>CBDCWA010000004.1:1525000-3028767 GCA_965223255.1 Hyphomicrobiaceae bacterium | reverse complement strand
AATCGCGGCACCTGCGGTGGCTCCATCGCCAACAATGACCCGGCCGCCGACTATCCGGCCGGTTGCCTGGGACTTGGCGCAACCCTTGTCACCTCCAAACGGGAGATGCCGGCAGACGACTTTTTTGTGGCACTCTTCACAACAGCACTTGAGGAAGATGAGATTCTAACCGAGATTCGTTTTCCCATCCCAGAACGCGCCGCATACATGAAATTTAAGAACCCGGCATCCCGCTATGCCATCGTCGGCGTTATGGCCTCACGCGGGCCGGCTGGCATCCGGGTTGCTGTGACAGGTGCCGGCGACAATGGCGTCTTCCGTGCAAGCGAGATGGAGGCCGCCCTTGCCAAGGACTTTCGCCCCGAAGCCATTGCGGACATCAAAATCGATCCCGGTGGATTGATGTCGGACGTCCACGCAAGCGCAGAATATCGCGCGCACTTGATTACCGTCATGGCCAAACGCGCCGTTGCCGCCTGCCGCTAAGGCCATCAGATCCAACTTTACACTTCTTTACAAAGCGGAGAAATTACAGCAAAGCCGCTGCTCCAAGGTGCATTTCATGAAAGAGCAATCAAGCTCTCTCGTGATGCAGTCAGGAGCACTCACATGTCAGATCAAAACAATACCCCAGCACAATCAGATACGACTAGACCGAAGCGGTGCAGAGGTCGCGGGCGATTTGCCTTCTTCGCTGTGGCCCTGGCCCTGGTCGCCGGCTTCACCGGCGCGATTGCCACGAAGGCTTTTAGCCGCGGGCCGCACTTTGGCCATCACTTCATGTCCGGTCCGATGGACACGGCGTACGTGGGCAAGCGTGCAGAACGCGCTATGCGCCATCTGGCAATCGAGGTGGATGCCACTAAGGAACAAACCGACAAACTGGTCGCAATAGGACGCGAGGCCGCCGAGAAATTGGTCCCTCTCCGCAATCAGTTGGTTGCAGGACGTGGCCAAATCCGCGCCATCCTGCTGTCACCAAAGATCGACCGCGAAGCTATTGAAAAACTACGGACGGAGAAAATGGCCCTTGTCGAGACAGCAACAAAAGTCTTGACGGAGAGCCTGTCCAAGGCCTCAGAAGTTCTGACCGCTAAGCAGCGCCAGGACTTGGATGCACGGATTTCACGCATGCAGCGGCGTATGCGGGCCTTCCACCATTGGATGCACCGTGGTTAGATCATAAACCTCAGGGCAGGAACCGGTACTTCGGTTCCTGTTTTGGGGGCAACAATGACCAACGCCAAGTTTAGACACCGTGGACCAAATTCTTCTGATAGAAGACGACGCCCGCCTCGCAGAGATGGTGAAAGACTATCTCGAAGGGGCGGGCTTTCGCGTCACCCATGCCGCCAGCGGTAATGCCGGATTGACCCAACAGGCCAATCATACTTTCGATGCCGTCATTCTTGATTTGATGTTGCCCGACATGGATGGCCTCGATGTCTGCCGTACCATGCGCGCCACGACAATGACCCCTGTGTTGATGCTGACGGCACGTGGCGATGCCATGGATCGTGTTATTGGCTTAGAACTCGGCGCCGACGACTATTTGCCCAAACCCTTTGAACCACGCGAGCTTCTGGCCCGTTTGAAGGCCATACTGCGCCGCGCCAGAAAACCGGAAGAGGCAAATGATGTCCTGCGCTTTGGGTCACTCGAAATTGATCGTGCAGCCAGGGAAGCCCGCCTGGACGGCGCGCCCTGCAACCTCACGGCACATCAATTCACTTTGCTGCAGACCTTGGCCGAACATGCCGGGCGGGTGATGTCGCGCGATGCCCTTATGGATCTCCTAAAGGGCGAACAGCTTGAAGCTTTTGATCGCTCGATTGACGTCCACATCTCGCGCATTCGCGCCGAAATCGAACAAGACCCCAAAAAGCCTAAGCGTGTGATCACGGTGCGCGGTGCCGGCTACGTTTTCGCCAGGGAGCAGAAATAGCCGATGCTGAACCGTCTTTATCGCAAGATCTATCTGACGATCATTGCCTCACTGGTCTTGACCGTCATCGTCGCCGGCGCTGCCTGGCGCTTCGGGTCTGGTGGACGGCCGGACACCAATGCCTTCAAGATGATCGGCATTCTGGCCACCAATCCCTTACCACCGGAAAGTGCCACCAAACCCGAACAACAAAAAATTCTTGAACGCCTAGCCAAGAAACTCGGCGCCGACCTCGCGCTCTATACGTCGGGGCGCGAACTCATCGCCGCTGCCGGCCGGCAGCTTCCCGCACCACCCAGGCGCCGCCGCCACCGGGATGGCCATTGGCATTATGGCCATCCCGGTGCCGCCGTCAGCATCCGCCTGCCGGACCGGCGTTGGGTCGTAGCCCGCCTACCACGTCAAGCGCGTCACCCGGCCATTGGTCTGGTCCTGATGTTGTCGGCGATCGCCGGCACGATTGCGCTTTGCGCTTACCCGGTTGTGCGCGGCCTGACCCGGCGCTTGGAAAAATTGCAGACTGCCGTCGAAACACTAGGTCAAGGTCGCCTTGCAACGCGCGTCAACGTCGAAGGCAAGGACGAAGTTGCAAGCCTTGCCATGAGTTTCAACCGTGCCGCAGCCCGCATTGAAGAGTTGATCGCTGCCAATCGCATGCTGCTGGCCAACACGTCACACGAATTGCGTACACCCCTCACCCGTATCCGCTTGGGCCTCGAGCGCCTTGACCCAAGTGCCGACCCAGCCGTTGCTGATCGATTACGCGCCGATATCACCGAACTCGACAACCTGATCGATGAGCTCTTATTGGCAAGCCGGCTCGACACCAATGATGATCTCGACGTCAGAGAACCGATTGACCTCTTGGGCCTCGCCGCCGAAGAGTGCGCGCGCTACGACGATTGTTCGCTTGATGGTGCCCCAGCCACAGTTTCAGGCGATCCAGCTTTGCTAAGGCGTCTCATTCGCAATTTGCTGGATAATGCTGAAAAGCACGGCGCAGCACCGATAACCGTGACGCTGTCGGCAGCCGCAAATAACGTGCGGCTTGATGTCAGTGATGCCGGGCCGGGAATTCCGAGAGCCGACCGCGAACGTGCTTTTGAGGCATTCTACCGCGCACAAGGGACGGCGAGCAAAAGCGGTACGGGCCTGGGCCTCGCCCTGGTTCGTCAAATTGCAATGCGCCACGGCGGCACTGCAGTGATTGCGGACGATGGCGCGACAGCTTCAACGATCCGCATAACGCTGCCACGGAAAGACGATAAATTCTAAGACACCCGCAATCCGGCCTGTTGCAAACGCGGTAGGACTTCTGCAGCAAAAAAGGGCACCTCATCAAGATAGTTGATGAGTGAAATTGCAATTCCTTTGAGGCCCGCGTTCGCTAGGTCGATCAGTTCGCCGGCCACACTGTCTGGATCTCCGACCAGCGGATAGCCGCCCATGCCGTTGCAATAATACCGGCGCTGCGCTTCATACTCATCCCGACCAACCGTCTCAGGCGAAATATTCTTCTTTTTTAGTATGCCATCGACAGCAGCATAGTCGGCATTTTCAACGATCGCATGGTGATAATAGTCGATTGCTTCTTTTTGGGTCGGCCGGCAGGTCACGACACCAACCGTATAGACGCCCATGTCCCGGCCAAGTGCTGCCGCTTCGGCCCGGAAGTCCCTTATTCGTTCTGCCGTTTCATCAAGCGATGTTCGCGATGCTCGCGTAAAAAAAGCATCGCAATTTCGAATTGCAAATTGCCGGCCATTGGCTGAGGCACCGGCATTCATAATGACTGGCCGGCTCCCTCCCCAGGGCTTGGGCTTGGCACGAATGCCCTTAAGATTCAGGTGCTGGCCTTGGTAATCAAAATTATCTTTATCGGACCAGGCCAGCATGAGTGCATCGGTCCATTCTTGCGCGAATTCATATCGCGCTTCGTGATCACGCTGCGTCACGCCGAACATGTCGAATTCATCTTCGTTCCAACCGCAAACGATGTTGAGCCCAAACCGGCCTTCGCCAATATGATCGGCGGTGACCATTTCTTTTGCCGCGATAATAGGATTGAACAGCGGCGCATGCACGGTCCCGAATACGGAAATGCGCGATGTCGCGGCGAGCAATCCAGCCGCCCATGTGATGGTCTCGAACGTTGCGCCCTGATAATCAGTATCGCCGCCATACCCCTTCCAGCGCCCGATTGGCAGCATGAAATCGATCCCGATGTCATCCGCCATCTTGGCCAGCCTGAGATTGTCGGCCCAGCTGCCGCTCCAACGTTCCGGCACCAATGTAACGGCGCGACCAGACGAGCAATTGGACCCAAACAAGCCAATCTTGAAGGCATTGTCGTTATGCATTTCACAGCGTTGGGCCTGGGAGAGAACTGGACCGGTCACTAGCAGCGTTATCCTTATCCGGGCGGTTGCACACGTTTTCACACAATAGCACTTATGCAGAGCTTTTGTTTACGCTGGCGCATTATCGGCAAACCCTGGTGTTCGGCGCACATAATAAGCGACCGCAATCAGCAACACCACAAGAATGACACCCAACACATAGAAGGCATTTTCAATACCGGTGAGTTCTGCAACAGCGCCCATAAATACCGGAGTAAATGTCGTCCCGAGCCTATTGGCGGTCGCTCTGAGCCCCACGGCCCGGCCCTGTTCTGTCGCATCCGTTGCCTTGGACAGGATCGATAACATTATCGGTTGTACCAGGCCCGAAACGCTCCCCCGCATGATCATTGCTATCATCAACAAAATGTAGCTTCCCAACAAAGGGGTAATCGAAACCAATATGACGCTTGCGGAAACAGCAAACAGAACCAGCCAATACGGATTGCAGTAGCGCGCGAAAAAACCAGCCAGCAGCGCTGAAAACGCGGAAGGTACGGCAAACGCCGACACCAAAAACCCAATGGCCGTGCCGGTGTATCCGATACCACCAAGATAGACGACATAGAACGAGGAATTGATCGCTTCACCGGCCACGCGAAGAATTGAGACCATTACGACGAGCAACACCGCCGGGATGGCCATCAATCGAAACGCACTGGTGTAATCGCTGATATGAGGTAGGAGCGTGGCCATCCTGACCGTTTGGCGCACGCGCGCTCTGGGTTGCGACCTGTGGGGCAGAAGGAGCGCTCCAACCACCACACCCAACCCCCAAAAGGCGACAAACGAAAATGCCGCCCAGGGCCCTGCAAAATCCCAAATCGCACCCACCATCGGTGGGCCTGCAAATGCCGCCAGCCGATTGCAGAACGCCAGACGACCGGCATAAGTTGCATCACCCTTGAGCCTTTGACCGATCAAAGTCTGTGCCCCAATCCAAGCCATGGTTGCCGCCAAGCCCGAAATCATTTGCACTGCCATAATGAACGGCAGCCATGACGCTGTGGGGTAGAGCAACGTGACACTCGCCAGAAGTATGCCGGCCCACAACATCACCCGGCGCGCACCGACCTTATCGATCAACGAACCGCCATGAATGGCCAATAACAGCGGCAAAAACGTCCGGCAGCCCAACACGATGCCGATCACGATGGCGCTTGGCTTCTGAGCGACCAACCAGAGCGGCAAAATGACAGCGATGAGATTAGACATGGAATTGGAGAACATGCCGCACATGTAGATGCTGGTCTGTAACCGAAGCCTAGATCCAGCCGACTCTTCATTCGCCATGCGAATGCCCCCTTGCCCTATGGGCCGCAACGGTTATAGACACCGACACCACATTGCGCGCATTATTACCCGCCTCTTCTAACCATCATGCCAAAACCTTAGCACACAAGAAAATCCTGCAACCCGCCCAATAGAGCACACCGGAAACATGATCTGAATGCCCGCAACGAACGACAGTGCAGACGATAAGGGCGCATGGCGCGAAGTCTTCCTGCAAGGCAAGGCGCTTTACACACTTCTGGTGCTTGGTGGTGTCGCCATGCACTCGCTGCAGCTGCTGGTCATAGCGATCGTTATGCCAAGTGTCGTGGCTGATATTGGTGGCGCGACCTTCTATACCTGGACGGCGATGCTGTATACGATCGGCGCCATCGTCGGCGCCTCTTCGACCGGCCCATTGTGGGAACGGTTCGGCGCACGGCGCACCTATGTTATCGCCGCATGCCTACTAACCGTTGGCACACTGGGCTGTGCGACTGCAGAAAACATCGGCTGGTTGATCGGCGCCCGCGCGGTTCAGGGCTGGGCCGGCGGTCTGATCACCGGTAGCGGTTTTGCCCTGATTACCAGTGTCTTCGAGCAGCGCTTGCGAACGCGCGTTCTGGCGCTTGCGCAGGGAACCTTTACGGTATCGCATTTGGCAGGCCCAGCTGTCGGCGGCTATCTGGCTGCCGTTGATTGGTGGCGCGGATCGTTCTGGGTGATGGTGCCGTTGATGGTATTGTTCGCCGTCATTGCGTGGTGGCGCATCCCGGATGAATTGGCCAAACGAGACGCCTCCGAACCGGCACCAACCTTCCCTTTCTTTCGGCTCGCGACCTTGGCGTTAGGGGTCTGCGCCGTTGCAGCAACCGGTCCGATCGAGGGAGCAATTCCCCGATTTCTGCTGATACTGATCGCCGTCGGATTGGTAACCTTTGCATTTAAGCGGGATCGCGCTGCAATAAACAAGATGTTCCCCAATGATACTTTATCGTTCACTCGGCCGGTTGGACTGGCTCTGTGGATTCTCGCTCTACACGCGATGGGGCTGACATCCCTGATGATCTTTTTGCCACTCCTCTTGCAGGTGGTCCATGGCGTCTCACCGATTTGGATCAGTTATGCCACAATCTTGTTATCGATCTGCTGGACCATCTCTGCATTCAGCGTCGCAGGTCTATCCGGCCGCCTAGAGCGCCTGGTCATGATGATGGGCCCGATCGTGGTTTTGGTAAGCCTTGTTGCCATTACCCTTGTCGCGCGCATGCCAGACCTCACCCTCTTGACGATTTTTGCCGCAACCTTTGGCCTCGGCATCGGTGCTTATAACGGCCATTTGGTGGCTCGGGCCATGGAGGCTGCGCAGCCTGGCGAGCAACGCACGATTGCCGGGGCCTTAACCTCCAGTCGCTCACTGGGAACCGCGTTCGGTGCCGCCATCGCCGGTGTCATAGCCCATAGCGGCGGCCTCGGTTCAGCAACAATTCCTGCCGCTGTTGGGCACTCTGTCACATTGGTGATGGCCGCGAGCTGTATACCGATTGCGTGTGCTGCCTATTTTATGCTTCGGTTCCTGGCCGCGACGAGCCCTGGCGCTGCGTTGGGACAGCACGCTGGCGAAAGCCTGCCCGGCTCCAAGGCAGGCATCCGGAAGTGACGTGCGCCAATTGGTCTGCTAATCTAGTGCCGGCCACGTGATGGGCAATACTGCGCAATACCGCGCCAATCTGGCCAACCGACCAACGGACCTCTAGCCTGAGCCAGCGTACCTGTTGAAAGGGAGCTGTGGCTGGTCCATGGTGCTGGCCAAAATGAGTGCGAAGATAAAAGGGACGCGAAGGAGAAGGAGACCGGATGAGTATGTTGAGATACGAGGCCCCGGAAACGGTTGAAGCAGCCGTCAAGCTGCTCGCCGAGGCCGGCGGAATGACCCGTGTTCTGGCCGGTGGCACGGATGTCATCGTTCAGATGGAAACCGATTTGATCGAGCCGGAGTTAATTGTCGACATCAAAAAGATATCCAAGCTCCGTGAGATAACGCCAGAGCTTGGCGGTTATCGGGTAGGTGCGGCTGTCCCCGGAATGGAATTGATGGACAATGCTGAATTTGCAAAGACCTGGCCAGGTATCATCGAAGGGGTCAAATTAATTGGCTCCTATCAAATCAAAGGCCGTGCCACCATCGCTGGCAATTTATGTAACGGCTCACCGGCAGCCGACAGCGTACCACCGATGGTCGCGGCAGGTGCCCTTGCCCGCATCGTCGGCCCAAGCGGGACCCGCGATGTGTCGGTTGAACAGATCCCCGAAGGTCCAGGCAAGACCACGTTGGCGAAGGGGGAGATAATCGAATCCTTCTACCTTCCGCCCCGCCCGCCGCACTCAGGCGATTGCTATCAGCGCTTTACCCCGCGCACGGAAATGGACATCGCCGTCGTCGGCGTTGGCGTCAACCTCAGTCTGGACGATAGCGGTACTTGCACGCAGGCGCGCGTTGCCCTCGGCGCAGTTGCACCGACCATATTGCTGGATAAGGCGTGTGCCGATGCATTGGTTGGGACCAAGGTCGATGACGCAGCGCTCGACAAACTGGCAGCAGCCGCGAGTGCCGCAGCAAAGCCAATCGACGACAAACGGGGCACCAAGGAATTCCGAACCCACGTTATTGGCGTTGTCGCAAAGCGCGTCGCCAGCGTAGCACTGGAAAGGGCAAGGCAGAACTGATGAAGAAGTATCACATCACAACGACTGTAAATGGCGACGAGCATGAGTTTTTGTGCGAGCCGCAGCAGACGTTATTGGACGTCTTGCGTGACGAACTCAAACTGACCGGCACCAAAGAGGGCTGCGGCACCGGTGACTGCGGCGCCTGCAGTATTCGCGTTGACGGTACGTTAGCCTGTGCGTGTCTGATACTGGGCGTTGAGGCCGAAGGCAAAAACATCGATACCATTGAAGGTATGGCAACCAATGGCAAGCTGCATCCGCTCCAGGAGAAGTTTCTGGAGTTCAACGGCCTGCAATGTGGGATCTGCACGCCTGGCATTCTGGTTGCCGCCAAGGCCTTGCTCGAACGCAATCCCGATCCAACAGAAACTGAGGTGCGCTACTGGTTGGCCGGCAACCTTTGCCGGTGTACGGGTTACGACAAAGTCATCCGCTCCGTCATGGAAGCGGCCAAGGAAATGAGGAGCGCTTAACATGCACGACATTCTGGAAAAATCTGGTTTTAACCCAGACCGCAAACTGAAGATCGTCGGCACCAATCCCATCAAACACGATGGCTATGACAAGGTCACCGGCGCGGCCAAGTTCTCTGCGGATATCTTTCTGCCCGGCATGCTGGTCGGCAAGCTCCTGCGCAGCCCGCATCCGCACGCCGTAATTAAGTCCATCGACACCACCAAGGCTAAAGCGCTCAAGGGTGTGCACGCAGTTGTTACGGGAGCGGATTTCCCCGACCACCCGCAGGGCACAGGCTGGGGCGACATGACCCGCATATCGATGGCCAAGGAAAAGGTTTATTTCGAAGGCCATCCTGTCGCGGCCGTTGCAGCAACCTCAGAATCAATCGCAAAGCGCGCGTTGAAACTGATCCAGGTAGACTACGACGTCTTGCCACATGTCATCGACCCCGTGGAGGCGATGAAGCCGGACGCACCGATTCTGCATGACTATCTGCGTACCAACGGCGGCAAGGTTGGCGAAGACAAGCCGACCAACATTCATACCAAGTATGAATTGAATATGGGCGATGTCGAAAAGGGATTCTCGGATGCCGACGTCATCGTCGAACGTGAATTCGATACCAAGCCCATGCACCAAGGTTACATCGAACCACAGTCCTGTGTGGCGAGTTGTTCCGAGGAAGGCGAGATTGAGCTGTGGTGCTGCACCCAGGCGCCGTTCGTTTATCGTGATCGCTTATCCGCGGTCTTGAAGATCGATTCATCCAAAATCAAAGTTCAACAGTCAGAGCTTGGCGGCGGCTTCGGTGGCAAAACGGGCTTCTACGCCGAACCTGTCGCTATTGAATTGGCCCGCCACGCGCGGCGCCCGGTAAAGATCACTTTAACGCGCGGCGAGGTGTTCCGCGCAACAGGTCCGGTTTCCGGCACGAAGTCCAGAATCAAAATGGGCTGCAACAAGGACGGCAAGATCACGGCAGCAGAAGCCGAGCTGATCTTCCAGACTGGTCCTTACACCGGCTCGGCCTTCACCAACGCGCCGCAAGCCTGCTTCACGCGATATGATCTCGAGAACGTCAAGACGACATCTTATGAAGTCGTCTCTAATCGGCCAAAGGTCAGCTCGTTCCGGGCACCATGTGTGCCGCAGATCGTATTTGGCGTAGAAGGGATCGTCAGCGAATTGGCAGCCAAGATCGGTATGGACCCAATCGACTTCCGCCTCAAGAATGCGGCGGTCGAGGGTTATAAAACAATCTATGGCGATGTCTTCGGCAGAATTGGGTTTGTCGAAACATTGGAAGCTGCCAAGAAATGCGAACATTACAACACGCCGGTTCCCCCGGGACAGGGCCGCGGTGTCTCTGCTGGCTTCTGGTTCAACCGTGGCGGAGAGACTTCATCGACCTTGAACGTCGCGCCAGACGGATCGGTGACCATTACAATCGGCACCGCGGATGTCGCCGGCTCGCGCATCTCGATTTCGATGATGGTGGCGGAAGAGCTCGGCATTCCAGTGGAAAAGGTGCGCGCCGTCTTGTCGGACACCCATTCCTTGGGATTCAACCGCGTGACGGCAGGTAGCCGTACCACCTATTCGCAAGGCATGGTGCTGACCGATTGTTCACGCAAAGTCATCCAGGAAATGTGCAGTCGCGCTGCACAAATCTGGGATGTGCCGGAAGATGGCGTCATCTACGAAGATGGTGCCTGCAAACCGGCGAGCGCCAACGTTGGTGACTTTGAGCCACTCACCATCAAGGATATTGCCGCCAAGACGACCAACACAATGGGCGCCATCGCCGCGCGTTCCGACATGAACGTGACCGGCGCCGGTCCCGGCTTCGGTTTGCACATTGTCGATGTTGCGGTCGATGAAGATACCGGTCTCGTCGAGATCAAGCGCTATACCGTCGTCGAAGATGCCGGTAAGGCCATCCATCCCCAGCAGGTGGAAGGGCAATTCCAGGGCGGCGCGGTGCAGGGTATCGGTTGGGCACTTAACGAGGAATACATCTATGGCGAAGATGGCCTGATGCAGAACTCGAGCTTCCTTGACTATCGCATGCCGGTGGCATCGGATGTTCCGATGATCGACACTGAGATCGTCGAGGTTCCAAACCCGCGTCACCCATTTGGCTTACGCGGTGTCGGTGAAGTGCCAGTGGTGCCGACCATGGCCGCCATTGCCAATGCAATCGGCGATGCCATTGGTGTGCGTCCGCAGCAGTTGCCGATGTCGCCGCCGCGCATCCTCGAACTGATCAAGAAGCGTGATGCTGAAAAGTAGGCAATTGATCGGCTTACGCGAAAGCCTATTTTCCGCCCGGGATCTTACGGTCCCGGGCTTTATCGTTGCCGCCACTTGCACATGGGATCAGTGACCGTTCGGTCAGGAATTGATACCATCCTTGCGTTCAGTCAGCTCTATCGCATAACCATCTGGATCCTTGATCCATGCAAGACGTCGATTGGACCCGCCGGACCTCGCCTCGTGCACGTCTTCGGTGAACTCAACACCCTGATCATGCAGGAATTTGCCAAAGCTCTCCAAGTCGGAGACGGCGAGTGCGAAATGGCCTTCCCAGCTCTTGCCGGCATCGCCCTGGCCTTGGATAAGCTCCAGTGCATGCGCGCTGCCCTCGTCGCTGCCGTAGCCGACATAGGCCGCGATGACCTTATCGCCCTGCTTGCCGCGCTGACGAAACACCGCCATCCCTAACACACGCGTATAAAAGTCGAGCGACCGATCGATGTCGGCCACCGGCAGCATGGTATGTCGCAGCCTGAGACCAATTCCATTCGGAATACTGTCCATCCCGTTTCTCTCCCAATTTTGTTGCTCAATTGATTGGCTGCGTCGTAGCTCTGCAGCCCACTCTCGCGCAACTGTGATCATAAACGCCACACTGGCGGTGTTTGAGTATTGCACGCAGAAGCCGTCAGCCGGAAGACCTTAATGAACAAGCGTATCACAACAGAAGCCTTGGGCCTGTTCAGGCTCATGCGTATTCTGGCCCTGGCGTATCTCGCCTCCGTCATTGCTGGGCCGAACGGTCGTTGTAGCAAAGACAGGATCACCACCGTTGTGGGTCGGTGGGCCAAGAGCCAACGGTGGCGCAACGGCGAGCCAATCCCAGCCACCCGAAGCGCGACGGTCCCCGAGACGCGCTAATTTCCACCAGGGTTTGACAAACCGATGTTATGCCACCAATGCCTGTTGCTGCTTGCCCCACGCACTACCGGCCATCAATTGCGCACGCTCAGCCAACAACGCCCGTGCCGTCTCAACCCTTCCCGCCTTAATCGCCGCATCGATTAGGATCTGTTGAAAGATGTCCCGCTGGGCATGGCTGCCGCCCAGCGCCGACAGCGCTGCTCTTTTGGGCTGCAACCGCTCAACGACGCCGCCGAAGCGCCCTTCACCATAGGCGATCAGGGCTTCACCGAGCGCAAGGCCGACATCTCGCGTCACCTCAGCTGCATCGCTGCCTCCCGCGGCCGCGAAGGCCTGTTGCGAGGCAAGATAACGGCCAGCGGTTTCAAATTCGCCGGCACCGATAAGCGACAGCATAAAGTGGGCATCGGTAAATGGCATCACATGATCGCCGATTCTGCCGGCTGCGATTGCGCCGAGTGCCTGCCAGCGTGCGCCGACATCGATACCCAGGAGCTGCAACCGCATCAGCAGCGATGCGGAATTCTGCATGTCGAGATAAAAACCGCGCTCATCCGCTGCGACCTTTGCATCATATATCTCAAGCACCCGATCAAAATCGCCGACCTCAAGTGCAAATAACGCCGTATGCCACCATACGTGGCCTTGAAAGGGATTGCGGTCCGCCCAACAGTCAAGGGGCTGATTGAGCCAGTCAAGTCCATCTTTGGCGCGTCCCTGCATCTCCATCACATGCGCAACGGCATGCAATCCCCAAAGGTCATTGCCATTGAGATCGACGGCGCGCCGACCGAAGTCCTCGGCCGTTTTATAGTCACCGTTCTCCTCATTCCCGAACGCCACCATGCTGAGCACGAAACCATATCCCGGCATTGTCGCATCGACTTTGCTATGCGCCTCTTGCGGAAGCGCGCGCAATGCATTTCGGTCTCCTTGCCAAAAACTCAGGAAATGATGCAGGCGCAAGGCCAGCAGATCACGCGGATTAGCGTCGACGATTTCATGCCAACATCTCCGCGCCTCATGCACATGTCCCGAGCCCCAAGTCCGGAGCGCCTTAACGTGCAGTTGCTCACGCGCCGTTCCTTCCCGATCAAGACCATCGAGCGCCTCGATGGTTTCCGCAATCTTACCCGCCACCACCTGACTGGAAAATTGCAGAAACATATAGCCGCGCATCACAAGCCCCATGATGCACTGAGGATCGGCCTCAATCGCGGCTTTTATATTGTCCCCCATGGTCAACCGGTTTTCGAGCAAATCGATCACGGCAGCATCACAGGCCGCTAGAGCCTCTGGCGAGGTTGTCGAGACATCATGTCCCCAACTGTCCTGAAGCATTGCAACTCCTACACTTTAGCTTTGCCACCGGACTCGTCTAAACCGCCTCAAACGTGTCGCGCGGGACACCCTCAAGGTTTTTCCCCTCGATACGTATTACCCGCACATCACTTGGAAACAAGGGCGCGTGGACGACGCCTTGAGCGTAAACCACCGCGTGACCTGGCATGAGCTGATAATCTTTGACCGCCTTGACACGGCCAGGGGCGCCTGCTTTCGGCGGTTCAAGGATCTCGAATTCCGTCATGGTAATCGAACCAATCACCTGACCGTAAATCGCCCACGCCGGCCCGTGATCATGGGCGCGTCCTTGTCGCGGACCTGGATAGTTGTGCGCGACAACACAAAACCCAAATTCCGGATCTTCGTACAACACGCGACGCAGCGGCGTATTATCCGGCGCGAGATAAGTGTCGATGATTTCCTGATTTGAAAGGAGTTCGCGTTCCAGCAAGGCGCGTATGCGCTCGAGTCCTGCGGCACCCGAATCCTCCTTAAGAATGGCGTGACATGCCTGACCGAAACGCTCTACCACCGCATGCATTGCAAGCTCCAATCGCTTTTTGTTCCTGATCAATACGCACTGTGCCGGCTAGGGCTATATATGTCCAGTAACACCACTTAGGTCTGATTATGCCAGAAATGACAATTCAGCGGGGATAAAGCCATAAGTCTGTTGGACTCGACTCACTTCCGCGTAATCCTCGCCCCATCGCTCATCGATTGGGAGATTTGCCATGCCAAAGCTCAGCAAGGACGATGTAAGCGTATTATCGTTGATGGCGCAACGTCCGCTGTTCGCGCCACCGCCACTGGTCGAATCGGTATGTGAAAAGCTGGAACTGCAAGGCTTAACCTACCGCCGAAGCAATACTTTCCATCCGACACGGCTGGGGCTCAGGGCGCTTGAGCATCATCTTACTTGACAGCCCTGCACGACTATTTTTGCGTTGCGTTTGTGATGGCCTTCCATACACGGTTCGGTGTGCATGGCATTTCTATGTTATGCACACCAAGCGGCGCCAAGGCATCATTGATGGCATTCATCAATGCAGCGAGCGATCCGACTGTGCCACCTTCGCCTGCCCCTTTTACGCCCAGCGGGTTCTGATCCGTCACCACCGGATGACTGGCTGTATCGATGCGGCAGAAATCGCTGGCGCGCGGCATGGGGTAATCCATAAACGAGCCCGTTAGATTTTGGCCGTCGTCATCAAAAATGATCTGTTCCTTAAGAGCCTGGCCGACGCCTTGTGCAACTGCGCCCAATACTTGGCCTTTGACGAGGATCGGATTGAGTTCAATCCCGACATCATGTGCCTCCGTATAACGCCTGATCTCAATTTCACCGGTATCTGGATCGATTTCGACTTCACAAAGATGAAATGCGTTTGGAATGTTTGCGCGTTCGGATGTCCAGCTCGCCGTCTCAAACAAACCAAACTCCATGCCATCCGGCACCGCCTTAGGATTGAATGCCGTGCGCGCCACATCATCGAAACTTACTGATTGATTGGTCCCGGTGACATAGAATGTGCCGTCCTCGAAAGACACGTCATCAATACTGGCCTCCAACATGTGGGCCGCAATCTTGCGGGCCTTCTCTCGCGTTTTTTGCGCTGCAAGCAGCACCACAGAACCACAAAGAGTTGCCGTTCGCGCCGCGCCTGTTCCTGAGCCCCAGGCCAGGCGCGATGTATCGCCTTCCACAACGCGAATTTTTTCAGCATCAATCCCAAGTGTATCGGAGACGATTTGCGTATAGATCGTTGCATGGCTTTGTCCGCCTGCCGTCGAGGCTGCAAGCACCGTAACCGTTCCTCCGGGATCGAACCGCAATTCAGCCGTTTCAGGCGCCGGGCTACCGGATGGATCAATACTCGATGACATTCCGATCCCATATAGCCGCCCCTCATCGCGCGCCGCCGATCGACGCGCTAGCGCACCCTCGTAGTCACCCGCCGACAAGCACTTGTCCATAACGGCTTCGAACTCGCCACAGTCGATATAAGTCCCCACACCATGCCGGTACGGCATCTGGCTTGGGGCGATGTAATTCCGCCGCCGTATTTCGGTGGGATCGAGACCAAGCTTTTGCGCCGCCATGTCGATCATTCGTTCGAGCACGTAAACGCCTGGCGTTCCAGACGGTGCTCGATAGTTTGCCATAGGTACGGTATTCGTCAGCACCGCATTCGAGATCCCATACATTGCTGGAATAGCGTATGTTGAAGCGAAAGCTGACGACATACCATTGGGCGTTCCAAATCCCGTCATCGACAGAAATGCGCCGATATTGGCGTTCGCTTCAACGTGCGTTGCCAAAAACTTTCCATCATTATCGAACGCCAGCACGGCATCGCACCAGACATCACGCGCCTGATCGTCCGCGACATGGCCTTCTGTTCGTTCGCATACCCATTTCACCGGTCGGCCGACTTTCTTCGCAGCCCAGGCGACGATCGGCACTTCCGGGTAGAGACCACCCTTCATGCCGAACGAGCCCCCGACATCGCCGGCGATGACGGTCATATTGGTCTCGGGGATATTGAACATCCCGCCGGTCATCATTGTTCGCCACACGAATGGGCGCTGCTGGCATGCCCACACTGTGAAATGATCAAGGCCAGGGTCATATTGTGCAACCACGGCCCTCGGTTCCATTGTGTTGGCTGTCACGCGCGTAATGCGAAATCTCTCCCGTATGACATGCGGTGCGGCGGCAATCGCTTTGTTTGCCGCCTCGGAGTCTCCCTTTTGAGCCGTGAAAGCTTCATTAAGGTTGCAGTCCTCCCAGACCCGGGCTTGGTCCGGCGCATTGGCAACCGCGCCGTCCGTCTGTACCGGCAAGGGGGCGAACTCAATCTCGATGGCCTCGGCAGCATCCTTGGCATCGTTGATACTTTCAGCCACCACGGCAGCGACGATTTGGCCGACATGACGCACGCGATCCGCTGTAATGGCCGGGCGGGGCGGCCGGAAGCCGGGTGACCCATCCCTGCGCTTCGGTGGTGTATTGCCCGGCACATTACCGAGCCCATCACCACGAACGTCCTCACCCGTCAACACCGCTATCACACCGGGCATCTGTTTGGCCTGTCGCGTATCGATATGGCTGATATCGGCATGTGCATAGGGCGACCTAAGGAACACGACATGGCATTGATTGATGAGTTGCACATCGTCCGTGTAGCGGCCTTGCCCGGTGAGCAACCGAGGCGCTTCCACTTGCAGTACCGGCTGACTAATCGAATATCGAGGCATCTTTTTCTCATCTCCCCAAGTGCGCATAACAATTCAAGCGACACCGCAGCGCGGGCCGGATTCAACTACACCAAGTAACAACTGTCAGTTGCTTTTGCGCTGATAACCCTGCTCGATCAGCACGCTTGCCTGCGATTCATAGGTTTCCTTATTGCCGACAATGCCCGCACCTTCGACCAACCGGTTCATATTGTTGAAATAGGCGCAAACCGCAATTGTGTAAACCAGCGCATCATCGTCCCAACCAACGGCATAGACCGCATCGGCATCGGCGTCGGTTAGACGGCTCGGTGCCTGAGTGAGCTTGCCTACGTAGGCAAGCAGGGGTTTCATCTTGTCATCGACCGAGGCCCCGTTCGGATCTGCCATCATGCCCTCGAATATGTCCGGATCGATCCCGAAGCCCTTTGCCACTTCAGCGTGAACACCATGGCAGAAGCGGCAGGAATTCAGGGCCGATGTATAGGCTGCGATCAATTCGCGCTGGCCCGGCGTCAGCGGTCCCGGCCCACGCATCAAGGCGTGGCCATAGGGGCGCAGCAAATCGAACAAACCCGCATATGCCGTGCGCAAATCACCAAGAGTTGGGTTTTCCGGCAGTTGTCGAATACGACCCATCGTCTTTTGCTCCTATCAAATACCACGTCCGCACTGCTCCAACGCCCTTGATGTCCACTTCGCCGACCGACACCAATTCAAACTCATCACGAAGCAGTTGATAACTTGCCTGGCACACATGTATCCGGTCCACTTCGCCAGCACCTTCCAGGCGCGCTGCCAGGTTAACGGTATCTCCCCAAACATCATAACTGAATTTTTGCGTGCCAATGACACCTGCCATCATCGGCCCGCTGGCCATTCCAACGCGCACGCGAAGATCGAGGCCCGTCTCCTGACGCAGGTCAAACACCGTCTTTTGAATGTCGATCGCCATGCGCGCCAAGCGACAGCAATAGTCGTCTACCGCTACTGGAACACCGGACGCCGCCATGTAGGCATCACCAATGGTCTTTATTTTCTCCACGCCATGCCGCTCTGCCAGACCGTCCAATGTCGAGACGAGCTTGTTGAGCAGCGACACAACGCCAACCGGCCCTAGAGACCGCGCCAGCGCTACAAACCCTGAAACATCTGCAAACAACACGGCCGCATTGTCGAGCTGATCAGCAATCACGTTGCCCGGCCGTGCCTTTAATCGTGCGACGATGCTATCGGGCAAAATATTATGCAACAGTGCATCCGTCTCAGCGCGCGCCCTTTCGACGAGGCGAAACGCATACCAGACCGTTGCCCCAAGAATGCCCATGGTGGTGACAGCGGCTTGTATATAGAGACTGTCCAGTACTTGTTTGTCGGCGGCTATTAGCGCTTGCTCCGGCGGGAAATTGAACCAAGCTATCAAATGCAACGTCAACGCCGCTGCGATCGCCGTTACAATCAACCATATGCGTTCCAAGCCAAGGACCACAAACGGCGCGGCGGCCATCGCAAAGTATTGGATATGGATGCCTGCCGACGAGCCGAGGTAGGCTGTAAAAGCAATGAGGGCAGCGCACTCAGCAACCAGCAACGTCACGCCGCCGGCAATTTCATTGAAGCGATGCAACAACGGTATAGAGAGCGCCACCACAATCAGTACGGCATTGATAAGAATAACCGGCCGATATGTTTCATAGTCGAGAAAAGACTGCTGTACCGCATAGATCGAAGTCGTAACGGCAATCAAATAACAAATAAAATTCAGTATCTTAAGGCGAAGCTGAATGTCGGGAGCATAGCCGTCCGTCCCAAACGTCACGAATCGGTCGAACCAGTACGCTAGGCCGGCTACAGGCTGCGAGCGCGATAACGATACAAGAAGCGGCTTTAGCCACCGATCGATTATCGACCCAATCACCTGAGCCCTCCAATGTGAAGATTGCAATCAGAAGGACGTCGACGACATCAACGCCGCGGATGATCACTCCACCTCGCCGATATCTTCAAGAATGTCTCGATTGCATGTAATTTTATTGCCCTTACGAGTAATTGCACCGCTTTCCTCCAGCAGCATCAAAGCGGCATTGACTTTGGGGCGACTTGCGCCAAGCAGCAAGGATAACTCACCTTGCGACATACCGAGATCGATTGTTGGGGCATCTTCGGAAATATCTTCGGAGCGCTCCGCCTGATCGAGCCGGCTCGTAATATAACGTGCAAGGCGAACTTCGATACGATGCAGCGCCACACCCTCCAGCTGCATATCGGTATCACGTATACGCTGGCACAGAAACTTGATTGCCGCGCGCGCCAGCTCCGGCGCATTTTCGAAATGGCGGTCGAATGCCGCACGCGACAATGACATACCCGTGACCTTTGTGACGGCTGTGGCATCGGCGGTGCGAACATCCCCGTCCAGTGCCGCAATCTCACCAAACACATCACCATCCGCAGCATGTGAAAATGAAAGTTCGCGCCCCTCGAGCGACAATACCGACAGTCTGACCCGACCCTGCAGAACCAGGTAAATATCTTTGCCAACGTCGCCGCGCGAAAAAATCGCCTCACCGGCGCCAAACGAGACCGGTCGCATGTCGCCCGCAATTGCCTCGCGGACTTCATCCGACAGATCGCCAAACAACTTGGATTTCGCCAGCAGGCCGGCAACATCGCGTGCACTCGTCATAATCATCACCGCCCAGAACGATTAGATGTTCGTCTTTCGAAATAATGACAATTTTACCCCCCATTGAGCCACGATGTGAATGGGCAAACGCGCCCAACTTCGGAGAAATTCCCAAATTACAGCAGCCCAACGGTGGCTGCCGACATTAACCGAACACGTGCCGCCATGCCAGGTCGAGGAGATTTGGGCCCATCCGGGCGCATCAGTGCGCCAATCCCCCATTCGGCGCCATTTTCTCGACAAATAGGCGGCAAAGCCAATTCGGGTTTGGGCTTGCCATTAGAGGCCAACCGGACCATTGTCCGCCCGTCGATCTAGCCCTGCCAACAACAACTGAGGCTCCGACCATTGATGCAGCGCACCTCTCTTTCGATTCTGAACGTTAGATCGCTCCTGGCCAATGACCCGACAAAGGCGCCAACAGACGAAGTTGGGGGCCGTCGGATTTCTTTACGCCGATCGCTGGCCAAAACGCGTCCCAAACGCCGGGATCTCCAAACCAAGCCGCATCTTGTGCTGGCCAGCGCCTCACCACGCCGGCTGATGCTCCTGGCCCAAGCCGGTATCGAGCCCGATGCCTTGCGCCCCACCAGCATCGATGAAACGCCCAGAAAGGGTGAGATGCCGCGCACCTACGTCTCGCGCCTGGCGCGGCTCAAAGCCGAAGCCGGCCGCGCCCAAATAGAAAATGACAAAGATGTTGCCGATGCGTTTATTTTGGCCGCCGATACAGTTGTCGCAGTCGGTCGCCGCCTGTTGGTCAAGCCAAACCTGGTCGAAGAGGCTGTGGCGTCGCTTGAACTTCTATCTGGACGCGCCCATCACGTGTTGACCGGTGTTTGCCTCATTACGCCTGATGACCGCATCAGAACCCGCATTGTGGATACCCGAGTCCGCTTCAAACGGTTGTCACGATCGGACATGGAGGCCTATATCGCGTCGCGTGAATGGCGCGATAAAGCGGGTGGCTATGCCATTCAGGGGTTTGCCGGCACGTTCGTGAAGAAAATCGCCGGCTCCTATACCAACGTTGTTGGCCTGCCGCTCGCAGAGGTTGTGGATATGCTGGTCGGCGAATCTTATCCCGTCCATTACAATTGGGTCAAAGCGGCGGATGCCAACTTTGATTAAGTGCGATTGAGCCGGACCGCCTGAGCCACGCGAGGACTCCATCTTGGCCGATAAAACACCTGGAAAGTGCCCAATTTGCACCGCGCCCTGGTGCGAGACTTATAAGCCTTTTTGCTCACGCCGCTGTGCCGATGTGGACTTATCGCGTTGGCTGCGCGGTAGCTATAACATCCCGATCGTCAACGACGATGAAGACGACGACGGTATGCCGGTTCCCGACGAGATTGCGCCGTCGAACGACCGCTCGCGCAGCCATTAAAAAACAGCCCCCAGCAGGGTCTGGACACCGAGCCGACCAGGCACTATAACCCGTGAGCTTCGGACCCACGCGAATGGCGCATGGACCCGCTTCGCCCAGGTAGCTCAGTTGGTAGAGCACAGCACTGAAAATGCTGGTGTCGGTGGTTCGATTCCGCCCCTGGGCACCATTGGCTCATAACATTTCTGAACGATGAGCGGCGCATTGCTTGTTTTGTCCCACCCAATCGATCAGGGTCCCACAATCTTCATTTTCTTGGAATGGCTGGGAAAGTGCCGCTGCACCTGCTGTGTGTAAGCCAACGGCTATTAGCTTTGCAAAGTCGTCAAGTTCAAAATAGGCGGTATGAATGAGTTCGTGGCCGGTCAGCTGATCGGCAAGCGTTTGAGTAATATCTCCTCCAGACGTTAGTTCCGAGGACATGCCGAGCACTTGACGGGCTCGTGCCATGGCGAGGCTTGCATGACGCTCTGCATGGCTCCGAAGGGCTATTTCCACGGGTTCGGGAACAGACAGCGCCTCATTAACGCACTGTTGTGGGATCGGCCTAACATCAATGACATGCTCACCAATTGTATCGTTACCAAAAGCACTGTTACGCAATCGGCTGGATGTCAGGTTGTTGAGAAACCAAGAGACCGGAATACCTATGACGTACGCAATGGCATGCAGGATCGAAAACGCAACCCAAAACAACAACCAAAACAATCCCATGAATATTGGCAAAACAAGCAAAACGGCAACGACAAAGCCAATAAGCAGAATAGGTGGCACACTAAATACGGCTCGAAAATCTATGGGGTTGACGGTGACCTTGGAAAAATCCGGAGTCGGGAAAAACCCCAGAGCGACTACCGGGTTAAATCTGTTGATTTCTTCCCAGTATGCCGGTGTTACTCCATGGAGCAGCAAAGCGACAACATTCCATGCAATGATTCCTCCGTAGACGATCATTATGGAATACACAACGGTATTCTTTACCGGTTCCGTGAGTAGACCTCGTTGAAAAATCCCAACCTTTAACGGTCGGGCTGCACGCAATGCGTTAATGGCCTCATCGTCCCGGGAATGAAGAGCAAACCATCGCTCGACAAATTGGTTTTTGAAAAAGGATTGCGTTTTCGCGGCATACCTACGGCGCAACCGCCAACGTGACCACCTGAGCAAATAGAAGAGTAACAAGGCTCCGATAGGAATGGCGAGCATCTGCATTGCGAGTTGCGCATCCAAAAACCCCGATTTTTCTAAGGTCTCAACAGACGGAGCGCCCGGGTTTTGCATGCTAGCACCGGCTGCCTTCGTTAGTTCCTTGCCATAAAAATATGTCATGGGAAGGCCGATAAACATTGAAACGATGGTCGCAACCATCAGCATGTAACCAATTTTGCCAAAGTGTCCGAGACGCTGCACAACAAAACGCTTGCGCTGCATCCAAATGAACGGCGTGCCGATTGTGGTCCATTGTTTCAAATGCGGTAGATTTAATCCTCTGCCAGAGGCCTCTAGTAGCGCATGATGGATCACCGAGCCGCCATGGCTGTGTCCTACCAGATAATAATCGTCGCCATCCTTCTCATATTGCCTCAACTGCTTGAGCAATTTTGAACCAGCACGGCGACGGGCGATTTCGCTATTGGGACCTTCTTCCCAGTGAAACGGTTCAACGCGCAATTCAGCGTCGTCAAATTTGAGCCAGGAAAACAGTCGTTTTTGAAAGCTACTATTTCTCTGCCACCACTTTTCGCCTTCATCGGCGTCGTCGCCGGCTGATGTGCCGTGCACGGTAACAATAACACCCATAGTACAGCCTCCCGATGAGCAGCAGACACAGTATTCATAGAGAAACGTGAGTTCTGGTAGTCAGTTGTGATCCCAGAAGACAGATTAGAAGTTACCCGTGATTATTGATAAATCAAATGATCTAAGCTCAACAGGTCAAGCACTGACCATTGATTATGGAACGCGTCAACCGGCCGTATGACGGCCCCGGTGCAGCAAGAGCGTGCGCGTAGGATCGACATGAACGCACCGGTCACGCAGCAAGCACACGGCGGAAAAGGACAAGGCGGGACATGGAAGATGCGGTTCATAATGCCAAAGAGTTGGACCATGGCGACACTCCCCGCACCAAACGACACGCGCGTCAAGCTGGTAGAAGTGCCAGGCAAGCGGATGGTTGCTATCCGCTTTACTTGGCGTGCGAGTGATAATCTAATCGCCGCGAAAACGGCAGAGCTTCGCAACTATGCGCAATGAAAAGCTCGTCACACTCGGGGCGCCTTTACGCGCCTTCTACTATCCACCATGGACACCGCCGTTTCTACGCAGAAACGAAATAATGTTTGAGCTTGCCGGGTCATAGTTTTGGTTGCGTGCGCGGTAGATCTTTGACTTGTGGATAGCATTCACGTGCAAAAAGCCGGATATTCTTGCAGGTGCGCTCATGATCGAGGAAGCCAGCCTGCATCATCATGAGCAAGTGGTCGAAGCCGCCAACACGATCGTAGAATTGTTTGATCTGGGCGACGACCTGATCAGGGGTACCGTACATAACTACCCCTTGTTCGCGTTGGTATTCGAGCCCTTTTGCGCGAATGGCCGCCGTGCGGCCGGCGTAGGCACCGCGCAGCGCAAGCACATTGGTTTCAACCGGTACATAACCAGGCGGATTGCTATACTGTGGTTCGGATTTTGCGTGCAAATACCAAGCCAACTCCTTCATCCCGATTTCAGCTTCCGATTCTGTGTCCGCCACGTAAACCAGAGGCATAAAGGCACAACCGCCGCCATCCGGTTGGCCGTTTAGGGTATATGCCGAACGATAGGCCTCAAATAAGTCGCGGACCTTCAAATAGGGCTGCAGGAATGTCGCGAATACAAAGCCCCGCGCGGCGGCGCGGCGAATTGCTGGCAGATCGCTTGACCCTGTGATCCATATCGGCGGGTGAGGTGTCTGGTATGGCCGCGGCCAAAGATTGATGGCACGGCGATGAGTTCGCTGACCTTCATAGCTGAAAGGGCCGTCCGTCGCCGTCCAGGCCCTTTGCACGATGTCGATCCCCTCCCAAAGATATTCGACCGTGCGAGTCGGATTGTTGTTGGCGGCGAAAATTTCTTGGGCGACGCCACGCACGAAACCTGCCGACAAACGCCCTCGTGAGATACAGTCAACCATCGCCATCTCTTCAGCAACCCGCAATGGATCGCTGCGGTTCGCGATCGGGTTGCCGAGAATTAGAATACGCGCCTTGTCCGTTTGGCGTGCCAGAATTGCCAGTGACAAGGGGCCGGCAGCATTGATGCAGGTTGCCGTTTGATGGTGCTCGTTGACCATGAGGTGCAAACCGGCATCATCCGCGACCATGTATTCGTCCAGGTAGCGATTGTAGAGATCGGCTCCAACCTTGGGGTCGAAATGCTGATTGGATAAAGACACCCAATGCGTCGTCACGTCAGACATAGGTGGGAGATCAGGATAGGGCATCTCCGTAAAATACCAGCATTCCATCAAATACTTCCTTGCGTTTAGAGCGGTGTTTACAATCTATTGTTCTACAAATGAACAGCTCGCATGCCGCGATGCACTCAAAACCGCCTGCCAATAGGCCTGATACAGACTGGTCTTTAGTTTGCCGATTGCGGGTCTTTCGGGTTTGGCTCTCCGCAACTTGGGCAACTACCGTTTGCGATATCACTGTAATATGAACCGAATTGACGTGGGCGTTCGATCGCCATTTCAGACATATGAAAAGAGCATCGGTGGATGAGATTGGCGCATGCCGGACAATACCACTCAAAACGATCTTGGATACCCGGCGGTCGAACTCGCTCAACCACTAGTCCAATGCTTCCGGGCTCCGGGCGCTGCGGCGAATGCGGTATGTGAGGCGGCAGGAGGAACACGCCGCCTTCCTCAATTGGTATATCACGGTGCCGGCCATCCTCGATCGTCTTAAGCACCATGTTCCCCTTGAGTTGGAAGAAGAACTCCTCGTAGGGATCGTCGTGGTAATCGGCGCGCAAGATCGGGCCCATCAAGACCATCACCAAGAAGTCGCTGTCTCGCCAGATCGGTTTGTTGGTCATCGGCGGCGTGAGCTGGGCACGGTTCTCTTCGATCCACTTCATCAGATTGAAAGACGCAAGTTCCGGCATTTCGGCCTCCGGTTGAGATAGCTGCTGGCCCTGTTGATCAATGACTAATCCATAGGAGAGTCTGACTATGACGTATTACCCCGGGGTGTCCCCTATCTGCTAGTCATTCTTTCGAAACCTGGCGCCACGTTGCCCTTCGGCTTCACGCTACGCCGAGCAGCGAGATGGAGGCCGCGGCAAATTTGTCTGGGGGTCAAGTTGAACGCGAAACGTATCTTGGTGAGACGACGGACTATGAGGTGCGCAGTGGCGAGCTGGCGCTGATTGAGCGCGCGCCGGCTATCCGATTGTTGGAAGCTATGACGATGCGGTGGCCACATTCCAAAAGCTCCATGACATGGGTCTGAATGACATGGGCCTGAATGACATGGGCCTGAGCGGCGCTGCAATGGGTATGATCAACTACGTCGACGATTTCCCTCATAAGCGCGATGAGCTGCTGCCTCGCATGGAACGTACCGGTTTGCGTGAAAAACGCTAGCAGGTCGGAGAATATCTCCACCCCCATACCGGCGAGAAGCATCTCAGACCGTTCGCCATCCAGCAATGGTTGACACAAGGCAGCCTGTCACCAATAGTTGCCATTGCAAGAGAAAATAACGGGAACTCAGAAAGTTTGCCGAGTTCTCGGGGAGAGAAACAAATGATGTATTCAACGGTGCGCCGGATAATGATACCGGCGTTTCTCATCACATGTGCAGTGACGACCTCGAGTACTATTTGGCATGACGCCAAAGCAGAGGACTTTTACAAGGGCAAGACACTCCGGGTCATCATCCGCTCTTCGGCAGGTGGTGGCAATGATTTCTACGGCCGTCTTCTCGGCCGGCATATGCCGCGCCACATTCCCGGCAAGCCAAACAGCATCCCGATCAATATGCCGGGTGCCTCCGGTATCGTTGCGGCAAACTATATTCACAATCGCGCCAAGCGTGATGGCACCGAGATTGGTATTCTGGCGCGGGCGATCGTGATCGCGCAACGAACGGGGGTGAAGGGTGTGCGCTACGATGTGCGCAATCTTATCGCACTTGGAAGCCCGGCCTCGGACAGCGCTATATTTGTTGCCAGCAACAAATCCTGGATCAAATCTCTCAAGGACCTAAAACGCGGTGGCCGCGAGGTCCGCGTTTCCACAACCGGCGTAACCGGTGGGGCTTACCAACGATCCGTGGTGCTCAAGCATGAAGGCTTCCCGATGAAGATGATTACAGGTTATGGCGGCAACAACGAAAAAGTCATGGCCGTCGTACGTGGTGAAGTTGATATAACAGCAGGCAGTCTTGGAACCATGATTTCGGATGTTCGCGAACAGCATTTCCGAATAATTGGCAAGCTTGGGCCGATACGGCCGGGGATTCCAGCAGGCACACCAGACCTCAGGGACGTGGTTACGGGTGAACGCAAGGCGCTTGCCACCTTCCTTGTGGCACCACTTGAAGCGGGTCGCCCTTTCTATGCGCCTCCTAAGGTTCCCGCAGACCGTGTCAAAATACTGCGCACGGCTTTTATGAAGGCGCTTGCGGATCCTAAACTCCTCAAAGAAGCAAAAAAGGCGCGCAAGGACATTACGCCTACAAGCCCTGAGCAAATGGAAAAGACCAATAAGGCATTGCTTGCGACACCGGCCGCGATCATCGATAGCTTTAAAAGGCTGACCACACCGAAGGCGAAGACCTACAAGGGTAAGATTACTGCACTCGCAGATCGCAATAAGCAGGTGACGATGAAACGCGACAATGGCAAAACTTTCACGACTAAGATCTCTGGCTCGCGAACCACGGTTTTGGTAGCTGGGAAAAAAGTGAAACGTAAGGCGTTGAAAGTTGGTATGTCGTGCGCCGTCACCGCGCCTGGCAACAAGACCGAGGCCAAGAAGGTGGACTGCAAATAATCGTCACCAGTCCGTCTAGGTGCGTAGGCAGCATTCGTTGAACGCGACGACTTTCGGCGATGACACGCACCCGGCAAGACATTGCGCGCGCGGTTGCAAGAGATTATATCGCGCGCGCCCGCTCGGAGAACCAACATGGCGGAGATTGATCACGGCGGGTCCTCGGCTGCGCCGATACTTGTGCGCCTGGCGGACTGGACAACCACGGTCGACCTTGACGCACTGGCACCTCAAGCCCTGAAATTGGCCAAACTGTTGTTACTCGATACCATTGGGTGTGGCCTTGCCGGCTGGCGGGAAGAAACGGCGGCGGATCTCGTAGAGGCAGTTACGGAATTGGGTGGCGCGCCGCGCTGCCAAGTGATTGGCAGGTCGTTGCGCACCAGTCCCGTCAACGCCGTGCTTGCCAATGGCATGTTGGTCCGTGTCCTCGATCTCAACGACTATACTTCGAGCCTGCCGTCCGAGGGCGGCGAACTCGGTGGCCATCCAAGCGACAACATTCCCGTCGCCCTTGCTGCCGGCGAATTCGGCAATCGTTCAGGTCGCGCGCTGCTTGAAGCTATTGTGCTTGGTTACGAGGTATTTTCACGCGCATCGAACATGATTGCGCGTGGTGGACATTGGGATCGGGCGTCCGCATCAGCTATCGTTGCACCGGTTGTAGCCGGGCGTCTACTCGGGCTCGAAAGTAAAAAGCTTGCGCATGGTCTCGCCCTCTCCGTTACCCGTTCTGCAACGTCAGCCCTGGTGCGCACCGGAGACATATCGACGGCCAAATCGCTTGCGAATGCGCTTGTTGCACAAAATGGCTATCAGTCTGTGGTGTTGGCGGCCAAAGGGCTCACCGGGCCGCTGGCGATTCTCGAGCATCCAAAAGGTATGGGCATTGTCTTTTCAGATCTTGATAGCCACGACGATCTTGTAGCGCCGCTTCCTGGAGACCTCCATATCACGAAAGCCCGCATCAAAGCATACCCTTGCGTCGCGACAGCCCAAAGTCTGGCGTCCGCCGCCATCGCGCTGCACGCCAAGATAGCGACGAAACTTGACCAGATAACAACGATCGATGTGAAGATGGCAGATTATCCCGTCATCCGCCGCCACCAATCCGACCGCGTGCGCCTGATGCCAAAGTCACGCGAAGCAGCCGACCACAGCTTTCCATTTGTGACTGTCTCTGGGTTGCTCAATGGTTGCCTCGGGCTCGAACAATTCGAAGGTGAGCCGTGGCAAGAGCGCAAGGTCATGGCGTTAATGCAGTCTGTCACCCTCGGTACCGATGCGGAATTAAATGCACGCTCGACTGCCGGGTATCCTGCACGAATCACTGTGACGTGCTCTGACGGGCAGTGTCATACAAGCGAAGCTCTGGAGCCGCCCGGCGGTGGCAATGAGGGCCTCGATGCGGACGCGGTGATTGAGAAATTTCAGCGCGTCACCGACGGATTGATCCGACAATCAGCCGGCCAGCGGATCTTGGAGACCATCATGGATCTTGAGCATGAGGCAGATTGCGCAGCTCTTGCAGATGCCGTTTCCGCCGATGTTGCAGTGTGAGCCTGGATGCTGTTTAGACGCGATGATCAGCCAGGGTCCTCCTCATGCATAGCCCGCGCGCTCAATTGGCGAGGCGGGCTGCGTTCTGGCCGGCGTTCCGGCTGCGGACAAGGTTTCGGGCTCAGATGCAGTCGCATTGGTGAATTGTAAGCGCAGAGCGCGCCGAGTAGCGTGATAGGCCTAGGTCATATGTATTTGCTCTTTGATCAGCACGGAGGGTTCCATGCGCATTCTTGTCATTAATCAGGCTCCGCGAACGCGAAAGTCGGGGCCCTCGTATGACGTTGAACGGATTGAGGCGCTGCTGAATAGCTATGCCACTCAAGGAACCAAGATTGAGATTGGTTTTCCTGAGCCTTTTGACGGTGCGCAACTAAAAGACGCGATCGGTGGGCAAAATATGCTGAATGGGCTGCATCACATGATGGAGACCCCGGCGATTGTCAGAAAGATATTTTGGGCCCAGGAAAACGGCTATGACGCGGTGATTTCATCGAACACGTTTGATCCTGGTGTTGACGGCGGGCGGCTGGCTGTTTCAATTCCCGTGATTGGACCTTTACGCACGAGCGTCCATGCCGCAGCCGTCTTGGCCGACCGTATTGGAATTACGGTTCCCCTGCCACCGCACGTGCCCTACACCTGGAAGATTTTGCGCACCTATGGTCTTGACCGGTTTGTGACCGACATTCAGCCGATCGGTGTTTATACGAACGTGCAAGAGCGAAAGGCTGAGATTGTTGAGACCACAACGCGGCTCATAAAATCGCTGGTTGACGACAAGCGGTCAGAGATTATCGTCCCGCTTGGTGGTGCCCTCATTCCTTATATTGTCGATCCGGATGACTTGGAGACGGCGACCGGCGTACAGGTCCTCAACACCAAAGCCATCAGTATTAGATTTGCCGAAATGTGCGTGCAGTTGGGCATGACCCAGTCGGCTCTGACATACCCTCGGGCCAGACTGACCTCCGGTGACTTCGAGAATAGCGTCTGAAATTGGTTGCCTACGAAATGGATATTGAAACCATACGTGCATACGATGAGCGAGCCGGTGCGTTTGCCGTCGAATGGGAGCAATCGCAGAGTACGCCAGATGACTTGCGCGCGATCGTGCGCCAATATTTTGTTCCTGGGAAAACGGTTGATGTCGGTTGCGGCAGCGGGCGCGATACGGCATGGCTCGTCGAATATGGCTTCGATGCCCTGGGGGTTGATGCTTCCTGCGGCTTGATCGCAGAAGCGCGTCGGCGTCACCATGGCATTCGCTTTGAAGTCGATGCGCTACCGGAGTTGATAACGCTGGAGAATGGTATCTATAAGAATGTGCTCTGCGAAACAGTCATCATGCATCTTGATGTGGAACATATTACAAAGTCTGTTCAACGTCTGAGAGCGCTGCTCGCGCCGGGCGGCACACTCTATCTCACCTGGCGGGTTACCAAAGGTGGTGACAACCGCGACGACTCCGGGCGCTTATATACTGCATTTGAGGCGCCTTCCGTTCTAGGTGGATTGAGCGGCGCAGACATTTTATTGAACGAACAGTGTCTCAGTGCTTCGTCAGGCAAACTGATCCACCGAATACTGGCCCGAAAAATTGGCAAGGGTGGCAGGAGTTGAACCCACATCTCTGGATTTGGAGGCCAGTGCTCTACCGTTGAGCTACACCCTATTGCGGCAATGTCGAATGCACGATGTCGATCTCGATCGATCGATGCAATGGATCGTAGCCTGAAATTCTGCCGTATTCGGTTCCCTGCGTGACTCTTCAACTGGAGCTGGTCCGAATTTTCATAGATCGACATTACAATGCGAAGGCATGCACCAGGTCAGAGACGTGCGAGCGCGTGTTTAATGCTTTGATCCGGCGATTATCTCAATTGCTGCAGCCATCCAGCCTCCCAGGCGACGACGCATAGAACGATTACCAGGAAAACCGTGATGATTGGCGTGAGCACGGATGCCGATAACACCCAGGCGACCTCTTCTTCAGAAATTTTCCTGATTTTCTTGCCTTTGAGCCTGCCCTGAAAATGATTGAAATAGGATAACATTGCCTCCCCCATGCTGTTGGACGTCCGACATATGCTGGAGCTGTCGCAGCAGACATTGATTGGGTTCAATGCAGGTTCGAATTTCTATTGTGCAACAGTCCTGCAGCATCCAGCCTTGTCGCTGGAAAGCGGCTTCGGCGACTTAAAGCGGCTTCGGCGACCTTGGGGAGGCGCCCGCACGATCACGCCGATATCGCGTCGCTAGCCGGTACGCCCAACAAATGGGCACTCATCTGTGAGCCGGCGACGAAAATGCAGTCAATGCCGGCTTGCTCTGCGATCCGGGCGCAGACGGGGCCAAAACCGCCCCGCATGAGGTAAGCTTCTCAAGGGAAAGGACATCTCCAAGGGCAAGGACATCTCGCTGCTTGCGGCGCTTGACGGTTGTCGCTTCGGCATATCTCATGGACATCGCGGTATCCTCTCAGATGCGAAAGCGCGCTAAGCTTAATTGAAATCAAATTGGCCTGCAGCCATCGGCCGGGCACAAGGCTGGCGTTGTCAATCGATCAGATAAAGTCCATAACAGTCCCAAATCGGGTGGAGGACCAAGGGACCATGTCATCGCTCATTCCGCTTACGCTTGCGGTTGGAAACTACGAAATTACGCGCCCCCTTATCGACGGAACCGTCAGGCCCGACGGTATTGATCTGACTGTTCTGTCGGATATGGATTCGACGACGCGGCATCACCGGTTCTTGAAGACAGCCGAATTCGATGCCGCCGAAGTCTCTAGCTCCTCTTACATCGTTGCAAAAGATCAGGGTATGCCGTTTTGTGGCATTCCGGTGTTCCCGCATCGCCGATTTCGTCACGCCTTCGTCTTCATTAATACCGAGAAAGGAATCAAGGAACCGAAGGACCTGATCGGCAAAAAGATCGGATTGAAGGCCTACCAGTCCAGCGCTGTCCTATGGCTGCGTGGAATACTAGAGCACGAATATGGCGTGCCGCACCGTTCGATCGACTGGTTTACTGATCTCGATGAACATGTCGACTTCACGCCGCCCGCCGGCCTTAGCCTGCAACGTGTGCCGGAAAACAAGCTTGCTGAAGAGATGCTGGCAGAGGGTGAATTGGATGCCTTATTGCATCCCGATCTCATTGCACCACTGGTGCGAAAGGATCCGCGTGTTGGCCGGATGTTCCCCAATTATCGTGACGAACAGATTGCATACTTCAAAAAGACGGGGATTTTCCCGATCATGCACTTTGTCGGCATTAAACAGGAGATCGTCGACAAACATCCCTGGATACCGGTGAACTTGTATCAGGCGTTCAATAAAGCCAAGGCCCTCGGCATGCGGCGGATGGAAAACCCGCGTATTGCGCCGCTGGTGCTGTACCGGGAGTACTGGGAGGAACAAGAGGAAATTTTCGGCACTGACCCTTGGCAGTATGGACTGTCCGACAGCAACCTCAATAACGTCAATACGCTGCTCGGCTATGCCCATGAGCAGGGACTGACCAGCCGCCTGCTCACCCCCGACGACCTTTTCCTCAATGTTTCTGCCGGTGCCAAACGCGACGAAGTCTTCAGGTTCTAGGCAATACGCCGTGCCGCCGGCGGGGTTGTCTATGAGACCAAACTACTAATCTGTCGTGCAAATGCCTAAATTATGGGCTTGGCCAGGAGCCATATCCCCGGATATTCTGCCAATGAGTGGTCGGGCCGAATGAGGAGGGAATGTCACCTCATTCAATGGCCCTCCCCAAGGCGGCGCCTTTGGGCTATGCTTAAGTTATTATCTGTAATCCCCTGGGCCTTCAGGGGTTAGTGCCGGATAAACCGGCAGATTGGGAGGAACAATGTCGAAACCAATTTCTCAAACCGCAACGTTAGCAAGTTTTATTGCGGCTGCCGCTGTTGCCGGCACTGCAATGACTGCTACGCCGACCTTCGCGGCCGAGCCGAGTTGGAAGGGAAAAACGTTGAAGGTCATCATTCGGTCTAGCCCTGGCGGTGGCTATGACTTTTATGGCCGGTTAATCGCGCAGCACATGCCCAAATATTTGCCGGGCAAACCGAAGGGTCGAGCTATCAATATGTCCGGCGCCGGCGGCATCGTTGCGGCCAACTACATATATAGACGCGGCGCGAAGGATGGCTCGGAAATCGCCATTCTCTCCCGCGGCTTGGCGATCGCGCAAGTCACCAAGAAAAAAGGCGTCAAGTACGACGTTTTGAAGCTGACCTCGATCGGATCTACGACAGGTGCAACCTGGGTCTGGGTCATCAGTGGGAAGCATTCGGTGAAAAGCCTCTCCGACCTCAGGAAATGGAAGGGCGCGCCGATTAAATTTTCCGCTTCCGGACGTGGCGCTACATCGTATTCGTACGTAAAGATGCTTGAGTCCGACGGCTACCCCGTGAAGGTTATTACCGGTTACGACGGCAACGAGGAGAAATCCATTGCCGTTGCACGCGGCGATGTGGAAGCGACGAGCGGCAGCTATGAAAGCGTGCGTCGTTTCGTAAAAGAGCAGAATTTGGTCATCCTGGGCCGCATGGGTAACCATCCTGAAACGCTCAAATCTCAGCAGGCAAGCGATGTGGCCTCGGCGGACGGCAAAGCAATGATCGCCTTCGCGTCCGCAGGCGACCGTGCGGGACGGCCCTTCTTCGGCGCGCCGGGTTTGGACCCCAAGGTGACAAAGGCGCTGCGCGTGGCGTTTGCCAAAGCGATGAAAGATCCTGACCTTGTTGCGCAGGCGAAAAAAGCGAAAAAATCGCTTAACTATCTGTCGGGCGAGGAAATGAATAAGCTCTACACCGGCGTGCTTCGTGCCTCGCCGAAAGTGATTGCTGCGTTCCAGGCCATTACCAAGAAGCCCAAGAAGAAAGCAAAGACGTATAAGGGCCAAATCACCGCGCTGGAAGACCGCAACAAGGTTGTCACCTTGAAGCGGGATAACGGCAAAATCTTTAAGACCAAGATCTCGGGATCGCGGACTGCGGTGACTGTTGGAGGTAGCAAAGTAAAACGCAAGGCCCTCAAGATCGGCATGAAGTGTTCGATTCTCGGCAGCAAGAAAGAAGCCAAGACCGTTACTTGCAAATAAGCTGCAAGCCTCAGTTGTTGATATATAAAAGGGCCCGGAACATAACGTTCCGGGCCCTTTTTTTGTTCAATGTGCAATGCTGTCAGACCGAATGGTTTCGCTCAATCCTGTGCTTATTCAGCGGCCGGAATTGCATTGCCTTCTACGTTGACGTCCATGTTGACGAGGCCCGATTCGGTATCGGTGGTCTCCAAGAAGCCCCAACTCTTCATCCAGTCGAATGTCCGCTTCAGTTCGTCTTCCGGAATTGGAGCAGGATCGACCAGCAGCAACCGGCTTGGGCGCAAATCGTCAACAGTGAGCTGCGATATGCCAGGATCCAATTCCTTATAATAGTCGATGAAGTAGTGCATGTAGGCCTTCTTGTCGGCATTAATGCGCCGGACGGCCTCACGAACTGCCCTGTTGAACGCGCCATAGGTTTCGGCATCGACGCGATCAGAAGCGACCTCGGTGCCATGATGGAAGGCTGCGATCACTTCACGGCAACCGTTCTTTTCTGCAAGCGAGATGTATGGCTCCGTCAACGTGGTCGCCTCCACGACGCCATCCATAAGCAGTTTATAACGATAGTTCGATCCGTTTGGCACGCGGCCGATCTTGATCAGGTCGCGCGGCACGAAACCTTCCAACATCTGCAAGGTCAGATAGTGCGTACCGGAGAACATCGGCACGCCGATCAGACGATTGGCAAACTGCTGGGGTGTTTGGATATCTGAATCCTTGCGGACCACAAGGGCCGCATACGTGACGATCGAGCGCCGACCGATCTGACGGCTGCCGACCTTGGACGTTTCAACACGCGAATAGTTGCCCCATTCACAAGCATTGTAGAGATCGGCCTTGCCTTGCTCCATCATCTTGCCGTGGCTTGCATAGCGTGGCGCATCTTTTTGATCAGTAATGTGCAGCTGCGGTGTCTTGTCGACGCCTTTTTCCCGATCCGCCCATTCGATTGTCAGGCCTTCTTTTTCAAACAACCCTTCGTCATAGGCGACGAGTTCTGCCAATCCCTGGAAAGGCGCAGTTGTTTCCAGTCTCAATGTTTTGTTCATACCCATTCTCCCTTGTGTTAATGGCGCCTGGAGGGTTTTCGCCTAATCACGGCCACCAATTTCAGGCCTATCGCGCGGACAACACGCTTTAAGAGGGGAATCGTCGTCGCTCGTTCTGCTAACCGGCAAAATCACACGCCAAAATTGAACAGGCTTAAACCGGCATTCCCCAAGGTCCCTTGAGCGCCCACAAGGTACGCCGCACAACGGGCGAAGGCAATGGTTTATGCGGGCTTTAGAGAATGGTCCCCTGCTAGGGTGGTCAGAGCCTGGTGGCTGCTCGGATATTTCGACGCCAACATGGCAATTCTTTGCGTTCTCGGCCAATTCGGCTCGTTACAGCGGTGCCGGCGAATGGCCGCCGCTTGACTCATGCGCGCGACCGAACCTACCGCGCTCTGTTTGGCGGCACGTTTGCCAAACTTGGCGAATTGCTTGACCGGTCTTAACCACCCGATACGCTGTCGAGATGTGCCCGTTTAGGGGTGAACGACGGCCTAGCCATAGATAAAACATCCATCGCCCTAAAGGGGCCCACGTAGATGCAGGTCGCCCCCTATTCGCACAACTTGGAATGCGATCCTCATGCAACGGGCCGAGGCTCGGGCGGGGGCCAAGCCAATTAATCTCTTATATCTTGCAAGAACCACTCTGTCGGGAGTTCGCGGCCAAGTCCCTTTTCCTTGCATAATTCGTAAACGTGACCGGCGACGGCGTGAAATTGATTGCCCTGCAAATTCCCACGCTCCGAATACGTAATCTGGGTCGGTGACGTTCTGATTTCTTTCTGGCGGCCGACAACGTCTTTCAAATAGACGACACGATCCGGCATCGCGACACCGTGCGCGCGGGTGCCAAGAGGCTTCTGCTTCACCCATTTGTCCGGGTCTGGACGCGCGGCATACGTGATCCATTCGTCATCCAGGGCGAATTCAGGCAGGCCTTGGGGGGCCGGCGCGTTGCCGAAACGGAAATAGACGTCGATCTTGTCCTGCACGTCCTTACCGGGCATGCCGGTGCCGCCGCCGACGTTTAGGACGTGCTGGCCGGTTTCCACATGATGGCCTTTGATCACCGGGACTGACGCATCGGTGCAACCAGCAATGATGTCCGCGCCTTTGCAAGCGTCCTCGGCATTTTCACAGACGACGACTTCAATATTGAATTTATCCCGCATTTCCTGGGCGTAAGCTTCCCGATTTTCCCGGGTCGGACTGTAGACTTGAAGCTTCTTGATGTCGCGAACGCACATGAAGGCATCCATGTGACTGCGCGCCATGCCGCCTGATCCGAGCATGGCGACGACACTGGACTCCTCCCGGCTCGCATATTTCACGCCAATGCCGCCATCGGCACCAACGCGCATGTGCTGCAGGACACCATCATTGATGATTGCGAGCGGCTCACCGTTCTTGATACTGGTCAACAGGATCAGGCCACAATAGAGACCGGGCTCGCGACAATACTTTTCATGCACCGTCACACCATCTTGTTCACGCTCATAAGTCACGTCTGACTTCATGCGAATGGCAAAATAACCATCAACGCTGCCGCCCTCCATCGTGCCCCATTGATAGATGACACCGTCCTCGCCGGTGGGAATCTGAATATCAATTCGGGGACGGCAGATTGCGTCCTCTGTTGCCAGCGCCTGATAAGCTTTTTCCAACACCGAAATGGTACTTTCCATGGTCAGCACCTGATCGACGACATCATTTCCTATGATTAGCATTGGACGTCTCCTGTTTGTGGCGATCGCAGCCTCATTCGTTTCTCGCTTTTCGGGGCCGATCATTTCGATGAGTGCGATCAGCGATCCTGGGCTTACCGCATGCGAGAGTGTTCCACACAGTCCCTTACGTCAACCGCCGGCGCCGCAAAGCTGGACAGGGGGGCAGCGAATGGTCTTAGCTGGCCAACGCACTTTACGCTTTTGGGATCTGGTCTCCGGTTGGTGCACCAAATAGTGCAGAAATTTGCGCGTGCTTTGGCCTGCGGCTCGCTCTATCATAACCACTGTGGGACGAACGCTTGTCGTTCACCCTTCTATCGATGACCTAGTGCGAGGACGCCGACCGTGGCTCATGCAATAAAGACCGTTACAGCCTACCCGATGTCGATCCCCGTCGACTTTTCAATTATTGGCTCCGACCATACCTCCAAAAACAATATGGTTCTGGCAGCGGTGGAGACAGAAGAGGGTATCATCGGCTACGGGGTCACGTCGATCACACAAGGTGTCGTCGTGGCCGAAGCCATCAACAAAGTCGCCCGCCCGGCCATCTTGGGTGCGGATGCCCTGGCACACGAAAAGGTCTGGAACACATTGTACTGGACCATGACGCCTTGGGGGCAAACCGGCTATGGGAGCCATGCGATCGCGGCTATTGATCTCGCGCTCTGGGACATCAAGGGTAAAGTGACGGGCTTGCCGCTATGGAAGCTGCTTGGCGGCGCACGCCATAAGGTGCCCATCTATGCAACGTGCGGCTTCGATTTTCTTGATAACGATGGTTTGGCAGAGAGCATGCGGCGGATGCTGGCCAAGGGCTATCGGAGCGTGAAAATGCAGGTGGGACGGCCGGGCCTGGATGACAGAAAAGGGCTCAATCCGCTGCAAGATCAAGTTAGGCGCGACATCGCAAGGGTGCGCCGTGTGCGAGAGACCGTCGGGCCTGACGTCGAACTATCGATCGATGCTGGATGCCGCTTGGACCTCACCAATGCGCTCGATCTTGCCCACGCCTGCGAAGAGCTTGATGTCTCGTTCTTCGAAGAACCGATCATGCAAAACGACGTGCGGCTGCTCGCCCAAATGCGGAGCCAAACGCGGTTAAAACTGTCCGCGGGACAAAACGAAGGCCTTGCCTATCGGTTTCGCGACATGCTGCTGGCTGATGCCGTCGATGTCGTGCAACCAAACGTCATTATCACCGGCGGGCCGACGCAATGCCTCAAGATTTCCGGTATGGCGGCAGCGTTCAACGTGCCCATCTCAAACGGTGGCGGGTGTCCGTTCCACAATATGCACTTGCAGGCCGGCGTCTCCAATGGCACGTCAGTTGAATATCAGGTCAACGCCGTCAGTGCCTGCCGGGCGATCTTCAAGGACCTGCCCGAGCCGGCAGACGGTTGGCTTGCATTGCCCGAAAAACCGGGAATCGGTTTTGATCCCGACCTTGATGCTGTCAAAGACTTGGTAGGCAGCTGACTCTTGGGGCGTGCGCCGACCACGATAGATTGGCGCCACGGCTCGATCCGATCGTATGGCCACACGTTGCGCCCACTAAATTTTGTAGCTGCCCGAAATCTCTGCTCGCATCTCAAGTAGCGGTACGATGGTATCAAGCATCGGTGTTTGAAGATCAGCCTGGCGGGCAAGATCTTGCAGGATCAGATACTGGGCTGGAATCTCTGCCGGCCGGCCACGCTCTATGTCCTGAAGCATGGAAGGCTTGTGCGGCGACGTCATCGGGTTTTGTCGTTTCTCTTCGATATCGAAACCGAGGTCCGTGAAGCCATGCGCTTCAGCGACGCTGTTGGTTTCTGCCATCAAGCGCAGTATCGTTTCATGGACGCCGTTGTGGGCGTGATTCTGACCGATCGTTGCGCCGGTCAAGCACGAAATCGCCTGGTTGCTGACCACACTGATATGTTTACGCCACATCCAACTGCGAATGTCGGGCGTCGCCGAGATGTTGACATCCTGCACACCGAATTCATCAGTCATTAGCTGACAACGGTCGGTCAGTTCAGTGAGTGCCGGTCCAATATGGAATTGGCCCCCCGCGCGTGTCGCCTTTATGACGCCAGGCTCTTCGATCTCACCGCCGGAAAAGCAAACGATGCCGAGCGCGCGCGCTGCACCGATCACGCGGTGTAAGTGGCCCTCGGGGTCCAGCCGCCGTGTGTCCAAATTGCTCTGCCCCGGCCGAAATCCGTCGCCATAAAACCACAACACGCCATTTTGCGCGAAACCAACCAATGTCTCGGCACCGATTAACGGCGCAATCGATAACGCAACATCAGGCAACGCCGTGGTCTTGGTCGCAACGATGACGAGGTCTTGTGGTCCAAACTCCTTTGGATCCGAACCGGCAGGAAATGAGAGCGTGTATCGCGCCTCCGGCAAAACCATCGTAAGCCCCTCTTTGCGGATGGTTTCGAGATGCGCGCCGCGGGCAATCAGCACCACCTCATGGCCTGCCCGTTTGAGCGCACAGCCAAGTATTCCGCCAATCACACCGGCTCCGAATATGCAGATTTTCATGAACTACACCCGTCATAAACCATAAAAATAACGTTCGTTGTCTTGCCATACGCCGCTCGGCCAAGAGCGGTCGGTCAAAAAACTGCTAGACAACACCTCTTATCGTCCTATCCTTTTGATGCTGCAAGGCCATGGCAGAAATTGTTAGCTCATGGCGGAGGCTCGATTTCGCGCAGCGACGATTGAGGCCAGCGAAAAATTCTAGCCACAGAATTCACAGCAAAACGAGGAGGAACGGCGAAGTGAACACTTATGGACAAGTCGGGATTGTATATCGGACGGCGCTGGCAATCGCTGCGGGCGCTCTCATATTGACGCCGGCGCATGCAGATAAGGTGGCCGGTTTCTACAAGGGAAAGAGTGTCAGGCTTCTCATCGGGTACAGCGCTGGTGGCGGCTACGACACGTATGCCCGCGCCATTGCACGACATATGGGAAAGCATATCCCAGGAAAACCAAATATTGTGCCGCAAAACATGACCGGTGCAGGCAGCCGGAGAGCCGCTAATTATCTCTATAACGTCGCGCCGAAAGACGGCTCCGTCATCGCAACCATCGGTCAGGCAACCCCGCTCGATCAGGCCGTCAAAAAGAAAGGCGTCAAATATGACGCCAACAAGTTTAACTGGTTGGGCAACAGCATCGTCGACAACAACATCACCATCATACTTGCCTCGACGGGCATAAAAACACTGCAAGATGCGAAGAAAATGGGTGGTGTGATCTGCGGCGCGACAGGGGCAACCAGTCCTTCGGTTACCTCACCACAAATTATCAATAATCTCGTCGGCACAAAATTCCGGATTATCCGCGGCTATCCTGGCGGTGCCGTCATCAATCTCGCGATGGAGCGCAAAGAAGTGAATTGTCGCGGCAGCAACAGCTGGTCATCAACCAAAGCCACACTCGGTGACCAACTCAAAAAGCGAGCATTCAGCATCGTGCTGCAGTGGGGCAAAAAGAAAGACCCGCGAATTGCAAAGTATATGGGCCGCGACGTCCCGTTGATTTCGGACTTCGCCAAGACCGATCTTGACCGCAAGGCCCTGGCAATGATTATCGCCGGCGTGACGATCGGCCGGCCGTTCGTCGCTCCACCCGGCGTGCCCAAAGCCCGCGTGACGGCGCTGAGGCGTGCCTTCGATGCAACCATGACGGACGCTGGTTTCCTGGCGCTTGCCAAAAAGCAAAAGATGGACCTCAATCCTATGAAGGGTGAAGAAGTTCAGAAACTTGCGGCCAGTGTCGTTGCTTCACCTCCGGATGCGGTGGCCCGGCTGAAAGAGCTCATCAGCCCGCGCGATGTATCCAAACTTAAACTGAAAAGTGTGAAGGGCACGATTACTAAGGTCGGCAAGAAGAATATCGTTGTCACACAAGCCTCCGGCAAAACGATCACGCTCAAGACCCATAAGCGGCGCACGAAAGTGAAACTCGCAGGCAAAAAAGCCAAAGCCAAAGACCTGAAACTGAAAATGAGCTGTTCGTTCAAATATGTCGGTGTCAATAACTTGACGACACGCGTGAGTTGCAAATAGCTGTTCGTGCGACGCAACGCGTATTCAAAACGATCATGGGGCAGGCGAGATGCCCCATGTCTTCATTACTGGTCCAAGGTGAATATTTGGAGGAAATCTGCAATGACAATGGCGCAGACAATGGCTGATATCAGTGCGTTGCCGTCGCTACGCGGATCGGTATCGGATGAGGAATGGGCGGCGCGCCTTGACCTGGCCGCCGCCTATCGGTTGACAGCGCATTTCGGCTGGACGCATTTGGTGAACAATCATATCTCATTGCGTGTGCCCGGTAGTGAGGATCAGTTTCTCATCAATCCTTATGGTCTGCTTTATGAGCAGATTACAGCGTCAAGCCTGATCAAGATCGATACCGATGGCAACCTGCTGCAGGAGACGGACTTCGAGGTCAACCGAGCCGGTTTCGTCATCCATAGTGCGATCCACATGGCGCGGCCTGATCTGCACTGCGTGTTCCATACACATACGGTCTCGGGCCAGGCTGTCTCGGCATTGGATTGCGGGTTGTTGCCGCTAAACCAAGGCGCGATGCGTTTTTATGAGCGTGTCGGCTACCACGACTTCGAAGGTATTGCGCAGGATCTGGACGAGCGCGAGCGCATCGTGCGTGATATGGGAGAGCATAAAGTCTTGATCCTGAAGAATCATGGCCTGCTGACGGCCGGTGTGAACGTCGCCGAGGCATTTCACTTCATGTATCACTTGGAAAAGTCATGCCAAACCCAGATGCAGGTCCTGGCTTCGAACCTCGATTATAGCCTGCCGTCGCAAGAGGCTTGCGAGAAGGCCGCCCGACAATTCTGGCGGCCCAACCGGGTGTTCGGTTCTCGCGACTGGCCGGCGCTGATCGCGCTCGCAGATAAGCTCTATCCCGACTATCGTGACTAAACAGAGACGCGCCGGAATGCCTGTGCCGCAGCGAACGCGTGACTTTGCTGTTCGAAACCGGTGCGTACTGGTCCCGCGAGAGCGACCGCGCGTTAGTTGCGCGCCGATGTCCGTTCCAGATGAACAACCACATCGACTTTAGTGACGCGATAGCCTTCAGGAGGGGGCGGTAAATCCTCTACCTTGACGACCTTCAGCGGGATATCACTGACGCGATCCTCGGCCTCGATATAATAGTGCTGATGACCGCTAACGTCAGTATCGAAGTACGTGCAGTCCGCACTGATCGAAATTCGGCGAATGAGGCCGGCGTCTGAAAATTGATTGAGTGTGTTGTAAATGGTGCCGAGCGACATCGGGATCTTTGCCGCTTGCGCTTCACGGTAGAGTTCGTCCGCAGTTAGGTGGCGATGCGGGCCTTGGAACAAGAGATCGCATAGCGCCAGACGTTGTGTTGTCAAACGCAGACCGAGCCGCTTGAGCACATCTACTGCCGCATCGCGAGATACGCCATCAGATTGCACGGTCGACGGACTTGATGATTGGGGGTGCGTTTCCTGGCCCACGAGCACTTGACCTATTCGTTGTTGCAAATCATTCTCAATTGCATTTCTATTTGGCGGTCGTTGGCTTGTCAAGCTAGCGTTGGGCCAACAAGAAGCCTGCCGTAATTTGCCGGGGCAGCAGTTTTTGCTTCTTTTTCCGTTTGTTGTGCTTATAGCTTCTGGCCAATCATGAATGCGGTGTGGCACCAGGCCATCACCGGTGACGGCTGACGCCAATGTACATTGAGGAGGAATTGGGCCTCAGGTATGCATTGTGGCTCTGCCACCAAGACCAGCTAACTTTTGCCGCTCAGCTTGCGGGCTCGTCGGCCCTGACAGCCGTACCGGGCGCTAGAGCCATTGCCAGTATTGGTTGAGGGGACAAAGGTCGCGTTAGGCTTGGTGTAGCGGCAAGGCCGGTTCGCTGCCAAGTGGGCTAATTCTTGATGCGATGACAGCCAACCAACGGAGTGTTTGTCATGTCACTATCTGGATCGGTTCCTTCCATCCCCGTACGTGCTCACGCGCGGGCACCAAATGTTGCCGATGACATCGACTACGAAATCAAAGGACAGGAGATGCAATTCGTCGAGATCGAACTTGATCCCGGCGAAAGCGCTGTCGCAGAAGCCGGCGCTATGATGTTCAAAGGGGCCACGGTCGAAATGGATACGGTGTTCGGCGATGGCTCGAAGGCGCAGCAAGACGGCGGTTTCTTCGACAAGATAGTTGGGGCTGGTAAACGGCTCTTGACCGGTGAAAGCCTGTTCATGACCGTCTTTACCCACCAGGGTCAAGGCAAACAGCGGGTGGCTTTCGCCTCACCCTATCCCGGTACGATCATCCCGTTCCGGCTCGATGAAATAGGTGGAACGCTTATTTGCCAAAAGGACGCCTTTTTGTGTGCAGCGCGCGGCGTACAAATCGGCATACACTTTCAACGCAAAATTTTGACCGGGCTATTCGGTGGTGATGGCTTCATTATGCAAAAGATGGAGGGCGATGGCTGGGTATTCGTGCATGTCGGCGGCTGCGTCGTCGAACGCGATTTAGCAGCAGGCGAGGAACTCCACGTCGATACCGGATGTCTTGCAGCGATGACGCCAACGGTCGACTTTGACGTCGTTAGCGCCGGCTCGATAAAATCAATGATATTCGGGGGCGAGGGGTTCTTTTTCGCCAAATTGCGCGGGCCAGGGCGCGTGTGGCTGCAGTCGCTACCGTTTTCACGCCTGGCCGGCCGGATCATCGCCAATGCTTCGCCTCTTGGTGGCAAGGGCGAGGGCTCGGTGCTTGGGCCGCTCGGCGATCTCATAGACGGTGATTGACGGCGATTTGAGTCTGCTACGAGGTCTTCACGTCAGCCTGCTGGCTCCAGTTGCCGTCCGCAAAATCAATGACTTCTGCGGATAGAATTTATTGACATTCCGCGAAGCTCTCGCGATGGTCATTTTGTGGTTGCAAAGTTCCAGGCCGGAACAGGCAATAGTCGTGGGTTCCGATTAGGAATGCCGCATAGATCGTGCAACAAGAAATAGCGCGGGGTGCAACAGCCGAACCGCGCGGTCCGGCAATACGGATGCAACCTCCATCTGCCCAAGCGGAAAAACAGCAATGACGCTCAACCGCTGGCTAAATGGGATAACAATTGGAGGAAACTCATGGCTTCAGATAGCAATGGAATAAAACTTGCCGTTATGAATGCGGTGCACGATTTGCCCGTGCTGGTCGCGCGTGACAAGGGCTATTTCAAGGATCAAGGACTGGACATCGAATTTGTGACGACCCCTGGCATGGCGCAAGTGACAACATCGCACAGCGTCAAATTCGAATCTGTTTTCGATCGCCCGCTGGACATGGTCTACAACGAAGGAGGGATCGACCAGTTCCGCATGTGCGAATGGGGTATTGTGAAACGCGCGGTGGAAGCCGAACAGGAGGGCCGTCGATCACGCAAGATCGTAGCGCTCGGCGCATCCATGTCCAAGTTCGCTATCGTCGTGGATCCAAAATCTGATATTTACGAACCTGAAATGCTCAAGAAAAAGCCGATTGCCGTCACGCCGAACAACGGCTCGCATTTCGTAACCCTCAAAATGATCGAGGGATTCTTGGCCAAAGAGCATGTCAATGTCACGAATGCAGGGTCAATGCAAAAACGCATCGAAGCGTTGAAAGCTGGTGACGTTGCTGCCGTCAGCCTCATGGAACCTTGGATCAGTGTAGCCGAAAAGGAAGGTTTGCGAATCCTCATGGAATCGCATTCGACCCGGGCCGAAGCCGCGGGTGATGATCTCGATGGGCCAACCCTTGCCAAGATGTTCCGCGCGCAGGCACAAGCGTGTGAGGATCTGGCCAAAGATCCAACACCCTATATCCACTATTTTGTCGCCGAGACCGGTGGGCGCCTAGACGCCAAGGACTTCCGGCATCAGCGCTTACTGCACGCCCCGCCGCAGCCTTATACGCGCGAACGCTGGGATGACACGTACAATTGGACGGTCGGATGGAATATGACAGTGCCCGATGCCACGTTTGAGCAGATCGTCGACAATCGCGCATTCGAATAGTCGGATGGCGGATGATTGGACCATGCAGCCGTCGTCGCGTTACCTTTTGCGACGCGGCTGCCGCTGCTCCAGATCATTTCTAAAATGCTTTCGCCTGTGGCCGGATGCTTCTGCGCCGCGATCCAGCCGCCCTTATGTGATGCGATGAATCCTTGTCATTTTCGTTCGCATCGAACGGTGAAGGTTTAGACATGACCTATATTGATTGGAAGATTGCCGGCCCGAAAATTGGAACCTGCAGCTGTGATTATGGGTGCCCCTGCGAATTTAATGGCAAACCGACCTTGGGTGACGTTTGCGAAGGTATCGAAGCCATGCGCATCGATGAGGGATGGTTCGGCGCTGGCGATGACCTAATCCGGCTCAATGGCTTGATCATCGGCTCGCGTTATCGCTGGCCGGGCCCAGTCCACGAGGGCCGCGGCATCGCCCAAGGATTGATCGACCAATCGGCCAGCGACCAGCAAATTGATGCCCTTTTCAAGATTCTCGGCGGCGAAGAGCAGGAGCCGACAACCGTTTTCAATATCTACGGCTCGACGATCGAGACCGAGTTTGACCCGATCTTTGGCGACTGCGTTTTCGACATCGATATGGAGGCGCGAACAGGACGCTTTAAAATTGACGGCGTTGTCGACATGCGTGTCGAACCGATCAAGAACCCGGTCACAGGCCTAGACCATTTCGCGCAGATTGTGCTGCCCAATGGCTTTGAATTCCGAAATGCGGAAATGGGTAGCGCGACTTTCACTTCCACCGGCGACGTCTTGGCTATGGACCGCCAAGACGTCTATGCCGCACTCTTCCACGCCGCATACGGCCCCTATGGCATAATCGACACAAAATCCACCGGGGCAACATGATGCGAAATGGAGTTGGGGCGATGCGGATCAAAGGGCGATGAGTTGCGCGTCTCTTGAGGTGCGCTCATCTATTTGCGTTTAGCGGCAACCGCTGAAGTGGTCCAACTCAACGCACGACGATCTCGCCTCCATGCCTGAACGACGGCCAATAGCGATGGCAGAGAATTCGACAATCGGTGAAGCGCTCCTGAAGCGCGATCGATGGATCGCAATTGGTGGGATCACCATGCTTTCTGTGCTCGCCTGGTGGGCGCTCTTAGCCGGCGCCGGTACAGGCATGAGCCCATCGCATATGACCACATGGCAGTTTCCCCTGCCCGTTCGCCCAGCGATGGCGGCCGCTTGGGATCCAACCTATTGGGTGGTCATGTTGGGCATGTGGTGGGTGATGATGATCGCGATGATGGCGCCCAGCGCCGCCCCATTGGTTCTGCTCTATGCGCGCACGATGCGCCGTGGTCAACGCAAGGGTCGGCTGCATTCAGGACCAGTCCCGTCGGGTGCGTTTCTGTTCGGTTATCTCTTGGTCTGGTTTGGCTTCAGTGTCGCTGCCACGACCGCCCAGTGGCTTTTGGAGCGGCTTGGTGTTGTACATGGCATGACGATGTGGAGTATCGACTCGGCGTTTTCCAGCGCCGTTTTGATTTTCGCAGGCCTCTATCAATTGACGCCACTAAAGCGTGTTTGCCTGGACCACTGCCGGTCGCCGGCGGAATTTCTGTCGCGGCACTGGCGGCCCGGACGACGTGGGGCGCTGCGGCTTGGGATAGTTCATGGCGCCTACTGTCTCGGTTGCTGCTGGGTATTGATGGCGCTGCTGTTTGTTGGCGGAGTGATGAATTTGGTGTGGATTGCCGGGCTCGCCATTATCGTGCTGATCGAGAAGATTGCTCCTTACGGTCAGTGGATTGCCCGCATCACGGGCCTGATATTGATCGCCGCGGGATTAGGTGTGCTGGCATTGGCGAGCCCAAATTGAGCGTGGCGACGACGCGTTGTGTTTGTGCTCAAGCAGATTATGATTGGCCCCTGTCGTGCGGCAACGCGCTAAACGTTCGATTTTGAAAAGAGGACATTTATGACTGGGGGCTCCTATCTTCGCAATCGGTGGTATGTGGCGGCATGGGCGCATGAGATTGATGCGGGACCGATTGGGCGTACGATTATGGATGAGCCGATTGTGTTCTTCAGGGGCGCCGGTGGGACGGTGGCCGCACTAGAAGATTCGTGTGCCCACCGCTACATGCCGCTTTCCCAAGGCAAGGTCCTGGATGGCTCAATCCAGTGCCCCTATCACGGCCTTATTTATGATGCCTCAGGGGCATGTGTCGGTATACCGGGCCAGTTGCGGGTACCGCCCGGGGCCGCTGTCCGTGCCTATCCGGTGGCAGAACGATGGCGTTATCTATGGGTGTGGATGGGAGATCCGGCAGCCGCCGATGAGGACCTGATCCCTAATTATTACTGGAACGATGATCCGCACTGGGTTGCAGTTGGCGACTATTTCTATGTCCGCGGCAGCTACCGCCTGTTGATCGACAATCTCCTGGATCTGTCCCATGTCGCTTTTGTTCATGCAACGACGCTCGGGACCGATGGCGTCGCCAACTTCCCAGTGAAAGTGCGGCGCGGTGAAAATACGATCCATGTCGACAGATGGATCCTCGGTGAACCGGCACCGCCAATGTTCAAGTTGGTCGGCAATTTCGATGGTGCGGTCGATCGCTGGCAATTGATTCAATATCAGGAACCGTCGCACTTCATGATAGATGTTGGCTGCGCTGTGGCGGGAACCGGGGCGACCGAGGGCGATCGCTCGCAGGGCATCACGATGTTTTCAAACCACACGTTGACGCCGGAAACCGAAAAGAGCACCCACTATTTCTGGCATCATGCGCGCAACTTCCGTCTCGATGAACCGGCACTGACGGAACGATTGGCGAGCGCGACCAAAACGGCCTTCGGCGAGGACGTCGAAATTATTGAAGCACAACAGAACCGTATGGATCGCGCGCCAGCCGATAAAACCATCATCGACATCAATGCCGATGCCGGTGTGCTGCAGGCTCGCCGGCTGCTTGACGCCCTGATTGAGGCAGAGCGGGCGGAGGCCTGAGCGGGACATTATCCCGCTGATTTCGCGCAACGGAAGCCGATGTTGTGATGGCCGCCTTTGGGCGCACGGGAAACACCGCGTCCACGCCAAGCGGCCCTCAATTTCTCGGCAGAATTATCATGAGCGCCACCGCGGGTGACGCGTTCTGAGGTGACATCGTATGTTTCGCGGCCATCGTCAGCGCGGTAAGGATAGGGTTTATAGGCGCTTGACGTCCACTCATGTTGATTGCCGGCAAGCCCCAATACGCCTTCGGGCGTGGCACCCGCAGGGTGGGCTGTGACATCGGCCATGTCGCCCCATTCTTTCCCGAAGTGCGCGCGCGACGCGTTCGGTCCGCCGTTGCCCCATGGATACGCGCGCCCTCTTGTGCCGCGGGCGGCGAACTCCCATTCGGCCTCCGTCGGCAAGCGCTTACCAAGCGCTTTGCAATATTCCACGGCGCCGATCCAACTCACCTCGATCACCGGTTTATTGGCGTGGCCTTTGTGGGGCACGTACTTGCCGTTCTTCAATTTGCGGATGCGGGCATCTTCATCGTCGAGATCGAAACGGCGCACACCATTGGCGGTCGGCGCCGTCCAACCATGTTTGTTGAGATAATCGGCATAGTGCTGGTTGGTGACCGCGGTCCTGTCCAAATAGAAGGTCTTGACGCTGACCCGGTGGCGGGGACGCTCGTCGGCATTGCCCGTATTGCTGCCCATCATGAATACACCGCCGGTGATGCGCACCATCGGTGTATCGGCATATGTCGGCAAGCTCGTTATCAGGCCCAATGCCGCAACTGCAATTGTTCGACTTAGAATGCGCTTCTCGATCGGGACGATGCCCATGACACAATCACCCTACGTGCGGTGGCAGAAGTTTATTTTCCCAAGACTACGCCGTCCGGTGTCGGTCTTTCAAGAGGCGCCAAATCGTGATGGGTGATAACGGTAGTGCCATCGGTTGAATGTCGAATTGCGCCAACGCATCTGCAACGGCATTGGCTATCAGGCCGCCGGTTGGGATAATGCCGCCTTCGCCGGCGCCCTTGGCACCCATTGGATTATTAGGGCAGGGATGCTCCTCCAGTGCCACAACATGTATTGAGGGAAAGTCCGTTGCCGACGGCATCAGATAATCGGCGAAACTGCCGGTCAGCAATTGGCCGTCGCCATCGTAGTTGAACTGCTCGAGTATCGCACCGCCAAGGCCCTGGACAATACTGCCCACACATTGGCCATGTAACGTTATCGGATTGACGATGCGCCCAACATCTTCAACGGCGATATAATCGATGACCCGCACATCGCCGGTGCCAGGATCGACAGCAACTTCGACAGCATGTGCGCCATAGCTATAGGTGCGTTTGGTGCTTACGAAGCGGCCCTCGACGGGGGTGACATCGCCTGAAACCTCCGCATATGTGACGACGCCGCCGGCAGGACCGTGCGCTGCGCCATCGCGTAATTCAACCGCATCGGTTGTGCATTGCAATCTGCGGGCTGCAGATTCGCGTATTTGCAGATTGAGCTGAGCGGCCGCGTCCATTACTGCTGTGCCGCCCATCACGGTCGAGCGCGAACTGAACGCGCCGACGCCCTCATCGACGATATCAGTCGAGCCATGCTTGATCGGGCGAATGCGCTCCAGCGGTAAATCCAGGGCGTCGCCGGCAATCTGCGCAAACACTGTCTCAACGCCCTGTCCGATCGCTGAAGAGCCAACGCCAACGGTTACCGTACCATCGGCTTCGAGAGTCAAGCGCGCACCTTCTTTACCGCCGCCTGCCCCTTCGATGTAGCAGCCGACCGCGATGCCGTGATACCGTCCATCGATCTGCGTCCCCGAACGTGCTGAACGCGCCTCCCAACCGAAATCTGCGAGGCACCTCGCCAATGTTTGTGCATAATCGCCGCTATCGGTCTCTGTTGCGATATTGGTCGGCATCACAGTCGCCAGCGGATATGGCATATCGATCGGCTTGATCAAATTCATGCGGCGGAATTCGACCCGATCAATGCCAAAATCCCCGGCGACCAGGTCGATCAGGCGTTCGCGGAAAAAGTCAGCCTCGAAGCGGCCGGGACCGCGGTAGGTGCCGATCGGCGTCTTGTTGGAGACATAAATGTTGGAGTCGATCTTGATGTGCTCGATACGGTAAGGGCCGGTGCCCACCTGGGCAATATTGCGCGGCTGGACAGCACCGGATGTGCTGAGATAAGCGCCAGAATTAACCCAGGCCGAAGCGCGCAAGGCCAGCATACGACCGGCTTCGTCGCACGCAATCTCAATTTCGCATTCGGCCTCGCGGGCGTGATGGGCGGCCATGAAATGTTCGCGGCGATCTTCAAGCCACTTAACCGGTCGCCGGACAAGGCGGGACGCAAACGGGATCAAAAAATCTTCCGGGTAAAACTCTCCACGTATGCCAAAGCCGCCACCATTGTCTTTCTCGATGAGCGTTACCGCCGCCTCCGGCACGTCCATCATCTGGGCAAGTGTTGCGCGATTTTCAAACGGCATCTTGATCGCGCCATAAAATCGCAATTGCTGCTCGTCTTCATCCCAGTCGGCGACAATACCGCGCGTTTCCATCGGAATGCCGGAATGGCGATGAACTTGGAATTTTTCGCGGCGTGTATAGGGCGCGGTCGCAAATATCGCGTCGGCATCGCCCTTGAGGCCAGTCAATTTCGCCGGTTGATTCGAGCCGTTCTCCTCAAACAGCAATACATCGCCGGCAACGGCATCATCGCGATCGACAATCGCGGGCAGCGGCTCTATGTCGACGGCTATGGCATCCAAGGCATCTTCGCCAATGGCCTGACTTTCAGCCACGACTACCGCAATCGGCTCACCGACATAACGTACCTTTGTTCGCGCCAGGGCCGGTTGCTCGAATGCCTTGTACTCGGCCCGTTGCTCCATGCGCATTGGCACCTTGGGGATATTGTCGCCGAGATCCGCCGCCGTGATTACCCGAATTATGCCGGGCAGCGCATTTGCGTGCGTCGTGTCTATTGAGACGATGCGTCCGTGGGCGATGGAGCTGCGGAGGATGACCGCATAGGCTTGTTCGGGCAGGATGACATCGCTAACGTACTGGCCCTTGCCGCGAAGAAAGCGCAGATCCTCAAACCGTTCTATCGGCGCACCGATCAGCGACTCGGATGGGTGCTGCATGACGCCTTCTCTCGCATCTGTCACGCGCCACCCCTCAGATCTTCGTCATGTTAAGTGTCGAAGGTGCAAACAGCTCTTCCACCGAAACCTTTCGCGCCGTGAGGCCCTGCTCAAAGGAATACTGTGTCAACGCCTCGATCTCATGGCGGCTCTCTTCAACACCATAACGCCAGAAATCATCGCCCATTGCCGTGATCGTATCGCGCGTTTCGGCTTCCAGCCATGGCAGCGAGACCATCAGGGCGTTGACGTCCGTCAGGTCGATCATCGCAAGGTCTTTGGCTTCCAGAAACGCCTTGTATAAGCTTACAGGAAGCCAGGGGTATTGTTCGACAAGGGATTTGCGGATGCCAACCATGTGCATGATGGGAAAGAGACCGGTCTCTTTGTAATACGCTCGCTCAGCGGCACGCGTATCTGAAAACAAGCGCTTAATATGGGGCTCGCCGGCCAGAAACGATGACGGTGCGCGGGCCGTTGCCAAGGCGTCGAGTTCGCCGTCGCGCAACATTGAAACCAGTGTCTTGTCGTCGGGAATGGACTGAAGATCTATGCCTTCAATAGGTTTTAGGGGCGTGCGTTCGTGTCGCCCGGCTTGTTCCTGGCCGCCCTGACGCCACTGGATTTCAGATGGGTGGACATTGTATTGATGCTGCAAGAGACCGCGCATCCAAACGACCGCCGTTATTTGATACTCGGGCAGGCCGACACGCTTGCCGCGAAGATCCTCTGGCCGCTCGATGCCGGCATCTGCGCGCACATAGAAACCGGAATGGCGAAAGATACGCGACACGAATGCCGGAATTGCTGTGTATTGGCTGGTACCGTCGGCGGTCGTTCGAATGTAGCTCGACATCGACATCTCAGCGACGTCGAATTCCTGAAAAACGAACTGCCGGTGAAAGATCTCCTCCGGGTACAGCGGCAAGTAGGTGACAGCACAGCCTTCGACCTTCACCCGTCCATCGATGATGGCCTTGGTGCGATCATAATTGCCGCAGGCAATGGTGATCGGTATATCCGCCATGAGATTGTCCTCGCTGCTGATGCTGGATGTGCCCGCTTGAATTCATCACGATACTTTGTTCCAATCGCCGTGTGAAGCCATTGAAGAGCCGGTGTGATGCCTGATGACGCTCGCCTTGCAGCTCGAAAGGAGAACAACCATGATCTCGACAATCGTTGGTGGCGCCATGCTGCCGCATGCGCCGCAATTCTTCACGCTGCCAGAAAGCGAAGACCGAGAGACCGTGGATCAGGTCAAGCGTGTCGCGGCGGACCTTGGTGAGCGCCTGCGCGCCCTTGAGCCCGATCTGTGGATCATTTTCTCGAATGATCATGTCGAACAGTTTTTCCATACGACGGCACCGCCATTCACCGTTCATGTCGGCGGCGAGGCCAGCGGCTCATTTGCCGGACATGACTTTCATTGGAAAATTCCAAGCGAGACGGCCTTCGAGATCGTGCGGCAACTCTATCGACAGAACTTCGATCCTGCATTTTCCAGTACGGCGAAGATTGATTACGCTATTGGCATTCCATTGACACATCTTGGGCATAAGGCGCCGATCCTGCCGATCTATGTCAATGCCTATCTGCCGCCGCAACCGACGATGGAACGGTGTTATCAATTCGGCCAGGCAATCGCCCGGACCGTAACGGCCCTTGGTCTGAAGACGGTTGTCCTGGCGAGCGGCGGCATGTCTCACTTCCCAGGCACGGACAGATATTCCGAGCCTGAACTTGAATGGGACAATGCCCTGCTTGCAAAGCTGGCTGCCGGAAATCTCAAGTCGCTCATCGGTTATGACGAGGGCGAGCTCGACCAAACGGGAAATATTGAACTGCGATGCTGGGCGTGTGCTGCAGGCGCGCTTGGCGAACGTACGCCTGATGTGGTTTCAATGGATCCAAGTTGGCATCACAATTATGCTTCGCTTGGCTGGACCAGTGAGGTAAAGCCCGAACGTAGCGGCGCACACTATCCTTCGATCAAGCCGGAAGTCGTCTCGCTGACATCGGCGCTGCATGCGCTGGCCCATGAGGATGATGCCAGAGCGGCATATGTAAGTGATGCCGCCGCGTTTGCTGCCAAATTCGCGCTGTCGCCCGAACAACGCGATGCACTTGTCGCGTTTGACATGCCAGCTTTCGTGGAGATGGGCGTCCACCCGCTGGTTCCGTTTCTTGCAAATATGCAAATACAAAGGCTCAAGAGCGACACGCCGTAAATGCAGCGTCGGCATTGACGATTGCCAGTGACGACATGCAAGGCTCTCCCGACCCTTCTGTCAAGACCGTAGACTTAGCGGCGGCGGCGGTCGTAAGGGCGACGGTAGAGGTTCACGATCGTGCCAATGCAAGACTTGCAGCCCGGCACCTGGGCGCCACCGCATGCAAGAACAGCGCGCTCACCGGGTGATACAGGTTGACGGCAACGGGTGCAGCGACCCGGTGCTTCGCCGGTCCATAAAACGGTCATCGGGCGCGAGGATTTGGCGACAAGCTCATCAAGTTGCTTCTTATGTTCAGTGTGCATAGCTGGTTTCCTACTGATTTATGGTTGATTGGAACGACCGACCTTGAAGTCAAAACGCGCTAAGGCTTGCCGGGCAGCACATTCGTCCGCCGACATGAGCATCATTGGTGATAGCGGTTACAGCCAGCATAGGTGATGGGCCTAGCCGGCGTTCTACCTGCGTTGCGCAAGGAGCGTGAAAAGCCACGCAAGCATTCGATTGAACCAACACGGACAGCGTCAGGATTGCGTGATTGGTTGCCTCGCGGCTTACCTCGGGGCCAGTGGGCGTAAGCCGGTAGGATTGGTCATCGATCGAATTGACGTGACCTGTTGCTCGCACTTCAAGCGCGCGTTCAGATCTTTTCCCACGGGCTACTGCAGCAACATCATTACGACCAACCCTTTTCTCGAACGGGTCGTCCGAAATGAACGGCAAATAGTATGTTATGAGATCTGACATGAGTTGGGCTTTAGGCTGGAACTGCGAATTTGCATGTCGGATTTAACCGACGTTGTAGTTCCGGCGTAATGCCCGGGGCATCGTGCCCCTCTACATGATTACAATACCATGCGATATGTTTACGATTCATTATCCGCGACGATGTGCATTGGTCGCGGAGCTAGAATTATTATCCAACTGCAAGCACTATCGGGTTGTTGGTCAGTTTCTAAGTGTGAAATAAGACCTGCGGCGTGAGGTCTCGGCGCAAGTCACGCAACGCAACAATACCTGCTTGGATCCGCTGACAGAACTCCATATTGCGGATTGGAAGGTATAATGATCTAACCAGCTGAGCCGATGTAGGTGGCGGCCGCTTGCGATACACAACGTGTTGCACACACCCGCTGGCGCTGATCCGCGGCGGCCCGCAAGATCAGAATGCGCGAGCGAAATCTTGTGTCTATTGGCTAACCGTCGGCTTGAAAAAGCAGAGCGTATCTGACTAGGGCAACCTGTCCTGCAAAGCTTTGTTGAAATACTGATGCGTTCCGCGAAGAGTGCGCTTTGCTCGGTAGAGAGCCGAGTCAGCCTTTCTGAGTATCTCAGCTGAACTATCTCCATCGACCGGGGCGACGGCAATTCCAATACTTGTTCCAATGCAAATATCTTTGCGTTCGAACGCTATGGGTTCAGACATTGAACGAATGATGCGCTCTGCAAGTCGAGAAGCATCACTGGGATCTTTTAAGTTAACCTGGATGATCGCAAACTCATCACCACCCAATCGTGCGACCGTGTCTGTTGCCCGCGTGCAGTCCTTCAGACGTGATGCGGTGATCTTTAGGACATGATCTCCTGCAGCGTGCCCCAACTCATCGTTCACTGGCTTAAACTTATCTAAATCCAAATAGAGGACTGCTAAGACTTCACCGCGAGCGGCGCGGGCTAGGTTTGCTTCTAGTCTATCGTCGAACAGTGCACGGTTCGGCAGATCGGTCAGCGGATCGTGGTGTGCCATGTGAGCAATTTGAGCCTGTGATTTTCTCTGCTCTGTCACGTCGATATAGGTGGAAACAAAACCGCCACCTTCTAGAGGCACCCCCCTAATTTCCAGAATCCGGCCATTAGGTCTCGTCCGGTCGATACAATGCTCCTCTCCTCTGTTGGCGCGTTCCATCCGTATGGCCACTAATTCCTCAACATCGCCGGGACCGTATTCGCCACGACTGGCATTAAATCGGAACACTTCCTCCAGGCTTGGATGGCCGTTCTCAAACAGATCCGCTGGATAATCGAGCATCTTCTTCTGTCGTTCGTTGCACAAGACCATACGCATGTCTTGATCGAACACAGAAATACCGCCGGGGAAGTTGTCGACAACCGTTTGTAGATTTTGCGCATTGGCGCGTTGTTCAGTTATGTCGAGGTAGACCGTTACGAAACCACCTCCCGGCAGAGGCGTGCCGCGAACCTCTAGGACGGTACCATTTGGCCGGACGCGTTCAAACGTATGTCCTATTCCATTGCGCGCTAGAGCAATGCGATCTCTAACCTGCTTTTCCGGATCGCCCGGTCCATATTCTCCACGATTTGCGTTGCAGCGATAGACGTCCTCAAGCGTTGGGTAGCCTGAGGCGAAGAGCGCTTCGGGATATTCCAGCAGTTCCTTCAAACGCTCATTACAGATGACCATCTGCAAATTTGCGTCATAAACGGCTATGCCACCTGGAAAATTCTGCAGGATGGTTTGCAATAAGGCGGCATCTGATCCGCCAGGAACGACGGAATTGGCGATGGTCGATCTAGTCATTTTTTTCGTGTTTGTTTCTTTACTCGAGAGACTATGACAAACTGTAATGCCCATTGAAACCCCAATTGTTTACTGGTGGAAACCAGTCTTTGTTGCAAAAATCTGCTACGTCTGCGAAAGCTGCCCGCGCCAATTCTATAACGTGCTTGCAGCCTAAAGATTTATTCGGCAATCGTGATCGTTCCGCTTGCTACTTAATTATCAATTATGAATTCTTGATTAGTGCCGCGAACTTGGTGTCGAATTTTGTCCAAACTGTGCGCGAGACTTGAGCGAGCTTATGCCAAATTGTTTTATTTTGCGGAAATGTGGGCCCGACTGCAGCTGACGAAATTTCCCGGTTCGAGATTGGTTGTGGCCGCGGTTGGAAGTGTTCAGATCTTGGTTGTTCGAAGGATCTACTTTCTGCAGATGAAATTACAGAATGACAAATCTCTGAGACGTCACTTTCGCTCAGGTTGTGCTCGTCGAGGATTTGCACGCCTGCAGACTGTTTTTTTGACCAAACGACTCGACAATCGAAAACACCAATTTGATCGAGGCAAAGCTGTATAGCCTCACCCTCAAAGAGTCCTAAGTTGCCTTCAAGCTTCATGCCATGCTCGGAGACATTACGGACACGTGCAGCTATACTTCTGCCATCAGGCGCAAAACACATGGCAGGCCAGTCACAGTCATGCCTCTTTACGCGGGGTTGCATCGTATTGCTCATCCTACATATGTCCCAAATTGCTGATGACACCATTACTGGCGCCATCCGGACAGCAAATGGGGCGACTGCGTTGTATTCGTCGGTCCACAAGATGATCTATAGAGAAGGCGCCTGCTGCCGGGATGAGCCTGGCAGTCACAGCATCGCAATTGCGGCGAACCACTTCCTTGGGCGGGTCATCCGAATTGAGCGTTTTATGGATTATTGCTGGATCTGACATGATTGGGGCATTGGGCTAGAACTAATAGGATACATGTCAGACTTAGCCGACGTTGTAGTTCCGGCGTAATGCCCAGGGTATTGTGGCCCCTCTACGCCTCCACAATATCACGGGAAAAGTTTATGATTTGTTATCCAACAAGGTGTGCCTTGCTGGTGGTCCATTGATCATCGGCATTTACAAGTGCGAAGTAATTCCTGGTGCATATACCAGGCCCGTGCTACGCGCTCTTTGCCAACGCCCCTACGGGCTCGCCAACGAAACAAACACCAACTTCATTGCAATGGCGCCAAACAACCCTGCAGCTGGCTACTATGCGTTCGATCTCAACATACAGCTGGAAGGTATCTGGAACGTAGAGAGCGCTTTGTATCGTCAACCGCGCACCACCGGCAGAAATATCGCGGATCGTGCACGGTATCGAACATCTCAGATGAAGTAACTGGGCCGTTGCAGCTTGGGCACCGCTTCCCGGTATGCCAGACCGGCATTCGGAATTATTTTGCGCACAATCGTTGGTACGGTCGGGCGTTAAGTAAATGAGCGCGTCACGGCTCGCCACGCCGGCGTTCGGAAACGACATAATACCACCGCAAATACAATAACGTACTGTTCAAATTCAGTTTTTGCTGACGGTCAGCATGTCTGCATGCTGTCCATCCGCGTGCTGAATTGAGAGTCTGATAGTGGCTTATGGTAAATTTTTGGTAAATTATCAGATCACTTCTTGAGCCGGCGGCGAATAAAAACGGCTGGCAAATGCACCAGCCGTTTTGTGTATTCGAACGATCGCATGGCGACGGTTAGTGTCGTCAGTTCGATGGGTTGGAATTCTCGCTTGCGGCAGCAGGTGGATTTTCCGCCTCGGTCGGACAATCGTTCACTGTGACTACGGTCGAAAACAGGTTATTGGATTCGTCTGCTTCGTCCAGTCGATCAAAGGGATCAACAACTGCAAAAACAGTGACCTGACGTTTGCCGGCCGGCAATGGGTTCTTTTTACCCTTCTTTTGCGGCTGAACCGGCGACTGGTAGCCTTCGCGCTTGGAAATTCGGACGAGCGCATCGCCAGTCGCTGCGTTCCACTTTCCATTGACTATGGGCAGACGCGCATTGCGCTGGAAGCGCCTCAACGCCTTGGTGGAGATATTGCGCCATATGCCGTCGACTCCATCCTTGTTTGGACCGTAGTTCTCCAAATCATAAGCAAGGTGGACCAGCATGCGCTGCACTTCCATAATCTGGCTCTTGTATTTGGCGGTTTTGTTTAACCAGTTGGGCTCGATTGGAAAACCGCCAGTGTAAGCCGGCTGGCTGAATAACTGATAGGCGCGCCTGGCCTTGCGCTTGCCGCGGCCAACCTCGAAAACAAAGCTGCGCGATTCCGACGCGCGAATAGCCGTTTTGCGGGTCTTCTTGTAAATCAGATCCGGATGCTGTGGCACATATACCGCAATGTAGGAATTGACCAAGTCCAGGCGAAGATCGGCCGAAACGCTGCCAATGTTCTTGATAACAACCAGGCCGCCAAACAGCGCATCATCCTGGCATAGGCTGCCACCGCTGATTCTGGTCGATGAAGCATCGATTACGAGGTCCGGCTTCGACGATTCGGCACTGGCCTGCGTAAACGAGAGTGCGACCACCAATATATTGAAAAAAATACATTTCAAGGCGTTTTGCATCGTAGCTCTCCCAGACGACATCGTAGTTTTCAGGATTGGAACTCGTCACACCGGACCGAGTCTTATAAACGCGCCCCCAAATGAAATTCCGTTGCTAGAGCATACGGGTTGCACGCGTTGGGTCAACCTCATCCTGACGCAAATGGGGCACAGAAGACGGTTTTCGCACCGTTGATTTATTCAATCTGTTGCTGGCCAATCTTCGCCAAGCTGGATTGGGTGGTTAACCAAGCACACTTGAGCTGCATCCGAATCTCTGTCCGTCAACACATCGCCATGGACGGGGCTCGTATCCCGCGTTTCACTCCTCGCTGTGCCCTTTGCGGGTAGGGAGCAAGGGCCGTTTGCAGATTGTGCCAAGTCATTATGGTTGTCGGCGATCGCAGGTGTGCGGAATGTCATAGTCCAACAGCGATAAGATTGCCAAACAGATCACGGATTCTTTGCGCATCTTCACTTGGCAATGGCGGCTTTAGAATAGAGGTGATGTTGTCCGCCATATGCTTTGGGCTTCCGGTGCCGAACAGGACCACGTCCACACCAGGGGTGTGGCGCACAAAACGGTACGCCGCGTCGACGGGGCTGTTTGCTCCTGTGGCGTGGACAAGGAAATCCAATGGTCGTTCGCGATCAATAAGCTTGTCTGACAGCGAACCATTGTCAACAAGCTCACCAACTGCTCTGGCAAGGCTTTGGGGATTGGAAAAGAAATTGCGCACCACGCACATCATAAGCGTGCCAATTCGGTCTGTCTCGGCGCGCGGGAGGAGGGTCCGACTGGCATTCTGATGCATCAGGTGGAAGGCAACCATGATCACATCAAAAGCACCGTTATCGATCGCCTTGGTCAGCATTTCATGCTGTTTATCGCCGCCGCCGCTCTCTGTGATGCCGATCGCTCGGATGCGTCCGCGCTCTACTTCGCGATGTAGGACCGGCAAAATGTGATCAGCTGCGTGACGAAAATCCGTGTCGCGCACTGCATGCAGATGGAATATGTCGACGTAGTCCGTTTGCAGATTACGCAACGACTGCTCCAAATTGGCTGTCAGGTCGGCCGGGCTCAATAGGCCGTCGGCACTTCGAATTTCAGACTTTGTCGAAACAACGATGTCGGCACGTGAAGTCTCGCCGATCGCGTCACCAACAATCTTCTCGGTGCCGTAATTTAGGGCCGTGTCGATAAAGTTCACACCGAGATCGATGGCTTCGCGCACCAATCGCACCGAATCATCGTGTGACTTTCCTGTCCGCTGTCCGAGCCTGCTGCGTCCGCCGCAGCCAAGACCTGCCACGCTCACGCGCATGCCTGTTCTGCCCAATTCGGTATACTCCACGCCAGTTCTCCTCCTCCGATCTGCCGGATGATCACGCGCTTTGGCAGCCTTCATATCGCCGTTGATTATCGCCGTTAGAACCTTTCTCGCATGACACCTGCCTGCCAGGCTAGAGCAATTGAAGCGCCGGCATGCAAGGCCAAATATCTCAATTGCTCGAGATATTTCGTCTAATGAGTAGTACTTCTGGAGACTTTTTAGCGGCGTTCAAGCGCCGATGTTCTGTTGCGACAAATATTGATGGGAGTGCAGCGGCGACGTCTTTGACGGCCGCCGCTTCACATTGACCACCGGGGTGGCCCGTATAAAGAAGAAGTGTGACCAAGCCGCCGGCCTTGATTAGCTCCAACGCATCGTGGAGCGCGTCAACTGTGGTCTCCGGCGTTGTCGTTATGTCTTTTTGCCCGCCGGGCAGATAGCCCAGATTGAACATCACGACTGCGATCTTGCCCTTTGCGTTAGCCGGTAGACACTGTGACATCCTTTCATGACTGCACTGAAACAGCGCAACCCAGGGCGCGTGGTTCGTACGTTCTTTTGTAGCTTCTATTGCGCCGGCTTGAATATCAAAACCAAAAACGCGGCCGCTCGCGCCTACTTGTTCGGCAAGAAACGCGGTATCATAACCATTGCCAACCGTCGCATCGACGGCCCAGTCGCCAGGCCTGAGTGTTTGGCGAAGTGTGTCATGTATGAATTCGGTCATACGCAGCATGGTTCAGACCCGCCTAGCCTCTGCTTCGGCGAGCGGCAGTGTCATATCGTTGACCAAAGCGTCCGCCAGGCGAGATGCAAAAACCGGCCCGCTCAATGCGCCCTTTGAGCCCAGGCCGTTGAACACCGCCAATCGCGGATGGGCCGAGTGGCGCGCGATCAGTGGGTGGCTTTCGCGAACTATCGGGCGGACCGCAGCTTGATGATCGATAACGTCATAGGGCACATGGATGAAGGCGCGCAAACGCGCCTCGATGTCCGCGCGGGCTGTTTGAGATGGCACTTGGTCGAGATCGTACCAATCGTATGTTGAGCCTACTTTGAACACGTTCTCTTGCCCGGTTGGGGCCAGCCAAATTCCTCGGTGAATGGTCAGACGGGGCATCGCCTGCTTAAAGCGCACGGTCAGGACATCGCCTTTCGCGGCGTTGAATTGGAGCCATGAAAGATATGGATTGTGTCTTGCACCAAAACCTTCGCAAGAGACCACATAGTCGGATTGCTGACCACGCACATAACAACCTTCCGGAGTAAACGTGACATCGCGATGCCAATCTATGGCTGTGTGCACGACTGAGAGTACGCTTTCGGACGCCGCAAGAAAACGCGCGACATCCAATTGCGCGGTATGCATGTAAAAGCCACCCAGGCCAACGTCGCCAAGCGTCGGATCCAGGACTGGCTTTGGCTGGGGTGATAGGAGATGTTTGCAATACTCTTGGTGGTCCCTCCGCCGCATCCAAATTTGATGCTGCTCACGCGTTGCAAAAAGCCTTAGGGCTGGCTGACTATGAAACAGCGATTGGCCTAGTTCCGCCTCAACGTTACGGTAAAAGCGCTCGGCAACCGATAGCTGTCCGTCAAAATTCTGGCTTAAGGCCAATCTCTTACCGGTAATAGGGGTTATGAGACCAGCGGCGATTTTCGAAGCCGTCACCGATTGATGGGTATCAAATATCAAAACCCGCTGGCCGGCCAGACGTAATTGCCAGGCGAGGGTTGTGCCTGCCAGGCCTTGGCCAACGATGATCACGTCCCATGACGCCTTGGCCATCGTTTGACGTCTCCTTCACCTATTTGCCGCCGCTCGTTGTTCGACAGAGGGCGCACGAGAACCCAGCATGTACCAAAAGCGGGATCATTATAGCGCAGATGACGCCGGAAACCGGATTTTTCAAATGCCCTGAGGGCACGCTCGTTGTCTTGGGATGTGGTCAATCCTGCCAAAGGCGCCTTGGTTGTCGCCTCTAATGTCTTGATGAGTAGCTCCAGTGCACCGGGCCCGATCGCCTGACCGGTTTTTGCTGGCTCTCCGATGAATAAATCGATATCGACGGCGCCAGTCGGGATATCGGTGAGACCAACTGCGTCCAGCGCTGCCCGATTCACGGTCTGCCAACGAATATATCCGACGGGTATGTTGTCCGCTGCAATCAGGCGATGATCTGAGGCCGGGGTCACCTCGAATTGTTGCAGACGCTCATCTGGATCACCCCACCACTGAGTGACGTGGGGCTGGCGCAACCACTCAGCTATAAGTGGGCGGTGCTCGGTGCTGATGACAGGCTGAAGTGTAACCATCGTGCGATCTGTTAGCGGCATGATATTGCCTCGTGGGCTGCGAGGGCGGGGCGGCGCTGTCTTGTGGGAGCCTTCACCTGCGGAATTGTCGGTTGATGTCTGAGGCTTGCAGTGCTTTCTATAGCCGGCGACCGGCCAATTGGTCCCAAACCGTGCCGGACATTACTTACCCCAAGAAGCGAACCAAGACTAATATGGCCGTCAATACCACGCCTGAGCAATCGCAAAATGTGCCAATGGCCATTGTCATGTATTGTATCGGCGTGGCGCTGTTCGCTGTGGGCGAGGCCTTCGTCAAAATTCTAGCTGCAGATTATCATATCCTGCAAGTTGTTTGGGCGCGGTACGTTTTCCACGCACTGGTGTTTCTCATCGCCTTTTCAGGGTCCGGGATCGCCAGCCAGATCGCCACAAAAATGCCGTGGTTGCATCTTGCCCGTTCGATCATGCTGATGCTGGCGACGGTCTCTTTCTTCACGGCCCTAATGTACCTCTCGCTGCCAGAAGCCGTGGCAATCAATTTCACCACGCCTCTCATTGTCACAGCACTATCTATACCGATCCTGGGTGAGCGCGTTGGCGTGCGCCGGTGGGCGGCCATTCTTTGCGGTTTCATCGGCGTGCTGATCATCATCCGGCCCGGATTGGGCGTTGTACATTGGGCCGCCGTTTTGCCGCTTATTACTGCGGTTTGCTATGCCGCCTATCAGATCATGACGCGGATCGCCGGACGTACGGAGGCGTCTCGCACCAGCCTGTTCTGGACGTCGGCGGTCGGCGTCGTGGTGCTTTCGACGGTCGTACCATTTTTCTGGACAGCGCCAGATGCTTTTGCCTGGTTCCTGATGATTTCAACGGGAGCCCTGTTCGGACTTGGCCATTACCTGCTCATAAGAGGCTTTGAGGTGGCCCCCATCTCGTCGCTGTCGCCCTATCACTACACACAGATAATCTGGGTGACCATATTATCGATTGTCGTCTTCAATCAGGTGCCAGACATCTACTTGGTCATCGGGGCGCTCGTCATCATCGCCAGCGGTCTTTATGTCTGGCAGCGCGAAGCGCGCATGTCGACAGATTGATAAGCCCCCACGCACGGCGCCTGGCAGCTCCAGGCGTCGCTTTACAGCGCCCTTAAAGCATGCTTCGATCCACTCTCTGTGACACTCAATCAATTGAACTGACAACCGCTCAGCGTGGAGACAACAATGCCCGACCTACGGCTCTCTTTGGCCTGTGGCCCCTACGATCGGACACAAGCCATTATCGATGGTACGATTAAGCCCGAAGGCATTGAGCTCAATTACATTCCGCTGCAACCCGCCGAGATTTTCTGGCGGATGCTGCAGTACAAGGAATTCGACGTCAGTGAGATGTCGATGTCGAATTATACGACGCTTGCGAGCCAGGATAACCCGCCGTTCATTGCGATCCCAGTTTTCCCCAGCCGAGTCTTCCGACATGGCTACCTGTTCTACAATCCCGACAAAGGCATCAAAAGCCCGAAAGACTTCGAGGGCAAAGTCGGGGGTGTGCCAGAATATTCGATGACGGCCGCCGTTTATATGCGTGGCTTACTGCAGCACGAATACGGTGTTAATTTGAAATCCATCAAATGGGTGCAGGGGCGCACCGATCGCCTGAAGCGAAAACTTCCCGATGACATTCAAGTGGAACAGGCGCCGCCCGGTACCGAGCTTGGTGATCTTTTGGAGCAGGGCGAGCTCGACTTTGTGATGTCAGCCAACAATCCGCTCGCATTTCGCAGGGGCTCGCCAAAGGTTGTGCGGCTCTTCCCCGACTACATCAACGAGGAAAAAGCATATTACAAGCGCACCAAGATCTATCCGATCATGCATACGATCGTGATTCGTCGCGACGTTTATGAGCGCGATCCATGGGTGGCGCTGTCCCTCTACAAGGCTTTCTGTGCGGCCAAAGAGCGGTGCTATCGCATGCTCCAGGAAGCCGGTTCGCCAAAGGCCTCGTTTGCATGGCTGCAACCCCTGATCGAGGAAGAGCAATCAATTTTTGGGCCGGACTGGTTCCCCTATGGCTTGGAGAATAACCGGCCGACCTTGGAGGCCTTGACGCTTTATGCCCATGAACATGGCCTTACGGATCGGCGCTTGTCGGTTGAAGAGCTGTTCGCCCCATCGACATTGCAGGATATACCGCTCGGCGAAGGCCAGCACATCTGAGCGGGGCAACCGAACTCATACAGCCCTGCATCACTTGGCGTCGCTGGCCTTCTGGATCGACAGCGGTTCGAGATACAGAATGGAGTCCCTTTATGCCGGACTGTCTCCATGCCATGCACCGGGCGGTCGGATTTAGCTCTTGGGGTGACCCATTGGAGGACCCGTTTAGCTGCATTGAACCTCCGCCGCCCGCTTCGGTTTGGATGTGCGCTACGGGACGCTGCTTGCCTTGTTCGCTCGGCCTTGATGTTGATCCGAAATCCAATCATATGATAGCGTCGCCAGCACGCGCCCCGTGTGGCGCCTCAATTACTCTACACCCAGCGATCAAGGCGACATGAAATTTCCTGAGTTTGATTATGCCCGCCCCTCAAGTGTCGATGAAGCATTGAAACTTCTCAGCGACCATGGCGAGACAGCAACTCTCCTGGCGGGTGGTCAAAGCCTGATGCCTATTCTGGCATTTCGTCTTGCGCAGCCCGGCATACTCGTTGATCTGAAGTCGGTTCCAGGGCTGAATGCCATTCGGATTGACGATGCGGGCGTCGCGCTCGGTGCGACGGTGCGTTGGTGCGATATTCTTGGGCATTCAGACCTTGGCGCATATCATCCGCTGTTGGTGGAGGCGGTCAGCCACGTGGCCCACTATCAGATCCGTAACCGCGGTACGGTCGGAGGTAGTTTGGCATACGCGGATCCCGCGGCCGAGCTGCCAGGAATTGCGGTGACGTGCGATGCAACGATTGTGCTCGCCGGCACTAACGGTCGGCGGGAAATTAGCGCAGGCGATTTTTTTGTGGGCGCATTGACCACAGCTATTAAGCCGGGCGAAATCATTGTCGAGGTCAGATTCCCGAAGTGGCCTGGGAATAGACGCTGGGCGTTCCTGGAATTTGCACGCCGGCGTGGCGACTTCGCACTGGCGGGCACCGCCGTCTTTTTCGACACAGATAGCCATGGTACGGCGACAAATACCCATATCGGCGTGATCGGTGCTGGCGACCATGCGCGCCGCATCGGTGCTGCAGAAGAAGTCGTTAACGGGCGCAAGGTCGACCAAGCCGTAATCGATGCGGCAGGCGCAGCTGCGGCCGCTGACGTAGATCCCTTGGACGATTTTCACGCGCCGGCCGAATACCGACGGGACCTTGTCAAAACGCTGGTCGGTCGCGCGCTTGCCAAGGCGGCAGCCAACTAAGAAATCTCATACAACGGACGATACGCGATGCAGGTCAAGTTTGAAGTCAATGGTGAAGCGGTGGATGTGGATGTGCCGCCACGCCTCAGTTTGGCCGACTGTTTGCGCGACAAGCTGCGCCTTACCGGCACTCATCTCGGCTGTGAGCATGGTGTGTGTGGGGCGTGTACCATTATCGTCGATGGTGATGCGGTGCGGGCCTGTCTTATGCTTGCCGTTGAAGCGGAGGGGGCATCGATCACGACCATTGAAGGGCTCAGCAATGATCAGGAGCTCAGCCCGCTACAGGCATCTTTTCGTAAACATCATGCCCTACAATGTGGGTTCTGCACGCCGGGTATGGTGACCACGGCGCATGCCCTGCTGTCGCAGGAACCCAATGCCGATGAAGACCGCGTACGTGATGTGCTCTCGGGAAACATCTGTCGCTGCACCGGCTATATCCCCATTGTCGAAGCCGTGCTCGATGCGCGGTCACACTACAAAGATGAAGATACCGGCTCATGACGGCGAGAAATCTGCTGATCGGTAGTCCGATCGAGCGCGTCGAAGACGCTCGGATGTTGCGCGGCCGCGGCCAATACGTCGCCGATGTCAACTTTGAAGATCAACTGCATGCCGTCATCCTCAGGAGTTCTATCGCGCACGGGCGGATTTTATCCGTGGACACCCAAGACGCCATCGCCATGCCCGGCGTTCATTGCGTAATCACTGCTGGCGACCTGGGAGACGCGGTTCCAGTGATCCCGCTGCGCTTGCAGCCGCTGGCGGAACTGGAGCCGTTTCGCCAGCCGATGCTGGCCAACGGTAAGGTGCGCTACGTCGGTGAGCCGATGGCCGTCGTTGTGGCTGATACGCCGCAACAGGCGGAAGACGCGCTTGACTTTATCCATTTCGAGATTGAGCCATTGCCAGCCATCATTGATCGAGAGACGGCGGAGTCGGGCGTGGCGCGCGTCTTCGATGAACACGACTCGAATGTTGCGCTTAGATGGACCGCAACGCGCGGTGACGTTGAGGCCGCATTCGCGGCGGCAGACTACGTGCGGCGCGAAACTTTTCGAGTGCAACGCCACGCCGCATTGTTTATGGAACCGCGCGGCTTCGTCGCCAAATGGCACGACGATACACTCTCCGTTTGGGGTGCAGCGAAAGTCGCTTTTGCAAATCGAAAAATTCTTGCTGGTGCGCTTAAATTATCAGAACAACAGCTCAATCTCATAGAGGTCGATGTCGGAGGGAGCTTTGGCTCACGTGGTGAGTTTTACCCGGAAGACTATCTCATCCCCTTCGCAGCACGCCAGGTCAATCGCCCGGTCAAATGGATCGAAGATCGTCGTGATCACCTGATGACGGCCAACCACGCGCGTGAAGCGGAATGCACCGTTGAGATCGCAGCCACGTCGGATGGCAAAATCTTAGGCCTTAAGGGTCAGGCGTGGACCAATAACGGGGCCTACATCAGAACCAATGGTTCTGTTGCGCCGCGTAACATTGCGCAGTTTATCTCAGGGCCATATGACATCGAAAACATACATATGACCGCCGATATGCTGACCACCAACAAGACACCGTCAGGCACCTACCGCGGACCGGGGCGTTTTGAAGGTGATTTTGCGCGCGAGCGGCTTATAGATCTGATGGCTAAAGATCTCGGCATAGACCGTATCGAAATTCGACGCCGCAATCTTGTGCGTGATGCACAGATGCCATACCCGCTTGCAACGATTACACCGTACGAGAGCAAGACCGAACTTGATAGCGGCGACAATCATGAGCTGTTGGCACGCTGCCTTGCCGACTTCGACTGGCAGGCAAAACAGAATCTAAATGGCAAGTTGATTGATGGGCGATACCATGGTGTTGCGCTCAGTTGTTTTATTGAGGGCGGCGGTGCAGGGCCGTCTGAGGATGCGCGGATCGTCTTGGAAACCGATGGGCAATTCACCGTCTATGTCGGTTCTGCCGCTGTCGGCCAGGGTCTCGAGACGATCATGGCGCAAATTGCCGGCGATGCGCTGGAAATGCCAATGGAGCGCATTTGCATCGTCCATGGCTCGACCGGGGATGTGGTGCAGGGCTATGGGTCGTATCACTCGCGCTCAACTGTAATGGGCGGTTCTGCCATCGTGATGGCGGCAGACGAATTGAAGGCGAAAATCCGCACGGCAGCCGCTGATCGTCTTGGATGTGATGAAAGCGACATCACGCTCGACGGAGAACACGTGCGCGGGCCGGCCAGTAAGACAATTGTGCTCTCTGATGTCAGCGATGAGCCGCTGGAGGCTGCCGCAACGTTCAAGAATTCCAAATACACATATGCCTATGGCAGTCTGGCGGCGCATGTTTCCGTTGATGCCGAGACCGGCGATGTGCAAGTCCTCGAGATCGTATCGATTAAGGACGTCGGGCGGATGATCAATCCGGCAACGCTGAAGGGCCAGGCTATTGGCTCGATCGTACAGGGGCTAGGCGGGGCGCTGCTCGAACATCTCGTCTACGACCAAGACGGACAGTTGCTGACGGGCACACTCGCGGACTACAAAGTTGCAAGTGCTGATTGTTTCCCCTGCATTCGGGCAAACGTTATCGAGCTTAATCCTTCACCGCTCAATCCGCTCGGTGCAAAGGGAGGCGGCGAGGGCGAGATCATTCCTATTGGTGGTGTTATTGCCAATGCGGTTGCCCAGGCGCTTGGCGACTTCGGCGTCGAACCTTTGGACCTGCCGCTCTCGCCACCGGAACTTTGGAGGCTGGTCCAGCGCGCCAAGGGCGGCGCATAGCGATAGCGAAATCGCGTGGTTTCGGCGACTGCCGGCGGCAATTTTAGTGCCAGTCACCTTGTTCCGAGTGATTTTTCGACCGGTAGACCATGCTCAGCGCTCAACTTGCGGCTGGTTATGGTGTCATCGACAAAAATAGATGACTGATCAGGCAGCAAACACTTACCAGATTGATCAATGCTCAAACTTTAAGCTCTAATACTCTGTTTGCTGCATATAAATTATTGCATGAATTTGTCAGTTTGAGTTCGGGCCTTCCCGTCTATTGTTTGGTCGCAATTTGGACCGCTCATCACGCAACACAACTGCTTCAAGTGAGCGTAGAGACGTTAAACCCCGCCATTAATTCGAGTCCCTGATAGGTATTGCAGATCAAAGAACCGAACCGCCATAGCGGTTGGCGCGGGCAAGATCTCGGCATCGGGCCCTATACTTATTGGCCGATACGCTCAGTCGCAATCGCCCATCCAACGGCGGTGATAGTCACGAACGAGGTCGCGAAGCCAGGGATCAACCAACGCATTGCCGGCTGTGAAACCAAGCGCAATCGCGATGATTGCTGCCAACTCTACCGACATTCTTTGCCTCCAACATTCGGGGTCCAAAGCCAGCCTACGATATATAGGGACTGGTGCTCAAGTTACGATTGAATGAATCGGCGCCGCACTTGCCGCTGTCCGGGCATATCTTGGCACTGAAAGGTAGCAAATTCGGCTCTTTGCTCTAAACTCTGCAAGCGATCATCGATGCGCCGGTTCCAATCGCCCTGTTGGCGGTTGCGAGGTTTGGTGCGATGATCTCGTTTCAACATCGAAGCCAAAAAAGGATTGCAATCATGAGCGTCGCCCGCCACCCATTGCCCAAAGAGCTTGTTGGGGTTCCGCTCGACGATATTCTAGGCCGCTACGTCGGGCGCTTTAAAGAAAAGGTACCGGACTGGGAAGCCTTCGAGGACGCCAAGATAGACGGCTATAAGCGGGCACAACACCGCTTTATTGGTGCCGGCGGATCGGGCAAACACGGCGACCCCACGGTCATTCCAGCGGGTAATTTTACGCTATCAATCATGTATGTGGAACCGGGCCAAGGCAACGCTTCGCATACCCACGAGGTGGAAGAGTGCTTTTTTGTGCTACAGGGCTTTCTGGATGTGTTTGTCGAAGATGAAAGCGGCAAACAGTTGTGGAGCCGGCTTGGACCGTGGGAGTGTATATCGTGCCCAGCCGGTGTCATTCACGGTTATGAAAACCGCAGCTTGGAGCCAGTGTATTTTCAGGTCATGCTCGGTCGCGGCAAGCCGGAGACGATGGGGTATGCAGACGAGGAGCTCTACAAGCGGCGGGATGCGCATCTTAAACAGGGCGAATAGATATCGCGTAACCAGGTAGACCATGGCGAAGCGCCTTTCGGATGAACAAGTCGCGTTTTTCGCGCGCGAGGGTTACCTTTCGCCCCTGCCCTGCCTTGGTGCGTCAGAGATCGCAACGGCGCTGGCCTCTCTCGAGACATTTGAAAAGACCGTCGGGTATTCAGCCAACGAAATCTACTTTAAGGGTCACCTGGCCTTCCCGTGGTCGTGGCGGCTTGCACGCCATCCCGCAATCCTTGACGTTGTGGAGGATCTGCTCGGCCCCAACCTCATGGTGTTTGCCTCCAAGTTCTGGGTCAAAAGCGGCAGCGATGGCGCGTTTGTGTCATGGCATCAGGATTCGGCTTATTTCGGATTGGAGCCCAACAATCTCGCTACGGTTTGGGTGGCCCTGACAAACAGCGATCGGTCGAATGGGTGCGTCCGGGTCATGCCGCGCTCACACACTGGTCCCGCCTACAGCCATATTGAAAAGGCGGATGATGAGCAAAACATGCTGGCGCGCGGGCAGCGGATCGAGGGATTGGATGACGCTCAGGCGGTCGACCTAGAGCTTCGTGCCGGTGAATTCTCAATTCATCACGTGCGAACGGTTCATGGCTCGCTCGCCAATGACAGCGGCGCACCGCGCATAGGTATCGGTCTTTTTTATATCCCGACATCGGTGCAATCAACGATCGGGCGCCGCACGGCTGATCTGGTGCGTGGCGAAGATGCGTATGGACATTGGGATGCGGACCCAGCACCCAGCGTTGATGGCGATCCAGCCATACTGGCGCACGCAATGCGCGCGCACTCCGGATATGTTGATCCGGCCGTCGCGCAGGAGGCCGACGAAAAGCGCTAATCGTTGCGAAGTGCCAAAAAATGGCGCACCACCTAGCGCATCATCCGGCGTGACAGAAACGCATCGCGAGGCACAGATCGGACTTTGCTCTAAGTGCTCTGCTTCGCCTTGATCATCGCCCAAACATTGGGTGGTGATAATGGCAGCGCCATGGGTTCAACGTCCATTGATGATAGCGCATTTGCAACCGCATTAGCGATCAGGCCACCAGTCAAAATGATACCGCCTTCGCCAGCGCCCTTGGTCCCCAGCGGATTGCCGGGGGCCGGCCTTTCCTCCATGGCAAATACGCGAATGGATGGGAAGTCCGTTGCGGTCGGCAATAAATAGTCGGCATAGCTGCCTGCCAGCAACTGACCGTTTTTGTCATAAATCAGGTTCTCAAGCAGCGCGCCGCCGAGCCCCTGGACGATGGCGCCCAAGCATTGGCCATGCAGCGTTTCGGGATTAATTATGCGCCCCACATCTTCAACAGCAAGATAATCGGTTACAGTGACATTGCCGGTTCCGGGGTCGACCAAAACTTCTGCTGCATGTGCGCCATAGCTGTATGTCCGGTTGGGATTTTTATAAACAGCGTCGACAGGCGCGACAGCGTTAGCCAACTCCGCATAGGTCAACAGTTGCCCCCCTGGCGCTATAGCCTGGCCATCGCGCAGGTCTATGTCATCGGGTGAACAGCCTGCTGTTTGGGCCGCCGCTGCTTTGATTGCCTCTTTGAGACGTTCTGCCGCGAGCACCAAGGCCGACCCCGCCATCACCGTTGAACGCGAGCTGAAAGATCCGCCGCCACCCTTTAGCAGGTTTGTCGATCCATGGCGCACAGGCGTGATGCGATTAAGCGGCAACTCAAGTGCATCGCACGCAATTTGAGCAAAAATAGTCTCGACGCCCTGGCCAATCGATGTTGCCCCCACAGATACGCCAACCCTGCCGTCATCCTCCAACACAAGCCGCGCGTGTTCTTCGCCGGAGCTGGTCCCCTCGATGTAACAGCCAACTGCGATTCCGTAATACTGGTCGCCAACCTTATTGCCGGCTTGCGTTTGTTTTTCGGACCAATCGAATTCCTTGAGGCAGCGCGTAAGCGTACTGGCGTAATCGCCGCTATCACATTCGCTGGTAATCTTGAGCGGCATAACCGTTGGCAAGGGCCACGGCATATCCTCGTCCCTGACCAAATTGCGACGCCGGAATTCAACACGATCGATCCCAAGATCCTTTGCAGCAAGGTCGAGCAAGCGCTCGCGAAAGAAATCCGCCTCAAACCGGCCCGGACCGCGATACGTCCCGCTAGGCGTCTTGTTTGTCACGACGATGCGGACCTTTATTTCCGCGTTTTCAATTCTGTAAGGACCCGTTATCACCTGCGATATGTTGCGGGCCGGCACGGGGCCCGTCGTGCGAACATAGCCGCCGACATTGACTTGGGCCGCTGCACGCAGACCAAGGATCCGGCCATCGCCGTCACAGGCAATCTCAAGTGTGCATTGCGCTTCCCGCGAGTGATTGGTTGCCAGCATATGCTCGCGGCGATCCTCTTGCCATTTGACCGGCCGGCCGAGATGCTTGGCGGCAAAGGGCACAAGGTAGTCTTCCGGATAAAACTCGCCGCGCACACCAAAGCCGCCGCCGACATCATTGGCGATCATCGTGACCGCCGTCTCCGGCAGGCCCATCATACCGGCTAAAATTCTCTTGTTATGAAAAGGGACTTTAGCCGCGCCACATACCTTAATCGTGTTGGCGGCAGCGTCCCATTCTGCCAAAAGGCCGCGTGGCTCCATCGGCATCGCGGAATGGCGCTGGACCGAAAATGTCTCACGCCGGGTATAGGCGGCGTTGGCGAAAGCAGCATCAACATCGCCCTTGATCGCCGTCAACATCTCAGGCTGATTGGACCCACTTTCCTCGAACAATATGACGTCGTTCTGAAGCGCTTCGGTACTGTCTGTCACAACCTCAAGGGGATCGATCGAAACGTCGACAAGGTCTAATGCATCTTCGGCAATAGCCGCGGTTTCAGCGACAATCAGGGCCAGGGGTTCGCCGACATAACGAACTTTTCCGTTAGCAATTATCGGTTGTTCGTAAGCTTTGAACGATTCATGGCCACCGATGCGGATCGGTATCGTCGGGATTTTGGCCGGCAAATCAGCGGCGGTAATTACGGCATGCACGCCGGATTTGGCGAGGGCGCGTTTTGCATCAATCGCCACGATCCGGCCATGGGCAACTGTGCTTCTCAATACAATGGCATGCAGTACATTGTCTGGCAGAAGATCGCCGACAAAAATGCCGCGCCCGGTCAATAAGCGCGGATCTTCGAAGCGCTCCAACGGCGCCCCGATCAACGAGTTCTGGATCTTGTTCACATTCAGGCCCGTTCCTGGTTGGTGGCGAAAGGCAGGCCGATATCATTCGCGCCTATTGTCTGCAATGAAGGCGTCGATCTCAGCCTTGGTCATTGCATCGCGGAACATTTCAGCCCGCATCCATACCCTTTGCTCGCTGATCTTGGCGATCGCGTCTTTCATGCGTGCCAGATCTTTGTCAGACTTTATATGGCTTATCGCTTCCTTCGCCTGCTCTAGATAATGGTCGTGTTCATCGTCATAGAGAATCTGCATGGCTTTTGCAGTCATCTCATTGACCGTACTGCCCGTCAGATCCTTGCCCTCGCGGAAGACTCTGGCCCCGCCACCCTCCGTAAATCCAACGGCGGCATTGAGAAGTGGATCGTTTTGTTCGACATAAGCACGACGCACTTCTCCAAGCTTCTTTTCTTCGGCCAATTGGATTGTGTCGTCGGCGGATATTTTACGGCCCATCAGATGCTCGAAAACGTCGGCGAGCACGACGTAGTGATTGAATTCCTGCACCAGCTGCAAGAGGAGAAAGTGATAGTCATGCCGGTCAATCTCCTTGTCGACCTTTGGGTACATGTCGACCGCATTCTTGAGTTCCTTGTGTAGACCATTGAAGAAACCGTCGACCGGATTCAACTCCTTCCACAGCTGAGCCCTGAGGTAAAAGATGTGGTCCTCGTCTGTGGCCTTGGCATAAAAGCGCTTGGCTATCTCAGCCTCACATTCCCAATAGGGCCAGGCAGTATCTATGAGCTGCTGTTCGATGTCGGACATGGATCTTCCTTCGGCGGCAAGGAGTTGGATAGCTGAGAGAACACAGATCGGCATATTAACGCGGCAGACTGGTAGTGCAACCGGGCGGCGAAGCGGTAAACGCGCTTGAACTTTTGCCGCACGGGCGCGTTCACACGGGCGCCGGTGCCGTGCGGGTACGCGCCCGTCAGCTACATGATCTCGCTCTGCGTGATGTGGCGGATGTCTTTGGAGGTTCAGCGCACCGCAAGCAGTTCAACGTCGAAAATCAACGTCGCATTCGGGGGTATGACACCACCAGCGCCGCGCGCGCCATAGCCCAGATGCGGCGGTATGATCAATGTTCGTTTGCCGCCCACCTTCATTGTCGCAACACCCTCGTCCCACCCCTTGATCACCTGGCCTTGACTAATCCGAAATTCGAAGGGCTGACGGCGATCGTGCGAACTGTCGAACTTGGCGCCCTTTTTGCCGTTCTTGTAGAGCCAGCCGGTGTAATGCATAACGCATGTCTGCCCGGATTTCGGTGTGGTGCCGGCGCCGACCTTGGTGTCTACGATTTTGAGACCGGATGGCGTAGTGATGGTTTTCGCGTTGGCTCTATCGATCCACCCGAACAAACCACTTGAAATTGTGACCGTCACCAACACCAGAATTGCGGGTAGGCTGGCCAAAGACAAGGGCTTGGAATTTGTCATGCGGGGCTCACTTTCTCATGGTTGCTTCGGGCACCTGGGACAATCCTGGCACACCGGTGCTGTGCAAATCCCAGAACTGTGTGGCCGAAAAATGAGCCAGCACGTTTTGAAATTCCTAATCGTTGGGGTTGCGCCACACTGTCGCCAGCCATGGTTGCTGTGAGCGGGGCTTGCCTGGCGGGCGATAATAGTGCCCGAGTTCCCTATAGCCTGCCTCGCGCATGTAACACCGCCACGTTTTCAGATCGTAAAAGCAGCAATAACGCTCACCACTCATCGTTTCCTCGTTATTACCATGCGGATTGGAGCAAAAGAGCACACCGCCAGGTTTCAACGCCGTGCGCAGGTCGATCAAAACGCGTGACAGTTCATTGCGCGGCACGTGAAATAAGACGGCGTTGGCGAAAATGCCGTCGAAATGTCGCGCCGGTAGATCAAGCTCCAAGAAATCCTGGTGCAACACATCGCAGCCGGAATAAGCTCTTGCCATTTCGACAAATGGGACCGAACCGTCGAGGCCAATGGCCGTATGGCCAAGTGATCGGAAATAGTGCAAGTCACGTCCCGGCCCGCAGCCGAAGTCGAGGATCGTGAACGGCGACGGCGCCGTGATGGCACCAAGCAATGCCTCATAATTCTGGCACACATCGTGATCGCGCGTTCCCTGCCAAAACGCCTCTGCAACACCCTCATACGCTGCGATCGTGCGCTTGGACAGCTCTTTGGGGCTGCTCGATGTGCGCAAATCTGCACTTCGGCGAGGCTGCGAGTTGGTTTCTGGTTCCGGCATCTTTTCTCAGACCTATTTGGAGGCGATCATCAACAGTGCTTGCCCACCTGGCAATATTATTATCTGGTTGTCTCATTTTTTGTCACCAGCCCTTAGGCTGCCAGCGCCCGTGATCGAATTGCTGATCATTTTGGGTGGTTGCAATCCTGATGCCGGGCTCGGGCTCCATGTCTTGAGCGTGGAATTTGGCACACAATTGCCGCCTAACACGAGCGACACGCCGTCTACGGAAAAGCGAAATAATTTCATTTTTTCAATAAGTTATGGCAGCCTCACTGTTACATAACGCGGTCTGAAGCCCCGCCACCAACAGCTGATGGCCGAGTAAGTGCAATGAATTGTTGCGCGGCACGCTAAGTTGATACAGTCTGTCCGAACCTGCGACGGGCTTCGATTGTTTCCAAGAACTTCGAGCCCCAGCGAACCTCGTCGATTGGCATACTTGCCGTGCTGTCCGCTGCCCAAGACATCGAAACGATGAGCAAAAACAAAGCCCTGGCCGCCGAACTTGAGAGCGCTCTTCGCTCGGATGGTGTGCGCATTACACGCCAGCGCACTGCAATCCTGCAGGTGCTGTCGGAATCAAGCGATCATCCCGACGCCAACGAAGTGCACCAGCGTGCTAAAGAAATCGACGAAACGGTCTCACTCGCCACGGTCTACCGTATGCTTGGAGCCCTTGCTGACAAGGGATTAGTCCTTAGGCACTCTTTCGAGGGCGTCCCGGCCCGCTTCGAGCCGAATGGTGATGATAGCCATCATGATCACATCATCGATGTCGATACCGGGAAAATTACAGAGTTTTTCTCGATGGAAATCGAGCGCCTCCAAAAGGAGATTGCCGAGGAGCATGGCTTCGAGCTCATTGGCCATAAGCTTGAACTTTACTGCCGCCGCAAGCCGCCTGGTCAGAAGTCCTGAAGCGGGCACCCCGGCGCTGACGGGTTGTCAACAGCACGACGACATAGCGCGCTGATTTGGGGTTGTGAGCACGCTTGTCAGCGCTCAGTCTAAAGTTATTCTAAAGTCATTCTAAATAAGAAAACAATAAACATGTTTTGGTGATGCTGCCGGTTTGCGACAAAGTGATGCATTTTTTGTGGGCGCGCCCTTAGCCTTGTTTTTATTTATAACTATTTCAAACAAGACTTGACCCCCTTGCTTCTCACAACCTATTGATTTATTTGCATTATGCCCGCCTGTCAGATTTGATCTATTTCAATTACAAATGCAGAGTGTATTCGTATTTATTCTGATTTCCGATCGGCGATTCAAGGCAGCTTTTTTTGATTTTTTATCGAATTGACAGAACGGCCATCAATCGCAAAAAAACAAAAATAGAATTCAGTTTTGATCACGAGCGGAGGACGACTTATGAGGATTGAGGCGCGAGAGATCGGAGCACGTTTCCCCCTGGCCCCCCTGGCGACGAAAAACACACTAATTTCTCTTTACGCACGTTGCGCCAACCCATGGGACCGCAGGCTGGCGCGGCCGAAGCGCAATACTCGTGCAGCTCTTCTAACAGTCCTTGCGTTGGTTCTAGCGGTTGCGCACCCTGTGAACACCGCGATTGGCGCGACGCTCAACATCTACTCTCACCGGCAGCCGTTTCTGATCAAACCGTTCCTCAAGGCCTACACCGCTAAAACCGGTACCAAGATCAATGTCGTCTACGCATCGAAAGGCTTAGCGCAGCGGCTGCTCGTGGAAGGGCGCGGCAGCCCGGCCGATGTCATCCTGACGGTCGATATCGCGCGCCTCACCGTCTACGCGGACAAGGATCTGTTGGCCAAGGTCGATTCCAAGATCCTGAAAAACAACATTCCGTCGCATTTGCGGGACGCTCAAAATCGATGGTTTGCGTTTTCCAAGCGGGCGCGCGTGATCGCGGTCTCCAAGCGCGCAAAAGATGCCGGCAAGATTGCTCGCTATGAAGACCTGACCGATCCGAAATGGCGCGGTCGAATTTGCGTACGCCCGGGAAGTCATGTCTACAATCGCGCCTTGACGTCTTCGATGTTGAATGCGCTCGGTCCTGAGGGCACCCACAAATGGGTTAAGGGTTTGGTGGCAAATCTCGCACGCCGCCCGCAGGGCAACGACCGGGCACAAGTCAAAGCGATTTATCAGGGGGTCTGCGATATCGCGATCATCAACAATTATTACTTCGGTAAACTCAAGTTTTCCGACAAGCCCGCACAGCGCAAATGGGCCGGGGCCGTCCGGCTGGTCTTCCCCAACCAGGGAGACCGGGGCACGCACGTAAATATTTCCGGAGGCGGTGTTGCCAAGTATTCCAAAAATAAGGCCGAAGCGGTCCGGTTCTTGGAGTTTCTGACGACGAAGGTTGCGCAGGACCTTTATGGCAAAATCAATTATGAGTATCCGGTCAATCCGCGTGTTCAGATGTCCCGCGAGTTGAAGTCCTGGGGAACGTTCAAAGAGGATACGACCCCCATCTCGCGAATTTCTGAGCTGGCAGCAGACGCGCAGAAAGTAATCGATAGGGTGGGATGGTAGCAGTCACTCATTTCAAGCGTTATTCAACTCTGCTTGCCCATGCGACCCCCTGGACGATCGCAACGCTACTGCTGGTCGCGGTCTACATTGTACCGATCGCTGCAATTTTTGTCGCGGCTATGGGCGACAGCGGTGATCTATGGGCGCACTTATTCGAAACCGTTCTACCGCGATACGTGGCCAATACCCTCGTCCTTATGGTGGGTGTCGGGGCGGTCAGCCTGTTGTTCGGTATCACGACAGCGTGGATCGTCTTTCGCTATGACTTCAAAGGGCGGCGCGCAATCGAATGGATGTTGCTCTTGCCGGCCGCGGTGCCGACATATCTTATCGCCTACACCTACACGGACTTTCTGGAATACGCGGGTCCAATACAAGGCGCGCTAAGGGAACTGTTTGGATGGCGCAGCGCGCGCGATTATTGGTTCCCCGAAATCCGCTCTATTCAAGGCGCCATGCTGGTGATGGGCGCCGTTCTCTACCCTTACGTCTACTTGATGGCACGCATCGCTTTCGCGTTAACGCCATCCTCCCTCTATGAAACCAGTATGGTGGTTGGTCGCAATCCGTTCTGGAGTGTTGCTCTGCCGCTCGCACGACCTGCCATTGTCGCTGGCCTCGCGCTGGTCCTTATGGAGACGCTTTCCGACTTCGGAACGGTCGAATTTTTTGCGATCGAAACACTGACATTAGGCATTTTCAATGTCTGGCTTGGCATGAACAGCCTGCCGGCGGCGGCACAGATCGCCGTCGTGTCAGTTCTGTTTATTCTGGTGTTGCTGATCGTCGAAATGGTGGCGCGCGCCCAACGGCGTTATACGGACACCACCCGACGCTCTACGCCGCTACCGCGCCAGACGGCGAGCGGCTGGCACCAGGTTGGCTGCATCGGTGCCTGTCTCCTGCCGATCGCAATTGGCTTTTTCTTACCAGTTGGCGTGCTCGCCAGTTTCGTCCTCAAAGGCTATTCGCTGTCGTGGTCAAGCGCTGTCGGAATGGCGGCCCTGAATTCCTTGGTGCTGGCCGGAACGGTGGCGTTGCTGGTGATGGCGGCGGCGTCGTTCATGTCCATGGTGACAACATTCCAGGGCGGGCCAGTGTTATCGCGAGCAACAGCCTTTGCGGCTCTTGGCTATGCATTTCCGGGCACAATCTTGGCGATCGGCGTGGTCACAGCGGGCAGCGCTGTTGACCGTGGTGTGTCGTCGCTCTTTCAAACGATTTTCGGCGTATCTATTGACGGCTGGCTCAATGGCACGATTGCTCTTGTAATACTTGCCTGTGTGATCCGCTTCCAAGCAATCGGTTATGGCGCCGTAACATCCGGTCTCGAACGACTGCCGCCCAATATGATGCAGGCGAGCCGCGTGCTTGGACACGGCTTCGGAGATAGCCTCTGGAGAGTAATTCTTCCCCTTCTCAGTCGCTCGCTTATTGCCGGTGGCCTTCTGGTCTTTGTCGATGTGATGAAGGAATTGCCGATGACGTTGCTGCTCAGACCCTTCAATTTCGAGACATTGGCCACATTCGTTTATCAGTTCGCCAAGGATGAATTGTTGGAGGAAGCCGCACTTCCGGCGCTGATCATCGTTGCAACCGGTGTATTACCGGTGATCGTGATGAATACTATGCTGAGACGGATCACTCGGTAGCCGCGAGAATGACTGGCTGGACCAGCGGAAATGTGCGGTTTGGACAACAAAAAGCCACTTGGGCGCGCTATGCGCGTTTAATAATTCGCGCTCAAACAGACTAATAACCCATTTGTTCAGGTGACTGAAAATATTTGATTTTCAATTATGTTGCATCGACAATTTTTAATTGAAATTTGCCGATGAGGAGCGCCAACTTAAAGCCTATTGTCACTCTGAATATGCTGTGCAGGTGATGTCATGTCTAATCCCGGTGGCCTGGACGCAAGAGGCGGACGATTGGCCCAGCTGCTCCGCCCGACTAGTGTTGCGATTGCATTTGCCGGCGTTGTCGCGACATCGGGGGTCGCAATCGCCGAGCGCACTGCAAGCAAGAATGAAGCTTTTCTCGTGCTTACGCTGAAGCGCGTCGGCGGAATTGTCGACACTGCCATGGGGCACTCGAACCGGTTCGGTGTGCCGCGACAGGAAACGCTTAAATTGCTCGCGCAGGCAGAACACCTGATCAAGGATCTTTCGAAAATTGAGAACGCGTCGCCAGAGTTAGATCGCGAAAAGGCCCGGATGCGTTTGCAGATTGCCAGGAATTTTCGGATCGTCGGCAAAACAGACAGGCAAATTGCCCACGCAACCGCTGCAGAACACCTGTTGCGTGCGCTTGTTAGGCGGAACAAGAAGGACCTCGAAGCCCAGGGCTGGTTATCCGATGCGCTCGGAGAACGCGGCGATGCCTTGGTGGTGCGGGGAGATCTAGCAAATGCGCTCAAGAGCTACGAAGCCTCACTTGAGATCCGAAAACGTCTCGCCGAAGCTAAACCGAAAGACGCTACGTGGTCGCTCAGTTTATCCGCAGCGCTCGATAAGATCGGTGATGTTCGGGTCGCTCAAAACGATCTTTCCCTGGCTCTCGACAGCTATGAAGCCTCGCTTGCCATAAAGAAGAGGCTGGCCGGCGCAAAACCGGACAATAAGGCGTGGCAGCGTGATCTCTCGGTGTCCTATAACCGGGTCGGAGATGTCCTGCGCACCGAAGGTCAACTTGCACGGGCCCTTGTGCACTTTCAAGCCTCGCTAGCCATTCGTCAGCGCCTTGGCGAAACTGACAAGGCGAATACAGGCTGGCAGCGGGACCTAGCCGTCTCGCATAATAAAGTCGGCGATCTCCTGAGGGCAGGCGGCAAACCCATTGAGGCACTTCGCCATTTCAAGGCATCGCGCGAAATCTTTGAGCGGCTGACAAAGCGCAATCCCAAAAATGCAAACTGGCAACGGGACCTCTGGGTGTCCTATTGGAGGTTGGCCAAATACGAACCCGATTTCTTCTGGCAAAAGGTCGTATCCAAGCTTGAGGAAATGGATAAGCGCGGCATGCTACTCGAAAACGACCGCAAGTACATGGCCATTGCAAAGCAAGCGCTTGCCAAGCAGAGGCGCTAGAACAACTAGCGTTGCATTGATTTGGAGACGATGGCTGTCAATTGAGGAAAGGTGCATTGCAGTTCATGCACCATCAAGTTGTGCATGAACCTGGAAGCATTGAAGCGTCAGTCACCTAACGCACGATGGTTTAGCCAGAGTCAATTTTGGCTCTGGCGAGGGTCTTGGCCATCGTGTGGTTGGCTTTTGCCACCTAAGCCGCGGCAGCGAACGTCGTCAGCACCTGATTTTCGAATTCGTAAACTTTCTTGACACTGTCACGTTGCAATATGCGATCGAAATGGGCCTGACAATTTGGAAACTTCGACAAATCAAGCTTGAATTGCGTTGCGCGCCTAAAACACCAGAAAAAATGTGCATCACAAGTCGAATACCGATCAAAAAAATAGTCCCGACCTTTGAGCATCTCGTCTGCGACTGAAAAGTTGTCGAATAGCATCTCTATCGCTGCATCGCGGACAGTCGTCTCGGCCTCACCAACACCGCCGAACTTTGCAGGACCGTTGATCCTTGAAAGGTTCGGGTGAATCCCACCCGAACACCAGGAATGGATGGAAATGGCCTGTGTCTTCGACCAGCTGTCGCCGGGGAACAGCTGCTTGTCGGGAAATTGTTCCGCGATCCATGCATTAATCGCTACGTTTTCTGTCAACGTCTTGCCGTCGATAATCAATGCCGGCACTTTGTGCTTGGGGTTGATGCGCATGTATTCCGGTGACATCTGTTGCTTCTTGCGGAAGTTGATTGGATGCACTTCGAATTCGGCGCCAGCCTCGGTCAGGTTGACAAAGGGTACGAGGGCGCACGTCGTCGGTGCATAATAAAGTTCGAGCTTCATAGTAATCTCCGTCATCCCTGGGACTAATGTCTGTACACATTTGCCTAGCAGCAGCATTTCACTTGGGCAATGTATACTATTTCCGAATTCAGCCAAACGCTGTGACCAGTCAGGTCTTGTGAAATGCGCCATGCGTGCGATGGGCAATCGCCAACATCATAGCAATGAGAACGGCGCCGACAATGTAAAAGCTATTGGCAATGCCAACAAATTCGGCCACGGCCCCCATGAAGACCGGCGTGGCCAAGACGGCAAGCCTATTGACGGTCGTGCGCAGACCCACTGCCTTGCCCCGTGCGTCGGGTGCGTTTTGCACGAGAAGCGAGATCAACAATGGCTGGCTGACACCGAGACAGCCGCCTCTTAGCGCAGACGCGAGCAACAACAAGAGATAGGACCCCAGGATCGGTGTCAGCGACACCATGAGGATTGCGCCGCAGACGCTCGCAACCAATACCCAATAGGCTGAAAAAACCCGCGCAAACCATCCAGCGCTGAGCGAGCCGAGGCCGCCCAGAATCGAGGAGACTGAAATCAGGATGCCGATTGTGGTCCCCTTGTAGCCGATCGATTCCAGCCAGACGACATAGAAGGATGTCAGAATCCCGTTCGACGAATGACGCAATAGCGTAACGGCAACCACGAAGGCGATGGCCGGAATGGCCATCAGCTTGAAGGCGGATACATAATCGTCCACCCGCGGCAGCGCATCGCGCCAAGTCGTCTTTGCGGATGGGTCGATGGTTTCATCCACTGACACTTTAGGCATGAGGAGACAGGCAATAAGCAGGGCCAGACCCCACAGGGTTAGAAATCCGAAGCCGGCCCATGGGCCGCCAAGGTCCCAGGCCGCACCCGTCGCAGGAGGGCCGATGAGCGTGCCAAAGCGGTTGAAGAATGTGACCCGACCGGCATATTTGGGGGCGCCCTTCATGAGCGCACCGATCTGTGCCTGTGTACCGATCCAACCCATGGCGGCAGAGATTCCGCCCAGCATTTGCAGGACGATAACCGCCGCCAAAAACGGGAATGCGGGAAACAGTATCGGTGTCACGACGCCTAAAATAGAAAACCAGATCATGACCCTGCGAATGCCGAGGCGATCCATCAAGGCGCCACCGTGGATCGACAATAGAACCGGCAGGACCTGGCGGGCGCCGAGCGCTATCCCAATCAGCAACGGCGAGGGATCAATGCGCAGCATCCATAAGGGAATAATTACGGCTGCAAGGTGGATCGCGCCATTGGAGAACATGCCAGCCATGTAGATTGGCACTTGGTGCTGCCAAGGCACATGGTCGCTGGTTGAACTCTCGATCCTGGCGGGCTGGGTCACGTGACCATCCTATGGCGCGCGCGAAAGGGCTCGGTCTTTCGCAATGGCTCTGTCTCAATGCCTGGTGGGTGGTTTGAGACTCATTGTTTGTCGATGAAGCACCTTCCGCGATATCATCGCGTGCGCGATTGGGCAATACGGATGGCGCTATTGCCTTGATTTCCTGGCGCCTATTGTCAGTCTCAGGTTTGCGGGCATAGTCTCTGGATTGAAGCGCTCGCAAATACAGGCGAAGTCAGTCACAGTATGATGTGCCAAAGAGGGATACATGACCAATTCTCCGTTGCCGGTTAGTTTGCCGCCCGATCCCAATACGCGGCCGCCACATTGGTCTCTGCCGCCCGGCGCATGCGACACGCATGCCCATATCTTTGGACCACCTGATATCTTCCCCTATGCCGAGAAACGCCGCTATACACCGCCTGCCGCTCCGATCGAGCACTATCGCAATATGCAGGCAATTACCGGTCTCAGCCGCGTCGTTTTCGTGACACCGACGGCGCATGGCTACGATAATCGGGTTATTCTGAATGCCATTGCGCAACTTGGCGATAATGCACGTGGGATTGCCAATATAGACGGCTCGTTCGATGAATTTGCCCTCGATGATCTCGCAGGCCGAGGCATACGAGGCGCGCGCTTTCACTTGATGAAGGACCGTCCCGGCAGCGAAGAACACCTGTTGGAGAACCTGCCAAGCCTTCAAAAACGCAACTGGATTCTCGACCTTCATGTCGATCCGATAGACCTCATCACGCACGAGGCCTTCATTCGTAAGCTTCCGACGGTTACAATTATCGATCACATGGCCCGCGTCAGAGGCGCCGATGGGATCGATCAGCCGGCCTTCAAGCTGCTTCTGCAGCTCCTCGAGGACGACCGGTTCTGGGTGAAGCTGTGCAGTTTCGACAAGATCAGTGCGGTGGCCAAAGCGCAAATTGCAGACGGCCTGCCGTTTATGGACATGGTGCCCTTCGCCCAAGCCGTGCTGGCCGTAGCGCCTGATCGCGTGATCTGGGGAACCGATTGGCCGCACGGCAATACATTTACGCCTGGGCGGACGCCGAATGAGGGTGATTTGCTTGATATCCTGGCAGAGATTGCGCCTGATGAGGCGCTGCGAAAAAACATTCTTGTCGACAATCCTGCGCGCCTGTTCGGGTTTGCAGCGGTTTAAGCGGCGATAACGGTAATGCAGACAACACCGATTTGAGGAGCAGATTATGAGCAACACATCTGACTACGTTCCGCCTAAGGTCTGGACTATGGGTGAGCAGGCCGATTGGCGCTACGCGGCGCTCAACAAGCCAACGGCAGGGCCAACGCATGATAGCGAATTGCCGATCGGTAAACATCCCTTGCAGCTCTATTCGCGCGGCACCCCGAACGGCGTGAAGGTGACGATCATGTTGGAGGAGCTGTTGGCCGCCGGACATAGTGGCGCCGAATACGATGCCTGGATGATCGACATCCACGCAGGCGACCAGTTCGGAAGCGGGTTTGTTGCAGCCAATCCTAATTCAAAAATTCCGGCGCTGGTCGACCATAGCGTCGATAAGCCTCGAAGGGTGTTCGAATCCGGTGCCATCCTTCTCTATCTCGCCGAAAAGTTCAGCGCCTTCCAAGGCAACAATCCCGAACAGCGGACGGAAGTCATAAACTGGTTGTTTTGGCAGATGGGCAGCACGCCTTACCTCGGCGGTGGCTTCGGTCATTTCTACCACTATGCACCGGTGAAGCTCGAATACGCGATCAACCGATTTGCGATGGAGACCAAGCGTCAGCTCGACGTTATCGACCGGCAACTGGCGGATAACGACTTTATTGCCGGCAATTACTATTCGATTGCCGATATGGCGATCTGGCCTTGGTATGGTGGCCTGGTGCTGTTCGAGCAATACAATGCCAGTGAATTTCTCCAAGTCGATAGCTATGCCAACGTAAACCGCTGGGCCAAGGCACTGCATGAGCGGCCGGCGGTGAAGCGCGGGCGGATGGTCAATCGCACAGCAGGAGATCCCTCAGAGCAGGTTCACGAACGCCACGACGCCAGCGATTTCGAGGGAAAGATTTAGCCTTTTTCGCTCACGATGCTGGTCCTCGCGCACCATTGCCGCTCAGCGGCCGGGGTATATTTAGCCGGTCAAGATAAGTTCAGTCAGCTCATCCGGCATGGTCAGCATCGGGTAGTGGCCTGTATCTAGTTCGTGCCAGCGTGCGCCAAGCTTGTCGGCGGCGCGCTGCTGGTGCGGCTTGCCGGGCTTGCCAGCTTGCAGGCAGCATACGACTGAGGCGTCCCAACTTTGATCCCAAAAGTCTGGCAAATCTACAGGCTCATTAAAGGTTGCGATCGGATGCAGTGTGGTGCGATCGGCGGCCCAGGTCGCGAGCGCCTCATCCATCTCCAGTTTGAAGCGATCGAAGCGGTGGTCACGTGTCGGTCCGAGGGCTAATTCGGTCTCTACCGGCATGCTGCTGGAAATGATGTCTCTCACGCACTCGCCATGCATCAGGGCCAGTGCATCTGCGAACATAACCCGGGCCACGCGATCACGCGCCAACTCTGCCGTCTTTGCTGCCACCATCCCGCCTGCCGATGTGCCGACAACGACAACGTCGTGCAAATCCTCGAAGCGAAGAAAGCCTGCGAGTTCTTGCGCCTGCGTTTCGTTGGTTATACCTGGTCTGAGTTGGCTTGCGCGCTCACCGCAGCCATCAAGCGACGGCGCGAATACCAAATGCCCCTTGTCGCGCAGGCGTGTTGCCACAGGTTTCCAAATCCAACCGCCCTGATAGGCACCATGGATCAATAATATTGTTGCCATGCTCTCATTTCCTCACGTGTTGATGTTGCACTCCTTGACGGTCCAAGCCGACCTTGGAGGCAGGTCTATTGATGTTTGGACCATACTGCAAATCCCATGCCGCAGCCGGTGCCCGCGGCCGATCGATAGCACGGGATATAGTCCTGCCAGCTGGTTTCCAAATTTGCGGCGGCCGCCGCTGCAACGATCCAATTGCGCATTTCGGAGCTACCGGATTGCAATCGCTTGGTATCAATTTTGTTGAAATAACTCTGATCGTTGGATTTGCAGGCATCCAAAAACGCGCGATCGAATTCCTCGTCGATGGTGAAATGCGTCAGGCCACCAGAGGCAATGATACCGACTCGCTTGTCACCGGGCCATGCGGCCACCGCCGCCCTGATCTGTTGGCCAAGCTGATAACATCGGGCCGGTCGCGGTTGGTTTGGTGGAAAATACGTATTGAGCGCGATTGGGACGATCGGCACGATGCGAGTACGCATCAGGCGCTTGTGAACAAATCCAAAAGCGTGCCCTTCGCCGCGTGCCTTGCGCAGGCTTGTGCCATGACTGACATCGAAATCTGTGGCGATAAGGTGTTCGATGAGGTGCAGGCCGAGCGTCGATGAAACCGGATACTCTTGCACACCGTCAGCCTCATGGAACTGTGAGCGCGCACGCCTCCAAAAATCTGGGGCGTCTTCAGGAAGCTGCAATTCTCGGTTGGCAATCGTCTCGCCCCAATAGACCAGTATCGACGGCATATTGTCATCGAAATACTGCTCATGCTGGTCATCGCCGATGACGATCAGGACATCGAGGTCTGCATCCTTAAGTGCTGCTGCGATACGATCGATGGCGGCATTGCAGCGCTGATGCTTGGCTTCGAGGACCTCGAGGCATATTTCGTCCTGCAGAGATGGCGGCGCTTCCGCGAGAAGCTCACCGTAGGTGACGCGATTACCTGCCCGATCAAGAAGTGGGCGGCCGCCGGCGTCCAATTCGGCATGCTTGGCGTAGTCCTCGGGAGGGCTTGCCAACAATGGACTGTGTGAACAGCCGATGGCCAGTACCAGATCCGCCATGGCGATGTCTCCTCGACCGTAAGCAGGGCCAAAATGAAACCAGTTATCCTGGAGCATATATTGGAACGCCATACAGGGCCACCAAAGAGGCGCTTCAGACCTGGGCGCGATCTCCTATTGTTGCACTGACGACGCATCGGAACGCGTCCGTTGACCAGCGCGTTGCGCCCGTCATCTTGCTCTATTTTATTGAGCCGGACGCTGGTCTGCATTACGATTAAGGGATAGCGAAGTTAGGTTCTTTGGGGAGCCTAAAAGATAAGATAGTGACGTGTCGCGGGGAGCGTACTTGTGAGCGTTCAAACTCAAGTTGCAATTGTCGGTGGCGGACCGGTCGGCGTCGCACTTGCTCTCGATCTCGCAATGCGTGGAATCGCAAGTGTCACCTTAGAAAAACGTCAGACACTTGGTAAGATCCCGAAAGGTCAAAATCTGACCGCACGAACACTTGAACACTTTTATTTCTGGGGACTTGATAAAGAATTACGCGCGGCGCGCCTGATGCCGAGGGGCTATCCAATTGGCGAAATGACTGCCTACCGCCACCTGATGAGCAGATATTGGCACGCGCCGCCAGGTCGTGAAGTGGTCAAGGACTATTACTTCCAGCCTAATGAACGGTTGCCCCAATATTGTCTCGAAGAGGTCTTGCGGACAAAATTGGGCACACTCGACCTCGCTGATTTTAGGCGTGGGTGGACGGCGCAAACCGTCGCGCAGGACAATGACAGTGTCCAGATTGGCATTGTCGACAATGCGACCGGCAATACTGAAACCATCGAGGCCGACTATCTGGTCGGCTGTGATGGCGGACATTCCCTGGTTCGCGAACAAGTCGGGATAGAGCGTGACGGGCCGCACTTTGATCAAAAAATGCTGTTGGCCGTGTTTCGCTCACGTGAGCTGCATGAGGGCCTGCTTAAATATCCAGAACGCTCAACCTACCGCGTCCTGCATCCCCATGACAAAGGCTACTGGCGGTTTTTCGGTCGTATCGACGTGGGCGAGGGTTGGTTTTTTCATGCACCGGTTCCGGCCGATGCTAGCCTCGACTCGTTCGACTGCAGTGCGATGATCCAGGCGGCGGCCGGCTTTGAATGCACATGCGAATTCGATCATGTCGGCTTTTGGGATCTCAGGGTTGCGATTGCGAAAGATTACCGGGTTGGACGTGTTTTCATCGCCGGTGACGCCGCACATAGTCATCCGCCCTATGGCGGTTTCGGCCTCAACAATGGACTTGAAGATGCTGTCAATCTGAGTTGGAAACTTGCCGCCTGCCTCGACGGCTGGGGAGCCGACGCGCTTCTCGACTCCTATGCACTCGAGCGGCGTCCGGTGTTCAAAGACACCGCCGACTATTTTATTGCCGAGCGCATCAAGCGCGATGCAGCGTTTCTGGCGCGCCACAACCCCGACCGGGACGAAGGCGATTTCGCCGCCGCTTGGGATGCGCGCAAGTCAGACCTTGGTTCGCGCTTTCAGCAATATGAGCCAAGTTATGAGGGCTCATCTGTTATCGACGGCCCCGAAGGTGGCGTGTGCACGGCAAAGGGCCAGCACATGTTTAAAGCGCGGCCAGGGCATCATCTCGCGCCCAGCAAACTGACAACGGGCAAGAACGTTTATGAAGAGCTGGGGCGTGAGTTCAATCTGCTGGCGTTCGGCTGCGATCGAGCGGGCCTACAGGACATGGAGGAGGCGGCTGCCGCGCTCGGCATTCCGATGCGGGTTATTCGAGATGCACCATCGAAAGACACCGCGATCTATGAGGCACCCTATATACTTCTACGGCCGGACCAATATGTTGTGTGGACAGGTGAGCAACTCCCTGCAAACCCCGCAGATCTTTTGCGCCGCAGTACCGGACATCTGTGAGGTCGTTAATTTGGTGCGCGTGGTGGGCGAACCTGCAATTCCCTCTCGCCTCGACTACCACGTAACGCTTGGACACTGAATGTGTCTGCGCTAACGGCACGCAAATTGCCAATGCGAAGCGGATACCTCGTACGTCCGGTTCAGGTACAAACCCGGGTTGCTTTCGCTCTTACGTCGCATATGTGGCCGGATGAAATAACCTCTCTGCCTCGTAGGGTGCCTTTATAAGGCGTTGATCGTGACAATAACCGATGAAGCGATCCAGATTCTTTTTGTTTGCCGCCAAGCCATTAGGCATGGGGTCGGCACCGAAGAGTTGGCGCTCACGCTCGATTGTAAGGCGGGCATCGACAAGCAAAGCGTAGTTTGAATCATCGTAGAATTGATAGGCTTGTCGTTTGGCTTCATCGAACAGATCTATCAGCTCACATGGAAGATCGGGGTATTTTTCTGCCAACTCCTTTTTCATGACCATCAAGTGCATGATCGGCCAAAACCCGTGCGTCTTGATATAGCGCACCTCCTCGGCCTGCACGTCGGGAAACAGGCGACGATAATCACCTGGCCTGTCGAGCATCGACTGGCGCGGCTGGGGGGAGATCAATGCATCGATCTCACCATCGCACAGCATATTGCCGATATCCTTTCCCTTGCCGATGGGCGAACAGCTGACATCATCGCCGAGGTCTATCGGCACGAGTTCGGGGCGCATTGAATGCCAGGATATCGTCCGCCAATCAACACCGTAATCCAGATTGAGGTCCCCTTTGGCAAGGACGCTCATTGTCACTTGAAAGGCGTGCACGCCGACTTTGCGACCATTAAGATCGGCTGGCTTCTCGATCCCTGATTTACTGCCGACATAGACCTGTCCGGCGGTAAAGAAGCGGCGCGGAAAAATCGGGATGCCGACCAGCGGCAACGTCGGATCGCGCTCAACCGACATGATGAAGCTTGCAAGCGACATCTCGGCAATGTCGAATTCCAAATGGTTCAGCATGCGCAGATGGCGCTCGCCACCATCGCGAAACGGAATGCTCTCACCAACCTCAAGTGGCGTAAGGGTCAGCCCTGTGGGTTGCGGCAGGGTGCCCATAAAAAAGGGCACATGCCGGTCGTAACGATTAATTGCGAGTGTAACGTTCATGACCAACCATCATTTGTTATTTGGCAGGTGCAAAGATTGCCGGATGCCTCATCATCACCGAACCCTCATAGCGTTGTCGTTCAATCTCAGTCGCGCCTGGCGGCTTCTCCATTTTTCAATGCCAAAACGCGAATGGCGATCGCGAGAGCAAAGACCGCAAAAGCAACATTAATACCGAAGACCCAGCGCATGGCAAATGCGATGGTCGTGCGATCGGCCCCGTCTACAAGACCCGCTGAGACGGCGATTGTCCCGGACATTGCAGCACCCATGGCGATGCCGATGTTGCGAATGGCCTGTACGGAGACGCCCGCCAATGGTTGCTCTTTTTCGGGCGCGATCGAAATAATGTGCTGAATCGCCGGATTGTTCAGAAGACCGATACCAACGCCGCTTGCGCCAATGGCGATGGCAAGTGCTAACACGGGGCCTGCATCAACCCAGATCGCTATGCCTATGGACGCCGCCAGAAGAACCACGAGACCCGCAACGATTGACGCCACGGCATAGGCCGTGGTCAGCGTTGCAACGTAGATCGCACTAACCGTCCACATTAACGATTGCACAGCAAACAGGTAACCCGCGGCAAACGGCGCAACACCATGCAAAGCCTGCAGATAGAAAGTCGTGTAAGTGTTGACGAACGCCAACACGATACTCACCAAGAAAAAGATCCAGTAGGTTGCACCAAGCTCGGTGTGTATGGCTGTAACGGACCGGGGGAATATATTGCGGTCTGCTGCCGCATCACGCACAAAGGCAATGGCGACCAGGCCAATCGCTGCCATCAGAAGCAATCCTTGAAACACAATTTCAGAGGTCAGTGATGTTGCGCTCATCAAAAAGACGGCCGTGGCAAGAAGCGACAATCGCCAGAACGGTATCTGCGATAACTGACCATGGCCGCCGCCGGCAGATATGAAACGCCAGGCCAGGTATGCAAAAAGTACGGAAAGCGGTGCCAGCGACCAGAACGCACCACGCCATAGCTCAGGCGTCGAGAACAACGCACCAAAGCCAGGTCCGCCAACCGTTGCAACGCCCCATATGGTCGAAATCGTGCCCAGAACACGACCCCTTAGCCGCTCGGGAAATATTTTCGCAACGAGCCCATAGGCGTGCGATGCGATCGCGCCGCTGGCGATGCCCTGGAGCAAGCGCCAAGCGACCAAAGTTGGCATGTCGGGCGCCAACGCCGCACCCACCAAACCCAATGCTAAGAGTAATCCCGCACCGGCATAGGCCTTGCGAACACCTATCGCATCGCGTAACGGACCGGCGCTGGCTGCCCCAACGATGGCACCCACCGAAAACAGCGAGAATGCCCAGGTATAGAAATTGACACCGCCAAGATCCGCCACTACAGAAGGCATGATCGTTGTTACGACGAACTGATTGATGGCAAAGAGCAGCATGCCAAGACTTAAGACGAAAGTGTGAATGCTATATTCCCCGGCAAAGATTTCAGCCCAACGGGCTTTGTCTTGTTCGGTATCGCTCCCTGTCTCGTTCAATGTCGTTGCCTGCTCTTGACAATATGAATGGGGTAGCGCCGCAGCACGCGCGACGTCCAGCTGCTGCTTTATTCACCAATTGAAGACCTTCGTCTACCGGCACTAAGGTGCACCGAGGCTTTGGTGGATGCAATCTGTCGAAACTGATTTAAGCGCGGTGGGTATGACTTGACATATGAAGTAATTGGCTTGTTCAGTATTGTTTAGCCGCTGGGATTCTGCTCGGCGATAGGATAGCCCATGAATTTGGCGAATGTCATTCGCGAACCTTATGTTCGCGCCCTTGGTCTCGTGAGTGCGGCCCACTTCATGAGTCATTACCTCGGTATGCTGTTGCCGCCGTTACTGCCATTTCTGCATGCCGATCTGGGGGTGAGCTACACTTTGCTCGGCATTTTGCTCAGCGTCAAAACGTTCACGACAGGAGTCCTGCAATTGCCGGCCGGCATCGCCGTCGATAAAGTCGGCGCCAAGGCGATGCTGTTCATGGGGCTGCTCATTTGCGCAGTCGCCGTTATTGCCATTGCGCTTACGCATTCACTTTATCTATTTGTTTTCTTCATCCTCTTGTTCGGTGTTGGAAACTCGGTGTTCCATCCCACGGACTTCAGTATTTTGAATAGCTCGATGCCCGAACATTTGATGGGGCGGTCCTTTAGCTTTCATACATTTTCGGGGCATCTTGGATCCGCTCTCGCGCCCGTCGTGGTGTTGACGATCACCGCCATCTGGGATTGGCGCACGGCCTTGATTGCGAGCGGCGTGACGGGGCTTATCGTTGCCGCCGCGATTGGGCTGCAGTGGGGCGCTTTGAAGGATGGCGGTCAGTCCTATAGGAAACGCAAGGCTGCAACACCGAACAGCGATGACCACGAGCAGCTTTCAACGCTTGAGTTGCTAAAACGTATCGTGTCCACCCCAGCTATTCTCTATCTCTTCCTGTTTTTTTGCATGAGTTCACTTGCCGGCGGCGGTTTGAAAAACTTTGCGGTGGCCGGCCTTGTGGCGCTGCATAACACACCGCTTGCCGCAGCAGGTGGCGCTGCCAGTGGCTTCTTGTTTGCCAGTGCCTTAGGGGTCCTCCTTGGCGGCTATGTTGCCGACCAGACAAACCGTCATGACCTTGTCGCAGCAGCGAGCCTCACCGTGGCCGCGCTAATTCTGGTGATCATTGGTGCCGTCAATTTGCACTATACGGTGTTGGTTTTCTGCTTCACGCTAGCAGGTATGGTCAATGGTCTGATCAGGCCAGCGCGGGACATGATGATCCGCAATGCTGCACCTAGGGGATCGGCGGGGAAAGTTTTTGGTTTCATCTATTCCGGTCAGTCCGTCGGCTCCACAATCACCCCGCTTATTTTCGGGCTGATGCTCGACTTCGGTCATCCAGCCTGGATCTTCTATACATCGGCAATCTTCACGGTCTTTTGTTTGGCGGTCATTCTTCTATCGGGACGCGCTGCACGATCCGCCACTCCTTGAGCAGGCTAATTTGATTTTGGCAGCGGCTGCTCTACGCGTGACCTTATGTACCGCAGAACGTTTGGTGGACGACTTCGTCTGGCTTAGGTGGCAAACCAAAGTGTTGACAATCCGATTGTTCTGCAAATGGCGATGACAGCACGTTCGTCAGCTGTTCAAATGGCGCGAAGTCTTCCCGTTCGGCTGCGGCCTGAATTGCTGCTTCGACGAGGTGATTGCGCGGAATGTAAAGCGGATTGGCCCGTTGCATGTCTGCCATGCGCTTTTCTATTTCACTCGTCTCAAGCTCTAACCGGTTGCGCCATCGGTCCAACCAATCGTCGACTGAGGCTGGGTCCGCAAACAATGCACGCACCGCATCAAGCGTGTGAGGATGGGCGAATGACACTTCTGATAGACGACGGAACACCAGCGTAAAGTCCGCCTTGCCCTGCGCCATGCACGCCAGCAGGTCGTCTGCCAGCTGCAGGTCTCCGCTCTCCCGGCGCTCCAATCCCAGCTTTGCCCGCATTAAGGCCATGTAGACGTCAGCAAAGATGCCGGGAAACGCATCAATGGTCGCCTGTGCAAAGGCAATCGCCTGGTCCTCGTCTTGATCAAGTAACGGCAACAGGGATTGGGCAAAGGTTGCCAGATTCCATTGCGCGATACCCGGCTGATTGGCGTAGGCATAGCGCCCACCCAGGTCGATCGAACTGAATACGGTTTGCGGGTGATAGGTATCCATAAACGCGCACGGGCCGTAGTCTATGGTTTCGCCGGCAATCGACATGTTATCGGTGTTCATGACACCATGGATAAAGCCAACTGCTTGCCAATGTGCGACCAAGTAAGCCTGGCGGGCAACAACGGCTTCCAAGAGCGTGCGATACGGGTGTGCTGCCCCTTTTGCGTCTGGGTCATGCCGTTCGATAACGTAATCGGCCAGCATTTTAAGGGCTTCGACGTCTCCACGGGCCGCGAAGTACTGAAACGTGCCAACCCGCACATGACTTTGGGCAACCCGCGTCAGGATCGCGCCGGGAAAAACCTGCTCGCGCACCACGTCTTCCCCGGTGGTCACCACCGCAAGCGCGCGCGTCGTCGGTACGCCAAGTGCGGCCATGGCCTCGCTGACAATATATTCGCGCAGCACCGGCCCAAGCCAAGCGCGCCCATCCCCCATCCGTGAAAATGGTGTTTGGCCGGAGCCCTTGAGCTGGATGTCGCGGCGCAAACCGTCCCGGTCGATCACTTCACCGAGCAGCATGGCGCGTCCGTCGCCGAGCTTCGGCACCCAATTGCCGAATTGGTGGCCGGCATAAGCCTGGGCAATAGGTTCTGCCCCTTCAGGTAGACGGTTGCCTGACAGGATTTCTACACCCTGCCTGGATGCCAGAACTTCAGGATCGAGACCGAGATGTTGCGCGAGCTGGGCATTGAGCTTGACGAGGCGCGGCGCGCTCACAGGTTTCAGCGAAAGGCGCGCAAAGAAGCGTTCCGGCAAACGTGCGTAGGTATTGGTGAGCGGAAAGCGCGTCGCTGGCTGCTGATGGATCGTCATATCAGGAGGTAGGCTTTGTATCTCTTCATGATGCCTGCTGCCCCAACAGGATTAGGCGAGTGAAAGGAACAGCCTTCGATTTCGCTGAGACTATCAGGCCATGGCGGAAAGGGCCAGACAACCCCGAGTCAGTTTTGCAAGAGCACTTCAAATTTCAACCTATTGTCCGAGGCGGAATGCGCCATTCGATCCGGCACCACAATTTGAGGCAATCAAACACGGCGTCGGGACTTCGTGCCCTCCCGTTCGCGTCGCAACCCACAGATCAGATGATGTTGCTGTGGTTTCTCGAAGCGGTTCGGCGAAGCTCGGCGACCTGTTAGCATTGGCCAATTGTTGCAACACCGTGATTGGAGGTCATCGCACAAAAAATGCGCGAGTGGCCGGCGTATAGTGAGACTATTAGACAGTCAAATAAGCCGGCCTGACTGTGTGTTCCAAAACTTTATCAACTACATGACAATTTGCAGCGACTATTATCAATTCTTTATCGGAAACTTTCAGAGGCCGATTTTACTACCTTTAACAACCAGTATTAGGCAAACAAAAGTATACACGCAATGGTTGTACCTTTAATTCTGGGTCGCCTAATTATTCGTCGTGTCGCATCCCGTTTATTTTTCCGTCCACGTTATTTCTGTATCCAATTTGTTGCAGTGTCTTCTGGATTTTGATTTGACGGATTGAAAAACACCGTTATTTGGTTTTGGTAACCTTGTTAAGGCCAATGACCAAAGGGAGGCCCCAAAATGCGTACAGCCATCGCGCTTGGGTTATTGTTCGCGCTCATCTCCGATGCGTATGCGGAGCCTCGCGATAAAATGTCAAAGGGCTATTTGGTCTACATAAATAGAATTGTTTCCAAGATCAATGCGAGACCAGATCTCGTCAAGTTGATCAAAGACCACAACACCAAATACGCTGCTCATTCACTTGCGCAGATCGTTTCGTTGGACAAGCGTTGGCGCAAGGGCGATACCGCCGTCATTAATCCTATTCTTCACAATGCGCTCTCAAAATTTCTCAGCACTGAAATCGAGGCTGCAAAAGGACGCTTTTCTGAAATCATCGTCATGGGTAAGAGAGGCCTGGCAATTGCCGTTAGCCCGAAGACATCTGATTTTTGGCAGGGCGATGAAGCGAAGTGGCTTGAGACTTACCCAAAGGGACTGACTGGTTCGCATTCCAGCAAGTTCGAGTTTGATCAATCAACGAAAACTATGGGAAGTCAAATCAGCCATACGATGGTGATCAACGGGAAAGCGGTGGGAGCAATCACTATTGGCGTGAATATCGTGTTTCGTGGCGGTGAATAACACGGGCTTCTATTCAGAGACGCAACACAAGTTCTGTGGTCGAGTTTGTTCGCTCTCTTGTCCGGTCAGTGCGCGTTGATCTCACTTTGTCACGTGCTTCAATTTCGTTGCGTTGGCGCGCGGCCGATCGTATTGGCAACGCCCTTGGTCTTCGGTTCTCCCAAGCGCGTGCGTTTTGCAAGACGGATGCCATGCGATTGCGCGCCCAATTTGATGATTACGAAATGATCAAGACTGTGGACTTTCAGACCTGTTCGCCTACGCCCTTCAGTTCGGACATGGCCATATGATTTTAGGCACCAAGCACCGTTCAAGCGGCGCAATGTCAATGAAAATCGCGGCAACAAAAAACCTGATCTCAGCTCTAACCTGCGATCACCAAGCAGCGACTAATCTCACTTAGGTTGGGTTTTATTTTTGTATGTTATCCGGATCTGTCAGCTCGTCTTGAATCTCTTGGTCAACAATCAGTTGCATTGCCACCCTAGTACGATGCCACCCTGTCATAAAAAATCAATTCGGTTTTTGCAGGGCCTTTGTGGTGCGAACCGCAAGCCCCTGGGCGGCGAAGGAGCAATCGCGGCAAGCACTGAATTGATTTGACTTCGAGACTTATACTGCCTTGCTCAATCATCCGGCTTGACAAGCCAGACTTCCACGCGGCGGTTTTTGGCGCGTCCGTTTTCCGTGGCATTGCAGCCAACCGGCAATGTCGATCCGAACCCGCGCACGGCGACGTACCTGCTGATTTTTTCTTTTGATAACGATTTTGCGAGTTGGTCGCGTACGGCCTTGGCCCGGATCCGCGACAATCTGAGATTTCGTTTGATGTTGCCTTGTGAATCGGAGAACCCAGCCAACAAGAGTCTGCTCCCGGGCTTTTTGACAAACAAGACTTTTGCGTGTTCTGCCAGTCTTTTGACGGCCTGCAATGCTTTGTCATCGAGATTGACAGAGCCAGCGGGAAACCTAATTGTCGTCGATAGTCTTGTGGAACGTTTCAAGACCTCGGTCATCCTCGCAAGTAATTTCTTGCCTATTGCATTGCTCCCAGCCTGGGCATCGCTGAGCCGCGCTATCTGATTTAGTTTTGGCATCATCTGAATATTGAGATTGACGAAGCCAGCCTCGGCAATAACTGGTTGGGCGGACTTCGAGAGCACATACTTAATGAAGTTGCTCTCAAAGGACTCAGGCCGTAGCTCGGGCGTGTATAAGAACAGCCGGCGGGTGAGCGGGTATTCGTCAGATTTTATATTGTAGTCCGTTGGCGCGACTGTTATCCGGCACCGATTGGTGATGTTGAGAGCCTTTGCATTGCGCCGATAGGCATAACCGACGAAACCAATGCCATTTTTGTCGCGCGTGACGCTGTCTGCAAGGTCGGGCGACGATTCGAAACGCTTGGCCTTATCCGAGATCTGATTCTCGAATGGCTTTAGGACCAAAACATTGAATGTGTCGAAAGTTCCTGATTTGGAATCTTGTGCATAAATCTTGATTTTGCCGGGCTTGCCGCCAACTTGCGACCAGTCGGTGATTTTGCCAGCGAAAATGTCGCTAACCTGTCTAATTGTCAAAGCCGAGACAGTGTTCCCGGGTGCCGTAAGGATCATAAGCGCATCCAGACCGAGGACATGCTGCCGGCCTGCTGCCCGCATATCGTCAAGGCCGGCATTACGCAATTCTATATATTCCTTATCCTTTAGTGGCCGCGACATCATACCGATCACGGCTTTCTTCGAGGCAAGACCTTTGGTTGCGGTTCCAGACCCGTGCGATCGCAGATCTATAGTTGCTAATGTGGTCCCATTCTTTTGAGCCAAACTCATCTCCAGCTCTTCTGGGGTCTTGCCTCCTTTTACCTCCAGGCTTGCTGCAGCTGTCTTGGCATAGGCCTCGATGAGAGCAGGCATTAATTTTGCGCCAATGGTATTGGAGCCATGAATACCCACAACCTTCTGCTTGGGCGGACAGTTGCCCGAAATGCAATTAAACTCGTCCGATAGCAGCCTTAATTCACCGAATGTGGGGGTCTTGATTATGTACGCCAGGCCGTCAAAGCTTGAGAGTTGACCGGTGATCGTAATGCTGGCGTCCTTGGCCTTGAGTGTAACGGAGTCTGCCACAACATTGGTTGGAAAGAGCACAAGAAGAGATATGAGTAGAAATTGTATAATAAAATCGTTTTTGTAGTTATACTTTAATAACTCTGGTTGAAACATATTAATTACCCTCTAATTTCGTCAATCTATTTCAAGATCGGGGACAAGATTAGAGATTAATCGCGTTCGGCCAAAGAGTTTCGTCCCACACTGCACCGCCGACAATAATCGATTATAAGCGCGCACAGGTTTTCCGCGCTTGAGCACGTAAACATTAAACTTGATCGAAGAATAGAGATTGGAGCCACAATACGCACCTTGCGCACGCCCGCCTCGCGAAACGAAGTCAATTGCGAAATTGATGACGCCGCGCTTTTCATTGGGATGATGTAAGACAGTATAGACTTCAACGTTGTATCCCAGCGCTTGTCCGGCGCTTGAGGAGCTCATAAAGCCCCGACTGCGACTGCTGGCCAATACGTGGCTCTGGGTCTTCATTAAATCACTCCGCCGACCGGAGAATTTGTGGCCATTTGAATTTTTTGGTGCTGCGTATTCAAACGCATGTAGGTCGAGATCAACGCCATCTCGCCAAACGATTGCTATTTTTGTTAAGGACTCCAGCTCTTTAATGTGGAGATCTCGCTCAAGCCGGTGTTGGTCGCCGAAACTGAATTTGAGCTTGCCGCTGCCTTGGAAGGCATCGAGGATGAAGGTCCAATTGCCGCTCTCATCGAGGGCGCCGATCGAAATTAGATCGCCGTACTCCATAACGGCGTAGTTGCCTTTTTTGCACGGCGCCGAGACGCTTATCCGCGCTAAGCCGCCGGGTAATTGCTCGACACGCGCGTCTGGTGGGGCGCACTGACTGGCGTGTGCACCGGCAGACTGTGACGCTTTCGAAATAGAAAAGCTAAGGCAAGCTAAAAGAGCTACTGAAGCTAGACTTACTAGAGGACTGAATTTCTTGGACCCTCGAAGATGTTTATCAATTAAAAATAGAATACAAAAAAGAAACACTTGAATCACCTACTTATAAGACCGATTGTTAAACATTGTTCAATTACCTTATCTATTAACTTAGATTTCAAGCCATTTCCATAAAAAATTAGGGAAAATGATTATCTGCTACACTTGGGCGCGACTGGTGGCCCTAAATCTATTTAATGTCCGAAATTTTTCACTTTTGCTCTTTTTTGACAAAAGTGTTTTGGAGAAAAAATCGGCCGGTGATTGGTCGTGTTGGTAACAGCGGAATTCGATGATCGGGTTTACGTCGTGCAGAATCGCGTCGACACCAGTGCCAACCCAATAGTTTGCAGCCCCAACAGGATTGATTTTTAAATCGCCTTTGTTGACCGTGGCGGTGAAAGCCCGGCACAGGTCAGACAGGCGGCGGAGCTTATGTCGGCGCAGGATCGCTGCTCAGATCGCGCGACCGGTCACTTTCCAATGCACTACGGCTGAACTTTACCGCTTGCTTATGGGATAACGCCGATTTGTCGTCGGTGGGTTCAGTGATGTGGCTTGCGGTGGTGGCGCCCAATTCGCTGTCGCATTTTGGATCGTACTTTCGCACGCGTAGTCGACAGACCAGGTTCGAACAAGAGATGGTCTGGCAAATCCTTTCTTGCTCCCGCATTGAGGCAATCTTTGCGATTAGACCGCCCTCGAAGGGCAGCATGCGTTCATTCGCTCGATTGCCAAGAAGCGCTGCGGACTATTCCATGCGCGGGTCGGTGTCGATGATGGGTGAAAGAACATCACCCACGGGTTGGTTTCATGCCTCATCGTATGGCCGAGAGTGGGTAGGTTTTCAGGCGACTCGCAAGGAATATTGTCGGTTGGTTGCTCGCCGAGCCCTATCAAAAAGGGCCTTGTGCGAAACCAGACCCTCTACACGTTTGGTCTTGAACGCAATGCCTCAGGCGTTCGGATTGCGAACCGTCTCGCCATCCAAAAGTTGCGTCTTCGGCCTTCCAAAGGGTCCGGACTTGCGGGCTGCCTGACACGTCTCCGCCCGTCTGTTAGACCGTGCTCGCAGGCTGTTCTGCCCGGAATTCACTGATTGAAATCTCGCCGCATTCCATAGATAGTCGGACACACCATTTCTTGAAGCAAGGGCACGATCGCAATGACAAGACCGTCGACGCTCAATCTCAGTTTCACATTAATTTTTTGGAGTTCAATGGTGCTGGCGGGCCACGTCGCTCTGGCACAAAAGGCCAGTCGCCCATTACCAAGCGTGATCGTCCACACTGTTGTCGAGAAAGATGTCACGCCCGAGTTTAGCTATGTTGGCCGTATACGCGCCGTAGACACAGTGTCGATACGCGCCCGCGTCAGCGGTATCCTTGAGAAGCGCAACTTCATTGAAGGGCGGATCGTGAAGAAGGGCCAAGTCCTTTTTAAAATTGAAAGGGCGCCGTATGAGGTTGTTGTCGACCAGCGTAAGGCCGAACTTGCAAGTGCCGAGGCCGCCCAGGCAAATGCCGAAGCTGACTACAAACGCAAACGATCCTTAAAAGGGCGCAATGTCGTCTCGGAGGCGTCGCTCGACCAGTCCCGTGCGGCCAAACTCACTGCAGAAGCAAATGTGCTGAAGGCGAAAGCCGCGCTTCGGGCCGCGAACCTCGATCTTGGATACACGACGGTGGTTAGCCCGATATCTGGCAAGATCAGCATGTCGAAATACAGCGTTGGGAATCTCGTCGGACCGTCAAGTGAACCATTGGCAACCGTTACGAGCATTGACCCCATATACGTCACCATTGGCGTCAGCGAAAAGCAGATGATCGATGCACGCAAGAAGGGGATCAGCCTCAAAAACCCGCCGGTGGCGCCAGCGCTTCGGCTCTCCGACGGCACCGATTACAAGCGGCCGGGCAAATTCAATTATCTCTCGCCCGACGTCAACCAAAGCACAGACACCATTACCGCCCGGGCGGCGTTTCCCAACCCGAAAGGCCTCCTCCTACCAGGTCAATTCGTTACTGTTGTCATTCGGCCAAAAAATACGGAACGCTCGATCGTCGTGCCGCAAATAGCGGTGCAGCGTGATAGCGAGGGATACTTTGTCCTGGTTGTTGATCGCGCAAACAAGGTTGAGGTGCGCAGGATTCAGGCGGTCCGCCAAGCGGGGACGGATTGGGTGGTTTCCAACGGATTGGCAACCGGCGAGCGGGTTATCATTGAGGGCATCCAAAAGGTTCGACCGACAATGGTCGTCAATCCAGTCAAAGCGTCTTGATCCACTAAGGCGAGGTAATGATGTTTTCGGCCTTTTTCATTGACCGACCGAAGTTCGCTTTGGTGATTTCACTGGTCATATCGCTGGCGGGGCTTATTGCCCTTGCAGCGCTGCCGGTGGAAGAGTTCCCAAACATTGCGCCGCCGCAAGTGCAAGTCAAGGCAAACTACACAGGGGCAAATGCAACGGCAGTTGCACAGTCTGTTGCCGCGCCGATCGAAGATAAGGTCAACGGCGTCGACAACATGCTCGATATGTCATCCGACAGCAACAATGATGGCAGCTATACACTGACTGTTACGTTCGAAGTTGGAACCAATCCAGACATCGCGGCCGTCAACGTTCAAAATCGCGTGGCAACTGCGACTGCCCAATTGCCTGCAGAAGTGACACGCAGCGGCGTGACGACGAAGAAGCAGTCGTCCAGCCTTCTCATGGTGATCACTCTTTTGTCACCAAAGAAATCTCGCAATGCATTATTCCTGAGCAACTACGCATCGATCAATATTCAGGACAGTCTTGCCCGCATCAAAGGTGTAGGGAGCGTCTCGCAATTCGGGCCGCTGGATTATGGGATGCGGGTTTGGCTAGATCCAGATCGCCTCACATCTCTAAACCTCACCACGACAGACGTATCGAACGCTATTTCCAGCCAAAACATTCAGGCGACAGCGGGCCAGCTTGGTGCACCACCGTTCGACACACGCTCCAAGTTTCAGTTGACCATACAGGCGAAGGGGCGGCTGAAAACCGTCGCGGAATTTGGCAATATTGTATTGCGTGCCAATTCGGATGGCTCCTTCATACGCTTAAAGGATGTCGCGCGCATCGAGCTTGGCTCTCAGAACTATGGATCAACGACCACATTAAATAATTCACCGGCCGCCGGCATCGGCATCTATCAATCGCCGGGCGCGAATGCTCTTGAAGTTGCAAACAAAATTTATGCCGAAATGGAGCGCTTGAAAAATCGCTTCCCACCCGACGTTGAATACAAAATTGTTTACGATACGACGTTGGCCGTCAGAGCATCCGTTCAAGAAGTTGTCACGACACTCTTTATTACATTTGCACTCGTTGTCGCAGTGACATTCCTGTTCCTCGCAGATTGGCGATCGACGCTCATTCCAACGCTTGCCATACCCGTCTCGCTCATAGGCACATTTGCGTTTCTCTATCTCGTCGGCTTTTCCATTAATACCATAACGCTATTTGCAATCATTCTGGCGATCGGTGTCGTCGTTGATGACAGCATTGTGGTCGTTGAAAACGTCCAACGCCTGTTGCACGAGGAGGGCCTCGATGTCAGAGCAGCGACACGAAAGTCTATGGAGCAGGTTACAGGGCCGGTTATTGCGACCACGCTGGTCCTGCTCGCCGTCTTCATACCGGTTTCATTTATGCCGGGTATCACCGGGGTCCTCTACCGCCAATTCGCCATCACCATCAGTGTGGCGGTGTGTATTTCATCGCTCAATGCGTTGACCCTGGCACCGGCACTTTGTGCGCTCATTCTCAAACCCGAAGCGACACAGCCCTCCGGACCGCTCGCATATTTCTCATCTGGCGTGGATTGGATGCGAGACCGATTTGGTGCGCTTGCCAGTACGATGGTGCGGCGCATTGCACTATCCTTGATAGTGTTCGCATTGTTTTTCACGGCCACCGGTGTGCTTTTTCAGCGCGTGCCGACGGGCTTCCTGCCCCTTGAAGATAAGGGCGCGCTGATGGGAAACATTCAGCTGCCCGATGGTGCTTCGCTTTCAAGGACCAAGGATGTGACCCGTCGTGCGTCTGACATGCTGCGCAAAATAGACGGCGTTCGAGAAGTCCTTGCCGTGCCTGGCTACAGTCTATTGTCGGGTGCCGCGCCGAACTCGGCACTGGTCATTCTCATTATGGATCCTTGGGCCCAGCGCACAAGCTTTGACAAGAAATGGTTCAGCATCTTGCGAAAGGCAAATGCGAGGCTCGCGACAATTGCCTCGGCGAATGCTTTTGCGTTCCCAATCCCACCGATCATCGGGCTCGGAACCGGCGGCGGTGTCGAGGCTAAGTTGCAGGATTTGACAGGTGGGACGCCACAGGAACTCGCAGCTGTAACCCGAAGTTTGGTATTCGCAGCCAATCAGCAGCCCGAATTGGCACAGGTCTTCAGCACATTCTCTGCCAACGTTCCGCAGCTTTTTCTCGACGTTGATCGCGACAAAGCGCAGGTCCTCGGTGTCCCCATTTCAGAAATATTCAAGACGTTACAGGCGCAATTCGGCTCTTCCTACATCAACGATTTTAATCTTTACGGGAAAGTCTACCGGGTGATCATTCAGGCGGAGGCGCGGTTCCGCAACAAAATCGATGATATCAATCGGCTCTATGTACGAAACGCGGCAAACGAAATGGTTCCGCTTAGCACCCTCGTACAGGTGAAGCCGGTCCTTGGGCCGCTCTCAATCAAGCGTTACAATATCTATAAGAGCGCATCGATTACGGCCAACCCGGCCAGGGGATATAGTTCTGGCCAAGCTATTATTGCTCTTGAACGTGCAGCGTCGAAAGCATTACCGCCCGGCTATGCAATCTCCTGGACGGGGACCGCACAGCAGCAACTGAAGGCTGGAAATCTTGTCGTCGCTATCTTCGCGCTGGCATTGATTTTTGCCTACCTCTTTCTGGTTGCCCAGTATGAAAGCTGGACGACGCCGGTATCCGTGATCCTGTCGGTCGTATTGGCTGCGTTTGGTGCGCTCATACCGCTCTGGCTCATACCATTCCTCAACAATAACCTTTATGCCCAAATCGGTTTGGTTATGCTCATAGGTCTGGCGTCGAAGAGCGCAATCCTGATTGTCGAGTTCGCCAAATTGCGACGAGATGCTGGCGACAGCCTTGTTGAGTCTGCAATCGATGCCGCGAGAACCCGTTTTCGCGCCGTTATGATGACGGCACTTTCATTCATCCTTGGGGTATCACCGCTGCTTTTTGCCACTGGTGCGGGTGCCGCCAGTCGCCTCTCCGTAGGTTACGTGGTGTTTTTTGGTATGCTTGCGGCGACCATGATTGGAATGCTGTTTGTACCGGTTCTCTATGTCGCCATTCAAAGCGTGCGCGAGCGCGTCACCGGGCGCACGCCATCAGCGGTCGCACCAACCACGCCAAGTCCCTAGCGGCGAGCAGTGGACAATTGCGTTGACCATTGTCTTCGGCATCCGTTTCTGATGCTGAATACCACGCCGCGGATTGGCGGGCGAAACCGGTTGTCTGGATGATAGCAAATGCAATCGGCTTTCGTTGTGGCAAAGAGTCATAAACGCGACCAGGGTGGATTTGGCCTTGACGCAGGCTTGGCCTCGGTAAAATGTCGTTGGCGATATGTCATAGACTTGGCAGGGAACATTCTAGGGAGTTGAAACTATGAAGACGCTTGGATTTATCGGCACCGGCGGCATGGGCAGCGGCATGGCAGCCAACCTTATCAAAGCGGGATATAGCTTGGTCGTGCACGATTTGAGACGCGAGCAAGCCAAGGGCCTTGAGGACCAGGGCGCCGAGTTCAAAGACTCGCCAAAAGCCGTCGCAGAAGCCTCAGAGATCGTGCTTTCGATGCTACCGCACAATGATGCCGTCAAAGCTGTCGCTCACGGCAAAGATGGACTGGGCGAGGCGACCGCCGGCAGCAAGGTTTGGATTGACTTCAGCAGCATCGATAAAGAGACAATCGTTGCCGCCAGCAATGCACTGAACCAGAAGGGCTGGACCGTGATTGACGCTGCCGCAGGCGGCGTTGAAGAAGTCGCGGCGGCCGGCCAACTGGCGCTCTGGATATCGGGGCCCAAGGCGCCATTCGACGAATACCAACCGATCTTTGAACCAATGGCCAAGTCAGTTCTGCACGTTGGCGAACTCGGCAATGCCAAGCTTGTCAAGAATGCCATGGCGATGTTTGCAGCTGTTCAACACCTGACGCTTGCCGAGATCTGCAGTTGGTTAAAAAAAGGCGGTCTTGATGAGCCCACCTTTCAGACCATCATGAAAAACTCCCAGCAAGATTCCGTTGCAACCGCGCGCATCATGGACATTATAGTAAGTGGTAAATATAAGCCCCGCAAATCATGGATGCCGAAAGACGTTGCCTTTGGCCTCGACATGGCGCGCGACATGGAGGTCCCGATGCCGTTTGTCAGCCTCGCCTATCAGATGTTTGCAATCGCACAAGCGACGGGCCAGGACGGCTATGAAGCAACCGGCATTGCCTGCAATGTCTACGACGTGATTAATGGCAATAAATGACGACATGACGGAAGCAAATTAGGTGCTGGGCTGATCGAATACCTCATACCTCCGTTGAGAGACGGTGTGTGAAACGCGTCATGTGAAGGCAAATGATCGCCGTAGAGGATGCTGATGCGATCTGTCCAACACTCCTGTTTCCCAACTCGTGTCCCAGCGCATTAAATCTGGCGCGTTGCAGAAGACGATCGCACTGGTCAATGTCATGGAGTTCAGAATGCCCACCAGCCGATTTTCCCTCGTTTCCAATCTCCTCGGGTTGTTGCTGCTTGCGCTGTCAGCATTTCCGGCCCTCGCACAAAGTCGTTGCGTGGCTGTCGCGGAGGCGCCTTGGAAGAGGCACTTGCACCACGCCGCTTTAAAATCTGGCCAGATTCGGATCTCGTTTGTCGGCCATTCAACGTTCATGATCGAGTCTGCAAAAGGAGTTAAGATAGCGACCGACTACAATGATTACGTTGTGCCCAAAAGCGTGCCGACCGTCGCCACGATGAATCAAGCGCACGACACCCACTATAGCGATACGCCCGACAAGAGAATTCGCCATGTGTTGCGTGGTTGGAACCCCGCCGGCGGGCCTGCAAAACACAACATCAAAATCGAAGATGTCCGGATCAGAAACGTGCCGACAGACACCCGAACGTGGAATGATGGCAGAATGGCGTACGGCAACTCGATCTTCATATTCGAAACCGCAGGCTTATGCATTGCACACCTCGGTCATCTCCATCACAGGCTGACCAATCAGCAAATTGCCCAAATCGGCAAGATGGACATTGTGTTTGTTCCTGTCGATGGGAGTTATACGCTTGAAGTCGGTGCCATGATGGATGTTTTGAAGTCGCTGCACGCCCCTCTCGTGATACCGATGCATTACTTCTCCGAATGGGGACTGGCTGCGTTCTTGAAGCGCGCGCGCGCGCGCAAGTACGAAGTAGTGCGCCATAAGGTGGCAAGTATCGTTGTCTCCAGAGACACAATACCGCAAAAGCGGCGTGTGCTTGTTCTGCCCGGGTTCTGAGATAACAATTGTCGGCAAAGGCTGATCGATGCCGAGTGTCCTCGGCGCCGACCCGCAAAACAACCTGTTTTGACCATTCTCTGACATCAGCGCGATTTTCTAACACCGGGTTGGTGCGCGCTCGCCGCCAGGTGTCAGCCACGCTTTGAGATACGGTATAAGGCGCTCGCTTATCGATTGCGCATTATGAAGAGCGCAGAACTTTGTTGCCATGGCCTGCATCATGAACGCGTGCACCCCCTCGGCCTGAAGGTCAGCGGGAATGTCGCGACGAAATGTTGATGCGGATAACCACCCCTCCAGGATCTCAATCTGGCGGCCGAATGTTGCCGCGATGGGGCCGATGTCCTCGATGGCGGCGGCGCCTGAGTGGCGCAGGATGACATCGAACACATAGCGTTCGCAGGTCATAAATTCGCAGACCGGTACGAGCGCTCCAACCATTTCCTCGACGTCGCGCGGTACATCTCTGGCGTCTAATTGGTCCAGTTGAGCATCGATCCGGCGACCTATGATCTGGTCCATCAATGCATCCTTGTCACGAAAGTGGGCAAAGAACGTCCCCTTAGCCGTGCCAGCCCGCTGCACCACGTCCTCGACGCGCAGCGCTTCGTAACCTGCTTGGTCGATTATCTTCTCAGAAGCCGCAATGAGGCGGGCCCGGGTTGCGAGCGTTCTCTTCTGGATTGCTCTTGCCATAACACCATTTTCTCAAAAAATATGACCATGGTCAACTTTTTTATTGACCGCGGTCAATTTCTCCATTATCAAACTGACCGTGGTCAATTTAAGGAGAACGCCATGACAACGAAACGTATCTTCATTTTGAACGGGCACCCGGCCCAAAGCTCGCTCAATAAGTCGCTCGCCGAGGCTTACGCCGATGCCGCACGTGGCGCTGGCCACGAGGTTCGGATGACCCACCTGCACGACTTGGAGTTTGATCCTGACTTTGGCTTCGGCGGCTACGACCAGCAAAAACCTTTGGAAGCACAACTTGAACGGATCTTGGAAGACATCGTGTGGAGCGAGCATGTGGTGATCACAACGCCGATGTGGTGGGGCGGCTTACCGGCCAAGCTCAAGGGGCTGTTCGACCGGGCGTTGCTGCCAGGGCGAACCTTCAACACCCATAAAACGGACTGGATGGGCATGCCGACGCCGATGCTTTCTGGGCGGACAGGGCGTGTGATCATTACCTCGGACACGCCAGGCTGGTTCATGCGATGGGCGTACCACAGTGCCATGCTGCGTCAGTTGCGGGATCAAATCCTTGGCTTCGTAGGCATCAGACCAGCCCGCTTTACCTACTTTTCAGGGGCCAGCCATCCAAAACCCGGTATGGTGGAGCGTTGGATCGGCGAAGTGCACAGGTGTGGCGCTGCTGCCGCGTAAGCCCTGCCCATCAGATTTGTTCAAGCTATGATCGTGCGATCCGACCCAATCCGTGCCGCGCAAGGTGCTCGGCGCGGATTGCTTCTGTCGCATCGCTGGTTTCATGACTCCTTGACCGTCGCGTCGACATAAGCACCGGGCCGCACCATGGTGCCATTGGTTGCGGTTTTTGCCGTTGTGATGCGGGTGCACAAATCGGCAATGCGGGCAAGTTACAACAGATGGTATTGGCGTGCATGCCAGGGCAGAAGCGCTGCTCAACAAGAGAAGTAATTAGGCTCGTCACGGCCTGACATCGGCTGAAAACAACTGCTGGAAAATCTCACGACCCTTTCGGCTTCTGGCGGAGAGGGGGTCCATAATCGCCAGAATCCGCACACGTCCGTTATTGTCCGGGATTGTTCGTTTTATTGATGTATTACAAACGCTTCGTCTGTCCGGGATTGTCCGGGATCGTCCGGGGTTGTCCGCCCCAAGCCCGTGCTCAATTGTGGGTCAGGTTGTAGTCTTTGGAGTTCGAATCCCGTAAACACGTGCTTATTGTTTTCAACGGGTTAGACGACGACGACATGACGAAACTGACACACCGGAAGGTGCAAGCCCTGCGTAAGGCAGGTTTATACGGTGACGGGAACAACCTCTATCTGCAAGTCAAAAGATCCGGAACCAAATCATGGGCGCTTCGGTATCGCATCAACGGTCGCGATCGGCAGATGGGTCTGGGATCAACCAGCCTGGTTAGCCTTGCTGAAGCGCGAGAACTGGCCCACAGCGCCCGAAAGCAACTGCACGAAGGGGTAGACCCCTTAGAAACGCGTGCCGCCTCACGGGCGCGTATGAGCTTCCAGAACGCGGCAGAGGAATTCATCGACGCACACGAGGGAAGCTGGAAGAACCCGGTGCATCGCCGGCAGTGGCGAACAACGCTTGAAACCTACGTCTATCCGGTCTTTGGCGATCGTCCCGTGGATCACGTTAAGACCGAGCATGTGCTGACCTGTTTGCGGGCGATATGGCACGACAAACCAGAGACGGCCAAACGTGTGCGCGGGCGCATCGAGCGTGTTTTGGACTTCGCCAAGTCGCGCGGATTGCGCAGTGGTGAAAATCCGGCACGCTGGCGCGGCCACCTTAGCCATCTGTTGCCGCAAGCTTCGAAAATCCAGCCGGTGCGCAACCACGCGGCAATCTCATGGCGCGATATGCCGGAATTCATGCGTGAGCTGCGCGCGCGTGAAGGGCTTTCCGCATGGGCGCTCGAATTCACAATTCTGACAGCCGCGCGAACGGGTGAAACGTTGGGCATGACCTATGCTGAGATAGAGGTCGAGCAAGCCATATGGACCGTTCCAGCCGAACGCATGAAGGCCAGCCGCGAACATCGTGTGCCGTTGGTCCCGCGGGCCCTCGCCGTGTTGCCACGCATTAAGGGTGAAAAACGGATCTTCCGATTGAGCAACATGGCGATGCTCGAACTGCTGCGCGGCATGAGGCCCGGCTATACCGTCCACGGCTTTCGGGCAACGTTCAAGACGTGGGCGCACGAAGCGACGATGCATCCGCGTGAGATCATCGAGGCCGCGTTGGCGCATACCGTGAAGGGGATCGAGGCGCATTATCTGCGAGGCGATGCGCTAGAAAAGCGACGGCAATTAATGACCGATTGGGCTAAATTCCTAAATTGCTGACCTGTTTGGGTTGGTATTAATTTAGGAGAAACCCCTAGTTTTCAAATTCCGGTGCGAAAATTAGGGTCCCCCCGCCGGTCCCGAGGCGCGCAGCTCTGAGAGATTTTCTCGTAATTTAAGGCCGCCGCGCTATTTTTTAGAACTTAAAGGATGTATCAGCACCGCCGCAATATTATTATTTTGGCCGTAACTCGTTGTAATATATGGCAATTTGGGATTGCTGGCCTGCTTGGTGGGGAGGTTCCGGTTCCACTAGGTTCCCCGGATTCCTATAAGTATAAAAACACACCCTATTATCTACATACAACTAATAAACTATTTTGACTCCTTGGGAATTGCCGGAACCTAGTGGAACCGGAACCTCACTTTAAATTAGCGCACAACCCACAGGTCAGCTTAATTAGCGCATTTATAATAGTTTCTGGAATTGCCGGAACCTAACGTCACCACACCCAAGCAGGCTAGCATTATTATTGCTTTGGTGGCACTGGCGGCGGCGGTGGATACCACAGTTCGGCGTACGATGCCTTCACATGCGCCTCGATCGTTGGACCCGGAAGTGTCGCGAGTGTTGCCGCGTCGATGCGGTTGTCAACTATGCGCACTCGTTCTTTGCGACTACCTATCTTCGCCGGTCTGCTGTAAATGATCCCGGCACGAGTAGCAGCATGACCGACTGCGACAGCCGTTGGCAATGTCTCGTTGCCATAGTGTCGCTTGACATAACCCATTAGCTGAGAGTTCAAACAGTAGTCGCCCTTGTAGTCGTCTTTGAATTGCAGCATGAGGTCGTCGAGCTGGGTGCGGCCACTATCAATCATACGGCTCTTTGCCTCATTCATGGGCGGTGTCGTGAACGGATCGAACTTGCTGATGTCTCGACGCTCAAGATACGTGCGCACGGCATCAATAAACCCTTGCGAACGCATCACCCTACGAAGGCGCGCATAGTTTTCGGGGGTGCGTTTTTCTTTCGGGTTCTCAATAACAACAAGGCGACGGTCGTGCTGATCAATGTGAAATGCAGTCTCATAGTTCGTTAAAAAGATCCACCGGCAGCAGTTCACCTCAAACCATTCGCCGCCGTACTTCTGCTTAATCTGACGTTCGGTTTCAGTGATCATCTGCTTGAGAGAATTTTCAATTTTGTATTTCTTGAGTCCCGGTCCCTCATGCACCTCATCAATGTATGCCAATAGTCGCTGAGACATCTCCGAATTGAAATTACCCTCAATCAACCTCTCCAGGTCAGCTTTGCCTGAATATCGGCCCAGCACTTTGTCAAGGATGTCCATGAGCGTGTTGCGCCCAACACCTTGCACGGGTGTGAACATCAGATAGCCATAGGTTGAAAGTTCACCCGGCTTTTGAACGATATGTGCAAGCCAATCCAAAAACGTGTTGCGCTCGGTCTCATTCGACACCAGAAAGGCGACGTGATCGAGAAACAGCTCAACGCCGTCTGTCGTTTCTATAAACGCGGGCAACCCGCTCCATAGGTTGAACGCGGTCTTGTTGTCGGCGTGACGCGGTACGCAGATGGGCTTTGCGTTTGGGTCCCATGTGATCGTATCGACGGTCGTCTTGCGTGGATGCTCCATCCATAGATTGAAAAGCGGGATAGGTCGCTTACCGTCCTCCTGATACTTCAAATGGGCAAGGGCCTTCTTAACCGCAGCAGCAGACCAAAACAGCTTGCTCTTGAGATCAGCCACGAAATCGCGTTCCACGATGTAAACAAGACGATCAAGCATGTCCTGCGTTGACGTGATGTCATGAAGCGCCTGCTTAGGGTTATCTTCAATCTCAGTCCCATCTGGCATAGGTGGACCAGGCGACAACGGCACGCCCTTAAACGGGTTTGAGCGCTCGCCTATGGAAAGCTTTGCTGCCCCGTCACGTAGGGCCTTATCGATCTGTTTCATGGCTTTCTTTGCAGTACCTTTCGAACCAATCCAGCCGTTGGTTTCCATCGCGCCCATCAGATTGCTGCGAACCGTTTCGACATCGATCAATCCATCGGGAACGAAGCGCCCCAAGTCGTATGCGATGGCATTCAATTTATGAGAGTACCGTCCATCACCTGGACCCATCCGAGCGAGTTCGGCAGCCCCTCTAGTAAGGGTTTTCGCGGCGACGTTGGCCCAGTATGAACGATCCTCGTCCTTGACCTGCTGTTCACCAGGCTTGCGAGGTTCTATGGGCGCTGTGGGCTGTGATGGCGGCCTGATGTATCCACAGTCGGCCAGCACGCGTTCTAATTCATCCAACTGGCTCTGCGATACAAACGGCAGGTCATCAACATGGATGTCTTCGAGGCTTCGGGATCGGTCCCCCCAAGGCGTCAAACCGTGCCTGTGTCCGTACTGGTAAGGCTGACCTGTGTCGGGGTGGATTGATGGTGGTACGACCGTCTGATTGCCGTAACTAAGTATCTCAATGACGGGTTTCGCGCCTTTCTCGGGTTTATCTTTCCCGGAAGGTTTATCTTTCTCGGGAGGCATCCACTTCCCGTTTTTCACAGTTCCATCGTTGCGATAGAAAAGCGTAAAGCCTTTCTGACCACGCTTCGCAACGGGCGTTCGCGGTAGCTGCGCGGTAATAATACCAAACAGGTTCGCACCATCCATGTCGACATCGACTGCAACGATCTTTCCGCAACGCACGCCAATGTTACAGCCGGCGTGTTCCTTTACCCAATCCTTGATGACCTCGCGACTGACGATGGTATCGTCGCGCCACAGCTCAGGTAATTGGTCCTTAGTAAACTGACTGGTGTCACGGATGTATTCGAATTGCGTCCAATCTTTTTGGAAGGCGGCCTTGCCGTTTGTCGGTATCGGGTCAAGACCATTATCAAAAAGCAGCAATGCATGCGTTTCAAAAGGCCCTACCGAAGTTAAATTTCGAGGCAAAGGTTCTTGCAATTGTGATGTGTCTGTGATAATCATTTGTTTGATCGGTGCTATTTAGTTGATGTGAATTCTTTCAATTCGTTCTCAACCCCGCGATTCATTCGCGGGGTTGATTTTTTGTTCTTGCCATTCGATTATATCGACCTCCCGCCATGCAACCCGTCTTTGCGTAAGTCGAATAGGTTTGGGAAACTCCCCTCGCTTAATAAGCTCATAAATTACCGTTCGCGATACGGAAGTAATGCGCGAGACATCGGCTATGGGCAAAAATTGTTCCATTTTTTTACAATCCGTTTTCGTTCGATACGAACCGGAGGGGTCCGCCCTGTAGGCTTTCTAATACCCACATTACATAGTACAAATGTTTGTACTTGTCAATCATTAACCTTCGTGCTACCTTTGTTCCAGAATCAGAGTTGTATTGGAGCAAGGCATGAAAATCGATGTGGACCGGGCGCCCCAAGCCATTGTTAAGGCGGCAAATAAACCGTCACACGAGCTTAGTGAAACAGAGCGGTTTCTGCTGACCTTCTGTGCGCCAGCGAGGGCGCGTGAAGACTTGCGCACCTTGGTGGTTCCGGATCCCGGCGTCAGGCTGACAACCGATATTCTGGCAAGATCTCTAATTAATTTCGAATATCAACTCGGCGACTTCATGCTGTCTGGTAATGATAAGGCCGACTATGAGCGCCGAATGAAGTTTCTGCGGAATTCCAGAAACCATTTAAAATACACCGGGCTTGATTGTATTCGTTTTATGGCTTTCATGCATGCATGCCGCTATAACGGCGTGCCTACAAGTGCATTCAAAGGTATTGAGCCGGTCGATTTAGACGACCACATAATCAATCGCATTCTCGACCTTTATTCTCCCAAAAAACCCAAACGCCTAGAATCATTTCCGGTGCTATATGGTTATTATATTCCAAGCGACGACCCACCTGGTAGTCGCACATATGTTTTCGAGTCCGAACCCCCCGTAGAAGCCAAATCCAAAGAATTCAAATGTGCACATTGCGTACTTCCAATTGATCGTTGGATTAACACTTATCTTGAAAAATATGAGGTAGAATTATGAGCAATCTTGCTACTCTGCGGCAGCGTGTGACGGCGCTTCACGATGAAGCCCGCAGCATCATTTCAGCGCCAACCGGCTCTGATGGTGAGCTATCAACCGAACAGCAGGCACGGCTTGAGGAAATCAAGCCGATGGCAGAACAACTGCGCAATAACATCGGTCTCCTGGAGGGCTTCGAGGAAGCCGAGCGTCGAAGTGGTCGACGCCAGCACGACGGTATCGAGCCAGGTGATGAACTGGATACGGAAGTCCGCTCGCGCTACTCCCTTGTGCGGGCGATCGCCGGCGCGTCGGGTTTGGACGTCGATGACGGCTATGAACAAGAGGTCAGCCAGGAACTGGCACGTCGTGAGGGCAAGGTACCAAAGGGCATTATGGTGCCTCTGTCAGCACTGTCACGCCGCGTTCGTCGGAACGAGTTGGAACGCCGCGTATTGACCAGTACAGGCGACGCAGCTGACCTGATTAGTACCGACCATTTGGGTAATCAGTTCATCGACATCCTACGGCCTAAAATGGTGGTCGGTCGTGCTGGCGCGCGTACACTGTCAGGCCTCATTGGGAATGTCGATATTCCGCGCCTAGCAACCAGCGTCCCGGGCGGATGGCGCGCCGAGAATACGGCGTTTCCAGAGTCCGACCACGTATTCGATGATGTGTCTCTCAATCCGAAGCATGTCGGGATGATCACAGAACTGAGCCTCAATGTGTTGCGTCAGTCATCACCAGAGATTGAGCAACTGGTTCGCTCAGACTTCGCGCGCACACTGGCCGAACAGATTGACAGTGTTGCCATCTGGGGCGGGGAAGCAAACGAACCCACAGGCGTATTGGCGACGTCCGGCATTGGTGACGTTGACATGTCCGCCGCACCGACCTGGTCGAAGGTGATCGAGCTTCAAGAAATTGTTGAGAGTGCCAATGGTGACGTTGAAAGCGGTGGCTTCGTCATGACACCAGGTGTCAAAAAACTTCTGCGAGAAACACCCATGCAGGCCAGCGGTGTCGAAGGGTCGTTCATCATGACACGACCAAACGAACTGGCAGGCGCACCTGCTTTTGCGACGACATTGGCCCTCAGTAGCGGCAGCCCCACGACAGCGCCCCTTGTGTTTGGCGATTGGAGCGACGTTCTGATCGGCCTTTGGTCTGGCGTTGACATCCTGGTGAACCCTTACGAGAGCACCGCCTACTCAAAGGGTAACGTCAAAATCCGTGGCATTATCACAGCCGACGTGGGTATCCGCCATGCCGGAAGCTTTGCTGCGGCACAAGATGTTGGTGGTGCGATCTCATGACCACCTCGCTTCAATACAGACGATTGGCCGGCGGTGTTACTGCCGCCGGTCGTCGTCTTGTTGGTCACGCCGCTGTGTTCGGCAGCGCAACGCGCATTGATGATCTCACCGAGACGATTGCACCAGGTGCGTTTGCGGCCACCCTACGTTCTGGAAGCGATGTATTGGCTTTGGTCGATCATGACGCGAGTCGCCTTTTGGCGCGCACCGCGTCGTCGTCTCTTGTGTTGCGCGAGGATGATCACGGACTGGCATTCGAAATTCACTTGCCAGAAACACAACTGGCGCGCGATGTGCTGGCGTTGGCCGAACGTGGCGACCTTGGCGGTATGAGTTTCGGCTTTCGCGTCCCAAATGGTGGCGAGCGTTTTGAGAACGGTGTGCGCGTGCTCACACAGATTGATCTTGTGGAGATAAGTGTCGTGCACGCGTTTCCGGCCTACCCCGACACCACTGTTGAGCCACGCACGAGTCAGGATCGCACCACCATTAATCGTTGGAAGCGCTGGCTCGATAACGAGGAAATTTTTGCATGGTGATGGCAACGTTGCATGACGGGACGGTTATCCACTTTCCGGTCAAAGAAATCGATACCTACTATCCGGATTTCCGACTTGGTGGAACGGTTATCAGGTTAAAGCATCGGCGTGTGTGGCGCGTCAAAGAAGACTATGCAGATATTGATGATCAACTGAGAACGTAGCGTTATGACTGCACCTAAATTGATAATGCTTACACCGAAAAGTTACTGCGGGCCGTACCCAGATCCTGGCGCTTTCTATGTACGCGTGAGTGATATCATTGCATGGAAGCGGGATCACAACGGGACCGAAGTTATTATCCGCGGCGGCATGGTAGTGCCCGTGTGGGAGCGCGTGGAGCAAATCACAGCCGTGGTCTGTGACGAGTTGGCAGAACCCCCAAAGAGAACAGGCGATGTATCCTAAAGCATATACCGAAGACGAGATTCGTGAGATGGAGGCGCTTGAGAGGCGTAGCCCACCTGTTGAGGTGACTGTGCATGAGCGTCGGCACTCCACATGGGACATCCTACGCGCACACAGTGGGGTGGGAGGGCAAACCCTCTCAACCGGCGGGATCCGCGTCACGCCCTTTCTTGCTGAGAACCTGACGACAGTTCTCGCGTGTGTGAATGCTATCGCCGGCAGCATCGCGACATTGCCGTTGCATGTGTTTCGCCTTGACGGTGAATCAAAGCGCAGCGTACCTACCCATGCTGTGGCACGGCTGGTTCGTCACGGACCAAACGACTATCAAACTTGGCCGGATTTCTGCGAATGGTTTATTCGCCAGGCACTTCTCAACGGCAATGCATTGGCTGAGATCGTGCGCGGGACCAACGGACAGGTCCGCGAGTTGAAGCCTATCCCGTGGGGTTGGGTTTCGGTGCAAATGCTACCGTCCGGCCGTTTGTTATACGATGTCAGCGAAGCTCACAGCATCTTTGGGGGTCCGAGCCGATCACGTCGACTGCTGGATAGCGAAGTCGTTCACTTGCGAGACCACAGCGACGACGGGATCGTTGGTCAATCCAGACTCAGGCGCGCCGCCGCTGGTGTCGGGCAGGCGCTGGCGTTGCAGAACTTTACCGCCAGCATGTGGGCGAACGGTGTGAACCCGTCTGGTATCGTCAAGCACACCAAGACTTTGAGTGTGGAGGCACTTGCCGGTCTTCGCGATGAATTTCAGCAGTTGTATGCTGGTTCGGCTAATGCACGGCGTATCGCGGTGCTTGACAATGGTATGGATTTTACGCCGCTGTCGATCAATGCTGAGGATGCCGAGCTATTGGCATCCAGGCGCTTCTCGGTCGAGGAGATGGCGCGGATTTACCAGGTGCCGCCCACAGTGATTGGTGACTTGACGAATTCAAGCTTCACCAATGCGGAGACATTGCTGCGCTACTATGCTCAACACACACTGAGCGGGTGGACAAGGAAGTTGGAAGCCGTGCTGGCCCGATCGCTCCTGACTGACGATGACTTGGTGAACCATGAGATCGCACTGGACATGAGTGAATTCTTGCGCGGCGACCCACAGACCCGTTGGCAGAACCACAAGATCGCACTCGAGACAGAGGTTCTAACGATCGACGAAGTCCGGCAGCGGGAAGGCTTCAACCCAATCGCAGCAACGGGTGAAGCCTAGCGTTAAGTCACTTTCAGGTATTTTGCAAACTTGCGCTCGGCCACGTCGAATTGTTCGTACATCCAAATCATTTCATCATCGTTAGTCTGCACAACTCGATCGTGATCATAGTCAGGCGGTCGGTCATTTCGATTCTTTAAGAGATGATAGGCGCGCACAAGTCTAACACCATGCAACGCGAGTTCGTGGATGTAGTCAGGGATATCTTTGCCGAAAAGGAAACCCGCTTCCGTCGTGTCAACGTGCAACCGACGGATGTCATCAGGCTCTACTTTATGAGCCTGGACGACGTCGGATAGAAACCGATGAACGGCCTTATACACGGCGAGGCGTCTGTCATAACGCTCCAGTTTGGATTTGGCCTGTTCAATGCGGTACTGTTGAATGGCGATATACGTCGCAATGAGGGCGATCACCGGAGTTAGCAGCGCTTTGAAAACATCAACCCATTGCATGGCGATTTCGTGCATTAGATTAGCCCGTTGACCGATTGTGAGTCACATTGTGGGTCACAAATTCGTTATCGAAATTTTTTCTTTATTTTCAATGGCTTAGGCGCTCTCCTGGCGGAGAGGGGGGGATTCGAACCCCCGATACGGTTGCCCGTATGCCGCATTTCGAGTGCGGTGCTTTCGACCACTCAGCCACCTCTCCTCTGACGCCGCAAATGCCCCTAGGGCACGGCCGAGCTTGCCAATGCAGGGGCGACCGGCATATCTGTTGCGGGCGCCACTCCAATGCAACAGCGAGCGACTGCCTTAGCGGGCTCCAGCGGTGATTGCAACCCTGCGGACTGCGATCATCGCGCTCCTTAGGTGCTGGCCGCGACGCCACAATCTTTTTTTGTCGGCGATAAGGAATCGGGGACGGCTGCACATAATCTGTTGGCCAAAGCGAAGGTTTCAGTTAGAGCAGCCTGCGTTGGATCGGTTGGACCAGATTACGATTTAGGCCAGATCGGCGCCGTAAACTTTTAATACAGCACATCCGATGGCTGGCCTAAAGGAGACGCTCAATGTCGGGACGGCAAGGCGAAGCATTAGCCACAACCGGAATCTTGCCGGTACAGGCCATTCGAAAATTGATTACGGATGGCCGCCTGAAACTGGCAGCCCCATTGCTGGCCAATCAATTACAGCCGGCAAGCCTTGATCTGCGTCTCGGACCCAAGGCCTACCGCGTCAGGGCTAGCTATTTGCCGGCGCCGGGAACACGCGTAGCGGACCGGCTCGACATACATAAACTGCATTTGTTCGATCTCGACGGTGGTGCTGTGCTTGAAACGGGTTGCGTTTATATTGTGCCGCTGCAGGAATCCCTCGCGCTCTGCGATGACATCAGCGCGCTCACCAATCCAAAAAGTTCAACCGGCCGCTTGGATGTGTTTACCCGCGTGATTGCCGATGGTGTCAATGCCTTCGATCAAATTCCAGCCGGCTACGTCGGGCCGCTCTACGCTGAAATCTGCCCACAAACCTTTCCCATTGTGGTTCGTACCGGTAGCCGGCTGTCGCAAATTCGATTTCGGCGCGGGCAAGCAAGCGATGGCGATCAAACATTAAAGGAATTGCACGCCAAGGAGGGCTTGGTCTCCGGCGCTGACGCCGACATCGCAGGCGGCATCGGTCTGTCGGTGGATTTGAGCGGGATGGATAACGGCGATGGCAGACGGCTGGTTGGCTACAGAGCAAAACGCCATACCGGTGTGGTGGATGTCGATGCGGCAGGGAGCTGCCCGGTCGATGAGTATTGGGAACCGTTATATCTCGGTGAGGAAAAGAGGCTCATCCTCGACCCCGACCAGTTTTATATTCTGGCCTCGAAAGAAGCGGTGCATGTGCCGCCGACCCATGCCGCCGAAATGGTGCCGTTCAATCCGTTGGTCGGCGAGTTTCGCGTGCATTATGCCGGCTTCTTCGATCCCGGCTTCGGGCATGCGGGTGCGGGCGGCGAAGGGTCAAAGGCGGTGCTCGAAGTGCGCAGCCATAACATCCCGTTTATTCTTGAGGATGGACAACTTATCGGCCGGTTGATTTATGAACGCCTGACGGAGTTGCCAGAAACCTTGTATGGCGACGATCTCGGTTCGCATTATCAGGCTCAAGGCCTCAAACTCTCGAAGCATTTTGTCTGATTGATAGAGGGGACTCTCCCTATTTCAACGCGCGTGCTCAGCAATGCGCCTCGCACGGTTGAAGCGGCGGGATTGGCTTAAGAGCGCGCAGCCACCACCAGCGTCCAGAATGTCTTGAATTCGGTCTTGCGATCTTTGACCAATGCAATGCCAATGTGCTGAGCATCCTTGAGCAGAAGATTGCGGTCATCGCCCGGGCTACGCTTCCAACCCTTTAGGACTTCGCGGAACGTGGACTGACCGGTGCCAACGTTTTCTGCAGCAATGCGTGCGCGATAGCCCGACCTTCTGACCCGGTCCAACGGATTGGAGCCATCAGATCCATAGTGCGATATGCGATCCCACTTGGCTAAGTCACGCGAATGGCTGCGGGCCGCCTCCGTCAGACTTGCGTCAAGCGTAACGCTCTTCAATCCCTTCGAGCGGCGATAGGTGTTGATGGATTCTAGAGCTGCATAGACATCCAAAGACGTCCGACGATAATCGCGGTTGGCGAATTCTCCTGCCCGGGCCCGCTTGGCGCCATTGCGCGAATTGTTCTTGCGCAGGGCTGCAACACGTTTGCGGCGCGTCTTGGCATCCGATTTTTCAGTTTGGGCTAATGAGGGGGAAACATATTGATCGTCGGTGGAATTATAACCCGGTGCGCCACCTGCATAGCCAAAGCCTACCTGCTTGCCGCTCAAACTGCAGGCCGCCGCAATAATGGAAATCAAAATTGGCAAAAGCAATCGGTACATTAAAAACTCCTCATCCGGCATTACGCATACGCCGGCTCGAACGAGGTCACAGATTCACGCCTGACCATCCCGCAAATTGGTTAACCGTCCCTTAACATTCGCCCTGGTCCTGAGCAGTTGGCCAAACCGGCCGCGGGGCCGTCCGGTACGCGTCGCCGCTGAAATAATAGCAGCCGTGCGCCGGACCATTGTCAGTCGCCTTATCGAGATACCTTGGCCGACGCATCGGTGATGCGGCATCTCGCATCCGGCAAAAAAATTTGGGCGGTTACGGTGCACGAGCAAGACTGGTTCGCACGATCGAAAATAATCGTTTTGCACTCGCACTTAAGCGTACCGTGTTCCCGTTCGCCACTTCGGTACTTTTTGTTGGTTGCTACAATGAAGCGACAGAACATTGACCTCAGTTGGGCTGATTGATGACCACACCGCGGCGTCCGGCCCGACGTATTGCGGCCACGACCGAATGGGAAAAAAATGTGTTTTCCAGAGTTGGACACCCGTAGGCCATTCCTGGCGAAAGAATATGCCATAATAATAAGTGATTCGGTGTTGATTCGGCGGCATCTCTCGCCGGCCGCGGGCTAACCAGTCCAACGCTATTTCCGTTGCGTTTCCTTGTCAGGTGTAACTTCGGCCAAAGTCTCGGGTCGTGTGGCTACTTCGGTTGCGTGCGTGGCCAGACCGCGCGGGCATCAAAGGAGGTTGTGATGTCGGTAGCGGCGCAAGAACTGCCGATGCTGAACGAAAATGTGCGGGGCTACGCGACGGTTCGCTATTTGGCACTGGCGCGGCTGGCGGGTGGCAAAAGCGTTACGCGCGGTGATTTTGCACGCGATGTCAATGCCTTGATCGCACATAAGCTTTCACCAGCCGAATTTCGCGACCTCTGCGAGAAGGTTCTCGCCGATCTTGAAACCGAAAGCCTCATCACAAATAAGCGGGGACGGCTGGCGCTCACTGAGGCTGGCTGGCAATTGGCATTTGACGAATTGGGCGCGCGCAAGACGCCGGCGGATTGGGTGGAAGTACGAGACACTCTGTTGATCGCCAAGGCACTCGATCTTGGCCGCTTATCTGCGCGCCAACTCAAATCGATCCTTAGGCCCGACGGCCTCAGAGGGACGCTGCTGATCAGCCACTTCGGACTGCGTTTGGCGATTGGCGCAAGTGCCGCACGGGTCCGGGCGAAACTCGCTGTTGTTGCACTCGAGAGGGCTTTTGGTAACAAAATCAAGGGCAGCGTCGATTCGCGTACCGGTATGTCGGCGAAGATGAGCCGCATGTTGGCAGCACAGCTTTTGCGCCGACCGCGTGAACTTGGCACCGACAGCAGGCTGCTCGCGGCATTGGCAGCCGAAGTCGTTGAGGCGACCCGACCATCAATCGATGCCATTCGTACTGCGCTATTGCGACGCCTCGTCAATCGGTTGATCGGAGACGACGCCGCCGAGCGTGCCCCGGCGGGACAGACAGACGACAGCAACCAAAAAGATGCAAAACCAGCGGTGAAGCGCCCACGGCGTGGCAAAAGACGGAGGCCCGATACTGGGCTGCCGCCCCGGCCTGCTGCTGCAAACCGGCCAGACCTGAAAGGCTTCGTTTCAGAAGTCTACAAAGCTGCCGCCCCCCATGCAGAGGGTTGGCCCGGCAATCGCAAGACTTTTATCTGCCGGGTTTGGCAAGAAGTAGCAGCGCGATTTCCGGAGTGGGGCCTCTCGGAAATCGAATTCAAGAGCATGTTGGCTGAGGCGCATCGAATTGGGGCGTTGGTTCTGGCTCATGCCGATCTCAGAAACAAACGCGATCTTGCTGAACTGCAAGCCTCCGCGATTCCATACAAGAACATGGTTTGGCACTACGTACGGCTGCCAAACTAGCGCAACCTTAGTGGGTCAACTCAAGGGTCAAGGAAAAGCTGATTTATGCCGCCGCAAGATTCAAACGCAATACTGCCAGACGATTTGTCCGCTGCCTTCGAGCACTCGATCACCTGGGAGGACGATATCTGGCAGGCCGATCCTGTAGATGTCGAGATCGTGCATGGGCGCGCGCGAGACCGTTTCAATGATGTGCTCGGCGCCGTTACAGCCAGCGATGCAACCCAAGTCGCGGCGCGCATTCTGTTGGTTCATGGCCAATCGGGCGCTGGCAAGACCCATCTCATCCGCGCTTTACGCACCGAAGCCCACCGACAAGGGGCTGCATACTTTGGCTACGCACAGATGACGCCCGAAGTGCAGAACTACGCCGATTATTTCCTGCGCCGCCTCATTAATTCGCTGGAAAAACCCTACGACCCAGACAGGGGGAGAGAAAGTGCGCTCGCGCGTCTGACACGCCGCCTCGTCGAAACGTCCGACACTTTGCCAGGCGATGATCTGGCGCGGCTGCGCGAAGCCTCACTCAATGAGGATCAGCTGGCAGAACTTGTGCTTTCTATGGCCGATACGATCATTGCAAGCGAAAAATGGGCTGCGCTGGAGCTCGATATCAATATTATCCGAGCCTTGCTTTATCTGCAGCGCGCCGACCCTCGTATCGACCAACGCATTCGCCAATATTTGCAAGGGCGGGAATTGACCGAACTCTCGCATGCCGCGGTCCGGGCACTCGACGTTACGCCTGGCGATGCGCGTGCGTTCGAAATCATCGAGGCGTTGGGCAAAATGATGTGGGCCGTTGACCAGGCCGCCATGGTCTTTTGTATCGACCAGGTTGAAGACCTGCGCAATTTCGATGATCCAGAAGACCGCTTCCAAAAGGCGATCGGTAATTTGATGCAGATCGCCAACCGGGTGCCGCGTGCAATCATCGTTATTTCCTGTCTTGAAGAATTCTATGGTGAGGTGCGTGCGGTGCTGCCGCAAAGCTATGTCGACAGGATCGAGCAATCGGGTCCGATAGCGCTGTTGGAGACAAGAACGCCCGAGGAAGCCAGGCTGATTATTGCAAAGCGCATCGCACATCAATCGATCAGTCATTCAGACGGCCCGAGTTATCCCGATCCGGCCGCTTTCTTCGGGCCGCAATTCTTTGAGGAATTTGCCGGCCTATCGACACGCCGGCTGCTGGAACATGCGAAAAACCGCATCCTTTCAAAAGATGGCGAAAGCGATGCAGAGGAAGAAAGTCGCGATGGGATCATTTCGTCGCTGGCGCAGGCGCTTGGATTTGCCTCCAGCAATGATGATATGGCCGAGGAGGACGACTATATCGTCGATTACCGCGACATGTGGGAACGCTTCGCCAGCGAGTCCGAGGCTGAAATGCCGTCGAGCGATTATGAGCTGTTGGATGTCCTCAGCGGTAGCTTGCAATTGGCGGTGCGTGAATGGGGAACTACGGTCTCGCTCAAGGTCGAACGTCCCGAGCACGCAGATGATTTGCCGGCGCTGGATCTCAATATCTATCACGCCAACACAGACCACACCTTTGAAGCACGCGTTTTTCTGTGCAATCGACCAACCCAGGGTGGGGGCCTGAAGCGGCAGCTCGACAAAGTGCTGGCCGCCATGGACGGACGCACTGCCTTCATGTTGCGTGCCAGCGACTTTCCGCCGAATAAGAAGAATCAAACGGCGCAGGCCTTCCGCAAATTCCGCGATAAGGGGGGGCGTTCACTGCTGGTGCCGATCCCGGAATGGGAACGGATGATGGCAATCCGCGAGTTCCACGCCCACCATCGCCAAGATCCAGGCTTCGATTCCTGGTTCGGGCAGGCGAAGTTGTTATCGGGTCTGGTGTCAGTCATCCAGTTGCTGCGCCTTGATCTGCTAGGCCGGCAGTTGCCGCGCTTCGGCGGTGAAAGCGATGCAGACAATGCCGGTTCTGGCGCTGGGAGCGCTTTCGATACCCTTGGCGGTGATGGTGCGGTCGTTGTGGATGGGGATGGCGAACCTAGCATGATGAATGGCGAGCCTGAGCTGGCGCCGCATGCCGACAACGACGATGATCTACCGATTTCCGTGATCTTGGATGAGAACGGCGATAATGCGCATAGCATCTACGCGGGCCGGGAAACCAATAGGCGCGGGCGGCCGGTAACGCTCAATATGGATGTTATGAAGCGGCATGCGGCGGTGCTTGGCGGATCGGGCTCCGGTAAGACCACGCTCGCTTTGAGCCTGATCGAGCAGTTATTGCTACGCGGCATACCAGCCGTCCTGATCGACCGCAAAGGGGATCTCTGCAGTTACGCCAACCCTGACGTCTGGCGCCAGACTGATGATGAAAACGCCGATCGTCGTGCTGACCGCGAGAAGCTGGCCGACTCGATCGATGTTGCCGTCTACACCCCGGGGCGCTCCTCTGGCCGTCCGATCTCTATTGCCTTGCTGCCGACCGGTATCAGCGAATTGCCGGAACACGAGCAGCAATTGCTGGCCAACTTGTCTGCCGCCGCGCTTGGCGAAATGCTGCATCTGAAAAACTCAGCAACCCACCAGAAGCAATCCGGCACGCTATCGGTAGCGCTAAAGATACTTGGCAGTCGGTCGCGCTCGGAAGTCGGACTTGGCGATTTGATCGACCTTCTGGAGGACGAAGACCCGGAATTGACCGATCTGACCCAACGAATGGACCCCTCAGGCAAAATCCGGCGTGATCTCGTCGCCCAGCTCGACAGCCTTAGACACCGCAATTCAGCGCTGTTTGATGCAAACGGTGAAAGCCTTCGGATGGAGTCACTACTCGGGATCGGGAATTTTGCACGCGAAGGGCGCACCCGTCTCTCCGTCATCTACACCGGTTTTCTCGGCGACAACGAAAACATCCTGTTCTGGGTCTCGCAGTTCCTCTCGGAAACTCTCAGGTTCTGCCAGCGCAACCCGAATGATGAACTGCAAGCTGTTGTCATGTTCGACGAGGCCGATCTTTATATTCCAGCCAATGCGAAACCGGCCACCGCCGAACCTTTGCAAAGCCTGCTTAAGCGGGCACGTTCGGCCGGTCTTGGGCTAATGCTTGCTACCCAGTCGCCCGGCGATCTCGATTATAAATCGCGCGATCAGATCACATCGTGGTTCATCGGTCGGGTGCGGGAAGATACGGCACTGCGTAAACTCAGGGCCGCCTTCCAAAGCGAAAGCGGCCTTGATCCAGCCGCTGTGCTGCCCGGCCAGACCGTCGGTGCCTTCCATCTGGTTCAGGAAGGTCTGGTACGTTCGATGAAGGCGCAGCGCTCGCTCATAACCGCTGAGCAGGTCCCCTTCGACCGTATCGAACAACTGTCTTTTGAGACGAAAGATCTGGAACAACGTCAATTGCGGCTGTTCGACAAAGCCTGATCTTTATTGAAATTCCGGCTTTATGAATAACAATGATACGCGGTCTTTGAGACCACCTCTTAATCCCAATTTCCGCAAAAAAAACTAAGTCTGCATCCCCAAAAAATAGTAAACCCTGTTTTTTATATGACTAAACGATATTTTTTGATGCATTTTGTGCGACAGTCGGGCATAGTTGATCATCAGTAGCGAGATGAGGGCGCTTGCTATTTGTGATGTTGCGATGCGTTGGCTGGACGCATGTGCGGAGTTTTATCCGGCAGTATTGCATGATGCGGCAAAGCCGCGGGGTAATTGTAATGGTATTGAAGCCTTTTGTTGTGGTCGTCGCGGCCACATTGGTCGGGCCTGCCCTTGGCGTCGGCTTATTCGTCCTCTTGCAGACGATGTAACCAAGTCTGGGCTGCAGGGGCTCCGATGGATCGTTGACAACGCGCCTTACGGCCGACAGACTTCTTGTCAGGGGTCGCCGGTGCGCGGCGGCCGGACTGACTTTGGCGCCGCGGCTTGGAATGTCTGAAAATACACTAAATGACTGTTTTCGCTACGACGGCCAGCGGCTTAGCCATGAGCAGGCTGTGACCTTATTGCAGGCGCGGCTGCAAAGTGTTGTAGATAATATTTCTGTGCCCGTGATGACCGCAGCGGGGCATGTCCTCAGCGCGCCTGTGACCGCCCCACGCGATGTGCCACCGCACACAAATGCAGCCGTCGACGGCTTCGCCTTGCGTTACCGGGATTACGATCAAAAGGCTGGTACGCGACTTCCCCTGGCCGGGCGGGCCGCCGCTGGTGCACCTTTCCAGGGGCCGGTACCCAATACTTCGGCAATTCGTGTGCTCACTGGTGCTGTTGTACCGCCGGAGCTGGACCTGGTGGTCATGCAGGAGGATTGCCGCACCGGGACAGCACCCGACAACTGGGTCGACATCCCAGCTGGCCTCAGACAAGGCATCAATATTCGCGCGGCCGGAGAGGACGTACAGGCGGGAGCGGCAATGTTCGAAGCCGGTCATGTGTTGCGGCCGCAGGACGTCGCCGGCTTGTGCTCTATCGGTATCGACAGCGTGGCTTGCCGCGCACCTCTCAAGGTGGCCATCGTATCAACGGGTGACGAGGTGATCCGCCCTGGAACAGTGCCAGTAACAGAGGGGGCCGTGTTTGACACCAACGCTGCAATGCTGACAGCGCTCTGCAAGCTTTGTGGTGTAGATGTTTTCGATGCTGGTATCTGGCCTGATGATCGAACCGTTACAACCGAACGTCTCACCGCGCTTGCCAAATCTCATGACGTCGTCTTGACCTCGGGCGGTGCCAGCGGTGGCGATGAAGATCATATTTCCGCCGTGCTCAATGACCTTGGTACCTGCCATTTCTGGCAAATTGCCATAAAGCCCGGACGCCCGCTGATGTTCGGGCAAATCGGCTCAACAATCGTTGCCGGCCTGCCGGGCAACCCGGTTGCCGTTTTCGTGTGCTTTCTTATTTATATCTGGCCGATGTTGCGGTGCCTGTCTGGTGCTGGATGGCAGGACGCGCGGCGCTGGCCGGCGCAGGCAAATTTCAACTTCACCAATCGCAAATCCGGCCGGCGTGAATTTTGGCGCGGTCATATGCGCCGTAGTGGGGATCAGATCGTCGTCGACAAGTTCCAGCGGGACGGCTCAGGGCTGATATCAGGACTTCGAGCCGCAGATTGCCTCATTGAAATTCCAGAAGATGCCGGCAACATCTACGCTGGCGACACAGTCGACATTATTCCGTTCACCGAATTCGGTATTCTCTGAGCCGAGCCGCTCCCGGTGCGTGTGGATGAGCAGATGAGTCCCACGCCTGCCACAAATTCCGGCTATCGCAATGCTCATTGTGGTTCTATGAGAGCGCGAGCAAGGGGTTCGCGCACATGTTGGCGTTTACGGGAGCAACCTGCGTTTAACTGGAATCGGGACGATGCCAATTAACAGCAGACGCGTTGCTCGTCTCTAAATGGGTGATCATCTTAGTGCCTTGGGTTGGAACCATCGAGATGGTGCCAACTCTTCGCTCGATGATCTTAGATCGTTGGTCGCATGCTTGCGCTGCTTCGCTTTTTCACGCGTCTGACTGAACTTGCCGTGTCGCTGCCGTTGAAGCTGTTCCGCTTTGTGATCGGTTCTATAGCGTTCAATCCAAAGCTCGGCCCGATTCGGTATGTTGTGCAGGCGGCGCTGGTCTACGTGATTTTCGCGGTTGTACTGGTTTATGCCGTAGCACCACTGCGTGGCCTGACTGGCACATACTATAAGTCGACACAGTTGCGCTACGATGCCGAGCGCTGGCTGGCCACGGCAATCTACGACAAGACCGGCAGTTTTGTTGGCACCTTCGACCCGCGCCTCGATAGCGTGCGCGATGTCAACTATACGACGCAGCCCATTGAGCTTGCAGGCTACGTCGCCCAGCCGGACCATAAATCCATTCCTGTGCGCCAAGTCCCAGAGCACTATTGGAAATGTGTCGTCCATCTGGAGGATGGCAATCTCGGCTCCTGGCTTAATCCGTTCGGAATTGACATTGTTGGTGTTCTGAAAATCCCTGTCTCGACGATTATGCGATCAATTCAGCGGCGGCGGCCGAGCATGGGGGTCGGCGGCTCTACCCTACCGATGCAGTTGGCTCGGGTTATTTACAAGACCCCGCCGAGCGTGCGCGAAAGTGTGCTCGATAAGATCAGACGCAAGTTTCAGGAATGGTGGTTGGCGCCGGTGATTTACTGGGAGCTTACCAGGTCACCGGACATGAAGGCGCTGAAGCACTGGGTCGCGAATCATCTCTGGCTTGGGCAGCGTACAGGCGGGCAATCGCTGCATGGGGTCGAAGTCACAAGCCAGATCGTATTCGGCAAAGAGGCCAAAGATCTGAGCGCCGCCGAGCAATTCGTCCTCGCGGGTGCCGTCAATCGACCAATAATTTTGCTCGAAGGCGATAAGCGCTTGAATTCGGTTCGTCTCGATCGCTGGCGCTACATTATCGAAGTCAGGGCCCGCATCTGTGTTGAGCGTCTCATTACTAATCCCAAGCGCCAGAAACAGGCCCTTTTCGAACTCGTTAAAATGGCAGGCGGCCCGCCTGAACCTAAGGTCCGGCCAAAATTACAACGTGCATTAGAGCGCTCAAGACCGGTCCAGGCGGAACGTGCCGAAGTCAATCCGGTCATTCGTGCCAATACCCTTATGCCGTCGGCGCGCCTTGGCATTCGCGAGGAGATGAAGCAGGCATTCGGCTATCGGTGGCGCAATGCCGTGCGCGGTGTGACCACAACGCTCGACGTCGCCGAAAACATCGCCTTTCATGATCGTATCGAGACCGCATTGGGGAAATTGCAGAAAAAATGGAGCGTGAAGATCAAGCCGGGGTTCACGCTCGACAAGACAAAGGTCGCGGACGACAGACCACGGCCGGACATCATTGTGGCCGCGGCAGATGCCAAAGGGCGTATCGTCCGGTATTTTGAATCAACGCAGACCGCGCCCTATTTCGGCTCAACCATTGCACGCGACCGCGCGTCCGGCACATACGTCGTTGCACGAGAAGCACGCCAGATAGCGTCAGTCGGCAAGATCATAGCGGCAATTGCCATCGCCAATTATGGTCGCGACAGCATTCATTCGCCCTATGTCGATGTGTTGTTGCCGCGCCAGGGGATAGAAAGTTGCTTGCGCCGGCGCACACCACTGGAACGGCCGGCAGCAGGTGGACGATACCGCCGGGCAATCGTTGCCTTCGCCTGTTCAATGAACCGGCCGATTGAATGGCGCCTGGCCCAGATCGGGCAGCGCCGCGTGGGACGCTTGATCAACAACCTGGGATTTACCCCGCCGCCGGCCAACCAGCAGGGTGAGCCAACGCCTGCGACGACGGCCGCGGTGCGAGGGCTCATCGCAGCTGCGCCGCAGCGCGTGCATCACATGTCCGCTATCGTATTAGCTGCATTGACCGGCAAAGGGCACCGGTTGGTCAAGCCACCAACCTTAATCAAGGCCTTCGATTTTACGAATGCCAGAAGTGCGAAACACTTTCAGGCGCAAAAGAGACTGCACCTGCGCCCCGGCTCACTCATTCGTGCGCGCGGACATCGCCTGATACAGGCGCTGCTGTCAGCGCCTCTGTGCCAGGTGGCCTACCGAAAAACTGTCGGAACGTTGAAAACGTTAGCGCACTGGTGCCATCGGCGGCGGCGGGACGTGCGTTTACATTTTGCCAAGACCGGAACCTCAGTGACAGCCGATCCAGATGAAACGGTCGATGCCTGGATCACCGGCGGTATCCAATTCGAAACCGGGGCTGCTTATTCCTACGTTGTGGTCGTCGGCACGGGATCCGGACGGCGACCGTGGGCGCGGGCATTGCACGCCGGACAGGTTGCAGCACCGATCGCCGAAACGCTGTTGAAGGATCTGGCCGCATTGGCAAAGCGCCGGGCGCCGCGCACCTCGGCAAGCACCCTTTTCAAGGCGAGACACAGCCGTGCAAGCCGCGCGCGCACTGCTCCTGCCGATACTTCGAAAGGGCATTGGCGACACACACTCTTTGGTGATGATTGAGCGCCTATCAGTGCGTCTGTCCACGGGCAAATCAGCCGTGCCACGCAAAGGCCAAAGTCGCGACGAACTGAGGCCAAAAAGAAACAATACCAATTTTTTTTTGAACTAGGGGAGAAGGCAAGTTTCGTGCGTAGCAGTGCTCGCATTGCGCGGACGGCGGCGTTCACGCGACCGCGCAGCACCCGTCAAGACCCGAAGACTTCCAACGGGAACTGCCAAACTTGAACTGTGACAGTTGGTGTTTCAGCCGATGAAGGCGGCTGATGACGTTTCATGATGGCGGGAACTGATCTACATGGCGGTCTATGACGACGAGCTTGATCGAGCGTGGCAAAGCCCCCCCGCGGCAACGCGGGATTGGAAGAAAATATTCTTGATGATCGGGCTTGGCGCGCTGTCCTGGGCGGCCACCTATGTCGGCATGCTGGAACTGATCGAATCCAATTTGGGTTCGCTGCCGTTCACCCAAAAACTGATCATCGCCATTGCTGTCGCGATGCTGATGACCATGATCATCTGGCTTCTTGATCAGCTTTTCGCACCGATCCCGGCCTTTACCAAGTTCATCTACGGCTTGGGCTACATCTTCTTGACCATGATCTCGGTGGGCTTTGGCTTCGGGTTCTACTGGAAAGTGCTCGAGAGTAGATCCGAGACAACACGCTCGGCCGCCAGTGCCGTCACGCAAGTGCAAGGGGCATTGGTCGCCGCCTCCGCAAGGCTGGACCAACTGCAAACCACCCTCACCGACCTCACAGTGATTTCTAAGAGAAAAGCGCAACAAGAAAGAGACTTTGGCACGTCCTGCCCGAACTCTCGACCGGGGGATGGCCCGCGTCGGCGGCTGCGCGATAACGATGCAGCGCAATTTTCGTTTGCCTCGAGTTTTGTCGCTGGACGGGCTGCGAAAATCAGAACTGAACTAAAGAGCTTTGATGCCTCGCTCGCACTGGTCACCAAAGCCAGCACCAAGACGCTCGATGCCAAGACGGGCACGCGCAACACCTTCATGCGGCAGCTTAACGGTAAACTGGATCGCACGGTTGCCCGTTACAACGCCTTCCGTACAGATCCGCAGTTGCGCCAGATCAGGGCCAATCTGTCTGAACGCGCCGATAAGACGATCTTTCCCTCGCACAGCGGGCGTACATTTTCGTGCCCTGATGTGCAGCTGCAAACCGCGCTGCGCGGTGTTGTGCGCGCCATCGATCAGTTGCCGGGGATCGATAGACCAAAGATCAAGGCCGTCGAAGGCTCGGAAGCGACGATCGAAGCGTTCCGCCGCCTCGGTGTAACATTCTATGGCCTCTTGTCCTTGCGCCTGCCGCCCTCGGCCGATGAGCTTCGTACCAAGCGCAAACGCGCCGTGTTAACGCTGACCAAAAATCCCAACAGCACAAAAGCCAAGCGATTGCGCGATGCGCAATCGGGCCTGTCACAACGGGACTACATTCCTCTGGCGATTGCTATATTTGTCGATCTGTGCCTGCTCTTGGTTGCCATGGGGCGGCCGATGAACAGATTGCATGGCCTGGTGCCGCGCATGGTGGCGGCGGAACAGGGGCCGATCTACCAAATCCTGTCGAAGTTTTCCGACATCCATAAAGACGATGAGGTGCGTGAAAAATTCGAAGTTTTCCGACATGTCGTGTTCGATTTTAACGGCGATTATTATGTTGCAGTGCCACTTGATGCACCCTATGGGCCGGGTGGGCCGTATCAGGGCCAAGCCTATGCGACAGAAGATGTCCAGGCCCTGCAACAAGAAGCGCACCTGTTGGCAAATCTGTTTGCTAGTTTCGAAAAGGAGCGCGTGTTCTCTCGCGTCTATTCGCCTTTCCTGACGACGCGAACCATTCAGAAGAAGCTGACCCGTCAGGGGAGCAAATTTGCCACGTCGCGAGCCTTTCGGATTTATCGATTCAAGGATGGCGCTTGGTCGGAAATCATTCTTGGTGCCATTATGGGGGCTGCGCGGCGCGTCGAAGCCGCCAAGCGGCAAAATCGGCTCGAAGAAGGCCCGAAACTCGTACATACGGCTCCGGATACTGAGAGCCCGCCGGTGCGAGCATTCGGATTCAGGCCGCGGCATGATCAAGGTATGGTCCTTAGCGGCCTCGAAACACCGGCAAATTCAGATTGGAGCGCCGTCAAGTCGCCGCGTCCCAATACAACCGGTTTCACCACGGCTCGACCTGAGCCTGGCCCAAAACCGGATCTGACCGCGCATGCGCCCGCCAGCCAGGACGCACCGTTGGCGGACGTTGATGTGCGCCCCGCGCAATTTGGTCGCTATGCGGGCCCGGCAGCGCGCGAGTTTGCTGAAGTCGCTAGCAAGACACCAGCGCCTTTTCCGGACCCTGATCATGGCGAGGCAGGCCAAAGCAGGCAGGCCGGGCACAATCTTGTCTCCGCCTTGCGTCGTGCTCAGGGCGCGCACGCGCAGCAAGACAACGCTGTGCCTGATACGCCGGCAGACGATGACAATGTCTTGCCGTTCGAGCCAAGCCGGCAAGGGGAGTTGCTCAATGAACAGAGCGAGCTGCTCGGTGATGAGGAAATGCCGCGGATTTTGACCGGCGGACGGCCGCCGCAAGAGGGCGACGACACAGTTATAAGCCGCTCAGACGCAAATTCGGAAGAAACTATGGACAATGGCGATCAGCAGCCGGTCCGCGAAGCACAGATGACGCAAAATGATCAAAATGCATTTCGTAAATCAGACAAAGGGGAAGATGATGACCAAACTTTGCAGACTGAGGACAGTGGTGAAGCCGATCAGCAAACGCGCCGGCGTGAAGATTAAATCCTATCACCTAGTTCTGGCCCGGGTCAGACGCGCCGACACGTCAAACGAATGTCCAAAACCGGACAAAATCGAACGCTTGGCAATAAATCTTTAACCACATCCGATTCAAATGGTCGCCACAACAACCTGCGCCTCGTCGCGATAAAACGATAAGGATCACGCCTAATGCATAAGAATAAGTCCGGGTCGAATGGCGAGGCTGTGTTGGAGAATAAAGAGGATAGGATAAAGTCCTTTATTTCTCAATGCCTTGCGGCTCAACGCCATGAGACCGATGACGACGGTGCACTAGGTCAGATCCTGTTGATCACCCGGTCATCCAATAGCCCGGTTGCACGCGCCTTGGCTGAATTGGCCACTGCTTGCCGATCGGAGTATTCCGTGCGGGTCATTTTCGTCGGTGCGACAGCAGAATCGCTCCTCTCATCACATGAACACGACATTTCGTTATTTGCGGATGGCGCCGGTTTCATTGATCAGCCGCGGTTTCTCGATGTTCACGAACAACTGGTTCTGGGAGAAAATGCGGTCTGGTACGGCGAGTCCATGCGCCGCGAACCCAATAGGCGTGATGCTTTTGAAGCCTTCTATGAGGACTGCCCGCAAACGGCACAAAGCGCTATTCGCGGCTTTAACAATCTTTGGCAGCGTTGCAGCCGCATCGCGTTCGATCAAACCAAGCTACTGCGCGATGATGGCACGCATCTCGTGAGCGTCAATGCGACCCTTGATCAGGCGCATCACGGTAGCAAAACCCGCTCCGTCAATTCAAACTCGCACTGAGCAAGCTTTACAAGGCTTACGCACGCGCGCCCTTGCGCCGATGTTTCGGGCGCTCGCCGGCGACCGATTTCACGTCGGCGTCAAAAATAATGCGACCTTCGCCGGCCAGGGCGGTAAACCGCTGCCCTCTCGCTCTGCCGATCAAAGTCAAATTGGCCTTGCGCGCCAGATCAACTCCCCAGGCTGTGAAGCCGGACCGTGACACCAGAATCGGAATCCGCATCTTGACGGTCTTTATGACCATTTCCGAGGTCAGACGACCGGTGGTGTAGAATATCTTATCTTCCGGTGAGATGTTGTTGAGCAGCATGTATCCGGCAATCTTGTCGACGGCGTTGTGGCGGCCGACATCCTCCATGTAGATCAACGGGCTATCTTGATGGCAAAGCACACAGCCATGGATCGCGCCGGCTTTAAGATAAAGGCTTGGTGCGGTGTTGATCTTCTTGGTCAACTGATAGAGCCATGAGGTCTTCAAAACCGCCTCTTGACTGAGCGCGACGGTATCGAAGGCCTCCATCAGATCACCAAACACGGTGCCCTGAGCACAGCCCGAGGTCTGGATCTTTTTCTTTAGTTTTTCCTCATAGTCAGTCTCTCGCGCTGTGCGCACGACAACTGTCGCAATGTCATCGTCATAATCGACGCCGGTGATTTCATCGTCCGGATCGAGCATGTTTTGGTTAAGCAGATAGCCTACTGCCAGCAGCTCCGGTTGATCGCCAATGGTCATCATGGTGACAACCTCACGCGCGTTCAGGAACAATGTCAGCGGCCGCTCGGTTACCACGCGGGTCGTGATGCGGTTGCCCTCATGATCCAGGCCGACCACCTCTGACGTCAGAGCCGGGTCGTCTGGATTGGGTGCCACTTCGAATGCTTGTGGGCGCACGGGCATTGCGCGTGTCCTTCCTGATGACTGCCTTTTGCGCCACACTTGTTCTGTCATGGCGCGTACGAATACGGCGTGGACCAAAAAGAAGGATTGTGGCCCAAGGCGTCGTTTGAATATAATCCAGCGGGACCATAAATGACCACAGTAACATTGCCGAAAGAAGCTCTGACAAGGGGCCCTGGCGCGCTTAATCATTACCAGTTCACATTGTGGCCAGCCGCTAATTCAGTCCAGGAGGATACCCGACCATGAAAACTTTGAATCGCCGTACATTCGTCAAAACTGCCGGCGTTTCAAGCGCTGGCGTGGCCGCCTGCGCCGGGCTTGCCGCTCCAGCCATTGCCCAATCCTCACCGGTCCTAAAGTGGCGACTGACCTCAAGCTTCCCGAAGTCTCTGGATACCATCTATGGCGCCGGGGAGGTGTTCGCCAAAGCGTTGGCCGAAGCGACAGATCAAAAGTTTCTGGTTCAGGTTTTCCCGGCTGGCGAAATTGTCGGTGGGTTGAAAGCGGCAGATGAAGTCACCAAAGGCACTGTCGAAATGGCCCATACCGCCTCGTATTATTATTGGGGAAAGGATCCGACGTTCGCGTTCGGGACAGCGGTACCATTCGGATTAAATGCCCGCATGCAGAACGCCTGGACCGAGGTTGGTGGCGGTAACGAACTGCTCAATGAATTCTATAAGGCCTACAACATCTATGCGATCCCAGCAGGTAATACCGGCGCGCAAATGGGTGGCTGGTATCGTAAGGAGATTAAGACCCCGGCCGACTACAAGAGTCTTAAAATGCGGATCGGTGGCTTCGGCGGCAAGATCATCTCCAAGCTTGGTGCCGTGCCACAGCAGATTCCCGGCGATCAAATTTATCAGGCGCTCGATAAAGGCACGATCGATGCGACCGAATGGGTCGGGCCTTATGACGATCAAAAGCTCGGCTTCTATAAGGTTGCCAAGTACTACTACTATCCCGGCTGGTGGGAAGGCGGTGCAATGCTGCACCTGTTCATCAATCTCGACAAATGGAACCAATTGCCTAAGCACTATCAAGCGGCCGTGCGCAATGCCGCCGCGCTCGCCAATACGACGATGCTGGCACGCTACGACGCGCAGAACCCAGAAGCACTAAAGATTCTATTGTCGAAAGGCACACAGTTGCGTCAGTTCTCGCAACCGGTGCTCGACGCCTGCTTCCAAGCTGCCGAAGAGGTCTATGCCGACATTAGCTCAAAGAACAAATCGTTTGAGAAACTCTACCAATCGATTAAGGCCTTCCGCGCGGATGCCTATTTCTGGCAGCAAATCTCGGAATACCGCTATGACCGATTCATGATGATTCAAGAGCGTAAGCGTAAGCTATGAGCAGCGGAGCGACTAGTTGGGCCTGCGCGGGGGAACGGTGAGTTCGCCGGGCAGGTCCAAATCGTCGTTACCAAGGCCCGGTGTTTGCAGGCGGATTTTTGCCGGGTCGATCTTAGGTGTGTCATCCTTGTAATGGGTCACGAGGCCAGGCCAGGCCATAACGATGGCGATGATAACGATTTGCAGCGCGATGAACGGTAATGCGCCCTTATAAATGTCGGTTGTCAAAACCGGCTTTATGGTCTCACGCGTCATCTTGTCGACATAGGCGGCGGCCGGTGCAATGGAGCGCATGTAAAAGAGTGCAAACCCGAACGGCGGCGTTAGAAAGCTCGTCTGCAGGTTGAGGCTCAAGAGAACACCAAACCAGATCAGATCAATATCGAGCTTGGCTGCAACTGGCGCGAGTAATGGAATGATTATGAATGCGATCTCGAAGAAGTCGAGAAAGCAGCCGAGTATGAAGACCAGGATATTGACGAAGATCAGGAAACCAATCTGACCGCCTGGGAGATCCAACAATAGCCGTTCAATCCACAAATGGCCGTTGACGCCATAGAATGTCAGTGAGAACACGCGGGCGCCAATCAAAATGAACATGACGAAGGTGGTCAGGCGCGCCGTCGATTCAATTGATTGACGCAGCAGAGACAGGTCCAGGCGATGCTTGGCCGCAGCCATTATCAGCGCGCCGGCTGCCCCCATGGCGCCGCCTTCAGTCGGCGTTGCGATGCCTAAGAAGATTGTCCCTAAGACCAGAAATATCAGCGCAAGTGGCGGGATCAGGACGATCACCACCTGCTCGGTCAGCCGAGACAACAATCCGAGCCCAAGAGATCGATTGGCAAGTGCGATCGCGTAAGATAGCGCAACGGCAATGGCCGCGCCCCAAATGGCAGGAGACTTTTCTAAATAGATCGCCAGGGCATAGGTTGCTGCCACGCCGGTTGCAAGCGCGAAAACCGTCATGATTGGAAGTGACCAGCCGGCAACACCAAGTGTGCGTGTTTCCGGCGGGAGGGCCGGTGCCGCGGCAGGATTGGCGACCGTCAGTACGGCGACATAAAGGCAATAAATTCCGGTCAGGATCAAGCCGGGCAGCAGTGCGCCGACATACATATCACCAACCGACCGGCCGAGCTGATCGGCCATGACGATCAGAACCAGGGAGGGTGGAATAATCTGTGCAAGCGTTCCAGCCGCCGCGATCGAGCCGGTCGCCAATGGGCGGCTGTAGCCGTAGCGCATCATCACAGGGAGCGATATCAGCCCCATCGCAATGACCGATGCGGCAACGACGCCTGTGGTCGCAGCCAGCAGTGCACCAACCAACACTGCTGCAAAAGCCAAGCCGCCGCGAACCGGCCCGAACAATTGGCCTATGGTCTCGAGCAAATCTTCCGCCATGCCGGAACGCTCAAGTATGAGCCCCATGAATGTAAAAAACGGGATGGCCAGCAGGGTGTCGTTACTCATTATGTCGAGGATGCGGTTCGGTAACGCCTGCAGCAATGGCCACGATAAATTGATCTGGTTCGGTGCAAGATGCGCCAGCTCGACACCGATGACGAAGAATACTAGTCCGTGCGCCGCCAACGTGAAGGCGACGGGATAGCCGAGCAACAACATGAACACCAAAGAAATGAACATGATGGGCGCCAGGTTCTGGGCGATAAATTCAATCATCGCCCTGTCCTCTGGCTGCCGGACTATTCGCTGCGGCAGCCGGCGAATCGGCGCTGATCTCTTGCTCATCCAACTTGCCAAGCAAAATCATTACTCGGCGGAGAATTTCGGCAATGGTTTGCAGAAAGAGTATCGCGAAGCCGGCAACGATCAGCGCCTTGGCCGGCCATAAAACCAGACCGCCCGCATTATAGGACATCTCTTGGCTGAGAAACGTCTGCACAAAATCAGGCCAGCTTAGCCAAACCACGATGATGGTGAGCGGAAGCAGCAAGAACATATGACCGAACAAATCGATCCAATCGCGGCTGCGCTTCGTCAGGCGGCTGGAGACGACGTCGATGCGAACATGGGCATTGTGTTTTAATGCCCAAGCGGCCCCTAGCATGAACACAGCACCATATAGATACCACTGCAGTTCCAGCCAGGCATTGGAACTGGTCCCGAAGACCTTGCGCACAATGGCATTTATGGCGCTAACTAAAACGGCGACCAATAGCAGCCAGGCAGTGGTCCGGCCAACCCACTCCGTCATTGTATCGATTATCTTGATTAGCCGCGATACAATCGCCATTGATTATTGAACCCTTTTTCCTGCGCTTGGGTCACGAGGCCTATACCTGTCGGCAAACCTCGACGTGTGGTACGAGCGCTGGGAACTATTTGCAAGATTGTGAGCAAGGTTAAGAAGAGAATGCCATGTCAGTGACCCAAAAAGACGTGCTGGAGGCCCTAGAACGCATCAAAGGGCCTGATCTGGAAAGCAACATCGTTGCCCTTGGACTGGTGTCGGAGGTGGCGATCAAAGAGGGGCAGGTTTCGCTTGCCATTACCGTTGACCCGAGCCGCGCACAGGAACTGGAACCGCTGCGCCAGGCGGCGGAAAAAGTGGTCCAAACGCTGGCGGGCGTCAGTGCCGCCCGTGTGGTGTTGACGGCCGAGGCAACACCTACGGGGCAGGCAGGCGGCGGCGCACCACGGCGCGAATCGGCACGGGTTGCCGAGGCGCGGGCCAAAGCCGCACAGAACGCAGCCCCGGCCCAAAGCGCCGCGCCCAATGCTGGCGGCGGCGGTGCGGTCGCGGGGGTCAAGCACCTTATCGCTATTGCATCCGGCAAAGGTGGGGTTGGAAAATCGACAACGGCAGTCAATCTGGCCCTCGGGTTGCAGGCCATAGGCCTCAAAGCCGGAATTCTCGATGCCGATATCTATGGCCCATCACAACCCCGCCTGCTTGGCTTATCCGGGCGTCCGCAAGTGATCGGCGGAACCCAACTCAAACCGATGGAGGCGTTCGGCCTCAAGGTTATGTCCATGGGCTTTTTGGTCGACGAAGCCACGCCGGTCATATGGCGGGGCCCGATGGTTGTTTCCGCACTCAATCAAATGCTGCGAGAAGTCGCCTGGGGCGACGGTGGCGATCTCGATGTGGTGATCATCGACATGCCGCCTGGAACCGGGGATGTCCAATTGTCGATGGCGCAGCAAGTCCCGCTGTCGGGCGCCGTCATTGTATCGACGCCGCAGGATCTGGCGCTTATTGACGCCCGCAAAGGCCTCAATATGTTTCGTAAGGTCGATGTCCCGGTGTTGGGTATTATCGAAAACATGAGCTACTTCACGTGCAGCGCCTGCGGCGAACGCCATGAGATCTTTGGGCACGGCGGTGCTGAGCGAGAAGCTGAAAAACTTGGGCTGGCATTTCTCGGCGGCGTGCCGCTCGATATGGAAATCCGTAGCCGTTCCGATAGCGGCCAGCCGATCGTCGCCACCAATCCGGACAGCGACCACGCTGGCATTTATCGGGCTATCGCTGAGAGAATGTGGTCGGGCCTTGGCGCAAGCAGCTCCGGCAAAACTGATCCGCCAGCGCTTGAAATCAGCGGCGCTCATGATGGACTGAATGTCCGCTTCAATGACGGGCGCGCCTATGCGTTGAGCGCCGAAATGCTCAGGGTCATGAGCCCGTCCGCAGAGGTGCAGGGCCATTCGCCGAGTCAGCGGGTGACCGTCGGTGGCAAGCGGCACGTAAAAATCAAAGCTTTGAAGCCCGTCGGGAATTACGCCGTGCGCATTGTTTTTGACGATGGTCATGACACCGGCTTGTTCGCCTGGGAGTATCTCGATCAATTGGGACGCGAAAAAGAGCAGCGTTGGGGGCAATACTTGGGTGAGCTCAAGGAAAAGGGTTTGTCGCGCGATTGAGGGCGCGCGCGGATTGATATCTATACTTGTATTACTATTAGCCTATAGTCTTAGCCGCCTCGCCTGGCGACTAATTGGTTGACCGCCAGGAGCTCACAGCGGCGCAAACGCACGAGGTCACAAGAGGTTGTCGAGATGCATTTTATTTGTGACGCACCACCTTACACGTGGTTTCAAATCGAATCAGAGGCGGAAGCAGCACTGGAAAGTCGCGACATGCTACACGCCGTCGAGAAGTATTTCCGGCAGGCTTGGGAAGAGGCCAAACAGAGCTATGTGCCGCCGTCCAGTCTGCATGTGATCGAGCAGAGTATCGGGCGTAAGGCGCATATAGAGCGGCGTATGCCGATCTTCGTCACCTTACGCGATGGCGATGGCAAGGCCCATGTCACTGGGATGTTGCCGCCAGAGGGCAAAGACCAGGAAGACTTCCGGCCGATAATCGTTGGGGTGGAAAATTCAGACCCCTATGATACTTATCGTCCAGCCATTCGAACGTTAGGCCAGCATTTTGGCCTGAGACTCAACCGATCGCGCTGTTATCCCTATAGTCGCCGCTGAAGTACGGCCCGCCAGTCAACAAGGAGCAAACAATGCAGCAGAAGGTCGAACGCGACTATATCATCGATGTACCTGAAACCCCGTTTATTCCGATCAAAGGGTCCGACAAAGTCTTCCCGGTGCGGCGCATATATTGCATCGGGCGCAATTACGCCGATCACGCGATTGAGATGGGCCACGATCCGGATCGCGAACCCCCATTTTTCTTCATGAAAAATCCCGACAATATCCTGCACCCGGGCCAAGCCTTTCCCTATCCGCCGAAAACAGACGACGTGCACCACGAGATCGAACTTGTCGTGGCTTTGAAATCCGGTGGCCGTGACATTTCTGTCGCTACGGCCATGGATCATGTCTATGGTTTTGGAGTTGGTTTGGACATGACCCGGCGCGATTTACAGGGCGAAGCGAAAACGATGGGCCGGCCATGGGAAGTCGGCAAATCGTTCGAAGCCTCAGCGCCGTGTAACGCATTGCATCCGATCACCGAGACCGGGCCGATGACGGACGGGGCAATCTGGTTGAAGGTCAATGGCGAAATGCGCCAGCAAGGCGATCTCAATCAGATGATCTGGAAAATTCCGGAAATGATTGCGGTTCTTTCCAACTATTATGAATTGGCGGCGGGCGACATCATTATGTCAGGCACGCCCGCCGGCGTCGCTGCCGTTTCACGTGGTGACATTATGCTCGGTCACGTTGACGGGCTCGACGACTTGGAGGTGAAAGTCGTCTAGTGCATCATCCGATCTGTGACCCGCGATGCGGTTCTGTCAGATCGGATATTGCTCTAGCTGCGAAGGGCTGCGGTGGATGCCTGCCGCCGGCCTGCTCACCATTATTTGCAGGTCCAGAGACTGCCGCGATCAAAATGAAAGTGATCGGCATGGGCCGGATTAAAGTCCGGCCCGAGCGCGACCCGAAAATAACGGCAGGCGCGAGAATGGACGGCGCGCAAGAAGGCGGCGCGCTTGCGCTTGCCCCTCCAGTGCCGGCGCACCGAAATTCTTCTGCCATCGGCCAGAACGAACCCGGAAATATCGATGGCATTGGCGAATGAATGCTGACTCGGCAAATTGGCCCAGCGCTTGTTGCCAATGATGTTGCGGCAGGAATAGGTGCCCATTGTCTCGAGTGATCTGACGCGTGTTCCAAAGTATTCCTGGGCCAAGACCTGCACGTCGTGTGCCATCCACAACGTCAAGGCGGCGGCAACCTGACAGGTTAGTGGGTTGACTGACACTCTGGCGCCGGCAATCCGTGACGTTCTGACAGCATTCTTCCAACCACAGCCCTTTGGTCCAACCCGGTCTCGGATCGGCGCATAACTGATCAAAGGTGAATTCAAGACTTTTTTGCACAATCGCCGCGAACGCTTGATCGAGGCGAGCTGCCAGTCAATCAACAGGCCTCCCGTCCAACCTCTGGGATGGTCCAGATTGAGGGTCGGTAAAGGATTGAGCGCAGCGGGAATAAGACTTTGTCGGTAGGCGATTGCAATGCCAAGTACGACAACTACGATTAGCAAGATTTTGCCGTAGGACCGGCGCCGCTTGGCCATGTCTACCTCTCCTGGTCACGCGGCGGCATCGCAGCCCGCGCGTCACGTCACCCTCTGCCAGGCGCGCTCTGGGTTGATCGGCCGGCCTCAGAAATCCGAAATTATGCCGTTATTTTCCCAGTCGCCGTAACGTACAGGGTCCGGTCCCTCACGCCCACCAATCTCTTTGTCGCGGGGGGCATTATTGTTATCCTGCTGGCGCTTGCGGCGACGCTCGGCTGCCTCTGCGAGCGCACGCTTTGCGGCCGGTGTCAATTGACGCGGTGGCACGCCAGGTGCTGCTTGATCTGGGGATCTTTTATCGCTTGGCGACATAGTTTACGCCTCCTGACGTTGTCAGTATCTATAATAATACCGATATTAGGGGTCGCAAGGGCGTGGCAAGACGGTTGTTTTGCCACGTGGTGAGACGTGGGAGTCGCGAATGGCAAGCAATTACATTAAGACCGGCCTTCTTTTGACCTTCATGACGGTTCTGTTCGTCGTCATGGGCGGCCTGATTGGCGGTCAGCTCGGCATGATAATCGCCTTTGTCGTTGCGCTTGGCATGAACCTTTACAGCTTCTGGGGCTCCGACAAGATGGTGCTGAGTTCCTTCGGCGCAGAAGAAGTCGACCGCAACGATGCGCCGGAATACTACGATATGGTTGCCCGCCTCGCACAACGGGCCGACCTGCCTATGCCGCGGGTCTATATCATGCACAATCCCCAACCGAATGCGTTTGCAACCGGGCGCAATCCAGCGAATTCGGCCGTCTGCGCGTCCACTGGCCTGATGGAAATGCTTGATGATGAGGAGCTAGCCGGCGTGATGGCGCATGAATTAGCCCACATCAAGAATCGCGACACCTTGATCATGACTGTTGCCGCGACTATCGCAGGCGCGATCACCATGCTCGCCAACTTTGCACAGCTCAGCATGCTATTCGGCGGTCAGCGCGGCAGCAGCAACAGTCCGTTCGGTTGGATCGGGGCGCTGGTCGCAATGATTGTTGCGCCTATGGCTGCCATGCTGGTGCAGATGGCGATCAGCCGGTCGCGCGAATATGAGGCCGACCGCATCGGCGCGCTGATTTGTGGTGAACCAGCCTGGCTTGCTGGTGCCTTGCAGAAGATCGAACACTATGCCCAGCGCATTCCAAATGAGGATGCCGAACGCTCACCGGCCTCCGCCCACCTGTTTATTATCAATCCGCTGACCGGAGAGGGCATGGATAACCTGTTCTCCACACACCCCAATACACAAAATCGGATCGCAGCCCTGCAGGAATTGAGCAACACACTTGGGCGCGGCGGCGGTGAGTTCGCACCGCTCGAATTGGACAACCAACGTGATGATGACCATTCGGGGCCATGGTCTTCACCGTCATCATCTTCCGGATCGCCACGTGGTCCGTGGGGATAAGACAATGGCGCGCCCGGCGCATGGACAAACGAAACAGCGCAAACGCTCTGGTCGCCATTCGCCAGGCAGGGCCGCCGGTTCCGCCAAGAAAAATTCTGCGCGACAGAATGTTGCGGGGCTCGCCGCGCGTGATCTCGCGGTGCGTCTCTTGCACGACGTTTTATCGCGACGACTCATGCTGGATGAGGCGTTTGAGACATGGACAGAGCGCGCGCCATTCGATTCGCTGGAGCCGCGTGATCGCGGACTGGCCCGACTGCTGACAGCAACAGCGCTCAGATATAACGGTCAAATCCGCGACGCACAGGCGCGGTATATTGAAAAAACGCTGCCAAAAGAGACGGGGCGGCTCAGGGCGATCCTCGACATTGCCTGCGGCGCCTTGCTGTTTCTGGACGGTGCACCGCACGCTGCGATCAACATTGCAGTCGAACAGTGCAAGCGCGACTATCGCGCCAACCGCTACCAGCGATTGGCCAATGCCGTGCTACGTCGCGTCGCCGAGGCGCGTGGGGACATACTGGCCACTCAGGACGCGGCCGAACTCAACATCCCAAGCTGGCTCTTTGATCGATGGTGCCGGTCCTATGGTCCCCAGGCGGCGCGGGAGATTGCCCTGGCGTCGCTCAGGGAGGCACCGCGGGATCTGACCGTCAAGGCCGGTGGCGCCCAGGTGGCCGAAAAGCTCGCCGGCGACCTCTTGGCGACCGGATCAATCCGGCTCACGGGCGGCGGTGCGATCCAGGACTTGCCGGGATTTGCCAGTGGCGAATGGTGGGTGCAGGATGCCGCAGCCGCACTTCCTGTCCGCCTGCTCGGCGATATCAGTGGCTGCCGGGTGGCAGATTTATGCGCCGCACCCGGCGGCAAAACGGCGCAACTCATCGTGGCAGGTGCCATCGTCACAGCCGTCGACAACGCGCCAAACCGTCTGGCGCGACTAAAGGAGAATCTGGCGCGCCTTAAATTGACGGCCGAACTTGTCGAAGCCGATGTATTATCTTGGGCACCGGACCATCCGTTCGATGTTGTGGTTTTGGATGCGCCCTGCACAGCCACCGGCACCATCCGACGCCATCCCGACCTTATTCACCTGAAGGCAGAATCTGACATCAGACGCCTGGCCGAACTGCAGCGAAAAATGCTCTCGAAAGCGGTCCAATGGGTTCGCCCAGGCGGCAGACTGCTCTATTGCACCTGCTCACTGGAACATGAAGAAGGCCAAGACCAGATGGCGTGGCTGCAAGAGCAGAATTGCGATATTAGTCCCATCGCTGTCGATACGACCGCTGTTCCTGGCCTCGATCCAGGCTGGTTGACAGCCAGCGGCGCACTTCGAACGCTGCCATGCCATAGCATCGCCGGCCGTGACGATGTGCATCAGGGTATGGATGGTTTTTTTGCCGCTGTAATGCAGCGTCAGGCATGATTGCAAACAGCCTTCACAGCTTATTTGATTGCACACCTGGCTGAGCAACATATAGACAGCTAGCGGAAATAATCGCAAAGAACCTATCGTGCAACTTTCTGCCTCAGAGCACGCTAAACTCAAAACGGACTGACGCCTGATATTCGGCAACTGGGAATAGCACATGTTGCAGCTTACGCCTGCGGAGCACATGCGAACCGTGTGGATGCGGATGGAGCAGTCGCGCCGGGCTTTGAATGCGCGTCTTCGGATGTCCAATCTGTTTAAATGGCGGTACGGCGCGCCAATTGCCGATGAATTGGTGATTGTGCCGCAAGATCTCAGAACAGGCGATCCGAGTTTTTTCGATGAAATAAAGGCCGGGCAATTCGGTCTTAGCGGTTTTGTCGCTGAACTTGGAGCGCGGTCGCCGTTCGATATAGCCCCGCCGAATGATGCTTGGGCGCGAGAGTTGCACGGCTTTTCCTGGCTCAGAAATCTGCATGCCGAACAGTCGGAGGAAGCCGATCGGCTGGCCCGGGCCTATGTTACACAATGGATCCGGCGATCGCGGCGCTTTCGGGGACTGGCCTCGGCGCCAGAGGTAACGGCGCGGCGCGTGATATCCTGGATCAATGCGGCGCATGCGCTGCTCGACGAAAATCAGCCCGACTTCGAGCTGGTAGCTGATAATCTCGCGGATCAAATAATCCACCTCTCTGCCACATGGCGCAGCGCGCCGGCTGGATACCCGCGTCTATTGGCTCTCACCGCGCTCAATTACGCAAACCTGTGTATTGCCGGGCGGCAGGACCACCTGGCAGATGCGGAACAGCAGCTGTCAAACGAACTCAAACTGCAGATCTTGCCGGATGGCGGCCATATCAGCCGCAATCCAGGTGTGCTTCTCGACGTGCTTCTTGATCTCTTGCCGCTTAATCAATGCTATCGCGCACTTGATCGCACGCCACCCCCTGCTCTGCAATCTGGAATAGAACGCATGATCGCAATGGTGCAGTTCATGCGCCTCGGCGACGGCACACTTGCGCGTTTCAACGGTGTCGGTCCGCCGGCTGATGACGCCATTGCAACCATCGTCGGCTACGTACCTCTCGACAATGCGCCGCTCACCGAGGCCCCAAATTCTCGCTACGAAAAGGTCGATGTCGGCAATCTCGTCCTCATCCTCGATGCAGGGCCGGCACCGCCGCTGGCTTACGCCAGTCAGGCTCACGCCGGCTGCCTTAGTTTTGAGTTATGCTCAGGAACGGCGCCGATTTTCATCAACGCCGGACGACCCGGTGTGCTGCACACAGAGTGGGGGCCGGCCGCGCGCGCCACAGCCAGCCACAATGCCCTCGTAATCGGTGCAAAGTCTTCGTCGCGTCTGGTACGCCATGCCCTACTCGAAGATCTTATTGGTGCGGCACCTATTCGCTTTCCGGCCCGTGTCAATTGTTCGCGCACTGATAGCAAGACCAATGTATCAATTGTTGCGGATCATGATGGTTATGGGCGGTTGTTCCGCCTCATTCACGAACGCTCGTTGACGATAGAGAAAGACGGCTCAAAGCTTGCCGGCACAGACACTATCCGTGGCGCCGGCAAGGCCAGGCGCCTGGCCGTCGACCTGCCCGTCGCCGTCCACTTTCATCTCGAGCGCCGCGTCGATTGCAAGCACGACAATACTCCAAACCAAGCGATATTGCATCTTCGCAATGGTGAACGCTGGCGATTTCATTGCGAAAACGCAGACCTTCAGATTGAAGACAGCATCCATTTTGCCGAGACCAGCGGCCCCAGCGCCGTCGAACAGATCGTCCTCAGGACCGGGACGGCCGGCGAAACCACAATCAAATGGCAGCTCGAACGCTTCTAGCCATGGATCGTGCTCCCGCATTGATGTGGTGACAAGTTGGCCCATCGGCGTTGTGTGGACTTGTGTGGCAATTCCATCATGCTAGAGCAAGCTGCAGTGAATCGGAATCGCGCCGCGCGGCCTAATGTTGTGCGCGATTGAAAGAATTGGAACACTGAGATGAGCGATGTAGTCAAGATCCGGCGCGCCCTAATTTCCGTTTCGGACAAATCCGGCATTGTCGACTTTGCGAAACTGTTGGCAAGCCATGACGTGGCGCTGGTCTCGACCGGCGGTACCTCAAAGACGCTCTCGGATGCCGGACTAAAGGTGCAGGACGTGTCCGACCTCACCGGTTTTCCGGAAATGATGGATGGACGCGTCAAAACGCTGCACCCGAATGTGCACGGTGGCCTGTTGGCCATTCGCGGCAACGCGGAACACGATGCAGCGGCTGACGAGCACAACATTCTGCCGATCGATCTGTTGGTCGTGAATCTTTATCCGTTTGAGGACACGATCGCGAAAGGCGCGACCTATGAGACCGCGATCGAGAATATCGATATCGGCGGACCGGCGATGATCAGGGCAGCGTCCAAAAACCACGCTGGTGTTGCCGTTGTCGTTGATCCGCAAGACTACGACCGCATCGGGCAGGAAATGAGCGCCAACGCGGGCGGCACAACTTTTAAGTTGCGCAAAGCACTGGCCGCCAAAGCCTATGCGCGGACTGCCGGTTACGATGCGGCAATCTCAAATTGGTTCGCCGGTGAGATTGGCGACAATGCGCCATATTGGCGATCGTTTGGCGGGCGCGATGGAAAAGGATTGAGATACGGAGAAAACCCGCATCAGTGGGCGACGTTCTATCGCGGTGAGACGCCGCGCGCTGGCGTTGCAACCGCCAGGCAGCTGCAAGGCAAAGAGCTGTCCTACAATAATCTCAACGATACCGATGCCGCATTCGAATTGGTCGGCGAGTTCAATCCCGACGCGGTGAAGGCCGTTGCCATCATAAAGCATGCTAATCCCTGTGGTGTTGCACTTGGAAAAAGCTTAAAGGAAGCTTATCTCACAGCGCTTGCCTGTGATCCTGTCAGCGCGTTCGGCGGCATTATCGCGCTTAATCACGCAATCGATGCAGAGGCGGCGGAGGAAATCACCAAGATCTTTACGGAAGTCGTCATTGCACCGGACGCCAGCCAAGACGCGCGCGAAATCTTCCAGGCCAAAAAGAATTTGCGATTGCTGATCACCGGTGGTTTGCCCGATCCGCGCACCGCCGGCCTTACTATTCGCTCGCTTGCCGGCGGTTATTTGGTGCAGTCGCGTGATAACGGCGTCGTTGAAGATCTGGACCTCAAAGTGGTCACCAAGCGGGCACCGAGTGACCAGGAAATGGCGGATCTCAAGTTTGCCTTCAAGGTTGCCAAGCATGTCAAATCCAATGCCATCGTGTATGCCAAGGGTGGGGCAACGGTAGGCATCGGGGCTGGGCAAATGAGCCGCATCGATTCAGCGCGCATTGCAGCTTGGAAATCAGAAGAGGCAGCGCGCGCCGCCGGGCGTGAGGAGGCCCTTGCGAAGGGATCGGTCGTTGCTTCGGATGCCTTCTTCCCGTTTGCCGACGGCCTTCTCGCCGCGGCGGCGGCCGGGGCCACGGCAGTGATACAGCCCGGCGGATCAATGCGCGACAACGAAGTGATCGAAGCCGCGGACAAGGAGGGTCTGGCGATGGTGTTTACCGGCATGCGCCATTTCCGACATTAACCCGATGTGTAATGCAGGTTGTAACACCTGCAAGGCTCGCGACAGCGCGATGCGGTTGGCTGATGATAGATGCCCCCTTGAATATTCAATTGCGTCCGGCTGAACAAACCGACTGGAACCAAATACGCCAGTGGCTGGCGTTGCCCGATATTCAGCAATGGTGGGGACCGCTGGCAACCACAGAGGCGGAAGTCATGCTGGCCCTTAAAAGTGATCATGCGATCTGTCGCGTGATTTGTGCCGATGGGGAAGCGGTCGGCTACGGGCACGCGGTCGACGCTACTGTGTGGGGGGATGAACTGCCTGAAGAGCTGGCGCCGGGGACTTGGGACATCGATCTGTTCATTGCAGCGCGCCAATTTCGCAATCGCGGTGTCGGCGGCAAGGCCGTCGGTTTGCTCAGTGAAGAAGTGTTCGCGACAACGCTTGCAACAGCCGTGTGTGTTTTTCCGTCGATCGCCAATGAGCAGGCTGTGCGCGCCTATGAGCGGGCTGGTTTTCGCTGGAAGAGCGTGTGGCAAGATCCGATCTTTGGTCCAAGTTGGTTTATGGTGCGCGAGCGCTAGATCATCATGGTCTAATGATGGGTCATCCCTATGCGTCAAGTTAAGACCACTGCGCCGGCGTCAACTCACCGCACGATGATCTAGGACCGCCGCGGCTCTCTGACGCCCAGCAGCAAGAAAAATCCGACGACGATGAAGATCAATATCATCGACATCCCGACGCGCTGGCTGGAAAACATATCGGTTGCGAAAGCGACAAGTAGCGGTGCTGCGAACGCCGTAACCTTGCCGGAAAATGCAAACAGGCCAAAATACTGCGTCATCTGCTCTGCAGGTGCGAGGCGCGCCATTAGTGCGCGGCTGGAGGCCCCAAGTGGCGCTGCAACGAGCGCAATGAATATGCCAAAGGACACAAAGACCTGCTCGCCCTGACTTGCGAACAGACCCCCGCCAGCAACCTTCGGCGCCACCGGAACAAAAAAGAGAACGTGATCGCGTCCAACCGAAAGAACACCTGCCGCTGCTAGAAACAGAATTACCAACGATCCGAGCAAAACCCGCTTAGAGCCAAGCCTGTCGTCTAAGAAACCTCCGACTATCGCGCCGAAAACTCCGGCTACCGTCAATACGATGCCAAACATGCCGCGCTCGAAGGGCTGCCACTGAAACACGGCGGTTCCATAAATACCACCAAAGACAAATATTGCTGACAACCCGTCGGCATAACTCATTCGCGCAATTAGGAACAAAACTATATCGCGACGCCCTGCAAGACCTTTCAATGTGGCCCACAACTCGCGAAAGGGATTGCCGGCGGCACCGGCTGCGAGGTGGGCCGGGCGATCGGGTACAAACAGAAAAAACGGAATAATGAATACCAACAGCCACAGCGCCGAAAACGGCCCGACAAGGCGGTCCCCTTCTCTGGCGCCGGTGCCGAGGCTCAATACCGGCGTGAGCCCCAACAGTGTCTTGCCGGTTGCCGGATTTGCGACCAAAAACCCGGCCATCACGACCAATGCAACCAGACCGCCAGTAAAGCCGGTTGCCCAGCCGATGCCTGATAAACGCCCAAGTTCGCGTTTCGGGACCAGCGATGGCATGATGGCATTGATAAAGACGCTGTTGATTTCCGATGCAGTTGTGGCGATGACAATCGCAATTAAAAGCAAATATAGGGTGCTGGTGCCTGCTCCGGGCGTTGCCCACCACAGCGCGGCCATACTAAGGGCGAGGATCAAGGTCGCGAGCGCCACCCAGGGTTTGCGACGGCCGTGGCTGTCGGCATAGGCCCCGACAACGGGGCTCAGGATGGCAATAACGATGCCGGCGATGGCGGCAGCGTACCCCCACAATGCCTGGCCACGGACAGAATCTGCCACAACGGCACTGGTGAAGTAGGGGGCAAACAGAAACGTCAATATCAGGGCGTAGAAGGGCTGCTGCGCCCATTCGACCAGCACCCAGCTGAATAACGCAGGCTTTGAGGCGCGTGTCGGGCGATCTGCTGCAGCCGCTTGTGAACTTTGCTCCACGCCCGTCTCTCCCCCAATCGTTCGCCGGCCACTGCCCTGGATCGCCAAAATGCGGCCGATTTACCAAACTTTGCCGGCAATTGCGCACCAGGCCTTTTCAAGGACCGCAGCGTGTGCGATTGCTCCAACGCTAGTTTTCGCCGACATCGCTTTGAGGCCAATTTTTGGCCTTATCTAGATCCGATTCCGTTTTACACGGTCAGGCAGAGCCACGCAGGAACTAAACACCCTATGCGCAACACCATCGCGATTATGAATACCAAGGGCGGAGTCGGCAAATCGACGATTGTCCTCGGCCTCGCGGAGACCCTATCGGCTTTCCACGATAAGAACGTGTTGATTATCGATTCGGATTCCCAGGCCAGTATCAGCGCCATGCTGATGACGACATCGAACCTGTACAAGTTGCAGACCCAGGGACAAACGATTCTGCAATACCTCAATGCAACGATCTTGCACGATGAAACAGCGGACTGGACCAATTACGTGGTCCGGGATGTCTCCGACATTGATGATGCACGCTCGGTGTTCATTATCCCCAGTGATATGGAGCTAACGCTGCTCGAACGCGAAATCTCCCGCCAGAGCCGTCACAGCAACTTGAGAACCGTAATTGGCCGGCTTATCGAAGAGGTTCGCCCGGTCTTCGATATTATCCTTATCGACTGTCCGCCCGGCCTCTCAGTGCTCACAGAAAGCTGGCTCAGAGAGGCAGACCTCTATATATCCCCGACCAAACCGGACTATGTCTCGGTGTGTGGTCTCGACGTCTTCCAGCGCTTTAAGGATCTCAACCCCGAAATGGGTTTTGCTCGAAATCTTGGCGTCGTCGTCAATATGAAGGATCGTTTATCGCGGGCCGATGATGAATATGACAAGTGGTTGCGCTCGAAGGAAGATAATTTCTGCTTCGAAACTGTCATTCCACGGATTAATGCGCTGCAGGATGCTGCACGCTTCCATTCAGAGAAACGTTCCTATTCTGCCAAATATCCCGGTGACGCGGGCGTCGCCATGAAGGCTTTGGCGGCAGAAGTCATCAAGCGGATCGAGGAGGTGGAAGCCGAGGACGTTCAGCTTGAACCGGCCGTTACTGAAACGGCGGATACCGGCCAGGAGCATGTCGAACCGGAATTGGAGGCGGTCGCGGAAGAGGTTCCGATGGATGAGATTTCGGATTCGCTCAGTGCCGCCAATGAAGATGTTCCATCAGAGGGTAAGAATGACGCATCGGCGTAGGGTTTGATTGGAAAGGGCCCTCATGGAATTGGAATGCAGCTGCACCGCGGGGCGAAGTAAATGGAGCGGGCGATGAGGATCGAACTCACGACATCCACCTTGGCAAGGTGGCGCTCTACCGCTGAGCTACGCCCGCATAACCATCAATGATGCTGCGACCACTTAAGGGCCGGGGCCGACTTATGCCTGATCGCCGGTGGAATTGCAAGATGTGACTTCTGCTTACAATTCTGTAAATTCAACGGTCAACTTTAGGGTCCGTTGATTACCAAACTTAAAGATAATGCCGGGAACTGCCGTGCCTGCCAGTCGAGCTGCACTGTTCGAAAGATTAAACGAATTGGGGATCGCCTGCGAAACGGTCGAGCATCCGGCCGTCTTTACCGTTGAGGAAAGCCAGAAACTCGATGCCCAACTCCCTGGCGGGCATACCAAAAACTTGTTCCTGAAGGACGCCAAAGGGATCATGTTTCTGATTGTTGCAGAAAGCCGGTCCAGGATCGATCTCAAGCAGTTGCACAAGATTCTGGGTTGCAAGCGCTTATCATTCGGCAACGGAGACCTATTATACGAAAAACTGGGAGTCAGCCCAGGCTCAGTGACCGCCTTTGCACTTTTGAACGACCGGAATCAGGAGGTGCGGGTCGTTATTGATAAACAGCTGATGCAGTATGATCGTATCAACTGTCATCCGCTCGAGAATACGGCCACCACCGGCATTGCAAAAGCGGACCTCTTAAGGTTTATCGAAGCCTGCGGGCACAGCTATGAGATCGTTGATCTTGCGGCCGGCTGAACAACAGAAGTGATTCCATTTAAGTCTGACATGCTCTAGTGTCAGGGCAGAATAACCCTCACCAATGCCGGCTGCAGCGTGTGCCGGCAGGCGGAGAATAATATGGATCTTGATCTTGGCGGTGCATCAGGCGCTTCTCAATCCCCCGGCGACCTCATCAAAGACACCGATACGGCCAGTTTTAATGACGATGTCATCAAGGCGTCCGGTGAAGCATTGGTGCTGGTGGATTTTTGGGCGGACTGGTGCGGACCATGTAAGCAGTTGACACCCGTGCTGGAAAAGGTGGTGACCAGTTATGGCGGCAAGGTCCGGCTCGCCAAGCTCAATGTCGATCAGCACCCGGCTATTCCCGGACAGCTGCGCATCCAGTCCCTGCCGACGATTTATGCCTTTCGAGATGGACAGCCACTCGATGGCTTTATGGGCGCACAACCGGAAAGTGCGATTAGAGAATTCATCGAACGATTGCTCGGGGACGACCCGGAAGATGAGTCGGGTGTCCTCCTTGAAGCTGCCTCGGAGCGACTCTCGCAAAATGACCTGCAGGGCGCGGCAGAGATCTATGCCACGATCTTGCAGCAGGATGGGCAAAACGTCGCCGCTATCGTTGGGCTCGCCAACTGTTACATGACAGGCGGCGATAGTGACCGCGCTGAGCAAACGCTGTCGTTGGTGCCACCGAACAAGCAAAGCGCACCGGAAGTCGCGCAGCTGCGCGCAGCAATTGAATTGGCACGACAAATGCCGGAAAGTGCTGCAGATACCGAAGCCTTGCGTAGCAAGGTGAAAAGCGATGGTGATGACCACCAAGCGCGGCTGGATTTGGCGCTGGCGCTCGCGGCAGGCGGCTCGAAAAAGGAAGCGGTCGAGCAGTTGCTCGAGAGCTTTCGTCGCGATCCTGACTGGCAGGATGAGGCTGCCAGAAAGCAGCTCCTGCAATTCTTTGAAGCCTGGGGACCTACGGATCCAGAGACGATCGCCGGCCGTCGACGCCTGTCGTCGCTGCTGTTTTCCTGACGCTGACAGCCAATCAGGGCAGCGGATGACTCGCTTGGTCGATGGCAGAGTGGCTATGGGACTTGGAAGTTTGGTTTGAGTTCATCCCTCGCGCACGTTTCAGCGTATCTAACGCAAGTGACTGCACGCGGGCCTGGCTCTACTCTAGCGACCCGGACGTCGATTGAGTTGTCGCTTGTTTGGCAACAAAGGAGTGAAACGGTGCCTATTTCAGATCGTTACCACAGCCCGGAAAGTTTGCCGTCGGACCTTGCCATATTCCCACTGCGCGGTGTGTTGCTATTACCGGGCACGACCCTGCCGCTGCAGGTCTTCGAGCCGCGCTACCTGGAACTTCTGGATGACACGATTTCAGGCTCGCGCGTGCTTGGCATAATCCAACCGGAACGCACGGAAGAGGCAGTGGAAAGCCCAGAGGGAAAAGACGTTGCATTGCGTCGCGTTGGATGTGCCGGCAGGGTCACTGCCTTCCAGGAACTCGACGATGGGCGCTTATTCATAACGCTGACAGGTATTGCACGATTTACCGCCGGCGAGGAATTGGACACCACGAAGCCCTATCGAACGATTTCTGCACGTTATACGGACTTCCCAATGGATTTTGGAGCCGACGCGACAATCGAGCAAATCGATAGAGAGGCCTTGTTCGAAGTTCTACGCGCTTATTTCGAAGCAAGTAGCCTGTCGGTCGACTGGAATGCAATTTCAAATGCGCCGACAGAGCAAGTCGTCAACGTCTTATCGGTGGTCTCACCGTTCGGACCTGAGGAAAAGCAGGCCTTACTTGAAGCCCCGAGCGTGCAGATGCGCGCAGAAGTGCTCAAGGCGTTGGCAGAAATGGCCGTGGCTTCCGGCAATGGTGGCGATGGCTCGACCATGCAGTAGGCTGACCGGGCTCAGCGCGAAGGCGCGAAACGGACGGCACGGTCCCTGGAATGGACGGCATCAAGGTGGTGGAACAAAAAGCAACAGAATCAAAGTTTCTTGAAATCTTGGTCTGCCCGCTTACCAAGACGTCGCTCAGCTATGATAGCCAGAGACAGGAACTCGTTAGTCGCGCGGCCCGCCTCGCCTTCCCAATCCGCGACGGCGTGCCGCTGTTGAGCGTGGAAAGCGCCCGGCATCTTGACGACGATCGCGGATGATAGCGCAAGAAAATCCCAGATTTAATCCGTTAACATTCCAGACGATCCAATCGGTGGCCGCATCGATTGTCACAAATCGGCACACTGCAAAATCATTGATCCATGCTGTCTACGTACAGTCCTCCTCGATTGTACAAAAATAGACTATTGATTCACTAAAATCATAAGCAGCGACCCGAAATTCGCGCAGTAATTGGACGTCGTTCGTTTGTTCAATAGGTTTGGCAAACTTATTATGATATTGATGATTTTGGTTATAGGGACGGGGCGCAGAGGTGCCAGGTAGCGAGCCTTTTGTTCGCGGATTTTGCCCGGGAACTGCGTTAGATAAACTGCATTGAGCAAGATCAGATTTATTTTGGAATTTGGCTGACGGGACGGTAATTGTGCAAAATGATGAGCCCACAAATACCCCCACGTCTCGTCAGTCGTCGCGGGTGCGCGCGCAAGGCACCGCACCTCAATCGGATCTTTATGCCGAGGAGGCGAAACGATTTAGGCTCTATTTGGATTCTCAAACGGACGCCATCTGCTGCCGCGATCAGTCCGGTGCGGTAACTTTTGCCAATGAAACTTATTGGCAGCTGTTCAGCCGCGAAGGTGATCACGGCCCTATGACAAACGTGGAATCCGAGGTTTCCCACGTCTCGTCGACAGGGCAAGGTCCACTGTCGATCAGCGAACCGATCCAAATACAAACCAAGGACGGACCGCGCTGGTTTGTTTGGGAACGTCGGCAGCTGCCGCAGGGCGAGGGCACGGCACCCGAATTCATGGAAATCGGTCGGGATATCACGACATATTGGACGCGTGAAACGGAAACGGCCAGAGCACGCGACAATGCGCGTGCCGCAGACCAGGCAAAATCAAGATTGCTCGCTGCGGTCAGTCATGAAATCCGCACACCCATGAATGGAATTCTCGGAATGACCGACCTTTTGATGGGCACGGATCAAACGCCAGAGCAAGACAATTACTGCCAGGCCATCGACAATTCAGCGCGCTCATTGCTCTCTTTGATCGATGAACTATTGGATCTATCGAAAATTGAAGCCGGCAAGGTTACGCTGCGCGATGATCCGCTTGACTTGCAGGTTTGTGTTCAGCATGTCGTAGAGCTCTTGGCCACACGCGCACACAAGAAGGGCCTTGAACTTGCCTGGACGATCGACAAGCGCTTGACCGTCCCACTGGTGGGCGACGAGGTCCGCTTACGTCAGATTCTGCTCAATCTCATCAGCAATGCTATTAAGTTCACGGAGACAGGTGGCGTATTAGTCAGTTGCGAAATGAAAAGCTGTGAAGGCAGCATCATCCGCATCCAAATCCAAGTGCAGGATACCGGCGTTGGTATCAGCCCCGAATTCCTAAATAACATTTTTGCCGAATACGAGCGTGAGCAGAATCTGTCAAACGATGAGCAAAGTGGCAGCGGCCTTGGACTGGCAATTTCGCATAAATTGGCGCGCGCCATGAACGGCGATATTCGTGTCGAAAGTCCGCCCGGCGGTGGGGCAACCTTCACTGCTGAAGTTGAATTGGAATTGCTGCCCGATGGGGCAAGCTTAGACAAAGAACCGGAGGCTCTGGACGATCTGGCGCGCCATGTTCTGATTGTATCCAATCGCTCCATCGAACGCCTGGCGCTGGCCAGAACGTTGCGTGGCCACGGCGTCAAAGTGCAAGAGATGGCGCTGCCGCGGGCGCGGCTCAAAAGCTCTGCAACCTATGGTATCGTCTCCGGTATTGACGCCATTGTTGTCGACGGTGATTGCGCGGTCGATGTCGCCAGGGATTTGTTGGCCGCGGCGCGCGAGGCAGCCGACGGCGATACGATGCGAGGCGTCGTAATGACGAGTGCTACACAACGCGACGGGATCGGCAAATTTAGAGGTGCCGGTTTTAATGCCTACCTGATCCGGCCCGTGCGCCCGATGGCGCTTCTCAGGCAATTGGGCGCAGCGCAAGGGCCGACTGACGGCACGAGCCCATCGACGAGCCGCCAGACTCAGCTAGATCCACTTTCTGCGGTCGGTGATCGAAATGCAACACCCGTATTGCAGGGGTTGCATGTCTTGCTGGTCGAAGATAACGACATCAATGCGCTTTTGTCGCGCCGGCTGCTGGAAAATATGGGCTGCAGTCTCGTGCACGTAAAAGATGGTCAGATGGCCGTTGAGGCCGTCCGGGAAACGGTCAGCGAGCAGGCCCGCTGGTTCGATCTCATATTGATGGATCTGCATTTGCCGGTGTTGGACGGATACGCTGCGACGGACCAGATTCGCAGCCTGATTGCGACGGCGGATCGCATCAACGAAGATAGCAAAATGCCACCTATTATTGCGGTTACTGCCAATGCTTTCGAAGAAGACCGACGTCAGGCGCTGGCGGCCGGAATGGATGGCTATCTGGCCAAACCGTTTGAGCGGGTTGAACTTGAGGCCATAATGCGCACCTTGGTGTCAAGCGGCGGCGACGACCAAAATGCCATTCCAGATTAGTCCAGATGTTTTTCCAAAATTCCGCCTTGAGCAACCTGCCCTTAGTTGCAATCGTGTCACGTCCGACTGGGCGCTGGTGCGCAAGTCTTAGTGGGGGACGTCTTTGTGTCTTGAGCTGCTACTGTTGCAGCGCGTCGAACATGACGCACATTCATCTAGGTGCTAATCGGGCCGCGGGATATCATCTGCCCTAGTTGTTGGCATAAAGTGTGGCATGGCTTTGATCGTTGTCGGGTGGCACTGCGCAGTCTATACTTCCAAAAGAGGGAATGTTTGAAGCTTATCGCCAATCTGCCCACGTTCATAACGTGGGCAGCGGTTCGTTACGGCCAGAAATAGGCTCCAGTCGGGATTGGCACCGAACCTGGCCTAGATGGCTCCGATGGCTCGGGGATTGACGAAAATCGCATTATTGGGCCACCTACGCCTTCCGAGCTTGCGGCAGACGGCCAAAGAGTTCTGGTCCAAAACTTAGAGGCTGCTAGGGATTGGCATTCACCTCGGGCCCAGGGCGCCCGACAAGCTGCGGGCGGAGGAGTGCGTCGATGGGCTTGAAACCGCTGGATCTTCCAGGCCGCTTTTGGCAACAGCGGGTGCGTGCTCAACGCCCCACCCAAAAGAGTAACGGCGCCGCGGTTGACGAAACTCTCGGGAAATTGCGGTTCGGCCGGCGTCGAATGCAAGACAAGGTCTATGGCCGCATTGGTGACCTCGAAGTGCGGTTGGCGACAAACCCCGCTCAGATCCGACTGGCACAGCAATTGCGCTACGAGGTTTTCTACAATGAGATGTCGGCGACACCCAGTCTCACAGCCCGCATGCGCAAGCGTGATGAAGATCAATATGATGCAATTTGCGATCATCTGTTGGTCGTCGACACTTCTGATCAGACATACTCAAATCATGCCGCGAATTTTCGCCAGCCACGTGTGATTGGAACCTATCGCGTGTTGCGCCAGGAAATTGCGCAACGTTCGTTGGGCTTTTACACGCAGGGCGAATACGACATCGCACCACTAATTGCCCGCAAGTCCCCTGGCTACCGATTCATGGAGCTTGGCAGGTCCTGTGTGCTAAAGCCCTACCGGACGAAGCGCACTGTCGAATTGCTTTGGCACGGCCTTTGGACTTACGTGCGCGAGCATAAAGTGGACGTGATGATCGGGTGTGCGAGCTTCGAGGGGACGGACCCCGACGCACATGCCATGGCCCTATCGTTCCTGCATACACATGCGCGGGCCGACGAGGAGTGGAATGTCACCGCGCATCCCCATCTCCACGTTGCTATGGACCGGATTCCGGCGGACCAGATCGCCATGAAAGATGCATTGCGTGTCCTACCGCCACTCATAAAAGGGTATCTGCGACTCGGTGCCATGATCGGCGATGGCGCCGTGATCGACAATCAATTCGGCACCACCGATGTCCTGATCATTCTGCCGGTTGAGAAAATCGATCCGCGGTATTTTGAGCACTTTGGGGCACCCGACGAAAAGGGAAGCCGGGTCGGCGGACAGCGCAAGGGCTAGCGCATTGCCGCCACTCGAGAATAATTCGATTTCTAACTTGCGATGCGTTTCTGCCAGATCGGATATGCGCCTAGCTGGCAAGACGTAAATGCCTCACGGTTATCGCCCTATGTCGTAGGCTGCAAGTGCTGCCATGTTGCCGATCTCGCTGTCGCGCGCACCCAGTTTACAGATCTGAACCGAATGCGACATGCCGACCAGCATTGGTCCGATGACTGTTGCACCGCCAAGTTCCGCAAGCATCTTGGTCGAAATAGAGGCAGCATGAAAAGCCGGCATGATCAGGACATTGGCGCTGCCCGTTAGCCGACAGAAGGGATAAAGTTCCGTTAAGTCCGGGTTGAGCGCCACGTCGGCTGCCATATCGCCGTCGTACTCAAAGTCGACGCCGCGTTCATTCAACACCTCCACGGCGCGCGTTACGACATCAGATCGCTCGCCGCGCAGTTGGCCGAACGTTGAATAGGCCAAAAGTGCAACGCGTGGTTCCATGCCAAGATTACGAGCCGTGCCGGCTGCCTCGATCGCAATGTCAGCGAGCTGATCGGAAGTTGGCATATCGGTAACACTGGTGTCTGCGACGAGAACAGCCCGGCCCCGACACAATGCCAGACTGAGGCCAATGGGCCGGTGCCCTGGCTTTTCATCGAGAACGCGCGTGACATCGCCAAAGACACTTGTCCAATTTCGCGTCGCGCCGGATATCATGGCATCGGCATGGCCGTTCGCAAGAAGCAGCGAAGCGAAAACGTTACGCTCGTTCTGGACCAGCCGCATGCAATCCCGGTGCAGGTATCCCTGGCGTTGTAAACGTGCGTATAAAAATTCGGCAAACTGATCAGTATGATCACAGTCCCGGATGTCAATGAGCTCATACTCATCACGCAATGGAATACCAAGTGCTCTAAAGCCGTCGATTACCGTTTGGCGCGTCCCAATCAATATCGGGGTTCCAAATCCTTGGCTGTAATAATTGTGCGCCGCCCGGATTACTGCTGGCTCCTCACCTTCCGCAAATACGATGCGCTTGGGGTTGGCGCGGACCTCATCGAAGGTCGTCTGCAGCCAAGCAGCCAGCGGATCAAGCCGTCCTTTGAGCGTCGAAACATAAACATCGCGGTCGGCAATCGGTTTACGGGCAACGCCGGTATCGATTGCCGCCTTGGCGACAGCGGGTGGAACGTGGCTGATCAAGCGCGGGTCAAACGGTGCCGGTATAATATAATCTGGCCCGAACGTTGGCCGGCGCCCATGGAAAGCAGCCGCGACTTCATCCGGAACTTCAGCGCGCGCCAATTCGGCGAGCGCGTTGGCCGCGGCGACTTTCATCTCATCGTTGATGGTCGAGGCGTGCACATCGAGCGCGCCGCGGAAAATGAAGGGAAAACCCAAAACATTATTGATCTGATTTGGATAGTCCGAGCGCCCCGTCGCAATGATGGCATCATCGCGAACCGCCAAAACGTCTTCGGGTGAAATCTCGGGATCGGGGTTGGCCATGGCAAACACAATCGGCTGGTCGGCCATCGACTTGACCATGTCCTTGTTGACGGCATCCTTGACCGATAGACCGAAAAACGCGTCCGCCCCAACCATCGCATCTGCCAACGACCGGGCCTTGGTCTTGGCGGCATATGCGGATTTCCATTGGTTCATACCATCGGTGCGACCCTCATAGATTACGCCCTTGGTGTCGCACATGATCAGATTGTCGCGCGGCATGCCCATAAAGGTGAGAAGATCAAGACAGGCAATGCTGGCTGCACCGGCGCCGTTGACGACGAGGCGGAAATCCCCAAGCTTGCGACCGGTCAATTCAAGAGCATTCAACAGACCCGCTGCCGCGATGATCGCCGTGCCGTGCTGATCATCGTGAAAAACCGGGATGTCCATAAGCTCCTTCAGCTTCTGCTCGATCACAAAGCAATCCGGCGCCTTGATATCCTCAAGATTAATGCCGCCAAAGGAGGGGCCAAGATAACGCACCGAATTGATGAATGAATCGACGTCTTGTGTATCCACCAAAAGGTCGATGGCGTTAATGTCTGCAAAACGCTTGAATAATGCGCCCTTGCCTTCCATCACCGGTTTGGCAGCCAATGCGCCAAGATTGCCAAGTCCGAGAATCGCGGTGCCATTAGAGACGACCGCGACGAGATTACCTTTATTGGTATACTCGTACGCCGTCGCTTGGTCCTCAGCGATCGCCTTGACCGGTTCAGCTACTCCCGGTGAATAGGCGAGTGAGAGCTCGCGCTGGGTGGTCAGCGGCTTGGTTGCTGCGATCTCAAGCTTGCCTGGTTTGCCCTGCGAGTGAAACAGCAGCGCTTCCTCAACCGTGAAACTAATATCTTTTGTGTTATTGGCCATAGGTAGGATTGTACATAATGTTGCGATTTTCGGTACTTAGTCACATGCTCGAAGGATGCCGGCCGGGGCCGGGAGGGGCACACGATAGGCCTGCTTTGATGATTGCACAATATCGGTTCTGGGTGATCGGGCCGGCATCGGCACGAATATTTCTTCGCAACAAACCGTTTTGTCACGCCGTCTGACCAGATAAAAGGGGCGCCAGGGGGAGCAAAATGGCCAAACGTGCCAGGGCAAGCGGTAAATCGAACGCGGTTGGGACGCCAGCGGATCGGACCAAAAAGGGTGGCGGAACCGTCACGCCCTCCATGGCGCAGTATCTTGAGATAAAGACCGCCAATCCCGACAGTATCCTATGGTACCGGATGGGAGACTTCTATGAGTTGTTCTTCGAGGATGCGGTCGTGGCGGCGGAAGCGCTGGGGATTGTTTTAACCAAGCGCGGCAAGCATCTAGGCGAAGATATCCCAATGTGCGGGGTGCCTGTTCACCGTGCGGATGAGTATTTGCAGCGCCTTATTCGCCAAGGTTTCCGGGTTGCTGTTTGTGAACAACTGGAAGATCCAGCCGAAGCCAAAAAACGCGGCGCAAAGGCCGTCGTCAAACGCGATGTGGTGCGCCTCGTTACACCTGGAACGCTGACAGAAGAAGCGCTGCTTGAAGACCGAGCCCGCAATTATCTTACGGCTGTGATGGCGGACGCCGCCGCTGGTGCACTTGGGCCGGCAGTCGCGATCGCGTCGATAGATATTTCTACCGGCGAATTCGAGGTGGGATATGTCGCGCGATCGGACCTTGCCGGCGAACTCGTCCGTTTAGGGCCAAGTGAAATTCTGGCAACAGACGAATTTCTTGATGAGGCAGACATCCGCCAAATGCTTGCCTACACCGGTGCAGCCCCAACACCAGTTGCCTCAAGCAGTTTCGATAGTATGAGCGGCGAGCGCACACTGTGCGAGCGTCTGGGCGTGCGGGACCTTGCCGCGTTTGGTGCATTTACGCGGACGGAGCTGGCGACTATCGGCGCGCTCTTGACCTATATCTCTTTGACACAGATCGGACGACAACCGATCCTGCGCCCGCCCAAGCGATCAGGTGCCGGTAATATGTTGTTGATCGATGCGGCGACCAGGGCAAGCCTGGAACTCGTGCGTTCGACCAGCGGACAATTGGCGGGGAGCTTGTTGAGTGCAATCGATAGGACGGTCACGGCGGCCGGTGGACGTGAACTCGCTGCCCGGCTCGCAAGCCCATTGCGAGATGTCCCACAAATTTCTGATCGACTAGACGCCACCACCTACCTCGCAGATCACGAGTTGTTGCGAGAGGATATTCGCAGCGCATTACGCCGGAGCCCCGATATCGCACGCGCGGTCTCCCGGCTTGCCCTGCAGCGTGGCGGCCCAAAAGATCTGGCAACCGTGCGCGACGGTCTGTTGCGGGCTGAGACCTGCCGCAACCTATTGACCCAATCGCGTGACGCTATGGGTTTGCCGACATGCTTGGCGGACATTGCTGCAGGCCTGGCGGCCGTGCCGCAAGACCTGGCCACAATGCTTCACCAATCGCTGATTGAGACGCCGCCGCACCTCAGACGCGACGGCGGCTTCATCGCGGTCGGCTACAACGAAGACCTTGATCGTGCTCGTGCGCTTGGCGAGGACAGCCGTCAGGTTATGGCAGCGCTGGAAGCAAAATATGTGGAAGCAACAGGTATTAAAACGCTGCGCATTCGCCACAACAACATCCTGGGTTACTTCATAGAAGCGTCAACGGGTGCTGCTGGACCGCTGACGCAAGCGCCACATAACGACCTTTTTAAGCACCGCCAGACCATGGCAAATGCAATGCGCTTTACCACCAGCGAACTGGTGGATGTCGAAGGCCAGATTGCAACAGCTGCAGAGCGAGCGCTCGCCATCGAACAGGAGCTGTTTCTTACGCTTAGCCAAAAAATCCTCGCCGAAGAGGACAATATCGGCAAACTCGCCGAAGCTCTCGCAGCGCTTGATGTCTACGCTGCGCAAGGGGAACTCGCCGTTCGCGAAAACTATGTGCGCCCAACGGTTGAGGACAGTGTCGCATTCGAAATCAAGGGTGGTCGTCATGCCGTCGTCGAGCAGGCGCTGAAGCAAGCCAAGGCCGGGCCCTTTATCGAGAACGACTGCGTCTTGGGGCGTCCGGTGGCCAAACCGCCGGGCTTCGACGAACAGGCCGATGGGCGCTTCTGGTTGGTGACCGGTCCCAACATGGCGGGCAAGTCGACGTTCTTGCGCCAAAACGCTTTGATCGTCGTGTTGGCGCAGATGGGCGCATTTGTGCCCGCAACTGCTGCGCATATCGGCATCGTTGATCGCTTGTTTTCGCGGGTTGGCGCGGCCGACGATCTGGCGCGTGGACGCTCGACGTTCATGGTCGAAATGGTCGAGACGGCTGCGATCCTCAATCAAGCGACGGACCGCTCGCTGGTCATTCTCGATGAGATCGGCCGCGGGACGGCAACGTTCGATGGTCTCTCAATCGCCTGGGCGGTGTGCGAATATCTGCATGACCTGACAAAGGCCAGAACGCTTTTTGCAACGCATTATCATGAACTCTCAGCGTTGGCGGAGCGACTTGAGGACCTGGCGACAGTGACGATGGACGTCAGAGAGTGGAAGGACGAGATTATCTTTCTGCATAAGGTTAAGGCAGGCGCGGCCGACCGGTCCTATGGTATACAGGTCGCCAAACTGGCCGGTATGCCGGGGGCAGTTGTTAGTCGGGCTCGCGATGTTTTGGCGCGGTTGGAAGCTGAGAGTCGTCGTGGCGCAGGTGATTCGGATGCATTAACCGACCTGCCCCTGTTCGCCGCGACCGTCGACAGTCCGCCAGATTCACCCGAAGACAGCGCCCCAGATGCGGTGCGTGGAGCGCTGGAGGCGTTGCGCCCGGATGAACTTTCCCCACGTGATGCGCTCGAAGCGCTCTATCAGCTAAAATCCCTCCTTGAGGAGGAGCGCTGAAGCGGGTTTATGAGAATCGAATGGTGTTTGCTGCGCAACCGCTTTGCTGCGAAGCACGCCCAGCCGTGATATACTTTACGAACGTAGAAGCACCGAATTTCCGCTCACTGTTCGTGTTGGACGCGAGAAGAAGTGAATGAAACAAGGCCGACGCATGCAGAAACGCGATACACCGAACCTGCAGCCAGTTGAATTGCCGATTCCCGATGAGGCAACCATGTCCGCAGGGCTTAGTGCGCTCATCGAAGAATATGGTAGCGCCGATGCCTGTCGCGGCGCGGTTATCGACTATCTTAAGGCTATGAACCGGCAGGCGCGCCAACACGCCGAAGCCCAATTGCTGGCTGACGGATTGGGCCGGCGATGCGCGGCGGATTTATCGCACTTTCAGGACGCGCTCATTCGCGCCATTTTCCTTTACACCACGACGCACGTCTACACGGCGGAGAACCCTTCTGACGCAGAGCGTATGACGATCGTGGCGACTGGCGGCTATGGACGTGGCCTTTTGGCGCCCGGGTCAGATATCGATTTATTGTTCTTGCTGCCTTACAAGCAAACGCCATGGGGCGAGAGCGTGGCAGAGTACATGCTCTATATCCTCTGGGATTTGGGCTTCAAGGTCGGGCATGCGACGCGCACCGTCGACCAATGCGTGCGGTTTGCGCGTGGCGATCATACGGTGCGCACTGCGCTTTTGGACATGCGTCTTGTGCACGGCGACGACGCGCTCTTCCAGACTCTTGCGCAAAAATTCTCATCGCAAGTCATCGCTGGGACCGCCAAAGAATTCATCGACTTCAAACTTACCGAACGTGACGACCGCCATAAGCGCTCGGGCGAAAGCCGCTATCGCGTCGAGCCGAATATCAAGGACGGAAAAGGCGGCTTGCGCGATTTGCATACGCTGCACTGGCTTGCAAAATACATTCACGGCACCGACCTTGCCGACCGGGATTCCGAAACAGCGTTGTTCCTGCCACAGGAACTTGCAACATTCCGTAGATGCGATGACTTTCTGTGGACCGTGCGCTGTCATCTCCATTTTTTGACGGGACGGGCCGAAGAGCGTTTGACGTTCGATCTGCAGCAATCGATGGCTGATCGCCTCGGCTATCGAACCTGGGGAGCACTGCGCCCGGTCGAACGCTTCATGAAGCACTACTTCATGGTTGCCAAGGACGTCGGCGATCTGACCGCAATCCTGTGCTCCGAGCTTGAAGTGCAGCAGCTGAAATCCGTGCCGCGGCTCAATCAAATGCTCAATCCGCTGTCCTGGTCGGCCCGGCGGCGCGTCAGGCTCAGAACAGATTTCAAAATCGAAAACGACCGCCTCAATGTCGCGGGACCCAACGTCTTCAAAACCGATCCGGTCAATCTCATTCGAATATTTGCGGTGGCCGAAGAAACAAACACCTTTCTGCATCCCAATGCGCTGAGACTGATCCGCAGCTCGCTGTGGATGATCGATGATAAACTGCGAGAGAACTCAGAAGCCAACGCCATTTTTCTCGATCTCCTGATGGCGCAGTCGGAGCCGGAGACGGTGCTCAGGCACATGAATGAGGCTGGCGTTCTTGGCCGGTTCATCCCTGAATTTGGTCACGTTGTCTCGATGATGCAGTTCAACATGTATCATCACTTCACGGTCGACGAGCACCTGTTGAAGACAATTGGCGAGCTCAAAGCAATCGAGGAAAGTCAGCTCGCCGATACCCTGCCACTGTCGACTAAGATTGTTGGCACCATCAAGAGTCGACGGGCCCTCTATATTGCGGCGCTGCTGCATGACGTTGGCAAGGGGCGCAACGAGGATCATTCGATTGTTGGCGCGCGTATCGCCAGGCGGCTATGCCCGCGATTCGGCCTTTCGAAATCGGAAACCGAGTTGGTGGCCTGGCTGATCGAGGAACACCTCACAATGAGTAATATCGCGCAAAGCCGCGATCTGTCGGATCCGCGCACCATTAGCGACTTTGCCTCGGTCGTCCAAAGTCTCAGCCGATTGAAGATGCTGCTCTTGCTAACGGTGGCAGATATTCGGGCCGTCGGGCCTGGCACGTGGAACGGCTGGAAAGGGCAATTGCTGCGCGAGCTTTATTGGGAAACGGAACCGCGTGTGACAGGTGGTCACTCAGCTGTCGCGCGGGACGAGCGTATCCGCGCGGCACAGGCCGCCTTGCGCGAGGCATTATCGAGCTGGAATGACGAGGTGCAGGTGGACCAATTCATTCGTCGCCAATACGATCATTACTGGCTCAAGACCGATACGCGGCGGCAGGTCGATCATGCCACGCTGCTCAAGAACACCGATGCCCAGGGAGAAAAACTCGGTGTTTCCTTCAGCTCGGATGCCTTCATGGGTATGTCTGAATTGTCTATCGTGGCGCCGAACCATCCGCGCTTGTTGGCGCTTTTCGCCGGTGCCTGCTCGGTGGGCGGTGCCGAAATCATTGGCGCGCAAGTATCGACGACGCGCGATGGCTTGGCGCTCGACACTTTCCTGCTGAAACGCGCGTTCGAGCGTGAGGAGGATGAAACCCGAAGATTGCGACGGATCTCGGCAATAATCGAAAAAGTCTTAAAGGGTGAGGCATGGCTTGACGACCTAATGGCGAGCAAGCATCCCGTGGAGACCCGATTGTCGGCCTTCCGTATGGACCCCGAGGTCACTATCGACAATGAGCTCAGCGATACATTCACCGTGATCGAAGTGTCGGCGCTCGATCGGCGGCGGCTACTCTATGATCTCACCAGCGCGATTTCCGATCTCAATCTGGATATCACGTCTGCACACATCACGACTTACGGTGAAAAGGCCGTTGATGTTCTTTATGTCACTGATCTAACTGGTAAAAAACTTACCGATCCAACGCGTCAGAAGATCGTGCGCGGAAGACTAGAGGCGGTGCTCAGCAGTGCAGAGTTGGAGCCGGCATAGCAAACCCGATAAGGCGATGATCATTGCGTCCTAAATTGGCAGGGTGGCGCGGCTCGAACCGACAATACGATGATCGGGTGAAATGCCGTCGCAAGTGCATGGCAGGATTGGCAAAGGGATGCTATGTCCAATCGCCAGACGTCTCAATTGATGGGGAATGCGGCTATGCGCCTTGCTGGAATGCGGTTGGTCAGGGTTTGTGGCATTGTTTTGTTGGGCTTTAGCGCCGTGCAGGCACAGGACCAGGAACCGGCTGCAGAGGTTGAATTTTATCGCGGCAAATCGATCAGCGTATACAGTGGTAATGGCGCATCCGACGCAGATGAGGCGTATGCCCGTCTGGTGGCGCGCCATTTGGGTGACCATATCGACGCCAGCCCGTCGGTGATCTATCGGGGCAAACAAGGAGGCTCAGTCATCGGCTTCGCCAAATGGCTGAAGACCAAAGCGCCAAAAGACGGGCTGCATATCGCCATCATTGATCGCAGAGTGGGTCTTTATGGATTGACCGGGCCAAGCAAGGTTGGTGTTACCGGCCTTGATTTCACATGGCTCATGGCTTTAGGCCGGTCGGTGCCGGTGTGCTTTTCCTGGGCCAAATCCGGTATTCGCAGCCTCAAAGACGCCAAGTACAAGACGGTGACCTATGCGGCAGCCGGCGATCGCACCAAAGACGCCGTCTTCGCCCGCCTCATGAACACCACAATAGGTACGCGCTTCCGGATCGTACACGGCTACAATGAGAGCGACCTGTTTGATGCCCTGGAGGAGGGCGACGTGCACGCCTCCTGTGGAATCAGCTATTCGCGCTTGCGTTCGCTTAAATCACGCTGGCTCAGACGTGGGCGCTTGAAGATATTTGCACAATTCGGTGCCAGGCCACATCGCCGATTAGCCAAAGTGCCGTTGCTTATCACTGTCGCCAAAACAGATGATGATAAGCGTGCCATTGCGTTGGTCGCCAGCGCTGGCGAGTGGGGCCGGCCGTTCGTGGCACCTCCGTCCATACCCGAACCGCAACGCGACACCCTTCGGAAAGCCTTCAAGGACATGGTCCGGGATGACGACTTTGTTGATGATGGCGATGATAAAGATCTCGTAATTCGTGCAAACGATGGCGCAAGAATTGAAGTCTTACAGAAGTCGCTGCACGGCACGAGCCGGGCAGTCCGGAAGCGGGTTCGCGCGCTGCTCATTCAAGGTGCTGATGAACGGCGGCGGGGCCGGACGGCGTCTACGCAATAGGGCGAAACGTCCTCTAACATGGCGTTGTCATGCTTTGCACACCACACCAACTCGCCATGTCGATCTCTCGATGAGGCAGGCTTTATAGGTTCGCATGTCCCTCTATAGGTCCTTCGCCACTGTTGGCAGCCTAACCATGCTCAGCCGGGTGCTGGGATTCGTGCGCGATATTTTTATTGCTGCGGTGTTGGGTACCGGCATGGTTGCCGACAGCTTTTTTGTCGCCTTTCGTTTCCCGAATCTGTTTCGCCGGTTATTCGGCGAGGGGGCCTTTAACTCCGCATTCGTGCCGCTGTTTGCAAAGCGCCTCGAAGGCGAGGGCCGTGATGCTGCAAGGGCGTTTGCCGAAGAGGCGATGGCCGGGCTGGTCTTCGTTTTGGTCCTCATCTCGGCTGTAGCGATGATCCTGATGCCATGGCTGATGTACATTATCGCGCCGGGCTTCGCAGATACGCCTGATAAATTTGATCTGGCTGTATTGCTGTCGCGCATCGCCTTTCCCTATCTCCTTTGCATGTCGCTCGTGGCATTGCTGTCAGGCGTTCTCAACTCGTTCGGGCGGTTTGCAGCAAGTGCCGCAGTATCGATCATTCTCAACCTGACGCTGATCGGCGCGATGCTCGTTGCCACAGCCATGGGGTATCGCAATGAACCGCGGGCGGGGATCGTCTTGGCGTGGGGCGTTTTTGCAGCCGGTATTCTGCAACTTGTTCTCTTGCTCCATGGCATCCGTCGAAGCAATTTCTGGCTTCGCTTGCGCTGGCCTAGGTGGAGCGGCGACATGCGCCAGCTTGTGATGCTCGGCATTCCCGGCGTCATTGCAGGCGGCATCACCCAAATAAATATTCTGGTCGGCACGATCATTGCCTCGCTGCAGGATGGCGCCGTCTCACACCTCTATTTCGCAGACCGGGTTTATGAACTGCCGCTGGCGCTGGTCGGCATTGCGGTGGGCGTCGTGCTGCTGCCTGAGTTGTCGCGAAACCTAAGGGCTCGCGATGACGTTCAGGCACAGGCAAGCCTCAATCGGTCGCTTGAATTTTCGATGTTGCTGACAATCCCGGCAGCGACGGCATTGGCCATAATTCCGTGGCCGATCGTCCATGTGCTGTTTGAGCGTGGCGCATTTTCGGCGGCGGATACGACGGCGACGGCGGCGGCGCTGGCGATTTTTGCGGCCGGATTGCCGGCTTTCGTTCTCATAAAGGTATTCTCGCCGGCATTTTTTGCCCGTGAGGATACTAAAACCCCGATGAAAATCGCAGCAATCAGTCTTACTGCCAATACCCTCGGCTCGGCCATATTGTTCTTCGTGTTTCGTGAAATTGGATGGATGGCGCATCTGGGTATTGCCGTTGCCACGTCACTCGGCGGCTGGCTCAATGCCGGCCTGCTATGGGCGACATTGGTCCGGCGCGGGCAATTCGAGGCCGATCAGGATATCGTCGTGGCGGTGCCCAAGATCATTGTGGCAAGCGCGGTAATGGGCCTTGTCCTCTGGCTTTGCGCTTATCAGCTCTCGCCATACCTTAACGCCAAGAGCGGCCTTCTGTTACAATTGCTATCGCTCGGGCTTTTGGTGGGGCTCGGCGCCATGGTGTATTTTGTCACTTGCCAGGTCACTGGCGCTGCAAATCTGAAGCGTATCCTTGCATCCTTGCGTCGGACCGGATAAAGCGGCTGCACCTATCGCGCGGCGGCTGGCCCAGCCATCCCTTGCACGATCCCTAATCCCGAGCCCATCGACTTTGGCGCCCGTCGCCGATGCCGACTTGGGCGCGTACTTCGAGTGCCGACATGACGTACAAACCTCTGGTCTTTTCGGGCATGCAGCCCACCGGCAGCCTGCATCTTGGCAATTATCTGGGGGCCATGCTGCAGTGGATCAAATTGCAGGAAACGCAAGACTGCATCTATTGCGTCGTCGATATGCACGCCATCACACAGGCCCGCAACATCTGGGGTGGACCTGAAGAACTCACCAAGGCGACGCGCTTGGTCACCGCCGCCTACATGGCGTGCGGGGTCGATGCATCGCGCTCGGTTATCTTCAATCAAAGTCAGGTTGCCGCGCATGCAGAACTCGCCTGGCTGTTTAATTGCGTGGCGCGCCTCGGCTGGCTCAATCGTATGACACAGTTTAAGGAAAAGGCCGGCAAGGATCGGGAAAACGCCTCCGTAGGACTTTACGCCTATCCGACACTTATGGCGGCAGACATTCTTGCCTATCGTGCGACACACGTGCCCGTTGGCGACGATCAAAAGCAGCACCTCGAACTTTGTCGCGACATCGCCCAAAAATTCAACAATGATTTCGCAGATGAAATTGTTGCCTGCGGCTATGACAGCGGCGAATTCTTCCCGCTGCCCGAACCAGTGATCCTCGGGCCTGCAACACGGGTTATGAGCTTGCGTGATGGAACAAAGAAAATGTCGAAGTCCGATGCCTCGGAAATGTCACGGATCAATTTGACAGATGATCGCGATACGATTGCAAAGAAAATTCAAAAAGCCAAAACCGATCCGGAACCGCTGCCAGGCGACGTAAATGGCCTTGACGGTCGACCGGAGGCGGACAACCTGGTTGGCATATTCGCAGCACTCAGCGATACGACCAAAGAGAAGGTGCTGGCAGAATTCGGTGGCGGGCAATTCTCAGCCTTCAAAAAAGCGTTGGCGGAGGTGTGTGTCACCAAGTTGGCGCCGATCGCTGGAGAGATGAACCGCATGATGGACGATCCGGCGGCGATCGATACAATTCTGTCGAACGGCGCCAAACGTGCGCGAGAAATTGCCGATCCCGTCATGCGCGATGTGCGGAAAATTGTGGGTTTTGTCGGGTCGTAACCGCGTCGTATCTTGGCGTCTTGAAAGTGCCCGCTGCGACACTCAGGCCGCACCCCAGTGCAATAATAGTTTTATGTCATACACGGAGATTATGTTGCCGAGCACCCCGACACGTGGCAGCATGCAGGCATGACGACAACAAAGAAACGGCGATCTTACGAAGAAGGGCACCACCGGAAGTATCTGCTTTTCGTAGATGAGTCTCCGGAAGTTGATGCCGCGCTCTATTTCTGCGCCAGTCGTATTGCACATACGAGCGGCACCATCGTCATGCTTTACATCATCGAGCCACAAAACTTCCAGCATTGGATGGGCGTGCGCCAGGTGCAGATGGAAGAGGAAACGAATAAGGCCAAAGCCCTGTTCCGACTGTTTAGACGCAAGTTGAATAATGCCGGATTTGACAATGTCGTAACCGAAGAAGTTGTTCGGGAAGGTAAGAATATCGAGGAAATCACCGGCCACATCGAAGATGATGAGGATATTGCGATCCTGGTGCTCGGTGCGTCGACCGAACAAAGCGGTCCAGGACCGCTCGTCTCATCGCTCGGATTGGGTAAATCGGCCGGAACCTTCCCGGTGCCGATCGTTATTGTTCCGGGCGACATGACGCTCGATGATCTAAAGGCTCTTGCCTGACAGCGCATCTGAACCCACCTTAATGGTCACACTCGACTTTGAAGTGATGGACGCCATGTGATAGGGGCGGTATGACCCCTTGGCGACAACAATTGGCCGCCAGACGCCCAACGGCTTTTCTCGGGAGACCTTAGATGTTCATACAGACGGAAGCGACGCCTAATCCGGAAACACTTAAGTTCTTGCCAGGCCGCGAGGTCATGCAGGATGGCAGCGCAGACTATCGCGATGCTGAGGCGGCCGCCCAGTCACCGCTCGCAACGCGTTTGTTTGCCATTGACGGCATCAAAGGTGTGTTCCTCGGATCCGATTTTATTTCGGTGACAAAAGGGGAGGCGGAATGGCAGCACCTTAAGCCTGAAATCCTAGGCGCGATCATGGATCATTTCATGTCAGGCAGTGCCGTGATCGAGGGCGATGGCGAAGCGGCGATCGCCGAGGATTTCGATGACAAGGATATTGCAGTCGTTGAAACCATTAAAGAACTCTTGGATACGCGCGTACGCCCAGCGGTTGCCAACGATGGCGGCGACATCACCTTTCACGGTTTTCGCGACGGTATTGTTTACCTGCATATGCGCGGGGCCTGTGCCGGTTGTCCGAGCTCCACGGCGACGCTGAAGAACGGGATCGAAAATCTGTTGCGCCACTTCTGTCCGGAGGTCGAGGAGGTGCAGGCGATTTGATCTGTTTGCCAGTGTCGCCAATTGGTTTGTGATAGCCATCACGATGGTGAGCAGGTGATGAGTGGAGATGTGAATGGCTCAGTCGATTGACAAGCAAGCGCTCGACCAAATTTTCATGACAGCGCGAACCCAGAACAAGTGGCTGGACAAGGACGTGCCTGACCGCCTGCTGCATCAATTGGTCGACGTCATGAAAATGGGGCCTACAAGTGCCAATTGCATGCCGGCACGCCTGCTATTTATTCGTTCGCCGGAGGCAAAAGAACGATTGAAACCACACTTGTCTTCGGCCAACCGGGACAAGACCATGGCAGCGCCTGTGACGGCAATCATTGGTCACGACCTCAAGTTCTATGATCATCTGACGAAGCTCTTCCCACATGCCGACGCCAAGAGCTGGTTCACCACCAGTGAGGCATTGGCGGAGGAAACGGCTTTCCGAAATGGCACATTGCAAGGCGCCTATCTTATTATCGCAGCGCGGGCGCTTGGGCTCGACACCGGGCCGATGTCGGGATTCGACAATGCCGGTGTGGACGCCGAATTTTTCGCAGAAACGACCATCAAGTCCAACTTCATCTGTTCATTGGGGTATGGCGACCCAGCCGGCGTGTTCGATCGCCTGCCACGGTTCAGTTTCGAGGAAATGGCGCGGGTCATTTGAGCCATGGGGCCTCGCTTGTATTGCCATGGCCGTCGTTGAGAGCCGCGGTTGGCACAGAACAAAAAAATTGATCAAAATGAACCTTCTTGCCGTCGAAACCAGTTCGGGTTGCTGCTCGGTGTGCAGTCTATCGACCGGGGATGCCGCGCCGCGCGCAGTGCTTGCAAGCGACGATATGATGCGTGGACATGCCGAGGCCGTAATCCCGATGATCAAGTCTGTAATGTCGGAAGCTGGACTGGCATTCAGTGATATCGACCGACTGGCCGTCAGCACGGGTCCCGGCACGTTTACCGGAGTGCGTGTCGGGCTTTCTGTGGTACGCGCGATCGCGCTTGCAATATCAGCACCGGTGGTCGGTATTGCGAGCCTGGAAATCGTTGCGGCACGTGCAAAACGCGCAGAACCACTGCTAGCGCTGCCGATCAGAGTGGCGATGCCGGCCGGACGCGGACATCTCTATGTTCAGGACTTCGATGCTGACGCCAGCCCTACCACTGACGTTATGGCTGTTGCATGCGACGCAGCCGGCAAGGCGGCACCGCAATTGCCGGTCATTATTGCTGGGGCCGGTTCCGACATCTTAATATCTGCGATGGCTGATCCCGCGCATCACATCCGATCTAAGGTCCAGTGGCCGGATGCCGAAACGTTGGCTGCCATGGCAGCGACGCGTACGCCCGCGTCGAAAATGCCGGTGCCGAACTATGTCCGGCCGCCGGACGCGGAACCGCAAATTCGAGCGACCTGAATTGGTTACACAATAAACGCGAATGGAACCTCAAATTACCAGACTGGACTATTCGCATGCCGACGACATCGCACGACTACATTCAGGCTTGTTTTCTGATGGCTGGGACCCAAAAAGCGTTCGCGACATCCTATCTCTACCGACGTCGCTGGCCCTTGGCGCGCGCCAGGACCATAGCCTCTGCGGCTTTGTCCTTTGCCAATTTACCGCCGATGAAGCTGAAATATTGTCGATAGGTGTCGCGGCTGCAGCGCAGCGCAAAGGGATCGGCGCCCTGTTGTTGCAGGCTTTGCTCTTACACCTCCGTGAACAAGGCGCAAAACAGCTAATGCTGGAGGTTGCAGACGACAATCGCCCGGCGATAGCGCTCTATGAGGCGTTCGACTTTATGGAAACCGGGCGGCGCAAGAACTATTATACCAGCGGGCGGGCGCGCCCGGGCGATGCTGTCATTATGTGCCGGGGGCTGTAACATGTGTGGTGTGGAGTTGCATGCTTCAAATTTGAATCGTTAGAGGCACAGCTGTGACGATGTCGAAACCGGAGATACATCATGAAGCGCCTGGGTGGGCGGCAAAGCTTTGTGCGATGGCCCGCCTTATGGGCTTCCTTGGTTTGACGTTGCCGCTGATGCCGGTTCAGGGCCTGCTTTTGATGACCAAGTCGCAATATGCGAAGGCGCTCCCCGTTTGGTATCATCGTAATCTGTGCCGACTCCTCGGCATCCGCATCCATACCAAGGGCAACCTGACACCGGGTCGTGCCGCACTGATTGTTGCCAATCATTCAAGCTGGCTTGATATTCCGGTGATCTCGGCTGTGGGCCCACTCAGCTTTGTAGCAAAACATGAGGTGCGAGGCTGGCCACTTGTTGCGTCGTTGGCCAGGCTACAACGCACAGTCTTCGTCGATCGGGCGCGACGTCAAAGCGCCGGGCAGACCGCCAACGAAATCATCGGGCGATTGGCACAGGGCGACAATGTCGTGCTCTTTGCAGAGGGTACATCCAGCGACGGCAATCGATTGTTGAATTTCAAAACATCCCTGTTTGCAGCCGCAAAACCAACAAGGGGTGTCGACGCCGAGCCAGCCGGCGCTGCACTGGTCCAATCGCTTACTGTTGCCTACACACATCTGCACGGGGTCCCGCTCAGTCGGGCAGAACGGGCACAGCTCACCGGATGGTACGGTGAAATGGGGTTGGTTAGCCACGCCTGGAGCCTGCTGCAGGCCGGACCGATCGATGTGCATATTCATATCGGAACGCCGCGGCGGCTTGACGAATTTAAGGATCGTAAGCATCTGGCTCAGGAAACAGAAATCGAAATTCGGGAAACCTTGGTTGGATTGCTGCGACGCAATGGTCACTTAGAGGGGCCGCCGACGCAATAGAATGCCGACATGATAAGCGGATACGGGAGGAGGCGTATTAATTATTATAATTCAATTTCTTATGCTCAAAATTTCCCCTGAGCTGCCGTTTGTCACAGGTCACATTGGTTGCAATTGCGGTTAGCGTTCATTTATGCTGCAGTGCAGAAACGGCTCCGAGCTTGGAGCCGTTAACCTATCGTTTGGGTGGCGGAGTCATACTTTCCGTCGAACGTTGACCCGGCGGAATAGGGGCTCTGTTGTGTGGCGTGAGCACTTGGTGTTGGGCATTGTATAACGGGCGTTTTGTGCTGGACGGTGAACGTGTGATGCAGGATGGCAAAAAGGTCTTTATCAAAGCATACGGCTGCCAAATGAACGTCTACGACGGCGAGCGCATGGGCGAAGCGCTTGGCACGCGGGGATACCGTCAAACGTCCGACATGCAGGACGCTGATATTATCGTTCTCAATACGTGCCACATTCGCGAAAAGGCGGCCGAAAAAATTTATTCCGAACTTGGCCGGGTCGCACAACTCAAATCCGAACGGGCGGGCGAAGGTAAGTCGACAGTGGTCACGGTGGCTGGCTGTGTGGCACAGGCAGAAGGCGAAGAAATTCTAAGGCGTGCGCCGGTGGTCGACGTCGTCGTAGGACCGCAGAGCTATCACCGCTTAGGCGATCTCGTCACCAAAGCATCGCGTGATGGCCAACGCCTCGTTGATACGGAGTTCCCAGACGAGGATAAATTCGAGCACTTGCCACAGCGCACCGCGCGGCGCCAGGCGAGCGCCTTCCTGACCGTGCAAGAAGGTTGCGATAAATTCTGCACGTTCTGCGTCGTGCCTTATACCCGCGGGATTGAATATTCCCGTCCCGTACTCTCGATCGTCGAAGAGGCCATGGCGCTGGTCGCACGAGGCGTGAAGGAGATCACGCTGCTTGGGCAAAACGTCAACGGCTATCATGGTGAGGGACCAGATGGCGAGAGTTGGTCATTGGCGGCTCTCATCCGCAGACTGGACGAGATCGATGGGCTTGATCGATTGCGCTATACGACCAGTCACCCCTGCGACATGACGGATGATCTCGTTCGTGCGCATCGTGACGTCAATGCGCTGATGCCGCATCTACACTTGCCGTTTCAGGCCGGATCCGACCGTGTACTGGCTGGCATGAACAGAAAGCATACGATTGCCGACTATCTGCGCCTGGTGGATCGCATTCGAAGTGCACGCCCGGATATCGCGTTGTCGACAGACATCATCGTTGGCTTTCCTGGTGAAAGCGATGCTGAGTTTGAAGCGACACTGGATGTCGTTCGACAGGTCGAATTCGCCCAGGCCTACTCCTTTAAGTATAGTGCCCGCCCTGGCACGCCGGCTGCAAATCTTGACGATCAGATCGCAACCGAAGTTGCAGATGACCGCTTGCAGCGCCTGCAGCGACTTCTGGAAAGCCAACAAAGTAAATTCAACACGGCGTGCATCGGACGAATAGTTCCTGTTCTGTTCGAAAAATTCGGCCGTCACAGCGGGCAATTGATTGGCCGATCGCCGTATCTTCAAGCCGTACATGCCGATGCCGAGCCATCTGCCATCGGCCATATCTTCAACGTGGAAATATCCTCTTCAAGCCGCAACAGCCTCGGTGGCATTGTTCAAATGCAATAATGACGGGGGTTTTGAGGATTCGGGCCTTGATCTGCGGCCCGATGCTATGGCTAACTGTTGGCGGGATAGCGGGCAGGCCCCGTAATCCATTTTTCGCTTTTTGTGGCTATAGGGACTTTATGAGCTTTAGATCTCAGATCCACGCAAGCATGGCGGTCATCGGCAGCGCGCTGATCGACGGCCAGGAGAGCTGATTTTGGCTGCAAATCGCGGTTCACCAGTTGCTGGTTCCGGCGGCTCGGCGAAAGCCAAGCAAAGCACAGTGCGGGTCGTCATCCCCTTCGAAGACAATCGATCCCTTAATCTCCTGCTTGGGCAATACGATAGTCATCTGGCCCTGCTGGAGGACCGCCTCGGCATCGAGGCGCATGCGCACGGTAATGTCGTCGTCCTCAACGGCTCGGCGGCAGCCTGCGAAACAGGAAAGTTTGTACTGGAAAAGCTTTACGAGCGTGCGACCAAGGGCGAAGCATTGGCAGCCGGTGATTTCGATGGGCTGATACGCCATTCGCCGGAGGACGATGATCCCGGTGATGCTGGGCCTGCAAAAATCAATACGCGTAAGCGACTGGTCACGGCGCGCACAAAAGTGCAATCCGACTACATCCGAGCACTGGAGGCCAAAGATCTTGTGTTCGGCATAGGCCCGGCCGGAACCGGCAAAACCTATATCGCTGTCGCATTTGCGGCGCGGTGCCTTGAACGCGGCCTGGTCGAGCGGATCATTCTATCACGGCCGGCCGTCGAAGCCGGCGAGCGATTGGGTTTCCTCCCTGGCGATATGAAAGAGAAAGTCGATCCCTATCTGCGGCCGCTTTATGATGCGCTTTATGATGTATTGGCGCCGGAAAAGGTCGAACGTGATATCGATTCAGGGGTCATAGAGATTGCGCCGCTGGCATTCATGCGCGGGCGAACACTTGCAAATGCGTTTGTAATTCTCGATGAAGCTCAGAACACGACAACCATGCAGATGAAGATGTTTCTCACCCGTTTGGGGGAAAACTCGAAAATGGTTGTAACAGGTGATCCCTCACAGATTGATCTGCCGGCAGGGCAGCAGTCGGGCCTTAAGCAGGCGGTTAGCTTGCTTGGCGACGTAAATGGGATCGAGGTTGTTCGGTTCTCTGGCGATGATGTTGTCCGGCGTGAGCTGGTGAAACGGATTGTCGCCGCTTATGACCGGGCAGAAACGAAAGTACCGCCCCAAGAATGAGCGCTCCTGACGATCGCCGGGTGGATCTAGCACCGTTGTCTGAACCGACGGCAGAGGCTGGGCTGGCAGGCGGGCGAATCGAGATAAGCGTTTTGCGGCACGCCGGCGATTGGCGTGGCTATGGCGATATAGAAAGTCTGGCAACAGCCTGCGCCGATGCGGTTGGGCAGATGTGCCAGCTCGCGCATCCCGTTTGTGAGGTTGCCGTTGCGCTGATGGATGATGCGCTTGTTCGCGCTCTCAATCGCGATCACCGCGGTCAGGATAAACCAACAAACGTATTGTCATTTGCTGCGCGCGCGGCTTCGGGGTACCCGGTTAACAAAGTTGATGCCTATTTTCTGGGTGACATAGCGCTCGCGCAAGAAACACTGGCCCGGGAAGCCGTGGCGCTCGGCCTACCGCGGCAGCACCATTTGCAACATCTGATCGTACACGGGATTTTGCACCTATTGAATTTTGATCATGAAACGGACGCTGAAGCCGTTACGATGGAAACGCTCGAGACAGCCATACTTCAGCGCCTCGGGATACCTGATCCGTATCAGGTTGCCCGACCAGCCTCGAGGCAATAAAGGAGGTTAGGCTCAACCGGGCAAACCGGTCGCTTATTTACAAAGACAATGACTACCGACCCGTTACCACCTCGGACTGACACGCTCCAGAACGAGGAGAGTAAATCCAGCAACGCGCCAAGCTGGCTTACAACCCTCAGAACCAAGCTTGGCTTACCCGGCGGCCAGACGCTTCGCCAATCACTCGACGAAGCCCTGCGATCGGACACGGAAGGCGATAGCGGCTTTTCTCCAGAAGAGCGCGCAATGCTCATCCGAATGTTGCACTTCGGTTCGCTGAGGGTGGAAGATGTCCTGATCCCCCGTGCAGATATCATTGCAATTGATGAAACGGAGACCGTGCGCACACTTTTGAAGCTCTTCGATGAAGCAGGGGTTTCACGGATTCCCGTGTTTCGCGAAACACTCGATGATCCCAGAGGCATGATCCATATTAAGGACCTATTGAGCTGGCTCATTGACAATTCATCAGGATTGAAAGGTTTGTCTAAGGGGCGGGAACAGGTCGCGCAGGACCCTTCAAAATCAGCTCTGTCAAAGAGCGCGGGCTTCCTTACGTCGTCAAATAGCAAAGTGCTGAATACTGCGATTGCGGCAGCAAAAGTGCGTCGGCCGATCTTATACGTGCCGCCGTCGATGCCGGCCATGAACCTCTTGATACGGATGCAGACGACGCGCATTCACATGGCATTGGTGGTCGATGAATACGGCGGAACCGATGGATTGGTGACGATCGAGGATTTGGTCGAACAGGTGGTCGGTGAAATCGAAGACGAGCACGATGAAGAGGAGGCGGCACACATCTCTGAAGATCCGCGACTTGGAACAATTGCTTCCGCGCGTACACCGATCGATGAGTTGGAAGCCAAACTCGATGTGGTGTTGTTGAAACCTGGTGAGGAATCGGAAATCGATACGCTTGGTGGTTTAGTGTTCTCGTTGATCGGCCGGGTGCCGGCGCGTGGAGAAATTGTGCCGCATCCCTCCGGCATCGAGTTTGAAGTGCTCGATGCCGATCCGCGGCGGGTGAAGAAGCTGAAGATTCATCTCGACAAAATTGATAGGTCGTCGGCGCCGCTGGATGACGCCAGCTGAGCAAATTGGTCATGAATTAGGCAGGGCATAGGCGGGTCGAGCTCGGAAAGTCGGCGGCGATGATTGCGAGGACGTTTGGCAACAGACTGGCGCCGGGCAGCGCGTGGCTACGTTCATGTCACGGCTGGCAAGCCTATCTTGTCGCTTTCCTGACCGGCCTCGCCTCTGCAGCAGCGATGGCACCGCTTTTCCTGTCACCGATACTGTTTCTGACCCTGCCCGTGCTGCTGATCCTCATCATGGCCCGCGTCGAACCCGAGGGCCGCGATGGCGTCGGGCCAACGCCACTGCAAGCAGTTTTGGGCTCGGCTATTGTGGCGTGGTGGTTTGGTTTTGGTTTTCATTTTGCAGGTCTTTATTGGATCGGCTTTGCCTTTCTCGTGCAAGCAGACGCATTTGCCTGGTTGTTGCCGTTCGCTGTAACGCTGCTGCCGGCGGGGCTGGCTCTGTTTCACGGACTGGCGGGGGCTATCACAGCATTGCTGATTGTCGCGCGCGCACGCGGTTCTGGCGCTGACACATCGCGTGTGGCCGACCATATTGCGCCGGTTGTCGCGCTGGCGCTGGCGCTCTCGGTGACCGAGTGGGTACGGGGTACGGTCCTTACGGGCTTTCCATGGAATGCCCTCGGATATGCGCTCACCTGGCCGTTGCAGATCATGCAAACCGCTGGACTATTCGGGATCTTCGGGCTGACATTGATTTCCGTGCTGGTATTTGGCGCACCTTACATCGCAGTTGGCCGAGCTACGTTGACCGGTCGCCAACCAACGCTCGCCATCATCAGCGTCGTACTTATATTCGTGCCGCTGGTCGGTGGCTGGATCTATGGTGGTATACAGCTTGCCGCTGCCGATCCAGACTATCAATCTAGCGCGCGATTGCGACTTGTCCAACCGAGCATTCCCCAAAAGCACAAATTTCGCCATGACCTTAAACGCGCCGTCTTCGAGCAGCATATTAAGATGTCAATGCGGAATCCAAAGGGCGAGACCGATCGGCTGGCCGGAATTACGCACGTGATCTGGCCCGAAGCGGCAATGCCGTTCCTGCCTCTTGAGACGCCTGAAGCCATGAATATCCTCGCAAGTGTCATCCCGAAGCATACAACACTTATCGCTGGCGCACTGCGCCGGCAGCGCGGCGTTGATGGCAAGCTTGACGTCTACAACAGCGTCATATCGTTCGGTGAAGGCGGGCGGGTGATAGCCATCTACGATAAAAACCACTTGGTTCCATTCGGCGAGTATTTGCCGTTTCAGACGCTCTTGGAGCGCATCGGCCTTGAATCACTAACCCGGCAGCGCGGTGGCTTTGCAGCGGGGCCCGCACCCAGGCCGCTGCTGACGCTGGAGCACCTGCCCCTATCGAGCGTGCTGATTTGTTATGAGGTTATTTTTCCAGCGGCCTCAGTCTCAGGCCCGAAGCGGCCGGCGATGATCATAAACGTCACCAACGATGCGTGGTTCGGCCACTCGACGGGGCCTTACCAACACTTCCATCAGGCGCGATTGCGCGCCGTCGAACAAGGCCTGCCATTGATCAGGGTTGCCAACAACGGGCTTAGCGGTGTGGTCGATTCGCGTGGCCGGCTGGTGCACGTTCTGGGACTGAATGTCAAAGGCGTGATCGATACTTCGGTGCCCGGGGTTGGCAAAAAAACACTTTATGCCGTCTACGGCGATGCAATTTTCTGGAGCCTTTGGATTGGATTGCTCGTCATTTTCTGTGCTGAGGGAGCGTCACGCACCCTAACACGACGGTCAAGACCGGGGGCACATGCATAGACGATGGGGCCCGCTTCCATTTACAATGAGCTTTGATGGACGAGACACGCGACACCCACCCATGCATCGGGGCTTTGGAACTAATGCGAAGGTTCTAATGACTAAGGCAGACGACGATATAGCGAAAATCAGCAATGATACGAGTGCCCGACGGGCTAATCCCATAGACGTTCACGTCGGCAGTCGCGTCAGACTGCGGCGCATGATGCTGGGCCTCAGTCAGGAAAAGCTTGCTGATCAACTTGGTCTGACTTTCCAGCAAGTACAGAAATACGAAAAGGGTATTAACCGCGTTGGTGCCAGCCGGCTGTTTGAACTGGCCACCGCCTTAGAAGTCCCGGTGCAATTTTTCTTTGATGACCTTGCCGGCGCCAACGCGGTTAAGGCGGAAAGTGGTGGCTTCTCAGAGGCGGGCGCAGACAGCTTTGTATTTGATTTTCTTTATAGTCGTGAGGGCCTTGAGCTAAATCGTGCCTTTGCAAGAATTGCCGATTCACGGGTCAGGAAATCGGTCATTGACCTAGTCCGGGCCCTGGCGGCGGTTGACGCTTCAGAGACCGAAGATGGGGCGTAGTCCGATCGTTTTTTCCTTCGCGTTTACGAAGATTTTGGCGCCGTCGGAGATGGAAAATCGGGCCTAAGGCTTGACCCAAGCTCTAAAAGGCTGCAAAAACCGCCCAATTCTCATGACAATAACCAAAGGCATAAGGGGGCCGACCTTGTCGCGCAAATCCTATCTATTTACCAGTGAATCCGTATCCGAGGGCCACCCCGATAAGGTCAGCGACCGTATCTCCGATGAAATCGTCGACCTGTTTTTTGACGAAGGACCAAAGGCTGGCATCGATCCCTGGCAGATCCGGGTCGCAGCGGAAACACTGACAACCACCAACACCGTCGTAATTGCCGGCGAGACACGCGGGCCCAATACAATTACGCCGGACTGGATCTCGCACGTGGCACGGATGGCCATCAAGGATATCGGCTATGAGCAGGATGGCTTCCATTGGGAAAATGCGGACATCCGCGTGCTGCTGCATCCGCAATCCGCCAATATTGCTCAGGGCGTCGATGCCGCCGGCAACAAGGACGAAGGCGCTGGTGACCAAGGAATCATGTTCGGCTATGCCTGTCGCGAGACGCCGGAACTCATGCCGGCCCCCATCCACTATTCCCACAAGATTCTGAGGCTTATCGCCGAAGCCCGGCATGCGGATATGGAAAAGGTCCTGGGCCCGGATTCAAAGAGCCAGGTGACCGTCCGCTATGAGAACGGCAAACCGGTCGGCGCAACGCAGATTGTCGTCTCCCACCAACACCTCGTCGAGAATATGTCCTCAGGACAGGTGAAAGAGCTGGTTGCCCCTTATGTTCACAAGGCGCTACCGGAAGGCTGGATCACCAATGATACGGTGTGGCACGTTAATCCGACGGGTAAGTTCTTCATCGGCGGCCCCGACGGAGACTGCGGCCTGACCGGCCGGAAGATCATTGTCGATACTTATGGTGGGGCGGCTCCGCATGGCGGTGGCGCGTTTTCCGGTAAAGACCCGACAAAGGTTGACCGCTCAGCGGCCTATGCCGCCCGCTATCTCGCCAAGAACGTGGTGGCGGCTGGGCTTGCGGATCGCTGCAGTATTCAATTGGCATATGCCATAGGTGTTGCACAACCACTGTCGGTCTACGTCGATACCTATGGCACGGCTGAGGTTGATGAGAGCAAGATCGAAAATGCGCTCGTAGAAATTATGGATCTCTCGCCAAGAGGTATCCGGACGCATCTCGGCCTCAACAAGCCGATCTATGCCAAGACCGCGGCTTATGGCCATTTCGGGCGCGATCCGGATGGTGACGGCCGGTTTTCCTGGGAGAAAACCGATCTCGCGGATCAGCTGAAGTCAGCGCTGGTGTAAGGAGACTGCTTGCGCCGATGCGCCAGACCAGTGTGCGTCTAGGGCACGAGCATAGGCAACCGCAACTATGGGCGGCGCAGATGAGTTCAAGTTTGGTCGGGAACTGCCATCGTTTGGGCGCCGGCGCGGCCGGCGACTGAGCTCTCGCAAGGCTCACTACCTCGATCGGCTAGAAACGGCCCCAGATCTCAATCTTGATCGGCCGGCGCCGCAGCGCCTGACCGATCTGTTCGGCCAGCCGGTGGATGAGGTGTGGCTTGAGATCGGCTTTGGGGGCGGCGAGCATCTCTTGTGGCAAGCCCGGCAACATCCGAACATTGGCATTATCGGGTGCGAGCCATTTATCGACGGCGTCGCTAAAGTTGTGTCTGCCATCGCAGAGGAGCGGCTAAGGACGATTGTTGTCTATCCCAACGACGTGCGCCCCGTCTTGCGCTGGCTGCCGGACCAGGCAATCAACCGAACCTTTCTTTTGTTTCCGGACCCCTGGCCCAAACGACGCCATCATAAACGACGATTGGTTAACCCAAGCACGCTTAAGGCGCTGGCGAGGGTAATGGCACCGGGTAGTGAGTTGCGCATAGCAACGGATGTTGGTGATTACGCCCGCGCGATCATGATTGCCACACACCATGATCCGAATTTCATGTGGCTGGCGCGCCAAGCTGAGGACTGGCGTTATCGCACCGGCGATTGGCCGCGAACCCGTTATGAGAGCAAGGCGGTAAAAAAAAATCGGCGATGTTATTATTTTCGATTCAGACGTGAATAAGTTGGGGCATTGGGCAAGATTTCTACTTGCTTCTGCGTAACTTATCACATAACGTGGAGAGGCTCATGATCATCTCAACTTTGTGGGCGGGTCCGAAAGGGTCCGCTCTTTTTCTTTTGGGCGAACGAAACATACTAAAATACAGATTAGATGGCAGCGGGCGCGACGAAGACAATGGTTAATCGTGATCTCGATGAGCGTTTCATGATTGAAACTGGCGTGGCTGGACGCGTCGCTGAGCTCGTCGAACCGACGCTGAAAGATCTAGGATTTCGATTGGTGCGGGTGAAATTGACCGGGCAGGATGGCCAGACACTGCAAATCATGGCGGAACGGCCGGATGGGTCGATGTCGATTGATGACTGCGAGGCCGTGTCCAGGCAGCTGTCACCGCTTCTCGATGTGCATGATCCGATTGAAAGGGCCTACCGCCTTGAAGTGTCCTCTCCGGGTATCGATCGCCCGCTTGTAAGACCATGCGATTTCGAAAACTGGAAAGGCTATGAAGCGCGAATTGATATGCGCGAATTGATTAGCGGAAGAAAACGATTTCGCGGCCCGATCGAGGGATACGAAGACGGCGAGGCGCGGTTGTATTGCGATTTGGGTGAGCTTGGACAAAAGGTTGTTGGCTTGCCGTTGTCACTCATTTCGGAAGCCCGTCTGGTACTAAGCGACGAACTCATTACGGAAGCGCTTCGGCGTTCCAAGAAATCAGGCCAAATCGGTGATGCAAGCGATGCGATCACCGATGGACAAGCGCAGGTGAAGTGAGGATTGCAGGTATGTCATTGGCTGGAATCAGTGCGAACCGAATAGAGCTCTTGCAGATTGCAGACGCTGTCGCGCGGGAGAAATCGATCGACAGAATGATCGTCATTCAGGCGATGCAGGATGCGATCCAGAAGGCTGCAAAGTCCCGCTACGGCGCTGAAAACGATATTCGATGCGAGATCGATCCAAAAACCGGTGAGACCTCGCTGCAGCGCGTGCAGACCGTGGTCGAGCAAATCGAGAACGAATCGACCGAAATTACACTTGAAGATGCGCGACATGCCAAACCCGATGCGGAAATTGGCGATCTTATCGTGGAACCTCTGCCACTCATGGACTTCGGGCGTGTCGCTGCGCAGAATGCTAAGCAGGTGATCGTCCAAAAAGTGCGCGACGCGGAGCGTGAACGCCACTATGAAGAATACAAGAACCGCGTGGGTGAAATCGCCAACGGGACTGTCAAGCGCGTTGAATACGGCAATGTGATCGTCGACCTCGGTCGGGCCGAAGCCATTATCCGGCGCGATGAAATGATCCCGCGTGAAAACGTTCGGCTCGGCGATCGCATTCGTGCTTACGTCTATGATGTGCGCCGGGAACCGCGGGGGCCGCAAATCTTCTTGTCCCGGGCCAGACCGGAATTCATGTCGAAACTGTTCTCGATGGAAGTTCCGGAGATCTATGACGGTGTCGTGGAAATCAAATCGGTTGCCCGCGATCCGGGATCTCGGGCCAAGATTGCGGTCATCACGCAGGACAGCTCGATCGATCCTGTGGGCGCGTGCGTCGGCATGCGTGGTCAACGCGTGCAGGCCGTCGTCAATGAGTTGCAGGGAGAGAAGGTCGACATCATTCCTTGGAATCCGGAAGCTGCGGTCTTCATCGTTAACGCCTTGGCACCAGCCGAAGTCACCAAGGTGGTGCTTGATGAAGATTCCAAGACGATCGAAGTCGTGGTGCCCGAGACACAACTCTCGCTGGCGATTGGCAGGCGCGGACAGAACGTGCGGCTGGCTTCACAGCTCACCGGTTGGGATATCGATATTCTGACGGAAGCAGAGGAATCGGAACGGCGGCAAAAAGAATTTGCTGAGCGCTCGCAGATGTTCATGGAATCCTTGGACGTCGATGAAGTTATTGCGCAGTTGCTGGTGACAGAGGGCTTTAGCGATATCGAAGAAGTCGCTTACGTTGACGTCAGTGAGATTGCGCACATTGAAGGCTTTGACGAAGATACGGCGGATGAAATCCAAGAACGGGCGAGAGAATACCTCGAACGGGTCGCTCAGGAACTCGATCAGCGCCGGCGTGAACTCGGCGTTGAAGATGATCTTATTTCCGTCGAGGGCACGACACCGCGAATGTTAGTCGCGTTCGGCGAAAACGAGATTAAATCGGTGGAAGATCTTGCCGATTGCGCAACCGATGATTTGGTCGGCTGGACGGAGAGAAGCAAAGAAAAAGGCGCAGAACCTATTCGGCACAAAGGCATCTTGGATGGCTTCGATGTGAGCCGTAAGGATGCTGAAGGCATGATCATGGCAGCGCGGGTTGCGCTTGGCTGGATCTCTGCTGAAGATCTCATCGACGACCAAGAACCGGTGGAAGACGATGACACGGCAGCCGATGCACCGGTGGACGGAAGTGTGGAAGCGGATGGGCAGGCCGACCCTGCCGCCAGCGCCACGACAACTGGCCCAACAGTGTAACTAGACGATGCGTACGAGGCACATATATCAGGCATGCACGACGCGAATGCACATCACACCGCGCCCCGTCGCGGCAAGGCCCCGGCTCAGCGGGACCAGAACAGCATGCGCGTTGGCCATGACGGAGCGCGGCGTTGCGCGCTAAGCGGGGTGGTTCGCCCGCGGGCCTCGCTCATCCGTTTCGTTGCCGGACCTGACGGCGTCATCGTTCCCGACCTGGCCGGCAGGCTACCCGGGCGAGGGGTGTGGATCACCGCATGGCGCCAATCTGTGGACAAAGCCGCCAGAACCAATGTTTTTGCCCGCAGCTTGAAGCGAAAAGTCGCCGTTGCTCCTGATTTGTCAGACACGGTGGATCGGCTGTTGGCCCGGCGTGTTCGTGAGGCGCTCAGCCTGGCCAGCAAGGCCGGATTGGTCGTGGCTGGCTTCGTCAAAGTCCGAAAGGCGCTGGAGGGAGAGGATATCGCTGTCCTTTTGCATGCCGCGGACGCTAGCAAAGATGGGTGCAAAAAGCTTGACGCGGCCTTTGCAGCCATTTCAAAACAAAAGGAAATTTCCGCATTAACGATCACGATTCTTGATTCTGAGGAATTGAGTTTGGCGTTAGGGCGGTCAAATGTGGTACATGCTGCATTGAGATGTGGAGGGGCCAGTCAGAATTTTGCTGCTGCTGCTCTGAAGCTTTCACACTATCGATCAGACACCGCCGGGACCGGCGGGGCTGAAGTGAATTTGCCCGGTGAGGCTGCCATCAGCGCCGCAGGAGTGCGCGATGAGGTGTCGCCGAAGGAGAACTGAGGAATTGGCCGCTGGGTCGATAAGGCTCAATACGTTGGTATGTGGTCGACGTCGACGGCTAGATTTGGAGGCTTGCTGGAAAAGGCCAGTAGGCTCCAAGAGGATCAGATAGGTAAAGTATGAGCGAACCGAAGGAAACGACCGAGAAACCGACCAGAGCGGGTGAGCGCAAGCCACTTAGCCTGAAGCGCTCGGTCGAGTCTGGACATATTCAGCAAAAGTTTTCGCATGGCCGATCGAAGTCCGTCGAGGTGGTCAAGAAGAAGGGCAAGCGGCGGATGGTCCTGACACCGGAAGCCGAGCAGCAAGCGAAGGCGGCGCTGGCGGAAGCCGACAAAGCTGCACCGCCCACAACGGTCAAACGTGGTGCAAAAAAGCTCACGCCTCGCCAGCGTGCACTGGCAGGTGCCGTCGATGAATCGACGTCGGCCCCCAGTGAGGACGCCGAACGGACCTTGTCGCAAAGCGAACTGGATGCGCGAAAGCAAGCCCTGGCAGCAGCACAGGCGCAGAAGCAGCGGGCAACACCGGACAAAGTACAAGAACAAGCACGCGTTGAACTCGTAGAACCGGCCAAGCCGGCTACAGCGAAAAAGGATGCTGACGCAAAGGCCTTGGACACCAAGACGCCTGATGCCGAAACACCAAAACGGTCGCGCTCAAAAACGGCAAAGGGTGGTGCACCCGAGACAGCTGACGACACGACTGTGGCTGAGACCGGTGTATCGCCCGAATCGCTCGGGACCGAAGCGGAGGTGTCACCCCAGACTGCCGCAGATGCTGCGGCAGCGGCAACTGGGGAAACCGGCGCACTGGGTAATGGGACGGCCGGCCAAACTGCGAGCGCGGACGCCGGTACGGAAAGCGGCCCCAGATCGCCGGACGTTGGTTTCATAAAACCTGAGATAGTGGTACGCGAGCGCCCAAAGAAGCCAACGCCGGTCCCGCAAGTCGAGCCAGACAAAACGGCGCCGGCGCGCGCACGCCCGCAGCGACCTGCGCAACAGACCAGTGATGATGACGAACCGGGTAGCCGTAAACGCGGTGGTGGGCGGCCCGCCCGATCGGGCAGGGGCGCAGGCGATGCACGGCCAAGGGGCAAACTCACGATTACCAATGCGCTCGATGAGAGCCAGCGCCAACGCTCGCTTGCATCCCTCAAACGGCGCAGGGAACGCGAGAAGCAAAAGGCCATGGGGCCTCAACAGCGCGAGAAGATTGTGCGCGAGGTTACGATTCCTGAAGCCATAACAATTCAGGAACTGGCCAATCGCATGACCGAGCGCGCTGTCGACGTCATTCGCTATCTGATGCAGCAAGATGCAATGCACAAGATTAACGATGTGATCGATGCAGATACTGCCGAACTGATCGTCGCCGAATTCGGGCATACGGCAAAGCGGGTATCGGAAGCGGATGTCGAAGAAGGGTTCATCGGTGAGGTCGATGATGTTGCCGATATGCAATCCAGACCACCGGTGGTGACCATTATGGGCCACGTGGACCACGGCAAGACATCATTGCTGGATGCGTTGCGCGAGACCAATGTGGTGAGTGGCGAGGCCGGTGGCATCACACAGCACATCGGCGCCTACCAGATTGAAACCGGCAGCGGCGCAAAGATAACATTTATAGACACACCAGGGCACGAAGCCTTCACAGCCATGCGGGCGCGCGGCGCACGCGTAACCGACATAGTGGTGCTGGTCGTTGCCGCGGATGACGGTGTAATGCCGCAGACAATCGAGGCAATTAATCACGCCAAAGCCGCCGACGTTCCGCTGATCGTAGCAATTAACAAAATGGACAAGCCGGGTGTCGATCCGACCAGGGTGCGGACCGAGTTGTTGCAGCACGAGGTGATTGTCGAAAGCATGTCTGGTGAAGTGCTGGAAGTCGAAATTTCAGCGCTCAAAAGACTCAACTTGGATAAACTCCTGGAAGCCATCCAACTGCAGGCCGAATTGCTGGAGCTGAAAGCCAATCCAAACCGCTCCGCCGAAGGTTTTGTGATCGAAGCCAAACTCGAGCGGGGCAGGGGACCGGTTGGGACCTTGCTGGTCCAACGCGGGACGCTCAGCGTGGGTGATATCGTGGTGGCCGGTTGTAGTTGGGGCCGGGTGCGCGCGTTGATCAGCGACGTCGGAAAGAATGTCGTCAAGGCAGGTCCTTCTTGTCCCGTTGAGGCGCTCGGGTTCGATTCTGCGCCAGAGGCGGGCGACCAATTCGCGGTCGTGGAAAATGAGGCCCGGGCGCGCGAAATCACGGATTACCGAGATCGCAAGCGGCGGGATGCACGCGGCGCCGTCGGTGCCGGGCGAACCCTTGAACAAATGATGCAGCAGCTAAAAGAAGCTGACCGCAAAGAAGTCTTGCTGCTGGTTAAGGGCGACGTACAAGGCTCGATCGAAGCCATTGCGGGTGCATTGAAAAAACTCGGGACAGACGAGGTCGAAGCGCGGATCGTGCACGACGGCGTTGGCGGGATCACCGAATCCGACGTTGCGCTGGCCAATGCCTCGAATGCAATCATCGTCGGGTTTAATGTGCGCGCCAATACACAAGCCCGCGCCGCGGCAGAGCGCGAAGGCATCGAGATCCGCTATTATAATGTCATTTATGACTTGGTGGATGATGTCAAAGCGGCAATGTCCGGTCTGCTTTCTCCGACGATTAAAGAAAACTTCATCGGGTATGCCGAAATCCTTGAGGTGTTCAATATTTCGAAGGTCGGGAAAGTTGCCGGCTGCCGAGTCAGCGAGGGGCGGGTCGAGCGCGGCGCCGGTGTCAGATTGTTGCGCGACAACGTCGTTATACACGAAGGCAAGCTGTCAACCCTCAAGCGCTTTAAGGACGAAGTCAAAGAAGTCCAGGTGGGTCAAGAATGCGGTATGGCCTTCGAGCAATATCAGGACATCCGACAGGGCGATCAAATCGAGTGCTTTACGACAGAGACGATTGCAAGGACTTTGTAAACAGCGGCCGACGGATCGCGTGGTACATAGTGCGTCTGGACTGAACCCATTAATTCGTACACCACGCCCTTAGATCCACTGTCAATATCCGCGTTCTGCTGCCCACGACGTGATATCGGCCAACAAATTGGGACAACCATGGCCAAGAAAACCCGAAAATCCGGAAAGGGGCCTGATGCCGCCGGCCCAAGCCAACGCCAGTTGCGCGTCGGTGAGCTGATCCGGCACAGATTGGCCGAGCTGCTGGCGCGCGGTGACGTCCACGATGATGATCTGCAATCCGCAATGATTTCGATCTCTGAAGTCCGTATGTCGCCGGATCTCAAACTTGCAACGGTCTACGTCACGCTGTTGGGCGATGGCGATGTCGAGGTGCTCGTCGCGGCATTGATGCGCAACAAAAAATTTATTCGCGGCGAGACCGTGCGGGGACTTGGACTAAAATTTGCGCCTGACCTGAGGTTCCGTTACGACGAAAGCATTGATGAAGCGCGGCGGATCGATGCCATTTTGCGGCAACCCGACGTCCAGCAGGACATCGCAAAATCATAGAATTGAACCGGTCAGACTCAATAGGACATCATTCTGATGAGCGGTGGGATATGGCGCGACGAAAGAAAGGTAACCCGGTCCACGGTTGGGTCATTCTCGATAAGCCAGGTGGTATGACGTCCACGAAGGCCGTCAGCACTGTACGTCGACTGTTCAATGCGCAAAAGGCCGGGCATGCCGGCACCCTTGATCCGCTTGCAAGCGGTATTCTTCCAATCGCGCTCGGTGAGGCGACCAAAACCGTGGCGTTTGCGGTCGACCGGGAAAAGGCCTATCGCTTCACTGTCGCCTGGGGACAGGAGACGACGACGGACGATCGCGAAGGCGAAGAGGTACACTGCAGCGATCTGCGCCCTAGCGTCGATGAAATCGAAGCGATCCTGCCTCGATTTACCGGCAAAATCTCGCAAGTGCCGCCGGCATTTTCGGCAATCAAGGTGGATGGCGCGCGCGCCTACGACTTGGCACGGGATGGCGAGAGGCCGGACCTGAAGGCTCGCACCGTCGAAATCGATGTCTTACGGCTAATCGATGCGCCAGATGCCGGAACTGCGACATTTGAAGCCATTTGCGGCAAAGGGACGTATGTGCGTTCGCTCGCCCGCGATATGGGACGCACGCTCGGCTGCTACGGTCATGTCATAGCGCTCCGGCGAACCAAGGTCGGTGTTTTCGTCGAGAGCCAGGCGGTGAGCATGGAGGCGTTGGAAAATGCGCAATTGGTGGGTGATGACGGCGAAACAGACCGAAGACACCTTTTGATGCCAATTACCAGCGCGCTCGACGATATCCATATGCTGGACGTGTCGAGATCAGATGCGGCACGGTTGCGGTGCGGCCAAGCGCTGTTATTGCGCGGGCGTGATGCGCCGGCGATCAGCGGCACGGCTTGTGCGCTGTTTCGAGGTGCGCCAGTAGCGGTCGGGGAAATATGGGAAGGAGCGCTTCGGCCAACACGGGTATTCAACCTTTGAGAGGCCACTGATCAACTTCAGCCGGGCGCGTGCTGATTAATGAATCTGGTGCGGTGTGTCGACCGACGTGTAATTTTTCTCGCAATTCCCAGCGCTTCGTGTATAAGGCGAGGATTGCGCGGGCCGGACGGCTCGCGTAGCTGTTTGGTGACCTGGCTGGACGACATCCTGGCCGCGCCACCATCCCGGGCATAAGCCCTAAAGATCAATAGAAGGATACCATGATGTCGGTTTCAAACGAGAGAAAAGCTGAACTCATCAAGGACAATGCGACTAAATCCGGCGATACAGGGTCTCCCGAGGTGCAAATCGCCATTCTGACCGAGCGCATTACCAATCTGACCGAACACTTCAAGGCTCATAAGAAGGACAATCACTCGCGGCGCGGCCTCCTGAAGATGGTGAGCCAGCGTCGGCGGCTGTTGGACTATGTAAAGTCCAAGAATGTTGAACGCTATCAACAAATTATTGCGAAGCACGGCCTCCGGCGCTGAAACTTCTTCCTGCACTTTCTCAGGACCAGTAGAGCAGGCCGTCTCACTTGGAGCGCGGCTTGCGTTCGGGCGTGCTAGGGCGGATCAACGCCCGCCAGGTGCAACTCAATGGACGAAATAACCACGGAAGACTGAACATGTTTGATATCCATCGCGTGGAGATTGATTGGGGCGGGCGAAAGCTCAAACTTGAAACTGGACATATGGCACGGCAGGCGGATGCCGCCGTTTTTGCTCAATACGGTGAAACTAGTGTCCTGGCGACTGTGGTGGCGGCAAAGTCACCCAGACCCGGTATCGACTTCTTTCCGCTGACCGTAAACTACCAGGAAAAGTACTATGCCGCCGGCAAGATTCCGGGTGGCTTTTTTAAACGTGAGGGCAGGCCGACCGAAAAAGAGACGCTGACGTCACGGCTTATCGACCGACCCATCCGGCCCCTTTTTGTAGAGGGCTTCAAGAATGAAACGCAGGTGATCATTACAACGTTGTCATTCGACAACGAGAACGATCCGGACATTGTGGGGATGGTCGCAGCCTCGGCGGCGCTGACGCTGTCAGGCATCCCGTTCTTAGGGCCCATCGGGGCAGCGCGCGTCGGCCTGATTGAAGATGAGTTCGTCCTGAACCCGATGATCGATGAAATGCCGCTGAGCGATTTGGACCTTGTGGTCGCCGGTACGCAGGATGCGGTGATGATGGTCGAATCAGAGGCAAAAGAACTTTCTGAGACTCAGATGCTCGAGGCCGTAATGTTCGGCCACAAACATTTCCAACCGGTCATTGATGCCATTATCAAACTGGCGGAGACAGCAGCAAAGGATCCTTGGGAATTCACGCCGCCGGATATCTCGAAATATGATTCGCAAGTGCGCCAGATCGCCGAAGGCGGGCTGCGCGAAGCGTTCTCAATACCCGAAAAGCAAAAGCGTACCGATATGATCGGTGAGATTAAAGAGCGCGTGCAAACCGAAATCGAGGTTCCCGAAGACAGCCCGGAAGATGCCAATCTCATCGGGTCCGCCTTCAAGAAGCTGGAAATGGACATTATGCGCGGCTCGGTTGTCAAAACCGGCATGCGTATCGATGGCCGTGATCTAAAAACGGTGCGCCCAATATTGTCGGAAGTGCATGTGCTGCCCAGAACCCATGGCTCGGCACTTTTCACGCGCGGTGAAACTCAGGCGATAGTTGTGGCAACACTCGGAACCGGTGATGATGAGCAATTCATCGACGGGCTTGAGGGCACGACAAAGCAGCGCTTTATGCTGCATTATAATTTCCCGCCCTTCTCGGTTGGTGAAGTTGGCAGGATGGGCGGGCCTGGTCGGCGCGAAGTCGGTCACGGCAAGCTTGCCTGGCGGGCTGTCCATCCTTTGATGCCGTCGGCGGAAGAGTTCCCTTATACGGTGCGCATCGTCTCAGAAGTTACAGAATCAAATGGCTCGTCATCGATGGCGACAGTATGCGGCTCTTCCCTGGCGTTGATGGATGCCGGTGTCCCCTTGAAGCGGCCGGTCGCCGGGATCGCCATGGGGTTGATCAAGGAAGGCAATGATTTTGCCGTGCTCTCCGATATTCTAGGCGATGAGGACCATCTGGGCGACATGGACTTCAAAGTTGCCGGCACCTCCGAGGGCGTTACATCCCTGCAAATGGACATCAAAATTACCGGCATCACCGAAGAGATCATGCGCACCGCGCTTGAGCAGGCGCATGGTGGCCGGATGCACATCTTGGGCGAGATGGCCAAGGCGATCGACAAGACCCGCGAAGAGCTTGGCGAATTTGCACCACGAATCGAAACGATCACCATTCCGACCGATAAGATCCGAGAAGTCATCGGGTCCGGTGGTTCGGTTATTCGATCGATTGTCGAGGAAAGTGGGGCCAAGATTGACATCGATGATGATGGGACCGTGAAAATTGCGGCGGCCAAGCGCGAGGCCATCGAAGCTGCGATGAAGAGGATCAAGGAGATTACATCGGAACCCGAAGTCGGCCACGTCTATCGCGGCAAGGTTGTGAAGCTTATGGATTTCGGTGCCTTTGTCAATTTCTTCGGTGCAAAGGACGGCCTCGTCCACGTCTCACAATTGACCAGTGAAATGCGGCCTAACCATCCAAGCGACGTCGTGGCAGAAGGCCAGGAGGTCTATGTCAAGCTGTTGGGCTTCGATGATCGTGGCAAGGTGCGATTATCGATGAAAGTCGTCAATCAGGAGACCGGCGAGGAATTGCCGAGGCCAGAGCGCCAAGGCGATGACGGTGACGGTGACGGAAATGACCGGCCACCCCGACGCGATAGGCGGCCACGTCGTGACCGTGGCGACCGCGGCGGCGATCGCGGCTGAGTTGGCGGCCTGCCTCCAACAACAGCACAAAAAATCATAGGCCACCAGGACAGCACCTGATGGCCTATTTTGTTTTGTGCAACCTTAAAGGGCTCAGCGATGCTGCGTTACCGTGTCGACCAGCGCCGGCTTGCCAGATTTCACAACCTCAAGCGCACGTAGCAAAGCAGAACGGACGTCCTTAGGATCCTCGATCGGACCCTCACCCCAGACACCCATCGAGCGCGCCAGAGCACCAAAATCGGGCTCGGGCCCATAAAGATCCATACCGATATGGGCTTTTTTCTCATCCGTGCCGCGTTGGCGGGCCATGCGGATTTGGTGCTCCCAATCGTTGTAATAGGCACGATTGTTGTACATTACGATCAACATCGGAATTTCGTATTTGGCGGCCACCCAAAGTGCGCCAGCATCGAACATCAAATCCCCGTCTGGCTGCAGATCAACAACAATCTTGCCATTGTTCTTGTGGGCAAGGGCAACACCGAGGGAAATGCCAAATTGGGTGGCGGTGCCAAGGCCGTCGCCGGGATGGCGATAGGATTTGTCGAAGTTCCATTGCTTGAAGACCTGGTATTTGAGCGTAACCGCCGACAGGACCCAGTCTTCTTCCTTGATGACTTCCCAGACTTCATGCGCCAGGCGCGGTGTCGACATCGGTACCGCATCCCAGTTCTCGCGTGCCTCTTCCTGCCATTTGGCCCACGTTGCCTTGTGTCGTTTGGTCAGGTCTTTGGTGCGCTCGGCAATCTTTTTCTCAAGCTTACTGTTGCCGCCGATGCGCTCCTTACAGAGCTGGGTGAGTTGCGGAATGGCAAGCTTGGTATCGCCGATCGTGCGCACCGAGGTCGGCTGCATGCGGCAATAATCCATGGCCCACTTGGAAATGTTCAACTCGCCAAAGCCGATTTCAACATAATCGCACTTGTCGGGCAGCAAGCACTCAAGCGTGCGCTCGGTGGAGTTCAAGACATGGGTTTGTTTTTCGTAGTCCGTAACGTCGAGGCCGACGAGCAGATCACGATCGGTAAAGATCGATTTGTCAAAGGTGAAACTTAACGGATGCTGGTTCGGAAAATTTAGCGCATTGGGAATGCTCCAGACCGGCGAGCCGACGGTTTCTGCAAGCTCAACCAGTGACTCGAACCCGCCCTCGCGCCGGCCAACATATTCCGCCATCAAGATGGGATTGTCGGCCTTGACGAGCTTATCGGCGATGGCGTTCATCGCTTCAGGCTCGGGCATCATCGGAGCCGGTACGCGGACTGCATCCACCGGCGGCAATTGCACGTTTTCCGTTAACGGGTCCTCCTGAAGTGCGGCGTCGTAGCACATGTAGATCGGTCCGACCGGCTCCGTCATCATTACAGAATAAGCGCGTTGAAAACTTTCAGGAACGCCATGGATGGATGTCGGCTGATAGTCCCATTTGGTGTAATCGCGCACGGCTTGGCCTTGCACCAGGGCGGTGTGGGTCCAGTCGATATGCGGGCGCCGACGTGCCTCATCCATAGGACCGGTGGCACCGATAATGAAGATGGGACAACGATCGATGTAGGCGTAATAAACTGCAAGATTACAGTGCAGGAGGCCAACAAGATTGTGTACGATCGCGATCATCGGTTTGCCTGTTGCCTTGGCATAGCCATGGGCGATTTCGACCGCGATCTCTTCGTGATTGCACAGCATCATTGCCGGCTCATTGTTGCCGTAGTTGACCAGACTGTCATGCAGGCCACGGAACGAGGCCCCCGGATTCAATGTAATATGCGGGAAGTCATACTGCTTTATCAGATCAACGATGATATCGGACTGCCAACCGCGATAGTTCTTGTTAACGCTCTTGTTGTCCTTTTTTGATTTCGATTTGCCTTTGGCCATGGGTGTCTTGCTCCCCCCGAGATATTAACGTTCGCTAACAAGCTCAGCAGAAAGCGGGCAAATGATCAATAGTTATAAGTTGTTCTCCGCGCCAATCGCTATTCGGGCCTCACCCGCCTGGCGGGCCGCACATGCGACCGAATGGCGGCGCTTAAGAGAACGCGCTTGCGCGGTGGCTGCCAGCCGATACACTTTCTCGATATAGCAAGACACTGGGCAATTGAGTGGGACATGATCATGGCGGACAACACAAGCGCGGAGACGCGCGTTAGGGAGCTCGAAGGCCAAGTCGAGGCATTGAATTCGCTCTTGAAAAGCATTCTGACCACTTTTGTCATCCGAGGCAACATGTCGAAAGCAGACATCGGCCCGTTGATAGATACGGCGGCGGAAATGCTGGCCGATACGCCGCAGCGCGACTTGGCACTTGCGGCTCTACGGGACATGGAACGGGATTTACCTGGTTATCAGCGCTCACGCATGGGCCCGGGTCCCGACCCAGACGTACACGATCACTAATCGATAGCTACAATGCCTTTATCGGCGATGCCGCTTGTCAAACACGCAAAAGGAGACCCCTATGGCAGAATTTGGTTGCAGCCAGCAATTTCTGGAGCTGGCCCGTCGACGTATGTCGAAGATTGCCTGGGATTACGTCAATGGGGCGGCGGGCTCCGAAACAACGATGCGGCGCAACCGCTATGCCCTAGATTGCTATGCATTTAAACCGCGGGTCTTGCGGGATGTTTCAAAACTCGACTGCAGCACGCAGGTGCTGGGGCAGAGGCTCCGGATACCGGTCGTGCTGGCGCCCATGGGTTCGATGCATCTGATCAATAGTGATGGTGCAGTCGGGGCGGCTACGGCTGCGCATCAATTCGGAACGGGACATATCTTGAGTTCTGTTGCGCGCAGCAGCGTTGACGAAATTGCAGAAGCTAATCCGGGCTTCAAAATCTACCAACTCTACATCCGCGGTGACATGGATTGGATTGCCGGCAAGCTTGATGCCGCCAAGAAAGCTGGTTTCAACGCTCTCGTTATGACCGTTGATTCTGCGCACTATGGTCTTCGCGATCGCCAGATATTGAATGCGTTCGCACGGCCGTCGAGCGATGTGGCCGGTGAAAATCGTGATTATCAGGCTGCCATGACTTGGGAAAAAATGAGCCAGGTCCGCGACTATTGGGGCGGCCCGATGATCCTCAAGGGTATTGCGACGCCTGAGGATGCGATCCTTGCCGTCGAACATAAAATCGATGTTGTCTATATTTCAAACCACGGCGGGCGCGAACTTGATCATGGGCGCGGTACACTCGACATGCTGCCGGAAATCGTTGCGGCCGTCGCTGGGCGGGCAGAGGTCTGGATCGATGGCGGCTTTGCGCGCGGTACCGATGTGGTGAAGGCACTTTGTCTCGGCGCTAACGCTGTTGGTGTTGCCCGGCTGCAGGCCTGGGCGCTCGGAGCGGGGGGAACTGCTGGGGTCGTCAAAGCCTTGGAGTTTCTTGAAGAAGAAATCGGCAACACTCTGGCGCTTCTGGGCGTCACCCGTATCGAAGAACTCGGCGAAGAGTTCATCACACGGGTCGTGCCAATGGGGCCTTGGCACGAACACAATATGTTCCGCCATATCGGGCCGCATCCGATTATCTGATCGTCAAGACAGATGATTGCGACCCCTTAAAAAGAAAATCGGCCGGATTTCTCAATCCGGCCGATAATTTTTTTGCGTGTCGTCAGATCACACCGACGGGATCCAGTTCTTCAATTCCGGATAGAAGTCACCCAGTACCGTTGGTGGCCAGGGGATCGTCAACAAGTAGTCGAAAAGACCCCAGACGAAGAACGTCAGGCCGATCGCCATCGGGATGACAAGTGTCGCCTTTTCGCGACCCTCGAAGAACATCAAAGCCATCAAGAACAACGGCACTGTTGGTATCAGGCCGATGAGCGCCATAGAGCCCATGAAGCCCAGCATCCAGCAGAAGAAGATGAGGCCGCGCGTCAGCACGTACTTGGCCCCCAAATGCTCGGTACCCGAATCCACATCCATATGGATGCCGGCATCACGGATATGATCCTCACCCTTTTGCTTGGCCGCATACTCTGCTGCGTTATGCGACATGGTGTTGAGCATCGCCAGGAAGCACACGATCAGCGTGGTGTAGCCGACAATTAGCGGGACGATGCGTGCCTTGAAGCCCCATTGATGCGCCTCGTATAGAGCCCAACCGACAGCCACCATGATTACGATGTTGAGGATCTGCGGCGGTTGGAAGCGGAACGCGAAACTCTGCGTACCAGTCGCCTTGGCCTTCTTCGAGCGCTCCCACCAGTCCTGAATAATCGGTCGGATAATACCTAAAATGGCCAGCCCCAGGATGATCATCACCGGTACGCGCCATAACCACTCCAGACCATAGCGCTCCATGGAAATGAACATGTAACGCTCGATATGATCACCCAGCACAAAGCCGAGGATCAGCGGCGGTCTTGGCCAACGCAGCTGCTTCATGGCCCAACCAAGGGAACCGGCAATCAGCAGCAAATAGAGATCGCCCCAACCGCGCGAGGCGTTAAAGGCACCAATGTAGATAACCGACAGAATGCACGGCAACACGATTGAATAACGCAGTAACGCAATCTTCGCGAATGTGCCGCTGAATGCGAAGCACAATCCGGCGCCAAGGATATTGGCAATCGCGATCGACCAGACCATCGAGTAGGTGACGTTCAAGTTCTTGGTCAGCATGTCAGGGCCGGGGACCAGACCGTGGATCAAGAACGCGCCGAGCAAGATCGCCATGCTGGCACTACCTGGAACACCAAACGCCACGGTCGGGACCAATGCTCCGCCTTCTTTGGCGTTGTTGGAGCTCTCAGATGCGATCACCCCGCGAACATCGCCTTTTCCGAAGGTTTCGGCTGCACCTTTTTCGGAACGTGCTGCGTGGCCGTAAGCCAGCCAGTCAACAACCGAACCGCCCATGCCCGGGATGGCGCCGACGAAGGCCCCAATCCAACCGCAGCGCAAGACCAACCACCAATTGCGGAAGGCGTCCCTGAGACCAAGCACCGTCCCTTCACGCAGATTGTGCTTAGCGCCGTCGGTGGCGATTGCGGTGCGCTTGATGAACAAGTCTGCCATTTCGGGCAAGGCAAATATGCCGAGAACCAATGGTACCAGTGGCATGCCTTCCCACAGATAAAGACTGTCAAACGTCCAGCGCAACGTGCCGGTCTGCGGGTCGGAGCCGATCATCGCAAACATCACGCCTATGCCGGCGGCGGCAATGCCGCGCAACGGCGAGCTGCCCGACAGCGTCGCCACCATCGATATGCCGAACACACTCAACGCTAACATTTCCGGGGAGCCGAACGACAACATCAACGGACGCAACAGCGGTATCGTGATGGCAAGCAAAAAGGCGCCAAACAGACCGCCCAACAGCGAGGCCATATAGGATGCGCTTAATGCGCGCCCCGCCTCGCCTCGCTTGGCCATTGGAAAACCATCGAGCACTGTCGCCGCCGAACTCGCTGTCCCCGGCACGCCAAATAAGACGGCCGGGATGGTATCGCCGGTGGTGGTCACAGCCCCCATGCCTAAGAGGAATGCAAAGGCCGTGTAGGGGTCCATGTTGAATGTAAACGGAAGCAGGATGGCCATGCCGACAAGACCGCCAATCCCCGGGATGATGCCAAGCGTCAACCCGATTAGAACACCCAAGAACAGAAATGCTAGGCGCTTCCATTCTAGGATGAGCAGCAGGGCGTCGCCTGCTGAATTCCACATCAGTTCGAGATCCATTTGCGTTAGCTCCGTGAGCTATTTGGCTTGCTGTTAGTGTTCAATTTGCTCTAGTGCCCTCTGGCGATATGAGCGGCCGCCACCGCCAAGTTGTTTTGCTCCTCTATATTGAAGAGCGGCCAACCAATAGACAGCACCCGGCTCCAGGCGCCGCTTTGACTGAGACTTTAGGTTTCCCAGCCATGTTACCATGTTAGTAGATCGTCAAATATCTGGGCAACCCATCAATTGATGGATCGGTCACCGATAGTCCCTCCCTTGCATATTTTCATCCCGCGCGCCGTCCAATCGGACAAGCGAGGGTATGCTTATTGGCTTAAAGGTGCTCGACTATAATCCATAGTTGGGGCAATAGAAAAGCACAGAAATGCTCTTGTTGCTTAATCTTATTGCCGGTCAGCTTGACGCAGCAACTGCAATTGGCCCGGTGCCGGTGCAACGCAGCAACATCTGGAGGTCGGGAACTTCGGCACATGGACTGCACAACAAGGCATCTCGTCCGCTATCAGCGTGGCAGGGATACCGGGGCACGGAATTGCCGGACATACTTAACGAATCTGGAACTAGTGAGAGGTGAGGAATGAATATTGATGAGGTAAAAGGCGCTCCGGATACGACCGTCGCCTGGGGCAGCGATATTGCGGCACAGATGCTGCGGCGGGCAGGCATTCGCTACGTCAGCCTGAATCCTGGCGCCAGTTATCGCGGCTTGCATGACAGCCTGGTCAATCACCTGGGCAACATCAATCCGACAATGTTGACCTGTCTGCACGAAGACCATTCGGTCGCCATTGCGCATGGTTATGCCAAGGCCAGTGGCGAGCCTATGGCCTGTGTCCTGCACGCTAATGTGGGATTGATGCATGGTCTGATGAGCCTCTTCAATGCGTGGTGCGATCGCGTGCCAATGATTGTACTCGGCGCGACGGGACCGGTGGACGCACCGCAACGACGACCATGGATCGATTGGATCCATACCTCCCAGGACCAAGCCTCCCTGCTGCGCGGGATGATCAAGTGGGATGACCAGCCGTCATCGGCAAATGGGTTGGTTGAGGCTCTGAACCGTGCCAATCAATTGACTCGTGCTCAGCCGACGGCGCCGGTCTATATCTGTCTCGACGCCGGACTACAGGAACAAAAGCTCGACAAGGCACCCGAGTTCCCGGACCTGGACCGCTTCGCGCCACCCGACACTCCGCGGCCAAGCAAGGCGTCGATCGAACAGGCAAAGGGCATTCTGGAAGCCGGCAAAAAAATCGTCATGCTGTGTGGGCGCGGGAAGCGCACAAAGGAAGCTTGGGATGCACGCGTGCAATTGGCTGAACGGATCGGCGCTTGTGTCATGTCGGATCTCAAGACGGGCGCAATGTTCCCAACCGATCATCCGGCGCATGTCTGTGAGCCCTTCAATCAAGTGAGCCCAGCTGGGCGCAAAATCCTTTGTGACGCGGACGTTATCCTGGCACTCGACTGGGTTGACTTGGCTGGCGCGATGAAAGCGTGCCAGAGCGTCGGAACAGTCTCGGCCAAAATCATCCGGACGTCGCTTGATCACCATCTGCACACCGGCGTGCACATGGAATACATGGGGCTGCCGCCGGGCGATGTGTTTATCGCGGCGGAAAGCGATACCTTGGTGCAAGAACTGCTGGAGGCCCTTGGACCGGGCAGTGCCAAAGCACCGTGGATGGACAAGGTCGTTCCGCCACCCAAGGGGGAAGATGATAGCGGTGTTACGATGTCAGCCGTGGCCAAGACACTGCGGTCCGTCTTCAATAATCCGGACGACGTTAGCTTTACGTCCTTGTCCAGAGGCTGGCCTTCAGAACTTTGGCCGCTGCGCGATCCGCTGTCCTACGTCGGCAAGGATGGCGGCGGTGGCATCGGATCGGGTCCCGGTGTGTCGATAGGCGCTGCCCTCTATCTGCACGAACAGGGCCGATACCCCATTTCCGTGCTCGGTGACGGCGATTTTTCGATGGGCGCCAACGCGGTCTGGACCGCTGTCCACCACAAGATTCCATTGCTCATCATGATCAACAACAATCGGTCCTACTATAACGACGAGCTGCATCAGGAAACGGTCGCCAAAACCCGTGGACGCGAGGTCGACAATGCCTGGGTCGGCCAACGAATGGAAAACCCCGACGTCAATCTGGCGAAGCTTGTCGAAGCGCAGGGCGGGGTCGGGATCGGCCCGATCAAGGTTGCAGCCGATGTTCAGGGGGCCATCGAGCGGGGTGTCGAGGTGCTGCGCTCGGGCGGTGTATGCCTGATCGACTTCCACATCAATCCAAGCGCTGAACGCAAGGCCAGCAACGTCCTCGGCGTGCGTACTACGGGATAGCGGGAGCCGAATAAAAACCCGGTGCAGCGCACATCGCGGCGCTGCACCGGACCGTCGAGTTATATGAACTTTGGCTTTCGCCAGCAAAATTGCGGCGACATTGGTCGCTCGGCACGTTTACCCGGCATCAGGCGGGCCGCAGGTTAGATCACTTTTTTCTCCGACAACGAAGCGATTTGGCCGTCCGAATAGCCAAGCTCGGTCAAAATTACAGCGGTGTGCTCGCCAACCTCAGGTGTGACGGACCGGATCGACCATGCCGCGCGCGACATGTGCAGGGGCTGGCCGACAATCTCTCTCTGGCCCAGTTCTGGATGTTCGATCTGTGCTGCAATGCCCAAATGGCGGACTTGCGGATCGGCGAATGTTTGATCCAACTTCAATACCGGACCACACGGAATGCCGGCCTCGTTCAAGATCTCAACCCACTCCGCACTGGTGCGGGTTCGGAAGACATCCGACAAAGCCGCATTGACCTCTTCCTTGTTTTCGACCCGATCAATGGGATTTACAAAGCCAGGGCGCTCGCCAAGATCTTCGCGCTCGATCGCCTTGATGAGGCGCTGCCAGCGACGCTGATTGCCGGCACCGATATTGATGTGGCCATCCCTGGTTGGGAAGAGGCCGGTCGGTATGGTCTTGGGATGATTATTACCGGCCTGGCCCGGCACTTCGCGATCAAACAACCAGGTGGCGGCCTGAAAGTCGAGGAGCGCTATGGTTGCCTCCAGAAGCGACGTGTGAACCCATTGGCCCTGGCCCGACTTTTCGCGCTGCAAGAGCGCCATCAGTATGCCGTTGGCGAGATAGAGCCCTGACGAGACGTCCGAAATGGCGGTACCTGCGCGGACGGGGCCCTGGCCCGGCAGACCGGTGACTGACATAAAGCCGCTCATGCCCTGGGCGATTTGATCGACGCCAGGACGATCGGCATAGGGACCATCCTGACCGAAGCCAGATATGCTGCCCAGAATAATGCGGGGATTAACCGCCGCTAGCTGATCATAGCCGATGCCAAGCCGGTTTTTGACATCGGGACGAAAGTTCTCGACGACGACATCGGCCTCACGTACCAGCTTGTACAATATCTCCTTGCCTTCGGGCGCCTTCATATTAAGTGTGAGCGCGCGCTTGTTGCGATGCAAATTTTGGAAATCCGGCGACGTTCGCTTGCCGGTGAAGCCATCGTCTTCCAACATATCTGCCGGCAATTCGATTTTGATGACATCTGCGCCCCAGTCTGCCAGTTGGCGCACGGCAACGGGGCCTGCTCTGACGCGCGACAAGTCCAGTACCCTTAGGCCGGCGAGCGGCAGTGCCTGTTGTGATGACATTTATGGCACTCCCTTTTGCACATTTGTCAGCGATCGAATGGCGGTCGCATTGCAGGGCGCCGGTCGGCACGCAATGCAAGTCATGTCAGCGCCCCGGTGGTAGATCCTTGCGACAACAGGCTCAGCCAGCGCAGGCTGGCTGTCAATAGCCGGGCGACCATATTCGAATAGCCGACAATTAAAAAAGCAGGCTGGATTGACCAGCCTGCCTAACCGCATCTGCCCGGACCAAGTGGAAGCCGCTATTTCTTCTTTTTCTTTTTCTTGGCCCGATAGAGCTTGTGGCAGCCTCCACAGCTCTTGAAGACCGTCTTGTAATTGGCCTTGAAGCTTGCTTCGTCCTTTATCTTCGAAGCCAGAGACTTGGCGTCCGCTGCCAACTTGTCGAACCGAGCGAGGAAATCCTTGTTGTCGGTCCAGACCGCTGGCAGTGCGCGCGTCTTGCCCTTGTTAGATCCCGCTGGGTAGAGACCCTTCGATTTTTGAGCTTCATCCTGCAGGACCTTCAGCGTTGCCTGGACGGTGGCGAGATCAAATGCAGCTTTGCCCTTCAGCATGTTGCCAGCCTTCTTGTTGGCCTTGCTGATTGACTTCATGGACGCGCGGCGATCTTTAATCGGATCGCTCGCGGCTGCCGTCGTGGACATCACGATCGCCATCGCTATTGCTATTGAAAAAGATTTTAGCATGCATAAAACTCCATTTTTGTGAGTAGAGGGGATGAAGCCCGGGGGACCATAGCAATCCCGCCCCCAATTCACGATAAATTTTTCTTGAAGAATGCTACCGTGCGCTTCCAGGCCAGTTTTGCGGCGTCCTTGTTGTAACGCTTGGTCGAATTGTTATGGAAGCCGTGCCGGGTGCCCGGGTAGCTATGCATCTCATAGGTCACCTTATTTGCCTTCAATGCGGCTTCATAGGCCGCACGTCCCTTGTTGATGCGGGGATCGTTCTCGGCGTAGTGGACAAGCACCGGCGCTTTGATTTTGGCAACGTCCTCGGCTTTTGGGGCGCGACCGTAGAATGGAACCGCAGCATTGAGATCACTGCCCATTTGTACAGCCAAATAGTTGGCAACACCGCCACCAAAGCAGAACCCGGTGGCGCCCAACTTGCCATTTGATAGGGCATGCTTTTTCAGAAAGCGCGCGCCGTTCAGCATGTCAACGCGGATCTTGGCCCGGTCTATGCTTTTTTGAAGTTTCTTGCCGTCGTCATCGTTGCCTGGATAACCGCCGACCGGATAGAGGGCGTCAGGCGCCAGGGCCAAAAAGCCTTCAACTGCGAAGCGGCGCGCAACATCCTCAATATGCGGGTTCAAGCCGCGATTTTCGTGCACCACCAGAACAGCGGGGAACGGTCCGTTGCCGGCCGGCTGCACCAAATAACCGCGCATTTTGCCGGAGTTTCCGCCAGGTGAGTCATAGGTCACATATGTGGCCTTGATACGCTTGTCGGTGAAGGAAATGGTCTGCGCCTGGGCATAGCGAGGTAATAGGGCCTCCGCCATCGCCAGCCCTGTGCCACCTCCGATTACGGTTATGGCTGCGGCGCGCTTCAGAAATTCTCGGCGCTCCATCGTGGAATGGCAATATTCATCGTAGAGGTCGTAGATGCGTGGATCTATCTGGTCTTTTTCCATAACTCCGTCTCCTTCATGGGCGGCAAACAATTTGGCCGTCCAACTCAATTTTGTCGCGGCAAAGCCATTGACCACTGATGATTTAGATAGGAAAACTGATCGAGTAAAACGGTTAAATCCGTATATCTGATCGATTATTGAGATTAGCTGATATCGAAAGACGCATGAGTGATCTAGACCTCAACCTTCTAAAAACATTCATCACAGTGACCACAACCGGCAGCTTCAACCGGGCCGCCCATGAGCTGAACGTCAGCCAATCCGTGGTTAGCGAGCGTATTAAAAAACTTGAACTGTTCGCCGGGGCGCGGCTTATGGAGCGAGATCGAAAAGGTGCCCGGCTCACCGAAGCCGGGGAGCTGCTGCGATCAGAATCCGAGCAGCTGCTGCAGCGCTCAGGTGATCTGCTAAAGCGGGTCAACGCACTCGCCAATGGTGAAAACGCTGTTTTGAGGGTCGCCTCGACGCATTGGGCAATGTTCGACCTGGCGCCACGCGTTCTCTCAATTCTCCGCCGCGAAGCCAATGACCTGACTATTGAACTGGTGCATGCGGCAACCTCCCAGCAGGTCAAAGCTTTGGCCAATCACACGCTGGACGTCGGAATTATGCGGATCGGAAAGGACGAGGACAATTTGGCCTTTCATTCTTTGCTGGTCGAGCCTTTGATGGTGGCCGTACCAAGCGACGATCGGCTGGCAGATAAGTTGGTGCTATCGTGGGCAGACCTGAAAGAACGCCGGTTTTTGTTGACCGGGCGCCAATTCAGCCCGGCCTATTACGGCCATCTTTTGCAGTGCTGCCTGGATGCTGGCTTTACCCCCGATGTCTTCACGCGCGGTGTGCATTTCCGAACTTTGTTGGCGCACGTTGCCGCCGGTTTCGGGGTTGGTTTCGTGCCGCGATCGGACAATTTTCAGCATACCGATATTGCGCTCAGACCAATCGAGCCTGGCATAGATGCCAAATATGTTTTCGCAACCCGCCTAGATGAGAGGCGCAATAGCGTCGCGCGCCTGATCACTACGGTCCAAGCCCATTTGTGATTGCTCTAGAGCTGCCTTTGAGAGGGGCGAAACTGCTGTCCCACGCCGCGGGCGCTCCTAATTCAGAGACATGGCTGGCATTTCCAGCAGAATTGGCTAAAACACCTCCACGCAATCCAATTGACCATTGAGGTTTTCCCAGATGTGCGACATTCGGGCAGGCCTGTTGGTGATGATCCAGTGACAGGAGCAAACACGACCATGAGCGACAAGACGGACATCATCTATACCAAGGTTGATGAAGCACCAGAATTGGCAAGCGGGTCGCTTCTGCCGATTATTCAAGCCTTCATGAATCCGGCCGGTATTTCTGTCGGCACCAAGGACATTTCGCTTGCCGGTCGCATCATTTCGCAGTTTCCCGATTACCTGAAGGACGGCCAAAGCCAACCGGACGACCTGGCCCTGTTGGGCGAGATGGTCACGACGCCAGAGGCAAATGTTATCAAACTACCCAATATTTCTGCCTCTATTCCGCAAATGAAGGCGGCGATCCAAGAACTGCAGGAAAAGGGATATGCACTACCAGACTATCCTGAGGCGCCCGAGACCGATGAAGACAGGCGAGTACAAGCCCTTTACGACAAAGTGAAAGGGAGTGCCGTCAACCCGGTTATTCGCGAAGGTAACTCTGACCGGCGGGCACCAAATGCGGTGAAGGAATACGCAAAGAAAAATCCACACTCCATGGGGAAGTGGACCAATGCCTCGAAAACCGAGGTCGTATCAATGCCGGGCGATGACTTTTTCCATAACGAACGCTCGACGACGATTACGCCAGCCCAAGCGGGGAATGCAAAAATAGAATTTGTCGGTGCGGACGGCCAGGTAACGGTGCTCAAAGAGGCAACGCCATTGCAAGAAGGCACGGTGGTCGATGCCACATTCATGAGCGCCAAAAAACTGCGCGATTTTCTTGGCCAACAGATCGAAAATGCTAAAGCCAAAGATGTGTTGTTTTCGTTGCACTTGAAGTCGACGATGATGAAGGTCTCCGACCCCATCATATTCGGCCACACCGTTTACATGTTCTTTAAGGACGTCTTTGACAAACACGCAGACACGTTTGCCGAACTCGGCGTCAATGCAAATTACGGCATCGTCGATCTTGAAGCCAAAATACAGTCCCTGCCGGCAGACAAGCGCGCGGAAATCGAAGCGGACCTCAAAGCGGCCTATGAGTCGCGGCCCGATATGTACATGGTGGATTCCGACAACGGCATAACCAATCTTCACGTCTCATCCGACGTGATCATTGATGCCTCAATGCCAGCCTTGATCCGGGCCGGTGGCATCGGGTGGGGACCGGATGGCAAACCGCGAGACACATTGTGCGTTATCCCGGACAATAGCTATGCGCCGGTCTACGCCGAGACTATCGCCTTCTGCAAGGCCAAGGGTGAATTCAATCCATCCGAAATGGGCACGGTTCCCAACATCGGATTGATGGCACAGGCGGCTGAGGAGTACGGCTCGCACCCGCAGACCTTTGAGGCACCCGGCAATGGCACCATCCGAGTGGTCGATGCCGCGGGCAACGTTATCCATCAACACACAGTTGAGCAGGGCGACATCTGGCGGATGTGCATGGTGAAGGATGCACCGATCCGTGACTGGATCAAACTTGGCATTACGCGCGCGCGTCTCACCAACACACCGGCTGTCTTCTGGCTCAACAAAGAGCGTCCGCATGATGCGCAACTGATCAAGAAACTGGACGCCTATTTGCCGGATCACGATACAAGCGGCCTGGAGCTGCACGTGATGTCGCCGAGGGAGGCAACCAAGTTCAGCCTTGAGCGCATCAAGCAAGGCAAAGATACAATCTCGGTTACCGGTAACGTGCTGCGCGATTATCTGACCGACCTGTTTCCAATTCTCGAGCTTGGTACCAGCGCAAAAATGCTGTCGATCGTACCGTTGATGAACGGTGGCGGCCTGTTTGAAACAGGTGCCGGTGGATCGGCGCCTAAGCATGTGCAGCAAATGGTCGAAGAGGGGCATCTCCGGTGGGATTCGCTTGGCGAATTCTGTGCCCTCGGCGCTTCACTGGAACACCTCGCTAATGCCAAGGGCAACGCGGCGGCAAATGTGTTGGCAAAAGCGCTCGACCAAGCCATCGAAAAGCTTTTGATCACCGACAAATCGCCACGTCGCAAAGTCGGTGAACTCGACAATCGCGGCAGTCATTTTTATCTGGCGCAGTATTGGGCCGAAGCTCTCGCTGCGCAAGATGAAGACGCGGGCCTGAAAGCGCACTTTGCGCCGATCGCCGAGGCGCTGAAGGAAAACGAAGCCAAAATCCTGGCCGAGATCGATGCAGCCCAAGGTCACACGGTCGATCTTGGCGGGTACTACAAGACCGATCCGGCGAAAGTTGCAGCCGCCATGCGGCCGAGTGCGACGCTGAATGCGATCATCGGGTGAAACGTCTCAACGCATATCAAACGTGAGCGGCGCGAGGCATGAATTGACTTGCACCGCTTTCGTTTGCCTTAAAGTGGCTGGTAATCCGGGAACCGGTGGCTGACGTCCATATCAAAAAACCGGCGCGCATTTTCACCCAATATATTGCGCTTTTGACGCTCATCCAGGAATGGCAGATCGTAAATCGTGCTCGGCAAGTCCATGTCCCAGTGCGGATAGTCCGATGCCCATAGCAACTGGGTTTCCGCCTTGATCATCTTGAAAGTCATTTCAAGAATGGCTGGATCGTGCGGCATTTCCATCGGCTGGGTGGAATAATACATGTCCTGCATGTATTCGCTCGGCAGCTTCTTGAGAGCCGGCGCCTCTGATGTGCGCATGCGATAATCATTGTCCAAGCGTTGCATAATCCAAGGCACCCAGGCGAGACCGCTCTCGATCCACAAAACCTTCAATTTTGGGAAACGTTCGGGCAGACCATTGATGATCCAGTTGGCCAAGTGCACAACATTGAAGATGGTGAAGCCCAGCGCATGGGTAACCAAAAAGCGATTGGTGTTGCCGAGCAATGGGTCCGACCAGGTGAAACCGGCGTGAAAGGCCAGTGGCTTGCCCATTTCTTCGAGCAAACGATATGACTTCATGTAGGCATTGTCATAGACCTGCTTGTAGCGCACCGACGTGATCATGAAACCGTGTACGCCCTTTTTATCACCGAACTCTTTGATCGTTTCATAAGTTTGTTCGGGATCATTGAAAGGCAAATACAGCATTGAAACAAGGCGTGGCTCTCGCGCAAGAACGCGTTCACAGAGCCAGCGATTATATGCCTTGCTCAAATGGGTCTCGACTTCGAGCTGAGGATGCAGGCCGAGTGACAACATCGGTGTCGGGAATAGACAGGCGTAATCGACACCCATTGCGTCCATCCATTTGAGCGACAATTCAACATCGCGTTCGGCACCCACACCTTCGGTCTTTTCCGTTCCGCGCAGTGGATAGCGCGTGACCCGGCCCTGGACATCCTGTTGGCCGATCTGGGCCTGCACCAGGCCCGTCCCCGATGGGCGCCCGGTCGGGCCGGAATAGACCTGAGCCGTGCGGCGCATAACGGGATCATCGATATATTCGATGATTTCGCCATATGCCTGGTTCTCGTAGTGATGGCAGTCGACGTCAATTATCAGCATGTCATTGAAGCCGCGCTGGTCGCGCTGCACGGCGGCATTCTTCATGTGCTGCGTCGTGTCGAGAGCCTCAAAGGCCTGCCGGTGCAGGTGGTCTATTGGAATATCCATCAACGTGTCTCCCAATTACTTTTCTGACCATAAGCGCCACATGCCAAGTTCGAACAGCTCGATATTGACCTGACTTATCATCGCTGATGTCGTCGTCATGGCTACGGTAACAGGCATAGATCTAGATGGAGCGAAGGGCGGAAACGCCTGACTGGCCTCAGCTTTCGCCGTGTAGAGTTTGGCCAGACTTGTGATGCCATCCTGGATCATCTCAGGATCCAGAGTTGCACCGTCTGGAAGCGCCAAGATCCGACGCGCGAGGTCCTTTAGGCGATCGGTCTCTACGCCAACATCAATTAGCGGTGCCGTGCTTTCTTTCTCATGTGCCAAACGCTCTGTGGCGCTTCCCATATAGCGTCCTGTATGCGGACTTGGCTCAACGGATGACATAAATTTTGTCCTGTTTTTCTGAGACTTCAACAACAATCAGTTTGAATATGCGATCGCCGACCATTTGGCCGGTTTTCACGTCGAATTCCCAGCCATGCCATGGACAAACGATCTGCATATTTTCGCGATCAAAATCCTGGCCGCGATAGCAGCGATCCTTATCGATGACGTCGCGAATGCGCGGCATAAAAAGCCCTTCGCAGGCCGGCCCGCCTTGATGCGGACACCGGTTCTGATAACCGTAGAGCTTGCCGTGATGACGATAGATACCAACCTCTATACCGCCGGCATCGACAATGATGCGTCGGCCCTCGGCGATATCAGCCGACTTTGCGACTTCAATCTCAGATGGCATGGGCTTTCCCTTTGAATAATCCTACGGAGCTGGCTAACGCGTTCGCTGGCTCCAACTTGATATCATGTAGGTGATATCATGCTAGCTGGTCTGACTGGAGCACATCAAGACTTAAACTGCACTGACTTAATTGCGTGCGACAATCAGATCCAACATGGCATCGGGGAGCGTGCGTTTGAGGACACCGGCAATGTGGGTCGGGATCGTGACCTTGTATCGGCCATGCGGTCGGCGCGCCTCGCAGGCGCTGGCCAGTTTATTTGCAACAGATTCCGGTTCAAGCTTGAAGCTGCTGGCGCCACCCCTCTCATAAGCAGCGATCATGCGCTTGTAGCGCTCAGCATGCACAGACCCAACCAAATCAATGTTACGCCTTGCGGCCGCCAATGCGTGATCGACAAATCGTGTGCGGATCGGCCCTGGTTGGATCAAACAGACGTCGATGCCTGTCCCTCTGAGCTCAAGGCGCAACGCATCGCTAAGGCCCTCGAGGGCGAATTTGGACGCGCAATAGGCACCTCGCATCGGCGCACCGATGAACCCCAATACGGAAGAGCAGTTTACGATGCGGCCCCATCCCTGTCGCCGCATTGCTGGCACAATCTGACGCGTTAGGTCATGGGTGCCGATAACGTTGACCTCAAATTGCTCGCGAAGGGTCGCGGCACTCAAATCCTCAACCGCTCCGGGCTGGCCGAAGGCTGCGTTGTTAAAGAGCGCCAGCTTGGTTCCTTCAGCGGCAGTTAGGAACGAGAGCGCACACGAGGCGACGGACTGCGGATCCATCAATTCCAGTGGAATGACATTCAGACCTTCTACACCCCGAAGCTCGGCAATGTCCTGATCTTTGCGGGCCGTGGCGTAAACGGTCCATCCCCGCTTAAGCATGAGGTGTGCCGAAGCCCGTCCAATGCCCGACGAGCACCCGGTGATCAAGATCGATCGTGCATTTGATTCCGCGTTTGCCATGCACCCTCCTTCGGGTCGATAACAGCCTATGCTAGTGTTCTTCTTGAATCAGAAGTTCGTTTCAGAGCCAGCTCCATATGGTGAACGAACGTCTGATCCACCTCACCAGGTCTTGCTTTAGATCATCGTTGATCAAGTTTGAACCGAAAGGCGGTTCAAACTGAAGGTTCAAAGATCATCTATTCCAAAATCGCGGGCAATTTTCGGAAATGACGTGCAAGAGGAGCCACCCATAGTGAAGCGCGATTATGCACCAGAGACCATTGCCGCACAGGCGGGAGGGCGGATCGATCCCGAGACCGGCGCGCTGATCCTGCCGATCCATACCACCACCACCTATGAGCGCGATGACGATAATCGCTACCGCCGCGGCCTCAGTTATGCTCGTTCCGATAATCCGGGTGTTCAACATACGGAATCTATATTACGGGACCTGGAGGGTGGAACGGCCGCACTGCTGTTTGCATCCGGAATGGCGGCGGCAACCGCACTCATGCTTTCACTCGAACGGCCGGCCCATATCATCGCGCCACGCGTCATGTATTGGGCGCTGCGCAAGTGGCTCGGGGAAGATGCCAGTCAACACGGCATCGATGTCACCTTCGTTGACGCGACAAAGCCCGCTGCCATTGCCGGCGCCATTCGCGCGGGCACCACGCGGCTGGTATGGCTCGAGACGCCGGCAAATCCTCTATGGTGCATTTCCGATATTGCCGCCATCGCCGAGATTACACGCAAAGCCGGTATTCTGCTTGGGGTCGATTCGACAGCGGCGACCCCTGTGCTCTCAAAGCCGCTCACGCTTGGGGCAGATGTCGTCATGCATTCGGCCAGCAAATACCTCAATGGGCATTCGGATGTGTTGGCCGGCGTCTTGGTCTTTGGCGACCAAGATGGCCTCTACGAGCGGGCTTTGCGCCAGCGCAATACCCTTGGTGCCGTCCTAGGCCCATTCGAGGCCGCCCTGCTTCAACGGGGGCTGCGCACGCTCTATATCCGCGTGCGCCAGCAATGCCAAACAGCACAAGAGATCGCGGCACATTTCCTGACGCATACATCTGTTTCAGATGTGCTTTATCCGGGCCTTGATCATCATCCCGGCCATGCCGTCGCGCAACGCCAGATGACGGGCGGCATGGGCGGTATGGTTTCGATTCGGGTCAAGGGTGGGGCCGAACGCGCTATAAATACAGCCGCCAATGTCGAAATCTGGAAACGGGCCACCTCGCTCGGCGGCACCGAAAGCCTGATCGAGCATCGTGCCTCCATCGAGGGACCTGGGAGCCCCTGTCCGCCAGATCTTCTGCGCCTATCCGTCGGGCTTGAAGCCTGTGACGACCTGATTGACGATCTGTCCCAGGCCCTTAAGCGCGCAATTTGAATGACAGGTCGGCGTGCAGGGGATGGGGTGGTTGCACTCCGGCTAGGGTTGGTCCCATATTAAAAGTCTGCCTCGTTGGCAAACGTGTTCACTAACCAAACCTTTGAAGGCCCGATATGGATGACGCAAGAAAACCGGCCGCCGGCTCCGAGGACGTCGATGTTCTCGGTGCTGCAAACAATTGGCTGGATACCGATGGTAAGGTTGTCATAGCGACGGTAATCGACACCTGGGGCTCGGCGCCTGTGCCGACTGGCGGACAATTAGCTATTGCCGAAGACGGCCGCTTTGTCGGGTCCGTATCAGGCGGCTGTATCGAAGGCGAAGTCCTCACCGAAGCTGAAGATGTCTTTGCCAGCGGCAACGCCTCAACGATGGAATTCGGTGTCGAGGACGAAACAGCCTGGAGTGTCGGTTTGCCATGTGGCGGACGGATCAAGGTGTACCTCGAGCGCTTCGACAAGGAAAATGGTGCGCTTCTGAGGCGTGCACAAGAGGCGCGAGAGCGACGTAATGGCCTGATCATCCGCACCAATCTGGCAGACGGTACGCGGGACGTCTTCGAGCGCACGGATGCCAATCTACCCGACGACGTGGCAGCCCGCTTTGCAACCGCCAAGAGCGGCTTGAGAGAGACACCCGAGGGGATGGTATTCACCCATGCCCTGGTACCGCCGGCGCGGATTATTGCGGTAGGCGCCGGGCATATCTCACAAGTATTATCGCAGATCGCACAACTTGCCGGTTATGAAGTTATCATCGTTGACCCGCGCACGGCCTTTGCATCACCCGAACGCTTCCCCGGGGTCGATGTTCAATCAGAATGGCCGCAGGATGCTCTTCCGAAACTCGGCCTCGATGCGTATACGGCGTTGGCCGTACTTGCGCATGTCGCGCATATCGATGATGAAGCGTTGAAGGTCGGCCTTAAATCTGATTGCCTCTACATCGGGGCACTCGGTTCTAAGCGCAATCATACTGCGCGCATCGAGCGCCTTAAAGAGGCGGGCCTTAGCGATGAAGAGATCGGGCGTATTCGCAATCCAATCGGGATTGATATTGGCGCCCAATCACCGGCCGAAATCGCACTTGCCGTGATGGCAGAGATCGTCAGAGCGGTGCGCGGCACGAAAAATTAGTGCGCCTTTGCTGGCCGCAGTCTCGCCGCCTTCGCCGCCTGTGCGCTCAACTTTCTGGTTGCGATCGGGTCTTGTTCTCCGTCCAGCTCGGATGCATACGCATAACAAGCTGGGCGCCAACGATGATCAGCGAGACGCGTACGATGTGATGGGTGGTGAGAATTGCAACGTCAAGGCCCAGAATAATTCCGAGAATTGCCATTTCCACCTGTCCGCCAGGTACATACGAGAGCAACAGCAAAGTTGGGTCGAGCCCGGTGATGGGCTGGGCGAGAAGCGCCCAGACGGCGGCGGATATGACAAGGAACGCAGAAAGGACAAAGCCCCAGCACAGAATGGTCGTGAATTCGCGAATCGTAATGCCAAGGAAAGTAACACCGATCACAATGCCAACCGTCACCTGAACGAACACCAAAACTTCGGACGGCATGGTGACGGAGGCGATGCCGAAAAAATGCAAGACCCCACCAAATAGGAGCGGGCCAATCATGGATGACCCCTTCAATCCGATGAGAGCGCCCAACCACCAACCAACGGCCGCAATAAAGAAGATCCATAGTCCGTCTTGGTAGGTGAAGGGGTGTGGGCCCTTGGCCTGCGGTGCGACGCCGCCCAACGGTAGTCCATCCACATACTGCAACCAAAACGGAACGATACAGACGATCATCAACAGGCGCGCGGTCTGGATGAGCGCCACCTTGCGCAGATTGGCGCCGGCGTCCATGGCGAAAAACAACATGTCCGAAAGGCCGCCCGGAGCTGCGCTGAAGAAAGCGGTTGGTTTGTCGAAACGTGCCAGGCGGTGAAGGAAGACGACACCCACGAATGTGATGATCACACTAAATGGCACCATCATCGCAATGCTGAACAGCGCCCCGGTGCCCTTCGCCAACAAGTCTGGTGAAAAGCTCGAACCGATAGCGACACCGACCATTGCGCGGGCAGGAAAGACCAGAAACGTGGGCGATTCCAGCGGCCGGCCCATGGCGCTGAGGCTTAAAGACAAGAAAAGGGGGCCGAGCATCCACGGCAACGGCAACTTGAGGATCGTGAACAGCCAGCCCGCAAGCCCTGCCACCAGGAAGGCGATCGCCAATCCGCGCAGGCGCGCCGGCCTGGGATCGATAAACCGCACAACTTCTTCGATGCGCGCAGAGAGCTTTAGCTTGATGGATGGCTGCTCCGGCATCGGCGCACGTGGTTCCTATTGATGGCTTTGGCGCGGCCGCCGATCGGTGAACCGTCATTGGCGCACGCACAATTGCGCTTGCTCGCCGGCCCCACCTCGGCAGAAAGCTGTTGGGAGACTTTTTACACGGGCATTGACCATCCGACCCGCGACATAATGTTCTGCTATGCTGCAATGACATGTCGTGGAGGGCGCATTGTAACATATCCAACGCGCGACCAAGACGAGATTTGCACAGACAATGTGCTGGGCCATTGCGTCAACCTGCGAACAACAATTATTGAGGGATTTCATAAATCCGCCGTCATTGATATCTGTGCAAAAGACAGGCCTGCATGCAGAATGATCCGGCACGGAAAGTTGGGCAAAACTGCGCTCATTTGAATAAGGTGTCATGATGACCAGCCACGAGCCGCCAAGTCTCGGTAGCTATCGACCCGATGACCGGCGTAACCCGCAAAGCCAGCTGCGAATCGCCGAGCCCGGTGGCCGGCGTCCGGTGCGACCAGCAGCCAGCAGAGGCCTCGGCCGTATCCTGCTGTTCGTGCTTGGAGGTGCTTCCCTTCTGGTTGTTCTTGGTGCGGTTTGGCTGGTGCTGTTTGCGCCCGTTGATCTCGTGCGCAATCAACTTATTGCGCAAGTCAAAGCCAACACTGGACGCGATCTGGTTGTGCGTGGGCCCACGACACTCAGCTTTTTTCCTAAACTCGCTGTCTCGATGGCGGATGTCTCTCTGTCCGCGCCGCCTAAGATGGGCGGGCGCCCGATGGTGCAAATGGAGCGCTTGCAGGTCCGCCTGCCGCTGCTGCCGCTGCTCAGGCGGGAAGTCAAGGTCGATCAATTGGTGATGACAAAGCCCGTCGTGCTCTTGCGTGTCGACAAATCAGGGCGGCGAAGCTGGGATTTCGCCAACAGGTCCAGAGCAGGCCGCGTCCGCTTTGCGCAAGCTGCAACAAAGCAAAGCGACGTGCCGACGCGACTGCCGCCATCGGGAAACTCCGGGCTCGGTCCGGTCGAAGATATTGTCATCGGTGATGTGCGGATCATGGACGGCGTCATCCGTTATGCGGATGAGCGGAGCCAAATTTCGCAGGCTGTGAGCGGCGTGTACCTGACACTCAACGGTGGGCGACTGGCCGCTCCGCTTGATGCATCGGGACGCCTGACTTGGCGCGGCGAGCAATTGACCTTCAAGGGCCGGCTCAATACAACGCGTGACCTGATTGGCGAACGGCCGGCCCGTGTCAATCTTGCACTTTCCGGGCCAAGCCTTAGCGCCACTTACGATGGCCGTATACTTGTCGCCAAACACGTCACGCTCACCGGTCCTGTGACCTTAAAGAGTGCGCATTTGCGCCGGCTCGCAGGATGGTTCGGCATCAGTTTGAAAAACATCCGCGGGCTTAGGACGATGTCGATCGCAGGCCAATTGCGTGTGACGTCGAATGACATCCAGGTCAAGGAGGCCAAGGTCAAACTGGACCAAGCAACCGCATCAGGTGATATCGGCATATCGCTGGCACGTGCCCGACCACGGCTGACCGCCGGTCTGCGTGTCGATGTCCTGGATTTAAACGATTACATGGCAAACACCGGCAATCTCACATCCGATAGAAATGGCCAGCGTCGCAACGCTGCTCTGCCCAGCATAAGCACGAACAGAACCAGGTCCATAGCAGATATTATTCAACGCGAAGAACGCGAGCGCCAGCAGCGCAAGCGCGGCGAGCGAAAGCCCTCTCGACAGATCAAACAACGGGGAAAAGATGGTTGGGATAAATCACGTCTTGCGCTTGGCGGGCTGCGGCTTATCGATGTCAATGCGCGATTGCTTGCAGGGCGCCTGCGCTATCAAAACTTGCGTCTGCAAAACGCGCAATTAAATCTGAAGATTGCCGGCGGCGTGATGACTGCCGAGCTGCCGCGCATGTCTCTTTATGGCGGTCGTGGCAACGGCAAACTGCGGCTTGATGCACGCAAGAGCCAAGCCGATCTGGCGGCCAATTTCTCTCTCTCCGGTATGAAGGCGTTGCCATTTCTTAAAGACCTTGCCGGCTTTAAATGGATCGACGGCAAAACGCAGGCACAGTTGAATGTACGTGGGCGCGGCAAATCACAACACGAAATAATCTCGTCATTAGACGGCAAGGCCCGGCTCATCTTCAAGGACGGTGCCATCATCGGCTATAATGTGGCGCAGATTGTCAGGGATCTTAAGGCGCTGAAGTTCACCAGCCTCAAGCGCTCACAATCGCAGAAAACCGATTTTAGTTCCCTCACCGCCACCTATCGGATCAGTAAGGGAGTTGCGCATAACAAAGATCTCTTATTGGTGAGCCCGCTATTGCGTATGCGCGGCGCTGGTACTGCCGATCTCGGCCGCCAGACGCTGGACTATAAGATGGACCCAAAACTCGTCGCCGACCTCTCAGGGCAAGGGGGCGAGGTCGACCGTGAGGGTATCGCGCTGCCGTTTCGCCTCACCGGTCCGTGGGCAAATCCCAAAATACAACCCGACGTCGCTGCCGCCAGGCAGGCGATCAAGACGATTGCCGACAAATTAAAAGGTAAGAAAGGGCTCAGCGATGCCGTCAAAAACCTGTTAGGCGGCAACAAAACAACACCGGCGCCTGCAGCCCCGTCAAGCACGCCGCCAGCCGCCCAAACAACGACCCAGCCGAAGCCCCACACGACGCCTAAGCCGCAGGAAAAGAAGCCGACCATGCAGGATCTGATTGATCAGATCCTGCGGTAGGCCAGCGCAACAATTTCCGCCCCGACATTTATGATGTATACTGTATATCTGTCTGAAACTTGTCCTGTCTGTTGGACGGGGAGGCGGTATGCAATCATTTGTCGATTACAAACGAACCCGGGCCGCAATCGGCGCCCGCCTGCCGGGAGCGGGTCTCAAATGCGCTGCTGTCGCCTTCAAGATCGTAATGGTGTGTTTATCGGCGCTTTGGACGGCGCCTGCGCAAGCCGGATCGGACATCTGTAAAGCGCTCAAGACTGTCACCGACAAGGACCCGATGACACACCCGTCTATCAAGTATCGGCCGAAGGAGCGCATTTGTCGGGAGTGGTACTGGTCAAATTTCAAAGCACGACCCCTAAAAGATGTGCTTTCAGGCGACCCGCTTGCCCGATATAAACGCGCCCTTGGCCGAAAAGACTGCAAGACGGCGGCCGAGATCCTGCGAAAAGGATTTACCGCCGCCCATCCCAAGGCAGAGTCAATCGTCACCAATCAGAAGAATTTCAAGGACTGGAAGAAATGGACGGTCGGCAATCACTATCCGTTGCTGAAGGTATGTTTGCTCCTGGAAACCATTCGACGGGCGCAGCGCGAACTAGATCTGCAGGGGATCAACATTCCACGCTATCAAGGTCCGCAAAAAAGCAGCCAACTCATTCGGGCCGTTCCGAGATTACCGACGGCTGTTTTACGGCGCAATTCCGCTTTATTCCTCTTGGAAATTTATCTTGTCGGTAGGAGCCACCCGGCCTCCGTTCTTGCGCTCCTAAAGCTGTCGCTCGACGGCAAGGTGGTGAAGTACCGGCCACGCGTCGAACTGTTTTTTGCACTTATGCTGCGCGACAAAGGGCGGAATGATCCGATCATAGACCGCGTGATCAAGCGCCCGATCGATCCGAAAATCCGCCGGGGGGTGGAAGAGATATTTCGTAACCGGAGCAGGCTTGGAAAGCCGATCTATGCAGACGAAGATTAGGGACTGCTCCAACCGTCGGCGAGCCGGCAATCCAGCTGCCGCCACTCGTCGTTTACGCGACCCAGCTGAACTTCGACATTCTCTAGCCTGTCTTCGAGTCTCTCCTTTGTTCGCGTTATCTTTGCAAGCTTGTGTCGTAAGCCCGACAGACTGCGTTCCAAGGCATCCTTTCTTGTTGCAAGTTCAATGGCATAGGCCGTGACTTCACCAATAACGGTGCCTGGAACGCCAAATCGGCCCGACCCGGTTCTAATCGCTGTTAGAGTGTCCTCGATCATTTTGAGTTTTCGTTCGACGTCGAAAATTTTGTTTCGAATGTCAGGCGCTTGATCGGTCAATTGATTGACTCGCTGCCGCAGCCTTTTCTGGTCAGCTTCACGTTCGTCACGTTGCTTGCCGAGTTCCCTGCATCTTGCTTGGATTGCTGAGCGGGACTTTAATTCGACGGTCATAGCTCTTTCCCGAATAAGCGGTCTTCGGGAAAGATTTTATGATCCGCCTACGGATCGAGGATAACTATCCACTTTGTGTTGGATGGCTGGCCAATTTTGAGAAATCCATTCGGCAATTGCGCCGCCAGCCGCCCAAACAACGACCCAGCCGAAGCCCCACACGACGCCTAAGCCGAAGGAAAAGAAGCCGACCATGCAGGATCTGATTGATCAGATCCTTCGGTAGGCCAGCGCAACAATTTCCGCCCCGACATTTATGATGTATACTGTATATCTGTCTGAAACTTGTCCTGTCTGTTGGACGGGGAGGCGGTATGCATTCATTGGTCGATTACAAACGAAGCCGGGCCGCAATCGGCGCCCGCCTGCCGGGAGCAGGTTTCAAATGCGCTGCTGTCGCCTTCAAGATCGTAATGGTGTGTTTATCGGCGCTTTGGACGGCGCCTGCGCAAGCCGGATCGGACATCTGTAAAGCGCTCAGGACTGTCACCGACAAGGACCCGATGACACACCCGTCTATCAAGTATCGGCCGAAGGAGCGCATTTGTCGGGAGTGGTACTGGTCAAATTTCAAAGCACGACCCCTAAAAGATGTGCTTTCAGGCGACCCGCTTGCCCGATATAAACGCGCCCTAGGCCGAAAAGACTGCAAGACGGCGGCCGAGATCCTGCGAAAAGGATTTACCGCCGCCCATCCCAAGGCACCGTCAACCGTCACCAATCAGAAGAATTTCAAGGACTGGAAGAGCTTCACGGTCGGCCACTATCCGTGGCTCAAGACATGCTTGCTCATGGAGACTATTCGACAGGCGCAGCGCGAACTAGATCTGCAGGGGATCAAAATTCCGCGTTATCAAGGTCTGCAAGAAAGTCGAAAACTAACTGCAGCAGTCCCGAATTTACCGGCTGCAGTCTCAAGGCGCAATTTGTCCCTATTTGTTATGGAAATGCATTTTCGTTCCAAACATCACCCGGCCTATGGCGTAGCGCTCCTAAAATTGTCGCTCGAGGGAAAGGCAGTGAAATACCGGCCACGCGTCGAACTCGTTTTCGCCTTCGTGCTGCGCGACAAAGGGCGGAATGATCCGATTATAGACCGCGTGATCAAGCGACCGATCGATCCAAAAATACGCCGGCGAGCGGAAGAGATATTTCGTAACCGGAGTAGGTTTGGAAAGCCGATCTATGCAGACGAAGATTAGGGACTGTTCCAAACGTCGGCGAGCGGGCAATTTTGAGAAATCCATTCGGCAATTGCGCCGCCAAAACCGGTGACGAAATTGGGGCCAAAGAGGATGGTATGAAAGACCTAATCCAGCAGTTCCGTGGGTGACACTTCGCTGACAAATTCGCTAAATGAATCAAGCTTTAATGAAAGTTGAACGGAGGCAAAAATTTTTTTGGGTGAATGTAAAGTTTTTTCTTGCGTTGAAAGCCCAATGGCCTCATACACCGTGCTTCCGGCCGACCACCTGCCCCAAAGGTCGAGGGAGATCCTCAACACCCAAAGGTAAGGAGCGGGCGGGTCACTCTATCTACTGGTTGGGGAGGGTCCGATGGCCTATAACGACACCCTCTTCCAATTGGGGATGGACTTGACTCGTTCAAGCACCGCCCAAAAGGAAGAACATGCATACAACGCGCACGTAGCGCAGGACGAAAGAAAAGACTTCTTTATCGAACGCGATGGCGTGAGATATGCTGGCAATCATCTGATCATAGATCTATTTGGTGCCAGGAGATTGGATGATCTCAAACATGTCGAAGACACGCTGAAGAGATGCGTAGAAGTCGCTGGCGCAACGTTGTTGCATATTCACTTGCACCACTTCACGCCGAATGGCGGGGTCTCAGGTGTTGCAGTTCTCTCAGAGAGCCATATCTCGATCCACAGTTGGCCAGAGGCCGATTATGCGGCACTCGATGTGTTCATGTGCGGGGATGCAAAACCGCATTTGACGGTCGACGTGCTCAAGGAGGCTTTCGAGGCCAACGATGTCGTCGTCAAGACGCATCAGCGTGGCGAAGAAATGGACCTGATGTCCTGGCAGACAGCCGCAAAGACCGAGCCCGATCAAGACGCAGCGGCCGGTGAAGCGGACAAGAAGCCGGCCAGCCGTAAAGTTCGGAAAGCCGCTTAAGCGAAAACCACTGGCAGTCTGCCGGCGCGCCTGCACGCAACCATCGTGTTGCTGGGTGGGGGCGCCGGTCATTCCGCGATCCTATTGGCGCGCGTCGAACGATCTGCCGGGTGTGCGTGGCTTGCGCGCATGCGACCACGATCGCCGCAGCGCTGGATGCGGTGATGTCAGACATAGGAGGCCTCAGCCATGTCCCGCTGGGTTGAAGAAACGTTCCATGACCATTGGCGCGTCGCATTGAAAGCCGACAAGATCTTGCATGAGGTGAAAACCAAGCACCAGGATCTGGTGATTTTCACCAACAAGACCTGGGGCACGGTTTTGATGCTCGATGGTGTCTGCCAGCTCAGCACGTCTGATGAGTTCATCTACCATGAAATGATGGCACATGTGCCGCTGATGGCGGCCGCGCGGCCAAAGCGCGTGCTGGTCGTCGGCGGTGGTGATGGCGGCGTGTTACGCGAAGTCCTGAAGCACCCGTCCGTCACCAAGGCGACTTTGTGCGAAATTGATCGGACGGTGATCGACACTGCACTCAGGTATTATCCGCAGATCCCGGGCAAAGCTTTTGATGACCCGCGCGCTGACGTGGTGATCGCCGATGGGCTCAAGTTCGTTGCGGAGACGGATGAGCGCTTCGATGCGATCATCGTCGATTCTTCGGAGCCTATCGGGCCGTCTGCCGTTCTGCATACCAAGCAGTTTTTCGCCGATTGCCGGCGAGCGCTCAAGGACGGTGGCACGCTGGTTACCCAAAACGGTCTGCCGTTCCATTTTCCGGATCATTTGCGGGAGACCACCAAATATTTTGCCAGTCTTTTCGATATCGCCGCACCGTTTCTGTGCACCCAGCCGTGCTATTTCGGCGGGCCGTTTGCGCTCAATCTGGCGACCGACGACAGGAGGATCGTGGCAGTCACCGAAAAAACGCTAGCTCAGCGACAGAAGCGGCGCGGCCTGGGTGATCTCAATTACTGGACGCCGGGTGTGCATAAGGGCGCATTTGCGTTGCCGTCCTATATTGCCAAAGCCGCTGAGGCCGGTATGCGCGATGGCGCAAAGAGCCGGAAAAGAGGCGGCACAAAGCGGAAGACGCGGGCGTGAATTGAGTGAAAGGCGCGCAGGCAGTGACGCCAGTATTCGCATCAGTGCGGGCCCTTCCCTGTAGCACGCCGAGGCGGGGAAGCTTCGGCATGGCCTCGATGGACTAACAGCGGACTTCTACCTCAGCGGGATAGAGATCGCTCTCCAACGGCCACAATCAGCTCCGCTGTCAAGATTGACGATGTCTGTTCAATTTCTGAGATCATAGGCCGCGGCCAGTCGATTAGGGATTGATGCCGATAAACTTCAGCTGGCTCATCTCCTCGATTGCCCACTTGATGCCTTCGCGGCCGACGCCCGATAATTTGACGCCACCGAAGGGATAATTGTCGACACGAAAACGCGACGGCTCATTAACCCAGAGGCAGCCGACGTCAAACTCATCGGCAAAACGGAATGCAGCGCGAAGGTCGCGCGTGAAAACCGCACCCTGCAGACCAAAGGCGCTATCGTTGGCAAGCTGCAGGCCTTGCTCCAGACCATCGAATGGCGTCACGATCGCGATCGGACCAAACACCTCCTCGCACCACAAGCGCGCTGCTTGCGGCACCTGGATCAGGATGCCGGGGGAGACCAGTGCACCTGATCGATTAGGTTCAAGCGCATACCTAGCACCTCGTTTTATCGCGTCCTCGCACATCGCCATAACACGATCGGCGGCGGCCACGGAAACCATCGGCCCGACGTCGGTTTTCGGGTCGTCGACTTTGCCGACATTGAGTGCCTTCGCCGCAGAGACGAAAGCGTTCAAAAACGTCTCGTACACGGACGCTTGCACGAGAACGCGCTGTGCAGAGATACATTGCTGGCCACTCGCCTCGAATGCCGCACCGGCAATCTTCTTGGCCGCGTCGGCGATGTCGGCGTCCGCCAGCACAATGTTGGCCGCATTGGAGCCAAGCTCGGCGAGGAATTTCTTGGCACCTGCAATGCGCGCAAGAGCCTCACCGCCGGACGTGCCGCCCGTGAACGAGACGGCACGTACGTCGCTGTGAGCAACCAGGGCAGACGCCGCCGCCTTGTCGCCGGTCAGTACGGTGAACATGCCAGCGGGCCAGCCGGCTTTGTCCTGAAATAAACTTGCCAGAAGCAGCGCGGTCCGCGTTCCTGCAGGCGCCGGCTTGGTGATCATGACGTTGCCGGCGGCAATCGCCGGTGCCACCTTTTGAACGAGGAGGTTTACCGGCCCGTTGAACGGAATGATGCCGGCGACAATGCCGTAGGGGATGCGACGGGTGAAGCCGAAATGGCCCTCGCCTTGGACGACGGTGTCGAGCGGCAACACTTCCCCGCCCATGACTTGCGGCAGCGTGGCGGCGACTGCTTCCATGAATTCCGCACCGCGTACGACTTCACCGCGGCAAACACGGATTGGCTTTCCAACGTCTGCGGAGATAACCGGCGCCACCTCGTCAACTGCCGCCTTGAGGACCGCACCCGCATCGCGCAGCCATTTGACACGTTGGTGAACGGGCGACTTGCGGTGCGCCTGGTATGCGGCGGTGGCGATGGCGATGGCGGCCTCGACCGCGGCCTCGCCGGATTCAATGATATGGCCAACCGGTTTGCCGTTCTCAGGATTAAGCCAATCGAAACCGCTGCTGCTGCCGGGGACAGGCTCGCCGCCGAGATAAGGTTCGATCTTGGGTATATCGGTCATATGGGTACCGTTGTCGGGTAAAGTGGGGTCTTGTTTTCGCCAATGACCACGGCGGGCATCGGGTGTTTGCGCTAACCATGCGGCACCAGAAACACACAGGCGCTGGCGTACCAATAAGTAGCACACTGCCAAAGGCTAGATGAAAATTCAGGGCCCGGTCAACTCCATCGTCTCCGGGCAGCAAGCCGACGCGTGCCGCGGCAAGCGGACACGGTCAAACGCGGAATGCCTCGCGCCGGCAAAACAAGGCTGGCTCATTCTCCGCACATCCTGACGTGCAGGTTCCGGCGTGCGCGAACGTGGCAGAAGCATCGCTAAAACGCATGATGTCGGCAGTGTCGCCGTTGGCACGACGGAAGGCCGTGGCTCAGGCAGTGGTGATGCCTCTCTCACCCACTTATCAGCCTACGGCGGCTAGGTCCGGCAGCGGGTGAGGCGGCAGAACGTGGGATCAAACCTCCTCGGTGATCGTTACAAGCGACGTATCGTGTCTGCCGGTTCTACGAGACGCAGGGGGCGGGGTGGCGAAGACATATCGGTGTTGCGGTTGGCGAAATCCGGTTTAGGCATGTCGATAAGACGACGCCCGATGATCCTTATATGATAGGCTTTGGCACCCGGATTGCCAATCTTGATGATGATCAAGGGTCAATTCATACCGTCCGGTAGGATTGATGTGTGCCATCACCACAAGGGAGGAGCTTTCTGTCTCAGGAAGAGGTCATCGCGTTCCTATCGAACCCCCAAAGCTATGACGATGCGGCGGACGAGGTCCTGCGCATAAAGACGCATGGCGCCGAGGTCTTTCTCGCAGGGCATTTGGCGCTCAAGATCAAGCGTGATGTCGCCTTTGAGTATATGGATTTCTCGACGCTTGCACTGCGCCGGGCAGCACTTGAGCGCGAACTTTGTGTCAATCGACCGCATGCGCCGGACTTATACATCGACGTCGTGGCGATCACGCGCGGCGGTAAGGGCCGACTCCATTTTGGAGGATCCGGCCAGGTTGTCGAATACGCCTTGCGCATGCGCCGGTTCGATCAATCCGATCTTGCAAGCGAAATGGCCGTGCTAGATCTCATCGATACGGAGCTCTGCCTGCGCCTTGCAGATGCTATCTCTGATTACCATAATGCAGCACCGAGCCATATTGGCTTGAGTTGGGGCCAGGGCGCGGTCGGCACTATCATTGATGAATTGGCGCATGCCTTGGTGGACGATCGCATCAACGAAAAGACACAGTCTCGTTTCCTAGCTGCCTGCCGGTGCCATTTAGCCAGAGCTTCGGTCACACTTGACAATCGTGCGCTTTCCGGATCGGTGCGCCGCTGTCATGGCGACTTGCATTTGCGGAATATTGTCGTTCTCGCCGGCGCCCCCGTGCTGTTCGATGCGCTTGAGTTCGACGAGCGCTTGGCGACTATCGATGTGCTCTATGATCTGGCGTTCCTGTTGATGGACCTCGATGTACTGGGACAGCGCGCGAACGCGAATCGCATATTCAATCGCTACCTCTGGCGGTCAGGGCAATTTTCGGATCTGGCCGGACTCCAGGCGATGCCGCTCTTTCTGGCCCTGCGTGCCGGCATCCGCGCAATGGTGGCGTTGCAGCGCGACCAGGACGGCGGCTTAGCCGAAGCGAGCCGGTATCTTGCAGCAGGTGAGGATTATCTGAGCGCGCCGGCGCCGCGCCTCATCGCTGTCGGCGGCTTTTCAGGCACCGGAAAATCGACACTCGCCGCAGCGCTTGCGCCGACGATTGGCGGCGCGCCTGGTGCGCTGCATTTGCGCAGCGACCTTGAGCGTAAGGCGCTGTTCGGTGTCGCGGAGACGGTTCGGTTGCCAGGCGAAAGTTACAGCCAGGCTGCAAGCGACCGGGTCTATCGCCTGTTGTTCGACAAGGCATCCATCGCGCTGGCGGCAGGCCAAAGTGTTATTGTCGATGCAGTGTTTTCCAAGCCGTCGGAACGGGCGGCCATCGAACGCCTCGCGACGGACCAGGCCCATCGCTTCGACGGTGTTTGGCTCACCGCAGACCGCGACACGCTCGTCGGCCGGGTCGAGAGCCGTACCGGCGATGCTTCAGACGCTACATCTTCGGTGGTCATGGATCAGCTCGGCCGTGGGGCCGGTGAAATTACCTGGCATCAGATCGATGCTGGCGGCACGGCTGAAGACACGCTGGCAAAAGCTGCGGTAGTGGTTGGTGAGCGGAGAGATTAGCGCAACAAGACTGGAGGGGCTGTGCACAGCAGCGGGGGGCCAAAACCGAATATATTGCGCACATCACCGCTCGCTCAACACCACCAAAGCATCCAGGGCAATGCCGCCGTTGGCCGTCAACACGAACGGATTGAGGTCGATTGACTGGATGCGGCCACCGGCATCGACCATCAAGTTTGAGACAGCGATCAGGGCATCGATCACCGCGGCCTTGTCGAGCGGCGGGCCGCCGCGATAACCGCTGATCAACCTGGCAGCCTTGGTGCCGGCGATCATTCGCTCCGCTTCGGTTCGATCGAGCGGGACAGCGCCCAGCGCCACATCGCCATAGAGTTCAACACCTGTACCGCCGGAGCCGAAGACCACGACAGGTCCCAGTTCCGGATCGTGATGGGCGCCGATAACCAGTTCTGCACCACCCCCAACCATCTCGGATATCAATATGCCGTCCAGATCTATAGACCTGTCGAAGGCGCCGACATTGTCATGGATGGCAGCACAGGCTGCGCGCAATGCCTCTTGATCCTTGATACCGACCATGACAGCACCGGCTTCGGATTTGTGCGGCAGGCGGGCGCTTACAGCCTTGGCGACCACCGGATAGCCAATGGCGTTTGCCGCTGACAGCGCGTCCTCCAGGGAGGTCGCCAAGTGCTCATTGGTCGTGCGGACACCATAGGCCGCGATGATTTCCTTCGAAACAATCTCTGATAAGGGTCCTGGCGATAACTCGCTAAGGCGCGCAATTGCCTGGGTTTCGCTTTGTGATGGCTCGCCGCGCTCTGGCAGCGACAGGCGGGTCGTCGCCACGTGCCGAAAAATGTGGGCAATGGCGCGAATGGCTTTGTCGCATTCCTGCAAGAACGCAACGTCCTTGACCTTTTCGCGAAAGTCACGGCCATAATCGGTGAGCCCGTGGGAAATCATGCTGGCATAAACCACTGGTTTGCTGGCCGAGCGGGCCTGAGAACTAATGGTCTCCATGCTGGCTTCCTTGCGCTCAGCGCCCGGCGCGCGCGGAATTTCCTCCTGCACAAGGATGAGGTCGATCTCTGGGTCATCGAGATACGCCTCGATCGTCACTTTCAATACGCTGGCATTGGTGAGTGCCGCAAATCCGGCATCGAATGGGTTGCCGATAGACGTGCCGACAGATGTCACCGCTTCCAGGCGCTCCTCCGTTTGCTTGGAGAGCGGTGGAAAGGTAATGCCGTTGGCGCTCGCTGCATCCAATAAAAGGCCGCGCATGCCGCCCGACAGTGTCACGGCAGCCAGACGGTTGCCTTTGGGGAGCGGCACATGCGCCAGATATTCCGTTACCTCCACGACCTCGTCGGTGGTCGCAACCCTAATGGCGCCGGCCGCGCCTGCGATGGCATCGAAAGCCGCGGCCGAACCGGCCAGTGCGCCGGTATGGGCGACGGCTGCTGCACGCCCTGCCTCTGAGGTGCCTAGCTTCAGTACCACCACCGACTTGCCGGCTGCATAAGCCTTGCGACAGGCGGCAAGGAACTTGGCAGGATCACCTCGAACAGCTTCCAAATATGAAATTATGACCCGCGTTCCCGGATCCTCAGCGAAATAACTTATGTAATCCGCGGTGGTAAGGCCTGTTTCGTTGCCGCTGGTAATGACCGTATCAACAAGCAGGCAGCGCTCCTCGAGGGCGCGTTTAATGGCCGTCGCGATCCCGCCCGACTGGCCAATGATCGAAACCGGGCCCTTGCCGACGCGCACGAAGCGATCGTCGGTGCTGGTCATCATCGCGGCACTGCCGGAAATATTGCCGAGACAGTTTGGGCCTGAGACTGCAAGACCCGTCTCGTCAATCGCGCGTTTTAGGTCGGCCGCCAGTTCGACAGCGTCGACTTCATCGAATCCCGCGCTGAACACCGTGGCGCTGCGGGCCCCAGCCCGACGGGCATCGCGGAGCGCTGCCGGCACGTGGCGTGCCGGAATGAGCACGACGACATGATCCGGCGGCTCCGGCAGGTCTTGAAATGAACGGTAACAAGTTGTGTCCCAGACCGTATCGCGGCCCGGGTTCAATGGATAAACCGGATAGGGATAGTCATAGCGGTGGAGATTGCGCCAAACGCGCTGGGTCCAGGTGCCCTGTTTGTCCGTCGCCCCCAAAATGACGACGTTCCTTGGATGCAAGAGCGCGCGTACCATCTCGACGCGCGAGAGATTTTGGGCATCGGGCTGTGCGGTCATTATGACCTCATACAATGTGCATGCCCGGCAGCCAAAGCGACCGGGCATGGCGAGATCCTAGAGCATCATTCGACCATAGGCGATCGCCGAGGTGATCGCTTGGAGCATATCGGACATATCCGATATGTATTTGGAGCATATCGGATATGTCCTTATGTATAAGGCCGGATAAAGATGCTCTATTCCTTATATTCTTGGAGCAATACCCTTAGCGCTTGAAGGTTCCAAGGCCTGGTTTAAAGCTCTTTTCGTCGATGAATTGGACCATCGCCTTTTCGCGACCCTTTTCTGGATCACCGTGCTTCAAGGCTTCGCTCTTCGACCAGAGATAGTCGGTTGCTTGATCGCAATCCATCTCACGAACCGAGCGCACAGCGTCCTTGGTAAAGCGCAATGCAATCGGGCTCTTCTTGATGAGTTCGCCAGCCAGCCGCATAACCTCATCGCGCAATTTGTCGAGGGGTACGGACCGGTTCACGAATTTCATTGTGGCCGCTTCCTGACCGGTAAACGTATCGCCCGTGCAGGCATACCACATGGCATCGCGATAGCTCATAATCTTGGCAACGTTCCAGGAGACGATACCGCCCGGAATAATGCCCCAGTTAACTTCCGAAAGCCCGAACAGTGCTTCGTCAGCGGCAATTGCGAAGTCGCAAGCGCTCACCTGTGTGAAAGCGCCACCAAAACAAAAACCATTGACCATCGCTATGGTCGGCTTCGGGAAGCGGTTCAATTTTTCCCAACGCCACTCGTGTGATGCACGGCGCAGCTTTAGTCGGGCTTTCGGATTTTTGTCGTTGGCACGGAAATAAAGCTTGAGATCCTGGCCGGCGCAAAACGCTTTGCCGGCGCCCGTGATGACTACAACCTTGGTCTCGTCGTCATTGGCGACGTCGTCCAGCGCGTCATTCATATCGAAATGCAGCTGCGGGCTCATCGCATTGCGCTGATCTGGCCGGTTCATGATGATAAACGTGACGCCGTCCTGCTTTTCAAACTTGACGGTTTCATATGTTCCTAGAGCACTCTCTGACATGTTTCCTCCTAGTGACTAAACACGATCACGCGGTTGGATCTGGCCATGGTCGACCAAGCCCGGGAGCCGTGCTTCGGAAAACGACATTGACTATGCGGGTAACCATGCGTCAGGCGCAAAGCCCGCTCTTATCCAATCGGTGGAGTATGTCATAGTGCCTCGCCCCGCCTCGGGCAAGCCACCTGCCGGGGCCGATCCCGACTGTGGGGCGCAGCTTGGTCGGCAGAAATTCCTAATCCGGCGCGTTTGCAGCCACTTGGCATGGCAAAAATGACGGATTTTGTTGCAGGTCAACCCAGGATGCGCGATTGTTATGGAATAGAAGACATTGTTGCCGCTTCAGCTGTTAGATTTTGGTTTGCAGTCAGGTTGCGGCATGCCCCAGGAGAAGAGGAAACATATGGCTGAGCAATTCGTTGGCAAAGCATCTGAGTTTGCGGACGGCGACCGCAGGATCGTACAGGTTGGTCCTCACGAGATCGGCGTCTTTAAGGAAAAGGGCGATTATTTTGCCTATTCCAATCACTGCGTTCACCAAGGCGGTCCGGCCTGCGAGGGGACCATCATTGCCAAGGTCGAAGAACGCCTAAGGGATGACAAAACGTCGATGGGTCTATTCTTTTCGGATACCGAGACGCATTTCGTTTGTCCCTGGCACGGATACGAATTCGACATCAAGACCGGCGAATGCGTCGCCGATCGGAGTTTGCGGTTGCGCAAATTCAATGTCGAGGTGCGGGGAGACGAAATCTATGTCATCGCCTGATGCAACTGCCGGTGCCGAGACGATTACGCTAGAAGCATTGCAGGACCTTGCCAGTAAAGTCGAGGCTGAAATCGTTGAAGGCAAAGTCGGCATGTTAACGCCGGAAATGGTGCAAACGATGATGGGTATTGCTTGCCGGGCATATTCCGCTCAGGTCGAAGAGGGCCAGGAGTATTTGCCACTTGCTCATCATAACACGGCAAACGCCACCGACGTCATGCTCACAGCGAGCGGCCTGTTGAAGGCTGCCAATCTGCAGGTTTTTGAATTGGGTATGTGGGTTAGTTATACAGGCCGCTGATTGGAAAGCGCGCGACATCCCACCATCGAATAAAGAGAGACGAGGAGAGACGCTATGGAACTTCTTTCGGACCGCGGCCGGATCGTTTCGGTCGAGGAAATGAACACCTCGCGGCTATTACGCAATGCGCGCAAGCAAGCCGATCAGCGGAACTTCGACGACATGTTGATCGTCGATGTCGACGCTCACCATTATGAAAACGAGAACATGGCGCAGATTCTCGAATTCATGGAAAATGAGGTCTTCAAGCAATTGACCAAATCAGGAACACGGAAGGGCCGGCACAGCATTGTACCCGGACAAATCGGGTTCCAGGATATGGGCGGGCGCGTTGCTCGCTATCCCTTGCGATCGCAAGAAAAGACCGATCCAGATCGCCAACGCGATGTGCAGTTGGGTGAGCGCTGGATGGATGCCATGAGCGTTGACTATTCGTGTCTTTTCCCAACCGGCATGCTCAATGTCGGGCTGCATCCCTTGAAGGAAATGGAAAACGATTTGTGCTGGGCCTATAATCGTTGGCTTACAGAGGTCGTGCTGCCGGAATCGAATGGTCGCTTCTTTTCAATGCTGTGCCTGCCCTTCTCGGATCCAGACGAAAGTCTACGGCAGGTCGAAAAGTTCGGCGATTGCAAAGGTGTGACCGGCTTTATGGTGACCACCGTGCGCACGCTGCCGGTGCATGCCAACCAATACATGAAAGTGTACCGGGCCATTGAAGAGCGCGGCCTTGCCTTGTCATTCCATTCCGGACCAAACTGGGGCGAGCCGGTTTTTCGGGGCTGCAATAGGTTCATCGCCGTCCATGCGCTCGGTTTCACGTGGTACAATATTCTCCATCTCACCAATTGGGTGGTAAATGGTTTGGGCGAGCGCTTCCCGAAGCTGCCGGTTATCTGGATCGAATCCGGACTGGCTTGGCTTCCGTTCCTGATGCAACGGCTCGATCATGAATATATGATCCGTTCGTCGGAATGCCCGCTGTTGAAGAAGAAGCCTTCGGATTATATGCGGGATATGTACTATTCCTCGCAGCCGATGGAAATTCAGGACATGGAAGCGATGGAATGCACCTTCCGCATGATCAACGCGGAAACGCAACTCCTTTACTCCTCCGACTATCCGCACTGGGACTTCGACCTGCCGAGCACGATCTATGATCTGCCCTTCCTGTCGGATAAGGCTAAGCACAACATACTTGGCGGCACCGCGGCAAGGCTGATGAACTTGCCGCCGCGCAACGACAAGCAGCGGGCCAACCTCGAAAAGTATGGCAATCTGACAGCTGCGGAATAAAAAAATGCGTCGGCCCTGCAAGGTCGAGCCCACAATCACCAAAGGCCGGTGGATCTTCCGCCGGCCTTTTTTGGTTTTCTCAACCGCGCCTTAGTTGGGAAAGGCCAATCGCGCCTACCAAGTGCCGATGTTTTCCATCGACGTCCAGGGCTCTTGTGGCTCAAGGCGCGGCGGTTTTTGGACCAATTCGATCGAAATATTGTCAGGCGATTTGATGAATGCCATGCCGCCGTCGCGCGGCGGTCGGTTGATAGTGACGCCTGCGTCCATCAATTTTTGGCAGGTCTCATAAATATCATCGACTTCGAATGCCAGATGGCCGAAATTGCGCCCCGAACCATATTCCTCAGGGTCGTAATTGTAGGTGAGTTCGATCTCCAGATTGCGTTCCGTCTTGGCCTGCTCAACGTCATTCGGTGCGGCCAAGAAGACCAATGTGTACTTATGCTCCGGGCGATCGATGCGCCGCGTCTCAACCAAGCCGAGTTTGTTGCAGAAGAAATCCAATGAGTCTTCGAGGTTGCTTACTCTGATCATCGTGTGGCGGAAGCGCATGAGATGTCTCCGATTATTAACTGAATGGCGCGCATGATCCGAAATTGGCTGAGCGGCGTCAATGCTCGGCAAAAAGGTCTTTGTTCTTGGCGCGGTCAATCAATGGCTGGCGCAAGCGCAACCAAACGATGATGACAAGCAATACGGCAATCGTGCCGGCAACCCGAAAGCCAAGTAGCTCGGTAAAAAAGGCGATCATGAATGTTCCAGCGATTGCGCCAAAATCGAGTGAAACGCCATAGAGTGCCGCGACCCTGCCGCGAAACGCACGGCCGGCTTCCAATTGGACGAGGCTCTGAATTGCCGCTCCCCGTGCAACCATCCCGATGCCGACCACAAATGCGATGATCGGCGCCAGCCAAAATGTTGGACTCCAGAAAAAGAGCAGCATGGCAGCACCAAGGACCGGGGTGGCAACCAGCGCGACCTTGACCAGAGATCTCGGATCCCGGCTGGCAAGCCATAGACCCCCAACCGTCGAGCCGGCACCAACGGCCGAAGTAACAATCGCCACCTCGGTGGCGCCGCCATTGAACAGATCGTCGACCAAGCCCGGCACGAACTCCAAGAACGGGCGCGATAGCATTGCCGTCGAAATGTGGAGGGCGAACAGGGCAAGCAACAGTGCATCGCCCGTGACATGTCGAAAGCCGTTGGCCAACAGCCTAAAAAACGGCGTTTGCTGGGCAGCAGCCGTGGGGCGAATCGGCGGGACACGCAAGATCAACATGACGACGAAGGCCAACATCATTGCCGCTGCAGCAAAATAGGCGATCGGAGCGCCGTACGCTGCGATCAATACACCTGCAAACGCGGGGCCGATAAATGCAGCGCTGTTATATGCGACCGAATAAAGGGATACCGCCGTCGGCAACTCATAATTTGTAACGAGGGCCGTCACAATGGTCCGGGATGAAGCCTGCGACACGGCGATGACACTGCCATAGCACAAAAGCAATGTCAGCAGGCCCTTGATGCTCAATAGCCCTGCGGCCGCAAGCCCCCCGATCAAGGCGGTAATTGCGGCGGCGATGGCCTGGGTGAGCGCCATGACTTTGCGCCGATCATAGCGGTCGGCCAGAACGCCGCCGGCTGGCTCGATCAAGATCGCCGGTCCAAGCTGGCAGGCAAGTGCAACGCCGATCATCGTCGGTGACTTGGTCATCTGCCAAACCACCAGGCTGTTGATCAGCCGGCACATCCAGATTGCCGTCATATCAAGGGCTCGGGCGCAGATATAGTCGCGCAGCGGGGGTGAAAATGCGACACGCCTTACGCGATGCCATCGCTGCTCAGACAACAGCTCCTTTTCCGGGGTGCTCATGGTCCGTCTTTAAGCCCATGACGGGGCTGGAAGGCAAGCGCCGCACGCTCTGCCTGCTTTCCGTCTTTATTGTGTTCGATCACTGCTGGCACAGCATCTGTCCATAAGCAGCGTTGGCGTTTGCCAGATCATTCGCTGCAAAACACGTTGCTCCCGGTTGGTCAATGGTGGCGGTCAAATTTGCGGTTTATGGCTGCTAAATTGGTGTCTAGGGGCCACCTCGGTTCACGTGCCTTGGCTCTGGTATATCGATTAGAGCGGGCGTGATGTGGTGTTTTCTCCCAGTAATAGGGACAGCGTAGCACTTGCCATAGCGCGCGGTAGGCGATCATGGAAATTAGCAGCCAATAAGCGGGGGCAAAGAGCGTGGCCGGTATCAGCCATCGGCTGGAGCGCTTTATCAAGGCGACAATGCCGAGGGCCATGGTGCTGACATATCCAGCAGCGAAATTTATTGCAGCAACCACCAGCAGAATTTTACCTGGTAAGCTGTGCCAGGCATCACTAACCGTCCCCAACAACAGCTCTATTACCAAGAGCGCATAGAAAACCGGATGAAGCAGCGCCGAGAGCAAGGTGCCCGCGAGGACCACTTGAAAGCCGATAAACCGATAGAGGCCGAGTGTTCGGAGCAAATGCGATGGACTACGCATGTGCACCAAGTACGTGATCATCCAGCCCTTAAGCCAACGCGTGCGTTGCCTGACCCAAGGCCCGAAGCGGGCCGGGGCCTCTTCCCAAGTGGTCGAATCCAAGATCCCTATATGTCCCGACAGGCGCGCAATTCGAAATCCCAAATCCGCATCTTCGGTGACATTGTGCGCATCCCAGCCCCCTATCCGGCGCAATGCATCGGTGCGAAAATGGTTGGAACTGCCGCCCAGCGGAATGGGCCAGCCCAAACGGGACAAGGCACCCAAAAAGCCATCGAATAATGAGGAATATTCGATGGTGAATTGACGGGTTAGCCAGCTTTCACGCGGATTATAAATGTTGAGCTTGGCTTGCAGGCACGCCAGAGAGGGACCGCCCGCATTGAAGGCAGCGACAGAGCGACGCAATTGATCTCTGGCCGGAATATCCTCCGCATCATAAACCACGATAAGGCTGCCGCGCGCCAATGGCAGGGCGTAGTTCAAGGCTTTCGGCTTGGTCCTTGGCTCTAAGGCCGGCACCACCACCGGTCTGATAAATGGCGGCAAGCGACAGCCATGCAGGCTTCGTAATGTGTCGGTGTCATCGGCCTCGAGTATCAACAGAATATCAAGTTTGGTTGGCGGGTAATCCAGGCCGCTCAGCGACGCAATGAGATCGGGCACAATTTCGGGTTCCTGATAGAGTGGCACCAGTACGGAATAGAGCGGAAGCTGCGCATCATCGAGACGACGCCCAATTCGGGGCCGACCACGCCGCGTCGGTGAGATCACCACGAATGTCGCCAGAACACGGGCCAATACGATCAGTATGAAAATAAATGCCAGCGGCGCTGAGACTGCGAAGAGCGTGGCCATTGGTGCCATGATCGCGCCGCCAACAACGAGACCCAGGCCAATGATGCCAATCAGTATCTGCCAGGTCGGGATCCGGGTCGCCGCGGAAAGGGCTGGAAACCGGCGTCGGAATTGATGGGCTGCGAGGTCAGCGCGACGTAACTCCTCGATTGGTTGCAGGCCTGCGGCAAGGGCCGACCCCGTTCCCAGAAGCACCGCCGCCCCGTGCAAGCGTGCTCGTGCCACGGCGCGCGCAACCTGACTAGGCCGGCCGTTGCAGATATCGATCCAAACGGTGGTGCGGCGGGAACCTCCAACCTGACGATCGAGCCCATGCGACAAGTGCTGCGACATCGCGTCAAGGTAGGCCTGGGTCGTAAGAATACCATTCGCGATCAATACGTGGTGCGGGTCGACAGCCTCGGCGTAGGCTTGCCCAATCCAGTAGCGCAATGCGTCCGGTGTCAGCAGATCGTTTGTTAGAAACCCATATTCCAAGAATAGAATGGCAGGTGGGTCGGTGAGATCTGGAGGCGTCTTACTGACCATGTGTTATTATTGATTTTGTGACATGTCGTTCGTCGCCAGGGGGCAGCTGACGGTGAGAAAGATGGTCCAAGTGAGGGAAGCTGTGGCCATCCCGGACCGGATCGGATGCGAGGCATTCGTCGCGCGTTCCGATAATGTGGCCCTAATGTTATGACAAATTAGCCCCCCTCGTTGATCGGGCATAGCTGAGTGTTTACCCTGAGCCGACAAGCTAATCCCGGCTGGACTGGCTTTCGAGGGATATGACAGACGATATGACAGCCAAGGCCGAATACTACATTTTAATACGTATACTGTATAATGCGACAAGAATGCAACATCGAATGATCACAGATATGAGTCGTATCGCTGCCATAGCGGTGCTCCTGTGCATGGTTGTGGCCTTTTGCCACGTGGCGCCCAACATCTCAGATGCACAGGTCGTAAAACGCCAAACGACTGCACCTCGCACCGCCATAACATTTCTCACAACAGACGATTTCCCGCCATTCAACTACACCGACGAGGAAGGCGTCTTGACGGGCTAAATATCGATATCGGACGGGCCTTGTGCCTTGAACTTTCAGTGCGCTGCAACTTTGCAAAGGTGAAGTGGGAATTTCTTTTCACCCGTCTTAAGCGGCGACGCGGCCATGCTGTAATCGCCGGCCACATCGTCACCGCGAAAGCTCTCGCCCAGGTCAGTTTCACAGATAGCTATTTCTTTACCCCAGGTCGCTTCGTGGCGCGCAAAGATGCCAAGAAGACTCTCAATCACGCCGGAAGGCCTTAGCGGCCGGCGTATCGGCGTCGTCAAAGGTACGACCCACCAAGCCTTCATCAATGACTTCTTCAAGGAAAGCGCCATAGGGGTCTTTGCCACGGCACAGCTGGCGCGTGATGCGCTTGTGGCGCGCAAAGTGGACCTGCTGTTTGACGATGGCGTCAGCCTCATACTTTGGTTGAATGGGACGCTGTCGCGATCCTGTTGCGAACTCAGGGGCGGCGCGTTTCTCGAACCCAAATATTTTGGTGAGGGCGTTGCGATCGCGGTTCGCAAAGGTGATGAGGACCTTAGGACCGACCTCAACAAAGCGATAAGAAAAAATCAAGCAAAGCGGCAGGCTGGAAGAGTTGATGCTCCGGTATTTTCCGTTCCGGCTGCTTTAACGCTCCTGCGTTGATGACCGCTACAGTGACACAAAGATGGTTGAGCTCTCAAAGTCGCGCCGCCTGCTACAGCCCGTCGTGGATCAGGGTTGCACGGGCCGCCGCTTGTCTTATAGTTGTTAGAGATCATCGCAGGGCGGGCACGTACCAGGTGGTGATGGCGGCAATTGACCTTGGGCGGATACGGACCAGGAGCGCAAAATGGAAATGGCCGTCTTAGTATTTGGCATGGTAATGGCACTCAGCCTGGTTGGGTTGCTCGCCGTTACTGCGCTGGGCGGTCGATTTCGAATCTGGCCGACGCCGGGATCAAATAGCTGGCAACATCAAGTTTTTTGGCTGCTGTTTCGCGCGACCAACTTCGCGACGATCGTAAGTGCGGTTATTGCAGTTGGGCCGTGGCATGGCACGACAATCGGCCTGCCTACCACACTTCGCCTGATAGCCGGCGCGTTAATGGTTATCTTGCTCGCGCTCTATGTTTACTCTTTGTTCGCGCTCGGACGTAAGAATACCTACTGTGATCGCGATGGACTGGTGACGAAAGGAATATATCGCTGGACCCGAAATCCTCAGTACGCAACGATAATCCCTCTCTATACGGCAATGGCTGTTGCCAGCGATTCGATCGGCACAAGCCTATTGGCGGGCGCCACAATTACTGTCTATGTGCTGATGGCGATGGTTGAAGAACCTTGGCTGGCCGAAGCTTATGGCAAGCCCTACCGGGAGTATTGCCGACGGGTGCCGCGATTCTTTGGCTTTCACCGGCTGTTTGTCCTGGTGCGCGTCATGTGGCGAAAACTTTACCGACTCTTTGCGGTCAGTGACACTTTTGGCACGCGGGGCTTACTCCTCAAGTCGAGTATCAAATTCCCCAGCAAATCCGGCAAATAGTCTTGAAAATTGGGCGCAGGTCGACAGATTTTTGGTGGCCAGCGGATGGCGGATTGCGATGAAAGCTGTCACACTGTTGTAACCCGACTCCTTTTTGTACTTTGTTATCGATAGGTGGACGTCAGGTGAGGATCATGACCGATGAATAAATTTCGTTCCTTGTTCATCTCCGATGTGCATCTGGGTACGCGAAACTGTCAGGCCGAGGCCTTGATCGCGTTTTTGCGCGAGCATGAGGCGGAAACGTATTATTTGGTCGGCGATATCGTCGATTTTTGGCGAATCCGGCGCGGGACCGTTTGGCCACAGGCCCACAACGACGTGTTGTTGGCAATACTCGCCAAGGTGCGCGAAGGCGCACGTGTGATCTATATCCCAGGAAACCACGATGAGGGGCTCCGGGATTATTGCGGGACACATTTCGGTGGCGTTGAGATCTTGCGCAATACGATCCACGAAACACCGGATGGCAAGCGCTATCTGGTGCTGCATGGCGATGAATACGACGTGGTCGTTCGTCATGCCAAGTGGCTGGCCTACCTGGGTGATCGCGGCTATGCGATGGCGCTAGGGCTGAATGTGCCCGTGAACTGGGTTAGAAAACGCCTGGGCCTCGGCTATTGGTCGCTCTCTGCATATCTTAAACACCGCGTGAAATCGGCGGTCAATCATATGGGTGAATTTGAAAAAGCCCTCGCCCAACAGGGTAGCCGGCACAATGTTTCTGGCATAATTTGCGGACATATCCATCGGGCCGCCTCACTGGATATTGATGGCGTGCACTACATCAACTGCGGCGATTGGGTCGAGAGCTGTACAGCGATCGCCGAGAGCCAAGATGGGGAATTTAAAGTGATCGATTGGCTGGCTGTGCAAAGAGCGCGGACGCAATCGATCCGATCAGGGCCATTGGAGGCCGCTGCATAATGCGGATACTCGTCGCTACAGACGCTTGGCAACCTCAGGTCAATGGCGTCGTTCGTACCTACGAACGGCTCATTGAGGAGGTTGAGCGGCTGGGCGGCGAATTAGCTTTGTTGACGCCGAATGAATTCCGGACGGTGCCGTGCCCAACCTACCCGGAAATCCGACTGGCGGTGCCCGGCTATCACTATGTCATTGAACGGCTCGCCTGTATCAAGCCAGATGCCGTGCATATCGCAACGGAAGGCCCGGTTGGCTGGATGACGCGGCGCTATTGCATGAAGCGGTCAATTCCGTTCACGACCTCCTTTCACACTCGTTTTCCTGAATACTTAAAATCACGGTTTGCGGTGCCGCCGTCCTGGACCTATGCCATTCAGCGTCGCTTTCACAATGTGGGCGCTGGCATAATGGTGGCAAGTAAGTCACTTGCCGAGGACCTGGATCGACGGGGGTTTGAGCGCATAATGCCATGGACGCGGGGCGTAGATACGGTTCATTTCCGGCCGCGACCAGATCGCCTGTTTGGCGAGGGTCCGATCTATCTGTTTGTTGGGCGAGTGGCAGTGGAAAAGAATATCGAGGCATTCCTCAAGGCCGAGTTGCCGGGTCGAAAAGTGGTTGTCGGCAACGGTCCGCTTCTTGAATCGCTCAAGAGCACCTATCCGGACGTAATCTTTACCGGCAAAAAAACCGGTGAAGAGCTTGCGCGTTGCTATGCATCGGCTGACGTTTTCGTATTTCCGAGCCTTACAGACACGTTCGGCATTGTGATGCTCGAAGCTATGGCTTCAGGGCTCCCGGTGGCTGCATATCCGGTTACGGGGCCTTTGGATATTATCGAGTCCGGACAAACCGGATTTATGGAGACTGATTTGGCTACCGCAGCGCGCAAGGCGCTGAGCCTCGATCATATGCAAGTCCGACGCAAGGCCTCGGAGTATAGTTGGGAATTTGCCGCAAAGCTCTTTCTCTCCAACATCGAATCAGCGTTGTTTGCGCGTCAGGGACGGGTTGTGCCGGCCCGGCGCAGACGCGTATTGGCCCGGCGCACACACACGACCTGATCCCTTGTTCGGTGTCGGCCAGCATTGGTTTTGCTACGCCTAATTTCTCAGCCCACAATCACTGCAGTCTTGGAGAGGTAACGCATGAACGCTCTATCCTTCGACGCCTTGTTGGAAAAAGGCATTGAACTGGCGCTTGGCATCGCACCAAACGTACTTGCCGTCATCGCTCTGCTTGTCGGTGGGTGGTGGCTTTCCAAATGGGCCAAGAATGCTGTTGCGCGATGGGTCGAGAGCAATCCGGAAATGGACCAAACGCTAAAGGGGGTGCTTAGCAAAGGCGTTGGCTACTTGATTTTTATTGTCTTATTCATTGCAGCACTGAGCCAGCTTGGGATCCAGACCACCAGTATTCTGGCGGCACTTGGCGCAGCCGGCCTTGCGATAGGTCTTGCGTTGCAAGGCACGCTTTCCAATATCGCGGCTGGGATAATGCTGTTGTGGCTACGCCCATTCGGCGTTGGAGACATCATCGATAGTGGCAGTGCAGCAGGCCGGGTCGAAGAGATCGGTTTGTTTGCGACCCGCCTCAGAAGTCCCGACGGCATCTATGCGTTCGTTCCCAATTCGGAACTTTGGAACAAGAAAATCGATAATTTCTCGCGCAACCCAACGCGTCGGGTCCGATTGCAGGTCGGCATCGGCTATGAGGATGATATTGAAGTGGCCCGCAACGTGTTCAAGAAACTTGTGGCATCGGATGACCGGGTTCTGGCGGAACCGGCACCAGCCGTCATCGTCAGCGATCTTGGTGATAATTCCGTGGTCGTTGAATTGCGGGTCTGGACCGATCCGGGGTCGTATTGGGATGTCCTTTTTGATTTTCGGGAACGGGCGAAAATCGAACTGGAAAATGCCGGCGTTTCCATTCCATTTCCGCAGCGCACCTTGCACGTCGAAAGCCTGCCAGCTGATGTCGCCCTACCCACCAAAGCCTCAAGCTAGTTCGTTGCGCGTCGCGGTACAATTTCTCCGCACCCCTCAAATGCCGCGTGACATTCGCCAGATTTCTTCTTGCACGCGAATATCGGCAAGAATCCTGTCAATCAACAAGCAGGTGCGATGAAAGAGCTCTGAACCGCGACGGTAATCAGCAGCGGCAAAGAAATCGCAGCGTCCTGCCTTGAACAGGCTGACGCATTTTGCCTTGCTGCGGCCGGGCGGATGAACAGCGACAGCATAGCCGCCGTTCTTGCGCATTACAGCCATTGAGGGGACGTCAGTATCGCCGTCGCCAAAGTAGATCATATTGGAAAACGGAATTGGCCGTGCTGCTTCCGCCATATGCGAATTGATGCTTTGGCTCAGGTCTTCTATGCCCTTGTTGATGCGAAAAAGATATTGCGTCTTGCCGGTGTCGGTTACAACGCGCTTTGGATAGGGAAGATCGTATGCTTTAAACCAATACTCGGATGCAAACACATTGTGAAAGTTTTTGTATATTGCGGTCCCTTCAACGATTTCCTTAAGGCCGGAGGAGATCAAATAATGACGCAGGTCGACACCCTGGCTTTCGGTGCGCAATGCTATGTAGTCTTCGATCTGTGAAAACCAATCCTCGACGCCGGGAAACAATTGCACGGCACCTCCCTGCGCCACCAATGCGTCGCGATCAATGTGCACCTTCTTCGACTTGGCCTTTTCATAGAGCAGATGCATGTAAGTGATCAGCGGGTCGGCGCACTGTTCATTGGCAATCCGATTGCACTCTTCCCAAAAGCGCTTGGCATCGGCGCCTATCGTTGGCAGAAATGCGTACTCCTGCATCGGTCGCGGCGACAAGGTGCCGTCAAAGTCATAGACCAGGGCAATGGTCTTTTTCTCATAGGTCTTGCGGCGACTCGATTGTTGCTTTGGTTTGGTCTCACGCTTCACAGGACCCGACGATGGTACAGCGGCGCGCGATTTCGACGCACGGGTTTGGCGATGCGGTCGCTCTGTCATGGCTGGCCTCGAAGATCTCTTTTCAGTTCGGTTCAGACCCTTGCGCGACTGGATTTGCAATGGCGGTGCCGGCTTAATCGCGCCATTGTAGATCAATGCGGGCTAAACCGGAATCCGACGGTGCCCAGCGGCACGGAAACGCTGTGGATGGCCGGAGGCGGGGGCGAGCCTCAGCGGTGGGCACCCGGCGGGAGTAGCTCTGATTGCAGCTGAGCTTAAGCACGGGTTGGCTATATCCTAGCGCGCTGGCCCGAGCAGGTCATAAGATTATGAAAATTGGCGTGGACTGGGTTGCGTTCGCGGCCACCGCGGCTATATTCGCCGGCTGATCGGGAGAGGTGGCCGAGTGGTTGAAGGCGCACGCCTGGAACGCGTGTATGCGGGAAACCGTATCGAGGGTTCGAATCCCTCTCTCTCCGCCAGGAAAACGCGCCAACCAATTGAACTTAATTGCAATTCTGTGGAACCCGTGGCGCGAACCCACAACTCAACCCACAAATTGATGTTGGATTACTTCGGTACAATTTGGTCCTTCTTGGTCATCGGCGAGAAATACATGATGTCTGATTTGCCCGAGCAAGCCAATTCAACGAGCTCGATTGTTTGGTCGAATTAAGCCTTCTTAATCTGCTAACGCGTGACGGCACCGGCACCATCGTCACATGACGAAGACTTCCGATGCACTCCCGTTAGCGGACCCATGACGTAGAGGTGTTGAAGTCGCAATCGGCCAGAAAGCGACATTTGGACTACAGCCCGCGCAGCACTGGAACAGGCTTTGAATTGAGAACCCGCCATGTCGCGATAGCGCCAATGAAGAGTATGAGCGCAACAGAAATTGACACGGCTCCTATTACCGCCACCCAGGAGAAGATGAAAGGCACGTCCACAACCTCGCTCGTGATATACCAAGCGGCAATCGAACCAAGTATCAGTGCTAGGATGGCAGCAATGAGTGAAAGCAGGCCGTACTCGAAGAGATGGGACAGGATCAGTCGCCGGCGTGTCGCTCCGATGCACTTTAGGATCACAGCCTGAATGATCCGACGCCGCTGGGCTGTGGCCATCGCTCCTGCGAGCACGAGGGCACCGGCAATGAGTGTGATGCTGGCAGCAATTTCAATGGCAATCATGACCTTGGCGAAAACCGCTCCAAACGCGACGATGGCGTCTGCCACATTGATCATCGTTACATAGCTCAACTTCTGGCCGACCGCGCGCGCCGCTTGGGCTTTGATCCCAGCCGGCGTGGGTGACGGGAACTTCACCGTTGCAAGCAAGTTGTAGGGTGCGGACTGCAAGGTATTGGGCGAAAAGACCATGACAAAGTTGATTGATAGCCTCTCCCACTCGACCTCGCGGAGGTTAGCAACGCGTGCCTTAACATTCCGGCCCAAGATGTTGACGGTCAGAGTATCACCGACATCCAGACCGATCTGTCTGGCAAGATCGGCCTCGAATGAAACCAGCGGCTCGCCCTTGTAATCCTTTGGCCACCACTTGCCCGAGACGAGTCGCGAGCCCTTTGGCACGAAGCTGTCAAATGTAAGGCCCCGATCTCCGCGCAACACCCATTTAGCCTCGGGAGCAACCTTTGCCTTAGCCGCAGGTGTCCCTTTGAGGCTTATTATTCGCCCTCGTAGCATAGGGGCAATCTCGAGCATGGCATTTGGAGATATCTTGCGAATCTCGTGAACAAATGTCGAGCGGTCATGCTTTGTAAGATCCAATGCGAAATAATCAGGACTGTTCTCAGGCATTCTATCGCGCAGTTCACTGACCAGCGATGCCTCAACGAGGGCAACGGCCACAAGAAGCGATAATCCGGTCCCGAGCGACAGGACAACAGAACGGCTCAGTCCTCCAGGTGCACCAAGATTTGAAAGAGCAAGCGCGAGTTCGGGGCTGCCTGGCCTTGGAATACGCCGCGCTGCGTAAGCGACCAGCGAACCGAGAAGTCGGAACAGGAGAAGGAGAGCAAGGACGCCGCCCAGAACTCCTAATCCGAGTTGGACTGTATTTGTTGCGTAGATTGCTATACCAAGCAACACAGCACCAACAACAAAGATCGACAATAGGACAGACCTGTCCGGCAGACCTTCTCGCTCGCGAACATCTCCCCGAAACAATGCTGCCGGCCGGACCTTCCGAGCAAGGCTCAGTGGCCACAGAGCGAAAAGCAATGCAACAAGACCACCGTAAAAAAGCCCGAGAAACGGCGCTTTCCAGTTAAATGAGGATGCGAGGTCGATGGGAATGCTGTCACCCATTGTCGATTTGGCGAGGGCGGGCGCAGCCGACCCGATCAAAATCCCAATAAGTGTGCCAAGCGCTGCAACAACCATGACCTGGGTGAGATAGATCCAGAAGACCAAGCTGTTTGTTGCACCGACGCTCTTATAGATTGCGATGACTTTGCGGCGTTGAGCGATGAAATTGTGAACGCTGTTCGCGACCCCGACGCCACCAATGAGCAGGGCAGAGAGGCCAAGCAGCGTTAGGAATTGGCGCAATCGGTTAAGAACTTGAGTGACGCTTGGCGATGGATCAAGCCGGTCGCGCACGATAAAACCTGATCCGGATAGGTTCTCATTAATAGCTGTGCGAAGCCTCTTGACCAACGTAGTGGTTGGGACATCGCTCAAGGGCGAAACGATTGCGTAGCGCCAGCGTATTAGTGTTGCAGGTTTGACGAGCCCTGTCGATGCCAACGTCTCGTGTGACACCATAATGCGCGGACCAAATGCAACGCGCGCACCAATTCTATCGGGTTCCTCGACGATTATCCCTGTAATTTTGAGCTCGCCATCGCCAAGCTTGATCCGATCTCCGAGCTTCAGATTGAGACGTTCGAGAAGACTACGTTGGACAACGGCACTCCCTGTCGCCCGGATCGCCGTACTAAAATCCCCGTCGAGAGCGAGCTGCACCGTACCGATGAGGGGATAGGCATGATCGACAGCCTTTACTTCCACGAGTGCCTGATCGCTGCCGTCGACCCGCCGGGCCATGGAACGCATCGTTGCTGTCTCGCTCAACCGACCAAGCTTGGAAAAAAAAGAACGCTCGTCATCGCTTGCCCGTTTGTGCCTGCGCTTGGCGGTCACGTCGCCGCCAAGCAAGATCTGACCCTGTCTCTTGAACCCCTCAAGCATGGCGTCTGTAAGGGCGCCAACTCCGGTTATTGAAGCAACGCCGAGTGCGATGCAGATGATGAATACAGTAAAGCCACCAATGCCTGAACGAAATTCGCGACGTGCGAAAAGGACTACACGCCAAGCTGAGGACAATGGTAGTTTGGCCACTCTCTGGCGCAAGCGCTCGACCATCAGAACCCTCATTTGGCCCCGCCGCGGCTCGTATGGCTGATAATAAGTCCGTCCTCCATGCGAACAATCTCATCACATCGCTCGGCAAGCCCCTTGTCGTGGGTGACGAGGACGAGTGCCGCCTCAGTACGGTTTTGCAATTCGAGAAGCAAATCAACAACCGCAGACCCCGTCGAGCTGTCGAGATTACCAGTCGGCTCGTCAGCGAGCAGCAGCCGCGGGCGAGGGGCAAGCGCTCGAGCCAGTGCAACACGCTGCTGTTCGCCACCGGAAAGCTGGGCCGGATAGTGATGAAAGCGATTTTCGAGGCCGACGTCAGCCAACAGCGATTGCGCGCGCGAGAAGGCGTTGTTTCGCCCGGTGAGTTCCAAAGGCATCGCCACATTCTCTAAGGCCGTCATCGTAGGGATAAGATGGAACGACTGAAACACGATACCGACATCGCGACCGCGAATCGCGGTCAGCTCATCCTCGCTTAATCTATTGAAATCATGGCCGACCACTTTGACCTGCCCGCTTGTAGCCGGTTCGAGGCCGGCGATAATCATCAAGAGGGATGTCTTGCCTGATCCGGATGGGCCTACAATGGCCGTCGAACGGCCTTTTGCAACCTCAAGGGTAACGCCCCGCAACACGTCGACCGGGCCCGCCAGGCTCGGTAGCCTTAGATGGACGCCGACAAGCTGGATGACGGCTTCTGTCGCCGTGGCAGTGCGGTTGGGATTGGTCTGGTTTTTTGTATGATCCGTCACAAAATGGCCCTCGTCGGCCGGTCGATGCGGCAGCAATCTGGTGCTGGATTGCCGTTTTTGGTCAACCTAGACATCTTTTGAGGGCCTTCAATTTACAAGAAAGCAATGCCAAAGCATTGTTAAATCGCTTGGATCGCTTAGCTTATTAAAAGATCACATATTGGTACGAAATCATCGGAAATGCGGATCAAAGACGTTGCCCTTCTGATTCTGGGTGCCATTACCATGGGACTGATCGGCCTCATTGAGGCAAATGCAGTGCCCCAGCCGGCCGCAAATGACAAGATCAATCTTGTCGTCTTCGGCGATAGTCTTGTCGCGGGTTATCGTCTGCCTCCAGGCACTGATTTTGCCAGCCGGCTCAGCGAGGCTCTCAACAAAAAGAATTACAAAGTGCGCGTCACCAATGCCGGTGTTTCAGGCGACACAACCTCGGGCGGGCTTGCCAGGTTTGACTGGGCGATAACCGGCGAGACGGATGCAGTCATATTGGAGCTTGGCGCCAATGATGCTTTACGTGGCGTTTTGCCCAAGACAGCCCGCAAGAACCTAGACGCGATCCTCAGGAAGCTTGCCAAGAGGAATGTCCCAGTCCTGGTTGCAGGTATGCGCGCTCCTGCTAACTGGGGAAAGCAGTACGTCAAAGACTTCAACCGCATTTATGTTGATCTCGCGCGGAAATACGACGCCCTGCTGTATCCGTTTTTTATGGAAGGAGTTATATCGCGCACGGATCTTAAACTTCCCGATGGATTACATCCGAACGAGGCAGGCGTGAATGAGATCGTGCGCCGGATATTGCCCAGCGTCGAAAAGTTGCTGGCAAGAGCTCGAAGAAGATCCTAGCCCATGAGGTTCGATTTGACGAGGACCATATGAAAGGCGATAGGAAATGGCTGCAATGGGCGTCTATCGCGCCAATGCCGGGGCCTCGGTGCGTGACACTTTTCCGTTCCCTTGAGCTTGCCCGACTTTTGTGGACGGTTCGGAAAGATCCGGTTGACTGCCTTTCGAAGTCATCCGCTCTGATATTGCCAACATTACTATAGCGCCTTTTGCGATTGTAGAACACCTCCCAGCGCAACCTGCGCTTATTCTAGGTGTCCACGAAAACTGGGGAAGACCAGTATGACTCTTTTGGGCAAATAGTGGGCATCACTTGGCACATCCACTGGTCAGCTAACGTGCCGTTCAGATTGCGCTCTTAAGATTTGAATTGGGAGCCCATCGTCAGGCTGCACTTCTGTTTGGGCGCCCATGCTCACTTAACCAGTGGGACATGCTGCTTGCATACATTGGTTTGGAGATCAAGTAACCCTGATAGGCGTTACACTTGAGTTGCTTTAGCCGTTCCAGCTGCTCTTGCGTTTCGACGCCCTCTGCGACGACCTCTATCCCCATCTGCCGAGCCATCAGAATAATCGCCGAAACCAAGGTGCTATCGGTATAGCTCCTATAAACGATATTGATGAAGCTGCGATCAATCTTGATGGTATCCGGACGAAACTCGCGAAGATGACTGAGAGCTGAGTGACCCGTTCCAAAATCGTCTAACGCGATTCGCACACCAAATCCCTGGAGCCTCTGCAGCCGTTCTTTAACAACACAAATGTCTTCAATGAAGGCAGTCTCAGTAATTTCGAATTGCAGCAAACGGGGCGGAAAGCTCAAGCGGCTGACGATTTGTGTAATTCGTTCAGCTGCCTCGTTGTCACGCAACTGGATTGGAGATAGATTTAATGAAAGACGGGCGTCGCTGAAACCACTTTTGATCCATTCTGACATCTGTTCTGTTGATTGGCGAAGCAATCTTTCACCCAGCTCAATGATGAGCCCCGAACGTTCCGCTGCTTCGATTACAAGCTGAACGGGCATATTCTTTAGAATGTCATCTCCGGATCGGAAGAGAGCCTCTATTGAGCAGAGTTCACCCGATTCTATATCTACAATCGGCTGATAAGCACAGGCAAAATTGCGCTCGTCAATAGAGTGTCTTAGGTTTGTATCTATCATTAGGAGGAGGCGTGATTCTTCATTCATCTTTTCGGAGTAAAAAGCAAATTCACCGACGCCCAGCGCTTCTCTGCAATGTCGACGTGCAGTCTGAGCATTTGCCATGAGCGTTTCTGCATCCTGTCCGTCATCTGGATACATGCTTATCCCAATCGTGCAATTGATCCCGACATCTTGCCCGTTTACTCGGAAAGTGCCGGATAGTGCCTTTCGAACCCGCTTCGCAATCCATTTCACCGCCTCGCTCGATTCAAGAGAAGAGATCTCAATTGCGAATGTCGTGTCTGATATCAACGACACTGGTGGCCTAGTCGAGCTCGGCTGACGCAGCGAAACGGTATCGCATTATTACCGAACGAACTCACTGCGGGTCTGCGCCAAACCGGCACCCTCGAAAAAGCATTCGATGTGACGATCGAACCGGAAGCGGGCTACTTCGCGATGACACCATCTCAGGGTGAGCAGGATCGTCATGTCGGCGTTTTGTTGGACTGGCTACGTCGTCGCATTTAGCTCTTTTTGCACGGCCGTTCAGGGTCAAACTCGGTGATCGGTGTCGCACAAATCCATGTCCGCTCTACCCCTCAATTGAGAACAAGGAAGCATTTCCGTCGGCGCTGATAGTCTTTGTCCGTTCTTGCAGGTAGAGCAGCTTCGGCAACGACGAAGAGCGATGACCAAGTTTGACCCAATCCGGGCTTCGGTACGACAACATATGACGTACCGAAACTACTTTATTACCTGCATTGCATTATGGGTCTAGGTCAGTCAAATCCCGCGATCGCAATCGCCACTAATCGTTATCATCCGGAACGAAGATCGGCAATTGCGACGCCGCTTTGGTTCGCCGGAGGCGATACAATTTTTCTGCTGCAATGTCTACAATGAAAGTGACGCAACGCTGATCTTCGGTGCTGCCTCCGTCAGCCTTTTGTGGGGCCACTGCACCTGTGACATAACGAGGGCTATCTGCAATTTCTTGCTTCATGCTTGCCTCCTCCAAATCCCCCCTGTGGATTAGCTGAGGTATGAGGTCTAGTACCGACTTAATTCGCAAACTTCAGTGCTGGGGAAGACGATACTAATCAATTGGAATTCCTCCATAGCGCCATTTCAGGAAATAATTTCAGTTGGCTTTTGATGGCTCAAACGTCCCCAATTGTTATTGCGGCTATTGAGAGTAGCGAAGCGGCGAGACCCATCATCCCCAAATGGCCGGGCAAAAGTTCTGCGCCAGCGTTCAGCAATGTTTTCACGGCGTGTTGTTTTCCTGCCTTCGAAGACACCCAACAATTCACTTTCTCTCAGCACCCGATAGTCCAACCCATCAATCTTGATCCTTGTTCCGGCATCTTTGTCAAACATCACGTGCTGGTTCACTCGCACGCTGATGGGCTGATGGTTACCCGTCTTTGATCGCCGGCCAGGGCCAACGGCAACAACTTGGCCCTCACACGGGCGACTGCTTTCCGTGTTGGTAAGCATAACGCCACCATGGGTTAGCAATTGGGGCTCAATCGGTCGCACGATGACGCGGTCATCCAGCAGAGATATATCCATGGCTTGCTTCCATCTCCACAAATTGGGTTCGCGATTGAATCGCAAGGATCTGCTTGTTTCGTGTCCTAAAACCGAGAATGGGAACGCCAATTGGCACTCTCAAGGGATAAGTGCCAAAAAATTTTTGCCACCCCCTTGAAATTTGCTTTTTGCATGCCAAAATCGTCTTTTAGATCGCCCGAATGGGGATCTAACCTACTGAATTTCCGTAGATATCGCTCATAAGGAGGATTGATATGGGCAATTTGGATTTTACCCCCCTTTATCGCTCCACGGTTGGTTATGACCGGGTCCCACACCTGCTCAAGACAGCAATGAGGACTTCGGAAGCTGATCTCGGATACCCGCCTTACAATATCGAAAGGCGGGGCGAGGACGCCTACCGTATTGTCATCGCGCTCGCCGGTTTCAAGCCGGACGATCTCGAGATTATCACGGAGCAGAACCGGCTCACGGTACGCGGCAAGATGGCCGACCGCGATGATACAGAATATCTGCATCGCGGTATCGCTGGCCGGTCATTCGAAAGGCGCTTCGAACTCGCCGACCACATTGAAGTTAAAGGCGCGTCTTTCGACCACGGCTTGTTGACGATCTCACTCAAACGCGAGTTGCCTGAAAGGCTCAAACCCCGCCGTGTTGAGATCGCCCAGTCTATGGGTACCGCCGTGGCCAACAAAGCCTCTGCGCAAGTTGCAGCTTAACTCAAGAGCCCGGCCTCTAAAGAGGCCGGGACCTACAGACTTTTATCATCGCCAGAGACATATGTGCTTGGCGAAGGGGGAAGTTTGTAATGGATCACGAGTTACAAAGCTGCACGCGTTCCACGCGAAGGGCTAACGATCGCGTAGCGGATCAGCATCGGCGCTCGCGTACGAGCACAGAGCACAAAAGTCCAATCAAACAGATGAGGAGATCCTCTGGATTCGCCTAATCATTCGGAGTGCCGAGTAGTCAGTGTTGACCGACGTGCACGGTGATCAAGATCAAGGTACCTCCAAAGTACGGGGTTCGATTGCGAGGAATACCGCAGCGGGTCAGGTCGTATCGGGCAATTGATTGAAACCCTTATTTACAACCATGGATAACCGTTAAAGAAAGGAGATGAGCAATGACGGTTCGCAAGCTACTCGAAAGCAAAGGAAACTTTGTTCCTTTCGTCCGACCAGACTCAACAGTTGCTGATGTCACGGAGATTCTTCAGGCCGACGAAGTGGGCGCGCTGGTTGTAACAAACGATCAACGCAACATTCTCGGTATTGTAACAGAGCGTGACATCGTAAATGCACTCAATGAGTTTGGGCCAAATGTGATGGAGACATCGGTATCAGATGTCATGACCGAAGACGTCATCACGTGTGAGTTCGGCCAACCCATCTCAAGCATCCTTGAACTCATGCACGAGCATCAAATCCACCATATCCCCATCACTGAGCAGGGAGAACTATGTGGGATCATCAATATGCTCGACCTAGTGAAGTATCGCCTGGATGAACTCGAAGAAGAATCCATGCTGCTGAAAAACTACGTAGCCGGGAATGTGTGAGGAGAAAAATTGGGCAATTGCGCAGAAACTGAGTTTTGAGATGTGTGGCTCATGAGAGCACACCCTCTCACATATCGAGGTGGCCAATAGGCACCTTGAAGACATCGCTTCAGAGGAAGGGTAAGGAAATGACCGACAAACAATTCACGCTCGAACGGCCAAATTGGTTTCGACTTGGAATTGCGAATCGTAATGACGCTCGCCCTGAACGGCCTCTGCGAAGGTTGGTCGCTCTCGCTTTCGCCGCCGTAATTGTGGCATCTATTTTTGCGTCAACGATAGCCTACAGCAAAGGCGGTGCGCTCACTGGATTGTTCGATGAAAAGCGCGGCGTTCTAACCGTGGCGCCAGTGGTGAAGCGGTCATCGCCCGCCGTTGTCAACATCTCGGTAACCAGTCGCGTCCCAGGATCCGAAAACCCTTTGTACCGTGATCCGTTCTTTCGTCGGTTCTTTGGCATTCCGGAGCAATTGCCGCAGCGTGAGTCGCTAAGCGCCGGTTCCGGTGTGATTGTTGACGCAGCCAAGGGTTACATTCTGACCAATCATCACGTGGTTCAGAACGGAAAGAAGATCGTCGTTAAACTCAGCGATGGTCGCAAATATCAGGCAAAGCTCATCGGCAGCGATGCTGCAACCGATATCGCATTAATCAGCATTCCAGCAAAAAGACTTGCCGCATTGAGATTTGGATCATCCAAAGGCCTCGAGGTCGGTGACTTTGTGATCGCTATCGGCAACCCATTCGGACTTGGCCAAACCGTCACATCTGGCATTGTCAGCGCCCTTGGCCGCAGCGGAATAAGTCGAGACAAATTCGAGAACTTCATCCAAACGGACGCCCCGATTAATCCGGGCAATTCCGGTGGCGCACTGATCAATAGCAAGGGTGAATTGGTTGGCATCAACACGGCGATTATCGCTCCGGGCGGTGGAAATGTCGGTATTGGCTTTGCGGTTCCGGCAGACATGGCCAAAGCCGTGATGGGCCAGCTTATCCGTCATGGAAAAGTAAAGCGTGGGCGAATAGGCGTCGCCATTCAAGACATCACGCCTGACATTGCTAGTGCCCTGAAACTCCCTGTGCAAAGGGGTGCATTGGTCAGCCAGGTTTACAAGGGATCATCAGCAGAGCGTGCCGGAATTAAGCCTGGGGACGCTATCATTCGCGTCGACGATATTCCTATACTGAGCGGCAACGAGCTTCGAAATATCATTGGGCTAAAAGAAATCGGAAAAACGCTCCGAGTGGCTATTGTCCGAAAGGGGCGCGAGATGGTTGTTCGTATTCGCGTCGGTGAGGCTCAAATTGCATCAATCGATACGCGCAACGCGGTACCCAGATTGGCAGGTGCCAAGATTACAAACATTCCTGATGGCCACCCAAAAAAGGGCGACGTCAAGGGCGTCTATGTTGCTGAACTGTCGCCTGGGAGCAGCGCCTCTCGGCTTGGTCTCAGACAAGGGGACATCATACTCGCAATCAATCAGAAACCGGTCGAGAGTTTACAAGAGTTTGAGCGCAGAACGAAAGCCGCTCGCGACGTGCTCGCGCTCAATATCCTGCGCGACGACGTCCAAATCTTCATCGTTGTGCAATGAAACTGACCCGAGAGAACTTGAACGAAGTTAGGAGGTAATCATGTTACTTACACGATCTGATCCTTTTCGCGCCCTTGCCCAGCTACAAAGAGCATTGGATACCCATCGTTCCAGTGATTGGCTTCGTGGATATACCGCAGCGCGTGGAAGTTATCCGTTGATCAACGTCTTTCAGCAGGGCGATGATTTTGTAGCTATTGTTGAGCTTGCGGGCATCAACAAGGACGACTTGCATATTGAAGCTAAGGAAGACGTCATTCGGATCTCAGGGAAGAAAGCTCCGAATTATCCGGAGGGTGCAAGCACGCATCGACGCGAACGGGTATTCGGCACTTTTGACCGGTCAATCTCGGTACCGGTGAAGATCGACTCAGAAAAGCTAAAGGCGGAATATCGTGACGGTATTCTTGCGATATTCATCCCACGAGCCGAAGACGACAAACCGCGTAGGATCAATATTTCCTAATTCTCAAAAACCAGGAGGAGATGAGCAATGACCGACGGAAACGAATTGCAAGTTCAAGACAAAAAGGAAGTCGAAACCAAGGGTGAAAATACCGTACAAGCGCGGTATTATGTTCCGCAGGCGGATATCTTCGAGACCGAAAACAATCTAACAGTAGTACTGGAGATGCCAGGTGTCGCAAAGGACAACATCGAGGTTGATCTCAAAGACGATACTGTCTCAATCGAAGGCCGCATCGATTTTTCAAAGTACGAAGAAATGAATCCGCTTTATACCGAGTACAATATCGGCCACTATAAGCGGTCATTCGTTCTGTCAAACAAGATTGATCAGGGGCGGATTTCTGCTGATCTGAGAGATGGGGTGCTTACAGTGGTATTGCCCAAAGCAGAAGCGGTTAAACCTCGCCGAATTGAAGTAAATTGAAAATACATCCAGTAGCTAATGAAGCCGCCCTGCGATTGCGGGGCGGCTATCGGTTTCAGGAACGGGGATAGGCAAAGTTGCTAACCCAAAATTGGAGATCGGGGCATTTGCACTGCTTTTTCGTATTTCGAACCAAACGTGGTTTTCCGTTCTTGGCCCTGAACGGCTGTCGGCCCAGCGCCGTCTAATGACCGATGCAGAGGCCAAAGCGGAACGTGTAGCGGTAAAGCAGACGTTGGTCCGCTATTTGGACCCAAGCTGTCGTGGGCTTGTCAGATGGCTTTCACATTGCAGCCATTCTGTGATTTGGCTTTGCTAACACTTCAAATGGGCAATCGCAGATATGTGCTCGGGCCCAAGACCGCAACACCCGCCAACAATTTGCACGCCTGAGTCGGTCCATTGTTCCGCAAATTCGGCAAATCTATCTGGCGTTATCGTATCGACGAATTGCCAGTTTGGCATCTCCATATATCCCGAATCGGGATAGGCCATGAGCGCTCGCACGCGCGAGGCGCGAAGTGTTTCCAGCGCCTCATTGATTAGATCGGCAGAGGTATGCATTATGCCCCAGACGTCGAACTCCTGGGCCGCAGCGTATTTGACATTGTCATCAAACGGCACCCTGGAATCATGGATCGCAACCAATTCGCCGTCTTCGCCACGCTTGACTGACAAACCGCACCAAACCGGGAGGTTGCTTGTCGACACCGCACGAAACAATTGTCTCATTCGATTCGGCTTGGACATCATTTCAAGCAGCAATAGATCAGCGCCACTATCCGTGAGTATTGACGTCATCTCTTGAAAGGCCGCCGCCAAAACATCGTCGCCAAGGCTGTCTTCCGCAGGCCGTGCTTCGCCTCGTATTTGAAGTGGGATCGCATGAGATAGAGAGCCGGCAACCAGCACATCTTTTGCACCGGACCTTTCACGGGCCGCTAAGGCCGCATCGACACTGCGCCGGTTAATTTTTTCGACTTTTGAGCTGAGACCTACAGGCTCCAACATCGCCCGAGAAGAGGCGTAGGTGTTTGTAGTGATGATGTCTGCGCCGGCATCAATATAGGCGCAATGCATATCGACGACTTCATCCCAATGATCCAATGCTACGCGACCCGACCATATCTCGTCGGCCATCGGTACGCCGCGACGTTGAAGTTCTGTTGAAACGCCACCATCAAGTAACAAAACACCACCGCCGTCCAGCCGTTTCCTAGCCTTCCTGTAAACGTCGGAACTCATGCCATCTCCAATTGGATGTTTGGGTTGCTCAAGGCATTCAAACCAACGACGTTACCCACCATAAGCGATGAGCTCGTCTTACGGAGATGACGTCATTTGCCTTGTTGGACGAGACATATTAGCAGGCCGTTCCGGATTAAGAAGTTCTATCGGTGTGGTGATTGGCTATATTGCAAAACAACGTTTCGGATTGGACCATCAAACGAAGGACAATGTCTTAATTGGCCCTGTGGTCTTCCCCCGTTTGCGTGGACACCCTGAATGAGCGTTAGATGCGCTGGCAGGCGCTTTATGACGAAGCCAAGGCGATACAAACGTTTCAGTTCCGAGTTCAAGCGCGAAGCCATTATGCGTGCCAGCGGTGCGGAATTGAGCCGCATCAATGACTGTTGCTGCCTAATCCACGATAGAAATAGAGGGGCTCAAGAGATCGAGGAACCATGACTACCGAAGCTGGACCTACTGACATTTCGTCTGAAAAACAGACAACGATTGGATCGGTCTTTCCGCGACCGATTTCGTACTTAAGCCAACCACTTCAGGCGTTGATTCAGGCGAAGCTCTGGCTTCAAATACTTGTCGCCATGGCAGCAGGCGTTGGCGTCGGCGTTCTCATCGGCCCAACAACGGGTGTCGTTGACCCTCGTGTGGCAGCCGTCATCGGAGATTGGTTTGCTTTTCCGGGGCTGCTGTTTCTTGCTCTTATTCAGATGATTGTCATTCCACTCATTTTTGCGTCGATTATCCGCGGCTTGGCAGCCTCGCAGGACTTGGACCAGCTTAAACAGGTTGGCTTGCGTGCAGGTGCCTACTTCCTGACGACCACGATTGTCGCAATCACAATCGGGATTCTGCTCGCCAATATTGTTCAGCCGGGAAGGTTTATCGATGCCGATGTCGTTCGGGCGGTAGAGACGGCGACACCACCAGTGTCCGGATCTTCTGGAGTTCCGGCTCTACCTGCATTATCGAAACTTCCCGATGTGCTTTTGTCTCTGCTTCCGTCGAACCCGCTAAGTTCGATGGTTCATGCTGAGATGCTGCAAGTGGTCGTCTTTGCCATGGTCATCGGTGCTGCACTTGTCATGATGCCGCCTCAGCAAGCGAAGCCAATGCTGGATCTTCTTGGGTCGCTGCAGGAAGTATGCATGACGGTTGTCAGGTGGGCCATGCTGCTTGCCCCGTTTGCGGTTTTCGGTCTTCTACTCAGACTCACAGCAAAGATTGGACCACAAGCGCTGATCGGCATGTCTGTCTACGTTGGAACTGTGTTGGCGGGCTTGCTAGTTCTATTCAGCTTTTACATGCTTGTGCTTTCCCTATTGGTCCGAATGTCGCCCCTTCATTTCATCACAAGTGCGAAAGAGGCATTGCTTCTGGCATTTTCAACATCATCATCGGCGGCTGTAATGCCGCTAACGATGCGGACTCTGCAAGAGAGTTTCAGAGTTCGGCCATCAGTTGCTCAGTTCGTCGTGCCATTAGGTGCGACCATCAACATGGATGGAACTGCACTTTATCAAGCCGTTGCAACAGTGTTTCTCGCTCAAGCGTTTGGTGTTGAAATGTCCGTTCCGATGATGATGTTGTTGGGGCTGACAGCGGTCGGGGCATCTATTGGGACACCGTCAACTCCGGGCGTCGGCATTGTCATTCTAGCCTCCGTACTGAAGGCTGCTGGCGTCCCAACGACCGGGATCGCCCTGATCATAGGTGTAGACCGTATATTGGATATGAGCCGAACGACGCTCAATGTCACCGGTGACATGGTGGCTGCCATTATTCTCGACCGTTGGTTGGGGACACGGTTCTCGGGCCTTCGCGAGATTGTCGAAGAGAAAAAGCGCGAAGAGGCAAGACTTGAGACCGGCGAAGATGTGATCGTCCAACACTAGACGAGCAGTAGTTGGCGCCCGCCACTTGAACGATTTCCGTGCTTCACATTTGCACTGTGAACAGCGGACAGAATGTCGCCTCTTGGCCCAATCGCTGACTTCAGCCCATCGCCTGGCGATTTCCGCAAACCGGGGTGAAGCAGAAAATGCTGCTGAAAAGCCGACATGCGTCCGCAATCAGGGCAAAGCAGTCGTGAGTTTGTCAGACCACGACCGGCCGAGTTTGGCCCACCTCGGACTTCCCTGTTCGATGGACCTTTTCACCGCCGCTGCATAGTATCTCGCTCCTGACGTGTTATTGGAGACAGCACTTAACTGGAAGGCTGTACGGGCCGAGGCGGCTGGCCGTGATCCACGTTGCTGCTGTGCTAACAACGGCGCGACCGTGCAGCGGACCGATCGGGAATCGAGTCGATATCAAAAGGAGAGAAACGGATGAACACTGACACGTCCGGCCCGAGAATTCGCCGGATCATTACCGGGCATGACGGTGACGGCGTCGCCCAAGTGATGACAGATGGTCTTGCCGACAATACCAGGTGGAGCAACAGCGGCGCGGCATCCACCTTGATATGGTGCACGGACGGTACGCCGGCAAACATACCGGTGGGCGCCGACTTTGAGGACATGGGCGCCCGCATCGTTGGCACTCAACCGCCGCCGCATGGGTCGCGCTTCGCTGTCATCGAGTTCCCTCCAGGCGCGCCCACGGCAATGCATCGAACGGAATCGATCGACTACGTGATCTGCCTTGAGGGCGAGATCGACATGGACATGGATCGCTCCACGGTCACGATGAAGGCCGGAGACGTAATGGTACAGCGCGGCACCAATCATTCCTGGGTTAACCGTTCGGCTGCACCGGCGCGGGTGGCGTTCATTCTCCTGGATGCAAACCCACTGGGGATCGGGACACCGGTAAAGCCTGGCGAAACCGCTTCGAATTCTAATCACTGAGGAACGAAATCATGGAACCAAGAATTGCGCCATTGGATCAGAATGAGCTGACGGCCCGTCAGCAGGAACTGTTCAAAGCAATCGCCGGGCCCCGAGGAGGCGTCGTTCGCGGCCCGTTCGCAATCTGGCTCCGGCATCCCGAGTTGGTCGACAAAGCGAACCTACTCGGCAATCACCTGCGTCAGGACACGGATGTCCCGCGGCATTTATCCGAACTCGCCATCCTGGTTACCGCGCGCGCCTGGAATGCGGGCTACGAGTGGTATGTGCATGAACCAATGGCTATAAAATGCGGGATCAGCAGAGCGGTCGTCGAGGCGATCCGGGCGAATAATATTCCGGTTTTCGATAATCCCGAGGAAACATGCGTCTATAGGGTCGCGGCAGAACTCCATCGCGATAAAAGCATTTCGGATGCAACGTACGGTGCGGCCATCGCGGCGATGGGAGAGGATCAGGTGATCGATCTTGTCGCGATCATCGGCTTCTACACGATGGTGGCCATTACCCTGAATGCGTTTAACGTTCCCCTCCCTGACGGGGCGGAAGATCCGTTTAGAGCAGGTTTGCCGTGAGCCTAATCAGAAGGCATCTTTGCCCGACCCTGTCGCACGCTGCCTTCTCTGAGGGTTGCCTTAAAACAGCAACTGTTTTGGCGCCTTGATATCGGTAGGAAGACCATAAACGGGATTGCACGATGGCCTGTCGGCACGCCTGCCTGCGAACCATTTTTCCGCAAACTTAGTGGATGCAGAATCTGCTTGATGGTCTGGTCGCTAAATAGTCGCGGGATATTCGGGGCTGAATTCAAGGCGGCCTCCCGTCTTCTCGTCGAAGCCAAGAGTGCAGATGGCATGATGAGGTTGATCTAAGAGCGCACTGATATGAATTATGAAGACTTCGGTGCACCGGCCGGTCCACAGGATGAGTGAGACTCCAGAAGATGAGTGAGACCGGGCGCCAATCTCGGGTAGCGCTCAGGTCAAGGCCGTTTCTTCATCAACGGTAACATGCCAGGGGCAATGATGATGAATGCAACGAGGGCCGCGCCAATGTGAACGAGGGCTGGGTAGGCGAACGCCTTTGACGGAAGCAGCAAAACGATACCGGCGGCGGCAAGGATTAGACGTTCGAGAATACTCGCAGTGCGCACATGATAACCAATCACCGCAGCCGAAATAATCCACAATGAGAGCGTTGCCGTGAAAACGTCTATGGCGATTGTCGACCAGGGGCCCTGTAACAGGAAGGAGGGCGAGAAGGCGAACATGAACGGGATGACGTAGGCGACCCAGCCAAACTTCATGGCTGTAAATCCGGTACGCATAGGATCCGCTTTGGTGAAGCTTGCCGCTGCAAACGCGGCAATGGCCACGGGCGGCGTAATCATGGACATCATGCCGAAGTAGAGAATAAACAAATGTGCTGCGATTGGCTGGACGCCCACTTCGATAAGGGACGGCGCGACCAGGGTCGACAGCAAGATATAGACACCGACGGTTGGCATCCCCATGCCGAGAATTATGCTGACTATTGCCGCCACGAGCAAAACGGCAAGCACGCTGCCGCCGCCCAATTTGACGAGCGCTAACGTCAAGGCAAAACCCAGCCCGCTGATACCGAGCATGCCGATCACGATGCCGGCTGCGGCGCCGATCATTATTATGTCGAGGACGGCGAGGCCGGTATCGCGCACGGCCAGTACGACATCGAGCGGTGACATCCGTTTGCCCCGGAACCCGAAGACCATGGAAAGCACAAGCATTGTGGCGGCGCCCAGAAGGGCTGAATACTCTGGCGAGTAGTTGAGATAGAACAGCGCGTAGATCAGGACGGCGAAGGGAATTGGGAAATACCAGCCCGTCGCAATGACATGCGCGAGTGTTGGCATCTCCGTTTCCGTACTAGGTTTGATGCCTCTGCGCGCAGCTTCCAGATCGGCCAGGATAAAGAGTGCGACGTAATACATTACTGCCGGCACGATGGCGACAACCACGACTTCCGTGTACGGGATTTCCAGGAATTCGGCCATCAAGAAGGCGGCCGCACCCATGATCGGGGGCATTAGCTGGCCGCCCGTTGATGCTACTGCCTCAATGGCGCCAGCTTGGGCGGGAGAATAGCCGACACGACGCATCAATGGGATCGTGATGACCCCGGTCGTGGCGATATTGGAGACGACGCTGCCGGAGATCGAGCCGAACAGGCCGGATGCCATGACGGAGATTTTTGCTTCGCCGCCGCGGTAGCGGCCGACGGCGAGCATCGCGATCTCGGTGAAGAACTGGGAGCCACCGGCTTTGATCAGAATCTGGCCAAACAATACGAAGCTAATGACAATCGTGGTTACGATAATCATCGGAGTGCCGAGCATCGCTGAGGGATCCCAGGCCGTGAAGTAGAACAGAAAGCCTGGTTCCAGGGCCGCTCCGGCCAGCACTTTGGGCAGATGTTCGCCGAACATTGCGAGGACGAAGAATCCGACGACAACAACGGAAAGAACGGCGCCGGCTGTTCTGCGCAATCCTTCAATGCAAAGCACAATAGTAATGCTGCCGACAATAAGAGCTTCGAGCGGTTTCTCGTTCACCAGCTCGGAATAGACGGGATAGCGGAATGCAATGAAGGCGCAGCAAGCAAAGCCGAGCAGGGCCAGCAGAACATCGTACCAGGGGACTGGATAAGATTCCATGCGCCTCGATATGCGCCGGGTCAAGAACACCAGAGCGAGGCCCAAGCCAAGTATCCATGCAAGGAACTGTTGGGTGTAGACCGTTATTCCGAATATCCGGAGTACGTCGCCGGCCCAGGCGAGTGTCGAGCCCATCAACACGAGAGAAATTGCGGAATTTGCGACATCGGTAAGCCGGCCCGGTGTCGCTGCCGCAGTTGCGGTTTCGCCTTGATCCAACTCGAGTGCTCCAGATCCCAATAGACGTGCTGACCGGGTCAGCCTTTGTCGTTTAGCGAGGCGAGGCCCGATGGGCTGTCGGACTGCGTCGCAGCAATTCGTACCGACACGAGTTTTGGCCGGTACGGATCGCTGCGCTACAGTTTTTTAGGCTGTTAGCCTTTCGGCGGCCACTGGCCTTTTTCCTTGAAGAACTTGATGGCGCCCGGATGATAAGTGGCGCCAGGTAAGTTCTTGCTCATGCGCTTGGGATCGAGCAAGCTCATGCCCGGGAAGATCTTCTTGAGTTGCTTGTGTTGGTCGTGGATGGTTTTGACCACCTTATAGACCACGTCAGAGCTGGTTTTTTCGCCGGCCAAGAGCATGTAATCGTAAGCCATAACGCTAAGTGGGGCTCTGACACCGACATTGCGTTTTGATGGTTTGACTGCATAAGCATATGACGGTGGCACGTGCTTTCGCATCCGTGCGATTGCGGCCGGTGATGTGTCAATGCCAAGCACGCGAACGCCGCCGGAGACTTTGGCAGCGACTTCCTTGACCCGGCTTGAGCCGAAGACAAAGAAGAACATATCTGACCTGCCAGCAGTAAAATCACCGCCGCCGCGAACGACGTTGGAGACCGGGACTTTGACGACATCGTTATAAGTCAAGCCGGCGTTCGCCAACTGGGCGTTCATCAATATCCCGATGATCTTCTGACTGGTCCAACCGGAAAGAACCCGTTTGCCCTTCAAGTCCGCAATCGTCTTAATCGGAGAATCATTCTTGACGAAGATGGCGACGCGAAACGGGATGAGGACGGAAACCACGCGGAGACCAGCTTGCTTGCGGCCTTTGTAAATGCCGGTGCCGGTCGAAGCCATTTGCGTTTCGAATTCATTGGCGAGGCCAAAGGCGACCTGGCCCTTGGCGACGAGAGGAACTGAAATGCTGGTGCCGCCAAACGTTTGGGCCCGAGCCTGCAATCCGGTCTTTTCAGTGACCACTTTTGCGATCGCTGCTGATGCCTGATTGGTGAAGCCACGCTTGGTGCCGGCGATACCTACTGTCTGAGCGAGTGAGGTGCCGGAATATGTAACTGTTACCGCAGCAGCAATTAGTAACCGATTGATCTTCATGTATTTCCTCCACATGACGTTTTCACCGAGCTAATTATTGTTTTACGAGCGAGCATAGACAGCTAACACTGATTTAGCTAGCGGGAATCGGGGTGTCTATGCGCCAAGTTCATCAACTTTTTTTGGGATCGGAATTGTGACGGCGTCGTAATCGAAGAGCCAATCGTAGCGCCGCCTAATCTGCTCGGGCTGCCATTCCCTTTCGACGTAGTCGACCGCGGTTTGAGGATCGGCAAGGGCCGGGTTGTGGAAGCGCCTGGCGTTCGCAGCGGAGCCCTCAACGACCTTGGTCGTGCGTTGCAAACGGAGGGCTTGGTAAATGGCGAGCGCGTCGTGAACGCTGGCGTGCGACTGAAGGCAGCGTGCTAACACGATTGCGTCTTCAAGGGCCATTATCGCACCCTGAGCAAGAAAGGGTAGCATTGGATGGGCTGCATCGCCCAACAAGGTAACATTGTGGTCGGTCCAGCGCGTCAACGGTGGTCGCCCCACAAGCGCCCATTTATAGGGCGTGTCGACAGCGTGAATAATTGTCTGAACGGTTTCGTTCCAGCCTTTGAAATCTGCCAAGCACTCGTCATGGGTGCCGGGTTCGGTCCAGGATTCCACCTGCCAGTCCTCGCGCTCCCCAAAACCGACGAAATTTAAGATCTTACCGCCGCGTAAGGGATAGGTAATCACATGACCGCCTGGCCCGATCCAGTTGGTGCCCACCGGCTGGCGCAGATCCTCGGGTAAATCCTCGATCCGGGCGAGACCGCGCCAGGCAATGATGCCGAGGAAGTCAGCCATTGTATCGGTGGTGAGTTGCCGGCGAATGGCGGAATGCACGCCGTCTGCCCCTATCAGCGCATCACCGGTATAGCTTCTGCCGTCGCTCGCCGAAAGGGTCACGGAGTTATCGGTCTGCGCAAAGCCGGTGCAGGTCGTGGCAATATGCACCGCGTCCGGCTTGAGCTTGCATACGGCTTCCAATAGTGCGCGGTGGAGATCGCCGCGATGAACGAACCAATAAGGGGCGCCAAAGCGCTCGATCGAGTCGGCCCCGAGGTCGAAAAGTTTCCAGATCTGACCGGTATTCCAGAGCCGGACCACCTTGAGATCGGCTTCGCAGACGACAGGCTCCAGAGCCTCCCTGAGGCCCAATTCGATGAGGATCCTCGAGCCGTTCGCCCCGATCTGAACGCCGGCTCCGATGTCACCAAGTTCGGGTGCCTGCTCGAAGACGTCGCAGTCTATGCCGCATTGCAACAGTGCCAGTGCGGCAGCAAGACCGCCGATGCCGGCGCCGGCTATCAAGATACGCGGTGATGATCCAGACATCGCTTATGAGGAGCTCTCTTCCGGTGGCGCAAAGTTGTCCGTGAACATATAGCGGCCCTCGTCGTCGCGTGAGAGTTTTCCCGCCCTGCGAAGCTTATCTAAGTGGCGCACGATCTCTCGACCGTCGCGGCTCCCTACGGCAGACATTAGCTGTTCGAAGTATTTTGGCCCGTCGGCCAATGCCGCATCGACGCTGGGGTAGGGTTCGCCTGTAAACTGTGGAGGCTCGGGGACCCTGGTCTTGAGACTGTTGCCGGTGCCGAATGGCCAGGTCAGGTCGAAACCGGCCTTCGAGCCGACGCGAGCGCCGGCGAGCGATGGGTCGAGCGGAAGTGTGCGCATTGCTTCCAGAGTGATTAAATCGCGATGCGGTTGAAAGCGGGTGGCCATCACCCAGTCCATTTGTTCGTCTGAGGTAATATCGATGTCCGGATCGACGACAAACACGTTCTTGACGTTAACGAGACAGCCAAGCACTGCCGCGATCGCATTACGCGCTTCCCCCGGAACGCGTTGACGCAGCTTCACCCGGACGTTGAATGCGCCGCCGCCAGAGCCTGTCGCATAAACGGCGATCGGTTCGCGCACCGCCGATTGCAGCGCTCGCCAGACGACGATCTCAGTTCGGAGGGCGTTCAACTGCGCCGTCTCTGTGTTGGCGTGATTCCAGCCGCCGATCGTCGATGTCTGGAATAGAGCGTCGCTGCGGCTGGTGATGGCCGTCAAATGAAAGACCGGATTGGTCTTGGTTTCTCCGTAGTAGCCAAGGAACTCACCAAACGGGCCTTCGCTTTCGATGTGGCCGCGAGGATCGAAGTAGCCCTCGATGACCCATTCAGCGTCGGCGGGGACGCGGATGTCATTGGTTACGCACTTTACGATCGGCAGCGGCGCACCACGTAAGGTGGAGATAAGGCCAAGCTCATCGACCGGCAGACGCATGACGGCTGCAACATGATCGACCGGGTGTGAGCCAACGACAAATGACACGGGGAGCGGATCACCGCGCTGAGCGTGGGCCTCGTAGATCGCTCGAAGATCGCTTGGCGCGTTGAGATCGACGCCGGCTTCCTTGGGACCGCGCAGCATCATGCGGCGAATTCCAACGTTCGTTAGACCGGTATTCGGATCGATAACGAAGTCCGTCGACGAAGAGATGTAGGGGGCGCCATCGAAGCCATGCTGGAGATGAACTGGCAGTGTCGTCAGATCTGCTTCGCTATCGCGTCGCACGACCTGTTGGACAGGTGCGTCGCCGGCGTCGACTTCGACGAGTTGCGGTGCGTTCAAGAGCCGCTTCTGGATTTCGGATAACAAATTGTCTGGAGCCACATCGAATGCGAGAGCGAGCCGCTTGCGGCTCGAGGCAACGTGGCCCACTAGTTCGTGGGCCTCTGGGCCAACGGAAAGAAAGTGAACGACTTTGGAATTCCCTTCGATGATCGACGCCAGATCCGCGAGATCTCTAGTCTCGCCCACAGTTTGGAGCTCGCCGACCTCTTCGAGCCGACGCAGGAAACTTCGAAGCCTGAACTTCTCGAAATCCAGCGCCGCGCCTGGAGACACAGATTTAGACATTTCCATAGCTGCGGCTCGCTCCCTCATTGTTGTGCGTCTAGCGTAATCTCCAGATCGGCCATGCTCGACGGGCCGATCACTAATCGCGGTGTTTTCTAATAATTGCTTCTCAGATATCTTACTATTTGCTTGGTGCGAATGGTAGCCGCGCTTTTTTGCAGCGGTGGTGGCGTAATCCGGCCTTTGAGAATTGCCGAAACTTGGGGTGAAACATGCAAAGCAGGGATGGCGCGGATTTGGCCTACATGAGTGGTTTCGGAAACGATTTCGAGACCGAGGCTCTGCCTGGCGCACTTCCGGTTGGACGAAATTCGCCACAGAAGTGCAATTACGGGCTCTATGCGGAACAAATTTCAGGTTCGGCTTTTACCGCGCCGCGCGGGCGTAACATGCGTAGCTGGCTCTATCGTATTCGGCCATCGGTAAAGCACCAAAAGACCTATATGCGCATTGAAATGCCATACTGGAAGACGGCCCCATGTCTGGACGATCATCAACTGGCGTTGGCGCAATACCGTTGGGATCCGGTGGAAATACCTGAAGTGGCGGTGACGTTCGTATCGGGTATGAGGACGATGACGACGGCCGGTGATGTCAACGTGCAAAACGGCATGGCAGCACACGTCTATTTGGCAAACAGCGAAATGGTTGACACGTACTTCTGCAGTGCCGATTCCGAACTTCTGATCGTGCCGCAGGAAGGTCGTCTGCGGCTGGCTACCGAAATGGGGATATTAGAAGCGGGGCCATGTGAAATCGCGGTTGTGCCGCGCGGCGTGATATTCAGTGTCGGTCTGCCGGACGGACGGTCGCGGGGATTTGTCTGCGAAAACTACGCTGGCAAATTCACACTTCCCGAGCGCGGGCCGATCGGTGCGAATTGCCTGGCCAATGCGCGGGACTTCAAGACACCCGTGGCGGCATTCGAGGACCGCGATGAAGCAGCAACCTTGACGATGAAGTGGTGCGGCGCGTTTTACCGCACGGAGCTGGTTGCTTCTCCGCTCGATGTTGTTGCCTGGCATGGAAATTATGCGCCTTACACCTATGACCTGAGAAACTTTTCGCCTGTTGGATCAATTTCATTCGACCACCCAGATCCATCAATCTTTACCGTGTTGACGGCGCCATCGGAGGTGGCCGGCACCGCGAATGTCGATTTTGTTATTTTTCCACCGCGATGGTTGGTCGGTGAGAATACTTTCCGTCCGCCCTGGTACCACCGCAACATAATGTCCGAATTCATGGGTAATATTACCGGGGTCTACGATGCAAAGCCGCAAGGGTTCGTGCCGGGCGGTATGAGCTTGCATAACTGCATGCTGCCGCATGGGCCCGATGCTGAAGCCTTCGAAGCTGCCTCCAATGCGGACCTGAAGCCGGCAAAGCTTGAAGAGACGATGAGCTTCATGTTCGAGACACGTCTTGCGCAGCATCTGACGAAGTTCGCTGCAAACGAGGCGCCGCTGCAGTCCGCTTACAGCGCGTGCTGGGATGGTATCGAGAAGAAGTTCGATGGAACACCGGGAACGAAATGATGAGACTTGATGCCTGGATCGAGAGTGCGAATAAGGCGGACTGTCCGTTTCCTCTCAATAATCTACCGTTTGGGGTCGCGCGGATCGGCGGGGGGGCGCCTAAGTGTGTGACTGCGATCGGCGATCAGATTGTCGATCTGGCGATGCTAAGCGAGCTTGGTGTCTTCAAAACGGAGGCCCGAGGCAATGTATTTGGCGCGGACACACTGAACGCTTTCATGGGCCTTGGTCCGGCAGCCTGGCGAAGCGTCAGAGAAAAGTTGCAAAGCGTTTTTGCAGCATCGGCTGACGATCGCGATAAATTTGCTCCGGCTCTCTCGCCGCTCGCGGATGGCGACATGCAGATGCCGATCGAGGTATGTGAATACACTGACTTCTACTCCTGCCGTCAGCATGCCTTCAACGTTGGCACAATGTTTCGCGGGCCGGAAAATTCGCTACCGGCCAACTGGCTCCATGTTCCGATCGGATACAATGGGCGGGCGTCCTCGGTTGTTGTGTCCGGTACAGCCATCCGGCGACCGCTTGGTCAAACGCGCCCGCCCAATGCGGCTAGCCCGCTTTTCGGGCCCTGCCGACGGCTGGATTTTGAGCTGGAGATGGGTGCGGTCATCGGTAAACCGAGCGAGATGGGGAAGCCCCTGAGCCTTGCTGAAGCGAGTGAAAGCATTTTTGGCTACGTGCTGTTGAACGACTGGTCGGCCCGCGACATCCAGGCATGGGAAGCGATGCCGCTCGGTCCCTTCCAATCGAAGGTATTTGCAACATCGATTTCGCCTTGGGTGGTAACTGGCCCCGCGCTTGCCCCGTTCGAAGTTGCACCACCGCAGCGCGAAGTGGAGCTGCTAGCCTATCTCGGCGATAGCGCGGCGAAGGTCTATGACATCGAACTTTCGGTCGAGCTGGCACCGGCTGGTGCAATGCCGACAACGATTTCGCGAACCAATGCCAGCAACCTTTATTATTCGGCAGGGCAACAGCTTGTGCATCATGCGATCGGCGGCTGTCCCATGCGCACCGGCGATCTGTTGGGCTCTGGCACGATATCGGGATCTGAGAAGAATAGCTTTGGCTCGCTGTTGGAGCTTTCCTGGGGTGGCAAGGAGCCGATAACGCTGGATGGCGGGGCTACGCGAAGCTTCCTCGAGGATGGCGATCAGGTGACGCTTAGGGGTTGTGCTGTAGGCAATGGCTTCAGTATTGGCTTTGGTGCGTGCATGGGCGAGATCCTCCCGGCTCCCGCATTCCCCTGAACGACGCAGGGATCACGCGTTTCCCCAGACTTCCACGGCCGTTTCGACGACAAGCGCGAGCTTGCGTTTCTGCTCGTCCATCGTCATGGTTTCGCCGCCGATGCCGGAGGCAAAACCGCATTGAGGAGATAGCGCCAATTGGTCGATGGGCACCACCTTCGCTGCTTCGTCGATGCGGCGCTTCAGGTCATCCTTCGATTCGAGCACCGGGCTTTTGGTGGTCACAAGTCCTAGAACGATGATTTTGCCGGACGGTAGAAAGCGAAGCGGTTCGAAGCCACCGGCGCGCTCACTGTCATACTCCAAAAAATAACGGTCGACGTTGATGGTGTTCAATACGACTTCAGCTACCGGCTCATAGCCACCCTCTGCGATCCAATGCCCCGCGAAGTTGCCGCGGCACAGGTGCATTGCAGCCGTCATGTTGTCGGGCCGTAGCGCGATTGCGCGGTTGATCAGTGCGGCATAGGTTTCCAAGAGCGCATCGGGATCCTCACCGATTTGGGCGGCGTGTTGGCGGAGCTTCGGATCGCACAGATACGCTAAGTTTACTTCGTCGAGTTGAACATACCGGCACCCGGCAGCGGCCAGGTCGGCGATTTCCTCTTGGTATATGCGGCCTAGATCCGCATAAAACTGATCAATTGCCGGGTAGGCGTTGCGATCTATCATTTCGCGCCCGCCGCGAAAATGGAGCACCGACGGCGATGGCATGGTTACTTTGCCGATCGTGTTCGCAATGGTGTGCAGAGCCACGTAATCGGAGACGAACATGCCATCCGAAGGCCGCGCAAGTTTGCCCAGGACCTGCATCGTCGGTGGCTTGTGATCGCGCACGCCCTCATCGGAATGAAATCTCACCGGCAGTTTGGATGGTGCCTCTGCCACATTGTCGATTTTCAATAGGAAGTCCCGCTGCCAACTTGTTCTATTGTATTCTCCGTCGGTGACGACGCGAAACCCGAGATCCTGCTGCATGGATACGATCTCGCGGATCGCGCCTTGCTGGAGGGTTGCGAGTTGCTGGCGTGTTTCGATATCGCCGGTGTCTTGTGCAGCTTTGCGGGCCTTAACGATTTCTTCCGGGCGAATGAGACTGCCGACGTGTTCGGCGCGAATAGGCAGTCCGGGTTGCTGGTTCACGCATTCCTCCGTTAGTGTCACTGGAAGGCTTGAGGCTTACAGCGTATGGGATGGACTCTGTAGCATAATGGGAGACACAACCGCAGAATTTCAAGCCCAATTCGCAACAGTAGATGGAAGACCGCCTTTGACCACGATCGACCACAAAGTGATCGGCAAACCGATACCCCGACGGGAGGATCGGCGCCTTCTGACCGGAAACGGTCAATTTAGCGATGACGTGTCGATCGACGGACAGGCTTACGCAGTCATGGTACGCGCCTCGCACGCGCACGCCGTCATTGACTCGATCGACGCTACGACGGCCCGCTCTGTGCCCGGAGTACTTGCCATCTACACTGGGCACGATGCCGCAAAAGATGGGCTGAAACCAATGCCGCGCGATTATACGATGATCGCTAACAGAGCGGCTGCGGCCAAAAATACCGGTCCGGAGCCGATGCTCGTCAACCACAATGACCGCGACGTTTATCACTCGGCATACGAAATGTTGCCAACCGATCGCGTCCGCTTTTCAGGTCAGCTCGTGGCTATGGTGGTTGCAGAAACGCTTGCAGCCGCAAAGGAGGCGGGCGACCTCGTCGCGATCGCCTACAAGCCGCTGCAGGCGGTTGTCAAATCGCGGGATGCGGAGAAGCCCGATGCCCCCCTCATCTGGCCGGATGAGAATTCAAACGTCTGCCTCGAGGGCGAACTGGGCAATCGCGACGAAACCGAAAGTGCATTCGCACGGGCCCGGCACGTGGCGAAACTGACTACGGATATTCAGCGCGTTACCGGGGTGCCAATGGAGGCGCGGGCGGCGGTCGGTACTTATGATAAGGAAACAGGTCGCTATACACTTTTTGCCGGCGGTGGCGGTGTCGTGCGGCCACAGCGGGAACTCGCCGAGATCCTGGGCGTCGAGCCAGATTTGGTCCGTGTCGTGGCCAAGGACATTGGCGGCAACTTCGGGACTAAGAATTCTTTTTATCCGGAATTTGCACTGGTCGTTTGGGCCGCAAAGAAGCTGGGCCGCCCGATCAAATGGACCGCCGAGCGATCGGACGCCTTTCTCTCCGACTATCAAGGTCGCGATCTTGCTTCAGATGCTGAATTGGCACTCGATGCGGATGGAAATTTCCTCGCCGTTAGATGCCGCAACATGTCGAACCTCGGCGCCTACGCCATGACGACGGTGCCACTGCGCAAGGGGATCGGCATCGTCAATGGCGTGTACAGGATACCGGCCGGACATTGCCAAGCTGTCGCCGTTCACACCAACACAGTTCCGACAACGCCGTACCGCAGTGCCGGCAGACCAGAGGCGATATTTATCATCGAACGGCTTATCGATATTGCGGCGCGGCAGTTCGGGTTCGATCGCGTGGACCTGCGCCGGCGCAATCTCATAGCGCCCAGTGAACTGCCATATACGAACTGCATCGGCGTTACTTACGACAACGGGGAATACGAGAACGTCATGGACCGTGCCTTGCTGCTTGCAGACTGGCAGGGCTTTGATGCGCGCAGGGCGGCAGCGCGTGCGCGCGGCAAATTGCGTGGCATCGGTATTGCGAATTATATCGAGTTGACCATGGGTAGCCCGGTCGAGCGCGCAGAAATATTGGTTGCACCGGACAATGAGACCGTCGAAGTGACCGTCGGGACATTGTCGAGCGGACAAGGGCATGAAACGAGTTTTGCCCAATGTGTTGGTGAGTGGCTCGGAGTGCCGATTGAAAAGGTTGTTCTTATTCAGGGTGATACGGAGCGGGTCAAAGCTGGCGGCGGTTCGCACTCGGGCCGCTCGATGCGTATGGCCGGCTATGTTATGGGCTGCGCGGCGGACAAGATTATTGACAAGGGCAAGGCGATTGCCAGCCATATGATGGGTGTTGCAGCAGCGTCTATCGAATACCGCGACGGATTGTTTACCGCGCCGGCGAGTAACGCGCGCGCCGACATCTTCGATGTTGCCCGCTATGCCGGCGGCCAATCGAGTTTGCCCGATGGCCTCGGCGGACCGCTGGTGGGTGAGGAAGAACATCATTTCAAGGAAGCGGGCTTTCCGTACGGGGCACACGTCGCCGAAGTGGAAATCGATCCTGAGACGGGTTCGATTGAACTGGCAGGCTACACGGCTGTCGATGATGTTGGTCAAGCCATCAATCCCCTAATCCTGCATGGGCAAACGCATGGAGGTATCGTCCAGGGCGTTGGCCAGGCGTTGTGGGAAGAGATCATCTACGACCGGGGCACGGGTGAGCTTACAACCGCGTCCTTCATGGATTATGCAATGCCCCGCGCACCAGACCTGCCGATGTTTATTTGTGAATTGAGTGAAGTCAGGTCGCCGAGCAATCCCCTGGGTGTGCGAGCCGGGGGAGAGGGCGGTACGACGCCGGCATTGGCGGTTGTCACAAACGCAGCGGTCGACGCACTGGCCGAATATGGCGTCGTGCATTTGGAGATGCCGCTTTCCTCGGAACGGATCTGGCGCGCTATAAGCAGTGCCCGGTAATCAAGAACAGAAGACTGTAGGCCGGCCGGCTTTGTTAGGATCTGCTAGGGCCGCCTCAAAGTGGATTGGCTGCCTCACAAAATACGCAGTTCCTCCGGCGCCAAGACCAGTCCACATTCCACGGTGCACCCGTAAAGTCGCGCGAGATAGTGCAACTGGGCAAGCGCCTTAGCGCGAACGCTGGCGCAAGCCGCCGATACGGTCGTCACGCCGGGCTGCAGCAAAAAGTCGGTCAGGGTCTGTGGCGTCTCTAGTCCGAGGCGTCTCTAGTCCTATGTCCTCTTGCAGAGCAGACCGGACCCTGGCTTCTGTTGCGGATGTAACGTTTTGCGGAACGATTGCCCAACTGGATCATGTCCGCTATCGGCATGGGCGGTGATGCGATGGCGAATTGTGAAGTCGCAATGGGCCGGGATCAGACTCTTTACCCGCTTGGCTCAATCGATGCTCATGAACGCTCAGAGTATAACAATTGTCAGCAAACTGTAATTATCTGCTAGTAAGAACAGTTGGACTAATCTTGGCTTCCAGAGCGAGAGGGAGTAAATGTTGAGCAAAGCAAGTCCAGAGTTGCTTGCTGGGCGGGTTGGCCGCTGGCGTTGGCCTTGGCTGTTGCTTGGGCATGTAACTGCAATTGCGGTCTTCTTTGTACTAACCTTGGCATTGGCATTCTTCGACGAGTGGCTTGAAACCACTATTGGCCGGCCCCTAGATACCAATACTATTTTGTCGAGCGATCGACCGGAGTCCTTCCTCTATTACTCATTCATTGCAGTTGTGCTTATTGTGCCCGCCACAATTGTCATCAAGTTAATACATGGTCAGAAATTGAGAGCTGCCATAGGGCCAGACGGACGCTTCTCCTTGCCAAACTTTGTTAAGGCGGCGGCAGCGGTAATCCTCATTTATGCGATCATCCTTGTCATCACGGTAATTCGCTATCCGGAAAATTTTATCGATAGGGGCCACGGAATTGATCATGCGCCATGGCTTCTGCTAGCCGCAGCGATAATTCTACTAACAGCTTTTGCAGAGGATCTCTTTTTCAAGGGCTACTTGCTGCGATCATGGGGTGCCGTCTTGCCCATACGTAGCATCGTAATTGTTTTAGCTGCTGCTACATTTACCTCTCTTCATGCATTGAATCCAGACGTCAAGGCTGACCTATGGTTCATGCTGATAGTATTGTTTGCAGCCGATATTGTCGCTATTAGCATTTATCTGCGTACCGCCAGTTTGGCGGCTGTAACCGGTATGCACTGGATGAACAATGTGTGGGGTTTGATTTTAATCGCGCAGAGTCCGGGCTACGATAATCCCCTGGCGTTAATTGAGTACAAAGATCCGATATTGGCAGCCGGCAAAAGCCATCTGACTGAATTGGAATCGTGTTTAACCGTAGCCATTGGCCTTACCCTGCTTTGGGTAATGCTGATCTGGCGGAGATCGCCACTTTGCCTACCGAAGGCGAACAGAAATCCGACACACTAAACGTTTGTCCACCTTCAAAGCATTTACAATTTTAAATCACGAAGATGGCTTAGGCGCGCCCTTTTTACCATACAAAGGAAGGTCTATACCTACGTGGTCCAGGTACCGTCAATCCGCTCTGATGAAGCTTATCAGCTGTTGTATTCTCACCGATACAACGAGGCACTTAGTGTATGTAATGAGCTAATTAGAGATGGTGAGGCAACTGCAGATGTTTTTAACACCAGAGCCTATGCATCGCTTTGTTCGGGGCTGATTGAACGTGCAATGACCGACTTTGCGCTTGCAACTGAACTGACAGCGACTTCAGCTCCTCGAGAATGGGCTCATGGAAAGAATCTTATTCAAATTGGTGTTTGCCATTGGCTGATGGGTCATCACGAAGTTGCGCTATTCATGTTCAAAGCAGCAGTAGATGGCATCAATGACAATTCAATAATGTATGCCGATGCGGCCGGCGGTGTCGAACAAGGGCTCTTCCTTTGGCTAAGCGCCACGGAGCTTCACGACGCAAAGCTCGTAGCAACAGCGCTGACCTATCTTAAAAAAAGAGCCAAGCGACCCGCAATTGATTATTGGCCTGGATCCATAGCCAAGTTCGTCTTGGGCGATATCGACGCAGATCAGTTGGTGCAAACAGAGTTGCAGTGCGACTCGATAGATGAATTTATGACAAAGGAAAGTCTAACGTTAGATGAACGCACAACTTTATGTAAGATGCTTTTTTATATCGGAATCAGTTGTCGGCGCCACGGCGAAACAGAATTGGCAGAAAAGCATCTGAGTGCATGTAGGAAAATTGAAAATCCAATAACAGTATTGGAGTGGTATATTGCGAGCCAAATGCTAAAGGCTGATTGAGTGATGCTAGTGGCGAAATGTTCTAGGGCTGGTCTGCCGAGGTGTGATTATGTCGGTTATGGGTCTTGGGTGTGTCAAAAGATTATCTCAGTTCCCGACCGGAGCAACGGCACTGATAAGAAGCCGAGATTTTCAGATTTCGGCGCGGATCAGCCCCCAAGGATGCGCAAGAGCGTTCCAGACGCTCTTTTGAACGCGATTGGGCAAGATCAGGCATAACAACTCCCTAATCGCGGCGATCAGGGGCTTAATGCCGATGATGTTGATGACCCGGGTGAGATTATAGGCCAGGACCGCAAGTGACATCTCGGTCTTCACGTTGTGCAACCGTTTCATCAGGAAGTGGGTTGCGCCCATGCGGGCCTTAATCGTCCCGAACGGATGCTCGACCGTCTCGCGCCGCGTGCGCATCGCCTCAGGGTTTTCATCCAGGCGGCGCTGGACCTCTTCAAGCACATGTTCGTGCTCCCATCGGTCGACAACGCGTTGTTTGGCACTCGTGCAGCAATCCTTAAGTTTGCAGACCCAACATGCTTTTGTCGAATAGCGCCGCAAGTTGAGCCCACCGGTTTGACGCTTATGCGAAACGAACGGCAGGGCAGCACCCGCCGGGCAGATGTAAACGTCTTCGTCTACAACGTAGCGGAAGTCCGCCTTGACGAAGCGGCCCCGCTTCTTATTGGCCGACGTTTGCGGCTTGGGCAGCGTGACGGCAATATCGCCCTGCTCGCAGGCAAGGATCTCTTCGCTGTTGTAATAGCCACGGTCTGCAACGACCTCCAGATGGTCAACGCCAAGCGTCGATTTGGCAAGCTTTGACATGCGCGCCAGTTGATCCCGGTCGTTGCCTGTCTGCACGATGTCATGCGCGACGATGAGATGATGTTTGGTATCGACGGCGGCTTGGACGTTATAGCCGACAACACCTGAGCCTCGACCGCTGGTTGCCATCGACCGGGCATCCGGGTCCGTCATCGAGATCTGCTTGTCTGGCTCGGCACAGCGGCGCTCATTTACGCCTTCCAAACGATCCATTTCATCTTTGAGCTTCGTGATCTTCTCTTTCAGGCGCTTGGTACGCATGACGATGGCCTTCGTCTGCTCCTGGCGATCGGCACTGTCGAGATGATGAATGTAGCGCTCGACACTCTGAACAATCTGCGTCATGCGCCGCTTCATTTTGGCATCAGTGAAGTTGCGATCACGGTTGTTGACCGCCTTGAACTTTGATCCATCGATGGCAACGCTTGCGTGTGCGAGCAGACCCAGCCGCCGACACAGCTCCACAAATTGCGCACAGACCTTGCGGATCGCCGAGCCATTGATCCGGCGGAACTCGGCAATCGTCTTATGGTCGGGAATAAGGCGGCCAAGTAGCCACATGACCTCGACATTCAAGCGCGCTTCGCGCTCCAACCGACGGCTCGATTGAACCGCATTGAGATAACCGTAGATGTAGAGCTTGAGGAGAACCGCAGGGTGATAAGCGGGTCGCCCTGTGGCCTTAGGATCGATGCCGGTAAAGCCAAGCTTGCCAAGATCAAGTCCCTCGACGAAAACCTCGATCACACGAACAGGGTTCTCTTCGTCTGCCCAGTCTTCCAGGCACTCCGGCAACAGCGTCGCCTGATCCCGCGCCTGGCCTTCGATAAACCGCTTCATGACGTGCCCCCGCAAAGCCACGAGGGAACCGTATCAGTATTCGCGTTTCGTAACACCCAGGGTCATTCGCGTCGCTGGTCCGATGTCCTCTTGCAGGGCAGATCGGTCCCTGGCCGCTGTTCCGAAACTCACGTTTTGCGGAACGATGTGACATGCAGATCGTGCCCGCAATCCAGAACTTCTAGCCACGCCGTGCTGCATCGATTGCTGCGACATCAATCTTCTTCATCTCCATCATAGCATCGAAAGCGCGCTTCGCTTCATTTCCACCGGCGGCCATAGCTTCGCTCAGAGTACGTGGAGTAATCTGCCAAGAGACGCCCCACTTGTCCTTGCACCAGCCACACATGCTTTCTTCGCCACCATTGCCGACGATCGCGCTCCAATACCGATCCGTCTCTTCTTGCGTGTCAGTCGCAATTTGAAAGGAAAAAGCCTCACCGTGTTTAAAATACCGGCCTCCGTTCACACCAAGGCACGGTATGCCGAGCACAGTAAACTCTACGGCCAGCACTTCTCCTGCGTTGCCCGATGGATGGTCGCTAGGGGCTAGCTGGATCGCACCTACTGAACTGTCGGGAAAGGTTGCAGCATAGAAGCGGGCTGCCTCTTCCGCACCCTTATCCAGCATCAGGCAAATTCTGTTCTTGGGTATAGTCATGCTACTATACTAACATGCAGTGATATCTGACTGAAGATGAATGATGGCCAATTCCGAGAGCAGCGTTTTGCGGAACAATTGGCAACCGGATCATGTCCGCTTTCGACATGGAAGCTGCTGCGATGGAGAGTTGTGAACTCGCAATGGGCCATTTGTGGTCATTTCGATCAGTTGTAACTGGGCTTGCAGTCCTGCAGCATATGATATCAATACCCATGTATGCTGAGCTGCGCCGTTAACTGGCACTACCAAGCGCGGTCAATACCGCCAAGCTTGAACAGCGAAATGGCATTATCCCGCTCAATCTTTTGGCGGTCTGCGGGTGCGATGGGAGTCGATTCCAACCAGGCTATCGCTTCCGACATCTCTTCGTAGGGCCAATCCACCGAAAACATAATCCGATCCGATCCCATCTCCATAATTGCTGTGAGAAAAGCGGGAGTCGAAAAATTGCCCGAGCAAGTCAGGAAGAAATTGTGGCTTAGGTAGTGCTGCAACGTGTGCACAGCCGGATAGTCTGCCTTCATACCCAGAATTGAGTTACGGTGATCACACCGCCAGATGTGGAAAGGTAGCCCTTCGCCCAAGTGGCCCAACACAATTGACAGCCTGGGATGGGCGTCAAACAAACCGGAGCACATCAAACGCAACGCATGAACTGCGGTTTCTTGAGCAAACGCCCAATAGGGACCAAGCAACCAAGGATGGTCTTCGTAGGCTGCACTTAGATGCTTGGCCGGATTGCGCGGATGCAAGTAAAACGGAGCGGATAACGCCTCGGCCATTGCCCAGAATGGGCGGTAACGTTCTATATCGTAGAAAATGGGGGCGGGATCCTCGCCGAGTTGACTGAACCCGTTAACCAGTGCGCCTCGAAAGCCAAGTTCAATAATGCACCGTTCCAACTCTCGTGCTGCGGGTTCTGGGTCCAGCATCGGTAGCGCCGCAAAACCTTGAAATCGATCCGGCCTTCTGGCCACCACCTCAGCTAAGTGGTCGTTTGCACGTTGGGCAAGGTCAACGGCCTCCTGCGTATCAGTAACAGCCTGAACGCCCGGTCCATTAAGCGACAATATCATCATGTCGATGCCGTTGGCATCCATTTCCGCAAGTCGTCGCTCGCCTGCATCAAGAAAACGGCCTTTGAGTTCCGGCCAATGCGATTGCGGAACGAAGATCGCTGTTGCCTCGACTGTCTCTGCAATAGCGAAGTGCTCCTCCAAAGCGATTTTGCCCGCCATTACTCCAACCTCCATGTTTAACTTTAACGCATGCTTTGGTTGAACACTATGGCGGACCTTAGTGGGCCGTGGGCGTAATCTGGGTATCGGAGGCAGCAGTCATAGCTCGTGAGCCGTTGGCACGTTCACGGGGTGCCAAATCGCTCCGTATGACAGGCATCTATGTCTACTCAAACGGGGGAAGACCAAATCGCGTCACTGGTCCGATGTCCTCTTGCAGGGCAGAACAGTCCCTGGTCTCTGTTCCGAAACTCACGTTTTGCGGAACAGCTCAGTAGGAGAAGAGCCAGCTCAATTTCTAATTGAGTTGCATGTTTCGCAGATAAGCACCGCAGGCGATCTCAAAAGGAAACGGGCGTGCCAGTGAGGTTTGAGGATGAGACGTAGCAGGGGTTCCCCATACTTCCGCCGCATGACGCGCCTTGCGCAGTTGCCGGCAGCGGACCATTCATTCGAAACGCAATGACGCACAAAGCGACGGCAATCACGGTCAGCACTGTCTTAGTATAGCGGTCGGTCTGCATATTCGTCCCTTTCAGTCTGAGTATCCTCAGAGCCTATTGATGGTATGGGAACGGAACAAGCCTATAGGGCACTACAGCTTGTAAACTGGGTGGTCTAAAAGTTGGTCGGATAAGGGATAAGCAAGGAGCGGAAACCAGGAATCTTAATTGTTCGGCGGTTGGTAGGGGCCGCGGTAGGGAGCGCCAAAATAGATACCAACCTCCTTAGGGGTTTTACGACCGGTTCAATGACCGATCAATTGGTAATCCGCGCAGCAGCCGAAGACGATCGATTTTGAGCAATGCTGCGTTTTTAGCAAATTAGAATTGGAAGCTGCTATATCGGACAGACTTTACTGCGGTCCAAGGGTTTTGGCGAAGAAATCGCAGCGCCGGAGGGCGGCTCGGCAACTGACCGGGGCAGCACGCGCCATTAAATGTTGGCAGAGTTCAGAGCGATCAAATCCGGGCGCTCTGAATGTTACTTGCGAGCATGTTGCTTTCTCGACGGTTGACTGCTCAATCGTCCGGCTCGTCGCAGAACAGTTTGATCGACAGATTAGGATTGACGTCGGTTATCAGCTCCGCGACCCAGTTTCTGTGGTCCCAGATAAGGTCTCGGAGTTTCGACGAGTCGGCCCAGTCGCGGAGCGTTTCATATTCTTCTACCGGGTCGCTAAGGCTATAGATCCGACCGTCAGGCATGATCAGGTTGGAGAGCGTTTCGATTGGCGTCTCGACCGATCGCCTGCCGTCCTGAGTCACCACGATGGCTAGCGCGGGTCCAGACTGGCCTCGTTGGATCTTATTGCCATGCACGACGATGTCGAACCCAACTGCACCAGCCGGTAGCGGGATGATCCGTTCCATCGAGCACCTTTGTTTTCTTTTGCTCAACAATGATACCCCGCCACCTCGTGCAAGTCAGCACCCGAGGCACCCGGTCCAAGCGCTAGAAGTGATCGACGCACTTGCCCGTCTTGTAGAGGTATTGACGTGGCTCAGCAGGATTATAAACGTGGTGTAAGACAGCATAAGAGCATTTTCAACAACAATGGCGACGAAGCGCCAAGTTCTGGCTACTGATAAGTGGTATTATGGACAATTGAGAACGGCAACGGAACACCGCTCACGGCGTTTGGTCGAGTGGACAGCGGCTCAATCTTCTGCCCGGTTAAAGTTCAAAGAAATTTCGATACTTGAGTTGCTCTCACCAGGCTACTCACTATTTAGTGCCAAGTCGATTTACTCACTCGTTCCGGAACTCACGTTTTGCGGAACGAAGTTTCATGACGGATTGTTCGGCTATCGGATCAAAGCTGCCACCACTGGAAACAGCAGCGACGTGATGGGCCAACAGCACCATAAGTTGAATGCGGACGATCAGCCGTCGAGTGTTGTCTTAGCCGTGCTTGCGCTCAAAAATTGCTGCGTCGCAACTCGTTCAGTAGCAATTTTTTTTCACGGTTGCTCACCGACTAACATCTGCCGCTGGGATCTGATCTTGCCGACGGCCAGAATGACCCGTCTGAACCGTTAAAGACCACATTATTGTGTAACCGGCGAAACGATCGAGTACAAAGGAAATGACCGCCGCGGCAAATGCCCAATTGGCCGGAACTAAGTGTACTCTTATGGGATCAGCAGGGCAGCGCATATTTGGGTTATTGTTTTGCTCATTATCGAGAGAATACAAACTGGGATGTTGATGGCTCGCAGGCACAAAATTCCAACTACTTGTTATTCCGTTCACTCAGATTATTGGACACAAATGTTGCCGATGCATCACACGCAAACTCCAGCATTGTGTTAATGTGGCGCCATTATGGCTGCTGAATAATTGTACCAGTTTGTTGATTAGCGTGGAGTAAAACCAATGATCCGTATTGTGCTTGGCCTATTTCTGTCATTGGGATTTGTGTCATCTGCTTATGCGAGTGGGCCTTCGATCGCCCCAGCTGGAACCCCCTACAATTGGAGTGGCTGGTATTTAGGTGCGCATATTGGCGGGGCCTGGGCTGACGTCGACTATTCCCATAATCAACCGTTGGTTCCTCTTGTAGAACCGCTGTCATTCAGCGCCTCTTCTTTCGCCGGAGGGGTACATGGCGGCATTCAACAGCAGTTCGGAACTTTCGTTATCGGCGTCGAGTTGTCCTACACCGCTGCCGACCTCGACGAAACCGTGACGTCAACTCTTGTAGCTGATCGATCGCGTACAGCAATTGTCGACGATATCTTTATCGTCGCTCTAAGGCTTGGGGTCCCCGTTGGAGAGCGTTCGCTTGTATACCTAAAAGGCGGTTACGCCTCTGCTGAAGTTGATATTTCCTCGAATGTGATCAGCACGGGAACTTTGACGTCTTCCAGTAGCGATCGCGAAAGTGGATGGAATCTTGGCGTTGGTCTGGAGTATGCTTGGTCGAATAACCTGATATTTGGTGTCCAATACGACTACATCGCGTTGAACGTTGACGATCGCCTGGACGTCGACACGAATGGCTTTACGTTGCAGGACCACGCGTCTATTGACGCCGATATTCAGCTACTAACAGTAAGAGCTAGTTGGAAGTTCTGAGATACAGTTTATTGACCGCATAGTGACGACCCGCCGCGATAAGATTGCGGCGGGTCGAATGTTTTGTAGGATCTGATCTTAATTGCCATTTTGGGCCCATAGTAGAGACGCCCGCGTCACTTCATCCAAGCGGTCATAGATCCATCGAACACAATAGAACGAAACTGGTTTCGGATGAGAAGCGGCCGTGCAGACCCCACTGCCCTGCAATTGGTAAAATGATGCAGCGCATACGCCGACGAGCTCGGCATCGAACCTCAATGCAACATGAGTGTTGCACACTCGCACAGAGTCTGGTTGGGGTCAATCGTGTCACTGGTCCGATGTCCGCTAACAGGTCGCAACGGACCCTGGCCTCTGTTGCGGATGTAACGTTTTTTGGAACAATTAGTCGGCGAAATCGTGTCCGCTTTCGACATGGCAGCTGCTTCAATGCCAAATTGTGAAGTCGCGATGGGCCATTCATGAGCCTTCTGTCATTGCTTGCCAGAGGGCAATGAATTAGCAGCACTCCCTGACTTCGCTGCAATAGAGGTGCCGATGGTTAAGCCTGCGATGACGGACTACTATCAGGCGCGTGCCAAGGAATACGAGCGCGTCTATGAAAAGCCTGAGCGCCAAATTGAACTCCAGAAACTTAAGACTTGGCTGCAGCGGGAAACGCAGGAACGTACAATCCTGGAGGTAGCGTGTGGTACGGGCTACTGGACCGCTGTCGCCGCGCCAGGTGCTAAGTTCGTCCTGGCCACCGACGTCAACTCTGGCCCCTTAGAAATCGCACGTGCGAAGAACCTTGGCGAGCATATTGAGTTTCTGAAAGCCAATGCCTATGCGCTGCCCGAAACTCGCCGACGGTTCGACACGTGCATGGCGCATTTCTGGTGGTCTCATGTGGAGATCGCCAACCAATCGAAGTTTCTAACGCACTTAGCTTCACGCTTGACCGCTGGTGGGCGCTTGCTGATGATAGACAATCGGTATGTGGAAGGTTCTAGCACACCAGTCTCTCACACTGACGACGATGGCAATAGCTACCAGCACCGCCGGCTGGCGAATGGAGCAGCATACGAGGTATTGAAGAACTTTCCGTCGCGCGAGGATCTTGAGCGATCACTTGGCGCAATTGCAACAAGTGTATCAGTGACTGAGCTGAAATATTATTGGGCTGTCAGTGCTGATTTGCGCTGAACGGCGTCTGTTCCGGATATAACGTTTTGCGGAACAACTGGATCATGTCCGCTATCGGCATGGGCGCTGATGTGATGACCGGTTATGACGTCGCGACGGGCAATCAACAGAAATGGGCGAGTTTTGTTCTCTTCAAGTGAATTATTTGGTGATGGTTGTGGGGTACTTTGGTGCTCACAACGGTTGCCTGAAACAATCTTCGACCAAGAAATTCAATTCTATCGTTGTGACCGGGACAAAAAAAGGGTGCCGACACCGCGGCACCCGGTCCAATTTCTGAGTTATGGTTCGTTCAGAATTTTGCGCTGACACCAACACGGAAAACGCGAACGTCGTCGACTGTAATAAAGTTCCCCGCTTCGCCATCCAAAAAACCGCCCAGGTCAAGAGACTTGCCAACATCGTAATGGAGGTATTCGGCACGAAAAAGTAAGTTGGATGCGAGAGCTACTTCGACACCGGCACCATAGACCGCTCCGGTTTCAGAAATCGAAGCGCTTCCGTTGTCGGCAGGAGCGTCCCCGTCATTGAATGACAGATCCCATTCAGCCCGCGCGATACCAGCGGTAGCGTAGATAAGCCAGTTGCCAGATGCAAAACCGAGGCGGGCGCGCAACGACAGAAGATGGTCAAGATCCACACCTACGACATCCTGAACAGCCTCACCACTGCCACTTGCGGAGCTCCCATCGATACCAGTAATGCTCGCATCGGCTTCAATACCGATGACAAAGCCAGCAACCTGTTGGTTCCAGCCAACGTGAACGCCAGCAACAGCCCCATCTGCTTCAAAAGATTGCAGCGTGCCACCATCACCGGTGTCGTAGAGCATATCAGTATCGTGTTGGCCATAACCCAAATGAAGGCCACCATATAATCCCGACCAGGTAAAAGGTGCAGGCGCTGAGGGCCCACTCGCAAGAGCCGGCGTCATAAACAAAACCGACACTATCGAAAATAACAACGCACGTTTCATCAGTCTACTCCGCATTACTGGTCCACTCCGCATTGCTTCCGCAAAACAACGCTTCCGCAAAGCAACGCTTCCGCAAAGCAACGTATAAATTCCGACGTACCGAGATTAGCAGATAAACAGCAACATCGAGTTGCATAAGCGCCACATGGCGCGCGAATATTTGGTAAAACCTGCTAGTTAGGTGGCATTTTAACCCTTTGTGATTGGATGGCACCACTTCCGAATAGGGTCGGAATCGACGCTTGCGCGGTGCCCCAAGGGAGTATTGGTCTGAAAGCGGCCGTAGACGACAGTTGAGAGCCTGAAAGTCTAACTGATGACCACTCTAACGAGATACGCCAAACGGCCGACATGATCGGTGTCGGCAAATTCGCCGTTCACATTGAGGCGCATGGTGGCGGCTTCTGAGATGACGGAACGTTGTGCGGCGCACCAACGGCGTAGAGCCGTTCGGCAGGAATTGGCCCTGATCAACGCTGGGCGAGTGAAATTACCTATATCGCGACACGTCAGGGCTGGTTGAAGCTTACCGTCACACTGGACTTGTTGTCTCGCCGCATCATCGGTTGGTCGGTGATGGACGTTGCCAGATCGTCGACACCTGGTGGTCGATGCCTTGCGCATGGCGGTCAATGCCTGCCAACCAACGGGGTCACTCATCCATCATTTGGATCGCGGCGGTCGATATGGCAGCGATGACTTTCGCAACGCGCTTGAAAAGCACGGCATCAAACCATCGATGAGCAGAAGCGGCAATTGCAATGACAATGCCGTCGTGGAGAGCGCCTTTGCAACCCTCACACGTGAACGTGTGAACAGAGTTCGCTACCGGACCAGGGAGCAGGCCTGTGCCGATCTATTCGAGTACATCGAGGTATTCTACTATCGCAGGAGGCGCCATAGTTGTGTTGGCAATATCAGTCCGGACGACTTTGAAAGGCAGTCAACCGGATCTTTCTGGACCGTCCACAAAGGACGGGTAACAGCAAAGGCCGGGTTCGGACATCTTTGCCGGAGAGCGCAGCAGCCAACAACGCTGTCACTGATCGTTCCGCTTTGAGGGGCTGGGTCAGTCTGAGGCAAAGCCTGCCCCAATGGCTAAAGCCGGCCGATTGAGCATTGGCAAACGGGCTGGTAGATTTGTCCAATCAAATCGTCTTGAGGAAGGCAAGTTCGATCTCGCGATTGGACTGTATTTATGCGATGCACAATTCATCACCCAAGCCGCTTGGACTAGGTCTGGTTGGATTAGGCGGCGCGGCTGTCAATATGCTGCCGCGGATCAATCGCAGTGCGTTTTTCGAGATTGTCGCGGCTGCCGACACCAACGACATGACGCGCAAGCGGTTCCAAGTCGACTTTCCTCACGCTCAAACTTATTCGGATGTAGAGAAACTGTGTGCCGACTCCAGTGTCACGCTCGTTTATATCGGTACGCCAAATCACCTACACAGGGCGCATGCGCTGACGGCTTTGTCTGCCAAGAAGCACGTCTTGGTCGAGAAGCCGATGGCCGTAACGCTGGACGAAGCCGAAGAAATGATCGTGACAGCGGAAAAAAATAAGGTTCTGCTCGGGGTGAACGTCAAACACAGTTTCGAGCCGCGCATTCACAAGATAAGGCAAATTGTTCTGAGCGGTGAGCTTGGTCGATTGCGTGCCATCAATAGTTGGCGCTTTGTCGACTGGCTCTATCGGCCACGGTCAAGCGATGAACTTGCACCGGGATGGGGCAACGGTATTGTCTGGCGGCAGGGACCTCACCAATTCGATATCATACGGACCATCGGTGGCGGCTTATTGCGCAGCGTGAGAAGCGCCTCTGGTGTTTGGGACGACAGTCGCGGCATCCCGGGAAGTTTTACCACTTTCTTCGAGTTTGAGGATGGCGTATGCGGAACTGCTTTTTGCAGTGGCTACGATCATTTCGACTCTCGCGATTTCGTTTACGGATTTGACGGCGCGTCCCCGTTTGCCGACGCAAGTCTTTATGCGCGTGCACGGCGCGAATTGAATGACCATGCCAACGAACCAGATTGGGAAAATAACGCGGCAAGTGCAGAGCGCTACGGTGGCGGGCGGCGCAGCACAGCCGCATCCAAGGTGCCGAGCAGAAGGGGCGGTTGGATTCTTGGGGGGCCACTTATCGTCAGTTTCGACAAGGGTGATGTACGCCTATCGCCCGCCGGTCTGATTGTGGACGGCGACGAACGTCAATGGGAGATACGTCTTGATGGTGATGATGATGGAAGAGATGCGCGCCTCGAGACATTTTATCGTGCGATAGTGGAAGGTTGTCCGTTGCCCGCAGACGGTCGCTGGGGAAAAGCTACCCAGGAGGTGCTAGTGGCCATCGAAGAGTCAGCCGCATTAAGGCAGGAAATCTTGCTTACAAACCAAGTGCCGAGCGTGGACCGCTAATCTTTTTCATCAGCGTAGTCCCATTGGTAGTTGCGATCCTTGAAAGCAATGTCAGGCATGAGACTCTTGCCACCATGTTTGGCGACCTCCTCCTCGAACTTCTGCCTTATCCAGGGATCCTCATCTGGATACTCAATTTGTAGCTTGGCGCGATCAGCCAACGTCTCGCCTTTGCCCCGGAATTGCGGCAGTGGGCCGAGTGCCAAATATCGTGCGCCGCCGACGCCCGTATTGAAGTGCTGGTGGTACCAGCCCTCAGGAGGCACGAAAACCGTAGCTTCGTGCCACGGGCAAACGATCTTTTCTTCACCTTCTTTCCAAAGCACTGAGTAGCCCTCGCCAGCCGGAATAACGATGACCCGGCCGGGCCCGTGTTTGTGGGCCTTCTTGTAGAGGCCCGGACTGAAGACAGACATGTGAGCGCCCATTTCAGCGTCAGGAAACCGCATGAACACAGCGTGCCCGCCGGCCCCCCGATCGCGAAAAGCGGCAAGCCGGTCCCACTCACCGAGGGCCGGGAAAAAGTTCCCGACCCAGTAGACGCCGATCGGTGATCCACCAGGTCCTTCCGACTTTACTTCTTGGGCGTCCTCAAACATTGAATCGTCATCAGCCAACCGAATTTGGCTCGCGTAGGAATTATTGAAGAAGAAATCGGGGTCCGGCACGACTGACATGGCGACGGGTAAGTAATTGTAGTGCAGCAGGCGCACCGGCGTTGAGCCACTGGTATTGAAGATTTGATGATGAATATGGCGTGGCAAATGGAATAAGCTTTTCTCATACCATTCAAATGTCTTGCGCACGCCTTCTGCTTCATTCCAAACCGTCGCGGCACCTTCGCCTTCGAGAACGTATACGAGCTCTCCAACGGCCATCTTTAGCGGCGGAGTGGATTTGCCGGGCGGAATTTCCATTACGCGAGCTTCTGACACGCCTTCCATACCTTTTAGATGTAGGAATGCGGCATGTGCCTGGCGTGCCTCCCACCACGACAACTCGACTGTGCGCAGGTCCTCCACATGATGGCCCTCATAAATTGGGACGCCAATCGAACGCATCCACTCGTCATAGACGTTTCTACGCCCTGATCTTGAACGTTTGACTTCCTGTTGCATCGCTTATCTCCACCAAACGGCTAACCAAATTGCTTCTGGATCCAATCCCAAAAGAGAGGCTCAGGCCAGACGACGTGCAGCACACCATCGAAGAAAAACACGATCATTGCTGCAATAATGCCGCCGCTTAACGCGCCCCAGATCCATGAGCGCCTGCCCTGCATGAAAATTGCTGGTGTTAGTCCAGCCAAAATTATTGCCGCATACTGCAGGCCGAAGACTAAGCTCAACAAGAGGAACATACCGATTAACAGCAATAGCTGCATTGCTGAGCGTCCTCGATTGTCAATGCCTTCGCTCAACATGCCGAGATCTAAAACATCGCCTCCCGCCTTGCCCATTCCATTTCTTACAAATTCGACAAACGCCAATATCATGACGGCTGATCCGAGCAGAAGTGGAAAGGCAGAGGCCTTGGCTCTAAAGTGCGTGGCCTCCCATACAAACAATGCTGCAACTAAAATGAAAAATAATGGGAACAGCTGCTGCCAAGTCCAACGCCATCGCAGGGGCTGGCGGCCCTGATCGACTGCGGGCGAGGTGTTCGCACCATTTTCACCGACACTGGTGGCGTTGGCTGCAACGTTGGCCAGCCGCGTAAACAAGACGGCGATCACAACTGCAAGCACTAACAGAAAGATCGTGAGTGGGCGTTGCAATATACCGACTGTTCCATAAAGCGAATGAGCGGATAAAAGATTTTCTTCGATAATGCTTCCGAGGATGAAACCGAGGATGAGCGGGGGACGCGGCCATTTGTACTGTTTCATTAAGAGTCCGAGAACAGCAAAGGTTAGAACGATCGGTATCGCCGTCCAGTGCCGCGTTTCCTGGAAAGCGGACAAAAATGCCAATGGTATGATGAAGGCACCGAGGAGCGGATAAGGTACACGCGTTAGTTTGGCAAGCTGGCCCGACCACAGGATGCCGGCTAGGGCAAGGACAGCATTTCCCAGCACCATACTGACGACAATCAAGGTTATGATATCCCCATGCTGGGTGAGCATCTGTGGTCCGGGCGAAACGCCATAGGCGATCATCGCAACCAGGACGAAGACCCAGCTCTGTCCACCGGGAATACCCAATGCCAGAGTTGGTATGGCCTGTCCCCCCTCCTTGGCACTTTGAACGGATTCCGAGAATGCTAGCCCCTTGTAGGATCCTTTGCCGAAGTTGGCCTTATTCTTGGCCAGAGACATCCCGACGCCGTAGGACAGCCACGACACGACGCGTGATCCAACACCAGGGATTGCGCCTAGAAATACGCCGAGCAGGGAATGACGCACGACAAGCCGCCAGTATTTGACGGCTAGACCAACACCTCGAAAGACTTCTCTCGTGTTGAGCCTGTCGTGGCGCACTGCGATTGCCTTTCGTGTCATCATGAGGTCGAACATTTCCGGCAACGCAAACAGGCCAACCGTGGTCGCAATCAGCGGTAGGCCTTCTCGCAGTTGAAGCGATCCGAACGTGTAGCGGGATTCACCGGTAAAGACGCTAACCCCAATCGTGCTGAGCAACATACCAAACGCGCCTGCTGCAATGCCCTTCATCATTGCACCACGGCTGAGCGCGCCGACGAGTGCGACGCCGAACAGACCAACCGCCCCGATTTCTGCGAAACTGAATTGCAGAATAAACGGTTTGATAATGGGAACCACAAGGAGGAGCGCAACCGCGCCGATCAACCCGCCGAGCGCGGAGACCATATAGACGAAGCCGAGCACCCGCGCCGCCTGCCCACGAGAAGACAGCGGCCTTGCTTCGATAAATGTCACCTGCCCGCCGCCGGGATGGCCTAATGCGACGATCGGCAAGACGTCGAGCATTTCCTCGACAGCCGTGATGGTCGCGAGCATGACGATCCCAAGAACCGGATCATGAACGGTGAAGACGATGAAGGGGACGGCAAGGGCCATCAATAGACTAGCGGAGATTCCCGGCACAAGAGCGGCCAGCGCCGCCATAGAGATGGAAGCGAAGAACGCCAGCCAGTATGCCTGCGTTCCGAGCAGCCCAAGCCCCGAAATCAGACCATCCATCTAAGACGCCACTACTTGATTACGCTTACCGGTCATTGCAACACGCGTTGCCAAAAAATTGGACGGCGAACATGCCGCCGTCCATCCAAAACTCACGGAACAGGTCGCATTACTTGCATGCAATCGTCCTGCCTTCGTACTTGCCCTTCCTCAAGCTGCCCTTTACTGAACAGCTCATGCCGACCTTGAATGCCTTACGCTTCGCCTCTGCACCCGCAATGGTAATTTTTGTGCGAGATCCGCTGACCTTTACGACGTGCTTGCCGATGACGACAATTCGCCCGCCGCGGCTGATCTTGCTAATTTTGCCATCAAATTTTTCTGGTATGGTTGGTAATTTTATTCCTTTGAAATAGCGATTGTAGGCTTGCAGCTGTAGTTCCTTGAAGCGCGGCAGCTGTGCCTTAAACGATGCGGTATACTCTGTAACCAGCTTCTGCATCTTGTCGCCGGGAATAAACGCAATCGGCTGCTTCATTATTTTTTCGAGGCCCTTGGCGAAATTCTTGTCTTTCACCGCACTAGCGTAAGCATTACGCAACGCAGCCGTAACTTCCTTCGGCATTTTTGGTGGGCCAACAAGTCCTTTTCCGCTTACGACCTCTGGAAGAACAATGCCTTTCCAAAGCGCCTTTTGTTCGTCTGTGAGCCAAGTGATCGCATTCGGAATTGGCATCTTGATTTCAGAGTTCGGCAGCGAGGGCACATCAGGATGCCCCATATCGGCAATCGGCTTTAAATACCCCTTAGAGAACCAGCCAGGCCGTAGCCTTGGCAACGAATACCATTGGGAACCAGCAAGAAAGGAATTTACATCACCGCGCTCGAGCATGAGGAGCGTGTCCGCCGTTCCGCTTCGAGCAACCGTCACAATTTTCAATGGAACATCGTGCCACATGCTAAGCATGCTGATTGCGAGCAGCTTGCCATTGAGGTCTTGCGGTCGTCCGATTGGCTCGGCCAATTTAATTTGCACCTTGCCGCCTTTGGCTTCAGGAATTGAATTGTAGGGCAAGGTGCCTCTTACAAGCAGCACGATATCTCGTTTGGCGTGCGAGCCGAGCTGGGTAAATTTCACGTTCTCAAATTTGGCGGTGGGGTCCATCAACTCCCGTCCAATGCCGGAGCTCGCTACGAACGACAACGTCAGTCCATCGGGCTTGGATTTCCATACGTAATTCTGACCGGCCGGGTTCGGGAAAATATTATTGACCTGTATTGAAGGCTTTCCCGGTATGAATTTTGCCCAATTGCCGGCAAAATAACGCGCCTGTAGATCCGTGCCGCCGCCGGGTTTGAAATCTACGACCAATCTCAGACTCTTTCCTTTGAAATGCTTTTCAACATCAACGGCTGATGACAGCGTTGTCTGTATCAACAGGGCTGCACCGGATGCAGCAAGAATTGAGAATAATCTGTGCTTGGAGAAATGACTGTATGTGAACATTTTACTGCACCTTTCCACGCGAATTGAGTTGGATGCGCTCTATGACCTTGCCGAATCCTCTTCTTTTAGGATCGGGCTGTACTTTGTCGTGTTCCCGGTTCGCTCGCCGCCAACGATATTGCCAGCCCTGCCGCGCAGTTTTGCCTTCTCGATCGCCAGATCGATCCGATTAAGGCCGCTGTCGCGAAATACATTCATTGGGTCGCGGCCAGCCTCGACATTCGCCAAGGCATCTTCGAGGAGCTTGCGATAAAGAATTACGCCTTTATCGGATCTTCCGAGCGATTCTTTTGTCCGATCGGTTATGCGGCCCTGTGTAATCCAGGCAACAATATCTTGGCCGCTGTTGTTGTCGAGTATGTCCCATTGCGGCAGTCCTCTTTGGTCCAGCTCGGGAACCGGGGCAACGAAATAGGGGATTTCGTCCAGCTCTTGCGATTTCAATTCGAGCCCGGAGTCTTTCGTATAACAGCGGTACCACCAATAGGCCGTATTCTCATCATCCATCGGCACGCGGATCTGAAAAGCTGGTGCGCCCGCGCTCCCACTCTTCAAATAATTGGGGAATACGACGGGATGGCCGACTGACCAGTCCTCGTCCTCCTCGGTGCCGCCTTCCAAAACACGACGCTTGACGATGCCATATTCAAATACATCGAATCCAATTTTTCTATGCGATTGAGGCTCTCGTTTTTTCTCAGACTTACCGAGTTTTTCGAGCACATAATTTCGCATGTGCTGATGCAGCCATTCTACGTGCACTGGGTCTAGTGAATTCTCCATGATCTGAAGCCAGTTACAAGGAACAACCGCAAATCCGACTTCACGCATGACGTCGTCCATGACGAACAAATCCCACGGAGGCAAGTCGGGCACTGGATCGGGGCCCATGTAGCCAAAAAACATTCCGCCTGCCGTGGCGACTTTGTATGCTGGTGTTTTTATCTTTTGTTTAAATCGCGCATCCGGGTCTTCGGCTTCCTCATACGGTTGTTCTATGCAGGCACCGGATTGATCGAACGCCCAGCCATGATAAGGGCATCGAATTCCAGACTCGGTCGGTATGCCATAGACAAGTGACATGCTGCGATGCGGACAGCGCGCCGCAATCAGCCCGAATTTCCCGGAGAGATCCCGGTAGAGTACGAGATCTTCACCGAGCAGCCTTATCGGCAGCGTATCTCGCTCCTTCATCTGGGAAAGCGTTGCGATTGGATGCCAGTAGCGCCTTAGGAGTTCCCCCATAGGCGTTCCTGCGCCTACTCGCGTCAGACGTTCGTTTTGTTCTTGGGTCAGCATGGCAAACTCCATATGCATTATATGCATTGAGCTTTTATGGGCTGCGTTGATTTCACCCAGAATCTTGTTATTGCTTAGAGTGAATGCGGGTCAAACCTAGCGTCGTCGATACAATGCTATGCCTCGACCGGGCAGGGTGTCAAACGATATCTACGGTTTTATCGATTGCGCGCTTCAGTTGAAGCACTTGCGGTGGATTGATCCAGGTGCGACGCCGCAGTGATGCTGAATAGGACTATTCGGAGTATGGTATTATGGCACAGATCGTCGGATGTGTTGCAATGTCCCACGGGCCGCAGCTTCTTGCATCTCCTGACAAGTGGGAAACGTTTCCTAATCGCACCAAGGGGCCCTTTAATCCCAAACCAGGACTCGACGACGAACTATCGGCGGAGGCGATGCAGGAAAAGGCGGAGCGTTGCGATAGGGCGATCACCATTCTTCGCGACAAACTCGCGCTATGGTCGCCCGATACCATCGTAATTCTCGGTGATGATCAAGAAGAGAATATTTTGTTCGACAACATGCCGCCTTTCACAATTTTTATCGGTGAAGAAGCCGATGCCACGCTGCGCTTTCGCTATTTTGGTGACGACCCCACCGACCAGATGACCCGCTACAAAGTCGATCATCCTCTGGCGCTCGAACTGCTACACGGCATGATGGAGAAAAATTTTGATCCGTCGTGGTCAAAGGAAACGCGCTACGAGGCCGGTCTTGGACATGCATTTGGCAGAGTCTTGCACTTCCTAATGCCCCAAGCAGATAGACCGATTGTCCCGCTAATGATCAACACGTATTTCCCCCCGGCGCCCAGCGCGAAGCGTTGTTTTGAGTTTGGCGTCGCACTGGGGGCCGTGTTGAGAGAGACAGACATTTCAAACCGCATTGCCATCATTGCTTCGGGCGGGCTTAGCCACACCAAGATCGATGAAAAGTTTGATCACGCTTTCATCGACGCGATCGAGCGGCGCGATGAGTCTTTTCTCATGAGTATTCCGTCGGACATATTGACCGGCGGCACGTCAGAAATTCTAAATTGGATCGTGGTGGCCGGAGCGATGACAAAACCGGGAGCAAGTGTTGACTATGTGCCCTGCTATAGAACGCGGGATGGTGTCGGATGCGCCATGGGGTTTGCTGCTTGGGAGGCCTAGTTGCGAATTGGTACGTATTACAGGGCCAATTTTGAACCGATACTCTTTTGAATGGTTCGCAAGTTCGACAACTTATGAATCCGTAAGACCGTGATGTGCTATCTCAACGTCATTAGGACGCCGGTAATGCGCTTCGCAGGGCTATGATTGGGATCGTGCAAGTCAACAATAATTGCTGCCCTGCCCGGCTGTAACCCTGTCCGTCCATGTGCGCGTGGTGGCGGGTAATGTCTGGTTTTCAGGGGTGAACAAGCCTAGGTGCGCACTATCCCTCGTTCTGTTGACCGGCACGCCGGCCCATGATCATAGCGAGGGCAATGACAAGGACAATCAACACCGGTCCGACGACCAAGAAGCTGGTCTCGATGCCAGCAAATTCGACAATGGTGCCCATGATAACGGGGATGATCATCGACGTTACGCGGTTGGCCGTGGTGCGAAGGCCTACTGCTTTGCCCTGATTGCCTGGCCCAGCTGCGTTTCCCAATATTGAAATCATCAATGGCTGTGACAATCCCATCGCGCCACCGCGTAATGCAGAAGCGATCAATAGAAATGCAAAGATGCTCGCGATCAGCGGCGTGATGGCAACAAATAGAACGCTTGCTCCGATGCTTGCTAGTAGCAGGCTATTGCGCGAAAATAATCGTGTGAGCGGTGATACGGAGAGAGCGCCGGCAAAGCCGAGGATGCTGCCGGCAGAGATGAGAAGACCTATAACGGTTCCCGCATAACCAAGTTGCTGTAGATAAATGACATAGAAGGAGGCCTGCATACCGATACCAGCCATCCTGAGTACCGATACCAGTACAACAAGTACGACCGTGGGAATCACCAGTAGACGAAACGCATCAACATAGTCACTAAGCCTTGGCATAACGTCGGAAAACTTCACCGCGCCGGGCTCCGGATCAAATTCACCCCTCGGCAGCAAATAAGACGAGGTAAGAAGGCCTGCGCCCCATGCGCTGAGTACCGCGAATGCTGCCCATGCCCCGCCCGTGTCCCAGGCAAAACCAGCAAGGGGTGGCGCAACGAGCTGACCAAGTCGGAGTGAAAAGGTTAGCCGCCCGGCGTAAAACGGATTGCCTTTCATTATATTTCCGATTTGCGCCTGCGCGCCCATCCAACCGTAATTCGTGGCAAGCCCAATAATCATCTGGAGGACGATGGCCGCCCATATAAATGGCAAGACTGGAAACAATAGTGGCGCAACCGTTGCAATTACACCCAGCACAATGAGAACGCGACGCGTACCAATCCGATCCATCATTGCACCACCATGGATCGACAAGAACGCCGTCAGAAAATGGCGCGCACCAATGATGATGCCAATCATGAACGGAGACGCGCCTATTGCGACGGCCCAAAGGGGCAGAATGATATTGATCATATGATCGGTGGAACTCGCGAAAGCGCCCGTCGCGTAAACCGCCGATTGAACCTTGAGCGGTACCTCAGGCCGGTCATCGGCTGCGTTTTGAGTACCGGTCTCTTTAGTCAAACTCGCCCCCCCCAATTGGTTCCTCAATTGGCTCAATGGCACGTATTGAAAGGTCGTACAATGCTCTTTAATTCGGTCTGACCAACGCCCTTGAGCGATGGAAACTTCAGAGGGATAACTGCGGCAGCGATCCGTGGGCCAATCTGATATTACTTGCGCTCAATCTGCATTAAAAGTCCACGTGATATTGTTAGGCCCGCTTTGAGAGTTACCGGTGAAGCAAGTCAAATTGGGTTTATTTTCCCGCCTGGCCGATGCCCAATAAGACGTCTTGCCTTGTTCCGAAAATGGCCCAAGGCGGACTAATAGCTAAGCGCTAGGACCCCGCCAATCGCAAACTCTTATTGACCGATAGGCCTATTTTCTACTGCGCATCGAGCGTTGAACAAGAGTTGCCGCCATAGATTTTGCTCTACGTGCTTCGCGTGCTTCTCCTGAAATATGCGCGACGGCTGTTGCCCCCTCATGCAGCAGGTTAATTTCGCTGGCGACGCGTTTTGGTTCTTTAAGCTTCGCTGCTCGTGCGAGTTCTTCGAAGTATGCCAAGACCAAACGCTTGTGTGTAGAGGATTCCATGAACACCGGACTGTGCCGGTCGCTGTACTCTGCAGCTGCACTCATGAATGGACACCCATAAAAAGAAGTGTCGCTGAACCACGACTCAAGAAAGTCAAATGTCGCAATAAGTTTGTCCCGTGGTGAGGTCGCAAGTTTGTCGACAGTCTGGCGCATGCGGTCCCGGTACTGCTCGTCAATTCGTCTCAATACCGCAACGATGAGGTCTTCCTTTGATTCGAAGTGTCGGTAGAGCGTTGTCTTTGCAATTCCCGATTCAGCAATGACCTGATCAATACCAGCCCCATGGTATCCAAGCCTGTTGAAGATTCTGGCTGCAACTTCGACCAAGTGCTCTCGTTTCTCTGCTCGCTTCATTCCCACACTCTGCTTTGGCAATACTATCTAGTATCGTTATGAGGGAAACCGAGGTCTTCTTCAAGCCAGCTATTCAAGTTGAGACCGCAATAATGCACGAAAACGTGATCGATGCTTGGTGACAGCCAAGATTGACAATCGATACAGATTAGTACACTTATGGGTGTGTCGATACAGGTCTGTATCGTTTTGTGCTGCGCCGGATGCATGGCGCTGCCAATTCTCTACACAGTCGAAGGAGTACTGGATATGAATGTAAAATCCCTGGCCTCAATTGCGCTTGCCAGTTTGGTCATGGCGACCTCGCCGGCATTGGCCGGTCCGGAAGTGAATACTTCAACAGGCATTGTCCTTGTTGCGGGCAAGCCGGCACCTGGCCTCGCCGTGCATGGTTTTGATGTCGTTGCCTATTTTAACAAGGCAAAACCGACACAAGGTGATGCGCAGTTTGCCACTGTCTACAAGAACGCCACCTATCGCTTCTCATCCAAGGCGAATCTTGAAGCATTCAAAGCCAACCCCGGAAAATACGAGCCAGCATACGGCGGTTATTGTGCCTATGGGGTATCTGTGGGCGCAAAGTTCGATGGTGACCCGCGCTATTGGAAGATCGTCGGCGGCAAGCTCTACCTCAATCTCGATGCAGGCATTCAAAAGGCCTGGCTGAAGGACGTTTCCGGTGCAATCAGAAAGGCCAATACGAACTGGCCGAAGCTTCGCACGAAGGTGCCGTCTGCCGTCTAATCGCATTCACCTTTGGCCCGCGCGCAAATGCGCGGGCCACATGCCCCCTACTTGAAGGATGAATCAAATGGACCCTCGTTTTGTAACACGAACCATCCACGCGTATCTGGATTATCCGGTCGCGGTTAGCTTGATGCTTGCCCCAATTGTACTAGGACTGGGTACGTCTAACCCTGTTGCATGGTGGCTTGCCTTCATAACCGGGATTGCCGCGTTCGCCCTAACACTCGCCACCGACCACCACCTAGGTGTTTGGCGGGTCATCCCGTATTCTTGGCACTTGGCTGTCGATTTAACGGTCGGCATTGTGTTTCTTCTGGCCCCGATCGTATTCGGGTTTGCGGGACTCGATGCCTGGTACTATTGGGCAAACGGCGCTGCGGTGTTGACCGTTATCAGTCTTCACAAGCCTGACGCAGTCGCATCCCAAGAAGTAATGATCAGCTAGTCTACAGATGGCCCTGCTCACATCGTTGAGCAGGTGCCCACTCGTTTACCTTGCGAGTCTGCGCGCATAATATGTGTGTGCAGGCCATGCCAGTTGAATTCAGGCGACTTTGCCCGCGCATGCGCCGTCTCAGACGTTTCGCTGCGGCACGGCTTGACGGATGGTATCGGGTCCATCGCGTCGCCGTTCCCGTCCGCTAGCGATGACAGTCGATCTTGGATGTAAAGCGGGCGAACGGCACCGGGCATTGTGCGTGGTCCTCGCCCAGCCGAGACATTGTCGCCAAATCAAGATTGGCGTTTCGCTTGGCCCTTTTTACTGTTGCAAAAAGGACCTTCCTTACACCGACCTAAGACGGCGTCTAAGTGCATACCCAGTTGTCGTGCTCAGTTGTCGTGCTGGGTCTGTTCTACTGGCAAGCAACGGTCTTGGATTGCGTGCCCGAACCAAGGTAGCTGATCGTGCAGACCTGACCTTTCTTAAGATCCTTGCGCTTGGCCTTCTTCCCAGCAATCGTGACCTTGGTCTTGCTTCCCGATATGCTGGTTTTGACCTTCTTTCCATCAACAGTCAGTTCCAATCGTCGACCGCCGCGCTTTACTGCAGTGATCGTCCCCTTCGCGGTGATGTATTTCAGTTTGGCTTTCTCTACCGGCCCTTTCGGGAAAACGTTTTTTCTGGTGGCCTCGACGATGTCTTTCGGAGTCGCCAACACGCGTTCAATGAGAGCCTGAACCTCTTCACCAGAAACCCACTGGACTTCGGTTTTGGTTCTCTTCGCTTCGGCAATAAACTCAGGATCCTTCATCGTGTTAACAAACGCTGTACGTATAGCCTTCACGCGCTCTGCTGGCACTTTGGGGGGAAGCATGAATGGACGGCCGATGGTCTGGCGTGAGAACATCAGCTCCATCTGCTGACGTTGGCTATCGTTGCGCGCGATATCGGTTATGAGCGGTACGTTGGGCAAATCGGGGTGCTTCTTCAGCGCCATCTGTAACACTGGATAAATCTTACCCGATTTGACATCCTTACCGCGCATTTTCTGCACGCTGCTCCACGACCAACCGCACATGCCGTCGACTTCACCACGATCGAGTGCGAGCACTGTAAACGCTGTTCCTGGAAATCCGGTGATCAATCGAAGCTTTGCGCCCATCAGGTTCTTGAGGAAGTTGGTAAATTGGTCAGCGTCTGAAGTTGCACCCTGGCCGCCGACGATGACTTCTTTGTTCAGAAGCTCACCAAACGTCTTAACCTTTGTCCTCGCGGACAGCATGCAAAGGCTAACCTCATTATTCATGCTCCCAACCCAGTTAAACTTTGTTGGGTCGTATTTGTCGCCCTTGCCACCCAATAGCCGATGAGTGGGGACACCTCGGGCCACCATTCCCATTACCGAACCATCGAATGGACCAACGTTATATAGAACATTTGTTAGCTGGATTGTCGCGCTGCCGGTGCGGTTCTTTACTACGATACTAGGTTTGCCCGGTATGTGGCGACCCATGTAACGGCTCAGAAAGCGTGCATAGCGATCGTAACCACCGCCCGCCGCAAATCCGACGTGGATCTGGAACCCCTTCCCCTTATAGAAGTCAGCCACTTTGTCCGCCCGGCTATCCGGAACCCAGACTGTCGACAAGGCTATAACGGTTGCCGTGGTAAGAATCTTGGCGGAACTTGACTGCATGGTCTGAGAACTCTTTTGCTGTGGCCGCTTCATCGCAGGAACGGTTGTTCCACACCGAGGTAGGCGTCCAAATTTCGATAAAGGTTGCATTACGCTAACACAGCACGATGGAGGCTCCAACAAAAAGCAAGAATATTTAGCTTTCCGCGTGGGCCTCAGGAGTGTTGGAGAATAGTCAGGAAGACGGCTGTTGGCCCGCTTCAACGTTTCGTTGCGGTGCGGTTCGGAATAACGGTCAAATTTGGGCCAATCGCGTCACCTTTAGAGCAACCTGTCGGCAACTTACGGTCTTGGGGGATGAGGGGCGGGGATGAGGGGCCCTGCGGTGAGGCTCCCCGATGCTTATTGGTGCCCCCGTCGCGACTAAGAAACGACGCGCCATGCCGTCAATTCTCCGCGCCAAACTGGCTCATACTCGTCATTGGTGATCCAGCCTACCTCTGCGCATGTCGGGATGTTCCGCCCTACTCGACGCTCATATTTCGAGAAAACGCCGCGCCAAGCGCCAGATTCAAACCCACCTTTGACTGCCCGGGGTCGGTCATTTGCGAAGACCTCAACGACCAGTCCATCCTGGTCGAGTTTAATTTTCAACTCAACCTGTCGAGACTGATAGCAGGTTTTGACAACTAAGTGATTTTCGTCCTCGACGTGCCAATCCAGGTCGGCGTTGGCCAGTATCGCATCGGGCGCCCAAGCCAGTTCAGCCAAGTATCGCATAAGTTCACCTCGATCGATTTCCGGCGAACGCGGCGCGCGCGCAATCGGTATTACCCCAAGAAGGGCAACCGAGAGTGTGCCATGTTGGTCGTCGAATGTATCCCTTACATGGACGAGGTTGAATGGGCCTGTGCGTGCATTCCATTCGAAGGCACATCGTCTAACGTCAATGGTTTGATGGGCTTTGAATGACATCCACTTTGATGCCTTGTTTTGCCGCATTTGGCCTGTCTGTCGCAGCTCGACAGCGCGAATCTTGCTGTCGGTTTCGCAACCGAGCCGGTTCGCCAAAAGAGCGACGGCGTCGGGAAGGCGGGAAACGTTTGTAGAATTATGTTGTGTCATGGCCCTTACGTAGACCTCGGCTATCCCCATACCAATTTTTTACGCAATCGTAGCGTGTTAGCCCACCACACATGGCCCATTGCGAAAAAGAGGGCGTCCATCATCGGTTTCGATGCAACATTTGTGTTGCGCAGCGGCACGGTGACCGTAGACAGTCATTTATCGACGGTCGCTGCCTTACAAGTCCATGACAAATTTGACACCGATAGTGGACATGGGAGACCTACCGCGTCATCGCTCCGTTATTCTAGACGCGCAACTCGTCAGTGGCTGCCAGATTTTGATCTGTTGCTGTCTTCTTTTGGCATTGCTGTTGTCTGCAACCAAAATTAGAACATGGCAATCGAGAAAACGGTGTCGGTGTTCACGGCCATGGCCGACGCACATCGATCAACGACCATCGGACGGCGAAACCGGAGGGAAACTGACATGATCGCCTTTCTCACAAATGTCGCGTCTCAACTAACCGCTAAGGCATTGATCGCCGTCGCGCTCGCGACCGCAGGCGCTATTGTCATCGGCATGGCCTATCACGCAATCCTGGGCAAGGCTTGGCGGCGGGCAGCATCTTTGATGCTGGAGGCCGCGCGCCCCAGCCGACCTATCGGCACTTATCTCATCACCGGCGTTTGTTACGCCCTGGTGGCGTTGGCGCTATTCGGCGTGACTTGGCATGCTTCAGGGGCCACGATCTCGGTGCGTGCGAGCCTAATCGCCGCTGGCCTCGTATGGATCGGCTTTGTCGTAGGCACCACGATGGCCAATCACAGGTATGAGGGGCGCCCCGTCAGTCTGACGCTTATCGTTGCTGGCCATTGGTTTCTGGTGATGTTCGTTCAAGGCGTGGTGATTGGCCTTGTGGCCTAACAAGGAAGAGAAGTCAGCTACTCGTGGAATACTGTTGCAAAACTATTTTGGTTCCTTCGAGAGGCCAATTTATTAGCCGACGGTCAGCAATACGATTTCAGCATCGGCTTCATGCCGATATGCCCATTCGAAATGCCTCGAAGAATGTGGAACTAGCGGACAACAGATTATCATATAACAGATTTGGCTGATCAGGAGTTTTCCAACAGCATCAGCGGCAATGCGGTCGTCATACCGACAGATTACGCCCGGTGGAAAAAGACTAACTGCGGACCTTCGGGATCGTGGCAGGGGTAAGGGTACCAACGACGAGCCCCAGAGAACGGCGATATTGGTCGTTGGAAGGACTTTGGGAGAACCATTGTGCAGAGGCATCTCTTCAGCCCCCGCAGTCCGGATATCCCGACCTGGTAGGCGAGCGCCTAGCGCGCGGTCCACCGTGACGCTTTCTGAACACGCCTTTCACTTAACGCGAAGGAGATGCTGCAGACGCCACATTTCCTGACTTCGCATGATGTGTTGGTATCCAAAGGCGTTCAACTTGACGAACCGGGCCTGAAGAGAGATCGTCTCAGGTGCAGTAATGACGCGCGCATTATCGGTTCAACGTGGAGTTATCGCTCCAAGTCATGGGAGTACACCAGAGTGCCGACAATAGATTCCGACGCACATGTTATCGAAACGATGGAGACTTGGAGTTACCTGGAAGAACATGAGCGTAAGTACCTGCCCCAATTGGTCAGCGGCAAGGCAACGAATGGAGCCGCGCAGGAATACTGGCTCTTGGACAAGCGGATCCACGACCGGGAAGTAAACCTCGGCCTCGATGTTCCCGAGGAGTCCCGGGAAATGCGCGACGTGGAATTGCGGATTCGCCATATGGATGAGCTCGCGGTCGATATTCAGGTCCTTTTTCCCACCCTCATGCTTCGGCCGATCGTGGACCGGGCTCCCATCGAATTCGCATTGTGCCGAAGCTACAACCGGTGGCTTGCAGACATTTGGAAGTTGGGAAGGGGGCGGTTGCGTTGGGTCGCGGTTCCTCCAATTCTCTCACTCGATATGGCGCGGGCCGAGCTGGAATTCTGCAAGGACAACGGTGCGTGCGGTATTTTCATGAGGTGTCTGGAAAACGAGCGCCACATATCCGATTCCTATTTTGATCCGCTCTATGAAATTGCCGGTGATCTCGATTTGCCGATTGCCATACACTTGGGGAACGGCAGCTTCACCACACATGACTTCTACGCAAAGGATACGACTTTCACAAAGTTCAAGCTGCCGACCGTCGGGGCATTCCATTCCCTCATTATGCATGAGACGCCGTCAAGGTTTCCGCGCGTCCGCTGGGGTATCATAGAAGCCTGCGCCAACTGGCTGCCTTATGTAATCAATGACCTGCGCCATCGCTTCAAGCGGCGCGGCAAGGAGTTGCCGGCTGACCTGCTTGGCGCCAACCGCATCTACGTCACTTGCGAGATCACGGACGACCTGCCTTATATCCTCAATGCTGTCGGGAGCGATAACCTGATCATTGGAACCGACTACGGTCATTCTGACTCTTCAACCGAAATCGAAGCGTTGCGCCTGCTTCGCGACAAGCCCGAGATTGGAGCAGAGACAGTAGATAAGATCCTGGGGCAGAACCCCGCGCGGTTCTATGGCCTGGACTAGCCCCATGGGAGCCATCGGGCGAGAGGAATACGACTATGTGATTGTTGGTGCCGGTACGGCTGGCTGCGTCATGGCCGGTCGGCTAGGCGAGGATCCAGACGCATCTGTCCTGGTTCTGGAAGCAGGCGGTCAGGATCTCGATCCGTTGATCCATATTCCCCTTGGCATGGGCCACATGCATGCGAGGCGAAGCCATGACTGGGGGTATGATGTCGAACCGGAGGCATCGACCGGGCTACGCGAGATTGATGCCATGCGGGGCAAAGTTGTCGGCGGTTCTACCGCGATCAACCACATGTCTCATGTTCGTGGCAACCCGGGAGACTATGACCGTTGGGCGGCAAACGGACTGAGCGGCTGGTCCTATCGCGAAGTTCTGCCCTACTTCAGGCGCAGCGAGACTTGGGCCAAGGGCGCTGACGACTATCGCGGCGGCAGCGGCCCGCTATCCATTGTTCCGGCCAGCTCGAAAGACATGCTGCTGGAGACATTCATCCAGGCGGGGGCTGCAACTGGCCTGCCTTACAATGCCGACTACAACGGCGCTACCCAGGATGGGATGGGACGCGGTCAGTTCACGATCAGGAACGGCCGCCGACATACCGCGGCTGACGCCTTCCTGCGCCCAGCCCTACGACGCAAGAACGTCCGGCTTCTCACCAAGTCACACGTTACTCACATCGTCATGGCTGGAACACGCGCAACAGCTGTAGCGTATATGCGGAACGGCAGGACCGCGATTGTCAAAGCCCACCGCGACATCATCTTGTCGGCCGGCGCTTTCAACACGCCGCAAATCCTGATGCTGTCAGGTATCGGCCCAGCCGATGAGCTGCGCGGATTGGGTATCACACCGGCGGTAGATTTACCGGGCGTCGGAGCCAACCTTCAGGACCATCTCGGTGTTCTGGTTTCTGCTGAGCGCCCGGAAGCCGGACCATTCCAACGCGAGCTCAGGTTCGATCGCATGGCGTTGAGCATGGCCCGCGCTCAGATTTTTGGAACGGGACCGGCGACGATGCTTCCAGGCGGTCTGCACGGCTATGTCCGCCAGGACACACGGTTGGGAGTACCAGACGTGCAGTTGATGTTTCGGGCAGTCAACGCAAGCCCCCGCCTTTGGTTTCCTGGGGTGCGAAAGCCCAACCCTGACAGCTGTGGCGTACGCGTTAATCTGATCCATCCTGAAAGCCGCGGCCGAGTGGCTCTGGCTTCGGCAAATCCGATGGACAAGCCCCGCATCATAGGCAATTTCCTGACGCAGGACTCTGACATTCGCACCTTGCGCAACGGTATTCGATTTGCACGCGAACTTATGATGCAAACCTGCCTTGATGCATATCGCGGACGTGAGCTGACCCCAGGCTCCGGCATCAATAGCGATGGCGAAATCGATCACTGGATTCGAAAAACTGCCGTTACTGTGCATCATCCTGCGGGAACGTGCGCAATGGGTCCTGGGCCGGGTGCCGTCGTGGACCTGGACATGCGCGTAAGGGGAACGGAAGGGCTTCGCGTCGTCGATGCGTCGGTCATGCCCGACCTGGTATCGGGAAATATAAATGCGTGTGTTTTGATGATTGCCGAAAAGGCAAGTGATATCATCAGAAGACGCAAACCCATGGAGCCTGCAGTCTTGTAGCGGGCTGGGAATGCAGACGCCTTGCTCTCCGCAATATTGCGTGACAAGGTTTGCACTCGGTCGAGCAAGACCAAGACGCACACAACGCGAGATCGACTTTACAATGAGGAAGCACTCAGAGGAGAGGTAATTGGTATGACGTCTTTTTCACTAAGACCCTTCGTTACCGGGCTCGCGGCTGCGATAGCGCCGCTCACCCTGCAGGCGGATTCGCTGTATGCGCAGGGCTCTCAGGATGTGGCAGGCTTTTACTCGGGTAAAACGGTCAAGCTTATTGTGGGCTTTGGCGCTGGTGGTGGCTACGATACCTATGCACGCTTGGCGGGCCGGCACATTGGTCGCCACATCCCGGGCAAGCCATCTGTCGTCGTGCAAAACAAACCGGGTGGAGGTGGCATTATTGCCGCCAATTATCTCTACAGAGCCGCGCCGAAGGACGGTACGGTGATGGGCGCCCTTCACACCAACACGGCCTTCAACCAGGTGATCGGCGGAAAGAACGTCAGATACGATGCGCGCCGTTTCAGGTCCGCCGGCAGACTGACCGGCACGACGGACGTACATTATGCTTCCGCAGCATCAGGTGTGAAATCGTTTACCGATCTTAAAAAGCGTCAAGTGGTCGTTGCCGGAACCGGCCCAAGCAACAATTCGGTCGTCTATCCCAAGGTCCTCAACCAGCTGATGGGAACTAAGCTGAAGATCGTCTCCGGTTTCAAGGGCACTACGGCCGCCAACCTGGCCTTGGAAAGAGGCGAGGCCGACATGGTCCTGAAGCCGTGGGAAGCGATCAAGAGTGGCAATGCCGCATGGCTGAAGGAAGGGAAGATCAATCTTATTTTGCAGTATCGAACGACACGTGCACCCGAACTCAAGCACGTTCCAACCGTTATAGAACTGACCACGACAGTGGAGCAAAAGCAAATCTTCGAGCTATTGCTCAGCTCTTCGCAGATCGGCAGGTCGCTAACTCTCCCACCCGACGTTCCCGCCGAACGGACCGCGGCTGTGCGGAAGGCGTTCATGTCTATGACAAAAGATCCAAAAATGTTGGCCGAAGCAAAGAAGCTTAATATCGACCTGGATCCGCTGTCTGGAGAAGAGGTTCAGAAAATCATCGACCAGACGTTTAATTTGCCTAAAAAGGTCGTTGCAAAGATCACGAAGATTCTACTTGGGAAGTAGTCCCCATTGCCGATGGGGCCTGACAGTTCGTTCTGGAAGGGCCCCATCGCGAACCCTTGCTGCCAATGCGGCAGAATACCGGCGTCTGAAAAGTTTAAGCGTTTAAAGAGACTCGCATCCGGATCTCTTGCAATAGTACTCCCATTGGCGATCCATACTTGATTTTCGATTTTTGCGGTGCCGCGCCATAGTTTCAATCTCGCCGGTATGGAGGTACTTGACGTCTCCCATGATCATGGCCTGCTGCTGCAAGCGCGCATTAACATGAGCAAAAATTGACGTCATAACAGCATCGTAAAGCGTATCGGTTGCAACCGTGACCCCGTGCCCCCGCATCAGAACCACTTTGTTTGGGCCCAAACCCTTGGCCAGGTCCCGCCCGCGTTCCAAATCCGTCACAAGAACGTTCGTGCACTCGCCAAATGTGTCAGCGATATCCCAGATGGGAACATGCCTACCAATGCGTGAAGCTGAGTGAAATATCGGCTTGAGTGGTACGCCGGTAACTCCGAACGGAATCATTTCGTAAGCATGATTGTGGACGACCGCATTGATGTCCGACCGCAATTCGTAAATTGCAGCATGAATAAAGCGCTCACTATATTGTGCTTGTGACGTTGCGTTTGCCGGTTCACCGTCGAGGCCCATTTCGACAATATCTGAGAGAGAGACGAGTTCCGGGCTACGCGAGCAGGATATGAGAAAGCGGTTGCTGCGTTCTGGATGGCGGACGCTCACATGACCAAAACCGTCCACAACGCCTTCGTGCGCCAGAATGCGGTTGGCTCTGACAAGATCCCCAATGGTATCATCAAGAAGAGTCATAATCTGCACCTCCCTAATACAAACGGTATAGGTTTATCGATCTCTCGTCGCGTGATCCAATTCAAGTCCAAAACGAGAACTTCTTCCGGAATATGTTAAGAGTAAAGTGCGCAGCGCGTTCCTCGCACGCATTAGACGGCGTGTCTTTGTCCGGCGGCCGCCCCCACTCATGGCAGTTGTCTCACCAGAACAGTCTGCGCCTCACGCGCCTCGTACGCGATCGATCAGGGCGAGTGGCTCATTGGGTAACGCATCGCCGCGCCAGGCGACGTGACCATCGGGGCGGACCAACACCAGCGGTTTCCGATAAATCTCTGCGGATTTCGTTGCAGCGACGTCGACAACTTCGAGAGGAACACCGCGTTGGGACGCAGCGGCTTGCAGCGCTTCGGTGCTGGCGTCGGGGTTACAGAACCGCACCAGGACGAATCCGTCACCAAATAGGTCGAGTGTCGAACGACCTTCCCCGATCCAGAAGTGGGGCGCGCGTGTCCCTGGCCGCGCCGACGGAAGGAGGCGTGCTTCTCCTTCGGGCGGCGGAGTCCCATCCGCAATGCAGATCGGCGAATCCTCATAGCAGAACTGCACTTTGTATTGTTCCGGGCTGCTGAGGCGCTTGACCAACCCGTTATCAGCGGCCACCAATTTGGCGAACTGATCTGCACCCGGTAACGCGGCAATGTTGTTAAATAAACCAGTTGAGCGTTCGATGAATTGGCGGGCAACCGGCCGGCACTCAGCGCTGTAAGAGTCGAGCAGGTGCACTCCGCCCCAGCCATCGTTCAGCGCTGCAAGCTTCCACGAAAGATTGACCGCCTCGCAGATCCCAGTGTGCATGCCCGAACCGCCGGTCGGTGACATTTCGTGCGCGGCATCGCCGGCGATCAGGACACGACCCACACGGTAGGAACGGGCCAAAAAATCGCGCCGCGCCCAAGGGGAAACATCGAGAATTTCATATGCAAAATCACACCCGGCAAGCTTACGCATATATGAATGACCGGTGAGGTCCGGTGTTTCATCGTGAAACACCGACAGTCGCCAGAGTTCTTTGCCGTCGATGGCAATCGCCTCTGACCAGCATCCGTCGGCGTCGAAGAAGCGAAAGAAACGGGCCCATCCTTTATCATGCATGCGTGCGAATTCAGGTGAACGGAAGAACACGTTAACGCTGGTCGCAATTTGGCCGAGCCCCTCGAGGGGAATGCCGACTTGGCGGCGGACCACGCCGCCTGCACCATCGCAACCGACAAGATAGTCCGATTCAACATAGCGTTCGTTGCCGGACTTTGTGTCTACCAGCAGGGCGCGGACGCCAGCATCATCATGCTCGAACGATTCGAGAGTGGTGTCGTAGCAAATGCTAACATGCGGCAAGGATTTTGCCTTTTCCGCAAGGATCGGGTCGAAATAGATCTGGGGACAGGTCGCTGGGCCTTCCGGCGAATAGTCAAGCTTGCCTTCTCTTTCTTCGTAGGACGGGACGCGGAGGCGCGCCAGCTCTTTGCCCACCATGGTGGATACATAAACGAAATCGCAGGGGTGGGTGCGCGACCAGACCCTATAGCGCACCTTGTCGGCAATTCCCCACCGGCGGCAAAACTCCATGCCACGCGCACTCACACTGCTCATTCGAGGCACCCGCGGGACCCCGTTGCGCCGTTCGGCGATGATGCAATCGATACCGCGCAGTCCAAGCTCAATGGCAAGAGAGAGACCCACCGGCCCGGCACCGGCAATCATAACTCTTGTCTGCTCGGTCGTTGACATAGGCCTACACTACCTATTGTGGTTAAACACCCGCCCGCCGTCGTCCAACGTCCATCAGTCACACCTCAATCTCGGAATTCCTCACGCAGGTAGTCGAGCCGTGCCAGCACCTCCCGATCGGTAAGCTGGAACAACTTCGCGTCTTCGCTTTCCGCGCGATGACTGATCCAGTGGCCTCGCGGCAGGCTGAATATGTCGTTCTTGGTCCAGCGCAACGTCTCCGCACCAACCTGGGATGTGCCCTCCCCATCAACGACCAGGCACATCATGTTTGCGTTGGTGCGGTACGGACGGGTGTCTCGATTCTTGGCGGGCGCAAGCATGTAGCAGTCGATCCCCGGCATGGCCACACCACCCGTCAGTGGATTGGTGTAACGTATCCGTTTCGAACCGTCGGAGCTCATGGGCATGCCTTCAAACGCCTGGATGACTCTCTCCAGCGGGTATCGAAATATTGGCGAGTAGGGCTTTTCCTCGCCCGCCATCAGCGGGGTGACACCACCGATGGCATAGGCCTCTTCGGTGAGTGGCGGTGGCATATCGTTAGACGGGCCAGCTTCAAACTCATTGGTGCAAAGATGCCGCTGCAGCTGCGAGTCGAGCGCATCGAGCCAGATCGCCCGGCCCTTGCCATTGTGCGTATGCTCGTGCCAGCACCAGCCCGGAGTCAAAAGAAAATCGCCAGGATGCATGCGGCACGGCGTACCATCGACCGTGGTGACCGCCCCGCCGTCGTTTTCGATGACGAACCGTAGCGCATTCAGACGGTGGCGGTGTGGTCGGGCGGTCTCGCCGGGCATTAACACCTGCAGGTTCACCACCATGTTGATGCTGGCGCCGACGCGATGAGTCCCCCGGTAAGCGGGATTTTCAAGTACCAGGACCCTGCGTTCTGCTGTCTCCATATTGGTCTCCCCGACCGCTGCATCGAGCAATGGATCGAGTTCGGTCCATCTCCACAAATAGGGTGTCTCCGCCACCTGTGCTGCGTCGCGGTTCGTGCGTTCCCAGAGTGCGCTTACATGCGCGCGTTCCATAGCGGCGTGAAATTTCGTGCTCATATGCCTAGCTCCAAGACTCTTGCTCCAAGACTCAGGACACTTGTCAGGCGGGAAGGTACCACGCTTGCAGATCATTATTAAGATCAGCCAAGCATTCGGCAACCTGCAATATCAATAATTTCAAAACGAACCGCCGATGAATTGTAGAAAGTGCAGTGACATGGGAAGCGAGGCCTCCTGCATCAACAGCACTATCATTGTTGCTGTGCAACAATGTTGACGACATCTGCAGAGGGAGGCGGAAATAAAGAAAGCACCAGGCCGTCTTTGGCCCCCGTGGTGCGCGCTCGTTCCTGCATAGCTGCATTGAATCATGGTTGACCCCCCGGCCATGTTCCCCAAAAATGCAATTGATGTCTTCAACGACTGTGAGATGACTGGAATAGGAAAGACAAAGAGATGTCAGACACGCAAATGGAATTGGCGCCAGAATTGCTCGCCAAGATAGAAGAGGCTGAGAAAACAATCGTTACGTTTAAATACGAGCGGCCCGAAGAGATTGGTCGCTCGAAGGCCCTCGTCCGCCTAGGCCGCGGGGGCAACGTACGCGGCGTCGTGCAGGTGGTGAAGAAAGACGGTGGTGAGAATAATCTGCATTACCATACCAATGCCGACAGCCTGTGGATGGTGCTTAAGGGACGGGTGCGCTTCTACGGCGTTGGCGACAAGCTCCTTGGCGAGTTCGGGCCGCATGAAGGGATCATCACACCGGCATACACGCGGTACTGGTTTGAAAATTGTGGCGATGAAGATCTAGAACTCCTGCAGGTCGGAGCGTTCGCGGGTCATGACGTGCATTCCTCCGGACGGACCTCTGTGTCGCCCGAAAAGAGTTCTCTCAAGACCAATACGCATTTTGAAGCTGAAATCGTCAAACCGAACGCTTGATCGCTCAGGTGCGACAATACTCATTGGCGGTGCCTGATTGTTCATTAGCTAAGCGACAACGGCGGGGCGAAGTCCTTTTCACCCTAGTGAAAGTGTTTTCGCGTGTCTCTTAAACTCAATATCGCGTTGACAGACAATCCCCGCAACCGGCCGATTATTGCCGGTCATATCAAACCGGAAGGAATCGATCTTAGCGTCTCTGTATTGCGTCCACCGGAAATGTTTCTGCGACAATTGCATGATGCAGAGTTCGATCTGTCAGAAATGTCGTATTCTTCGCTATTAATAGCGGTGGCAAATGGTGACGACAGGTTTGTCGGCCTTCCTATTTTCACGACTAGGCGTTTTTTTCACACCGAGGTAATGGTGCGTCATGATGCCAATATCCGAACACCCAAAGACCTCGAAGGGCGGCGGGTCGGTGTGCCAGAATACCAACAAACATCGACGGTGTGGACGCGCGGCATACTCTCGAGTGAGTTTGGCGTTGATCTGTCATCGTTAGAATTTTTTATGGAACGGACGCCGGACGTGAGCCACGGGGGTGCGACGGGATTTCAGCCGCCGCCAGGTATTACTGTGAACCAGATTCCGGTTGAGAAGAACATCGGCGAGATGATGCTTTCCGGTGAGCTCGATGCGACGCTCTATTATATCTGGGGACGTGGGAAGATTGACCGTAGTCAGCACAATCTCGCCGATGACGAGCGGATCGGACTGTTGTTTGCTGATCCAGTCGCCGAAGGCATCAGGTATTATCGTCAGACCGGAATCTATCCGATCAATCACGGTGTTGTGGTGCGCCGCGATGTTGCTGACCGGGAGCCTTGGGTTCTGGACAGCCTCTACGATGCCTTCCAACGCGCGAACGCGCATGCCGATGAAGCCCGCATGGCCCATCTTCGACATCACAAGGATCTCGGTCTAATCGACATGAATACCTATGAATCGATGAAGACACCGGTCATGGTCTATGGGCGAAGTGCGAACGCGAAAATACTGGAGACTCTAGCGGGCTATTCTTTTGAGCAGGGCCTGACGCCGCGTCATGTTCAACTCGATGAGGTTTTTCCGAGCCCAGTAGGTGAATAATTAAGGGACAAGAGGTCAGAGGCAGTGCAGGCCAAATGGCTGCGCCATCAACGTCATTGTCATTCCAGATATAGTGCCGTGATTTGACCCGATGACCCAATGGAAGAATAAATGTCAGATACAAGCAGTTCCCGAACCGTAAATGCAGCAAACATAAGGGCTCGTTTCATACTTGAAATGGCAGCGGGGATGACTACGCACGAAAGCCCAATTTATCGCGAACCGGAGCTGTTACTCAAGACAGATAACGGCGGTGATGCTCCCATCAAACTAAGCGCCTCGAGCACGCTTGATAGTATAGAGAGAGTCGTAAGTGGCGAACTCGATCTGGCATTCGCAAATCCCTCCTCGGCGTTGTCCGTAGCTTTTCGTGGTACGGGTACCCAATTCAAAACGCCGCAGCCACTTCGCGCCATTACAGTTCTGCCGTCTCGCGATCAATGCATGTTCGTCGTCCACCGCTCAACAGGACTGAAAACCATCGAGGATATCGGTCGGGAAAAATTTCCTCTGAAACTGGCGCTTCGCGAGCGTGAGGAGCATTGGCTGCACATTATGCTCAACGATATTTTTGCGGCGGCCGGCTTTTCGGTCGACGACATTGAGTCATGGGGCGGTAAAGTTCAGAAAGCGGGGCACATTCCGAGGCCTGGTACGCCGAAATTCGGTGCACTGGAGAGGGGCGAGCTGACGGGCGTCTTTGATGAAGGTGTGCACGGCTGGGCCAACCAGGTCACGCCAGCTGGCCTGAGCGTACTCAAACTTGAAGACGCGACCGTGGATAAGCTCGAAGCTATTGGTTATCGCCGCGATTATCTGTCCTCTTCACTCTACCCGACACTACCGGAAAATATTCTTACATTGGATTTCAGCGGCTGGCCGGTGTTCGTTCGCGAAGATGCCAGCGACGAAATGGTAAGGCGAGTCTGCGCCGGACTTGAGGCCCGCAAGGACGTCATTCCCTGGGATGGGGAGGGGCCGTTGCCATTAGATAGGATGTGTCGCGATACGCCGGACGCACCGCTTGGAATACCACTTCACCCTGCTGCCGAACTGTTCTGGCGCGAAGCCGGGTATCTTTGATGCCATATCGATTAATATAACCCGCAAGAGCCAAGACAGCATTGGGATCTACAGAGGCGCTGCGCAATGCGTGCTGTGACCGGCGGTGAGACACCACACCAATCAAAGTGGATCATCTCTGTCATTGGTGCCGCGGGCTTTGCATCATTCTCAAAGCCGACCGGCTGTCGACCTGGGCGCCGGCGTCCTCTGCCTGCAAAGAGCGTCAACGGTAGTTGCAGCAAAGCATGGGCCCTGCTGCAAACCATTAGATCATCGCGCTTTAAGTTGGATCCGCCTGAACCTTCCAACTTAAAGCGCACAGATGATCGCCTTCAACGGTTAAAGTAGCTTTTCTTGATCTTGCTCGAAATCGTCCCGATTCCCAGTGAATGCAACTTGCTCAAGTATCTAGTTACAACTCATCTTCTTCGCCAAGTCGCCTGCACCGTAGTAGTCCATTGAGCAGGACATGTTGACCTTGAGATCCTTGGGCTTGGCCTTCTTTCCTGCAATCGTCAGCTTTGTGCGTCGCGGATGGACCTTGATCTTGATGTCCTTGCCCGAGGCATCCGTGACCGTGAGCCTCCGCTTCTTGATCGCCTTGATTTTGCCGCTCAGCTTTTTGAGTTTGACTTTGACTATTTCGCCGATCTTAAGCGCATTTATCGCCCGGTCTACGACCTTCCTTGAATACGACGCGTACGTGGCGACGAACTTTTCGGTCTTCTCGCCGGTCCATGGATTGATAGGCAGATGCCTTTTCTTCGCATCCTTTAGGAACTCAGCGTCTTTCATCGTCGCATTGAAGGCCGCGCGCAAAACCTTGACACGATCTGCTGGAACTCCTGGCGGCGCCGAAATTGGACGGCCGAGGGCGTGGGTGCCAAAGATCAGATCCATCACTTTCTTATCCTCTTCGCTCTTGGCCATCTCGTAGAGGTGGGGTACGCCCGAAAGTTCTGCGCTCTTTTCCTTGCCCGTTTGTATTACCACTATCAATTTGCCTTGTTTCCATACCTGTCGACGTCTTGCCTTCAGCGATGAGAGCGCAAAGCCGCATCCGCCATCGACCTCACCACGCTGCATGGCGAGCAATACGCCCGTCGAGCCGGGAAATCCGTGGATTACTTTGATGCGGGTGCCAAGCAACGCGTTGAAACCTCTTGGATGCTGGCTGTTGACTGAACCTGGGCCCGCGGCACCATAAATGATCTCACGCTTGCGGAACTCGTCAAAGGACTTAATTCCTGACTCATGCCAGACTGTGCAGGTTCCAGTCGTTACATCAAGGTTTCCAATCCACGTAAACTTGTTGATTTCAAACTTCGCTTTCTTTTCACCCAGCAGTTTCGAAAACAGCGTTGAAGACGCGAACATGCCCATCACACTCCCGTCCTTAGGTGCGACATTGTATATGTAGTTTGCAGCCAACAAACTGCCGGCACCTGGCTTGTTGCGAGGAACAATGGTGGGATTACCAGGAATATAACGCGCCATGTGCTTGGAAAGCAGGCGCATGTATGCATTGTACCCGCCGCCCGGATGGAACCCGATGATCGTTGTAAGTTCGCGTCCTTTATAGAACTGTTCCGGGCTCTGAGCGGATGCAGATGTAGCCGAAGTTAGCAGTGTGCCGATTGTTGCAATCGCCGCGGCAGATGCGCTTTGCAATATACGATGATCCATGGTTTCCTCCTGAAAGTCTTTAGGCATCTATGTCGTTCTTGAGCCTTTGATACCAAGGTTAGGCCAATGTCGTTTGTTTAGCAAATAAAAGCTCCAAGGTGAGTTTGTGTCTGTCAACCCTGAAGTCTTAAAGAATACTGCGACTGACGCCATGCTTGACCTTGGCTACTGCCGAATGAATTACCATCATAAACACAAAAGTACGAAGTGATGCCCATAATTGATGTCGACACGGTCGATCCAATAACACTTGAAATTGTTCGCCATGGCGTCACAGCTATCGCCGATCAGATTGATGCGAACATCACACGTACAGCTTTCAGTCCCTATATTTATGAATATAAAGATTTCGCGGTCGGATTGACTGGACCTGACGGAGAGTTGATTGCTCAGTGCCGCGGCGGCATGCCAATATTCGTTGCCGACAGCCTGAGTATGGCGGTCCGTGATGGCATTGCTGTCTACGGTAAGACGCGTTTGCATCATGGTGATGTCATCGTTTGCAACCATCCTGCAGTACAGGGTCAGCATCTGAACAATGTCGTAATGTTCACGCCGATTTACTCAGGATCAGACCGTGATGGGTTGGTTGGATTCTTTGCAATTAATATGCATTGGATTGATGTCGGCGGCGCAGTGCCGCGTTCGACCGATGTCTTTATGGAGGGATTGCAACTACGTTCCATCAAGCTCTGGTCGAAAGGTGAACCGATAGAAGAAGTCTATCGGATTATCGAGAATAACACTCGTACTCCGACAGCTTTGATGGGCGACATCGCTGCACAGCTTGGGGGTTGCTTGCTGGGTAGAGATCGGATTGCGAAAATGGCAGACAAATATGGCGGAGAGCTCTATCTGCGTTGCATTGCTGCCATCCTTGACCAGTCGGAAGCAGCAGCCCGGTCTCGCGTTGCCGAAATGCCAGACGGGGCATATCAGGCCGAGGCGTTTCTCGACAATGACGGTGAAGGAGAAGATCGGATCCCACTCAACGTAAGGGTTATCGTGTTAGGCGATGAGCTAACCGTCGATTATTCAGGCATATCCGATCAAGTACAGGGGTGTATTAATTCTGGATTCTACGGCGGAGGGCGAACGACTGCCCGCGTTGCCTTCAAGTATTTGCTTGGATCCGACGAACCTGCCAATGAAGGTACATTTCGCCCGCTGAGACTTATCCTGCCCGAGGGCAAAATTCTGAGTGCCGCACCAACGGCTCCAATAGGCAACTATTCGCAGCCATTTCCAACCATCATTGACGCCACAATCCGGGCATTTGAGCACGTACTGCCGGAGCGTGTGGCCGCCGGGCATTACGGAACATTCGCCGGTTTTCGTTTCCTCGGAACGGATTCGTCAGGGGCACCCTACGATTGCCATACCTGTGGCTATGGTGGGTGGGGAGCCAGTTTGCGCCAAGATGGTTCCGGTCCATTTCGCACTATGGCCCATGGCGACACGCGACTGATCCCAATGGAATTGCAAGAGGCACTCTACCCGTTGCGCATACGGGAGTTATCGCTGAGGCCCGATTCAGGTGGGCCGGGCAAGTTCCGTGGCGGCCTTGGTATGAGAAATGTTTATGAGGTTCTGAGGCCTTGTCGTCTGGTTGTTAAATTCGACCGGATACAATGCCCGCCGTGGGGCGTTGCAGGTGGTCACGCGGGTAAGCCAGGTTGGGTTACGGTCAAAAGGGCCGCGACTGGCGAAGAGGTGACGCTACATAAGATCAAGTCTTTTCCTCTCGAAGTTGGCGATGTCGTTTCGGTCGAGGTCGGAGGTGGTGGAGGCTTCGGAGATCCCTTGGATCGTTTGCCACAATCCGTGAAATCCGACCTGCTGCGCGGATATATCTCGAGCCAGGCGGCCTTGATGGATTACGGTCTCGATCTCAATCAGATGGATTAGGCCATGTATCTTTGTTGCCGGGCGCACATTGTGTGGCCGACTAACTAGACAAAATATTGCACGGTAAAGTTGCCTGGCTGCAAAGTGTTCCATCAATCCGTAGATCGATAGGTTTGACCATTCGAACAAACGTCGCTCTAAGTCTAAGGTGCTTAATGCTTCTGCTTCACGTCCGAGTGGAAGGGGCCAGAATTGAACCGCCCCCCGTCTTAACAGCATTGGCGTGAGGCCCCTTAAGGGAACTGCCAAGTTCTCAGGTCGACATTCCCTCGAAGCCAAGTTTTGCCAGTGGCATAGCCGTCCTTTGCGAGTGCCTGCTTACCAATAAGGCGTTGCGTTTATCTAAGCTATCCCAACCCAGGCCGTACAACAGTTGGAACAATCTCGTTCATACCTGCTTTTCACTTTCCGCCTTATCCAACAAGTGATCGCGTAGCCTCAGCTCACGAAACACAACCGGCCATATCACGGTGATTGCAATGGCTGCCGCGCCGCCGATCACAGCTGCGGGAACAGCCCCTAGAAATCCTGCAACGACGCCGGCTCGGAACCGCCCTAGTTCGCTGGATGCGCTTGTGAACAGTGAATTCACGGAGGAAACGCGGCCGCGCAATTCGTCAGGCGTATCCCCTTGGATTAGGGTATGGCGAATGACGACACTGATCATGTCCGCGGCACCAACCACCATTAATGCCAGCAGTGAGAAGACAAAGCTTTCGGAAACACCGAAAAGTACCGTCGCAACTCCAAAAACAGCTACCGAAATAAACAACTTGATGCCAGCACGGCGGTTGGCGAATTGATTATTGGCCAGCCATGCCGCCATTAATAGCGCGCCCACGGCCGGCGCGGAGCGCAGAATTCCAAGACCCTCAGGGCCCACCTGCAAAATATCCTTGGCAAAGATCGGCAACAGGATGTTGATGTTGGCCAATAAGCCTACCAGCGCATCTAGCGTTATTGCACCTAGAATGACCTGGCGATTGCTCATGAAGCTGAACCCTGCCGTCAAGATCTTTAATGAAACGGGCTCGCGCTTCTTTTGCGGCACGCCTCGATAACGCACCAACAACGCTACAATTGTCGTAAGGGCGAGCGTGGCGGAGGCGACGATAAATGGCAGCTCTGCGCTAACCGCGTAAAGTAGGCCACCAATCGCCGGGCCCGATATGTAGGCGACTTGATCGGCGCCTGAGGCAAACGCCACCGCACTGGAGAGTTTCTCTTTCGGCACCAGATTAGGAATAATTGCACGCGATGCCGTATTGAAAAACGAACGACAGGAGCTGATGAACAGGATCAAGACGTAGACCGGCCAAACCAGATTGCTTCCGGACCAGATCAGGGCAAGCAGTGCCACAGACGTCAGCGCGAAACCACTGGCCGAGATTGCAATCGTCGTACGCCTATCCATGTGATCTGCGGCATAGCCGGTGAACAGGACAAGAACCACTGCTGGCAAAAATCCCGCAAGACCAAGATATGCAAGTGCGAATGCGTCTCCGGTGACGTCGTAGACGTACCAAGCAATGGATATTTGGATGATCTGATTGGAAAGCGTATTTGCAAATCTGACACCGCAGATGCGCGCAAAATCTCCATGCCGAAGTGTCTCCCAGCCTCGCAATGAGCAGCTCCTTCGCGGTTAGGTGTGAATTCATCAACTAACGACATATCATAACCATGAGAATGACCAATTGGACCACGGTTGGAATTAGATGACTATCTTGCAGCCGGCCACTAAACATGCCGCCGGGCTCAGACGACCCGGTCTTTTACGTGTTTGTCAAGCTAACGGCCGACGCAATGCTTGGCAGCGTTTGTGCCGGCAATTTTCCCATACACCGCACCGGCGATAAGACCTGATCCTCCAGGATAGTTGAAATAAAACAGGCCTCCGGTTGCGCTGCCACAAGCATAGAGGCCGGGTATCGGCAAGCCGGCGACGTCAATGACCTCACTCTCGGTTGAAATTCGAAGGCCGCCAAAAGTAAAGGTCACACCGCATGTAACGGCATAGGCTTCGAATGGTGGTGTGTCGATGGTGTTCGCCCAGTTTGATTTGGGAATTGGGAGCCCCCTCGTAGCGCGGCCATCCTTGACGTTGGGATTGAAGGGCACATCGGTGATTACGGCATCATTGAAGGTCTGGATGGTGCGCAGAAATCTTGCCTTATCAACGCCGCTGAGCTGATTGGCGAGTGCTTCCAGAGAATCCGCACGCACCTTGGTGACACGACGAATTTTGTATTCATCGCGAAGCAAGTCCAAGACTTTGCCATCGAATATTTGCCACGCGAACTGGGCTGGTTGGCGCAGGATAATGGCGCCGTTTTTTGCATAGGTGAATGTTCGAATATCCTCACCTTCGTCCAAAAAACGTTGACCGTGCGCATTGATCATTACGCAGTATTGGTATGAGTCTTTTTTGAAATCGACACCGACGCTGATATCTCCGAAGGTCGGCGCATTTAGATCCCAGGCGACAGAATGACAACCGGACCAATGGCCAGCCGTACTAGCCCCAATGTCCGTCGCTATTCGAAGCCCGTCTCCGGTGTTGTGGCGGGTGCCGCGCACCTTTGCCAGATCCCAGCCGGGACCTAGATAGCGCGCACGCCATGCTGGGTTAGACTCAAACCCGCCTGATGCGATAACGACAGAATTAGTGCGCAGGGTGTTGGCGCTGCCTGGCGCACTGACATGAACGCCTTCGATAGCGTTCATTGTGCGCTCAAGTGCGATGGCGCGTGTGTTGTAAAATACAGGAATACCGGCCCGATCAATCGCCCTGTAAAGCGCATCTGTCAGACCAGCACCACCACCAGAGATCGTGACAACAGTCGTCCCGCGAAAACGCGTCTTGCCGCCATCGACATAGCCTTGACTTCGGTAGTTCGGGATGAAACGCACACCATGGCCGCGCATCCAGACCGCGGTGTCAAGGCTGGCATCGACCAGGGTCTTGGTGAGGTCTGGATCACAACGGCCCCGGGTGAGTCTTGCCATGTCCGAAAAATAAGCGTCGGTGTAGTGGCCAAAGTCGGTCGTCGCCAATTCTTCGGGACTGAGGTCCGGTATGAGCTTCACGATGTCGTCGGTACCGCGATGGGCAATTCGGAAGGCTCCGGCAGCGAAGGCGGTATTTCCGGCTCGCTCATGTTCCGGCGCAGCCTCAATAACGACAGGATTGGCCCCTGCCTCTTTCGCAGCAAGTGCTGCGCACAGACCGGCGACGCCTGCGCCAATCACCACAACATCTGCATTGACATCTGTCATCCCAAGTTCAGGCCTAAAGAGTGAAAATTCATGCCAAGGCAGTAACAGGCTGTGTCAATGTCTTTGACGGAATACTGCAGTGCTTTGCCACAGCCAAACAGCGCCAGATTAGTCTGCGAATAACGATCATGGCACGACACTCGTGATCAATTGGCTCAGTCAGCGAACTGGCGCGAAACGCTACCTCGGGTCGTTTCCTTCCAGGCGCGTGTTAGTTTCGATGGCTTCATCGGAACCGGAAACAGCGGCGCCTCCCGGCATAAGTCCGCAGCTTGAGCGACCGGTAGTGTCTCGTCCCAATACTTGGCCGAGAACCGACAACCATTGTAGTCAGCCGACAAATCAGACGCCAACCACACCGCTAAATTGTTCATCACCGCCGGATTTAGACCACGCTGAAGTGCAGCGCCGCGCCCAAAGCGTGTGTTCACCGCACCACCCGGGTTTATACAATTGCAATTGACACCTGTTCCCGATGTTTCTTCGGCCCAGCTTAAAACGTGCGCCTCCACCGCCGCTTTCGACGGTCCGTAGGCACCGGCAAAAGCTTCATGCTGAGAATCCGCACTCTTGGATGTGATAATGATACGTCCCCGGCCCTGCTTCAACATATGTGGAATTGCGGCTTTTGCCATGAAGTACGGGCCAACGACATTGGTTACTATAACCTCCTGCCACCCGTCGTGGTCGGTTTCCCAGAACGGAATGTCACGCGCGCCATGATAGCGCTGGCTCTTTCCAGCGTTGTGAAGAAGAATATCCAGGGTGCCGAACGCTTCGAGCGCCTTGTCGACAACATTCTGACAGTCGCTCCAGTTTGTCACATCGGCCACAACCCCGATTGCCTGTGCACCCGCGTCGCTAACTTTGCCCGTGACTTCTTGAAGCTCGGCCTCAATTTCTGCCAGTGTTTCGTCGACTGCCGGCGCTGCAGTCACGATGATGCCCCGGGCGCCAGCCTGTGCGAATGCTATGGCGACTTCGCGCCCCATGCCGCGGCTAGCGCCGGCGATAATGGCAACCTTTTCTGAGAGTAGCATTTGGCGGTTATTCCATTCGTGCGGATGCCGGCAACCCGATCATCAGCTTTGAAGAATACGAAATCCATTGTCGGTTTTGAAATTGAATACTAGCATGTATGGACAGGCAGCGGAAAGGCTCGCATTGGGGGTCGAATTTGGGAGAGAGCACCATGAGAAGCATAGACGCAGATGCACACGTCATAGAGACGCCCGCCACTTGGGACTATATGCCGCCGGAAGACATCATGTATAAGCCGGTTGTCGTGAAGTTGGCAGGATCGGACACCCGATTTGACGGCGCTATGGAGGCACCCAGGCAATATTGGGCGCTAGATGGCAGGTTGATTGGACGCGAACGCAATATCGGGCAGGACACCGATCGTGCCAGTCGCGAAATGAGCGATATTCAAAAGCGCCTGGATCATATGGACGACTTGGGTGTTGATATCCAAGTCCTTTACCCAAGCCTCTTCCTGCGCCCCATAACGCGGGAACCGCAACTCGAGCTCGCATTGATCAAGAGTTACAACCGCTGGATTGCTGACGTAAGCTCCCGCGGCAAGGGGCGATTGCGGTGGGTCGTTCTGCCGCCACTCCTGTCGATGAACGATGGCAGTATTCTGCGCGATGAGCTCGTTTTCGGGAAAGAAAACGGCGCATGCGGGGTCTTTATGTGTGGACTTTCAGTCGATCGAGAGATGACTGACCCCTACTTCGCGCCACTCTTCTCGCTGGCCCAAGAGCTAGATTTGCCGATATGTTTTCATGCCGGCAACGCCAGTTATGCAGTTCATGACTTCTTCGTGAAATCCGATGGCTTTCCCAAGTTCAAATTTCCCGTCTTGACCGCCTTTAATGCCTTGCTGTTGAAAGAAATTCCCAAACAGTATCCAGAGTTACGGTGGAGTTTCGTGGAGACGGGTGCCTCCTGGGTTCCCTATGTGATGAGTGAACTTTGGCGCCGATTTAAAGCGCGTGGCAAATCGTACGATGCCCAGCGCGCATTGGCGGAAAGCAACTTCTTCATCGCAGCCCAAGCCAATGAGGATATAGAGTATCTGGCCCGTGTGGTGGGCGAGGATCGCTTGATGATGGCAACCGACTATGGCCACCACGACACGTCTACCGAGCTCGATGCCATGCTGAAAGTCAATGATAGGGCGGAACTTAGCGCGGCACTCAGAGAGAAAATTCTGAGTGATAATGCCCGCGTTTTGTACGGGCTTAACTGAACCGGACACCGCATGCAGAAGTTTGAATGCCCGGCCGCCAAGAAAAGTCATGCACCAATTTCGGCAATGCATTTCTTGTATTGACATGCGAAGTTTAGGCTGTGAACTATGCTGTCAAACCGGGCACCTGAAATTGCGGTAAGGCGGCGGGTCGCGCCCTGATTGAAGCGCAGAAGTTTTGGAGGAAGCGATGCTTGAAGCTAAGGACCTCGGTGGCGTCATGGGAATGATGCCAGCATTTGCCACCGACGATGCGGCCAGTCTGACGGCCCGGAATACTGTGGATGTCGAACGCCTGAGGGCTGGCCTTGGCCGGATGGTCAGTGATGGCATTAACGTCGTCTCAACAACCGGCAGTTTTGGCGAATGCCATACGCTATTGCCCGATGAGTTTGAGACGCTGGCGCGTGAAAGTGTAGACACCGTAGCCCAACGCATTCCACTGTTTGTCGGTGTGACATCGGTCAATGCACGCGAGACGGTCGAAAAGGTGAAGATCGTTGCCGAGACCAAAGCCGACGGCATTCTTGTCGGTATTCCCTATTATTTTCCGTCGACTCAGGAAAATGCCATTCGCTTCCTACGGGAAATCTCAGAGATGTTCCCGAAGCTCAATATTATGATCTACCACAACCCGACGCTGCACAATATTACGATCCCGGTTGAGACGTTCGAGGAGCTTGTTAAGATACCGCAGATCGTTGGCATGAAGGACAGTCATCGTGACCCGATGACATTTATGAAGATTCAAGACATCACAAAGGGGCGCATCAGCGTCTTTTGTGCACAATTCCAATACTTGAACTTTGCCCCCATCGGTGCGGCCGGTTTCTGGTCTATCGACGCCTGGATGGGCCCATGGCCACTGTTTGCACTGCGCGATGCCGTGGCCAAACAGCAGTGGGATGTTGCCCGCGAAATCACGATGGAGATCGTTCCGCCTGGGACGCGAAAGGTCAATCTCTCCTGGCGTGAGACCGCTTCGAAACTTTCCTGCGGGTTTGCAGGTTATGTCAACCCAGGGCCACTGCGGCCGCCATTTCTCGATATCCCTAATGAGGTTGTCGAAGCGCAGAAGAAGAAGGCCGAAAACTGGAAACGGCTATGCGACAAATATAGGCCGGCATATCAAAAGGCGGCATAAGTATCCGCCTGCGTACAAAGATCTTCTATGGCGGCGCCAGATGGCAATTGGCGCCGTCTTTTTGTCAGGTTCACCCACCAAGTTTGGCCGGTGCCTCAAGACGACGCCAATTCTTTGTCGGCGTGTTGTTGTTGAGCGCTTCCATCTCCCGCCAACACAAGCGCCGCAGCAGCACGATACCTGCATCGGATTTGCCGAGGCGCTCATTTGCCCGATCGGCGATCGGACCTTGGCCCATCATTGCAACATAGTCTTGTGCCGGCGTGAGCTGAAGCGAAGGATCTGAGGGCCAGCCCGTGCCTGCGAAAAGTGCGTCGTGATGGTCGGCGGGATTATAATCACTGTATGTCTCGAAATGCGCGATGGTCTTCCGGTCGGTTTCTTCGTTCACTTTTGGAATGGCATAGATGCCCATTTTTAGGGTGTGGGTCTCATCTATCGGAACATTCCACACGCCGCGATGGACCCATTGCGAACCTTTGGTTCGCCCCGGGGTTACAATGTGATTGTTGTTCGGGAACGTCCAGTCGCTGACACGGACATTACCTTCGCCGCGTGTTGCAATCTGGCGGATTCCGGCTTCTGTTTCGGAATACTCTAGTTTTGGAATATTGCCTGTTACTGCTTCACCGAACGGTCCAACTTTGCCCGCTTGATGTACAAAGCTCACGTGCGTGGCGTCGAGTGAATTCTCAACCATTTGAAACCAATTACATGGCCAGACCTGCGACCGGCCAAAGATGATGAGATCTGGCTTCTCGAAGGCTTCCTTTCTGGGCAATTCAAAGGGAGGTGGCGGGCCTTCACCCATATAGGTGAATATTAGGCCGCAATACTCGTGGACCGGATAGCTGACAATCTTGATCTTCTCGGCTGTCCCGGTGTCTTCTGCCGGCGCTTGCGTACACTGACCGCTACCGTCGAATTTCCAGCCGTGATAGATGCAGCGAATTTCGTCGCCTTGTACCCAGCCGGTATGCAATTGCGTTCGACGGTGCGCACAATGGCCTGCAACCAGATACGGCCTGTTAGTTTCACCGCGATACAAGGTGAGCGCCTCGCCAAGCACCTTTACCGGTATTGCAGCGCCTTTTGATAATTTGTCCGACACAGCAAATGGCTGCCAAAACGTTCGCAGCAGGCGACCCATGGCTGTTCCCGGCCCGCATTCAGTCAATTGACCGAGGCGTTCCGCGTAGGATGCCTGCGGTCTACTCTCAGCCATTGTGCATTGCTCCTTCTGGCCTGTCACTCAATCGTCACCATTATCAGCGGATTTTAGTGTTTCCCCGTACGCTGTCCGCTCGAGCGAGTGGACGTACTCTTCGAATGATCTTCCATAGTGATCTCCAGGCTGCCATGTCGGATACTTGAACCGCAAGCCGCCGTCGACCGGTATATCGGTGCCGGTGAGAAAAGCCGACTCGTCCGACGCGAGAAAAACAGCGGCCCAGGCGACGTCGGAAGCCCTGGGGAAACGGCCCATGGGTATGTTCTTGTAAAACGAATCACGCGAGTACTGGGGCCGATTGTCCTGCCTTACGAACGTGCCGCTCTCGACCTCATTGCGCATCTTCGTCCAAAGCTGATGTTCCATTGCACAGGGCGTGATCGTATTAACCCGGATTTCGTACTGCGCAAGCTCCATCGCTGCACAGCGCGCAAAGTTCAACAAGCCGGCCTTGGCGGTGCAATAGGCGGCTCCTGACGGTTGCCCGAAATGGGCAGCCGTTGACAACAAATGAATAATGCTGCCTTTGCGCCTGGCATCAATCATTGCTTTTGCGACGTGACGTGTGGTGAGGAGGCCGGCCGTGGGAAAGCTCAAAACCGCGTCCTGCCAATCCTCTAACCGCATGTCTAAAATTGGGGACCAATGCACCCGGCCGGCCATATTGAAGGCAACGTCAACGCCACCGAATGTCTCTACGGTTTTTGAAACGATGGCGGCAACATCTGCCTCTGACTGGGCATCGCCAGCGATTGCGATCGATTGAAATCCACGTTCTGTCAGGAATGACGCCGTTGCCTTCGCCGCCTCCAAATCCAAATCGCTGACCGCCACGGCCGCGCCCTCGCGGGCTAGGAAATGGGCGACCGTTCCTCCAAGATTGGGACCCGCTCCGAACACGATTGCAATTTTATCTTCCAGTCGTCCCATCGAGGTTGGCCCAGAACTGCTTCGAATACCATTTGGCGCAGGCTAATGCTTTTCAGCGAGTATCGAGGGTACGCGAACGATGTCAAGAGCAATACGAGGGTTACCAGGCACTGGTGTATTTAGCTGTCAGGCATTAACATCATATGCCAGCATTCATTTGATTGCAGGCTATTGGAAAGGACTGATCGATGGCAAAAGACGCCCTGGTTTCCGAAGATCTGGCACAGAAGTTTGCAACGGAAAAAGACACGCCGTATTTGCGGTGGGTAAAGAGCCAAGGGCTTGATATCATCAGCGCGCATTACGTTGCCAATCTCCGAACCCAGGACCTTAAACCATGGCCCGCTCGTGGGGGTAGAGGCGTATACATAAACCATGACGCCTCCCGAACCACCAATGATTGTTATGTTTGTGAGATCCCCGATGGTGGCAAGCTTGCACCGCGTCGCCAACTCTATGAAGAAATGATCTTTGTGTTGGACGGTCGGGGATCAACCAGTGTCTGGAACAATGCCGGTCAAAAAGTTACGTTCGAGTGGCAGGCGGGCGCGATCTTCGGCACGCCCCTCAATGCCTGGCATCAACACTTCAACAGTTCCGGCCAGAAGCCAGCCCGCTTTGTTGCGGTTACGAACGCACCGCCGGTTATCAATCTCTTCGAAGATCTCGATTTCGTGCTCGGCTCGGACTACGATTTCAAGAAGCGTTTTTCAGGTGAGGCCGACTATTTTGCCGGCAAAGGCCAATTGAACGGCTTGCGCCTTGAGACCAATTACATTCCTGACGCAGTAAATATTGGCGTCGGGGATTCGGTCGAAAGAGGTGCCGGCAGTCGCATGGTTCGCTTCAACGTTTGCCGTGCCTCCATCGCCGGGCACATATCACAATTCAAGGTGGGTACGTATAAAAAGGCACACGCCCACGGGCCCGGCGCACACGTGATCATTTTGAACGGTGAAGGATATACGTTGATGTGGCCGGACGGCGAGGCACCGCGACGGTACGACTGGCAGCCTGGCACGCTTATAGTGCCACCAAACATGTGGTTGCATCAGCATTTCAATACTGGTCCGACCCCAGCGCGCTATTTGGCATTCAAACACGGCTCGCAACGCAATAGCCAAGGTGTCATGATGTGTTGGATTAGCCGGCGGCTTGGTGGCGATCAGCTTGATTATGCCGACGAAGAACCGATCGTGCGAAATATGTTTGAAGAGGCGCTGTCAAAACACGGTCTCACGTCGCAAATGCAGGAAGCCTATGATGAAGAACTGAAAACACTTCCGCCCAAGCCTGCGGCCGCTTGATTAATCGCCGGAAATTCATGCCTGACGTTGTCTGCGAAGACTTCGCATCCTGTAGATATAACCCTATAGTAACACCAACGAAAAATCGACGGGGAGCGAGGGCGAGCAATGGACGATTGGTCTGTGATCTGGCAGGGCATTTCCGGCATGCTGCACTGGAAGCCACTGGTGATCATGCTGGTGGCGGTCGTCGCAAGCAGCATTTTTGCCGCAATGCCTGGGGTCGGCTCTTCGACGCTCCTCGCGATGAGCATTCCTTTTGCAATGACGCTAAAGCCCTATGAGTGCATTGCACTGATGCTCGGCATCACCGTCATTTCGAATACCGCAAATACTTTTCCCTCGGTTTTGATCGCAGTCCCTGGCGGCTCGGGGTCCCAAGCGACCATCCTTGATGGTCATCCAATGGCCAAAAACGGAGAGGCGCGACGAGCGTTCGGCGCGGCTTTTGGTGCGTCTTTGCTTGGCGGTTTATTCGGTGGCTTGGTTTTTGTCGCTGCCTTGCCAATCGTTACGCCGCTCGTGCTTGTGCTCGGCTCACCCGAACTCTTGATGCTGGTGTTATGGGGCTTAAGCGCGGTTGGCATATTGAGTGGCAACACGCCGATAAAGGGACTTATGGCGGCAGCCTTTGGGCTTGGTGTTGCGCTTATCGGGACAGAGGCGCGGACCGGTATCGATCGGTTCACCTTGGGCGGTTATTATCTCTGGGACGGTGTGCATATTGCGCTCGTCGGTTTGGGGCTATTTGCGATACCCGAACTCATCGACCTTTCGTTGCGACGTACGAGTATTTCCGAAACCGGAAAGCTTGGTACAGGGCTCTTGCAGGGCGTAAAGGATTCGTTTCGCCATTGGTGGCTTGTTATTCGATGCGGGCTTGTTGGCGTGTGGGTCGGGATCTTGCCGGGACTTGGAAGCTCAGTTGCAGACTGGTTTGCCTATGCGCACGCCGCCCAGACAGAAAAAAATACTGAGACCTTCGGCAAGGGTGACGTCCGCGGTGTGATCGCACCAGAGGCCTCCAACAATGCCAAGGAAGGCGGCGCGCTTATTCCAACCATGTTCTTTGGCATTCCAGGCTCGACGTCGCTGGCGCTTGTACTCGTTGCCTTCACCGCGGTTGGCATCGTCCCCGGTGAGCCGATGGTCAGCAAGACACCGCATTACATTTACGCCATGATTTTTATTCTTGTGGTCGCAAATATCGCGGCTACGGGCTTGTCACTAGGTCTGGCCGGAGCCTTCGCCAAGGTTTCTGTTCTGCCATTCTACATTATCGTGCCAATGACGCTGGTGTTCACGATTGCGGCTGCTTATGGTGTGTCGTTCTCTTATGAGGACCTGGCCACACTTGTCGTTTTTGGCTTTATTGGCGTGTTCATGCGGCGGTACGGCTGGCCTCGCCCGCCCGTGCTCGTCGCTGTCGTGCTAGGCCCTCAGGTGCAGACCTACCTGTGGCTTTCGATTGATCGATACAGCTGGACGTGGCTGACATTCCCCGGCGTGTTGGTGATTCTCGCCATTATTGTACTTACGATCTTCTATCCGTTGTGGGCCAATCGCAAAAAAGAGCAGGTCACCATGGATTATTATATGGAAGACGATCAGCCGCGCATGCAATCCATAGGCGGTATTGTATTCACACTGTTGTTCATCGGCGTTCTGGTGTGGGCGCTCTACCAAGCACAAAGTTGGCCGATGCGTGCTGCACTTGACGTCTATTTCGTCGCTGGCGTCGGTATATCACTCGCCCTCATTCAGCTGTTGTTAGATGTCTATCGTTATATTAGAAATCCCGGGCAGGTGACCAGCGTGGTCCAAGGCAGCAACTTGACGATCCGTTATCTTGAAGCCGGCGCGTGGATTGGTGCGACGCTTGCCGGTGTTGTGCTGATCGGGTTTCATTTGACTTTCGTTGCCATTCCCTTCCTCTATGCCAAGGTCTATGGCGCCAAATGGATCACCTCTATCTTCCTGAGTGTGCTGTCGGTTGGGATATTGATCGGTTTGTTCGATACCGTAATAAATGTTGTCTGGCCTGACCCGATCCTCATACCAAAACTCTATGAGCATTGGAATTAGGTGAGTCCATTGTGCTTGTATTCCGGCTTAGCGCGCAGTAGTGGGCGTTGCAAACAGCAAAGACTTGATGACCAGAGGTACAACATTGGTGGGCCTGATCATCTCGCCGACATCGACATAATCAAGCTCTTGAAGTTTAATTCCATCAATCGAAACAATTGGATTTGTAACGTCCAATTCCGTCACCAGGATCCGACCGAGCGCGCGCGCGATATCGCCTTCCATTACGAATATGATGGGCTGGCCCGCCGTAATCTGCTTTTCAAGTCCATCACTTAGACCTTTAGCAAGCGCGTATAGCCGATTGTGATAAGGCTCTCCCATCCACTTGAACGAAACCGCAATCGGACTTGCACCGTCATCCATGTCAAAACGCGTTAGAGACGCGGTTAAGTCGGCGCTAATCGCGCTCGAATCAATGGACCCTGATAAATCCAAGTCCATGGGTACGACAGGGACATTGCGTAAGGGTAGAATATCGTGATCGGATATCAGGATGGTGTTTCCGCTCACCTGTACCGAGAATTGAGAGGCCCCTATAACGGTCGCGCGGATCCCTTGGCCTGGATCGTAGACCGGCCAGGGCAGGCGACGCTGCTCCAATGCCTCGATAATCCCGTCAGCCAAATCCGAACCGAGATCGCCATGCCCGTCTATTTCTCGTTTGAAGATGTATTCAGAGACGCCGCCAGAAAAGGTTATGATGTCGGGTCTTGGCGACGAGACCAGGGGATCCGTCAACATCAAGGATCTGGCAAGCGGTGACGTCGGCCCGTCGGTTGCAACTTCGACAATCACATCTGCCATGGCTGCTGCCAGCCGGTGACGATGATCCGGTGCTAGTGTTTGCCCCAATTTCAGATCAATTCCGGCGTTCGCACCAAATGTTTGCGCTGGTCCCTCGATCCGTGTCATGACGCCTGCATCGTCGAGTGCGATGAGCCGACCGCCGACTGCGAATGCAGCTGTGCTTAGGACCTTGCCGCCGTGCGACAGGGCAAGTTTTGTCGTTCCACCACCGATGTCCACGTTCAGTACCGTCTTGTAGTGCGCCCGCGAAAGCGCAACGGCGCCTGAGCCATGCGCCGCCATCAAAGATTCCAGGTGATGGCCAGCCGAAGCGCACACGAATTTCCCAGACTCTGCTGAGAAGAGATCCGCGATCTCGCGTGCATTTCGGCGCTTCAGCGCCTCGCCGGTCAAAATAACAGCGCCGCTATCAACCGCATCACGCGACAATCCGGCTGATCTGTAGCCTTCGTCTATAAATGTCGCAAGCTCAGCGGCATCTATCGAATAATCCGGGCGGTAAGGTGTCAAAATTATAGGAGAGTCCCAAAGCCGTTCGCGACCAACGACAACAAACGCGCTCGAGAGCCCTTCGGCAATCCTTTGCAAATGGACCCGCGCGAACATCAAATGCGAGGTCGACGAGCCAATATCTACACCGACTGTGGTGAGTTCAACATTGTCCGACGACCAAATGATCTCGCTTAGTATCCGCTTCTCTTCTTCCGAAGGATGCAGGTGATCAAAGCCTAGATCATGCATGCTGATTGGCCCGCCCTTGGACAGAGACAATGTTCCAAACTATATCGACTCAACCGCCATGCCCCTGCAAATGTTGCGGATGATCTTTGTAAAGGTTGGCAATAAAACCGCTGTCGTCGATCTTTCGCAACAAATCGAAATCCCAAAGGGCAAGCGGGTGAATACGCTTTGCATCGCCATGCTCTTCATCCTGCTTCAATGCCTCCTGATACACATTGGAGACGGCATCGAGGCTTGGATAAAGTCGCGGCTCCAGCGTGGGCGCCAGATCGTCGTACAGTTTTTCTGCGGCGTCCCGGTCAAGCGCGCCTTCCTTGTTATGACGTTCCATAAGGATCTTGATCGTTTCCTCGCGATTGATCTTGAAATAGGCAATGCCTTCCAAGACCGACTTGAGGACGCGCGTTACGACCTCCGGCTTTTCTCGAACCATCTTCATCGAACTAGAGACGGTCATAAAGAAAACCATCGGTTGGGGCGCGATATCGATAACTTTTAGTCCCATGCGGTCGGCGAACTCACGCCTTGGCTGGCCGAGGAAACAGGCATCGCAATCGCCATCGGCAACCATGTCGAGCAAGCTCTTTCGCGGATCTTGCTTCGTACCGTCAGGATTTTCCTCCCGCACTTCCCTAATGATCTCCACCTCGTCGCGATCTGGATCGAGGCCGGATTGCTTCAGGTAAAGCCAGGTGTTTAGGCCCGGATGTCGCCCCCGTGAGCCAAACTTGCGTTTGCGGAGATCTTCCAGTTTATCGATGCCAGCGTCGTGGCGCGTAATCAACGCGAGATTGTTGTTGCTGACGGTCTGGCCGAGATAGGCCCAGGTATCGCCACGGGCACGTGCGGCATACGTTGAGACATGATTTCCCGAAACGAACTCGACCTCTCCCTTCGGTACCAATTCGTGCGCGTCACCGCGACTGATGATGCGATCGTAATCTACTTTGAGATCGTTTCGTTCCCAAGCGCCGCAAGAGTCAATCACATGCATCAATGCAAGATGGCTGGTCGAGCGATAAGGAAATTGAATATTGTCCATTGGTTCTGTCCTGTTCCCAATTTTACATTAATGCGTGCCGATACGTCCCGACCCGGAGCCGTGCGATCCCTCCTTTTGCCGGAGGCTGCCCAATGTAAGCCAGCCTCCGTCACATTCCTCCGCAATGCTGCCCGCCTCACTTGCAGGCGATAGATTGCGCTTCCTGTCCGTCACCTAAATACTTTACGGCACATGACATGCCGGTTTTCAGCTTCGAACGTTTGACAGTCGCGCCCTTAATGCTCACCTTCGTCCGGCTCCCCGAGACCTTTACGGTATGCATCGCGCCGCCGACCTTGAACATAACGCGGCGCCCTTCCCGCTTGATATCCGCGATCTTGATCTGAACGCCATTGACCTCGGCGTTTCTCTTTTTCAGGCTCGCAAGGGTGTCCGGTTTGGTTGCGCAATCGATTGCCTTGGCTTCCTGACCGTCGCCAGGATAGGTCACCAGGCAGTCCATTCCTGGTTTCAGATTGCTTCGCTTGGTTTTAGCACCATCGATCGTGACTTTTGTCCGGCTGCCGCTGACCTTCACTTTGTGGGTATTCTTGCCGGCCGTGAAGAAAATGCGTCGCCCATCCCGTTTGCTATCCGTCAGCTTGGTCAGAATCATAGGAATGACGACACCGGCAGTCAGCTTTTTCGCGAGTCGTGCCATTTCCTTGTCGGACAAACGGCTTGCCGGCAAACCATGCTTAATGCGAAGGCTGCGCATGTAATCGAGTAGATCGGGGCTTGGGTATGCGGTTGCCGCAACTGCAGCGGCAATATCCTCTCCGGTTTGGGTGGTGAAGTCCGCACTGAACTGGTGGCGGCCAAACTTTATGAAGTCCGGATCTTTCGCCGCCTTTGCGAAGGCCTTTCGATAAGCGGCAACGATGGCCGGCTTGGTGCCTGGCGGCAGTGCATACCATTTGTCGATCTGGTTTGCTTTCGTCCAGTATGTGAACGCCCTAGCGGCGATCCCACTCGTCTTGCCTTTCATCAAATCGGTGACGAGCGGCACATCCTTAAACGAAGATCGTCTGGTGTACTTGCCGCCGGAAAACTGACCAATCTGGGCAAGGCCGGTGAAATTCCCCGTAGATTCAAGGCTTCTGTGCATGGCAATGGAGGAGGTGCCAAAGCCATCGATTTCACCGCGCCGGGCAGCCAGCGCTAGGGCTGCTGAACCGGGATAGCCCACAACATACTTTATGTTCCAGTTCAAGAACTCAGAGCCCCAAACCAATAATTCCGCCCAGGTTCTCGTTCCGTCAAGAACGCCGGCAATGACTGGCTTTTTTGATTTATTTGTCAGATCGGCAACCTTCGCCTTGCGGATAATCACCACTGACCCGCCCCGAAAAATACCTCCGAAGAATTCATATTTAGTCGGGTTATATTTGACGACTTTCTTGCGCAGAGAATCGGCATGAACGTAGGATGATGACCCGCCAATCCAATAGGTGCCGTCGCGTTTGCCGCGGGCTACGAAGAAATTGTTTGCCTTAACGCCATGTCCGGCCGGCATATTGCGAAATACGAGCCGCGGCTTGCCGGGCAAGTACTTCTCCAAATAGCGGCCGACGAGCCGGGTGGTCCCATCGGTTCCACCACCCGGCGAGCTGCCGATCAAGACATTAATCTTCTTGCCCTTGAATGTTACGTCGGCAGCATGTGCCGGTAGGGCCACGCACAGTGCGAGTGTTGTCATCCCGGTCAGGCCGAGCCAACCTGCCGCGAACCTATTGCGATCCGAATTTTGCATGTTCTTTCTCCCTAGATTATTTTTGATTCAATCGTGATGGAGGGCTGAGACACCCGCGGGAATCTATTATCAGCTCTTGAGCAGCACGCTTTCATCCATGAATTCACCCATGCGGCAGGCGGCGCCATTGTTCTTCAACTCAGACAAAAAGATCTGGTGAATGCGCGGATCCTGGTCTTCATATTCGATCTGGGCGCCGCCGTCTTTGACGCTAACATCAACCCCCATTTTTATCAGCCTCTTTTCCTGCGAGAATGGGAAACGACTACTGCCAAAGGCCGTTGCCAAGTATCTCACGGGGACAGGGCCGCTGTTGAAGTGCTGATGATAGATCATATTGGTAGGGGCAAATACGCTACCGGGTTTCCAGTCGAATCGAATGAAATCTTCGTCGCCTTCATGCCAAAAGAGCGAGTATCCCTGCCCTGAGACAATGCAAACATGGAAATCCGGTCCGTGACGGTGCGCCTTCTTGTAGGTGCCAACCGACATTTCAGAAATGTGAGCATGCATCGTGCCGTCTGCCAGCATGAATAGCAGGTTGGCACTGCCGGCGCCGCGGCTGTTCCACTTTCTGAGCTCTATGGCGCTTAAGTCCGGTACGAAATTGGTTTCCCACATCTCCCGATTGCGATGGGTTGGCACGAACGTGCCTTCGCCCTGCAAATGATTGAGTGGTCCTTCCCGCTCGGTAAACTTTTCCGGATTATCGAAAATGAACGTTTCCTTGCGCAATACATTGAGCATCATGCAGAAGTTGTTGGTTGACGCGATGAGCAGGCGTTCTTTACCGGAGGTATTGAATAAGCGGTATGGCGCATTCAACGGTAAAGAGAACAGGCTGTGTGGCCCGATCTCGAAAGAGTGCTTTGCACCCGTTGAAGTCTCAAGCGTGCAACTGCCATGACCTTCCAAGACATAAAACACTTCTTCGTAGAGATGTTTGTGGACATTGGTGGCGGCAGAAGGCTGTAACTCCATCAGGAATATCGATATGAAGTCTCCGCGTCCTTTGAGGTGAACGAATGCACCGTTGCATTTGTCGCCTAGACGTGGCCACGGTTTGGTCTCAACGCCAGGCATGTAAACGCAGAAATCTTCAACGACTGGGAGGCCTTCAGCCTCCGCCCAGTCAAGGTATGGATCGACTAGAAATCTTGGTGCGTTTGAATCGTCCATTTGCTTTCCCCTGTTGGTGCCAGCTCATCCCAGTTCTTTTTCAATCTGCTCTTCATCAAAATATTTGCCGAGTTGCGACGTCACACCCGTCTTTCTTATTTCTTCGAGCCATATTCTATGGATGCGAGGGTCCTGATCCTCGTATTCGATCTGGCGTCCCCCCAGCTTGATGCTGACGTCAGAACGGTTTCCTTCTGAGCCACGGCGTCGATCATCGATGATCGGATAACGTTTCGAGCCAAAGCCGATTGCGAGATAGCGTGCTGGCATCTGGCTCGTATCAAAGTGCTGATGGAACATGTCACGCGGCGGGGCGAACACGACGCCATGGCGCCAGTCAACTCGCTGGAAGTCCTCGTCGCCTGCATTCCATAGCAGCGTATAACCGGTTCCATGGATGAAAAATACGTGCAGGCCGGGCCCGTGATGATGGCCTTTCTTGTAGGTGCCGACCGGCATCTCAGACACGTGCGCGCCGAGTGAGCCATCGGCAAGAATATATTGCATGTTCGACGAGCCGGCGCCGCGATTTTCCCAGGGCTTCAATTCAAACTCACTGAGATCGGGAACAAAATTTGTCTCCCACATGTGCCGGCCTTGGCGGACCGCTGTGAACTTTCCCTCACCCTCGTAATAATTACCGGGCCCCTCTCGGTCTGCGAAGGGAAAGGGATTGTCGAAAACAAACCGTTCATCGCGATAAAAATTGTAGATAAAGGGGAAGACGTTACCGGAGGCTAAGCGGGCCGGTTCAACGCCGGACGCATTGAAGATTCGATACTTTGCATTCAAGGGTGGGGCAAACATCGAACGCGGGCCCCACTCGAATGTATGGGTCCCTCCGTTCTCGAGCTCGACCGTCATCGTGCCATGACCGGAAAGGACGTAAAACACTTCATCGTAAATGTGGCGCTGCGGTGCGGTTGCTGCAGCCGGCGGCAAGTCAAACACAAACACGGACATGAAGTCGCCGCGTCCGTCCATGTTCACAATGGCACCGTTACAGCCATCTCCCAGCCGCGGCCATGGTGCGGTGTCGATGGCCAGCAAATCCACGCCTAGTCCCCCAATTACCGGTATACCTTCCGCGGCACACCAGTCCCCATAAGGATCAAGAAGGAATTTTTTTTCGCGATCCATTAAGTTATCCCTCGCTCAAGCTGACCGCTCCCAAATCTGGTCTTCATCAAAGATATGCCCCATACCGGATGGGACTCCGGCTTTCTTCATTTCCTCAAGCCAAATGCGATGAATGCGCGGATCCTGGTCGGCATAATCGATCTGCAGGCCACCATCTTTTACATTGGCATCTGGATTAGTCTTGCGCTTGACCTTTGCAGCGGTCATGGGATAGCGGTGCGACCCCAATGAGCAGGCCAGGTATCGAGCTGGTTTGGCGCTCGTATTGAAGTGCTGATGGAACATGCCATCGGGTGGCGCGAATACGAAGCCATGCGCCCATTCATGACGCTCAAAGTCCGTGTCACCCTCAAACCACATCAGCGTATAACCGGCCCCGGTGACGGCAAACACATGTGCTCCAGGGCCATGCCGGTGCGCTTTTTTATACGTGCCGACGGCCATCTCTGAGCAGTGCGCGTGCATGACGCTATCTGCAAGTATAAATTTTATATTGCTGCTGCCAGCGCCGCGGTTATGCCATTCCGGAAGTTCGAATACCGATAGGTCGGATACAAAATTCGTCTCCCACATATGCTTGCCGGGCTTCATAGCTATAAAATCGCCATCTCCCGTGTAATGGGCGTCCTTGCCAATTCTGCCCTCGAACGCGAACGGATTATCAAAAATAAACTTGTCGTCGTGGGCGAGGTTTATCCAGATGGGCGCGTTATTTGTTGAAGCGATGCGTATGGTCTCGCGACCGGATCCATTGAAAATGCGGTGCGGGGCATTCAGGGGGGGAGCGAACAAAGAATGGGGGCCAAACTCAAAGCTGTGTGTTGGCCCGCCACGGAGTTCCACGATCGTACTGCCATGTCCATTTAAGACATAATACACATCGTCGTAGACATGATGCAGCCAATCGGTTTTGACGCCTGGATCGATCTCAATAAGATGAATGGCAACGAAGTCGCCACGCCCTTTGAGATGCACGAATGCACCCCGGCAACCGTTTCCCAGGCGATCCCATTTTTCAACTTCAACGGTTTTTAAGTCGACTGCAAACTCCTCGATAATTGGCAAGCCCTCACCCTCGCACCAGGACACGTAGGGGTCCAAGAGGAATTTCTTGGCATCATCTCCAGGCATTACCACGTCCCGACATCACGCAGGGTCGGGCAACTCTGCCAGCATGTCGGCAAGTATGCCCTTCCACGCTTGATCAAGTTGCCAGCTCTCAATCATACCTTCCATCATAAGATCAAGATCTGCTTGGGTATTGCAGCTCATGCGCGCGACTTCCATCAGCATATGAGCATGTTCGATATCAACTTCGGCATGCTCTTTGGCGTTAAGCTGCTTTTCGAATGGAATGCCGAGTTCGGCTTCCATCCTCTTGCCCCATCGGTATGACATGCCGCCCTCTGGAACCCACTCCGATGAATTGCTGACCTCCAGGGCGGCACAGGCCGAAACAGACTTGAGCCAATGGCTTTGGCGCACGAGATGCAGCCACGAGTAAACGGCCATCAGTGTGCCTTCGCGCGGCACGCTGTTTTTGAAATCGTCAGCTGTCAAGCCAATTTCGCTCGACTGACGCACCTGCAGGGAATAGTGATCTTCAACGCCGCGCTCCTTGTTGCCGGCGAGTTCGTCTTCTTCATGCTCCCAGATCAGTTTTTTGATTGCCATCGGGGCGAGACCCTGGGCAAAGGCCCAACAATCGCGCCGATTGAGATTCCAGTGGGACTTTTGAAGGACATAGACCTGCGCCCGTTCACGGGTAAGAGGCATTGAAAGCAGCCGCCTATATTGCGGCGTCTCAAATTGTCCGATGGCACGTTTTCGGACCTCTTCTGCAAAAGGCTTAAAGTCTAACGATGGGTTTAGGACTTCCGCTACAGACATGTTTCACTCCTCTCACTTCGCAATTACAAAACAACTTCGATTCCGAGTATCTAACTTTCATTGGTGTCCAAGCGCTCCTCAATGACTTGGGGGAGATCATCTTGAAGCAAGCCAAGGTTCTCAAGCAGCGGGACGTCGTGCACTTCAAATAGGTAGGCTTCAGTCTCGGCAGAGGCCTGCAGGGTCCGTTCACACCAACCCGGCAACGCGAAACAGTCACCTTGCTGCCAGTCTATGACCTCACCGTCCGCAATCAGGGTGCCGCTGCCACGGAACACATGAACGACCGAGTTGGCGCGATCTCGATACGGATCCCCCCGATAGCCCTTCGGCAACAGGCGCACACGGCAACCAAGCGTGCGCATCGGATATTCGCCGGTTTTGGGATCGAGATACTCGTAAACATAGCCTTTACTATCATCAGGCACTTTAGAGCGGCGTGCCTCGAGTGCAGCTTGAACATCAGCCCAGGGAAATCGCAAAGGCGTCTGGTGATTGTGAACCGGGCTGTGCGTATCGTCAGGGGAATTGCGGAGCGGTTGGCGCTTCTCGCCGTAATTCTGGAAAACCGTTTGGTTGATCGCATTGATCACCGGCCCATCAAGGACGTCAAGCCAACGCAGTGGCTTGTCACCGCCGTTGTAATGGTCATGCCACGTTCCGCCAGGGGTCAATATGAGGTCGCCACTCTGCATCGGACAAGCAACACCGTTGACCGCAGTCACCAGCCCCTCGTGACCATCAATCACGAATCTCAGGGCCGAAATCGTGTGTCGGTGGGCCCATGCGATTTCGCCGGGCAAGATCATTTGAATGCCCATATTGATCGTGGCAACCGTGCCGCGCTCAAGTCCGGGATTGTTGAAGAGGACGGAGCGTCTTGCGGTCATACTTTCAGGCAGGGCGGTTGAAGCCTTTCGCAGGAAGTCGTCAATCGCTTCGGCCCGCCATACGTATGGCCTGCCCCTTGCGACCGGCAACAGGGTGTCACTGACCCACCCCGACACGGCTCTATTGGTCTCGTTCTGCCACTGCCCCCGCATATAGGCGTCAGACATTTCTTGCGCCAAAGCTTGGAGAGCGTCTGCATTGTCTATGTCGGTCACCTAACTCTCCAAATTCAATCGCTGTACTCCAACAGGCTTGGACAACTCAAGCAAGTTCCTCCGGCACATGGGCCACTGACCGGGAGGCGCTCAAGCCTTTACAGTCTTAGAATATCAGCCCGCATTCGTCAAAGAACAAAATGCGTTTTGATTTTTGTGATATGGCAAAATTTCGTTGATTTTCTGCGTGTGACAAGCAATGTCCTGGTCAGCTCCGCCGCACTGCGTTATTCTTGCGCTCCGGCGTGTTGATGTGCGTGCCGGAGTGTGTGGAGGTTCGGCGACGCCCATTTGAGGTGCATGGGCCATCGCCTTTGAATATGTATCATGGTTCACCGTCGAATAAGAATTGCAGCGAACACTGTGCTATAAGGACTATCGCATGCCGGGACCGGCAAAAAAGAGTAGACCTCGCAAGGCGAAATCCGCAGCCACCAGCGGCAACCGTTCGGTGATTGTGGCAGCGGAAGTTCTCAAGACTTTGGCACGGTTCGGCGAACCTGCTGCGCTAGGTCAGATCGCCGCTGCGGCGGGGTTATCAAGTAGTCGCGTGCATCGCTATCTCTCGAGCCTGGTTCAAACCGGTCTCGTCGAGCAAAACGCAGGAACCGGTCAATACGAACTGGGTCCAACAGCCGTCGAGCTGGGACTTATTGCGATCGGGCAGATTGACCCGATTAAGTTTGGAATCGAAATACTGCCGCGCCTGACGAAGGAGACCGGATTGGTGTCCCTGCTCAGTGTTTGGGGATCGCATGGACCAACGATTGTAAAATGGGAATCTGGTCAGCTCGATACCTCAGTGCATATTCGTGAAGGGCGGACATTGCCACTGCTCACAACAGCAACCGGGCGTGTGTACCTTGCCTATGCGGAGATAAAGAGATGGCAGAAAGTGGTGCGGCAGGAACTTGCATCACTGAAAAAACAGACTGGCAAGACTCCCAAAGTCCGGGAGACTAACATCGAAGCGATGCGCAAGGAGGTTCTAAAGCACGGCCTTGGGCGTATGGTCGGAGAAGAGAACCCGGGTCTGGCAGCTCTTTCAGCCCCTGTTTTCGATCGCCATAACCAGGTTGCGCTGTCACTGACAGTGATCAGCATTCTTGGTACTTTCGATGATTCCTATGATGGTGACGCGGCGAATATCCTGAAGGCCACGGCAAAACAGTTATCGAGACGACTTGGGGCGCAAAGACCGGATTTGCGGAATGATGAATCGATCTCTGCCCCGGGACGGAAGTTGCGTTATGCTGCAGAGTAGTTGGGAAACCGCCCAAGCTTGGATTATGTGTGCACCTTATGGCGAACAATGAACCCAGCCGCGAAGATCTCCTTGCTGACCTTCGTGTGTTTCTTGAGCATTCTAAAGCGGTCGGCAATTTTGAAACCATAGATGGTGTTGACCCTGATCTTGAAATGGGCGCGCTGATTGAGCTGAGCCACGAACATCTTTATCCACCGGTCTTACTGTTCCAAAACATTAAAGGATGCGATTCATCGCATCGCGTTGCTGCCAACGTAAGAGTCGCAAAATCCATAGTTGGCGATCTCACGATGGAAACGCTAAAGGCGTTTCGCGCCAGACCGAAAGAAAGACGTGACCCTATTCCCCCGCAACTGGTCGCGCGGGGACCAGTTCTGGAAAATACCATTGATGAGGGGGACGTCGATATACTGAAGTTCCCTGCCCCACGATGGCATGGCAATGATGGCGGCCAGTATATCGGTACTGAGTGCCTTGTGATTACGCGCGATCCGGATTCCGACTGGGTCAATATTGGCACTTATCGCGTAATGGTTCAGGACCATAAGACCCTGGGCGTGTTTATTGAGCCTGGTAAGAACGGTGATGTGATCCGGCAAAAATACTGGGCACGTGGTGAGCCTTGCCCGATGATCATAAGCGTGGGTCAGGCGCCAGTGTTGGGAATCGTTGCGTCGACAGCTGTTGGCCCCGGTCAATCAGAGTATGATATTGCAGGTGCGCGAATTGGCCGTCCTGTAGATGTGGTGCAGGGCGCACTGACTGGACTACCAATGCCGGCGAGTGCGGAGCTTGCCTTTGAGGGTTTTATGCCTCCATTGGAGCAGGATGCGCGCCCGGAGGGTCCGTTCGGTGAGTGGCCGGGCTATTACGCATCGCATGAACACGACGAAGCGGTCCTTAGCGTCAAACGCATCTATCATCGCGATGATCCCATTATCATTGGTCAACCGCCGACGAAGCCCACCTACCCGGGTCGGCAAATAAAACTCCACAACGTTGCCGCCCTTTGGGATGCATTAGAGGCGGCGGGCGTACCGGAAGTAAAGGGCGTTTGGAAGATGCAAGGGGGCGGGACCCGCTTCATCAATGTGGTTTCGATCAAGCAGGTTCACGCCGGGCATGCTAAAATGGCTGGCCTTGTTGCAGCAGGCTGCGGGCCAGGCGCCTATATGACCCGTCTGGTTATCGTGGTCGACGACGACATCGATATTACTGATCCCAACGAGGTCATGTGGGCGCTCGCCACACGTTGGGATCCTAAAACGCAGACTGATATTATCGACGACTGCTGGAGCGGTCATATAGATCCCAGACTACCACCGGAGAAACGGGAAGCCGGCGACCTTACAACAAGCCGAATGATCATTTATGCCGTTCGTCCGTATGGCTGGAAAGACGATTTTCCGATCGCTAACGAAGTCGAACGAAGTTATGCCGAACAGGTTCGCAAAAAATGGGTGGATCGACTTTCTTTCCTCAAGACGTGAGCGTCCGACCAGCAACAGACTGTCATTGATGGTCCTGTTCTATAGTGCCGAATCGGTACCCTGCCATCAACCGGTTGTTCACCACCCCGCAATCAACCAGTTGTTCACCTTGCAATCCATTCCTTAAACCATCCTGGCGCCAAGTATGGCATGATCGCTTCTATCGAAACTTATATTGAAACCAACCAGTGATGGTCGCCGTTGCATAATGGCGGAGGGAGCCGATGTTCCAGGAGCAAACAGCAGTTAGTGCCGAAGCTGGCAAGCTTTTGACAATTCCCCGCCGGCATCGCCGCTTTGATTGCGACTTCGAGGTCGTCCTCAGGTGCCGGGGTATGTTTCAGACTGTAACTGTAAGCGATCTGTCTCAGTCAGCCGCAAGATTGACAAATACTTATGGGCTGTTTCCCGGTGATCAAGTGCAAATCAGGTTACCTAATCGTAAAACTCTAACTGGGCGCATTGTTTGGTCTTTAGGATCAAACTGCGGCATGGCGTTCGAAAGCGATCAGGCCACCATTTGATGGACTAAGCTCGCATTCGCTTTTCTCAACGCTTCCCGAATTTGGATCAGCGATTGGTGATTTCACATCTGGGGGCCCGAACTTCAATGTGTCCGATTTTATCTGTTTGATTCTGCCCAATACTTTCCGATAGCCTGATAGAGATTACCACCGCAATCCTCCAATTCAGTCAATAACGCACGAAGGTCTGGATGGGCTTTTATGGCGGGGTGTTCGCTAAGCAGATTATCGATCATGATGTTTATGGTATGCGTGCGATCGAGTGCTTCGTGATAGGACGGTTCGTCGATCTTCGAATGCGCACCATCTTTGGGATCGGGCATGGTCTTTTCCTCTTAACGTCGGCGGACTGGCCGTCAGTCTATTGGCTCAAAGCCGACTGAATAATTCACCCAGTCCTAGCATGATGGCAACAGACTGTAACAGATAAGATGTCTATCATCGTGGTTCGATAATGAGCAGCAAGGTCAGCCACACGATTGTCCGATTTTTCAAAGCTCGATGTCTTTGGTTGGATCACTGCGGCAATTTCTGCAGCTGCATCAGACCTAATATGGCAGACTTAAATTGATGTTTGCATACGCATTGAATTCGAATGTTCAGTCTAACATCACCGCTTCAGATTTGTTCAGAATTAGCGCCGACGGCTGGATCCAACCGCTTTTGCACCTCAAAAACGAAATATTTGCCTACCTGCAAATAGATGCGCTGGTTGGAAACTCGGTCAGTGCTGGGTGATGTGCGGACGGCGCGCTATTGGCTCGTTTTTGACCGCTTTGCCACTGGACCCCAAGACTTAAAGAGTTCAAGATTTCAGAGGTAACCAGCTTACCAACGCGGATCAGAAGTCAAGGGAGGCGACATGTATAAGACCATTCTTATAGCAACCGACGGATCAGAACTCGCCGGCAAGGGCATATTCCACGGATTGCGGTTGGCGAGAGCACTGAATGCTGAGGTCGTATTTGTAACGACCACTGAGATCTGGCCGGTGTTGAACACAGCATCCGATGCCGAGAGAGGCGTTATGCACCCGACCGAGGAATTTGAGAAGGCGGCGGCAGAAGCTGCACAACAGGTTTTAAGCCAAGCCCAATCTTCGGCAGATAATCTCGGTGTTCCGTGCGAAACCGTGCATGTGAAAGATCAGCACCCTGCAGACGGAATTATCCAGACTGCCGACGCTAAGAAATGCGATTTAGTTATTATCGCATCGCATGGCCGGCGCGGTATCAGAAGAGCGATTTTGGGTAGCGTGGCGAACGAGGTCATCACACACAGCAAGGTGCCTGTGTTGGTTGTCAGATAGACCCGGCCCAACACAATGTGGTCATTAGCCAAATGGTTATCAGCCAACGGTCTCCACGCCGTTGCTGACAATTGCTGATAGCTGCGGGCTTAGCTTTCCGGCTCCTGCAAAGACAACATTGCACGAAGAGATACGACATGCCCTCAAAGCATGCGTGTCTCGCGCAAGTGATCAAGACCTTGAAAGCCGCATATCTGCACTATTCTCCCGCCTGTCCGCTCAGCCGTTGCGGCGAGATTGATTTGTGCAACGTGAGTTCGCGACGGGCCCAAAGGTGTGTGGGCCCGTTCACCTGGAGTCCGATCCGGTGGCAAAACGGGCCCACGGCGCTGCTGCAGTACGCGGGGTACAATTTCTGCAGAGCGCACACGAGATTGTAAGTGCACTAATATTACGTGGATATGACAATCAGGCCGGATCGCCACAAAAAAGGGCGCAGGAGACATTGTCCGTTGCATCGTCTGCTGCGCCTAATCCAAGGCGACCTCGCCTATGGAGATCCGAGGCACCACGCCAATCGGGCCGACATGGCCCCTGACTCGAGATCAACAATGTCAGTTTTTGGTACGCAGACACGAATGCCCTAGATGACGTTTCTTTGAATATCGACCAAAATGACGTTAGGGCCTTTATCGGGCCGTTAGGCTGTGGCAAGAGCACACAATTGAGGTGTCAAACCGCACAAACGAAATTCTTCCTGGCGATCGGCAGGACTAGAAAAGGAGAACCTTCCATGGGCGCGACACCTGTCATTTCAATTGCCATCGCAGTTACCGCAATGTTTATTGCCTCGACACAGGGCATAGCGAAGGGGCGTTCAACACCCGAACTCGTCAAAAGATCAGACGTGAGGTTTATCCCCCTCAACCCCGCTCGCGGCGACCGCAGCCCGAAGTCCGGCAAGTTATGGGGAAATATTAGAAAAAATGTGCCATCGGGAATGCTTGTCACGTTTGCCGATGGTTTCCAGTCACCGCCACACATTCACAACATCACGTACCGCGCCGTCGTCATCACCGGTTTTGTGCACAATGACGATCCGAAGGCAGAAAAGATGTGGATGGGGCCCGGATCTTTTTGGACGCAGCCGCTTGGCGAAAACCACATTACGGCCGCAAAAGGCAAGAATACGACCATATTCCTTGAAATAGTATCTGGCCCCTATCTCGTTAGGCCTGCAAAGGAAGCCTTCGATAAGGGCGAGCGTCCTATCAACATTGACGCCCGAAACGTGATTTGGTTGGGCGCCGAAGACACCACTTGGATCTCAGGCAATGGTCCCAAACAGGCCTTCCTGTGGGGCACGATTGGGGGCACAAATAAGAACGGTACGTTCATCAAGTTGCCCTCTGGCTATGCCGGTACGCTCAGCACGACTGCACCACTTATGCGGGTGGTGACGATCCAAGGCGTAAGCCAAGTTCTTGCAAAGGGGGCAGCGAAAAAAAATACCCTTGACCCGGGAAGCTACTTTGGCTCGAGGGGCAAGGCATCGTACCGGTTGGCATGCGTATCGCGTAAAGCTTGCGTTCTCTATCTACACACCGAAGGAAAGTATCAGCTCACGTCTCCGTAGACAGGTTGTGGGCCAGGGATCTCCCGAAACAAGCGAACCGGTATTGTCGACCAACGCCCTATTCGATTTGTTTCCATTGCAAGACGTCCAAGCCATTCAGCGTGTTTGATGTCTGCTGCTGGCAGTCGCATCTGAGCCACCAGGATGGCGCTTGGCACACCGACCAACCCTATCTGATCGGGTTGGTTTGAGTGTCAGTTCATGGGTCCGTCTGGTGCAACGCGAGGTGTCGTTTTGGTGCCGATGGGGTGTATCCCAGGGCGCTGTGGCGGCGGTTCAGGAGATCGGGCACCATCGTCTTTTGCGGCTCGACGAAGTTGCTTCAATCGCCGAGGCGATCTTGTTCGTCATCGTTGTGGCTGAATATATCGAGCAGGCTGTCGGTCATTTGGTCGACCGTCACGATAACAGCGAGGTTTGCCTGATAGGCTGCCTTGGCCTGAATTAGCGTCGCGGTCTCGCGTACCAGATCGACATTTAGTTCAGCTACAGGGAGATTGGCATTGCTAACCGGGCGAACCATCGCCCTTACGCCGCCGGTATTGCCTATGGCTGTCTGCTCGACCCGTTGTTGTACGTAATCCGGTGTCGACGCATTTGCGATATTGCCCGCGGCCACTTGCACCCGCAGCGTTTCGGAAGCGAGCCCCGAACGGGCAATTTCGAGCGCGGAACTAAGCACGGGATTACTCCAACAACACAAACACGTGGATTTTAGCGCTCAATCCCTAACGTCGCGTGAAAGGAGCTGCGGAAATTCGATGCACGCGCTTTGATCGTCCTCCCAACCTCAGGCTTAGTCGGCGGATTTTTCTTTTTTAGCGTTGCGCGCAACTTCAACCAGCGCCTCTATCACGTCAGCCTCAAGACGCTTGCGGATGAGAACCGTCTATCAGTTGGCTGCCACTTAGTGGTCCAGCCAACCCTGCAGTATCAGAGTCGCAGATGCGAGCCCGTTGAACATTTGCTAACAGTTGCTAGGTCAACGACAGATGCGATAAGGGCCATGTTCTACGATCGCGTAGCGTGTTAACTCAGTGGTAACCATCTTCTCAATTACCGCATTCAACAAAGCAATTTGCAAAGGGCTACGAGCTTAAAATGCTATCAGCTATAAGCCGTCATTAAGAGGCCCATTTTGCGGCAGTAAAGACCATGCTTATGAATGCCAAGCATACGGTGCAAACGTCCAAACAAAACAGCGGTCGTCTCGACCTGTTCGTTGCTGTGTTGGCTCTTTCAGGACTGATCGCTGGTTGGGTGATCGACCTAAAAGGTCGTAATTCGCCAACCGAACCGAACCAAGTTCTGACTGCTCTGGCGCGTCAGCCCCTGCACGAGACTGGCCGTGAATTTCACTCAATCTCTCATCATTATCGCGTAGACTAAACACGCTGATTGATTACGCGGCGCGAACAATTTCCCGCCAGCCAATATTTCGGCGGCAGGGACAAGGTTCCGTGATCGCGGGCTGATGCTGCAGGCCAGCCTGGGCGGATTGATTTCTAAGGGTATGCAGGGATCCTGGGTCGGATTTTCCCACCAAATTGCAATTGACCATTGCTGGCCAAAGATTAATTGTCGGCGGCAAGCGAGGAGGATTCAGCTGTGCTTCTCACGACTAGTTTCGGAAGAGGCCAGAGAAGGTCAAGGAGGCGTCACGAAAGAAAATAGCGCCGATACGTTTCCCGTCGGAGGCATAGAGTTTCAAGGTCAGGCGGCGGACAGCGTCCAGGCCTTGCCGCAGCGATCGCGGCGTAGGATGCTGTCGTCCTCGCGAGCGACAAGCCATTTGGAGACGATCGAGGCGAGACTGGCGACGTATTCGGTGTATACTACGCACCACGGAGTACAACGGTAAGATGTCATGACCGAAATTCAAAGTATCGACAAACAGCTATCGCTATTTTCGAAGATGATTCAAATGCGCCGATTTGAAGAGGCGGTCATTTCTCTTGCGCAAAAATACCCTTATGTCGGGCGCCAACATCTTCATATAGGCCATGAAGCAACGGGAGCGGCGGTCGCCCATGCGATGGTGCAGGGCGATAAATTGACCACAACCCACAGAAATCACGGCTACCTGATTGCCTGTGGCGGTGATCCCTCTCGGGCGCTGGCTGAAATACTTGGGCGCGCAGATGGTCTTAGCAAGGGCAAGGCTGGATCCTGGCATTTGTGCGACGTCGCAGTCGGCATGCTATCGACATCGGCGATGGTTGGCGGCTCTATAGCGTTGGCCGGCGGTGCGGCTTTTGCGCTTAAAAGACGTGGCAACAAGAATATTGCGGTTGCGCACTTCGGCGATGGTACGCTTGATGAAGGACTTTGCTACGAAACACTGAACTTGGCCTCCGTCTATGAATTGCCGGTCCTATTCGCTTGCGAAAATAACTCAAAAGCTGGCCAACGGCCCTCTTCCATGATCGCTGCCACGTCGTTGCAGGATATTCCTAAATCGCTGCAGATCGATACGATGATCGTCGACGGTGCTGATGCGGATGCCAGCGCGGCAACATTCGCCGCGGCAGCAGATCGGGTTCGAGAGAGTGGTCGCCCTGTCTTCGTGGAAGCAGTCTTGGAACGCTGGCCCGGTTCGCATCAGATTGAACCGAAGTTTGCGACCGGTATCACCAATTTGGCTCATGCATGGGGCGAAGCGCTAATATCCGGTGACGGTGCTGACTGGATCAGGACATTCGATCCGGTCTTGAGATATGCAAGGCGCCTTGTCGAAGACGGAACCGCTGATCAAGACGTTCTTTTGCGCATGGATGCAGAAGTTACCGGCGCGATGGAGCAGGCTCGCATCTTCGCGGAGAACTCGCCATATCCGGACGGTCAATCGGCGCTTGCCGGTGTATTTGCCCCGTCCCCAAATGCCCGGGGAGTTGACTAAAATGCCAATCATGTCCGTCGCCGAGGCAACGATAGATGCACTCTACAAGAGCCTGGAGTGCGACCCCAGTCTTAGTATCATTGGCCGCGGCATTGCCGGGCACGGGCCCGATCATGTTGCTGAAGACCGGATCAAGACAGCATTTGCAGAGCGAATCTACGATCCGCCGACTTCGGAAGGCGCAGTAGCCGGCCTTGGGATCGGCGCGGCAATGGCCGGTGAGCGAATGTTCGTACATTTCGGAACCGCCACGTTTGCATTCGAGGCGTGGAACCAATTCGTCAATGAAGCAGCGAATATCCATTATATGTCGGGTGGACAGATTAAGACGCCGCTGACCTTCTACCTCTTTCACGGGATTAGAGGTGGCGGTGCACCGCAACACTCGGCCAGCCCACAGGCCATGTACGCGAATAACCCCGGCCTTGAAATTGTCTTGCCGGCCAGTCCCGCTGATGCGAAAGGACTTCTGAGAAGTGCGATCCTCAGCGATAATCCAACGATCATTTTGCAACATCAATCGTTGATGGGACTTAAGGGTGAGGTCCCATCAGAGGATTACAGCATTCCATTGGGTCAGGCAGACATAAAACGCGTAGGGCGGGATTTAACGGTTGTTGCGTGCTCCAGCGCAGTCCAGGAAGCGCTTCATGCGGCAAAGTTGCTTGCCGGTGAAGGCATTGAAATCGAAGTGGTGGACCTGCGGTCAATTTGCCCGCTTGATCGCGAGACCATTGTCAATTCGGTCCGCAAGACGGGCCGCCTTGTGGCGGCGGACGAGGGGTATCGGGTCTGCGGTGTGAGCGCCGAAGTCATTGCAGTGGTTGCAGAGCAGGCGTGCAACGCGCTGAAGGCACCGCCTGTTCGCGTGGCCCGAGATATGGTCCCTGTGCCGTTTAGTCCACCACTTGAGGCTGCACTCATGCCAGATGCCGAAAAGATTTCAAATGCCTGCCGAAACGTATTACGAGGTGGGTCAGACAGTTGCTGATAGGATTGACGGCAAGGGCAGGGCCCGAAGCTGCCAACACATGGTATTAGGATTATTTGGGTTGCAGGGAGGGCGGCAATGCGTGCTAACTCGTCACGTCAACAACATGTTTCAGGGCTTGATGTCGCCACGTCTTCGATCACTGGATTCAATACAATTTCTGCATTGCTGACTGCGCACTCTGGCGCGGCAGCCGTGGCCGGCGCTATTCAGATATGCGCCTGGCGACAAAATCAATAACTCCAGACACCACAATAAGAGGAACTCTATGGGAGAATTTGCAATTGGTCAGGCAGTGCATCGCTTTGAGGATCCACGCCTCTTGCGTGGTGGCGGCCGCTATACCGACGATATAAGCCTGCCACGTATGGCGCATTGTTATATTCTGCGAGCTGGCCATGCCCATGCAGAAATCATAAGCATCGATACCGACGCCGCTAGGAACGCGCCGGGGGTTCTAGCCGTTTTGACCGGAAAGGACTGGGAAGCTTCAGGTCTACCCGACCTGCCGGTCGGCAATGGCAAGTTCCAGCGGCCAAATGGCGAACCGCTTTATCGTCCTCCATTTCCAGGTCTTACCAGGGATCGCGTCCGCTGGGCCGGCGATTATGTGGCCGTTATCGTTGCGGAAACCCTAGCTGAGGCGCAGGAAGCCGCCGAGCTTATTGTCGTCGACTACCAACCATTGCCAGTTGTTGTTTCGACCGAGGATGCCTGTAGTGACGAGGCTCCAACCATCTGGCCAGATTGTGAGAAAAATATCTGCTTTCAGACGACCTTCGGTGACAAGGCGCTGACAGACGCCGCGTTCGCCAAGGCCGAACACATCGTAACGCATCGTATTGTGGTCAACCGTGTCACAGCTGCGGCAATGGAACCACGCTCTTGTGTCGCCCAGTACGACGCGGCTACAAACCACTATTCTCTCTACAGTCAGGTTCAATCTGCACACACGACAAGGTCTTCAATTGCAAAAGGCCTTAATGTGCCTGAAAGCGCGGTGCGGGTGATTGCCGGTGACATCGGTGGCAGTTTCGGAATGAAATCTGCCATTTATCATGAAATGATCCTGACCTGCTGGGCGTCCAAAACTGTTGCACGCCCCATCAAATGGACCAGCACCCGGACGGAAGCTTTTCTTGCCGACGCCCAGGGTCGCGATAATGTGGCTACCGTCTCCCTCGCACTGGATAGGGATTACAAATTTCTTGGTTTGCGACTAGACAACATCTGCGCCGTCGGCGCTTATTTGCAGAATGGGGGACAAAATCCGCCGACTGGAAATATCGGCGGAATTTCGGGAGTCTACACGTTTGAAGGCATTTATGCAGAGGTCAAAGCCGTGTTTACGAATACGACTTACATGCGTCCATACCGGGGCGCTGGCCGGCCCGAAGCCTGTTACTTTATCGAGCGCATAATCGATATTGCCGCTGACGAATTGAACGTTGATCCTGCGGAGCTCCGCCGCAAAAATCTTATCCCACCAGAGGCGATGCCATACAAAACGGCCTTCCTATTCACTTATGATTCCGGAGAATTTGCCAAGAACATGGACATAGCGCTCAAGATGGCTGACTACGCCGGCTTCGAAGCGCGACGGGCGGCTGCCAAGGCGCAGGGCAAGCTGCGCGGAATAGGAATGGCAAACAGCATCGAAAAAGCTTCCGGTCCGGGTGTGGAGGCTGCAGAAATCCGTTTTGACCGAGGTGGTACGGTCACGATCTTGTCGGGCTCTGTCAGCCATGGGCAGGGCCACGAGACAATGTACAAGCAAATGGTAGCGGACCAACTCGGCGTCTCGCCGCATGACATTCAATACGTCTATGGTGACACTGATGCGGTTTTCTTTGGCCATGGTACCGGTGGCTCTCGTTCTGCAGTCATTGGTGGGTCGGCAATGCGCATGGCGGGTGAAAAGATTATCGAAAAAGCGAAAAAGATTGCTGCGCATCTCCTCGAAACTGAAGATATTGAATTCAGCGACGGCGTCTTCACCGGACGCGGGACCAACGAGACTTTGACAATAACGGAGGTTGCCAGGGCCGCCAGCCAGCCTGCCCGTCTGCCTCCGCAGATGGAGCCGGGTCTGATCGCAAATGCTATTTTCAAAAACACGAAGACAACATTTCCGAACGGAACCCATGTCTGTGAGGTCGAAGTGGACGAAGATACCGGTGAGGTTGAAATCGTTGGCTATTGCGTTGTCGACGATGTCGGCAACGTGATTAATCCGATGACGCTTGCTGGGCAAATAAAGGGGGGCATCGTCCAAGGGCTTGGCCAGATCCTGATGGAAAACATTAATTATGACGCTCAATCCGGCCAGCTTCTTTCCGCATCCTTCATGGATTACGCCATGCCCCGTGCGCGCAACGTTTGCAGTATAGATTTTGAAACCAACATCGTTCCAACAACCGTAAATCCACTGGGCTCGAAAGGGGCGGGCGAGGCAGGCTGTGTCGGCGCAATGCCAACCGTCGCCAACGCCGTTATGGACGCACTATCACCGCTGGGGATAAAGCACCTCGATATGCCCCTCAACGCTGATAAGATCTGGCGCGCGATCCAAGATGCCAAACGAGGATAGAGTGTGTTCAATTTGGTCTGAAAATGAGGGGATCGGGAGGTCCCCTCCCAAGCGGGTCGCGCTCAAGTAGCGCAGCGCTACGCACTTCCTGACTAGGCCGAAGCGGCGTTACTTAGCGGCCGGCAGATGCTCAGAAACATATCGACTTGTCGGCTCCGGCAGACCCAAACGGTCGCGAAGCGTCTTGCCTTCATAACTCTTGCGGTAAAGATTACGCCGCTGCAACTCAGGAACGACGAGATCGACAAATGCTTCAAGATCGTCAGGGAACATCGGCGGCAAGATATTGAAGCCATCGCATGCCCCGTTTTCAAACCACTCCTGCATGACGTCCACCACCGACGATGGTGTGCCTATGACGACCATATGTCCGCGAGTTGCGGAGAAGTGTTGGTAGAGTTGGCGCAGCGTCCAATTCTTGCGCCGCGCAAGCGCAATCATCTGACCTGAGCGCGTGCCAACATTGTCCTTTGCCGGTAAATCCGGCATCAGTGTATCGGGATCCATGCCAGTCAAATCATGACCAATGCGCCGAGAAAGCAACGCAAGGCCAACGTCGGGGTGGATGAGGTCCTGCATCTCATCAAACTTTGCCTGCGCTTCCTCTTGTGTCGGTGCAACGGTCACGGCAAGTCCGGGCAGAATTTTCAAATCGTCAGGGTTGCGCCCATACTGCGACAGTCGCCCCTTCAAATCAGCATAGAACTTCTGCGCCATCTCGATATTCTGGCTTGCGCCAAAGACTACGTCTGCGGATTTGGCGGCAAGCTCCATGCCTTGGTCTGATGCACCGGCCTGTACCAGAACCGGATGCCCCTGGGGGGAACGCGCGACACTGAGCGGTCCCTCAACTTGAAAATACTTCCCCTTGTGATTGAGGACATGCATCCTATCCCACCGGAAGAACGTGCTCGTCTCACGATCGCGCACGAACGCATCCGGGTCCCAACTGTCCCAAAGGCCCTTCACGACATCAACAAATTCATCGGCAATATTGTAACGTTCCGGTTTCGGCAAATGAGACTCTTGACTGTAATTGAGTGCCGAACGGTCGTTGCCGGTCGTGACGATATTCACACCCGCACGTCCCTCACAAATGAGGTCCAGCGTGGCAAACTTGCGCGCCACCGTGAAAGGCGCCTCAAAACTGGTGCTTTGCGTGCAGACCAGACCGATGTGCTTGGTATGCGGGGCAAGGGCGGTAAGGAGCGTATAAGGTTCCAGCCAGGCCACATAGTGCTGGCGGTTAAGTGCCGTTTGAATCGTGGTCCATGCGGTGTAGGTATCAGCGGAGAAAAGCATGTCAAAAAGCCCGCGTTCTGCGGTTTTCGCCATCTGTACAAAGCGCTCGAAGTTGACGCCGGCATCGTCGTGTGCCCGGGGGTGTCGCCAGGAGGCAATATGATGGCCGCAGGGTCGGATAAAGAGACCGAGCTTCATTTGGGGCATCTTGGTAACTCCTCAGCATATGCAGCAGCGTCCAACAACAATAAGTCGTCTTGGCGGGCTAGCGCAATGAAAGCGAAGGCATCTGCCGGTGCAAGTCCACAAATCGTCTTCACCGGGCCTACCATTTGATCGTCTGACAAGGTCGACCTCAAATGATCTTTATCAACTCGCCGATATTGGCGCGAACCAGCCGTTCGCGCTGCAGTTCCGTCAGGTCAGATCGCTCCGCTGCTTCCTTAGCACATCCAGGGAAACCGCAATCCCAATGGGGATAGTCCGATGACATCATCAGATTTTTTTCACCGATGAGATCAAACGCCTCCGGTAGGCATTTTTCATGCGATTCAACAGTCAGATAGCAGTTTCGGCGGACATAATCGGACGGTCGGGAATTTAGATAGGGCGCATAGTCCTGTTTGAGGAAATCATAGCCCATCTCCATCCGGTCCATCCAATAGAGCATCCAGGCGGCGTTGCACTCGAAAAATCCAACTTTCAATTTCGGAAAACGCTCAAACACCCCACCGATAACGAACGATACCAACGCATCCGCAGCCATGGTTGGTCTGGCTAATGCATGCATCTGGTAGAAGTTCTTGTGACGATTGGCGATTGGACCGCGCGAATGAGGGTGTACGAACAATGGAATGTCGAGCGCCTCCGCGGTTGCATAGAATTCATCGAAGGCGGGATCATCGGCGCTCATGGTCTTGGAATAGCCGGAAATGTGCGCGGCGCGGAAACCAAGCTCGCCCACCGCGCGCTTGAGCTCGGCGGCCATACCCTCGGGATGGCCAGCGGGCATAACAGCGGTTGGAAAGAGCTTGTCTTCATAGCCCTTGACGAAACCGATCACCCAATTGTTGTAGGCTTGGCAGAGCGCTGTCCCGAGCGGTCCTTCATTTAGAAGTGGAATGCCTGAATTGGTCGCAAAGAGGACCTGTTTTTCGATCCCACCCTCCGCCAGATCGGCGATACGTTTTACCGGATCGGTACCGCCAGGCTGCATCGCGGCAATCCGGCCTTCGTGCCGGTCAGGGCTATAAAGTTGTCGATGACTGCCATGCTTTTCGACTTCTTGCCCCCAGGGCTCAAGATCATACTCGAACTTTACCTCGTGATAGGCGCCGCCACGAACGCGCTTTGGTGTGAACTTGGCGAATTCTCCCGAGAGCTTATAGACTTCATCAAGAAAATAACCCTCGCGGAGATGGGTATCGGCATCAATCATATTTGTCCGCATTCTTAAGGTTTCCTCCAATGGTTTGGCGCATCGTTGTCCATGCCAACTTTCTGATCGGATTTCGGCGCTTCGAATGGACACAAAACTCGTCTGCGTTCAGGCCCTTGGCGATGGCGCTAACGGCGCGAAGGTTAAGGGTTGAGCTCAAAAAGTCCATCAACTTGCAACGGCTTTGAAATCAAGCCCTGATCATGTGAATAGCTCATAAATCGCTCGAGATTTGCTCGATTCTCTTCGATCCCATCTGGCCACAAATTGCTGCCAAGCATGCGGCGTTCTTCTTCCAGATGGTGACGCCCCCACGCAAGCCGCGACCAGTTCGGGTCATCAAGATACTTCGAAGTTATTGCGTTCATGCGCTTGAACATTTCGAACATTGCCTGTCCGGCGCCTGAATGGGCCTCAAGGGTTTCGTTTCGAAATGCAATGATGTGCATAATCGGAAAGAAGCCGTTCTTTTTATAATATCCTGCTTCCACTTCCTTGGCGTTGGGGAACAACCGCACAATGTCGGCTGTCCCTTCAAGCACCTGGCGTGGTGGATGCGGCCGGAAGATTGCATCGATCTCCCCATTAACAAGCATATCGCCAAGGTTTGTGCTCGCCGGCACCTTGTTGATCGTAACGCCCTCTTCCGGCGCGAATTCGACCGTCTCCTCCTTCGCGATAAACCACTTTATAGAGCGCCACGGCACATCGTATTCAGATTGCAGATCACCTTTCGCAAGAACTGAGAGCGTCGTCTGGAAGGTGTTGAGGCCGACACGCTTGCCAACCAAGTCTTTTGGATCCGTGATGCCGCTGTTGCGATTGATCCAAATTTGCGACTGACTAAATAAGCGACGCGGAAAAACCGGAATTGCCGTAAAAGGCATGCCTCTATCGCGGGCCATAAGATAAGACGAGAGTGACAGCTCTGCGATATCAAATTCGCCATCGTTCAGCATGCGACCGTGGCGATCGACGCCATGCCGCCCAGGTGCTGATTGGCCAACGTGATAAATCTCTAAGTCGAATCCTTCTGGGCCCGCGGTATTATCGTAGAGGGGGTAATAACGATCATAGTGCGAAATCGCCAATGATAGTCGCGGTTTGTTATTTGCGCTCACGTCAGGCCGCCTTCGTCCATTTCTGCCAGTCGACCTCCCAGCCCTTTGACTGGCTGAGATCAAACTTGTTGCCTTCCGGATCGTGCAGTCTGTATTCCGCATAGGGTCGGGTGGCAGGCCGCTTGGCTGCGTCCACTTCCTGAGACAGCTGAGCTACGGATTGTTCGACATCGCCAACCAGAAAGCCGATATGATTGACACCATAACGCGGCTGGTGGCCGTCCGATTTATTGAAGAAGGGGTGGACAGCAAGATTGACCTCACCATCGCCACAGAACCGGTTGTGCTTACCTTCCTTTCGTCGCTCGAGACTTGCCGTCAATTCGCGAAATCCGAACATCAATATATGAAAATTCAACTGATCTTCGGGCCAAAGCGCGTTAAGCGCGATATGGCGCAATCGCGGCATCCGGTCTTGCGATGCTCCAAGGCCAAACCCACTTGCCGATATCGAAATCGGGTTCGATTCCGGATCAAAGATCATCAAGTCACCAAAATGCTTACCGCCGGGTTGCTCGATAATCGGTCGGTTCGGGTATAAGGCAGCGTACCGCGCCTTGACATCATCAAGATCATCAACCGCCAATCCAATGTGGTGCAGACCGCACTCGTTGTGGGCGAAATGAAAGTCGGAGCGGCGGCGCAGGAAAGTCAGGTTCAGGTAACCATCGGTAATCGAGACATCACCTTCATTTGACCTTCCCATTTCATCGAACGCAAAATTGCGAACGTAAAATTCCGACAGCGCATCGGGATTGTCGGTCAAAAATGCTACGTAACGTATCGCCGAACCCATGTTTCCTCCTTCGGCCCAGGCGAGCCAAAAAGGCGCGCCGTCTGCCTTGCGTCTTAGTTGCTCGTCGCACAACACGGATATGCTAGCTTACAACGCAAACGTGATCCAGATGAATTCGCTGCATTGGTCGTCGGGGACAATGACACACTCAGGACGTGTACGAGCGTCGGCCCGGGTGGCCCATTTGAACGGTCTCATGTGTGAGCGTCCGCGACAGCACGCGTGGTCAACTCAGCCCGCCGGCGGCATTGCTGCCTTCGTAGAACCTAGCGCGCTTGATGTCGAGGAGTGGCGTGCCGTCGAGGCAATCGAGCCCGACCACGTCGAGTTCACCTTCGCGGACGGCGAGGATTTCAACCACCGCCGCAGCTATGGGGTTGGGCCGCGGTGGAGTGCGCAATGAGAACACACCAACTGGCGCATCGCGCACCCCGGTGCGTGCGGGAAGTTGCACCATGTCGCGGCGCGCGCGGTGGAGCCAATAAAGAACCAACGCCCGGCCACCAGCCTCCAGGCCGACGAGGCCGGGGGCGTAGTCCGGTGCAAGCTGGAGCGTGCAAGGGAGATAATCGCGCTTGTTATGGCGCGAGGGACAGTCTTCCATCCGCTTGTAGGGCGTGCGGATGCTGCCGATAACGCGGCATTCGATCGAATCGCCTGGTTGCGGCGCATCGCCTTCAGGCACGTAGATCGTATATTTTGGGGTTTCCGTCATCGTTACTTGCACCTTGCGCGGTATGCACCGTTGGCTTGATACGCTGCCAGATTGAAATCGGACATCTCAGGGCCGCTATTGGTGAGCTATGGGCTCGCCGATCGTGGTGGTGAGCGTACCAATATGATCGACCTCGCAATCGACCACATCGCCTGGCTGCAACCACCATGGGTCTTCGTCGTTTCCGCGACCGGCCGCAACGCCACCGGGTGTTCCCGTTGAAATGATGTCGCCGGGTTCCAGACCGATCTGCGACCAGAACGCGATCTGATCAGGTATTTTGAATCGCATGTGCGCGACGGTGCTTGATTGGCGCAGTTCTCCATTGACCCGCGAGCGCAGACCGATGCTTGGCAAATCCTCAATCTCATCACGCGTGACAATGTGCGGGCCCATTGGCGCCATACCCGGCAGGTTTTTTTGCAGCATAGGTACGCCCCATTCCTGTTCCCCCATGTCGCGTGCTGACAGATCATTGTAGATCGTATAACCAAAAACATAGTTGAGCGCTGCATCCGAGCCGATGTCTTTGCCGCGCTTGCCAATGACAACAGCCATTTCGACTTCATAGTCGAACTTCTTCGTTTCAATCGGGTGCGGGACGACAACGTCCGGACCGACAATTGAAGATGCATACTGGGGATGGCCCGTGGGAATGCGGGGCACCACCGGCTTTTCAGTCTGCTGCATTTCGGTCAAATGCGTATCGAAGTTTTTGCCTGATGCAATGAAATTGCGTGGGTTCGACAGCGGCGCGCAAATCGTCACGGAGCCCGTGTGGAAGGAAATTGCTTCGCCGCGCGGGCCTAGCGGTTCATCACCTGCCGCGAACATGTCGTCCAAGTAGGAAACGATCTCTCTTGCCGAATCGAGCGATACGTCTCCCCCCTGGATGAACCTCAGCGCGTCGCTTGGGGCCATTGCGGCGGCCAGCTCGTACGATCTTTCAAGAGGCAAGGTGCGCGCCAAATGCGCTGCAAACGCCCCCTCGACATCGACAACCAAATCTGGTTTTGCGAGGATACCAAACCGACGAATGCCGGGGCGCACTTCAATGGTGGCAAAGCGCATCATTTCTCTCCTTGAGGGTCGCAATAGCCATTGCCAGCCACCACCGTCGCGCTGAGTTCACAAAGCCTGCCGCCACGAACCACAATGTCTTGGCCAGGTGCAATTGGCGCAGGTGTTTCAAGCGGACCTGCTCCCGACCCATTGGCAATGCGTGCGCCAAAAGCAATCATGTCGCCAGGCTCGAGCCCGACAGATGAACAAAAGGAAATGACCTGGGGAATCGAAAACGCAAGCTCGCCAAGCCGGAAGCGCTGCCGCGTGACGCCGTCTACAACCAGCTCCAGCTCGCATTGATCATCCAGATGACCGTCTTGCATGGTTTCAATCGAAGGCCCGACGGGTGATAGCGCTGTCAAATTTCGCGCAACCATACCGCGGCGCACGCGCGCTTCTTCGTTGAATATGTCGTCATTCCAAACGTCGAGCATGAGAGTGACGCCAAATATATGCTGGTTGGCCTCAGCGGGATCGATGCGCAGCGCCGGTTTACCGATCACCACGACAAGGGCAGCATCTGCCACGTATTTGCCACTGATCGGACCCTCGCCAACGAGACGTACCGTTGGCAATGCTATCGCGCATCCGGGCGCGGCGATTGCAGATGGAAACTTTTTGAAAACAGTAATCGGTTGACGCTTGAAATCGTCCTGGTCCATCCATCGGGTCATGACGTGCGGTGTGGTATGCTGCAAAGTATCTTTGGTCTTGCTGGCAGGGTCCCAGCCACCGACAACCATGATCTTTGTCATATCCTCAACTTGGCGAAGAGAGCCTACTGCTCTCGCGTCTGCCTGCCCCACTGACGTGAGCTGGGCCTCGAGACGATCCCGTTGCTCGTGCGATAGGCTGGATAGAACCTTGATCGCGCCGGCTAGGGTATTGGCACCAGCCAGCGTGCTGACAGCAACCCCGGCTCCCGCCAATGTATCGTCCAACAAAGCCCAGCCGCCCGCCGCGTTACCTAGGAAAACGCACTCTCGTTTGAGAAACGGAGCTTCACATAATCCATAAGATAGTCGCATTACCACTCCGGAACGGGGCCGTGAAGATCGCTAATTTGGAGTGCGGCATCGGTATCAAATCGCCTATTGCATGCCACAATATTTTCAATCGTTATCGCTTATTGGTCTCGGGCGCTGCCTTAGCCACCTGGTTGCCACTTGCTACTCCTTATCTTGCCTTCATTCTTTAGTTTGATTAGCTCATCGCGATTACGCAGTATCTTTTCATCGTATCCTTCCGCGACAAGTTTGGCCATGTCGTCAGGATTGAATGTGCCAAGACTCATATCGAAATCTGTGCCCGGCCGATACTGATACCAATGCTTCCAGTGCGTGCATTCCTGCGGCGTATCGAAATTATCAATGTAGGTTTCGATCTCATTTTTGTCGGGATCATGGTAGTAGATCGAAGTGGACTGGCCATGATTTATGCAATGTATTGGAGCAATTTCCCAGTCTTTGGCCTGTTGATAGACACGCATAAGGTCTTTAAGCGACGCGTATTTGAACGCGATGTGGGCAATGCCGCCACGTTTGGTGTCAAAACTGTAGCCAGACCTCTCGAGGATCGCAAAGCGATGATCGAATTCATCAAACGTAATGAAGGCAGCCCGACCGCCACCCTGGGCGCGCTTGTCCCGGAAATTCGTGACTTTGCAGTTGAAGAACCGGATGTAAAAGTCGCACATCTGTTCAAAGTTTTTGTCGGTGCCAAGTGAGACGTGGATGAGCGCCGTCGGTGATGGCATTTGGCCGTCGCCAATCCGATGTTGCGGCTCGGGCATGTAGTTCTCTAGAAAGTGTTCATACCAGACCTTGTCATCAGTCCGAATATCGCCGTCTGCCATAGGTGAACTCCTCTCCCGAAAGCGCTTTGGGTTTGAGTGATGCTTAATTGGTATTCGATTATGATATCGCTCGTATATGTCATGTAAAGCCAAACGTCATCACTGTAGAGCCAAAGACGGTAGGAGACGCCAGCAACATTATCCTAGAACCGCTGGAATCGGCGCGCTCGCTTTGGCGGTAGTACCGAACCTGTTGGCGGGAAGAGATCGTATGTTCGGTTGTCGATGGTTCGCTGGCGAGGCCTTTGCGCTTATAGGTCTTTCTGCCAGCTCGTCCGTAGACGTTGCCCGCCGGTCAGACTTGGTCATAACGCTTTTGCGCCCCTCCTCCGCCGTGAACTTCTGCTGATGATCGCGCCTAGGCACAGCTGACCGGTCGCTGAAATGCTGCAATTAAGAAGAGACATTGGCTTTTCAATCACTGAAGTTCTCTCTCGGCAAGCCGCCGAAAAGCGTCCGGCACCGATCCAGTCGTGGCAAAAAAATCAGCTCCATAGGCAATCGCCTGACGGCCAAAGCGATCGCGGATCGAATCAACCGCCTGATCGGTCACGAGGCGAGCTGCACCAATTTCCGACCCTGGTCGGCGCGCATTGTCTTCCAGCTCAAATGGCAATTCCAACTGAAGTTGTGACTTGCCCTCGAGTTGCGAGACCGAAATGGCCAATAGCGAAATTTCCCTTTCGTGCCTGTTGTCTTCCAGAGCGGTACGCAACAGGTCTTCTGCAATCTCCGCCAGGATCGCCGTCGATGATATGGGCGCCCGGAGAGTGATTGAGCGCGCCGTGGATCGAAGATTGCCAAATCGCACGCGCACGGTCACGGTGCGGCCAGCACGGGATTTGGTACGCAGGCGTGCGGCAACCCGGTCCGCCAAATAGCGCAGGGTCGGAACGGCGTTCTCTATTACAGCCGGCTTCCTTCCCAATGCGGATTGTGCTCCAACGGATCGGGACTTACGGCGCACCTCTATCTGTCGCGCGCCCCCGTTTCGAGCAAGTGCGCTTAACTTCCCCCCAACAGCACGGCCCAAAAGGTGTTCTAGATGTTGCCTCCGGCCTTGGGCGAGCTGTCCAATCGTAAAAATGCCTACTTCAGCAAGGCGCGCTTTTGCAACCGGGCCCACACCCCACATTAACTCAACCGGGAGATCGCGCAGAAAGTCGTCTTCGCGTTCAGGCTCAACAAACACCAGTCCATCAGGTTTTGCGACTTGTGAGGCAATCTTTGCCAGACGCTTCGTGCGCGCAACGCCCACAGAAATCGGCAGCCCCAACTCCGACCTTATACGCTGTCGGATACGACGAGCAATTTCAACCGGCGCACCGAACAGACGTTCCGTGCCGGCAACGTCCGCAAAGGCTTCGTCGATTGAAATCCGTTCGACGAGAGGCGTGAAATCACCAAGAATTCGAATGGCGGCATTGCCCAAGCGCTGATAATCGTCAAAGCGGCCATTGACAAATGTCAGGTCCGGGCAAAGTTGCCTGGCACGTTTGCCAGTCATCCCGCTCGTAACGCCCATGGCCTTTGCTTCGTAGGAGGCGGCCAGAACGACGCCCCCACCGACCGCGATCGGCCGACCACTCAACGACGGCTCGAACAACTGCTCTACCGAAGCGTAGAACGCATCCAGATCGGCATGAAGTATAGTGGCTTCAAGTGTATTCTTCATAAGAACATATAGAGAACAAATGCTGGCCGTGTCAAACGTGTTTTTTGCAAGCAGCCGCCGCAATGCATATTTGAGGTGATCGGGCTTTTGTCGGACTGGCGCGCAAAACTGCAGGCGCTAAATGGCAATAGGAATGGCACGCTGGAATAGCAGTACGCGGTGTGCGCCGTGAACAGAGAGCAGCGCTGCCCGCGACCACCAAGACTGCGACGCAGACCAATAAGCTCTGCAGCTTCGCCGATGCAATTACCCGCCTTCAATTGGGCCGCACTTACTGGGACAATTGACACCGCCAAGATGCGCACAGGCAGAAAGAGCCGGCAGTAAAACGACAAGGTGCCGGGCACATTGTGGACAGTTGTCGCGCGTTGTCACATCAGGCAGCCGACGGCTCAAACATCCGTTTTCCGTTGGCCAATTCTACGGGGATGCATCAGGCCCGATCGGCATTGCCGAAAAATGGTGGTAGTTGGCACTGAAAGCCACCTGGACCTACCACTGCGTCGGTGTCGACGTAAGAGTCGATTCAATTTTCTGCTGGATTGCGCGGCTCTTTAGTGTGCCAGCCCAAATCTTGCTTCCATCCAGGCCGTCAGTAGTTTAGCAGTCTATCGCCGCCCCCGATTCCAGGGGGCATTCGGTTTTTGGAAACGTAGCGGAACCTTGGGAATGATCACGCGGGATAAAGTCGAGCAATTTGTTGAATCGTCAATATTTGTCAAAGCGATCACGGCACTCATCCTGGTCAATGCCGTCACGCTAGGCCTGGAGACCGACAAGACTGTCATGGCATCGTACGGTCCACTGCTTAAGCTTCTCGATCAGATCATCCTGGTAGCGTTTACGGTAGAATTGATCCTGAAATTTTATGCCTACCGGTTTAGGTTCTTTGACTCCGGATGGAATTGGTTCGACCTGATTATCGTTTCCATCGCATGGGTGCCGCAATCCGGTCCCTTCTCGGTCCTACGCGCCCTTCGTATTTTAAGGATCTTGAGGCTGCTATCGGTGGTCCCGCAGCTGCGCAGAGTAATCAATGCCATCGGTCACTCGATCCCTGGTATGGTGTCCGTGATCGGCGTCCTCGCCATTATCTTCTACGTTTCCGCGGTGCTGACCACAAAGCTCTTTGGACAACACGCAGATCCACGCATGCAGGAGTGGTTTGGCTCTGTCGCCGCATCGGCATATACGCTTTTTCAAATTATGACGCTTGAAAGCTGGTCGATGGGTATCGTGCGTCCGACCATGGAACTCTTTCCATACTCTTGGATCTTCTTCGTCCCCTTCATTATCATTACAAGCTTCGCGGTTCTAAACCTGTTCATCGGCATTATCGTGGACGCGATGCAAACGGCCCAGGAAGATACGCGGATGGAAGACCGGTCGGAAATCAAGGCGTTCACGCATCAGGAGCTAGAAGCCCTGCACGATAGATTCGACCGCCTGCAAACCGACCTTGACGCGATGAAGACCGTTATCGAAAAAAGCGCAAGCGGTCTTAAGGAACGCAAGGATTAGAGGTGGCGGGCGTTGTCACCATGCCAAAAGCGTATCGCTACGCGACGATAACGCGCCGGATCGCCAATCAACCGAGTGATGTTCTCAGCCGCCTGGAGCAGTCGTCGTCTGCGGCGGCTGCATCGAATTAAGCCTGACGCTGCCTCGATTTAATCATTCTAGTCTACATTCCAGCTGGACCGAAGTGAGCCGGCTGGTTAGGCTCATCCATGGTCGCGCAGGGGAATTGATTTTCCCGGTTTTGAGGGTGAATACAATGAGCCAGAATGGTCTAGCGATACTTGTTGGCACCACCAAGGGTGTGTTTCTTGTTTCCGGCGGCCCTAACCGCGCCGATTGGGCGGTCAAGGGCCCGTACTGCGATGGCTGGCCGATCAATCATGTCATCGGCGATGCAGCCAGCGGAACGCTTTGGGCTGCAGGCGGCGGCGAGTGGCATGGCGCCGGCGTCTGGCGTTCTGATGATCTCGGAGAGACCTGGGCCGTAACGCGGCTCACCAGGGGCACGATGGATGATTGGGCTGCAAACGATCCTGGCTTTGCAGCGATGATCGGCTGGCAGGACGAACCACTGCCCTTCTCTGACGCATTCTCGCAATTGTGGTCTCTCGGCTATGCCCATGGCACGCTCTACGCCGGGGCCAAACCGGCGACATTGTTGGCGAGTAAAGATGGCGGCAAGACGTGGGACCATGTCAAAGGTTTGAATGAGCATCCGTCTGCCGAAAGCTGGAGCCCGGGCGCTGCCGGACTGATCTTGCACACCATCGTCTCTGATCCATCCGATTCGCAAAAACTATGGGTTGGGATCTCTGCCGCCGGTGTTTTTGCAACCGAGGATGGCGGCAAGACGTGGGACCGGCGTAGCCGACTATCGAATGCCGCGGCGGTCGAAGCCAGCGATCATCCAGCGGCACCGCGTGACGGTGAAATCGGCGGCTGCGTCCACAACATGATGCTGGCGCCGGGCAACGGTGATTTGCTTTATCAGCAAAATCATCACGGTGTGTGGCGCTCGCTTGATGGCGGCAAGAGCTGGGATGACATTACCAAAGGGTTGCCCTCGACGTTCGGATTTCCGTTTTGTGTTCATCCGCGCGATCCCGAGACTATTTGGACCATTCCATTAAATGGTGATAGCGCGGGGCGCTATCCGCCTGATGCCGCGGCTGCGGTGTGGCGCTCTCGAGACGGCGGCCAATCCTGGCATGACTTGCGCGCTGGCTTGCCGCAGGAGGCCTGCTTCTTTACGGTGCTCCGCCAGGCAATGGCGCGCGACGAACGTGATCCTGCCGGCCTATATTTCGGCACCAACAGCGGTTCGATCTTTGCCAGCGTCGATGAGGGCGATCGCTGGTCGGAGGTCGTAAAGCATCTGCCGACCATTCTGTCGGTTGAACTTCTCGATCGCGCCTAACAAGGCCCGCTAACATATCCCGTAGCGGCGTCACGTATTCTGAACTGTTCAAGGCAAGGCACTGCAAACGGATGGATGACCATATAGCAAAGCTCGACGGACGCTGTGTGATTATTACCGGTGGCGCACAGGGACTTGGCGCCGCCTATGCGCGCGCCTTAGGTGAAAGAGGCGCGAAGATTGTCATCACCGATGTCATTGATCCATCGCATTCGGTGCAGGCAGTAAAAGATGCGGGCGGCGAAGCAATTGGTTTGGTTTCCGATGTATCTTCCCCGTCCGATTGCGCGGGTATGGTCCGCGATGCGCTGGCCGCTTTTGGGCGGGTTGACGTTCTGGTCAACAATGCGGCGCTGTTCGCGTCGATTGAGCGAAAGCCGTTCGAACAATTGGACGTGGACGAGTGGGATGGGGTAATGGCGGTCAACGTGCGTGGGCCATTCAATGCAGCGAAAGCGGTGCTGGCGGCGATGAAAGACCAAGGCTATGGCAAGATCATCAACATCTCATCAGCGACGGTGTTTTCCGGGACACCGGGGATGCTGCACTACGTTACATCCAAAGGGGCAATCGTCGCCTTCACGCGCGCTTTGGCCCGCGAATTGGGTCCGGCAGGCATTATCGTCAATGGTATCGCTCCGGGATTGACAATGAGCGAAGGGCTGTTGGCGCAGCAGGATGTGATCGAACCGTTCGCCAAGATTGCATTGTCGTCGCGGGCCTTGAAGCGGGACCAAGTGCCCGACGATTTACTTGGCACGCTTCTGTTCCTAGCCTCGTCGGCAAGCGATTTTATGACGGGGCAGACCATCGTGGTCGATGGCGGCTACGTCATGCGCTAGCTGTGTGTGCTGGCACTTAGCCTAGTTTAGTTTCGTCGGACTCTGCCTTTTGACAGCGCTTGACTTAATCGCGGATGTCCTGCAGGAACAGTTCTGTTGGCACTTCATTGCCCAAGCCCGCTGCTTTCGCCTTTTCATAAGCGACGCCGGCGACAGCCCAAAATTGTGCCCCTTGCAGGTTGCCACGCTCCGAATAGGTGATCTGACCGGCATCACTGCGGCCGCGATTGGTGCCTTTTACAATGTCCTCCAGCGTGACCATGCGGTCTGGTAACATCGCGCCATGGCCACGCTTGCCCGAGCGCTTCATCTTAAAGTGGGGCGCGTCCTCAGGCTGAGCAGCATATGTGAAATACTCATCATCCAGTGCCATTTCGGGCGCCCCCCACGGACCTGGCGCATTGCCGAAGCGCATATAAACATCGATCTTCGCCAAGGTTGAATCATCTGGTCGGCCGCCGCCGCCGCCGATATTCACGATGTGCGTGCCTGGCTCCACCCATTCGCCATTGAGCACCGGCACAGCGGAATCGGTCAGGCAAGCCAGAATGTCAGCGCCGCGATAGACGTCGCGTGCGTTGTCATTAACAACCACCTCGATCCCGAATTTTTGACGCACTTCCTCAGCGAACCGCTCGCGATTGGCCGGCGTCGGCGAAAATACATTGAGCTTTTCGATGCTACGCACTGCCATAAACGCATCCATATGGGTGCGCGCCATACCGCCTGAGCCGACCATACCAACGACTTTCGAGTCTTGTCGGCTCATGTATTTGACACCGATCGCCCCATCGCCGGCAACGCGCATATGCTGCAAAATGCCATCGTTGATAATCGCCAAGGGTTCGCCATTGTGCGTGCTGGTCAACAAAATCAGCCCACAAAAAAGCCCAGGCTCCTTGCAGTATTTTTCCAGTGTGATGGCGCCATTGTACTCCTGCTCGTAGATGACGTCGGACTTCATCCGGATGGCGAAATAACCGGACTGTGAGCCGCCCTCCATGGTACCCCACTGATAGATCTTGCTCTCGTCGGAGGTCGGGATCTGGATATCGACGCGGGGCCGGCAAACAGATTCTTGGGTAATCAGCTGGCGGTACGATTTTTCGAGCGCTGCAATTGTATCTTCGATCGTCAAAACTTTTAGGACGTCATCATTGTTGATGAACAGGGTCATGTTGATTTGCTCTCTTGTTCAGCCAATGCAATTAATCGCGAATGTCCTGCAACAGCCATTCCGTCGGTATCTCATAGCCAATGCCCGCTTCGACGGCCTTCTCATAGACGTGGCCGGCAACGGCGTGGAATTGCGCACCCTGGAGATTGCCACGCTCGGAATAGGTGATCTGGTCGTCAGACGTGCGCCCTTTCGACTTGCCGGAAACGATATCGGCTAGCCAAACGACTTTGTCCTCAGCGACAACGCCACGTCCGCCGCGCTTTGCGTCTGGCGACATAGATGTCTCTATTTGTTCCGGAGTCATCGCGGCGTAGGTCAATCGCGATTTTGACGTTTGCAATTGCGGCAAGCCCCATGGTCCCGGCGCATTGCCGAACCTGAGGCTGGCATCAATTCGATCCATTAGCACATCATCCGGGCCGCCCGAGCCGCCAACAACAACAACGTGCGTGCCAGGCTCGACCAATGCGCCATCGGTGACCGGCTTCGTTGCATCGGTCAACGCGGCCAGAATATCGGCGCCGCGATAGACCTCTTCCGGCGACGCACAGGCGACCACTTCGATGCCATACTGGGCGCGCATTTCATCGGCAAACGCTTCACGATTGGCCTTTGTCGGGCTGAACACCTGGAGCTTTTTTATTGATCTGACGCAGGTGAAGGCCTGCATATGGCTGCGGGACATGCCGCCGGAGCCAAGCATCCCAACGACTTCGGCGTCCGGCCGGCTCATGTATTTGACGCCGATACCGCCATCACCGCCAACCCGCATATGCTGCAGGATGCCATCATTGATGATCGCAAGCGGTACGCCGTTTTCAATGGATGTCAGAAAAATCAGGCCGCACCACCTGCCCGGTCTGACGCAATATTTGTCCTCTGTCGGTATGCCACCACGGTCTTCCTGAATGACAACATCGGATTTCATGCGGATCGCGAAATAACCACGCGTCGAGCCGCCCTCCATAGTGCCCCATTGATAGGTCTTGCCGGCTTCAGGCGTTGGAATTTGAATATCAATGCGCGGGCGACACACACCGGTTCGATCGACAAGATCGATATATGAGGTTTCCAGAGCCTCCATGGTGGCGGGCATCGTCAGCAGCCGCGTGACGTCGTCATTGTTGATTATAATTGCCATAAACTTTTTTACCCTTGATGCGGCTTCTTCTCTTTTCGGCGCAGATTAGCGTGTGCGACAGTGCGTCAGTTGCACGTAAGTGCTCCACGATGGTGCGCTCTACCCAATGCCGGTCGGCGCCGGTGCACTTAAACAAGCTTAGCTGTGATCAGGTGTCATGCACTGAGGGGTGAAAGAGCTCCGCCACGCGCAAACGACGATCGATAATGCCTTGATCGTACGAATATCCGATGAAGCGATCAAGGTTTGCGCGATTGGCGGCAACACCGCTGGTCCAAGGATCTCCGCTCATTGCGGCACTTTCTGCTTCGCGCGCATACTTGGCCCACGCAAGCTGCGACCAGCCCGGATCGGTGATGTAAGCCTTGTGGATCGATGCAGCATTTTGGAAAGCCTGCAATAAGAGGCGCGGCAGCTCCGGCTGACGCGTCACGGCATCACGCGTCAGTGCAACGACATGCATGATCGGCCAATAGCCATTGGCCTTATAATAGCGGACTTCTTCTGCCTTCGGATCCTCAAAGAGCCGCCTGATGGGTAAATCGTGTACAGGTGACTGCCAGGGCAAGCGCGAATAAAAGATTGCATCCAATTTGCCGGTGGCCAGCGCGTCGACCAAATTCTCGCCCTCTGTCAGCCGCTCGGTGCGGTAGCCGTCTGGCAAGGCGACATCGACAGTATCGGCGTTGCGCAAGAACCAATTCACACTCGTAAGGTCCAGGCCATATTCGGTTGCCATGTCGCCCTTGGCCAAAACCGCGAGCGTCGTTTGGAACGACTGCAAACCCACATTGCGCCCGGCTAACTCTTTCGGGTGACGAATGCCGGTCTTTTCATTTACGAAAATTTGACCAAGGCTGAAAAGGCGGCGCGGAAATACTGGAATGGCGGTGAACGGTAGCCCTGATGCGCAGGCCGCTACATAGGACGATAACGAAACCTCAGCGACGTCGAATTCACTATGGCGCAGCATCCGCTCGTGGCGATGGGCGCCATCACGCAAAACCGCTTCTTGACCTATCTGCAATACCTCGAGGGTCAGACCAGGTGGCAATTCGACGGTGCCGTCAAAAAACGGGAAATGGCGGTCATAGCGATCGAGGGCAAGAGTCGTCATGGCTGACCTCCCTTGGTGGTCTTGTTGCGGTGTTCGCGGGGTTCGGTGATGTCACCCGCCCATGCCGTCGAGATAGTCTAATGCGGTCGCCAGTGGGATCACGTCAGCGTACTTTTGATCCATATCGAACAAGTTGATGGCATGGCAGGCTTGGTGTCTGTCGAACACACACTCTTCGACCACTTGTACACGAAAGCGGTTGCTGGCTGCATCGATGACACTCGCCCTGACGCAGCCACTTGTGCTCTCGCCGGTTACGATAAGCGTGTCAACGTCCAGCTTATTGAGCTGCGCCATGAGGGGCGTGCCGAAAAAAGCACTTGGCGCGGACTTGTGCAGGACCACGTCGCCCGGCTCAGGAGCCACCTCGTCGATGATATCGAAACGGCGCGCGTGCCGCTGTCTAATAGCTGGGTCCACCTCTTTCTTTTCGGGGCGTTGGTGGATTGCCTCGTTCCAGCCCTTCACACCGGATGAGTCCGGCGATAGCCCCGTTACGTGCAGGATTGGGATACCGGCTCGGCGACCGGCGGCAATCAGTTTTTGCGTATGGGGAATACTCTCCCAGCCGACCGGGCCGCAATAGCCGGGCCACAACTTGATTCCCTCCAAAAGTGGCAGGTTTTCGTCACCGAATACGCCACGGTACAGATCGACATTGAGGATGGCGGCACGCTTGCCAAAACCTACCGTGCGATCCTTCTGCGAACTCGCCAAATGCTCTTTGTCTTGATTGGTCAAAAACTGATCCCAGACGCGGGTTGTCATCGCTCACACTCCATCCTGACTGCGATTGAGCGATTAGATATGCGTCAAGTGGGCGGCAAAGTCACCTCTAGAGCAAGTCTTTTGATCCCGGTGAGACTTATTTTGCGCTGCAACTGGCGTTCGCCACGTCACGTCCCGCACGATGCCGGGGCCCGTTCAGACGCCGCTTTCGCGAACCAGGACTTGCAAGATGCGGCGCCAGACCATGGCGGCTATGCTCTCCGGCCGGCCGGCGATATGCAGCGTGCCGCGTTGGACGCGGGTTAGCGGCTTGCCATCCAATGCAACCTTGACCAGATAACGGCCAGAGCGCGGGCGAATGTCGCCCTCATCATTGCGGTCCGACGGCACGCTGCCACCATATACCGAAGCCAGATATGGAATCTCAATGGTCCTAGTGCCGGTCGCGGCGACGTCGGTAATACGCCCCTGACGGCTGGCCAACAGCGGATCTTCCGGCACAAAATAGACGCGCTGTCCGGCAGAAATCTTCCAGACATCGTCTTCGTGAATGTAGCCCATAGCGTCGAGACGACGGGCATCCACTAGGCGCGCGATCGGGGTTGCCTGGTCAATCCAATCGCCGGCCCTCAGACCATGCTTGGTATCGCGGATAACACCTTTGAACGGCGCCACCAGAACCATGCGCTCCGCTTCCTTGCGGAGGCCTTCAAGCTTTTCACGGTGTGAGGCCATTTGGCTTACCAACACATCACGCAACGAGCGGTCCTTGCGATCGCCAGCGATGCGGCGGAGGCGGGCTTCGACAAGTGAAATTTCCTGTTGGGTCAGGCGAATCTGATGTTCCAATTCGGGCGCCTTTAACACCGCTAAGCGCGTACCCTTGCTCACCACAGCACCATCGGCCAAGGCCATCGCCTTTATATGCGCCGGGCGCGGTGCGAACACCGCGAACTCTTGACCAAACTTGGCAACAGCGGGAACGCGTACAGTGCCGCTCCATGGGATCAGGATAATCGCCACAAGTGCTGCACAGATGCCCGCCGTCACAAGACTGCGACGCGACTTGACAATGCCTCCACGCATTTTCCACCACTCCACAAATTCCCGCCAGATCGGCAGGCCAATGAACCAAATGATCTCGATGGCGAACAACAGAACGCCAAGCGCCTTGAAAAACATGTGATAGACCAACAGCGCGATGCCGAGGAACAGAACCAGACGATAGATCCATGTGCCAATGGCATAAGCGATCAGGAGCTTGCGGGTCCGGCGGGCAAACGGCTCCGGCGGCGCATGGCGCAAACCAAATAACGTCTCGCGCAGCCACCACCGGCCCAGCGCAAAGGCACGTGTCTGTAGATTGGGAATACCCCAGGCATCGGCCAACAGATAATAACCGTCAAAGCGCATGAACGGATTGAGATTGACGGCAACGCTCATGATCCAGCTCAAGGTCGCCAAAACAAAAGCTGCCGAGCGCATCGGCCCGTCCGGCAAGAACACCCACAAGAACGTGGCAATGCCGGCAACAGCTAATTCGACAACCAAACCGGCACCGGCGATCGCCAGCTTGTCTCGGCGGCTCTTGAGTTTCCAGGCATCGGTCACATCGGTATAGAGGATCGGCATCATAACCATGAAGGCAATGCCCATGGTGTTGACACGAACACCAGCCCGGGTCGCGGTATAGGCATGACCAAGCTCGTGCAGCGTCTTGATGACGATCAGGCTCAGGCCGTAGGCAATGGCGCCCTCAAGCGACAGGAAATCCATAAATGTGGTGGTGAAGGCCTCCCACTGGCGGGAGGCCAGATAAAGACCGATCAAGGTCAACGCGGTGACCACATACAAGCAGGCGCGGGTATAGAGCGGTGCTACCAGCACCAGAGTGGCGGCCAAAAAACGTTGCGGGCGCACCAGCGGGACCTTGAAAAACAGATAGTTGTGTATGGTGCGCGAAACGAGTGAGCGCTTGGTGCCGGCAACCTGGTGGGCATAGGCGCGCGCGTCCCCACCAGGGGCGGCGTCGGTGAGATTGCTAGTCTGCAGAAACTTGACGATGTGCTCAAGCTCATCTGCCTCGACATCACGGCCCAGCTGCTGGCTGGCATGGACGATGAACTCTTCAGCTGCGATCGGACGCCAGATGGCGAGCAGTTCGAAGGCGGCAGCGTCAATCTGGAAATAGCGATGACGAACTGGATCATAAATCAGCCAGTTGGCAGCCCCGTTATTATCCGGGGGGCCTTTGCGCAAGGTCAAATCTTGGCGCAGGGCCGGGAGCGGCGGTTGGGGGGAAAGCACAGATGCGGGCGCTGGCATGACACAGCCTTACCTTAGAGCCCGAGGTATTGGCGCAGCGCAGAAATCGGACGGCGCAGAAGAAAATATATCAAGGGTACGCGATCGCCATGCAATTGGGCGGTGCCGCGGGCGCCGATGCGCATCGTCGGGCGGCGGCGATCAAAGCGGGCATAAAGCTTGTAAACCAGCTGCTGGGTAGCGTTGGGCTCAGCGTGGTAGGAGGTGCTCTTTAGGCTCGCCGTCGCTGAGCGCAAGGGATCGGCATCAAGAAATATGCGCACAAAAGCGCCCTTCTCGAGCACGATCGCATCGGCAACCGGCACATCAATGCGGGCCGCAATGTCATTGGGATCAGTGATCTGCATCAGACGCTGACCGGTCTTGACGGGATGGCCGATCAGCTTGTGCTTGTCGGAATAAATCAAGATGCCGTCGCGGGCGGCGTAAACCGTGGCCTTGGCCAACTGTGCGGCAGCAAAGGTGCGCTCGGCGCGCTTCAGACGATATTCATTGAGCGCGATGGCAAGCTCATGACGGGCTGCTTCATCGCCAAAGGCGGCTTGTTGGGCGCGATCATAACGTGCTTCGGCCACCCGCATCTGACGGTCGGCGATCTTAAACTGGTTGCGCAAGGTCGTGTCATCAAAACGCAAAACCGGCTGGCCGGCCTTGACCGGACGGTTGGGCTCGACCAATACCTGTTTGATTACCCCGTCGATCGGGGCCGTCACACCGTGCGGGTCGGATGCAACGATCTCAACAGGCGCCAGTGTCGTCATCGAAACCGGCAGCACGCATGCGAGCGCCAGGACGCCAGCCAGAACCGGCTTTAGCCAACGCCGGCCAGTGCCGGTCGGGGCGAGTTTGCCAGCGCCGAACAATGATTGCCAGTTCGATACAAAAACTTCGGCTTCGCGCGCCAGAACTTGGGTGTCGGCCTCAACCCAAGGCCGCTCGCGGGCCAACAGAAGGCCAGCCACCGCAGCGCCCGATTTCAACACCAATGGCTGCCAGTGCATGTGGGCAAACGGATAACTCTTGGCCTCGCCGGACCCGGCATCGGCGATTTCGGCAATGTCGAAAGAGGCGCTCTTGGCCGGGTCATGTGTGGTATGCAAGCGGGCAACACTCGCTTCAATCCAGCGGATCAATGGTGTCTCGCGATCGACAAGAGCAAGGCTTGAAACAGCCTCGACCGTGAACCGACCCGAGCGACCGGCACGTAGAACAAAAATCTGGCGGGCCTGGACAAGCTTGCGAGTCTCATTGGCAATCAGATGAATGAACTCGCCTTCGCTTTCAGCGGCGCGAACGCGGTCCTCGATCGCCAACAAAAGTCTTAATGCGTCTTCGGTGGCGGAGGCCCTGGTGGGCGAAGCCGTAGTTGGCGAGACTTTGGTCGATGACGGCAAAGGGCCCGGTGCAGCGCCGCTCCGGCCGGTGCGGGGCGTCGGCGCTGATGGACCCGTGCGGGCAGGATTGCCTGCATCCGGTGATGCGACCTTCGGCGCAGGTCTTGGGGCGATCTGGGGTTTGGCGGTCATGTATGTGATCACTCTTGAGGCGTCAGGTTTACCGGCGGGAGAAGGTTGCAGTGCCGCTCATGCCCGGGCGCACGTTGGCGGCCGGCGCCAGCAAGCGCGCCGACAAGCGCATGGTCCGGCTGATTGGATCGATCACGGCACCCAGATAAAGTATCTCGGCGCTGTGAACCGACTTGGTCTCATCGATTACAAAGGAAAACTTTTGCGCCGGCTTCAGCCACGTCATCCAATCAGACGGCACGATCAAATCCAACTCAAGACGGCCGTCCTTGACGATCTTCAGTAATGGCGCATTGGCTTTGGGGCGCTCATATACATCAACAAGTCGCTCGACAAGGCGCCCGCCGTAGGGTGCTTTGATTAGGCACTGGCTGACTTGTACCTCAAGGGCCTCGACAGCAGCAGTTGCCTGCGCCAGACGCGCCTCGGCAATCGCCAGATCGTTGGCGCCGCCAGCACGGTGGCGGACCAAATGACGGTTCTGGTCGACGGTGATCTTGTAGGCGCGCTGTTCAGCACGTTTGGCACGCAAATCCGCCTCATAACGACGGCAATCGAAGGCGACCAGAATATCACCCTTACGGAACGACTGACCGGCTTTGAAGGGTAGTCTCTTGATCGCGGCTATGAGCTCGCTCGAAATGGTCGCCGCAGCCTCAGCACGCACAACACCGCGCACACGCTCCAAAGCCTTGTCGCCAACTGCTGCAGCCGGCAAGGTCAAAGGCGCCTGGCTCAATACCATCACAGCCAATGCAAGGTGCCGCCTTAACATACGCTTTACTCCAAACCCAACACGCAATCACTTTAGGCCCGGCACGCCAGATAGACGCACCAGTCCCCTAATCCATCACTCCAATTTGTAAGTTTACATGCTTAAGAAAGCGTGTTCCGAGATACCAAAATAGCGTCAGAACGGTCTTTTTTTATTAAGTCTCAGGTGGTTAAGGGCCAAAATTGCCATTGAATTTCTTTCTGAGGTCGTTGCTGCAAGGCCCATATTGGTTTCGAAACGCGCCTGCAAAGGTACAGGCGCACGTCAATTCGGTCTCGTGCGCACCACCACTGGTCTATACACCTCGCAGCAAACTTGTTTATAGAAACCAAGCGTTTCAATACGCCGATGGACAACGGACCACATTGAGGACTGGCACATGGCTTTTACCATCACACCGCTTGATGCGCCGCTTGGCGCCGAGGTCATCGGCCTCGATATCGTATCCGGCGTTGCGGATGCTGACTTTGAAAAGATTCTCGATGCGTTCTATCGCTATCAGGTGCTGGTCTTTCGCGCGCAGAAGACGATGACACCGGCTGCGCAGGTTGCCTTTAGTCAACGGTTCGGCGCGCTTGAGCCGCAAGTCGGCGATGATCTTACCGTCGAGGGCTTTCCGGAAATTCTCGTGCTTTCCAATGATCTCAAGGATGGAGAAGTCATTGGCAAGGTCGATGGCGGCGACTACTGGCATTCCGATTCATCGCATCGGGAGCTGCCGGCCATGGCAACAATCTTATTTTCCATTAAGAATTCGAAGGAAGGCGGCGACACCGAATTTGCCAATATGTATGCTGCCTATGACGCGCTCTCTGAAGATAAGAAAAACTTAATATCTAACCTTCGGGGCGTGCATGACTCCAACAAGCTCGTCAACAAACGCGTCACCGTTTCAGCTGACCGGCCAGGTGCCGTTGAATATTACGCAATGCGGGCGAAAGTAAAACCTTCCGTCGTCCATCCCCTGGTTCGCACGCATCCGATAACGGGTCGTAAATCGTTGTATGCCTCACCCCGCTTCACGATCGCCATCGAAAACATGGATGATGCTGAGGCCGACCCGCTGCTGGATGAACTGTTCGCACACCAAATCAAGCCGGATTTCGTCTACCGCCACAAATGGCAGGAGGATGATCTCATCATTTGGGATAATCGCTGCCTCAACCACCATGCAACCGGTGGCTATCGTTACCCCGATGTACGCATCATGCATCGAACCGTGATCGCCGGTGACGCGCCGTTCTAGCGACGGTTCACGTTCGACGTCATTGCTTGGTCGTGTCCTGTAGCGTGCGCCATGTTCCATGGCCGTCATCGGCACGTGATCAGTACTCTCAGTAGTGTTGTAGGGCGAATGGTAGCCCTACCGGATTCATGCCGATTTTGGAGCAGCATGGCGAACCGGACGTTTGGTGTTGTGCTTCATAAGGGTATTACGCCACGCGTTCGTGGCCGGCACTGTTAGAGGATCTCGATCACGACCGTCGCGCCATCAGAGATGCCAAGGGTCGGGCGGACGGCAATCGCTGCCACCAATTCGATTTGATTGTCGGGATATCCGGCAACCTCCGGCAAGATAATGGCAGCTTCGATGTAACCGGCAATCAAAGCCTTGTAGCAGCGTGCGTCACAATCGTTGGGTCCGCTGCCCGGATTGTCGATGCGAATGCCCGGCGTTGCGGACACGCGTTGCCATGATGATTGTGCCGCATCGGTTTCGACGATGAGATTGACCGTCCCTGGATAGGGATCAATTCCAAGGTGCTCCCTGAATTGCTGGCGGACCCAGTCGAGCTGGGTGAACGTGGTCCCCATGCCAATACCTGTGGCCAGAACCCCCTGGATCTTTTCACCGCGCATCGCCTGCCTTTCCCCAACCCTTTGTGCCACCGAACCCCAAGACGGATTAGCGCCACAACGCTACTTTCCTATGCTGCGGCCAATGTTATAGTTTGTTTGCAGCATAGAACAAACGATTGACGGGATGGGGATCGCCGTGGGTACACAAAACAGCTTCAATGCTCGTGACGTGCTGAATGTGAACGGGCGGCGATATACCTATTATAGTCTTGCCAATGCGCAAGCCGCTGGCCTCGCTGGCATCGACCGGCTGCCCTATGCGCTTAAGGTGCTGCTGGAAAACAATCTACGTCACGAAGATGGTGAAACCGTCGGGCGAGCCAGCATCGAAGCCTTCGCGGGATGGGCGGAGGAGGGTCACAATCCGGCAGAGATAAATTTTTTTCCAACTCGCATTATGATGCATGATGTGTCGGGCATTCCAATGCTTGCCGATCTGGCGGCGATGCGCGAGCATATGGAAAATACGAGTGGCAACGGTGATCTTGTCAATCCGGTGCGGCCGGTTGACTTCATTATGGACCACTCGGTTACAACCGACGTTGCCGGGCGCGCCGACGCGCTGGCGCGCAACATGAAAATCGAATTTCAAAGAAATGCAGAACGCTATGGTGTTGCCAAATGGTCCCAATACGCGTTTGGCAACTTCCGTCTGCTGCCACCAGGACAAGGCATTTGCCATCAGATCAATCTTGAAACCCTAAGCAAGGTGATTTGGGCGGAAGACACCGGGACCGATGGACTTTGCGCATTTCCCGATAGTCTACTGGCAGGTGACAGCCACACACCGATGGTCAACGCGCTCTCTGTGCTGGGTTGGGGTGTCGGCGCCATTGAAGCACTGGCGGCAATGCTGGGTGAGCCGACCACAATGGCGATACCAGACGTGGTGGGTGTTCGCTTGGTTGGAAAGGTGCCGGAGGGATCGACGACTACGGACCTTGTGTTGGCGATTACGCAAACTTTGCGGTCGCATGGCGTGGTGCAAAAATTTGTCGAGTACTTCGGCCCCGGCCTTGATCATTTGAGCCTGCCCGAACGTGCGACCATCGCCAACATGTGCCCAGAATATGGGGCAAGTGTCGGTTTCTTTCCGACCGATGAGGAGACGCTGCGCTACTTGCGGCTGACAGCACGCGAAGATTGCGTACCCCTTGTCGAAACCTACTGTCGCGCGCAAGGATTATGGCGCGATGACAGCGTTTTCCGGCAATACTCAGATATTCTGGAAATCGACCTTGGCACTGTCGAAGCCTGTCTCGCCGGGCCCAAACTGCCGCAGAGCAAGGTAGCGCTCAGCGAAGCACATCTGTCTGCACGAAAGGCCATTGTAAACGATTGCGACAAAAGAACCGGTTCACCAATCCAACAACCACGAAACACCTTGCAGGACGGTGACATTGTTATCGCTGCAATCACCTCCTGCACCAATACCTCCAACCCCAGCGTTATGCTGGCCGCCGGGCTTCTTGCAAAGAATGCCCGCCAACGCGGGCTCAAGAGTCGACCGTGGGTGAAGACGTCGCTATCGCCGGGTTCACGCATTGTGGCTGATTATCTCAAGAGCGCCGGTCTTCTGGAGCCACTTGAGGAACTTGGCTTTCATGTCACAGGGTTTGGGTGCATGACCTGTTGCGGCGGCTCAGGTGCACTCTCAGACGAGGTTGCCACGACGATCGCAGAAAAAGACCTCAACGTTGCCGCGGTGTTGTCGGGCAACCGAAACTTTGAAGGGCGCATCCACCCACAGATCAAACTTGCCTATTTGGCCTCACCACCGCTTGTCATCGCCTACGCGCTAACCGGCTCAATGCTGCACGACATAACGCGCGAGCCAATTGGCAGTGATTCTGAGGGGCAGCCGGTCTATCTGAAAGATGTCTGGCCAAGCGCTCGAGAGGTTGGTGATCTGATGGCGCAGCATATCGACAAGGAGATGTTTGCCAAGCGCTATGCTGATATGTCCCAGAGCTCGGCAGAGTGGGACGAGATAGAAACCAAAAAGACGCCTGTATACACCTGGCCCGAGGCCAGCACGTATATCATCAAGCCACCGTTTCTAGAGACGGCAATTCGCCAGAAGCCAATGCGTAATACCGAAGGGGCCGCGATTTTGGCGATCTTGGGGGATTCAGTGACCACCGACCATATCTCGCCCGGTAGCCGGATTACGGAAAACTCGCTGGCAGGCGACTACCTTGCATCGCTGGGTGTCAGCCCTGATGCCTATAGCAGCTACTTGCAGCGGCGCGTCAATCACGAGGTGATGATGCGTGGCACCTTCAATAATCCGCACATCCAAAATGAGATGACGCCTGACAAGCGCGGTGGCTGGACGGTGCATCAGCCTTCAGGTGACGTGATGACGATATTCGATGCCCATAAACGCTATCGTGAGGACGACCGCGCTTTGGTGGTGGTTGCGGGGCGCGACTACGGTACGGGATCGTCACGGGATTGGGCTGCAAAGGGTGCGCACCTTCTCGGCGTTCGTGCAATACTTGCGGAAAGCTTTGAGCGTATTCATCGGTGCAATCTGGTCGGGATGGGGGTCTTGCCATTGCAGTTCGCAAATGGTGAAACGCGTATATCGCTGGGTCTCGATGGCACCGAAACCGTCGACATCTTGGGCCTTGATGGGAGCATTGGCCCGCAGGACAACGTGGTGGTGCGCTTCAACCATGCTCAGCGCGGGCCTGTCGAAATTTCTGTCGTTTGTCGATTGGATACCGCTCGTGAAGTCGCCTGGTACGAAGCCGGTGGGATTATGCCCTATGTGCTCGACCGGTTTAGCGAAGCGGCCTAACGGTGTTGGTTATCCGGCCTCGGCTTCCGCCTTAATCGCATTTTCCAGAATCTTGCGCGCTGCATTGGCAGCTGCGTCTGCTGAGATGTCGATTGTCGGGCTGTGCGGATCCAAACGAGCCGACTGCGCCTCTATGATCACCAGATCTTCGTTGAATGCCTCAATGGAACGCTCAAACATCGTTTGCTCCTGCGCCGGTGTCAGTGCGCCCACCTTATGCGAGGTGATCCAAAAATAGTGCGCAGCGTTTTTCGTTTCCGGCGTCAGGATATGGACGGTGTTGCGATCGATCAATAGATCGGTGCCTTTGGCCTCGCGACCACCTCTTCCTGCTACGGCTGTGCCAACCTGAAGCCACACACTGGAAGGTGGACAATAGGTGATGATCTGCCAACGATCCACCTTGCCTGTATAACCTGACGCTTCGGCGTGGGCTGGTGCCTGATCGATATCGTTCATCCAGCGCGAAATGCGGACGCCATCCGCATGAGGCTCGAGTCGTGCCGTGAAATCTTCTGCGACACCAAGCGCCCCGATGGTTGTCGCATGCGCGAACGGCAGGTGCGTCACATCCATCAAGTTATCAATCAGCAAGCGATAATCGAAGCGCGCATGAAGGCGGTTGTGCATCATGCGAATGCTGTCATTATCCGGCCAGGCAAATTCGAACGGCGGTGTCGTTGAAGCACGCTCGCTCTCTCCCATCCAAATAAAAATGAAGCCATAACGCTCGACGATGGGATAGCTCTTTACTCGGGCGGCCGCGGGAATTTCGTTTTGACTGGGGATGCGAACACAGCGTCCGTCTCGATTGAATTGCAAACCATGATAGGTGCACTGCAAGGTGTCGTCGACGACTTTGCCCATCGACAATGGGACTTGGCGATGAACGCACCGGTCTTCCAATGCGGCGATCGCGCCGGTGGATTGACGAAAGAATACGATGGGCTGATCGAGAATTGTTCGGGCGAGGGGGGTGTCCTTCACCTCGGTGCTGATTGCTCCGACATACCACGCGTTGTGAACATACATTGCCAAACTACACCAACTCTATTGGCGCCCCTTCTGATCGCGAGAGTGTCCAGACCCTATGCCGGCGTGGCTTCGCCTGGGCCCGAACGGGTCCGCGCGGACTGGCGAACGGCGGCTATAAAACCGATCAATCCGCCCGCAATATTCAGGTGTACGCCGTAGGGAATGCCATGGGCCGGTATCAACAATGCAATACCGGCCGCTACGAAAAGGCCGCGCTCAGCTAACTGCATCGGCCGGAACATGTAGCCAATAAATCCACATGATGCGATCCAGACGCCAATCGCGGCGGTAACGGTCGCTGTCGTTATCTCCAACCAATGGCCCTGCATGATGAGAGCCGGCGACAACACGAACACGAACGGCACGATATAGGCAATCCATCCCAAGCGAACTGCCGTCAATCCTGTCTCCATCGGTTTGGAGCCCGCGAGGGAGGCAGCAGCAAATGCCGCAATCGCGACGGGTGGCGTAATCATCGACATCAGGCCGAAATACAGAACAAACATATGGGCTGCGATCGGATTGATGCCTAGCTTGATGAGCGATGGCGCGATCATCGTTGCAAGCAGCAAGTATATTGCGGAGGTCGGCATCCCCATGCCGAGAACGATCGAAATGATCGCCGTTAAAACGAGAAGGACGAAGAGATTGTCCTGACCAACCGCTGATAAGATTAGCGTCAACGATTGGCCGAGACCGGATTTGTCCAGAATCCCGATAATGACGCCGGCCATTGCACCAATAACGATAATGTCAGCTGATGAACGCCCAGCGCCGGTAACCGAAGCCCACATCGGCCGCCCATTGCCGCTGCCGACGATAATGCTTACGACAACGAGCGCCAGAGCACCCGCGAATGAGGCTTTCTCAAGAGACCCCCAGACCTTTGTTAGCAATGAGCCATCGGCGATTGCCGGGATGTACGCCGACAGGCTCATTGGTGTGTACCAGGCAACGGCCAAGGCAAACACGACGACAGAAACCGGCACACTCCACCACGGCCCGATGCGATTGCCGCGGTAGCCGAAAAGGTTGGACACAAATGCAACCGATACGGCGGCCCAAAATGCTGCTTTCTGTGGCGCCATATTCATCCAGAACAGTGTAAAAACCAGGACGACGAATGGCGTCAGGAAGAACCACCCCTCCATCATGACTCGACCAAGCGGTGGAATGCGTTCTGGTGGCAGAGGTGCAATATTGTTCTTGGCTGCCTCCAAATCAGCCTGCACGAACACGGCGAGATAATAGAGACCAGCCGGGATCAGGGCCGCTAGAATGATTTCCGTGTAGGACAATTCCAACAGCTCGGCCATTAGGAAGGCGGCAGCGCCCATTATCGGCGGCATGATCTGACCACCGGTCGAGGCAACGGCCTCAATGGCGGCTGCCGATCTGCCATTGTAGCCGGCCTGGCGCATCAAAGGGATGGTGATTACGCCGGTCGAAGCGACGTTGGAAACAGCGGAACCAGAAATCGAACCGAACAACCCCGAGGCAACGACTGCTATTTTTGCTGACCCGCCACGTGAACGGCCCATCAGGGCAGACGCGATATCAGTGAACCATTGTGAGGCGCCGGTGAACAGCAATAATTGACCCATCCAAATGAACAGGACCACCGTCAAGACAATGATTTTAAGGGGCAGACCGAGCATGGATACTTCGCTGGTCGCCAGAAAGCCGATCATCTCATAGGGCTTTTGCACAACGCCCTTAAGCATTCCAGGCATCAAGTGGCCAACAAACCCATAGGCGATAAATGCTGTGAAAATCAGCGTCAGACTGAGACCCGCCGTACGGCGCAATGCCTCCCAGACCAACGGGATCATGACCAATCCCACGACAAACGTCATGGGCCGCATTTGAAACGGATTATTGGCAATATCCTCGTAGATATAAATCAGAAACAAGGCGCCGAATGCGCCAGTGGCCGCCAGGATCGCATCATACCATGGCAAGGCGCGCTGCTTGCCCTTATCGATGGCGGGCACACGCACGAATACCAGCGCCAGCGTTAGGCCCAGACAGGCGATCATGGCCTGTTCATCGTACCAGGTGAAACCGAGTTCCAGCCAGAAGTCGATCGCCCAGGAGATCGTGATCAGGCCGATCAAGGCGCCAAGGCCGAGCGAAATGTAATTGACGAGACGTGTCTCGGACCGTTCCCGCAGAAATGGCTCAGATGTCTCATTTGACGCGGGGTTGACGTCACTCAACAGGAGGCCCTCCTGCTTCAGGCTTTAAACAATGGAAGCAATCTTGGCCGGTCTTCCAAGAATTCATAACGCACATTGGCATTGCAAAAGGCCTGCGCCCCGAAAGCAGAGCGCAGGCGTAGCTCAGTCGCCTTATCTCGACCGCGTCCCTATTTGCATAGGCCCGCTTCCTTATAATATTTGAGGGCGCCTGGATGATAGGGAATGCCGTGCTTCTTGCACAAGTTGGCATTGTCCTGATAGGAGCGCCACAATGGGCCGCCCTCTTTGAGCTTGGCAGCCTGCGTATGCATCACCTTGGTGACCTTATAGACGACGTCATTGGACAGCTTCTTGTGGCTCCAAAGCAAATAGTCATAAGAGACTAGATTTACCGGCGCTTTGACGCCGGCCAGGCCTTTACGCGGTTTTACTTCGCTCCAAAACGTCTTGGGGAACCATTTGTGCATCTTCTTCAATGACGCGTCCCCCTCTGGGAAAGACAAATAGCGAATGCCGCCGGAAATCTTGGCATTCATCTGTTTGACGAAGCCGGAGCCTGCGGCGGCGATAACCGCATCGACTTTACCTTGCATCAGCATGCGCCAGTGCTGGACGAGTCCAACAGCCGGTACGCGCTTGACGTCCTTATAGGTAACGCCGCCCGTGGCCAGAGCGCCGGCAGTTATGTACTGGAACAGTGGCGCTGCTTTGAAGCCATGCGCGATCCGCTTGCCCTTTAGGTCTGACACCGACTTGATTCCGGACTTGTCCGCAACAACAAAACCAACGGTAAACTTCATCATCGTGGCAACCATGCGCAGGTTGTCATACTTGGTGCCTTTTGACAGGCCGGTTCCATTGCGGGCCATCCAAAGCTGGGCTGTATTCGAAATGCCAAATGCGAGTTCGCCTGCGTTGACCACAGGAATATATTGCTGCGTGCCGCCCATCGTCTGCTTGCGCATTTGCACGCCGCCAGAATTTTCAGAAACGACCTTTGAGATGGTCGCCGTAATTTGAGCAACCGCCCCTTTCTTGGTTGCACCGATACCGACTGTTTGCGCGTTGGCCGGAATCGCAGCAAAGCCCACTGCGCTAGCGGCCAGACCTGCAATTGCTGTCTGCCAAACTGACCGTGATGACATTTAATTCTCCCTTTTGCTGAGCAGGCTCAATCTGTTCTCGTTGCCGACTAACCGACATGGCCAGACCACCTTTATGGTTACCAGCGGACGGACGGTCGCTCCTCTTTTTAGCGTAACCGCAAAATCTTGAAAAGAACAGGGCAGGTTGAGCAGCACATCAGCGTTTCGCATATTGCCGGCAGCGCATAAGACCTATGAGGGCGATACCAGGTCGCGTTGCACTTTCCAGACCGGCGCCAGAAACGTCATAGTTATCCGGCTACGACTTTAGTTCATCGTCCAGATCGTATCCGGCCAGTAGGCGATCGACTTGCTCGGTGCAGTGATCCCAATCAAATGTGCGAAAACTGTGACCCTTTGTGACAAACATGGCGCCGGCATAAAACATCTCATACTGGGTGTGCCGCGAGGCAAATTCTGAGCCGACGGCGTCCCATGCCAATTTGAAGAATTTGACCCGCTCTTCGGACGAGACGGCCGGTGATTGTTGGGTTTTATTGATCAGCGTGCGCAATTCAGGGTCGGCAAAATCCTTAATGGATGAGGGCAACATAATCATGCCACCGCCGGCCAATTCCCGCAGGGTCGAAATGACTTTGCCATAGAGTTGCTGCGTCAGAACCTGCGCGGCATAAAGGGTGTGACGATCCGGAACATAATACGCGCCGGCCTGACGGCCCTTGACTTCCATCGCATAAACGAGGGAATCGACCATCGTCGATTCAGCGGCGAGCTGTCCAAGAATTTCACGGACCTGTGGAAAGCCAATGATCCCGTTTACCTCAGCAATTTTCTTGGCGACGCCAACCAAAAAACGCAATTTAACCATGAGGCGAATCTGGCCCTGATAATTTTGATAGACATGGGCCGGGGTGGCGTGGAACTGCTTTTGAACCATGTCCAGGTGCTGGTTCACAAACACGCGGTCCCACGGAACTTTGACATCATCAAAATATATGACTGCATCGTTTTCATCAAAGCGCGATGCTAGCGGATTGTCGAAGGTACTCTGTGCCTGCGCCTCGTATGATTTTCGCGACAGGATTTTGAGGCCCTTAACATTCATCGGTACGGCGAAGGAGACGGCGTATTTCTCATCACCTGGGCGTAAGGGCTGAATGGAGGTCACAAACACCTCGTTGGCCATTATGCCGCCCGTCGCCAGCATTTTTGCACCGCGAATGGTCAAGCCTTCGCCATCCTCGTCGACGACGCCTGCAACCAACTGCTCGCTTTGCTGTTCATGTGCCGCCTTAGAGCGATCCGCTTGCGGATTTATTATGACATAACTGAGATAAAGATCGTTGTCGCGTGCGTAACGGTAATAATCGGCGAGCGCGCCAGCGCGTTGCTTGTCATAGTCTTGGAATATCGCCCGCCCCATGTACATGCCTGATATGCACGATGCGACGTGGTCCGGTGCACGACCCAGATAGCCATGGTGCAATTCTGACCAGGCCTCCAATGCCTGTCGGCGGGTGACCAATTCATCATAGCTGCGCGGTAATTGCCATATGCGATTGGCGCGCCCACTCGACTGGGTGCTGGCGCACTCTTCGGGCGGAATATCATAGGTCATCAGGCCGCTGTTTTGCGGCGCGCCGCAAAAGTCATAAAGCTTGCCGACGGTCGCAATCATATTGCGAAAAGCCGCATGCGTGGTGACATCGGTCACTTTCTCGCCGTCGATATAGACTTCGCGCTGATCTTGCAGGGATGCGATGTGCCCGGCGCCTGTCTTGCTCATCTCTCATTCTCTTTCGTGTTGCGCTCGCTTGCAGCCGCGGGGCATTTCCAATGGATTGTGGGGCTAAGACGCGTAGCTCCTGGACTGCCTCACCCGTCGTTGCCGAAGTCATCGGGGAATTTCGTAACGCTGACAAGATCACGTGTGTCAACTGGGGTTGATTTAAAGGGGGCTCAGCCGATAAATAGTCGAGCAATATCGCAGCTAATGCAAATTCTTTTGCCCACATTGCTGCGATATTGATTACCGATAGGAGCACATTCAAGAGCCCGGAGCCCATCGCTGGTGATGGAAACCGTCCGAGATCTTCGTATTCTCGCTAAGTCAATCAAGGAAAGAAGATATCATGCAACGCTGTTTTGGAGGTTTGCGCGGGTGGATCGATCACTTACGCCAACAGGGCGAGTTGATGACCATTGATGCTGAGGTCAATTGGGATCGAGAACTTGGCACAATCGCGCGGAAGGCTTTCGGAAATGGCGATGGTCCGGCGTTGCTGTTTCGTAACATTAAAGATTACAACGGCGAGAATTCTCGCTGCTCAGAATTCTTTACAGGTTCGTTTTCGAATTACCGGCGCATCGCCATGATGTATGGCCTATCACCTGACGCCAAAGTTACTGAACTCGTTCAAATGAGCCGCAAGACCAACGCTGAAAGCATTGAGCCTGTGGTCGTTAAGACGGGACCCGTCAAAGAAAACATCATTAAAGGAGATGACATCAATCTGTTCGACTTTCCGGTTCCGATCTGGCACGCCGACGATGGTGGGCGCTATATCAACACCTTCCAGTGCACGGTTACTAAAGACCCTGAGACAGGGCATACGAATGTCGGCCTTTACCGCGGTATGATCGGGCAGAAGGATACAATCCCCGTGCTCCTGTGGCGGCCACAAAACTGGGGCCAGCATTTCGAAAAATGGAAAGCAAAGGGAACGGACATGCCGGTTGCCTTCATCTATGGGCATGAACCGGCCCTCGATTTTTGTGCCGGCTCGCCGATCCCGGCGGACATGTGCGAATACAATGTCGCCGGCGCAATCATGGGTGAGCCGATCGAACTTGTTGATTGTGAAACCGTGCCGCTGCAAGTTCCAGCCTCAGCCGAAATCGTCGTTGAAGGTTATATTTCAAATGACCCCGACACATTCGAAATGGAAGGGCCGTTTGGCGAATATACAGGTTACTTCGGTGGTGATCGCGGCCTCAAACACAAAGTCAAGGTGACCTGCATCACGCACCGCAACAAGCCCATTATGCGCGGGACACTCGAAGGCACGATGCCGAAGATGCTGAACGAGAACTCGGTTATGAGTTCAATTCAGCGTGCCGGCCTGGCGTGGAATATACTGGAGCGCGCCGGTGTGCCCGGCGTCACTGACGTACACGCGCCGGCCGCCAACAACGGTACGACTCTTTATATTCAGCTCAATCAAACCTATCGCGGGCAGGCAAAGCAAGCGGCTTGTGCGATCTGGGGCTCGTCGGCCGCGCACGTGCGCTACAAGCACATCATGGTGGTCGACAAGGATATCGATATCTATGATCCAGGATCGCTGGAATGGGCTTATGCTTATCGAGTCAATGCTGCAGAAGACGATGTCGTGTTCTTCCCCGGCACCTTTGGGTCTGCATTAGACCCCTCCACACGGTTGCATCTTCGCGACACCAACATGTATGGCACAGGGAAGTGGTGCCGCATCCTGATCGATGCGACCGTCAATCTCGATTTCCCGCCAGAAGAAAATTACGATGGCAAACGCTACCCACAAGATGTGAACCCGCACCCAGAGGACTGGGAACTCGTGAATAGTCGTTGGGAGGAATACGGGTTCAAAACAAAGTAGGCTGGGTTGCGTCGCGATGAGCAATCGCTGCAAACGACCGAGGTCATGTCATGATCGAGCAAATCTATAGTGAGGATTGGCACCAATGGTCCGACCCGGATGTGCCGGAGATGTTCAACCCAACGACCCTAATACTCGACCGGCATGTCGCCAGCGGGTTGGCAGATAAGACTGCAGCGGTCATCAACGACACGGCCTATAGCTACGACAGTCTGCTAGCCGCGGCGTGTCAGGCTGGAAACGGCTTGTCCGCGCTCGGTGCCAACACGGATGAACGGATCATGCTGTTCGGCACCGACAGCATGGCCTGGATCGCAACCTGGCTCGGCGCGGTTAGAATCGGGCTTGTACCGGCGGTCATTTCCGACCTCTATAAAGCACATCAGCTCAGCTACTTTCTGTCGGATACAGCGGCCACCATCGCATTTGTCGATGGTGCGCAGTACGAAAAGCTGGTGGAAGCGGGTTCGTCGCTGCCGAGGACGTTAAAGACCGTCATCATCAATCATGATGTGCCGGGTGATACCGCCAAGCCTTTGCCGGCGGACTGGATCACAGTCGTCAAATACACGGATATGATCCGCGGCATGGCGACAGTCCTAGAACCGGTGCCGCGTCATCGAAACGACGTTACCTACATGTTTTATTCCGGTGGTACGACGGGCACGGCAAAAGGTATTACGCACCTGGCTCATGATTTTTTCTTTGTTCCCGAGCGGCACGGTGCCTGGTGGGCCTACAAACGCCAAGACATTGTGCTTGCGACGTCGAAGAAATACTTCACGCATGGACTGTGGCCAGGCCTGTTGATACCGCTCTATCATGGCGCGACCGCGCTTATGACAAGCGCGCCACCCAGGGCCGACGTGGTCACCGCGCTGGTTGAAAAACATAAGCCAACAAAACTGGTCACCGTGCCGACCGTCATAAAGATGCTGCTGGCGCATTTCGACCAAATGGAACGCGCGCCTGATTTTGCCTCGATTGAAGCCGTCTATTCCGCCTCGGAGAAAATGCCGCCCGAGATCTTTGAGCGCTGGAACGAGTTATTCGGGGTTGAGCTGATGGATTCTATCGGGTCTTCCGAAGTCACCTATGAATGGATTGCCAATCGACCGAGCGACTTTCGCCGCGGCTCGCTTGGTAGACCAATTTACGGAGTCGAGATCCGCCTTGTCGATCCCGATGGCAACGATGTGACGCAGCCAAACACACCAGGCGAATGCTGGGTCAGTTCCAAAACTGCATGCTTCTTCTACTGGCGCAAATTCGATCAAACCAAGGATACGTTCGAAGGTCGCTGGGTTCGAACAGGGGATCAGCTGCAATTCGATGATGACGGTTATTTCTGGTTCGTTGGGCGGGCTAATGATGTGTTTAAAGTCTCAGGACTTTGGGTATCGCCGATTGAAGTTGAAGCAGCCATTACCCAGCATCCGGACGTTCTGGAGGCAGCGGTTGTCGGTTTTGAAAATGCCGAGGGGCTAACGAAACCGAAAGCCTTCGTTGTGCTAATGGCTGGTAAAGACGCTAGCGATGCACTGGTTAGCGAATTGAAGGAGGCGGTGCGCAAGGATGCTGGCGGTTACAAGGTTCCGGAAGAGATTGCGTTCGTCGCAGAATTGCCGCGCACAACCCTGCAGAAAATTGACCGCCGGGCGTTGCGGGAACCGGTTTAACGATGGGCCGTGGCGGGCGTTGTAGAACACAATCGGTGCGAGTGTGTTTGTTACGTTAAGCGCTGTCCGACGCGCTGCTTGTGCATGCTGTTCTGCACGTTGGAGTTTTAACATATGGCAATGATCGCCGGTTTCACACGACGTGAAGGCAAAGCGCTAGGACTGATCGGTTTTGCCCATGTTCTGAGCCATGTCTATCAACTGGCCTGGGCACCACTCCTGCCGCTTGTCGCAAAGGACCTTTCGATCAGCTACGTCGAATTTGGCTTGGCGATCGCGGTTTACGCGGCTTGCACCGGCCTCTTTCAGACGCCGATGGGGCTGTTGGTGGAGCGGGTTGGCGGACGGGTCGTGCTCATCGGCGGGCTTGGGCTGGGGGCATTGTGTTTCACGCTCATCGGTTTTTTTGCCACCAGCTATTGGCAGTTCTTGTTGCTGATGGCGCTTTCAGGAATCGGCAATTCGGTCTTTCATCCCGCAGACTATGCGCTCCTGTCGACGTCGATCGACGAAAAGCGCATCGGTAAAGCCTATGCCGCTCACAATTTCCTTGGCCATATCGGCTTTATTGCCGGTCCAATCATAACTGCAGCCCTTGAGCCCGTCATGGGATGGCGCATGGCGATCGTTGCAATCGGTCTCGTTGGCATCATCTGGGCGCTGGTCTTGGCAGGATTTGCACACCTTTTACCCGACGAACGAGACGCTGGCCGCACGCGGACCAAAACGACAAGGATATTAGACCTGTTATCGTCGCCGGTCGTCCTATTGTTCTTCCTATTCTACGCGCTGACGTCTTTCAGCAATATTGGTATCACCCAGTTCTCCGTGGTTGCGCTTGGTTCGATCTACGGGGTGGACCGGGTCACTGCCGTGTTTGCTCTAACGGCCTATCAGGTGGGCGTACTGCTATTAATTCTTCCAGGTGGCGTGCTTGCCGATCGAAGCGCGCGCTACGATTTGGTCATTGCGGCAGGCTTTCTTGGCACCGCGGTATGCCTGCTTATCGCAGGGACGGCTTTGCTGCCTTACTGGTTGACTGCTGTGGTCCTGTGTGCTGCAGGGGCCCTGCGGGGCGGCGTCGAATCTTCACGCGATGTAGCGGTCAGACACATCGCAACGCACATACCCATCGGTACGGTTTTCGGTTTTGTCAGCACCGGCTTCCTGTTTGGACAGGCAACTGGTGGGCTGTTCTTCGGCTGGTTGTTCGATAATTACCCAGCGCACTACATATTCTACATTTCAGCATTGGTGCACGTCTTGGCGATCAGCGCCGTCATGATAAAGCCTACGGGGCGTCGCCAAGCCACGCATTCGTGATCCAGGTCAGCGAATCTTTTGGCGAATGAATTTGATTATGCCGCGTGCCGCCTGGAGCCGGTTGTACGGCGCCTGACTTTCCCGATACACAATAAATTCAATTTGCGGTTTGATGCCGATGCCTTCCCAGGCCTTCCCCTTGGAGTCCATGTAAATTTCGTTTGACAACCGAGGCGACCAGCCGTTCGGCAGGCGCTTGAATAGAACGTCCGACAATGAGCCTCTTGTTGCCGCACCAATGTGCGTAACATTGGGTAAATTGCGCAAGCACATGGCCAATATCTCGGCGGCGGAGATCGTAGACTTACCGGTCATCAGAAAGATCGGGCCAGTGAACAACAGCTTTTTGCCGGGCTGCACGTAAACCGCCTGGGCCTCCTTGCGCGGTGTACCGCGCGCGTACTTGTAGTAGCCGACCATACGCTTATTCGTGAAATACGACGCGAACCGCCGTGCCGTATAGTCCGTGCCTCCGAAGTTTCGGCTAATGTCAATCAACAGAGCCTTCTTGCCGCGCAATACGCGCCGGATCTGGCCCATGGATTCTTCCATGGTTTCGCGAAGCGCCCAGCCGGTAGAGCTGACATACAGATACGCAATGTCGCGGCCTATGGACCCAAAGCGGATGCGGCCCTCGCCTGCCGAATACAATCGCCCGGTTACCAATCGATGGCCAATGCGACGGGTCCAAAACCCAACGTTCTTAGCGCGTTGTTGCGCCAGCGCCGGTATCGGCCGTTTGTTGCGCGGCGGGCTGAAATATTTTTCATCATCGTCGATTTCACCCTTGAGACCGACATGGGCGTCGTCAATGGTCGACAGAAGATCGGATAGTATCTTGAATAATTCTCTATCCGTCGTCTTGGCGGTGACGCGGCGACGATGCTTTGCCACCATCGCCTGCCAATTGACCTTGCGGGCTTCAAAAAACGCATAATGTTCGGAAAACGTCTCGGCAAGCGCGTCATAGACTGTGAACGGATCCTTCTTGCTGGGATTCCGGCACTTGTCAGGCAGGGATTCGAGTTTCTGAAATTCGTAGAAATAGCCGGGATCTCCCCAGCTCACGCGCATTGTCTTGCCGTCCTTGCTCAGCTGAAGCTTGTCGCCGAGGCTGTCCTCTAGGTCTTCCCAATCCCAGCTTGCAGTGCAAAAGCTTTTGGTGACGTGGTAGGTCTCGGCGGAATTGTCATCAACGTGCCAAATCCATCCATACCCCCGTGAGCGCCAAAAACCATTTAGCTCGTGAATTTTTTTTATGTCGTAGGTGGTGAAACCTTTATCTCGAGATGCCGCGCCGGCAAAGCTGTGCGCCGACATGAGGAGGGCCGCTCCCATCAACGCAACGCCACCGGCGCGCTTCAGGATTGGTGATATCCGCACTGCTCGATCCTCTTGGTCAAAAGGTTGTCTCAATCGTCTTTTTGGGACGCCTCTTCGGCCTGCGTTTCAGGTTGAGGCGCCGTGAATGTGCTAACAAAGCGTGAAGATTTCAAGGCCGCTTCACGCACCGATCAAACGCAGGCCCCGAAAGGGCAAGCCTATGAGAGCCGGTTGCAATGGCCAACACGCGCTACATTACCCCATCCGACCAAGCCTGGACTAGATTTTCTTTGAGATTGGGCGAGCGGTTGCAGGCGCACCCGGACGCGTTTGGGCAGGGCGTTCAACCTGCTCAAATGAATTTGAACGCCGTCGATATTGGTTGGAAAGCAAGAATGGATGTTCTGGCTAATCGGAACGCCGGAACGATTCAGCTGTTTAGGCGATCAAAGCAAGTAGTATCCAATTCGGCGAAATCGCTCGGCAGTTCGTTTCACGACGGCGCTCACCGCTTTTTCGTCTTCGGCGGCGTCCAGAAATGCCATTCTTATTCTGATTTCCATTCCAGCTTTGACGGCCTTCCAGCGTTTTCGCGTCGGGCAGCGGCCATTTGATGCGGCCGATGGCAAGTGCTACTGGTTGGCCTTATGGCAGTGGTGTACGCCCCCATCCGGGACGCAGACCCCGACCTGCCAATGTCTTCCTCGCCTCAAAGGAGTTCATTATGACCGATCAATCGCCTGCCTCGACAGGACCAAGTCCTTGCTGTCCCCATTGCAGCAAGGAGATTGCGCAAATGTCGCTGTCCATTCTCAATGCAAAAGAAGAAAACCAGGCAGACGATTTGCCACCCTTCCAATTGATGGTCTTTGCCTGCCCACACTGCCGCAAGATCCTGAATACGCTGCCCCTCGAGCCCGATATGGGTGACGATGATGACGGTCAAATGTATTAGGACCGCTCGTCATAGCGACTCAGTTACCGGGTGGGCTAAAGAGCTGGGGCGCCACCCGGAGCGTAAGCTCTATACGTTAGGTCAATCACTACTGGATTGAAATAATCGAGCCCAGACGACAAGATTATTGGGAGCCTGCAACTATAGCGAAATGATTGCGTTGCCGGCCCCCGAAAATCTTGGCAATTGAGATCACGAACCTCCTGGGCTCTAGACCTTTTGCGACACGATTGCTCTGTCATGGGATCTGTAAATGCCGGCGGTGCCATTGGACAGCATCGACTATGAGGTTGCTGGTTTAGGGCCAGAAGTGGTCCTCGTCCATTCCAGTGTCTCCGGTGCGCGTCAATGGCGCAAACTCCAAGACCATTTGGCACCGGCCTTTACGGCGAAAGCGATAAACTTATTCGGCTATGGCAAGACCCGGGCCTGGCCAGCGGATCGACAACAAACGCTAGACGACCATGCCGGCCTCATCTGCGCCATTGCTGAACCGGCGCCGGCCCCGATCTCACTTGTCGGGCATTCGTTCGGCGGCTCGGTGGCCATGAAGGCAGTGCTGAAATTAGGGGCACGAGTCGAAAAACTGGTGCTTTATGAGCCGAACTCGTTTTTCTTGCTTCGCGACAACGATCGCCACGATGCATTCCAAGAGGCGTGGGGCCTGCGCGACAAAATTCTTGTTCATGGACTTGAGGGCAACTGGGCGCGGGCAGCCGAGCTGTTTGCGGACTATTGGGGCGGGGCCGGAACCTGGGCCGCGACGAACAGTGAGCGGCGCGCCGTTTTCATCGAGTCATTGAAACCCGTGCAATATGAATGGGATGCCATCATGGGTGAGACGGTCACCCTCACAACGCTCGCGGCCAGTATGCCCGAGAAAACGCTTGTGCTTTATGATCCTGATACGCTGCGGCCAATACGCGAAATCATCGCTCTGCTGAAAGCTCACACGCCTTGGCAGTTCAAGGCCTTGCAGAGTGCAGGGCACATGGCCCCTTTGACGAAGCCAGATCTCGTCAATCCGATTATCGAGAACTTTTTGGCAAGCTAGTGCCTGCGGCCAGCGCAGGAATCGTCTTGTCTACAACTAAAGTCAATATTGACTGACTAATCAGTCAAGGATTATATCGCGAGTGATGACAGACAAACACGAACAGCTGTTGCTGGCTGCAATCACGTTGTTCGCGCGTGAAGGGTTTTGGAATACGTCGACCGCTGCGGTGGCCCGTGAAGCTGGCGTCGCGACAGGAACGCTATTCAATTACTTTCAGTCAAAGTCAGATCTGATCGATGAGGTCTTCGGGCACCTCAAGACAGAACTGGCTGATGCAATTTCAGAGGAGCTGGCTGGAAAGACCGACACCGCAACACGAATGAAGGCGATTTGGATGGGGTATTTCACTTGGGCCTTGGCCAATCCAATTCATCGCAAGCTGTTGATGCAGCTCAAGCTATCGGACCTTGTTAGCAAATCCGCTCAAGACGCCAGCGAGCAGCAATTCGCATTTGCTCTTGAGGTCATTGAAGCTGGGATAAGGGATGGCCTTATTGAAGACCTGGAGCCCGCGTACATTGCCGGCATTGCCCATGCACATTTGGAGGCCACATTGACCCATGCGCTCGGCGACACAAAATCGCAAGCGCAGCGTCTAAAGTTTGCCGAGACTGGTTTTTCGCTGTTTTGGAAATCGATTATGCGATGAGTGTCGAGACCGTCGACATTTGATGGAAGCGATAACTGACTGACTAGTCAGTCGGATCTCAGAGAGGATGGGGTATGAAACTCAAAGTCAACGGCAAGGTGCATCAGATCGATGTCGATCCCAACATGCCCTTGCTATGGGTGTTGCGGGATGAACTCGGGATCACCGGACCGAAATATGGCTGCGGTATAGCGATGTGCGGTGCTTGCACGGTGCATGTCGACGGGCAGGCACGGCGATCTTGTACGCTTCCCATCAGCGAAGTTGATGCGGACGTAACGACCATCGAGGCGCTCGGTTCTGCCGACGCATTGCATGCCGTGCAGCAGGCCTGGGTCCGACGCCAAGTCGCGCAATGCGGTTATTGCCAGCCGGGCCAGATCATGTCGGCTGCCGCCCTGCTTGCGGTGAATCCTAATCCCAGCGATGACGATATCGACCGCGTGATGTCGGCCAATCTGTGTCGGTGCGGCACCTATCCAAGAATTCGTGCGGCAATCAAGGATGCCGCAAAAACGATCCGGGAGGCCTGATCATGGTTGGGGTGGCAAAAATTGCGCGGCGAACGTTTTTGATCGGTTCAGCGGCAGCCCTGGGCGGCGTTGCGTTCGGATATTGGGCCTATCGTCAGCCTTATGACAATCCGCTGAAAGTAAACCCTACAGCAGGCGACGTCGCGTTGACTCCTTATGTACTGGTCAATGCGGACGGCGTGACGATTATTACGCCGCGGGGGGAAATGGGCCAAGGCGTGCAATCAACGCTCGCCGCACTGGTGGCAGAAGAACTCGATGTGGCATGGGGGGATGTCAAATTTTTGCATGGGCCGGCCTCGCATGCCTACTTCAACGCCGCTGTGCTTGAGGAAGCGCTACCGTTCGCGCCGACAGATCAGAGTTGGACCGCCAATAGTATGCGAGACTTCGTGCACGTGCCCGCCAAGTTTTTGGGTCTGCAGATCACCGGTGGGTCGTCGTCGATCAAAGATGCCTTCCACAAAATGCGCCTGGCCGGTGCGGCGGCGCGTGAAACGTTGAAACTGGCGGCCGCAAAAAAGCTTGGTATCAGCGCGGTTCGCCTCAAGACCAAAGATGGGTTTGTTGTGACGCCCGATGGCAAGAAACTCTCCTATAGCTCCTTGGCCAACATCGCGGCAACGCTCACGCCACCAAGTTCACCATCTCTCAAATCGAGACGTCAGTGGAAGCTGCTCGGCAAGTCCCAACCGCGGCTCGATATGGTCGACAAGTGCATGGGTACGGCAAAATTTGGACTCGATGTGCGCCTGCCCGGGATGCTGTTTGCAACGCTTAAGCGCAATCCCCGCCAAGGCGGCAAACTGATGAAGATAGATGATCGTAATGCACGCAAAATAAAGGGCGTGAAGAAGATCATAAAGTTCGAGGATGGCGTAGCCGTAGTGGCAACCAATTCCTGGATTGCGATGCGCGCCGCTGATGCCATCTCGTACGATTGGGGCCCAGCGACATACCCGAACACAACCGCTCAGCACTTCGCAGCCGTCGAAGCCTCGTTCGTTGACAAGCGACTAAATATGCGCAACCGCGATGATGGCGACGTTGCCGCTGGGCTCGAAGAGGGCAAAGCCATCACCGGCGTTTATAAGGTTCCATATCAAGCACACGCGACAATGGAACCTTTGAACTCAGCAGCACTCTATAAGGACGGGAAGCTTGAGGTCTGGTCCGGAAATCAAGCGCCGACGATATGCCGTAGCGCGGCGGCAAAAGCCGTGCGCCTGCCGGAGGACAAAGTCGAAATCAACACCGTGTTTATGGGGGGCGGATTTGGACGGCGTAGTGAGGTGGATCATGTGGTCTATGCTGCAAAAGTCGCTAAGGCGATGGCTGGAACGCCTGTTTTGACGACGTGGAGCCGGGAGGAGGACATGCAGCATGACGTGTATCGCCCGCTCGCTATGGCCCGCTTCCGAGCAACTGTGAAAGACGGCAAGCCGCATGCCGTGGATTTAAGTGTTGCAGCGCCGTCTGTGCTAGAAGGGCTTAGCGCGCGCGGGGCTGCGCCATTTTCGATGCCAAAGGGATCTCCGGACGCCACCATCGCCCAAGCCATCTGGGATCAGCCATATGGTATCAAGCATTACCGCGCGAGTGCTTATCAGGCGCCCACTTTGGCACCGATCGGTGCCTGGCGGTCGGTGGGGGCGTCTCAGAACGCATTCTTTCATGAATGCATGATGGATGAAATCGCTAATGCGGCTGGCGCTGATCCGCTCAAAATGCGGCTTGAACTTATGACCCATGCGCCAAGCCGCAAGGTGTTGGAAGCGGTTGGCGCCATGTCCGGCTGGGGAACGCCGCTCGCGAAGGGCCGTGCGCGCGGTTTGGCCTTTTGCCTGTCGTTCAGCGTTCCGACTGCCGAAGTGGTGGAGATCGAGCAAACCGCCAAAGGTTTGAAGGTGGTGAAGGTCTTCGCTGTGGCCGATGTCGGTATTGCGCTCGATCCTGTAAACATCGAAGCCCAGTTGATGTCCGGTATCATTTTTGGACTGGGGGCAGCGATCAGCGGTGAAATCACCTTTGCCGACGGACAAGCCGTGCAGTCAAATTATCACGACTATGAACCGATGAGGCTCTATCAGGCGCCGGACATAGAGGTTCGAATTCTGGAGAACGGCGAGAAGATCCAAGGCATTGGTGAGCCCGGCACACCTCCGGCAGCACCTGCTCTTGCCAACGCCATATTTGCGCTGACCGGCAGACGTTTTCGCACATTACCGCTCAACAAGCACATTGCTTTTGTGTGAGGGCGCAAGAATGAAACGCATCTTTCTGTCTTGCGCGCTATCAGCTGCAATTGCCGGGCTTGCGCTTGCAGCCGAGCCGGTTGGTACGAAGCGTGTCATCAATGACTTTCCGACAGGCTCCATCAGCAATCAAGACGGGCTCAAGGTGTGGCAGAAATTCTACGAAATTGCCTCGCACCCCAGATGTTCCAATTGTCATGTTGGCAAAGACCGTATTCCGATGTGGTCCGGGCCAAGCTATGGCAAGACGCGTCCCCACGGCATGTATATTTCGGGCGGCGCGACTGGCATTGGGGCCGGTGGACTGGTGTGTGGGACATGTCACGGCAAATCGAATTCCAAAGCGCCGCATGGCCCTCCGGGGGTAGATATGCCGTGGCGTTTGGCGCCGGTGGAGGCTGAATGGTTCGGAAAGTCTTCTCATTACATCTGCAATCAACTGAAGGATCGTAAGCGAAATGGCAACATGTCCATTCGCGAGATAGCCGCGCATCTCGACCATGATCTCATCCTGCATTGGGCCTGGGCACCGGGCGGCAAGCGGCAACCCGCGCCCTATTCGCTGCAGCAGGCCATGGATTTCCTGATGATGTGGTCGGCTGCCGGCACGCCTTGTCCGAAAAAGTAAATTCAGTTGACGTGCGTTCAGAGTGCGCGACGCGCGTTAACATGCCGGATATTCTCTGGTAACCGACACAGTCTACCACTACCTATTGGATAGAAGAATACGAGGTGGCGGCTGGCATCCGTTGGTTGCGGCTGGAAAAGGCAGGCGGTGAGCAAATCAAACAAAAAAAGCGAGGCCGGGAAAGGTGATGGCCTCACTCAGAGACTGGCGGACCTGTGGCTGAAAGTCATGACCACACAGTCCGACGCGAATGGTGCACAGCACACCGCAACGCCCGAGGCGCCTGTCGTCTGGCTGCTCGGCAATGTCCAGTCCGGTAAGAGTTCAATTGTACAGGCGTTGACGGGGCAGACAGCGGCCGAGGTTGGTGCAGGTTATCGAGCCTGCACAAAGGCGTCACAGATATATGACTTTCCCAATGGCGCGCCGATCATTCGCTTTCTGGACACCCGCGGACTTGGCGAGGCGAGTTACGACCCGCAAGAAGACCTGACCTTTGCAGAACAACATGCGCATCTGTTGCTGGTTGCCATGCGGGCGATGGATCACAATCAGGGCAGAGTCCTCGCCGCAGTCCGTGATATTCGCAGCCGCCATCCCGATTGGCCGATTGTTGTCGCCCAAACCTGCCTGCATGAGGGGTACCCGCACGGAATGGCGCACATTCGGCCCTATCCATTCGATGGCAAGTCTCAAGAAAGTTTGCATGCGCTTGGCGTGCCCGAAGACTTGCGACGTAGCCTTTTTCATCAACGCGGCCAATTTGACAGCCTGGCTGGACAGCAGCCACCGCTCTTCGTTGCGATAGACTTTACGCTTGAAGGCGACGGATTCGAACCGCGCCATTATGGACTTGAAGCATTGCAGGACGCTCTGATGCGCGCGGCCCCAGCAGCACTTGGTGCGGCGGTGAAATCCATTTCGGAAGACGCCAGTGATCAGGTCGGGGCTGAGGCGCAGCCGCAGATTATGGCTTATGCCATGTCGGCTGCCGCAGCCGATGCGGTACCGGTTGCCGGTGCATTTGCGGTGCCTGGTATTCAAGCGCGACTCCTCTATTCCATAGGGCGCACTTATGGTGTTGAATGGGATCGCCAGACACTGGCCGAGTTCGGAGGTTGCCTAGGGTCAAGTGTTGTGGCCAGGTTGATTGCCGCCTTTGGTATCCGGCAAGTCACGAAACTCGTACCCATCTATGGCCAAACCATTGGCGCAGCAGCTGCGGCTGCAACAAGCTTTGCAACCACCTTTGCGCTTGGCAAGGCGGCGTGTTTCTTTATCGCCCGGCGACGCCACGGAAAAGTCGATGCCGACGCCGTGGCGCGAACTTACTCTCAATCGTTGCATGAAGCCTTTCAATTGGCCAAGCGGCACGGCTTTGGTGCTGGTGGCGGCGACAATGACCAAAAGGCAGCCCGGTGACATCCCAGTCTAAACCCACAATCCAGCGCTCTGCGGCGCGACGACGGCTTTCGCTTATCGCCACGATTGCCGGTATAGGCATGGGTGTCGTTCTCCCCATTGCTGTCTTGAGCGTGCTTGGCTGGTTGTGGCTTTGGGAGCGCGGCTACACACTCGTCTGGGTCTTTCTCACCCTTGGCCTGACGGGTCTTAGCTTGCTCACCACCTTTCTTGTCGTGCGCTGGCTTGAGAGGCAGCATGCGCCGATCGACCGTGAGGCGGACGATGCGGGAGGGGGAGCGGATGGCATGGTCTATTCGCCACGCGAGGAAGAGGCATGGCGCGTCGTGAACGATATTGCCGAGGCCGCGGACCCAAAGCAACTCACGAACAAGGACCAGATCCTAGCGCTTGGCGTTAGAACCATTGAGGCGGTTGCAACCAAGCTGCACCCCGACACCAGTGACGCCATCTGGCGGTTTACCGTGCCCGAAGCCCTCGCTCTGATCGAGCAAGTTGCCCAACGCCTCAGGCCAATGATCGTTGAAAACGTGCCGCTCGGCGATCAACTCAGCGTTGGTCAGGTGATCAAGATTTATCGTTGGCGCTCGGCAATTGATATCGCGAATCGCGCCTACGATCTCTGGCGCATTGTTCGACTTATGAACCCCGTTGCCGCCGCGACCCAAGAAATGCGCGAACGCATGACGAAATCCATGTACGCCAGTGTGCGTGAAGAATTGGCAAAGCGCCTCGCGCGCGCCTATGTACAGGAGGTCGGGCGGGCTGCAATCGACCTCTATGGCGGCCGGCTTAAAATCGATACCAAGCAACTGGCAAGCCACATCAGTCAACAAACGCGCGATGATCAGGCCAAGGCCGCACAATCGGCAGAACCCATACGCGTGTTGGTGGCCGGCCAAAGGGGTGCCGGCAAGTCCAGTCTAATCAATGCGCTTGGCGCTGAAACTTCCGTCGCGGCGGACATCGTCGCGGGATCAGAGGAATTTGTGCCTGTGCGCCTTTCGCTAGACGGATTGGCGGAATTGATCTTTGTCGATGCGCCAGCGATCGAAGACGATGCCGCCGCGCTCGACAGGCTAGCTTCGAACGCAGGCGCTGCAGACTTGCTGATTTGGGTCGTTGCAGCCAATCGGGCCGACCGCCTCCTTGATATAGCAGGGCTCGCGGCAATCGATACTTTTTTCGCCGGGCGTGCCGATCTGCGCCGCCCGCCACGGATTGTGGTCGCCAGCCACATTGATCGTTTGCGACCGATCCAGGACTGGACGCCGCCTTATGATCTGACCGACGCTGAAAACCCCAAGGTACAATCTATTACGAGCGCACTCGCCAGCATTGTAGAAGATCTAGGTCTGGCGCCGGAAGACATAACGCCAGTTTGCCTCGCAGACCCGCCCGGCACATATAACGTCGACGTGGTTTGGGCCAGCATATCGACACATCTCGATGACGCTAAACGCGCGCAATTGGTACGCCTCATGTCCGAAATCCGAAAGGACGGTACGGACTGGCGGCGCGTAATGGGGCAGGCCGCCGGCGCCGGCCGGCTGCTTGCCAAGGCCCTGAAGTCGCAATTTCTCAAACGCTGAGGCCTGTGCGACTGGCAACACCCACGCCATTGCATATTAATCCGACTACGTTGTAACATTTAGGGCGAGATAGCGTTAGCGCGCCGGCGCTTAGGGCTGAATAGAAGCAGACGTGATCGACGTGTTGCCACGTGCAAAAAAACTGATGCCTATATTGGCCTGTTTGGTGAGCTTTGCAGATCCTGCCGATGCCGCAGACAAGAGGACAAATGCCTGCAATCTTGAGAATCGATCTAGGCATACGGTCAGCGATGTCGACCGTTTTGGATTGATGACACTCAGCAACGCGACCAAGCTCCGCTTGCGCAGTATCCTATTGCCCAATGCCTTAGATGTCCGCGGCAAGGTTGGGCATTGGGCGCTCGCCGAGGAGGCCGCTAAATTGCTCAACCGAATTGTTGCCGGACGGGACATAACAATCGCCCGGTCAGGCCGTGTTGTTGATCGCTATGGTCATATTAACGGCTATGTTTTTGTCACGCGAAACGGTCACGCCCAGCTCGTGCAGGGCCTCCTCGTCGAAGCTGGTCTGGCGCGCACATACAGCGTCGGTCCGGCGGCGCCATGTCTGCCGCAATTGCTTGCTCTTGAAGCCATATCGCGGCGCCTTGGCCGTGGGATCTGGCAATATGCGGCTTACCAAGTGATACGGTCCGGGGACCTTCGACGCCTAAACTTGCGTATTGGCACCTTCCAGATCGTTGCAGGGCGTGTCTGGCGTGTTTCGTTCAGAGGCAGGCGCGCTTATCTGAATTTCGGACGAAATTGGCGGCGCGACTTCACGGTCGTGCTCAATCGGCGCAGGCAGCGCGAAGCCAAGCGGAATGGTCTCGCAGTCAAGTCACTTGAAGACAAGCGTGTCCGCGTTCGCGGCTGGCTTGAGGCGCGCGGTGGCCCGTTGATCGCACTCGATCATGGTGCGCTGATCGAAGCGCTGGTCCAACCCCGCACCTATCCGGCGCCCGCCCCTCCTAACACGCGATCCGTCGCAGATAATTGACGCCGCTTCTCTTGCGGCCAATTCATGCGCTATCTTCGCGCAGTTGCGCTAGGTGCAGACTTGGAATTGATTTGCTATGGCTGATGTCGGCGAGAGGCACGGCAGAGGTGACAGAATGAAATATCGACGGCTTGGAAAAACAAACCTTGAAGTCTCAGCGATCTCGCTCGGGACCGGTGACAACGCCGGACTTATGGTCAATGCCTCAGAAGATGAACAGCTGGCGGCCCTTGAACGCGCCATCGCGCTCGGGATCAACTATTTCGATACTTCACCAGACTATGGCAAGGGCAGAGCTGAAACAAATCTTGGCCGTGCGCTTAATATACTGAAGCCGGACACTGCCATCATCTGCACCAAAGTCGAGGTGATGGCGGATGATATGGAGGATATTGCGGGGCGCATAGAACGTTCCGTCGAGGCAAGCCTTAGGAGACTGCAGGTCGATGTCATCGATGTCCTGATGATCCATAATCCGCCGCGGCTGGCGCGTAATCCGGATGCGGCACACTGGCTGCCTTTGACACCAGACGACTTCACGGGGCCCTGCCTCGAAGGGCTGGAACGGGCGCGGGCAGCGGGAAATGTCAAACACTTCGGTTTTACATGCGAAAATGCGCAACCGGAAGCAGTTAAGCCACTTCTCGATACGGGGTTATTCGGTGCCATCAATTGCTGGTATAATATCGTTAATCCGACCGCTGGGATGAATATGCCGGCGGGCATTCAATACGGTCGTGATTACGAAAATTACGACGGCATTATAACCCATTCAGGCTTGCGCGATGTCGGCGTGGCCGTCATACGGCCTTTGTCGGGCGGGGCATTGACACCGCAGGTCGTCGCCCGGGGCGCTGCCGGACGCCATGCGCTGGCAGGTGGCATCTACACGCGCAAGCCGGATGTCTTCAAGCCCGAAATCGCGCGTGGCCAGGCTTTCTCATTTCTGCATAAGCCACCTAGAAGTCTGCCGGTCGCGGCCTATTTATTCGCTCTGATGCACTCTGCCGTGGGGACTGTCATCGCCGGGCCTTCCGATCTTGCTCAACTCGAGGAAATTGCTGTAACACCGGAATTGGAAGAGCTATCAGCAGACGAAATAGCCGCGGTTCGCGAGGTATATGCGCGCAATTTCGATTTGCAATAGATTGGCATCGAATGGGCTAGGGCAATGAACCAAAACGCTTGCTCGGGAGGATTATAATGCTGTCAAAAGAAAAGAATGAGCTTTTGTGCCGCGTCGAGGGCGATGCGCCCATGGGCCAGCTCATGCGGCGTTATTGGATCCCGGCCCTGGCTTCTGATGATTTGGTTGCCGGAGGCGGTCCAAAGAGGGTCCGATTGTTCGGGGAAGATCTTGTTGCATACAGAAGCCCTGACGGTAGCGTCGGCCTGATCGAAGAATACTGCCCGCACCGGCGCGCCTCAATGGTGCTCGCCAAGAACGAAGATTGCGGTTTGCGCTGTCTCTACCACGGTTGGCTGATCGACAAGAACGGCACAATTCTCGAAACGCCGGCCGAGCCCGAAGACAGCAAGCTCAAAGACCGTGTCAAGGCTGTCGCCTATCCGGTCCATGAGGCCGGCGGACTGGTCTGGGCCTACATGGGTCCCAAAGAGCAAATGCCGCCGCATATGGACTTTGAGTTTACGCAGATGCCGAGCGCCCGCGTGTTGATTATGCAGGCACGCGAAGAATGCAATTGGGCACAAACGATGGAGGGTGTGATTGACTCGGCCCATTCCAATTATCTTCACGCTACCGAGATCCGGCCAAAGGAAGGTGTGGCAAAGACCGTTCAGGGCGACGAAAGAGATGGCCACTTTGCCAGACCATCTAATGATGGCGCGCCGAAACTCGAAATCCAAATGCAGCCCTACGGATTTCGTTACGCAGCCATTCGCAAGCCCATTATAGATCCGCAGTCGAAAAAGTATGTGCGTGTGACGCTGTTCGTCGCGCCATGTTATGCAATCTTTCCGGCGCCACGCGGTTGGGGTTCGATGCAGGCCTTTGTGCCCATAGATGATACCCACACCAAATTCTATTACATCATGTGGAACTATGATGCGGACCTCACCGAAAACATGCGCGCGCATTATTACCAAAAGCACGGCGTGCGTGTCGGCATCGACATGGACAATGCCTACCGCAAGGTCGCCAGCCGCGAGAATAACTGGTTGCAGGATCGTGACGCCATGCGCGAAGGGCGTTCGCAGTCAGGTATTCCCGGAATCAACACGGAAGATTTTGCCGTACAAGAAAGCATGGGCCCGATTGTCGATCGCTCGACAGAAAATCTCGGCCAAAGCGATCTCGCCGTCATTCACTATCGCAGGCTAATGCTCGACGCGGTCGAGAAATTTATGACGGACGGCACTTTGCCACCCGGGCTTAGTGAACCGGTCGACTTTGGCAAGCTTAAGAGTGCAGAAGCAATTGTACCGCTGGAGGCCGATTGGACTGCGGTCGCTGATGGCACGCTTGGCAAGGCTGCAGAGTAGGCGTCCTGCCCAACATCTTCGGCTCTATTCGAGCAGAAGCAGCCTTTGATTCATGCTTTACGAGGGCGTTGTTTGCCAAGATTTCATGCAATTCTGTTGCAGTTTGGTGAATGTCGTTTACAATCAACCACACGCGCGATTTGTCGGGGACTTTAGAAGACCGGACCAACGGGCCCGGCAGCAAAGGAGACGTTCATGTCCCACTATTTGAAACTGATGTCAGCAGTAGTGCTTGGCATCGCCTTCTTCTTTAGCAGCGCCCAAGCCGCGCGGTATGCCCCGCAATCCGATACGGCCGGTGTTTCTAAAAAAGCCAATACCGCAGCATACGGCGAGATTCTCGTCGCACAGGTCCGCAAAAGAAAGAGAGTGCGGCGGCGGGCTCGGGTCCGACGGGCGCAGCGCAGACGCTCCAATAGGCGGCGCAATCGGCGGCGTGCTGCTGGCGCGGCGGCAGCGATCATTGGTCTTGGTATAGCGGCAGCGATCGCTAATAAGTCTCGCGCAGGCGATCGTGGTGATGACGGTTACGATGGCGACCAGCCGCCACCACATCATGGCGATGGCGGCGGTGATCCCAGTGGTGATGGCGGGTATTGCGACGACCTTGGCTACCGTTGTGACCAAGGGGATGGCGGGGCCTGTCAGGACTTGCAGGACCAATGCCAGCAATAGTTGCCGGCCTATTTGCGAAGTAGTGTCGCATTCAAATGCGTTGAAGCGGATCGTGAGGTCCGCTTCAGTTCATTTAAGAATTGGGTTTGCAATTATAGATCGAGCACCAAGCGATCGGATTTGCAGCCCGAGCAACAAATCATCATGGTCTTGCCTTCCGCCTGCTCCTGCTCGGTTAATATACTGTCGCGGTGATCCGGAGTTCCTGAAATGACGCGGGTTTCGCACGCGCCGCAGATACCCTCGGTGCAGGAATAGGTGACATCGACGCCGGCATCCATCAATGCGCTCAGGATCGACTGACCAGCTGACACCTCGATTGCCTGCCCAGTCCTTGCGAGCTCGACAATGAAGCCGCCCTCGGATGCCGCCTCGCTCTTGGCGGTGAAATATTCGACATGAACGCGCTCCGCGGGCAGTGCTTCTGTGGCAGCCTCAAAGTCCGCCAGCATCGGTGTTGGCCCGCAGCAGTAGAAGTGTGACTCCGCAGGCGCTGAGCCAATAACAGCATTGATGTCCAAAAAGGTGCCGCCCGACTCATTGTCGAATCTGATGTGCGCCTCCGTGAGATCCGACAGCTCTGCTAAGAATGCGGCGTCGGCGCGCGAGCGGCAGGCATAGTGAAGCGTGAACGCGCGCCCGTTGCGGCGCAGCTCCTGAACCATCGCATAAATCGGCGTGATGCCGATACCGCCGGCGATCAATACGATGTGTGGCGCTGCCTCTACCAATTCAAAGTTGTTACGAGGGTGGCTGACACGCAATATGGCGCCAACGCGCAGCTGATCATGAAGGAACTTGGAGCCACCGCGGCTTTGCGCGTCGCGCTTTATGCCGACAACATAGGACTTGGGTGCCTGTTGCGGATTTACCAGCGAATACTGGCGAATGAGACCATTGGGCAGGTGCAAATCGATGTGGGCGCCGGCCGTCGCAGCCGGTAAGCCGCTACCATCCAGCTTCGAGAATTCGAAAAGGCATGTATCGTTGGCTGCATATCGGATGGCGATCAGGCGCAGCTCCATAAGATCTTGTTCGTCACTTTGCATTCGTCATTCCTGGCACCGGGGCCCTTTAGCTTAAACGCGCATGGCACAGCGCACTAAGATGGCGGAGTTGTTGCAGCGCCGGCCGGGAATTGCAAGGCCTATGCTGTTGCATGGGGATGTTGCTCTCTTCCTGGGCCGCGATCATCTTAGGGCGTTAATTCTCAGACACCTTGGCTTCTGCGATTTATCGCCCGATGACCTAGCTGTTATGCATCGCGCTCCTGTGCGCGTGAGCGGCGCGCAATGCCGATGGTCAATAGGGTCATGATCAACAAGCCGGCGCCGACGATATAAAAACTCGCAACGATCCCGGCCCACTCGACAACAGCACCCATTATAATCGGCACGACCATGGATGACAGGCGATTGCCGGTCGTACGCAGGCCCACACCCTTGCCCTGATTGCCATCACCGGCCGCCCGGGCCAAAATGGTCATCATCAAGGGTTGCGATAGCCCCATACCGGCACCGCGGATCACCATCGCCAGTAGCAACAAAGCGCTCACACCGGCAAGGAGCGGGGTGATCATTACGCATATTATGGTGATCGCGACCGATGAAATCAGCAGCCATTGCGCTGCTATGACACGCGTCAGGGCGGTAATCGACAATGCACCGGCAAAGCCGGTGATGCTCGCCGCGCCGACCAATAGTCCAATCAATGATCCGGAATATCCAAGCCCTTCAAGGTAGACGATATAGAACGAGCCTTGCATGCCCTGGCCGCCGATGCGAAGGCCGGTCATGATGAATGTGAACAGCACTGCCGGCAGCGCCAGCATGCGCAATGTTTCGATGTAGTCCGATGGCCGTGGCAAAACATCCATAACCGAAATCTGGACATGCGATGTATCCTTGATTGTTTTTGGAAGTGCCATAGAACACGCAAGCAGGCCCACACCCCACAGGGAGAGAAGACCAAAACCCGCCCAGGGTCCGCCGATGTCCCAGACGAAACCGGCTAGCGGCGGGGCTACAAGTTGACCGACCCGAAGTCCAAAAGCAAAGCGACCTGCATAAATGGTACTGCCTTTCATCAAATCGCCGAACAACGCTTGTGAGCCGATGGTTCCATAATTCGATGCCAGCCCGCCGACCATCTGCAGGACGATCGCGGCCCAAATGGTTGGCATTACCGGAAACAATAGCGGCACCAGCACAGCGACGATACCAAACGCAACCAACACCCGGCGCGTGCCGATGCGATCAATTATCACACCGCCATGAATTGAAAGAAGCGTCGTCAGGAAATACCTTGCGCCGACAATGATACCAATCATTATTGGAGAGGCGCCGATAGCAATTGCCCAGAACGGTATAATAACTGCAACGACGAGGTTGGCCGAATTGCCAAAAGCGCCTATCGCATAAATTGCGAACTCAACGCCTCTCGACAAACTGGGTTTGGTTGGTGGCGTCGGCCCGCCCTCATTCTGGTCCTGCACTTTTAATCCTTGCCATCCCCACGCCTGTCTTGGGCTTTGCGACACACAGCCTACCCGGTGCCCTATAACTATTGCAAATCTCCGGCGTCTTTCTTGCTTACAGGCGAAAAACTGCGGCGCCCTGACCAAATCCGGCGCCGACCGCGGACATCATGATGCGCTGGCCAGCCTGAAGTTTTTGGCGATGAACTGAGAGCGTCAATGGTATAGTGGCGGCAGAACTGTTGGCATACTCTCCAACCGTGGTGAGCATTTTTTCTGATGGGATGCCGAGACGCTTGCGGACCACTTCCAACAAGCGCAGATTTGCCTGGTGGGGTATCCACCAGTCCAGCGCTGCGGATACCAATCCTGCACTTGAGAGGGCGGCCTCAGAGGTTTCAATCAGCCCTTCGATAGCGTTGGCGTAAGCCTGACGAGGATTGTTAATGCTGATCCTGGTCTCTTCGATGTTGGTGTCGGCGGCAATTGGTTGCCGGCTGCCGCCGGCCGGAACCTTGATCAAATCATAGCTGGTTCCTGTGCTCGTGAGGCTGTGGCTTAGAATGCCGCTGGGTGAGCCATTGGCCGGGGCGAGCACTACGGCGCCGGCAGCATCGCCAAACAATACCCGCGTTGAAACATCGTCAGGATTAACCCGGCGCGACAACGTGTTGGCGCCGACCACAATTGCTGGCACGTCGTTGATTGCGACATAGCTCGCGGCCAGAATAAATGATTGCAGAAAACCGGTGCAGGCGCCAGCCAGGTCCATGGCGCCGGCGGACCGGCAGCCCAGGGCCTCGGCAATCTTAGGCGCGGTCGGGGGCAAAAGATGATCTGGCGTGCTGGTCGCCAGAAGGACCAATCCGATTGTGCGAGGATCAATGTCAACGCTCTGCAAAGCGTCCTGCGCAGCACCAATCGCCAGATCCGACGTCGCCTCTCCCGCCGCGGTATAACGCCGGCTTTCAATACCGGTGCGCTTTACGATCCAGCCGGACGGCAAATCCAATTCAGCTTCCAGCTCGGCGCTCGAGACGGCAATTGCGGGGAGACGGTGGCCGAAGCCAATGATTTTACACTTCGTCATTGCCGTCATGGTCGTCACGCTGCCAACCGGCCAACTTCGTCGATGATAGCATCATAGATTTGGGCCAGGTCGCTGTCCGAGGTCGCGTAGATTGGCATTACATAAACTGTCGATCCAAGTGGACGCAAGAGCACGTTGTGCTGGGCAAAAGCCTGCATCAATTGCGGGCCAATTTCTGCCAAATAACCTTGCCGCTCTACGACGACATCGAATGCGGTGACCGTGCCGAGCTGGCGCGTCGCTTCTATGTTCGTGAGCGCCGATAGTCTTGTCATCTGCTGTGCCTGACTTTGGCACAGGGCCTGGATGCGCGCGGCCACCGGTTCATCTTGCCAGATTCGGAGATTTTCAAGCGCTGCGGCACAGGCAATCGGGTTGGCGGTAAAAGAGCTTGAATGGAAAAACGTCTTGGCCCGGTCGGTGCTGAGGTGCGCCTCAAAAATCGGGCTCGTGCACATCGTGACGGCCAGTGGCAGAGCGCCTCCTGTTAAACCCTTTGCATAGCAGACAATGTCGGGGGCTGACTTATCATCCATCATTGCAAACAGCTGGCCGGTACGCCCCCAACCGGTCATCACTTCATCGGCAATAAACAGAACATCGTGTGTCGCACATATACGGCGCATTTCATGCAACGTTGCACGATCATACATCAACATGCCGCCCGCCCCTAAGAGCAGCGGCTCGACGATTAAGGCTGCCGGCCTATCCGATGGCGAACGGCAGACACGCTCCAGAGCATCGAGCGTGACTTGCTCGGCACCGGGGCGTGGAAACGGCAGCGCTTCTACGTCGAACAGAAGCGGCTCATAAGCGGTGCTGAAAATGCCGCGCGCGCCAACCGACATGGCGCCGACAGTATCGCCGTGATAGCTGTTCTCAAGAACAACGATCCTATGGCGCGGTGCGCCGATGTTGCGCCAATATCCGAGTGCCATTTTCAAGGCAACCTCGACGCTCGTCGAACCGCTGTCGGTATAAAATACATGCGACAGGGGCTTAGGCGTCACGGCGACAAGCTGCTTGGCAAGATCCTCAGCATAAGGGTGGGTATAGTTTGCGAAAATGATCTGGTCCAGCTGGTCGCTCGCCGACTTGATGGCCGCCACGATGCGTGGATGACAATGGCCATGCGTAATCACCCACCATGACGAAATGGCATCGATTATCCGCGCACCATCGCGCGTCATCAGATGCACGCCTTCAGCGGCAATTATCTCGGGAAATGAGGGCACAATCCCATGCTGTGCGAAGGGGTGCCATACCGGGGACTTTTCACCTGCGAGCACTAGGCGCTCTCCTTTGCCCTCAGCAAGTCTCCAACATCAAAATTTTCATTGAATGCTGATAAGAGCTGGTCTGGCGTCAGCGGATCGATGAATGGCAACCGCCCCAATCTTGCAACAGCCGATAGTTCTGTGATGGTCGCTTCGACCTCGGGTTGCGGCTGGCCGATAAAGGCGATACCGGCGATCGGTATGCGTCTATTCCTCAGCGCCTCCAGCGTCAACAAAGTATGATTGATAGTGCCGAGGCTGGTGCGCGCGCACAGGATCACCGGCAGGTCCCAAGCGCCGATGATGTCGATGAAAACCACGCGTGGTGTCAGTGGCACCATGACGCCGCCGGCAAGTTCGACGATGAGCGGAGATGTTGTCGGAAGCACCTGTAAACGTGCGCAGTCGATTTCGATGCCTTCGGCGGCCGCGGCCAAATGGGGCGAGGCTGCCATCTTCAGACGATAGGCTTCAGGTAGGACTGAACCAGCGCCGCGCCCGCTTAAGCATGCCACGGTTTCCGTATCCGTTTCTGTCGACGTCCCGGCCTGGACCGGCTTGTAATAGGTGGCTTCGAGCGCGCGCGTTAATGCAGCGGCAAAAACCGTCTTACCGACATCGGTGTCTGTGCCGGCTACGATATACCCATTATTGCTCACCGGTGTTTCTCCAGCGCTGTCGCCAAACACGCAAACATATCTCTCTGGTCTGTTTCGGTCGCATTTAATGTCACGGCAATGCGCAAGCGCGCGGTGCCTTCGTCGACCGTCGGCGGCCTGATAGCGCGCACATCAAAACCTTCGGCCTGCAATGCGTCAGCGATCCTGGTCGCTCGCGCATCATGACCAAGTATTACCGGCAGGATTTGGGTGCCGGTGCCGGGCAAGTCGCAAATTCTCGCCAGCGATGCATTGGCTGCTGCGATGCGCGCATGCAATTGGCGGCGGCGTTCAACTTCGGTCCGGCACAATTTCAAGGCTTCGCCCACACCCGCCGCCAACACAGGCGATGGCGCTGTCGCGTAGATGAAACAGCGCGCCCGGTTGACTAGAAAATCAATGATCGGTTTTTCGGCGCAGACAATTGCACCCATTACGCCCAATGCCTTGCCGCACGTATGGATGGTGATCAGATTGGAGCGGCCCTCGCATTCTGCGGCTAGGCCGCGACCCTCCGGGCCAAAGACTCCGGTTGCATGCGCCTCATCGATGACAATGAAGGCCTCGATGTCATCGGCAAGCGCCAGGATGTCGGCAAGGGGCGCTTTGTCGCCATCCATGCTGTAAAGGCTTTCAACGGCGACCCACACCTGTCCTTTGCCGCCGCCCGCCCGCCAGCTTAAAACATGTTCGCGAATGGCGTCGCAGTCGTTGTGGCGGGCCGAGAGCGATTGCGCGTTGCCGGCGTCTATACCTTCACGCGTACTAGCGTGGCTCAACTCATCATAAATAACGAGATCGCCCCGGCGCGGCAACGTACTCCAGACCGCGAGATTGGCCAGATATCCGGCGCCAAAAAACAGTGTCGACTTGACATTGAAAAATGCCGCGGCTTGCGTCTCAAGTTCGTAAATGGCTTCGTGATTTCCGCGCAGCAAACGCGAAGCGCCAGCGCCGATCGGCAATCCAGCCCCCAGCGCTTCAATCAGACACTGACGCAGCCTGGGATGGCTGGAAAACGCCAAGTAATCGTTGGACGAAAAATCTATTCCGGCTGCCGGCTGCAATTGGCGCAAGCGACCGCGCCTTTCGAGGGCGGAAAATGACTTCTCGAAGCGCTTGAACATGAACGCGCCTTTATCAGGACGTGCCCGGTGCTCAGCCCGCAATCTTCAGACCGAGCTTTTGAAACAAGACCGCATCGCTGTCTTCATCAGGGTTCTCAGCGGTCAACAATGTTGTGCCAGCGAACACCGAGTTTGCACCGGCGAAAAAGCACAATGCCTGTAATTCGTCACTCATCTCTGTGCGCCCGGCAGACAAACGAACGTAGGACTTCGGCATCATGATCCTGGCAAGCGCAATGGTGCGTACAAACTCCAAGGGCTCCAGAGGATCAACGTCGGCTAATGGTGTTCCAGGAATTGGAATGAGCAGATTAATCGGTACACTTTCCGGGTGCACCGGCAAGGTTGCCAATGTCACCAGCATATCGATGCGGTCATCGCAACTTTCGCCCATGCCAATAATGCCACCACAGCAAACATTAATGCCGGCGGTGCGAACCCGCTCCAGCGTCTCGAGGCGATCGGCATAGGTGCGGGTCGAAATTATCTCACTGTAATAACGTTCCGAAGTATCGAGGTTATGATTGTAATAGTCGAGACCTGCCTGCTTGAGACGAGTTACATCGTTATCGCTCAGCATACCAAGCGTTGCGCATGTTTCCATACCGAGAGCTTTAACGCCTTCAATCATCGCGCAGACGGCGTCCATATCCCGACCCTTTGGACTACGCCAGGCAGCACCCATGCAATATCGCGTGGCACCGCTCTCTTTCGCCTTACGTGCTTCCGCAAGAACTTGGTCCACGGCCATTAGTTTGCTTGCCCGTAAGTCGGTTTGATGGTGGGCCGATTGACTGCAATAGCCACAATCTTCTGGGCAACCGCCGGTCTTTATGCTCAATAACTGACTCTTCTGGACCGCGTTTTGATCGAAGTTGGCACGGTGTGCGGTCTGGGCGCGAAACAACAGGTCGTTGAACGGCAACTCATAAAGCGAACGCGCGGCCTCGCGTGTCCAGTCATGACGCGGCGTCGCGTCAGCATCGGCTACATTGTAGCCCGCTGATGTCTGTGATCCCAATTGCGCGCTATCATCCATATTCGTTCCACTTATGTCACTTATGTCGGACGTGCCACTTGTATTGCACGTCGCCGTTCCGAGTAGAAGCCCTTCTACTCCGTTACCTCAAATATTGCCGGTGCCTCAACCGCATCTCTCAATGATTAATAGACGACCACGCTGCGAATGCTTTCGCCCGCACGCAACAGATCGAAACCCTTATTGATCTCCTCAAGTTTGAGGGTATGCGTGATCATCGGGTCGATGTCTATCTTACCGTCCATATACCAATCAACAAATTTAGGCACATCGGTGCGGCCGCGGGCGCCCCCAAACGCTGTGCCGCGCCAAACACGCCCGGTCACCAGCTGGAAGGGGCGAGTGCTGATTTCCTGACCGGCGCCGGCCACGCCGATAATGACCGATTCGCCCCAACCCTTGTGGCAAGCTTCAAGCGCCCAGCGCATGACCTCAACATTGCCAATGCATTCGAAGGAGTAATCTGCTCCGCCCCCGGTCAATTCGACGAGATGTGCAACAATATCGCCATCAACTTCACTTGGATTGACAAAGTGGGTTATTCCGAACCGCTCGCCCCACATCTTTTTTTTCGGATTGATATCTACGCCAACGATCATGTTTGCGTCGGCCAATCGTAGACCCTGGACGACATTCAAACCGATGCCGCCGAGCCCAAACACGATGCAGTTGGCGCGAGGTTCGACCTTGGCGGTATTAATGACGGCGCCTATGCCGGTCGTCACACCGCACCCGATGTAACAGACCTTATCGAACGGGGCGTCCGGTCTGATCTTGGCCAGGGCTATTTCTGGCAGCACCGTATGATTGGAAAAGGTCGAGGTGCCCATATAGTGGAAAAGAGGCTCGCCGTTTAAGGAAAAGCGGCTGGTACCGTCCGGCATCAAGCCCTGGCCCTGCGTTACGCGGATAGCCTGGCAAAGGTTGGTCTTGGGATGCAGGCAGTACTCGCATTCGCGGCACTCCGGCGTATAGAGCGGAATGACATGATCACCCGGCTTAAGACTGGTGACTCCAGGGCCGGTCTCAAGAACAACACCCGCACCCTCGTGGCCCAATATGGCTGGGAACAATCCCTCTGGGTCGGCGCCCGATAAAGTAAATTCATCGGTATGACAGATGCCCGTTGCCTTGATCTCGACCAACACCTCACCTTTTCGGGGCCCCTCTAAATCAACCTCAACAATTTCGAGTGGTTTGGCCTTCTCGAAAGCTACGGCAGCGCGCGTTTTCATCAATCCCTTCCTCCTGGGGCTCACTGCGAGGGACACTAAATCATAGTGCTCCAACTTGGAACCACCATCGCACTTTCGAATTTGGAGACAGATGCGCACTTTGAAGGCCAAACCGGAGCTGTGCCAGTTGGGAACGCTTTTCGGTGATCGGATTGATATTGTACCGGATTGAGACGCTTCTGGTACGATGTGGAACGTCATTCAGCGCTGAATCATCGTGGGTGTAGATTCAAAGAAACTATTTGAAAACCATGCTGTTAGATAAACCTGGAACCAATTGTGAAGTCGTTTCGCAGGCCCGCTTGTTCTGTTAAAATTGAAGTTAAGATGATGGTTTGGCTGGTCGGGAGCGTGGCGTTCAATGCTGGTGCGGAATGCATCGAAGGTAGAGGTTTCCAAGGCATGTATGATTAACGCCGGTGCTGTGGCCTTCGGCGTACTCACCCTTGGCTTGATGGTGCGGCAAGCCGTTTTGCCGGTCGTCGTGCCGGATTGCGTGCAGCGCTACAATCAGGCGGGTGTGCTCTCCTGGCGGCGCGCCGACGGTCGCATGCTTTCTCCGGAAAGCTTGCAAGCGCGTCATGGCCGCCTTGAATGGGGGGTGCTCGATAATATCCGCTTTGTTAAGCGCGACAGCGCGCCGCTTGGGGTGGCGATGCAGGTGCATCTTCCGAAACGCGAAAGACAATCCCAAAACACAACATATGCAAGCGGTGCTGCTTTCAGCTGGGCACCTCGCTGGCTCAAGACGGCAAACGCCGGCTGCCTGAGCTATCAAGTCTTTTTTCCCAAGAACTTTCACTTCGGCAAAGGTGGCAGCCTTCCTAGCCTCTACGGCGGTGATCGCAGCCACAGCTTCTTGGCGGCGAGCGTGCTGGACGGCCGTGGCGCCGCACGTAAACATCCGACGGACTTTTCGGCCCGCCTGCATTGGCGCAGCAACGGCCGCCTCGACGCCGTCGTGGCAACCGCACAGCATCCCGGCGGCCTGGTGCTATCGGTCACCGGCGGCCTCGACAAATTGCAGCGTGGGCGTTGGGTTAAGGTTGCACAGGAAATTGTTCTCAATTCACCCAAGAAAGCCAATGGCACATTGCGGATCTGGGTTGATGGCAATTTGCGGATAAACCGCACCGACATAATGTTCCGCAAAGCAGGCACTGCGGTGATCACAGGGGTGATTGGAAACACCCACTATGCCAATCAGAACATGGTATGGCTGCCAGCGCCGAAGACCACGATGCTAGAGCTGTCGCCGTTTTTTGTCAGGTGGCATTAGTGGCGACGAATAGTGTTGAGCTGATTGGCTCAAAACCGGACACCCCATAAGCAAGTGCTAATCGACAAATTGCATTTGCATTGAAGTTCGCTCGTTTAGGGGCATTATGTCCAAGCCCCAAGATGCGGTACCGGCAACATCCCCCCCCCACGGGTGCTGCGTCTAAGCCCGCGGTTTTCCCCCAAAGCCGCGGGCTATTTCTTTATCAAATTGGCATCGTGCAACGAAGTCAGTGTTGCTGATTTAGATTATTGATAGGCAAGATCAAGCTTCGGCAGCCCGCTTCGATTGAGTTGCCTGATGGTTGCCGCATCGCAAATCTCGAAGGAATCGAAACAGCAACGCAGCATCAACGGTATCTGGTCATAAAGAATATCGCCGCTGGCTCTTAGTTCACCCATGAAGCAATGCTCAAGGCGCAACCGGCGTGCCAAAGAATACGCGCGCCCGTCGGTGAATTTTTCAAATCGCAATACGATAAGATGAAGACCTGACAAATCGGCCGGCTGCACAGCGTCCTCACCGGTGTCCTCCGGTGACAGCTCCAGGCCAATGTCATACACTGGACAGAATAAGTCCTGACGTTCGCGACGCCAACGATCAACCGAGATGATAAAGCGTCCGTTCGGTGGCAGCGGCTCGGCATCGCTCATGCGACGCCAGGTGTTGCGAACGAAACGCTCGCGGTGCCATAAAAGTGCGGGTTGCTGCGCGGGCGGACTTGCCGGCAACAATGGTTTTGGGTCAGACACCGCTTGCCTCCTCAACCAGGACTTTCTCACTCCCGCTGCCGCCCGCTTTGCGCGTGCGTCCGTAAAGCGCCTTGTGAAATGGCGACTTACCTAGTCGGTGATAGGCGTCAAGGAAGGTTTCGCCAGAGCCCTTCCGCGCAGCCAGATATACGTCAATGAGTTTTTCGATGGCGCCTGCCACCTGATCGGCAGGAAAGCTCGGACCAATGATCTCGCCAATGCTGGCCTGATCGGTGGGGCTGCCGCCAAGCGTGATCTGATAATGTTCTGTGCCTTTTTTATCGACACCAAGGATGCCGATGTTGGCGGCATGATGGTGGCCACAGGCATTAATGCAGCCAGAAATATTAAGGCGCAGAGGACCGATCTCGGATGCGCGTTTGTGATCCTGGAAGCGCAGGGCAATCTGTTGTGCAATCGGGATCGCACGCGCATTGGCGAGATTGCAGAAATCGAGCCCAGGGCATGAAATGATATCGGTTATAAGATCGGTATTGGCGGTTGCGAGACCGGCTGCGACCAAACGATCAAACACAATGGCAAGGTCGTCTCGGGCGACGTAGGGCAGCACCAGATTTTGCTGATAAGTGACGCGAATCTCGCCACTGCTATAGCGCTCAGCCAAGTCGGAAATTGCGTCCATTTGATCGGCTGTCGCATCACCGGGCACCTGACCCGGCTCCTTCAGAGAAACATTCACAATGGCATAATTGGGATTACGGTGCGGGGCCACGTTATGAGCGAGCCAGTGCGCAAATGCTGGATCTGCCTGATGACGCGCCTTAGTCGCCGTGCCCTGCGAAATCGTATCCAATCGGGGCGATGCAAAGCGGGCTGCAATCCGGGCCAAGCTGTCAGGAGGCATATCGACGGTGTCGTGACCGGTGGACTGCCATTGCTGATCGACTTGACGGCGCAATTCATCGATGCCGAGCGCATTGACAAGACTCTTGATCCGCGCCTTGTAAATATTATCTCGCCGGCCGTGCAGGTTATAAACCCGCATGATGGCTTCCAGGTAAGACAAGAGCTGTCCTTTAGGAACGAAGTTGTTGAGCTCTTGCGCGATATAAGGTGAGCGGCCCTGACCGCCGCCGACGTATACGCGAAAGCCCGTTTGGCCGCCGATCGATTTGACAAGTTTGAGGCCGATGTCATGAAACTTAATGGCTGCGCGATCTTCCGCCGCGCCGGTAATCGCAATCTTGAACTTGCGGGGTAGGAACAGAAACTCGGGGTGATTGGTCGACCACTGGCGCAAGATCTCGGCCCAGATGCGCGGGTCCTCCAATTCATCCACTGCAACGCCGGCATAGGGGTCGGTCGTAACATTGCGAATGCAATTGCCGCTGGTCTGGATCGCATGCATATCGACGTCGGCGAGGGCATCGATGATGTCCGGTGCCTGATCGAGGGCGATCCAATTGAACTGAATGTTTTGGCGGGTGGTAAAGTGTCCGAAACCACGGTCCCATCGCCGCGCGATGCGAGCGAGTTGGCGCATTTGGCGGGCGGCCAGAACGCCGTAGGGAATCGCGACGCGCAGCATATAGGCATGCAGCTGTAAGTAGAGACCGTTTTGAAGGCGCAACGGTTTAAATTGCTCCTCGGTAAGGTCACCGGCCAATCGGCGCTCGACGAGACCGCGGAAGTGTTGCGCCCTTGCGGCCACAAACGCCTTGTCGAACTCGGTGTATTGATACATGCGAGCGGCTCCTTAGACGGTCGTTGAATGGTCGGCGCGAATGCGCTCACGCATGCTCTGCGGCACGAGGCCCCCCGGCGTGCTCGCGACGTCAAGCGCATATACTGAGGTGACGGCATTGGACTTGACTGCTGCCGCAGCCAGGCCTTGCAAAACACGTAGCTCCGCTTGGGTGCCCACTTGGGCTGCCTCATCGATCGAGTGTCGCCAATCGCCGTTTGGGCCGAGATAGACAACTTGGCCGGTCCGCAGACAATTGGCTGTGACGATTTTGCTGGTCATTTGCGTCTTGATGTCAGACTTGTTCGCCATGGTGTTCCTCAGTGTCAATCAGGGCATTCATCGCCTTTTGCGAGGGGAAAAAACGCTCAAGCTTGCCTGCGGCAGCGTGCTGCATTATGCGGCCAATGAGGATCAGCGCCGGCCCCTTAAGGTCGAGACCATCAGCGGTTGCGGCAAGATCACCCAATGTCAGGGCGACGCGGCGTTCACCCGGTTGAGAGACGCGCGCAACAACCACGACCGAGGTTGATTTCGACCAGCCTGCGTCAATCAACGCCGCAGCCAACTTCCATCCGGTCGAAAGGCCCATGTAAACTGCGAGGGTTGCATCCTGGCGAGCCAGGGCTGCGAGATTATTGGGATCGAAGTCAGGCAGGCCACCGCCTGCGGCATGGCCACTCAAGACGGTCAAGCCGCCGGCATATTCACGATGTGTCAGCGGTATCTGCAGGGAGGCTGCTGCGGCCGTTGCAGCCGTTATGCCCGGCACGACTTCGACGCGGATGCCGGCGGCACGCAACATATCGATCTCTTCGCCGCCACGCGCGAAAACCGATGGATCACCGGCTTTTAGGCGGACCACTATTTGGCCGCGCCGCGCATAATGAAGCATCAGGCGATTGATTTCGGCCTGGGTCTTCGCGTGCTGGCCCTTTGTTTTGGCAACAGAAATGAGGTGCGCTTCACGACGCGCGAGTGCAAGAACGTTGGGGCCCATCAAACCATCATGTAAAATGACGTCTGCCGATTTCAGTAGCCGAAGCGCTTTGAGGGTCAAGAGCTCAGGATCACCGGGGCCGGCGCCGATCAGGTAAACCGTGCCCGGTCTTTGCGGTGTTTGGCTTTGGTTGGCCAACATTTGTTCCAGATGCGCGTGGGCGAGGCGCTCATCGCCCGCCAAAATCAAATCTGCCGCGCAGCCGGAAAAGACTTGCGACCAGAACGCCCTGCGAGCGGTAGCATCGGGAATAGTCTCGGCGACACGCGCACGGTGTCGGCTGGCAAACTCGGCCAACTTACCGATGCGCGGGTGAAGATCCTGCTCGAACTTTGCGCGTAATTGGGTGGCGAGGACCGGAGCGCTGCCATTGGTGCTAATTGCCAGGGTGACTGGCTTGCGCGAAACGATTGCGCCTAGCGAAAAATTTGAGATATCCGGGCGATCGGGTACGTTGGTGTTGACACCCAAGGTGCGCGCCATGTGCGCTATCCTTGCATCCTCCGCAGGCAGGCCGGTGGCAATGATAACCACGGGGCGGCCGGCAAGATCATCCGGTTTGACCTCCGCTGCAATCACGTCCGCTTTGCCCGCCTCGCGCAGTGCTGCAATTTCGGGTAATGGCGGTGAAGCGAATGTGACGGCCGGCGACCATTGCAGGATGAGACGCGCCTTGGCGAGGGCTAACGATGTAGCGCCGACTATCAATGGACGACGGTCGCTCACATCAATGAAGATCGGAAAGGCACTCATGATCCATCCCCGGGCGGCTGAGGTGTATTTGTGCGCAGGCTGGCTGGCTGCAAATCGAGCGCCCAGCGCGTGGTTCAAGGGAGAATATATTGGAAAAATTTCCTAATTTCATGGCTATTAGGAAATAAAAATAGAATTTTATTCTTATGTTGTTCAATGAAAAATGATTTTGTCCTAACTCGGATCTGCCAATCATCGCCTTCCAAGGTCCGATGCCTGCGCGGCGCGGCACTCTCCATTTGCGGTTTGCATTGCCGCCCTACTGGTGCGCTGGTCCCGTCATTCGCTCCACATGTGCAATCGTTTTTTGGTTGCTTCGGCGCCGTATCGTTTTTACCTGATCCGAGCAAAAAACTTGAAAGACCCTTTGGCCATGACAAACGCCCCGTCAGCGGTACATGAATTGGCGCATTTTGCGTCGGGGCTCGACCTCGGCGCGGTGCCAGCGGAGACACAACGGACCGTTCGCTATTGCTTGATCGATGCGATCGCCTGTGCCGCATTCGGCGCACAAAAGCCGTGGTCGCAAACGATCTTACAGGTAGCGCGCCAATCCGGTCGGGATGGTCGCGCGGTCCTGCCCGGCCTTAATGGTGTCGCTTTGCATCCGGCGCCTGCAGCACTCGCCCTCGGCGCCTTTGCGCATGCCTTCGAACTCGATAATTTGCGCAAGCCAGGGCTGGGTGTGCATGGCGGCGCGACGGTCGCCTTACCGGCGCTTGCCGTCGCACAGCAGGTGGGCGCCAGCGGCAGCCAATTGTTACGCGCCATTGTCGCCGGCATCGAGGTCATGTTCCGTATCGGTATCGCTACCCAGCACACACCAGAGAAAAAGGGATTTCACGCGCCGGGCCTGACGGGGCCGTTCGGCGCTGCGACAGCAGCCTGCTTGTTGCTGGAGGCAAGTGAACAACAACTGATGAATGCCTACGGTATCGCGGGATCCCTTGCGTCGGGATTGTTGGCGTTTTCAAAATCGCCACAAGGCGGAATGGTCAAACGGCTGCATCTCGGGCGCGCCGCAGAGGGTGGCGTGACAGCGGCGCTTCTGGCGATGGATGGCTTTGAAGGGCCGCATACGGTGCTCGATGGTCAGTTCGGACTGCTTGATGCGTTCTGTATATCGTCTGATCCAAGCCGCCTAACGGCCGGGCTCGGAGAGACCTGGGAGGCTGATCGGATCTGCTTTAAATCTACCGCCTGCCACATCACCGCGCACGGCCCGCTTGAAGCGCTGCGCCAGCTCCGGGCTGAAACCGATTTCAGGCCGGAAGATATCGCGACAATCGGCATTCAAGGCAGCGACAAAATGGTCAGTCATCATAATATCGCGGCACCGGCGGATATCATGCTTGCGCAGTATTCGATTCCATTCGTGGTGGCGGCGTCGCTTTATCATGACGTCAGCGATCCGACCGTCTTTGATGACCCCTTGCTTAGCGATACACGCGTCCTCGATACCGCCCGGCGCATTACGCTAACCGAACGCCGCCAGACTGCAACGCCAGGTGGTTGGGGTGTCGATGTCAATGTCTTGCTCAACGACGGGCGCAGTTTGACCCGCACGATTGAAGCATTCCCCGGAACACCAGAGGTTCCTTTCGCCTCGAAAGACATAGCGGCGAAATTCCGGCGTCTGACGTCAAGCATGCAGGAGCCGGAAAAGGCGCTGGCACAGCTTGAAATGTTGAAAACGGTCGATGATGTATCGACACTGGCGCTTACTTGATCCGATTGTCGTGGCTCTGGATACAATGCCTCTGATCAATTAAGCTTTGCATTTAATCTGACCGGGTGGCAGGCCTGCCTCGTCACAACATATTGGAGATGCGCCATGTTCACTCGCATAGTTTGGGGCAAAGTCCTACCAGGTCAATGGGATCAATACGAAGCCGCCTACGTTAAAGCGATGGAGGCCCGCGGGCCCATCGACGGGCTCGTTGTGCAGTGGCTGGCACGCGACCAAAATGATCCGGATGCCGGATATTCGGTCAGTGTTTGGCAGACGGAAGCCGCAATGACGGCTTATGTCGGCAGTCAGACCCATAATGCAATGACCGAGCCGCTTAAGCCGTTTTTTGTCAATCAATACACCTCAACGCATTGCGAGATTAAACACTTTGCGCGCAACGCACCGGTGCCCGGCGACCTCGACATCTATCACACCAATTAACGTCGGCGGATTTTTTGCGCTCAATGCTAATCCTCGCCCGGCCCGGGTGTTCGCGCAGGTCACTCGACCTGGCGGACGAACTGCGCGGCTCTTGCACCGGAGATCCGGCCGAACGTAGCACCCGACATAAGCCCCGTACCGCTAGCGTAATTGTGATAGAACAGACCCCCGACCATTTCACCAGCGGCATAGAGACCTGGAATTTCCGCTCCGAAAATATCTTCTACTTCGCCGGTCGTCGAAATCTTCACGCCACCAAAGGTGAAGGTGACGCCGGTCGTGACGTGATAGGCATGAAATGGCGGTGTATCCAGCGGATTGGCCCAATTGGTTTTGTTGATGGCCAGGCCCTCCGTGCGGCGGCCGTCACGCACATTGGGATCAAAAGGAATATCAGTCCGGCACGACTCGTTGAAGGCGTAAACCGTCTTGAGGAACTTTTGCGGATTAACGCCCTCAAGTTTGTCAGCAAGTTCCTCCAGTGTATTCGCCTCGGCCTTTGTCGTGCGCCGGATCGAGTATTCGCTGCGCAATAGCGGTGTCGCCTTGGCGTCGAATACCTGCCACACCTTCATGCCCGGCTGAGTCATAATGGCACCGCCATACTTGGCGTAGGTGTGGGAGTGAAAATTATAGCCTTCATCGACATAACGCTCGCCGTCGGCGTTGACGATGATGCCATAGGGATAATTGTGCTTCTGGAATTGGTCGCCAACCGTTAGATCTCCATAGGGCGGGGCGTTCACATCCCAGGCTACGGAATGGCAACCGGAGAAGTGGCCATACGGCATGGCGCCGGCAGCCAGCGCCATGTTGAGGCCGGCACCCATGTTGTATTTGGTGCCGCGTACCTTTGCCAAATCCCAGTTGGGGCCAAGGTATTGTGCTCGCATGGCGGGGTTCGATTCATAACTGCCGCAGGCCAGTATTACTGCCTTTGACCTAATCGCGGTGCGGTCGCCGTCAACGCGCGCGATAATGCCTTTGACACCGGTGTCGTCACGGATGAGATCAAGCGCAGGTGTGCTGTAAAGAATCTTGATGCCGAGCTGATCGGCCTTGGCGTATAGCGCTTTCAACAATTCCGGCCCACCGCCCCAGATGTGCAAGGCCAGACCACCCCAGAACTTGAACTTACCATCGACCTTGTAGGCTTGGCGGCCAAGCCCAGGCTGTAGTTTCACACCCCGATCAGAAACCCATTTTGCAGTTTCGAAACTGTTGGTGATTAAGACCTGGCACAGATCGGGGTCGGTGCGGAACTGAGTCAGCTCGAACATGTCGTCATAATACTGGCCCTCATCGTAGGTGCCAAAGTCGATATTCTCGAGTTCCTTTTCAGTGATGTCGGGGTAGATCTTTAGAATGTCCTCGACGCCTGAGTAGGCAAAGCGAAATGCACCACCGGTAAAGTGCGAGTTGCCGCCGCGTTCTTCCTCAGGTGCGGCCTCGATCATTAAGACCTTGGCACCGTTTTCAGTGGCAGAGATGGCAGCACACAGCGCCGCATTGCCGGCGCCGACGATAATTACATCCGGTGCTTCAGGGAAAGTCTTTGTCTCAACCATCTGTCGGGGGGTCCTGTTCGTTTGCACGTCGTATCTGGATTATCAATTCGCGATTAGGCCGCGGCGCGGCCGGCACTCTCGATCACGCTGGAAAGGCCGGAGACCGAGTTTTCGCGTTCGAAGTTCGTCAATCGGGTACGCGTATTTGAAAGCTGGGCCGGGTCAAGCGCTTGGGCTGCACAATCATCGAATTTTGCTTCCAAAGCACCCTCCGGTAGCGGATGATCGCGATCGCGACCGACCGGTGAGTCCACATACTTACTCAAGGTCCGACCGTCCGTTGTCTCAACAGTGATTTCGGCATAATAAACGTTTTCTTCGTCCGGCTTGGCCCGCGGATGGGCGTCGGCCGTGATCACGTCGGCCAATAGCTGTTGGATCTTGGTGTCTTGAACAGCCTCGTCGGTGAAATCGTTTATTGAAATGCGGCCGCGGTCCAGTGCACGCGCCAGTACGTACTGGACGGAAAACTTACCTTCAAATCCTGTCGTCGGGGTTGGCCGATTCGTGTGCTTGAAGCGACGCGGATGCGTCCAAGATACCAGTGAGCGCACGCTATCGGCATCAAGATTATGCTCATCGCGCATCTCCAATAATGCATCGATTGCCGGGTGGGTGCTGGCACAGCAAGGATAGCGCTTAAATGAAATCCCCGGCGAGAGGACATCATAAGGTGCGGCCCACTCATCGAACAGGCGCGAGATGGCATAATTGCCGGCGCCATTGTAGACCTCGAAAAAGCCTTGTCCGTGTTCGAGTGCACTGTGGTTAGCCGTCATGCCTTGCTCAGCGAGGAGCGCTGCAAGCAAGGCGCTGCGGGCACATTGGCCAACATGAAAGGGCTTGGTCATCGTGCCGAAGTTGGCTTTGACGCCGGACGCCATCGAGGCGGCAATCGCTAGCGCCGTTGCAACCTGGTCTTCAGCTAATTGTAACAAGCGGGCGCAGGCTGCCGCGCCACCGAAAATGCCGAGTGTGGCCGTCGGATGCCAGCCCTTATCGTAGTGATAAAAATTTACGGCCCTGGCGATGCGGGTCTCAGTCTCGATGCCGAGGATGTAGGCCGTTAGAAATTCCTGCCCACTCGCACCGCGGCTTTCCGCCAGCGCCCAAAGTCCGGGAATGATTGGCACCGAAGGATGACCGCCTAAGGTATTTGAGCAATCGTCGAAATCCAGGGCGTGACTGGCCGTGCCATTTATGAGGGCAGCGTCGAGCATGGACGTGCGATAGCCCTGGCCAAGGACGAGGGCAGGGCCGGGCATATGGCGGGCACCTGAGGCTTCTGCGACGATACGGGCTGGATCGCTCGCAGCACCGGCAAGCGTCACACCGATCGTGTCCAACAGGCCTTGCTTGGCAGCCGCGATGGCGTCTGCCGGAATGTGCTCGAAACCGGTGGCACATATCCGGCTTGCGATGTCGTTGGTGAGCGCCATGTCATCCTCCCCGTTCGCTCGGTCTGTAGGCTCATTTGGCCTGCACTTGCCGCCGGCACATACAAATGGTCTAACGTAGCGCGCGCAAATTGCAACTTGTGCGGTTCGCCGAACCTATTCATACACACGCTGGAGTGCAGAAGATGAGCGATCACGGCCCATCAGACAATATTTTCACCCGTGGCATAGCGGCCTTCGTTTCAGGACTAACGCTGGATAGCGTGCCGGAGGAGGTGCGACATCGTTGCAAGCTCTTGATGCTCGATTCCTTTGGCTGTGCCCTCTATGGCGCGCGTCTGGAATGGACCAAAATCCTCATCGAGACACTTAGTGCCATCGATCGTTCGGAGGGATGCAGGCTTTGGGGGTCTAACAAAAACCTCTCCGCGACCAACGCCGCTTTGGTTAATGGGACACAGGTTCAAGGCTTTGAGCTCGACGATGTACACCGGCGTGGCGTCCTGCATGTGGGCGCGGTGACGCTTCCCGCACTCACTGCCGTTTGCGAAATGCGCCCCGATATGACGGGAGAGGCGTATCTGACAGCGGCGGTCGCAGGTTACGAAATCGGCCCCAGGGTCGGCAATTGCATGGGCCAGGAGCATATCGGACAGGGCTGGCATTCCGGGGCCACTGTCGGTGTCTACTCGGCGGCAGCCGGCGCGGCGCGGGGGCTGGAGCTCACTGCAGATCAGACAGTACACGCGCTCGGGATCGCCGGTACACAATCTGCCGGACTGATGGCGGCGCAATTCGGGGCGATGGTGAAGCGCATGCATGCCGGCAAGTCGGCGCAAAGCGGCCTGCTTGGCGCACTCCTCGCAAGCCGCGGTTTTACCGGAATCATAGACATATTCGAAGCACCTTACGGCGGCTTTTGTTCGACGTTTTCTCGCTCCAACGATCGCTATAATCTCGAGGAATTGACGGCGGGGCTTGGCGAGCAATTTGAAACCATGAATATTGCACTCAAGTTCTATTCCTGCGTTGGCTCCAATCACACAACATTGGACGCGATCCGTGATATCCAAGGGCGCCGCCCATTCACGCTCGACGAGCTGGACAAGGTCGTGGTCAAGGGGAGCCAGGTGACCGTCGATCACGTCGGTTGGCCTTACCGTCCGGAAGGGCTCACTTCGGCGCAGCTGAATTTGCCGTATTGTGTCGCGACATTGCTGCTTGAAAATGAAGTCTTCGTGGATCAATTCGACGAGGGCTGTGTAACCAATCCGGAGCGTATCGAATTGTCGAAAAAGGTCGAGGTGGTGCACGACCCGGAGATCACGGCGTTAGGATCAAAATTCCGGCATAAGGTTCACGTTGAAATTCATCTCAATGATGGCTCCGTGCATAAGGAAACGCGGGAAGCCCCACGGGGCAGTGAAACTGACTTTGCGTCGGATGAGCAGATCTTGCGTAAGTTCAATATTCTCGCCCGCGATGTTCTGCCGGATCAGCAACGCGACGATTTTGTTGATGCCGTACTCAATCTGGAAAAGCTGCCGAAGGCGAGCCGCCTCGCTGAATTGATGGCCCTATAACCCTGTCTGCAAGGCAAACCACGATGACCTATCTTGTTGCAGAAAACCTCCCGGTGGAGCCGGCAGGCGACCGCTTTCGCAAACTGGTCGCCGGGCCGGGGATCGTACAACTACCAGGTGCGCACAACGGGCTTGCCGGACTACAAGCCAAAGCGGCCGGGTTTGAGGCGCTTTACTTGTCAGGCGCAGCGATGACAGCATCGATGGGCCTACCGGATCTCGGCGTCATCACGGTCGATGAGGCCTGCTTTTTTATTCGCCAGATTGCGCGCGCCACCGGCCTGCCCATCGTCGTCGATGGCGATACTGGTTATGGCGAAGCACTCAATGTCATGCATATGGTGCGGGCCTTTGAAGACGCCGGTGCCGGCGCGGTTCATATCGAAGACCAGCTGTTGCCAAAGAAGTGCGGCCATCTCAACGATAAGAAACTTGCAGACCCGGATGATATGGCGGCGAAGATTGCCGCGGCACGTCGAGCGCGCCGTCACCTCTACATCATCGCACGTACCGATGCGGCAGCATCAGAAGGCCTTGAGGGTGCCGTCAAGCGGGCGCAGCTCTACCTGGATGCCGGCGCCGACGCCATCTTTCCTGAAGCGTTAACGAACGAAGAGATGTTCAGGGCGTTTGCAAAAGCGGTCGATGCGCCAATGCTTGCAAATATGACCGAGTTTGGCCGTACGCCTTATTTCAGTGCGCAAGCGTTTGCAGAGATGGGCTACAAGATGGTGATCTGGCCGGTGAGCAGTCTGCGCGTCGCTGCCAAAGCGCAAGAGCGCCTCTATGCGACGATCAAGCGTGATGGAGGGACACAAGCCATGCTCGACGAAATGCAGACGCGCAAAGAGCTTTATGACTCTATTGGTTATCATGACTACGAAGCCCTCGATCAATCGATCATTGCAACGATCACGCCTGAGCCGTTGCCGCCAGGTGGGGACAACTCGTGATCAGGGCCTAAGCGGGAAACCAAATGGCACAAAAAATCGGATTGGTTCTTGGCGCCGGAGTGGCACGAGGCTGGTCGCATATCGGCGCTCTGAGAAGGCTTGAGTCGCTCGGAATAAAACCTGATATCGTTTGTGGCTGCTCGGTCGGTGCTTTGGTGGGTGCGTCCTATGTCACCGGGCATCTCGATGCCCTGCAAAAGCTGGTGCGTTCACTCACACGCACGCGGGTGCTGCGCTACATGGATTTCAGCATTTCGGGCGCCGGCCTTATCGAGGGCCGCTGGGTGATGAAATTCTTCGAAGACAACATCGATGATACATCGATTGAGGCGGCGGGCATTAAGTTTGCCACAGTTGCAACTGAACTCAGCACGGGGCGCGAGGCGTGGCTGACCACAGGCTCTATCATCGATGCCGTGCGGGCTTCCATTGCGGTGCCTGGTCTGATAACGCCGTTGATGATCAACGATCGCTGGCTCGTCGACGGCGCCCTGGTCAATCCGCTGCCCGTCTCGCTCTGCCGGGCGCTTGGTGCCGATGTTATTATTGGGGTGAGCTTGAACGGTGATCTTATCGGTGCACCGCCGACCACCACCAGGCTAACTGAGACGGCCACGAAACCGGTGGCGCCTCAGTCGACGTGGTTGCGGTTTTGGGCTTCCGGGGCCTCGTCCAACGATCAACCTGTTATACCCGCCCCTAGCTCGAGCGATCGACCCGGCTATATCGACATCATCGGAGACTCATTTTTTCTTGTTCAGGCCTTTATTTCCCGCGTGCGACTCGCAGCCGACCCGGTCGACCTCTTGATCACGCCAGATATCTCGCATATCGGCTTGATGGACTTTCATCGCGGCGAAGAGTGTATCGCGGCAGGTGAGGCAGCCGTCGACGCTGTCAAACCTCGTATCGAGGCATTGGGCCTGGCAAAACATTTTGACAATGCCACGCCGGAAGATGCGTCTCAGGGTACAGGTTCGGTTATTGCTTAACCGGCGGCACTACTTGGCCGTCTCTCCTGGCAGCTCCATATCAGCCAAGATGGCATCGATGGTGGCGCGGCGCTCGTCCCACGGCATATGCCAGAAACTATACATGTCGTTCATGAATGGCGGGCCGCCGTAAAAACGCTCATACTGTGTATGACGCCCACCATAGTCGGACCCCAACAGGTCCCAGGCCATCTTGATGAACTTATAACGGTCGCGGGGCGCTGCCCCCGGGGCGGCAAAAAAGTCATCATAGTTGGCCGCAAGGTCAGGATCGTCAAATACCGATACGTCTGCCGGAATTTGGAATGGGCCGGCGCTCAGCGTTTCTTTGACCGTATCGGCGATCTGATAATAATTGTTGGCACACCAGTGCAAGGCTGCGTAGAGATAGCGGCGATTGATATGGACGTATCCTTCGTCAATCGACTGCGGGCATTCGACTTGACTTGCGATCATGGCAAGCAAGGCTGCCTCACCGGCGGCCAGCCGTCCCAACGTCTGCTGCACTTGCTGCAAATGCAGTACGCCGCTGGTCTCCGCCGCCTTGTGAGCGATACCGTTTAAGAGCTTGTACTTTTCAGCAAAGCGCAGCATCGACTGGTGATTGCCCATGATGTGCGCCGGCGTCTTGAAGTATATGTCGCGCGAGAGCTGCGCATCATCCATAACGAAGACCTTTTCCCAAGGCACCTTCACATTGTCGAAGATGAGCACAGCGTCCGATTCATCGAACTGATGCGAGAAATAATTGTCGGTGGGCGTCACCGAATGCTGCTCATAAGACTTGCGGACCCAGATCTTCAGGCCTGGCGCGTTCATCGGAACTGCAAATGTGACCGCGAGCGCCGCTTGTTCCTCGGCCAATGGCAGGATATTTCCAATCCATGCTTCGTCGGAAAAGACTGCAGATGTGCCGAGCATTTTCATGCCCGAGACGGTAATGCCGTTATCGTCTTCGCCAATAACCTGCAGTGCCGGGCCACGTGATGTCTCACGCTTATAGAATTCGGCAGACCGCGCGGTCTGCGGCGTGATGACCAGATAGCAGGCGAAAATATCGTTCTTGCGCATGTGGTCGTAATAGTTGACCAGGTTCTGATCAAACGGACCGCGGCTTGACCTGAACACGTCAGGCTGCATGCGCATGCCGGTGACAAAAGTTGAGACATGATCCGGTGATCGGCCCATCAGACCATAGGTCCATTCAGCAACCCTGCGATGGGTCTCGCTTCTTTTGCGTAGGTCCTTTTTGTCCCTTGCCAGCAGGTACCATGATGAGTATCGCTCACCGTCCTCTTCATAGCTCATTTCGTCGACATGTGCGTTCGAGCGCTTCAGGTCATAGATCTTGGCAAACGAGCCGGCCGTATTGCGAAACGCCTTGTGGGTTGTGACGTCCCTCACCAATTCGTTTCCGACATATACTTTGCGGCCGTCTCTTAAGCTTTCGAGGTAGTCGGCTCCGGTTCGCAGCATACGTTTTTTGCTCCCAAGACGTCTTTACGCGCTTATTGTCCAGTTTATAGGTTTCCATGGTCCAGCGATAGGGTGGCGGTTCGACGCTATAATGCGTACCTTTAACGTCTACACAGGATTGTTTGGATTTCCAGGAGCGCGTATTGTTCCCCTTCCTCCGGCGAATTCCGACAATTTGCCACGTCTCAGACCGGTCGAAATCTGACCGGTCTATGTTGTAGCCCTTACGTCTTGGTGTTCATGATCCCTCGCTATTCTACGATGTCTATTTGGTTCGCCCGCGATCACCGGGAGGGGCGACGGCGATGAGCGTGGACCTAATCGGTGTTCTATTTGTTATAATAACCGCGTTTTGCTCGTCCATCGTGGGCGCGCTGAGCGGGGTTGGCGGCGGATTGCTGGTGATGCCGGTTATGGCAACGGTTGTTGGCGTTAAGGCGGTCGTCCCAACCATGGCGATTGCGATGTTTATCGCCAATTTCTCACGGTATTGGGTCTATCGAAAAGAAGTTCAACCGAGCTTGCTCAAGGGCCTGCTTCTGCCTGTCATTCCAGGTGTGATCATTGGTACATACATTTATAACTGGTTGCCTCCGCGCGCCATCGCGATATTGATCGGCGTATTTCTCATTGCATCCATTGCTATTAGGCGGGCGCTGTCAGACCGTAAAATCGATCCGGGACCAAAGGCGACACCAGCTATTGGCTTTGGTTTCGGGCTGATGACCGGTAGCACGCCCGGCGCTGGCATTCTGATGGTGGCCTTGCTGCTCGGCATGGGGCTTGGCGGTCCGGCGCTTATTGCCACGGACGCGGTTTTTGGCATGCTCGTCGCCTTTTTGAAGGCGATAATGTTTTCGACTTTTTCGTTGCTCGATTTTCAATTGGCCATCATCGGCCTGGCTGTCGGTATCGCGACGATTCCCGGGGCGTTCGCGGCGCGGTGGCTGGTCAATAATTTCTCGGCCCGTATACATGTCTGGATTATCGAGGTGATGATCTTTTGCGCGGGTGCCTACTTTTTATGGCGCGCCTGGATGGGTTAGTGTGCCAGCCGTTGCTTAGGGATGAGTGGCAATTTGGCATTGACCGGAGCCGTAAAGTTTTCCTATTATCGTTAGTGTGCTAACAAATGCTGCCATGCCATGGAATTTGCCCGTCCGGAAACACTTGATGACGCGCTGGCTCTGCTCAATGCGGGGCCGTGGAAGATCCTGGCCGGCGGTACCGACTTCTATCCGGCCCTCGGCGAGCGGCCCGTGACGGATCCAGTGATCGATATTACCGGCATCGCTGGGCTGAGAGAGATTTCAGAAACTGACACACACTGGCGTGTTGGCGCGCTTGTGACCTGGAGCGATATCGTGCGCAGTAGTTTGCCCGCCTCATTCGAGGCGCTAAAAGGCGCTGCGCGCGAGGTGGGGTCAATCCAAATTCAAAATCGCGCTACTGTTGTCGGCAATATCTGTAACGCTTCGCCTGCCGCAGACGGCGTACCACCGCTCCTGCTTCTAGATGCGATCGTGGAATTACGCTCGGCGCGCGGCCAACGCCAAATGCCGCTGCAGGATTTTATAAGAGGCAACCGAAGCACGCAGCTTGAGGCCAGCGAACTGGTCACCGCACTCCTTGTCCCAAAATCGTCGGCAACGGGTGTGTCGCGATTTGCCAAGCTTGGCGCCCGCAAATATCTGGTGATCTCTATTGTCATGGCTGCTGCACGCATAAAGGTTGCGGACGACGGCGTGATCGGTGCTGCCGCTGTCGCGATAGGGGCTTGCTCTGCGGTCGCCCGACGCCTCCCAAGTCTGGAGCAACAGCTGATCGGTAAATCCGTGCGCGATGACCTGGTCGGTCTTGTGGACGACAAGCATTTGGCGCCGCTCTCCCCAATTGATGATGTCAGAGGATCGGCAGACTATCGACACTGCGCCTCGCTTGAGTTGGTCCGGCGCATTGTCCGGGATGCGGCGCAGAGTGCCGGCGGCAAATGCGCATAGGTGAGATGGATGAGGACCGCGTAATGATCGAACTCAAGGTCAATGCGACAACGGTAAACGTCGACGCGCATCCCGCCGCCCGACTGTCCGATGTATTGCGCAACGACCTGGGCCTTGCCGGTACGAAAGTAGGCTGCAATGCCGGTGACTGCGGCGCCTGCACCGTCCTGATCGATGGCGAGACAGCGTGCGCCTGTCTCACCGGCGTCGGTCAAGTCGCCGGCAAACATATTGCAACCGTCGAAGGGCTCGACGCCGATGGGACGCTCACCGGTCTGCAGCAAAGCTTTCGCCGGCACGGGGCTGCTCAATGCGGGATTTGCACACCTGGAATGCTGGTGAGCGCGGCTTGGCTCCTGAAGGTGCAAGCAAAACCCAGCCGGCGACAGGTCGAAGATGCTCTTGGCGGTGTGCTGTGCCGATGCACCGGCTATCGCAAAATTGTCGATGCGGTTGTCGATGCCGCCGATGCCGGTGCCAACGCGCGAACACTTGAATCGGGTGGCGGTGTGGGGGCGCCAATTATGCATGTCGATGCGGCAGCGAAGCTGAATGGCACGCTGCAATTCGGCGATGACAAGGATATCAAAGAGTCACTCCTGGTGCGGGTTATCCGCAGTCCCCATCATTATGCGCAATTCAAAATCGGAGATAAGGCGGCATTTTTAAACGCCAACGATGGCATTTATGCCATGCTGGATGCCACCGATATCCCCGGTAAGAACTGCCATGGCGTCATCCCGCCGTTCGCTGACCAACCCGTTTTTGCTGTCGACACGGTATTGCATCGCGGCGATCCGATCGCAGCCATTGTCGGCGAGCCGGACGCCATCCGCCGGTTTGATGAAAATGCCTTTCCTGTCACTTGGACACCACTGCAATGTGTGCTGAAGCCTGCTGAAGCCCTCGCACCTGGGGCACCGCAGCTGCATGAGACGCGCCCCGGCAATCGCCTTGTACGCGGCTTCGTTGCGCGAGGTGATGTCGATATCGCTTTGGAAACCGCTGCACATCGCGTCAGGGTTCGCAGCTCAACCCCATTTATTGAACATGCCTACATAGAACCAGAGGCCGGATATGCCCATTTGGAGGCGGGACGGATTGTCGTGCACGGGTGCACCCAGGCACCGCACATGGACCGCGAAGCGCTCGCCGACATTTTGGATATTGATGAATCGCAGATTCGTGTAATCCCGACCGCTTGCGGTGGCGGCTTCGGATCAAAACTTGATCTCTCCTTCCAACCATATGTGGCTTTGGCTGCTGCGAAGCTAAAGCGGCCAGTCGCGATCTGCTACACGCGTTCGGAATCGATGCAGTCGACGACAAAACGCCATCCCTCCGACCTATCGGTCGATGTTGGGTGTGATGGCGATGGCCGGCTGGTCGGTCTTGATTTTGAAGGCACGTTTAACACAGGTGCGTATGCGAGCTGGGGACCGACTGTGGCAAACCGGGTGCCGGTACACGCCTCAGGCCCCTATTACATTCCACACTATCGCGCCATCTCGCATGCTGTGCATACCAACGGAACACCGGCCGGTGCATTTCGCGGCTTCGGGGTGCCGCAGGCGGCCATACCGCAAGAACGGGCGTTCGATTTGCTGGCAGATATGGCAGGGATTGACCGACTGGAATTCCGGTTGCGCAACGCGCTCAAAAACGGGGCGGCGACGGTCACCGGACAGGTGTTTGATACCGGCGTTGGCATCGGTGCGTGTCTCGAAGCTCTGACGGTGCATTGGCAAACCGCCCTCACCGCGGCACGCTCATTCAACACGACCGCAAATGGCCGTGCCTTGCGCAAAGGCGTCGGCGTTGCCTCTTGCTGGTATGGATGTGGCAACACCTCACTGCCCAATCCCTCGACAATTCGCATCGGCATTACCTTGGAGGGGCGGGTGTGTCTGCATCAAGGCGCGGTCGATATCGGGCAAGGCGCGAACACCGTCATCACACAAATCGCGGCCGAAGCAATCGGCATCGATGTCAATGTAATAGAGCGCATAGGTGCGGATACCGATCTGACGCCTGACGCTGGCAAGACGTCTGCGTCGCGGCAGACCTATGTGTCCGGCATGGCGGCGAAGCGTGCCGGAGAAGCGTTACGCCAGAAAATATTGAGGCATGCCAATGTCGGTGCGCTTGCAAGGCTTACCATGAAAGGTGGTGCCATCGAGATCGTTGATGGGCAGACATCATCGCTCATTACACTTTCGGGTCTCGATGTCGACGGCCACGGATATGTTTTCATAGCCGAGGAGAGTTATGATCCGCCAACCTCGGCCTTGGATGAAAACGGACAAGGCGCGCCCTATGCCGTCTATGGGTATGGCGCGCAAATGGTGGAACTCACCGTCGATACGGCACTTGGCACGGTCAAGCTCGACAAGCTCACTGCGGCCCACGACGTTGGGCGCGCGATCAATCCAATGCTGGTCGAAGGTCAGATCGAAGGTGGTGCTGCGCAGGGGATCGGTCTTGCGTTGATGGAGGACTATCAACCTGGCAAGACGGAAAACCTGCATGACTACCTGATCCCCACAATCGGGGATATGCCGGAATTCAATTGCATTATTGTCGAGGTGGAAGATGGCGAGGGCCCTTATGGGGCCAAGGGACTCGGCGAGCACGTCCTGATCCCGACGGCGCCCGCCATCATAAATGCCATCCGAGATGCCACTGGGGCCAACATTGAAGATCTGCCGGCAACACCGGACAAGGTGCTGGCCGCAATCGAAGCGGTTAGGGCAGGGAAGTAGGACGATGGCTGAGGCAAATACCACTTCAGAAAAAATCAGGTGCGATGCCTGTCCGGTGATGTGCTATATCGCCGACGGCAACGCCGGCGCCTGTGACCGCTATGCCAATGACGGCGGTCAACTGGTTCGTGTTGACCCGCTGACGGTGCTTGAGCGGCGCCATGAAGCCGGTGCGCCGCTGGTCCCATTTCACGACCGCGAGCAAGACTGGCAGGGCGAACTCGTCGCTCCGAGCGATACCTTCGTCACCGCGATCGGTGCCGGTACGACCTATCCAGACTACAAGCCAGCCCCCTTCATTGTTTCGCGTGAGGTCGATGGGGTTGATATGATCACGGTCGTCTCGGAAGCCATTTTCAGCTACTGCGGCGTAAAAGTGAAAATCGATACCGACCGACACCTGGGTCCGGAATGCAATGCGGTTCGCGTGGACGGCGAACAGGTGGGCCATGTGACGACCGGCGAATACGGCTCGCAAATGCTGTCGCTCGGCGGCGTCAATCACTTGACCGGCGGCAGCAAAAAAGAAGGGCGCGTGACCTGTCAGGCCCTGCTCGATCTGTGCAGCTCCAAGCCTGTGGAAATGACTGTCGATGATGGTTCAACCGTCGTCGTCGAGGCCGGCAAGCCGCCCGTCGTTGACGGCGTTAAAGAAACCCGTATGCGCGTTGGCTGCGGTTCGGCGGCGGTCGGTATGTTTGCCTCGCAATGGAAAGACTTGGTCGACGAAGTGGTCGTCGTGGACGATCACATCACAGGCGTTATGTCAGAACATCAGGCCGGAAAAGTCATCGGGTGGCCGCCCTCAGGCATCAAGATCAAAGGCAAGAAATCCACACCAGGACGGTACTTCCAGGTTGCCGAGCCGGGTACCGGATGGGGGGGCACGGACATCTCTGATCCGATGACGATCGTTGGAGGCTTCGATGCAAAGGTTGCGCGGGCCGGGCAATCGCTGCTGATGGTTTCGACGACCGGTGACCACTATGCCTATTATGAACTCGATGAAACACTGGCGCCCATACAGCTGGACCTTCCGAAGCGACTCTTACCGTCCGTTAGGCGGATCGAAGAGAATTGTGAACCGGCCTTGTGCACGGTCTTGTTTATGGGCGGCGCCGGCGGATCGCTGAGATCCGGCGTCACCGAAAATCCGGTGCAGCTAACTCGCTCGGTCCGCAATACGTTGACCTATGTGACGTGCGGTGGGGCGCCGGTTTATGTCTGGCCGGGTGGCGGCATCACAATCATGGTCGATGTGACGCGCATGCCGGCAGGTTCGTTTGGCTATGTGCCAACACCGGCGCTGGTTGCACCGATCGAATTCACCATGCGGCGCGACGACTATGAATCCCTTGGTGGGCATATGGACCACGTCATGTCGATCGCCGATGCGGTCGCCGGTGAGACCGGGCGCCAAAACGATCATATTCTTGCGGGACAGCGCCAGATCGACCAGAACGACGAAAACCCGTGGCCGACAGAGCATGACAATTACCGCTGGCGGCGGCAGGACTGAGACCATGACGCGAGAGCCAAAACCAGGTGCACAGGCGGCGCTTTTACCAGACGGCAAGCGCCTACACCTGCATCATGGTCCGATCGATCTTATCATTTCTGCTGACGGTCAACACGAAGCTATCGGTGCTGCTTATCAATTAGCTTGGGCACAGTTTGGATCGATTCTGCAAGACCTCGTCGATGAACTGCCACTGTTGAGGCGCGCGATCGATGATGAGTCTGATTGGCCAAAGGGACCGGTCGCGATACGCATGATGCAAGCCGTTCTGGCCCACAAAGGCCAGTTCATCACGCCGATGGCGAGCGTCGCAGGCGCGGTTGCCGATCATATGTTGTCTTGCATGCGTAGTGTTGCCGGCCTCACGCGCATCAGCGTCAATAACGGCGGCGACATCGCGATCTGGCTGGCACCGGGCCAATCTTACACCATAGGCCTAGATGCCGGCGAAGCCGCCGGAGCGTTGGCTGGCACCGCTGTTGTCAGCGCCGAAGATGGCGTCGGTGGTATTGCGACGAGCGGCTGGCAAGGCCGCAGTCATTCACTCGGCATTGCCGATGCCGTCACGGTGCTCGCCCGCACCGCCGCCGAGGCGGATGCCGCCGCCACCCTTATCGCAAACGCGGTTGACTTGCCCGGCTCTCCGGCCATCAAACGCCGACCGGCAATCGAACTTGCCCCGGACAGCGATCTGGGCACGCTGGAGGTTACGATTTCGGTCGGCCAACTGACATCCGAAGACGTTGACACAGCGCTCAGTCGTGGACGCGAGGTCGCCCAATCGATGTGTGCGACAGGGCAAATCCACGCTGCTTTTCTTTATTGTCAGGGCCATGCGTACTCTGTTGCGGCTCGACCTACGATACTCAAATCTGAACCCAATTCGGAAAGGATGCTCAATGCCTGAAGTCAAGATTAGAAAGATCGTTCAGTGTGTCGAAGAAATCAGACACGAGAACGGACCGGTGGCCGATACGCCATTACTACGTGGGTGGATTGCGGCGGTCATCGAAAACCCATTTGCAGGCCGCTACGTCGAGGACATCATCGAGTTTAGTGACGATCTCAAGCCGCTGGGTCTCGAGATGTCGCAACGGCTGATCGCAGCGCTCGGCGATGCTGGTGCGGTCACCAGCTATGGCAAAGGCGCGGTGGTCGGGGAAGATGGCGAGACGGAACATGGCGCGCTCTGGCATGTGCCTGGCGGCTATGCCATGCGCGAGCTGATCGCAGCTTCTAAGGCAATCGTGCCATCTTCGAAAAAAGTGGGTGGGCCTGGAACGCGCATAGATATCCCGATTACGCATACCAATGCGTCTTACGTGCGTTCGCATTTTGATGCCATCGAAGTGGGCGTCACGGACGCACCGCGGCGCAATGAGTTGTTACTGGTCCTCGCCATGACGACAGGCGGACGCATTCATGATCGCGCTGGCGGCCTTGCCGTGAAAGACGTCAAGGGTGAAGACGGCCTGCGTTAAGTGGCGCGGGAAAAGGAGAGCTGCTGCATGGCGGACGGCCGGTCGCACATGATCATCGGCATCGATGTCGGGGGCACGTTTACCGATCTGGTGGCGAGCGATCCAACGACAGGCAGAACCCGATTGGCGAAGGTGCCGAGCACCCTTGCCAATCAGGCGGACGGTGTGCTCGATGCGCTCAGGGATGCGGAGGCGGACCTGGCCCAAGTCGGTCTAATCGTGCATGGCACAACGACCACGACCAATGCGGTCCTGGAGCGTAAGCTTGCGCGCACCGGAATGATCACCACGAGAGGCTTTCGCGACGTTATAGAACTCGGGCGGCGGACGCGACCGCAAGCCTACGGGATGACAGGGACGTTCCAACCGATCATTCCTCGCGATCTGCGTCTTGAAGCCATTGAGCGCATGGATGCCAATGGCAGCGTTGTCATTCCGTTAGATGAGGACAGCGTTGCAGGTGCTGCCCGCCAGCTCATCGAAGCGGGATGCGAATCCGTCGTTATTCACTTTCTGCATGCCTATGCAAATCCGGAACACGAAACGTTGGCCGGCAAGATTGTCGCCGACATCTGGCCCAATGCACACGTTACATTGGGGCATCAAGTGCTCTCCGAGAGCAGGGAATTCGAACGCGGTGTCACCGCAAGCGTCAATGCCGCCGTGCAGCCGATCCTCGAGCGATACATCACCAAACTCACAGACCAACTGGCAGATGGTGGCTATGCGGGTGATCTTTTGGTGATGAATGGGAACGGCGGCATGGTCTCGGCGCGTCTGGTTGCAAAAGATGCCGCAAAGACGGTCATGAGTGGGCCCGCATCGGGCGTCAAGGCAGCCGCCTACACGGCACAGAAGGCCGGTATTTCACATATCATTACCTATGACATGGGTGGCACCTCAACGGATGTCGCCTTGGTGTGCGACAATGAGCCGACGGTCTCAAACGAAATCGAGGTCGAATATGCCATGCCCATCCATGTGCCGATGGTTGATGTGCGCACGATCGGTGCCGGCGGCGGTTCCATCGCGCGAATCAACCAAGGCGGCCTTTTAGAAGTGGGCCCGGAAAGTGCCGGCGCCACGCCTGGTCCGATCTGCTATGGAAAGGGGGGTGAGCGCCCGACCATTTCCGATGCCAATCTGCTGCTTGGACGACTTAACCCCGCGATCTTTTCGCAAGCAGGCACACGTGATCCGATTGCCAAGGTCCGCGAAATATTTGCACGCGAGCTGGGCGATCTGCTCGATACTGATGCGATCGGTGCCGCCGATGCCGTCGTGCGCGTTGCAAATACCAAAATGGCAGGTGCCATACGAATGGTCTCGATCTCGCTTGGGGCTGATCCGCGTGATTATGCCTTGTTCGCCTTCGGCGGGGCAGGACCGTTGCATGCCACGCAGCTGGCACGCGAGCTCGGTATTCCAAAGGTGCTGGTGCCCGGACGACCGGGCATTACCAATGCTCTGGGCTGCATTGCCGCTGATCTCAGGCATGACTTTGTGCAAACGATCAATACGCAACTGGATAAGGTCGATCTCAAGGCGCTACACGCGATCATTGATCGACAAGTGGCTCAAGGCGAAGACCTGATCCGTAGCCAAAACGTGGCGATCCGGTCGATCAAGCATCTGTTCAGTCTTGATATGCAGTTTATTGGACAAACGCATGTGCTGCGTGTCGCCCTCCCCAATGCCAGGCCCGATAAGCGCGCGATGCAAGAGTTGTTTGAAGCAGCCTACGATGCACGCTTTCGGGTACAGCTGCCGCAAATTCGGGCCAATATCGTGAACGTCAATACGTCTGTTATTGGCGAGCGAGAGGACTTCGATCTCATGACACTGGCCGACGCTGGCATGCGACGCGAAAGCATAGACCAAGCCCGATCGGGTCGGCGACCCGTTTATTTCGAGGGTGACTGGCATGACACAGCGATCTATTGGCGCGATCATATGCCGGCGCGTTTCTCGCTGCAGGGACCGGCGATCATTGAGCAGATGGATACGACCACCGTGGTCGGACCAGGAGAGCGGGCAGAAAGCGCTGCAGGCGGCAATATCCTAATCAGCGTCGGAGATCCAACATGAGCCTTGACCCGATCACGCTGAGCGTCATTCAGGCCGGTCTGCAGCAGGTCTGCGATGAAATGGACCTCACGTTTTCCAGGGCTGCGTTCTCGCCGGTGATCGCGGAAGCCAACGACCGCTCCGACGGTATCTATTCTGCTCATGATGGGGCGCTTATCGCGCAAGGCGCTGGTGGGCTGCCGGTGTTTGTCGGCACCATGCAGTATTCGACCCGTACATTGATAAGCATGATCAAGGACGGTCGCGTGCGTGCGCCCGAACCGGACGATATCTATATTGTCAATGACCCCTATCTCGGCGGCACGCACCTGATGGATGTGAGGTTTGCGCGACCCTTCTATCGCCGTGGTAAGATTTTGTGCTGGCTTTCGAATACCGGGCATTGGCCGGATACAGGAGGTGCGGTACCGGGCGGCTTTTCGGCCTCCGCGACGGCGGTGGAGCAGGAAGGCTTGCGCTTACCGCCGGTAAAGCTTTTCAAGCGCGGCACGCTGGATGACGAAATCTATGCCATCATCTGCTCAAATATTCGCGTTGCTGAACAGCGCATCGGTGATGTAAAGGCGCAGGCTGCGGCGCTGCTCGTGGGAGAGGACCGCCTCAATCAATTGCTCGACCGCTATGGCGATGATGTCGTAACGGCAGCAATTGAAGAACTGCGCGATCGCGCGGCACGGCAGATGCGGTCGCTGATTGCAAAAATCCCGGATGGGACGTACCGATCCAAGGCCTATGTCGATAGCGACGGCGTCATTGATGAGCCGCTGACCATTGCGCTCGCGGTCGTCAAAACCAATGACCAATTGGTCTTTGACTTTTCAGGTTCAAGCCCGCCCTGCATCGGCCCGATGAATTCGGTGCGCGCGACGACTTTTAGCTCCGTCTATCTCGCGATGCGTCACATCTTTCCCGAGGTGCCAATAAGCGCTGGCGCCTTTGAACCGCTCACTATAGTCGGCATCGAAGAGACTTTTCTCGATGCCCATTATCCAAGGCCGGTATCGGGATGCGCAGCGGAAGTCTCACAGCGCATCGCTGAGGCGGTGTTTGCTGCCTTGGTCGAGCCGTTACCTGATCGCGTAACCGCGGCACCAGCCGGCACCAGCGGCAATTTTGCCCTTGGCGGTCATGATCCGGAAGGCGCGCGCGACTTTGTTATGTATCAAATCTCTGGCGGCGGTTATGGCGGCAATGCCAAGCATGACGGCCTCAGCAATGGCTGTTCGACAATTGGCATTTCGAAGGCGCCGCCTGTCGAAATCATGGAGCAGGCGTTTCCGGTGCTCTATCATCGTTATGGGTTGCATGAAGGCTCTGGTGGTGCCGGACAACAGCGTGGTGGCTTCGGGCTTGATTACGAAGTTGAACTACGACGCGGAAGTGCGAAAGCAAGTTTCGTCATGGACCATGGCCGCTTTGGCCCGCAAGGTGCCATCGGTGGCTTGGACGGCACGCCCAACAAAGTCACCGTTTGGCAGTCAGGCAAACCTTATACCCCGCTGCATTTGTCCAAGGAACAGGATATCCAGCTCAATGCCGGCGACAGGGTCCGTGTCCAAACGCCTGGCGGTGGCGGCTACGGCTCTCCGTTCAGTCGCGATCCGAGACTGGTGCTGGAGGATGTGCGCCTTGCCCGCTACACTCCAAATGACGCGCGTGACTTGTTCGGGGTTGCAATTTCCGGTGCACCGCCCGCGATCGATGAAAAAGAAACATTGCGTCTGAGATCGAAGCAAAAACCATAGTTGCCTTAGGATTCAATTTTCATTAGTGTGCAAATGAAATAACTGTTGTCACCGATGATGAAGGAGAGCGCTGGTGCTGGACTACATGAAGGTACGCGAACAGGTCGCGCGGTTCATCGCTGAGGACGTGGGGCAATTCGATCTCACGTCGAATATCATGGTCGATGCAGAAGTGGATGGCGTTTTCTACATCAATGCACGAGAACCCATTGTGCTTTCAGGGGTCGATGTTGCGCGCATTGTGTTTGAATATGGCGTGCCAAACGTTGAAACCGAGATCTTTGTGAAAGACGGCACGCACGTCGATACCGGTACTTGCTTGATGAAGGTGGCGGGCAAGGCACGCGATATTTTGATCGTCGAACGGACCGCACTTAATATTATGCAGCATATGAGCGGCATTGCCACGGAGACGGCAAAATATGTCAAGGCCATTGAGGGTACGGGCTGCCAGTTGATCGATACCCGAAAGACGACACCGGGCCTCAGGATGCTCGAAAAACACGCTGTGGTTTGCGGTGGCGGGCGCAATCACCGCCTCGCCCTTGATAGCGGCATCCTGGTCAAGGACAATCATATTTCTGTCTTCGGCAGCATGACGGCTGCCATCAAACGGGCGCGCTCGATGGTGCCGGTTCTGAGCAAAGTTGAAGTGGAATGCGATACCCTCGAGCAGGTCAAGGAGGCACTTGAAGCCGGCGCTGAAATGATCCTGCTCGACAACATGGAACCCGACATGATGCGTGAGGCCGTCAAGATCGTCGACGGGCGCATTCCGCTCGAGGCCTCCGGCGGGATCAATCTTGATACCGTGCGCCCCAAAGCAGAGAGCGGGGTCAATTTCATTTCGGTCGGGCGTATCACCCAATCATCGCGCGCGGTCGACATTGGCCTCGATGACGCCCGACGGGATTGACGGGGGAGGCACGCTGTGGCCGGCAGGCTCATCTTGATTGTCGGCCCGAGCGGTGCGGGCAAAGACACGATCATAAATGGCGCACGCGAGCGGCTCAGAGATGACCCGCGTTTCGTCTTTGCCAAGCGCGTAATCACACGCCCGCCTGACGATACCGGTGAGTGCCACACGAGCGTGACCGAGGAGGCGTTTCAGCATGCCAAAGCACGCGGCGCCTACCTCGCAAGCTGGCGGGCGCATGGGCTGGGCTATGGTATTCCCGCTTCGCTGGGCGATGACATTAAGGCCGGCAAACTCGTCCTGGCCAATGTCTCGCGGGCCGCCTTGGCAGAGATCATCGAGGACTGGCCCGATGCGATTATCGTTGAAATCACAGCAGATCGCGACGTGATTGAAGACCGCCTGCGCAGCCGGGGCCGCGAACGTGAGGAACACATCCAAGAGCGGCTCGATCGTATCGTACCGGATTACCCGCACGGCGCCGAAGTCATCACGGTCTATAACAATGCAACGGTTGAGAACGCAGTCCGGCAGTTCGTTGGCGCCCTAATGTCGGCTTGCCCTGCGGGGTTGAAACTCAAACGGGTAAATGTCGATACGTGGCACGAACCCATTTGCTTTGTTCATCAGGCCTCAACAGTTTATGATCCGAAGGAATTTCTTGGGCCCGGAAAAATTGACGTCTTTAGTGATTCGGCACGCATCTCGACGCGCATGAATCTCGCCGGCGATGAACTATTGCGACCCGATGAACTTGGCCTCAGTCATTTTGCATTCGACGCTTTTGGCCTGCCGGAGGGGCATGACGTCTATCTTGCACACACGCCGCAGCCGCCGAGCCTCAATCTGCTGCGCACCAAGATTGCCGGATCAGAACTCGATGGAGATGGCGTGGATGCGATCATAACGGATGTCGCCGAGGGGCGATACAGCAGCCGCGAGATTTCAGCCTTTCTGGTCGCATTGACACGCAGCCTGAGTGTCAATGAGGTTGTTGCACTGGCAAAGGCCAGAGCAAGGCACGCGCACCGCTTTGACTGGCAATCCGATCTTGTCGTCGACAAACATTCAATCGGTGGCGTGCCCGGCAGCCGCATCACAATGATCGTGATTCCGATTGTCGCGGCACATGGCATGCTCATTCCGAAAACCTCCTCGCGGGCGATCACATCGGCAGCGGGTACCGCTGATGCCATGGAAGTGGTGGCGCGGGTCGATCTCACCGCCGAAGAAGTCGTGGCGACGGTTGATTCCGCATCAGGTTGCATTGCCTGGAATGGCAGGCTCAATCATGGTCCGGTCGATGACGTCATGAACTCCATTACGCGGCCGCTGGCCCTCGACTCACGGCATTGGTCGGTTGCCGCCATTCTATCGAAAAAGCTGGCTGCCGGCTCGTCGCATGTGCTCATCGACCTGCCGTTCGGGCCGGGTACAAAGATTGCCAGCGAAACAGATGGCAAGGACTTGGCTCAACTGTTCGAGACTGTCGGTGCCGCGCTTGGTATGACGGTGGAGGTCAAGGTCACGCCCGGCCTCATGCCAATTGGCCGAGGTATCGGTCCTGCACTGGAAGTGCGTGACGTGTTCCAGGTGCTGAAGAATGATCCTGATGCGCCCAAGGATTTGCGGGACAAGGCAATCGCATTTGCCGGCCTGATTTTGGAATGGCATCCAGATACGCCCGCTGGTGAGGGCCGAGCATTGGCAAGTCAACTTCTCGCAAAAGGCAAAGCACTTGCGGCTTTCGAAGCGATTATCGATGCACAGGGCCGGGTCGATAAACCGACAATGCCGGGGCCGCTGATCCATGAGGTGCGGGCGACCAAAAGCGGCGTGGTGTGTGGGATAGACTGTCAGCGAATATCGGGAACGGCAAGACGAGCCGGTGCGCCATTGGATAAGAGCGCCGGCGTCGACCTCATGTGTAGCGCCGGTGAAGAAATTGCGGCCGGTGCGCCGGTATTCTTGATTCATGCCTCGTCAGAAGCCGATCTGCAGCAGGCCATTGCCTATGCAGAAGCCCAACCTATCCTCGCGATCCAATAGATCGCTTGTGACAAGAGCTAGGACAAACCGCGTGTCAGCCAATCCGAAACCTCAAGGCACCGTTCTCGATGACAAAGCCGCCGACTATGTCTTGGATGATCAAATCGGTTTTCTATTGCGGATGGCATCGCAGCGCCACACCAGTATTTTCTCGCAGTTGATCGCGCACGATCTGACGCCAACGAGATTTGCGGCGCTGGCGAAACTCTACGAACGCGGGCCAATGTCGCAAAACGAACTCGGCCGGCAAACGGCCATGGATGTCGCCACCATTAAAGGTGTCGTCGACCGGCTGCGGGCGCTCAATCTCATTGAGACCACACCAGATCCGACTGACGGGCGCAGGCATACTGTGGGATTGACGGCGCGGGGCCGACGGGTTGCTGAGGACGCGATCCCGACCGCCAAAATTATCACCGAGGAAACGCTGTCGCCGCTAAGCCGCAAAGACCGAGAGATGCTGCTTCAGTTGATCCGCAAGTTGTGCTGAAAGGCTCAGACCTCGTGGGTCTTATGCTAAGATCTTCCAGCTGAGATTTGACGCTCGCGCATGGCGATATAAAGCCCGGCGCCGACGATCATGATGATCCCTGTCATGGCGAACACGTCTGGGAATGTCCCGAAAGCGAGATATCCAATAATCGCTGCAAACACCAACATGGTATAGGCATAGGGCGCGATCACCGGAGCTGGTCCAAAATTAAACGACCAAATCATAAAGCCTTGACCAATGACCGCCAGGGCTACCAAGCCGATCAGCTTGGGTATCGCCTCTGGTGGCACCGGCTGCCAAAACCACGGCAGGAACGGAGTCATGGCGAGGGAGCCCATTAATGCATTATGTGCAATATTGAGGATCGGGGCCTGCGCGCCGGCCAAACGGCGATTGGCAAGATAATTCAGGCCCATAAGAATGCCTGCAACGAGCGCCAGATAATAGCCAAAGGCTTGGCCGCCGAAGCCGGGCTTCAAGATCACCACGGCGCCGGCAAACCCGACTGCGACAGCAAGTTTACGCCGATTGCCGATCGTTTCACCAAGCATAAACGGCGCCACCAAGGTTACGACAATGGGCGCCAGCATGAACATTGCGATCGCATCGGCCAGTGGAATATAACTCAAGCCCCAATAGAGCATCACAACGGCACCGGCATTTAGCGCGCCACGTACGAATTGTCCGGCCAGCGGGGTCGGCTGCAAGGTCCGGCGGCCCATGAAGGGTAAGGCGGCCGCGCCGAGTATAAGGAATGTAGCGGTGAACTGGATCCAGATCATTTGCATCGGGCCGACCTGGTCCAAAAAGGTCTTGGCCAGCCCATCTTTGCCGGCCAGAAATGCGGCGGAGATCACCATCAACGATATGCCAATAAGCGGTTTATGATCCGGCATTCGCGAACTACCTTTTGGTGCAAAGGCCCTTTTGATGGCGCAGGTTTGACGTTGGTTGGCGTTGATAGGGACTTCAGTATCAAGAGAAATACGGTTAGGCAGGTTTGAGACGATCGGAAATCGCCAATTCGGAGACCAATTCTACCAAAATCTCATCATATGATGGGTATTGCCTCTGCGCCATCTTGAATTGTAAACCAAGGACGGGTATCGAAACGTTCTCAACCCCGGTCTGGCCTGGTAATGCCGCTTTAGCTCAGTTGGTAGAGCACATCATTCGTAATGATGGGGTCGCGTGTTCAAGTCACGCAAGCGGCACCACTCTCTCCCTCAACATTTACCGCACTTAGGCGTCTGTTCCTCAGAGAGAACGTCAAGTGCGTCCTATGCGAACAGATGCGGAACCGTGCATGTAGAGTCGCGACGAAAACCGCGGCGAAGAGGACTTGCACGGAGGGATAATCATGACTTGGATACTGACTGCCACCGGGCGGAAAGCCAACCTCTTAAATCCCGAACCCGACATTATCGGGCTAAACTGACACGGCGTGCGATCTGCCACAGATCAATCGTGACACCGAGCAAGCCTGCCGACTGTTCAGTAAATATAAATTTCAGAATTCTAAATTTTAAGAATTCCTTTCAATCTGGTTTTGCAACATCCAGGATTTGCAAAGCAACCGCACTTTTCAAAGTGATCTTAAGAAATTGGAATGAGCTGTTGTGATGCAAGGCTGACGCCTGTTGTATCGGGTTATATTGATGGCCCGGCCAAATTCAAATTTTCCCACGTTTACCTGTGAAATCGATCCATAAAACGCTGGGAAAGGCTAAGCCGGTCTTGGAGACCATTGCATCAAACTATTTTTCTGGTGCGACTTTTCGAGCACCATGAAATGACACAATATTTTTTGCTTTTTTGGTCAATTAATCCCTAATTTTATATTGATGAATTATGAAGATTACCAATGTATTGGCTGATCTTGTGGTTTTGCGCGCCTCAAAGCCGTGAACAATTCTCTAAAACAATGCGACGGCGGATTTCTGTTAATACAGCTATCGTATTATTGGCGAGACTTTTAGGTATTAATTTCACAAATTCATCTTGCGCATGCCACCTATTTCGGATCGCCATCCACGAGAAGTCGCCAGGCCTACACGCGCCGGAGCGTTGTTCGCTCTTACGGCGTCTGTTTCGCCTGTCGCGATTTTGGCGCGCGGGCGGGTGCAGGGCTTTCGCGTGAACAGGCTTGGCTGGACACGCCTGGTCGGTCGGAAGGCACGCAAGTGGTTGCAGCTGGGACGAACCTTTCGGGTCCTCTTGTACAAATCCCAACGCAGACTGCGTCGGGCACGATCGGCGGTTAATCGCCGCTTAATGCGGCGGAACAAGCACCGACTGCCGGTCAGTGGCGACACTCTGGTCCAGAAATCTGCACCGCGACTATTGGCCTTGGAGCCGCGGATTGTGTTCGACGCTGCAGCTGGTGCGACCGCAGATCAGGCGGCCGATCTCGTGGCTGAGCAGCAAGCCGAAGCATCGGACGACGCCAACCCTGAGTCTTCGATCGAACAAGAGGCCTCCGACCTCAGCTATCTCGCCAATATCCCTGAATATTCGGCTCAAACGCAGGAAGTCGCGTTCGTTGATGCAGACGTTGAGAACTTGGATCAACTCCTGGCCGGCATGGATCCGTCCGTCGAAATCGTCATGCTGGATGCGGCAAAAGATGGCGTTGATCAGATCGCAGCGGCGCTCGCCGGTCGGAGCGAGTTAGATGCCGTTCATATCATTTCTCACGGCGAACAAGGCAGACTGTTCTTAGGCAATACCGCTCTTGATGCCTCGAGCATGCAGGGCGCGCACCAGGATGCCCTTGCATCTCTCCGGGACGCTCTGTCCGATGACGGCGATATCCTGATTTATGGGTGCGACTTTGCCGGTGGTGAGGCAGGCGTTGAAGCGGCAAATCTGCTTGGTTCCATCACAGGCGCTGACATCGCAGCCTCGAGTGATGACACCGGCCATATCACGCGCGGCGGCGACTGGGATCTCGAGATGGAGATCGGGGCGATTGAGACCGAGGCTATCGCGGCGGTTGAATGGCAAGGTCTGCTCGCCGAGGTGGTCAATACGTCCGGCCCGCAAACGGGCAGCTACACCGCGACAGGTTCGGGCGAGGTGACGATCACCATCAGAGGCGGCGACGGCGGCAACGAAGATCGTGGCACCGGCGGTGCTGGCGCAACCATTACCGCAACGTTTAGGGTCAACGCCGGCGATGTCATCCGGTACGTCGTCGGCGAGGCCGGACAATCGAACGTATCCGATGAGGCCGGTGGCGGCGGCAGTACCGGTGTGTTCATAAACAACACTTTGGTGCTGGTTGCCGGTGGCGGCGGCGGCGCTGAGGATAACAACGGGGACGGCCAAGGTGGGCAGGCGACCCAAGACGGCGGCGACGGGACGGGCACAACAGGCCCCGGCAACAGCGGCGGCACCAATGGAAACGGCGGCAACTCTGATACGAGTGCAGGCGCGGGCGGTGGCATTTTCTCAGACGGTCAGGGCCCCGGTTCGACCGCCGGGCTGGCCGCCGACCTCATCGCCGGAGACGGCGTAACGCTGATCGCTGGCGGCACCGGAAGTGCTGCGGGCGGGCGCGGGTTCACCTCTGGTGGATCGGGGACAGGTGGAGAAGCCGGCGGCGGCGGCGGTTATTCAGGTGGCGGCTCCGGTGCCGGCAACAATTCCGGCGGTGGCGGTGGCGGCTCGTTTGTACATGCCTCGGCCTTATCGAGCACAATTTCGGCCGGCGGAGACGGTGCTGGCACTCAGGCCGATGGCAGCATCCAGATAAATTTCGAGATTGATACGGATGGCGATAGCATCCTCGATATCGACGATATTGATGACGACAATGATGGTATCCTGGATGTCGACGAGACCGACTTCACGGCTGGTGGCACGATCACAACGCCGATTTTTGGTGTTCCTGAGAACGGCGGAACGTCGCTGCAGGCCATCGATTTATCAGGCTTAGGCGCGTGGATCGGATCAACGGTCACGATCTCAAATGTCACCGCCAACGGTGACCTTAATGGCGGCGGCACCGAAGTTTTCACGCTGGATTTCAATTCCGGAGAATATGTAACTGCCGGTCTTGATACCGGCTTCGAAAGCGATGGCATCCAGCATGCCGTCAACCCGTCTGTGACCCAGACTGTGTCCGTCATCGATATTGGCGGCGGTGTTCCAGGGATTAGCATCCAGGCAACGACGGGTGCTACTGTTGATGATCTCAACGGGATGACAGTCGGCGTCGAATATCAGCTGCAGATCGATCTGGCTGCAGGCTCGAGCACACGCGATAGTGACGGCGATGGTATCGCAGACCACCTTGATATCGACAGCGACAACGATGGCATAACTGACAACGTCGAAGCGCAATCGACCGCGAACTATATTGCACCATCAGGCATAGGCGGTGCGATGCTCGACGTCAACGCGGATGGCCTGGACGATCGCTATGATGATACCCAGGCTGGTGTCGGCTCTAATGCCGCAGGTACCTACACGCATGTTGGCACCGGCCTTGCGCCGGTTAATTCGGATGGTTCGTTGGCTTCAGCCGATGGGCTCGCGGACTATCGTGACGCCGATTCCGACAATGATGGCATCGATGACATCGCGGAACGTGGCGACGGCGCACCGACATCGATCACCAGTACAACGGATTCGGATGGCGATGGCCTGCTCGATATCTTTGAGGGGACCAATGTTACCGATGGCTTCGATGTCAATGACGAAAACCGGGATGCCACCTCTATTGCACTTAGTGGTGATCCGCTTCTTGCCGTTGATGGCTCGAACGCCACCGCGATCGTGATAGATTCAAACTTCCGTGATGCAGATACCGATAATGATGCAGTTGTAGACTCACTCGACATTGACGACGATAACGACGGTATTCTTGATACCGATGAGCAAACGCTCATCGTATCTGCACCGGTAACGACGTCACTTACCTATGATCCCGTTGCCTCTGCTGCTGCGGGACAGGTCAACGGTCAACCGGTTATCATTTTGACCGACGGAACGATCACTGTCAGGGTAGAAAACAACCTCGGCGCAACCATTTCTGGCGACAGAGTCACAACAGACAATTCTTCGGGGACCACGGAATCAGTCCGCATTACGGCGACTGCGCCCACGGGAACCGTGTTGATCGACGGTCTGGAATTCACGGATCTCGATAATTTCGATCCGGACAGCTTTGTCGACGCGCTTGCCCTGGATCGGACCGGCACGTGGAGCGGTCTGACAAATACCAATGGGATCGATGCTCTTGTTGCCTTTACGAACGACGCAGCCGGCGAGGCTGCAGCAACAATTGCGACCGGTGAGACCGTAGATTTGTCTGACGCTCGGGCTGCGGGAGCCGTGAGCGATTTTCTAATCAATCCGGCCAGTACGGTCGAGGACAACTATCGGGCAACGTTTACATTCGATACAGCCGCCAGTACGTTTTTGCTGTTTGGTACCGATGCGGTGCCGGCCTTCAACCAGGTCACAAGTTTTACATTCAATACGTTACCGATCACATACCGGGTCGAAACTTATCAGGCCCGCGACAGCGACGGTGATGGTATCGCAGACCATCTTGATATCGACAGCGACAACGATGGCATAACTGACAACGTCGAAGCGCAATCGACCGCGAACTATATTGCACCATCAGGCACAGGCGGTGCGATGCTCGACGTCAACGCGGATGGTTTGGATGATCGCTATGATGATACCCAGGCTGGTGTCGGCTCTAATGCGGCAGGTACTTACACGCATGTTGGCACCGGTCTTGCGCCGGTCGATACAGATGGCGATTTAACCGCTGATCATCTCGATGCAGATTCGGACAATGATTTGGCGCTAGACATTGCCGAACGCGGAGACGGCGCTCCGACTTCGATCACTTCTACGGTTGATTCTGACGGCGACGGCCTACTGGACATCTTCGAAGGTAGCGCCGCGCTTGACGGCTTTGATGTCAATGACGAGAACCTTACCGGATCGAACTTCAATCTTCAGGGCGTGCCAGGCTTAAACCCAGATGGATCCAACGCGGTCCCATTAACCGCAGACCTTTGGTTCCGAGATGTCAATGATGCCCCGGAGGCGGTGGATAACGCCTACACCACCAACGAAGATACCGCGGTCGGTGGCAACGCGCTCACCGATGATACCGGCGCCGGGGTTGATAGCGATCTCGACGGCGATGCGATCGTTGTTGACGCTGGTTCCGTCGGCACCTTCGCCACCGTGCAGGGCGGGTCGATCACCCTCGCCGCTGACGGGACCTTCACCTATACGCCGGCCCTCAACTTCAACGGTGTCGATAGCTTCGCCTATACCATCACCGATGGCGCCTTGACGGATACCGCGACGCTGACGTTCACCGTATCGCCGGTCAATGACGCGCCGGAGGCGGTGGATAACGCCTACACCACCAACGAAGATACCGCGGTCGGGGGTAATGCCTTGACCGATGATACCGGCGCCGGCGTCGATAGCGACCTCGACGGCGACTCGATCACCATAGACGCCAGTTCCGTCGGCACCTTCGCGACCGTGCAGGGCGGGTCGATCACCATCGCCGCCGACGGGACCTTTACCTATACGCCGGCCGCCAACTTCAACGGCGTCGATAGCTTCGCCTATACCATCACCGACGGATCACTGACCGACACTGCGACGCTGACCTTCACCGTGACACCGGTCAATGATGCGCCCGACGCGGTGGACAACAGTTATACGACCAACGAGGATACCGCGGTCGGTGGCAACGCGCTCACCGATGATACCGGTGTCGGCGTCGACAGCGATCTTGATGGCGATGCGCTCGTTGTCGATGCGGCCTCAGTCGGCACCTTCGCGACCGTGCAAGGCGGGTCGATCACCATCGCCGCTGATGGAACCTTCACCTATACGCCGGCCGCCAACTTCAACGGCGTCGATAGCTTCGCCTATACCATCACCGATGGATCACTCACCGACACCGCAACGCTGACCTTCACGGTGACGCCGGTCAATGACGCGCCGGAGGCGGTGGATAACGCCTACACCACCAACGAGGACACCGCGGTCGGCGGCAATGCACTCACCGATGACACCGGTGCCGGCGTCGACAGCGATCTCGATGGCGATGCGATCACCATAGACGCTGGTTCCGTCGGCACCTTCGCGACGGTGCAGGGCGGGTCGATCACCCTCGCCGCCGACGGCAGCTTTACCTATACGCCGGCCCTCAACTTCAACGGCGTCGATAGCTTCGCCTATACCATAACCGACGGCGCCTTGACGGATACCGCGACGCTGACCTTCACCGTGACGCCGGTCAATGACGCGCCGGAGGCGGTGGATAACGCATATACGACGAATGAGGACACGGCCGTCGGCGGCAATGCCTTGACCGATGACACCGGGGTGGGAGTCGATAGCGATCTCGATGGCGATGCGATCACCATAGACGCCAGTTCCGTCGGTACGTTCACCACCGTGCAAGGCGGGTCGATCACCATCGCGGCGGACGGCAGCTTCACCTATACGCCGGCCGCCAACTTCAACGGTGTCGATAGCTTCGCCTATACCATCACCGATGGCGCCTTGACGGATACCGCGACGCTGACGTTCACCGTAACCCCGGTCAATGATGCCCCCGACGCGGTGGACAATAGCTATACGACGAATGAGGACACGGCCGTCGGCGGCAACGCGCTTACCGATGATACCGGTGTGGGGGTCGACAGCGATCTTGATGGCGATGCGATCACCATAGACGCCAGTTCCGTCGGCACGTTCGCCACCGTGCAAGGCGGGTCGATCACCATCGCGGCGGACGGGACCTTCACCTATACGCCGGCCGCCAACTTCAACGGTGTCGATAGCTTTGCCTATACCATCACCGATGGATCACTCACCGATACCGCGACGCTGACCTTCACCGTGACACCGGTCAATGACGCGCCGGAGGCGGTGGATAACACCTACACCACCAACGAAGATACCGCGGTCGGGGGTAATGCGCTCACCGATGATACCGGCGCCGGCGTCGACAGCGACCTCGATGGCGATGCGATCGTTGTCGATGCCGCCTCGGTCGGCACCTTCGCCACCGTCCAGGGCGGGTCGATCACCCTCGCGGCGGACGGGACCTTCACCTATACGCCGGCTACCAACTTCAACGGCGTCGACAGCTTCGATTATACCATCACCGACGGATCACTCACCGATACCGCGACGCTGATGTTCACCGTAACGCCGGTCAATGATGCCCCGGAGGCGGTGGATAACGCCTACACCACCAATGAGGACACCGCGGTCGGCGGCAACGCGCTCACCGATGATACCGGCGCCGGCGTCGATAGCGATCTCGACGGCGATGCGATCGTTGTCGATGCCGCCTCGGTCGGTACGTTCGCCACCGTGCAGGGCGGGTCAATCACCATCGCCGCTGACGGAACCTTCACCTATACGCCGGCCCTCAACTTCAACGGTGTCGACAGCTTCGCCTATACCATCACCGACGGATCACTCACCGATACCGCGACGCTCACCTTCACGGTGACGCCGGTCAATGATGCGCCCGACGCGGTGGATAACGCCTACACCACCAATGAAGACACCGCGGTCGGGGGGAACGCCTTGACCGATGATACCGGGGTGGGCGTCGATAGTGACCTTGACGGCGATGCGATCACCGTTGACGCTGGTTCGGTCGGCACCTTTGCGACGGTGCAGGGCGGGTCGATTACCATCGCGGCCGATGGAACCTTCACCTATACGCCGGCCCTCAACTTCAACGGTGTCGACAGCTTCGCCTATACCATCACCGACGGATCTCTCACCGACACCGCGACGCTGACCTTCACCGTGACGCCGGTCAACGATGCGCCGGAGGCGGTCGACAATAACTATACGACGAACGAGGACACGGCGGTCGGGGGTAATGCCTTGACCGATGATACCGGCGCCGGGGTCGACAGCGATCTCGACGGCGATACGATCACCGTTGACGCTGGTTCGGTCGGTACGTTCGCGACGGTGCAGGGCGGGTCGATCACCATCGCGGCCGATGGCAGCTTCACCTATACGCCGGCCGCCAACTTCAACGGTGTCGATAGCTTCGATTATACCATCACCGATGGCGCCTTGACCGATACCGCGACGCTGACGTTCTCCGTATCGCCGGTCAATGATGCGCCGGACGCCATCGAAAACGCCTACACCACCAACGAAGATACCGCGGTCGGGGGTAATGCCTTGACCGATGATACCGGCGCCGGGGTCGATAGCGATCTCGATGGCGATGCCCTCGTTGTCGATGCCGCCTCGGTCGGCACCTTCGCGACTGTCCAAGGCGGGTCGATCACCATCGCCGCCGACGGGACCTTCACCTATACCCCGGCCGCCAACTTCAACGGTGCCGATAGCTTCGCCTATACCATCACCGATGGCGCCTTGACGGATACCGCGACGCTGACCTTTACCGTGACGCCGGTCAATGATGCGCCGGACGCGGTGGATAACGCCTACACCACCAATGAAGACACCGCGGTTGGCGGCAACGCGCTTACCGATGATACCGGCGCCGGCGTCGACAGTGACCTCGATGGCGATGCGATCACCGTTGACGCTGGTTCCGTCGGCACCTTCGCGACCGTGCAGGGCGGGTCGATCACCATTGCCGCGGATGGCAGCTTCACCTATACGCCGGCCGCCAACTTCAACGGCGTCGATAGCTTCGCTTATACCATCACCGACGGATCACTCACCGACACCGCGACACTGACCTTCACCGTGACACCGGTCAATGATGCCCCCGACGCGGTGGACAATAGCTATACGACCAACGAGGACACCGCGGTCGGCGGCAATGCCCTCACCGATGATACCGGCGCCGGCGTCGACAGTGACCTCGATGGCGATGCGATCACCGTTGACGCCAGTTCCGTCGGCACCTTTGCGACCGTGCAGGGCGGATCGATCACCATCGCCGCCGACGGCAGCTTCACCTATACGCCGGCCACCAACTTCAACGGCGCCGATAGCTTTGCCTATACCATCACCGACGGCGCCTTGACGGATACCGCGACGCTGGCCTTTACCGTGACACCGGTCAACGATGCGCCGGACGCGGTGGATAATAGCTATACGACGAATGAGGATACCGCGGTCGGCGGCAATGCGCTCACCGATGACACCGGTGCCGGCGTCGACAGCGATCTCGACGGCGATGCGATCACCATAGACGCCAGTTCCGTCGGCACCTTTGCGACCGTGCAGGGCGGATCGATCACCATCGCCGCCGACGGCAGCTTCACCTATACGCCGGCCACCAACTTCAACGGCGCCGATAGCTTTGCCTATACCATCACCGACGGCGCCTTGACGGATACCGCGACGCTGGCCTTTACCGTGACACCGGTCAACGATGCGCCCGACGCCATCGATAACGCCTATACCACCAATGAAGACACCGCCGTCGGGGGCAACGCCTTGACCGATGATACCGGCGCCGGGGTTGATAGCGACCTCGACGGCGATGCCCTCGTTGTCGATGCCGCCTCCGTCGGCACCTTCGCGACCGTGCAGGGCGGATCGATCACCCTCGCGGCGGACGGCAGCTTCACCTATACCCCGGCCCTCAACTTCAACGGCGTCGATAGCTTCGCCTATACCATCACCGATGGATCACTCACTGATACCGCGACGCTGACCTTCACGGTGACACCGGTCAACGATGCCCCGGATGCGGTGGATAACGCATACACCACCAACGAGGATACCGCGGTCGGCGGCAATGCCTTGACCGATGACACCGGCGCCGGTGTCGACAGCGATCTTGATGGCGATGCCCTCGTTGTCGATGCAGCCTCGGTCGGTACCTTTGCGACGGTGCAGGGCGGGTCGATCACCATCGCCGCTGACGGGACCTTCACCTATACGCCGGCCCTCAACTTCAACGGTGCCGATAGCTTCGCCTATACCATCACCGATGGCGCCTTGACGGATACCGCGACGCTGACCTTCACGGTGACGCCGGTCAATGACGCGCCGGAGGCAACGCCATCGACCTCATCGGGAAATGAAAACAGCGATATTGCTGTTAGCCTATCCGGTACAGACATCGATGGCACCATTGCGTCGGTGAGAGTTACCAGCCTGCCACCTGCCGCCGAAGGTGTTCTCTACTATGCGGATGGTACGACGCCAGTCTCGACAGCGACGCCTCTGACGCCAGCGGAGGCTGCAACGCTGATCTTTACGCCAGCGCCGGATTACGTCGGAACCGTGACCGTTTCCTTCACGGTTGTTGACGATGCTGGGGCCACATCTCCGCCTGCCAACGAAATCATCACGATCAATGATGTAGAGGACCTGCCGGTCGCAACACAAGCAACATCACCGACGAATCAAGCACCAGAGAGCGAAAGCTCCGAAGGCAACGAGCCAGATCTCTCCGTTGATCTTATCGTCCTTGATACTGTTCGCAGCTTCGGCAACATCGGTCAAAATACCACGGACCTGACTGCTGATGGCATCGTTCTCAACACAGTCAACGCGGCCGGCGATCTTGGCGGATTGCACGCCGGCCCAGGTGATCAACAATCAAACGGTACCATCGATAAGGACCTGAAGAGACTTCAGGCACTCGCTAAGAATGCGTCACGTACATTCGATGCTCAATTGACGCCGCAAGACTTAGATTCGCTGGTCGGATTTTCTGTTCGGATGGACGTTTCCGGCGTGCCGTCGACTGGTGATGCTCTTAGTGACGGACAAATCATAGTCGATACCGTGAAGCACGACCGCGTCATCTTCGTCGAGATCAACAATACGCTTGACTTGCCGGATGACCGACGCGTCTCACAGTATTGGGTGACGCAGGTGGATGGACGCCCGTTGCCGCACTGGATGCAACAAGCCAGTAATGGATTATTGATGCTTGAGGTGCCGATTGGCGGTGGTGAAATAAAGCTCAATATCCAAGCGCTAGGAAATGACGGAACGGTTATTTCCAGGTCAATAGTGCTGCAGCTTGAGAGCGGTGAAGTCCAAGAATACCGTCCTGCCGAAAAGGCTATGGCCGATACCGAGTGACGATTGGCAAAGATATGATTGGTCGATGGCGCGCAAAAATACCGCCACGTGGGCAGGCGCGGCTATTTGCCGAGCAGTAAACCAGGCAACCACAAAACTATGCTTGGAAAAGCAATCAGGCCGGCGATGGTCAATGCATCGGCGACAAAAAATGGCGAGGCACCCTTGAAGACATCCTGAACCGATATTTCGGGGCGCACGCCGGCAACCACAAAACAATTCAAGCCAATGGGCGGCGTTATAAGACAGAGCTCCGCCATCTTGACGACGATGATCCCAAACCAGATGGCACAGCCGACGCCGGACATGCCGAACGCGCTATCGGCGGCGGTAACGTTTTCGCCGCCATTGAGCGCCATGACAGCCGGATAAACCACCGGCAATGTCAACAGCAACATACCGATCGCGTCCATGAACATGCCGAGTATGGCGTAGGCCAACAAGATCAAAATCAGCGTCAACATCGGGCTTTGATCCAATGACGTGATCCAGGCTGAAAAAGCGCCGGGCAAATCAGCAAAGCCCAAAAACCGAACGTAGATGAGAACGCCCCAGATGATCGTGAAAATCATCACTGATAGTTTGGCCGTTTCCAGCAATGCATTTTTCAATTGTTGCCAGCGCATGCCGCGCCAGAGTGCGATCAGGAACACCACGAATGCACCAAGGGCGCCGCCTTCCGTGGGCGTACCCCAGGCATCGCCTCCGAAGGGGTTGTAGATGAACAATATGATGATTGCGACGACGAAGAAGATCGGAAAAGCACCTGGTAGCGACTTCAGACGCTCCCACCATGTAAAGCCACTAACCGGTGGTCCGAAGCTCTTGAACGCAACGGCCATGCCGACCACCAATGCGCCATAGACGAGCGCTGAGAACGCGCCAGGTATAAAGCCAGCGAGCAATAGGGCACCGACATCCTGTTCGACGATAATCGCATAAATGACCAGTATAGCGGACGGTGGAATCAGCGATGCCAGAGTACCGGCAGCGGCTACGACCCCGGCGGCAAAGCGTTTGTCGTAGCCCAATTTCAACATTTCCGGGATGGCGACGCGGGCGAAAACTGCCGACGTTGCAACCGATGCACCAGAGACCGCGGCGAAGCCTGCCGTGGCAAAAACCGTTGATACAGCGAGCCCGCCAGGTAGCCAGCCGACCCAGCGCTTGGCTGCCTCGAACAAGGCCTTGGTCAGCCCCGCAAAATACGCCAGATAACCGATCAGAATAAAGGTCGGTATCAGTGACAGGGCATGCATTGAAATCTTGGAATGGGGGACTTGACCGGCAATTTTCGTGGCGACAGTGACAGCCCAGAAGAACTGTTCGGGATCATAGCCCCGCTTCGACCAGAAGATCCAAATCAGGCCCGTCATGCCGGCAATTGCGGCGGCGAAGGCAACGCGCACGCCCAAAACCACCATCACGAGCAAACAACCGGATATGACGAGACCTATGTCGATAGTGGTCATCGTGGCGGCTCCTGGCCTTGGCGCGTCGAGGCCTGAGCCGGCTCAACCTGCACCACATCGTCTATGCCAGAGACGGATTGCGCTTCTTTTGCAGCGATCGTTGCTGCATCCTCAATCAACGGCACCGCGACGGGAGCACGGTTGCCGGTAATCGCTGCGCGGGCATAGGCATAGACTTGCAAGGTCAGGCGTGCGGCAAGCACTGCGAATGCAATGGGAACCAATAGTTTTGCCGGCCATGTTGGAAGTTCGATATCGACGCTCGAATCGGTGCTCCACAGCGGCGCATCAAGGTCAAACGCCCGTTCGAAATGGGCCCAGCTTCCCCACATCAAGAGCAAGGCAAACACCAGCATCAACAGCGTGCCGATAAATTCAACACTCCACAGAACGCGACCTCGCAGTACACCGACAAAAATGTCCATGCGGACGTGACCGCCGGTGCGTTGGCAATATGCCATCGCCAAAAAAGCGATGACCGGCATGATCTGTTCGATCCAATCGACATAACCAGGCAAGGGCTGATTGAAAAAATTGCGACCCGCAACGCTGACAACCGCAAGCATCATCAAAAGAAAGACGGCAACGCCGCCAATCAATGCAAGGATCAGCTCAATGCGATACAAGCCACGATCCAGTCGGCTCAATAGGCTGTCGTCTTCAAGGACGGAAGAGAAACCCGCCATGTTGGCTTGGCCCTTATGCTTTGACCGCTTGGGCGCCACGCCCCTTGGCAGGGGCGTGGCTGGTTGACGAGCCCGAGGGTCGTCTATTTCTTAGCGAGCGTTTTCTTCACTAGGTCATAAAGCTCTTGTGCCGGAATACCGCGTTTTTTGTTCTGCTTGATCCAGGCTTCTGCAGCCGGGCCAGCAACCGCTTTGCGGAAGGCGGCCAAGGATGCCTGGTCATAGGTAATCCGCTGGATGCCCTTTTTGTCGAGTGTCGGTCCCCACTTGGCCATGGTCTTTTTGTTGTAATGAGAAATGTAGTGGGCCAGTGCTTCATCAACTGAGCCGAGCAGCGCTTTGCGGAAAGCCGGCGACAGCTTCTTCAACGCCTGCGTATTGACCACGACCGGACAATTCACGGTGCCCGGATTGAGGTTTGTCGTCCACCACTTTGCGCTCTCGACGGTGCCGAAAGCCATGTGGGCGTGCGGGGCAAAAGCAACGGCCTTGATGACGCCACCATCCAACGACTGGCGCACCTCTGTCGCCGACATCGATTGCGGCACGGCGCCGACAGCCTTCATGGCGCGACCAATGCCGCCGGTTGCACGCACTGCAAGGCCCTTAAAATCCTTCAGCGTCAGCGGGGCCTTACCAACTCCGATGATGTTGTATTGCGGCAGAGGCGATGGCATCAAGAGCGTCGCGTTCCAACGGGCCATGTCCTTTTTGACGGCGGGATGCGCATAAACCGCCTTCGAGACCTTCAATTCCTGGTCAAGTGACGTAACACCTAGGAATGGGAGTTCCAGAACCGTGATCGTCGGGTTTTTCGCGTAGTGATACCCGGCGCAGAATTGCGCCATTTCAAATGCACCGATCGAGATGCCGTCAAGATTTTCCTTGTTCTTAGAGAGGCCGCCATAAGAAATATTCAGCTTGAATTTTCCATTCGTCTTGGCCTTCACAAGTTCGGCCAATTTCTCGACGTGTTCTGTGAAGGCACGACGTTTGCCCCAAAGGGAGACGTTCCATGTCGTGGCCGCCGCCTCAGCCACTAGTCCGACTGAAAAAGCGGACGCCATCGCTGCTGCCATAAGTGTTCGCTGCATGAATTCCTCCTGGTGATTCTCAATTCGCTGTTGGCCGTCGAAAGCACTGAAATGTTGTACCGAGCCGTTCAGATAGATTGGCGATACTAGCCTGATACACGCCATCGCCGCCATAAAGACTAGACCACGCGGTCAGGGTGTCCCCAAGTATGGCATCCCCCTTCAAAATCTTCCAATTGATATATCGACTAAGACCATAACGTGCCGGCAGAAGGGCAGTCGCCCACCATTGCATCTTGCGAATACCGTTCTGGTTAACGGTAAAATTACCTGCATAGATGTGCGCTGTGGCAACAGGACTGCAGTCCAGCAGATCGAGGGTTCATTTTTGCTTCAAGATGTGAAAATCTCGATCGCGAGATAATCAAAGCATCGGGGGTACTTCGTCGAATGGAAGTGGATATGCTGGCGATGGCCACAAAGGCCGCGCTTATTCTCCTTGATCCTACGCGCCTGGCCTTCCTGAGCCTTGGTGTCACGATCGGCCTGATTCTGGGCGTTATCCCAGGCCTTGGCGGGCTGGTCGGACTGGCACTGCTGCTGCCATTCACATTCAGTATGGATCCTTATACGGCGCTGGCCTTTCTGATGGGCTTGCAGGCGGTCGTGGTGACGTCCGATACTATTCCCGCCGTGCTTTTCGGCGTTCCAGGTACTGTCGGCTCGGCGGCGACAATTCTCGATGGCTTTCCAATGGCGCGACGCGGAGAAGCCGGGCGCGCGTTCGGGGCAGCGTTCACGGCCTCGGTGCTCGGCGGCCTCTTCGGGGCGCTTTTGCTTGGTCTTTCGGTGCCGATCCTTCGGCCCGTCCTGTTGTACGTAAATACGCCCGAGGTTCTGGCATTTGTGATCTTCGGGCTATCGCTGGTCGCGGTCCTAAGCGGCAGCACACCGGCAAAAGGTCTGGTTGCCGGATGTATCGGACTAATGATGGCGACTGCGGGCGATGATCCGCAAACCGGAGAACTCAGATGGACTTTTGACACGTCCTATCTCTACGACGGCTTTAGCATTGTGCCGATTGCGCTTGGCTTGTTTGCGCTACCCGAAATCGCTGATATGGCGATTGCCAGGAAATCGATTGCGGGGGAGGCGGCAGCCGGTACGCGGACCAATCGCCTGCAAGGTATTCGCGACACGCTAGGGAACTGGTTCCTGGTCATTCGCTGCTCTGGCATCGGCTCAATGCTGGGGGCTATTCCGGGCATCGGCGCCTCGGTGATCGATTGGGTGGCTTACGGGCATGCACTCAAATCGGAAAAAAATGCCCACCAGTCGTTTGGCAAAGGTGATGTCCGCGGCGTTATCGCGTCTGAAAGTTCGAATAACGCCAAAGAAGGCGGCGCGTTAATCCCGACAATTGCTTTCGGCGTGCCGGGGACCGCCTCGATGGCCTTGCTGCTAGGCGCTTTCCTTATTCATGGCATGAACCCCGGCCCGGACATGCTAAAGAAGCATCTCGATGTCACCTATACGTTGGTGTGGAGTTTGGCGATCGCCAATATCATTGGTGCCGGCATTTGCTTTGCCTTCGCCGATCAACTCGCCAAGGTCGCTCTCATACGCATCGGCATCCTGGCGCCGGTCATCGTGGCAATTACCTTCATCGGCGCATTCCAAGGTTCGAAAGAATGGGGCGATCTCTACGTGCTGCTTAGTATCGGCGTCCTCGGTTGGGTGATGAAGCGCCTTAAATGGCCGCGCCCGCCACTCATCTTGGGCTTTGTGCTGGGTGCAATATTCGAGAACTCGCTGTTCATCTCAGTTGAACGCTATGGCTTTTCAACATTCACAAGACCCATAGTTGTTATCCTGTTGATTGCAACGCTTTATGGACTGCTGGCACCCTATCTGCGCACACTTTGGTCAAAACCGGATGCGGCCTCACAGGATACAAAACTACGATTCTCACCGCAAAGACCAACCGTTGACACCGCGTTTTCGCTTGGTCTGCTCGGTGTCTTTGTTGCGACGTTGATCGGCTCTTGGGGCTGGGACTTCGGCGCCAAGCTGGTACCGCAGACTATTGGCTGGACGGCTGCGGGACTGCTGTTGCTGCTTCTGATCTCCAGTCTCTACATTGCGAAACCGTCCGCAAAGCCGGCTGCGGCCGATTCAAATTTGCCGGAAGCCTTGCGCGGCAAGGAACACGACGTCCATTTCGACATCTCAGCGGACTACGGAGATCTCTCGAACCGCACAATCTTGATGCGGGCGTTTGTCTTCCTGGCATGGTGCGGGTTCATGCTCGTGGCGGCCTTTACCATCGGCTTGTTGCCGGCCGTGTTGGTTTTCCTGATCGCCTATATAAAATTCGAGGGTCGCGAAGGTTGGCGGATGACGCTTGGTGTGGCCATTCCAGTATGGATTTTTGCTTATGTCATCTTCCACAAGGTATTGCTGATCCGCTGGCCGCATGCGCTGTTGGGCGAATGGTATCCGTATCTCAGGACAACCAACTGGCTCAATCTCGTGTAAGGCACGAACACGCCTAGTGCACAACGAGTACAAAAAAGAGGGCACTCGAAAGCGCCCTCCATCACGGATCTTCGATCCAATTGCGATGTAGCTACAGGCTTACTTCTTCTTGAAGCCCAGGTACTTTCGCAGCTTGGCGATTACGGCTTCAGGAGTCTTGAAGGCCTTTTTGGTGATCTTTTCGATTTCCTCACCGGAGATCGGTTCGATCCGGGCTCGCTTCGACTTTGCAAGGGCCAGGAACTTGGAATCCTTCATAGTATCGAAGAACGATTTGCGCAGGGCGGCGATACGATCCTTGGGAACACCCGGCGGCAGGTACATGCCAATTCCAATGTGTTCGCTCATCTCCAAGAACTTCAGCATCTTCTTGTCGTCAGCATTTTTCAGAAGATCGCCCAGATAAGGCGTGTCCTTGAGCTCGGGAATGCGCGGGCCATACTGCACAAGCTGGATAATCTTCTTGTCTTTGAGCCACTTGGCTTTGACCGTCGTCCAACCTGACCAATAGTTCATGCGGCCGTTGACTTCGCCAGCTTCCATTGCCTTGTTGATCGGCGCACCGCCCTTGTAGCCGCGAATGATCTTGAACTTGGTGCCCAAGGTGGCATTCATGAATTTCGGCAGCAAATAGGTTTCAGAGCCGAAGCCGGTCGAGCCCATGATGACTTGATTCTTCTTGGCTTCGGCAATTGTCTTGGCAGGCGACGTGTGCCAGACCGTGATGACGGCTGGGCGCGGCGTCATGGAACCAAGCCAGATAAACTTCGAGGCGTCATATTTAGCGCCGCGCAGCGTCGGCGCCAAAATGGACGGCGATAGAATCTGGCCGATGTCAGTGCCGTCTTTCTTGCCCTTGTTGTAAACCCAGGCCGCACCCTTGGTGCCGCCGCCGCCAGGGCGGAACTGGCAAATGACATTCGGTTTACCTGGAATGAACCGGCCCCAGTGCTCAGCTATCAATCGGCAATAGAGCCCGAGAGATGCCCCGGCGCTGCCGGCGACGGTTATTGCGACATTCTTGCCTTTGTAGAAGTCGCCAGGGCCGGCCGCCAAGGCCGACGGAACCTGGAAGCCAACGACAGCGACAGCCGTTGCAGCTCCCATCATAAGTGAATTGTGCATAAACATTTGGTACGTCCTCCAATTATCGCGATGCCAAATCTGTTGTGTCTACGACCGCAGGTGCGGCTTCTTTTGAAACTCAGACAAAACATGCCCCCAACCCGCAAGCCAATGTTGGCATTCAATTGGATCGTCGTCCAGATCGTCGGCGCTGAAAGGCTGCGAAAGCGGCTTTTCCGGCTGGTTAATGCCGGCCGGATCGCCCCGACGATTGGTGATATGGTTCGATCCTGGGTTCAATTCGGACCGCTGCAAAGAATTGCGAGGCGGTTTCAGATCAGCTAATCGTTCCTCGGTAACTGGCACCTCTCGGGAAGGCTCGACGGAGCAAATGTATGCCAAGAAATGCGCGCTCTATCGCCATTGTCGGCGCCGGAATCGGCGGGCTTGCTGCTGCTGCTGCCCTGCGCCAGGTCGGTATCGACGTCAGGCTCTATGAGCAAGCGGAGGCCTTTGAACGCATAGGTGCGGGTATACAGATCAGTCCAAATTCCGTGAGGGTGTTGCGCAAACTGGGGCTTGGACAGCACCTCACCGAAATGGCATATCGACCATTGTCACTTATCAACCGTGACTGGAATTCCGGCGCGGTCACTTTGGTGCGACCTCTTGGCGATGAGGCCGAGGCGAAATATGGTGCACCACATTACGTTACCCATCGCGGCGACCTGCATGCCGCGCTCGCCGACCTTGTCCCGGAAGAGATTATCGAGCGGGGTCATGAGTTGGTCGACGTCAGACAATCGTCCGATGCAGTCATCTTGTCCTTTGCCAGCGGTGCTAGGGTCGAAGCCGACTTGGTTATCGGTGCTGATGGAGTCCACTCAGTTGTTCGCGAGGCCCTATTCGGCGCTGAAGCACCTGTCTTTACGGGGCGTGTGGCTTATCGTACCACTTTCCCGTCCGCGCTGCTCAAGGGCTTGGAGATCGATGGGTGTGCAAAGTGGTGGGGGCCAGATCGTCATATCGTCATCTACTACCTAAATCCGAGGGAAGATGAGATTTATTTTGTCACCAGTACACCGGCCGAGAATGAGGAAAGCGATTCCTGGTCGACGCTTGGCGATATGGACGAATTGCGGTTAGCCTATAAAGGCTTTCATCCGATCGTCCGCTCGGTGCTGGAAGCTTGTCCGAAGGCCCATAAATGGGCGTTGTTTGAGCGCAGTCCAATGCCGGAGTGGGGTAGAGGGCGAATTACGCTGCTCGGCGATTCCTGCCATCCAATGACTCCCTATATGGCGCAAGGGGCGGCGAGCGCGATTGAGGATGCCGTGATTCTGTCGCGATGTCTGGCAGATGCTGCCTCTGATGAGTGGCCTTTGGCCCTACGGCGCTACGAGCGAAACAGACAGGCGCGGACTGCCCGCATTCAATCGGTGTCGCGGTCGAACGATATGAACCTGATAAAGGCCGAGCTGCCGCACGTTTATAGTTACGACGCCTGGTCGGTACCACTAGCGGTATAGACCAGCCAATGGGATTATGGAGCAATCGTTGAGGGACCATTCGATCAATCCAGGTGACCAGCAACCGGTTGTGATTGCGCACGCATCTGACGTGCATGTTGACGACGATTATACGGCGCGGCTGTTCGGGGGCGATGGTGCTGCAGGATTGCGCGCCGTTCTTCAAGCGGCGCACCAGTGCGCAGCCGATGTCGTTGTACTTGCAGGCGATACTTTTGATAGCCATCGCATGCCGCAAGCCCTGCTTGACCATACGGCCGACGTTATCAAAACCTTCGATCTGCCGGTCGTCATCCTGCCCGGCAATCATGATCCGGCCGTCGAAGAGGCGGTCTACCATAATCCCTCTCTACGATCGCTGGATCATCTGTTCGTGCTGGGCATCACGCACGATAGAGCGGTGCGCTTTCCTGAGCTTGACCTGGAGATCTGGGGTGAAGCGCATCGGGACTATTTCGATATGGATCCGTTGGCCAAACCGCATGCCCGCTCAACTCGCTGGCAGGTCGCAATGGCGCATGGGCACTATATCCCGGTGCCGGATCGCAGCGTTTTGGCGCGACCGTCATGGCTGTTGGGCGATGCTGAAATATCGGCGACAGAGGCCGACTACGTTGCCCTTGGGCATTGGAACCGGCGCACCAAGGTCGGCGATGGCGTTATCGAAGCCTGGTATAGTGGCTCACCCGACTATGCTCGTAGCATCAATATCGTCAGACTCGTTGACGGGCATGGCGCAGACGTCGACCAGGCCGACCTGCGCCTTCCGGCAAACTTCGGTGAAGGGCTCTTGTGAGACTATGGTTGCAAAGCTTGCTCTGCGCGATCAGTAGTCCGGCCGCCCGGCATCGCCAGGCTCTGAAACCGTTACCCGCCGCATTAAGCGGGTTTCTTCGCCGGGGAAATCAGCGCGGGCATGGTTGAGACAGCGATTGTCCCAGATGATCAGGTCACCAACTTCCCACTTATGTTCATAGATGAACTCAGGTTTTTCGGCATGGGCGATCAATTCGTCAAGGAGTTTGTCACTTTCGGCGCGGTCCATGTCGACGATGAAGCGGGTCATCAAACGACCGAGATAGAGCCCCTTGCGGCCGGTCTCAGGATGTGGCCGCACGAGACTATGCTCTGCATAAGAAATGTTTGACAGATCACTGTCGTTGATATGTTCGCGCATGGTCGCAAAAACATCGTGTACATAGACCGCCTTGACCTTGTCGATACGCGCCTTCATGTCGTCGGATAAGGCCTCATAGGCAGCCGCCATGTCGGCAAAGCGCGTCTCGCCGCCGCGCGATGGAATCTTGACCGCGTAAAGCGTGGTCGCGCGATACGGGACGGATCGATGCGCACCATCGGAGTGAAAATGCATTTCGCCGTCCGGTAGGGCGCCAACCGGTTTGCCGTTTTCACGAATGTTGGTGATGTACATGACGCCGCGCGCACGATTACGCCCTTCGTTTTGTACCGCCCGGTTCTTCACCGCGTTATCAGGATTACCGAACAAAGCGGCAAATCGTGCTTGATCCGTCGGATCGATCTTTTGTTTGGGAAAGCACAAAACATGATAGCGCAAAAACGCGCGTCGAATGTCATCAGCGACCTCGTCGCTAATCGGCTGTGCGAGATCGACACCATGGACGCGTGCCCCTAGAACGGGGCTCATTGGCTCGACTTCGATGGTGCTTTCGGTAACACTCATTTCAGATTCCTCGAGGGTCAAGTTTCTAAAATCTCTTAAGCAGACCTCGGATCAAAACTAGCACGGCCGATCGCCGGCGAGTGTTATGCGGCGCATCTGGCGGCGCTCTGTGTCGGCAAAATCCGTGCGTGCATGGATCGTTGAACGATTGTCCCACATAATCACGTCGCCTGGCTCCCAAATATGCTCGTAGACATATTTGTCCTGTTCACAATGATCGAACAACGCATTGAGAACCTCATTGCTCTCGGCCGGCTCCATGTCAACGATATGGTCTGTAATAAGGCGATTGACATATATCGCTTTTTGCTTGGTTTCCGGATGCGTGCGCACGACGGGGTGCACGAAATGTGGAACGCCTTCCTTGATCTTTGAGCCGCGGGTCACAGGGTTGCTGTCATAATCATAAACGTTCATCGCGAGACGACCGTCAATCCGTTGCTTCAAGTCATCGGGCAATTCGTCCCAAGCCCTGAACATATTGGCAAACAGCGTGTGCCCACCTTCCTTCGTCACCTCAATGGCATACAGGATTGTCGCTTTGGTCGGACACTCAATATAACATTGATCGGAGTGAAAATACATTTCACCGTCGGGCAGGGAGCCTGTCAGCTGGCCGTTCTCGCGGATGTTGGAGATGTACATGATGCCGGGAATGCTTGTCCGGCCTGGTGAGCGATTGACAAGGGCGCCGGCGTCGCCGAATTGCTGGGCAAAGCGCATCTGCTCTTCTTCATCAAGGGACTGGCGGCGGAACAACACAACACCGCTTGCGAGCCATGCCTCATTTATCGCCTGTAAATCAACTTTGGAAAGCGGTTCGCGGAGGTCCACACCGATCACCTCGACACCGCAGTTCGGCGACAATTTTCGGAACGTGAGCCTGTCTTGGACGACCGGGGCGACGGGCACACCCATGCTGCGATCCAACATCATTACCTCTCCCACTCGTTGGGTGTTTGGAAAGTCTTAGTGGGTCCAATGCAGCTGTCAACGGGGTCTGCCGGAGAATGCGCCTATGGCATCAAGAACCGGCCCGGATACGCGCCATTCTAAATCAAAAGGGTATCGCAATGGCTTCATGCGCCTGGTCGCAATTGATCAAATCAACCCGCTTCCAGGCGATGCGCAAGTCTCCGCAATGATACCGCAGCTGATGCTCGACCCGCGCAGCAAAGGTGCGTTGGATGGGCCCGCGTGAATCGGCCATGATGAGCTTAGAAACGACTTGGCAAAGCTGTTGCTGGTCATCCGTGTGCAGCAGACGCACATTGCCAACGATCCGGCAGGTTCGAGTCGGCGGCAGCTGCGAGTGAATCTGGGGATGTCGCAGGCGCTCGAAACGGGTCGCCATCATCGATTTGTCATCGAAAAATAGCGAGGCCGTATTATGAGGACTCGACTGTTCGGGATCTGAGGGCACCCAGTAATAGCCATCGTCGAGAAACAGATCCCGCCACGACTCGAATTCGCGGTTGTCCAATAAGTCGGCCTCATGGATCAGAAAGGCCGTCACCACATCTAATGAAAAGATCTTGGAGGGCGCTTGCGGCTGGATGGAGTTTGACATCTATTCGCCCGCCGTCATCAATCGTTTCCACGCCGCATAAAACGCGCGTTGGGGCAATTCAACGGTACCGTTATTTGTGAGGTTGCCCGCATCATCCGGTCTATCGCGCTCGACACCGCGCGCAAACCAGACCCATTGCGAATTTTCGGCGTCGAGCCCTGCCTGGCAACGGTGGAAGGCCTCAAGGTCATCGGTTTGAATCAATGAGGCGGCCGAATGGGTCAAGTTGAGCTGGCGAACATTGTCGGTGTTAATTTCCTCTGGCGCCCCTTTGAGTTGGACGGGATAAACCCACACCTCGGTTTTGTCGGCAGCGATGGGGCGAATGACGCGCACGTGCTGGTTCAATGCCTGCAAACACATGTTGGGGAAGAACGCCGTGTTGTGTCGCTTGGGCCGGAGAATTTCTGCGGTACGCTCGGCACCATGCCTTGCAGTGAGACACGCCACATATTCCTTATAGGCCGGCTCTTCGTTGGGCGCCCGCTCAGCGGTCGGTTGATGCTCGGTATAGCTGTGACCGCTTGTCGGCGCGCCCCAGGCACCGCGCTCTTCCCAGCGTGCCGCGGCCCTGCCCGATGTTGCGATGGCGGAGCCAGACTCTGTCCCCTTGCGCCGGCTGAACTGGCGACCGTCACGCCGCAAGGTCGAGGCGTGAGAGAATGGGACATGGTACATGTCCACCGTGTTCTCGAACTGCAACTTCCAATTGCCACGATAAACATACTTGTGCACGCCGGCGGTCAATCCTATCTGGCCGTCAGGCGCACGGGCGACCAGCTCATCGATGCTAGCCTTTGCGTCACCCAGGTGGACGTCGAGATCAGGAACATCGGGCCTCAAACATGCAAAGACAAAGCCTTTGTAAGTGTCGACGCGCGCAACACGCTGCATGCCCAGCGCAGGGTCCGAGGTATCGAATTGTTCGCCATAGCCGGACGGCAAAGCGACCGCGTCGAGGTCGCCATTGGTCTTAAATGTCCAGCCGTGGTAGCAGCATTGAAAGAGATCGGCATGACCGGATGGAGCGTTGCAAACGATGGCACCGCGATGGCCGCAGCTATTGTAAATGACATAGACTTGCCCATCGGTATGGCGCGACATCACGACAGGCTGGCGACCGATTTGCGTCGTCAGGTAGTCGCCAGAGTTCGGCACCTGGCTCTCGTGGCCGACGTAAACCCAACCACCCGCAAATATCCGCTCCATCTCAAGATCAAAAATAGCAGGATCGGTATAGACAGAGCGGTGCACACGGTCTTTCGCGACAAGGTCGCTCATATTTAATGCGACAACTTCAAGGCTGCCCAATGACATGAAATCCCTACCCGTCTTTTCAGTCTTCAGTTCAGGCATCGACGCTCAGCGCCAAGCCAATGGCGCCGGGCAGTCGGCCGCCCGGCGTCGGCGCTGTTCAATGGAAGTCGAAATCCGGGCTAAACGCTGCCCTGCACATAATGTTCCAGCTGCTCGATCTCGAATTGCTGATCCTCAATCTTGGCTTTGACCAGGTCGCCGATCGAAACGATGCCGATCATTTCGCCATTGTCCAAAACGGGGAGGTGGCGAATAGCATAGTTGGTCATCAAGCCCAGCCCTTCGTCGACGGACTGGTGCGGGGCAATACACACGACGTTCGTGGTCATGATTTCATTGACCGGTGTCTTAATAGAACTTCGCCCTTCGAGAATGACTTTGCGGGCATAATCCCGCTCACTCAATATTCCCTTGAGCTGACCGTCCTCGGTAACGACTAGGGCGCCGATGCCGTGGCGCGCCATTGATTCAATGGCGTGGAATACCGATGCTTCCGGCGCAACTGTGTGGACTGCCTTGCCTTTCTTTTTGAGCAGATCGCGTACTATTGTCATTCGATACCGCCTTTCTTTGACGATCCACCAGAGGAAGTACCAGCGCTTCCCCTCGAAATGACCGTCGCTTAAAGTATCATGCAACTCTCAGTAGCGTGCGGCAAGCCCGCCAAGAATATTGATTAAGATCCAGTCCTAATCTTCGGCTCAGCCTCTACAAGCAGCATGCCGAAAAGATTGTTGACCATCCACTGCCAGGCGCAGTGAAGACCGGCAGCAGGCTCGTTTCGTTCAGTTAATCGCCCCCAGTGCACGTTCACGACAGGTCGCGCGGCGCATATCGCGTTTGTACGTGCGATCATCAAAGGGCGTTGCACGGTGCATGGTGCAAAGATTATCCCAGATCAGCACATCGCCTGTCCGCCATTGATGGCGATAGACAAACTCAGGTCGGGTAGCGAACGCCATCAACTCGTCCTTTAGGGCTTGGCTCGAGTCTTTGGACCAGCCGTCAAACCCGGTAATGTGCGAGGCGAGATAAATCGCCTTACGCCCCGAACCAGGATGCACATGAACTAACGGATGGCGGGCCGGCGGGCGAGCGGCGCGCTCCTCCTCGGTCGGTGGGCCGCCGCCGCCAAGCGCCCGCGAATGCCAATAGCAATGCTCGGCAACAAGCGTCTCTAATTCTGCCGCGCGCTCCTGTGGCAAGGCATCGTAGACTGCGCGCATGTCTGTGAACTCGGTTTCCCCGCCAACCGGCGGCACAATATGCGCCGATAGCAATGAATACGTGGCGCGTACTTCATAAAACGACATATCCGTATGCCATAGCCGGTTCGCCCGCTTGAAGGCCAGGCGACGGTCATCATTGGCGTAGATCTTACCATCTTCATCGAGATTGCTTTGATCAACAATCTCTGCAAAAGGCACGCGCTTGTCGGTGCCCGATATCTTTGGTGATTTGCCGCGTTCCATCGGCCCCAAACGACTGCCAAAGGCAATATGTTGCTCATTACTCAATGGCGTCTTGTTGCCGATGACGCAAACCGCGTATTTTGCGAGCGCAGCCTTGACGCTGTTATCCTCTTCGGGAGTCAAAGGCTGGCTAATGTCGACGCCGTGCAAACGCGCCGCGAAAAGAGGATGCAATGGCTCTATTTCAAGTGTCACAGGCTTCCGTCCCAATCATCATGTGATGCTCATTTTAGACGCTTATGTTTGGCGGCACCAGTCATCCGACGGAGGAAGGCGTCAGCGCCGGAATGCCGGTGGGGGCTCGACGTGTTCACGCGTGGTGCTCAGGTCCCCTTGGCGGCGGCCGGTTTTCCGTTGGTCGGGCTGACGGCCGGTTGCATCTGGCTCTTGGGGGCCGGGCGGGTCGTCGGCGGCGACTTTTTCGGTGCTGCTTGGCGTTGTGCCGGAGGTGGCGCGGCGGGCGCTAGAGGCTTCGGCGGATCGGCAGGTTGCTCAGCAACGGCCGGTGCTGCTTGCGCTGTAGGAGCCGGTGTCACATCACGCGCGGGTTCCTCGGTTTCGGTTGCAGCAGCAGGCTTGACTGTGGGCCGCACCGTAGTTGCGGTTGCTTCAATTGCTGTCTCGCCAGCTGGTCCAAGTCTGACGAACTGTTCGAGCTTTTCGGCCAACAACGCTTCGTCGGGCTGCTCGGTTATTTCGGTTGGCACGCGCCAAGTAAATGCGTCGAGTTCACCGGTGACCGGTGATGTTGGTGCCCATTGTTCTGAGACGACGCCATCGGCTGTCCAGGCCGGATCACGGGGCGCGTGCAGAGCGCGGGCAAGCCATTCCCTAACGCGCCCGGTGTCGCCATGCTCACCAGCCTCGATACGGGCCATCAACACGCAAACACGCTGCGTCAGACGTTCGCCCGAGAGCGCGTTCAGCGCATGGCGAGCGGTGGCCCATTCTTTCGCCTCAATGGCGGCATCTGCCAAAGCGACGGGGCTTTCTGGTGAGTGTGGGCGCAAGCTGGTCAGGTAGCGAACACGATCCATGCGATCGTTGGCACTATCGCCGAGGCGCGCGTAGGCATAGGCCACGGCGAGATCGGGATGCGGTTCATGCTTCCACGTTCGCTGCAACACACTGGCTGCGCGTCTCGTCAGCCCGCGGGCCGCCAGCAAGCGCCCAGCGATTGCCGCAGCCGGCACCAATTCGGGAGCAAGTCTATGCGCATCAAGCGCCAAACGGCGGGCGCGTTCGGGATCATTATCTTCCAAAGCCTGCGCACGGGCCGTCAACAATACAGCGCGGCGGCGGTCGATCACCGGTTTGGTGAAATGTCGATGGCGCTTGGCGATGGTCAGTGTTTCTATCGCGCCGTTCCAATCCTGCTCCCTGCACTGGATATCGAACATCGCAATGACCGGCCACGATAGCTTGGGGTTAAGGGCCATGGCGCGCTCTGCAAATTGGCGCGCGGCCTCCTGATTTTCAGCACGATCTGCTTCCAGATACAGCCCGCGCAAACCCAGCTGTTCGGTGTCCGGGGTTGCCAGCATCGCCTCAAATATCTGGCGTGACGTCGCGCCATCACCAGACAATTGTGCAGCTTGAGCGCGCAACAGGTGAGTCATCGGCTCATTCGGCAATGCCTTGCGGGCCTGCTGGGCGAAGCGGGTTGCGCCGTCCCTGTCACCTGCTCCTATGGCAATCATGCCACTCGACAGAGCTTCAAGGCCGCGTTCATGGCGACGCCGGTTCAGGTAACCGCCGACTGTTGCCGGACCGCGCCATATGACGCCCAAGACCGACCACAATACGACCGCCGATGCGACCAATAGGGCAATAGCGTTGATCGCGATGAAGACACTCAACTCGAAGAGTTGGCCGCGCCAGTTGATTACCACGTTGCCAGGATTGTCAGCCAACCAGGCCCAGGCGCTGGCCATTATCAGAATAACGAAAAGAAAAACAATCAATCGCAGCATTACTTTGCCTTTTCGTCGGTGCCAGAAACTGCAATGAAGGTTGTCTTGACCTGCTTCTCGATCGCAGCGATCGCCGTATAGGCAGCGGCGCGCGCCTCGACCTTATTCAGCCACGACTTTGCGGAAGGAATCATGGCCCGCTTTGAGAGCCCCTTGGAGGCGGCAACAACTTTGTCCAGCCGGCCGTTTTCCATGGCCGCTTCCATGCGCGCTACCACGGCTTCAGCACTGTCACCCTTAACGTTGGCGCCAACCCTGCGAACGCGCACAATCGATTTGGCGCTGGTCACAAACCGGTCCAGCAAGGTTCCGCTGGTCGGCTGGCTATCGGCCGCGATAATGTCATGCGCGATCTTGCGAAGCTCCGCCTTCAGTTTGCCAAGCGTTGGCACACCGGTGTCGCTGAACCGAGTCAATGCCGTAAGGTCAAGCTTGTCACCGGCCAGCCGGCGTACTTCGTCTAATTCGCCGCGATAACCACCACCGGCCTCCACGGCACGGCGAAGATTGGCAAGTTCAAGCGCCAATAGAATGCGCTTGGCGTTGTCCTGACGCTGGGTATCGCGATCGACAACTGACGCAAGGCGCTCTTGAAGTGTCGAGACCTTGCTGGCCAGTGGCTTTATCGCGGATGTCACATCTGCCGGGCGCGCGACCTTGCGAAGTTCTTTGCTAACCAAAGTCTTAACCGCGGTCATTTCTCCGGAGAGGCCGTCGGACCTTTTGCGCAAAGCAATGATCGATTTATCCAGCCGGCCGACATCGCCTGCAACCTTTTTGGTCTCAGACTTCAGTCCGGCGAGCTCGCGGTCCATGCGGCGCGTGCCGGCTCGGGCAGCTTCGCTTGTCGCAGCGATCTTATTGGTGCGGTCTTCGAGTTGGCGATTTACGCTCTTACGAAGCGCAGTGATCCGATTGCCGAGGGCCGTTTCCAAATCTGCCAGACGGCCGCTCAATGCCGCTAGCTGTTGTATTTTACCAGCAGGCTTACCGTCCTTTGCGGCAGCGCCGATTTCTCTGAAGGAATCCTCCAGTGTGCTGACACGCGCGGCCAGCTTCGTGTTGGGGGCACCGTCGGCGATCTTATCAGAGATCGATTTGGTCTCGCTGCGCAACTTGGCCTGTGCTTGTTCCAGGTTTGCCAACGACGCAGACAGGCGGGCGATTTCTTTGAGACGCGTTTCAGCTCTGGCCAAGCGTTTTGCAAAGGAGGCCTCATCGCCGGCAGCCGGCAGTGCCTTGGTGCGCTGTTCCAGTGCTGCGAGGCGGGCAGAAAATTTGGTTGCAGCGCTTGAGCTGTCGGGGGTCGATGAAAACGGCGAGGCAAGCCAGCTGCCGATGATCAAAACGAACAGGCCACCGGCACAGCCGGCTGCCAAGTGCGTCAGAAAGGCGGTGCTCATCATGCCGGCGAACACGCCCTCTGGGAGGCGCTGTCCTTCCTTGGGATCGGATTTGTTGGTCTCTAGTTGCGCCGGGTCAGGCCGGGAAGCACCGGCTGGCTTGTCCCCGGTCGGATCCGATGCACCAGCTGAACTTTCCTTAGCAGCGGGTTTTGGCGGCGGCGATTCAGCGGCCTGCTGCTGACTTGCAGACGCAACGGTCTTGGCGGGATCAGGGGACGCGCCGGTTTTGTTGTCGTCCTGTTTGATCTCGACGCCGCTCGGCTTCAAATCAATTATCGGTTTAGGTTTTTTCGGTCCGCTCGGGCTCGTTGAGGCGGCGGGCGGTGCACCCTTTTTGGAGCGATCGTCTTTATCCGTCATGACCTTAATTCCAGACTACCCTATTTGATTGAGCTCGTTGACCATCGGCATCGATGGTCGGTCCGCTGGTTGTTCATCAGGCCTCGTTCATTCATGTAGCGCGAAAAATCGTTATGGCGATTGGGAATCTTTATCCGGGAGCAGAGCGAGCACCTCTTGAAGATTTGGCCGCGCGGCAATGACAACATTGTCACACTGCAACGGCCGCAATTCTCGCGCCACTTTGTCCGAGAGGCATATGTGGCACAGCGCGCGGCATTCCTCCAGGAGATTATGCAGTTTTGCTAATAACACGTAAGTCCTTGCCGTTCTTGGCGATAATAACAACACACTGTCTATTTCTGCGCGCTCCAACCGCGCGACGAGTGCGCCAGACAGAGAAGCCGCCGCTGATGTGTGATAGACGATCGGGGCAAAAACTTGAAACCCCAAGCGCACAAGCTCTCCCGGTAGATCGAACGCCTTGTGATCGCCCAATAAGCAGACAATCGGACCAGAATTTACGCCGGCGCGCTCGCATATAACATCAACAAGCTCGTTTGCTCGTCCAGGGCCTTCGATTACATCCATAAATCCCAATGCCTTGGCGACGGTGGCGGTGCCGGGGCCGACCGCGAACAATGGCAACAGTCGGGCATATTCAAACTCAGGTGCCTGAGCAAGTGCCCGCACGCCATTGCGAGAGGTCGCAACCAAACATTGAGCATCTTCGAGATCAATCGGATCTTCACAGCCGTACTGCACATTTATAAGAGGTTCGATAAAAGCCTCATGGCCGCGGGCAATGAGATGCGCCTTCATGGCTTGCGCATCGTCCAGGGGACGCGTCACCCAAATACGCATCCTAATGGTCTCCCAACACATCAGGGTCGGCCTCTTCAAGAATGGCCGTACCTGCGTCGATGGCAATCTGCATGGCAGAGCGCGCAGGCGCCGTCACCTGACGCGCGTAGACTCGGCTACCATCTTTGGCCAAGACCATACCCTGGAAGTCAATGGTGTCGCCTGCCAATGTTGCCAGCGCTGCGATTGGCGTGCGGCACGATCCATCGAGTACCTTCAAGAACTCACGCTCCGCCAGAACACACAGAGCCGTCGATTGATCATTTAAGGGTGCGACCCGGTTCACGGTTGCGGCATCGTCGGTGCGCACCTCGATGCCAATTGCACCCTGCGCCACGGCGGGTAACATCTGGTCGACGGGTATCGCAGCCGTGATCTCTGCCTCGCGCCCAAGCCGCTTCAAACCTGCGACTGCAAGAAATGTTGCATCAACCTCGCCGCTCTCAAGTTTGGCAAGGCGCGTTTCGACGTTGCCGCGAAAGTCGATCACCTCGACATCAGGTCGCAGCCGTTTAAGCTGTGCCTGGCGACGCAAAGACGAGGTGCCGACAATTGCGCCTGCCGGAAGGTCGGCAATCGACTTAACGCGTCGCGACAACAGCGCGTCTCTCACGTCTTCGCGCGGGAGCAGTGCCGCAATCGACAATTCCGCTGGCAAGACTGTGGGGACGTCCTTCATGGAATGGACTGCCAAATCAATACGGCGATCCAATAAGGCTTCCTCAATCTCTTTGGTGAAGAGCCCTTTGCCGCCGATTTCAGCCAGCGGTCTATCTTGGATTTTGTCGCCAGAAGTCTTGATGACGACTATTTCAATTTGTGACTCGTCCAGTTGATGCGCCGCTTGGAGTCTGGTCTTGACTTCAAGTGCTTGTGCCATCGCTAAGGGTGAGCCACGCGTGCCAATTTTTATCGTCATCAGCCATATTAGTGTTCGGGGCCATACTCGTCTGCTGGCCAGTGAGGCATTATTGCCGGCGCTATGCTGGCCTGCGCCAGGCGCGAGCCCAAAATCGCCTCGTCTCCCAAACGCATTAAGGGTAAGTCCGGTGGGATGCAAGGGTCTCTATTGCGGCCGCGGGGCTCGGACACGGTCCACAGAGTTGCAACGGCGCTGCTTAATGGCCTAAGGGACACGGATGACAGAAACTTTAACGCTCGGGATTGAGACAAGTTGCGATGAGACCGCTGCGAGTGTGGTGGCCCGCTCGGGACCAGCCAGGGGCCGGATTCTGTCGAATATCGTACGATCGCAATGGGCCGAACACGAGGCCTTTGGCGGCGTTGTCCCGGAAATCGCGGCCCGTGCACACGTGATCTGTCTGGATGATGTCATTAAAGCAGCGCTCTGTGAGGCCGGCGTCGCGCTGGACGACTTGGATGCCATTGCGGTTACCGCTGGCCCCGGTTTGATCGGCGGTTTGATCGTCGGCGTGACAACGGCGCAGGCGCTGGCGCTTGCAGCTGATCTGCCATTGATTGGCGTCAATCATTTGGAGGCCCACGCCCTGACGGTCGGTCTTACGGACGGACTAGCCCCGCCTTATTTATTGTTGCTCGTCTCCGGCGGACACACGCAAATCCTGCTCACCGAAAAGATCGGCCGCTATCAACGGCTGGCGACCACGATCGATGACGCGCTTGGCGAGGCGTTCGACAAGACGGCAAAATTGTTGGGTCTCGGGCTTCCGGGCGGGCCGAAGCTCGAACAGCTGGCAGCTGACGGCGATGCAACGCGATTGCCGTTGCCGCGGCCGATGCTTGGCAGGCAGGAGCCGCATTTCTCATTCGCCGGGCTGAAGACCGCGGTCAGAAAGACGGCACACTCATTGGCACCACTGAGTGCTGCAGACAAGGCGGATCTGGCGGCCTCGTTTCAAGCTGCCGTGTGCGATTGCGTCGGTGATCGCCTCGAACGTGTTATCGCGCTCATCGCCGACAAGCAGGGCCATCCTGAGGTACAGGCACTTGTTGCGGCAGGAGGGGTTGCGGCTAACATCGCACTAAGGCGTCGCTTGGAAGAAATTGCTGACGCCAACGGCCTGTCGTTCACTGTTCCGCCCATCGGGCTTTGCTCAGACAATGCGGCCATGGTTGCCTGGGCCGGTGCCGAACGCCTTGCACTTGGCGGCGATATCGATATGAGTGTCGAGGCTCGGGCGCGCTGGCCGCTCGATGCGCACGCGGCGCCGATACTCGGTACCGGGCGTTTGGGAGCCAAGGCATGAACAATAAATCGATCCGCTCAGTCGGTGTCGTGGGTGGTGGCGCTTGGGGCAGTGCACTCGCCCAAACCATGGCGATGGCGGGTCGTGACGTCTTGCTCTGGGCCTATGAGGCTGAGACCATAAACGAAATCAATGCGCACCAAACGAACGCAGTGTTTCTGCCAGGTGTTAAACTGGAAGAGCGTGTGAGGGCGACCGGCACACTCGCCGACATTGCGGCACAAGATGTCATACTGCTGGTGCCACCAGCGCAACATCTGAGGCGCGTTGCCGGCCAGCTTGCGGCATTCTACCGTGCGGGAACGCCGGTTGTGATTTGCGCAAAGGGGATCGAACAGGCAACTGGTCAGCTTCTGGCCACCGCGCTGGAAGAGGCGATGCCCGGCGCTGCCCTTGCAGCGCTGTCGGGCCCGAGTTTTGCTGCCGATGTGGCACGCGGACTACCAACCGCTCTTACCATCGCCTCGACGGACGAGACCATGGGCCGGCAGTTGGCTGAAGGCTTGGGTTACCGCCAATTCCGGCTGTATTGGTCGAATGATATCAAGGGTGTGCAGCTGGGCGGTGCCATAAAGAATGTGTTGGCGATTGCCGCCGGCATTGTCGATGGCAAAGGGCTTGGTGCAAGCGCTCATGCCGCGCTTGTTGCCCGCGGCTTTGCTGAACTCAGGCGGTTTGCCATGGCGCTCGGTGGGCAACCTGAGACGCTGATGGGATTATCCGGTCTCGGCGACTTGCTGCTGACCTGTGGCAGTCCGCAGTCCCGCAATATGTCACTGGGCCGGGCACTCGGTAAGGGGCACTCTCTGGAGGCAATCCTTGGCCAACGCAAGTCCGTCGCCGAGGGCGTTTTCACGGCACGTGCAGTCGCAAAAATTGCACGGGAAAAGTCCGTCGAGATGCCCATTTGCACCGCTGTTTATGACATTGTCGAAGGCAACGCCGCGGTCGATGACGCAATTGACGCGTTGCTGTCAAGGCCGATGCGCGCCGAGACGTAGTCTTTGGGCGATCTATGACATCCGACAGCCTGCCCAATGGCGTCGGACCGCCCATACCGAAACAGGGGATCACATGAAATACTGGCTTTTCAAGTCCGAACCCGACAGTTTCGCCTGGGATGAATTAAAGAAGAAAGGTCGCAAAGGCGAAGAGTGGGATGGCGTTCGCAATTACCAGGCCCGCAACAATATGCGTGAAATGAAGATCGGCGATCTCGGCTTCTTTTATCATTCGAATGCCGGCAAAGATATCGTGGGAATCTGCGAAGTATGTAAGCTGGTGCATCCCGATTCGACCACCGACGACGAAAGATGGGAATGCGTTGATGTGAGAGCCGTCGTGGACATGCCCAATCCGGTCACGCTGGCGGCTGTCAAGGCCAATGAAAAATTATCCAAAATGTCGCTCGTCACCTCCATGCGTCTTTCCGTCCAGCCCGTCACCGCCGCTGAGTGGCGCATCGTCTGCAAGATGGGGGGCCTTGATCCCAAAAAGCTCGTCCCACTAACGTCTTAGTCGCACGCTTGAATAGGTGGCGGAGAATTCATAGGCTGCTTGGTTCAAAAACTTATTCATCACTGAAAAATAAAAAAGAAAGCCCTAGGGAGTACCGTCATGGCATTTGCCGGCATTAACTATCTTGGCGTGATCACCGCTGCTGTCGTCAGCTTTCTGTTCGGTGGTCTGTGGTACGGGATCCTTGCCAAACAATGGATGGCGGCGATCGGCAAGACGGAGGACCAGATCAAGGCCTCCGGATCGGTCGCACCAATGCTGATTGCAGTTGTCGCGCTGTTGATCATGGCGTTCGTGCTAGCCGGTATCGTCGGCCATCTCGGACCGGGCAACGTTACAATCAAGAACGGTATTATATCCGGGCTATTCGTGTGGACGGGCTTTGTGGCGACCAGCCTCAGCGTCAATTACGCGTTTCAAATGCATCCGCGTCAACTCCTGTTGATCGACACGGGGCATTGGCTTGGCGTGCTTGTTATACAAGGCGCCGTCATCGGACTATTTGGCACCTAAAGGCCGTCTAACCATCGCGGGCGCCGGTGCGCCAGCCCGTCGGCACGCTTACGACCAAGGATCTGGTTGCCCCGCTTACACAGTCTCTCCATAATGGTCGGCAAACAACCTGACCGATGATGGCGACAGGAGGACTGCCCCGATGGATGAGCATATCTACGACGTGCCGGACGACTGGAAGGAAAAAACCTGGATCGATGATGCAAAATACTTGTCAATGTACCAGCAGTCGATCGAAGACCCCGATGGGTTCTGGGGCGAAATCGGCAAACGTGTCGATTGGATAAAGCCCTACACAAAGGTAAAAAACACCACTTATGGCAAGGACGATGTTTCTATCAAGTGGTATGAGGACGGCACCCTCAATGTTTCTGCCAACTGCATCGACCGTCATTTGGAAAAGCGGGGCGATCAAGTCGCCATAATTTGGGAAGGCGACGACCCGACCCATGACGAGACGATCACGTATCGCCAATTGCACGAACGGGTTTGCAAATTCGCCAACGTACTCAAGGCCAACGGCGTCAAAAAGGGCGATCGCGTCACCATCTATATGCCGATGATCCCGGAAGCTGCCTACGCGATGCTGGCGTGCGCCCGAATAGGTGCTGTGCACTCAATCGTGTTCGGCGGGTTCTCCCCGGAAAGTCTTGCCGGTCGTATCAATGATTGCAATTCAAACTTTGTTATTACCGCCGACGAGGGCGTGCGCGGCGGCAAGACCATTCCGCTTAAGGCAAACACCGATGCGGCACTTGAAAAGACGGCAGGCGGTGAAACGGTTTTGGTTGTTAAGCGTACCGGCAATGATATTCCTTGGAATAGCGATCGCGATGTCTGGCTGCATGAGGAACTTGCCAAAGTCTCGCCGGATTGTCCGCCAGAGGAAATGAGTGCCGAAGACCCGCTCTTTATCCTCTATACCTCTGGCTCAACGGGCAAACCCAAGGGTGTGTTGCACACAACCGGTGGCTATCTCGTGTATGCCTCGCTGACGCATCAATGCGTGTTTGATTATCACGATGGCGATATTTATTGGTGCACGGCGGATGTTGGCTGGGTCACCGGCCACAGCTATATCGTCTATGGGCCGCTCGCCAACGGGGCGACAACCTTGATGTTCGAGGGTGTACCCAATTATCCAACCGCATCGCGCTTCTGGCATGTCGTTGACAAGTGGGATGTCAACATCTTCTACACTGCGCCGACTGCCATTCGCGCGTTGATGGGTGCCGGCGATGATTTCGTCAAACGTACCGATCGTTCATCTTTGCGCCTGCTCGGCACGGTCGGCGAGCCGATCAACCCGGAGGCCTGGGAATGGTATCATCGGGTGGTCGGTGATGGACGTTGCCCGATCGTCGACACCTGGTGGCAAACCGAAACCGGTGGCATCATGATCACGCCGCTGCCCGGTGCCACAAAGCTGAAGCCCGGTTCGGCAACGCGGCCGTTCTTCGGTATTCAACCGGCATTGCTGGATGACCAAGGCAATGCGCTCGACGGCGCGACAAGCGGTAATCTCGTGATCTTGGACAGCTGGCCCGGCCAGATGCGAACCGTCTTTGGCGATCACGAACGCTTCATCCAGACTTATTTTTCAACCTATCCCGGCACTTACTTCACCGGCGATGGCTGCCGGCGGGATGAGGACGGCTTTTACTGGATTACCGGGCGGGTCGATGATGTCTTGAACGTGTCAGGGCACCGGCTTGGGACTGCCGAGGTTGAAAGTGCCCTCGTTGCGCATCCAAAGGTCGCCGAGGCGGCTGTTGTGGGCTATCCACACGATATCAAAGGACAGGGCATCTATTGCTATGTGACATTGCTTAGCGGTGAACAGCCGAACGACGGTCTCAAAAGCGAATTGGTCCAGCAGGTACGCACCGAGATTGGGCCAACGGCGACACCGGATCTCATCCAATTTGCACCTGGCCTGCCAAAGACGCGCTCTGGCAAAATTATGCGGCGCATCCTGCGTAAAATTGCAGAAGATGATTTTTCGAACCTCGGCGACACCTCGACGCTGGCAGAGCCGGCCGTGGTTGATGATCTGATAGAGAACCGCCAGAACAAGGCTGCCGGCTGAGCGATCATACCGCGACTTGTTTGGTAGAGTCGCAGGCTTAAGCGCGCTTGGACTTTTGTCCGGCGCGCTTTCTTACGTGGCGCAAGCTGCAATCGCAGGGAGGCGGCGAGGCTGCGGCTTGGTCCAGTCGCGATCGGCATCCGCGTTTTGACTTGAGGTGCCGGCCTTTGGTGTCGTCACGCCTGCAAGCTTTTGCAGGTTTTGGTGCACGCGACGCGTGTCAGGATGGTTTGGCCCGGCGATCGCCAAGTAAATCTTGGCGGCCCTCTTGTATAGAGTCTCCGCCTGACCAGGCCGGCACTGCGCCAGAACTGCGGCTGCCAAGTTATTCAACACCTGGGCCACCTGGGCGTCTGACACGCCGCGACGCTTTTCAAGGATCTGCAAGGCACGGCGATATAACCGCTCGGCACGATGATGACGCTTGTCGATATCATAAAGAAGCGCCAGATTGCTCAAGGCCTGGGCGTAGCGTTCATGCTGTTTGCCGTAGCGCTTTTCCGTGGCGGCGCTGATCTTATGGGCAACAGAAATTGCCTCCTTGTTGCGCCCTCGGCGATGCAAGTCGTACATTTGTTGCATCAGCCGCGGACCGGGTTCGCCCACCGCGCCCTGGTCGGTGATGGATAGCGCAAATACCGAAAAGAGAAAGCCGACTATGGTGGTGCGCTGCCAGAGGCAGCGGCTCAACGCAAAACACATACGCAACTCCAAACGCCACGAACTCTCAACCGAACGTCGGACAAATGACAATTTACGATGGCTATTTTAGGATGGTTAATAATCTGTGAACACAACAGAGATTGGCTACTGAGACTGCAATAACAATGCCGTTGCTTGGCCGGCCCGGTCTGTTGCGTGGCTCAGGCGCTTGTGGCACGATTTTTGTGATGGCGAACACGACCGTCGCCACAGCATACGGTATCTCGCGTGTGTGGAAATGTGAGGAGTTCTCTATGTTCGTGAAGAATGCCTGGTATGTGGCGGCGACTGTGGAGGAGATCGACCAAGGGCTGGTTGGGCGCACGCTCCTCGATGAACCGGTCATACTATTCAGAGCTGCTAATGGAAGGGCCGCGGCGCTCGAAGACCGGTGCTGTCATCGCAATGCCCCGTTGTCGATCGGCCGGCTGATCGACGGCCATGTGGAGTGCGGTTATCACGGTTTTAGGTTTGATGGCGATGGCAAGTGCGTGGAGGTGCCGAGCCAGGACGATGTGCCGGACGATGCTTCAGTCAGAACCTATCCGGTCGTGGAACGCGATAAATGGGTTTGGATCTGGATGGGTGATCCCGCGCGCGCCGATGCTGACACCATACCGGATATGTTCTGGCACGATGACCCGGGCTGGGTGCCAATTTTTGGACAGTTTCACGTTGGCTGCCATTACCAAGCGCTGCTGGATATTCAGTTGGATCAGACCCACTCGCCGTTTGTGCATCCCGATTCCCTCGGCACCAAGGCCAAGCTCAAGGTGCCCCCTAAAGTGACCCGCGATGGCGAAACGCTGAGATGTGAGCGCGTCTATAAGAACGCCGATGCGCCCGAACTTTGGGCAAAGGCTGGAAATATCACTGGTCCGGCAGACGGCTGGACCAGGTGGCACTATCTGCCGCCCAGTGCCGTCGTATTCGATATCGGATGGCAAGCCGTTGATGCTTGCGCGACATCGATTGCCTTGCGGGTCCACAATTCACACGCCATCACACCCGAGACCGAGCGTACAGCGCATCACTTCTGGGCCAATGCGCGCAACTTCAATCTCGACGATGAGGAGACCACGCGGAAGCTCTCAGGTATTCGAAAAACGTTTTCGGAAGATATCGGTGTGGTGGAAGCGACGCAGCGCAATGTCGACCGTTTTGGCGATCCGCCGATCGTGCATGTCCAATCCGATGCGCCAACGATCCAGGCCCGGCGACTTGTGGCGAGGCTGCTTGAAGCCGAACAGAGGAGCAGTGCAGCATGAGCGGGAAACTTGCCGGTAAGGTGGCTTTTGTCTCGGCCGCCGGCGGTGGTATAGCCGGCGCCATTGCACGACGTTTTGCTGACGACGGCGCCAGCGTTTGGTGCGTCGATGTCAATGAAGCTGCCGTCAATGCAACCGTCGAAGAGATCAATGCGACGCATCCCGATCGCGGAGCAGCTTCGGCCGGTGACGCGGCAAACGAAGCCTTCGTCAAGAAATCTTTTGATGACCTCATCGCCCGCTTTGGCCGACTGGATATCATCGTCAATGCGGCCGCCACCGGAGGTGACCTGGCAAACGTGGTCGAAATGGCGTTTGCGCAATGGGAAAAGGAATTGTCGGTCAACCTTTCAAGCGTCTTCCTCGGCTGCAAATACGGCATTCCCCATATGATCAACAGCGGCGGCGGGAGCGTTATAAATATCGCCTCGACATTTGGTAGTGTCGCGGTGCCCGGCAGGCCCGGCTATCTCGCGACCAAGGGGGCGATTAAACAATTGACCAAATCGGTCGCCATCGATTTCGCGGCACACAACATCCGCGCCAACAGCATTTCTCCCGGTGCGATCGAAACCAACCGTTTGCTTGAGCGGCATCCGTCAATGGACGTGGTGCGCGAGAAATATATTCCGCGCCATCCGATTGGCCGGTTGGGCCAACCGCATGAGATCGCGGCCGCCGCTGCCTTCCTTGCAAGCGATGACGCAAGCTTCATGACCGGGTCGGATATGTTCGTCGATGGCGGCTATACGTCCATATAGTCGGCACCATACTCAGACATGATAGGGCACCTGCTCCGGGCCTGAGCGCTGCACCACCGTCTTGGCCTTCGGATCATAGCCGTTTTGAAGAACGCGTCCGACCAGCCGCTGACTGCGCAGGATCATTGCGACAGAACGCGCCGGGCCGCCTTGCTCGGCATGGATTTCATATGGGCCGACGAGATCCACTGAGCCCTGGCGCCCTTCGCTCGCGCTGACCATGCGTACCTCGGCGTAGCCCTCTTTGCTGCCGTCATCGAGACGCTCATAACGCTCCAAGGTTTCGCTGCCATCCATAACACCATAGACGACCCAAGCGTCGGAATGATCGTGAACGCTGCCGGTACGCCCGGGCACACGTACCACCGCATTGATCACAAACCCATGGTCAGGATCCTCATAGAGCAGCAAATTCTGACCTTCGGTCGATGGCCAAGACTCGGAGGCCGCCTTCATAGTGTCATCCATCACCAGATCGCGCATCCGTTGCTGAGCCGCCCGCATGCGCGATTCGGTATCGGCTTCGCGTTGCCAAATGACCCTCAAATCATCGATGAAGGCTTGAAAGGCGGGCAATCGATTGGTCATGGTGCTCTCCGTTCTCTCACAATCGCTGGGCATGACGGTCGCCTGTCTACAGAAATGACAACCGTGATGCCGGTTGATGTACACATCGCTACACTGCAGCGGCGGCGATCCTTCGTTAGGTTTTTTTGTCCTCAGGTTCGACTACCCAGACGGCTGTTTCTGCCTCCAAGCCGTCGCGCTGTCTGGCCAACGTTTCGCGGCCGTTCTCTTCCCAATCTCCGGCAACTGTGCGGCGTGCAAACCGCTCCCATTCATCAGTCCAATGGCCAAGTGTATATCCATGCCAAGGCGAATTGAGACGCAACTCCGGCAGGTCAAGCTCGGCCCACAGTTGCTGTGCGCGTTGCATGTATTCCTTGCGCGGCAGCGCCAGTGGTGCCATGTCGCGCTTGCGGGTGGCATCGATCAACAAACAGGAATCCGTTCGGTCGCCCTGCTCATACTGGGAGCCCTGGGCGCCGGCCTTGTTGGGGATGATCAACGCGTCCTTGTGTGGCTTGGAGCGGTAGGCAATCGACCACAGGATCGCGTCGACCGAACGAAGATCAATATCATCGCTGACAGCGACGACGATCTTTCCACAGTAAGCCAAGAGCGTCGAAGCGCCTTGCAAGCCGCGCCATATCTCGGTTGTTGGCGTGCCGTAGTCGAATTTCAAGAACACGATCGGGCGTAGGTTGGTCAATGGCTCATGCATCGCCACTTCGCGAATGCCCTTGATCGACAGCTCCTTCGATAAATGGCGCAGGAACAGCGGCTCATAGGCCACCTTTTTGATCATACTTGATTCGCTCGGCGTGACCTGGCTGATGATGGCGTTGAAAACGGCGTCCTTGCGATGCGTAATCGCGGTGACGCGCATTGGCATGTTGAAGGATTCCAATGCGACGTAGCCATTGCTTTCACCAAACGGTGCTTCGGGCTCCAAGGTGCCGGCTTCGATTTCACCTTCGATGACGATTTCAGCATTAGCCGGCACCTGAAGATCGACGGTCTTGCAGCGGATCGTCTCAATCGCTTCGCCCGCCAAGCCGCCAGAAATTGCCAGCTCGTCAGTGTCGATTGCCATTTTCTGCGGCGAGGTGAAGGCGACGACCGGTGCGGCACCAACGACGATGGCGATCGGCATCTTTTCTTTGCGCTCGCGATACTTCAGCCAGTGTAGCCAACCGCCGGCACCACCGGGACGGGCCACCATACGAACGGCCAATCGATCCGGCGCTTTCAATGCGGCGCGATACATGCCCATGTTCTGAACGCCGCTGTCGGGATCTTTGGTAATGCAGAGGGTGGCCGTCAAATAGGGCGCAGCATCAAAGCCAGGCGTCGACACTGGTACCGGCAATTTACCAACACCACCGCCCGGCTCTTTAAGTTCATCGCCGCTTATCACAACCTGCTGGCAGGGCGCCTGACCAATTTCAACCGGTGCAATCGGATTGGTCATGGCATGCTGCCATCTGTCACCAATCTCTTCAGGTGCACACCCCATCCCCATCGCGTATATCTCGCGCGAGGATGACAAGGCGCCCAACAAAACCGGCATATCATATTTGCGCCCTTTGGCGTCGACGACATTGGTGAACAGGAAGGCCTTGCGATCCTCATCCGCAATGCCGCCCAAGAATTGCAATCTGACGAGGGGATGCAATTCGCTATCTTTATTGATTGGTTTATCAATGCGGACCAACAGCCCTGCGGCATCGAGTATATCGATGTGCTCTGCCAGTGTACGGGGGGCGGTACTCTTTGTCATCGGATGCGTTTCCTTTAGATCCCAATGTCACGCCACGCCTTGGTAATCGACGCGATCGTGCGCTTAATTCCGGTTACGGCAAAGTTGCCAAGAATTCCCGCACGGCCTTTGCAAACTGGCGTGGCTGTTCAAGCGGTGACAGATGACCGGCGCCAGCAATTTCATGATAGGTGCAATGCTTGAGGGCAGCGGCCATCGACTTCATGACATCGGTACCAACCGATTGGTCTTCGCTGCCGGAAATCACCAGCGATGGCTTGTCCAGCGCTTCAAGACGCTCGTTGAAATTCAGACCGCCAATGGCGCGCCAGCCGTGGCTATGCACGACCGGGTCGCCTTCCGCCAGCCATTCGCGCGCGCGCCTGACAGCGTCGGGGTTTTCCAAGCGATAGCGCTCTGAGAACCATCGGGCCAACGTTGTTTCCATGCCAGCCGCCATCCCCGTTGCCACCGCATCGGCGCGCGCCTCCATCATCTTGCGGCCCGCCTCATCGCGAATATGGCCGGTGTTGGCGATAACAAATCCTGATATAAGCTCCGGCGCTGTTGCGGCCACGCCCTGGGTGACCATGCCGCCCATTGAGCAGCCGGCAACGACAACGGGCGCGTTCGTAAGTGCATTGATCATCTCGATCACGTCGCCGGCAAGATCGGCGAGCGTAAACGGTTGGCCGTCGAATTCGCTCCCGCCATGGCCGCGAAAATCGATGGCGAGGGGGCGACAGACGTCTTCGAGTTCACCTATGACGCCATCCCAAATTCCGAGTTGGCAACCAATTGGATGGAGGAATACGACAACGCGGCCGGCGCCACGTGTGCGATAGTTCAAGGTTAGTCCAGACTTAAGACGAAATCGCATTGAATGTATTTCCCCGTTTATCATCCGTTGCCCGTTAGCGCGCGCTAGCAATCGCGCCGGCTGCAACAAGCGCTTCTATCTCGGCGTCGCTCAACGACAGCTCACGCGACAGCACGTCCTTGGTATCAGCGCCCAGGCGCGGTGGAAAGTCATGATCGCGCTCGGGATAGTCCGGCATTTTTATTGGATTGCCTGCGACCTCGACATGCAGGCCATCTTCGCCGGTAATATCGAGCACCATGTTCCTGTGCCTGATTTGTGGGTTCGATAGTGCCCGGTCTAGAGTGTTAACCTCACCTACCGGAACCGCAGCCTTGCGCAATAGGGCAACCCAGTCGGCAGCCGGCTTTTGAGCGAACGCCGCCTCTAGCGCCTGCCAGATTTCGAAACGGTGCTCATAGCGTTTGGGACGCGTGCTCATACGCGGATCGTTCGCTAAATCATCGCGCCCGACAACCTCGCACAACGACCGCCACATGCGGTCCGTGTTAGCGCAAATGACAAAGTCTCGACCATCGCCACCTGTGAATGACCGATATGTCGGGATCGATGCGTGACCGCGACCCTGTGGTGCGGGCACATCTTTCGACGCCAAGTAATACGCCGCTTGATAACACAACATCGCGACTTGAACGTCCAACATGGCAACGTCGATATACTGACCTTTGCCTGTCGTATGACGTGCTTCGAGGGCGGCCAAAATTCCAATCACCGCATGGAGCGCTGCACCGATATCACCAATGGGAATGCCAGCGCGAACCGGCCTGCCGTCAGGTTCCCCTGTAAGGCTCATGCCACCCGAAATCGCCTGCACCACCATGTCATAAGCCGGCAAGTTTGCGTCCGGGCCATCCTGGCCGAAGCCGCTTATCGAGCTGTAAATCAACCGTGGGTTGATGGCGCACAATTCCTCGTAACCCAGACCATACTTGGCCATACCCCCAGGGCGATTGTTTTCAATCAGCACATCAGCCTTGGCCGCCAGCTTTCGGACAATTTCTTGTCCCTCAGATGTTCTCAGGTTCACCGCAAGGCTGCGCTTGTTGCGATTGAGACTGTGATAATAGACGCTATCATCGCCGACAAAATTCGGTGGCAAATTACGGGTCTGGTCGCCATCTATGGGTTCGACCTTGATGATCTCTGCGCCAAGGTCACCCAGTAATTGGGTGGCATAGGGGCCCGACAGAAAAACCGTAAGATCTAGCACGCGCAAATGACTTAGCGCGCCGGTGCCATTGGGCATTGTCTCACTCCTTGCCCAAGAGGCGGGATGGGCAGATGTCATCGCGGATCACGATATTATGCGGTCATATTGACGCCGCCAGAGTAATGCGTTCATGTCGCTTGTTCAATCATAGGGGAGGAAGGGCAAAGTCATGACCAGTGAGGCAGATGACGGCATATCGTGGCTGCTGCCGCATTCAGTCGTCTTTGATCGCGACGGCGCCCCGCAGCTTGAGGGTGGTGCGTGCGCCAATTGCGGCAACGTTGTGTTTCCAAAACCCAAGGTGTGCGCCAACTGCTGGTCCGAGACTATCGAGGCCAAGACGCTTGCGACGACGGGCGTGCTTTATGCCTACACAATTCTGCATGTGGCACGCAAAGGCTGGCAGACGCCCTATGCGGTCTCGTATGTCGACCTTGACGACGGCGTCAGGGTCTCTGCACCGCTCAACTATGACCCGGATGATCTGCCCAAAATGGACAGCCGTGTCAGACTACAGATCAAGGAAGTTTCGCGTAGCGAAGATGGCGGCGTGGTGATGAGCCATTGCTTCGAAGTGATCGATGGAGGCAGCGATGCGTGATGTGGCGATCGCCGGCGCTGCCATGTGCCGTATTAAGAAATATCCGGACACTTCTGTCCAAGATCTCGGTTGGCCAATTGCGAAGGCGGCGGTTGAAGACTCGGGCCTCGGGCGCGAAGCCATCGAAGCCTTTTATTGCGGCTCTGCCTATAGCGGGCGATTGGTCGGCCAGCGCGTGTTACGCCCGCTTGGTCTGTTGGGCTTACCGGTGGTCAATTGTGAGAATGCATGTTCCAGCGGTGGTACAGCATTTCGGGAAGCCTATCTTGCGATTGCTGAGGGCAAATGGGATGTGGCGCTTGTCGCCGGGATCGACAAGCTTACTGCACTCGGCGGTGGGGTCCTGCCTGGGCAGGCGGATGATTGGGATGTTGCTGTCGGACTGACAATGCCGGCGCTCTACGCTATGCGCGCCAATCGCTATCTCCATGAACACAAAATCACAAAAGAACAACTGAGCAAGGTCGCCGTCAAAGCCCACAATCATGCGGCACTCAATCCCTATGCGCAATATCAGAACGTCGTGACGCTGGAGGAGGTCATGGCGGCACGACCCATTGCGGATCCGTTCACACTATTACACTGCTGTCCGACCGGTGATGGCGCAGCTGCTCTGGTCCTTTGCAGCGGAGAGGTTGCGAAACGGCTCAGCAAACCGCCGGTCTGGATCAAAGCATCTGTCCTCAACTCCGGGCTCTACAAGACCGGCTTTCGTGACATGACCACGCCCGAAATCACTATCCGCGCCGCCGCGCAAGCTTACGAAGAGGCTGGGGTTGGGCCTGGTGACATAGACGTCGCCGAACTGCACGACGCTTTCACAATCGCTGAGCTCCTCTATTATGAGGGGTTCGGATTTTGCCAACGCGGTGAGGCTATATCGCTGCTGGAGCGTGGGGAGACGTCGATTGGCGGGCGCATACCGGTCAACCCAAGCGGCGGGTTGTTGTGCAAGGGCCATCCGGTTGGCGCCACCGGGGCTGCCCAATTGGTCGAATTGACGTGGCAGCTGCGCGGCGAGGCCGATAAACGGCAGGTTGAGGGCGCCAAAGTCGCCCTCGCGCATTGCACCGGAGGCGGCATCGCCGGCGTCGATCATGGCGCATGCTCGATCAACATCCTGAGCCTGTAAGTCGGCTATTTGGGTGGCTCTCCGAATTTGACGTTGCCGGTTTCGTCCAGATAAGGCGGGCCCATGCTGAACACGGAGCTTGGTTCGACGACGCCGTAATCGCGGTAGCCTAGACGGGTCAGCATGCGAAGGTTACCGGTGTCGACGCGGCCGTCCTTTATCGCATGCTCTTCAATATGAACGCCAACCACAAGGCCAAACACGACGGCATGCTGCTTGCCCTGGCCATTATGATCCGGCAATTCGACGGTCTTCCAATACTTGCACTCGAGTGCTGCTGGGCTCTCCTTAACGCGAGGCGGCTTCACGAAATGCGAGGGGGCCGGTGTTAGCCCGGCCAGTTCGAATTCGCTCACATTTGATGGCACCACGGTGGCGGAAATGTTCATCTGTTCGCGTAGATCATAGGTGGCGAGTGAACAGACGAATTCACCAGTGTCCTCGGCGTTGCGCCAGCTGTCTTTGGAGCTGCTCGAGGAAAAAAAGACGTACGCAGGCTTTTCCGCCACCATGTTGAAAAAACTATAGGGCGCCAAATTGGCCACCCCCTCTTTCGATAGTGTCGAGACCCATCCGATCGGTCGTGGCGCCGCCAGAGCCTTAATCGGATCATAGGCCAGACCGTGCTCGTTCTTGAGTGCGTCATAGTACATCAAATTTCCCCTCCAGCGGCTCAGGTGGGGAACCTAAAACGATGGCATACGCTTGTAAATCGGGCCTTATCTGGCAAACAAATAAGCTTCGCGGGATTTGGCTGGTGACCGCTGGTGCGCCCTTAACCATGGCGCATTGTCACGAAGCGGTTGGCTGGAGTTGGCCGGCATGGTAAGGCTGGGACACGAAAAAAATAAAAATAGATGATCCTGATGCACTAAAACGAAACGAAATCAATTTCGTGAATTGAAGACAAGCAAGGGAAAATTCAGATGCAATTTCGCAAGTTAGGCGGGGCGACAGCCGTTGCCGCCGTTGCTGCGGTGGCGTTTGCTGCGACAGTGACGCCGGCGTCAGCTGACAAGGTCGCCGACTTCTATAAGGGTCGAGACCTGCAGGTGATCAACCCTTATTCGGTTGGCGGATCTTACGGCAGCTATGTGCAGCTTCTCGGCGAGCATTGGGGCAAGCATATTCCAGGCAAGCCAAACGTGGTCATGCTACAAAAAAGAGGCGGTGGCGGCATACGTGGCTCAAACTACCTCTATAACAACGCAGCTCATGATGGCTCCGTGGTCGGCATACTCCCAGATGCCCTCGCGGTGACACAGTTATTGTTCCCGAAACGCGCCAAATTCGATGCCGGCAAAATGAGCTATATCGGTCGGTTGACGCCGGTCAACCCAATGGTGATGATCCGGGGTAACCATAAGGTTAAGACGATCCAAGAGGCGATGAAGCATGAAGTGATCATCGGGTGCTCCGGCAAGGGCTCGCAGGGCTACATCATGCCGCGCGCCATGAAGGTGTTGCTGGGCGTCAAATTCCGCCAAGTCTGCGGTTACAGTGGTTCTGCTCCGCAGACGCTGGCAATCGATCGCGGTGATCTTGATGCGCAATCGAGCGCCTGGGCCAGCTGGAAAATCCGCCGATACGACCAGATCAAAGCCGGTAAGCTGGTTCCGTTGGTGCAAGTCGGTCTCAAGCGCGAGGCTGACTGGCCGAAAATCCCGTTGATGCAAGATCTGACGGACGACAAGGATAAGAAAACTATTCTTAGGTTCTTATCAGTCGGTGGCGCTGTCGGGCGCTCGGTTATCGCGCCTCAAGACGTACCAAAGGATCGGCTGCAGGCACTTCGCGTTGCCTTCAAGAAGTTCATTGAGGATCCGGCGACCAAGGCGTCAGCTAAAAAACGCCGGCAAAACCTGGACTACATGAGCGGCGAGGAACTAAACAAGATCACCAAAGAAGCGCTTTCGACGCCGAAGGGGCTGATCGAGGTTGCCCGGGCTGCCATGAAGGGCAAGGTTGAGAAGTGCGTAAAGAACTGCGTTAAGAAGAAAAAGAAGAAGAAAAAGAAGTAAAACTAAGTTCTCGGTACTTTCCTTACCAGTGGCAATAAACGATAGGGCGCTCACGACATGAGTGAGCGCCCTATTTTTTGTTAGGAATGAGCCACAAGACTTGCCATTGCGGGCCACTTGGGTCCCGTCAAAACAGATTGAGCTCCCGTATGCCGCGCAGGAAGGGATACCATTTGCCGACCAGAGCATGCGGCCAGGGGACCCGCAAAATCATGTGGAACATCACGTAACAGAACACTGACACTCCCGCGGTCACCAGCCCGGTCATGAGCAGTTTTTCTCGCCCCTCGACCAGCATGTAGATGAAGAGAAAGAGACCAAGGGCCGGTAGCATGCCGATCGTGTGGGCCAACAGCACATAGCCAGCGCACCATACGAAGAACCGTGCCGCTCTCGAATAGATGGTACCCGCTGTGAGATCGCCATAATCAGCCTGAATGTCGAAGTGCGCTTCATCGCTGCCTGCGCTTCCCGATGCCTCAGTATTTCTGGCTGGTACCATCAATGCCGACGTTAGCACCAAGATGGCTGTAAGAACCAAGCCAGCAAGGCCGACGGAAGTTGGGGCAAGCTTGGCTTGGAGACCCAGACCCGCAACCGAATAGGCCGCAAATGCGAAGGCACCTGCAATCAGAAGCGAAAATGGAAGGTCGGGATTGCGCAGGTAACCGCTTTGCACACCAAATGCGATTTTCGAGCCACCTGCGGTCGGGCGACGCAAGCGATCTATAAGGGGCCACAGTATGCTCAACAACGTAATGATAAGGATAAAAACAACGACCGGTCGATAGAGCCATTCGAATTCCCATCGCTGGATGGAAATAAACAAATAGCGCTCGATGAGGCCACCCAAAACGAACCCCAAAACCAGCGGCGGACGCGGCCAACGCAAGCGCTTCATAAGCCAACCGAGCGCACCGAAGCCCAACAGCATATACAGATCAACCCAAGACTTGTGGCCTTGAAAGGCGCCAAGGAAAACAATGGCAAGAACGACGGGCACAAGAATGCTGGCACGGATGGTCGCGATTTTTGCGAGCTTATCGGCAAACGCAAAGCATAGACCCGCTCCCACGATATTGGCGATGGCAACCGACCAGACCATCGTGTAGGTAATATCGAGATTCTCAGTCAGCATCTTAGGGCCAGGCACAATACCATGTATCAGGAAGGCCCCCAGCAGCAGTGCCATTGACGCAGAGCCCGGGACGCCAAATGCAATCGTGGGCACAAGGGCGCCACCCTCCTTCGCGTTGTTAGAGGATTCCGAAGCTATTACGCCTCTGACATCGCCCTTACCAAAGGTTTCCTGCGCACCTTTCTCGGTCCTCGCTGCATGACCATAGGCAACCCAGTCAACGACGGACGCCCCAATTCCTGGTATTGAGCCTAGACCTGATCCGATGAGGCCACAGCGCAATACCAGGAACCAGTTACGGAAAACGTCCTTTACGCCTTGCAGCTGTCCGACCCGACCGACCCGAGTGTGACCGCCTGCAACCGTCTTGCGCGTTATCATCAAGTCGGCAAGTTCGGGAATCGCAAAGATGCCAAGAGCAAATGGGACGAGCGGCATGCCGTCCCAGAGATATTCAGTTTCAAAGGTTAATCGCAACTGGCCATCTGCTTCGCCAATGGTGGCGACAAGGATCCCCAAACATGCGGCGATCAACCCTTTCAACGGTGCGCTGCCCGACAAAACGGCAACCAACGACAGACCGAACACGCATATCGCCAACATTTCAGGTTGGGAGAATGATAACATGAAGGGCCGAAGTATAGGGAGACTGACACCCAACAAGAGGGCACCACACAAACCACCGATTACCGATGCGGTAAAAGCCGCGCCAAAAGCCCGGCTGGCTTCGCCTCGCCGGGCCATCGGATAACCATCGAGGATCGTGGCGGCAGACCCGGTCGTTCCCGGCACGCCGAACAATACTGCTGGTATCGTATCACCGGTCGTCGTCACTGCGCCCAGCCCTAGCATCATAGCCAGCGCCGAATATGGGTCCATGGCATAAGTGAAGGGTAGCAGCAATGTCAGGCCGACGAGACCGCTGAGCCCTGGGATAATACCGACGGTCAAACCCAGCAGAACTCCTGATATCAGAAATACCAGGCGTTGCGGTTCGAACAAGATAAACAGCGCCTGGACGGCCTCGCGCCCCATGAGCTCAAGGCCCAACGTCGATGCGGGATCCATATCCCCTCCCGAAATTCTATAAAATTGCTCCCTTGCGCCCCGACTTTTTTTTCTTCCGGAACGGAGCTAACCGTAGCCGGGAAGGCATAAGGGGACAAGGCCAATGGCGGGGTTGTGACGAGATGGCAGAGACCTGTGCTAGTTCTATGACGGTGGCGGCAGATCCGGATTGCGATCGGTTTTTCCGATTCTTCGGGTCGACTGGCGACTGCGCCACTTAGGATAGATGCTACAAAGGTGCTCACACTTGGGAGACTAGTTAATGGCGGACCGGCGCACCATCACAATGACCGTTAACGGACAAACCTATACGCGCGACGTTGAAACCCGCATGCTGCTTGCCGATTTCTTGCGCCACGAAATCGATCTGACAGGCACCCACGTCGGCTGCGAGCATGGCGTTTGCGGAGCCTGCACTATTCACGTTGACGGTCAAGCCGCCCGCTCCTGTCTCATGCTGGCGGTTCAGGCCGATGGGCGGTCGCTGACAACGGTCGAAGGGCTTGGCGAAGACGGGAGCCTCAATGGCCTGCAACAGGCGTTCCGCGACCATCACGCCCTACAGTGCGGTTTTTGCACGCCCGGCATGTTAATGACACTCAGCGAATACCTGAAAGAGAACCCGGCACCAAGCGAGGACGATCTGCGTATTGTGATGACCGGCAATCTCTGCCGCTGTACGGGATATCAGGCGATCGTGGACGCAGCACTTGCCGCTGCAGCGAAAATGAATGACAGGGCCGCGGGAGGGAAATAATGGGGGCAAAATGGTTCGGGGCAAGCGTACCGCGCAAGGAAGATCCAGCTCTGCTAAGTGGCGATGGCCGCTATGTCGATGACATTAAATTGCCGGGTACTCTCGCGGCAGCCTTCGTGCGCAGCCCGCATGCGCATGCGCGCATTACCGCCATAGATGCCACGGCGGCACGAGACCTACCTGGCGTTCATGCCGTACTGACGTTTACGGATCTGCCGGATGCAATGCAGGCCAACCCGCTGCCGCTTTATGTGGCCCCTGCCGCGATTTCACAATTGCATGTCCCTTATGCACTCGCGCGAGACGAGGTCTGTTACGTTGGTGAGCCCGTTGCGGCCGTCATCGCCGATACGCGGTATATCGCGGAGGATGCGGCACAGCTTGTCGAGGTCGATTATGATGTCCTGCCAGCGGTTAGCGATTGCCTAAAGGCCATCGATGACGGCGCGCCGCTGGCCCATGCTGAGTGTGAAAACAATATCGCTGCCCGGGTGCCGATCAAATCGGGTGATATCGATGCCGCGTTCCGCGATGCGCCCCATGTTTTTAAGGATCGCATATTCCAACATCGCGGTGGTCCGTTCTTCATTGAATGTCGCGGCATTGTTGCGAATTACGACAGAAATATCGAGCAATTGACGGTTTATGCCTCTACCCAGGGATCGCATCGCATCAAACGCGCCTTTCTTGATGTGCTGGATTTCGCAGACCATCAGGTGCGCGTCATCACCCAGGATGTGGGTGGCGGGTTTGGGCCGAAGGGTGCCTTCTATCCTGAATATGGTGTCGCGGCAGCGGCATCAATGAAGCTGGGCCGGCCGGTCAAATGGATCGAGGATCGGCGGGAAAATTTTTTGGCGACCCACCAGGAGCGCGATGAATACTGGGATCTGGAGATTGCGGTCGAGGCGGATGGACGGCTGCGGGGGCTCAGAGGACGGCTTGTTCATGATGCCGGTGCCTATCTGCCCTGGGGTTTGGTGCTGCCATGGATCGCGGCAACAACCGTGCCCGGCCCATACGTGCTGCCGGCCTATGACATGGATTTGGTGGTCGTCTACACCAACCGAATATCGTGCACCCCAGTGCGGGGCGCCGGGCGACCACAAGCCGTGGTCGCCATGGAACGCATGATGGATCTGGTTGCGCGCAAGCTCGATATAGATCGCGCCGAAGTCAGACGACGGAATTTCGTCACGCCGGACCTGATGCCCTATGAGGTCGGCCTGGTGTTTCGCGATGGGCGCCCGGTCACCTACGACAGCGGCGATTATCCAGGTTGTCAGGCGCAAGTGCTGGCGGCGGCCGGCTACGCGGATTTTGCGGACCGGCAAACCCAGGCGTTGAAGGAGGGGCGTTATATCGGCATCGGCCTTTCAAGTGCCGTCGAGGCGACAGGGCTTGGCCCCTATGAAGCAGCGACAGTACGCATTTCGACGACCGGAAAGGTCACGGTCTACTCCGGTGCGACACCACAAGGCCAATCGCATAAGACAACACTGGCCCAAATCGTCGCCGATCAGCTCGGAATTTCCTATGACGACGTCACTGTCATTACGGGCGATTCCAGCACGGTAGCGCTTGGTATCGGCACGTTCGCCGCTCGCACAGCTGTGAATGCCGGCTCGTCTGCCCATGTCGCAGCCCTGGAACTGGCAGAGAAGATAAAGAAAATTGCCTCGGAGATGCTAGAGGCGGACGCTGGCGATCTGGAGCTTGAAAACGGTTTTGTCCAGGTCAAAGGCGCCTCCAGCCTGCGCAAGAGTTTCCGCGAGGTGGCAACCCAGTCGATCGGCATGTATGGCTATGCGATGCGGACCGATTATGAGCCGGGCCTTGAAGCAACCGCGCATTTCCGTCCTGATCAATCGACCTACTCAAATAGCGCCCACGTTGCAGAAGTCGAGGTCGATATCGAGACGGGACATGTAAAGATCTTGCGGTTCTACGTCAGCCATGACTGCGGCAAGGCTATCAATCCGATGATCGTCGAAGGGCAGGTCGTGGGCGGGGTTGCCCATGGCATCGGCAATGCCTTATTCGAGCGCCTGCAGTTCAGCGAGGATGCGCAGCCGGTCACAACCACGTTTGCCGAGTATTTGTTGCCGATGGCAACGGACGTTCCACGCGTCGACCTGCATCACATGGAAACGCCGTCACCGCTCAACCCACTTGGTGTAAAGGGTGCGGGAGAAGGCGGCACTATTGCCTCGATTGCAGCAATCCTAAGCGCAGTCGAAGACGCGCTGAAGCCATTTGACGTGCGCATCAACGAAACACCAATTCTACCGGGACGCATCGTAGACCTGGTCGAACAAGGGCGTGCGGGCCCGCGCCAGGTGATTGAATAATTCAGAGAGGACAAAAAGTATGGAGAACTTCGAATTCAAGGTGACGGTCGACAGCGCAATCGCGCGCATCGATCTCAATCGGCCAGATGATGGCAACATCATCAACCGCGCCATGATGGTCAAACTTGCGGAACTGATCGAAGAGCTTGGACGCAATCGCGATCATTCGCTGGTGGTGATCGAAGGGCGCGGGGCGTACTTTTGCAAGGGCCGGGACGGCAAAGGAGAGAGCCGCGAAGGGATGCGGGCCTACGATATCCGCGTCCAACAAATGGGCGCAGTCCTGGGCGTTTATGACGCCATAAACGCTTGTCCGATCCCGGTGGTATCGCTGGTGCACGGCGACGCTGTTGGCTTTGGTGCAGCACTTGCCGGGGGCGCTGATATCACGCTCGCTGCAGAGGAGGCAAAATTCTCGTTTCCGGAAATCAAACACAATATTCCTCCAACGCTGGCTATGTCCGCCGTCTTGAAGAAGGTGCCGGCCAAAGCGCTGAGCTATCTGATTTATTCAGGTGCGGAAATTTCTGCCCAGGAAGCCGTGCTGTTTGGTCTTGCGAGCCGGGTGTTTTCCAGTGGTGATTTTGCAAACGCGACTGCAAATTTCCTGACCGAACTTGCCGGCCGACCGCGCATCAATCTCGAAACGATCAAGCTTTATCAAAAGCATGCCGGCGATGTACCGACGCCCATGGCCTCCGAGTACGCGGGGACTTTGCTGGCATTGGTGCGTGGCCCCTAGACTATCCCGCGCGATCCCAAGTGGGGCAAACAGAAACACCATGGTAAGTTCATAATTCAGGACCAGCTACATGACCAAATCGCTCTGGCGCAATCCGATGCTCGTTTTGATCTGCGCAGCATTGATCGTATTTCTGACCTATGGCAGTCGCCAGACGTTCGGTATTTATCTCCGCCCAATCACCGAGGATTTCGGGTGGGGGCGAGAGAGCCTCTCCTTGGTCTTTGGTATGCAAGCGCTGATCTACGGCCTATCGGCGCCCTTCGTCGGCGCGATCGCCGACCGTTGGGGACCGATCAAGGTCCTCGTGATGTCCGCCTTGATGTATTCGTCTGGCATTCTGTTCATGGCAAACTCGGTCACGCCCGGTGGCATGCTGCTGAGCGCTGGTTTCTTGAGCGGCGTCGGCTCGGCAGGTTGTGCGTTATCGCTGGTGCTTGCCATAGCGAGCCGAGTGGCGCCAGATGAAAAGCGGTCGTTGTGGCTCGGCATCATTACATCCGGCGGGACTGGTGGGCAGTTGGTGCTGGTACCGGCGGGCCAGGTGATGATTAGTGCCTACGGTTGGTATGTGGCGTTGGTGGCGCTCGGCACATTCGTTCTTTTGGTGGTGCCGCTGGCGCTCGTCTTGAAGGGCGCGGCGGGGGAAGCGCTAAAGGACAAAAAAGAGGATCAGAGCCTTGGACAAGCATTGAAGGAAGCCAGGGCACATCCGGGCTTTTGGCTTCTGGTGCTTGGCTTCTTTACCTGCGGCTTCCAGGTACAATACATCAACAACCACCTGCCGGCCTATCTGCAGGACATGAACATGGACCCGATTATCGGCGCCACCGCGATCTCGGTGATCGGCGGCTTTAACTTGATTGGCACGTGGATCGCCGGTTATCTAGGCGGCATATACCGCAAGAAATACTTGCTCGCTTTGCTCTACATGGCGCGCTCAGCGATCTTTGCGATTTTCCTGATGGTGCCCTTAACGCCCTGGTCGGTTTATATTTTTGCGGCATCGATCGGCTTGCTGTGGCTGGCGACGGTGCCGCTGACTTCAGGTATTGTGTTCGGCATGTTTGGCGCCAGGTACATGGCCACGCTTTATGGCATCGTGTTCTTTTCGCACCAAGTCGGCAGCTTCACCAGCGTGTGGCTGGGTGGCAAGATCTGGGACATGACTGGATCATACGATATTGCCTGGTGGATTGTAATTATCGGTGGAGCGCTGGCATCGCTGCTGCACTGGCCAATCGATGATCGACCGGTCGGAGAAGTGCTGGCGGATCGCCAAGCCGCGCGCGCCTAAGCCAGCTGACGAGTGTGCCGTCAGGTCAGAACCCGATCAACCCCATTAGCCAGTTGTGGGCGAAGAGCCAGTATATGCTGGTAAGAATGACCATGGCGATCGACAGGAGAACAGGGTCTCGCCAACCGCGGGTTGGTATCAACGAAATGACCTTGATACGGCTTGGGTCAATGTCGACCTTGACGCGCTGCAATCGGCTCTCATAGGACTCCTCGACCACATGGGCGAGCATCGGGGACAGCAATTTCCAAGCTGAACGTGACAATAGTCCAGCCGGCCAGCGCACCGTCGGGTCAACGACCCAAAGTTCGGTCAGAGTGCTCAGTTCTTGGCTGTCCAAGCGGGTGCGTACAAATACGCTGTAGTTTTCCGGGAAATACGCGCTCGCGCGCTGGCGCACATCCTCGGTAATCTCTGCGTCCATCGAGGCGATCTCGCGGACGAGCATTGCGCGCATCTCTTCGGACGCCAGGCTCAAATTGTCGTCGTTCGAGTGCAGGAGAGCTATCAATTCGATTCTGATCACGCGCATATTTGTGGGCCCCCGGCCGCTCCGGCTTGTTGTATAGTTAGACTATAATTCCACGATCATTTTGCCCAAAATTGGAACTGCTTTGACAGTACCGACTTCTCGCAATGCATAATCCATCCTCAGGTGATGAGTAACCCTGAAGCAAAGCGCGAACCCGCGTTCGATTGCAGCATGATTGCGCCGCCTCCCCATCCTCGACGAATAGATCACGATCGCGTTTGCCCGCTATGGGTATCGTAACCACGACGGAAGGTCCAGCCGCGCGATAGATCGGAGACCACGTCACTTTGGCATTAATCTTAATTGCGATCTAATCTTTCTGAGGTGCAATAGATCAAATCAGAATTGTTGGCGCAGCGGGCACAAAGGATGCAGATAAAAGACGCTTGACCACCCTGTTTTGATTGGTAAATGCCCCTGCGTCTGCCGACCGTGCTCGCGCGAGGCCAATGATCGGCGAACGGTCGAGTTTGCGCTCTTAGTGCGCGTCGTCAACGATAAGCGCACGATCGGTCCGGCTAGCTCGCTGCTTGTTGCAAGTCGGGTGTTAGGACGGTTTTGTCGTCACTGCGTCGGGACTGGCCCTCGAACATAGCGCCTGCGTGGATGGTCAAAGAATTGTGGTAGATCTCGGCGGACACGTTGGCAGTCGGATTCAAAGCAACGGAGATCGCAGTTATTTTGCCGGAAACCGTCCCGTCAACCGTCACATTGCGGGCATTGACACCGCCAGATACCACAGCTTCGGGACCAATCTTTATTTCTTCGCCAAAGACGTCGCCAGCAACGCTGCCTTCTATAACTAGCTCTCCCATTGATACGATACGAAGGGCGCTGCCGACGATGGTCAGATCCTTACTTATTACCGACACCGGAAAACTCCAATGATTGACTTATCATGATACCAATACGTTGAGAGACGACTGCGCCCAACCTCGGAGAAAGCGTAAAGCCCGCGCGATTGCACCACTGCTAAATCAACATAAGCCTGGACGGTTATGTCCAGCAAGGCGCTGACACTGGCAGCGGCGAGGACACGCATAATAATTTCTACATTGACTCAACTCCGACTATTGGCGCCGGCTCATGGCGTCTTTGACTTGCGGAAAGATGCTTTTTGCTTGAACTGAATTTCGGGCTACGATGGGGCGCCGTGACAATTTTTGCGGGTTGTTGCCATTTGACCCGGCAGGATTTTTAGATCAATTCCAGCGATACGAAAACTGATCTGAATTGCAATACTTAGACCCGTTGCAACAGCGCCGTCACAATAGTAGGCAGACTGTAATCACATCAAGCTTGCATGGACTTAATCCCTTCGTCCAGAGCCTTATATTTTGATCCAAACGAGTAGAATGAGTTTCTCGCCCAACCGTCATATTCTCAAACTGATTGAAATGGGCGCGACACGGCCTTCCGAAACACGCATTTTAGGTGCCCGGGCGCAAAACCTTTGTGGTTAACAAAATTGAGCTGATGGGCGTGCGCGTTATGCCCGCTCAGTGACGGCGATCATTGTAAAATCGGGATCGGAGATGAAATGATCAGCAAACGGGCATTGGCGTTGGAGGAGCTCTAACCGTTTGCTTTGCTCCGGGCCACGGCCGACGGGAATCGTATTGAGACATGGGTTGTTACCGATCATGTCGTCCACGTCTTGCTTAAACTGATCGAGCTTTTCAACGGTAAAACCGAAATGATCCATGCCGGTCGGCAAAATACTTTGGCCGACATAATTGTTGATGCGCCATGGCATGATGACCAGCGTGACCTTCCCATCCGTAAGATAATGGTTTGGATCACCGGCGGCCGCATTCTGTTCTTTAAGCTCGAACACATCGGTATAAAAGCGAGCCATTTCGTCGGGGCGCATAGTGCGGATCGCTACGTGACTGATGCAACGTTCGGCCTGTTCGCCAGAGTTCTCAACGTAAATGGAATCCCGGTTTTTTGCCTGCCGTTGTGAAATATCAAAGACATTGCCATCAGGATCGTTAGCGGTAATCGCAGCAAAGGGACGGGTGGATGGCCGTTTTACGTAGGCAGCCAGATCATATGCTTCAAGGCGCTCGAATGCCACTTCCATGTCTTCTACTTCGATGCCAAAGTGATCGAGCCCCGCCGGCCGGCCGGCTTTGCGTGGATTGATGTTGAGACCCACGTAACCGTCACCCACAGTAATGGCGCGATTGGGCCGATCCTTAGAGGATCGCTGCATCCGGAATGCGGACTGGTAAAAGGCCGCAAGCGTCGCGTAATACTGACTAACAATTGCCACGTGATTGATTTTGGCGAACATGGTGCGTCCTCCTCAATTGTCGATGACAGCCTTGGGCGCGGGTCATCGCGGTCGGTCATTTTTGTTCGACCCACTTTATCCCCGACGCGCAGCTTTGACCAACACTTAAGTGGATAGACTTTCTAGGACGGCGGCCGTCAGCGAATTTTCGGGAATCCACTTGCCAGACGGGTGATTGCGCGCTTCACTGCCCCAAACCTCACGTTCTAAGCAGGAAAGGCAGCGCCATGAGCAAGACGGACATCGATCCTTATTTCGTCGAACGGGCAAAATCCAAGCGCAACGGCAGTATCCACGCTTATCACACCCTGGTGCCGACCAGCACGGCGTTGGTGGTCGTGGATATGCAGAATTATTTTTTGGTCGACGGTATGCCCTCCTGCATCGACGGTGGGACAGATTTGATCCCCGACATCAATCGGCTGGCCGATACCCTGCGGCAGAGCGGCGGCAAGGTCATCTGGATCCAGACTGAAGCGCCTGCTGATCCTAAAGATTGGGCCAATCGTGCAGAAGCTACGTCGCCTGCCAGTTGGGCCAACCGCCAACGCCTGATGGCGCCGGACGGCGATGGATTCCCGATCCATAAGGATTGCGATGTGCAGCCGCAAGACGATATAGCCATCAAAATTCGCTACTCGGGCTTCCTGCCCTACACATCCGAGCTTGAACAGCAATTGCAGCGCCATGGCGTCGATACCGTGCTCATCGTTGGCGTCGCAACCAGCACGTGCTGCGAATCGACAGCGCGCGACGCCAGCATGCTCGGCTATCGCACCATCATGGTTTCCGATGGCAACTGGGATGAAAGTCAAGACCTGCATGCCCACACACTCGGCAAGTTCCTAGTGACATTCGGCGATGTTCAAACGACTGATCAGGTTATCGAAAAGTTGTTGGTCGCCGGCAAGCAGACGGCAGCGGAATGACGATAGGGAAGCTGTGGTCTGTTTGTCTTGATTGATTGTTGGCTGGCTTTTTCCAGGGCCGGGCCCGACGGGAGTATCGCATGTTCTTGCACAATCGTTGGTATGTCGCTGCTTGGAACCATGAAATCGGCCGGCATCGCATGTTGCGGCGATTGCTGCTCAATGAGCCGGTGGTGCTGTTTCGCTCCCTTGCCGGTGAGCCAATCGCTCTCGAAGACCGGTGCTGCCATCGTCATGCGCCGCTGTCGAAGGGCAAATTGTTCGGTGATGTGGTCGAATGCCCTTATCACGGCTGGCGCTATGACCGCAGCGGCAAATGCGTATTGACGCCTGGCCAGGATTTGCCCAGCCCAGGCGCCGGTGTCCGGTCATACCCAGTTGTCGAACGCTACAAACTGGTGTGGATCTGGATGGGTGATCCGGCGCTCGCCGATCCGGACACGATTGAGGACTTTCATTGGATCGACGATCCGGCTTGGCGCGCAAAGGGTGACTTGATGCACCTCGAAGCAAACTATGTGCTGTTGATCGAAAACCTTTTGGATCTCTCGCATCTAAGCTTTGTGCATCCAACAACGCTTGGCACCGACAAGGTCGCGCAGACGCCAATGGAAGCTCAAAAGCATGGCGAGGGCGTTAGAGTTACGCGATGGATTATGGACAGTCCGCCGCCGCCATTCTTTCAACGCGCCGGTGGTTTTGGCGAAGACCAGCACGTCGATCGCTGGCAGATTATTGATTGGACGCCGGCCGCGTTCGTGCGCCTTGATGTCGGTTGTGCGATCGCTGGTACCGGCGCCAAGGACGGTGATAGATCACAGGGCATATCGATTAGAAACTTGAATATGATTACGCCGGAGACCGAAACGACCACACATTATTTCTGGGCCGGTGCGCACAACTTCAAGATCGATCAAAGCTGGATGACGGATCTCGTCTATAACAACATCTATGCCGCGTTTCTCGAAGATCTGGATATCATCAAAGCGCAGCAGGAAAATGTTGATACAAAGCCGGATGCAAAGCGGTTCAATATGAAGCACGATGCCGGTGGTCTGGCCGCCAGGCGCATGCTGGAAGAGATGATCGCCAGCGAGCGTCACGCCGTGGCGGCGGAGTAACACCACACGGCGGGCTACGCCGAACACGTTAAACGGTTTTGGCGTCGGTATTGCGCACGACGTGCCCGGGCACTAGTTCGCGCCAGTGATCGAGGTCTGGCATCACACCATCAAACGCGGAAACTTTTGAACAATCAACATCGAGACCAATCGGGTCCCCACCGTCTGCCACACGCTTTGCCGATTCCAGAAGTATCCGACGCGCCCTGACCAAAGCGCGGTCGGCCGGAACAAGATGTTCTTTGGAGCGGTCGAAGATCCTGCCCATGGAACAGATCACCGCCGCGTCCTCGACAACGATGCCACCACCAAGGCCTGTCCAGCTGTTCGCCATTGCGGCGCGATCCTGGCCAAACAGGTCGTCCATGGACAATTTCAAGTCGGGGTCGGTTTCGGACCAGACGGCGGGATCGTCGAGGCCAAGCCGGATGAGGGCTGCTTGGCGATTGACTGGTCTCGGGCTGTAGATAACCAGAAATGTCGAGGTATTTTCATCATCCGCCGGCACCTCGAAAACAAACAGGTCGGCATGGGTGTCGGATTGGCCGCCAAAGGATTTGCCGCGACGGCCCGGAATGATCCGCGCGTAGGGCATTATGAATGGCATTATGCGGATATTGTCACGCCGCTCCCCGGTCTCGTCCGTGAAGTGGCGAATGGCAGCATAGTGATAGCCGAAGGACGTGTCTTCAACCTCGATTGCCGGGGCAGCATTGGCCATGGCGTCTTTCGGTGCGCCATCGCGCCAGCTCGGGCGAATATAGTCGGTATGCAGCATCGTTGTGTGCGAGCTGTCGAGACCGCCTTCCAAGTTCTGGAGATAATTCGACTGCAGGTTAAAGCGGACCGGGAAAACGTTCTCTTCGGGGAAATCGAAAAACGGATAGTGCGGGAATGGCGGCTCAAGTTCGCTAGGGCCGAGATAGGCCCAAACGAGTCCACCTGCCTCTCTTACGGAATAGGCATTGGCGCGTTGGCGCGCGATATAGTCCGGGTCAGGGTGGTTCGGCACGGCAAGAACTTTGCCATCAACGGCGAACTTCCAGCCGTGATAAATGCAGCGGATGCCACAGTCCTCTACACGACCTAGCGCCAACGACGCACCGCGGTGCATGCAGCCTTCGTCCAGTACGCCGACACGTCCCTTGGAATCTCGAAACGCGACATAGTTTTCGCCAAGAATGCGCACGCGCAATGGTGCACAATCGGGTGTCGGCAACTGGCCAATCGTACAGACGGGATGCCAGAAACGCCGAAAAACACTGCCCATGCCAGTGCCGGGCCCGACGCGGCACAACAGCTCGTTTTGTTCCAACGTTGCCATCGCCTCTCCCTGGATGTGCGTCGGTCTATACCGGATAATAGGCTGGTTCGGGCGATCGTCAATCAAACCGGCTCAGGCGGAATACGCAACGGCTCAATATTCGTCGTGGCGGCGCAACCACGCCATTGTAAAAGGCAGATCCTGCTCATCGCGGCCTTTGGGCGTCAGGTCCATGTAATGATAGGCGCCATTCAATATGTCGAGACCACGCGCGTAGCAGGAATATGTGTGAAAAACTGTGCCGTCGTCCTGGCGCACGAAGACACTGGCGCCCGGGGCCTCGGACGAGGGGAAAGTTGTATAGCGGTAATTATAATAGGCCTGATGGTCGGCCCGTTCCTTTTCTGAAAAGGAGACATGATAGTCGCGGTTGAACGTCGTCCCGTATGACGACACCCACGTAAAACCCCACCCCATCCGTTTGCGGTAAGCCTCAATCTCTTCAAGGGGTGCATTTGATACTGCAACAAAGGCGATGTCACGGTGAGCCAAATGCACATCTGTGCCATCATAAGTGTCAGCCCAAAAAGAGCACGCCGGACAGCCCGCTTCCCATCCCTTGCCCAGCATGAAATGTTGCACAATGAGCTGGGAATGATCGCCGAACAAGTCGGCGAGGGATTTCTTGCCGTCCAAAGTATCAAACTGATAGGCTTGTTCAACCTTGACCCATGGCAGCTCACGGCGCGCTGCGGACACCGCATCGCGGGCTTTGCTCAATTCCTTTTCTTTTTCAAGCAAGGTTTTGCGGGCTTCAATCCACTCTTCGCGGGAAACGATTTTGGGCGATGTCATCTGATCTCCTCCCGGCTTACATTGTGATGGGCCAAGTATGCTTCAGCTACATTGGCAGACCAAGCCACGGCAGCATGTAGGTTGGTTGGTTTACCCATGACCACCACGCATAATTGACAAACTGCGTGACGTAGATCGAAAACACGGCACCCAGCCACAAAAGGCTTGTGAGCAGAAACATTACAAATGTCTTGATCCGACTCGCACGCTTTTGTTCGAGACGGCGACGTTCGGCAGATGCATAAATGCGTGCCAACGCGTGGCGGATAACCAATACCCCGGCTACCAGTATCGCTGTCATGGCAAACTCAAAGCGTCTGGCGAAGGCCTGGATCGCGGCTGGGTCCCCACTCGCGACGTCGGGAGAAAACTGTTCGGCAAATGTCGGCAGGCTGCGTGCTGCAAAGACGCCAAAGGCGCCAATCGCGAACAACAGCGTGAGAAGGATATAGGGCCAGCCGGCGGAACGCACCAAGCTCAGAATACGGCCGAGTTGGACTGCACTTGCGATGGTGCCGTTGACCGCCTGATGGGCGAGTGCCATCGCCACCAGCGACAGAAACGGCGTCGACAAAATTACTGCCAACAGAGAAATGACGGGCCAGACGCCGGATTGCTCGTAGCCTTTATTGAATGAATTCTCCCAACCGGCAAACCATCCGGCAAGCCAAACGAGGGAGAAGGGCAAAGTGAGAATGAGTATCGAAATCCATGCCTTTAGTCCTGACTTGAAATTGGCAATCAAGCCACCAAAGAGGATCGCCCACCACGTTCGATCTTTGCGCACCTCCGCCAAAACAAAGTTGGGCCAGGGGGGCGGTCTGTTGCCAGCAAGCCTGGCTGAACAGTCGCCCGCAGTTTTTCGCGTCAGCCAACCTAGAGCAAGAATTGCCGTGGCCGGTGTCAGGCATAGAAGGACCAATACCAGATAACGCACCGCGGCGCGTATCAATCCGACAAAGCGGTTGCGCGGGCGGGCCGGCGCAGGCGCCTGGCCTTCTATGGCGGCGGCGGTCATGTGAACAACTCGTTGATGGCGCTCGCTTGAGCATAGGGTGTTCGAAAACCCATAATGGCACCGATGGTTGCAGCGATCTGACTTTGATCGATCGTCTTGTCCAAGACCTTACCGCGAGAGACGCCGGGTGCGGCAACAAGCGCCCAAATCTCATGCGCCGACCTGGAATTGAAATGATGCTGGAAGGGGACACTCATCAGCGGATTGGCATCGCGGCCGCAATCCGGAATGACGACGAACGCGGTTCGACCAGCATAATGGCCGAGACGATCAGCGGCCTCGACCAACTGACGCAAGCCCTGATCAATGATAGCGATCGCACGGGTGTAATGGGAGGCATTTCCCCAGTGGACGTAATCGGGATCTTGATAATTGATCATCATTAGGCGTGGGCTCAGGTCCTTCATGGCGCGAAGGGCCAGTTCGGTTAGCAAGCGATCGCCGCGCGGGTTTATGAGGCCGGTTTCGCGGTAGTCCGCGCGCCACCTGGCCCAAAAGCGATCGAGCCTGACATTTGGTCTTGGCGCCCGGCCGGGTAATTCATGACGACTAATTTTTTCGAGATGCTTCTTCAGACTGGCCAGGAGCTTTGGATTGGTATTGGCTTCGTTTCGCAACTGGCCATAGAGCCAACGTTTGTAGCGATAAAGGCTCAAGACTTCGGCCCGGAAATCACCACCAAAACGGCGATGGCGGGCAAACGAAAAGAACTCTTCCTGTGGCCGGTCTTCGCCATTGATCAACAGGGCTTGGTGCGGCGAGATATTGAAGCTCTTGCGAAAGTATTCGAAGAGCGTCGGGGATGTTGGCTCGATCCGGCGGACCAAAAAACGCGAGCCGACATCACGCCAGGCTGCGTATCGACCGGTCAGAATATTGATCGTGCCTTCGGCATGGCTGGTATCCATGCCATCGATATCAGCGATGCGCACGTCGGGAATCAATACGCCGCGCTTAGCCAAGGTGTTCAGCAAGAACGGTGCATGGCTGTGCGAAGGCTCTATGGTTTCTCGACGTCGGACGCCGCCGCCAAACCGGACCACGATTACGTTGGGCCCGCGATACCGAGGCGCCGCCAAGGCTTGACGGAGCGGCGCCGTAAAACCACTCATGGCGAGCATTGCAGTGCCGGTATTAAATGATCGTCGGGTGATCATCGCAATTGTCCGCCTCGTTTCCATTCTCTGTCGAGCGAGAACATTAGCATCCAAATTGCGACAACTCTTTGCCGACGCTGGGCAATAGTCCAGCAATAAACCAACGATTTCAGTCGACGCAGCTCAAGCTGCCTCTGTTTGATTCGTTTTCTCGACCCGCGCCGCGCAATATTTGAACTCCGGAATCTTACCGATTGGATCGATTTGCGGGTTGGTTAGCAGATTGGCAGGTGCCTCGGCAAAACAGAATGGAATGAACACCATACCCTCGGCGACATCGCGGTCGGCGCGGGCTTTGAGCGTAATCCGGCCACGACGGGTGGACACCGTTACCGCGTCTCCCGCCTGAATGCCAAGATTATGCATCTGGGTAGGATTGAGGCTCGCCACCGCTTCGGGCTCCAGTTCATCGAGTGTATCGGTTCGTCTTGTCATGGAGCCGGTGTGCCAATGCTCGAGCAACCGGCCCGTCGTTAGCACCATTGGAAATTCGTCATCAGGCAACTCGTCGGGTGGTAGCAATTCAGCCGGCACAATCTTGGCGCGGCCAGACGCGGTCGGAAAGCTATTTGCGAAGATGATCTCATTGCCGGGCTGATCAGGGGCATCGCAAGGATAGGTGACAACATCTTCGCGACATAAACGCTCCCATGTTATGTTGTTCAGCGACGGCATGACCGATGCCATCTCCGTGAAGACATCGCCGATATCAGAATAATTCCAATCGAGGCCGGTTCGTTTTGCAAGTTCAGTAATCAAGAGCCAGTCCTGGCGCGCCTGGCCTGGAGGTGGGACAACCGGGCGGGCCAATTGCACTTGCCGGTTGGTATTGGTGAAACTGCCCCACTTTTCCGCATGCGCGGAAGCCGGCAGAATGACGTCGGCGTGCCATGCCGTTTCGGTCAGAAAAATATCCTGGACAACCAGATGCTCTAGGCGCGCGAGCGCCTGGCGCGCGTGCCGGGTATCGGGATCCGACATTGCCGGGTTCTCACCCATGATGTACATGGCCTTGATGTCGCCGGCGTTGATCGCGTTCATGATCTCGACCACCGTCAGACCCTTTTTGGGATCGAGGCTCGTGCCCCACGCGGACTCAAATCGCGCGCGGATCTCGTCATTTTCAACCAATTGATAATCTGGATAGACCATCGGGATGAGGCCGGCATCGGAAGCGCCTTGGACGTTGTTTTGACCGCGCAAGGGATGGAGCCCCGTCCCGGGCCGCCCCACGTGGCCGGTTATCAAGGCAAGTGCAATCAAGCAGCGCGCATTGTCGGTGCCATGGGTGTGCTGCGAAATGCCCATGCCCCAAAAGATGATCGAGCGCTCGGACTTGGCATATAGGCGGGCAACCTCTCGGATGGTGTTGGCCGGAATATCGCAGACGTCCTGCATGGCTTCCGGTGAGAAGTTGGTGATTGATTTTCTCAGCGCATCGAAGCCTTCAGTGTGCGCCTGGATATATTGTATGTCGTAGAGCTCTTCTTCGATGATGGTGTGTAACATCGCATTGAGAAGCGCCACATCGCGGCCGGGTGCAAATTGCAAGATCCTATGCGCGTGACGGGCCAGGCCCTGATGCTGGCCACGCGGATCGGCAAGGATGAGCTTGGCGCCATCGCGAGCCGCATTCTTCAAGAACGTTGCAGCGACGGGATGATTTTCTGACGGGCGGGCGCCGATCACTAGAATGCAATCGGCATCCGCCGCAGCCGTGAATGGCGCGGTCACAGCACCGGAATTCAAGCCCTCCATCAAAGCGGCGACGGATGAGGCATGGCACAGGCGGGTGCAATGATCGACATTGTTGGTGGCGAACCCTTGGCGGATGAACTTTTGAAAGAGATACGCTTCTTCGTTCGACCCCTTGGCAGAGCCAAAACCGGCCAGCGCTTTGCCGCCGCCTTGACGATGGACGGCCTTGAGACCCGACGCTGCACGCTCTAGGGCTTCATCCCATGTTGCTCTGCGAAATACACTTGACCAGTCTTCCGCGTTTAGCTCCATGTCCGGCGACTTTGCGGCACTCTCGCGACGGATCAGAGGGCGCGTTAGACGATCTGGATGATGAATATAGTCGAAGCCGAACCGGCCCTTGACGCAGAGGCGATTGTTATTGGCCGGTCCATTGCGGCCATCGACATAAAGGATTTTGTCATCCTTGACATGAACCCGAGTTTGGCAGCCAACACCGCAATAGGGGCACAAGGTGTCGATTGATTTGTCTTCGAAGGCGATGCGCTTGCCCGTCGCCTCTTCGATCAAATTGCGTTCCATCAATGCGCCGGTGGGGCAGGCCTGCACGCACTCGCCACAGGCAACACACGTGCTTTCGCCCATCGATTGATCGAAATCGAAGACGACCTTGGCCTTGTGGCCGCGATAGGCAAGCCCGATTACATCATTTTGCTGCACCTCACGGCAGGCTCTGACACAAAGACCGCAGGCAATGCAGGCGTCTAAGTTGACCGCGATAGCGGCATGGCTGTAGTCGGCTGCCGGTTTAGTATTGGCGGGGTAACGGCTTTCTGGTGCGATGTCCATCGCTTCGATCCATTGCCAGAATTTGGCATTCGGATCATGGCTCTCTGCCTGTTCGGGCTGGTCGGAAAGTAAAAGCTCGAACACCATCTCGCGGGCTTTGCGGGCGCGCGCGGTCGCGGTACGAACCTTCAGTCCCTCCGTAGCCTGGCGCTGGCACGATGCCGCCAGGACGCGCTCGCCTTCTATTTCCACCATGCACGCGCGACAGTTGCCGTCGGCACGATAGCCGGGCTCTGGCTGCCAACACAAATGCGGAATCGTGGTGCCAAGCCGGTTTGCCGCCTGCCAAATGGTTTCGCCGTCCTGGGCCTCGACCGACTTGCCATCCAATTCGAACGTGACTTTTGCGGTCATTGGCGTGCTCCGCGGATGTCTTCTGGAAAATACTTTAGCGCGCACAACAGGGGATTGGGAGCCGCCTGGCCTAGGCCGCAAATCGAAGCGTCCGCCATCACCGTTGCAAGATCCGACAGAAGTGCTTCATCCCATTTCCCGTCAGACATCAGGCGAACCGCCTTCTCGGTGCCGTTACGGCAGGGCGTGCATTGGCCGCAGCTCTCATCCTCGAAGAACTTCATGAGGTTTAGAGCGACGTCCCTGATGTTGTCATGATCCGACAAAATGACCACGGCATGCGAACCGACAAAACAGCCATGTTTTTCAAGTGTTCCAAAATCGAGCGCTATGTCAGCCATAGATGCAGGCAATATGCCGCCCGATGCGCCGCCTGGCAGATAACCCTTGAAGGCATGTCCGTCACGCATTCCGCCCGAAGCGGCAATGATATCGTTGGCGGTCGAGCCGGCAGGCAGGAGCTTTACGCCGGGCTCCTTGACGCGGCCTGAGACCGAATAAGAGCGCACGCCCATGGCGCCGTTTTTGCCTTGATCGGCAAACCATGACGCGCCCTTTGCAATGATATCTGGGACCCAATAGAGCGTCTCAATGTTGTTGACCAGGGTTGGGCGATCGAAAATTCCAACCTGCGCGACGTAGGGCGGTCGGTGACGGGGCAGGCCGCGCTTGCCTTCAATGCTTTCGATCATCGCGCTTTCTTCGCCGCAGATATAAGCACCTGCACCGCGTCGCAAATGAAGTTTGGTGTGGGCAGCAAGGCCGGCCTGCTCGAGGGCAGCAATTTCAGTTCCTAATATTTCTAGCGCCGCGGGATATTCGTCACGGATATAGATGTATACGGCTTGCGCCTCCACCGCCCAGGCCGCGATCAACATACCTTCCAAGACTTTGTGCGGCTCTGTTTCAAGATAGAGGCGGTCTTTGAACGTTCCTGGCTCGCCTTCATCGCCATTGACCGCCATCAGTCGTGGGCCTGGCTCAGCCCGCACTAAGCTCCACTTGCGTCCAGCTGGAAAGCCGGCGCCGCCCAGGCCGCGCAGGCCGCCATCGGACAGAACGCTGATAACGTCATCAACCGTGTGGCTCCCGGACAGGCAGCTCTCGAGCACCGTATAGCCGCCAGCAGAACGATAGTCTTTGAGCGATTCATATTTGGGAACCTGGGCCGAAAGATCTTTGCCTCCAACACATGCTTTGATGGTTTTTACGTCGGCCAGCGGCACATGGCGATGGCCAACCGCACATGCTGGTGCTTGGTGGCAGGCGCCCATGCATGGCGCGCGCACCACTCTGGCCCCGTCCATTTTGGCAGACTGCAATTCCGATATCAGTTCCTCGGCGCCTGCCATCATACAGGAAAGGCTTTCACAGACACGAATAGTCTTGGCTGGCGGCCGCTCAGCGCCATCGGGCACAACGTCAAAGTGCGCATAGAAGGTTGCCACTTCATAGACTTCCGCCATCGGAATACCTAGCAGCTCGGCAAGACCGTGCAGGTGGCCGGCTGGCAGGCAATTCTCAGCGTCTTGAATTTTGTGAAGGAACTCGATCAGCATATCGCGTGGATAAGGCGCCTGACCAATCAGCTTGCGCACCTCCGCGATCTCATGGTCGGTGACCAGCCGCCCTTTCGGATGAAGGCGGCCCTTTCGCCGCCCAGCGCCGGGATGCACGTGGCCAGGAGCCGCGGGGCCGGAATCCGCGGTCAGGTCATTGGCCATGTCAGCGCCGCCCTTCTGAGCGTTTTGAGAATTCTTTTTTCGCGAAAACAACGACCATAAGCGCATGAAAATTCACCAACGATGCCAATGGTATCCTACCATTTTAGTATTCTTGCATGCCATATGCCTATGTCACAAGCGCGATGGCGGTCCAGCGTTCATGATAGACACCGGCCAGAGGGTTGGCATCAGCGCGGGCCGAACCGCCCAACCGCTCAAATTTAGCTTATGATATAGCTAATTTTTCTGCTCGACATCTTGGCGTTGGTTAGGCGCTCAGCTCGCGCGGCGTGCGAATTCACTTGGCCGCATCTGACGCTGCGCATACGGTATACCAATTCACTATCTAGGGTCTTGTTCTCCGCCAACCCCACGCGAAGATATCGATCATCTAATCTTGGCGGTTGATTGTGACGCGAAAGAGGGCAATTCAGCGATCGATTTGGCGCAATCGTGAGTAGGATCGGCACATCAATCGGCACGGGCATGGCCGGAAGACTTCGGGGAGGACGTTCAAATGCCAGCCTCGAAGATCGCTTATCGTTTGCAATTGGGCTGGGCTTATCAGCAATGACGCCGCGTGCCAGTGCGGCCACTGCCAGCGCGTAGCGGCAACCAGCAAAGCCCGTTCAAGTTCTGATAATGGCCAGCAAATGGGCGGGCCCGATGAGGCCGTGTACTTGATGCAATCGATTATCGCTAAGGAAAAACATTTGGCCCCGGTTATCAACCCGGTCAATACGCCGGGGGCAGTGGGGCTGCGCAACAAATCTGGCGCGGCTGCCGACATTGGGGCCATTGACGCACCGAGTTCTGGGAACCGCAGAATGATAAGATGACGCCAAATAGCTCGGCTGATTGACCGTGATGGAGCAGGGCAAATAAGTGGGCTGTTTGGCTTGCAGGCTGAAGGATTTGGAGTATTGTATGCCAGAGTTTGCGGCCATTCATTCGTCGGTTGGGCGCACAGGCCGATCTAGGACCAGAACGCTAAGCCAATACTGTATAAGAGAGTATCAATGGCGAATGTCGGACTGCAAATTGCGCCGATTGAAGACACGCTGAGCCTCAAGGCTCGCGCCTATCGGGCGCTGAAAACCGCCATCATGGATACCAACATCTATGCCGACGACGTCGACCTGCGTCTCGATGAAAGAAGCCTGTCTGAGAAACTGGGCATCAGCCGAACGCCGATCCGCGAGGCTTTGGCGCAGCTCGATCAGGAAGGGTTCGTGAAGATCGTGCCGCGCAAAGGTGTCTTTATTATCCGCAAGACCAAGTCCGAGATCTTGGACATGATTACAGTTTGGGCGGCCCTTGAGAGTATGGCGGCCCGGCTGGTTACAAAACAGGCAAGTGACGCAGGAATTGCAGAGCTCAGAATGCTGGTTGACAAGTACTCGCAGAGTGACGCGGCTCAGTTCACCGACGAATATTCCGATGCCAACATTCTGTTCCATCAGGCGATCATCAAACTTAGCGGTTGCGAATTGATCTCCGAAATTACGGACGGGCTTTTCTTTCACGTCAAGTCGATCAGGCACCGGACAATTTTTGAGATGGACCGGGCCAAGAGATCAATCGTTGACCATAAGGAAATCGTCGCCGCCATTGAATTACGCGATACCGAACGGGCCGAGCGGCTGGTGCGAGAGCACACAATGAAACTTAGAGATCATGTGGAGCAACATGTGCAACTCTCTAACGTTGACGGGTAAGACTTGGGGCAATTGTTGGATCTTCGACGCGATAGGGAAGGAGCAAGATGATGACGGATGCTGCGTCTGCAGGTGGTGCCGAGCCAGCAGAACTTACCGACGGTTTTCACCTTGTGATCGATGCTCTCAAGCTCAACAACATCAAAACTATCTACGGCGTGCCGGGCATTCCCATTACGGACCTCGGCCGATTGGCGCAGGCCGAAGGCATGCGGGTGATATCGTTTCGCCACGAGCAGCATGCCGGCAATGCAGCCGCGATCGCCGGATACCTAACCCAGAAGCCGGGGGTCTGCCTTACGGTTTCCGCACCAGGATTTCTCAATGGTCTAACCGCGCTCGCCAACGCCACCACCAACTGTTTTCCAATGATCCTGATCAGCGGATCGTCTGAACGCGAGATCGTCGATCTGCAGCAAGGCGATTACGAAGAGATGGATCAGCTGGCGATTGCCAAACCCTTATGCAAAGCGGCGTTTCGCGTATTGCACGCCGAGGACATTGGCATCGGTATTGCCAGGGCCATTCGGGCGGCAGTTTCCGGGCGACCGGGCGGTGTCTACCTGGATCTGCCGGCCAAACTGCTGGGTCAGACCATGGACCGGCGCGCAGGACAAAATTCCCTCGTCAAGGTGATCGATCCAGCGCCGGCTCAAATACCAGCGCCGGAAGCCGTCACGCGTGCCCTAGATGTCTTGAAGGCAGCCAAACGACCGCTCATCATACTTGGCAAGGGGGCTGCTTATGCGCAGGTCGACCAGGATATTCGCGCCCTTATAGAAAAGACCGGCATTCCCTATCTGCCGATGAGCATGGCGAAAGGCCTGCTGCCCGACACCCATCCACAATCGGCAGGGGCTGCGCGCTCGCTGGTCCTGAAAGAGTCCGATACCGTGATGCTGATCGGGGCACGGCTCAATTGGTTGCTGTCGCACGGCAAAGGCAAGGCGTGGGGCGATGCGCCCAAGTCTTTCGTCCATATCGACATCGATCCCAAAGAGATGGATTCCAATGTCGAGATCAAGGCACCTCTGGTTGGCGACATTGCATCGTGTGTGACAGCCCTGTTGGATGCAATGGGCAACGATTGGAAAGCACCGCCGAGCGAGTGGACGAATGCGGTCAGGGAAAAAGCTGAAAGCAATGTCGCGCGTATGGCGCCGCGCCTGCAGAACAACAATGTACCGATGGATTTTCACGGTGCACTAGGTGCATTGCGCGATATTGTCAAAGACAATCCCGAGATGATCCTCGTCAACGAAGGCGCCAACACTCTGGACTTCGCACGCAGCATTATCGACATGTATCAACCGCGCAAGCGCCTTGATGTCGGGACTTGGGGCGTCATGGGAATCGGAATGGGCTTTGCCGTCGCCGCGGCTATCGAAACAGGTCAGCAGGTACTTGCTGTTGAAGGTGATAGCGCGTTTGGTTTTTCTGGCATGGAGATCGAAACGATCTGTCGTTATAATCTGCCGGTCTGCGTCGTGGTGTTCAACAATAACGGCATCTATCGGGGCACTGACGTTAATCCAAGTGGACATGCGGACGCTGCGACAACAGTCTTCGTCAAGGACGCACGCTACGACAAAATGATGGAAGCCTTCGGCGGTGTAGGGGTCTGCGCTACGTCGCCCGATGACCTCACCCGTGCCGTCAAGGCCGCGATCCACTCGCGCAAACCAACCCTTGTGAATGCCGTCATAGATGAAGCGTCAGGCACGGAGAGCGGGCGCATTGGCAATCTCAATCCTCAAAGCGTTATCGGCAAGAAATGACCGAGATCGCGAGCACTCATAATTGTCGGAGAACACATCATGCAAAAAGCGCTCGAAGGTATCCGGATCCTTGATTTCACCCATGTTCAATCCGGCCCCACCTGCACGCAGCTCCTGGCCTGGCTCGGTGCCGATGTCATCAAGGTTGAGCGCCCTGGCGTCGGCGATGCCACACGCAAGCAACTGGTCGATGTGCCCGGCGCAGATTCGCTCTATTTCACCATGCTCAATCACAACAAGCGGTCGATCGAACTCAACACCAAAGATCCGATCGGCAAAGAGGTATTGGAAAAACTCGTAAAGACTTGCGACGTGTTGGTGGAGAATTTCGCACCAGGTGCACTCGATCGCATGGGTTTTGGATGGGAGCGAATCCAGGAACTCAACCCGCGTATGGTCTATGCCTCGGTCAAAGGCTTTGGCCCAGGTCCTTATGAAGAATGCAAGGTCTACGAAAACGTCGCCCAATGCACGGGCGGTGCCGCCTCGACGACCGGCTTCCTTGATGGCCCGCCACTCGTTACCGGTGCGCAAGTTGGTGATAGTGGCACCGGCTTGCACTTGGCGCTCGGGATCGTGTCGGCGCTCTATCATCGTGAGCAAACCGGAAAAGGCCAACATGTGCTGGCCGCAATGCAGGATGGTGTGCTCAATTTGTGCCGGGTCAAGTTGCGCGACCAACAGCGCCTCGAGAGGGGCCCCCTGAAAGAGTACAGTCAGTATGGTCAGGGCATTCCGTTTGGCGAAAGCACACCAAGGGCGGGCAACGATTCTGGCGGTGGTCAGCCCGGTTGGATTGTAAAGTGCAAGGGGTGGGAAACCGATCCCGATGCTTATGTCTATTTCATCACGCAGGCCGCGGTTTGGGGCAAGATTTGCGACTTGATCGGGGAGCCTGACTGGAAGGAAGATCCGGCGTACGCAACACCCGACGCCAGGCTCGACAAGATCCCGCAGATCTTCGACCGCATCGAAGAGTGGACGAAAACCAAGACGAAGTTCGAAGTCATGGACGAATGCAATCCGCTCGACATTCCGTGCGGCCCCATTTTGTCAATGAAAGAATTGGCAAACGAGCCGTCACTTCGCAAGACGGGCACCGTTGTCGAGGTCGACCATCCCGAACGTGGCCCATATCTGTCGGTGGGCTGCCCCATCAAGCTCTCGGCGAGCCCCGTCGAAGTCGTGCGCTCGCCACTGTTGGGTGAACACACGGCTGAAGTTCTCACGGACGTGCTTGGATATGACGGCGACGAGTTAGAGCGCGTAATCACGTCAGGCGCCGTCGGCGAGGTAAAATCGCAAGCCGCCGAATAGCGAAGTTCCTTAGTATTTTTTCGATTGGGCGAATGTGCCCCAACGTGAAGGTCCACAAAATGCGTATTGTTGTGCATGGTCAGCAAGCCTTTGGCAAAGCCGTACTTGAGCGTTTGTTGGAGCGCGGGGAGAATATCGTCGCCGTCTGTTGCGCACCAACAAAAGAAGGGCGACCCGAAGATCCATTGGCTGAGCTTGCCAGAGAAAAGGGGCTGCCCGTCCATCAACCATCATCATGGAAGACAGCGGAGGCGCTGGACCTGATGCGCTCATTCGAAGCGGATATCTGTCTGATGGCCTATGTGCTGCTCTTTGTACCGCAGCCGGTACTCGATGCGCCGCGGCTAGGCACCTTCCAGTATCATCCCTCGTTGCTGCCGCATCACCGCGGGCCATCGTCGATCAACTGGCCAATTGCGATGGGGCGAACGCAGACCGGTCTATCGATCTTTTGGCCGAACGAAGGTCTCGATGAAGGAGACATCCTGCTGCAAAAGACCTGCGCCATCGGTCCCGATGAAACGCTTGGCGATGTCTATTTCAAAAAGCTCTTCCCGATGGGTGTCGATGCCATGATGGAAAGTCTGGATCTCGTCAAGGCGGGCATCTTCCTGAAGCATAGGCAAGATTTGGAGGCCGGCTCCTACGAAAGTTGGTTCAAGAAGGATATCGCTAAGATCGATTGGGCGAAGCCGGTCGATGAAATCTACAATGTGATCCGGGCGGCAAATCCGGCACCGGGGGCGTGGACCACAATTGATGGTGCCCAGGTGGATGTGTTCGATGCCAGCCGACAAGCCGGTGACGGCACACCTGGCGACGTCGTCAGCGTCAACGCCGATGGTGTTTCAGTCCAGGCCGGCGGCGGTCGCATCTTGATCGCTCGCGTGAGACCTAAAGGGGGTCAAAAAATCTCGGCGCACGAATGGGCGGAAACGGCCGGTCTGAAGGCAGGAATGAAACTGGGTGGTTAGTGTCGCCGGTCCGGTGTGCGACAGCCATCAAGATAAATTGCAGTAGGGTCAAGGGAGTTGAAAATGGCCAAGTCGGATATCGAGATTGCGCGCGAGGCCCAGAAGCGGCCAATCCAGGATATCGGCGCCAAGCTTGGCATCCCGAACGAACACCTGATGCCATTTGGGCACGACAAAGCCAAGGTGTCGGCGGATTTCATTCGCTCGCTCAATGATCGCCCCGACGGCAAGCTCATTCTTGTGACTGCAATTAATCCGACGCCGGCGGGCGAGGGAAAGACAACAACCACCGTCGGGCTAGGCGACGGGCTGAATAAAATCGGCAAAAAGGCTGCCATCTGCATTCGTGAAGCTTCGCTCGGGCCTTGTTTCGGGATGAAGGGTGGCGCCGCCGGTGGTGGCTACGCGCAAGTCGTGCCGATGGAGGACATGAACCTCCATTTTACAGGCGATTTTCACGCCATCACATCGGCGCACAATCTGTTATCGGCAATGATCGATAATCACATCTATTGGGGCAACGCGCTTGGCATCGATTCCCGCCGCGTTGCTTGGCGCCGTGTGATGGATATGAATGATCGGGCGTTGCGCCAGATTGTTGCGTCGCTCGGTGGGGTTGCGAACGGTTATCCGAGAGAAGCGGGCTTCGACATAACCGTCGCCTCTGAGGTGATGGCCATTTTGTGCCTTGCCACAGATCTTGACGACCTTAAGAAACGTCTAGGCGACATTATCGTTGCTTACCGCCGCGATCGCTCGCCGGTGTTCTGCCGCGACTTAAAGGCAGATGGCGCCATGACTGTCCTGTTGCAGCAGGCCATGCAGCCTAATCTGGTGCAAACACTCGAGAACAATCCGGCATTCGTACATGGCGGGCCATTTGCGAATATCGCGCATGGCTGCAACTCGGTGATCGCCACCAAAACTGCGCTAAAGCTTGCGGATTACGTCGTGACGGAGGCCGGATTCGGCGCAGACCTTGGCGCAGAAAAGTTCTTCAATATCAAGTGCCGCAAGGCCGGGCTCAAGCCGGATGCCGTTGTTATCGTGGCAACGGTGCGGGCAATGAAGATGAATGGCGGCGTTGCGCGTGGCGAGCTTGGCAGTGAAAACGTCGCGGCGGTTAAGGCCGGTTGTGCCAATCTGGGCCGCCACCTCGAAAACCTTCGCAAATTCGGTGTGCCCGCAGTGGTCGGGATCAACCACTTCGTCACCGATACGGAGGCAGAAATCGTGGCGATGAAAGAGTATTGTGCGTCAATCGGCGCGGAAGCGATCCTGAATACGCACTGGGCGAACGGGGGAGCCGGCATTACCGGTACCGCTGAAAAGGTCGTCTCGATGATCGACAGTGGAGTGGCCAACTACAAGCCGCTTTACGGCGACGACATCACTTTGTTCGAAAAGATCGAGGCGATTGCCAAAGAGATCTACCGGGCCGACGAGGTGGTCGCGAGCAAGGCCATCCGCGATCAATTGGCCCAATGGGAGAAGGCTGGTTATGGCAGTCTTCCGGTTTGCATGGCCAAGACGCAATACTCTTTTACGACGGATCCAAATTGGCGCGGCGCGCCGGAAGGTTTTTCACTTCCGATCCGCGAAGTGCGCCTTTCAGCCGGTGCCGGATTTATTGTTGCGATCTGCGGTGAGATCATGACCATGCCGGGCCTGCCGAAGACGCCATCAGCCGAGAGTATCACGCTCAATGCCGACGGCCAGATCGAAGGGCTGTTTTAGTTGTACCGCTGGCCATGCCGGTCCTCCATACGGATGAGGCCCGAGCTGTGTGCGCCCGGGCCCCTGCCAATGCATCTGTGCAAATTCAGTTCTTTTTCAGATCGATTTGCACTGCCTTTTCTTCACCGGCCCGCACATCGATGGTGGTCTGGCCTTTGGTCGTTCGTTGATCCGCCAGCAGGCCGTCGACGACATATTTGCCCTTAGGTAAAATTGTAATATGGCCCGAGCGCTTGCGCCAGAAGTTGGCGATGCGTTGACGCTTGCCATCCAATGACAGTCCCGGCTTGTAAACGCTTATACCCACTTGGTCACTCGATGGTTTGCCGTTGACGGTTACATCGAAGCGGATCCGACCGGCTTGGAAGTCAAAGCCGTGACGAACCTGGCTGCCAGGCTCGACCTTGATGCTCTTGCTTATGGCGACATGGCGATGATCGGCCAACTCTCCTCTGACCAACCAGTCTCCGGCCGGCAGGATGAAAATTTTGCCGGAGCGCTTGCGCCAGAAATTCGCCACTTGACGTTGTTTGCCCGAAAAATCCTTGGTTTTGGAAAGCACTTTCCAACCGAGGTCCCCGGTGTAGGCCTTGTCGTCAGAACTCAACGTCGCATCGAAGCGGACCATGCCACCGTTGAAATTGAAGCTATGTGCTTCGGCACTTCCCGGTTCGACCTTAATCTCTTTGCGCACCGTCATATAGCGGGCGTCGGCAAGGAGGCCATCAACGCGCCACGTTCCGGACGGCAGCCAAAATACATTGCCAGACTTTTTGCGCCAGAAACCAGCTATCTTGCGCCGCTTGCCGGAAAAATCCTGCTTTGGCTCCAGCACCGACCAGCCGACCTGCCAACTGAGCGGCGGGCCGCTTTCCTTGAGGCTATAGCTGAGCCTTACCTGACCGATATTTAGAACTACGGCGGCACGCTGCGCCGGTGCGGCGGTGATCTCAATATCTTGACGCTTCACGATATGCCGGTGGTCGGGCAGGACCGTTTCGAGAACATATTTGCCAGGCTTCAGGCCTTTAAAAATATAGCCCGAACGCTTGCGCCAGACATTGGCAACGCGAGGACGCTTCTTAGACAGCCCTTGCGGCTGGCCAAAGATCTTGAAGGCCACGTCCTTCTTCCAAACGGGCCCTCCCTCTTTGACGAACACATCAATACGCAGCCCCTCTGCGACAGCAACCGGCTTCGGTTTAGGCTCGGCTGCCGGCTTGGCAGATACGCGAACGGTGGTGCGCAAGGCCTTGGTTAGAGATGGCGCATCCTTCGCGGCAACAAATAGACCGCCTGTATTTTTTGCCAAACAGCGCAAACCGGTGTCCTGACCTTTGCGCAGCGCAAAGCCAATGACATGCGTTCTGAAGTCGATGCCTTGGCGCTTGAGATCCGCACCAAGGGCGCAAGGATTAACGCCGCAATTCTCCTTGCCATCACTGACCAAAATAACCGTCGCCTTTTGTTCAGTATATTTGAGCTGCTCGGCAGCCCAGCGAACGGCATCGCCAAGCGGTGTGTTGCCAAGTGGGCGAAGCGATTCGACAGCACGCATTATTTTCGAACGATCCGGTTTGCCGACGGGATAAATCGTTTCGATGTCATTGCAGTCGCCTTTGCGATTATGACCATAGGCGATCAGGCCAAGCTGCGTATTGGCCGGCAATTTCTTTATCAAACTTCTGATGGCAGAGCGGGCAACGTTGATTTTGCGGGTGCCGTCGATCTTGGCAGCCATGCTGCCGGAAGAATCAAGCACGATGATAATCCGCTCTTGTGCCACGATGTGCGATGGGATCACGGCGACTGCCATCAGCCCAAGCATTCCAAAAACGATGTTTGTAATGACTTTCATCTTGCCCCCCTGGTGATTGAATATGAAAGGCACAACACGAGTAGGGTATAAGACTCTCGCCTTTGGATTGCCACGGCACCTGAGCTGTCGTCCCCAGACTACTGCGACAATACATTGTTAAATAAGCGAAAGGTCAGGTTTGCTCGAACGATCACGCCTACCGCCTGGTGTCCGCCGCGGTCCGAGCGGTAATCGGCTTCGTGCGGCGAGGTCGTGTTGGACGGTGCAATCCAGCCGATCGCATCGCCTCCGAGATATTTGAGTATGGCAATCTTGCCAACGCCCCGGACCTCGAAGGGGTTGGACAAGGAGGCGGCACCGGCTGCCTCGGCCGCTTTAAGCCTGGCCTCGACGTCATCAACTTCCAGGTAACTCAACCAAAGTGGCGCGACACCGTCGGGGTCACTACCGGTTATGTCCATCACGTTTGCAACCGGTGCGCCGTCCAATTTGTCAACTTCATGGAGCCCGGTCGGCATCGGCATGGCATCGAACACCATGCCTGAATCTTCCACGAGTCGCGATGAGGACCATTGACTATGCCACGGGACGTAATTTGGTCCGCCAACCATTTGCGCTCGCCGCTTTGGCAATGCCGGCACGATCGATGCCATTGCGCGCGTAGAGCTCGCCCGGGCTTCCGGAGACGCCGAATGAATCTACACCGAGCGGCACTTGGCGATGACCGTGGACGGCGCCAAGCCAACCCAGCGTTGCGGGATGGCCGTCGATCACCGACACAATGCGCGCAAAATTCGGTACATCGGCGAGCAGTGCTTCGATATGGCTCGGCGCAGAGGCGGTGTGACCTAGGCGGCGGCAGTGCTGCCAATCGCCATATAACCTGTCGGCTGACGTGACGGCTAAGACGCCAATATTGCGGAACTCATCACTCATGAGGCCGGCGGCAGCAATCGCTTCAGGGGCAATTACGCCTTGATACGCTATCACAAGCTCGCAATTTGGCCCCGGCTGGCGCAACCAATAGGCACCAGCCAAGATATCGCTGTGCATCTCCTGGCTTAGCTGTCGCTGGGGCTGATCGAGTGCCAACGTCGACAGGCGCAGATACGTTGCGCCACCGTCGGGGGCCTGCATGTGCTCAAACGCCCAATGCATAACGAGCGCCAATTCATCTGTAAAAGCCGGCTCGAATGCGGTTAGGCCCGGCTGCGACATGGCAATCATTGGCGTGCCAATTGACTGATGCGCGCCACCTTCAGGGGCAAGCGTAATCCCCGACGGGGTGCCGACGATCAAAAACCTTGCGTCCTGATAGCAGGCGTAGTTCAGCGCATCGAGGCCACGCGCGATGAAGGGATCGTAAACCGTGCCAACCGGAAACAGGCGCTGGCCGAATTGTCTGGCCGATAGCCCCATGGCGGCAAGGGCTATGAATAAATTCATCTCCGCAATACCAAGTTCCACGTGTTGTCCCGAACTGTCGGCCGACCACCTCTGTGCACTCGGTATCGATCTGTCGCGGAAGACGTCGTCCGTCTCTTGGCGCCTAAACAATCTGCGCCGATTGACCCACTCGCCAAGATTGGTCGAGACCGTGACATCAGGGCTGGTCGTCACAATGCGATTTGAGAATTCCGTGTCATTGCGCGCCAATTCGCCGAGCAGTTTTCCAAACGCCGCCTGCGTTGAAATACGTTTGTCCGGCGGGGCTTGCATGGCGGGTACATCGATTTTTGCGCACGCAATTGGCGTGGTCGGTTTTGTCGCGTAAGGAGTTGCGTGAAGAAATGCTTCCAAGGTTTCAGGCGCCAGGTTCAACCCCTCAAAACGATCCCATTCATGACCGTCGCGAACGTTCATACGCTCAGCGAGCGTCGTCATCTGCGTTTTCGTCATCAAGCCGGCATGATTGTCCTTATGGCCAGCAAGCGGCAGTCCCATGCCTTTGATCGTGTAGGCAACGAACACGGTGGGCGTGTCATCCTCGACAGCATCGAACGCATCGGCAATGCTTTCAACGCAATGACCGCCGAGGTTCTCCATCAATGCCGCCAGCTGATCGTCTGTATGATCGCCAAGAATCGTCAAAACATCGGTGTCGCCGGCGAAGTCCGCAGTTAATTTCTCGCGCCAGGCTGCGCCGCCTTGGAATACCAGAGCAGAATAGATTGGATTGGGACAGCTATCGATCCACTGGCGTAATTGTTCGCCGCCTGGGCGGGCGAAGACCTTGCTCATCAATCGACCATATTTGATCGTGACGACGCGCCAACCAAAGGCATCAAAAATTCTGGCGAGCCGGTCATACAGACCTTCTGCTACAATGCCGTCGAGGCTTTGGCGGTTATAGTCGATGATCCACCAGATATTACGCAGGTCGTGTTTCCAACTCTCTTGCAACATCTCGAAGACGTTACCTTCATCCAACTCGGCATCGCCAACGAGAGCGATCATGCGACCGCGTTTCGTGTTCGCAGCCCACGGTTTGGACCTGAGGTAGTCCTGGACGAGCGCGTTAAAGCCGGTAAGGGCAACGCCAAGGCCGACAGAACCTGTCGATATGTCAACACCACCCTGATCCTTGGTTACCGAGGGATAGGATTGTGCACCACTGGGTGTGCGAAAATTCTCGAGGTAGGTGCGATCAACGCGCCCCATAAGATAATTTATGGCATGCAGGAGCGGGCTCGCATGCGGCTTTACCGCGACCCGATCTTCAGGGCGCAAACTCCGAAAATACAGCGCCGCCATGATGGTTGTCATGGAAGCGCAAGAGGCCTGGTGGCCGCCAACCTTTAAATCGTCGGTCTTCTCTCGCAAATGATTGGCATTGTGAATGGTCCATGATGCCAGCCACAATAACTTGCGCTCCAGCTCTCGAATTTCCCTAAAACGATCCGCCATCGTGCCTACCTCAAAACCCACGCTTCTGTGATGGCCATGTTAGGTGGACTTCGTGTGCAATAATTTACAAAATTCACAATAACCACGATTAAATAGACGCAATCGTATCAAGATTTCGATAAATACGATACATATCTAACATAACTGGAGACAGAATATGTTGGACGATTTCGATCAGCGCCTATTGCGGGTCTACCAAGACCGCCCCAACATCTCGATGGAGGAGCTGGCAAACCACGTCGGTCTTAGCGCCATGCAATGCCGGCGCCGGCTCAAGAGGCTGGGCGATCGTGGTTACCTCACCGGGCAAATTGGACTTATCGACCGCGCCAAAGTTGGGATGGAAGTGATGATGATCTCCCACATCAAGTTGCGGACCCATGATGACGACGCTCTGGAGCAATTCGAGACAGCGGCAGCCCGCAATGCAAATGTGGTCGAGTGCATCCTGACCACCGGCGATTATGATTACATGATCAAGGTTGTGGTGCGCGATATCGACGAGTACGAAAACATATTGCGCCGCGAACTCTTGCGGTTTCCAAACGTTGAATCGATGTCGTCACAACTGTGCTTAAAAGTCGTGAAAGGTGTGAGCAAAGTGCCGATTTAGGACTGTCGAAAAATCAATTTGTCAGTTTTTTTGATATCTCGGCAATCCGGTCTCGATCAATGCGTACGCCGAGCATTGCGTGTTTCGCTTTGGTGCGATTGGCATCGGTGACTCCTCTAAGCCTTTTACTTATACGCCATCGTCTGAGATATGTCCTTGTGTACTGTGCGGTTTGCTGGCACACCCGCTTTAGAGCGCATACGTCAGAGCTTAAAGGAAAATGATCCGTTCTATTGAAACTATGCGACGTGATGCTGAAGCGTTGTTCAGGGCGGGCGTTAAAGCCTGCAATCCTTATGCTGCCGTGCACGATTATCTAGCCAATCATCGCTACGCGTTCGATCACCCAAAGGCCGTGACTGTGGTTGGACTCGGCAAGGCGGCCGGGCCAATGATGACGGCTGCCTTGGACTGGCTAAATGGACTGGGACGTCAACCTAAACAGGCGCTGGTCATTACGAACAACGAAAACCCCTACGCCCATGTTGATGTCGACGTGATCTATGGTGCGCATCCGGTTCCTGATGTTGGAAGTCTCAGCGCCGGACAGCGCTTGAAAGAGACCGCCCAATCCCTTGGGCCTGATGATCTTCTGTTGTTGCTGTTGAGCGGCGGCGGATCAGCGTTGCAAGTGGCGCCGGTCGCAGGCCTTACGCTTGACGACAAGATCGATATCACGCGCCGGCTGCTCACGAGCGGCGCCACTATTCATGACATAAATATTGTGCGCCAGGCGCTGTCCGAGCTAAAGGGCGGTGGTTTGCAGCGGCTTGCCGCGCCAGCGCAGGTGCTGACACTTATTCTGTCAGATGTTGCCGGCGATGACATCGACATCATTGCCAGCGGGCCAACGACGCTTTCTGCGCCATCGCCAGGCGCAGCCATCGACGTCCTCAAAACATTTGGGATTTGGGAAGAGCTAGGGGCGCACTTGACAGCAGCGTTCAAGAAAGACCGTCACCGTGATGTTGAGAAAAGTGAAGCTCGCCGTGTCGTGAATGCGATCATCGGAAGCAACGCAATTGCCGTCGATGCGGTCCGGCAGACCGCACAGGCGCATTATCAAACCACAGTACTCGGCGATTGGCTGGCCGGTGATGTTGCGGAGGCGGCAAACACACTTCTGCATACCATTCGCGGATGGCCAAAAGCCAACGGTAGGCGACCCACAGCGCTGATCAGTGGCGGCGAGACGACCGTGCAGGTCACCGGCCAGGGACGCGGTGGGCGCAACCAGGAACTTGCCTTGCACTTTGCCCGCCTGGCGGACCACCAGGAGATCGAAGCGGACTGGGTGTTTCTAAGTGCTGGTACGGATGGCCGCGACGGGCCGACCGATGCGGCTGGCGGTTTGGTCGATTGCACAACTATGCGCCGGCTCAATGAGGCTGGGATAAATGTCGCGGCTGGTCTTGCCGACAACAACTCCTATGGCGTGCTCAACGCAGTCGGTGACCTGTTGGTAACCGGCGGAACGGGCACGAACGTGGCGGACATCCAGATCTTTCTTTGGCGGCCCGATGAAAATTCGTATTGAAACCAGTAATTGTCGTGGCCGCTACTTCTGGACCACATATTGTCCGTCGATGGTTTTAATCTCCGCATCTTCCTTGGTATGACGCGCCTTACCCTGGCTCTCGGCCCGGCTGCCAAGTAAAACCATGCGCGTTTGGCCGGTGTTATGAAGCTGGTAGAGTTGCCCCTTGGGAATGGTCACCACCATTCCCGGCCCGAGGACTTCGGTGTCGCCGTTTGGGAAATGGTATGTGCATTCGCCTTGCACGCAGTAAAATAGTTGATCGGCCGTGTGCTTGTGCATTGGCCCCATCTTGCCCGGTTCATCAACATGGACCCAAACATGATAGCCCTCGCCGCTGAATAAGACCTCTTTCGTGCTCTTGCCCTTGAGTTCGGGGTGATTGTTGAGATCGAAGAACGTCGCCTCCATTACCCTGGATTTTTGAGAAGTCATCGTCATCTCTCCTATCGATGCGGCCGAGCGAGGTGTTTCAGCTGTTCAGGTTCACGTATGATCAATTACCATCTATTCTACCCGCAGAATACGTCGGGCTGATTGGCCGGGCTAAAAATCGAAGGAGCCAACCCGTGTCCAAGACAACCGCGCCGGGGCAGCAGTGGAAAACACCGGCGTTTGTACCGCGGGAAAACATTATTGAACGCTCGCAGGCAGTGCTGGCCGGCAGTAGCATTGCGATAGACGAATGCGAGGATATCTTTCGGGTTAGCGCCGTTGTAGCGCGCCAGCTGGTTTTGGCATTTTTGCCAGCGGGTTTTGGCACAATTTGAAAGCATCTCGGATAGGTTCTGAGGCCATGTTGCAGTTCGGCTCCGGTCCGTTCCGTACTGAACCGTCCACTGATATTACTGATATTACTGAAACAATTGTACTGAAACAATTGGTTGTGTCTGAGACCGAAAGTCGTATGAGATAAACACGCGAAAGCAGCAGTGGTGAGGCTGACGATGGGCAAAGTCAATGTTTCCAGACCAACTGATGAAACCTTAGATGACCAACAGGCGCGCGAGCTGGTCAACTCGACAAACTGGTATCACCGTTTCGAATTGCGGCCCGGGCTCGAAAGTCCGGGTGTTTCAGAGATTTCTCCGTCGCATGCTGCCGACGCCATTGGCATACCGCAGAATCTGCACGGCAAGCGGGTGTTAGATATAGGCGCATGGGACGGAGCGCTTACATTCGAATTGGAGCGGCGCGGAGCTACTGCTTACGCACTCGACATACAGGATCCGGCCCGCGTCGGTTTCAATGCCGCTCGAAAAATAATGAACTCGTCTGCGGTTCACTATCAAGGCAGCGTTTACGATCTGCCCTGCGAAGAACTCAACAATCTCGATGTTGTGGTTTTTCGGGGTGTGTACTACCATCTAAAGCACCCCATACTTGCGTTTGAATGCATAGCGGCGGCAATGAAGATGGGCGGCACACTTCATTTTGAAGGTGAAGGGCTGGTACAATATATCGAAGATCTCGCTGGTAATCAGGCGAACCTCGATACGAAAGCAATAATCGACAGCAACGCACCGATTTGCCTCATTTACCCAAATAAATATAAAGGTTACGATAACTGGTTCGTTCCAACGCCCACCGGCTTGAAATCGGTCCTGAAAGCCAGCGGATTCGACGTCGTTCAGCTCGATACATGGACCGACCCCAAGGACCCCAAATCACAACGGTTATTCGGTACAGCGGTCAAGATTCGTGAGCAACCGATTGTCGAGCACCCCTTGTACTGATGTCACGGATAAGCCGTGAACACGTTAAAGCTGTTCTCACAAAGGGCCAGATTGTTCGCGACCGCCCCTGTGAAGCCACCCGCAGCGATGTTCCACCGAATTTCGATAGTCGGGAACTGGCGGCGGTTACGGCTGCCGCGTATGTATTTACAGACGGCGTGATGATGTTGACGGACGATCCGTCAGCCGCGACGGATGGTGTCTTGAACATCGGCGGATCGAGCGATACCCCAAAAGCGCATTTGTTGTGCTGCTCCAGCTTCCGACAAGCCCCGCCCCGACGCGCCGCGCAGGAAAGGCCGTGTAATGGGCGTCAAACAATTCGGTGCCAGGGTCCAGCGTTTTGAAGACCAAAACCTCTTGCAAGGCAGAGGACGGTTTATCGACGACATCAACCGACCCGACATGCTCTACGCAGCCTTTCTGCGCAGCCCTCATGGTCATGCGAAAATTCATAGCATCACGACCGCGGCGGCATTGGAAGCGCCAGGTGTTGCCCACGTTTTGACCGCTGCAGATCTGCCGGAGCACGTGCGCACCACGCCAATGCCGCTTTTAGTGCCAAATGCCGCCATGCCCAATGCGCAACCGCAGTATTGTTTGGCAAGAGACGAAGTGTGTTACGCCGGCGAGCCGATAGCCGTCGTGCTGGCCGACAGCCGTTATCAGGCAGAAGACGCATTGGCGCTGATCGATGTCGACTATGAACCCCTGGGGGCAGCGAGCGATCTCGCCACGGCAGCGCGACCCGATGCAGCAACCGCGCACGCCGGGCGCGAGAACAATATCGCTGCCACCTATACTGTCGCCTACGGCGAAATCGATGCGGCGTTTGCAGCGGCACCGCATGTCTTCCGCGACTCCATCTGGCAACACCGCGGCGGCGGCATGGCCATGGAACCGCGCGGCACGATTGCCGAGTATGATGCGGACACCGATGCGTTAACGGTCTGGTCCACCACCCAAGCGCCACACATGACGCAGCTGTAGCCCACCAGCGGGTTTTGGCACAATTTGAAAGCCGTTCGGATAGGTTCTGAGACCATGTTGCAGTTCGGCTCCGGTCCGTTCCGTACTTAAACCGTCCACTGATATTACTGATATTACTGAAACAATTGTACTGAAACAGTTGGTTGTGTCTGAGACCGAAAGTCGTAGGAGATAAACACGCGAAAGCAGCAGTGGTGAGGCTGACGATGGGCAAAGTCAATGTTTCCAGACCAACTGATGAAACCTTAGATGACCAACAGGCGCGCGAGCTGGTCAACTCGACAAACTGGTATCACCGTTTCGAATTGCGGCCTGGGCTCGAAAGTCACGGGGAGGCTCCTATGTCTCCGCAACATACGGCTGATGCTATTGGAATTCCGCAAGACCTGACTGGCAAACGCGCGCTGGACATAGGGGCATGACAGCTCATCAGAATTCTGCTCACTATGCCGCGCTACTACACATGCGCCCAGGCGATATTGTTTTCGATATTGGCGCAAACAGCGTGGCGGTAACAAGAAAGCTCGCCGCCGTTGCCGGCCACATCTACGCCTTCGAACCAAACCCGTTCGTTAAGCAAGACGGACTGCCGGAAAACGTAACGATAATTCAAAAAGCGGTATCCAATGCCGACGGGAAATCGGTGTTTCACATTGATCAGAGACCGGGAGCACACGCGTCCTCTCTTATGATCCTCCAGGACATGGAGGGGAAAACAGAGGATATTACGGTCAACACTATTAGATTGGATACCTTTTGCCAGACAAATGGCGTTGTTCCGAATATCGTCAAAATCGACGTGGAGGGGATGGAGCCAAATGTCATTGAGGGTGCGCAAAAAACCATAACAAAGCACCGTCCCATCATAATTTTTGAACTCTGGGAATCACATTGGACAAGATATGGCCCAATGATCGAGTTCCTTAACCAGCACTACCATCTTGCAAAACTGGCAACCGGTGAACCAGCCATACCTTACTATAGCGAACCCCGCAGTGACATTGACGACGTTTTATGTATTCCCAGAGACCCCCGGAACTTAAGAGGGATAAGCTTCAAGAATAATAAAATCGTCTCGGCATTGCACCGGATTATTCGCAACGGCTCCCGAAAAATTGCCAACCTCAATGGAGCCTCCTCTTTGCGTGAGGTTCGCTGAGGATGCAATTGTCGCAACAACGGAATAGGTATTAACCGAGGGTGTATCGAGCGTAACCGAAGAACCGTCTGTCGACACCGCAGGCCCCCTGAGCATCGGCGGCTCGAGGGGTGTGGCGAGAACAGCGTTGGACGGGCTGGCCCAGCTGCCTGACAGGCCCGACCCCACACGCCGCACAAAACGCATGCACTCTCGTTTTTCCGCTTCAAATGGCGGCACTTCAAATGGTGTAGCATGATGCCCTGCAACGAATTGAGGTAGGGCGATATCGTAGGTTGCAACAGTGTTTAACGGCAACGACAAGAAAAACCGAACGCTATCATCTCCATTGGTCCCTATCGTTTTCCCAGTTAAGGAGTTCATATCAAATGCGAATGTATATGGTGCCCATGACGTGCCAATGGTGTTGTTGGGACCGGCAAATTCGACATTAGAAGACGGAGAACCTCCTGTGCCAAATCTTTGCGCCATGCGAGAGCCTATTACTTGTGAAGACGTTGCTTTCATCCAAAGCGTAAAATTTGCGGCCCTTCCTTCAAAGGTTCTTACATCAGCCATCGGCCAGAACAGATATAAAAAGGATTGTCCACTGGCTGAGGTAACATCAAAGCGCAGAAAATGTGGTGGTTCGTAGGGAACCGTAGTTTGATAGGAGGTTCTGGTTTTTCCGGGAATATCCGGGATTAAGCGGGAGTCGCCGGGAAACGTCGACAATACAGGGTGTTGGCCGCGACCAGGCGGAAAACAGCGGGCGGTTCGTTTGACAGCGGGTTCTGGCAAAAAGGGCGGAATCGAGCGCGGCGCCGATGGAAAAAAGATCGGTATCTTCATGCTGCACGGCGGATCCGGCGACTACAAGTCCATGGAGCCGTTTGCCCGGCTGTTTGCCGAAAAGTTCGGCTGTAAGGTCGTCTCGATGTCATTTCCTGGCCGTCACTATCTCGAAGACCTTCAAGAGACTGGCCAGACGTTAAGCCTGTACCACCGTTTCTCTTTGTAATCTCCAAAGACAGCCGTGATCATAGCCCGGCGGTCTACGAAGAGGTGATACTGCCGGCTTTTGCGGCCATGCAGCCAACGCCGAAGGTCGCCGTAACCCGCATGATGGCGGGCGTTCATACCTACACGACACCTGAAAAAGACCTGCCCAACGGTATCGCACCGGCTGCCGCAAAGTATTATTGTGATGCCATAAAGGGTGGCTTTTTCCGAAGCAATGGTGTTCCTTGATGCTTATGCCCAGACAAGGCCTCAGCCAATACCAAAATGTCGGACAATCTTCGAATCGGGAGGACGCAAAATGAGATGCCCATTAACTGTGAAAGCTTCAGGCTTAGCGTGCGCTGCATTCGGGCTTTTGGCAAGCGGCAGTATGACGACGAGCGCACATGCGGCGAGCGACTTCTACAAAGGCAAAAAGCTAAAGATGATCATTCGCTCCGGCCCGGGCGGCGGCTACGATTTTTATGGCAGGTTGATTGCCAAGCACATTGGCAATCACTTGCCAGGCAAGCCGACGTCGATTGTCATTAACATGCCCGGCGGCGGTGGCGTCGTTGCGGCCAATTACCTGATGAGCCGCGCACGACAGGATGGCACCGAACTTGCCGCTCTCGCCCGCGAACTTGCGGTTGCGCAAAGAACAAAGAAGAAGGGCGTGAAATTCGATGTGCGCAAGTTAATCGCGATCGGTAGTCCGGCTTCGTCAATGTCGATCATCGTTGTCGGCAGCAAAGTGCCGATCAAGACGGCTAGCGAACTTAAGAACTCAAAGTCTGTCGTTATCTTCGGGTCGTCCGGTCGCGGCGGCGGCTCTTACCAACGGCCGGCTCTGTTCAAATTCGATGGCTGGCCGGTCACGATCGTGACCGGTTACCTCGGCAACCAGGAGCGCATAGTCGGAATGGTGCGTGGCGAAATCCATGCCATGGCAGCTAGCTACGAAAGCGTACAAGTCTCGCTCAAAGACGGTGACATTCGTGCCATCGGAACATTCGGCGGCTCGCATCCGGCCCTCAAGGGGCTGGAAAATATACGGCCCTTGTTGAGTGCGGACGGCAGGGCGCTGGCAGCGCTGATGGATGCACCGTCTGCCGCGGGCCGGCCGTTTTTTACCACGCCTAATGTCCCGAAGGACCGGGTTAAGCTGCTGCGTGCCGCATTCAAAGCGTCATTGAGTGATCCGGCCTTGCTCAAGGAGGCCAAGAAAGCGAAGCGCTCCGTCACCTACGTTTCGGGCCAGCGCATGGAGACAATCTACAAGGATATCCTTGGCGCATCCGATAAAGTCGTCACAACTTTTGTGTCACTGGTGTCAGGTGGCGATAAGCTGAGCGGCGCGATCAAGAAGGTCGACAAGGGTGGCCGCGTGATCCACGTTGCGGGCAAAAAGATTAGAATCTCGAAGTCCCGGACGAAAATTTCGATCAGCAAGAAAAAAGCATCCCGCGACGACTTCAAGGTCGGACTTAAATGCGATGTTGTTGTAGCCACGCGTAAAGGAAGGTTCGAAGCTAAATCAGTGGTTTGCAATTAGCGGTTCACTCAAGGTTAATTTGGGTGCGAGCGGTCCCTTGGATCGCTCGCATAGTTTTGTGCAAAACGCCGGGACAAGCAAACAATGACACCAAGCGCGCCACCGATCAAAATCGTAACGTGCGATAGCGCGCGGCGTGAGCCGGGAATGATTGTGTTCACCACCCGGCCAACCAGCGTGAACAACCAGAAGGCCAACACGGGTTGGGTGATCGGGGTTCGCCAGGACGGCGAAATCGCGCTCAATTTGCAAGTCGACGCCGCACCGCAAGACGTGCGCTATGACCCAAGCGGCACGATCTTTTTTTCCCAAGCCGGTGCCGGGCGGCTGTTCGAGATCGATCAGGACGGCAATCAACTCAGGTGCTGGCATGCCGAGGGCAAGTGGCGCAACAAGGCCCCATCACAGGATAGCATCGCGCTGCCGGTCGCCTTCCTCCATCACACCTTCAATTTGCTCCCAAACGGAAACTTCCTTGTCCTCAGCGCCGAAGCGCGCACCTATGACGACTACCCTACGAGCACGACCGATCCTGATGCGCCGCGTGCGCCAGCGTTGGTGGTTGGTGATGTGATCGTCGAAGTCACCAGGGACCGCGCGTTGGTCCGCGAATGGCATCTCCTGGACATGCTTGATCCTTACAGGATCTCACATGGCAGTCTTTATGGGTACTGGGAAAAGCAGGGCTTTCCCAACTCGCGGGATTGGGCGCACGCTAACGCAATCGCCTATAACCCGCTTGATGACAGCATTGTTGTCTCGCTCCGGCGTCAGGACTGCTTGGTCAAATTCGATTGCGGTTCGGGCGCGATTAGATGGATCCTTGGCAATCACAGTCTTTGGAGTGAACGGTTCCGCGACTTTCTCCTGACGCCCGACGGGGATCTCGAATGGCCCTACCACCAACATGACTGCTCGGTGATCGGCACCGATCGGGTCATCTGTTTTGATAATGGCAATTATCGTGCGTCTGCATTTGAGGCCAAACTGGACGATGCAAAGAATTACAGCCGCGTCGTCGAGTACGAAATCGACGAGTCGAAGAAGACCGTCCGCCAGGTCTGGAATTACGGCGGGCCTGGCCCAGACAAAATGTTCGCTTGTTATCAGGGTGGCGGGCTCAGACTGGCGAAGACCGGCAACACTTTCATGACCTTCGGCGGGATCGCGACGCGCGATGGCATTCCCACCAGCGAAAATGATGGTGCCTTCTGTCGCGCACGCCTTTTGGAGGCGACACCATCTGGAGAAATCGTGTTCGACCTTGTGATCGACGACAGCGGCGCACCAGAACCGCGACCTTACTCGGCGTTCCGTGCCGATCATGTGCCGGCGTCCTAGCGCATCGTGCGTCAAGTTGAAACTCATTCGGCGGTTCCAACTTAATGCACGAAGATGATCGCACTTCAGGACTAGAGCAACCTATCTGTTCTTCATCGGCATCATCCTCATACCAATTACAAGCGCGCTGCTCTCGCCGGGCATCCTATTTAGCGGCGCAGACCGTGATTTCTACCATCGTGCCGGGTGTCAGTTTGACGCCAACGGCAGTGCGGGTGGGTGGATTTTCCGGGTCCATCCAGGCCATCCAGGCTTCATTCATTTCGTCTTTTAGATCGATGTCCGCCAAATACACTGTCGCGGCCAGAATGCGGGACTTGTTTGTTCCTGCTTGGTCCAGCGCCGCGTCGATTTTGGCGAGGACCTGTGCCGTTTGCTCTTTCATCGGTAGGGTTTTATCGTCTGCGACCGTTCCGGACAGGAAGACCAGGTCACCGAAGACACAGGCGCGGCTGTTCCAAGCGCCCGGTTTGATATGATCGATAGTCATTATGAGATTCCTCCATCGTTTCCGTCGTGTGTGGTATAAATTGTCATGATATGAATATTTATATCATGATTGCCAACGGTGGTATTGCCTTGAGTTGTGATTGGAGACAGAGACGCCATGGTTGCACGGGTAACGGCGGTGAGCGCCAGCGCGACACATTCCTTCACTAAACCATCCCAGGATTTTATCGATCTCGTCGCTGGGCTTGGTGTAAGAGGTGATGCTCACAACGGCGAGACCGTAAAGCACCGATCCGATGTGCGAAAAGACCCGACCCGAAAAAACCTAAGGCAAGTGCACCTTATGCATGCCGAGCTGCATGAAGAGCTGCAGGCTAAAGGTTTCCGGGTTGCAGCCGGCACCCTGGGTGAGAACATTACGACAGCTGGCATCGACCTGTTGGGCCTGCCGCGCGGGACCATCTTGAGAATTGGCGCTGAGGCAGAATTGGAAGTTACCGGCCTGCGTAATCCGTGCTGGCAGCTTGATGCCTATCAAGATGGCTTGACGCAAGCGGTCCTGGACCGTGACGAATACGGAAATCTGATCCGCAAAGCAGGAATCATGAGCGTCGTCGTCGTGGGGGGCCGGGTGAATCCCGGAGACAATATTGCGATTGAGCTGCCGCCGGAGCCGCACGAGAAACTTGATCGTGTTTAGAATGCGGACGAGGCGCCGAGGCTTCAGTTGTTCCGGTGCAAGTGGCGCACTCGAACGTTTCGATTCGCTTGTTGCATTGGGTAAGAACTTATTGGAGATTCTTTGTTGTGAGGCCGAGGACGTTGGGCGTATTTGGCCCATTGGAATGCCTTGTGCCTTGGATGGCTGCCGTTGAAAAATTCGCAGATGGTGAGGAAAATGGAACTCTTCAGCGTACTAATTATTATGATACTGGTGCTCGGAATTGTCGTTGTCTTCCTCGGCGTAAAAGTCGTACCGCAGTCCGAGGTCTATGTTGTTGAACGGTTCGGCCGGTTCGAGAAAACCTTGAGCCCGGGCCTAAATCTGATCATTCCCGGACTGCAATATATCGCGCACCGGGTTTCTGTCTTGGAGCGCCAGTTGCCGGCCTCCACAATATCGATAATTACTCGCGATAACGTGCAGGTGAACTTACAGATTTCGGTATTTTATCGAGTCGTCGAAGCGGAGATGGCTGTTTATCGGATCCGGGACGTCGATGGCGCCGTGGCGACGACAACAGCGGCAATAATTCGGGCCGCTTGTGGTGAGTTAGACTTTGACGACGTTCAGTCAAAGCGAGAATTTCTCAATAGCAAGATCAAAACCGAGTTGGCAGAAGCTACGAAAATCTGGGGTATCGACATCACAAGAACTGAAGTGTTGGATGTATCGGTTGATGACGTCATCAGCAAGCAGATGCAGCAACAAATGGCCGCCGACAGGGAGCGTCGCGCCGCTATTTTGAAGGCCGAGGGTGAACGCGAAGCGGCGCAATTGTCCGCCGATGCCCAATATTACACGGCTCAGAAACTGGCGGAGGCGACACGTGTACGCGCCGACGCAGACGCCTATGCGACGCGCACCATGGCTGAAGCAATTGCTGCCAACGGGCAGGCGGCAATCGATTTTGAAATCATGAAGCAGAAGATTGCTGCGTTGCAGTCATTAGGTCAGACCCAGAATTCCAAGTTGCTCGTGCTGCCGACAGAAGTTACGAAGGTGCTGGGCGGGCTTGAAACGGTGACGGAAATCTTGAATAGCAGGAAGCCGGACCAATGATCTCATTCAATGAGCTGCTCACCTCCTGGGAAGCCTGGGCCATTCTTGGCATTGCGCTAATCGTAATCGACATCTTCGTTGATGGGACCGGCAACGTGCTGGCTGCCGGGGCCGCGTGCTTTATTGTCAGTGCTATTAATGGAATATCGGTTCTTGGGGGGGTGAAGATAATAGAATCGTGGCATGTCGCGGCGATTGTTTATGTCCTCGCTTTGGTCGTTTCCGTTTTTTTGGTGCGATGGCTTCGGCCCAAAAAGGCCGGGCCGGATATCAATGAATATTAGGTGACCAATACTTCGATCGATCTGGTCCTGGCCGTAAGAGAAACATGTTTCCGTTTAAGGCCGTGACCCGAAGACGGCTTCTCGACAAAAACACGGGGTGACGTCGTCCGCCGTGTAAGATAGCTTCATTATCAGGCACTTTCCTGGATGGAGTGGACGATGCAGGACATTCAAGCGATTGAACCTGTGAGTGCGCCATGGGCGTGGACACCGGGCGACCTCGATCAAACCGACAACTGGATTATTCAACTCGACGACCGGGCGCTGGAGGATATTGGCGCGGCGCTCGCGACCGTAAAGGCCCGCGGCATTGGCCTCGGTGATATATCGCGCCAGGATTTTCCTCTGCCAACGATGGCGCGCAGTCTCGCGGCGGCAAAATCTCTTCTCAGCGAGGGCCCCGGCCTTTGTCTTGTCCGCGGGCTGCCATCGACTGAATACGACAGGGATGATCTTGCCATCATCCTGTGGGGTATTGGCACGCATATCGGTGAGGCGGTAACGCAAAGCTATCGCGGCGACTTGGTCGGCGACGTGATGGACATGTCCCACACCGGTGATACACGGCGCAGTTACCGCTCGCCGCGCCCTCTACATATGCATGTCGACCCTGTCGACGTTGTCGCCCTGTTGTGCGTGCGCCGGGCAAAAACCGGCGGCACAAGCGTGCTGACGAGCGGCATAACTGTTCACAATACCATCCTGGCTGAACGACCTGACCTTATGCCGGCACTTTATCGAGGCTATCATTATCGCGCTTCTGAGGCGAGTTCGACCGGACAGCGCCCGACGACGCCTTATCGGGTGCCTGTTTTTGCCAAGCTGGACGGCCGGCTTACCTGTAATTTCAACGACAGCCCCGTGCGCCGGTCAATCGCAAACGATGCCATCGACAACGACGCCAAGGCGCTTGAGGCGCTTGACTATCTCTGCGCCACGACAGCGCGCGAAGACTTAGTGTTCCGCCAAAACCTGGAGCCTGGCGATCTTCAATTCCTCAACAATCGCGCCGTCATGCACGGGCGTACCGCGTTCGATGATTACGAGGACTTGGAGCTAAAGCGCCTGATGTTACGTTTATGGCTCAGAATGCCCGAGTGGCCGGAACTGGCCGACCACATGATCTGGCACAGCGGCGATCATGGCCGCAGCCTTGGTGTCGCGCCGGGTGGTTGAATCGAATGCGCGGGGCATGAGAACTTAAGACCAGACAATCATATCAGGAGAGGCAGCGACTATGACCATTAAATCGGTTGGTTTTGTCGGCATGGGTCAGATGGGTCGCCGGATGGCGCCGCATATCGCGAACCTTGGTTTGCCGGTTCATGTCTACGATCTCGACCCTGAGGCCGCGCATGCGGCGGCGCGTTCCCATAACGGTATCGTCGTTGCCGACAGCGCCAAGGCCGTGGGGGCGGCGGCCGATGCAGTCATTACGATGTTGCCTGCCGGGCCCGACGTCAACGCAGCGGCCATTGGCGCGGACGGTCTTGCCGAGGGATTTTCTGATGGAGATGTCCTGATCGACATGAGTTCATCGCAACCCTGGATGACCGTCGACCTTGCCAAGGAACTCGGCGCGCGTGGTATCCAAATGATTGATGCGCCGGTCTCAGGTGGTACCGCCGGCGCCGAAGCCGGCACCTTGACGCTGATGGTGGGCGGCGATGATGGCGTTGTCCAGCGATGCATGCCGATCCTCGAACCGATGGCTGCGCACATATTCCGGACCGGCGCTGTTGGCTCCGGCCACGCCCTTAAGACGCTTAACAACATGTTAAGCGGTCTCAACACCATGGCCGCCGCTGAGGTCATGCTGATCGGCAAACGGTTCGGGCTCGATCCGGAGGTGATGGTCGATGTCATAAATGAGTCCACGGGCATGAACTCGGCCATGAAGCGAACGATGAAATCACAGGTGATCAGCCGCAAATTCGGAGGTGGATTTGCCTGGGATCTCAAATTCAAAGACTTCGGGATTGCCATCGAATTGGCGCGGCGCATGGAAACGCCGGTCCCGCTCTCAGGCATGGCCTACCAACTCAATCAGGCTGCCAACATCTGGATGGGCGATACGCATGGCAAGACCAGCAGCGAAATCGTGCGCTGGATGGAGCATATGGCGAAGACCGAAATCCGAAAGGACGAATGAACCCTGGCCTGCAACGCGGGAAAGGGAGCGGGCGATTAAAGCCGAACACCGAATGTGTCTATTGCGCTGGTGCTGGGACCGTTCGGACCTGACATCCGATCACAGGTATTGCCTGTAGCCTTCGACGTCTTTTCATTCGTTGTATGGAAAAACAGTATTTTCGGTTTCTAGGACCGAAAACAGAATGCGCCATTTTCTATAGAAAAATCAGATATTTATATTGCAAAATTTTCAAAACTGAAAATCACAATACTTACAATTTTATCTAATGTTGAAATAAATCATCGTTTTTTTATCCGTAGGTTCGATTGCAACGCCGGTTCGGAGATCGTTCCGAATTCCGGTTTGTTAACTCAATGGGAACCTACACAATGAAAAACTTTCTAACGCGATTCAAAAATTGCGAGGAGGGCGCAACCGCAATCGAATACGGTTTGATCGCCGCGCTTATCGGCGTCGTGATCATCACGGCTGCTCAAAACGTTGGAACCGAAGTTAAATCTACGTTTTCCGATATTGAAGGGGGCCTTAAAAAACGTGCCGGCGGTGGCGGCGGCGGTGGCGGCGGCGGTGGCGGCGGCGGCGGCGGCGGCGGCGGTTAAAAAACATGCGTGGCTGCCAATTGGCAGCCACGCCCCTCCCCCATCCCTAACACTCCTTTAATGTATCCGATTTGTCCCGGATGGACGACAAGCCAGGGCACCTAACCGGGCATCATCATTTATATAGAGGCACAACAGATTTTCTGCCAACTGTGTTATATAAAAAGTTTCGTGGCGCCTCGTATGACATAAACTGTCGTGGCATGGCACCAGCGATAGGGATCGAACCGTTGACATTTCGTTTGGCAGGCTCGGCTACGGCAAACTAGATCCGCCGACGTACTCAGGTCATAGCGTTAAAATTACCTTACCGCGAAGTGCACAATTTGTTTTAAATTATCATCTGTGCCTTGAACGCCCTGAAAGCTCTATCGCTTAGCATGACAGCTCATTCAATTGAGAAATGTGCCATGCTAGACAAAGAAAAACAAAAGCAACTCAGGTCGCGTAAAGTCCAACTTGAAGAGTGGCTTGATGCGTGCAGCCCCCTTGCGGCGGCAGATCAGAAGCACCTCGACGAAGGCACACCTGAGCACGCTTACTGGCATGTTGGTTATAAGGCTGCACTCGCGGATGTACTTTCGCTTATTGACAAGCCGATAAGCGAAAACGGAAACAAAAAGTTAAACTGAATTTTGCCATGGCGCCCCCCTGGTCCGACCACCGATATGGCAACAGTTAGCGTTTCGCCACTCTTAATCCTTGCTCATAACCTGGCGTTCGAGAGCTTCATGCGAAGCGCACAAGCCAGTTGGCGCTGGCGCCTCGTGCCCCTTCTCGCCGGCTGGGGCAGGGCGCGGCGATGTCCGTTCGATCAATCGGAAGAGACAGCTCACGACATCGTGGCGTCATGCTTCGGATAGCCAGACAATTGCAGGCAGCGACCCGTCCGTTTGAAAATCGTTGCCGACGGCTAAACCCGAATGTGACACGAAATTAACCGGATATTTCTCTTAGCCTGATATAAATCGATTGGTTTCGGATGCCTTGTTAACCGACTAGAAAGACATGATGTCCCTTCGTCTCATCGGTTAACCCGAATTTTCCCCAAACAACAACGCTTCTGGCGAGCTGTGTTCGCAGATTTAGCGCTGCGTGAAATCGGATTAAGGTTGGTTTGATGTTGAGTGTTCGATATTTCCCATTGGCGGGCGCATTTGCTCTTGCGATCCTCGGTATCGCGCTGATTGCCTACTACCCTATGGTCGGCGCCAGCGCAGGCCTCCTTGGCGCTGCTCTTTCAGCGGTCGGGCTTTATGATTTGTGGCAGCGCAAACGATCAGTTCTGACGAATTATCCCCTTATTGGTCGGCTGCGCTACTTCTTGGAAAGCATTCGCCCCGAACTGCGTCAATACTTCCTCGAAAGCGACAGAGATGAAGTCCCCTATTCGCGTGATCAGAGAACTCTAATTTATCAACGCGCAAAAGGGCTGCAGAGCGTAATGCCATTCGGGACTTTGTGTGACACGCAGAAAGTTGGCCATGAATGGATCAATCATTCGATGGTGCCAACGCATCTGGAAAATGTTGATTTTCGTGTCGCCGTTGGCGAAGCGACGTGCGAACTTCCCTACAGTTCATCGGTTCTGAATGTTTCAGGAATGTCCTATGGCGCGCTGTCACCCCCGGCGGTCGAAGCGATCAACCGCGCGGCAAGCATCGGCAATTTCGCTCAGAATACCGGCGAAGGCTCGGTAACCGCGACGCATAAATTGCATGGTGGTGATCTCATATGGCAAATCGGTACCGGCTATTTTGGTTGCCGCAGCGAGAGCGGTGAATTTGATCCGGTCAAATTCGCCGAGACGGCCGCTTCGCCGCAAGTCAAAATGATAGAAATCAAACTTTCCCAGGGTGCTAAGCCTGGACACGGCGGCATACTTCCGGCCGAGAAAGTGACGCAAGATATTGCCGAGGCGCGGGGTGTGCCGCTGGGAGTGGCGTGCATAAGCCCCAGCAGTCACAGCGCCTTTCGCACTCCGATCGAGCTGGTGCAGTTCATTCAATTGCTGCGACAGAAATCCGGCAAGCCGGTTGGCATCAAGCTTTGCGTCGGACACCCTTGGGAATGGCTTGCCATCGCCAAGGCGATTGCGGCAACGGGCCTTCATCCCGACTTTATCACGGTTGACGGTGCCGAAGGCGGAACAGGTGCCGCGCCGGCCGAATTCAGTGACCACATTGGGGCGCCCTTACGCGAAGGCCTAATGCTGGTGCATAACACAATTGTCGGACTCGGCATTCGTGACAAGGTAAGGATTATAGCGTCCGGCAAGGTCGTCAGCTCGTTTGACATGGCAAGATCTTTCGCGCTTGGCGCGGATGTTTGCCACATGGCAAGGCCGTTTATGTTCGCGTTGGGTTGCATTCAGGCGCGTGCCTGTCACACAGATCATTGCCCTACCGGCGTGGCTACCCAAGACCCTGGTCGCTATCGGGCATTGTCGGTGCCTGAGAAGTACAAGCGCGTCGCAAACTTCCACAAGAATACGCTGGCGGCACTGCGGGAAACCATCGAAGCGTGCGGTCTAGAACACCCGCAAGAGCTTTCTCCGCATCACCTCATGATCCGTGTCAACAGTCAGGAGGTGAGATCTGCTGCAAGCCAATACCGTTGGCTGTCCTCCGGTGATTTGCAACAGCAGTCACACCTCGCACACCCGACTTTTGCCAAGTTTTGGGGGCCGGCAAATGCCGAGACGTTCGCTTTCTCGGAAAGCCGGACGAGTTCAAGTGGTCATTTGGCGGTTGTGAGCTGAGTGCTCTCTGGCGGAGTTTAACCGAACATTGCTTGAGCACAGTGCGCGGTCCCTTTGCTGCCAATTCGTCGGCGTGCGATCCGGCTCATTTGACACTTGAGGCACGCTGAGCCCCTCGTCGAAGCCACTGGAAACAAAAGCCGCGGCAGATCGTTCAATAGCGCTCGACCGTCCCCCGTCCGATTGGAAAGCGCTGCCGCTCCATGTCTGGCGAAAATCGTCAAGGGCAGTAATAACCTTAGGCCGAAATCTTATTGCCCGATCGAACAAGCTGGGCATAAATAGCGACCAGCGCCAAGGATAATGGCGGAGGATTTCATGGCCTGGCGACCATGCCAGAGTGACCAATCGCACCGCTGCTCCTTTGTGTTATTATCGCCGACGGGATCGAAAGAAAAGGAAATCGACATGTCTGCCGGAAGCAGGCGGCTTGCACAAGAGTTGAGTGGAATTTGGCGATCACGAGGGTACGGCTGGATTATCGAGAGCAGCAACGGCAAATGCAGTGCCTATGATGTGACGCCGGGTTTTTGTATGAAGCAGAAGTCCGGCTCATGGCTATTGGATGACCTTGGTCGGACGGTTGAATTCTTCAATGGCGGACAGTCGGTTCGTTTGACAATGGACGAGTCCGGTTACGCCTATATATTCGACAGAATCGATGCGCTTCCATCCGGGCATCTCTCCACCCCATCAAATGATCCGTTTGTCGTGTTTGATTCCCTAGTTGGCTTCTTCAATACGCACTATCCGTTTTTTTCGTTGCGCGAGGTTGATTGGCAGCAAAACGTCAACACGTGCCGAAGCCAGCTGCATCCTGACATGTCCGACAAGGATTTGTTCCAACTGTTCGAGCGCCTGCTATCGCCGATCGGCGACGGGCATGTATCGCTGTCGGCAAGAATTTGGGGGAAAAAGCATTGTTTCGATGCGGTATCTCGGAACATAGCGCGGGCGAAACTCGCGGTGTCTGCTGCGTCGCCTCCCCCTTCTGAGGCGGGCTATTGGACAGGTTGGATTGGCGAAAGACTCGCGGGCGGGACATTAAAAAAGGGTGCACGCAAGACCATTCGATATGGTCTGATCAACGATAGAATTGGCTTGTTAAGTATTCGTGCAATGGAAGGGTGCGGCGGTCGTAAGGCAGTTGCGCGAGCGATGGATCGAGCTATTCAGGCGTTTGAGCCCTGCGAGGCCGTTATTGTTGACGTCAGCTTGAATGGCGGTGGCCTAGACGTGATTTCCAGTCAGATCGCAGGCTATTTCACGCCTGACAGAATTGTTGGCTACCAAAAGTATGCCGGCGATGCCGCAGAATCTGCCCCGCAACCTATCTACATCGAACCAAGCAAACAACCACCGTTCACCGGGCCAGTCTACGTTATAACAAGCGAGGAAACCGCGAGCGCGGCAGAAATTTTTGTTATGGCCATGCGCGCACTGCCGAATACAGTTCATGTTGGGCAGGTGACCGAGGGAATTCTGTCGGACACGCTGGACAAGCGATTGCCGAATGGCTGGGAAATCACATTATCCAACGAGATCTATCTCGACTCGGCAAGCAGTCCCTGGGAAGATTCCGGAATACCGCCGCATGTACCGATCGTCGTGCGAAGCGGAAAAAAAGGCAAAAAGAGACATCAGCTGGCGGCGCTGCGCTGCATTGACCGCCTGCTGTTGAATACGCCGCGTAACGGCCTCAACACGTAACCCGATTTCATACCTCAGTCCGGTCCTGGCCCGCGCACCTGATCGGGCGGCTTTACGTCACGAAACACCACCGAATGTTTTTGAATCAAATCACGGAAGTGATCCGTCCATCGCTGACATCTACCTATTACCGGGTGTTAGCCGCTCCCCGTGATGCAATGGTGCGTCTCGCGCGCTTTTTTATCCACCTTCCGGGACGGCCCGAAATCTCGTTGTGTCCTTATACCCATGCCAGCCATCAATCGTATCGAGAGCAGGCCGTCACAACACCTATGGTGCTAGTGGTGTATCAGGGGCCGCAGGCCCTGAGGTTGCCACCCTAACAAATACTTAATAGGCAGCCTCCGGTTTTAGGTATTCTTAGAACCGAAAGATCACGGTTGTCTGCTAGTCTGGTGGTGAACTGGATTACGCATGCCATGATGGTTGCGCCTCTCCTGCCCACTGCCAAAATTATGAGGACTTCGGCAGCGGGCCCTTTTTTTAGTGGTTCGATGTTAAAGATTGAGACAATTCCGCTGGTGTCCGAGAAACGACGTCACAATCGTTTTGAAGCGGGCCAGCTCGTCGATTTGGTAGGGCCAAAGCAAATTGCGTTGGTAAGACTTGATGATTTGTCCGAGGCCGGGGCAAGAATTGGCCTGGAGCTCGAGCACGATTTGAAGATCGGCAATCCTGTCTTGCTCAGACTGCTCGATGGGAGTCACGTTAGATGTGAAGTCATCTGGAGCACTGCAAATGCAATTGGACTACACTTCTACAATTACCTCGACGAACCACAAGAGCATATTTGCCTCGAATGGCGCGGTGTCGACTATTACCGTAGTATTTTGAAAAAGCAGAGTCAGGCGACACCGCCGATGCCTAAACTTACTGTCATGCGTTCGCTGACATATTCCAAACCTGAGTGACTGGATCTCCGGCGTGGAAGTGTCAATGCCCCTCATCCGCTCAAGGGGGGCACACTATCCTCGTACCCTCTAGAAACCCGCGATCGAGCGATGATTTAATCAGTTCAACACCGGGTCTTGAACGCCGCATATTAGGTTGAATTGCCGACAGTCGCCTTTCGACTAACAACAACAGCGTTCCTTACCGGTTACAGCTCAGTTTGCGCCCTAAAGCTGCCAATGGCGTAGCGCGTCGATCTTATTGATTTTGTGAGCGGCAATCTGGCCCGGGACGTTGACCCACTACGCGTGTGAGGAAAACGCTGAAGTATAAGCTCATATCCAAAAAACCAAGTTCGTCAGACTAGATTATCGCTTTGGCACGAATAGAAGCTCGGATATGAGAACCTCGCCAATCCAATTGCCGCCGAGACGCTTGTTCAGGTTATTTTTCATCAACTCGGAAAATCGCTTCGCATGACCCTTCTTGGGCTTGGATAAATCAATATCAGAATCAGAATACAACATTTTGTATGCTTCATCGCGCGCAACAGCACTTAATGAGACCTCTTCGAGTTCTTCGATTTTTGTATCGTATTTCACAGAAAATGCTGCCACAGCATACCCAACCAAACCTTTGGCTGAAATGATCGGCACAATGACCTGCCCGACCTTTAGATCCGCCGTCTTAGTTTTCTTTTCTTCGTCTGCAGAAACTTTGGGACGCTCGAGCCATTTCACCGTTACAAACGCTGACGAGCATGTAACGGCAATCGACCAAATGCAAAAAACAATAGCCCGCAGCATTTCTATGCTCTCAGTAAATCACAAGATCGCGCGTGAATAAGTTCCATCATGCTCTCCATCTCGGATAGAGCTCGCAATCGTTTCTGCTATTTCTTGAATTGCTCCCAGGTGCTTTTCAAGCAATCTCGAATTGTCTTTCAAGCATTTTTGGAGCAGCTCAAGCTTCTCCAGGGTTAAAGGATGGTCCCTCCAGGCGGAAGGGTCTGAAAGAGCCAGGCTCAATTCTAGAGTCGCTTGCGCCTTGTGCTCATTGTTCCTTGCAAGATATTCAAATTTGCCTTCCCGCAAGGCTCGATTTTCTTGCTCCAGAAGTTGCACCAATCGTTCAATAGCTTCATGGCGACCAGCGACTTCCAGAGGCCTGATGGTATTTGTCACTGCTGCGATCTCCCCTCACCAAGATCAATCGAATTGATCGAAACGTGCGCTATCCGCGACGCGCTGCAACGCGACGACTCCTATTTCTGAACTTTGGAACTCTTAGGGGCGTTGTAGTCTGCTTTTAATAAGCTCTCAGCAATTCCCACACCGCCGCTTTTGGCAAGTTGTGCCCCCAAGACATCAGAAAGCATCGACTTCCAAGTGCTGCCAGCGACCCCTTTTCCGAAAACCGTTTCAGTATTTTTTGGCAACATGTTTTCGATGAACGCGCTCAGAATGAAAGATTCAAAGGCCACGTATTGCTCGGGCGGCTCAACCTTTCCGGTAGATTTTGCATCCTGAGGCGCACTAGTCGTAGACGTCGCCCCAGACGGTCCGGTCCCTGCATCCGTTTCCCGAAACTTTGCCGGGGGGCTTTCACCATTTAGTGCGGAAACATGAGTTATCGCCACCTAGCGCTCTCCTTGCGGGGTCCAGATCCATCAAGCTAGATTTTCTCGACGATTTTACGATAGGCAGCTTGTCGCAAGCTGACATTATTTTTGTAGGATCAACTCAACAAGTCTACTTAAATCCTTGGCTGCCGCATCTCTGCCTTCCTGTTCCTGGCAGGAGGCCTGCCGCCGCTCTGCTGATCGAAAAAAGCTCCTTTCTTTCAGACTACGCTCTTCTTGCTCGCTCACTGCGCGTTCCAACTCTGCTATCGACTTATCGATTTTCTTGAGCCTCGTCTCCCGCGCCAAATTGAAAATATCCTGCAATGCTTCGTCATTGAGCGTTTCAGATAATAGTGCACGACGGTGGGCCTTTAGTTCTCGAAGTGCACTGTTCAACTTGGCCAACTCGGTGACTTCGAAATTCCAAATCACTTCTCTTAGGCGTGCGATCCTGCGAATAGTCTTTCCTCTGCGAGGCGTGTCCATTGTCAGCTTCCCGTCCAATTCCTTGCAAGGCCATAAAAAATATTCAGTAAGTCGGACACTGTGAAATACAACAAAATCAATCCTCCCAAGAGGATGAAGGGCAATGAGACAAAATAGATTGGGATCTGCGGTATTAATTTGTTCACGATACCGAAGAGCGTATTTATCAACACCGAGAACATTAGGAAGGGGCTACATAATTGCAGAGCTACTATGAAGTACTTGGATAGCACCTCCATCAAGTCTCCCAACATTGGTCCTGGTTTAAAACCAGAAGCAAGTGGCAGGAGATCATAGCTTGCCAGGACACCCTGAAGGTAGATCACATGCAAATCTCCGACGAAAATCAGCATGGTGGCTGTCAATGTTATCAAACTGGACACGGCAGCAATTGGCTCTGCCCCGTCCACCTGGGCGCCCAATGTTCCTGAAAATCCGACAAAGTTCGATATAGCAACTGCGCAAAACTGCAGCGCCTCGAAGACCAGCCTTGCAAGCAGACCGAATGTCAATCCGATCAGTATCTCATTGACAATGATCTCAATGAGCCGAGCGATACCAGCGCCCTCGGTGACACTCTTGCCAATTGGAGGAAGAAGCAAGGTCACACACACCGAGAACAACAAAGCAAAGAATAGTTTGACCTGAACCGGAATGCGCAAACTCGAGTAACCCGGCAAGACGGCAAGAGCACTGCCCACTCGACAAAATACAATAAGTATCTCTACCGGCGACTGAACGAGCCAGTCGATCATGAAATCGCCCCAAGGGTCTTTACAGGAAAGCCCCTTGCAATCTCTGTGTGAGACAGAACCGGCATTGTGGGAAATAGTCGTTCAATAATCATTCGAACAAAGGGGCGCGCATCCGGCGTTGTAAGAACGGCACAACGCTCGCCGGCATCCATATACTGACCAATAGTCTTGGCAGCTTCATCGCCAAAAACCTCGATCTCGCTCGGCTCTATGTCGAATTCAATGACCTCTCCACGTCCATCTTTCTTCAGACCACGACTAAACGCACCGTCCCACTTTGGACCTAGCCTGATGAGCTTTAAGACACCGGCATCAGAAATATCACCACAAATTTGCTGAGATAGTCGCGCGCGCACATGCTCCACAATCTGTTCTGATCGCTGCACCTGCGGCACGATCTCGGCTACCGCCTCTAAGATCAATTGGATATTCCGGATCGACACGCGCTCGGCCAAGAGACTTTTTAAAATGCCCTGCAGGCCGGAGTACGAAATCTGCGACGGTACAAGTTCGTCAAGCAATCGACGATAGTCGACGTCAAGTTGGTCTAACAAGAACCTTGCATCTTTGTATGAGAGGAGCTGAGCCAAGTTGTTGCGAATAACTTCGCCCAAATGCGTCAGACATACCGATCCGCAGTCAATTGGCGTGAAACCACCTTGTTTCAGATTCTCCTTAAACATCTCGGATATCCAGACAGCCTTCATTCCGAAAGCTGGCTCGCGAACCTCATCCCCCAAAACATCCGGCACCGGCCCGTTACCGGTGATCACCAGTACATCTCCGATTCTCAATTCCCCGCTCGCAACAGTGGTACCATGCAGCTTGATTTCGTATGCTTTCGCACCAATCGACAGGTCATCTGACATCTTGATGTCAGGTATGACTAGGCCATACTCCTTCGCGAACTTTTTGCGCATTCGACTGACACGCAACGCAAACTCCTCGTGTTGAGGTAGGAATGCGCTCGACAACTGCATGCCAATGCACAGTTCAATCTCAGGAATCTGCAAAGTCTGCTTGAAGCCGCCTTTTTGTGTTTCCTTGTTGCTCGTCTCCTTGGTTTCTTCGGCAACCTTTTTCTCAGCCGCTTCCTTCTCCCTGGCGGAAGAAATAGTGAATGCCAGGACAACCAACAGCAGGCCAAAAAGGACGAAGGGTAAGAAGGGAAGTCCGGGAGCCAGCGCGAGCAGCACCAGTACGACTGCGGCAACCAGCATCGCCCTGGGGTAGCCGCCAAGCTGGCCGAACACCGCCCGATCCGTAGACCCCCTGGTGCCCCCCTTCGCTACCAGCAATCCGGCCGCGAGCGAAACAACGAGTGCAGGAATCTGCGAGACAAGGCCGTCACCGACAGACAATTTGGTGAAGACGCTTGCCGCCGTCGCCGGCGACATGCCGTGACTAAGCGTTCCAATTATTATTCCACCAAATATATTGACCGCGGTGATAATCAAGCCCGCTATTGCATCACCTCTAACGAACTTGGAAGCCCCATCCATGGCACCATAAAAGGCGCTCTCCTCCTCCAACTCACGACGGCGGCGCGCAGCTTCATTTTCATCTATAGTGCCAGATGACAGATCTGCATCGATTGCCATTTGCTTGCCTGGAATGGCATCCAACGTGAACCTGGCACCAACCTCTGCAATTCGGGTTGCCCCCTTTGTGATGACCATGAAGTTCACGATCACGAGAATAAGAAACACAATGGTCCCGATTACAAAATCTCCGGCCATTATGAAGTTTGAAAAGCCGAAAATCACCTGACCGGCAGCGTCCGGCCCATTGTCACCCTCACTCAGAATAAGCCTGGTTGTGGCAATATTCAGCGACAATCGCAGCATCGTTGCGATGAGGAGAATTGTTGGAAATGCGGAAAAATCTAAAGGCTTTTCGATCCACAATGCCACCATTAGAATCAGGATGGCGAACGTTATTGAAAAAGCCAGCCCGACATCGATCAGAAACGGAGGCAGGGGAAGAAACAGAATCATCAACATAAAGATGACACCGCCAGCAAAACCCACATCTAGTCTCAAGATGCGGGATGACTTGACGTTGCCTGATGCCTCGTAAGCCTGCATGCTCACGAACTCCTCTCTTCAGCTTTCAATTGAGAGTCAGCTACTTTGGCTTACGCAGACACGATGCGATTCACATCAAAAACCACTGGATATATGTGAGTACACTTCCTCAGAAAAACGGTACAAAACCGCACCAATGAATGGCGCTGTTAGGATAGATACGGCCAGGAGCATAATAATCTTGGGTACAAAGGTCAGCGTAATCTCTTGAATCTGAGTCAGCGCCTGAAACAAGGAGATGATGATTCCGACAACCATGGCCGATATCACAGCTGGTCCTGCCGCATATATCGTAGTCCATATGGCCATGCGGACGAGTTCTAGTGCGGCGCTATCATTCATGCGAGATTACCTGATAGCCTCGGGTCAACGTAACTTCTGCACCATTTTTGAGAACGGCCGTCGCACCGTCCGTACCAACCTTCACGCTTTCTACTTGCCCAGTCTGTTTGCCATCCGCGCTAACAATGTTTTTGCCAACAAGGTTGCCGGCTTGCGAAACAGAAAGCAGCGAAATGATGTCGTCGAGCTTCTTATTTGTCTGAACTGTCTGCTCGACGCTTGAGAAGGCTGCAAGCTGAGCAAGTTGCTCCGATGCCTTCATGGGCTCGGTGGGATCCTGATGCTTCAATTGCTCCACCAGCAACCGAAGAAAGGCCGTATAATCAAGTGTGTTCTGGCTTACCTTCGATTGCGAATTGTCAACTGATGTCGCGGCCGGTGATGTGGCGTTGTTTGTTACGAGCATGTCGACTCCATGAGCTCTGGTTCAAGATTGACAACCTCTGCCTTGGGCAACTGAGCTTCAAGGTCAAACAACACACTAAGACTTTTCATTGCCTCATAATAACGATCGAGAACAATTAGCTCTTCGATCTTGGAAAGCTCCCTGGCAATAACGTCCGAGCCATACACAATTTTCGTCTGCTCAATGAATTCGGACACAGTACCTTTAAGTGACTGCGCTTCCTTCGGCACGATCAGCATCGTTTGAATAAGAATATAGAGCTGCTTAAGAGGAGTCGTTGCCTCTTCGGGCTGCATGACGTGTTGCGCTAACAAGAATGACACATTGTTGAGGAAAGTTAGGCTGACTTTCCGATCGACCTCTATCACGGCGCCGTTTAGATATATTCGCTCTCCACGCTTCAAGTGAATTCTAAGCGACTTTGTCATTTCAGTCCCTCTCGAATAAGAACCGAAACATCAATAATGTCCTGAATTGCGCCCTCTCCGGAATGCCTGATCTTCTCGACCTCTTTGAGAGTCCAGATGCCAATGGAGATCAAGTCTGCACGCAACTGCGGCGGCAGTTCATTCTCAGGTTTCGCCAGATCTTCAATCAATGCAGACCACAGGCGCGTAACCACAAACAACGCCTCTACCCGTTTTGGAGAATTTGGCCCCTGCTTCTCAGCCTCTTGGAGCAATTCGATGCACTTTGAAAATGCCTCAAACTCTTCGCCACGCCCTTTTGAAGGCATATCATCCAAGACTTCTTCATAGGAAAATTGATACATTTCATTCCCTCCTCATTCGCTCCCAGCGCCAACGGTTCTGCGCAGCATTAGATGAAATTCAAGAAACTTATCTGCCGCACCCTGGCAGAGATGGCGTATGAATTTTCAAGCTTCAACATAATGTCTGAAATCTCAACTGATAGTTTGTAGGGGTCCGCATATTCCAATTCAGAAAAAGCCTTTGTCGCAATGTCCGCGCTCAACTGATTTCGTTCGGTCGCACTTTCCAACTGAGACTGAACGAAACCCAAATTCGCGCGCTCCGCGGCCAGATGTTCTCCTGCCAGGCCAGCTTCACTAATTGCGGCATCCATCACTACGTCGCGTGTCTCGGCGCTGAAGTTTTCAATGCCCAGTGCACCAACCATGGCAACGGCCTTTATCGCGGTCCTGACGGCCGTGCTGTTGGCGTTGGCAGAGGCCTCGACAGATTCTCTTGGAGAGATTCGCGCAGTAAGGTTTGTAGATGACGCACTGGACCAATCCGCCGTCCAAGCAGGATCTTCAAATAGGGTCGCGTATGGGCCATTCAAGAAATTTGTCATCATCGAGGGCGTGATGCTCTCGGATGCAGCAGTCCCCGGCGGAAATCCGAAATTTGTCGTGAAAGCGTCGATTACGGCCTGTCTGCTTGCAGGGATCGAAGGATCATTAAAGTCTTCGAGAGGCTTCACACTGCTATTTATTCCGGCGAACAAATAGCTGCCTTGATGCGTACTATTCAGGGTGCTCGTAACGGCAGTCATTGTGTTGTTGGCTGACGTAAGAGCAAGTCCGGTCGTTTGTTCGTTGCCCCTCGTCGCTATCATCTGCGCCACAAAATCCTGAAGTTCATTAGAAATGCGATCAAGACTTACTTGCGTAACATCTAGCCGCGTTGCTACCAATTCGTTGTCCAAATTTATATTGGACAGCTGACTGCTGATCAGACGCAGAGAGACTGTCTCTTTCGTACCAGCGCCTAGTTCGTTTGACAGGTCACTTTGGCGCCCGGTCGTGAGCGCGGACTGAGCCTCAGACAATCGTTGCCGAGCGTCGAATATCGATCTGGAAATCGTGTTGAAGCTCGAAAATGATGAAATTGGGTCAACCATGTCGTTAACGGATGTTGGCAATTAAGGTTTGGAGCATTCGATCAATCGCAGCAATTAATTTGCTCGACGCCTGGTACGATCTCTCAAAATCAAGCAGCTTGATCATTTGGTCATCCAGACTGATGCCCGTCTCAGCATGGATAGTGTCACTTGAGTGTGCCAGGAGCGCGGATTGGTATTCGGCAGAATTCTCTGCATTCTTATAGGTCTCAGAGAGCCAGCCCACAGCATCTGCAGCGTTTGAGATCACGCTCGCATTCGGATCTAAGTGACTTGCCGGATCAAAGTCCCTAGTCTGTCCCAGAGCGTCGATCATTTGATGTAGGCGATCTGCGAAACCCGCAGCACCTGTTGCATTATAGGTGTAGGCAGGATTTCCCGGATCAGAAATTCCGCCATCGCGCAGCAGGAAGGGATCGCCTCCCGCAGCAATTTGAACATTGGGGCTTACCTTGAGAATACTGGCGAGGCCGTCGACAACACTCCCGGTTGGCGGGATAGCCACTGCGCCATCAAACGTAAACAATCCAGGTTGATCTGGTAAACTGGGGACCGCTGATTGATCTTGCTCGGCAAAGGCTTCGACGAGCCCCCGCGCGAGTTCGTCCATCTGCCTTTGTATCGTGACCGCGACGTCATCTCTGATGGTGAGCAACCCATAGATTTGACCAGACCGGACCTGCAACGCCGATGAATTGCCAGAGACCGGGACACCATCGACCAGGATTGGATTTCCAGTCACCCCGGCACCGAAGTTCGCAGTCGGGTCGAATGAAACAGAGCGCGGAATTGTATCAAAAAGTGTTAGACCGCTATCGGTGTAAATGGAAATACTTCCGTTGGCTTTCTGAAGCGTACGAATGCCAATCTCTTCTGCAAGCTGTCTAAGAATACCGTCGCGTTGATCCAGCTGGTCAGTCACCTCTTCGCCGAGATTGATCCCACGAACGATTTCCTGATCCAGTGCAGCGTAATCCGCCAAGTGATTGTTTATTCGCGAAACCGATGTTGCCAAATCAGCATCGGCCTGGCGGCGTACGTCCTGGACAGCGGTACTGATCTCATTGAGACGATTGGCCAGTGCTGTCGCTGTATGGACCACTGACTGAGCGGCAGCGCTATCGGATGGCGACGTCGCAAACGTGCGTAGAGAGCTTTCAAATTCCCCGAACAGGATGGTCGGCGAGGTTTCTAGATTAGGCCCCAAGATCGAGTCATGTAGTCGATCTACCATGTTCGAGATCACATCATCACGCCGAACAGCAGATGTGATATTGAGGTGCTCTTTCAGCAGCGCCTCATCGGTGGCCCGCACGATGGCGCCAAGCCTGACGCCACCATTCAGTCCACTAACAGTGTGTGAAGTCTTCCGGGTGGCGTAGTCCACATCGGACCGCGCAACGTTGCGGGAAGCAACATTGGTGCGCTCAGCTGTCGTTGACAGTGCTGACTCAGCGATATTACTGGCAACCGTTAACGACATAAATGGATCTCCAAACCCCAGAGGCCCCAATCAAGCAGGCTTACCTCTTCAGGTTGACCAAAACTTCCAAGATTTCGGAACTTGTCTGGAAAACTTTGGAATTTGCCGTGTAGTGTCTTTCGGCTTGAATGAGACCAACAAGTTCGTCGGACACCTCGACAGTAGAGCCCTCCAAGGCCCCGGAAACAATTTCACCCAAACCGCCGCTAGCCGCGTCACCGATTTGGAGGCTGCCGGATTCCAATGTTGGCGTGAACACGTTGCCGGTCATCGACTCTAGACCATCTGGACTTGCCACTCTTGCAAGAGGAATTCGAAAGGTTGCCTGGCGACTGCCATCATCAAAGATTGTGAATAACGTCCCGTCGGCAGATATGTCTGTTCCGCTGGCCACACTCGCGCCCCCGCCATTGGCTTGAGCACCTAGGACAACGTAACCTCCAGCCAACTGACTCGTGCCCGTGAGGTCGAGGGGCATAGTCGCTCCGTTAGGGACGGGAATGGACAACGAGCTGACACTGCCGGCGTCCAGCTCTCCTGTGGTGGCGTCAAATGTCAATGTATCCGACGTTAGCGGACCGGACGTGTATGGAAAGGAGCCCGACGTCGCATCTGCGGTGCTGGCGTCAAAGACCGATACCTCCCAAGTCTCCGGAGCAACCTTCGCAGAATAAATATCCAACGTCACCGGCCGACCGAGATTGTCAAAAACAGTCATGGAGGTCTTGCCGGCAAATTCGGCAGACGCCGCATTGGCTGACGGTTGGTTTGCTGCAACCACGGCAGTTGCATCAGCTGGCAAGTTTACAACAAAAGTTCCATTCGTCGTTGGATTCGATTGCAGCTGCGTCCCGCCTACCTGAACCGGCTCGAGACCCTCAGCACTATTCACAGCGCCCCCGGCCTGATTTGCAGGATAACCCAGAAGTTTGTAGCCAGCGGAATTTACAAGAAATCCTTCCGCATCAAGCGCAAATGCTCCGGCACGGGTTAGGAAAGCATCACCTGAATTGCTCTGAACCACGAAAAAGCCGCTGCCTGTAATCGCAAGGTCTGTATTGGACGTTGTGGCCTTCAGCGCGCCTTGTTCTCCAATAACATTGGAAACATTGGATAGGACGCCGCCTGCGTTGTACTTTTGCTCTGTCGAAGGCAGGACAACGGTGGAAAAATCGGCCTTAGCGCGCTTGTAGCCAACGGTATCTAGATTTGCAATGTTGTCCGATGCCGTCGCCAAACGATTCGCCTGCGCCGCCATGCCGGAGACGCTAGCATTCATCATGCTCGATATGCTCATTCACAAAGCCCCTCAATAAATCCGCATGAGTACAATAATGCTCCCTCGGACTTACGTGAGGCTGACGGTATCTGGTCGCCTGCATTGCCAGGCTGATACCATGGCGACGTTGCGGCTCTGGCAATCTTTAACTTTTCGAACGGAATCATGGAGCGGGTGCGCAAAGGAAATTCGACCGAAAATCCGTCTGATCCGAGCGCTTGAAAGTCAGGAATGCTTGCGATCTATTCTGTCAGAGATCTAGCCGGTTTGTAGCCCGACGAGCCGCCGCTCCGACCTGACACAAACCATCAGTCCCGCAAATCCAGACGATACCCCAAGTATCGCTGACAATCGATTGGATCGTAACCCAGCTGCTGGCGCAACCTTTTGCGCAGCTTGCTGATATGACTCTCGATTATATGATCGCTTATCTGGTCATTGAAAATACCGTACACATAATTGAAAATACTCTCCCTGGTCATACGCCTGCCGCGGTTCGAAACAAGATATTCGAGTATCCTCAACTCGCGGCGCGGCAACCGCATCGGTTCTGATGCAACTTCGGGATCACGACCGTCAAAAAAAACTCTTAATGCCCCGAGCTTAACTCCATCACCATCTTGCGGATCTCGGCGCTTTATCGCGGCAATACGGGCCAATATCTCACGCACATGAACGGGCTTGCGAACGACATCATCGACACCGGCAGCAAACAGCTGCAACGTCTCGTCAAGTGAACGTTCATCATTCAACGCTATCACAGCCGCCTTTGACTTGGCGCGCACCTTACTAGGTATCCGGTCCCTGGTCTCACAGCTTCCCAGCAGGACTGCATCAATGGCCATAACGTCGTCACTTGACGCCGTGTCGAACCACTCTTCGACTTCGGACGCACATAGTGCCGTCGCGGCAACCCCTTCGCGCTTAAACGAACCGGCATAGCCCTGAACGACGGATTCGCGCTCATCCACGATAAGAATCACCCCACACCCCCCACAAGTGCGCGCCACAGCCATAGAGGTGTGTCGCGGACCATGCATGTGCCACGGCGCCCATCCCCCTCACCGCTTCACGCGGTGACGCAATCCCTCAAGAGTTTTGCGGGGCGCACTTCTGAATTCGGCTTTCTATCTGGTAAGCAATACGTTTTTATAGAATTGCCCTATTCAAATCCCGACGCGGAACGAATAGCTGAACACATTCAAACGTTGAAATGCAGAAAAGAACAAAAATCGGCACTTTCCAGATGGTAAGCACCATAGTGACAATCAGCTTGCATACTGTTTTTACAGAGATTCTTTTTTATTAACAATTATTTTTCATAATTTCGCCTAATTGTCTCTCCCCTGACGAACCGCTTCCTAACTATTTGATTTTTAATAATAATTTTAACAGGACCCAGCGGGAACGCCTGGCCATCATGAATCGGCGCGAAATTCACGTGCAGATGGGTCCATCGCGCCACTGTGAGTCGATTTGTCGCGAACACGCCTGCATGGCGCCGGTGCCAGAAGGGTCGATGTCTGACTCCCCCTATACACGTGCGTTGAAAAACAAGCGTTACTTGTTCCGGCGCTGGCGGTCGCTCGAGCGATCAGGTGGCCCGCCAAGTCAGCAACTTGGCGCATCAACAGCGCAATACGATGATGATCCGCCGTTGCGACGGCTGCCTTGCCTGCCCGAAACTCCAGCCTGTTAAGTTTAGCGGGGCGGCTGGAAGTTTGACGCCTTTCCATTGTGCATCCCCATAACGCAATTGGGCGACAGGCCTGTTTGCCGTCGCGGGGCTCTGGCGAATGGAGTGGAAGATTTCCAGTTCAATCTAAATACAGCGAATTTGAGAAATTGCGAATCAGCGCTATTGAAACTAGTTGACATGTTGGCCTGACACAGGAGCCAGAGCTTGTCCATAGATCAACGAGTTATGACGAGGATGGACCCTCTGCCTGAGCGGATAGGTGGCCTCTCGCTAACGTCGGCGCAAAAAGCAGCGATCGTTCTGCTGTCAATGGAGAAGGAGGAAGCCGACAAACTTCTGAAGCACTTCGATGAAGACGACTTGAAGGCCCTCGCTGCTACGATCGCCGAGCTTGGTCGCATTCCAGATCAGTCTATTGGTCGGATTGTCGAGGAGTTCGTTGCTGCACTTAAAGGTCCCACGTTCTTAGAGGGAAGCCTCGGAGAGGCTCAAAGTCTTCTTTCCGGCGCCCTCGAACCGGACAAGCTGTCGGAACTTGTCGCTGATATCCGGGGGGACTCTACCCAGAAGGTTTGGCAAATACTGCCATCCATTGGTGAAGAACAAATCGTAACATTCATTTCGACTGAGCATCCTCAGGTGGCGGCGTTCATGGTGTCGCGCATGCCGAGTGAGTTGGTCGCAAAGATTATGGAGCTATTGTCTGAAAGTCTCCGCCTAAGTATTGTGCAGCGAATCGTCACCTTGGTTGCCGTGAAAAGAGCCCCGCTTAAACTTCTTGAAGAAGTAATCTTGACGGAGCTGATTGAGAAATTAGCAGCTAGTGACAATTCCAAAACTTATCGAAAAATTGCCGCTGTTCTCAACCAAATGTCTCCTACGAATGCCGAATCTATTGTTCTCGGCTTGAGCGAGACCCAACCAAACGACGCGCTCCAAATAAAAGCGCTGTTGTTTAAGTTTGGTGACATACCGGCTCTGTCGCCAGCCGATAGAGCAAAGCTGTTTGAACAGGTCCCCGCTGATCTAATTCCGCTATCTCTGAATGGTGTCGAGGAAGCGCTGGTCGAAAGCGTAAAGAGTAGCCTGTCAGCTAGATCACGTAGAATTGTTGAAGCAGAGATGGGTATGCTCCCGGATGAGGTTGGACCGGAAACTCAGGACGCTCAACGCAAGATCGCCAATATAGCTTTAGAACTTGCAGAAGGTGGAGCAATCTCCCTGTCGACTGAAGACGACAATGCATAGAATCGGCCGATGAAGTCACAAGCAGGTACTCGCTCCTGCTTTCGTCGGCGCAGGAAGAAGAATCATGACGATCGCATCGGACGCAAAGACTTTCGAGACCAATCTTTTCCCGGCGAATGGGCGTCTGTCAGCAGTTGATATTGCCCACGCTCAGATTGTTCTACAAAATGTATTCGCCACAGCGGCCGACTGCTTTAGGCTCTATACCTCGCAAGACCTGTCTTTCGGCATCATAGGTCTGTTGGACCAGGAGGATGATAATGCCTCGCTCGAGCCAAATGAAATCCGAACAAGTTTTTCAGCCAAGGACTTAGAGGACGCCGTCTATCTCTCATATCCAAGAGATTTGATTTTCATATTGACTACGGTTTTGTATGGAGGCTCCTATTCAGAGGCGCCAGGGCGGCCTGAGGCAGATTTTTCAGCCGTTGAGCAGCGCATCGATGCATTGTTTCTCGAAACCATTGCGAATGCGCTTTCGGAATACCTGCAATTGAGCAAAGGGGGACGGTTTCGTATCGGAGCAGATGATGAGGAGACAGACCCCTCACAGCCTGCGCGCGAGGCTTCTCTCGCAACTATTTGTTGGAAATTAGTGATGCAAATAGATGGTCAGGTTTGCAACCTGACATTGCGCTTTGCGGAAAAGGACTTAATAACCTTCCTCCGACGTCCCCCTGCAGCCAGCGACGAGGCAACCAGTTCCGATTCACCCGGTTGGCAAGACAAAATTCAATCGGGGATAGGCACAACGGCGTTGAAGACATCTGCTGTGATCTACGGACCACCTATCACTCTTGAGGCGCTCAAAAACCTGAAAGTCGGACAAGTCATAGATTTTGGTCGCCTCGATGGGGTTCCGGTTGTGCTCGAATGTGCTGGACGAGAGTTGTTTTCATGTAAAATGGTGCAATTCCGTGGACAATATTCAGTGCAGATTGAAATGCCTTTACATAGTGAAAAACCTAGCAACGACACAAAAAAAACGTCTTCAAACTTGCCCAAGAAGACGTCGTAGAACACCGTTGATAAGCTCAGCGGGCCGTAGCCTCTATCGTTCTTAAAAAATTATCAGACATTCAATGTTTAGAAGGCTTCATACAAGTGGAGGCCGCCTCACCCTTTTAAGGTTTCGATCCTATGGTGGGTTGGCGCGACCGTTCCCTAGGCGGGCAAGCCAGATCAAACCCGTTATGGGAGTTGATAGGAGCAATAGTATCAGAGATACCGAAAGGGCTGCGTGGCATTGACATTGGTCGAAGATCGCCGTTGATAGAAGTGTTATTAGAAATGCTGCGGTCGAAACCAAAAACAAGGTCCACATGTAAAGCAGCTCAGTCCATCCAAGAGATAGCATCAATCGCCTCTATTGAGTTGTCCTACTGAACTTCGGGCAAAATTCACGCCTCATCAAGCCTGTCGGTCACGCTTGTATTCTGATTTGATTCCTCAGCCTGATGCCCTGTCGCGCGAGCTAATGTTACAAGCATTGCGAGTTGCTCGGCATAAATCCTTCTAGCGGTATCAGCGATAGACCGCTCTCCAGATGGCACATCCTGGAAATCAAGAGGCTTATTCTCAGGCACCGCACTGACGGCTGATTTCTGCAAGGAAACGGCCGGTGATGTGTCCGTATGATTGCTAGCAACCTGCGTTTCACGCGAGTTCATGTTAGCTGGCTCCGTGACACGTTGTTGGGCTGGGGGCGGTGCAATTGATTGCCCCTGATCTCCCGCTCCGGCCGCTAACTTCCCACTTCCAATCCAGCTGACTTCTTCCAGCCGCCGGCGCTGCAGACCGGCTAACACCTGTCCTCCTGCCTTGTTATACTGAACAAACAGTTCTCGCGCCTTTTGCAGGTCTCCGCTCTTGATGGCTGCTCCAAGACCGTCTTTGATCCAGCTTGTGCCTGCATTGAAAGTCAACGACGTAAGAGCAGCTTTTGTACCTTCATCCAAATGCGATGCATGCCTATCAACAATACGCCTGGCCTGAGTTATCTCGGACTTAAAGCGTCGCTCTGCTTCGGATTTATCAATCACCTCTCCAACATATTTGGCGCGCGTGCCGTACCCGTTGGAGAACTGGGCGTAGTCAAACTTCGCTTGCGGCGTGAACCCCTCAAATGATTTTATTGAATTCAAATAAAACGAATTCATCTTTTTCTACCGTTGCGTTGGTGGTTAGGCATGAAGAACCGTTCTCTCGTCTACCTGATGACCATTAAGCCCCTTGCACACCCTTTATCGGATAGTAGGGTGCTGTCGAAGTTAGACATTCAAAGCGGTGCCGGTTCAAACGTAGTTCATGGATCCGGATAGTCTTGAATGGCTGCAATAGCGGCATTGCCAGTCCGTGCCCGTTGGCCGGGAGGGATGGAGAAAATTTCCAGGCGGATGGAATTCATGAAAAATTGCGCATTCCCAGTCAAACGCCTCCCGCGCCGACAGCGCATACTCGAACTTGAACATTGGGGCTGATCCAATAAGCTGCAGAAGGCTTTCGTTCATGTTGCTATCCGCCCGCCCAACGCGATCAATATAAAAGTTACCCTCTGTGCCGCTGTAGCCGAGAACATAGACACCACTGGCGTTATCTCGGATCAACTCGGAAATGGTGCCAAATTCCAACGGATGAGGCCCATCTAGCATTAATCTAGCCATATCCCCTCCTTTTCCGTTCTACGTCATCCTTGTTCAATGTCTTCTGTTCGCACAACATTCGAACTCGTGTGCTCTAAATATAAAGCGATCTCGAATCTTGATCTTCGCGTACCTGGTCTAGGGACGCTGATGCTGAATCGTTACTATTTGCATTATCGTTTTGAAACGCGCCGTCATTGGCTGTGTCGCTTTTGTCGGACCGCCGACGTTGTTCACTTTGCTCGAAGCTGTTTGACGACAGGTTTTGCGAGGACGCGTTGTCGCCCGAAGAACTTCTAGCCGCGCGATCAAACGCGTCACTGTTCTGAAACTCAATTCGAACGTCATTGACCTTATACCCATCGACGCTCAGAAGCTCCTTCAAGCCAAGCTTGTCTTTCGTCAGCGCATTCGCTGTTTGCCTCTTTTCCGCAATAATGTGGATGTCGAGCTTATCATTTTGCAAAACCAATTCTACGTTCAACTTTCCCAAGTCCTGAGGATACAATTGAATCGTCAGGCTTTGGATGCGTTTCGCCGGACCACTTTGAACGTTCGGAGACTTTGTGGCGGTCGCAGCTTGTTGCAGACCATCATCAAGTGTCTTCACGATCGAGGTCGACAACTGCTTGCCGATATAAGAACCATTAAAAACAATCTTTGATGAGTCTTTCTCTACCGCTGAGCCATCAGTCATTAGCTCAATCTCACCATGAGATTGAGCAAGATTAAACAGGCTCGCTTCAAATTTCGTTTTGGTGGCCATCGGACCATTTGCTGAAGCTGCAGTTGACGCTGACGAGACAACCACAATGTTGTCTTTGGAGGTCAATGCGCCTTGCTGTGAGATCGGCTCGCCGGAGTTCATTTTCTTGGACGCCAAACCATTTGCCGAAGCTGGCGGGATTACGACCATCTTGTCATTTGGGGGCATCGCAGCTTGCTGGGCGGACGGCTCAGCGGAGCTCGATTGGGGGCTCAAATTTGGTAAAATCTTGTTTGCTTGCGGAGGGCTATTATTGACGTTCCCGTTTGACTGAAGGTTCGGTTTGATCGGTTTGCCATCGCCTCTACCAACGAAATGAACGGCAGCCCACTCTGCGGCATTGAGGCTCGCCTTGGGCGATGGCGTCGCCTTTGGTGGCTGTCCGGATGACGCATCGCCGGATGGTTTTGGATTTGCGGGATCCTCACCCTGATTGCCCGCCACTATTACCCCATGTGCCGGAGCCTGTCTGTCCTGGCCGACCACCAAATCACTGAAAGATGTTGCTCTAGCAACACCCTCTGCCATCGGGTCAGTCACATTTACATCGATTGCGTGATCCTGCCCGGCATTTTCCTGTACCTCTGTTGGGGTCTCACTTGGCACACTGTTTGGGTCATTGCTCCGCCCAGAACTTTCTGCCGTTTCTCTATTCCCGTTGTTCGCGTCCGCCGCGCTTGGTTTGCCATGTCCAACATCGTTCGTTCTCGGGTTGTTGAGACCGCCCCCTCCTGCGGTGTTATCAACGAGCGTCCTGATCATTTCTTGTCATCCCCTAGAAGTTGTTCGGCCGCCAGTGCTACTTGCTTTGCATTCTTAAGAACTGTGCGAAGCTCTTTATCGTCATCTCGGCCAACATCCATGTCGGTATTATAATCACATTGCTTGCACGAAATTTGCGATCCCTCTCGCTCCAATATATGCCGGCCAATCATCAGCGAACCCGCCAACAACAGCCTATCACTCAAGGTCAGCTGGTTTGCATCAATTGTACGAAGATCAGCCATCGCTTTCTTAGTGTCATTTAGAACTACGTCAGAAGCGAGCAGATAGAGTTTCAATTGCGTCCTAGGAAAGTTTGCTTGCTTCGGCGCCTTTAAAGCATTGCTGGCCAGGCCTTGTGCCAGCCATAGATTGCCCTTGCGAAGAGCGACTTGAGCAGCCGAAATCCGTACCTCTTTCCGCCGCCGCGGCACAAATGTTGCGAGGACGCCTTCAAGATCCGTCAAGCTCGTCTTTTCCGTCTTGTAGTCAAACGTCACGAGAATTTCTATCAATCGCCCATTATGTTTGGGGTCATAAGCAGAAACTGCAAACTTTGTTACGTATCGCCTCATGACACCCAAAAACCTTTTGTATCCTCCGGTGTGCTTCAGAAGAACACTTTGGGCTCGCAACGCATCTTGTTCTATTATCGAGCCTCGCCCAAGAAGCCTGGCTTCATCCAATAGATTTATTGCCCTTTCGGGAGCCGTTCGAGAGACCAATGTTGCCTTGAACATCGCCACCCGACCGGCCATTTCTCCTGGCAGCGAACGCAACTTCACTTCATCTAATTCTTTCAATGCCTGCTTTACTCGTCCAGAAAACGAGAAAACGATCGCGCGCATCACCGGGCCCAAATCGCTGTCTTCTTCGACCTGCGCTAAAATATTTCGCAAAATTATTGGTTGACCACCGCTCAGCACGAATACAATCGCGGCAATCTGAGTCCTGGTATTGCTCAATCCCTCAGAGCCAAGCTGGTCAAACGCCTTGGCAAGCCTGTTCAACACTTCCCCCCTCTTGACGATTGCTGCCTGGTCGCCGCGGATAATCTCGTCCTCGATCCGATCAAGCATACGCATGAGTTTATAGGGTTCTTCAATTCGCTTCGCCTCAGCCTGCACGCCACCTGCCTGCAGCCCCATGAGGAACAACAATATGAGGAGCGATTTGGCACAATTCGTCATTGCTTAGTCGTCCTCAAAAGGATCTCTATCCGCCGATTTTGCGCGGCAAATGGATTGCTTGGAATTCTCAACCTACGGTCAGCAAACCCCTCGAGTTTTAAGATTCGATCTGATGCGACACCTCCAGCCTTAAGCAGGTAACGCGCCATGTGTGCTCGCATAGTCGACAAGCGCCAATTATCAAGGTTCTTCTTTGACTTGTAAGGCCGTCCATCGGTGTGGCCACGGACTACGATGTGTTCCTTGCGTTGGGTCAGGATGTGCGCCAGGTCTCTTACGAGTCTTGCGAAGTGGGGATGCGGTTCCGCTGATCCAATTGCGAACATCCCATAATCAAATTCATCCATCAGGCTAATCAAGATGCCCTCCGGCGTTCTCTCCACCAAGACCCTTGGAATAGTCCCCGGCTTGGAAGGCTGAATAAGTTTTGCAATTTCGTGCTTTAGTTTTTGAAGGTCTTTAATGTCGTCGCGACGCTTTTGCTCAGATCCCGCGGAGCCGGATAGCTTTTTTCTCGACGTAATTGTCTTCACGGGTCCCGTCTTCTTTTGAATAATCTTCGCAGGTCCCGTTTTCTGGTGTTGCTCCGCATGTTTCTCTTTGCCATCGTTGACCTGGCGGGCTGATGCGCCGGGCTTGGCGAGCATCAAGGCATTTTTTTGTATTGTCTTCGCAGGTCCCGTTTTCTGGTGTTGCTCCGTATGTTTCTCTTTGCCATCGTTGACTTGGCGGGCTGATGCGCCGGGCTTGGCGAGCATCAAGGCATTTTTTTGCAGAGTTTTTTGGTCCGCATTTTGAGATTTCTTGTTTATATTGCTCGGTGCTTTCCTTTGACGATCGTTAGTCGACGCTTCCCTTTGAGCATTGGTTTCGGGTTTATTCTGAGAAACCGCGACGCGTCCTCCTTTGGCGGATTTCTTTGCGGGAACTTCTGGCGTTGCAATAAGCAGTGGCAAATTCAAAGTCGTTGAAAGTCCTTTGTTGACTTTCGCTGTCGTTCCGATGTTTGACGCTTGCCCACCGCTAGGCTTGGACGCATTGATTTTGCCGCCCTTTTCCAAAAACATGCGGGCATTTTTTTTATTTTTGGGGGCATTGGGAGGCGTTTGCTTGGGCTCCGGCGAGGTTTGGCTAAGTATCTTTTTGACGACCCCCTCGGGGTCTTTCATCAACTCTTCGTCGGAAAACTTTCGAACAAACTTGCCGGTCCCCTCCTTCTCACTTTCTTCTATGTTCTTTTTATCGTGCTGCTCTTCGTGGACCCCTTTTTGCGGAAGCTGTTTGCTGTTCGTTGGCAGCGGGTTGAAATACAATGCAATCTTCCGAACTTTTTCGTCGTCGGACACATTGATTAGCCACATCACCAAGAAAAACGCCATCATGGCCGTCATAAAGTCCGCGAAGGCAATTTTCCACATGCCCCCATGGTGCCCACCGTCGCCGTCACCTCCGCGGCGACGTACGATAACGAGTGAGGGGGCTGCTTGATCCGTTCCCGACATTACATCACCGCATTTTCTATTTTGTCGATCCAGACACCTAGTTGTGTTTCAAAAACGGTTTGATCGACCGATAATGTAATTTCAAAAGACTCAGCCGTAGTGATCTCAACATTCGGCAAGACCGTCGAGAATACCTCTAGCGCATTTTCCCTGAGTTCGTGCGGCACTTTTAGTTCTGCAACTATATTGGCGTCGTCACCAATTTGGGCACCAAGAAGCATCTTGAGATCTGTTAAGGCAAGTGTCACACACTGTTCTTTTAGGAATGCTCGCAGCACGCGGGAAACGGATGCTGTTATCCTTTCTTCAAGCGCGTTTAATTCATCGTGCAGCATCGTTTGCAGGTTAATACCTGCACGCTCCGCCCATTGCTCATACTTCTCTGCCGCGTCCCTCGACGCTTGGTCTCGAGCGCGAGATAATTCTTGGACCGCAGCTGCAGCCGACATTTCCCGACCCTTTTGAAGTCCGGCCTCAAAAGCCGCTTGCTCAGCACTTTCCAACTGCGCTTTCGTATAGATTTCACCGCTGTCGCCGATTGGACCGGGCTCATCGATCGACGCTGGATGCAGGGTTTGCTCACTTGGTGAAAGATCCTGCAAAAAAAGTTTTGCTTGGATCATGCCCGAGCCTCCTGCAGCCAATCCATCAGGACCTGTGCGGCACGTTCCTCATCCGCTGCAATATGTTTTCTCAGCTGATCCGCTACATTAAGAGTCTCAGGAACAGGCATTGGCTCTTCATTGGGCGACGGCAGCGCAGAGGCGATAGGCTCATTGAAAAGCTCGGACCCTGGTTCTGGGGGCGCTGATTGAGATGCATTCTCCAACACAGCCTGCCCCTCGGCAGCTACGGCATTTTGAGATGCTGCATCGCTCAGCTGCTCAGGTCGTTGGTCAGCAGGTTGCCTGCTGCCTGACATCAGGAATTGAACAGCGGGTCGCAACACGAACAATATCAATGCCATCGCAGCTAGCAGAAACGTCAATGCGCGCACGGAACTGCCAATTTGTCCGGCCACAATCGCTAAGATACCAGGTTCGGGAACAGGCGTGAGCCTCTGACCCTTGCCATCAAATTTGACAGCAACAAGTGAAATCCGATCCCCTCGTTTGGTGTCCACTCCCGCCGCCGTCGCAGCAATTTCCTGAATCTTATTCAATCGTTTCTGCAGTTCTTGCGACGATATCTTGCCGCCACCCAGCTTTTCTTTATTGACAACGAGGGCGACATTGATTCTCTCAATGCTATATCCCTTGCTCTCGACCGCTGTTATGATGGAGCTGATCTCAAAGTTTTTGGTCTGAACCTTGCGCTCTGTTGATTTTCGAGAGTTCTTGCCTCCGGCAGCTTGCTGGTCGGCTTTGGGTAGATTTTCCTGAACAGTCACAGCCTGCGCTTTGTCGGCGTTTTGAGAATTCTTCTTTTCTTTCTCCACGCGAATCGAGCGTTCGATTCGAGATTTGGGATCGTATTCAGTCTTCTTCAGTGTGCGACGGTCAATGTTGAGCTGGGCGGTAACACTCGTCTGAAAGTTGTCAATGCCGAGATACGGCGCCAACGTTCGATTGACTCTAGCGTGGATGGCCTTGCTGACCTCTCGCTCCAACTCCAGCTTCTTTGTGCTGCCTCCATCGGATTCTTCTCCGGACGCAGCGAAAACACGCCCGTCCGTACTCATGACCACCACTTTCTGCGACTGGAGATCTGGAATAGCTGCCGCAACGAGGTGGCGGACCACGCGGGCCGCCTGAAAGCTGTCTGCTCTTGCCAGGTCGAGCACGACTGACGCAGAGGGTGACTGCGCTCTGCGTCGGAATGAACTCCTATCCGGCAGAACTATGTGGACGCGCGCCGCATTGATCCCTCTGATTGACTGAATGGTCCGGGCCAGCTCACCCTCTATTGCCCTCTTTCTTGTGACCTCTTGCATGAAAGAGGTCAGGCCGACTGAGCCGAGTTTATCAAATAGTTCGTAACCGGATGAAGAACCGCTTGGCAGGCCGCGCTCGGCCAGCAGCGCACGCGCATGGCTGGACTTTCCGGATTTAACCAGCACCTTGGTGCCATCTGCACTTAGATCGCTCTCGATGCCCGCTTCGCTTAATGCGCCAATGATCCGCGTCGTATCCCTCTTGTTCAAACCAGAATAGAGGGTGACGAAATCAGGGCGGCTCAAGTAGTAGCTACCGATAACAATCGTCAAGAAGACCCCAGCTCCCAAGACACCAAGAATTGCAAGGCGCCGCGGGCCTAGTTCCGATAAATTCTTGATTGCGTTATCGAGTTGCTCCCTCGCGAGCATCCAGTTTCTCCAGCACTTTTCAAAGGGTATGAGAAGAAGCTGGCCTGATTGGCTTGCGCGAGGTTGATTTTTTTGGATTTAGAGCAGGCGGGGCATTCTAATGGGCATGCCCAAGTCATAAATTTACGGCACTGGCCGCAGGCAGGAGGACGCGTTGCGCCAGCAACGCGTCCTCCCCTATTGTCCGAGCCATCTGATTTGGCGATTTATTCCGCTTAACGGAACAAGGCCAGGATCGACTGAGCCGAAGAATTCGCGATGGACAGTGCTTGTACACCCAACTGCTGCTGGACTTGGAGCGCCTGAAGCTTCGTGGACTCTTTGTTCATGTCCGCATCAACCAGAGACGAAACACCACGATCAATCGCATCCATCAATTCACCGATGAATGAATTCTGCATGTCGATGCGGCTCTTAGCAGAACCAAGATCGGTTGCAGCAGTGGTCATGTCGGAAATGGCCATATCCACCGCTTGAATGTAATCTTCAACCTCGGCGTCCGTTGCAGTAGAGATATCGAGCTCGCTTGTACCGGTGTAGCTTGCAATTACGATGGTACCGGTTACGTCGATATCACCAGCTTGACCAGATGCTGCAGTTGCCTCAGCAGCCGTCATGCGGGTCGAGCCAAGGATACCGAGCTGATCAGATGTTGCCGCACCGCTACCGGAAGCGCCACCAGCACCGTCCGTGTTCTCGTTGAACAAGAAGGTACCGGAAACATTGATAGAAATGGTACCAACGGACACATCTTGGCCCGACCGAGAGAATGATGCGACAACCGTTGCCGTCGCGCTGTAGCCTGCATCCCCAGTATCAACACTCGAGAAATTTTCGCCGATGAACGATGCTGACTGCGAGATGCTGCGCAGCTGATTTTGCAGCTCATCGATTTCCGTTTGGATCTTGCCGCGATCAACACCCGGCTCACGTGCAGCAACCAGCTTGGCCTTGATTTCATCCGTCACTTCGATAGCACTGTTCATTGCCGTGAAGGCAACGTCAACAGTGGCGGCACCGATGTTCAGGGCATCCGTAACGGCTGACAGAGACTTGTTGTCAGAGCGCATCGTCGTGGCCAATGACCAGTATGCAGCGTTATCTTCCGCGGTTCCGACGCGCAAGCCTGTGGAAATACGCTGTTGCGTCTCAAGCAGATTCTTATTGGTCTCGTTGAGTGATTGCAGTGCCGTTATTGCAGAAAAATTCGTATTGATACTAGTCATCGTTCAGACCTCTTTCCAAAGTTACAATTCGAAGTTGTAGATAGAATGCCAGCAATAAGCGGCGCAGATAAGAGGCCTCATGCCGTCAACACCTGTCGTGATGACCTGCTAAGCGCAACAATACGCCATGAACATTAAGTGGAGCTTAACAATCCGTTTAGTTTAGTTGAAGGAGCGCACCATTGCACCGACAACCAGATTCCAACCGTCAATTAGGACAAAGAACAGGATCTTAAATGGAAGTGAAATGATTGTGGGGGGAAGCATCATCATGCCAACCGACATTGTTATCGTTGCAACTATGATATCGATCACCAAGAATGGCAGAATGATTAGAAATCCAATCTCAAAACCTCGCCGCAACTCAGATATCATGAACGCCGGGACCAAGATCCGAAGATCTTCAACAGCCCCGTCCTCGGCAACCTTTAGCCTTTTTTGTGCCAAGTCCGTAAACAGCTGAAGATCCTTCTCCCTGACATTGGCACGCATGAACTTCTTAAAAGGCGCAACCGTTCTTTCGAAGGCCGATTTTTCATCAAGCTTATTCTCGACAAAGGGCTTCAACCCCTTTTCCCAGGCTTCGTCGAATGTGGGGGCCATCACATAGGCCGTCATGAATAACGCCAGACTAACAAGAATCATATTCGCCGGCGTCGTCTGAAGCCCAAGCCCTGCCCTTAGCAACGCAAAGGCCACAACGAACCTCGTGAAACATGTGGTCATTACAAGCAGGGCCGGAGCAATCGAAAGTGTGGTGATAACCACAAAGAGCGCTATTATTCGCGCCGCTGCCGAGCGGTCGTTTGGAAGACCGAGCCCCTCCAATCTGATCCCTTGAGCCAAGGCAACATCAGGGGCCAATACCGCTATAACTGCGAGAGCGATCAGCCAAATATTCGCGCGGCACCTCATTCTATAGCGAGACCTCGAATTGTGATTCCCTTGGCGCGCCCCTTAAATCTCAACCGGACAATGTCACTCAGGTCCGCCCGCAGGTTCGCCAGGCCGCTTCTACCCTGCAGATCGTTCAACGAGATCGACCGGAGATGATTCAGGAGATCCTGCGAAAGCTCATCCAGCAACTGCTCGTCATCGTCGTGAGATGATTTTACATTTATGACGCCCTCAAGCCTGACGAAGGTACGCTTCGGTGCTTTTAAATTCGTCAGGATCGGATCGAGCACATAACGCTTTGGTCCCCCGGCGTCCTCCGACTTTGAGGCTTTCTTATCTTTGGATTTCTTTTTCGCCCCGCCTTTCTTGCCGGACTTGTGAGTCTTATCACTCGCAGACGATGCTTCTATCCCAGGCTGTATGGTGTCAAAAAGTACAATTCCTAAGACTACGCCGCCGGCGCATGCCACGGACGTCGCGACTAAAGCTGCAATAATCATATTTAGTGCTGACATGGTCGGGCCCTAAGGGTAGGTCTTCCGTAGATACCTAGTTTGAGTCGCAACGGCGCGTAAAACTAGAAGGGATTCAAAGCATCCAATAGTTGCTGCCCCCAGCCAGGTTGTTGAATTTCAGATATACGCCCACGCCCCCCGTAGGAGATTCTTGCTTCCGCTATTTTTTCATAAGAGATCGTATTTCCCGTTGAAATGTCCCGAGGTTGTACAATCCCTGCTACTTTTAGGATTCGCATTTCATGGTTGACGCGCACTTCCTGATTGCCGCTGATCAACAAATTTCCGTTCGGCAAGACTTTTGAGACTACGGCGGCGACAAGAAATTCGATCGTCTCGGAGCGCTCAACCTTGCCCTGCCCGGTCGTTGAGGTATTGGATGCAATGTCTGAATTAAGAGAACCAGACCCAGACCTAACAAACCCCTTAATTCCCACGTCATAGTTCAAACTGCCTGAACCTGTACTCTTGGCGTCTCGAGATCTCCTAGAAGAACTATCCAAAGTGGCCTTGTCGTTCATAGCTATCTTCACGGTGATGACATCGCCAACCGTTCGCGCCCGCGAATCGCGAAATAGATCCTTGCCACTCGAAGTCCATGTGGAGTTGCGCGGTGACGGCCCATCCACAGAAGCGGACTTTCCAAGACCAATGCTCTTTGTCGTCAATCCAGAGCCAACCGGGGTCATCTTGGGCGCTCGATTGAAGTCGCGCGGAATCATGGAGCACCCTGCCAATAATGAACCTAGGACGACAGCAATCACCTTATTATTCATGGTTCACGGCTCTTTTTTCGCCTGTCTGCCTCCGAACACTCTGCTGACGAGTTGGAGGCGAGCTGCCATCATGCGTGTAAGACGGGCCCCATCCTTGGGGCTCATTTCACCCATTATTTCTGCTGCGCGACGCGGCTCAAGTTTCCTCAACAAAGAGGTCGCCGTTGTCGGGTCCATGCGGGCTATCTGACTGGCGGCAGAATCGGTCGCCATATTTTCGTAGATGCCAACCAGCTTTTTTGACGCTGCTTTCGAAGCACGCGCACCATAATTCAGTAACGCCTTGTGCTCTCGGATTAGTTTTTTTAATTCGGCAATCTTGTTCTCAAGTCCGGCCGCCATCTTCTTCAGGACCAACTGTTTACGTCTTTGACGCACTTTTTCCGCGGTACTGCCAACATTTCTGCAGTAGTGCTTTACCAGGTCGTAGTCTTGATCTCCTATATTGGCGACCAATCGGTGCGGCGGCTTCTTATTCCCGGCCGCTGCGTGCGGTTGCTTCACCGTCTTCTGTGGGACCGGCTGAACCTTTTTATTTCCCGCCTTAACGCTCTTGCCAACACCCGGCTGCGCCACCGCTCTTGGGGTTCGACCCTCCTGTTTCGACATGCGGAGTTGATCGCGCTCGCGTGTTTGCTCTGCCTCGCGCTTTGAGACAGAGCCTGTTGAGAATCTGACGGCCATACGCAGGGCATTGCGCCTCGGTATTGGGATAGGGGCGCTCAGGGACTTTCGCCTGGTTGCCCGTGGCCTGGTCGAGGGCTTTCGCGGCGCTGACTGGATATCTTGCCGTGCGGCCTCTGCCGCGGACAAAACGTTGGTCTTCCACCCCTCAGCGCGCAATGAGGTGAGCAAGACCGCCTCGAACGCAGCAATGACGACAAGGCCAATAACAAGCGTTGGAAGAACGCCTGCTACGCTCGATCTCAAGTCACCCAATAGCTTGTCCGTTTCATGAGCGATCATTGTATCACCAGGTCCGCGTGCAGGGCTCCTGAAGACTTTATCGCCTGCAAGATGGCAATTATTCCTTTGGGCTTGAGGCCTATAAGGTTCAGCCCGCGAACCAATTCTTGCAGAGATGCTCCGCGCACCACCGCGAGCTTGGCATCCTTCTGATACAGATCGATCTTGCTTTCCGGAGTGACAACCGTACGTCCCCGACTAAAGGGGGCCGGCTGGGACACGTTCTTAAATTCCGACACGCGAATTGCAATGTTGCCATGCGCGACAGCTACTGGTGAGATTCTTACATCTTTTCCTATCACTATGGTGCCAGACGCCGAATCAACGATGACGCGCGCCAGAACATCAGGCTCCACGGAGAGCGATCCAATGCGTGCAAGAAATCTTGAAAAATTGACTCTTGATGGCCGCAAGACATGAACTGACCGAGAGTTCACCTCCCGCGCCAACCGGCGTTGATAGAACCGAAGTGAATAGTCGTTGATCGCCTTGGCGATTCTTCTACCGGTTTCGAAGTCCGGGTTTCGAAGATCAAGCAGAACATAATTTTGATTTGTAAATTGAAAGGGCGCCGTTTTCTCAACGATCGCGCCATTTGGTATACGTGCTGTGGTCGGTGTGCCTTGCTTAATGCTCTGTGCCTGGCCTTCTGCGCTCAAGCCAAGGACCGATACCCTGCCCTGAGCAACGGCATATACCTCTTTGTTCGCTCCCATTAAGGGTGTGAGTACCAAAGTTCCGCCTTGCAGGGATTTAGCATCCCCCATCGATGAAACGGTGACATCAATTCTATTACCCACTCCGGCAAACGGCGGCAGCTGGGCCGTCACGACAACCGCTGCAATATTGCGCGTATTTGCCCTGCCAACTTCGATATTTATGCCCATTCGATCGAGCATCGCTTTTACCGAGCGAGACGTAAACGGCGCATTGCGCAAATTGTCCCCGGTGCCACTCAAACCGATAACCAGACCGTATCCAAATAAGTGGTTTGAACGTATTCCACGTACTGTCGTAATGTCCTTCACACGTGCGGCAGACAAAACGTCCGAAGTGAACAGGCCAATAAATAGGATGCCGCACAGAAGCGTTCTCATTTATACGAAACCTTTATGATCCCGTTGGCCACAACCACACCGCTGACAACCGAACCACTATCGAGGTTTCGAACTTGAACTACGTCACCGGCACCGCCTGATTCCAGAGCTACACCCTTTGCCTGAATCGTAAGAAGCTTGCTCTCGAACAGCAATATCGCTTTCTTGCCGTGCTTTACGAGATAAGGGTTTCTAATGCTACTAAGTGGAATCAACCTCCCAGGCAGAAGCGTCCGCCGGGCCACCTTGCCATTCAACTCTCCCAGCCTTCGAATGATCGGCAGCTTTTCTGTCGCTTTCCCTCTGTAGCGACGAAGGACAACAATATCCTTGTTTATTGCCTGGCCAGGATAGATTACCCCGCGGGGCACCGGAAGGCTTACGATCTCCGCCGAGGCCATACCCGGCCATCCCATAGACAATATGAGTGCCGCCAAGATTATGCAGGGTTGACGTTGTCTAACGGTGGCGGAGATTGTGATCATCGTCTTGCCCTTACAGCAGTGCTCATCATCTCATCGGCAGCCTGTATGACTTTCGAATTCATCTCATATGCACGCTGAGCAGCAATCAGCTCCGTTATCTCTTTTACGGGATCAACATTCGAGTTTTCCAAGAAGCCCTGTTGAATGCTGGCAAACCCGGCCGATCCCGCTACGCCCACGTTTGCCTTGCCAGATGCTGATGTGGCGCGGAAATGATTGCGACCCAGCTTTTCCATTCCGGCTTCATTCGCAAAACTTGCAAGTGTCAGCTGGCCTAATTCCGTCAATTCAGTGCTTCCTGCAGTTCGAGAAAACACTCGTCCTTCCGCATTTATGGTGACGCCTGTTGAATCTATCGGAATCGTAATCTTAGGCTCCACGAGCAGCCCGTCCGCGGTCACCAACTCCCCCTTGTCGTTCTTATTGAATGACCCCGAGCGAGTATAGAGAACTTCTCCACTTGCGCCCTTTATCTGAAACCAGCCATTCCCATTCAAAGCTAAATCCAATGGGTTGCCTGTATTCTTCAAACTGCCCTGCGCATGGTGGTTACGCACTGCCGACGTGCGCACACCGAGCCCGATTTGCGTGCCCTCCGGAACAACCCCCTCAAGAGCCGCGGCAGGCGTACCCGCAGTACGCTCAACCTGATACAATAAATCGGTGAATTCTGCCCGACCTCGCTTAAATGACGTGGTGTTTATGTTGGCAATATTATGAGCGATTACTTCGGTATTCAGCTGCTGCGCATTCATCCCTGTCGCAGCAATGGCAAGAGCCCGCATTGTCTTCCCCCTTAAATCGTCATCCGACTAATTTCCATATACGCCGCAACCACCTTGTCCCTGACCGCAATTGCAGCTTGAAGGTTCTGCTCTGCCTCCATCAATGTGCTCACGACGCGGGTTATGTCTGCGCGTCCCTGCATTCCAGCAACAGCTGTGGTCTCAGCGGCCTTGAGAGACGATGACATTTGCGACGACACGTTCCACAACATGTTTGCAAAGTCAGTCTTGGCCGCATCCTGGACCTGGCCCACGGCTCCCGCTTTAGCTCGGGCGCTCAATTCCGCCGATATCGGCTTCAAGGCACTGGCAACTGAAGCAATTGAGTCTGTTGGGCTTACCATTATGTAGTCCTCAGCAAGTCAAGGGTCATCGAAATCAGATCTCGCCCTTGTTTGATAACTTGAAGGTTGGCCTCATAAGAGCGACCCGCTTCTCGCATATCGGCCATTTCCATTAGAACATTCACGTTAGGAAGCTTCACATTACCCTTCGCATCCGCTGCAGGATGCCCAGGTCTATGCTCAACCTGAAAGTTGCTGCGATCTCGAGAGATCCCGTTCACCTGCACCAACTGCAAACCGCTTGCCCGGTCCAACTCGCTGCCGAAACTGAGGACCTTGCGTCGATAGGGGTCGCCGCCAGGCGTCGCCGCCGTTGACTGGGAATTGGCTAGATTTTCACTAACAATCTGCATGCGAAGCGACTGGGCGGACAGCCCCGAAGCAGCAATTTTGATAGATGCTGAAATTGGATCGAGCATGGTTATCCCTTAACACTTGCCATAAGCATTCTATGGAATGTCTTGAGTACAGACGTATTCGACCGATAGTCTCTATGTATCTCACTCGACTTAACTAGCTCGGCTTCCAAATTCACCGTATTTCCGGAGTGCGTACTCCCCGTTGGAACTGCAGGTTTGAAATCAACACTCTGCGCGAGCGACTGAGGTTGGGTAAAATGATTACTGTTGGTCGCAACCATCGAAACGGCCGACCGCTGGCGATAACTGGAGGCAAAGCTGTCTGGATCGACCTCCACCGCCTGGTAATTTGGCGTGTTTAAGTTGGCAATATTCTGTGCGACAGCAGACTGCCGTACTGAAAGCAACCTATTCTGTTGCCAGCCAAGCTCAAACAGATAAATCGGTTCCATAGCTCCTCCAAGAAGCACCACTATGGAAGCATATTTATTGTTTCTTGCTTGAAACTGATGGAGCTGTTGAGAGGCGGGAAATTCCGCACACATACGTGGCAGGCGCTCACATCAGATAATGCAGCTTGATCGAGATATTTTCAGGATTGCCGCTCAAAAATACTTAGATGCGGTTTTGTCACAGAACAAAAACATCATCCCGGGCATTCCAGATAGGCGCCCTTTACGGCCCTTGTTAGAAGCTGGCGGCGAAGGTCTATCCTTTGATCATCACGAAACGCGATTCGCCGCAGTTGAATGGTTGCAGCACTCGCCTTTAGGCACAAGGCAAATGACGCATCAACCTCGTCACTCTCAAATTCGAAGTCTAGCCAGACAGAGGCTGCTCTGCCCCAGTCAGCGGTAATCTCGGCAGAATTCGCAAACTTCAACGTCCCGGGTTTTAAATACATACTAACGGCTGATTCTATTAGTGCGCCCAAAGTTGGAAAATCACCCGCACGTATATACATAATCAGATCTGCCACATCCAAGAGCCGAAGCTCCGTTGCGACACCTTTGACAAGGTCTCCCAGCACCTCTTCCTGTTCAAAAGGATGAAAATAGGAATCTTCTTCTTGCATCATGATCAGTCTAACCCACGGAGGGGGCCCTCTTTGTTTTCACATATATGACAAGTTCGGCGACAGCCTTATAAAACTCAGGTGGAATTTCCTGGCTAATCTCAACTACAGCGTAAAGCGACCTTGCCAATTCTCGTTCTTCGAATACGGGTACTTCATGCTTTTCTGCTGTCTCACGAATACGCAGAGCTAGATGGTCTTTACCTTTTGCCACCACGATTGGCGCAACATCCACTTGCGGGTTGTAACGCAAAGCGACCGAATAATGCGTCGGATTCGCAATAACGAGTGTCGCAAGTGGCACATCCGCCAACATGCGTCTGCGATTGCGCATCATTGCTGCAGAACGCATCTTCGCTTTGATTGATTGCTCGCCTTCAAGTTGCTTCTGCTCGTCTTTGACCTCTTGCCTGGTCATCTTCAGTTCTTCTAGCCATCGAAACTTTGACCAAGCAATATCGGCCAGCGCCAAGAAAAGCGATGCAATACAAATTCCGAGAAACAATTTAATCAGGCTGTCGCGTAAGACATTTGGTAGCCCCAGCGGATCGGAAAACATTGATCCGATCGCTACCTTCAACAAGCCAAATGCCATCAACATGCCAACTGCTGCAATAATGGAGAATTTGGCTAATGCTTTCAGAAATTCGACAGCACCGTTGGCGCCAAATAGACGGCCAAATCCTTTTTTTAAGGAGAGGCGAGACGGATCCGGCTTAATCCGATCAATAACCAATCGCGGTGGGTTCTGCGAAACAGCAGCAATAACGCCGGCCAAAGTAAACGTCAGGATTATTGGTGCAATGTAATAAAGCCAACTCATTGCCCGGCTATACAAGAATGCCGTGACATTGCCTGCGTTATCAAATCGAAGCTGGCCTGCATTATCGAGCAACAAACCGAGGGACTGACCCAATGACAGCAATCCATCGCCACTTAGCGCGTAGATTGTCACGATAGCAGCAACCAAGCCCGTGAACCCTGACACCTCCTTGGAAAACGGCGTATTGCCTTTTTCTGTGGCTTGCCGAATCTTGTGTTCGGTCGCCGGAAGAGTCTTGCTCTCTTTGTCGGGCTTGTTGTCCATTAGAAGCTGTTAAACTCAGCTGCAAGTACTCATGATTTTTGTTTAAGGTCGGAGGTAGAAGGTTAGCCGCCCGACACGATCTCGGTAACAGACACCCCTAGCCTTTCGCCGTCCTCTTCCAGCATCACGATCTGGCCGCGAGCAACAATTTGATCGTTGACGATGAGGTCAACCGGTTCTCCCACTCGGCGATCAAGCGAGACAATCTCGCCAGGCGTCAAGGCCATCAATCTGGCGACATCAATCTTAGACCCCCCTAAGATTGCGCGAATTTCAACAGGGATACGCCTGATATTGTCGAAGCCAACTTGGTCAAGACGCTCTTTTTCCATGCTAGATACCGCAACCCCATCCTCTGTATGAAAACTTGGTCCCGATTCTGGCGATTGGTGAGCCTGATCTGCATCAGCGCTGTCTCCCGCCGCAGCCCGAAGCTCATGAGCGAATTCTTCCACGCCCTCCATCGTATTGTCCGAAGCGTCTTGACTAGCCATTCCGCTCTCCTCGTTAGATATTGGAACCCCATCTCCTGGACGTGGACCTGGCCCCGATGCTGCAGATTGCTGTTGGTGATGAGGCGCAGCAAACTCTCCTGGTGCTGGGCCAACCTCATCGGCGAAATCTTCCGCGCCTGCCACCGTATTTTCCGAAGCGTCTTGACTAACCATCCCGCTCTCCTCTTAGTATTGCGCGCCGGTGGTGTTAGGCGGCCTCGGCCAAATTGGCCTTCCCGGGCATGGAGAGGGTGTATTCCTCCACTTCGTTGATCGACGGCCTATCAGACTTGGAAATAACCTTTCGGCCATGCTCAAGCGCAACCATTGGAGTTGCACCATTCATGAAAGCCAGTAGTGCCTGCTTTACCACGATATAGGTCCGCATCTTTTTCTCACGCACAAGCTTCACTTGAGCCGCTATCGGCGCGACGACCGCGTAGGAGAAAAATATGCCGGCAAACGTGCCAACCAGGGCTGCGCCAATCAGCTGCCCCAGAACTTCTGGTGGTTTATCAATCGACCCCATTGCCTTGATAACACCCAGGACCGCAGCAACAATTCCCAAAGCTGGAAGCCCGTCACCTACCGTTACCAGGGCGTGATAGGATTTGAGTTTGTCATGCCTAATGGTTTGAATCTCTTCATCCATCAGAGCTTCAATCTCATGGGTTCGAGCATTGCCCATGATGATCAGGCGCCCATAGTCGCAAATGAACTGCGTCAGCTCTTTATTCTTTAGTACTTTTGGAGCAGCTTGAAACATTGCCGCCTCTTCTGGCGCATCAAGCTGGGTCTCCATCTCACTTTTTGGCTTACTCCGCAGATCGCGCATTAAGGTATTGAGTACACCGAGCAGATCCAGGTAGTCCGCCTGCTTTGGACTGGCGTTGGTAATAGCCTCAACGATGCCGCCACCGGTATCCTTGATCGTCTTCAATGGGTTTGCGACGACAAACGTTCCCAGCGCAGCACCACAAATGATGACGTATTCCATCGGCTGCCACAGGACGCCGAGATATCCTCCCATAGCGACATAGCCGCCGCCAATGCAGCCCAGCGTTATGATCAAACCTAGGAAAATCGTCACAGCCCAACTCCATTCGAACGGCCTCTGAAGTCTAAAGCCAGCTCCAAAACTGCAGCGCTTCGCTGACCTGAAACTTGCGTCCATGAAATGCGCCGGCTGTACAATTCAACGGTGAACACCCTTGAGCGATGAGTTTTGTTAAGCGCCAACGCCGGCCAGCACCGAAGGAAATGATCAGCTAGGCACAAGCGTTTGTTCATAACCTTTGATATCCTTAGGGGAGAGACGCGCGTGCTATCCACAACTGCCACCTACCAGCTCATTTCTCGAGATTTGGACCGCTCGCTAACCAATACGGCGACCAATACCTTCGTTGCTCGAGAAACTTCGTACTACCTTGACAAAATCGAACGAATCAAATCCCCGGACGAACTTCTGAATGATACGCGCGTGCTAAACTTCGCCCTGCGAGCCTTCAACCTCGAGCACATGGGATATGCAAAAGCTTTCCTAAAGAAAGTTCTGGTTGAGGGCGTAGACAGGCCCGATAGTTTTGCCAACACGCAGACCGATCCGCGATATCGAGAATTGGCGGAAACGTTTAACTTTGCGCGCTATGGCGAGACGGCAACTGTTTTCGAGAAGACGCGACAAGGGGTCGTGGACCGCTACGTCAGAAATACGCTTGAGGCAAATGCAGGGCAAAGCGACAAGGGTGTCGAATTGGCTCTCTATTTCGAGCGCAAGGCGGGTAGCATCGAGTCCAGCTACAGCATTCTTGCCGACAATAATCTTCGACAGGTTGTACTGACTGCATTCAATTTGTCACCTTCGGTTGCAGCTTTAGACATAGATCGTCAGGCAGCTATGCTGGATCGCCTGGTTGATTTTTCGACGTTCAAGGACCCGGAAAAACTATCGAAATTCCTGACGCGATTTACAGCACTCTGGCAAGCGAGCAATCCGCAAGGCATTCAAACCGGTCAGGGAATTGTGCCGATTGTTACCGGTTCAAGTCTATCGGTAATCAGTAGTTCGGTACTTTCATCATTACAGCAATTGAAACTTGGGGGCCGGTAGTCATGGTGAATACAATTTACGTCGGCCTGTCGGCACAAAAAGCTCTCCAAGAACGGCTCGATACGATCGCCAATAATGTCGCGAACACCAATACGCCCGGCTTCCGATCAGAGGAAGTTAAGTTCCAAACACTCGTTTCGCAATCCAGTGTCAGTTCCATCTCTTATGCTTCCAGCGGTGAGAGCTTTCTCTCAAGACGCTCAGGAGCAGTGGTGCATACGGGAAACCCGCTCGACATCGCGGTTGCAGGCAATGCTTGGCTTTCCATACAGACACCCAATGGGCAAACATACACCAGAGATGGACGTCTCCAAATCTCTCATACTGGCGCACTCCAAAGCGTTGCCGGTCATGCACTGCTAGACGTCGGTGGAACGCCAATCCAATTGAATGCTAAAGCCGGGCCAATTACCATATCCGACCAAGGCAGCATTTCCCAAAATGGCAAAGTTGTAGCTAAGATCGGTTTATTTGCGCTTCCCAAGGATGCCAAGCTAAGCCGAGCTGCAGATGCTTCTGTGCAAACGAACAAGCCCGCGGTGCCGATTGTCGACTTCACCAATGTTAGCGTCAAGCAGGGCTACGTCGAGAAATCAAACGTAAATCCGGTATTGGAGATGGCCCGTCTCGTCGACGTTTCGCGGCGCTTTGAAGCCGTTTCGCAAGCCATGTCGGACCTTGAGTCTCAATTGAAAGAAGCGATTCGAAAAATCGGTTCGAACGGATAGATACGACTTAGTCGTTGTATGAAAACGGATGCACTTGTGAGAGAGCGCCCTAAGAATACACTCGAGACGTTGACCGAATCCGTTGACTGGCTGCAGGCCAATTGCCGCATCGCCCGTCCGGGAGGCTCCATTTCCGCGACCACAGCAGGGCTGCTTGACGTCTGCGGCCTCGGTAAACATGTTAGCATTGGCGACTTCGTCAAGATTGAAACCCAGCAGTCCATCGAATTGGGAGAAGTGGTTGCGGCTAATGTTGACCTTGTAAGAGTTAAGCCGCTGAGCGACGCGGCTCGGTTTCGACTTGGTGGCCGTGTTTGGCACTTCGGACCTCAAGTCTCTCGACCAAGCAGCTCGTGGAAGAACCGCACACTAAACGCGCTATCGGTCGCCATCGATGATCAAGGCCCCCTAGAAATCGGCGAAACAGCTTACTCATTGACGCGACAGCCCCCAGCGGCATTGAAGCGCGAGCGAATAGTGCATCCCGTCTGCACCGGCGTGAAGGTCGTAGATGCATTCACCCCCCTCTGTTTCGGGCAAAGGGTTGGTCTTTTCGCCGGATCCGGGGTTGGTAAGTCCACCTTGTTGACAATGCTTGCTCGTGCACCGGGGTTCGACACGGTCGTGCTCGGCCTTATTGGTGAACGCGGGCGCGAAGTCAATGAGACCTTGGAGATCCTATCCAAGAGCCAATCAGCAAATTGCATCACCGTTGTATCAAGCAGTGACGAGAGCCCAACCCTGCGTCGCCTCGCGGCTTATCAGGCTATGACAATCGCTGAATATTTCCGAGACCAAGGCGAACGGGTTCTATTGTTGGTGGATTCATTCACGCGCTTTGCACATGCCTCGCGTGAACTTGCACTTGCGTCTGGAGAGCTCCCCGTCGCACGTGGTTATCCTCCGAGTGTTCTAAGCGAAATTCCCCGCTTGCTTGAGCGCGCTGGCACTGGTTGCGTTGGATCCGGAAGCATTACGGCAATTGTCACTGTGCTAATGGACGGAGATGACCACGCAGATCCGGTCGTTGACACAATACGCGGAACTCTCGACGGTCACATCATCATGGATCGGCGGTTAGCTGAACAAGGTCAGTTCCCCGCCATTGATCCGATAAAATCAATTTCTCGCCTGGCGCCTACGGCCTGGACCGAAGAACAAAGTATCATCGTAAACGGTTGGCGACGAGCCTTGTCTCGTTACGAAGAAACGAGTGATTTAAGAATGATGGGCGGCGTCAAAGCTGGAGTGGATGCAGATCTCGATCTATGCATTTCCCTTGCCCCAAGGCTCTACTCGGCAATTGCTCAACTCCCTGATGATCCAATTAGCACAAATGCTATTGGAGAGATCTCTTTGTGGTTAGAACAACACGCGCAATGAGTTCAATTGCGCCTTAGCGATGAGCGGTGATCACACATCATTAAACTGGAGTGTCAGCCATGTTGACGACAGCCAATAGAAATGAGCGAGACAATCAAATCGTAGCGCTATACATGCTGGGCCATAGTTACGCTGAAGTTGCAGAAAAAGTTGATTTGTCCCCGAGTAGCGCGGCGAGAATTTTTCGCAAGCGGCAAGAAGAATACGCCAACATGGACATCGTGATCAGGTCTGCACGCAGCACCGGACATCAATATCGAAACGAGTGCGTTGACGCGCTTCCACTAAGCAGCACGGCACTAACCAACTTGCGCAAACTCAACATTCACACCATTGGAAATCTCATCGATATCGGGAGAGAAAGTTTATCGGGACACCCGAGTATCAGCCGGCATTGTCTCTCACAGATTGATGATTGTCTGCGCATGTTTATCAGAGAGCTGCCACGTACGATTGATACCGATTGGCTTTAAGCCTAGGCTGTTGTAAACGTCTTCCAGGCATGTCAGAGGTTGCAGGGCCCTTCGCAATCGATCATCGTGCAGTTGCCATTGCTCGATGATGATTTGGCCGCAGCCGAAGGATAGACGACCCTGCTGCTGACGAACCTTGCACCCGTTGGATGCTCATCTTCTAGGGTTTTTCATTTGTCCCTGCCTGCAACAGGTCACGAATTGCATCGTCAATCAAGGTATTTGCCTGTTGCATTTGGACAAGTCTCGCTTGTCGCTCCTGCCCTCTCGCCTTGTCCGGATGCCAAGACAGGGCGCAACGTCGTCGCAACTGGTTGAGACAATCAACCGAATTTGCCGAGCCTATTTCTGCTTTCAGATCCGACAACGTAAATGGCACTTCATCCTGATTGGACACGTCATTATCACTGCTGGGTTGCCCGTCGTATTCATAATTGGATATCACGCGGCCAACGCGAGAGGATTGTTCGTTTTGCGTCGCATCGGCGGATTTCTTTTCCTCGTCGTCAGCACTTGGCAAGTAGCTTGGCGCTGCCGCTCTTCGAACGTACTGATCACCTGGCCTCTTGATGCCCAAGGCGTCCATTCGTCTGCTGACAATGCGTTCAAATATGCGATTGTTCATTCCAACCATCTCGGTTTTCGCAACTGATGGAACCGGGCCCTAGATGTATGCACCCACGCCGGGAAATTCCGTCCTGGTTCGTCGATTGCATTAAAGTTGCATCGACTTGGCTGGGGGCGCTCACTTACACGTAGATAGACTCAATACTAATCCGCATCGATTGCATGAAGGTTAACGTTCTGTTGCACTTTGCGGCAATTGCGTTCGCCAGGGGCTCAATTCGGCACACATTGAAATTGGCAGGAGACGTGTGAGCCCCGAAAGGTACCAAATTTTCCGTTCTGGACGCGGAAAATTGAGCTTGATCGAATTGTGATTGGTATCGGTACAATTTGAATAAAATTCTCATCCGGACCTCGACTGTTCCGAAGACATTCGAGCCTATACTCGAAAGTCAAGAATAATGTTGAGGTTGCGTCATGCGTGATAAAAAGTCTGTCGAAGCAATGAGATCTAGGTGGCGTCAGATCGGCGCTTGGCTGGAAGATGCTTGCCCCTACGCGGAGTTTGATCAAAAGCATCTCAATGCACACACGCCAGAACAAACCTACTGGCATCTTGGCTATCACGCCGCTTTGGGCGATGCGCTGCGCGTGCTTGAAAACCAAGAATCGGATGGTCCGGAAGGCTTTGGCAAATAGGGTTTGACAGGCGCTAGGTTGCATCCGCGCCTCAATTGACTTGACCTAAAGGCGCATTTGTCAGGATGGCTGCGGGGTCAAGCTGTCAGGCGTCAGCCCGGTGGTTCAGAAACGTGGCGACTTGCATGCCGATTGGCGACGGCTGCGCCGCGCATGTTCCGCATGCAACAACGTGCAGAAGTGTGCGTAAATGCCTTGCTGCAAAGGCTCAGCAGGACAACGTCTCGAATATGCGCGATGATGGTGCGGAGCGGTCGGCACCCAACTATCCTGTGAATTGGTGACACTTTCCAGCTTCACGTCAGCTTCATCTTATTATCTTGACCTGTTGTTGAGACGCCACGTCAATACAAAATGTTAGGAGCATATCGTGTCACATTTCAGCATGAGCAAAAGCTGCCAACTCGGGTACCTTGAAAGGCTCCTAGAACAGTACGCTGTGCATTTGGATGACTGGGAGTTTGAGCTGTCTCGAGCGGAAGCCGAAGCAGACAACCTGTCAAAAAAAGAAAAAGAAGATGCGCGCAGAGAATTGCGGCTTTTGGCTTTGTCGCGGCAGGATCTGGAGACAACAAAGGTTCAGGTCGCCAGAGGCTGGGACATTCTTCGCTCGCGCGCACGCGAATGAACCAGGGTCTGCCTGGTGCAGACATTGGAGCGGGCGATGGGGATCGAACCCACGACATTCAGCTTGGGAAGCTGACGTTCTACCACTGAACTACGCCCGCTCGTGCGCTCAGTTTTAGGGGCTGGCTGCGTCTATTGCAAGTTGTACAAACCGGCTCTCTTCACACCATCACGATCTTCATTCACCTACGACATTGCGCTAACCGCTGCCGTTCGATTTGTCGGGGCCAGGCGACCGCTTTTTGTCCGAAAATGCATCGAGCGCGGATGTGATATCGCGGATGATGTCGGCCTTTGATTTGCGGCCGGACAGCTTGTCGAAGATGCGTCGTAACAGACCGTGCTTTATCAAAAACTGCATCGACTTGATTGCCTATGGGGGATTGCTCCGCTTGACCAGTGCCTCGCAGGCATGGACCTGCGCGGGCAAACGATCTCTCGCTGTAAATAGTTCATCGGCGTCTCGTGCCGCGCGCCGGCAAGCCAGTGCCATATCTATCAGGTGCAGATCCAGGCCTGCGGTTTCGCCGGCGTGCAGAAATGCGACCGCGTCATCATTGGAGGCCATCTTGCCGGTCTGCCAGCTGTAGACAAAGCGCGCCGGATAAAGATGCGCGCGAACGATCGGTTTCTGGTCGTCCGGGCCGATGGCGTCCCGGTCGATGAGATGTCGTACGTTTTCAACCCATCGCCTGAGCGGATCGCCCGATAGATACTCCCGCACTTCATCAAGCGACACACGATCGGGGCGCACCTTATCGCGTTCAAATAAAGCGACGCCATGTTCGATCAAATCCATTTTGTCCAAGGGCGGGAGACGACCTTTTTGAAAGCGTCTGTCGGCCCAGAAGATCGATAGCTTCTTGGCCCAGTCCTGCGACGCGTCCCGAGCTGCCGTGTTGATCTCTTCGATCGCCGCCGGCGTTAAATCGTGTTCGACCAGAATTGCAACATCGACATCGCTATACCGCCGGCTAAAGCCACCGTGCGCGAGACTGCCAATCAAATAGGCCCCGATAAGATCGTCGGCGAGCAGATGGGTGATCGCCGGTGTCAAACGCTGCGCGAAATCCGTTGCTGCGCGCCGCGCTTGCTCATCCGGTTCATCATCCTTGTCGTGGGACATAACCAAATTCCCTCTTGATCTCGCAGTTGTATTTTTCAGCGTCGCTGCTGCCGCCATTTTCTGGTGACTGACGTTGGCGGCGGTAGGACGATGGCATAACGCGGCGTGGTCGTCTCGCTGGTGCCGGCCCGGCTCGATATTACCCCATTAATCGAGCCCGACCAGCGCCTTCAATTCCGGCTTCAAGTAATCGCATGGGCGCAAGTCAATGCGCAGACCCTGAGATCTCAGTCGGTGCTGCGTATTTGGCCAACTTGACGGGCTGGTCAGGGTGCGTCTGGGCGATCCGTCGGGAGGCGGGCTGCAAGCAGCGTCAATATAATGAGGATTGTTCCCATGATGAGGAAACTCGCCTCAAGGCCCGCCACTTCGACCACGCCACCCATCATGATCGGTATGACCATTGAGATGATACGGTTGGCCGTGGTCCTGAGACCGATGGCCTTACCCTGGTTTCCGGCGCCGGCAGAACTCGCGAGCACCGTTATCATGAGCGGCTGGCTCAAACCCAGTGATCCGCCGCGCAACGCCGACGCAATCACCAACAATATGAACGCTCCGCCGATCAACGGCGTGATCGAGACGGCCAATATCGAAACAATGACGCAAATCAGTAGGAGGGTCGTGCGCGAGATGATCCGAGACAGCGGTGCGACAGAGAGAGCGCCTACAAAGCCCAATACGGCAGACGCGCTGACCAACAAGCCGATCAGTGTGCCGGTATAGCCCAATTTCTGCAGATAGATGACGTAGAAAGAGCTCTGAATTCCGTTGCCGGCCATGCGGAGCACTGAAATGATCACAACCAGAAGAACAGTGGGTATCGCTATCAGCCGGAAGGCATCTATGTAGTCGCCTAGACGTGGAAGGAACGCCGCTGCCGAGCCGGAGCGTCTGCCTGGCTCCGCCTTGTGCTGGGGCAAATAGACGGCAGCCAGGAGTGCACCCATGCCCCAAAGACTAAGGACGCTGAAGCCGGCCCAAGGCCCTGCAACGTCCCATGCAAACCCAGCTGCCGGGCCCGCAGCAAGGTGGCCGAACCGGACGGTGAAACTCAGCCGTCCTGCATAAAGGGTGCTGCCTCTCATGATCTCGCCGATCTGAGACTGCGCGCCCATCCACCCGAGATTGGTCGCAAGGCCGAGGATCATCTGTAGGACCACCGCCGACCAAACGGTCGGAAAAGTCGGAAAAAGCAGGGGCGCGGTCGCCGCGACGGCGCCAAAAAATAACAGCACCCGGCGCGCACCGATCCGGTCCATGACCGCACCGCCATGAATTGAAAGTAGCATTGTCAAGAAATGACGGGCGCCGACAATGACGCCGATCATGAAGGGCGATGCGCCAAGCGATAACGCCCACAGGGGAACAATGACATTTACGACATGTTCAGATGATGCGGAAAAAGCTCCGGTCGTATAGACGGCGGCCTGTGCGCGGAGAGGAATCCTCTGGTTGTCGCTGTCTTGTGTCGCAGCTTGTCCCTTCGGCTCCAATAGTGCCTCCCCGTTCCTCTTCACAGTGTTGCACGGCTTCAGCGCCGATACCCTTGCATATTATCCTGACCGATCAGCTTATTGCAAAACGACCGAAATCGGGCGCCTGGAAATGTGTTTGCCAAGTTGGTTCGGTGGGTGGCGGGTGAGAATTACAATTGACGCCACCTGCCGTTTGGACCAACCTCTATGATGGATTTTGGCCCCAGGATGCTTAAAGCGCAGGGAGGTTACCATGCCCGCAGATAAAGTACCGACAGAAGCAGACCATCGTGCTGCCGAAGAAAGTCTCGTCAAATTCAGCTACAAGAAGCCCGAGAAGTTTGAGCGCAAGAAGATATCAGTGAACCTTGGGCGAACCGATGTCGTTCGCGCCATGGTGCAGGTCGTAAAAGAAGGCGGCGAAAACAATCTGCATTATCACTCTCGTGTCGATGGAATGTTCACAGTGTTATCAGGCCGGCTGCGGTTTTACGGTCCTGAAGACCGCTTGATCGGAGAATTTGGACCAATGGAGGGCGTGATCATTCCAAGAAATGCACGCTATTGGTTCGAGAACGCCAGTGACGGCATATCCGAAGTATTGCTGGTCCAAGGCTTTCATGAACAGGGGGCCGCGATGTCCGGGCGAACGGACAGTTCGGAGCGAAAACTTGCCGATGCCGGTACGCAATCAGAAGCATTCACCGCAGTCGTAAAATAAGTCGTCAGCCCAGACGACACCAATGATCGTACCAGGCAAAGTTCGCTGAGCATTTGGGATGCGGCTATGCGCACACAAGTCGGCATTATTGGCGCCGGTCCGGCAGGGCTTGTCCTTGCTCTCCTGCTTGCGCAGAAGGGGGTTGAGAGCGTTGTTGTCGAAAAGCAATCGCGCGCCTATGTCGAAGCGCGCCTTCGCGCCGGCCTGCTCGAACACAATACAATAGAACTCCTCTGCGACATCGGCGTGGGCGAGCGCATGATGCGAAAAGGGCTTGAGCACCACGGTATCGAGTTGCGCATTGAAGGACATTCCAATCGCATCGATATCCATGGGATGACCAATGGGCGCCGAGTAATGATCTACGGCCAACATGAAATCGTGAAAGACCTTATTGCCGCCTGCCTTTCAAGAGGGATCCAGATCATTTTTGAGGCGAAAGATGTCGCGATCGATGATCTCACGGCCGCGCGGCCCATCATTCGTTTCAATAGCAATGGTGACAGCAAAGAAATTTCAGTAGACCTCGTTGCTGGCTGCGATGGATTTCATGGAATCTCGCGCGCCTCTTTTCCCGACGGTGCACTCAAAGTCTTTGAACGCGATTATCCATTCGCCTGGTTGGGTATCCTTGCCGAGGCACCGCCGGTCTCTCCTGAACTCATTTATGCCAAACACCGCAACGGATTTGCGCTTTACACCATGCGCTCAAATGAATTGTCGCGGCTCTATCTGCAGTGTGCGCCGGACGATGACCTGGAACAATGGAGCGAAGCGCGTATCTGGGAGGAGCTTGATCAGCGAATCGAAGGCGGCGATGGCAAATTGCCGCCAAAGGGCCGCATGATCGAAAAAAGCATCACCGGCATGCGCTCGTTTGTGGTCGAGCCAATGCAGTTCGGGAACCTTTTCTTGGCTGGCGATGCGGCTCACATCGTACCGCCAACCGGCGCCAAAGGCATGAACCTCGCGATTGCTGATGTGGCCGTACTTGCCGCGGCAATGGAAGGATACTTCCACACTAACGATCGGGCCTTGCTCGATGCCTACTCGGAAGCCTGTCTGACCCGGGTTTGGCGGGCCGAACAATTCTCCTGGTGGATGACCGCCATGCTGCACAAGTTCCCCCACCCCGACCCCTTCGAACAGCGCCTGCGCGATGCAGAACTCCATTATGCGCTAAGTACAGAGACCGGACGACGGGTCCTCGCCGAGAATTATGCTGGTCTTGCCTGGGACTTGGGTGGGTCACAATAGTCGCGGTTGACAGAAACGATTTGCAGGCAGATCGCAAAATTTTTATAACTACATGCAGGGCCGTCGCGCCCAGCCCGTCCGCCGCTGTCGGCGGATTCGCGGATAGGACAAACGTCTAATTTCTGTGCCGCCCATCGGCGTTAGGAGCAAATATTTGGAGACTGCTGGAATGACTCAAAACTACGAGGAAGCGCTTTCAATCGTTGAACCCAACCGTGACCGCAGACACCGGTTTGAACCAAGCAACTGGAGCGGTGGGCGATATGACTTGGGAGTTCGTGGCGTGAAGAACATCATTTCGACGATTCAGCCGGATGGTACGCTGACTGGAAATGCCGTTGTTGATAATGCAAACCCCGGCGATGAAGGCCAGCGGCGCAATGTCAAATTCTCAGTTGTTTTGAGAGAAGGCACCGACAAAGATAGCCCGATCGTCGATGGTGGTCAGTTCGACCTCGGCATACTGCCATGGTCGGAAATGGAGCATGTTTGGGGCGAAGACAACAATTCGAAATTGCGAGACTTCTGGCCCGATATAGAAGCTGGGAAAAAGACAGCCTGGGTTCAGGTTTCGGAAGTAGTGCCCTGATCAAAGCGACAACAACCGCTTGCCCGGTCTTTACTTGCAGCTCGTTTTTGTCTCGTGCGGCGTGACGCATGTCGGACGAGTTCGTGTTGAATTGAGTTGATGATGGGGCGCACGCCGTAATGGTGTTTGTCAAAATGCGGGTCAGCAGTTCGGACCGTTGAACACGACAGCAACCTTGCCGGCGTGCTAACCAGTGATAATGCAGTGGGCCGACGAGCCCTCAATCACAATGAAGTCCTCGTCGGACAAGACTACGGCGCTTTTGGCGCGTTGCTCGAGCGCCATGGGATTACCCGCCGCCAATCGATCTTTCTGGATGCCGAGATCGCGGTCTTTTTTGCTTTGATTTTGCGATCGCTGTGCGTCGACCGGTCCAAAAACCAACAAGCGGGCAATCCGGTGATTGACCCGCTTTTCTTTCATCGTCCACTAACGGATGGACAAGTGATCAGCCCTTATTGACCAATGCGTCGCGAATTTCCTTCAAATAAACTTCACTTTGCGGGGGTGCTGCAGGTGCCGCTTCTTCCTTCTCTTTCATGCTGTTGATTGCTTTAACCAAAAGGAAGATGGCGAAGGCGGTGATCAGAAACTTTACGATGGCATTTAGGAACAGACCGTATTTGATAAGGACACCCTTACCTTCTGGCGTCGGCAATGTTACGGCCAAACTCGAGAAATCAATACCGGCCATCAAATACCCAATCGGGGGCATGATCACGCCATCGACCAGTGTCGCTACGATAGGGGCAAAGGCGGCGCCGATGATCACGCCAATGGCCAAATCGACAACGTTGCCCTTAAACGCGAACTTCTTAAATTCCTCAAGAATTTGCATGTCTGTTACACTCCTTGCTGCCTGACATTTATTTTTCGACTCGTTACTAGCGTCTCAACACTGTCCAATAAAAATTGCCCCGTCAAAGTCATTGCGGGCCATATTGAAATAATTAGCGCATTATTTGCGCAGTCATTGTGGTAAATGCACTTGCATAGGGCTTCTCAACGGGGTTTTGTAAGTCTCCTGTGCAAAAGCACCGCTCGGTTCGGCAACGTTAACGCTTGAGCTAGGAGTGCGGGGTCAGGAGGCACCTGAATGTTCGAAGGCTGGGCCATCGTCGTGCTCGCCGTTGCCTACGTCGGCGTTCTATTTGCCGTCGCTTGGCTGGGCGACGTCGCCTTCAGCCAACGGCGTCGTGGTGAGGGGCGGCCATTTATCTACGCGCTATCGCTTGCCGTCTATTGTACTTCTTGGACATTCTTTGGCAGCGTCGGGCTGTCCGCGGCGACCGGCTACGATTTTATTCCAGTTTATCTCGGGCCGATATTGATGTTCCTGTTCGGGATGCCGCTTATTCTCAGGATCATTCGGCTCGCCAAAAGTCAGAACATTACGTCCGTTTCAGACTTCATCGCCGCGCGTTACGGAAAAAGCCCAGCGGTGGCTGCCATCGTCACAATCGTGGCGGTGGTTGGCACTCTGCCCTACATAGCGTTGCAGCTTAAGGCAATCGTCATTTCCACCGAGACGCTGTTGGGTGGAACGCTTGACCGGCGCATTCCGCTGCCGGACAACGGCATTATCGAAGCCGCGCTCCTCATCGCGCTCGCGCTTGCGGCTTTCGCGATGCTGTTTGGTACCCGCCACATTGACACAACGGAACATCAGGAAGGGCTGATGCTGGCGATAGCGGCGGAATCTGTCGTAAAGCTCGTCGCCTTTCTTGCCGTTGGCATGTTCGTACTTTTCTTCTTTTTCCGGGGCCCATCTGATTTTGCCGAGGCCTTTAGTCGCAATACAGAGATCGCGACGACTTTCGGGCGCTCCTTCCATGGCGGCACGTGGCTTACCGTGACCTTTCTGAGCCTGATTGCGATTATTCTGCTGCCACGCCAATTTCACGTGACGGTCGTCGAGAATAATGCCGAAAGCGAAGTGCGCCGCGCACGTTGGCTGTTCCCGCTCTATCTCATCGCAATCAACCTCTTCGTGGTGCCTATTGCGGTCGCCGGGATGCTGGTATTGCCGTCGAATATCGTTGGTCCCGACATGTACGTGTTGGCATTGCCAATGTCGATGCATTCCAATGTGATTGCCGCCGCTGCCTACATTGGTGGCCTGTCTGCGGCTACCGCCATGGTGATTGTTGAATCGGTGGCGCTCTCGATCATGATCAGCAATGGCTTGATTACGCCGGCACTGCTCAATCGCGGTATGATCGATGACCGCGCCCGAGATGATCTTGCCGGCCTGCTGTTGATCATTCGTCGCGCGGCGATCTTATTCGTTGTGCTTGGCGGATATGCCGTCTATCGCGCCTTGGGACAGTCTCAGGGCCTGGCACAAATCGGTCTAATGTCATTTGCTGCCATCGCTCAACTGGCGCCGGCATTCTTCGGTGGGCTGGTCTGGCGACAGGCAACGTCGCGAGGGGCAATCGCGGGTATCTTGGCCGGCTCGGCGGTTTGGGCCTACACATTGATGCTGCCCTGGATCGTAAAGGCTGGCTGGCTTCCACAATCGATCGTTGATGATGGACCTCTGGGGTTCGCCCTCCTCAAACCGCAGGCGCTTTTCTTTCTTGACTTCGAACCCCTCACACACGGCGTATTGTGGAGCCTCACCGCCAACATCGTCTGCTATGTTGCAGTGTCAATGCTGCGCGCACCGGAGCCCGTCGAACGAATGCAGGCGCTGGCGTTCGTTCGTGCAGAAATCTCAAACCCGATGCCGGCGACATCGTTCAGGCTGTGGCGCACGAGTATAACGGTCGGTGACCTGCAGACAGCTGTGGCGCGCTATCTCGGCCCTGAACGCGCAAAACGAGCATTTCAAGAATTTAGCGACGAGCGTGGGATTGCACTCGATCACGATGCTGAAGCGGATATGCAGATTGTTCGGTTTACGGAGCATTTGCTGGCAAGTGCAATCGGTGCGGCCTCGGCGCGATTGGTTTTGTCACTCCTCTTGCGACGCGGGGATGTCGGCAATCGCTCCGCGCTCAAGCTTCTTGATGACGCAAGCGAGGCGCTGCAATACAACCGCGACTTACTACAGTCCGCGCTGGACCAGGTCCGTCACGGACTTTGTGTGTTCGACAAAGACCTCAATCTCATCTGTTGGAACCGTCAATTTTGGGAACTCCTCGATCTGCCACTCAATTATCGTCGTGTGGGGGTCAGTCTGGAGCAGGTGCTGATGCTATGCGCCAAAAGAGGTGATCTCGGCGGTGGTGCCGTCGACAAACTTGTCGCGCGGCGGCTAGTGCAAATGTCGACGGAAAACGAAACCTTCACTGAGCATTTCTACGGTGGGCGGCGCATCCTCGAATTTAGGACCGCAGCGCTGCCACAGGGCGGTATCGTTACAACCATTTCCAATATCACTGATGAGGTGCATGCCGCGAGCGAGCTCGCACGAGCCAACGAAACTTTGGAGCGGCGGGTGAAAGACCGGACGATGGCTCTAACGGCCGCAAATGCGGAGCTCGGCATTGCCAAGGCTAAAGCCGATGCGGCTAACCTCGATAAGACGCGTTTTCTTGCAGCAGCTGGCCACGATATCTTGCAGCCACTCAATGCTGCACGCCTTTATACTGCGAGCCTGATCGAAAAGCGCCTACCGGTCCACTCGCGAAACATCGCGCTCAATGTCGATGCCTCACTCGCTGCCGTTGAAGATATACTGGAAGCGCTAATCGATTTGTCGCGCATGGATTCTGGGCACATAGAACCAAATCTCGGTGCCATTTCGTTGAATGACATATTTTCAAACCTGCGTGTTGAATTCGAACCATTGGCTCAGCAAAAGCAGATTGAGCTGCGGATTCAACCGACATCGCTTTGGGTTCATAGCGATCGGAAGCTGTTAAGCAGGGTCCTTCAGAACCTGGTGTCCAACGCGCTCAAATATACGCGTACGGGCCGTGTTGTGGTGGGAGCAAGGCGCAAAGGCGATAAGGTTCGCATCGACGTGATCGATACCGGGCCCGGTATTTCAAAGACCCAACAACCCTTGATCTTCAAGGAATTCAAGAGGCTCGACGATGCCAGTGATCGTGTTCCTGGCATCGGTCTTGGCCTGTCGATTGTCGATCGTATTTGCCGGGTCCTGAGTATACCGATCAGCCTGCAGTCCACACTTGGCAAGGGCACAGTCTTTTCCGTGTCGCTCGATAAATGTGACGCCAACTTGGTCTATCCTGCCGTGCAGGAATTGGCGACGGCCTCAGAACTATCACCGGTGATTGGCCGCACAATCCTATGCATAGATAATGAGGAGAACGTGCTCCGCGGTATGAAGACGCTGCTGTCCGGATGGGGGGCAGCCGTGATCACGGCGACTTCGAAAGCGACAGCACTCGATTGTCGTCGCGAGACAAGCATTATGCCTGATGTAATTCTCGCCGACTATCAACTTGATGATGAATTGGGCACCGATGTCATCGTCGCTCTACGCAAACAATGGCGGCAGGATATTCCGGCAGTAATCATTACAGCCGACCGAACCAGGGACAGCATGAACCATCTCAATGGGCTTGGCTATCCAGTCCTGCATAAGCCGATCAAAGCGGCAGCTCTCAGATCTCTGCTCAATCAATTGGTGCTTCGAAGAAGTGTAGCCGAATAAGCCCAGCCAATTTCGTCTTTAATCTACAGGCTTCTGCCAGATTCCTGAATCGATGCGATTGATAGCAATCACAGCCTGTGTCCGGCTGTCGACCTTGAGCTTTTGTAAAATGGCCGACACATGTGCCTTAATCGTTGCCTCCGACACGCCCAGTTCATAGGCGATTTGTTTGTTCAATAATCCTTCACCCAGCATCATCAAGACTCGCGCCTGTTGCGGCGTCAAAGTCGACAGCCGGGCTGCCATGTCCGCGGTGTCTTGATCGACAGCCTTATTCAGCGCTATTCCAGGAGGTGTCCAGATCTCACCATCGAGCACGAGGGCCACCGCCCGCCGAATCTGATCAACAGGCAATGATTTTGTAATGTAGCCGGAGGCACCAAATTCAATCGCGCGGGCTATGATGGCTGGCTCTTCGCTAGCTGAGACAATTACGACCGGGGTCTGGGAATACTGGGAACGAATAAACAATAGACCCGATAAACCATTTACGCCCGGCATGGCCAGATCCAGGAGCACCAGATCTGCATTTTCTCCCGGCGACAGTTGATTGGTGAAGGCATCAAGGGAATCGGCTTCGAGAATGATCGCCCCCTCAATGGCCGGGGTAAGGGCCTGTTTTAGGGCGTCTCGGAACAGGGGATGGTCGTCAATGATGAAGATCCGGTGTCCAGTCATGCCGCAACCTCCCTCGTCAATTGGCTCATTCTTAAGGTGTTTGCAGGCCTCCAAGCGCAGGTTGTCGCCATAGTAGATCCTCGAGCTTTAGGTTTGAAGCCGTATTGCGAACCAAACTTAGAGCCTGTCATGAAAAAATGGAATCGATTCTGTCCGGCAAACGGCGGGCGAGCGAGTCTATGGGCCCTGCAATGTGCTGCGCGGCATTGGGCGCATCGCCTGTCGCAGTGGGCGGCAGGCGCTTGGAAAACCTGCGGGGCGGCGGGATCTGGCCAAACCGGCTGCGTTATAAGTTGCTCTAACAAGCCTGCCGCACTGCGCCACCATTTTTGCTCCCAAAGTCATTGCTAAGGTGGTAAACCAACGCCGCGTTTTGGCCGGCTCGCGGCGACCTCACGCAATACGCGTCGCTTGGCGGCTGGGGTATTCGGCGGTCCGGCCATTGACACCGGAGCAGACCGCTGACTGTGTTAACTTTTGAGAGTTGCTGTGCGATGCTTCCGCGACAGCCTGTAATGCGAAAGGCAAATCGATGTTCGACTGGTCAGAACGCAAGCCTTACTGGCGGCACACAAAATGGCAGATGCTGGCGAGCCTGATACCATTTCTGACTTTGATGATCGTTCTGCCGCTTTATATAGACGTTTTGAATTCCAATAAGTTCCTGGGATTTCCGTTGGGTTATTTCATGATGGGGCACGGATTGTTCTTGATTGCCTTGTTTACCGTTGCAACGTTTATCAACCGTCAGGATGCTATCGATCACTGGCACGGCGCCAACGAGGACAATTAGAACCAGGACTCTTTTGACGTGAGCTGCACGCCCAAATTCGTCGCGAACATCAGCCCCTCGCCCGCAGGCCTTTGAGATGTCAACTTCAAGTCAACGCCAGCTGGTCAACCCGAGACTTGGAAATTATTTTTCCGTCTTGGCGGCCTTGTTTCTAGGCATCTTCGTGCTCATCGTTGTTTTCGAGCAGCTTGGCTCGACCCAGATGATGCTGCGGTGGGCCATGTTGTTGGCGCCGCTCGTCCTCTACGCCGTATTGGGCATCTGCTGTTATGCCACCTCGGGACGCGATTTTTTCGTGGCCGGGCGGCGGGTGCCGGCGTCCTATGCCGGGCTTAATCTCAGTGCCTCCGCAGTCGGGGGCACAGGCCTTGTGGCTTTCACGGGTTTGTTCTTCCTGCACGGATCTGATGCCTGGTGTCTTTCCATCGGGATCGCTGGCGGATTTGTCGTTATGGCGTTGATGACGGCGCCTTATGTCAGAAAATTCGGCGCCTTTACGATCCCAAGCTACCTCGGCCGCCGGTTCAATAGCCGGGTGGTGAGGCTGACGGCTGCCGCACTCTTAGCCGTGCCGATGTTGCTTATCTTGCTGGCAGAACTTCGCATGGCGCTGATCATCGTTGAGTGGCTCAGCGGCTGGAGTTCGGCTGCTGTGATGGCCGTGATCATTGCGCCGGTTATATTGTTCTGTTTGGTTCCGGGTGGCGTGCGCGGTCTGGCCTGGACGACCAGCGGGCAGATGATCGTCGCGCTGTTGGCACTTCTTATTCCGGTGTGTGTGGTCGCGGCGATTGTTACCAATCTACCGCTGCCGCAGTTCAGCTACGGTCCGGTGCTGCGCGGTATTGGTCGCCTGGAGGCGGTACAAGGCATTCCCATCCCCGTTGCCTCGGCATTGGCTTTCGATTTTGCCGGGCAGGGGCTCGAGCCAATTACCAGTCGAATGGCAGCGCCTTACACGAAGGTCGGTCCGGTCAGTTTTATCCTGGCAAGCCTTTGCATAATGACGGGCATCGCGGCGGCACCCTGGCTGTTGCCCAGATGTGCGACGACCCCAAGCGTCTATGACGCCAGAAAATCGGTCGCCTGGGCCATATTCTTCAGCGGCGTGATCATCATTACGACCTCCGCAGTGGCGGTCTTCTTGCGCGATTTCGTGATGGAAAATGTGGTTGGTGTCGAACCGGATAAGCTGCCATTGTGGTTCAAATGGATGCAGGGTCTGGGCATAGCAACCGTCGACAGCACAACCGACCGTGTCTCGCTTACCGCCCTCAAATTTCAGCGCGATGCAATCTTGTTCTCGTTGCCGGTAGCCGCCGGATTCCCCAATGCCGTGCTCTATCTTGCCGCAGCTGGTGCCTTGGCTATGTCGCTAGCGGCGGCCAATGCGACGATCGCGCTGCTTGGCAACATCATCTCAGAAGATGCGATCAACGGGCTGTCCTGGGAAGCCCCTGCAGAAAAAGGCCGCATCTTGGCAGCGCGTATCGCTATTGCCGTCACCGCGTTGGGCGCCTGCTGGGTGGCCGTCGGCATAAGCGCCGATCCACTCAGTCTGCTGCTTTGGGGGTTGGCGCTGTCCGGCTCGGCCGCATTCCCCATTTTGGTCGTTTCAGTTTGGTGGAAGGAGGCGACAGCATTCGGAGCAGCCAGCGGTATGATAACAGGGTTTGTCGTGGCGACAATTGCGATTACCGAAGGCAACTCGACATGGCTCGGCGTACCGAGCGTATTGGCGGCCGTTTATGGCGTGCCAGCGGGTTTTGTCGTGACCGTTTTAGCCTCAAGATTTGGCCGATCGATTGATCGCGCGACCCAAGACCGTATACAAGATATGCGAATGCCAGGTGGAGAAGCCGTTTATGACCGACAGCTTCGCTTGCAACGCCTCAAAGAACAACAAGATATATGAAATCAATTCCGTCCAAGTTCCTTAACCGACTGGGTGTCTGGCGAGACAGGCAAACCCAGTCACCATTCTAGCGCCAACGAATCTCATCACATCAGTCCAATCCTTTATGAGCAGTATGCCGACAAAAAGCTTTTATCCGCCAATCGAGCCCTATGAACAGGGTTGGCTGGACGTCTCCGGTGGCCATACCATCTATTTCGAGCAGTGCGGCAATCCGAATGGTCAGCCGGTCATCATTGTGCACGGCGGACCCGGCGGTGGTAGCAATCCCTCGATGCGCCGCTGTCACGATCCCGACCATTATCGGATTATCCTATTCGATCAACGAGGCTGTGGCCGCTCGCGCCCGCATGCATCGCTCGAAGACAACACCACCTGGGATCTGGTGCGGGATATGGAGACCCTCAGAGAAAGTCTGGGCATTTCGTCCTGGCAATTGTTTGGTGGTTCGTGGGGCTCGACACTGTCGCTCGCCTATGCCCAAACCTACCCGGATCGTGTTTCCGGCATCATACTACGCGGCATTTTTCTGCTTCGTCGTCGGGAGCTCGAATGGTTCTATCAGGAGGGCTGCAGCTGGATCTATCCGGATGCCTACGAGAAATTTCAAGCCGTCATCCCGCCCGATGAACGGCAGGACATGATGGCCGCCTATTACCGTCGGCTTACCGACAAAGATCCGAAGGTGCAGCTTGAGGCGGCTAAGGCGTGGAGCGTCTGGGAAGGCTCGACCCTCTCCCTCTATGAGGACCCAAACCGTTTGGCTCAATTTGCAGCAGACTTCTATGCGCTCGCCTTTGCGCGCATCGAATGCCACTACTTTGTCAACGGCGGATTTCTGGAGAGCGATGATCAGCTGGTGCGCAATGCCAGCCGGCTGGCAACTATTCCCGGCATTATCGTACATGGGCGTTACGATGTGGTGACGCCGTTTCGCAATGCCTGGGATCTCAAGAAAGCCTGGCCGGAAGCCGATCTCCGAGTTGTGCCCGATGCCGGGCATGCGATGACCGAGCGTGGCATTTTGCACGAGCTGATCTCTGCAACCGAGCAATTCGCCCGCCAGAGCCGATAAGACATAATGAACCAGGACCTGATGGGCTTTGGACCCGGAAGAACGTTCGCGACTAGCGATACTGGCGCAGCAGTTCTCCCCAGCCGGTTTCCTTAGAGAACGTCAAACGATCATAGGTGCCGACGTCGCGGCGCATCATTGATCGAGAGCTTGGGAACCAAAAGGCCAGGCCATACGACTCTTCAACTGTCGTGCCCAATCGGCACGAATGCACTTTTGCAGTCTCGCAAGCGTCGATCAGAGCACGCCCGGCGTCGGCCAAAGCAGGCTTGCTTGTCTCGGCTACGCTGACCAATTTGTGGCCGAAGTCGACCATGTCATATGTGTCCCGGCGCGCGTAAGCCTGAGCCGTCGAGCGGGCGCGGTCGATGCAGTAGAACGCGTCGGCCGGTGCCTCATCGGCGCGCACCATCTTGACTAGATTAGTGAAGGCATCGGTTATCTTGTGCTCGGTGCGATAAGCGGCAAGCGTACAGGGGTACTTCCTGGGATAAGGTTCATAGCTGATCTTGAATGCTTCAACAGCGTGCTGACCCCACTCAGCGCCCGATGCCGGCGGTTGCTGGCCGACGCGTGTTAGCCAATTTTCGTAATTCCAACCATCGCCCGGTTCCAACTCCGGCGATCCGACAACGCAATCCGCATAAGGCCCGAGTTCCTGCAATACCTCGATCATGCCGTTTAAGCAGGTGTCGGAAAAAATCAGATCGAAGCGGCCTTGCACTCCGGCGCGTTTAAGTGACACGTCGACCATGCTCGCTGCTTCAAGGTTGGTGAGAACACCGCCATTGGTCTCATCATGCAACATGCCGCGGGTTAGGGGGTCCTCGCGAATGGCACTTTTGGGGAAAAACAACCGTCGAGCGGGATAGGAGCGTGACCGCTCAGAACGGGTGACCGAGTATAGGCTTCTCGTCAAAAGTTTTTCGCTGGCGTCCGTCTCATCAAAAATACCGGTGCCATGGTCCCAAAAGCCGAGGGCGCGCTTGGCCGTCGGATGCGTCGAGAGGGCGCGGGCCACAAAGTTTGCCAAGACTTCCGGATCGCCAGTGTCGACTTCACCCATATCTTCCAGCGTCTGTATCCCATGTTCGGGTGACACCTCGACAACTGAAGCAGGTCGGTCGATGAGATCGGCAAGGCCCAGCACGACGGTGTTGCCGCTCAGGCCGGCGGCCATTTCCTGTAGGTCTTGATAAACGAAATGGCTAAGATTGTTGTCGCCGCCAAATAACAGGATGATCAGATAGTCGGCGGACGCGCGATTTACTTTGAAGGGTTGCTCGGCCACTTTGCCTTCCTCTCACTGCTGAAACATCTGCGCTGTGCTTGTTTGGCGCAACATTATGTGACGTCTAAATTGATGCCGCTGCGTACCGGCTCCTGTTCGATTTCTGTTAGGTCCTGATCTTCATCGTCATCGTCATTGCTGGCGCGCCTGCGGATCGGTCCCCGCGCTGCTACAGACAGCGGGGCACTAGCAATCCAAAACACCATTGAGATTATCAATATGATGCCTGCAAAGATGAACGGGGCCAGTGGAATCAATTGCGAGAGCTGGCCAGGCAGTTCCGCGGCGTACAGTCTAATCAGTCCATAGGCGACGGCCAGAAGCGCTAATACGACGGCGGTCGTGCGGATCCAACGCAGGCGAGACTTGATGCGATCGGAAACGGTATCTTCGCTGTGCGGCAATGTCTCAGGCGATGGGCTGCGACGGACACTTCGCGTGCGCCGGTTCAAGGCCTCGTCCAACGCCTCAACCGTTTCATCCGAAACATAACCCAGTTGCTCACCACCAGCGGATTTATGAAAGGCGCGCACGGCCTTATATGTCGAATAACCGAAGACCCGAGTTGGCTTGCGGCGCGTGATGCCATCGAACATGCCGAGGCTGGCCAATTGATTGTTCAAGATCTGCACTTCACTGCCGCGATCGCCACGATCCAGGACGCCTTCCTGCGCAACCGTCTTTGGTGGGCTACCATCGGCCCATATGGCCCATGCCTCTTCGAAGGCAGCGCGACGATCATCGATGTTGGTGTAACCGCCGTTAATGCGATACGTCATTGCCTCCAGCTTGTTGATGTCCGCCAACGCATTCATGGAGCGCTCGCCATCGAGCGTTTTTGATGCCCACGTCTCGCAGGCAATTCGTAAGGCGTGGCGGGCGTCGCAAGCGAGGTCGGGGTTTTCCTCCAAGCCAATGTTGAGCTTTTTGCCGAGACGGCGATAGCCGCCGCGCCCCGTCGTCTGCACCAAACCCCGGCCGCGATAGGTCCAGCCGTCGCCAGGCTGGGTATTGCCAAGCCTGCCACCATAGACGCTGTTAGCTAGCGCCTCTGGGTTACGCACGTAGGGCAATGCTGAATCGCGGGTTGGAAATCGTTTTGGCCAGACAACCTGCAGTCTGCGGGGTGTCGTATAGTTCATATTCTCTTCAAGGATGCGCAGACGGCCGCTTTCGTTGCCGATCTGGCCGAGGAAATGGCAGAACCGCTCCGGCGTTTGATCGATCCCAAATTCTGTCAGCAAGTCCGCGTGTTGGAGGAATGCGTCGATGTATTGCTGTTTGGCGCTAGGGGCAAAGCGGCGCAGCTTCTCTTCCGTAATTACCATGCGCGGGCGCGTGATAACCGACGGGGAGGGGGCTGTGGCGCCAGCAGCACCCGGACCCGCCGGCACCACAACCGGCATTGGCTGCGGAACTGGTTCGGGCTGGGCGACGGGCGGCACGCCTGGAATTCCGGCGTTGGGTTTCGGCGGCTCTTCGCCCGTCAACGACCATGCCTCCATAACATCCCAGCCCAGCTGTCCGTCGAGTGCCGGCGTATAGATTCCGTCTACGCGCAAGTTGTTCTGCGCCTGGCAATCAACAAGCAGCTTTTTCGTGGTTGGGCCGAAATAACCGGTTGCGGTGCCACCAAGTTTTTCTTGAAGGCGCTTTACAGCCGGTCCCTGAGAGCCGTGGCGAAGACGGCCCAGATAACGACGAACAAATTCCTCATCATCCTGTTTGTCGGCGGCAATTATATATGCTGCGATTGATGCTTCGCGACCTGTAAATAGGAATACGTCCAGGCGCGCGTCCCAGGGCATCGGGTCCAGAATGGCCTGAAACTTGCCCCACTGTCCGGATTTGTTCGGACCGCGAATGGTCAAACAACCGGCTGAAGAGAATTTGTTGTTCGAATAGGCGCAGTGAACATTGTCATAGGGCTTGCACTTGTCCCAATAGTCAACGGTTGTAAAGGTAAGGTCATTATGGGTGCGCAAGGTCGTAACACTACCATCCTGACTCAGTCTGTCGGGATTGGTCATGCGTAGGGCCGGACGAATGCGACCGCGGCTATGGGCATTTTTGCGATAGACATAGCAGCCCGTTGGCAGCATGTTGGCGCCCATCTTGCGATAGTGACCAATCTTGTTCTGCCATTTGTAATAGTTGGTCATGTTCTTGACGTTGGGAACCGTCGAGCCCTCGAATGCCGAAAGTTTGCCCGTATTGCGATCGAAAATGCCCAACGTACATTGGAAATTGCGGTGATCAGGGCGGGTTTCTTCCAGTCCTATCGCCTGTACCGCTTCCTCTTCCCTTCCCGCTGATAGCCGCGCGCCGCGGATGGCAAATACGATGTGATCACCGTAGCCCTCGGGAACGTATTGATTGGCCTTGGCAAGCAAATCTAGTTCGCGACGTCCGAAACTGAATTTCGGATCACCAAGTTTGGGCTCGCGACCCTCCGGTTCCAGATGAGCGTAGTCCGGTGCTTCAGCATCCGTTTGCGGCCATGTGACTTGTGGCAAAGGGGTCCGCGTTACGGCGTCGCCTTCTTCTTCCTCGAAGTCTTCCCAATCCTCCGGCGCGTCTTCTTCCTCAGGATTGTGTCGAAACACGTCCAAGTTACGAGTAACGTCGTCATCGGGTGGCATCACGACGCCGCGTGCTGGCGGCAAATCGGTTAGTGTTTCCTCTTCTGGCACAGTTACTTCATTGCGCTCGATGTTATCCGAAGCCGCCATCAATACACTCCTTCAGTCATCTGATTGCGCTCTTTCGCATGCATCTAAATGGAAGCCGACAGATCAACCACCCTTGCCGCAAGCCTTGACCGTGGTGTCCTTGCAGCCAGTGATGGTCGCGGGAACGTTGACATGCTTGCCGTTCGCTTCGCGAACGATATCGGTCACGGTAGCGAACAATTCGCAGCGGTGGCCAAACGGTGTGTGACTAAAGCCCTTGCAATCCTCACCCATGTCGGCACACATCTTCTGGCAAGGTATTGATCGGAACTTCCAATACTGGCGGCCAGTGCGGGGATCATTGCGCATGATCGAAGGAATCTTGTCAGATGCCTTCGGATTGACCGCACGACGCGCTGCGATCTGCGACTTGGTTCGTTTTAGGTAGGCTTCGTTGGCTCGCTCGAACCATGGACTGGTTCGAATCTTCTCAGGATCGGCCGGGGTGCCGACAAGCTGCCGATTGAACAATATAGTGTAGCCCGCCGCTTTTGCGTGGCGCGGCTTATCCTCGCCCGACCAACGCATGATCCAGGACTGGGATGGATCGTCCTGCCGTCCGGTGGGATCGGGAATGCTGTAGAAGCCGACCTCATCTTTCAAATAGCAAATAGCGTGTTCCGGATCGTAGCTGAAAGCCGAGCAGGGTGTGCCCCAAAGCGTCCGCCAGATGCACGTTAGCTTACAACGGAGCGGAGTGTGCCCATGCGACTGGGCAGCCAAATGTATATCACCGCCGATCAAGTCGACCCCGCTTATGTCGACACCTTTGTAATTCTTCGTGAAGCGCATCAAGTTACCGCCGACATATGCGGCAAAAATCGACGAAACGACGAGCAGAAACGTGGCCGCGCGGAGCACCATGCGGTTTATGTAGGACCGCTGGCGGAGGGTCTCGATACGCTGCAATGCGAGCTGGCGCCGCGGGCTCTTCGGAAATTGCTGAATGAAGCTTTGGAGCAGCGCAGGGTTCTTTGTCGGCTCGATTAGGGCCCAATACTCATCTTCGCGTTGGGCTTCGAGCGCCTGCGGCGAGGGCATATTCAAATCCTCGGGGCTTGCGGCACGTTGCAGCGAAAATGCGAAGTTCTGGAACAGGGCGGAGCGATCCCACGGGATCTGGCGACCTCTGGTGCGCTGATGCACCGAACGGCGCACGCGTATCATGATCTCTGAGATTGACTCATCTGGCAAAGCAAGGTTTTCCAGCAAGGCCTGCGTGAAGGGACTGTTGCGACCAGTACCATCGACGGCAACGTTGTCTGGTTGCGTTGCAAAAGCGACAAACGTACCGTTCGGGACGTCGATGGTTGCCAGTCCGTTTTGGGCCTTCATAGACCGTGTCACTTCGTCAAGTCCAAGCGATGGTGGCAGCGGATTGTCTCGGCAGCAGTCGAGCAAAAATATGCTGGTCTGGGCGGAGTTGCCCATCGCTTCCATCACGACATTTAGGCTGATGGTGCGCAGCTTCAATTCCGCTTCGTTGTCGATGTCCCCATCAATCGGCAGGAGATAATTTTCTCCACGTACCTGGACGCCGTGGCCGGCAAAGAACAGAACCGCCACTGGCTCATGCCCCTCAGCTCGGACATTGCCGATCTCGCCGACGAATTGACCGATAGTACGCTGGAACTGCTCGCCATCGAGGTCTTCTTCGGTGCGAACCGCGAAACCCAACTTCGTCAATTCCTCGGATATGGAACGCGCATCGTTGACTGCGTTGCGCAATTTGGGAGCATTCTTGTAGGCTGCGTTGCCCACAACCAATGCCAAGCGATCTTTGACCTGCCCCTCAGACACTTGTAGTCCCTCCAGTTGTGCACTCGCGCGGGCTCGCACCCGACGATCAGTAAGCCGTTTATTATGTTCGACCGGTTTGAATGTGCTGGAGATTGGTAACCATTCCCAGCAAGCGACGCAAAGCAATTGCCGGTAAGAGCCGGCATTCAAAAGACATCTTGGCTAATTTCGGAATTCTGCGACGTGCGACGAGTGTCACCTGGCGGGTACAAGGCCCGATCGCTCTCAAGACAACCAACATGACATCGCACCACGACTTGAAACGCAAAACGACAGCAATCCGCCCGCCATCGCACCCCACAGGATCACGACAAAATGCAGTTTGTTCGACACCCACCTAGGTCGATCATCTGTGTGCATGCGCTTGGATCTGCTTTGCGGTTCCAAACAGATGTACGATGATCTAGACGAAATAATCGTGCTGATTGCAGCGCTACGCGAGATCGGTCCGCTCAGCAGCTGCACCACATTGCCAACGCCAAAGAAGACACGCTCGTCTTGGCAGACATGCCGCGCTAGTCCACTGAAAAGACTGAAATCACTTTCAGCTAAGCACACTTGGACAAGCCTCTGCAATTGACTTGCCCGGCAAGCCCCATAATTGGCCGCTTCCGTGACACTTCGACATCATGCGCTTGCGACGGGCGTCAACCGGGAGCCGGGCACAACACGCTGTAATACTTGCAAAATGCCAGCGTCCTGGGAGGAGGGGACTGAGCCGCTACGGCTTCGCGGCCGACAAGACGTAGTTGACATCCGTATCAGGGCTCAACGACCATTTGTCCGTCAGCGGATTATAAACCAGACCGTCGCAGCGCTTGGGCTCCATGCCGGCCTGACGTACATGGCGGCGAAGTTCTTCCGGGCGTACAAATCGATCCCATTGATGGGTACCGATCGGAAGCCAGCGCAAGACATACTCGGCACCGACAATTGCCAGTGCAAAGGCCTTTAAGGTGCGGTTGATCGTCGACAGGACCATGACGCCGCCCGGACGCACGGACTTGGCGCATAAGGCGACAAAGCTTGGCACATCCGGCACATGTTCAACGACCTCGAGGCAGAGGACACAATCGTATTGTTCAGTGCCGGCGACGATGTCTTCAATCAAGGCAGCGCGATAGTTAATACTTAGGTTCTGACCAGCGGCATGTTGGCTGGCAACGGCTATGTTCTTTTCCGAGGGGTCGATACCCGAGACCGTCGCGCCAAGGCGGGCCAACGGCTCGCAGACAAGGCCACCACCACAACCGATATCCAAAATGCTTAGCCCGCTGAGGGGACTCTTCTGACTTGTTTCTCGGCCATAGTGATCGCAAATTGCATCCCGAATAGCGGCAATCCGGGCTGGACCGATCTTGTGGAGGGGCCGAAATTTGCCATTCGGGTCCCACCATTCAGAGGACATCTGCGAAAATCGCCTTACCTCTTCGCTATCTACGGTTGGCCGGGTCTTGGTCATCTAAGCGGTCCATCTCACTCTCTCATCCCCATCAGATAAGCCTTTTTGTGTTGAAACAACAGTCTATTGCGACACCGGCAGGTTGCGGCTATGTGTGGGCTCGTCCAAATTAGGGCCGCGACGTCCGGGGGTTGGCGCGTAGGCAACAGATCAACCCGCCGCTGTCATAATTCGAAACTTGTTCAGCCGCTCTTTCACTTAGGAGAACGCATGGCGCGTGTGGTGATGAAATTCGGCGGTACCTCGGTGGCCGATATCGACCGCATCCGAAATGCGGCTGCGCACGTAAAGCGCGAGGTCGATGCCGGCAACACCGTCGCCGTGATCGTCTCAGCGATGGCGGGTGTCACCAACCAACTCGTTAGCTATGTCGAATCCGCGGCCGAGACTGCAGACGAACGCGAATATGACGCCGTAGTCGCATCCGGTGAACAGGTAACCTCGGGTCTGATGGCGATCGTGCTGCAATCGATGGGTGTCAAGGCGCGCTCCTGGCAGGGATGGCAAGTGCCGCTCGTGACCAGCGATGTGCACGGGCGGGCGCGTATCGCAAAGATTGATGGTCGCGCGCTTCGCAAAAGTGTGGATGGCGGAGAGGTCGCAGTCGTTGCCGGTTTCCAGGGGCTGGAGCCGAAACACAAGCGCATCGCGACGTTGGGCCGGGGCGGCTCTGACACCAGTGCTGTTGCCATCGCGGTCGCGCTCCAGGCGGATGTCTGCGACATCTATACCGATGTCGACGGCGTCTATACCACTGACCCGCGCATCGTATCGCAGGCGCGCAGGATCTCCAGAATATCCTACGAAGAAATGCTCGAGATGGCGTCGCTTGGATCTAAGGTCTTACAAACCCGGTCCGTCGAGCTGGCCATGGTGCAGCGCATGCGGATCAGGGTGCTGTCGAGCTTTACCGATCCCGGCGCGATCATGCCAGTCAGCAGCGGCTCTGGCTGGCAGGACATTGGAACGATTGTTTGTGATGAGGATGAAATCGTGGAAAGCCAGGTTGTAAGCGGTATCGCCTTCACCAAGGATGAAGCAAAGGTCACGATCCTAAAGGTAGCCGACAAGCCGGGCGTAGCCGCCCGCGTTTTTGGCGCGCTGGCCGAAGCAAATATCAATGTCGATATGATCGTGCAAAATCTGTCTGCTGACAGCGAAAGCACGGATATGACATTTACGGTGCAGGCCAGCGAATTGCAGCGTGCACTGAAAGTCATCCAAGATGCCAAGGACGACATCGGTTTTTTTGATGTCATGAGTTCGGCTGATATTGTAAAGGTATCGGTGATCGGTGTGGGCATGCGCAGTCATGCCGGGGTCGCAGCGACGATGTTCGAGACGCTGGCTGAAAAAGGGATCAATATTCTTGCAATCAGTACATCCGAGATTAAAATTAGTGTACTGATTGGTGCGGAGTATGCAGAACTTGCCGTGCGCGCCTTGCATTCGGTTTACGGCCTCGATGCCGAAACGGTAGATTAGCGGGTTGTCGCCACAGCCGACTACGTGTTGAGCGGGATTTGTTTGACGGCGATCGACAGCAGATATTTGCTCTCAACCGATAATAACGGGCACACTTGCAGTCGGGAGCAAACTGGGTCCATTCCCTAGCGTGGGTTTCGTGGCCTACTGACTGGATTTGTAACGTGTTGAACAGTTTTTGATCACGCGCGGCAGGGCCGGGCGTTATTGACTTTATGACGTTGCGGGAGACACTTAATACGGATTTCTAGAGCAATCTATCGGCTGTTAATTGGCATTGTCGCGATACCAATCCGCAGCAGATTGCTCTATTCCTAGAGGGCGATCATCCTTGTGCGTTAAGCCGGACTCATTGAGGCGGATCAAACTTAATGCATGATGATCTAGATCGCAGCGCGCGGCGAGGGTGAACGCAATCATGGCGACAAGAAGGGGTGATGGCACGTCCAATATGACACCCGAGCCAGCTTTGCGAATCATCGTGCGCCGGCTGCGGGAGATCATGGCCGAGCCGGATGAAGATCAGGCACGGCTGGATAAGATCGTTCTTCTGGTCGCTGGATTGATGGTCGCGGAAGTCTGCTCGCTCTACGTCAAAAGACAAGACGCCTCGCTTGAGCTGTTTGCCAACGAGGGCCTCAATGCCGATGCGGTGCATAACACGTTGCTCAATCGCGGCGAGGGCCTTATCGGGCGTTGTGCTGAACTTGGCGTCGTCGTCAATGAGCCTGAGGCCAAAGATCATCCCGCATTCTCTTATCGCCCAGAGACCGGTGAAGAAGCCTATCACTCCATGTTGGCGGTGCCGATTGTGAGGTCTGGAAAGGTACTGGGCGTTCTTGCTGTCCAAAACCAAACACCTAAGTCCTACACCGAAGAAGATATCGAGGTGCTGCAAACCACATCCATGCTGCTTGGCGAGTATTTGTCGTCGGGATCGGTCCAGGGCATCGGTGGTGAGGATGCGAACGAGCGTACACAGTCGGCACTGGTGAATGGACAAATCCTGTCGGATGGCATTGCGCTCGGCCACATTGTCCTGCATGAGCCGCGCGTCGCCGTCACGCAATTATTCGCCGAAGATACAGACGCGGAACGCCAACGGCTTGCAACCGCCCTCAAGCAATTGCAGGCCTGGCTCGATGAAACACTGGCGCATGAGACGATGATCAAGGCTGGCGAACATCGTGAAGTCCTTGAGGCTTATCGAATGTTCGCAAATGACAAGGGCTGGGCGCGGCGGCTCAATGAGGCTGTCAGAGAAGGTTTGACGGCAGAGGCCAGTGTGGAGCGCGTGCACAATGCGACCCGGGCCCGCATGCTTGCCCAAAGCGATCCCTACTGGCGTGAACGCCTGCGCGATCTCGATGACTTGTCCGATCGCCTGTTGCGATTTCTGGCTGGACGAACGAGTGCGGCTCAGGACATGGCACTGCTGCCCGATGACACCATTCTTGTGGCGCGTACTATGGGCCCGGCAGAATTGTTTGACTATGACCGCGCCAAATTGCGGGGCCTGATTATCGAGGAAAGCGCATTGCAAAGCCATGTTGCCATCGTGGCGCGCGCACTTGGCCTGGCGGCGATCGGGCAGGCGGGCGGTATTGTTGAACGCGTGGCGACCGGTGATCCGGCCATCGTTGACGCGGAAAGCGGTGAAGTCCACATCCGCCCGACACCGGAGGTCGCATCAGCCTATGCCGACAAGGCTAGCTTTCGAGCCAAACGCCAACAGCGCTATCAGGCGCTGCGCGATCAACCGGCTATCACTCAGGACGGCGCCCTCGTCTCGTTGAACATTAATGCCGGTCTGCTGGTCGATTTACCGCATCTTGCCCAATCGGGAAGCGATGGAATCGGGCTCTTTCGAACCGAATTGCAGTTCATGCTATCTGAGACCCTGCCGCGGCTTGATGGACAGATCGATACCTATCGCCAGGTGTTGGAGGGGGCCGAAGGGCGTCGTGTGGTGTTTCGTGCGCTCGACATCGGCGGTGACAAGGAGCTGCCTTACATTCGCCACCCAGCGGAAGAGAACCCGGCGCTCGGCTGGCGGGCTATTCGGCTGGCCCTCGACAGGCCCGCCCTGTTGCGCATGCAGGCCCGGGCGTTGTTGCGCGCTGCCAATGGCCATGAGCTCAATTTGATGTTTCCGATGGTCGCGAATAGCCAGGAGTTCTTGCGCGCTCGCGAAATCGTCCTGACGGAGATGGCCTGGTTGCGCGGGCGCGGCTACGTAATTCCGGATACCATTAATCTCGGGGTCATGGTTGAAGTGCCAAGCCTGCTGTTTGAACTGGATGGCCTACTGCCTCATGTCGATTTCGTTTCGGTCGGTAGCAATGACCTGTTACAGTTCTTATTTGCAGCTGACCGAACAAGCGCTCAAGTGAGCACCCGATACGATGCGTTGTCGATCACTGCGTTGCGCGCACTCAAGGCTATTGTCGATGCCGGCAAGCGCCACGAGGTCTCCGTAACACTTTGTGGCGAAATGGCGGGCCGGCCGCTTGATGCGATGGCTCTCATCGGGATCGGTTATCGGTCTATTTCGATGGCGCCGGCGTCAATTGGTCCTGTGAAAGCAATGATTCTGTCGTTGGATGCCGGTCAATTGGCAGCATGGTTAGACGAGCGCCTTAATTCCACGGGCAACAGTCTCAGAGCGGACCTGCGCACCTTTGCGCGGGACAATGGGGTCGAAGTTTAGAGCAAATGCTGATACGCCCGGGCACTGGTGGTGATATAGTTATATGGGTGCTGGCGTCGGTTTTAGCCTTGCTGGCTCAGCTTTATCCCAATCGACACCTTGGCGAATGTGTATGGCCCAAAGCAGCCGTAGACGTTTTCCCGAATGCATGGCAACCGAGCGAGTGGAAGTCGTTTTGATCCGCGTAAATGGAAATGGAAGTCCCTCGAATTATCGCGCGTGATGGCAAAGAAATGAGTGCTCTACCCGAAGACAAACTTGAAAAGGTGATCGAACGCTGGGCAGCGATCCAGGCGCAACTGTCGCAAGGATCGCTAGAACAAGACGCGTTTGCCAAACTGTCGAAAGAGTTTTCGGAATTGGATCCCGTGGTTGAGACCATCCAATCCTACCGCCAAGCGTGTCAGGAACGCGAGGACTTGGAAGCGCTTGCAAACGATCCGGAGGCCGACCAAGAACTGAAGGCTTTGGCGGCGGACGAATGCGGGCCGCTTGAAGAGAAAATCGATGCACTAACCCATGACATCAGATTGCACTTGTTGCCAAAAGATGTTGCCGACAACAAGAGCGCCATCCTTGAGATTCGGGCGGGAACAGGCGGCGATGAAGCCGCCCTTTTCGCAGCCGACTTATGCCGCATGTATATGCGATATGCCGAATGCCACAATTGGCAGACGGAACTGATTTCTGCTTCTGAAAACGATCTCGGTGGATACAAAGAGGTGGTGATATCTGTCACCGGGCACGGGGTATTCGCCAAGCTCAAGTTTGAGGCCGGCGTGCATCGCGTCCAGCGCGTGCCGCAAACCGAAGCGGGCGGTCGAATTCATACCTCCGCTGCAACGGTTGCTGTGCTGCCGGAAGCGGAAGACATCGACGTGCAAATCAAAGACGAAGATATTCGGATAGACACGATGCGTGCGGCTGGTGCCGGCGGCCAGCATGTCAATAAAACGGATTCAGCGGTTCGCATTACGCATATACCCTCGGGCATTGTGGTGGTTGCTGCGGAAAAATCGCAGCACCAGAACAGGCGTTCGGCAATGCAAGTGCTGCGTTCGCGATTGTTTGAAATGGAACGGAAGCCGAAGCGCGGATGCGCGCGCGAGCGACCGCAAAACGCAGGTCGGCAGCGGTGACAGATCACAACGCATTCGAACCTATAATTTTCCACAAGGCCGCGTCACCGATCACCGCATCGGCTTGACCTTGCATAAGCTGGACGCTGTGCTTGCCGGCGAGGGGCTTGATGAAATCATTGATGCGCTTACCACTGAACAGCAGGCGGCCATGCTCGCGGATTTGGACGGGGCATCGGCGCCATGAGTACACGCGGGCCCCAATATGTCGAGGCTGCACAGTTGCGCCCGACAACGACCTTCTCTGCCGCAGGCCGGCTCGTGGCCTCCTGGTTTGCAGCAGCCGGTATCGAAAGCGCATCACGCGATGCACGTTTGATGTTGCAGGCGCTGGCCGACATCGATGGCGCTCGACTGATCTTACGCGGCGAAGACGAGATCGGAGACTTGCGTTGCGGACTCCTGGCAATGGCCAAACGGCGCCTTGCGCGCGAGCCGATATCCCGAATCATCGGCAAACGCGGCTTTTATGGCCGCGAATTTGCCCTATCGAGCGCCACGCTTGACCCGCGACCGGAAACCGAAATCGTGGTCGAAAGCGCGCTAAGCCTGATACATGAGGAGGGTCTTCAGTCCGATCCGATCAACATTCTCGATATCGGGACCGGCTCGGGTTGTATTCTCATCTCGCTGCTCAGCCAGCTGCCAAAAGCCCGGGGCGTCGGCACCGATATTTCTGCCAACGCTTTGGCAATGGCAGAGCGAAACGCAATAACCCATGGCGTTGCAGATCGGACGCAGTGGCCGCGGGCGCGATCGGGTGCCGTTCCGGGTGGGCCATTTGATCTGATTGTTTCTAATCCGCCCTACATCGCGAGCGGCGACATCGCGTTTTTAGAGCCGGAAGTTCGCAATTTTGATCCAATCGGCGCTTTGGACGGCGGCGACGATGGTCTTCAGTTTTATGAAGAAATTATTACCAATATTGCCGGCGGCCTGAGTTCTGGCTGGTGCGCCTTTGAAATTGGTGTCGGGCAAAGCATCAGCGTCATTGCGCTGGTCAAGAAAATCGTGGGCGCAGATGTCGCAATACGTCAGTTCGCGGATTTGGACGGTCGGCCGCGCTGTGTTGCCTGGAAAGCACGCTCCTGAACGGCGGCAACTAACCTATTGGCATCTGGCCCAGGCCAGGGTATGCTGAGTTAAATGCGCTTTGACGCGATCGCGCGGGTCTTAAATTCTAGTGTGCATATTGCGCCGCAGTTTGAGACTGCGAATTGGTCATTGGTTCGGATCTCCGGTTCTTGTAACCGTGCGGACCTTAACGAAGCTTCCAATTGTTTTTGACTGATTAGCAAGTTCCCGCACGAATGGTTTTAACGAATTCGAGTGTGACGATCGACTAACAAGATAGTCCTGTTGGCAGACGGTTGGGGTGCTGACAGGGGTGTGGTTGCGAGGGACGGATCGGATATCTCTGTCTGTGATGACTTGGACTGCGCATTCTGCGGTCAGAGGCATGGTGAATTCGATCGATTAGCAAGAGGCTGGAAATAATCGCACATGAGGCAAGGCCAACAAAATCGTCGGGGGCGCGGTCGCAACCGTAAGAACCAAAATCCATTGACGCGGAGCTTTGAATCAAACGGGCCGGACGTTAAAATTAGGGGCACGCCCGCACATATTGCGGAAAAATATATCTCTTACGCCCGTGATTCATTGGCTTCCGGAGATCCGGTGTTGGCGGAGAACTATCTCCAGCATGCCGAACACTACAACCGCATCATCATGTCTTATCGTGAGCAGGTCTCGCACCAAGCTAATGATAGCGCCAACGGGGGACGTGCCCGCTCAAATGGCAGTGGCGAGTTCGTCGAAAGCGGCGATGAAAATAGTGAAGAGGATGTGGTCGAGGCCGGCCAAGAACAGCCGAAATCACAGCAACGTTCGTCGCGTCAGCCCTACGACAATGGCGATGGTCAACAACCGCGCGTTGATGGCGAGGGCGGCAATCGGCGTAATGCACGGGGACGAAGCGGCCGGGGGCGCAATGAACGCACCTCTGATCAAGCGCGCAGAAGCTCCGCTCAGAACGGCAATGATGAGCAGGGCGAGCGCGACCAGAATTCCGGTGGGATCCCAAAGGATGACCAGCCGGATTTCTTGCGTCGGCCAATCAGGCGCCCAAAGCGTGATCAGTTGAGTGCAAATGGCGAAGCCGGCGACAGCGACACCACTGAAGGCGTGGCTGAATAAAGTAGACCGGGCCTCCGAACACGCAATGCACTGACGCAGCTGATCGCTTGAGTGATCTTTCGAGGCGAGCTCTCGTCGATTCTTGAAGCCAATTGAACCAATCGGCATAGCGTAACGGCATTTGCGTTAGCGACTGTCGCTAGGAGGTCGCGGTGGCGGAATTGCGCTATTGGCCTTTCCAACGTTGGCTTTACATATCAAACCAACCCGTTGCAGCAGCCCAATTCATTCCCATATAGAGTAGGTGCCTGTGGGCGCGCCGCAATCGGGCGTCGACAGCATAGCCGACAACTTCTATGACGGCACCCAGACCCGCGCCTTTGACAGTTGGATCTGTTTATGGGCGGTGATGGTGCGCTGAGGAGGGAAATACATGAACCTCGATCGCTATACCGAGCGAGCAAAGGGCTTTGTTCAAGCCGCTCAAACGATAGCCTTGCGTGAGAGCCATCAGCAGCTCACGCCGGAACATCTTCTAAAAGCACTTATTGATGACCCCGAGGGCCTTGCTTCGGGGCTAATTCGCGCTGCGGGCGGCAATGCCGAGCAAGTTCTTGCTCAGACCGAAAGCACGCTGCAATCGTTGACCAAAGTCTCGGGCGACGGTGCTGGCCAGATCTATTTGGCGCCGCAAACCGCCAAGGTCTTCGAACAAGCAGAGAAACTTGCAGACAAAGCGGGTGATTCTTACGTCACCGCGGAACGCCTGCTGCTCGCCCTTGCCATAGCACCGGGAGGCGAAGCACATAAGATTCTCGCTCAAGCTGGTGTTACGGCCCAAGCCCTCAATGGTGCGATTGAGGCGCTGCGCAAAGGCCGAACCGCGGACACTGCCTCAGCTGAACAAGGCTATGATGCCCTCAAGCGCTATGCACGCGATCTGACCGAAGCGGCAGCGGAAGGCAAGATTGACCCGGTGATTGGGCGTGATGAAGAGATCCGGCGCGCAATCCAAGTCTTGTCCAGGCGCACAAAGAACAATCCCGTATTGATCGGCGAGCCCGGGGTCGGAAAAACCGCTATTGCGGAAGGTCTGGCGCAGCGCATTATCAAAGGCGACGTCCCCGACAGCCTCAAGAACAAAAAACTCCTGGCCCTCGATATGGGCGCCTTGATCGCTGGCGCGAAGTACCGCGGTGAATTCGAGGAACGCCTCAAGGCCGTGTTGCAGGAAATTGAAGCCGAAAGCGGACGCGTGGTGTTGTTCGTTGATGAAATGCACACCATCGTCGGGGCCGGCAAATCCGAAGGGTCGATGGACGCCTCCAATTTGCTCAAGCCGGCGCTGGCGCGCGGCGAACTGCATTGCATTGGGGCCACGACTTTGGATGAATACCGCAAGCACGTTGAAAAGGATGCAGCGCTTGCGCGACGCTTTCAACCTGTGTTTATCAGTGAGCCGACAGTCGAGGACACCATTTCCATTCTGCGCGGCCTCAAAGAAAAATACGAACTGCACCATGGGGTGCGCATTTCAGATAGCGCCTTGGTTTCGGCGGCTACACTGTCGAACCGCTACATCACTGACCGGTTTCTGCCCGACAAAGCGATCGACCTCGTTGATGAAGCCGCCGCACGGCTCAAGATGGAAATCGATTCCAAACCAGAAGAGCTCGATGCCGTCGACCGCGAAGTCATTCAGCTGAAAATTGAACGCGAGGCGCTCAAAAAGGAAAGCGATGACGCCTCTAAGGATCGACTTTCGAAAATAGAAAAACAAATCGCCGACCTGGAAGATGAAAGTCAGGCCCTGACACAAACCTGGATGGCCGAAAAGAACAAGCTCGATAGCGTCCAGAAGATAAAGGAAGCACTCGATCAGGCACGTATGGAGTTGGAACGGGTGCAGCGCAGCGGCGATTATGACCGTGCGGGTGAGCTACAATATAAGGACATTCCTGATCTTGAGCGCCGGCTGCAATCGGACGCCCAAGGAGAAGGCGACAACGCCATGGTCGAGGAGGCGGTCACGCCGGACCATATTGCAGGCGTTGTGTCGCGGTGGACAGGTGTGCCTGTCGATCGCATGCTCGAAGGCGAACGTGAAAAACTGCTGCGCGCCGAAGAGGAAATCTCCAAACGTGTCGTTGGTCAGGACGAAGCTGTTGCGGCTGTTTCAACGGCGGTGCGGCGGGCGCGTGCCGGTCTGCAGGATCCCAATCGCCCAATTGCATCTTTCATGTTCCTCGGTCCCACAGGGGTCGGTAAGACGGAACTCACCAAGGCGCTGGCCGAGTTTTTGTTCGACGATGAGCAGGCCATCGTTCGGATCGATATGTCTGAGTACATGGAAAAGCACTCTGTCGCGCGCCTGATCGGGGCGCCACCGGGATATGTCGGGTATGAGGAGGGGGGCTCTCTCACCGAGGCCGTGCGGCGCCGGCCTTATCAGGTGATCTTGTTCGATGAAGTCGAAAAAGCCCATCCGAACGTGTTCGATGTCTTGTTGCAGGTGCTCGATGATGGCCGGTTGACCGATGGTCAAGGTCGGACCGTGGACTTCAAGAACACGTTGATCATAATGACCTCGAACATCGGTGCAGAATATCTGGTCGCGCTCAAAGACAGCGACGACATGAGTGAGGCGCGCGCCTTTGTGCAGGCCGAGGTCAAGACAAAATTTCGACCTGAATTCATCAATCGCATTGATGACATCATCGTGTTTAGCCGTTTGAAACGCGACAGCATGGCAAAGATTGTCGGTATTCAATTGCAGCAATTGCAGGCGCTACTCGATGAGCGCAAGATCGTGCTTGACGTCGACGATGCGGCGCGCTCGTGGCTTGCCAATATGGGATACGACCCTGCCTATGGCGCCCGGCCGCTCAAGCGTGTCATTCAGAAGAATCTGCAGGACCCGCTGGCAGAGCATATCCTGGCCGGCAAGATCAAGGATGGCGACCAGGTTGTAATCTCTGTCGGGGATGGCCGCCTGGTGATCAACGGGCAAACGGTGGCAAGCGCTGCAGAATAAGTCAGCTGATAACCGGTGGGGGGCGGCGCATTCTAGGAAGCTGTCCCTGCCGTAGTATTTTTTCACCTTTGCGGGTGCGCTGGTTCACAGCAGCACTGCGCTCTGGATGGCAGCCAGTGAACAGATTCCTTGGCTAAGCGGGATATCGGCGGCATTGCGGTCAGCGCGCGGGTTTAAAACCGATCGCCGAGCTGGCGCCAGCCGTTGCGCAGTGAGGCCTTCAATGCCGTGACAGTGCGATGGGTCAGATCCGCGTTGGCATATGGCGTCAGGCCCATCGAGGCATAGACGTTGGCAAACGCGCTTTGCAGTTCAACATAGGCGAGATCCAGTTTGGTCTGGGCCACAAGCGCGTTCATCTCTTCGCGGATGGCGGCCTGCTCGGAGACCTTGCCGGCCGCCAGCGCCTGGCGGATCTGTTGCACGATCCGCAGCTGTACATAGTTGTAGTGGCGGGCAGAGCGATATTTGCGACGGGCATGGATGAGACGGGCGCGGGCGACGTGTACCTGGGTCATGATCGCCATGGTGACGGCAAGGGCGCGCTTGTCCAGCAAATCATCCTTGGCGTCAATCTCGGCCCGGCGCGCGGGATACGAAAACACCTGCATCAGGTTCCAGCTGGCCCGCGCGCCCCAGGCCACCCAATGGCTGTTGAACAAATAGGTGTTGGAATTCCAATTCGGGGCGGCGGAAAACGAAACGCCAGGCAGCATCTGCAAAATCGCTGCTTCGGCGTCACGGTCGTTGATGCGCTGATTGTAGGCGGCTTCGCGCAATTCCGAACGGCTCAACAGAGCGCGGGCAACCATCGCGCGGGCCGACAGGCCGATATGGCGGGGCTGCGGCATGCGGCGCGGCACCACGACACGGAATCTGTCGCCGGGATCGATATTCATCAAGGCTGCAAGCTGCGCTTTGGCGGTGCTTAGATCACCGCTGAGACGGCGGATCTCGCGCTGAATTTGAACCAGCTCACGCTCATAGGTCAGCGCCGTCAATGGCGAGGTCTGACGCTTGACCGCCAGCGATTGGGTGTCTTTCAGGGCCCGGTTGACACGCGCTTCCAGGCGCTGCAAGCGATAGAGCAAGCGCGTTGCGGTGACCGAACGCCAATAGGCAACGCGCACATCCTCGGTAATTCTATTGATCACACGGCGGCGATGTTCACGGGCCACCATCGCCCGGTCGGCCGCCTGTTTGGCGCGGATCCAAGACAAACCGAAATCCAGAATGTGCCAGGAGAAGCGCAAATCAGCCGAGCGCACATCGCGCTCGGACGACGAGGACGAGGTCAGGCTTTCAGAGCCGATTTCGCGCGGGGCCAGGATCCGGACGCTGCTGCCACCGGCATAGTTGCTGCGATCGGCATAACCGGAATTGGCAACTAAGGTGGGCAGCTTGGAATAATGGGCAACACTGAGCTGGCGGTCGCGCAAGATGATTTCCATCTCCTTGACGCGCTTGTCGAGATTGTATTTAAGGGCGCGGGCCATAGCCTCATACAGGCTGATGCGGCGGGAAATCGGTTCCTGGGCGGCGACGACGCGCTGGCGCATGTCGTTGGCATAGGCGGTGCGTTCGCCATCGCTCAATGGCTCGGGGGTCACGGCACACCCCACGAGCATCACCGCAGCCGAAGCTGCCCCCAGTTGCCAAACGTGCATCAGAGCCCCCCGCCGAGCACCGTGACTTCGCCATCGATGGGGAGCGCCAGACAGCACAAATCCGCCCAGCCTTCCCCCGCCTAGGTTCTGATACCCGATTCGGGCATGCACATCCTAGCCGCAAAAGACGGAAAGCTCAGCAGAAAGCTTAATTTTCGACTTTTTAATCAAGTGGTTAGAGGGTTCTGGGTGGTGATGAACGCTCCTTTAATTCGTCAATCCGTCGTTGTTCTCGATCGACACCATTGTCTCAAACGCCACACCGGCACGATAGCGACCGCCAAAATCCACGATAGAAGCCGGCATTCAGCCTCGCAGCAGGCATTGCTGGTCGCGGCACCAGAAAAGCTGATTCGCAAAAAATTTCGAGTGCAAGGCGCCAACGACACTGTGGATGGATGGCGCAAAAGACCTGACCCGCTCAGTCCGACACACGCGGGCACACCACGATCACCGTCGTGTTGTCCTGATGGGGGGCACGCATGTCCTCGACGGCGCGAATGATTGCATTTGCAACGGCGGCGGCGCCATCACGCGCATAGGCCGTCACAACACGGGCAATTTCGTCATCCTCAAGCGTGTTGATACCGTCGCTCGCAACGATGATTAAATCCTCTGCATCAAGTTCCAGTGGCGTTTGCGAGACGTCGACGAGCTCCAGGGTCTCGCCGGTCACGGCAGAGCGCAACATGTGGCGCCGCGGGTCGGAGCGCGCCTGCTCCGCGGTGATTTTGCCCTCGCGCGCCAATTGATCCAACGCCGGCGCCAGCGAGTGATCCTCGTTAATCAGCGCAATCTCACCGCGGCGATAGAGATAGAGGGGGCTGTCGCCGACGCTTACCCAGTGCATGGCGCCGGCCTTAAAAAGTGCACCTACCAGTGTTGAGCCCATACCGGTCAACTCGGGGCGAACGTTGATGGTTGCTTCCACTGCCTGATTTGCAGCAATGACGCCTTGCATCAGTATTTCGCGGTCGGGCTCATCGTCCGAGATCGCGGTCATGAACTTTTCGCAAACCATGCGGCTGGCCAGCGCGCCACCGGCATGACCGCCCATGCCGTCAGCTAACACCGCGACGAGAATCGGGCTTGCCTCGCTAGAGGCCTGGTCAGCGGCTGTTGGCGCCGGCCAGAGGGCGGCCGTGTCTTCCTGATACTCCCGCGCGCCCCTGGTCGCAGATAATGCAGCCAAAAATTGCACTATTGTTCCTTGCCTTGATCGAGATCTGACCAATCAAATTCCGCACCGCAGAACGGCACGAACACCAATTGTGTGCGGCCAACCGTGATGACGTCCATCGCCGACAAAGCGACGGCACCGGTCGGACGCGTGTCGTTCAACGATACAACATTGGCTTTAGCGAGATTGGGCACAAAAAGGAAACTTCGAGCCGCCGAATCGTAGCGGATATAGCATTGCTCCTCGCCCGAAATCGCATCGTCTCCAAAATTAATCGGAATCCGCTGAGATGAACTGCGCCCGAGCGCATTGTTGCCCTCAAAAATGGGCCGGTAGCTCCCGAGACCAGGACCGCCGACGATAACGAGCCAGCCAACCACCGGTTCTTCGTGATAATCGCCACGCTTTACTTTTTGATTGCCACGCAACATCTGGGTGCTCGGTTCATCATCTGCTGACACAACTGTCTCCTCCTCACGAACGACGCGGGTTGTCGGGGGGGCATCAAATTCGACGTGACGGTCGTCTGGCGCACCGGATGCAGCGACCGGGGGAATATTCGGTGTGCCGCCGCGCGCATGCCGGGCTGCCTCAGCGGCTGACATGGTTTTTGGATCATCGTCATTCGCACCAGCTAGGTCTTTAACGGGTGCGACGCGCTCGGTTTTTTCATCAGACGAGGTCGGCTCATGTTGCGCCGGCGGGGCGCCAGCGGCAGATTTCGGTTGGCCGGTTTCATCCCGGCCGGCCGCAGCCAGAGCGTCCCTCAGCGATCCGAGAATTCGATTGGTCGCACTCGGCTTTGCCCCTTCTTCATCTGCTGCCATCGCTTGCCTCCTTGATACACGAACCGCCGTGGTTCTGCTGATCCGTTGCACGCCGCCGCATAATCATTGCCGCGCCTCAGCTTGCAATTCAATGTTCTCTACATTGCTGGCCACAAAACGCAATCGCACTTGGCCCAACTCAACGATATCACCACTCGCCACTTGACCTGCATCGATGCGCTGACCATTCAAGCGAACACCGTTGCCATCCGGACCGCTTAGATCACGAATATAGCAACCGGCATCAAGCGAGCGCTCGACTGAGGCATGATAGCGGTGAACCGTCCGATTATTAAGACATATATCGTTGTCCTCGTGTCGGCCGATCCTGGTCAGACCAGCGGACAACGCGTAGCCCGGCGCCGGACTGCCGAGGTGTTCTTTGAGGTTGCCCTCGACCTTGAGGTATAGCGGCGGGTGCTCGAAAACGGTCGACGTTGATCGTAATGGTCGCCGGCGATGGCCAAACCTTAGTAGAAGCCGCGCAAAGAGCCCCAGCAATGCCAAAACAGGGACTGCAAGGGTGGCGGCCAAACCAAGCATAATCTCAGGTCGGCGCTGGAAACTTTCTGCATACCAGCTGGTGAATGCAGGCCAAAGTTCGCCAAGCCTAGTCCAATCCCATTCCACCTGAGCTATGACCTTTGTGCTGTCTTTATCCGTCGGCTCGAACGATGGCCGGACGGGTGTTGGAAATCGTGGCGGCGAGATGCCTCGTAGATGTGGCTGTATCCAAGACGGACGCGCCAGGCGGCGCAACCCCGATTTGCCACATTTCGGGCTTCGTCCACGGTTTGCGCCAGCCAACTGCCTGTGACCTAGTCTGGCGACGCTCCGGCAAGAGGCAAGTGTAAAGTGTGAAAACGCAAATAGGCGGAAGCGTGTCAAGCAATCCCAAAATCGGTTGGTAACAAGCGTTTTTTCATGGATGCAACTATGCAATGGTCTGGACGTCAGCGCCTAAGCGGATCAGAATTGCCATATTCTTTGCTTAGTCTGGGAACAGTGTGCAATTGTGGCAGGACTGAGATCCGTTACTCAGTCCCAAGGACAAATCAGCAATCGAGGCGACCAGAAAAAATGGTGGCGCCGGCGCCGCAAATTACGCCGACAACAAATGTTTTGGCATTGCCTGCCGATACGCTGTTGGTCGGAGACTACATGATCGAGCGGGTGCTCGGAGCCGGGGGTTTTGGCATTACCTACCTGGCCAGAGACCTTGTGCTCGATCGCGCCGTGACCATTAAGGAGTATTTCCCGGTCGATTTCGCAGCACGCGGCGGCAGCAATGATGCCATCCCGCGTTCGCAGGAGTCTAGCGTCGACTACAAGTGGGGCCTGGATCGATTTATCGAAGAGGCCAAGACACTTGCGCAATTCGACCACCCAAATATCGTGAAAGTCTTCCGGTACTTTCAAGAGAACAGCACCGCCTATATGGTACTGCAATTCGAAGAAGGCCGAAGCCTAAAGGCTTGGCAAAAAGGCCTGAACCGGGCGCCCAGCCAAAAAGAACTCGACGAAATCATCAGTCCTCTTCTCGATGCCCTGTCTCTCATCCACAAGGCTGATTTCCTGCATCGCGATATCGCACCGGACAATATCATCGTTAGGACCGATGGCTCACCAGTCCTGATAGATTTCGGTTCAGCACGCGGGGAAATCGCCAGGCATTCGCGCACCGTCAGTGCCCTGGTCAAACCGGGCTACAGCCCTTACGAGCAGTACGCCGAAACCGGCAGCCAGCAGGGGCCGTGGACCGACATCTATGCGCTCGGTGCAACGCTGTACCACATGATTTCCGGCAAGCGGCCACACGATTCGCCGTCGCGTATCGTGAAGGATGAGCTGGCGTCGGCGCATGACGTCGCCCTCAATACCTATCGCCCGCGCTTTCTCAACGCCATCGATCATGCCATGGCGCTCGACCTAGAAAAACGACCACAGTCGATCGAGATATGGCGCGGCGAGTTGCTCGCACCCGATGAAGCGCGTGCATCCTTGTTCGGACGCCAGCGCCAAAGGCAGAAGGCGAAAACCCAACTGGCACCAACAGTTGTTCTTGAAGATCCGTTGCCGCCGCCCGCAGCTCCGGCCACCGTGCCGCCGCCGCCAGATACTCCCGGTTACCGCGGCGGCTTCCTCGACTTCATGGATGGGCTTCGCCGTATAACCACTGGTGCACCAACACCGCCCGGCAAACCCAAATCGCTGGCCAGCGCATTGCGGCGGTCAAAAAACGGTGACGTCGCGCCAGAATCTCCGGAGCAAAAGCCAAAGGCAAATGGCAAAGCCAAGGCGAAGGATACGCCGAAAAAACCGGCGGCCAAGCAACAAAAGGCGCCGGCTGCAAAGGGTGGTGCAAAAGATAAAGCAGTCGTAGCCCGCCGCCGCCCAAAGCCTGTCCGCAAGGCCAAGTCGCGTCGCTGGCGTCCGATCGCGTTCAAGCTGCTGATTGGCGCACTGATCGCCGGCCTGGCCGTCAAATACCAGAACGATCGCGCCTCGGTCGTTACTGCACCAGTTAAAGAAACCAAGACGGCGAGCCCGGCGCGCGCGGCCAAATCAACACAGCGCGCGCCACCGCCGCGCCCTACGGCGTCGGTCCAGCCGTCCGCTAAACCCAAAACACCAACGATCAAAAAACCGAGGTTCGTACCGCGACAGATTGCTGCCCACAAAGGGGCTGTGCGTTCTATCGCTTTTACAGGTGACGGCAAACGCCTCATTAGTTCAGGTAGCGATGGTGCAGTGAAAATCTGGCACACCGACAATAGCGCTTTGGTGTCAACCATCACACTTCGACATGGGGCTGCAACCGCAACGGCGGCGTTTGGTTCCAGGCTTCTCACAGGTCATGTCAATGGTGTGATCGCGCTCTGGAGCCTCGAAACCGGCAAACTGATCCAAGAGTACCAACGCAATAAAGTTCCGGTGTGGGCTCTGGCGTTTGCCGGTAGTATGGACAGGTTCATTGCTGCCGGACACGATTGGAAAATTGCACTGTGGGACCTTCGGGCCGGCAGCCAGACGGTGCATCTTTTTGAAGACCATACCAACGCCGTCCAGTCGTTGGCCTTCTCTGAAAAACGAGCGCTCATTGTATCGGGTGGTGCTGATAAAACCGTCCGGCTGTGGGACTTCGATGATCTAGAGCTGATCCGAACCTATCGCGGTCATCGTGACTTTGTCGTCGCCGTCGCAATCTCTCCCGATGGCCGCAAACTTGCCGGTGCCAATCTCAAGGGACGCATACGGCTATGGTCAACGAAATCAAGACGATTGTGGCGACTGTATCGGCGCCATAAAGGCCCCGTGACGAGTCTGATATTTTCGCCGAACGGCGGGATATTGGCCTCGGCAGGAGCCGATGGCACCGTTCGTCTGTGGGACACGAACAAACGCCGCCCGGCTCGAACTTACCGAATGGGCAAACGCGTCAATGGCGTGGCCTTCGCGCCAGATGGCAAATCGATCGCAGCCGCTGTTGGCGATGGGACTATTCGTGTCTGGAAAATTCGGCCGGGAACGGATTGACCAACAAACCATTTGGTGTCGTGCATTACAGAATTCCCGTCTAAGCGCCAACTTTTGCGCAGAAGTTTCACAAGCGAAATGCATCGGAGCCTAGGCAATGCCACGAATCCACCGCATAAAATGTGCCCAAATAGACGTGTCTCTCGCATATGATGGGCGAAATCCAGCTTAGCTGGTTCTGCAAATCAAGCTCCAAGTCACAACACGAGACATACTATGTTTTGTTTCGTCTGATTCTATTGGGTCTGGGCACCATGTTTGGATGGAAAAAGAAAAACGACGGCTTTGAGTGGCGGGAGTACGTACGGACCACAGTGAAGCTGAGGCGTGCGGACCGGCGCCGGCGCATCGAAGACGCCAAACAAGCGGTTGCCGATGGTGTGCGCGAGGCCGGCGCAAAAGGCGCCAGCGCAGGACGCACCGCGGCGGGGCGCAGCTGGGCCTGGATCAAAGTCGCCTTCAGGCGCAGCGTTTCATTCCTAGGTTGGTGTGCTGTCTGGTCTTGGTATTGGATCAAGCTGGCCAACTGGTGGCTCGTGGGCCTGTTGCGCGTTCTGTTTCAGCGCGTCATGGCATTCGTTGGCAGGCATGCACCTCGTCTGCCGCTTCTACCAACCCTCTTCGTTGTGGGCCTGATCACGGCGCTGGCATCCTATATTTGGCAAATCAGCTTCGGGGCCAGCCAGGCAACCATCATCGGTGAAGGGCTTGGATTGGCTGCCATTGTGGTGGCAACCTGTTGGTCAGCAGCACGACGGTTCGGTCTAACATGGTCATGGCCGCAGCCTCCCGGCTTTGTGGCACACCTTGGTGCCGTTGGACGATATCGACCGAGCTGGCGCGTCTTGGCAGGTGCAGGACTAGCGACTGTCATCGCTGCCATTTGGTTTTCCTGGTCGTCCGTTTCCGGATATTTGCCGAACCCATCGCTGTCGTCGTTCACTGTTACACCCACCGAGACGATTACCGGTCACGCCAGGGCGGTAAGTGGTGACACAATACGACTCGCCGGCAGGTTGATAAGGCTTGAGGGTATCGAGGCGCCTGAACTCTTGCAGCGATGCAAAACCAAAACACGACGGCGCTGGCGGTGCGGTCGTGCGGCACGTGCTGCCTTAGGGCGACTGGTCAACCGGCGCAAGATCGTGTGCACCGTCAGCGGTCGTGACAACGGTGGGCGGACGTTGGCGGCATGCCGCACCAGCAAGACAGATCTTGCAAAATACTTGGTCGAACGTGGCTATGTGTTTGCCGCAACAGGTTTTTTTGCCAGGTACTCAGAGGCAGAAGGGACCGCAAAGGAAAAGCGTCGCGGTATTTGGCGAGGCAACAATGAGCGGCCAACGGTGTATCGCAACCGCCGTTGGAAGACGGCGACGGCACGCGCACCCAGCGGTTGCCCAATCAAAGGCGCGGTGCGGCGTGGCAAACGCATTTACGTGCCGCCCTGGACACCAGGATATTCGCGCGTAACCGTACGACAGAGGCGTGGGGAACGGTGGTTCTGCAGCGAAGCTGAGGCTTTCTCAGCCGGCTGGCGGCCAGCCGAAAAATCGTAAGCGCGTTGCGAAGTTACAATGCCGGTCCAGTGAGGCGGTCGGCATTTTTGGTGCCAAGGTCGATAATATCCCGTTAGAGCAATCTCATTTCAATTGGAACCGAGACGATGTCGATCAAGAGCAGATAATTTGCTCGGGGCTTGTTTGGCGATCATGTATGTGCGCAGAGTCTAGATCATTGATGCGATTCAAGATTTGCGCACAATGATCTAGTGCACACTGCGTACTTCGAGTTCATCTTCCATGGCTTGGCCGATAGCTGCCTGCAAGGTGTCTGTAAGCGCAATCGGCGTACCGTCGGCTGCGTGCAGGGCGTAAAGGCTCATGCCACTGGGCAGATCGTCAATCGACGGGAACATCTCAATGGCCTCGTCAGAGGTCATTTCCTTCACATAGGCGATCGTCCCGTCGCCCAAAGCTGCAAATTCACGCTCTGTCATGGCAGGCACGAGACCAGCTGCGGCACGAGTCGACCGACCGATCTTGGTCTTCTTTTCAAAATTCATATCACGTGCCCTCCATACTAGAGCAGACGACAACCGGACTATTACCCAACGTGCACAGCCAACGATCTCAGATCTCATAGCAGAAGACCTTTAGCTTGTGTCATCTTGACGGCCAATGTGACGCAAGTCGATCGATTGAATGCCGAGGCCAAGAAATCCGGCACGTCCCAGAATATACAAATTTTCTTAACAATTCGAACGGCTTGGTTGTAAGGCCCGAAAAATCAATCTTCCGCCTGGTTAATTGCGATACTGCGTACCGTTCTTTCCGGTTCATTGCGAACAAGATCTATATGCAACAGGCCATTGGATAGTTCGGCTGATTGGATTTCGATGCCGTCTGCCAGAACAAAGGTGCGCTGGAACTGGCGGGCTGCAATGCCACGGTGCAGATAATCGCGCCGTGGTTCATCTTTTTGACGCCCACGGACAATCAACTGATTGTCTTCGACTGTTATGTCGAGTTCATCGCGTGAAAATCCGGCGACCGCCAGTGTAATGCGCAAAACCTCGACAGCATCCGACTTTTCGTTTTCAGATGGCGATAAACGCTCAATATTATAGGGCGGGTAACCATCACCGGCGGACTTGCCGGCCCGGTCTATGAGGCGCTCGATCTCCTCGAAGCCCAGCAAAAATGGGCTCGATAGGTGGGATAGTCGTGCCATTTTTCAAAGCCCTTTCTAAGCGACCTTGACGCGTTCAAATCAGTAGGACCCCTGATAGAGCGTCCCCTGGCAGTCAAGCCCCGCACCATGCGGGCACTTCTTTAACGATAACAGTGATATGGTGGATCAGTGCTCCTAGTTCAAGATTGCGAGGCTGGCGCAGCAGGCCGGCGCGCCGCTTTCAGACGTTGTAACCCACCGACAGCCGCTAGGATTATCACGGGCAAGAGGCTCAGCAGCACCAAGCCGGCGGCGTAAGTTCCTGTTATATCCCGCAACGCGCCAACCGCCAACGGGCCAATCGTGCCGCCAAGTCCTTCCATCACAAAAAACAAGCCCGTTGCCGTTCCGGCGCGCTGCGTACCCACGCCCGGCAGTTCGATCAATGTCAGGATCGCAATGGTCATCAAGGAGCTTCGCGCGATCCCTTGTAATATCAATCCGGCAGCCAGGACCGGACCATCGCCCGCTTGAAGGCAAATCGCTGCCAGACTGGCGGCAACCGCCAGAACCGCCAATATGGCAAGGCGCCTCTCTGCAGTTGCAAAGCGCGGTATAATCAACGCACCGATGAGGCCGACAAAGGTGGGCAAGGCGGCCCAATAACCGGCCTCGACATTACTCATGCCAGCATGGCGCAACATCGCTGGCTGCCAATGTGTCAGTCCGTGCAGGAAGGCGAAAATGCAAAAGCCGATCACCAGAACCAGGCGAACATCCGGCAATCCCAGAATTGCAAGAAATGTTTTGCGGCTGCGATCAGGCGGCGGTACCGGCTGGCTCGCGGGGGCGATTGGCTGACGTGTGCGTATGATGATCAGCCAGAGTATGGCTGCTGCCGTCGCTGCCGTTGCCCACAACGCCAAAATGGCCCGCCAGCTTCCCGACATCAGTGGCATTAAAACCGAGTTGGTTCCTGCCAGCGTCAGCATGCCGGCCAATGCCGGCCCGGTAATGTAAATGCCCATCGCACGTGCGCGCTCGGCTCCCGAAAACCATGTGGCAATCATTTTGGGCGCCCCTGATGAGACCAATGGGCCGCCGATGCCGAACAAGGCAACAGCCAGAAACAGGACGTATTCGTTGGTGGCGAGGCTGCGCGCAAATCCCGATAACGCCATGATCAGACATGCCGCCAGCAAGGCCCGGGCGGGCCCGATGCGATCAACCAGTATGCCGCAGGGGATGGCTGCAAAAAAATACACGAATTGCCAGGCGCCCAAAATGCTTCCCATTCGGGTATGGGTGAGCTCAAAATCCTTTATGATGTAGGTGACCAGAGGGGCGAGCGCGCTGATCGTTAGGCCGAAACTAAAATAGATGAGCCAGACGCCGCACAGGACCACCCAGCGCCAAGATGTTGATGGAGGAGTCGATGTGGTCTTTTCAGTCAATTGCTTGCACCGAGATTTGCCGATTTTGTTTGTGCGGGCCAATATGCTGGTGGTCGTGCTGGCCTATAGGCCAGGGCGCCCCCCTGTGACAAGCGCTCATGCCGGTGGCAAGTCACGATTTGTCGTGTCTCGTTGCTATCCAATGCCGACTTGACCCGTTTTACCGACGAAAGGAATTCGCAGTCCCGTGCCACAGTTCTTAACCGATCCCTTCGTTATCGCCGTACTTGTCGGCGGCTTTCTTGTCGGCATACTGATCCGCCGGCTCTGGCAGGCCCGTGGGAACAAGGAGCGCGACCGGCTGCGCGCGATCGAACAGGCGGCGATCGAGGAAAGCCGGAAGGCCGAGCGGCGCGAAGATCAGTCCATGCGCCGCGCCAACCGACGCCGGCGGCGGAAATAGCAAGCCGCTGGACACTTAGCGCCAACGAGGACGTCTTACATGAACCAAACACTTCAAACCGGCCAGTACAGGCTTATCCTAAATGGCCACGAGATTTCCGCTTATGGCGCACTCCATCATAGCGGCCGCGGACCGGGTCTGATGCTCATCGGTGATGGCACTGAGATTGACGACGCTCTGCGCCAAAGGGCGGACTTGTTCGGTGAGGAGGGCTATGCCGTGTTGGCACTTGCCGGTGCACAGGACCATGCGGATATCGTTGCGGCTCGAAAACTTCTAGCCGACCTGCCGCAAACAAGCGGACCTTGCGTTGCTGTCGGACATGGTATTGGCGGTGTTCTGGCACTGGAGACCGCGAAAGATGCTGGCTTCGCGGCAGTCGTGGCATTCGATCCGCCTGCGGGCAATGATCTTCAGAGCCTCACTGAGGCCGTTCCATGTCCATTCGTTATTCAATTCGGGACGGCCGGCGACGAGCAAACGGTCGACATGGCCAACAGGTTGAAAGTCTCATTGCGCCGCGCCGATGGCTCCCGCATCTTTCAATGGCCGGAAGCAGAGGCAGGCTTTGCAATGCCTGGGCGCGCGAGCTACGACCGGCGCGCCGACGATCTGGCGCATACGCGAACGCTGGAGTTGATCCGACGCGTTGCCGGGCCATATTTCGACTTTGTAGAATTGTTCGCCCAGCACGTGCACCATGAATTCACGACCATGGATGTCGATGCGACGATGGCCACGATGATCGATCAGCCCTATGTCAATCACGTACCGACACTTGCCGGTGGCGTCGGACATGACATGTTGAAGCGATTTTATAAGTATCACTTTGTGACGCAGAACGCCGGCGGGCGGGAACGCGTGCGCATTTCCTATACAATGGGGCCAGACAGGCTGGTCCTCGAAAGCTACACCAAGTTTCGACACGACCAGGTCATTGACCGCTATTTCCCGGGTATCGCACCGACTGGCAAGACCGTGGAAATTGCAACGGTCATCATTGTAAAATTCCGCGGCGACAAGGTATGCCACGAACATCTTTATTGGGATCAAGGATCTGCGCTTAAGCAAATCGGGCTCATAAAAGATAACAGCCTGCCGCTTGCTGGACCGGAAGCGGCACGCAAAGTGCTCGATGAAACGCTACCCTCAAACATCTTTATGCAAGAGGCCTGGGCCACCAGCGATGGCAAACCGCTTTGATGCAAAACTGCTAATACGACATGACCAACATGTCTATGGTCGGCACTGCGCAACAAAGACATATTACGAAAGGTCAGCCTGACGATGTCTACCGACACCTGGACGCCGCCGGAAAAACTCGACCGTGATCAATTGATCGCGCTTTCGGAGCAAGTGTTGGCCGAGCCAGATATCGATACCGATCGATACGAAGATATTTCACGTATTGAGGTTGCAGGGCTCGATTGGGATATCGGCACAATTGTCTATGAACCGAAGAACGCAGACCAGATCCCGAAGGGGCCGGACGGGCGCAAGATTGGCGTCTTCCTGATGCATGGCGGCGATTCCGATTATCGATTTCACGAAGCGATGGCAAACCTGGTCGCCAAGAAGTGCGGCTATCGCGTGATTTCGATGACATTTCCGGGACGCTTCTATTTCGATGACCCGGAACACAACTGGCCTGGAGACACCATAAATCCCGACGGCACAGCACGGGTGCCAATTTGGAAACGCGGCGAGGTTATCGGGCCTGATCAGTACGATATCGTCACCGAGGCTGGCTTGAAACAAACGTATGGAACGTTTCAGCTGGCGCGCGCCAAGCCTGGCACAGTGTTCTATGACCGTATGGCGGCTTGGCCGATGGCCTTCGAAGCGGCGATGCTGAATTTGTGCCGCCGCTTCTTCCCAGAGCCAGACTATTCAGTTTACGTACACGGCCATTCCACAGGTGGGCCGTTTTCGCACATGCTGTTGCAGCGTCTTGAGAATGCGGTCGGTATCATCGGCATTGAGAACTCACCATTCGGCTCAATCTGGCGCGAGGTCAACGGCAATGAATGGCTGAGCCCCTTCACCGATCTGGTATTGAGAACGTGGCGGGACACAGCGCGCTATAAGGGTGCCGAAGCGTTGCGCAGTGTCGGCCCCGATGCCTTAATGAGCCTGCCGGCGTTGATCGAAGATGTGTTTGCCGCCTGGGACAAAATCAAGATTTTTCCAGAGTTCAAGGCGGAATATATTATTCATCTGAACTGTATTCCAGAACTTACCCGATCGGCTAAAGCGGTAGCGAAACGGCTTGGCCTTGATAAAGCCGATACGGAGGCCCTCATCAAAAGATATCTCGATTACCCAAAGCCGCTCGAAGGGCCAGGGGTCAAACCGGTGCCGCCCATTCTTTATATGATATGCGCCTTATCCCGCGATCACACAGCCTCCAATTATTTCAATATCATTTTGCCACGCTTGGCCGATATTAATCCGCCTCCGAAGGTCACCGTTATTCAGTTCGGTATTGGCGCACACAAATATTCGGCGCCGCAAGAGGATCTGCCCTGTGGCCTGGCGCCTGCAGCGCTTGCAATGTGGCGCGAGGCAATCAACAGCGGCTATTATTTAAGTTAGGAAAGCGACGGCGAAAGGCGTTAGTTGTGACCGCCGATACGCGAAAGAGAAAGCCATGAGCGAGGACGGGCCGACCAATCATCAACATCTCGATATTGCCGGCGGACGTGCTGTCAAGATCTGGAATCGCGGCGTAACGGTCGAGGCCGAGGCGGTGCGCCAGTTAGAGAATATCGCGCGCCTGCCGATCGTCCATCAACACGTTGCGGCCATGCCGGACTGTCATGTCGGAAAAGGTGCAACTGTCGGCTCCGTCATTCCGACAAAGGGTGCGATCATACCGGCAGCCGTCGGTGTCGACATCGGCTGCGGAATGATGGCCTGGCAGACCTCTGCCAACGCGCGCGACCTGCCCGATTCGCTCAGCAAATTGCGCGCGGATATTGAACGCGCCGTACCGCACGGCTTTCAATCAACAAAGGGCAGAGCGCGCAAAGGCGGTTGGGAAGTGGTGCCGGATTCGGTCGGCCAACGCTGGCGTCAGCTTGACGAACGATATCGCAGGATTATCGACAAACATCCCAAAATCTCGCACAAGGCACCGGCGCACCAGCTGGGCTCGCTTGGCACTGGCAATCATTTCATCGAAGTCTGCCTCGATGAAAATGACGCCGTGTGGGTCATGCTGCATTCCGGTTCACGCGGGCCAGGCAATGTCATTGGGCAGTATTTCATCGCACTCGCCAAAAAGGACATGGCGCGTCATATCTCGAACCTGCCCGATAAGGACCTTGCCTATCTGACAGAAGGCACGGCGCATTTCGACGACTATGTCGAAGCGGTCGAGTGGTCTCAGGACTATGCCGATGAAAATCGCAAGGCGATGATGGAGGCAGTGTTACGCGTTCTCCGTCAGCATATCGGTAAATTCAAAATCGGTGAGATGGCAGTCAATTGCCATCATAACTATGCCACGCGCGAGCACCACTTCGGGGAAGACGTTTGGGTGACCCGCAAGGGTGCAGTCAGGGCGCAGGCGGGAGACCTTGGAATTATTCCCGGCTCCATGGGCACCGGTTCATTCATTGTGCGCGGCAAGGGTAGTGCAGACAGTCTGTGTTCTTGTAGCCATGGTGCGGGACGGGCCTTGTCGCGCGGTGCCGCCAAACAAAAGATTACGCTCGGAGATCATAAGGCTGCGACCGAGGGCATTGAATGCCGCAAGGATTCCGGAGTGCTCGATGAAAGCCCAGCCGCCTATAAAGATATTTCCGCCGTCATCGGGGCGCAAAGCGATCTTGTCGAGGTCGTCCATCGCCTGCGCCAGGTGGTGAACGTCAAAGGATAGACTTGTGCAGCTTAAAAAAGCTCGCCTTGCCGACGGACGTAGCGAACCGCGCCGATACCAGTGATCGCAGCTAGACTTGCTGTTGTCATTACGACGGCGATCAACGGATACGGAGTGCCAACGGTGAGCGCACCGGCGATCTGCGTCGCAATTGCGCCGATGAACAATTGCAGGAAGACGACGAGGCCGGAGGCCGTACCGGTCAACGCTGGCTCAAGCCGGATGGCTTGCGCTTGCGCATGTGGCATTGAAAACCCTTGGCCGAAGGACAAGATCGCAGAGGGAATAAACAGACACAGAGGATGTAGCCCGATCAATAATATCGAGCCCACCAACACCAGACCGCCGCCCAAGGTTACAAGGCTGCCTGTGACAATGAGAAATTGACCGGAGAGCCACCGGCTCAAAAAGCCAGAAAGATAGTTGCCCGTCAGGTAGCCAATGGATCCGAGTATGAAATAGAGGCCAAACTCGGAGGCCGGACGTTGCATTGTCTCGGCCATCAAATACACAGCACCGGAGTTGAGTGAGAAAAAACCCGCCGTGCCGAAGGCGGGATTCAATGCAAAAAGAATAAACCGCTTCTTGGTCAGCAACAGCGCCACGCCGCGCAGCACACCTTGCTCAGGCCTCAAATCCTTTGGTTTGGTCTCGCCGATTACCGGTACGGTGGCGAAGATCGCAAAAATACCGAAGGCGGCTGGAACAATCAGAATAGATTGCCAGCCAAATCCATCAGCCAGTGTACCGCCTATCAAAGGGGCAATCATCGGTGCAACCACATACGCCGCCGTAATGTAAGCAATCATTTGTCCGAGCCGATGTGCGCCATAGAGATCGCGCGCGATGGCGCGGGCCATGACCATGCCGCAGGCTGCCCCAACACCTTGCAGGGCACGCGCTGCGATTAACACCTCAATGGACTGAGCCAAACCGGCCAACGTCGCACCTGCGGAAAACAGGCTAAGGCCGCCAATGACAACTGGAAGCCTGCCAAGGCGATCAGACAAGGTGCCATAAAACAGGGTTGCCGCACTCATCGATAGCATGGCGATGGAAAACGTTAGTTGGGCCATCGCCGCATCGGTTGCAAATGCAGCGCGTATATGCGGGAGGGCCGGGAAAAACATGTGAATTGAAAATGGCCCAATGAACGTAATTGAAACCAGGGCCCAGAATGTTGCAATGCCTGGCTCGGCGCGAATTGACGCCTGTGAGCCGGGACCTCCGGGCATGTCTTTGTTTGATGACACAGGCGGCCTTTGTCGATATCGCGAAGGGCAGAATCGTGGTTTTGGCTGGCACTAGGTAAAACGCTTCCTTCTATAGTGGCCAATTCAGCTGCTGACCAGCGGCACTCTCATCGTTGGTCCCGACTTGCACTTTGGGCGCACGCGGGGCATACCTTTCTTTCAGCATCCGCGACTACTCCCGTGCAATCGACTAGGCCTGTATGGTTGGCCATGCCAGCCTGCGGCGAAGGCCGGCACTGAATCTTTCAGCGATAGGAGCCTGGATGGCACTCAATGGCTGGGCGACTTTGCGTCACCGGGACTTTGCATTTCTGTGTAGTGCAAGGTTTACGGTGACGTTGGCCTTGCTTATCGCGCAAGTCGCGATGGGCTGGTGGCTTTACGATCTGACAAACGATGCCTTCGCGCTGGGATATTTGGGCCTTGCCGGTTTTGTTCCGGCGCTGATCATGGTTCCGGCAACAGGATATGCCGCAGATAATTTTGACCGACGATTCCTGATCCTCATCTCGAGCCTTTTGCTCGCGGGTACCGGCGCGTTGCTGTTGTACCTGATTTGGTTCGGCGGCGGCCTTGTGTGGCCGATTTATGTCATCGTCGTAATGATCAGTATCGCACGCTCCTTTGCAAACACAGCGATCCAGGCGTTAACGCCGAACCTGGTACCGCAAGAGCAACTCTCGACCGCGGTTGCCTTCAGCTCGAGTGCGCTACAGGCAGCGATTATTGCCGGGCCGGCAATTGGTGGTCTGCTCTATGTTGTAAGCAGCATCGCGCCATTCATTGCTGCGCTGGTGTTATGGATCGTGGCAGCGATTGCGGCGTGGGCAATTAAACATCGCGGACGCGCCGAGAGCGGTGACAAAACTATATCCTTGCGTACGTTGACGGCAGGGTTCGGCTTCGCCTGGTCGCGGCCCGTTGTGTTCGGCGCCATAACGCTCGATGCCTTGGTCGTGATATTGGGCAACGTCGTCATTTTGCTGCCGATCTTTGCCAAGGACATCTTGAATGTCGGCCCTTGGGGTCTGGGCTTACTGCGGTCGGCGCCGGCGCTTGGCGCCTTCCTCATGGCGGTGTGGCTGACGCGCAGTGACTACGTACAGCGACAAGCCGGAACAAAGCTATTTGGCACGGTCGTTATCTTTGGTGCGGCGACGGCGGTGTTTGGGCTATCTGAAAATTTTCTGTTGTCGTTAATAGCCCTCATCATTGTCGGTGGTGCCGATATGATCAGCGTTGTCATTCGCCATACGCTGGTCCAATCGGAAACACCGGACACCGTTAGAGGCCGCGTTACTGCCGTCAATTCTTTGTTTTCCAGTTCTTCAGGTGAACTTGGCCAGTTTCGTTCCGGCGTGGTGGCAGGCTTTTTTGGGCCTGTCGTCGCGGTGGTGGCAGGTGGTCTTGGCGCCGTGGCCGTTGCCCTTTTGTGGCCGATCCTATTTAAGGACCTGAGACGGCGCGATCATCTCGTTGAACCGGAACCGGCCAAAGACTAGAACGCGTCTAACCGGTGTTAGGCCGCCGAGAATTTGGCCGTACCTTAACCCGCGGGTCTTTGATGGAACACATAGAACGATGGTCGCCGTTCCTGTACCGGGACTTCACGCTTGCGTGTATCGCGCGATTCGGTTTCGGTTTCGGCACGCAAATGCAGGCAATCGCCATCGCCTGGCATGTCTATGACACAACTGGCGATGCGTTGGCGCTTGGCTTTATTGGATTGGCCGGCTTCATACCGGCGGTCGCGCTTGTCCTTGTTGGCGGGATTGTAGTCGACACGGTCGAACGGCGCCTGGTTCTTGCTGCTTCGATTGCGATGATGGCGGCTACCGCGGTCGGTCTCGTTGCTTATGTCTATTCGGGTATCACTGCAATATGGCCGGTCTATTTGTTGGTTGTGTGTTATGCAAGCGCGCGCGCCTTTTACAATCCGGCATCGCAAGCCATCATTCCCAATCTTGTCCCCAAGCATCACTTCGCCAACGCCGTCGCTTTCGGCTCATCGGTGATGCAGATTGCAATGATCAGCGGGCCAGCAGTGGGGGGGCTGCTATATGCCGTTCACCCAACGGCGCCGTTTCTTGTCTCCGCTCTGAGCTTTGCTATCGGTGCGGCTTCAATGGCTTTCGTTAGACCGCGACCGACACCACCCGCCCCCGGCGCACGCGATTGGAAAAGCCTGCTGGCCGGGTTGAAATTCACGCGAGATCAGCCCGTCGTGCTTGGCGCGATCTCGCTCGACATGTTTGCCGTTATACTTGGTGGCGCTATCGTTCTGCTACCAATCTTTGCCAAGGATATCCTTGGCGTCGGTTCCTGGGGCGTTGGATTGTTGCGCTCGGCGCCAGCCATCGGTGCTCTCATCGCTGCGGCAATTATTTCCAGCCGGCCGCCAATTTCGCGCGGCGCCGGGCGCCTCCTCCTGACGGCGGTTGCCTGCTACGGCCTGATGACGATTGGCTTCGGGCTGTCACAGAGTTTCTTGCTGTCTATGCTGCTGCTGGTCGCCATTGGTGCAGCCGACATGGTGAGTGTCTGCCTCAGGATGACGATGGTACAGGCGGAGACACCTGATGATCTCAGAGGTAGGGTTGCCTCAGTAAACAGCGTCTTTATTGCAACCTCAAATGAAATCGGATTGGTTGGCGGCGGCGTTATGGCCTGGCTCTTCGGTCCGGTGGCGGCAGCACTCATCGCCGGGACTGGTGCAATCATGGTCGCCGCAACATGGTCCCGCCTCTTCCCTGCCTTGCGCGAACGCGAAGCGCTTGTGCTAGAAGACAAATCAAACGCGAGTGAGAGGCAAAAGGAAACGCCATGAAATTGTTACGCTATGGGCCCGTCGGGGCGGAAAAACCGGGCCTGCTTGATTCGCAGGGACAGATCAGAGATCTCTCCCAGCATGTGGCAGACATTACCGGAGACACCCTATCGCCCGCCGGTCTCGATGCATTGCAGGCACTAGACCCAGCGAGCCTGCCCGTGGTTGAGGCAAATGTGCGAATTGGCCCACCGGTGGGCGCGGTCAAGAATTTCGTTGCCGTCGGGCTCAACTATCAAGATCATGCAAAGGAAACCGGGCTTCCAATTCCGAAAGAGCCGATCCTGTTTTCCAAGCTCGCAAACACCATTGTCGGTCCGAATGATAATGTAATCATTCCCAAGGGATCGTTGAAACTGGACTGGGAGGTCGAAATTGCCTTCGTCATTGGCAAGCGGGCGCGTTATGTCGAAGAGGCAGACGCGTTCGAGCATATTGCAGGCTACACGATATGTAACGATGTCTCTGAGCGACATTTTCAGATCGAGCGCGGTGGACAATGGATGAAGGGCAAGTGCTGCGAAACGTTTGGCCCACTCGGCCCGTGGTTGGTCACCAAAGACGAGATTGGCGATCCCCAAACACTCGCTATGCAATTGGATGTCAATGGTCAGAACATGCAGACCGGCACGACGGCAGACATGATCTTTCCCATCGCACATTTGTTGCATTACATCTCACAATTCATGGTGCTTGAGCCGGGGGATGTGGTCACCACAGGCACGCCGGCAGGCGTCGGGCTGGGGCGCGAGCCAAGCGTTTGGCTCAAGGCAGGCGACGTTATGGCCCTCACGATCGACGGGCTTGGCGCGCAACGCCAGACGGTCGTCGCTTTCGAGGCGTGAGCGGCGCCCAGGCTGACTTGTGTCGCATGATGCAAAACCAGTCGGCGCTGATAGCTCTAGCGTGGCCTCAAATGGCTTCGGGCCGCAATCGCGGCCCGAATAGCTCTATCCGATGATTGTAGACTCTAGATCTTTACGAGGCATAACGGCGCGTGCCGCCATCATCGGGATCATCAGAGATTTCGTTTGCAGAAGATATTTCGTCAGAGAACCGCTCCAGCTCATCCGATACACGCCTCCAATCTTCAGGCTCTCTGCGAGAGATCTTCTGAAGATTTTCTGCATGCTCATCCAGTATACTCAACCAATCACGCAGTTCGGCGCTTGTTGCGTGCTTCGGCGGCTCCTCGAATATGCGCTGACGCAAACGCGCCAGCATGCCTTCGTATTCGCCGTCTTCGCGCAGCAAAATCAGGGGAACAATGGCACGGATTTCGGTAGCGAGTTGATCGATTTGGTGTGGCCTCAACGACGTTTGTCGATCCGCCTTGGCATCCTTGATTGCCTCATTGATATGACCATGAATGCCGGTCTCAAGCACAGCAATCTCCTTAGGCAACTGATTTTGAATTGCTGACAAGTGCTCGTTCAAGCCCTCTGCTATCCTCTTGTGCGTGCTTGACAAGGCATCGAATAAATCTATCCGCTGCATACGAAGCTGGCGTTCGAACGCCATGGGAATATCCTGATAACTGTCAAAGAATTCTCGTCGTGCAGGGTTCGAGTCGGGCTCGACTTGCGATCGCGCCTCATTTGTTTGCGGGCTAACCGGCACCGGCGCCGACAATTGTTTTCGTTCATCGGCGCTCGATGCTGGCTCTGATGTCAACAGCGGTTTTTGATCGGCCTCAAGCCGGGGAACACCGGCGGGCTGTTCATGGTGCAGTGATCTGCTGGCCCGCAGCCTGATGAGTGTCTTATAAAAATCTTGGTGCACTTGAAACAGGTTGGGATTGTCTTCGTTATAGGGTTGCACGCGATCGAACATGGTACCGGCATTGAGCGCGTTTAACACAGTCCGCTTGTGTGACTGGTCTATGTCGTCAAGGTTGACAAGGGCAATGAAGTCATTCTTCCGCTCAATGGGATGCATGTGGCTCAAGATCATTTCGGCGTTGGCGGCGACGCTTTCTTTCGGCAGCAAGGCGTAGCCGATCTCGCGGACCATGGCGGCCAAGTCTGCATGCTCTTCATTGCTTTCAAATTCACGCTTGGCGACTTGCGACAAATACTCGAAGAGTTCTGATCGAATTTCATAGACGTGCTCACGGTCGTCGACATGACGCACGGCGCCGATCGTCGTTCCGGCATTCAATACACGGCGTATTTCTGCTGCGTGGGGGTCGTCGTTGTGGACATGGATTTGGGCCATAAAGCCGTCTTTGTGAGTCATCGGGCGCATGTCACCCAACACCAGGCGCGCCGTTTCAAAACTATGCGGCATCAGCGCAGCGTCAATGATCGCTTCCAGCTGCCGCGCGGAGCGGGCCTTGTTGGTTGGCACATCCGATAGCGGTGAACGGATGGCATTGGCACCAAAGATGCCGGACATGAAGACCAGAGAGTCAATCGCGATGGCGATGGCCAGGGCCAGAAATGCCAGTCTGTTGCCGTCGCTGAAAGCATTCCAGGTCACAACAAATCGGTGGGCCTTATCATCGCGCGATAGGTCGATGCTCGACAGCTTGGCGCCAATAGCGGCTGTGTCCTTGCTCGGAAGCCCCGAATCCTGCAGGCATTTACGGCCGAAGCGCAGCATCGCATCAGTGCCGCCGCTCTGGGGAACCTTATCGCCGCCGGCGCAATTCGTGTTGAAGGTGGTGAGGCCGACGTTGAGGGCGAAAACAGCTGCTGCTGCGGCACTGGCCTGTTTGGGATCGCAGTCAATTGCGGCCGCTTCGTTTCTGAGGCTTGCAACGCGCTGGCTGGTGGTCAACAAGAGCTGACATTTCTCCTGAATGGCCAGCAATTTCTTTTCGCGCGGATCGAGACGGAAATCTTCACGTTGTCTGGTCAACTGCGCAACAATTGTGATGGGATTTGTCGTCAGGGCCACCTGATTGGTGTTGTCGGTCTTGGCAACCGATATCATCCTGTTAATCGTTTCGGCCTCGCCGGTGTACTTGGCGATTTCGCCGTCAATCTCCGCCAGCTGACGCCTGACCGCCGCAATGCGCGACGACAGCTTGTCGAGACGTGATTGATAACCAGCCAACCGCTTGCGCGCGACCTGCAGCCGGCTCTTGATCTTTGTTTCTTCAGCCCGTGCGGCGCGCCAGAACTTGCCGCGGCCAACTTTGCCGGAACCTTCGACGCCCTTTTCTTCGGCCAATACCTTGGCACGCTGCTCGTCGAGTTCCCGCTCAACCGATGTAACTACCGCCTTCTGCTGCGCGGCTGTCTGTGCAGCTTCGGGGCGAGCCGCCCGTAGGCGGGCATACTCCTCCGTCAACTGGATCTTTCGGGTCGTCAGACCGGCCTGGCCGCTCTTGGCGCTCGCCTTCTTTTCCTGCAACTCGGCAAGGCGGCGTGCACGCTTGCGCAGTTCCTGCTCCATCTGCTCGCGGACTTTGTCAGGCGCTTTGCGCCCCAGGGCCGCAACTTTCTCCAGCTCGGCTTCGTAACCCTTCCAACCCTTGGACTGGAACAGCACTTCGGCCTGTTCGATGCGGCGGCTGGAGATCAAGGTTCCGATGTCTGCAACAACCGCCGACACCTGGGTGATCGCGCGAATATCAGCCGCGCGCTTGCGTTCGTCTTTTGGAAAGATAACGGAGAACAGCGAATCGAAAGAGAAAAATACAGACGTTGCCATACAGGCCAGGAACATGACCCAGAGCACCATATTGCGCAGAATTACGGTGCTGCCTTTCAGATATGGGCCTATGACATCTTGCTGCGTTAGCAAGACCGCGGCGATCACAATAAGGCCCATAATAACAAAAATAAGCCGGTCGCTCGATGCCCATGAACCGGGATTGCTCAGCGAAATGTCCTTAGCAGACAATATGCCGGTCCAGCTCAAAGCAAGGCCGACAACGGCAATAAAGAACAAGATGCCAAGTGCTGCGCCGGCAATGGTCTGTGCCGGCGTGATGGCGACGCCATCAGCGGTACGGCCGCTGCGATTCATGCCGGTCGCAAAGCTTTCGCCGATCAACCAGGCGGCGATAAGCATAACGCCTTGTATGCCAAAGGTGATCATCAGCGACAGTAATGGCTCGCCGGTAAAGTTGCGCATGCCATCCCAGGTTGTCCAACCGGATGCCAGCGAGAGAACCAGGGCGGTTGCACCCAGCAGTGCAAGGCGCCAATTCGAAAACATGGCCTCTTCGGCGCCGGCTCTGGCGCGCCGTCCGAAGCTTGATTTCCAAATCAAAGCCGTCAACCCCACGACGATCAACAACATGATCAACGTTTGCTGATCGGGTAGCATTTGACCGATACGCTCCAGGACCGTCGGTGAGGCTGCTGTTGCAGCTTCGATTGGTTTTACCGTCTTTGCATCGTCTGAAACCAAGCCGACTTGTTGCAATCCAGCAATCACGCCGTCGATGATGGCTTTGATATCCATTTTAAGACTCTCGTAATCCAGTCACTGCTGCATATCCTTAGAGAAACGGCTGAGAGGTCGCGACCCGTTGCGCCGCCGGACCAATACCCCATGCAGACCATTGTCTCTTACCGCAGTACAGACCGGATGCCCTCCATTGTTCACTCTCTCTTTACGCGTGATCCACAAGTCTCCAAATAACATGTTTCCCCGAGTCCCGGGCGGTGTTGTGTCCATAATGAGGCAAAGTGACGGAAGAGTCCTAACACTGCCATCAACCGGCCGGGCCACCATCAGAAGTCTTGGGCGAATCCGCGTGGTTCCAGACTATATAGGTATTTGATATTCAATCGTGCAGGAAAATCCGTATAAGCAGTATCGCAATCCGGCCTAAACTGCCTCGAAGATGGCAGCCAGGCCGAGGCCGCCAATCGTACCCTGGGCCACGGTTCCGAAATTTCCGCGCTTGGAGTCGCGATTGCGTACAAGCTCGGTGAACAGGCGAACGAGCAAAACCGCCCCGGCCGCGCCGAGAGGATGACCGCGCACCACGGCGCCGCCGGCCGCGTTGACTTTGGCCTCATCCAACTCCAGCACTTCGATGAGCGCAAGCAGCTGTGCTGAACAACTTTCGCTTATTTCATAACTGGATACACTTTGATGATCGAACCCGTTGAGCTGATTTGCCAACTTCTGCATGGCCGCTATCGGTGCTTGGGCTTCCTCGCTGGGTGATACACCTGCCACGGCACTCTGAAACAGGCGCAGCGCTGGTGGACGCCCCTTAGCGCGCCAGACGTCCTCGCTGACAATTATGGTCAGTGCGGAACCATCATGCGGGTGGCTGGTATTCGCTGGCGTCAATGTGCCATCTGGTTCGAAATACGGTATCTCGTTTTCAAGGTCTGTGATGTCCGGCGCGACGGCGCTTTGGTCTCGGACTTCGTTGGCGGACACGCGCAGGGGAACAATTTCGCCGACAAATCCGCCACTGTGCTGGCGCTGCTGCGCGCGCAGGTGGCCGGTCAACACCAATGCATCCTGGGCCTGGCGCGAGATGTTTCGCGCGCTTGCTAAAGCCTCCGCCGGTTCTAAAGAGCGCGGCGCTTCGATCGCAGTCGGATCCATGCCGATGAAGTGCGGTAGCTGATAGACATTCCGCGGCTTTGCAATACGCCAAGGCGCCGTCGACAGGCTCTCCGCGCCGCCGGAAATGACGATTTGTGCTTCGCCTGCCGATATCATGCGAATAGCCGATAGTATGGCATCCAGGCCGGAGCCGCATTGGCGATCAATTGTTAATCCTGGGACATGTTCAGGCAGGCCAGCGGCAAGCGCAAGCAGGCGGGCGGGGTTGGCGCCTGCCGTTGTATTGCCGAGCACAACTTCATCGACTTCATCTGGCCCTATACCGCTGTCACTCAGCACTGCGTCCATAACCGGCGCTGCAAGATCCTCGAGACGGCGGCTGCGATGTAGGCCTCCGACCCGCCCCAGAGCATTGCGACGCGCCGCTATAATGTATGCAGATGTGGTTGTGTCTTTGGTGGCCATTCAGATTGCTGCTTCGAATAGGGGGCTGTTATGCTGAATGGGTTATTTCTGACCATATGAAGATGGCAAAATGCAGTTAAGATCCTGATGACACGCGCAGCGCCAAAGACTGATCGCTTGTTAGCGAGCGCCACAAGCCGATTTTGGGAGGTGGTTCACTCGTTGCCAATCGAGATAGACGCCTTGACCTCAGACACTCAGTATTCATTGTCGTGAGGCTAATGTCGCGGGAGCCGTCTCGACCGCCCGGACAACAACTGCTTGCGTCAAACGAGAGTGCTATTCGCCGGTCGGCACTTTTGTCTCGTCGCCGCGCTTGTCACGCACAAAAATGGCGTCCAGATCTTTTATGAGTTTGGTGGTTGTGCTCAGCGACGCCATGAGTGCCTCAGACAATTCGGCGTGCGTGTCTGCAAGTTTGACAAAAGACGCCCCGAGTTTGTCGAATTGTTCCTGCAGTCTCTGATCCATTGCACGCCTCGGCAGAAAAACATCCGTGTGCACCGTGTTGGCGTCGGAGTTGATTGCCTGTCAATGAGGTAGTTGTCGCGCTGATGGGGCAGACCAAGGGGGAATATCCAGACCCATTGAAATATAATGGTTTTTTCTGTTGCTTTGCAGGCTGACAAAAAGTGATTTTACGATCCGTCCCTTTTGTCTGGTTTTCTGCAACGGATTCTGTAGCCGCGGGCGTTAGTGAGTTATGGACTGTTCCGACTTTAGGATGAGGGACACGGACAGGCGCTTCGCCGTTATTGTGATATGATTTGTGCGGCATCGCTGTTAGCATGGCTTTAATGGTGGACGCTGGGGTCAAATGACTGAATGACTGGGGATCACGCTAACGTATCTGGTTCGGACCCGTTTACAGTTCGACCGAAGGAAAGAGGAGACCAGTTGGCATGAAAACAATGAGCAAGGGCCTCGCGTTATCGTTCGTGAGTGCCCTGTTGGCGATGGCGCTTAGCGCGTTGCCCTCAAGTGCAGCGCCGGTTTCGCGCATGATCGACACGACCGCCAATACCAAGCAGGTCGGTGGTCTTGTGCAGAAGGTGCATGGCTGGCACTGCCGTACACGCTATGGCTGGGTACGCCATCGACATCGCGGGTTCTGGCATTCGCACCCGAAATGGCACCGCCATTACCGTGCCTGTTACGGCTATCGCTACGGCTACTTCCCGTACTATGCGCCGTTCTACTACTACTATGGACCGCGTTATCGCCGCCGACGTTTCGGTCGACGGTTTTTCCGTGGTCGACGGTTCCGTAACCGGCGTTTTCGTAGCCGGCGTTTACGTCGCCGCAGCTTCCGCGGCCGTCGTTTCCGTAGCCGTCGTTTGCGTCGTCGAAGCTTCCGTGGCCGTCGTTTTCGCGGACGCCGTATGGGTGGACGTCGGTTCAGTCGTGGGCGCCGCGGCGGTTTTCGTGGCGGAAGAAGAGGAGGCCGCCGTCGCTAAACCGGCAATCTCTTCACGCGCCCTTTGAATACGGGTGACGTCAATCCATTCTCGAGCCTGTTGGGGCGGGCGCAGCTGCCCGCCCTGATTGTAGGTGCTCCTCTCGCGATGGCCAGGGCCAATGGGCCGAAGCGCCGCGCAGTTCCTCCACGACTCACAAATCAAGACCGTTAGCGTCGGGATTGGCTGCGATACTGCCAGGGAGGCACCGAATCTCCGCCCCAAACCCCACGCCTGGATCGGCGTGCTTCGGCTTCCTCCCTTTCATAGCGCCTGGAATAACGCACGAACGCCCAGGCAAACCCCTGGCGGACCATGGTCGCGTTTAGGTCGCGATAGTGCGTGGAACATTGGCCGAGCGCTCGCCGGTAGGCATCCCGGCCCAGCACCCTGCATGTCACGACACGACCTTGTGTCATCCGCGCCAATGCCGCCGCCGCCAGAACGCCACAGCGCCAGCGCAGATCCCCGTCACTCGCGCACACCTGTTTTCGCTCCGGCGCATCAATGCCGTAGAGCCGAATTCGCTGGTGGCCGATGGCAATCGTGTCGCCGTCAATAATGCGGGCATAGCCAATGATCGCCGGCGCTGTTGTCGTCTTTGCCGGCTGCGACTGTTCCGGCAATACCGAGAGGCCCGCGATCGCGGTGCAGGCAAAGGCGAGGTTGAGACTGAATGAATGCCTTCCGCGCATAGGTTGCGTATGGCGCGATTCGTTCGACCAAAAGTGGGCAAGAGGCGACCCATAGGACGGAAACCGGGGCGCTATGGACAAGGACATACGACAATATAAGCCGTTGTAGAAAAAGAGTTTTTCACGCAAATCGATCGAATTTTATCAAAAAACTCAAGCACTCGTTCACTTTGTGGCGGCATCCTCGGACAAGTCCAAAGCGAAGCACTCGCACATCGCCTCAAAGGGCAACATCGGTGCTCATCAACCGGTTGGCGGTCAACTGCCTTTGGGGCGGGCAGGAGCAGGAGTTTTTCGACAATGGCCATGTACTGAATGTGACACTGGATGGGACGAAGTTATGACCTCTACGATTGAAAACGCGCGCCAAGATGATGCAAGAGTAGCCGATAGACGGTGGGATCGCCGCCGTGCGGGAAAGCAAATTGGACGTGTCCGCATCGCTGGGTATTCGACGGGCGTTGAATGCCGGCTCACCAATCAGTCCTCGAGCGGCGCGATGTTGGATTTCAGCGCCGCGGTGGCCGCGAGCAATTTCACCGTCAACGCGCTGCCCGATGCCATTTCGCTGGTCATCCCTTATGAACGCACAGTAGTCGATTGTCATGTCGTGTGGCGCGATACAGACCGGATTGGCGTACGGTTCATTTCGCGCATGCGTCAGTCGTCAACTGCGCGGCAGAAGTAGTCCGAAGGACCAGCCAACGTCCATTTTATTGAGATTGGGCAAAATCGAATCAATACGTCCTAATCGCGGAGCCGCAGGGACAGGGGACAGCATCCAGCATCGGCTATTGGCGCTTTAACGATTTGAAAAACTGTCCGACAGGGTGCGCCGGCTGGGTTTTTGGCGATTGCTGGACAGCATCGGCCTGACTTTTTCGCCGCACAATCTGTACTTGCGCCTGCTCTTTGGGGCCGTGATAGGCAGCATGGCGGGCGCCATCGATTGGTGGCGGCGCAGTTGGAGCGGTCGTAGCGTCTGCAGCCGGCTTTGCTGTCGACACGCTGTTTTGGTTCGGTGGCGTTTCGGCGCTTGCGCCAGGCCGGGCATCAGGCGCGGAACTGTCGGGAGTGCTGGTGGCCCGCGCATGGACATTGTGGTAGCGATCCGCCCGGGCAACGAGATCGGAAAAACCTGGGCCAGCGCCAGATGACCCTTGATTGACGGATCGTACGTTGCCAGCGGTTTGGGAATTCAGGCGCTCTATCAGGCTTGCTCGCGGCGTCTCGGAGGCACTTGCGCGTTTAGTCATCGCAATCTGGGGCTGAGCCGGGGGCGGGCGATCGGCACCGGCAGATTTTGCAGGTGGGCCACGATCCAAATCATGAACGCTCGCCGTGTTGGCCAGCAACTTCGCCTGTTCAACCCAGTTCTCCCGGCTAATTTTGCGCCCGAGGTTGAGCGCCGTGCTCACTTCCAAAAGGGTCAGGCGATCCCAGTTTGCGATTTGTACAAATGTCGTAACGCCAATGGCGTGCAGGCGTTCTGCCAAGCCTCTATCGATGCCGCGAATGCTGGTCAGATCATCCGACGACGCCTTTTTCATTTTGTCATTCGGTTCAGCCATCTGGGTCTCTTTGTTGACAATCTCAGCGCGTCTGCTGGACCCGTCGATTGGTCGTGTGCCTCAGCTCGAACGCTTCCAACGTAGATCAGATTTGCTTACTCTGCCCTGTGTTGCATAGGTCCTTTGTCATGCGCACACCAGGCACTGCGAGCAAGCCTCATCGGTACACAATTGAGATCAGATATCTGTTCACAAGCCTATGGTTAAACTAGGACTGCCACAATCAATTTTTGGGCAAAGTATTAAGCGCCGTTGCGTTGCGGGGCCGCATTTCGGATCATTCCACCACACGGCGCCGGAACTATGGACGGTAGGGCAGATGGATCATGGTCGATCAGTGCAATTAGGCGGATGTGTGGCCCGGCATCCAGCTCAACCCCGTCTATTTACTGGCATTGGCAACGGTTGATTTAGCCTAATCAAGTTTTAGCGACCACTCGTGCTGCAGGCCGGATTATCGCATTTGATGCATGCCACGACCGCTTTCCACCGGACCCAAGCCTTCATTTATTGTTCTGAATTATTCTGCCTCTTCAATGGGTTACGAAATATTTACCAGAACAACAGCTTGTCGCTTTGGTTCGCATCGAGCAATCCGCCGTTAATGGTTACTCAATATAATCAACCACGGATCTGAAAAACTTTTTATATTTGTAGCCTGCTGTGATTTGCACAGCATCGAACCAGTTCGATCCACACTTGGAACTAGGCGCGGCGGCCATGTACGAGTTTATTGATCGCATGTATAGCGTTGATCAGAATGTTATCATTCTGGTCACGATGATGTGTCTTTGCACGACGATGTTTGTCAATCGGCTGCTGGACAGCCCGATTGTGACAGGCATTACGTTACCGCTGATCTTCAATTGTGCCCTTGCCGGAATTATTATTCTGTCAGACCTCCAAGTTCTGCTCTCATTCAACAAGGCCATTAATCTGATCTTGCTCGCAAGCATCGGAATTTTGTCGGGCCTGTTGATTATTTTGCTGGGACTTGTCGCCTGGTTCGCGTTGGCCGAAGGGCGTAGCGCCATGCACTTGCGAAAGATGCTGTCGCAACGCTCGGTGAACTGATCCTGCAACGGCAGTCGCGCCAAGTCGACTGCAGCCCCCAGTCCGGCGTAGCCCAATGGAGCATTGGGGTTAAATTTTCGCTCCCCCGCGTTGACCTTGCTGGCTGCCTGGATAATATTCCCTCGCCGTGCCAGCCCCAGTGGCGGAATTGGTAGACGCGCCAGACTCAAAATCTGGTTTCAGCAATGAAGTGCCCGTTCGAGTCGGGCCTGGGGCACCACGCAACATATTCTGATAGCTGGCCGTACCATTGCTAGCGCTTGCCCCCTCCCTACAGCACCGAACTTTGATGTAACTCCGCAACGCTCGATCCGGTTCCGGAAAAAGTCCGTTTGCCCGGCGATGATGCTGTGTGGTAATCCGCAGTGGTTAACGCCCGTTGTCAGGAATTGTTATGCGGCTCCTTCGCCTATTGCTTGTTGTCGTTGTCGTGAGCTTCTCAGCCGGTGCACCGCTGAGGGCTAGTGCTGGTCCGACGTTATTGTTCAATCCTGAGGATGGCCGCATCTTTTATGCAGAGCGCATGGATGACCAATGGCATCCCGCGTCACTGACCAAAATCATGACTGCTTATCTGACTTTCGAGGCATTGAAGGCTGGTCGCATTACGCTCGAAACCAAGCTGTTAATGAGCGAGGAGGCAAGAGCCCAACCGCCCAGCAAAATTGGCCTGCCGGTCGGTGGAGAGATGACTGTCGGCCTGGCGTTGCGCTCGTTGATCATTAAATCTGCAAACGATGTCGCCGTAATGATCGCCGAATCCCTTGGCGGCAGCGTCGAAGGCTTTGCCAAGCAGATGAACGCCAAAGCCAAGAAACTTGGCATGACGCGCACAAAGTTTGTCAATCCAAACGGTCTGCCGGCAGCAGAACAAGTGACGACAGCGCGCGACATGGGGCGGCTGGCAGCTGCTGTTCTCAAGGACTTTCCGGATTACGCTCATTTTTGGGCTATGAAGAAAATGCGCATCGGGCGTATTCGATTGCGCAGCCACAACCGCCTGTTGCGCAACTTCGACGGCGCGGATGGCATAAAAACCGGCTTCATCTGCGATTCCGGTTTCAATATCGTTGCTAGTGCGACGCGGGGCGAGAAACGGCTCATTGCCGTCGTCATGGGGCAACCCACCGGACGTGAGCGCACGTTGCGCGCTGCCGCGCTGCTTGACCATGGATTTCAAACCTATTCCTGGAAGAGCATATTCACGACCGCCAAGCTTGCCACAACGCCGGTGCCGGCCGATGCCCTGCCCGCCAAGAGTTATCGCAAGCGTGTTCGTTCAAGGTCTTGCGGTTGGGGCCGCAAACGGCGCGTGCGCCGCGTCAAACGAAGCCGAAAAGGCAAACGTCGGAAGGCGGCTGTGCGTGCGCGTTCAAAGAAGGCCAAGGCTAAGAGAGGGCCTAAGACCAAACCCAAGCGCGCCGCCAAACCTAAGGCTGCAAGTCCGGTTAAGACAATAAAACGCCGCGCACCCAAAAAAACATCGAAAAGCCGGAACGAAAATACAGGCACACCGGCAAACCGCAAATCGGCTGAGAATTAACCACCGGAAGTACCGCTCAGCCATTAACTATCAAGCTCCAAACTCCATTCCGACCGCAGCTGTTGGCGCCGATCTTGCTACGCATTGGCTGATGCAGATTAGGCAATAGGCAACACCCGGAGTTCGTCCCGCCTCGGGCAGCACTGACCCAAAGTGGTGCACCGGCGGGACTGGGACAGGTAATTGCGAGGCGCTTAAGGTGTTTGGACGAGATTGGCTAAAGGACGACAAATGGCAGACAAAAAACGCCTGGTCGAAATTGAAAAGACCCTTGGCGGGGACCTAGACTTGATGGCCATCGTTCTGGAAGGACAACATGGGGTCCGTGCCAGGTCGATCGCGCAATTCTTTGGAGAAGCGATTGCCGAGCAGGGTGATGTCGCGCGCGCTAATGCCTGGATCAAAGTTGCCCGGCGGCTCGATCAACGTGCCCGCGATCGTCTGGAGACATTGGATTGATGGCGCCGGTGCGCGGCAATGTGGAATGGTCTATTCCCTAAAGTAGCGCTCGAGGAAACCATAATATATTTCCGTCAGCCCCCTGATATCCTCGACGTTCACCCGCTCATCTACTTGATGCATGGTTTGATTTATCAATCCGAATTCGATAACCGGGCAATGCGCATGGATAAAGCGGGCATCCGAAGTGCCGCCGCCGGTGCTGAGCTTTGGCACCCGGCCGGTTTGGGCTTTAACGACCTGGCAAAGCGTTTCGACGAGTGCGCTCGGCTTGGTCAAAAATACGTCTCCCGAGCCCTGAAACTCTAACGCAAAACGCGCCTCTGTTTGGCGCGCAGCTTCGCCGCATAGCGTCTTGATATGCGCCTCGATCCGATCCCTGGTCCACAGATCGTTGTATCGAATATTGAATTTTGCTGTTGCCTCATTGGGAATGACATTGGTGGCGGTGTTGGGCACAGATACAACAGTTACCTGAAGGCTTGAAGCCTGGAAATGCTCTGAGCCTGCATCCAATTCGTCTGCTGTCAGGCGTTGCAAAAAATGAGCAATCTTGTGGATCGGGTTTTCGGCCAGGTGCGGATAAGCGGAATGGCCCTGCTTGCCGTGCACAACAAGGGTGCCATTCAGGCTACCACGGCGGCCGATCTTGATCTCATCGCCGAGGCGCTCTGGATTTGTCGGCTCGCCAACGATGCAGGCGTGCAGCACTTCACCGCGCTCTTGCAGCCACTTTAAGACTTTAATGGTGCCGTTGATCGATGGACCTTCTTCGTCGCCGGTTATCAGCAATGAAATAGACCCGGCAACGCCTTCGCTTTTAACGGCTGCAACGTACTTCAGTGCGGCCGAGACAAACGCCGCAATTGCCCCCTTCATATCGACCGCGCCGCGGCCATAAAGAACATTGTCTCTGATGGTTCCTGCGAAGGGATCGTGTTGCCATTGTGCGCTGTCGCCGGGCGGTACGACATCGGTATGACCAGCAAAGCATATGTTCGGGGATGCTGTCCCGAAGCGGGCATATAGATTGTCGACGGGCGGAGTGTCTTGGTCTTCAAAAATCATGCGGTGGCACGTGAAGCCGGCTTGGCTCAATACGCGTTCGAGAAGATCGAGCGCGCCGCCCTCTTCAGGCGTGACACTTGGGCAGCGGATCAGCCATTGTGCCAGTTCTACAGGATCTGGAAGCGGTGTTGCCATGGGTCTATGCCTTTGCCAACCGACGAGCCGTCAAGCGGGCACTCAGGTCCGGATGAGTGAAATCTTCTGCCAGATCTTCTGGCTCAAGTTGGAGGTTAGCTGGCCCAGATCGCCAGCAGCCGCAATCACAATACCATCTTTGGAGCTTTGGGCATAAAGAGCTGCCACCTTGGCCGCCAAAGACAGCATCTCCGAACAATAGTCGAGGTACCGAGAGAGCTCAAATGGTGTTAGCGTGCGCGCCGGAGAGGTGGGTGTCGCGTGAGTGACCAGGGCCGACTTCGACGGATCCTTGGTTAGTTGATGCATGTCGATGACGTGAATTACAGAGCGCAGTTCATGCAAATCCTCCAGTGCTTGCTGCCGGCGCCACCGGCTCTCCAGCGTCACCAGAAAAATCACTGCCGCACCAACTATGACGAAGGTATTCACGAGCGCGTCAATCCCTTGCAGCACGCCGAATAGATTTTCCGCCCCCCGCTTGATTTCGATGATCGAGAAGACATAGCCGATCAACAAAATCCCGCCGATCAGGATGCTCGCGCTCAAAACCCGCAGTGCAAAATTCGGGCGTATTAGTCGCGTTATGCGGCTTTGGCTGTCGCGGGCCAAATCAGCCAGCTCGCGGCAAACATCGCCAAGCCCCGCACCCGGAAAACGCTCGCGGATCCGGTTTTCTAGTTTTTCAAGCGTGCTGACAATTTTGTCGGCGTCTAGCGATCGAAATGTATTTGCCATGGCGTCTCCTCGCAATGTCGCCGCGGCCGCAGTGGACTGGCCCACAATTCATGACCCATAATCAGCTGAAAAAAGGCAAAGCCCCACAAGGGCAAGAAACACCGCGCCACTGGCGGCAAAGAAGCCCGTGCCAACGACGACCATGCCGCCGGCAAGCGCTGACACACTCGCCGCCAATTGGTGCGAGAGCTCTGGGCCAAGCAGTGGCAGCATCCGCGCGCCCAGCCAAATCAAAGCTGGTATGGCGAGGGCAGCCAGCCATGCTGGATAACCGGTCGCGCGCAGCCGCTTAGTGAGACTGGCCAACACAATCCACATCGCGATGCCGCCTATTGCCGCCCAAAGACCGTTGAGAACCAAGCCCGCGTTGAGCCCGGCTGGCGCAGCCAACCTCGCCAACACCGGAAGAAGTGCAAACGCTGCTTGTGCAGTGACCCAAAATCCGGCCGCCGCACCTGCGCACGTCAACAGGAACAGCAACCGCCCAATCCGGCCAGAAAACCCAAACAAGTGGTTTAGGGCCGCCATTGCTGGATCAATCTCGCAACAACTCGTTGATGCCGGTTTTTGATCGCGTTTGGGCATCAACCGTTTTTACGATGACGGCGCAATAAAGGCTGGGGCCTGGTTGGCCATCCGGCAGCGCTTTGCCTGGCAATGACCCAGGTACGATCACCGAATAAGGCGGGACCCGGCCAACATGCGTTTCGCCGGTATTGCGATCGATGATCTTTGTTGACGCGCCGATGAAGACACCCATCGAAAGAACGGCACCTTCGCCAACAATTACCCCCTCCGCCACTTCGGAGCGCGCGCCCACAAAGCAATTGTCTTCGATGATGACAGGGTTGGCTTGCAACGGCTCCAGCACACCGCCGATGCCGGCACCGCCCGATATATGACAGTTCTTGCCGATTTGTGCGCATGACCCAACTGTGGCCCACGTATCGACCATTGTGCCACTGTCGATATAAGCGCCGAGATTGACGAATGACGGCATTAGAACAACGCCCGCTGCAACATATGACCCACGACGAACCACCGAGCCCGGGACAGCGCGAAACCCTGCCGCTTCAAAGTCGGCCCTCGACATGCCGGCGAACTTCGAATGAACCTTATCCCACCAGTCAGAACCGCCTGGCGCTCCGGATATTGGCTCCATGTCATTAAGTCGAAACGACAACAGCACGGCTTTTTTCAGCCATTGGTTGACGACCCAGTCACTGCCCTGCTTTTCGGCGACCCGCGCCGTGCCGTTGTCCAACATCGCAATTGCCGCCTCGACACTTTCGCGAACCGGGCCAGTGGTTTTGCCATTGATGGTATCGCGTTTCTCCCAGGCGTCTTCTATTGCTCTCTGCAGCTCTTGGCCGGCCATGGTTACCTCCCAGGCGCAATTGTTTCCGATCCAGCACGGGTTTTGGCGCGCGGGGTGGTCGCTGTCAACGCTCTGGAGAGGCTATTTCGACGGCTTTGTGTATTGTGCGATCACTGCGCGCATCAGACCTATGGCGTCCCTGCCGTCCCATTTCGCCGGTCCTTCAAAGCGCGCGATTTCGCGCCCGTCCGGTGCAATGATCAGCGTTGTCGGCATCCCTCTGACGCGCAGACGGTTGGCGGCCCGGGCCTTGGCGTCGACATAGAGCCGCAAGTGCTTCAGACCGGTTTTCTTGTAAAACCGGCTGGCCCCTTTAATCCCGGCTTGATCAACGGCAAGGGCAAGCACCTCGAAGGTTTTCGAACCGAGCAGGCGCTGCAGCCGGTCCAGATCCGGCATTTCCCGGAGGCAAGGCGCGCACCAGGTGGCCCACAAATTCAGTAGGACGACCCGGCCCTTCCATTGCGTGATGGACAGGGCATTGTTGTTGCCGTCAGAAAAGGCCAGATCGGGTACCGCTTTTGGCGTCTTATGGAACACAAACTTGGCCATTTCGCCGCGGGCTGCCGGATGGCGCTCGGTCAGCGGTGTCCCGGGAAGCATTTTGCCGCTAGTGTTTTGGCTGGGCGACACGTTTACCGACGAACCTGTGTTGTCAAAAAGGCTTCGTGTGACGTATACCGCGCCAATTCCAACAAGCATTGAGACAACCACGATCGCCATATAGCTGAACGATTTGTTCCGCGATGAAAGAGCCATCATACCTCACCGTTAAGGGCTGGAGCCAAAGCCCGGGAGCGCGCACCTATGACCAAACGTTCGGCCAACAAAATGTGGGGCGGCAGGTTTTCGGCCCCACCAGCCGAAATCATGGAGGAGATAAATGCCTCCATCGACTTCGACAAGGTATTGGCACCGCAAGATATCCGCGGCTCGAAGGCGCATGCGGCGATGCTGGGGGCCACAGGGATCCTCAAAAAGGCCGATGTCACCAGCATTCATAAGGGATTGGACCAAATCTCCGCAGAGATCGAGGCCGGCACGTTCACATCTAAGAGAGCACTGGAAGATATTCATATGAATATCGAGGCCCGGTTACGCGAACTCATCGGAGATGCTGCTGGGCGCCTGCATACGGCGCGCTCGCGCAATGATCAGGTTGCGCTAGACTTTCGCATGTACATTCGCGACCACTTGGACGGCTTTCAGGCGGCGCTGGATGTGTTGTGCCTGGCGCTGGCCAGTAAGGCCGAGGCGCATGCCGCGACGGTTATGCCGGGCTTTACCCACCTGCAGCCCGCGCAGCCAGTGACCTTCGGCCACCACTTGTTGGCCTATGTCGAAATGTTTCAGCGTGATCGGGAGCGGTTTTCCGATGCGCGCGCGCGTCTCAACGAATGCCCGCTTGGTGCCGCTGCACTCGCTGGAACATCGTTTCCGATCGATCGCCGGCAGACGGCTGAGGCGCTTGGTTTTCAGCGCCCGACTGCCAACTCGCTCGACAGCGTTGCAGACCGTGATTTCGTTATGGAAACGCTGGCCGTCGCCACCATTTGCGCCGTGCATTTGTCGCGTTTTGCCGAAGAGATCGTCTTGTGGTCGACGCCGCAGTTCAACTTCATCACCTTGCCCGACGGCCTGACAACCGGCTCGTCGATCATGCCGCAAAAGCGCAATCCTGACGCGGCAGAACTGGTACGCGCCAAAGTGGGCCGGATTGCCGGCGCATTCCAAAGCCTGGTGCTGGTCCTCAAAGGGTTGCCGCTGGCCTACTCCAAGGACATGCAGGAAGATAAGCAAGTCGCATTCGATGCCCTGGAAAGCCTCGCCATCGCTGTGACAGCCATGACCCGCATGGTCGAGACTATGGAGCCGGTGGCTGAGACGATGCGGGCCGCGGCCGGTGCCGGCTATGCAACTGCCACGGATCTCGCGGACTGGTTGGTGCGCGAGCTGGATCTGCCGTTCCGCGATGCCCATCACGTCACGGGAAGTATTGTGCGCCTGGCGGAGACGGCCGGCAAAGACATTTCAGAATTGTCGCTTGGCGATATGCAGTCGGTCGAACCGCGCATTACCAAAGCTGTGTTTTCCGTGCTGACAGTCGAAAACTCGGTTAAGAGCCGTACGAGCTATGGTGGAACTGCGCCACAGAACGTCCGCAAAATGGCGCGTTCCTGGGTTAAGCGGTTGGAAAAGCGCTGTCAGGCGGGCTAGAGTTTTGACCTGAGCGAATGCCGTTCAAGTCTGCGTTGGAGATCTGGTGGGCATGATCGGCCATTTGCTTAACTTGTTGAATTGACTGAATGATGTGCACTGAGTTGCAGTTCGCGCGCGTGTGCTCTACCAGTATGTCGGTAACCGGCCCTCAAAACGGGGGTTGGTCAAGCCGATGTGCTAGGCTGTCCAGGGTTGGAAGAATTATGCCGAAGACCATGAGAACATATCTGGGTGCCACCCTGGCGGTGATCGGTCTAAGCGCAATGCTGGCGGGCTGCGGCGTGCGCGGTGCTCTAGAGGCCCCTCCAAAGGCGAAAGCACAGCAACAGTCGACAGCAACGGCCCAGTCCGGGCAGGGCAAGCCCCAAGGTAAAGCGCCAAAGCCGCACAAAACGTTTGTGCTCGACGGTTTGATCCGCTAAGTCGGCTACCCGGCCTAAATCGTCGTCGATCGCCCGGTCGACTGTGCGCCCAGCGCAAGGTGGTCATTGGCTGGCGCCAAAACTCATCAAGGCGTTTGTGCTTGTGCGCGGGGTGGCAGCGCCACTACCAACGCAGAGCAACTTGTTCTAGACACGTCGAACGGCGCCGACGCTTAGCTGTTGCTGCGCTGAGATCATCGACGAGGGATACAACGCTCGCATGGACCATTTTGAATACAAGGACGGCACACTCCACGCTGAAGGCGTTAGCCTCGCACACATCGCCGATGCTGTTGGGACCCCATTCTATTGTTATTCTTCGGCTACATTAGAACGCCATTACAAGGTCCTTGATCAGGCTTTCAGCGGCCTCGACCACCTGATTTGTTACGCTGTCAAAGCCAATTCCAATCAGGCCGTTTTGGCGACCATGGCGAAACTCGGCGCCGGCATGGATGTGGTCTCGGAAGGCGAGCTGCGCCGCGCCCTGGCGGTGGGTGTGCCGGGCGACAAGATCATTTTCGCGGGCGCCGGCAAGACACGCGATGAAATCGCGTTCGCGCTCTCGTGCGGGATCCTGGGCTTTAACGTCGAAAGCGACCCTGAGCTTGAGGCGGTCAACGATGTCGCAAGCGCGCTTGGCAAGACGGCGCATGTATCATTGCGGGTCAATCCCGACGTCGATGCCCTGACCCATGAGAAGATCTCAACTGGTAAGGCGGAAAACAAATTCGGCATCCCCTATCGCGATGCCCGCGCCTTATTTGCCCGCGCCAATGCGCATGACGCGGTCGCGGTCAACGGCATTCACATGCATATCGGTAGCCAGATCACCAATCTCGAGCCATTCCGCGAGGCCTTTAAGCTGATGCGCGGTCTGGTGCAAGATCTCAGAACGGACGGCATCGCCCTTGAGCATTTGGATCTGGGTGGTGGATTGGGTGTGCCGTACCGGGGCGACAACGATATTCCGCCGCATCCAGACGAGTATGCCAAAATGATCGCCGAGGAGGTCGGCGATCTGGATCTAAAACTGATCCTCGAGCCTGGCCGCATGATCACCGCAAATGCCGGCGTTTTGGTCACAAGGGTGATTTACGTGAAACAAGGCCACGATCGGCGATTCACAATTGTCGATGGCGCCATGAATGACCTGCTCAGGCCGACATTGTATGAAGCTTATCACGATATTTCTGCACTAGATCAGACGAGTTAATGAATCAGCGCGCGTGCGCCAAGACATCGTCGGGCCAGTCTGTGAGACCGGTGATTTTCTGGCCATCAACCGCGATCTGCCGTCATTTTCGTCGGGCGACCTGTTGGCGGTACATTCCGCGGGTGCCTACGGTGCTGTTATGGCCTCAATGTACAACACGCGGCCGCTGGTGCCTGAGGTTATGGTCAATGGCGATACATTTGCCGTAATTCGCGATCGGCCAACCTACGATGACATCATCGCGGCTGATCAGCTGCCGCCCTGGCTGGCTTCTTAAAGCCCAATTGCTCCAGCAATCGTGATGAACGTGTGTGTTTCCGCAGTTGGGTGTGCATTGACCCCATGATATGGTGATAGTTCGTGCTAATATTAAATCCAGCCGCCAGGCGCCAGGAGTAGCCGTCGGCCACGTCCCGCCCCATATTGGGCATGAAGTTGAGCTATCATTGTCAGTGCCTGGCGAATGGCACCCAAGGGGTAGCGAAAACGGGATTCGCTGGTTGCAAGCGGCCCGGTATCGGGTGGCAGATTGTATCAGTTGCCGACGTATACCGAGCAACAATGGATGAATGTCAATGTTGAGACGATTGGGCCTCTACCTCAGCGCTTTGTTTCTGATCGCAGCAGGCGGACTTTTCATCTTTGCCGAGCGTGAAGGTGTGATGCTGTGGGACATCTATTGGATGCCCTATTGGCTAGCAGCCGTCTTGGTCGCGATACTTTTGTTTATATTGCGCCCGGCGCGGCGATCCGTATCCGACCCCGACCCAGCACAATTGTCGCGCGACCTTGAACGTAAGATCACGCTGAGCAAGCTTGCGCTGTTTGCCGAATTATTATGGCCGCGCTTGTGGGTGCTCGTCGGCATTGGCTTATTGTTTATCGTTGCCTCGCTGGCCGGACTTTGGCCGCTGCTATCGCAATCCGCACATATCGCCGTCTTGGCTGCCTTTGGCCTTGCCGCGTTGATCGGTGCAATTGCGGTGTTGCGCGTTCCGCTTCCAACGCGGGAGCAAGCCCTAAACCGCCTTGACCGGCGCTCGAGTGTGCAGCACCGACCGGCGGCCTCATTCGAAGATACGTTGTCGCTGAACAAGAGCGATCCAGCTACCGGAGCAATATGGAAGGCGCATCGCCAACGGCTCGCAAAAATGCTGGCAAAACTGCGGGTCCAATCACCGCAGCCAGAGGCAGACCGTCATGATCCCTACGCCCTGCGCTCCGTCTTGGTTCTTGTTGCATTGATCTTGGTGATTGCAACCGGTGATGGCATCCGCGACCGCCTCGCATCAGCCTTTCGATTTGGCAGTGAAGGATTGGCTGCCGCCGGACGACTGGATGCCTGGCTGACCCCGCCGCTCTATACCCGTAAACCTCCGGTCATACTCGCCAACGGCGGTATCGGCCAAATCAGTCCCGCGATCGAAGAAGGAAAGCCGGTCGCTGTCCCTCACAACAGTCAGCTAGTGGTGCGATCGAGCGGCAAGAGCTCGAAGAACCTGGCAATCGAGTTGAGTGGCGACGACGGCAAGCCAAAACGCATTAAGGGCAAATCAGTCAGCTCCGATGGTCAGGTCACCGAAGTTCGACACCACATAAAACTCTCAGGTGTGGTGCGGATTTTTGAAGGACGCACGCAATTGGCCAAATGGTCGTTTAACGTCATTCCAGACCGGGCGCCGACGATCGAGTTACTCAAACCGCCGGAAATTAGCCCGCACGGTGGTATGAAGCTCTCCTACAAAGTCACCGACGACTATGGTGTGGCATCGGCACAGGCGATTTTTGAGCCGCTGCCCGAGGACAAGGGGAATCCTAAAACCGCCTGGGCCCGCAATCGCGAGCTGTCCGGTGCACGGCCACCGCTTGAGAAACCACCGGTGATCGCGCTACGCCTGCCATCGACACGCTCCAAGAAACCAGAGGCAACATCTTTCCGCGATCTCAACAGCCATCCCTGGGGTGGCCGCAAAGTTCTGATGACACTTGTGGCCCGCGATCATGCCGGAAATATCGGTCGCAGTGTGAGCCGGCGCATGTTCTTTCCAGAACGTCGGTTTTTCAATCCCCTCGCAAAGTCGATTGTCGAGCTGCGCCGCAAGTATGCAAACGAGGCCCGCTACGGCAATTATGTGCGACGCGCCATCAATGCCCTGACCTATAAACCGGCCGGATTTGTGAATGACACAGGCGTCTTCCTTGGTCTGCGCAGCGTCTACCATCGCATTGGTAAGGGACGCACGCGCAGCAACGTCAAAAGTGTCCTGGATCATATGTGGCACATCGCATTGCGCATCGAGGATGGCCGCGGGCTTTCCGATGCTCAGCGCCGGTTGCGAGAGATCCAACGCCGGCTGGCACGTGCATTGCGCGAAGGTGCGAGCGATGAAGAGATCAGGCGTTTGATGCAACAGTTGCGCCAAGCGCTGTCCAAATATATGCAAGAGCTTGCGCGGCAGGCCCGAAATCAGCAAATGCGCGTGCCGCGCGACTTCAGGCCCAATCAGTCGCTGACGCAGCGCGATCTCGATCGTATGCTTCGCGATTTAGAGAACATGGCGCGCCATGGCTCACGTCAAATGGCGCAGCAGATGCTGGACCAGTTGCGCAACCTCCTCGACCGTCTGCAGGCCGGTCGCCGTGGCGGTCAAAGAGGCCGTCAGGGCCGAGGTAACGCGCGCATGCGCCAGCTTATCGATCGCTTTGGCAATATCATCGGCAATCAACAACGCTTGCTCGACGATACGTTCGAATCGCGCCGGCGCGGTCGCAACAATCAAAAGGGACAGAACGGTAAACGCCTCGGCCGGGGCGAACTCGCCAGACGTCAGGGGCAGCTCGAAGATCAATTGGGCAAGTTACGGCGTGGGCTCGGGCGCATGACACGCCGCGTGCCTGGCCAACTCAAGAGTGCCAACGAGGCTATGCGCAATGCTGAACGCGCGCTGCGAAAGGGCGACTTAGATACCGCCACACGCGAGCAGCGTCGCGCACTCGATCAACTGCGCCAGGGGGCGCGGCAATTGGCGCGCCAAATGTTGCGTAATCTGGGGCCGCGATATGGGCGCCAACAAGGCCGCCAAGACCTAAATGCCGCGCGCGATCCACTCGGTCGCCAAAATCGTTCGCAAGGTAGCGATACCGGAAGCACCGTTAAGATCCCTGAGAAATTCGACATGCAGCGTGCCCGCGAAATCATCAAGGAGCTCCGCCGCCGGGCAGGTGATCTAAAACGGCCGCAGCTTGAACTCGACTATATCGAGCGTCTGCTTGAGCGGTTCTGATCGTGCACGCACAAGCGCGCATGTGCGTGCGGTTGCCGGTTGCGATCACGGATTGGCCGGTGCGCCGGATCGACGGCCAATGCGGATCAATACCCCGCCAATGCCGTGATGCGAGGCAAGCGTTGTCTTGAGCACGCCCCCCGGAGGCGTCTCGGCGCGCCACCATGCTGAAAACTGCCGCCACAGGTCGGTGACCAACAGCCAGCCGTAGGGCTCGTGCGACAGCGGTACCGTGTAGGGCGCATAAGTAAATTTATACTCGACAAATAAGGATGTACGCCCGATCGGGATCTCAACGCCTGTTAAGACCTGGCCGACAAAACCTGCGAATTGGTACTCATAAGTCCGTTTCTTTGACCCGCGAAAACCAATCTCGGTATGCGGCAGGGACACACCGGCCCCCGCTCCGATGTATGGCCGGACCTTGCCCAGAAACGGCATGATGCGGAGAAGCCCATTCAACGTCAGCATGTTGTGGCCGTGGCTGAACTCCAGATGTCGAAAGACATCACTGATTTTGGCCTTCGAAGGCAACGCCTTGCCGTTGTGCTGGCCGAGAAACGTCGCAACGTCGTTCTTATTGGCGATCGCTTTGGCGTGGGTAAAGTCCAGCATCGTGCCAATCGCTGTGTGCGGGCCCCAGTTGACGATCCTGACGCCGTAATACACCGGTGCCTTGAACGGACGGCCGATCCAGGAAAAATCCTTGATGGTCATATCCGTCTTTTGGCCGTTCTTGATGGTCACTGCACTCGGCTGGGTGGCGCTGATACCACCGTAACCGCCGATCATGAATGCGCGCTCAGCGTGTGCCGCTTGAGACGCTTGCGCGGCAGGGCCTGCGTCATCGCGATCGGGCATGGCCATCGGCAATACAAGGATGCCAACGGCCACAAGGCCAAACGCGCTGACGATTCCCTGGCGCAAACCTGGCGTGTTGGAATCCGCGCCGTCCCAACCCGAGGCGATGGCCGTGGCGCCCTTCGAAATCCAATTGACCGACATATCCCAAGTCCCTCACAGGGCAATTCCGATAAGCATAGACCTTATGATCCGAAGGGCCATCGACGTTTAGTCGCAGGCATGGCTATTGCGCGGACTTTAGTTGTCCCGCGGGCCGGCAAGGCGTTTCAGCATGCGGCGAACTGCGCGGATTTGTGGGCCAGACTTGGTAAGGAAATTGTCGCCGGTGTAGCCCCACCAGTCCCAACAGCCTTTCGGGTTTACCGGGCTGTCGGTGACTTGCGGAAACAGTACCACGACGCGATGGGCATCCGCCCAGCGCAGATAACCTGTCTTGGTGATCGCACTGTCGCCAACCGAACGGCGATTCTGGCTGCAGCCGTGAAAAACAATATGGACACCACAACCGCTGCGACCAGCGCAGGCTTCCGGGACGTAGAGAGCGCCTTCGCGAGCGAGCCCCGATCCCTTTAGATCGCGTGTGAACTCAGTTTGGTCGAAAATGATTACTTCGCCTGATGGTTTAGCGGGCGGTCTTGCAGCCGGGCCTCGTAAGTGGCGCAAGATCACTCCGGCCTGATCGTAATCGCAATCAACGATGAATGGCGTTTTTGTCGTTTTGCATTCGCCGCCCTGATCCAATGTCACAAAGGCGTGGCCCGCGCCTTTCCCGCGCACCTGTTTTATCGCTTTGGCATCAATGCCAACCTGGCGATAAAATTCTGCGGTGAAGTCTGCAATCTGTGGCACCACGACCCGGTCGGCGCTGCCGGAATAAATATAAATTCGATCCGACGCGATGTTTTCCAGCGCATCGATGCCACCGGATTTTGCAAGTTTGCGCGCACGACCCGCGAGGCGGGGCGGATTTGGAATGCGCCAAGCACCGAGACGGTTGAGCATGCAGCCGTTAATGGCGAGCGAGAGATTGATTAAGGTCTGACCGGGCCCAGGCATCACCTTGGCAAAGGCACTTTGCGCGCAGGCCCAAGGTCCACCTGCCACCAGACCAGCACCCTTCACGATGCGGCTATGAGCCAGATGAAATTGACCCGCCATATATGCGCCAGCCGATAGTCCTGACACCGTCGTCTGGGAAATGTCAGCGCCCAAGCGCGGCAGATCATCGCCATCGCTGCTGCCGCATCCGCTTATGATCAGCGACAGCGCGATCGCGACAGGGACTAACTTTGCCCGATAGTTGCGCGACATGTCTCGCTCCGCTGAGGGATGAAGAACCAGCACCGCGATTCAAGCGATCCGACGGAGCGGCGTCAAGACAGCCTAGATCTTCCGACATAAAGTTTGAACCGTCTCTAGGCTTCCGACACACCCCGCTATGATGAACGCCCGTGGGAACTTGCGCTACTAAACTGTTCTAGGCATCACGCGTCAAACTCAAACCGCATGGTTTTTACGATATTCGGCGCTCGCGGTCACTTCAGGCGCACGACAACGCGATCGACCTGGCCCTTGGCATCGATGACCGAGACCTTCACGAAACCCTTGGTGTTTGCCCGCCAATTCAGCGAACGTAAATAGCCTTCCGATCTAATTGGTTCACCATTGATCATCCAGGTTAACGGTAAAACGCCGCCCGAGGCTTTCAGCATCAGCGGACTAGCGGTGTCTTCGATCTCCACCTCTGCGCGGTCGGGTGGAAAGACGATGCGAACGGGTTGTTTCAGGTAGCCGCTGCGCTTGCCACCAGTCTTGCTCGGTCCGCCAAAGCGTTTCAAGGGCGGCGGCAGAGCGTCCCCTCTGACATCCAAGACGCCGGTTGGTGGGCGGGCAAAGGGGACACGCTGCTTCGAAATCCGATTAAACGCATCAAACAAGATGGGTGCTGCCGAACTACGGCCCATAAGGCCTGGTGTCGCAGTGGCATCGGCCCGTCCGACCCAGACACCAATTGTGTGCCGTCCGTCAAAGCCGACGGCCCAAGCATCGCGATGCCCGTACGACGTGCCGGTCTTATAAGCGATGCGGCCACCGACGGCATGATCCGGCGGCGGTGCGCTGCGCAATATGTCGCTCACATACCAGGCGGCGACCGGTGACAGTACCGGCTTTTTTGGCGCCCTTTGATCATCCGGTACAGCGGCCTTGTCGCGGTGGTGCAAGACAACCAGTTTGCCGCCATTGGCAATTCCTGCAAAGACGTGGGTTAGATCGTGCAGGGTCATCCCGACACCACCAAGTGCGATGGCAAGCGACGGTGTCTCTGCGTCCGGAAGTTTTGGCGTCACGCCGATCCTGCGCAGCCTGCCAACAAGCCGCCCAGGTCCAACCGCATTCAAGACTTTGACAGCTGGAACATTAAGCGACAATGCCAAGGCTTCGCGGATCGTAACGGTGCCGCGGTATTTTTCGTCGAAGTTCTCAGGGGCATAAAGACCGAAGCGCACCGGACGGTCTTCGATAAACGTTTGTGGATGCGCAAGCCCGCGCTCAAATGCCAGCCCATAGATCATAGGCTTTAATGTCGAGCCAGGCGAGCGAATGGCGTGGACCATATCGATCGCGCCGGACCGGCGTTGGTCGAGGTAGCCCGGCGAGCCCACATGCGCGACGACCTTGCCGGTGGTGTGATCGACCGCCAGCACGGCGACCGACAACTTAGGCCCGAGTCGAATGGCGCTGGCACGTGCCAGTTTTTGCAGCCGCGCTTGGATGCCGCGGTCGATCGTAAGTTTGTGTCGCAGCGCCTTAGGTTCTTTTGCTGCAACCCGTTCCGTCAAATGGGGTGCGAACATCGGAAATGGCAAACGCGTCTTCGGCACTGGTTGGGCCCGTGCGCGCTTGGCTTCTGCAGGTGTGATGACGCCGGCTTTGGCGGCCCGCATGAGCACTTTGTCCCTGGCCCGCTTGGCGGCCTTAGGCGAGCGATCGGGGCGGCGTGCTTCCGGCGACTGCGGCAAAGCTACGAGCAAGGCTGATTCAGCAATCGACAAGCGGCGCGGCTCTTTGCCGAAATAGGCTAGGGCTGCCGCCCTAACACCCTCCAAATTGCCGCCGAAGGGGGCTAGGCGCAGATAGAATTTCAGAATATCGCGTTTTGCGAATTGCGCTTCCAATTGCAACGCGCGCACCATCTGGCGCCATTTGCGCTGGATTGTGCGGTCGTGCTTGCGGTCTATCAGGCGGGCCACCTGCATGGTGATGGTTGAGGCGCCGGATACGATACGACCATTGCTTGCGTATTGCAGCGCGGCCCGCCCTACGGCCAGCGGGTCAACGCCGAAGTGTTGCGGAAACCGCCGATCTTCGAGCGCGAATAGCATTTTAATATAACGCGTATCGACCTGGTGAGGTTCGACCGGCAGACGCCAACGCCCTCCGCTTGTCGTGAAGGCGCGCAACAGGCGACCATTGCGATCGACGATCGTCTTTGACAAATCGTTGGCGATGCCCAGGGGCGGTGGGCCCATGCGATAGGCAGTGTCAAAGATTGCATAGACCAATAGACCGGCACCAACCGCCAAAAGGCCCAAAAAGCCAATCAGCTTGCGCCGCTGCGGCTTGGGCCGCGGCATTGGCCGGTCAAAATTGTGGTCGTGCCAAGTCATTGGCTACTCCAACGGGCTCACCGTCAAATTACCTGACAGCGTGCGGGCATGGCGGTCGGGGCGGTACATATCCTCGACTGTCGCCGCCGGATGCACGAATGTGCCAGGCGTGACGGCCCGCACCATATAAGCGGCAGTGATCACGGCTTCCTTGGCATTGCGCCGTCTCGACATGCGATAGAGGTCGAAAGCGGCAACAAATCGATCATCGCGAAACTCGCTATGCTCCGGTGCGACTTGCGACTTGACCCAGCTGAGCTGGCCGAGATCACCGCTGCTTATGAGACGTGGATTTTCGATCTCAAGACCGGCCGGCAGACGATCAACCAATAAGATCCGTCCACGGATATCCTTTGTGCGTACCTTTAACACTACGACGAAGCGGTCGGTCTGCTTGATTCTTGCGCTCCCGCCCTTGATGCTCGCCAAATCCGCTTTCTTGCCATCGAGGCTGTAATAGGTGCGCTCGATGGTGATGCCGCGTGCAACGGCAGGCTCAGGTCTCAGTGAGGCACCAATGACAGAGACCAGAGCATTGACGGGGCGGTCAGCCTTGTTGACGATCTCCACCGGGCGCGACAGCAGGCGGGCCGGTGAAAACCGGCGTGTCAGCCAACCTTTTATCGATTGATTGTCAATGGTGAGGCGTGCTTGGCTCGCTTCGTCGCTCACTGCCTTTGCGGCCAGCAACATCCAGGCTTGTTCCTGTGTCGACGTATATTGACGTGCCTGAAACGCTTTGGTGATGACATCGGTCAATCTCGGAACGTTACTTGATAGCACACGCGTCTCAGACACCAAGGTGACGACCGCGGCACCATCCCTGAGACGCGAGCCATAGTCGGTCCGCCGTGCCTCATCGTTACCATTGATTTGCGCAATTGCGGCGGTGAAGGCGCGTTCGGCGCGGACCTGGTCGCCCATCATGGCAAGGGCTGCGCCGAGTTGGGCCTGCGCCAACGGTGTTGCAAACCGACCAAGGCGGGTGTCCACGTAATAGCGCAACTCGCCGATTGGTGCGCGGCCATTGCGGGCTAGCACATAGAGCGCATAGGCGCGCTTCTCACCGCCGCGCTTGAAGTCCTGCGCATAAGAGACGAAGTTCTGCAGCCTGTCCAAGCCGCTTTGGAAGCCACGCGGATTGACCCGGTAGCCGGCTTCTTTGGCGCGTGTCAGGAAGTCCATGACATAACTGGTCAGCCACAGATTGGTGTAGCTCGGTCCCCAGGCGCCGAAGGCACCAGAGGAATCCTGCATCGCAAAGACCCGGTCAATTGCTTTTTGGACGCGGCCCTTAAGCGCCTTATCGATGCCCAGACCTGTCGCTTTGGAGAGCTGATTTGCATACACCAACGGCAGCGCACGACTCACGGTTTGCTCGGCGCACCCGTACGGGTAACGATCGAGCTGCGACAGCAAGCCCGGCACATCCATTTTGGCGGTTGGGCCGACGCTGACGTTGACTCTTGTCATATCTGGAATGAGCCCCGCCAACAAATCCTTGGAGAGGACCAACGTTCCTGTTCCTGCTTTCAGATTTGCCACCGTGATGCGGCGGATGTCACCTGCAGGTGGGTTGACCTTCAGCGACAGCACTCTTTGAACGTCGATGTCATTTGGGCCAGAGATATTGATGCGATAACGATGTGCGCCAACCGTTGAGGGCTTCAAGTAAACTGCCACACGTTCGAGCTGGTTGCGCTTAAGCGCTACCGACTTGTTGAACAGAACCACGGCCTGATTGGCGTCAACCATACGACGCAATGTCACCCGATACTTGGCGTCCGGACCCTCTACGTTGTGCGTCGCAAGCAAGAGGCGAGCGCTATCGCCGAGGGTTAGAAAACGTGGCGCAGAAATCGTCAATGCAACCGGATCACGGACAATCACGTCGGCTGTGCCATGTCCGAGTTTGTCATTGCTCCAGGCAACGGCCATCACCCGAACCGTGCCGTTAAATTCCGGCAATTGGAACGATACTTTTGATTTGCCATCGGCGCCAACCTTGACGATTCCAGAATAGAGCGCCACCGGTTCTTCGCTGGGCGGGCGGCCTTTGACGCCACTACCGCCGCCGCCATCGCCGCCGACCGACAGCTTGCCACGTTCAGCCCGCATGCCATCGATCAAACGGCCGTAGAGATCGCGGATTTCGGTGCTTAGACGGGTTTGTGCATAAAAATGCTTTTCTGGTTTTGGCGCCACGTAGCGTGTGACGTTCAAGATCCCGACATCAACTGCGGCGACAGTGACGCGTGCTTCTTCACCTGCCTTTAGACCGGTAATCGTTACGGGAACAGTCAAATCGCCACCGGATTTGATGCGCTCGGGCATCGTCAGGCCAACCTTCAGCGTGCGTGAAGATTGATTAAGACCAAGCCAGTGGACGCCGATGGCTCGGCTTGGCATGCGCTTGAGTTTCTCATTGAGCGGACGGTAAAGCGTCGCCACCACATAGGCACCCGCCCCCCATTCACTCCCAACCTTGATCTTGTATTGTCCACCGCCCTTGGGAACGGTGACTTCTTTTTGTAATTTCAGAGTGTCGCTGACGACGGCGATGCGCGCCTTGCCGCCCATGCGGGTTGCAATCCGGACATAGGCCGTGTCGCCGGCGACATAACTCTTCTTATCGAGTGCGATGTCGAGAACTTCAGGCGTATCGGCCTTGTCACCGGCATACCACCCGGCCGTGAAGACAACACTGGATGCTGGCCCGCCAGGGTCTGTCGAGGTGACCATCAATCGATAGCGGCCGTACCCCGGTTTGACCAAGATTTCTGATGGCGAACTGCCACGCGTCGTGAGCGTACCGCTGGCCTCCTTGCGCGCAATCGTAATGGCATCATAGGACCATGAGCCATCGCGCTTATACCATTGCCAGGAGCGGTCCAGGCGATGCAGCGTCCATTTGAGTTTCTTGCCGGCGGCAATACGGCCTTTCTCGGTCAGGTGGATGATTCTGAATTTTGCCAATTGGCCGTCGCCGATTGCGCTGCCGGAAAATTCCGGACGGATACCAATGCGCGCGATTTCCGAGGTGACTGGCAGGTTAATCGTCCGCTCGATGCTGCGTCCGCCTGCTTCGCGAAGGCGCACCAGAATACGGGCTTCCAGCGGTTTTTGGGTGCGCGGGATTTCTGGCAGCCCAACGTTGATCCGGGCAGCACCCCCGGCATCGGTTTTCGGTAGGCCGGACAGGACGTCACGGACCGGTGCGATGCGCGTTTCCGCTAAGCCAAAATGATATCCCTTATAGCCGCCAAGGTCGCGCTTTGATGCAGAGACGACAATATCACCTTCAATTGACAGGCCGGCTGCTGGAGGGCCGTAAAGGTATCGGCCTTTGAGCGAGATCGTACCGGTCTTGTTCGGTGCCAGAACTTTCGACTCGGCTGCCAGTGTCATGTCCAAGCGCTCAGGCACGAAGTCTTCAACAAGGAAAGCCAATTCGGCAATTGGCTGGTCTTTCGGGTCAACATAAAGCGCTGTCCGCCAGGTGCCGGTCATAGCGCCGGTGGCCAGCTGCAACTTATGGCTGCGCCCACCAAGGCCTTGATCGTTCAACACCAGCCGGCGGTGTTCGACACCATCGGGCCGGCGCACGACCAAGGTTAGCGGCACTTTTACGGCATATCCGGCACGCGAGCGCGCGAGCCCGGTCAAAAATACACTGTCGCCGGGGCGATAAACGCCACGCTCGGCGTAAAGAAAACCGTCGATCGGGCCGGGCGCATTGCGCCCTTTCACACCGCGATCCGTGAGATCAAAGGCGGAGTTGGTCAAATCGAGGAAGGCATAATCGCCGGCGCTGGTCTTGGCGGCCATAATGGCCGGCGCCTGCCCGCCACCCGTCTTCGACAGTTGGCCGGAGAATCTCACGAAACCTTTGGCGTCCGTCTTCTTTATCGCGAGCACTTCGTTGTTGCGGGCGATCAGACGGACAGTCACGTTCGCCACAGGGCTCGCGGTTGAGAGCGAGCGCACGAAACCATAAACAACTGCGTCGCCTGAAAAGGCCGTAAGACCCAGATCCGAGACGATGAACCATTGTGTGGCGGCGGCGTTGTGGCGCGCCTTGTCCTTGGCCCGGGCAATCAGCGCATAGACGCCCGGTTGCATGACCTTCACCGCGTCACCGACGGGTACTGCCGTGGTCACATCCTCATTGAGGCGTGATTTAACCTGCAACACACCGGAATAAACTTTCAGGCCGCGTTGATTGGCCAGCTGTTGGATGGCGTAGTCCGACAATTGTCGCGAAAGATCGCCGTTCAGGACAGCGGTTGTCAAAGAGCGGTCGTTGATGCGGAAGACTGATACTGCAACCTTATCCGTGTTGACGGATACGACCGGAATACCCTTTTGGCCACGGCTCGGCAGAACGTAGGCGCGCCCGGTGAAACGGACCGACGGCGTGCGATCTCTGACATAGATGCCAAGTTCCGACTGCTTGGTCAGGGGCTCATCGATGTCCGATGGCAGGCCGGCGCGCACGAGTACATTATAGCGCTTGCCGTGCTCGAACCCCTCAATGCACAGGCGCCTGCCCTCTGCCCGCACCCCTTGCGGGTCCTTGCCATTGACTGAGACGAAAGACGCAAATTCACCGCCCTTTTGCAATAGCTCTGAAAACACGACGCAGAGACGTGGCTCCTTGAGATCGCTTTCAACTTTATAGTTCAGAATTCGAAATCCGCGTTGCGCTCGTAGCGTGAAATAGCGCTGCTCGACGCTTGCAACTTTATTGAACTTCAATGAGGCCTTTAGTGCTTCGATGGCCGGGCGCCAATACGAACGCCGCTCCAATGCCGAAGCGAGAACTGCAAGGGCGCGCGCCTTGGTGGCTCTCCGTTTTGCGCGTTGATAGGCGATATAGGCCGAGCCGCTCGCATTGACCGGGAGCGAATAGCGTTCTGAGCGCCGCCTCTCGCTGGGTTTGATGGCGAGAAGCGCGCGGGCCAGGCCAATCCAGGCATCCGCATCGTTGGGATTGGCGCGCACGGCGACTATGAATTGCCGGCTCGCCTGGCGCGGGTCCTTGCCCTGGCGAAAGGTCTGCCAAGCCGCCGCCCGCATGCGATTGCCCTCAGCGCGCCCAGCGGCTTTTGGCCAGTTGGCAACGAGCCATTTTTCATAGCGCGCGCCGTCAGCGGCGACGCCCTTGTGGCTGAATACGCCTTGTGCCTGGGCTGTTGCGATGGAGAGGACGAAGAACAGCCCGGTGGCAATGAGTTTGCGGAAAGACATGGGGGTCACTCTAAGCGTTGGATTTATGCTCAATCGATAGGCCTCATAAGCTGCGTCATTAACGCGCGATGGGCATTATCATCCACCATTTCGGCATGGCGAAATAGTAGCGCTAACCAGCTAGATATCGGAAATAGTCTCGAAATGGGGCACTTTTTCCATTAATTACTAGTTTTTTCGCTTCGATATTTGACGGCTAAACTTAGGCCTTGAAAGGCAGACGTCTGAATGCAACCGCATCGAGCGCAGACAATCGGAGTACTCCTGGCTGGTGGCCAATCGCGCCGCATGGGGGGTGGTGACAAAGGGCTTGCGATGCTGGCCGGTAAACCCATGATGCAACATGTCATCGATCGCCTTGTACCGCAGTGTCGGACGCTTGTGATTAATGCCAACGGCGATCCGAAACGGTTCGCTGCATTTCCCTACCCGGTCATCGCCGACACCATCACCGGCAACGTCGGTCCACTGGCAGGTGTGCTGGCGGGCATGCGGTGGGCGGCGGCAAACGCACCCTCGGCAAAATGGGTCGTAACGGTCTCAACCGATGCGCCTTTCTTGCCAGACGACCTGGTTGCGCGACTACTGGGTGGTATCGAGTCAAACACCGAGCCGGCGCAAATAGTCCTCGCCGAATCGGATGGCAATCTGCATCCGGTTATCGGGCTATGGCCGGTTGCACTCGCCGACGATCTAGACCGGCACTTGCAAGCTGGTGTGCGCAAAGTGCTCGCCTGGACGGATCGCCACGGCACGGCAGCGGTGTCATTCGGGCCATTGATGCTCGGCGACCGCACCGTCGATCCGTTTTTCAATGTCAATACGCCGGAGGATATGGCTGCGGCGGCTGAGTTGCTGACCTCTGGCCGCCCGAACGCCGTAGCCAGAAATGAGCGGCAGCCATGAGCCAGTTGCCAGATCGCCCACCGGTATTTGGCATTACCGGTTTCAAGAATTCCGGCAAGACGACGCTGACCGTCGCGGTGGTCGCGGAGTTAAAGGCACGCGGCTTCAGCGTCGGTACCATCAAACATGCCCACCACTCTTTCAAAATAGACGACGATGACACCGATAGTGCCAAGCACAGGCGTGCCGGTGCAAACCAAGTTGCGATCGTCTCTGCGAAAAGATGGGCACTGGTGAGCGAATTGGAGGACGCACCTGAGCCCAGCCTTGGCGATATCCTGACGTTGCTGCGCGCGCAGGACATCGTGATTGTCGAAGGCTATAAAGCAGAGCCGATCCCAAAAATTGAATGCCGCCGCCGCGAGACTTTGCGCGAGCGCCGGCTCGCCGACAGTGATCCAACGATTGTTGGCTTGGCGACGGACTTCGAGATATCCGATAGCACCCTTCCAGTGTTTTCTCTGGACGCGCCATCTAAGATCGCGGATTTCATTGTTGCAACGCTGGGCCTGGGGCGACAACAGGAGGCCAAATCTTGACGCTGCGGGTTGTGCTCTGGCTTTTGGCTGCGCTGGCGCTATCGCCACGCATGGCCCTTGCCGCTGATCCTGCAATTCCGCCGGGCCTCGATCCGGGTGGGACAGCAATTGCGGTGGTCGGAAACGGAATCGACTATCGCGATGCCAGGCTTGCCAGGTCACTTGCACGCGACGGTGAAGGTCAGATCATCGGCTGGGACTTTGTCGACGGTGATAGCCGGCCATTGGCGCGCAGCGTCAACAAGCCGGATGCAAAGACGGTCAGCCAAGCCGCGACTGGCCGTGCCAGCGTCGAGGGCCAAGACATTGATGCCTTGTCCCGCAACCTCAGCCCGCGCCTTCGCTTGGTGATCGTGCGTGCCGCCACATCAAATGTCACGCAGCTTGGCCAAGCCCTAGCCTATGCCGCTAAAACACCGGCCCGGATCGCGGTTGTCTATGGCTGCCAGCTCGGCAAACCACTCGAAGACTTGCTCGTAGCTGCCGCTCAACATGCGCCTCACATGTTGGTGATCGTCACCGGGCCGCTATCGGGACGGTCGGCATCTCAATCGACCATTGCGGCGTTGCCGACAACCTTGATCATGCAACGCTCCGCGGCAGATACCGCCATTCAAGCGGCAAAGCTCTTGCAGGGGGAGCCGACGCTTTCTGCAATGCAGTTAAAACAACGCCTTAGTGCCCGCGTCCGACGGCACTAGCCAATCGGCGGATGGACAGATAAGTCTGGTAATATTAAGAACTTAGATTAAATACGAACTGACCCCAGAGGTGGATGATCAGCGCAAACTCGGCGGTACGAATACTGCCGATTTAAGCGGTCTGCTGAATGCCTTGATATAGACCGCTAAACGCTTATTCTAAGGAGATGGCGCACGCAAACCAGACTCATCCAACAGGGAGCCACTGCCGGGCCGGAGCCCCACTAGTACAGCCTTCACGCTTTGCCATGGAATGCTCGAAATAGATGAATGATACCAGTACTGTAAGCTCACACCTCGAAAACGCGATGATCGATCCCTTCGATCGCGCTGTCACCTATCTGCGCGTCTCGGTCACCGATCGTTGCGACTTTAGGTGCGTCTATTGCATGGCGGAGAATATGACGTTTCTGCCAAAGCGGGACCTGCTGACCCTGGAAGAACTCGATCGCCTGTGCACGGTGTTTTTGCGCAAAGGGGTGCGCAAACTGCGGATTACCGGTGGCGAGCCCTTGGTGCGCAAAAACATCATGTGGTTGTTTCGCGCCTTGTCGCGCCATCTCGAAACCGGTGCGTTGGAAGAGTTGACGCTGACCACAAATGCCAGCCAGCTGTCGCGATTTGCCGATGATCTGCATGCGTGCGGGGTGCGCCGCATTAATGTGTCGCTGGATACGCTCGATCCGGACCGCTTTAGGAAGATCACCCGATGGGGTGATCTGGAACAGGTCTTGACTGGGCTGAAGGCCGCGGACAAAGCCGGTTTGGCAATCAAGTTGAATGTTGTTGCGCTGAAGGATGTGAATGAAAACGAACTGGTTGACCTCATCACTTATGCGCACGATCGTGGATATGATCTGACCTTGATCGAGGCTATGCCGCTCGGCGATATCGATGAAGACCGGACCGACCAGTTCCTGCCGTTGTCGGTCGTTCGCGCCCGCTTGATGGACAAATGGACCTTGAAGGATCTGCCCTATCGCAGCGGCGGTCCGGCCCGCTATGTCGAGGTAAAGGAAACCGGTGGTCGGCTGGGCTTTATTACGCCGATGACACATAATTTCTGTGAAAGCTGCAATCGCGTTCGCCTGACTTGTACCGGAACGCTCTACATGTGTCTTGGCCAAGAAGACGCCGCTGATCTGCGCGCACCGCTGCGTGCCAGCCCGGACGATGATCTCGTTGCTGAAGCCATTGACGAAGCAATCGGCCGCAAGCCCAAGGGCCACGATTTTGTTATCGATCGTCGCACTAAGAAGCCGGCTGTAGCCCGCCATATGAGCGTGACGGGCGGCTGATCGGCCGCGCAATTGCGTCCAATGAAACTGAAGCCCAAGTCTCAGCCGAGATGCTTTTTGACTTCGGTAACGATTTGTTCGAGGGACAGAGGCTTATTGAGTGCCACCACGTTCGGGCCGGTAAGTTTGGCCGCACGTGCCATGCCACCTTCAAAGCCGGAAACAAGCAACACTTTGATCGCCGGTGTCGCAGCAATCGCCCGTTCAGCCAGGGTAATACCATCGATGCCCGGCATTTCAATGTCGGTAATGAGCATATCGAAGCTGCCGCCGCCGGATAATTTTTCCATTGCCTCTTGGCCATCTTGGGCGGTTACGACATCGAAACCGGCGCCGGTAAGAGAGCGACTGTAAAAGTCGAGCGTTGCCGTGTCATCATCGGCAAGTAGGATCCTGGCCATCTAGGCACTCCCGTCCTGTGTTGGCGTGGCACCCTAGCACAGGCCCGCGCGCAGTGATCGGCCAAAAAGCCGTCGTCAACGGTTATTTTTCCCCGTCGCTGAGCCCCGTTTTGTACATCGGCCCGCCACATTGCTATAGGATTGATCCAGGTCTTCCATGAGCCCTAGAAAAAGGGCCAGCAAGGGTGCGGGAGCCGGGTTGTCGAGGGAGTTTGGCGCGACGTGATACGGCTGGAGAACATTGGCCTGAGGTATGGCAATGGCGCAGAGGTTCTGCGAGAGCTGGATATCAATCTCCAGCCGGGATCGTTTCATTTCCTGAGTGGTGCATCGGGCGCCGGTAAGACGTCCTTGTTGCGCATGCTGTTCATGGCGATAAGACCGACGCGTGGGCGAATTATCCTGTTCGATCATGATGTGACCAACATTCAGCCAGGACGTCGTGCCGAATTGCGCCGCCGCATCGGTATCGTGTTTCAAGACTTTCGATTGCTTGATCACCTGACGACCTGGGACAATGTCGCCTTGCCGCTGCGGGTCACAGGCAAGCGGATACGAGATTACAAGGAGGACGTTACCGATCTGTTGCAGTGGGTGGGGCTCGGTGACCGGATGAATGTCTACCCCTCGGTTTTGTCTGGCGGGGAAAAGCAGCGCGCTGCGATCGCCCGCGCCGTGATCGGCAAGCCCGAACTCCTGCTCGCCGATGAACCAACCGGCAATGTCGACCCGCAAATGGCGCGCCGGCTGCTGCGCCTGTTTGTCGAGCTAAATCGCTTGGGAACATCGGTGATCATCGCCACCCACGACCATCAACTCATGCGCCACTTCAAGGCGCCGCGCTTGGATCTTCACGACGGTCATGTCCGAATACTATAACAAACCTCCACCCGGCCATCGCCGTCTCACAACCGGTCAGCCGCGTGATCCCCACGAATACTTCGATGGCCCCGTGACCAGCGGGCGCTCGGCCCGTCCAACGCGCACAAAGCGGGCGGCGATGAAGGGTCGATTGCGGTTCGGTCTATCGCCTTCTGAACAAACGAGTACGGCGATCGTTTCGGCCGATTCGGTGACCGGTCGGTCGTTGACGTTGGTGATATCCATAATGTGTTTTTTGGCCTGCCTGACCGTCGGGGCTGTTTATCTCATCAATAAATCCGCGACGGCCTGGCTGGCCAATATTGCCAGTGAAGTGACGGTGCAGGTTGAGGCGCAAGACAAGAAAACTTCGGATGACTTGGTGGCCAAGGTGACCAAGTATCTGCGGAGTCAAAAGGGCATCAGTTCCGTCAAGCCCTTCAACCGGGCGCAGTCTGCCGCATTGCTGGAGCCTTGGCTCGGATCTTCGGAGATGTTGAAATCTTTACCCATTCCCCGCCTGATTGCTGTGCAGCTCGATCGCTCGGCACCGAATAACCTCGATGCTCTGCGGGCCAACCTTACCAAGCGTTTTACTGGCGCGAAACTCGACGACCACCGCTCCTGGCGCAATCAAATCCAAGCCGTGACCCGGTCGTTCGCACTCGGCGGACTTGCGATTTTTTTGCTGGTCGGTGCGGCTACCACCGCCATTATTGTCTCGGCCACGCGCAGTGCCATGGCGTCAAACCGGGAAATCGTCGAGGTGCTGCACTTGGTCGGGGCGACGGATCGGTTTATCGCGCGTGAATTTGAGCGCCATTTCTTGAGGCTCGGGATCAAGTCTGGCCTGGTGGGTGCAGCCTCCTCACTGGGCGTGTTTGTGCTTATGCCACTTATTATGTGGGCGCTCGGTGGCGGCAGTCTGGCCGATGCCGAGGTCCGCAGGATGTTCGGTAGCGGCCTGCTGGACCTCGAGGGCTATATTTGGCTTGGTGTTGTCGTGATCGTTATTGCCGCTTTGTGCATGCTCACATCACGTTTGGGTGTTTATCGGATTTTGCACGCACAACAGTAGCGGCATGAGCATCTGGCGACGACCGCTGCGGCCGTTCCACTTTTGATCGCAAAGATCATCTATCGATTGTTAAGGTTGCTGGTCAGTAATATTCTGCTGTGCAGAGTTGTTGGCTCTTAATTGCGCTAATGCGCTGTTTGAGCCTTATTTCAGTGAGACTGCGGACACATGGGGCGGCCTGACACATCAATGGTAGGTTTGGCGCCCGCGGGTTTGATGAATGAGGACACGACGCCGCTATATCTTGGCAATCTTGGCAACGGCCATCGGCCTGTTCTGTGCCGGCTTTGTGATGTTCGCCTTGAGTGCGTCGCGCGAAGCGGCACCAATCGCCAAGCCGGCTGATGGTATCGTGGTGCTGACCGGCGGCGGCGGGCGCATTGCCGTCGGGGCAAAACTGTTAGCGTCAGGCCACGCCCACAGATTGCTGATCTCCGGTGTTAACCGGCGCACAAGGCCAGCCGACATTCGCAGGCTAGCCAAGCTCGGATCCAGCCTCTTTCAATGCTGCGTCGATATTGGGTATGAAGCGCGCAATACCATTGGCAATGCCATGGAGACCCGGAAGTGGGTGAAGCAATTTGGCGTCAGGCGGCTTATCGTCGTCACTTCGAGCTATCATATGCTGCGCAGCCTCACGGAATTGCGCGCCGCATTGCCAAGCACAGACTTGGTGCCCTATCCCGTCGTGCCGCCAAGCTTGAAGCAAAAGCCCTGGTGGCTTAGCATGAAAAACACGCGAACCCTTGCAGCTGAATATCTGAAACTGATGCCGGCAGCGGCCCGGTACGCAGTTGCCCGCCTGCTGCAGCCCTTCAACGTGACTGGCAAGACCTCGCATGCCGACGTTTTACCCCGCCAATAGTCCGCGCATTCTGCAGCGCTTGCGCGCCATCGCGTTCGCGATCAGCTTTTATATCGTTACCGCGCTATTTCTGCTGTTGGGCAGCCCGCTGTTATTTGGCCCGCGCCGTTGGGCAATGACAGGGCTGCGTGTGCATGCCGAGGTATGTCTCTGGTTGTTGCGGATGGTCGGCGGCATTCGCATGGAGGTCAGGGGCCGGGAAAACCTGGCCAAGGCGCCGGCGCTGATCGTCTCCAAACATCAATCGGCCTGGGACACATTCGCGCTGATCCCGTTGTTGATCGATCCCGCAATCGTCTTGAAGGACGAACTGAAGCACCTTCCATTTTATGGCTGGTTCTGTCTCAAGTTCGAGCACATCAGGGTCAAGCGTGAACGCGCCGCCGTCGCCCTCAAGTCAATGATCGCAGACGCCAAGGATCGCACGGGTCAGGGGCGGCAAATCCTGATCTTTGCCGAAGGGACACGCCGGTCGCCTGGCGCACCGCCCGATTATAAACCAGGGTATCTGGCACTTTACGATGCGCTCGACATCGGCTGCGTGCCGGTGGCCCTCAATTCCGGGGTATTCTGGCCGCGCAAATCGCTCATTCGTGGCCCCGGCACGATCGTTGTCGAGGTTTTGGATCCCATCCCACCAGGCCTGCCGCGTGCCGAAATCCGCCAGCGCCTTGAGACGGCCATCGAGACCGCCAGCGCGCGGCTGCTAGAGGAAGCCAGTCGGCAGTGATGGGTTGGGCAAGGTAATAACCAAGCGCGAACAAACCTAGAACATTTTGTTGACTGAAACGCCGCGACCGGGGTAAAATTGCGTTATGAAAGACCCTGCGACCATAGCCAGCGCGCACCCCGATCCGTTCGAGATTTCGCCGATTTCGCGGGAGATCTGGGAGCTCAAGTACCGATTGCAGCCGACGTCCACACGCGGTGGCGATCAAACGGTCAGAGATACCTTTGCCCGCGCCGCCCGCGCCGCCGCGAAGGTCGAGCGCGGCGATCGTAGTACCAAGGCCCGCTGGCGCCAGGCCTTCCTCAATGCCATTGACGATTTCGGCTTTTTGCCGGCCGGCCGCATACTGGCTGGTGCCGGGACAAGGCGTAAAGTGACGCTCTTCAATTGCTTCGTGATGGGTCAGCTCAAGGATGACCTCAGCGCCATTTTTACTGGTGTGCGCGATGGTGCGCTGACGATGCAGCAGGGCGGCGGCATCGGTCAGGACTTCTCGACCCTGCGCCCGCGGGGCGCGATGGTGCGTGGCGTTGGTGCGGATGCATCGGGCCCGGTGAGCTTCATGGATGTCTGGGATTCAATGTGTCAGACCATCATGTCGGCGGGTGCCAGACGCGGCGCGATGATGGCGACCCTGCGCTGCGATCATCCCGACATCGAAGAGTTTGTCGCCGCGAAGTCCGATCCCTCGCGGTTGAGAAACTTTAACGTTTCCGTGCTTGTCACCGATGCCTTTGTCGCAGCAGTCGAGCACGATAGCGACTGGCCCTTGGTGTTCGCCGGCAAAGTCTACAGGACCGTGAAGGCGCGCGCGCTCTGGGATCAGATTATGCGGGCAACCTACGACTATGCCGAGCCAGGCGTCATATTTATCGACCGCGTCAATGCGGAAAATAATCTGGGCTATTGCGAGGACATTTATTCGACCAATCCGTGCGGCGAACAACCGTTACCGCCGAACGGCGCCTGCCTGCTTGGCTCGATCAATCTTGCCCGCTTCGTCAACAAGCCGTTCTCGCCAGACGCCGGTATTGACAGCACACAACTGGACGCGCGGGTGCAGGTTGCTGTGAGGTTTCTCGATAACATCATCGATGCCTCCAAGATGCCGTTGCCGGCGCAAAAGCGGGAAGCGCAGCAAAAGCGACGCATCGGCCTTGGTGTGACCGGGCTGGCCGATGCACTCATTTTGTGCGGTCTCAAATATAACTCGGAAGCGGCACGCCAAATGGCGGCCAAGTGGATGGCCGCAATCCAGGAGGCGGCCTATCGGGCAAGTATTGAACTTGCGGCAGAAAAGGGCGCCTTTGCCTTGTTCGATGCCAATGAGATGCTGGAGCGGCCGGGCCTCAAGCGGCTTCCCGATGACCTGCGGCGCGACATACGCAAGCACGGCCTGCGCAATGGCTGCCTGACATCGATTGCGCCTACCGGCACGATCTCGCTCCTGGCCGGCAATGTCTCGAGCGGCATCGAGCCCGTGTTCGATCTCTCTTATCGCCGCAGCGTGCGCGCAAGCGACGGCACCGTCGAAGATGAACATGTCGAAGACTACGCCTATGCGATATTCAAGGCGCAAAGGGGTAAGGCTGCAAAGCTGCCCGACACGTTCGTGACCGCAGGCGATATCAGTCCGGCCGACCACATCGGCATGCAGGCCGCGCTGCAACCCCACGTCGATAGTTCGATTTCAAAGACCATCAATTGCCCGGCATCGATCGACTTTGACACCTTCAAAGACGTCTACATGCAGGCCTACAAATCCGGCCTCAAAGGCTGCACGACATTTCGGCCAAACGCGGTCACGGGTGCGGTGCTGGCACGTGAGGACCAAGCCTCCACGACCGGCGGCAATGATGCTGATGCCGACGCGCCTGCGCCTGAGCGCGTCGAAAACGATGTGGTCTATATGTCGCCGCCGCTCGAGCGCGAACCGGCACTTGCCGGATATACCTACAAACTCAAATGGACCGGCAGTGATCACGCGATTTATGTCACGATCAATGACACCGAACTTGGCGGCCGGCGCCGGCCCTTTGAAATTTTCATCAATACGAAGAATCTGGAGCACTACGCCTGGACGGTGGCGCTGACGCGCATGATTTCCGCAGTCTTCCGGCGCGGCGGCGATGTGTCTTTTGTCGTTGAAGAATTGAAGGCCGTGTTCGATCCCCAGGGTGGGCAATGGATGAATGGGCGATATGTGCCTAGTCTGCTGGCTGCAATTGGAGAGATTATAGAGCAGCACATGATCCGCATCGGCTTTTTACAGGCGCCGGTCGCGTTGGCTGGCGAGGAGCTACAATTGTTGGCGGAGGATGCCGCCGAAACCAGCCAGCGCGGGTCGTCGATGTCGCATTTACCTCATGCCGCAAGTGATGGTCGCGCCTGCAGCCGCTGCGGCCAACGCCGCCTTTACCGCAAGGAAGGCTGCTGGATCTGCCGGGCCTGCGGCCATTCGAAGTGTTAGCTCATTCAGGTGGCGAGCGATCCGGCCATCACCGGCTCTGCATTCGCCAACCGGCAATCTGGATGCGGTGATTGAATCGGCGGCGCTGGTCCGGGCGCATGCGAGGTGCTGCCACCGCAAACCGCTGACACGCCAGGCGGACGCCGCCCATGCGGCCCCCAAAGTGATCCGACCGGTGGCTCGCATAATCGCGCAAATGCGGGCCAATCGTGCTCATAACCCTATAGAGATCGCGATCATGGATCTGCATGGTCTCAAGTTGCCGGATGGTTTGAAATAGATAATCGATATTGGCTCCCGATAAACCAGCGGCGGCGCGGATGAGACGGGCTTGCATGGCAATCGGGAGTTTGCCGGCATAACTCGGGTGGGCCGGTTCAGCAATGAATGTGGTCGCTATCACATGGCGGCCAGCGTGACCGACCAGTTCAAGGCCGACGTGGGCCTCACGGTAGACGCCGTTGACCTGCTCTCGTGCGCGCAAATAAGCCAATGTGTCTTCGCGCTCGCCTGCTGCAACACGAAATGCAACACCATCGCAGCTGCCGCCGCGGTCGAGCCCTAGCACCAATCCCGGCCGCTCAGCTGAACCGCGATGATGGACGGAATAAATGCAGAAGCGGCGCTGATAGCCGGCAAGCCGCGCGCTGGAACGTTCCAGGGCTTCAAAGCCAGGTCTCCACATCAGGGAACCGTAGCCAAATACCCAGATGGATCCATCGTCTTCCGTTGCAGGCAAATCCAACATTAGACAGTCTCATCATCACCCGCTGCGCTCTCACCGCGGCGGCCGAAATCCGGCTGCGAGGTATCCTGGCCAGCCTGAATGATTTGCTGGCGAATTTCCCGCGCCTCGGCGAACATTTTATGCAGCGTGTCACCATCACCGTAACGTACAGCGCGCTGCAAATGCGAAAGGTCTTCGCTGAAGCGGCCGAGCATCTCAAGGACCGCCTCCTTGTTGCCGAGGAATACGTCTCGCCACATTGTCGGATCTGAGGCGGCTATGCGGGTAAAGTCGCGAAAGCCGCCGGCGGAGAACTGGATCACCTCAGTGTTGGTGACGCGCCCGAGATGAGCCGCCGTATTGACAATATTGAATGCTATCAAGTGTGGCACATGCGAGGTAATCGCAAGTACTAGATCGTGATGATCCGGTTCCATGACCTCGACCAGCGCGCCCATCGCCTGCCAAAGCTGTTGTAACTTTTGAACGGCAGCGGGATCGGTGCCGGTCGGCGGCGTCAATATGCACCAGCGATTCTCGAAAAGTTCTGCGAAGCCGGATTCCGGGCCTGAGTACTCCGTGCCGGCAATCGGATGGCCGGGAACGAAGTGCACGGTATCGGGCAGATGCGGTGCCATCGCGTCAATCACGCTGGCCTTGACTGAGCCGACGTCGGTAACAATAGCGCCGGGCATCAACGCTGGTCCGATCCTCTGAGCGATCGCCCCGCTTGCGCCAACTGGAATGCAAACAAAAACCAGATCCGCCCCCGCTACTGCATCTTCCGGCGCTTCGAATACGTCGCTTACGAGGCCGATTCTCAATGCCGTTTCGCGCGTCTCGCGCGAGCGCGCGTTGCCGACGATTTCATCTGCTAGTTGACCGCGCCTTAGGCTGTGGCAGATCGAGGAGCCGATCAGGCCAAGCCCGATGATCGCTGCGCGCTTGAACATCGTCATCTTTGTCATGCCCCCTGCATGAATTGTGACAGCGCGGTCGCAACCGCAGCGTTTTCGGCATCGGTGCCGATCGTGATCCGTAACGCACCGGGCAACCCGTAACTTGCAACACGGCGTACAATAATGGCGTGCGACTTCAAGAACGTATCCGCCGCCTCAGCTGAGTGGGTTTCGGTGTTCGGAAAGTGCACCAAAACAAAGTTGCCGGAACTGGGAGTCACGTCCAATCCGATTTCTGAAAGTCTGGCACTCAGCCATGCCAATGCCTGATCGTTGTGCTGGATGGCACGTTCGACATGATCCTGATCCTCGATCGCTTTCACTCCGGCGGCAATTGCTGGGCCAGAGACATTGAAGGGCCCGCGAATACGATTGAGGATATCGGCGATCGCTTCAGGACAATACGCCCAGCCAAGCCGCAGGGCTGCAAGGCCATAAATCTTGGAAAAGGTTCGAGTCATCACAGTGTTTTCTGTTGTCGCGACCAACTCGATGCCGGCCTCATAATCGTTGCGCCGTACGTATTCGGCATATGCCCCATCCAGCACCAAAAGGGTCTGGGCCGGCAAAGCGCTGCGCAGGCGGCGCACTTCGTCGGCCGGCACATAAGTCCCCGTCGGGTTATTGGGGTTGGCCAGAAACACGATCTTCGTTCGTTCACTTGCCGCCGCCAATATGGCATCGACGTCGGCGCGATAATCGGTCTCGCGCACGACAACCGGCGTCGCACCGTTGGTCTGAATGACGATTGGATAAACAAGAAACCCATGCTCTGTGTGGATCGCCTCGTCACCGGGGCCAAGGTATGCCTGGGCTAACAGAGACAGGATCTCGTCTGAGCCGGCACCGCAAACGATGCGCCCCGCGTCCAGGCCGAAGCGCCGGGCTATGGCCTGGCGGAGTGCTGTTGCGGCGCCATCAGGATAGCGATGCAATCCCTCAGCCGCCGCCGATTGGAACGCCTTGAGGGCGGCGGGGCTTGGCCCCAGGGGCGTTTCGTTGGACGACAATTTTATAGGCTCTGCACCGTCGGCGAGCTTGCTCTCACCGGGAATATAAGGCGCAATATCGCTGATGCCGGGCCTTGGAGTGGGCAGAGATCGCGTCATAATCATTTTCTTCCAGGATTCGGGTCCTTCGGGTGGCCTTCCATAGCACCCGGTTGTCGTCACCGTGTTTACTACCAAATACCAACAAATGCTCGCTTTTTTGCCGCACTAACTTACCACGTCGGTGGCGAAATCGGGATCACTCCGAAGGATGGACCCAGTCCTCGATGGGCCGGCCTAAGGACGAGTTGCTGATAACAATCAACCACCCAACCGCTTTGACACCAATGTCTCTGCTGACCCCACGAACAAAGCTAAAACGTCAATTGGTTTGGTGATGGGCCCAGAACGCGATAAAACGGCCTGCGTAAAACACTAACGACCGCTTGGGCCGCGCCGGCCGGACAATCTGGTTCGCGCCCGAAACGTGTTAACAGCCTGCATCCGGTTTTAGAACAACAGATCGTTTTAGGCAGGCGCTGGAAATATGAGCATGAATCGATTGGTCAGCCGGGATATTTTGTCAATGACAGATCCCCGACTTGAAGAAGCGCGCAACCCGACGAGCGATGTGGTCCACTTTCCCGCCGATGCACCTTTGCGCCTTGACTGCCAACAGGATCTTGCCCCCTTCACCATCGCCTATCAGACCTATGGCGTACTGAATAACACCAAGTCTAACGCGGTACTGATCTGCCATGCCCTGACCGGCGACCAATATGTGGCGAACCAACATCCCGTCACCGGCAAACCAGGTTGGTGGGAGACACTTGTGGGGCCCGGCAAGCCGATTGATACCGAACGATTTTATGTCATTTGTGCCAACGTCGTCGGTGGCTGCATGGGCTCGACGGGGCCTGCGTCGATCAATCCGGCCAATGGTAAACCCTATGGCCTTGATTTTCCTGTCATCACGATCGGCGATATGGTCGAAGCACAGGTCCGGCTGATCGATCATCTGGGTATCGACCAGTTGTTCTGTGTTCTTGGCGGCTCGATGGGAGGAATGCAGGTGTTGGAATGGGCCGCACGGCATACCGACCGCGTGTTCAGCGCGATACCGATTGCCGCCGCGCCCTGGCACTCGAGCCAGAACATTGCGTTTCACGAAGTCGGTCGGCAAGCGGTCATGGCCGATCCGGATTGGTGCGAAGGTCGCTATCTGGAGCGAGAAATGGTGCCACGACGTGGCCTTGCGGTGGCCAGAATGGCGGCGCACATAACCTACCTGTCCGAGGACGCCCTCCAGCACAAGTTCGGGCGAAATCTGCAAGAGCGTTCAGAGCTGACCTTTTCGTTCAACGCGGACTTCCAGGTCGAAAGCTACTTGCGCCACCAGGGCTCGACATTTGTCGACCGCTTCGATGCCAACAGCTATCTTTATATTACGCGGGCGATGGATTACTTCGATATGGCGGCGGAGCACGGCGATGTTCTGGCACATGCTTTTCGCGGAACGAAGACGCGGTTTTGCGTCGTGTCGTTCACCAGCGACTGGCTCTATCCGACGCGGGAATCAAAGGAGATTGTGCGTGCACTAAACGCTGTTGCAGCAGATGTCAGCTTCGTCGAAATCGAGAGCGAGAAAGGACACGACGCTTTTCTGCTCGAAGAACCGGAGTTCTTTGCCACCATCCGCGGCTTTTTGAATGCCGCGTCCGAAAAACACGGCCTTCGGCCGAGCACCGAATAGAACAGCCATGAGAAAGGCCGCAGCAGCTGGGGATCGCGCCGATCACCTGCTGATATCAAGCATGGTGGAAAATGGCTCACGAGTCCTCGATGTCGGGTGCGGCGACGGTGCGTTGCTGCATCTGTTAGCGGAGCGCTGCGACGTTGACGGCCGCGGCATCGAAATTTCCAGAGAAAAGGTCAACGCCTGTGTTGCCAGCGGGCTTTCGGTGATCCAAGGGGATGCAGATTCCGATCTTTCAGATTATCCAGATCAGGCTTTTGACTATGCCGTTCTCTCATTGACGATCCAGGCCACGCGATATCCGCGCATAGTGCTGGAGAACCTCTTGAGAATCGGGCGTCACGCTATTGTCTCGTTCCCGAACTTTGGCTATTGGCGCATCAGAACACAGCTGCTGCTTCTCGGCCGCATGCCGATTACCGTGAATTTGCCGGAGACTTGGTACGATAGTCCCGATTCACACTTGTGTACGATTCGCGATTTTGTGGATTTGTGCCAGGTGGTCGGCGCCGATGTCGAAGAACGCGCGGCGATAACACGCCATGGCGGAAAATTCTCACCTTATTCGCCGCTTTTTCTTCATAATCTGTTCGGTGAACGCGCGATCTTTTTGCTGCGTTCCAATCGCATCACCTAGCCCCGTTGGCGCCAACCGCCGGCGTGCAAACTATCTTCGGCGCCGACGATCGGTCGATCTACCGTGGCGCGACATTCCTGGGCGCCCCGTGGCCAGCCGGCCAGTAGCTTCCTGCACAACTGCGCTGCCACCCAGAGGCGCCATCAGCTCCTTACCGGCTTCAATAATGATCACGCCGCCGATCCCCGGGGTTAATTTGGCGCCGGCACGCTCAAACAGCGTTGCAGAACGCATAACGATTGGCCACTGGACGGGCGGCACGTGCAGGGCGTGACACCAATCGTAAGTGGTAAACAGATTGTCTTTCAAAAGCCGTTGGATCTGGCCGCGCGAGAACGGCCGGCCATGCGCAAATGGTGTGCGCTCCGAACGCGCCCAGATGCTAACCCGATTGGGTACGATCAACAGAAGGCGACCCTCCGGCTTGAGCACCCGCCAAAGTTCGCGCAATAGCGGGCGAATGCGATCCGCCCCCTCAAGGCAATGCACGCACAGCATCAAATCAACGGAATTGTCGCCAAGCGGCAGATGAGCCTCATCTATCAACGCCGACATCACCGGTTCGCTGTTGGGCCATGCGACCACACCTTGGGTGGCCGGCATCAGCGCGCCGACGTGGGCGGCGCTTCGAAACAGGGGCAGATAGGGAATTGCATAGCCAAGCCCGATGACCGTCTGCCCGGCGACGTTGCGGCGGCGCTGGCCGAGCCGATGCATCAGCAGCCGGCGCACCATTTGCCCAAGCGGCCGGTCATAGAATTTCCCAAGCTCGATCACATCGTTATGCATGGCACATGAAGTTCAGGCAGCCGTTTCACACCGTCCTCTTAGTCGATGGCAGCATACACAGATTCCAGCGCCGTGGCCTAGCCAACGGGCCATCGGGCGGCAGATCGCAGAGAGCGATCAATGGTTGCCAGGCAGCGAGCCGCGCTGTTAGGGTCACGCCCGACAAGCAGTTTGGCCCCAATCAAGGACTTCGAGGAGTGCTATGGCGACGTTGGAGATCTATCAGTTCATCTGCCGGACGGACAATTATGGCGTGTTAATCCGTGACAACGCTACCGGTGCCGTGGCCTCTATCGACGCGCCCAATGGCGACGAGGTCCAGGCTGCGTTGGATGCCAAAGGCTGGAAGCTCACGCACATTTTGACGACCCACTACCACCGCGACCACACAGACGGCAATTTGCAGCTGAAAGACGCCCACGGCTGCAAGATCATCGGACCAAAAGATGAAGCCGATCGCGTGCCTGGGATTGACCAAACCGTCGGCGATGGCGACGTGGTCGAATTCGGCAGTTTCAAGGTCAATGTGATCGATACCCGCGGCCATACGGGCGGTCATGTGACTTACTGGATTCCGGAGGCTAGCGTCGCATTCGCCGGTGATACTCTATTTGCGATGGGATGCGGGCGGGTGTTCGAAGGCAACAATGAACGTATGTGGCAGTCTCTCGATCGGTTCAGGCGGTTGCCGCCTGAGACGATGATTTATTGCGGGCATGAATACACACTGGCAAACGCAGAGTTTGCGTTGACCGTCGATCCGCAAAATGAGGATTTGAAAAACCGCTACGAAGAAGTGAAAGCGATGCGGACCGCCGGTGCGTTGACGCTGCCGACCTCTATTGAATTGGAACTCAAGACCAATCCGTTCCTTCGCCCCGACGCGCCCGGGATTCGTAACCACCTCGGTATGGCTGACGCCGAAGACTGGCAAGTTTTCGGTGAGATCCGAGAACGCAAGAACAACGCCTAGACCGACGACGGGCGCCAAGCGGCAAGGTTTATTGCGATGCACCAGGCCGATGATCTTATTAGGCGCTTGGCGCTTTTGCCGCACCCTGAGGGCGGCTATTACCGCGAAACCCATCGCGATGCCGTAACACTTGAGAACGGACGGTCCTGCGCAACGGCGATCTATTTTTTGTTGAAGCGCGATCAACGATCTCATTGGCATCGGGTCGACGCAACGGAGATCTGGCATTGGTATAGCGGCGATCCATTGATCCTTTCGATCGCCCCGGCAGGCGGGCCGGCTCAGGACCTTATGCTTGGCCCGCCAGACGGAATGGGCAGCGAGCCGCAACGCTCGGTGCCCGCCGGTGCCTGGCAGAGCGCCCGCTCGCTTGGGGCCTACACGCTGGTCGGGTGTACGGTTTCGCCCGGTTTTGAGTTTTCAGGTTTCGAACTCGCCCCACCTGATTTTGTCCCACATCCCTAATCCGTAAGGGCCTAAACGGTAGGGGCAGCTGCCGCGTCTTGAATCCGTCTGCGGGCGACCTCGGTTATCCACTAGCTTTTGCATGATGGAATTAGCGCAGATCGCTGATAATTAAGCGTTTTATTCAGAGATGTCGAAAAACTACATCCGCCGCGCTTGTGGGCGGGAAACGACTCATGAACAGTGTGCCGGAGTCCGTTTTCTGACGATAGCGAGGACATTGAGGAATGAAACACGAGCCCAACGGGCCGATATTAGCGGCAGTTTTTGTCGATTATGACAATATTTATCGCTCACTGCTTCGAAAGAGCGAGGAAGCCGCCAAACGCTTTTCAAAAGATGCGGGATTTTGGATCAAGGAAATTGCTAGTGGTTCGCTGATCACGCCCACCAATGGTGTGCCGAATGAGCGCTCGCGCCGGCTGGTGATGAACCGCTGTTACGGCAATCCGGTACCGCGTCGAAATACACATGACAATTCGACGGATATGAACTCATTTCCGTTCGTGCGTCACCACTTCCTGCGCGGCGGATTTGAAGTGATCGATTGTCCACCTCTGACGGCGCAACTCAAGAATTCCGCTGATATTCGCATGGTCATGGATATGCGGGATTTGATAAATCATGAGGCATACTACGAGGAGTTCATCATCCTCTCGAGTGATGCGGACTTCACACCGATGTTGCATCGCTTGCGCGCTCATGCCCGCCAGACCATCGTGTTCGCCAATGATTATACCGCGGCACCGTACACAGCGATCTGTGATGGTGAGATTCGCGAAAACAACCTTCTCAAGTTGTTGCTCGAAGGGCAATTGACGAACAATGGTGAACAAACGGCAAAACTGCCGGCCGGTAGTAGTGCGGCCAACGACAAGATTCGGGCGCAGATTATTACGGCTGTCGTGAATGCCGTACGCTCGGTTGACGTGCCGGTTCCTCTCGAAGCCTTGGCCGAGCGCACCACGCGCGTGCTGGGACATGATCAGACGGTGGCGACACAATGGGCTGGTGCCGGCAGTTTCCTCGAACTGCTTCGTCAAGGCTTGCCTGAAGATATCAAATTGAGCGACCAGCCGCCCTATATGGCGTTTGAAGCAAAGCGGATAGTCGCCAAAGACGATGCGCCGCGCATCGATCAACTGTTGGAGCGACCGGCACGCAGCCCCGAACCAAGCCGCATGCCGGAAGAGCAGGTCAAAGCCAGCCGTCAGGTCGCGCCCCCGAGTTTGGGGCCGGATTTTGGCGCACCGACCGCGAGACCTAAGGCACCGGAAACCGGGCTTGATATTGGTGTGGCTGAAGAGACCACGACAGAGACCTTGGATGCTAAATCCGAAACGCTGCAGAAATTTATTTCGAGAATTCACGAAGCAAGCCAAGTGCCTGTGTTGTCACCGTCCGACTACCGGAAGCTGTTCGTTGTTATCGCCGATGAGCTCAATGAAAATAATCTGCAGGGCGCCCAAACGCTTACAAACATTATGCGGAGGGCAGCTGAGAAAAACGTCGAAATCCGACGCGACGATGTCAGGTTCATTGTCGAAGTCATCGGCGAGGCAGATCCCTGGTTCGAACAAGGGGCTTCGGCAAATCTTTTCGCCGGACGATTCCATAACTTCGTGGTGGCGCGATGCCGAAGTCAGGGGCTTAATCTGTCCATTGAAGATTTAGATCTGATCGAGGCTTGGTTTGCCGGAAACGGGGAGCCAGCACTTGCCCAGGCAGACGCAGAACGTCGTGTCCCCGAATTCAGCGAGCCACGCATGTCACCGCGCGGCGGCGGCAGTCCTATCGCCGAGGGTCTCAGCACCGACGATTTCCCGCGCATCCTGCAAAATCGAGGGCGTGACTAACCGATCATTCCAGGCCCAACTTCGGCGAGCGCACCGAAATATCGGATGCGCTCGTTTTTTTTTGCCCGCGTGGATCCGTCGACAGGTGGACTTGAGCCACTACGCCATGTATTGGCCGCCATTGGCGTCAAGACATGCACCGGTGATAAACCCAGCTTCGTCAGCCGCCAGGAACGCAACGCAGCGTGCAATTTCTTCTGCCGTGCCCAATCGCCCGACGGGGATGAGCGGCAAAATCTTAGTGTCCAAAACCTCTTGTGGTATTGCTGCAACCATCTCCGTGTTGATATAGCCCGGTGCGATGACATTGCAGGTCACATTCTTGAATGCCCCCTCCTGCGCCAGAGCTTTGGTGAAGCCCAACAGGCCGGCTTTAGCTGCAGAATAGTTGACTTGACCCATCTGGCCTTTGCGCCCGTTGATCGACGAAATGGAAATTATGCGGCCAAACCCGCGGGCCCGCATGTCTGGAAAGACAAGCCGCGACATATTGAAGACCGAATCGAGATTGGTTCGGATCACGTCATCCCAATGCGCTTTTTCCATTCGGTGGAACATGGCATCGCGCGTTATTCCGGCGTTGTTGACCAAAACATCGATTGGTCCGAGGTCGCGCGCAATAAGCCCAACCGCCTCTTCGCATGCGGACCAGTCCCCGACGTCGAACTTGAAGATGGGTAGTCCGGTTTCCGTTTGAAATTCCTGAGCCGCTGCATCATTGCCGGCGTAGGTTGCGGCGACCCGATAGCCCTTGTTTTTGAGCGTGGTCGATATGGCCGCACCGATTCCACGCGTTCCCCCCGTAACCACTGCAACTCGTGCCATGGGTCATTCACCTCCCGTATTTATGACCCCAAGGCCTTGTTCGCCATCTTGGGGCCGATCCTCTTTGTGCATTTGGTCAGGCCGGTGTTAAAGGTCGACCCTGATGCACGGTAATCCGGAGAGATGGAGAACCGGCCGGCCTGCGACCGGCTCCTGGCCAAACTCCGGATGTGACAAATCCTCAATCGCGTTCAACACACAGGGCTATGCCCATGCCGCCTCCGATGCACAATGTCGCCAAACCTTTTTTCGCGTCCTGCCTCTGCATTTCATAAAGGAGGGTCGTGAGAATGCGGGCGCCAGAGGCTCCGATCGGATGGCCGATGGCGATTGCACCACCATTGACATTGACCTTGGCCGTGTCCCAGCCGACCCCCTTGTTCACGGCGCAGGCCTGTGCGGCAAAGGCCTCATTGGCTTCGACGAGATCGAGATCTTCTGCTGACCACCCGGCCTTCTCAAGCGCCTTCTTCGAAGCCGGGATTGGCCCGGTTCCCATAATCGATGGATCGACGCCAGCCTGGGCCCATGAGGCAATGCGCCCTAGCGGGGTTAGACCGCGCCGCTGGGCTTGCGCTGCAGACATCAAAACAAGAGCAGCGGCGCCATCGTTGATGCCGGAGGCGTTGCCGGCGGTGACGGAGCCTTCCTTGTCGAACACAGGCCTGAGTTTTGCAACTGACTCCAATGTTGCGCCCTCGCGGATGTATTCATCATCCTCGACAACGACATCGCCACGCCGGGATGGCACGGTTACGGGTGCAATTTCAGCCTTGAAGCGCCCTGCTTTTTTTGCCGCTTCAGCTTTGTTTTGTGATGCGACTGCAAATTCGTCCTGCTCCTGGCGGGAAATCTGCCATTGGCGCGCAACGTTCTCGGCGGTGGTCCCCATGTGGTAGCCGTTAAAGGCATCCCACAGTCCGTCCTTGATCATGGTGTCAATGAATTTGACATCGCCCATTTTGTGACCGTCGCGCAAATGTGCGCAATGCGTCGACTGGCTCATGCTTTCCTGGCCACCGGCAACAACGACGTCTGCAGCACCGAGCTGAATTTGTTGCGCCCCAAGGGCGACGGCTCGCAGTCCTGAACCACAGACTTGGTTGATGCCCCAGGCAGGGCTATCGACGGGAATGCCGGCGTTGATCGAAGCCTGACGAGCGGGGTTCTGGCCGGCGCCGGCCGTTAGGATCTGGCCCAGGATAACCTCACTAACGTCGCCTGGTTCGATGCTTGCCCGTTCGAGCGCGGCGGTGATCGCGGTTTTGCCGAGTTCATGTGCCGGCAGGCTCGAAAATGCGCCGTTGAACGAGCCGACAGGCGTGCGTGCGGCGCTGGCTATTACAATTGCTGATTCCTCGGTGCTCACTTTCGTATCTCCTGTATTGCGATAATTTGGTCACCTCTCGGACACGAATGCCCCGCGAGCAACCGCCAACCAATATGCTGGTCTCTCCCGGCAACGCTACACGACAATCGTCGACCAAAACAGCGATATGGACCCGCCAAGGCTTCACCACCAGTGTTTTTTGAGTTCGAATTCAACTGGTGACCCAAGCATAAAGTGTGTTACGATCTTGCAGCGCACAATGAACCAAATCGCAAGGGTTTAGCGGATTATGCTTAACAAGCCAGAACCGTCTGCCGACGCATCGGACGCTGTGATCATAAAAAAATATGCCAACAGACGCCTCTACAATACTGAAACCAGCACTTATGTGACGCTTGAGGACTTGGCTGCCATGGTGCGGGCGAACCGTGACTTCGTCGTATATGACGCAAAGTCTGGTGATGATTTGACCCATACGGTGCTGACACAAATCATTGTCGAACAAGAGGCACGCGCAGGCACGCAGACATTGCTTCCCGTTCCCTTTTTGCGCCAGTTGATCCGGTATTATGACGACGCGCTCGGCAAAATGGTGCCCGGCTATCTGCAGTTCAGTCTCGACGCCCTGGCTAAGGAAAACGAAAAGTTCAGGGCGCAGATGGCCAACGCCTTCGGCAATCCGGCAAAGGCCTTCGACGTTTATCAGGACCAGGCACGCAAGAACTTAGAAATGTTCGAACAAGCGATGTCGATGTGGGCAAGTCTGGGCCCTGGAGCAGGAACATCACCGGCGGGCGACGCGTCCTCAGCACGGGACGAGGCAGGGCCACCTGCGGGGCAAGCGGGTGCTAGCGCAGGCGGCAAAGCGCAGTCGCAAGACAGTGCTGCTCGAAGCGATGGTTCGCCATCGACTGAAATTGATGCCCTAAAGGCCGAATTGGCCCGCGTTTCGGAAAAACTGGAAGCGCTGTCCAAGGACAAGGACAATTGAGGCCGCGCCCGCCGCAGCCTCAAATCCGGTCGTACTAAACCAAGTGCTGGCAGGGACGTTTGCCCGGATTGGTTAGAGGACCAATTCAGGCACCCACGGGTACGCCACCGTTCTCGTTAACCGCCGATTGCCAAGTCGCGCCGAGCGACGCGGATGCCAATGGTATAACCGGCGACCACGTCAATGAGTGTGGCCACCATGAGAATGAAAAATACCGAGCTTGCTGCCTGCTTAACTACAAGAAATTCAATCAAACATGCCACGAAGACCAGCATCGACAGTCCATGATCGAGCAACGACGCGGATGATGTGTATGTTGACTTGACGATTTCGATGAACAACAAGATCAGCACCGAAAGGACGATCAAATCACCATAGCTGAACTTCCATATCCCACCACTGATCAGCGTTATGTCCGGTAGCACTTGCTGCGCAAGGATTACTTCCGGACCCTTGCCGGCACCACCAAACAGGACAATAATATTGTAAAGAATGAATGCGAATATAAGCAGTGGGATGGACCTGAGTGCCATGGCAAAAATCTCCAATTCTCTACACGGTGACTTTGGCTGTCCAATAAGACCATGATGTGATGGTCCAGCAATTGGACGGGATCTTGGCTGGTGGTCTGGCCGGAGTGTCAGGCATTGCTACCAAGGGCCGCTGCCTGAATTTACGAAAAGTCTTCTTTAGGCTCCAGAATCTGGCGACCGCGGTACTTGCCGGTCTTGAGATCTATGTGATGGGGCCGGCGACGTTCGCCGCTTTCCGAATCCTCAACATAAGTCGGTGCGCGCAGCGCGTCAGCCGAACGCCTAAAGCCGCGTTTCATGCGCGTTACCTTTTTCCTGGGAACCGCCATTCTTCGTCTCCAACAACAATTCGGGCGCCTTTGGGCGCACCATAAGATTTAACCTAGCGCCAGACCCGGCTAGTTCGCAAATCTAGCTTCGATCCCGGCCTCCAGCCGGTTCCGATAGCATCGCGTGGCCAGGGCAAATCGCCAGCCTGCAGCCATTCATCGTAGCGGGGAGCACTGAGATGCGTCAGGCCGGGCTTATACAGCGAAATCGACACCTTGACCAGCTGAGATTGCGCATTATTTGCGGCGCCGGCGTTGGGACGGGTAGATGCAGCGGTACGCGCGGTGGATGTTTCGAGCCCGGTAATCGATCCGGCGCGCGAGGCGTGCAAGACCTCGACCAGGCCGTCCCGGCCGTCTGACGTTGGGATTTGGCAGCGAAACGGCCAACAGCGCGGCTTGGCGTCGGGTCAGAAATCGCGACGAACGCCTGAAGTGGTATTGCGCAGCCGCCTCAGCGCCATAAGTCCCGTCGCCCCATTCGGCTATATTGAGATAGACCTCCAAAATTCGGCGCTTCGGCCAGACCAGCTCGATCGCCAGGGCGGCCGGTATCTCCAGACCCTTTCTTAAAAATGATCGTTGCTGCCAGAGAAACAGGTTCTTGGCCACTTGCATGGTGATGGTGCTGGCGCCGCGAAGCGCGTGCAGACCGCGACCTTTGGCGCGCCGCACCGCCGCTTCGAATTCTTGCTCATCGATGCCATTGTGCTGGCAAAAGCGCGCGTCTTCCGAAGCGATGACCGCACGCACCAGGTGGCGTGATATTCTATCGAGGGGTACCCATTCCTGATCGACGGGATAACCGGTCAGGCGATCGGCCAGCATAACGGCAGAGGTTGGCGGATTGACCGCGCGCAGGACCAGCAAGATGCCGAAGAATACGATGGCAACGACAGCAAAGCACACGAAGAGCGCTTTGCCGGCGCCGAAAAACGCTGCGCGAAGACTGGGTAGGAGTTGCGCCACAAGGCGCGAAGCCGAGGAGCGGCGTGCTGGACCCCCAGACTGCTCAATCGAGAGCGGCTTCGGCTCATTGCTGGTACTCATCGCACAAAAAATCCGAATAACTCTTTGCTCAGCGCCTTCCTTATGGACCGATACGCCGCTCGCGGAACAGACTAGATCCCGGTTAGGTCTGATAGGCTCTAGCACAATCGCCGGTCAGTTAAGAGAGGACCGCAGCAGCGGCATCCGATCGCGCCTTTCGTGATTTTGCACGATTCCGCCCAGCATATATCGTCACAGTTGTCGTTATAGTTGTCAGTTATCTGGTATAGAGATTTAACTGCGCCCAACGCCGTTAATGCTCAATCTTAACCACAATGCCCGACATCGATCGTAATTGTCAGGCGAGGTGCCAGCTCTCGTAACGCAGATGACACTTCAATTGCTGTTGCAAAAGGATGCTGAAGCCGTCAATGGCTATCTTGACGGCGTTCTTAACGCCAACCAGCTCGAGGCTGATGGCGTACCGGAGCGGCTGGTGGCTGCAATGCGCCACGCCGTTCTTGGGGCGGGCAAACGTTTCCGGCCATTCATCGTCCTATCTTCATGCCGGCTTTTCGATGTGCCGGATCGGGTCTCTGTCCCGGTCGCAGCGGCAATCGAGCTCGTGCACTGTTACAGCCTCGTACATGACGACTTGCCGGCGATGGACAATGACGTTTTGCGGCGGGGCGTCGCCACGGTCTGGTCCGCTTACGATGAATGGACCGCTATCCTGGTGGGTGATGCACTACTATCTCTATCGTTTGGCATTCTTGCTGGCTCAGATCTGCGTGTGTCGGACGGGACGCGCACGCAGCTGGTCGCAAGTCTGGCCAAGGCCTCTGGGCCGGCCGGCATGGTTGGCGGGCAACAATACGACCTGGATGTCAGCAAGCGCAGATTGCCTGCTACGCCTTCGGCGGCATTTGTCGAACGCTTGCAGGTCCTCAAAACCGGGGCCTTATTGGCTTGTGCAGCGGAGGCCGGCGCGATAACGGGCGGAGGAGATGACGCTCAGCGCCACCAGCTGCGGCGGTATGGCGAGACTATTGGGTTGGCGTTCCAGATTGCCGATGACCTGATGGATGTGGAAGGCAACGTCGATAAGACCGGCAAGGCTGTCGGCAAGGATGCGGCAGCTGGCAAAGCGACGGTGATTGGCGTCTGTGGTATCGACGGTGCACGCCGACGCCTTAGAGCGCTTGAAGCTGAAGCCATCGACGCACTTGCAGCGTTCGATGAACGCGCGGCACCGCTGCGCGAGGCCGCTCATTTCGCAGTATCTCACCGAAGCTGACAGACTAGGGGCGCCGATCGAGCCCTGGGACCTGCGATATGACTTGACCAATACCCCCGTCAGGTCGCCTTGTTATCGCCGCCAAACCGCGTCTCGATGTAGTCTTCGACCAACGCTTTGAATTGCTCTGCAATGTCGGCGCCTCTGAGAGTCGCAATCTTCTTGCCATCCGCGAAGACCGGTGCCGCCGGTGTCTCGCCGGTGCCGGGCAGCGAGATGCCGATATCGGCATGTTTGGATTCTCCAGGGCCATTCACAATGCAGCCCATAACCGCCAGATTGAGATCCTCAACACCGGGATACTCGGACCGCCAGACCGGCATGCGTTCACGCACCATGTCCTGGATATCTTTGGCTAGTTCCTGGAAAACGGTCGACGTGGTGCGCCCGCAACCGGGACAGGCAGCGACGATCGGCAAAAAGGATCGAATGGCCATGGTCTGCAACAGTTCCTGGGCAGCGCGCACTTCCAGGGTTCGATCGCCGCCCGGTTCCGGCGTCAGAGAAAACCTTATGGTGTCGCCAATACCCTCTTGCAAAAGGATGCCCATGGCTGCCGAAGATGCAACGATGCCCTTCGAGCCCATGCCGGCTTCGGTGAGACCCAGATGCAAAGCATAGGATGACCGGTGAGCCAGAATTCGGTAGACGTCGATCAGATCCTGGACCGCGGAGACCTTGGCAGATACTATTATCTGGGTCGGTGCCATACCCAGCGACTGTGCCATGTCCGCCGACATTAATGCCGACTGCACGATCGCTTCATGCATGACCATGCGCGCATCCAGCGGGTTTGGAGACCTGCCGTTCTCATCCATCAGGCGGGTTACAAGTTCCTGGTCAAGTGAGCCCCAATTAACGCCTATGCGAACCGGTTTATCGTATTTGAGTGCTGTCTCAATGATCGCAGAAAACTGCGGATCCTTTTTATCTTTAAAACCAACATTGCCCGGATTGATCCGGTATTTGTCGAGCGCTTCGGCGCAGTCCGGATTGTCGGCGAGCAACTTGTGACCAATGTAGTGGAAATCGCCGACCAACGGCACATCGACGCCGATTTTTCGCAACTGGTCGCGAATGTGAGGGACAGCTTTTGCTGCGTCGTCGCGGTCGACCGTAATGCGCACCAGTTCCGAACCGGCCCGTGCAAGTGCCGCCGTCTGTGCAACGGTTGCAGCAATGTCTGCGGTATCGGTATTGGTCATCGACTGGACAACGATCGGGCTATTGCCACCAATCGTGACATCACCAACCTTCACCGGCACTGTCTTATGTCGCGTTACCTGTCCAGGCGCCATCTCAGTGCACACTCCGTTATCCGACATTAATTGCGCTTCTATCATTTAGGTAATGCATTCAAACCGCCCACACCAGACCTCAGGGCAAAGGTGGATAACAGTTCGATGTCGCCGAGACCGCCAATGGAAATGGTTCTCAGCGACGCAATCAAACTGGTGGCCGCTCTGGCGTTGTCACCGCCCCGGCGCCGCAAGTAAGTATGCGGCTATCAGCTGAGCGCGTCTTTGACCGCCTTGGACAGAAAGATCCAATAGCCGATGTAGGCCAGCACGCCCGCCAGGAACCAGTAAATCCGGCTAACGCCTTTGCCCGCAATCAGCCACACCAAAGCCAGCGGGCCGGCGATGGCAAAGGTTCCGATGAACCAAATCGCCAGCCATGGTGCGATGCCGACGGCGTCTGCGATTACGGTAACCTGCGCCTGAATAAAGGCCCACAGCTTCTTACCCGACTCCCCAAATGTGAAAAGCGGGACGGCGCCGATCATATAAAACAGCCCCAGGCCGAAACACAATGCGCGCCCAATGTTGTCTCTCATCCCCAAATTCCCTCCAATGCTCTTTCCCACGGCTCCGCAAATTTCCGCTTCCAATGCGGCGACGATCGACGCGGGGCCACGGCTCTGCCTTGCCTGAGCTATCGGCCATCTCAGTCTAACACCGCAATTCCGAGCCAGGGCAGCGAAAAAGCATACCGTGTACGGCCATATTGGATCGGGCGTTATCGCGCCTCATCCGGCAGCGCCAAGCCCCCCTTTATCCCTATGTTGACCACATTCAGGCCGACTTCTTCAAGATTACTCACGCTCAGGCACTGCCGTTGTATGCTGATCCAGCGTAATTGCATTTACCTAACGGTTGGTGCGATTTTTCAATAGGTGACATATTGCGGGCCATGCGAGGTCTGATTTTGAGTGCAAGGATATGTAATACGCTGATGGTGTGCTGGCTCGCCGCCGGGCTCAGCGGTTGCGCCACGTCGCAGCGTGCAGCAGTACCGTTGCAACTCGCCGACAAAGTAGAGGTTGCCGGTCTCGGACGCGTTCGCGTTTGGGGGGATGCCGAAATACCGAATGTTGCGCGCTTCGCAGCGGTAAGGCGCAAGCAAATCGCAGAAAAGAGACCGGCTCTTCTAAAACGTCGTCGCGTTACTATGAATTACCTGGCGCTATCTGGTGGGGGATCGGATGGCGCTTTTGGCGCTGGCTTCTTGAATGGCTGGACGGCTGCAGGTACACGCCCTGAATTTGAAGTGGTTAGTGGTGTCAGTACGGGGGCCTTGATGGCGCCGTTCGCGTTCCTTGGGCCGGCTTATGACGCCAAGCTCAAAGAGCTCTACACCAAATACCGTACGAAAGACATTATAACACCGAAGGTCTTGGCGGGCCTCGTGGGTGGCAATGCTGTGACGAGCTCAGCGCCCCTCGAGCGGCTGATCGCCAAATATATGGATCGAAAGTTTGTCGCCGCGGTTGCCCGCGAACACCGAAAGGGCCGCCGGCTAATTGTTGGCACGACGAATCTCGATGCCGAGCGCCCCGTGGTTTGGGACATGGGGCGGATCGCATCACGCGGGACCAGCAAAGCGTTGGCTCTATTCCGGCGCGTGCTGTTAGCCTCAGCATCAATTCCAGGTATTTTTCCGCCGATCTACATTGCCGTCACGTCAGGCGGTAAAACCTACAAGGAAATGCATGTCGACGGTGGCACAACAAACAATACGTTTTTATTGCCGTTGCATCTTGATTTGCAAAAGATGGATCGCCGTAACCGGGTGCGGTGGAACCGTCGCTTGTTTGTGATCGTTAATTCCAAAACATTGCCGAGCCCGGAAACTGTCAAGAACTCAACTCTTAGTATTGCCGGACGTTCGATCGCAACGCTCATTAAGCAACAAACGGAAGGCGACGTCTTAAAACTCTATCTTAGAGCAAAGAAAAACAGAATTGCGTTTCGACTGGCCAGCGTACCGGTGTCGTTCAATGTCAAAAACAAAGAACCCTTTGACCGCAGGTATATGCAGGCGCTTTATGCCTTGGGCTACAAATTGGCGAAAAACAAATACAAGTGGAAGCGGCGGCCAGACGGACTTTAGGAGGACGCCCTTATGAGTAAAGTCTTTTGTTTCCTGCTCGGCGCTGTCGCAGCAAGCGTATTTTGGTTGATCGTCTTCGACGTTATCAATATTGCCGCGATCAACGCCATTCTTGGCGCGCGCTGACACTGGCGCTGAAAAGAGGCACGTCATGCACTGTCTGACCGTGCCCGAATAGCGCCAATCTATAGGTGCTCAGCGTGCTTTGGCTTGGCGGCGGATTTCCGCTTTCAAGTCCTTTGCCGCCTGTCTCACCTCTGCGGCAGTCTTCGGATCGGACGGATTGTGACGCAGCGATGCCGCCACCTGATATCTGGCTGCCTTAAAATCCTTGCTGGCCAGGGCCAACTTGGCCTTCTCCAAGTGATATTCCGAAAACCGGCCATCGTTCAGCAATGCCGCTATGCTACTGGGAAGGACTTCTTCTTCTTGGGCCTCGGTTTTCGTCGCATCACTTTGCATCATACTCCTCCGTTCCATTTCGCATGACTTTTTGCGTGGGCATTCCCAAATCAGGCCACGATCGCGCGATTTGAAGCCAACTGGCCCACACAGAGCCTATCGGCTCGCCCAAGTGGCGTCGAGATCCAATTTGACGCGCCATCCGTGCTGCCATGGTAATCCATGTAACTGATCGACAACATCATGGCTAGTTGCCATGTTTAATATCGTACACAGATCTTGCAGGTCCAATCCACAGGAATTGGCTCCGCAGGAATTGGCTCTGTGGCGCGGACCAGATGATCAGCGGGTCACGGGTGTGCTCAGTCGATCTTCATTGGTCCCATGGGGACGGGTTAGCGGGCCGGGCCCTGGGCTGGCCTCTGCTCGGATTTGGCAAGCAAAAAACTCGCAGCTGCCCGAATCGCTGGAGGTGCATAGAGAATCGCCCGATGACCAAGGCCGTCGACCGCCTCGAGCACAACATCGGGACGCCTGCGCGTCATGGCTTCGGCGCACGTAAAGGGGACCTCGTCGTCATCGCGCGAATGGATGAGAAGTGTTGGGCGGCCGGTCGCCGACAGCAACTCACTGCCGGTGAAGGCATCAATGCTACGGTGCGCCAGCGCCTCCAAGCGTTGCTCGAAATTTCGTAGTGCTGGAGGGGCAAGCCCGAGCTCGTCGCCGAATGTTTTCGTTACATCCGCGAATAGATCAGGCATCGCAACCAAAACATAGGCCTCGAAAGGATATGCCCGAGGCAACGGCGCGTGGCCTTCGCCGGCCGTTAGCAATGCCATGGCGCCGATCGAATGGCCGAGCGCAAATCGCACAGGCGCGAATGCCTCTGCGACTTCCAGAACCGCTTGGGCGCAATCGAACAGACTTGCCCAATCCCCTTCGCTCTCACCGTGAGCCGGCAAATCCATCAGCACGGCTTCGAAACCGCGGCGGCGCAGATAGTCACCGAATGCAGCCATGAAGGCCGCCTCACCCGTCCAGCCATGCACCAACAAGACTCGCGCCAGGGGAATGGTGTCCGGTACAAATCTATAGATTTGAAGGTGCCCCTTGGTTGTCGCAATGCGTGCACGCGTGGCGCTGCGCAAATGATGGCGTGCGCGTTGGACCAGTGTGTCATGATCTGGTGCGCGGCGGCTGGACTGGCTCGGTGTGCAAAATAAATCAAAGGCGCGACGTCCGGCCTCCACGGTCAGCTCATGCGAATTCCGATCTGTCTGTTTATCCTCAGTCATAGCAGGCAAGGTGCGTAATCTTCGGGTATGGCCTGCAGCATCGCCCAGGCTATTGCAGCTGTGGAGCGATCGATGGCTGTTTGGTTAACTGAGCGGCACGTGGCCGCCAGCGCGCAAAACTCTATTCCTAAATGGTCCTGACTAAGGGGGCTAGTGAGGGCAAGGGAGCCTGTGATCGCATTGGCTTAGGGCAGCAGGACTAAATAATAACAGATCGATCCGCCGGAACGGGCCGGAACCGGTCGTAACTCCGCATCGCTGATATGGCCACGCCAGTGAGTCAATCTATTGTGATCCCAACGAGTGAATCTTCCCTGCGTTGACGATTGTCACCATCAACTGTAATCCGGTATCGATGGCAAAGAGAAGGTTAATTCTCAGTCCGATTTGAGCCCGCATCCTTAAGTGAGGCATCGATGGCAGCTAACGAGATCCCAAAGCTAACCGAGCGCGATCTGGCTCTCCAATTCGCCACACCGTTCATGACACGGCGATATGAAGGTGTTGAAGATCTAAACAAGGGTTTACAGGCATTTCTCACCGATCTTCAAAAGAAGGAGCCGAACCACGGTTCAGGAAAGTCCACCGTTGGTGGCTACCATACTGACATGAAGCTGTTTGACCACAAAAACAGATATGTTCAGACCTTGTCCGAGATGATCCAAGATGCGGCCAAAGACTACATAGAGGAGTACATAAAGCAAAATTGCTCGTCCCCGCCAATTATCAAAGGGGTGCGACTGTGGGGGTGGGCCGTCGTGTTGCGGGCCGGCGATATGAATGTCGCGCATATTCATCCGGATGCAAAAATTTCCGGAGTCTACTATGTGAAGGTCCCAATGACGAAGCGAAGCAAGGAGGAGGATGGCGCGATAATGTTTTCCGATCCCCGCCCGCGCGCTGAGATGAACCCCATCTCAAATCAAATCGGAGACGTCATTGTCCAACCTGAAGAAGGCATGATGATCCTTTTCCCAGCTTATCACATTCACGCCGTACTCCCTTTTAAGGAGCCAGGGGAACGCATGTGCATAGCATTCAACGCTTGGTTTTGAGATCGGCGAATTTACGAACAACGAAAGCGTTCAGCGGCCAGTGAACTCACATTCGGTTAAGTTGCGGCACCATCTTCGCGTCGACCCGTCCTTAGAGCAAGTCCACACGATCCGCTGAGCCTCAATGTTTACCTCGATATATCGCTGTGTTGTACGCAAGCCATGATGGCCGGGGAAAGCGTGGGCGTCGCGCCAAGGTTAGGTGGATTGACGGCACCCGCGTCTCTTCAGGCTTGGTCTTCTCCGCCAGCTATCAACATGTGCTTGGCCACGTAGGTCGGCTCCCCAACGCGCTGCAATAGATCTAGCTGCTGTTCAAGCCACGCTTTGTGACCCTCTTCATCAAGAACGATGTTTTCGAACAGTTGCCGCGTGCCAATGTCACCAACTTCGCCGGCAGTTTGTGCGGCCTTTGTATAGAAATCTATTGCTGCTTCTTCGTCGGCAAGATCGGCTTCAAACATATCTTTCAGCGTTTGAGCGCGTTGGGGTGTCTTCGCGGGCTTCACCTGCGGATCGCCTTTAAGAAACATCATCCGAGAGATATAGTTTTGGGCGTGTGCAAGCTCTTCCTGCATTTCTTCGCGCATTTTTGCAGCAAGCAAATCTAGCCCCCAATCCTCCAATACATGTGCATGAAGCATATATTGGTTCATTGCAGCAAGCTCCATGGCTAAAGCTGTTTGAAGGTTCTCGAGACTTTTCGGATTCGATTTCATTATAATTGACTTTCCATTTCGACGTACAATTGTTCTACAATTCAGACCTATAATAACATTATTTTTCAGACTACTAATCGGCGCTTTGATCTAAACCAACTCTGCCACTGGCCTTTGCACTTTAACCTCCGCGTTGATGTATCGCTGTGTCGTGCGCAACGCGCGGTGACAGGCTGACGCCGGCACCTCGCGTAATATCCGCAATTATGGCTTCTGAGGCGACTTCATCCTTGGGCATTCTCACGACCCTTGCCGCTATCTCCGGCGTGATGACGTGAGAGAAATGCTGCTCAATGCAGCGCAGAGATTTCACCGGTGAAGTCACGCCGAGGCTTCAGCTTCCATGACAAGCGCGCGGAACTCCTCGTACTGCCCGTTTACGCGTTCGTCGTCGGGATCGCTGAGATGCCAATCGCCGACCTTGGCCCGGGCTAATGGACCGAGCAGAATTTCCTCCCTTAACACCTACCTCCAACTGCATTGGCGTTTAACACCACGCCTCACGTCGCCCCCCTTGCAATACAGCCAACCGTGCCGTTTTTTTTCTTATTCTTTCAAGCCGGAACAACGAGCTAGGAGGCCAAATATTCTTAGAATACATTCGTGGGTGAGGTCGCTTACAGTTCGGCTTAGCGCCGGCCTCAGCGCTGCGTGATCCCTATCCGTGCGACAACCGTCTAATCGTAAAGCTGCCTGTGCATCGACGTCCTATTGCACGGAAAGTTCCTCTGCCACTCTTGGCATCCAATTTGCCTCGAAAGAGAAGCACGACATTTGGGTTGACTTTGCCAGGTTTCTTAAACGAAAACGTCCCGTCCGCATCGATGGCACCAACCTTCTTTCCAAATCGCTCAATGTTGTTTTGTCGAATTGCAAGTCGGAATTGCCCTCGTTTGATTGGACAAAACCGGTCGCCGCGAACCATCAGCTTCCATCGCCCGTTGAATCGATACTTCTTTGCATCGATATGTCTTTGCTTGTGTTGAGAATTCGGTAGCGCTTGTGGGTTGGCGAGAGAGGCTATCGCTTCTGACTTTTGATTGGCCCTTAACTCCTTCAGCCGAGCTTTTGCGAATTCGGCGTAGAAGAAGTTCGGATAACGTTTGATGTAGGTCTCGAAGACGCCTGGACTGGTAAGATCCTTGATTGCCTGCCACGCATTCCGTGCTTCATCTTCCGACGCGAATTGCCTCTTAGCGGCTGGCAACTTTAGTAGCTTTGACAATAGCTTGGACTGTTTGGCAATCTCGGATAACGGCACCGCGTAATTGATCGAATTGCGGCGGGATCCAGCGTGATGGATCGCAACAGCTTTGTGCGTAAAAGAATCGATGACCGGCGAGCCTGAATTGCCCGGCAAGGTATCGCACCGGTGCCTCAAGCGGTTTGCAGAATGGGCGGGCCTTGCCGTCATACAGCCTTCGCGGCTGATCTTTTGTGCCTCACCCAGCGGATGTCCTATGATCCAGTGAGGGTAGTTGTCCTGGACCCTCCGTGCTGCAAGCTTCACAATCCCGAAGATCTTCGAAGGTTCCCCTTTTATTGCAAGGATCGCATAATCAAGAGCCTCGTTCGCCTCAACTGGCTTGGGTGAAACCGCGTACGATTTTGCTTTATCCGTTACCCCTTCCTGGACGTAGCCGAGCACCAATTTTATGGCCGATATTTTCGTGGCTCCAGCCTTCTTCACATCCGGCATTTGCAGCAAGCCTGGCACACAATGAAAGTTCGTCATCACGTGCTTTGGCGAAATCAAAAAACCGGTGCACGGGAACATCCGCGTGTCGGTCAGAACATCAAGCCGTCCCACAGGCCGTCCGAGCCTGGCAAACGGAGAACCGATGCCATACTTACTGATGGGCTCGTTCTTATAGTCGCCGATCGTGGCCTCAAGCTTGCCGCCACTGTATTGCTTTGAGGACAACACGATCTTGCCGAAGGCCTCTTTCGGAAAACCCGGGATCTCTTCGGCCTGGGCTGAGAGCGTAAGACCCATCCAAACGATGAATGTCACCAGCAGCCGCATATTGGTCTCCGGTCTGAATTGTCGTGATGATGACTTTGTAACCATAGTCAGTCTTTCTTACTCAATTCGACGGTGAGGCCTCGCATTCCTTCGTAATCGCCTTTTGCCCGTAAGATTGATCCTGTTATCCGACCTTGTGCTGTACCGCTGTAAGGTCTACCGCGTCTTCGCCCCCACTTTGAGACCCCTGAAACCCTGATCGATACTTTCCCTGGTGCGGTAATTTCTCCTTTTATGACCGCTCGACCGGGACGCCCGGGCTTTCCAATGGTCCATACAAATTTTCCGGCAGAAATCTGGATCTCTACATCGAGGCATCGCCTTTTGCTTCTTCTGGTCTTTAATGAACACCATTTGCCCGTCCACCTGCCATCAAATCGACCTCTCGTATTACCCCCTTTAGGCGTTGATGCGAATTTTGAATGCGCGAGAGCCGCAAGCCGACGTTGTTTCTCGGTGGCCCGCAATTCTTTCAGCCTAGATTTTGCGAACTCGGTATAAAAGAGGTTCGGATACCGTTTGATATAGGTTTCGAAGACCCCTGGACTGGTGAGATTCTTGATGGCCTGCCACGCCTCTCTCGCTTCTTCTTCTGATGCGGGTTTGCTCTGCGCCACTGGCAACTTAAGAAGCTTAGATAGTAGCTTGGATTGTTTAGCAATCTGCGAAAACGGAATGGCGTAGTTGATTGAGTTGCGACGAGATCCGGCATGATGGATCGCAACAGCCTTGCGTGTAAAAGCGTCGATGACCGGCGAGCCTGAATTGCCGGGCAAGGTATCGCACCGATGCCTCAAGCGGTTTGCTGAATGGGCGGGCCTTGCAGTCATACAGCCTTCGCGGCTGATCTTCTGTGCCTCGCCCAGCGGATGTCCGATGATCCAATGTGGGTAGTTATCCCGGATACGCAGCGATGCAAGTTTTACAACTCCCCATATTTTTGAAGGCTCACCCTTTACTTCTAGGATCGCATAATCAAGCGTCTCATTCGCCTCAACTGGCTTTGGTGAAACCGTGTACGTCTTTGCGCGATCCGTAACCCCTTCTTGCACGTAGCCGAGCACCATATTGATAGCCAATATTTTCTTGGCGCCAGCCTTCTTCACATCCGGATTTTGCAGGAGGCCGGGCACACAATGATAGTTCGTCATCACGTGCTTTGGCGAAATCAGAAATCCGGTGCAGGGAAACACCCTCGTATTGGTCAACACATCGAGACGTCCCACAGGCCGCCCAAGCCTGGCAAATGGCGAGTCAATGCCATACTTACTTATGGGCTCGTTCTTGTAGTCACCGATTGCGGCCTCGAGCTTGCCGCTGGCATACTGCTTTGAGGACAAGACAATCTTGCCGAAGGCCTGTTTCGGAAAGCCCGGGATGTCTTCAGCCTGGGCCGAGAGACAAAGACCCATCAATAAGAACAACGTCACCAACACCCGCATATTGGTCTCCGGTCTAAATCGTGGCGAAGTTGAGTTTAGTTCGAATTAAGCAAATCCGGAAGTAATTTCCAATCCAGCATCTCTCTCAGCGTCCCATCATCCTTGGGCATTCTGACAATCCGCGCCGCTATCTCCGGCGTCGTTACGTGAGAGTAGTGCTGCTCTATGAAGGCGATTGAACAGCCCATATTTTAAGATACTGCAGACCTGGGCTAGGGAGCTTATCGCTAATCAATGAAGGGCTCACGTTTGTCCAACGCTAGTCTCAGAAGCCGTAGTGGATGAAAATAGTTAGCTCGGCAGCAGTTTGATCTCATTTTGTCGCATTTTTGCGACTAACTCGGTCAATTAAAATCATTATGGCTCAAGCAATGACCATCTGACGTGGTAGCGTATGGAGCAGAATGGCGAACAATACAAAGATGCATAGAACATTGGTCCTGCTCGTTTGCTCCGCGATCAGCGCGACTGCTGCGGAAGTTGCTCAGAGCAACCAACTTGCGTCAACAGTTTGTGCCGCTTGTCATGGAGCGAATGGCGTAAGTGTCGCAAGCGGTGTGCCTCATCTCGCTGGACAGCGTTCTGCTTACGTTGCGAAGCAACTGAATGACTACAAGGCAAATAGGCGACGTCATAGCCTGATGAACAGTGTCACCGCCGGGCTAGCTGCATCCGAGATAAGTAAATTGGCTCACTACTATGCCAACCTGCCAGGTGTGCCTTTGGGCGCGCCAAACTCAAAGCCACCTAGGAACTTCATCTCAAAGCGAATCCGTTTTTCTGGCGACCTTTCTGGTTTCACTCTTTACATGTCGTTCAATCACGAGCGTCGGAAGGAGCGAAGAAGTATTTACGCCAATAAGATTGCGTTGGTTGCTGCGAGAGCTGGCAAGCCCCTACCCGATGGATCAGTCATTGTGGTCGAAAAGTTCAAGGCCCAGTTAGATCAGGATGGCAAGCCGATCAAAAATCGCTCGGGTGCTTATATAGCTGATCGTAGAGCAGGCTATTCAGTTATGGAAAGGCGAGCTGAGTGGGGTAGAGACTTCCCGGAACTGATTCGCAATGACAACTGGCAGTACGGCGTGTTCGAAGCTGACGGATCGGCGCGGTCTAACGTCAATCAAGCAAGCTGTCTTGTCTGCCATAAGCCTCAAGCACAAGAAAGTTATCTGTTCACGCTGAAAGCACTAGAAGCCAAGGCGCGGGAATAGAAATGCCATTGAGAACTGTTCGGTCAAGAGCCTGAGCACTCATTCAGCGTCCCATCATCCTTGGGCATTCTCACGATCCTCGCCGTTATCTCTGGCGTTATTACATGAGAGGAGTGCTGAACAACGAGGGCCAAAGATTTCACCGGTGAAATCAGGCCGATAATTCTGATGATTGACCTATGCATCTAAAGTACGATTGCCGATCTCTGCCTCAGGCGTTCGAAGAGTTCGGTTCCTAAGCCTACTATTGGAACAAGAAGAACCTATCTAAGTTGGTTTTTCTGAATTCCGCAGGCCCTAATAACCACAAACCGGCCCCCTCGGTAGCGGTATGCCGTTCGAGCATCTGCGAGCGCAATTAGATACTACGCCCTTCAGCCGACATAATCTAATGCATCGCGAGTAGGGAACGCAGCCAGACTGAGACGAACTACGAGAACGCTTTGATTTTTTTGTGCTTAATTTCCTGATTTTGGATTTTGTCTGAATACTTTTTGGGCTGGCCGGACAAATTCTCGCAAACACCTTCTTCAACGCCCCAACCGCCTGCGGAGACGCTGCTTCAGTGGGATAGGCGACCTTCGCATGTATGTTGTAAGCACTCATAGCTCGCTTGGAGCCCGGCCCCCAGTCACCATCAATTTTTCCTGAATAGCATCCAACGCGCTTCAGCTCACGTTGAAGCACTTCTGCAAGTTGCTTCGGACTATTCGGAGCGACAAAGTTCCCGACTTGCGGAACGGCAAGCGAGGCCACACTACGGGGCTTTGGTTTAGCCCGTAAATCCTTGAGTCGAGCCTTTGCGAATTCAGCATAGAAGAAGTTCGGATAGCGTTTGATATAAGTTTCAAAGACGCTTGGACTGGTAAGATCCTTGATTGCCTGCCAAGCATTCCGTGCTTCATCTTCCGACGCGAATTGTCTCTTGGTGACGGGCAACTTAAGAAGCTTTGATAATAGCTTCGATTGTTTGGCAATCTCCGAAAACGGTACAGCATAGTTGATGGAATTACGACGAGATCCAGCGTGATGAATTGCAACAGCCTTGTGCGTAAAAGAATCGATGACGGGCGAACCTGAATTGCCCGGCAAAGTATCGCATCGATGTCTCAAGCGGTTTACAGAAAGAGCAGGCCTTGCGGTCATACAGCCTTCACGGCTGATCTTCTGTGCTTCACCCAGCGGATGCCCTATAATCCAATGTGGATAGTTGTCCTGAACTCGCCGCGCTGCAAGTTTCACAACTCCGAATATTTTCGAAGGTTCTCCTTTTATTTCAAGGATCGCATAATCCAGCTTCTCGTTGGCCTCAACTGGTTTTGGTGAAACTGAGTACGTCTTGGCTCGATCCGTAACACCTTCTTGCACGTAACCAAGCACTAGGTTTATTGCTATTATTTTCTTGGCCCCGGACTTCTGAACATCCGGCATTTGAAGCAAGCCTGGCACACAATGATAGTTCGTCATCACGTGTTTTGGCGAAATCAGAAAGCCGGTGCAGGGGAACATCCGCGTATTGGTCAATACATCAAGCCGACCAACAGGCCGTCCGAGTTTGGCAAACGGAGATCCGATGCCATACTTGCTGATGGGCTCATTCTTGTAGTCGCCGATCGTGGCCTCAAGCTTGCCGCTACTATACTGCTTTGAAGATAGGACAATCTTGCCAAAGGCTTCTTTCGGAAAGCCTGGGATGTCTTCGGCCTGGGCTGAGGAAGCAAGCCCGATCCACACGAACAGTATCACCAGCAGCCGCATATTCGCCTCCGGTCAAAATCGTAATGAAGATGACTTTAGTTCAAATTAAGCAAAACCGGAAGAGTTCACCAATCCAATATCTCTCTCAGTGTGCCGCCTACAGCAGCAACACTTACAATAACCAGCCTGCCGCTGTGTCGTGCTCAAGGCGCGATGACCGGCGAGAGCCTGTGCGTCGCGCAATGAGCGGCCTACCGTCGAGATCGAACGAGCTGCGTTGGTGATGACGGTACGACGACCTGAGTGACTGGAGTAACCGCGACGTCGCGCGCCACATACTCCCGCTCGATAATCACATATAAAATATCTGAATAATATGAATGTCTTACTTGTTGTGAAATCTGAGTTGAGGGAAGTCGCACCAAGACTGTCTTCGGGCTGTGTTTCGCCTAACAGCCTCAGGCTAAGCGCGGAACTTATTGAGTGGAATAAGTTGTTTGCTTGTTCAAGGAAGTGTTGGCAAATTCGTGCCGCACAATAACCACTTCACATTCAAACATCCAATAGCAGCAAATTCCGACACCATAGCGACTGGCTTTCAAGGTCCGCGACCGACATACATTATTCTGGAGATCTAAGGTGATCCGTAACGCATCAAGATTGTTATCGTCTTACCGCCTGGACCTAAAGTGACAATATAGAGCCGGTCAAATTCGCTGCTCTCGTCGATCGGAAACCCGGGATCACCACCTAGAAGCTCGATGGTTTTGGGGACGGTGTTTGTGTGGCCAACGACCAGGTGCCTACCTTTTTTGCGACGTATCTGCGCCACGAGATCCGTCAATGCCCTGGGGCTATAGAGATTTAACTTCGCACCTATCGCTTTCGCCGTTGGCCCCGCCGTCGCTTTCGTCCTCCTAAAATTGGTGCTGTGAACGTGTTGAACTTCAGCGTCATTCAATACTCTCGCTAGATGTTTGGCTCGTCGTAAGCCGGCTTTAGAGAGTTTAGCGTCTCTGCTCGTATCAGCCTTCTCGGCGTGACGAGTGATGAAGATCGTAGTTCTGTCTTCACCCACGGCAAAAGTGGGAAAAAGCAGTGCGGCGAATAAAGCGAAACATGCCAGAGAATTTTGTTGCAAGTCTTTGTCCTCCGCTGCCGCGTGCAGCCAAGCTTATATGGTCTCAACAGAATTCGCGAGGCTAACCCGTCTACCTCAAATTGAAAGGATAGATCATACGAGGAAATTGTGAAGCCCCAAGCGTCCGGTTGCGGTAAACATTAGCCGAGATGAAAGCCATTAAACTAGCGCGACATCGCTTAACTAGAAGAGTTTATTCCTTTTCACACCAACTCCACCACAGCCCTCTGCGCTTCAACGTCTCTTCGATGAAGCTCAGTGTCGTACTCAATGCGCGATGGCCGGCGAGCGCCTGAACGTCGCGAAACGAGCCGCCTACAGTCGAGATCAAACGAGCTGCATTGGTAATAAACGTACGCCGGCCTGAGTGACTTGAACAGCTTTTGAAACCGAGTTCGCGATACCAAGAGGCGAACAGGTTCACAACGAAGATGGGGTCCGCCTTAGCGAGCGCTTCGATCCGTGGTGACGACGTAAGGAGTAGCCGGTCTTTCTTGGTAAAGTGTTTGAAGCGCTTCTTTCAATGCCTTGTTGAGAGGAATGACGCGACCCGAACAACCTTTACTGGCCGAGTTAGTAAGATGAATGGCGGATCCGAGGTTACCTTCGGCGTCGGTCACCATCTCCCAGGTCAACGCTGCGATCTCTTTAGCTCTGAGTCCTGCTTTCACTGAGAGAAGAAAGATCACCAGATTGCGTGTCGGGTGACGTGTTTCCTTCACGTACGTCTTCATCAGAGCGATTTGACGCTTGGTGAGACTCTTAGCGGGTTTGTTCCGGTCCGTCGTTCAGCTCGTTAGACTTTTCAATGAGGGACTCCTATCCCAACGAGTCCGGTAGACAACAAAATGCTGACAGCAAAAAACAAGCTGTGAGATAAGGAGCTTACCCGAACTCATTAGAAAAGACGGGATAGCTCATGAGTTGTTTCGCTTGGCACATCCTCTTGGGGCCTCAGGAGCTAGTGTTCCTGCGTTGAAACCGTTTTCTCGGGATGCGACTAGTGGCGGCCTCAGACCCTCATACTTCAACAGTATTTGCGACTGTTCGCCTCGTACTTGTTTTCCTCGTGCCAATTTTGTTAACCGCAAAATTCGCAATCGAAAAGCGTGAGATTGATAAACTAAACGAAGCGCTGAGCACGTGCGCGAATACGTTCACATTTCAATCTAACATCAAAGCCTGCACGATAGTTATTTCTGCTACCCGTTATGTGAAGCGCGATCATCGCGGAGCAGCCTACTACAACAGGGGAACGTCCTAGTTTATCCAGTCGAAACCCAAACTCGCACTTAAAGATTTGAACAAGGCGCTGAAGTTCGATCCGCACGACTACAAAATATACGCGAACCGGTCTCTCGCGCACGAAAAACTCGGCGATTACAAGAGCGCTTTGAAGGATATCGACATGGCTATCCAATACAATCCGGAGAACAAGCGTTTCGAGGTGCAGCGCAGAGTGATCATGCAAAAGATTGAGAACTGATCAAATTTTCCGACTCATGATATAATTGATTCGAACTTGAGGGAGGTTCGATCATGAAAATGAGACTATTACTCCCGGCTGCCCTATTCATTGGAATGGTTGCGGCTGGATGCGCGATTACGCCATCTTCACCGATTACAACTGGGTCATTGCCCGATAGTGCCAAAACTCAACTGAAGGGTGGCAAACCCGTGGTAGTTGAACGAGCGGCGCGAATGCACGTTTTCCTGTCGTTTAAAGAAAAGGATTGTAGTCCCAGTCCGTCTGTCGTTAAGGTATCACACGCGCCGGCAAGAGGTACGGTAAGCTTTAAAACCAATCCATCAATTCCGATTCAGTACAGCAAGTCGGGGCAATGTATTGGTAAGAAAGTTCCAGGAACTGCTGTGTATTACACGGCAAGCAAAGGTGCGATCGGTGCAGATAGCTTCTCGGTAACGGCTACATCGTCTTCGGGGCAGACGGAAACACGTTTGTTCAAAGTTCAAATCTCAGAATAGTTCATTTACTGAACGTCGCCTCGCAGCTATCAACTTAAAAGTTGACCGGGCTTGCTCTTCCAGGCTGCTCGACTGGTAGGGTTTTCTCGCTTATTCGGCCTTTAAAGATTGCCTCATTGCGTTATCGCTTGACGGGCCCCAGTGCGGCCTTTGTAGGCCCCCTCCCCAAAGTTCTCGCGCGGATCCCTCGTAGAAGCTTTTGCTGATAAATGGTCCATACCGTCAACTTTGGCGTAAATTGCCTAAGACAAGCGTTGGCGGAGAGCAATTATGAAAAAGTCACTGTCCCTGCTGGTTTTTCTCGGATTGGTGATCGGCGGCGGTCTTACTATTGGATACTTGACCCGCCCTGGCGAGTGGTATGCGACATTGACCAAACCGAGTTTTACGCCTCCTGGCTGGGTATTTGGCCCAGCCTGGCTGATACTCTACGTCTGCATCGGAGTTTCGGGTTGGAAAGTCTGGCAGCGTTATAGTGATAGTCTGTCGATGAAGCTTTGGTGGGCTCAGCTCGCCTTAAATTTCCTGTGGTCACCGGTCTTTTTTGTTTCTCACCAGATTGGATTGGCGCTTGTCGTTATACTTCTGCTACTCGCAGTAATAATTGCATTCATTGCTGTGACCTGGCGGACGGCTCAGTTGGCGTCTTTGTTATTTATACCCTATGCCGCGTGGGTTGCATTTGCCTCTCTTCTGAATGGCTCAATTTTTCTACTCAATTAGGTTTGGCCGTTCACAGGTGTCTGAAAGCTATATTTTGCCAAGGCACGTCTTTTCATTGTGAGCTTGAACCAGCTTCCCTTAAACACAAAAGGCCGCACTTTCGTACGGCCCTTGGTGCTCACATCAATCCACGTAGAAGCAGACCTTAGCTGTCTCTGCTGACGTAAACTCTTGCATAGGCTTTCTCGATAGGCATGCCGCGCTTAATGAGGCTGCGGATCTTCAAAGCCTGATCAACTGAGTGCGTAATTCTTGTTAGTGTTTTTGCCATGATCAATCCCTTTCATGCTTGTTGTTTCGTTGTTTTGCTCATGAATTAAAGATGGGATTGTTCGGGCAAATTTAGTAGTGGGCCAACTGCATTTGAGACCCGCGATGACTGCATAGCTTAATCGCCATGAGTAACGCCTTAGCTCACCTTGCTGGGGACATTAATTGCTTGGGTATTAATTGCAGCAACCGATAGCCTATCCCCTATGCCTTGTTGCGGGTCGCTCGTAGAAGCTTCCTCCTTCTCGGGTTCCGGGAATGCGTACTTCTACACCAACCACTGCTTGAACGTTTTGATCTTTCGTTTCTTCTAGGAACAGGTTAGGAATCCCGAAACCCTAACCCATTGAAATCGCTTACTATTTTATTCGGCCTACGGCTTATTTATCAGTCGTTTGTAGATCAGAATACAATTAGCATCAAAGCTTAGTCGTCTGTGATTATTCCCACTCGATGGTGCCGGGAGGTTTCGAGGTGACGTCGTAGACAACGCGGTTGATGCCATCGACCTCGTTGATGATGCGGGTTGCCGTGCGCCCTAACACCGCGTGATCGAAGGGAAAATAATCCGCTGTCATGCCGTCGGTCGATGTCACAGCGCGTAATGCGCAGACATGATCGTAGGTGCGCGCATCTCCCATTACGCCCACCGTGCGAACCGGCAACAAGACGGCAAATGCCTGCCAGATGTTGTCATAAAGGCCGGCCTTGCGGATCTCTTCGATATAAATCGCATCGGCCTTGCGCAAGATGTCCAGTTTATCGGGATCGACGGCGCCTGGCATGCGGATCGCCAGACCGGGGCCGGGGAAGGGGTGGCGGCCAACGAACGTGTCGGGTAGCCCCAACTCGCGTCCCAGTGCGCGGACTTCATCCTTGAAAAGTTCGCGCAAGGGTTCGATGAGCTTGAGGTTCATGCGCTCCGGCAAGCCGCCAACATTATGATGCGACTTGATGGTAACCGACGGCCCGCCGGTGAACGAGACGCTCTCGATAACGTCGGGATAAAGTGTGCCCTGGGCCAAAAACTCAGCGCCGCCGAGTTTGCCGGCTTCGGCCTCAAAGACGTCAATGAAGAGACGGCCGATGATCTTGCGTTTCGCTTCCGGATCGGCCTCGCCCGACAGCTCCGACAAAAACTGTTCACTGGCGTCGACGTGAATAAGCGGAATATTGTAATGGCCGCGGAAGACGGCGACCACCTCTTCAGCCTCGTTGAGACGCATCAGACCATGATCGACGAATATGCAGGTGAGCTGGTCGCCAATTGCCTCATGGATCAGCACCGCGGCGACGGCAGAATCGACACCACCCGACAAACCGCATATGACCCGGCCGCCGCCAACCTTGGCGCGGATCGCTTCAATCTGGGCGGACCGGAAATGGCGCATGGTCCAATCGCCCGCAAGGCCCGCAATCTTGTGGACGAAATTCGAGATCAGAGCTGCGCCGCGGGGCGTGTGGACCACTTCTGGATGAAACTGCACGCCGTAAAAGCGGCGCGCCTCGTCGGCGATGGCTGCAAATGGCGCACCGTGAGATGTCGCAACGACTTTGAAACCATCCGGCAGGCCGGTGACGCGATCGCCATGGCTCATCCAAACCGTATCTCGTTCACCCGGCTTCCAAACACCGTCGAACAGACGGTTGTTTTCCGTCACCTCGATCTCAGCGCGGCCAAACTCGCGATCATGACCGGCTTCGACGCCGCCGCCAAGTTGCGCCACCATCGTCTGTTCGCCATAGCAGATGCCCAGCACCGGCAGGCCCGAAGTGAAAACCCAGTCCGGTGCGCGGGGGGTATCCGTTTGGGTGACGCTGGCCGGGCCGCCGGACAGGATCACCGCCTTCGGCGCCAGGCGCCTATCGGCGTCCTGGGCCGCGTTGAACGGTACGATTTCCGAATAGACCCCGGCTTCGCGCACGCGCCGCGCGATCAGCTGGGTGACCTGGCTGCCGAAATCGATAATCAGAACGGTATCAGTCGCTTTTTCCGTCATGGTCACAGGCGTTACGATAGTCGGCCGGGAACTGCAACCGGCGAAGTCAGCGATCAACACTCCTTTGTGCGAGGTAGGCTTACGCGAATATACCTAGAAGGCATGGGCGGGGGGCTGTAATTGTCTGGGCAAATACAGCAACTCAAGCGCTGGCAGCGATGGGGCCCGGCGGGGCTCAAGGGCGGTATTAGGCCATGCCCCGACCATTGCCTATCGCCGGGCTGCAGTGGCCGCCAACACGCTATTTTTTCTCGCTGACGGAGGAGGCTGCGCAATGCGCTCTTTATGTCGGCTTCTCCAAGATGGCGATAAAGAAGCCGTCCGTGCCATGGCGCGCCGGGGTCAAGAGTAACGTATCCTCTCTGCCGTCCGCCGATACAGGAGCGTCACCGCCGATCGCTGACTGCCACACGTCGCGATAAGATTTGATCCGCCAGGTTGGGTTGGCGCCCAAAAATTCTGTGACGATGTCGATGTTTTCTTCGCCCAAAATGGAGCACGTCACATAGACCAATCGTCCGCCGGTTTTGACGCTTAGGGCGGCTGCGGCAAGCACGGCGCGTTGTTCGCGTTGTCGCGCTTCAAGGTTGGCAGGCTTTAGGCGCCACTTGGATTCAGGTCGCCGGCGCCAGGTGCCGGTTCCCGTGCAAGGCGCATCCACCAGCACCACATCAAATCGCTGGCCAAGCGCTTCGATTGCAGGCAAATCCCCTGCATCCAGCACCTGCGTGTTGCGCGCGCCGGCGCGGCGCAAGCGTTCAAATATCGGGCGGATTTGTTGCTTGTCCTTGTCAAACGCATAGATCTGGCCGGCATTCTCCATCATTGCCGAGAGGGCCAGCGTCTTACCACCGGCGCCAGCGCAATAGTCCAGGACCTGCATCTTTGCACCGGCATCACAAAGGCATGCTGCTATCTGGCTCGCCTCATCCTGCACCTCAAACCAACCGCGACCGTGCGATGCCTCTGCTTCCACATTGGCCTGGCGTTCCCCTGCCGTTGGCGGCTTTATTCGAATACCAATGGGCGACAACGGCGTTTTATTCGGCTTGTACCTGGCCAGCGCGTGCAAGACCTTCTCGCGATTTGCCTTGAGCGTGTTGACGCGCAGATCAACCGGGGCGCGTTTCGCCAGGGCGGCGCCTTCGATGGCTGCGCGCGACCCAAACACCCGCGACACATGCGGCGCCAGCCATTGAGGATAGTCCCCGCGCACCCATGCGGGGGCGTGCTCATCGCACTCGCGCGCCAGACCGGCGCACTCTTCTTCTGTCAATGGCGTCAGCGCATATTTTGACCCATCGGCGGCCGCGATCAGCTCTTCTGGCGTCATGCCAAGCGCGGCAGGCGCTGCCGCAATTGCCAATGCCCGCGGCTCTTCGCTTACCATCTGTGCGGCCAGCGACTGGCGCCGGCGCAGGGCATCGAAAACCAAATTGCCGATCGCTGCCCGATCGCCAGAACCGGCAAAACGGTGCGCCTTGCCCCAATCCGCAAGTACCAAGGTGGCGGGGCGATGGTGGGCAAAAATCTCTGCAAGGATTTCCGCTGCAGCGCGGATACGGGCGGCCTGGCGCAACGCACTCATCCAATCTCAATTGCGGCAGCCCTACGGCCAACCACCAATGCCACCGCTAGTTGCTGCCTTGCGGATAGTTTGGGCTTTCCCGCGTAATCGCCACCCCATGCGGGTGGCTCTCCTGCATCGCAGCCGGAGACACGCGGATAAACTTGGCGCGCCGGCGCAGCTCCGCAAGACTGCTAGCGCCAATGTAGCCCATACCGGACCTCAACCCCCCGACCAGCTGGTGCAAGACATTGGCTGTCGGCCCTTTGTAGGGGACCTGGCCTTCGATACCTTCTGGCACCAATTTGAGCGTGTCTTTGACTTCTTGCTGAAAGTATCTATCAGCTGAGCCGCGCGCCATCGCACCGACCGATCCCATACCGCGATAGGCCTTATAAGTCCGGCCTTGATACAAGAAAGTCTCGCCCGGACTTTCATCAGTGCCGGCCAGCAGAGAGCCGATCATCACACAGCTGGCACCGGCTGCAATGGCCTTGGTGACGTCGCCGGAAAAGCGCACGCCACCATCACCGATCACTGGTACGCCGTGTTTGTCGGCAGCCTCGGCGCAATCCATGATGGCTGTGAGCTGGGGTACGCCGACACCGGCAACAATGCGCGTGGTGCATATAGACCCAGGCCCAATCCCAACCTTTACCGCATCAGCGCCAGCATCAATCAAAGCTTTCGTCGCTTCCGCCGTTGCAACGTTTCCGGCTGCGACTTGGGTCGAATTCGAAAGCTTTTTGATGCGGGAGACGGCATCGATCACATGAGCGGAATGACCGTGGGCCGTGTCGACAACAATCAAATCACATCCCGCGGCAATTAATTGCTCGGTGCGGGCAAATCCACCTTCTCCAACCGTGGTCGCAGCAGCGACCCGCAGCCGGCCTTTTTCATCGGTGGCCGCATTGGGGTTCTTTTCCGCCTTTTCGATGTCCTTCACCGTGATCAGGCCGATACAGCGATAATCATCATCGACAACAAGTAGTTTCTCGATGCGGTACTGGTGCAAAAGACGCTTGGCCTCTTGCTGGGAAACGCCAGCTTTCGTGGTGACCAGATTCTCGCGGGTCATCAACTCACTAACAGGTGTCGACGGATTGTCGGCAAACCGTACATCGCGGTTGGTCAAGATCCCGACCAGCTTGCCGGATCCCTTTTCAACAACCGGAATGCCCGAAATCCGATGCTGCTGCATCAGGTTCAGCGCTTGTTTCAACCTGGCATCAGGGGTGATCGTGACCGGGTCGACAACCATGCCGGATACAAACTTTTTGACCATTGCCACTTCAGCCGCCTGGTCTTCCGGTTCGAAATTGCGGTGAATGACGCCGAGACCACCGGCAAGAGCCATAGCGATTGCCAGGCGCCCCTCCGTGACTGTGTCCATCGCCGAGGAAATCACCGGAATATTCAGCGCGATCGACTTGGTGATATGGCACGAGACGTCAGCTTGGCCTGGAAGAGTCTTGGACGCCTGCGGTAAGAGCAGGACGTCATCGAAAGTCAAACCAACATTCTCAAGAATCTGAACGGGTTCGAGGGCCATGGCCGGGCTCCTTGGGTTGAAACGCAGCAAATCACAATGCGGTTTCGGATGGGCGATAGCACGGGTTTGTGGCAAGTGGAAGCGACTGAGGCGTCCGAACCGGGTTACCCAGCGCGAAATCCTGTGGCCAAAACGTAGAGTTCAGCCGAATCCGACCGGCTGGCGGGCGGTTTGACATGGCGCACTTTGGCAAATTGGCGCTTTAGTTGCTCCAAGAGGTCGCGCTCGGTGCCACCCTGGAAGACCTTACAGACGAAGATGCCGCCGGGCGATAGGACGTCGCTGGCAAACTGGGCGGCCGTCTCGGCAAGCGCCATTATGCGCAGATGATCGGTCCCGGTATGACCCGTCGTTGGTGCCGCCATATCGGAGAGCACAACATCGGCCTGGCCATCGCGCAACAGCTCGGTAAGCTTTGCCGGTGCGTCATCATCGAGAAAGTCCATCTGCAATACGCTTACACCGGGAATCGCCTCAATTTCTAGATAATCGATAGCGATGACTTGGCCTCGCCCCTCCAGGGACTTGGTACGGGTCGCTGCGACCTGTGACCAGCCTCCCGGCGCCGCCCCCAAATCCACGACGCGCTGACCGGCTTTCAACAGATCATAACGATCCGCCATCTCTATCAGCTTGAAGGCCGCGCGGGAGCGATAGCCCTCGCGCTTGGCGGCGGCAACGTAGGGGTCGTTCAATTGCCGCTCGAGCCATTTCTGCGATGACAACTTGCGCTTGCGGGCCGTCTTGACCTTGACGTGCAGCTGTCGCTGGCCCTTCGTTGCCGATTTTGAGCGCGTAGTGCGCGCCATACCTAATTCTCCCGGGCCAACTGTGGGCTGCGGTTGCCCGCCAGTGCCGCCCGATAACGCACATTTGTAGGGCTATCGCCTGGTTTGCGAATAATGACCGTCAGCCGCCATCATGGTTGCCAACATGCCCTCGCGCAGCCCACGATCCGCCACACGGAGCGTTGCAACCGGCCATGTCTGTAACATGGCCTGCAGGATTGCGCAGCCCGCCAGTACAAGATCGGCCCGATCCCTGCCAATACAGGGTTGAGCAATGCGGTCCTGATAGCTGCCGGCTACCAGACCTTCAGTGATGCGCCCGATTTCGCGGGTGCTCATCCACGTGCCATCCACCTTGTTGCGATCATAGCGATCCAGCCCCAGCATGACACCAGCCAGCGTCGTGACCGTGCCCGATGTGCCGATCATGTTGGTTCGACCGCCTGCAACGGCCTGTGAGAACTGGTACTTCGCCTCGAACGGGGCGATCAAAGCTTCGACTTCCCTTACCATCTCTGCAAAAATCTGTGGCGTCACGTCTTGGCCACCGAATTTTTCCGCTAAAGTTACGACGCCTGTGGGCAGCGAAGTCCATGCGGTTATGCAGTCGTTCAAGGCGAGCCGGTCGGCCAGAGTCCGGTGTGGCTTGAGTTGGTGTTCGGTCAAATTCAACCAGATGACTTCTGACGATCCGCCACCGATGTCGAACACCACAACGTAATCGCAGCGATTGTCAATGAGCGCGGCACAGCCGGCTACAGCAAGACGGGCCTCAGTTTCCTGGGTCAATATCTCAAGTTCGAGATCGACGCTATTCTTCACTGAGGCGACGAACTCGTGGGCGTTGGCTGCCTTGCGGCAGGCTTCAGTTGCCACCAGTCGGGCCCGGTGTGTGCGGTGGCGCGATATCTTTTGAGCGCAAACGCGCAAGGCTTCGATGGTGCGACGCATGGCATCCTCGGACAGGTGCCCGGTTTTTGACATGCCTTCGCCAAGCCGAATAATGCGCGAAAATGCATCGACAATTTGAAAGCCGCGACGCGTCGGCTGGGCAATCAAAAGACGGCAGTTGTTGGTCCCTAAGTCCAGCGCGGCATACCGCGGGACACCCTGCCGATAACGCCGTTTATTTTTGGAAGAGCGTTTGGCTGCGTCGTTCATTGGGGCCTGGCTACCATGGTACCATCGCAGAGATGCGGTATCCGGTGCAGGCTTAACAAGATTGAAGGGGATAATGCCAAACACTGCTTTTCAGCCCGTGCATTGCATGTTGACCAATGGATATACACGAGGCGTCCTCCCAATACCGCTTTGCGCGCTATGTTGCGATTTGCAGCTGCCAGCCTTATTCGGCGTCGATCATTATTCGCTGCCGGCCCGCCTAGCCGAGTCCCCGCATTATCCAATGCCTTGATCGGTAATTGCAATAGCTGCGACACATTATGGCGGCGCGAAGAAATGATTGCGCAGTCTTCAATTCTGAAAGGGCTGCATCAAAGCGCTGGCTGTACCGGTCACTGACGGCCATTCCCAATTCGGCCTTGGATGGGATCTACGTTCGTGGCCTGGTCAGGGCAATCACTGGTACATCACCGGAGACACCTGACGACCCATATTTGCAGGCGAAACGTGCGATTTGCGCTCATCATAATGCGATCGAAAACCTAGCCATCTTTGCTCCAGCAGTTGTTGCGAATAATGTTCGATTGAGTTGTCGTTTCCACCCGAAAGCATATGACCAGCACGGCGCCTACCTATCAGAAAGTAGAAAATCAAATCACGGCAACGTGATAAGATCTTTGCTTAGGTTGGGCTGGCTGGCGTTGGCGCTAAAGTCCTGCTTTTGCCGACGGCCGAGTTGACCCAACTCTGCCGGCAACCCAGCGCGGAGAACTGTTATGACGTGGGCAGCAAAGCTCATTCTGATCCTGTTGTTCCTTCCTGTCGCTGTGTTGTTTATTCGGGCTTGGGTTCTTATCGCGGCCTACCTCATTGCAGTTGCGCGAGCGGTCCTGCATGTCGAAGCAACAACAAAACTACGCTATCTCGTGTTTCTAAGTTTTATGAACTTTCCGGCTGCAGAGCAGCTCATGACTACGGATGTCGGAAAGGTTGCTCACGATCAGGTTATGCATCGGTTGAACAGGGGCGTGCGATCGTTCTTCGGTGCCTTCGGCTCTTTTATTGTTGCAATGGTGATTGCGCTCCTCTTGCAGCTGGCGGGCGTTTTGCCGTTTGAGTAGCAATAGACATATCGGCTCCTTGCGTGGCGGCAAACTTGGGCCAGCGACGTGACCGGCCCATCTCACATGTTAACTCGGCCCGCTAAAGCATCCCGCCAGGACTTCAGATCTTCAGGCTGCTCTTCAAATGTTGCAACATTATCGGAGAGCAGAACCCACGGCTGCTTACGCTTTACCCAGAGGTGGGCGACCGGCTCCAAAACCGTTGTATCATCTAGTGTCCCGGCCTTGAGTGTAACCTGATCGGAATAACTCGCTGATTGGTGGTAGAGGCGGCTGCCACATTCGGAGCAAAACCAACAATTCGTTTGGGCGCCACTCTCTGCTGGTCGACTATACATTTTGATCGGACCCTCAATATTGAGGTCGCTCGCCCGCAAAGGCACCGATAGCCCGAAGGCAGACGCCGATTGCTTTTGGCATTCAAAGCAGTGGCACGCATATACCTTTACCTGATCGCATTCTAGCGAGTAGCGAACCGCTCCGCACTGACAGCCACCGCTGATAACATTCATTGAGTCCTCCGATGGTGTTACGCACGCAGCCAATTATTTGCGACTATGCCCTGTCGCTCGATGACCTATCGCTACTGCACAACGGCCATCGCAGCAGCTCCAGAATCGATAGCCGACATGATCCGGATGGACAAATGTTCCACAAAACGTGAGTTGCAAAATATTGCGGAATAATGGGCAAGGGCAGCCAGGGTGGGCTGGACGTCAGATATTGGTGAGATTCGTGACACCACGTAGTTGTGGGGTTGCAATCGAGGTCGGTGATGCTGTTGGATCTTCTGATCTGCTTGGGGTCCAGAACAGCGAGAAATCCGAACAACTGAGGAGCGCGCAATGAAATCACCATCGTCACTGATCATCCTCGGTACGTCGGCTGGCCCGTCATTGACACCGGGCCGGGCACAGACGTCCCATCTTGTTACCGTGAACGGCACCTACTACGTCGTCGACGCCGGCGACGGCGTGGCGCGGCGCATGGCGAGGGCTGGCGCCGAAGTGCGCAATGTTGGGATTATATTTCTCACTCACCATCATGATGACCATACGGCGGGCCTTGGAACCCTGATGTCATTGGCATGGGACCGACAGCGGACCGACCCCATTAATGTCTATGGCCCACCCCGCACAAAGGAACTTGTCGATGCTGCGGTTCGATATTGCAGCATCAGCGCTGACATCCGAATCGCCGACGGCGGCCGCAGTGTGCCGTTGGAAGAAGTATTCTTCGGCCACGATGTGGGTGTGGGCGAGATTTACATGGACGACAACATTCGCGTTTCAGCGACAGAAAATACCCATTTCAGCTTCCATCAAGGCGCCGCCGCCGGACGCTATAAATCTTATTCCTACCGCTTCGAAACCCCAGACCGCGTGATCGCGTTCACCGGCGATACCGGCTTCAGCCCCGCCGTTGTAGAACTGGTGAAGGGCGCCGACGTATTGGTGACCGAGACCTCATCCTGCGATGAGCGCAAGACCCGGATGATGGATGACGGTACCTGGCAGGCGATGAGTGTCGCCGAACAGGAAGGCATCATGCGCCAAGCCACACAAGGGCACATGGCTCTCGACAACATCGGAAAGCTGGCGACGCAGGCCAATGTCACCAAGGTCGTGCTGTCCCATCTCACGCGGCGCCACAAATCCACAGACTATGAACCCTGGGCCGAAGAGGTCAGGAAATACTTCGCCGGTGAGGTCGTCGTTGCCGAGGACTTGATGGAGTTCTAGCGAACGAATTCCACGCTACGATCACCGGGTCCTAGGTGCATGGAGGCCCCGACCAGCAATATTGCTGTCGATGATGCGCCGTTGGGGTTGGAGGCTTGTGATTCGGTGCGCTATCGAATAACCGCAATGGCCAGACCGATTCGTGAAACAGACCTCTATGCGCCCATCAAGAAATTTCTGAAGGGACAGGGCTACACTATCAAGGGTGAGGTCGGCGCGGCGGACGTCGTGGCGTGCCGGGCCAACGAAGACCCCTTGATCGTCGAGCTCAAAACCGGCTTTTCACTGTCGCTCTTTCATCAGGCGATTGCCCGCCAGGCGATAACAGACACGGTCTATATTGGCGTGCCGCGCGGCCGCGGGCGCGCATTCCAAAAAGCCTTGCAGAACAATTTGGGCCTCTGCCGACGATTGGGGATCGGGCTCATCACCATCCGGCTCAAAGATGGGTTGGTTGAAGTCCATACCGATCCCGGCCCCTATCGACCTCGAAAATCCGCCCAGAAGCGGTCCCGGCTCTTAAAAGAATTTGTCAAGCGTGCGGGAGATCCCAACACCGGTGGTGCTACGCGGAAAGGTCTGATGACAGCCTATCGCCAGGACGCTCTCAGGTGCGTCAACGTTCTCTATCAGAACGGCCCCACGAAAGCGGCAAAGGTTGCCTCGGATTGCGATGTAAAGACGGCCCGACGGATAATGTCCGATGACCACTATGGATGGTTCCAGCGAGTGCAGACCGGGATATACGGGCTCACGCCAAAGGGCATGCAGGCGGTGGGCGACTACGAAAAAGAGCTCAAAAGGCTTGCGAAGAGCCAGAGGTCGCGGTCATAGGCCGTCAACCCAGCCGATGACGTTTGCAGGCCAAAGCCGATTGGATGCGTACGTCCAGTGCCGGATGTCTCACCCCCAGAGTGCTGCAAACTCCGACCATATTGCTGCAAATTGGATCGCCTTTGGATCGGCAAAACAACTTATTAGGCAAGTTTGAACTGCGTGCCGGCCATCGCTCGAGTTCATCAAGGTTTGTTAACCGGTTCCACACTATCCTGGAGTGATTTGAAAACGGCCTGATCCGAACCCATGTTGATTTTAACGGGTCCGAATATGAAGCTCTTTGGTGATCCATACGCCCTTCGTCGCCTGTTCCAGAACGAAGATGCAATATGCCGTGGCGAGCAACCACCCCATAAGATCTTGCTGGTAAGCTCTGGCGGCGGGATGAGTTGCATTCGGGTGCCGGCATATCTTGCGGCTTGGAAACAAGAAGGCATTACGAGCGCTATCGATCACGCCATCACGGTTTCCGGCAGTGGCGGCGGTTTTGGAGCTTGGCTGTCCGGGCATCCGCACCGGGCCGTCCAGATGTTTGAGACATTGGCGGTGTCAGGTTTTATTTCTCAACGCAATCGGTTGGCACCGTTGATGCGGCTTTCGATGCTCGGCGATGTCCTTAGAGGCAAGTTTAGCCCGATTGCATTCGACCAACGCAGAATTGCCTCCAGTCGGGCGTCCTGGCATGTCGTGGCGACCAATTTACGAGGACAAACGGCCCTCATTGATGCCAAGTCGACAGCTCCGGATGCCGCCCAGGCCGTATTGGCGTCCAGTGCCTTCCCAGGTCTGACCAATCCAATATCGATTGAGTCGGATGGCAAGGCAGAACAGTGGGTTGACGGTGCCTGCGGTATGCCCCTGCCGATCGCCGCCGGTATCAAGCGCTTCAGACCAGATACCGTAATCGTGTTAGAGAGTTTGCCGACGTTTAGGTTGCAACCTATCCTTGAGCGCTTGCTCCGACCGTTTGTCATATCACTCATGACCCGACGCTTGCCGTCGCCCATTCGGGCGGGTATTGCATCGATGGATCGCCTGATTGACCATGAATCAAGCCGTCTTGCCCGCAGAAAGATCATTCGTTGGTGCCGCATTGCGCCCACAGGTGAAAGTGTGTGGCTTCACCCCTTATCCACTGACACATCGTTGCTCCGGCAGGCCGCCAATGAGGCGCGCGGGTTTATGGCCCGGCAACTCGAGCTCGCTCGTCCATCACGACAAATCTAGAGCCGCACTTGAATTGTCATCCTTACGTGCTTGGATGGGAGCTAGGCTCAACTTTAGGAGGGGCGGAACCAGTAACAAGGTAAGAATGGCGGATATTGAAAGTCCGCCGACAACGACGGAGCCCAGACCCCGGTACAATTCCGAACCGGCACCTGGAAACATAACCAGCGGCAACATCCCAAAAACACTGGTGAGTGTGCTCATGAAAATCGGACGGATGCGATTTCGTGTCGCTTCTAGAATTGCGTCGTCGATCGATAGATTGTCAGACCTTAAGTGATGCAAGGTTTGGTGCACCAAGAGAATAGCGTTGTTTACGACGATGCCAATGAGGATCACGAAGCCCAACATTGTCAGCATGTCCAACTGCTGCGGCTGAATAAGATTCAGGATGGCCAACCCTGCAATGCCACCCGCCGCGGCTACTGGTACCGAGAATAATATGACCAGCGGCAGCACGAAGCTTTCGAAGAGAACGGCCATCACAAGAAAGACAATAACGAGCGACAGCAGCAGATTGATGCGAAGGGCATCCCAGGTCTTCGTGAGCTGATCTGCCGCACCCGTAAGAGATATTTGCATTCCTGGCGCAAGACCTGCGGCTGTCACCGGCTCTACTACTTTTGTGCGGATGATATTTAATGCCGTCTCAAGTGGAAGGTTCGTCGCCGGTCTTACCTCCAGTGTTATGGTCCTTCGGCGCTCGCGGTGTCGAATGGAAACGGGGCCTGCCGTGAGCCGGACTTCTGCAAGGTCCGAAATCGGCAGAATTCGTCCGCCGGGCGTGACGACAGGAAAGGCGGCGATATCCTGTGTTTTTTGATTTCTCTCGAAATTCCCTTTCCCTTTGAGTACGAGGTCTATTCGATCCGTCCCAAGTGTTATCTCCTTTACGCGAACCCCATCATTGTAGACATCGAGCGAGAGCGCCAGGGTTTGAGCGTCAGTTCCTGCGTCCGCCAACCGAACGCGATCTGGTATCGCGCGCAACTCCGGTGAGCCCAGTTCCAACCCAGGAATTGGGCGGAATTGGTTTCCTTGATGGCGTGGGAGATGGCGCGCAATCCGGGCGGTTAAACGCAGCGCAACGTCAATGATATCCTCGATCTTCTCGCCAGACACATTGACCTCGATCGCCCGTCCACCGCCAATACCACGACCGAACAAAGAGCGCTGATTGATAAAGCCAAAAGTCCCGGGCTCAGCGAAGATTGGACGCGATAATACGGGTATGAGTTCGCTGACACGCGAGGGGTTTTGGGCGGCGCCCCCGAGAAATGTGGTGCCGCGGGTTGCAACGAAGAAAAAGTGCTTCATTGCCGGTGGCGCATCCTTTTTGGTGTCTGTCGTCTTGTTCCAAAGGGGGCGAGCGACACGTTCGATCCGCTCAGCAATTTGTGTTGTCGTGGCAAGGTTATAGCCCGGTGGCGGTAGCACGACTCCGAAGACAAGATTGCGGTTGCCTTCGGGCAGGTAATCCAATTTGGGCAGAAACAGAACTGCGCCGACGATGGCAACGGCGGTAATCACGGAAACGCAAATGAGGCCGGCGCCCCGATACGATATGGTCGCGCGGACATAACCGCGGATAAGCCAGGCGAATGCCCGACTGAAATGATCGACGATGGGTAACCCTTGTGAGCCCAGTTGAGCGTTGCCCTGCGCAAGCATCCGGCCGGCAAGTGCCGGAATGACGGTCACGGATACGATCAGCGAAAGGATGACAGAAACCGATATCGCTACAGCAATGTCCCTAAAAAGCTGGCCGGCCTCCAGCTCAAGAAGAAGGACGGGCACGAACACAAATACCGTCGTCAATGCTGAGACGAGTACGGCACCCCATACTTCTCGAGCGCCCTTGTAGGCGGCCTCTGCTGCACTCATACCTTGCTGGCGCAAGCGAAAGATGTTCTCCAGAACGACAATTGCCGCATCAACAACCATACCAACCGCGAACGCGATTCCCGCAAGTGAGATCACATTCAAGGTTCGTCCCATTGCGGAGATGGCGACGAAAGATGCGATAATAGAAATTGGAATCGCGAGTGATATCACCATTGTCGCGCTCCAAGAGCGCAAGAATAACAGCAGCATCACGGCGGCGAAAAAGCCGCCGACCCAAATGTTTTGGACGACCAGATCGATGGCACTGTCGATGTATACCGTCTCATCGTAGACTTGCGTGAGAGACATCCGCTCCGTTTTTACAGGTCCATTGCGCAATTCGGCCAACGCGGCCCTAATGCCTTGCATTGTAGCAATTACGTTTGCACCCGTTTCGCGAACGGTATTGAGAGCGATTGCAGGTTCGCCCTTATGACGAATGCGTGTTTCCGGTTCCGTGTAGCCAAGCCGAACCTCAGCCACGTCCTTTACGTAAACCCGCCCTAGTTTGTCGGTCCTGGCCTGAGATATTGCACTATCGGTGGACGGTTGCAGACGGGCATTCGCATTGGCCTGCAAACGTGCCGCCGCACCGCTCCTCAGAACGACACGACGAACCGCTTCAACCGTATCCAATTCGCCCTCGACACGCACGACATATCGACGTTTGCCTTCATCAACATTTCCCGCCGAAGCAGAAATGCTTTCGCGGCGAAGCCTATTGAGTATCTCCGGTACCGTCAGGCGGTAGGCGGCGAGACGATCTGCATCGATAACAATCTGCAGTTCTCTCTTTACGCCACCGTATACGTTGACTCTGGCGACGCCTTCTACCCGTTCCAAGCGCTCCTTAATGATGTCTTCCGCGAAGGTGCCGAACTGTTCGATTGGCGTGGTATTGCCTGGTTTACGCTTGAGGATAATCCAAGCGATTGGATTATCATTGGCGCCAGACGTTTCTAACGTCGGTTCCTTCGCCTCTGCGGGATACCCGGTCACGCGATCAAGGCGATTGGAGACGAGCAGGAGGGCACGGTCCATGTTGGTGCCCACCGCAAACTCCAGAGTTATCTTGGCCTGACCCGTCTGGGCACTGGAGATCATTGTTTCCAGACCGACAAGGCCCTTGAGCTTTTCCTCTTGCGGATTGACTATTTCACGTTCAATTTCTGCCGGTGCAGCCCCAGCCCATACGGTCTGGATCTCGATCACCGGTTTTCGGACATCCGGAATGAGTTGGATCGGAATGCGAGCGAGGGCGAGAGCACCGAAAACGATAGCCATTAGCACGACTGCAATAACGGCCGTTGGACGTCGAATGGAGACATTTATGAGGTCCATGGCCGGCGCCTTCACTAACCTCCGGTGCGACTAGCTCGCGGCGCGGCGGAGCCTGCTCGCACAGCTTGACCCGGGCGGAGCCGCTCGTTCCCTCTGACGATTACGAGATCGCCAGCACGCAAGCCCGAAATGAGCTCCATACGATTGCCAATGGCTTCGCCAATCGTGACAGGCGCAATTTGGGCCTTGCCATTCTTGACAGTAAAGACCTGCCAGCCGCCTGATTTTTTTAACAATGCGTCCTTTGGAACAGTCGCAACTTTTCGCGTAGGGCCTCTCGGCAAATGGAGATTGACCGTACTCCCTACAGCAATGCTCGCCCCTTTCATTGCGGGCATCTTTAGAGAAAACCTTACCGGCCGCGTTCGTGTCGAGACGTCTTGGACAGGTACGGTCGTCCTGACTTTCACATCCAATCGAATGCCGCCCTCAAACGTTGCCGAAACGACTGTGCCGCTCCTCAACACGGGCGCAATGTTACTCGGAACATCGGCCTCGACTTCAAGATTTGTCTTGTCAAGCAAAGTCACTACCGCGCTGCCTGGGGCGACGTATTGGCCAGGTTGCGCCTGGCGAGCGATAACGATGCTCTCGAAGGGGGCGCGAACAACTGCGTGTTTGAGCTCATAGTTGACCCGGTTTAAGGCGGAACTGGCGCTTGTAACTTCCGCTGCTGCCTTTGCAACTTCGCTCCTTGCCTGAGCCAGAGCCAACTTGAGATCATCATAACGGCTGCGCGAAAAGGCGGTCGAACTTCGAAGCTTTTGTTGCCGCTCAAAGGTCTGCTTTGCAAGACGCAGCTTCGCTTCGGAGACTTTCAATTCTGCGCGCGCGACGGCGAGCAAGGATTCTGCCGCCTTCTTTTCAATATCAAGCCGGCTCTTGTCGAGGGTTACGAGCGCCTGGCCTTGCTTGACCTGATCGCCTATCTCGACATCCAGGCTTTGGATGACGCCAGCTATCCGCGAGGCTATTACTGATCGACGAGTAGCGACCAGCTGGCCGATCACCAGCACCGTATCGCGAAGTTCTCTCAATTCTACCTTTTCAATGCCAACAATCGCGACGCGCTGCTGCGCATGCAGCGTAGCTGTGTTGAGCATCCAGACAACGCTTAGAATTGCGCAGAGGCGAAATGCATTCGTAGACTTAAACACGCGAAACACCTGGCGACGGTTGTGGCTAACATCGATAAATAGGTCGTGGCCCGGGCTTTGACAACCAGATCGACAACTCAATCGGGCTATGACACCGCACAATACTTGTTCAGCATTAACGCTGCCGGCTACCAGGGCATCCTTATGCCCAATGGTCATGAATTAAGGAAAGTAAGGTCGCACGATTGCGGCACGAATTTGGGCGGGCGCGAATATGGTGATGGGATTGGCCGAGCAATTACTGCGCAGCGGGAAGCGGGGCAATTGGTCGACGCCGTCTGTCCGGTCGATATTTGCCAATTCGGCAGCCTGATCGAAGACGCCGAAACTGCGCTCTATCCATCAATATGACAGGTTATGGCATGCCCACGTGGCCGGGCTCCTAGATGGTCGCGCACGGCGCTTGGCTATGGTTGTCCAATTCACGAGACTCGGCCTCAGCTGCGGGCGGGCGTCGCCATGACGATCCCATATTTCGAAGTGAACCGGGTCTGGCCCTATAAATTGGGTACACAGTGTTGATCGCCGGTTTCATCCGAACCAGCGTCAATTGTAAGGCAATCTGTTATCGGTTGTTCTCACTCAAGGCGTTGAGGCGGCCCTTGCCCGTTCCCGAATTGCTTTGATGGCTGTTTTGGCGGCAACGACGTCATCCTGTGTCACAAACCGCCGCTGCCTGACCTTCATAAAAACCTGTGGCGGAATGCCAATCGATTCCCATGCTCTACGTCGTGAATCCAGGTAGATCTCATTCGAGAGGCGTACCCTCCAGCCGTTGGGGAGCCGCTTGCTCAAGACGTCCGAAAGTGCACCGGGTGTTCGCTCGCCGATATGTGTTACATTGGATAAGGTCGCGAGAAACATTGTCATCGTCTCGCCGGCGCTGAACGTTGACTTGCCGGTGATAACGAACACCGGCCCTAGGTATCGTTGTCGTGAGCTTGGCTCGAGATATATTGCCTGTGGTTTGTCGCCAGGGCTATCGCCGGCATGTTTGTATAATCCAATTTTTTTTGACCGGGCAAAGCGACCTACAATTCGACGACCGATGCTATCATATCCACCGCGATTATTGCTGAGATCCAGAATGACCGCCGTGGCGTTCGCAAATAGCCTTATGGCTTTATCCATGGTCTGATCGACATCGGGCCTGGTGCGACGGCCGACCGACCGAATGTAGATATAACCAATATCTCCATCGATCAGTCCGTATTTGACGCTGCCTCTATTATTCTGCTTGAGGTTTTCGCCAACCAGGGCAGCACCAACAGAAGTCGTCCAATAACCGGGCAACGTCTTAGTGCCCGGCGGGAGTGCGACATACGGCTTGGGGCGCTTGCCGGAGGAAAACCTCAGTCTCTGGCCATCAATGTATGCTCTTAAGGCAACATGACCATCGTTGATGTTGGACAACAAATCCTTGAGCAACGCAAAGAGCTGTCTGTCCGACATTTGCGCTGACACTCTCGGCCGGTAACGACGAACAAGCTTGGCCCAATCCACGTTGTGCGTCTTAAAAAATGCATAATGGTTGGAAAATATTTGATCGATGGCATTGAATACGGAAACAGGGCCGGGGTTAGGTGCGGTCCGGCATGCCGGTGGCAGTTCCGTCAGTTTGTCAAACGTGTAGAGGTATCCAAGTTCATCGAGGGCAAAGCGCATAGATTTGCCAGATGGGTGGACGTGAATTTGTTCTTGCAGGCCCCAGGGAAGGCGTGAGCGCGTGCGGCGCAAGATACAATATCGCCCGCCCTCATCATAATATTTTATCTGGCCGTTACCAATCGACCAAACCCAACCATAACCGCGTGACCGCCATACGCCGGTCATGTTGAAGAGTTGATGATTTGGCTTCGAAATGAACCCGTCAACCTTATCCTGCGCCAAGGCTGAAGGCGGGTAAAATGAAGTGCAAAGCCCTAAGAGCAATGCAACAGTCAAGCGCTGAATAATCCCATCCATTACCCACTCCCAAAAAACGGCTGGCATCGGTTATCACGACCCAGCCAGCTGCCGCTCCATCGGCCAAGTTCTTACTAAGGCGCCACGCGGCCAAATGTGCTGGGTTCGAAACTCCTTGCCGAGCGGGAAGACGGGAGCACAACAAGCGGCACGGTCAAGCAGCAATTAGTATGTGGCGACGCGCAATATCTGCCAGTTCGCTTTGCTTCACAAGGGCAAATGTATGCGATGGCCCGGCTTAGAATGACGAACAACTGCCTCGCAAACATGGTCTGGAGTATCAGTTGGCTGCACGGAAATAGTTTCACGCAGTGGTGAGCTGTTGTCCGCTATTCTCTAATGGCCGAACACCTGCTCAAATATTGACCTCGCTCGCCGCTTGTTACCGGCTTTGGATTTGGGAGCCAACAGACCAAGTTTACGTCGGCGCTCGCGCGCTATCGTTTGGCGTATTTCAGGCAAGCCACAAGATCCAGCCGGTGCCGACTGTGCTTTAGGCAAACCCGCCCATTGCTTGCAAAGTTTGTCCAATGGGCCCGGCAGACCCTTTGTGGTGGCAAGACACACAACACCACTCCCATCGGCGCGCCACCGAAACCGCACGCCGCGGGCGCCAGATTGGTTGTGATCGAGCTCGCCGGCCAGCATGTTGATGACCGCAATGCGTTGTCTGGATCGGACGGGAGACATCGGTTGGGATATAAAGTGCATGTTCTCCAAGATCCTCATTTCGACAGCCCCAGCCTGCAGCCTGCCGCGGCGGGTGCGGAAAAGATGGAGCTTGGCGAGCAGCCCAAAGTCGCGGCACCGGCCAAACTTCGACATGTTTTGCATGCCAAGGTGTAGCAAGTTCCCAAGGCCATAGAAGATCAGGTTCTTGCCAACGGACTGCACGCCCGCTGCAACGTGTGTGTGGTGACCAATGATCAAGTCGACACCGGCCTGCCGTGCGGCCCGATCCCGCAACTTTCTTATCGTTGCAGCGGGCGGTCGCACATCCAGTTCGCGCCCGTGATGAACACTGAGTATCGTGTAGTCGCTTTTTTCGCCACCCAACCAAGTGAGGGCATCGCGAAAATCGCGGGCCGAATTAAAGCTTAGAATGCCAGGATTGCGACCCGACGGCGGCGTACCGCCCATTCCGAGCGCACTCACTCTGATGGTGCTTTTGCCGATCTTGATGCGGCTAGGGCCTCCTGCCTCACGACGCGTCAGGCCTAATCCCGGCGCGGCTAAAAGCCCATGAGACAGCAGTTTGTACATATGTCGTTTGGTGTCGCGCATGCCGGCGGCGCCAAAGTCGTTGGCATGATTATTCGACAGGGACAGCAGGTTGAAGCCAATGCCGACGAGATGGCGCACCCCATCCGGATGGCTCTTGAATTGGAAGGATTTGGAGCCTGCCGCAATCCGATTGTCGGCTGTGACGACGGTTTCTAGATTTGCAAAGTTGATATCGCCATCGATAAATGGTGCAATTCTTTTTGTGACGTCTTCGAATTTGTACAAGCGGCCGTGCTTGCGTGCGCCGGCAGGATCGACACGTTGGCCACTCCCGCCCAGGCCCAGGTCGCCGCCGATGACAATCGTAATATGCTCCTTGATTGCGGCGTCTGAGTTCGACACATTGGTCGTGGCGGACGGGCCGGATATTTGGACGCCATGATTGGCGGATTGAGAGCGGGTCGTTTCGCCCGCTGCGACCGGGCCGACAAATCCCCGCCATACGAACAAGGCCAGCAACGCAACGAACTTTAAGGAATTAACTTTGATGAATGACAATCTATCAACCAATGCTCCATTTCAATGGGATTAGTCTAGCAACTAATGTCCAAGGTGACGAGCTGTGCTGATCGGCTCGTTGATCAGATCGATTGTGAGGCAGCGCTATTTCTAAGCCCTCACCCGCACCCCAGGCTTCAGCCGTAGGCAAACCCATTAGAAGTTGAAATGATGACGCGCGATATTCTGACAATGCTGGCGCAGGCAAACACGCCGTTGATACGCTTCGATGCCGGTGAGAAAATCTTTTACGAGGGCGATGCCGGAGATTGTCTCTTTGTTGTCGCCTCCGGGCGAGTTCACGTTATTACCTATGGCGACTTTCTGGAGGATGTCGAAGCGGTCGGGGTGTTTGGTGAGTTGGCCCTTGTTGATCGCGGGCCGCGGGCTGCATCCGCCCTCGCCATGACGGATACCGCGCTATTCAAGATAGACCGGGACCACTTCAAACGTCTGGTGCAGCAAAATCCTGACTTTGCACTCGACGTACTGGCGGCACTTGCCGGTCGATTTCGCCGCATCACCAAAAGCTTGAGAGAAACGCAGCAGGGAACATAAAGACAGACCGTCGACATTGCGGGCCCCTGAAGGCTGAGTTGACCCGGGCGCGTTTAATGGTATTTGCAGCCAGGTGCACCGAGCAAATGCCCATCTCGCCGCCCTCGCCACATTTTTGCTTGCAATGGCCCGGCCATCGGTGTTGAACCTTGTATATCTACCTGCCGTAGGAAAGTTTTCCATCCTCCCTCCTTGGGGTGGGCTTGTATGTCGCGTTGCCGCAGTCGGATAGATTTGGGATGCCCCAATGGTGACCGTTGAAGCGCGCCGAGCGCCCTGGTGTGCGGTGGTTTTTTGCCTGCTGGGCGGCCTGGCAGGATCTATGGCTTGACGCGGTGCAATGATTGGCGATTGCCAGATGGAGGAGGCTTAAATTGAGCTTGTTTGGAAACCCTTTTGCCGCGCTTTCCGGGACCGTTCCGGTGGCGGTCATGCAGATCTACGTGATCGCCATGGCGGTCCTGGTCGTGGCTGGCACGCTGCTCGATGTCTGGCATAAAAGAAGTGCTGAATACTTCTTTGCAAACGCCAAAAAGGCGAAGGACGCCGCGGTGCGCGAGCTGAGCCCCGAAGAGCGCCGCTCGGCGCTGTTCAAAACCGTTGCCGAAGACGTGCTCACCTCGGCGGAATTCTGCAACCCCGACCGGCGCAAGGCACACCTGCTCACCATGTACGGGTTCGTGATCTTTCTCCTCACCACCATCATCATGGTGTTCTCCAATGCGCCGGCCGGCCCGTCCTGGGTGTCGGTCCTCTGGCATGTCGGGGCCGCAATGGTGCTGATCGGCGGCTTCTGGTTCTGGTTTTTCATCAGGGCCGATGTCGCAGCCGAAGGCAATCCCTGGTACCGGATCGTGCGCGCCGACCTGTTTATCCTGTCGCTGCTGGCGACCACCGGTTTCGGTCTGCTTTGGGCCGTCTCGCTGGGGCTCGGCATGACGGCGCTGAGCACGCTGTATTTGGCGCTCTTCATCCCGGCCAGTGCCGTCCTGTTCGGCGGCGTGCTGTGGTCGAAGTTCGCACACATGTTCTTCAAGCCGGCGGCCGCCTATCAAAAGCGCATCGCTGAAGCCGATGGCTCGCTGGATAATCTGCCCAAGCCTGCCGACCGGCGCGATCCCGCCGACAGCGACCGCCACTCCATGGAGCTGTTGAAAGATGCGCCCCTGGATATGGGCCTTGGCATCAAGCGCGAGCAGCCCCACCACTACTGAATGAGCGCCGATCAAGAGTGAGCGAATAGAGAAGGAATACTTGATGCCAACCTTTGTTTACATGACCCGATGCGACGGGTGTGGGCATTGCGTCGATATCTGTCCCTCGGACATCATGCACATCGATACCACCTATCGCCGGGCCTATAACATTGAGCCGGACATGTGCTGGGAGTGTTATTCCTGTGTCAAGGCGTGTCCGCAGAACGCCATCGACGCGCGTGGCTATGCCGACTTTGCACCGCTCGGCCATAGCGTGCGTGTCAGGCGTGAAGAAGAAAAGGGCACCATTGCCTGGCGCATCAAGTTCAGAGATGGCACGGAAAAAAACTTCCTGTCGCCGATCACCACCAAACCGTGGGGCAAGTTCATTCCCAAGCTGGCGAATGAACCGGCGCCCAGCCAGGAGATGCGCGACAGCCAGCACCTTTATAGCGAACCAAAGTTCATCCGTATGGACGACGGCGACGTGCGCACACTCGAAGAGGCCGGCCTCAAGATGAAGGAAGGGGTATATTACTGATGGCTTATAAAACCATCGTCGAAGATGACATTGACGTGCTGGTCGTGGGGGCCGGACTGGGCGGGTCCGGGGCGGCCTGGGAGGCCAGGTATTGGGGCCAGGACAAGAAAATCGTCATTGCCGAAAAGGCCAATATCGATCGCTCCGGCGCCGTCGCACAGGGCCTTTACGCCATCAACTGCTATATGGGCACGCGGTGGGGCGAGAATAATCCGGAAGACCATGTGCGCTATGCGCGCATCGACCTGATGGGCATGGTGCGCGAAGACCTGCTGTTCGATATGGCGCGGCACGTCGATTCGACCGTGCACCAATTCGAAGAGTGGGGCCTGCCGATCATGCGCAACCCCGAAACCGGCACTTATTTGCGGGAGGGGCGCTGGCAGATCATGATCCACGGCGAATCCTATAAGCCGATCGTCGCCGAGGCGGCCAAGAAATCCGCCGACAAGGTGTTCAACCGCATCTGCGTCACGCACCTGTTAATGGACGATGCCAAAGACAACCGCGTCGCCGGTGCCGTCGGCTTTAATGTGCGCACCGGCAATTACCACGTCTTTAAATCGAAGACCGTCATCTGTGCCGCCGGTGGCGCCTCCAACATCTTCAAGCCGCGCTCCGTCGGCGAGGGGGCCGGGCGGGTCTGGTATGCGCCGTGGTCATCAGGATCGGCCTACGGGTTGCTGATCAATGCCGGCGCCAAGATGACGCAGATGGAAAACCGCATCGTCCTGGCCCGCTTCAAGGACGGCTATGGCCCGGTCGGTGCTTATTTTCTGCATCTCAAGACCTATACCCAAAACGGCCTCGGCGAAGAGTTTGAATCCAAGTGGTTCCCGGAACTGCAGAAGATGGTCGGCAAGGAGTATCTCGATCCGGAACTCTCACACAGAACGCATCGGCCGATCCCGACCTGCCTCAGAAACCATGCGATGATCAGCGAGATGAATGCCGGGCGCGGGCCGATCCACATGGTCACCATGCAGGCCTTCCAGGACCCGCACCTGGAAGAGGTGGGCTGGGAGAACTTTCTCGGCATGACCATCGGCCAGGCGGTGTTGTGGGCCGCCACCGACGTCGACCCCAAAAACGAAAATCCCGAACTCACCACCTCCGAGCCTTACGTGATGGGATCGCATGCGACGGGCGCCGGCGGCTGGACGAGCGGGCCGGAAGACATTTCGCCGCCGGAATACTTCTGGGGCTATAATCGCATGATGACCGTCGAAGGTTTGTTCGGTGCCGGTGATGCGGTCGGCGGCACGCCGCACGCGTTCTCCTCGGGCTCGTTCACCGAGGGCCGGCTGGCCGCAAAAGCCGCCTGCAAATACATCGACGACGGCAAGGCGCGCGGCATCAAAGTGTCGGCTGAGCAGATCGAACGGCGCAAGCAGGAGATCTACAAGCCGCTGGAACGCTATACGGTCTACCGCAACGAAATCGTCGCCGGTACCGTCAGCCCGAGTTATATCCACCCCAAACAAGGCCTGGACCGGCTGCAGAAGTTGATGGACGAATACTGCGGCGGCGTCAGCGTCAGTTACATGACCAACGAAAAGCTGCTCAACATCTGCCTGAAGAAGCTCAAGGTGATGGAAGAAGACCTCGAATGCCTGGCCGCCAAGGACCTGCATGAGCTGTTGCGGGCGTGGGAATTAAAACATCGCCATCGCACCGCGGAGTGCGTGACGCAGCACACGCTGTTCCGCAAGGAGACCCGCTGGCCGGGCTATTATTATCGTGGTGATGCAATGAAGCTGAACGATGCCGAGTGGCATGTGCTGACCGTCTCGCGGCGCGATCCCGAGACCGGGGAATACACCATGGAAAAAGCGCCGTGCTACCATCTCGTCGCCGAAGAAGAAGTCGCAGCCGACATCAAAGCCACCAGCAGTGATGCCGAGACGGCAAAGGGTGGGGTACAGTAGGCTGTAGGGCGGCGCGCTGGTGCGGGACGTCTCTTATCGGGACGTCTTTTGGCCGTTGTCGATTGATTGCCTTGAGATCAGCATTTGCAGTGCGCCCTCACCTCGTAAAGACATGAATATCATTGACCATACCGATAACGAGATCTTGTCCATTGCCAACCCGATGTGGGGTGAGCTGGTCAAGAATTCCAATGCGACCAACTACGAAGACTTCGTCAAGGATTTCTCCAGATCGTTGGCGCTTGCCCTCAATCAGGTTGAAGTGGGCCGGCAATTCGCAAACAGCACTCTGGCCAAGAACCTGTCGCCCGAGATCGATCCGATCGGCATTATCCGCCGGGGTCAACACGTGACGGTTCTCTATCGCCAGAAAAGTACAAAAGTGCCGGGCGAATGGTTGGGCCGACTGGTGCTTGGCTACGAAGATGACGACATCAAAATCTTCGGTGCGTCGATCTTCTAGACGCGCCCCATCATGATCTGAGGCAATCGAAATGGGCGAGGCGGTTCAAGACAACAAGTTTGTCGAGCTCACCTACAAAGTGACGGACAAACAAACGGGGCAAGTTCTAAGCACCGTTGAGTTCCCGCTCGGTTATGTGCACGGGCACAACGATATTCTGTCGGCCGGTGTCCTCGACGCGCTGGAAGGAAAGTGCGCCGGCGATACCATCGAGCTTGCCATCGATTGCACCAATATCTACGGCCCCAGGGACGAGGCACTGGTCTTTACCGACCGCATCGAAAATGTTCCCGAGCAATATCGGAAGCTTGGCACAACCATCGCTATGGAAAGCGAAAAGGGCGATGTCCGCCGTTTCGTCGTCACGCACATGGACGCCAAGACGCTGACCGTCGATGGGAACAACCCGCTTAGTGGGCGAGAAGTGAATTTTTGCCTGGAGATCTTAAGCGTGCGCGATGCGACGGACGAAGAGATAGAAGCGGGCGGGCCGACTGAGGCCGTACCTGACATCCACGACGCGCTGAAAATGCCAATCTAATTGGCCGTACCCCTGAGACTATGGCTGCTTGGGGGTGGTGTATTTCACTTCTTTGTGGAATGGCTCCCAGACCGTCTCATAACCAACGAAACCCTTTTCGTTGGGCTCTTTCTGGCGGGTCTTGAAGAAACGGGATTTGCCTTCAGGAACTTTGGGGGCGGGCTTTTGCTCGCTCATTGATCGTCTCCGGTCAGGCGGCCAACACCGCCAGTTCGTCCATCACTGCGCAAAGCACTCCTCAAACTGTCATGGCTTCACGCTTAATTCGCGGGCGAGTGTACAAGCAGAATATTTGAGAGAAAAGCACAAAATTCCTTTTTCAATCAACCGTATGGATAAGTTGCCCTTGTCGACGGAGTAGCGCGCCCAGCGCCTCCATTACGACAACTCGCTGTCACGGGGCCCCACTGGTGGCCAGACGATCCTGCTCCAGGACGTGATGCAGTTTCACGATCGGTTGGTGAGCGTCTTTCAGGTGCGCATTGTCCCAGCGCAGATCGGATGCAATGCAGGACAAAACGGTGGCTGGTAGCGAGGCGATGCGGGTCTCCATAAACCGATGAATATGACCGCAGTAAACGCCGCGTATGTGCCCAAATTGGCTGATCATCTCCGTGAATGCCACAACCTCTTGCCAATCCTCATACTGTCGGGGATCGGGGGCTACGCTCGCCTCGAACGGCGGATGGTGCATGCACAGGACGGCAGGGCGCGCGGTGTCAGAGCGCAGCATGGCTTCCACGTCTGACCTGCGAAGAGCGCACAGCCGGCCCTTGTTCGAGTGATCGCTGACCGTGTCGATGCAAATTAAACGAACGTCAAAGTCTTCGACCGAGAATTGCAGAAACCCATGCCGCGTCGCGGCATGACCACCGCCGGAGAACGCGTCGATCAGTTGCGCGCGATTGTCGCGGTTGCCGCCGATTACGAAATAAGGCGTCGACAGCCGGTCCATGATCCGGCGGGCGGTCGCATACTCTTCTGCAAGACCATTGTGGGCGATATCGCCGGTGTGAACGACCACGTCGGGCTGCTGCTCAAGTGCGTTAATATACCCGATGCACGCTTCCAGCTCGGCTGTCCGAGCGGGGTGTTCATGCGAAATGTGGCTGTCGGAAAGTTGTACTATGCGCATGGCGATCGACGTAGCGGACTTTCGCCCGGCGGGCAACTCTCCTGCAGGACTATGCCGGTGATCCACCTGAATTGCGCGTCACTGTGGCGTTTGGGCTTTACTTTCCCCGGCGCCCTATGATTGCGTTTTTTGCTGCTGTGAATTTTGACCATTTGGGTGCGAGGGCGCCACATCCTGAGACCCACAACTTAGCGCAATTTGCAAAACCGGACTCTGCCATGGCCAACGATAGCCCATCACTCGACGACCTTACGAAACGCCTGCTCGCGTTCAGAGATGCGCGGGACTGGCGCCAATTTCACTCGCTTAAGGATTTGATCTTGTCGCTGAACCTGGAGGCGAGTGAGCTATTGGAACTGACGCAATGGAAGCCGGCCGAGGAATTTGAAAGCGAGGCTGAAGCAGACCCGTTGCGTCAACGGCTTGCTGAAGAGTGCGCCGACGTGCTGCTCTATCTGCTTTTGATTGCAGAGCGCGTGGGCCTGGATCTGCAAGCTGCAGCGGCAGACAAAATTGCGATGAATGCAAAGAAGTATCCGATACAAAAGGCGCGGGGGACGGCGACAAAATATACCGACCTCTAAGGAGAGCCTCGGTCATGAGGCGTCGGGCGTCGGCTCATTTTGATAGTAATCCATAAGGATTTGTGCCACCTCGGGACGGGAGAACTCGCCTGGCGGGGCAATGCCATTACCCAACATTTCACGCACAGCAGTGCCGGAGAGCAAGACAAAATCATCCTGCGTATGATCCGGCGCCTCACACATCATGACCACCTTGTGCAACTTTTTGGAGTAGGCCGTATGGTCTGCCTTGAATAGTTCTATGCGAAGCGCGTCAGACGGTATCTGGTCAAAGATCTCCTGCGCAGCGAAGGGTTCGTAATAATCACCTACGCCGGCATGGTCGCGCCCGACGATGAAGTGCGTTGCGCCCATATTCTGGCGGAAGACAGCATGCAGCAGCGCTTCTCTGGGACCGGCATAAAGCATATCGAAGCCGTAGCCGGTGATCATTGCAGTGTTGGGCGGGAAATATAAATCAACCATCTTGCGGATAGCCGCATCCCGCACGTCGGCCGGAATATCACCCGGCTTCAGTTTTCCTAGCAGCATGTGGATGACCAGACCGTCGGCGTTGAGCCGTTCCATTGCCATTCTGCAAAGCTCTTCGTGGGCGCGATGCATGGGATTGCGGGTCTGAAACGCGACGATCTTGCTCCAACCTCTTTGCGCAATTTCGTTTCGAATGCTGACGGCAGTGCGGAACGTGTCTGGGAAGTCGCTCTCAAAATAACTATAGTTCAGCACTTGAATGGGACCGGACAGCGCGATCCGGCCCTGCGCGAGAAACTCTGCCACGCCTGGATGAGCTTGGTCCGAAGTGCCGAAGACTTGCTCGCTGAGGGCTAAAATTTCGCTCGACGTAAACTCCTCACACTTCGTAACGGTTTGCACGGCCAGAACCGGATTGCCGTCAACGTTTGGGTCCTTTAGTGCGATGCGATCGCCCGGCTGCACGTTGGCGGCCTCGTGCAGCAAATTGAGTATGGGAACCGGCCAAAAAACCCCGCTGGTCGTATGCATATCCTGCCCGACCGCCAAGGCATCGGCCTTGTCCATGTAGCCGCTGAGGGGCGTGAAATAGCCGCCGGCGAGCATGACGGCGTTGGCAGCTGCGGCTGAGGATATCACCAATGACGGCAGCGTCTCAGCTTCCCTTGCGAGAGCTGCACGCGCAGTCGCATCCTCAACATAAAGAGGCATGAGGACGTGATTCCCGTGCGGCGCGATCAATTGTGCCATGGACTTCAGCTCCAGGTTTTATAGTTCCGGTGTGACCTTAGACCGATGAACCGTCATCGCGAGCTAAGATGAGTGCGGCAAAACGCCTTGCGCAGGATGCAGCGTGACGGCCCAATGGGCTGACTAGGCGCGCCTTGGCTCATGCACGCTGCTCCTGACACGCTCAGCTTATAGGATACCCGAAACTCAAGATCAAAAAGAACGACGCCGTTACCCATCGCAGGCGTTATCAATCAACACCACAGCGGCGGCGCGTGCATCATTTGCAATGCGCTCCACCCCTTGCAGATGCGCGGTTACGATGGCCCCTTCCTGCAACAACAACAGTTGCCGGGCTAACATCTCCGGGTCCGTTGCGTTGGCCGTCCGAGCCAGGTCACTCATGTAACCGAGCAGCAGTCTTTTGTGCTCAGCAGCTGCAACGTGGATTGGATCATCGGCGTCTTGATACTCGGACGAGGCCTTGATGAACATGCAGCTGCGAAAACCCTTTTGTGAAAACCATTCGCCGAGGACATCGAAGCTTGCAACCAATTGAGCCTTGGGCGCACTGGCAAGCTCATCAATACGGCGCGAAAACCAATTGCGAAACTCCTCGTCGCGCAAGCGAAGTACGGCCAGGATCAAGTCTCCCTTAGTCCGGAAATGCTTGTACATGGCCGTCTTGGAGACGCCGGTCTCGATGGCGAGCTTGTCCATACCGGTGGCGTGGAAGCCATTGCGATAGAAGACCTCAAGGGCCTTCCTGACAAGCTGGTCGCGTTTTGAAGAGCTCATTTTCCAATCACAACCCTTACCGATCTGTTACGCCATTCTAGCGATACAAGTACCTAATGGCTCCCCTCTGTTTAATCAAACTAAGGCAAACGCTCGGCTTTCTCACAATTTTGTGACTTGATAACATTAACTGATCGGTACATGTATGTGGCGTCCAACATTAACTGATCTGTAAATGTATGACCGAAAGGACCCTGCAATGCCATTTTCCATCAAGGACCTAACCACCTCGAAACCGCTCGCCGTGATTGCTGGCGCTGCAATCGCTGTCTTTACTGGTGCGGCTGTCATCTCATCCCTCCCAAGCGCGCCGCAGGCGACCGCGAAAGCCGTTGCAGAAGAGAGCGACACCATCGCTGTCCGTTATCGATCAGTGAAGATTGACGGCGTGACGGTCGCCTATCGCGAAGCCGGTGCGCCTAATCGTCCAACGGTGCTCTTGCTGCATGGCTTCCCGACGTCGTCGCAGCAATACCGCAAACTCATTCCGGCGCTGGCGAAACGCTATCACGTACTTGCACCTGACTATCCCGGCTTCGGGGCCAGCGATATGCCATCGCGGGAGACTTTCAAATACACGTTCGCCAACTACGCCAATGTGGTTCAATCGTTTCTGAAGCAGAAAGGTGTAAAGCGATATGCGCTTTATCTTATGGACTATGGGGCGCCCATCGGGTTCCGGGTGTTCGCCAAAGCGCCAGAACGCGTAACGGCCTTCATCATTCAAAACGGCAATGCCTATGTTGAAGGCCTGCAAAAGTTCTGGGACCCGATCAAAGCATACTGGGCGGACCCGAAGAACCCGGCAAAGCGGAACGCGCTGCGCCAGTTCCTAACCATCGGGGCCACCAAATGGCAATACACCCACGGGGTCAGCAATGTCGAAGCGGTCAGCCCCGACAACTGGCACACCGATCAGTTCCTGCTTGACCGGCCCGGTAGCAAAGATATCCAACTGGATCTATTTCTCGACTATGGGACGAACGTTGGCCACTACAAAAAGTGGCAGGCCCTTTTCCGCAGGCATCAACCGCCAACGCTGATCGTATGGGGCAAGAACGATCAGATTTTCCCGGCAGCCGGTGCGCACCCCTATAAGCGCGACCTCAAGACGATGGAGTTTCATCTGCTCAATACCGGTCACTTCGCGCTGGAAGAATATGGCGCCTTCATCGCCGCACGCATGCTCGCCTTCCTGAAACGGCATGTGTCGGCCGGCTGAGAATACATTTGAGAATAGACATCGTGATCACCCCCGATTGGTTGCGATGTCTGCCCACTCCTGCCCTTCTTAAACCGAGGCCCAGCATGACTTACGTATCAGACATCGCCTTCACCGCGTCTGTGAAAGATCAACAAAGACGGCGCGGATCGCGCGACGGTTACGCCAAACTAGCCAATAAACGCGATTGGCCGAATACCATTACAGAGCCGTTAAACTCGTTTCTCGACAATGCGGATAGCTTTTATCTCGCCACCGCGACCGCCGACGGTCAGCCCTATATCCAGCATCGCGGAGGACCAAAAGGATTGCTCAAGGTCATCGATGAGCACACGCTCGCATTTGCGGATTTTTCCGGTAACCGCCAATACATCTCCGTTGGCAATCTCGCGGAAAACGACAAGGCCTATATCTTTGTCATGAACTACGCCAATCGCCAGCGCATCAAGATCTGGGGACGCGCCCATATCGTCGAGGACAATCCCGCGCTGTTGGAGCAATTGGTCGATCCAAGCTATACGGCGCGGCCGGAACGCGCGGTCGTGTTCGAGGTTGCAGCCTGGGATGTCAATTGTCCGGCGCATATCCCACAAAAAATCGATGCTCACGTCGTCGAAGCGGCGCAGCAAGAGCTGCTTGCGCGTATCGCCCATCTTGAATCCGAACTTGCCCACCTCAGGGGCACAAATCAGGCGCTGGAGGACACATTATGAAGGAACAGGCCAATATCGATCTATTTCGGATTTATGCCGGGGCAACCTTCGCTGCGCTTTATGAGGTTTTTCCCTTGGGCCGAGCAACGACTGCCGCAGAGCTTGTAGATCGCCTCGGGCTTGCAGACGATCCCGCAACACGAACGTGTCATCTAGCGATCATCGAGGCGGCGTGGCAGTGGCTCAAAGACACCGGCTATTTGCGGCAGGATCCGGCAACCGGCGCACTAAACCTTACACCTCGATCCTTTGAGGGATTGACCTTCCTGGATGATCCTGCAACGGCCGTCTGTCGTGGCGACAAATTGCGCCAACTTTCGAGCAATATCGGGCGGGCAACCGTGGCAGAAACAATTGCTGAATTGGTGACGCAGGTTTTGGGCTCCGGCGCCCGGGCAGCCTATTCATACTTGGCGTAACCTTGGTTCCCCAGGGCCGATTGCGCTAACAGGAGTCGTAACCCCGATGGTCTTAGCAGTACCTAGTTCCATTCTCTCTCATTAAGCGCTTGCCGCAGTCCATGGTATGGGGAACAATCATTCGACATCATTGATGTTTCGTCTTGACGAAAATTGGGAGTTGGCCGCGATGCAAGATAGACCTCGGACCGGTGCGAATGATCTTAGTGCGTATTGGATGCCGTTTACTGCCAATCGGCAGTTCAAGTCGGCACCCAGACTGCTCGTTGGCGCGGAGGGCGTGCACTATACGACCGCCGATGGCCGCAAGGTTCTCGACGGGATTGCGGGCATGTGGTGTGTAAATGCTGGTCACGGACGCCGACGGATCACCGATGCTATCAAGTCTCAAGCTGAGGTGATGGATTACAGTACGGCCTTCCAAATGGGACATCCCGACGCATTTGCCCTGGCCTCGCGGCTGGCCGCGATGTTGCCGGGGACAATCGATCATGTGTTCTTTGCAAACTCGGGATCGGAAGCTGTCGACACAGCCTTGAAGATTGCGCTTGCCTATCACCACGCGCGTGGCGATACGAAACGAACCCGTTTCGTCGGCCGCGAGCGCGGCTATCATGGTGTTGGATTCGGCGGAACTTCGGTCGGCGGTATTGCCGCCAACCAGCAGCAGTTTGCCAACCTGCTTAGCGGCGTTGATCACCTCCCGCACACGCATAATTTGGAGGAAATGGCTTTTAGTCGGGGGCAGCCTGATTGGGGCGCACACCTGGCCAATGCGCTGGAGACTATTATCGCGCAGCATGGTGCTGACACGATTGCCGCCGTTATCGTCGAGCCGGTTGCCGGCTCCACCGGTGTGCTGGTGCCGCCCAAGGGCTATCTGGAAACGCTGCGCGAGATTTGCACGCACCATGACATTCTGTTGATTTTCGACGAAGTCATCACGGGCTTTGGGCGCACGGGTGCGGCTTTTGCCGCGGAACGATTCGACATCCAACCTGACATGATCACGATGGCAAAGGGTTTGACCAATGCCGCTGTTCCGATGGCAGCTGTCGGTGTTGAAAGCCGGATTCACGATGCTCTGATGCAGGGGCCGGAAGGCATGATCGAGTTGTTCCACGGCTATACTTATTCGGCGCATCCGCTGGCATGCGCGGCCGGGCTTGCGGCGCTCGACGTCTACCAGGACGAAAAGCTGTTTGACCGCGCCCGTGAACTCGCACCCCAATTCGAGCAAGCGTTGCATTCGCTACGTGGGCGCCCGCACGTTATCGATATTCGTAATATCGGCCTGATGGGTGCCGTCGAACTTGCCCCGCGCGAGCCTGGATCAACCGCGCGCGCCTACGATGCCTTCATTGACTGTTTCGAGAACGGCGTCCTGTTGCGCCAAACGGGGAATTGCCTTGCCATGTCCCCGCCGCTGATCATCGAAACCGAACAGATCGATGAATTGGTCGCGACACTTGGCCAGGCACTGGACCGATTGGACTAATGGCGTCCGCGAGGCGCGGGTGCCGCGTCAGGATTGTGGCTCAGGTGTTGTCGCTGATCTGGCCTGCGCTTCGCGCCGCGCAATATAAAGCGAGGCCGAAAAAATAATGGCCGTACCAAGGATCGTCCAGCTATCCGGGATTTCATCGAACAGCAGAAAGCCCAAAAGCGCGGCAATGGGCAAGCGCAGGAAATCAAAAGGTGCGATGATCGTGACCTCGCCGGCATCATAGGCGCGTGCCAGCCAGTCCTGCCCAACGACACCCAACAGGCCCGCGGCGAACAACCAGCCGAATTGCTCAAGTGTCGGCGTCTGCCAGGAAATGGTCGCTGGCACCAACAACATAAGTGTACCGAAAACAAAAAAGTAGAACACATTCCGGGTCGGCGGCTCTGTGGTGCTCAGGCGTTTCACCATTATCATCGCAAGGGCCGTCAATAGGGCGCTGCCCAACGCGATAAGCGTTGCAGGTTCAATTCCACCCTGCGGTTTGACGATCAAAATGACACCGCCAAAGCCGAGCAGAGTTGCAATGATGCGGCGTGGGCCGGCAACCTCGCCCAGAATGATCGCCGAGACGACAATGGACCAGAGCGGAGAGGTGAAGGCCAGGACTATTGCATCGGCCATCAAGAGCTTGGACAGTGCATAGACCACACAAACGAACGACGCGATCCCAAAAAAAGAACGCATGAGATGCGTGCCTGGACGCTTCGTCGCAAGCCCTTGCGGTCCGACCCGCATAATCCAGGGCAACAGCAACACCAACGCAAAGCCGGTGCGCATTATGGCAACCACAAAAACCGGCAACTCCGATACCAATTGCTTGACAATTGCAAACATCATTGTGAGCGCCGTTACCGCGGCAAGCATCCACATGATGCCGCGCAGATTGTTCAGGGTTGGCGTGTAGGGCGTGCCAGCGGTCGACAAGATGCTTCCTTTGCTCGTGCTGAAAGGTGCCGGCTCGCGCCGGCCCCGTAGCGATGACGACCGAGGACGGCCCGTCCCGCCACGCGGTCAGCTTACGTGTTCGTATCCGGCACTAACCTGCAAAAGCCGCCGCGATGAGTCCGACGCCTGCAGCCGCGGCGAAGAGCCCGAAGATTGTAACCAATTTGGATGCTGCCGCCCAACCGGAAAACAGGCTGAGAAACCGCCTCGGGAAAGCCAGCATCAGGACACCCTCGGCCAGGCTCGCCCAGCCGATAAGTGTCACACATCCGCTGAGCAAAGTCGTCCAGTCATTGTGAATGCTTATTATTGTGCCACCGATGACGAAGGCGATGATCCCGCCAAGGAAACCAAAGGCCGGCCGATCAATCAGGTCCTTCATCAAATCAGAGACGTAGGTGCGGTCGCTCAGAATGCCAATGCCGGCGGCAAGGAAATAAAGGCCGATCAAGCCAGCGAGTGTTTGTGTCACTGTCATCTCTTTAGTGTGACGTTAACCCCTTCCAGATGCAAGAGATTGCGATCGCTCCATGGTTGCGGGCTAGCAGGCTAATGTGACACCATAGGGCTTGATTGCTATCGCAGGAGACGCGCGCCATGGCGACGAAAAGTGCTGCCGCCCAACCCAAGAGTAAGCAGCCCCCTATAGATGTGGTGAAGTTGGCACCCCACCTCGGGGCTGAGATTCGCAATATCGACCTGTCACAGCCGATGTCCGAAGCTATATTTGCCGAGATAAATGACGCGCTGGTCGCACACGAAGTGCTGGTGTTTCGTAATCAATCCATATCACGAGAGGCCTATGTGTCGTTTGCGCGCGGACTTGGTCCGTTAACGGTCCACCCATTTGCCACAAGCCTGCCGGACTTGCCGGAAATGATCGTCCTCGACAATGATAAGGACAGCCCGCCGCTTTCGACCGATCAATGGCACTCTGATGAAATGTTCCGGGCCGAGCCGCCTGCGGCCACGCTGCTTCGCTCGCAGATCGTGCCAGAGTTCGGTGGCGATACTCTGATCGCCAGTATGACCGCTGCTTACGACGGGCTGAATCCCAGTTTGCAGGCATTCTATGAGACCTTGGAGGCCGTGCACGACTTCAAAGTGTTTCGCGAACTCTATTCGGCAAGCGGCAAAGATCGCCAACGCGTGCTGGAAATGGAGGAACTGTTTCCCAATATGATTCATCCTGTGGTGCGCAAGCATCCGGTCAGCGGCCGGCACGTCGTCTATGTCAGCCCGCAGACGACGAAACGCATAAAAGATGTGCGTGACTTCGAGAGCGACGCCATTTTGGCCATGCTGTACCAGCTACCAGAGACGCCGGAATACCAATTACGCATTCGCTGGGAACCTGATATGATTGTCATCTGGGATAATCGCTCGACGCAACACTATGCACCGCGCGATTATCTGCCTGCGCGGCGCAAAATGGAACGTCTAACGATCAAAGGTGATGCCGTGATCGCTGCGAGGCCCCTCAAAAAAAGCAAGTCTCAATCGCGCAACCTCAGAGGCACCGGCCGGGCGGCAAGGACCGGTCATCACAAAAAGACTCTTGCCCGCCCGTCAATCGATCTCCTCAAGGCCAAGCGATGACTGCTCGAGGGGCTGCCCAAAATCTATTGCGACTGGATGAGAGCACAGCACATGAAGCGGGTTTGTTTTATTGGCGCATCGACCGTTGAAGGCGTCGGCGACGAGCGAAACGTTGGATGGGCTGGCCGTCTGGCGGACAAGATTCGTAATCGCGCGGTCTCATATAATCTCGGCATTCGTGGACAGACGCTGGGGCAAATTCAACAACGTGCTGAAATTGAGTGTCGCGCACGAATTCCCGATCCAGGCGCCGGGCTGATCGTTGTCTGCTGCGGCGTCAACGATCTGGCGTTTCTGGATTCTGGTGAGCGACGCGTTTCGCAGGATGAAGCGACGTCGACGCTCGAGGAGATACTCAAAGGTCTGAACAAGATTGCGGCAGTTTTGGCCATCGGACCGGCGCCGGTCGTTGAAGAGAAAATGCCGTTTTATGCCGCAGCTATGAACACAAATTTGCATTTCAAAAATGCAGCCATTGCTGCAGCCGACAATGCATACGACCGGCTCGCTCAATCGATGACGGTTGACTATCTCTCAGTCTACGCCGAATTGTCAGGTAGCGCCGCCTATATCGACGCATTGAAGGCCGTTGACGGCTTGCATCCCAATGGGTCTGGTTATCAGGTACAGGCAGAACTGATTGCGGGTTGGCCGGCCTGGCAAAAGCACTTTCCAGAGGCCTGACATCCCGAGTGCCAATGTCACCGACCTAAAGGCTCGTGATCTCAATTTGTCGGCGCCTGGATAGCCATTTCATATGTATTGGCATCGAGACCACCTTCAAAAATGCCACGCTCATCAATCCACTTGAATGTCTCTTCGTAGATCTCCTTTGAATAGGGCTCAAAAACAATGCGCTCACCAGGTCCCCAGCGACGGGTGTCCATGCGCGCATGATAGCGGACCGGAAACTCCTTGGCATAATAGTGGGTATATTTTTCCGGTCTGAGATCGATGTCATGCTGTGCCCGCTTTAGCGCGCGCATAAACTTTTCAACGTCTTCGGGATCATAGTCGCCGGTTAACGACGTCGCCATCATGAAGGTGGAATCGATAACTTTGCGGAAGCCCAGTTGCTCAGCAAAGTAATAAGGTCCGGAGAACAAAGCGCAGGCGGGAGATTGCCCCTCCAGCAATTTATCCATTCGGGCGAACAGCAGGCCATCGCCGAAATTCAGATTGATCTGGTCTAATGACAAATACTGTTCGAGCGCCTGGATCGTGGAATAGTGCGAGCCTGACTGATAGCCTACGGAAATTGGTATGCCTGCCAGATCTTCGGGCGACTTGACTGGAGAGTCGGCAGGCACAAAGACACCGGAAGGTGAAACAGAATAGGCGCCTGCATAGAGCTTTGAGAGATTTTTTGAGGCGGCGGCCGCCACAGTCCAATGGCAGGCACAGCTCAAATTTGATTGTCTTCCGGCCTCGATCGACTGAAACGCTCCAACGCGATCTGGTGTGGCGTGAATCTGACCATCGGTCTTTTGCACCAATTCTTGAAATTCATAGTCAAGACCCTCGGCACGAAAGTAGTCTTTTTCCTCGGCGACCCATTCGTGAAGCCGAAAGTGCGGCTCGATGATGAATTTTGACATGACGGTTCTCCTCGATTGAGCCTATCTTACTGTCGATTAGAAGATGTGCCAATGATCGTGCAGACAATAGAACGCGAGCAGGGTGGTTCATGACAAACGTGGATGGCCGGCCGCGACGGTGTGGTCTCCCGCGAGACCTAACCCGTTCCAAAACCTCTTTTCGATCAAGCCGAATCGGGAGCGGGCGAACCATAGGTCTGGTCCGATGGACTGCTACCTGAATGGACCGCCGAAGGCAGCACCGTCGTGCGACACCCATTAGGGTGCTGCGGCCGCCGGCAGGCTGGCTATAACCTGTCGAAGACCGCACAAGGCTTCGTCTACGACTTTTTCATCAAGACGTTTTGGACCCAATTCTTCATCCATGCCTTTGCTTTGGGCGAAACATCGACAGCATTGGCTTTGATCTTGTCGGCCTCAGCACCAAACGATTGCGGATAAGCCAATTCACGCTTGGCTTTTTTGAGAAGTTCAGGATCTTTGACAACCTTTTTGGCGGCGGCGACCCATGTGGCAAGAATGTGGTCGGGCGTCGCTTTTGGCAACATCAGACCTTTCGAGGCCATCACGCCCATATTGAAGAGGTGCTTCATCATCGTCCACGCTTCACCTGACGGCGCTTTGCCATTCAGTGCCTTATAGATCTCCGGCAATGTCGCGAGTTTGGGGAACTGGGGGTCACGCACAATCGTGCCATCGGGCTTTGCAAACCCCAAAGTCATGAAGGGGACGACGATGCCTTTTTTGGCAAAGGGTGCTGTCTTTTTCAGGTAGGCACCGGCGGAGTCGATGCTGATATGAAACTCGCCGCGGAACACGGCTTTGCGCCGTTTTCCGGTCGAGACACCAAACACCGGTTTGATGTTCTTGATCCCCAACAATTCGAGCGCCAGGAACATGCGAAGTTCTGCGGAATTTGGTGTTTTGCCGGATGTAATCCATTTGCCGGCACGCAACGTCTTCACATCTGCGACCGGGTCTTTGCCTGTTACGCCTGTGTCGGTTCGGGCATAAAACACGGTGCCAAGTGGCGACATGATAACCGAGCGCCAGCCAAGCTCGTCGTATTTGACTTTCTTGCCGCCAAACACAAATGACGTGTGAACAGAGGTTGTTGCGCCGAGTACCGTCAAACCATCCGGCTTTGCACGACGTTCAAACCAATTTGAGCCCTTGATCGTGCCGCCGCCCGGCCTATTGAAGACTAGAACAGTCGGTTTGCCTGGCAGGTACTTGGCGAGGTAGGGCGCGAATAAGCGCGCATACCGATCGAGCCCGCCGCCTTCCTTAACGGGCACGAGGAGGCTGACCTTCTTGCCTTTGAAATTGACCTCTGCCTGGGCCGGCGGGGCCAGAATTGCAACCGCTGCTATGCAGGTTGCTGCAAAGGTTGTGTGCAGTGTCAGTCGCGCTTTTTCGGTCATGTTGTCCTCCCTAGGCTCTGTTAAACGACTGTCCTTTAAGTCTTCATGTACGGATCGTAAGCCGGGAACCCTACAAGCCGACCGATACCGTTCCTCAATGGTTCGATATCGGTCAGTTGTTCAAACGATAGGTTTCCGATGCAAAGTTCCGGACCGAACGTTTTGATCAGCCAGGCGAGCTGTGTCATGCGCGTCGCCTCGACCATGATATTTTCCATGCCGACTTTCTTAAACAACGCCTCCAGTCGACCGGCATGAGCTCCGCCGCCATCAAGTCCAATCAGGAGATCGATTTCGCCCTCTTCGACAATTACGAGGCGCACGCCCTGGGCGAGAACGCCTTCAATATCACGCGCTGCTTTATCCGGATCCAATGGCTCGGTCGGATGTTTCAGACCCCACTCATAGATGACATCGAGTTCCAATGACCGGCAGTGCTTTATCATTCGAGACTTTTCATCTTCGGTGAGCGGCGCATAGGTGGCCGAAATCTCGAACGTGTCCCAACCCTTTTCTTTTGCGTAGTCGCAAAGCTGTTCCCACTTGCCTTGAAACCACGCCATCTCGCCGACGTTGCCACCCAGAATGATCTTGATGTTGTTTTTCTGGCAAATGGCGATCTTGTCGAGGAACATCCGCTCGGGATAAAGCCTCGGATTGAGGCTGCGGAATTTCATATAATCTAGGAATGGCTCAATCGGCTCGATGAGCATCTCGAAGTGTCTGGGGTTCAAGCCAGGATCATGAACCATGCTGAGACCACTGCTGCGGGGCTTCGCTGCGCGTTGCGGTAGATCCAGAAAATCGAAGGTATACTTTGCCATGGCGATCGCTGTTTACTGCCTTATTTGCAGAGTTTTGTGACTAAATGACTGCCCGGACCCTTCAACATTGCGCATGTATATCGCTTGAGTGCGACGCCAAGAGTCTTGGGCAAGATTGCGCATCGCGGTCTTTATACGCTTGGCATTACGCGTTCTGACGGCCGTCACCGTTTGCTTCCGGCCCTCTAAGGAGTCGGCGAATAAATCCGTGGCTTGATCAGGAAATGTTTCGCCCGCTGGTTGTTCGCCAAGTCGAAAAAGCCGCATTTGATGCCAGCAATCGAAAAACAATTCAGTGAGCTTGGCATTGCCGGCCGCCGACAAAAGACTTCTGTGAAACTCTTCCGAGAGTGGATAATAAGACGCGAGATCCCGGCGCTTCAGGGCTTTTTCCATCGTTCTGACGATCGCGCCCAACGCGGAAATTTCCTGGTTCGAAATCCGTTCTGCCAGCAAGCTGCCGGCCAACACATAAAGAGCAATGCGTACCTCGTATAGCGCTTCGGCCTCCGCGAACGTGACGCGCTTGACGAAAACACCGCGCTGGGCCTTGGCGACGAGTAGGCCGGATGCCACCAGAAACCCGCACGCTTCGCGTACCGGCCCGCGGCTCACCTCTAACTCCCGCGCAATCCCCACCTCATTGACTTTGTCGCCAGGGCGCAATTCGCCATTGAGAATTGCATGCTGCATGTGGCGTTGAACGAGAGACGCCAACGTGTCCGTTCTAATTGCGCGGATCTCGGAATTGATCGCGCCGTTTTGCAGTGATGCGTCCCGGGGCAACGCGTCATCCTCCCAAGGTTGAAGGCCAAGAGTGTCTTTGCGTATGCCTGGTGTCAACATAATAATGTTGACATTTTTGGTCCGCAAAGCGCTAGGGCCTATCGTAGCGTAGCGAAAAAAGCCGCCACTGGCAGGCATCCTGATTTGATAACCGCCTGACCCTGTCTGCTAAAATTGATGCAGCCGCGGCTTGAAGGCTCACATCCGTGTGCGCTAAGACCCGTCGGCGAACCACTTCCTCAAAAGGCGCCGGTATCTGCCCTCTTCGCTGATTTGCAGAAGGGCGCGGTTGATCGGCTCGACCAGCTGGCTGCCCGGTGCCAGCGCAATCCCGAATTTCTCTGGACGCAATATGGGGCCGACGACACGAACCCTGCCCCGACCTTCGGTGGCGGCAAAATAAGAGAGAATTGGCGCGTCGTGAACAACAGCATCAAGCTCCCCTGCGACCAGGGCCTTGAACATATCATCGATGGTCTTGAAGCCGCGATGGCCGATCGAGTTTTCACTCAAAAACGCTGATGCGGTGGACCCCTGCGTGGTGCCGACGCGACGGCCGTACAGATCCTTATGGCTTTGGATTTGGGACCTGAGTTCGTGGACTGTCAAAATTGATGTGATACGTGCAACGAAAATCGACACAACAAATAGACTGGCCACAACAAGGATGGTTGCAAAAACACGACCCGGCACGCTTCGGGGGCTGTTCTCCTCGAATCCGCCGGTCAACAAGACATGTAACGCATACCAAAAAGATGGCCAAAGGCCGCTGCGGTACGGCTGATCGAAATACGGCTGATGTTTGCGCTCAAAAAACCACATCAGCGTACCGATGACAAAAACAACAAGAGCCCCACCGGCGAGCCATGCCAACATCGTCCAATTTAGAAACGCCGAAAATATGTTTAACGTCCCACCCCCGGCGGGCACCATTACCCTTATGCCAGCGTCGAATATTGGGTGGCTAAAATCTAGACTCTTTTCGCGGCTCGCCGTGATCGAAATGTTGGCAATTGCCAAATCCGCCTTGCGGTCCTGAACCTGCTTCAACATATCGCTGAATGACGCCGCCTCGACGTAACGAAACTTGAGCTTCAGCTCCTTGGCAATCTCGTTCCAGAGTTCGATGCTAAATCCGGTAAACCCATTCGGCTGCTTCATCGCGAAGGGTTTGCGCTCAATTGTCATGACACGTAACTCGGGCGTCGAATTCTGCGCTGACTGAGCGAGCGTGGCTGTCGTTGAGTTAATAATTATAAGACATGCCGAAATTGAAATGGTGAGGATGGAAAGTATGGAGCGAATCATGAAGTCTCTTCAGCCAAGTGTTGATTGAGCTTGAAATGCCTTGATGGGCGACGGTACTTGCGGCGCCCAGGTCTTGCGTAAATGCAATTCTTGCCGAGATTGAGCCATGGGCGGCGCGACAATAACCAGTTGCGCCGAAGGGTGCAATATTACTGATTGGTTGTCATTGGATGGCCGACAAAACTCAATCTTTGAACAGTTCGACGGACAGCTCGGCAACCTGATCTGCCGCATCCCATGGCACCAAGTGTTTGCAATGGTCGACGATGCGGACGTCAATGGAGGGACTGATCTGTTTGAAATAGGTCGCGCGTGCCGCCGCTTCCGCCCGGTCTTCGCGTCCGTAAATCATCAAGAGTGGCATCGCCAATTCGCCCAGTCGCTCCCACAACGGACGCGCTGGGCCGTTTGATGCCGACGACTTGGTTCCTGACGGTTTGTTGCTCAATTTCCAACGCTCGACGTGCGCTTTAAAAGGGTTGCCGATGCTGCGCTCAAAACGCAGCTGTAATTCAGCATCTGTGATCAGATCATGGTGATAGAGCTGGCTTTCCAGTAATCGGCGGGTTGTATCGATGGTCGGCTCGGTCGGCGGTTTTGACGGATCGCGACGGGCAGGCACCTCGCTTATGTCCGTGGCACTCTCGGGCAGCGGCGGCAACAAGCTGCCAGTACCCAAGATAAAAACACCGCTATAGCGATGCGGTTCTGCCAGCGCGACCTGGATCGCTAGACCGCCCGATTGTGAATGCGCGATCAAGCCAACCTTTTCGAGCCCCAAAGCATCGATAAATTTGGCTATGAAGCCGCGACGGTACGGCACAGAGAAGTCTGAAGGCAATTCAGTCAGCCCGAAGCCCGGATAGTCAAAGGCGATGGCTCGAAATCCTTTGTCCGAAAGGGCCGCAATGTTGCGACGAAATACATCTGCGGAGGAGCCAAGCGAAGCGCCATGGAGTAACAAGAGCGGTGCGCCGGTGCCGGCCTCCAGATAGCGAAGGTTCAGTCCATCGACTTTGATATACTTATCGACAAGTTCAGGCGCACTAATTGCCGTCATGGTTTTCATCACACTATTAAGGATTGAGGTCGGCCCATGCTAGCCGCGACAAGCGGGCAAGACAAGTCATGGACACATCCTGACCGAGTGATCGCTAGTCGCTAGCGGCCGAAGATCTTGTGAATGATTTCGGCATCATCGAAGTGACGGCGATCAACAAACGCGATTGCGCGTGTGCCCCATTGGCGCATTGCGCCCGGGCTCTTGACGCCGGTTGGCCACAACACAAAGCGTTCAAGGCGTTCGGTGCCGGATACCAGACCGTCGGGGCGAAACAAACTGCGTCTGCGCCCGTTGGCAATCGGCAGAGATCGCAATGACAGTGCCGGAGCGAAGGTGTACGGCATGGACCTTTTGCGCTGCGCACTCGCCGGTATTTGGGAGACATGGATGACATAGTGGCTGGCAGACGCCAGGCGCAGGCGCACACGATGGCCAGGCTTCAGGTGCTTTAGTGTGTTGAGGACTACCGGCCTCTCCTTGAGGCGGGGCGTCGTGGTTCCACGTATGACCTTCGACAATTCACGGGTTGGAAATAGGAGATGATAACAGCCGCAGACGTGAATGCTGTCGAACAATATTGGGCGGCCGGACGGGGCTATTGTAACGCGCCAGACGACACCGTCTAGGCGACCGCCGAGCAGATCAACCGGACTTTTACGCGGCCGCTCTGCAAACCAGAGCGCATAGTTCAGCTGCAGTAATACGCGTCCGGATACAACAGTATGGCTTAAGCGCGTGAATATCACCGGGCGGCGCGCGTCAACGCTGATGATCGAGGGGTTGCGCTCCCAAGTCGGCTGGCCAACGCGATCATATTGGCCAACCTGATCAATCTCGATGACGGGCGCGAAGGTTGCAAATAATCGTGCACGCTGACGTTTGCTGGGCATAGGTACGCCAAGAGCCTTATCGCGCGTGCGCGCAACAATGGCGCGAACTTGGCTAGGTGTCAGTGGAATTGCCGATTTTGATGGTACAAGCGTGACAAGGTGGCCTTTGGTTGGCAATGCGGCAAGGGGTTTGGAAAAGGTTGGCAGGTGCTTGCGCTTCCAGCGTTCCCAACCTTCGCTGATCGGAACCGACGAGAGCGGAAACAATCCGACCGTGCGTGCAATGTCGGAATAGTTATCTTGAACGCGCGCGGCCTTGACCAATTTCACGCGCATGTCGCGGCGGGCAAGCCAATCGCGCTTTAGTTGGTCAGCACAGCTGTTTGTGCGTTTGACCAATAGCGCGCGAGGGCCGGGCTTTACGCCGATACGCCGGGCCAAAGCATATGCTGCCCGAGGGGACAGGTTGGCGATCTCCACGCTTATGGCATCGGCGTGCAGGGCTCTTAGGCGATCAACCCAGGTTGCAAACGCCGGACCTGAGGGATTGCTGCGAAACCGCCGCGCAAAGTAGGCATTGAAGCGATCAATGCGCAAAAAGGGAAAGCCCGGAATTGGGCGCGTGCCCGCATCACGTACATTATTGTCTTCGATCGCCGCAGTCGCTTCTTCCAGCACAGACAAGCAGCGCTTGCGCGTGGCGGGCCGGTCCACCGCGTCGGCGATCGCAGCGCTTGAAGCGGTTGACGCCGCGATTGGTTTGATCGCAGGGCCTGTGGCCGGCAACGATCCGGCGCAGCCACCAGCGATAAGCGCGATGCACAGTGCTGCGCCAAGAACTGCCCTATCCCGGTGGTTCACCCGAAGCCCTTCCCAAGTGACTTTTATGGCCAAACTGCGGTGCACGGCTTCGCCCCGCGGCGGCGCGCGCCACATTCGCATCCGTCCATCTTATCCCAGTATAGCCGAGAATCTGTCGTCAAGTTGTTGCTCGACGGTGCTGCGCGGGCCACGGATCCATAACTTGCGGGACATTTATAGTCAGAATTTATATATCACCGATCAATAATCCTCCTTGGGAGAATAAAAAGCAAATTTATTGGTCGCTGAAATGCCAATTTGGCCCTGTAATAATCCAAACCAATTCGTTGGTTGATTTTGTTCGAGGCGGGCGACGTCTAAATCACGACCAATCTATGCGAGGCAATTGAACCCTGTTTTAAAATTTAGGAGAATTGGTTCGCGCAATTGATGTGGAGAGAAGCGATGGGCGCGCTTGTCTATTGCCAGTCGCCTATTCGGGTGCGGTGGTGGTCGATAACAATTCGGTTGCTAGCGGGTCTTGCGTCGACGTTGTGCACTTTCGGGATATATGCCTCGGCCGGAGAACCGCTAACGCCGCATCAACGCCTGCTCCTATCCCAGGGTGTGATTCTTTTAGACGTCAGAACTGAAGCCGCCGGACGGGTCAGTGTCGTGAAAGGTGTGATCGACGTGCCGGTTGGCGCCAAGACGTTGTGGCGTGTGCTCGTCGACTGCGAGCGTGCGCCAAAATTCCTGGTTGGGCTCAAAAGCTGCCGAATAGTGTCAAAAGACCGGTCCGGGCGGTGGGATGAGCGTGAACACAGGCTCAAATGGCATTGGCTGTTGCCGGAACTTCGCTGCATCGTGCGCTCTCATTACACGCAACATCAAATGATTCGATTTGCCAGGTCGCGTGGTGATTTGAAAGCGCTACATGGGCGATGGGTCTTTAAATCGATTGATCGTGGCGGCTCTACGCGGCTCTATTATGAAGCACGTATCGATACCGGACTGCAGCTCCCGGCAAAGTGGGTTCGGAACATGCTGATGACAATGATACCGCAAACTTTGAAAGCAGTTCGACAGGAGGCGGTGCGAGTCCGCCGGCTGACAGAATTGCCTGGGATCAGAAACCGGGATCGCTTTTGACAGATTTTTCGGCAGACAAAGAATTCGAATAATTGATATTCAGTATAGGTGGGTTTTTGCGCTTGCATTGTTACGATTGATTTAAGCCGAAATTGTTCAATTTAACTGTCCAACTTTTGTCCAGTTTCTATCGCTTCCCTGACAAATTTTGAGATTACCCACTGGTCATTACTGACTGAGAGTCTCTATTTTTTTGATCGGGGGAGATCAAGATGGGGCATTCTATTAATCTGACTCCTTTTACCAGTTTGAATTCATACCTTTTAACGAAAAAGAGATTAAGCCAGTTAATCGGGATTGCTACACTGGCTTTGAGCATAAGCGGCCCCATTGTGCTGATGGCACCGGCAGAGGCGCAAGGGACGGATGGCTGGTCAACGACGCCTGCCAAGAAGACTGGCGGCGCGGCCTCTCAAAACGCCACGTCCCAGAAGAAGGCCGGCGAGCTCAAGAAACTCCAGTCCTATCTCGGTAAGCTCCATGGACGCTCGCATCGCAAGGAAACTCAGGCAGCGAGCGGTGGCGCGGCAAGCAAGGGTAAGAAACCAGCTGCACCGGTCACGCTTGTGCGCCGAAAAGGTGGACGGGCCATCGATCCGCGCGATGATCTCCTCATTGGCGAGCGTGAGAGCAAGGGCAAGCAGTCCAAATCGCGGCGCTCACGGCGCTCTGGCAATAGCGTGCCGGGGCAATCCAGTAAAGCTAAGAAGACAGCCGGCAAGAAGGGTGATGCCAAGTCGGCCGAAGCGCAGCACATCAATCTTTTTGTCGAGAACCGGTACCCTTCAGCTGCCACCTGCGGCATCTGCCACCCAAAGCATTACAAAGAATGGTCGGTGTCACAACATGCCTATGCGCAGTTGAGCCCCGTCTATCTGTCGCTCAACAACAAGATCAACCAACTCAGCAATGGCTCTAATGGCGACTTCTGTCTCAGATGTCATAGTCCGGTAGGCGCCAACCTCGGCGAGAGCCCGTTTGCCTCTAACCTTGATCGTCATCCTGCTTCGCGGGAAGGGATTACTTGCGTCGTCTGTCATCGAATCAATAAGGCCTACAACAAAGTGAGCGGGCGGTTGGCCCTGGTTGAAGGCGGCTTGACATCAACGGTGTTTGGCCCGGCGGGTAACAAGGGTGTGCAGGACGTCCTCAAGAAACCCTCGAAATTTAGAGTGGTGACGGATGAAAAGAAGCCGGGTCGCAAGATCCATGCAACGGCAACGGTGTTCGCACCGATCAAGACGTCGACGTTCTGCGGCTCCTGTCATGACGTGACGTTGTTTAACGGTTTCCGACTGGAAGAGGCATTCAGCGAGTATCGGCTGTCGCCTGCGGCCAAAAAAGGCATCACCTGCCAGGACTGCCATATGGGCAAAATCCAAGGCAAGCCGTCAGGTTATGATCGTGGGCCGGCGGCGATCGTTGGCGATGTCCCGACCGCACCGCGGAAACTCACGTCGCACCTGTTCTCGGGCCCAGACTATCCAGTCGTGCATCCAGGCATCTTCCCGCATAACATTGAAGCGGCTTCGTTCAAGACACTGCGTCAATGGCTGAAATTCGACTATCGTGCAGGTTGGGGCACCGACAAGTTCGAAAAGAACATACCGGCTGGCTACAAGTTCCCGAAAGCCTGGCAGTCTGTGGACGATCGCTACGATGCCCGGCAAATCTTGCGCAAGCAGTTTGAACTTCTGGAATACGCAAAACGCAAACGGCTGGAAGTGCTGCGCAACGGCTATATCCTCGGTAAGACCATCACGGATAAGTCCGATGCCAGTGGCTTGGCCTTCCGTGTGCAAGTGAAGAACGGCACCGACGGTCACAACGTGCCAACTGGGTTTACCGGTGAACGCTTGGTCTGGCTGGACGTCAAAGTGAGAGACCGCAATGGACGCGTGATATTCAAGTCCGGTCACCGTGATCCGAACGGCGACCTGCTCGATGGCCATTCCTCATACGTGCACGCCGGCAAAATGAAGCGCGATCCCTACTTGTTCTCGCTGCAGTCAATATTTGTAACGCAAAACGGCCGCGGTGGTGAAATCGAGCACGTGATCCCGATTCCCTTCCCGACTTTTGCACTGCCACGGGTGTTGCCATCCACGACGTCGCTGGTTTTCACTGGCGAGCCTGCAACGGAACGCAACCATAAGAAGGGTATCGAGCCACTGGGACAACGCTGGGCCGCCTATAAGGTCAGCGCCAAGCAGCTCACCGGTGCCGGTCCCTATACCGCGACGATCATGCTCAAAGCACAGGCGGTACCGGTGAACCTGATCATCGCTATGCAAGACGTCGGCTTCGACTTCAATATGACGCCTGCCCAAGTTGGCAAACGCGTTCTCGAGGGCACGCAAGTCTTGTGGACGCGGAAACTCACGTTCAATACCGGACCGTCAGGCTCTGTGCGACGCTCATCAATCGGAACACCCTCCTTCGTAGGTGGCAAGACGCCGTCAACCGGCTGGACCACGAAGATTCGCAAGGGGGAGTGAATCGATGAGCTTCGGAAGAACTTTCTCGGCAATCGTAGCTGCGATTGCCGCCATTGCCGCCATTGCCGGCGGGCCAGCAGTGGCGGCCGACGGTAAAAACAAAAACGATAAGGGTAATTACGGCAAGCCGAAGGACATCTACACCAAGTCTTGGTTCGATAACTTTTGGCCCATCGGCGACAAAGTCGGAGTCAAAGGGCTCAAGGACGAATACGTCGAATTTCGAACCGAAAAAACTGCCGATCCTAAAAAACGGCTTCCCTCTCGACCAAAGCTCGCTATTGAATCTGGCAACGGTTTCCTAGACACCGGAAAGCTACATCAAGGCTACGAGGTGCCGATTATAGGAGCTGTTTGGCAGCCAAGATTATGGGCCTACGGTATCAATCGTTTCACGCTACAATCGTTTAAGAGCGGGCGTGGGCCGCAAAGAGAAACGGAACTCGCCAACCGGCTCGATCTGTTTTTCAATCTGCAGTTGACGGGGACCGAAAAGATCCTACTCGGCCTCAGGTCATTCGACAACAACCGGCCGCGCGACTTTACCCGGTACACGTTCGCTGGCGCTGATTCCGGATACAATGGTGAGTTCAATCTCGGTGTCGAGACGTTCTTTTTCGAGGGTGACCTTGGAAGCTTGTTTCCAAACCTCGACAAGGTCGGCATTACCCCGCTTGACTTCGGTTTCACAATCGGACGCCAGCCATTGATCTTTCAAGAGGGCATCCTGATCAACGATACGATCGATGCAGTAGGCCTCATCCGAAACAACATTCCGTTTCCAGGCGCCTCGAACTTCCGGGTCTCTGCGATCTATGGTTGGAACCGGGTCGATCGAAATGACGAAGCACGCGATGCCGATGCAAACCTGTTTGGGTTATTCGTTGCAGCCGATACCCATACCACAACCTGGAATTTTGATGGCATCTATATCCAGGATGATGGTCGCGGCGACGGCCTTTATGCCGGTATTGCCGCCATCCAACGCCTGCAAAAGTGGGGCGGTATCAGCACCGCTTTTCGTGTCAACGCGTCCTTCGCACTTGAGGATGAAATCCCCGGCAATGTGGTTGGCAACGGTGTTTTGATCACATCGGAAATTTCCAAGACGGTGCCTGGATCGGATGACATCGTTTATTTCAATGCCTTCCTGGGACTTGGAAACTATACGCAGGCTGGCCGCGAAGCCATTAAGGGTGGGCCACTCGCCAATACCGGCATCCTGTTCGCTTCGCCCAACCTGTCGACCTATGGTGCTGAGATCAATCCGTTCATCGAAGATGACACAATCGGCGGTGCAATCGGCTATCAGGCGTTCTTCGATAACAAGCGTCGTAACATCATTTTCGAAATTGCTTCGCGCTATGATTTATCAGGGACCGGCTTCGACAGCCTCGGTTTCGGCGTCCAGCTGCAGCAGGCGATCGGCCGTCATATTCAATTGCAGCTTGAGACCTTCTACGTCTTCAATAATGAAGGACGCGAAGATGGCTCAGGCGCACGCTTAGAAGTCCAAGTCGTCTATTAATTGGACATATCAGATACCATAAGGTGAAATGCCAATTGAGCTCTTAATCCAACTAATCGGCGTCGGCGCGCTGGCACTGGTGATGTACAAAATCGCTGCGACGACCCTGGCCAGGGCCAGCCAGGCAAGCGCGCATCGCCTCAAGCGCCGTAAGACGCTGCAGGATTTCTCTCGTCAGATCGCCGGCGATGAAAGACCCAGCGAACAAGATGCACCGGCATGGCAGGGCAAACGTAAATTCGTTGTCACGCAGCGAAAATTCGAAACGCCAGATCATAGCGTGTGCTCATTTTATCTGTCACCGCTCGACCAGCGTGCGTTGGCAGATTTTAAGCCCGGCCAATTTCTGACGTTCGATGTGCCAGACGCCACCGGCAATGGCAGCCATCGACGCTGTTATTCGCTATCCCAGGGGCCGGCTCAATGCCTGGATCAAGCCGCCTACCGCGTGACGATCAAAAAGCTTCATCCCCCTGGCAACGCACCAGCCGGGACGCCGCCGGGTATGGCATCGAGCTATTTTCACGAACTGCCAGAAGGTGCCCGTGTCGACGTCTACGCACCCTCCGGTCGATTTCTACTCGATCAGTCCACCAACCGGCCGGCCGCGTTGATTGCAGGTGGTGTCGGTATCACGCCGATGATCAGTATGATCGATTGGATGATCGAGTTTCAACCGCAGCGACACATCTGGCTGTTTATCAGCGTGCGCAATCGGCGCGAGCATATTATGTACGAGACGCTGAGGGAGCTGCGAGATCGATCCGAAAATGTGCATATTGTGGTCGCTTACAGCAAACCCACCAGCAGCTGCCGCAAGGGCCTCGATTACGACATCGCGGGGCGCATCAGCGTCAAGGCGATCGCCCAATTTCTGAAGGGTCGTTCCTTTCAGTTTTATATTTGCGGGCCTCGAGCCATGATGGACGCACTGCTCGGCGGCCTCGACAAGTGGGGTGTGCCAGAGCAGGATGTTTTTTACGAATCCTTCGGGCCCGCATCGCCCCGCCCCCAGATTGCGCCGGACGGTTCTGGGGCTGTCACCGGTCCAACATTCGCGGTGACCTTCGCTCGATCGAACAAGCAAGTTCTCTGGTCGACGACGTCAGGGAGCCTGCTTGAGTTGGCAGAGCAAAATGGCATTCGTACACGCAGCGGCTGTCGCGCCGGAAATTGTGGGACGTGCGAAACGCGTCTCATTGACGGTGAAATTGCGTACTCACAAAGGCCCAGCGCCAAGCCTGAAGCCGGGAACTGCCTGATGTGCCTGGCGCAGCCTGCCGGTGACGTTGTTGTCGACCTTTAGGGTGATGTTGGTAGCCGGCACATCTTTACGATAAGTGCCAATAACCAATTCCCGCAGCATAAGCTTGTTGCCTAATTCTTCGGAACGGTCGTATCCAGGCTTGGCGATTTGACCTTCGTTACATGATAGTTGTGGCACAATGTACAATCCTGGCGTGCCGCCGACTTGTTGTGACAGGTCGCGCAGGTTTTCTTATCGACCTTTTGAAAGTTCGAGACGAAAGTTGCCGGGTTGCCGTCTTTATAAGAGGACTTAGTCGGTTTGGTCTTCGCCATCGCGTGGCAGGTCAAGCAGCCTTTTTTTCCGATTACACCAAAGTGCGGCTCATGCAAGAATTTCGTAAAGCGTGATGTCTTGCTCGCAATCGAGGATGGTGCCCAATTCACAGTGAACTTGCCGCTCGCTGATTTGTCGACGCTGTGGCATTTGGTGCATTGGCCTGGTGTATCCTTGGCGGTCAGGAACTGGAATGCCGATTTTATGATGCCACCGGCCGCTGTGTCGCCGGAGGCACCGCGGCTCGTTATGTTAAGCCAGGTGCGCAGGAAGTCGTCACGGTGTCCAGCCGGACGATACATGATAGCAAATTCGCCGCGGTACCAACCGCCGAACACTGCCCACGATTCGCCATCCACCTTGAGATTGGATGATGGATCGCTGGCGCCGGGCGAAGCTGTTGCTGGCGTGGTGCTGTTGGCGGGCGGGTTTGCCGCCGGCGTGGAAGCGGGTGGGTTGGAACTCTCTGGTTGTAGGCGTCTACGTTGTTCAGCTCGGTCTTGCGGGCCTTTGATGAGCTTGCCGAACACATCAATCTCCCAACGCCCGCCACCGGTTGATCCGCGAGGCGCAGGCGGTCCGACGGTGGACTGGCCTGGTGGAGGAGGGCCGGCAACGGCCTGGGTTGTTGCTGGCGCTGCAGGCTGTTTAGGTGCAGCTGTCGGCGTTTGTTGCTGTTTCTTGGGCGCAGCATTCGCAGCTATGGGCGTTAATTTCAGATCTTCCGGTTTGGCGCGATTCGCAAGTTCGCTCTCCAGATTAGGGAGCCAGACCTGCTGCGACTGAATCAAGACGGCGCGCGGCAACGCCGTAATCAGACGAATGATGGATCGGCGCTCAAGGTCGGTGCCGGCTGCCTGCTTGATGCGCTCGACGATACGTGACGATTTCGAGACTATCAGGTCATTCAAGAGTGCTTTGACCTCCCAAGCGAAGGTGGCTGCGGCTTTGAGTTCGGCATCAGAGGCCTTGCTGAGATCCAGTAGATTGATCTTGGTGATGGTACGCAATAGCTTGCGGCGGCGATCATCGATGGCGATCAGCAGGGCCATGAGCGGCGATAGCTCGGCTTCCGATGAAGCCGGCCAGGTGCCAACATCGAGGCCGCGCGCTTTCAAGGCTGCAACATCAATGCCGGGCAACGTGAATACCGCCAGGCCCTTTGGACCGGAGGCGCGCGCCTTACCGGTGATCTGGCCCAAATGACACGCGCTACACGTCTGGTCAAAGGGCTTCACCGCCATGTGCTTGCGATCCTTTGATGAGGTGTGGCAGTCCATGCACTGTGCCGGTGCTTTATCGGTCAGCCGCTTACGAGAAACCGCTTCTGAAAAGTTCTTTCCAAAGTGTTGTGCATGATCGAACTGAATCCGTGTTCGGCGACGAAATGGATAATCGCGGAATTTGGGATGGCCGTATTGGAAATCATCGAACTGGATAACATGGCACGATTGACAGCGCGCGTCCGTCACCTTTGCCAAAATGGCGTTCTGGCCTTGGTGTTCTTTGTGGCAGGTTGCGCAATAAATGCCATCCGGGAAACTTACCTGAGCTGAAAACAGGTAACTTCGAAGCCTCGCAACCATGGTGGCGCGACCGGGCTCGGACACTTTCCTTAGTGTTTCCGTTCGCCGTTCTAGCTTTTTGGTGTCGACATTGTGCGGATTGAACTGGTGGGAGCTGATCTTATGACATGTCATACACGCCTTGCTGTCGGCCTTGGCATCGGAGGGGAAGACGGCGGCAGGAAGCCAGGCAAACTTGCCGACACCGGCCCTGGTATGGCAGCCCTGGCAGTCCGCCTGAGACCCATGCACGGCGGCAAGTTGTCCAGGCATCAGAACCTTGCGATCAGCCGTGAGGGAGAGCGCCAATACAAGGCCCGCGGCACAGGCTATGGCGATCCAACGCGATAGGGCATCGCGGCGCATCGCAATGGTGGTGACGGTGGCAGACGCGCGTTGTGTTGATCGGGGCTGCTTGCGCTTCACGATTATGGCACCCCGGTGGTAAAGGCGTAGACATGAATAACGTGCAATACAGTTACGGCAATCAATCCGTAGGTCGCCGGCACATGCACAAACAGCCATGCCTGCAACAGCAGTTGCTGGGCATATTGGAAATCAAGATAGCTCTTTGAGACAACCAGTCGGCGAACGACTTGCAAAATCTGGCGACCGTCCGGATCCAAGTACTTTTCTAATCCATCGAGTTTGCGTGTGAGCCGTGCAAGCGGCCGGGTTGAATATTGCATGTGACGCAGTACATCACGCGGCTTATCGAAGAAATCGTACAATGTAGAAACGTAGAATTCCGTCAGAACCTGCATATTCGGATGATTGGCGGTGTTGTTTATGAGCTGGTGCACTTCTCGGGCAAGGCGATCGCGCTCCTGCGGGATAGCGTCAAATTCTATGCCTTGTGCCTGAAGTTCCAGCCGGCCCGGTATGGTTGCCGAAAAATAGGCGCCAATTACGCCGCTTACGCCAACCGCCATGAACAAGGCCCACAACACCCATTCGATCAGGCTGTCGGGCAGGGCAAAATCCGTGTGAATCAAAAAAACTGCGACGACAAGATAGCCCGCATAGATGTGCAACTTCATCCAGCGCGACGCCGCTGCCAAAGAACGGCCGATATTGCCGCGACGGACGTGATAGGTGAACTGTAGCCCCATTAGAGCGAAGAGGAGCCAACCATCGAAATAACGTGGATCGCGTAAGCTAATATCCCACAGCACAATCAGTGTGTAGGCCGCAGCCACTGCGATCATCGTTAGGAATCCATTGCGGAGCGATCCAGCCATACTCAACGCTTTCGTCGGCTGCCAAGATACGCCGCACTGCCAATGTCAACACGTGTCAACGCGTCATGTGGGCAGGCGCGATGACATGCGGGCCCATTTTTTTGGCCATAGCAAAGATCACACTTTATGGCCTTCAGGACTGCCTGGCCGCTTTCATCGACAATGGGCCGGTTGGTGGGTGTGTGTGCCGGTTCCATGCGGATGTTGCCGTATGGACAAGAATTGGCGCAGATCGTGCAGCCAATGCATTGGGACTCATCTATGGTTACATCGCCGGTATCGGGGCGGCGATCAATTGCGCCGGTCGGGCAGCCAATCAAGCAAACCGGATCCTGACAGTGCATGCACGCGTGTGTGATCATGATGTTGGCGTGACTTGGTCCGGTTCGGACAAAACGCGCAACACCATCATGGGTATCGGCACAGGCGCGCACGCATTCGTCGCAGTTGACGCACCGATCCATGTCTATCGCCATTGCCTGCGTACCATTTACGAAACGATGATCGACAGAAAAGTCGACGCGGCTTTGGTGCTCAAAGTCCAGACTTTTCTGATTGTCCCGCACCTTTCGGGATGCCGGCCGGGCCTGCTTGGGTTGTAGGACCTGATCTAGGACAACGGTTGGCAGACGCACGAGGCCGGCATAACCGATAGCTGAGAGACCGTACTTGAAGCTCTGCGGATCGGTTTCAGCGCGGCTGAATTTTGGATCGCCGAAGGGGGCCGGTAGTCCGACGCAATCACCGGCGTTGAGATAGCCCACAGTCTGCTGGCCGGCGCCACGATTTTGGGTAACGCGCAATAAGCCCGATTCGACGATGATGATTTCGTCCAGATAATCACCGTGGGCGACAACCTGAGGTTCATGATCGAGCAATTGACCCATCCCTGATTGGTCGATAGCGCGCAAATAGGAATGACCCCATTCATAGCTGCCAAACCACTCGAACCGTGCCTGGGGAAAGAGCTCAATTAAAGTGCGATCGCTCAAATGCTCCAGTGCCGTGCAATTCGACAGCGCTTGCCAGACCGCGTCGTGGCTGTGCTGGCGGTCCGTCACGGCGCGAAACGCAGAAGACAAATGGCGAAGTTCCCGTGCGCCGGCCCAACGGATCTCAAGCACAACGGTGTTGTCGTCGTCCGCAACCATCGTGCTGCGCCGCGGGCCACGGTTCATGGCTTCTGCGATACCGAACATCACTCCGCATTCGCATGTCCGAACACCTTCGGCGCCCGGCGAGCGCGTCGATAGTTGGCTCGGTGCCAGACCAAAACCGACAGACTTCGCAAGTCTGTTCATAGTTGTCGATCGCCTGGATGGTGCTGGCGCACGTAGTTCTTTCACCACGCCATACAACACAAGATAAAGGGAGGTGCCGAACTCACCGGCGCGGTAGATAACGTCGCCGCGGTTTAGTTGGATTGGCCTGGTGTCGTTAGCAATGAGATCATTGAGCGCCAATTCAGGCGGAAAATCAGCAGGGTCGATGCCCGCCATGGCCGGATTGGCCAACACATAGTCGATCAGCTCTGTCGGCAATCGTTCAGCCGCAAACGGGACATCCCAGCGCTTTATGCGTGAAACACGCTGCGGCGATGGCGAGTCATTGCGCCCCTGCGGCGTGTGTCGGCGCAGCCGCGTCATGAACGACGTAGCGTGATCCAAATCCTCTTCCCCCTACATTTTCCCAAATGACGCCCAAGCCCCTACTCTGGCGCTCTAGGTTTTGGCGTATTTCATTATCTTGATGGTTTTCCCTGATACTTTGACTTCGTGGGCAAAAATCGGTCGATGCTGCCAAACTTGCTACCGTCATAGCGGGAGGCGAGCTTACGTGCTTCTGCTGCGACCTTATCGGCGGCGGCATGAAGCGACTTCTTGTTATTCAGGCGCAGCCAGGCTGAGCGGCCGTGTGTCACCATCTGGGCAAGCTCAGGTACGTTGGGCAGAGCCTTCGAGAGGCTTTCAATCTTGTCGCGGGCATCCGCCACTCGCCGTGCCATCTTGAAGGCGTATGTCTTGCGTTTGGTTGCCACACCGACAGCGCGCAGCGCGCTCTCCAATTCCACCGCCAAGCCAACCAAATACATAATCCGCTGACGCGCCTTTTTCGCGATATTGTTGGACTTGCCTTTCGAATACCAGACGTTGTGGCGTACCTCACCTTGCGACCAGGCCACCAATTCGAACGGACTTCCCGCAGGATGACCGCCAACATTTACAAGTTTTTCCTGTGGCACTAAATGGCAGCCAAGGCAGGTCTTGGCCGTCTTATAGAGCGCCTTTGGCCTGATCATCCCGGCTGCCTCTGATTTGGACCAGCGTGTTCTTGCAAGTGATTTTGGCTCCGATTCCTTGTTTGCTTTACCGCTAAAACCGGAATGGACTTCAATGTATTTCTGACCCTTTCCGTGACAAGATTCGCAAGAAATTCCGGCAATTACGCGGCTTCGGTTTCTCACTTTTTGTGTCGTAAAATGACATGTGAGACAAAGCTTGCTGGTCTTTAGACGGCGAATGCCCAGTTTGCGTGAAATGTCTCGCGCCTCCTTACTCCGCGGCATGCTGCGAAACGTTTTATAGTGGTGAGTTTTCTTCCAAAGCTCACCTTCTTCCTTGTGGCATTCCACGCAGGCATTAGGGCCCTCAACGGCACCTTCAGACAGTGCGTGAGGCGTGAAACACAGCGCCAACGCAAAAAATATTGCCGCCAGAAGTGCGAGCATTTTGACGCCCATTTTATTGGCCGTCATCGTCAAATAGGATGCTGTTAATCCCATTATGCTCATACGTAACATATTTTTCTGTATGCTTTGTTTTAAGCTCGTCGTTATTCAATTATCGGAATTCTTAATTGTTATGACCAATTGGAGTTTTTTGAATATTGGCGTGGCAACCGTTTATGCAAAACGAATCGCGCTGGCTTTTCGAACCACAAATAGGGAATGAAAATGGACATTTTTATGGGCGAGGCAGGCACGGCCTGCAGACGACAGATCAAAGGCGACCGGGGCCTCGCGCGATAGGCGTATCGTTCGCTTCGTTGACGTACAGCATTTGGCCGGTCAACTGACGGCCGGCGGGCCCGCATGAGAAGCAGACAAGATCGGTAATTTCCTGCTAGCGGGCCGGGCGGCGGCTCGGCGCTAGTGCAGATGATATCTTTAGCGGCCCTTCCAGACCGGCTTGCGCTTCTCCATAAACGCCGTGCGGCCTTCCTTATAGTCTTCGCTCTGCATGCATGTCTGTACGGCTGAATTACACAGCTCCAAATTGCGGTCTTCGAGGTCCTTGACGGCTTCATCGACCAAGATTTTGGAGGCGTGCAATGACAACGGTGCATTGGCGGCGATGGTTTCGGCCAGTTCGCGCACTGTCGCTTCAAGTTGCCCGGTCGGCACGACCTTGTTGATGAGGCCCATATCGTAAGCCTCAACCGCTGAAAACCGCTTGGCCGTGAACAAGATTTCCTTGGTTCTGGACGGCCCCACCAAATCGACCAAACGCTTGACGCCATCAGGGTTGTAGGCGATGCCCAAACGACCGGCAGGGATGCCAAATTGCGCATCCTCTGCAGCAATGCGGATGTCTGCGTTGAGCGCGGTTGCGAGGCCGCCGCCCAGGCAATAGCCACGAATCATCGCAACGAGGGGCTTGGTGAGAGCCTCGTAGGCCGCTTGCACCCGCTGGGACATAGCTGAATACTCTTGTTGCTGGTCCGGCGTGGCGCGGCGTTTGTCAAACTGGGATATGTCGGAACCGGAAACGAATGCCCGCTCGCCTGCCCCCTTGAGAACGATGACCCGAACCGCGCTGTCACGCTCGAAATCAGCTAAAATTTCAAGGATTGCCTGGCGCATTTCATATGAAATGGCGTTGTGGCGTTCAGGGTTGTTGAACGTCATCCAGCCGATAACGCCATCCTTTTCGCCAATCATATGAGAGGTTGAGAGTTGCATCAGAAGTCTTTCTTGCCGGGCTGGTCTAAGTCGCCTTGTTCCGCGATCCATGCCGCATTATGAATGCGGAGATTGCAGTGGACAAAGTTGTGCGCTAAGCCAGCGTCCATAATGCACTGGCGGCGATAGTGCGCCATCGCATGCAATGAGATCAATAGGCACGACCCGGAATTTGCAAATGGATGCACTCGATCTTCTCCTGACACGGCGCTCGGTTGTCGTTGACAAGCTTGGCGAACCCGGCCCGACAGAGGACCAACTCAAAACAATATTAACGGCCGGCATGCGTGTGCCAGACCATTCTATGTGCACGCCATGGCGGATCCAGATCATCGGCGAACAGGGCCGCAAGGCGCTCGGCGAGCTCTATGTTGAAATTTTCAAACGCGAAAACCCTGATGCCCTAGAGCGCCATATCGAAATCGAACGCATGCGGCCGCAACGGGCCCCGGTTCTCATGGTGGTTACCGCCCAGCCCAATATGGAAAAAGCCGACCGCATTCCGCTTATGGAACAGAAGCTATCAGGCGGCGCGCTGTGTATGAATATCCTGCATGCCGCGAATGCGATGGGTTTCGGGGCGCAATGGATCACCCAGTGGCCGGCCTATCATGCTGACGTAAAAGCAGCCCTTGGCCACGGGCCCGACACCGAGATAATCGCGTTTATCTTTATCGGCACGCCAATTGACCGGCCGGTCGAACGACGGCGGCCCGAACTCGACAAAATCGTCAGCGATTGGAACGGGTGAACAAAAGCTGTCGGGCTCTAGAGCACAAGCCGATCTGTGCAATGCTCAACATGGCGTCAGTTCGGTTATTGCTCTAGTCGTCCAGCCCCTCAACAATCACCGTATCAACGTCGGCGCCAGCCTCTTGATGCTTGCGGGCAATTTGATAGTCGGGGTCCTCGTAGCAGGCCTTGGCGTCTTCAAAGCTCGGAAATTCAACGATGACGTGACGTTCGCGCTCGAGACCCTTTTTGGTCTCATACTTGCCGCCGCGTGCCAAAAATTTTCCTCCGAACTTGGCAATCGGTGCTGCATTGGTCTTTACATACTCTTGATAGCTCTCTTGGTTGGTGACAGTAACGTGGGCAATCCAATATCCTTTGGCCATCAGGCGCTCCTACGATTTTTGAAATTTGCGGAATTCGGTCATCAATTAGCCTAGGCCAGCAGGCGTGGCAATGGCGTCATTGGCGCAGGTTCAGGATGCAAAGTGATGAATAATAGCTCGGATTCTAAGGCGCTTGGGTATCGCCCGTGCGTTGGCATTATGGTGCTTAATCGGCAGGATGACGTTTGGGTCGGGCGTCGCGCAGACATGCCCGGTGATGCAGAAGGGGAAGGGACGTGGTGGCAGATGCCGCAAGGCGGCATTGATGATGGTGAAGATCCAAAGACCGCTGCACTACGTGAGTTGAGAGAAGAAACAGGCCTGACAAGCGTTGAAATCATTGATGAGACATCGGACTGGTTTTATTACGACCTGCCCGACCATCTGATCGGCGTCGCATGGGGCGGAAAGTTTCGCGGCCAGAAGATGAAATGGTTCGCGATGCGCTTTCTAGGTGACGATAGTGAAGTGAATATCGAACAGACGGGTCAGAAACCAGAATTCGACAAATGGCAATGGATCGCATTCGAGGCTATCACTGACAATATCGTCCCGTTCAAGCGCGGCGTCTATGTGGCTGCACAGGATTACTTCCGCCCACTTATTAATGCAAAAACTCGGCGCGATCGATCATAAGACGTGGCGGCTCATGCTGGTTGCCGGCGATCCGACGGCGCGGTGCGATACATCGTCAACACCCGTTGCAGCTCTGCCATGCAGTCAGGGTCAAAATCCTGCTTAGGGCGCATCTCTGGCAACCAATGACCGTAACGGTCCTCGCCGCGCATCAAAATGGCGCTGGCTCCCGGGAACGCCGTCTCGCGCACATATGGCGCTACATAATGGATCGACAGACCAATGCGGCGATCATCCGTACGATTGGGATCGGACGCGTGCAGCGTATCTTCCTTGTGGAATGAGAATTGGCCGGCCCTCAAGGGCACAGGTATGGCTGCTGCTTCGTCAATGCCCGCGATCGTCTGGCCGCGCGATAGCAGGTTGGAGTCTGATTTGTACTCTTCATGGACCTGCACGCCACGCCCGTGCGATCCGGGCAGGAAACGCATGCAACCCGCCTTAAGTGAAGCCTCTGAAATAGCAAGCCAGGCGGTTAGGGTGTCGGGCGGTTCAAGGCCGTAATAAAATGAGTCTTGGTGCCAAGACACAAACCTTTCATCGCCAGCTTCTTTTTGAAAAAAGCTCGAGCCCCAGCACAGAATATCCGGGCCAATGACGTCTTCGACGGCATCGAGGAGTTTCGGGTGCGAGACCAAATCATAGAGAAAGGGGAACGGCAGGTGCGCCTTAATCTGGCAATGCTTCTGCATCTGATCGCCCAACCGCGCTTCTACCACTTCCACGTGCCGGCGTATGTCGCGCGCCTCATCGGACGTCAGAAGATCGATAGGGCCCAAAAAACCATTTACTTCAAAGTATTCGATCTGGTCCTGACTGAGACGCTTTGGCATCGCTGTCCTCATTGCCGGTCAAGTGCTTGCTGGATCGCGGCTTGGATGCTAGCGAGCCGAAGGCACCCCTGCAAGTCCGAGGACGACGGATTTCTCGAAACGATTTGCCAATTAGTTGGGTGGCTTGACGCCTACCGCAGGGTCTTCAGAGCGCTGAGGGCATCATTGGCCGCCTTGACGGCTTCATCCGATGTTGCCCCTGAAAGCGCTTTTTCTGCCGCTGCAACCTCGTCTGCAATTGTATCCGCGTCCACCTCATCAACGACAAGGCTGCGCTCAACGAGTATTGTCAGCGTCTCGTTGTCCATCTGTGCAAAGCCGCCATCGACATAAACTCTTTTACTCCCGTCAGGCAGGTCGATGTTGAGAATGCCGGGGCGCAGCGTCGAGACAATTGGCGCATGCTGGGGAAGTATCGCGAAGTCGCCTTCAGACCCAGGTACGACCACCTGTTCCGCATCGGCTTCGAGGACAACCCGCTCAGGGCTTACAAGTTCAAATTTGAACGTCTCTGCCATGCTCTTCTACCTTACAAAATCGTCTCTTAGCATTCGCCGTTTTCAGCGGGCTTTTCCAGGGCTGCTTCGTCTCTTGGCTCGAGCTTGGCCATGACCTCGTCTCTGGTCTGCAAACTGGTGCCGCAAAACGGGCAATAGAAAACCGGGTGATCAACAAAGGTGCGCTGGTCGCCTTCGACATCGACTTCACCAACCGACAAGAACAAAACGCTGTCCTGGCCAATGGTGAACAATGACTCAAACCCTTCGCTGGCGAGCGCCTCGGCAAGTTCATTGCAGCAGCTACCAAACGCGGGCGCCGGCGGTATTTGTTCAGCGGTCTCATCCGCTTTTACGTCTTCGAGTTCCTCACCGTCTTGCATGCTTTGGCGTGTCCCATAACTGGTAGGGGGTTGGCAGATGCCTGCCGGCTCAACCCAGAGCCTGCCAAGGTTATGCGGCCTCTGCCAGTTTTTCAGCTTTGTCTATTGCCTCGTCCATGGTTCCAACCATGTAGAAGGCTTGTTCGGGTAAATGGTCATAATCGCCATCAACCAGGCCCTTGAAACCCTTGATGGTGTCGGCGAGATCGACAAATACGCCCGGCGAGCCGGTGAACACTTCTGCAACGTGGAAGGGCTGCGACAGGAAGCGCTCGATCTTGCGCGCGCGCGCGACGGCAATCTTGTCGTCTTCCGACAATTCATCCATCCCTAGAATTGCAATAATGTCTTGCAAGGCCTTGTAACGCTGCAAGGTTTCCTGCACACGCCGTGCCACTTCGTAGTGCTCATCACCCAAGACACGCGGATCCAGCATTCGCGACGTCGAATCCAGAGGGTCAACCGCCGGGTAAATACCCTTTTCTGCGATCGCGCGGTTCAAAACGGTCGTTGCATCCAAATGCGCAAATGACGTGGCCGGCGCGGGGTCGGTCAAGTCGTCGGCGGGGACGTAAATCGCCTGCACGGATGTGATCGAGCCTTTTTGAGTCGTGGTAATGCGTTCCTGCAGCGCACCCATATCGGTCGCTAGCGTCGGCTGATAACCAACGGCGGACGGGATGCGGCCCAGTAGGGCCGACACTTCGGAGCCTGCCTGGGTGAAGCGAAATATGTTGTCAACGAAAAACAGCACGTCCTGGCCTTGATCCCGGAAATACTCAGCGACGGTGAGACCGGTCAGGCCAACGCGGGCACGGGCGCCCGGCGGCTCATTCATCTGGCCATACACCAATGCGCACTTGGAACCGACGGTCGAGCCATTATTCTCTGCCGGGTTCTTGTTGACGCCTGAATCGATCATCTCGTGGTAAAGGTCGTTGCCCTCTCGGGTCCGTTCGCCAACGCCTGCAAACACTGAATAGCCGCCGTGTGCCTTGGCGACGTTGTTGATGAGCTCCATGATCAAAACGGTCTTGCCGACGCCGGCACCGCCGAAAAGCCCAATTTTGCCGCCCTTTGCATACGGTGCCAAAAGATCTACGACCTTGATTCCCGTGACCAGAATTTCCGATTCCGTCGACTGCTCGATGAACTCTGGTGCTGGCTGGTGGATCGGGCGCTTGGCTTCTGCCGGAATCTGGCCGGCTTCGTCTACTGGTTCGCCCACGACATTCATAATCCGGCCCAAAGTCGCATCGCCAACCGGCACGGCAATCGGCTCGCCTGTATCTTTGACCTCCTGACCGCGCACCAGCCCTTCGGTCGAGTCCATCGCGATGGTCCGCACCGTGTTCTCGCCAAGGTGCTGAGCGACTTCCAATACCAGACGCGTATCCTGATTTTTGGTCTCCAGGGCATTCATGATGTTAGGCAAATGCGCGTCAAATTGCACGTCGACGACGGCACCCATGACTTGGCGAATGCGGCCAACAATATTTGTTGTCATTGCTCGTTCCTCAATCGGGTTTTGATCAGAGCGCCTCGGCGCCGGATATAATCTCAATCAGTTCCTTGGTAATATTCGCCTGGCGCTGGCGGTTATATGAGATCGTCAACTTGTCGATCATGTCGCCGGCATTGCGTGTCGCATTGTCCATCGCGGTCATGCGTGCGCCCTGTTCGGAGGCAGCGTTTTCAAGTAGTCCGCGAAAAATCTGGGTCGTGATGTTTCGTGTGAGAAGGGCATCCAAAATGTCTTCTTCGCTTGGCTCAAACTCGGCAACGGCCTGAGCGCCAGCGGCCTCATCGTCATGATCTTCATCGGGCAACTTGACCGGAATGAGCTGCAGGGCCTTTGGAACTTGCGAAATCACCGAACGGAATTCGGAAAAGAAGATGGTGCAAACGTCGAAGTTGCCGGCTTCAAATTCGCTTGTCACTTTGTTGGCTATTTCTTCGGCGTTGGCGAATCCGACCTGGCGAATGCCGTGTAGATCGACGCTGTCGGTAATCAAGTGCCCCATGCCTCGCCTGAGATTATCGGCACCCTTCTTGCCCACCGCCAATATCTTTACCGTCTTACCGGCACTCAGTAGCAGTTGCGCATGTTGGCGTACCAATTTGGCGATGTTGGAATTGAACCCGCCACACAGACCGCGCTCGGCGGTCATCATGACCAGCAAATGCACATCATCCTTGCCGGTGCCGACCAACAACGGCGAGGCGCCCTCTTGCGACGCCACACGGGCGTTAAGGTTGGCGAGAATGCGATCCATGCGTTCTGCGTAGGGCCGTGCAGCTGTTGCAGCCTCCTGCGCACGACGCAGCTTGGCCGCAGCAACCATTTGCATCGCCTTGGTAATTTTTCGCGTCGCCGTCACAGAGGCAATGCGGTTTCTCAGATCCTTTAAGCTCGGCATTCGAGCGCCTCACTGTCAGAATAATTGTTCATCACTTCGGTTACGCTGCTACGCTCTGCTTGCCGGTTGTGCCGTCTCACGCTGCAAAGCTTTTTGAGAACTTGTCCAAAACGTCGACGAGTTGCTTTTCGGTATCCGGCGACAGCGCTTTCTCATTGCGGATCGAATCCAGGATCGTGGCGTGCTGCTCGCGAATTGTGCGTAAGAGTTCCTGCTCGAACCGACCGATCTGATTGACATCAATGCCATCGAGATAACCGCGTGTGCCGGCGAAAATCACACACACCTGCTCTTCCATTTTCAGTGGCGAGAATTGCGGCTGCTTCAAAAGCTCCGTCAGGCGGGCACCACGTGCGAGCAGGGCTTGAGTTGCCGCGTCCAAGTCTGAACCAAACTGCGCAAAGGCCGCCATCTCGCGGTATTGCGCAAGCTCACCTTTGATCTTGCCGGCAACCTGCTTCATCGCCTTGGTCTGGGCCGCAGATCCAACCCGCGACACCGATAAGCCAACGTTTACGGCCGGGCGAATGCCCTGATAGAACAGATCGGTCTCCAAGAAGATCTGGCCATCCGTAATCGAAATGACGTTGGTTGGAATATAGGCCGAAACGTCATTGGCCTGAGTTTCGATGACGGGGAGTGCCGTCAGAGAGCCGGCGCCCTCGGTTTCATTTAGCTTGGCCGCCCGCTCCAACAGCCGTGAATGGAGATAAAAAACGTCCCCCGGGAAGGCTTCGCGGCCTGGTGGACGGCGCAGCAATAATGACATTTGGCGATAGGCGACGGCCTGCTTGGACAAGTCGTCATAGGCGATCACGGAATGCATGCCGTTATCGCGAAAGTATTCGCCGATCGAACAACCGGCAAACGGCGCCAAAAACTGCATCGGCGCGGCATCGGAAGCCGTCGCAGCAACGACAACGGAATAGGCAAGCGCGCCGCGCTCTTCAAGTGCCTTTACGAACTGGGCAACGGTTGACCGTTTTTGGCCGACGGCAACATAGATGCAATAAAGCTTGGCTTTTTCGTCATCGCCTTCATTGAGCGGCTTTTGATTGAGGAAGGTATCGAGGATGATCGCGGTCTTGCCGGTTTGACGGTCGCCGATGATCAGTTCACGCTGGCCGCGGCCGATGGGGATCAGGGCATCAATGGCCTTAAGGCCGGTCGCCATAGGTTCATGCACCGACTTGCGCGGCAAAATTCCGGGCGCCTTTACGTCGACACGGCGCTGTTCGGCAGCGGTGATCGGCCCTTTGCCATCAATCGGGTTGCCCAGCGCGTCGACAACGCGGCCAAGAAGTCCTTTGCCGACCGGCACCTCCACAATGGCGCCCGTTCGCTTGACCGTATCACCTTCCTTGATGCCCCGGTCGTCGCCGAAGATCACGACGCCAACATTGTCGGCTTCCAAATTCAAGGCCATGCCGCGAACGCCGCCCGGGAATTCGACCATTTCACCGGCCTGTACGTTGTCGAGGCCATAAACCCGGGCGATGCCGTCACCGACGGATAACACCTGGCCTATCTCTGAAACCTCGGCCTCCTGGCCAAAGTTGGCGATCTGCTCCTTGAGTATCGAGGAGATCTCTGCAGCGCGGATTTCCATCAGTGGGCCTCTTTCATGCGTGTCTTGAGACTAATGAGTTTGGTTGCAAGCGAGCTATCGATCATTCGGCTGCCGACTTTGACAATCAGGCCGCCAATCAGTTCCGGATCGACGCGGGTATTTACGCGGACCTGCGCGCCGACGGCTTCCTTGAGCGTATCACTCAAGGCGGCAAGTTGTGCCTCCGTCAATGGTGCAGCGCTCGCCACGTCGGCCTGAACTTCTCCGCGTGCCTTGGCCGCCAAGTCGCGATAACAACGAATGACGTCTGCCAGTGCAAACAGGCGACGATTGCGGGCAATCAATTTCAAAAAGTTCGCTGTCAGTTGACGAAAGCCCACCTTCTCGACGATCGCCGTCATTGCCTTCGATTGCTCGTCGGCGGAAAACACCGGGCTGCGCACTAAACGCTTTAAATCATCAGATTCGTCAATGAGTGCCTGAAACGCGGCAAGGTCCTGTTCGACCTCAGATGTCAGGCTTTGCTCGCTTGCCAGCTCAAATAGGGCCGACGCGTACCGGCCAGCCACGCTGGCCATGATAGGGTCATCAGTCGCCACGTTGAACGCTCTCGTGCGCTTGAGGGTTGGGAGCCAAATCCACCGCCCGCGGCAGACGGCTGGACAAACGAAATATAGACTTTCGGGATAAGCCGCAGGGCTCCCTTTCCCGTAGGGAAGCCGGGGGTGATTTATCACGCGTTTAGCGCCCCATCAACCCGCCACGACCGCACAGAATGCCGCATTTTCACACATATTGTGCCGGAAAGCGGGGCGAACGCCAAATCAGATACGTCGACGCGCAACCGCCATGCCAATCAGGATCAGGGCCAAAGCGGCAAAGGCACGCCATCCTGGGCGTTCTGCGAGGATCAGCAGGCCCCAAAGTACGCCAAAGATTGGCACCAAGAAGTTCACCTGAGCGAAGAATGACGGTCCCTGGCGCGCCACCAATTTAAACATGAGCAGGGTAGCAACTGCGGTGTGGAAAACCGCCATCGTGGCGGCAGAGGCAAGCGAGGGCGCCGTGACATGAAATTCCGACCATGGAAAGAATGCCAGCTGAATAGCCACCATGATCACTGCGGCAGTAATCAAGACACCGGTCACCAAGGTCGTCGGTGATATATCGGATTTCTGAATTTCGCGGGTAATAAGAACATTGACGCCGTAGCCCAACGCAGCCGCAGCGACCGCAAGCTGGCGCACCGTCTCATCGCCAATGCTGGCAAGCTTGTCCGGGCCCATCAGCACGATGAGCCCGAAAATCCCAAGCGCGACGCCAATCGCTTTGCCGGTTGTCATCCTGTCGTCGCGGGTAGCAAAGTGAGCAAGAACAACGGTCGCCAGCGGTGCGATCGCCATCAGGATAGCGGCCAATCCACTGTCTATGCGCTCTTCGCCCCAGCCGATCAGAATGAATGGGAGGGCATTGCCAAATAGGCCTGAAAGCCAAATCATACCCCACGGCAGGTCCCACCTCAGAAACCGCTCTCCATAGGCGGCGGCGATCGCGCACATCAGAACGGCTGCGATCACTAAGCGTACCGTCGTGAAGGGCGCTGCGGTGATTTCTTGAACGCCGATTTTAATGAATAGAAAACTTGATCCCCAGATCGCCGAGATCACGAATAATAAGCCATAGTCTATGACGCTCGGGCCCGATGGCGAGCCCATATCCGCAATGCGGTGTTGTGACATCGATTTTCCGTGCTGCCTCGCGTGTCATGGCAAAGCTCGCTGCTGATGGGAGAGCCGGGGGGCTGGCGCGCGACCTCAACCCGATAGACGTATGTAGCCCGTTTGTTTGTTAAACAAACTCTCACGCCTCGGCAATGCGGGTGACGATCGCCGAGCTTGATTCCAAGGTTCGATGCACCGGACATTTGTCGGCAATTTCGAGAAGTTTGTCGTGCAAGGCTTTGTCCTCCAAGCCTTCGACGTGGATTATCCGCTCAAAGCGATCGATCTTGCCCGTGCGGCCTTCGGCCACGCTGGTGCAATCGTCACAATGGTCTGCGGCGACCTTGCCGTGGCGCACTTCGACAGAAATCCGACCCAGGTCCAGCTTTTTGTGGGCGGCATACACCCTGAGCGTCATCGATGTGCAGGTCCCCAGCGCAATCGATATAAAATCATAAGGGGTCGGGCCGCTGTCGAGACCGCCGACCGCTGCCGGTTCGTCTGCCAGGAGATTGTGGCGACCCGCGTTGACGGTGTTTTGAAATTTGCCAAGGCCCGTCTCGCGGATCGTCACCGCATCGTCGGTGCGTGTATTTGCATCTGCTGCTCCGGATGGCTGCGATGGCAGATATCGTTGGACCCACGCAGCAATGACACCAGCAGCATAATTCCCGTCAGTCGGCTTAGAAAGCAAATGATCTGCGTCGTCGAGCGTGACAAAGCTTTTTGGATGCTTGGCGGCTAGAAATATTTTTGAGGCGTTTTCTATTCCTACGATGTCGTCGCGCGGCGCGTGCATGACCAACAAGGCCCTAGCGAGCCCGGCCACCCTGTCGGCGACACGTTGTTCTTGAGCATCCTCTACAAACTGGTTGCTGATCTTGAATTGGCGGCCGGCAAGCGTGACCTCCGCCTCGCCGTCCTTCTTTATCTTTTCAAGCGATGCGCCAAAGTTGTGCAATACATGGGAGACATCGGCCGGTGCTCCAATCGTCACGACCGCGCGGGCTTCCGGTATGGCATCCGCTGCCGCCAACACTGCGGCTCCGCCAAGCGAATGGCCAATCAGAATCGCGGGTGCTGAAAAGTTCTTGCGCAAATGGTTTGCAGCCAACACCAGGTCTTCGACATTGGATGAAAAATTGGTCTCGGCAAAATCGCCGTCCGACCGGCCGAGGCCGGTAAAGTCGAAGCGCAGAACCGCGATGCCAAGCTGGGCCAGACCGGTGGCCACGCGTTTTGCCGCCAATATGTCCTTGGAGCAGGTAAAGCAATGGGCAAACAATGCGTAAGCCTTTACGTCGCCGGCAGGCAGATCCAAGGCCGCTGCCAGTGTCTCACCGCGGCTGCCGGAGAATGTTGTCGGGATGGTTGAAGCGGGCATATTGCGACCTCTTGCTTAGATCCTATTCGGGCACAGGCTATTGCGCTCTACAAAAAACTATATGGATCTATGTCTACGGTCAGGCGGATATCACCCTTGATCGCGGGAATTTGACCAAGCCAGGCGCGCATGTAGGCCTGCAGATCAAGTTCGCGCGGCGCTTTGACCAGTAATCGCCAGCGGTGACGGCCTCGTACGATCGCGATCGGTGCCTCAGCCGGTCCTAGAACGGCAATGCGCTCAGCTGACGGCGCGCGCCGCGCAACATCCTGGATCACCGTCTCAGCCAATTGCTTGTCGCGCGCGGAGACAATGATCGCGGCCAGGCGGCCGTAGGGCGGCAACAATGCCGACTGGCGCTGTGCTATTTCGCGTTCGATAAAGGCGTCGCGATCGCCGGAAATGATCGCCTGCATCACCGGGTGCTCAGGCATGTGGGTTTGTACCAAGCCTAGGCCGCGAATTGCTTCTCGCCCGGCGCGTCCGGTTACCTGGTGCAGCAGCTGAAATGTACGCTCGGCAGCGCGCGGATCGGCTTGGCCGAGACCCAGATCGCCATCGACAATGCCAACAGTTGCCAATCCCGGAAAATGATGGCCCTTGGCGACGATTTGCGTGCCAATGATGATATCGGCAGCGCCGCTTTCAATCTCGGTGATCAGGCTACGCATTTCAGGCAGGCCTGGGACGAGGTCGCTCGATAAAATGACGGTATTGGCCTCAGGAAATCGCTCGGCCACCTCCTCTGCGATACGCTCGACACCCGGGCCGCAATTGGCCAGCGCACCTTCCTCGGAGCATTTCGGGCACTTCTCGGGTATGGGCAGGGAAAACCCGCAATGATGACAGCATAGACGCCGACGAAAGCGGTGCTCGACCAGCCAGGCCGTGCATTGCGGGCATTCGACGCGATAACCGCAATTGCGGCACAACGTCAACGGCGCATAGCCGCGCCGGTTCAAGAACAATAGCGCCTGACGGCCTTCGGCCAATGTGTCGGCAACGGCCGACACCAAGACTGGCGACAGCCACATGCCTTTTTCCGGTGGGTCAATGCGCATGTCTATGGGGGAAACGTCCGGCAATTCGGTGCCCGAGAACCGGCCGGGCAAAACGAGATGGCGGTAGCGACCCGTGCGTGCGTTCACATGGCTCTCAACCGAAGGTGTCGCGGAGGCTAACAAGACCGGGAAATCACCAAGATGGGCCCGCACCACAGCCATGTCGCGGGCTTGATAATGGACCCGGTCTTCCTGCTTGAAGCCCTGATCATGCTCTTCATCGACAACGATCAAGCCGAGGTCTGGATAGGGCAGAAAAAGTGCCGAGCGCGCACCGACAACGACACGGGCCTCGCCCGTCGCGATCGCGCACCATATCCGCCCGCGCTCGCGCCCTGACAGCGCCGAGTGCCACTCGACAGGCGGCACACCGAAACGCGCCTTAAAGCGATCCATGAATTGGCTGGTGAGTGCAATTTCGGGCAACATGATCAAAACCTGGCGATCTTTTTCCAAGGCCGCCGCAACAGCTTCGAAATAGACCTCGGTTTTGCCCGACCCTGTCACGCCATCAAGTAAAGTCGCTGAGTACCCCTCCTGCGCTATGGCTGATTTGAGCGTAAGTACCGCTTGGTCTTGTGCTGGTGTGAATTGGACAGTCGCATGGTTTGGATCGGGGCGTGAAAATCGGCTCGGTGGAATCGCGACTTCGACAAGAGTGCCGGCCTTTACCAAGCCGTCTATGACACCGGTAGTGCAGCCGGCTTCATTGGCCAGAGCGGACTTGGCTCTGATCAACCCGTCTTCGGCAATTTCGATCGCTCTGAGGCGGGCCGGTGTTAGGCGGGGTGGATCGTCGGCGGTTTCCGCCAGTCTGACACCAAAGCGCGGTTTAGTCGGCTCAAATGCAGCCTTTGCCGACATCATCATGCGCAGGACCATGCCGAGTGGTGCCAGCGTATAGCCCGACACCCATTCAGCAAAGCGCATCGAAGCAATTGGCAGGGCGGGTGTCTCCAGGCGCTCCGCTACGGTCTTCAGTTTTGCCGGATCGAGCGATGTTTCAGGCCCAATCGACCGATCCCACACAACGCCGATCCGCGTTTGGGCACCAAATGGTACGATCACAAAGTCTCCCGGCGCCAGCCCGTTTGCCGCGCCGATCAGGTAATCGTATGTTTGCTCGAGCGCTACGGGTAGCAAAACGGGTACACGGACCTCGGAATTGGCCTGCGGGCCCATTATGTCGATTAGACTGTTCAAGAGCGATATCTTAAGACTAAAACCGCGAATCAATATGCCAGCATAAAGTTTTCCTTGGGCGAGGCGAGGGCAAAAAGGGATGAGCCGATGAAGTTCTTTGTCGACACTGCAGACGTTTCCGAGATCCGCGAGCTTGCTGCTTCCGGGCTGTTGGACGGGGTGACGACTAATCCCTCGCTGATCGCCAAGACCGGGCGTGACTTCAAAGAAACCATCGCCGAAATCTGCGATATCGTGTCCGGACCTGTGAGTGCCGAGGTCGCCGCCGTCGATGCCGAAGGCATGCTGAATGAAGGGCGGGTGCTCGCAAAGATCGCGGCAAACGTAGCGATAAAAGTGCCGATGACCCTCGACGGGCTCAAAGCCTGCCGAACCCTGGTCGATGAGGGGACCATGGTCAACGTGACGCTATGCTTTAGTGCCAATCAGGCGCTGTTGGCCGCCAAGGCGGGGGCAACCTTCGTGTCGCCGTTTATTGGCCGGCTGGACGATATCGGCCTCGATGGGATGGAATTGATTGCTGAGATTCGCCGCATCTTTGACAATTATCCCTCGTTCTCAACGGAAATCCTCGCCGCCTCAATCCGAACGGTCAATCACGTCAAACAGGCCGCTCTCGTCGGTGCCGATGTCGCAACGATCCCGCCGGCGACCATCAACGCATTGGTCAGGCACCCGCTGACCGACAAAGGACTTGAGCAGTTTCTTGCCGATTGGGCTAAGACCGGCCAGAGCATCGGTTAGTCAGGCGTCTGCGTTGCGTGCCTGCTGGATCGACGTGCTTTTGGTTGTAACCGCTACAACGGTGTGACTTGAAGCGTAATAATGATCGCACCTTGCAGATCGAAAAACCCATCTGCTTTCAATTGGTATCGTCCTGGCGCAAATCAAATGCAGATCGCTCTAGTGAACGGTCGTGCCATCGCCGTTGGTCTCACTGCCAAGAAGGCGCGCAAAATTAGCATGGAACGTGCGCAGGCTGGCGCGGGCCTGTTCGCCAACCTCACCAAGCCCACCGGCCTCAAGCAATTCCAAAGCCGGCACCAGAGCTGCCGCCGCATCCAGCCATAACCGATCCTGGCCCTCTTGCTCGGCAAGGCGCAACAAGCAGGTGCCTCTGCCGAGCTGCGCCAACGCCCAATCGAGCGGCAGCTCATTGGAGTTCAACAGCGATACTGCTTCTGTGTAAGCGTCCGCAGCCTGCCTGATGGATTGCGTTTCGGTGTCGATATTGCCGATGCGATAGAGGGCGTCGCCCAAGTTGGCAAATACGTTTGCCACCCGGCGCGACTCAACGGTTCGATCCATCAATCGCAGCGCCCCTTGCCAGACATCAACCGCTTCACGCAGATGCGTGGTGTTGTCGGCGAATCGCGACACGCGGCTTAATGTCGAGCCCAGTGCACAGCGGGCTTCGACCAACAACGATTCATTGTCGTGGTTTTCGGCCGCCTGCAAGGCGCGGCGATAGTGCTCGGCGGCGGCCGATAAGATCAATTCGTCATCCGCCATGTCGCCTTTTCGATAGAGGGCATCGGCCTGGCGCAGCGAATAATTCAACCGAATTGCGAGCTCGCTGGTCGGAACACTGTCGGCAGCTTCGGCAAAAAGCTCTGATGCATTATCGTATTTACCGCCGGCAAATGCCAATTCACCAAGCCTCGCACAGGCCGCGGCCTCGTCGATCGCCTGCAACTTCAATTGATGCATTTCATCTTCCAGGCGTTGTTCGGTTCGGCGTCGCATGGCGCGCAAGGCGCGGCGGACCTCGTTCAAGAAATCCATCGCCGACTCAAAGTCACCGTTGGTCAGTGCGTCTGCCGCACACGTCTTCAGGCGGCGAATTTCTGGATCGTCATTGGATGGCTTAACAAGCTGGGCGGTTGTGACCTGCAGCCAAACTGCCAGCTCCTCTAGTCGGGTGGCCCGCTCCTCAGGCTTGAGCTGTTGCGCCTCCAGGATAGCCTCAAAGCGGCTCATGGCTGCATCGCCGATGTTATAACGTTGGCGGACACTGTCAGTCAGTGACGTCGTTGGCGCAGCTGCCGGGCTGGTCGGAACCGTGGGGGCCGGTACGCTTGCAGCGCTTGGCGTTCGCTCGACGGGTGATGGTGCCGGCTCGGGGGCGGACGGTGCCGGTACTGTGTCGGGCATCGTCGCGGATGTTTCGGCGGCCGGTGATGGCGCCGCTTCGCTTGGCGTCGATTGTGCAAAGGCAACAAGATGCGGGCCGAGGGACGACAAGATACTGGCGTCCGCTGTGAGCTGCACGAACAAGCGTTCGATCAGGAACAGTGCCACGTGGTCGGTGAGATCTTGAGCCTTGAACAGATCTTGTTCGTGTGCACGGGCAATGACGTCAACCGCGATTGCTGTTGCATCGGCCGCCCGATCCTCCGGTTGAGCTGCAAGTGCGGCCGTCACCTGCTCCGGCTTTGGGCGGACTTGTTCTAATATTCCGGCTAAAGCTCGCGCATGTTTCTGCGCCGCTTCGACCTGGATGCCACGGGTATCCTTGCTCAGCCAGACCTCGCGCGCCAGCCAGTCCAGCACCTCGCCGAATCGTCCCGTCTCGCCGCGCTCTCGTAAGAATGCCGATAGCCCCGCCCCGGCGGCGACACCGCCCGGGGCGACATTGGCGCCGATCGCCGGCGCCGCGGACATCAAGCCCGCGCCGACAAAAATGTCCAACGATTCGTAAAAGGACATGACGTACCCGCTATTCGTCCGTCCAAACTAATTTTCGCCACACAACCCGCATATCGCACCCAAACTCAATACCGCCTTATGGGTGGCTCCCGGCGCGTGGAGCGTTTGTTGTAACGAATTGTTAACCAACGTCAACGAAGGATTGACGCCTGATAAATATGATTCGCCGAACGGCGCGCAAATCAATGGATGCAAGCCTCAAACACCGCATATCTCCGCTCGTCTGTGATGCTGAATTGCATCAGGTTGTGCAAAACTGGTTGACGTTTTTGGCGGATGAGCTCGGACACGCGGCCCACTCTAACGACGCATATTATCGCGACCTCTCGCAATTCCTGGACTTTTTGGCGCGCAAGCTTGGCCGGCCCGCCGCACTGCGGGACATTTCCGAGATCGATACCAAAACGATCCGCGCGTTCATGGCGGCACGCAGGGGCAAAGGCATTGTCAGCCGGTCGCTTGCGCGCCAGATGAGTGCCTTGCGGATGTTTTTTCGGTGGCTCGAAAAGGAAGAAATTCTTCGCAATCGCGCAATTCTCACCGTGCACATGCCAAAAAAGCCGCGCTCGGTGCCACGGCCATTGACCGTTGATAATGCGCGCGCGGTGGTTGCAGGCGGGATGGCAGCGGATCTCGATTGGATTGTCGCGCGGGATGTCGCCGTATTGCTCCTCCTTTATGGCTGCGGCCTGCGGATTTCAGAGGCATTGCAGATCAGTTATCGGGATCGGCCGACCCGCGATCGCGATGTTTTGAGAATCATGGGCAAGGGCCAAAAAGAACGCGTCGTACCGGTGTTGCCGGCAGTTGTTTCTGCCATCACCAATTACCTCAAACTGCTACCGTACGACCTTGAGCCTGATGCTGCCCTGTTTCGGGGTGCAAAGGGCGGACCGCTCAGCGCACGCGTCGTGCAGCTTGCGATGGCGCGCCTGCGTGAGGAATTGATGCTGCCGGAAACGGCGACGCCGCACGCGCTGCGCCATTCCTTTGCAACACACCTCCTGTCTGCCGGTGCCGACCTACGCCAGATCCAGGAATTGCTGGGCCACGCCTCGCTGTCGACGACACAGCTCTACACCGAAGTGGACCGTGAGCACTTGCTCGGCGTTTATGATGCCGCCCACCCCCGGTCCTGATTTTCTTTGTACATCACCAAAAGCCGCCTAAGATTGACGTTTAACGGCACGGATCGGTGGAGGCGCAATCATGACCAAATCAGCACTCATTGTGGGCGCAGGGACGGGGATCAGTGCCTCTGTCGCCCGCCTCTTTCATAACAACGGTTATGCCATCGCTCTTGCTTCGCGCAGCGGTGGCGGCGATGGTGCGCTGGCCACAGATACCAATGCCAAGACGTATAGCTGTGATGTGAAAGAACCCAAGTCGGTCGAAGATCTCTTTAAGGCGGTCGATGCCGACTTTGCCGGCATTGATGTGGTCGTCTACAACCCCAGCGCTCGGGTGCGTGGCTCAATCATCGATGTCGACACCGCAGAGGTCGCCAATGCGATTGCCGTGTCGGGCTATGGCGGTTTCCTGGTGGGGCAGCAAGCGGCCAAGCGCATGGTGGCGCGCGGTACGGGCGCCATCCTGTTCACCGGCGCTTCGGCCAGCGTCAAGGGCTACGCGATGTCGGCACCGTTTGCGATGGGCAAGTTTGCATTGCGCGGGCTTGCCCAATCGATGGCCCGCGAACTTGCACCCAAGGGCGTGCATGTGGCGCATTTTGTGATCGATGGCGGTGTCAAGAATGTTGCGCGCGGGCGCACAGAGCGCGAAGGCGCCGGACCCGATAGTTTTCTCGACCCAGATGCCATCGCGGAGGCCTATCTTTTTGCAGTCAATCAGCCGCGTTCGGCCTGGACCTGGGAAATCGAACTTAGGCCCTGGGTGGAGAATTTCTGAGTATGTGTGACTCACATATGAATGGCGCGCTTGTCGACCGATAGTGCGGCTTCTTTGACCGCCTCTGAAAGCGTCGGGTGGGCGTGACATGTGCGTGCCAAGTCCTCCGCCGAGCCGCCAAATTCCATCAATACGACGGCCTCGGCAATCATTTCGCCGGCGTGCGGGCCGATGATGTGTACGCCCAGAATGCGATCCGTGCTCTCTTCGGACAGAATCTTGACGAAGCCATCGGTGGTGCGGTTGACCTTGGCGCGCCCATTGGCGGTGAACGGAAACTTGCCAACCCGATAGGCAATGCCGGCCTCTTTCAATTCCTCCTCCGATTGGCCGACGCTTGCGACCTCCGGAAAGGTGTAAATGACATTGGGTATGGCGCGATAATTGACGTGGCCGGCCTGACCGGCGAGTAACTCGGCCACGGCGATTCCCTCGTCTTCGGCCTTATGCGCCAGCATCGGACCGCGGATAACGTCGCCAATGGCATAAACGCCGGCCAGATTGGTCTGGAAGTGGTCATCGACACCTATGCGATGCTGATCGTCACGTTCGATCCCGGCCTCTTCGCAGCCAAGTCCGTCAGTATACGGGCGCCGGCCGATGCAAACGAGGACAACGTCTGCGTCAAGCGTCTCTGATGCCCCGCCACCTGCTGACGGCTCGATGGCAACGGATAGGCCACCTCCTTTTTCGGTTACGCCGGTGACCTTGTGAGCAAGCTTGAAGGCGATACCCTGCTTGGTCAGAATGCGCTGGAATTGACGTGCGACTTCGCCGTCCATGCCCGGCAGAATGCGGTCCAGGAATTCAACCACCGTGACCTCGCTGCCAAGCCGGCGCCAGACCGATCCGAGTTCCAGGCCGATGACACCTGCACCAACGACAAGCATTTTACCTGGCACCGTCTCCAGTGACAGCGCGCCGGTTGATGACACGATTTTCTTCTCATCGATCTCGACGCCCGGCAGCGGTGCAATGTCGGAGCCGGTGGCGATAACAATGTTGCTGGCATCCAGCACTTTGGTCTCGCCGTTCATAAACGTCACTTCGACTTTGCCGGGCGCCAGTATTTTGCCGGTGCCATGAAAGTGCTCAATCTTGTTTTTGTTCAAAAGATAGGCGACGCCGTCGACATTGCCCTTCACACCCTCATCCTTGAAGGCGAGCATTTTTTCCAAATTCAAGCGCGGGGCGACCTCGATCCCCATATCTGGAAACGCGTGGCCGGCTTCTTCGAAAAGCTCGCTTGCATGGAGCAGTGCTTTTGACGGAATGCAGCCCACGTTGAGGCAGGTGCCGCCGTGTGTTGCGCGCTTTTCAACAACGGCAACCTTCATGCCGAGTTGGGCCGCGCGAATGGCGCACACGTAACCACCCGGGCCGGTGCCGATGACGATAAGGTCGTGGGACATTATTTTTTATCCGAATGCTTTCGTGGAGGCATCAGAGGTCGAGGATGAAGCGTTGAGGATCTTCCAGACATTCCTTGACGCGGACGAGAAATGTAACGGCTTCCTTGCCGTCGACGATACGGTGATCATATGACAGCGCCAAGTACATCATCGGGCGGGCAACGACCTGGCCATTGCGAACAACTGGCCGCTCTTCGATGCGATGCATGCCAAGAATGCCGGACTGTGGCGCATTGAGGATTGGCGTTGACAGCATGGAGCCGTAAACCCCGCCGTTGGAAATCGTAAAGGTGCCGCCCTGCATGTCCTCGATGCCGAGCTTGCCGGCACGTGCGCGGGCGCCGAAATCAGCAATTGAGGCCTCGATTTCCGCCAGGGACAATCGATCTGCATCGCGCACCACCGGCACCACCAGCCCCTTATCCGTGCCGACGGCCACACCAATGTGATAATAATCCTTATAGATAATGTCGTTGCCGTCGATCTCTCCATTGACCGCCGGCACCTCCTTCAGGGCTTGTACACACGATTTCACGAAAAACCCCATAAAGCCGAGCTTGGTGCCATGGCGTTTTTCGAACAGCGCCTTGTATTGATCGCGAAGCTGCATCACCGCTGTCATGTCGACATCGTTGAAGGTCGTCAGGATCGCTGCAGTGTTTTGTGCATCTTTCAGGCGCCGCGCAATCGTCTGGCGTAGACGGCTCATTGGCAGGCGCTCTTCGCGGCTGGCATCATCTGGAGCGGCCGGCGCACGGGCCTGCATCACCGACGCTGGCGCCGGTGCCAACGACGAATAGACCGCTGGCTGGCTCGATGGTGCTGCCGCCAGCGCATCTGCCTTCAGTACCTGGCCACGCTTGCCGGTGCCTTGGACCTCACTTGCGGGTATACCTTTTTCTTCCAGGATCTTGCGCGCCGCCGGCGTCGGTTGCATGGCCGGCCCGCCGCCATTGGCCGCAGAGGGTGCGGGTGTGGGTGCGGGCTCGGCAGCCGGAGGCGCTGGCGGTGCAGGCGCCGCGACAGCGCCTTCGCCTTCGGCGATTGCGCCAATCGTTGTACCAACCGCAACCGTCGCACCCGCCTCGACATCAATGGATGCCAAAATACCGGCAACTGGTGCTGGGACTTCGACGGACACCTTGTCCGTCTCAAGCTCACAAAGCGGTTCGTCAACTTCTACGGCGTCACCGGCTTTCTTGTACCATTGGCCAACGGTTGCCTCAGTGACACTCTCGCCAAGCGTGGGAACTTTGATTTCAATGCTCATTGTTTGGCCCTGTGACTGCTTTTGCCTAGGATCGGAAGGGTCGGTCCTGTTTGACTCTCAATTGCGTTTACTCCAAAGCCTGTGACACCAAGGTGTTTTGTTCGCTGATGTGTTTGGACAGTAAACCCGTTGCCGTCGATGCTGACGCCGGGCGCCCGACATATTGTGGCCGGGTATGTTTGCATCCCGCATGCTCCAACGCCCATTCGATATTGCTCTCAACATAATGCCAGCCACCCATGTTGCGTGGCTCTTCCTGACACCAGACCATTTCAGCATCACGGAAACGCTCTAACTCTGCGATTAGTGCGCGTGCTGGAAATGGATAAAGCTGCTCGAAGCGCAGCAGATAAACGTCGTTGGTCCCGGCCTGCTCACGCGCCTCAAACAGGTCGTAATAGACTTTGCCCGAACACATGACGACGCGGCGGATCTCATTGTCAGGTCTTAACACCACCGCTCCGGATTTGTTCGCTGAGTACCGGGTATCGCAATCATCATCCAGCAATCTATGAAACGATGTGTCCGGTCCCAATTCATCGAGGCGAGAAACGACGCGCTTGTGACGCAGCAATGATTTAGGAGTCATCAGGACAAGTGGTTTACGGAAATTACGATGGAGCTGGCGGCGCAAGATGTGGAAGTAGTTCGCCGGGGTCGAACAATAGGCGACCTGCCAGTTGTCTTCCGCACTGAGCTGCAAATAGCGCTCCAAACGGGCTGAAGAGTGTTCGGGGCCCTGGCCCTCATAGCCATGGGGCAACAGCAAGACCAGGCCCGACATGCGCAACCACTTACGCTCACCCGACGAGATGAACTGATCGATGACCACTTGGGCACCGTTCGCAAAATCGCCAAACTGCGCTTCCCACAGCGTAAGTGCCATCGGTTCGGCCAGCGAATAGCCATACTCAAAGCCCAGAACGGCCTCTTCGGACAACATTGAGTTGATGACTTCAAACCGCGCCTGATCGGATGCAACACGTTCCAATGGTGTAAATCGATCGCCGGTTTGTTGATCGATTATGACAGAATGGCGCTGTGAAAATGTGCCCCTTTCGACATCCTGGCCCGACAGGCGAACCGGGTACTTCTCTTTCAAGAGCGTTGCAAACGCCAATTGCTCGGCCATCGCCCAGTCGATGCCTTCGCCTGTGTCAATCATCTCGCGGCGGCGTTCGAACAGGCGTGCGACGGTGCGGTGGGCGTTGACATCTGATGGAATGGCGGTGATCTGGCGGCCAACCTCACGCAGGGTGGCCAGATCGACATCCGTGTTGCCGCGGCGGGCGTCGTCTTCTGCAAACCCAATCCCGGACCAACGCCCGTCAAGCCAATCTGCCTTGTTGGGTTTGAAGGTGTCGGAATTCTGAAACTCATCATCCAAATGCGCCCTGACCCGGGTCTTCATGTCAGTGACTTCGGCAGCCGACATCACACCATCGTCTGTGAGCTTTTGACCATAGATGGTGACAACGGTGTCGTGCGCGCGGATCTTTTGATACATCCGCGGTTGGGTGAAGGCGGGTTCATCGCTCTCATTGTGACCAAAGCGACGATAGCAGAACATGTCGATGACGACGGGCTTCTGAAATTTCTGCCGGAACTCCGTGGCAATTTTGGCCACGTGGACGACGGCCTCGGGATCATCGCCGTTGACATGAAAAATCGGCGCCTCCACCATCTTGGCGACGTCTGAACAATAGGGTGACGACCGCGAAAATTGCGGGTTCGTCGTGAAGCCGATCTGGTTGTTGATTATGAAATGGATCGAACCGCCGGTGCGGTGCCCCTTCAATCCTGACAGACCGAGGCATTCGGCGACCACGCCCTGACCGGCAAACGCCGCGTCACCGTGAATGAGGAGCGGTAGCACGAGCGAGCGTTCATCTGGCTGACAACCGTGCTGGTCTTGCTTAGCGCGGACCTTGCCAAGCACAACAGGATCGACGATCTCCAAATGCGAGGGATTGGCGGTCAAAGACAAATGCACGTTATTGCCGTCGAACGACCGGTCGGAGGAAGCGCCTAGATGATATTTGACGTCGCCGGAGCCTTCGACATCATCGGGTTTGAAGGATCCCCCCTTGAATTCGTTAAAGATCGCGCGGTGCGGTTTGCTCATAACGCTAGCAAGGACATTAAGACGACCGCGATGCGCCATACCGATGACGATTTCTCTGAGGCCCAATTGGCCGCCACGCTTAATTATTTGCTCTAACGCCGGGACCATTGCTTCGCCGCCGTCCAATCCGAACCGCTTCGTGCCGGTATATTTGGCGCCGCAGAACTGCTCAAAGGTCTCCGCCTCCATAAGCTTGTTCAGAATCGCTTTTTTGCCCTCGAGGGTGAAGTGAACTTCCTTTTCCTCGCCTTCGATACGCTCCTGGATCCAACTCTTCTGCTCAGGATTGGTGATGTGCATAAACTCGACACCAATGTGCTCGCAGTAGGTGCGCTGCACTATCCGCAATATCTGGCGGATGGTCGCCGTCTCAAGACCAAGGACGTTATCGATAAAGATCGGCCGGTCCCAATCGGCTCTGGTAAAGCCATAAGTTTCAGGCTTCAATTCGTTGTGAATCCGACGTTCGGCCAGTCCGAGGGGATCAAGATCGGCAGCAAGGTGGCCCATCACGCGAAAGGCGCGGATCAGCATCAGAGCGCGCAATGAGTCCTGAGTGGCGCGAATCGATGCGCCGACCGATAGATCTATACCGCCGTAAGCCGCACGTGCCTCGATCTTGGCGCGCAAGGCCTGCTCCGTGCTCGCATAATCACCGGTCAGTGCGGCCAACAGGTCGGCATCGCCATTGGACTGAAGTTCGTCCAATGGCCTGGCCCAGGACGGCCCGCTGCTGTCCTGGGTGGCTGTTTCTTGCAAGCTTTGGAAGAACAGGCGCCATTCATCGCCCACAGCGCCGGGATTGCGCTCATAAAGCGCCTGCATCTCTTCGATGTAGGCGGCGTTCACGCCATGAAGAAAAGAGGTTCGGGCGAAGGCTGCATTCGACGCTTGACGTGACATGACAAATCCTGGGCCTGTTCAATTAGTTCCTGACGTGCACGGCTATTCGCAAAGCGGGGTAAATTCTTGACGCTGATTGATTAATCAGCGCCAGCCTTTGATATCCGCCCATGCATGTAGGGATTGCAACCCTTGTTTTCAGGGTCTGGCATCAAAACTCGTGGACAACAACGGTGGCGCCAACGCTCGGGCACTGTCGATCAGATTCGAGACCATCATCCTTTCAAGACGCCTGCAAGCGTGGTGCCAAGTGAGGCCGGACTATCCGCGATTGCTATGCCGGCCGACTTCATCGCTTCTATCTTATCGCCAGCACCGCCCTTACCGCCAGAAATGATGGCGCCGGCATGGCCCATCCGCCGCCCCGGCGGGGCCGTCACGCCAGCAATAAATCCAGCCATCGGCTTTTTGCGACCCCGGGCCGCCTCCGATTTGATGAACTCGGCTGCCTCTTCCTCTGCAGCACCGCCAATCTCGCCGATCATAATAATGGAGTTCGTATCCTTATCCGCCAGGAACATCTCCAAGACATCGGTGAATTCCGTTCCTTTGACCGGATCACCGCCTAGGCCTACCGCCGTTGATTGGCCCAGGCCCGCATCTGTCGTCTGCTTTGACGGCCTCATAGGTCAGGGTGCCGGAGCGCGATACAATGCCGACATGACCGCGCGTGAAAATGTTGCCCGGCATAATGCCGATCTTGCATTGATCCGGTGTCAGGACGCCGGGACAGTTGGGGCCGACGAGCCGGCTCTTCGAGCCTTGCAGTGCGCGCTTCACCTTGATCATATCCATCACCGGAATGCCTTCAGTAATGCACACGATGAGCGGGATTTCGGCATCGATTGCCTCAAGAATAGCATCGGCGGCAAATGGCGGCGGCACGTAGACTGCGCTTGCGGTCGCACCCGTCTTTGCCTTGGCTTCAGCGACCGTATCGAATATCGGGACGTTGGCCAGACCGGCATCAGGATGCACGGTGCCGCCTTTTCCGGGTGTCACGCCGCCAACCGTATTCGGGCTGTAGGCAATAGCTTGAATGGTATGAAATGTGCCCTGGCTGCCGGTGATACCCTGGCAGATTACCTTTGTATTTCTGTCGACAAGGATTGCCATATTACGCGGCCTTTCTGACTTCGTCGGTGATCTTTTGGGCCGCGTCAGCGAGATCGTCTGCTGCGACAATTCTAAGACCGCTATCGTTGAGGATCTGTTTGCCGAGTGACACATTGGTGCCTTCAAGGCGCACGACCAACGGAACTTCCAAGCCAACTTCCTTGACCGCCGCGATCACGCCCTCGGCGATGATATCGCAGCGCATGATGCCGCCAAAGATATTGACCAAGATCCCTTTGACGTTGGGATCGGCGGTGATGATCTTGAATGCCGCCGTCACCTTGTCACGGCCCGCGCCACCGCCGACGTCGAGAAAATTCGCCGGCTCCATACCATAGAGCTTGATTATATCCATCGTTGCCATGGCAAGGCCGGCACCGTTGACCATGCAGCCGATTTCTCCATCGAGCGCGATATAGGATAAATCATATTTCGAGGCTTCGATCTCTTTTTCGTCTTCCTCGTCGAAATCGCGCATCTCGACGATGTCCTTTTGGCGGAACAGGGCGTTGGAGTCGAAGTTCATCTTGCCATCGAGCGCGATCAGATTTCCCTGCTTGGTCACCACCAGCGGATTGATCTCGAGAAGGCTCATATCCTTTTCGATCACCATCTTGTAGAGGTTGGCGACCATGGCGACACATTGCTTGACTTGGTCGCCTTTGAGGCCCAGGGCAAATGCAATCTTGCGACCATGGAATTGCTGGAAGCCCGATGCCGGGTCGATTGAGATGGTCAAGATCTTTTCCGGAGTGTCGTGTGCGACCTGCTCGATATCCATGCCGCCTTCGGTTGAGGCTATGAAAGAGACGCGCGATGTTGCGCGGTCTACGAGTGCGGATAGATAAAACTCTTGGTCGATGTCTGAGCCTTCTTCAACATAAAGACGATTGACGACCCGTCCTGCAGCTCCGGTTTGGACTGTGACCAAAGTCTTGCCCAGCATCTGGCCGGCAAACTCGCGCACTTCATCAACGGACTTCGCGAGGCGCACACCGCCCTTCTCGCCCGCCTCTGGCTCTTTGAATTTGCCTTTGCCGCGCCCGCCGGCATGAATCTGCGCTTTGACAACCCAAACCGGCCCGGGCAGCTTTTCCGCCGCAGCAACGGCTTCTTCGACGCTGAAGGCAGGATGGCCGGTCGATGTTGGAACGCCATACTGACGATAGAGCTCTTTGGCCTGGTACTCATGAATGTTCATCTGAACCTCGACTCGATGATTCTTAGATCCCAAGGACTAATTCGATTGAAGTGGCTTAATGCCGGCATGATCTATACGTTGGTGAATGCTATCACCTCTATTTCGACACGGGCGCCAAGGGGTAGCGCCGCCACACCTATCGTCGAGCGCGCCGGATATGGCTCACTGAAATGCTTGGCATAGACACTGTTCATGGATGCAAATTCTGACATGTCGGTCATGAAGACCGTTGTCTTTATGACATTGGCATTCGACAGGCCGGCGGCGGCAAGCAGCGTAGCAATGTTTCGCAAGACCTGCTCGGTCTGGGCTTCAACGCCGCCCTCCACCAACTTACCGGTGGCTGGATCAAGAGGGATCTGACCGGAAAAGAAGATATGCTCGCCCGCTCTGCGGCCAAGCGCGTATGGGCCGATGGCCGTTAGCGGCGGTGCCTCTATTGCACCATTAGACATAATTCCCTCATCATTAACCCGTTGTGAAAACAGACATTGCTACTGGCCAAGCTGCGGCGCAATTCCAACACATGCATCGATCAAGCCCTTCACGGAAGCTACGGACTTGGTGAACATGGCGCGCTCTTCCGAATTCAGATCAATCTCCAGAATGCGTTCGACACCGCCGGCACCAATAACCACAGGTACGCCGACATACATACCTTTCACACCGAATTCGCCGTTCAGGAAAGCTGCGCACGGCAACACGCGCTTCTTGTCTTTGAGATAGCTCTCGGCCATCTGAATTGCCGATGAGGCTGGCGCATAATAGGCAGAGCCAGCCTTCAATAGCGCCACAATTTCACCGCCGCCCTTGCGAGTCCGATCGATGATTGCATTGAGGCGGTCCTGGCTCAGCCAACCCATCTTGACCACATCGGGCAACGGAATGCCGGCGACGGTCGAATAGCGTGCAAGCGGCACCATATCGTCGCCATGCCCGCCAAGAACGAAAGCGGTCACATCCTCCACTGATACGTTCAGTTCGTCAGCCAAGAAGTGACGGAAACGCCCGGTGTCGAGGATACCGGCCATGCCGACCACTTGATTTTGCGGCAAACCGGAAAATTTCTGGAGCGCCCAGACCATGGCATCCAGCGGATTGGTGATGCAGATCACCAACGCGTTCGGCGCGTACTTGCGAATGCCGGCACCGACTTGCTCCATGACTTTGAGATTGATACCAAGCAGATCATCGCGGCTCATGCCGGGCTTGCGTGGCACACCGGCGGTTACGATACAAACATCGGCCCCTTCGATATCGGAGTAGGCCGTTGTTCCCTTAAGATTGGAATCGAAGCCCTCGACGGCGCCCGATTGAGCAATGTCCAGCGATTTGCCCTCGGGAATACCGTCTGCAATGTCGAACAAGACCACGTCGCCCAGTTCCTTAAGGCCAACCAGGTGAGCCAACGTACCGCCAATCATACCGGCACCGATAAGAGCGATCTTGTTGCGTGCCATTTTATTGCTCCTCTAAATTCCTAATTCTTAAGCCACATGGCTGAGCCTGTGGTCCATGTCCACTGAAAATCAGACCCGCGGCACCGGTACCCGTAACTCATTCAAGGCTTCACAGATTGCTTTGGTATTCATTGGCATGGAAACCGGTTAGATCCAACGGCATAATCGCGGCTGCCGGTTGGTTAGCCGGAAATGCGCATTGGTTCAACCCAAGCGAGATCCAACAGTACCGGGTTGGGGCTAATTGTCCTTGTTGGCGTTAACTGGCGGTGATGACGCAGAGATCTTTTGGCTAAGGCGTTATGCCTCTGGTTCCAAATCCGGCGGGGTTTGTTCAGCGTCGGCGCTGGACACGCGGCGGCGGGCACGCAAATACGCCTCTGAACGCATTTCGAATAGCCGGCTGGCAGTACGTTCAAAAAGGACTGCGTTGTCGCCTTCCGTATAGAGTTCGTTCGGTTCGGCGTCGGCCGAGGCCACCAAGCCGACACCGCAGTCATAAAGCGTGTCTATCAAATTGACAAAGCGGCGGGCGGCATTGCGCCGATCAGGTGTTAGGCGCGGGATATTGTCGATCAGGACGGTGTGAAAGGTATGCGCCAATCTCAGATAGTCGAGACTGCCTAAAGGCTTTTCGCAAAGATCGTCAAATGTGAACCGGGCAACGCCCATTGCGGCTTCGGGCACCACCAGACGACGCCCCTTTAACTCCAGAACGCGCCGGCGTCCCCGTGGCAGACCAGTCAGGGCGGTAAAAGATGCATCGAGCTCGGCTTTGGCATGGGTATCGGCGGGCGTAAAATACAACCGGCGCCCTTGCAGCTTTTGCAAGCGGAAGTCCTTGGCTGCGGCAAGTTCAACCACTTCCATGTTCTCTCTAACCATGGCTATGAAGGGCAAAAACAGATCGCGATTGAGACCGTTGTGATAGAGATCGTCAGGATGGCTATTAGAGGTTGAAACCACCGTCACGCCGTCTTTGAAGAGTTGGGCGAAGAGGCGGCCCAAGATCATGGCATCGGCGATGTTCGTGATATGCAGCTCATCAAAACACAATAGACGGGCCGATCGGGCAATGGCGCTGCCCACTTTGGGTATTGGATCGCCGGGTGTGGATTTGCGGGCTGCGGCAATCCGATCATGAACGTCCGCCATGAATTCATGAAAATGGGCACGCTGTTTCGGCTGAAATTTCACGTTATCAAAAAAGAGATCCATGAGCATCGTTTTGCCGGTCCCCACAGGGCCATAGATGTAGAGTCCGGTGGGCGCAGCCTTCCATTCCGGCGTGCCAAGTCCGAATAGAGCGCGCAACAATGTCTTTGGCGGAGCCTTGAGAGAGAGCGCTTTGGAAAGCTCGGCGAAGCGCTCAACCAGGGCCAGCTGCGACGGATCCGCCTCCAGGCGCCCCGAGGAGAGACGGCTTAGGTATTCTTGCTGCATGGCCTATTCTTTATATCCAACGATGACCCGCATCCGGCTACCCGGCGATGGCCGCCTGGTCAAGCTGTCGATAAGGGTATTGATAGGATTTCCGGACGCAATTGGCTCTGACTGGAATTGGGCACTCGGTTCTCGCGTAAAAATGGCTGTGAGCTCTTCCTGATTGATTTACAGCAATTCAAAACGAGAATTATTGAACGTCTTTAAATTCAAGCCAATTTAATGTGCCAAATCTCATTTATAAAACGATCAATATTACAGGCCAAATTCTATTGTTTTGAGATAATCAATTGATGATTTCTGGACTCTGAAGGCTTTCATTGTAGTTAGACACTTATCGTAACGACCTCATTCTTTGTATATTTCAAGCATAGTAAATCACGAAAAACACTCAATAATTGATGATTTCGTGCAACAGACCGTGCGATTTGGCGAAAAAAAAGCACTGAGAATCAAATTCGTTGTCAACAAAACAAATGAATTTGCGCATGGTTTTATTGTTCGAAATGATTCGAACTTAAGAGGGAGACTACCTATGGCTAAAGCAGTGAAAAAGAAGGTATCGAGAGTAAAGAAGGCTAAGAAGCCTGCCAAGAGGAAGGCACCGGCTCGTAAGAAGGTAACCCGTAAGGCGGTTGCTAAGAAGCCGGCAGCTCGTAAGAGTGCAAAGAAGAAGGTTGCTCGTAAGCCTGCCGCTAAGAAGCGGAAGGTCGCTCGTAAGCCTGTCGCTAAGAAGCGGAAGGTCGCTCGCAAGCCTGCTCGTAAGCCTGCTCGTAAGGCAGCGGCTCGCAAGTCAGCAGCACGGAAGTCGACGGCTCGCAAGACCAAGGCTCGCAAGTCAACGGCTCGTAAGTCAACGGCCCGCAAGTCGACAGCACGTAAGTCAACGGCTCGCAAGTCGACCGTGCGCAAGGCAGCGGCTGCTCGTAAGCCGGCTGCTCGTAAGGCCAGCGCGAAGAAGCCTGCCAAGAAGGCTGCTAAGCGGCGCCGGGCTGCGTAAGTTTTGTACAGCGCCCCCTCCGGGCAGACGGGGGCGCTGGCCATTTTTGCCGACTCGGTCGTCTTCGTCGGCAATCCTAAAAGGTCAGAAGCTGCTTATAGCGCTTCTGGCCTTTAATTATTTTCCGTTATTCGTATGTGTTTACAGAGATTAATTAGAATTAATTCCTGACAAACCCGCCACGGCAATCTTAAACGCGGCGCTGGACCATCAGTTTCTTTATTTCGGCGATGGCTTTGGCGGGGTTGAGACCCTTTGGACACGCCTTGGCGCAATTCATTATTGTATGACAGCGATAGAGGCGGAACGGATCTTCCAAATTGTCCAGGCGCTCGCCAGTCGCTTCATCGCGGCTGTCGTTAATCCAACGATAAGCCTGAAGCAGGATTGCGGGCCCCAAATACCGGTCCTGATTCCACCAATAGCTTGGGCATGACGTCGAACAGCAGGCGCACAGGATGCACTCGTAAAGCCCGTCGAGTTTTTCCCGGTCATCGCGAGATTGCCGCCACTCACCGGGCGGAGTTGGGGTCGCTGTCTTGAGCCAGGGCTCAATAGACCGGTGCTGGGCAAAGAAATTGGTGAGATCGGGCACCAGATCCTTGATCACCGGCAAATGCGGTAATGGATAGATCGATACCGGTCCCGATAGGTCCTCAATCGACTGCAGGCAGGCAAGTCGGTTGGTGCCATTGATGTTCATGGCACAGGACCCGCAGATGCCCTCCCGGCAGGAGCGGCGATAGGTCAGAGTCGAATCGATTTCATTCTTGATCTTGTTAAGGCCGTCGAGAACCATCGGCCCACAGTCGTCAAGATTTACCCAATAACTGTCCAGGTGTGGATTGGCGTCATCATCCGGCGACCAGCGATAAATTCGGAATTCTCGCCACTTGCCCTTTCGCTCCTTCTTGTTCCAGGCCTTGCCCTTTTGGATGGTGGAGTTCCTTGGCAGCGTCAACTGGACCATGGGGCCGCTTCCCTTCTGATTTGCCGGCAGTTCTGTATCGAGCCGTTCGCCGTCGATCCAAGCCCAATGGGCAAGCTCGCCGGATAAACTCAACCAGAGAACACATGTCGATGGCGGCGCTCAATGTCAACTTTTGCCAGCCGCTGAAGGCGTAGAGTGCGGCACACGGTCTCGGCTGTCACCGGCGTCCTTTGTGACTTGGCAGGATTTGAGCTGGCGAACGAGCAGCGTCAACTTATCGGCAACTTCCCCGCCCGCTTCGATTACCTGCTTGAGGGCCGGGCGCTTGATCAATAGATCGTTCAGGCGTTCCTGCTGCTCGCCAAAGCCAAAATAAACATCATCAGGAGCCTCGATTTCGCCGTCCTCAATCGCCGTCATGGCGGCAAAACTGTTGTGGACAGCCAGAACCTGCATCGAAGCAATATCATTGGCAAGCTGTTGGAAGATCTTGGCCGTTTGGGCATCGATCCTGGGCCCGTGCACGCCGAACTTCAATGGCAGCGAGGCAAACGCGCTTTCACCGGAGAAGATCGCGGCATTGCGTTGAAGACGACCAAAAATGTCGGTCAGCCCGAGACAGCAGCTTTCCAAATCACGCAATGCCATCGTGGTCTTGCGCTTCGAGCCGGTGTGTGTGGTGTCGTGGTCTTCAGCGGCCCAATTTATGGTGGCGATCGAGGCTATGGCACCTAAGGCTGAAAGTGCTGGCAGAACAATGGACAACGGGTCAGGTGCGATGCGGTCGCCGTGGCCGGTGGTCGTCTGTTTCGGTTTTTTCCCCACGCTCGTTGCGCCCCTGTTAGGAGACAATACCGGACGGAGCGTTGCGATACCAACGCGCGCCAGCTGCCGCAGTCCGGTACCTTGACGATCCCTTTCGGTGTCGCGATTCCGGCTACTCAAACCGAGCGCACTGTAGGTGTCAATTGGGGCTAAAATCAACCGTCAGTTTGCATCAATACACGCGTGCTTTCGGTTCGATGTAACTGACTTCGTTGGTCATGGTGTAGGTATGCACCGGCCGATAATCTATGCGTACCGACTTGTTGGCCTCATCAGTCCACGTCAGGGTGTGCTTCATCCAGTTTTCGTCATCACGTTCGGGAAAATCTTCTCGTGCATGCGCGCCGCGGCTTTCCAGCCGGTTGGCCGCGCCGACCATAGTGGTTGCCGCTTGCACGATCAGATTATCGTATTCCAGCGTTTCAATCAGATCCGAATTCCAGATCAATGATCGGTCGGTTACATTGATATCCTCAGTCTGACGCCAAACGTCGGAAATCAATTCCACACCCTCTTCCAGCACCGGACCGTCACGGAAAACGGCACAATTATTCTGCATCGTTCGCTGCATGCGCAATCGCAGTTCTGCCGTCGGCGTCGATCCGCTTGCATATCGGAATCGGTCGAGGCGCGACAACGCGAGATCGGCAGATTCTTTGGGCAAATCCTGCTGCGCATCGCCTTGCTCGATCGTTTCAGCACAGCGCAAGCCCGCCGCGCGTCCGAATACGATCAAGTCAATCAAAGAGTTAGAGCCGAGGCGATTGGCGCCATGGACCGAAACGCAGGCCGCTTCGCCCAACGCCAATAGACCCGGAACAATATGATCGGGGTCGCCATTCTTCAGGGTAACAACTTCGCCGTGATAATTGGTTGGTATGCCGCCCATATTGTAGTGAACGGTCGGCAATACTGGGATCGGCTCGCGGCGCAGATCGACGCCAGAAAACACCTTGGCACTTTCCGTAATGCCCGGCAGACGTTCAGCAAGAATCGCCGGGTCGAGGTGGTCAAGATGCAGGAAGATATGATCCTTGTTGGGCCCAACACCGCGGCCTTCGCGTATCTCGATGGTCATCGAACGCGAGACGACATCGCGAGAGGCCAAGTCCTTGGCGCTCGGGGCGTAGCGCTCCATGAAGCGCTCGCCTTCGCTGTTTGTGACATAACCACCTTCGCCGCGCGCGCCCTCGGTAATCAGAACACCTGCTCCGTAGATGCCGGTGGGATGGAATTGTACGAATTCCATATCCTGAAGGGGCAGGCCGGCACGCAGTACCATCGCGTTGCCGTCGCCGGTACATGTGTGGGCCGATGTACAGGAGAAATAGGCGCGGCCGTAACCGCCTGTGGCCAAGATCGTCTTCTTGGCGCGGAAGCGGTGCAGCGTGCCATCTTCCATGTTTAGGGCAACAATGCCACGGCAGGCGCCATCGGAGTCCATTATGAGGTCAAGCGCGAAATATTCGATGAAGAAGTCCGCCGCATGGCGAAGCGACTGGCCATACATGGTATGCAACAGCGCGTGGCCGGTGCGGTCGGCGGCTGCACAGGTCCGTTGCGCTGGCGGGCCCTCTCCGAATTCGGTCGTCATTCCGCCAAACGGACGCTGATAAATTTTACCGTTTTCCGTCCGCGAAAACGGCACGCCGTAATGCTCAAGTTCATAAACCGCCTCAGGCGCATAACGGCACAAATATTCGATCGAATCCTGATCGCCCAACCAGTCGGCGCCTTTGACAGTGTCATACATATGCCAGCGCCAGTCGTCCGGGCCCATGTTGCCAAGCGCCGCTGCGACGCCGCCCTGGGCTGCTACGGTATGCGAACGCGTCGGAAACACCTTGGTCACACATGCCGTCTTCAGGCCTTCTTGAGCCGCACCCAGCGTGGCACGCAAACCGGCCCCACCCGCACCAACAACGACCACATCATATGTGTGGTCAGTCAGGACATAGGCTCTACCATTGATTGCCGGTGCAGCGTGACCGCTACCATTTGAGTTCTTGTTCGCTTGATCAGCCATGTGTTCCTCAAGACCCGAAAGCCAGCTTCATGGTTGCGAAAATGCAGGCCGCCCCAATGGCGGCTGCAAAAAATGTGTTCAGCATCAACAAGGCGACCTTCATGCCCTCGCCATGCACATAATCTTCGATTATCACCTGCATGCCTAGGCGCATATGAATGACGCCCGACAATACGAACAGCATAATGAAAATCGCTACTAACGGATTATGCATGGTTTGCTTGACGCTCGCATGATCGGCACCGGCAAGTGACACGACCAGCCATACGAATAGGGGCATCATCAAGAGATTGGCCACGGCGGTGACACGCTGGCGCCAGAAGTGATCCGAACCTTCTTTGGCAGAGCCCAGATGGCGCACATTTTTTAGCGGTGTTCTCAAATTCATCTGCTGTGCTCCCGTCAGGCCAGTAGCGCCCACCAGATCGCTATCGTAGATACGAGCGACAGGATGATGGTGGACCAACACAAAAAATTCACGGTCGCCAGATTGAAGCCGGCGCCGGTGTCCCAAATTAGGTGCCTCAGCCCACCCAAAGCATGATGAATGAGCGCCCAGGTATAGCCGAACAAGACGATGCGGCCGGGCAGCGATGCCAAGATGTCATTCACAAAGGCAAAATGCTCGCCACTCATCGCGGCCGCGATGAGCCACCAGGCCACGAGTAGGGTGCCGAAATAAAGCGCTGCGCCGGTCATCCGGTGGACGATCGACATCACCATATTGATCAGGAGTGAATAGACCTGCAGATGTGGCGACAGCGGGCGCGGTTTTCCCGCCGACCCTGATGCATTGGCCTCAGCCATTTCGTTCTCCTATGCCGCAAAGGCCATTTTGGGGGCCTATGGTGCTCAAAATCCCAATTCGAACACTCTGGGTTCTAGCGTGCTCCCGTCCCAGGGGCAATCGATGCGCCGGCTCGCGACAAAATGCGCCGGGCGATATCGATATGAAGACGCTCGACCATCTGGCCATCAAGCTGGATCGCGCCCTTGTTCTGATTTTCAGGCAACTCAAATGCGGCAATGACCGAGCGCGCCCAGTCTATGTCTTCGGCGCTCGGTGAATAGACCTCATTTGCAATGGCGATCTGATTGGGATGGATTACGGTCTTACCGTCCATGCCAAGCTTGCGGCCATGCACGCATTCACTGCGAAAGCCGTCGCTATCGCGAAAGTCGTTATAAACCCCATCCAAAACCACAATGCCATGCGCCCGGGCGGCAGTCAGGGTTGCAGAAAACCAATAGAGCGCCTGAGTTCTGGCCGCATCCAGCTCGGCACCAGTCGCTTTGATCAAATCGTTGGTGCCCATCACGAAGCAGGTGAGCCTGGCACCCGGTGCTGTGGCGCATGCGGCGATCTCGCGCAAATTCAGTATAGAATGGGGCGTCTCAATCATCAGCCATAATGCCGGTGGACGCTCGACATAATGCAGCGCGATTGCAGCGGCTTGTACTTCGTCCACGGTTTTCACTTTGGGAACGAGAACGGCATCGACACCGCTGCCGGCCAAGGCGGCAAGATCGTCCCGTCCCCAAGGGGTCGATAACCCGTTAATGCGGACCACCAGTTCCTTGGGGCGATATGCGCCGCCAGCAACTAACGGCTGGATCAGATCGCGGGCAGTGGCCTTTTGTTCCGGTACGACGGCATCTTCCAGATCGAAAATTATGCTATCGGCGTCTAAGCTCGGTGCTTTGGCCAGTGCGCGCTCGTTGGTGGCGGGGACATACAGCACGCTGCGGCGGGGGTGGTCGTTCATAATGTCATCCTGATGGGCGGGCATGGCCTATCATAACCAGTGGTGCGCGCCGGCAGAAGGGCTTGGGGGGTCCAGTGTGATGGCTCAAGAATTCGTACTATATATCAGCGCACCCAGGCACAATTTCCTGGTTCTGAATCACACGAGCAATCTATTGTTTCTAATGTCCTTTATGGTTCATGACTTCGCTACGGAGGGGTGCACTTGATGGGCGTATTCATGAACCAGGACACTCGGACATGAAACACGTGCTTGCCATTTCGTCGCAAGTGGTGCGTGGGCAGGTCGGCCTGTCAGCTGTCAAATGCGCGCTGGGTGCTCTTGGCCACGAGGTGTTGGCGATGCCGACCATCCTCCTGTCCAATCACCCCGGCTACACGCACGGCGCCGGGCGGGTGATCGAACCGCTCGCTATTGAGGAAATGATAGATGCGCTCGATGCCAACGGTTGGCTCACTGAAATCGACGCTGTTATCAGCGGTTATTTGCCAACTGCCGATCATGTTGCGGCGGTTCGTCGTGCCATTGACCGGTTGGGGCACCAAAACGACTGCATCTACTTGTGTGATCCGGTGATCGGCGATGAACCGAAAGGTCTTTATATCGATCAGGCCGCGGCAGAAGGTATTCGCGATACGCTGATACCGCGCGCTGAGATCATAACGCCCAATCTGTTTGAGCTTAGGTGGTTGAGCGGCGCATCAATAGGCAGCCTAGCAGACGTAAGAGCAGCCGCGGAAAATCTAGCAGAACGCGTGATCGTTACCTCCGCACAATGCCAGGACAAGTCACTTTCAAACCTGATCGTCGACGGTGGCACCGCCTGGGTCAGTGAGGGGCCATGGCGTCAGATAAGGGCGCGCGGCACAGGTGATCTGCTTGCCGGACTGGTGCTTGGCTATAGTCTCAACGGAATGCCGCTCAAGAGCGCCGGTGCCAAGAGTCTGGCCGCGCTTGACGCTTTGATTGCCACCACTCAAGACCGTGAGGAACTCAATCTTATCGGATCCGCCGGGGCTTGGCTCAACGCTCCGCCATTTGAAATTCGCGAGTTAGTTTGATGGGACGCGACAGGCGCAAGGGGACTGTCGCTGGCGTCGACGGATGTCGCGGCGGCTGGGTGGTGATGCTTGTTCCCGGCGGTGACTTTCGAGCGGCAAAGATCCTCGTACAGCAGTCGTTCGAAGAGGTGCTTGGCGTTACTGGCGAGTGCGCTGTTGTCGGTATAGACATGCCGATCGGTCTGCCGGAAGTCGGTCGGCGGGCTTGCGATCAGGCCGCACGCGCCGTGCTTGGCCCGCGCAAGCAGTCGGTTTTCAGTATTCCATCGCGCGCTGCAATTGCCGAGCGGACCTACCGTAAAGCCTGCCTGGTCTCACAACGCACATCCGATCCGCCAATGGCCGTGCAGGTGCAGGCGTTCAACATCTTCGATAAGATTCGTGCCGTCGATGGGGCGATGACGCCGCATCGGCAGACGCACATTTACGAGTGTCATCCCGAATTAGCCTTCTGGGCGCTGAACCGCCACCAGGCGATGAGTGAGCCCAAGAGGCGCGGCTCCAGGCCCTTTAAGCCGGGAATTGAAGCTCGTCGCCGCCTTTTGGTCCAAGACGCAGAATATCCGCGCGCGCTGTTGGCTGACAAAAACATTCCGCGCCGTAACGACAATTTATCTGTGGCGATTGATGATGTTTTGGACGCTGCCGTCTGTGCCTGGAGCGCTAAGCGCATATATATGGGTAAGGGACAGTGTTTTCCTGATAGATCTCTGCCTGGTGCGCCATTTGTCGATGCACGCGGGCTCAAAATGGAGATCTGGTGCTGAGAGGCTCTCAATGAATCGGATGCAGTTACTTGCCATGATCCTTGCCGGTGTGAGCGTTATGGCATTGTTGTTCTTCACGCTCTACCAGGAGCGCGGGACGCGCCTGGCGCTCTATTTGATCGCTGTGCTGCTGCTAGGCGCCGTCGGTGCCTACCTGTTGATTTTCGAGGAGCCTTATACTGAAGCATGGGGCTATACCAACGTCATCGGTGGGGTGTATTTCCTGCTGCTTGCCGTGGCGCCACTTTGGGCCGCGATCAACGTGATAAGGCGATACTGATTGCGCACTAAGACCCAGCGCAAACTTATGCGCCAAGCTAATCTGCGCGTGGCCGGAAGCCCAAAGTGCCGCCCGCTTCTGGCTTGGAGCGGCTGATGTCGCCCATGATGTCCGATAACCTGGCCGGGTCCGACAGTACGCCGAGCACCTCAGCCTGCTTGCGCGCCTTGGCAAAGTCCCCGGGCGTCAAGTTGGCAAAATCGAACGCTTCCGGCGGTGGGTTGTCGTTACCGAAAAAGACCCGCCAGGCATGCTTCACCCCAGCTCGATCAAGGTATTCATAGCGCACATTGAATGTGAAACGGCGCAGTGATGCTTGATCGATGCGGTCCATGAGGTTGGTCGTGAAGCAGACCGGAAGGGTGTGATCTTCCATCCATGTCAGCATTTCATTGACCTGGGTTATCTCCCATGAGCGGCTAGCATCACGTCGATCCTGCAGCAGACTGTCCGCCTCATCGAAAACGAGAAATGCGCCGGCGTCGCGGGCTTCTTCGAAAGCATTGGCGATATTGCGTTCCGATTGGCCAACATAGGGGCCGAGGATGTCGGAGGCGCGTTTTTGAATCACTTCCAGGCCAAGCCGGCCGGCAAGATAGCGCGCAAATGCTGACTTGCCTGTACCGGGCGGACCAAAGAGACAGAGAGAGAAATCGCGCGCTTTCCGGCTTACCAGTTGGTCGGCAAGCCCGATCAGATCTTGATTGGCCTTGGCGAGCAACGGATCAAAGGCGGGGATCGAGGGCATGCGCGGCGCTGATACGCCCGAGACTGCGCGCATGATGCCACGTGCGGCGCGCTCTATGGTGTCGGCCCCGCCGCCGGCATAACGCGCGGCACGAACGGCATTTTCAAAAATTGCCGGCGTTGCATCTAGCTGTTCCGCCAGGCGATGAATGTCCTTGCCGTCAACAGCCAGGCCGGCGCGTTCGACAAGTCGATGCATAATCCGCTCCCGCTGCGGTGCCGGCGGTCGTTTTAATTCGATGGCCAAAGTCATTCGACGCAGCAGGGCCGGATCGATAAAGCCCAACTCGTTCGACGTCCAAATAATCGGCACAGGATTACGTTCCAACAGCCGGTTCAAATACACTTTGGAACCACCACGGCGTATCAAGTGAACAGCCACATCTTCCATTTCATCGAACAACAATGCCGTTTGCTGTTCGCCGCGCAAAAGGCGCTCCGAAAACACCAGGTCAGACAGCCGTGTGGATCGGTCGGCTTCGCTGTCAGCGCCGGCATCTTCGCCGGCTGCATAAATGGTCAATCCCGCTTCCGCTGCGACGACCTTGGCCAGTTCGGTTTTGCCAGAGCCGGGTGGGCCATAGAGCAATATATTGATGCCCAGCGCATTTTCCGCTGCAGCGCCCTTGAGAACCGAAATCATCAGGTCGCGATCGGTTGCCACATGTTCGTAATCGTCAGTGGTGACGGCAGCCGTCTGTGGTGCGCCAAGCATGGCGTTGCGCATCGCAGGAAAGTCGGAGAATTCCGTATCAAGGCAACTGCTGATCCGCTGGGGTATCTTGAATCTGCCGTCATAACCGCCAACCGATTCGCCTTCGCCAGCCTGCAAAAGACCAGAGCCTAGAAGATCCTTGGCCGGTGCCAATAAGTCTTCGATCAGGCGGATCGGCTCGTCTGTCATCACAGCAATGGTCTTATTGAGCGGATGGGCGGCCTCGGATATCGCGCTTGAAAGATATTGGATTTGATCATAACGCTCACAGCAGGCGATCAATCCGACAACCTTTGAGGCGGCCGTCGCATTTTCGACCTCCAGGGCCCGGATCAAGCGATCGACATTGGTCGCCAGCGGTTCAGGCCGTGGCGTTTTTTCGGCTGCATCTTCGAGAATGGCGAACAGTTCGTCACGCGAATCGGCGATCGCACGATCGAGAATCGTGGTCCGGAACCCTTGGCTGTAATATTCACCAATTGCTTCGGATATCGGCGACGGCAGCTCTAAGCTCAGGACTTCCTTACGTTCATTCCACCAAATGATGATGCTGCGATGGGCCCGGGCTGGGAGATCCGCGCAAGATAGAAAACGCGCCATGTAACGTGCTATAAGGCCGCGTTCAACGTCTTGGTATGCATCGCCGTCACCCGTACCGCTGCTGGCAGTCATTTTGTTATTCCCCAAGATCTTTCCAAACATGGCACTCGCATTCGTTGCGTGCGCGCCGGCACACGATCCCGCGCGGCTAATATTGCAGCAGACCCGACATAGTGTAGCGTCCTGGAGGCACTAATGGGAAGGCGATTGTGCTCAGGGTTTGGGCTTGGGCTTGGCAGGAATTTTTGCTTGACCCGCCTGCTTGAGGGCCGGCAACAGGCGCGCCGAGACAACTTCCGGTGTCAACGGGCCGACGTGTTTGAACACAATCGTACCGCTCTGATCGACGATGAATGTCTCTGGCATGCCATAGACCCCCCACTCAATGGCTGCGCGTCCATTTAAATCGGTGCCGACCGCTGAATAGGGATTGCCGTGACGCGTGATAAAGCGAAGGCCGCCGGGCGCAGGGTCCTTGTAGTTGATGCCAACAATTTTGGTGCCGGGGCGGGCGGCAAGCGCCATCAGAATGGGGTGCTCCTGCAGGCAGGGCGCGCACCAGGATGCGAAAAAATTGACGATCGTGGCTTTGCCGGATTTCAGATCGTCTGCAGCCAGACCAGGTACCGGCTTGCCTGCCTTCTTGAGCCCGGCAAGGGCTGGTAAGGCGAGAGCCGGGGCGGGCTTGCCGATCAAGGCTGATGGTAACAGGTTGGGATTGCCTTTTTGCAAGGCGACCAAGAACATTATCGCAATGACACCGAATATGATCAGCGGCAGCGCAACAACCGAGAGGCGCCGGCCGGATGCGTCTCGGCTCCCTTTGGTGCCCTTAGAAGATGGAGCGTTGCTGTCTTGCATGGGCCCGCTGATCAATCCGTATTTTGTGCCGAACGGCGACGAACGCCGCGCGATTCCAAATCTGTCAACGCGCGGTGATAGCGCCGATTGGTCATCCACAACCAAACAATCAAGCCAGCGATAATTGTTGCGCAGGCCGCGTAGGATAACCAGATAAAGTGTGCGTGCGGTCCTAAGTCCACTGTTCATGCTCCCGTATCATGCCAGCGCCCTTGTCACGTCGGGCTGCCGCTGCCGGTTAGATCGGCGCCAGAAATTTGTTCGTTCATTCGATCGACTTCGGCAATACTGAGATTTTTCACGCGCCGGCGCGTGATTTCATTGCGCATCGCGTGCAAATGCATGGTGATAAACATCACCGTGAAGCCGGCCGCCATTACCAGCAGCGGTATCAGTATCGTCGGATGGATAGCCGGACCCGACGCCTTAAACACACTTGCCGGTTGATGCAGTGTACTCCACCAGTCAACCGAGAACTTGATGATCGGCAAAATCGTAATCCCGACCAAACCCAGGATCGCCGAAAGCTTGCTGGCCAAAACCTCATCTTCGACCGCCTGACGCAGCGCAATCAAGCCCAGGTAAAGCAGAAACAGGATCAGCACAGATGTCAGGCGCGCATCCCAAACCCAATAGGTGCCCCACATGGGTTTGCCCCAAAGGCTGCCGGTGATCAAAGTGATCGCGGTAAACGCGGCACCGATCGGGGCAGCCGCCTTTGCCGAGACGTCCGCCAAAGGATGACGGAACACCAAAAGGCCGAAACTCGACAAGCCAATCAGGCCATAGGCGGCCATGGCCAGCCATGCGGACGGGACATGAATGAACATAATCTTGACCGTATGGCCCTGTTGGTAATCAACGGGTGCCACAAAGAATGCGAGGTAAAGTCCATAAGCAAGCAGCACGATGGCGAGCCCGGTCAACCACGGCAGGATGGTGCGGGTGAGCGACATAAACTTGGTGGGATTGGCGTAGTGTTGAATCATGTCTTGTGATCAAAGTTCAAGTACGCCGAACTGCCAAACTCCTATCGGGATCGCAGCGGCTGAAGATTTCTGGCACTCTGCTACAGCCAATACGCGACTGCAATGAGGCATTCACGACCGGAATTCTGCTTGGCGCCCGCGACACATCTGCGATCGTGGCGCTGGCGCTGGAACAGGCCAGGCTGTATATAGCCGATGCTGACAGATTGGCGCCAACAGCTCTTTCTTGTATGAGGCGGGCTTGTAAGAAGCGGGCCATCAAGAAGTAGGTCAAAAGACGTGGGCGCGTTAGGCGAGAAGCGACAAGGTTTGGTCGTCAAACCGTTGGGATCCCTAAATTGCGGGGCCCGGGCGGCAATCTGACGACGGCGCCACTGCGGCTGAATTCAGAATTTTCAACTTTTGGGTTGTAAGAGGTTGGACCGGTGACTGCGGAGCTACGATCATCACACTACGAGGCATTTATTGATAAGCTGCGGTCGATCGTTGAGCACGATACGTTTCAAAGGCTTATAATTGGATTGATCGTCCTCAATGCGATCACCATCGGGCTTGAGACATCCGAAACCGTAACATCGCAGGTCGGATGGTTGCTCGGCGCCTTTGAAGCGCTCGTTCTTACGATATTCGTTTGCGAGATCCTGGCCAAGATCCTGGTCTACGGCTGGCGATTCTTTACAAACCCGTGGAATCTGTTCGATTTTGCAATCGTCTCCGTGGCACTCATTCCGGCAGCTGAGGGCCTGTCCGTCTTGCGGGCGCTACGTATTCTGAGAGCGTTGAGATTGCTGTCGGTCGTCCCTGAAATGCGAAAAGTGGTGCAGGCTTTTCTCAGTGCGATCCCGGCCATGGCCTCTGTCATCGCCTTGATGGGCCTCATTTTCTATGTCGCCGCCGTTGTTGCGACCAAGCTCTTCGGTGGACCGTTCGATGCCTGGTTCGGCACTATTGGACGCTCGCTGTACACACTGTTCCAGGTGATGACGCTTGAATCCTGGTCAATGGGAATCGTGCGTCCGGTCATGCAGGTCTATCCCTACGCCTGGATGTTCTTCGTGCCATTTATTCTGGTGTCGACGTTCGCCGTGCTGAACCTGTTCATCGCCATCATCGTGAATTCGATGCATTCAGCGACAGAAGACGAGGAGCAGCATCAAATTCTTGAGGAACAACAAGAACTCATCAAGGAAGTGCGCGAGCTCAGAAACGAAATCGCAGCCCTCAAGACAAAATTGGTAAAGTGATAGAGCTGACGAGATCGCCAGCGGCAAAGAGCTGGACTATTGCGACGATCACCGGACTTGTTATGCAGCGGCGATCAGGAGATCACAATGGGCCCAGTCTTCAAACGGCTCATCGAAGACGACGCCGCATACAGAGCCCAACGACCATACGATCTTGCCCCTAATCTTTTTGCGGTCGGGCATGCGCAAACGAACCTGATCGCCTGGAAACAAGCCATAGGTGTCAGCGATCTTGGCGCCTGATTTGGAGACATCGCGGATGGTAACCTTTTGGAAAGCTCCGCGGCACGACAGTGTGGTGGTGAAATTGGCCTCACGTCGCTCATCCTGGCGAACAGCAAAATCTTGTCGGTCTGAGCTGTTCAGATGGCCCTCTTTTTCTGGTGTCGACATACCCCGCATCTCTCCCAGTCCCCTGATGCCTATGATTTTGGCGGTTGGTCCAATACGCCAAGCAGACGAATCCCATGATCTCAGCGATTAACCTCGCATACTGACGTTGTTAACTGGTTAACGCAGTCTCGGAGCAATAGGCATTGGGTGGAACTATCAGAATGGTAAAAAAGTGATTAAAGCCCTACTGCAACTGAAGGCGTAGTGCCGCGGCAGCCGCAATCGGGCCGATAACGAGAGCGCCAAGCGAGATGGCCGATAGGACCGAAAGCGCCGACAGAAACGAGCCGGGCGGTGTCAAAATGGCAGCGATAGCGGAAATCCCAAAGATCAACGTCGGCATGTAGAAGGGCAGGATGAGCAACGCAATCAGGATACCGCCGCGACGTGTTTTGGCAGTCAGGGCCGCTCCGATTGCGCCCAGGAAACTCACCGCCGGTGTGCCAAGCAACAGGGTCACCATCAGGGCCGGATAGGCTTTGAGGTCCAGGTTAAGTAGCAGACCGAGTAGTGGCGCCGTCAAAACCAGTGGCAGGGCCGTTGTCAGCCAATGAACAAGGCTCTTAGCCGCAACGACGGCCTCCATCGCCAGTGGGCCGGCGGCCAAAGCTTCGAGGGTGGCGTCCTCGCGGTCCGCCTCGAACATGCGGCCAAGGCTCAAGAGCGCCGACAGCAACAGACCGATCCATAAAATGCCCGGTGCTATGCGTGATAGGAGCTTTAGGTCCGGGCCGAGCCCCAGTGGCATCAAGGTTACAACAACAAAGAAAAAGCCAACCGCGGTCCCTGTCGCCCCGCCTTCGCGAACCGCCAACATCAAGTCTCGTTTGAGGAGAATCCAAAAGGGTCTCATGTCTCAAAGTCCATCGACCGCTGTGTCGCCGGTTGCAGGTGAAGCGGAATTTCGTTCGGTAGATCGAGTGTTGTATGGGTGGCTATCACTGCGCTGCCACCTGCATCTAGGTGCTTGATCACCACGCCACGCAAGGTCGCAATGCCGGCCTCGTCGAGCCCAACCGTCGGTTCGTCAAGCAGCCAGATCGGCTTTTGCGCAACCAACAGTCTCGTGATCCCTAAGCGGCGGCGCTGGCCAGTGGACAATAGTCCGGCGGGGATATCTGAAAGGGGTGTCAGACCCATGCGCGCAAGCGCGGCCTCGGGTGTGCATCCCGGTCGGGCATGAAATGCGTGCCAGAATGCGACATTCTCCATTACCGTCAGGCTGGTTTTCACGGCATCCTGGACGGCCAGAAGATGGCAATGCTCTAGCGCCTCCTCTTCAGGGCCCAGGCCCTCGAAACTGATGTCGCCGGTTCGCGAAGGCAGAAAGCCCGCGATCGTTCGCAGCAAAGTCGTCTTACCGGCACCATTCACCCCCATAAGTACGAGCACTTGGCCGCTCGAGACCGTGACACTCAGGTCATCGATGATGCGACGATAACCGCGGTCCACGCACAAGTTTGAGATTACCATTCGATGCTGCATGCCTCAGCCAGACCCCTCGACTGCGAGCAGGCAGGCAGGCTTTGAGAGAAAAAACGGCATTTTTTCTGCTTTCCCACTACTCAAAAGGGGTGTGCTTGCCATTGGGCTCGTCTATATAGAGGGCGTCTCTTATGTGACGCCAGCGCAAAAAAGAGGTGGTGGGTGGATCTGACCTGTCGCCACCAGCGGGTATAGCGGTCCGCAACCTCTGCCGTCGGCGCTCCGACGGCGCGGCACTTGAAAACGTGCCCGGTGATTTTGCCGATTGGCCTCTTGGCGGGCTGATCGAGCAATGGCTGTGCCGGCACGACAGCCTCAATTAGGAGAAAATACCCGTGAGCAATCAATCCAATCCCTCACTGGATAGCTTCAAGTGCCGGCAAACACTCGATGTGGACGGTAAGAGTTATGAGTACTTTTCGCTAAAGGATGCGGAAAGAAATGGTCTGACAGGGCTTTCACAACTGCCCTATTCCATGAAGGTCCTGTTGGAAAACCTGTTGCGTCATGAAGATGGCAGATCCGTTACCAAGGACGATATCCAGGCGTTTTCGGATTGGCTTTCGGACAAGGGTAAGGCAGGCAAGGAAATCGGTTTTCGCCCTGCCCGCGTACTGATGCAGGACTTTACCGGTGTACCAGCTGTCGTCGATCTCGCCGCCATGCGGGACGGTATGAACACGCTTGGCGGGGACCCAAAAAAAATCAATCCATTGGTACCGGTCGACCTGGTCATAGATCACTCGGTGATCATCGACGAAGCAGGCTCGCCAACGGCGTTCGAGAAAAACGTCGAGCTCGAATATGCACGCAATGTCGAACGCTATAACTTCCTCAAATGGGGACAGAGCGCATTCGAGAACTTCCGCGTCGTACCGCCGGGTACAGGGATCTGTCACCAGGTGAACCTCGAATATCTGTCGCAGGTCGTGTTTGACGGCCATGGCCCGGACGGCAAACTTTATGCCTATCCCGATACCGTCGTTGGCACCGATAGTCACACCACAATGGTCAATGGCTTGGCCGTGCTTGGCTGGGGGGTCGGCGGCATCGAGGCGGAGGCCGCAATGCTTGGCCAGCCGCAATCCATGCTTATTCCCGAAGTCATCGGCTTCAAGCTCACCGGCAGACTAAAGGAAGGCGTTACGGCCACCGACCTGGTGTTGACCGTCGTCCAAATGCTCCGAAAGAAAGGCGTCGTCTCCAAGTTCGTCGAGTTCTTTGGCTCTGGCCTCGATACCCTGACGCTGGCTGATAGAGCGACAATCGGCAACATGGCGCCGGAATATGGGGCGACATGCGGCTACTTCCCGATCGATGAAAAAACAATGGCCTATCTGCGTATGACGGGGCGTGACGATCACCGGCTCGCCCTCGTCAAAGCCTATGCCGATGCGCAGGGCCTGTTCCGGGAGGCCAGTGCGCCGGACCCCGTGTTCACAGACACGCTTGAGCTTGAACTCGGGGATGTGGTGCCGTCGATGGCCGGTCCGAAGCGGCCTGAAGGGCGCATTTCGCTGCCAGACGTCAAATCCGGGTTCGCGACCGCGCTCGACAAGGAATATCAGCGCCCTGGTGAACTCGATAAGCGCGTCGCTGTCGACGGGCGCGACTTTGACCTCGGTCATGGCGACGTCGTCATTGCTTCGATCACGAGTTGTACGAATACATCTAACCCGAGCGTGCTGATTGCGGCAGGGCTGCTGGCTCGCAATGCCGTTCAAAAAGGGCTTAAGCCCAAGCCATGGGTCAAGACTTCGCTGGCACCTGGATCGCAAGTGGTGGCGGCCTATCTCGAAAAAGCCGGCCTGCAGGATTACCTCGATCAGATCGGCTATAACGTCGTCGGATTTGGATGCACCACCTGCATCGGCAATTCCGGGCCTTTGGCGCCAGAGATTTCAAAGTCCATAAATGATAACGGGATCATTGCTGCCGCCGTCCTTTCAGGCAATCGAAACTTCGAGGGGCGGGTCAGTCCCGATGCACAAGCCAATTATCTGGCATCGCCACCGCTGGTCGTTGCCTACGCGCTTGCGGGTAGCGTGAATATTGACCTTGAAAGCGAACCGATCGGTAAAGGCAGCGATGGCAGTGACGTCTACCTGCGTGATATTTGGCCAAGCAATGAGGAGGTCGCTGAGTTCATCGACAAGAACGTGACGCCGGAGTTGTTCAAATCGCGTTATGCCGATGTCTTCAAGGGCGACGAAAACTGGGCCAAGATCCAATCTAACCCCAGCATGACCTATGGCTGGGAAGGCGGTTCAACCTATGTTCAAAACCCGCCTTATTTTGACGACATCAAACCAACCCCACCGCCAATTCAAGATATTGAGGGCGCGCGGATCCTGGCCTTGTTCGGCGATAAGATCACAACGGACCATATCTCACCGGCCGGCACGATTAAATTTGAAAGCCCGGCCGGCAGTTATCTGGTCGACCGCCAGGTGCGGCCGCAGGAATTCAATCAATACGGCACGCGGCGCGGCAACCACCAAGTCATGATGCGGGGTACATTTGCGAATATCCGGATCAAGAACAATGTGGTCACGGATGATTCCGGCAATGTCGTCGAAGGCGGCTATGCGATTCACTATCCATCAGGTGAGCGGATGTACATCTATGATGCCGCCATGCGGTATGCAGATGAAGGCGTGCCGTTGGTGGTGATTGCCGGCATTGAATACGGCAATGGATCGTCGCGGGACTGGGCAGCAAAGGGCACCAATCTGCTCGGCATAAAGGCGGTGATCGCACAATCGTTTGAGCGCATCCACCGGGCAAATTTGGTCGGTATGGGTGTTGTTCCGTTTACCTTTGAAGAGGGTACGTCGTGGCAAACTTTGGGTCTCAAGGGTGACGAGTTGGTTACCATAAAGGGGCTCACGGAGGTGTCACCGCGCAAAAATATGACGGCTCAAATCACCTATAGCGATGGCACGACGAAGGACGTTCCGATTCTTTGTCGGATCGATACCGCCGATGAACTCGATTATTACAAGCATGGCGGTATCTTGCATTATGTGCTGCGAAGCCTCGCAGCATAATCGGCGTAGCCGATCGAAATGTACGATTTATCCGGAAACGGGCGTGGTATCCATGCCCGTTTTCCATGTGTGTGTCAGGGTCAACCTTTCGTGACACGCTTTTGAATTTCGTTGGGCCGGAGAATGCAGTACTTATTGGACAGCTTCGCGCCAATAGTCATCATCGGCGTGATAGGGTCGAGATCTGAGTGAGATGCAATAAGGTCTCGGCAGTTCGACAACTAAAGCGGATTGGCGATACTGGCAGGTTATGCAGGCGATTTTATTGGCGTTCGTCTTTTCGGTCCTCACTATTGGAAGCGCTGTTGCGCAGTCCGTAAGTGCGACGCCGATCCGCGCAGTCGTCGAATTGTATACCAGCCAGGGCTGCAACTCCTGTCCACCAGCTGATGCCCTCCTGGGCAAGCTCAGCAAGCGCCCTGATATTATGGCGCTCTCCCTTCCCATCACCTATTGGGACTATCTCGGCTGGAAGGATACTCTGGCCAAAGAGGATTTCACCAATCGCCAAACCAATTATGCTTATGCGCTGCGCCAGGGCCAGCTCTATACGCCTCAGATGGTCATCAATGGGCGCGCTCACGCTTTGGGCAGTGATAAAAAGGCTGTCAATGCGGTAATTGAGGCCGTGCGGTGGGCCAACAAGGATCTCATTCCAATCTCGGTCACGCTGAAGGGCAATCGGCTGGTGATTGAGGTTGGTAAGGGAGCCGCTCATCAATTGGGAAAAGAACCGACGATTTGGATGGCAATCGTTCGCCCCAGCGTTGATGTCAAAATCACATATGGCGAAAACCGCAATAATACCATCACCTACTACAATGTGGTGCGTAAGCTGCAGTCCATTGGCATGTGGAGTGGGAAATCGATAAGCCGAACAATCCCGGCGAGATCCACATTGCGCAAAGGCGAAAAGTGCGCAGTTTTTATCCAACAGGATAAAGCAGGGCCGATTATCGCCGCGGCATGGATGGCAGGCGAGGGCTAGAGCCGTCTCGAATCATTTGTGATGCAGATTGTTGCCCGCTCTCGGTCCGAGTGGCGCTTCCATGTCCCGTACGCCTTCTCTCCTCAGTCACGCAAAATCGTCTTGTCAGACGGCAGCGGCCCCTTGGTAGAGGGCAAATCGGGAGGGCTGCAACGGTCGTCTCAATCTCACGAAAAAAGGCCCGGTTCACAAAACTTGCGTCGAGGGGGTGGGGGGGCAATGTCTCGAAGCAAAATGAACCGGGCCGATGAGGGTTATGGTTAGTATATGCAAAGATGCGGCAGCGATGGGTTGGTCGTATGGCAAGATTGTGATTTTTGTTACGCCCTGTTGCAAACAATTCGAGCGGCTGTGCTCTTGAAATCCGGTCGCCTAGGGGTGACACTATTGTAATGGGCCCCGTGCATATGTTGCGCTCGGGCCATTGGCTTTTAGGAGGCGCCATTGAGCGATGTAGAACCGATACAGTTGGCGCCGCGCGCGCAGACTTCCCGTGCCCCGTCGGACCCCGCCGATCAACGCCCGCATGCCGCTCAAAAGCGCCCCGCCCGGCAGGTCTATTTTAATCGCCAAGAACTCAATCTCATTTTGTCGCTCTACGGCCGGCAAGTCGCCGCCGGCGAATGGCGGGATTACGCGATTGATATGGGAGCTGAGGCCGCCGTCTTCAGTATCTTCCGCAAGACCAGCGAGTGCCCATTATTCCGAATTGAGAAGGTGCCAAAGTTAGCGAAGAAGCAGGGTGCTTATCGTGTGGTCGCGGCCACTGGTCTGATCATGAAGCGCGGCTCAGATCTCAAGCGGGTTATCAGCGTGCTGGAAAAGACCGTGCGCCTGGTCGAATAGAACGGGTCTCGAGAGTGGGCCGCAGCCGAAGTTCATGACACAAAAGGATAAAGGGCCCCGAAGGGCCCTTTTTAAACTCTGGTTTCGTTAACCCATCAATCGCTATTCGCGGTTGCCGAACAATTGCAGCAGCATGATGAACAGGTTGATGAAGTCGAGATACAGGCTCAAGGCACCCATAATTGCCGTCTTGGCTGCCATGGTAGCGTCGCCGGCGACCTCGAAATAGGTGTCCTTAATGCGCTGGGTGTCGTAGGCGGTCAGGCCAGCAAACACCAGTACGCCGATTACCGATATGGCGAAGCGAAGCGCATCAGACTGCAAGAACAGATTGACGAGACTTGCGACCACCACACCAATGAGGCCCATAAAGAGGAACGTCCCCCAGCCTGAGAGATCTTTCTTCGTCGTGTAGCCATAAAGGCTCAAGCTGGCGAACATCGCAGCCGTGATAAAGAAGATCTGAGCGATCGACTGGCCGGTGTAGACCAAGAAGATGGATGACAGCGAGATGCCCATTACCGCTGCAAACAGCCAGAATGAGAGCTGGGCTGCACCGACACTCATGTTCATCACTCGCATCGATAGGAAGAAAACAAATCCGAGCGGGGCAAGCATAATGACCCACTTCAGCGGTGTCGCGAACAGCATCTTTCCAAGCGGTGTTAGGAACATTCCGCGTTTCAGGGCAAGGACCTGACCCGCCTGGTTCTTTGCGGCAGCGGCGATATCTGCGGTCACGGCCTGCGTAAACACGAGATATGCGACGATGCCGGTGAGAAAAATGCCGGCTGCCATATAGTTGTAGACAGTCAGCATGTAAGTGCGCAGGCCCTCGTCTATACCCGCCTGGGTCGCGGAGCCAGCTCGTGTTGCGTACTGTTTGTCGTACTGAGCCATGTGATTTTCATCCCTTTGCGAAATACAATAGACCCTTTCGGGTTTACGCGTGGAATATGGCTCAGCAAAGCGACACTTTCAAGAAGTGAACGAAACATGAACCATGTATTCACACACGTTAATGATGCCCGAAAATTTATTGGTAGCGATAAGCAGGTACCATATTGCCGACAATCGGCGGATATTGGCGCTCGTAGAAGATGCTTGCGCTGGACGGGTTGTATCACGATTTATGGGGTATTGGCCAACTGTGAATTGATGTTGGGCTAACTGATTCTTGCCATCCGTATTGATGTGGAGAGGCCCAAATGCCGCGTGTGTTCACAGGTCTGGTATTGCCGCAATCCGTCATTGACGCTTTGGCCGAACGACGTCAACCGCTGCCAGGCGCACGCTGGGTCGAGCCTGAGAATTTACATCTTACACTGCGATTTGCCGGCGATATATCTCGTGGACAAGCAGACGATTTCGCTGAGGCGCTGGGTGACATCATCGCTGAGCCCTTCGAGTTGGAAGTGTCCGGCCTTGGTCTTTTCGGCGGGCGCCAACCGCGGAGCATCTGGGCTGGCGTGACGCGCTGTGACGCGCTAGAAGCGCTTGCGACTGCAAATGAACGCGCTGCGCGTCGGGCTGGATTGGACAGCGAAGCTCGCAAATTTCGCCCCCACATCACCTTGGCGCGCCTTAAACAGCCACCGCGTCAGATGGTATCTGATTTCATCGCGCGATTCGGTGGCTTTCGCCTGCCGCGCTTTGTCGTCGAAGGCTTCGTCCTATACTCGTCGCGGCCACGGGTTGGGGGTGGACCTTATGTCATCGAGGCAAAATTCCCGTTGGCCGGAGTGGCGGACTTCGAGGACGATGAAGCGGGCTTTTTCTAGAGCGTCATCCGATCTGTGATTGGCAATGCTATGCTGTCAATTGGGATCGGGCTTGAGGCATGCAAACACAGCCAATGAGGTGTAGCAATGGTTGAAAAACTGTCTGATGACGAGCGAACCAGCTTACTGGCTGATCTCCCAGACTGGCACCTTGTCGAAGACCGGGACGCTATACAAAAAACCTTTGTTTTCAAAGATTTCAATGAAGCTTTCGGGTTCATGAGCCGGGTCGCGCTGGCCGCAGAGCGCCTGGATCATCATCCGGAATGGTTCAACGTCTTTAACCGGGTCGAGATCTGCCTCAGTACGCATGACGCCGGTGGTCTTACGGCACGCGATGCGACGTTGGCAAAGTTGATCGAAGCCTACGCGGCGCGACAATAGAGACAATTCTATTTCATCTCCAAACGGACGGCCCCGTCCAGGCGAAGCTGGCAGCCATTGAGCATGCTGTTTTGGCAAATGTGGCAAACCAACCGGGCATATTCTTCCGGCCGGCCTAGACGTTTGGGGAAGGGCACGCTTGCCTCCAGGGATTGGCGCGCTGCATCCGGCAGGCCATCAAACATCGGCGTTTCGAACAAGCCGGGCAGAATAGAGACAATCCGTATCCCGCTGTCCGCCAAGTCCCTTGCGATTGGCAGAGTCATGGCTGCGACGCCGCCCTTGGATGCTGCGTAAGCGACTTGGCCGATTTGTCCATCTTCTGCGGCAACCGATGCGGTCGTGACAATGACACCACGTTCGCCGTCGATATCGAGTGATTCGAGGTCCATCATGGCGGCGGCACTTTTTGTAATCACGTGAAACGTGCCGGTCAGATTGATATCGATAGCCCGGCGAAATGCCGCCAGATCGTGGACTTCAGGTCGCCCGGTATCGCGATTGCGGCGCACAGTGCGTTGGCCGAGTGCAATGCCGGCGCAGTTCACCAATATCCGCTCAATGCCATTCGCGGCGCGCAGCGCAGCAAGGCCCGTATCGACACTTGTCTCGTTCGTGATGTCGCAGATCGCAAATGCCGACCCGATTTCAGCGCTGAACTTCTTGCCTTTATCAGCGTCGGTATCGAGGATACCGACACGGACGCCCGATGCAGCAAGCGCCCGGGCTGTCGCAGCACCAAGCCCGGATGCCCCACCGGTGACTATCGCAGATACGGCTCCATCAAGCTTCATCTTGCCTCTCCATTGTCGGCGAGCCTGGACCTTTCAAACGTTAATCCGATAATATTGCTACATGAATTCCAGGGGGCGGCAAGCCGAGAAGGCCGCCCCGCGGCAAGTGACGTCGACCAAACGCCGGCAATGGCAGCTATGGCAAAAGAGAAAAAGATCAACCAAAGAGCGTTGCACAAGGGCGATCATTGGCCGCCGGTTGGACGTGGATATTTTGCCATCGGGGCCGAACGGGCATCAAAGGCCTTGAACCTCGGCAATTTAATGCGCTCGGCGCATGGTTTTGGTGCGAGTTTTACTTTCACGATCGGCGCAACCTATCAGGCCCTCGAGGCGCGCGCCGACACTTCCAAAGGCCAATCCCACCTGCCGCATTACAACTGGCAGAATTTCGATGAAATGATTTTGCCTGATGGCTGCCAATTGGTCGGGATCGAACTCATCGATGACGCCATCGATTTGCCGAGTTTTGCCCACCCGCTAAGAGCCGCCTACATCCTTGGGCCCGAAAAAGGATTCCTATCCAAACCCATTCTTGAGCGTTGCGATCACGTCGTGAAAATTCCAACGCGCTTTTGTGTGAACGTCGCTATGGCCGGAGCAATCGTGATGTATGATCGTGTCCGATTACTCGCACCTTTCCGCGAAAGACCTTTGATGCAAAAAAATCTGTGAATCGTACAGAATTGCCACAGTCTGACGCGACTAATTCTCCGATTCCTACTGGCACCCGGTGACAAACGGGTCTAAGCGCTCGTATAAGTGTCCCCTGCTGGGTCACGTTATACGAAATGGGAGCCGCATTGCTGTTGTCGGGGCACAAATTGTCGATAGTTGCTGTTCGGTGTCATGGCGGGCTCTGAGACATATGAGAATTTGCGAGTGGTCGATAATGCAAAGATTCATTGGGGTAGCAGTGGTGGCGATGATTTGTTGCGTGGGTTCACCCACCTTCGCTCAAAAGCCGCCGGAACTGATCAAAAAATACCGGGATTGGTCTGTCTACAAATACCAAGATTCCGATAAAGTTATATGCTTTGCTGCCTCGCAGCCGAGTTCTCGCAAACCTCTGAACCTCAAAGCCGATCGTACGTATTTTTATATTTCTGCCTGGCCGAAAGAGAGTGTCAAGGCAGAGGTCAGCGTCCGTATGGGCTTTAGCATGAAGCCGAATAGTGCAGTTACTGCGCAGGTTGATGCCAAGGTTTTCAAACTGATTCTGCACAAAGACAATGCCTTCGTCGCCGACCCGCGCGACGAGCTCAAGTTCATCGATGCGATCAAGCGCGGTCGGCGTATGGTGATTACGGGCACCAGTGCCAAAGACGAGAAAACCGTTGATGTTTATTCGTTGGCAGGCACAACCTCTGCGCTCAAGCAAATGGCGAAGGTCTGCGGATAATCAACGCTTCTTGGTGGCTGTTTTTGCACGCAATCTGACATAGAGTGCGCCTTGGCCGCCGTGCCTGACATGAGCCGGCATGTGGCCGATGACTAACGGCTCGAGTTCCGGATCGGTATCCAGCCAGTGCGGTACGGCCCGGCGCAAAACGCCGGTCTTCCGGCGTTCGGAAACAATCGCGCCTTCATCAGTCGCGTCAGCCACTCCCCCCTTGCCCGTGACAACCAACAGCAACCGCAAGCGCTGACCGGCAGAAGCCAGTACAAAAGCCCGCAAAGCCGAATAGGCTTCTGCTTGCGTCATCCCGTGCAGATCAAGTGTTGCGTCGATGGCCTGCTTGCCTGTCACCACACGGCGAACCTGGCGGCGATCCATCGGTTTCGGTACCGGATCAGTTTTCGGTGTCTTGTGACGCGTTCCGGCAGCGATTGATGTTGGCTTTGTCCCAGGCCTATTGCGCTGGGCCGGCGGGTTTTGGGATGCAGGAGGCGGGGCAGTGTCCGCCTTAGTGGCGGTGGTTGACGGGCGACTGGTGACGCGCCCCTTGGATTTCAAAGGCGTCACGCTCTTCGTCACGGCCTGCCAAAGCCTGTCGTCGTCAAGTTTCTGGGTTGCAGCCGGTTTGGTCTTGCTTTTCTTTTTCGGCGGCATCGTTTGGGTTTCAGCTCCTACACACTTATTGATTGGACGACTGCCGGCGGCGGGGGCGCAAGATCGTAAACCTCGTTTCGTGGTTCGTCATACCAGCCAGGCGACCGGCCTCGTCGCCAGAACCATAGAATATATCCCCTCTTTGAGCACCTTGTATTGCCGAGCCCACATCCTGGGCAATCATCAGGCGATTGACGCCATGACTGGCGCCAAATGTCGTCAAATCGGGAACCGAGAGGAATACGGGCGTACCGAGGACATGGTAGCCTGCATCGACTGCAAGACTGCGACCGGGCGTTAACGGGATGTCGCCTGCACCCTGTGGGGCTGTGGCTGTTATGGGTAGTTCCTTAAAGAATATATATGAGGCATTGACCCACATGGTTTGCCTGGCGCGATCCAAATCCGACTTCAGCCAGGCGATCAATACATCCAACGTCAGCGCGTCGGCTTCGAACACACCTTGCGAAATGAGATGGCGACCAATCGAGGTATACGGATGTCCATTTTTTGCGTCATAAGTTATCCGTCGCCTGGATCCATCTGTGTATTGGACCAGCCCTGAGCCTTGAATGTGCATAAAAAAGAGATCGATGGGGTCTCGAACGTAAGCTAATTCCAGTCCTTGGCCCTCCAATGCCCCCTCGTCTATCTGCCGACGCGTGGCAAACGGAGTGAGCTCCTGACCGGTCTTGCGCATGTGCGTGAATTCACCGTTGCGCGCACCGCGCAGCTGGTCTGGAAAGCATGAAACCAAATCCGGTGGCCGGTAATAGATCGGATATTGAAAGTCGCCAGTCCGCGATCGAGATGCCTCAATGACAGGCTCATAGTAGCCGGTCACGCGACCAACCGCTGCTGGATCGATGATCCGATAGGGCTCAAAATAGCGCTCAAAGAAGGCGCGAGCGGTGTCTGGGTGCTTTAAGGCCGCTGCGAGTGCGACAGATAATGCGTCGGCGTCCGCCTGAGCCAGGTGGGGAACAATTGTCGACATGAAAGCCGGATGAGACCGCGCATAAGCTGCGAGCGCCTGCGAATGGTCATCGTCAGCCCATCCAACAATGTCGTTATAGACTACCGGCCGATAGGAAATCTCCGCCGTCACCATGGTTGGGCCGGATAAGTATCAATGTCAATTGGCAGCCTGCGTTGCAACCAATCTCCAATTGGGGTTAGCAGAACCGATATCACGCGCAAAACTCCAAATGTCAGTGACTTCGGTAATCTTCTGCGAGTCACCGGACAGGATTTTGCCATCGCGATCGAGCGTCGCCGATATCAATTGGCTCACAAACTTGATCGTGATATTGGCGATGCCATCTTTCAATTCCGCTTCGATAATGTCGGCCTTGTTTATGCCCACAAAGCTTTGGTCGATTTGCTCACCGCGGTCCTCGCGCCCATCAATCGCATCTTCAAAACCACCGTAAACTTCCGGGCTTAGCAAGTCCTGCAATATCTTTTTGTTACCTTCGGCAAATGCCGTCACGATCATTTCATAAGCTTGCTTGGCGCCGCTCATGAAATGCTCTGGATCGAAAGAACGGTCCGCGTTGGCGATTGCCAACAAGCCCTTTTCCACCGACTTTATCGATGTCATGTCCCGAATGCGCTCTTCGACATCTTCGGTGCTTGGTAGAGGCACCGGGCTATTGTCGTCACCTGTCCGTCCACGCGAAGGTAGGGCGACAACTTTGTCATTGGCGGCGGCTTCTTGGCGCGCGCGCTCAGCACGTGCACGCTCTTGATACCTGGCGTCATCATCGCTGGTCTTACGTCCCAAAACGCTGCGCAGCTTCAAGATGGCTACGACCGCGATAATCAGTGCGATTAGCGTGATCAGGTCGATCTTACCGTTCATAGGATGGCCTTCTTAGGGGTACTGGAGACCGCGCTGCCCTCAGCAGTCGCTCACATCTCGTCCTTATTTATGGGCTTTGACCGGGCAACGCCAGAGCACGGCCACTATTATTTTCTCGTAACGATACCATTTCAATGTGTCCAGGTGTAGTCCCGTCCTTGCTTATGATCAATTTATGCCCGAATTGAATGATTTGACCCGGCAATTGGGCCAGATCATCGCTCACGGGGCCGTAGATCGGTTGTGCCAGACGAGCGAGCGGGGTACTGGTAACCATGCGATTAGTACTCCTCCTCGTGTTTTTGCTCGTCCCACTTGCAGAGCTGGCCCTTTTGATCAGTGTCGGCCAGCAAATCGGCGTTTGGGCCACGCTTGCCATTGTGGTCGGGACGGCGTTTGCCGGAAGTTTGATCCTGCATCAGCAGGGGCTGCAGGCCCTCAGACGGGCGATGGAAAGCTCGGCTGCTGGCAGACCGCCGGTAGAACCTGTCGTTGATGGCGCTTTTTTGTTGTTTGCCGGTGGTTTGCTGCTGACCCCCGGTCTCATTACCGATGCCATTGGATTTGCGCTTCTGGTCCCACCAATTCGCCGCTTCATCGCACGACGGTTGTTCAAATTCATCATGGCGCGCGCCAACATTGTGGTCAATATGCAGTATGGTAGCGATGGGACCGGCGGTTCACCGTCGCCGGATAACTCGACAACGATTGATGGTGATTATCAGCATGTTGATGAACGGAACGCTGGCAAGACATCAGACGGGCGATCGCCCAAGATTCGGGATGAGCGCTAGTATCGATCGAAGCTGTTCGACGTTGAGATTGAGAAATATGCCGCGTTGCGGCGGGGTAGGCGACATGCTAGCCGACACGGAAGATCGATCAAATTCTCATACCGGTGGCCAGGCCTTTGCGCATGCGGGTCGCCGGATGCGCGGGTGGACTAGATCCCGCATTAAGGACAAATAGATGGCTGAGACTTCACAGCAAAATGGGCATGATGCGGCCGATGACGCACAGGCCGATCAGCCCAAAATTGAGGTTGTCGGACAGTACATAAAAGATCTCTCGTTCGAAAATCCCAATTTCCGCAGTATCCTGCTGGGTCGACCGGAAAATCCGAACTTGGAGATCGAAGTCAACGTCAACGCCGAAAAGGTCGGTGATGGGTTGTATGAAAGTGCGATCGAATTCGGTGCCAAGGCCGTGGCCAAGGACGCGGTTTACTACGAACTTGAAATAAGTTACGCGGGCTTGTTTCGAATCGAAAATATGCCCGACGACACCCTAGAACCGTTCCTGCTTATCCATTGCCCAACGCTTCTGTTCCCGTTCCTTAGACGTTTGATTTCGGATTTGACAAGGGAAGGCGGATTCCCGCCACTATTACTCGACCCAATTGATTTTGCGAGTCTTTATCAACAGCGGCATGAACAAGCCTCTGCCCCGCAAGCGACGAACCAGGACGATTGACCAAGGCGACGGCGGGCGATCGCTGATGCCAATCTAAGAGGCGTCATCGACCGTAGCGTCGTCAGGATCGTCATAGTACTTGTTCCACAAGGCGGGTTGCCCGAGGCTTTTACAAAATTCGCGATGCTGAACTATATTTTCCGGTGTCAGGCGCGGTTCGAGCGGCTTGGGGCGTTGGCGGGCTATGCTTGCCGTGACCACCTGAATGCTAGCGCTGTCTTGTTCGGAACGGCTTAAATCAAGCCCGGCCTGGCGCGCGCCCAATAGCTCAATATAGACCTCTGCAAGCAATTCGGCATCCATCAGGGCGCCGTGCTTGATGCGCTGGGAGTTATCAATGCCGTATCTTTTACAAAGCGCGTCCAAGGTGTTGGGGCCCGCGGGGTGCTTGCGCCGCGCCAATGCAAGGGTGTCGACGACCCGGTTGGCCGACATAGGCGCCTGCTTCAGTCGGGTCAGTTCCATGTTGATGAATCCCATGTCAAAGCTGGCGTTATGTATGATCAGGTCGCCGTCGCCGACGAAGTCCAAAAACGCGCCAACGATCTCGCGAAATGTCGGCTTATCGCTCAAGAAATCATCGGTGATGCCATGTATGGCTTCGGCTTCGGGATGTACGCTACGATCTTCCGGATTGATGAATTGATGATATTCATTGCCGGTCGGTATTCGATTGAGTAGTTCGACGCAGCCTATCTCGATCAGGCGGTCGCCCTTGTTTGCATCAAGACCTGTTGTTTCAGTGTCGAGAACGATCTCTCGTAGCATCCATTACTCCTCCCGCCGCCAACGAATCATTGCCAGTGTTGCTGGAAGGCACTCGGTTGGTAAGCGTCCAATGCCAGTAGCATGCGATCTATCTGTTGATAGGTCTCTTCATACGTTCCACCATTCTCGATGATGAAGTCGGCTCCGGCGCGCTTTTCCGCATCAGATGTCTGACGGGCCAATATCATCTGAAATTTTTCTTCGGTCATGCCTGGGCGCTCAAATACGCGGGCCTTTTGCACATCTGGCGGGGCCGAGACGACCACGACGATATCAACCAGGCGGTTGGCCCCGATCTCGAACAAGAGCGGTATTTCGAGGACGGCTTGGGCCGCTCCGTCTGCTCTTGCTTGATGCAAAAAGGCGCGCTCACCGGCACGCACCATGGGATGGACGATGGCTTCCAGTTTCCGAAGGGCATCCGGAACGCCGGTAATGGCTGCGGATAGTTTTTGGCGATCAACTCCAGCCGGTGTCGTGGTGCCCGGAAATGCGGCTTCAATCGCTGGGACTGCTTCACATTCGTAAAGATCATGAACAAGCGCATCAGCATCACACACCGGGACACCCTGGTCTTTGAGATATTGGGCGACGGTGGATTTTCCCATGCCGATCAAACCTGTTAGTCCTAAGACAAGCATATGCCGACTTTCTTTTCTTGCGTTCAAACGCCGATATGCCTATGCCGGCGCAATTCACAGAGCAACGGAACCAGCGGCAGTCCCAGAATGGTGAAATAATCGCCGGTTACACGCTCGAACAACTGAATGCCCAACCCTTCAATCCGATAGGCGCCGACCGACTGGCAGACGGTCTCGCCTTCTTGTTGCAAATAGTCCGACAAAAATTGATCCGAGAAATCGCGCATTTTCAGTTCTGCCGAACTCACGTGTGACCAACACGCAGCGCCGTTCATCGCTAGTGCCACAGCTGCGTGCAGGGCATGGGTTTTACCCCTCAAGACGCAAAGCTGTCGGCGGGCGGCCTCCAGGTCATCTGGCTTTGTCAGGCAGTTGCCCCCGAACGCCAATACCTGATCGCCGCCAATCACCACCGCGGACGGATTGTCCGCGCTCACTTGCTCAGCTTTTGCAATGGCCAATCGACGCGCCACTTCGGAAGGCTCCACAAACTGACCGTCTGCTGTCAATGTGTCGCGCTCGGCTGCTTCATCAATCGACGAGGGTTGTATCTCCACATTTAGGCCGCTCGCGCTGAGCATCTGCTGGCGGGCCAGACTGGCAGAGGCTAGCACCAATTTGGTCGAGGAGTTGTCCATCTCGCCGGCCTTTCCGTAGATATTGCGCCGCTTTGAACGCAAGGTCAGATGATCTACGCACTCATCTCTTCGCGATCATGCAGCAACTTGATGATGGTGGCCGCCGTCTCTTCGATAGAACGGCGCGTCACATCGATCACCGGCCAGCCGTGCTTGCTGCAAATTCGGCGCGAAAACGCTATTTCGGCCGCTATGGTTTCGCGATCAACGTAAGCGTCAAGATCTCGGTCCGACAACAACCGGACGCGGTTGCGTCTAATCTCCGCAATACGATCAACAGATGCGACAAGGCCGACAATGAACGCCTTTTGACATCGCATCAGCGTCTCCGGCACAGGTATATCGGGTACCAACGGGAGGTTGGTTGTTTTGTATCCACGCTGCGCAAGATAAATACTTGTAGGTGTCTTGGACGTACGCGATATGCCAAGGACAACGATATCGGCATCATCCAAGTTGTCCGGCAATCGCCCATCATCATGCGCCATTGCAAAGTTGAGCGCGTCAATCCTTTGAAAATAGTCGGTATCCAAAACGTGCTGACCGGCGACGATGGGCGTGTGAGCGGCACCGAGATAACTCTCGAAGACTTTCATGACAGGTTCCAGCACATGCATGCACGGCATCTTTAACTCGCGGCACCGCTCTTCCATCAGCCGCGATAGCTCACCGTCAATGATCGTATAGAGGACTATACCAGGGGTTGCCTCGATCTCCTGTAATACCCGCTCGATCTGACGCTTGGTTCTAATCAATGGATAAACATGCTCGATTGCTCGAGCGTCGGGGTATTGTACTGCTGCGGCCTTGGCGATGGTGGTCAGAGTCTCACCCGTCGAATCCGATATCAGGTGAAGATGAAAGAAACTCGGTAGATCGTTTGGCATGTGTGGACGAATCTATGGGTTTTCCGGTGCTCGCCGGTGCAGGTTTTGAGGCACGTTGAAAAGGTGCCGGGTTGTTCACAGCTCTATCCCAATTAGTGCCAGGATACCCGTGGTTTTGCCCGCACGTGGACGCGTTGAGACTGTTCAAGTCTATCACTATTCTATCCCAAGTTTGCTAACAGATTACAGCCACCTTTGGCTATCGAAATTTCACTCTAGATCTCTGATTTTATTTAATTATATGACATCTAGTATATTGTTGGATACTGTATCTACCTGACCTAGACCTGGACTTTTCCGCTTGTGGCTGGCCTGTTCATTGTCTGGTGATTATCGAACAATTACCGAAATCCAAGGCCCTAAGAATCTTAAAAATAGGATTCAAATTTAGAATCTGAATTAATTAGATGAAGCTTTGGGATGTGGATGAGTATGGCTGATTTGGTAGGCGCGGCAGGTGTTATTGCTGCCATTCGGTTTTGTGATATCGGGACGGTGTAATGACGAAAAAGCTACTGCAGGTCTTTGCCGGCGATTTGGATAAGCCGCCGCCAATCTGGTTGATGCGGCAGGCCGGCCGGTATCTTCCGGAGTACCGCGATGTGCGCCAACAGGCCGGTAGTTTTCTCAACCTTTGCTACACGCCCAGGCTTGCTGCTGAAGTTACATTGCAGCCGATACGGTGCTACGGATTGGATGCCGCGATTTTGTTTTCGGATATTCTGGTGGTGCCGGATGCTTTGGGCCAGGACGTTCGGTTTGTCGAAGGCGAGGGGCCTCGATTGCGGCCGATCCGGGATGCGGCAAGTCTTCAGGGTCTCGATGTCGCCAAGGCTGGAGAGAAATTCGATATCGTTGCAGAAACCGTGGCGCGGCTTAGGCAGGACTTGCCGTCGAAGACAACGCTGATCGGATTTTGTGGTGCGCCGTGGACGGTTGCGACTTACATGGCCGAGGGGGCTGGTAGTAAAGATCAAGCCGGTGCACGTCTTTGGGCCTATCAGGATCCGGATGGGTTTGGCAGTTTGGTGGATATTCTTGTTGAAGCGTCCATCGACTATCTTTCGCGTCAGGTCGAGGCCGGTGCTGAGGTGCTGCAAATTTTTGATAGTTGGGCCGGGTCATTGGCGCCGGAGGCATTCGATCAATGGGTGATTGCGCCAACCAAGAGAATCGTCGCAGCTTTGCATCAGCGTTATCCGGATGTGCCGGTTATCGGTTTTCCGAGAGGGGCGAGCGCTCATGCCAAGCGATTTGTTACGGAGACTGAGGTTAATGGTTTCAGTTGTGATACTGCAACGCCTTTGTCCTATCTCGACCGGTTGGTTGATGACAAGCGCATCGTGCTCCAAGGGAATCTCGATCCGTTGCTTGTGGTTGTAGGGGGCGATCACATGGACCGCGCAGTGGATCGCATACTCGAGGAGATGGCGGGGCGACCGTTTGTCTTCAATCTCGGACACGGAATTGTGCCGCAGACGCCGCCCGAGCATGTGGCGCGTTTGGTCGAACGGGTGCGGGGTAAGGGCTAGCGCAATATGTACTTATGGCTGAAGGCGCTGCATGTGATTGCCGTGATGTCATGGCTGGCCGGATTGCTCTATCTCCCACGATTGATGGTGTATCATGCCGATGCACCACTGGGGTCGCAGCGCTCTGAGACATTCAAGGTCATGGAACGGCGGCTGTTTGGTATCATCATGCGGCCGGCTATGGTGGTGACATGGCTGACAGGCCTGCTGTTGGCCTGGTGGGGTGGGCTTTTTCACGATTATTGGCTGTGGGCAAAGTTGGTACTGGTTGTAATCTTGAGCGGTTACAACGATATGCTTGGTGTCTGGGTTCGGGCCTTTGCCGAGGATAAAAATCAGCGTTCGCAAAAGTTTTACCGCATCGTTAACGAGGTGCCGACGCTCTTGATGATCGGCATTGTTGTATTGGTGATCGTCAAACCATTTTGATTGTTTTTGATGGATTTTTGATCCTTTGAGGCCGGAATATCTTTTTTTGTTGCCGCGAGTTTGCTATATTTTGAGTCGATACTGATTATTGCTGAGGGCGGAGAGGTTCATCAGCAATGACTGGGCCTGCGACAGGCTGGCTCAATATCTCCGAGGCGTGCCCAACACGCCCTATTCTCCCAAATATGTTCGGACGGTGAGCACCTCTCGCCCGCCTTCTATGCCGTTCCGTCTCTGGAGCTATCCATGACAGAAATGAAGTTACAAGATCTAAAAGAAAAAACCCCGACGGAGCTGCTCGAATTCTCCGAAGAGCATGGAGTGGAAAATGCCAGCACCATGCGCAAACAGGAACTGATGTTTGCGGTGCTGAAGCAGCTTGCCGCACAGGAAATCGAAATTACCGGGACCGGAGTCGTTGAAGTTCTGCAGGATGGATTTGGCTTTCTGCGTTCGCCAGATGCCAATTATCTGCCGGGACCTGATGATATTTATGTTTCGCCGTCACAGATCCGCCGGTTTGCGCTTCGCACGGGAGACACCGTCGAAGGTCAAATTCGGAGCCCCAAAGACGGCGAGCGTTATTTTGCGCTCTTGAAGGTGAATAATATCAACTTCGAAGAGCCCGATAAGACGCGGCACAAGATCCATTTTGACAATTTGACACCGCTCTATCCGACCGAGTGGCTGCAAATGGAAATCGAAGATCCAACGATCAAGGACCTTTCAGCTCGTGTGATCGATATTGTCTCGCCAATGGGCAAGGGTCAGCGCGCACTCATCGTCGCCCAGCCCCGCACGGGTAAAACCGTTCTCCTGCAAAACATTGCGCATTCGATTACCGCCAATCATCCGGAATGCTATCTGATTGTCCTGCTCATTGATGAGCGGCCGGAAGAGGTGACGGATATGCAACGCTCGGTGCGGGGGGAGGTTGTCTCGTCGACGTTCGATGAACCGCCGTCCCGGCACGTACAAGTGTCCGAAATGGTCATTGAGAAAGCGAAACGGCTGGTCGAGCACAAGCGCGATGTCGTGATACTGCTCGATTCCGTGACGCGTCTTGGACGCGCCTACAATACGGTTGTGCCGTCTTCGGGCAAAGTTTTGACCGGCGGTGTCGATTCAAATGCTCTACAGCGGCCGAAGAGATTTTTTGGTGCTGCCCGGAATATTGAGGAGGGCGGCTCGCTTACAATCATTGCAACTGCGCTGATCGATACCGGCTCGCGCATGGACGAAGTCATTTTCGAAGAGTTCAAAGGCACCGGCAACTGTGAAGTTGTGCTTGATCGAAAGGTCTCGGATAAGCGAATCTTCCCAGCGATCGATATTGCAAAATCCGGTACGCGAAAAGAAGACCTCCTGGTGCCTGCCGATCAACTCAAGAAGATGTATGTCTTGCGTCGTATTCTCAATCCGATGGGGACGATGGATGCAATCGAGTTCCTGGTCGATAAGTTGCGCAATACCAAGGACAACGGTGAATTCTTCCAATCGATGAATACCTAGCACGTGTGGATCCCAGCGGCTCTGGCTCTGATTCGGGCTTGGAAATGCACGCACTTGGATTGCAATTGATCTTGGTCCGGGTCGTGCTGCTGCGCGCTCACCGGATTGTTTCACGTGAATCCAAGTATATACATTATTTCAATAACTTAGATGGGTTTTCTGGATTTTTCTCCGAAAGCCGCGAAGGGCACTATATGCACTAAAATGCAGTTTATTGTGCATATGGCGAACTTTGATCCTGATAGACCACTCAATGACCTACCAGACCTTCCGCTTCCCAATTTGGATACCGAGCAAGCTGATCCGGCAATGCGCGAAATTCTAGTCTGTTAGACGGCGCTTAAAAACCTATTTGGAAATCTCCAGTACCGCCCGTTGACCGCGCAGTCGGTTCTCACGATCAGCCGGACAATTAAATGTTATGGTCTGGATATTCGATCTAATCCAGAGACGACGCTGGCCAATAAATCTGTCAGAGAGACAATTCACACAGCGCCAGAAAGCGCGGTATCATTCGAGCGAAACTTGCGAACTGGGAGCAGTTTTTGCACGAAGCGGATGGGATAGATCCGTATCATCCGATCTGTCACTCGCGATGCTATTCTGTCAGATCAGATACTGCTCAAGGATAGTTGACCAAAACCCTCCTAAGAGTCTGGGTTGGAAATAAGGAGGTTGCGCGTGAGATGTCGCCAAATAAGGTCTCCAACCCCATCCACAGAATTTGTTTCACGTGAATCAATCGGTCGTCTGTCAAGACTATACCGCTTCAATGCGGCGCAACGTCATCAATGCCTGTCGCAGCTGGTCCGGTGCTGTGATTGGTGGCGAGCATTGCGGGCCAACGCACAAATAGGCGGCCGGTTTGCCATCCACAGGTTTCTTCTGCGCCGGGTCCGATTCTGTGGATGAATTGGGTGCGATGATCTCGCAGACGGCACCAGGCAATCCGACGGAACGGACGATCTGCGATAAGGCGTTCGATGACGGGTCGTCTTCACTGGTGGCGATGACAATATGCTGCGGATTTAGGACATCCATGTATCCTGCGAGGAGTCCAAAGTGTCCGAACAATTGCTTGCTCAATGGGCCCGCGAAGGCATTCAGGAGAGATTGTGCGCGCTCTAGGCCGTCCTCTCTTTCGCCAAGCAAAAATAAGGTCACGAGATTCGCCAACATTAGTGCGTTGGCGTTTGGAGTTGCATCGTCATTGGCATTGCGCATGCGCACGATGACGTCGGGCGTATCATCGGCTGAGGTGGCATAGCCGCCGTGCTCGTTATCCCAAAAATGACGATCGATTGTTTCTGTCCATCGCTTGGCCTGGGTGAGATATGTTCTGTCGCCTGTCGATTGATAGAGGCGCAAGCCTGCGCGAATCATATTCGCATAATCAGCCGCAGTGCCTGGTGCACTGAGTTGGCCGGCGCGATAACTGTGATAGAGGCGGCCGTCGCGGACCATCGTTTTGGCTACGAAGTCGAAAGCGCGTGTGGCGATCTCCAGCCATCGCGGTTCCTGAAATACAGTGGCTGCTTGGGCAAGCGCCGTGATCGCAAGACCGTTCCAATCGGCGAGTATCTTATCGTCCCAGCCGGGCCGGATACGACTGGCGCGCGCAGTTAAGAGTTTCTCGCGCAGGACTGCAAGGCGGTCCTCTTCTTCGCTCGAGCGCAAGTCCTTTGTCTGAAGACGGTTGGGAATGTTCTTGCCTTCGAAGTTGCCGGCTTCGGTGATGTCGTAGAGGTCGCAAAAATATTGTCCGTCTTGCGCGCCAAGGACGGCTGTTATTTCATCTTTGCTCCAGACGTAGAATTTGCCCTCTTCGCCTTCGGAATCGGCATCTAGAGATGCGGCTAAGCCGCCGCCTTCGCCGATCATCTCGCGCTCGATCCACTGGATGGTTTCGCGTATGCGTCTGGCATACAGCGGATCGGCGGATTCGCGATAGACCTCCGTCAGTAAGTCGAGCAATAGCCCGTTGTCGTAGAGCATCTTTTCAAAGTGTGGGACCAGCCAATGCTCGTCGACCGAATAGCGCGCAAAGCCGCCGCCCAGATGATCATATATGCCGCCCTGGCAGACATTGGTGAGTAGTGTTGTCACCGCCTGTCTCGCCTCTGCGATGTCATAGGCGATGCCGGCGCGCCAAACGAACCAAAACAGGTTCCATTGTGGGAACTTGGGCGCCCCCTTTATGCCGCCGAACACGGGATCAGTTATGTCGATGGTACTGCGTGCCAGATCGGCGAGATCATTGTGGCTGAGGTGAACCTCGCCTGCTATCTGCGATGTCGCGCTCAGGTTTTGGGTGATGAGACCGGCATTGTGCTTAACCTTGTCTGGTTCATTGCGATAAATGCGGGCGATCTCGGTCAGGACATTCTTGAATGAAGGTCTTCCAAAGCGCGGTTCTGGCGGAAAATATGTGCCACCCCAGAACGGGCGCGCTTCGCCGTCGAGGAACATGGTGAGGGGCCAGCCGCCCTGATTGCTGAGCTGTAGTAGTGCCGACATATATATCGAATCGATGTCTGGGCGCTCCTCGCGGTCGACTTTGACGTTGATGAAGTCCCTGTTCATTTGGGCGGCTGTGTCATCGTCCTCGAAACTCTCATGTGCCATGACATGACACCAATGACACGCTGCATAGCCAATTGAGAGGAGGATAGGTTTGCCGGTCGCGCGGGCTTCGGCAAGCGCTGCTTCACCCCATGGCCACCAATGTACGGGATTATCTTTATGCTGGAGGAGATAGGGGCTAGTCTCCTGACCGAGACGGTTTTTGTTTTCGCTTTCGGACATCTGTCGCCCTTCTCGTGATGACCTTTACCGAGCTGGTTCATGAAGATGATTGCCGCAAATCAACACGCAACGTCTCTTTCAGATCGCTGCCGACGCAATGTCGGCCAATGCAGTTCATTCTGGGAACGATAGCATACGCGTGAGCGCCGACGATACGATATTCGCGCTGTCGAGTGCGCCGGGGAAAGCTGGGATCGCGGTCATTCGGGTCTCCGGTCCCGGTGCCTTTGGTGCTGCCAGGGCATTGACCGGGCGCCAAAAGCTGGCGGCGCGCGTTGCCAATGTGGCAAGCCTTTCTGATCCGGGCAGCGGCGAAACATTAGACCGGGGCATTGTCCTGTGGTTCCCAGGACCTTTTAGTTTCACTGGTGAGGACACTGTCGAATTTCACGTCCATGGTGGGCGTGCCGTTGTCCAAGCGCTGTTCGAGGTGCTCGGCCGATGCGATGGACTGCGTTTGGCCGAGGCCGGCGAGTTTGCGCGCCGCGCATTCGACAACGAGAAAATTGGTTTAACCGAAGCCGAGGGATTGGCCGACCTGATCGATGCCGAGACCGAAGCACAGCGTCGGCAGGCTGTGCGACAGTCCGGTGGACAGTTGCAAAAACTATATGAGGGTTGGCGCGAGGCGATCATCAATGCGCAAGCTCTTGTTGAGGCGGCGATTGATTTTTCTGACGAGGAGGATGTAGCTGAAGACGCACTTGCGCAGGGTGAAGCCGCAGCTCAAGATCTGCTCGGGCGTATCATGCGGCATTTGGATGACGGGCGGCGTGGCGAAATTATCCGCGATGGTTTCCGGGTTGTTCTGGTGGGCGCGCCCAATGCCGGCAAGTCGTCTCTGTTAAATGCATTGGCCAGGCGGGATGCGGCGATTGTGACTGATGAAGCAGGCACGACGCGGGATGTGATCGAGGTGGCGCTCGATCTCCAAGGCTATCCGATTATCGTGACCGATACCGCCGGCTTGCGTCACACAGAGAGCAAGAGTGAGCGCGAGGGTGTGAGGCGGGCTCTGGCGGCGGGGCGTCGTGCGGACCTCGTATTATGGCTGCGGGACGCTGCGGTACCGAATCCAACATTGCCCGCTGAAATAAGGGACGGTGGCGCCAAGGTGATCAAAGTTGCGAGCAAGGCAGATCTGGTGACCGAGGATGGATTGCCCGACGCAGATGTTGCCATATCGGTTGTGAGTGGGCTCGGCCTTGAAGCGCTTGAGACGTGTATCCTACGTGAAGCAAACGACCGGATTGGTGATAGCCAGGCGCCGGTGCTGACGCAGTACCGTCATCGCGCAGCGTTGGACGAAGCGTGCCAGCATATCGGCAATTTCTTGAACGGTCAGGACAAAGACATCGAAATGCGCGCAGAAGATTTGCGCTTGGCTACCCATGCGCTCAGCCGGCTTGTGGGGCGGGTTGATGTCGAGGATGTTTTAGGACAGATCTTTTCAAGATTTTGTATCGGCAAATAGGTATTCCCGCGCACCATGTTTCACGTGAATCCATCGATTTTTGAAGTGGTTTCACCGCTACGGTCACTGGTTTGTTTAATGCGATGACGTAGTCCCGGTCAGCTGCGACGACCGGGCAGCATGCGCCACAATAAACCATCTCTGGCAATCAGTTGGTGACGGAAGACGACGATCATGTGGGCTGCGAGGGCGGCGAGAATGACATAGCTGCAGCCGATATGCGACCACTTGGCGATGAATGCCAACTCATCCCACTTGCCGATTGGGTTTGGTAGGTTGATCCATTCGAGAAAGTAGACACCATAGCCGCCGGCCATGACGTAAATGTAGCCGGTGATCGGCATGAAGAACATTGCGACGTAGAGCAGGGTTTCATAGATGTGCATCGCGCGGCGCTCGAATGCGGTGAGCCCTGGTGCAAGATCCGGCAGGCGAGAGAGGGTACGATTGATCAGCCGCAAGATGACGACTGCCAGGACAATCAGGCCAATCGATTTGTGCCAATTGAAATAATTGGAACTCGTAAGACCAAGTGCGGTTTGCTTCGGTGCCAAAGACAGCATGATGTAACCGGCTGCATACTGAAACGTGAATAGGATCACAACGAGCCAATGGAAGATCTTGGTCAGTGCGCCATAATGCTGTTGGGTATTGAATACCGGCATGGTCCCTCTCTTGAGGAGCAATCAATCGCTCGAAACCCGCAGGGAAGTTAATTCAGAGTGAGGGATATTGCACCTCCTATCAGTTCGGCGGGCATGTCATTGAATTGTCTTGTGAGGGCGGGCTGGATGTCTTGCACTAGATTCCGGGCGCGCGATCCATTATCTCGGTGATCTAACGGGCCGACAGCGTGTCGGCCGGGCAAGGTGCCGATAGAAATGCGCGAAATGGGTTTCGATGTCGTTGTTGTGGGTGGTGGTCACGCAGGTTGCGAGGCCGCGGCGGCGGCTGCGCGCATGGGTGCCAAGACAGCACTCGTTACGCATCGCTTCGAGACCATTGGCGAAATGTCCTGCAATCCAGCCATTGGTGGGCTTGGCAAGGGGCATCTGGTACGTGAGATCGATGCCCTCGATGGCGTCATGGGTCGCGTCGCGGATGCGGCCGGCATTCAGTTTCGCTTGCTCAATCGCTCCAAAGGGCCGGCAGTTCACGGGCCCAGAGCGCAGGCCGACCGCAAGCTCTATCGCCAAGCGATGCAAGCCGCGCTGACCGGGCAAGATAATCTCCAAATCGTGGTCGGTGCGGTTGAAGACTTTATTGTTGATAATCATACTGTTGTAGGCGTTGTCCTCAGTGATGATATCAAGATAAGAGCCGCTGCCGTCGTGCTGACGACGGGGACGTTTCTCAATGGGCTCATCCATCAGGGTGCGACGCGAATTCCGGCCGGTCGGGTTGGTGATAAGCCAGCTCTGAAGTTGTCGGAGCGCCTTGCGGATTTTGAATTGGACCTCGGTCGGCTCAAGACTGGAACGCCGGCGCGTCTCGACGCCAACAGCATCGATTGGCCATCACTTGAGGTGCAGCCGGGTGATGATCCACCGGTGCCGTTTTCGTTTCTGACCGACAAGATCACGACGCCACAAGTGAGCTGCCACATTACGTGCACGACGCCTGAGACCCACCGGATCATTCGGAGCAATCTCTATCAGGCGCCGATGTACAGTGGGCAGATCAAAGGCGTTGGACCGCGCTATTGCCCGTCTATCGAAGACAAGGTGGTGCGATTCGAAGGCCGCGACCGGCATCAAGTTTTCCTTGAACCAGAAGGCCTTGACGACGATACGATTTACCCGAACGGGTTGTCGACGTCGCTTGGGGCGGATGTGCAACTTGAGTTTCTGCGCACCATTCCGGGTCTGGAAAAAGTTGAAATGAAGCGGGCCGGCTATGCGATCGAATACGATTATGTTGATCCGCGCCAGTTGGAGCCGACGCTCGAAGTGCGCACTGTCGGTCGACTTTTTCTGGCCGGCCAAATCAATGGCACAACCGGATACGAGGAAGCAGCGGGACAGGGGATCATCGCTGGAATAAATGCAGCACTCGTTGCTTCCGGCAGCCAGGGTGGTTTCGTGATTTCTCGTTCGGACGCCTATATCGGCGTGATGATCGACGATCTTGTGACCCGTGGCGTCAGCGAGCCCTATCGCATGTTTACATCGCGGGCCGAATTCCGTTTGCGGTTGCGGGCTGACAACGCCGATCAACGCCTGACGCCTGTCGGCGCGAAAATTGGCTGCGTTCGTGGCGGGCGCCTTGCTGCGTTCACTGCAAAGGCTGCAAAATTGGCCGCCGGTCGCCAACTTTTGCAAGGCTTGGCGTTGACGCCGACAATGGCACAGAAGGCGGGCTTGAAAGTCAATTCGGATGGGCGCCGGCGCAGCGCATTCGATTTGTTGGCGCACCCTGGCGTTGATCTCGTCGGGCTTTGTGAGATTTGGCCAGAGCTGCTTGAAATCCAATCAGATATTGCTGGCCAGTTGGAAATAGACGCTCGCTATGCGTCGTATGTGGCGCGACAGGACGCCGATGTCGAAGCGCTTAGAAAAGACGAGCAGATCGCCATTCCTGAAGACTTCGATTTTGGCGCTTTAAGCGGGCTTTCGAATGAAGTTCGCCAGAAGCTGCAGGCGCACCGCCCACGAACGCTGGCGCAAGCCGGCGCGATCGACGGTATGACGCCGGCGGCGCTGCTGCTCATTCGCGCGCGGCTGCGCCATCGGCGGCGGCGTGCCGCCTCGGCTTGATCAGCGCAAGCAGGTGGGCCGAGCTCAAGTGGCGGCGTGAAACACCGCTGGGAAATGCCGTAAATAAACAGCCTAATATGTTGAAAATAAAAGATTCTATTGACTTTGCCGCGGCCTTTGAGGTTTCACGTGAAACGCTTGACAAGCTGAAAGTTTATGAGTCGTTGCTGCTGCAGTGGCAGCAGGCCATCAACTTGGTTGCGCCGGCCAGCCTAGAATACCGGTGGCAGCGGCATTTCGCCGATTCGGCGCAACTCTTGGCGATTTTGCCCGAAAACACGCGCCGGCTTGTGGATCTGGGCTCAGGTGCCGGGTTTCCTGGTCTGGTTCTTGCGATTTTGGCGGCAGAAGGCGGCCGAATCGAAACCACATTGATCGAGGCGGATCAACGCAAGGCCGCGTTTTTGAGGGAAGTGGCCCGAAAAGCAGGGATCGCTGTGGACATCGTCGTGTCGCGAATCGAAAATACCGAGACTCAGGCTATGGTTGCGCCAGCAGATGTTGTAACGGCGCGCGCACTTGCGCCTCTCAATCGGCTTTTCGCCTTGGCGAAACCCTATATGTACCCCCACTCAGTCGGCGTTTTCTTGAAGGGACGAGGTGCTCGCCAAGAGCTTGATGAAGCCCGCAAATGTTGGGTGTTTGAGGCGGACTTGATTGAAAGCCAAACCGGAGGCAGTGGGTCTGTCGTGGTTGTTCGATGCCTGGCGGCCAAAACGGAGGGCTAAGACATGTCGGCTGGTGCACGGAGTGGGCAGTTGCGTACGCTTGCAATTGCCAATCAAAAAGGCGGCGTCGGTAAAACGACGACGGCCATCAATCTGGGGACGGCGTTAGCGGCGGTCGGCGAGAAAGTGTTGATTGTGGATATCGATCCACAGGGCAACGCCAGCACTGGATTTGGCGTCGAATTCGAAAATAGATCAATCAATAGTTTCAAAGTGTTATCCGGAACAGCTGCGTTGGCGGATGCAGCGGTGGCAACGGCAGTTCCAAACCTTTCGGTGGTGCCGGCCAGCAATGATTTGGTGGGATTTGAAACCGAGCAGCTTACCGATCGCAACCGAGCGTTTCATTTGCGTGAAGCGGTCAAGGTGTTGGCGGCGATGCGGCTTGAAGGTGATCAGCGGGCTGACTTCGATTATGTGCTCGTTGATTGTCCGCCGTCACTTAATCTGTTGACGCTCAATTCACTGGTGGCCGCGGATGGTATTCTTATTCCCGTGCAGTGCGAGTTCTTTGCACTTGAGGGTATCGCGCAGATCAAAGAGTCGATCGATAACATTCGAGCAACGCTCAATCCGGATCTGGAAATCCAGGGTGTCGTGCTGACCATGCATGATGGCCGGACGTCGCTGTCGCGAGAGGTCGCTTCCGAGGTCAGACAATTCTTTGGCGCAAAGGTGTATGATACTGTAATCCCACGTAATATTCGGGTTGCGGAAGCGCCTTCTCATGGCCAGCCTATTCTGCTTTATGACTACGACTGCGCCGGTAGTCAGGCCTATATTCAACTGGCAACGGAAATCATCGAGCGTGAGCGAACGATCAAAGCTGCCTGATTTCGAGGCTTGGTCTTAGAGCGGCGGGTGCGTCAACCTGCCGATCGTCTTGATTGGGAGACAGATGAAATAATGGCAACGCCAATTCACAGCAGCCGGTTGGGACGGGGCATTCGCTCATTGATCGGAGATCAAACGGCGACGCAATCGGAGCTGCCGCCGGAGGGCGAGCAGCGACATGTGCCGATCGATCAACTGAAGGCCAGCAAACTAAATCCGCGCAAAGACTTTCGCGAAGACGATCTTGCTGAGCTGGCTGAATCGATTCGCCAGAAAGGTCTGGTGCAGCCGATTATTGTGCGTCCGCACCCCGAGCAGGCCGGTTATGAAATCGTTGCCGGTGAACGGCGGTGGCGGGCCGCCCAGAGGGCGGGTATTCATACCGTTTCGGTCATCGTGCGTGAGCTGGATGATCGCGATGTTCTGGAGCTTGCTATCATCGAAAACGTGCAGAGAAGCGATCTCAATGCGATTGAAGAGGCGACAGGCTATCGCGAGCTGATTGAACGCTATGACTATTCGCAAGAACAGCTGGCCGAAGTGATTGGCAAGAGTCGTAGCCATCTGGCCAACACGCTCAGGCTGCTGAAATTACCCGATCGGGTGCAGGCTATGGTGCAGGACGGGCGCCTGACGGCGGGGCATGCGCGGGCGTTGGTTGGCCGGCAGGACGCAGAATTCCTGGCGGAACGGATTGCGCGTGAGGGCTTGAATGTGCGGGCGGTCGAATCGCTTGTTCAGGATGCGCTCGGTAAGGACGGTAGCGCCAAAACTGGCCAACGGAAGCCACGTGACAAGGATGCTGACACCAAGGCGTTCGAAAAGGAACTGACAGACGCGCTTGGTTTGAAAGTGGAAATCAAAAGGAGCTCCGGCGAAAGTGGCATTATTTGCATTCGCTATGGGAATTTCGATCAGCTGGATTATATTCGCATGCGTCTCAGCGGACATGGTAGCTGAGTGGGTTGGCGTAACGGGCCAATTAAATTAATCTATTGATTGTCTGATGTTTTTTCTGTCCGCTGGTTGGCATATTGGCGGCTGGTTAGGTATGTGATGGTATGACACAAACCGTTCTTGATGCGTTGGCCGCGACGATTGCAAGTCGCCGGCACTCTGATGGTGCGCAATCCTATACGCGTTCTTTACTCGACGGCGGCAGCGAGAAATGCGCCAGAAAATTCGGTGAAGAGGCGATTGAGTTGATCATCGCGGCGTTGGGCGATGATGAAAAGGCGATCGAAGGTGAAGCGGCTGATGTGCTCTACCATTTGTTGGTGCTGTTAGAGGCGCGCGGGATTCCTTTGCAGTCCGTGTTGGACGTGCTTGCCTCGCGACAGGGTATATCGGGACATGCAGAAAAAGCTGCGCGTAAGAGTCCATGACGAACGCAAATGCAGACGATGATTTTTTTCTCTCAATGCGCGGCGAGCCATCGCTGCAGTTCTCGCCCTATCTGAGATTTTCACGTGCGGATTGGGCGCGGCTACGGGCCGATACGCCAATGTATCTGGTGCCGGAGGATTTGGCAGATCTATCGGGGTTGATAGATGTGTTGACGATGGCTGAGGTCGAGCAAATCTATCTGCCGCTATCCAGGCTCTTAAACCTGTATGTTGCCGGCTCGCAGGAACTGCATGCCGTGACCGGCAAATTCCTGGGCCATGGGGCTCAGCGGGTGCCGTTTATTATCGGAATTGCCGGGTCTGTCGCGGTTGGCAAGAGCACGACGGCGCGTGTGCTGCGCTCGCTGCTGGCCAGGTGGCCTGATCATCGCAAGGTCGATCTCATCACGACGGATGGATTTTTGCTGCCTAACGCAGAGCTGGAGCGGCGGGGCCTGATGGAACGCAAGGGTTTTCCGGAAAGCTTCGATACGGCGCGGCTGCTGAATTTTTTGGCCGATGTTAAGTCCGGCTGTGAGGTCGCCTATGCGCCCAAGTATTCGCACTTTCACTATGATATTCTCAAGGATCAGACCGTTGCCATCGAGCGGCCGGACATTTTGATTGTCGAAGGATTGAATGTGCTGCAACCAGCACGTCTGCCGATTGATGGTGAGGCCATACCTTACGTGTCTGATTTCTTCGATTTTTCGATCTATATTCATGCCGAGCCCGATGTGATCGGCGATTGGTACCTCAGCCGATTTATGAAACTCAGGAATACGGCGTTTCGAGATCCGGGATCCTATTTTCACAGATATACGAAATTGGATTATGAAGAGGCGCTGGAGACCGGGCGACATATATGGCGGTCCATAAATCTCAAAAACCTTACTGAGAATATATTGCCGACGAGGCAGCGCGCGCGGTTGATTTTGAATAAGCAGGATGATCATTTCATCGAGAGCGTTTATTTGCGCCGGCTGTAGGTCATCGGTCGCTAGTTTCGCATTGTCTCCATGGGTGCAGCTCACTGCAGATGGATGATCGATCAAAAGATTCGCGCAACCTTCTGTTCTGACTGGCGTTGTGTCTGTTTCAATCAAAGGCAACCTGCCAAAAAAAAGCCGCCCGAAACGGGCGGCCTAAGTAAACCCTGGGGTAGGGTTTAGTGAGACAGGAAAGGCGAAGGTTCGGTCTCGGAAATAAGACCGATAATGACGCTGGACAAATGGTACTGCTGATCAAGCAACTCTCGCAGTTGTTCATCGTCTGCCGGCGGTGTTTCAGCGTCGAGACGGTGTTGAACTGCAATTACTGAATTGTGCAGCGCGGTTGCATAGTGATGGAGGCGCGCTGATGGGTTGGAGGCGCATCTTAAATCGTCATTGGCCGGCGGTGGCACGCGTGACGGGAGGCGACGCGGCGGGTTCCTTTTTGCGTTCGATATCTTCAAGCGTTTGGGTGCTGATACATCAGGACCGGCCACGCGGGACACGATCTCATGGATTGCGCCGCTGTTGCAGGCGCGCTTGTATTTGTCACGGAGGCGCCGGATCGTCGATTGATTCGAGATGCCGAGTGCCTTAATTGCCGTCGTCGGCCGCAAGCCCGGATCCGCCATCATTTGTTTGGCCATCGCTGCAAGCAGCTCGGAATCATCGATTCCCGTGCCCTTCGGCCGCCCGCGTCTCGGTGTGCGATCCGTCATTTGATGCCTGCCATTTATTGATTCGCTTTAACTATAATTACGCTTTTCGGGCCGGCAGGCTAGGGAAATTAATTCAAAAAAAGAGGAAAAATATTGTTGTATAGCAGATAGTTGCCTTATTGCTTTTATTATTATTATGAGTTGCAACTAATATATATTTATAATTTTGTAATTTCGTTTCTCGATTAAATAATGCGTTTTTCCGCCGCCAAAGACGCGAGGGCGGTTTCCGGGCGGGCGCCTAGGTGGGAGATGATTTCCGCTGCTGCCATTGAGCCCAAGTGGCCGGCGGTTTCGAGGCCGTGACCTGCCGAGAGGCCATAGAGGAAGCCTGCAGCATAAAGATCTCCGGCGCCGGTAGTGTCGACGACGCTGTCCACTGCGGCAACGGGAATTTCGATGCGCTTGCCGTCATGCAATATAAGCGAACCCTTTTCACTGCGCGTCAAAACTGCAAGGCTTATGTCGCCGGTCGCTTTGATAGCGGCCTCGTCAAATGACGTTGTTTGATAAAGCGCGGTGATTTCGCTTTCGTTGGCAAACAAAATATCGACGTTCGACTTTATTAGGGCCAGGAATTCTTCGCGGTGGCGATCGACACAAAAACCATCTGACAATGTTAGGGCAACTTGGCGATTGTTTTTGGCTGCAAGCTCGGCTGCCTGGCGGAAAGCTGCTTTGGCTTCGGGGCGGTCGAATAAATAGCCCTCCAAGTACACGATGGAAGAGGCTTGGATTAATTCGGCATCGATTTCGCCATGATCCAGTTCGGGGCTGACACCGAGAAACGTATTCATGGTGCGCTCGCCATCCGGCGTGACAAGCACAAGGGAGCGGGCGGTTGGCACGCCGCTGCTCGCGGGAGGTGTTTCATAGTGGACGCCGGCGGCCCGGATGTCGTGCGCAAATATTTTGCCGAATTCGTCGTCAGCTATTTTGCCGATGAATGCTGTGCGGCCGCCAAGCGAGGCTATGCCGACGATGGTATTGGCAGCCGAGCCGCCAGATATTTCAATGGCCGGGCCCATAGCATCGTACAGCGTTTTCACGCGCTCAGCATCGGCAAGCTGCATGCTGCCTTTTATGGCCTCATGTTTGGTCAAGAAGGCATCGTCGCAGCGGCCAATGATGTCGACAATGGCGTTGCCAATACCAATCACGTCAAAGCGGGTGTCGCTCATGCTCTCTACCTTCTTCGATATCCGGGAGTTCTTTCTGTCAGGCGGCACTATAGCCAGTGGCGGACTGAGTGCAAGCCGGCCAAGGAGATAATCGGAAAATGCTCCATAGCTCGATCAACGGTTCAAACCGCCGGGCCGGACCCGATGTCAAAACGCGCCTTTATGCGGCGAAAAAGCAAGTCGCGTAGCTCGCGGTAGGCGTCCAGGATCTGGTCTCTCCTGGCGTAGGCGATGAGGTGAGAGGGGTCCGGCGTTGGCCAATAGCGAACATCGACGGCCATGGTCCGGGTCAGCTCAAGCGCGTGGTGATGTGCTTCAGGCGACAGCGTAATGATCAGGTCGAAGTTTGAATCCTGAAGCTCAGCAATCGTGTGTGGCGTGTGGGTGGTTGCATCGATGCCGATCTCATTCATGACGACATCAACAAAGGGATCGTGTTCGCCGGCACGCACACCAGCGGACTGTACATAGATGCGGCCGCGGGTCAGGTGGCGAAGGATTGCCGCCGCGATCGGCGAGCGTATGGCATTCAATGTACATGCGAATAATACGGCAGAAGGGTGGTCGCTCCGACCCGCCATTGGCTCTATCCCTTCCAGTGCAGGGCGCAGATCAAAGTGAAGAGGCGCCGGGCCGTGTCGCCATCAACAATGATCTTGCCTTTGAGGCGATCTTTGAGGAGGGCGCCACCATCATTGTGCAAGCCACGCCGGCCCATGTCGAGTGCCTGTATCTTGGATGGTGGCTGGGTGCGGATGGCATCGTAATAACTTTCGCAGACAATGAAATAATCGCGCAAGATCCGACGTAGCGGTGAGAGCGAAAGCATGTGTGTAACGAGGTTGGTGTCGTCCTCCCGACAGACATTGAAGATAAGCCGATCATCGAGAAGAGATAACAACAGCTTGTAAGGGCCTTCTTCGCGCTCTGCCAGGGCGAAGCTATTGCTGTCCAATAGATCGAAAATGGCGACCTCGCGCTCGTGCTCGATATTCGAATTGGCACGTCCCAGCGAGGCTGTATCGAGGTCGATGGCGATCAGCCGATTGGGGTTTTCGGTGTCGCTGCTGTCGGTGTTGCTCATTTTGCCACCGGGTATCAGCTTTGAGTTTTCTTGGTAGCAGATTTGAGACGAATTTCTACCGAACGGCGATGCGCCTCAAGGCCTTCTGCACGTGCGAGTGCCATAGCGGCGGGCGCTAAGGTTTCAAGTGCCTCAGGCGTCAGGCCCAACATTGAGGTACGCTTCATAAAATCCATAACACCTAGACCGGAGGCAAACCGGGCGCTGCGGGCCGTTGGCAGGACGTGGTTGGTGCCGGCGACATAGTCACCGATCACTTCCGGTGTCATAGCTCCCAGAAAGATGGCGCCGGCATTGCGGATAGCGTTGGCCATCGCTTCTGGATCCTGTGTTGCTATTTGCAGGTGTTCTGCGGCGATGCGATCGGCGAGCGCAGGTGCTTCGTCCAGTGATCGTAAGATGATGATGGCGCCATACACATTCCAGCTCTCGCCGGCGATATTGCCGCGGCTTAAGCTAGCCAGTTGGCGGTCTACGGCAGCGGCGACGGCATCGGCAAATTCTTGGTTGTCGGTGATCAGTATCGATTGAGCGGCCGTATCATGCTCGGCTTGGGCCAACAGGTCGGCAGCGATCCAATCTGGCTCGTTGTCGCTGTCAGCGATTATCAGCACTTCGGATGGGCCAGCAATAGAATCGATCCCGACGGTGCCGAATACCTGGCGTTTGGCGGCCGCGACAAATGCATTGCCTGGACCGACGATCTTCGTGACCGGTGCAATTGTTTGCGTGCCAAAAGCCAGTGCGGCGATCGCCTGTGCGCCGCCGACGCGGTAGACTTCATCGACTTCACCAATTCTTGCTGCAAGCAAAACAAGCGGATTGAGTTCTCCGCGAGGCGCCGGCACGACCATTGCCAGGCGATCGACGCCGGCGACTTTGGCCGGCACCGCGTTCATCAGCACCGAGCTCGGGTATGATGCAAGTCCGCCCGGAACATATAGGCCGACCGAGTCCACAGCGCGCCAACGATGGCCGAGGGTGACATTTTCGCTGTCGCGATAGAAATCGTCGGTTGGCAACTGGCGCTTGTGATGCGCCTCGATGCGTTCACGGGCATAGTTCAACGCTTCGGCGGTTTCAGCGTCGACGCTATCGGCGGCGCGTTCAATTTCGGCGCCGGTCACGCGGATCCCTGATGCAGAAAGATCCAGGTGATCATAGCGTTGTGTATATTCGATTAAGGCATCATCGCCACGCTTTCGCACATCCTCAAGGATTGTGCGGACCGCAGAATCGACGTCCTCGGAAACCTCTCTCTTGGTGGCCAGAAACTTTTCAAATTCCTGTTCGAATTCCGGTGCGCTCGTGGTCAGGCGTTGGGGCATGGCGGTCAGCTTTGATGTCTCTTGTCGCAGGCGTTTGAATCGAAGGGGGCTTTCGCCATCGTCTATCCGTCTATGATTGGTGATCCGGTTTGCGTCGTGCGCGCCAAGCAGCATCCAAATCGCTCAGTTTTGCTTCGATGCACTCAAGTTCCAGGCGGATCGCTGCGGTGCCTGAAAATCTCAATGTCAGGGATCCGCCAGGTGGATCTCCTGGTTCGAAGTCCAGCGATAGGAGGTTCAAGACGTCGGACGACTTGTTGGTGAAGTCTATACCACGTTGTTGAACGCTCAAGACACGCTCGAAACTCAATGTGCTTAATCGGCGCTCAAAGGCTTTTTGGGCCGGCTGTTCAGACATAGCCTGTTGCCAATTGAATCGGCTGACGATCATTGCAAACCGCTTGTGTCTTGGATGATAGACGAGTTTGGAGAACGGTACCGCTGCGTCCTGCAGATGCGCAGAGATTATGCGCAAATCGTCGGCATCGAAGGCGATCAATTTCAGTCTGTCCATACCCACAAAGGCCTGCGTGTAGATCATCGTGCTTTAAGATCGGAGCGTTGGTAGGTTCCAACTTGCAGCACAAGGATGATGGGTTCCTATGCATCGCGCAACTTTCCAAATTAGCGCGGGATCGGAAAGCTCCGGTGATAGTCAGGTTGCTTTAGGCGTTATTCAATCGCCGCTCAATCGTTCGATTTCAGCACCGCATGCCGATAGTTTCTGCTCCAAGCGCTCGAAGCCGCGGTCAAGGTGGTAGACCCGGTTGATGATCGTATCGCCGTCAGCGACCAACCCCGCGATCACCAGAGACACTGAGGCGCGCAAATCCGTCGCCATCACCGGGGCGCCTTTGAGCCCCTGGACGCCACGAACGGTCGCCGTGTCACCCTGCAACTCTATGTCGGCGCCGAGGCGGGCCAGTTCTTGGACATGCATAAAGCGATTTTCGAAAATCGTTTCACGAATGACGCTGGTGCCATCGGCGCATGCCATCAAGGCCATAAGCTGGGCCTGCAGGTCAGTCGGAAAACCAGGGAAGGGCTTGGTTTCGATATTGACGGGTTTCAATCCTGCACCATTGCGCACAATGCGAATACCCTTGTTTGTTTCTGAGACTTCGGCGCTGGTCTCTTGCAGTACACCAAGCGCCGTCTTCAGAAGTTCAGGCCTGGCGCCGGTCAATTCCACATCGCCGCCGGTGGCAGCGACGGCCATTGCGAATGTGCCGGTTTCGATGCGGTCCGGTAGTACGGTGTGGGTGGCGCCTTCCAGCCGGTCACGCCCTTGGATTTGCAGCGTGGAGGTGCCGATTCCCTCGATGATGGCGCCCATTTTGACGAGACACTCTGCAACATCGCCGACTTCAGGTTCACGCGCGGCGTTTTCGATGATCGTTTCGCCATTGGCCAAAGCGGCAGCCATCAGCACGTTTTGGGTGGCGCCGACCGAGACTTTGGGAAATACGACGCGCGCACCGGTTAGTCCGCCAGGTGCTTTGGCGATAACGTAGCCGCCTTCGATATCAATGTCGGCCCCGAGCGCCTTAAGCCCCGCCAGATGCAAGTCGACCGGGCGGGTGCCAATGGCGCAGCCGCCAGGCAGCGAAACCCGCGCTTCGCCACATCGTGCAAGCAGGGGCCCCAAGACCCAAAAACTGGCTCGCATGCGGCTTACCATCTCATATGGTGCGACGGTGTCGACGATGTCACGGGCCGTCAGATGATAGGTTTCGCCGAGATTGGCCGTCTGGCCGGCCCGTTTGCCGTCGACCTGGTGATCGACGCCGTGATTGCGCAGAATGCGGGCGAGCAGGTTTACGTCGGCCAGATTGGGTACATTCTTGAGGGTAAGGCGGTCTTCGGTCAGCAAACTGGCGATCAACAATGGCAAGGCGGCATTTTTGGCGCCGGAGATTGGAATTTCTCCGTTCAATGGCTTGCCACCAGAAATTCGAATGCGGTCCATATGCGCCTCTATTATCCTTTTTGGGGCGGTCGGTCGCCCGGCCATGCCGGCGGTCGTGCCACCGCCCGGCCCAGATCATTGCGTTTTTATTACTGTCGGGGCTTACCCGGTCAATCGTCGGGATCCGACCGATTGCTCTGCGAATTGGTATTGTAACCTGAAAGCTGGCCAGAATCATGAGTGTTTTGCGCGCTCTCTGGGGAAGATTTGGCGGGATCGGCGGTCCGCTTGCGCTTCAGCGCCTTGCGTTTGGCAAGATTGGCCCGCAATTCGGCAGCGAGGCGCTGGCTGCGATCACTGTCATTTCGGCTTGGCTTGGTCATTCGGGAGCCGTCGTGGTGGTCGGGACAAAGACTTCAGGTTGCAGGCTCCTTATTGCCCGAAACGGCGGCGCATGGCCACAGATTTATGGCGCGACAGGAATTGATTGTCGCAGCTGCGAACCGGCTTGCGAAGGTGGTGGGATTGTGTCAGTTTCCGCCGGTCGCTGGTGAGAGGTTGGGTTCAATGTGGCCGCGTGTGTCCCAGGTCATCACGGCATTCGTCAAATGCTGCCGTAGCTCAGTGGTAGAGCACTCCCTTGGTAAGGGAGAGGCCGTGAGTTCAATCCTCACCGGCAGCACCAGGTTTCTATACCGACAACGCGCATGACTTCAGGCTCCGGCTCGGGTGTCAATGATCGCTGCGGTGACGACCCGCTTGACATGGCGCCAACGACAAAACGTAGACTGCTCAATGGCTAATGACAAAAAGCAAACGCCGTCCGGACCCGGGCCCAAGCATGGCGATCTGACGGTCAAGGACGCCGTCAGCGGGGCCTTCAAGGACCAAGACTTTTTCGCCTCCGTCATCGACGGCGTTTTCGCCCAGATCTCAGGTGCCGGGCCGGATGGTCTCGGTAACGATCAGATCAATGCCATTGTGACACCCACGCAGGCGCATGCGCGCCAACAGGCAGATGCCTCGGCGGCGCGCATCAAGGACGGCAAGGCCCGGCTGCTTGAGGGGGTGCCGGTCGCCGTCAAGGATAATTTCTGCACCAAGGGTATCACCACAACTGCCGCTTCCAAGATCCTGCACAATTTTGTCCCAACGTATGACTCTTTCGTCACCGAGAAATTGTCGGATGCCGGTGCTGTCATGGTTGGCAAGGCCAATATGGATGAGTTCGGTATGGGCTCGACCACCACGAACAGTATTTTCGGGCCAACCGTGAACCCCGAAGGGGTGCGGCGGGGGCATGAGAAACTGGTGGCAGGTGGCTCGTCGGGCGGTTCGGCGGCGGCGGTGGCGGCCAATTATTGTCTGGCAGCGCTTGGGACCGATACCGGTGGCTCCATCCGCCAGCCTGCGAGCTTCTGTGGTGTGGTGGGGATGAAGCCAACTTATGGACTTTGTTCGCGCTGGGGCATTGTCGCTTATGCGTCATCGATGGATCAGGCTGGTGTTATTACCAAGACGGTGCCCGATGCGGCGTTGATGCTGGGGGCCATCGTCGGCCATGATGCTAACGATTCCACCTCGATTGCCTATGATGGGCCGGCGTTCGGCTCAACTTTTTCGCAAAGCCTGAAGGGCACGACCATCGGCATTCCGAAAGAGTTTCGCGCGTATGCGAATTCAGATGACTTGGACGCGCTCTGGGGGGTGGCTGAAGCGCAGCTCACCAAACTTGGGGCAACGGTCAAGCAGGTATCGCTGCCAAACCTCCAATATGCTTTGCCGGCCTATTATGTCATAGCTCTGTGCGAGGCATCATCGAACCTCGCGCGTTACGATGGCGTGCGCTACGGCTACCGCGCCGAAGGAGCCGGCAATATCATTGACCTTTACGAACGATCGAGATCGGAAGGCTTCGGCAACGAAGTCATCAGGCGAATTCTGATGGGCACGTTTTGCCTGAGCAGCGGCTATTATGATCAGTATTTTGCCAAGGCCGCAAAAGTGCGGGCGATGGTCGCGAAAGATTTTGCGGCCGCATTCGAAGAGGTTGACGCATTGTGCTGGCCGACCACGCCGACTTCGGCGTTCGAACAGGACCGGCCGGCGCCGGATCCGGTGTCTATCTATCTCGAAGATATTTTCACGGTGCCTGTCAATCTATCAGGCCTGCCGGCGATCAACGTGCCGGCGATCCGGTGTGCCAAGCAATTGCCGATGGGGCTCACCTTCGCCGGTCCGCATTTTTCCGACGAACTGATGTTGCGAATCGCGCATTGGTTCGAGGAGAGTATTTGCTTCGAGTAAGGCCGGATGCTGGTACGGCGCGCTAAACGCGCCGGTCGCTCAAAATCTCCAGAAACCCTTCGCTGGGGCGCAACCAGCCGATATGGCGATTGGATAAATTCAATTGCTCGATCGAAGCGGCGTCTGCAAGATCACGCGACTCGCCAAAAAACAAGTGGTTGACCAATGCGGCGACCATAACTTGGGCGGCGCGATCTGCGCCGTCGTCGACTTTCAAGGCCAGTCCAAGATCGAGATGCGGGATGGCGGCCACATAGATGCCTTCCGTGCCCATTTTCACGAACGCTTTGTTGTCCGTCATGTGAGCGAGGCGTGCGCAGATGGAGCCTGGATCGCTGACGATTTCGGGATACGTTTGGCAGGCGGAAAATATGCGGTTACAGGCTTCGTCGCGTTTTGTCGGTCCCAACTTGCCCGTGGCGAATTTTGCAAGCCCCGCGGCCAGATTGACAAGCGGTGTCGGCCAGGTTGGGACTGAACAGCCATCGATGCCGCAGCTCCGCGCGGTCGCTTCAATGCCTGATGGCAGTGCCAAGGTTTCATTCAAGACAGCGGCGATGCGTTGTTGAACGGGATGATCAGCACGCCAATACGTGGCGAGAGGTTCGTCATGGAACTTGGCGGTTGCAAGCATCCCAGCATGCTTGCCGGAACAGGGGTTTGCAAGGTTGGAGGCGATGACGGCGGACCGGCTCAGGGAAGCGGTTTCGTCTCGTGGCGGGCGCTGCTTGCCACATTGCAACAGGTTTTCGTCGAGATCTGCATGCGAGAGAATATTTGCGGCAATCTCTCTATGCATCCGCGATCCGTTGTGAGAGGCGCATGTCAGGGCGAGATCTTTCGGACCTAGTCCGAAAGCATCTGCGGCGCCCGATTCAACGAGGCATAGCGCTTGAAAGAGCTTGACTGTTGAGCGCGGATAAATGGCGCGCTTGGTATCGCCGGCCTCGACAACGACGGTGCCATTAGAATGCACCGCGACAAACGCGCCACGGTGCCAACTTTCGACGGTCTTATTGCGGACCAACTCAACAAGAATGGGGTTGTCCATGCTTGCGGGCGCTCCGTGGGCGCTATGGGTGACTACATCTTGCCGCCGAGTGCGATACGCTTGGTTTTGGCGGTGGCTTTGACTTTGAACTGACCCTTGCTGGAAATTATGTTGATGTCCAGGCGCTGCGTGCGTGGGAAGTGCTTGAAGTAGCCGATTGTCAGATCTGAAATTGCGGCTGGCTTGGCGCACGTTGCCGCATAGACAGCGTGAAATTCGGCATGGCTAGCGTCATCGTCATGATCATCATGATCTTTGTGGTGGTGCTTGTGCCCCTTGTGCTTTTTCTTCTTTATCTTTTGTTTTGGATCGGAGATTTCAAATTCCACCTCAGCGGGTTTGAATGTGCAGGCTGCCGCTTTTGTAAAGCTGAATAGCGTTGTCGGTTTGGATAAGCCTGCAACAGCGGTCTTGACGGCTTTCTTTTGAGCCTTGGTTTTAGGTGCGTGCTCAAAACCGACGATATCGTCGGCAGGGACCTGTAACTCCATGCGGATGGTCTTGCCCTCTTTGGCAATATTGAGTGTGCCTGCGCCATGGGTGTGGGCGTCGAGCTGGCTGTGGCCCTTGTGCTGGGCGCTAGCAGACGTAACCAAGGCGATGGTCACAAGAGCAGAGACTAGTGGGCGCATGCGGCAACTCCTTATGATCCTGTTGTTTTTGCTCTGTCGCTGACATGTTATGCTATAACATCACAACGGCAAGACTTTGACCAGCTCATTTTGGCTGTGGTTTAGGCGGTTGCGGGGATAGGCATGCATTCGCTTATCGATGGGCCGTCGGGTGTTGTGCGGATGGGTGGCGGGCACCTTGCCTGGCATCGGGCGATGCCGGTTGCCGGTCCAAATCACGTCGCTCAAGCGCGTTGGCTCTCGAAGCCAGTTTGGCTTACACTCTCGGGCCTGGCCGAAGGTTTGGTCCGGTTTGGAATGAGCGAAGGGGAAGCCCATGTCAGTCGAGATCGTTCCGTTGAATGCACCGCTTGGCGCGGAGGTTCTCGGATTGGAGCCCGGTGCGCCGATAACTCCGGACATTTCCGACCTGCTCAATAAAGCGCTCGATGACCACGTTGTTGTGGTGATTCGGAATCAACACGATCTTTCGGAGGATGCTCAAGGGGCGATCGGGCGGTGTTTTGGCGAACTTTCAGCTCGTAAGAAGCCGCCGAGTGGGCGCGGTGCGGGCGGCGATTACAGCTCGCCCTTTATGTTTGTCTCTAATATCGTCCAAGATGGCAAACCGCTCGGTGCGCTTGGTGATGGCGAGATGTGGTTTCATCACGATACCAGCTATTACGCGGAGCCTAGACGGGCAACGCTGCTCTACGCGATGGAGCTTCCAAGTCACGGCGGCGAGACGATGTTTGCCAATATGTACCGGGCTTACGAGGTTTTGCCGGCCGAATTGAAGGCCAAAATCGAAGGTCTGCGTGTTTTGCAGGTGCATGATTATAAGCGGGTAGAACGCCTCGATCCCGCGAAAGTGAACCTCGATGAAATCCTCAATCATGAGCAGCCGATCGTCATTCGCCATCCGCGTACGGGGCGCAAGGCGCTCTACATTTCGAGATTGATCTCGATGAAGATTGTCGGGATGGATCACGAGGAGAGCGAAGAAATTCTAAACGAGCTCGCTGACATTGCCGAGGATCCCGCTAACGTTTATGTCCACGCCTGGCGGCCGGGTGATCTTGTGGTGTGGGATAACTGGGCCTCAATCCATGCGCGGCGCGATTTTCCGACCCAGGAGCGGCGGCTCATGCGGCGGCTAGTGATCATGGGTCAAGCGCTTAGCGCATAGGTGGCGGGCGTCACATAAATTGGTCCGCATGAAAAAAAGCGCCCCGATTGGGGCGCTTTTCATGTTCGTATTTTGCAACCAAAATCTTAGCGCTTGGCAAGAACCTTACGGTACTTGGAGAAGGTCGTGATCATGTCGGCGACACGCTTTTTCGACCAGGCGGCACTTTTCGGATTGGTCGGGCGTTTCCAAGTCTTCATTTCCTTGGTGGCCAAAACCTTCATCAGGGCATCCTCAATGATTTTCGCGGTCTTAGCCGGGACACCCGGCGTGGTTGCCAGGATGCGTTCGACGGCAAGAATTGTGAGATCCGGATAGCCGATGTCGCCAACGGTTGGGATGCCCTTTTCCGGAGCCTTTTTCTCGAACGACAGAATTGCCTTGAGGGCGCCCGTCTTTGCGTACTTCGTGTAAGAGCGGTAGGCGAACAAGGACAGATCCATATTGCCCTTGATCAGCTCAAGCTGAGCCGCGGACGAGCCCTTGTAACCGGTCAGGAACTTCACGTCCAAGCCCATGCGGTCGGCCATGATCGCACCGTTAACAAAAGCACCGGAGGCGAAACTGGTCACTGGGTATTTTAGTTTCTTGCCCTTCAGTTCTTTCCAAGACTTGTACGGTGTCTTGCCGTTCTTAGGCTTAGTCGCGACGGCCAACACATATGGCGAAACGGCGACGCGGCCGAGCCAGACGAATTTCTCAATATCAAAATTCGACTTCTTGCCAAGGATCCTATCGAGCGCCATGCCCGGCATATTGGTCAAAATCCAGGTATGGCCATCTGGCTTGGCGCGATAAACGTCAGACAATGCCTTACGACCGCCTGCCGCGGGCACGTTCTTAGGAATTACGCGAACCGACTTGCCGCTCTTCGTCTTCGGCAGGAATTTCTCAAAGAGCGGTGACATCTTGCGGACATAAGCATCAAAGCCGCCACCCGTCTTATAGGGGATGACAAAGGTGATGTCCTTCGTTGGGAAGGCTTGGGCGCTTCCTGACAACCCAATGGCAATCAGACCGGCCGCGCCAACGGCTACGCCGATTTTCTTTAGCATATTATTCTGTCTCCCTTTTTTTTAACGCTTGGCAAGAACCTTACGGTACTTGCTATAAAATGCCACTAGCTCCTTCACGCGCTTTGCGGCGCCAGCGGCATTTTTCGGGTCGACGGGACGTTTCCATTTCTTCATCTCGTCGGTATTCAATGCCTTCAAGAGGGCAGTTTCCAGTACCTTCACGATTTTGGCTGGTGTATTGGGAGCCGTAGCAACGATGCGTTCTGTCGCAAGCGCCTGGAGGTCTGGATAACCAATTTCGGCAACGGTCGGTACGCCCTTTACCGGGCTCTTCTTTTCAAAAGAAAGGACACCAACGAGATCACCACTCTTCGCATATTTCGCATAGGATCGATAGGCAAACAAAGAAAGGTCCGTGTTACCTTTGATGATCTCAAGCTGAATGGTGGACGACCCCTTGTAGCCAGGCAGGAAAGTTACATCGAGGCCTAAACGATTAGCCATGATCTTGCCTGCTACGTAGGCTGTGGAGCTTGGGCTTGTTACCGCATACTTCAGTTTCTTGCCCTTGAGGTCTTTCCACGTCTTATATGGCTTCTTGCCGTTTTTGGGTTGCTTTGCAACGCCTAAAATGTACGGCGAAGACGCCATCTGTCCGACCCAGGTGAATTTCTCGATTTCGTATCTGGTCTTCTTGCCAAGGATCTTGTCCAACAGCATTCCTGGCATGTTGGTCAGGATCAGCATATGGCCATCGGGCTTGGAGCGCCAAACGTCTGAAAGCGCTTTGCGACCGCCAGCCGCCGGAATGTTCTTGGGGACGACATTCACCTTTTTCGGCAAGAATTTCTCCATGATCGGAGAAACTTTGCGGACATAAGCATCAAAGCCGCCACCCGCCTTGTAGGGAATGACAAAGGTGATATCTTTTTTTGGGAAAGCTTGAGCATTACCAGAGAACGCAGCGGCAATCAGACCGGCCGCGCCAACGGCTACGCCGAATTTCTTTAGCATATTGGAGGGTCTCCCTTTTTGTATTTGGTCGGGCATCAACTGCCTCTGTTTGTTGTTGGCAGTTAAGCGATCTCGACACAGGTGCAGACATTAGCCAATCGCAAAACACTTTCACAGCCTAGCTAATGTACGTACGTAGTATTACGTATAATATACCAGTGCTGCGCCACGCACAATAGGCGGGAAAATTACTGCTAAACTGGCCTGAACTTGATACGCACAAAGGGCATCATGGCACAGACGGTTGCAAAGCGTGGGCATTGGCGCAGTCAAGCGCTAATGGTGCTGGTCTCGGCAGCCGGACCGATCCTGGCGCTGTTGATCGGGTTCGGCGTCTATTTTCTTGGTGGGCGTTACATTGCCACTGAAAATGCCGTCTTGCGGGCCGACCGAGTCGAGATCAGCAGCGACGTTTCCGGGCGGGTTGCCCGCGTGTTGGTGGCCAACAATCAGCAGGTGCAGGCCGGACAATTGTTGCTCGAGATCGATCCGGAGCCCTTTCGGCTGGCTCTGGACCAAGCGCAATCACGGCTGCGGCTGGAGCGCCAGGAGATTGCCGCGCTGCGGGCGCAGCACAAGCAGAAGGCGGCAATGCTCCAATTGGCCAAAGGCAATCTTGAATTCTTTCGTCGCCAATTTCGACGCCAAAACGCGTTGGCTGAGAAGCGGGTGATCTCCGGGGCGCGGCTTGACCGGGCGATAAAGGATCTCAGAAATGCTGAAGACGAAGTGCGCCTGATGCGCCAAGGACTGAGCGAAATGGCGGCTAAACTGGGTGGCAGGCCGCAGCGTCCCGTCGATCTGCATCCGGCGGTTCGCTTTGCAATGGCGGTCCGCGATGAGGCGGCGCTCAATCTCAGACGCACAAGACTTAGGGCGCCCAGTGCCGGCCGCATTGCAAACTTTGAAGTCCAGAAAGGCGAATACGTTGAGCGTGGCGCCCACATTTTTAGTTTGATTGGTGACGCCAGGATGTGGATCGTCGCCAATTATCGTGAAACGAACGTGACCAACGTGAGGGTCGGCCAGGCGGCACGTGTAATTATCAGCGCATACCCGGGAATTCAACACGACGCGGTGGTGGTCAGTCTCAGTCCAACGACCACTGCGGAATTTGCGCGCGTGCCCGTTCGTCACAGCGCTGGGAATTGGGTCAAGGTCGTGCAGCGTCTGAGCGTCAGATTGAATTTCAAGGACGGCGCGGCCATTCAAGCATTGCGGTCTGGCATGAGTGTACGCGTCGAAATCGACACCGGATACAGACGTAAGTTGAGCGGGTTGGGTCCAGGCATAGCGTTTTGGTTGGGACTGTAAAATGAATTTGGTTGGCGGCGGCCGGCAAGATCCGATGAGGGTGAAGGCTCCGATATGACGGATAGCGCGCTTGCACAAAGTCCACCGGCTCGTCCGACCGGCTGGCGCTTGGTGCTGATTACGATTTCGCTGATGCTCGCGCCGCTGTTGCAGGTGTTCGACACCGCCGTCGTCAGTATTGCGCTGAGGCAAATGCAGGGGAGTTTGTCGGCAACTCAGGATCAGATGTCGTGGGTGTTGACAACCTATCTGATTGCACTTGCCGTGATGACCCCCCTATGGGGTGCGCTCAGCATAATTTTTGGGCGCAAACCACTGCTCTTGTTTTCGATCGTTGGCTTTGTGATCTTCTCTATTCTTGCTGGGACGTCGAGCACACTCGCAGAAATCCTCATTTATCGGTTTGGACAGGGTGTCTTTGGGGCAGCGTTGTTCCCGATCGCGTTGTCGGCTTTGCTATCCAATTATCGACGCGAAGACTATGGCATCGCCATGGGTTTTTGGGGAATCGGTATGATGTTTGGTCCGGTCTTCGGGCCGACATTAGGGGGCTATCTCACGGAATATTTCAGCTGGCGATGGGTGTTCTACCTCAATGTGCCGATTGGCATTCTGGCCTTCACGATGATGGCCTTTCTCATCCCGCGTACGCATGAACGGCCAACACGCGGCAAGTTCAATTACTTCGGCTTCGTCATGTTGTCGATTGCCATTGCATCAATGCAGTTTATTTTGGATCGCGGTGAGCGGTTCGAGTGGTTTCAATCGCCAACGATCATCATCCTGAGCCTCTTAGCATTCGCAACCTTGTGGATGTTTCTGGTGAATTCGCTGACGACCGACAATCCGTTTATCGATCTGTCGATATTCAGCGACAAGAACTTCTTATCCGGCATTATTCTGCGCGTCGTGTTCGGTGTCATTATGTTCGGCACCTTGGTTCTGCTACCGCCATTTATCCAGAACATCGGTGGCTATTCGTTGATCGACAGCGGCTGGATCATGGCGCCTAGAGGCCTCGGGTCGATGGTCTCGAGTTTGTATGTCGGTTACCTGATCAAACGGTTTGATCCGCGCAAATTGATGGTGTTCGGAATGTTGGTCACCGCGTGGACAATGTGGGAATTGTCAAGGTTTACCACCGATGTGGATATGAACTGGATGATATTCATTGTGTTCATTCAAGGTGCGTCATTCACTTTCTATCTCATCCCCGTAAACTCCATTGCCTTTTCGACTTTACGCGATGATCAGCGCGACGCGGGCACCTCGTTTTTCGCGCTGCTCAACAATTTGGGGCGTAGCATGGGGATCGCTTTTCTTGCGAGCTATCTGGCCTACAAGACGCAGGCCAATCATGCGGTGCTGAGCCAGCTCATAAACCCCTTTAATGATCACCTTCGCCATTTGGGATTGCCGGCGCCGTTCGATATCTCCGATCCAAGAGGGCTTAGCCTTCTCAATCGCATCGTGAGGCAGCAAGCTGAGTTGCTGGCGTATATCGCCGACTTCCAGTTCTTATGTTTGCTGTTGTTGTGCTGTTTGCCGATCGTGTTTTTGATGCGAAATCCGCTGGCGCGGCGGAAAGCAGCTTAGGCCGTTGTTGTCTCGGGCGTAGACATCGAAGTGGGTGTGATCTCGCCACGAATGTGTGCGGCTGCTTTCTCGCCGATCATAATGGCTGGTGCATTGAGATGGCCCGAGATGATATGCGGCATGACTGAAGCGTCGGCAACGCGCAAGCGATCTATGCCCTTGACGCGCAGTTCAGGGTCTAGGACGGCGTCGTCGCCCGTGCCCATCGGGCAGGTGCCGGCAGGGTGATGCGCAGTGACGAGTGTGCGGCGCAGCCAGGCTTCAACTTCATCGTCGGTGCGTACGCTTTCATCAGGCCACATGCGGCGGCTGCGATACTTGTCCATCGGTGTTTGATGTGCGAGGTCGTCGGCGCGCCGGAAGCCTTCTTTTAAGGTCTCGATGTCGCTCGGTTCGGACAAAAAGTTGCCGACCAATCGCGGCGGCGCCAATGGATCGTTGGAACGCAGAAGGACTTCGCCGCGGCTTTTCGGATGGAGCATGGTTGGTCGAATTCCAAAACCATCCAAATAGGCGGGACGAATGCCGGGCACCCAGAGGTGGACGTCTTTGGCAAGCCCACGGAACTGGAATTCGATGTTGGGGAATTCCAAGTCAGGCTCGGTCTTGATGAACGCATGCAGGCCGCCGGGCATCGCGGTTGCCGGACCTGTTCCGTCGAAGTAGGCACGCAAGAAGTTAACAACCATGCGGTCGAATCGCATGTTGACGTGGAAGTCGCCAGGGCTTTGGCGATCGTACATCATATAAGAGCCCAGGTGATCTTGCAGGTTCTTGCCGACCGGCAAGTCTATCACCGGTTTAATGTAATGTGACCGCAGGTGTTCAGCTGGACCAATGCCTGACAGCATGAGAATCTGAGGGCTGCAAAACGTGCCGGCGGACAATACGATTTCGCGGTCGGCAAAGACGCGATGAATTAGACCTTTGCGAACGTATTGTACGCCTACGGCAGTGGTGCCGCGTAGGATCAAACCGGTTGTCTGTGCCTTGGTGCGGACGACCAGATTCTTGCGCGAGCTGACGGGGTGCAAATAGGCGTTGGACGACGAGGAGCGATGCCCGTTGCGAATCGAGTATTGACTGCGTCCGAAGCCCTCCTGGTGCTCCCCGTTATAATCTTCCGTCGTGCCATAGCCTGCCGCAATACCGGCCTCAATCCAGGCATCATAAAGAGGATCCTTGGTGCGGGCGAATTCAACGCCGATGGGACCAAGGCCGCCGCGGAATTGGCTATCGCCGCCTTGCCAAGTCTCCGAGCGCCGAAAATAGGGCAGCACATCGCGATAGCTCCATCCAATTGCGCCATGGCGTGCCCAGCTGTCATAGTCGGCTGGATTGCCGCGGGTAAAGGCCATGACATTGATGGACGATGAACCACCTAGGACTTTGCCGCGGGCTGCTTCCAGGGCACGGCCGTTCAAGCCTGATTCGGACTCGAAATGGAAACGCCAGTTGTGCAGATCATGGGCAAGGATCTTGCCGGATCCAAGCGGGACATGGATCAGCGGGTCCCAATCGCGGCCGCCGGCCTCCAGCAAAAGGACACGGGCGGCCTGGTCGGCGCTCAGTCGATTGGCGAGAGCGCAGCCGGCTGAGCCGGCGCCGATTATGATGAAATCGAAATGTTGATCGCCAGCCATGCCATTTTGTCCCGGTTATGCGTGCGCTCGAGGGCCTTAGGTACATTGTTACAGCGGCGATCTCAAATTTGCGATTCACAAATTGCCGATTAACATGCAGGCAGACACGCGGTTGGAGAAGAAAGTGACATCGATGACCCATTTCGAAATAAAGCCCCTGTCGGAGGCGGTCGGTGCCGAAATCATTGGCATTGATTTGCGCCAGCCGCTCGCGAGAGAACTGGTCCGCGATATCGAAGAGGCCTGGTACGCTTACCAGGTGCTGCTGTTTCGATGTCCGGGGCTGACGATCGAAGAACAACGCGCCTTTGCCGGCCATTTTGGCGCGCTCGGCAGCCGGTCGAAACGTCGGAAATTACCGCCGGAGGTTGCTGAGTATGGGGCGGAGGTCATGCTGGTCACCAACGTCCGGGAAGATGGGAAACCGATCGGGTCGCTGCCGGACGGCGAAATGATGTTCCATTCCGATACGCCCTATTTCGAGCGCCCTTACAAGGCGACGATTCTTTATGCGATTGATGTGCCATCGCGTGGTGGTCATACACTCTTCGGCAACAGCTATCGGGCGGCAGAAACTTTGCCCGAGGATGTGCAGGCGCGCCTTGATGGGCGCAAGGCGATGCAGGTTTACGAGGCAGGCACAACAATCAAGGCAGGACGGTATGATCGCCAGCAGTTTCCGCATTTCGCGCATCCGGTTTTTCGACGGCATCCGGCAACCGGGAAAAGCGCGCTATTCGTCAGTGAATTGATGACGGAAGAAATCATTGGCTTGCCTGGTGATGAAAGCGACGAACTCCTGGCGTTCTTATTCGCGCATCAGGCTAAACCAGAATTCATCTATGAGCATGTGTGGACGCCGGGTGATCTCATCATGTGGGACAATAGATGCACTATTCACGCGCGGACGGACTTTCCCAGCGATGAACGGCGGATGTTGCGCCGCCTCACGGTTCAGGACGAACAACCCGTGCTTGCTGGTGCGGCGCCGTTTCGCAGTGAGCAGGCGGCATAGCGACGCCCACGCGCTAACCAATCGGGATGGAGATATGAAAGGACGGGGTGATGGCGGACGAGCTTGATCCAAGAGCGTGCGGGGCAAGACGGTTTGTTGATAAGGTCTGTATTGTTACAGGGGCAGGCCAGGGGATCGGCCGGGCTGCAGCACTGAGGCTTGGGCAAGAAGGCGGCACAATCGTTGTGTGCGATCGCGTAGAAGGGAGCGCCAAGGAAACGGTCCGCCTGCTCGAGGCTGCCGGTGTTACGACGGTTGCAAATTTCGCCGATGTCAGTGATTTCAGCGCTGCCGAGGCCCTCATGAAATCGACTGCAGATCAATTCGGGCGCATTGATGTTTTGGTCAATGTCGTCGGTGGTACGATCTGGTTCCAGCCGTATCACCGTTATTCGGAAGAACAGATCAAACTAGAACTAGAACGCTCGCTGAACACGACACTCTGGTGCTGTCAGACGGTCCTCAAATACATGATGGCACAAAAGTCAGGCGCGATTGTCAATGTCAGTTCGTCGATCACGACAGGTGGGACCAATCGCGTGCCTTATGCGGCAAGCAAAGGCGGTGTCAATTCCGTTACACGAACGCTCGCCGATGAATACGGGGCTTATGGCATTCGTGTAAATGCCGTCTCACCAGGTCGTACGACGATTACCGACCGGGTGACGTCGCGATTGTCGCTGCGCCCCGGTGTAGATGCTGAACCGGCGCCCAAAGATGAGGGCGATTATTATGAGGCGACACGTGCCGAGCGGCCGAATGCGCTTAGACGTACGGCAGAGCCGGCCGAACAAGCGGCGGCCATCGCGTTTATGGCGAGTGATGATGCTTCCTATGTGACGGGGCAGGTCTTGGAGTGTTGCGGCGGGCGATAGGCCTGGGTGGCCTATGGCAAGGCGACGCCGAATTCCGACAATAACGTCGCGATGGCAGCGCGCAATTCCGCCACTCCGTCCCCTTTTTCTGACGACGTTGCGATGACTTCGGGGAAGGCTGCCGGTTCAGTTGCGATTGCAGATTGTGTGGTATTGAGTACAGCCGCCCGTTTTGCATGAGTGACCTTGTCGATTTTGGTCAGTACAACCTGAAACGACACCGCGGAGGTGTTCAGGAGTTTCATGATTTCGCGGTCGATCGGTTTTAAGCCATGACGGGAATCGATCAGCAAGTAGACGCGGGCAAGCGTCGGCCGGCCCTTGAGATAGTCCTGGACCAACTGGGTCCATTGAGTGATCACGTCGCGCGGCGCTTTGGCGTAGCCGTAACCGGGCATGTCCACCAAATATGCCTCGACGCCATCCGTCTCGAAGTAGTTCAGAAGCTGGGTGCGGCCGGGTGTGTTCGACGTGCGGGCCAGGCCATGCTGCCCGACCAGCGCGTTTATCAGGCTTGACTTGCCGACGTTCGAGCGGCCGGCGAAGGCGAATTCCGGCCGATCGGCATTGGGCAGGACGTCCATGGAGGGGACGCTGCGCACAAACTGCCACGGACGATTAAAAAGCGCATCGCCAATGGTTTGTGCTGGCGAGCCGTGGTCTGCCATTCGCTGCTCGTCGGGGTTCGATTTCTACTGGGCGATCATCGTTGCGCGCTAAGTTGGACCGGTTTTGTGGCTCAATGTTAGCGCACGATGATCTAGGGCGCTTTCTTTTTATACCGATCGATAAGCTTGAGAACCGGATCAAGAGTTTTTCTAAGATTGTCGATCAAGGGCACATCCACGCCCTGGCGCTTCATGATCACCCATTGCTGGGCGATCGAGAGGATGTTGTTCCAGAACCAATAGATCACCAGGCCGGCGGCGAAACCTGCCAACAGCACAGTGAAGATGACCGGCATCCAGTTGAAAATCTGTTGTTGGATCGGATCCGGCTGTTGCGGGTTGAGCTGCATCTGGAGCCACATGGTGGCGCCCATCATGAGCGGCCAAGCGCCGATGGTATGGCCGAGCAGCCAGGCCTCGGGCGGGGCGAAGGGCAGGAGTCCGAATAGGTTGAACAGGGATGAAGAATCCGGTGCGGAAAGGTCTTGAATCCAACCGAAGAAGGGCGCGTGGCGCATGTCGATGGTGACGAACAGCACTTTATAGAGCGCGAAGAACACCGGAATCTGGATAAGGATCGGCAAACAGCCGGCCAATGGATTTATTTTCTCTTTTTTGTATAGCTCCATAAGTGCCTGCTGCTGACGCGCCTTGTCGTCCTTATAACGGTCGCGCAAGCGCTCCATTTCAGGCTGCAGTTTCTTCATCTTGGCCATCGATTCATAAGACTTGTTGGCCAGTGGGAAGAAGATGATCTTGACGATGATCGTCACCGCTATGATCGCGACGCCAAAGTTGCCGATCAGTTCATAGAGCCAGTTGAGCAAGTAAAACATCGGGCGGGTGATGAAGTGAAACCAGCCCCAATCGATCAGCAGGTCAAACTTTTCGATCTTCAATTTCTCACCATAGGTCTCGACCAGGCCGACGCGCTTGGCGCCGGCAAACAGTTGGTTTGAGACTTTGCCGGTGGTGTTGGGCGTGACAACGATCGGTTGGCCAAGATAGTCGGCTTGAAAGGATTCCTTGCTGGTCGGGGATTTCTTGGCAACGAGTTTCAAGTTCGCGGTATACGGCTTTTTCTGACCGGGGATTAAAGTTGCTGCCCAATACTTGTCGGTGAAGCCGAGCCAGCCACCCGATACGGACTTGAATTGTTTGGAGCCGTCGTCTGCCTGGACATCTGAGTAGGTGATTTCCTGATAGCCCTTCTTGCCGAGCACGCCGATCAACCCTTCATGGGCAATGAAGAAGCCTTCGATTTTGGGTGTGCCATAACGAAAAATGCGGCCATAGGGAAACAGGGTCAGCGTTTTGGCGGTCTTATTCTCGACGCTGTCGACGATCTTGAACATATAATCGGCATCGACCGAAACGGTGCGTTTAAAGGTCAAACCTTGTCCATTGTTCCAAGTCATGCTGACGGGGCGGCCGGGTGCCAGCGTCCTTGTTCCCTCTGCGCGCCAAATGGTTTTGGGCCCGGGGAGTTTGAGTTTGTCGTTCGGTTGGGCGACCCAGCCAAATTCTGCAAAATAGGGGTTTTGCGCCGCGGAGGGCGAAAACAGAATTACGTTGGGACTGTTTGGTTTCTGTGTCTCTCGGTAATTGATCAGCTTGAGGTCATCGATGCGGCCGCCTTGAAGCGAGATCGAGCCGGTTAAAGATGGCGTCCTGATCTTGATGCGCGGGCTCTTATCCAATGCGGCTTGGCGGGCCAAACCCGGTTTTTTTGTTGTTCCCGGTACGGCCGGGGCACTGCCGTCTTTGCCTGGTGTCGGCGGTGCGCCTTCCTTGGAGCCCGTTGCAGGTGTCGGCGTTGGGGTTGCGGTCTTTTTTGCCGTGGTGGCGGGCGCTGCAGGTGTGCCGGGTGCTGTTGTCGGGGCCTTTGTGTTGGTGGGCGCCTGGGTCTTGGCCTTTTGCTCCGCCGCCTTCTTTTTCTGCAGCTCGACTTGCTTGCGGGCTTCCTGCTCCTTTTTCATCTTCGGGCCGGCGTAGAAGAACTGCCAAGCCATGAGAACGCCGACCGACAAAAGGATGGCTATAAGGAGGTTATGCTGGTTGTCTGGCTGTCGCGATTGCATCTGCCGTCGGCTCCGCCTTCAGTTGGAAAATTCGGTTAATGTTGTTGCTGCTCGCTTGTTTGCCGGTTTTTTGCGCGAATTGGAAGTGGCAGCATGGCACGTTATGCGATTGAGTATGTGTTTCATCGATCGCCGTCTCAGATTTGATTGTTCTCCCTAGGGGTTACGGTCCGCTTGAGCGCTTTTTCCATATCCTGGCAGAGCAGTTTGAAAGCTAAGGATTCTGCAGGCTTGCGCGCAATCAGCACGAAGTCATAGGCTGGGTTGGCGTTCTGCGCCGTGGTTGCGGCGGCTGCCTTGAGGCGGCGGCGGATGCGGTTGCGCTGAACCGCGCCGCCGAGTTTCTTGGTCACCGTGAACCCGAACCGGGCACCGGCTTCAGGCGTCTCGCCCGGACGCTTCTTGGCTTCCATCAAGAAGGCCCGACATGACCAGCGCCTGCCGCCTCTAACCCGCAGGAATTCTGACCTTTTCTTTAGGGTTTTAATCGTCACGGCTGCCTGGCTGCGCTGGCGCGGCAGATCTCCCGCTAAACTTGTATTCGGTTCGGGCTGTTTTTTAGGCTGATAGGCGCTTGCGGCCCTTGGCGCGACGGCGCGCAATGACGCGTTGGCCGCCCTTCGTTCGCATGCGGGCGCGAAAGCCGTGGCGTCGTTTGCGTACGATACGGCTTGGTTGATAGGTGCGTTTCACGGCCAAATTCTCCAAAGTTGCGTAAGTTTCAGTAATGGTGTCGCGGACCAGAGGCAGGATGATTGTCGATACCAGATCGCGCCACTTCGGCTGCAAAATTACAGTCGCCGAAACTCACTGTCATAACCTCTAAGTGAAGACGCGGCTTTATAACGGCTGGCTGGCGGCTGCGTCAATGAAAATGACGGCCGATGGGCTGTGTCGGGCGCGGGGGAGGTCTTGGCTTGGTGGGCCGATGGGCCGCGGCGGCGCCAAATCCTATTTCGACCGTGAGCATTACAGTGATCACATCAGGCGCACAAAATTCACGTATCGTTGAACAACCGTTTCATTTGGCCCGGTTTGCGGCCAAGTGAAGGGCGTGATCGGGCTGCCGGCGCCGCCAACGACGTTGACTTACGGGTCGAGGTGTTCCGGCAGGTCCATTATCGCGCTTCCAGGTCGGGCAGAGTGCTCAGGCCGTCGGATCGGGCTCCTCTCCGCCGATCCACACATCAGGGTAAGTTAACTGTCGAAGGAACCTCACTATGGTGGAATTCTGGAACCATGGTCGATTAATTGGTCGAACGGTCGTCGGCGCCGTCTTGGCGCTCAGTGCAATGGCAGTTGGTGCGACCAGTGCAGACGCAAGCGATCTCAAGTCAATTTTTGGGAAATTCAGCGCCGGGTCCGCCAAAACCATTGATCACGCGGCATGGACGGCATTGCTCAAGACCTATCTCAAACCCAGTCGGGATGGTGTCAATCGAGTCGATTACCGGGCCTTTAAGGCAAAAGGACATTCAGCGCTCAAGGCCTATGTGGCACGGCTGCAAAAAGTCAATGTCGGCAGTCTCGACAAGAAGGAACAATTCGCTTTTTGGGCTAACCTCTATAACGCCAAAACGATCGACGTGGTCCTGGATCACTATCCGGTGTCATCAATCCGCAAAATCACAATTAGTGGAGGTCTGTTCAATATTCTCAAGAGCAGCGTCGGTGCCGGCGGCCCGTGGAAGGCCAAGATCATGACGGTGGGAGGGCAACGCCTCAGCCTCGACGACGTCGAGCACGAGATCATGCGGAAAGTATTTAAGGATCCACGCGTTCATTATGCGGTCAATTGCGCTTCGATCGGTTGCCCGAACCTGGCCAGTGAAGCCTTCGTTGGGGCCAAGCTGAATCGCCAGCTCGATGCAGGCGCCGTCGCCTATGTCAATCACCCCCGCGGAATTTCGGTCAGTGGCGGTAGCGTAAAGGCGTCGAACATTTATAAGTGGTTTGTGGCTGATTTCGGTGGCAATGCTGCGGGCGTTCTTCGACACATGCGCAAATATGCAAAGCCGCCACTGGCTGCCAAACTCAAAGGTGTTACCGAGATTGACAGCTACGCCTATGATTGGGCGCTCAATGACGTGAAGTAGAGTGGGGTTGGACGTCATCACGAAACGAAGAAGCCTGATGAATTCACTAGGCTCTTCACCAAAGACACATAATTAAAGGGAACAGACATGAGCAAGGATCTGTCTTCAGGATCTTCCGCGCTCACACGCTGGTTGCCACTCGCGATTGTCGCGGGCCTGATGGTGCTGGTGTTTGCAATGGGCTGGCACAAATATCTGTCATTTAAAACGATAGGTCTCAACTATGAGGCGCTACAATCGTTTATCGGTCAGAATCTACTTGTGGCGGTGCTGATATTCATGGCCGTCTATATTGCCGTCGTGGCCCTGTCGTTGCCCGGTGGATTGGTGATGACAATGTCGGGCGGGCTTTTGTTTGGCTGGCAACTCGGCGTACCGATTACCGTTGTTGCTGCCACGATCGGCGCGACGATCATTTTCCTGGTGGCCAAGACGTCGTTCGGGGAGGCACTGGCTGCAAAGGCCGGGCCGTGGCTGGGAAAACTCAGGGACGGCTTTCAGGAAAACGCCCTCAGCTACCTGCTCTTCTTGAGGTTGGTCCCGGCATTTCCGTTTGTTGTGGTCAACCTGGCGCCGGCGGTGCTCGGTGTGCCGCTGAAAACCTACATCCTTGGGACTTTCTTTGGAATCATCCCGGGAACAGCGGCCTACTCCATCGCTGGGGCCGGGCTCGGCAGTGTCGTCGAAGCGCAAAACAAATCTTATAATGCCTGTGTGAGCGCCAAAGGCGCAGAAAATTGCACCTATTCAATCGATTTCAGTGCCCTTGTGACCAAGGAATTGGTGTTTGCCGGAATTGCACTGGGTATCGTTGCGCTCATTCCGGTGGTCATCAACTACGTCAAGAAGCGGAGTAAGGTGCATGCAGCAACGCAATGATGATAATCCGGCGGCGTCACCTGGTGATTCAAGCCAGAGTGACCGTGAGATAAGCACGGATATCTGTGTGATCGGCGCAGGATCGGGTGGCCTTTCGGTTGCGGCTGCGGCGGCCGCGTTCGGGCGCAAGGTGGTGCTGCTCGAAAAACATAAGATGGGCGGCGATTGTCTGAATTATGGGTGCGTTCCCTCAAAAGCTCTGATTGCAGCAGCGAAACGCGCCCACAGTATGCGGTCGAGCAGCGCATTCGGAATTGCGCCCGCAGAGCCGCAAATCGATTACAAGGCGCTCCATGATCACGTGAAAAGCGTTATTGCGGCAATCGAGCCGAATGATTCTGTCGAACGGTTTACGGGACTGGGGGTGCATGTCATTCAGGCGGCCGGCCGGTTTGTCGACAAGTCGACCGTTGAAGCCGGTGAGCATCGCATCAAGGCGCGCCGATTCGTAATCGCTACAGGGTCATCACCATTCGTGCCGCCCATTCCAGGTATCGATACCGTGCCTTATTTCACCAACGAAACGATCTTCGACAATCAATCGAAAATCGACCATCTTATCGTCGTCGGCGGTGGTCCGATCGGTATGGAACTGGCACAGGCGCATTTGCGTTTGGGCAGCAAGGTCACGGTGGTCGAAGGGCTGACGGCGCTTGGCAAAGATGATCCGGAGCTAACAGGGATCGTGCTGAAGCAATTGCGCGAAGAAGGCCTTGATATTCGCGAAGGCGCGATGGTCGAGCGCGTAGAGGAGACGAACGGCACTGTAACCGTCAGTCTCAAAACCGAGGCTGGTAGTGAAGCGATCTCAGGCAGTCATATCCTCGTTGCCACTGGGCGGCGGCCGAATATCGGCGACCTTAATCTTGAAGCGGCTGGCATCGATTATGAGCGCACCGGCATCGCCGTGGACGGCGGGCTGGTGACTACGAATCGTAAGGTTTTTGCGATTGGGGATTGTACCGGTGGCCTGCAGTTTACGCATGTTGCCAATTATCATGCCGGTATAGTGATCCGTCGGGCGCTTTTCCGGTTGCCGGTGAAGGCCAGTACGGCGGCAATGCCGTGGGTGACGTTTACCGAGCCGGAAATTGCCAATGTCGGCTTGACGGAGGCCTTGGCCAAAGAAAAGCACGGTACGGTAAATGTGCTCCGGTGGCCGTACCATGAGAATGATCGAGCTCAGGCCGAACGGGCGACAGAAGGATTCGTTAAAGTCATAACCGACAAGAAAGGACGAATTCTGGGTGCCGGTATTGTTGGAGAACAGGCCGGAGAACTGATACAAATGTGGGCGTTGGCTATTGCCAAAAAAATGAAAATAAAGGCAATGACGGAGTGGACATCGCCATACCCGACGTTGTCTGAGATTAATAAGCGGGTCGCCTACCGGTATTTTGCCACCGCTGCGAGCAATCCGATGGTGCGGGCTGTAATTGGATTCCTTGCCAGGTTTGGTTGACCGGTCAACAGGTTGCGAGGACAGGTTTGCAGTTGGACGTGAGGAACAAACCAGGGGTTTGGTTCAAATCCTTGGCCTCAAGACTGTCGCCTCCCAAGCCACAGGGCGGGGGCGGGCAAATGGCTGCCGACTGGGTCCCGACGAATAGACGGCTTGGCCTGTCGACCAAGCTGCTAATGTTGACGGTTGCCTTTGTCATGTTGGCAGAGGTGTTCATTTTTGTGCCGTCGGTGGCCAATTTTCGTATCGTGTGGCTCGGTGACCGCATTACGGCTGCGCGGATTGCAGGTTTGGCCGCCGATGCTTCAAACGGTGGGCAGGTGCCAATCGCGGTCAGGCGCGAACTGCTTAGATCCGCGAAAGTTCATTCGGTGTCGATCCGGCTCAATAATCGACGGCGCATGGTATTGCCGGCCAGTGGCCGATTGCGGATCGATCAGGTCTACGATCTGAGACCCGGCCAGAACGTGACCTTCGTCAACCGCATTTTTGCAGGGCTCAAGAATATTGGTGATGCGCTTGCAGTTTTTGTGGCAGCAGATGGCCGGACAATTCTGATTCGCGGCCATCCGATGCAGGCCGGCGCGGTTGGTTTCGGTCCAGACGATTTCGTCGAAATTGCATTATCTGAAGCTCCGCTCAAGGCGGCAATGATCCGTTTTTCTTTAAATATATTGCTGCTTTCCATCGTTATTTCGATCATCACTGCGGCGATGATCTATTTTGCGCTGAACAGATTGATGGTGGCGCCCATTCGCGAGCTCACAGGCTCTATGCTTTATTTTGCAGATCGGCCGGAAGATCCTGGCAGAGTGATTATTGCCTCTCAGCGCGGCGATGAAATTGGAACAGCCGAGCGCGAACTAGAGCGGCTGCAAAACGAATTGCAGCAGTTGCTCAAGCAGAAAAATAGGCTGGCGCAACTCGGACTTGCAGTCTCAAAGATCAATCATGATCTGCGCAACATGCTGGCGAGTGCGCAATTGATTTCAGACCGTCTAAGCACGGTGGAAGATCCGACCGTGCAGCGGTTCGCCCCCAAACTCATCGCGTCGCTTGACAGGGCGATAAATTTCTGTGCCGCGACATTGCAGTTCGGCCGCGCCGAGGAGGCGCCGCCGCGGCGTGACATGATCGCGCTTGGTGATCTTGTCGAGGAGGTCGGCGATGGTTTGGGATTGCCGCGCGACGGCCTCGAGTGGGTTACGACCATAGCGCCGGGTTTGCTGGTCGATGCCGATCGCGATCATCTCTACCGCATATTGAACAATTTGTTACGCAATGCGGTGCAGGCTGTGGAGGCGGCCGGCACCGAGAATGGCCGGATCGAGATTGGCGGCGAGCGTGAGGCAGGTTGGGTTAGAATTCGGATAGCCGATAATGGGCCGGGTGTGCCGGATAAAGCGCGCAAGAATCTGTTCAAGGCGTTTCAAGGTGGTGTGCGCAAGGGTGGGACCGGGCTTGGACTTGCCATTGCGGCCGAACTCGTGCGCGCCCATGGCGGGCGCATCTCCATTGAGGATAGTGCTGATGTTGGCGCGGTTTTTTTGATCGAATTGCCGGACCGCTCAATGGTACGGGAGGCGCATGGGTGACGCGTGTTGCCGGTGGTGTGCAAATCCCCTTGCGCAATCTGCGCCCAGGCAGTAGAAAGCCCGTTCGGTGCGGTTGCCGGTTTAAATGCCGCCTGCACCCAAGCGCTGCACCGGTAGCTCAGCTGGATAGAGCACCAGACTACGAATCTGGGGGTCGGGGGTTCGAATCCTCCCCGGTGCGCCAGAGAAATCAATACATTGTTGACGGACTTTCCCTTTTACCTTTTTGGTATAGCTACCAATTAGCGACCACTAATTGCGAATTAGCGGGTCAAATCTGCTGCCATTATGGTTCCATCTCCCTAATACTATTGGCCTCACATCGATTGCCTGATTGTTCAGTCAACTTTTCTCTTGCGTTGGCCCAAGAAAGCGAGTAGAGCGCCCATCGGTTGGAAGATTAATCGACCAACCTAAGCAGTGTGCCCGCAGCCTGCCAACAATAACAAAGACCAGTGCTCCTAGAGGTTACTGACGAGACGGCGGCTCGCCCAAGAAATTCTAGCTGAGTGGTTGCTCATCTAGCTGGGTTCGAGCCTAGGCACAAACGTTGACCCTCGACGTTTGGATGTCTCTGAGCAAATTAATTCAGATTCTCGTTCGACGTTGAGGATACCGGCCATGGTTGGGTTTGTCTGACGCCTTTGAATGCCGCATCGCGGTTTAAAGGGACTTTTGGACAATCCAGCCTGAAAGTAATCCGAATTGGAGACTTAAAGATGCAGGTGAATCACGAACAGCAAGAATTCCTAACTGAAGAGGAAGCAGCCCGCTTTCTCAACGTGTCGATACGTACACTTCCAAAGTGGAGAAGCGAAGGTATTGGGCCAAAGTTCTGCAAGTTTGGCCGCAGCATTCGATACCACAAAGTCGAACTACGGCTTTGGGCAAAACATCGAATGAGAATAAGTACCAGCGAATATTAGACACGAGCCCGGGGCACTAAACGGTCACGCCTCCAATGGTAACGCCACTTTGGCGTGGGTGTGGCGGCGTGACCAAACATCGATTCATTTGATTGTTGGGAATTCAAACTCTTGAACTACGATGGGTAAAATTGGAGTTCGTAGTGGAGACAGATCAATGCCCGCGGACCAGATACCGGCGCCAGAAGTATGGGACGGTTTGGCGGGTGCTTCAAATTCCACTTACAGGATCTTGACGCCTGTTCTCTGAACCAGTCTGCGATTTAAACGGTCACATCATACGTAGTCCAAGAAATGGCGAGAACTGCCCAATTAGGAAACGGCGCCACAATGGGCGCCGGGTGGCGCCACCCATTTTTATCGCGAGAACTTCGAATGCCAAAACTGAAACTACAAGTCTATTTCGGATGGTTCAAAGAGCTAGACATCGACACCGTGGTTGATGAACATATTACCCGCACTGAGGCGGCGTTCATTGCGGGCGTATCAGATACGACTCTCAGAAGGCGGATCGAGGAAGGAACGTTTCCCGAGCCCGAGATCATGTCAGACGGATCTCACGGTTTCAATTTGAAGAAGGTGGTGGCTTGGAGAAAGTCAGTCGATTTTTAACCGACCCGGTGTTTTGGCTTCTTCAATGGTGTAACCTTTCAACTGTCAAGCGACGGTTCACACAAGTGCTGCGTCGCTCGATATTGAAACAATGCAGTTTGATAGTTCCTTGGTATTGACGAGTTGGGTCCCCTGCTTGCCATGCCCTCTCATGCTGAAGGACAGCCAATATGTTCGAATTCGTAACCGCTTTTTGGGACAGTCTAGGTCACGAAGGTCGTGGGTATTCGATCCAAATTATTTTAGCGGTCGTTGGTGTACTTGTGGTCTTCTTACAAATTGGCAGGCAAGCAAGGAACGCCATAAAAGCGAACGTTGAGGCCGAGAAGCTAAAACTGAAGCTCAGAATCTTTGAAGAAATTTCCGATGCAATAAGCTCTGGAATAGAATCTGAAGTGGAGTTCTCTGGCTTCATACGTCGGTTCTTGAGCGATTTAGAAATTTATCGTTCATTGAGAGACTCTGGACTGCCATATCGATTACCTACAGCTCGAGTCGAGAAATACTTAGAGTTACATGATAAATTATCGGAAGCAGACTCTACCATTCTTCGCTTGATTGAGCGGTGGGAGGTCGTTGATGTTCGATCAGATATTTTCCGTTTGGCACTTGCGTCAGCGATGTTCGACATTCGTAAAGCGCATGGAGACTATTTCTTTAGATGCGTTAAGCTGTATCCACGAAATGATGGGGACGAGGATGCTCGTCATTTGAGTAGTTGGTCATACCCCAAGCCAAAGGATCTTTCGGAACTCAATACAATGTCAGAGGCGCTTACCAAAGCCGTTGATGAGCTAGGATGCTATTACATTGATATAAGCAATGAGATGAAGAACCTACTTCTCGGGGACCTGTTTGGCTCAAAAAACAACTATAGGGAGCCTATTGATCCACGGCTCCATGTTATACGCCTCGATAGATATGAAGAGCTAAAAGCTTATTTTGAAAATGAGAGTCCCATGGCGCTAGAAAGGAAAGAAAGCGAAAGACGCGCATGGGCCCAATTGCGCGAACAATAAGCCTGCTATGCTAGCTGCTAGCCTCAGGTCATTGGTCGGGGCGATACTCTGCCCCGACTAACGGATGGACTTCAGCTTTGGGAACACTTCTCCCTACCACAGCCGCCCTTCGCTCTTCAGTTTCTCGATGACAATATTGATTTCCCGTGTCGCATTTTCGTCTCGACCGAAAATTTCGTATAAATGAGTTTCAACCTCCTCCGGAGGGAAGCCACGATCAACCAACCGGTTGGCAACGCTCAAGTAGTATGGGCGTCTTCCCTCTGACATGCCCTTATACTGCTTACGCAGCTGTGAAAGAACAATATCTCGGTCTCCCGTTCTCACGGTGTATCGCTTGCGTTTCTCGGTGCCTGTGATGAAATGCTTGGGATCTCCTTCTGTCGTTAGAAGATAAGTTCTGGGATCAATTGCATACTGCTCAAAGTCTCGATTTCGCGTCAGACCATAATGCCGGAAAAATGCGAATTCCGGATGGGCTCGGTTCGTACAGGGCAACCAGAAAAGCTGAACGCCGGTTCGGGAATTTCGGTCCAGGCCGGATTTGTCAGGCGGAAATCCGTTGTCCTTCAGTCGTTCAACGACTGCTTCATAGACGGCATAGATTTCTTCGAGCGTTTGGGCTGGCCTGACAAACGGCATAATCACACGATAGCGATTTGGTTGCTCCTTCGATCTTGAATAGCTGTTTGTGATTATGAAGGAACGCTTGCCGTGTTCTCCTGCGTCGGCCCAGAATATCCGCTGGAATTCTTCTGGTGACATGTCTCCATCATCAAAGTCTAAGACGATACCGTGGGCTTTCAGGAAGTTCTTCTTGTTGCGATAGCTTTCGTCTGGTCCAGTGTCACCAAACTCGGAGAGCGTGAATAAGAAGCCTTCATCTTTCGAAGACATCACCGTTCCTGAACAGTTAACGAGGAAGGATCGAAGCTTCAGTGGTTCGAACGGAAGCTTCTGAAAGTCGTCCATGAACTTTCCAAAGGGTGTCTCGGTAAAGGTCACCCAGATTATCGAAGACCGGGCGGCGGCGCTGGCGGCGCTTCGCCGAGAAATGGAACTTTTATTCTTTATATCTAAGATAACTTGTTCCTTATTTTGGTTCTGGAATATTCGACTTTTGTTTTTCTTGAACCGATGTCGTTTCTTTATCTGCTTCTTGGTGTAGGGAAACTTTTTTTGAAAGGTTCCAGATCCAATCTTGGTGACCTCACCAGCCCCGAGAACCTCGACTAGAAAGTCCGCCGACCCTTGGTCCGGAACGACAATGTCAACGGGATCTGTCGCAGCCGGGTTCCTGAGGCTCGTCCTCATCACAGCCTGATGGAGGGCCTCATATTGAGTAGCCGTCTTGGCTACCGAAGCATGAAGCCCCAGCGCCTTTAGCAGTTTGTAGTGTTTTGGAGATCGATTGAGAGCAGCAAAGCTAACAATCATGTTGTAGTCTTGAAACTCATTGAGACCGTGGGCAACGACCGGAATCCGCTGACAACCCGGGCACTTCAGAATCTTTCCGTCATAGTCATTGTTGCTAACAAATAGGAAATCACTTTCACCCACGAAGTCTATGATTGGGCATTCCAGCTTTTCCAAATTCCTAGAGCCATCCTCCAGAACCTTGTCCCGAAAAGTTTTAGAAAAATGTCCCCGATCCATGGCGTAATGAATCCGGACGCGCTTGCCGACAGCCTCAGGATACTTTCGGTATCTGAGCCCCTGGGAGATGATGTGTTCTCTAAAGTCGCATCCCAGGCTACTCAACCAATGATAAATTAGTGAGTTCTTGATATTGGCGCCAAGCAGGGTGACTCCACTGAACCTCGTGTGGTTGAGCATCGATAGGAAGTGTAGACGGTTGCCATCAGCCGTATTGGAAACGACCTTGTCCTCCTCCATACGCTTCCAATCTGCATAGTCTACGAAAAGGAAATGGCATGGCGACAGAGCTGCAGCCAGGATGTCCCGAATGGGTGCTTCGATATCATCCTTCGGACCTTCCAAAAGTCGTTTGAGCGTGCTGGTTTTCTGGGGAGCGACCAAAGCAAGCTTATCTCCGATCATTCGGACTATCTTCAGATGCCTGGTGAGCAGCTTTAGATGCCTTGGAAGGCTTGGGTTAAAGAACTGATCGGCCTGTGGAACCTCATCGATCCAGATGTCCCAGTCTTGTGGGCGATGCAAATAGGGCAACGAGAAGTAGCTTTGGTGAGTTATCAGCAGAACCTTTGGTACGCCGAGCCGTGGAGCTTTCATCTCCTCCATGATCCGGCTGTGTACTTTCCCAGGATCAGTTTCGCTAGTTATCGGTTGAGCCACTACACCAAAGCTTTTCAGCATCTCTTTCTGTTCGTTAATGAGCTTGATCGAAGGCGACACGATGAGGTGCCTGGGTGCGTCGCAATATGAGAACTTACGGCTTGGCTTAGTTCCCTCGATCAACCCCAGGTCGCCAGCAATGTGTTCACCCACCTTGTATGTCTTGCCGGTTCCACAGGGACCATCCACATATTTGACGATCACATCAGTGTTTGGCTCACGCAGTTCTATGAAACTCATTTCTGTCTCGGTCTGAGCGGTTCCACACAGTGATCAGGGGGCACCTGATCAGTCTTCGTATGCGGGTAATTGCTCACACGGTGACGCGATGCAAGGACCAAAAATGCTTGAAACTACTGGCTAAAATGCATGAAATACGATGGTGTACGCTTGAGTTCGCTCACTTACGATCTGCGCAGGGTTTGATGCTCGAGATTGATTTTCAGTTGATGAATTTGGATCACAGTTTGGGTCGCCGATGTTGGTCAACTTCGTTGTTGCGTCAATACTCCCGGTTGGGTATTGCCAGCGCCTAATCAGTGATGCCACTATGTTGGCTGCCGATGGAATGCTTTCTCGTTGGAAGTGTGATGATGCGACACGAAACAAGACTGCTGACATTTCTGGTGGCGGTTTGTTTGGTGGCTGCGTCCACCCCGGCGCGGTCAGCCAATCGCGGCATGGTGTTTATCGTCAACAAGGTTGAAAAGAAGATACTTGCTTGGGGCTCCATCAAGTCAAATTCCGACATTCGCCTAAAGTCTGCGCCCAATCGGCCTGGATCTGTTCCCATTTACAATGATGGCCGCGCCGACCAGACGACTTGGTTCTTGAGAAAAGCCTAGGACATTGAGGCTTACATTAATGAAGCTTCTAACTCGATTCATTCTGACCTTGTCCATCTCGGTTATGTTGAACCTTAGCGCGGTGCACGCCGGTAAGAAGCTACCCAATAATATTTTGGGGTTATGGTGTTTCTATAGCGCCGGTCAAAAGTTAAATGAGAAAAATTACTTGCGTAACGACGCGTCAGCCGCAACGCCCGGTACGCCTTGCCGGAAGAACGGTGACACTGAATGGATTGTACTGGACCTGGATGGTAGTTACCGCGGGCAGGATTACAAATGTAGGGCCATTCGGGTAACCGTCATTGATCACGGCATTGTCATAAAAGGTACACCTGGAGCCAACGCCGTATATGGCTTGGACACAGCTTGTTTCCGTAAGGGACACGCCTGGAGGGAACAAACGAGAATACAGGTCGAAAGGTGGGGAAGCGCGCTTACCATAAGTCAGGAGCCTCGGGACCTAGCTAAGGGCTCTGTTAGACAACGGACAAGCAGCTTGGATAAGAAAAGGGCTCTTCAAGCCCTTTACGCGCAAAAGAGAGCACTGCTTTGCGCAAATCCCATTGACTTGTCGGCTCTTCAATATCTGTACAGAAAAGACCCGAGGAATTTTGACCGACACAAGTTCAAATTCATACAACGAGACAAATGTACTGAGGTTTCAGTGAACGCCAAAGTCTGGTTTCATCCAGGAGATGAAATAGCTACCCGGCGCGTCATCATGGTCACTATTCCAAAAAGAAGAAATTACTCGGTCTTTCGAGGCTTTCTAAAATTGCATGGACACACCGTATGGGGCCTTAAGCACGATTGGGCAACAGTTAAGACTGTGCCTCCTCCTCCACCAGAACTGAAACATGAGTAGTTTTTATTGTCAGTCTTCGAGACTGAAAACATCACCAATCAAACACACATTCGCTAGCGAGCTTACGAAGGCTGAGCTATGAATGGCGATCAACCGATGCGACAGCACATTGAGGCGATGGATGATGATCTGGGATCGGTCATTTCCAAAGCCATACCGGTTACGATGGGGCAAACACATCCAATATGGTAAAGTGATTAGCTGGCTTATTGAGCGGCGAATGCTCAAGATCGGATCACCTGATCCTGGCGAGCCGATAATTCGGCTTCATGGGTAGGTTCTTTCGTGGATACCGCTGATTAATGCCTAGGTGTCCTCCCCCAACGCCTGGGTTCGTCCCAACTGAAGCTGCCCCTAACTGACGAATGGGTTCGTGACCTCGGTTGAGAAGTATGCAAAACTCGCTTTATTCGTAATGCGTTGGGGGTCAATATGGCTACTGTTCTTGACGAAGTACGTCCCATTGTTGATGAGACGATTCGAAAACTAGAAAATACGAATTTCCTAATAGATCCAATAGCCGGTGAACGCCTTTCTCGGATCACCAGCATTGTGAGTTCCGCCTACAAGAGGCACGGTGCAATTATCGAGATTGCTCTGTTTCACGCGATCAGTCAGCAAAATACCATTGAAGCTCGGAGCAAAGAGTCATTCTTTATCTCCAAGAATGTATCAAGTTATGTGGAAAGTCATGACTTCAAGAGCGAAGACGGCTTCCATTCATGCTTGAGTACAAGCATGCCCTACCGGCGGGACGGTGAGAAATACGAAATCGACATTGTTTATTTCGATTTTACAACCGAAACAATTTGTGCATTGGAAGTCAAACGCGGAAACGGTCAATTTGATAGAGGCAAGCGCGACTCAATGATCAAGGCTGCTCTATCTGTCAGAATGCTACTAAGAAGCTTCGCTGAACACGTTGGCTGGCCAGCAAAAAATGTCGAAAGCCGAATACTAGCCTACTATGGCGTTCCGCGTTTTCCACCGGAGATCTATCTCAGGGGCAAAGATTTAGATCAATTTATCGGCCCCGGCATCCGTGACAGGGTTGAATCTGTTAATGACTACTTCCGTGAGCGGTTGCTAGCGTTGGTCGGGGGCGACGTAGATCAAGGAATACTTGTGAATTGAAATACGGTGCAATACTCGCTGATCCACCCTGGTACTTCAGGAACTATAGTGCCAAAGGCACTGGTAGGGCTGCGATTTCTCATTACAATGTACTTACGCTCGACGAACTCAAGGCTTTTCCTGCCGGTAACTACGCGGCCAAGAACTGCGCGTTGTTTCTATGGGTTACCGACCCATTGCTGCCGGAAGGCATCGATGTAATGCGTGCTTGGGGGTTCGAGTACAAGACCGTCGCATTCAACTGGGTAAAAATTAATAAGTGTGGGGGGCAGAAGGCAGTAAAAGATGACCCATTCTTCACAGGGCTTGGTTATTGGACAAGGGCCAATCCGGAACTCTGCTTGCTTGGTACTCGGGGCAAACCCCCGCGTCGAGCAAAAGACGTTCGGCGCCTAATCGTAAGCGAAAGGGGGCCTCACAGCAGCAAGCCAGTCGAAATTTATGATCGGATTGAAAGGCTTGTTGATGGTCCCTATCTAGAACTTTTTGCCCGACAAGCCAGAAATGGGTGGGAAGCCATTGGTGATCAGGTAGGGCAAGACGCCCCCGGTAAATTCCGCCGACGCCAACCATCGAGAATAAAAGAAAGTACGGATATCAACCGCGCTGTTGTCCGGACGTATGAGCGGTCTTGAATAATTGCGACATGTTCACCGTCTTGATTGCTAGCGGTAGTCCACGCCGGGCCTATGAGTACAAGCATTGCTTTACTCGAAGCAACCTGCCTATCCAGTGTACGCAGCCAATCGACTCCTCCGTTTAGGCCCTTCAGATCAATAAACAGCTGTCGCTCTGAGAAGTACTTTTGGAGTTGCTTATGAAGAGCAATTGCATCTTTGACAGAATCATCTCGACGGTAGCTTATGAAGATCATCAGCTGCGTCCTTCCACTGAAAACATTTCGACGTTATTTAATACTCATAGCGAGTAGAAATAGTACGTACTTGCTTGTCCTTGCTCAACATACTGCCAAGGACACAATTCGTCGATCCTGTTGACATTGTGAACGGCGAATCGGGATGCTCATCAGTCCGCCAAACATTGAGATCGAAATCAATTAGGTGGGCAATATCAATCAGCATTTAGATGATTGCCGCGGATCTGCTTCTATCGTCCGAATTTACAAAACGGCAATTCTTTCCGCGTCCACAGGTATTACGCTACCAACTAGGATAAGATTTGGGTCGGAGCAGCGATCTGCCCCGGCTACTTGCTCAGCAATCGCCTGAAATTACGGTCCCCCGTCCCTTAACTAATGCCGCTCAAGAAACCTCAATTTAGGGGTTTGAATTCGATCAATCCGATCCCCACCTCAATGTTTTGGATGTAAGTGATCAGTAGATTGTCGGGGGGCATGAGGCGACTGCTCACATCCAACGATCCCTATTCTGACGCCAGAATTTCATGGTCGCCTAAATAGTGATCGACATAGCTCTTGGGGGGCAAAGTTCGTTTGTGGCGGTGTCGTCACTCGGATTCCTCAATTGAATCAGTGACAAGGGACTGGGACTGCTTCCGGACCCAATCCAAAATAGTACCTAAATTAAGACATCACCAACGAAATGACACACTACTACCAATCACAATATCTACCTCTAGCTAAGAGATATGGAATCAAAGACGCTATAATCAAACACTTAGAATCCAGATACAATGAATGGACTTTATCCAGTACCGAGATTCCTACAGTACAATTCGTTACCCTAAGAATCCTAGGTAGCAGTAATTTCCAGGAAGCTAGAATTATATCCGAAATCACGGAAAAACCGGTACGTATGGACTATGTCCATAGAGTATTCGGTGATTTCTATCACCTAATTCCAAGGGAATTATTCGGTTCCAAATATACAAGAAACCCAAAATGTCAGCCAATAGCTTGGGTTTGGGCCGGACTTCCCGGAGATGACTTAAAACCGAAGTCGAAGACATCGACTCGTCAATCGCCTGCGTCTCTCCTTGGACCCCATATCCACGCGATTATTCTCTTCCATCCCTGGTATGCCCTCAGCAGAGGAACGGTAAAAAACATCATCTTTAGGAGGATGAGGAGAAACCTCCTAAGCTCAGACGTTCAATACATAGAAGAGGTGGAAGAATTCGGTGACGTTGTCGGGTATTCAAATAAGCTAATGTATCACAACATAGCCAACTTCGAGCCCACCGACTGCTTCGATATGTGGCCACGGATCTCGGACCCTTCACGCAGCGACAAACAACCCAAAAAAAGACCCTTCAGCCCTCGTAAAAAGGGCTTCCGACCGAGCATTAGTCACATCGTACTATCAGACGGCTCTGAGACAGATGCAGATTACCTCCGAAGAGAATTCCAACAGAGAACAGACAGCGCCAATTACTCTCTGAATTGAATTCATAGAGTAAACAAAGCTGTGTTAGGCTGCCCAGCGCAATCGTCCTCAAACAATGGTTTTGGCTGGAGGGGAAGATGGTTTGGGTAGGCTTTGATCCTGGTGGCATGAGTGCATTCGGCGCAGCGATTATTACTGACGAAAAACTAGTCGAACCAATTGTCGTACATTGTGTTGATGAGGCACTTGTTAAATTTCGAACTTGGGCAAAACTCCATAAAATAAAGGCTGTTGGCATCGACGCACCAATGTGGTGGTCAACCGGCCCAAAAGGTGATCGACGGGTAGATGAAGTTCTCAGAACTCAATATGGAATTCCCTATGGAACAATTCAGGCGGTCAATAGTCTCCGTGGAGCAGCGATTGCTCAGGGCGCATTGCTAGCAAAGATGATTCAAGACGAGTTTCCGGAGACGAAGATCACCGAAACACATCCCAAAGCATTATTGATGGCATACAATGAAAAACGCTTCGCTGATGAAGGATTTGAGAACATTGACCGTTTAAAAGGCGAGATTGAACTCAAGCCAATCAGATTGCCTGACAAGAGTGAGGACCACAAGAGAGACGCATTGATCAGCGCGTTAGCTGCCAGGGAAGGGGAGAACAGCACTTGGCCGGAAGACTTGTTCAACATCGAAAAACATAATTCTGAAGTTACACTTTGGATGAGTGAAGTTCACTACTGGTGGCCAGAGTTGCTGCCGTGTAATAGTTAGAGGCCATCAAGTCTGCTCCCGAACGGTCGGCATGAAGGGCGGCAAAGGGTTCCTTCTGTCCGGGAGGAAAGAAGTAGTCTGCTTTCTGAAGCGGATGCTGCCGGGCAATTCTCAAACCGAACTAATCAAACAAGAATGATCATTATCTGTAACGATTATTGTAACGACCCTCTAGATATTTCAATAATTCTATTGGATCGACCGTTGAACCCTTTGTTGCGTTACAGCTCCTACACAACAATTGTAGGTTAGCTGGCTCATTTCCACCGCCGTAGGCAAACGGAATTATATGATCGACTTCCAACTCAAAAATACTGATTTCTTCTCTACAACCAGCGCAGATTCCTTCTTGCTTATCGTAAAGGTCTCTTCTTGCTGACACCGCCCAGTTTTTGACCCTCTCAATTGGGAAGTCTTCTTTGATAATTGTCGAACAATCGTTCACTGTTGCCCAAAACTGTCCCCAGGCTGACCTTTCTAGTTCAGTCGCCTCTAGCAGAATCTGGCGTAGTTTCTTCGTCATGCAACGCGGGCCTTTTCAGCCCTTGTTCGATTGTTTAACAACTTTTTGCGCAGATTTCTCGCTCTTTCATCGTCTGCTACAATCTCAAGTTTGCTTATTAGCTTTTCAACAATATCAAGAACAACATTCAGATCCTTGATAATCTCATCAAGTTCATCTTTGTCTTTTTTGGAATACCCACCCAACTTACGGCTTAACCGATCCAGCCTTTCCTCAAGAGAAGGCTCCTCTAGTTCGATCAACTCTAGCTGTTGTGCGGGAGGTAGACCAACCAACTTACGTACCCAATCGTACATCTGACCCACAACCTGCCGTTAGAGTTCCAACAATCAAGCTGGCATCCTAGCATACGGGCAAAGCCGGGAAAATCTCCTAAGAATTAGCGTCTCTTTGCCTTAGACAAGCGGGACGCCCTACTCAGTGCCGGTGCCGCTTGTGAAGGATCACCGGGCCTTCGGAAACATGACCTTAGCCAGCTCTAACGTAACCTGAACGAACGGTCGTCAATCGGTGATGTTCATTACTGGTGGCCGTAAAGAAACAAATCCTAGGCCATATTTGCCTTGGGTTATTGATAACTAAATTCAACCATGTTCAGATGTACATGGAATGCCACTCCATATGCCGATTTCACTGTTTTGGTCAGCAGCATGGATTCCTCGGCTCACTAGGTTAGCGATGCGAGACTGGCTACCCGGACGCAGGAGCATACAAGATGATGCGGTACATCCTATCCCTGCTGATACTATTGTTCACAGCATCTCTAAGCGCCAACGCTCAAAGCAGTCTTACGTGGACCGGACCCTCAAAAATAGGAAAAACAAAATGGCTCGGGTGGCTCGCAACAGATCGTGGAAGCTTCATCACCTGCCAAGCTTCCCTAAAATATGAATCAGGCCGAGATATTCGATTTGTGATCGGCTCAAAAGGCTCACCGGCAATACTTTTACGAGATAAGTACATTCGAAGAATGTTAAGCGGCAGTGTTGGCTGGCAAGCGAACAAAAATCACAACGCCGCAATATTCGTGGACAAGAAATTGCCGATAAATCTGTCGGCAAGGATAACGTCAAGTACAGTCATCCTTATACCGTTGCCGAAGAATCAACCGCTCTTGCTAGATACCATTTACAAGGGCAAGTCGATCTCCATCTCTATCGGCGGTGTAGCTATGAAGAACTACAACGTTACCGGTCTCGCCCAGGCAACGTCGTGGATTCAGAATTGTTATAAGAGCCGTGGCTCCTCCAAAAAGAACGAACCCAAGATTATTGTATCCTCAGATGCTTTTCCTATTGTACCGGCGCTGGAGTTCGATACATGCCACCGAAAACAGTTCCATAGCCGCATGGAAAAGCTGACCAAACAGCTTATCAAGTACAACACCCTCATCGTTTACTTTCGTGGCCTGACCTTCTATCTCGACTCATTCAATCCTTGTAAGAGAAGCAAGAAAACTTCTATTGTTGATCCTGTAGCAACCAAAGACTTGGTGTCGGTCTCTGATTACCTTGGCTCGAGCCAACATTTCTTGAGCATTCGCTCTATTGACCCACTACCTGGTCAACGAAAGACCGCGATCTATGGTGCCTGTGAAGGGCAATGCGTTCACTTTGAAGGCTTGGCTGAGGTTCGCTTTCATTGGGAAGAAACCACCGGTGTTTACCGCCTGGTTCCCCTAAAGAAGACAAGCGATTACATCTATCATCGTTATGAGAAGACCCTGAAGAAGGTCCGTAAATAGATGGGGTCACGTCACCAGGCTTAATGCATTTCCAAAGAATTTCGCCGCTCAATGGCATGAGCTACAGCACACTTGCCGACACGGGGTTCTTTAAGTTGATCCTCTGCGCGATAATTCTCATTTTGCTAGGCTACGGTCTCTTTATCTACGACGGGTCAACGAAATGACTTCAAAAAGAACGAATCAGAATTCACGAAAAGCAGCCTCTTTTGGGGCAGTCACGAAAGCCACAAAGTCGGGTATATTCTCCGTAATCGGTTGGATTATGGGCGCGTTCTCGTTCCTCAACCTCATCCGGGATTTCAAACTCGTGAACCTTTATGGCTTGGTCGCTGATTGGGTTAGTGCATACGGATTGTTTGTAAGAAATTTGACGGAGCTTATGTTTGGTTGGGTGCCCACGGAATGGGGTCGTATAGATTCTTTCGAGGCGCATGGTTTAGTAATCGGCATGATCCTGGCTGGCACTCTCTTCAGGTCAGCGACTGTAGAGTTGTCAGGCAAGATTCTTGGAAGTTCCGTACTAATTGCTTACCTATTATTCATCTATCTACAGACAGAAATAGGCTCACTTGGCGACTCAGTTTGGCTTTGGGTTGCATTTGTGTTTTTTGTCGTCGTACTACCATTTGAGTTCTGGCTATATACGGCGTGGAAGGCAGAAATATTGAAATCAGCAACACTTGAGCTTCTAGCTATCTCTGCACTTGTCGTCCTCATTGTAGCGATCAACTACGCCGTCGTCGCTCCGTGAGCGATGCTGAACCCAAACGAAGAACCAACAACAAAGCACCGAATGCGGTCGCTCCAACCGCTACAGGACATTAAATGGGACGACGCGCCAGCAACAATGCCTATCAGCCGACGATTTGATGGCTTCTCCATACAACCGCTTCAGAATAAGATCGAATGAACTGTTGGGTGGATGAGAGATGTCAGGTTTTCTAAGCGAAATAATGGGCGGCAGGCTGGGTATTGCTCTTATCGTCGTTTGTACCGTTCTGACGGGCTTCGGTATTTACGTTACCTACGACTTTGAAAGAAAAAAGTCAGAAGGTTACCTTACGTATCTACAAGACGGCGTATTCTATGTAACCAACAGGCGGCCAAAGAACGACAAAACATCAGACGCCAAGCAGCCTCTTCAATGGTTGAAGAAGCGAGATGGAAAAATCATCTATAAAGCGGCTCCGCTGGTCCCCAAAGAGACGCTCGGTTCTCATCTCATCATTCTGATCCATGGGTACAGCGCCCAGCCTCATCAAATCGGGACCTATTTCAAGGGTTTGATCGAGTACCTCCGGAAGGACAAAGGCTTCAAGGCCACCTTCGTAGTATATGACTGGCCGACAAAAGCTAAACTGGTTGGAAGTGGGCATATCTGGAATCCACCGAGAGTTCCCGGTGGATCGCCTATCCTTCAGGGACCGTCTCCAGAACTCAAAAGAATCAATCAAGCATGGGAGGCAAACCAGCTATACTATTTCGGTGACAAACATGCTGCCATACACCTGGGAGCACCGGGCCTGATAGAAGTCATAGATCGAGTTAGGATGTTGTTTATACCGAAGCGACTGAGCGTTGTGGCCCACAGCATGGGCTCCTTAGTCGTCCTGGAAGCAATGCGCAAAAAAATAGAGGTGTTTCGGGGGTTCAGTCGTCTAATCTTGCTCGCACCAGATATCCCACAATCGGCCCTGAATGAACCAGGGATGCAGCCCATCGTTTCGACAATTGAGAAGATTCACTTCTATTGGTCGAAAAACGACTCGGCCCTTCTCCTTTCCAAAACAATACAAAAAGGGGTGGACCGCTTGGGTCGTATTGGCCCCTTAAGAACAGGTCTACCGGCGAATGTGTTCGGGCACAACGTGACGAAGATCCTGACAGGCAAGAAGGTACACGAAGACTACGTCGGCCGATTGGGTGCATCAAAGATTAGATTGGCCGATAGCTTTTGATATCCATCTTGGCCGTAGTGTCTAATCTTTTAGATGACCCTACCCTCGAAGGATAAACCCCAGCCTATAAACGGAGCTGGGCAGTAAAAGCGTACGGATTAGAGTGAAGTGCGATCAAACGCGGAAACGCTCGAGGGAACCGCCTGCTTCAACAACCCATTTGGGTCTTCGGCCACGGCCTGTCCAAGTCAGATTTGGGTCCTTGGGATGACGGTACTTAACTGGAACCTTGCCACGCTTTCCACCACGGCCACCACCAACGATATCGGATAGCGATAACCCGGCTTCAGCTGCCATCTCAGCCATCTTGGCTTTCAAGGCCGCCTTTTCTTCCACCTGCTTTTCAGCAATAGCTTCTTCGACCCATTCTTGGACTTCCAGTAATTTGGCAACGCTAAGTTTCTTCAGGTCCGATTTTCTCATGATCTACTCCATACGGTTGTTATGATTAGGTTTTGGTAGCTACTGCGCAATGTGTTTTTGTTTATTGATTATCAGTCAATTGAAGCCCCAATGAGCTAAAAAGTCATTTAGTGGCTTTAGGGCCCAAAAGCTAGTTGACCATTTCAGTCCTGGCTGCGACCCATTGCCAGGGCATTTCCCGATGACTGACAAATGTAAAGCTCAGTAAGTTTCTTAAAATCCTATCTTCAACAAGCTAGCGGCCAGAAACAGTAACGCTCTGGACCGGAGGTATTGACTAGTCATCGATCAATCATTTGTAGAAGATTTGGATTCGGGCCCGCGATGTCTATCTAGGCATCGCCAGACCCACGCCAAACGCAAATGAAAAACAGCAGGAACCATCAAGATTCTAGCCGCCGACATCCACCAACGGATGGTTGCCAGTTCTTTCTATCCTGAATACTCTAATTCGACTGGTGTAGCGATATCGGCGCTTGGCCGGGGAGGCATCATGCGAGTCTTTGATGTGATAGCGAAGGCAATAGCGTTGGTTTTAGCATCTACCGGACTGGCCTGTGCCCAGACGGCAGCCTATCCTGGCGGATCAATCTATGATCTGGCCCCGCCTACAAAGCAGGCAACCGGTAGTACCTATCTGGAGGCACTTATCCTATCGAAACGCCTTCACCGCATGAAGGAAATGCAGGATTATCCGCCAAATGATGTCTTTCGAAGGCTTGCTCGCCCCGTCGGTCGGCTAGCCATGGCAGTAAAACTCGCTGGTGGCAAGCGGGGGGTAGCCTATTGTACCGTTAGTTTAATTGCCGAAAATCTCATTCTTACGAACCATCACTGCATCCCTGGAAATCCCAACGGACGGGTAGTCGATGCCTTGCTATGGATGGGTTTCCTGACAACGAGGCATGCTAAGGGCGTCAAGCAGTATGGCGTCGAACTCGAACCAGTCGAAGCCGACAGCAAACTTGATTATGCTATTCACAAGGTACGCGGAATGCCCGGCAAGACCTGGGGTACCATTGAATTGTCAGGCAAGCCACAAATCTATGATCGTCAGTCTCTCTTCATCATTCACCATCCAGCAGGCGACAAACAACACATCACACTGGGAGACTGCCAAGCCGGGACCCCCGCGACTGTGAAAGATGATCTCAGACACATTTGTGATACAATAGGTGGAAGCTCCGGTGCGCCGGTATTCGATCTGGGTAGCCGCAAGATTGTTGGATTACACTATCGAGCCGTGGAGATTGGAAAGCTGAACGCGGCTAAACGGCTTGACCGGTTGCTTGCCCAATCAAAAACGTTGCAGCGGCTGACTAAGCGACAAAATCCGAAACCGCCAAAACCAATTGCATCATTATCCACGCCAACACCGCCCCAATTGAGAACACCGGCAAAGACAGTTCCTCCAGATACACTTCCCGATGGATCTGCATCTCACATTGAGAAAGCCAATCCAAAGATTGGTAAGATCTTGTTCAAGAAGTGCAAAGCCTGCCACACGATTGAAAGGGGTGGGTCCAATCGAATCGGGCCAAATCTTTGGGGAATCTTAGGAAGCAAGATTGCCAGTGTATCTGGGTATCGATATTCACGAGCCCTTAGACAGCGTGGTGGTAGCTGGACCTACAAAAATCTCACCGAGTTTCTTAAATCTCCGAGAAAATTCGCCAAAGGTACTCGTAAGATTATCCCAGTGCGAAGTGCGGCTGACCGGGCTAACCTAATTGCTTACCTCCGCCAACAAGCAGATAGATAACTGCTCAATAGATAATTTATAAGTCACCTTGTTCAAAATTGGCCGCTATAGCATTTAGTTGGACAACTGATTAAATTTGTCTTATATTGTTTAGCGTGGCTTGAACCAGAACCTAGCCGCAACTCCCCTAACAACATCAACAATCTAACCTGAACGCCCGCCGTTCAGAACATTGCTGTTTGTGGAGGTGATCCCATGAAAAAGATCGCTCCGCATCTCAGCCGTATCATTATCTTGACTGCTGTTCTCACCGTTGGCCTGTGTTCCACGGTCATGAACTTTCGCTTTGGCTACAAACTCGGCAGTACATCATTCGACGGTCTCATCATAGGGACCCTGAGCGTTTCGCTTGATATCGTGAAGTGGTTTGCCCCGGTCTATGCCGCCCTGTCTTTTTCCCGAAAGGCTTATCTGAGAGCCATATCAGCCGTCCTCATCTGGACGGTCTGTGTGTCCTATTCCTTTATCGCGGCCATTGGTTTCTCGGCCCTCAACCGAGACACTGTCATCTCCGCTCGCTCAACCGATGCCGACAGGTATCGACGAGCATCCCAGGATAGGACCAACGCTCTTCAGAACCTCCAAGCTATGAAGGAAAACAGGCGCTGGGCAGCTACAGCCGGCTGTACAAATGCGACGGTCACCAAGTCCGTCTTATTTTGTCAGAAGGTTCGAGAGACCCAAGGTCGGCTATTGTCAGCCAACCGGGTCCTCATATCCTCCAGGCAGATCACGTCCGATCCTCAGGCGACAATTCTCGCTCGTATCGGTGGGCTGTCACGAGAGCATACTCAGATAGGTCTCGTCCTACTGGTTGCCATCGTTTCCGAACTGGTATCGAGCCTCGGCTTCTTTGCTGTTACGGTTCCTCCAAAGCCCCGGCGAGTTCAGACCACAAAGAAAAAGCAATCCCGTAAACGGACTAAGACGGCGAAACGCGGGCCCACCAAGGCCCTTAGCCGTCTTGAACGAGTTAAGAAGTCCTCGATCTTGATACCGGCAACGATGCTACGATCACTTCTCTTGTGAGGAGTCAGAAGGCCCCGACCAATTTGGTCGGGGCCTTTTTTGCGTCTTGTTAATCTGTTTATCTATCCCATTAGGAGACATCCGGGTATTTGGTTCACAGTAAGAGAAATGCTGTCTTTCGATTGTCGGCCCTTGAATGCACAGCAGACTAATGATGAGACCTTATGACGGTCCACAAGCAATTGCGAATATGCGAAGCGACCAAGTAGAAAATCGACGCGCAGTATATTGCTTCAGCCAACGAATCACTAAAATCTTATAGATTATCGCTCTTGAAGGTGGCCTCGGATGTTGCGTTGGATTTTCGATTCGGATTGCTGGGAATACATTACCGGGTTACATGTGGCCGTCCTCTTTATGCTTATCGTTGGGATTTCTGCGGCCATTTTTGCCCTATTTGATGCGCCTACGCGCTGGCTTGGTGTATCCTGTCTGATATTGGCCGCAGCCGGTACCTTTCAAATGAGGATTGCCGACGACTTCCTCGAACAGCAGGAACACTTTTGGGATGCGACCAAGTTCCCGGATGGCCCTCCATCAGTTTGGATGCGTAATGTAACGATGGATGAGAGCCCCTCTTGGAGGGCTCATGCTCGGCGGCAAATTTTTCAGAATCCGAATGTTGGCATTAGCTTGATCGCGATATCGACTGCCGCTGGGGTTATTGCCTTGTTGGTGTAGCGTCGCCTCACTCTCCCGCAACATGCAAGAGCTGAAATGCAGCTGACTATAATCGCGGCTTGAAAGCACTCAGCCAATCACAGGGGTGTTCGAGAAAATTTCGTCCCTAAGACAGAAAATTGTGACGTTGTTGCCTGATGGAGCAGTTGAGAGAAATCCTTGCATTCCCAATAATCCAGGTCCTCCTAGGAGCTGTGATAAGCGCAATTGTTGCCCTAACCACGACTCACTTAAACCTTCGCCATCAACGTACGTCCTTAGAAGTTGCTCACCTAACTCGCTTGTCAGACCAAATCTCTGACATCATCAAAGAATTCGATCCCATTACTTTTACCGTAGATGATGATTGCAACGTCGGCCAGACGATAACTCTCACAAAAAATTACGAAATAATCAGACGACTGTTCTTCAAGAACATTGGTCTACTACCGATCTCAATACGAAATGAAATGTTAGCGGCATTCCGCCGTGCCGAACTCGCCTACTTCTATCTCCATGCTCCGGGCGAAAAGAACAAGAATTTACGTGCATTTGCCTCCCAGCATCTGCACGAACTTGATGTGGCAACCATAGATATTCAAAACCTCAGCCCTGAGGCGCTCAAGGTTTGTATCACTGATTTCTGTAGCTCATACCGCGAAGTCCTTATTCTACTCCACGACTCATTTCTAGCGGAGATCCACAGTAGCTTTGGAAAGCGATGGATGTCAGATGAATAGTATTTTGACGGCTCCGCCGAAGTTGGATGCCACTGGCTCGACTGCAGTGAGCTTTTGAGACATTCTAAGGTCGAACTAATGGTTGCTCACGGGGTAGGAGTCAAAGTCAAGCAAGAGTTTGTACTTCATCGAATCGATGAGGATTTCTTCATTGACGATTAGCGGTAACCGCTCTGGCGCTTGAACGAAAAAGAAACTGTTTCTGTGTCTTGTATCTGTGACTATCTCAGAGCATCGATGATACTCGAAGAAATTATCTCATTTGCCTCTCTCACCGGATCGTCCAACAGATGAGCATAACGTTCTGTCGTTGTTAATCTCTTGTGACTGAGCAATCTACCGATCATCAATAAGGACAGGCCAGAGCTAGCCCCGAACGATGCAAAAGTATGCCGAAGGTCGTGGAGCCTGACTCCGTCAATTTCTGCATCATCACAGACCCTGCACCAAGTTTTTCGTAAGTTCACTAGATGCGCCCCGGCCTTTGCTCCAACTATTACATAAGGATTTCCTTCCATCCGTGGAACATCATGAAGCACGTCAATCGCTACATCTGAAAGATAGATCGGTTTCTTTCCTGTTTTGGAATCAAGCAAGTGGATAAGTTTTCTCTCGAAATCTATATACTCCCACTTGAGTTCCAAGATTTCACTCTTTCGGGCACCGGTTAACATCAGCAATTTGATCGCAGCTATAGCGTAAGGTGATGCTGACTTTGTCTCTTCGATCCTTTTGATCGTAGACGAGAGTCGAGCTAATTCGTCTGCTATCAAAAAACGCTCTTTCTTCTTTTCCTTGTATCGGGTCACATGCCGGACCGGATTGCTTCCTCCGGGTCGGAGAGACCACTTTTCTGCAAGGTTGAACATCTTGGAAAGGAGCGCAAGTGAGCGATTGGCAGCCCCGGGGCCGCCCCTGGCAACGGTACCGACCTGACAGTCTAAACGATGATTTCGATTAGACGGCAAATGTTCACCAGATCGGACATTTGATGCAAAGCGTTCGATGTCCTCAGTTGTGACCGTCTTCAGGTCAAGTTGGCCGATGAGCGGGATTACATGGTTTCGAACTAGTCGTTCGTCTTCTTGAGCAGAGGATTCTTTTTTATGCGGAAGAGCGTAGTCTTCCAAGTATCGGACACACAGATCCTGGATAAGAGTTGTCTTAGGCTTCTCATCCCGGATCTTGGCAGGATCAGTACCTGAGTAAATCTCGTATAGGAGACGAAGGGCTTCCTTTCGAGCCCTTTCCGGAGTCCAAGGGCTTCCGTGTTGGCCAATCTGGAATTGTCGTTGAATGCCGTTGACACGCTTCTTCAGTATGTAGACGGGCTTACCCCGCTGGCGACGTACACCGAAGCCGGTAAGTTCCGTATCCCAGAGCGTCTCGCCAGCTGCGAGTCCGTCCACCCGTTGTTTCGTAATCTTTGATTTGGGCATGAGTGATGTTGAATTTGCTCTGTTGCGATCGAATCGCATGATCCCAAGTTAGCTACCAATTAGCAACCACAGTAGAGCGCAATCAGGCGTATAAGGGAGCAATCAGTTCACTCAACTTACTGAAAATGTAGTAATTAAAATAATGCCATAGACATTGAGCGTAGTTAGAATTCCAGACTACGAATCTGGGGGTCGGGGGTTCGAATCCTCCCCGGTGCGCCAGTGAAATCAAATCCTTAGTGGACTCGCAGGCTTGACGATTTCAAGCTTGGATACAGATTGGATACCGTCTGGATCCTAATCGACGCTCTCCGGCGATGACAGCTCCAGTGGTCGTAGCGGAAATGCAAAACGAAATGTCGACAATGGTTCGCTGCCAGTTGATGAGCCGTCAGGGATTTGTCAGACGGCGACCGGCAGCTAGATGACCTACGGCGGTTTAGTGTCGCTGCAACATCACGAAGCCACCCATAAGCGCTCTGCGGAGACTTCGGACACGTCCGCTTGACTCACCTCGCGCTATGCAACGTCTGCTTCCGCCAGCAGTGGACATATCTTGTGCAGCGCGCAAGCTCACTTTTTGATCTTGCCCGTCTTTTGTGGACGGTTCAGAAAGATCCGGTTGACTGTCCTTCGAAGTCGTCCGGTCAGATGGGGCTAATTCAAGATAATGGAGGGGGCGAAGTCATACTCGCATAGTGCTGTAAGCACCATCTGATGGATGGCATTAGAGCATTGAACGCATTGGATAGCCTGCTGTTGTTCAGGATGTTGGTAGGGTGCGAGGAGGCTATAATGAGGGACCCAGCAGTTCGAGAACTGCTGGGCTTGCGATGGATCTCACGAGCGCAAAGTTCAGTTTTGCCGCGTTTGGCTCTCGACCATCCAGAGGTGCTTCTCGATGACCGCAGCGGCTGTCGTTAGATAATGGACGGTAACGGGATCATCTCCGCGTTCATAGTCCTTAATGGCGCGGCGCGTCAGCGTTGCGAGTTGCTCAAGTCGAATAGCAAGCGCTTCAAAGAGCTTATTTGCGTCAGTCCCCTGGTTAGGGAAGGGTGCCATGCTTGTATTTGCTGCAAGTGCTTGGACCGTTCCAGCAGGTATGGTTCCAAGGGCGGCAAGGCGCTCCGCAATTATAACAGCGTGGCCATCTATATCACCGTAAAGTTGATCCATTGCACCGTGCCAGTGGGCGATGCGGGATGCGCCCAGGTTCCATTGGACTTGACGCACTGCCATGGCGGTGTCGATATAGCCGGCCACGACCTGTTCTAGGACATCACGTGGCGATGCAGTGCCAGCCTTGGTGCGAAGTTTGATTGCTGACTTACCAGCGCCATGGTTGATGGTCTCAACGTTTGTTGCGTGCGTAGACATATCTTGTCCTCTTTCGTTAAAGACTGATGATTATTGGTGAGGAGAGCCTTAAGCTGCACGATCCGTTAACTGGCCAAGAAGTTCGGGCAGCTGGTCCGTGACGTCAAAGTTCTCTGCGATCATAATCAGTTGACCGGCGTCTAGCTGCGTCAAATCAATGTCATTCGCCGACAGCATGTTCATCAGTTGCTCGCCACCCAGGCCGCCGGACTGAGCGGGATCGATTCCATATTCTGCGAGTTGCTGAATGATGGCCGGCGCATCGATGTCAGATGCGCTCTGTCCAAGAACGCCTCCAGCAAATTCGGAGAGACGTGCCAGGTCAAACATTTGAATAACTCCTTTTTGAGAGGTTTAGAATACAGGCTCAAGAGGTGCGCTCTACAATGACAATGGCCTGAGCCACGCCATGCACCGAGGCGAATACCGGCGATGCTACTTGGATAACCTGCCGAGCATTCTGCTTAGCTCCAGCAGTGGCGGCCGGTGTTTGGTCTGATTTCATCATCGCGTGGGTCATCTTCGTTCTCGGTGCTTGCAGGCCCAATTGCCTGTGCCACGGAGATGGCGTGTCAACCGAAGGTTCGCCAATTGAAAAGTGAGCTCCTATTGATCGTTAATGACGATCGAATTCGGACCTTCGCTGGGCCCTTTTCGATCAACGCCATCAATTAATAACCCACCAAATGACACGCGTCGGTATCGGAGCCAGCGGTTGCCCTATCAACGGCTGTTAAACTCACTCGGTTTCTTGCAGTTCTGCCATAGATAACGGGTTCATGGGTGGCATCTCGATGTTGATACGAGCACCGGTTTTGGCCATTGTCGGACCTCAGCCCAGCGCTGGGCGATGTCTGCAACTGAATGAGAACCGGATAATTCGCGGACTTCGCGCTGGTTCTCCCGATCTCAGGGGGAATGCCGACATAAACTCGTCAGCTCATTACGCTCACTAATGACCCAAGGCGGCAATTTTCGCATTGCCGCTAATGCCTTTGATAGAAAACAATCGATGACTCAGTTTTGGGGCTGTAGGTTACTCTCGTCGTTGTGCAATATGGATTACTACCACAGAAGAATCTCGGTTCCAGATTTCTTGGTGCATTTTCAATCGAATGTTTGCTGGTAGGTTTTTAGAGGACGCACAGGTCAAATCTACAAGACTTATCGGAACCGCGAACAATATATGCGTAGGTCCGTTTTAGTTGAAAGGTCCATATATGGCGCCCGAGATGACTATTGCTGGGTTGTCGTGCATAAATGGGGTCTCTGCTTGATGACCGTTGACCAACTGCTTCTGTTTTCCCTTTTTGGCGCGGTTCTAGGACTCCTCCTATGGGGACGCGTTCGCCACGATCTCGTCGCCGCATCGGGTCTTTTCTGCGCTGTTTTGTTGGGGCTCGTGCCCCAGGACACCGCATTCAGCGGTTTTTCCAATCCCGCAGTCCTAATCGTGGCTCTAGTACTAATCACTTCACGCGCATTCGAGAATACCGGTCTGCTCGCCCTGGCTTCCCAAATCGTTGCCGAGAAGAGCCACCCGATTAGTGCGCATGTTGCAAAGATTGGTGGACTGGGCGCTGGCCTATCGGCCTTAATCAACAATGTCGCCGCACTCGCCATGCTCATGCCGGTTGATGTCCAGGCGGCGCGCAAAGCTGGGCGCCCGCCTGGATTGACGCTGATGCCACTCGCGTTCGCTACAATTCTCGGCGGCATGGTCACCCTGATCGGCACTCCGCCAAATATTATTGCCTCTTCGATCCGAAATGAACACCTGGGCAAGCCCTACAGCATGTTTGACTTTTCACCTGTCGGTGGCGTTGTGGCAATTGCAGGCTTGTTTTTTATCGCGCTAGCCGGTTGGCGACTGGTCCCACGGCGCGAGGACAAACCAGCAGAGATCGATCCGTCATCCTTCGAGGCGCAACTGATCGTGCCCGAGACTTCAAAAATCGTAGGCAAGATTGGTGCTGAACTTGAGGAGGCAGCACGAGAGGCCGACGTCGTGCTAGCTGGATTGTTACGCGGCAACGAAGGACAGCGGCGAAGGGTTCGTTATTCAATCGTGCAAAGCGGCGACCTTCTCGTCGTTGAAGGATCGTCAGAAGCAATTGCGGCCTTTATTACGGCAGCTGAATTACAGGATCCATCCGACACCGACACGAACGACTCCGAGAATCGTTCAAGCTACGCTCATAAGGGGTCCGGTCAAGCGGCAGCGGCCGAAAAAACTGTGCCAAAACTCGACAATCAGGCTGGCAATGGTGATGAGAAAGACCAAGAGGACGACCGAGGTCCCGAGATTGTAGAAGCCGTTGTTCGCTTAGAGTCGCCGCTTGCAGGACGCTCTGCTATGTCAATCGGATTGCGAGACCGATTTGATGTGACTTTGCTTGGCATTTCCCGCCACGGATATCTCTCGCGCGATAAGATCAGCGACCGCATAATAAGAGCCGGTGATGAATTACTACTAATCGGACGCAATTCATCTTCTCCGGCGATCCTGCAACGCTTAGGTCTGTTGGCTGTAAATCGTGTGCCGATCGCCAATTACAATTCGCGCAATATTGCTATTACACTCATCCTTTTCTTTGCTGCAATTGCAGTGGCAACAGCAGGTATTTTGTCTTTTGCCGTCGCGATCGCCATCGCCGTGACGGCCTACGCTGCGCTAGGGATAGTGCCCGCAAGGGATTTCTATACACAGATTGAATGGCCTATCGTGGTAATGTTGGCCTGCCTGCTGCCGCTTGGTACGGCATTTGAGAGTGTTGGCGGAACCGCGCTGATCGCCAATTGGATTGCCTCAGCCACCTCTGGTTATTCCGCTGTCTATGCTCTTATACTCATAATGATCGTGACGATGGCGCTCTCCGACGTACTAAATAACGTGGCAACGATGGTAATCGCGGGCCCGGTCGCCATAGACATTGCGCGTCGTCTGGATTCGAACCCTGACACCTTTCTAATGGGAACTGCTATCGCGGCCTCTTGCGCCTTCCTAACGCCCATAGGACACAAAAATAACACCCTCATCATGGGGCCGGGTGGATTCCGCTTTTCTGACTATTGGCAAATGGGCTTGCCGCTCGAGATCGTCGTGATCGTGGTCGCGGTGCCAATGCTGCTACTGGTCTGGCCGCTGTAATGACAGCAAATTGGGAGCATCAAAACTCCAGTCAAATTCGATGAGAAACTTGCGTGGCCCATCGGCGACCTCAGCCCAACACCGGGAGGTGGTCTCTAATAGGGAGAAGCGGAAAATGTCGCTGGTCGCGGACATAGATCTGCTATCGGAGGCGGATCCGTCATAGAATTAGTCTACGACCGGAGACAATGAGCCCTTGCGGGCTGGCCAGATGCTCTTCGCGTTGCAACCGTGCTGTGATTTGGCTTTGCTAACGCTTCAAGTGGGCTATAGCGGACACGTGCTTGGGTCCAAGATCGCAACACCCTCCAACAATTTGTACGCCTGAGTCGGTCCACTGTTCAGCAAATTCAGCGAATCTCTCTGGCGTTATCGTATCGACAAATTTCCAGTTTGGCATCTCCATATATCCTGAATCTGGATACGCCATGAGCGTTCGCGAACGCGAGGCGCGAAGTGGTTCCAGCGCCTCATTGATTAGATCGGCAGAGGTATGCATTATGCCCCAGACGTCGAACTCCTGGGCCGCAGCGTATTTGACATTGTCATCAAACGGCACCCTGGAATCATGGATCGCAACCAATTCGCAGTCTTCGTCACGCTTGACTGACAGACCGCACCAAACCGGGAGGTTCGCCATATCCAAGTGGTGCAACAATTACGCAGAGGCCCACAATGAGTTTCTTCGAAAAATTAAAGGACGCAGCGCGTGATGAATGGCAGGCTTACGTCTCCCATCCATTTACAGAGGGTCTAGGCGATGGATCCCTGCCCAAGGCAGCCTTCCAGCGCTATTTGATCCAAGATTATCTTTTTCTAATCGAGTTCGCGCGCGCCTATGCGCTTAGTGCCTATAAATCCCGTTCGCTCGAGGACATGCGTGCCGGTGCTCAAGGCCTGACAGCCATACTGGACGTCGAGATGGACCTCCACGTCAAAGTCGCGCATGGCTGGGGACTGTCACCATCCGATCTCGAAGGTGCGAGAGCCGAATCGGAAACGCTGGCCTATACGCGTTATGTGCTCGATACGGGTATGCGGGAGGATCTGCTAGCGCTTAAAGTTGCGCTTGCCCCATGTGTCATCGGATATGCCGAGATTGCGCAGCGCCTTGCCGCTATTCCGGGTGCATTGTCTACGGCAAATCCTTATAGGCCATGGATCGAAGAGTATTCGGGCGAAGCCTACAAGCAAATCGCCAGTTCAGCAGAAGCCCATCTCGACACTCTAACACCGCGTTACCTGACACCTGCACGCGAACCAGAACTGATCGATATATTCAAGGAAGCTACGCGACTTGAATACGATTTCTGGGAAATGGGCTGGCGCCGGGGTTATTAAATCAGTTGAGTTTTGTCGACTGGTTAGTACCTGCCACTGCATTCGATATCCTGCCCATATGTCACGTAATGCAATCCGATTGGAGACCTACAGAAATTGGTATTGACCGACGGATGTGGATGTTGGCTGCGATATTACCCGGCCTAGTTAATGAAATCCGATCGTCAGATAAACTGTCAGGTCTCCTTTTGGCCCGCCTCTGACACCCGCCCAGCGCGCGGCGATGGCCGCTACCCGGGGTCCAGCGGAACCTGAGCCAGCACACATTAGCGAAGCATGCGATATCATTGCCTGCATTGGTCTGTGGACTTAGGCTGCAAGTGCTCAGGTTCTAATCGGGCAAGGTTGGAAGTTGCAAAGCCGAACAGCCGGAGGGTGCATGCTTGCTAAAATTCAATTCTAGCGGTTCAAGAAGGCGAGCGGGTCGCAGGAACCTACGATGTTGTTGTGGTCGGCGCCAGTGTTGCAGGGCTCAATGCACTCCATGCCGCCATCGAGTATCTTCCCAAAGGCGCAAAAGTCCTTCTGATTGATCAGAAACAGGCGGCTGGCAATCATGGTAGGATCTGGCCCAACTCCTAGCATCAAGCGCACTGGGATTTAAGGTCGCCTCTGTTCTGTGCCAGGGTGCGGAGGTTTTCGTGGTGACGCTCCATCTTGCTCCTATCCCTGACAACGGTAACAAGTGTAATGAAACGCATCGAGTGGATCTTCCCAACCTCCATCTACAGGGCCAAGCTTGGTGGGCACCGCCCCAAAGCGTTTCTCGATGAGCTACGCATAGCTTGCCGAGCGATCGCCCAGGAAGATGAAGCAGGCCAGAGATGGTCGAATGAAGCTGACTACAAGGGCTACACTTCTTATGCCTCGATCGACGATCTGCCCGAGCGCAACCCGACTTTCGCAGACCTGTGCCAGCGTCTTAAACCGCATCTTCGCGAGTTCGCCGCAGCCGTCGATTTTGACATGCGGGGTCTTGAACCGCAGGTAGACTCCATCTGGATTAACGTGCTGGAGCACGGCGGCAGCCACACGGGCCATATCCACGCGAACAGCGTTATTTCGGGCACGCTTTATGTCGATGTTCCCGAAGGAGCGAGCGCAATCCAATTCGAGGATCCACGCCTCGCTATGATGATGGCCGCACCGCCGCGCAAAGCGCGTGCGGCGCCACATAACCGGCAATTCGTATACGTACAGCCTGCCGCTGGTACCGTAGTCCTATGGGAGAGTTGGTTGAGGCACGGGGTGCCGGTCAATAGGGCGAGCGAGGACCGCATTTCAGTAAGCTTCAACGCCGTTCTGGCGTGATCCCGCACATTTCTACGACGTAGCCCTTAAATGACCCCAGTTGGCCCGACGCCGACGTCCGCTTAGCGGTGGCTGATATCTGCTGATGGGGGACAGGCGGAAATCGGCGCCGAATAGCGAGCATAGTTCCGCAATCGAGGGCATAGCTGTCGTGGGATTGTCAGACTACGACCGGCAGAGTTTGGCCCAATTCGGAAGTCGTCGCTTCACAGCACAGCACTCTGTAAATCAAACATCGATGTCTCTACTTAGGGTGGGATTCTATTGAGTCAAATGGAATTGATAAAATAGCTTGACTTTGCGGACCCTGACTTAGTCGCCAAGGTTATAGGCCCTTCACAAATTGCCAGAGCCAGCGGATCTCTTTCGCCGCCAGTCCATCAGGCTCGTACTCGGTTACGCTCTGCCCTGACATGAATGCTAGCGGGAATGCGTCGAGTTGTGGGATAGCAACCGGTGCCACATAAAAGCCAGCGTTTTCGAGATGCTCCTTTGCAGCCAGAAAGATGTTCTGATCGCTCGGCGGTAGGAAGTTCATCACATAACAGTGCTTCTTACCCAGCCGCGTCGCGGCATCAATGGTTTCCACAGTGGGGGCAAGGTCAATCATGCTGGCTCTAGAGGGAACCAGAACAACGTCGCAAAAGCGGATTGCTTCGTTCACGGAACTAGCGGCCCGTCCCGGCATATCGATGAAAACATAGTCATACGCTGTTAATGTCCGCAGGTCTTGCAGCAAACTATCGATGTCAGTTTCCCTTACCACTGGTGGATGAGGGCCCTCATGACGCCTTTCCCGTAATTCCTCCCACAAGATGGAGGAACCTTGTGGGTCTATATCGAGAATTGCTACTCGCTGCTGGTCATCCTGAGCTGCACAGGCAAGATTGACAGCAATCGTCGATTTACCGACACCGCCTTTTGCGCTGACCACGCAGATGACCTTCATTGATTACCTTTCCTCTCCATGATGCGGTCAACACTCGAGTTTTGGTCGCCGGGAAACTGACAGTTCCTGCCAGGAACACGGCCCGCCTCAAGCAACCAATGAAATCTGTTCGCCAATATTCCTTTTTGCATCCACTTGTTTGAGTTGTTCTGATTTCCGTAACCGGTATCGAAACTGTTGTCCTTTGATTAACCTACCACTGATGACAAATGACCAAAGCCGACGCTCGGCGTCCCGCGCTATTGCGTCAACGATCGGAACTTGGATGGTTCCCGTCCTAGCGGCAAGGTTGAAGCAAAGTTAATACTTTGTTTCATTATGCGTGGCAACACATTGTAAACCAACGGAATTTTAACAATAATCTTCTATTATTGCGTCTCGACAATAGGGCGTCTTGCCCTTTTCAGCAGATGGCGGCTGCGAAGCGCGGACCGCTGTTTTCTTTAAGTACTTTTGTGAATGTAGCGTCGTGCGGGGGCGCATTTAAGATGCAGGGTTATGACGCAATTGTGCGGTCGGGTGTTGCTGCAGTTCACTCCCATGTCGATCGGCTGGCCAGCCAGATCCAAGACTTCTGGACTGCCACAAAGCATCATCTCAACGGAAAGCTCGTAGCTCTACTCTTAATGGGTGGCCTCCTGGTTGCTAGCGTGAGCTATGGTTTCGTGCAGCATTCGGTCGACGGGCTATTGCGATCTGAAGCTGGCCGGACAGCAGAACAATGGGCACGCCATTTCGTTAAGCGAATGCCCAATATCGAGGCCATTGCCGCAGGTCGGGCGCTTTCGCGTAACGAAGAAAGAATCATCACCGAACTGCAAGAGTTTGGCTCCGTCTTTCTCTTCAAACTCTTTGATGCCAAGGGTAAGCTTCGACTTGTGTCGAACAAACGCGTAACTTTTGGCAAGACCAAGGCCTCCCTCATCAAACACAACCCCAAGGCAGCGGGTGTTGTTCAGACCGGCTATCCCTTTATCGATGTGAAAGATGGGCGGGGCAAGTCAAACAGACCGGCACTCTATTCCGAGGCCTATGTCCCCGTTTTCAAGAATGGTCGCACGGTGGCGGTCGTCGAAGTCTATGTCGATCAGGCCGCACGAGCCGCCGATTACCGCGCCCAGGCAGCCTATTCGTCCTCCATATTGGCCTTGATATCGGCAATTGTTTTTGGTGTGCCCGCATTTGCATTCTACATTCGCTCCCAGCAAGTCGTACAAGCCGATGCGAGAATACATTTCCTGGCGCAGTATGATGCTTTGACGGGTCTGCCCAACCGTGAACACTTCAATTCAGAGCTGAAAAAGGCCCGGGATGTCTCCAAACGGAGTGCAAAAACAGCCGTTCTTTGCCTCGATCTGGATCGGTTTAAGCACGTCAATGACACGCTCGGTCACGCAGCGGGAGACAAGCTTCTGCAATTGGTTGCCCTTCGGCTCAGCGAAAATGTTCGCGGCCAAGACATCGTAAGTCGCATTGGCGGTGACGAGTTTGCGGTGATCCAACCCGGTATTGAGAGCGGTCGGGTATGCGCAGAAGTTTCAATGCGATTGATCAAAGCCCTGTCTGAACCATTTCAGGTTGACGGTAACGAAATCCAGGTCGGCACGAGCATTGGCATTGCCATGTCTCATGTAGACGGCGTCGACCACGCTTCGCTCGTTAAAGCTGCAGATATTGCAATGTACAGAGCGAAGGCAGACGGACGTGGCACCTTTCGTTTCTTTGAGAAAGGAATGGATGAAGAATTGCAAAAGCGTCGCCAGTTGGAGGCCGATCTTCGCAGAGACTTTGCAAATAGTCGGCTAGAGCTCTACTACCAGCCGCTGGTCGACGTAGCGTCCAATTCGACGGTCGCCTATGAAGCACTGTTGCGTTGGAATCATCCTGACAAAGGTCTGATTACGCCAGATAACTTCATACCAATCGCCGAAGAGTCGGGTCTGATCAAGCAGATTGGCGCCTGGGTACTGAGGAAAGCTTGCAAAGAAGCAGCAAAATGGCCTGATACCATAAGTGTGGCAGTCAACATCTCTGCAGTTCAATTCTTGGGCAAAACCCTGGTGTCGGACGTGGAAGAGGCTCTCGAACTTTCTGGGTTAAAGGCAGAACGTCTGGAACTCGAAATCACTGAAAGCGTTGTACTTGGCGACACGGGCGCCACCGTCAAGATACTCGACAAGTTGCGCAAGCTGGGTGTCAGGATCTCTATGGACGATTTCGGCACCGGCTATTCATCACTGAGCTATCTTCAAAAATTTTCTTTCGACAAGATTAAAATCGATAAGTCCTTTGTTGCTGGACTTGGAGAGCGCGAAGACGCAGCCGCCATCATTCGGGCAGTGGTCGGCATTGGCCACAGCTTGGGCATGCAGACGACCGCTGAGGGAGTTGAGACCACCGACCAGCTTGAACTCTTGTGCCAAGAAGGCTGCAGCCAGATCCAAGGCTATCTCATCAGTAAGCCTGTTCCCGCAAGCGAACTTTCAGGGGCGACGGACGCAGAAGAGCATGAAAGTGCGCGAACCAGCTCAAATCAACCGGACTAGACCCTAGCGGCTTCCTTCACGTCATCTCTACGCTAGACCTACTCTTAGAGGCGTGCACCGTTATGTTGTCCGCGCAAGGCTTTGCTCCTGAACGGCTGTCGGCTCCGTGCTGGGCGATTACCGCTAACGGGGGTGCAGTGGAATGTTGCTCGAAATAGCGGACGTGGGTCCGCTGTTGGTGTCAAACCGGATATGTAATGGTCAGACCACGACCGTCGCCTGATGAGCCCAAGCGGAATTTGGCCTATCAATTCCCTAAAGAGTTCATCTCTGATTGTTGAAATGATAATGCCGCAGCAAAGTTACGCACTTACAATTCACGGCGACAAATTATGGGCACGTAGCAGGTAAGTGCATGCATTGGTTGCCGACACTTGTTCCTGCTGTTTCATCCACCGTGCTCATGCACTGCGCATAGGTGATGCACTTCTTGCGCCGCCGTGGACGAGATTTGCGATTGGTTTTTGGTTTGTCCTTTGCCGCTGACTGCGTTTTGACCACGGGCCTCGGACACACAATGGTCGTCTTGCTTTTGACCGCCTTCAGGGCCTCTTCGGTGGGGTTGGTTGTGATAACCGCTATGTTTGTTTTCTGGACAAACTGACGAAGGGCGCGCTGGCCCTTGGCCCCCCATTTTCCGTCAACCTTGCCAGGATCGCATCCAACCCTTGCCAGCTCAGTCTGCAATTGCCTGGTCAATTGCTCTTGTGAGAGGATGTTGTCCTTTTCGGGCTTTTTGGTTGCCTCTGCCGGTGTTGGCGAAGATAGCCTGGCCTTGGCTGCTGCTGCAGCAGCTTGCTCAGCTTTTTCTCTTGCCTTATGAGCGACCTCCGCAGCCTGCAGCGCTGCGAGACGCTTGGTTTCGGCGGCCTTTAAGGCATCCTGGGCGCGCTTGGCTTCTGCCTTGGCCCTGCGCAGCTCTGCTACCTGGCGGGCCTTAGCGGCCTTTCGCTCAGCGGCAAGTCGGGCCGCCTCTGCTTTTCGTTTTTTCTCCTCAGCGGCTCTTAGTTCGGCTTCTTTGCGCTGTGCAGTGGCATTTTTTTTGATCTGATCCTCCAGCTTCTGGACGAGCACACGTGCAATCGGTGCAAAGCTTCCTTTCGGGTACTTCTGTAAGTATGTCTTCAAGATAGCAGGCTCTTTGCTGTTCTTCACACTGTTCCAGAAGTTGATCTCAATCTGAGAGGCAACATTGGTATCGCGTATCACCAGGCGGGATATGAGTGCCGAAGCCTTGGCAAGGCTTGCAATGCGTTTGCCGGCATTGAGTTTCTTAAGAGAGATCGAACCGTAATGAAGACCCACTACGCGGCGCGTGCTGTTGTCAAAAATCGGTGCGCCCGAACTTCCCGGCAACGTGTCGCAGAGATGAAGGATATCGTCACCATCGATTGCAGGAGAACTCGTCTGGCATCGTCCGCGTGTGATGTATTGCGGATACCCTCCTGGGTGGTGAATGACGAACAGCGTGCTGCGGGACTTCGGCGTGTTGGTGCTCAAGGGCACCGCCCCCCATTCAGTCCCCGGCTCTCCTTCAACCTTCAAGATCGCATAGTCAAGGTCTTTGGACGCCTCAAGCGGTTTCAAATCAACAGGGTATTGCGCCACGCCCCGACGGGTTCGAGGTTTGAGATAGCCCATAGTCAGCAATGCCTTTTGCACATTGCCGTCTCCGGGCACGCAATGGTGGTTGGTGATGATTAGATTTTTGGAAATCAGACTGGCTGTACAATAGGCCCCCTTACGCTTCGGACTATGAGGCTGCTTCTTGTACTCGAGCGTCAGGCGTCCCACCGGCTTGGCGAGCCTGCGAATAATGTCATAGGGAGCGATTTCTGCCATGGCCTGCATATCATCGTTAGACAGCAGAGCCTCTAGGATCTGTTTTCCGGTACTCTCTTTGGCAACCGGATCAAGTTTGTAGATGGATCGACCTTCAAATGTGGCCATCTGAGCTATCGCGGGCGAGTGCAATACCACAACGCCCAAGAGCGCTATTCCCAGAAATCTGGTCGTCCAAACACTCATGCAACCCCCTAGTTTTCAGCACGTCCGGTCTAGCAGAGAGCCAGAGCAAATGATTGCATTAGGGCGGTCAAAAAGACAACCCAAGAACGACCGGTTATGGCCCGTCTCTGACTTCAGTTCAGCGCCTGGCGATTTCCGCAAACTGGGGTGAAGCGGAAAATGTTGCTGAAAAGCCGACACGCGTCCGCAATAAGGGCAAACCCGTCGTGGGTTTGTCAGTGTGCGACCGGCCGAGATGGGTCGATACTGTCGAAAAAGTCTGTTGAAGTGGCTTGCAATGGGTGATTGCGTCATCTGATCAGGATCAGATGGGGGAAACGGCTACTTTATGGACTATGACACTGAGCGTGCCGGTGGTTTTGAACCATTGGGATTTGTACCGAAGGGAAAGCAGGTAATCCTCTGTATCGTGCCCTCCAAAACTGGCACGCTTGAAAGCAAGGATCAACTGAAGCGGAGAATTGAAGACGCCTCAAAATTCATCGATCTTGACCAACTCGGCCTCAGCGCCAATGCGGTTTCTCTTCAACGGAAGACGGTAATCTTCTCGCATATGAAGAACAGTGGGCAAAGCTCCGCCTGATCTTCGAAGTGGCGAAAGAAGTATGGGGAGGAGCCTGATCCGTTGGATGCCGCCAATGGATGAACTGGTTCTGCCGCGTCACCGCCGTCCCCACAGCCTTTCGCTTGCCAAAGCTGCGCCCTGAGATAATGCTTCGAACTTCGCCCATACGATTGTCGGATGGACCTCAGGGGTGGCACTGGCCTGGGTTCCAAATCCACAGTCACTTCCGCCAATTACGTTTTCACGTCCAACGACAGAGGCGAATTTCTCTAATCTTTCTGCAATGAGCTCCGGGTGCTCAACGAGAACTGATGAGTGTGTGATCACGCCGGGAATAATCAACTTGCCGTCCGGCAACTTCATCTCCTCCCAGATCCGCCATTCGTGCTCGTGGCGAGGATTGGCGGCCTCAAATGAATATGCTCCGGCATCGATCTTCAGCACGATATCGAGATAGTCTTTCATTTCCATATCATGCATGCGCGGCCCCATGTTAATACCGTAGCAGGTATGGTAACGAACATTTTCGCTAGGGATGCCAGTCAGTGCATGGTTGATGGCTTCGACCTGTGTTTCTGCCCACCGTCGACAGTCGGCAACAGTGAGATGAGGCATTTTTACGTAGTAATTGATCAACCTAGGATCATCTATCTGCAGGAGGAAGCCTGCGTCGATGATTGCACGGTACTCAACATTTAGGGCATCACCTACAGCATAAATAAACGCTTCGTCCGAATCGTAATATTCGTTCAGAACATTGCCGACCACATCACAGGGTGAGATCGCCGGCACAAATGCTTCATCGACACTGTGCTCGTTGCAGGCTGCGCGCAAATTGGCAAGATCACGCTCAAGATCTGTTTGCCCTATGTAAGTGACCGGGGACCGACACGCCATTTGCATGGTGCTTCGCGTCGGTACTGCATCCTTTGCTCGTTCTTCCTTCGCATAGAATTCCGGAAACGCTCTTGCCTCGCGAGAGTTGGCCCACGGTGAAGGACGGGACTGCCCTGTTGCTTCTAGTCCACCTAGGCGCTCGTGCGCGTAAACAGCGAACCCTCGTTTGCTAAACTCACCGTCGCTAACGCAGTCAATACCCAGAGCTTTCTGGCGACCGACCACTTCAGAGACGGCTCGTTTAAGTGCTGCATCAAATTCTATTTGCTCGACAGATTTTCCTGAGTCTTCTGCTAGCATGAGAGTGACAAGTTCTGCGGGCCTTGGAAGGCTTCCCACATGCGTTGTACGTATTCCGTCAGTGCTATGCTTCATTGCAGAAATCCTCGTTAATGTATTTTTTGCTGGCGCCGTCAGGCAAACCCTTAGCTCATGAGACAGAATAAGGTAAGGGGGCGCAACTGTTTCGGCGTTGGCTCAGCCGGCAGCTCTAATTAGGGACCGATATTCGTATCTGCTGGATAAGGTTTCGATCTCGGGAAGATGCTCAGCCACGGTAGCAGGTCGACGTCTGTCCGCCGATGGCCCGTTGCGACACTCCTATGTTGCAACGCATTGGCAGCTATCACGAGACGCGGACATTGTTCGTCAATGGGGCCGCCGCTGCCCGACGACGGCTTGTGGGATTTTCGACGGTCGGGGCAATGGACTCGAAGAGAGAAAGCCACCCTCAGACATAACCCTTATGCAAGCCCAGAATCTGTAGGAAAATACAGTCGCGATACCTGGATCAGCGGACGTCACCAGAAATAAGCGGTGATGCGATAGACGATGCGGTCCTTCGGTGAGGCAATGGTCCGAAAACCCAATCTGTCAAACTAACCACAAGATCCCCAAGGTGAGGGCGGCAATGAGTAGGATTGCAACGCCTAGGCGCGGCAGCAGGAACGGCGCCACCATTCGCAACATAAATCCGAACCGCACATTTTCCCAGAGATCGGCAATTTTAAATGACGGCCGCGCCTTTGCCCTGTCGTAGAATGCGGCAACATTATCTGGTAACCGGCGTTTTGCGTGCGGGTTTTTCTTGTCAATCCAAAACTGCGTCAGTCGTGCGCACAGGACGGTCAGCCATACATCCGCCAGCGTGTATTGCGCCCCCATGAGCCATGGGCCGCCATGGCCAAGCTGTTGATCGGCGTTTGCCAGCAGAGATTGCAATCGCTCCTCAAGTCTCATGACCTGTTCGGGGGCCGACGAGACTTTCAGCCAGGCGTCGATATCATCAAGTCGCGCCTGGTAGTGTGCAACAAGGTCAGGATTATTTTGCATATGGCGTTTGATGATTTTGCGCCGCACATCGAAGGTATGTCTAATCAGCGGCGCTATCGGTTTTTGTAGCAACAAACCGTAGGAAAGTTCACGAACTGGAAATGCATTGAATCTGTCTAACCATTCATTCATTTTCGCTTGCAACGAGGGCTCCGGTGGCGACAACGCCGGGCCTTCGAATTTTTCGTCAATGTAGCGAATAATCTCGATGGTCTCGACAATGGTGGTGCCCTTGTCGGCAAGGGCGGGAACAACACCGCTGGGGTGGATGCGCATGTACCAAGGATCGAAATTCTCCATCCTGGGGCCGAGGTTGATCATGCGTTCACGCCAAGTCACACCTTTTTCGGTCAGAGCAAGACGTGCGATCTGCGAATAGAATGAAGGGGCGATTTGATAAAGTGTGACGGTCATGACGGCGCCCTGAATTTAGAGTGGCTTGATACCAAGTGTAGGTGAGATCTATGAACCCCGTTGTTACGTAAGTCACAGGCCATCAATGTCCGGAGTGTTGCTCAATCTGCTGCAAAAATATCGCTTGGCTATGAGCTCACTGCCGGCCCGATCACACATCCGATAAACGGTAAGAAAAAAGCAAACCGGAGACAGTGGCTTCACCGGAAAAAAAAGAAACGGGCGCGCTGCAAGCAGTGCGCCCGTTTCTGCGGTTAATCAGAGGCCGAATCCGGCGCCTAACGAACTGCTATTTGCAATCGATGTTGGTTGCCTCTTCGCCGTTGGCCGGTGACTTGATGGTGCAGGTCATGCCGACTTTGAAGGCCTTACGCTTGGCCTTCTTTCCGGCAACGGTGATCTTGGTGCGCGAGCCCGAGACCTTGGCCTTGAACGTCTTGCCGCCCTTGGCCTTGATGGCGATCCGGCGGCCACCCCTCTTAATTTCGGCAATGGTACCGGTGGCGGAAACCAGGCGGACTTTGGCTTTACCCTTGACGCCTTTGTAGACGATGGCATCGTTGAGCTTGGCAATCAGGGCCTTATCGGCCTTGGAAACCCGCTCGATCAAGGCTTGGACGTCCTTGCCGCTGACCGGTGATACGCCGCGACCCTGGGACTTGATGTTGCGCAGCAAATCCTTGTCAGCCATCGACTTGTCGAATGCGTTGCGAAGGGCTGCGACGCGATCGGCCGGAACGTTCGGCGGCGCCAGGAAGGGGCGACCCATTTCGAGGCGGGCATCGTTCAGAGCCAACAGCTCCTTGGTCTCCTTATCTTTCGCCATATCAAGCGCTAACGGTACATTGGGAATATCGGGGTGCTTTCTGGTCGAGAGCTGAACAAGGATATTGATCTTCTTCTTCTCAAACCAGTCCGCATTGCGCGAGCGCAGGGAGCCATAGGACGAGCACAATCCCTGAACCTCACCGCGTTCCATGGCAAGCGTAATGGCCGTCGATGACGGATAGCCCGAAATGATCCTGAACTTGGTGCCGAACACATTGTTCATCAGCGCCGGAACTGTCTCCGTGTCATTGGGCCCGCTGCCGCCCATGATCAGCTGTTTGTTCTTGACGTCTTCAAACGATTTGATACCGGACGTCTTCATGGCGCTACAGATCGTTACTTCGTTGTTCATGGAGCCGATCCAATTGAACTTGGAGGCAATGAACTGTGGCCCTTTCTTACCGAAGATCTGTAAAAACGGTACGGTGCGCTGGATATTGGCAATGACCGTGCCGTCTTTTGGGGCGACGTTATACAAAAAGTTGGCGGCTCGCACTCCACCGGCGCCCGGCATATTCTGGACGATGACACCTGGTTTTCCGGGGATGTACTTACCCATCACACCGGCAAGAACGCGGCTGTATGCGTCGTAACCACCGCCTGGCGACGAACTTACGATAATCTTGATTTTCTTACCTTTGTAGAAGCCAGCAACGCTGCCCTGCGCCAACAGCGGGCTGGTGGCGACAACAAGCGATGCGACCGATAGTCCAAGGGTCTTGGCTGCTGAGAATGTCATTCGGTTTTTCTCCCTGTCTTCCGGAATTCCCTACAGAATGCTGCGTGACACGCAACCTAACATCATAAATTGGCAATGCAATGCTTTCAGGTCGCTATGGAAAACCAGTGCAGTTTTGGCGCAGCCGGCGAAGTGCTCGAACTGCGTTTCCCAAACTCGCAAAAGCCTGTGAACTAGGCCAGATGAAATAGGGCGCGAACGTGGCGCTGGCCGCGAATGCACCCGTTCGGCATAGAGCCCGACCAGTTTGCAGTCGGTGTTCATGGCGGTCTCGAATAATCTGCGTGCTCGTCTGAGCTATCCTCCAAGGATCGAACTCGCTTGCGATAATTCGACTGGCGCTTGATATATATTTGCGACCTTTATGGTCCCCTGACGTGCTTCCCCGAGATTGAGCTAGCGGTTCACTGAGTATTCTCGTTTAGCGGTTTTGGCCGCACAGCGAGGAGAGACAATAAAGCGCTCGAAGTTCATTGACAGCCAGATCGTCTTCGTTCTCCGTCAAGCGAATGAAGGCATACCGGTCGAAGACATATGCCGCAAAGCGGGTATCAGCCAGGTGACCAACTATAATTGGCGCAAGAAGTACGGTGGCTTTATGCCATATTGAGAAATGCAATGAATGTCGCCGGGGGCGCGAACCAACTGCCCACCAAAGTTTATTAGCGCACGATGAGTGCTTTGTGAGGCGCCAGGCTCGTCTATTGTCATCTCGCGGCCATGTTCCAGAATTGTCCCGCTGCAGCCTCTGCATGCAACCAGCAATCTGCAGACCGAGACATTTGACAACGCTCCATTCTATTGTTTCGGGGCGAGCCAAATGACATTGACGGCGATCATTTCAGTGGTTTCGGCGCTCTGCCAACGCAGCTGCTTTATTGACCTGTTACATAGACACAGCCAAGTCCTGCGTCCGTCACCTGATTGGCGGCGCATAGAGCAGACCACCGTGAAGCCAAAGTTTGTTCAACCGCCTCGGAATCTTGAGGGCGCTCTTGGCACCAATGTTTCGTTCGAATATCTCCCCGTAGTTTCCAACCTGGGCAATTACCGATCGCGGCCAATTGTTACTCAGTCTGAGCTTCCTGGTTACGTGCGATGGCACTGTGATCTTGGCGGGTAGATTGGCAATGCCTGCTATTTTGGACGTCCATCCCACCTCCTCGGCGTTGATGAGGACAAAAAGCACGGCCTGTATCACATCCCTCCAGTGCGGATCAGAGTCACGGACGACCGGACCGAGCGGTTCTTTGGCGATGAGCTCCGGCAGGTACCTATGGGCGGACGGATTTCTCAGCTGGGTTCTCTCAGAGACAAGGGCAGATACATCGCTGGCATAGGCATGGCAGTGCTTATTCTCATAACTCGATCGCACGGCAACTCTTGACTTCGCAGACAGAAGCGTAGCCTTAATTTTTCGCTTCTCAAAAAAATCATTCACGTTTGACTCGATGGTGGTATTGGCCAGGAAACAGACCGTCTTACCAATGAGGCCGTTTACGCTTTTAATGCCGGAAGCCTTGCGCACGAGAAAACCTTGACCATCAAAATATGTGACGCCTACAAAATCTAATCCAAACATGGTCTCGCGACTTAGCGTCCATGTTGTGTTGCGTACTAATAGGTCGATCTTTCCGCTGGCCAACATTTTGAAGCGATTGCCGGCTGATGAGGGAACCAGCTCAACCTTGCCGGAGTTCCCCAAAACCGCTGCAGCAACGGCGCGGCAGAAATCAACATCGAACCCGGCCCATCCTGAAAAGCCAACTTTACTGGAAAAGCCGACCAGCCCTTCGCTCACGCCGCAAGTGAGGACATTTCTTTTTCGGACCTCTTCAAGCGTCGATGAGTGGGCTGGACTGCCGAGTATGCCAATTAGTCCCGCATATAGGGACACCACGAGGTACTTAGGGATGGACCGTAACATCTTGCCTCTCTGATCGCGTGGGCGAACTCCCGCCAATTCCTCTGAATGGTCTCAAAAATCTATCGAAAGGTGCAACCTCTTCACAATACTCAAAATTCCGCGTGCCTAATCATACCAGACCGGATCGAGTGGCCGGCAATTATATTTGTAGATCAAATGTTTACGACCGCATGACCTCGCATGAAGCCATTCGCCGGGCGCCCAAATCATTTGTGGAATGGGCTTTGTCCGGTACTGGCCGAATGCGCTGCAAAACAGGCCCCGCCCGAGAGGTACGATGGTTGGCCGATCGGAGGCCCGAGCTGTACGCCGGGCAAAGTCTGGGATCGATGGAAGGGCCGCCATAGAACCATCAGACGGCGAGCGACGGCTGTTGAGCACCAGCAGCCGTCGGGGCTGTCTCCTACATTGGCATCCGTTTTCCTGACGGTCACACTACGCGGCGTGAAAGGAGCGACAGCCTCTCTCGGAGGGGTTGCGCAATAGCCTTGTTCCCATCGGTGCCCCGTGCCTGCGACCTAAGCGATGCCTGACGGGTTCGCTGCCTAGTCGTTGGACTGTCTCTGTACGGACTGTTTGGCCGCCAAAGTGAATTTGACTGCAGAGCCCGTCATTGGTGAGCTGCGCATCTCAAAGCGCAGCCTCGGGGAATTGTCCGTTCCATGGAGCGCCTAAGCCGCTCGCACTCCGATAAATCTTCGTGCCCTCAATCCATGGCTTGGCACGCTTGAATTCAGCGACAACGTCCCGCCGGTCGTTGGTCGGCCTGTGCAAACCACCCCAGTAATTGATTGATGTCAATAAATCTGGGCCAGAGTGCTCAATACTGGCTGTTTAGTAAGACTGCAGGCCTGTTACAAACGGGGAATTGATACATGAACGAGCTTTCAGGCGTTCGCGACGGCGAACAGAATCGCGCACTGTGGCTTTCAACTATCGCGTTCACCGTCTGTTTTGCCGTTTGGACCATATTTTCCATCATCGGTGTTCAAATAAAGAAGGACCTGGGGCTGAATGACTCTCAGTTTGGTCTACTCGTCGCGACACCCATTCTTACAGGCTCACTAAGTCGGATTTTCCTCGGTATTTGGACCGACCAATATGGCGGGCGCCTGATCTACAGCGTGACCATGGTGCTCGCGGCGATAGCGACATTCCTGCTTTCTTTTGCCGACAATTACATCACGATGTTGATTGCTGCCCTTGGTGTCGGACTTGCCGGCGGATCGTTCGCGGTTGGCATCGCCTATGTGTCACGCTGGTACCCAACCGAAAAACAGGGCACCGCACTGGGTATTTTCGGTGCCGGCAACGTCGGTGCGGCGGTCACCAAGTTCCTGGCGCCCTTCGTCATGGTTGCCTATGGCTGGACTGCGGTCGCGCAAGTCTGGGCGGCGGCACTGGTCATTATGGCGGTCGTTTTCTGGCTCCTGACGGATGATGATCCGGTCATAAAAGCGCGTCGCAGGAGCGGTGAACAGCCGCGCAGCACGCTTTTGGAGCTGGATCCGCTGAAGCGAATTCAGGTATGGCGCTTTTCTCTCTATTACTTCTTCACCTTTGGCGCGTTTGTCGCCCTCGCGCTGTGGTTGCCCAGATATCTTGTCGGTGTCTATGAACTGGATATCAAGACGGCTGGTATGCTGGCGGCGTTTTACTCCGTGCCCGCAAGTATCTTCCGCGCCTATGGCGGCCATTTGTCAGACCGCATCGGGGCCCGCAAGGTGATGTACTGGACGTTCGGGATTTCCGCGATTTGTACGTTCATGCTGTCTTACCCGAATACGGATTACGTAATTCATGGGATCCGCGGACCAATCGAATTTTCAACCAGTATGGGACTGGCGCCCTTTGTCGTCATTGTATTCGTTCTCGGCTTCTTCATGAGCCTGGGTAAGGCGGCTGTCTATAAGCATATACCGGTCTACTATCCAGGCCATGTCGGCTCGGTCGGAGGAATTGTCGGGCTGGTTGGCGGGCTGGGTGGTTTTGTTCTGCCAATCATGTTTGGCGTAATGCTCGACCTGACAGGTATATGGACCAGTTGCTTCATGCTGTTGTTCGGATTGGTCGTTGTATCCCTGGTCTGGATGCATTTCGCGATCCTCGCGATGGAACGCAAAGCGCATGAAGGCGAGGCGGAGGCGCTGCCTCAGCTCCCCGAAATGGTCGACATTCATAAGCCAGAGCATCACGGCGCGCTTGCCGGTGTGATTGAGGACTGGCGTCCTGAAGACGAAGCGTTCTGGAATAGCAAAGGCCAGGCTATTGCGAGGCGGAATCTATGGATTTCAGTGCCGTGCCTGCTGTTGGCATTTTCGGTCTGGCTGGTGTGGAGTGTCGTCGTGGCCAAACTCCCGGCGATCGGCTTCAAGTATACGACGGACCAACTATTCTGGCTTGCAGCGCTGCCAGGTCTATCGGGTGCAACGCTCCGAATATTCTACTCCTTCATGGTGCCAATCTTTGGCGGGCGGTTGTGGACGTCTTTGTCCACGGCTTCGCTGCTCATCCCAGCTTTTGGGATCGGTTATGCCGTCCAGAACCCGGATACGCCATTCGTAATATTTTTGATTTTGGCGCTGTTGTGCGGTCTCGGTGGCGGCAACTTTGCTTCCTCTATGGCGAATATCAGCTTTTTCTTTCCACGCGCCGAAAAAGGTAACGCCTTGGCACTCAATGCCGGCCTTGGAAATGCGGGTGTAAGCGTCATGCAGTTCCTTGTGCCAATTGTCATTACGGCTGGCGTATTCGGTGCTCTTGGTGGCGAGCCGCAGCAACTTTCCGATGGCGGAAAGCTGTGGATCCAAAATGCCGGCTTCATCTGGGTGCCGTTTCTTCTTGCCGCTGCCGCCGCCGCTTGGTTCGGGATGAATGACCTAGCAACTGCGCGGGCTTCATTCGCGGAACAGTCGGTGATCTTTCAGCGCAAGCACAACTGGGTCATGTGTTGGCTCTATACCGGGACTTTCGGTTCGTTCATCGGCTATTCGGCCGGATTCCCGCTGCTGGCAAAGACGCAGTTCCCGGAAGTCAATTCCCTGCAGTTCGTTTTCCTAGGGCCGCTCATCGGCGCATTGTCACGCGCTGCTACCGGCTGGATTTCCGACAAGTATGGCGGGGGTCGGGTCACCTACTGGACATTTCTCGTCATGATCGGTGCCGTTGCCGGCGTCCTATACTTCCTCGGCATTAAGGATCAACCAGGCGCGTTCTGGGGGTTCTTTGCAATGTTCATGGTTTTGTTCTTCGCAACCGGTGTCGGTAATGCATCGACATTTCAGATGATCCCAATAATCATGCGTTCCGAGATCGATCGCTTGATGCCAGAATTGGATGCCGGCCAACGTCTGAGGCAGGCAGAAAAGGAAAGCGCTGCAATCATCGGGTTCACGTCAGCGATCGCAGCCTATGGAGCATTTTTCATTCCAAAGGCCTACGGCTCATCGATCGCCATGACGGGAGGCCCGGAAGCGGCGCTTTGGCTGTTTCTTATTTTCTATGCAACTTGTGTCTTTGTGACATGGTGGTTCTACACGCGATCCGGCGGCTTGCTCTATGACATCGAGCGTGGCGTCAATTCGCAATCCCCGCAGGCAGCTCAATAGACAGAAATACGTGCCGTCATCATAGAATTAGCCTAGGGCGCGGAAGGAAACGGAAATGAGTCACTTTCTTGATCGTCTTACCTTCTTCAATCGTATTGTAGGCGATTTTTCTGATGGGCACGGGGTGACAACGCGCGAGGATCGCGATTGGGAGGATGGCTATCGTAAGCGATGGGCGCATGACAAGGTCGTACGCTCAACTCACGGCGCCAATTGCACCGGTTCGTGTTCGTGGCAGATTTATGTAAAAGGCGGTATCGTAACCTGGGAGACGCAGCACACAGACTACCCAAGAACGCGGCCAGACCTGCCTAACCATGAGCCGCGAGGCTGCTCGCGTGGTGCAAGCTACAGCTGGTATCTCTATTCGGGCAACCGGGTAAAGTATCCGCTTATTCGCGCGCGCCTGCTCAAGGCTTGGCGTGAGGCGCGCAAAACACAAAAACCGGTGGCGGCCTGGGCGTCGATCGTGGAGGATGCGGATACGCGGGCCTCTTATACGCGCAAGCGCGGTCATGGTGGTTTTGTCCGCGCCAACTGGGATGAGACAACCGAACTCATCGCTGCGGCCAACGCCTACACAACCAAAGCCTATGGACCTGACCGCATCCTCGGCTTCTCGCCGATACCGGCGATGTCGATGGTTTCTTACGCAGCCGGCTCGCGCTATTTATCCCTGATCGGCGGCGCATGCATGTCATTCTATGATTGGTATTGCGATCTCCCGCCCTCCTCACCACAGACTTGGGGCGAGCAAACCGATGTGCCCGAGAGTGCCGACTGGTATAATTCAAGTTTCCTTATTCTGTGGGGCTCGAACGTACCGCAGACGCGGACACCTGATGCGCATTTCTACACGGAAGCTCGCTACCGCGGCGCCAAGAGTGTGGTGATCTGCCCCGATTATTCCGAGGCCTCAAAGTTCGCAGATCTGTGGATCAGCGTGAAGCAAGGCACAGATGCGGCGCTCGCGATGGCGATGGGCCACGTTATTCTGCGCGAGTTTCACGTCGATCGTCAGGTCACTTACTTTAGCGATTATGCTCGCAAGTACACCGACATGCCAATGTTGGTCCGTCTCGTCAAAAAGGGCGATCACCTGGTACCTGAACGCTTGTTGCGTGCATCCGATTTCGAAGGCGGCTTAGGAGAGACCAACAATCCCGACTGGAAAACGGTGGCGCTAGACGAATCAAGCGGCAACATTGTCGTTCCGTGCGGTTCGGTCGGGTTCAGATGGGGTGAACAGGGCAAGTGGAATCTTGAAGAAAAGGACAGCAACGGAAGCAGTATAAAACTCAGGCTTTCAATCCATGGCGTGCACGATGACATTGCAGAGGTCGCTTTTCCGTACTTTGGAAATATCGAGCACGACCACTTTTCCGGCACCGATCATCCGAGTGTGTTGCCTCGAAATTTACCGGTCAAAAAGCTCATTCTTAAGGACGGCGAAGCGATTGTTGCCTCCGTCTATGATCTGTTCGTGGCCAACTATGGGCTCGACAGAGGGTTTGGCGGGAAGTTCGTGACGACCGATTACGACGCCAATGAGCCATACACACCGGCTTGGGCGGAACGCATAACAGGTGTTCCGCGCGACCAGATCATTCAGGTGGCGCGCGAGTTTGCGCGCAATGCCGAGAAGACAAATGGGCGCTCTATGGTCATCATCGGCGCCGCGATGAACCATTGGTATCATGCCGACATGAACTACCGCGGTGTGATCAACATGTTGGTCATGTGTGGGTGCGTCGGACAATCCGGGGGCGGCTGGTCACATTACGTTGGACAGGAAAAACTTCGTCCGCAATCGGGCTGGCTACCGCTTGCGTTTGCGCTCGATTGGGGGCGTCCCCCGCGGCATCAGAACTCGACATCCTGTTTTTATGCCCATACGGACCAATGGCGCTACGAGACGCTTGACGTCGGCGAGATTGTGTCACCGACGGCACCCGCAGGACCTTGGGATGGCGCGCTCATAGATTACAATGCGCGCGCTGAGCGGATGGGCTGGTTACCGTCGGCGCCGCAGCTGGAGACCAATCCTCTTGAGGTCGGCAAAGCTGCAGCCGCCTCCGGTAAGGAGGCGCCAGCCTACGTCGCAGACGCGCTGAAGGCCGGTGATCTGCGGATGAGCTGCCACGACCCTGACAATCCCAAGAACTGGCCGCGCAACATGTTTGTGTGGCGGTCCAATCTGCTCGGCTCATCCGGCAAGGGACACGAGTATTTCCTGAAGCACCTGCTCGGTACCTCGCACGGGGTGATGGGCAAAGATCTGGGTGAGATGGGGGGCAATCGACCAAAGGACGTCCAGTGGCGGGATGCAGCACCTGAAGGCAAGCTGGATCTACTGGTGACGCTGGATTTCCGCATGTCGACAACGTGCGTTTATTCGGATGTCGTCCTGCCCACGGCGACTTGGTATGAGAAGAATGACCTTAATACATCCGACATGCACCCCTTCATTCACCCTCTAACCGGTGCTGTCGATCCGATCTGGGAAGCCCGGAGCGATTGGGAAATCTATAAAGCGATCGCAAAGAAGTTCTCGGAGGTGGCACCAGAGGTGTTGGGCGTCGAAAAGGACATCGTCCTGACGCCGATCCTGCATGACACACCTGCAGAGATCGCGCAGGCGCTCGACGTCAAAGACTGGAAGCGCGGAGAGTGCGAGCCGGTCCCCGGCAAGACGATGCCCACAGTGACTGTTGTCGAGCGCGACTATCCCAATCTTTATAAGAGGTTTACTTCGCTTGGCCCGCTGATGACCAAGATTGGCAATGGAGGAAAGGGACTCGCTTGGAATACCGAGCACGAGGTGGAGTTTCTCAAACGCCTGAATGGCGAAGTCGAGGAGGATGGGCCCACCAAGGGATTGGTGCGCATTGAAAGCGATATCGACGCGGCAGAGGTCATCTTATCACTGGCACCGGAAACCAATGGTGAAGTCGCTGTAAAGGCTTGGCAGTCGCTTTCGAAGAATACCGGATTGGACCACACGCACCTAGCCCGTGCAAAGGAGGATGAAAAGATCCGGTTCAGAGATGTCGTCGCCCAACCGCGTAAGATCATTTCGTCGCCGATCTGGTCAGGCCTTGAAAGCGAAAAGGTTTGCTACAATGCCGGCTATACCAATGTGCATGAATATATCCCCTGGCGCACACTGAGCGGGCGCCAACAACTTTACCAGGACCACTTGTGGATGCGCGCGTTCGGCGAAGCGCTGTGCGTCTACCGTCCCCCCATTGATACGAAGGGTATAAAACCGATCATCGACGCAAAGCCGAACGGTGAAAAACAGATCGTCTTGAATTTCATTACACCGCACCAGAAATGGGGTATTCACTCCACCTACACGGACAACCTTTTGATGTTGACGTTATCGCGTGGCGGGCCAATCGTTTGGCTCAGCGAAACGGATGCGAAGAAAGCAGGCATCGCCGATAACGATTGGGTAGAGGCATACAACACCAATGGCGCATTGGTCGCCCGTGCAGTCGTCTCGCAGCGTATGAAAGAGGGCACGCTCTTCATGTACCACGCGCAGGAAAAGATCGTGAACGTGCCTGGTTCTGAGATGACGGGTCAGCGGGGCGGCATCCATAATTCGGTCACCCGCGCCGTCGTCAAACCCACGCACATGATCGGCGGCTACGCCCAGCAAAGTTATGGCTTCAATTATTATGGGACGATTGGCACAAACCGTGACGAATTCGTCATCGTTCGCAAAGTCGCAAATGTCGATTGGTTGGAGAGACCACACCCGGATGGCGGTAGTGCGTCCAAGCGGTCTCAGGAGGCAGCAGAATGAAGGTTCGTGCGCAAATAGGAATGGTCCTGAACCTGGATAAGTGCATCGGTTGCCATACCTGCTCGGTGACCTGCAAGAACGTTTGGACCAATCGCGAGGGCATGGAATATGCGTGGTTCAATAACGTCGAGACGAAACCCGGTATCGGATACCCCAAGGATTGGGAGAACCAAAAGCGTTGGAACGGAGGTTGGGTGCGCACGTCAAAGGGCAAACTGCAACCGAAGATCGGCTCTAAGTGGCGCGTGCTAGCCAACATCTTCGCCAATCCGGATATGCCGGAGATCGATGACTATTACGAACCCTTTTCGTTCGATTACGACCATCTTCAAAATGCTCCCGAGCTTGAAGCGACGCCGACCGCTCGGCCACGCTCTTTGATAACGGGACAGCGCATGGAGAAGATTGAATGGGGACCGAATTGGGAAGAAATTCTGGGCGGTGAATTTTCCAAGCGCTCTCAAGACTATAATTTCGAGGGCATTCAGAAGGAGATTTATGGGCAGTTTGAAAACACATTCATGATGTATCTGCCGCGCCTGTGCGAGCACTGCCTGAACCCAGCCTGCGTGGCAGCCTGCCCGTCGGGTGCAATCTATAAGCGCGAAGAGGATGGTATCGTTCTGATTGACCAGGACAAGTGTCGTGGCTGGCGGATGTGCATATCGGGCTGTCCTTACAAGAAAATCTATTTCAATTGGTCGAGCGGAAAATCGGAGAAGTGCATCATGTGCTATCCGCGCATCGAAGCAGGCCAGCCGACCGTGTGTTCGGAGACCTGCGTCGGGCGCATCCGTTACCTCGGTGTTGTCCTCTACGATGCAGACCGCATTGAGGCGGCCGCAAGCGAGCCCGACGAGCAGAAACTCTATGACGCGCAGCTCTCCATTTTCCTGGACCCATCAGATCCCGAAGTGATCGCCGAGGCCAAACGGCAGGGCATTCCCGATGCATGGATCGATGGCGCACAACGCTCGCCGATCTGGAAGATGGCGATGGAATGGAAAGTGGCCTTTCCCCTTCACCCGGAATACCGGACGCTGCCGATGGTGTGGTATGTGCCGCCACTGTCGCCGATCCAATCGGCCGCCGAGGCCGGCTTGATGGGCTCTGACGGTGAGATGCCGGATGTTCGCTCTTTGCGGATCCCGCTGCGTTATTTGGCCAACCTGCTCACGGCAGGAGACGAGGCGCCGGTCGCACGCGGGCTTGAGCGCATGCTGGCCATGCGCGCTTACATGCGCGCCAAGACCGTCGACGGTGTTATCGACGAAACCATCCCGCAACGGGTTGGCCTGAAACCCGAGCAGATAGATGAGATGTATCGCCTGATGGCGATAGCTAACTACGAGGACAGGTTCGTCATTCCCACCACGCACCGCGAGATGAGCGAAGATGCCTATGATATTCGCGGCTCATGCGGCTTCAGCTTTGGCGGTGAGTGTTCGGATGGTCGGACGAGTACCAATATGTTCGGTGGGCGCTCGAAGGCACCCAACAAACAGACAGAGACAACCTGATGGCTAAAACATTCAAAGTTCTATCAGCTCTGTTGTCCTACCCGACGGAAGAGATTTGTGCCGCGGCCGGCGAAATGCAGGCATTGCTGGCCAGAGAACGGCTGTTGAGCGCAAGCGATCTCGCCTGCCTCGAGCCACTTTTCGAAGAATTGGCCAGCAACGATTTATTCGATCTGCAGGAGCGCTATGTGCTGCTGTTCGATCGCACGAGATCGCTTTCCCTGCATTTGTTCGAGCACGTCCATGGCGAAAGCCGGGACCGTGGGCAGGCCATGGTAGATCTGTTGGCGGTCTACGAGCGAGGCGGACTTCAGGTGACCGCCAATGAGCTGCCCGACTATCTGCCGTTGTTTCTCGAATTTTTGTCGACGCGACCTCTGGCAGAGGCGCTCGATCTGGTGGCGCAGCCGGCTCATATCCTGGCGGCACTTCAAGAACGCCTCAGAAAGCGCAAGTCGTCTTATGGAGCGGTGTTCGCTGCTCTAGCCAAGCTTGCCAGAGTGGATGCCAGCTCGCCTGAATTGCGCGCGCTGCTCGCTGAACCCGATGTCGATCCAACTGACTTGAAGGCACTGGATGATAGCTGGGTGGATGCGGAGGTGCGATTTGGACCGGATGCTGAAGATGGCTGCGGTAGCAATGCGTTGAGCGCAAAGCTGCGCGCCGGTAACCGACCAGCCCCCGGGCTACCTGAAACTACGCAATCCGGTCCACGCGTGGTTTTCACACACTCGTCGGCAAAAAGAGAATAGGGAAGCTTGGACATGCGCGATTCGCTCTTTCACATTCTGTTTGTCTGGTATCCCTATTTTTGTTTGGGTTTTTTCGTTGTCGGCTCACTGTTTCGCTTCGAGCGCGACCAGTATTCCTGGCGTGCCTCCTCCAGTCAGCTCCTGCGCCGACGGCAATTGTTCTGGGGGTCGAACCTGTTCCATTTCGGCATACTGTTCCTGTTTGTTGGTCATTTCTTTGGACTGCTGACACCGACATGGATTTACACGACGTTCATCACCGTTGAGCAAAAGCAGCTGGCCGCAATAATCTCGGGCGGTATTGCTGGTGTCGTTTGCTTCGTTGGCCTGACCATGCTTCTGCATCGCCGCCTGTTTGATGCCCGCATTCGGATGACCTCGACGACGATGGATCTGGCCATCCTAGTCCTGCTGTGGCTGCAATTGGTGCTTGGTCTTGCGACGCTGCCATTTTCCTTGCAGCATTCTGATGGCTCCGTGATGTTGAAACTCTCCCACTGGGCGCAGGGCATTCTGATGCTCGAGCCAAACGTTGAAAACTATCTGAAGGGCATCGACTGGCCGTACCTTGTCCATTTGGTTCTAGGCATGACCATATTCCTGCTGTTCCCGTTTTCGAGGCTGGTGCACATCTGGTCGGCGCCGGTTGGCTATCTGGGTCGTCGGGGATATCAGATTGTTCGCACGAAGAAGAACGGTGGCAAGGCTAAACATCCCGGCTCCTACGCGGGAGCAGGCGAATGACGACAAACGGTTGCAATAGCTGCCACGAAGACGTGGAATTGCCTCAAACGATCGTCGCGGTCAATGAGATCGAGATTGGCCAAGAAAACATTCGGCGCGAGGTGCAGAATCATCCGGCTCCGAGTGCTGCCGAGGCGTGGCAGATGGCAGCGCAGGCGTTGGTGGTGCGAGAACTTTTGAGACAGGAGGCCACACGCCTTACTATCACGGGCACGCCAAAGCGAGACAGCGACGGTCGATTAGAGACTATGGAGGAAGCAAGCCTTCGAGAGCTGATTGACAATCAAGTCATGCGCCCGCGTGCAGATGAAGCGACATGCCGTAGATACTACGAGCAGAACCCCACGCGATTTCGCTCTCCAGATGTTTTCGAAGCCTCACATATCCTGTTGGCGGCCAGGCGCGATGATCGGGCGGCATACGCGCAGGCCCTGAAGAAAGCCAGAGAAATCATCGGGCTTCTTGAGAATAATGAGAGCGCCTTCCCGGAACTTGCGAAGGTATACTCGGACTGCGCATCGGCACGCGACGGCGGTAATCTGGGACAGGTAACGCGCCAGACGATTACGCCGGAGTTTGCCGCAGCACTCCTTGCACAGGGGCCTGGTGAAATCAGCAGACAACCAGTGGAAACCAGTTACGGAGTTCACGTTATCCAGCTGCATCGCCGTATTGCGGGGCGTCTGTTGCCGTTCGAGAGCGTCTGTGATCGAATCAGCGATTATCTGACCGAAAGATGTTGGCGGCAGTCTGTCGCCCAGTACCTTTTTGTGCTTGCATCACAAGCAGACATCAAGGGCGTGGAATTGCCAACTGCAGAAGAGTTGCGTCTCAGCTAATGGACTAGCGAGTGAAATTAAATCAATCTCGCTCGCTAGTGTGTCAGCTCTCATTAAGCAGCCTGTATAGCGTCTGTGGACCTTAACTTACTCGTTCCTGAAAATTACGCTGTTGTTACCTCTTGTTCCATCACTGCTGCCCTGGTGAATGGAGCACTATTCTCCCGTACGACAAAAACCGAGCAATGTGCATGCAGGACAATATGAGCTGCGTTGGAGCCGAGAAGGTAGTCTTTCATCTGAGGCCGGTGGGAGGCCATCACGATGACATCGGCCGGTAAATCACGCGCGACACGCAGAACTTCCGGATATATCCCACCTCTTTCAACTCCGATCGTTACGCGTACGCCACGGGAGTCAATTTCGTTTACGATTTTCGCGAGGATTTTGCGTGTCTCCTCGACCTTGCTGTCTATTGCCAAGTCGGCATAATAACCGCGCAGCAGGTACTCCGGAATTACAGTCATCAGGTGGACGCGACTGGTCTCTTTATGAGCAAGCCTGATTGCTTCCGGCAACGCCTGCCTCCAAGTAGACTTATCAGTTGTATCGATTGGTACGAGAATGTTGGCGAACATGGCACGCCTCCTTTTCCAAAGACGGCCGTCGCCAAAGCTTTGTGTTGTGTGATCCGTCAGATTGCTTGAACCTACGCCCGTCGCGCTGTTCGCTCAGCACCCTACGGACTACGTAGCGACGATACCGTCACTCTTTCTGATAATCATGGAATGTGCATCTGTGCCATGATCCAAATCAATGTTTCTATTGTTGCATCTAAGTTGAGGATAGATAAGTAACGCTTCCGAAAACGGCCAACTTCTGGCAAGGGGTGGGCTTGGAGTTTCTTTGAGGACGCCATGATGGTAACGCGCGATGAGCTGCAATCGTACCGGGGAGCGGCATGGCTGAGCTATGGCTTCCGGCCGTTCTTCATCGGGGGTGCGCTGTGGTCTGCCGTCGCTATGTTGTTATGGATCCTAACGCTCTCAAGCTATGTGAACCTGCCATCAGCATTCACGCCTCCAGATTGGCATACCCATGAACTGATCTATGGCTACGTTCCAGCCGTCATGGCCGGATTTTTGCTCACCGCAATTCCGAACTGGACTGGTCGCCCACCGATAGCTGGCGCAACACTACTCGGCTTGCTCCTAGTTTGGGTGGCTGGGCGTCTCGCGGTATTGGGTTCTCTGTGGATTGGACCAGAGACGGCTGCTGTGATCGATCTCCTTTTTCTGGCAAGCCTCGGGACAGTTGTCGCGCGCGAGATTTTCATCGCCAGGAATACGCGAAATCTCATAATTCTGATCGTCGTCCTGATGCTTTTGGGCGGCAACGCCACGTTCCATCTCGAGACGCTTTATGGGACGGGAACCGGGATTGGCACGCGTATCGGCATCTCGGCAACGATACTTTTGATCATAATCATTGGTGGCCGGATCATTCCAAACTTCACCAGGAATTGGTTGGTTAAACGAGAGGTAGGAAGGCTGCCGGCCCCATTTGATCGTTATGATGCCGGAACCATAGCCCTGAGTACTATCGCACTGGCAAGTTGGACGATAATCCCCGAGCATATCGCCACCGCCCTTCTGTTGTTGGCAGCAGGGATGCTGAACTTATTTAGGCTCTCTCGATGGACCGGCGACCGGACGGCGGCAGAGTGGCTCTTATTGATCTTGCACTTAGCCTATCTCTTCATACCTGCAGGGTTTCTTTTGCTAGCACTCAGCCTTTTACTCCCTGAACGCGTTGGGTCTACTGTAGCGTTGCATTGCTGGACCGTCGGGGCAATTGGCCTAATGACACTAGCCGTCATGACGCGCGCAAGCCTCGGCCATACAGGCCAGCCCCTAATTGCGACGCGGCCGATTCAAATTATATACGCAGCCGCAATCATCGCTGCCTGTGCAAGGGTTGCCGCGGGGTTAGGCGTTATGGCCGAGCCAATGCTTCTTGTGTCCGCAGCCGCCTGGATTTTGGCATTCTGTGGCTTCCTCGTGGCCTTTGCTCCGCTGCTCCTGGGACGGGGGCAGTGAACTTGGGAGCACAACCGGTTGGCCAACATGACCGGTCAGTTCCGGGCTGAAGAATGTTGAGTGGGGACGATCAGAGCGTGAAGGCCGCGGGCCGGGCATCGCTCGAAGCCTGCCAAATTAACTTACTAGCCTAGCATTGAAGGCTCAATTCTAGCGGGTAAGGACAGCTGGATGTGATTGTGCCGTTCAGGTCAATTGTCTTTTTTGGGCTTGAGTTCGGCCGGGACATATACCAAGTTCGTAGATGGTGGCCTAATCGCGCGATGCAGTTCACCATATGCGGGACAAATCCTTTTAACGGTTCCAGGAGTTATATGATGATGAGTGAGCATGAAAAAACAGTGCGCGCGAAGCAGCAGGTTGAAGCAGAGACCGGATTTTATGTCCATTCCGCCATATTTGTGGTGGTTATGACGAGCCTTGTCCTTCTCAACGCGTCTTCAGGCTCGAACTGGTGGGTCCAATGGCCATTGATAGGCTGGGGACTCGGCGTGGGGCTGCATGCAAGTCTGGTCTTTGGCCGCACGCCGCAGTTCATAACTGATTGGCAATTGAGAAAAATAAAGAAGCTTAGAGATTCGATGTGAAAGGTCAGGCGAGTGCTGAGCCGGTTTGTCGACCGGAGCGGACAAGCGGGCGAATTGTGTGAAACTTGCCGCCTCGGATTCGTAGCAGCAGACATTGCAGCGCTGGGCTGGCGTCTACCAATGGCCATCGGTGGACGTGGGTGCCCGACCATAAGATCTAATGAGACTTTCGAAGATAGATCACATGGTGTGTTCGGCGCATCCTTATTGCCGGTACCGCTTTACTAAGTGTGTCGATCAATCCAGACTGAGGTAACGTGACGTGACCTGTCGCCACGTAACGGACGGCTTCCAAGCGCTGCGTAATATGGTCTAATGACGTCTGGTTTGATCATGGCGCAATGTTTTAGTCTGCAGCATTGCAAGGCGGGAACGACTCTTGACGAGGCAAACTGGAAAAAGGGGGAGACAGTGCATCGACATCCAATTCGCCGGGGATTTGGGCTTCTAATATTGAGTATAGCCACCATTTGCGCCGTGCCTGCGCTGGGCGAGGACAAAACGAAAATCAGGCCCGATGCCGGACGTGGCAAAGCCGTTGCGGAGCGGCTTTGTGCCAGCTGCCACCTGATGCCGCAGCGTTCCACCACCCGTGCACCGGTCGGGATACCGAGTTTCGACGAGATTGCGAATAAGCCGAAACAGACTGCCGGACGGATTCGCGCCATTCTTATTAAGCCGCATACGCCGATGCCCAACATATCACTGACGAGAATGGAGATTGAAGACATCATCAGTTATTTGGATCGGCTCCGAAAACCATCTTCTGGCAAGCGCCTATTAGAGGAAAAGAAGCAGACGCCTAAAATCAAATATCCCAAGAAATCTTGACCCGGATTTTGCACCTTGTTCCGGTCGGTGGTCATCGCCCAGTGTTGAGTTTGGGCCTCGGATGGACCATGAGCAGACCAGGACGTTGGGAGCTATAAATTCGTGATTGTGACAGCGTTGGTGGGCCGGCACACACCTTGCCGGAATCGCGAAGAGCAAGTCCTGCCCCTTAAAGAAAACATTCGCGACACGCGGCATTGAGGAGTGTAAAATACAGCTACTATTAGATAGATTTGACAAGCGGTAATATGGGACGGCTCTGGCCGCCGAGAACGGGATAACAAAATCATGACTGACTTAAAATCACGTGAGAAACAACTACGAGACCGGCTTGCAGAATTAGAAGGTCGCTTGCATCGCATTGAAGATCATCTCGAACAGACTCCTGATCCCGATTGGGAGGATCGCGCCACCGATTCTGAGATGGATGAGGTCCTGGAAGGACTTGGACAGGCAGGATTAACCGAATTAGAGGCGATCCACGCCGCGCTGGCGCGCATCAAGTCGGGTAATTACGGTATTTGTTCACGCTGTGAGGCTGAGATTTCTGAAGCGCGACTAAACGTACTGCCGCAGACCTCGTTGTGCCGGAACTGCGCGCGCGAACTCTCAGAGCAACAGAGGACAAGCCGATAGATTCGGTTCTTTTGCTACAATGTCCGATGCAATTCGGTCGGTCGGGTTCTAATGCGGGATTGGTCCTGGCTTGCTCACTGAGGGATAGCTGTCGTGCGCTACCAGATGCATTCTGCCAAGTGTTCTTCCTCTTCCAAGCGATCAAGTTCGATCCCGGTGAAGTCGTTTCTGGATACTATACCTACCACTATTCCGTCATTGACTACGGGGAGGTGTCGAAACCCTTGGGCATTCATCGTACGAAGCGCCTCAATGGCGTTTCCTGACGGTGAGATCGTAAATGGGCTCGGGGTCATTGCCTCCGCCAACGCTGTTGCTGCCGCATTTTTTGCCCCTGCCAGCAGGTGCACCGCATCTCGCCCCGTAAAGATACCGCTCAATTGTTTAGCGTCATTGAGCACTAAAACCGATCCTGCCTTCTCGCGCATCATCGCCCTGCAGGCGTCCTGCACTGTGCGGTCCGCAGCAAGAAGCAATGGCTGCTGATTCGCAATCATTTGCTGCAAGTCACGATAGTTGCCCCGACTAGATGGAATGCCAGTGGCGTAGCGCTCAAACGCCTCAAGTTCCATGCCTTTGAAATCACCACGCGAGACAATGCCCACCACCTTACCGTCTTCGGTAACCGGAACATGCCTGAATCCACCCACTTTCATGGCGCGCAGCGCATCAATCACTGAACTTTTAGGTGAAACAGAAACTGGATTGCACGTCATGACCTCTGTCAGAGGCCTTGTGGCAACTTCGTCCTTGTCGGCCAAAATCCGCACCGTATCGCGACCCGTGAAGATGCCGATTAGGCGCGCATTGTCATCGACAATGAGAGTCGATCCTGTCCCTCGCTCCCACATCAACTCGCAAGCCTGGCCGGCCAGCTTGTCGGCGGTGAGAACAAGTGGTTTTTGATCCTTAACCACATGGGCAAGCTCTCGGTTGGTCATCAAATCACTCCAATCCGGGCTGGGCTTCTCATTGAGCTCTTGTCACCCAGCGCCCCTTCCGTTGAGGCGGCAAAAAGTCTCGCAGTTCGTTCACGATGAAGAATAGCAGACGACACATGGGAGCAATTTGATTGAGGGCAAGGTCTCGGCGCAATCGGCGTAATACGGCGCCTTGCGATTAAGCCAATTCCAGCATTGCCCTTGGTTAAGGCACGCGCGCAGGGTTCCCTTACCGTTGCTAATATTGCAGGGTGCTCTATAAGGCCCGGCTTGCCGATGGCCGGTGAATATGGGAAGCCTCAGGTTTTCAGTCTTGAGGGCCCAGAACCCGAGCATCGAACCTAACCATCAAAGTCGATCATCGAGAAAAATGAAACAACAATCCATTGTGGTCATCCCGGACGATTTTCGAGTTCGGCCCGGAGAAAGCGTTGATCTTGCATTGAGACCGACGAGGATCGATCCGATCCACAATTCCAAACGTGAGTACAAAAAACTATTGAGAGGCCATACGGAAAGTTTGAGCGCTCAACAAGAGCTTTTGTATGCCACCAACAAGCACGCCATTCTCGTGATCTTCCAAGCCATGGATGCCGCTGGCAAAGATGGCTGCATCAAACATGTTATGTCAGGCGTGAACCCACAAGGATGTGACGTTTTCAGTTACAGTCACCCGACCCCTGTTGAACTCAGGCATGACTTCCTGTGGCGTACGACGCGCGACCTCCCAGAGCGCGGCAAAATCGCTATATTCAATCGTTCATACTACGAGGAAGTCTTAATCGTCCGCGTGCACCCCGAGATCCTTCATGGTGAAGACCTTCCGGACGACGGCGATGATGAAGCAATATGGCGCGAGCGCTATAATTCCATTGTCGGCTTGGAGCGGCATTTACACCGAAATGGCACGCGTATCGTTAAATTCTTTCTGCATCTGTCAAAAGACGAACAGTGCAAACGGCTGTTGGAACGGATAGATAAAAGAGAAAAGAATTGGAAAATTAAACTTTCGGATATTGAGGAACGCAAGTTCTGGGATCAATACCAAGCAGCCTATGAATGCTGCTTGTCGGCAACGAGCTCCGAAGAGTCGCCGTGGTACATTGTTCCCGCTGACAACAAGCGTACCGCCAGACTTATCGTGTCTAAAATCATTCTGAATACGCTTGAGCAACTTCACATGTCTCCACCTATGTTGACACCTGATCGCGAACGCCAGCTACAATCTATGCGGTCAATGCTGCTGCAAGACTAAGGGTCCAATGGAAAATTGTAATTTGGGCTGGTGGTATGGAGAGCACCAGGTGGGACATAGTCAGAGTGGACACGCTTTGACGTAATCCTCAAGCAACTGACCCAAGTATTATCTAGGTTGATTTGAATCAAACCAGTGCGTTAGCAGACAGAAATAGACTTAGACTGGTTGTTCGGCATCAAGACATGAATGATAGTAATGGCTGCCCAAATGCAATTGACACGCGCACCGAGTCGCAGATTTTCGGTGAACTTCAGTCTGCGTTACCGAGCCAGTTCAAGCGAATCTTCACCGACGATGCTGCCCCTCGCACGGTGTTGATTATTCCAAGTCTTACGCTCGACCGTGAAGTATTGGCTAAGATAACGGGCGTTATTCATTATGAACAGCGAATGCTCTGCCTGCTGCTCTTGCTGCGCTATCCAAACGCAAACGTTGTCTACGTTACCAGTGAGCCAATCTCACAGGCCATAGTTGATTATTACCTCCACCTGCTGCCAGGTATTCCGCACGATCATGCCCTGCGACGACTTACTCTGCTCAGCTGTTACGACAGTTCTGACCGTCCTCTAAGCGCGAAGATCCTCAATCGCCCGCGGTTGATAGAACGAATCCGGCGGGCAATACCCGATCCCCAGAGCGCGCACCTAACATGTTTCAATGTTTCTGGCTTAGAGCGCAGTCTTGCAGTCAGATTGGGTGTTCCAATCTACGGCTGTGATCCGGAATTGCTTTCGTTAGGCAGCAAAAGCGGTTCGCGTGCCATATTTCGCGAGGCGGGTATCAGTCTACCGTGCGGGTTCGAGGACCTTCGCGATTCTTATGCGCTTTCACATGCCTTGGCAGATTTGAAGGCGCAGCAGCCTGAGCTGCGACGGGCCGTTGTAAAACTGAATGAAGGGTTTTCGGGGGAAGGTAATGCGATATTTGAATTTAAGAGCGCGCCGAAATCTTCCGGGCTGAAGGCGTGGGTTGTCGATCAGCTCCCCAAAATGAGTTTTGTTGCAAAGGACATGACGTGGGGTGATTTCGATGCCAAACTTGGCGAGATGGGCGGGATTGTGGAGGAATTCATCGAGGGCCGCACAAAGCGTTCGCCATCTGCTCAATATGGTATCGATCCGGCAGGGTCTCTTAGCGTGGTCTCCACTCATGATCAGGTGACCGGTGGCCAGTCCGGGCAGGTCTTTGAGGGATGCCGGTTTCCGGCTGACAAGGCCTATCGGCTCGATATTCAGGCCCAAGGTTGCAAAGTGGGAGAGGTTCTAAAGTCGAAAGGGGTGCTAGGCAGATTTGGCGTGGATTTCATTTCGGTGCGCAAAGGTAATGAATGGCAGCATTTTGCGGTAGAGATCAATCTGCGCAAGGGAGGTACGACCCACCCGTTTCAGATGCTGCAGCTGCTGACGGACGGAGATTACGATTCTGCGACAGGACTTTATCGAACGCGAGCCGGAAATGAGCGCTTTTATTATGCTTCGGATACGCTGGAGGCGCCACACTATCGCGGTCTGACACCGGATGACCTCATAGACATTGCGGTTCAGAATGGACTGCATTTCCACACAGCCAATCAACAAGGCGTCGTTTTCCATTTAATTGGTGCACTCTCGGAGTTCGGGAAGCTCGGTGTGCTTTGTGTGGGGGATTCAGCGATTGAAGCAGAGCGTCTCTACCGTGAAACGGTCGCAGTTCTCGACCGTGAAGGACAGCAGTTTTCGTAGCCAGACACCATGGCATTCGAACTGGGCATTTGAACTGGTCGCCTGGCTATTCGCAACCCATTATCAAGGTGTTGCAATATTCTCTTCTGCCTTAAGTCCAGCCTTATAGGCCTCATAGACCACGACAGGGATCCCCACATCATCAAGATGTCGATGGATCAATGGCTCAACCTCGTCCCAGGACAAGCCACCCACTCCGGTTGCCAGTCTGGGCAGGGCCAGAGATGTGATGTTTTGATCCTTGATAATGGTCACGAGCTCGCGCAGAGCCCTATTCACATTGTGGGTTGTTGCTTTGCCTGGATGAGCGTGATTGGTGGCCGCTGGCTCCTGCGTCATAAGGCAAATCACAACGCGTTCCGGGCCGGCCCATAACCAAGCTTGGCCTGGTTTGGGGTTTTGGAGATGACAATAATGTCTGAAATCCTTGGCCATGGCAGGATGGTTTTCCCTTAGTGCCAGTGCCAGACCTTGATTGAAATGATCAAGCGGGGCAACGCCGTGGGCGATTGCTTGAGCATCTGTCAGAAGAATATCTCCTTGGACTTTGGTGATCATGATTTGGTTCCTGTCGCATGAGTTGTTAACAAGATGCTTGTTGTGGCGTCGGGTTGCTTTGACGTGGCGCAAAGGCTGGAATTTCCGTGATGGTCCCGGAACGTCAAACGTTGGTAATATTGGCGTGCAAGATATTTGCGTTGCGTGCCGGACATCTCGCACAGGTTCTCGACGTCCTTGGTATCACGATGGAGGGACAGGCGACCCAACGCGCTCAACTGAACGGTCGGGATGGGAGGGCTAGCCCTGTCCGCGCGCAAGCGTTTAGGGCGAATTCTTAATCGTATCCAAGTAGGACACAATTGCTGCAGCATCTTCTGGAGAAAACTGGATTTGAGGCATCGCAGGATAATGTGAAACAGCGCCCTGCATTATGACCGTCTCAAGCTCTTTTGGCGCGTACCGTGAGGCAATTTCGCGAAATGGTGGCGCTTTTTTCATTGGACTCTTACCGGTCTTGCCTACTGCATGGCATCGCCCGCAACTCTTCGATAGCAAGACTTCACCGCCGAGGGGCTTTGCAAATGACGACGGTGGGAGCACCAATACTGCGAACAGCGCGCCGATTATCGAAAGTTTGGCCGGCATCTCACTCCACCATCTCTAATTTTTCCGCAGGCTGGCGATATAGGCAATCAGATCGGTTCTCTGATCATCAGAGAGTTGTAGGTTTGGCATTTGGCGATGTGGTGTTCGCAACCAGACGGACAATGCCAGATCCGTCATACCTGGCGTGTTCGCAATGGTTTCGAAATCTGCAGCAGCTTTAGGGGGAGAGCCGGCGGCCCCGGGTGTTACCGAATGGCAATCGGCACACAGACGCTGTGCAAGCGCCAATCCTTTGGCGCTATCGCCACGGCCCTGAGCGTAGGCGGCAAAGCTGTAGGTCGTGAGCGCGATCATCAATGCCCTTATAAGAATATTGGAAGCCATGCGCCAATTTTCCCAAATCAATCACAGCCAACTGCGCGTCGCCGACATATGCCGGAAGACGCTTATTATTGTTGCCGCACGATTGCCTTCGCTGCGTTGCGTTGGATCAATTGTAGCTGGGCACGGAGTTTCGCGATCGACACAATTCCCAATTGTCGGACATCGCCAAGTCTTGCCGCTTGTCTGTCATGAGAGACCACCCGAAGGCGAAAAATCAACTGGTGCGCCATATATTGGAGCTTCAACTTTCAAGCGAGCACTGCAAGACGCCCGGGGGCCTTGGAACTGGCCGTGCCGGCGCCGGTCGGCTTGGCGATGTATTGGCCATAGCAGGTTCCCATATCGACCCCTCGCTCGTCACGGCAAAATCGCCTATTGTCATAATTTTGCACATTGTCGCCCTTATCGATCATTGTGAGCGGCTGTATCGCCAAAGGATAGGCATCCCGCCCTTCTACGTCTGCTGTTGATCCTGCGGCAGAAATATAAATGCTGACTTCATACCGGGCCCGGTGCCCGGGCCCGGTATGCGTAAGGTACGAGGGGCGGGATGTCTGACACTACTGTCTCAGAGGACGACAATCGACCATTTCGGTTAAATGGCAGCGCGTTGCAGACCTCGAAAGACGTGGCGGCCTACTTGGGTACTTCACACGGCCAATTGATATGGACGCTTTATAAGGCGCCCGAAAACTCCCGGTACGTTGCGTTCGAAATTCCGAAGCGCTCGGGTGGCATGCGTCCGATACACGCTCCGATTGGACTGCTTCGACAGCTGCAGGAGAAACTCAATATCGAGTTTCAGGCTCTGTATCGTCCACATCCCAATGCTCATGGTTTCCTGAAGGAGCGCAGCATTGTCACGAATGCAAAAGAGCATGTCGGGAAGCGTTGGGTGCTGAACGTTGATCTTTTGGATTTCTTCCCATCTGTCAATTTTGGGCGGATCCGTGGCTTGTTTATGAAACCCCCATTCGACATGGCGCCGGCGGCGGCCACGGTTTGTGCCCAGATCGTCACTCATCGTAATGGCTTGCCACAGGGCGCGCCCACGTCGCCAGTGCTTTCTAACTTCATCGCGGCAACTCTGGACCGCCGTCTGCTTCGACTGGCGCGGCAGAATCGCTTGGCTTATTCACGATATGCAGATGACATAACTTTTTCTTCGAATGCTCAAACCTTTCCACCGGCCCTCGCCACCCGTGAAGTGCATGCGAGCGGTATAATTTCTGTTGAAGCCGGCGACGAACTGGTGCTGGCGATCGCGCAATCAGGCTTTGCCGTAAACCCTGCCAAGGTGCGCATTAGTTCTCACACGGCTTATCAAAGTGTAACCGGCTTGTGCGTCAACGCCCGCATCAATGTTGGGCGCCGGCGCGTTCGCAGGATCCGCGCAATGCTTCATGCGTGGCGGAAATTCGGGATCGAGGCAGCCGCGAGGGAACATTTTTTGAAATATCGTGGCGCGCGCACCGCGGCAAGGCCGATAGACGCAGAACGAGCGTTTCGCAACGTGGTCTACGGACAACTGTCGTTCGTCAGAATGGTGCGGGGACCGGATGATCCGGTTTTTCTAAACCTTTGCGCGCAGATACTGGAACTCGATCCCAACCCATCAAAGCTTGTTCGGAAAATCGTTTTTGGTGCGGACGATTATGACGTCTTCATCAGTCACGCGAGTGAAGACAAAGAAACAGTTGCTCGCCCGATATTCGCGGCTTGCGAGCGTCTCGGACTAAAGGTCTTTCTTGATGAAGAACACATTGGATGGGGGCAAAGTTTCACATCGAAAATCAACACGGCACTTGGTTCGGCTCGCACTGTCCTTGCAATAATCTCAAGCAATTCTGTCAACAAGGAATGGCCGTTGCTCGAAGTGAACACGGCGCTTTCGTATGAGGCGTCAGGCTCAAAACGCGTTATTCCGGTATTGGTTGGTCGGCCTGATCTATCAAAGCTACCGCTTATACGTTCAAAGCGATGGGTCGATTGGAAAGAAAATGCTGATGAGGTTGCCTGGCAAGTCGCTCGCACAATTCAAGAGACTTCTGATGTTGCGGCACAAAATATGGGCGGCGGCCATCGGCAACTGAGAAGTGCTTCAACCAAAACCGATGGCGTTCGTAAAGCGGTAGCTTTGCCGGAAAGCGCGGCGTCAAATGGAGTCAATCGGCAAAAGGGGTTCTGGTCACGCTTTTTCGGTCGGGGCAGAGGCACATCGCGGTAGCCTCCGAATCACGGCCAAGGTGACGGATTGCGCCGCGGGCAAGGTCCCAGGTCCTGTCAAATAGCGCATGCGGACCCTGGCGTTTCGCCTGTGCTTTGGGAATGCCAGCAGGGGCGGCCCAATCGGGTGGTCCTAAGCCGGCTTGATAGACTTCATGCAAAGAGTGCGTAGGTGGAGAGCGTTTAAAGGTCCCTCCGCCTAACGACCATATCGCATCCAGCGCTGTTTTCCTGAGGGTGCCCGGTTGATCGCGTGTGCTAGCCGAAGAATAGTCCTCCTACGCTTATGCCGTAGGCATCACCTCGGAGATCACTCCCATGGTCGTTAACACGCCCAGCCCGGCCCCGAGGGCCCTTATTATGCCGGCTTCGTTTGTGAGCGAAGATAGGAGTGTGGGAATGAGTGTCGCGGCCAGTAGGATCGCGATGACGAAACCCGAGAACATCAGATCTGCTGCGTAGTGGACGGGGTTCGCGACTGCGCCGAGAAGAGCGCCGTACGCCGCGAAGCCGCTGAATGCGAGCCCTAATACGATAACGGCCGTTATGAATCCCTGAACCAGCCAAAGAACGTTTTTCTTAAGCCGTTCGGCTTTGGACATAGGTTCGGGTGTCAACTTCATTGCCGCCATGTTGCTTCCCCCTTCTCGTTGACAATTCCCGTTGGTGAAATAATCGGCCTTTCTGGCTCCAATGAGACCGGGTCAATTGATGGCTGTGCAGCTGTTCTCCGGTTCAACACCGTCGGGAATAGGGCACGCGTGGACGACGCCGGTCGCAATCTGCCAGCGCCATGATCGATTTGGGCTTGTTTGCCGATTTGGACCCGCTTCTTGGCGCAACTTTTCGCTTTGCCGCCTTATGCGGCTATCATTTGCGCCGGGGCCTGTCTTGCTTCAACGTGGCGCTTTTGGTTCTGGTGGTGCATCGTTTCCCGGGTAAAGTACGCTGACACCGCACTTCGAAACCCTGCAATCAAATTGGAACGAATGGTTATATAGAGCGTCAAGCCATGATCAAAAAGGACACCACTCCCTTCACCCAAGAGGAATACGAGAAGCGTATCGCGAGTGTGATCGCGACGATGGCCGAGCGTGGTGTCGATACGCTGGTGGTGATGGACGCGGCTGATATCATTTATCTTACCGGTTATCTGGGCGACTCGGCGTATGTGGCGCAAGCCTTTGTTCTGACCAGCAATGGTGATGCGAATCTTTATCTGCGAGATATGGATGTTGCGGGCGCATGGCATACCAGCTGGCTGCCCTGCGACTCTGTCATTGGTTATCCGGAGGATCTTATTGGCTGTAAGGATGGGGCCGATGGCTATGGCTTCATTTTGGACAGGTTGCCTGCGGCAGGCGGTATTGGACTCGCGTTGGACAGCATGCCCCATAGGATCGCCAAGCGCTTCGAAGAAGCACTCGGAGAAGATCGACTGAAGAATATGACTGATGTTGTCGCCTGGAAACGGCTGATCAAGTCAGCCGCTGAGGTTCAAGCCGTGCGAGAGGGGGCGCAGATTGCTAGTCTGGGTGCTGCGAAAGCTGGTGAAGTCATCAGAAGCGGTGTTCGCGAGTGCGATGCCGCTGCCGAAATAACGGCTGCGCTCATTCGCGGTACAGCCGATTTTGGCGGCACCGATGTTACCGGTCCACTGTTGCCATCGGGCACTAAGATTGGGACAGCGCATCTCACTTGGACCGAACAGCCCTTTGAGAGAAATACGTCAGTCAATCTCGAGCTTGGCGGCGTTCGCTACGGTTATTGTGGCGCGATCATGCGTACAATCAGCATCGGCAAACCTTCGGATCGCTTGCTAAGCCTCCACGATGCCACCGTTGAAGGATTTGAGCGGGCGTTTGAAGTGGCAAAGCCTGGCGCGCTTTGTGAAGATATCGCCGCGGCCTTTCGACCGGTAGTGGAACGGGCCGGCTTCACCAAGGCGTCGCGTTGCGGTTATCCTATCGGTATCCATTGGCTGGAGCCGACCGTCAGCCTGCGCGATGGCGACAAAACGGTCATGCAGCCTGGCATGACTTTTCATTTCATGCTCGGCATGTGGGTTGAACGGGATTTCGGCTGTACGTTTAGCGAGACAGTTGCGATTACCGAGACAGGTGCTGAGGTGCTAACCGATGCGCCGCGCGAAATTTTTATTGTTGAGTAGGCCCCAAATTGATGAGTAAGTCCCAATGAATATCCCTGGTGCATATGGCCGCCACTTTTGTCCGGCGGAGATTGAAGGGTTTGATGCTGCCGGCCGGCCGGCGCAGGCGACCGTGCCGTTGGTTGTCGTCAACGGCAAAAATGATGGGCCGGCCTTGCTGGTGACCGGCGGAGTCCATGGTGATGAATATGAGGGTCCGGCTGCCATCTGGCATGTTGCCCGCGAGATTGACCCGGAGACGCTCAGAGGGCGTGTCCTATTTGTCTCCCAGCTCAACCCACCTGCAATCCAGGCGCGGCAACGGTGCAGCCCGCTGGATGAGCTTGATCTAAATCGGTGCTTCCCTGGCGAAACTGGCGGTGTTTTGAGCTATGGAATCGCCAATTTTGTTGCGAGCGAGCTTGTGCCGATCGCGGACGTGGTCATCGATCTGCATGCCGGCGGTAGCGATGACGAAATGATCCCTAGCCTGATGGTCCATCACTATGACGATCAATCATTGATGAAGGGTGCAATCGAGCTGCTTGCCGCTTTTGGTGCGCCGGTGGGGGTCGTCATCGATGAAGATTCCAAACAAGGGATGTTCGATACCTATGTGGAGGCGCAAGGAAAGCTCTTTGGTTGCGCGGAACTTGGCGGTGCAGGGCGATTGACTCCGGAAACTCTGGATATCAGCAAACGTGGCATCTGGAATGTCCTGGCGCATCTGGATATGGCGAAGCAGCCGGAGTGGATGATCTCTCAGCAGCAGAAGCACCGAGCGGGACTATTCTTTGGGCCTGCTCACGGTGAGGCTGCCACGCCCATTTCCGGTTTCTACGAACCGATTAGAGCGGTTGGTGAGAAAGTCCTAAAGGGCGATGTCTTTGGCCTGATCCAGAATCACGCGTCTCCGCTTGAAGACCCAATCGAGGTGACTGCGCCAGCCGATGGTATGCTTTTTGTAAACTGCGTCGGCGGTCACGTGCACAGCGGAGACGGGCTCGGCCAGGTCATCGTCGAAGCTCGTGATGCCGATCACCTCTACGACATATCCAATCAATACGTTTCCGCACTCGCCAAGCCATCCGATCAGTAATAGTGTGCGACGCATTCATGCCGAGGTCGCCAGGGAATATTGGTCCTGCTTATCCGCCGTGGTGTTGAACAGTGGCTGCTTTAGTCTGGCGCAAGAATTCGTGGAAGATGCATGTCTGACAGAATTGTCGAAATGGTTCTCAAGTTCCGAACCGTTCTGGAAAAAACGGAGCAACTTGAACCCACGGAAATCACGGCTTACCAACAGCAGTTGCTGGAGCCGCTGTTGCGCCATGCTCAGCGTAACGTCCCTTTTTATAGGGAACGACTGACGCCAATCTTATCCACTGATGGATTGGATATGTCGAGGTGGGCAAATGTTCCGATTTTGACTCGTGCAGACGCATTGACAAACATCTCGGCACTAACAGCCAAAGTCATCCCACCGCACGTTGGCGCGGTGAGTATGAGTGAGACCTCAGGCTCAACAGGCATACCACTGCCGCACAAAAAGAACGAGCTCATGGATGTCGCGTCTCTAGGGATGACGGATAGGCTTTATCGATGGTGGAAGTTTAACGGGAATTTGGCGCTTGCATCGTTCATTTCTCCATTCAAAGAATTTGGGCCGCCTCCCGACGGTTCACGCAAGGTGGAATGGCGGCCTGGGTATCCAAGAGGGCTGCACCACGTCATTGGTATGTGGGCAGATACGAAAACCCAGGCTGAATGGCTGATAAAGCGGCGCCCTCACTATCTGAATGCTATTGCTTCGACGCTCATGCCGCTTGCGGAGTATATTGAATGCAACGGGCTGGATCTTCGTTTCGATGCGATAATTTCCAGGGCAAGTGTTCTTGATGATGAAACGCGCGAGGCCTGCCGTCGACTACTCTCAGATGTGATCATTGATCAATACGGTGCCCAAGAGGTGGGGTTCGTTGCCTGTGAATGCCCGCACTGCGGGCTGTATCACATTTCTGCCGAATCTATTCTCGTCGAAGTGCTCGACAATGCAGGTCGGCCCTGTCGCGAAGGCGAGATGGGGCGTGTGGTGCTGACCTCACTGTACAATTACGCGATGCCATTTATTCGATATGAAATCGGTGATTTTGCGGTCGTTGGCCCGAGCAAAGCCAATTGTTCGATCAAGCTTCCAACGCTTGAGAAGATTGTTGGACGTTATCGGAATATGTTTACGCTCAAGGATGGCAGGGTCATCTATCCGTCACTTGCCATAGGGCGATTCCGGGATTTCATTACCTTCAGGCAGCTGCAAATCATTCAGACAGATTATGATCAGGTCGAAGTTCATTACGTGCCGGCGAGCGCTGCTGCTGTCGAAGATGCACGCGGGCTGGAGAACTATATTCGTGAGGCGATTGATCCAAGCTTATCTGTTCGCCTGCGCAAGGTCCTGGATATTCCACGCTCTCAATCCGGGAAATTCGAGGATTTTGTATCGCTCGTGCCGCGCGGAACGTCTGCCCCATCGGCCTGAATGCTGATCGTTGCTTAAATCAATCCTATCGGCCGCACTCAATAGGTGAGCGCGGCTGAGATCATTTGAGCGACGTCCTTCTTCCGAACTTGTAGCTTATGCCAATTCGGAACTTGTGCGCCGTAACATCCAGCTGCCCGGTCTCGGTCGTTCCCGCCAATGGAACGGTCATATCACCGAGATCTTCATATAAGTACTCGGCGCGAAGCAGCCAATTTTCATCATGGGCATAATCGAACCCGAAACCTGCAGCCCAACCTGTTAAAACGTCATCGGTGCTCGCGGTGAATGTGTTCGCATTGGATGTCGTGATGGAATCCGACCAGTCCAAACTCATGAAGGCAATGCCTGCGGTTCCATACAGCAGCCAGCGGCCACTTTCGTAACCCAGTCGAGCGCGTATGGTGCCTTGCCAGTTTGCCTCGACCTCTGATCGGTTGATTGCGGTCAGGCCGTCAGATCCCAGCAACCCGGCACTGCGACTATCATCGCCGAAGCCAGCATCTATGTCGGCCTCAATACCAATTATCCATTTCCTAGAAAGCCGGGCGTTATGGCCGATATGAATTCCTATGATGCCGCCGTCGGGGCTAAAAGTCTCCGAGCGGGCTGGAACGTTCACCGTATCGCCACCGTCATTAAAATCGTATGCAGGAGCTGTCAGGTCGGCGTCCACCCAACGGTAGCCGCCATGGATTCCCAGGTAGGTCCCTGTGAAGTCCTGCGCTTGTGCTGTTGCTGCGGAGATATCAAGTAGGGTCAGCGCTGCAATGCCGCTGAGAACTTCGCGTTTCATGACATAATCCAGACAATTAAAATATCGTAAAAATACTGTACCCTCGTGTGGCTTTTAGCACGCTTAAATTGCCCTGGATGTAGCAAATATGCTACATTTATTCATTGATTGGTGCGATCGGACGATCCAATCCGGCATAACCCACATCAGTCTGGTTCAACCGGTTCCCTGAACTCAACAATCGAATTCGGCTCCCGTGTGCGCCATGGGGCTTGGGCCCAATTTCTACCACGTGCCATTGGGTCGCGCGGACGGCAGATGGTTCAATCGACCCGTTTCGCCCAACAAGCGAATTTGTCGATACCGCAACGGCACTCGCAGGGTGGTGCAATATCGTTGTCCACCACCACTTTGGTCGAGGTGGCCGACGCGTATTGCTTTTCAGTTGCGCATCCATTGCCCCATGATTTTGGGGCACATGGCCGGCAACCGATAGGCTGTTTCAAGGGTCGGACTTGATCGCGGGCCAGCTTGATCTACGTCAAGCTCGCACTTAACGCCATATGTTTAGCTCTCTAATCATCTTCTGTCGCGACACCTTAAGCGGCGCCACCGATTGGTCTGGTTTTGGAGACATCGGGTTGCTGCACGGTTTGTTGCGGACAGCAATTACCGATGGAGCGACAATATGCTGAGAAAAGAGCAAAACGACCTACTCTGCCAGACCGGGCCAGGAACGCCGATGGGCGACCTCTTTCGTTGTTATTGGATCCCCGCCTTGTTGGCCGAAGAACTCCCGGAGAATGACTGCCCGCCGGTTCGGGTCAAGCTGCTATCGGAGCGGCTGATCGCCATTCGCGATACCAATGGTAATTATGGGCTGATGGATGAATTCTGCGCGCATCGTGGGCCATCGTTGTGGTATGGCCGAGTCGAAGAGTGCGGTATCCGTTGTCCTTATCATGGCTGGAAATTCGATTACACCGGCCAATGCATCGAAGTACCATCCGAAACCAAAGAAAGCGGCTTTGCAGAACGCATTAAACTGAAGTCCTACCCGATGATCGAGCGCGGTGGTGTTCTGTGGACTTACATGGGGCCGCCAGAGCATAAGCCGCCGCTGCCGGAGTGGGAGTTCTGCACAGTCCCACCCGAGCAGACCTTCACATCCAAGCGTTTTCAAGAGTGTAATTGGCTGCAGGCGATGGAGGGCGGTATCGACAATGCGCATGTGTCCTGGCTGCATGGGGACGCGCTAAAGTCGGATCCGCTTTTCCTAGGGGCCGGCGGCAACAAGTACATGTTCTCCGATAAGGCCCCTGTTTTCGAAGTCGCGGAGAGTGATGGCGGTCTCTATATCGGTGCGCGCCGCAATGCCGGTGATGATCAATACTATTGGCGCATAACTCAGTATGTCGTTCCAACGTTCACAATGATTCCGCCACGTGGGGAACACACCATACACGGCCATTTCTGGATTCCGATTGATGACGAAAACTGCTGGGCCTGGTCCTACGATTTCCATCCCGCGCGCGCGATCAAACCGGAGGAGCGGGAAGCGATGAAAAATGGTTCGGGTATACATGTGAAGTATATTCCCGGCACGTATTATACGCTTGCCAACAAGGATAACGACTACCTGATTGACCGTGCTAAGCAGAAGAGTGGTGAGCTATCGAGTGGTGTCGAAGGGATCGCCATGCAGGATGCATCGCTGCAGGAGAGCATGGGACCGATCCAGGACCGCACGAAGGAAAACCTTGCGTCCTCCGACAACGGTGTGATCATGGCACGACACTTGATGTTCAAAGCAATAAAGGATTTGGAGAAAGGCATACTTCCGGCGGGGCGTACACCGGAACACCAGCGCGTGCGCTCGGCGTCGCTGCTGCTGCAGAAAGATCAGCCCTTCAACGAAGCCGCGGCGGACGCGTTGCGATCAAAGGAAGGCGTCGGTCCGGCAACGGTCTGATGTTTGCGGCATCAAGTTTGATAATTCCAATCCTTCGGGCGCCCCGATCGGGGCGCCCTTTGTCGTCGCAGAACAACGCCAACATCTTTCAATCATTACCAAAGTCGTAGACCGATTCGGTGTAATTCACTCGTCGTATTGATCTCAGTCAATGCCGGTTCGGGTGAGGGGAAACACTGTCAAAAACGTTGGTCGTCACAAGAATTGGGGGGGGTCATGGCCTCAGCTTCGCAGGAGGTGAGCGCGTTAGCGGATGCAGCGGCGGTCGCAAGTGCAGCGGTTGTAGCAATACTTGCGACATATGTTGCTTTTGCGACGCCTGATCCTGCCATGCAAATTCATGCTACGTTGTTTATCGTCGCATCTGTGATTGCGCTTATTGGGATGGCAGATGGTGCTGGCAAACCTTCACGCCAGGATACCCAATCGCAATACATGGACGGGCCGGTTAAAGTTGCAACGATTGCCACCGTTTTTTGGGGGGTTGTTGGTTTTCTTGTCGGCGTTGTTATCGCCTGGCAATTGGCCTTCCCGGTTTTGAATTTCGACTTGCCATGGACGAATTTCGGGCGCCTGCGCCCGGTGCACACGTCTGCGGTCATTTTTGCATTCGGCGGCAATGCGCTGCTGGCGACGTCGCTCTATGTCGTACAAAGAACGTGCCGTGCGCGTCTGGCCGGGCGATGGGCACCGTGGTTCGTTGTTTGGGGCTATCAGCTCTTCATTGTACTTGCAGCATCAGGCTACGTCCTGGGCGTTACCCAGAGCAAGGAGTACGCGGAGCCGGAGTGGTATGTCGATATCTGGCTGACTATTGTTTGGGTCGTCTACTTGCTCGTATATCTCGGTACTTTGGCGAAGCGCAAGGAACCGCATATCTACGTCGCGAACTGGTTTTTCCTGGCGTTCATCGTTACCGTTGCAATGCTTCACCTGGTCAACAACGCAACGCTACCGGTCTCCTTCCTCGAAACCAAAAGTTACATTGCGTATACCGGTGTGCAGGATGCTATGACGCAGTGGTGGTATGGGCATAACGCGGTCGGCTTTTTCCTGACGGCGGGCTTCCTCGGGATCATGTATTATTTCATCCCAAAGCGTGTTGAACGCCCAATCTACTCGTACCGATTGTCGATCGTCCACTTCTGGTCGCTCATCTTTTTATACATCTGGGCAGGGCCGCACCATCTGCATTACACAGCACTGCCGGATTGGGCGCAAACGCTTGGGGCGACGTTCTCCGTCATGCTCTGGATGCCCTCATGGGGCGGCATGATCAATGGCCTGATGACGCTGTCGGGGGCCTGGGACAAGCTTAGAACGGACCCGGTTGTGCGTCTTCTCGTCGTTTCGGTTGCGTTTTATGGCATGTCAACATTTGAGGGCCCGCTGATGAGTATCAAGGCGGTGAACTCACTGGCGCACAATACCGATTGGGTCGTCGGTCATGTGCACTCCGGTGCGCTGGGCTGGGTAGGTATGGTGTCTTTTGGTGCCATCTACTGCCTCGTGCCATGGCTGTGGAAACGGAAAGCGCTTTACTCCATCCGGCTCGTCGAATGGCACTTCTGGATCGCAACGATCGGCATTCTTTTGTACATCACTTCAATGTGGGTATCAGGAATCACTCAGGGCTTGATGTGGCGGGCCTACGATACACTTGGCTTCCTAAAATACTCATTCGTTGAAACGGTCGCCGCCATGTACTGGCCATACATCATCAGGGCGACGGGTGGCACCTTGTTCTTCATTGGCAGTTTGATAATGGCCTACAATATTTGGCGAACGGTCAAGGGGGTTGAACCGATCGATGCAACAGACCAGCCGGTGGTTGCAGCGGCTCCGGAATTTCGCGCTGGCGCTGCCGCCACGCCGGCGGAATGAGGTGGGGTGAATGAAACACGAAATCTTTCAAAAGAACTCGATCATTCTCTTGGTGGGCATTCTCATCGTTGTTGCCATCGGTGGCATCGTCGAAATCGCGCCGCTTTACTGGGTAGGTTCAACGATCGAGAAGGTAAGGGGGATGCGCCCCTATACACCACTCGAGCTTGCCGGGCGCGATATTTACATCCGAGAGGGCTGTTACAACTGCCATACGCAGATGATCCGTTCCATTCGCGATGAGGTCGAGCGATACGGTCATTACAGTCTAGCGGCAGAAAGCATGTACGACCGTCCATTCCAATGGGGGTCAAAGCGAACGGGACCTGATCTGGCGCGCGTCGGCGGCAAGTACTCCGATCAGTGGCAGGTCGAGCACCTCATGAAACCACGCGCCTTAGTCCCCGCGTCGGTTATGCCCGGATATCCGTTTCTGGCAAAAAGAAAGTTGGACTATCGCAATATTGTGGCGCGCCTGAAAACGCTCAAGCGGCTTGGCGATCCTTACACCGATGACATGGTCAAAAATGCCAAGCGTGATCTTGAAGCACAGGTCAATCCCGATGGTTTCAAGGCCGCGCAAGATCTAAAGAAGCGCTATCCCAAGGCCCAGGTCAGGAAATTCGATGGCATAACGGGTGGGCCAATCACCGAGATGGATGCGCTCGTAGCCTATTTGCAGATGCTTGGAACGCTCGTCGACTTTACGAAATTTGATGCCAGCGGACCAAATTTGAGGTGAGGCGGCTGTCGTGACCTATCACCAAATCGCATTTTTTACACAGACCGGCGTGCTGCTGTTCTTCATGGCGATCTTTTTTGTTGTCCTCTTTTATGCGCTTAATCCGAAAAACAGGGACAAGTTCCGGCGCGCGGCGCGGATGCCGTTGGACGACGAGACGACAGAGCACTCCAATGAAAAGCACGAGCGATAGACATGAGCAACGATAAGGAAATCGACGAGATAACCGGTACGGAAACGACTGGTCATGTCTGGGACGGTGACATCAAGGAATTGAATAAGCCGCTTCCGAAGTGGTGGCTTTACACGTTCTATGTCACGATCATCTGGTCCATTGGCTATTGGGTCGTCTATCCCGCGTGGCCGACACTTGACGGATATACAAAGGGAATTTGGGGGTATTCGCAGCGCCAGGTGGTGGCTGACGGAATAGCTGCAGCGCGTGAACGGCAATCCAAGTTTGTCAAAGTGATTGCCAATACGCCGTTGCAAGACGTGCGCAAGAATGATGAGATATTCGCATTTGCGTTGGCCGGCGGTAAGGCTGCTTTCGGCGATAATTGTGCCCCATGCCACGGCAGTGGTGCTCAGGGGTTCAAGGGTTACCCGAACTTGAATGATGATGAGTGGATTTGGGGCGGCAGGCTTTCTGATATCAAGAAGACGATCGAAGTTGGAATTCGCAATGGAAACCAAGATGCACGTCTGAGTGTGATGCCGAGATTCGGTATCGACAAACTCCTGACCGACGTCCAAATTTCCAATGTCACCGAATATGTGCTTGCGATCTCCGGGGCGCCTCACGATAAGAAGGCTGCGGCACAAGGTAAAGTCCTTTTCAAGGAGCAATGTGCTGTGTGTCACAAGGAGAACGGTGCAGGCAACGCTGAACTGGGTGCGCCAAATTTGACGGACAAAATCTCGCTCTTTGGTAATAGCAGGGCCGACATCAAAGAATCGATTCGGACCGGCCGGGGCGGTGTGATGCCAGGATGGAGAGGCAGGCTTGATCCGCCGACAATCAAAATGTTGACGCTGTACGTTCATTCACTGGGCGGCGGTCTTTGATGTTGTAAACGTGTTTCTGGCGGGGATGTCCATTGACAGAACTGACACAAGAAAAGCGAATTGTTGCCGGTGCAGAGCAGTCGATGGAGGAAGCGGCTCCCGGTGTTGTCCGCATCGATGCGACTGCCGTGCAGTCTGAGCAAGCGCGTGCGTTTTATGCCGATCGCCAGAAGGTCTATCCAAAACTAACGACAGGCCGCTTTCGTACGATAAAGTGGCTGGTGATGTTTGTTACTCTTGGGATCTACTACGCCCTGCCTTGGCTACGATGGCCGCGTGGCGATGGGCTCCCGGCGCAGGCGGTTCTGCTCGATTTTCCCAACCAACGATTGTATTTTGGTCCAATTGAAATCTGGGCGCAGGAATTTTACCTCGTGACCGGTATTCTGGTCACTGCAGCACTCGCGCTATTTCTGGTCACATCTTTGGCCGGGCGGGTTTGGTGCGGTTATGCATGCCCGCAGACCGTTTGGACCGATCTGATGATTATGGTCGAGCGGTTCTGGCAGGGGGACCGAAATGCGCGCATGCGCTTGGACAGGTCCGGATGGACGGTTGAAAAGATCTTCAAAAAAGGTGCGACGCATCTGACCTGGCTGCTTATCGCGCTTGCGACGGGGGGCGCGTTTGTCTTCTATTTCCGCGACGCGCCTACGCTCGCCCTAGAGTTTCTGAGAGGTGAGGCGCCTCTAATCGCGTATATATTCCTTGGCATATTTACTTTGACGACCTATCTGCTTGGTGGGATTGCGCGCGAACAGGTTTGCATTTTTATGTGCCCTTGGCCGCGGATCCAGGGTGCGATGTTCGATCGTGATTCGTTGCTCATATCCTACCGTGGTTATCGTGGCGAGCCGCGTGGCTCTCACAAGAAGGGTGAAAGTTGGGAGGGACGGGGAGATTGTGTCGATTGCAAAGCCTGTGTCGCCGTTTGTCCGACCGGCATAGATATTCGCGACGGTCCGCAACTTGAATGCATCCAGTGCGCGCTTTGTATCGATGCGTGTAACGATATCATGCGGAAAGTGGGCCGGCCGGCTAACCTCATCGCTTACGAAACGTTTCGAAATCTAGATGCTTGTGAACAAGGTGAGCGTGCGCCCGTACGGTTCATTCGGGCGCGAACGGTTTGGTATTTCGTGCTCATAGGATTGGCGGCTGGGCTGACTGGACTTGCGCTTTTTATGCGTTCAACGCTGGAGGTCGCCGTGCTCGCCGACCGTAATCCGGTTTATGTCCAGCTCTCCGATGGCAGCCTACGCAACGGTTACACTGTCAAAATTCTGAACAAGCTGAAAACGTCGCGTCGCTTCTCACTAACCGCTGTAGGCTTGCCCAATGCGGATATTCGCGTTGTCGGTTTTGAAGACAAGGCAGCTCAGGATATTCGTGTTGCGACGGGTAATCTGCGTTCTTTGCGGGTTTATGTAACGGTTCCCTTTTCAGCGCGTGTTCGCTTGAAGGGATCGTCAACACCGTTTCAGTTAGCCCTACGTGATCTCGATAGCAATAAACGTATCACGAGGGCGATTACCTTTAGGGGGCCGACGCGATGACTACGAGTGGTTCCAGTCCAGAAATTAGCGGGCGGCACGCTTTGCTCGGTTTCATAGCGTTCTTTTCTGTCGTGTTTCTTGCAAACGGCGTTATGCTCTATTGGGCGCTTGTCACACATGCCGGTGTAGAAACGCGCGATGCCTACCGAAAGGGTCTGGCCTATAACGCGCGCATCGCCGAGGCTGACCGCCAGCGCACACGCGGATGGCGCGATGACGTCTCGATCATACCTGGAAAGCAACAGCTCCAAGTCGCTATGAGCACGAGCGATGGGACTCCGGTGACCGGTCTGATTGTTACGGCCATGCTCGGGCGTCCGGCGACCAGTAGATTTGATTCATCATTGAGATTCAGGGAAGCGAAACCGGGCCGATACGTTACGGCGATGTCAAAGCTCGGAAAGGGCAACTGGCTGGTCATCGTCGAGGCGCGGCAGCGTGCGGGCGAGAACGCTCGGGTTATCTACCGCGCAAAGAGGCGACTATGGCTGAAACGGTAACTGTTCCCGGACCGATCGCGCACCCGGAAGGCGGGCACACAGTGGGCGCGGAAGCCAACGCCGGCGAGACTGTGCAGAACATATTGTTGTCCGTTGAGAACATGCGATGCGGCAGCTGCATGGCGGCCATCGAGCGCACGCTTCGAAATACTCCCGGTGTCCGTCAGGCCCGAGCCAATCTCACCGCAAAGCGCGTCGATATCAAGTTTGTCAGTCCTCAGGCGACAACCGAACGCCTCATCACAGCATTGGCCGAAGCGGGTTTCGAGTCTGCACTTTTGGTGGACGCCGGCGACCGTACTGGCAAGGCGCAGCTTGATGACTTGTTGTGGCGGCTCGCGGTGGCCGGCTTCGGTGCTGCCAACGTGATGCTCTTGTCGGTATCGGTTTGGGCCGGACTGGCAAGCGATATGGATGCCAATCTCCAGTCCCTCTTTCACTGGCTCTCGGCGCTCATTGCGATGCCTGTCATTGCCTATTCCGCACAACCCTTTTTCCGCAGCGCGGTTACTGCACTTCGTGCGTTTCGTCTCAATATGGACGTTCCGATTTCGCTCGGCATCCTCCTTGCCACAGGCATGAGCCTTTTTCAGGCGATGCGATCAAGCGAATTGGTCTATTTCGACGCTGCTGTCATGCTTACATTCTTCTTGCTGATCGGCAGATTTCTTGATGAAAGAATTCGATCAACGGCCCGCAATGCTGCTCAAAATCTGATGGCTTTCAAAAATTTGGACGCGACGGTCATTACGGTCGCCGGTGCAACGCAGCGTATCAATGGTGCACAGGTCGAAGCGGGAATGCGTGTTCTGGTTGCGCGCGGTGAACGAATTCCTGTTGATGGTCGCGTCGTGGCCGGGGCAAGCGATATTGAGAATTCATTGATTACCGGCGAGACGACACCGCATCCGGTCGACGCAGAGGATCATGTTCATGCTGGGTCGATAAATCTGACCGCACCACTCGAGATCATTGCCAGCGGATCTTCGGAAACATCGTTGGTTGCTGAGATCGGCAGGTTGATGGCGGCGGCAGAACAGGCGCGCGGTCAATATCGCCGACTTGCCGACCGTGCCGCAGAGATTTACGCGCCGGCGGTACATTTGCTTGGTGCGGCGACATTCACCGGCTGGCTGATTGCCGGGGCGGGCTGGGAATTCGCACTTATGTGCGGGGTCGCCGTTCTGATTATTACGTGTCCCTGCGCATTGGCATTGGCCGTTCCGGCTGTTCAAGTCGCGGCGACAAGCCGGTTGTTCGCCAATGGAATAATAATTAAAGCAGCCGACGGCCTGGAGCGAATGGCTGACATCAACGCCGTTGTCTTTGATAAGACCGGGACGTTGACAACGGGCAAGATGCGACTCGTCAATGCCAAAGACGTCGCAGATACGACGATTGCCAAGGCAGCGGGGCTGGCGGCGGCAAGCCGTCATCCTTTTGCAGTGGCGGTTGTTGAAGAAGCCCGCGGTCGTGGCGTGGCTGTGCAGGTTCCCGACAGCATCAAAGAGATTGCCGGTGCCGGTGTTTGCCACACTGGCATGAGTGGCTCGATGAAACTCGGTTCGGCCGGTTGGATCGGGGTTGCTGAAGGCCAGCTTGATTCACCGGCCAGCCTCTGGTTTGAGGATTGCGATGGCGAGCTCACGCCATTCACATTCGCTGACACTCTTCGTCCAGATGCCAAGCCCGTTATCACCGAATTGTTGCGGCAGGGCTACCACATCGAATTGCTCTCCGGTGATCACCATGGCGCGGTATCCGAAGTCGCAGCGCAGTTAGGCATTGAAAACTGGCGCGCCCGGGTGACGCCGGACAATAAACTTCACCATATCGATGCGCTGGCGAAGAAAGGTTATCGCATTTTAATGGTGGGTGATGGCCTCAATGATGCGCCCGCAATTGCGGCGGGACGGGCGTCCCTGTCACCTTCGAGCGCCGCGGATATAACGCAGACGGCAGCAGACGGCGTATTTCAGGGCAAATATTTGACGCCAGTGGTGCGAACCCTGCATGTTGCGAAGGCGGCGCGCAGACTTGCTCTGCAAAATTTCGGAATTGCACTGGGCTATAATATGATTTGCATTCCTCTCGCGATCGCTGGTTTTGTAACACCGCTGATTGCCGCATTGGCGATGTCGGCGTCTTCCATAGCCGTTACGGCGAATGCCGCCCGCTTACAAGTCGTCAAGCTAGACGGAGGAGGATCATGACCGCATTAGCATGGTTGATTCCTGCAGCGCTCGGGCTTGGCTTGTTAGGGCTTTGCGCGTTCTTGTGGGCGTTGAAGAGCGGTCAGTTCGATGACCTCGACGGAGCGGCCTGGCGGGTCTTGGAGGATGAGGACCCATCCGGCGAGGCCGACCGTTGATCCGGCATGAGATCAGCGGTTGGAGGGCTCGGGGATGATGTCGCGGAAGGCGTGCCACGAGGCATGGCCTATCAACGGAAACGTAAATATGAGCCCTAAGCCCAGCGTCGCAATGCCGCCGGCAATGCACACTGCAATGAGGATGGCCCACAGCGCCATGGCCTGCCAGTTCATCAGGCAAACCTTGATGCTGGTCAGCATCGCCGAAATTGCGTCGATTTCTTCGACGAGTTGCAAGGGAATGGAGACCACGCTGATCGCATAGGCGGTGATCGCGAGAATGCCGCCGACCAAACTGCCGACCACAAGAAGGCCGATACCGTTCGGCTTGAACAAGAGTGTTGGGATAAATGTTTCAACTGGAGGCAAATCGATTGGTCCCATGAAGAGCATGAACAGTATCAGCGCTGCTTCCACCCAAATCAGATACAGGATGAGTAAGACAACTCCCATAAACGCAATCTGACCTTTGGCGCGGCCAATTGCTCCAAGAGCGGCTCCAAGCGACACGGGTTCGCCAGATTCAATGCGTCGGCTGATCTCGTAGAGCCCCACGGCCAACATGGGGCCGAGCAGGAGAAAGCCTCCGCACAAGGCGAGAACAGCAGCCTGCATGTTGAATATCGTCAGGCCCCAGGCCAATAGGGCGGTCGCGCAGAAAAAAATTGTGCCATAGGCCAAGCTTACCGAAGGTGCATGCCAGATGTCCCGATATCCGGCGGCTAGCCACTGCCAAGGCCGTTCTGCAGTGAACGTGGCGATCTGCGGCAGTCGAAATCCGGCACGACTGACGACAGTTGGTTTGCGCGATTCTGCATTTTCGTCACTCATACCTCGCTCCTTCCGCCAATACCAACCTTATCATCCGTCCCGATCAGGCGATTTTTCGAAAGACTTCAATAAGAAAGACGAATAATCGGATTCAGTTGCCTTGATCCAGAGCAAATCGGTCCCGGAAATAGGCAAGTGTTCGATCTGGCTTATGTAGCCCGAGACGCCATTCCAGTTCTGGCGAACGCTGGCGGCTCGTGACGGCATCCTCCTGATCGATAGTGTTTGTCGTGCTTCAGACCAGTCAGAAGTGACCTTTGATGAGAATCAATTGGGACAAGCAGCGCCTGGCATAAGTGAATAGAGGACCGCCTAGTTGAGACTTGAAGGGACCAGGTCAGGACAAGGTCGCCATCCAGTCAAATTGATCGAACAACAATGCGTGTTGCAACCTTCAATCTTGAGACCCTCGATCTTCCGATAGACCATCGGCTCGCAGTCCTGCGGCCCGCACTGGAGCGGCTAGAAGCCGATGTTTTGTGTCTTCAGGAAGTCAATAGCCAGAAACTGCCGGCCAGTTCCGAACGAAGCCTTCAAGCTCTCGATCAGCTGCTGGAGCATACAAGGTATGCGGATTATAACCGGGCTTATACAAAATCCACGCGCCATTCAGGGGCGACAACCGCTCATAATCTGGTGACCCTGACACGCTACCCTATCATCGAAACCAGGCAGGTTTGGAACGCGCGCGTACCGCCGGCCACGGTCAAGCTATGTTCAACATCGGACCAGGATAATACCGAGGTCATGTTGAGGTTCGATCGCCCGATACTGGTAACTGTGATCGATATCGGAGACTATCAGTTACATGTCATCAATGTGCATCTGCGCGCGCCACTAGCGAGCAGCATACCAGGGCAGAAAAGCTCAAAGTTTACGTGGAGATCCATCAGTAGCTGGGCAGAGGGATTTTATCTCTCAGGTTTAAAACGCACGGGGCAGGCGCTCGAATTACGATTGACTGTTGACGATATATTCGATCAGGATGAGTCGGCGCATATCGTTGTTGCAGGCGATTTCAACGCGCAAGAGCACGAGACCGGATTGCGCATAATTTTGGGGGCGCCGGAGGACGTTGGGAATTCAGATCTCGCCGATAGATCACTTGTCGTTCTCGATCGGGCGATAACTCCAGGACGGAGGTTCTCGGTTATCCATAACGGCTTCCCTCAAATGCTTGATCATATCCTGGCAAGTCATGCGCTCTACGGGCGATTTCGTGACATGGCCGTTCACAACGAAGCATTGGGCGACGAGGCCGTCGGGTATTCTCGGGGCGTGGAGGCGGCGGGGTCGTATCATGCGGCGTGTGTTGCAACGTTTAGCGATTGAGAATGGGATGGCACGTCTTCAGGCTATCGTCCGTTGATTGGGTCAGAGCCCTATTACAGCGCGCAGCTAAGCGATTTGCGAGAGCCGGCGGGAGCAGACGTGGAAAGCCCGTTACACCCTGGCGAATCCATAGAAATCTGCCGGCATGATCTGGCGCAAAGACCCTTCGGCGCGATGGTTTTAGTATTAAATCAATCGGTTGCAAATTCGGCAAATTTCTTTGGAGGAGCGCACATGACGGCGCCTACGCGCAAGCTCAAAAAAATACTGGTTGCTTCTGACCTATTGGATCAATCCGGCCTTGCGGTGCGGCGCGGGATAGAGCTTGGGATCGAGCACAACGCTGAAGTCATAATTGCCCACATTGTCGATGAAGGACTGCCCGATGACGCTCAGTCTGCTTTATTGACGACCAGCGACCACTACATTCGTTCGCTGCTGCGAAGCATACCGCACTCTGAACAAGTTGCGATTACCATTGATATCGTGGTTGGACGTGCTGACATCGATATCGTTGAAAGGGCTCTAATCGAAGAAGCTAATATGATTGTGATTGGTTTGCACAACCGGATACTTGAAGAAAATCTATCAATTGAGGGAACAATCGGAGAGCAGATCATTCACGCGACTAATATGCCCGTGCTTGTGACCAAGACCAAGCCGAAAGGTGCATACCGTGTCGTTGTTGTTGGCGTGGACTTCTCGATCTATTCCAGCGCCGGCGTACGCGCGGCGATCGAGACCGCGCCCGGGGCCGATATCCACCTGATTCATGCCTACGAAGACGATCCGGGTTTGGGTATCGTGTCGCGGTTTAGAGATCCAGCAACGCGCACCAAGGCGATTGAGAGCAGGCGAGGCCAGCTGTTGGCGTTCATAGAAGCGCAAATGCAGGATTTGATCCGCGGCACCAATGTTTCAGAGCTGTCAACTGGGAAGGTGCACCACCTTGTTCGCCAGGGACGCCCTCACGATGTCTTGAAGCAAGAGACAGAACGACTTGGCGCAGAATTGTTGGTTTTGGGGACCCATGGCAGGCTTGGATTGGCGCGCACCTTTGCAGGAAGCGTTACCACCGACTTGTTAAACGACCGCCTTTGCGATGTTCTCGTCATAAGGCCTTATTAGCCGTCCTGTCGTGGTTGAACCACTTTGAGGACAAGCCAATCACGGTGTCCGATCAAACGCAAGGTTGCGAGCCAACAAAGGGCAGATAGCAATGTTTGTATCTGGATCGATCAAGTTGTTTCAGGTCGCAGGAACAACCGTTCGTGTGCATCTGACCTTTTTCCTTCTCCTGGCATGGCTAGGTATAGCGTTTTGGGTCAAGGATGGGCCGATGGCTGCGGTCTACGGGGTGGGTTTCATTCTCATCTTGTTTGCCTGTGTCACGTTGCACGAATTCGGGCATATATTCGCGGCCAGGAGATACGGTATCAAGACCCCCGACGTAACGCTGTTGCCGATCGGTGGTGTGGCGTCGTTGGAGCGAATGCCGGAAAAACCGCAACGTGAAATTTTCGTTGCAATTGCGGGACCCCTTGTCAATCTCGTCATCGCGGGCGTAATCGTCATTGCACTTGGCGGCAAGCTCAACATGCCGACCGATGCGCAAGAACTATTGGTCCCGCAAAACTTCATTTCGCAGATCGCTATCGCCAATATCGCGCTCTTCGTGTTTAATCTTGTTCCTGCATTTCCAATGGATGGCGGACGTATTTTTCGAGCCATACTTACGTTCTTTTACGGCTACCTTACCGCAACGCAGATCGCCATGCGTGTAGGCCAAGCGCTTGCAATCCTGTTTGGGGTTTTGGGCCTCATGGGTAATCCAGTCTTGATTTTGATTGCCCTTTTCATATTCCTTGCTGCAACGGGCGAAGGTGGTCAGGTTGCGATGCGCGCGGTTCTTGATGGGATGCAAGCCAAGGATGCAATGATCGATTCGTTTGAGACGCTCGAAACAACTTCAACTCTTGAGGTCGCGGCTGGCAAATTATTACATACGACGCAGCAAGAGTTTCCGATATTGGATCATGATGGTCATGTGGTCGGAATTCTCACTCGCCGTCTGTTGGTCGAAAACTATCACGCAAGGGGCGCCGATACCCGAGTCAGCGAAGTCATGGATCGCGAAGTTCCGACCGTTAGTGAGAATGTTCCGGCCTCACGTGCTCTTGATTTGCTTCAAAAGAGTGCATCCGGTGTCGTTGCTGTCGTGCACAAAAGTGGTCGCCTGCTCGGTTTCATAAATGCCGAGAACCTGACCGAACTGTTGATGCTCCGGAAAAGCGTGACGGCGCCCGCCACCCAAAACACTCAAAGATCGTCGGCTTAGCATTCTGGCAGGTGTTTTCATCGCCTTGGGCGGTGTGTTCTATGCGAGCCCGCTGGCCTAGATGGATGTGATCATTGATCCGACGCGATTGTTGGCTGGCGTGTTGGAGCGTGCGTGTCACTTCCAGATTTCCTGTCGAATCTGCTGCGTGTTAGGTCTGGTAATGTTGTGGGTGGGTTTGGCGGTGTCATATCGGCCGACTGTTGGGCCTACGAACGTTTTGCGCCAACTGGCACAGCATCTTGAATAGAATGGCATGAGTTCTGCTATGGAAAGGCCATATAGCGACCCGTTGTCGGTGGGCTCGGACTTGGGTGGCCTGTTGATCGTGATCAACGCCGTGGCGTGCAAGATTGTGACAATGGGCTATGATATGAGGAGGCTTATATGCGCGCATTGATGGCCCTTGCTTTTGCACTCAGTGTCCAATTTTATTATGTCGAAGCCGCTCGAGGAAAAGTCGCAGATAACGTGCGTGGCCAAGAGATTGCCGAGAAATTGTGTTCGCGCTGCCACGCCGTTGGGCGCGGCGGCCGCAGCCCACATGCCAAGGCCCCACCATTTCGCGATCTTGCCAAACGCTACCCAGTGGAGCACTTGGCAGAAGCTTTAGCGGAAGGGATCCGAACCGGCCATCCAGACATGCCCGAGTTCAAACTCAGCCCACCTGATATTGGCGCGCTCCTAACGTATTTGAGGGAAATCGGTGCACCTGGACGTAAGCCGGTTAGGCGTTGAGCAAACCCGTCAATTCGCCGCGTGTTGACCGCGCTCCGGTTCTCAACCGAGACCAAACATTTGCTGTGCAATAATTGATGCCGATCAACAACATTCAAAGCTGATTGGATCAAGAATACTGGGTTGATGGGTGTAGTTGGGAGCGGTTTAGTGAAAGTAGTTTTGACTGCCACGGACGAGTCAGAGCAGGCGATACGCGCAGTCAACATGGCGGCAAGCATCGCCGACAAGTTTGGCTCTGAGTTGATCATAGTTTCAGCACTACAATTCGATGAGTTGTCGTCAGACGAAATCAGGTTTGCTGAAAATGAGTTTCATGATCAATTGAGTGATGATTTGAGATCGTTTGATCCAAGAACGGTTGTGCCAGGCGGCATATCGTTGGGTCAGCAATTGACTCATCAGGCGGCATTGAGCCGAGCAGTACACAATCTGTTAGGCGAGCGACGCCTTAACAATGCTGTAGCAAGAGCAAAATCTGCCGGTGCCAAGCAAATAAGTACCAAGCTTCTTGAGGGAGACCCGGCAACCGAGATTGTCGAGGCCGCAACGTCTGCAAACGCTGACCTAATCGTCGTCGGTCGAAGGGGGAGAGGGCGGACTGCATCGATGCTTCTGGGCAGTGTATCTGCGCGAGTGATAGAGTTATCGACTGGTCCCGTCATGACGGTACCCTGAGACGCTCTCGAATACTTGACAGGTCGCCGCCGGCCATCTCATGTGACCAGCCCATCTGCGCGGCCGGCTAAGTCAAAAGAATAGTGCCTGAGCCCGTAAAGAGCGAGATTTTGGGGAAGTCTTGGGCAATTTGATTTCGCTGGCCGTCGACCGCGGCGATAGTGGCTGGCGTGATCGGCGATATCAATACATGCAAACGCTGACCCCACCTCACAGTGCCATCAAAGTGCCATCTGTGGCGTTGTGGTCTGGACGTCCTTGGCTTCGGGTAACTCCGTCAACGTTGCCTCCGTCAAGAGCAGGACGCTGGCGACAGAGACAGCATTTTCGAGGGCTATTCTGACGACCTTGGTTGGATCTATGATTCCAGCCTCCACCATGTCGACGTATTCGCGTTTGGCAGCATCAAAACCGTAGTTGCCGGTATTTGCCAACATTTGAGCGACGACAACACCGCCGTCCATTGCCGAATTTTCTGCAATCTGTCTTGCAGGCGCTTGAAGCGCGCGCTTCAGGATTTGAATTCCGGTTTTAACATCACCATCGTGTTGGTCTTCGAGTTTGCTAAGTCCCTCGGTGCATCTGAGCAGTGCTAAGCCGCCACCTGGAACGATCCCTTCTGCAACGGCCGCCTTGGTCGCGCTGATGGCATCGTCCAACGCTTCCTTTCGGGCTTTCAATTCGCTTTCAGACGGTGCACCGACCCGGATCACTGCGACGCCCCCAACAAGCTTGGCGAGACGTTCCTGCAGCTTCTCGCGATCGTAGTCCGAGGTGGTGTCTTCGATCTGGTTGCGAATTTGTTTGATGCGTGCCTCTATGTCATCTTTGCTGCCGGCGCCGCCTACGATGGTCGTTGCGTCTTTGTCGATCTCCACGCGATCGGCTTTGCCCAGCATGTCGATTGCGACGTTTTCGAGCTTGATGCCAAGGTCTTCGCTGATGACTGAACCGCCGGTCAGGATGGCAATGTCTGTCAACATGGCTTTGCGGCGGTCACCGAATCCCGGTGCCTTTACCGCGGCAACCCGCAACCCACCGCGCAGCTTGTTCACGACGAGTGTGGCCAATGCATCGGCCTCCACATCCTCAGCAACCACAAGCAATGGTCTGCCGGACTGTACAACCTTCTCTAGAAGTGGAAGGAGCGGTTGAAGGCTTGCGAGTTTTTTTTCATGGATGAGGATTAACGGTTCGCTCAACTCTACGAGCATCCGCTCGGGGTCGGTGATGAAATAGGGTGAAACATAGCCACGGTCGAACTGCATTCCCTCTACGACGTCGAGGGTCGTGTCTGTCGTTTTTGCTTCCTCCACGGTGATCACGCCCTCGCTTCCAACCCGATCCATAGCGTCTGCAACGAGCTCACCGATTTGCGCATTGTTGTGGGCCGAGATGGTTGCCACCTGAGCTTTTTCGATGCGTTGCTCCACCGGTCGTGACAAGGCTTTCAAAATCTCGATGGCTCGTGCGGCTGCCAAATCCAGGCCACGCTTTATGTCGACAGCGCTGGCGCCGGCAACGACGTTGCGGATCCCATCCGCAAGGATTGCATGCGCCAGTATGGTCGAGGTCGATGTGCCATCGCCTACGTTGTCGCCTGTCTGCTCCGCTGCCTGGCGCAACATTTGCACGCCCAGATTTTCTTCCGGATCTTCTAGATCAAATTCCTTTGCAATCGTGACGCCGTCATCACAAACGAGTGGTGCGCCCCACTTCTTTTGAATCAGCACTGACTTGGATTTCGGCCCCAATGTTAACCGAATCGTGTCGGCAAGTTTTGTACAGCCTTCTAAGATTTTTTCACGTGCCGCGGACCGAAACAGGATCTGTTTGTGTGCCATCTCCGGTACCCCTTTTCGAGGTCATTGATTTCCTAAAACGATGACGTTGTAGTTGAAGTCGCCGCGGATGCCTTTGATTCAGGTCATCCACATGTTCGAGGCATTAGGCCTTGTTGGACGTGTCGGGATCAATTTTGAGGGAGCTTTGGGACAAAGCCCTACTCTTGAGCCGGAACACCAGGCATGCCGGTCGGGGCTTTTGAGACGGCTATTGGCCGATGATTGCTTTGCATGCTCAGCAATCAGTATAGAGCTAATCCAACTTACTTGCTAACAAGATTAGCTTTCGCGGGGACCGCGCATTTCTGTCAGCGCAGCTGCCACACGGCGCCACGTTTCTGCTTGGTCCTTGTCGCCTTTGCTTTCGAATGCGGCAGCTTTCTGCGCTGCTTCTGCAGCCGCCTTTGCCCCGTGGGCCTCCTTCAGCTGGCGTGCATATTCGTGAATTTTTGTAGCATCCATTGTCCGGTTCCCTATGAAACTTGACCATCAATCAACTATAATCCGGTATTGCGGCAGCTGCGTTGATGCGGGTCAACGATTAAGCAGACAACAAAAGTTGCCGAATTATAGCCGGCCTAATGGCTTTGGTAGTGCTCGCTCAATGAGACAACAATAAAGGGATGGTGCTCTTTGATATCATCTCACGAGAGACACCGCCAAAGATTGTTTCTCGCAGCTGGGAATGGCCATAGCCTCCCATGACAATCAGATCTGCATTAGCATCGATCGCACGAGTGAGAAGGGCGTCGGAGATATGCCTGCCGCTGCTTGGTATCCGATCTAAGGTTGTTTTGGAGCAATGGCGGGCAAGGGCGGTTGCAATCTCCGCGCCTGGCTCTTCGCCGAATCTGTTGTCTCGAATGTTGGGATCGACAATCACGACCGTCGTGGCAGCCGCGTTATCAATAAACGGCAAGGCGTCGTTGATTGCCCGCGAAGCCTCCTTGGATCCGTCCCATGCGACCAAAACGTTGCTACCAGGAGCAGTGCCGCGCCAGTCGTTTGGTAACAAAAGCATCGGTCGCCCCGAAGAGAACAGGACGCCATCAAGAACCGCATTGCGAAGTGCCTCATATTGCCCCGCTACAGGTTGGCTGGCGATGGCTAAATCTGCTCGTCGGGCCTGACTTGCAGCAATCTGAGTCAACCCAAGGGAATCGTAACTCGCCCAACGTGTGTCTGCGGAGACTCCCATATCCGCGAGCTTTGCCTTTGCCGCCGACGCGCCCGCCGACGCCTGCTCGCGGGTCGTTTCGTATTTTTCAACGTCAAATTCTGTGACAAAACCATCGCCGCTTGCCGCGTAGTCATTGTAGACCTGAAGAGAAAGGCATAGGGCACTTACATGGGCGCCGCCTTGTTCTGCAATGCGACAGGCCGTGCTGAGGCGGGGGTCGAGTTCATTCTGGTCGTCTAAGTATACAAGAATGGTTTTAAATGACATTGTTTGCCTCTCCGGATAGACGGGATGGCGGCAAAATATATCATTGGATTGATACGGCATTGTTCGAGATCAAGGGGAAACAAGACGGCTTGCCCGTCTAAATTGCCGTCTTCGGCCATCAAGCGGCTGCGTTAATGAGGCCCAACGAGGTATTTTTCCCGTCTGGCCCAATCTCTTTTATTGAATCGGTCGCGACAACCCCGCGATGGGCTCTCTTGAGACGGGGCGGCGGCTATAATCCGGGTGGACACGCTGATCCAAGATCGCAGTTTGGTGTTGAATTGATCGCTGTCAATTGTCGTTTCGTGGCGGTGTGTTATCGGATGAAAAATGGAAACAGCGATGGATCTGGAACAGTGAAATTTGAAACCACGTGGGCAGTCGTTGCAGATGCCGGGCGGGCGCGCATTTTCGAGCAGACGTCGCTGGGTGGGCCATTTGTGGAGCTGCGAGACCAGGAAATTGTTTCCGAACATCCGAAGTCGGGCGATATTTATGCCGACAGGCCCGGGCGGTCGCATGAGTCTGTGGGACCTGGTCGGCATGCAATGGAGCCGACATCGGATGCACACCGGTTGCGGAAAAAGGCTGCGGCGCGCGCCGTGGCGCACATGCTGCTGAAAAACTTGAATGCGAAGCACTTTGAGAAGCTTGTGGTGATTGCCGCCCCGATTTTCCTGGGGGATCTCCGTCAGGTGATGGCTCATCGTGTCCAGGCGGTTATTCGTGCAGAGTTTCCCAAGGACATCGCCAATGTCCCAAGCCACGATTTGAGCCAGAAAATTTCGGACTTACTGGCCTGGTCCAGGCCGTCATGATAGCTTCGACAATGAGGTGACAGCCTTATGTGCGCTATTCGGGGCCCCAACTGCCCGTTGGCGGGATCACCGACAGACCAGGACCGGGATATCGGTATGCGTCAAGACTTTCATGGTTTGGCTGCCGAGCAATAGTTTGGACACACCGCTACGCCCGTGCGACGCCATTACGATCAAATCGCAACCGCATTGTTTAGCGGTGGCAATGATGCCGTCATATGGGTTCGAATTTTCGACCAACTTCAACTCGCATTTGACGCCGGCTGATTGCGCGCATGCTGCAACTTCGTCAAGCAGTTTGGTTGCTTGGTCGAAAAGAAAACTAATGGCCTGGCGGCGCTGCGCCTCAGGCAAGCCTGAGAACATGTGCTGCTTATCGCCCAGGCTATGGAACGGTTCCGTGACGGTGACAACGGTTACAACTGCTTTGCATAATTTGGCGAATTGAAGTCCATGTGTCACGGCCTCGGTTGCGAGTTCGGAACCATCTGTTGCAATGAGAATATGTTTATACATGAATAGAGATTCGCGGTCTTAAATCCGATCACGGCCAATCTCAAGTTGTCTCATTCAACCAGGATTTATATTGATTCCGATCAAAGGGGACGCAGGGGGCCATGATCTATGATTTTTTTTGTATAGCTGAAGTACTAGCTCAAGAACGCCTGCATCACAGTGTGCGGATTATGTCGCGAGGCGATGGCGGCAAGCGGTGGCCTTGAGCTGTCAGCTCCCCGCAATGGCTGCAGAGAATGCGGCTCTCGACGCGCCCTGCAAGCCAACAATGTGCGCCTGCGCCGATTGGTAATTTGATTGACCGATCACCCGGTCGGGATCAAAGAACGTGATTTAGCTTGCTTGAAATCGAGCATCATGAAAGGGTTGGAAATCCCCAAAACCATTGCGGGATAGGGAGGTCGGCCACGTGAACGGTCGAGCTTAACCACGAATTGTGGAGGTTCAAATGACAAAGCAAATTAGACATCTCAATTGGGGCCTGCCGGCATTTCTGGTTGCTGGCCTGCTGCTTCCAAGCCCCGCCAGCGCCGACAAGGTCGCTGATTTTTATAAGGGCAAAAAGATCTCGATGATGATCGGCTACAGCGCGGGGGGTGGATACGATACGTATTCGCGGTTCCTGGCGCGGCATATGGGACGGCATATTCCTGGTGGTCCTTCGATGGTTTCCAAGAATCGTACCGGTGCCGGTAGCTTGCTGTTGGCGAATGAGGTCTACAATACCCTTGCGCAAGATGGCACCGTGATCGCCAACATTGGCCGTGGCATTCCTAATGCGCAGTTGTTCGGTGAGAAGGGCATAAAGCTCGACGTCACCAAGATGCATTGGATCGGTAGCCTCAACAGCGAGGTCAGTGTTTGTGTTGCTTGGCACACCGTTCCGGTGAACACTTGGGAAGACATGAAGACCCGGGGTCTTATTGTCGGCGGTACGGGTCCTTCCGGTGACACCGATATATTCCCCAAAGTCATGAACAACGTTCTTGGTACCAAGTTGAAGCTGGTGACAGGCTATCCGGGTGGCAACGACATCAATTTTGCTTATGAACGCGGCGAACTTGAAGGCCGTTGTGGTTGGTCCTGGTCGTCTGTTGTTGGTACGCGGCCGAAGTGGCTGAAAGAGAAAAAAGTTAAAATTCTCATCCAAATGGCGATCGAGAAGCATCCCGATCTGCCAACGGTGCCGCTTATTATGGATCTGGCCAAGACCGAGCGTGACAAGAAAATCTTGCGGTTGATTTATTCCAGACAGCTGTACGGTCGCCCGTATGTTGTCGGCCCCGGTGTGCCAGCAGATCGCGTTGCAGCCCTGCGCAAGGCTTTTGTCGATACGACGAAGGATCCGAAATTTGTGGCTGATGTGAAGAAACGCAAGTTTCCGCTGAGAGTGTTGGATGGTGAGGCCGTGCAGAAAGCGATTGGCGAGCTCTTCACCTACTCGAAAGATGTCGTTGCGGCGGCGAAACGCGCATCCAGCTACACCGGCAACATCAAAGTCTCGAAAGCGGTCATTCCGATTGAGAATATTACCGGCAAGATTGTAGGCATCAAGCGCGGCGGTCGGCGCGTAACCTTCGACGCCAACGGCAAGAAGAAAAAGACCCGGGTAAGCGGTCGTAACACCAAGATTACGGTCGCCGGTAAGAAGGCCAAGCGCAAGGCGTTAAAAGTCGGCATGAACTGCAAGCTGACCTATCAAGCGTCGGCTGCAAGGGCAATCGACTGCAAGTGAGGCGCAAGGCGTAATTTAGAAATCAGGGATGGCCGGCTTGTTCTGACCGCCGGCCATTCCAGGTCTCGAATTTGGTCGCACCGCTGCGATCGATCGTGTTGTCATCTGAATTGACGGCTCGTGGTTCGTCTCATGGACCTGCGCATCAGAGGGTGCGGGCTAAAATTGAATTTCCTTTACCAGGAAGGCGGATGACTTGGTGTGGTCGATGAACGTCTCCTCATCTTTGAGCAAGGCGGCGGCCAAGTCTTGCATGTCGGCCGAGCCCATGGCCTCAATAAGATCTTTTTCTGAGTCAAACCACACCTCTGCCACCCCATCATATTCAGGCCGCATGCCCCGAGAGGTTCTCATGGCGTCGTTGAGAGGGCTATCCAGTGTGTGGCTTTGAATATATTTTTTGGCTCTCATGATCGCTGCGTTGCTTTGAAAGAATGGACCATGGTTGTTCAACCAATAGTCCTGAAACTGTTCGCGGGATATATCCGGCCGCCGCGTTAAGCACATGATGAGTTTGATCATACCCATTTGCTCCTGACTTTCATTTATCTGACCGCGTTGTATGGCTCTGCTGTTAGGCTTGGAACAGGGAAACTTCATGGCCGTTCGCGTTGCAAAAGACCTTGTGGCTGACGTTTGCGGTCAGCGATCGGGTTGGCTGCAAAGCATTTCGCGTTTTTTTTCTAAGAAGGCTCTTTCCGACCGATTTTGCGAGAGTTCTATCGCCTTTGTGAAGTATTTGTTTGCTTCAGACAAATTCCCATCCCTGGCGAGCAGATCTGCCTTGGCTGCGTAATAGGGCTGATAGCGGGTGAGTTGCCCGCCGGCCGCCGCAGCGTCAAGGAGGGCCAGCGCAGCGACAGGGGTATCGGCGTATGATACGGCAATGGCCTGATTGATGCGCACCACTGCAGACGGTTGGATTGAATATAGGAGTTGATAAAGCGCTGCAATCTGAGGCCAGTCGGTGTTCTGCCAGGTGGTGCTTTCGGCGTGAATAGCGCTGATTGCGGCCTGCAGCTGATAGGGACCAATACGCTGTTTGACGAGCGTAGCCTTCAAGATCGCTTTGCCTTCCAGAATTTTCGCTTTGTCCCATCGGGCGCGGTTTTGATGCTCAAGGGCAACCATGTCGCCATTGTTGTCTTTGCGCGAGAGACGTCGTGAGTCATGCAAGAGCATCAGTGCGAGAAGACCAGCGGCTTCGGTTTCGTCCGGAAGCAATTGACAGACTATGCGGTTGAGGCGAATGGCTTCATTGGACAGATCAGCGCGTGTTGGGCTGTCGCCCGTCATGGCGGCATAGCCTTCATTGAAAATCAAATAGAGAACACGAAGCACGGATGACAGACGTTCGGGCAATACGCTGACGTCGGGGACCTCATACGGAATTTTGGCTAGAGCAATTTTTTTCTTCGCGCGCGCCAGGCGCTGCGCCATTGTTGCGGGTTTATCTAGAAATCCGCGTGCAATTTCCTCTGTCGTGAGTCCGCCAAGTGTGCGCAATGTTAATGCAACGCTGGTTTTTTCGTCCAAGGCCGGATGACAGCAAGTGAAGATCATTTCAAGACGGTGATCCGGTATCGAATCGATTTCCGGTTCAGCCCTGAATAGATTATCGAGGTCATTCAAATAAGAAATCTCGTCCGCCTTGGCCGTGCGAATCTTATCATTGCGCAGGCGATCAATGGCCTTTCTGCGCGCCGTTGTAATCAACCAGGCGGCCGGAGAGTTTGGCAATCCTTGGCGTTGCCAATGATCTATCGCAGCAACGATGGCGTCTTGCAGACAATCTTCGGCCAATTCAAAGTCGCCCAATGATTTGACCAAAGAGGCAAGGATCCGTCCCCATTCTTCACGAACAATCTTTTTGATGGTTTGGTCTGGTTCGAATGGCGGCAGCATTGTGAGGTCGTATAATGGTTGGCTTTGGGTGTGGGGGCTCTTCCATTGCCTTTAGTGTCCTAAGAAGCCATCGCAAAGATGGTCATAATCGCTAGAATTATGTTCATCAGCCAGCCGAGGACATAAGTTATGGTTCGTGGTCCATTGGTTACAGCGCCAACGCCGCTGTAGTAGACCGCCCAATAGGCGGTTCTGAATAGTACGTGCAGAATGACGAGGCCATTGACCCAATTGGCGTTTGCGCCAGCCAGGATAGCGAGAAACGCTGTGGCAACCATCACCGATAAGTTTTCCGTCGAGTTTGCGTAGGTACGTAAAATGCGGAAACTCATTTCAGAATGACTGCCTTTCAAGGGCATGCCGGGGACTTCTGCACTTTGTCCAAAACCGACAACGCCGGCGAGCAGGCTCTGGATCAAGACGATGAGGCACAGGCAAGCCAACGCAATGAGGCTCGGTTGATAAGCTAACAGTTGGGGCATATTGGATATTGCGTCCATTGGGTTTCGCTCCAATTGATTGTCATTTGGCTTAAGGAAAAGGGCCGTCACGAGACTATGGTGGTGAAGCCCTTTCAGTATTCCGGCAAATGCACGCGGGCTATCTTCCTATTGATAGATGCACCGTATTTTTTGTCTTGTTTGGGCTGCGCATAAGCTCATTCGGCGCAAATGGTCTACTGGTCCCAAACAACGATGGGTCTTACCTCGATCCGACCGTGGTTTGCGCCGGGGATCAGAGCGGCATATTTCAATGCCTCATCCAAGTTGGCGCAGTCGAGCAGATAATATCCGCCCAGTTGCTCTTTGGTCTCGGCAAACGGGCCGTCAACGGTTTCGGTGTTGCCGCCGCGGACGGAGACAGTCGTTGCCGTCGATACAGATTGCAGCGCGTCGCCGGCAACGAATTTGCCTTCGTTCTTCACTTTGGCGGTAAAGTCCCCATACGCCTTCATATATGGACCAAACTCGGGTGTTCCGGGCTGCGGGCCAGAGCCTTCTGCGGCATAGATCAGGCACATATATTGCATTTTCATCTCCATGGTTTCGACCACGATGGTCGCGCTTCTGCACCCCCTAGACGAACGATAAGCACCAAAATCGACATCTCGTGAAAAAATTCTTGAAGGCGTTGGCTATTGGGTGGTGACCGGGGGCGATGTTCACTTTTTCACGTCGCTTAAGCCGGTGCGGGCGCAAATTTCGACGGTCTGGCGGAGGGTTCTGGACGTGTCAACGGTGTCGCGCCGTTCACGAGCAAATGGTGAGGCATTAAGGATGCGATAAAGATCCGCAGCGCCTTGGTGGAAATCAGACGGCATATCACAAGATGCCATGGTCTTTGCGATTTCCAGCATTTCTCCGACATAGCGATCAGATACGGCCGGAAGTGCGGAGGTCATGTTTTCCATGCGGGTGTAGGTTGCGGCCTGGCTCTCTTGAAGCTCTCTATGTAATTCGTCGGCGACGCCAAGGCGCTCGGCGGCAAGCAGCATCGCGGTATGTAGAGCGCTCGTGCCCTTGGTAATCCCGGCATAGGCCATCTTCACGGCGGATGCACTGCCGACCCCGGTGCCGCACTGGCGCACGGCCAAGAATTGGTTGCTGAACTGTTGCAGCAGCTCGGAGTGGGGACCGCTGACAAACAGCTTTGTTTTTCGTTTGGCAACTTTACCAGGAGGATTGCCGACGATGCCTGCATCGATAAATTTGGCTCCGGCGGCGGAAATAGTGTCGGCAATGGCCTGTGCGGTTGCTGGGGCGACTGCATTGCAATCTACATAGAGCACCGGTGTTTTCGTTTCATTCATCACGGCGGCAGTCATTTCCGCCTGCTGAACTGCAAATTCGGGTGGCAGGATTGACAAGATGATATCCGCTACCTTGACCACATCTGCAAGCGATCCTGCATCTTCGAAGCCTGCAGCTGCAGCGCGGGCGCGGGTTGCCTCGCTTCGTCCTGAGAGCGAACTCACAATGCGGTATCCATTTATGCCAAGCGCTTTCCCAACGGCGCTTCCCATCTCACCAGGGCTGATTATTGCAACTGTACGTATCGCCATCTTACAATGCCTCTCTCTCCTGTGCCCGGGTCTTCATTGAACTCCCTACAATCCGACCGTGGGCGAACTCGAAAAATCTTGCGGCTCCCGTTATCGTAACCGATCGGACCGTCGTGATCAGTTCAATTTCAATCGATGGTGGGGCGGATGCAAGGCAGTATCAAGAGCTGGATCAATTATTGGCGTTGTGGCAACAATCGATACTGTGTCACTCTGCCTGAAGCGCAGCCTGGTGAATGTTGAGATAAGGAGTCCGAGGATGACCGGGATACCGCTTGAGCAGGCAGAAAATATCATCAATGCCATTATCGGTCAGGCGCGCCGGGAGAACCTGCGCCCGATCAGTGTGGTTGTTGTGGAGAACGGCGCCGTTGTAAAGGCCTTTAAGAAGGAAGATGGGTCGGCGATGCTGCGTTTTGAGATGGCGTACGGCAAGGCTTACGCGGCGCTCGCGCTGGGCCGGTCATCCGATCTCGTCCGACAGCGGGCCGAACAACGCCCGCTGTTTATGGAGTATCTCAAAGGTGTCGCCAATGGACAGATGTTTTGTGAAGGCGGCGGCCAGCTCGTTCGTAATGACAGTGGCGAGGTGATTGGTGCGGTTGGCGTAACCGGCGATCTCCAGCACAAGGATGATGAACTCGCTCTCTATGGTATCCGGGCTGCCGGCCTGAAAACGGATGGCGATTGCGAAGAGCTTGGCAAACAGGTGCGGACAACCCGGGACTGACGATACCAAGAAGGACATTACCGGTGGCAGCAAATTCGCGCACAGGTGCGCAACTCCTCGTAGATTGTCTGCGTGTCCATGGGACAGACGCGGTTTTTTGTGTCCCGGGTGAAAGCTACCTGGCGGTGCTCGATGCGCTCTATGACGTCAAGGACCAAATCAAACTGATCGTGTGTCGGCATGAAAACGGCGCCGGCAACATGGCCGAAGCTTATGGTAAGCTCACCGGCAGGCCTGGTCTTTGCTTTGTCACGCGGGCGCCAGGCGCTGCCAATGCCAGCATCGCTGTGCACACTGCCTTTCAGGATTCATCGCCCATGATCCTGTTTGTCGGCCAGGTCAGCCGCGATATGATGGAGCGGGAAGCCTTCCAAGAGGTCGATTTCCGGCGCATGTTCGGCGAATTCTCCAAGTGGACGGCGCAAATAGATGATTCTGAGCGCATACCCGAGATGGTTTCACGGGCGTTCCACATTGCAACGTCTGGACGCCCTGGCCCGGTCGTGTTGGCGTTGCCGGAAGATATGCAAACCGAAGCTGTGCATGCGGCCACGGGCGTTCGGTATCACACCCCTGAGCCTAACCCATCGCCCCGTGAGATGTCGGCGTTCGACGCGCTGTTGTCGGCGTCCCGGCGGCTAATCCTGATTGCAGGTGGATCGAGATGGACGGTGTCGGCGTGCAAAGCACTTCAGACGTTGGCAGAAAAGCAGGCCATCCCCGTCGCGACTGCGTTTCGCCGACAGGATCTGTTTGACAATCGCCACCCTAATTATGCCGGCGTGTTGGGGCTGGCGGTGAGCCCCGCTTTGCGCCAGCTCGTCGAAGAGGCGGACCTGATCATTGCTGTTGGCGGCCAGTTGAGCGATATCGTGACCCAGGGCTACGGCCTTTTTTCGATACCGAAACCGGCACAGAAGTTCGTCCATGTTTCTGCCGGCGAGGATGAATTAGGACGCGTCTATCAGGCTGATCTCCTAATGCATGCGGTACCTGAAGGGTTTGCGACAATGGCGTGCGAGCTTGGGGCGAGTTCCTCTTCTTCGCGTGCGGCTTGGGTGGCGCGTGCCAATACCGCGTATCGAGATTTCATAAAGCCTGTTGCCGGCGCCGGTCGAGTCAACATGAGCGACATCGTGACATGGCTCAATGATACATTGCCGGATGATGCAATCATTGCAAATGGTGCCGGCAACTATACGGTCTGGGTCCACCGCTTTTATCAATATCGACAGCGCGGCACACAACTGGCACCGCAGAGCGGGTCAATGGGTTATGGCGTGCCGGCGGCGATTTCTGCTGCCATCGGAGAGCCAGATCGCAAGGTTGTCTGCTTTTCAGGTGATGGTTGCTTCCTAATGACTTCGCAGGAGCTTGCGACCGCGAAACGTTACAATGCCAAGGTGGTGTTCATTGTGGTGAACAACGCCATGTACGGAACCATCCGGATGCACCAGGAACGCCACTATTCAAACCGTGTCAGTGGCACCGATCTGGTCAATCCGGACTTTGTTGCTTACGCAAAATCGTTTGGTCTGGAAGCTGAAGCCGTTACAACAACGTCTGGCTTCGTGCCAGCGTTCGAACGAGCGCTCGAAGTTGACGGGCCGGCATTAATCGAAGTCCAGGTAGACCCTCAGGACATTTTGCCAGGCAAGACGATTTCAGAGCTTTAGCGGGAACTCTGGACGAACAACGAATAAAGGATTGGCCATTGGACCCTGTCGAGCGACTACATGCAAATATGCCGGAATTCATGAGGTTTCTCGGTGTCGAGATCATTTCGGCTACGCCGGATCGGATCGAGGCCAGTGTGATTGCGGGTCAGGCCTATAGCAATACAAATGGCGTGCTGATGGGGGGCCTGCTCATGACATTTGCCGATTATTTGGGTGGGCATGCAACGATATTGAACTTGCCAATTGGGGTGCGGACGACGACCGTTGAAAGCAAAACGAATTTTTTTCGACCGGCACTGTTGGGTGAGAAGGTTATTGGTGTGACGACACCGCTCCACAGGGGGCGCCGTACAATGGTTTGGCAGACGCAGCTGATGAACGAAGACGACAAGCTGTTGGCTGCTGTAATCCAGACCCAGATGGTCTTGGATGCAGAATGCTAGGTTGAACTAGAAATGAAGGAGGAAGAATTGTGAGTGATATCGATCCCAAGTCTGGAATGCGTTTGCCGCTCCCTGATCGCGATAGCCTTGACGAGGTGGCGAAGCGCTCATTGGATTCCTATAAAAAACCCGGCTACTCGCTTGCTGGCCTGCAAGGGCCGGGCGGTATCAAGCTATATAGCCCGAAAACGATTGAGGCCAGAAGTGCGCTTGGCAAGTATTTGCGCTTTGAGGCGGACTATTCGCCCCGCACGCGGGAAGTCGTGATCCTTGCGACAGCTCGCGAGATGAATAACCAGTTTGAGTGGGTTCAGCACGAAAAAGAAGCGCGCAAAGTCGGTGTCTCCGATGATGTCATCGATGCCATAAAGTACCGACGTGATACCGATGGACTTGAGCGCATCGACGCGGTGGTGATCGAGCTGGTGCGCCAGATCTGGAGTGACCATAATGTGACGTCTGAGTTGTTTGCCGAGGCCAAAGCGGTCTTCGGGCCAACCCAGCTTATTGAGATAGTCATGCTGAGCGGTGACTATGCGACGACGGCAGCGTTGCTGTGTACCGTAGATATGCAGCTGCACGAGGGCGCTGAGCCGTTGTTGCCGATCCCGTAGCGCGGTGTCGTCTTGCACTTTGTGGTTGGCCCGGGACGGCGAGTCGAACAAAAGATTGCAACCAAATTGGCGAATTGATTAACGATGTTCCAATTCCGGCCAAATCTGAAGGTGCGGCTGGCCAACAGGATTGTCGTGCGGTTATACTTGCCCTTGGCGGCTGGCCGTAGGTCGCATTTTTGAGTTGGCAACAGTCGACGGGCTGCTTGCCATCTGGCTGCAGGACGTAACTGAAAATAATCTGGGAGGAAGACAATGAAAACTTTGAAATTCACGTCGATACTTGGGAGCGGGATTGCGGCTGCTCTTGTCGTATCGGCAATCGATACTGCGCCAGCGACAGCTGAAGGCTTTTATAAGGGCAAGCGGATCAAGGTGATCATTCGCTCATCAGCAGGCGGTGGCTATGATTACTATGCCCGCCTGGTTGCCAAATACATGCCGCGTCACATTCCTGGCAAACCTACGGCGATTGCAGTCAATATGCCTGGTGCTTCGGGGGTGGTCGCAACAAATTACATGATGAATCGCGCCAAACGTGACGGCACGGAAATCGCTGCCGTTTCGCGTGAGCAGGCGACCCAGCAGCGTGCCGGCGGCAAAGGTATCAAGTACGATATCCGGAAGATGCCGACGATCGGATCGATTGCATCTACGACTGCGGTTATGATCCTGCACAAGGACCACCCCGCCAATTCTTTGAAGGAATTGCGGGCGGTAAAGACGACCACAAAATTTGGCGCGCAAGGAAAAGGCGGCGGCGCATTTCAAAGGCCAATGCTACTGAAGATGGACGGTTATAAGATCCAAATCATCACGGGGTACACAGGAACCGAAGAACGCGTGTTGGCGATGATCAGAGGCGACATTGGCGGCGGTAGCGGTAGCTACGATAGTCTGGCATCTTACATCAAGGACAACAATTTTAAGATTATCGCCTACCTTGGCAACAAGCTGCCAGAGCTCAAGGGCGTGCCAAATATTGATGAAGGGCTAACTTTGAAAAGAACTTTGCAGCTGTCGGCGCTTCTACAGGCACCGCTAGCGGCAGGGCGGCCCTTTATTACGACGCCGGGCGTGCCGGCCGACAGAGTAAAAATTCTGCGGACTGCGTTCAAGAAAGCCCTGTCGGATCCTGGTCTTGTTGCTGATGCCAAGCGCGCGAAAAGGAAGATTTCGTGGACGGACCCGAACGTCATGACGAAGCTCTATTCGGAAATCCTCGATACGCCGGATGACGTTATCGCGACGTTCAAAACAGTTATGCTTGGCAAGTCTAAAGGCGGCGGACTGGTCAAGCATGCTGGTAAGGTGTCGGGGATCAAACGCGAGGGGCGCCAGGTGACCATCAGTTATAAGGGCAAGGGTGTGACGGCAAAGATTTCCGGTTCGCGCACCGCGGTTAAGATCAACGGAAAGAAGGCCAAGCGTAAGGCCATCAAGGTGGGTATGACCTGCACCTTCAATTATCCCGGCCCGGGCAAGGAAGCCAAATCCGTCGAATGCAAGGGTTGAGGTTTGAGTTCTGGCGTAGCGCAAAAAGTGCTACGCCAACTGCTCTGTTAGATGATTTGCGCCATTGGCGGGGAAGCGGGATGGTTCTAGCGAAACCTGAAAATGCGCTAGTCCCGTATATCCTGCAAGAACCACTCCCTGGGCAGCGCTCTTCCCAGGCCCAGTTCCTTGGCTTTGCGAAAGACGTGACCGCCGACGGCTGAGAATTGCAGGCCCTGCATGCCACTGTTTTGATAGAATGTAATTTGATCATCGCTGTCGCGACCTGAAACTTTTCCAGATATCAAATCACCATAGCTTGGGAATACGTTGACCATATCGCGTGAGTTGTTGCGGGGTGGCAGGCGCGCGCGTTCGGCTTCGGTTCCCGCGATGAATGCGACGGGGCTCGCGCCCAGTGAGGCCTTGACGGTGATATTGTCAGCCCCTTCGACGCCGTCATAGATGTCTTCGAGGATCTTGAGCCCCTGGATGCCCTGGCGGATTTTTATGTCGCACTTATCAAGGCCGTCCTGTGCGATTTCGAATGCGTTGACGATGGTCACGTGAACACCAGGTTTGAGCCAATCGCCAACGACGGTTGCGCTCATGGTGTCGGTGCACGACGATAGGATATCGACATCCTCAAATACTTTTTCCGGACTGTCGTAGACCACCACTTCTAGATTGTGTCTAAGCCGCATTTCATCGGCATAAGCCTCACGATTTGCCTTGGTCGGGCTGTACACTTTGACCTTGCGGATGTCCCTGACGCAGCAAAATGCATCGAGGAAGGTTCGAGCCATGCCGCCTGACCCCAACATGCCGACAACTTCAGAATCCTTGCGCGACAATTCCTTACAGCCGAGCCCGGCGCCTGCGCCAACTCGCACGTGCTGAATTATGCCATCGTTCATGAGGGCCAGGGGTTCGCCATTGGCGGCGGAAAACAAGAACACCAGTCCGCAATAGGTGCCGGGCTCAATGCAGAATTTTTCTTCCGTCCAGTTGCCTTCGTTGTCGCGCGGCCAGGTCATGACATCGGACTTCATGCGGATGGCGAAGATGCCATCGTTGTAGCCTTCCATGGTGCCCCAGCGATAATAACTGTCGGGAAAGGCGGCTGGCGCGTAGAGATCGCAGCGCGGGCGGTGGGTTGCGGTGCCCTCTACGAGTTGCCTGAAAGCATTTTCCAGGCACTCGATGGCGTCAGACATCTTCAGAACTTCATCCACCACGTCGTTATGAATAAACAGCATTGTCTCCTCCTTGGCGCTGTTGTCTTCACGACTAAACCGGATTGGCGCGAGAGGTGCAATGCAAATTGGGTGGGCTCAACGGCGCAAGGTAAAGACTAGCCGGTCCGGTTTCGAACCAATTTGACGACACCGGGAGTTTAGGCGCGGTGCCTTACCAGACATAACGATATGCGTGTCGTCCGCTGCTACCGTGCCTGATACGTGGTAGCCGATTTTGCCGCAGGACTGCGTGAATATATAAGCGGTTCCCGAATAAAGATTGCCGTCCCGGCGGCCATCGAACAATAGCTCGCCTTCGCGAACACCGCGTTTTCTAAGTCCAGAGCGGGGGCGCACGTAATAGAAGCGGCGCGTCTTGCCGGCGGCGGTTAAGCGCATAGTTGAACCGTTATGTTCCCAATGCGGCTCGGAGATAGGTTTGGTCGTGTTCGCTTGATTGTTTCCGGCGTTGGGTGCGCTTTGTGGCCGGATCGACCAGTTAACGGTTCCCACCTCTCGCGCGCACTTCACTGCTGCTGGTAGACCGTCAGCGGCCAACTCGCACAACATGGTCAGGTTGACTCGTCTGCCGTCTGCCTGAAAACGAATGTCTTGAACGTAAGTACGTGCCTCGTACTTGAACTTGTTGCCACCATTCGAGGCGATGCAATAACCGGCGCGTTTTTTCAGGTCTATTGTTCTAAGGGTCTTGTAGTCGATGGTGCGGCCGATGCCGTCTCCCTTGGGCCCAGCTTTCTGCAATGTGCCGTCGTGCATCACGTATTGACCGTCAACACTGCGGCACATGTGATAGTAGTCGCTTGCACGACCAGGGCTCGTGTGCGGGGCGATGGCAATTACAACTGCTACGGTTGCAATTAAGATGTTGCCGGTGACATGCAAAACGAAATCCAAGCGATGCATCTAATGTCACTCCATATGCTGCGGTCAATCTGACGGTGAGCGCAGACATCTTGCAGATTTGCATGGTTGTAACAAATCAGCCCGAATAGGCTATTTCAGATACAACAGCGACGTCACCATGGTGGTTTGTTGCCCAGAATTGAGCAGTGCTTTCATTGGCACTTCCTAAAATGTGAAAGTCGTCATTGTCATAAAGTCGTCTGATGGACCGGAAAGAAAAAGTCGTAAGCGTCTTGTCCGGCAACTCGCGCCTCACCGTTCCGAGCATCATGGCGCCAGCTAACGACACCGGGACGACCAGACCAGGAAACCCTTCAACGTTGGTCACGTAATCTCGATCGTAATGTACGCGATGACTGTTAAAGCGCGCGGCTGAAGACCTGAATAACATCACAGGTGTTGGCGTGATCGTTTCAGACCAGGTTGGATTGTCAGGCAATGGCGGGAATTCGAAAGGTTGGGATTTTGATTGCGATGAAAAGAATTGAAAGTCGCGCTCTTCGACGACGGCCTTGCCGCGCGTTGATTCGATGGTGTCGCGAATGGTGACGGTGACAGTGGGATGTGTATCGGCGTCCTCGATCCGGACATCTCCGACCTCGGTTGTTTTTGTTATCTGATCGCCAATCACGATTGACGCTAGAAATTTCGTTCTAACGCCTGCCAGGCGGCGTTGCGGCAATGGTACGGCCGGCATTATCCCACCGGATTTCGGTTGTCCGTCCTCCCGCAAGGCATTGAGCGGGGCCAATGACGGAAAAAAGCCATCGTGCCAACCGGCTGGTAATTCATCACCGGGATTTTGGGCGGGCGGTGAAACGCCTAACGCAGAGGCCATGCGCCCGACTTGAGAGGCGGTTACGACATCATGGGACGTCTGGCGCTGGCCAATCTTTTCCCGCAGCGATTGAAGTTCTACAGTCATGGCAAAGTCCTCATTGTCAGAAATTATAGGCCATGCAGTTATTCGATCGAGCCCAATTCGTTCTTGCATTGAAATTAACACAATCTTCGAGCGCTATGGAATTGGGTGGGAGTCAAGGAGAACACGGACATGTTCAGAAAGCCCAAACATAATGCTAACACGCAAGCTGTGTTATGTGCCATCGCACTGGCGGCTTGTGCGATTGTTTTTGCACCAATCGGCGCATTCTCAAAGGATTGCGTTCCGACGGAATCTGATTCTTTGGGGCCGTTTTACATCTCGGGAATGCCGGTTAGCTCAAACCTCAACCGGTTCGGCAAGAAGGGGACGAAGCTTCGTGTTACCGGCCTTATCCGCTCTGCGGGCAAGGGGCGGGCGCCAATTGCCAATGCGCGGGTTGAAGTGTGGCATGCCGATAGCGAAGGCGATTATCATCCCGATGATGAGGGTAAGCGCCGCGATTATGATGACAAAAAGCTGGATCTGCGTGGCACCGTCGTGACGGATGAAAATGGGCGCTATACTTATGAAACAATCCGGCCGGTGGAGTACGGCGATCGGCCGGCCCATTTCCATTATAGGATTACGGCACGGGGATTTCGCACGCTAATCACGCAGCATTACGTTTTGCCCGGGAAAGATGTACCGGACCGCAAGTGCCGTAGTGCAAAGATTGTTCGCGATGCAAAAGGTGCCTGGTTCCGTGCGCCTGTAATTTATCTTCGACCGCGGTAGAGGTGCGCACCAATTCGCGACAGGTCAAGCGCTACATGGTGCGTGGAACCCAAAGCTGAGTCTGCGGCGGCTAGAACAATTTCAACCGATCTGTGACTCGTGATGCATTTCTGTCAGATCGGATAGTGCTCTAGCCGCCACCGTACATTCTTTTTTATGTCAGTGTCGCCTAGGATGGGTATTTGACTGAACAGCCATAGGGTTGGGTGACTGCAGGGTTGACCTTCTTGCCGGCAGAAATTTGCTTTAGTGCTTTCGATACGTAGTTGATCGCAGTCTTTATGTCCTCATCGTCAGATGAATCTTTGCTGTCGATCGCGCCCTTGTAGGCCAGCGTGCCATCCTTTTTGATGATGTACATGTGCGGCGTGGTCTGGGCGCCATAGAGGCGACCGATTTTCCCATTTGGATCGAGAATGACCATCGATGGGGCTGCATTGCGCGATGCGTTAAGCTTATCAGCCTGTTGTCCCTTCACGTAGCCTTGTTCCCCCGGTGCAGAGGAAATGATGGACAACCAGACGATGCCATCGGCCGCCGCCTTCTTTTGCAACTTTTGCATGTTGGTTGTGCGATAGTGCTTTCTGACATAGGGGCAGTCATGATTGGTCCATTCAAGGACAACAGTTTTGCCCTTGAAGCTGCTCAATTTGACGGTCTTTCCCTTGCTGTCGATGCCAACGAATTCCGGTGCCGGCGCGCCGATTTTTGGCGAAGCCACTGTCGGACCGGTTGTCAACAGGAGTGCGAGGCCCGCGCCAGCTATAAGAGCAGACCCACGCTTGCCAAAACGAAATGTGCTCATAACTCAGTCTCCTTAAAGTGATGGACCGGTTTTGGTCCGGGAAAGGGAAGCGAGGTGGCGTACCACAATCGCCTCGGTCAAAAGCTGTGGTAGTACGATCGGTTTTGCATTGCGATCGGCCGGATAAAGCAAATAGAGTGGCACGCCGGCTCGGCCAAACGACTTCAATATGCGTGCGATTTTGTCATTCTTATTGGTCCAGTCCGCCTTGAGGTAGACGGTATTGCTGCGGGTGAGGGCCGTGCGAAAACCATCCGTGTCAAGTGCTAGGCGCTCGTTGACTTTGCAAGAGATGCACCAGGCGGCCGTGAAATTGACAAACACTGGCCGGCCTTCGGCGCGCAGTTTGGCGACCCGTTCGGGCGAATAGGTCGATGCCAAATCGCGATTGTCACTGGCCCCGTTGCTTGCACCCGGAGGTGCCGGATCGATAAACGACAAACCGGCGATAAGTGCTGCGGTAACGATGCTTGCTGCGATCGTCGCTTTGAAACGTGTTGTTACACTCGGTTGTTGACCAAACAGCCAGGCGCCAAACCCGACTGCCAACAGCACAATACCTGCAGCGAGCACGCCCTGGCTGCCCGCTTGGATGGATAGTACCCAAACCAGCCAAACGACGCTGCCATAGAGTAGAAAAGCCAATACCTGTTTGAGGGTCTGCATCCAGGGACCAGGCTTCGGCAGGATGCGGGCCGCTGCGCCGCTGAACGCGAGCAGGACGACAGGCAAAGCAAAGCCAAGCCCGAGTGACATTAAGATCAATGATAGCTCGAGGGCTGGTTGGGTCAGGGCATATCCGACGGCAACGCCCATGAATGGTGCTGTGCAGGGTGTCGCTGCGATGGTTGCGAGGACGCCGGTGAAAAACGAACCGGTGGAGGCACTTTGGCGGGTCAGAGATGCACCCAATCCAATGGCTGAGCCGCCGATTTCAAAGACACCTGACAATGACAGGCCAAGGGCAAAGAATAGTGCGGCCATGACAAGGACGAATGTCGGCGATTGGAATTGAAAGCCCCAACCCAAGGTCTCTCCTGCAGCCCTAAGCCCGATGAGCAGGGCGGCGAGGACGGCAAAGCTGGTAAGGACACCAGCGAGATAGGCGCGCGCGGTGCGTCGGGCTTCTTGGCCGCGTTCGGCGGAATGATCGCTCAGTGAAATCACTTTGAGCGACAGGATCGGCAGGACGCATGGCATGAGATTGAGGATCAAGCCACCGATAAACGCAAATGCTATGGCTTGCCAGAATGAGGGCATGCCGGCAATCGATGAGACAGCCGCAAAGGCTTCAGCATTGCCGCTTGTTGCAGTCAGGCTAAAGCCGTTTCGGACAACTTTACCCTCGATCTTTTCGCTGACGACGAGGACGCCTGATAACGTGTTCAGCGACCCCGAGACCAGATCACCCGGCTTCATGGCGATTGAAAAGCCGTTCGGCGACCAGGTGATCGGTTGCGGTGCAGCATGCTGAACAAAGCCCCATTTCTCAGGAAAGAAACGAACGCCGGTAATTCTGTTGCGGTCCAATCTGCCGGCCTTGATTGACAAAACAAGCTCGTCGCGTTGGAGGCGAACACCTGCTGGCCAGGCCATATCGATCGGCAGTTGTCGTTCGACAGCTTCAAATAGGCCAGCATGTGCGCTGGCTGTTGGCTGGTTGACGGGGGTCGCGACAGCGAGTTTCAAACTCACCGTTGCGCTTTCGGGTATGCAGATCTTTTCGCACACCAGCCACCTGGCTTTGGCTTTGAGGGTGACGGCTTGGGCGTCCAAGGTCTTGGGCGGCGTTATCGTGATGGGCAGCAGTAGCGTGTCGGAATACCCGTAATTCATCAACGGGCCGACAGGAAGGGCATTCGGGATCGGCCATTTTATCGGCGATGCTGCAAAGCCTTTCGGGAGTTGCCATTCGATCTTGGTCGGTTCGCCTGAATCTCCCGGGTTTTTCCAGTAGGTATGCCAGTTTGGCGTAATGATTTGACGCAATCCGACCTGAAACGGCTGGCCCGGGACGATCGCCGTGGTTGGCGCAATAAGATCGGCTTGGACTTTCTGCTTGCCTGGGCCGGCTGCCATCGCCGGCAAGCCCAATGCCAGCGCCATCGTTGACCAGATCAGTACTCTTTTAAGCATCGGTCTGCCGGAGTCTGCCACGCATAACGAACAATCAGTGCCAAAGATCACTGGACGGTTACATGGGCCTTATCGATTTGTTGTCAACCAAAGGGCGTGATGATTGCCGGTTAGTGCGCATTCTTATGATGGCTTGCGATAATATCCTGCCCAAAGAGCTTCTTGGGATCAATCCAAATTGCATGCACATGATTGGCATCATCTTGCGTATTGTCATATTCGATCAAAACTGACGGGCCATGGACTCGAAAATAATGTGGTTTTCCAGGCACCAAGCTGCCCGCCCAGGCAAAATGCAATTTGTCCCGTCCGTCGCTTTTTATGCGTGCCATCACGTCTTTGGCGATTTGGTCGGTCATGGTTCCGACGAACAGCTCGCAAAGCTTGTAGACACCGGCTGCCTGGCCATCGCTTAGGCCGCTCAGGGCCTGGCCTTCAAATGTCTTGAGGGATTGTTCGCGGCCGGGACCCGCCACAATATCATCAAGTGAGTCATCATCGATGATCGCGGCTTTGCGCGCCTTGCCTTGCAGCGATTGCACGAGCGAAAACGCCTGATCCTGTTCTTGTCCGAGTAGTCGAAATCCGCGGTGCTTGTGCTTTTTCGGAACGACGGATGGATTGGCGCCAAAGAAGACGGGCGTGAAGCTCACGCCCTTGCCATGTTGTACGAGTGCACTCAATGACAAATGGTGCCCCTCGAAGCGGAATGATACGGGGTCCTTGCCTGTTGGATCACCAAAGATGACCAGGGCATAGTCGCCAGGATCGCGAAAATCCAAATTATTTTCAAGCTCACCCAGAATGCGCTCGAGCTTGATGGTATTCTTGACCTGTTCGAGGCCGCGCGGGCTTAGGAGACGTGCCAACAAATCCCATAGCGCGCGTTTTTCGGGTTCCGACATGTCATCAAGAGTGGCGCCGGGACGGTCCCTCGGTGTGTAATGCCAGTCGGTGCGCTTGGCGTCCGCCAGGCCTTTGAGGGTGCGCTTGGCATTGGCTGGCCGCAGCGCCGCTTTAACAGCGGCTAGCGCTCTTAGGATGTCCGAGGCAAGCGCAGGGGAGGCAATCAGTGGCTCCCACGCACCAAGGCCGGCAGCGGTGATGATGGCTGCTGTTCCGGTAGTAAATGACCGTCGGGAGATTTCTGCGCCCATTTTTTGATCTCAGCTGTTTGCTCTATGGCGGATACGTATCAGGTTTCCTATCAGTTCTTATCGATCCAAATTGTGAAAATTTCAGCAAATCACCGGCCGTGTCGCAATAATTGATCGTGCTGGTGCCGGCTGAGCTCCAAAATGATTGTCGCCCGGGCCTGATGCGTCGGATAACATGGTGCATGAAACTATCGACGAAGCCGATCAACATAACGCAAATGGGGATGGAATGCAGCTCAACACCGACAAAATGCTGGCGCGTAAGGAAGATGGCATCGGCTGGATGACATTCAATCAACCGGAACGGCGAAATGCAATTTCGCATGAGATGCGTGTTGCGACCCTTTCAATATTGAACGATTTTGAGACCGATAATTCCGTACGCGTTATCGTTATGACCGGTGCCGGGGACAAAGCATTTGTCTCAGGTTCGGATATTTCAAAAGGTGAAAAGGGCGGCGCCACGCTTGATCAACTTGAGGCCCAGGGCAAAGTCTCCGAAGAGTTGCGTCATCGGTATGCAACGCTCACCAAGCCGCTCGTTGCAATGATCAGAGGTTATTGTCTGGGTGGCGGGGTCGCGACCGCTTTGTTGGCGGATTTGCGGATTGCGGCGGACAACGCTCAGTTTGGTATTCCGGCTGCGCGCCTTGGTAACGCATACAACTGGGATTATACGCGCAAACTGGTCGAGGTCGTTGGTGCGCCGCGGGCTAAGGAAATATTGATTACGGCGCGGCGCTATGCCGCCGACGAAGCCTTGCAGATGGGATTGATCCACCAGGTTGTGCCCGCGGCAGACCTAGAGCGCGAGGTGCGCGCTATTGCAGCAATGATTGTCGATAACGCACCGCTGTCGGTGTGGGCTGCCAAGGTGATGGTCGATGAAGCTGTGAAAGATGAAAGCGAGCGCAATATGGCTGCTGTCCAACAAGCGCGTCAAACCTGCCTGGAAAGCGCTGACTTTGCCGAAGGCCGGCGGGCGTTTAACGAAAAACGAAAACCGGTTTGGACTGGGCGCTAAGCGCAAGCATTAGTCTGGGTCGGGGCCTTGTTCGGCGACAACGCCGCTTGCAATGAGTTGATCGACTTTATCTGCGGCGAAACCGAAGTCGGCCAAAACTTCGCGTGTATTCTCGCCATACTTCGGCAATCCTGACCAGTTGCCTGTCGGCGTGCGGCTCAGGCGGAAGGCTTGGCTTAGGAGTTTGAAGTTCCCCATCGATGGCGATGAGACGTCTTGCACCGGATTTAGTGCCACCGTTTGCGGGTCGGCGAATGTTTGGTCAATGGTGTAGACGGGCCCGGAAGGGATATCGGACTCCCGAAAACGTTCTAGGATCTCTTCTGTCGTGAATTTCGCCATTGCGCCGGCAATCATGCCATTGCATTCCGCGCGATGCGCGCGGCGCGCCTCGCGGGTGTTGAACCGTTCGTCATCGATTGCGTCTTCGCATTCGATCGCGCGGCAGAGGTCGGGCCACATCCGGGGCATAATCGACAGGCCGACATACCCATCTGACGTTTTATAGGTGTTGGTGGGAACACCGGTTGGATGCTCATTGCCAACCTGTTTTGGTACGATGCCTTTCATCAAATATCGGGCGGCATGGATGTCCATGAATGAGAGCAGAGATTCCAACAGCGATGTCTGCACCCACTGACCTTCACCGGAGCGCTCGCGCTCAAGCAGTGCGGTCAGAATGCCGAGCGCACAAAAGACACCACAGGCGACATCTGAAATGGGAACGCCAGCGCGCATAGGGCCGCGGCCCGGTTCACCGGTGGTCGACATGAAACCCGACATGCCCTGCACGATTTGATCGAGGCCGGGGCGTTCGCGATAGGGGCCGTCCTGGCCAAATGCAGAAATGCTTGCCAGTATAATGCGTGGATTAACTTTTCGCAGCTGTTCGTAGTTGATGGCCAAGCGATCTTTTACCGAGGGGCGGAAATTTTCTACGACAACATCCGATTGCCGCACCATTTGCATGAAGACGTCGTGACCTTCAGGGCTCTTGAGATCGAGGATTATCGATCGCTTGTTGCGATGCTTGCTCTGAAAATCCGGCTCGTTGCGTCCGGCCCAATCGCCGGGATCGCCCGGCCGCTCAATTTTGATTGCATTCGCGCCCCAGTCTGCGAGTTGGCGCACGGCCACTGGTCCGGCGCGGGCATGTGTCAAATCCAGTACCGTCAATCCTTCCAACGCAGTTGACGGGCCCTTGCGAACGGCTGATGCGCTGCACATGTGCGTTTCTCCTCAGATGAAGATTTTTATGTTGCTTGGAAAAGCTTCGTTTATTTGGACGTGCTGGTCAAATTGGTGACCGCATATGTGCGGCATTGCAATAACCTTCCAGCAATTTGGCCATCGGTTGTTGTCGCTAGGGCAGTGTGGCGCGCTAGCTGTTGGTCAAAAAGGCCTCAATCAGCGCCAGACACGCCTCCGGTTCTTCAATGTGCGGGCTATGGCCTGATCCGTCCAGTGTCTTGAATTCGGACGTCGGAATGCCGTCGCGCCAGGCCTTGGCGTTGGCAATGGGTATGAGTCTGTCGTGCTTGCCCCACACGAGAAGCGATGGACAGATGATGCGGTGTAGGCGATCTCGAAGTTTCTTGTTGTGAAGATAAGGTGGTTCCCAGCCGACGCGGCCGGCTAGGGTCAGGCTCTTGTAGCGGCGTATTTCATTTTCGATGCTTGAGCGCCCATCAGGAATGATGGTTTGTGCAAGATCGCTGCTGCCATCGCGAAACAAGAGTTCGCGCAATTCCTGCATTATGCCGCCATCGCGATGCTGAGCATACATAAAGAGGTCTGCGATAAGAGCATCCGGCATCTGCAGGCCGGCGGTATCCATCAAGACCAAACGGGCAACGCGTTCTGGATTGCGCACCGCCATTTCTGCCGCGATCCAGCCGCCGAGGCAGAACCCTACAATCGTTGCCTTTTCCATTTTCAAGGCGTCTAGAACGTCAAAATAGTGAAAAGCGAGGTCTTCGATATCCGTGACGTTTTTGATGCCCTCTGTCTCGCCGCATCCAGGGTGGGCTGGTGCGACCAGTGCGCAGCGTGTTGCGAGGTCCTGGTGAAAGGGAAAGGGATCCGCTTGCGCGCTATGAATATCCCAAACACCATGCAGGTAGACAACTGGCTCGCCCGCCGCACCGCGCAATAGCTCGACCCGCCTGCCTCTGACGTCGATCATTTCTCTTTTCATTGTCTGCCCCCGATTGTTCAATGTCCCGTTTCGTAAATTTGGATGTGGACTGCTGGGCCTTAATTTGCTGTGGTTGCGGCCGCGCTGGAGAACTTGCGGGCAAACAGTGCTTCCGAGTCTTTTTGCAAACGTGGGAGAACGTCCTCGGCGAATATTCGCTGGCTCTTTTGGGTTTTTTCGTAGGACAAGTTTCCAATATGGAACTGGATCAGCATGTTGCCGATATTGGCCTCTTGGATAAACTCGAAGAGCCGCTGGTAGACTGTATCCGGACCGCCAACGAAGATTGATCCCATTTCGTCGATGTCGTTCCAGTCTTCTGCGTCACCGAGCATTTTGGCGTCGACAATCGAATTTTCGAGGTATTTTTGCCAGGTTGTGGGCGACATGCTGCCGGGTGCTGCGGTCAAGCGACGTCCGGCCCGGCGTTGATGGCCCTTTAGGCAATAGCGCGTAAAATAGAAGACTGCCTCTTCACTTTCCTTGCGAGCGATCTCATCGGTTTCAGCGACGTAGACGCTGAACAATAATCCGATCTGTTTGGGATGAAAGGTCTTGCCGACTTCTTCAACAATCTCGCCGAAGCGCAATGCGGAACGCTTCGCCCCTGAGAGCTTGCCGCGCGTCGACAGAAAATAGCTGAAGCCGCGGTTTGCCACCTCATACATTGTTTCCTCGCTGTTGGAGCCCGGGATCCAAATTGGCGGATGCGGTTTTTGCAACGGCTGCGGCCAAGGGTTGACGTAACGCATGGTGTAATGCTTGCCGTCAAATGTCGTGGGACCGGGCTTCGTCCAAGCTTGTACAATGAGATCAACACCTTCCCAAAAACGTTCGCGCGCCAATGGCATCGAATAGGAATAACTGTAAGACTCATGCCCGCCTCCCGGCGCCAGGCCGGCTATGACACGGCCATTGCTCATGCAGTCGAGCATGGCGTATTCCTCGGCAACACGCAGCGGCCTAAACTGAAGCGGTATAAGGTTTCCGAGGACAACGATCTTGCCCTGCTTCGTTGTCTGGGTAAGTGCCGCAGCGAGCAAATTGGGCGATGGCATTAGACCGTAGATATTCTGGTGGTGTTCGTTGAGGACGACACCGTCAAATCCAAGTTCATCCGCGTAACTCAGCTCATCCAGGTATTCCTGGTAGAGGCCGCGCGCTTTCTCGGCGTCAAAAAGCGCGTTGGGGATGGTGATCCAGCCGCTTTCATAATCGCGTTCAAAGCTCTCATCGAGGTAGGGCCATGGCATGAAGTGCCACGAGAAAACATTGACTCGGTTCGTTTGCCCAGGTGTCGTCATGCGCGGTTCCTTCGTGGTTGTTGTAATCCCTAGCGAAGCGGTGATTGCAGACTGAGCAGTGGTTTGACTATAGGCGGCAGTGGCCGGCTGGCAAGGGGTTGGCTGGCAAGGGGGCTGGCTGATTGGACTCATAAAGCCGGTGCCGATGCCATAACTGTCAATTCAACTAAATGCGGCGCTTGCCAAACGTCGTGCGCTCGGACAGCAGCAGTGCTAGCAGCGCTGCGCCAGCCCCGGCAGCGCGATCCTATTGTCATGGGTGAGCAGACACAGGCCGCTATAAAGGGCAACAAGGCCGACACGGGTTCGTGGCGTGAGTGCGGCTGTTGCAACCATGGTGATGGTGGCATAGAGGGCGACGGTCGCAGGCGTGTAGCCCAAAAGGTGATTGGTCAACCTTCGAGCATTGCAATTTACAGGCCCGGCATTGTCGAACGGCTTGCTGGCGGATGGATGTGGCAGCATGCAAGACGCCTGAGGGTGTGCATTGCGAGCGATGTCAGGTCGCGGGCAAATCTTACAGTGTCGTGAAGTACGGTCAACTGTGAGCTAGTGGGCAGAAGAGTGTTTTGCGCGATAGCCAATCAAACCAAAGTTTTCAGGAGATATCCCACACCAAATGCCACGCCTGCCGCGGCGCCACCGATTGCCAGGGTTTCAAATCCCGACAGCCACCATGGGGCAAGGGACCACCGGCTTTTTGCAGAACCTATTAGGGCAAAGGTGATGCCGGTTAGAATGATTGACCAAACGAATGGGCTTGGTAGCGAAAGCAGAAATGGTAGCAGGGGAATGGAACCGCAAATGAGGAATGCAAAAAACGTGCTTGCTCCGGATCGGAGTGGCGAGCGCTGTGCCAATGCAAGACCGTATTCCTCTGTCAACATGGTCGCGACCCAACGTTCTTCATCCGATGTAATTGCTTCGACGGCGTCTTCGAGCGCCGATCCCTGTAATCCCTTAGCCTGCAAGATTTGCCTGATTTCTTCGCGCTCACCGTGCGGTTCTAGTCTGACATGTCGGTGCTCGATTTCACGCAGTCGTTCGTAATCGTCGCGTTCAGTTTTGGTGCCACTGTAGTTTCCGGCTGCCATTGAGAGCCCGTCGGCCAATAGGTTGGCCAAGCCCAAAATGAGAATGATGCGGGCATTGAGATTGGCGCCGATGACACCGGCAACGACGGCGAATGTCGTAACGGCACCATCGATGCCGCCGTAGACCCAGTCGCGTAAGTAGGTCGGATTGTGCTGCTGCTGCAGCCGCTCGCGGATGGCGGAGACGGTGTGTTGATGTTCTAGCTCTTCGGCTTTCATGATGTGCTCCACGGCAAAGGCGCTGCGCCGGTGATATTTGGGTCTGGTCCTGGTTTCGGCCTTGACTGGCGTCAAGGCATTGTATTTGCCAGAAGGCATCTTCGCATATGACCCGGTCAAGGGGCGCAGCAATTGGAGGATTTCCCGCGATGAGCGATTCTGAGCACGTGCGGTTAAAACGATCCCTGACATTGCCATTGGTTATTCTTTATGGGCTGGGGGTGACGATTGGCGCCGGTATATATGTGCTGATCGGTCTAGTGGCGGGGCGGGCCGGTGTGCACGCGCCAGCTGCGTTCCTGATTGCCGTGCTCATAATGGGGCTTACTGCTGCATCATTTGCAGAGATGGTTGGCCGCATTCCGGTGAGCGCCGGTGAGGCCGCCTATGTCAGGGCAGGGTTCGCCTCGAAGTGGCTTGGGTTGTTGATCGGGCTCTTGGTTGCCACCGCCGGCCTCCTGTCGTCGGCAACCATCGCACTTGGCAGCGCCGGCTATATTGGGGAATTCATCGATCTGCCGCGGGGCTGGTTGGCGGCCCTGGTGATCGTCGGCGTTGGCCTGATTGCCGCTTGGGGCATCATGGAATCGGTCACGTTCGCCGCTATCTTTACGTTGATAGAATTGGTAGGGCTGTTGGTCGTCATCGGCGGCGGCATTTGGAACGAACCGGCACTCTTGTTGCGGCTAGACTCCGTGTTTCCGACAACCCTCGATGTCAACGTGTGGTCTGGCGTGATGGCGGCGAGCCTGCTTGCATTTTATGCCTTTATCGGTTTCGAGGACATGGTCAATATCGCGGAAGAAGTGAAAGAGCCGCAACGGACGATGCCTTGGGCGATCCTCCTGACACTGGCGATCACGACACTTTTGTATTTTTTTGTCACGGCAGTCGCGGTGCTCACGGTACCCATCGCACAACTCTCTCAGTCGGGTGCACCGCTTAGCTTGGTTTTTGAGAAAACAACGGGTTTTTCGCCAGCGATAATCAGCGCTATCGCTGTGATTGCAACGATAAACGGCATTATCATTCAGACAATTATGGTGTCGCGTGTGCTCTATGGTCTGGCCCAGCAGGGTGCGCTTCCGGCGGTGTTTGGCCGCGTCAGTCGGATCACGCGAACGCCACTTATCGCCACTGGTGCGACGGTTATCGTCGGGCTTCTCTTGGCAACGGTTTTTCCAATCGACCGACTAGCAGAGTCGACCTCACGGTTTACGCTCGTTGTTTTTGCGACGGTCAATCTCGCGCTGTTGCGCCTGAAGCTGACCGAACCGGATCCGCCGGAAGGGATCTTCACTGTGCCGGTCTGGTTGCCGGCGCTCGCATTCGTGGGCTGTGTCGCCTTTTTTGTCAGCCCGTTTTTGCTCTGAGCGTTGTTCTAACCCTGCTCGGCGGCGATTTTCTTTTCCAAGATGCGTTTGTATTGCACGGGGCCTACGTCGATGCCCAGTGTCAGCGGTTCGAGTGGCCGCATTGCAGTTTCGATGCGCCGCTGTTGTGCGGCGATCACCGGTGCGTCCTGCTGTTCAAAGGCAAAGCGGCGCAACTCTGCGATCTTGACCTGCAACTTGCGATCATAATCTTCATCGGCGGGTCTCACGCCGTAACGGACGGCGGTGAAGAAATAATGGGTGGTGCGGTCGGTTTCCGGAGCGAGGAAATGGATCGCGTGATAGCCGGTTCCAGTTGCATGCTCGGCGTCCATGGCACAGATGCCGGACCACAGCCTGAGCGTGGCAGGCGCCATCCAGCGAATGTGGGTGAATTTCTGGACACGTTCGGGATGGTCGGGCCACATCTGGGCAAACATACCAGGCGCGACGGAATTGGTCGCTGAGCGGCTGACGATGACGTCTTCGCCATCGACGGTAACGGAGATGTCGGATTCGACCGTATCGGAATTCCCGAGAATGCCATCATGCAGATATGATGTGTGCGAGAGATCCAAAAGGTTGTCGATCAGCAACTGATAATTGGCCTCGATCATCATGTTGTCGAGCTTTGTGGTGTGCAATTCCGGTGCCGTGTCCAATACGCTGAAATCCGGTATCAGTGCTGGGTCTGCCGGTTTATCGCCCATCCAAATCCATAAGGCCTTGTGCTTCTCGGCGATCGGGTAAGGCTTCACTTTTGCGCGGGCGGGAATGTTCTTGGCGCCATGGGGATTGTAGACACATTGGCCTTGCGCGTTGATCTGTAAACCATGATAGGCACACTGAATAATATCACCCGGTAGCCGCTGGCCCATGCTCAAGGGGGCAAAGCGGTGTGGGCAACGGTCCTCAATGGCGGCGGCGGTGCCGTCTTCCTTGCGAAACAGCAAAACCGGCTCATTCATGAAGGTCCGGGGCATCATCGTTTGGGGCCCGAGTTCGTGGGACCAGGCGGCGACATACCATGCATTTCGCAGATAAGGCCCACTGATCAATGGCTGCTCAAGTGGTGTCGGTGGCGACGTATGAGTGTCTTGCGGCATACCGTTTCCCGTGTTTTGACCAGTCCATCGGCACTTGACCGAACGACAATTCGCAGTCGGTACCTTATCTAATTTTGAGAGGATTGTGAAAGGGCCTATCGACCTAGATCGTCACAAGTCTGAGGGATTAGGGTCTGCGTTTGACTGCGCATGTGCCGACGCTACATTAGGCGGCAATCCAATCCCAACGGCTTGGCCGTCAATGGAGATTTACGGTCAGGGTGGCCAAGGTTATGCGCATTGCAAACATCAGAGACACGGCATTTCGCACCGGACTGCAACGTTTGGCGGAAGCGGGCCGGATACGTACATTTCACGGGTCGGCGTCAAGTGAGCTACAAATCGCGTCATATATGAAGGCGCTCGATGGCGCTGAGGCCCTTTATTTTCCCAAAGTCGATGATACACCGATCCCTTTGATCGCCAATCTTCTTTGCAGCGCAAAGAATTGTGAAGCTGCATTCGGTATGGATTTTCGCGAGTTGCGTGAGTCGATCACTTCTGCCCTGGAAACGCCAATCGCGCCAGAGGAGGTCAGGCGGGCACCGATTCACGATGTGATCCTCACAAATGACATTGATATCGCAAAGACCGTACCTGCTCTTAAACATGCACCTGGCGATATCGGCCGCTATATCACGGCAGGCGTTGTTGTTGTCAAAGACCCGGAAACGGGTGTCTACAACGCATCTTACCACCGACTGAAAATCCACGGTCCAGACCGGCTTGGCATTAAGCTGGACTTCGGGCGTCACCTAAGGCGGACGTTTGAGCGGGCGACGGCGCTTGGCACGAAGCTCGACGTGGCAATCTGTATTGGCACTGATCTCTCGCTGCATTTGGCGGCTGCGACGATGGGGTCGCAATTGCCCGAAGATGTTAGCGAGCTCGCAGTTGCCGGCGGGATCATCGAGCGTCCGTTGGCCGTGACCCAGGCCCAGACGCTCGATATGTTGGTTCCGGCGGAGGCTGAATACGTTATTGAAGGGACGATCACGCCGGGCGATGAGGCACCGGAGGGCCCGTTCGGAGAGTTTATCGGTTTTGCTGCGCCGGAGGCGCCGGCACCGGTTGTCCAGATCACGGCGATTACGCATCGCGACAACCCGATCTATCACGCGATCAATGGCTTTGGGCGGGAGACCATTGTCTTGCGAAAGTATGTATTGGAGGCCAGCCTTTTAAAGGTGCTGAATGCGGCTGCACCGATTGTCACCGACGCCGAAATGACGGCCGGTGGTTTGCATCGATTCCATGCGATTTTGCAGGTCGCCAAAACCTCCTCGCAGCACGATGGTCTCGAGCGCAATGCAATCCTGGCGGCATTCGGTGCGCTCAAGGACCTCGATATGATCATTGTGGTCGACGATGATATCGATATTCGCGATCCCGAGGATGTTGAGTATGCGCTGGCGACCCGGATGGAAGCCTCGCGTGACCTTTTCATTATCCCACGTGCGCGCGGGCATGAATATGTGCGCGTCAGTGATCAGGGTATTCGCGCCAAAGTGGGTATTGATGCGACGGTGCCCTACGCCGATCGTGCGACCTATCAACGTGTTGCATTCGCCGATATCGATATCGGGGACGATGACTTTAAGGCCGACGGATCTGAATTGCTCGCGCGGTTGCAGGGTGGCGTCGCAATTTCCTCGGCGCCTCGCGGTGGGGCAAGACCAAAAGCGAAGCCGGGCAAAACCTGAGCGCCTAAGAAATTGTCATCGCATGCGATGCAGCCAGGCGGCCCGAGGTGAAGGCCCAGGAGAGATGATGGCCGTGGCCTTCGAGTAGAACGCCGCCCTGACCAGCAGAACCCGCAGCGTAAAGCCCCGGGATGGGATCACCGCTTTGGCGATCGAGGACACGAAGATGTTGATCGACTTTCAGCCCACCTTCCGAAAAAACGATCCAGGAGAGCACCGGCCCAAGGGCATAGAATGGTGGCTCAGTCAGAGGCGCGCGCGCGTCGCCAGTGCCCAAGTCGGCATTGAAGTCTGATACGGTGTTTTGCAGGGCTGTGGCCGGGACGCCGATTTTGATCGCCAATGCCTCAATTGTGTCAGCCGTGGTGACAACATCGGGTCGGGTCTTTTCATAATCAGTCAAATCGGCATAGCCGACGCCTGGTGCGGTCGAAATGATATTCGGGTAGGCGCGGAATTGGTTGGCGACTTCGCTGGCGAAGACAATGTAGGCGGCCTTGCCCTCCTGTCTGCCGACGTGGTCCTGCGGCCGGTCCAGTTCGTCGCAAAATCGGTTGGCGCCGGTATTCACCAGGATGGCACCTTTTTCGAATAGTTTGTGAGATGGCGCCAAGAACGTTGTGACAAAGCCCAATAGAATTGGGCGCATCAGCCAATCCGGTATGACCTTCATTGCTTTGATGATGGATTTGGCCAGCAGCGGCCAGGTCGGCAATTTTGATATGAGGCTTGGTTTCGGCGGTGCCTTGAAGCGCAACTCGGGCCCCCATGCAAGATCACCGTTGACGACTTCGCCGCCGACGGCTTCGCCCAGACGCTGGCCGTCGCCGGTGCTTAGAGGATTGATGCCCGAAATGTCGAGGAGAGGCCGTGACATGTGTTGTGATTTGTAACTCAATTCAGCGGAACTGAAGTCGCCGGATGCCAGAATGACGGCGCGCCGCGCCATGAGGCGCGTGCCGCCCTGTAAGACGACACCGGATATGCGGCCGTCGTCCTTTATCAGTTCAACAGCGCGTTTGCCGGTCCGCAGGACTGCTCCATGGCTCCTGCAGGCTTTCGTGAGCTGGCGCACGAAAGCCTTTGCGTGCGGGATTACGGCATGCATGCGTGGCACGCGATGGGGCGGCTCTGGCAGGGGACCCATGAAAACGATGCCTAGGCGTTCGAGGATGTCGATGGTCTCGGCAACATTGTCGACCAGCAAGCGGCGCAGTTTCAAGTTGTCGCGATTGACAAGTGGGCCGGCAAATTTGGCCATATCTTCATAGTGATGATCGGCATTATCATCGATGCCGGCGTTCTTTTGCAGGCGCGTCGCGGTCGCCGTCAACGTGCCGACGGAAAGCGCAGTCGTGCCACCGAGTTCATCACCTTTTTCCAGAACAATGACAGTACCGCCCGATTTGGTGGCGGTATAAGCCGCCATCAACCCCGTGCCGCCGCCGCCGATGACGACGATGTCGTAAACCTGACGATCGTCGCTCATCGCCCGCTCATATGTTCAAGTCGCGAAATGCTGCCTGGGCTTCGACCATGCCGCGCTGGCCCGCCGGGGCACCGCAATAGGCTGCGTTCTGCAGGATGACTTCCTTTATTTGATCCTTGCTTAGACCATTGCTGATGCCGGCCTTTACGTGCAGGTTAAACTCTTCCCAGCGACCGGTGGCCATCATGACAGAGAGCACCATGCATGAGCGCGTTCTGAGATCTAGACCCGGGCGGTTCCAAACCGAGCCCCATACCTGGCGCAACAAGTAGTCCTGGATCTCGCCGCTGAAGTCATCGCGTGAGCTCTGTGCCGCGTCGACGCGCGCGTCGCCAAGAACCTTGCGACGCATCTTAAGGCCCTCAGCTTGGCGTTCGTCGTCCGTCATTCGGGCCTCCCAGAATTGATTATAAAGTGCTCTCGTGTCCTGAACCAGAAGTTCGTTTCAGAGCCACCCCCTCAGGGTGCACGAACTTCTGATCCACCTCACGAGGCCCTACGGCTTGAGCTTCAAGAGCGTGTCGGCGTTGGCATGCGTGAGTTTGATCTTGTCGTCGGGTGAAAGTGCGACCTCGTCAAGGAACCGGCGGCCTTGTTCCATCTTCGAATAAGGGTAGTCGCCTGAAAACATAATGCGGTCTATGCCAAATGTTTGTAGAGCGGCGATGAAGGGCGGCTGGGAAAAGATGCCGCTTGTCGTAATCCAGACCTGGTCGAGTATGGTTTCGCTGATTTTGCGCTGAAGGTGGGCGATATGGGGCCGCCCGACGTCGTCAATTCGTGCCATCATCATGGGTAACATCTCGCCCATGTGTCCGATAATCAGTTTGAGCTTGGGATGGCGGTCGAGTGTGCCTGACATGACCAGGCGAAGAATGTGAATTGCGGTTTCGGAGTGCCAGCCCCAGCAGGCCGTTTCGATGCCCGTGCCGGTGGAGCCCGGCAAGTTCGAGTAATAGACGTCACGAACAGCAGGTGGTGCGAGGCTTGGGTGCACGTAGATCGGGACGTCTAAGGCTTCCGCGGTCGCGAGAACAGGCTCAAAACGCGGGTCATCCAAGAACAGGTTGTTGATGGTGCCATTGACGATCACGCCGACGAAGCCCAGGTCGTTGATACAGCGCTCGAGCTCCTTGGCGGAGGCTTCTGGCTCGCGCAATGGAAGGTGTGCCAGGCCGGCAAGCCGATCGGGGCGACGTTTGATTTCTTCGGCAAGACCGTCGTTGAATTCGCGGGCGATCGCAACGCCCTCGTCGCCCTCGACCAAATCAGCGCTCGGTCCGGAAATCGAAAGGACCTGAACGGTCACACCGTACTTGTCCATGTCACCAAAGCGTCGGTCGCCGAATTCCGGCAACAGGTCCAGGGGGCTTACTTGGCCGGCAGGCACATTGCGCGGTCTGAAGCCGCGAGCGGCTTTCAGTTCAGCGCTAATGCGCCCGGCAACTTCGGGAATAGTAAAATGCTCTTCGAGCGCAACAACGCGCATGCTCTACTGTCTCCTTAAATCGTCGTTCGATTCAATCTATTCGCAAACGTATTTGTCGCGTTTTACACCGCTGAGATTTTTACCTTCGATGCGAATAAGCTTGGTGGTGGCTTCGCGGGAGGGCGCGTGCAGCACGCCGACATCATATGCGGCTGCCATGCCTGGGCGAAGCTCATAACTCTTGGCCGGTTTGACTTTGCCGGGGGCATCAGCTGTCGGTTTTTCGACACGGGTATACTCCGTCATGGCTGTTGTGCCAGCGACCTGGCCATAAATGGCCCAGGTGGGGCCATGGTCATGAGGCGTCGAATGCTTGGCGCCTTGATAATTATGCGCGAGGATGCAGAAGCCCTGGTCTTGGTCCTCGTAGAGGATCTTTCGCTCAGGTGCTGCGTCGTCAGATAGGTGGGCGCTAATGACTGCGGGGTTGGTCAACAAGTCACGTTCGAGACCAGCGCGAATTTCCTCAAGTGCGGCGGACGCAGGCTTATCTTTCAGGAGCTTGCTACAGGCTTTACCGAAGTCGGTGACTGGATCTGACATTGGAGATCTCCTTTATTTGCGTGATCAATTCTGCTTGGGGCTCAATTGTCCAAGCGGCTTTTCGCCACCCAGCACGCGGGCGACATTGGTTAGGACGTCTTCGCTTTCGCGGATCATGAATTCTGGCCTGCCACCGGAAATGTGCGGCGTCCAAACGATATTGTCGAGGTCGAGCAAAGGACAGTCCGCAGGCACCGGTTCATAGCGGTATACATCAAGGGCTGCGCCGGCAAGATGTCCGTTTTGCAGGCTATCATAAAGTGCCTTTTCATCAAGAATGCCGCCGCGAGAGGTATTGATTATGTAGGCATTGGGCTTCATGGCCGCGAGGAAGGCTGCATCAACATACTTTTCGGTTTTCTCATGATAGGGAATGTGAACCGTTACGAAATCTGATCGCGACAGCAATTCTTCGCGTGAGACGAATTCAACCCCGCCTAAGTCTTGTTCATCTTGCGGCGAGAGGCGCGTACGCTTGTGATAAAGAACCGTCATGCCCATGGCTCTGAGGCGGCGGGCTGCAAGTCCGGCATTTTCTCCCATACCGATGAAGCCGATGGTGTGTTCTGCGAGGACGCGAATGTTTTGGATGTCGGGCCAATTGAATTTGTTGCGCGGTGGGTCAGTGGGGAAGGCGCCGGGTAGGCTTTTGTCGCGTTGGGCGCGGACGGTTCGATGCGCATGCAGCAGATTGCGCGCGAGTGCCAAAACAAGGGCAACGATATTGTCGGCGCACGAAAGACTTGAAATGCGTTGAAGATTGGCGACCGACAACCCGAGGCGCTGAGCAGCGGCGATGTCGATATGGCGGTAGACTTTGCCAAATTGTTGGATGTGTTTGACGCGTGGTGCCAATGCTTCCAGACGCGTTGCCGGCAATGGCGTTGTCTCAACAATCACGACGTCGGCGGTCGGCAGGACTGCATCGAAGGCGGCTTCGTCTGCGGCAATGGTGACATCGATTTCGTCCGGCAGGCCAAGGCGATCGGCAATTGAGGTTAGGCGATCTGCATGAGGGGCGAACCCGGGGCCGAAAAAATAGGTCAGCGCCTTTTCGCCTTGTGGCGTCAGGCGGCGCAAGAGCGCCATTTCCATCAGGCGAAATAGAGTGTCCTCTTCGCCAAAAATGACTTTGAGACTGTTTGTCGCGGCCATGCTTCGCTCCCCAATGAGTTTACCGGCACACTACAACCGGAGCGTTCGTCTCCGCAAGACTGCAGGAGCGCTTAAGAGGTGGCGATGTTTGCAGATCCTTGATGTTGGATGACCTAGTAAGGTGATCGGCGATAGTTTAGGTTTTTAGTCATTAGCCGGATGCGCGAAGGAGAATTGAGAATGTGTGCGGAAAAGTCCGACAAGATCGTTTATGTCTCGCATCCTGCAAGCGGTCTGGCGCGCTCAAATTTTCCGCTTGAAACGCATATTGATGGCAACCGCATCGTCAGATCCCTACCATTCTATATATCGGAAGACACCCGGCTTTATGAGATCAAGACGAGTTTGCGAGGCACCTTTACCCGTCCGCGCAAGGAAGTGCAGATGCCGCTTGCAATGGCGCATAAGCAGCGTGTGCATTCGGAAAATCGGGTGCGCTATCCGTTGTTGCGTGAAGACTGGTCACCGGAAAAGCCAAATGCGCAAATGCGCGGTAAGAGCGGCTATAGGCGTATCAGCTGGGATGAGGCGATTGACATTGTTGTCGGTGAGCTCAAGCGCATCCATAAGACCTATGGATCGATGGAGCCTGTCTTCGTACAAGCAGACGGGCATGGCCAGTCGGGCTATCTACAGTCGCTGCATTTTTGGGGTCATTATTTGTTCGATATGATCCAGCAGCATTTAGGGTGGGGATGGTGGACGCAACAGGTGCGCAATCCGGATAGCTGGGAGGGTTATTATTGGGGTGCCAAACATGTTTGGGGGTTCAATTCGAGCCTCGGCGAGCCCATCCAAGATGCGGTGTGGGACAATGTGCTTGAGCATGCGGAAATGGTCATTTTTTCCGGTTGCGATCCAGAAGCGACCGGCTTCGGTATGTCAGGCAGCACGGCGCTTGAAATGCCAAAATGGCTGAAGCGGGCCGGCATCAAGATCATCGCGATATCACCGGATCTGAATTATGCCTCTGCAGTGCACGCCGATAAATGGATTCCTTTGAAGCCAAACACGGACGCCGCGCTATACCTTGCTGTCGCGCATACCTGGATTTGCGAAGGGACTTACGACAAGGATTATATCGCGAGCCACACGATCGGGTTCGATGCCTTTAAGGCGCATGTGCTTGGCGAAGACGATGGCATCGTGAAGTCTGCCCTTTGGGGCGAGGCCATGACGGGCATCCCGGCCCACACCATCAAGGCGCTGGCGCGAGAGTGGGCTGGCAAGAAGACCACGCTCTCGGTTTATTTCGGTGGGCCCAAAGTGCGCGGGATGCTATCGCACATGGCAACACGGATGGAAGCCTATGTGCTTGCTATGCAGGGCATTGGCAAACCAGGGCGTCAGTTCCTGCGGATCGGTGCGCCGTCCTTTTACAAGAAGGATCTGGCGCAAGTGCCGCGCTATCCGGAGGTCGATTTCAAAGGCCTGGCGTTGAGCCCGATGATCGAATACGCCATCGGGCATGGGCCGGTGACGCCGGTTTTTGTGCCGCGCACGCTTGCTGCCGAGGCGATCGAAAATGACAAGATCGAATGGAAGAGCACAACTTCGGCGCTGGCGAAGACCGAAGATCAGTTCAAGTCCTACAAATACCCACCTAACGATGATCATCCAGGTATTCGTATGGTTTGGAACGAAAACGGCAGCCAACCCGGTAGCTGGGGTCATGGTTGGAAGTGGCTCAATGCGTTGCGCAATCCGAAAGTGGAATTTGTGGTTGGCGTTCATCCCTGGCTCGAAAACGATCTCGGGTTTTCCGATCTCATCTTGCCGGCGCAAACGACTTATGAACATGACGATCTGGTTATCGTGCAACGCAGTGATGTGTTGGGCATGTTTTATCAGGAGCAGGCGATCGATCCGGTCGGTGAGTCTCTCAGCGACTTTGAGATCCATCGCAAGATCGGTCTGAAGCTCGGCCTCGATGATGTGTTCCCGCCTGCAGAGGATTGGCTCAAAAAGGCTTATGAAGGCACAATTGCGTTCACCAAGCATGCGGTCAGTTGGGACGACTTCAAGAAACGGAAATACATCATTTACGATTGCCCGACTTGGGACGAGTGGCTCGACATCAAGAAGCAAAACGGGTTCAGCGAACAGGGTGGCGGTATGTCCTGGTTCTGGGAAAAGGGCTCCGGGCTGGAGACGCCATCAGGGAAAATAGAATTCGTCTCGTCTTTAATAACCGAACATGATCCGGATAATGATGAGCGCCCGCCGCTGGCGCGCTGGATGTCGCACGGCGAATCCGCCGATAACCCTCGTGCACAAAAATATCCATTGGTGGTGATGTCCAACCACCCGAAATACCGGTTCCATGTCCAAGGTGATGATGTTCCCTGGATCAAGGAATTGCAGAAAATCGTCGGGCCGGACGGCTATCTGTATGAACCTTGTTGGATCAATCCGATCGATGCCGAGGCGCGGGGCATTGAAATGGGTGACATTCTGCGTGTCTACAACGAGCGGGGCGGCGTGTTGGTTGGCGCCTTCGTTACAGAACGCATTATCCCCGGCGCCATCTCGATCGAGCACGGCGCGAAGATGGACCTGGCTGCCTTGCGAAACGAACCGGTGGACCGTGGTGGTTCAATCAATCTTATTTCACCAAATCCGGATGAAAAATATGCCCAGGGTGAAGTGCGCATCCCTGAAATGATCGGCAGCGGGTTTCTCGCTCAGGCCGAGAAAGTCGATCCAGCGGAGATCAGCCCTGGCGACGGTGTTGGCATCGTTGGCGACGAAACCGGGAGGGCGTGATGATGACCAAGGCGTTCCTTGTTGATGTCGAAAAATGTACCGGCTGCAAGCTTTGTGTGGTTGCCTGCAAAGACGAACATGTCGGGCAGGCCTATGCGCCGTGGAGTGCACCGCAGCCTGAGACCGGGCAATTCTGGGTCGATGTGGAAACCTTGGAAGCCGGAGCTTTGCCTCGGGTCAAGGTCTCGCATATGCCAACCTTTTGTCAGCATTGTGCACAAGCCCCATGCATTCCGGCGTGTCCCGACGATGCCATCAAGACGCGGGACGATGGTCTCGTGTGGATAGACCCGAAGGCCTGCACGGGGTGTCAAAAATGTGTAGACGCCTGCCCCTATAACGTGATTTATTTCTGTACGGATAATAATATCGCGCAAAAGTGCACCGGTTGTGCGCACCGCGTCGACGACGGCTTGTTGCCGCGCTGCGTCGAGGTCTGTCCACATGAAGCGCTGGGGTTTGGCGATCAAGGTTTGCTCGACCAAAAGGATACGGAAATTCTCAAGCCCGAGGCGAATGCAGCACCGCGTGTTGCCTGGCGGGGTTTACCAAAGCCATGGGCCGCTGGAACGATCATCGACCGCGCACGCGATGAGGTTATGGTCAAGGCCAAGGTTACGGCGGTTGATATTTCAGACGATTCAGCGCGCGTTGTGGAGACCGATGCGTTTGGTGATTTCTGGATTGTCGGGCTTGAGGAGGGCCAGCGCTATCGCGTCGAAGTCGAGGTCGATGGTTATATATTGTTCACGCAATCGCTGGTGGCAGAGGGCGGGCACGATCTCGGTACCGTCGAATTGGTGCGGGTGTGACGGGGCCGCGGGTGTAGCGCTTAAGTCGGCACTCCTCGTCATCGGGCTAAGTTTTGCCGCCGTTGCTCGGACGGCCGCCGCCGATTCACCAGCGGCCAAATTAGATCCCAGAGCCAAAGCTGTTGTCAGAAAGTTAGAGGCGCTGCGACACATACCTTGGTACAAACAGCAATGGTCTGCAGCGCACGGTCCCTGGGCGGGCTATCGAGCACCGAGTTTCATCGATTACTTGAGCAAACAAGAAAAGACGCAATACGCCAAAGCTGATGATAACAATCGGTGCGCCGACATCGGCCGCTACCAGACAATCGGCTTTTTGCGTAAACATCCGTTTCTCAAGCCTGTCCACAAGACCGCCAACGTGAAACGGCTTTTTAAAGCCACGTTTATCGAAGGCTTGTCCGACTATCGGGCCTGCTCGACCTGGCTCGACATAATTCAGATTGTCAAGTTTGCGCGCGAGAGAAATCTTAGAATTTTGCCCGTCGACGTGAGGCGCATAAAGATTGGGAGCAGCTGGTATAAGTCCCGTGCGCCATCGACCTTAACCGTGCGCGCTCGGAATTCTCTGTGTTTTGAGATAAGTATCCTGTACGATCTGATGCTAAGGAAAAGTAACAAAGGTGCGAGCAAGAGATTGCTTGTCCTTGCGCAGAAAAAGTTCATTCGTCTGTCCACGGCGCAGAGGTATTTGGTTTATCTCAAGGCGCAATCGCTTGGTGTGTTGCCACCATCGCTCAAGGCAGATCTGGATGTTTTGCATTACCGGGTCAGTCCATCACGACACCGCATTCTCGCGGAGTATGCTGTGCGCGTCCAAACCAGCTATAGAACGGAACGTGTTGTCGGCTTTCGGTCCTGCAGATTTCCGATGTTGTCGGTCCGGGAACGACTTGGCCTTCGTCGGGCGCCCAAACTTTAGTATTCGAGCTTGCGGATCATTAGATTGCATCACAACCACGGAAGAAGAAGTCATTTTCCAAGTCGTCAAGCTCTCGTTTCAGGTTGCCAATTACGCTGGCCTCTTTCGATTGGTCTTTTTTCAATTGCTCTAGATCCTTCTTCATTTGTGATCTTAAGTAAGGATCGGTAGTGGGGTCCTGTATTTGCTCACGAAAACTCAATATATCCCCGGCTCGCGCGGTAGCGAGCGTTTGTTGATCACGAATTTTGCGCTGCTTTTCTTTGATAAGCGCACTAAGCCTATGACACGCGATGAGAATGTCTTCGGTTCGTGGTTGCACCATCGTCTGTAGCCCTTTCAAATTAAACTGGGCCAAGTCTAACGGCGTTAAAAGGGTGCGAGGATAAATATGACTTAGTTACCATCCCTCCCCGCTCAACTATACCGGATCAGGCGGCAGCGTGTCGAAATCGCCGGCGTCATGGCGCTCGGGTAATTGTTCATGCGGTTCACCCGATGCGCGGTTGACCTTGCGGCCGCGAATGACCGCAGGCCGGGCGCCGATCGTCTTGGTCCAGCGCTGGGCATGCTTGTAATCCTCCACCTGTAGAAACTCACCGGCATTGTAGAGCGCGCCGCGCAGCAAGGCGCCATACCACGGCCAGATCGCCATATCGGCGATCGTGTAGTCGTCGCCCGCCATATATTCGTTGTCGGCCAGATGACGATCCAAGACGTCCAATTGCCGCTTGGTCTCCATGGCAAATCGATCGATGGCGTATTCGATTTTCATCGGCGCATAATTGTAGAAATGGCCAAAGCCGCCTCCAAGATAGGGCGCGCTGCCCATCTGCCAGAACAGCCAGTTGAGAGCTTCGGTGCGCTTGTCCGGATCGGTCGGCAGGAAGGCAGCGAACTTTTCGGCGAGATACATCAAGATCGAACCAGATTCAAAGACACGGCGGGGTTTATCGCCGCTATGGTCCATAAGTGCCGGGATCTTGGAATTGGGATTGACTTCGACAAAACCGCTGCCGAATTGATCGCCTTCGCCGATATCGATCAGCCAGGCGTCATACTCGGCACCGCCGTGGCCGAGTGCCAACAATTCTTCCAGCATGATGGTGACTTTGACGCCATTCGGGGTCGCGCGCGAATAGAGCTGCAGGGGATGCTTGCCAATCGGCAGCTCCTTTTCGTGGGTGGGACCGGCAATCGGGCGATTGACGCTGGCGAAACGGCCGCCGTTTTCCTTGTCCCATGTCCAGATTTTCGGCGGAACATATTCGGTCTCAGTGCTCATAATCGGCGTGTTCCCTTGTTTGTCGTGATGATAGTCGGCTTGCCAGGATGGGTTCGAGGACGCAAGGATATAGTCAGCCCTTGGTGAGATTTCTCTGACGTAAGATAACAATGCCCATTGTCAAGATCATTTCGGGTGGACAAAGCGGTGTTGACCGGGCGGCGCTGGATGGCGCGCGCTTGCGATCAATCGCTTACGGCGGTTGGTGTCCTAAGGGCGGGCGTGCCGAAGATTTTCCTGAGCCGCCGGGCCTGCTGGTCGATTATCCATTGCTGCGCGAAACGCCCGGCGCTGCCTCCAGCCAACGCACGGCGTGGAATGTCCGCGACAGCGATGGTGTGCTCATACTTACTCGCGCAGGCGGTATCGGCCGCTCACCGGGTACGGTGTACACGCAGGAACAGGCGCAGGTGCTGTGCAAGCCGGTTATGGTCGTCAACATTGGCAAATGTGGCAGTGTTGACAGAGTGCGCGCCTGGCTTCGTGGTTTGCCAGAAGCTTCGATCTTGAATATTGCCGGCCCGCGGGAAAGTGAATCGCCGGGCATTTACGATGCCGCGTGCAATTTTTTGGATCGCGTTTTGGCGCCGGATCTGCTCGCGTGAACGCGCGTTAGCACGGTATGCGCGAAATTGTTGCCTTGCAGGGCTCAGTGCCATCGCGATACTTTGGCAACAACAGAAAACTTTAGCGATTACAAGGAGATCTTCAATGGCCGATTCCAAGGCGACCGCAGCTCACGGGGGTGGTACGCGATCCTATCCAGATCTGCATGAGCACATCGAGGCGCTCAGGAAGGCCAATTTGTTGATCGAAGTCGACCGGGAGATCAACAAGGATACCGAAATGCACCCGCTGGTGCGCTGGCAGTTTCGCGGTGGCATTGCACCGGAAGATCGCAAGGCTTTTTTGTTTACCAATATCGTCGATAGCAAAGGGCGCAAGTTCGATATTCCGGTCTTGGTCTGTGGGCTTGCGGGCAACAATCAAATCTATTCCATGGGAATGGGGTGCAAGATCGAAGACATTCGGGACACCTGGATGCGGGCGATGAATAATCCGATCAAGCCAAATGTTGTTGAGGAGGCGCCGTGTCAGGAACTGGTCTTTGAAGGTGATGATCTGCGCAACGGTAATGGTCTGGATGCGCTTCCTGTACCGATCTCATCGCCCGGTTGGGACAATGCGCCCTATACGACATCCAGTCATTTCATTACCGTCGATCCCGAGACAGGTGTGCAAAATGCCGGCAATTATCGCGGCATGATCAAAGCGCCGGATCGGATGGGCATGAACCCATCAATCGAACTCAGGACCGGTGGCTACATGCATTGGGCGAAGTGGAAGGCGCTTGGCAAACCGATGCCGTGTGCCGTGGTGCTCGGCTGCCCGCCCGCCGTCTCCTATACATCGGTGCAAAAAGTGCCGGAGATCCATGATGAATTGGATGTGGCCGGCGGATTGGTCGGCCAACCGCTTAATGTCGTAAAATGCAAAACCATAGACTTAATGGTGCCGGCAGAATCCGAGATCATCATCGAGGGGTATGTTTCAACCGAGTACCTGGAGCCGGAGGCACCGTTTGGTGAAAGTCACGGCCATGTCAATCTGCAGGAATACAATGGCGTCTTGGAGCTAACGGCGATCACCCGGCGTAAGAACGCTGTTATGACATCGTGGATCAGTCAGGTTACGCCATCAGAATCGAGTTGCATCAAGCGCCCAGCCTGGGAAGCGGCGCTGATGTATCAGCTCTCCACAAACCTAGGCATTCAGGGCATCAAGCGCGTGGTGACGCATGAACCGCTTACAGCGCTGCAGAAGCTTATCGTTGTTGTGTTTGAAAAGGATGTGCCCCGTAACGAAGTGTGGCGGGCGCTATATGGCGTTGCTTCGTTCCGGCGGGCGGAAGGAAAATGGGTGGTCGGGGTTGATGAGGACATCGACCCGGACAATGCGGATGCGACGTTCTGGGCAATGTCGTTTCGCTGTAAACCGCATCGCGACGTCGTCATAATGGAACATAAGAATGAAGGTCATGGGCCACGCTCGCGCATCGACAGCGATGATTCGGCGGTGTTGATCGATGCAACGCTTAAAGAGACTTTCCCGCCGATTTCGTTGCCGAAGCGCCAATACATGGAAAAGGCGAAAGAGATCTGGGAGAGCATCGGTTTGCCGAAGCTCAGGCCTGAGCCGCCATGGTACGGTTATGATCTCGGTGAATGGAACGATCATCTGGAACGCCAGGCTGAGCTGGCGGTCAAGTCCGAGTATTGGAAGACCGGCGAATGGTGCCGGCAGCGTAAGCGCTCCGATATCCCGATGAATACCGAAATGCGCACCCTCGAAGATGATCCCGATTATGCCATCATGCGCGAAAAATCGGGTGAGCAGGACGAGGGCGCCGCGCCTTTCGAATCACCCAAACGCTGATCGCTCAACGATTGCCGGCGTTAGTTCTATTGCAAGCCAGCGCTGGCCCATGCAAAAGGGGAGGACCCATGAAATACGAAACCATCAAATGGGAGGTTCGGCCTAATCCGCTGCGGCCTGAGGAGCGCAGTATTGGCGTTATCACGCTCAATCGGCCGGATTTTCTAAATGCCGTTGATGTGCGTATGCGGGTGGAACTCGATATTCTACTGGATGAGATCCGCCATCAAAACCATATCAAAGTTGTCATCTTGACCGGTGCAGGCCGCGGCTTTTCAGCCGGCGGTGACTTGAAGTCAGAAGCAGGTCCGCTGGGCGCCGGCGAGGAAGATTTCGATATGGGGAACTTCGGGCCCTATAAGGAACTCGCGCATTATTTCTTTAACGATTTGCGCCATTCAGTGCTGCAGCGTTGCTTCAAGAAGATCGAGGATCTGCCCGCGATCACGATTGCTGCAATCAATGGGCCGGCGGTTGGGATCGGGCTCGAGATTTGCACGCTGGTTGATATGCGGTTTGCCTCTGATAAGGCCAAGCTCGGCGAGGTTGCGGTGCCGGCCGGCTTCCTGCCGGAGTCTGGTGGTGCGCGAAACTTACCGAAACTGGTTGGTGTCGGGCGTGCCTTGGAAATGATCTTGACCGGCAAGATTGTTGATGGTGCGGAAGCTGAACGCATCGGTCTGGTCGATCGCCTGATCCCGCACGATAAACTGATGCAAGAGACCATGGCGTTTGCCGGTCAGGTGGCATCCAACCCGTATCTCTCGGTTCGCTATGCCAAAGAACTCGTCAAATACTATTGGAATCAAAACCGGACAGATGAGGGCTGGGGGCGTGAGCTTGCCGCGATAATGGAAATTACACGGACCAAGGATTGTCAGGAAGGAATCAGGGCGTTTCTCGAAAAGCGCAAACCGGAGTTTCGAGGCCCATATTATGATGAACCGCCATACAAATCCTAAGGGAGACAGAGTGCATGACGGTTACGGTTGAGCAGCGCGCACAATGGGCGCGTTATGCTGAGGTCCCAGCCAAGGTCAACATTACAGCCGAGTGCGTCGACAAGCGCATTGCAGCCGGCGACACCGACAAAGTCGCTTTCGTGTCAGAGAAAGGCAAGCTCACCTATGGTGAACTGGACCGGCAGGTGTCCGCCTTTGCCGGTGGTCTGCTTGATCAGGGTATCGGTCGCGGTGACCGGGTCCTCATTCGAATGTGGAATTGCCTGGAGTTCGTTGTTGCGTTTCTTGGTCTGACGAAAATTGGCGCCATGCCCGTCACCCAGAATACCGCTGCCGGAGAGCATGACGTTGCCTACGTTTTAGAGCATGCCGATGTCGTTGCCGCGATTGCCTTGGATGAGATTGCCGGTCCTCTCCGGGGGCTTCAAGCGCAACTGCCCAAGGGCTTGATCATTCTGCGCGGTGGTCGGCCGGACGATATTTCATTTGAGGCGATGACGCAGGGTGCTGGCACCGAGACCGTTATGACAGACGCCGATGAGCCGGCATTCATGTGTTACACGTCAGGGACAACCGGGCGGCCGAAAGGCATTGTGCATGCGCATCGCTGGGTCGTTGCCCGCGGCAATGCGAATCGCGACCGCGTTCCACCGCTTGCAGGCGATGTCGTCATGGCGGCGGGTGAATGGAGTTTCATCAGTCTGCTTGGGCACAATGTGCTGTTTGCGTTGCGCAATGGAGTCACGGGGGCCGCGATGGAAGGCCGCGCCAGCCCGGAAAAGTTCCTCGAGACAATTGCGAACCATAAAGTCACCATCGCGCACGCGGTGCCGACGCTTTATCGGCGGATCTTGGCGATCGACGGGATCGAAGAGCGCTACGATACGTCGACATTACGTGGCTGCAATGCCAGCGGTGAGGCTTTGGGCGCTGCTACGCTTAGCGCATGGAAGGCGCGATTCGGTGTTGATATCTGGGAGCATTATGGCGTTTCCGAATTGCAGCTGGTGATCTCTCACAGTCCGCTAATACCGATAAAACCCGGTTCGATTGGAATTCCCTGGGGGGCGGAGGCGCGGATTATGGATGATCTACACAACGAACTGGAAACAGGTACCATTGGTGAGCTCGTCATTCGCGCGGACAATCCAAGTTTTTTTCTTGGCTATCACAAAGATCAGGCCAAGACGGACGAGGTTGTCCATCACGGTTGGTTTCATACCGGCGACCTGGCGCGTGTCGATGAAGACGGATACTTCTGGATCAGCGGGCGCAATGACGATTGCTTCAAGAGCCGCGGTATTTTTATCGTGCCTATCGAAATCGAAAATGCCCTGCAAGAGCATCCGGCGGTGGCTGAAGCCTGCGTCGTGCCGGTGCCGCATCGTTCGGATGGGAATGCCATTCGTGCGGTCGTTGCGCTAAAGGCCGGTCAAGATGGCACGGACGACATGCAATCCGTGCTCGCGGATTTCCTGAAAACCAAAGTGGCGCGCAACAAGGTGCCGCATCAGTTCCTGTTTCGCGACGCATTGCCGAAGTCGCCGACAGGCAAGGTGATGCGGCGCGAGCTTATGGATTGATGAGGCGCATCACATAAATCCATACGGTTACAATGAGCGGTGCCAGCATGGTCGAAACAAAGACTGCGGAGGCGGCCGTTTCACGCATCCTGTCATTTTGAGCGGCGAGAACTGCGACAAGGGCAGCGGTCGGCATGCTGGCTGCAACCACGAATACCGCCAAAATGGTGCCGCTGAAGCCAAGCGCCCAGGCCAGCAACCAGGTCAACACCGGTGATACCAAGAGTTTTAATACGAGCGAGATCCTAAGTGCCGGCAGAGCCAACTGCATCTTGCCGCCGTAAAGCGCGGCGCCGAGCCCAAGTAGGGCAATGGTCGTATAGGCCGCCGCCAGCATGCCGAGAGGTTTGGCAATCATCGGCGGCAGGGCTAAGCCTGATAAGCGCAACAAAATGCCGCCGCTGACGCCCAAAACAATTGGGTTCATTAAAACGCTTATCATCGCCGCCCGCCAGGTGCGGCTGTCTGCGCCAGGCGACAATAACAGGGCACATAATGGGACGAAGATGATAGCCGTTGTGGCGGCGATAATCGATTGATGGACCGTGAATTCGGATGGGAAGGCCAGGATCACCAATGGGATGCCGAAATTGCCGGTATTACCAAATGCGCTGGCGAGCGTAACGACCGGTTCTGCCGATGGGCCAAGCTTCAGAGATCGCGCCACCAGCCAAGCGACCGCGCAGATCATTACGCCTTGTAGGAACGTAAACCCGACGACAGGCCACATTGCAGTCAGCGGCAATGTGCTTGTCGAGATGAAGTGGATCATAAAGGCCGGTAGCACGACATTTGCGTAGACGAACGCTAAGACCTTGCGCGCTTCAGGTAGGTGATGTTGCACGACCCAGCCAATGGCGATCAAGATGATGATCGGTAACGTGACAAGCACGAAGATACTAAAAAGGAGCGACATGTTGAGCGGAATGTAAGATCGGGGTGAACGTTGAATTGTTTGGGCAGTGTTGGGCGGCTGGCCAATCGGGTCTCTTGGATCACACCGCCATTCGACCGGGTGGTGATCAATAAGAACTTGCAGGATAAGTCAAGCCCGCAGGGTGTGGATGTGCCCTTATGCCGATTATTGGTCAGCCCAAAGTCGGCATTACGAAATTGGGGTTGGTTCTTTGTCCGTCGGGCCAGCGGCTCGTTGTCGTTTTGATGCGGGTATAAAAACGAACACCCTCCATGCCGTGCATGTGATGATCGCCAAACATCGAGGCTTTCCAGCCGCCAAAACTATAGAACGCCATCGGGACGGGAATCGGAATGTTCACTCCCACCATGCCTACCTGAACATCCTGGGAGAAGTTGCGTGCCGTATCGCCGTCGCGGGTGAATATGGCGGTGCCGTTGGCATATGGGTGGGCGTGGATAATGTCGAGGGCTGTCGCATAGCTGTCGCTGCGGACGATGGAGAGAACGGGGCCGAATATTTCGTCCCTATAGGCCGTCATATCTGTCGTCACTTGGTCTAAGAGTGTGGCGCCCAAATAGAAGCCCTCTTCGAAGCCCTGCTTGTTCTGTTTGAAATTGCGGCCGTCGACAACAATCTCTGCGCCTTGCTGATCGGCAGTGGTGATATAGCCTTTGACGCGTTCAAGATGGGCCGCTGTAACGAGTGGGCCCATTTCCGAATCCGGATCAGATGCGGGCCCGATTTTCAATGCCTCGATTTTGGGGACCAGCCGTTTGACCAAGGCGTCTGCAACCTTTTCGGTGATGGGGACCGCTACAGATATCGCCATGCAGCGTTCGCCGGCCGAGCCATAGGCGGCACCCATCAGGGCATCGGCAGCCATATCCAAATCCGCATCAGGCATGATGACCAAATGGTTTTTTGCACCCCCCAAGGCTTGCACGCGTTTGCCAGCTCCTGTTGCGGTCTCGAAAACATGTTTGGCAATCGGTGTTGAGCCAACAAAGCTGACGGTGCTGACGTCGGGATGCCTGAGCAGATGATCGACCGCAACGCGATCGCCTTGCACGACATTAAAGACGCCTGGAGGTAGGCCGGCTTCGGTCAGCCATTCTGCTATTTTTAGGGCCGGGGAAGGATCACGTTCAGACGGTTTCAGGACGAACGTATTGCCGCAGGCGATCGCGACCGGGAACATCCACATCGGCACCATGGCTGGGAAGTTGAAGGGCGTGATGCCGACTGAGACGCCAAGCGGTTGGCGTATCATGTGGCTGTCGACGTCCTGGCCCACATTCTCTGAAAATTCTCCTTTCAGAAAGGATGGTGCGCCGACGGCGAATTCAACGACTTCGAGACCGCGGGTGACTTCACCCTTGGCGTCTTCGAGGGTCTTGCCGTGTTCGCTGGAAATGATCTCGGCAAGTTCATCGCCGCGTGCCCAGAGCAAGGACTTGAAGCGATCGAGACAGCGGGCACGGCGCAATGCCGGCGTTTTCCACCATTCCGAAAAAGCTGCTTTGGCAGCCCCAACGGCCAGGTCGATGTCGCCTTTATTCGCGAGAACGACTTTTTTCTCGACGCGACCCGTTGCGGGATTGAAGACGTCGAGGGTCTTGCCGGATGTGCCCTGGATCAGGCGACCGTTGATGTAGTGGGTGATCTCCTGCATCGCATTGCGCTCCTTCGTCCGGCTTATGGGGTCCTCGGTTGGTGGTATCGTAGTCGGCTCTGGCCAGAGCGCCAACAGCAGAAGCGGCCTGGAGGATGTTATCCAAGCCGCTTACAACGTCTTTTCGTTCCGGAATTAGCGTGCCGGTCTTGTGCAAATGCCACGAATTACGCGGGTGCCGCTCGGGCAGCTGCAGCGATAGACGTTCGGCTTGAGCCGCCGGATGCGGGCGCCGCGCGGGCAGACACAACGCTTGGCGATCTGCCTGCCACCGAGACAACGCAGGACTCGCGCGCTGCGGTCTGGGCGCGTGCAGATAAAATGACGCTTGGCAACACGTTTTCGGGTCCAATTTCTGGGGCACTGGCAACGGTTCGCCCGAACTTGACCACGATCACACCTTGGCTGGATTGCCGTTTTCCTGCCGGGCCAGGTTGGTCCGACGCCGGGAGGTTGAGCAGTCACTGACCCTGCGATGCATTGGTAGTCCTTACCGCGCAGTGCGATGACCCGGGATGTTCCTGTCAGATGGCTCCTTAGTGCGCAAACGATCTTTCCGGATGCCTTTGGCGTAACCGTCTTTTTCATTGTACCGATGTAGGTATTCGGCCCGGTCTTGAAGATCTTGAGCATGCCATTCCAGTTGTTGCCAGTCGAGCATTTGAGATTAAACGGTACGGCGTGGCTGTTGCGGGCATTGACGCGAACGCGAACCGGGATCTTTGCCGGGCAGGCGCCGAATTTCGGACCGTCGATATAAACGGCGGCATTCAGCACGTCCTTGCACGTGAAGTCCTTGCCTTGCAATGTTACCGTTTTATAGCCGGCACCGAGGTTTGTTTTGAGCGCGCAGACCTGTTTGCCGGTTTTTTTGACCGACAGATTGACGGTATCGACACCGATGAAGTTGCTGCCGCCGGTGTGGCGGATAGCGAAGCTGCCACTGCGTGTTTGACCGTCGGCACAATCGAGGCGATAGGGGATGTTGCCGGGCATATCGGCGTTTACCCGCAGCTTGACCTTGGTGTTGAACTTGCACGTGCCGGAGGACTGGCCATCGAAGATTATCGCTGACTGCTTGATGTCCAAGCACCTGACAACGAAGGGGACCCAATTCGAAGCAATCCTGAAGCGCTTGCCAGCCAGCGAGCGGGCAACCACGCGGCGTATCTGAAACAATTCCCCGACAGTTTGCTTTGATTCAATGACCGCGCGGTAGACCGTGCCAACCAATTTCACATCAGTTTCGATCCAGGCGCTCGGTGGGCCGCCCTTGCGCTCGCGACGGCGCTTGAAGCGGCCCGGGCCGTTGGCGATGTAGGTCTCACGCACCTTGATTTCACGCGGGCAGAGATAGCCCGGTGCCGCCTCGAAGCTGTAGGTCACGTTTGTGATTCTGAAGCGCGGGCAAGTAACCTTGAAGTGCGTCCAGGTGGAGGCAACAGAGGAGTTTTTCACTTTTATCCTGCGCATTTGATCGATGGCATTGACCCACTGTTTGTCCAACTTGCGGGCGACGAATCTGGTGCCATCCCACTTGGCATTCATTGTGATCCAGCCTGATGGTTGGCCACCTTGACGCTCGCGGCGATAGGTAATCGGGCCCGCGCGATCGGTGATGATCTCAGTTGTTATGGTGATTTGTTTGGTGCACACGGTGCGCTCTTTGACGCTGAAGCCCAGCTTGGCCCTTAGAGCTGTCAGCGGCACTGTTCCGAATTTGATCGAGGAAACATTGTCGTCTTTGGAGATAGCGACCAGGCGGTCTTCGCTCTTGGTGATCGTCCGCCGCTTGCCGGTGTAGTTCTTGCCCTCGTAAAGCGTAAGTTTGGCATTGCCGTATAGGCGAACGGACGAGATCTGATTGTTGAGGCCGTAGGCGCCAAGGTCAGGTATCGACTTGGTGGTGAAGTGAGATTTGCCGAGATATCCTTGATGCTTGAAGATCGATGCGCCAGTTCGTGGTGACTTGAAGACCTTTAGCGATGAGATGTTGTCTTCAAAACCGTAGCGATCGAGATTCCATTTGCGCTTGCCGTCATAATAAAAGGCACGGCCGCCGAAGTTCTTGTGCTCGTAGAAGACAGCGTAGAGTTTTGTCGGGCAGGCATCCATCACGGATGAAATCTTGTCGCCGAACTTCCATTTGTGGATGTCGGGATGGTTTTGGACATTGCCATTGAACCAAAGCGCCGAAGTCTTAAATGATCGGTCGGTGTAGACCGGTATGCCGAAGCCGACGGCAACGTAACGTGCTTCGTCTTTGAAAACCTGGCTGCGAACGCCACACATGCGGGGAATTCGGTTCTTGGAGTTGTTTACATAACCGCCCTCTGTTTGGATTTCGGACGTCGATGCGATTCTGGCGACCTCAAAATGCAAATGATCGCCGCCGGCGCAACCGACATCGCTTTCGATGCCTAGAAAATCACCGGCCTTGACGGTATCGCCCACCCTGAGACCAGCCTGATTTACCCCTCTGCCGGTGGTCGAATTCTTTTTCATATGCGAGTATTTCGTCCATTCGCCGTTGGCGTGTTCAATCCAGACATAGTTATTGTCATTGGTGACGCCGTCGGCGCTACAATCTGATATGCGCTTGTCAAAGCCATCTTCGATCATTCGGATCGTTCCGTCGGCCGCGGCAACGATGCGGTAGTCGCCGCCGCCGGTGCCGATCATGTCGATACGCGTGGTCAGCGTGTCGCCGGACCAATGGGTGAGGTGATCGCGCGTAATCTTTACGACGGTGCCGTCGGCATAGGGTATGCGGTAAAGATTGGTCGAATATTGCTGCGCGTTGGCGGTGGCGGAAATGGCCGTGATCGCTGCAAGGGCCGCACCGGCGAATTTGACGAGCTTGTGACTGAAGGTATTCATCGACGGGCTCCCGGTTCGTATCTTGTGCGCCGGTGCTGCCGCTGATTGGATTTAGGCGTTGGGCAAAATTGGGCGCACCTCCTCCCCATGTGTCGCGCCAGGCAGGTTTTTGGTTCACGGGAGCGGGTTGGTTAGCGCTTGGCGATCATATCCGTGATATTGAGGAGGATGTGTTCACCTAGGACCTCGTCCAGATCGCCGTTGAGGCGTGCTTGACGGGCGGTTGCGTTGATCATTGCAACGGTGCGGGTCAGGGCCGGAAGTTGCCAGGTTCGGATCTGGGATTGGACCGCAGTTCTGAGCTTGAAATGCAAAGGGGGGCGCAGGCGACGGGCTGCGTCATCGAAATTTTGGCCGGCGTCCATCGCAGCGCGAATGCGGTGCAGGCGCGTGAAATGATTGAGGATCGCAGAGATAATATATTGTGCATTTTGCCCAGAGGCTATCGCGCGTTGAAATTCCAAAGTCGCGTTCGCTGCATTGCCACCGGCAGCGGCCATCACGATGCGGTCAACGGTCAGCTCGGATGCATCGCCAACGATGGCTTCGACGTCATCGGTGGTTATCGTGTTTGAGTCATGAGCGTAGAGAGATAATTTTTCGATTTCGTTGCGCGAGAGCGCGCGGTCAGCGCCGAGACGGGCGAGCAACACTTCACGTGCCTCTTTGTCGATCGATTGGCCGGCATTCGCCAGCACCGCGTCAACCAACGCTGACAAGTCGCGGACGCCGTCGGTAAAGCAAGGGAGCGCGGCGCAGAACGCGGCCTTCTCAAATGATTTGCGCAATTTGTCGTCGGGGCGCAGACTGCCGGCCTCGACGACCAGGGTCGCCGTCAAGGTCTGAGGATCAAGCACTGGCGCAAGTGTCTGGGCATTGATTTTGCGGGAGGTGGTCGTGCGCACCACTTTGCTCGATGCAAACATCGACATGGTGGTCAGTTCCAAGGCCAGGCGGTCCGGCTCGTCTTCGAGATCGTTGTCGTCGATGCGGATTATTTCCGCCTCTGGGTCATGGCGTTCGGCCATGCGGCGTGCGATTAGTGCGGCGCGCTCACTGATCAGTCCGGTGTCCGTGCCATAGACCAGAACCGCCAGGATTTCGGCGTCGAAGTTTTGGCAAAAGCGTTCGGCTTCGCCGGCCTTTATCGCGACCATGGGGTTTGTCCGCACTCAAATTGCCGTGGGGCAGCTTTATCAGGTTGCCAAGAATGCTGCGAGACGGCTTCTCAGATCCGTGGCAATAGTGCGCGCGGCGCGATCTTCTGCGTCGCGCTTGGCACGGACATTGGCGTAAATTGACAGGTTGCGTTCAAAACCGGCGCGCGCAAAGCTGGTCCCCCTCAGAACCACCCTTTGATCCGAAATGCGGATCAGCCTGAATTCAGCATCCAAATTGACGACTTGGCCGGAGGAATTGCCATCGCGTTGAACCAGGGTGGTGGTGCTGGATTGGCGAACCGCGACTTCCAACTTATGCAGCGGTGGTTGATTACGGGCGTTGTCGGTAGTGTGGAAACGCAGCTCGTTTCTGATGCGCTGGCCGACGCGGCCAGGAATGGTGCCAATCTGAACGCGTGCCAGCTTGGCATTGGCGTTGGCTCCGAGCGTGCCATATAATGGGCGAATGCCGCCGGTGCAGCCAGCGGTTAGGGTGGACACGCCGACGAGCGAAGCCAAGCCGCACAAGACCGTGCGGCGGCGCAGTTTCTGATGACCCGTCGGGCGTTTTGCCTCAGGTGACGACATTTACGATCCTCTGCGGCACGACAATAACCTTTTTGATGGTCTTGCCGTCAAGCGCTCTGGTAACCGATTCCAACGCCAGTGCGGCTGACTCAATCTGGTCCTTGTCAGCAGCCCGCGAAATGGTCAGCTCGTCTCGGCGTTTGCCATTTATCTGTACGGCAATGGTGATCGTATCGTCAACGAGTAGGTCGGGATCTGGTGCGGGCCAGGGCTGTTCGGCGAGAAGAGTGTGGTATCCAAGCCGCGCCCAGCATTGTTCGCCCAAATGCGGCATCATTGGGCCCAACATGGTTACAAGCAGCTCTGCGCATTCGCGTCGAGCAGCCTCCAGACCGGCCCCGGTTTGCGGCATCGAAGCGCTGAAAAGGTTAGTCAATTCATAGAGTTGGGCAACTGCAACATTGAATTGCAGCTGTTCGATGCATTGGCTGACCCGATCGAGGGCTTTGTGGGCGCCGCGGCGTAAGGTCAGCGCTTCTGGGCCAAAATCGCCAGCCGGCGCGGGGCTTTCGGTGCCTTGTGCAGTGACGAGATCGTCAACCAGACGCCAGATTCGCTGTGCGAAGCGTCGGGCCCCTTCGACGCCGGCCTCGGTCCACTGAACATCGCGTTCGGGAGGACTGTCTGAGAGCATGAACCAGCGGGCGACGTCAGCGCCGTAATTGGCAATGATGTCATCGGGATCGACAACGTTCTTCTTGGATTTCGACATTTTGGCGATTTCGCCGATTGTCACCGGCTGTCCGGTCTCAAAATGCGTGGCTATACGGGCCTTGCCTTCACCTTCGATGCGGACGTCGCGAGGCTCCAAATAGATTGGTTTGCCGTCCGGATCGGTTTGCGAATAGACCTCATGGGTCACCATGCCTTGTGTGAACAGGGCGCCAAACGGTTCCTTAAGCCCCTGCGGCAAGTGACCGGTGTCCATCATCGCGCGGGTGAAGAAGCGGGCATACAGGAGATGCAAGATCGCATGCTCGATGCCGCCGATATATTGGTCGACGGGTAGCCAGTAGTTGGCCGCGTCTTGGTTCGTTGGTGCCGCGGCTTTCGGATCGCAAAAGCGGGCGAAGTACCAGGACGAGTCAACAAATGTGTCCATCGTGTCTGTTTCCCGCCGCGCCGGTTTGTTGCAGTGAGGGCAGTCAACGTTTGCCCAAGACGGATGACGGTCAAGAGGATTGCCTGGAACATCGAAGGTGACGTCGTCAGGGAGCTTGACGGGTAGGTCCTGCTCGGGAACCGGGACAACGCCGCAATCCTCGCAATGGATGACCGGAATTGGGCAGCCCCAATAGCGCTGGCGCGAGATCCCCCAATCACGCAGTCGGAAATTGGTTTGACGGGCGGCGATGGGCGTTCCGTTGCGCTTGATCTTCTCAAGGCGCTTTGCAACTTCCTCGAAGGCGGCCGCGTTGGTCAATCCATTCAGGAAACGCGAGTTCACCATCACGCCATCGTCTGTGTAAGCGGTGCCCTTTTCTATCGCGGCAATGGCTGCCTTTTGCTGTTGGTCTTCGGCTGGTACGACGACCGGTATCACCGGCAGCTCGTAGGCCCGCGCAAAGTCCAGGTCGCGTTGGTCGCCGGACGGGCAACCAAAAATGGCGCCGGTGCCATAGTCCATAAGGATGAAGTTGGCGACGTACACCGGCAAGTGCCACGTCTCATCAAAGGGATGGATGGCTGTGATGCCGGTATCGAAACCTTTCTTCTCAGCGGTCTCCAGCGCTGCGACGGATGTTCCGAGGCGGCGGCATTCGTCGCAAAAGGCTGCCAAATCAGGGTTGTTTTCAGCGGCGGCGATTGCCAAGGGATGATCAGGGGCGATAGCCATGAAGGAGGCACCGAAAAGCGTATCCGGACGCGTTGTGTAGACGTCGAGATCGTCGTGGCCAGGCGGGGCATTGCCGGCCAGTTGCCAGCGCAATCGCAAACCTTGTGAGCGCCCGATCCAATTGGCTTGCATCAGACGCACTTTCTCCGGCCATTTGTCCAACCCATCTAAGGCCTGCAGCAGATCTTCGGCGTATTCGGTAATTTTGAAGAACCATTGCGTCAATTCACGCTGCTCGACCACGGCACCAGAACGCCAGCCGCGCCCGTCGATGACCTGCTCGTTGGCCAGTACCGTCTGGTCGACAGGGTCCCAGTTCACATTTGAGGATTTTCGATAGGCCAGGCCCTTGGCATAAAGGTCCAGGAATAATTGCTGCTGATGGCGGTAATAATCGACGTCACAGGTTGCGAATTCGCGGCTCCAATCGAGTGACAGGCCCATCGATTTTAGCTGGGCACGCATCGCAGCAATATTTTCGTAGGTCCATGTTCCAGGGTGGGTCTTGCGCTCCATGGCCGCGTTTTCCGCCGGCATCCCAAAAGCATCCCAGCCCATGGGGTGGAGCACGTTATAACCCTTGGCGCGTTTATAGCGGGCCAGGACGTCCCCCATAGTATAATTCCGGACGTGGCCCATATGGATCCGTCCCGACGGGTAGGGGAACATTTCAAGGACATAGCACTTGGGGCGGGTATCATCATTGCTGGCAGTGTAAATCTGGCGCAAGTCCCAGATGTCTTGCCAGTGCTTTTCACTTTCTGGTGCGTTGTAGCGTTCGTTGGCCATGGTCAGCCGGTCTTTCGCTCGATTGCTGGTGCAGAAGGTTGCCGGTCACAGTAGTGGGGCGATCCTCTTGGTGTTGGTGGGTCATCGCGCAAAGGATGGCGGGGGTCAAGCGTTGTTGGTGGCTGTTTCAAGGCTTTGCGATTAGGCGCGATGTTTTCGAGTTTATGTCTGTCGCCGGCCGATTTGTGCTGCGCCTATTCTGATCTTGGGCAGATAGTGAAACTTTGCGCTTTTGCATCTACATCAAATGATATGTTCGAATTTTCCGATTTAGTGAATATATGAGTCGGGATGTGTTTACAGGGGGAACATATCGGTGCAAACATGTTCAAATTATACGGATTCGCGAACATGTTCTCCGTCACGTGTTCATGGTGTGAACACAACAGGAGTGATATGTTCAAACTTTTCGATTTTTTGAACATAAAAATGAACCCAATGGGCATCGATCGGACTTTACCATACAACAATCTTCCACCGTTACCCCCTCAGGTTGACGTCGAAACCAAGGTGGTTCTGAAAAATTGTGTTGGTGCGCGCGCGGCGCTCGCTGAACTTCGATTGGCCGGCAATCTCATTCCCGATCAGTCAGTACTGATCAACACGCTGCCACTTCTTGAAGCGAAAGACAGCTCTGAAATTGAAAACATTGTAACCACCAATGATGCGCTGTTTCGCGAGGCCAGTCAGGCTGATGAGAATGCCGATCCAGCAACCAAAGAGGCCGTACGCTATCGCTCGGCACTTACCAGTGGGTGGAAGTCGCTCAAAGACCGGCCATTGTCAGCACGCACGGCAATCGAGGTTTGTACTAAGATCACAAACATTCAAACGGATGTGCGAAAAACGCCAGGTACGGCGCTCAAAAACTCGTTCACCAATGAAATTATATATACGCCGCCTGAGGGACCAGATCGGCTTCGCGAGCTTCTGGCAAATTGGGAGCAATATTTGCATACGGAGGATGATATCGATCCGTTGGTGCGTATGGCCGTTCTGCACTATCAATTCGAAGCGATCCATCCGTTTCAGGATGGTAACGGTCGCACCGGACGCATCTTGAATGCTCTGTATCTCATTCATGCCGGCGTGCTCGATCTTCCGACGCTTTATCTCAGTCGATACATCCTTCAGAACAAAGCCGAATATTATAGACTAATCGATGGCGTGACACATGAGGGGGCGTGGGACCCATGGATCGTCTATATGCTGCAGGGCATTGAGATGACCGCGCATTGGACCAATTTACGAATAACAGCCATACGTAATCTTATTGATCACACGGCTGACTACGTAAATAAAATGGCAAAAGGCGTTTATTCTCATGAGTTGGTTCAAACGATTTTTGCTCAACCCTACTGTCGGATTGCGCATCTGACAGATCGCAAAATTGGCAACCGCGTGACGGCAGCGCGCTATCTAAAGCAGCTTGCGGAAATCGGTGTGCTTGAGGAAGAGAAGATCGGCCGTGAGAAGCTTTTTGTGCACCGGAAATACATGGACCTGTTGGCGTCTGATGGGCACAACGTCCTGCCCTATCAAATGGATGTGTCAGAAGACAAAAAACAAAAAAGGGGTCGAAAGGCTAGAGCATGAGTGAGATGGCTGGTGAGCGTCTGGTGGCGGTGAGACACGCCATTGCTGCGGCGGCGCAGACGGTTAAGCGTCAAGATTCGGATGTTGAGCTTATTGCCGTCAGCAAGACGTTCGATGCCGACGATATCCTGCCGGTCATAGAGGCGGGCCATCGCGTGTTCGGTGAAAACCGGGTTCAGGAAGCGCAAAGCAAATGGCCGGACCTCAAAGCGCGCTTCGGCGATCTCGAATTGCATCTTATTGGGCCCTTGCAATCGAATAAGGTCAAGGATGCGGTCGCGCTGTTCGATGTCATCCACACGATTGACCGCGAAAAAATCGCGCTTGCTGTTGGGCGCGAAATGAAGCGCCAGGGCCGGCAGATCACGCTGCTGGTGCAGGTCAATACGGGCGCGGAGCCGCAAAAGGCTGGTATCGCACCGGCTAATCTCGATAACTTTCTAAGCTTCTGTCGGGATGAGGCGGGGCTCGAAATTGCCGGACTCATGTGTATTCCGCCGGTGGATGAGGAAGCGGCTATTCACTTTGCCTTTCTGGCTAAGCTGGCCAGAGCGCAGGGTTTATCGGCACTCTCGATGGGCATGAGTGCGGATTTTGAGACCGCCGTTCAATTGGGTGCGACGCATGTCCGCGTCGGCAGTGCGATTTTTGGGCCCCGTGGCGGGTAGTTGGCACGGGGCCTTCGGCTCACCGGTGAAGCGTTATCCAAAACTTTTGATTGAATGGCCGTTTCATTGGCGACTGAGGTGATAGAATTGGGCGAGTGATTCGCGAGATCCGTTGTGCGTTGTTTGTGCGCGTAATCTTCCTGCAAGTGAGGAGGCGACATGAGCTACGCAACAACCGCCAATGGATTTGGTGCGGCAGATTCGGCAGCGGCAGATGCTGCACGCGATGCCAGAGCTGAAGTGATGGCAAGATCGCGCGCGGAAAAGCGGAAGGCGCGGGCTGCAAAGGCCAAGCGCGGGAAGTTGCGCTCGCGGCGTCGCGGCGAATGGCACAAATTTATCGTCGATGTTTGGCTCACGGATCTCAATCCAACGGAATTCGGCGTCTACAAGCGCTCCCGTAACCGGGCGAAATCACGACAGTTTACATCGGACATGGATATTTATGCCGAGATCATTGAGGATGATAAGCGGACCGGGTTGATCGGCTATCGCGAGGAACTGTGGAAGAAGAAGGAGGGTATGAGCCGGCGATTGGTGATCAAGATGTTCACCGACAGTCTCGGCTGGCGCGCAACCCTCGATTTGATGGTCGGGCGCAGCCTACAACTGACGCTCGGTGCGCGGGGTCGGCCGGTGATGGCGTATTCGCTCAATACCGACGATGATGACTATCTCATTTATATCGAGCGTTCGGCTCGCAAGTGGCACGGTCTGCCCGAGCATTTCTCATTTTTCTTGATCGAAGAGGGTCGGCCGCAGTTTTATCGCCTCGAACGCGCGGTCGTGAATATCAGAGGGGACTACAAGCTCTTTGATCAGCAGAACAATCTGATCGGCTATCTCGATGGCCAGCTGCTATCCTTGGCCGGCAAATGGCATGGTGCGGTGCGCTCGGAATACGCCAGCAAGAAGTTGCTGACGACATTGAAGATGTTCGCTTCGACCATCGTCTTCAATGGTCCATGTCGTCGTCATATCCGCAAGCTGTGGCGGGATGTGCGCGAAGGCGTGATCGATCCCAAGTTGGAATATCAAGAATCCGATCTCTACATGAACCCGCGGCGCATGCGCTGATGGCTATTTGATAAGCAGCAATATGCAGAAATTGCCTAACTGATAAGCAGGGTGCATTTTGCTCCTGCTTATTTTTTGTTCAGCGATTTCCCGATCAAATTGTTGAGCTTTCTTTTAACCCACTGATAAATCTAAAACTTTTAGCTATCGCCGATTTGGCATGATTCTTGATCATCTTGCTGCATCGGCGGGCGGGGCTGCGCATGCCTGTCACTCAGTCGGCCGTATTCTCGATCAGCAACGAACTCTCACATTTCAACAGCTAATAAAGGGGGAGCGAGCAAGATGGCGCAGTTGCAGACTGGCACAGATGTCTTCTTTCTTTTGATGGGGGCGATACTCGTATTTGCCATGCACGGGGGCTTTGCGTTCTTGGAGGTGGGTACCGTCCGCCACAAGAATCAGGTCAACGCCCTGTGCAAAATCTTGGTCGACTTTGCAATTTCGACCGTATGTTATTTTTTCGTCGGCTATACGATCGCCTATGGCGTGAGCTTCCTGGTTAGCGCGGAAACCATTTCCGGCGGCGGTGAAGGGTTCGGTAAACAAGGTCTCACGCTTGTCAAATTCTTCTTCCTTTGCACTTTTGCCGCGGCAATTCCGGCAATCGTCTCTGGCGGTATTGCTGAGCGTGCCCGATTTGGTCCGCAATGCGTGGCCACCGGCCTGATCGTTGGTCTGTGCTATCCATTGTTCGAAGGCGTGGTCTGGAATGGCAACTTCGGTATTCAGGACAGCTTGAAGGCGGCATTTGGTGCCCCCTTCCGCGACTTCGCCGGCTCCATCGTGGTGCATGGTTTCGGTGGCTGGGCCGCCTTGGCGGCGGTTCTGGTGCTCGGATCGCGCGTCGGGCGTTATGAAAATGGCAAGGCGATCGGCATTCCACCGTCTTCTATTCCGTGGTTGGCCATGGGGTCCTGGCTGTTGTGTATCGGTTGGTTCGGCTTCAACGTCATGAGTGCCCAATCGGTGAGCGGGATTACCGGTCTTGTCGCCATGAATTCGCTGTTGGCGATGGCAGGCGGTATCATCGCGGCAATGATTGCCGGTGATCGCGACCCGGGTTTTGTGCATAACGGCGCGTTGGCCGGCCTGGTTGCGGTGTGCGCTGGTTCCGACATCATGCATCCCGTCGGTGCTTTGGTGACCGGTGCCGTGGCCGGTGTGATCTTCGTGCAGCTGTTCCAGATTGCTGGAAACGTCTGGAAGATCGACGACGTGCTCGGCGTTTGGCCGTTGCACGGCCTGTGCGGTCTTTGGGGCGGTATTGCAGCCGGAATCTTCGGGCTAAAGGCGCTCGGTGGTATGGGCGGCGTCGCCTTCATGTCGCAACTTATCGGCAGTGTCGTGGGGGTCGGTATGGGGCTGCTCGCCGGCTTTATCGTCTACGGCCTGGTCAACGTCGTCCTAGGGTTCCGCATGACGGCGGAAGAAGAGCAAAGGGGTGCTGACCTCTCGGTCCACTCCATTAGCGCCAATCCCGAGCAGGATGTACGGATGGGCCGCGTATAAGGTTGCAGCGACCTTATCGCACCTGATGTCAGCGCACTATTCGATCTGTGGGTCGCCAAGCGGCCCACAGATTGGATGTTATTGCTCTGATCCAATTGGGATTGAGTGCTTCTAGACCGAGGTCCGCCGACTTCGGTCTAGTTTCAATGTCTACAGAGAATGCTAGTCTTGCCGATATCTGCGCGTGCCAATCTCGTGTTAGGGGTTTGCTGGTAAGATCGCGCGGTTGACGCTCAGGGCTTCGGGCATGAAGAGCCTGACCCGACACAATTTGGAAATTTACGGGTCTTTAACTCATGACACGTGCCGGGCTCGAAGCCTTGACCAGTGGTGCGATTCTTTCGCCTTTTACCCGCAATCGGCAATTGCTGGATGGGACTTTGCCAGGTGATGAGAGGGTGATCGATCTGACGATCGGCGAGCCACGCGAGACCATGCCTGATTTCGTCGGCGCGATGATCCATGACAAGCAAGACCTGTTCGCAAAATATCCGCCGATCCGCGGCTATGATGAGTTGCGCCTGACGATTGCCGCGTGGATTAGACGGCGTTATGGCGATGCGACGGAGATCGATCCGGATCGTGAGGTGCTGCCGGTTTGCGGATCGCGCGAGGCGCTGTTTTTCGCCATGCTGCCGGCGGCAGGGCGCAAGCAGGTCGATGGGGAACCTGTCGCCTTTATTTGCAACCCGTTCTATACAACTTATCTGGGTGCTGTTCTGGCTGCCGGTGTCAAACCGATATTCCTGAATGCCACGGAGGCCAGCGGGCATTTGCCGGACTTGGATTGGCTGGCAGCGCGGCCAGAATTGATGCAGCGGGCGGTAGCGTTTTTTCTATGCTCACCGGCAAACCCGCAGGGCGCGAGTGCCGATCGTGCGTATTTGCTGCGCGCATTGGATTTGGCGCGCCGTTACAACTTCATGTTGTTCGTGGATGAGTGTTACTCGGAAATCTATGGAGACCAGCCGCCGATTGGAGGACTGGAGGTCGCGTGCGGGACCGCGCAGGGATTTCAAAATCTCGTGGTTTTCAATTCATTGTCTAAGCGCTCGAACGTGCCGGGTCTCAGATCGGGCTTCATGGCTGGTGACGGCGACTTTATGGAGCGGTTGGCCGAAATCCGAAACATGGTGGCGCCGCAAATTCCAGGGCCGATACAACACGTGTCGATCGCGGCATGGTCCGATGAGGACCATGTGATCAGCAATCGTCGGGCATATCAGCTCAAATACGATGTTTGCGATGAGATTTTAGGCGCGCGATTTGGTTATCATCGGCCGCAAGGTGGCTTTTTCCTTTGGCTCAATATGAATCATATTGGCGGCTGTGAAGCGGCTACGCTAACACTCTGGAAAGGCTCAGGTGTTAAGGTTATTCCGGGTGCCTACCTTTCGCAAGCCGATTGCGCGGGGGTCAATCCCGGCGATGATTATATCCGGGTAGCTCTTGTTCATGATTTGGCAACGATCAGGTTGGCGCTGCAGCGTATTGTTCAAATTCTAGCCTGAGTTTGTTTGCGTAAATGTCGTATCAGAGTACCGCAGGGCCCCAAAAGCTTCTCCCCGAGCCGTTCGAACTGGCTCTTCGAAGAAGCTTGAACCGTGTAGCCGGGTTAGCGCTATGCGCTGGCGCAGCGGTTGGCTGGCTCAGTCTGTTGACGTGGACCGTCACAGACCCAAGTCCGATGCATTCAACCGGCGGCGAGGTGCGAAATCTGCTCGGGCCGATCGGCGCGAGTATTTCTGATATTCTGATCCAAATGACAGGGATCACGGCGATTTTTGCGCTGCTTGCGCCGATGCTCTGGGGCACAGAACTTGTTGTAGCGCGCCAGATCACGAACTTCCGCTACAAGCTGTTAATGTTTCCCTTGGCCATAATGATGTTGGCTGGTGGTGCGTCAGCGTTGCCAACGGTCGAAGGCTGGCCGTTGAGACATGGCTTCGGTGGCGTCATGGGCGATGGTGTACTGCTGGCGGTTGCAAGCCTGACCGGTATGGTTGCACCAGCTTTTTCGGCAGCGCTGGCCGGTCTTGTTCTGTTGGCTGGCGGGTGTGGACTGATTGCGTATTGCGTCGGGCTCACGCACCGTGACTTATGGGCGCTGATGATGTGGCCGGTGGCGGCGACGGCAGGTCGGGCGCGAGTTTCCGATCAATCTCCGCCGGGCCAGCAGGTTGGCGCGAATGGTGCGGCATCCATTGAACCGGTTTTGCCGGTGCCTGGCATTGATGCGACGTTGAAGCATGACCCTGTGCGGAGAGAGCCAATGTTGGGCGGGCTTTGGCCGACACCGTTGACGGCGCGCGGTGACGTGCCGGGGGAAATGCAACGCGATGACCGAGTTGACGGCGAAGTCAGAGGGCGAAACCGGGACCATGCCGGTGACCATGTCGGCATTGACGTGCTTGCTATTGATGACGAGGACGACGATGGCGATGCAAGTATTGCCGATCTCGCACGACGTTTTGCGCCACACGGAGGTGCGGCCAAGGTCGCTGATAAGGCCGCAGCTGTCAGCGCCACTGGGTTCGTTGAAACCGGCCCGTCCCAGGCGAACGATGTGCGGGCGACGCCAAGTCGACACTTTCCAAGTTTGACGCTGCTGCGGGCCAGGGATGCTGGCGATCAGCGCCACGACGCTTCGGCTGGTCACAGTGACATGGCGCGCCAGCTCGAGGACGTGCTTGGCGATTTCGGTATCAAGGGCGAGATCAAAGATATCAGGCCGGGCCCGGTGGTTACCGTATTCGAGCTCGAGCCGAAGCGGGGGACCAAATCACAACGGGTCATCGGGCTCGCGGATGATATCGGTCGGTCGCTGGGCCTCAGGGGGGTTCGAATCGGTGTTGTCCCGGGCCGCAATGCGTTGGGCATCGAGTTGCCCAATCAGCGCAGTGAAACGGTGTTGCTGCGAGAGATTCTGCAATCGTCCGCATTTAGAGCGAGCGAGGCGACTTTGCCGGTGGCGCTTGGTCAATCGATTGGCGGCGAACCAATCGTTGCCGATCTTGCGAGAATGCCGCATTTGCTGGTTGCTGGAACGACGGGTTCGGGTAAGTCGGTTGGCATTAACGCGATGATCCTGTCGCTGCTCTATCGCCATTCGCCGCAGCATTGCCGTTTGTTGATGATCGACCCGAAAATGCTAGAGCTGTCGGTCTACAACGATATCCCGCACCTGCTGGCGCCCGTTGTTACAGACCCTCACAAGGCGGTCGCCGCCCTGAATTGGGTGGTCGGTGAAATGGAAGATCGCTATCAGCGGATGTCGAAGCTTGGGGTACGCAATATAGATGGCTTCAATCAACGGGTTCGAGAGGCGCGTGAAAACGGGTTGACGTTGGAGCGGCGTGTCCAGACTGGCTATGACCGCGTGAGCGGCGAACCGGTGGTCGAAACTGAGGCGCTCGATTTTGAAACACTGCCGTACATCGTCGTCGTGGTCGATGAATTTGCCGATCTCATGTTGGTGGCCGGCAAGGAAATCGAGGCATTGGTCCAACGCTTGGCGCAAATGGCACGGGCCGCGGGCATCCATTTGATTATGGCAACGCAGCGTCCCTCCGTAGATGTGATCACCGGGACCATAAAAGCAAACTTTCCATCCCGAATCGGTTTTAAGGTCGCCTCAAAGATCGATAGTCGTACGATCCTGAATGAGCAAGGTGCAGAACAGTTGCTCGGGCGTGGTGACATGCTGTTCCTCTCCGAGTCCGGTGCAATACAGCGCGTGCATGGTGCGTATGTCGGCGATGATGAGGTGGAAGCCGTGAGTGCCTTCTTGAAGTCGCTGGGTACGGCGAACTATGTGCACGGTGTAACAGAGGCCGAGGGTTATGCGGCGCGATCCGAAAATGCCACGCGCAGTGGGACGGAGGATGGTGACCTTTATGCAAAGGCCTTCCAAATCGTGACGCAGGACCAGCGCGCGTCGACCAGCTATCTCCAGCGACGCCTGTCGATCGGATATAACAAGGCCGCCGACCTCATCGAGCGGTTGGAGGAGGCAGGTGTGGTCAGCCCGCTCAGCCCAGCAGGGCGGCGTGAGGTAATTGGTCCGGCACGTGGTAATGCCGCCACTGGCTAGTCCGTGCCTGCCAATATGCCGGCAGACAGTTTTTACCTAGCGCATTGTTCAGCATAGGTGATTTCTTGCCAGAATCGGCAACGCTGGGGCGCGGTTTACGCTGCCGTTACCGGTTGTGGCGGTCGGCGAAGGGATATTTTTTGGGGGATTGAGTGGGTAATCCGCCCATTTGTCGTCCAAATGTTGCTACAAGCCAGATACCTGAAGGCTCCATCGAGGGGCCAGGGGGTTCGACACATGAGTTGGCCCTATGGACGGGTCGGCTTCAGACTACCGATTTGCATTCCGTAGATCTCGCGAAAGGGACATTATGAGCAATTTGGCAAGGTTGTCGGTTGGATTGTCCGCGATGTTTGCGATGGTTGTGACGGCAGGCGGCACAATCGCACAGGGCGCGGCCCCGGGAGCGGACAAAAAAGCAGCGCCGGCGACCAATGCAGCCGATACGAAAAAGAAAAACTGGAAAACCACACCTGTGCCCACACCGGGCGGCGATGGCCAGGTCATAATGACCGGGCAGGCGGAAGCCATAAAAAAGGTGACAGCGTACTTTAACGCGTTGCAAAACCTGACTGGGAAATTTCACCAAATCGATGCCAACAAGAAAGCATCCAAGGGGAAATTCTATCTTAAGCGGCCGGGACGCTTTCGGTTTGAATATGGTGGCGGGACCAAGAAGGTTATCATCTCGGACGGTATATACATGTCCATCGAGGATCGCGACCTGGATAACGACGATACATATCAGTTGGATAAAACGCCTTTTCGGTTGCTATTGCAAAAGGACGTCGATCTAATGCGCGATGCGAGCATTCTGGAGGCAGGAGAGTCTGACGACAAGATTATGCTGCGGCTTAAGGATAAGGATCCCGACGCGCCAGGCACGATCCAGCTGATGTTTACCAAAAAGCCGAAACTGGAATTGACGGGTTGGACCATCGTCGATGGTCAAAATCAGCAAACGATTGTGACGCTGTCGGATATAACAACTCCGGAAAAACTTGACGCAAAGCTTTTTGTGCGGGCCAAGCTGTTTAAGAAGAAATTGCAAAGCGAGTAACCATAATGGTGGGACGAATGCTTTATGGCGCCAGCTGGCGCTGACGGTTGCTCATGATTACCGTGACGATTCGGTTACCTTGTGTGTTTTTGGCAACTCTGCAATCAATCTCTTGAGGATAACTCCATTGCAGATTGTAACATTTTCGTGATCGAGTGCCGTCCCCCCTTTATGGTTTGCCACTTTAAACTTACGTTGAATGCATGCAGGTGATGTCGTCCTGTATCGGTAGTGCCCCCGTCTAGCCGAAAGACATTACCTGCGGTGCCGGAATCCCTCCCGGTGCCGAGCGCAATAGCGCCCAAGCGCCCAGCTCCTTCCCCCCGGAGTTGGGCGCAACTTGTTTTGGCCCCAGAATTGCCAGGTGCTAACCTCCCTAATGCTTAAAACAGAGATTACTGACTAACACCGGTCGCCGGCCCGCTTGTTTCAGCTTGTTCAGCGACAGGCGACGGCAGATTTGCCGAATCATCGGACGGTGACGCGTCCGTCGTTTCGGATTCGCTCAATTCATCGGCGATCCGCAATAGATCCTGGACCAGGCTCTCCAAGCGCTCGGATATTCTGGTGCTCATGTGGTCGGCCAGGACCGGGTCTTCGCGCATCTGTTGGTGGAGTGACTCCCGGGTTATGCGAAGCGCGCGAACATCGCTTTTGGCGACAATGGTCGTGGTATGCACCTTCTCTATCAACATCGCTAATTCACCGATCAATGTTCCCGGAATAATCGGTTCTGGCGAACAATCCGATTGCGGATCAGGTGAGCGTTCGGCTTCGCCGGATACGATAAGAATGGCGGCGTCTCCTGGTTCGCCTTCTTTTACTATGGCCTGGCCGGCTTTGATGATGACGCGCTCCGCATGGCGCACGATTTCGGTGATCTGTATTGGTTTTAAGCCGTGAAATATGCGTTGCTGCAGTAGCGGTGCCACAAGTGCATCAATCGTCATTACGCTGTTACCTTTCGGGGCTTTCGTTCTACCGATTGTAATTACGCACGACTCGTCAACACGTCCGCGTTTAAGTTCAATTGCTTTGCATCTGTCTCGTTGGATGGCACAAACAATCTGGAACACAACGCTAGGCGAATTGGTCCTTAATTTACTGAAGGGAACAGTTTTGAGCCTAAAGATTCAGAACAACTGATCTTATGATTCGGATTGCCGTGCAACGACGGCTGCCCGGTTCTCCTGGTCATGCACAAAATTCTGGTGATGTGACGTTATGAATCTTGCGGGTGATGGGTGTCTGGTCAAATGGCGTTGCGCGTTAGGGGACCAGTTTGTAACCGCCGGTTTCCGTTACCAAGATCTCCGCGTTCGATGGATCCATCTCTATTTTTTGGCGCAATCGATAAATGTGCGTTTCCAATGTGTGTGTCGTGACACCAGCGTTATAGCCCCAGACTTCGTGCAATAATACATCACGTGTGACCACGCGTTCGCCGGTGCGATACAGATACTTGAGAATTGACGTTTCCTTTTCCGTCAACCGAATTTTCTGGCCCTTTGCGTCGACCAAAAGCTTTGACGCCGGTTTAAAGGTATAGGGGCCGATGGTGAATACTGCATCTTCACTTTGTTCGTGTTGACGCAATTGTGCACGAATGCGTGCCAACAGGACGGCAAACTTGAACGGCTTGGTAACGTAATCGTTGGCACCGGCATCGAGGCCTAGGATTTGATCGGCGTCGGAGACGTTTCCCGTCAACAATATGATCGGCGATTTGAAGCCGTTCTTGCGAAGTGCCTTGCACACTTCCCGCCCGTCCATATCCGGCAAGCCTACATCCAAAATGATCAGATCAATATGGCCGGCTTTGGCCTGCTCGATGCCTTGAGCGGCATTGTCGACGGCGCTTGTTTCGAACTCGTCATAGAGCGACAATTGCTCGCTCAGTGAGTCCCGAAGCTCATCATCATCATCAACGATCAAAATTTTTCGAGCGGTGCTCATCTGTCGCTCCTGCTCAGGTGTGGCCTACGTTGTCATCTAGCATTTTAACCGGGCGGGGCATAGTCTGCCATAGCCGGCGGGCGATATAAAATGCTGTTAGCCAAATGGGAGGCGCAATGGTGGTAAGGGCAATTTTGCGCACGCGCGCCGGGCCGGCGACAAGGGGCGTGTTGGAATTCGGCAATTTGCGATTGATGTGCGGGCTTGGGCGGTCGGGATGGCGGGCGCGCAAGCGAGAGGGGGATGGTGCGACGCCGGTCGGTCGGTTTGCATTGTGCCGAGGTATCTACCGCGGTGACCGCCGGCTCCGGCCGCAAACGCGCCTTAGCCTCAATGCTATGAGGTGTTATGACGGGTGGTGTGACGCCGTAGGCGATCGGAACTACAACCGGCCGGTACGTTTGCCCTATGGGGCGCGTGCCGAACATATGTGGCGGACCGATGGCCTCTATGACATTGTTATCTGTCTTAATCACAATCAGGTCCCGCGTGTGCAGGGGCTAGGGAGTGCAATTTTTTTGCATATCGCTGGGCCCGATCTGGCGCCGAGCGAGGGCTGCATAACGCTTAAGGCTGGTGATTTGGTCAAATTGCTTAGCAGAGTTTCCAGCATAACGGAATTATACATCGGACCGGCCCGTCATATTCGCCGCCGCTCCCGGACAGACGCTTGCCCCGGCAAGAGCGGTCTTGGTCCAAGCGGCAGAAATTTCCGCTGGAAATTTCGGCGTCGACGCCACCGTTCTGTTCGCTAGCACCTTGGCCGAGATTATCCGGGAATATAATTGCACCTTGCCGCAGCAGTCGCACGCATGATGGGGGCTGGAAAACGGAACTAGAGCGTCCGAAAGTACAAGGTCGTCAAGGCGATTGCTTGGAACACACCGGATATGTCCGATATGTCTAATGGAATATATCGGGTATATCCGAAGTGTCTAAGTCCGGATAAAGATCCTTTATTCTTATAGTATGAGAGAGATTTTATCCGATCCGTGACTCGCGATGCGCGTTTGTCAGATTGGATGTTGCAGTCCGATATCGCAGTTCCAGTGTCTGCCACCCAACGACGGCCAATACAAAAAGCCTGGCGGCTTGCTATGACAATGCCGCATACAGCTTGCGGGTAAATTCTTGGCGTTCGCGGTCGTTGGGAATCTCGTTGGCGAGGGTGGCAATCAGTTCGTCGGTTGAGGATACCGTTTGCATATGCCGGCTGATCATGAAGGCGGCAACGGGGCCAAGGTACTGGGCGGCCGATTCGCTTAATCGCGCTTGTTGTTCGGGTGAGAGTAGTGCCTGGCTGGGTGATGGCGCTTCGGGGTTAGTGGGTCGATCCTGAGTCGTCGACAGCAAGGTGGCCAAATCCATGGTGCGGTCGAGGGGTGAGGCTAGATCGGTTGGTGCGATATGCGACGGGCGGACGGCGTAGGTTGGTATGCGCCGAGGGATGTTCTTAAGGGTCGGTGTGCCGCGCGGCTCAAACGATGCTGAAATGCGCGAGGAGACAATTTCGAATACGGTGCCAGAAATGAGAATACCACCAGGGTCGGCAAGGCTTTCCAAACGCGCGCCAATGGCAAGTGCTTCGCCAAAAGGCGTATTGTTTTCAAACAAGACGTCGCCGACATGAATGCCGATGCGTAACTTCATGCCACCAAGATCAGGCACATCGGCAAGGCGCGCCTGTACATTTAATGCGCACTGCACCGCATCGGAAGCACTTTCAAATAGAGCGAACAAGCCGTCGCCGGGTATGCCTAACAGGTGGCCGGAGAACCTATCGAGCTCTTCACGACCGATGTCGAGAATTGTGGAAACATAGGAGAATGCACGTGTTTCACTGACAGATACGCGGCCGCTGAAATTCGCAATGTCCGCCGCAAAAACCGCGCGCAGCCTTCGGCGCTGCGGTGTTGTTGAGCCGGAGAGGTTTGATTGATCCGATTTTGTTTCCATACCGGGCGGCTGCCTCAATGGTTTTTCGATCGCCCGCGCCCATTACTTGCGTGAGGACAGGAATTTTTCTCTATCATTCGGTGAGGGTATCGTCTGTGCAAGGCGTTGATAAAAATCTTCGACACCGATCGATGTCTCCGCGCGCTTCTTGACTACGATTGCCGCCACTGGCCCAATAAATGGCGTCAGGGCTGCCGTGGCCCATTCAATGTCAGCAGTGGGGATTGCGGCATCCAACTGGGCGCTCGCAAGACGTGAATCTTGACGCAGCGTCCTTTCGGCTTCATTGCGGAAGCGGCGCGAATCTTCTTCGCCCGGAATCGTATCACAAAGCACGGTGAGTAATTGTTCGGCGTCGGTTACGGTTCTTGCCGTTTTGGTCAGCACGACTTTTGCAATCGGGCCGATCGATCGCGTCAATTCCAATTCCATCGTGGCGAGCGTCGCAGGCAAAAGCTTTTCAGCCATCGTTTGGCTAAGCTCGCTGCCGGACTTGGAGTTCGCACTGGGGATTGGCGTTGCTGTGATTTTGGATAGGTCGAGGCGCTGGGTTTCATCGCCGGCAAGAAGATCAAATGACGCATTCAGATGATGAAGGAAAGCCTCTGCATTGGGAAATCTATCGTCCGGATTGCGGGCCAGCGCACGCGCCATAAACAGATCCAGTTTGTTGCCAAGGCCCGGCCGGATGCTTGAGAGCAAAGGCGGTGTTTCGTTCAAGAGCTTTTGCATCAACTCGGGAATTTCTGAGGCCACAAAGGGTTTGCGACCGGTGAGTAGCTCAAACATCAAGATCGCCGCTGAATAGAGGTCCGAGCGGGCATCCACAGGCCGGCCGAGGAATTGTTCGGGAGACATGTAGTTGGGTGTGCCGATGGCGGCGATACCACCTTTGGCGGTCAGTCCCAGATTGCCAAAACGGGCTACTCCGAAGTCCGTCACTTTGATGGAGGTCGCGGAGGGACACAAAATGTTGGCCGGTTTGATGTCGCGATGGATCACGCCCTTCTCATGGGCATGTTGTAGCGCATACAACAGCTGCACCATGATTTCATTGACTTGGATATTGGGAATGCGGGCGCCGGATTTGATGGCGCTTTCGAGCGTGCCGGCTTTGACGTACTCCATAATCAAATAGGGCGCGCCGTCGATTTCCAAATAGTCGTAAATGGTGACGATGTTGGGATGCTGGCAGCGTCCAGCCGAACGTGCTTCGGTTGCAAACCGTTTGAGGAGCCCTTCCCTATCCTCAAGATTGGCAATGATATCCGGTCGTAAAGTCTTGATTGCGACTGAACGCCCGATTTGATCATCAGTGCCCAGGAAAACCACGCCGATTGCGCCGTGGCCGATCATCCGCTCGACCTGGTATTTGCCGATCTGATCCGGCAGCAGATTTTGGTAATCGAAATTTGGCATTGCACAATGCCTCAGGGCCGATACAACACAAACTGGCGCAAGCAGATCCGGCAGCTGCCGAATTCGACGTCCCTAATGTTACTGTCGCACAACAGTGCTGCTGGGTTCAACCATCAACCATCAAGCATCTTCATAGCATTGTCGAGACTGCGTCGCATGCGATTGAACGACTGTGACAGAGACGAAATTTCATCTTTGCCCTCATGCTGGTATTCGGGCACCGTGCTGTCACCCATGCTTACGCGCTCTGCGACCTGCGCCATCCGTGTGACAGGAGATATGACGAGATAACTTAATAAAATATTGAGCAGTACCAGGCTGATCAGGAATACGCCGGTCATGATTAACATCATCAAGCGCATGTTCTGCCAGCTCTGGCGCTCGGCTATTGCGAGGGGCACTGAGAAAACCTGGGCGCCGACAATCTCGTTCATGCGCCAGCCAAAGCCATTTTCTCTGCCATACAAGGCCACCAGTGTTTTGGGGGCACGCTCAGGTGTTGAGTGGCAGCGTAGGCAACGCTTGTCAGTGATGATCAGAGGATAGGCCACGGTATATTGCGCGCCGTTTTTAGTTTGGCGGACTTCGACAACTTCCTTGAGGGCGCGGTTTGATCGCAATGTGGTTATTAACTTGCGCTCCCAATCTTCAGCTAGATCTGCCGGGTTGGTCGGGTTAAGTGCAGCTTCCTTGTAGTAGATATGGGGGTAGCGCTTTTGAAATTTCTTGAAAACCTGTTGGGCAGAAAACGAGGGTACGGTCTGGGGGAGAAAATTGGTCTTTGATTGATTGGCAAGTTGTGGGCTGATTTCGTCGCTGGTGTAGGCGCGTACAGCGAGCGCCTGAGCGCGAAGCACAGCGATCTGTCCGTGCAGCTCCTCTTTGGCGTTTTGAAATGACAATTGGTAGAAAAGCAGCGCTGACACCGTCAGACCAATCAGGAAGCAGGCGGCAAGAATAAGATTGAACTTAAGTCTCAATCCCATGAGTGTTCTCCGGCTTCAGTGATTTTTCTCAGCGGTGCTGCACCGTGCGAGGCATTGGTCGCGGTTACCTAACTGCTCACCTTGCTCAAGGCGCCCCTTTGTCGGCTTGGTCAACCCAAAACTGCTTCCAGTCCATCTTTGTTTGACCGGATGAGCTGCGCTGGTGGTTTGATCGGGACCGGGACCGATTGTAGCTGCGTTGCTTCTTGCGTGATCTACGTCGCTTGGATCGCTTGTTCTTGCGTGCATATTTCTTCTTGTACTTTTTCTTGCTTGCACGTTTCTTGGATTTCTTCGACGATGACTTGTCCGTCGCCGTTGCTTTGCTTTCGCAGACGGGATCGCTAATGTCCTCCAATAATTTAAGGGTGGCAAGCTTGGGGGCCTTGGTGTCGATGTCGATGTCGCGTTCGGCTGCAACTTTGCGCAGGCCGCGTTTCAGTTTGGCGGACCAATCGTCGTTCAGCTTGCCTGTGTAACAGGACAGACGTTTTAGTTCCGCCTGTATTAAACGCGGCAGTTCGGTTGCTGTTGGCGCGGACCGATATGGAGGCCGCGAGGGTGGTGTCTTTACCGGTTGCTCAAGGGCAGCTGTTGGTTGCGTTTTTGGCCCTGATGGTGTGGCGGCGTTTTCGGCCTTGGGTACGGCGGGCGGTTCCAGGGCGGCATTATTCTTGCGATAGTTGGCGAGCAGTTTGCGGGCAACCTTGCTAAAAACGCCGTTTGGATATTTGTCGAGATAGACCTTGATCAGTTTCGGGTCACCGCTGTTCTTGACCGTACTCCAGACAGCAAGCTCTGCCCGAATCTTACCGCGCGGCTTGGTCTTTGATGCCGAGGGACCTGGCGGCTGTTTCACCGGCAACGGGGCGAAGACATAGCCCTTGTTCAAACTCGATTGTATCCACGGGATTTGATTGCCATATGTTTTATCGCTCACATCCTGGCGCACGGACTTGAAGAGCTCGGTGATTTCCGTGCCAGTAGACGCAAGATGTCTGATCATGGCCTTGGCAAAATTCGACTTGCCGTCCTTAAAGGCCAGTGGTAGCACGCGACCTGGAGCAGCTGAAGATATCACGAGAGTTCCCGCATCAGCAGAAACGACTGCCAAGCCCTTCGAAATCGGGGCGTCTTTGCGCTTTTGATACCTTGAGATTGAAACGAGTGGATTGTGATGCGAGGCATCGAGCGCAATTATTCTGGCCTCGGATGCGTTTGCGAGGGCACGTTTTAGTTCGCTGAATGGGACCGTTTCGCTGCGCACGTTATCAGCAATAACAAGCTTGGCGTCGATCGGCACAAAATAATTGTCTTTGCCAATGTGGAGCGCGTGGCCTGCATAATAGAAAAAACCCACTTTTGCGCGCCGTAATTTGACGCCGAAGTCCTTTAGTTTGGCGCTTAGGTGGCGACGGGTCAGATCTTTCGCGCGCGTGACGTGAAAGCCTTGCGACTCTAGCACCTTTGCGAGGCCGGTGATGTCGCGGATTGGCGATTCCAGATGGCGCGTGTGGTGATAGGCCGAATTTCCAATGAGGAGCGCAACGCGCTCGGCTGCAAGGGACGGCTGGGCAATCAGCGCAATTGAAATCGGGATAGCGCACAGTAATCTTAACATTGTCATGGTCCAAGCCTCTCTTGGCGTATCCTAGCAATAACAACGCAATCTTGAAAGTTCGATCGCGCCCAACGCCGGGACCAGGTTCTCAATATATGCGTCGGCAGTCGCGCCCCGGTCGTTACCCATCCTGATTGAACCGATTGGCATGATACGCCGCGCTCTGCTGTGCCCTGAGGAACTGACGGCTGGGAGAGTTAAAAGGTTCAGGCAGACCGACAAAAAAAGAAGCCCCGGTCTGGCGAACGGGGCTTAGTGGGTTTGGCGATCCGTCTGGTTGGGAAATCGGGGTCTGCCGTCAATCGGCCAGCCGACAGATCCGCCAGCTGGCCGAAAGCCTTGTTAGAGGCGTTGGCTGCCTGAACCGAACTCGGGATAGGCCTCCAGACCGATCTCGGTTTTGTCCATGCCTTCGACCTCTTCTTCGATGGTCGGGCGCAGACCGATGGTAAATTTGAGTCCGGCCCATACGATCAAACTGGTGACAATGACGAACCCACCAATGGCGCCGACGCCGATAAGCTGGCCCAGGAAGGATGCGCTGGAGTTCGTTAGCGGCACCGCAAGTGTGCCCCAGATGCCGGCGATCAGGTGAACCGGGATAGCGCCGACAACATCGTCAATGCGCAGCTTGTCGAGCAAAGGAACTGTGAAGACGACGATGACACCGCCGATTGCGCCAATGAGGATGGCCATGTGCGCTGATGGCGTCAGTGGCTCAGCTGTGATCGAGACAAGACCGGCTAATGCGCCATTGAGGGCCATCGTCACGTCGACCTTGCCGTAAAACAGCTGATTGAGAATGATTGCCGCGACGACGCCGCCGCAAGCTGCAAGGTTGGTGTTCATGAAAATCTTGGAAACCGAAGATGCATCGGTCAGCGATCCCATGGCCAGTTGCGAGCCGCCATTAAAACCGAACCAACCAAGCCACAGAACAAATGTGCCGAGTGTGGCAAGCGGCATGCTTGAGCCGGGCATTGGCTGAACGCGACCATCGGGACCGTACTTGCCATGGCGTGCGCCGAGGAGGATGGCGCCCATCAAGGCCGCCCAACCGCCAGTTGAGTGGACGATGGTGGAGCCTGCGAAGTCCTGGAATTCGGCACCGGCTACGGATTTGATCCAGCTGACGTCGCCTCCCGGTGCAAGCCAGCCTGCACCCCATTTCCAGGCGCCCTGAATCGGGTAAATGAATCCACACAGAATGACGACGAAAATCAGGAACGGCCATAGTTTAATGCGCTCGGCGAGCGTGCCGGAGACAATCGAGGCTGCGGTTGCGCAGAATACCATCTGGAAGAACCAGTCAGAAGCTGCAGCATACTTGCCCGCATCGGCGGCCGGCTCAGGAATTGCTTTCGGTGTGAGTGAGCCGATGAAGCCGCCGGATACGCCGTCGTACATGACATTATAGCCGACCAGCCAGAACATCAGGCCGGCGATCGAGTAAAGAGCAATGTTTTTGGTGCATTGCATGGAGACATTTTTGGAGCGCACCATGCCGGCTTCCAGCATTGCGAAACCGGCCGCCATCCACATCACCAGAAAGCCGCCGATCAGGAATAGCAAAGTGTTGAAGACGTATTGGCCCGTTACGCCAACCGGGGGTGATTTGGCGTTGGCCTGCGCCATTACCGCGTCGGGTAGAAGTGTTAGCGCCACCGCGGCAGCGCACATATAAGCAAGAGATTTGGTCAAATTTCTCATTTTGCGTCCCATGGGTTTGATTAGTGCGAGTTAGAGAGCGGCATCGTCGGTCTCACCGGTGCGTATGCGCACCGCGCGTTCGACGTCCGTGACGAAAATTTTGCCGTCGCCGATCTGGCCGGTTTTTGCAGCTGCTATGATTGCGTTAACGGTCTGTTCCGCGCTGGCCGATTGGACGGCGACCTCAACCTTTATCTTGGGCAGGAAGCTGATCGCGTATTCAGCACCACGGTAGATTTCAGTGTGCCCCTTTTGGCGGCCATAGCCTTTGACCTCTGTTACGGTCATACCTTGCAAACCAAGCTCGGTCAGGGCGTTGCGGACCTCGTCTAGCTTGAACGGCTTGATGATCGCAGTGATGAGCTTCATCAAAACCCCCTTGGGTTATGCAGCCGGTCTGCCAATGGCTCCGTGCTGGCGGTTGATCAAAACACCAGCCGCACTGCGCGCGGCCGTTGTGTCCCACAGACTTAAACAAGAGCCGTGCCAGTTTGGATGAGGCGCAGTAAGTGATTGGTATGTATATATATTTCTGGAAACTGTCGTGTGACGGCTGTGCTCAAAGACGCTTTTTTTGCCTAAAATATAGGCATTAAGAGACCTTTGCGTGAAAGTTGGGCAAATTGCCCGCGGAGGACTTATTTGGTGCGTCGGCGCACCAGGCCTTCCTGCGCGGTGGACGCGACCAAGGTGCCATCGCGGGCAAAGATATTGCCGCGGCACAAGGCCCGGGCGCCGTGTGCGGACGGGCTATCCTGGGCGTAAAGTAGCCATTGGTCGGCGCGGAACGGGCGATGCAGCCACATTGCATGGTCCAGACTGGCGACTTGGATGTCGGGATCGAACAACAGCTTGCCGTGCGCAATAAGTGCGGTGTCCAGCAAGGTAAAATCTGAGGCGTAAGCGACCAGGCATTGATGCAGGATCGGGTCATCGGCGACTTGGCCGTTTGCTTTCAACCAAACATATTGCAGCGGGTCTGCCTTTTCCCGGGTCATATAACGCTCGATACCGACGGGGCGGAATTCGAAGGGGCGCTCGCGTTCCCAATAGCGGCGCATATGCTGTGGTAATTTGCTGAGTATGGGTTGGATAAGTTGGTGCGCCGGCTTCAACGCTTCAGGTGGCGGGATATCCGGCATCGTCGATTGGTGGTCGAAGCTTTGCTCCGCTTTATGGAACGAGGCGCTCATAAAAAATATGGCTTTGCCATGCTGAATGGCTTTGACGCGGCGGGTCGAAAAACTGCCGCCATCGCGCAAATTCTCGACTTCATAGATGATCGCATGTGCCGGATCACCACCGATCAGAAAATAGGCGTGTAACGAATGCACAGAGCGGGCAGCGTCTACAGTGCGTGCTGCTGCGGAGAGTGCTTGGCCCAGAACTTGGCCGCCATAGACCCGTTGCCAACCGTCTTGGGGGCTGGTGCCGCGAAAAATATTGGTTTCGAGTTGCTCGAGTTGCAGCAGGCCGATGAGGCCTACGAGGGCGGATGATTTGCCATTTTCAGATGACATGCACGCCTCCGGTGGCGATCTTCGGTTATAGTCGGGCAATGTCGCGAAGGGAGCGCTCCTGGCGCCAATTGTCAAGTGAACGCTGAGTGACGCTGCGATAACAGTTGCGCCAGATCATCGCGTGTTCCTTTTGGACTCGCTTGGAGGGTCCGACTTAAACACGCAAGGATGTTTGCTGCTTAAGGATCGAACAATTATCTGTTTGACTAGGGATCGTTCAAGATCCGAGTTAAATGAGGTTGCTTTAGCCATGTGCGTGGGGACTTGCGAATGAACGGAGCACAGCGCTTTGACGTGATCATCGTCGGCGGCGGCTATGCCGGTCTTGCCCTGGCGCTGGCGTTGGTCCGGCAGGGTGGCCTCAACGTTGCGCTGGTTGATCGCGGCTCTGGTGTCGTAGATGATGGAGATCCGCGGGCGATGGCGGTGTCGCAATCGTCAAAACAGCTGCTGGATGTGCTCGATGTTTGGGCCGGCATAGCTGGCTCGGCGCAAGAGGTGACGGGCATCGACATAACAGATTCTGCGCTTGAGGCAGGCATCCGCCCAATCCTGTTGTCCTATCGCAATATCGTCGATGATGATTTGCCAGGTGCTTACATCGTACCTAACAGCGTGCTTGTCGCAGCTTTGCTGAAGGCGGTTCGAGACGAAACTGCGATCTCGTTGCGGTTTGATGTCGAGGTCGCCGACATTGCGGCCGACGACCGCTGCGCAACATTGAAGCTAAGCACCGGTGAGACCCTGGAAGCGGCGCTCGTCGTGGGCGCCGATGGACGCGACTCATTCGTGCGCTCATCGCAAGGGATCAAATCCGTTGGCTGGACTTATGATCAGACCGGCATCGTGACGATTGTGGCGCACGAAAAGGCGCATGCGGGACGCGCCGTGCAGCACTTCTTACCTGGTGGGCCGTTTGCGATCTTGCCGCTCAAGGGGCAGCGTTCGTGCATTACTTGGAGTGAACAATCGGCGGTCGCGCAACGCGCGTTGGCGCGCGATGATGACGGTTTTCTTGAGGAGGTCGACCAAAGGTTTGGTGGCCGGCTTGGGGCCTTAACGCTGGCCGGCGGGCGCGCGTCTTGGCCGTTGGTCCTGACCCTTGCGCGCAGTTATATCGGCCGCCGGGTGGCGCTGATCGGCGATGCCGCGCATGCGGTCCATCCCATTGCTGGTCAGGGGCTTAATCTGGCATTTCGCGATGTAGCAGCACTGACTGAAGTGGTGGTGGATGCCATCCGGTTAGGGTTTGATGCGGGCGATGGGGAAGCGCTTAGCCGTTATCAGCGCTGGCGGCGGTTCGATGCGACGACCGCGGCATTTGCATACGACGGGCTCAACCGAATGTTCCGGCCTGACGCGGCAATTGTTCGAACGTTTCGGGAGGTCGGCTTGGGTCTTGTTGATCGCATGCCTTTCGTCAAGCGCCAGCTGGTGGCGGAGGCAGCGGGTATGACGGGGGAGTTGCCGAAACTGCTCAGGGGTGAGCCGGTTTAGGTTTGGACGTCATTATCGTCGTTTGATTCTATGTGCGGTTCGATCACCACGCGTCCCGCTGCGAGATCTACCGTCGGCACAAAACGCTCTTCGAATGGGATGAGCTCGGTCTGCTTCTTATCGGGTGAGCGAATTTCAAGGAGATCGCCGGCACCGAAATTTTGCACGGCGATGATCTGTCCTATCGGCGCACCGTCGGGCGCAACGGCGGTGAGGCCGATCAGGTCCGAGACGTAAAATTCATCATCTTCATCAGGTGGCGGGAGGGCGCTGCGCTCGACGAAGAGACCGGTGCCCTTCAAGGCTTCTGCGGCGGTGCGGTCGCTAATCCCTTGCAGCGTTGCGATCAAACCCTTATTGGAGGCGCGAACTTTCTCAATGACGAATTGGCGGCTGCCCGCCTGGTCGCTGAGCGGGCCATAGGCGGCGATGTCGCCGGGGGCCTCGGTATAAGACTTGATCGTGACTTCGCCCTTGATGCCATGTGCCGAGGAGATGTGGCCGAGGAGGACCTTGGATTTGTCGTGATTGCTCACGGGGTGTTCCGTCCCATGCCATTGCCCAGGTGGAGCGCTGCGATTGCCGCCACACCGGTCAAGGCGGCCGGTGCAGTGGCAGCCTTACGCTGCCGGTTGATCGCCGTCGCCGCCGCTCGCTTCCGGTGCCGCCTCTTCCGCTGGCGCGTTGGCGGCTGCTTCGGCTTCTTTCGCGGCTTCGGCTTCGGCAGCTTCACGTTCCAGGCGCTTCTTGCCTGGCAGGGCCTTTTTGGGATTGTTCTTCGGGGTACGTTTATACAGGCCCTCAGCATCCAGGAAGCGAGCGACACGATCGGTTGGTTGCGCGCCGACGGACAGCCAGTACTTGCAACGCTCGAGATTAAGCTTGACCCGGTTTTCGTCATCTTTCGGCAGCATCGGGTTATAGCTGCCGATACGTTCGATATAACGGCCATCGCGGGGTGAATTGGCATCGGCTGCGACAATACGATAATAGGGCCGCTTTTTGGTGCCACCGCGGGCGAGACGAATTTTTACTGCCATTGTTGCTTTCCTTTTTTGGATACTGGTGGTTGTCGGTTGCTTCGATGGGCGATTGCTATTTCTTTTTTGATGGCAGGCCGGGCAGCCCGACGGGTCGCTTTGGTGGCCCGCCGAGGCCAGGTAAGCCGCCGCCGAGCCCCGGTAATCCCTTTGGTAATCCGCCAGGGGGTAAGCCGGCCATGCCTTTCGGGAGTTTGCCTTTTTTGAGATCGGCCAGCATTTCCGGGGTCGGCTCCGGCATGTCGCCTGATCCCATTCCAGCCCCCATGCCGCCGAACATCTTGGCCATCATGCCCTTGTTCTTGCTCATCTTCTTCATCATGTCGGCCATTTGGCGATGCATCTTCAGGAGCTTATTGACCTCTTCGACTTTGGTGCCCGAGCCCTTGGCAATGCGACGGCGGCGCTTGCCATCAATGATGCGAGGGCTGGCGCGCTCCTTCTTAGTCATCGAAGAGATGATGGCGAGCTGGTGCTTCAAAACCTTGTCGTCGAGGTTGGCATCGGCGATTTGGCCTTTCATTTTGCCGATGCCCGGCAGCATGCCGAGGATGCCGCCCATGCCACCAAGCTTTTGCATCTGCTGAAGCTGGGCTGAGAGATCATCCAAATCGAACGCGCCCTTGCGCATTTTCTCGGCGATCTTTTGCGCCTCTTCGGCTTCGATGGTCTCAGAGGCCTTTTCGACCAGGCTGACGATGTCGCCCATGCCGAGGATGCGGTTGGCGATGCGCTCGGGGTGGAATTCCTCAAGCGCGTCCCATTTTTCACCGGTGCCTAGGAGCTTGATGGGCTTGCCGGTTACAGCGCGCATCGATAGCGCCGCGCCACCGCGGCCGTCGCCGTCAACGCGGGTTAAGACGATGCCGGTAATCCCAATGCGGCCATCGAATGCCGTTGCCGTATTGACGGCGTCCTGGCCGGTCAAACTATCGGCGACAAGAAGCACCTCATGGGGATTGGTCTCGGCTTTGACCTGGGCTGCTTCATCCATCAAGGCATCATCGACGGTGACGCGGCCGGCGGTGTCCAACAGGATGATGTCATAGCCGCCAAGCTTGGCTGCCTGCTCGGCGCGCCGGGCAATCTGCAACGGTGTCTGGGTCGGGACGATTGGCAGGGTGTCGACGCCGGTCTGCTCGCCGAGGACCTTGAGCTGATCCATCGCGGCCGGACGGCGTGTATCGAGCGAAGCCATCAGCACCTTTTTCTTGTCGCGGTCGGTCAGCCGCTTTGCGATTTTGGCGCAGCTTGTCGTTTTGCCGGAGCCCTGCAGCCCCACGAGCATGATGGTGATCGGCGGATTGGCGTTAAGGTCGATCGGTTCTGCATCAGAGCCGAGTGTCGCGACCAGCTCATCATGCACAATCTTTACGACCATTTGGCCGGGTGTGACGGATTTGATGACGTCCTGGCCGACGGCTTTTGACCTGACGCGGTCGGTGAATGAGCGCACGACATCGAGAGCGACGTCGGCTTCCAACAAAGCGCGGCGGACCTCGCGCATCGCGTTGGATACATCGCGGTCCGAGAGCGCACCACGCCGGGTGAGCTGATCGAAAATGCCGGACAGGCGATCCGATAGAGACTGAAACACGTCCCTGGTCCTTCCCTCGTCTTGCGTCGTAGGGCTTGCGGTCAATGCAGGGCCGCCGCCCTGCTCCGAATATAATCATTCTCTGCGTCATGCACGAGCGCATCCGCGGGCGCAACGCGCTGGCGGATGTCGACCTCCGAGCCTCCCGGCCTGCCGTGCAACGCTGGCTGGCCATGTGCTGGGTGGCCGCTCGAGATTGAGCGACAGGATATCGGGCGGTTATGCTGGAAGCCACGCTTGATGTCAATCAATCGATAAGTGTATCAGCGCGGCGCGTTGCGATTCCGCTATTTGTCTAGTTCGGGCAGGTTTTGCTCAATGGCAGTTACGACTTCGGCGGGCGCATTTTCCTTGATATAGCCGAGAACCTCACCTCCGACGGCCTTCGATTGGTCCACACTGAGGCCAAGGCCTTGAAGTTTGCCAAGTGTTTCCATCAATGGGCCGGCGTTGGCGCCGGCAATCGAACCAAGTGCGCCGGTGACGATGCTAGATAATCCGCCGAGGCCACCGCCGGCAGACCCACCCGCGCCACTCTGCGGGTCGGCCGATTTCGCCAGGTCTTCGGCGCCGGGCAGGGCATTCATTAGGGTGCTTACAATCTCTGGGGGCAATACCTTTTGCAGCATTCCGAAAATGGCTGCAATTGCAGGCTGGGCAACGCTGGCATCGATGCCGACAGATTTTGCGACGCGGTCTATGAGCTCTTGCATGGTTATTACTCCGGTTTGTTCGGTGTTCAATGCGGCTTTGGTTTGGCGGTCCTAGGGAACAGGTAAGATGGCGTTGTGACAAGTGTCCGTCAGGAGATGCGAATTTTTGTTCGATACTTGCAGACAGAACATCTTTGAGCGTTGAGTTGCAACCGTTATGTGGTGCCAAGCTAGCGGGCGGTCAACTATGTAGAACTTCGAATGATATCTGCGACCTTGTGAGCGTTGTCTTCTAAGTCAGTTCGATCCATGCGGTGGTGAACGTCAAAAGCCAGACTGGTGTCGTCCAACCTTTTTGCGCCATGGCGCAGCGAGACGTTGTGGTCCTTGTAGGCTTGTTGGCGGTCAATCTCGGGGCATGTTCCGTAAGTCACGGACAATCCTGCCGCCGTCAGTGCGTTCGGCCTGCTCGGGTGCGCAAAGAGCGGGTTGCTTAGTGTAAAGAGGATGCGTTTCCGCCAGATCCCATTTCCCATGCAACACGTTTCTGAGTTCAGAACGTTCACCTCGGTTGGTGGCGCGCAACCAATGTCCATTGCAATCTGCATACATATTACCTGGCAATGGTTTGCGTCTTACTCGCACTGATTGCTCAGGATTGGAAACTTGCTGAACCTGAACTGTTGCTTGGTAAGGGCCGAGCAACCTTTTGCTTAATGTTGGTATTATGTCGATTCCAACTTACGGTGGGGTGCTCCGACTGATGGTGTGCCGGCGGTCCAAGGAGCGGTTTACGCGACGGCGATGACCGAGGTCGTTTTGCTCATCTTATTTTTGGACGTTTCGTCGGCGGGCGATATTGAATGACCGTGCGCGGTCTGGTCGGTTGTTCAAAACCGCTGCGGAACTTTTCTTGGCGGCTCGGCGTGTTTCGGGGAATTCGGCGAATTATGTTGTGAAAAGGTGGGCGGACATTACAAGCTGGAAGTTATTGATCCAGTGCATGGGTCCGTGGCGGGGAACATAGGGAAGGCATGCACTGGATCAAATTGCCAAAAGCTCGTCACGCAACACAGTGAGATCTTGGCGCTTAAGCGACAAGTGCTAGCCGTACATGAGGCGGTACGAATTACCAGAAACTCGCCTCTTGCAACACGATACTCTGTACTTCAATCCGAACGACGCAAAACCTGCATTCGATACTCGGTACTAGAAATGAGCTGCACTCATCGTGTCCGTTACAGAGACAACGACCGATACGGAGGAAAATTCTTATTTGGTTAAGATTTTTTTATCCGTCTTGCGCTTCGCCTCAGTGGACGGACAAAAAGTATCTTGATTGATCTGAATGGCGGCGTGTTGCCAGCAAGCGCTGAGCATTGTTCAAAGCAGCAAATCAGGGCGACCAACGCAGAAAATTGGCGAGCAAGTAAAGACCGAGCTTCTGGCTCTTTTCCGGATGAAACTGAGTGCCTGCCATATTGTCGCGTCCAACCATCGCGGTGACCTGGCCGCCATAAGACGTTGTCGCCATAATGTGTGTTGGCGCGTCAGGAACGAATTGGAAAGAGTGCACAAAATAAGCGTGGAGGCCATCCGGCCCGAGCGCCAATCCGTCCAAAAGGGGATGCGCCGCCTGGCTTTCCAGAGTGTTCCATCCCATGTGCGGGATTTTCAGGGTTCGGTCATCTGGTTCTAGCGGTTGAACCTCGCCGGGAATCCAATTGAAACCTGGCGTTTGCCCGAATTCCAGTCCTGTGGTCGCCATCAGCTGCATGCCGACGCAAATGCCAAGGAACGGGCGTTTGCGTGCGATCACAGCCTCATGCAATGCGGGCAGCATTTCGGGAATGCGCTCCAAGCCCGCGCGACAGGCGGCAAAAGCGCCGACGCCTGGGAGTATAATGCGGTCTGCTCTCAACACGTGGTCAGGGTTTGAGGTGACGGCGACAGTTGACGCGATTGCGTTATCGCGTGCAGCGCGTTCGACGGCCTTTGCCGCTGAGTGCAGGTTGCCTGATCCATAATCCACGATGGCGGTGGTTTGAGACATGAGGCTGGCCAATCCAGGGTTGTCGGCGCTGACCGACGCAGTCACGATGCGTAATGCTGAACGCTAGACCATATTTGTGGCGTCGATAACCAGCACGCCGGCCATAGCGTTGGCAAGCCTTAGCTGGCTATTGCGCATGGGCAGGTAGTCGATCTTGCAGCGGCGGGCCAGGTTCGTTTTGCGACTGTGCGGGGAGCCAAGCGTCAAAAAAGCGGCGTTCACAATCCAGGCGGGAAATACCGGTCACCGAGCCCAGTTCGCGCCAACCTTTGCGGCGCAGATGCCAGCGCCTGAGATCGGCAGCTTCAAAACCGAGCAATACGTTGAGGGCAATAATCGCCCAACCGATCCAGTTGCCGGCGACACCGAGCGCTTCCAATCCGATGGCCAGCCCCATAGCTATCGCCAAATAGGCAAGAGTAATCAGGATGAGGCCGTGTGCCAGCAACCAAATCGGGGGGACAAGTGCGGCCAAAAATGAAAATCCGTCCTTGATAAACGTGATTGAAATGGCTCGCTGTTGCGGGCTGTCATCGGCTGTCGGCGGTTCGTGCGCCGTATAGACAACCATTCTATCACGCGAAAACAATCGAAATATCATAACTAGTCGCCCAGCCGACCTTTGGTTGATGGCACTTGCGCTTGCTGGCGTGGATCTATCTCAATGGCCGAGCGAAGCGCGCGCGCCAAAGCCTTGTAGCACGTTTCAGCTATATGGTGATTGTTGTCACCATAGTCATTGATGACATGCAGCGTCAGGCCCGAATTTTGCGCAAAGGCTTGAAACCATTCGCGAAATAATTCCGTGTCCATGTCGCCGAGTTTGGGGCGGGTAAAGTCGACCCGCCAAATCAGATAAGGACGGCCCGAGATGTCAATCGCGACGCGGGTCAGCGTTTCATCCATGGCAAGCTGAACGTCGCCATAACGGCGGATGCCGATGCGCTCGCCAAGCGCTTCGCGGACCGCCTGGCCGAGCACGATGGCGCTGTCCTCCACCGTGTGGTGAAAGTCAATATGCAGGTCACCCTTTGCTTTCAGCGTGATATCGATCAGGGAGTGGCGGCTCAGCTGCTCGAGCATGTGGTCGAGAAAGCCGATGCCCGTTGCTATGTCGTACTTTCCACTGCCATCGAGATCGATAGACGCCTTTATGTCGGTTTCCTTGGTCTTTCGCTCAATCTTTGCGGTGCGTGCCACTCTCGCCTCATTTTTAATCGTCTTGAAACCCAGCGGTCTTGCCAGTACATGGCACTGTCAGCAAGAAAAACCGTTGCTTGATCCGTGGCGCTGACCTTCCCATAGCGCTAAAACTGCTTAATTAACTGATTAATACCACAACGGCATCAGGACAAAGTTAACAACCCATGACCCGATCCGATACATTGAGCCAGTCAACGCTGCCAACCTGGCATGGAACGACAATCTTAACCGTGCGCAAGGCCGCCAATGTGGTAATTGCTGGCGACGGCCAAGTCAGCTTCGGCCAAACGGTCATCAAGAGCAATGCCAAAAAGGTGCGCGCGCTTGGCCGCGGTGATGTCGTGGCAGGGTTTGCCGGAGCGACAGCAGACGCGTTTACATTGTTTGAGCGCCTTGAGGCAAAGCTTGAGCAATACCCGGGCCAATTAACGCGGGCCGCAGTCGAACTCGCGAAGGACTGGCGGACCGACCGATATCTCAGGCGGCTTGAGGCCATGATGATCGTCGCAGACAAGTCCGTAACACTGGTTTTGACCGGAAATGGCGATGTGCTTGAGCCCGAACAAGACGTCATGGGGATCGGTTCAGGCGGCATGTATGCTCATGCCGCAGCACTCGCGCTCATAGATCAGCCGCTCAAGGCTGAAGATATCGCGCGCAAGGCAATGGGGATCGCCGCAGATATCTGCGTCTACACAAACCGCAACATCATTATCGAAAGCCTTGTCTCTGAGCGATGAGGGCAGTGCAATGATTGACGCCCATACCGAGTTCGTGGGCGCGCTCTCAATTGCAGGTTAACAGAGGACCTTAATGACCAACTTTTCACCTCGAGAAATTGTTTCCGAACTGGACAGATTCATTATCGGTCAAAACGACGCCAAGCGTGCGGTTGCGATTGCGCTTAGAAACCGATGGCGGCGCCAGCAATTGGATGAATCGCTGCGTGAAGAGGTGCTGCCGAAAAATATTCTGATGATCGGTCCGACCGGGGTGGGCAAGACGGAAATTTCACGACGGCTGGCAAGACTTGCAGGGGCTCCGTTCATCAAGATCGAGGCAACGAAGTTTACAGAAGTCGGCTACGTCGGGCGGGACGTCGAAAGTATTGTGCGGGATCTTGTCGAAATTGCTTTGGGTCTCATTCGAACTGCCAAGCGCAAAGAAGTCAGGGCGCGGGCGGAGAAGGCTGCCGAGGAACGCGTTCTCGACGCACTCGTGGGCGCAGGATCGTCGGAGGCAACGCGTGAGAGCTTTCGCAAGCGGCTTAGAACCGGAGAACTCGATGACAAGGAAATCGAAATACAGACAACAGATTCATCAGGCGGCATCCCAATGTTCGAAATACCGGGCCAACCCGGTAGTTCGGCCGGCATGATCAATCTCGGGGACATGTTTGGAAAAGCCTTCGGTGGTCGACAGACGACCCGGCGGACAACTGTCGCAGACAGTCATGAGATACTGCTCAACGAGGAAAGCGACAATCTACTCGATAGCGATCAAATCACGTCAGAGGCCATTCGGGCCGTCGAAAATGATGGTATCGTGTTTCTGGATGAGGTCGACAAGATTTGTTCGCGCTCAGAAGCCGGGCGTATGACGGGGGATGTATCGCGCGAAGGTGTGCAGCGCGATCTCCTGCCGCTCATCGAAGGGACTACCGTTGCGACGAAGCATGGGCCGGTGAAGACGGATCATATCCTGTTTATCGCTTCAGGCGCTTTTCATGTCTCAAAGCCGTCAGATCTGTTGCCGGAGTTGCAGGGCCGGTTGCCGATCCGGGTGGAATTGCGTGCCCTCACAGAGGACGACTTCAGACGCATTTTGACAGAACCTGAAGCAAGCCTGATAAAGCAGTACGTTGCGTTGATGGCGACAGAGGGCGTGACGCTGCAATTCACCGATGATGCCATCGATGCGTTGGCGCAGATCGCTGTCGAAGTCAATGCGACCGTCGAGAATATCGGCGCCAGACGGTTGCAGACAGTGATGGAGCGTGTGCTTGACGAAATTTCGTTCGATGCCTCCGACATGGATGGTAAGACCACGGTTGTTGATGCGGACTATGTGCGCGAGCACCTCGGCGATCTGGCAAAGGACACCGATCTCAGCAGGTTCATTCTGTAGGGGCGAGGGCTGCGCCAAACCCCTTGCACTCGACGGAAGGCTGCGCCAACATCGAGAATAGCAATATGCCGTAGGGAGGGGTGGCGATGCAGACCAGCCGGTTGGGCCGAACAGGACTTGAAATCTCCAGGATTGCGTTTGGCTGCGGAAACGTTGGCGGTTTGATGATCCGTGGCAACCCGTCTGAGCAGGATCGTGCGGTCGCCCACGCGATCGCCAATGGCGTGAGCTATTTCGATACCGCCGCGCAGTATGGCAATGGCCAATCTGAAACCAATCTTGGCCGGGCCTTAAGAGCTTGCAAGGGCGATGTTACGATCGCGTCGAAGCTGAAAATCGCCGGCGACCAAAAAAATTCGATCCGGCCGGCGATGATGTCTTCTTTGAATGCGAGTCTGGCAAGGCTTGGGCGTGATCACATCGATTTGCTGCAGCTTCACAACACCATCACAAAGGGCGGTGAAAAAGACAGTCTCACCGCCGATGTCATTTGCGGTGAAGTTGTGCCGGTGTTTCAGGAGCTGCAGCAGGCCGGCAAGATCCGATTCTTTGGCATGACGGCGATGGGTGAGACCGAGGCCATATTAGATGTGATCGAGCGTGGCGGATTCTATTCGGCGCAGACGGTCTACAATCTGCTCAATCCAAGTACCGGCCGCGCATTGCCTGACGGCTATCCGGCGCAAGACTACCGTCAGCTGTTGGAAGCGACGGAGCGCGCGGAAATGGGTACGATTTGTATTCGCGTGCTGGCGGGTGGTGCTCTGCGCGGGCCCGATGAGGCCCATGAACTTGCAAGTAAGTCCGTGCGCCCAATGGGGTCCGGTTCCTCTTTTGATCGCGACCGGGAGCGTGCCGGCAAGTTTCAACGATTGATCGATGAGGGCTTTGTTGACTCGCTGCCGGAAGCTGCCATTCGCTATGCGTTGGGCGAGAGGCGGCTGACAACCGTGGCGGTTGGGCTATCAGATTTTGCCCAGTTGGAAGCCACTCTTGCTGCCGCTGAGCGCGGCGTGCTGCCATCAGAGGCAGTGGCGATCATCCATGATGTGCAGGGCGCACTGGCTGGAGAAGCACGCTAAGGCAAAGAATAAAGGCTCCGGAAGACCGGAGTCTCAGTCGTCAGGCAATATGGACGTCAGGCAATATGTAGTCGCGATGTTTTTTGTTCGCCGTCGACGAGTTCGATCTTGCGCCACGTACTCTCATCGTTCAGCGCCTGCCAGCGTCGCTCTTCTTTAATGTAATTGTAGTCCTTGTCGTTCTGATAATAGATTTGTATGCCGCTGGCTTCGGTGATCCCCAGGATCTGGTTGTCGTGATAATTGTACTCATCAAAGTCAGTGATCGCGTCCTGGGCCATCTCCGAATAATACCCATTGAGTTCGAGGAGAAGCGAGTTGACGCGCGGGTCGAGGTCGTCGACGTTGAGGCCCAATTGGCGCGCGGTGCGTTCGGTAATCGGATAACCGTGTGATGGAAATTCCGAATTGAGTGCTGTTGTTATGCGCTCACGAGCCGCCTTGTCGGCGAAATGGTAAGAGAGGACTTCATCGCAAATTCGCGCAGACAATGAACTGGACCGGTCAATAGCTCCGATCACCAAGGGATGGACATGTTCGAACAGATCCGAAAACGGATTGCCTTGGTGATCGTTTGTGCTTTCACGCCACAAGCGAACGATGCGCATGAGTTCATCACGGCTTACTCGGACGCGCTTGTTTCGGATCTCGTCGACCGGCGACAGGTTGTGCATTAATGATGTGTCGATCGGCGTCAGATAGCCGAGAGGCCCCATCAATATCTTATCCGCGCCGAGGGCCATGATGGTGGCGGACGACGCGCATTCGCCAAACGCAATGGCCGTCAATTCTTTGACATGTCGACGTAACAGATGGACCAGTCGCAGGGCGCTTTCGATATCGCCGCCATCCGACTTTATGATGAGTGCTGCGCGGTCGAGGGTTCCAAGCCGGCTCAGAAGCTGGAACATCGAGGGTACATCGTTGGGGCAGATCGAACCGCTCCAGGCATTCCAATAGACGATCGCCGGCATTCCGCATAAATGCTCGATTTTGCCGATCAAGGCCTGGGTCTCATCGAACAATACCGGCGGTTGCTTTATTTCCTTGGATGGCAATGGCTCGATGTCCGGGTTTCGTCTGCGCCCAATCATGATGTTTCCGCTGTCCCCGTATTGTGGTCCTGTTTCTTGCGATGTGCCCGCGCCCCTTGTTTGCGGGTGCTATACATTTGAGCGCAACTATAATCGGTCGTGGCGTCAATAATAATCGGTCGTGGCGTCAATTCTACTATATCGGTTCTTGGGGGCGTTGATGAACGAGGGATAACCGCCGGGTTCAAATTCCGTTCAATGGCGGTCTGCCATAGTCGGTACAACTGATCGAGACATTAGCGTTTCGCAAAACTGACTGGAGATCGTTCGATGAAAGCTCTTCTCGTTGCCACCACCGCAGTTGTAATGGCGGCGTCCAGCCTGCCAGCCATGGCCCACAGTGTGCGGCCGCTCCAATACACACTGGAAAACCAAGTCGGCCGTATCCATCTGGCGCGCCGCGTTGGTGACCTAACGTGGTTTGAAAAACGCAAGCTCCTTGCTGAACAACGTGCGATTGCACGACGCATCAAATACATCAAAGCCGACGGTGTTGTCACCGGTTATGAATTCCGGTCTGTTCGCCGGGCTCAGCGCCGTGCCTCCCGCCATATCTGGGCGGAAAGCAACGATAATCAAATTGCGCGCTGGAAGCGTTTTCTGTCAGGCCGTTATGGCCGCGTGCCAGGCTATTAAGGAAAGTCGTACGTCAAAGCCTCGAATTGAGCGCAACTGACGTAGCGGTCGCGCCCCTCCTGTGTACTCCTCTTGGCGCGACAGACCCAGCAGTGTTTCTACGCTGCTGGGTATTTTGTTGCAAAGATAACCGAAGCGGCGCCTCAGCTGGTTTCAGCCAAGATCGTGGCGCCAATCTTTTCGCCAACCATCACCGTTGGGATGTTGGTATTGGCGCAGGGTACGTTTGGCATGATCGAGGCATCGCAGACGCGCAGACCGTCAACGCCATAGACGCGGCCGGCCGGATCTGTGACGGCCATCGGGTCATCGGCGCGGCCCATGCGGTTGGTACAAGAGGCATGCCAATGGCCGTGCACAGCCTCCTTCAACCATTCGCGGCAGGTGACGTCATCGGTTGCAAGATCGTGCAGTGAGGGTGCGTCAGCGATCATAGTGTCGACAACGATTTTGCGCAGGAAGCCGGCCGTGTCCATGACTGCAGCACCGACAGAAGTCTGGAATTTGTTCCAAGGGCTGTAGAGCGCAAGCTTACGGGCATAATCGCTATAGCTTACCGGGAAGACCTGATCCACCGTCTCCTGGATGGCCGGGTGTTTTTGAAGCTCGACCATAAACCGCACGCCCTTGACCAGACGCTCCATGTCGCGCGGGTCAGAGCACATATTGAAATCAATGTCAGGACCGGTGCGCCAATCGGCAGACTTCAAGCGAACTTCGCCGGTTGAAAACGAGCGGTTGACCCACATCATGATGAGGCCAATGCGCGAGCCGATTGCATGCCATTGCGCCTTGTTGGAAGGAATGATGTACATATCGCCGGCTGGGCAGCCCTCAACACCGGATGACCATCTAAGGCCTGCGAACATCTGGCGGCGCAAATGCGACGGAAGCCGCGCATTCGGGCGTATGAAACAGCCGAAGTTGACACCGGGGTGTTCCATCAAATTGCTGCCGACGCCGGGGCGGTCGGCGACTACGTCGATGCCAAGCGATTTCAAATGGGCGCCCGGGCCGATGCCAGAGCGCATCAGAATCGTTGGAGAGTGTAAGGCGCCAGTTGAGACAATCACCTGTCGGGCCTTGATGTCGACGGGTGCGCCATCGATGTGGACGCGTGCGCCGATGCACCGCGTACCCTCAAACAGCAACCTTTCGATGGGAGCGTTGCCCTTGACGGTCAGATTTGGCCGCGCGCGGACTTCAGGTGTGAGATAGGCCCACGCCGGGCCAATGCGGGCAGTTTCGGTATGGTTGTAGGCCACCGAAAAATAGCCGTCGGAAAAGACGCCGTTCTGGTCTTCGATGTTTTCAAATCCAATGTCCGCAACCGCTGTCATGACACCGCGCGTGAAGCCCGGCCATTGGTCGCGCGGATATCGTCTTAGCTGCATCGGGCCCGATTGGCCGTGCAAGGGACCGTCAAAATTCTTGTCGGTTTCTAGTTTCTTGAAGAAGGGCACGACGCCCTCCCAGTCCCAGCCCGTTGCGCCAGTGTCGGCCCAGGCCTGATAGTCGGAGGGTAGGCCGCGGTTGGCTGCCATGCCGTTGACGGATGATGAGCCGCCAATGACGCGACCCTGGGTGTAACGACGGCGGGGGCGATCATCTGGAGCGTTGCTTGGTTTGGGACCGTACGCAGCACTCAGACCGGACCAGGTGAAACGTGGGTTGGAATGCGCCGTGCCGGCAAAAATATCCAGGATTTCGGGCGGCTCGCTGCCCGGTGGATAATCCGTTCCCGCTTCAAGGAGCAGTACGCGATTGTTCGGATTTTCCGTAATTCGTGCGGTCAGTGGGCAACCGGCGGCGCCGCCGCCGACCACAATAAAGTCCCACTCCTGTTTATCGAGGCCGGCCATAAATCTCTCCTCCCCAAGTGTTTTCCGGTCTGTATGGCCGTTTTGCCAGCAATCGTCCAGCGCGCGGCGAGATAGGGAACAAGCAGCCTGGTGCAGTTTGACCTAGAGTGGCGGACACAGTCGCATTTCCGGACTTCCCTTTATTCGGTGTCGCCAGGGTTGAGCTTGCTATTGCTGCGTTTCCTGGAGGATTGTCACGCTGAGTCTACGGTTTTAGTGGGGCACAAACACGGGTGGCGCGACTGCTGGCATTTTGCATCCAGCAGTTGCGGCAGATGCATTTTTTCTTGGCGATTTGCTTGGCCTTTGCAGATATGCCGGTTGCTGCAGTTGCGCTTACCAGGCTTTAGGTGCGGGATTGTGTGCTGCGGCCCGTGACCTGAGCTTAACTCCGATACCATAAGGTGAAGTTTTAAGTTTTAGGACATTCAAACGCCTTGAATTCGCATGGCCAAGGGCGTAAGTGAGCCCACTACTGGGCCGTTGAGGCCGCAGTAAACCGATCATACCCCAAGCAAGGTCATAACAATGGGTTACAAGGTTGCAGTTGTCGGGGCCACCGGCAATGTCGGTCGCGAAATGATGAACGTTTTGGCCGAACGCGAGTTTCCGGCCGATGAAGTCTACGCGGTTGCCTCGCGTCGTTCGCTGGGTGTTGAGGTCTCCTATGGGGAGGCGACACTTAAATGTCGTGACCTTGAAAACTTCGATTTCTCGGGAGTCGATCTGTGCCTGATGTCGGCAGGCGGCGAAATCGCCAGAAAATGGGCGCCTAAGATCGGCGCACAAGGCTGCGTCGTTATCGATAATTCGTCGGCGTGGCGTTATGACCAGGACGTCCCGCTAATCGTTCCGGAAGTCAATGCGGACGCGGTCAGCGGGTTCAAGAAGAAGAATATTATTGCCAATCCGAATTGCTCGACGGCGCAGTTGGTCGTGGCCTTGAAACCGATCCATGATGAAGCGCCCATCAAACGGGTGGTGGTGTCGACTTACCAATCCGTTTCCGGCGCTGGCAAGGATGCGATGGACGAGCTTTGGCAGCAGACGAAGGGCAAGTATGTGCCGGGCCAGGAGGTCGAGCCGGAGAAGTTCACCAAAGAGATTGCCTTCAATGTCATCCCGCATATCGATGTGTTTATGGAAGACGGTTACACCAAAGAAGAATGGAAGATGTTGGTGGAAACGAAGAAAATTATCGATCCGGCCATCAAGGTAACCGCGACGTGTGTGCGGGTGCCGGTGTTTGTTGGCCATGCGGAGGCCGTCAACATTGAACTCGAACGCCCAATGACGGTGGCTGAAGCGCGCAGCATTCTGCGTGAGGCGCCAGGCGTCATGTTGGTGGATAAGCGCGAGGCTGGGGGGTATGTCACGCCGATTGAGGCGGCAGGGGAATACGCGACTTATGTCTCGCGGGTGCGTGAGGATGCAACTGTTGAAAATGGGCTAGCGCTTTGGATTGTTGCAGACAATCTTTTGAAAGGGGCGGCGCTGAATACCGTGCAAATCGCCGAAACGCTGATCAATAGGCGGTTGTTGGCGGCACATTGAGCGCATAATTCGGTTTGCCGATCTCGTCTCAGTCGAACGGGCCCTTGCTCGGTGGGGTTGGCCGTCCAAACGGCCTCAAATTGCGGGCAAAAGAGAGCATTGGCTTTGCCAGATGAACATCAACCCGCCACCCATTCAAGGATGGCGGGTTGATGTACCCCACAGTGGCAATCAAAAACTATCTGCCACGTGACTTTTCTGCAATTCCTGGCGTTTCCTGCAATGCTGCAACTATTCGGTTGAGAGATACGATGAACTTCTCACGTTCACTTGCCGGTAGGACACCAAGAACCTTGTCGTCCACCTTTTTCACCATCGGTTCGGCTGCCTTCAATACCTTCCAGCCATCGTCGGTGAGTTTGACGGCATAGGCCCTGGCATCGTCTTTGGTTCGTCGGCGCTGCAACAATCCCTTCTTCAGCATGCGACGAATAATATCGGCGAGTGTCGAGCGATCGATCCCCGTCCGATTAACGAGATTGGTTTGGCTAACGCCCTCGTTTTGGGAGACTGTGTACAAGACAGCAAACTGGCGCGGGGTCAGACCGGGCCCTGTCATTTCGGTGTGAAAAACATCGCCTGCACACTGGCCCGCTCTGTGGAGCAGATGAATCGGAGATCGTTCCAATCTCTCCGCGTTTTTCGTTCTCGCCATCGTTCTCCTAACCTTTTAGCTGTACCTCAAATGCTTATTTTATACTTTTTAAATAAACAGTTTTTCGGACTAATGGATAAATACCTTAGCAGTACTATATAAAACACTTATTCTTATAAAAATCCAGTGTCTTAAAGCTATCGGCTCGCCAATGGGCGCACCCTGAACACTGTATAGTTATGTGAGATCGGGAGAGCTTAATCCTTTGGCCCGTCAACGCCATGGCGGCTGCTATTTGGGATCTGATGATTCCTGCAAGTCATAGCGCTTGAGCAGGCCGACCTGGGCGATGGCGAAAGCCACGGTCAGCGGCATCAATCCGAAGACTTTGAAGCTGACCCAAAAATCTGTGGAAAAATTGCGCCAAATGACTTCGTTTAAGACGGCAAGAAAAAGGAAAAAACTGGCCCAACGAATGGTCAAAACTCGCCATCCTATTTCTGTCAATTGAAAGGCTTCGGCAAATACGATCTTTAGAAAAGATTGCCCGAAAAACAATCCGCCAAACAATATCAATGAAAACAGTGTGTTAACTACTGTCGGCTTCATTTTTATGAATAAGTCGTTGTGCAAAACTATGGTCAGCATGCCAAATATCAGAACAAATATGCCGGTCACCAAAGGCATGGTGGCGATACGACCGAACAGAAAAAAAGATGCGCTGAGGGCCAGTATCGTGGCGATCATGAACACGCCAGTTCCCCAGAATATGCCGCCATACGAATTTGCAGTGAAAAACGCGACCAAGGGGCCAAGCTCAATGGCGATTTTGAGTAAGGCCTTTGCATCTAACTGGGACGTGGAATTGGGATCTTCAGACATTATATCTTGACGATGTTTCTAGATTGATGTGCGACACAATTTTAAAAAATGAGACGTGCGCGGATCTGCCGCTATTTATGTCCTTTGTTTGCAGGTTGGCCGGTCCGGCAGAACGTGGTGCCTGTGGTTCGGCATGGGCACATGAATTGTAGAGATCTGTTCACTTGCTGGTGGCGACGGATTGCTGGTGTGAAGTGGTGTCATTTCGATCGGAGTCCTGGCCTGCGGGGAGGCGGTACTTCTGCATAAGCATTGTCAGATACCAGGCATAAAGCCCGCTAAGCGGCATGATGAATGCGATCTTGAACAGGATCCACACGTTGACGCCGCTCAGGCCGTTTTCAAAGAACGGGAAGGGATACATTTGCTCCGGTATGAAGTATTGACGAACCAATTCGTTGAGTATTGCCGTAAATACGAAGAACCATGCAAAGCTCCAGGTAAACTTATCCCAGCCCTCTTTAGTATAGTGAAAGGTTTTTTCGAAGATATACTTGAAAAAATTCTTTCCAAGCCAAAGTCCACCAAACAAAAACAACGCGAACATGGCATTGAATATTGTGACTTTGATCTGAATCCACATCGGATCGCCGGTGAGCAACGTCATAATGCCAAACAGGATCGTCACTGAACTGGCGATGACCGGGAAAACCGGCAAACGGCGCAAGACGTGCCACATGACGATCATCGCCACTACGGTCGACAGTATGAGCGCCCAGGTGCCCGGGATGATGCCGTGGGTGGCATTGATAATGAACATCAGCACAAGGGGGCCAAATTCGCTCGCGATATTGACCGTCTGTTCTGCATTAAACGGATATAACCGTTTGATCCAATTCATGTTTGTGCTGTTTCCTCTGAGATGTGGTGGGCCTGGGGGACCCGGTCTGCAGACCTGACGGAGCTCTCAGTGTATGTGAGTCATGTTCTAATCGAGGACAAGAGCTTGGGCAAATTCCTCTGCATCAAACGGCTGTAGGTCATCAATGCCTTCTCCGATGCCGATGGCATGTACGGGGAGTTGGTGGGCCGCGGCGATGGCGACCAATATGCCGCCGCGCGCGGTGCCATCGAGTTTGGTCATGATTAAGCCGGTGACATTGGTTTTTTGCTTGAATACGTCGACTTGGTTTAGCGCGTTCTGGCCGGTGGTGGCGTCCAGAACCAGAAGGACGTCATGGGGGGCGTCGGGGTCCAATTTTTTGATGACGCGAATCACTTTCTCGAGTTCATCCATCAAACCTTGCTTGTTCTGAAGGCGCCCGGCCGTATCGATCATGACAATATCGGCTTGCTGGGCCTGCGCCTGTTGCACTGCGTCGTAGGCCAGTCCAGCTGCGTCCGCGCCGACCGCAGCAGAAACAACTGGCACGCCAATTCGTTCACCCCAAATTGTCAATTGTTCAATTGCCGCCGCCCGAAACGTGTCGCCGGCGGCCAGTACAACCGATTTGCCCTGCTCGGTGAATTGATGTGCGAGTTTACCGATGGTGGTCGTCTTGCCGGTGCCATTGACGCCCACCATCAGAATAATGTGCGGCTTGTTGGTGCTGGGAATGGTTAGCGGTTTAGCAACTGGACGGATGACATCTGCGACCTCTTTTGCAACAATCGCGCGTACGTCGTCGCCGGATATTTCCTTGTCATAGCGACCTTCGGAAATCGCATCGACAATTCGCATTGTCGTATCGACACCTAAATCCGCTTGAAGCAATAGATCTTCAATGTCCTGCAAAGCGTCATCATCGAGACGTCGACGTTGGAGGACGTTGGCCAGGCCTTCGCCGATGCGGGAGGATGTTTTGGCAAGACCGGATTTTAGACGCTGGAACCAACTTTTCTTTGCTGGGGGCTCGGGCGGCGGGCTCTGGTCGCTCGGTGCAGCCGTTTCCGGCGGAATGGGATTTGCTGCCGGCTCATCATGGTCCGGGGATGGGTCGCTGGGGTTCGGCGGCTTCTTCGACGTATCAGGAGAAGCCTTGGAAAACCAACGGCCGATCAAGGATTGCTTGTTGCCGTCAGAGGTCAATGGATTAACTCCGCTTCGAGGTGTGTGCCTGAGCGGCGCGAGACATGGGCACGCACAAGTTGTCCCGCCGTCAGTAGATCTGTATCGCCCTTCACCAGCACTTCGGCGAACTGAGGGGTGCGGCCAAGGTTTTTCCGTTCAATCAGCACTTCAACGTCTTGGCCTATCTGGCGATCAAGGAATGCAGCGAGCCTTTGCGCCGCCTTATCCCTCAGACACGATGCACGGGCCTTGATTTGCGAGCCTTGGACTTGCGGCATGCGCGCAGCGGGCGTCCCGTCGCGCGGTGAAAAAGGAAAGACATGCAAGTACGTCAGGCCGCATTGGTCTACCAAGTCCAAAGTGTCTTGAAACGCGGTTTCTGTTTCGGTCGGAAAGCCGGCGATCAGGTCGGCGCCGAAGACGACGTCGGGACGTATGGTGCGCACGTGGCTGCAAAACTCTATCGCATCATTGCGTAGGTGGCGGCGCTTCATGCGCTTCAAAATAATGTCTGAGCCGGACTGCATCGAGAGATGAAAATGTGGCATCAGGCGCTCTTCTTCCGCGATCGCTGTGATGAGTTCCCGATCAACCTCGACTTGGTCGATAGAGGACAGCCGTAATCGCCGCAACTCCGGGACCTTGTGCAAAATCTGGCGGACGAGGCGTCCGAGGTTCTGCGGGCCAGCCAAATCCTGTCCATATGATGTGATGTCAACGCCGGTCAAAACCACTTCCTTGTAGCCTTGGTCGACCAGCAGCTGAATTTGGCGAACCACTTCCCCGGCAGGGCACGATCTGGAGGGGCCGCGCCCAAATGGGATGATGCAGAACGTACAACGATGATCGCAGCCGTTTTGGACCTGAACATAAGCGCGCGTGCGATTGGCAAAGCCGTCGATCAGTTGGCCTGCCGTCTCGCGGACGCTCATGATGTCGTTCACTGCAACGCGTTCAGCGTCTCCATTGACGACATCGGCAAACGCTTCTGGCGCCAACTTATCGTGATTGCCGATTATATGATCAACCTCAGGCATTGCAGAAAACGTGTCCGGTGAAATCTGGGCCGCGCAGCCGGTGACAACTATTGTTGCGCCCGGGTGATCGCGTCTGGCCTTTCGGATCGCTTGCTTCGCCTGACGCACTGCTGACGCGGTCACGGCGCAGGTATTTACCAGCACGGCGTCGTCCAGGCCGACGGTTGCGGCGTGCCGGCGCATGACTTCCGACTCATAGCTGTTGAGCCTGCACCCAAGCGTTATGACGGTTGCCTTTGTCATCTGCCTCAACGATTCTCAGGCGCTCCGACGGCGCTGAAATATTCTCAAATTTCTAGTCGCCCGCGGTGTTCAAGTTCGGTCGGCCCGGTCATTGCGACATGATTATCGTCCCCCCAGGTAATATCCAACGCACCGCCGGGCAAGTGAACAGTGGCCTTGCGACCGGTTAAACCCTTTCTGGCTGCGGCAACCAAACACGCGCATGCCGCAGATCCGCAGGCCTGAGTCAGGCCGGCGCCGCGCTCCCAGGTGCGGACGACGATTTCGCTCTCGCTCCTGACGTTGGCGAGGGAAATGTTGGCGCGCTCGGGAAATAACGGGTGGTGCTCCAGCATCGGGCCAAAGCGCTCGAGGTCATAAGCGGCGATATCATCGACCCAGAAAATGGCATGCGGATTGCCCATGCTGACGACCGAGGGTGAGTGCAATACCGGGTCGTCAATTGGACCAATCTGAAGTTCGATCTGGCGTGTGTCATGGAATTCATCGCGAAGAGGGATCTCATGCCAATTAAACTTGGGCTGGCCCATATCAACGGTGACTTTTTCTGGAGACGCGACGTGTGCAACCTGCACGCCTTGGGGCGTGGTGAAGGTGAGTGTCGTGCGTTGCGTGGCCTCGGCCTCGAGCCAGGCCACACAGCGCATGCCATTGCCGCAGGCGCCGGCCTCAGAGCCGTCGGCATTGTAAATCTCCACCTTAGCATCAATATTCGTTTGACCGCTCTCGCGCAGCACCATCAGCTGGTCGAAGGCGGTTTGTGGGTGCTCAGCGATGGCACGCACCTGGGTTGGCGTCAAAGCAACGCTCTGACCTCTCAGGTCGATCACCAGAATCTGATTACCCAGTCCGTTCATCTTAACGAACGCGAGTGTAACTCCATCGCTTGTCATAGCGCGGTATATGATGAAATGGGCGAAGAATACAATGGCTATGCAGATCAGGCGGGCATTGGTAATCGCACGAGCACCGATGCCGCCTTGGCGATTAGTGTACAGATTGATGACTGGCAAACAGATGGTTTAGTAGAATGATAGACAACAGTTCATTGGCCTATTTGCGCCGTGCTCGGATCGCTTGGTGTGGAGCGCTTGCTGGCGGAGTTCTGCTTGCAACGGCTGACGGTAGTGTTGCCAAGATTACCAAGGCGCCGAAGCCGGCCGAGACCACGAAGGTGAAGGTTGTTACGGTCGCACGGGGGCTCGTCAATCCGTGGGCGGTACAGGAGTTACCGGACGGGCGTTATCTTGTCACCGAACGGCCCGGTCGTATGCGCGTGGTCGAGAAGAACGGGCGTCTATCACGACCGCTTGCCGGCGTTCCTGACGTTGTGGCCGGCGGGCAAGGTGGGCTGTTGGATGTCGTTTTGGCACCTGATTATGCAACCAGTGGGACCATATTCTTTTCGTATTCGGAGGCGCGGGGGCGCGGACGCAACGGTACCACTATCGCGCGTGCGCAGCTTGATGTCAGTGGTAAGCGGCCATCACTCAAAAATGTGCGGGTGATCTTCCGACAGACACCGGCCTACCGATCTAGCTTGCATTTTGGCAGCCGCATCGTGTTTGATCGCAAGGGGCATCTGTTCGTAACGCTTGGTGAACGTGGTTATGCGGCCAAAAGGGCGCAGGATCCCAAAAGCCATTTGGGCAAGGTGGTCTATATCAAAACAAGCGGCCAGGCGGTGTCGGGCCAGGCGAGGCGGAAGGGGTGGAAGCCGGAGATTTGGTCGATCGGCCATCGCAATGCGCAAGGGGCGGCATTGCATCCCGATACCGGTGCTCTATGGACGGTGGAACATGGGGCGCAGGGGGGTGATGAGATCAACATACCCGAGGCTGGGAAAAACTATGGTTGGCCGGTGATCACCTATGGGCGGGACTATTCCGGCGACAAGATCGGCATTGGCACGCACAAGAAGGGTATGGAACAGCCGATCTATTATTGGGACCCCTCAATCGCGCCATCAGGGATGACGTTCTATCGCTCCGAACGCTATCCCAAGTGGAACAACAGCCTGTTTATTGGTGCGTTGGCGGGGACGCACCTCACCCGCCTGGTGTTGAAAGGTAATAAGGTGGTTGCAGAAGAACGCCTCCTGAGAAACCTCGGCGCGCGTATTCGCGATGTCAGGCAAGCACGGGATGGCGCGCTGCTGGTCGCGACAGGCGAACATAGTGGGCGAATTCTGAGGGTTATTCCGCTGCCTTAAGATCTGGCGCTGCCTTTACAATATGATCTTTTCTGCTAAACATCCTACTCAATCTTGGGATTATTAGTGGAAATTGATCTCTTATGCTGTGCAGGTTGTTTGCGGTTCTGGTGCTGCTTGCTGTGTCGATTGGCGGCGGTCACGCGCACTTTCTCTTTGTGAAACCTTCGACGGATGTGTTGGTGACTGGCGGTAATGTGCGGCTTGATATGACATTCACACACCCCATGGACCGCGGTCCGGTGATGGAGCTGAAACGCCCAAAGCGGTTTGGTGTCATCATCGGCGGTGAAAGGCGCGATCTCACCGCCAAGCTGAAACAGCGCTTGGTGCTGGGCAAGTCTTCATGGACGTTGACCCAGAGCCTGAAGCGCCCCGGTACGGCCATATATTATGTCGAGCCTCAGCCCTATTGGGAGGCTGCGGAACGCAAGTACATCATTCAATACGCAAAAGTCATTGTCGATTCGTTCGCAACCGGTGTGGGCTGGGATCGTCTGGTTGGTTTGCCCGTCGAGATTCGGCCATTGACGCGCCCGAGCGGTCTTTGGACCGGCAACCTCTTTCGCGGCGTCGTTCTGAGGAGCGGTAAGCCGGTGCCCTACGCCACGATTGAAGTCGAGTGGGCGAATGATGGTTCGATCAAGCCACCCAACGCGGCGTTCGTTACCCAGGCCATCAAGGCGGATGCCACCGGGACATTCTCGTACGCCATGCCGCGCGCCGGATGGTGGGGTTTTGCCGCTATCATCGACAGTGATCAGTCAATGAAGGCGCCGGATGGGCAGCCGGCGACGGTGGAGATTGGGGCCGTCATGTGGGTCAAGGCCACCGATATGCGCCCAGGGCGCTAGCTTTCGAGGAGGAGTTCGGTTTGGCGCATATACCCGATGGTGTGCTGTCGCTTCCGGTTATCGCCATTGGTTCGGCCGTTGCGGTTGGTTGCGTGGCGATTGGCCTGCGCCAAATGGATGAGCGCGATGTTCCACGGACGGCAATATTGACCGCGGCATTCTTTGTCTCTGCATTGATCAGCATTCCTATCGGCGTCTCGAGTATTCATCTTTTATTGTCCGGCTTGATGGGGTTGATACTTGGTGCGCGCGCCTTTCCTGCGGTGCTGGTGGCGCTGGTGTTGCAAGCGTTGCTGTTCGGGTTCGGCGGGCTTACCACTTTGGGGGTGAACACCGTCAATATTGCACTGCCAGGTGTCGTGCTCGGCACACTTTTTGGATCTTGGATCGCCGGGTCCGGCAGTGTCGCCACACCGATCCTGGCAGGTGCGATGGCGGCGCTTTGCGTGGCGCTAACGGCGGCAGGCGTGTCGCTGTCGCTTGCACTGTCATCGCCTGATTATGTACCGAGTGCCAAGATTATTATCGCGACTTATGTTCCGTTGATGGTGATCGAAGCGCTGGTCACGGCGTTCATCATTTCGTTTTTGAAACGGGTGAAACCCGAATTGCTGCCGGCGACAGGAGCGCCTTCGTGATATGTGGCGCATCATTGTCGTCTGCTGTTTCTTATCTTTGACAATTTCGCCACTTGCTGCGCATCGGTTGCAGGTCTTTGCGACGGTCAAGGGTGAGTTGATCTCGGGGCATGCGTTCTTTACGGGTGGCGGGCGACCGGCCGGGGCCACGATCACGATAAAGCCCGATAAAATGTCAAAGACATTTCGAACGAAGACGGCAAAGAATGGGGTCTTTTCGGTGCGGGTGCCGGTGCCCGGCCCTTACGTCTTGACCATCAACGCCGGCGAAGGTCACGTGGCGAAGATTACGCTCCAGGGGGCACATACGACTGCACCGACGGCAGGGCGTAGTTCACGCCATGTTGGACCGTCGATTGCCGGGCCAGCGGCGGTGAGCGCGCATCACCCAGATATCGTGCAGGCGATCGATAAGGCCGTTGAACGCCACGTGACGCCGCTGCGCCAAGACCTGCAGCGGTTTGAAGCGCAGATTCGCTTCAAGGATATCATTGCTGGGCTTGCCATGATCGTTGGGCTTGCTGGTATCGCTCTTTGGGCGCATGCCCGGCAGCGGGATCGAGGCGGCAATGACTGAGGCCGCGGTCAAAAATAAGTTCGCTACTGTCGGTATTGGAATTGATGACCGTGACCGGGCAATCATTGGCGGTATCGATGCCCGTGTCCGCATCAGCGCGACAGTTATTGTGCTTGTTGCTGTGCTGGTGACGTCCAGCATTGCGGTCCTGGTGACGGTGGCGCTGGGTGCGCTGATATTTGCGCGTGCAACCGGCTTAAGCTTCCTCCAACTGCAACACAGATTGCGCCATATCGAAGGCTTTATGCTGGCCTTCTTCGTGTTGCTGCCGTTGACAATTCCAGGCGATGGCTTGCTGACGATTGGACCGCTTGTCGTAAGCGGGACCGGACTGATGCGCGCAGCGATCCTTGCGCTCAAGGTGCTGACGTGTGGGCTGTTGTTTTTTGCTCTGCTGAGTTCGCTGGAGCCGGTGCGGTTCGGGCGCGCCTTGGCAATGCTGGGCTGCCCGGGTAAGTTGGTGCACCTTTTGCTGTTTTCGGTGCGCTACGTATCTGTGCTTCGCAAAGAATGGAACCGTCTTGGCGATGCGATGCGCGCGCGTGCATTCAGGCCGGCTACGAATATGCATACATTGCAGACGAGCGGCAATCTCATCGGCATGGTGTTGGTCCGGTCCGCAGAGCGTGCAGAGCGCGTTGACGAAGCCATGCGCTGCCGGGCGTTTTCTGGTCAGTTTCCTTTACGCAGTCCAAAGCCACTGCAGAAAAACGATTGGCTTTTTCTTGCTGCTGCGTGTGCTTCTGCGGTGGCAATCGTTGCGATTGCGAGGGTGATATGACGTTGCAATTGCAATTGAGAAACGTGTGCGTTGAGCGCTCCGGTATTTCGGTTCTCAACGATGTCTCGCTTGAGCTTTCGGCTGGCGAACGGCTTGCAGTCATTGGTCAAAATGGCGCCGGCAAGACCACGTTGCTGCGGGCAATTGTGGGTTTGCAGACAATAACCGCAGGGGAAATCATCGCATTTGGTGTCCGGTGCCAGAGTGAACGAGATTTTCGCGCCATGCGTGTCAAGTGCGGTTATCTTTTTCAAGACCCTGATGACCAATTGTTCTGTCCTACGGTGTTGGAGGATGTGGCGTTTGGACCTTTGAACATCGGGCTTGGCAAAAATCAGGCGTTGGCGAGGGCGCATCAGACGCTGGGACGCCTCGGCCTCGAACATTTGAGTGACCGAATTACCCATCGTTTGTCAGGTGGGGAAAAGCGGCTTGTCTCGCTTGCCTCGGTGTTGGCGATGGACCCTGAGGTGTTGTTGCTGGATGAACCCAGTAATGCGCTTGATGAAAATCACCTTGCAGTGTTGACGGCGTTATTGTCCGGTCTTGCGACGTCTATGATCATCGTCTCACATGACCGAGATTTTATCGAACGCATTGCCACACGTGCTGTGATGCTTGACGCGTGCACGCTGCGGCCTGCGGTCGTACATCGCCATCCCCACACCCATGATCATATCCATTTTCATACACCGGAGGCTGTGGATGATCACAATGGTGAGCGTCAACATGCGGTCCATCATTTTAAACCACAAAACCCGTGAGACCAGATATGCAACGCGTAACGATCACGATCGATGACGAACTCCTCGCAGAAATCGACGGTTTTATCGAAGAGCAAGGGTATCAGAACCGCTCGGAAGCCATTCGCGATTTGACGCGCGCCGGCATGAAAGGGACGAGTGGCCCAGAGGAGCCCGACAAGGACTGTCTCGGCGCGTTGGTTTATGTTTACGAGCATCCAGCGCGGGATCTGGCGCGGCGTTTGACAAAATCGTTCCATGATCATCACGATTTGTCGCTTGCCTCGCTGCATGTGCACCTGGACCATGATCACTGCATGGAAATCAATGTTTTGAAAGGGCTCGCCTCACAGGTCACACGATTCGGCGATCAAGTGATCGCGGAACGTGGTGTCCGCCACGGGGAATTGGTGATAATTCCGGTGCAGCGAGTCGATGCCGTGCATGCGCACGGGGCCGGTGAAATCTCAACCCATGAGCATGTTCATATCCGCCAGCGGGGCTAGTTTTGCGTCCTTTTGATAAGAGATTGAAGGACTGCAGCGGTTGCAACGCCATGGTTTTATCGCATATATGTGTGCAAATACTCCGCGTATGGCGCATCAGCGTGATGCTGTGCAAGGGGAACCTCAGATCGGTTTCAACAACCTAGGATCCCTTAATTTCCGACTCTAGTCGCTTGAAATTGCTAACGATTATCTAATCCCAAAATATGGTCAAAGGACCTTGATGTGGCGCTCTCCCAGACAACAGCGGCGAACGGCGAAGCTCTAGCTCATAGCTCTCTAGAAGACAGATGTCAGGCATCGCGTCGCCAGTCGATGGCTCTTGCCCGACCGCTATCAGACGAAGATCAGTGTGCGCAATCGATGCCGGATGCCAGTCCCACGAAATGGCATTTGGCACATACGACCTGGTTCTATGAGACTTTTGTCCTGCGGCCCTTTCTTCCCTCCTACCAGCTCTTCGATGGCGATTATCATTATTGCTTCAATTCCTATTATGAAGCTGAAGGCCCGCGCCAACCAAGGCCGATGCGTGGGCTCCTGACACGTCCCAGCAATAACGATGTTGTGCGCTATCGCGCGCATGTGGATGAGGCGTTAGGCAAGTTGTTTGCGCAAGGCATTGTCGATCGCGATCCGGACGTCGCGGAACTCGTTGAACTCGGAATCAATCACGAGCAACAGCATCAAGAATTGTTGTTGACGGATATTCTGTCGCTATTCGCAGCGTCACCGCTCTATCCTGCGTATCGCGCGGTAAAGAGGCCGCCGCGCCAAATTGGAACGGCCAGGCCTTGGACCTGGACGGAATTCGAAGGCGGTCTCGTCGACGTTGGTCATGATGGCAAAGGCTTTGCGTTTGATTGTGAAGGCCCAAGGCATCAAGCGTTTCTTCGTCCTTTTCGGCTCGCCAATCGGCTTGTCACGAATGGTGAGTGGCTGGCGTTTATGCAGGATGGCGGCTATGAGACGGCCGCGCATTGGCTGTCGGACGGCTTTGCATTGGTGCGCCAGGAGGGTTGGCATGCACCAGGCTATTGGCAGTACCGTGATGGCTTTTGGCATCAAATGACGCTCGGTGGCCTCGTGCCGTTGGATCTCGATGCGCCGGTCTGCCACGTCAGCTATTTTGAAGCCGACGCCTTTGCGAGTTGGGCGGGAAAAAGACTGCCAAGCGAACAGGAATGGGAGTATTCAGCGCGTCTGGTGCGTGTTGAGGGCAATATGCTGGGGAGTGGTCAGCTGCGGCCGATCGCGTGTGGGCTGGAGCCAAGCAGCGGGCCGCAGCAGATGTTCGGAGATGTCTGGGAATGGACCCAGAGCCCCTTCGCGCCCTATCCCGGCTTCAAGGTCGCCGACGGAGCGGTCGGTGAATACAATGGAAAATTTATGTGCGGTCAATACGTGTTGCGTGGGGCGTCGTGCGTAACATGCAATGATCATAGCCGGGCGAGCTATCGCAACTTCTTCTATCCCCATCAGCGATGGCAGTTTATGGGGCTTCGCCTGGCGGAGGATTTATAATGGTGGCACTTGGTATTAATGCGCAACAACCGTTGGCGACCGGCGAGCGCGAAGCGTTGAGGGCGGATGTCATTAAGGGATTGTCAAGCCCACAGAAGTCTATTCCATCGCGCTGGCTCTATGATGCCAAGGGTAGTGATCTGTTCGAAGAGATCACCGAGCTTGACGAATACTATCCAACGCGCACTGAACGCGCGATACTCGAGGCATGCTCTGGAGACATCGCCCGGCGGACGCCGGCTGGATGTGTTTTGATCGAATTCGGGTCGGGTTCGAGTATCAAAACCGAAGTTCTCCTGCGCGCGCTCGACAAGGCGTCGGCCTATGTGGCCCTAGATATTTCGGAGCCCGCGTTGCGCGATGCTGCGCGGCGCATCAGCAATAGGTTTCCATCTCTCGTCGTAGAGCCGATCGTTGCCGATTTTTGTGATCCTGTAAGGTTGCCGGCCCATCTAGAAGCCGCACCGCGTCTTGGCTTTTTTCCAGGTTCGACGATTGGCAATCTCCAGCCGACGGATGCGGTGTGTCTATTAGAGCGATTTGGCCAGACGCTTGGCCGGGGTGGCCGGTTGATTATCGGTGTGGACCTACAGAAAGACGTTGCCCGTCTTGAAGCCGCATATGATGATAGAAAAGGTGTCACCGCAGCGTTCAATCTCAATCTATTACGTCGGCTCAATCGTGAATTGGATGGCGATTTCAATCTCAAGGCTTTTCGACATAAGGCGCTCTATAATGGCGTCGATAATCGCATCGAGATGCATCTGGTGAGTGAGCGCGATCAAGACGTCCGTGTTGCCGGCCGGACGTTTTCGTTCAAAACCGAAGAGACCATCCATACTGAGAATTCATACAAGTATACCGTTGATGGGTTCCATGCGCGGGCAGCACAAGCTGGCTGGCTAGCGGTCGAGACATGGACGGATGACGCTCATCTGTTTTCGGTGCATGAGCTGCAATTTGGCTAGACCATTGTGCTGTAAGCTGTGATCGATGAGTGGTTGCAATTTACCGCAATACGATGATCGCGCATTATGACTACTACTACTTATCTGCCTTCAGCTGGCATCGTCGCGATCCCTCTTAAAAGCAGGTTGGCTCGTCGGCGCTAATCGGAAAGACGCTCCGGCACTGCCTGTGAGCGATAAAGCCACTCGACACAGCGATAGACGTCTGCATGTGAGCGGGCGCGTTGGATCTGATTTCGAACGTCGGCTTCGATGCCTTCGTTGTGATAAAATGTATTCCACATGTATCGGCCTTCGAGCTGAACACGGGCGGTACGCAGCAAGCGTCGAGACTCAAATTCTCTGAACGCTTGTTCAAATTTGCCGTCGGCAACATCGATCAAGGCGGCCAGAATAACCGCATCTTCAATGGCCATACAGGCCCCTTGGGCCAGAGATTGCAGGGCGGCGTGTGCAGCATCACCAATGAGAACGACGCGACCTTCAGACCAGCCACGGCTCGGTAATCTGTCACCGATCGGCCAGCGGCGCTCGAGGTCGACCATGGCGATCATGTCCCGCATGGTGGGATGGGCGTCGGCATAAGTGGCCAAGAGTTCTGCGCGGTATGAGTCGGCATCGCCCTTTTGGCTAAAGGTGTCGGTTCGGAACACGGCAACGATATTGAAGAGGTTATCGCGCTTCAATGGGTAGTTGACGATATGAAATCCCGGACCGCCCCACAGGATGACGTCGCCTTTTGGTATGTTCTCAGGCGCCTTGTCGATGGGTACGACAACACGATGGGCGACATAGCCAATAAGATCCGGCTCGGAACTGCCGACCATTTGCTCGCGGATTTTGGAGCGCAAGCCGTCGGCGCCGATCAGCATGTCGCCGTTGAAGTCGCGTCCGTCAGCCGTCGCAACACGGACGCCTTCGCCGGTATCGGTGTAACTGACGACGTCCGCGTTCTCGTCCAGATGTATCGTGGTGATGTTCTTGCATGCGGCCATCAGAATGTCGTGGAGATCAACGCGATGGATGACGATATAAGGGGCTGAAAAGCGGGCCTTGAATTCATCCGTGATCGCGATCCTTACGATTGGCTCCCCGTCAAGGGCATCATACATCCAGACATTGTCCGGGATGATGGATTTGGCCAAGACCGCATCAGTAATACCGAGGCGATCAAACATCGCAAAAACATTGGGACCAAGTTGAATGCCATAACCGATGGCACCGAATTGGTTTTCGCGTTCGAGGACATGGACGGTCCAATCGCGCCGGCCGAGGGCGAGTGCCGCGCTCAGGCCGCCAATGCCGCCGCCTGCTATCAGTACAGTACCCTTGGACACGCCTCGATCTCCGTCATGCGATGTGTTCCATTATCCGGCCGCCCGTAGTTCAGCGGGTCGGTTATAGCATGACTGGCGTATACTGTGGGGATTGGTCATGTTGAACCGGGCAACAGTTGCCCGGTTCACAATGCGTCTTGGTTTGGTGTCGAGGCTCTAGCGCAAATACGGACACAGAATGACGTCGCCGCGGTAGGTCACGATTGTTCCTGTTCTCCGGTCAAACGAGCGATAGCGCTCTATGCAGCGTTCCCAGGCGCCTGATCTACGGGCGTTGGCGCGCGCGGCTTCCGACAGCAATATCGCGCCGAGTATGACACCGGTACCGATCGCGACGCCGCGACCCCACCGCCAGCCACGACGACCACGGCGCCAGCCGTGGCGGGCGGCGCCGCGACGCAACCGCCAGCCACGGCCACCACGCCATCCACGGCGCCAACCGCGGCGACGAAATTGAACTTTTGTGACCTGCTCGCTATATGCCACCGCGCTTGCCGGCGCGGTGCTCGGTTTGGAAATTGGGGCCGCCGTGGCCGGCAGTGCGAAGGCCAGGGCCGCGGCTGCAATGGCGATCAATGCTGAGACCTGCCGTGACATCGATACGATCATGCACAGGATCCTTTTTTGGTTGTGGCGTGCCTTTCCCTTGTTCAATAACGGCCTGGGTCTCGAAATCCGTCGCGGCTGTCCGGACTTGATTTTGGGTGGCGGTGGAAAAAGGCAGCGCCCTCTCAAGAGGGCGTTGAGAGGGCGCTTCGGGTTAGAAGGCGTTTGAGCCTTCCGACTGAAGGAGACACTTTGGCAGCCTGTTCAGGTTTCGTGTCTCCCTATACGGCCGCCGCGAGCGGCTGGCCTGGCGGGAGGGCGGGGGCCTCACCGCTGTTCGGGAATGCCAGAATATTGAGGTTGTCGAGATCTTGGGCGTCCTGTCGGCGTTGGCGGAACCACCGCAATGCGGTGTTGGTGAATTTTGCAGGATCGCTGATCGGTTGGACCAGCAGGCCATCCTCATCATCGAGGAAAAGGGCCAACGCAGTTTCAATTTCTGATGCCGTTTGGGACGTTTTGACGATCCATGTCTGAGCGAGTGGACGCGCCCAGGACTGACCGAGGTTCATAATTGCAGTCGCGATAGCGTGCTTGTGCGGGGCGGTCGGGGCGAGGTCGTAGGAGATCAGGAATTCGCGCATTTCAGTGTCTCTTGGTTGCGGGTTGTTTGCCGGGATGAGAGGGCGACACGCAAAACATCTTGGTCGAGAACATAAGTGGAACATAACGCGACTCGATTGCCGACGCCAGTAAAAAGTTCTCAATTTGTTCTATTTTGTTTTTGAGCGGCTCAAAAGCGCACGGACTCAGGGCCAGAGTGCCTAGGTCTCGTCAAATAAAGACAGCTGATCGGGGTGGGCGGCGCGCGAAATCGGCTGGTGGCGACCGTAATCAATTCGGTCGACCAGATAGGGATAGCGCTCTGTGAACAGCGCCCTGGCTTTGTCGCGGCTGCCGGGAAAACGCTGTTCCTGCCAGATTTCATAGAGGCGGCGCGGGTCGCAGGTGTAGCGCAGACAAAGATCGCGGCGACGCACGCGGAGCCATCGCGCGATCCAGATATCGACAGCATCGTTTTCGGTCAGTCGGCGTTTTGGTTGGGCTGGCTTAGTGCCCAGGTCAATAGGCGTATCGGTACTCATCATCCTGCTTCAAATCTTGGTGCGGACAGTCGGATAGCCGGTTACGCAAGCATTCCGATGGCATCGAATCCTGCCCGGCCTTGACTTTCGGCGTGATCTTGCGAAATGAAGCATAAGAAATGAGCAATTCGATGGCTTGTTCGAATTTTGTTCTCGATTCCGCACTCCAGACATAAGGCATTGTCCCCCGTGATCTTGTTTCCCGCGATCGATCTTAAAGACGGTCAATGTGTGCGCCTGAAACTTGGCGACATGCAGGAGGCAACTGTTTTTAGTGACGATCCAGCCGGGCAGGCGAAGGTGTTTGAGAGCCAGGGGTTTTCTTGGTTGCATGTTGTTGATCTCAATGGTGCGTTTGCCGGCCATCCGGTCAATGGTGGTGCTGTCGATGCCATTCTGAAGGCGGTGTCGATCCCGGTGCAGCTTGGCGGCGGTATTCGTGATTTGGCGACCATCGAGGCGTGGCTGCAAAAAGGATTGCGGCGCATCATTCTCGGGACCGCGGCGGTGCGTGATCCGGATTTGGTGCGTGAGGCTTGCAGCAAATTTCCCGGCCAGATTGCTGTTGGAATCGATGCGCGCGATGGAAAAGTGGCCGTCGAAGGCTGGGCTGAGGCAAGTGAACTGACGGCGCACGAACTCGCTCAACGGTTTGAAGATGCCGGCGTCAGCGCCATCATTTACACAGATATCGATCGAGACGGGGTTTTGAAGGGCCTCAATCTCGAGTCTACAGCGGCGCTCGCCCGGGCAACGCAAATTCCTGTCATCGCCTCCGGTGGTCTGGCGTCACTGGCCGACATCGAAGCCTTAACGCAGCCGGCCTATGCCCTGCTGGAAGGCGCGATTACGGGGCGTGCGCTTTACGACGGGCGTATCGATCCGCGCGAAGCCCTGGCCGTGCTGGCCAAGGCCGGCTGAGGCCATAATCACTTCTTGGATGAACCCGATACCGCGGCGGCGAGCGGTTGCAATGCGTTGATCTGGCAGATGATCATCGCAATGTGACACCAGATCACTGATCCTGGTGGCTTCTTTCGGCATTTTTCGAAGTCTTCGATGCACTTGAAGGACGGCGCCTGGTAGTCGTTCTTCCTGGCCTGCGAACCATTGTCAGCCTGGGCCTCGAGCGCGGCTTGCAGGCGTTTGGCATTGTTGTCGAGGCGGGTCAGGATCTGCTTGCGTAAATAGGGCGGCAATTCGGAAAAAGTCTCATCGTCGAGAGGTTCGTCTTCCATGCGTTCCTGCATTTCGCGCAATTGGGTGTCGGCGATCTTTAAGTTGCGCCGCGTCGTGCGCGCCAATGGGCTATCCTGTTTGTTTTTCTGTAGGCGTTTGATGAGGCGGCGCAGGGCCTTGATGTCGGCCGGGGTCAATTTCTGATGCTCTGCCCGTTCGGCGATGTCTTCAAGATCGGTCGCTGTCTGGCTGCGGCGTCGATTTACCATAGACTGGATCCCGTTGTTGTTCGTCCACACGGCGCATCTTGGCGCAATTCGCCGCTTGCGTCCAAAGGGGCTGGCATGCGATCAGACGCCATGCTCAAGATTCGCATTATCCCCTGCCTTGATGTCAAAGATGGCCGTGTCGTCAAGGGTGTAAACTTTGTCGATCTTGTCGATGCCGGCGATCCGGTGGAGGCGGCTGCTGCCTACGATGCAGCAGGCGCAGACGAATTGTGTTTTCTCGATATTACGGCCAGCCACGAAAATCGGGATACGATTTTTGATATTGTTGAGCGTACCGCGGAACGTTGCTTCATGCCGCTAACGGTGGGCGGCGGCGTGCGCAAAGTTGACGATATTCGAAAGCTTTTGGAGGCTGGCGCAGACAAGGTGTCAATAAATACCGCGGCCGTGGCACGACGCGAATTCGTCGGCGAGGCGAGTGCGGCATTCGGTGCGCAATGCACTGTGGTGGCCATCGACGCCAAACGGGTGTCGCAACCGGGTGAACCTCGGTGTTGGGAGATCTTCACGCACGGCGGGCGGCGTGAGACCGGAATTGATGCCGTACAATATGCCCGTGATGTCGTTGCGCTGGGAGCCGGGGAATTGTTGCTGACCTCAATGGACAGGGATGGCACCAAGGCCGGGTTCGATCTCGAATTGACGCGGGCAATCGCCGATGCCGTCGATGTGCCGGTGATCGCATCGGGCGGTGTTGGAACGTTGGATCATCTTGTCGATGGGGTGCGGGAGGGGCATGCAAGCGCTGTGTTGGCCGCCTCCATTTTCCACTTTGGGACCTATACGATAGGTGAGGCGAAGGCGCATATGGCAGCTGCAGGCATCGCCGTTCGCAGAGATTGAATTCCAGAGCCAATACGGGGCGACGGAGTTGCCAATTGGCTACGATCGGTTGGCTGTCGTCCTCGATCCGGTGCCACAGCAGGCGACATCGGGTGGTTTTTGCTATAACCGCGTTCAAGCGCGACGAGCCGGGTTCGGCCCGAACGGGGGAGTGCGCCTGTTTTGGGGCTCCGCGATCGTTATATGGAGGCAAGCTGCCGCACGTTGGTGGTTCAAGCTTTTAGCCAAAGTATCTGGTTGTTTGAGTGACGGGAGTTGAGTTATGGCCGACGCGACGGGGACCTATTCGCCAGAGGCGCTGCCCGCTAAGTCCATGGGCGAGCGGTTGCGCGACGTGCTCAACTATATTCTTGGGCGTAACGCACTCATCGGCGTCGCATCGTTGATGTTGCTCGCGATTTCGGGTTTTGCGACCTGGAGTGGCATGAGTGACTTCATCATCGGGGTCTCGACGTCGCCGGCCTCCCAAGGACGTCAAATTCCCGGTGGCCTGTCTGTCACCAACGAAATGCTGGTGATTGCGATCGTTGTCGCCCTGACCTTCCTGATGTGGCTGACACTGCGCGAGACCTTTGGCATCAAGCGACGTTGGCGCGATAGGCTGATTACCTTTCCGCTCTATATCTTCCTCGCTCTTTGGTCGGTCGGCTTCGGTTACGGCTTTTGGTGGAGCCTGATTGCCGGCGAAGAGGCAACCCGGACCAGCATGGCGAACCTCAAGGAAGATGCGCGCGATGCCGCAGGTGCGATTGCGGCGCGCCTTGATGCGGTTCGCGTGCAACTCGACAGTGTTGTCACGTGGTCGGACGGCCAGATGGCGCGCGAAGAGCGCAGTGGTGGCAGCTGCGGCATTCCATCAGGGGCCGGCAAGGGGCCGCTCTATAACGCGCGGCGCAGCGTGCGCGATTCGGTTGCCTCGCTTCGCGATAGCATAAAGACCTCCTGGCTGGGACCGGTTCAGGCAGACATTGAGGCGCTCAAGAATACCACTGCCGGTGCTGTCGGCGCGACCGTGGAAGAACGCCAGCGCACGTTCGAAGCCATGGCATCTCAGGTGCGTGGCCGCGCCAGGAGTATCGCGCAGCGGAGCAATGAACTCGGAAAGTCGACGGCATCCGAAATGCGGGCACTGGCGGACTCGGTGTCGGTCAAGCCGGGTGCACAGGGCTTTTCCTGTTACGACCCGACGCTTGCGCAACGGCTCAGGCAAGCAGCCGCCCAGGCGGCAGAACCGGCTGTCCTCAAGCTCAGGGCGGCGTCGTTTAACGAGGGGCCGGCGGGCGTCGCCAATGCGGTTAAGAAGCTTTGGGCCAACATGGGATCGTACATGGCCTATCCGGTACGATTTGTTGTCTCAGGCGGCAAAGACAGCAGCGGATCTGCGCTTGAGGGAATATCCGGTCGAGATTTGATTGCGCTATTGGCAACCCTTGGTGTGGACCTCGGTCTGTTCGCGCTTACAGCGCTCAATCCGCCACCGCCGGCACGGCCAGACATGCGCTTTAAGGCGCGCATCCGTGAGGCAATCTATGTCGCCATAAAGCGCGCGCCTGGCAAAAACTTGGAATGGGTGCATCGGCACTTGGTGCATCATAACGGGAAATCTTATTTCGTTATTCCAAATCTCTATCGAACGGGCGAGATGCCATCAGAGTCGGATTCCGAGGAAAAGATGCGGTCCGAGAAAATGAGCGGGCTTGCCATGAACCAGCTGACCGGCGTGCTGTACGATTTGCAACTCATAGCGCCGGTAACGCGCAAAGAGCTTAGAAAACTTGGACGAGAAGAGCAGCGTGATAGCCGAAGTGATCTCGAGCCGCATCGCAGATCGGAGGCTGTGCAGTCAGAAGATGGTGGTGCAACAGGTTCAGATCCTAAGGCGCAGCCGCTGCGCAACCACGGTCTGCTTTCAAAAACGCGCCGTGCACTCGATATCGCCAATTGGAGCGAGGAGGCGCAGCGCGATCCCGAGATTTTCAAGTTGCTTGATGCGGGCGGTATTACGCCACTGCTGACTGTATTGAATGAAGAAAGCGAACGCCACCTGTCGACGGCCGAGACGGAAGACGCATATCTCGCGCGCTTGATCAAGGGAACCGATACAGATGCGGGGCCCCAAGACGCAATTAAGCGATTGCGCGACTCTTATGCATCCGTGAAGAGCCAAATCGATAGAATTATTCAAGAGCGGGGGGACCTTGAAGCGCCGGTCAAGGAGGTGCGCGGCGAACTTTGGGACAAGATTCGCAAGGTCGATGACGAGCTCACCAAGGAATGGATCGGAGATCAATCGACGACCTATAAGATGTCAGAGCTGCAGACAGCAGGTATACAAAGTGGGCTTGAACTGTTCCTGGAGCTGAAGGCGATCGCGTCGGTGCTGGCTAAGAGTTCTCATGATCAGGACATCGGTGTCGTTATCGAAGACTTCCTGAAGTCGACAAGCACGATGACAGCCGATGAGCTGGTTGGCGTATTGCAGCGTATTCAAAAACAATAACGCCATCAGATGGTCGGGCCTGCTAGGGCATGGGTGTTTTGTCCTTGAACAGACACAGGTCCTCGATGGGGCAGCGCCAACACTCCGGCTTGCGGGCCTTGCAGAGGTAGCGGCCGTGCAGGATCAACCAGTGATGCGCCGGCACACCGTATTCTGGTGGGATGACGCGCAACAGATCCTCTTCCACTTCCAGTGGGTCCTTGCCCGTCGATAATCCAATGCGATTGGCAATTCGAAAGACATGGGTGTCGACCGCCATCGTTGGTTCACCGAATGCAACATTCATGACGACATTTGCAGTCTTGCGTCCAACACCAGCTAACTGCTGCAACAGATCGCGGTCGCGGGGAACTTTACCGGCATGTTGGTTTATGAGTTGCTCAGAGAGCAGAATAACGTTTTTTGCTTTGTTGCGATAAAGGCCGATCGATTGGATAAGTTCGCGCACTTTGTCTTCGCCAAGCGCCAGCATTTTCTCCGGGCTGTCGGCTAGGCGAAACAATTCACGGGTGGCCTTGTTGACACCGGCATCGGTGGCTTGGGCGGATAGTACAACCGCCACCAGGAGGGTGTAGGGGTTGGAGTGCTCCAGCTCGCCTTTCGGTTCCGGCGTAATTTCCGAAAACCGCTTAAACACCTCAGCGATGGCGGCGGCTGGCAGCCTGGTTCGCCGTCTGCGCTTCTGTGCTTTGCGGGGTGCAGCCTTTTTTGTCGCGGGTTTGGGCATCGGGGATCGTGTTAGGATTTAGGGGGACAGGCAGAGTTCGGCGCCTCTTCTCGACGGCCAGAGCCGGCACCACATAGACCATATGACGGAAAACAACACCCAGAGTCCAGCGGGGCAAGATGTCCAATTTCATGCGGTCCTGAGGCCGCATCGCTCGCTTAGCGGGCGAGGGTTTCTGATACTGATGGCATTGATCGGCGGTGTGAGCTTCATTGCAGGATGCGCCTTTTTGATGATCGGGGCTTGGCCAGTGTTCGGTTTTTTCGGCCTTGATGTGGCGATTATCTATTATGCCTTTCGAAGAAATTTTGCAGATGCTAAACAATGCGAAATCTTCGAAATTTCAGATCATAAGCTCTCGTTGACCCGTTTCGACCGGCACGGCCACATCGCATTGGCAGCTGAGTTCAATCCGCGTTGGGTGCGCCTCGAAGTCGATGAAGGCCATGGCGGGCGCACGGCTCTTCGGCTGGTGTCATCGGGTAAGTCGCATACCATCGCTCGGTTCCTTACCGATGATGAGCGCCGATCTTTTGCGGATGCCTTGTCAGGTGCGTTGGCGCGGGCCAGCGGCGTGAGGATCTAACTGTTGCCGCCGGCCTAATCCGGATCGGTCGCGCAGATTCGATATATTCACCCTGCCTTATTGCCAGGGCCGGGCGGCGGTGGCCTTTTGCTCGTAACTGTCGATTGCAGCTTCTTTTTGCATAGTCTGGCCAATGCTATCGAGGCCATTTAATAGGCAGTGCTTGCGGTATGGGTCCATTTCGAATGGGATCACGCCGCCGTCGGGACCTGTGATCTCTTGCTTCTCGAGATCGATGGTAACCGTTGCGTTGGCGCCGCGTTCTGCATCCTCCAATAATTTATCGACCTGCTCTTGGGGCAGTTTGATCGGCAAAATACCGTTCTCGAAACAGTTATTATAGAAGATGTCGGCGAACGACGGGGCGATGACGCACCGGATGCCAAAATCCAGGAGCGCCCATGGGGCGTGCTCGCGGCTGGAGCCGCAGCCAAAATTGTCACCCGCTATAAGGATCTGTGCGTTTCTGTACGCCGGTTTGTTCAATACAAAGTTATCGACCTCTTTGCCGTCGTCGTCGTAGCGCATTTCTGAGAACAAGGCGGTGCCAAGGCCGGTCCGCTTGATGGTTTTCAAGTATTGCTTGGGAATGATCATGTCAGTGTCGACGTTGATCATCGGCAGCGGCGCTGCGACACCGGTCAATGTCGTAAACTTATCCATCGTTTTGACTCTCGTGGCTCAGTGTTATCTGTGTTTATGGGGGCGGGGCACCAAAGTGATGATTGTTGGGTCGCCATGATGGGCGGACCATAATGGGTTTGTTCGATTTATGCCAGCCAGTGCCCGAGATGGCAGCGGCGATCTGCAACTCAATGGGCGCTTAGTGCACCTTTTTATCCTTAAAGCAGCGGCGCATGGAGGCGCAGCGGCGTGAGCCAGATAGGTGCATAAAATCACCACGGGCAGGGCTAATGAATTTACAGACTTGCTCCAGGCCAGCTGACGTCAACCAGCCCTGGCGGCGACCGCGTTGGACGGCGAAGCAATCGGCTGTCTCTTCATCCGGGCCGCGGAATTGATGACCGCATTCATGAGAATAAATCCAAAGCTTTACCGGCGTCGAGACCTTGGCCAGAAGTTTTGGATTGAGGATCAGGAAACCTGGATAGGCAGCTCCATAATCATCCAGATTACTGTCAAGAACGGTGGGGCGATGACCGCACCATAGCTTGTGGTTGTCGAGCTTCAATTGGCCGGCAGGAACGATAATCGCTTTGCCGCCGACATGGGCGACATACTCATCAGGACTGGGCGGGCTGTTGGCCGCGCTTGGGCCGATTACCAATCCCAGCATGCTCGACAGGAGCAAAATGGCGGTTGCAAGTATCGGAATCGGTTTCATCAATAGCAGTCCATGCTTGCTCGCTCTAAAACCCCAAGGATGCCGGGAAACTCTTTAAGTTGCAATATTGGTCAGGAGAAAAGTCGCTTATTTCCCCTCTAAAACGATCTTTGGTCTGATTAATCTGGTCCGGAGTGCAAGTCATGTGTTCAATCTTGCCGTTGGTCGTCCCGCCTGTCGCAATTATCCGGTGCGTAAACGCCATATCATCGCGTGCAAATTTGCACCGACAAGAGGAAGTCAACCTGACGCTCAAGGATGGTCGTTGACGGTAGATCGGGCAAATCATCTGCCTCCGGCTGGAATCGGGAAGATGTCGGTTAGAAGCTGATTGCGCTAGCGTCTGCGGGTGGCGATTCCCAAAGCAAAGGCGGCGCAGCCGATACACAAGACCGATAGGCACAAGATCAAGAGCTTGGAGTATTTGTGCTCGAAACCAAGTAGTGGTCCAAGGTATGCGGCATATTCCGGCATGCTATAGAAAAAGTACAAAATCGCGGCGATCAAAGCGGTCGCGAAAGACACAACGTAACTCCACACAGGTACATCATCGCGGCCGAGCCAAAGCGAGAAAAATACAACCGGGACCAAATACATCGAAGCCGTGCCGGAGACCGCGACTGCAGCAAACAAATCCTTAGAACCGACGAAGACGATTGCCAGGCCGCCGAGGAAAAACAACAGCATTGCAATTCGGCCATTGGTGACGGTGGGCTGTGTTGCCTTTATGTCGACAATGGACAACTTGGCGGCGCTGGAAAACGTCGAGTCCAAGGTCGACATGCACGAAACGATCAGAGCGATATTGAATAACAACATCGGCTGTTCACCCAGCAGATGGGTGAGGCTTGAAAGCATGTCCTTGCCGGGCACCTTGTTCAGTCCTGCCCAAACACCGATGAGGCCGAACGCCATAATACACAGGATCGAGATCCAGGCGGCATGATAAAAGCTGGCGCGCGTTGTTTTGCGATCGGCGATGAAACCACGATCCATCATCACCGGATCATGGAAGGGATAAGACCAGACTTGCAGAAATGCGACCGCCAAGAGAACCCAGCCGGGGTTGTCCAATGTCGGTGTCGAGGTCACGATCGGGCCCAAATCAAATTGACCCGTCGATATGGCGATCAGCATCAAGGCGGCCAGAACCACCAGGAACAGGAGCATTTGGAAAACGTCCGTTCTGATCGATGCGTTAAGCCCGCCCAGCATGCCGTAAGCCAGCGTGATGGCGCCGACGGCAATGATCGAGGTGAAATAGGCCGATGATCCAGAGGCGCCGAAGATCAAGCCAATGACGAGTAAATTCGCAAAGACTTCCGAGAGTAGGCGCAAGCCAACGATGAAGTTGTAGCAGGTGGTGCCGGTTGTACCGAAGCGCGCGAATAAGAAATCCTGAATGCTGCCAAATCCGTGGCGGAACCGAAGTGAATCGATAATCCACCAGCCCGTCAGGAACGAGAGGTAATAACCGGCGTAGGCCGCTGCGCCAGCAATGCCGTAAAAATATCCGAGGATCACGGCGTTCATAATCGAACGCGCGAAGATCCAGGTCGTGACTTGGCTTAAGGCCAGTGTCCAAACGCCTGGACAGGTACCAGTGGCGGATAGACCCCGGTAAAATGAATCGGCGGTTCGAGCTTTTGGCGAAATTGATAGCGAGACGAGCGCAATGATCGCTGTCGCGATGGCCAAAGGCAATGGTGTCGTTAAAAGGGCATTACTCACGGAGACCGGACGAGTTGTTGTGTCGAGGGGAAAGTAATTCTGTCACGGTAAGTGATCATCGGAGAATGCTGCGTCAAGTAGTCAAAAAATTTTTGAAGATATTGGTGCTCGTCAGATACGCTGGTTAAACCATCAACACTCGAAGAATTGGCACCATATCGCGATATTGTGATTGCGCTTAGCGATCGGTGAATGATCGCACGTCGACAAAATGGCCAGCGATCGCTGCCGCCGCCGCCATTGCTGGCGACACGAGGTGGGTTCGGCCACGATATCCTTGGCGGCCCTCAAAATTGCGATTTGATGTCGAAGCGCAGCGTTCCTGCGGTTTCAACTTATCCGCATTCATGGCCAAACACATGGAGCAGCCGGGCTCACGCCATTCAAAACCCGCTTCGATAAAGATCTTGTCGAGGCCTTCTGCTTCCGCTTGTTCTTTCACCAATCCGGAACCCGGAACGACAAGTGCATTGACTGCCGGGTTGACCTTGCGCCCCTTGGCGATGGCAGCGGCGGCGCGCAAGTCTTCGATCCGGCCGTTGGTGCAAGAGCCGATAAACGCTTTTTGTACCGCTATGTCGGTGATCTTGGTGCCGGGCGTCAGGCCCATATAATCCAGCGCGCGTTCCATTGACGCTCTCTTGTACTCATCAGGCGCCTTGGCCGGATCGGGCACTTCGCCTGCGATTGTTACAACGTCTTCCGGGCTGGTGCCCCAAGTTACCAAGGGTGGCAGATTTTCAGCATCCAACGTAACCTCGGTGTCAAAATGCGCCCCGTCATCGGTGGACAATGTCTGCCAATATTGCATCGCGGCTTCCCAGGCGGCGCCCTTGGGGGCCCGCGGGCGGCCCTTGACATACTCATAGGTCTTTTCGTCAGGCGCGATTAGGCCGGCGCGCGCGCCGGCTTCGATGGTCATATTGCAGACTGTCATACGGCCTTCCATCGAAAGCTCGCGAATGGCATCGCCGGCATATTCTATTACGTGACCGGTGCCGCCGGCCGTACCAATCTCTCCGATGATCGCCAGAATGATGTCTTTTGCCGTCAGACCGTCGGCAATTTTTCCATTGACGGTGACCCGCATGTTTTTCGACCGCTTCTGAATAAGGGTCTGTGTCGCCAGGACATGTTCGACTTCTGATGTACCAATGCCGTGTGCCAAGGCGCCGAATGCGCCATGAGTGGCGGTGTGGCTATCGCCGCAGACCAATGTTGTGCCCGGTAAAGTGAACCCTTGTTCGGGGCCGATGATATGGACGATGCCTTGGCGCTTGTCGAATTCGTTGTAGTATTCGAGTCCAAAATATTCTGCGTTTTCCGCCAAATAGGCTATCTGGGCAACGCTTTCCGGGTCATCATTGGGCTGTGTGCGGTCTGTGGTTGGGACATTGTGATCAACCACCAGCAGGGTCTTTTCGGGCGCCCGCACCTTGCGGCCCGACAAACGCAAGCCTTCAAACGCCTGGGGAGAGGTGACTTCGTGAACCAGATGGCGGTCGATGTAGATCAGGCAGGTACCATCGTCGCGTTCTTCAACAATGTGGTCATCAAAGATTTTGTCGTAGAGGGTCTTGGCCACGTGTCTATTTCTTTCCTAAAATTTGGGCAGGCGAACCTTCACCGAGTTGAGCGACGTATCTAGGCCATATGGAGGTCTCAGCGATGTCGCGTGGGAACGCCAACAGGCAAGTCCCATTAAGCAACTCGGAGGCAACCAACAGCAAGAGAGCAGGGGGTTGTCAAGTTTGAGGCTCAAAAAAAAGCCGGACCTTTCGAAATCGGGCCCGGCCTAGAGTGTAAGCGCACCAGTGGATATCGGTGCGTGAAGGCATCAAAGGGAGGGTACAGCCTTCAGTAGCTGTCCGTCACAGCTTGAGACATGAAACATCAATGATTAACGTGCGGCAATCCGTTTCATTGCATGCCCGATATGCAGTGGATGCATAGCAAGAATTAACCAAATGCTCGATTGTCAAAGCTTTGAAGATGCAAACTCTAACTTATTAATTTTACAGCGTTTTTTGCTGATCTTGACCGAACGCTAGCAACCAAGAAATCGCGCAGAACTTGAACCTTTTTTGACGTCTTTAACTCCTCTGGGTAGACGAACACTATTTTCATTTGAGGTAGTTCAACGTCGTCCAGAAGTGTGACCAAATCCGTTTCTTCTTCAGTCAAGTATTCAGGGATCAGGCCGATCCCGATTCCGGCCCGTATTGCGTATTTCAATGCGACGACAGAATTGGCTCGAAAGACCGGGGTGCGTGGCTGTTTGCCGTTGACGCCGGCAGTTTCAATCCAGCGCAGCTGTGAGAGGTGGTGGCCGGGTGCGCCACCGTATGAGACGATGCGGTGGTGGTCCAGCTCACTCAGATTGCGCGGTGCGCCATAGCGACGAACATATGTCGCCGACGCAAACGCGCGGACCGGCAGCACCATAAGCTGGCGGCGAATAAGGTCCGGTTGATCCGGCTCCCTGGTCCAAATCGCAACATCTGCTTCGCGCATCGCGATATCAAGCTGATCATCGTTGAGGATGATCTCAACGCGTATATCTGGATAGAGTTCCATGAATTCGCGCAAGCGCTGGGTGACCCAGACGGTGCCAAGGCCGACCGGAGCCGTTATGCGCAATTCTCCCGTCGGCTTTGTCGTGGCATCTGACAACAGCATCTCGGTTGTATGAAGCTTGTTCAGGATGTCACTTGCGGTGCGAAACAAGAGCTCGCCTTGTTCGGTCAAGACAAGGCCGCGGGCGTGGCGGTGGAAAAGTGCGACGCCTAAGTCTTTTTCCAACGATGAGACCTGGCGGCTGACGGCCGATTGGCTCATGTGCAGCGTGTCGCCGGCATGCGTAAAGCTGCCTGCCTCGGCCGCAGCCTGAAAAATTCTTAATTTGTCCCAGTCCATTAACTTGCTTTCCGCGCAGCAATTGCCGCCGTGACCGACCGGTCAATTCAAGGCAGGTTGCGCTTGGCGATCGACGGATTAAGAGGGGCTTTCGGCGCGCTGGGCCAAGCCCGATTTTGCTTTGTCTCCTAGACTAGCGATATCCTATGGCAAGGCAATGTCAGAAAACGATTCGCGACCCGTTTGGGTTGCAAATCTACCCAAGAACAGCCGCCTCTAGGGGTGCTCCGTCTGGGATTGTTGGCAGGCGCGGGCGGTTTATTCTGCAGCAGCAGACTGTGTCTCTGCCTGGGCAAGGAATTTCTCGGCTTCAAGTGCCGCCATACAACCCATGCCCGCTGCCGTAACGGCTTGGCGATAGGTGTCATCTGTCACGTCGCCTGCGGCATATACACCGGGGATGGAGGTCGTAGTGGAATCAGGTTTGGTGATCAGATAGCCGTTGGGCTTCATCTGCAACTTATCGACAAAGAGTTCGGTTGCCGGGGCATGGCCGATCGCAACAAAGATGCCGTCGATGGCATGCTCGGTAATCGCGCCCGTCTTGACGTTCTTGAGCTTTGCACCGGTAACAGACTTGGTGGGCTGCTCGTCGCCGAGTACCTCTTCGAGCACTGTGTCCCACATGACCTCGATCTTGGGATTTTTTGAGAGTCTGTCCTGCAGGATTTTTTCGGCGCGGAAGCTGTCTCGGCGATGGACGACGATAACGCGTTTTGCGAAATTGGTCAGAAATATCGCTTCTTCGACCGCCGTGTTGCCGCCGCCAATCACAAACACATCTTTGTTGCGGTAGAAGAATCCGTCACAAGTGGCGCAGGCTGAAACACCATAGCCTTTGAAATGCTCCTCGGAGGGAATTTCCAACCAGCGGGCCTGGGCACCCGTACAAATGATCAGACTATCGCAGGTGTAAAGGCTGCCGGAATCGCCGTGCAGCGTAAACGGGCGGCGGTCCAACTCGACCTTCGTGACGTGATCCATAATGATTTCAGTGCCGACATGTTCGGCCTGTGCCTGCATTTGCTCCATCAGCCACGGGCCCTGGATGACGTCTGCATAGCCGGGGTAGTTTTCAACGTCGGTGGTGATGGTCAGCTGACCGCCGGGTTGAATGCCTTGCAGCAAAACCGGGTTGAGCATGGCACGTGCGGCATAGATGGCAGCCGTGTAGCCGGCCGGACCGGAACCCAAGATGAGGACTTTTGCGTGCTTTGCTTCTGACATGGCGGTGCGTTCCAAATTTGATGGCAGCTATCTGTGGCTGGATGTCACGTCGATTAGGTCCGGGCAACCAGAAATTGAACGGAATCAGAATGAAACTGGGCAATAGAGAAAGTTGCCGGCATGTTAAGGTAGATCGTCTTTGTGCTTTAGGACTGAACCACGTGAGCGTTCCTACTTAAAGCATGATGATCTAGCCCATGGTCAAGCCTCCCAGTCGCATTCGTCTCAGCGAAAGGGTAAATAGGAACGCATTGACCACATTTAAATGAGGCCCAGCGCTTTGAAGCTGGCGTGGCCCTGCTTCCCGACGATGATGTGATCGTGAATGGTGACGCCCAGATGGCGTGCGGCGCTCACGATTGATTTGGTGAGATCGATGTCGGCGCGCGAGGGTGTTGGGTCGCCCGATGGATGGTTGTGGACAAGGATGATCGCGGTTGCGGAGTGTTCAAGGGCGCGTTTTACGACTTCGCGCACGTAGACCGGTGTGTGATCAACCGTGCCTTGCTGCTGGAGTTCATCGGCGATCAATTTGTTCTTCTTATCCAAAAACAAAATACGCAGTTGCTCGCGGTGTTCAAAGGCCATCGCAGCACGACAATAGTCAAGCACATTCGCCCAGGACGAAAGGACCGGCTTGTCCATTATCTCGCAGCGCATCAATCGAAGTGCTGCGGCGCGCACGATTTTCAATTCTTCGATAACCCGGCGGCCAACGCCGGAGACCTCCTCCAATAGGTGATCAGGGGCGTTGATGGCTTCTGCAAATGATCCAAAGCGGTCGATGAGACGTTTGGCCAAATCCTTTGTGTCGCGCCGCGGAATCGCGCGAAACAGGATAAGTTCCAGCAACTCATAGTCCGGCATCGCATCGCCGCCACCCATCATGAATCGATCGCGCAGGCGCCCGCGGTGGCCGCTCTGACCGGGGCCGGCTTCGAAAAGTTCAGCCTGCCCAGACGGAGCTGAATCGCGATCGGATTTGTCCACCGGTACGGCCATGATGTCAGGCACTCCGGCTATGCGTAGGGCGGTTTGTCATAGCCGGCTGGCGAATAGGTGAAGACCTGGCAGCCGCTGTCTGTAATCCCGATGGTATGCTCGAACTGAGCTGACAGTTCGCGATCCCGGGTCACGGCTGTCCAGCCGTCCGATAGGACTTTGACCATCGGCTTGCCGAGATTGATCATCGGTTCAATGGTAAAAAGCATTCCCGGTTCCAGCTTTACGCCCTCGCCCGGTTGGCCGTAATGCAGAATGTTGGGACGGTCGTGAAATTGGCGCCCGAGGCCGTGGCCACAAAAATCGCGAACCACGCTACAGCGCTCGCCCTCTGCAAATGTCTGAATGGCGGCTCCGATGTGGCCCGTCGTATTGCCGGGCTTGGCGGCCGCCACACCACGCTGGAGGGCCTCAAACGTGACGTTGATCAGCCGCTCCGCCCGCCGGGAAATATTGCCGACGGAAAACATGCGGCTGGTATCGCCGTGCCAGCCATCAACGATCAGGGTCACGTCAATGTTGACGATGTCGCCTTCGCGCAGCGGTTTGTCGTTCGGTATGCCATGGCAGACGACATGGTTGATCGAGGTGCATATCGCCTTGGGAAAACCGCGGTAATGCAGAGGGGCAGGCACCGCGCCGTGCTCTAATGCGAATTCTACGACAAGATCGTCGAGGGCTTCGGTTGTCACCCCAGGTACGACATGGGGGACAAGCATATCAATAGCGGCAGCGGCAAGTTGGCCAGCCTTCATCATGGCCTGGAAGGCGTCCGCATCGTGTAGCTTTATCTTGGCACCGTTGGTGGTGGCGTTGCCGTAATCGAGATTGCTCATCGGGACCGCGTATTTTTGTGATGGACTTCTTTAGATATAATTCAGCATAGCTCATATTTCGAGGCTAGAGCCAACTTTCTCTGCCGTAACGGGGAAAAGCCGCCGGCAGCAGATATCGGTCAAGCCTCACTGTTTTAAGCTTGGGAGGCCAAAAAATAAAGGAGCGCCGTATAGCACAGGCGCTCCTGACATCATATGAACGGTTTGCTTTCGACTATTCCTTGGCGTTATCCGGATTAGTCTCTTCGGCGTTCGCGGTGTCGTCCGGGGTCTCGCCATTTTCTTCTAGCGGCGGCGCCTCTTCAACGAGGGCCTCTGCTGTCAGACGTTGGGCTTGGCCAATCCAGTCTTCGCGCTCAATGCGCCCGTTCAGTTTCAGCGCGTCATCGAGATTGGCAATGTCATCGTCGGAAAATTCCGCGATTTGATCATAGCGAAGCACGTTGAATTTCTTGAGCAGCTGGGCCAGGTCTTCGTTGATGCCAGTGATCTGCGTCAGATCTTCCGCCGTTCCTTTCGGCTTGCGGAATCCCTTGAAGGCGTTGTTCAAGCGTTTGGCACGCGCGTCCGAGCGTTCCACAATGCGGGCCGACTTTCCGCGGCGGCCACGCAAATAGTATAGTTTGGCGCGACGGACGCGGCCGCGGCGCAAGACTTCGATTTCCTCAATGTAAGGGGAATAGATGGGGAAGACCCGCTCGACACCTTCGCCGTATGAGATCTTGCGAACGGTGAAATTTTCGTTCAGGCCGCTACCGGCACGTGCGATGACGACGCCTTCGTAAGCCTGCAGACGAAAGTTTTGTTTTTCGTCACCGTCGCCGCCTTTGCCCTTGCCTTTGCCCTTCGGGGCGGCAACATCCTCGAACACGCGAACGATGACCTTTACCGTGTCACCGGCCTCAAATTCTGGGATAATCCGCTTGGCGGTGATGGCCGAAATCTGCTCTCTTTCGAGCTCCTCTATGATGCTCATTGTTGATTGTCCTTGATTACACACCATGGCAGAGGAGCTGCTCGCCGCGTCTGAGACGCGTGCAGAGCTCGTGCCGCCCACTATTGGGAAATTAAGGCGGTGTCTTAGCGCACGCGGCCCTTTTTGTCGATGCCAATTGCGCCAAAAATGTACACCTAATCGGCCGTTTCTCAACCATCATCGCAGTCGTCGTCAGCCTTAGGCACGGTTGCATTTAGCAGATCCGGGCGCCGCTGGCGCGTGATCTCAAGTGCGCGGGCCTTGCGCCACGCGGCAATCTTGGCGTGGTTACCGGATAAGAGGACGTCGGGGATCTCTCGGCCTTCCCAATTGCGTGGCTTGGTAAATTGGGGATATTCCAAGAGGCGATCGGAAAAGCTTTCCTCATGCAGTGAGGCCTCGGACCCAACGACGCCGGGCAACAGGCGGACACAGGCCTCAATCATCACCATTGCCGCGAGTTCTCCGCCTGCTAGAACGTAGTCTCCGATCGAGAGTTCTTGGATTGGCCGGGCGTCAATAACGCGCTGGTCAATGCCCTCGAAGCGACCCGCCAGTATGATCACGCCCGGGCCGGCAGCGAATTGTGAGACGATCGCTTGCGTCAGCGGCTTGCCGCGCGGTGTGAGGTAGATCAGCGGCAGATCTGGTGTGGATTGTGCCGCATGATCAATGGCAGAAGCTGCAACATCGCAGCGAATCACCATGCCTGGCCCGCCGCCGGCCGGGCGGTCGTCAACGGCCTTGTGTGTGCCCAATCCAAAGGTGCGCATATCAATCGTGTCGAGCAGCCATTTGCCGGCGGTCAGGGCTGTGCCGGCAAGCGACGCAGCGAGCGGGCCGGGAAACATGTCCGGATAAAGCGTAATGATACGGGCGTGCCATGGCGCCGTTGTCGGGGATATGTCGCCACTTGGCATGATGACCGGCCTCATCTGCGCATTGGCCAAAGGCGCCTAGGCGCCCTCAACAACCACTATGTCGATGTCGCCTGCGCCGCGGCGCAACTTCTTGGCTTCTGCGTATTCCGGGCCAAAAGCGTAGGCATGGGCTTGCTCGTAAGATGGAAACTCGACCAGAACATTGCGCGCACGTCCGTCGCCTTCTGCAACTTCGGACTTGCCGCCCCTGGCCAGCACAACACCACCAAATTTCTTCATTACTTCGCCACTTGCAGCGGCATATTTGGCCCAGGCTTCGGGATCTGTAACGGTAGCGCGGGCGATAACGTATCCTTTAGGCATCAAACACTCCTATCTGTTCCTGCAGGCGCAGCATACCGGGAGGGCCTGTGTTTTTCCAGTTGCCGGTCGGTCGAGCGTCTGCCAGGAGTTGGGTAAATGATGACACCGACGCATGTCCTGATTGGCGCAGCGGCTTTTGCGCGGCCCGGCGACCGCCGGCGCAATCTTGCGGCCATATTCGGTGCACTGCTGCCGGACTTGTCGATCTTTGTGCTGTTCGGCTGGGGGCGATTCGTCAAAGGCGTTTCAGAGCACCAGCTGTGGCGTGAGCTTTATTGGCAGGAGCCGTGGCAGACGCTGGGGGCGATTTCAAACTCGGCACCGCTGTATGCCGGGCTCTTGCTGCTCGGTTGGTGGCGCGCATGGCCTCTTGTTTGGGTGCTGGGCGGGGCAGCGCTTCTCCATGTTGCGTGCGATTTACCGCTGCACGCGCTTGATGCGCATGTCCATTTCTGGCCGTTTACCGACTGGCGGTTTCATTCGCCACTATCGTACTGGGATAATAGTTTTCACGGGGCGATAGTGAGGGTATTCGAGGGCACGTTCGCCGTGATCTTGATTGGTCTTTTGGCGTGGCGATTCAAGAGTGTCGGGGTACGACTTTTGTTGGCGCTTGCCCTGCTCAGCTATGTCGGGGTGCCGCTCTACTTCAGGCTGATGCTGCACTAGTGTCTGAACCAGACGTTCGTTTTATAACCAGCCGCACATGGTGAACGAACCGCTGATCCACCTTACTCGCGGGATGGCCGCAAATTTTCCTCGGTGTCAGCTGGCCGCGTCGATCAATTCAACGAACTGTTCTGCCGAGGCCGCTGGATCGCCGGCGGCTGTGATTGGGCGGCCGACAACCAAATAATCGGCGCCGGCAGCAATGGCGCGATCGGGGGTCATAACGCGGCTTTGGTCGCCGGTATCGCTGCCGGGTAGGCGAATGCCCGGTGTAACGATCAGAAAGTTTTTTGGGGTGGCGCCGCGGATCAAACCGGCTTCATGGCCCGAGGACACAGTGCCATCGCAGCCTGCCGCCGCTGCCAGCTTGGCGCGATGGAGCACGAGATCGGCAGGGGACATTGTCGTGCCTTGTTGGGCCAGATCATCGGCGTCCAGGCTCGTCAAGACGGTCACTGCAAGAAGTTTAAGGGTGCTGTCGGTCTTGCCCCTGGCCGCTGCAGCCAAGGTCTTGCTGTCGTGACCGTGGATGGTGAGCATATCGACGCCAATTGCGGCTGCATTGGCAACAGCGCGCTCGACGGTGTTGGGTATGTCGAGCAACTTCATGTCAAGAAATACGCTTTTCCCGGATGCTTTCAGTTCCTTGGCGAAGGCGAGGCCACCCTGCATCACCAGTTCAAGGCCGATCTTGTAATAGGTTACGCGATCGCCGAGGCGGGTGACCACGTCACGCGCATCACCAACCGTCGCCAGGTCGAGTGCAACAATCAATTTATTTCGGATGGCGGGGTCGGTCATTGTGTGCTCTTGTCGTGCAGGACGGCCGGTGCAATCCCGTCAGCCGCTTTTGCCGTCGAAGAACTCTTTAACGCGCGAGAAAAAGCCGTCGCTTTCAGGACTGGTTTCCTTGCGACTTTCCTTCTCGAACTCCTTGAGCAATTCGCGCTGGCGACTGGTCAAATTCTTGGGTGTTTCGACGTCCAGCTGGACGTACATGTCGCCGCGCGCTGTCGAGCGAAGGACCGGCATGCCCTTGTTCTTCAAGCGAAGCTGCGTCCCGCTTTCACTGCCAACCGGGATCTTGACCTTGGTTACTTTGCCATCGACCGTGGGGATCTCGACTTCGCCCCCGAGGGCGGCGGTGACCATGGAGATTGGCACGCGGCTCCAGATATCGGCGGCGTCGCGCTGGAAGAACTGATGCGGCTCGATCGACAAAAAGATATAGAGATCGCCGGTCTGGCCGCCGCGCAGACCTGTCTCGCCTTCGCCGGCAAGTCGGATACGGGTACCATCTTCAACGCCGGGTGGAATGTTGACGGACAGCGTCTTCTCTTTGGTGACGCGGCCATTGCCGCCGCAGTTGGTGCACGGCTCTGAAATGACCTGTCCGCGGCCATGGCAACTTGGGCAGGTGCGCTCGATGGTGAAAAAGCCTTGGGTGGCGCGCACTTTGCCGCGCCCGGCACATGAGCCGCAGGCGGTTGGTGCCGTACCCGGCTTGGCGCCGGAGCTGGAACACGTTTCGCACCCCATGCTTGTGGGTACGGTAATCTTGGCGGTCTTGCCGGTGAAGGCGTCGCTTAAGGAGATACCAAGGTTGTAACGGATATCGGCACCGCGTTCGCGGCCAGACCGGTCGCGGCCATGGCCGCGGCGTCCGCCCATGAATTCGCCAAACAAATCATCGAAAATGTCCGACATGGACGCAGCGAAATCTGGCCCGAATCCACCGCTGCCGGGATGGCCTCCTGCACCATCAAATGCGGCATGGCCGAATTGATCGTAGGCTGCGCGCTTCTGCGGATCCTTCAGGACTTCATAAGCTTCATTGATTTCTTTGAAGTGGCGCTCGGCATCTGCGTTATCCTGGTTGCGGTCAGGATGGTATTCCTTCGCAAGCCGGCGAAATGCTGACTTTAGTTCTTGCTCAGTCGCGTTTCGTTGCAGGCCGAGCACTTCATAATAATCGCGTTTGGCCATCGCGGTATCTTGATATCCTGGCAATTTTGCACTCTTGGGCGCTACAGGAATTTCATTGATTTGTCACTCTTTCCAGGCCCGGCAAGCTCTAGAACACTGGCAAAAGATCGATTATGCCACCGGGAGGGTGCCCCAATCGCAACGATTGGGGCTATTGGGACCATTCGGGGTTATTTTTTGTCGTCTTTGACTTCTTCGAAGTCTGCATCAACGACGTTGCCATCTTCAGCGGCACCGGCACCGGATTGTTCGTCTTCGGCTTCACCAGCGCCACTTTGTTGCTGGTCTGCATAGACGGCTTCGCCGATCTTCATCGCTACCTGGGATAGCGATTGGATCGCGCCCTGCAACTTCTCAGAGTCTTCGCTGTCAAGAACGCCCTTCGCGTCCGTGATAGCCTGCTCGACTTCGGGCTTGATCGCTGCGACCTTCTCCTCGTTTTCCTTCAGTGACTTTTCTGTCTGGTGGACGAGGTTTTCAAGCTGGTTGCGTTGCTCGACCAACTCGCGTCGTTTTTTGTCTTCTTCCGCATGGCTTTCGGCCTCGTTGACCATCTTGTCGATGTCTTCGTCCGACAGACCGCCGGATGCTTGAATCCGGATTGATTGCTCTTTTCCGGTCTGCTTGTCCTTGGCCGAAACATTGACAATGCCATTTGCGTCGATATCGAAGGTGACCTCAATTTGTGGCATGCCGCGCGGTGCCGGCGGAATGCCTTCAAGGTTAAAGAGACCGAGAGACTTATTATCGGAAGCCATCTCGCGTTCGCCCTGATAAACCTTGATGGTCACGGCTGTCTGGCCATCCTCGGCCGTTGAAAAGACCTGGCTCTTCTTTGTCGGGATGGTGGTGTTGCGGTCGATCAGGCGGGTGAATACGCCACCAAGCGTTTCAATGCCGAGCGACAGTGGCGTCACATCCAACAGCAAAACGTCTTTGACGTCGCCCTGCAATACGCCAGCCTGAATGGCGGCACCGATGGCCACGACCTCGTCGGGGTTGACGCCGCGGTGCGGTTCCTTGCCAAACAATTCCTGGACAACCTGTTGCACGCGTGGCATGCGCGTCATGCCGCCGACAAGCACAACTTCGTCAATTTCCGCAGCCTTGAGGCCGGCATCTTCCAACGCTTGCACACATGGCTTTTTGGTGCGGTCAATCAAGCCTTCGACCAGGCTTTCGAGTTTGGCCCGGGTGAGCTTCATCGTCAGGTGTTTCGGTCCGCTTTGGTCAGCGGTGATGAACGGCAGATTGAGTTCTGTCTGGGCCGAAGATGACAGCTCGATCTTCGCTTTTTCGGCGGCTTCCTTCAGGCGCTGCAACGCCAATTTGTCGCCGCGCAAGTCGATGGTGTTTTCCTTTTTGAATTCGTCTGCAAGATAATTGACAAGCTCCATGTCAAAGTCCTCACCACCGAGGAACGTGTCGCCGTTGGTGGATTTGACCTCAAACACGCCGTCACCGATTTCAAGGATCGAAATGTCAAATGTGCCGCCGCCAAGATCATAGACCGCGATCGTTTTGGAGGCGCCCTTCTTATCTAGACCATAGGCGAGCGCGGCTGCGGTCGGTTCATTGATGATGCGTAGAACTTCAAGGCCCGCAATCTTGCCGGCGTCCTTGGTCGCCTGGCGCTGGGCGTCATTGAAATAGGCCGGAACCGTGATAACTGCCTGGCTGATTTCCTCTCCGAGTTTATCTTCGGCCGTCTTCTTCATCTTCTGCAGGATGAAGGCTGAAATCTGCTGCGGTGAATACTTTTTGCCGTCAAGCTCAACCCAGGCATCGCCATTTGGACCTTCGACAATGTCGTAGGGGACGAGGCTCTTGTCCTTCTCTACGGTCGGGTCATCGTAACGGCGGCCGATCAGGCGCTTAATCGCGAAAAACGTACCGTTCGGGTTGGTGACTGCCTGGCGCTTGGCCGGCAGTCCGATCAATTGCTCACCATCCTCATTAAAAGCGACGATAGAAGGGGTAGTATTTGCACCTTCCGAATTCTCTAAGACCTTCGGCTTGCCGCCATCCATTACAGCGACGCAAGAGTTTGTTGTGCCCAAGTCGATCCCAATGACTTTGCTCATTCACGTGGTCCTTTCTCATATGGCGAACCTGCTGGTCCGAGTAGCTCAGCACCGCGCAGGCCCCCTGGGTAGCGTTTCGCAGGAATCTGTCCGGTATATAGGCAGGCAGTGCAAGGCGTGCAACGCCACAAATGAGGCTGTGGCAAAGCAAAATCGCCTTTTGTCGGCGAAAAATGTAAGGTGTTACAGAGAGACAAGCCCCTTATGCCTAACGATACGCTGCCACCAGGCGCCCTTTATTTCCCCGGTTTTCTTTCCGCCCGTGACCAAGCAGGGCTGTTGGCGCTCGTCAAGGAGATTGTGGCCGAAGCGCCTTATTATGTGCCCCAAATGCCAAGGACAGGCCGGCGTTTTTCAGTTGCGATGACCAATTGCGGCCCTTTGGGCTGGGTCAGCGACAAATGCGGGGGATACCGCTACCAGGCTGGTCATCCGGTGACCGGGCGCCCGTGGCCGGCGATGCCGAACCAAATCGAGGAACTTTGGGACCGGCTGGTGGATTATCCCGCCCGGCCAGAGGCCTGTCTCATCAATCTCTATCGGGGGAAGGCGCGCCTTGGCAGTCATGTCGATCGCGATGAGGTCGATCTAGTGGCGCCTGTGGTGTCCATTTCGCTGGGAGATGATGGTCTGTTTCACATCGGTGGGCCGCGCCGATCCGATCCGAAAGTGCGCCTCATATTGAGTTCGGGGGATGCACTTGTGCTGGGCGGGCCAGCGCGACTCGCCCACCATGGGCTGGACCGCATTGTCCCTGGGACGAGTGATGTTGTCCCAGGGGGCGGGCGCATTAACCTGACCCTTCGCCATGTTGGTGCGCCGTGATGGCCTGGGCCAATTGCTGTTGCAACATCCGTTTGGGGAAATCGAGAGCGCATTTGCTGGCGTTTGGCGGGCGGTTAGGTCGTGCCGTTTTCCGAGGCGCCCGTTTCTGATCCGCTGGTGTCGCCCGCCTCGGGGCTGTCGGCCGGCGGCTCTGAAACCTCGTCGTCGGTCGCTTGTGCCTTGGGACCGCCCTTGGCAACCACGACCATCGCAGGACGCAGAACGCGGTCGTCAATGACATACCCGGCCTGGAAGACCTGCAACACAGTGCCGGCTGCGACACCGGGGTTGTCTTGCTCAAGGACAGCTTGGTGGCGATGAGGATCGAATTGCTCGCCGTCCGGCGTCAGACGTTTGACGCCATGGCGCTCAAGGGCCTGCTGGAATGCGCGTTCCGTCATTTCGATGCCTTCGACCAAACCCTTTAGGACGGCGTCAGTTTCAACCTCTTGCTGGGGCACGGAGGAAATGGCGCGTTCAAAATTGTCGGTGATGCCGACCATGTCTAGGGCGAATTTTGAAATTGCGAATTTGGCCAGCTCACTTTTCTCGCGATCAACGCGCTTGCGAAAATTGTCCATTTCAGCATGCGCGCGAAGAAGCCGGTCCGTTAGGTCGGCGATCTGGCCTTCGAGTTCGGCAATGCGCTGGGCGGGATCGGTACTGGTGGCACTTGCCTGCTCGCGGGCTTGTTGTTCCACGGATGCTGCCTCGCCGGGAGAATTTTGTGTCTCCTGACTTTCAGGCGATGTGCCTGGCGCGCCAGTATCCGGGCGTGCGTTGGGATCGTTGCCGTCTGGGTTGGTGCTCATGGGATTCCTGAATGCTTAAAATATTTGGCGCTACGTGTGATCCAGTAAGATCCTCACGGCGGGTCAGGTTAGTTATGTAAAATTAACAAGTCGTCCCCGGTCCGACAAGGCGTTGTCATGTCTTTTGCAAACCGGCCGGGTGAATTAGCGCCCAGAATTTCCCGAGTAACAATCTAAGTCAGGATGCGACCGACCAGGCGAGCCGTATAATCAATCATCGGAATAATGCGGCCATAATTTAGGCGGGTCGGGCCAATCACGCCTAGCGCGCCGACCACTTTGGAGGACCGGTCATGAAACGGGGCAACGACGACGGAAGAGCCGGACAGAGAAAATAGCTTGTTTTCCGAGCCAATGAAAATGCGAACCCCGTCTGCGGTATCGGTACTCTCAAGTAGGTTGATCAGCCCACCTTTAGCTTCGAGATCATCGAACAGCTGCCTGATTCGATCAATGTCCTCGGCGGCGGTCAAATCTTTCAGCAAATTGGACTGACCCTTTACGATCAGGCTTTTGCTATCGCCCTGGCCGCCCGACCATTCGGCCAGGCCGGCCTGAATAACTTTGCTGGTCAGTTGATCGAGTTCTGCGCGCGTGTTGCTCAGCTCTTTGGAAATCTGTTCATGCGCCTCTTGCAATGTGAGACCACGCAGATGGGCATTCATATAGTTGGTGGCCTCGGTCAACGCCGAAGGTGGCAGCCCTGCTGGCAATTCGATAATGCGGTTTTCAACGTCCTGATTTTCGCCAACCAGAACGACCAAGGCTTTGCCGGGCTCTAAGGGTACGAATTCAATATGCTTCAGACGGTTGATTTCGGTGTTGACAAGTACCAAACCGGCGCAGTGTGACAGGCCGGATATCATTTCGCCGGCTTCACTCAGGATCGATTCGATGGAGCGCTTTTCAGCAGAGTGGATTTGAGCCTCGATTTGGCTACGCTCCCCTTCGGTCAATTCGCCAACTTCCAATATGGCATCCACGAATAGACGCAGTCCGGTCTGGGTCGGGAGGCGGCCGGCTGAAATATGGGGGGCGTAGATTAGGCCAAGATGCTCCAAGTCCGACATAACGTTACGGATGGAGGCTGGTGACAATGCCATCGGAAGCGCGCGTGAGAGATTGCGCGAGCCGACGGGCTCACCGGTGGCCAAATATGATTCAACGATCGATCGAAAGATTTCGCGGGTGCGCTCGTTGAGCTCATCTAGTTCGCTGATGCTGTCCGTCATTGCTCGAACAGTGGCAAGTTAAGGATCTCGGTGCCGAATGAGGGGCAGATTATCGGGCCAGCGCCGCCTTCGTCAAATTTTTCCGCCAACACCCAGTTGAACGGGCCCGGCCCGTGGCATAGGTTGGCGCCTCAACCATTACCGGGACCTATGCAGGTACACTTGGTTCGGCAACACGGCACAACAGTAGGATTGGTGAATGCGGCCATCAAAACGAAATTTTGACGAACTGCGTCGTGTCTCCTTGGACAGGGCCGTGTCGATGCATGCAGAGGGATCCTGCCTGATCAAGTTTGGAAATACCCATGTTCTGTGTACCGCGAGCCTCGAAGAGCGGGTGCCGCCCTGGCTGAAGGGCGAGGGTCGTGGCTGGGTGACCGCCGAATATGGCATGTTACCGCGCTCGACAAGTTCACGTATGCGCCGCGAAGTATCATTGGGTAAGGCCAGTGGGCGGACCCAGGAAATCCAGCGGCTCATCGGGCGCGCGCTCAGAGCGGTGGTCGACCTTGCAAAGTTGGGAGAACGCCAGATTTCTATCGATTGCGATGTGATCCAGGCGGATGGCGGCACGCGCACGGCGGCGATTACGGGGGCCTGGGTGGCACTCAATGATTGCCTCCAGTGGATGCAGGCCCGCAATATGATCCAGGATGGCGTTCTGAAAGACCATGTTGCTGCCGTGTCATGTGGGCTCTATGCCGGTGAGCCGGTGCTTGACCTAGATTATGCGGAAGATTCGGAAGCCGATGTCGATGCGAACTTCGTGATAACGGGGCGGGGCGATTTGGTGGAAGTCCAGGCGACTGCAGAAGGTGAGCCATTCAGCCAGGAGGTACTCGATCAACTCTTGGCGTATGCACGCAAAGGTATTGGTGAGCTGGTCGAGTTGCAGAAACTGACTGTCGCCTAGAGCGACGCGCATTATATCGTTGGCGCCAGAGTCCGATCTGATGTGCAAAGGTGATCTGGAACGGGACACGATTCGGGATGACTCAACCGCAGGCGGTATTGGAATCCGTGCTCTATGCTCGCGACTTAGACGCATGTGTCGCATTTTACCGAGATGTGTTGGGACTTGAGCCGTCTCAGGTCGTGGCGGGGCGGCATGTGTTCTATAGGCTCAAGTCCCAGATGTTCTTGATATTCAATCCTGATGCGACGCGCGTGCCACCCCGTGCCGATGCCTTGCCGGTTCCGCCGCATGGCGGTGAAGGTCCGGGGCACATATGTTTCGCAGCGACAAGAGCGGAAATCGATGATTGGCGGGAACGACTCAATGAATTGGGGGTGGAGATCGAATCAGATTTCGATTGGCCGCAAGGTGGCCGGTCGATTTATTTTCGTGATCCCGCGGGCAATAGCATCGAGTTCGCTGAGCCGAGGATTTGGGGAATAACGTGAGTGAACGACACTTGATAGCGGGCGAAGAGGTCGTCGTTGCAACCCATAATCCTGGGAAGATAAGAGAATTTGCCGAGTTGTTTCAGCCTTACGGTCTGTCTGTCTTATCTGCTGCGGAGATGGGCCTTGAGGAGCCCGAAGAAACGGAAGCATCGTTCGCTGGCAATGCGCGAATAAAGGCAGAAAGTGCGGCACTGTCGTCTTTACGACCTGCGATTGCCGATGATTCCGGTCTGCAGGTCGAGGTATTGGATGGTGCGCCGGGGGTTTATTCGGCGCGGTGGGCGGGGCCTGAAAAAGATTTCGAAGCTGCCATGCAGCGGTTGCACGATGATGTTGCAGCAGTGGGTGGCTGGCAGGATGGCGGCCCGCGCGCGGCCTTTGTTTGCGTATTGTGTGTCGTGTGGCCCGATCTGCATCATCGGTTCTTTACCGGACGTGTCGATGGTCACTTGGTATGGCCGGCCCGCGGCAGCGCTGGCTTCGGGTATGATCCGATCTTCGTTCCCGATGGCGATGACCGGACATTCGGCGAAATGGCTAGCACGGATAAGCAAGCCGTCAGCCATCGCGCCCGGGCATTTGCAAAGTTTGTCGAGGGTTGTCTCGATGGTTCTAAATCCTGACCCGGTCGGCTTTGGTGTCTATGTGCATTGGCCATTTTGTGCGGCCAAATGTCCTTACTGCGATTTCAACAGCCATGTGCGTGCCGCCCCGATCGATGAAGAACGCTATCTCGGTGCTTATCGTCAGGAGCTTGCCTACCTCGGTCAGCAACTGGGTCGGCGGCAGGTATCGTCGATATTTCTTGGCGGCGGCACACCATCGCTGCTGGCGCCCAAGACGGTTGGCGGATTGTTGGATGCCGTCAGCCGAACATGGGAGGTTGCAGGCGATTGTGAAGTCACCCTTGAGGCCAATCCCAACAGCGTCGAAGCGGCGCGCTTCGCCGACTACCGTGCAGCTGGAGTGAACCGGGTATCAATCGGCGTGCAGGCGCTCGACGATCTGGCCTTACGCCAGCTTGGTCGGTTGCATTCGGCGGCCGAGGCGAAGGCGGCGGTGGCAATCGCTGAACGGATTTTCGACAATTTCAACTTCGATTTGATTTACGCCAGGCCGAATCAGACACTTGGTGATTGGCGTCGCGAACTCGACGAGGGTCTGGCGATGGCCGGCAAGCATCTGTCGCTTTATCAGCTGACGATTGAATCTGGCACGGCTTACGCGGCGCTGTTCGCGGCTGGCAAACTAATACTGCCCGAGGCGACATGCGCCGAGGACATGTTCGAATTGGCTCAGGAACTGACAACATCTGCAGGCTTGCCGGCTTACGAGATTTCAAATCATGCCCGTCCCGGCGATGAATGCCAACACAATCTCCTGTATTGGCGTTATGGCGAGTATGCTGGGGTTGGCCCGGGCGCGCATGGTCGCGTCATGATCGATGGAGAGAGGTTTGCGACGGTTGCGCGCGCTGAACCCGAGGCATGGCTGCAAGAGGTCAACGAGACCGGACATGGTTTGATCTCGTTCGACGTGCTTCGGGCGGACGAAATGGCGGATGAGGTCTTGTTGATGGGCCTTAGGCTTGCCAAAGGTCTCGACCTTCAGCGATTGCGGGCAATCGGTGGTGTGGCGCCTGGCGCCAGTGTACGCCAATCACTGGTCGATGCCGGGTTGCTTGTGGGGGGCGATGGTTCGGAGCATTTGATGGCAACGCGTCAGGGGCGCTTCGTGCTCAATCGATTGATTGCGGAATTGTCGCAGAGTTTCCAGCCCGTTTCTCGGTGATGTTGCCGAGCCGCCATGGACAGGGCGCAAGAGAGCAACTAGAGCATCGTATCCAACAGTAAGCGCACTGTGCCGCCGCGTCGCCGCGCGGCGGATTTCATTGTCAGGGATCCCGTAATGATTAGATCGCTCTACGATTGGACGATGCGGCTTGCCGAGGATGAGCGTGCGCCTTATGCGCTGTTCGCCGTCGCCTTTATTGAGAGCTCTTTTTTTCCGATCCCACCACACATCATGCTCATTCCGATGGTGATTGCGCGGCCGGACCGGGCCTGGATCTATGCATTAATTACCACGGTCGGTTCGGTGCTGGGCGGCATGGGCGGCTATGCCATTGGTTATTTTCTATTTGAAGCGGTCGGAAAGCCGCTGTTCGAGTTTTATGGCTACGCTGAAAAATTCCAATCGTTTGCGAGCCGATACAATACATACGGCGCTTGGATCGTGTTCATCGCCGGGGTTACGCCCTTTCCATATAAAGTGATCACCATAGCGAGCGGTGTAACACAGCTGAACTTCCTGGTGTTCGTGTTTGCAAGCCTGGCCTCGCGTGGCCTCATATTCTTTGTTATTGCAGCTCTCCTCTATTGGTTTGGCGCGCCGATTCGGGCGTTTATCGAAAAACGGTTGGGGTTGGTCACTGTGGTCTTTACGGTATTGGTGGTGGCCGGGGTTGCTGCGATAAAGCTATTGGCGTGAGGTTTGAAAAGGAAATGGCGCACCATGGCAAACGTGTCTCCGCTCGGCATGCCGAGTTACCAATGGGGCTCACTCACATTGTTCGCGGCACTCGCGGTGATCGTGACGGCGCTGGGATTTGAGCATCTCGGTGGCTATACGCCCTGTCCCCTTTGCCTGCAGCAGCGCTATGCCTATTATTTCGGTATTCCCGCCGTTTTTGTTGCCATGGCTCTTGGTACGGGAGGTTATGCCAAATGGGCGGCAGGCCTTTTTTTGATCGTCGCGGTCGGATTTCTGGTGAATGCCGGATTGGGCGTTTATCAGGCCGGGGCGGAATGGAAGTACTGGGCCGGACCACAAACATGCGGTGTCATGGAGAATCTTGCCGGTGGTGGCGCCGACTTTTTTCGCAGGTTGGAATCAGCGCGCGTCGTCAAGTGCGACGAAGCGGCATGGCGGTTCGCCGGGCTGTCTTTTGCGGGGTGGAATGCCGTGATGTCCCTCTTTTTGATGGCGACGGCTCTTAAGGCGGCATTCGCTGCGAACAAACAGAGCGCCTGAATTTTGGCGATTGCCGCTCATGGTACGTGAAAAGCGGTAGGCGCGAAAACGAAGCGCGTGGCACAGGACCAGCGATTCTGTGATTCGCAACTGCCGCCAATATTTGTGATTGCAAAGCGTGTGGTTTGACGCATTGGGCGCAAAGCGCGCCAGAAAAGCTTTGTGGACTTGCCTCTTCTTGCGGGTCCGTTCCGCTTGTTGCTGAGTATTGGTGGCTGTCAAACACAATTTTCTAAAATTCGCCAGATGTCTGCCCTGTTGTTGCCACAGCACAACGGTTAATTGATCATATTGGCGGAACGCAATGTGAACATAGTGATCAAGAGTTGTAGTCGGAGAGGCAAATTTTACATGCGTCAAGGCTCCACAGGCGTAACACCCCGCCAAGTTGTCTCGTTAGCGTATTTGTATCGGTTCAAAGATTCTGAGGTCAGCGTATCGACCTTAAGTCGTTTGCGTAGCGTATCAGTTGAAGGTCGGAGCAAGGAAAGTGTGCGTCGTGCTCCAGGGTGTTCCGCCCGTGACTTTCAAAATTCTCAGTTGCGTTCAAGTTGCGTTCAGTTGCGTTGTCGTAATGAGGCCCAGTCGGTCCCACCGCGTTGCGTCATTGGTCAATCAGTCAAGCGTTTAGTCAGTACCCGAAAAAAACAGAAGTTGGCGCGTTTGTTCCAGCGTTTCGGGAGTGCAGAGACCAAAGCACGCCTTAATAGTCCCGCGTATCAGTTGCGTCCCCCATTAGTTGCGTAAGTTCCGCGTTTGTCTGGTGTTTATTGCCCGATAGGCAATGCGTATCCGTAAGCGTTGTAGCGTTCGTTGGGTTCGAAATCTGTAACTTGTGAGGCGTTGTTGTATCGTGAATCAGACTTTGAGTACCTGGTGTTCCCTGCATGAAGTTGTTGACGGTGTTTTGGGTAAAATCCACGTCGTCTCGTCTTGCGAGCAGGTGCGTAAAAAGCAAAAACTGTCGCGGCCTTCACAGCGGCAGGTAATATCAGATCCTGGGGTAAATCGGCGTTAGAACGCTGGTGCACAGTTGGCAAGTGTATCTAGTGAAAGGCACGAGAGTGTTCTCCCAATAGCTTTGCATGACACAGTTTTGCGTAGTGAAGCGTGAGCACTGGATATACTTGTCGCCCGGGGTGATGTGTTCGAGATATCGAAAGAGAGGCGTAGTATGATTACTCCTGAAAACATCAACCCTGTTCAATGGCAAGACGCAGTAGGTGTGGCTCGGCATGGCTGCGCGCGGATCTTTAGAGATGGCGGAGCGCCTGGTGATGCGCTGCGTGCGTTTGGTTTGGCGGATGGCGAAGAGGTTCGTGATTGGGACCGTGTCGTTGAAATGATCGCCCGTGCGATGTGCGATCAAGTCTGCCTGCGAAAGGCTGCGTAGGTCTTGTGTGACGCTTGCTGGCGATGTTTCGTCGCCAGCGGGGCTGATAAAATGCTCTGTTGGATCGGTGAGCTCGAACGGGCAAAGTTCAGGGCAAATGGCCTGATCGCATGGGCCATAAACCTGAGGCGTTAGGGATCAAGCTCGGTATCCCAATACAAATAGTCGATCCAGCTGTCGTGTAAATAATTGGGCGGAAAAAGCCGCCCATTGCGATGTAGTTCATAGACGGTCGGACGTTTCGGTTTATGTTTCGGCCACATCTTAACGGCGTCCGGCATGGCGCCGCCCTTGGCCAAATTACATGGGGCGCAAGCGGCCACGACGTTGTCCCATCGGGTCATGCCGCCACAGCAGCGCGGGATGACATGATCGAATGTCAGATCATTGCCGGCTCCACAATACTGGCAGGTGAAACGATCACGCAAAAAGACGTTGAAGCGCGTGAAGGCCGGATACAGCGCCGGTTTGACATATGTCTTGAGTGAGACCACGCTCGGCAGCTTGATTTCGAAACTGGGGCTGCGTACCGCTCGGTCGTATTCTGAAACAATATTCACGCGTTCAAGAAAAACCGCTTTCACCGTTTCCTGCCAGCTCCACAATGATAGTGGATAATAGCTCAACGGGCGAAAGTCGGCGTTCAATACAAGCGCCGGGTAGGCCCCCGGCGAGGCGATTTGAGCGTTCACGTTCCTAAGTTCCCATCGGTTTCCTGAACGACCCAGGATCGCACCCTGATGGTGGCGGGATACTAATGCTGCGTGTCAGTTCTGTGAAGCCTGGATATCGAACCTCTGCGCAATGCGTGATCAGTTTTCTTAGTTCTTTGAAACATTTGGATAATTTTCGCACCGCTGATTGCGCACAACGACCGAATGATAGGCCCATAGTAGCTGAGCGGCGACACTTCTCCAGGGCGACCAGCGTTCAGCGATTCGCTCCATGGTGTCTCGGTCAGGACGTAATTCGAGGCCAAACACGTGCTGGGTAGCGGTCATCAGGGCAAGATCGCCAGCGGCAAAGGCGTTGCGGCGCCCGAGGCAAAACATCAAATATATATCCGCAGACCATGGACCGATGCCTGATATGGCCAGGAGCGCCTGTCGGACCTCATCGTCTGACGCAGTTATCAATTCATCGAAATCCAGCTGGTTTGTTGTCATGTGCCTGGCGATGGCATGCATGGTTCGGCATTTTGGTTGTGATAAGCCTGCCTTACGAAGGTCTTCCGGTTGCAGGTTCAATATTGTATCGGGGTCCCAGCTTTCAATCGTCTGGTTGACGCGCTGCCAGATCGCGGCGGCACTGGCGGCAGAAACTTGCTGGCCCACAACTATGCGGGCAAGGCCTTTGAAGCCGGGCTCGTATTGGCGCAAGGTCGGTGTGCCGGCGATTTTGTAAGCTTGGCGCATCATTTTGCAGCTATTGGTAAGGGCGCGGATGCCGGTCTCGAGATCGCGCTGCGTTTTGAGTATCTTATGTCTCGTGAGGTTGTTCGGCATCGCGTTCTGGCTAATTATGCGCGGTGGACTGTGCGAAATCTGAAGCGGGTTGCCTCAGTTAGCGACGATGAGCCAAGCTTGCACCGATGATTGACGATGCACAAAGTGTTTTTCGGTTTGCGCCGAGCCCAAACGGCTTGCTTCATCTCGGTCACGCTTATTCTGCCCTGATCGGATACGACATGGCGCAGCGTTTCGGCGGACGATTCTTGGTCCGCATCGAAGATATCGATCTTGGGCGCCGCCGGCCGCAATTTATCGGCGCAATTTTCGAGGACCTTGCGTGGCTCGGCATTGAATGGGAAACGCCGGTCCTCTTTCAATCCGACCGGTTTGATATGTATCGCGCGGCCGCAGACACGTTGCGCGATATGGGTCTCCTTTACCCGTGCTTTGCAACCCGGGCTGAAATTGCTGTTGCGGCAGGCGCTGGCCCAGTCGATCCGGACGGTGCGCCGCTCTATCCGGGCCTCTACAAAGGTCTTGCCCGGTCGGAGGCTATCTCCCGTATCGAAGCGGGCGAGCCAGCAGCGTGGCGGATCGATATGACAGCGGCGGTCAGGCGCGTTAGAGAGCACGGTCTGGGTGATTTATGTTTTGAATGGTTCGATGGCCCCAACTCGTCCGGTAAGGAGGCTGTAAAGCCTGATGTATGGGGCGATGCAATACTGGTCCGGAAAGACGTGCCGGCAAGCTACCATATTGCCGTGGTCATTGATGATGCGGCCCAGAACATAACGCACGTCGTACGCGGCCAGGATCTGCGCTATGCCACCGATCTGCATCGGCTGTTGCAACTTTTGCTCGGGTTGCCTTCACCGCGGTATCATCATCACAAGCTGATAACGGATGGGCATGGCCGGAAACTCGCCAAGAGCCAAAAAGACCAGTCATTGAAAGCGCTCAGAGATAGCGGGGCAAAGGCGAAAGATATTCGCGCTTTGGTGGGACTTTGATGGCAATATTCTTGTAACTGTTTTAACGCTTATCATAGGAATTGTGCCGGCGTGCGTTCGGTGTAGGCGTCAAATTTGCGGGCTGATATGCAACCGCAGTTGATGTTTCGAATACAACATATTGATTTTTATCATTAAAACTTATTGTCGACTGTGTCAGTATGGTCGCTGATTTGTCGGCAAATCCACCGCAATTGCTGCTTTGACGGACTTTAAGTTTATAAAGATTTAGGAATTAATTAATTTTTTAAACCCAATGTCTTGAATTAACGATCGAATAAGCAAATCATTTTTTTTAATTTTGTTGTATATTACCTAGACTTTTTGATTGATAGGCCACCCAATGATGCTGAGTACCCAAGCCATTCTCGCGAAGTTGCAGCGGCAAGGTGCCGCGGCGGCTCTGCATGCTTGGGCGCGTTGCAATTGGCCGGCGCGAAGTTTTACTTCGGTCAGGCGCATGTCGGTGCAGGTGGACAATCAAATTCGGATTTCGAGGCAGGACATGAATACGCAATGGCAAAAGATTATGGCCCATGCGGAAGAGGGATTGGCGCAGAGGGAACGGATCGAGGCCAATCATTCCGACGCGGCACAACTTGTTGCGGCGCTCGAGTACGAAATTGGGCGCATCATGGATGATCTAAGCGGGTTGGTGCCCAAGGCGGCGTCTACAAAGTCTTATCGTAGTGAGACCACACCAGCCGCCAAGCACAATCCACTGGCAGCGTAGAGCCGAGCCAGCTTCACAAACCTGCCGCACTAACGAGCCGCGCAATTTTCTCTTTGCGGGCGCGATTGGTTGGATGATGCTCTGTCATTGTAATATTAGAGCAGTCTCATCCGGTCTGTGACTCGTGCTTGGGAGTCCGTCAGATCGGAAATTGCCCTAGTTAAAGCTAAATCCGGGGCGTGGACGAGAGGCTGTTGCGCCGGAGAATGAGCTTGGTTGCAGGATCGCGCGCGGCCCATGGGGTGTGATCTCATAAACACCGAGTTGGCGCTGCGATAGGCCGCGCGATGTAAAGCGCACAGGACCATCGATACCATTGAACCCTTGGGAGACGAGAAGTTGGCTGGGTGTGATCCGCTTACCGCTTGATAGTGCCGCTAGACGTCCGGCGATGGTCACAGCGTCATAAGCCAGTGTTGCAATACGCGGCGGCGACATCTTGTAGGTCTCGGAATACTTGCGCGAGAAATTGCGCCAGCCGGTTGGGTCTGGGGCAGGATACCAGCCGCCAATAAACGCCTTATTCTGGGCAAGGCTGACGTGATCCCAGCCACCGGTGCCAAGCAACTTTATTCGACGTGAGTCGAGACTGGCATGGTCAATCAGTGGGCGAATGTTTGGCAGCGTATTGGGGCCGCCCGGTAGAAAAACTGCATCGACCGTTACACCAGATGCTTCGGCAGTTTTGATTGCCTTCATCAGACGCTCAGTCGGTTCAAGCAAGCGTGCTGCAGTGGTTTGATAACGCTCGAGCGCCACGATGGTACCGCCTGAGCGGGCAACACTGTCGCGAAATGCGCGTTCGGTCACGTTGCCATATTGATCTTTCGAGATAAGCGCTGCAAAGCGGCGATAGCCCTGAGATGTGGCAAAGCTGATAATGCGCTCAACTTCGGGGCGGACAAGGAAACTCAACAGATAAAGTCCGTTGCCGGCAATGGTCGCATTGTTGGAAAACGCGATCACAGGTACGTTCGAAGTTCTGGCAATGGGCGCTACGGCTCTTGCTGATTTCGCGGTCAGCGGCCCGAGAATGATCTTAGCACCTTGCTTGATAGCGGCGCTTGCCGCTGCGCTGGCGCCTGCGGCGGTGCCCTTTGAATCCTTTACGATCAATTCAACGCCGCGATTTTCATTTTCAAATATTGCCATTTCGCCGGCTTGTTTCATGGCTTTGGCAATGGCTGAGCGATGACCAATCGCTGACAATGGCAATATCAACGCTGCTTTGGTTCGGCCTGAGTGGGTCGGCGTGCCGGCCGGATCTTGGCTAAGGCCGGCAGCATTCTGGTGCGGCTCTGGCGTTCGCGAGGCGCTGGAGAAGGGCTTTGGCAGATTAACCGCGCAGCCTGCCGTCAGCAGCGCAATCGTGGCGGCGATGCACAGCGGTCGCTTAGCGCTGAATTGGCGCACGAAATGTGGCATTGTCCGGCGTCACTTTCTGCGTATGCTCTGGTCGTCTGGAATACGCACCAACTTCAGGACGCTTACCAATTTATGCCCAATATGCATTGAGTTTATATACACTTTTGAACGAAATGGGATCTCGCAACAAGAATATACCGCAAAGAAAGTGTTTATTTTCAGGATGATTTGCCTGAGCGCGGCGTTTTTGACACGCGTTTGGCTTATTGCGATTGGCGAGGCAGCGCAACACGGATTGGGACGGCGGGCGTGAAGAAGTTGGGTAAAGTGGCCCGCCCAGCGGTGCCGGATGATCAAAATGCGCTCGTCAAGTCCGCGCTGGCCCGCGAATTCGATGGCCTGATGGGTGCGGCGATGGCGCCCGGACTTTACGTCGTCGCGACGCCAATCGGCCATTTGGGGGATGTCTCGCTGCGTTCACTGGCGATCCTGTGCAAGGCCGATCACGTTTACTGCGAAGATACCCGCCATTCCCGCGTGCTGCTGACCCGGTTCGGTATCTCGCGCGCCCTTGCCAGTTATCACGATCACAGCACGCCGGGGGTGCGCGCGGCGATCATCGCGCGTTTAAAGGCCGGCAAAACCGTCGCGCTGATCAGCGACGCTGGTACACCATTGATCTCAGACCCTGGTTTCAAACTGGTACGTGCGGCGTTGGATGCCGCGGTTCAGGTGTTCGCCATTCCGGGACCCTCCGCCGTGCTGGCGGCGCTGACGTCGTCCGGATTGGCAACCGACAGCTTCTTTTTCGCCGGCTTTCTCCCAACACGGGCTGCGGTGCGTCGCGCCCGTCTGTCGGAGCTGGCAGGTGTGCCGGCAACGTTGGTCGTGTTTGAGACCGCGAAGCGACTGGCGGTGACCCTGGCGGATCTGGCGCGGTCTCTCGGTGCCCGACAGGCCGTCGTGGCGCGCGAAATCACCAAACTCAATGAAGACGTGCAGTTCGGTGACTTGCAGGAGCTGTCAAAGTCGTTTGCGGATGCGCCGGTGCGTGGCGAAATGGTAATCGTCATAGGACCGCCGGAAAAGCAAGCGGTGGATGAGGCCAGTCTCGAAGCGCGGCTTGGCGCCGTTCTCGAAACGATGAGTGTCAAAGATGCGGTGCGCCATGTGGCGGCGGAGACAGGGGCAAGCCGCAGCCGTGTTTATGAGTTGGCGCTTAAGGTGCAGCGGCGCCAGGAAGACTAGGCGGTACGTTTGCGGCGCTGCCGCGGGGATGAGGATTGGTATGGCCCGGCGCGCAGACTGGAATTCGGCTGGAGAGGACGCGGACCAGAAGAGGGGTGCGCGCCGCAGACGTGAGCGACGTGGGCGACGCGCCGAGTGGTTGGCCGTGCTATTGTTAGTGCTTAAAGGATACTGGATTTTGGGCCGCCGGTATCGTGTCGCGGTTGGCGAGATCGATATCATCGCGGTGCGCGGGCGGCGCTTGGCGTTTGTCGAGGTCAAGAGACGGCGCACCATCGCGGAGGCCCGCATGTCGATTTCGAGGCGGCAGGCCGAACGCATGTCGCGGACGGCAGACCATTGGCTGTCGCGCCATAAGAGCTATCGCAACCATCGTATCGGGCTCGATGCCTATCTGTTTGCGCCTGGAGCATGGCCGCGCCACATGATAGATGCCTGTCAGCGCCTGGCGTGAGGCCCAAGACATTTGTGGCTGTTGACAACTGGACTATGATGGCTGGCGTGTCCCAATATGCGTGCCGATGGAATGGCCGATGCCAGAGTAAGGAGAACGTATGGCGCTCAAAGTGGCCTGCCAGATGGACCCGATTGACCGGATCGATATTCGTGGCGATTCAACATTTGCGTTATTGCTGGAAGCCCAAAACCGCGGCCATCAGCTCACCTATTACACACCGCAGGACCTGTCGCTTCAGACCGGCAAGGTTGTGGCCCACTGCCAGCGGCTGCAGGTTACCGATACAGTTGGTTCACACTATAAACTCAGTGATCCGCATACCGTGGATCTCGAAGATCTTGATGTCGTATTGCTGCGCCAAGACCCGCCATTTGACATGGCCTACATTACGACCACGCACCTGCTGGAACGCGTGCACCCAAAGACATTGGTCGTCAATGACCCGGCAAGCGTGCGCAATGCGCCGGAAAAGGTCTTCGTCCTCGACTTTCAGGATTTGATGCCGGAGACGATGGTGACGCGAAGCCTGGAGGATGTAAAAGCGTTTCGTAGAGCCCATGGCGATATCATTATCAAACCGCTCTACGGCAATGGCGGCGCGTCGATCTTCAAGATCGGCGCTGAAGATACCAACCTCAATTCCCTTGTCGAACTGTTTCAGACCGTGTTTCGAGAACCGTTCATGGTGCAGCAGTATGTTCCGGCGGTGCGGCAAGGGGACAAGCGGATCATTCTGGTAGATGGAGTTGTTGCCGGTGCCATCAATCGCGTGCCGGCGGCGGATGATACACGCTCGAACATGCATGTCGGCGGGCAGGCGACGGCGACCGAATTGACCGATCGGGATCAGGAAATCTGTGAGCGGCTGGGGCCCGAACTCAAGGCGCGCGGCCTGATCTTTGCTGGTATCGACGTGATCGGGACTTATCTCACGGAGATCAACGTCACATCGCCGACGGGCATTCGAGAAGTGCTCAATTTCGGCGGTAATGATATCGCCAAGCTTATCTGGGATGCGATCGAACGGCAGGCTTAAGCCTTCATCCCGCGGCGCTTGGATTTATATGTTCACTGAATGTTCTTGACGTGATGACGAGTTATTATACTTGCCAAACCCATTGCGCGAATCGGTCGGGAGCGTTAAGCCATGAATGAGCTAGCGCCTAGCCCGTCGCAGCGGGATTTCCCATCATACGGGCTAAAGAGCCTTTGGGATATGTTTGAACATAGGGCAAGCAGTCTATTGGGATCGACGATCTACCTTAGATCAATGTTGGACAATATGGACCTGAATCCGACCGATCCTGTGAATGCGAAAGACGTGAAGCACTGCCTCAATGCCATCAGCAGAGAATGTGGTAACGCTGGTCTGATTGTTTCGAAAACAATGGTCGATGATCTTTCGGATGTTGCCGGAGAACAGTATTCCAACAAGTTCTATGCGGACAAAATTCGCCCTATTTTGGATGTGATCCACAAGGAACTCAGAACAAATCGCTACTTCCGAGTGCGCAGCGAACTAGTTAAGTACGTCTTAGATAGACCTTTGTTTGATAAAGAGGTTTATGACGCCTTTCCGTCGGCAATCAGGGACATTGAAGATGGCGGCAAGGCATTGGCCTTTGAGCTAGGAACAGCTTCTGCATTCCACATGATGAGGGTGATGGAGCACGGCCTGAAATCACTCGCTGCGCTGTTGCAGATTCCCTTCGCCCCTAGCTGGGAGGCGCATATATCTGAAATTGAGAAGCGCATAAACGCGAAGTACAAAACCAAAGGTGTTAGATGGAAACGCGACGAGCCATATTTCAGGGAGCTGTTGGGGGATCTGCAATCTGTAAAAATAGCTTGGCGCAACCCAACTATGCACATAGAGCGGCATTACAGCCCCGAAGAAGCAGAAGATGTGCTCAGGGCAGTTCGAACTTTCATGAGTCGTCTTTCTCAGAAGATACAGGCGAAGAAGTAAAAGGTTTTTTGGTTCGAAGTTTGTTAAACGCCCTATCCAAAGGCTTTCCACTTTCATCAACACCAAGCTCCTGAGCGGTCTTCTGAAACCGTTCAAACTGCTCTTTCTTGGTAAGTTTGTTTTTTGGCTTTTGTTTGGGCATTTGACTAATTATTAGGTTCAGGTCGTTGTGGCTTTTTCTATCTGCGTACAGACAAACACGACAGGTCGCTATCCAAAGAGTTCTGGTTTTCGTTTCTTTACCATCTCTACGAATTTTGCCCGCAGCGTTTTCTTTTCGTTTGCATTTAGGTCACGCCCAATCTGATCCCGAGCTTGAGCAAGGAGTTTTCCATCGAACTCGGCTGGGACTCCCCTATTTTTTTTACGAAATTCGGAAAACGCAATAATTTGATCGTCATCCAATGCCGCAGCTAGATTGGATGGCACAACATCAAACGCATCAGATTGCTTTGCGGCTGGCGTGGGCTTGACAAGCGGAGTTGTAGTTTTCTTTGACAAAAAATTACGGATCTCTGATGCTGTCCAAAATGATGTGGTGTCAGCCTCTTGAAGCAGCAGTGGAGATTGTGACTCTTTGGTTGCCTTAATGCCAAGGAGATGGACGCGAACCCCAAAACTCTGCGCGATTTGAACGCGAATTCGCACATCCTCGTCCCCCGACAACAGTAACGCATCGCTGACAGCATGATTTCGCGCTAACTCAATCAAGTCTGTAACAATTAATGAGTCAACTCCCTTCTGCTGACCAGCGCTATTGATTTGTCCTAGCCGCAGCTTAATGTCATCGGTGTTGGCTAATTCAGAGTGATCAAGAGATAGTCGCCCAGATGCCGATCCATCATACCAATAAATCCTAAGCAAGCGGCAATCATTGCTTTTTTCTAATGCTACCTTTGTCAATTCTGCTGCGGCTGCTGTGCAATTGAGCTTTAATTGAGATCGTGGCACAGTGGTATTGGACAGCGCGAACGATCCCTGCGCAAAAAGATACCCGGCATCGACAAAGACGGCCACGCTAGTCATGTAGGAGTCTCACCAAACGTAAAAGGGTCGCTGCCAAGAGGCGCGACCCTTAAATTCCCGTAGGCCGAGCACCACCGGATGAAGTAGCGGTCGATGCTGGCAACTACCCTAATATGGCGATTCGCACGTAAACGTCAAGTTAAGATTCGCCATATGTCAAGCCAAAATTTTACCTCAATTAACCAAACAGTAATAGTGATTCGCTGTATTGGAAAGAGATTGGCTCGATTTTCAAACTTTCCGTTTTATTTCAACCGTTTATTTGAAGATGGCGCAGGGCGCTGTTGACGCTTAAACTCCACTCCATTCTGTTCGCGCACTAGGCGTTCGATAAGTTAGTCGCTTACCACGAGCACCCTTTACCATTTTGATGGCTCTCTGCTCGTCGTTCACGCCTAGCCCAACACGGTTGTTATAGCGGAAATCAAACTCAGCCAGATATCGGTGCAAGTGCTTTTCCTTGCAGTGCTGGTAGGTGCCGCGCATACCCCTCTTAAACACTGAGAAATAGTTCTCGATGGTCTGGGTGTGGATGAGCGGGCGGCCCACTTCTTCGCGGGTATATTCCGCCTTTGAATGGTCCACGCGATCATGGCTTGCGAAGTCACCAAGCCGATACTTGTAGAGCTGTGCGCTATCGGTCATGACCGAGGTTTCCTTGGCGACGTTGGTCTGAACGATGGGGATGACCTCGCTCACGGTGCTGCCTGAGATGTGATAGCTGCGCACGCCACCGCCGTGCTGGACCAATGAGAGTATGACGTTCTTATGCGCGCTATTGGTCATGCGCCGGTCTAATCGCCTTCGGCCCTTGGGATGGGTCGCGGCGCGACCATAGATGGTTTCGTCGATTTCGACCACTTCACCCTCACCACCCATTGGAGGGGTTAAGGTGCCAGCGCGCATGGCTTCTCTGATGCGGTGCCCCATAAACCATGCAGTCTTGAGAGTCACACCCAGAGTTCTATGCAATTGATTGGCCGAAATGCCTTTCTTTGAACCGGCGATCAGGTAGAATGCTTGCAGCCACAAATGCAGCGGGACATGAGACTTTTCAAAGATGGTCCCGACAGTCACGCGGAACTGCTTGCGGCACTTGTAGCATTTGTAGAGCCCCAGTCGAGTAGCCTTGCCGGCCATCTTGGATACACGTTTATCCTCGAAGCAGTGTGGACATACGGGACCGTTTGGCCAGATATGGGATTCGACCCATTTATAGGCTTCTTCTTCGTGTTGAAGGTGTTTTTGTGAAAGCAACGACATTGTGAATCTCCTATGAGATTCAATATAGTATCACCGATTGGGTTTGGAAAGTATAATATTGCCCGTGATGACGGTGCATGGTTATGGTTTATTCATCCGTGAACGGATGAGGTGTGCCATGTACGGGAAAATCTCGACGCTTGCTTTTGTCGGTGTTGAAGCGCGGCCGGTCAGCGTAGAAGTGCGTATCACGCCGGGGCAGGCAGCATTCACGATCGTTGGACTGCCGGACAAGGCGGTTGCGGAAAGCCGGGAGCGGGTTCGAAATGCCTTGCATGCGATCGGGCTCGGGATGCCCTGGACGCGGGTGACGGTCAGTCTCGCACCCGGCGATCTGCCTAAGGAAGGCAGCCATTTTGATCTGCCTATTGCGCTCGCACTCATGGTGGCGATGGAGGCCATTGCAGCTGATGCGATCGCCGGTTATGCGGCGATCGGTGAACTGGGACTCGATGGGTCTATTCATGCCGTGCCGGGCGGATTACCGGCGGCAGTCGGTGCCAATGCCATGGGTAAGGGACTGATTTGCCCGCAAGAGTGTGGAGCGGAAGCGGCCTGGGCGGGAGAGGAGGTCGATATCGTGGCGGCGCCGCATATGTTGGCGTTGATCAGCCACTTCAAGGGACATCAGACACTGCCGCGGCCAGTGCCGGAGGTCGCTGCAGGCGCGACTGCGTTGCCGGATTTGCGTGACGTCAAAGGCCAGGAGACAGCGAAGCGGGCGTTGGAAATTGCTGCCGCTGGCGGCCATAATCTGTTGATGGTGGGGCCGCCCGGATCGGGCAAGTCAATGCTTGCGGCGCGTTTGCCATCAATCCTGCCACCGCTGTCGCCGGAAGAGATGTTGGACGTCAGCATGGTGCATTCTCTGGCCGGTGAATTGATGGGCGGGCGGATTTGCACCGAGCGGCCGTTTCGCGCGCCACATCATTCGGCGAGCATGGCGGCTCTCGTTGGTGGTGGATCGCGGCCAAGTCCGGGTGAGGTCTCGCTCGCACATCATGGCGTATTGTTTCTCGATGAGTTTCCTGAGTTCTCACCTCAGGTGTTGGACTCCCTGCGCCAGCCGTTGGAGACCGGCGAGACCGTGATTGCGCGTGCCAATCATCGCATCGCCTATCCCTCGCGGTTTCAATTGGTGGCGGCAATGAACCCGTGCCGCTGTGGCGGCGGGGTCGGTCAAACCTGTCGCCGGGGTGAGAGATGCGCGGCTGATTATCAAGCTCGTATTTCCGGACCGTTGTTGGATCGTATTGACTTACAGATCGAGGTCGGAGCGGTGTCGGCTGCAGACCTGGTATTGCCAGCACCTGCAGAGGGCAGTGGTGACATTCGCAAGCGGGTGATGGCCGCACGTGAGCTGCAGGTGAGGCGATTCAATAAGCCGGATTTGCCGTCGGCGTTGACCAATGCGCAGATGGCCGGCCAACTTCTGGAAGGCTTTGCAATGCCGGATGAAGAGGGCAAGCATGTGTTGCAGACGGCGGCGGTGTCGCTTGGCCTGTCGGCGCGCGGGTTTCACCGGACGCTGCGCGTTGCGCGAACGATCGCCGATTTGGCCGGAGAGGCCGGTGTCAGGCGCGATCATGTCGCCGAGGCGCTCAGTTATCGCGGTGAAATGTTTAAAGCCGCGTCCGACCGGCCGGCAGCGGCAGAGCGATTGCGGGTTGTCGGTTAGTCCCGTCTGATTGATGACGCCGCCCTTACAGCACCATTCGCCTTCCAGTACCATTTGTGGGTGCCCGATATGAGCACCGACTATGACGGCCAGATTAGCGTGTCGGGACCGGGTGTTCGCCGCGATAATCATAAAAACCGCGTTTGGCTTTGCGGCCGAGCCAACCGGCTTCGACGTACTTCACCAGCAACGGACAGGGGCGATACTTGGAATCCGCCAAGCCGTCATAAAGCACCTGCATCACCGACAAGCAGGTGTCCAACCCGATGAAGTCGGCAAGCTCCAGCGGACCCATCGGGTGATTGGCACCAAGGCGCATGGCCTTGTCGATCGCTTCGACGTTGCCGACGCCCTCATAGAGCGTGTAGACCGCCTCATTGATCATCGGCAGCAGAATACGGTTGACGATAAACGCCGGGAAGTCTTCAGATACCGCTATCGTTTTGCCCAGGCTTTCGACGAAATCACGGGACGTCGAAAATGTTTCGTCTTCTGTTGCAATGCCGCGGATCAGCTCTACCAGCTGCATGATCGGCACGGGGTTCATGAAATGCATGCCGATAAATCGTTCCGGGCGATCTGTCGTCGCGGCGAGCCGGGTGATTGAAATCGAGGACGTGTTCGAAGCCAGCATGGTCTTATCACCAAGATGCTGGCAAACGGTGGTAAAGATCTCGCGCTTGACCTTTTCGTCTTCGGTGGCCGCCTCGATCACCAATTCGCAGCTCGACAATTTCGAAAAGCTGTCGACGAACGAAATACGGGAGAGTGCCGCCTTTGCATCGGCATCGGTGATGAGTTTTCGCGAAATTTGGCGCGACAGGTTCTTTTCAATTGTTTTGATCGCAGCATCATAGCGATCCTTCGACAGATCATTGATCAGAACCTTGTAACCGCTGAGCGATATCACATGAGCAATACCATTACCCATCTGGCCGGCACCGATGATGCCGACATTTGAAATCTCAGCAATAGGGCCGGAAGCGGCGGACCCGGCCCCGGCAGCGTTCGCATCCATGATATCAATCCTTAGAATTATTACCTATTTAAAGGCCTGCTTTTTCCAGTTCCGCATCAAGTGCGGGAAGTGCATCGAATAAATCGGCGACAAGACCATAGTCGGCGACCTGGAAAATCGGTGCTTCGGAATCCTTGTTGATCGCAACAATCACCTTCGAATCTTTCATGCCAGCCAAATGTTGAATGGCACCTGAAATGCCGACTGCGATGTAGAGTTCTGGCGCCACAACCTTGCCGGTCTGCCCGACTTGATAGTCATTTGGCACATAACCCGCATCGACTGCGGCGCGGCTGGCGCCAATTGCTGCACCCAAGCGATCGGCTATTGGTTCGATCAACTTGGCAAAATTTTCGCCATCGCGCATGCCACGCCCGCCGGAGATGATAACCCGGGCAGCGGTCAATTCCGGACGATCCAGTTCGGCGATCTCTGCTTTGACAAACGATGATTTTGCAACCGGCTGTGGGATCTCGATCGTCTCAATGGGTGCGGCGGCGGCTGCCGTTTCGCTGTCGGCGAACGTCGAGGTGCGCACGGTGATAATCTTTTTGGGGTCTTGTGTCTGGACCGTGACAACGGCATTGCCGGCATAAATCGGGCGCTCAAAGGTGTCGGGCGAAATCACTTTGATGATGTCTGAGATTTGCATCACATCCAGAGTTGCCGCAATGCGCGGCAGAATGTTCTTGCCCGACGCGGTCGCGGGTGCCAGTAGCGCGTCATAGTTCGCCATCATCGGCACGACCAGCGCTGCAACTTCCTCGGCGAGGCCATTTGCGAGTTGTGGCGCTTCGGCAAGCAGAACCTTTCGAACTCCGCCAAGACCGGCTGCTGCCTCCGCGGCAGCACCTGCCTCCGCGCCGGCAACAAGTATATCGACGTCATCGCTCAATTGCAGAGCTGCCGTCAGAGCCTTCGACGTGACGCCGTTGAGTGCCGTATTGTTGTGTTCAGCAAGCAGTAGGACGGCCATTAGATCACTCCTGCCTCGTTCTTGAGCTTGGAGACAAGTTCGCCAACATCCGCGACTGTCACGCCGGCTTCGCGGGCGGCTGGCTCGGCCGTGTTCAGGATCTTGTGGCGCGGCGTTATATCCACACCATAGTCATCCGGTGATTTCGTCTCCAACGGTTTCTTCTTGGCCTTCATTATATTCGGCAGAGACGCATAACGCGGCTCGTTCAATCGAAGGTCTGTCGTGATGATGGCGGGGCGCGACAGTTTAAGTGTCTCCAGGCCGCCGTCGACTTCTCGCGTGACCAAGACCGCATCGTCTTCGAGGGTCACATTTGAGGCGAAGGTTGCCTGAGGCCAATCCAGAAGTGCTGACAACATCTGGCCGGTTTGATTGCAATCGTCGTCAATGGCTTGTTTACCCAAGATTGCCAGATCGATGGCTTCCTGCTCAATTATGGCTTTCAGAATTTTTGCAACAGCGAGCGGCTCGACGATCGTTCCGTCTGCAACTTCCATCAGGATGCCGCGGTCAGCGCCCATCGCCAGGGCCGTACGAATTGTCTCCTGCGCCTTGGTCGGCCCGATAGAAACGGCAATGACCTCTGTCGCCGTACCCGCTTCGCTTAAGCGGACCGCTTCTTCGACGGCGATCTCGTCAAACGGATTCATAGACATTTTTACGTTTGCGAGTTCGACGCCGGTGCCGTCGGCGCGGACGCGAATCTTTACGTTGTAATCCACCACCCGTTTGACTGGGACCAGTACCTTCATTACCGGCAAATTCCCTATTTATAGCTGCCTTTTCGGAGAGCGCCGCAGTGGTAACTGCAGCGGTTGTGCTTCAACATGCCTCTAGATGTTCGGGCCCTGTCGGAGTGTCCTTAACTCGGTTTATTAGTGCTGGCGGGCGTATCGGCCCAAGCCATCTCGCAGTTGCGAAGAACCAAACGTAGGCCCAGCGTCCCGGCAAGTCAATCGGTCAGTTTTGCACATTCGACGGGTGGGGCGACGGGTGCGGCGACGGGTGCGGCCGGGATTATGCAATTTCGGTATTTCAGAGCATCGCTTCGTCCCGCACACGAAACGCTAGGCGGAACGTAGGCCGCGGTCGAATAAGGGCACATCCGCCCGGCGCATGAAAATGACCAATATGGCGCCAGCGATCAAACCACCGATGTGGGCCCACCAGGCTACCGGCCCCTGGGAGGGGATGAGCACCATCATGATTTGCCAAATGATCCATGCGCCAAGCGCTAGGGATGCGGTGATCTTCAATGGAATGATGCGGAACACCAAGACCCAGACGTTTACGCGCGGATGCAATATGAGGTAGGCGGCAATAACTCCGGCGACGGCACCGCTGGCGCCGATGAGCGGGCGGGTCGATTCCGATTGCATGTATGCATGTGCCAGGCCGGCAAACACACCGCAGATCAGGTAAAATAGCAGGAATTTGAAATGCCCCATGGCGTCTTCGACGTTGTCGCCGAAAACCCAGAGGAAGAGCATGTTGCCCAGCAGATGCATGACGCCGCCGTGAAAGAACATGTAGGAGACGAGCGTCAAATGCTCGGGCGGCGCGGCGATGGCCGTCCCGGTGGGTGCGGTCCCCAGAAAGCTGGCATTCAAAAGTTCGATCGGTACAACGGCAAAGCCAGCAACGAGGGCATGCTGCAGTTGGCCGGATAACTGCAGCGCAAAGACGGCAATATTGGCCACGATCAACGCCACCGTCATATACTGAAAGCGGATCTTCTTGAGGCTGTTCTCATCATAGACTGGAACGAACACGGAATGAGATCCTTTCTATAGTCGGAGTTGCTGGCGATTAGCGATTTTCACCCGGTTGCCAGAGGATGTCGCCAGCGGCAGCATTGTTCAAATAGCGGCTTGCAACGAATAGAAGGTCTGATAGCCGGTTAAGATATTTCAAGGCGGGCGCCGATACGGGTTCAGAAGGATCTTGTGTCAAAGCGATGATTTCGCGCTCGGCACGGCGGCAAACGGTGCGGGCGATGTGAAGGGCGGCGGCTGCAGGTGTGCCGGCGGGCAGGACGAAGGAGCGCAGCGGATCCAAGTCGGCGTTCAACGTGTCGATGTCGCTTTCCAGGCGCGCGACTTGAGCGTCGCTGATCCGCAAGGGCTCGTAGGACAGTGTCTCACCGCGATCGGGAACGCAAAGGTCGGCGCCAAGATCGAATAGGTCGTTTTGGATCTTGTTCAATATTGTGTCGATCAGCGGGTCGTCCTGTGCCAGCAAGGAGCGGGCGAAGCCAATGGCTGCGTTGGTCTCATCCACGGTCCCGTAAGCGCAAACACGTCGGCTGTTCTTGCCAACACGCTCACCGGTGCCAAGAGCGGTCGTGCCGTCATCGCCGGTGCGCGTATAAATCTTGTTCAGGATGACCATGTTCTGTTGATGCCAATTGAAGCGAGACGATGTGGTTCAGTCAGTTTAGATTGTCAGCCGTCCGGCAAACGCCATAACGGGCTGCTGATCCGGCTTTGGGTGACAATCGCGCAAATCCCTTGCAAACGCCAAGCGCTTGCTGTCTCACACTAATTGCTTCCGAGGCAGGGTCAAGGTCGTGTGCCGCCCAGCATGGCATGCCAGATCCAGCGGCAGCAGGGGGCGGGGCACAATTCTCGATCTGAAATGAATTGCTGGTGCCGATCAGCGAAGCCGGGTTTCCAGCCTCATTGGCGCATAAAATAGACGGCGATCATCAATACGATGATTGCGATGAACTGGAGTACGATCCGCCAGCGCATCAGGGTCTGGCTCATGTTGGCGCTGTTGGTGCGCAACAGATTGCCAAGGCCCAAAAGCAAAACAACGAAGACCGCTGCGACAGCGAGGCTGGTCAAATAGAAAAATGCAGTTTGCATTTCGGGTCTCGGCTTGTATGACGACTTGTTGATAAGTAGTGATAGCCCCTTGGATCTGACAAGGCCAAGGCGATGGCTGAAGTCGGGTGATGTGTCGCAGGCTGGCCCTCGAGTAAAGAAACAACGAAAAGCAATAGATTTGCCGTATTTCGCGAGCTAGCCTAGAGCAAAATGGTGATTGAATTCGTGCCGCTGCCGATTCGGAGTAGAATAATCTACTGCTGAGGAGGGAGGCGTCGATATGCGTGGGCAAGGAGCGCAACGCAGTATGACCGTGGTTCGCAGCTTCGGCTGGACAATTGCTGCTGTGTTGCTGATGGTCAGCTGGGGCGGTGGGCCGGCTGTTGCCCAGAAAGTCGATCGCGATAAAGCCTCTAAGCGCTTGAAGGCTGATAAGGCAAAACTTGACAAAATCAAGAAGGAAGCGCGCAAGCTAAAGACTGATGTCGCTGCCGCGAGGCTGCAAAGGCGCAAACTCAATGAACGCCTGATCGAGATGGGCCAGACCATCCACGGTGTCGAAGCGCGATTGAATCTCATAGAAGCACGGTTGCGACGCCTTAATGGACGGCGGCAGGCGGCGCAGAGCAGACTATTTGCCAATTATGCGTCAATCTCGAAATTGCTGGCTGCTATGCAGCGCATGGGCCGTAATCCGCCCCCGGTGATCGTCACACCGCGCAAGGATGCCCTGCAGATGGTGCGTAGCGCTATGCTGATGGCGCGCGCGTTCCCGCATTTGCAAGACAAGGCCCGCACGCTTGGCAAGCAGCTCGATGAAATCCAGTCGTTGATCGGCAATATCAGGACGAAACGAGCCGAGCTCGCGGCGGCAACTAAGAATCTGGCGGCGGCCCAAACCGAACTTCAGGCGCTGATCGATGAAAAGCAAAAGTCGGTGACGGAGGGGCAGCGGCGCCTCAAAGTAATCAATCAAACGGCCAGTAAGGTTGTTGCCAACGTTAAATCACTTTCTGAATTGATCGCGAAATTCGATAAAGCTGTCGCGAAGAGGACCAAGCTTGGCGAATATCAACAGCGCGACCGGAAGAAAGACCAGCAAGTCGCGCTCATTCCGTCTCCATCGACGGGTGGGTCGATCATTACACACAGCCCCGCGAACAGTGTTTTTAGGACCAACCCTGCACGTTTGACGCCTGCGATCCCATTTCATAAGGCGAAGGCAAAACTCCCCTGGCCGGTGGTGGGCCGGGTTCGGGTGGCTTTCGGGAAAAGAGATGCACTGGGAGAAAAATCCAAGGGCCTTTATGTCGATACCCGGCATGGTGCACAGATTGTTTCGCCATGTGATGGATGGGTGGTTTTCGCCGCGCCGTTTCGGAGCTATCGTCAGACTTTAATCATTAATGCTGGTGATGGTTATCATGTATTATTGGCAGGGATGTCGACCATCGATGTGCAGGTTGGCCAATTTGTAGTGGCGTCCGAACCGGTTGGAACAATGGACGTTAAGCGTAAAGGTAAATCCAAGGACAGGCCCCCCGTGCTCTATATTGAGTTTAGAAAGAGCGGGCGACCGATAAATCCTGAGCCATGGTGGTTTAAGGGTTCGCGAAAGGCGGAAGGATGATGCGTAGATCTGAATTTGCGTTTTGGACATTCATAACGTTGGCCGGCGTTGCCGGATTGACTTCGGTCTTTAACGTTACACAAACGCTATCAGCGACCAAAAAGAGTCCTGATATCTATGGACAGCTGGATTTATTCGGCGATGTATTGGAGCGCGTGCGCAGCGACTACGTCGAAAAGCCTAACGATGAAAAACTCATAGAATCCGCCATCAATGGTATGCTGGCCGGCCTTGATCCGCACTCGGCTTTCCTCAACCGGCAGAGCTATAATGATATGCGTGTGCAAACACGTGGCGAATTCGGCGGCCTCGGTATCGAGGTGACGATGGAAAAAGGTCTCATCAAGGTTATTGCCCCGATTGAGGATTCGCCGGCATACGAAGCAGGTGTTAAAGCCGATGACCTCATTACCCATTTGGACGACAAGCCGATCCTAGGTCTTACGCTCAGCCAGGCAGTCAAAAAAATGCGCGGGCCGGTTAATACAACCATCAAGTTGACGATCCAGCGCAAGGGCGAGGAAGAGCCAAAGTACATCAAAATTGTACGTGCGGTGATCAAGATCAATCCGGTCAAGGCGCGGCTCGAGCGCGATGGCAAGGTTGGGTATCTGAAAATCACCACGTTCAATGAGCAAACCCACAAGAGCCTGATCAAAGCTGTGGCCCGCCTGAAGAAACAGGCAGGCAAAAAGCTCAAGGGCTATGTGATTGATCTTCGGAACAACCCAGGCGGACTGTTGGATCAGGCCGTTGCCGTTACAGACGATTTTCTTGATAAGGGGGCAATCGTCCTGACCAAGGGGCGCAATCTGGCGGAGATGGACCGCAAGCAGGCGCGGGCCGGTGATATCACCGAGGGCAAGAAAATGGTGGTACTGGTCAACGGCGGTTCTGCTTCGGCGTCTGAGATCGTGGCCGGCGCGTTGCAAGACCACAAACGAGCGTCGATCGTTGGGACACGGTCGTTCGGTAAGGGATCGGTCCAGACCATTATCCCGCTGCACAATAATGGTGGTGCTATCAGGTTGACGACAGCGCTCTATTACACGCCGTCCGGACGTTCGATCCAAGCCAAAGGCATTGAGCCCGATATCGAAATCAAGCAGGTGTTGCCCGAAGAAATGCGTAAACGGTTGGCCAATGCGAGCCCGCGCGGCGAGGCCAGTCTGCCTGGCCATATCAAGCGTGAGGGCGGCGAGAAGGAAGAAAGATCCGGATCTTCTGCTTATGTGCCGCAGGATAAGACCAAGGATACGCAGCTCAATTATGCCCTCGATTTCGTTTTGGCAAAGTCGGGTGTGCCGCCGCCGAAGCCTGAAAGAGCGCCTAAGCGCAATGCTTCTGATGATAAATCGGACAAGCAGGTTGACGGTGATAAGTCGAAGTCCAAAGGCAAGCCCAATAAGACACCGGCTGCACCGGATAAGAAGTAAGAGCTGCGCGGCCGCCGCTCGGTGGTGAGCCATCGGCGTGGTTGGCAGGTGGCGGACGTGTTACAATACCCGACAGCACGGTGGTGCTGTCGGGTCTTTTTTTGATGGTTGGATACCTCAGAGACTATTTTCTGTGAGCAGGGGCATCGGGCCCTGCCACAGAGGCGAAATGTATTGGAACCATGGCGATATATGGTGAATTCGAACGCCCAAGTGGGCTGGTGGACGGCGCCGATTTCTCCTCCAGTCTGGCGGGGGTGACGCGCAAGGGGCTTGGGCAATGCCTAACGGCCATTGGTGTGCCGGAGCGCCAGGTCCGCATGCGGGTCAATCAGCTTTGGAGTTGGATCTATGCGCGCGGCATTACCAATTTCGAAGATATGACCGATGTCTCAAAGGCGCTTCGGGCACAATTGCAAGAGCAGTTCTCGCTGCGGCGACCGGAGATCGTGCGTGAACAGGTTGCAAAGGATGGAACACGGAAATGGTTATTGCGCCTGCCCAGACGTGGGAATGACGCGCGACCGGCAGAAATTGAAACCGTTTATATTCCGGAACGTGATCGCGGCACGTTGTGTCTGTCAAGCCAAGTTGGGTGCACGTTGACGTGTTCGTTTTGCCATACCGGTACGCAGCGCCTCGTGCGCAATCTGGAAGCAGAAGAAATTGTGGCGCAGATCTTGGTCGCACGGGATCGGATTGGTGATTGGCCGGGCGCGCTGAGGCCTGATGATGGCGGGCTCATTCCCGATACCGAGCGCAAGATAACCAATATCGTTCTGATGGGTATGGGTGAGCCGCTCTACAATTTCGATAATGTCAGAGATGCGATGGCGGTGGCCGCAGACGGCGACGGGCTGTCATTTTCAAAGCGCCGGATTACGCTTTCGACCTCGGGAATCGTTCCGATGATTGCCAAATGGGGCGAAGAGGCCGGTACGATGCTGGCAATTTCACTGCATGCCATTCACGATGAGCTTAGAAACCAATTGGTACCGATTAATCGCAAGTATCCAATTGCAGAGTTGATTGCGGCTTGCCGCACCTATCCAGGTGTGTCCAACGCCAAGCGGATTACCTTCGAATATGTCATGCTCAAAGGTATTAATGATAGCCTCGCGGACGCCAAAGGTCTGGTGCGGTTGCTGGAGGGCGTTCCCGCCAAGATCAATCTCATTCCGTTCAATCCGTGGCCGGGCACCGGTTATGAATGCTCATCCTGGGAGACCATCGAACGGTTTGGTGAGGTCGTGAATGGAGCGGGCTATGCGAGCCCGGTGCGCACGCCCAGGGGACGCGACATTCTGGCCGCCTGTGGGCAGCTGAAATCAGACAGTGAAAAGCTGGCGGCGCGTGACCGACTTGGCTAGAAGATGACAGAATATGAGAGCTGGTGACCTGAACCAGAAGTTCGACCGAAGGTTGCTGCATACGGTAGCGAACTTCTGATCCACCTGATGAGCGCTCACAGGTGGGTCGGGCCTTGAGCATGCGGCGATCGAAAGGCAAACGGAGGCAATATGTCGTTTTGGGGGGTGATTGGCCGGATGTTGCTGGTGCCGCTCGCAGTCATCATTGCGGCCATTGTGAGTTTCTATGTTCTTTTCACGTTGGGGGCGGAACGGTTCACGCACTATATGCATGAGCGTGGATCAGAGGCTGATCAGCTCTCTTCGATTTTCGAAATAATTTTTGGTGTTCATCTGCTTGCCTCTGGCCTGACAGTGTTGCCGGCTTTGTTGCTGGTGATCATCGGTGAAGTGGCGCGGATCAGGTCTTTTATCTATTACATAGTCGGCGGCGGTGTTGTGGCGGCTCTTATTCCGCTGGTCGGGATGTTCGGGTCGTCTACGACAGAGCAAATGCCATCTATTGTCGTTTTTCAGGTCTTTGCGACGGCTGGGTTTGCTGGCGGGTTGGTCTATTGGCTGATTGCCGGGCGATCGGCATGAGGCATGTGGTCATCGTTGGTGCACGGGTCTCGGATCCGCGCTTTCGGGGGTCTTACCGCTTGCCCCCCAACGCTCGCATTTTGGAGCGGTGTGAATGACACTTAGGCTAGTTTTCGTTGGTCTTAGACTTGTTGGTGCCTTATTGGCCGCTTGCCTTGCGGCCGGAATCGTTAAGGCTGCATTCTTGATGCCGTTGTTAGATCTGTTCGGGGGCGCCAAAGCCCGCGGCAGTGCTCTGGCCGTAATTGCGTTGACGGCAAGCACTATTGCATATGGCGCGGGGCACTGGCTGCTGGTGCTTGCTGTTGTTGCAGAGGTCTGGCGGCTAAGAGAGTGGTGGCAAGCTATCTCCGGCGGTCTTGCCATAGCTCTGATTGGATACTTTTGGGGGCTAATGTGGGAACCGGGACAGGGGCTGGCCGGTCTATCTTTTTATGGCTTGAGCGCTTTTTTGATGTCTGGTGGGGTAGGCGGGGTGGTCTATTGGGCGCTGGCCGGGCGCTATGCCGGCCGTCTCAGGCAATGATTGGTCAGTGGGTGATGTTTTTGCAGCGCAAAATATTTGATGCAGCGCAGCAATGCTGCTATCATTCGTGTTTATTCGTACGGAGCGACGGTATTGGGAGAGACAATGGATAGGGACCCGGAGACAGCAGGTTCGAGGGGCGGGGAAGATGGCGCCCTGCCAGCGGTGGCCAGTCACATGATTGATGCCATGGCGAGCCTAAGTACACTGTGGGTCGATGCGGTTGCCAAGCAAACCGCCGCTGTCGCGGAGGCGATGCAAGAGACGGTCGCGCCGCCGGCGCAGCGGTCCTGGTACCGGCATCCCGATACACACTGGCCTTGGTCGGAGGTTTGGACTGCTTACGGGACGGCGGGCGCTTTTGGGGCTGGTGGTGTCGGTTGGCCGATGCCTTTCAGTGGCGCGGCTCTTTTCGGGGTCTGGCCTGCGGGGCCCAGGTATCCCACGGCTGGTTTTTTTGGCGGCTATCCACCTTTCAACCTGGTGCAATCCCCTGCCTGGTTCAACATGCCAGACTGGCCATTTGCAGCTAACACGAGGGATGTGACTTTGGAGCCGCCGAAGGTTGGCTCAGATGTGCGCGATGGTTTCGCCCATGTTCGTTCAAATGGCGGGCATGCGATGGCCCAGATCATCTGTGAGCCTTATGTGAAGTGCCTCAAGGCCGGTAAGATACCGTTTGCCTCTCTAGGGTAAGCCGGTGTTGCTGACGGAGGGCGAGAAAAACAGGCCGGAGATGGTCATCCGGCCTGCGCATGCACTGGTTGATTTCGGCAATCAGTTTATTTCTTTTTCTTGCGCTTCGGTTTTGAGCGGCAATAGGCCTTGATCTTCTTGCCTGTCTTCTTGCGGACCGAGGCGCGCACCCAGGAGCAGGTCTTATTTGATGTGCAGCGCGCTTGCGCTAAACCCTGGCAAGCAGAAGCTATTTTCTTGCTTTTTCTTTTGGCCTTCTTGCTTGTCTTTCTGGCTTTAGTAGCCTTCTTTTTCGACTTGTTGTCAGCTGCTGCCGGCTTAGCGGCCGGCTTCGTCGAACGTTGAGCGTCAACCGGTGCAGCGATCATTGTGAGGGCAAAGATGGCGGCAATGGCTGCGAGGGGTAGTCTTAGTAATATATTCACAGTGGCAATCTCCGATTCGGGCGGTCTCCAGGTGGAAGCTTAGCAGTTTAGGTTGGGCTGGGCCATATTGTCAGTGGCTACTCTTAGGCGCAAACAGTTAAACTATGGGATTAGGTTAACTCTGTTTGGCACAGAAATTCAGCGCATGGAGGATGTGATGTGGTGCTTAAGACGCGATTGTGTTTGTGGTTTAGGCTCAAATGAGACAGAACATGCAGCCCAGGGTCGTCATACTCGTCGCGTCGATTGATTAAGGAAAATAGAAGAGGCTTGGCGATGCCGGCAATAGAGCGGAACGTTAAGAAGGTGGTGCTCGCATATTCGGGCGGGCTCGACACATCGATTATTCTAAAATGGTTGCAAGAAACCTATCGATGCGAGGTGGTGACATTCACCGCCGATCTCGGGCAAGGCGAAGAGCTGGAGCCGGCGCGCCGCAAGGCGGAGATGCTCGGCATCAAGGAAATATACATTGATGATCTGCGCGAAGAGTTTGTTCGCGATTATGTCTTTCCGATGTTTCGGGCAAATGCGCTCTACGAAGGGATATACTTGCTCGGCACGTCGATCGCGCGACCGCTGATTGCCAAACGCCAGATCGAAATTGCGCGAGAGACCGGTGCCGATGCCGTCTGTCATGGCGCGACCGGCAAGGGTAACGATCAAGTGCGGTTCGAGCTCGGCTATTACGCACTCGAGCCAAATATCAAGATCATCGCGCCCTGGCGTGAGTGGGATTTCAAGAGCCGGGAGGCATTGATCGCGTTTGCCGAAAGCCATCAGATTCCGGTTGCAAAAGATAAGCGGGGCGAAGCACCGTTTTCCGTCGATGCCAATCTGTTGCACTCTTCTTCGGAAGGTAAAGTACTTGAAGATCCGGCTCAGGCGCCGCCGGACTATGTGTTCCAACGCACTGTGGCACCCGAAGAAGCCCCCGACAAACCGGTTGAGATCAGCATTGGATTTAAAAAGGGCGATGCGGTGTCTCTCAATGGTAAATCATTGTCGCCGGCAGAACTTCTAACAGCGCTCAACGATCTCGGTCGCGATAATGGGATCGGGCGCATAGATCTCGTCGAGAACCGGTTTGTCGGTATGAAGTCGCGCGGCATTTATGAGACACCGGGTGGCACAATCTTATTGCAGGCGCACCGAGCAATTGAATCGATCACACTCGATCGCGGTGCGGCACATCTCAAAGATGAGTTGATGCCGAAATACGCGGAGCTGATTTACAACGGGCTATGGTTTTCGCCGGAGCGCCATATGTTGCAAGCGCTGATCGACAAGAGCCAGGAGCAGGTCGAGGGCACGGTGCAACTCAAGCTTTATAAGGGCAACGTTATTGTCACCGGACGCGAGAGCGGGCAATCACTCTATTCAGCAGATCTCGTGACCTTCGAGGACGACAAGGGCGCTTATGATCAGCAGGATGCCGAGGGGTTTATACGGCTTAATGCGCTAAGGCTTAGGACGCTAGCGATGCGCGACAAGCGGGGTGGGTAGAACGCATCATAGCGCTCTAGCCGGTTTCGCTGAGGTATGATATCGAAGGCGCCTTGTTGCTCTGCACAATGGATCGGGCCGATGGACGGCTTGGCGCCACGAAACGCCGCCGGCTGCGGCGCGCAGTACCCCAAGAGATTTAGGCACAAGGATTGCTCATGGAGCTCCGCAATATCGCGATTATCGCGCATGTCGATCATGGCAAAACGACGCTGGTCGATCAGCTTTTGCGCCAGTCTGGTGCGTTTCGCGACAACCAGCGGGTGTCCGAGCGGGCGATGGACAGCAATGATCTGGAGCGTGAGCGCGGCATTACGATTCTGGCAAAGTGCACCAGCGTCGTGTGGAAGGAGACCCGGATCAATATTGTCGATACGCCGGGCCATGCCGACTTCGGTGGCGAGGTCGAACGCATTCTCAATATGGTCGATGGCGTCATCGTACTGGTCGATGCGTCCGAAGGGCCTTTGCCACAAACAAAATTTGTCGTTTCAAAAGCGCTAAAGCTTGGCATACGGCCGATCGTTGCCATCAACAAAATCGACCGCCCCGACGAACGGCATATGGATGTCTTGAACGAAGTGTTTGACCTCTTCGCCAACCTCGATGCCGATGATGCGCAGCTCGATTTTCCAACCCTGTTCGGGTCCGGCCGCGACGGTTGGATGGCGCCGGAGCCGGAAGGGCCAAGGGAGAATCTTGCGCCGTTGTTTGATTTGGTGCTGAGCCATGTGCCGGCGCCGAAGGTCGAGCCGGGTGCTTTTCGTATGCTTGCAACGACGCTCGAAGCCGATCCTTATCTGGGGCGCATTTTGACTGGGCGCATTACGTCGGGTTCGATCAAGCCTAATCAGCAGATCAAGGCATTGAGGCGGGATGGATCGGTCATCGAGACGGCGCGTGCGACACGCGTTCTGGCGTTTCGTGGCCTGGAGCGCCAGCCGATCGAGATCGGTGAGGCCGGCGATATCGTGGCGCTAGCCGGGCTGACCACTGGCACGGTGGCCGACACGTTGTGTGATATCACCGTTGAGGAGCCGATTGCGGCGCAGCCGGTTGATCCGCCAACGCTGGCGATGATGTTTCGTATCAATGATGGACCGCTTGCCGGGCGTGAAGGCGATAAGGTGCAAAGTCGGGTGATCCGCGAGCGGTTGGCGAAGGAGGCTGAGCGCAATATCGCTATTCGCGTCACAGATGGTCCCGATCGCGATTCCTTTGAGGTTGCAGGACGCGGTGAATTGCAGCTCGGAATCCTGATTGAGACAATGCGGCGCGAGGGTTTTGAGATCACCGTTTCGCGACCACAGGTTGTTACACAAAAAGACGAGGCAACCGGTGAAACATTGGAGCCTGTGGAAGAAGTCATCGTCGATGTCGATGAAGAGTTTGCGGGCATCGTGGTCCAGAAGCTTTCTGAGCGGCGCGGTGAATTGATCGAGATGCGTGCCTCAGGTGGTGGTCGGCAGCGACTGGTGCTGCTGGTGCCGACACGAAGCCTGATCGGTTACCATTCTGAATTGATGACCGACGCCCGTGGCACCGCGGTGATGAACCGGTTGTTTCACTCCTATGTGCCCTACAAAGGAGATATCGCTGGCCGCAACACAGGTGTGTTGATCTCAAACGGCGAGGGCGATGCGGTTGCTTATGCGCTCTTCAATCTGGAAGAGCGTGGCGCTCTTATGATCGGGGCGCAAACGAAAGTGTACCAGGGCATGATCGTTGGCCAGCATTCGCGGGAAAACGATCTCGACGTCAATGTGCTAAAAGGCAAGAAACTCACCAACGTGCGGGCGGCCGGCAAAGATGAAAACGTGTTTTTGTCGCCGCCGATGAAAATGCCGTTGGAGCGGGCGCTGTCATACATTCAAGACGATGAACTGGTGGAAGTGACGCCGAAATCGATCCGGCTGCGCAAGCGCTGGCTCGATCCCAATGAGCGCAAGAAGCGGGCGCGGGCCAAGGCGGCGGAGTAACCGGGTGGCGGCGGGTCGTGCTGCTCAAGATGTGTATATCGCGATCGCAGTGTTCTGAGCCTTTGGTCCTGGATGGCGCCGTCGCGCGAACTCGGTTATGCAAGACGCATGGTGGCCTCGAAAGCAAAACAAGATGTGGTCTTGCCGTTGGGCGTTCAGTGGCCCGAGGGCATGACGCCAACGCATGGGCATGTGCTAGCTATCGAGCATATCCTTGACGGCGATGGGCACCTATTCATTACGGGCCGCGCCGGCACAGGCAAATCGACACTCCTCAAATGTGTGGCAGACCTGTTAGACGAAGAGTGTGCCGTGCTGGCGCCGACCGGTCTTGCAGCCGTGACCGTTGGTGGCCAGACGATCCACTCGTTCTTCGGTTTTCCGCCGCGCCTGATCGGGCCGGGTGACATCAAGCGTAGCCGCAACGGCAAAGTAATGCGGCGGCTTAAGTATCTCATCATAGATGAAGTTTCGATGGTGCGCTCGGACTTGATGTGGGCCATCGATCAATCGCTCAGGCTCAATCGCGGCAAGCTTAGGGAGCCGTTCGGTGGTTTGCGTTTGATTCTATTCGGTGACTTGCATCAATTGCCGCCGGTGGTGCGCGGTGAAGAAGCCACCCTATTGGAAGAGACGCATGGTGGGCCGTTATTCTTTCATCACTCGGCGTTGTGTGATGGCGCCGGCACTTATCTGGTCGAACTCATGGAGGTGTTTCGACAACGCGATGAAGCACTGGTCGACGTTCTCGACAAAGTGCGCGAAGGGAGTTTAGAGGGCGAAGATCTCGATGTACTTAACGAACGGGTCAATCCCATCCGCAAGTTGTCCGAAGGTCAATCCTTCGTCATCTTGACACCGACAAATGCAGCTGCGCAGCGCATCAACCGCGCCTATCTCGATGCTTTGGAGGGGCGCGAACACGCGTTTGAAGCGGCCGTCTCAGGTGATTTTGCAGAAGCCGCGCAGCCGACCGACGGTACGCTCATTCTAAAGGAAGGCGCCAAGGTCATCCTGTTGCGCAATGACAGCGAGAAGCGCTGGGTCAATGGGACGATCGCGGTGGTCTCAAAGCTTGATGACGGGCGGGTGTGGATCGAGGTCAAGGGTCGTGACTATGAGCTTGAACAAGTTTCCTGGGAAAATCGCCGGTATGCCGTCGACAGCACCACGGACAAGGTGGTCGAAAATGTCGCCGGCGTATTTCGCCAGTTCCCGGTGCGACTTGCCTGGGCGCTAACCATTCACAAAAGCCAGGGCCTGACCCTCGACAATGTCTATATCGACTTTGGGCGCGGCACCTTCGCGCACGGCCAGGCCTATGTCGCCCTGTCGCGCTGCCGATCGCTGGAGGGTCTTGCCATTGCCAGGCCAATTCGCCAGGCCGATATCCTGTTCGATCCCCGAGTCGTCGATTATCGCCGGATCTTCGAGACGCTGGTCTGACGGGGCGGACGTTTGGCTGGGACTGAAATTATTAAGTATTGTTTTCAATTACTTATGTGATGTAAGGCGCGCGATTTGCGGCGATGCAACATTTTATGTTGCAATGCAATATAATTTGTGCCATATAAGCTTCGTGAACGTCTACTTTCGGTCATGACAACACGGAAAAGTCAGACCCAAATTTCGTATGCCCATGGAGGAGAGAGAGATGAGCGAACAATTCACCGAGCAGGCCAAAGCCGCTTTTGATGCCGCTAAGGATGGCAAGATCCCTGAGGGTTTTCAGGCAATTGCCGAGGACACTGTGGCGAAGTCTCGTGACGCCTACGAAAAATTCAATGGCGTGGCGCAGGATGGCGTCAAGGTTTTTGAAGATGTCGTGATAACCAGCCAAGCCGGCGTCAAGACGATCGGCGAGAAGATCTTCAAGAATACCACGACGAATACTCAAGCCGCCTTCGATGTGGCCGAAGCGATTGCGCGTGCGCGTTCGTTGCCGGAAGTATTGCGTCTACAAGCGGATTTTGCGCAACAGCAATTCGCAGCGACCAGTGCGCAGACCAAGGAACTGTTCGAATTGTCGACGAAGGTTGCCAAAGAAACGGTTGAGACCATGAATGCGGCGGCGACGAAATCGTTTGAGCAACTCAAGAAATAAGTCAAAACATCATTGGCCATGATGTCAGTGGAGCCCGGCACCGCCTGTGCCGGGCTCTTTATTATTATTATACGATAATCAAAGTAGCAGGTACCGCTTGACGGCGACCCGTCTATGCGCGCTAAACTATTTAAATGGCGCGTACAAAGTTAGATATCGGTTTTCGACCGGCGCGGGGGTCCGATGCTGAGGCTCTTGTGGGCGTGTTTAGAGAGTCCTGGTGCTTTGCTTATCAGGGCATCATTCCGCATCTCCAACTCAATTGTATTATCGATCGACGCAATCGCGATTGGTGGAAATGTCAGGTCCGGCAGAGCGCCAATGGCATTCTGGTGGCGGAGGTTGGTGGACGTGTCGTCGGTTATGCGAATTATGGTGTCGCGCGAGGGCGAAGCTCGGAGCGTGGAGAAATTTATGAACTCTACCTGACCCCGGACTATCACGGCATGGGGCTTGGAGAGGGCTTGTTTGAGGCCAGCCGGGCGATGCTCGATCAACGCGGATTGCAGGGATTGATCGTTTGGGTGCTCGAAGCCAATTCGATGGCGACGCGTTTTTATTGGGGACGCGGGGGATGGCCGACGCACAGCAAAGTGCATCGGATCGGTGGCGTGCGGCTCGACAAGATCGGGTTTACCTGGGGATAGGTTCGCTTCACTTCTTTGAATTTCGCCTATGGTCTGGCCAACGGCCTTTTGGGTGCTGGCGGCGGGTGCTCAGCTGGGGTAACTGGACGCGCCCTTCCTTCTAGCCGGGTCATGACGGCCCTCGGGGTTGCGCACTGGCTCCGGGCACGTGGGACTGCTATACCGCGGCATCGGGTTTGGGCTCGTCATGCGCTCTGTTTCAACCGCATTGTCGTGCTGACTTTATGAGCAATGACCTGAGTGACAGAGGTGGTTCGTATGAGTGATTTGAAGATCGCGGTAATGGGGGCGGCTGGGCGTATGGGATGCGCTCTGGTTCGCGCGGTGTGCGATAGCGATGGGTGTCAGGTCGCAGGCGCCATCGAGCAGCCTGGTGCAGCAGCGATCGGTCAGGATGCCGGCGAAGTTGCCGGACGCGAAGCTGTGGGCGTCACTATTTCGGATGATCCGCTTGCGGTTATCGCGACGGTGGATGCCATCCTGGACTTTACGGCGCCTGCCGCGACGGTCGCCTTTGCCGAGCTCACGGCGAATGCGCGTATCGTCCATATCATCGGTACCACGGGCTTCACTGACGACCAGGAACATGCCATCCAGGCTGCAGGCCGGCATGCGACGATCGTCAAGGCCGGTAATATGAGCCTGGGTGTCAATTTGCTCGTGGCGCTTGCGCGCAAAGGCGCAGAGGCGCTCGGCGAAGACTACGATATAGAAATCGTCGAAATGCATCACCGCCATAAGGTGGATGCGCCGTCGGGGACGGCTTTGATGCTGGGGCAGGCTGCGGCTCTTGGGCGTGGTATTGAACTCAGCGAACGCAGTGTTCGCTCGCGGGATGGACATACCGGGCCTCGGCGCAAGGGGGACATCGGATTTGCGACACTGCGGGGCGGCAGCGTGGTTGGGGATCACACCATTATTTTCGCCGGTGATGGCGAGCGTGTCGAATTTTCCCATCGCGCCAGCGATCGAGCGGTTTTTGCGCAAGGGGCCGTCAAGGCGGCGCTATGGGCGCACGGCAAGGGACCCGGTGTCTTCGCAATGTCCGACGTGCTTGGATTTTGAAGGGAGTGATGATGAGCGTTTCGACGCCCGGGGGGGACGATGGCAGTGCTGCTGAGACTGGCCGGAAGGGCACTGGGCGGCGCGAAAAACTGATCGGCGTTTTTATTGCAAGCCTAGCCGTGTTGCTGGCGATAGCGTCGCTTGGCGGCGACAATGCCAGCAAAGATGCAACGCTCGCAAACATAGATGTGACGAATACCTGGGCCTTTTTTCAGGCTAAGAATATGCGCCGGGCGAGTTATATTCTAGCGGCTGATCGCTTAGAGATGGAACTTGCCAAAGGAACATCGCTGACAGAGGAAGAGCGCAAAGCGCGAACCCAGAAGCTGCAGGCTTACCGTGACTATATTAAAAAACTTACCAGCGATCCCAAGAAGAAAGAGGGCCTCGATGAGCTGTGGGCCAAAGGCAAAACACTGGAGAAGGTGCGGGACGAAGCGCTCAAGCGTGATCCGTTCTTCGACTGGGCACGCGCGTTTCTGCAAATCTCAATCGTTCTGGCGTCGGTGGCATTGATTACTGAAACAGTGCTGCCGCTACTGCTGGCGGGCGGGCTGGGCGCCATTGGCCTCCTGTCGGCCATCAATGGTTTTTTCCTACTGTTGTAGGACTTGCGTTAGCGACACGTTGCCGGCTAATGCGGATGACAGATCGTTGGCCCGCCATCAAGCCTGCTAGAGCCACTATGCTTGAGGCGATACTAATTCTAGGCACGAACTCGACGAACAAAGACGAAGGAAGATACGCGTTATGACGACACATAGGATGTTGCTACTGCCAGGGGATGGTATCGGTCCGGAAGTTACGGCCGAGGTGGAGCGGCTAATTTCGTTCTTCAATGATAAATCGAATACAGCAAGATTCGAGACCATAACGGATTTGGTCGGCGGGGCAGCAATCGATGCACACGGGGTTGCGATTCGCGATGAAACGATGGCAGTCGCCGAGGAGATCGGCACGGTGATGTTTGGCGCTGTCGGTGGGCCGAAGTGGGATGATGTGCCGTTCGATATACGGCCCGAAGCAGGCCTCCTAAGATTGCGCAAGGACTTGGAGCTGTTTGCCAATCTGAGGCCGGCGATCTGTTATCCGGCGTTAGCGGAAGCGTCTTCCCTGAAGCGAGAGCTGATCGAAGGGCTCGATATTCTGATACTGCGCGAACTTACCGGCGGCACTTATTTTGGTGAGCCAAAAGAAATTGTCACACTTGAATCGGGCGAAAAACGCGCCGTCGATAGCACCGTCTACACAACGGGTGAAATTGAGCGCATCGCTCTCGTCGCTTTCGATTTGGCACGTAAGCGATCGGGCAAAGTGCATTCGGCAGAGAAACGAAATGTCATGAAGACAGGTGTATTGTGGCATGAGGTGGTCTCGGCGACGCATGAGAAGCATGGGGATGGCGTTGAACTGCATCACATCCTTGCAGATAATTGCGCGATGCAGCTGATCAGAAACCCAAAGCAGTTTGATGTGGTGGTGTGCGATAATCTGTTTGGTGATCTGTTGTCGGATGAGGCTGCCATGATGACGGGTTCGCTCGGTATGCTGCCATCGGCGTCCCTCGGGGCGCGAGACAGCAATGGACGATGCAATGCCATGTACGAGCCGGTGCACGGGTCTGCACCGGATATCGAGGGGCAGGGCAAGGCAAATCCAATCGCCATGATATCGAGTTTCGCGATGGCATTGCGCTATTCCTATGACATGGTCCGGGAAGCGAATTTGGTAGACCAGGCGATCGCCGGCGCGCTGGCGCAAGGATACCGGACATCTGATATCATGCAGCCCAATATGCGTGAGGTTAGTACGTCTGAAATGGGCCAAGCGATCCGCAAGGAGTTCGAGCGTCTGGTTGCATAACTGAGCCGGACATCGGGGCCGGAGCCATGGCTAATAATCTCTCATCCATTGGGTTGGTTTTCGAGTCCGAAGCCTATGGCGAGCGTATGTTGGAAGCGCTGTGCGGCTATCCGATGCGGCGTGATGCATGCGTGGCTGGCGATTATGTCGTGTGGCGCAGCGGCATGGGCGCGGAACTCTGGTATCATTTGGAAGGCGAACGAAACGTATTTGGCCGCATCGATGGTGGCCGGGTTGTCGGGTGGCGGCCGTTTTTTGCTGGCGATGGAGAGGTTAGCCTGCAGATTACCCAGTTTTGCAAGCGTCAAGGGGACACAGACTTCGAAGGTGTAATGGTTGGCGCGGTCGATATTGAATCGCAACCAATGCAACACCGCACTGTGTTGGCCTTTGATGCAGTTGACTTTGCCCGTCATGCTTATCGCAGTTTGCCGATTGTCGCCCGCGTCAAGCTGGTGGGGTTTGTCAGTGAGATGGAGATCCTTGGTCAAGCGCACGGGAGTGCCCTTGCGTTGGCCATGATTGACGACGATGCGCGGCTCAAGTGTGGTGTGGCCGATAACGATAATGCGCCAGTTGCCGCTTATCTCAATACTGTAGCGGGCGCGCGGGAAATGCCTCCCTCTTCATTGGCGCAGATCATTGGCACGGTGAAATCGTATCGCAGACTTGAAAATGAGGTCACCGATTGCGGTTTCCATTGGGCATTGCTCGAGGTGCCTGGGGGCAGCATTGATGTTGTCGCGGACTTAAGCCTGTTTGATGATCCGTTACGTCCTGGTGAGCTGATAGGCGTGATGTGCGATGTCGCCGGCCGCGTGATCGATTGATGTCATGATAGACCGGGCTCGAGCAAACGGCATGCCATCAGGATCGTGCCGATTCCGAGTTGATGCAGAAAGTTGCTCGTTTCTCATGGGTCGATCATCTTAAGGCGCAAAGGTCTAGGCGGACGTTGTCGCGTCTGGTGCTTGCGACAAGTCTTTCAAAAAGCCGGCAAGGTCATCGGTTATGTGGTGGACATGCTCGGGTGATTCTGTCCAAGAGCTGATTTTCTTTTGTATCGGGTGATCAATGTAGGTTGACTGGACCAGAACCGTCGTCATTCCAAGTTCATGCGGGGGAACGAGGTTGTGCGGCAGATCTTCGAACATGGCTGCTTCGTTGGCCTCAAAGCCATGCCGTTCGAGCAAGGTATGATAGGCCTCTGCCCGTTCTTTCGGAACAAATGATGTGCCGACGATATCAACAATGTCCTCGAATAAGTGGAGGATGCCAACCTTACCGGCTACCCGTTCAGCATGCGTGCGTGAGCCTGCGGTGAAGATCAGCTTGCGTCCTGGTAGGGCGGCAAGGGCACTGGCGAGTTCGGGGTGCTCAGGTACGTGTGACAAATCGATATCGTGGACATAGTCCAGAAAGTCCGCGGGAGCCAAGTTGTGAACCTTCATCAGCCCAGCGAGTGTGGTGCCGAATTGGCGATAGTAGCTCTTTTGCAAATGCCGCGCCTGGGCGAAGGGAACCCCTAAGTAATTGGCGATAAATTCCGCCATTCTGCGGTCGACCTGGGCAAATAAATTGCATTCGGACGGGTAAAGAGTGTTGTCGAGGTCGAAGACCCAAACGCAGGTGTTATCAAAACCGCGGTGCTTGGTGCCGGTCAATCGCGTCATTCTTGATAACCTGCGCGCGGTGCGCGATCGCCCAAGAGTGTGCCCGCGCCATGATCGGTGAACAGCTCCAGAAGGACGCAATGTGGTACGCGACCATCAATGATTACGACGGCTTCGACGCCAGCTTCGACGACTTGCATGCAGCCTTCAACCTTGGGGATCATGCCGCCCGTTATGGTGCCGTTCTTTATCAGTTTACGGGCCTCCTCAAGGGTTAGCTGTGGTATCAGCTTACCATCCTTGTCCAACACGCCTGCGACATCGGTCAACAATAGCAATCGTTTCGACTGCATCTGCGCGGCCAGTGCGCTGGCAAAAGTGTCGGCGTTGATATTTAGCGTCTGGCCATCGGCAGTGGCACCGATCGGGGCGATCACCGGTATCAGATCAGAACCAGATATCACGCTGACGATATGGGCGTTGACCTGTTCCGGTTCACCAACGTAGCCAATGTCGACGGCCTGCATCAGATTTGATTCCGGATCTACGATTTGAGTTATTTTGCGGGCGATCATGAGATTGGCATCCTTGCCGGAGATGCCGACGGCTTTGCCGCCCTGACGATTGATCGCAGCTACGATTTCCTTGTTGATCGCGCCAGCCAAAACCATCTCGACGATCTCGACAGTTGGTTTGTCCGTTACACGCAATCCGTTCACGAATTCGGACTGAATCTGAAGCTTTTCAAGCATCGCTGCGATCTGTGGCCCACCGCCGTGGACGACAACCGGGTTGACGCCGGATTGCTTCAAATACACGATGTCCTGAGCAAAAGCATCCGCGAGCTTCTCATCGCCCATGGCATGGCCGCCAAATTTGATGACCACCGTTTCCGCGTCATAACGGATGAGGTGCGGCAATGCTTCAGCGAGAATACGGGCTTGGAGATGAGCGCTCACATGTTGCGACTCATCACGCGTTACGCTTCCACCAGATGGCGGTTTTTTTGGGGTCTTTGCAGACATATCAAAGCATCCTAATGATCCGGTTTTTATATCGTTATATCTGGATGTTGGGGCCTCTCAACGGAATTCGCCCACATTTATCATCTATATGCATTCTGGCGATAGACGGCGAGCTGTTGTAATGCTCATGCCGCGGCGGCTGAGGTCGCAAAAGTGGGTCGATTTGCAGTAATTGATTTGTTATCCGCTGGTTCGATGTGCAACGTGATGTGCACCATTGGCAAGGAAATTTAGCGCTATGGCGCAGTCGTTTGGCGAAATGCTGGGCTGGGTGCCCCATTCCAAGTCTCTGGGAGACAGCCTTTCGCGCGCCTTCGGCTACGCCCGGGCACAATCGCACCAAGAGGTGGATCTGGAGCATCTCCTGCTGGCCTTGACGGCGGATCCGGATGCGACCGCCATCATGGAGGTCTGCGGCATCACTACCGACGCGATCAATGTCGACGTTTCTAAGTTATTGGAGAATTTGGAAGAAGGGGAGGGTGGCGATCCCGATGTTTCGCAGGCATTGGTGAAAATCATGGAATATGCGGTTGCTGCCGCACGCCAAAGCAAACGTCGCGAGGTCAACGGTGCGATTGTGTTGGCTGCGATCGTCGGTGAGGGCAAGAGTTCGGCCGCGGAACTGCTCTGTCACCATGGCTTGACGTTTGAAGCCGCCATACGGGCGTTGCAAAGCGCAACGGTGAAAGCGCGAATGCAGGATAATGCCGCACGTCAGCTTGACCGGGAAAAGGAGCCACGCAGGCCTGCGGCTGCCGGGGCGTCGACCGATGAAATCCTGGCGACGGCGCGCGAGCGGGTCAGTCAGCGTGGCGCCCAGGCGGTTGCAAAGTCTCGGGCGCGCGGCGACAGTCAAGGCGAGGCTGAGCAGAGTGATGATTCGGTTTTAGACGTTGATCGCAAGGCTGACGTGAGTGCTGCGAGGGATCAGGAGGTCACTGAGGCGGCACCAGATAAAGGTCAATCGGCGCCGGCTGGCGGACATGAAGCTGATGCAGCTGTCGATGCCGGTTCACGGGCGGAAGACGGTTCTGTATCGAGCGGTGACAGTCCGGCGCGTGAACCAGCTGCGCCCGATGCCGCAGCGGGCTGGGCGCCGTCATTACCTGGATTGTCAGGCCGTTTAGCCAAGAAACGGCAACGTGGGCCGCTGCCGCCACCGTTGCCGCCGGCGCCGTCTGTTCAATCGGAGCAGGCGAATGTGCAGGGGCGACGGCGCGCGGCCAGCGAGCCGCCATGGCAGGATGGCGAGGCCAATCAGGTTGAAACCTTGCCACCGGAAGCCACCGCCCGCATGCAGGCTGAGCCACGGCGTGGCCAGGCGCGGGCCGAGAGTTTTGATCAGCCCTATCCGAGCGAGGTTCCGTTAGAACCAGCTGGTCGGGTGCGAACAAGCTTCGATCCGGGTGAGTTGCTGGAAAATATTCCGCGGCGGATGCGCGTCGGGATTGCTGAAACGATTGAGATCAGAGTGGCCAGGACAGGTATCGCCGGTGCGGATCAGGGGATGGCGGGGCCGGGCAGTGTGCAGAGGCACGATATTGTCGTCACAAAGGCCATGGCCGTCAGGCTTCGCGCACCCGAGGGGGGCTTTGCTATCGAAGCTGCGATGCCTGAGACCCAGTGGATCAACAATGTACTCGGCATTTACGGTGATGATTATGCGAGTTGGCGATTTGTCGTCACACCGCAGATTGCAGGGCGGTGGCGATTGCAATTAATCGTTTCAGCGCGGACTGTCGGTGGTGATGGTCTGATGGCCGAAACGGCGATGCCTGATCAGGTGATCGAGGTACGGGTGCGGACCAACTATGCCAAAGTTGCGAGCAAGTGGCTTGGTTGGATTGCCGCTGCGGTGGTCGGGGGGCTATTGGCGCGGTTTGGTGAAGGAATGTGGTCGATTGCAGCGCCCGTCTTTCGCGCTTTTCTCGACGTTGGCTAGAGCGCGTCTGTCCCTGAGAGATTAATCCGGACGTCGTGCTGGAAGTCTGCGCGGCCAAGAACAACATCCGATCGGACCCAATCGCGTTGCGATTCGTAGCGCGGCAAATGCCCTAGCAGTGACTGTCAGGCCTTGGCATCAAGCGATCTTGGCCGGCGCCATTGTGGCTGGAATCGGTTCGCTCTTCGGTCGCAACGCTTTTTGATAGGCGGCAAGAAGGCCGTTGGCTTCATTTTCCCAACGCAGGATTTTCGAAGCCCGATTGCGGCCGGCTTCTATAAGCGACACGCGAAGATCCTTGTCGTCCAAGATGGTGAGCGCTTTGTCTGCCAACTCGAATGGTGAATTGTCGGCGGCGTAAAGGGCGGCATTGCCGGCGATGTTGCGGCCCTCTGTCAAATCGAATTGGACAAACGGGACTGCAAGGCTCATGTACTCAAACGCCTTGTTCATGGATATCTTGTCATTATAGCTGTTTTTTGGATCGGGAATGATGCCGACATCGAAGGCAGACAAAGCTGAGCGAAGGGCATCGCCTTTCAAGAAGCCCGTGAAAGTGATGTAGTCCTCGAGTGCAAGCTCCTTGCTCAATGCTTTGAGCTTGGGGACTTCGGTGCCGCTGCCGACAATCGCGCATTGGATGTCGCGGCGCCCTTTTGTGTTGACGATATGATCCATCGCTTTGATGAGCAGATCGACACCGTCCTGTTTGCCCATTATGCCGACGTAGCCCAGCAAATGTTGGCGGCCCGCCTTCAAACTCAGGTTTGGTTCTTGACGGTAGAAATTGCGGACGTCCGGTATCGAGCGAACGACATAGACGTCATCGCGATCCATGCCGCCGCGTTCGATGGCAATCTGCTTGAAGGTTTCGTTGGTTGCCAGAGAAACGTCTGCCATTTTGAAGGTCAGTCGCTCGAAGACGGCAAGTAGTTTGTCAAGAATGCCGCGGCGGGAAAATTTTGCCGCGAACAGTTCGGGGCTGATGTCGTGGTGATCGAAGACGAACGGTTTTGCGAAAATGTACTTCCAGAATGCGGCGACGAGGAAAATCAAGTCCGGGGGATTGCAGGCTTGGACCACATCGAAGCCGACCTGACGGTAAACCTTCAGGCTCAAAACAAATTCCCAGAAGAGGGCGGCGGCGTATTCGATGATAAATCCTGGCACCGTGCTCGCTTCAAGCGGCAGGGGATGTCGATAGATGTGAATGCCTTCAAGGCATTCATAGCGGTCCTGGTATTGCCCGCCGGTTGGGCAGATGACCGAAACCGTGTGGCCGGCATCGCGCAGCGTTGTCGCCTCCTGCCAAACGCGGCGGTCCAGCGGCAAGGTCAGGTTCTCGACAATGATCAAAATGCGCCCGGTCGACACGATACAAAATACTCCGTGCGTGCACAGCATGTTCCCTAGCTGAAATGGACCTTGGGCTGCTGTGCGCAATACATCTCCGTTTCTGGGAAGGTACGGGGGAGTACTTAACGTTTCGTCTAAGGGGAAAATTAGTTTCTTTTTGCTGGAACAAAAAAGCGTGCAAACGTCCAGTGGCCTTAAGACTTCGTAAAACGGCGTCGATGCGCTGATCGATTGTGGGTGGCTTATTAAGCCGGTGTAAACTTGTAGGCGTCCGCATCGCGTTCAATGCGGCCGCCGGGGTGGTACGGAAAATGGGTTGGCATGACGATGTTGCCGGTGTCGGCGTGGCGCTCGAGAAAGGCGCCTCGGGTGACCCGTGCACGGGCCTGATCATAGTCCGGGCGGGAAGACAGGTCCGGGAACACCAGTTGGATCGGATGTTGCAAGACGTCACCGCAGAAGGCGCCTGCCTCGGCCTGAGATTTCATATTTACGTTGTAGGTGCCGATGGTATGGCCAGTGCATGCTTCAAGCGAAATGCCAGGCTGCAATTCATAGCCATCGTCGACGAGGAGCGCTTGTTCGGCCCTGACGACCGGAGCGATGCTGTCCTTAAAGGCTTGCGCGTGCCGGCCCTCTGGTGCAGTGCGGTAGGTTTCATCCCAATAGTCGTATTCGGTCTTGGAAATAATGTATTTGGCGTTCGGAAACGTTGGTATCCATTTACCGTCAATCAATTGGGTGTTCCAGCCAACATGGTCCCAGTGCAAATGGGTACACATTACAAAGTCGATCTGCTCAGGTTTGAGGCCGAGGGCTGCCAGGTCCTGAAGATAGGGGGTGGTGAGGCGGTGAAAGAGTGGGCGCTCGGGGCGCTCCTTGTGATTTCCGACGCAGGTATCGATCAGGACGTTATATTTGCCGGTTCTCAAGACAAACGTCCGAAACGCCATCATTAGCATGCCGGATTCGAGAATATAGTCTGTGCCAAGTGCTGTGCGGGCGACATTCAGGCGCTCATCTGTTAGATCGGGAAAGAGATCCTTTGCCTCAAAAGACGGTAACTCCTGCTCAAGCACTGTAGAGATCTCGAACGTTCCGATACGGATTGCCGACATTTGCGATACTCCAATTTTGACGATCGGTCGGGCCCGTCGCATTTGCGCGACATCTAATTTGCCGCGGCAGGTGATAATCCCGATAACGGTTATCCGATGATTGGATGGCGTGTGCAAGCCGCGGATCGTCAGCACGCGGTTGCGAAAATGCCGAAGGAGCCGCAGCAGCATGTGCCTGGCAGCTCTTTTGGCCGGGCTCTTTCGAGTTGACCGATTAATTCAATTTGTCGAGGCGAGCGGAAATGGCCGTGGCGTAGCGCCACAATCTGCGGTCCTCTTCGGTCCATTGATTCGGATCCGGCTTTTCTTGCATGAGCAAGTGGCCAGCCTCAAGCGCTTCGGCGCGCTTGTCCCAAAGCTCTATGGCTTCCGGCGACATAGTACCGTTGCCGATAATCATAGCTAACCCCCGCAAGCATGTGATTCGACATCACAACGATAGGTGATTCTCTATACTGATGCGATGGGGTTACGGACGGATTTTTTGATAGTGTCCTAACATTGCATCACTGCAATGCATTACGATTCAGATCCGTTGGAACAGGACGCACCGCCGAGGACGCAAAAGCGCGCGCAATGCGGGTGATTGAGATACACTGTCTTGTGTGCATCCTGCAACGTTGTGCCAAGCTCGAATTCTTCGTCGTAGGGGAGCAGCGTGCACGGCAGGACGACAGGCGAGGTGGCGCCCTTGCGCTTCACAATCATGCGCGACGTCGCACACATAACGTCACTTGGAGATTTGCCGAGGATATTCCAGCAGTCCGTTGAAATCTCAGGGATGTCGAGGGTGGCATCCATTTCGGGAAATAGCACAAGGGCGTTCGGATCGAAGGCGTCAACAGTAATGTCGTGGGTTGCGAAGAACTGCGCATAACCGTGACGTGCATCATCGATGGTTTCTTTCCACATGGTACGCCCGGCAATGGATAGGTTGAAACCATTGCGAGAGAGCCAAAACAGGCCATCGCATGCGGGCTTGAAAGTTGCGTGGCCTCGCTCTTCCTCGTGCCGCCCTTCCGTGTAGTGATCGAGTGAAACGCGAATGTTCAAGGTCTCGGGAAACTCGGCCCGCAGCTCCAACAGCGACTTTTTCAGACGCTGCATGGGGCGCATCGCGTTGGTCAGAATGAGGACGCGGAAACCGCGCTCGAGGCATCGGCGCGCGATTGCCAACATTTCCGGATTCATGAAGGGCTCACCGCCGGTGAATGCGATTTCGCGCGTCGGCAAACCTTGCTCGCGGATCTCGTCGAGGTAGGCGGTGACTTCTGATAAACTGATGTAGGATAGACGATCGTTGGTGGGGCTCGATTCAATATAGCAATTCTTACAGGTGATATTGCAGAGCGTTCCGGTGTTGAACCAAAGGGTCTCCAATCGGTCTAACGCAACATGTGCTCGCTCGGCTCCGGTTGCGGTTTGCAACGGGTCAGAGAATTTCTCGGTCGGAATTGCATTGGCCAGCCGTCTGTCCGGGTTGGGCCATGCGGTAACCACCGTGCGCGGACGGCGCGTCATAGTTCTCGCGTTTTTTCCTTGCGGCGGCTGCCACGTCACAGAACCATCATCGAGTGCGGCACCGGCTTGGCAGATTTCATTGTAGGGAAGAATATCACAGTTGGGCCACAGGCCGGTTTCTAGAGCATCTGCGTAGACCTCAGGAAGGCCTGCGTCTCGCATGCGGGCCGCCGCTGACTGACAGTCATAGGCGAAGGTGTGGTGGAAGACGGAAAAAGTCTGGCCCGGTGGTTCCGGCGGTGTCAGGATCGAGTACCAGCCACGGGCGGTGCCATCGTTCGCTGGCATGCCGATGACGCCTGGATTGTGCCAAAGCCGGTCATCGATCGTTTGCGTGAAGGGGATGCCGCTGTGGCCGCAGATGATCGCAGAACACTCCGGGACAACACCGAATTGTGTGTGTTTCGCTTCGGCTATCGTGGAGGCGAAGACGAATGCGTTGATATCGGTTGGCGTGGCGTGGACGACTGCGAGGCGTTGGCCGGCAATCTCAATGTCGATGCGCCGTGGGAGGCCGGACAGCCAGGCGCGAATGTCGTCGGTCATTGCGCGCCGTGCGAATGTGTACCATTGGTTGGATAGCAAGTCGCAGGCGCTGCCCTGTTCGAAATTGCAGCCGCAGTTTTCGGCATCATCGGCCAATTGAATGTCGCAGTTGCCCGCTACCACGTGAATGCCGGCATCGCGGAAAAGTTCGATCGTTTCGCGCGGGTTGGCGCAATAGGCAGCGAGATCGCCCGTACAAACAATATTTGTGGCTGGTATTCCGTGTCGGCCGGCTTCGGCTAGGAGCGCGCGGCTCGCTTCCAAATTGCTGTAAGGGCCACCGAAGAGCAGGACGGGGCCCGATAGCTTGATGCGCCTGGCGGTGGTGGGACTTGGAAATGATAACTCGTTCATGACCGCTATGGCACGTTGCTTTGCGATTACTCAATAACACGATGCAGGCACGACGACCCTCATCGTTGGCGCCCAAATGCCCGCAGAATGACCATTGCGCTTAGCGGGTCAACGTGAAGGCCAACGCCAAATAGTCAATCAGATAAGTGGTGTGAATTGGGCACTAGCGCAAGCTATTGTTGATGGATTTTAATGCGTCGGCGCCGGGGCACAACTCGGCCATTGGTATGTCATTTAAGGGACGATCGTCGGTATTCAAAATTGTGTGCATATCCTGCTGTTGTTCACGCACGTAAAGAAGGCCGGTAGCAACCTGGCCTTCGCTGGCGTGGCGGCGAATAGCCATGATGGCGTCGTCGGCGCTGAGAGGATCGTGGGCGTGATCCAGTTTGTGCAGGACCAGGGCGGAGCCATCGTGCATGGTAACAGATACGGTTTCCCCGGCTTCGTAATCGGTGGTGATTTCGTCTGCCGGTGGCACATAGTCGAGGCGGCGCGCGGCATGATTGTGGGCGCGCACGTAGTCATAGCTCTTGGTGGAGGACGAATGGTTGTTAAAGGTAACGCACGGGCTGATCACGTCCACGAAGGCAAAGCCGCGATAGCCGATGGCGGCCTTGAGAAGCGGGATGAGCTGGCGCTTGTCACCCGAGAACGAGCGGGCGACAAAGCCGGCGCCCAATTGGATCGCCATCTGGCACAGATCTATCGGGTCGAAGGGATTGGGCTCGCCTTTCTTGGAGGGCGATGTCTTGTCGTTGGTCGCTGAGAATTGCCCCTTGGTGAGGCCGTAACATCCATTGTTCATGACAACATAGATCATGTTCAACTGCCGGCGCACCGCGTGAACGAATTGGCCGAGGCCGATAGAGGCGGTATCGCCATCGCCTGATACCCCGATGTAGATCAGGTCACGATTTGCAGCATTGGCGCCGGTCGTCACAGAGGGCATACGCCCATGCACGGAATTAAAACCGTGGCTTTTGGAGAGGAAATAGGTCGGTGCCTTAGAGGAGCAGCCGATGCCCGACAGCTTGGCAATGCGATGTGCGGGCAAGTCAAGCTCAAAGCAGGCTTCGATGATTGCAGCAGTGATGCTGTCGTGGCCGCAGCCCGCACACAACGTCGACATCGTGCCTTCGTAGTCACGATGGGTCAGCCCCAGGGCATTCTTCTTCAAGTCCGGGTGATAAGCTGACGGCTTGGCAATGAAACTCATTAGCGCGTCCTTTCCATCATTCGGCAGCGGCGACTTTTGCAGCGCCAGCGTGTTCTTTGAGAGCGTTTGCCACGAAATCCGCAGTGAGGGGGTAGCCGTCGATGTTCAAAACCGGGATCAGTTTTTCCCCGGAGATACCGGCTTCGGTCATCAGCAATGCGCGCATTTGAGCATCGCGGTTTTGTTCAACGACTAAGACCTGATCATGGTTGTTGCAGAATTCGATCACTTCCTCGGAAAATGGGAACGCGCGCAAGCGCATGGCATTGACGCTGAGGCCGTCAGCGGTCACCTGGTCCAAGGCCTCGAGCACCGCCGGTCGGGTCGAGCCGAAATAAACGATGGCCGTTTTAGCACCAGGGCTGGAGATGGTGATCTCGGGCTTTGGTACCAGCGTTGCCGCGGTGCGGAACTTCTTGGAAAGCCGGTCCAGAACCCGGGCGTGGATCTCGCCGTCCTCGGTATACCGGGCATTCTCATCGTGGCTGGTGCCGCGCGTGAAATAGGCACCCTTTTCAGGATGGGTGCCGGGAATTGTGCGGTAAGGGATGCCGTCACCATCAACGTCGCGATAGCGACCCCATTCCGTCAATTCGTCTAGCTGCTGGGCGGTCAGAACCTTGCCCCGATCATGGGTTTTTGCGTCGTCCCAGGAAAACGGCTCAGTGATCCAGTCGTTCATGCCGATGTCGAGATCCGACAAGACGAGAACCGGCGTTTGCAGGCGTTCAGCAAGGTCATAGGCTTCGGCGCTCAAGGAGAAACATTCGCCCGGGTCTGACGGGAACAAAAGCACATGTTTGGTGTCACCGTGAGAGGCATAGGCAGACGAGAGTATATCCGATTGTTGGGTGCGGGTCGGCATGCCGGTCGACGGTCCACCGCGTTGGATGTCATAAAGAACAACCGGAATTTCGGCGAAATAGGCGAGGCCGAGAAATTCGCTCATCAAGGATATGCCGGGTCCGGACGTTGCGGTGAAGGCGCGGGTGCCATTCCACCCGGCGCCAATGGCGATGCCGATCGCGGCCAGTTCATCTTCGGCCTGGACAATGGCATAGAGCCGCTTCTTGTCGGCGGTTACGCGATAGCGCTTGGCGAATTTCTCATAGGCTTCGGCGAGTGACGTTGAAGGTGTGATCGGATACCACGCACAGACTGTGGCGCCGCCATATATTGCGCCAAGTGCAGCGGCATCGTTGCCCTGTACCATGATCTTGCCTTTGGCCGTCTTGCTGGCGCGGACCCGGAAGGGCAAGGGGCATTCAAGGTTTTTGAGTGCAAAATCGCGGCCGAGCGCTATTGCCTCCAAATTGGCGCCGATCAGTTTTTCCTTGCCTTTGAGTTGGTCGGTTATCACGCTCTCCAGCGCTTTCGTGTCCATATTCAGGAGTGCGGAGAGGGCGCCGACATACACCATGTTCTTGAACAGTTGGCGTTGACGCGTGTCGGTCCATTTCTCGGCACACATGCGGGCGATCGGAATACCGAGAATATTGATGTCGCTGCGCGGCCAAATGCGCGGCATTGAGGAATCGTAGAGAAGCCAGCCGCCGGAGATCACCTCCGCCATATCTTCCTGGTAAGTCTGCTGATTCATCGCGACCATCAAATCGATACCACTGCGGCGCGCGAGATACCCCTTTTCTGAGACACGAACCTCGTACCAGGTCGGCAGGCCCTGAATATTGGACGGGAAAATGTTCTTGGGGCTTACCGGTATGCCCATGCGGAACAAGGTCTTGGTAAACATCAGGTTGGCGCTTGCCGAACCAGACCCGTTCACGGTCGCAAACTTGACCACGAAATCGTTAATACCGCTCATTGTCTGATGGACCCTTGTTCAGCCAATATACGATTGATGGCGTGTCAAACAGGCTGAGGCGGCCTGTGCTTCAACATACATAAACTGCTGCATGTCCCACGCGCCTGTGGGGCAACGCTCCGCGCAAAGCCCGCAGTGCAGGCACACATCCTCGTCCTTGGCCATGATCCGGCCGGTAGGTAATGTGTCCGAGACATAAAGATCTTGGCTCCAATTCTGGGCGGCGACGCGCAGATCCAAACGTAATTCCGCTTCCGGCGCATTGTCCGTGAAATTTATGCAGTCCACCGGGCAGATGTCGACGCAGGCATCGCATTCAATACACAGCTTGGTTGTAAAGACGGTTTGGACATCGCAATTAAGGCAACGCTCAACCTCTTTGGCGGCCAGCTGGTCATCAAATCCAAGCTCAACCTCCATCTTGAGGTTCTTGAGAGAGGTCGACAAATCGGCGTGTGGTATGCTCACCCGATTGTTGGAGTCGTAATTATTCGAATAAGACCACTCGTGAATTCCCATTTTCTGGCTGATCAAGCTGGTGCCGGGCGGTGGGCGTGGTGTCAGCGCTTCTCCGCGGCAATAGCGGTCAATGGAGATCGCGGCCTGATGGCCATGGGCAACCGCCCATATGATATTTTCCGGTCCCCAGGCAGAATCACCGCCAAAGAACACACCAGGGCGAGACGACATGAATGTCGTGCGGTCCACAACAGGCATATCCCATTCGCCAAATTCGATGCCGATGTCGCGTTCGATCCATGGAAAGGCGTTGTCCTGGCCGATCGCCATCAAAACGTCGTCGCACTCGAACAAGACTTCTTCGCCCGTCGGAATCAGGCGGCGGCGGCCATTATCGTCATATTCCGCCGTCATCTTCTGGAACACCACGCCCTTGAGCTTACCGTTCTCGACGACGAACTCTTTGGGATTGTGATTGTCGAATATCGGGATGCCCTCGTATTCGGCATCGCGTAGCTCCCATTCCGAAGCTTTCATGTCTTTGCGCGGCGAGCGGACGGTGACTTTGACATCAATGCCGCCAAGGCGCAGTGAGCTGCGGCAGCAATCCATTGCAGTGTTGCCGCCGCCAATGACGACGACACGCTTGCCGACGCTTGTGACATGTCCGAAGGCGATCGACGTCAGCCAATCGATGCCGATGTGAATATTGGCATCGGCTTCCTGGCGACCCGGGATATCGAGGTCCTTGCCTTTGGGGGCACCGGTGCCGACAAAAACGGCATCAAACTTCTGGTCGAGTACCGACTTCAGACTGGTAATCTCAACGCCGAACTTTGCTTCGACACCAAAGTTCAATATGCGATCGACTTCCTCATCGAGAACTTCCGCCGGCAGCCGAAAGGATGGAATGTTGGTACGCATCAAGCCGCCCCCTTTGGGGTCGCGCTCGAATAGCGTGCAGGAATAGCCCAGCGGCAAGAGATCGCGGGCGACGGTCAAGGAGGCGGGCCCGGCCCCGAGCAGCGCAATCTTCTTGCCGTTCTTACGCCGCGGTATCTTCGGCATGTGATCGTCGACGCCTTGCTTGTAGTCGGCTGCGACACGCTTCAAGCGGCAAATGGCGACGGGCTCTGGCTTGTCCGCTCCGGTCTTGCTGTCCTTTTCGACATCACTCACCTGTACCCGTCCGCGTCGGCAAGCCGGTTCGCAGGGCCGATCACAGACCCGGCCCAGAATGCCCGGGAAAACATTGCTCTCCCAGTTCAGCATATAGGCATCAGTGTAACGGCCCTGGGCGATTAGGCGAATGTATTCAGGGACCGGTGTGTGAGATGGGCAGGCCCATTGGCAATCGACCACTTTATGGAAATAAGAGGGATCCTCAATATCCGTCGGGGCCATGCCGGTTTTTCTGCTATCTTCCGGCGCAGCGCGCACATCCATCGGGTTCTTCGCCTCCGTTATTGGGTTCAGATTGTTGGGTCTTGTTATATCCACGACTGTGGGCTGGGCACAAGCGCTCACCTTAGTGATTAAGAGGGCCAGCTGGCAAGCCTGAACCTGCCAAAGTTTTTCAAGATCGACAGGATAAGTCGCAGACCGCTCAAATCAAGTAGTTTGCGCCTGATCCAACCGAATTGTCAGACCCCGGGTCACCATTAGGTGATCAATGGGGCCTTGTCTCAACAATTATAGCAATTCAGGAGGTTCAGAGCGGTCGGTGTGGGCATGCTTGAGGCCGTCCCGGTTTGGGAGATCTGCATGGAGGTCCTGATGCAATCAGATCGCGAATTAATTGTGATCGCTGTCTTCCGGCTGCAATAGGGGGCGAAGGGGAGAGGGGGCAGGCCCAGCCCCAGCCCCCCAGCCCCAGCCCTTGATCGATAGCGCCTGGCTGAAGGTGCGGCTGGGCCAAGCTGGCATGGTTATCGTTGATTTGGGTAGTGCGGCCGGCCTGACGCGGTCGGGCTTTCGGCACGGTCACCGCCGAGGATCCGTCTATTCTGACTATCGCGGCGATGGTTGGCGTGTCGTCAATGCGGAAGGGGCCCCGGATATGCTGGCGCCGGCTGAGCGGCCCAGGCAGCTGGTTGGCGACCCCGGAATCGACAATAGCACCACAGTGATGCTGGGGTTGCCCTCGGTCGATGGACTTGCGATTTAGCGGCAGCGACGGGGCTATTGGACCCTAAATGTTGTGGGAGACGACATCGCTCCGACCGTGGATTGCGGTCTTACCGCCTGGGTTCGGCAGGTACGCCCAGGCAAGCGGGGGATGGATCGTTTCATCATCTCAAAACTGCGTGTGGTGGCGGCAGAACGCTTTCGCCTCTAGATCAGCGAGGCCAATGCTGGCTGACCGGCGCGATATAGACAGGGCCACGACCGCGAAGGTCGCGTTCGCCGATCATCGCTCGCAGGCTTATCTCTTTGGTTTGGCAAGTCGTGGACCGACCAGGCGGGCTGGGTCTTCGGCTGGTGCGGGTGTTCTGCCGGAGAGTTGGCTGATGCAAACCGGTGGTGGGGTGCTTCGAAAACAGCCTGAACTCTTAATTCTATATAAGAGTGCAGGTATTTCATCCGCCAAACCGCTCATCAACTTTTGCAGTACTGGTCACCTCGCGACCCTAGGTTGGTTTGTCAGTTCCGAAATTCTTGGTAATAAGCGGGCACGGCTCTATGACGGGGCGATGGCCGATCGGTCCAATGACAGCCGGAGGCCAGTACAGCTCTTATTTGATGGATGTTGACGGGCTTGGATATTATCCCCAAATCCTTGTTGATAAACATTAGGTCAGCAAACGGTTTTATCTACTGGACGGGCCAAAGGACGGAAGTGGGAGGACGAAGTGATATTTCGTCAGCTCTTCGATAGTGTGTCGAGCACCTATACTTATTTGATTGCGAGCCGGCCAGGCGCTGAAGCGCTGATCATCGATCCGGTGATCGAAAAGGTTGACCGATATATACAACTTCTACACGAGCTCGATCTGCGCCTGGTGAAAGCGGTCGATACCCATCTACATGCTGACCACATCACCGGTCTCGGGGCCTTACGCGATCGAACGCGCTGCATCACGGTGATGGGCGATCAGACGAAAGCCGACGTCGTTTCCATGCGGGTGAAAGAGGGCGAGAAAATCTCGATCGAGGGTATTGGGCTCGATGTGCTCTATACGCCAGGCCATACCGATGATTCCTATTCGTTTGTAATGGACGATCGGGTGTTCACCGGTGATACGCTTCTCATTCGCGGGACAGGGCGAACTGATTTCCAAAATGGAGATCCCGCACAGCAATACAATTCAATCTTCGAGAAACTAATGGTTTTGCCTGATGATACAGCGGTTTTTCCGGCGCATGACTACAAAGGAGACACCGTCAGCACCATCGGCGAGGAAAAGCAGTTCAATCCGCGCCTTCAAGTGGGCTCGTGTTCTGAATATGTAGACTTGATGAATAATCTCAATCTCGCCAATCCAAAGATGATGGATGTGGCGGTGCCAGCCAACATGAAGATCGGTTTGGCACAGGATGAAATCCAACGGCGCGGTTTGGCGCTTACGGTTGGGGAGGCGATGGCGTTGGTCGAGTCACCGGATGTGTTGATTGTCGACTTGCGCGAGAAGCATGAATGCGAGCGGGAAGGCGCGCTGCCGGGTGCCCGCCATCTGCCATACCCGGATCTGCGACGCAATCTGGAAGCCGACGGCATTCTGACCGCCCTAGCCAGTGACAAGCAGCTGGTATTCTTCTGTGCATATGGAGAGCGCTCCGCGATGGCGGTGCAGGCGTCGCTGGATGCTGGCCTTCAATCCTGCCGCCACATACACGGCGGTATGGCGGCCTGGAAACAGGCTGGCGGGCCGATCGTTAGCGGTTAATCGCAACACTTCTGCAATATTTCAGGGTTCTGGGCGATCCATTGGCTAGAGCCGGCCCTCGCCAACCAGGTCGATTGCCGTGTCGACTGCGGTAAGGGCCGTGTTCAGTTGGCGTTGAGCTGCACGGGTGAGGTTGGAGACCGCGACGCGGTTGGACGGCGGCGTGCCGACTTCAATGTCGGCCAACTGCTGGCGGAGCATCGCGCCGACAATGGTGGCGTGCGCATCGATCAAGGCGTCGATGTCGGATGCGGCGCCGATGCCAGCAGCTTTAAGCGCCAAATAGCGCTCGGGCGTCGCGCGCTCACGTAAGTCGTGCTTTAGAGCTAGGGCGCGGGCGCAGGTGACGAGTGGGAATAGGCCGGTGCGTTTGAGGTCAAGACGGCCGGCTTCATCCTTGCGGAGATTTCCGAACAAGGTAAATGCGGGCGGTTTCTGGCGGGCTGATTCCGATAACAGTTTGATGAAGTCGACCGCGTTTGTCGCTTTGTCAAACGCATAATTCCATATTTCATCTGCCAAGGCGCGGTTCCCGTAGACCGGTGCGCCGTCAAAGAAGATATCAACATTGAGCAGATCTTCAGGACGTTGGCGGATAACCCAGGTGTCAATCGTGGTGCGCCAATCGGTAAGACTCATGCGCCATGCACGATTCTGGGCCATCACGCCGCCCTTGCAATAAGGGATGCCGACGGCATCGAGGGTGGCGCACATTTGAGTCGCCATTGCATCAAAGTAGGTGTCTTCCGCGCCACCCTCTTCGCCGCGCTGATAAACGATCGCGTTATCCTGATCAGGAGATAAGAGGCTTTCACCGCGGCCAGCCGAACCGAGGACCATGACGGCAAAGGGGCACGGTGGTTCGCCATGGCCGGCAGAGCGCATTGAGGCCTGCGCAATTGCCGCGGCGCGGCGGGTGACCATTCTGATTTCAGAGCTGATGACGGCGGCGACAATGACTGCGGGGACGTCATCAGCAATCAATTGATTGGCTATGACCGGGACTTTGGCCCACGCCGCTGCCAGTTCTGCCGTCGTTGTGGCGCTTTCGAGTTCGTCTCCGAGCATCATCGCTGTGGATGCGCGATGGCGCAAAAGATTGCGCGTCGTCAGGGCACCGACTATGGATCCGGCTTGGTCATGGACGCCGAGGTGGCGAATACTCAATCGGTCCATGCGGCCGATGGCGCGATAGACGAAGGCGTCCTGGGAGACGGTTTGCAGCGGTCCCTGAGCAATCGAAGCGGCTGTGATGCTGTCGCGGTCGGCGCTTGCGGCGCTCAGGGCGCGCAAGATGTCGCGCTCGGTGATAATGGCAGCGGTGCCATCGCTGCGGTGGAGGAAGACGCTGGATACCTTCCTTTCGATGAGTGTAGTGATCACGTGTTGCAGCGTATTTTCTGGGTCGACAAAGACAGGCGGGGCGCTCATTACATCGCGGACGTAGTGGCGATAGGGAAAACTATCGAGGCGGGCTAGAACCGGCGGCGGTGCTAACGGCGTGGCGGCGACCGATGTTGGCGTGTGACCGGCGGCCTGCGCATCGCGGTCATCCTGAAGTTGTGCTGCAGCGCGCGCTTCGCCAAGCGTGCGAATGCCCTTGGAACGCAGCTTCGGAATCAGTTTGGCAAATACCGCGGCCGTTGCTATGGCGTCTCCCATTGCGGTATGGCGGCCGTCGATTTCTATCCCGAACGCTGCGCAAAGCCGGTCCAGGCTGTGCTCGCCCAATTCAGGTGCGCCGAGCGCGGCGAGGTTGCGAATGTCGAGTGCGGGTGGGGGTTGCCACGGTATTCCGGCTCGTTGGTGTTCTAAGCCCAGGATCATCAGATCGTAGCCAATAGCGTGGCCGATGACCAATCGTCCGGCGAGAAAACTTGAAAAATTTGGTGCAACTTCTGCAAATGTTGGAGCGGTTTCGACATCATTGTCTGAAATGCCATGAATTGCGGTCGACGTGGGCGGGATCGAAATATCTGGTTTGACAAGTGTCTCAAACGTGTTCGCTTGACCGGGCGCAATGTCGCCGGCGCGCGTCACGATGGCACCGATTTGGACAATGCGCGCCTTGCTAGAATCGAGGCCGGTGGTCTCGGTATCGATAACAACCGCTTCAAGACCAGCTAGCGGTGTGGCGGCATAGGTTTCCATCATCTCAACTCCAGAAGATCGCCACTGCGCCCGTGGTCGAGCAAACTGCCGTTATCCGGTTTCATGCGGAGCGCGAATGCAATGCAAAACGTTCGGCGCGCGCGATTGTCCAACGCCCCAGTATTACGCATACACGCCAAATCCAACCGAACTGTTGCGCCCCGTCAATTGGTGCAACGCACAATCAATTGCAGTCGCCAACATGGTTATTGGCCATCTCAGCCAAAAGTACGGGTTCTCCCAAATCGTCAATGCTTTAGTTTTTTGCATAGAGGGAGAGATGGGTGCCCTGGACATGCTGTCAGCATTACCGGCGACCGCTGCTTTCTCGCAGACGGATTTGGGTGGTGCCAATCGGGTGCCGCACAGGTCCGATTGTCCGAACTGCAATAGAGGTGCCGAGATTTTGGTCGGCGGTTGTTTAAGGGCGCAAGCGCGGGCCTGACTAAACTCGTTGCAAAAAATGGGATGCAGTCATCCCGTGGGAGAAAAGCAATATGAGTGATGAAACGCAGTCCAGGTATTGGGCGCGAACGCGTGGATTGATGATCACCATGATGATCCTATGGGTCATTTTTGGATATGTCATCCACATGTTTGTTCGTGAATTGAACGAGATTGTCATCTTCGGGTTCCCGCTTGGCTTCTACATGGCCGCTCAGGGCTCGTTGGTCGTGTTTCTAGTGATGCTGTTCTGGTTCGCTTGGCGTCAAGACGCTATCGACCGGGATGAAGGCGTCTCGGAAGATGATTAGGGGAGCCGTGTAATGTCAGATACAACAAGTGCTGGAAAAGGGGATTTTATCTCCAATCTGGGTAAGATTTACGGGATCTACACCGGCGGTTTTTTCGGTTTCGTCATTCTCCTCGCCATCCTCGAGCAGATGGGCGTGCCGAACCTCTATATCGGTTATGCGTTCGTCGGTCTGACGCTGCTGGTTTATGCCGGCATCGGCATTCTTTCGCGCACCATGCAGGTCGGGGAATATTACGTTGCCGGCCGTCGGGTTCCGGCCATCTACAACGGCATGGCAACTGGCGCCGACTGGATGAGCGGTGCCTCGTTCCTGGCGATGGCCGGCACGCTCTATCTGCTGGGATATGATGGCCTGGCGTTCGTGCTTGGTTGGACAGGCGGTTACGTTTTGGTGGCGGTGTTAATCGCGCCGTTTCTGAGAAAGTTCGGTGCCTATACCGTGCCTGACTTCCTGGCCGCGCGCTATGGCGGTAATCTTGCCCGCTTCCTCGGTATCATCGTGTTGCTTGCAGCCTCGTTCACCTACGTTGTGGCGCAGATCAGAGGTACGGGCCTGATTGCCGAGCGGTTCCTGGGCATTCCGTACGACTTTGCGGTTTACGTCGGCCTGGCCGGCATTCTGCTGTGCTCGATGCTTGGTGGCATGCGGGCTGTGACCTGGACGCAGGTGGCGCAGTATATTGTGTTGATCGTTGCCTACCTCATTCCGGTGATCTGGATGTCGGTCAAGCAGACCGGCGTGCCGATCCCGCAGCTGATGTATGGTGAAGCGTTGCAGAAGATTACCAGTCTTGAAGGGGAGATGCTGAAAAATGGATTGGCGACAGCCAAAACATTAAAACCACATCTCGAACCGTTTAAGACTTACGATCCATTCAACTTCTTCGCCTTGATCTTCTGTCTGATGGTCGGGACGGCGTCGCTACCACACGTCTTGATGCGGTTCTTTACGACGCCGAGTGTCAGAGAAGCGCGTAAGTCTGTGGCCTGGTCGCTATTCTTCATCTTCCTGTTGTACTTCACGGCACCTGCTTATGCCGCGTTTGCAAAACTGGAAGTGTATCAGAACGTGATCGGGGCGAGCTTCGATAAACTGCCTGAGTGGATCTACATTTGGGGTCAGGCCGGAAAGGTCAAACTTTGTGGCGCGGCGGCAATGTCGCTTGAAGCCGTCAAGACCGCGTGTGCCGGTAAGTCGGTTGTCGGATTGGGAGATTTCTCGATCACCAAGGACATTGTGGTCGTGGCGACGCCGGAAATAGCCGGCTTGCCGTTCGTCATCACCGGTCTTGTCGGTGCCGGCGGTCTGGCCGCTGCTCTGTCGACCGCTGATGGCCTGCTGCTCGCTATGGCCAATGCTCTGTCGCACGATATCTACTACAAGATGCTCGACCCGAAAGCTCCGACGGCGCGCCGTCTAGTCGTCGCACGTGTTATCTTGGTTGGTATTGCGGTTCTGGGGGCACTGGCCGCGATACATGCGCCAAAGGATATCCTGAAACTGGTCGCCTGGGCGTTCTCGCTGGCTGCAGCGGGTAACTTCCCGGCTCTGGCTCTCGGGATCTGGTGGAAACGTACGACGACCACAGGTGCGGTTTGCGGCATGATCGCTGGCTTCAGCGTAACGCTCTTCTACCTGATCTACACTGCGGCAGCGCCGCTTGGCTTCGGTCAGCCAGAACTTCTGACGTTCCTGGTCGATGATGCGAAGTACGGTGCGGATGCCGGCCTCAACAATATCTCTGCAGGCTTGCTGGGTCTGCCGATCGGATTCATCGTGACCATTGTTGTTTCGTTGATGACGCCGGCCCCCTCGCAGGAGATGCAGGATATGGTTGATGCGGTGCGCAGGCCGGCCGGTGGCGTGCTCACTGAAGAGAAGACGGCCTGATTGAGCCGTCTTAGCTGAAACAACAAGAGGCAGGGCCATCGTACGGCCCTGCCTTCGCTTTTTTGAAATCCATTGATGCGCGGTGTGGCCGAAGCGATTATAGAAACGGCGGGTCTAATTTGGTCGAGCGGGAGTGCCTGAAGCATGACTCCATCGGAACTTATGGGAAGCTTGTGGTTTCAGGTCATCAACCTGATTCTGGCAGCCCTCATGTATACGCTGATGGGGCGGGTGTTTCTGTCGTTCTTCTTCAAGCCGGACAGCGACAAGGTTATCTGGCGCGTATTTTGCCAGGTCACTGATCCCGTCCTTGGCGTCGTGCGCATCATTACGCCGCTGATTGTCGCTGAGCGCTTTATTCCGTGGCTGGCGATCGCGTGGACGTTGGTGTTCCGATTGCTGTTGTTTATTCTGATTGTCGTGCTGGCCGGCAAGTAGGGGGACTTATGAGCAATCCAGACCCTGGTTCTGGTTCGGGGCCTGAGTTCCCCGATGATGGGCGCGAAGAGATCCTAAGGCGCGACGGGCTAATGCTTGGCGTGGTGTTATTCTCGCTGGTGAGCGGTATGCACTTCTCGCCGCTCTTCGACTATGTGTGGGTGCCGCTCAATGAGATACTGGGGCGGGCGCTGTTGGATATGAAGCTGCTGGTGTTTTACCTGACATCGCTGTTGTTGACGACGACGACGTTTATGCTTTCAGGTATTCCGGCTGCAATTTTCGAACGCCAAACCGGGCGTCAGGAATCAGATGTAACTTCGCTCACTATTTGGCTGGCTGGTGCGGCGATCTTATCGTTACCATCGTTCATGCGGCTGGCCGGCGCCATTTGAGAATGGGCCGATACATAGTTGAACACAGATGTTTGAGATCCGGGCAATAACCGATGCGGATTGGGATGCGGTTTGGACCATCATTGCGCCGGTGTTTCAAGCCGGTGAGACCTACCCGTTTGCACCCGACATAACAAATAATGAGGCCCATCAGATCTGGGTCGAACAACCTGCGGCCACGTTTGTTGCTGTGGGAAAAGACGGCGAAATTGCTGGTACATACTATATCAAGTCCAACCAGCCCGGACTTGGCGATCATGTCTGCAACTGCGGCTATATCGTCTCTGAGGCGGCGCGCGGCCAGGGCGTAGCCGCCACGATGTGTCAACACTCACAGGAGCAGGCGAGGGCCATGGGTTATCGGGCCATGCAGTACAATCTGGTGGTTGCGACAAATGCCGTGGCGGTGAAACTTTGGCAGTCGCAGGGGTTCAAAATCGTCGGTACGCTGGCGGGTGCTTTTCGTCATAGTAGGCTTGGTTTTGTCGATGCACATGTGATGTTCAAAACGCTTTGAGCCGGACCAGCGCAAGCAACCGTGCAGGTGGCTATTGAATTTGTCCCTCAGCAATGGAAAGTTGGACCCTCAACAGCTCCGATGGTTTGCCCATGCAGATACTCAAAGCGCAACCAGCCTTTTCCTATAGGGATGACGCCGAGGTTCCGGATTTTGATGATTCGACGCCGATAGCATTTATGGACGGACATTGCGTCTTATGTTCGTGGAGCGCACGTATGATCTCTCGTATGGATCGCAAAGGCGAATTTCGCATATGCCCATGCCAGACAGACCTCGGTCGGGCTGTTCTCGCGCATTATGGCTTGTCGGCGCATGATCCGGATAGCTGGCTGTATCTTGTCGATGGCCGGGCCTATGGGTCGATGGATGGGGTCATAAGGATCGGCGCGCGGCTTGGCGGGCTTGGCAAGGCCCTTTTGATCTTGCGGGTGCTGCCGCGCTTTGTGCAAGATTGGATTTACCGGGTGATCGCCCGTAATCGTTATCGCCTTGGGCGCGCTGATATGTGTTCGCAACCAAGTGAAGCGCTCAGGCGGCGGCTGATGGGTCAATGAAGGTCGTTATTGTTGGCGGCTATGGTGTGTTTGGCAGCCGCCTGGCGCGCTTGTTGATCAGGGATGAGCATCAGGTTTGGATCGGCGGGCGCGATGGGGCGCGAGCGCAGACATTGGCCGACGAGCTCGGGGCCGAACCTCTGAGCGTTGACATCTTCAAGGACCCAATGCCGATTTTCGATGTGAGCCCCGATGTGGTGGTGGACGCGGCTGGACCATTTCAAGGTTATGGTGCTGATCCTTATCGACTGGCGCGGCTGTGCGTGGAAAATGATGCCGATTACCTCGACCTATCGGATGACGCAGCCTTCACCGCCGGCATCGAGGTATTGGATGATCAGGCTAAACGGGCCGGCAGGCGGGTGCTATCGGGGGTCTCTAGTGTGCCCGGTCTTTCATCGGCAGCAGTCGATGCGCTGCGGCACGGACTGGATACGATCAAACTGATAGATATCGCGATCTTGCCCGGTAATCGAGCGCCGCGCGGGCGGTCCGTGATGTCCAGCATTCTTGAAGGGGCGGGACGGCCATTGAAGATTTGGCGGGGTCGACGTTGGCGGATGGCCCGTGGGTGGTCGATGCCAAAGCACTATTGGTTGGAGCCTGGGTTAAGGCGCCGCGCTTACCTGGTCAATGTGCCAGACCTGCTGGTGTTGCCCGGTCATTTCGATGCCGGATCCGTCGTGTTTCGAGCCGGATTGGAACTGGCGGTTATGAACTACAGTTTGGCGTTGCTGGCGCGATTGCGCCGTTGGGGGTTGATGGTGCCCACAGCTTGGCTGCTTAGCCCGCTGCATTGGCTGGCGGAGCGTTTGGAAGTATTCGGCAGCGATCGCGGCGGCATGATTGTCGAAGTGATCGGCAACGATTGGAGGCATCCGTCTGGGCCGGCAATAAAGAGACGCTGGCGACTTGTCGTTGAGGGCGGGGATGGTCCATTCATCCCCTGCACAGCGGCGCGTGCGGTGTTGCGGCGGCGCGATCAGATTGCGGCGGGCGCGCGGGCGTGCCTGGCCGAGGTGCCGCTCGATGAAATGCAGGCGGCAATGTCTGATCTCAAGGTTCGTTTCGATTGGTCGGAAGATGTGCAGCCCACGCTTTTTGAGCACGCATTGGGCGATCATTGGCACCAGCTGTCGGGTCCGATCAGGGATTTGCACGGCGTGCAGGACATAGAGACCTTTGGTGGACGTGCGGTCGTTGAACGGGGAAGCGGGCTGATGGCGGGCGTGCTGGCCTGGGTGCTCGGCTTACCGCGGTCTGGAGGGGATGTGGCGGTAACGGTCACAAAAATCCGGCGCGATCACTGCGAAGTATGGCGGCGGGATTTCGATGGACAGGTGTTTCAATCCGTTCTTTCACCGGCAAGCCGTCCCTATCATATGATCGAGCGCTTCGGGCCGCTGTCGTTCGAACTGGCTTTGCCTGTTGAGGATCAGCAAATGTCGCTTGAAGTCAGTCGGGGCTGGTTTCTCGGGATACCGCTACCGAGTTGGATCTTGCCGGCAAGCGACAGCCGGGAATACGCTGAAGACGGGCGTTTTCATTTCGATGTGGCCCTTCGGGCGCCATTCGGAGGCGGGCTCATCGTGCGCTATCGTGGATTTCTTGAGCCGGTCAGCGAACAGCCTTGATGACATTATCCCCAGGCGTGCTCTCTCAAGGCGTCGACTACACCGTCAGCAATATAATCGAAGGCAAAATGCTTCGGCGACCAGTTCGTCCGGCGCACAGGTCGCGTCAGCGTCTCAAGATCAATGCGGCTGGAAAGCGCTTGCTGGCGCGCGTCCTCGGGCGTAATCGCTGCGAATTGGATGTGCTGGCCAGGTGGTCGCTGGGCAAATCGTGGCAAATCAGCGCTGATGATCGTTGCAACTTTGGGATAGCCGCCGATGGTTTGTCGATCTGCCATCATAACTAAAGGCCGGCCGTCGCCAGGTAGCTGGATTGAACCGGGCAGCGTGCCATCCGATATCATTTTGTCCCAGGATTGAACGCGCTCCAAATCAGGGCCGTCTAAGCGATAGGCCATGCGGTTGATCTGGGGGGTCACGTAAAAGGGCTCCGACAACAAGGCCTGCATGCTTCGCTCTGTTATGGCCTCGGCTTGCGGGCCGAGCACCACGTGAATGGGTAGATTGTGGTCGTCCTGAAGCGGATCGGCTGCGCGTTCAAAACTCCATCTGCTGGCCTGCTTTCGCAAAGGAATTACATCACCCGGCGTTAGAGTTCGACCGTTGAAGGCGCCAATACCAGCGCGGGCATCCGATGACAAACTCCCAAGAGAAGCGTCAAAATCGATGCCGCCTTCGATCGCCATCATCATGTAGACGCTGGATTGCGCCCGACCGATGGTGAGCGTTTCACCTTCGTAAAGCTCGAAGGATGTAAATGGACGCAATCGCTTAGAGTCGATCGATAAGGACGTGCAAGCACCGCACACCGCAAGTCTCAGATCGCCGCCGCGGGCGCGAAATGTGCCACCCATGAAGGCAAACTCAAGCGCGGCCTCGTCAGGATCATTGCCGACCAAGGTATTCGCGATACGTAGCAGCCGTGGGTCCATGGCGCCCGCATCGGGGATGCCAAGTCGCGACCATCCCGGGCGCCCGTTGTCTTGAATGGTGACGGAGGGGCCGCAATCCAGAACTTGCAATGATGTCATGTTAATTGCTCCGCTACGAGATGGCCTTGCCGCGCGCGCTGATCGAGTTCTTCGAATTCCTTTTCGTCAATGCGCCTAAAGCGGATGCGGTCGCCGGCGTGAAGAAAGGTCACTGGGTCACGGGATGGGGCAAACGTGCGCACTGGTGTCCGCCCGATGATGTGCCAGCCGCATGGGCCTTCTATGGAACATATCGCTGCTTGCGCACCACCGATGGTGATGCTGCCCTGGGGCACAGCCGGCCGCGGTGTCTTGCGCCGCGGCAAAGCAAGTTCGGGCGGCAGGCCACCCAGGTACGCAAAGCCCGGAAGAAAGCCGAACATATAGATTGTGTACGTTGCGCCCTGGTGGGCGGAGATGATGTCGTCGTTCGACAATCCCAACCGTTGGGCAACCTTTTCCAGGTCACGACCAGCACGTCCACCGTAGTTTACTGGTATATGCCACGTACACTGATTTTTTGTTTGTTTTACAGGACTTTTTAGTCGTTTTTCTATTTCTTTTCTTAAATCAGCGGGGTCAACTTTTAGCGGATCAAAGCGAATTAAAACCGACGCATAGGATATTATTGTTTCAATAACTCCTGGAATTGAGGCTTGTTCAATAAAAGAATTAACGGAGATAACGCGCTGATAAATCAGATCTTCGATGCGATCGCCCAATTCAACGAGTAGGCCGCAGTCTCCGACGGCCTGGAAGCGCGGGAATCCGTCCGCTGACGATGGCCGCGGAGACGGGAAAAACCGGGAAAAAAGTTGCCGCATAACGCTACTACATTCCTGAATACTGACGACTCCTCTATAGCTGCGAAAAAGCGATTTGTTAACCTAAATATTTTTTTAATGTGTGCCACGATTTTAACTTAAAATTAACTTTTTAAGTGCTGAATCAGGGTTAATAAATGGTGTACAAAGAATACTATGTTTTTGGGTGAGGCCGTTGATTTGAGTGTTGCGTAATAAGTGGGGTAAGTATGTTGGATAAAGCGGCGCGAATCGAAAAGAATCGGGCAAGTCTCGATCGTTTTATTAATAAAAATAAAACATTTGAAAGCGATCCGGATAAAGTCTTAAAAAGCTTCAATACATGGGCGTTTAAGCGAGAGCAGCCCAGTGATCCTGAGCTTTTGCGCAAGGTTGTAGAGGGGTGCGTCAAAGAAGGTCGTCCAGTGCCGCTGTTCCTCTATTGGGGGAAAGGACCGCGAGAGACGATTGCGCCGCCTGATGTCAGGTGTATGGATTTTCTGGATCTTATGTGCCAGCGCATAGCGGCGGCCCATCAGCCAGGTGCGCACATAACCCTGTGTTTTACAGACACACATGCGCGGCTCAATGGGCATTCCGAACACAGTATGGAGTCGTATTTTAGAGCCATTGATGAGGTGGCGCAGGCGCGTGGCATGTCCTCTACGTTCTTGAGTGAACTGGTGGCTGCCATTGAAGGTCAGCTGACCGGTGTGGAACCTTTGGACCCGGTTGTCCTTGCTGACTTGGAAAAATGTGCAAGGAAGTGGTATCGCGGCGAAGGTGGTGCGGAAGAGGGCGCGCGTAAGTACTTTCGCATGAATTTGGTGGAACGGCGGGCGGTGGAACATGCCTATCCGCATAGTGTTTTTGTTACCTTTAACGGTGGTGCCTACCGTGCAATCTTTCCGCCAAACTTACCGGTTTTTTATATGTATTCGCTACGCAAGGGGAACAGCATGAAGCCGTGGTTCCTGGATAGCGATGGGCAACCGTTCAATCGAACCGAAAGTATTGCGGCCTAAGAAGACCAATTCTTGTAGCCGGCATGGCGATGGCCGAGGAGGCTGTCGGCATGCCCAGCATTGTGCCGGTATCAGCTGAGCGGCGGTCAGATTGGCACTCCGTCATGATTTGTTAAGGAGAGCGCTGTGCTCTATGAGTTCAATGTGGTGCTCCTTGTTGGCATAGGGCTGTTCCTGTCGGGGGTGGTCAAAGGCTCGACTGGTCTCGGGTATGCGTCGTGTGCGCTGCCGTTTTTAGTCTATGCGGTCGGTTTAAAGGACGCCATCAGTATGGTGCTGATACCGGCGATGGCCACCAATTTGGCGGTGGCGATTGGAAATGGCTTCCTGGTGGAGACCTGCCGGCGGTTTGCGGCGCTTTATGTGGCCATGTTGCCTGGTATTGCCATCGGCGTCGGTTTTCTGTTGTGGGCCGATCCAAAGGTCGCTGTGGCAATACTTGGTACCTGTATAATCGCCTATGCAGCTTTTGCGCTTATGCAACCAAAGCTGGATCTGCCGTCGGCACTGGTGGCGCCACTACAAATTCCTGTAGGTTTGACACAAGGGATCTTGACCGGATTTACCGGATCTCAAGTCGTCCCCTTGGTTCCTTATGTCCTGGCAACAAGCCTTGACCCGGCTAAGACCGTGCAAGCGATAAACCTTGGAGTCATGTTGGCTTCAGCGGTGTTATTGGCCGGGCTGTCTGTAACCGGTGTGATAACGCAGTGGGTGTTGGTGTTGTCGCTTGCCGCGGTCTTGCCGGCGCTTGCGGGGGCTGAAATCGGGCGGCGCATGCAACAATACATTTCGGATGCCGTCTTTAAAAAAGCCATACTGGTGGTGTTGCTGTTTTCCGGCCTCGGCATGTTGGTCCGGTAATCGGTGACGTGCGATCGATTTTGCGATTGACCAAATGTGTCGGGCGATGCGCGGCAAAATTTTGTTCAATAAATTTGACACCATCGGCGGGGTTGGGCTCGATGATGGGGCGTGGCCCTGCTGAAGGCGGGTCGTGGCGCTTCCCAAGTTGATGATACGCCGGATCATGGTGCGACGATCATGGCCGCCGATATCCCAAGCTCATTATGGTGCGCTGCCAAAAATGTAGGGCTTCAGGCTTGGATAGCTACGGCCCGAAACGCCGGTATGACGCCATGGCTGAAATGGTAGCCTGCGCTTGGTTGCTGGCCTGTTGTCCATTGCGTACAGGTCCGTGTTCCTAAAGCAACCGCCAGAGACCTTTCTAAGCCGATTGGTGAGAATTCAGTTCGATCCGGATCCTCAAGACATGCTAGCCTTGCCTGGACAAGGCGATCGGCTATGGTGGGCACTTATTAAATCTAATTGGCAAGCGATTAAGGTGCCTACAGACCATCTGTAATCCGCAAGAAACTGTTGTTGTTTACGTGGAGGTAATAAATTGGATTACAAAAAACTGCGTTGAGCAACTTCCTTAATTAATTAATTCTATTATGCTTCAGAATTTATAAGTCATTCTATGGTTATTCTGTATTCAGATAGACAGTACTTCGACGAATTGTGGATTGCAGAGACTGTATTGCGAGACCGTAGCTGATTGTCGACGATGGGCAAAATGATAATTGGCTACACTGTGGTCTGGGGTCGGGTTTTTTAGGAGATATTTGAGATGTGGAAGGATTTTGGGGGTCGCTTCTCGGATTTTCTGAAAGAGAAAGCAGCGATTATCCGAGCGCTTGTCAATAAAGTCGTCGCATTGCCGGGATTGAAGATGTCTCTGCTGATGGCAGGTTTCGGCATCGCTCTAATCGCTACGGCCTGGACAGCATTGGCGTTGCAGATCGCCAATGAACACCGGTCTATGATTCGCACCGTTTCGCAAGAAACCACCAACCTGGCATTGGTATTTGAGCAAGGTGTAAATAGAACGGCCAGCGAAATTGATAGAATATTGAAATATATTCGGTCAAGTTATGAGCGCAATGGCTATAAAGCCGATTGGCCGAACCTTGTCATGGAAGAGTTCACTGCCAACAAGCGCACCGTGCAAATTGCGGTTATGGCGCGAGATGGGATGATGATTACGAGCACTAAAATGCTCTATCCCAAGCGCCCGATCGATTTGAGCGACCGCGAGCATTATCGTGTACATGCGGAACGTAAGACCGACCGGCTATTCATCAGCAAGCCGGTTCTTGGTCGGGCGTCGAAGAAGTGGTCAGTGCAATTTACTCGTCCCTATATGGATAAAGCCGGCAAGTTCAACGGTGTGTTAGTCGTGTCTTTGGACCCGGAATTTTTGACGCGTTATTACTCGTCGCTGGATCTCGGTAAGAGCGGTGGTTTGGCTGTTGTCGGTAAGGACGGCTTGGTGAGAGCGGGCGCCGGTGTCTACAAGGACTTGCTTGGCAAGCCGCTTCCGCAGACCGTTGGGGTTGGAAAGTCGGAAAAAACGTCCATCGGCACAATGATGCATGTCAGCACAGATAAATCGCAGCCAGTGTTCACTGCCGCCTATGATGATAAGGATTTCCCGCTGCGCGCCATTATCACGCGCTCCGATACGCCACAGTTTGCAGCCTGGTATGCTAAGCGCAACAAGTACTTGATTGGCGGTCTCCTGTTCACCGTTCTGGTCGCCTGTGCCTTGATCGCCAGCATCATTTGGCGTCAGCGTTATGAGCGGCAACTCAACTATCTTGCCCATAATGACTCGCTCACCGGTCTGCCAAACAGAATGGAGTTTGGTTACCGCAGCAGTGCAATTCATAAGGATAAGTGGAAGCGCAACCAATATAGCGTGTTGATGGTCGATCTTGATGACTTCAAGGGTGTCAACGACCGCTATGGCCATCCTGTCGGAGACGCCCTGCTGGTGGAGGCCGCACGGCGCTTGCAACGGACGCTCAGAGAGTGTGACACGGTTGCCCGCCTTGGTGGTGATGAATTCGCGATCCTGCACATGAATTGTTTGGATGTTTCAGCCAGTGAGGCATTGGCAAGCCGGATCTGCGCCGAGTTGGCGGTGCCCTACGAGGTTAAAGGGATCCGTATCGAATGTGGTGCAAGCGTCGGGATTGCTGGCGACTTCAGCAAGTTCGATGACGATGACCACATCATGCGCTCGGCTGACCTGGCGCTCTACACGGTCAAACGGGAAGGTCGCGGCACCTACCGTGTGTTCGAAGAGCGTATGGAAGAGGAAGCCAAGAACCGCAGTGAAATCGAAGCAGGCTTGCGTGAAGCATTGAACGAAGACGGCCTTGAAATTCATTATCAGCCGATCGTCGATATGAAGACTCGCGAGATGTCTGGCGTGGAGGCTCTGCTGCGCTGGCGCCATCCGGAGAAAGGCTTTATCTCGCCGGGTGAGTTCATCCCTGTGGCTGAGCAGTCTGGCTTGATCGTCGATATCGGCAAGTTTGTTATCAGCAACGCCTGTGAGACGATTGCGCGGCGTTCGGATGATCTGATGGTGGCTGTCAATGTTTCCGCAGTCGAGTTCCGCGATTCAAATGTCGCCCGTTCGGTCAAGGACGCCTTGCGTAATTCAGGTCTGTCGCCGGCGCGGTTGAAAGTCGAAATCACCGAATCGTTGTTGATGCGGCACGATGATCCGACTTTGGCGCAACTCGCCGAGATCCGTCAGATGGGTGTGACCATTGCGATGGACGACTTCGGTACCGGTTATTCCTCTCTTAGCTATCTCCACACGTATCCGATCGATTGCATCAAGATTGACCAGGCGTTCGTGCGCTCACTCAATGAGCTTGATCAGTCGCAAGCGATTGTTCAGACGATTGCAACGCTGGCGCAAAACATGAACATGCAGACGGTTGCTGAGGGCATAGAAACGGAAGAGCAGTACAAGGTGTTGCTGGACGCCGGTTGCGATTGCGCTCAGGGCTACTTGTTCGGCCGCCCGGTACCGATCGATGAGCTGCTTGGCGAAGAAGAGCAAGCTGAGTCGGAAAACGAGGTCGCGGCGGCCGTGGCTTAAAAATGCCAGATCTTTAATAGACGTAAACGAACTTAAGCCCAGGCAAGTGCCTGGGCTTTTTCTTGCCGACTTCGGGCAGAATTATACATGGCCAATTCTACATCAGGGGCAATAAACCAACGCGCGCTGCTGTTAATCGGAATCGAGGCGATGCGAATTGAGAATTGATAATCTGCTAGCTTCTTAAGGGCAATCATCTTTGCGCGTTTCACGTCAACCGTTGAAGCGGTTCCAACTTAAAGCATGATGATCTAGTCTGATGCTCAGGCACAGTGGTGGTACTATTGATGTTTATTGCGCGGCGCCAAGACAATCGGCTTAGAGCAAAGAGGCGAGGACCTAATCGATGGATGATGAGAGCACACTCGATGAATTGACGATTCAACATCAAATCTATGCCTGGGGCTATGCCAGGGACAATGGGGATTGGGACTTGCTTCAAGATTTGTTCTGCGAAAAGAGCACAATCAACATAACCTGGATGCATGCCGCCGGACGAGAGTTCGTCGAGCGCTCGAAGGACATGACGGCAAAGCGTCGGCCGGGCACACATCTCAAGCATATCTTTTCATCGCCGTATGTCAGGGTTTCAGGGCCAAGGGCTTTTTCGATCTGCCACGCCATGACCGAGAGCAGGGATGCTATTGAGGGGCATGCCATCGATCTTTCAGCCTGGTTTCGAATGTTTGATTTATGGCGCAAAGAAACGGATGGGACATGGCGCATCTATCGACGCACCGCGATCTACGAGAAGGACTGTATCCGAGCAGTGGATCCGCGCGGGCTGCCGCCAGAGCTGTTTGGCGACATGGACCTCACCGGGTATCCGGCAAGTACGCAATATCTCTCGTGGTACCTGACCCGACTGGGGATGACGCCGCGCCTCGACATAATTTCGGTGCATACGCCGGAAGAAGAGGCGGTGAAAAGGGATGGCATAGCGTGGTTGGCTGGCGAGGACGTCTGATGGTGACCGTTGGCTTTGGATTTTAGCCGCTCCAGACCGCAGGCGTTGGCTGTTATTAGGGGAACTTTCATACTACTTGCCGATTATCTTTTTCCAGTAACGTGGGAAATCGGATAATGGCCGGTCATACAACCAAAATCGAAAATATTTTCAATCGACTCGATCAAAAGACCATGAAGTGGAGTTCCTACTTCCAGGTCTATCAAGATCTCATTCACCCGTTTGCCGGCTCGAAGATCACGCTGGTTGAAGTGGGTGTCCTCAATGGTGGCTCACTTTTCATGTGGCGCGAGTTTCTCGGCAAAGACGCGCGCATTATCGGCGTGGATAACAATCCAAATGCTAAAAAGATGGAACGCCACGGTTTTGAAATCTTCATTGGCGATCAGTCATCTACGGATTTTTGGGATCAGTTTTTTGCAGATGTCGGTTCGATCGATGTTCTGGTCGACGACGGTGGGCACACCAACAAGCAACAGATCGTAACCAATGAAGCCTGCCTGGCGCATATCAATGATGGTGGCATGATCATCACCGAAGATACGCATGCGAGCTATATGCGGTCGTTCGGCAATCCCTCCAAGTACAACTTCGTGAACTATGCCAAGCACATTGCTGATTGCATTCAGACGCGTAATCCCCATGTCCGGCAGCGCAGCGGCAATACCTTTGCAGATAAAGTGTACGCCGTGACATTTTATGAATCGATCGTTTGTCTGCGCATCGACCGGCGGCGCTGTGCGGCCTCGAAGATCGTTGAGGCCGGTTTCGAGCATATTGAGGCCCAAGACTTTCGCCATCAGGATCATTTGTCGATTCCGAGCCGGATTGTCGAGGCAATAGCCGCAAAGGTTCCCAATGCCGGTTTGCGCAGGCGGATTCGTGATGTGCAGGCCCGCATCAACGGCAAGTTATTGCAACTTCAGTTGATACTTGAAAACCTGTCGATGCGCGACCGGTTCGGGTCCTCGCGATAGAATTGGTAATATCGGTGCGCGATAGACTTCTGCTCAGTAGGTGGTGTCAGGTGCCTGCTAGGCTCCAGCATCTATCGATTGTGTATCGCTGTTCCAAAGCCACATTTGGCCGCCTGATTTGATGTGTACGCCGCCGAGCCACATATCACGATCAATGGCGGTGCCGGCATGCCTTGTGCCGGCCAGCACTGCGGTTCCGGCTTCGGTGATGTGCAGGCGTTGGTCCAGAACTGCCTGGCGCGTCAGTGCTGTCGAGGGTGGACATTCGAACCGGGCACCCGTCGCGGTTTGCACAAGCGGTTGGCGGGCATGGCACAGCGTGGCGAGGGTGCGACAGGTGGCCCAATCGCCTATGAAGAGTTCGGTTTCGAGGTCCATATTTGCGGCAAACAAGCGGCCCGGCTCAGACATGCCTTCCGCGATCAGGCGCAGAAGTTGGCGCTCAGTGCGGGTCAGCCCATCGCTTGCCCAGGGATATTCTGCCAAATGACGCAGCAGCGCCGGGCGGAGAAATGGCAATTGCGTCAAGGGTTCGGATAAAAAATTGACGAGTGCGCATGGGTTCGGGTCGGTGAAGGCACGCCAGCCGTTGGCGGCAAGACGCAATTGATCGGCCCTCACCGGCTGACGGGTGGCGAACACCCCCGCCAATTGGTCAGGTGTCAACTGTCCAAGGCCGCGAAACCGATCGACGCCGGCGAACCGGTCGATACAAATGAGTTCCAGTGCATAGGCCGTTTCGCCATTTGTCGTGCTGTCGAACCAATGGAGAATCTCAAGGATCTGGAGCTGATCCAAGAGATCGTGCTCGAACCACAACACGATCTCTCCGTCGCGTGCCGCACGCCGCAAGCGATCGTTTCGACGTCGAAATTCCTGCTCGATCTGGTGCGGGTCCAGGCTATCTCCGGCGAGATACCTTGCGCGAACAGCGCTTGATGCATCGAGGTCCAATCCGTGCGGAAACGGACCGTGATGCATGGGATCGCGCCAGGCCAAGACATCGCCTTCAATGCCGCTTTGCCGTATGAGGTCTGCAGCGGAATCGCCGTTGGTAACATGAAGGCGCGTGGTCATGGACCGGGTATCCCGTTATTGTATTGAATAAGGATATAGCATGGTCGCTTCGGCAGGGGGGGTGCAATCGCCCGATCCGTTGAGAGCGATCGTCATTGTGCGTCAGATTGGTGCCTTTGAGGCGGTACAAACGCAACGCAAGATGATCTAACGCAATGTGAGTGCCAGGCGAAAGCCGGTGTAGATACCGCGGTGCTCGGTCGCCATGGCGCGTCTTGAGGCGGAGCGGGCATACGAGGTTGGTGCATACCAGCTGCCGCCGCGTTGAATGCGCAGATTGACAATGTCTTTGTTGGCGGACTTGATGGATTGGCAGCCGGCTGACCAAGCAGAGCCGTTCTTCGGGGCGCCGTTGTAGCTCTTGTGCCAGCAGTCCGCCACCCATTCCCAGACATTGCCATGCATGTCATACAGGCCCCAGGGGTTGGGCTTAAAACTACCAACGGGGCAGGTCGCCTGGATGTTCTGGCCCTTCTTGGGTTTGATCACATAACGGCCATTCGTATTGGCGCTGGCCTTATTCAAAACGGCACCTGTGGCGTATGGGGTCTGGGTTCCGGCGCGAGCGGCATATTCCCATTCCGCTTCAGTTGGCAAGCGATAGGGTTGGCCGGTCTTGGTGCGTAGCCATGGCAGATAGTCTTCTGTAATGTCGGCCCACGAGACATCGATGACGGGGCGCGTGGCGCGGCCAAACAGGAAGTCATTGGGCTTTTGCTTGCAGGCGCCATCGCTCACGCATGCGGCCCATTGGTCAAACGTGATCTCGAAGGTTCCGATTGCAAACCGGTGGTTGATGGTTACGCTGTGAGCAGGCGTTTCGTTTTCTGCACGAATGGGATGGCTTGCAGGTGAGCCCATTCTGTATGTACCAGGCGCAACGATGGTCATCTCTGGGCAAGCCTCACAGTGCTTGAACACTTGGCCGCGCTTCAGGTCTGATAGAGTTATTGGCGGGGTGGCGAGGTCGAGGCGCACGAGTGCTGAGTGGTTGCGCTGTGGGGGTGTCGGGCAGAATTGTGGCTTGGCGGGTGTCTTTACCGGTATGATTCCATCAGGTGACGGCGGTGGCGGCTCGGCAGAACTGCGATCAATAATCGCTGGAGATAGGCTGCATATGATCGCCACTAGGAGAGCGACTGCTCGTGTCCAAATATGCATCGTGCCCTTCCCTCGGATTGCTGCTCCATGTTGCTGCACCCTAGAGCAACCGGCCATAAATTGGAATCGGGACGCTGCCATTTAATTGCAGGCATGTGCGTACCTTATAAGAAACGAAACCTTAGCCGCGCACCGAACCGCCCCAGAAAAACCAGCCGAGCCCGATAAAAAATAGGGAGTTGCCGTAGAGCGCATGCTCAATCGTGACGAGCGCCAGAGATTGGCGGGTCTGGTAGGTGTGAGCGAAGATCAATCCAGCGCACAACGACAGGAGCGGTGCAACCCAGTTGATAAAGAGGACATGCGCATAGGCAAAAACGATTGCGCTCGCCAACAACATCATCTGCCCGGAACCAAAAAACCGCTGGTATCGCTTAAAGAAGTAGGTACAGAAAATGAACTCTTGCGGTAGGGCCGAGAGGATTGGATATGCGAATAGAATAACCGCCAACACATGCGGGCGCTCTCGCTGGATTTGGAACAGTTTTTCCGGAAATAGGCCCCATGTGAATATCAAGAGCAGCAGTGTCACAATGAGCCAGCGAATCAAAATCGGATTGAGATTATCCTTAGTGACGGCCCGCCAATTCCAGACTTCGCGCCAATTGGGGGAGGCAATAAACGAGTAGATGACGATGCAATAGATGGTCGTCAGCCAAAGGAAGAGCAACAGTTTCGGTGCCAGTTTGTATGCAATCACAATCGTTGGGATGACGACTGCAAGAATTAGCAGCTCGACCATAATCAGCAGTCGGTTGTTAACGATTGACATGCGCGGATAGCCCTATTTCAACCACGGATTAGAATACGGTCGGTGAAAGGAAACGGATCCTTGTCGGGCCGTGCGCGTTCGTGTGCAGGTTGCTCGCTGCGCTAGTTACAATGACCGAAGAATATATGTGGGAGAGCTTCAACTTGCGCAAGTGTGCGCTGCCAGATCGGTGCCGGAAGCGGGCTAATCTTTTGCGGTTTTTGTCAATTGGAGCCGCGTTCACGTTGAGCGTGATCGATGGTGATGGTAATCGCTGTTCAGGTGTTTTGGCGGTTGGTGTCGAACCGTGAAATTGCCCTGCTAGCGCTCTGGCCCGCGGTCAGAATTGGTATAAGACCACTGTCCCGGCAACAATCACGCCATGCAAGAGGACAAACAAAAGGGCTCGCGACAAAAGTGGGCTCATGATCTTTCTCATTATTTAATCTAATGCCATTTTTAAAAACTGATCGATAGGACTGCACTCATAGGTCGCGGGGCACTTCAATATGGTTCAAAGCGCCCAGATTTAGGGCACAATTTTGTTCAAGGCATGGGGCAGCGCCCCTGAGAAAAAGACAATGTTGGCGTCAATCGGCCGAATGGTTCGGTACGATGACGTCAAATTTGCAATTAATTGGTGACACTCCAATGCCAGCCGCTGAGCGGCAAGCACCTCTTCTGACGGGATGTATCGATCTCAGATCCGAATCGAATGACTGGACTATAGAATGACTTTTCGATTGTGGCCATGTGGCTGGCCAAGTTCCCAGCGGGGCGTGCCAAAAGTGCAATAGTTTGATGATCTTGCCTGCTCAGCCCGTGGTGCCCGAGATATGGTGTCGGCGTCTGTTCTTATGAGCGAAAACGTTGAAAGTCCCTATCCCGCTTTCTCAGGATAGGGACTATTGTGCAACATATGGTCGGCGGCAGTCCCGGATGAGCGCGCGGGCTATGCAACTTTTGCCAGCCGCATTGGAAGCACGTTGCTCGCTTGTGGTTGCGGTGTTGCAACGTTGGATACGAAGGCCTGGGTCCGCTCAAGCACAACATCCCTTTGGCGATCAACGGTGATGATGTGATAGCTGTCCTCCAGAACCGTCATTTCGACACTGCCTGACAACTTGCGCTGGAGATACCAGGCATTGTTGAGATCGGCAAAGTCGTCTTCACGCGGGTGGATGATCAGCGTTGGCTGCTTGATCGAGGGGATCAGATTGCGCACTGCACGGACGAGGTAGCGGTGCTCGAGCACAGCGCCGCCCGGATAATAAGGAGCGCTCTCGCCGCTTGCCAGGGCTTTTATTATAAACTCGCGGATGCGGTCATCTTTGACACCATGCGGATACATGTCTGTAAAAGGAATGCGGTTGGCGATCGACTTATGTACGCATAGTCGAAAGAAACGCGCATACCACGGAATGGTCCAGCCATTGAGCCAAAGAACAGGTGCGTAAAGAGCGGTGCCTTTCACCTTATCCGGGTGCCTGGCGGCCAGCATCAATGCCAGAAGCGCGCCGGTTGATAGACCGCCGACAATGATTTCATCACAATGCTGGTGCAATTCCTCAAGTGCTACTTCTGCACTTTCGTACCACTCCTGCCAGGTGCTGGATTTAATGTCGTCAATTGAGCCGCCGTGCCCAGCAAGCTGCGGGCAATGCACGGTGTAACCGGAGCGGGCCATACCATTTGCCAAGTAGCGAACCTCGGCCGGTGTTCCGCACAGCCCGTGCAGCAACAATATACCGGTGCGATTGCCTTCAATCTTATAGGAGAAATCGTTACTGGCCACTTTCAGCTCCGCCTCGTTTGAGTTTCGATTGGCTCAATCTACGCAGCCATTCGAAATGGTGCTGTTACGGCTGTGACAGTCTTGGAAAAATCGTTAACCCATTGAAAATGTGTTGTTGTAACCCAGGTCGTGTCTCGTCAAGCGGGCCGCAACATGCTGTCGCGGCCGCGATGGCGTTGCCAATGTGATGTTCGGTTGGCCGGGACTTATACGGTAAAGCGCGTCGGCATTGTGTAAGCAATCAGGCGGCTGTACGAGCGGTCCAGCCAAGCAAGCGCGCCGCTTCGTTCCGGGACGCCAATCGGCCGGGTACGCTCATGAATGACGCGGGCTAGTTTGGCGGTGTCTCCTTGGGCGATACCCTCAAGTCGGGCGTGGCGTGCGATGGTCGTATAATCACGGCGCCACAGGGCTGCAACAAAGGCCAGCGGGCCGAACATTTCTTTCTGAAACACAACGGCTCGATGTGCACCATCGGGTGAGATCTTGGTTTGGAAGGCCTCGTAATATTTGCTCCAGTGGCGACCTGGCTGCAGGTGATGCTCGACATGATAATCATTACCGAGGTTGCCGTGCTGGGGGCCATAAAAGTTCAGCGTATTGGCGTGTGTTTCGTGGGTTTCCTCGGGGTCGACCAGGCCATGCTGCCAGAAGGCGACAAGGGTCTGGACGTTGCCGCCGACAAAGCGCGTGATGAAGATGAGTGCCGCGGCTATGGGATTGGCGTATGCCAACACCAATAATATGGCCCACCAGATCGCCATCCCTTGCAGCAGCGCGCGCATAGGTCGCTTTTTGCCTTTGGCTGCCAAGTATTTGTAAATCGAGATGCCGGATACCAGGTGGACGCCCTGGATAAAGGCATGGCGGCTGAAATCCGTAAAGCTCGCGCGGTCGAAGGGCTCAGTCGATTGGGAATCGGCGGGGCCATTGCCTTCCGCGTGGTGAACATAGACGTGCTGGACCCAGTAATAATTCGGGATGCGGGCAACGAGCAGCGTAAGTACGAATTCGTAATAGATCTGCAGCCCTTTCAATAGCCGTTTAATACGGGGGCTGGCAGCGAGATTAGGTTGGAAGACGCGAGTATGAACGTTGGTATGGTCGATCAGCTCGGATGGAAACTGGGTCAGCAAAAGGGCTACGGTATAGGCGGTAATCACGTAATAGTTTATCGCCGAGGGGGTGAGGAGCAGGATCGTGATCGGGATCATTGCGACTGAGTTGGCGATCCAGATTCGCGTAAATATCGCGTCAATCGGGTGATGGAGATGGCGAGAAAACCATCGCTCAATGGGTCGGTTGGCAATTGAAGCCTCCAGACCGTCGAAGGTTTCCGGGTAATCAGTATAGATCAGGTAGCTGCGGGCAAATATGCCGACGACCAGCCAAAGTGTAATTTCGAGAATGATTTCATTTGGCTTTGTGTAGTCCGGCAGGAAGCCAGAAAAAGTCTGGGTGAGGGCTGCCATGGCAAGCGAGGAGGCACCTAGCCAGGCTAGTGGTGCGCGTTCAATCAATGTGCGGGGAAGGATTTTGGCAAGAAGGGCCGCGGCGCCCGATACGATCCAGTACAGGGAAAAGCAGACCAGCATGAAGTAAGTCGATAGGGTTGCTGTGAAGACTTCGTAAGGCAGGTACCATAATGAGCGGCCTGTCGATGGCTGCTCGACCGGTACGGTAATGGTTGCGGCTTGTGACACCGGACTGTCTCCCCTTTAGACGCAAGCAATTTCGGTGTCCCGAGACTGGCGCAAGGTATTGAGGGGCGCTGTTCCTCCGGTAACGCAAAGGGAAAATTGTGATGAACCACCACTGCGCCGCGATGGGTGGCGCCTTTGGTGGGCGAATTTATTGCTTAGGACACTAGGTGTCTGAGGGCCGTGCGATTGCGACTGGGACTGGGTTTTTGGCAACGCCGGGTTCCCGATGGGTGGACTTATCCCCCCAGATCGCAATGGCGCGATACTTGCCTCGTGAACTACGAGGTGACCCTATGGTCGAGACGCATCATCTTCGCCTGCCTTACATTGCGGCTGCTCAGGCCCAAAAGCATGTCACGCACAATGAGGCGATCCGCGCGCTGGACGCGATTGTGCATCTGTCTGTTCTGGATCGCGATCTGACCGCGCCACCTGGCAGTCCGGCCGAGGGCGATCGCTATATTGTCGGCGCAAATGCCACCGGCGCCTGGGCGGGACAGGACGCAAACATCGCCGCTTTTCAGGATGGCGCCTGGATGTTTTATGTGCCGCAAGAGGGTTGGCTCGCCTGGGTCGGTGATGAAGACGCGTTGGTGGCCTGGGCCGGAGCAGGTTGGGTGGCGGCCGGCGGTGGGAGCGTGAACCCCGCGCCGCGCGTCGGTGTTAACACTACGGCCGATGCCACCAACAAGTTGGCGGTCAAGTCCGATGCCGTGTTGTTGTCTCATGACGATGTCACGCCAGGGTCCGGCGATCATCGGGTGATCGTCAATAAGTCTGCCGCAGCGCGAACCGCATCATTCCTTTTTCAGACCGGATATTCGGGCCGCGCCGAATTCGGCACCACAGGCGATGATAAGTTTCACATCAAGACGTCGCCAAATGGAATAAATTGGTCGGAAAGCATCGTTGTCGATCCGGCTACGGGTTGGGTTGGCATCGGCGGCGAGACGTCACCCTCGGCGCCGCTGCATATCCGCCGGGGAGCCGACAAATCTGTCGGGGCGGTTATGATCATAAACGATCGCGCGGACGACAGCGCTCGTGGGCCGGTTTTGATGAGCCGTAAATCGCGGGGCACGCATACGGCGCGTAAGACGTTGCGTCAAGGCGATGTGGTGCAGGCGTTTTGGGGGCAAGGATACGACGGGCGCGGGTGGGTCGGTTGCGCCAATCTGCGCTGGGTAATCGATGGCCCGGTTTCGTACGGCAATGTTCCGACCATGGTCGAATTTTGGACATCTACGAACGGCATCGGACAGAGCGCAAAATTTGAGATCACCAATGGTGGTACGGCGCGACCGTCCGCTGACAATGCCTATTCACTCGGCGATGCTAACCGCCGCTGGTCATCGATCTGGGCGGCCAACGGCACCATTCAACCGTCCGATGCGCGAGACAAGACCGTTTTAGCGCGCATGGGAGGGGCGCAGGCCGCCGCCATTCTCGATGCCGTCGATCCGGTTTTGTTTCGCTGGAAGGTCGGTGGCAACACGGTGCAACGGCACCCGAGCGAAACCGAGATCGACGAGGCGGGCGATGTGGTGGCGAAGATGATGTCCGTTCCGGTTCCTGGTCAGCGGACGCATGCAGGCTTTCTGGCGCAGGATGTGAAAGCTGCCATGGCGGCACACGATTTGGATTTCGGCGCTTGGGGTCTTGAGGACAAGCATGATCTCGACAGCCGGCAGTGGCTGCGGCCCGACCAGCTCATTCCTGTGCTGTGGGCGGCCTTGCGCGAGACGCGGGCGGAGGTGGAGCAGATAAAATCGCAGTTGAAGTAGACCGTCGTTCGGCCTCAATCGGTTGGTTCATTCAGTTCCGGATAATTGGCTTTCAACATGTGACTCCGATTCCACACGTACGTCTAGAGGATGGCCGGTATATGGAATATCGAATTCGGTGTGCTGGTACAGATCGGCATGGAAGGCCGCCCATGTGTCCAGCTCCTGCTCGATTGCGATAGCGTCAATTGCGACGTGGCGATGTCCGAAAATTTCGTCACGGATCATATCAAGCAACGTCGCGACACAATCGCCGACCTGGTAGCCGGCACCGGTTGCGAGGCGAGCGGCAACGTCGAGTGCCAGGCCCCATGACATGCGTCGGCAGCGCAGCGCCAAGCAAATTCAGCAAGCGCGTCAGCGCACCGGTGCCTGAACGATGCATGCCTAGAACCAGGATGCAGGTTCGTTCGGGTGTTTGATCGGGGCCGGTAGATTTGGGTTCTAAGTTTGGACGCTGCTTCTGCAAACCGAGCTCTCAAGCAATCCAATGCATAGATTTTGTTCGCTGCTGGGCCGGCTGATTTACATCGTTCAATAATTAGTTCAAATGTTCTGACTGCAGATAAAACTGGTCTTCTGATTGGCGCGGTAATGCATGCCTATCAGGGCGGGACGGAGCGCACAGGCTGTGTTAAGTGACCACCGTGTTGGGCTGCAAATTGTAATCAAGTGTTCTTAAGTTTCTGGATCTAACGGCCGACGAATGACACGGTTTGCCAACTCGGCTATGAGCTATTCAACCGCTTCTCGCAGTGAGATGCCCAATTCGGTGCAAATGAGATGATCACGCCACTCGCGCTGCCTGACGTATTGTTGATCGCGCCCAAGATCTTTCGAGATGCGCGCGGTTTTTTTTCTGAGACTTATAATCAACGGGCATTCGCTGATGCGGGTCTTGATGTAACATTTGTGCAAGACAATCATTCGTTGTCGCGTGAGCGAGGTGTGATACGCGGATTGCATTTTCAAACCCATCCAAGTGCGCAGGGCAAACTGGTGCGCGTCGTTCGCGGTGCAATTCTAGATGTGGCTGTTGATATACGCGTAGGCTCGCCGACTTATGGTCAGCATGTCAGCCGCGAATTGTCAGCAGAAAATTGGGAGCAGTTGTGGGTCCCTGTCGGGTTTGCACATGGGTTCTGCACGCTCGTGTCAGACACTGAGGTCGTCTACAAGGTTACGGGGTATTATGCACCCGATTGTGACCGTGGCCTGTTGTGGAATGATCCTGCGCTGGGTATCGATTGGCCGGTTGCGGCGGATGAAGCAATTCTGTCCGACAAGGATCGCCAGCAGCCGGTCCTGGCCGATCTGCCAGACTATTTTGCGATCTGACCGGTCGAGCGGAGCAGGGGTTCGGTCCGGTTCATAATTCGTGGGGATTTCAGACGTGCGTGTGATTGTTACAGGTGGCGCAGGCTTTATCGGATCGGCGGTATGTCGCCATTTCGTTGGGGCGTTAGGACATCAGGTTCTTAATATCGACTGCCTGACCTATGCGGCAAATTTGGCTTCGTTGGCTGGGCTCGAAAAAAATGATGCTTATGCTTTCAAACAGGAGAATATTTGCACGCGCGCGGCGATGGATGCTGCCTTTGCAGAATTTCAGCCCAATGCCGTCATTCATCTGGCTGCTGAGAGCCATGTCGATCGCTCGATCACCGGATCGGATGCGTTCATGCAAACCAACATAATGGGGACCTATACGCTGCTGGAAGCAGCACGCGCCTATTGGTCTCGACTCGATGACGCTGGCAGAGCGGCGTTTCGGTTCCTGCATGTATCAACGGATGAGGTTTACGGCTCGCTGGGCGTGGACGGGCTATTTCACGAAGAGACACCTTACGATCCAAGTTCACCCTATTCGTCCAGTAAAGCAGCGTCCGATCACATCGTGATGGCCTGGCATCGCACCTATGGCCTGCCGGCGCTGATATCCAACTGTTCGAACAATTATGGGCCCTATCAGTTTCCGGAGAAGTTGATACCGCTCATTATTCTCAACGCCATGGAGGGCAAGCCTCTGCCGGTCTACGGTGATGGGTCTAATGTGCGTGACTGGCTTTATGTTGATGATCATGCGCGAGCGCTGTTCCTGATATTGAGCGAGGGGCGGCCCGGGGAAAAGTATAACGTCGGTGGTCGCAATGAGCAGAAGAACATAGATGTCGTGCGGCATATATGTCGGTTGATGGATACGCATCGTCCCGCTGCCGCGCCACATGAGCGCTTGATTACATTCGTGACCGACCGACCAGGTCATGATGCACGCTATGCCATCGATGCAAGCAAGCTTGAGGCGGAACTCGGCTGGCAGGCCCAGGAAAACTTTGAGAGTGGCATTGATCGGACGGTGCGCTGGTACTTGGAAAACGAAGATTGGTGGGTGCCTTTGCGGGATGGTTATGGGGGTGAGAGGCTTGGGTTGTTCGATAACCGGCGCCGGCCAGACACACACAAATCCGATCCAGAGGCGGAGCGATGAAGGTCTTGATCGTCGGTCATAGCGGCCAGCTTGCGCAATCGTTGCGCTTAGCCCGTTGGCCTGGCGAGTGGCGCGTGACAGCAATCGGTCGACCAGAGTTGGATCTGACTGACAATGCCTCAATTGCGCGGCAATTAACGGCTTTCCAACCGCAAGTGGTTGTCAACGCGGCGGCTTATACTGCGGTCGACAAAGCCGAAGACGAGGCAGCTGCTGCCCACGCATTGAATGCAGCCGGTGTCGGCGGTCTGGCTGAACAGTGTAGTGCGCGCAACCTACCGCTCATACATATATCGACCGACTATGTATTCGACGGAACCAAAGCCGGCGCATACGCCGAAAGCGATCCGGTAGCGCCGCTGGGCGTTTATGGACACACGAAACTGGCTGGTGAACAGGCGATCGCCGAGGTGCTCGACCGCTTCGTCATACTGCGTACAGCGTGGGTGTTCAGCCCTTATGGTCATAACTTCGTCAAAACGATGTTGCGGCTGGCCGGCGAAAGAGATCACCTCAATGTGGTTGATGATCAGCATGGCAGTCCAACCTACGCGCCGCACCTCGCTGACGCTATCGTTCGGATCGCCGGGCGGATGTTGGACGGCGTGGGCTCGAATGAGATTACAGGTGTCTATCATGCGGCGGGCGAGGGCGAGACGACGTGGTGCGGGTTGGCACGCGCGGTGTTTGAGGAGTCGCAGAAATTGGGTGGTCCGATCGCTACTGTCGGCGCCATCACAACGGAAGAGTATCCAACGCCGGCAAAGCGCCCCGCGAACTCCCGGCTTGCAACTGACAAGCTGGCAGAGACATTTGGCGTGCGGCTGCCACATTGGCGCCAAGGTGTAGCTCGTTGCGTTAAGGAGCTCTTGACCACATAAGAGCTCGAGCCAATTGGGTAATGGCTGATGCAATGCGGGTGGTGATCGTCAATTGTTTGGCGGCTGCAGGTCAAAGAGTGTGTGGCCGGATAGCGATTGCGTCTTGTAGCCCGCGACGCGGGCAGCAAGACCGATGAAGCCGTTCAATTGCATGATGAAGAATGCCGCTGGTCTGTCCCGCTTCGTGTTCGAAATCCTCACAGAGTTCGCACCGGGGATCGAGATTGGTATTGTCGCACCTTCGTTGCTGCTGAAATTTCCTAGAGCATTGTGCCGAGCTCTTCAGCCGCAATCCGTATGAGGTATTGACCGTAGGGAGATTTGTCTATGCGCTCTCCAAGCGATGTGAGCTGGGCCGGCGTGATCCAACCATTGCGGAACGCGACTTCCTCGGGACAGCATATGCGCAATCCTTGGCGGGCCTCTAGCGCTTGCACATATTGACCCGCGGCGAGCAGGCTTTCCGGCGTGCCGGTGTCGAGCCACGCGTAGCCACGCCCCATTGGCTTGTCATAGACCGGCAGCAGCTGCTTAGACATCGACAGTGTCATGGGATGCAGCCGCGTTCCTGTCCCGCCAGCAAGAATAATGCCTTTCACGATTATCTCTCCCGCAATATGCCGCTGCATTATGTTTTGGCCAGCCCGCTGCAGCGTGCGAACGAAGTCTACAGGTACCTGCTCAAACGGCGCATGTTTCGGCGCATTGATTGACGGTGGGCGGGCCGCGCCGGATCGTTCGTTGGATGACGACATCGTATCATTCAGCTTGGCGTTTGAATTTTGGCGTATGCGAGAAGGTGGGGTGGCACACTTTCTGTCGATACAAGATTTGGCGTAGAATTTATGGAGCGGCGGTGTTGTTGTGACTAAGTTGTTTTGATTTTTCTGTTGGTGCGAGGTGAAAATTGCCGCGTGCATCGCTCGCGTGTCGGGTTGCGGTTGATGGTATCCGAAAAGTGTCAATCGGACTATCTCTCACGCGGGGTAGGGATCGGGTTAGCTGTGCACACCGTTCGGCCAATAGCCCTATCGCGCCATTACGCGTAATTGCCCGCAATCTCTGTCTATCTGCCCAGGCAAATTGAACAAAATGTGTCGAGGGTGTAGAGAAGACCATTGGAGTCTGCCAGGCTCAAAATAAGTTATGCGAGGTCCTAGTCGGCGGCGCGACTTTTTATGAGCGAAGCAAGGGCACAGCCAAATGGATACTATTGATGCCACCTCCGCGCAGCAAATGCGCACGGCAATGGGCAACGATAACGCCTTTAAAATCGGCTTTTTTGGTGGCAATCTTTCCTCTGCGCGGACCGCGACTGTCGTGCCAGACCGTTGGTCTGCGAGCTGGCCGGACTGCCTCCGAATGGCTCAAATTGCTGACGAGGGCGGGGTCGATTTTCTGCTGCCTGTTGGTCGCTGGAAAGGTTACGGCGGCGAGACCGATTTTCATGGAACGTCGCTTGAGACCATTACCTGGGCGACGGGTTTGCTTGGTGCAACCAAACGGGTGGTTGTGTTCGGAACAGTGCACGCGCCGTTGTTTCATCCGATCATCGCAGCAAAGCAAATGGTCACAGCTGACCTTGTCGGCGCCGGCCGGTTCGGCCTCAACATCGTTGCAGGTTGGAATCAGGGCGAATTCGAAATGTTCGGTGTTGTGCAACGTGACCATGACGCGCGTTATGACTACGCTGAAGAATGGCTGGATGTCATGATGCGGTGCTGGACCGAGCGGGAAGAGTTCGATTATGACGGCGAATTTTTGAAGCTGCGGCATGTGCGTGCCAAACCGAAGCCCCATGGTGGCTCGCGCCCGCTTATTATGAATGCCGGGGCGTCGCCGGCCGGACAGCGATTTGCGCTGCGCAATTGCGATGCCTTTTTCACATCGATGAGCGGGGTACGCCTGGCCAAAACGACACATGCCTCCAGTGATAAAGATGTCGACATCATCGCGCTGATGGCCGAAAAGGTTGCCGCGGTCAAGGCTGAGGCCAATAGCTACGGACGTGAGATTGATGTGTACACGCAGGGCCAGGTGATCTGCCGGCCGACGCAAAAAGACGCCGAGGACTATTACCACTGGGCGAATGTTGAAAACGCAGAGTGGCCGGCCATCGAACGAATGCTGGCGTTGCACAATATCACGCCTCAGAATACGCCTTCTGAGGACTATGCCGTGAAACGACGGATGATGGCGCTGAGTGGTGTCGGCGGGCGACCCTACGTTGGCACGCCTGATAAAGTTGCCGAGGATTTGGCGCGATTGGCCAGCGCTGGCTTGCGTGGTATTGCTTTCTCTATGGTCAATTATGTGAAGGACGGTCCATACTTTTGTGCAGAAGTCCTGCCACGACTTGCCCGTATGGGATTGCGCGCCGGGGCGTGACAAGTGTTGCCTGCAAGTGCACGACATTGCCATGGTCTGCTGGTAGCACTTGCATTCGCTAAGTGCTTACCAGACGCATGGCGAGCCGCTCAGATCAATTGAAATGATCCAAATTTATCCACCTATGTCGAATGCAACTGTCCTAATGAGAGAAGAGATCGACTAATACTTGGTCAATGCTTCGTTTGGTGTTGCCTAAAGCGCATTTTTGCCATTGTTTTCCATTGCCGAATTTGTCACCGTTTGTAGCGCAACGATCTGGCGCTTTGGACCGGTCGGTGCGTGCTACAGGGGTTTGATGTCGAGGGCCAACCGAAAGAATTGCTGACATTGCATGCAATCGATGATCCGACAAAGATCGAGTGACTTGATCGACTGGCTTTAAACGTTGCCCGCAAGCAAGTCTCGATGGACGATTTTGACGGCTTCATTTGAGGTTAGAATTCGGTGGCAAGAGAAGAGGAACGTGACATGGCCGACTATCAACCGAAACCTATCGATACGTCTGCGGTGACGCTCGACGCTGCCCAAGCCGAACTGATCGAACGTTTGGCGGCAAATGCGCATGAGGTGTGGGCGTCGGAGCGTATGCGGGAGGGCTGGCGATGGGGTAAGAATCGCGACGATGATCGTAAAGAACACCCTTGTCTTGTGCCTTATGCTGATTTGCCCGAAAGTGAGAAGGATATGGATCGGGCGATGGTCGAGCAGGCCATAAAGTCAGCGATCGCGTTGGGTTATCGTGTTGCGAAGGGCTAGTGGTGCGCACTAGCGCGTTGGGGTGAAGGAGACCAAGGAAACTGTGGTGATGGGGCGTCGCGTGACGCGGCTGTTGCTAAGTCGGGCCAGGGGTGACTATGCCATCATCGCGAATTTTGCGCGGCGCGCAGACCTGGATGCGGGTGTTGTTGCCGGATCCTATGTCGGCATTTTCATTGAGCGTTCAACAGCGAAGCGTACGGAATTTCCAACGACACCGAATGTTATCGGTGCGGGATTGTATAAATTTGATCCCCAAGGCCCAAACATGCCAGGCAGTCATGGCACTTGTGCGCAGCGCGTTGCTGCGATCTAGGCAGGGTATGAGTATACAAATGACACGCCCAACGCCGATAGAATAGGGCTATGCGAAATGGGTGGACGCAATTTGAGCGGTTCATGTTGGCGATAGTCGTTGACTGCGATCCGGACTTATTTTAGCGCGCACAATGACATAGAAAACCTTCGGGCAATTTTTTGTTTATGGGAGGCTGCAATGAAACGTGCCAGTCGGATTGTTGTCTTGGCAGTGGCGGTTCTGTTTGTCACAGTTGGCATCGTGTCTTATGGCGTGACGCCCGTGTCGGCTACAGTGGCAGAGGACCAGAAGGAGATGAAAGCTCTGGTAAATCGCTTCAATAAATTGAAGGAGACTATGGGGCATTCCTTTTATATAACCAATGATGAGAACATTAAACGATCGATCAATATCTACAATAGACTCTGCCGGTCCGGCTGTACCGAACTTTGCTATCAAATGTACGAGCACATATCAGGTGAGTCTGGACTCGCTATTGCTTGTAAGCGAGATAGAAAATGATGCCGTTGGGCGCGACGGAGAGGTAAGTAAGGTAAGATTATGTTGCGTGGAGGGGATAAGAACCTAACGGGCCGACGTTGGCTGGTCGAGCTCCGGTATGTCTTTCACGCCATCCATATCCTTCGTGTCCCCGTGATCATTGCATGCGTGAGTGCATCACTTATTGCGCTACCCGAGCAGGTCTTAGAAATTTACCGGAGTATAGTCCAAGAGGTTTCCGGGCAGACAGAAAACAGCTGGTCGACATGGCGCGAGACGGCTCTGAGTGGTGCGAGCGTCATCCTGATTTGTGTTGCGATATGGTGGTCCGGCAGGCGGTTGGCTGCCCTTTTCGGACACCAAATTCCTGACCATGCGCGCGGTGGGCGGTGGCTTCTTAACTGGCTCCCACCAGTGATTGCTGTGTTGCCGTTGGCTGCCGGCGCGTTGGCGATTTCATTTGGTGCGACCGTCGAAAAGGCATCCAAAGATGTTGTGGCCACGTTCGCGCAGAGCCTTCGAGATACTGGGACAAAACCGCCATTTGATAGATTGCTTGCGCAGGATTATTTGAGCTTTAATGAGGATTTATATAGGGCGGGGATATTGCTCGGCCTCCTAGCGGCTGCGCTGATTGTCATTTTTGGTTCCGGTAGCATTCTCTATCGACGCTGGACGCAGTCAGCGCCTTCCGAGTTCCTAAGTAGACCAAGCCGCCTGCTCGTCTATGGGCTCGTCTCGGGTGGCATACTTGCGTTTGCATTTGCGCCGCCCATCGCCGCGCAATCTATCGGCGTGTTCTCCATTTTCGCATTTTTTATTGTCGGGTTGCTTCTGATTCTTTCGCAAATCTCAGTTTGGTCCGATCGAACGGGAGTTCCGGTGCTGTTCCTGTTGCTCTTGGCGGCAGCAATATTCACCCTGCTTGATTTGAATGATAACCACTGGCTCAGGACCGTTGACGGCAGCGAGGCGCCAACCAGAATTGTCAAGCCGATCTCCAGCGAGATTGTTAATGATTGGCTGGAGTCACGGTCCGATTGGAAGGCTTATAAAGCGAATAACAAGCCATATCCAATTTACATTGTCGCTGCGCAAGGGGGTGGCATTTATGCGGCCTATCACGCAGCAAGCTTCCTTTCAGGCATACAAGACATAAAGCCTGAATTCGCGCAGCACATTTTTGCAATTAGCGGGGTTTCGGGGGGGAGTGTTGGGGCGGCTTTTTTTGCGAGTTTGATCAAGACAGTTGCCACGCAGCCCAACTATTCAGATGTGCTCAAGGATTGTGTCAAGCGCAGTCGGAAAGGTCGGTTCACGTTTGTGGACGCCTCCAGCAACTATTTTCGCGCTGATTTGTTGTCACCGCTGTTTGCATCGCTGTTTTTTCCAGATTTTTTGCAACGGTTCCTGTTCTTTCCGGTTGGCTATTTTGATCGCGCAAGGGCCATCGAGGGTGCGATCGAGAATGCCTGGGTGCGGCGGCTCAAGAGCTACCGCCGCCACTGTCCGCAACTTTGGAGGAGCGATCGCAAGCCCCTTGGGCAGCCCTTTTCGGCCTTATGGACCGGTCGGGATGCCACACCTGCACTGTTGCTTAATGCGACCGAGGTCGGTTCCGGACGCAGGCGGGTGATTTCGCCGTTTAGCTTTGCGGGGAGCAATGACATACAGTTTCAATCGCCATATCCGTGGATAAAGTCTGGCGATGAGACGTCGGCAATTCCGCTAAGTTCCGCCGCGATGGTCAGTGCACGATTCCCATGGCTGACGCCTTCGGGTTGGTCGCGCAATAAGGACGGCAAGAAGATCAGACTCGTGGACGGTGGGTACTTTGAAAATTCGGGCTTAGCCACTGCTGCTGATCTGGCCAATGCATTGCTGAAAGTGGTCAAGGGTACGCCCTTGGAGGGTAGGTTTGACATCAAGCTCATTGCGCTGACCAGTGCTGACTATCCGGTTCGCAAATTCTACGGCTTCAATGAATTGGCAGGCCCTATCCGTGGTTTATTAAACACCAGGACGGCAAGGTCTGCTGTCACCGTTTCGCAAGTGAAGAAGTCCCACAATCTTCGTACAGTGACACTCGACATGATGGGCTATCCGCTGCCCCTCGGGTGGCGATTGTCGCCTGTTACACGTGGTCTCATCTCGGCCCAGGCGGGAAGACCTCGTGCATGTAATAACGCCAAATATAAAGGCAGGCGATTTTCTTCCGATTGTGTTGTTGATGAGATCTTGAAGGATTTAATACCTTGAGGCGGCGGGAGGTGGTGTAACAGCCACTTGGGAGTTCACCTCTAACTCAGCCGGCCGCCGCATTTTTTCACCAACAATGACTTCGCCTTTGCGGTGTCAGACGGGGTCTCGTGAGTTTCAAGATCGAGCAATAATCCCTGTGTTGTTCGGTGGGGCAAATTCCCCAGCCGCAAACTCAAGTCAATCATGGTGACTTGCTCAACGCGAATGGGAAACGCGAAGGCTTGGAACTGGCTGTTCGCTAGGTAAGGGTCAGGCCTCGATGTTTGTGAACTAGCCGACAAGCTCTCCCTGCTCCACCGGTTCTGTTTGCGAAAGCCAGCTGATGGTCACTTTGATTGTGGCGCTGCCAAGGATGGTGTTGTTTTCGTAGGCTGTGACTTCCCCTTCTACAGATGAGCTGGTGGTGAGTAATGGGATTTTGGCGGGAAAGGTGACAAGTTCCGGTGTGCCATCGAAAGACACGGTGTCCGTTGCCTTCAGAATTTGCAGGCTATCGCTTGTCAATTTCAACTCGACAGTTCTGGAGCCAGCTTCGTTGTCAGATGGGTCAATCCAGTAGCTACGGTTTGAGCGCGTGATGGCCTGATCCTCGGGGCGATGTAAGAGGCATTGGATGGTTATGGTGCTGCCGCGTCGCGCGTGTGTCGGGGCGAAGACGGTCCCGTCAATTTCAGGTGGCTCAATTTTCTCTGGAGTTGGGGGGGGTGCGGGGCTGGTGGCTGTACTGTCAGGTGTGTTCGTGCCTGTGTCGGTGTCGGCAGGGGATGGTGCGGTCGGCGTCGGCGTCGGTTTATTGTCGACGGTCTCGGTCGGTGTTTCTTGCGGTGGAGATTGTGGCTCGGTCGGATGGGTTACGGGGGCCGGGGTTGGTTCAGGCGCTGGCTGACCGGTCGGTTCGGTCGGTTGGGCTATGGGCTCCGGGGCTGGAACAGGTGCGGGCTGATGGGCCGGCTCAGGTGTTGGCACGGGCTCCGGGGCCGGCGGTGTCACAACAATTTTTTCGCGTTCGTCGAGCCCAAGTTGGAACAGGCGTGCTTCAGCATCGCGTCGTTTCAGCAAACCCTTGAGGTTTCGTCCGGCCCAGATGCGTTTCATGGCGCGAATTTCATCCGGGATTCGGTCGAAGTTTTCGTTGCGGATGTGATTGCGGATGTTTTTCATTTCGCGGCGTCTGTTGCCGCGTAGGCTGCGGCCACGATTATAGACGAGTGAAAATAATGCGCCAAAGCAGTGCGGATGAACTTTTTCGATTCCGGCGTAGATGCTGAGGACCCATCGGGCATATTTGGGCACCGTTTGTAGCCGATAGACTTCATCGGCCTGCTCCCATGGAATTTCGATTTCGCGAACGGTGTGCAGCATGTTTTGTGCGCGGCTGCCTTTCAGGCCAACCGTTCTAGATAATTTTGAAAAGTCGCCCGATGACAGTCGGGGTCTCCAAGCGTCCCTGACCTGTGACATTGGATGGTGACCGACGTCGTAGCCGAAGCCGATGGTTATTCCAGACGCGCCAGGCGGGCGCACGGGCCGGTGATAACGCCGCCGGTAGCCGGATTCGCCGCCGACTTCATAATATAGCACCAGGTCGTGGGCTGACTGGGAGACCCAACTATTGATGTCTTCATTGGAAATGTCTTTGTATTCGGGTGGTAAGCTGCGCGTCACACTTCGTGTAAGCCCCTCATCTTCATCTTCGAAGCGTTCGCGATAACGATGGTTTTGACTGATTTCGTCGTCGGTTGGCACAAGCTGATACTGCTCGAGAAAATTACTACCGTTCGCCATTGCTCATCCCCAATTTCTGGTCCTGTCTCAGATTTCTGGTGAATTTTTTCCCCGCCACTCCGGCATCAGGGCCTGGAGGGTGTATGTCGCCAATAGCCATAGCCAATATTGGCACCCATGGCCGCTTGCCAAAGACCTGCGGTGAGCCAAATTGCAACGAGCTTGTACCATGGAATGGGACCGGTTGAGGCCAAATTCAGGTTAAAAAACTCGGCTATTTCCTTCTGCCCTGCAAGAAAGGTAATGTATATGAGGGCAGCCAATGCACCAATAATGGCGCCGGTCGCAAAGCGATCAACAGTCCATAGTGCCCGCGCTGTTAGACCCGTGGCAAAAACGCTGGCAAAGCCGATCAACGCACCGCCTAGGATCAAAATAAGAACCATTTCACGAACTTCTGCGCTGGTCGAAAGGAAGCCGTCTTGTGCGATGCGGGTGATCTTATTCATGGAATCAGGATTTGATGCGTACGCGGCGACCCAATAGCGCGAGGCTGCCGCGATTGCTGCGTAGACCACAAGGGTAATGGCTGCGGCCCACAACGTTCGTCTGCCCCACTTGTAATTTGCGTAGGCGAGGACGGCTCCAAACAACAATGTCGTCAAGAGGACCGCGGGATTGTTGTTGATCAGCTTCTGGGCTTCTTCGGGGTAACCCCATCGTGGATTGATCGTGTAGCCCGTTTTCCAGTCATACCCGAACATTGCATTGATGATGCCGACAATAAAACCAAGCCCCATAAGAATCCAAAATGGTGCCGACGAACTTGGATTGAGCACCAGCTTACGATCAAGATTGGAATAGGACCACGGGCGTTGGCGGAAGGTGGTCTTTTCGCGGACCTCTCTCGAAACGATCTGCAGGATATCGTGCAGGTCCAATCCTGTTGAGCCGATATGTTTGCAAAGAGAGTTGCTAAAATAGCTACCCATACCCATCGGCCCGTCAAGTGCAACATCACCGGGGTCTGCAGCATAGGCGACAAACACAGCGCTGTCGGGATTGAGTTTCATTTTGCCCAAGCCGCCACCTAGTTTTTCGCGCGTCTCCGCAACGATGTCGTCCATAGTCTCTAGTTCAAAACCGCCGGTGTTTCGGCAGGCATCGAGTATGACAATGGTGTGTTCGGCACGACTTGGGAGCTCATGCATCAGCTGTTGAACGTTAGTCAATCGATCGCCATCCAGATCGGTCGCCGCGTCGAAGTCAATGGGGACTGCGTAATTCTGTCCATTGTGCTGCATGCCGTGGCCGGCAAAATATATTAACGCGATGTCTGTATTTTCTGCGGCGTCGAGTTTGGCAATGAACTCCCGCGAGATCTGTTCCAATTGTTCGCGGTTTTGATTGAGCTTGGTATTCACATCAAAGCCGAGCTCAAGGAGAGTCTTGGTGATATTTTGAGCATCTATTGTTGCGTTCGGTAGTGTTGGAACATTCTCATATTGTGAATTTCCAACGACCAGAGCGAATCGTCGGCTCTTTTTGGCTGCCGTGTTGTTGGCCATGTTTTCTGTCTTCCCCACTCACGTTTAGTTAGATGACACCTGAGATTGTTGAGTCACCTATTTCAACTCGTTGACCAGATAAACTTAGAATGATCGAAACAATCCGAAACATACGTTCCACGGGTATTCTTGCAGAGACCGCGCGAATGCATGATGAGTTTCAGTAGTCGTAACTCGACATTAGTTTTTGTCTCGCAGCGAATGCTGTGCCTTACCGGGAATCTGAGTTGGTGGCTGGATAAGTCGGCAGGTTGGGTGCTCAGTGCGTTGCCACCCAAATTGAGAGGTAAGGTTGACAGTGCGCAAAGAACTGCCGGATGCCGATTGGAACTTGGCATGGATCTGGTCCCATCGAAACTCTAGCTGCGACCGGGCGCGGAGGGAACTGCTGGCACAGCACCCCACGTTATTTGTTGCCCGGGAGTATAACCTCAAAGTTCACCGACCGGTTCTCGGTGGGATTGCAGTTTGAGAGATGTTGCGGTTTGGACACATTTCGGGTCGTCGCGCCCGAGCTCGAATGGCGTTTGGTTGTCATGGTGCATTGTGTCATAGCAAGCAGCCACAGCAGCCGTAGTGGCGTGACATGACCAATCATGCGGCTGCAGGCCATTCCTCGTCTTCATGACCTGATAGGACATGGGGTCGGGTTGAATGCTTGCTCCCCGGCGGACCCGGGGAGCAGTCAGTAGTTGCTGGCCAGAGTCTTGGAATCGATTTTATTGGCACACCAGCGATTTGCCCGCGACAGGCCGGAACTCAGGCGCGCACTGCTGCGTCAGGTGGGGAAACAGGTACTTATGCCGAGCAAGAACAACAGATTCTGATTGCCGACCGATCCATCGTATCAAATTGGATCATGGTGTGAATGATGAGGGCGATGCGTTTAACTCATTGTTAGGTTTAGTTGCGACAATGCTTCGTGATTTACAGAATGTTTTGTCTGCTCCGGTACGACGGGTATGAATTTCGATTTTTTATGCCGGGGAGCCTATTGTGGAAATTAATTTTAGGTCGATTTTGGGTACCGTCTGGAAATATTTCAAGCTTCTATTCGGCACCCTATTGATTGTTGTTGCTATCGGACCCCTGGTCCTGCCCAAGAGCGCGTATCTGGAAAGATATGCCAAGTTGGAACAGGAGGGGCGGACTATTAATGCCGTAGTAACAAAGAAAGACATTTCCGAGTCGGTTCGCTCATCGACCCCGACAACGCCGCTCTACATGCTCGGACCCGTTGGCCGTTTTGCGGGTGGCTTTGTAGATGGTAGTCGGCTCGGGGCGGCAACCAGTGGTCGCAGCTCGGCAGCAGGGCGCTCATCATACCGATATTATGTCGAATATCAGTTCCAGGTGCCGAACCACAAAACGATCAAGCACCAGAAGAAAATATCGCTCGAGGAGTTCGACGCTATCAAGGTGGGATCGAAACTTGTTGCTCTATATCATCCGCTCAGTCCGCGCATTCACCGATTGGTCGACTATTCGAGGCCTTTTCAGCCTCTCGATTTGTCGACTCAGATATGGGCTGCTGTGATCTTCGGGGGTTGGGGGGCATTCTTAGTCTGGCGCAATTGGCCATTCTATTTTGCCCTATCAGCGAATTCTAGCGCAACAGACGGTCTAAATCGCCTTTCGCGCTCACAACAGGGATCAACACATCAACAGCCGCAACAATGGCAGCCGCGTGTCAATGCTGGTAGACGTCCGAGGCGATCTGGTTTTGGACAGCGCGCTTAGAGCAACCTGCTTGTAACTAGACTCAGAACGATGACAATTGAAAGCAGATAGGTTGCTCAATTTTTGAGGTGCGGTCATCTTTGTGCGTTACGTTGCGACCGTTGAAGCGGCTCCGACGTAATGAAGGATGATGTAGTGCGGCAAGGTTCAGAACTTACTCCCGTCTTCTCGTGATGGAGTGGATGGCTCCAGGCACCGATATCTTGGTGCCTAGATGGCTGCTGTTGTGTTTGTAACGGTCGATAAAGAGCCAGCCGGGGTTACTGGTCCGCACCCCAGAAAGTCAACGCATAGCCACTTCTTTGCCTCCCTACCCGTTGTCGGCCATTGCCCCATATTCGGTCTGCTTGGCTGGTTGGCTCGCTCCGACTTTGTGCCGGTCTCTCAGGGCGACCAAAGGTCCTTGCGAAGCCACGGGTCCGGTAGGCAAAGCGTTCCACCGGCAGGCTCGTCGGCATCACCAAGCCTTAGTGACTGCCAGGCATCGCGCCACTGGCTCGGCAGAGGAAACGGTGGTGCTATATTCACCTCGCGCGCAAATCCAAATCGACTGTAGTATGCCGGATCTCCAAGCACGAAGACGCGGTTGATGGCGTGCTGTTGCAGCCGCTGCAACCCATAACGAACAAAAAGGCTCCCGGCACCCTTCTGTTGCCAGGCAGGAGTGACAGCGAGCGGTCCCAAAAGAGCGACATTCCGGCGGCATTCATCAATGCTTCCCTTGGTGAAGGCCACGTGGGCAATCAACAAAGAGCCCGCCGTTCCGACGAGCGAAATCACCTCGTTTGGGTAGGCCTGAAGATCCCGAATAAGTGGCAGGAGATCCTCATCGGGGAAGGCGTTGCGATAGATCTCTTCGATCTCGTGAAGGTCATCGCGTATGCTTGCTCGTATATCAAAATCATCCATCATTTGCCGTTCAAGATACATCAAACCGAGTTGTTGGGTCACCCTCTAACTGGCACGTCGGCATGACGGATAAGGATGCGTTACCAGGCACGGGCGCTCAGCGCGAGAAGCGTTGGTGCATTGAAGTGTGAATAGGCGCAGATCAAGAAGGGACGAGATTTTTGAAGAAAGCGGCGGTGTGCTCTGCCAAGCAATCAACGTGAGATATGCCTGCATTGATCGTTGCCGCGAAATGAAATAATCGTGGAGCACATTGTGCGAAGGCATGAAGGCAGCTTGCAGCAATCTTCAAAACGCTTTGCTGCGATCGTATTGCGAAGCAGATTTGATCGCGAAGGCTTTGCGACACGAACTGTATAGCAATCTTATTGCGCTAGAGCATCTCGAAGCGTTGTGATTCCAATTGCTGAAGCCTTTATGGGTTGGCGGGCAATGAGACAACACTTCTCTGTTCCGGCTGATCAGATGTCGAATGCTGCTGGAAAGTCGACGTCCGAGACGTACGCTTTGCCGGTCGCCGCCCCAATATCATGACAACGTTGCAGATTGGCTTTTTCTGCAAGATCAATCTGCTGAAGCCGTTTCAGCATTCTTGGCGTGTAGTCAAATTCGTCCCCGAGTTCGGTCTTTAGCCAGAAAGAATCGAGAATCGGATTTAAGCGCCTATATGTCAGCAACGGTTCATCGACAATTCGCAGTCCGGTCATATCATCTAGGTTGAAGTCTACGTAGTGGCCTGGAGATGTCTCGGAAATTGCCTGCATAAAGACAACACTGGCCTTTTCAGCGTCCGATATAATGGTGCGCAATGCATGAACGGCCTTGCCGGCTGCAGACATCTTGCGAAACTCGCGAACATCGGCCCGATTGCGCCATGTCCCCGTCCCAATCGACAGCATGTAAAGATTGTCCTTGCCCGTTTGCCAACCGAAACCATGTGGCGAGTGGCCGACTTTTTCCGATGCTTCAGCATAGGACTTGAGAGTCGTCATCAAGAAGAATTCCATGGATGGATTGTTGAAAGGGCTTGCCCCACCATCAAAGAAGAGCCCCTTTTCCTCAGGCGAGATATCCATTTCAACGGCATCCAAATAGTACGGCGCAGACGCACTGGCTTGCGCGACTTTTCGCAGCGAATAGCTTCTGTTAGCAAAGAATTTTATGTCGGGCCGGTTTGTCCAATAGTCACGCCAATGATCGCTGTCCTGGTCCCAAAATTTATGGCGTGGATTGTTGGTCTGAACCCAGACACTCCCGGTATCAATTCTTTTGGTCGCAAGTGCCAATCCGGTTCGTAGAAGGTCAGAACCCATCGTGGGTTCGTGTGGCTGGACGTTGCTTTTCCTAAGGACCGTTTCGAATGCGCCTTTGACAATGCGATCAAAGCTATCGGCATCAAACTTTGACCAATACCCGGGAAACCATCTGCTGCCACCGAAGATCTTCGGGCACATTTCAAAATAGAGCTCTGTTATATCGTCGACCGTTTCACCGAGTGCCAAGAGTGTGGCCATCAGCGCGCCGGTGGAGGTGCCGCCAATCAGGTCAAAATAATCACTCAACCGAAACCGGTCAGGCTCAGGGCTACGAGTCTTCAGCGTATCTTCGACTGCCTTTAGGATGCCAAGCGTTATGAGGCCGCGTACACCGCCTCCATCCAGCGAGAGTATGCGCTTGGGCCCCTCACTAAAAAGGTGTTCATCACGATCCTTGGTCATGTCCTACCCCCGATCCGACGCCTTCGCTGTCAGGAGCTATGCTATTCGAATTTCGTAGTGCCAGTAAATTGAAAAGAAGCCACATACGCTTGGCTTGGAGACTAAGCCAGACCGGTTGCGGCCGCCTAATAACGCGCTTGGCGCAGGCGGGTTCTAATGCCAACTCTGCTTTCAGCTCATCATGTCGGGCCTTCACATGGCTTGGTGCTTCTTCATGAGCCGCCCTTCTGATGGCGACAATTGCATTGTGAAGGAAGCCTGGACGGAATTCTCGCGCCAGTCTGCTTCCGGTCGCGCTTATTTGATGTTCAGTGACCCTGGCCCCAAAACCGAGGTTCTCGTATGCCGCTGGACCACCTGAGGCTGCACCGGACGCCCTTGTCTGTGGTGCGTCCACCATGCCTCGCGAGAGATCATGCATCCCGGACGATCACCACCACAATTGTCGATGTTGGCCGGACTGGCCCAGTCATTCACTCGCCACGACACCAAGCTGGCTTGAGATCTTGTCCGCGAGGATCTGTCTGCCCCACGAACGAGAGACGGAATGGAGGGCCGCTGGAGCGGGGCGGATCACACTTGAGCCAAAGATTTCCTCGGCTTCGATTCAAACACGAGGCCGCGGTTTTGAATGTGGTATTGCCGCACTGAAATTGAATGGAACGAGTTGAGTTTCAGCTTTTCAGCTTGGATAGCTGACGATGATTTGCGTGGGATTGATGTTGGCAAAAGGGCCGATCGCGGTCCAATTGGTCCTATCGCGCAGCTGCCCATAACTCCATCATTTGTGGCTGAGGTTTAAGGGGCCGGCAGGCCAATAACCGTTTCCAATGCTGTCGGCTTTGGTGGCGAACTCGACATGACCAGGGCTGAAAAGTATCTGGAAAGGCAATCCAAAACTGCTCTAATCTAACGGAAGCTCCGGCGCCGTCGCATTAAAGGCTGGAATGGCCTTAGCGAAGTCTCCAAGCCAATGCCCTAGCGCCGGATGGGCAGCGCGCCAGTCGATCAGTTGGCGCCATTCGATGTAGCCGAGCGCCGCTGCAATCGAAAAGGTGCCGACCGTCGCAACCGTCGGGTCCGGAAGCGCGCTTGCAACTGCCGCCAGCCCGCGCTCGGCCTTGCCGCGTTGGCGCTCGACCCAGCCGGGGTGACGCTTGTCCTCCGGGCGGTAACGCTCTTCGTAGACCATCAGGATAACAGCATCGATAATACCATCACCAAGCGCTTCCAGTTGTTGCACACTGACACGCTCATCCCAGTCCGCCGGGATAATCCGATTGCCGCCTGCCAGATGATCGAGATATTGCAGGATCAACGGCGTATCTATCAGCGGTTTATTGTCATTCCGGATCAGCACCGGAATTTTACCAAGCGGGTTTTCTTTGTGTACCGGGTCATTCGCATCCATCGTATCGGTTGCAGCGACCTTGACCTGGTCCGCCAGAGCAAGATGGATGGCCGCCATCCGCACCTGACGACCAAACGGTGAACCGGGACTTGTTCTCAAGAGCATGGATCGGACTTTCTGCTGCGAGCGGTCTGCTGACGGATGACGATATAATTCTCTCAAATCTAGAACACCCGAGCTGATGGCGCTAGTGCCAACCACTGCATTCAAGCGGTCCGTCCGTAGTGATTGAGGCAGAAGCGTATTTGGCCATCCTTGTCCCTCCAAGTGGGTGGCACCTATCTCGGATGCAGATTCAGGAGGGGCCGGACCCAAAGCTTTTGCGCGGTGCAACCAACGTCGAGCGGGCTGACAAGCCGATCCGGATCATCGCCAAGCAAAAGGGGCAAAGTCATCGCGCGCTCGATGCAACCGTAGTGTTTGTCGAAGCGCGCCCACTAGCGAACAGGATCGTTGCGGGGTCAAAACCCGCGCAGACTTTGCCCCCTTTTTCTTTGAGCCTAAACGTCGCGAAAACCGGGTGTCTGCTTTACATAAACGGCGACCGCCAATAACAGCGTGAGCAGAATTGCGCCGATGAGAAGGAATGCGTTCTCGAGACCAACCAGTTCAACCATCCCGCCCATGATGATCGGAATAAACGTCATTGAAAGGCGGTTTGCAGTGGCGCGCAGACCCACCGCCTTGCCTTTGTCGGTTTTACCGGCAGCTTTCATGATAATCGACATCATAAGAGCTTGGAGTACACCCACGGAACCACCACGCAACGACATTGCGATCAGCAAGAGTACAAAGACGCCGCCGATCAATGGCGTGATGGCAATCAATACGATTGATGCGGCGACCATTGCGATCAACAGCCAATAGGGATTGAAGTGCCGGGCAAGCCAGCCGGTCCACAACGATGCCGCAGCCCCGAGTACGGAGAACGAGGACAGTAAAAGGCCGATGGCGGTTCCGCTGTAACCCTGGCTCTCGAGATAGACGACGTAGAACGACACCATGACACCCTGGCCGGACTGACGCAGAATTGAGATTATGACGACCAATAAGACGGCCGGGATGGCCATCAGCAGAGTTGCTTCCCAATAGTCTGAGGGCCGGGGAAGGAGATGGCGCCAGTTCAAATTTATTTCCGCGCCGGAAACTTCGTCTTCAGACTTAGGGAGCAGTGAGACGCCTGCAACAACGCCAGCTCCCCATAGTGTAATGAACATGAAGGCAGCGACAGGGCCCGCGAAATCCCAGGTGGCGCCAACGATCGGCGGGCCGATCAAAACGCCCATTCGCGTCGCAAAAGATAGCCGGCCCGTGTAAATCGGGTCACTGCGCATGCGCTGTCCCACGATTGTCTGAGTGCCGATCCATGCCATCGATGCCGAAAGCCCGGTCAGCATCTGCACCAGGATCAGGACGGGCAGCCAAGTCGTGACGGGAAACAACGCTGTGGCGCCCGCAAGTAAAATTCCGAACAAGAGGATTACGCGGCGGGCGCCGACTTTATCGATGACTGCGCCGCCGTGGATCGACAACAGGAACGGCAGAAATTGACGGCTGCCGAGAACGATGCCGATCATCAGGGGCGTCGGGTTGAGCGTCACGAGCCAGAGTGGGAGTACCACCGAGACGAGGTTGGACATCGAGTTCGAAAAGAAGCCGCACATGTAAACGCCAGCCTGCATGCGCGCAGAGATCGGCTGTTGGGTGGCGGCTTTGGCCATAAGGCGGTCTTTCGATGGAGTGATCGGTACGTAGGTAAGGACTGACAATGGTGAGCGTCTGACGACTGCTCACGGTCAATCGTTTTAATTATACCGTCACGGCTGTAAGTCGTCGATCCGATTATTAAACGGAATCGATTGGGAATATGTCGCTGATTGCTCAATTATCGCATGTGACCGCGCAGTTTTCTGAGGGGGGCGGATCGTTTTGATGGATCTTATTTTTGTTTGGATCAGGCTGGGTGCGGGAGCGGTCGTCCGTCGAATTACTACTTCCATTGCCGACGATCCGGTATTGTGTGATCATTCGCCATGATGAACTGGGCCATCCGAAGAGCCGAACCTTGCGATTCGCCAGCGCTAGCCGCCTGCATTGACGCGGCTTATTCGGTGTATGCGGAAAGAGGCATTGATCTGCCCGCAGTTTCCGAAGGCATTGCCGAAGACATTCGGGACAATGTTGTTTGGGTCGCTTGCCGTGATGGGCGGATCATTGGAGGTTTGGTCCTCATTATCGGTGATGAACGAGCTGTGCTTGCCAACGTAGCCGTTGATCCCGCCGCGACGGGATCGGGAGTTGGGCGTGCGCTTATGGATCAAGCGGAACAGGAAGCTCGAAAATTGGGACTGAAGAAAATGCGCTTGAGTACGCACGTCGATATCCCGGAGAATGTGCAACTGTATGAGCATCTTGGCTGGCATGAGATTGGTCGGACGGGCGTCAAGGTGTTTATGGAGAAGCCGCTCGATAACCTGCGATAGGGGCCCTGGGACAAGCGAGAAAGTGCTGCCGCTCGGGATCATTTGCGGGCAATACAAGCATCTTGTTGGACAACAAAATGCGCCCCTTGCGGGGCGCAAAGATTATTGTCGGGCTCGTTGCGATCCTAGTTTGGAGTCTTAGGAATCGAAAACGTGTCAGAACCGGGCGTTCACCCATGCGGCCACGTAGTCGAAGAAGTTCTTGCGGCTATTGGAATAATCCTTGCCCGTCGCCTTGGAGCATTTTTTGCACGGTGCCACGAGATGGGTAGCGCCTTCGACAATGATGAGATCCTTGTCCTTGCTTTTGGCCAACTCGTAGTGGATCTCGTTGTCGCGGATGAAGTAATGGCCTTGCATAGCGCCGAACAGCACCGGCACCGTGATTTGCTGAATCGCGCAAGGTGTCGAGTTGTTCGATGAGCACCAATCTATGCCGTCCATAGAGTTTGTCGACCTAATCGCAGTGGCGCTGAGGAATGACTTGATCGTTCCGTGCACCGCGCCCCGGCGGAACGTCTTGTCCCGCTTTGCATTCTTGGTCCTTGGCTGACGTACGGTTTTTACGATCTTAGACCCATCGACGGTGCCGTCGTTCTTGAGAAGCTTCCGGGGTTTCTTGGTGCTGCCGTGAATGGACGGGTCAAGCTCCATTAGCCGCCCCCGACGGCGATATTGTACGAAGGACGCATTATCCCGAGGGAAATACTTGCCAGCCTTCATGTCCGCCTTGATCTGTTTTGCTTTCTTGATCAGGCGGTTCATCCGTGCTGATTGCGCTTTGAAATAACGCCTCTTGAACTCTTCCGAATACTTCGAGGCGCCCTTCGGATTGAAGCCATTGGCCGGGTTGAAGGGATCGAGCGAGGGATCGAGCTTGGCCGGGTTGGCCTCGTCGATAACGGCTGGATTGAAGCTTCTTAGACGGTTCACGGTGTTGCCGGGATGCGCATCAACGAAGACGATGCCGTCAGCCTTGGTAAGACCTTCAACGTCCTTCTTGCACTTCGTGATCTTGTTCTTGCCGCGGCAATAGGCAGCGCCGTTTTCTGCGACGGCCTGATAGAGTGACATGGTCGGGCCGCCACCGCTATTGGCGTAAAGAATGACCTTCTCGATGCCTTTCTGCTTTTTCAGGAACGCCATGCCCTGGCGCAGATCGTAGAGCACCTTTTCGAAGTCGACCTTGCCCTCGTTGTTGTCGAAACGGGGGTTCATAGCCAGAACCATGAAGCCTCTTTCCACCAGGTACTTAAGGGAATAGTGGCCGAGGTAGTTGCTGGTTCGATGCATGACAAAAAAAGCGATCCGAGGCGCTGGTCCCGAGGTGGGCTTGTAAAGCGCGCCTTTGACCTGCCTGGGCTTGAACTGAATGTATTCGCCACGATTTTGGGCGGTGGCCATGGTGCTAGCTGCCATGACTGCCAAGCCGACGATGGCGACTAAGAGTTTGGCTGATTTCATTTTAAGTTTTCTCCCTGTTTCAAATTTCGATGGCTCGAAATTCGGATATTCGAGTTCACTTATTTTTGTACCCGCGTTGTTTTGGGCGGCATGACCGGCCTCATTCTACCGGTTCAAAACTAAGTCACACCCGAACATTTGCACAGGAAAAGGAGGTGCAGCCCTTCGTAGGGCTGCACCACAGAGCATCCAACTGCTGAGCCAATCAGCAAGCGACCTTTGATGCCTTCTTGCCGCTCTTGGGATACCTGATCTTGCAGGTCATCCCGGTTTTGACATCGGCACGTGCCGCCATCTTCCCGCCGATGGTAAGTTCCGTTGAGCTGGAGCTGACACGCACCTTGTGCGTTTTACCTTTGACCTTGAAGTGCAGGACCCGCCCACCACGCTCTATTTTCTCTATCTTGACACTTACAGATTTGCCCTTCGTCCTGCCGACCGGCAAGCCTTGCTTTTTGGCCCAACTTTCAATGAGGCCCGTCGCTGCTGGCGAAGCATTGGCAACTTGCATCACTGATGCCGTTTGTCCCTCAGCATCGATAAGGCTGACATCCGGGCTGACCTTCTTAATCCGCTTGTTGAAGTCCGAATTGCTTCTAAGACCCTCAAAGGCAGCACGCCAGGCTGCGACTTTTGGCTTTGGTGTGCCGGGCGGCAACGCAATCCATTTGTCCAATACCGCAAGGTTCTGCCAGAAACGAAAAGCCTCTTGTACGACCTTGTCCTGGCCTTTCAGTTTGTCCGCCATCAATTCGCGGAACATCGGAAGTTTATTGAAATCTGTGCGACGTACGATCTTGTTGCCGGCCCGTGTTCCGCTCTGGACGAGTGCTTCGTGCTTGCCGGCGCCAATGACATCCTTGATGATGAATGAATTGCCCGTTGACGTCAGATCGGTTTCACCGCGCTGAAGCGCCAGGATCAGCTCTTTGGTTCCGTTATAACCGACCACCCATTTGGTATTCCAGCCAAGCCACTGGGTCGCCCAAACGACCATCTGGAGGCTGGATCTTGTCCCATCCACGGCACCCACAATGACAGGTTTCTTTGATTTATCCAGTAGCCGCTTACGTGCGTCTTTGGAGATCAATAGGACGGTGGAGCCGCGGGCAACACCGCCGACGTACAAGAACTTGCGTGGATCGTATTTTGCAGCGCGTTTCTTAAAGCGCTTTGGGTCGATGGTGTTGCCGCCAGTGATCGCCGTCAGGCCATCGGGTTTTACCTGGTTAGCAAAATAGTTATTGCCCTTTATGCCGCCACCACCAGCGATGTTTCTGAAGACAATGTCGGGCTTGCCAGGCAGGCTTTTCGCGATGTGCTCACCAACAATTCTGCCAACCGTGTCGGTTCCACCACCGGCACGATAGGGGACCAACATGGTTAGCGTTTTACCTTTGAAGGTTGCGTCGGCATGTGCGGCAACAGCCCCCAGCACGCTTGAGGTTGCGACAACTGCAGAAAGAATGGATGGGGTAACGAAATAACCGAAATGATTTTTTAACATTGCGATTTCCTCCCTAGACTCGGTTGTTCCCACAAAAGTCCATGCTCAACGGCAATGGATCAACTTATTCATTTTTCTCGTAGAGCTTTTCGACAAAACCGCTATCGTCAATCTGACGCAGAAAATGCAGGTTCCAAAGTTCCATCGGATTGACCTTCAGGGCGTCCTTGTCCTGACGTATGGCCTCCTCATAGACATTGGAGATGGCCTGCATACTCGGATAGAGCTTTGGCTCCAACGTCCGCGAAATGTCCTTGTAAAGAAACTCGGCCGCGCCATCGTCGAGCGGGCCTTCCGTGTCATAAAGCTCCTTGATGATTTTGGTAGACTCTTTTGGATGCGTCTTGAAATAGTGCACGCCTTCAAGAAGACCCTTCAAAAATCGATCGACTATGTCTGGATGTTTCTCGATGAAGGTCGAGGATGTCGATATCGTCGTGAACCAAATCATCGGCAGCGGATCAACGTCTATGACTCTAAGACCGGCGCGCTCTGCAAACAAGCACCCGGGTGGGGTTACAAAGGCCGCATCGACCTTACCGTCCCTGACCCATTGCCATATGGGTTCGCGCTTGTCGGGATCTTGACCCTTTAATGGGTCCATTGTGCCGGAGCGATAAGTGATCTGGCTTAGGAACTCTATGTCATCGCGATCTACGTCGAGGCCGCGCTGCTTCAAATACAGCCAATCATTGAGACCGGGGTGCATGCCCCTGGTGCCTATCTTCTTATTGCGAAGATCCGGGACCCCAAAGATGTCCGAATCCGGCCTGACGACCAAGCGGCAATTGGTTGAGTTCAGTGTTTGGCCGAGATAGGTCCAGGTGTCGCCGCGCGCGCGGTGTGCATAAGTTGAGACATGATTGCCGCCGACGAACTCTACGTCCATTGTTGGTACTTCCAAGTGTGCGTCGGCGGATGTGATCTTGTAATTGTAATTTACATCGAGCCCATGCTTTTCCCACGATCCCGATTCGGAAACGACGTGAAGAAATGGCAGATGACTTGGTGCGCGATAAGGAAAATTGATGTGATCGGCCATTACATAGTCCCTCCCGGCTTGGCGCAGATTTTTCAATTCCAACAACGTATTTCGGATATTGACACACGTCGATGCAGTTGTGAACTATGTGCGTTGCAAATAATGCTCCCAGAAAACTGGGAGGGCGTGGACTTTTGAGGTCACGCGGGGGGAGCTGCCTAAATGTATGATCTTTCTATCATAGCTGAGGGGCTTTCGGGAATCTTGCAGCCGAGGGCGCTGGCCTTGATGATCGTGGGGATGGCGATCTCCAGTGTGTTTGCAGCGGTACCCGGCGTGGGATCGCTGTTGTTTTTGTCAATGGTTACGCCGTTTGCGATCAAGCTCCCGCCATATGAGTGCATCGCCTTGGTTCTTGGGATCGCGACCGTTTCTAATACCGCCAACACATTTTCATCGGTCTTGATATCCGTACCCGGGTCTTCCGGCTCGCAAGCCACAATTGTCGACGGCTATCCCATGGCGCAGAATGGCGAAGCTCGGCGAGCATTCGGCGCGGCCTATACGGCATCGGCACTCGGGGCGCTTTTTGGTGCCGTTGTCTTTGTCGCAATCCTGCCGTTGGTGCGGCCATTGGTGCTGGCGGTGGGCTCGCCAGAACTGATGATGCTGGTGTTGTGGGGCCTGTGTGCAGTTGCGTTACTTGGGGGCAAAGCACCAATCAAGGGACTTATTGCGGCGTGTATCGGACTTGCCATCGCCTTCATTGGAACTGATCAACGCACCGCCGTGGAAAGGTTTACCTACGACAGCCTGTATCTCACGCATGGCGTCCACTTGATCATCGTCGCGCTTGGCATGTTTGCGGTACCCGAACTCATCGCATTGGCTGTCCGCGGGACCTCGGTGTCCTCAACCGGCACGCTTGGTAGCGGTACGATGCGCGGTATCAAGGATACGTTCAGAAATTGGTGGCTTGTGATCCGGTGCTCAACGATCGGTGTGTGGGTTGGTGCAATGCCCGGCCTGGGGTCTTCGGTCGCTGATTGGTTTGCCTACGCCCATACGGTGCAGTCCAGCAAAGACAAGGAGAATTTTGGAAAAGGTGATGTGCGCGGCGTGATTGGCCCGGAAAGCTCGAACAATGCAAAAGAAGGCGGCGCATTAATCCCCACCATGATGTTTGGTATTCCGGGTTCAACGTCGTTCGCGCTTATCCTTTTTATCTTTATCGCCGTTGGTATTCAGCCAGGTCGTACGATGCTGACGTCGCAACTCTCCTATGTGTATGCCATGGTGGGCACGCTGGTATTGGCCAACCTGATGGCCGCCACACTGGCGATAGGGGCGTCAGGCACGTTTGCGCGAATTTCATTGCTCGAGCCGCGGATAATTTTTCCAACAACGCTTGTGCTGTGCTTCATTGGTGCATTTTCGGTCAGTTATTCGGCTGAAGACCTCATCACGCTATCTATTTTTTCGGCCATCGGCTATGCGATGAAGCGCTATGACTGGCCGCGACCGCCAGTGTTGCTTGCCGTGGTGTTGGGGCCGCAGTTTGAATCGTATTTGTGGTTGAGCTGGGATCGCTATGAGTTTGAACTGTTTGCCCGCCAAGGGGTGCTCGCCGTTTTTGCCCTGATCGTTGTGACAATTTTCCTGCCAATAGCAATTCGCAGCTATAGGAGTTGGCGCGAGCGGGCGGGACGGCAGATCGAACATGTTCGTCCGCGTGTCGGCGACATAGCCCTATTAATCGGTTTTCTGGGTGTTTTTGCCTATGGTGTGGCTGAGACGGTGGAGTGGCCCGAGCGTGCCGCGTTTGGCATTTATGTTGTCGCCGGTGCTGCGATGCTACTGGGTATTCTGCAATTGTCGGTGCATGCCGTTTCATGGATGCGTGCGCCGCCCGGTGCAATGCCGGATGGTGAACAACTCAATCCCTACCGCGAAATGGCGGTTATTGCGTGGGTTCTGGGCTTCATGATCGCGTGCACGCTGTTCGGCCTGCCGATCTCATTCACTCTGTTCCCGATTGTCTACATCCTGGCAAAAGGCGGAAGCTGGAAATTGGCGCTGCCTAGTGGATTGTTCTCGCTTGGCATTCTGCTGTTGGTGTTTGAGTATCTGATCAAGGTCGTTTGGCCAGAGCCGGTGTTGTGGACGCTCATAATGGGCAAGGAGTTCCTTTAAAGGGCCTGGCCGGTAGCACGGGCTTTGCATTGCAACCCCGCGCACAGGATCGATTTAAAACTATTCAGCCGCCTGAGGCCGAACGGCTTCGTATCCGTTCTTGCGGCATTCAGTGACGTAGGTATCCCAGATCCAGCTGCGAAGATCGGGATCTAGATCTTCATAGTGGATCAGTTTGCCACCCTCGGATACATGCTTGTGGCTTTTGTCGAACAGATGATTGATCGGCAGCTTGCGGCTGCGCAGCTTGATCGCCAATTGCACGCTAACGGGGTCGGTTCCGAAATGGCCGTGCCACCACATGTTTGGTGGCACAATCACGCCGATATCGTTCTCGGGCCAATCAAAGCGCTCCATCTTCCCGTTTTCCTGCCACATCAGGGAATAGCCCTTGCCCGACAGATTGAAAACAAACGCGGATGGTCCGTGGCGATGCGGATTGAAAAACCGGAGCCCAGGATGCTCGGCTATGTGGCAGGAAATGACGCTGTTTGAGAGCTCGAAATACGCGGTGTTATTGCCCTCGCCCTTCTCTTTGAATGCCGAGCGCTGCACGGCCAGAACATCCGGTACAAAATTGGTCTCATAAAGATTAACTGCCGTCTTCGCATGCGTCTTGTCGGGCTTATAAAGAATGGCGTCGGAGGGGTCCAGAGCCGTGTCAATGCGATCAAAATCGTAATTCAGTCCAAAAACAAATTTGTTGTCCCGAAAAAGATTGTAGACAATCGGCAGGGTATTGACGCTGACGAAGCGTACCGGCTCCTGGCCGGACCCGTTGTGCAGCTGGTAAACGTGATTGAGCGGTATGGCAAACAAGCTGCGCGGGTTCCACTCAAATACAATACGTCCATTTGGTGTCTCGACGGAACAGGTACCATTCCCCGACATGATGTAAATGACTTCGTCGGCCAACTGTCGCGCTGGCCGAGATGACTGACCGGGTGCGATTTCGCCGACATACATGCCGGCCAGCGATTCTGCGCCAACGATGTCGAAAAACGCCGCTGAAATATTTCGGTCGGGCCAGGGAGCGACTGGAAATGTACCAAGTGGTCCGATCGCGTAACCACGATGCAGCGTATGGCCCAAATCATCTTCGACCCACTTTTCGTAAGCTGTACGACCATCCCAGGGAATGCCTTCATGAGTCTCGCGTGTGGTTACCATGTCTGCCTCATCATACAAGTCGTGCCGCGCTGCAGCCCGCCGCAACTATTCGTCCAGGAAATCCAGCGCCGCCTTCCATTTCTTTCGTACCTTGTCGGCGTAAGATTTCTCGACCATGTTGACAGTCGGATAGTCATCTTTCCAGTGCCATGGGCGCACGGCATATATGATGATCCTACTATTGGTCATGTCGCCTTTTTCGCGCCGGTCCGGAAGCAGCATTGGGTCTATGTAGCCCGTCCAGCACCCATCGATAATATCGGTTTGTGTTTTGGGGTCCCACCGCGTGGCAATCGCCCACATGACCTCCGCCGGTTTTGTAATATCAATGTCGTCGTCGACGATGACGATGATCCGCCCGAGGTAGGCACTCGAGCCACAGCCTGCCGCTACCATTCCAACCATTTTCGCGTGACCGGCATGCATCTGCTGAATAGAGACGACGCGAATGAAACGGGGGCCGCCGCCAGGCACCGTGTACACACCCTTAATTCCCGGCACGCCAGCCGCTTCCAATTCATCCCAAAGTGCAGCCGAACGGAAATGCGCTGAACCGGCGGTGCCGAACCAGAAACCTGGCAACACTGGCCGCATCGGGGGCGCACCAACGATTATCGGATCATCGCGGTGATAGATCGCCTTGACCTTTAGAACAGGTTCCGGGCGCGCGTTAGATGCATAATAGCCCGGCCACTCCCCAAACGGGCCCTCGCTGACCGTGACTTCGTCCGGTGGCGGCATTACGCCTTCGAATACAATTTCGGCATCGGCCGGAAACGGAATGCCGGTGTGCTTGCCTTCGATCAGCTCGATCGGGCGCCCAATGCGTGCGCCGGCAATGGCGAACTCTGAGACGCCAGGTCCTGCCGTCGATGCAGCTGCCGCGCCGAGCACAGGCGCCTGGCCGGCGGTAATCACCATTGGGCAAGCTTCTCCTCTTGCCCAATACTTGCGTCGGATTATGTCACCATGTTTGCCAGGTTCGATGAACGCAACCAGCGTCTTCTTATCATGGATCTGCACGCGATACGTACCGGCATTGACCCAGCCCGTTTCCGGATCCTTGGTGATCACCATGCACTCTGTGCCGATATATCGGCCACCATCTCCCTGATGCCACTTCGGCGTTGGAAACAAGTGCGTGTCTACGTCATCATCCTCAAGGCAGTTCTGGAGCACCGGTCCATCTTCAACCATCTTAGGGGCAATTGGCTCGGAGGTCTTACGTCGGTGTTTGCGATAGTTTTGTACCGCTTCCAAACCTTTGCCTGTGACAAATACTTGCGATGATCGCACGTTCACAGCCACGCGAAAGCCCGGCGGATATCCCTTGATGTTGTCAAAAACGATGACCGGCGGATCTTCTTTCTCGAGACTGAGTTCGTACAAGGCGCCGATTTCAAGATCCGTATCGGCGCCCTCGATGACTCTCAGATCTTTGATCTCATCTGCAATCTCGAGGCACCTTCGCAGATCTCCGAGCGCCTCAAGCCGCATTTGATCTTCGTTACTTCCTCTGTCCATGAGCACGCCACTTTAATTTTGCCAAACGCCACCGACCCAACAAAAGTGTAGACAGGTTTTGCATTTTAAGAAATGCTTTGCAAGTTTTGAAAGGCTGGTTACTCTGGCCTCGGCGAAGAAATTGCGATGTCAAACTCGCGCCTGATTCGCGGGCAATCTGCATCGCTTACCTGGGGATCGCGTACAGATGTCGGAGGCAGAGCGTCTGCTAAAAGATCTCGAAGAACGGATGGCGCTTGCCAATGTCTTTGGCCAGTGGCAGGTCGGCGCCACGCGCCCCAAGAGCGCTGCGACAGGGCCCTCAAACCAGGTGAACATCGAGCCAGATCCGGCGGGTGAGCCGCACCTATGGGAATGGTCGACGCTGGCGCCATTTGTCGCCCAGTCACTAGAAGCGATGCCAGAAAGTTATACCGCGCGCCGCAGCCTAACGCTCAAGAACCCAGGATTGCCACGTGGGATTACGCATACGCTTGTCGTTGGCGTTCAATCGATCGGACCAGGCGAGATTGCCTGGGCGCATCGCCATTCGATATCCGCGTTACGTTTTGTGATCAACGGTTCAAAAGATGTTTTTACCGTGGTCGACGGTGAACCACTGCCTATGGAGCCCTACGATCTTGTGCTGACGCCGGGCTGGCGTTGGCACGATCATCATAACCAGTCGGACCAGCCTGCAACGTGGCTTGATGCACTGGACGTGCCGCTGATGCTGATGCTCAATCAAACCTTCTATGAAGAACTGGGTGAAGTAAGCCAGGACCAAACGACCAAGCCGCAGGCTGGCTCGCCATTTTTGAGACCGGCATGGGACGGCCCTGCCGCATCACGCGGTGTCAATCGGTTTGCCTGGGCAGACACCCGCGCACGCCTTGAGAGCTTGGCGCAAGAAGACCCAAGCCCGCACGACGGAATTGTCGTTGAATATGCCCAGTCGGCATCGGGTGACGCCGCCCTATCTACAATTGGCTGCTGGGCGCAACTGCTTCCGCCCGGCTTTAAGGGCGAGCCCCACCGGCATACCTCCAGTGCTGCGTATTTCGTCATTGAAGGACAAGGGCGCACCGTTTGCGGCGACAAAACCATGACGTGGGGCAAACACGACATCTTTGCGGTGCCCAACTGGTCTTGGCATGCGCATGAGAATTTGTCGGCCAACGAACCGGCACTTTTGTTCTCGATTAACGATATTCCAATTTTAAAACCTTTTGGGCTCTATCGAGAGGAGCCAAACCGAACGCTCGCCACTGGCTGGTAAACGGTATCAAGCATGGAGAACACCAATGGCAACGGCTGTCGACGACTTGGGGCTGAAGGAACTTGAGCAGGAATTGACCGAACTGGCCAATGCGCAGTTTGAGTCGGATGAATACAAGCGCATGTTTGCTGCGCCGTACACCAAAACGGGCGCACAGCAATTCTTTATGCAGCATGCCCAGTTTAATCTCAATCGACGCGATTGCTGGGGCTACGTACAGGCCCGGTCACCGATTGACGTCAAAAAACTTGTATGGGAGCACGAGGAGGAAGAGCTAGATGGCGTTCCTGACCGTGGTGGGCTCAACCACTATGAGCTGGCCATCAAGCAAGGTGAAAATCTTGGTCTGACGCCCGAGGACTATTATAACGCACCGACCATGGATGGCTCCCTCACGGCGTTTTACTCCTGGCTCTATGTGGCAAACTCTGGAACCTGGCTTGAGGCGTTCGCCGCCTCGGCGGCGCTCGAATACTCAAATTCAGATGACATTGTCAAAGGCGGCGCACTCTCACGCCGCATGGCTCTGAAGCTGGAGAAGGACCTTGGTATTCCGGTCCGTAAGCAGGATTCGAATGCAGAGCATATGGTGGCCGAGTTGGAGCACGCAACGTTGCTTTTAAAGGTCGCCCATATGCACGCACCCACCAAAGCGGAGCGCGATCAAATATTGTCCGGTGCCAAGAAGAGCTGGGCAATTGACCGGCGCTTTCGAAGTTTTCTTGGTGAATTGCTTGAGAAATACGCGGCGTAGTCACCCATTGAATCGACTGGCGGAGTTACCGTGGTTGAAGAAGTTAAGCCAGAGGAACGACATAATGCACTCAGTGATTTGCGTGCACTCATAGATATCGCGCGCGTTCGCGATGAATTGGAAGTCATCAAGGGCGCTGAGACATATCTTGAGATGGGTGCGCTCTACGAATTGAGCCTCAGGCACCGCCATCCCCCATTATTATTGTTCGAAGATATTCCGGGCTACCCGGCTGGCCACCGTATATTGATGAACGTGCGATTTGCGAGGCTGTTTTCCGGAGATCTGACACAAGATGCGCTGAAGGCGTATCGCAGCGAAAAGAAGTGGGAAGGAGATCCTATTCCGCCACGTGTCGTGAACAATGGTCCGGTGTTTGAGAATGTCGTGCGAGGCGATGACGTCGATGTTCGCGCTTTTCCAGCCGGCCACTGGCACGAACATGACGGTGGACCTTATATCGGGACCGAATGCTTGGTGATCAACAAGGATCCTGACAGCGATTGGGTCAACATCGGCACTTACAGGGTACAGGTTCAAGACAGTAAGACGCTGAGCGTGTTTATAGAACCCGGCAAACATGGAAGCCTTATTCGCGAAAAGTATTGGGCGAAGGGCGAACATTGTCCGATGGTTGTGTGTGTTGGCCAGGCCCCCATTCTAGGCATGGTCGCGGGTACGCCGTCGCGAGCGGGATCATCCGAGTATGATTGGGCTGGCGGACGGCTGGGTAAAGCCATCGATGTCGTCAATGGCGAATTGACCGGATTGCCGATACCCGCAGATGCAGAGCTTGTGTTTGAAGGCTTTATGCCACCGCCTGACGAAGAAACACGTGATGAAGGACCGTTTGCGGAATGGCCGGGATATTATGCCACGAGTGCACATCCCGAACCCGTTCTTCGGGTTCGCAATATCTATCACCGCGATGATCCTATTTTGATCGGCCAGCCGCCCGCCAAGCCGACATTCAAGGGCCGGCAGCCAAGTCTGGCGCGTATGGGCGCGCTTTGGGACGCGTTGGAAGCGGCTGGCGTTCCGGGCGTGACGGGCGTGTGGAAGCCAGATGGCGGTGGTGTCAGTTTCATCAACGTTATATCGATTAAGCAGCTGCATGCCGGTCACGCAAAGATGGCGGGGCTGGTTGCAACCGGCGCCGGACCCGGCGCCTACTTGGGTCGTATCACGATCGTTGTTGATGACGATATTAATATTACCGATCCATCAGAAATATTGTGGGCTCTTGCAACGCGCTGGGATCCAAGAACCCAAACCGATATTATCGATGGGTGCTACACCGGCTATATCGATCCATTGATCAGCCCTGAAAAACGGGCTCAAAACGATATCACGTCATCGCGGATTATCATTTACGCGGTCAGACCTTGGCACTGGAAGGATGAGTTTCCGCAAGTAAATGCCGTACCCCGGTCCTACGCTGACGAGGTCGCGGCAAAATGGAAGGGCAAGCTGGGTTTTCTCGACATCTGAGGGCCACAACTTGCGTCCCATGTAAACAGGGTAAGTAAACCATGGAAGACGGTAACGCATCATCCACGCATGCCGACCGATTGCTGCAACTGAGCCAATGCGGTCCAGATACGGATATGGGGCGGCTGCTGCGCCGGTTCTGGCATCCGGTTGCAGTAAGCGGGCATCTGTCAAGCGGTCAGGCAATACCGATCAAGATTCTCGACGAAGAATTGACTCTCTATCGCGGCGAGAGCGGTCGGCCGTATCTTGTCGAGAGCCGCTGCGCGCATAGGCGAACGGTCTTGCATACAGGATGGGTGCAAGGCGAGGAAATCAGATGCGTCTATCATGGTTGGAAATATGACGGCACCGGGCAATGCACCGAAGCGCCAGCGGAAGGACCGGAAACGGCCAGCAAGATCAGAATTTCAGGCTATCCAACTTATGAATATAGCAGTCTCATATTCGCCTATATGGGGCCCGGTGATCCGCCTGAATTTGATCTCCCGAGAAAGGAAGCTTTGGAGACCGAGCACGTCGTCGCGTTTGGTCGACAGGAGATCTGGCCATGTAATTGGTTCCAGCTGGTCGAGAATTCGATGGATGCCGTGCACGTGAGTTTCGTCCACCACGCCGGCAAGGTCGGACCGTTTGGTGAAGCGGTAACGCAGGCGATACCAAGCCTCGACTATCTCGAAACCGATGCCGGCATTCGTCAATTTGCAACACGCGGCAAGGACAACGTCCGTATCAGCGATTGGACCTTCCCGAATTACAACCACATCGTGATACCTGGCCTCAAAGATGATCCATGGATCGATACATGTGTCTGGCGGGTTCCGATCGATGAACATCATACTTTGCGGCTCGGGATCTATGCTCTCAATACGGATGACGCGGCGGCACGAGAAAGATTCGCAGACTTTTTTGGGCAATACGGGACCTATGATCCTGCCAGGCACCATGAAGAGCTAATGTTCAATAGTGCTTTTCCCGAGGATCGGATCATTCAACTGACATCAGCTCAGGACTATGTGGCAGCGCTTGGCCAGGGCGTCTTGACAGACCGCACCGCCGAACGGTTGGGAAAATCCGACAAAGGTATAGTCTTTTTGCGCCGCCTGTTCCGGCGGGAAATGGAAGCCCTTAAGACAGGGATGTCGATCAAGAATTGGACCCGCCTAAGGCAACAAAAGGACGTGCCATTACAAACGCTAGCGAATGCGGTCAAAGATTAGAACAAAAAGTTGATGCCCTCGCAGGGCAGACCAAAAGCCCAAGGAGTAAATCATGGATGTAGCTGACACACTCAATCCTGATCTCGACTTTGCACCGTTCATCAAAGAGGTTCGGGAACGTGCAATTGCGCAATTCGAGACCCCGCAATACAAGCGAATCTTATCCATTCCGCTCACCAAGGAGCGAGCCCAAGTTTACGAACTCCAGAAGTCCCATTGGATATTGAACAGAAGGGATTGCTGGGCCACGGCCCAAGGCCTGGCACCTATGCATGTCAAGAAACTGGTGTGGGAACACGAAGAAGACGAACTGGCTGGCAACAAGGATCGTGGCGCCGCCGATCACTATACGTTGCAAATTCAGGAATGTGCGGAAATCGGATTGAGCCCGGATGATTTCAAAAAGAGCAGGCCCCGCGAAGGTACCCGCATGGCCATCTATGCCTGGCTCAATTTGGTTCAGAACAGCCATTGGTTGAAATCCGTTTCGGCATGCTCAGCGCTTGAGGTCTCAAACTCTTCTGAATGGGTGCCGGAAGGGGGAATGTCTTACCGAATGGGCAAAAAACTGGAGGCGGAGGTGGGTGTGCCATTCGAAAAACAGCTCAACGCCAAGGAGCATTCAGAAGTCGAAATTGAGCATGCGCATCTGCTGCTGCAGATAGCACGGTCGAGTGCTCGCACGACTGCTGATTTGGACTTAATGCTTGAGGGTATGATCGAAAGTTGGCAACTTGATCAGGCCTGGAAAGGCGTTTTGGGTGACATGATGCTTGAACTTCCTGATCCTCAATAGCTGGATCATGACATCGTGGGGCTACCATCGCTCAACCGGCGGCATCGCCATGATTTCAGGTTGCCGATTTTTCAGCAGAGTTCACAACCTCCAAAACGTATGTCAATATGGAAAATGCGTTGCTGAAATTGGCCAGGCAATTAGCATTGGTTAAAGACGCGCGACAAAAACAATCAGCGAACGGCAATGCATCGCGCTTTGAGCAGGAGGAGGAAACACCATGAGAATTCGACCGACTATAGCTGCGATCGCGGCAGGGGCTGCAGCCATGGCCCTTTCGGCTGAAACCTCGGATGCCGAGGTCAACTTCAAAGGCCAGCGCCTAACTATTCTCATTTCCTCACGCCCCGGTGGGTCGACTGACGGTATGGGACGGCTCTTGGGTGAAGAGCTGCCAAAGCATCTTCCTGGTCAGCCGACAGTCATCTATAAGAACGTCCCGGCCGGTGGCGGCGTTAAAGCTATGAATTATTTCTACAGCAAAGCCAAGCCCGATGGTCTGACGGTTTTGGTTGGCAGTGGCAGCGCACTTCGCCCGGGCACAATTCGAAAAAAGACGTCAAAGTATGATCCGCGGCGGTTCATCATGATCGGTGCCTTGCCGGCCCCTGGCGGTGTCGCAATCATTCGCGAGGAGCATTTGGCGCGGCTTAAGGACAAATCGAAAAAGCCGGTTATCATGGGCGGCACGCACGGTCGGCGGATGTCGAGCCACCTTGCCGTTTGGGGGCCTGAGTATCTCGGCTGGAACGTAAGGTGGGTGGTCGGTTATCGCGGATCATCCGCCATGCAACTTGCCTATGAACGAAAAGAAACACAACTCTACATCACTTATGAGACCCTCGGATTGAAGGAGGCGCAGGCCGAAGGCAAGCATGTTGTGGTCATGCAGGTGGGCATGGCTCAGGGAGACAAGTTCGTCCCCAGAAAAGACTATCCGAACGCGCCAATATTATCGAACCTCATCAAATCCAAACTCAAAGGGGCCGAGCTGTCAGCCTTTGAAGCTTGGGAAGCCATGGTCCAGGTCGGCAAATGGTATGCCCTGCCCCCAAAGACACCGGCCAATATTGTGAAGGTCTACTACAAGGCCTGGGATAAAATGGTTGCAACTCCGTCGTGGCGCGACAAAGCACTTAAACGTTGGAGCCCGGTTTTCACGACGGCCACCGGACAAGAAATGAGCAAGGTTGTCCAACGCCTGGCCAACATCAGCGATGCCGACCTGAATGTCATCGAACGATTAATGAAGAAGGTGGGTATTCCAACCGGCGTCAAACGTAACAAGGTTGTCAAGGCCGCCATCGTGGCAATCAAGAAGGGCGGCAAGCGCATTTCATTCAAGACTGGCGATAAGACACACACTGTAAAAGTGTCTGGGCGCGGCACCGATATCCTAATGAACGGTGACTTCGTATCAAGGAAGAAACTAAAGCCGGGAATGGTCTGCGAGTTTACCTATCCGGGTAACAAGAAGACAGCGAAGTCAATCGTTTGCGGTTGATGGCACATCGCCAATCGCGAATTTACCGAACTGAAGCAAGTTGTGAGGTTTTCCGGGCCGTGACGGCGGCCCGGAACACTGAGTTTCCGCCCAAAAAGTAACAGTGCGTTGGAATGTACGAGCTCGGCCCGTTTTTGGAAGCCCTCAATGGGATTTTGCAGCCCAAGGCCATCGCACTGATGTTGGGAGGCGTGGTTTTATCCAGCCTGTTCGCTGCCATGCCTGGTATCGGTTCGTTACTCTTCCTGTCAATGACGATCCCGTTTGCCATGACCCTAGAGCCCTACGAGTGCATCGCGCTCTTGTTGGGGATTGCCACTGTCAGCAATACGGCGAATACATTCTCGTCTGTCCTCATTGCCGTGCCTGGTAGTGCTGGCTCTCAGGCCACGGTCGTCGATGGCCATCCGATGGCACAGAAGGGCGAAGCCAATCGCGCATTTGGTGCCGCCTTCACGGCTTCGGCAATGGGAGCGCTGTTTGGCGCTCTCGTCTTCACTGCTTCCCTGCCATTGATGCGCCCACTCGTCCTTGGTGTCGGAACGCCCGCCCTGTTGATGCTGGTGATCTGGGGGTTGTCGGCGGTGGCTGTCCTCGGCGGCAGTCAGCCATTGAAAGGTCTGCTGGCCGCCGTCCTTGGGCTGATGATCGCAACTGTCGGAACCGAACAACGGACAGGAATCGAACGTTTCGTGTTCGAAGAGGGTGGGTATTTGGCCGAGGGGATTCATGTCATCATTGTTGCACTTGGCCTTTTCGCGGTGCCCGAATTGATTGCTCTTTGCGTCCGCCGCACCAGCGTTGCTCAGGGCGGTAGCCTCGGCAGCGGACTTATGCAGGGTGTCCGCGATGCCATGCGCCACTGGTGGTTGGTAATCCGCTGCTCAACGATTGGAGTATGGATTGGGCTTCTGCCGGGTCTTGGCAGTTCGGTGGCGGACTGGTTCGCTTATGCCCATACCGTGCAATCCGAGAAAAACCGGGAGAATTTTGGCAAGGGGGATGTGCGCGGCGTTATTGGACCCGAAAGTTCAAACAACGCTAAGGAAGGGGGCGCCCTCATTCCAACCACAATGTTCGGCATTCCGGGAAGCACATCATTTGCGTTGATCCTTGTCGCCTTCATCGCCGTCGGCATAAACCCCGGCAAGAACATTCTGACTGACCAGCTGAGCTATCTCTACGCCATGATCATCGTGCTGGTCGTGGCCAACATGTTTGCGACAGGAATCGCGCTCGGGTTTTCAAAAATTTTTGCCAAAGCCTCTTTGTTGCCGTTTTACGTCATCGTGCCAATGACACTGGTATTGTGCACGGTGGCATCATTCAACGTCTCCAACACGATCGATGACCTTAAGCTATTTTTGGCAATGGCGACCTTAGGCTTTTTTATGAAGCGGTATGGCTGGCCGCGCCCGCCATTGCTGGTTGCGGTGGTGCTCGGCCCGCAACTCCAGAATTACCTGTGGTTAGCGGTGGATTTGTACGGTGTCGCATGGCTGGCGCATGCAGATGTTTTAGCGCTCATGGCGGTGATTGTCGCAACAATATTGTTTGCCATTGTGACGGGTCGCAAGAAGGGGGACACGCAGGCGGAAGTCGATCTTGTATCCGAGCCGCCACGCGATGCCGGTGCAATCCTTTTGACGGTTACTTTCATCCTGGTTGCAGCGCTTGCCGCCTACAAGGCGACCGCGTGGCCGCTGCTAGCTTCGCTTGGCGTTTACGTAATATCCGGTGTGGCGATAGCTCTTGGATTGCCGCAAATGATCCTCGACACTCGCGCATTTCGCCGCATGCACCAGACCAATGTGCCACCCCCCTCGGGTCAACCTGCCATCCATCGAACCAGGCGCGAATTAATTGCGGTGTCGTGGATTCTTGGATTCCTTGGCGGCATTTGGATATTCGGTTTTCATGTCGCTGTGTTCGTGTTTCCGATCATGTTCGTCAAGATGTTTGGTGGGCGATGGATCACCGGACTTATTCTCGGTTGTCTGAGTTTGGCCTTCCTGATCGGTGTGTTTGATACGCTAGTCCACATCCTTTGGCCCGAGCCGCTGATCTTCCCACTGCTGGGTCTTGATTGGTACGGGTAGGAGCCCGCTCGATGGCGGCGCCTGTCGGTCCAATGCTGTATGCATTAAGGAGATTGTGATGCCAAGAATAGATGCCGACGCTCATGTCATCGAGACGCCGAGAACTTGGGATTACATGCGTGACGATGAGCAAGTTTTTCGTCCGCAAATCTTTGTGCGTGATCGTCGCGATGGCGCGCCCTATTCCAACCAGCAACGCAACGAGTATTGGAAAATTGGTGAGGCGTTTCAAACCAAGACAAATGTCAGTCGTGATATTCCGGAAGATGTGCGTGATATGGAGAACATCGCGGGCCGCATCAGTCATATGGACGAAACCGGGGTCGATATCCAGGTGCTGTTCCCGACGCTATTTCTTCGACCGGTGACGAGCGAGCACGACCGGGAGATGGCGATCGTGCGAAGCTACAATAGATGGTTGTCCAATATTGCAAAGGACTCGCAGGGGCGTCTTAGATGGGTCGCCGTGCCACCTCTCTATTCACTTGTTGACCCAGGCAGAGTTCGCGCAGAATTGGAGTTCTGCAAAGCCAATGGTGCCTGCGGTATATTCATGCGTGGCTTCGAATGCGAGCGCTTTACCAACGACCGCTACTTCGAGCCGTTGTTCGGGATGGCTCAAGATCTCGATTTGGCGCTGTGCTATCATGCTGGGAATGCAAGCTTTCAGAACCACGACTCTTATAGCCGTGATTTGGGCATGATGATTTTTAAATTCCCGGTTATGGGCGCATTCATGTATCTGTTGGTCGATGAACTACCAAAGCGTTACCCGGGCCTGCGCTGGGGTTTTATTGAAGCAAGCGCGAACTGGGTTCCCTATATGTTGAACGAGGTGCGAACCCGGCTGCACAACAAGAAGGGTATCAAGGCGCCTGACGATCTCCTAACTCAAAGCAATTTCTACATTACGACGCAGAAATCGGATCAACTCAAATGGCTGCTTAACGAGATTGGCGACAATAATCTGGTGGTTGGGACCGATTACGGGCACAGCGACGATTCCGTCGAGATTGAAGTCATCAAGCGGCTTGGCGAGGACGGCAGTCTCCCCCAAACGACCGCCAGTCGTATTCTGGAGACAAATCCTGGCCGCCTTTACGGACTTAGTTGACTTGCACGAAGCAAATGCCTTGTCATGATCCGATTGGATCATCTCGTTACCAGGCGGCCAGAAATAGAAAACTGATTATCGTGCAAGTTTTGAGGTGCAACGTCAGGATTATCACGTCGGTCCAATAGCCACCCTATTCGATTGTACTCTACCACGCCGTAACAAGAGCACAAAAATGAAGATTGCAAAATTTGAAACGTTGTACGCAGACGGTGGCTGGGATGACTATGCATTTTTGAAGATCGAAACCGAGTGCGGCTTCGTTGGCTGGTCCGAGTTCAATGAATCGCGTCGCCGTCGCGGCCTTGGGGGTCTAATCCTAGGTCTTGGCAATGTGCTTACTGGCGAGGACCCGCGAGCCATCAATCACATCGATGCGACGCTTCAGTCTGCGTGCCGATCAGGTGCCGGCGGCCTGCAAGCGCATGCGGTCGCAGCAATTTTGAATGCCTGCCTCGACATTAAGGCGAAGTCATATCAAGTGCCGGTTTATGAACTCTTTGGCGGCCGCGTTCGCTCGAAAATTCCAGTGTATTGGTCGCGATGCGGCGTTGTTCGGGCACGGTGGTCGAAATACTTCGATTCCAATCCGGTAGCACGACCGGCGGTCAGGTCTATGGCCGATTTTGAGTCGGCTGCTCGAGAAGCGGCAGACCGCGGCTTCACCGCTGCCAAGACCAATTTGTTGCTCTTTGAAGAAGGCGGTGTTCGCGCATACACGCCAGGATCGGCGCGCGGGCAAGGCTTTCCGGAACTCAACGTATCGGTCCAGTTGGAGCGCGCATTGCGTGAACAGTTGCAGGCAATGCGAAGCGGAGGCGGTCCGGACCTGGGGCTAATGCTGGATCTAAATTTTAACTATCGAATTGATGGCTATCGGCGTCTCGCGCGCGCGGCTGAGGACTTCGACTTGATGTGGCTTGAGATGGATATTCTTGACCCACAGGCGCTCGCCTCGGTGCGCCAGTGCTCTCGCACGCCGATTGGATCGTTGGAAACCGCGCTGGGGCGCAGAGCGCTCAAACCTTATCTCGAAGCAAACGCCGTTGATACAGCAATTATTGATGTTCAATACAACGGTATGCCCGAGGCAATGCGTATGGCAGCCTTGTGCGACACCTATGAGTTAAATGTCGCCTCTCATGGCTTTGCCGGTCCGTTATCGAACCTCATGAGCGCCCATTTTTGCGCCGCAATACCCAATCTGAAGATCATGGAAATTGACGTCGATGAGGTGCCATGGCGCCAAGAGTTCCTGACCACCCCATACAACATAGAACAAGGCATGCTTATCCTGCCTGATGGGGCCGGTTGGGGCGCTGACATCGACGAAACTGTCGCAAGGAAGCACCCGCTTAAGGCCTAGTTTGATTGCCGCCCCAAGTATGCTGGCTGCATCGCTTGACGCCGCTTTGAGCGGCTACTACGCTCAAAACGCAAGCCAATTGCAGCATTGGTCGACCATTCAAAGTGATTGATACCGCTGGGGGCATCCCTGGTGCATGCTTCTAGGGGGGATCGGTGACTATGATTGTGAAGCCTGAACTTTGCGCAAGGACGATCCCAAAGCCGGTTGGCATTGGGAATACCATTGCCGCGACCATGGAAATTTGAACTGATGGCGTGAAGTATCGTGTCGTTGCCGACGTCAATGCATCCGCGCATAATGGCGGCCGACTGAAGAAGCTTCACTCGAATAAGTGTGGCAATCCTGCAATCAAGGAGGAAACAATGATAGCAACACGTGGACTGTTTACTTGTGCTGTCGCGACGGTAATAGGGGTGACATTTGGCATCGCAAACGTCAATGCGCAAAGCGTTCAGAAAATCTTGAACTACTCTGGTGCTGATCGCCAGAAAGTCCTGGAGGCTGGCGCCAAAAAAGAAGGCAAGCTAACAGTATATTCAGCGTTGACGATCAATCAGGCGCTTCGCCCGCTGGTCGAAGGATTTCAGAAAAAGTATCCTTACATCAAGACCGAGTACTGGCGCGGCTCTTCCCGCAAGATTGCGCAAAAAGTTTTGGCAGAACAACGTGCCAATGCACTGGTTGCCGGTGTGATCGAAGGCTCAGGTCTCGCGAAGATTATGTCCAAGGCAAAAGGGGTATTGAAATTCAAAACGCCGGCGATCGACAATATTCCCAAGCAATACCGTGATCCGGCGAACGAATGGGTCCCGAGCCGCATCAGTTATTTCGGCGCTGCTTACAACACCAAACTAATTCCCGTCGGCAGCCAACCAAAGACCTATCAAGATCTCCTCGATCCAAAATGGAAGGGAAAGATAGCCTGGCGCGCGGGTTCTGAAAGTGGTGCTCTGCTATTCATTACAGCGCTTCGTATCTCGATGGGCGAAGCAAAAGCTGAAGACTATTTCAAGAAACTTGCCGGTCAGAAAATCGTCAATTTCCGAGGCTCCGCGCGGACACTGGTGAACCGCACCGTCGAAGGCGAATATCCAATTACCATAAATATCTTCCTTCACCATCCGATCATTAGCGCTAAGAAAGGCGCGCCGGTCGGTGCCCAACCAATGTCGCCTGTTCCCTCGCTCAATGGCACGATGATGATCCCGAAAGGGGTGAAGCAACCGCATGCCGCGATGTTGTTTGTAGATTACTATCTGTCCGAAGCGGGCCAGAAGGTATTGCGCAAGGCGCGGTACTTCCCGGTTCACAAATCGGTTGGTCCCAGAACCGAGCTAGAGCCTGTCGTGCCCTCGAAGTCCGGTAACAAGGAACTGTTCGTCAGCCCTGATACTCTGTTCAAGAATCGTAAGCCTTCCGAGGCGATCTACAAAAAATATTTCCGCTAATGCGGACATGCCTAGCGGTTTCAATCGTTGCGTTCGCTGATTGAAGCCGCTGGCGCATGCCTAATCAATAACCGAACTCGTGGGGAGCTGCCACAGGTGTCCATTGTCGAGCATGACAATAAAGGTGCGCCCTTGCAGGCGCCAACGCAACGCTGGCGTCAACCTCTTTTGAAATTCTTCAACATTTCACCAGTCGTGGCCGTACTTGGGCTGGTCTTGATTACGCTGATAATACCGGCGGTCATTTATCTCATTCAGTCCAGCCTGCATGAGACCAATTTCGACGGCTCGTTCGGCGATTTTACGCTGCGCTACTATTATGAACTTTTCACCAATGACCGGTTTGCCATAAACCTTTGGAATGCGACGGTCTATGCCGTTGGCTCAGCAGCAATTGCAATTGCCATCGGCGTTCTGCAGGCATGGATCGTCGAGAGGACAAACACACCGGGCCGTCATTACGTTTTCATAATCTCTATCGTTTCATTGGGCATTCCAAGCGTCCTTTACACGATCTCCTTTCTCCTGCTTTTGGGCAAGACCGGTCCACTTAATCAGTCACTGATGTGGTTGACCGGCGCGACAGAGCCGTTGTTTAACATCTACTCCCTTTGGGGCATGGCCGTCATTGAAGGCATCGAATTCGCACCGCTGTCATTCCTATTGTTATCATCGGTTTTTCGATCCAATGATGCTGCTTTTGAAGAAGCATCGATGATGTCGGGGGCGGGAATTGTCACGACGTTCAGACGGATTACCCTGATGCTGGCCTTGCCGGGTGTATTGGCCTTGTTGATTCTAATCTTTATCCGCGCATTTGAATCGTTTGAAACACCTGCGCTCGTCGGTATGCCTGGCGGCGTATCAGTCCTGACTACCGACATCTACAGAAGCATCGAAGAAGTTCCCGCCAATTACGGTCAAGCCGGCGCGTTTTCAGTGATGCTGTTGCTGATCGTTGTCGTCTTGCTCTATTGGTATAATCGACTGTCGAGAAATGCCGAAAAATTTCAAACCATCACGGGCAAAGGCTTTAGGCCGAGAGTTCTCGATCTTGGTCCTTGGCGCTGGTTAACGGCGGCAATCCTCGTGGTGCTGTTTTTGATCATTATCGGCCTGCCCCTTGGAATTGTCATTTGGGTTTCGCTGTTACCCTACTATGACGGGATTAGCCTGGCGGCAATCAATCTAATGAGTATCAAACACTACTGGACCGTCTGGGAATCTCACTCGTTTCGCGGATCAATTCTCAATACGGTCATTCTCGGCGCCGCGGCGGCGAGCCTTGTCGCGCCCTTCACCGCCGTATGCTCATGGCTCGCCGTCCGGCAATACCGCGGCGCATGGTTGCTTGATCAACTTGCCAGTGCGCCACTCATTTTCCCAGCCATCGTGATGGGCGTCGCGTTCCTGCAGCTTATTTTGCAATTGCCGTTTGCACTTTATGGGACGCTCCTTTCAATCATAATCGCATCGGCAGTCCGCTACCTTCCATACGGTATGCGGTATTCTTACGCCGGCATCCTGCAAATTCATCGGGAGTTGGAGGAAGCCTCCGGTCTTTCAGGCGCCAATCAAAGGACGACGTTCCTGCGCATTGTTGTGCCACTGCTGGCACCGGCTCTGATAACCTGTTGGTTGTTTGTATTTCTCGTATCCGTAAAAGCGATCTCAATTCCACTGCTTTTGGCGGGTCCGAGGTCGCAAGTCGTTGCCGTAACAATATTTGACCTCTGGGAAAATGGCGTGATCGGTGAGTTAAGTGCGATGGGTGTGACCTGGACTGGACTGATGACAATCGTGAGTATTGCATTTTTCATTACAGCTAGGCGCTATGGCCTATCGTTCCGCTAAAGGAGTAACTTTCGGTGCTGTGCGTCACGGATCTCTTCAAGCAATACACAAGCAGCGATGGGACGCCTGGCGGCGGTGTATTCGATACAAGTTTTGCAATTTCCGAGGGTGAACTGTTTACGTTGTTGGGGCCTTCCGGATGCGGCAAGACGACGACATTGCGCTCCATCGCCGGCCTCGAACGGCCGCAGAAGGGTAAAATTGAACTGGCCGAACGGACATTGTTCGACGCCGGCGCCGGCATTAACGTGCCAATGTACGGCCGTGATATTGGCATGGTCTTTCAGTCTTATGCGATCTGGCCACACATGACTGTGTTCGACAATGCAGCCTACCCATTGACCGTCGGAAATGGACGGCTAAGCCGGAGCGAGGTCAGATCACGTGTGATGGAGACCTTGGAGATGGTAGGCTTGGCAGAATTCGCCCGGCGTCCGGCGCCGCAACTATCGGGCGGCCAGCAACAACGCCTTGCACTGGCACGCGCGTTAACGCGCCAGCCGGCCTTATTGCTGCTCGATGAACCGTTATCGAACCTTGATGCACAGCTGCGTGAACAGATGCGCTATGAGTTGAAGCGGTTGCAAAGAGAAACAGGTGTGACAGCGATATACGTTACCCATGATCAATCGGAAGCTCTCGCGATTTCTGACCGTATTGCGGTGATGAATAATGGTGTGATTGCGCAGCTTGGTACGCCACGAGAGATCTACGAGCGTCCGACATCCGAGTTTGTTGCAAATTTTATTGGACGTACCAATCTCTTGCATGGCGCTCTGGCCGTCGATACACCCAAAGGAGGTGAGCAAAGCATCGATGTTGGGTTCGGTCCGCTCAGATGCTCGTTTCCTGTTGCTGTGAGTGCTGGCCCAAAGGTTGGCGTTGTTATTCGACCCGAAAGCATTCGGCTTCATGCCACGCCGAGCAGCGAGACCGAGGCGGCGGCAAATGTGTTTGGGGGTCAAGTTGAACGTGAGACGTATCTTGGTGAGACGACGGAATATGTGGTGCGCGTTGGCGAGCGGGCGCTGCTTGTGCGCGCGCCGGCGGACCTTGGCATCGGGCCTGGACAAACCGTCATGCTCGAATTTCCCGTTACCAAGACGTTGGCGCTTATCGAGGCGCACCGCGAAGACTAAGGCTTTGCAGTGGCGTGTGAGTAGGATTAACCTACGATCGGGAAAACCTGCCCGAGTGTCCCAGTGCGATTTGGGAGTTGGATGAATGGTATCCAGTCGCGATGAAACGCGGATCTACAATAGCAATAAGTTCAAGCTCGGCTTGTTCGGTATGAATTGCTCAGGCGGTCTCAGTCTGACAAAGGCACCGGAACGATGGGATGCCTCCTGGGACCACAACGTGGAGGCTGCGAAATTGGCAGACGAAGCGGGGCTGGAGTTTCTGCTGCCAATCGGACGATGGCACGGCTACAAGGGCGAGACCGACACCCAGGGCTCAACGTTCGAGACGATAACCTGGGCGGCAGGACTGCTCGCTTCAACCCAGCACATTACGACATTTGGAACGCTGCATGTGGCGTTCGTCAATCCTGTGTTCGCAGCCAAACAAATGGTCACGGCTGATCATATCGGCCATGGCCGGTTCGGCCTCAACATCGTATCAGGGTGGAACCCGCGCGAGTTCAACATGTTTGGCGTCGCGCTTGGTGAACATGAGGACCGCTATGCTTATTCCGAGGAATGGATCGGCATCGTCAAACGTATCTGGCAGGAAACAGAACCCTTTGATCACGACGGGCGCTTTTACCAACTGCGCGACGTGCTCAGCAAACCAAAGCCATGGTGGACCAGTCGTCCCGTGCTCGTCAGTGCCGGTAATTCGCCGACGGGACGGTTGTTTGCCGCAACAAATGCCGATTGTCTGTTTACCGCCATCCCAAAACTCGAAGATTTGCCGGAAAAAATCGCGTCGTTTCGTTCGATGGCACCGCCGGGTCAGATCCGCAACATCTTCTCAAGCTGCCATCTCATGTGCCGGGCGACCCGCAAGGAGGCGCAAGACTATCATCATTACATTGTCTATGAGCAGGGCGATTGGGAGGCAGCAGAATATGCCGCAAATTTTCGCGGCAAGCGCGTCAATACCTGGATGAAGGAACAGGAAAATCTCAAGGCGCGCCTGATAAGCGGCGCCGGTTATCCGATTGTTGGCAGCTATGATGATGCAGTGGACACATTCCAAAAGCTCCATGACATGGGCCTGAATGGCGCTGCAATGGGCATGATCAACTACGTCGACGATTTCCCTCATATTCGCGATGAACTGCTGCCGCGCATGGAACGTGCCGGTTTGCGTGAAAAACGCTAGCGGGTCGGAGAAGACGCTCGGAGGTGGCATCAGAGCCGGAGGCAGTGTATGGCTCTGGCAAGATTAGCTCTATACCCAGTCAGTTAAATTAGGAGAGGCAGACCGCTGGAAGGTCTGCCTCTCTTATAGCCAGATCAAGAACAGAAACTCTGATGGGCGTTCGGTCTTGATCGATGTTAATCGGCCTACTTGCTAATACGGAGGGTGGAAATCTGTAATGCGATTTCCCGGAAGGCGAGACGCAACTGTTCACCGCTCTCAGACTTGAAGAAGTGCGCGTCACTCGTTGCGCAGTGCTGCATGATATCTATGGCACTCTGGTTGCTTCCGAGCTTGAAGCCAACCGTGTAAACCGTTACTCCCGCCGCCTTCATGTTCGTACACAAGGCCTTCGCCTGGGTATTCGAGCTTCCGTTCTCAGCCTTGCAATTGATGACGCTATCTTTGACACCCATGCAGTACTGAGTGTTGTACGATCCATCGGTCATCAAGATGGCGATCTTCTCCAGTTCGGGATCGTTATATTCGCCTGGGCGGCTCTTTGGAGAAAAGACATTGCGCCAGTTTGGTGACAGCAGATACCAGGTCCAAGCTGTGCCGAGGTGGCCTGCCGTCGAACCGGTTGCAATAAAGCTATCGACAACACCTTTGAGCATGTCCTTATCAGAGCTAAGTGGGACAATAACGTTTTCGGGTCGGCACTTTCCATCGTAGGTATATACGCGTCCGACCTTATTCTGTCCGTAGGGACCGGCGTCGGTATAGCGCTCGCTATTGGTGCGCTCGGAGACGCAGTCCGCGGCCAAGTAGTAGGTCTTATTCTGGCCCCAACGGCTAACAAAATCGGCTTTATCGCTCCCGCCGTTATTGCCGCCACCGTTGACATTTCCCGGGAACGAAGCATTCGAGGCGACTTCAGTGCCGATCTTGCCGACGTTCACTGATTCAGAGAAGGGCACCAAGCCAACACGAGACGTCTTCTCACCTTGATCTTCCCAGATAACAATATCGATCAGGTCTTTAGCTGCAAGCTTGAGATCGGCTAGTTTCTGGCCCCACATAGATCCCGTGACGTCGAGCATCATGACAATTTCATAGCTTTTTTTAGCATTGCCGCCGACTTCGAGCTTCGCTTCACTTGCAATGTTGATCTCCAGCTCTTTGACACCTGCTACACCCATGAACGGTGTTGCGACAGCACCTGCAAACTCCGCCTGTACCGAAGATCCATTGGGCATCACTTTGAAGTTTGCGGTGCCCCTGGTGGTGTTCAGCGACTTCATTCGGTTGAAATGTTTGCTGGCGGCATCGACAGCCGCTGCGGTGCTATTTGTCGTCTGAAGCACGCGTCCTGCTGCAAGGACTGACGAATCAAGTGCAGCCTGAGTCTGAGATTTGGCGTTAAACCAGCGGCCATAATCCACAGCACCGCCAACCAAGGACACGACTGCTATTGCGGCAAGGCCAAAGATAATGGCAACAGCACCGGTATCGTTATTGCTGTATGATTTGAGAAATTTGCAGAGTCGTGCAGTCGTATTCGTTCGGTTCATGAAAAATATCCAATAGCAGCAGAAAATAGAATTTGAATGTCACTAATGGATATCTCACAAAAGTTTTTACCAGCTTATAAACAGAAGCTAAGAGTTGCGTCTGATGATGCAATCAATTGTTAACTTGTGGGGCGCCGTGCTCTAACGGTTTTTTGTTCTGGCAGCCAACCTAGCCCAATGGGCGAGCCGGAGCGGGGGCCGAAATCGGCCTGAACTTAACGTTTCCTCGGTTCAACCTTTGCTCGCGCTTTTGCTCTAATTGCTTCTTGTGAGCCTTACGCGCCGCCTCAACCTCTTCCTTTAATGATTTGTTGTCCCGCCAGAATATAGCGGCCAACGAGCCGGTTGCGATTGCCAGAACAACACCAATTAGAACGATAGACATCTGTAAACAAATCCAATTTACGTTTCATTTATCAGATTTTCTTAGGCGAATTTGCATTGAATCGACAGCTTAAAAAAGTATGAAGACGAATGAACGGTTACTTCCAAAATTCGAATTTTAGCTATCTTCTCAACCATCTGTTTAGACCTTCATACTGATTGATGTGCGCCTTCTGCCGGTAAGAGATCTTAGTTTGCCCATCCGACTGATCGAGTCCCGCGAAGCCGGACCATCTGTGAATGGACGATGTCCGGCTATTGAGCCGCTCCCCGTCTTTGTGCCACCGGGATCTGGAAAATTCTCCGGTTGCTGCTCATCGGGGACATGTTCGCGATGAGCAACTCATCATATCGATCCGAGGCTTATTGCCGTAAAATAAAAAGGAGTTATGCTGTTCTATTCTGGAAACCGCCAATTGAGGGACTCATGCGACTGAAGGATCGTGTGGCTATCGTTACTGGGGCAGCACAAGGTATCGGTGCTGTTTATGCGTGTGCTCTTGCTGCGGAAGGTGCCGCGACTGTCATAGTGGATATCAAGGATTGCAGCGCTACCAAAGAAAGGGTTGAGGCTCGATTTCCAGAAGCGACAGTAGTTGCCCATCACTGTGATGTCAGCAGCGCACAATCGGTGCAAGCGTTGATCGATCATGTTGTTGAACGTTTCGGACGCCTCGACGTTCTGGTCAACAACGCGGCAGTTTTTGCTTCTCTCGACCGGAAACCATTTGAAGAAATTCCGGTAGAGGAATGGGATCACGTAATGTCGGTCAATCTCCGGGGTGTATTCCTTTGCGCGCGGGCAGCAGCACCAATAATGAAGACCCAAAAGTACGGTAAGATTATAAACATCACATCCGATACAATGATGAAAGGGACGACCCGGTTTGCACATTATGTTGCATCAAAAGGCGGTGTCTTCGCTTTTACGCGGGCGATCGCAAAGGAACTTGGGCAATATGGAATTTGCGTCAATTCGATTGCGCCAGGTTTAACGTGCACAGACGTAATGGAAGCCGAAGAGGGATTTACGCCGGCACGCTTCGATAGGTCCGTTTCGGCACGCGCGATACCCCGCATTCAAATGCCCGAAGATCTGACCGGCACCGTAATCTATCTGGCATCAGCGGACAGCGATTTCGTAACGGGTCAGTGCATAGTGGTGAACGGTGGCGACAACCTTTACTAGCAGGTGAGGGTGGTCGTGGTCGGGTTGTCGCTCCTGCAAAGACGGAAGAGACAATAGACAGTTGGGCCGCGCAAATAGCGGTTCCATTGCCATAATTGCCGTCCGGAATCGCTTGCAAAGTTCTCGGTTATTGTGCCTTAATTTGGTTGGCCAATGCGTCCGCGGTTTTGTTGAATTTCGTGCGATTGAGCCAAGACCTAATTCTAAGGCTTTTTTGCGCGGGTTTGGCCAATTCAAAAGGGGATTCAGGGATGAGTACGATTGCGACGACGGGTCTGCGTAGCGTCGAACTTGACGTCACCGACCTCAATACCAGCGCACAATACTATGAGACGATCTGGGGGCTTTCCCGCGTTGCAGAGGTTGAGGACCGACTTTACCTGAGGGGACGCGGCAGCGAGCATCATATTGTCGTGCTACACGAACGGCGGAAGGCAGCGCTTCATGCCATTTCGTTTTCGGCGGCTGACAAGACGTCGGTTGCGGCGTTGCATGAGCGTGCACTGGGATTTGGCGCCAAGATACTGCAAGATCCCGCGCCACTTCCCGCTGAAGCTGGCGGCGGGTTTGGGTTCGAAGTTGAAACGCCGGAAGGGCACCGGTTGTCGATTTCCTGCGATCTCGCAAGCCATGAGCCGATTGAAGATGACCCTTCGCTGCCAGTCTGCCTCACGCACATCGTCATGAATTCTGCCAGGCCCGATGCGGAGACTGATTTTTACTCCGATGTCCTTGGTTTCAAGCTCGCCGATTCAAACGGTCACATCGATTTCATCAGATGCTGCCGAGTGCATCATCAAATCGGTATTGCCAAATCGAAGGGGGCAAGCGTCAACCACATGGCCTTCGAGATGGAAGACTTCGACGCGCTGATGCGCGGCTGCGGGCGGCTTAAGGCAAACGGGGTGGATCTTGAATGGGGCATTGGCCGACATGGCCCGGGAAACAGTATTTTCTCCTACTTTATCGAACCGAACGGATTCGTGACGGAATATGCCACTGAGATGGAAATCATCGAGGATGATGAAAACCATGTTCCGGGAACGGCGGAATACTGGCGGAGCCAACCCATACTACGCCCCTGCCGATGGGGCATGGCAATGCAGCAATCGGATATTCTCAAAAGAGCAATGTCGGGGCAATTGGTTGAAGACCGGAATGCGCTTTGTGACGAGATCATTTCTCAGCAAAAAGCCAACTGAGACTGGCACCAATGCGGCCAGTGTATTTGTCAGGAATTACGGAAGAGCCTGATGCAACAAGATCAACCTGCCGGAACAGTGCACTGGATCGATCACTTTGTGGTCTGTACGAATGATCTTGAACGTTGGGAAGGATTTCATCAGCAACTCCTTGGTGCGCGCCGGGATCGCGAAGCGATCGTAAACGGCAGCAAAATCGGAGTTTTCCTGAATATCGGTTGCTGCCAAAATGGCGGTTTTATCGACCACCGGCCGTTGCCGCCAACGAAGGGGCTTGCTGAAGGACTGCCGCGTTTTGGGCTGTACATAAAAAAAGATGATTTGGGCGCGCATTTGAATCGCCTAAAGCAGCTCAATGCGCCGCACACAGAGCCTCTCCGGACTTCGGCCTATGGTGAGTCTGGCGTCAGTATTCGTTGGCAGGATCCAGACGGCAATCAGTATGAGTTCTGGGCGCCTGATGTCCTGCCAGCTGGAGCGATGGAGCGTCGCAGCTCCAAGGGTGTCGGGCGCATCAGTCATGCGATCCTTGAATCACGGGACCTCGCGTGCACCGCGCAATTCTTTGCGCGTTACTGCGCTTTGAAATCTCAGCAAAGTGACGACATTCCCGCTGACCGGCTCGTGCTGCCGCTGGCCGCCGGTGGCAGACTTATCTATGAGCATGTTGACCAGCTCCAGGGACGGACGACCGGCTGCGGCATTCGCGACACGCACATAGCCCTGCTGGTAAGGGAAGAAGACTATCTTCGAAATTATCAGCGCATGTGGGCAACCCTGCCTGAGGTCGATTACGACGTCCTATTCGACATCATTAAAGATGGGTCCGCGGATCTCGGCCCCTGCACGATAATGCATCCAAGTACCGCTGGACGGGAGTTCAAGAAATTGGCAGGTCGCGGCGACGACTGGTACGATTGTGATACAAACCTGTTCCATTTTTATGGCGGTAAGCCCGATGATCATTCATTCGCGACGTATCAGGGGAAATCAATGCAGGGATATCTGGATGAGTGGAAAGGGGATGGGTTAGATATGACAAAGCTTGTTTGCCCAGAATTGCAACGGGTGAATGGAAATTGATCCGCACGCGTGCTTGGCCAGCTCCGCCAGTGACGAACTCCGGTGTCCCTTTGGTTGGTTCCCCCATTGATTTTAACATATCCTCCGTTGTTCTAATCGTGGTCTGCGCTTAAGCTCGATGTTGTCCAGTGCTTCAGCCAGCAGCAATACCGGTTGGCAACCGGCCGACGCTGTTATTTTGACCATCCCAATTGGGAGGCGATCAATGCCCTTTGCCGTAGCTATAGATATTGGCGGTACATTTACTGATCTCGTTGCCTACGATCACCAGGGCGGCGAGGTGATCTATGCGAAGGCGCCGACGAGCTACGGCAATTTCGTCGATGGCTGCCTTGAATGTTTCCGAAAGGGCCAGATTGATCCGAAGGATGCCACTTACCTCAACCATGGCACGACGCTGGTCATAAATTCGTTGATACAGCGCCAAGGTGCGCGTACTGCGCTCGTCACAACGAAAGGTTTTCGTGACGTCCTGGAGATTGCTCGCGCTAACCGCCCAGATCCTTTCGACCTGCACTACCTGCGCGATGAGCCACTGATTCCTCGCGAGTTGCGCTTTGAGGTGACCGAGCGCATCGACACAAATGGCGCCATCATTTCGCCGCTCGCAGACTCCGAGCTCGAAATGCTTGCAAATAATTTGAAAGGCATAGAAGTCGAGGCCATCGCCATCTTCTTCATGAATTCCTACCGCAACCCGATCCATGAGGAGCGGGCTGCCCAGATCATCAGGCGGGTTTTACCGAACGCATTCGTAACGCGCTCAACTGAGCTAACACAAGAATGGTACGAATACGAGCGCACGTCCACAGTCGCAGCAAATGCCTACGTCGGCCCGCTTGTTGATAGCTATGTTCGCCGACTTGAGGCCGACATTCGCGAAGATGGCTTCAAGGGTTCCCTCTATATGATGGGGTCGAACGGGGGGTTGATGAGCGTCGAGCGCACGTGCGCGCAACCTGTTGGGCTTGTTGAGTCCGGTCCCATAGGGGGCTGCATTGGTGCAGGTGCTTACGCTGAAGCACTCGGCCTCGACAACCTTATCGCATTCGATATGGGTGGTACGACTGCAAAGTGTGCACTCATCGAGAATGGCCGATTCTCTGTCGAGTCCGTTTATTACGTAAATGGCTATGTGAAGGGGTTCCCAATAAAGTGGCCAGTGATTGATATCACTGAAGTAGGGTCAGGTGGCGGCTCAATTGCCGCTCTTGACGATTTCAAGCGCCTCCGTGTCGGGCCCCACAGTGCAGGTTCAACGCCGGGGCCCGCATGCTACGCCCGAGGCGGTACGCAGCCCACCGTGACCGACGCCAACCTCGTTCTTGGCCGGCTCAATCCCAACTGTTTTCTAGGGGGCGAGCTCGCACTTGATACCAACGCAGCCGCCGCAGCCATCAGCTCAGACATCGCGGAGCCGCTCGGGTTTCCTGGTCGTGACGGCTTGCTGAGGATGGCCGACGGCATAATCGAGCTTGCGACCGTCGTAATGGCTGGCGCGATCCGTCAGGTATCCGTCGAGCACGGGCTTGATCCGCGAGACTTTGCACTATTTGCATACGGAGGTGGCGGTCCATTGCACGCCTCCGCGCTTGCCCGCGAGTTATCGATTCCACTCGTTATCGTGCCGCCTGAGCCGGGCAATTTTTCCGCGATCGGAATGTTGCTCGCGGACGCGCGCATTGATGCCTCTAAAACTTTCACGGGTCTACTCGATGACGATCTCCTATCCGACATGGAAGATAAGTTTTCAGCCTTGGAAGTCGAAGTGGGTAAGCTACTTGAGAAGGATTTCGGCGCTAGCGAGGTGTATTACGAGCGTAGAGCGGAGATGCGCTACCTTGGTCAACGCCACAACATCCATGTGCCAATCACAGGGTTGGGGACTGCCGAGGAGATCCGCTCTGCGTTCCAGCACAATTATAAACGGCGCTATGGTTATGCGGATTCCACGGCTCAGAGCGAACTGCAAGCGCTTCACCTATCCGCATTTGCGCGCAGGGAAAAACCTGAAATCTTGAAATTAAATCGCGGAGAGGGGGAAGCGCGTCCGCCAGAATGGCGTAATGTTTGTTTCGATATTGCTTCCGGAATGCGCGAAACAGCGATCTACCGACGTGACAGTCTGCCCCCAGGATTTACCGGCGATGGCCCCGCCGTGGTCGAGGAATACGGTTCTACGACAATCGTCTGGCCCGGTGACCGGTTTGAGGTTGGACGGCTCGGTGAGCTGCGCATCTTCACTGGAGGCGGATAGTGGGAAGCGACACCAAATTCAAAATGTCCGATGCTGAGCTCGATCCTATTACGCTCGAGGTGATTCATTTTGCGGCGATTTCAATTACTAATCAGATCGACGCCAACATCTCGCGTACAGCCTTCAGTCCCTATGTTTATGAGTACAAGGACTTCGCGGTGGGTCTCGTCGATCCTGACGGCCAGCTCGTTGCACAGTCGACCGGTGGTATGCCGCCTTTCGTTGCCGATTCAGTTGGGACTGCGGTGCGTGATGGCCTCGCAATCTATGGCCGGGAACGTCTTTTCCACGGCGACGTTGTCGTGTGCAATCATGCGGCGGTCCAGGGCCAACATCTCAACAATACCGTAATGTATACGCCGATTTATGCCGGCGCCAACGATCAAACGCTGATTGGTTTTTTCGCAATCAACGTGCACTGGATCGATATTGGTGGCGTGCTGCACGGTTCCACGGACATCTTCATGGAAGGTCTGCAGTTGCGGACTATAAAGATGTGGTCTAAGGGCGAACCCATTGAGGAAGTTTATCGTATTATCGAGAACAACACGCGTATGCCGGTTGACCTTATGGGCGACATTTCTGCTCAACTTGCCGGCTGCGTGCTTGGGCGCGACCTTACGAAAGCGCTTGCAAACAAATACGGCATAGACACTTATGCTGCAGCAATCCGAAAGATCTTGGATCGTGGCGAGCAATCCTCGCGAGCTCGCATACGCGCTATCCCCGATGGTTGCTACGAAGCGAGTGCCTTTCTTGACGATGATGGGCTTGGTAGCGAGGAGGTTTCTCTTGACGTCAAAGTAACAGTCGCGGGCGATCAGCTGACGGTTGATTTCTCCGGGCTTGCCGACCAGGTGCCTGGCCCCTTCAATTCGGGATATTTCGGCGGTGGGATGACGGCAGCGCGCGTGGCCTTTAAGTATCTGATTGCCTCGGACGAGCCGGCAAATGAAGGTGTCTACCGACCGCTTCAGCTTATCCTGCCGGAAGGGAAAATACTGAGCGCAAAGCCGACGGCGCCGATGCTCGGCTATCCGATGCCGCTGCCAACCGTTATCGACGCCGTTATCCGCTGCTTCGAGACGGCGTTGCCAGAATCAGTGACTGCCGCGCACTTTGGTACACACTCGGGCTGCCAGTTCTACGGCAATTGGCCCGACGGCCGGCGATTTCACGGACACGACAGCGGTCACGGTGGCTGGGGTGCAGGCAGCACCCACGACGGCGGTGGCCCCTTTCGCACCATGGCTCACGGCGATACCCGGCTGATCCCAATGGAGCTGCAGGAGAACTTGCTGCCATTCCGCATTCATTGCTTGGCGCTCCGCCAAGACTCGGGTGGTCCGGGCAAATTCCGTGGCGGATTGGGCTTCCACAAGGAATATGAGATCCTCTATCCGTGCCGCCTATCCACCAACTTGGATCGCATCAAGTGTCCGCCTTGGGGTATCGTCGGCGGCGGTTCGGCGCGGCCGGGGTCGGTGACCATCATCAAACGCTCGGGCCAAACGGAGGTGGTGGGCAAGGTGAAGAACCTTCTATTGGAGCCCGGCGACCGAGTCTTTCTCGACACCGGCGGTGGTGGCGGGTGGGGACCACCGGAGGAGCGAGAGGTCGCACTAATCCAACGCGATCTCGATAGGGGTTACATCAGCCTTGAAGGCGTCGCTGGCGATTACAAGGCGCGGATTATCGATGGACGCGTCGTACGCGACTAGCAAGGATAAGGACCAACACCATGGCCATGACTTTCGCTGAGGCGACAACCGCCAAACGCCGAAAGCTGCGCGAGCTATTGAATCGTAGGACGTTGACCGTCATGCCGGGCGGCTTCAGTCCAGTTTATGCCCGTGTCGCCGAGGAGGCCGGTTTCGAATGCTTCTTTGTTGCCGGTTCCCAGATGAGCGCCTATCTCGTCGGCATTCCCGATATCGGTGTCATCGGTCTGCGCGATGTTGCGGACCATGCTCGCCACGTTGCAGCCCATTCCGGCATTCCGGTGTTGCTCGACACCGACACCGGGTTCGGAAATGCGGTCAACGTTCACTATACTGTAGAGGAGATCATTCGTACTGGCGTCGCAGCACTTCAAATCGAGGATCAGGAGTCGCCAAAAAAATCCGGAACCCAGGCCGGTCGACGCTGCATACCCCTCGAAGAGGCAGTGGGTAAATATCAGGCGGCTGTTGCTGCCCGCAACGCGATGGATCCGGATTTTGTAATCTGTGCGCGTTGCGATCTCTTGGGTGCAGAGGGAAGTAACTTCGACGAGGCGGTCGGTCGCTGTGTCGCCTATGTCGAAAAGGGCGGCGTCGACTTCGTCTGGCTCAATTCCATCGAGACACGCGAACAAATCTCTGTGGCTGCAAAAGCCATTCCGGCACCGCTCCTTGTTATCTGGGGCGGCGGTGATCCCGCACCAACTCTTGAAGAATACGAGGCACTTGGGGCACGTATTGTCCTCTATCCCACACTCGCTGCCAACGCCGGTTTGCATGGGGCCTGGCACGCGCTACATGATCTCAAGGCCCGGGGTAGCGATGCGTTACGCGAACTCGCGCTGCGTGCCAATTCTTCGCCATACGGGCGGACAGAGGTACGAAAGCTAATGGGCTATGACCGTGCCCAACACATTGAGGAGGCGTTCATTCCTCAGACCCAGCGGCGCGACTACGACACGACCTGGGGACACGTTGGCGTTATGGCCCGCACCGGTAACGTTAGGGGGCCAGATCAGGATGAGCAAGATTCATGATCTCTGAGTAAGTTTCGCGAGGTGTCCTTGTCTATCTCTCGCTACCCCCTCAAATGAGTGCGCATTGTACGCCGACCAGTAAGCGACGCTGCCCATAGTTCGCTAAACTGCCGATATTGGACACATGGTTGGTATTTCGCGAGATTTTCCACTTCAACTGGATTAGCGGTCAGAATTGAGCGGTTGTCGCTTCCACGCCGAAGGTGAACTCAAGGCAGTGAAATGCGACAAATCTCCAATCTGGATGATGCTCGCCCGTGAAAACATCATGCCGGACTGCTCAGAAATACTTCGAGCTGATGTGTGACCCAAGGTGCTGAATCGCAATCTATCAAGTATAATTTCTCTCTGATTCGATGGATCAATACACCGTGGGTGGGACGCATGCTTTCAGCGAAATTTCTTAGAGGGGAGTGGGTAATTGGTGCGGCGATCATCGCACTTATTTTGCTGAAACTATTTGGCACCGCACCCGCCAGAGGCAGTGCGTCGACACTACAGGGCGGCATCGAGTTCATTGTACACGTTGGTCTGATCCTTATGTGTGCCTTTCGAGCTCTACATCACGCAGACATACTTGCAGAGCGCGCCGGTGAGCCGTTCGGAACGTTGATCCTGACATTGTCAATCTTATCGATTGAGGTATCTCTAATTGCGTCGGTGATGCTCACGGGAAGTGCTGATCCGACATTGGCCCGGGATACAATGTTTGCCGGATTCATGTTGACGATGAATGGTGTTGTTGGGTTGGTCGTATTGGTGGGTGGCCTTCGCTTTAAACAGCAGGAGTTTAATCTCGAAGGAGCGCGTGCCTATCTCGCGGCCCTGATACCGCTTGCTGTTGCGGCACTCGTTCTGCCAAAGTTCTCAAGCACCGGGAATGGGACGCTCACTGACGTGCAAGCTATCAGCATTGGCATGGCAACCATCATTTTCTATGGGATTTTTCTGGGCGTGCAGACCATGCGGCATCGCGAGTTCTTCGTGAGCTCGGGTGACGGGAGACCTGTTGCCAGAACGCAGGAGACGCCAGAGGGTGAAGTCATTGAAGTTCACTCCCTCATGCATTTTGCCGTCCTGGTCGCGGCCTTGATTGTGATTGCGCTATTGGGACGGGAGCTCGCCGAAATCGTCGACGACGGTATTCATCGGCTGGGAATACCCGTCGCCATCGGTGGTATTCTTATCGCTGTATTGACTTTGACTCCTGAGAGCGTCAGCGCGTTTCGCGCTGCCCTGCAAGATCGTCTCCAGCATTCGATCAATGTGTTTCTTGGTGGTGCCCTGTCGACGATTGGTCTTACCGTACCGTGTGTCTTATTGCTTGGCGTAATCGCTGATCGTCGCGTCGTTCTGGGGCTCAGGGATGCGGAAATGGTGTTGTTACTTTTGACTTTGTTTGTGAGTTCTATGACGTTTGGTGGGGTTCGCACAAATGTATTACAAGGAGCCGTCCATCTGCTGATCTTTTTTTTGTACTTAGTGCTGATAGTTTCTCCATAACTATCGCGCCAGAATCACTACCGCCGGTCCCAGAAACATCGTCCTGCTTGGGACACACAAAAGATCAGTCGATGATCCAATCTCGGAAGCAGCGTGCCACTTTTGGCGCGGACCGCTATCAATTCAACCGAAATTCACCATCGCAAATCTTAAGATCGGCTGGCCTGATTAATCCTTTGTGAGCCACATAAACCTTGTGAAGCTCACCATCGATATTGTCGATCCAATACTGAAGGAAGCGATTCAGTCTGGGATAACGGGGACTGGTATCAAGGCATTGCCAGATGAAACTTTGAAGAACGGAGGGGTAATCTGGCATGCGGTAAAGGATCTTTGCCGTCGTAAGTCGATGCCCCTGCAACTGGTCAACAAAGTGTCGATCTACCATCGGAAAACCTCCAGCATAGCGATTCTTGTTGCGCTCTAGCTTAGCGCGACTCGTAAGAAACAACAACTTATGCTTATATTTCAATGACTTGCTAGCCAATTGAGGAGAGTGCTGCCAGCCAAAGAAAGATTTTTAGCACTCGACCCTTGACAGTGCTAATTGGAGACTCCATATGCCGGCGCGAGGAGACGCTCAACCGAGGTCCCTCATCTGAAACACATTTTTGGTTAGGGCAAAAAAGGAGACTTGCTCATGAAGTTTCGTCCCCTGCATGACCGTGTTTTGGTCCGTCGCTTGGAGGCAGACGAAAAAACTGCTGGCGGCATCATCATTCCCGACACGGCGAAGGAAAAACCCATTCAAGGCGAAATCGTTGCCGTTGGCCCGGGCGGTCGTGACGACAACGGTGTTATCCAGCCGCTCGATGTGACGGTTGGGGACCGCATCTTGTTTGGCAAGTGGTCAGGTAGCGAAGTCAAAATTGACGGCGAGGACCTTCTGATCATGAAAGAAAGTGACCTTTTCGGTATCGTGGAGGGCTCTGCAGAGATTAAGGCGGCAGCCTAATCTTGGCGGAAACACCTCAATGACAATCGATCTTGTATTGAGCCGCGCCGGCGTGGTTTTCGCGTTCGGCCTGCTCACAGCAATCGTGTTCGGACTGATCTAAAGAAAATCGGAGATTGGAAACTATGTCTGCAAAGGACGTAAAATTTTCTCAAGACGCGCGCACTAGAATGATCAAGGGCGTCGATACCCTTGCAAACGCAGTGCGGGTTACATTGGGCCCCAAAGGCCGCAACGTTGTGCTCGAAAAATCATTCGGTGCACCGAGAATAACCAAAGATGGCGTTACAGTTGCCAAAGATATCGAGCTTGAAGACAAGTTCGAAAATATGGGCGCTCAAATGGTGCGCGAAGTAGCGTCCAAGACCAATGATATTGCTGGCGACGGCACAACCACGGCAACGGTACTTGCCCAAGCCATCATCAGAGAAGGCGCTAAGGCTGTTGCTGCAGGTTCCAATCCGATGGATGTGAAGCGCGGGATCGACGCAGCCGTCCATGCAGCGGTCAAGGACCTTGAATCTCATGCACGACACGTCACCTCCAATGATGAGATCGCACAAGTCGGTACAATCTCGGCAAACGGCGATTCGGAAGTCGGCAAGATGATCGCCGAGGCGATGCAAAAAGTCGGGAATGAGGGCGTCATCACGGTTGAAGAAGCCAAAAGCCTGGAGACTGAGCTTGAAGTTGTGGAAGGGATGCAGTTCGATCGCGGGTATACCTCTCCTTACTTCATTACAGACGCGGATAAAATGCGGGCTGAATTGGAAGACCCCTACATTCTGATCCACGAAAAGAAACTGTCTAATCTGCAGGCACTGCTCCCAGTACTTGAGAAAATCGTGCAGTCCGCCAAACCTCTTCTCATTATCGCAGAAGATGTTGAAGGTGAGGCGTTGGCGACGCTCGTTGTCAACAAGCTGCGCGGTGGCTTGAAGGTTGCTGCGGTCAAGGCCCCGGGTTTCGGTGACCGTCGCAAAGCCATGCTCGAAGATATTGCGGTTCTGACAAGCGGCCAGGTTATCTCGGAGGACCTCGGCATCAAGCTCGAGAACGTAACGATCGACATGTTGGGTCGGGCAAAGAAGGTGACGATCACGAAAGACGACACAACGATTGTTGATGGTGCTGGTGAGAAGCAATCTATCGAGGCGCGCGTCCAGCAGATTCGTACCCAGATTGAGGACACCACGTCAGACTATGATCGCGAGAAGCTGCAGGAACGGCTTGCGAAGCTGGCCGGCGGCGTCGCCGTGATCAAAGTAGGCGGGGCCACAGAGGTGGAAGTGAAAGAGCGCAAGGACCGGGTCGATGACGCTCTGAATGCCACTCGTGCCGCCGTAGAGGAAGGCATTGTGCCCGGTGGTGGTGTTGCATTGCTGCGTTCAAGCTCTGCGTTGGACGGCGTAGCCTTCGATAATGATGATCAACACACCGGCATCAAGGTCGTCCGCAAGGCTCTGCAGTCACCACTGCGTCAAATCGCATCGAACGCCGGCGAAGATGGCGGCGTTGTGGTTGGAAAGGTCCTCGAGAACGGTGAGTACCATTTTGGTTACGATGCCCAGTCAGGGGCTTATGGAGACCTGGTCGCCAAGGGTATTGTCGATCCTACCAAGGTGGTTCGCACGGCTCTTCAAGATGCCGCCTCAGTGGCGAGCCTGCTCATAACCACTGAAGCAATGGTAGCCGAAAAGCCGAAGAAGGAAAGTGCCGCGCCGGCCATGCCGGATATGGGCGGCATGGACTTCTAAAGCCTCAATCCAAGACGGGGGTAGGCGCACTGCTTAATTGCAGTGCGCCTTTAACTTGAGGATCGAACTATGGCCAACGACCGCTCTGCGTATGACGTGCTCTAAGGCCCACACAAATAAGAGAAGCAACTTGTGCTGGGGGCTGCCTTCGGCATCTGGAGTGTTCCAACCCCAACTCGACCTGGCCTACGCTGGGATGCACCTTTTACTCAGTATGCACCACCAAATCGTGGCAGAGGTTCCCAACGGCGCAACATATAGTTTTTAGCTTTGACTCAGCGGTCAAGGCCTCACAGCAAACACAGGGTTGCCGCCTCACTGCCGATCGCATCCGACCCGTCGCATCGCAGCGAAACGCCAATTCGGGGCACTAACGTTGCTCGCAAAGAGCGCGGCGGTCGAGGGGCAGAGACAGCCGTTATTTTCTGTTCTTCACAACGGGGGTATGAGGCTCTCGGTTTAGCCTGAGTCACGGGCCCCCACGCTTGCTGCTTATCTCTCGGAAGACGAGATGGTTAGGCTCGGAGCCGAGCTCGATGAGATGCATCAGGACGGCGATCAGCGCAAATCGGATAGCGTCAGCATCACTACAATAACCAGCCACAAATGGATCACTGACGCACCGCCCGCGAGACTGCTAGGGCGATACTTGGTCGTCTTCTCAGGCGAGGAGCCCAGCAGGTCGTGCCGGCCGGGTATGGCCTGCACTGGTGTCCCGAACTTCTTATGCTGGCAGCTACGCCCAGCCGCTATCCCGATGCATTGAGACTAGCGCTTTAGTTGTTGTAACGCGTCGATGCGATCCTCAATTGGCGGGTGCGATGAGAACAGGGCCATGAAGCTCGGGGCATTATCGATACCTGATGCCTGGATATTCTGTGGTAATTCTCCCGCTTCGATGCCACCCAAGGTAGACAATGCGCTGATCATGCTATCGGGTTGGCCCATATAGCCTGCTGCTCCGGCATCCGCGCGAAATTCCCTCTGGCGGGAGAACCATGCGACGATCATAGACGCCAGAATTCCAAACACGATCTGGCATATGATTGATGTAACGAAATAGCCGATACCTTGCCCGTCTCCATCTCGATTGATTTGCTTGTCAACGAGATAGCCAACAATGCGTGACAAGAAGATAACGAACGTATTTACGACCCCCTGGATCAAGGTCAAGGTGACCATGTCGCCATTCGCCACGTGGGCGACTTCATGTGCCAGGACTGCCTCGACTTCTTCTTGGTTCATCGTGTCAAGCAATCCAGTGGAAACCGCAACGAGTGCAGAGTTCTTAAAAGCACCGGTCGCAAAAGCGTTCGCTTCACCGTCGTAGATGGCGACCTCTGGCGTCTTGATACCGGCGCGGGAGGCGAGCTTGGCTACCGTGTCGACCAGCCAGCGTTCATCGGACGTGCTGGGCTCGGAGATCACATGGGCCCCGGTTTGCCACTTGGCCATCGGCTTTGAGATCAATAGAGAAATTATTGATCCGGTAAAGCCGATCACGGCCGACAAGGCCAGTAATGCCCCCAAGTTTAGACCGCCGGAATCGGCAATCCTGCCAAGTCCAAGCAAGTTTATAATGACGGCAATCACAACCAGAACAGCGATGTTTGTCGCCAAAAATAGGGAGATGCGTTTCATTCGCGTTGTATCCTCAAAGAATTAGATCGTCAGGACGTACCTCTGTGGTCAGCAAGTCAAACACTCTTTGAACCACCGGAATTGCGGCGGAGAAATAGGGTATTTCCCTTATTTTGCAATACCCCTTGCGGTCAGATCTTAGACAAAATAGCTCTCAGAATTTGCCACTTAAGCTTCGCGACGAATGCAAGACGTCTCACGGCATGGTCAAGGCCCATGTTGGGCACGCCAAGTACATTTTTTTTGATCTATTGGCTCAAAAAATTGAGATTGCCAATTCCCTGAATTAGGGCCACAAGCTGTGGGTCGATTTAAGCGGGTGCCAAACTCAAAAGTGACTATGTCGGATATATCGGGAGTGCTGTCTTAATTGGTGGCCGTTGACGTCAGGTATAGGAAACGGTGCTGCTCGCAGAGGTGGTGACGTCCGTATTCACACCGGGTCACGACCTCTGCACTTGTAAAGTTGCGTTGAGGTTCTGTTTGTAATGAGGGAGCTCTCAGTTCGAGACGCCTACCTCAACGATACAGGTGGCGTGCTGATGGTAAGGCACTAAAACGATTTTATATCGTAGATGATTTTCAAAAAAACTTGAGCGAGACTGATTCTCGCATTGTCGCGGATTTATCGACCAACCATGCTGGAACATCCAATGCTACGTGCAATTCTAATGACAACCGCACTTATCGCACTGCCTCATGCCACTTTTGCTGCGACGAGCTGCAAGGGCTTGGCGCAAGCAGCCTGCAAGTCGAACAAGAGCTGCGCGTGGCAGAAGGCAATAAGAAAAGGTGAGAAATCCCCGAGCACCGGAAAGATCTATAAGATAAACAGGAAAGCGCACTGCAGAGGCGTCCCAATTCCTGTTAAGAAGCCTAAGACAAAGTAGTGCCCGCAAGATAGTATCGCCAGCAAGGCTGCGGAACTTAATCTTCCCAGTCAACATCATATACATCGTCAGGATACCGCATCCCCCGCGCAGGCAAGGGAATGGCTCGTTGCTAATGACAAGGCTTTTTATGTCACCAATGTCCCCTTTGGGGCAATTTCGGATGTTGAACTGAGTGCAATTTGTCAGACGTGAGCATTACTCGCTTGAGCATTGTAATGGTCTAATCTAGCGCATATCATTGGTCCATCCGCAGTCTGGTAATAGCATTATCTGTGATCAAATAAGCAATGGAGGAACGTCTATGCCGAAATTCATTGGGCAAAGACCGTCTACTGTGCGGCTCACTTTGTATCTAGGCCTTATGGCCGGAGCGTTGGCACCGACAATGGCACATGCGCAGTCGGTCGAGGCCTTTTTCAAGGGCAAGACCATCCAGGTCTATAGCGGCCACAGCAAAGGTGGTGCTTACAGTTCATACGCCAGGCTGGTAACCCGGCACGTCGGCAAGCATATGCCCGGCAATCCAACTGCGGTCTATCGCAACAAACCGGGTGCGTCTGGCCTCGTCCTTGCCCATTGGCTGCATGCAGCTGCGCCGAAAGATGGCCTTCATATTGGAACGTTCCACGAGCGCATTGGTCTGGAACCGTTAATTGCACCCAAAGGCATAAAATTTGATGGGCGCGACTTCACCTGGATCATGGCACTTGCACGCAACGTCTCGGTCTGTTTCACGTGGGGGCCGACGGGTGTGAAAACGATTGCGGATGCAAAGGCCAGGGAGCTCGTGGCTGGGGCGTCAGGCGCAACCGCTACAGATGCTGTCATGGCACGCACCATGAACGCGACGCTTGGGACGAAATTCAAAATCATTTCCGGTTATCGTGGCGCCGCCATCATGCTTGCTTTGGAGCGTGGCGAAGTGGAAGCGCGTTGTGGTTTCGGTTACGCCAGTATCAAGGCGATCCGGCCGGACTGGCTCAAGAATAAAAAAATCCATATGCTGGCGCAGTTTCCAACCAAACCGCATCCCGAAATACCGAACGTGCCGCTTTTGGTCGACCTCGTAAAATCAAAGGAAGACAAAGCCGCAATCGCCCTTGCCAGCGGGACTGGCGATATGGCCCGGCCCTACGCCGCGCCCCCCCGCATTCCGGCAGACCGGGCCAAGGCATTGCGTGCTGCCTTTGCCGCCATGGTCAAGGATCCTGCATTCCTGGCGGATGCAAAAAAACAGCGACTCGAAATCGATCCCAAGACCGGTCAAGAGATTTCGAGCATGCTTGATAAACTCTACAAGACGCCGAAGGCAGTGGCGGAGCGCGTTATCTCGTGGCGCACGCCGGGCTCGGACGAGAAACGCATCAAGCGCAAAAAGAGAAAGAAGAAAAAGCGCGGCGAGAAGAAATAGTGGCAATCTTGCCTACGGGCCGATGCGCGTTCGCTCATCGGCCTTTTTTTGTATATTTGTCCAGCGCCTGGCAAACGCTCGCTCACGCGCAAATGCTAAACGCGTGATCTGCCGATAGCTGCAACACGAGCGACAATTGCTAGGAGGGGAAGGTATCGAGACATCATCCGACCTTATCGGAAGCATTGCGTTGGGCATAGGCGATTGTTGGTTGGCGCTCAACGCAAGGCTAGGTACTCATTTAACCTCGCATACGACTCATGACCGAAATTTATGATTCCCTTGGAGCGCCTGCCGATTGGTTAAGTTCCAGTTCTTTGTTCAAACGAGGTGCAGGTCATGCCTTGGAAATGCTTTCGCGCATTGCATCAGCTTAATTCAGGACCATTTTAAGACGAAGATGGATTATGTCGTGCTTCGTTATCATTCCGACAAGCTCTGCGTCAGTATTTAGTACAGGCATATGTCGAGTCTTTTGGTCATTCATAATCGCCATTACGCCGGCGATTGGATCCGTCTCTGAGCAGGTCGTTACGTCTTTTGTCATCAATGCTTCTATTGTTTGCGTGAACGCACCAGCGCCATAGGCCCGGATAGATTGGATAATGTCTCGTTCTGAGATGATCCCATCGAGATGAACGCCATCCGTGCTTACGATCACAGCACTGGTCTTTGTCTCCGAAAACAAGCACAAAATGTCATGGACGCTGGCCGTGGGTGGAACGGTAGACAGGCAACAACACTTGCATTTGAGAATGCTGGCAACTGTCGTCATGGCTGTTACCTTGGCCTAATCGGTATGGAAAACTTTGCTTTCCAACTCCTGTTGCGCAAATTCTTAAATGGCTAATCGCGAATGAAGCGTCGTCCAGTCAGAATTGTGCAGTTCGTTCAATTTCTCAGAAAAGGCACTCCGCGTTATTGATGAGGCGTCGCGGTCAATCGGGTGAGCGGGTGTCTTATCTAAGGGGTGCTCAACATTTACGCGAGCTCACTAGTCGCTTCGATCTGTTGCAATCTGGTCGTCGGCTGCTAAGCCTGTGTGAGAGTTGGGGGGCTAAAGATTTCTGGCTCCTCAACCTATTCACAAATCAACTGCCAGGTTGTGCTGGTTTAGGACCAGCTTTTCCAGGGAGCGGTTTTTTAGCGGTCGTCGATTTTCGCGGCTTCACATTTTTTGTGGGGACCGACTTGATTGTCTTACGTTTCATTGCGTTTGCTTTTGGTCGAGACCTTGCGTGAGATAAGGCGGATGCTACGGATCGATTTGTTGGTCTAAATTGAATTATGTACACCCAATGGGATGCTCTAACCGGCCTCCACAATTGCATTTGTAAGAGTAATGCAAAAATGTGAAAAAAGCCCCAGAACGCGTCTGCGAAAGCGGCGTTCTGCTAATCCCTTATCATGAGCAAGGGTATGGTTGTGACGACTCATTCAATCGTCTGAATCTCACCAGCGAGACACTAACGCTTAATGCACCCGTCCGCAGCTCTTGGCAAACGCAATTTTTTTAAGTGACAGTCAAATTTTTTTAATAAATGCGGGCGCGTCAAAGGCAGAAACGTGGAGGTGCACTTGATGCCATGCGCGCACCGAAGCGGACAAGTTATCTGGCGGGGCACCAATCATATTTTCTCCTGCCGCATGATCCAATAAGAATGGCTTTTGCCCAACCAGGCAGTAACTTTGAAATAATTGATCGGGCGATTCAAAAGATCTCGTTTGACTCGTCGCGACCGCCGGAATATTTGAGCCGGCCTCTTGCATCGGAGACGCGATGTTTCTTCATGCCGAATGAGGCTTCTAGGCGAGATCAGAACATGAAAACACGACCTTTCAAATCCACGGCAGCGGTGACTGCAAGTGCCCTCTCCCTGCTGTTGGTTGGTGCATCATCTACGCTGGCAGCGACGCCGGACTTCTACAAGGGTAAAACGGTCCGTATCGTGGTCGGCTTTTCCTCAGGCGGGGGATACGACACCTACGCCCGTACGCTTGCCCGCCATATACTTAAACACATACCCGGAAAGCCACGCGTTATTGTGCAGAACATGCCAGGCGCGGCGAGTTTGAAATCAATCCTATATTTGGATGCCGGCGCACAGAAAGACGGTACCGTCATCGCTAGCTTCAACCACGGCGTTATCTTGGAATCCATGACCAACCCAAAGAAGGTAAAGGTCAAGCTCAACAACTATCACTATATCGGCAGCACCACCCGCGACTTCAGAATTTGCTACGCCTGGCACAAGTCCGGCATCACGTCCCTAGGCGACGTGATGGGGAAGCGGCAGTTTATCCTTGGTGGCACTTCGAAGGGCGCAAGTTCATACATTAACGGTGCAATTCTGAAAAACGTTATTGGCGTCAATGTAAAGCACGTGCTCGGCTATCCGGGTAGCGCCGAACAGCGGATATCCGTTGAGCGTGGCGAGTTGTCAGGTGACTGCGGCTCTTGGAGTAGTATTCCGGACAACTGGATAAAAAACAAAAAGATCATCCCAATCGTACAGTTTTCGAAGGATCGCTCCGAAGACATGCCAGAGGGAATACCTTACGCTGTCGACTTGGTGAAGGACGCAAAGAAAAAGGCACTGCTCGAGTTCATGATAGCCTCCAACGATATTGGTAAGCCGTATATTTTATCGAAGAAAGTTCCGATGGACCGCGTCACGATCTTGCGTGCGGCATTTGATGCAACAATGAAAGACAAAGACTTTCTGGCAAGTGCCGGCAAACTAGGCCTGCCGATTACACCTGTGGGCGGTGCTGAAGTCGAGAAAATCGTTGCGAAGATTTACCAGACTCCCCCGCAGCTTGTTCAGGCCGCCATCAAAGCCGCTGACTAAGCTTACCGTCGCCCCTACCAATCACATTCGGAGCCCGGCATAGTTGCCGGGCTCGCTTGTTAGATATCCATATCCTGGGCGTTTATGCGAGGTACTTTGTTGACTTTACCAGGCTAAGATCCTCAACGCGATGAGGGCCGGGTTTGTTGAAAAAAACTGTTCCGATATATCAAAAGAATTCGTTTGCAAAATATGCTCGCCAGCCACATCTCTTCGTTCGTGGGCCTCGTGACGGCCACTGTGAGATCCAACGAAAGGGTCTCGCAACCATCACTCCCTTATAGGATTAGTGATATGAAGAAAGTCATGCTTGCATTGGTACTGAGTTGTTTTGCAGCCGTTGCGCCGCTGTCTTTGGCTGCGGCCCAGTCCGCGCCTCATGCCGACATCGCCGAACTTGATGGTTATCCGGATTGGGCATCGGAAACCTTCAGCGACGCCAGCGACAAGAGCAGCGAATAATTTTAGCGCTCAACTTGTCACAAGGTGGGTGGCGACTTTTTGCGCAAAGGGTCGGCTGAGCCGGTTCCTGATCGCAAGCATTGTTGGACGCTTCGCGTAACCTGGAGCTTAAGTGAGTTTCGATCGCGAAGCGTTTTTCGGTGTGGTTGTGGGGGATGCCCTGGAGCAAGTGCTTCGGATGGCGGCTCGAGATCTTCGAGTTATTATTTCCAAGTGCCTGCCAGGATCCGCACTGCTGGTTGATTGTGATCACTTGTATTGTTTTGGATTGGGCTGGGATGACTTATCGGCATTGAATGGGTCTGGTGGGCCTTATTCCTTCCGTCGAAGGGCAAATGTCGGTGACGCCATGCACGGACCTCTTTCTCAGTAGGCATCTATTGTCATTATTGGCAGCTCGGCAGCTCGGTAGCTTGGATCAACGCATGGTGATTGAGGCACAGAATGCGGTCAATTCATTTGTTAACAATGGTCTCCATATTGTTCATATCTTGTCATACGGCAGTCCTTGCTCAGGAAAGTCCGGCAGCAAATGTGACTAAGCAACCCGTAGGGGAAAAGAGCCTGCAAGGGAAACCGCTGATAGAGCGCTATATTTTGGATGAATTGAAGTCTCTACGAACAGAGCTTGCGGAGACTCGTGTTCGAACAATAAAGGAAATTACCGATCGCGAGCTTGCTGTGGCTCAAGCTGTTTCGAATGTGTCGAACAATACCGTTACCTTCTTCTTTTATGTTTTTGCTGCACTTGGCGCTGTGTTTGCGCTTTGGGGCTGGCGTTCATTGCAGGATCTAAAGAATTCGGTCAGGGGGTTCTCGGAAGCGGAAATCGGTCGCCTCAGTCGGAAGTATGAGGAGCGGCTGACCAGCCTGGAAGAAGAACTTCACGCCAAAGGCGGCATTATATTAGAAAATCAGCGGCAGATCGAACGCACACAGAAGATCCACGCGCTCTGGCTGCAAGCGAATCAAACGTCTGATCCGCGCGCCAAGATCGAGATATATGATCATTTATTGGAACTTGCACCAGGTGATCAGGAGGTTATGGCCTACAAGGCGGACGCTGCGCTGCAACTTGGCGATCGTGATTGGGCGTTGAGCCTGTGTAATCGAATTATTGCTGACAACCCTGAAAGCAGTCTTGCATTGTATCAACGAGCCTGTGCCAACGCGGGCATAGGAAACTACGAAGCCGCCGTTGCTGATCTGAAAACAGCTTTAGAGCTCAGTCCTACTTTAAGAGACAGGGCGCGGGAGGAAGGGGAATTCGCGGCTTTTGCGGCCAGTGCGGAATTCGAAGCTCTCGTAGGTGGCGAGGCGCACAAAAGCGGTGCAATGGGAATGGGGGCGGCATGATGCTCGCTTCAGTGGAGTGCGAACTTACAGCCACGAGATTTTGTCGTCATTGTCCGAGCCCGAAAATATTGGGCAACCGACATTATAGTGTGTCGCTGAGAAGGCCTCTGGACTGAAGGCCGGCTTTCGGTCAATCGCGTCAACAGGATGGTCTGCTTTTTTTGGCCGCAGCAGAGCTGATCAACGTCAACATGGATCAGGCTGGGCCAGAACCCGATGATGACCGGGACCCGATGATGACCGGGCTCTGGCCGACTTTAATGCCACCTAAACAGACACCTTAGCGCGACTACTTTGCAAGCGGATCAGGCCGCAGCTGAAAGTGCACGACCAGCGGCTTTGTGCCCTTGCCTCCCTCCATCAGCCATGGCGCACGGTCGCCACTGGTTGTCCAGAGCCCACGCCCCTTCCATCCAGCTTTTGGATCATCAATGCGTCCATCAAATCCTTTGGCAAAGAAGCCGAGGGGATAGGGTACGCGCAACGTGATCATCTTACCGTTCTTGAAGGCAATCAGACCATCGTTGAGATTGCCCGTCGACATCGGTACGTCGGCACCGAGACCGAACGTATTGTGCTGGTCGACCCACGTATAGTAGCTCGATTCCGCACTGTTATCCCCGATACCTTTGAAGCCTGGACCAGGATACTTGTAAAAGGACCAGCCTTCTGGACAATGATTGCCGGTTGCTTTCGGTCCTTTCAACGGACCCTTGCACTTGCGACGGTCGAAGGAGCCTAGGTGTCCGCTGGCAAGTGACATCCAGACCACTCCCTGCTTGTCGATATCGCCACCGCGCGGCCCAAAGCCGGGTTTTGGAACGTTGTAGATTTCGGTCAAGGTTGTCTTTGGCGGATTGTCGCCGGGAACAATGCGGACAACCGCTCCGGGATAGGACCGGAACGTGCCCCACACGGAATTATCCACCGGGCTCGGCATGACAGCATAGAGCCCAGCCTTGATCCGCTTATCCTTTTTTGGGTCGATCTTGCCTTTGATGCCAACATAACCTTCGTCGCGCTTGCCGTTTCCATTCGTGTCAAGAATCATCGCACTCCAACCCTGTGAGGCAGCCGCATCGCCGGTGTTCAGAAACTTCTTGGCATCGAGCCAGCCAACAACCGTGCGTCCGCCACTGGTCCACAGGCGTCCATTCCTGTCGAATTGAAGATGGTGCGTCGAGAAGCACGTATTGACCATCTTGTATTCTTTGGTTTTCGGCAAATAGACCGACAGGTGGCGCGTGCTTCCGTCTAGAGGCGTGAGTCTTGCGGACGGATGATCGGAGCCCTTTTTGCAAAAGCCCGGATTGGGCTTGTTCCGCACTCTTGCCGCGAACCAGACACGTCCAGCTTCATCGAACATCGGATTGTGGTTGCTTGTTTTGCTCTTCCAGATAACCTCATTGCTCCAATATGCAGATGGCATCACAGGCTTGGCGAGCGCATGACCTGCCGTGGCGACCTTGGTCCCAGGCATGGACGATGCCGTAAAGGACCAGGCCTTGTTCGACTTGGGGTCCAGAACAGGAATTTCATCCGTGCTGAATTCCGGCGACCCATAGAGTAGTCCGTAGGCATTGACCGTGGGATTGCGTCGGTCGGTCGAGATAAGGTCATGAAGATAATGCTTTGGTGTTAGCCAATCCCACACGGTTACAACGACATTGCGCTCTGCGCCTTGCGGCCGGCGCGGCTTGGTATGGGGAAGCTCGCCTTTGGCAATCCGGTCCGTCCAATCCCCGTAATACTTGAACGGTACGCCGCCTAGTTTGCCTGCCAGAGTTCGAACCATGGTCCCACCGGCTTGACCCGCTTGAACGCGTCGCATCCAGCCCTCCGCTCCCGAGCCAAACTGGTAAGGGATGGTACGCGTGCGAAGGTTGCCGAGCTGATGACAACCAATACAGCCATTGCTCTTCATATTGTGCAGCCAGAAGTTCTGATCGACTTTCTTTGGAATGTCGCTCTTACCGCCAAACTGATCTTTGCCCGGGATCTTCAACATCGCATACCAGTAGATGGCCGGATAATATTGCGCCGCCGTTTGATCGTAAGGCGAAGGAACAGCCTTAAGGTTCAGGGATTGCCCCGGGCCACTCCGCACTTTGGGGGAATCCACCAGGCCGTAACCGCGCACCCAGATCTGATAGTTGGCTGGAGGCAGATCGGGCAAGAGGTAACGACCCCGATCGTCCGTCACAACAGCCTTTATATACCTGGTACTGAAATCCTTGGTTTCGGCTATAACCCAGACGCCGGCTTCAGGCCCGTTTGGTCCCGATACGACACCACCGATATCGTCTTTGTCTATCGCAACAGTCTGAGCGATTGCTACGGAACAGGACAGCATTGCCCACGCCGCTGCTTGGCCTAGCCCGATGGCAGACCACGTTGAAGCTTGATTCATGATACTCAATTCCTTCCTGGAATTGTAATTTGCCCATTGTTACTTCCGTGCGCCAATAAAGAGCGTACGCGCACGATGAAAGTTTTGAGAGCGCAGTCTTTTTCTTTGTTATTAAAGCGAGCTACGGTCCAGTTTTCACTTTTATTCATCTATCCGCTCACTGAGCGCGATGCTCAGGCACGTAATGGGGTTGTCACCTGCAAAACACAAGCAAGGACAACCGTAATCGCCGTGCAGCAAACCAAGTGGCAAATCTTATCGAACGGCTGTGGCGCAACTCTAGCTGTGGCGCCAAATCATCATTTCGCCGGCGGTAACGTCACGTGGATAATCCGGTTCGTTGCACTTTGATGAATAAGCAGGTTGCCGTCACGGGTAACGTCCAGGTGGCGCAGAATGCCAGAGTAGATATCACCCGATGGTATCGGCCAACTCTGGAATTTCTCCGTTTTCGGATCGAAGCGGACCAGTGGGTCCGGACGCACACCGGATTCATTGTACCAGACAATGCCGTTTACAACTGCGATGGCGTAGGGATGTGATTTCGGACCACTCGGCGATGGCCATTCCTTGACCGCACCGGTCTTTGGATTGAGGCGCCCGAGCCTGCCGCGCCGCGAATTGACGTACCAAATCATACCGTCTTCGGCTATGTCGAGCCGGCGGATCTTGGTTTTGGAATGAGGAATCTTGAACTCGCGGAGCGTCATCGTCTTTGGGTCCATACGAACGATGCAGTTGGAGCCATTACATGCCATCCACAAGGCACCATCCTTGTCGACCTTGATGCCGTAGGGTCTCGAACCTTCTGTCGGAAATGTTACGACCTTGACTTTGCCAGTCTTGGGATCAAGGCGGCCCGCCATGTTGGAATGCTGCATGGTGAACCAAAGAATGCCGTTCTTGTCGAAAATTGCCGTGTGCGGATCCTTGGCGTCTGGATGCGGCATCTTATAAACGGTGATCTTCTCAGTCTTTGGATCAAATTTGCCGATGGTCGCGTTCTTGTTGCCCGTATACCAGATATTGTCATGGCGGTCGTGAATAACCGAATGCGGTTTTGCGTTCGCAGGTAGCGGCCACTCCTTCATCTCACCGGTTTTTGGATTTATCCGACCGATTAGATTGCCCCATTGTCCGGCCCACCAGATCATTCCGTCCGGCGCTTCAATCGGGTCGCGAGAGCGTTGGCCAAGGGTTGGCACGACCCACTCCTTGAACTTCACCTTTGCATCGCCCTTCACAATCTTTGCTTTTCGCCCACTGTCGGCTGGGAAGTGCTTTGTGAGATAGGCGGTCACCGTCTTGAGGTCGTTGCTACCTTTAAGGTCCATCATCGTTGCTATAAGTTTTCGCCACCCATCAGCATCGTATCCGGAACTCCGCGTTATCCGATTGACGTTATGGCAGGACAAACACAGGCCTTCGACCAGCTGTTTGCCGGCACCTTGAGGCAGGTCTGTCCGGGCAAATGATGCGGTTGGTACATGTATGCAAACCAATGCAACTGCGATAGAAATTCCCAACGGCTTGTTCATGGCGGCAGATCCCTTGCTGATTGAGGCGGTTGTCGCCCGTTGAACCGATATTTCGATCACGGTTAGCGTTGTGAGGGGACGGACGGCTGACCCCACCAAGTCGTTTATGGACGCATGGTAGGTGTCCCCGGAGAAAAGAGGAAACGCTACCGGTAGAACCGTCCCACCGGCTGACTAGTAGGTGTCCACTCACAATTGTCGACGGACAAGCGTTATGGTCTCGCTCCAGGTCTTCGACGCAGCACAAGCAATCCCGGAGGGTGATAATTCCTCCCTCGACTTTTGTGATCAGAAATCGGGGAACTTACAAATTCAATTTTCTGATCTATCAGATCAAAAAAAATGCACCAGGGGCCAAACGTGAACGGTGCCGATTGTCCGTGTTCTTCTCGCAATTGGCAAAACAGGACGCCTTAAGGACAACATTTGGCTATCAAGACGAAAATGAGCCGCTAGATGGGGATTTAAGGGTCGACCGCTTGAGCGTTCATCTCTCAGCACTCAGGAGACAGGTTGCTTGATTTGCATGGGCCTGAAGGTGGGCTGTTCGACGGATTTTTTCTGAAGCTCATCAAGTCAAATTATTTGAACCTAAGATCCAATATTTTGAGTTCGCCTTGTTCGATCGCCTAGTCCATATCCGCTGAGGTTCCGGCTGAGTTCGGTCGCGTTGCTGCGGAGGCGATTGGTATGTTGGCACGATATTGGATAGAGCGGTTAAGTCTGCTTTCCCGTTCTGCAAATTCTGCCGGCAATGGCGTTGGGTTTGGTGAGTGCGCACTGGTCGCTGTCCGCACAGGCTCTCACGATCCGGTCAAATCTGAAAACATCGCCGACGTACCCGGTGGTATCGGGCGCTAGAGATGCTCTCTAGCTTGCGGAGCAAATCATGATCGTTTTCGCGTTGACACTGGCACTCTCTGCATTCCTGTTGTTTGCAATACAGCCGCTGTTCGCCAAAATGGTGTTGCCAATATTGGGAGGCTCCACTTCAGTTTGGGCGGTGGCCTTATTCTTCTATCAGACCGCTTTGCTGTTCGGATACTTATACGCTCATATCTTCTTTCGCTGGTTTTCTATCCGGTTTGCCGGCGGACTGCATCTCGGGTTCCTGGCGTTCGCGGCGTTGTTCTTGCCGATTTCCATCGAGAATATTTCCGACAGGTCATCAGAGCTTGATCCGTATATCTGGCAGCTCGCGCTTTTTGCTAGCGCCATTGGCCTGCCGTTCATCGTACTATCGGCAAACGCGCCGCTGTTGCAGGCGTGGTTCTCGCACTCCGGCTATCGCCAGCGAAACAACCCATATTTTCTATATGCCGCGAGCAATTTTGGCAGCTTTGCAGCGTTGATAGGTTATCCCACGATCTTTGAACCTGCGCTTGGCGTCAAAGCTCTGTCCAATGTTTGGACGGCTGGATTTGTTGCGCTATGGTTTTTTATTGCATTGTGTTACTGGCTCGTTTTCCGTACACGGCGAGCTTTACAAGACGGTGGCGAATTGAATCTTGCAGGGGCATGTGAGCCTGCTGCTCAGCCATCTACGTCCTGGCGACGCAGACTGGGGTGGATAACGCTAGGAATGGTTCCTACAGCGTTATTGTCCGCATACACTACACACGTCACGACTGATGTCGCTTCAGCCCCATTCCTCTGGGTTATCCCCCTTGCACTTTATCTGCTGACTTTCGTTATTGCTTTCCAAGAACGCGTGCGCGTGCCAATCAATTTACTAAGGGTTGTCCATACGGCAGCGGTCTTACTGGCATTGCTGGCGCTGACCGGCGCGGAACCTGACGATTGGATTTGGATAGCTGTACCCGGTGTAGCTGCGTTCTTTTTAGGGGCCTTGGTCGCTCATCTCCACTTGTATAAATTACGCCCCGGCACAGACGGCCTTACAGAATACTACCTGTTAATTTCATTGGGTGGCGCGCTTGGCGGATTGTTTTCTGCATTAATCGCACCGAAACTGTTTTCCGAAGCGTTTGAATACCCGATCCTGCTAGCCCTTACGGTCGCCTGTCACCCTAATGCTCTTCGACTGAGGCTACTCACTGCAACGCAGTTGATTGCCCTCTTACTTCTGCTAGGTGGATCACTCATCGTCCTGTGGAGCTACCCAATTCTCGCTGACGTTCATAGTTGGCGCTTTTTTGATCTAGGTACAACTGCTGCTGCCACCGCAACGTTTGCGCTTGTCGCAATCGTTGTCTGGCGGACGAACCAACTGCTCTTCGTGTCCGTCGCCTGCGCCGCTGCAGCGATAATACTCTTGCCATCAAATATTTATCAGGGAAACGCGCAAAGGAGTTACTTCGGGATATATCGGATCAAAGACGCAGATGACGGTCGGCGCTACCGCGCTCTATTCCATGGAACCACATTACATGGCGTCCAGGAACTTTTGACGGAGGACGAAGAGCAATATGGCAGTCTGATCCCGGGGTCGTACTACTATCCCCAAAGTCCTATGGCGGATACGATAAAAACGGTTCGAAGCAACCTGAACAGAAAGAACAAGAAAGGCCGCTACGCCGTCGTCGGTCTCGGTATCGGTTCGCTTGCCTGTTATGCCAAACCAGGAGAGCGGTGGCACTTCTACGAAATCGATCCGCTTATCGCGAAAATTGCTACGGATCCCAAACTCTTTACATTTGTTCAAAAGTGCCAACCGAATTTGCACACAGTCATTGGTGATGCGCGGCTAACCCTGGCAAAGGTACCCAAAGGCCATTACGACCTTATTATCGTGGATGCTTTTTCGTCCGATTCGGTACCTGTTCATTTGCTGACAGCCGAAGCCCTGAAGATGTATACCGATCGCCTGAGCGATGACGGTATTCTTGTCCTTCATATTTCAAATAAATATCTCGATTTGGATGCGGTCGTTTCGGCCACAATACCCCTGGTTCCAGGCCTCAAGGGTCTATTGATAACCGACGACTGGGCAGAGGATATATTTGCCGCTCTTGCCTCGGACATCGCTCTCATCGCGAAGAATAGTCAGGCGCTCAAATCATTCCAAAGTCTTGTCGGTACGCGTCAATTGATGACTACGAAACTTAGGGGCTGGACCGACGATCATTCAGACCTCATCACACCATTTCTGATGAAGCGGAGAGATGGTTGAAAGGGCCATTCTGGTGGTCTTTATTGCCGTGACCATAGCGCGACTGTCTATGGATTTGACAAAGAACCTAAGGCAGCTTGGTGAGCCTGTCATTGAGCGACTAAAGATGGCCGGTTCAATCGAAAGCTGCCTTTGTGCTGCAAAATGAAGGTGTAGCGAGGGCCATCAGTTGCAGCAACCGGATCTGGAAAACTTTGCGAATTAGAAAATGCTAATTCAACAGAGGTCGTGTACCTGAACACTCTAGGGCGTTGATTGTCGGAAACCACACGCTTGTTCTGTAGTAAACAACCATCGCTGTCGACCATTCAATCTTGAGCAACCATTGGTCCAATGCCTGACCTCGCGGTTGCCGTTTGTTGTTAGAAATAGACCCCGGCCATGTGGTCTTCCATGTCGCCACTCACCATCATACCTCGCGCCGTTAGGCCCAATCCACAGTCCTCGGCCATGCTGCGTGTCTTGGTGCCACTCACCGTCGTACTTTTCACCGTTGGGTCCAGTGAATGTACCGCGTCCTTGTCGCCAGCCATTTTGCCACTGGCCACTATATGTTTCGCCTCCTGCTGTTTTGTACACACCACGACCATGTTGAAATCCAAAACGAATATCACCATGGTAGGTGTCTCGCTTGATTGTGCCATTCTCTATATAAATGAAGATCAATTTTCCGAAACCATCCGCTCGTCCGCGACGGCACTCTCCCGACCAAGTAATTTGTTCGCGTGGTTCGGGGTGTGTATTCCAGACTCGGCAGTTCCGTTCAAAAAGCTTGACCCACTGCGGTTTGGTGCGTGAATGCACGCCCTTGAGCATAGCAATAAGCTCCTTACTGATATTACCGGTATCGGCAATTTGCCAATCGCGCTGGTACGCCTTTATGGCGGCACGGGTCTTGTTGCCCATCTTGCCATCGGCAAGTCCGACCCCGTAAGCAAATAGATTTTCTTGCACCAGCTTTATTTCCGCTGGCGTTTGGGCAACCGCGCATTGCGAATGCGCAAGATAGAAACCAATGGATAAGACTAAAGCCAATGGCTTGGTCGACACTTTGCCCTCCGTTTTCTAAGATCAACTTTCCAGAACGTGGCTTGGCGGTGCAACGCCAAACCCTCGCCATGCATCCATCAGAACCGCAAATGATATTACAAAATTGATCGAACAGAGGATTCGAGACCTCTCAGCAATGTTCCTCTTCAAGAATTTTTTGGCGTTTTCCGCAACGTAGCGGATTAGTGTCATGGTGCCTTTGCGGGATCAGCTGGATATGGCAGTGAAAGACTTTTGGTCCCACCTCCTGTCCAGAATTTACACTAACATTGAATGCGCCGACGGCCTGATCCTGCCTCTCAATCTGCTGTTTTACTTCTAGTAGCAGAGCATGGACCGCATTGATTTCCCACTGCTGCAGTTCAAAGAAGTTTGACACGTGCCTCTTCGGAATAACCGCTGTGCAATGTCCGTTTTGTGGGCTCTGATCGCATATTGCATAGCAGAACTTATTTGAGGCAATGATCTCTTCGGCGATCGGTGTGCAGAAGGCGCAAACTCCTTCACTTCGGGTGTAACTCTCCATAATGCCACCAAGTCAACATAGTGCCTACATGCCGCCCTACTCGGCAATAATGCCGCCTGACATTGTGTCAAAGCAGTAGAGTCATAATTTAGTGAACAACAAAGACAAACGAAAATTTTCGATTGTTGCTATTAAAAATTTTGAGGGAAAGCGACGCCAGGAAAGACAAAGCTTACATTCGAGAGTTGCGACGCTCAAGATATGTTCATGTGTATTCAGGAATATGATCGACGAAATTGAAAATCATTGAGATAGAGTGTTACGGGGACTACCCGACCAACTAAACTGCAGACCTGTTGCAGGAAAACTGGGTTAGGTTTCTAGTTGGGTTGGTCAAATTGGAAGCTGGAGCCAGTACTTCACAACGGTAGAGATTTGATCCCTATGTGTTTGCACTTTTGCGGATGACAATGACATCCTCCTGCTATACCGGATCGGGAAGGCCGGATGCTGCGGCCCATCGCAATGTGTTTCTACACTCAAGCTCTCGTTCCGCAGGGACAAACACTTTATGTTGATCTCCGCACACCATCTTTACTATTCGGCTTTACTGCGCCTGACACTTTATCAAGTGCTGAGTCAGGCACGAGTATCTCTCGCGCGGTAAGTCAATCGCATAAGGACCAGATCAAATGTTCACCTCTAAGCGGTTTATTCTGTCCGTGGTAGGTATAGTTTTGGGAGAACCGCTTAGTCCTAGAAGTTGCCGCCGATCTTCAATTCGCCTTTGAAAGTTCGTTCATCAGCGCTTTCTCGATGGCCCCACGGGGTTTGGTCAGGCGCGCCATCAAGTCGTAGAGTACCGGTGTCAGAAAGAGTGTGAGGATAAGTGCTCCACCCAGGCCGCCGATTATGACGGTACCAATTGCTATCCGACTTTCTGCACCGGCGCCGCTGGCAATGATGAGTGGGACTGCGCCGAGAATGGTAGATATTACTGTCATGATGATTGGCCTCAGTCTCAGCACAGAAGCTTCAACCACGGCGTCACGGACATTGCGCCCCTCGTCACGTAACTGGTTCGCAAATTCGACGATCAAGATGCCGTTTTTCGCCATTAATCCGACAAGCAAGATAATGCCGATCTGGCTGTAGATGTTTATCGATAAACCCGCAAACCAAAGCGAATAGACTGCACCGGCCAAGGCCAGGGGCACTGAGAGCATAATGATCAGCGGGTGGACGAAGCTTTCGAATTGTGCAGCAAGAACCAAGAACACGATAACAAAGGCTAACAGCAGTGTTATCATAATACCGCTGGAGGCTTCTTTTAGCTGGCGCGATTGTCCATCGTATCCGAGTTTCGCAGTGGGAGGCAGGACCTCGTTCGCTGCGACTTCGAAAACGCGAAGAGCCGATCCTAAATCGTAACCTGGCTGTAATGCTGATTCAATCCGGACCGAAGGTAAGCGATTATATCGGCGCAATGTAGGGGCGGCCGCACCATCCTTAAGCTCTACGAGTGCGCTTAGGGGGATCAGCGTTTTGCCGTCGCCGGCTCTGATGAAGATACTCTTTACATCCTCGGGGGTGCGCCGGTTGTCATCGCGCGCCTGTACAACTACATCGTAGGCTCTGCCGCGATCATTAAACTCTGTTATTTTTCGTGATGCGAAGAAAGTCTGAAGCGTTGAAGCAATGGTTTGAACGCTCACGCCAAGGTCGTCGGCGCGCTTTCGGTCAATCTTGATTGTTACCTGCGGCAGGTTTTCTTCGTAGTCGATTTCGGGATTAACGAGGCCCGGGTGGTCTTCGACCTTTGCGAGAATTGACTTAGCCCACTCCTTAACACTTTCGAAGTCTGGGCCACTGACCACCACTCGAACCGGCGTTCGACTGCCTCGCAAGCCAAATCCGGTTGGAACGACGGGGCGCCCACGTGCACCCGTTATCTGTCTGACCTTCGAGCCGAGTTCGCGGGAGACATCGTTGTGTGTCTTGGTGCGTTTGTCCCAATGGGACAGCCTTAGCACGATGAACGCTCGCTCCGGCCTACTGCCACGTCCAATGCGCGCGTAGACCATCTCGATAACGCCTTCTTTTTGCAGTGGTTGCACAATGGCTTCTGCCTTACGGGTCATCCTGTCAGTGTACCCAATCGTGCTCCCTTGCGGTGACGTGAGGGGTATGAACACAACTCCACGGTCCTCTCGAGGAGCGAGTTCGCGCGGCATAATCTGGTAGATGAATCCGGCACCAACAGCAAAGAATAGTGAGATTGCAATGACCACAACTGGGATCTGGAGGGCTCGATGCAATAGCGCTCCATAGGTACGCGAGAGCCAGCCGAGTGTTTCTCCCTCAGGCCGTTGCGACGTCTTGGCAACGTTGGCTGACGGCCACAGAAGTTTGGACGCCAGCATGGGACATAGGCTGAGCGCAACAAATGTAGAAATGACCACTGCGCCTGCCATGACGAATCCAAACTCGGTAAAGAGCCTACCTATCTGGCCTTCGAGAAACGAAATTGGGACGAATACTGCGATCAGCGTGACCGAGGTTGCTATCACCGCAAAGGTTACCTGCCGCGTTCCAAGCGTACTTGCGAGAAGTGGGCTCTCCCCAAGGTCAATACGTCTTTGGACATTCTCAAGCACGACAATGGCATCGTCGACCACCAACCCGATCGCGAGGAGCAGCGCAAGCAGTGTCAAGACATTGATTGAGTATCCCAGAAGCCAAATAACGAGCATGCAACCAATTAGTGAAACGGGAATGGTAACAGCCGGAACTATGGTTGCCCTTGCTGATAGCAGAAATGCCAAAATGACCAGGACGACAAGAACGAGTGAGATACCAAGCGCTATCAACACCTCCTTAATTGATGCGGCAATAAACAACGCATCATCCGATCCAACGGAAATTTTCATCCCTTCTGGAAGGGTCGGATTAATCTTGGAAATTTCTGCTCTGATCGCGCTCGATATCGCCATTGTGTTGGCTTTTGATTGTCGGAGCACAGCCATGCCAACCGCATTCATACCGTTTGCGCGGACGATCGTATCGGTATCCCTTGGCCCGCGCTCAATACGAGCGATCTCACCAAGTGAGATCGGGTATCCCGCAACTTTTGAGACCACAATTTGTTTGAACGCTTCCACGGTCGCGATGCGGCTTTCGAGGCGAAGCGAGGTCTGGCGGCTTAGCGATTTGAGTTCACCTGCAGGGAGCTCCATATTGTTCCGGCGCAATGCGGCTTCAACATCGGCTGCCGTTAAGTTGCGCGCAGCCATGGCCGTACGGTCGAGCCATATGCGAATGGAATACCGCCTCGAGCCGGACAGCTCAACTGTAGCAACACCGTCAATGGTCGCTAGTCGATCAATTACATATCGTTCCAGATAATCCGTTATTTCCGAGGCATTCATGCGCGTACTGGTGACGGCGATACGCATAACCGGGTCGGAGTCGCTGTCATTCTTGATCACGCGCGGTTCTTCGATCTCACTAGGCAGCTTTGATCGGATCCGCCCAATCGCGTCTCTGACGTCATTTGCAGCTTCATCGATATTTCGGCCGGTCACAAATTCTATGATCGTTCGGCTGCTACCGCGCCGACTCTGTGAACTTATCGATTTGATGCCGCTAATGCCGGCAACCGCGCCTTCAATGACCTCCGTTATGTCGGTGTCAACGATTGCAGGGCTGGCGCCCGTCAAGTCGGTTCTGACTTCGACGATTGGCGCATCGACATCAGGAAGTTCGCGGATCGAAAGTTTAAGAACAGCCGAAATGCCAAATACAATAATTAGAAGGCTTGCGACCGTGGCAAGCACCGGTCTTTGAATGCTTAGGTCTGATAACGTCACATCAAGCAATCCTGGTTCGTAGGCATATCGGACGGCGTGGCCTCTTAGCTCAGCTCCGGTAGGTCAAAGAGAGGGCAATCTGGCGCGATGTGCTGGCGCCTGACAAAAATATACTTGCGATGGTCGTGTGCATCTCCCGCAATGACTGCAACGGCCGGTGCCGATTCTGCAATCTTGGATTTGGTTTGGCGGTAACTGCTAAGTATTTGTATTATGTGCGTGGTCACACGCTTATTTAGGTCTCATTGTCGACCCAAGAGAGGACTGGATAGGGTCTCTTGCCGGCTCGGTCAAACGCGTTTTTTTTGGCTTATATATTAATTTTATTGGAATGATCCCGACGCCAATTGCTCGTCAATCCGCCTCTGACGGCTTGAATGCAATGAATTTGCCGAGCGCCGAGAATAGGTCACTGCTAGACTCAATCTGGGCATTGCGCGCCGCGGAGTTGCTCGGTATTGGCGTTTTGAAGCCGACAACAAGGCGACCGTCCGCTTGAAGTTTGCTGCGGCTGGAGAACTTTCGTTTAAGAGAACGTCTTAAAAAGATGCGCGCTCATGCAATCGGCGGGTTCAATTTTCCTAATCTTTTGGTTCAATAAATTGAACTTGTAATAACACGACGCCTATCATTAAGTTCCTTCTAACAGGAACTGGCTGAATTCGGTCCCCTTTCATGGGCTGCAATGATGACCTTTTGCGAGCTGGTCAGCAAAGCGTGATGTGGTCTTAGCCGCCACCACCATTGCGGGTTTCGCTGTATCAGATTTGGTCAGCAGCAATCGGGGGGAGTTTGCAGCCGCCAATCGGAAACCTGCCGCCTGGCGGTGCCAAATCCTGCGATTCCTTAAAGCGAAACAAGCGCACGTGTTCTCATCAGCGAGGGGATGTCAGGTGCCGGAGTAATAACGATGTCGAAGGTTTCAGGCTGGCAATTGTATGGCCGTTACAAGGGGTCCTGGTTGATCCTATTTCTGGGTCTTCTCGCGTTGATCAGCTCACTCCTGTTTTTGGCTGCCATCGCTACAATGTTGCCTGTCAACCCAATTTGAGGCTTAAGAATTGAGGCTAGGGTTGCCTTAAGCGTCATCTAGAGCGCCCTCAGATCATTGAAAGTGACAGATTGTCAAACTCGCTCTTTCGGGGTTGCAAGAATTGTGGTGAGAGAGCGCTGGCTTGGGTCGAAATTTCGAAACGCTACGAATTGGGAAGAATTATTGTGCACCCGGTTGCAGAAGCCTGGCCCATCAGTGTGCCTATAATCTGCCAAGCTTCTGCAATCCGGAATGCCGCTTACGGCATAATGCGGCACGAACGAACGATGGAGGTTCCCTCGCAAGCTCACCTTGCCCAAATCACTACCTGCGAGCCAACTGTTCGTTGGCACCGATCTGATGGGAATTGAAGGATTTTGCAAGCTCAATTTTTTTGTTTGAAGCATCAAAAAAATTGTTCTTTCTGTACAAAACTTTTCGTTTGCAAAGCTCTAATGGATGATTAAAGACGGCTGTCTCTGTTTGGGAGATGGCCATTATAGGCCACTGTCTGTAAGGGGTTAGAGCACGATGATTCCACCACTGGACATGTTTCCGGCCATTGAACTGCAGGTTATCGGTCGGCAGAAGGTTGTCCTGCCACGCGATGCGGCTGCGAATTTGACGATGCTAGATGTATACAGCGGCGTGCATTGTTCCTATTGCGAACGCCATTTAAAGGATCTGGTGGTTAACCTAGAGGCATTTGTTGCCGAGGGAGTTTTTGTGATTGCCGCTTCAAACGATACACAGGAGCAGGCGGAGCGTGCCGCGGTGGAATGGCATTTGGCAAATCTACCGGTTGCACACGACCTTCCACTCCAAACGGCCATACAATTAGGGCTATACGTGTCGAATTCGGGGGCATCAAAAGGACGCAAACGTTCTTGCGAACCAGGGATATTTTTTATTGACGCAAAGGGAATGTGCCGCGGTAGTGTGATCAGTACAATTCCATATGCCCGGCCATCGGCACGCGAGCTGATAAGAGCTGCCATCGAAATACAAAAAAGTAATTTGTCGGAAACGGATACCCGGCACACGATCCATTCACCAGTCCGTATCGGGTTCGAATGAAGTTTGCAACGTAAAGCAGATGATGTGATGGTGAGGGTCGTGGAAAGAAATGTTGTGCTATTCGAACCCATCCCACTGCACTGAGCTAGGTAGCTAGCCTGGATTAAAGGCTTACCTCACAATGTTTGACCTCAGCCCGCTATATGTCATTGCGCTTCGTCAATGCCAGTATTGAGCGCGGACAAAGGACTGCGATCGGCGGCCCAAACTATCGCCAGATATTGAATTTCGAGTAACGAGCCATAATGGCCTGTGTTAAGGCTTGTGCCTTAGGCGTTTGGATCGCGATGCAACCTTGCAGGGTTGCCACGCCATCCCGTTCCTGCGTCGAGTGTTTCGCCTTTCATAAGGAATGAGTCGGCATCCAAGACCGATTCCCTGCCCATTCGCACACCATAATGCACGAAGGCAGAGGGCCCGACCGAGCAGCGCGCTCCAATGCGAATGAAGTCAGATTTGAATGCCCCCTCCTCGAGGGAGTGTGCCTGCAGAACGCAAGCCTCGTTTAGATTAGCTTCATCACCGATTTCCGTCAGCGTTCGCTCTGTTATGTTTGAGCCACCATCGTAGACGCGGCGTCCAACCTTAACGCCAAGCAAGCGCAGGATAATGCTCCTGAAGGGTGTCCCGGCAAACCAGGTTGCGATTGGGCTGTCCGACAGTTTCCAATGCCGCTCGTGATACCAAAATTCCGGATCATATATGGTAACCAGCTGTGACTGCAGCCGCTTGAAACCCAAACTTAATCGTTCAATGAGTGCAAAGTAGCCAACTGCAGCGCACAACACCAAGACAGATGCCGCTGCCAAGGCAAGTACACCAGATTCTTGATAAGTCTGGACAGTGACGTAAACGATCGCAGTGCTCAGGCAAATAAACACCAAGCGACTCACTAAGTACATAGCAACCGTAATGGCGTTGTGCTTGTTTTTCTCTCGCAGACGTGCGCGCCGCATTTCATCGTCTATTGCGCCTATGATGTCCTTGTCGCGGTCCACCATACGCGGAATCTCAAAACTTGGCGAACCCAAGAGGCCGACGTTTTCTCGAACAGGCCCGTTTATCGGCACCAGCACCTTGGTGGCTAACAGGCAATTCGCCCCGGTCTTACCATCTGGCGGATAGTGAATATCGTTACCGAGGTACGATCTATCGCCAATGGTTGTCTGCTTTACAGAGAACGATGAATTGGACATGTGCATGTTGATCATCGAAATGCCATCAGACACCATGGTACCGCTGCCAATCCTGCACATAAACGGATTATCATGTCTCTGATTTGTGCCGAAATTGGATCCCGTCTGCTCTACCCGGCCAAGATCCCAACCGACAAAGCGCATGTAGTGAACGATCATCGAGCTATCACCGAACAATAGGTTATACATGCGTGAATTGCTCGACGCGGAAATAATGCGCTGGAGCAAATAATGAAGTCCGAATAATGGATAAACTTTATTTGGTCTGATGAACAATTGGCATGCGCGGGGGATCAACCAAACCCAGATCAGCCCTAGTGCAAGCCCGCCCAAATAGAGAATGACTGAAACGGTCAGAATTATCGTTGCACTTGCTAACGTGGTCGCCGAATTGGATGCAGCAAAGAGCAGCGTATAGGTGTAGTTGGCAATCATGATGGCCAGAGGCGCGGCTATGAGCAGGCCGCCAGCGATCAGAAAGGCAACATATAATGTCGACCGCCAATTCGCACCGTTATCGGCGGTTATTTGGCAATAGTCGGCCTCCGTCTCAATGGCCGGAGAACCGTGATACACCTTTCCATCCGGGATATGTTGGCCGCTCTGCAGAGACGAGGCATGTCCCAACTGCGCGCCATCGCCGATGGAGGCGTCAATGTCGAGAACGCTTGCCTCTCCGACAAATGCGCCGCTTCCAATTCTTATTGCGCCGGTCTCAATGACTCCCGCCTGGGCGCGATAGCCAAGCAGCACGGAATCCTTTCGCAAGACTGTATTGTCGCCGACTGCGAACAGATCCGTGCAGACCGGCACAAAGCGCGACTCGATAACGGTGTTACGGCCAATATTAGCTCCAAGCCAGCGCAGGTAAGCGTTGAAGATTGGTGTGCCAACGAAGGCGGCAGGTGGAGCGGTACGTATCAGGGTCTTTACCAACCAGAATCGAAAATATCTCAGGCTCCATATGGTAACCGTTCCGCGTTGCCATCGGCCGATCAATAGCCATTTTGCAGCAATTGGGACTAGCGTCAGGCCCAGTATAAGACTGCTGGCAAATGCGACACTGCGCACATAATGCTCGATGATGCTGTCGGTGCCTGCGTACGTCCAGACGAGACCAGCGCTGGAAATCCACAGCACCGCAAGAGTGTAACCCAAAAACGTTATGAGCTGGAGGATGCCGCAGGAGTAATAGGTCAAATTGGAAACGGATTGATAAGGGTCCGGTCCCTTTCGTAAGATCGATTGTTCCTGCGCATCGCAACTATCCAAATATTCAGACAGCTTTCGAATTGTTGGATACGTATAGATGTCCTGCATGGACACATTTGCCAATCCAGGATTTTGGCGCGTCTTGGTGCAGAAGCGCGCCATTAGGAGCGAGTTCGCACCTAGATCCTCGAAGAAGTGATCCTCAACGGAGACACCTTGAACACTCAAAATACCGGCGAGCGTGTTGGCAAGGAACTGTTCGGTCTCGGTTTCCGGTGAGACGAGACTGCCGCCAAATACAATGCGCGGTTGCTGAGGCTTTGGGAGACTCTTGACATCGGCCTTATTGCTTACCGTCATGGGAATAGAGTCAAGTTCCTCAAAGTAAGCTGGTACCATGTAGATTGGAAGTTTGCTGCGGAGTTCGCGAGCCATATCTTCTCGAGACAAGGCGCCACCACTTGATGTGTAGTAGGCAACCAGTTCGACCATTCCAGCCTCAGGCTCGTAGGTGGTCACCACCGCCTGATTGACTTGGGGGAATTCCATCAGAACCGATTCTATCTCCGATAGTTCGATTCGGTAGCCGCGTATCTTGACCTGAGAATCGATGCGGCCAAGGTATTCGATCTCGTCGTCCCCATTGAGACGTCCGAGATCACCTGTGCGATAGATTCGCCCTGAGGGATTATTGGGCAAGGATAAGAAATCGGGAATGAACTTATCGCGCGTGAGCTGATCGCGATTGAGGTATCCACGGGCCAAGCCGATTCCGGCAATGCCAATTTCTCCAATATCGCCTGCCTGCACTACGCGGTCCTTTTCTGGATCGAGTAGGGCTATGGAATAGGTTGGCAGAGGTTTGCCAATCGTTACCGGCTTTTCCGGCACCAGCTCTGTAAGCATAGCAGTAACGGTTGCCTCAGTCGGACCATAGGAATTCAGAATGGTCCGCTCCTTCTGGCTCCACCGCGCGACCAAATGGTCCGGACAAGCCTCTCCTCCCACGAGGAGCACTCGGATATTCGGTAGATCACGTTCTATCGTTGACAGAAGTGTCGGACAACAGCACAGGCAATTGATCTCGTTCTTGTACAAAAAGTCGCCGAGCTCCTCACCGACCAGGTTGCGGCCCGGTATGCCAGGCACAAGTGTCGCGCCGACCAGCAGCGGCACCCAAGTCTCCTCGATCGAGAAGTCGAAGGCGATCGTCATGCCTTGATAGATCCGATCACCGGAAGCAAAACCATAGCACTCACCGGCTACACGGATGAAATTGCAGATGCTCGCGTGCTCGATGATCACGCCTTTCGGGTTTCCGGTCGTGCCGGATGTGTAGATGATGTAGCAGGCCTGGTCAGGCGATTGCGCTAATTCATGATTGCCAATTGGTTCAGATGATTGTGCATCGATGGCCGAACGTATGGTGTCGAGGCAAACGTGGGGCACCTCTGTGATCTGCTCAAGTTTGTTCGCCAACGCCGACATGGAGAGAATTACCCTCAAGCTGGCATCAGACCCAATAAAGTTCAGCCGCCCTGATGGAAAAGCCGGATCCATAGGCACGTAACAGGCACGCGCTTTCAAAACCCCCAACATTGCAACATAGGTTTCGATGTTCTTGTCGAACAGCAAACCGATCCGATCGCCGGGTTGAATGCCTTGGCCGATCAAATAACGGGCAACCTGGTTCGAACGCGCGTTGAGCTCGCGATATGTGAGACAAGACTGATCAGTCTTGACCGCCAGAGTGTTGGCAAATCTGTTACAGCTATGCTCGATCAGTTGTTCAAGCCGTTCACCTGGCCGCCAACGAAATTTCGATTGCGCGTCCGAAGACCTCAAGATGGCTTGCCGCCGAAATGGCGTATCATCGGTTTTCAGTTCTATTGATGCACGCGAAGAGCGCGTTTCTAATTCTTGAAAGACCTCAGTGTCGCTTGAACAGTCGATTGTAGTGCGACCCACCATGTTGTTGAGCGGTTCACTCATCTCAGAGCTCCAGATATGGGTAAGACAAATACCCAAACTTCAATTTTGCATTCGGAAACGACTACTCGCGATTCGGTGCGCGACGCTTTAATTCAGAGGATCCCGGGGGCGACGCATGGATGTTGCGTCATCTCTGCAGCCAATTCATTTCTGTCAAATACTCCAACTGCAAATTTTCCAATGCATAGGAGAGAAACTTGGTGTTGAGATGGCCAAAGTGGCAGCACGGCAATGAATCCTACCCTAATAGATCGATCCGGAAGATGAATGGTTGATGAATGAGTGCTGTAACTTTGAGCAAAAGGCCCCCTAACAATCGTGTCTTCCGGGAACGAAAAGACAAACAAAAAAAATTGCATTAACCAATCAAAAAGATTGATTTAAAATAGATTTTGTTTTTGCGACTTTGAGCATAACCGTCGCCGCGGTCAGTCTGTATGGCTTCTTGCAATCACAGCCATCATCTCACCATCTTCGTCGGTTCGTGTTTCAACGAACCCCAAGCTCGCATAAAAGCTCTTGGCCGTCAGGTTATCCGGCATGTACGAAATAATGATCCGGCGCCAGTGCTTATCTTTCTTTATGGCCTTAATAGCCTTTGCCAAGGCCTTGCGGCCGTAGCCCTTATTTTGGTGGCGTCGGTCGATCATGAATCGATAGATTAGGTAGTCGTGGGGCTTGTTCTCGTCCACCAAGGGCTCATACATTATAAAGCCGACCGGTTTGCGACCGGCATAGATGGCCTTAGGCACGGCATGGGGAGAGAACTTGGATTCGGCGAGCGAGTAAGTGTTGTCGGCAACGAGATCTTCTTGTTCCTCGGTCAGTTTGAGTGCGATGACCGCTTCCCAATTATCTGCGGTCACGTCTTTGAGCTGAATTTTCTTTGGCTTTGACATGGTGTTTGGTGTTTGATCGCTGAAAATTGTATTTACGTTGGATCTTGGTTTGAGGGATGATTGTACGCTTGCTCAGCATGATTGAGTTCCAGAGTCTAGCCGTATCCAAAAACAATCTTGCTAAAGAGCAAGGGTTTTGCTCATTACCGTCTGAGGAGTCGGATCAATGAAAGTTGTGGCTATGCCGCATCGTGCTGTGCTTTTGAAGATAAGCCTGATGATAATCGCGGCCGCACACGTGATCGCAAGCCCAACCAGGGCTAGCGCCGAGGATGCGCGCTTCAGCGTCGTTGACACACGTCAATTGCTTTCACTCGATGGGGCATGGAAGTCGCGGGGCTATGGCCTCTTGTGGTATGTTCGAAACCGTCGGGTACGCGAATACGAGATCAGCGGTCGCTATTGTGTTTTCGTTGAGGCCTCAGATCCGGTACCTGATACCGCGGCCGATACCATGCGACTGGACCGGGCAAAACAGGTGATACGAATTGGTGTGGCAGATGGCATTGGGTACCTGCATACGTTTGATCGTCTAAAAGAGTTGCCGCCAAGTTGTAAGACTAAACCGGATCGATCGCCGGTCGGCGTTTTTAATGCTGTCGACGCGATCTTCTCACACCACTATGCGTTTTTTGCCCGTCGCAAGCTGAATTGGGCCAAACTCGTCAAGTCTTACCGCTCGCGGATTAAGAACGATATGTCAGAAGAGGTGCTCTTTAGAGTGCTCTCCAATCTGCTCAGTAAGATTGGCGATGAACACGTTTGGCTGCGTGGTGACGTAAATGGAGATTATAGGCGGTTTTCTGCAGACGGCAAACGCGTTGCCTCATCAAATGCTACCGTGTCTGCCCAAAAACTGCCAGCTTATTGGTCGCCTGAGGCAGCAATCCGACTGCTTGGCAAGACCGCGAAACGCAATGAATCGGCAAGTATCATCTACGGTCTCATCGACGGTGATATCGGCTACCTAAAAGTCAAATCACTGTGGTGGCGACGCGTTCGCGACTTAAACAAGACCCTGCGTGATGCCTTGAAGCTCTTCCAATCGGCCTCAATGGTGATTGTCGACGTTAGTTCCAATGGCGGAGGCAGCGAACACCTTGGAAAGCGCGTCGCGGAAAGGTTTGCAGCACGGCGGACAATTGGCCTCTACAAATATGCTGGCGATAGCAAAGTCGATAAGCCGCAGGCAATCTTTATTGAACCATCCGACGGTAATCGGTTTCTTGGGCCGGTGTATGTGATCTCGAGTCGGAAGACATTTAGCGCTGCAGAGACGCTGGTGATGTACATGGGTGTTCTGCCTAATGTGACACATGTCGGCACGCCTACTGCGGGGGCGTTGTCAGATGTGTTGGTCAGATGGCTTCCGAACGGTTGGCGTGTCGGCCTGTCCAACGAAATCTACTTGGATACGAAGGGAAAATCCTGGGAAGGTATAGGTATTCCGCCAAAGCTCCGTTTGGATATAAGGACAAGTGATGACTATGTCAGTCGTAAGGACTTGAGTGCGGTACGTACGGTACTAAGTGTCTTTCGAAAACGCGCCGGCCCTGTCGCTGAAATCCATGATTGACAGCGGATACTTGATTGACGGGGCTCGATGAGCATGAGTCGGCATTTGTCATAAAATGAATTTCGCTCATGCCGTGCCCAAACGCTGCGCCGGCGCATCGTGATGTTTCGGTGGATCGGCGTGAGCCGATCGGCCGAACGTTCGCAGGTCAAATGCGAGCCACCCTAAACATTGGGCCGTTCAATGTAGGTCAGGCCACGTTGGCAGCCTGACCTGTATAGATCATTTATTTCGATCAGCTGATGCGAAATTATTTGTTTGTCTTTTTCACGACAGCTCTCAATTAATGACGGCATGCCTGCATCAAGGCACATCAAATCGATGGTTGTTTTCAGAAGAAATGTCCTTGTCATGTAGTGGACGTTAAAAAGGCAAGAAGAATGTCTAATTGCAATCGCGTCATTGGTTCTTTCGTTTCCGCAGCGGCGATGCTGGCTGTAAGTGCGCACGCCGCATATGCAAACAAGATTGCCGAATTCTACAAAGGCAAAACAATCAACATGTACATCGGGTACAGTTCAGGTGGTGGCTACGATCAATACGCGCGACTTCTAGCTCGGCACATGGGTCGCCATATCCCAGGTGCTCCGCGCTTTACACCGCGCAACCGGCCTGGCGCCGGCAGCATGATCGTAGTCAATGAGCTGTATCGACGCCTACCGCAGGACGGGACTGTAATCGCAACTTTTGGTAGAGGAATTCCTACAGAGCAGATCTTCAAGGGCAAGGGTGTTGCCTACGACGCTACAAAACTGCAGTGGTTGGGCAGCTTAAACAGTGAAGTCAGCACCTGCGCGTCTTGGCATACGGTGCCCGTAAATGACTTTGAGGATATGATCAAGCGCGGCATGGTTGTGGGAGGAACCGGTCCTGCGGCCGATACAGATATCTTCCCGATCGTTCTCAATAACATATTGGGTACCAAGCTGAAGTTGATAACGGGCTACCCAGGCGGCAATGACATAAATTTCGCTATTGAGAAAGGCGAGGTCGAGGGCCGTTGCGGATGGTCATGGTCATCGGTTGTCGGAACGCGTCCGCAGTGGCTGAAGGACAAGAAGGTCAACATTCTGATCCAGATGGCCGTTGAAAAGCACCCGGACCTGCCAACAGTTCCATTTGTAATGGACTTGGCAAAAACTGAAAAAGACAAGAAAATTCTGAAACTGATATATTCCGGTCAACTTTGGGGGCGCCCATTCGCCGTTGGTCCGAAAGTCCCGAAGGATCGGGTTGCCGCCCTTCGTAAGGCCTTCGTTGCAACGACGAAGGATCCAAAGTTTGTAAGCGATCTCAAGAGAAGAAAGTTTCCACTCGTTGTTCTAGACGGCGAAAGGGTGCAGAAGGCTGTTCAGGAGATATTTTCCTATCCAACGGAGATCATTGAGGCGGCGAGAAAAGCGAGGACCTACCGCGGTAACATTAAGATCTCGAAGGCCGTCATTCCGATCGAGACATTGTCTTCGGCTAAGATTGTCTCGGTGAAACGCAAGGGTGGACGCGTTACGTTTGAGGCAAAGGGTAGAAAGAAGAAAACCCGTGTCAGTGGTCGCAATACGAAAATCACGATAGCGGGTAAAGAAGCTAAGCGGTCCGCGCTTAAAGCTGGGATGAGTTGCAGACTGGTTTACCAAGCTTCGGCCGCCAAAGAGATCGCTTGCCGATAGATCACTAGGTGAGGTGATTTTGGGGACACCCATGCAGGGTGTCCCGAATTCTTGGAATGTAAATCGGTTGTGCCTGACGATTGCGTCGATTGATGAGCGTCAGCTATGCATCTTACGCGCGATACATGGCCTGAGTCAGCAGGATAGCAATCAGGTTCGCCTTGCGTAGTTCGCAGGCTGCGCCATGCGGTATGTTCTGGTTAGTCATCATCAGTGGCATGCGCCATCGTTCGTAAGGCACCTAGGAGTGGGGCGAAAGATTCTGTGTCGTGGTCCTCTGGGTAGACGGCATATACGGGATACACAAACCTTCGTGCATTCGGCACCAGCTTCAGTTGCCCGCTTTTGAGAAAGGGTTTGGCGATACGTAGGGGAAAGTAGCCGGAAGCCGGTGTATCAAGGAGGTACCTAAGAGCGATCGCGCCAAGATCGAGCCTCAATCCCGTCTCTGTTGTTCTAGGGTACGTCTCGGCATGGTCAGCCAAGAATTCCGGCCCCCAGTTGACAAAGACGTAACGTGATCCAGAAACACTATCATCACCAGACGCGCTCGATACCAGCGCCAGCTCTTCATCAAAAAGATGCTCGATAATGAGTCCCGGTCGCTGAATTGCTCGGTAGGCGACGGCAAGGTCGAGCGTGCCGTCTGCGATGCGCTCGACGAGCTCGGTGGAATTACCCACGCTGGCGGTTATTGCAAGCTCCGGCCTGTCGTCCCTAAGCCAGGCAATCCACTTAAGAAGGAAGCCCTCCCATAAGCTTACTTGAGCGCCAATAGCCAGATGATCGACATGTTCATCGGTCACGGCAACTTCCAGCAGCGCCTGGCGCCACACGCGCACGAGGGTTGTCGCATGTCGGTAAAAGTTTTCGCCGGTGGCGGTTAACGTTACGCCACTCTTGGAACGTTCCAAGATTTTCTTACCAATAAGATCTTCCAGTGCTTTCACACGAGCGCTAACGGCAGACTGAGTCAAATGCAGCCTGTTTGCAGCTTCCTTGAAGCTTCCGGTTTCAATGATCGCAAGAAGTGTCCGGGCATGGTCAACGTCCATGTTGAGCCCTCCAAGTACAATTTTTTTGATCTATTAGTTCAAAAAATTGAGTTTGCAAGCCCTTTGAATTCCAATCACAAGAGTTCGGCCGATTGACGGGCAGACCGGGATGACCGGGGTATGTGGTTCTGTGGCAATCGCACAAACACCTTCACCCTCATGGCTAATCACTTTAGCAAAGCCGGCAAGGGCCTTCGGGTTTTTGGCGGAATAATGCTTAACACAATGCATCTGATAGAAGTTGGATCATACAAATGAATGACATGTCGGTAAAAAATATTTCCGGTCCTGAGGCTGGGACATCAGGCAAATACGATCTCGAAAACCTTCCCAAAGAGATTACGGATCTGCTGAAAGAAGGTCGGTTTGCTGAGTACCATATGGAGAAGGCGAGAATCGCACTTGCTGTAAAGGATTTCCCGTCAGCGAAGTACCAGATCGCCGCATCGTTTCGTCATGGCTCATCGCCAGAGGCGCGTGAGTTACGGGCCGAGATCCGCCGCCAGGCACGTGCCGCACGCTCCAAGTAGAAACGGTTCTTTGGGGTACAAAGCAATCACCATTGCACCGAACAGCTTTAGACCAAGTCTCTTGCCGATCGCTTACGGAAGAATTGGGTCAAACAAGCTGAGAGCCAATCGCTCGGATTCTGTAAAAGGAGTATGCAGAATGCTTAGAAAACCACATGTTGGTGTGGCTATTGCACTGCTCGCAATGGCCACATACAGCCCCGCGGCAGAATCGAAAGACTTTTACGCAGGTAAGTCGATCACAATTCTCGTCGGCTATGGCTCTGGTGGTGGTTACGACACAACTGCCCGAATGTTTGCAAGGCATTTTGGCAAGCACATCCCGGGCAAACCTACCATCGTTGTCCAAAACATGCCCGGTGCCGGTTCGATGAAGGTTGCAAACTACATCTGGTCGGTCGCACCCAAGACTGGTACCACGCTTGGTGTGTTTGCGTCTTCAACTGCGTTGGAGCCGCTGTTCGGCAACCCGAAAGCAAAATACGATCCGAGAAAATACCAGTGGATTGGAAGCATGCATCGCGACATCGCGAGCTGCGGGGTTTGGAAAGGTGCCCGCCAGGGCATTAAGAGCTTACCCGACCTTATCAAAGCCAAAAAGACCGTTGTTTTCGGTTCGACCTCACCAACGGCAATCACTAGTCAGCATCCCTTGTTCTTGAAGAACATGTTCGGAGCGCCGGTCAAAATTATTTATGGTTACAAAGGGACCAAGGGTGTGTCGATTGCCATGCAAAGAGGCGAGGTGGACGGAAGCTGTGGCATGTTCGTGTCGTCGGTTCGGGGCGCCTTCAGCCAGCACGTCAAGGCTGGAAACCTCAAGATCTTTGCACAATTCGGCAAAGATCGAACGGTGCCCTATTTCGGTAACGCCACGCAGATGTACAAGATGCTAGATACGCCTGAAAAACGAGCAATCGCAGACGTGATCTTCCGGCAGACGGAATTGGCGCGCCCGCTAGCCGCACCGCCGGGAACGCGGACGGACCGGGTGGCAATTCTCAGGAAAGCATTCTTGGCAACGTTCAAGGATCCCGGAATGATCGCCGACGGCAAGCGGATCAATGTCGAATTCCGTCCGCTCTCTGGCGAGGATGCAACAAAACTGTTCTCCGACTTTTACAAAACGCCTCCTGAATTGGTGAAAAAGGCGCGCAAGTACACGCAACCCCAATCCAAATAAGCTCTGGGCGTGGGATCGGGTGAGACTCAAGTGTTGATGGCCTGTCACCATGTCGAAATGAAAAAGGGTTTCATTGCAGAGAGAAGCCAGGAATTTTGGAAGGTTCGATTATGCAAAACTTATTTGGTCGAAAGACCGCCTTGGCGATCAGTCTTGTAACAGGGACTATGCTAACGCTTCAACCAGCGAATTCTGCCGACTTCTATGCCGGAAAGACGCTCACGATCGTTATCGGCTCCGGAGCCGGTGGCGGATACGATCGTTACGGACGCACGGTCGGGAGATACATGGTCAAATACATTCCTGGCAGGCCAACGGTGGTCCCCAAGAATATGCCGGGTGCCGGCAGCATGAAGGCTGCGGAGTATTTGTATAATATTGCCCCGAAAAATGGGACGACAATAGCAATCTTGCAACCAGGCGCTTTGATGGAGCCGCTCATCAACGCGACAAAGAAGTTCCGATTTGATCCGCCAAAGTTTGAATACATCGGGAGCGCCAACAGCGGAGTAAGGCTTTGTGTTATGTATCACAAAGCGAAGGTGAAGACGTTCGAAGATGCGATGAAATATCAGGCAACTGTGGGTGGCAATGCGCCTGGCTCTTCGACAACTGATTATGCACAGATGTTCAATAGACTGGCAGGCACGAAGTTTAAAATCGTAAACGGTTACAAGTCATCTTCGCGCGTGGTACTTGCGATGGAGCGTGGCGAACTCGATGGCATATGTGGTTTCGATGCAGCCTCGTTTAGGTCGCAAAGGCCGGACTGGTTCAACACGAAGCTCACCAATATGATCGTTCAGTCGAGCATCACGCCAAGTGCAGAATTGGAGAAGCTGGGTGTTCCTCCAATGTGGAAGTATGTGAAGGGAAAGGATCGAAAGATTGCGGAACTAGTCCTTGCACAACAGGAATTTCATAGACCATTTGTTGCACCGCCGGGGACGCCTGCCGCAAATCTCACCATCATGCGCACCGCTTTTGCCAAGGCCATGAAGGATGCCAAGTTTCTTGCTGATGCAAAGAAGTCGAAACTTGATATTAATCCCAAATCGGGCGAGGTGGTCGATCGGCTCATCAAGAAGATGTACGCTTCGCCGAAAGCCCTGGTCATAGGCGCGCGCAAGGCATTGGGTCGTTAGGCTGTTATTGTGGGTTCTGCGCCAACGTTGCGCTTGGTCCGGTCCAAATAAGATAGTTTCTGAGGCGGCCGAGCCCCTGGCAGGGGATTGGTGGCGGATGCGATTACGCGGTCCAAGCCATCGATTGGCGACAACTTGCGGCTGCATTGGCCGCAGGACTACTGCCGATATTTTTGCGGCGGAGAGTATTAAGTCGCCGTTTCTATCACTTGGCCGATAAGTAAATAATATTGGATTCTAGCTGAAATTTTTTTTGTTTGTCATAGGCATTCAGTTCGAAGCATAAGATAGCAACGCTCATTGCCAACTCGCTTTGACAGTGCGCTGCCATCCTTACTGTAGTTAGTTGAACTCCCTTTTACTAACCCACAGGGATGGGCTTGGAGGCCCGCGGTGTGAACTTAAGACAACGCGGGCCTCCTCTAATCTGCAGACCATAAACAATTCAATAGGCGCGCACCGCTTGATCGTTATTCGTTCAAACTAGGCCGCTTGCAGATCTACGTTTGAGTTAGGGGCAGACAACAAGTGGTGTCCAATGAAAGCGAGAGGAGACTTAGCAAATGCAATTCAAGGCTATTCTGGGACAGTCGGTAGTTTGTGTGGCGGCAATATTAATCGGCAGCAGCGCACAGGCCTTTCCTAAAAAGGATATCACCTTTGTGATCCCGTATAAGGCCGGTGGTGGATTCGATGCCTATGTTCGCAAGGTGTCACCGATTATGGCCAAGTTTTTGCCGAAAAAGGTGAATGTCATTCCGAAGAATGTACCCGCTGCAGGTGGTCGTAAAGCGCTTGCGGATGTTTGGCGCGCCAAACCAGATGGTCACATGCTTATCCTAACGAATATGCCGGGCATGTTGCTGGACAAAATTCTTGGCAAGAAAACGCGATATGAAATTGAAAACTTCACCTGGGTCGGCCAGATGGCAGAATCTCCCTATATGCTGGCCGTGGCGAAGCAACCTAAGAATGGCAAGCCGCCATACAAGAGCTGGGAAGATCTGAAGGGCAAAAAGCTCAAGTACGCTGTGACAAGTCCGAGTTCTACCGCCTATGTCGCGGGCAAAATCATGGCGCACCGACTTGGTCTCGATGTCACATTCCTGCCCGGCTACAGAGGCTCTTCAACTATTCAATTGGAAATCATCAAGGGGAACACTGATCTCTCGTTGTTTGCGTTTCGCTCCTACACGAAATACGCAAAAAGCGGAGACCTTGTCGGCATATTATCGTTCGAAAAGAAGAGCCCCGAAAAGGGGGTGCCCACTGTCAGCGAGATTGGCTATCCCGACCTCGAAGCATTGGCCACTGAACGGATCGTCGCTACTGCTCCAAAGACCCCTGCAAGAATCGTCAAGGTGCTCGAAACAGCCCTGCTTAAAGCGTTAAACACTGACGAAATGAAGACATGGAAGCGGCCTGTTTCGCCCAAGGATGCTGCAGGAGCTGCGAAGCGTGTCAAAGAACTTGTCGCGTTCTACGGCAAATACAAAACCGTTCTGCAACCACGCTAGGGTGGAACGCGACGACGTTAATATTCAGAAGCAAGTATTACAGGCCAAGTTATGAAAGTACTCTACCAGCGAATATTAGGGACGACAGCAGCATTTGTTCTGCTGGCGGGAGACGCTGCAATCGCGCAGTCCGATGTGGCATCTTTCTACAAAGGCAAAAAAATCAAACTGATTGTGAGTTCCTCGCCTGGTGGTGGGTATGATTCATACAGCCGGGTGCTTGCGAGCTATATGAAGAACTTCGTTCCGGGCAAGCCATCAATCGTGGTCCAGAATATGCCCGGAGCGGGTGGCGTCCGCGCAGCCAATTACCTTTACAACGTGGCGCCAAAAGACGGCACGGTCTTTGCCAATATTCAACGAACAGTTCCGTTTCTGCAGATATTCGGTAAGAAAGGGCCGAGGTTTGTGGCTGCGAAGTTCAATTGGATTGGCAGCCTCAACAACGAGGTTACGATTTGTTCAGCCTGGAAGACATCTAAGGTCAAGACTTTCGAGGATCTCAAAAAGTTTCCGTTGATTACAGGGGGGAGTGGTCCAAATGATACCGAAACCGTTCCTGCGTTACTGAACAATACACTCGGGACGAAATTTAAGATCATCTCTGGATACCCGTCATCGACGGCCATAACACTTGCGATGGAACGCGGTGAAGTAGAAGCGCTGTGCTCATCTTATTCGTCCCTTTGGGCCCGCAATGCCGATTGGTTCAAGAACGATAAGATCAATATCCTGATACAGGCGTCGACCAGGAAGCATCCCGATCTGCCGAATGTGCCGCTGGCACTTGATTTGGCGCCTGATAAGGCAACGAGAGATATGATGGCATTGAATGATGCCCGCCTCGAAATCGGTCGACCATATCTGGCTCCACCCGGTCTTCCTGCTCGTCGTGTCGCCGCATTGCGCAATGCCTTCGATAAGACCGTCACGGATAAGACTTTTGTGAAAGCTGTTCGAGATCAGAAGCGGACACTTGCCCCGGTAAGTGGCAAGGATATTCAAGCTTTGATTGAGCGTGTTTCCAAGACGGACAAAGCTTTGATCGCCAAACTAAATGACGCGCTTATTTATAAAGGTGTCAGGGGTAAAGCAAAGGTCAAGCTTGTCCGAGCTGTAGGACCGATCACTGATATCAAGAAAGGTGGTCGCACGGTCTCAATTAAAGGCAAGGACGGAAAGACCTTCAAGGCTAAGATCTCGGGCTCAAGAACGAAGATTACTCTTGCAGGTAAGAAAGCCAAGCGTCAGGTGTTCAAGAAGGGTATGATCTGTACGATCAAATCGCCGGCAAATGGCGAAGAAGCCGCCAACGTTGACTGCAATTAAAAACGAGTCGTAATGCCGGCTTGGGAAGGTAAATAACGGGCGTGCTCCAGGCCGTGAGCATTGCCCGTGAACTACCATTTGGCGCAAGAGACTTCGATCATTAGACAGGCTAGAATTCCCGGACCGGCAGACAAGTATCTGGCGCTTGAACTTCAGATCGATGCGCCAGAGGTTCAGACTGTCTGTACCTTTCCCCAAGCAGAAATGTTTTTTGATACATGGTGCTAAACAGCGATGTGCTCAATTATGAATACGGCCGTTTCTATCTGGTTGCTGAAATAACCGCGGTCGTGGACAGACACTTTGTCATAGCCCCAATGGGTCGTGCCGGCAAAGGTCGATTGTCGCGCAGGTGACCAATTGATCCGGCAATCCACGAATTACTTTTTTTGATGTCTGAGATCAAAAAAATGAGTTTGTCAAACTATGTCCGCCGCGGCATGACAATCAGCGTTTGTCTATACCTTCATAGGTATATTTAACACGCGCAAACCGAAATCCGTACGCAAAGATGGCTGAGCAAAATTGCTGGGCAGCCCGATCCTACTTGAAAATTGCGTAAACCCAAAATTTACGGTGCTTGTACGCCGTAAGGAAAAAATTGCGCCTCTCAGAGGGGATTGCCGGCGCTAAGGAATGGTGATGTGACCGAAGTAATGTTGAACACGTTCGTTCAACTTGTGACCAATCCTTATATCTTGTGGATGCTGATCCTTGGGACATGCATCGGCATATTCTTTGGGGCGGTACCAGGGCTTGGAGGACGCCTTGCGATTGCGGTTACGATTCCATTCGTATTCGGAAAGGAAATGATTCCGGCGGCGGTTTTTCTTCTCTCCATGCACGCGGTCACTGGGACCAGCGGGCAGATCTCTTCTATCATGTTTGGGGTGCCTGGAACCGGTGACGATGCAGCCACAATCGTCGACGGCTATCCAATGGCAAAAAAAGGTCAGGCTGGATTGGCGCTTGGCGGCAGCTTGATGGCGTCGGGAATCGGGGGGGTCATCGGAGCGGCGGTTCTCGCGGTCCTCATTCCCGTCATCGAACCGATCGTGCTCAAGTTCAGCCCTGCAGAATTCTTCTTCCTAGCGCTGCTTGGAATTACGTTTGTTGCATTCGTGTCGGGTTCGGCAATTTTCAAAGGAATTACAGTTGGTCTTTACGGAATGATGCTGGCTTTTGTCGGAATGGATCCGCAGACCGGTATTCCGAGGTACGCAGGAGAAAACCTATTCCTGTGGGATGGTCTCGACCTAATCACCGCAGTGCTCGCGTTGTTCGCGGTGCCAGAAATGATCCATCTTGGCGTAAAGGGCGGGTCGATCTCAGTTGTTTCTCGAGAAATGGCGGACACGGGCGTACGTGCACAACTACGCGGTTGTATCGCTACGTTTAAGCACTGGTGGCTTGTATTTCGTTGCTCGATGATCGGAGCGTTCGTCGGCATCCTTCCAGGCCTTGGAGGTTCTGCGGCGGCCTGGATCTGCTATGGCCACGCGGTACAGAGCGCAAAAGATCCAGAAAATTTTGGCAAGGGAGACCTACGCGGCGTAATTGCGCCGGAAGCTGCAACAAATTCCAAGGAAGGTGGCTCGCTCTTACCAACCCTGTTCTTCGGTGTGCCCGGCAGCTCGGGTATGGCAATTTTGCTGGGCGCGTTTCTAATCCTTGGAATACAGCCAGGCCCCCAGATGATCACGCAGCAGCTCGATCTGGTGTGGATACTGATTTGGGCTCTTGTGATTTCCAATCTACTAGCGGTCGTTATCCTACTTTTCATTACCCGTTGGGTGGCGCTTTTGACCTTCGTGCGAGGCGGGATCATGATCCCAATCGTGCTTGTTATCACTGTGCTCGGCGTCCTGATCGCCAAAGGACGGTGGGAGAACCTCATCCTGCTCGGTGTGCTCAGCGTCATTGGCTATGGGCTATTGAAGTACAACTGGCCGCGCGCACCGTTCGCGATCGGTATCGTTCTTGGAAAGATTGCAGAGGATTCACTTCATAAGGCTTGGGCGCTGTGGCGCTGGGATTTCTTCGTCCGCCCGCTGTCGTTGATCTTAATGGGTCTCATTATTGCAACGATATTGTTTGCGGTTTACCGCAATCACGCAAGTCAGAGGCGTTAAAGGATACTCAAAGATGTCATCATCCGAGCAAGCCGCAGAGGACGTAAAGCCGTCACTTCTTCAGGCAATTTTTCACGGTCGGACATTATTCAGCCTTGTGATGTTCTCGATCTTTGCCGTTATGGTCGGCCTTGCCTACACCTATAAATGGCCGGCGAATTTTTTGCCGTTTGTGATTGGCATTCCTGGAATGGTTTTTTCTCTGGCGCAGGCAATCGCGGATATGCGCGATTTTATGTTGGCCAAGGGCAAGGTGGATCCGCGGACCGATTTTGAAAAATACATGGACGAGGTCACAGCGCAAACAGGAGGCAAACTAGATCTTGAAATTGCAGGTGAGCAGGTAGAGACGGTATCGCTCGATGCGGCAGGTGAGGCTCGAAGCCGTGCAAGGCGCGAAATTTTATTGTTCGGATATTTCTTTTTTCTGCTCGGAACCGTGCTTGCGTTTGGGTTCTGGATTGCCGTGCCGGTGTTCATGTTCCTGTTTCTGAAGTGTTACGCCAAGGAAACCTGGTTGATCAGTTTCGCCGTTACCGCAGGCCTTTGGTTGGCGCTCTATTTCGTTCTCGTTGTGCTGTTGCAGCAGGTGCTGTTTGAAGGGCACCTGACGCAATATTTTCTCGACACCTATTTCAATGACTAAGGAACCTGAACGGCTGAAGGCAATCGGTTCAGTATCTGTTTTGCGCGGGTAGGCCGAACAGATACGCAGTCGGTGCATGAGCATTGCGCTCATCAATTGACATTTAGAGTTTGTGCAGATCAGGAGGATAAGGAATGTACAAGCCTGCTTTGGAAACAACTTGTGGGGCCGTAGCGCTCATAACGACGTGTTTTGGAATAGCGCCAGCGTTCGCCCAGGGAAACACGGCGTACTACAAGGGCAAGACGGTAACTTATATCGTCGCGACGTCGCCGGGCGGTGGCTATGATTTTTACGGACGCCTGGTGGCAGACTTTATGCAAAAGCATCTACCGGGATCTACCTTCGTCGTTCGTAATATGCCCGGTGCCGGTCACATGATCGGAGCAAACTATATTTATAATTCGAAACCAAACGGCCTTACCATTGGCACTTACAATACCGGGCTGATTTATGCACAGCTCGCCAAACAAAAAGGCGTACGGTTCGATCTGACAAAGATGTCATGGATCGGCAAAGCTGCCTCTGAATCCCGAGTGATCGTGGTTGGAACCAATTCATCGATCAAGACGTTTGCGGATTTACAGAACTCAAAGACACCGCTCAAATTCGCAACATCAGGTGTTGGTAGTGCCAATTACTCCGAGATCTCGATGATTTCAAAGGCTGCGAAACTGCCGATAAAGCTAATTACCGGCTATAACGGCAATGCCGATCAACTCGCGATGCGTCGTGGTGAAGTTACGGGTGGCCTTGGGTCACGATCATCCTTTGAGCAGTTTGTAAAAGCTGGTCATGGGCGCTTTATCGTTCAGGTTGGCGGTAAGGAAACCGACGTACCCAAGTTGCAGGACGTAATAAAGACAGATCTCGGTCGGCGCATTAGCTCATTGATCGGCTCACAGAGCGACGTGTTCCGGCTAACCTCTGGGCCACCACGAATTCCAGCTGATCGACTGGCAGCCCTGCGAGGTGCCTACAAGAAGGCTATGCAAGATAAGGCACTCGTTGCAAAGATGAGGACGGCGAGGCGCCCCTATGATCCGGCCTTCGGTGAGGATGTCGCAAAGCTTGTGAAAGAGGCGCTCGATCAGTCTCCACAAGCGATAGCCTTGCTGACAGGTGTCATTGAAGAGGGCAAGAAAGTCAAAATCCCGACATTGTCTGGAGCAATTACCAAGCTTGCTGATCGTAATAAAGACGTTAGTCTGAAGCTCAAAAGCGGAAAGGCATTCGAGATTAAAATTTCGGGCTCGCGCACCACCGTTAAAGTTGGTGGCAAAAAGGCCAAACGCAAGACGCTTAAGGTTGGCATGAACTGCACTGTTCAGGCCCCCAGAAGCGGTGCTGAAGCCAAGCTTATCGACTGCAAGTAAGATGATCAGTTGAATAGTTGCAAGGGGGCGTCGTGTTTTGCGCCCTCTTTTTTTGAAGATCTAAAGTGCTAGCTCTATCTGCTTGCTGTTTTCAATCAATGTAACGCGCGCGGTCTTGACAGGGGAACCAAACAAAGTCGTGGGTTGGCAATTCTGCCTTTTTAAGCACCGGACTTGGCTTTGCATGAGATAGATCGCGCGTCAGGCTTGCTACGACGCAGAGCGATCCGACATTGCATCCCACTCTTCAAGAGATTTGCCGGGGCTACTTTGCCATCAATGGTTAGGCGTGTCTTGCCGCTGACTACATTGACCAAAACCTCTTGGCCGTCCGACTGGCGCTGCCACACCACGCGCCGCCCACCATCATGAATTGCCTTGACGACGCCGCGCACCTCGCCGCCTCGACCTTTGCGGCCACCTCGTTTCCGCCGGCCCTCATCAGAATCACCCTTGCCTAATACGCGCACACGCTTGCCATCACGCAGGCGTCCTAAACCCAGCACCACCACATCATCACCAATTGCCACCCCCGCTCGCAATTCGACCAATCCAGGCTGGCGTTGCCCTACCTTGATCGTCTGCTTACGTGCCCGGCCATCCTTTACGACAAACACAAAGTTGCTATCACCTTCGGCAATCACTGCTTCTTCGGGAACCACCTGCGCTAGGCGCTCATTGAAGATGAGCGTCAGACGCATGAACATCCCGGCTGGCAACGATCGGTCGGAATTGGGCAAGCGTGCTCTGACGAGAAAGGTCCGCGTGACGCGAACTACCCTGGTATCGACATGCGCCACCACGCCAGTGAATTTGCGCCCTGGAAACGCCACAGCCTCTGCAACGACTTTCATGCCGCGTTTGAGGCGACCGAATACGCCTTCGGGTAACTGAAATTCGATTTCTACTTTTGATATATCATCGAGCGTTGTCAGTACGGTCTTATTGTCGACGAGTGCGCCAATCTCAACCTTGTTGAGGCCGACCCGGCCAGCAAATGCTGCACGGACCACCCGGTCCGCCAGCCGCCGCTCGGCGCGCCCGACCTCCGCTGCTGCTCCTGCTGCCTCGGCCTGCAATTGTTCAAGAGATGCTTGCGACGTATGTTTCCTGGCCCTCAGCGTACGCGAACGTTCAAGAAACGATTTGGCTTTTTGAAGTTTCGCGCGCGCCTCAGCCAAATTGGCTTTCTCGATATCATCGTCAAGTTTGATGATCGGATCACCCTTCTGCACCTCTTGGCCGGGTCTTGCCGTCAGCTCGATCACCCGCCCCGATGTCAGTGCGACAACCTCAATTGCCTTTATCGATCGTGTGGTGCCGACCGCCTCAATTGATTCTCGTATCGGTTGTTGTTTCACGGGCGAAACGACAACCCTATGGGCCCTGCGGCCGCGGCTTCTTTTCGATTTGGTGCGGCTACTGTCTTTGGAAAAACCGTTTGAAATTCCGCCGCCATAGAATTCCTGGTAACCGTAGTAGCCTGCACCGGTAAGTCCGACCAGGACAACGAGTATCGCTATTTGTTTGACGATTGACATTTGAAAGGGTTCTCAGTGCATCGTAGCCAGGATCGATTGTTGTTGCGATCAGCTAGTTGGGGACATCCAATTATAAACCCGCCATGGCTAATTCGAATGCGGTCTCCAGCTACGAATTGGGACGGTGAAGCTCTCGTTGATCGGGGATACTCGTGTTGCAGCGAGGGATAGGCGCCTCCCGCGTGCCCCATTCAATTGCGATGTTGTCGTGTGGAACAAAAGAGTTTGCAAACTAAATATATTGATCAGATCGATCAGAATTTTTGGATTGTATATTGTCGGACTAACAAACGAGCTGGTTTCTCTAGGCAGGGCTATTGGTGAGGTGGCAAATGCATGCCTAAACTGGATCTATTCGAAGCAATCCGTCCTGCGTCGGGTTTGCGGCACCGTCGCAGGGCGGGTCAATTATCGTTGAATTTCCGAACTCTACAAACCGTATTCAGCTATGTGCCCCTTCCATTCTGAAAGGAAGGACGATTTCCAGGGGAAGTGAAGTGTTAAGGACATTCGTGCCGCTGTCGTCCCGCGAGAATTTGAATACCTATGTCGCGATGCTCAGTTAGCGGTAGCAAGAGGGACGAAATGACTATCAACGATCATGGGTGAGACGTGGTCTGCTCATATGTGGTCATAATTGATCGCGCAAGCTCAGCCGATTTGGAACCTTTTTGTCGCTTGAGTTTAGTCTTGAACTATCTAAGTCGTTGATTTTATTGGTACCGCCTCCCTGGCTCGAACAGGGGACCTCTAGATCCACAATCTATGGCTATCTATAATCACCCCGGAACATAGGATCTCTAAAATCTATCATTTTCATTGACTTATGTAAGACCTGATGATCATAGTTGATCATTGTGATTCGCTCAATCAAGCGTATTTTGGAACCTTTATGGAACCTTTTTTGCCGTTTCTAGGACCTCTAGATTTGGCGTCAGGCTAGGATTTGGTCGAGGACTGTATAGCCATGCTGACAGCCAAAACAATCCAGGCGCTCAAGCCAAATGGCTGGCAATACGAGGTCGTTGATGGCCAGGTTCCGGGGCTGAGGCTTCGGGTCTCGCAGGGCGGGACGAAGACCTTCACGCTCCTTTATCGGCATCGGGGCAAAAAACGGCGCATGAAGATCGGTCGTTTTCCGGATGTAGGCTTGGCCGAGGCTCGGCTCAGAGCGAACGAAGTCTTGTTGGATGCGCGATCCGGTGTTGATCCACGTGCAAAGAAAGACCAGGACTTCACGACACTGAAGTCAGTTGCTGATCTGGTGGAGGCTTATATTTCGTTGCACGTTCAAAGGAGCAACAAACCGAGTACGATCCGAGGGACATCGCGGATACTGGACAAGGACATCGTGGGGCCATGGGCAGATCGTGACGTCCGAGACATTACCAGGGCTGATGCAATGGACTTGATTGACAAGATCGCGGTCGCGCGCAGTCCATTTGCGGCAAGCAATGTCTTGCGCTCAGGCCGTGCATTCTTCAACTGGCTGGTTACGAAGCACATCATAGAGGCTTCGCCATTCGCGGGGCTGACGGACCCGGCAGGTGTTGTCAAGCGTGAGCGGGTGCTTGAGCCGCGAGAGCTAGCGTCCATTTGGCAGGCGACATTTGAAATTGGTGCGCCTTGGGGAAGCATTGTTCGATTGCTGATCCTGACCGGTCGCCGGCGGGGGGAAATAGTGAGCGCCGATTGGAAGGAGTTTGATTGGAGAACAAGTATCTGGACGATTCCGGCGGAACGTACCAAGGGATTGCGAACCTCTCACAAACCGATCACAGAAGGGATGAAATTTGAGCTTGATGCACTTGGCAAGAAGGAATATGGATTGGTTTTTCCTTCGCAGAAGCAATCAAGCGGTAAATCAGTTAGCGGATTTTCGAAGGTCAAGATTCGACTAAATGAGAAATCAGGGGTGCTTGATTGGCGAATTCACGACATCCGAAGAACGGTTGCAACCAATTTGGCAGCCCTCGGCGTCGCCGACACGACGATTGCGAGGATACTCGATCATCGCATTGCGGGCATTCCTGAGGTGACGGGTGTCTATAATAGATATCAGTACATTCCAGAGATGCGCAATGCGCAAATTGAATGGGAAAAGGAGCTCAAGCGAATTACCAACATTTGAAATTTAGTAGACGTTTCTCGCGGTCGACGTAAGAACATACTATATCCTATTAAACTTCTGGTTTTCTCCAATTAGCCCGAGAGATTAGTTCGATCGATTGAATTGGATGTTTTTGGAGATCAAGACCTTTTTGATTCGCGAACTCGACAATTTCCATCCAGTAGAAGTTTGGGGGTATCGCCCCCAACGAGTTCATTTCATTGACATATGCCTTGAGTTTTCTATCCAAGCCAACAGAAGAAAATACGTCCTTGAACGACGGCCATGCTTCGAGCAAGCATATTGCAAGTATTGTACGTAGACACTTCGAGCAAGATGAACAATTTTCGGCGTTGGTAGTGCTGCGAGTACAAACGTTGAGGTGGTGTTGTGCAGGTTTCCAAGACTTGATGAAATCCAACTTCTGTATCCTGTTTAGATGGGCGCCATCGTGAAAGATCTGAACCCGCTCACTGCTTAGCAAATGATCCGAAAGCGGTGAGGAACCCTCCGGACCTATCTGCGTATAGGTGTTGGTCGAGGCGATGAAATACTCTGAGCATCCCAGGAAATGTGCAGCCGCGGCAGTCCGGGACGCATAGCTATCTTCGAATCGCACACTCAAAAAATCATCGATGTTGGAATCGATCCAGATGAGCGGCAATCTGATCTCTTTGGCTGCTGCCTCTGCTTTATGCAAACGTTTCTGGAACAAAGCCCGTGCCGCATCGCCATGGCCATGCGATCCGACATTGCAATGGACAAAGTGGGTTATTCTGGCTCGAGGGGCACTTGCGTGCAATTCTAGAGCTGTCGTGAGCGAATCCACTCCGCAGCTCATCCCAGTTACGATGCGCCCCTTACAATTGGTGGGCCTAACTATTGAAGCGGCTTGCAAGTAAAGTGGATTATGTCCGAACCACTCGCCATAGATTCGTGCGAAGTAAGTCAAATTGAGGACTAGGCGATCAGACACCGGACCATCGATTGTCAGGACTTCGCCACTAGATATCGCTTGCTGAACGAGCGCAACAACGAACGGATCGTAAAGTTCAGCGCTGACCTCTGAACCGTATTCCTCTGGGCACCTAAACCAAATCTTACCCTTCTTCAGCGTTCCCGAAATAACCGCGCTAAGCTCGACAATGCCGGCATTCGAGCTGCGTGTTAGGGCCGAAAGGATCAATGCAGCTCTCCATATAGAGACTCATATAACCTCTGTAGGCTGCTTAACAGAGCGTCCTTTCGTGTAGATACGAGTGCTGGAGGTTCAGCACACATTGTTTCTAGCTCAGTTGCATTCTCATGCCCAGTTAGTGTTTTCGGGGAAGCATCCAATTCAAATGCAGAATAAAAATCGTGAAATTTAAAACCTTTGCCCAACACCCGATCACTAAGTTCGATCCAGCATACAGGCTTTCCGAGGCCTAATGCGACTACTAGGCCGTGGAGACTTGACGAAAGAACACAGCCGCATGTGGCAATCTTGTCGCGGACCAAGGCGGCGTCATTTGTTCGAACATCGATAAGCTGCAAATCGTTACCGCAGCGCTGCTCAAGTTTGGAAAGGCGCGGGTCCTCGCAATCGACATAGTGGGGCACTATACCGACACGGTACTCGGAAGGGACATTGACTCGATCAAACAATATACCGGGATCTCCAAGCAAGACTTCTTTCGGATCGATGCCCGCATTGGTTGCACTGTGCTTCCCTCGCATTGCTGCAATTCGCGCACGTGGAAAGCACTTGCGGCTACTAGCGAATTGGAAGCCCGTTCCAAAGATTATCGCTGTCGTATCCTCCGGAACATGCTCAAGCACGCTGCCAATTCCGATGATTGCCGCATCTTTCGGCAAGCACCATTCAGCCCGAATGTCTACCGTAGATAAGACAAACTTTGTCAGCGCATCGCCGAAATTGGGCTGACCGTCCCACCAAAACGCTGGAACCCGCAATTCTGTTGTTAAGATAGGAGGTTGGCTGCATAGGTCTTCATCAGGCATTTAGCTTCTCCCCGAAAATGGAGTATATGGCGACTACTAATATCCTCCTCAGCCCTCTCTGGCGCGTAATTAAATGTCGAGCATGGAAGGACTGAAACCCGAAGGTCATTATGAAGAAATCGCTCTCCAGAAGTTCGGTTTCCCAATAGGTCGCGGACCGCAAACTGATTTCCTGACCAAGCATGAGCCTCGGGCTCCATAGCTGAATTCAATTCGATCAGGCAATCTAAATAATCAAGCTCAAGTTGCCTGTTGGAGCCATGGCAGAACCAAACGCCATTGTTGTATGGCATTGAGTGTTCGAAGTCGTGCCGGGGTTGGTCTCTTATCGTTACGGCTATGTCAAACGTTCCGTCAAAAATAGGAGAGAGCGGGCGAAGAACAAGTATGTCCGTATCTAAGAATGCCACAGGTCCTTCAATTTGGGCCAGTGCGCGGCGTTGTTGGACAAGCCGCTGTAGCATCAACCGTGCAGGATCAATATTCTGGACATCAAACGTATCAACATTCATTGGGTCTATCGCTGCGCTTTCCGTGGCAATCAAATGAATCGAGGAATCGGGAGTGAAGCGCCTGATTGATGCGATGAAGCTCGGTACAAGATCGGTATGCGGCAGCCTCACTCCACCAAAGCGATGGGGCCGCTCCGTCCACAGAAAGGTAGGTGCATGGAAGGTAACGACTGTCACCATTTTACGTCTCCTAAGAGTGGATATGCCGGCTTGCTCCTTAAGAATCGTGCGGTATTCTCCTGAGTTTCCTTGTCTACTCGAAAGTCATTTATTGGATTAAGCACGTTGTACATGTAGTTGATGCTAGACAGACATTTGCTTCTGGCATCACCGCTCATTTCTAGCATCGGAAACATCAATGCCATATCTCCGGCCATATGGAGTATTTCTCCCGATGGCGACCGCAAATCGGCTGGCGCGATCATCCGAGCAAGCCCCGCTTTGAATGTCCGAAGGGCCGTTGAAGTCCACGGTAAGGATCTTACTAAAGCAGTGCACTGTACTTTCCTGCAATACCCAATGGACGGTTCGCCCTCCCCTACCCGCATGAAGTTTCCATAGGTGATCCAGCAGGAACTCGATCGATAAGCATCTAGGACTCTGGAAAATACACCACAGTCGGGTAACCAGTCGTCCCCGTCCAGTTGAACGATGATATCGCTTGAGGAGATTGACGAATTCTGTAGCAAAGCTTCGAAATTTCCGAGCATCCATCGGCGCGATTGTGCACGCACATAGGAAATCCTGACATCTGAGCGCGCGAGGCCCTTCGCTAACTCTCCCGAAGCATCTGTCGACGAGTCGTCAAAAAGATGAAGGTGCCAATTTCTCTCAGCCTGAAGCATGACGCTTTTGACACATCTGTCCAAGAATGGTGAAGCATTGAAGAACGGCGTAAAAATGTGGATTTTCACATGGACAGCTCCGCTAGGAAACGTCGATAGATCTCAGTCTTCTCCCACGGCTTTACGTTGGCGCTCCAAAGTGCAGCGCCGCTCTCAAAAGGTGGGGATGACAAGTACTGAGGAAATGGGATTGGCATGATGTTGACATCGGCGGTCTCGGTTACATCCGCGAGGCACGCCTGATCCCAGAACCATTCGCCGGGACAGACATCCTCGATTGGGATTGCAACGGCCATCCGCGCGACCCATTGTTCCAACAGGCGCCGCCCCGAGGGCTGGAATAGCACCAGACCGCCTGCTACGGTCAGTCGTTTGAACTTCTGCCCCTGATAGATTCCGGGGCGAAAGCACACGGCGGCATCGAAGGTCGCCGATCCAGTGAAGAGCGGTTGCAACGATGATCTAATCAAAAAATCGGCGTCAAGAAGGAGCACAGCGCTGTTTGGACAGCGCTGTGCCCAGTAGTTCATTAGTAACGGCGCTCGCGCATTTACAATCGAAGCGGGCGACTCAAATACCTGCTCAATGGGCTCGACATGGGAACATCCGTGGTCGTATAGCATGATGATGTCAGATTCTTCGAGATCAATAGCCAATAAATGTAATTCGATTTCAGGCGAATTGCGGGCTATAGAGATTGTTAGTACTGATGCCCAGTGAACGTATTTCCTGTCGATGATTGTGACTGCTATTGATGACATGAAGACCTGCGTGCGTCGCTGGCTAAAGTGCCATATAGTCGTATTCTACGCTTGCGTTGCTCAAACAATCGCAGGTTGCGCTCCCGAGATATGTCGCGATTCTTTTCCTCGTAATTCTCAGTTCTAGACATTTCGCTATGGCTTTGATGCGGGGCGATACCGATTGGCCTCACATCCAGCCCAGCTAGCTCAGCGCGAGAAAGAAAATCTCGATCTTCAAAGCCCCAGCCTCGAAACTCACTGCAATAGCCTTCCAGTTGGAAGAAGTTTTTTCGTGTGATGGCGACAATGCCAAAGCCGGGTCGCGTGCTCCCATCGACGGTCTCTCGCACGGCGGCCAAATGAATCAGTAGATTGTTTGTTGTTTGAAGCGTATCGAGCCATTCAACAAACAAGTCGTGAGGTAGTCTGACATCGGCGTCGCAGATAATAAGTTGATCTTCTAGGGTATAGAGGGAAGCAATATTGATTGCTACAGCCTTGTTGAAAAACGCTTGACCAACGATCCCAACATGCTCGATGCATGGATGTGCGGTTAGATCGCCCAGAAGATGATGGGTGAAGTGAGGGTCAAAGTCTGCGATATAAATTCGTCGGCAAACATCCCTACCAAGGCGAATATAATGCTGCACCGTCGGCAGAAGCGATGTCCGCCTCATCACAGGTATGATCACACAAGCGACCATCACGCAGCAAGGGTTTGCAATAGGTGATCAAAAGCATCTGGGGTGAGCGCTTGAGGCCCATCGCAAAGCGCTTCTGAGGGTCGGTCGTGCACTTCAACAATAAGACCATCCGCACCGCACGCCATAGCGGCGCGACTGATCCGCGGGATCAAAACGGGGTCTCCGGTTGAATGAGATGGGTCCACCAAGACTAGAAAATTGGTGTTCTCTCGCAGCCACGCTACAGCCGTCAGGTCCAGCAAGTTTCTGAATAGCGGATCGCACCAACGCACGCCTCGCTCGCAAAGGACCACGTCGACAGCGCCAGCGCGAGTCGCATATTCTGCGGCCCCAAGCCATTCCGTAACTGTCGCTGAAAAGTCTCGTTTGAGGATGAGTGGCTTGCCAGTCCTTGCTGTCTCTTCGATTAAGCTGTAGTTACGCATACTACGCGCACCAATCATAATGACGTCGATGCTTTCAACGAAGTCCTCGATGTCACGCACGTCGAGAATTTCAGAGACCAACTTTAACTGTCGACGTCGCGCCACTTCGGCCATAGCTTTGAGACCAGCTCTGCCCATTCCTCGAAAGCTGCTAGGTTGCGTGCGATGCTTAAATGCACCACCTCGGACGTAGGTGATACCGCGCGATGCGAGGGCTTGTGCAATCCGGTCGAATTGTTCGGGGGATTCGATCGCACAAGGGCCGGCGATCACCGGATATCCGCAGCTGTTAATACCGGGCAGAGGCCCTTCCAGCCGAGCAATAGAACAATCCTCAACACGCATTGGCAATGGAAACTCCCGCATCAAAACTCCCGTCTTGCTTCTGCAAAAATTGGAATACGACGGCAAATACTATGTTTTATACTGACGATAATAATGATGCGCAAGCGTTGCCTCGACAAATGAATGGAGAATTAGAAACAAGATAAGGCAACGACTGCCAAACGGTGGCCGGTGTAACCCAATATTCCAGCGCTCAATTCGGGTTTTTGAAGCCCTAGAAGTCAGATGTTCCCTTGTGTTCAGGTATGAGAATCTTGTTGCGTTTCAACGAATCACCGACACTGGCAGGTGCCCATTGGGCTCGGTTGGCACCGAGGCTGGGGCATCCGGATGCTCCGATCAAAAGGAGGATCCGATGTCACATCCAAAACAGCTTATCTGCAAGAAGGAGCTGACAAATCTCGTGAAGTACTCGCCTCAACACATCGCGCGGCTGGAGAAGGCAGGCCAATTCCCGCAACGGATCAGGCTGGGCCAGAACCGGGTCGCGTGGATGCTGTCCGAGGTCGAGGCGTGGATCGAGGAACGCTTGGCCAAGCGCGACTTGAAAACTTGACTTTGTGAGGAACGAAACTCCGCTTGACGGAACAGGGAAGGCCGTCCCTCGGGACGGTCTTCTCGTATCCGGCTCACAAAAAGGGGAGTGGTGTTGACAGATCCGAATTCCGTGGTCTGGTCCGAACCGTCATTCCTTAATTGAACTAATGAGTATTGTTAAATTGTGTATTCTTCATTGCATATAATTAAATAGAGGGAAGTGCCAATCTGGCATCTCTGGACACGCCGATCTGGCACATCAAGAAGTGCCAAATTGGCACTTCTGGGCCGGCCATTATCGCCGCTTCGGCTTCACCTTGGCATGCAGGGTGTAGATGTTCACTTTGCCGAGACCCTGACGTTTGATCGAAATGAAGCCTTGTCGTTCCAATTCATCGAGATACCGCACGACGCTGCGGCGGCCAGAGCCCATATCTTCGGCTAATGTATCCTGACCTGGAAAGCAGAACTCGTTCTGCCATGCGTACGACAGCAGCATTGCATAGGCGAGTTTGGCACCGACACTCAGGTCGGCGGATTTCAAGATGACGTTCGGGACCTGGGTGAAGCCGGCGGCGGCAACGGGATCAAAGCCTTCCAGGATGATGTTCTGGTAACGTGTATTGAGCGCATCGGCGATTTGCTTCATGCGTTTATTGTATCATCTGCACACTCGCCAAGTGCGCAAAGTGCCGGGGACAGCAATATGGGGGCACAGCTTGCCAAGTGTCGCACAATTTTTGTTTTGCGCAGCTTGATGAGATGACGGCTCAACGGAGCCGTATTTTAGCGCCAGAGAATGCGTTCTGTCATGCGGCGGCGGCCATGCAGAACGCGGAGAAGAACGAGCGTGTCGCCTGCTTCGTCATAATCGTAGATCAGGACATATGGCAACACGATTGAAATGCGTGTGCACGTCCCAAGAGCCGGCCTCGCCGGCCCGGCACTTGGAAAGGCCTCGATGTGTTCGAGCGCTTCAGCAAATCGCTGGGCATGAGACTCGGCTGTTCCCTGCCCTGCCGCATCAGTGAGATAGGAAAGGATGTCATCGAGGTCACGATCGGCGTGCCTGGTAACAGTAAGCTTGGCCATGGCACATGAATTTAGCCGGCTGGCCGGTGTTTCAGGCTGGCGATAACGTCGGCACCGGCAATCACGTCGCCACGGGCAACATCGGTGCGAGCGGCCTCGACATGATCCTTGGCCCAAGCAAGATCATCGGCCTCGATCGCCATCATGTCGGCAACGGCCCGGGTAACGCCGTCCTCAATGGAGGCCAGGCGACCTTCCTGCACCTGGCGTTCGAGCCAAGCCTGCTGGTCCGGTTTGAGTGTCACTGTCATAATTAAACGATATCACAATACGGCGGAACATTCAGCCGCTACCAAGCGGGCAAGTGCATCCGGCACTTATTCGATAATGTCGAGTTGGTTGAGGGCTCGGTATTCGATCAGCCATTGAACGATGCGATCGATTTCGGCGTCGGTATAAAGACCGGTCTCGCGCAATTGTGCTGGTATGATCACCTGCACCGCATGATCGCTCAGGGCTAGAATCCGGTCCTGGCGGGAGGGATACCTTGGCTCAGATGTGATGATGGTCCGCGATTCCATACACAAAAATTATATCATAGATCCGGTCGTTCGCTATTCGGCTGAACGTTTCCGTTGGCCAGGACATCGTGTGCTCTCTGGGCCTGGGGCTCACGTCCCTGCTCCCCAGGATTGTCACCAGAGCGCTCCGTCTTCTCTGGGCGATCCATCACCGAGGTGACGTTGATACGTTTTGTCTCGACGGTGGCGGCAAGGGCGTTGAAGATCGGCGCAACATTGGTCTGGATGACCTCCAGAAGCTGGTTCTGGCCATCGATGATGCCCTTCATGTCACGGATCTGACCACGACGATCAATGAGTTCTTCGCGAAGGAAGCCGATCTCGGCGTCTTTTTCTTCGAGGCGCGCTTCAAGCTGCGCGACATAACGCGCCGTGTCGGGCTTTGACGGTGCTTCAGTCGCTGATGTTTCCGGCGTGTCATCGTCCGTCTGGGTCGGACTATGGCGGTCGTCGTCATGCCCAGTATTCAACGCACCCTCATGGCCGACAGAGTGCGTCATGTCCGGCTCTGACGCCCCCTGTCGATGCTGGTGCTTGGCGTTGTGCAGTTGTTTGAGTGTGGTGATTGCCGCGTCAATGGACTGAGCTTCAACGAAGAAGGCATCACCGGTGGCTGTGGCTTCCTTGACGCAGGTAAGCGTGCCGTTCTGGCAATAACGCTGCAGCGATCTCAAAGACCGGGGCAGACCGGCGGCAGAGAAGCGGGCGGCGACGGCATCGAGCGGCAGCAATGAAGAGGGCGCTCCGCCAGTGACGGGCCCTGTCGGACTTGGACGGTCATCGTCTGTCATGCACTCATGATATCATCCGAAGATGGAAAGCTGGCGCTTATCCCCAAGAGGCCTCGAAGAAGGGCCGCCATACTTAAAGAAGAACAGTCCAAGACTGCGGCGCAGCGATCGTCACCTGACAAGGACGAGACGGACGGCGGCATCAGAGTCCGGCTCGGTCGAGCGGGGATTCTTATCTCCGTGAGATAGAGCGCGGTCCCGAGTCTCGCGAGGGAGTGCCCCAACCACAACTCGAAGACAAATGCCAACACCCGTCAAGACAACAACGACACTCAATACGGCATAATGAGACGGGTGCAGAGAGATGCCTGCACACGCAACACCTTTCCCAACAAAAGTTATGGAGAGACTGATGGCAAACAACAGTGCGCCAACGCACAACGTATTCACGGTCGAAGACCGTGGCGAAAACGAAGATCCGTTCTGGTTGAAGATCGGCGCTGCCTGGGCCCACAAGGATAACAAGGGCTACAACATCACGCTTTCAGCCCTGCCGGTGGACAACCGGCTGGTGTTACGCGAGCCAACGGAAGCCGAGCCTGCGGAGCGCCCGCAACGACGCGCAAAACGCTGAGTGTCGTGCACCGGCCGACGCCAAGACGCAACAAGCCCCGCAATCCTTGTGATTGCGGGGCCTCTTTCTTTGATCAAGTATGGGGCTTCAACGAGTGCTTTTTCGGAGCCGGCCTTCACCTGAAATGTGGCCGGCGAGAAACAAAGCGCTCGTCAAAAACCACATAAGCACATGAACCCTCAGGGGTGCTTTTTTGGTGAGTGCCTGAAATCACAATTCTGGCGGAATGAGCTTTCGCTCCATATCGCTGCCATCGATCCAAAGATGCTCAAGAGAGTTGCGCTCATAAAGCGCATCACGATCAGTAATCCAGAATAGGGGCGAACCCTTGCTGCCACCGATGCGCTTTAAACAATCGCGCATGTTCTGAGCACGATCTTCGTTTGAGGTGACCACAAGCACCCGAAAGTTGGTCCAGGCGAACACTTTCGTGTGCAGCTTCTGGCGCCGGAACGCACCATAGGCCAGGAACTTGCGCAGCATGGAAGATTGTTTGAGGTCCGAACGTTCGATCGGCATGGTGGCGCGATCTATTTCGACCAGGAAATTTGCCCGGCGGCGGAGCGTTGGAAAGCCGAGCGAGACGGCGTAATCGGGCTCGATGCCGATGGTGAGTTTCTGGGATCGAAACGTCACCGGCACCGAGAACCGAAACGGCTTGGTCTCATTCCGGGTCGCCTCCGGCAGCCTTGCCAACAAGGCATCGCCATCGAGCATGTCGACATCGTTGCGGGCGGCGACATCGATGGTGAGGGCAACGGCGAAATCGGCAATCCCGAGAGTGTGTTCCAGAAACGGCCGGCCGGCAGCGCGGTTCTTCTGCGCCCATGACACGTTGGGCCCGAAGGAGAGAACGTCACGGCCCGCCAACAGCTTGGCGCCCTTGTCGGCAAGGGCATAGACGGCAAGCGATGATCCGCCACCCGGACGATAGAAATCATACTGGCACTCAGGCCGGTCGAGATAGGCATGCTCGAAGAGCGCCTTTAGTCGATTGGCAATATTCTTGGCCGAACCCGGAATAAGCCGCTTGATGTGATCGGAGTTCAAGAACCGGTAGCGGTAAACAGCGCGCAAGATGTCGAGATCGCGCTCTGTCAGTTGCAGGGGCGGGGGATTGCCCGAGCGCTTACGGCGCGGGCGATAGGTGCCCCGGACGGTTGTGTCGAGGGTCATACGTTTATCCTATCATGGCGGAGCTGATACATGGTGGGGCCGTTACGGCCATCACGAAACTTCTTGGCACCAAGCTCAATGAGACGGGCATAAAAGCTGTACTTGGCGAGCGGGACAGCGCTGCGCACCCGACACCAGTTCCCATAGGCCTCGTAGACCACTTCGCAGTGTTGCGGCTCTGAAAGATCAAACCCTTTGAGCCAAGCCGCGACCGTATCGGGATCACGACCTTGATCAGGCATCCTGATCCCGAACCAGGCGGTCCAGCAGGTGGCATTGAAGAACCAGAGCGTTATGGCCAGGAACCATTCCATGCCGGCCATCGGCGAGACATGAACGGGAACATCAGACTGCGCAAGACGCGTGCGCACCTCTTGAACAGCCTGCTCTGTCCGATTGATTTGCGCGCCAAGGCGCCGCCTGTCGCGCCGTGACGCGCCAGCGTATTTGGCCTGTAAACGGCCGAGATGCGCCTGCGATTGGGCAAGCTCAAGTTTCAAGGACGCATAAAGATCAGCCGAGCGAGCGGCAGGTGCTGCTGACTTGGTGACGTTCAAGGCGATGTAGCCTCTGACGGCATGCACCGAAAAAACCGAAGCGACGGCGAACAGGGCAACACAAAGCCCGACACCGATGCGCGAAACACCCCACCAATGCAGAATACCAAAGACGCTGGCGATCATGCCAAGGTCAAAGGCCAACGCGAGTACGGAAAACACGACCTGGTTGGGAATAGGCAGCCAGGCAAACGCCGGCTCCGGTGTTGCCAGCGTTGCGGTGTAGGAAACTGCGGCCAGCGCCATCACACACGTGACGATTGCGCCGCTGATACATGCGATGAACTGCCATCCCTTCATGACCGCACCTCCGGCGCCAAGATGCGTGCACGAGGCATGATCAGGCAAACAGCAAAAACCCGGAAGCAACCGCATCCAGGTGACCAAGACAAATACATAATCATGATGTCCTCCATTCCAGTTGAGGACAGTCACATTATGCACGGAGCGTCAGACGTAAACGTGGGCGCAAGAGGGAACAAGCAGGCTCACGGTGAGGAGTGATCAGCTATGGAAACACATCACGATTGGGTGAAGTGAGACCAGTTGGTCACGGGTTTACCTCACAATTAAAAAAGGAGTGTGGTCTTTAATTGGATACAAGATCAGCCTTGGTGGTTAAGTCGCAAGTCGCGGCCTTTAGCTGAAGATCTTGCATTAAGGGCTACGTTGAAGCGAATTAATTAATATATTACAATAAGTTATCTGTCTTCTGATAAAAAGGAAGGCGGCTGGCGAAGTGCCAGCGTTTGGGGAGGATGCAAAATGGGGTGCATCCTCCTCTTTTTTCTTGCATCTTAACCTCTGCAATTGCAGAATGTCATATCTGGACGGGGGACGGTTAGAACGGAGTTGGGTAACGAGTAAGTCGCAAACGTAAGGACAGTACTATGGTAACCCCATTTACCAGCGTACCAGATGAGCTGGCGGATCGATTTCGTCATAGTCATCCAGATGATATGGCAGTGATTGATACGCACTTGAGATGTTTGGCGAATGACTTTGGTGGCACCTACGATCTGTTGAGGGATCGTGGTGAAATGCAACGGGTAGATGATGAAGGGCATTATACGATCGTTCCGGGTCGTAGTGGTCAGAAGCTTGGGCTTTTAATTCGCTATGTGCCGGAAATAGATTCAATCCCGGAGCCTATCCAGATTTTCACGCTTGACGTGGTTAAGGCCGATTTTACCAGTGCAAGTTCAAAAGTGGTTTTGCTTCACCACCTTGGACGTGATCGGTCAGGATGGAAGAAGGCATTAGATGACTATACGGCTACGAGTAGTAAACAAAAGTACGCAGACGGCCGATACAAATGGTTCCACCCATTCGGTACCTAAGTCGAATGGGAATATTGGTGGCACAGTTCCTGTCAAGGCTCGGTTGAGCAAGACAAGCACTCAGAAGCGTCGAAAAGCCGAAGCTAGGCGCGAAGCAGGGATTATGGCTGCAGTCTACATCAGGCGAGCACGAAAGAGCGCAGAGCTGAGTCAAGAGGAATTAGCTAAGATGCTCGGTGTTTCTCCAAGCAGAATTTCTGATTTGGAGAACTGTCGCCGTCGTAGGGCGACCGGGGAGTATCAAGCGGTGCCGTTAGCATTTCTTTATGAGATACAGCATGTGACAGGGGTGCCTCTGAAGATACTTGCGGGTGAGCTTCCTCCAGATGAGCAGCAACTGCCAGGGTTGCCTAAGCGAAGGCGAAAAAAAAATTTGGGCCGAAGAGGATCGCACCTCACTCCTGTAGCGTAATAATTGCTCGGTTTGCTGCGCAAAATATACAGGAATTGAGTCATTTATGATTCAGGGCTGGTCTTAGGCACAAGATTAGTTGCGTGGTCTGCAAAATGGGGGCGTTTTCGTTAGCGTTGATAGTGGCGCCATCATTCCATGGCAAACCTGTTCTGCGATACACAGGCGCTCGGACTAATCGGTGCTGAACATAACGTAAATGAGCACGAAAATTACGACCGCCAAAGGGTAAGCGGGACTTCAGGCAAGATTGGCTCGCGTTTGTCCGACTATTCATAAGCATCAGCGAACGGGTTGTTCACATCATGGATTGCATCGCTGCCGCTTTGATCGTGGCCCCCTACCGACTTATCGAGCGCTGCCCTAACGTCGGCAACAGGCACGCAATATCGCTCGCGTTGGACATTGCGTAGCTCGGTAAATTCAGCGTCGGTCATGCGCTCCATACGCTCCATGTGACCAAAGGGAACCCTGAGGCGCATGGTGCCGCCGGTGACGTTCTTTACCGAAATTGCAAACTCAGAATGATCGTCGAACTTGCGCATGGCAGTAATCGCCTCGGGGCTGGAGCGCATGTCATTGGCAAACGCTCGTGCATCCTTGTCGCTCACTCCACCTATGATCTTGGTCGAGGTATTGGCCGCGAACGATGATCTGAGTTTACCGTCGAGCTGATCGAGGTATTGATGCGCCAGTGTCATCGAAATGCGATATTTGCGCGCCTGTTCCAGAATGACGGGCAGGTTCTGGTCGCCGCCTTGGAAGTAATCATTGGCTTCATCGATGTAAACGTAGGTCGCCATTCGCTTAGCTTTCGGGATGCTGGCACGCTCAAGGGCGGCCTGCGTGATAAGGGCGACAAAGAAGCGACCGAAAATTTCGGTGCCAGTCTGCTTTAACAAGTCCTTCGATGTATTGATGAGAATGACCTTGCCGGCATTCATCTCTTCAGAAAGCCGCAGCTTGCTCTTGGGATAAGAGAACATGTGCTCAAACGTCTTGTTCTCCAAGATCCCCCAAAGGCGGCGGCGCACCTGCTTTTTCGTGGCATCGAATTCGCGGCTGTTGAACTCGGTCTCGAAGAAGGCGCGTGCCGTTGGGCTATCGAGCTTTGGCACATATTCGGCAAAGTCTTCTAGTCCGTCGTCCTCCATCAGGCGGCGCAGGTGCTGAATATTGGCACCAGGGATCATCAACAGCAGGCGCGCGACATAGCGGAAAACGACACCCTGTTTTTGTGTCAGCTCCGCTCCGAGGAGTGAACCGAAGATATAATCGTATAACTCCAGAACCCCGTTGAGCAGCTTTTCCTGTTCAAGCGGGCTCGGTGCCTCGGTGTTCATGTCGAACATATTCAAGGCGACAGGGTAGGCGACGTCGGTTGGGTCGATATGCACGATGCGATCAGAGAGTGGGCCATCGGGGCCGAAAACATCGAGATGCGAGATGTTGTCGATAAGGTCGCCCTGGCTGTCGATCACGACGATGGAAGCACGACCTGCGGTGACCTGTTGCAGGTCTTTTGAAATGAGGTACTGGAAGAGCTGCGTCTTGCCGTGACCGGTACCGGCAACGACGTGGGCATGCTCGAAGCGAGTCTCGTCTGGAACGTCGATCGGAACCTCGGCTTCAAAGATTTTGAGAAACGGCGTGTGGCCAAGATAAATCCCCGGCAATAGATGGGCTGCCTCACGTGACTTCGTTGGATAGAGGAACGGCTTTTTCGACGTTGCGCGATCTTCATAGGCAATGCCGGTAGCAAGGAAGAGATTGTCTGTGAGGGCGGTGAGCAATGGCTCGAACAAGCTATGGCGTTCAAAATCCGCATGCGTGAACGTGCCAAGCAATTGCTCAACGGCCATTGCCGGATCGTCCAGGATATCGACAAGTGGGGTTGTGAGCTCCAAAGAGCCCTGGTCTTGAGGCAGGGCCTTGAACATGCGGTCTGGTAAGTGCTTGAAGAGTGCCACCCACATGTCGGTGAAGCGATCACACCAGAGCTCAACCATGTCTGAGGCATAAAGCAGGAAATGACGCTTGCGTTCGAGGTAATTGCCGAGCGCTACGCCATCTTCAAGTGATAACGGCACGTCCCAGTTGATGGTAGGAAAACCGAAGAACACTTCCTGGCCGAGGAGCGAAACCGCGCTGTCGCCGACATGCTCGATGAGCGTATCGTTTGTGGCAGGCGCCTCGGTGCGCGAAAAAACCTCGGCGGTCACCAAGACAGCAATGCGCTGCAGGCACTCGTCATCGGCAAACATGGTGCGCTCATGCACGCCCTTGAGCTTGTCGTAAAGTGTGCGTAGCCGGCGCAGCTCTGGTTCACGGCCCTCTTTGGTGATGATTTGACTATTCCATAGAGCACTGTTGGTACTGTCACGCAGGATGTCTTTGAAATGGGGACTGGCTTCAGCGAATAGTTGGCTCAGTGTGTGTATGGCCATGATCTAAATCCTTAAAGCTCCACCACTTCTTCGCCGCCGAACCAAGAGGCCGCACGCAGGATGTCTGCGAAAAGCTCGGCGGCAATGCGAACATCCTTCTCGACCTCAAGGACTTCAAGGATGTCTTTGCATTTGACGGTTCGACCTTTGATTAGATCATTGACGGTAATCTGCCAGCGTGATCGCGTGATCCAAAGCCAGAGCGCACGCCAGAGGGCAACGAGGACATAAAAAGTAACCTTCAGCTCAAGCGGCTTTTGGTAGAGAACCGTCTTGCTGAATCGGTAATGCTCGACTGCTTTCTGAGCATCAGGCGATAATTCGGCAATAAAATGCACATGGAAGGCAACGCCGCCAACGAGCTTTTGGGCCTGGCTCCGACGGATCTTTAATCTGATTTGATCAAGCCCCTTGCGCATCACCGGCTCGTTTGGCGACAGGCTATCGGTCTCAATGGATCGAGACTCTTGCTCTTCTGGTATCGGTGGTGGCATCTCACGCGCATTGGTGAACTGCGAAAACCGTGCCTTGAGGGCTTCACGATCATCAAGTGCGGCATCAGTCATAGTCTACCCCTCACTGTTGAGCGCCATAAAGAGCGCGACGCACATCGGTCGGCATGTGTCCGGTCAAAGGAAACGTTTGCTTGCCAAAGTGGGCCTGCGGCTCGACAAAGGGGCTGGGATCAGGCCCTTTGTCTTGACCAGGAGGACCCGAGTAAACTCCATTGAGCAGGCCATGACGGGCGCCAATCGCGCCAGCGATCAGGACCAGCAAGGCGAGAGCCACCCCGACAACACCTACTGCGGAAATGCCTGAGCTTTTGCCTTGCTTCTCAGCATTGGAAACAAAGTTGACGAAGCGTTCCTTGATCGGGGCAAGCTCGTGTTCTCGCCGGCGGAGAAACACAATATCCGCTTGCCCGACCTGTGGATGAGCGGCTGCGGTTCTACATGCTACACGCTCGCCGGCGATGCACTTGTCCCGCAAGGTGTTGTACTCACGGACGGCCTCTTTGCGTTGTCGTTCAGCGCGTTGGCGCTCTCGCTTGGCGAGCACAAGCCGCCGGCGCTGGTTTTGGATCGCAATCGCAGCGCGCTCATTCGAAGGGCGTAGTTTGAGGGCTTCATCACAGGCAGACAATAATCCAGCGTGACAAATGCGTTCTTTCAGCCGGAACTCGGCAAGCGCCTGTTGATGTTGCCGATTGGCGGCTTGCAGCCAATTTTGGAGCCGCCTGCGATCAATGTCGCTTGCATAGCGATAGGCAAGAGCGGCCTGACATGCCGACGGGTCCATCTTTTGGCAGGCATAAAAGTTGCGTTCGTATGCGGGGCGTAGCCGGGCAGCTTCACGCATGCGCCAAAGCTCGACGCGGGCCTGGTTAGTGAGATTCGGAAACTTGGCAGCACGATCGCAAGCGGCAACATTACCCTTTGAACAGGCCCGCCAGAGTGGGCGCAGTTGTCTGAGCTGTTTCTTTTGCTGCTGGTGCTCGATTTGTCGGCCAATCTCGCCAAGGATCGCACCAAAGAACTGTCCAGGGTCGGCCGCACGAGCAGGGGAATGGCTGAAAATCAAAATTGCAATAGCAATGACATTGAGACGTTGCATAATTGTTCCCCCCGTTTGTTCGGCAGTACACGTAAAGATTCGGACTGCCTCAATCTGTTAAAGGATATTCTTCACAGAAATTTTCTGATGTTATTTCTGCGTTGGCTCGGAGATTTTGTCGTTGGTGCGTGATGCGCGTTAATCATTGGCGCTGTAGAACCTGGCGATATGTGCATCGATGATGTGGCGATCCCGGCCGAAGCGCAGGCGGCTGTGCGCCTTAAGGCGCAACGCGCGCGAATGTAGTGGCTCTGGCGGAGGAAAACACGAGAGATGAAATGGGCCGCTTGGCACGCCGTCTGAGAGGATCGAAGCCCGCGCTACGTAATTCGAGGCTTCCTTCAGGGCGGCCTCGTTGGCGATATCCAATTGGCGCGCCAGGATTGGCGCATCCTGGGCGCCCACCCGAAAGGCAAGGAGGGAGCCGACGTTGCCGAAAACGGCATCGCGCAGCGTATCCGGCAATTGCGCAAGGTATTGATGCGCCAATGTCAACGTCAGACCGTACTTACGCGCTTCAGAAAGAATAAGTGCAAATCCGGTGCTTGCGAATGATTGAAATTCATCGGCGTATATATGAAACGGTGTTCGTCGGGCTTCAACAACTTCACGACGCGACAACGCTGCCTGGGCAAGAGCGGTAATAAGCAACGCGCCTAAGAGATGTGCCGGGCCTTCCCCGAGAGCGCCTTTTGAGAGATTGGCGATCAACACGCGGGTATCGTCCATCATGAAGCGAAGATCGATGGTGCTTTTGGGTTGGGCAACAATGTTGCGAATGGCTGGCGTCATGAGCACGCGGCCGATCTTATTGAGCACCGGTGCGATGGCTTCCTCTCGAAACCGCGGCGGATAGGATGCAAATTCATGCATCCAGAAGGCACGTATGACAGGGTCAGAGACGTGCACCACGCATTGGGCGCGGAAGGCCTCGTCCTGAAGCAGGCGCGGCAGGTAGAGGAGCGTCGCGTTGGGGACATCCATCAATGTGCGTACCGCATGTGCGAAGATGTGTTCGAGCCGTGGCCCCCAGAAATCGGGCCAGATGGCCCGGAATGCGGCAACGACGCCATCGGCAACCAAGGGGCGATGGTCTTCGGGCAAGCGTGACAGCAGATTGAAACCGATCGGTCGCGCCAAATCAGAAGGGTCGAAGTAGACGAGATGATCGCCGCGTCGAGGTGGTAAAAGCCCGACAGCGGCTTCGGCTAGGTCTCCGTGGGGATCAAGTAGTGCCACGCCGCGGTCCGTTGCGAGATCCTGAGCGATCAAGTTCAGGAGCAACGTCGACTTACCGGTACCGGTTTGCCCGACGACGTAAAGATGGCGAGCGCGAGCAGCAGGGGACAGCGCCACCGGCCTGTCAATGTGGTGCCCAAGATAAAGATTGTTTTTGACGTCAAACCGGCTCATGAGCCCAAGCGAGCCACGGCATCGCTGGACTGTTCGGCAAATTTGAACAATCACTCGCGCTTTAAGTTGGGCCAAGTAAGCCCAATGCGCGATGGGATCGGGCAGAGCAAAAGGTGCTTGCCATTACCTAAACTCGGTTCATCCGTCCCATCCGCTTACCGGGACTCGCTTCGGCGCGTGGCCGAGGCGGACAACCACATTCTAGCAAAACTGGCTGTTTCTGACATGAAGGCAGAAAAATCCCAGAAGAAGACGTCAACGGTAGCCAAATTGATTGAGCTGGACTAGTGGTCGATGATGTCCGCAATTGATGGTAATTCTACCGAAAGAGACGCCAAGTGATCGGCTGCACGTGTCCATAAGTGGGTTAAAACACCCACATTAATCGTGGTAGATTTCTGCGACTGATTCTGTAAGGGGCAGGGCAGGGCGTGATTTGTCGAACGGGCGATCGAAGTTTGGCAGCAATTAGGCGAAGACGCATGCGAGGCAGAGCGCAATGGAGACGTCAGATTCGTTATACTTAGCGGATGCGCTCGAACAGGGCCATACCTTTATCCGCTCCAAATCTCATAACGGCCGACATGATGTGCGAAACAATGCTTGGTCCGAATTTTGTCAATCGCTTCTTTTTCCAGCGAACATTTCAGATATTGAGCTGAAGGCATACGCAGAACAGCAAACGAAAATTGAGAGGATCTATTCAGCATCACTGGTTTATGCATTGGCACAATCGAAGGTTCGTCGCAAATCTTTGGCGATGTACTTCACGCCGCCTTCGTTGAGCGCGTACGTAATAAATCGAGTCGAGTCGTTTGGCGCTGATTTCGTCAATCATCGATTCATAGATCCAGCTGCCGGTGGCGCCTCATTCATCGGCCCGATCGCCAGCCGAATGAGCGCCAGAGGCGCTAGGCTCACTTGGATTTCGGAGGCCTTGCGTGGTGTCGAAGTCGACCCTGCACTTGCGGACTTTGCGCGTGCAGCGGCTCGCTGCGTGGTGGGAAGCCCCGTGGATCACTTGGTAATCTGTGGCGATGGGCTAGTTCACGGCGAACAAGGAAGCTTCGATGTGGTCATCGGGAATCCGCCCTATAGAGTATTGTCGCCATCCGAACGGAAGCGAATGCCAGGTTGGGCTAAATCGATCTTGGGAAACTATGCGAACCTTTATTCTCTTTTCATAATCCGAGGACTTCACCTCTTGAGAGATAACGGGTTGCTGGCGTATTTGGTGCCCACTAGTTTTATAATGGGAAGTTATTTCCGACCACTTCGAAAATACATCTCGCAACATGCAACTGTTCTTGCCATAGATAAGATTGATCAGCGAAAAGAGTTCTTTCGCGATGTTTCTCAAGATGTTTGTTTACTGGTCTGCCGAAAGTCGACCGAGAAAATTGGACCTTACACTGCGCGGGCCAGGTCTGTAGGTCGAGACCTTAATTGGCGCAGGGAAACAGGTTACCGCATTGAGGGTTCAAGTGACGCGCCTTGGGTTCGGGCCGCTAAACATTTAGGTAACGTAAAATCTGACACATTAGGGTCATTAGGCTACATTGTGCGGTGTGGTCCCATCGTTCACAATCGCGACAAAGGACTCTCAGAGCAAACAAGGCGACGCCGACGCAACGCTGTGCCACTAGTTTGGGGACATGTGATTCGTCCACATCGCCCTGTCGAACCAGCTGCGAGAAACCGACAACCAGGCGACGGACTCGTAACCTTTGTTTCGATGGAGAGAATCACACCTCCGGTGACCGAACCGTCAATCGTATTGCAGCGAACCAATAGCGGCGATCAAGAAAAGCGAATACGAGCAGGTTTCGTAGATCAGTGTTGGATAGACAAATATGGCGGCTTCTATGGCGAAAACCATGTTGTCGTTATCTCTCCGGATCCAACGACGAAGCAGCGATGCTCGCTGCGGACGCTTCTGAGGATCATTTCAACAAGAGCGGTAGATCAACGTCTCCGCCTGCTATTGTCATCCAATAGTATTAATGTGACCGCGTTGCGTGCGCTGTTGTTTCCAAAGCTGTCAGCGCGAAAGTTGAGTTCGATAGAGAATTACAGCGATGCGAAGCTCGAGATCGCCATTGAGGATGCTTACCGCTGATGTCGAAGCGCAGGCAAAATCGACGTGGGGCGCCAGACGCTCGGCCTGAGCAACGGTCTCGGAGAGAGGAACAGATCAAGGCGCTCACCGCAAGATTGAAGGAATCTGCCAAGGTAAAAAAGAAATCGAGCACTCAGGAGAGAACTTCTTCCAAGGAGCAATTTGATCCGCAAAGCATAGCTTTATTGAGAAGCGGTAACTTGGAGAACGCCCGGTTGACGACCGGGATGGCCACTGCTGTGCGAGCTTTCCGGCAGACGTTGCGAGACCGAAAGTCTACTGTCCTATTCAATTGGCCGAACAGCCTTCCGGCCGTATCTGCCTTGCACGGTTTGGCGTTGCTCTGCGAGCTGGCAGAAGGGCCACTAGAATTCCAAGGTTTTACGACGGTATTCTATCCGGCAAGCGCGCGCACTGGTGCTAATCAACGTGCACTGCTTGTTCAACGGGACTGGCTCGTTTCAGTAAACAGTCCTTGGCTAAACGCCCATTACTTAAATCTTTCCGCCGCCTCAAAGGGACCTGGGAAATCGCAGGCGGGGTTTCATAACATGCTTGCACGGACGAAGGACTTAGGCCCAGAGGTACTATCGAGTTTTCCTCGGGCGAGAGCAATCGTCGAGCGAACTAGCGATCGGGGCCATCCAACCTTGTTAGAACTCATCGCACGACGAACGATCGACGCCCGTGGGCAGGTATCTCGCCCGGAAGAAACCTTCCTCGATCGATCTAGGCGTCTGTCTGAACTCCTAACTTCAAAGAAAAATGCCGAAGACTACCAACGAGTCGAAGCTGTCGATCCTGAAACAACACCTTGGTTGTTGTCGACGATTCATGGTGCAAGCCCGCAAACGAGCTGGGGGGCTTGCACCCTACCAAGCAAGCGAAAGCCGGATGTGATTTTGATCGATCTTCAATACCGCGCGCGCGCAAGACTTGGAGAAAACTGGCGACAAGAAATATCGGGCGCGGTTTCTAAGCTGCGGCATGGCGATCAAGAACTCCCGCTCGTTCTCGTGACTGACGATCCGTTCATTGCGACATTTTTGAAATGGGAGCTTTGCCGAAAGCCAAAAGGACGAGAGAGGAAGCGCTCTCTGCCGGTGATGTTTCTTTTCCAACACACTTCAGAGATTCTGTCTTCCAGCACGGCGCGGGACCGCGATGAAGAACGTGCAAATTCGAACCTTGATATCACTGTTGACGTGTTTGCGAGTGATGTTGCAGCGTTTGCAGCAAAAGCGATGGAGGTCAGAAGAACTGCATCCGGACTTGCGGACGGGGCCATAGCGCGATCGATTGGAGGGTGTCTCTCTCGCCTTCGCTCTATCGCCAACGCACCGCTCCCGCAATCAGGCGTTAGCGATGCGCTTTTTGACCCGGACGAACCCCATCTATCGAATCGGCTACTTAAGGCATTCGACATTGGGGCGGCGATCGCTGAGTTAACGGATCACGCATCGAAAGCTGGCGGATTGGAGGGCGAAGTTTTGTCTCTCGCGTCGGAGGCGACTGAGCTTGCCAGGTCACTTTCGTCTGGGGCCACGGCGACAACGGGCCAACTCTATCGCTCGAAGCTGCAGGTGTTGCCCAAACGAGGCACAAGAACGCTGGTGGCAACGGCCGGCGTTTCATCAACCCAACTGCTAGAGCGTTGGATCGAGTCTGAAGAGAGTCTATCGGACGTGGCGGATCGGCTCGGCGAAAAGTTTGATATCGCCCCAGCACGCGATGCGATTGGTAAGATCGAATTGGCAGCAGCCTCTCCAAAACGCTACGGGCACGTTCTTCTTCTTTCGACACAACCGCGTGACACGCTTGCGATTCTCTCGCACCCAGCATGCCCGCCACGAGTTGAGATCCTCAGCGATGCATCAAGCGCAAAGTTTTTAGCAGACTACGGAAAATCGCTTCTACAGTATTGGCCCGAAAATGACCCAGGCAAGCACCGTATCGGCAAAGCGTTAGAAGAGATTGATGCCAGTCTCGAAAGCCGAATCGCAGACTTACCTGAATTCGCGCTTGGGGAGCCTTCGAACTCCGGGACAGCGATTATCGACCTAACCGTACAGTCGGGCGGTTCAAGGTCGGCAACGCTCGCCATTCACACCGTGGGCGGCGACGTCATACACGCAAGTCCTCAGACTGCGTTTGTTACGCGAGTTCAGGCGGATCTCGAAAAGTTCGAAAACGTTCGCGCAAACAAAATTACGCAAGGCCGCGAAGTTCTTGTTCCTGGGCCAGCGTTTTTAGAAGCCATTGAAGCATCCAATGAGTTTCGAGCAGCTGCCGCCCCGCTCTTGGCGGATTATCATAATGCGATAACGCAGCGTGTCGATGCACATGGTGGGGGCGTGCAGTCTATGGCGACGGAGCTTCTTGGGCGCATGAATTGCGATCCAGCGCCGACACTGCAAAGCGTGAGGCGTTGGCTGAATGTCGCCTCGCAGCACGAGGTACCAATCGAGCTTCGCACGCCTCAAGCGCCCGGCACTTATTCGCATTTCCTCGCCTTCAGCAAGGCCCTCGGCATCGATGAGACGATCGCCGAAATCTACTGGTCGCTTGCTATTGTCGCGACCCGCGGTGGCCGCATTCGATCGGGGCTCCGGTTGCGGAAGTTATATGCCGCGGCTCTGATCGATCCCGATGCACTCATTAGACAAAACAGCGCTGCACGCCCGATTATCGACAAGATCCAGGACTTGTCCGCCGAGCATGTCAGCGAAGTGTTACGTATAGAACGCCTTCGACCGGAGGAAGCATGAAACCTGTACCTTTGAGACCCGAAGATATTGAATGCCTTGAAGAACTGAAAGAAGGGGTTTGCGATAGCGTTGTGAATCTCACTTTTCAGCGTGTGAGCGGCTTTGGTCCGAGTGGCGCTTTCGTGTTCGGGCGTAAACCGAGCCGACACTTTGTTTCTGGTTTTCTTCTTCCTGGATATGACCCAACAGGCGAGAACGATGAGACTAGCGACATTCGCCTCAATGCTATGGGCATCGACTTCGCGATTGAAGATGAAGTTGGCAAAGAGTTTGAGGTATCGGGCAGTTTCAGCATCTATGTTCGAGGGTTGCCCGAATGGGACGAGCTGTGCTCTGAACGCTACAACCTATTTCCAGTCTTTCAGCCCACGACAGAACTAAGGCGACAACTCAAAGCCGCTGTCAAAGAAAGACTTGAGAACTGGAAAGCGAAACATGGTCAGGGCTTGAGCCGAGCTGACTACCAGACGGCCAAGCAGGAGGCCTATTCTGCGGAATGCAAACAGTTGGGACTGCCAGCGCCGAGCGTAAATCTCGATGAAGTTGCTCTTCAACAACTCGCTGAGGATACGGAAAACAATGAGGAGGATGAAGAAGTAGCAGACACGCCGCCTGAAGACGCTCTCTATGCGAAACCGAATAAGGGAATTCCAGACGCGCTCGCGGAGCCGATGCAACCACCAGAAGTCTGGATCAGAATTCCTGTAAGCCTAGGGCCGTGGACTATCAATGCGACGAACGAACTGGCCTCCCAGGCCCACACTCTCACAGAAGAAATTGAAAGCCGGATCAAAGATGCTGCGGCGGCGTGGCTGTCCTCGAAGGAGGGAAGTCAACGCGCTTACCGAGACAAGAGCATCAAGCCCTCAGATTGCCAGTCGAAAGTGACCTGGGATGCATACCTAACGCAATGTAGGAAAACGGCTCCTGTTATCGAACAACTGCTACCCAATCCGTTCGGCTTGAAATTGATCCTGCAATCGAACCCGGACCGGAGAGCATCGAAATCGAGTCTTGTGCGAGTCGCGTTCGAACACCATGGACGACGTCCTGCAAATACACGCCAACCATTTCTGGAACCGGCGTGTTTTCAGATTTCCCTGTCGATAAAAGTGCTTACCTCTGGGATTCGGCCGCTTCCGCTAGATCGCGTGAAGCCAAGCTACCGATACCGTCATTACATGTCGCAAGCCGGGATGGGCGTAAATTGCGGTGTTGTTCAAGTCGGCGATGAAAATAGTACAGAACTCCGCTCTACTTGGGCGCCTCGCTATGTCTTGCCGCGTCAAGTTCCTCGTTCCGGTTCAACTGTCCGGCGGGACTACAAAACGTTGAGTGATCCTAGCTTTCCAGTCAGCGATCTGTCGACGCTACCAGACGAGTACAATGCATGGATTGATGGCCTAAGCGCGCGGATCGATCCGGCGCGCGGCGTCTCCGATGCCAATGAAGCGCTCATCGAACAGCAGAACTTTGAAGAAGATTGTGAGGCCTATCGGATTGAAAGCCAGGATGTCGCACGGGGTGTCGACTTGCTCGCCCGCGCACAAGCAGCGTTCAAAGCTGACCCGAACGATCCCGCCGGCGCACCGTTTCGCGCCTGGACGATGATGAACGCAACGTTCAAGGATGCGGGCGGGGACAGGTTCATAGAATGGCGATTGTTCCAACTCGCATTCATTCTGGCACAGGTCGCAGGCTTTGCATCACGCCTCCCTTCGTATGCCGACGATTTTGACGTTGAGCGTGATGAAGAAACGGCGTCTCTACTGTACTTTGCTACTGGAGGCGGTAAATCCGAAGCTTTTTTTGGAGCGCTTGTATATCTCCTTTTCCTAGATCGGTTGCGGGGAAAGACATTCGGCGTTAGTGCGCTTGTACGCTATCCTCTGAGGCTGCTGACGGTTCAACAAGCTCGACGACTATTTCGCTTGCTGGTTAGAGCTGAATTGATCCGGAAGTCTCAAAACGTAGAAGGCGCAGCGTTTCAACTTGGATTTTGGGTTGGTGCCAGCAATACGCCGAACGGACTTGGTGATTCGAGGTTACAGGACATTCCATTTGATGACGCACCGGCTTTGGCGGCGGGCAGTAATGAAGAACGTAAGTATCTGTCTGTTCGCAGGGCGCTCAACAAGGTTCCGTCGTGTCCATTTTGCAACGAAGCGACTGAGCTTCGTCGGCGTCGATGTGAAAGCGCCAATGGCAATCACAGGCTTGCGCTCGTCTGCCTCAACGACAATTGTCGATGGAACGTTGAACACCCCGGCACCAAAGTAGAGCCCCTTCCTTTCTTGCTGGTGGACGAAGATATCTATGCGCGTGCGCCAGCAGTAATTCTTGGCACAATTGATAAGCTTGCGCTGATTGGTCAACATGACAGCACCATTTCCAAGATATTCGGAATGTTCGGGCTCGCGCGTTCGGCGTTTGATGGATTTGAACGGGTAGGCGTTCCGAGGGACTTTAATCAGAACACGCCGCCAACAGGCCAAATCGCATTGAGTCCACTCATCGAAGGCGGACACGAGCTGTTTTTTGATCCGCTCCCGTCCCTTGTTATTCAAGATGAGGCTCACCTTCTTGAAGAGAGTTTGGGGGCATTCGCAGGTCTCTTCGAAACGGCCTTGGAGCAAGTGTTTCGTCAAAACACAGAACTATTTGGCGACCGCGTTGTGCGCGGGAGGGCCGACCACGAAGGGCGGCGTGCGATCCGCATGCCCAAGATCATCGCTGCGACGGCAACGGTGTCAGACCCGGCCAGACAAACAGAGGTTCTCTACCAGCGCCAATGCAAGCAGTTTCCGCGGCCGGGACCGGATCTTTACGAGTCGTTTTATTCTCAGCCGAAACCTCCGACCGACGCCGACCGACAAGCGCTTCAAGAGGCGTCGAGCAATGCTGAGGAAGCCGCGGTTTGGTCGCGCGTCTACGTGTCTTTTATGACGAATGGCGCGACGCATACGATCACAGCGGTAACAATTCTAGCTGCGCTGCATGCAGCCATCACCTCATTGCTGTCGGATCTTTGGCGTGAAGGGGACCCTGCCTGCCAGGCAAGAGCGGTCGATCGGATGATTTCAGCGCTCTCGTCGTCTGACCAGGACTGCGTGTCAAATCTTCGAGCTGACGCATTGGCGAAAGCGCGCGACAATCAGCAATTTGATGTGCTCGCCAGCCTCGTCGACCTTCACAGAGTGGTCCTGACATATGTCACCAACAAGAAAGGCGGCGATGTTGTATTGGACGCGTTGCAAGACATTTCAGAGGAAACGCATCGATATGATGGACTACCAATGGACGAGCTCAAACTCGATCTGATCTCCGGCGGTGTCGATATGGAAGGCATCGAAAGGATCATGCGTGAGGCGGATTTAGACCGGACGGAGGACGGCGACTTTGTTCCGCTTGCTGACGGTTTAAGAAACATCGTCGCCACATCGGCCATCTCTCACGGCGTCGATGTTGATCGGTTCAACTCGATGGTGTTTGCCGGAATTCCAAGCAACATCGCTGAATACATCCAAGCCTCCTCGCGAGTGGGGCGGACGCATGTCGGGTTCAGTCTATTAGTGCCGACGCCGCAGTCTCGACGCGATCGCTATGTTGTTGAAGTCCACAGTCCGTTCCATCGCTTCCTTGAACGAATGATTTCGCCGCCGGCGGTTGATCGCTGGGCAACGCAAGCCATCAAGCGAGTTATGCCAAGTCTATTTCAGGCTTGGCTTGTTGGTTTTGTCGAGCCACGTCTCTTCAGCAAAGCCCCCGACAAATCACGAGCGCCTCAGATGTGGCGGCTGCATGATATTCGGCGCTATTTGGAGCCGATCAAGAACCAAGAGATTTATCGATCCAGCTTTACTGAATTTGCGTTAGGAGCCACCGGCGTAGAAGGACGCGGGCGGCGGAGCATCGGTGAACCGCACAACCAAATCTACTATCGCAATTTGGTACTCGACGAAGCTCGAGAGATATTCGACTTATTCGTTGGCCCCGAAGCTGAACTCACTGTCAGCAGACTATCTGACTTCTGGCGCGGCAGTACAGACGTCAACCAACCGATGATGTCATTGAGAGACGTTGAGGACGCGGGGCAGATCGCTCCTGCGGTGGCTCCAATAGGCCGTAGGAGGTCAGATACATATCAGGACCAAGTAGAACGCGCCTTGCAGTATTTGAGAAGGCAACGGGCAAGCGGTTCAGAACTAGACGATGAGACAGGAGGCTAATGTCATGGCGAAAACCGTGATGCAGCGCTCGCAAACACAAATGGCGACAACTTACGCGCCTGATAAGCATTTTACATTTGAGGGAGGCGCGGGCGCCTGCCGATCCGTGCCAGTTACACGGTCGGACATTCATATAAAGCCGGCCGAGCGCAATCAAATTCGCGAAGGGATTCTTGAGTTCATACAAAACTGGCTCCGACGCGCGACTATGCGTCAAGATCCGCCCGTTGCCCCCGAACAAGCGCTAGATGAGCAAGTATTCCTGGACCGGGAAAAGCGTCCCTCCTTTGAACAATCCAAGTTCGAATACTGCGCTCCGGACAGAATGGCCTATGTGCCGGACCCTTTGATGCTGGTCTGCCGCAATTGCGGGGTCGTGCATGAAGCAACACTGGCCGAACTCGCTTATGATGAGGGGGTATTCAGAAAAGTTCGCCCCTGCCAAACGGATGAAAATGGTAAACACGAATGGCGTCAGATCGATGTCGTCTACGCCCATTGGTCAGGGCGTGTCGATCCGTTGTCGCCTTATCGCAAGGACATCAACACCAAGAATGGCAATATCACACAGCAATTTCCGGGACGGTGTGATGCGGCACAGACCTGTGAGTTCAAACTGCACAAAGGGCGATCAGGAAAGTTCCGAGATTGGTACTTTTATTGTCACTGCGGCGAGAGGCGAGAGCTTCTTCAAAAAGATGAGAACACGCTGAGATGGCTCTTGGATCGCTACGCGCAGGAGCCAGGCGAGACGCTTCGGGAAATCAACATGCTTCCTGTGTCGTATCGCGCAAACAGTCTCTACTATGTTCAATCCGAACAGATGATCTCATACGAAACCACGCGCCATATTGATTTGATGGCGGAAGACAAGATCGAGGAGCTTCTAGAAACGCTTCTATATCTCTATGACTACCCGTCAGGCTCTCAAGACGACGAAGCGATAGTTCAGACACTTCAGGCGACCAATCAGCCGGGTTCTTCCGAACTCGCCGCGAGCATTCAAGACGCCTTGAACGCGATCAAGACGCTTGAAGCAAGCGGCCAATCCAATGCGAGTGACCTACTGAAGCCGAAATTGGAAGCTTATCGTCTAGAAGCACAAACCAAAGGTTGGATCGACACGCGCCCCGAAGCGCCCGTCGCCCTGCGGAGGCAGGCGATTAATCGAGCGAATATTGCACGAAAATTTGATCCGATCAGACTGGGACTCGAACATCAGGCGCTTCGCGAAGAGCAAATAGATGCGCCCGTCTCAAACGATGCGATTCGTCCTGTGGTCGAACTCGAAGCGCCTGATACGGACTTACAGCCACCGGGGGACAGCGACACCCGAAGAGCCTATCTGGACGCCATTGTTGCTCGCAAGGAGGCATTGGGCATTCGCGACCTGAAGCTGGTGCGAAACCTAAAGATGCTACAGTATTCATTTGGATATAGCCGGGTTTCGCCGTCACCGACGACGGAACAAAAAGGCCTGACGATGCCGGTCCGCCTGTGCGGGTTCCCGCGCGTCGACAACCGCAAACGACCCATCTACGTTCTCCGACAAAGCAATGAAGCACTGTATGTCAAACTGGACGAAGCACGCGTCATACGATGGTTGACGGACAATGGTCTGTCGAGCGAAGTAGAAAACCTAGAAGATGGCTCTCTAGGCGGCCGGTTGATTGAGCTTCACGAGGACTTTGGACGATTTGCAGAAGCCTATTCGGAAACGTCTGGAAGTCGTGAACGCAATGCGCCGGTTTTTGTTTATGGCTTGCTTCACAGTCTTTCTCATCAGCTGATACATGCCTGCTCGCGGTTTAGTGGGTTGGATCTTGGCTCTTTTGGCGAACGGATTTTTCCCGCAGACCTCGCTTTCGTTATCTATCGCAAAGGAATGACGCCCGACTTAGGAAATCTCGCGGCGATGTGGCGCAATGACGGGCAGGACGTTCTCATGTCGCTCGACGACCCACGTTCTCTCCGTTGCGGATCAGGCACTCTGTGCGATCAACGGGGCGGCGCTTGCCCAGCTTGCATTATGATCCCTGAAGTAAGCTGTGTGGCGGCGAACAACATCCTTTCTCGAGCATTTCTCGCCGGCGGAGAAGCAATGTCCTGGGATACCAACCGAGCGCCGCTTGTCGGATATTTCTCGTGAGTGTCACGCTTTGAAGACTCCTCAGAACATTCGAAATGCTGCAACCGCGTGCTTGCCCTATGCGGTCTCGGCGATTGATCTGTTGGATGTCATGGTCCGTTACGCTGGTCGGCAAGTTGTCTTAGAGGATCTCGCGGAACGCGCCGCAGGAATAAGCAAATCCAAAACCGAAATCCTCGCCTTGAAGCGCATTTTTGAGTCTCATGGCATCATCTCCATCGACGATAACGCGCAGGAAGTTCTTTGGTCGAAGGAATCGCTCGCAAATTTGAGATGGGCGGTTGAGGGTGCGAGGCTGGGACTTCGTGCGGCGCAATCGTCTGATGAACCTGTTTCCGTTATTACGCTCCCGAATACTGAATATGATATCGTCCAGAGTCTTCGCCGCAGAGGTGTCGAGCGTGCGACCCTGGGTCGGACAATCGACGCGTTTTTAAGTGTGGCTCGCGCGGCGGAGAGTGATTTCTTCGTCGCCACGCCTTTTATTGACGCCACAGGAATCGATACGCTGAATAAGATCGTGGAAGCCGTGCCGCGTGAATCAAAGTGTCATCTCATCGTTCGCACACATGATTCTGTTCTGAAAGCAGAGGCGCACGGCGCGAGGCGCTCGTTGTCGCCCAGGTTCTCTGTTTTTACTTATTTCCGTGAGATGTCGAACGGGCAACAAGAAACGTTCCATGGGAAATACTTCGTTGGCGACGATACTAAGGCGTATGTTGGCTCTGCAAACTTGCTGTACGCTTCTTTGGAGAGCACAATTGAAACTGGCGTTCTTTTGTCTGGCGCAGACGCTAAACCTTGGGCCATCTTCGCCAAAGCAATGCTAGAATCCTCTTCCCTGGCGAGAGCGAGTTTCTAAAGGGTAGCAAAGTTCCTATATGCGGGTCTCGGCCGGAAGGACACATAACCGCTTCTTCAGCTATCTCGGGTAGGTCGGCCATTCCAGCATTGCTTGCCGGAACCAAATTTTTGCACGTTCAATTGTCCGTTTCCTCTGCAAATCGGTCTTGCAGTCAGCATCTACACGCAACGTTGAAGTCAGCATCCATGAAGTTGGGAGGCGATGAAAACGACACTAACAAACGCGCGCCCAAAATGGATCTCATGGAGGACAACCCGCCCCGCGTCGGCAGGGCGAAGCCGGGCGACTTCGATTCAAAACCCGAATGAGTTTGTCGAGCTAAGCGTCAGGAATTTTTCACCATCAGTAGAGAAGCTTCGCCCGAAAGGGCAAGGCCGTCGCTGGTCGTTTAAGGGACATCTACAAGCGACGGCCGCAGTGGGTCGGTTCTTTTCGGAAGAAGCGACCTATAGAGACCCATTTTGGATCGAAGTCGGGCGGCAAGCCCGACGCGGGGCGGGTCATTTATCGTTGAATTTCCGAACTCTACAAACCGTGTTCAGCTATGTGCCCCTTCCAATCTGAAAGGAAGGGCGATTTCCAGGGGGAGGGAAGGGCTAAAGGACACCCGTGCCAACGGCGTCATGAGTGAATTTGAACGCTGATCTGCCGATGCTCCATTTGCAGCAGCAAGAGGGATCAACTGTCGATCGGCGATTATGGGCGAAGCTTGGCTCGCTCATATGTGGTCAAAATTGATCGCGCAAGCTCAGCCCATTTGGAACCTTTTTGGGGACTGAGTGTAGGTCCTAAGCAGCTAAGTAATTGAATTTATGGTACCGCCTCCCTGGCTCGAACAGGGGACCTCTAGATCCACAATCTAGCGCTCTAACCAACTGAGCTAAGGCGGCATCCTTGAAATCATTGAGCTTTTTTGTTTGCTCTGCTGCCGGCCCAGGCGTCCGTTACGTGAATGTTACGTATTGGACATTGCGACGCGTGTCAATCCAGGCGGTTGCGCAAAGCCCATCAAAGCCAGGCAGCGAACCGCGCTTATACCAGCTTGCCCATATCCTCGCAAATCAGTTATGCGCGTTTAGAAAGGGGATCACTGATGCAACAGTTCCTGACGCGCAAAGACATAGCCGACGCCCTCCGGGTCCACAGGAGCACGCTTACGCGTTGGGCGAACCACAACCCTCACCTGTCGATGCTGCCTCCTAATCAAGGGACCAGACAAAAGCCGCTCTATTGTGAACGGGACTTTCGCGATCAAAACCAGGCGACAGCAGCATTGATGGCTAAAGGGGGTCTGAAAGGTCCTCGCGCGACATGGGCCGACACTGAAAAGTGGCGGGCGACGGTGGATCAGAAGAAGCTGGAACCCTCGACCAGCGCTGTGACAATCGCGAACAGCGTAGCAGCAACTCAAAATGGCATTACCGATCCTGATGACCCAAGCGAAATCGAATTGGAACTCCGTATAATGACTGAAGCTGAGCGCGATTTGTTTCAGCAACTGTTGAGCCAGCACGAAGGTCTCGCGAAGCATTTCAAGGGTCTATTTGGATTTACAACATACACTGAATACCTGCAGTGGGTGCAAACATTTCTGATCAAGAGCATTCTTAGTCTGGCCACAGAAATTCCTGATGTTTGTGCAAGACAGCGACACATCCAAGAGTTCTTGAGCGCAACAATCAAATGCGTGCCTTCTGAGCGGTTGTAGATTTTGGTTGGCCTGCTATTTAGTGCCAGAACACGGTATACTCTCGGCATCGTCATGAGTTAGCCAGTAGGGTATTGAACCGTGGATCACCTAGACCCCAAAACTGATCTTAACCTATCCCCAAGTAACCAATACTGCGTGCGATTGCACGCCTTCCATCGCGCCACCCAAGACAGCGCAACAGCCACACGTCGCAGCTACCGCACAGCACTTGTCCAGTATGCCGAATTCAATGGCTTTCTGAGCACACATTTGCCAGCATCAAATCGCCAAACACTTGAAGACACCGCGATCGCGCGCTGTATCCCCGCTGACCCAGAACACGTGGCTGCGTGGCTCGCCGCACTTGACCTGCGCGGCTGCAAGCCCACCACAATTGCCGTGCGCCTGGCCGCCATTAAAGCCGCGCACAAACAGCGGCGCCTGCCATTTGACGCCACACTGCCAGCGCGTGTTCTGGCCGGCATCAAGCGCGAACGGGGCACAGCGCCAAGGCAAGCAGCAGCGCTCATGGCAGCTGATCTGCGTGCGATTGTGCCAACTGGCAATGCATTGATCGACAAGCGCGACAGGGCTTTACTGCTGCTTGGCTGGGCAGCTGCATTGCGCCGCTCTGAACTGGTGGGCCTGGATACCACCGCTGATTACAGTGCAGACGCAACTGGCTACATCGACTTAACCGATGAAGGCGCGCGCATAACGCTTTTAAAGAGCAAGACAGACCAAGAGGGCGCTGGGCAATCCATAGCGGTACCATACACCGGTACAGCACATTGCCCTGTCACCGCGCTGCAGGAATGGATCAAAGCCGCTGACATCGACAGTGGCCCAGTCTTCAGAAGCATCGCCAAGGGCAGCAGATTGCGTCACAAGCGGCTTCCCGCTGAAGCTGTTGGGTTGATCCTAAAAAAGCGTGCTGCCGCTGCTGGCCTGTCTGAGCCGCTTACAGCGCATAGTCTGCGCGCTGGCTTTATCACGGAGTGTGCCGAAGCGCGAATTGACTTGCCAAGCATTCAAGCCACGACGCGTCACGCCGATATTAATGTATTGGCAAGGTATGTGCGCAGTCGCCAGCAGTTTAAGCAGGCAGCGCTGCGGCGGCTTAATCTGTGAAGCGTGGCAGCAAAAACCATCGACAGGCATTGCCGGTCATTGGCAATTTAGTCATTGTTTAGTCATAAGCGGTTCCCCGCCAGTATTTAGTCCATCTACTGTCTTCTGGCACCATATCGGCAACACGCCAGCAGCGGCAGCCCGCTGTATGTCAAGCGCATGCTCCTTACGCTTCTTCTCAACACACGCCATCGCATCTGGACTAAACAACACAGCCATTCTAGCAGTCTTGCCCAACTTGGTTGGTTTGTAGCCCTTGCAAACCTGTTCAATCATTGTCAACAGGACTGCTCCAGAAGCGATATCACAAGGTTTGGCTCCAACCGCCGCGGTAGGCATCCATACCAGGGCAAGAATTAGCCCCATCAGCATAGTCCTCATAACACTGCTCTCCGCTGCCAATTGTAGACGGCAGTATGCCCCCTAAATCAGACTACGTAAACCGCATTGGACGTTCTAAAGAAAAGGCAAACGCTTTTGAAAACGGCTTTTCCCTTAGACGTGAGATCACCCTGAACTGTGCTTACACCGGAAATTGGAGAAGCAATAATTTCCAATTCAATTGTTTATACCTTTGCCAGGGCAACCTAATTGAGATCCTAGAAAGGAAGATTATCTACTCCAACTCCACGCGGGAAAGACCGCCAATGGTGTGCGCTGTGGTATAATTCACTTGGCGGGAACCACACCATGGAGATGCACCATGCAACCCAAGAATGTCACCGGCCCGCTGTTGAAACGCGTTCGCCGTACTGCCCGCTTCAGTCAAAAGATGATGGCTTTTTTGCTGGGCGTACATGTCAATACTGTGCAGCGCATTGAGAAATCCGACAAACCGAAGCGTGAATACATCTCCGCTTACCTCTGCGCCGCAAGGTTAGAAGCCGTCATACTGACAGCTGACGGTGAGATTGAAAAAATTTATATCGGAGAGGCCAAAAAGTATGGCGCACCCAAAGAGTTTGACGAGCCACCCTACATACCACTCCCGATCATTGGCCCGAGTTGGCCGGAATGTCAGTCATTCGCAGCGCTCAGATGTTTCAAAGGCACGCAAGACTTACATGGAGACCTGGGAGCGACTGGCGCGCCAGCTGCTGTGGTCAAACAGGCAGATCGCAACCTTCGAAAAAGCACAGCGCACCAATAAGCTTGGACCGCGCGCGTTCGTGGCTGGTCTGCGTGACTGGCTTGAACGCGCTGGGTGGCCATGGGGACTTGGAAGAGTGCAGCGTGCCACCATCCGCAAGAACCGTGACGCTGCCATGCATACGCGCGGATTTGCGCGCTATTCGCTGGAAGCGTTGCAGATGATTGCGACGGATAATGTCAGGCGCTTAGAGACGCAGCTCGATGCGGCGCTAGCGGTGCGGCGTGAAGTTGCGCGGCTGATTGGAATGAAGTCAGAGCAGCCGGAGTTGTTTGACATGAAGCGGTTTCCGGTTGGCCATGATTTTGGGCATGACAAGTGGGTGCAGCAGCAGTTGGCTGATAATGCAAGGATGTTTAGGGAGTTGCGAAATTGAATGGGATAAAGGCCAAGATACTGCCAAGAATGCTTTCGTGCGTGAACTTCGGGGCAAAGTTCATTAAATTCGGCCCCATTACAGATAGGCATTCGGCTCACCAGAGGATAGCAAATGATCGATGATTTCTTGGACGGGCACCCACTTCTTGCTGCCTTGGCCGTTGTCTTGTTGCTATTGCTCTATTTTCTGGTCTCTACTGGTGTGGTCGAATTATTGGCAAGCTCCGGTTATGGTGCACGTGTGATCGCTGCAATCATAACAGCCTTCGCCACACTGATGGCTGCGCTGTTTGCATTATTAGGCGGTTACCTGCAACAAAGGTGGCGAATTAATCGGGAGCGGCGCGGCGTAGCAACGGCACTGCTACTCGAACTATATAGCCAATGTGATGCAGTCGCCCACTGCGGTTCGATAGCCAACGCTGTCATTAAGGATGAAAGCGATACATTTAGCAGAGACAAGTTTGAATTTTTGATGCCACCTGCACCCACGGTGTATCCAGCACTTGCAGCACAACTAACCACTCTCCCCGCTGCAGCCTCCAGTTGCATAATTGCGTTCTACGGAAGCGTAGAAGCTGCTCGCGGGCTAACAGCAATGTTGCCTGATCCCAAGCCATCAGGCGATGGCCTATTCATAATTACAGAAGTACCTCCTTGGAGAAAAAACAACATTACCGAAGCATGGAAATCGGCCGCATATCGAGGAGTTCAAGCAATCAAGTCACTTGAACAAATTGCAGACGCTGGAAAGAAGAACGATGAGGCGGAGAAGCTTGATCAGTTAAAGGAAGAACTATCAGAAATCGCTCTGACTGGAGCAACTCCAAAGTTGAAGACTTGATCTTTGTACGGAAACAAGCGAAAGATCAAAGTTGGATGATTACTTGCAATCCATCGCTATCTATTAACCGCTTCTAAGGTCTTTCAGAACCGGGTCATCATCGTCAGGCACATCTTCACTTTTTATCTGACCGGCCATGATCCGTTCATGCCGCTCTGCGCGCTGTTTGTTGGCTAAGTGTAACCTGTCAAGAAGCAAATGTGCTCCGCCACGGTCATGGCTCCGATAAAATTCATCGAGCTTATAGCTTCGGCTACCACCAACCTTTATGTGGACGGCTTCCACAAATTCGTTGATTGCGACAATCGCATTATGGATTTGTTCATGGGTCACTTGATCAATTGTCACTGCACCGTCAACTGCGTCTGCTCTATCGGTATGCGCAAATCGCTTATTCCTCCAGTCACGCGTAAACCGACTTTTTTCTGCGGCCTTAACCGCTGCAGGCTCCAACTGCGGCCGAACATCCTCAGTGATAACGGACAGCAAGTGTTCAATTGACAGATTGACAGAACCAAACGACTTCTCGCGATCAGTTAGTCTGGCGATGCCCATAACCACGCACTCGAAGGTCATCTGTTGATGTCGATGAAAGAAACTATGCGCAAATTTGTTCAACACCCCAACGCGCAATTCAGTTGAATATAGTGTATCGTAATCGCGCCACCGCCGATGAAGCATAAATAGCCGCGCCTCAAACTCTAATAGGTCGCGCCCAAGAGCAGAACCAAACTGCTGTTCATATTGGGCCCATCTCTCTTCTTGACTATCAGGTGCAGTCATCAAGGCCCCCAGTTACTCTTCCGATTGATTGTGGATTTGTACCGTTAGTGCTTCAGCTATCACTCTAGCGTGTCCACTATATCACAATTGCACCACACAAGCCCTTGCGCGGTCTTTCGAAGGTCGCAGAACTCACCGCCACCTACCCCGCATCGCAGCCACACCACCCGGATACAGTTCAGGCTTCGTCTCAACCTTGCGAGCGCCGCACGCGCTGCACACCATGCGCTTGCCAACCTGCGGCACAGGCGTGTCACTTGGCAAAGGCAGCGCTGTCGGGTCAATGTCGCGCTCGCGGCCACAGGCGGTGCAGTAACCCCACAGCAGTTTGTGCTGGGTGGCTAGGTCGGAGAGGCGGACGGGGCCGCTGGAATGTTCCATGGTGCCAGATGCTGCCAGCACACGCGGCCGTCAGCAAATTGTATTGCCGCCAATCCACATTGCCTATTAGACTGCCATAGAAGCGCCAAGAAGGGGGTATCACGCGCACATGGCCACAGAACAGCCAACACCGCCACAGGACGCCGCAGCACCCGCGGACGCCACCAAGGTGTTTGTGTCATATTCGCGTCGCGACCTAGAGTTCGTCAGCAAGCTTGTGGACGCGCTGAAAGAGCACGGCGACTTCCATGTGTTTCAAGATACCTCAGACATCTTGCCATCTGAAGAATGGAAAGCGCGGCTGGAAAAGCTGATTGGTGAAGCTGACACCATCGTGTTCTGCATGTCGCCGAACTCCATCGCGTCTGAAGTGTGCAGTTGGGAAGTTGAGCTGGCTGAAAGCTTGAACAAGCGCATTGTGCCGGTGGTCATTCAAGAGATGCAGACCGAAGTGCCGGATGGATTGGCAAAGCTGAATTACACCTTCTTCACTGATGCCAGTGGGTTTGGGCAGTCGTTTGAAAAGTTGGTGACGGCGCTGCAGACGGACATTGCTTGGATCAGGGATCACACACGCATCGGTGAGCTTGCGCGGCGTTGGCAGAGCAGCAAGAGGCGTGATGAATTGATACGTGGGGCTGCGCTGCATGATGCTGAGCAGTGGGCGAAGTACCGGCCAAGCGTTGCGCCAGAGCTGACGGAGAACATGCTGGCGTATCTGAAGGCCAGTCGGGATGAGGTGACTGCTGCCAGGTGGCGGCTGCGGCGTAATATTGGTCTCGTCGGTTTCTTGTTCTTTATGGGCGCTATGAGTTGGCTCTTCCAAGACCTTTTGGCGCAAAAATTCTACTGGTGGACGAAGGTTCGGCCCTATGTTCTCAAGGCCGAAGCGGAAACGATCCTTGGAAAAGGCCAATCCTTCAAGGAGTGTGCAGACTGTCCTGTAATGGTGGTCATCCCGGCTGGTAAATTCAAGATGGGAGAAAAAAGAGAGAAACGCCAGCAAACAATTACGCGTCGCTTCGCGGTATCTAAGTTCGAAATTACTTTTGCTCAATGGGATGTCTGCTTCGCGCAGGGCGGGTGTCTGAACCGCGCTAACGACCTGAATTGGGGCCGAGAAAACCGTCCCGCCATTAACGTGAGTTGGCATGACGCGAAGGAGTATGTCACTTGGATTTCCAAGCTAACCGGTCAAGAGTATCGACTACTATCGGACGCTGAGTGGGAGTACTCCGCGCGCGCGGGTTCTTCGTATACGTGGTTTTCCTGGGGCGATGAGATCGGCAAGGGCAACGCTGCCTGTGCCGGCTGCGGCAACCAATGGGACGGCAAAAAGACCGAACCTGTTGGCTCCTTCAAACCAAATGCTTTTGGTCTTTACGACATGCACGGTAATGCTTCGGAGTGGGTTCAGGACTGCTACGGTGACGCTAAGAACGCCCGGACGGATGGGTCCGCCAAAGAGCAGAAAAGCGGCAATGACCTCAAAGCGAAATGTCTTCGCGTTCTTCGCGGCGGTTCTTGGGGCCATATTCCGCTGAACCTCCGTTCGGCGGTCCGCGACTTGGCCGATCCAGCCGTCCGTTACAACTACATGGGGTTTCGTCTTGCCAGAACGCTAATACCTCCTACCCCTTAACTCGTTGGCTCTTGTGTCAATGGCGGATCCGATGTTGCCTCTCTAACAAATCCATGGCGTAATCTCAGCCATGTCACGCATATTCATCAGCCACAGCAGCAAGAACAACGCCGAAGCCTTGGCGCTGCGTGAGTGGCTGGCGTCGCAGGGCTGGAATGATGTTTTCCTGGACATTGACCCAGAACGCGGCCTAGTCGCGGCTGATCGCTGGCAGAAAGCGCTTAACAATGCCATTGGCCGCTGCCGCGCTGTGATCTTCCTGCTGTCGCCGGATTGGGTGCAATCAAAGCACTGCATCTCTGAGCTTGATCTGGCCGGCCACATTGGAGCCCAGCGCATTGGCGTCATTGTTCAAGACCTCCCACTTGACCAAGTGCCTGCTGGATTGGGTGGCGAGCAGCAGGTTATCAATCTGACCCGCGGCGGCACTCCAGTCAGCATCACAGTGAACCCGCCGCCAGAGCGCCAAGCGGTAATCGTTACATTTCCGCAAGAAGACCTGCTGTCTTTGCGCTCTGGTTTGGCCAAGCTTGGTTTGGTCGGCTTTGAAACCGACAGCTTTCCATGGCCGCCCGCCGATGAGCCAGACAGAGCGCCTTACAGAGGCTTGCAGGCATTGGATGTCAAAGACGCTGGTGTCTTCTATGGCCGTGACAGCGATCTTATTAGGGCGCGCGAAGAGCTGTTGGACTTACGCGAACGCGGCGGCCGTAAACTGTTCTGCGTTGTCGGTGCCTCTGGCTCCGGCAAATCATCATTCTTGCGCGCAGGGCTGCTGCCACGCCTTGAACGGGAAGACCGAGACTTCTGGGCGCTGCCACTGCTTAGACCGCAGACAGCTGCTCTTAGTGGCACTATGGGCCTTGCTGCGTCACTTGAGAAGGCGTTTGCAGCTGTCGGAGATGTCATACCACTCGGTGAGCTGTTGACCACGTTGGAGACAGACGAGCACGCGCTGCCGCGCTTGCTGAACCGGCTCCAGGTGCAAGCCATGCAGAAGCTGGGCGGTCGTGATGCGCGACCGCCAACTATGGTGCTGGCCATAGACCAAGCTGAAGAGTTGTTTGCTGTTGATGCCAACCAAGAAGCAGCGCGTATCAGGCAGCACTTGGCGGCAGCGCTGACACGTGGTCCAGACACCATTGGAATGTTGACGATACGGTCAGACCGTTTCTCGCTGCTGCAGAATGATGAACAGCTTAGGGTGCTGCTAGTGCCATTCAATCTGCCGCCAGTTGATGCATCTGTTTACCGCGATGCCATCTTTCGACCTGCTGCACGCAGCAATCCACCGATTGAAGTTGATGAGCGGCTGGTTGAGACTTTGATCAAAGATACCGCAGCCGAAGGCGCTGATCCATTGCCACTTCTGGCCTTCACGCTGGAGCGGCTGTATTGGCGCCATGGAAAGGCGCTGCGCAAGCTTGAGCCAGAGCACTACGAAGCGCTTGGCGGGCTGACAGGTTCTATCGAGGCGGCTATTGCTGAGGCGTTTGCTGAGCCAAGCAAAGACCCCGCGATACCAACTGACCGCAAAGAGCGCGATAAGCTTTTGGAAGCGGCTTTTATTCCGGCGCTGGTGGACATAAACCCGGCAAATGGTGAACCGCTGAGCCGTATTGCTGGTGACCGTGAAATGCCAACCGAAGCGCGCAGTCTTGTAGAGCGGCTTGTGAATGCACGGCTGCTGGTGAGTGATGAGGGTGATGGCGGCAAGACTTATCGGGTTGCGCATGAAGCAATACTGCGGTGCTGGGGATGGCTCCGCGCATTGCTGGATCAGAAAGCATCGCTGCTAAATACGGTGCAAGTGGTAGAGCAACAGGCAGAGGCTTGGGACAAAGCTGAGAGGTCGAAGGCATGGTTGGATTTGCGTGGTGAGCGGTTGCGTGAAGCGGCGGGCATTGCGGCAAGGAATGATTTTAAGGTGCGGTTGGATGGGCTGCCGGCTACTTATCTAAAGGCCTGCCGAAGGCGGGAAATAGTCGACACGTGGCAGCGCCTAGCCACTTCAATGATCGTTATATTAGTCATGCTCGCTGGCGGTTATGGGGCATGGGTCTTTAAGAAGCGAATGGATGCCGGCGTTGAGCATGCAAGAGCAACGGCCAAAGAAGCAATGCAACGCAACGCGGAGCTGGAAAAAAGGCTTCGCAATGCAGTGCTTAAGGTTGAGGGAGTAAATAGTGGGCCGGGCAAATTCCCGGACTATGATAACGAGCCAATTGCCAACTATCATCGAAACACAGTGTATCGACGGTTGGGGCGACCCGTCGGTAGATTGGATATTAAAACCAATGCCGGCGTATTTCCCTGCACTGCATTCTTGGTGTCGTCAAAATATATACTTACCGCTCATCATTGCGGACCTGGAATTCTGGAAAATGCGCAAGTCAAGAAGGCCGGCGCCACCAAGATCGAAGCAATGCTACTTGTGCTGGGGTACGTGCAGGAAGGCTCAACCATAGGTGTGAAGCAATACAAAGTGCGTCCCCAACCAGTTGAGCACAATAAGAAACTCCACTACGCCCTGTTAGAAGTCTTGGACAATCCTGCCAACCAATTTGGAACCATGCAACTATCGGTAGTTGAGCCACTCGATAACGCACTTCTTTGGATAATCGGTCATCCATTGGCTGACGCGCAACATATCTCGCGCAAGCATTGCAGAGCAGCGTCGCCAGCGGTTTCTGATGGTATAATAAGACATCTTTGTGATACCCTTCCAGGCAACTCTGGCTCCCCGCTGATAGACCCAGGCACCAACAAAGTAATTGGTATCCACATTTTAGGTTACAGGCAACGATCAGCAAATCATGCCATCCCACTATCTCGGATTATCAAGCAGTCACCGATCTTGCGCAAAATTCTTTAGTTCGACTGCGCCTACCCTCTAACTCGCACTCAACGGCTGCCATTCATTCAGCCAGATAATCAAGAGGCTACGAATGATCACACTACTCACCTTCATGGCCGAAAACATCAGACATGTTGATCTAAACATCGTGATCCACTGCGCATTGGTGATGGCTAGCGCTTTAATCGCTTGGATGCTCATCAACCACGGACTGCGCGCGGCTGTGAATAGCCTGATCATCTTGGTCGGTGTTGGTGCATTAGCCACGCTCTTTGTCGCCACAGTCAAGGCTAAGCAGAAATTTGAAGTGGCTCAGAAGATGGCTGTGTCACTGGCTGTTAAAGGGCGCTGAGCGACTTCACGCACTTCACCCATTCAGATACACTGCTGTCGCGCCGAATAATGCATGTTAATAGTGCATTAATGCATGAAGAAAACTAGATACAGTCAATGCGAAAAATTCTGATTGATGCGCCTGCTATTCTGTTTGTACCGATAGCAATCGTGGTAATTTTTTCTGGTGTCGCAGCGCTTGGGATTGGTGCAACGATTTGCCTTAGCGGTGGACTTGGCTGCCCAGATGTCATTGGGCAATCCGGCATTCGCCAAAGTGAATACTTTTACTGGTACTTCGCTGCATTCTGGATCATTAGGGTTGCCATTGTGACTGCTCTAATGCTTTTCATTTTCTGGCTTGTTTCCAGGACATACTTGTTCAGGCGCGGCGTCGAGCTGATTAGGCGCGGTTGGTTCTCGCAAAGTGTATGGACGCGTATTGGACTGTGGACGGTCGTTGCTGCCGGCTTGGCTTCGCTAACGTACACCTTAGAGGTCAGTGACGCAGAACATCGCAGCCATATCATAGTGATCACTGTCTTGTGGCTTGGCTATTTGATCATCATTTGGCACAACAGAAACCGCACGGCGGAATATGAAAGTGACAAAGCCTAAAAATGGACCGCTGGCACGCGTTTCTCCTGCTGGTGCAATTGTGGGACAGCACATCAGAACGCCCGCACACGGGCCTCTGGGCGCCACCTAGACCCCTTCTGAAATCACCCCATATAGTGCCCAGCGCGCACCCTGAAACTGGAACACCTCCACAACCAGTCTTCTTTTGGACTTTGCTGCTGACAGCCAACACAGCGGATACCCATTTAACGCAGCAAAGTAGTTAAAGGGGTCAGGGGGGGGACTTTTCTGCCGCTGATTTTACAGCTGATAAAGACATTAATCAGCGGTAAACAGCTCTGCGCGTGAACACATCAATTACAGCAGCCACACAGCGCACAGACACCACAGCAGACACACCACACACACCCGTACAGTGGCGCGCGGGCGCCACTGTACGGCTTTTGTAGTTGCCGCAGCGGCAGTCTTGTAAGCTGCATCTGCAATGCGCGCCGTGCGGTGCAGCGGTGAGTGTGCAGTGCTAGAGCTGGTGTTTGGTGCGTCAGTTGTGCGGTGTGTCTGTGGGTGGTGACTTATCGGAATTTGCCGCTTCAGCAGTCAAAGACCCAGTTCAGATCTGTGACACGCTTCCCAGTCTGCTGTTCTATTGCCAAGCGCGCGGCTTTCCCGTCAGGAAACCTGCTGCGGTCAATCGTGGCATGCTGTTTCTTCGGGTTGCGCCCATCTTTTGTCGGCGTTGCGAGCCGGAAGGTGCAGTCTTGCCAAGCTTTATCAAGACCCGCGTTCTCTTCATCGTTGGGATTAGCACTGGCACACCTTGGCCGCTTTAATTGGCCGGTTTTCCTATAGTATATATATTCTCTATAGGAAGACCGGCTTATTGCAGCGTGCCTGTGTTGCCAGGCCTTCGCTGCTGCCTCCTTCGCAGCACTTGAACCAGTTGCCAAAAGCCCAGGATAAGCAAGCTTTATGGTGTCAGAAGATTTGAAGATTAGACCTCCAGCCACCATCACATCAGCTGGCTGCAAATAGCAGTCCACCCACGTTTTGACACTGTCGATCTCAAGGCCAGTTGGCGTTCTACCAAAGACAAAGATCAGTGGCGCATTTTCTTCAGTACGATCTGCAAGTCTTAGACGTCCAATTGTCTGTATTACTTCACCATCAGTTCTGCTGGCGCGAAAATCTTCCACATAAGGGTCAGGGTGATATTCGCACTGAACAGCAACGCCTGTGCCATCGCTGCAGCGCAAATACTGTTCCCGCATTGGCCACTGCCCTTCAGGCGCTGGTGTTATCGTTTGGACATTGGGATTTGCGCAGTGTAGAGCCGCTGTCATCATTTCAAGATCGCGCATCGTCATGGCAGGTCTACCAACACAAATCAGACACGGCGCGTCCTTGTAGGCGTCTACCCCACGCAGAGCATTGAAGTTCTCAAAGGCCACATTTCCAGGCAATTCACCCATCAGCTTCTCCAGCAACACACGGACAGACTTCTGAACAACGACAACAACGTCTTTGCGCTTGCCGTCTGACCCTACGCAGCAATGTTTCAGTTTCTGAGAGGCAAACCATGCCGCAATGGCAAGTATGAATGCAATTAAGAGGCGAATATCAGCTGTGCTGTTCTTTCCCGCCGCATTGATAAACCGGCTTCGTCCAAATGGAGCGCTTGTTACCTGAACGAGCCTGTAAGGGCCTGGCTTAATTCGCGCGCGTTCAATCTCTAGTGGTGGACGGTTCTTGCCAAGTGACGACAGCAGGCCTTCATATACGCTTTCCCTTGCTGTCGCGTCAAAGAACAAGACGGAACCATTGGCCATGTACTGAGGCAGCCGCGGCAACCTGTGGCATTCAACGTAGCGTTTTCCATCAAGCTCGAAGCTCTTGAGACCCAGGCAATGGTCCCGCCGGCAAACGATATTCAGTGCGATCACATGGAATATGTTGCGTATATACACAGCGCGGACGATGGCCTCCTTCAGCGTGTGTACATCAACGGGGTCCGAACTGTCGTCATCGGCCTTGTCAGCTGCTATGGCTTCCAATGCAAGCCTTTCACCCACGAATTTAAGCTTCAACTTCAGTTGCTGAATTAGAATGTTGATGCGCTCGATTGCACCATTGATGCGCAGATTGCCTGTTCTCTCAAGCTCTAAGAATGCTGCAAGCCTGGCCATTGGTAGCGTGCCTGTCACTTCAAGCGCCTTGGCAACCAAGGTCACGTCTCCAAATAACAGCAACGTCAACTTATGGGCCTCTTCACGCGATATACCTTCGGATGTGGGGCTTGGCCCTTCCATGCGAATTCGGTCGAATGGATCTGGTGGTTTCAGCTGGTACACCAACCGTCTTGGCATCGGATCGGACAGGAAGGCCGAAACGCAGTCTTCATCATAGACAGTCAGATCAGGTGTGAATGCGCCGGTGTCCGGCATTGTCTGATGGCTGGTTGCACCATGCGCATGTTGCCAGAAATTGGCCTGCCACGGCGGTGTAGCCCATGCATCCGGTTCAATGATTGCATCTGACCCGCTTAGGGGACGCCAGGGATATACAGCCGCACAGCGGTCTTTCTTTTTGCAATGGTCACAGATTGACCGGGAGTTGACGCCTGAACTTTCGACCAGTTGCTTGACCGGTTTTAATAGATCGTTCGTGCAAACATGCTGCCAGCTCTCATGTCTGCCCACATGATCGTTCAGCCAGGATTTGAAGGCATCTTCACTGGTGCCACCCGCAATCAGTTCTCCTTCTAGGACGGCCGTATGTCTTGCAAAGGCTTCTTGAGAGAGCTTCCGGATGGGGAAGAGCAGCGCCGTACGCAGTGTTTCGACGCAATTGCGGCTGAGAGCACTAAGTAAGCTTGTTGTTTTACCGGCGCCTGGATCAGAAATGACCAGCACATGACGTTGTTGGCTATTCGGCCCCTGTCTGCGCCATCCGTTCTTGGCTACCCACGCGACAAAGTCGCAGATCAAATCGCGAATTCGCTTACGCTCTTCATTGGCCGGCGGCAAATCAACAGGTGGTTCCAGTCGAATGCGATCACGAAAGCGCCCAAGTCGCTCCATAGCGCCCTGGACGCTTCTCTCCCATTCGGGGTCGCTTAGGTGGTCTTCTATACGGCGAAAGGCAGCATCTTCATTCTCAGCCTTTTGCATAATGGCTGCCTGCAGCTCATGTCGCGCGATCAATAGGACTTCTTTGAGAGAATGGCCCGGCGTGTCACGGCAGACCGCGAATACGGTGTCTCTGACAGTTTCGTGCGTCTTGTTGGCGCCGTTGTAGTCAGCGACGATGTCTTGCCACTTGCGGCGTGCATTGCTGTTGCCGCCCACCGGACGTCCGTTAAGTTGCGGGGCATGCTTACGCGGTAGGGAGGCAGACTTGCCCTTTATACGACTGTATTCTTGCCAGGTTGCGTAACCAGTCGGCGGGGATGGTAACGGCAACTCATTTCGTTCGCCTTCCACCACTTCAAATCGACGGATCTTTGCAAACGGGAAGTCAGGACCTTCGATGCGTGGCGGTGCCGTGAAGATCATATGGCCGGGTGAGTAGATCGACGTATCCACACACTTTGCGTAGTCGTTCATGCAAGACTTCAATCGGTGCTCAACGTAAGCCTTCAAATCAGCAAGATACAGCGGCTGTTCCAGGTAAAACCAAAAGCGTAGGCGGACAGCTTGTTCTACTCCATCTTTAAGGGTTCCGAATGAACCCGTCGCCTGGATACCACAGGTTACACCTTGAAATTCTGGCGGCAGTATCCGGTCACGAATTTGTATGCCGAGTGTCTGTAAGGGTGCGCTTGCATCTAGGCTGTAGCCATCTTGGTATTCATCGGCGGGGAACGTCAGCGCTGCGCCATCCCAGTCCAAGCAAAACACATTTGTTGGACCATCTTGAAAGGTTGCTTTTGGACCTTTGCCAATGCGGTCTACGAAGTCACCTTCGCAAATTGTTAACGTGTCATTTTGAATTAGCTTTCCCTGAATAAGGAGCGACGATTGATCTGCTTCACCACTGGTCAGGTGGCCTAATGCATCACACAACGTGTAAATATCAGACACGTCATGGATGGCATCAATTCGGACCTTATTGACGGTAAACTGCTGTTTTGGACTGTGCCATGTACCATCTGCATTGCGCCGAACTACTTTGCGCACGCTTATGTTGCGCATCCGGCCTTGGCCATTACAGAAGAATGCGGACGCAACGTTAAGAGCGCTCCCGTGGCGCACTGTTGACGCGTGAAGCGGTTCTGTAGGCGAAATTGTGTGGTGGGTATCTTTCATAATCGACAACGCAATTGCAGAGCCTGGCCCTCAGTGGTCCGCTACAGGCTTTCATCAGCAGTCTACCACACGGGATGCACACGCAGCGCACTCAGGGTGGTATACTGGACATGCCGGAACACACCGGCTCATCATCGACGACTGCTTTCAGCATGCCCCGTCAGGTTTGGTCCCCTGGCGGGGTTTTGATTGTGTGCTTGGGGTATTGGATGCCGGACTGAAGAAGTTCAGCTGACGTGTATCAACATCACTTGTTTCGTTGTTTGCGCTTACCATTGCGGCCTTCTGGGCCTCTAACATTTGAATGAATGTCGCTCGTGCTTCGTCGACAAATTCAGACGTTATGCTCTTTTCCGGCACGCTTTCGAAATCAGCATTTGCCAGCTTGATCTGTACGGCTTTGGCCAGCAAACAACGGACGACGTAGCGCCAGTTATGCTTCTTCATTGCATGTTCAACAGACATCCGCAGCCTGTCTTCTAAGGTCTTAGTCATTCGCCTTATCCAATTTTGATGCGCACTTGCCATTCAATGAAACAACCAATCAGACACAACTTCCCCGTTGGTCGGACATGCCGTATCTGCTGCCATTTTTGGCGCATCAGCTGTTTCGGATTATTGGCCGCAGCAAACGGAAACGGCGAAGCGGCCTTTCGAAAAACCTACAGCTAAATTTGTTAACGATACGTAGTAGCGGTGGGTTTCTATGCGAGCCATGTTGTTGTCGGACATGCAATTGGCGCACGCTGCAACAGTGCCTGCGGACGTCAAGGGCAATTCTCTATGCGATCTCTGCAACCAATTCATCATACGCCGCATTCACACGCTTAAGCGCTTCTTCATGGGCCCTTCTGACGGCGCCGCTTGCATTCTGAAGGAAGTCTGGATGTAGCTCTCGCGCCAGCCTGCGTCGCGCAGCGTTCAATTGCCGCTTGGTGAATGTGTAACCCACGCCAAGAATTTCACGCGCGGATAGACCATCTAATGCATCACCAGACCATTCTGCTTCGGGTGCCTCAGCAACACCACGTGCATTGATCATCCGATCTAGACGATCACCACAATTGTCGATGATGTCAGGATCAGTCCAATCATTCAGGTATCCAGGCAGCGCATGAAGGCATGCAAAAGCGCCAAGCAACAAGAACACTTCAATCATTGATGTGAAATTGCTGATCCATGCGCTGAATGTCAAAGTCCCTTCAGCAATCGCGAACCCGGCAAATAAGCCCCATCTGACTACTACACTTGCAAACGCACCTGCGATAACGGCCCACACAGCAAGCAGCAGTCGATAAAGACCGTTTGACCTTAAATGCCAACGCCACTCTAGCCGCCTGATCCGTTTCAGATAATCGTTGGCCGTATCGTAGTCGCCATCATTGATCGAATTGCTGGCTGCCATGAAGTATGCACGGCACCGATCCAGCAAACGGTTTTGTCTGCGTACGTGGCGGCGTTTCATCCATCCCGGCACCAGATAGGCGATAAAATATGAACCGACCAAGACGCTGAAAAACAGAAATGGAGCGATTTGACCAGGCATCAGTCCTCACCTGACGGCTTACGGGCTATGAAGCACGCATTTACCGAAGGCGATGCCCCCGCGACCATTGTTCTCAACGAAGAAAAGGGTCTGGTACAGCTGTACATCGAACTGTGAAGCGAACACATAGTATTTCTTAACCTTGACGTTCGCATCAAACACAGTCTTGTCCACTTTGTAGCGATCACACGTCATCTTCCTGGCACTTGGAGAGTATCCGCAGCGGGAAAGATATGAACTGGAACCAAGCTCTTCTATCTTTACAGAGTACTTGTACTTGTCGATCATCGACTGCGGGTAGGTTCTCTCTGCGTCAAGCTTCTTGGTGACCTTACAATGGTACACCACCGAATGGGCAGGACCAGCGTGGACGGTTAGTGCGATCAGGACCAACAAAACGACTTGCATGACCGCGTATCTGTGTCTACTTGGCATGTCATGTGCCTCCATTATTGCCAGCCAACCCGAAAATACTACATCACGAACGCCACAGCAGCCGTCACACCCCAAATGATGCCGCCTGTGGCCATGATCATCAGTGCTGTCAGGTAACCTAGAGCTGTGAATGGCTGGCGGGCGACGTCGAAGATGCGGCCGAAGGCAGTGAGGCCGGTTGTTCGCGACCATATAATGAGGCGCGCGAGGGGCGTGAATATAATAGTAAGCCAGAGCCATACAGAGGTTATGTAAGCCGTGGCAAGGCAAGAGTACAAAATTAGATGATCTTCAGGACTTGTTCTTAGAATAGCACCGCCCTTTAAACGTATGGCGACTGAAGATGCCTCTGAGAAGCCAAACAATTGCATCGCCGAGCTGTGAACTAGCGACGCCATTATATTCCAAGATAACGCAATGGCCTCGAACGATGAGTGAATTCGAAGAGGATGATTTGGGTCAAGGCCAAAGAAGTAGATGTAGAAAAATAAGAACAGCAATAGCCAAGAAGCAGCAACAAATAAGACGAGTGTGAATATTGCATCGAGAGCTATAACTGGAATTATAGCTGCGCGGTGCAGTGTGGCAATACGAAGTAGCAGCCGAGTTTCAAGTAAGGATATGTAATCTCCAACAACATTGAATGACAAGATCAAAGGAATATAGAACAACAGTACAAAGCTGGGTTGCCTAAAGACGTTGTTGTAGAGATCCCTATATGCTGTTGCGTTTTCTTCAACTACATCAAAAATCCAGACTGCAGAGAGAAGGAGGACGGTAGATGCTAACGCAGAACGTGAAAGACACTTCCAAGAGAAGTGTTTTTTACCAAAAACGCCTTCAAACAAGCGCGAAAAAGCTTCCGCTGTATTGACACTAACCTTACCATTAACCGGTAACAACCATCGCCGTGCCAGCGCCTTCAAATGCGGGTGTAGGTCATTGTCTGCCTGACGGAATAGTGCCACCGCCATGACTGCAACCACTGCGGCACTGCCCATTATGCCAAGCTGCTTTGTGTAATCTCCCAGCGCGGTCCAGCCATACCACACAGTCGCGCCAGAGCCGCCTAGTATGGCCAGAAGCACCAGTATCAGCGGGAGACTGCTGGAGGGCGCGGCCACAGGCGCAGCATCGCTCTGAGAACTAGCCGCTGCTTCGCTTGGCACCGGCTTCGCATCCTTCAACGCCTCAAGCTGAAGCACCAACCGTTGCCAGCCATCATCGGTTTGCCCCTGCCATCCGTTGAAGTCTTCTGTGTGCGTGGAGGAGAACTGGTATGGCAGATGACTGTCATCTAGTGAAATCGGCACCAGCTTGTTCAGTCGTTCAGCAGCGCGTGCTTCACCACGCACATAGGCCGACCTGCGCGATGTCTTGGACCAAGCCACAATGACGGCAGCAGAGGCCTCAAGTTCATCTTCTATCTTGATGTCAAAGTCTTCACCGGTTTTGATGCCGCGCTGATTGTCAGCATCCCACCAGACGCTAAAGCCATGCGCCGTCAACGTCTCTGCAAGCAGCGCAATCTGTTCGCGGTCTTCATGGCTGTAACTTATGAAGATGTCTGGCATTGGCGCCCCGTGCCCTCAGGATCAGGCAAGCATACTAGCGCAGGGATGTGCCAGGTTGGCAATAGTTATGGGGTAGCCTGCGCCAACTCCGGCATCTCTCTCTTGCGTGCGCCATGGTTCGAGAGTGGCAACCAGAAGGCTTCGTGCCCGACTATTCTTTCAATTTCTGCTTCCCACCTTTCAAACGCTTGCCGGCGTTCAGGCATGTAGCTCCAATGATTATAGTGGCGGTCTTGTGTGCTTGCCCCTGCCAATTGATGGGCCGTCGCCATGTGTCGGACTTCACGATCGATGCCAAGGCGGCTCATGCCTGAGACGACTGTGTGCCTCAGCCCATGAAACCGAAAGCCATCGGGTAACTCTGGGACGCGGTCTCTTAGCCGCTTGGCGGCATGTGAAGCAGAGTGGGGGTGAATGTTGCGGCTTGCGCTGTCAGCGCGTGCTGGAGCAAAGATCTGACCCTTGCGCCCAAACCGATCAATGCATTCATTGATCAGGGCCTCTAAGCGCGGCGCGAGTGGTACAACGTGCACCTGTTTCGTCTTGAGCATACGGTCTGCCGGAATTTGCCAGACCGGCCCATGTCCTTCCACCACTCGAATTTCACTAATGGCCGCGTTGGTGATTTCAGATCGTCTGAGACCGGTGAGCAAGCCGATCAAATGGATTGCGATCATTTCCGCGCGTCCTGCGTGTAATCGAACACCATGCCAAAACACAAGAATGTGGTCGTCTGTTTCAAGAAACACGTTCGCCGTCGACTTTGGTTTATGCAGCGTGCGAAACCCAGCTGCTGGATTGTGATTGAGCCCGGGCAGTAGGCCCTCTGACAGCGCAAAGCTGTAAATGGTGGCCAGGCAACTAACGGCCTTATCGGCTTGAGAGGTGGTTGCGGCAGCGATCTCGTCGCGCATGGTCCGGACCGTCTCGCGCTGAAGTGTCGTTGCATCCAGCCTGCCCAGATGGCGAATAATCTTCTGAAGCAATGAGCGATAGGTGCGCTCTGTCGAAGGGGCTAATCGGCCGCCAACACTTTCGCGCATCCAGGTCTCGGCAAGTTCGGCGACGGTCATGATCTTGGGTTGAAGCTGGGCCAGCGTTCCTTTGCGCTGTTCGCTGCGCAGTCGGGCCGCTTCTTGGCGCGCCTCTTCCAATGTGACGTGCCCCGCTGGTCGTGGTGGTCGCCTAAAGTAATCGCCAATCAGTATGTACTTGGTCTGGTAGGCGGGGCGTCCGTTTGCTTTGACGGCGCCTGTCGGGACATTGGCGCGATAGAAAAATGTCAGCGATGTCCTATTGGGATAGGTGCGCACCACCAGGCCGGCAGCACCAGTGACGGCTGCCTGGCGGTAGGAGCCGGCGCCATTAGCCATAAATTTAAATGTCTGCAGGTCTCTATCGGTCAGAATTTTCACTGCCGCACCCTCCGGGTCCATGCGCCATTGGCGCGTCAAGACGTAACGGTGGGGTCCCGTTACGTCTATGTTACGTCCAGCCTGGCGCTGAAAAGGCAATTGCAGCCAATCAACGCCACGCAGTGCTACGCGCAACGGAAGCGATACATCTTAACAATGTATTGATTTGGTTATATTTTCAAGCTGTGGTGTCCGAAATACGGGTACATTGGCGATTGCCTTGAAATGCCGGTTATCGTTTCCACAATCTAGCGCTCTAACCAACTGAGCTAAGGCGGCCAACCAATAAAAACCTAAATATAATCAATAATTTACGCACCTATCGGGCTTTATCCATTTCTGTGTTTCCGCTTTCTGGGGTCGTGAGGGGATTGTGGAGCATCAATTTCCTTATACAACACGACCCGGGATTGGTCTGTCGCAACCGCCCACCAAATCACGGCAGAGAAGCATATAGCTTCAACCACTGTGCAAGTGCAAGACCATGGGAATAGCAACTTTCAATCTCGATAAATATAAGGAAGGACGAGCGGCCGAGGCTGAGTTCTGCCGGCAGATGCATGACGAGACCTGCCGGTTAGAGCAATATTGTGGCTTGCCCGAGGATAAGCTTATCCATATTTGGGAGTAAGACGTCGACCACGACGGCAATCCCGTAACACAAGGAACGTTCCCGCCGCTTTGCGAAGCGATGCTGTACACCTTTGGCACTCTGCCCGACAAGGAGCCAGGGTATGCAAAGGACAAAGGGCAGATCGGGCACAACGACCCTCCTAAGGACGAACCCGACCGCGGAGAAGAGACCGAGCCATACCCTGACACGATGTTGCGTATGCCCAATGTGCTGCGCCTATCTGGGGTATCGAAATCCGAGATCACCGGAGACGAGAAGACGGGTGCTTCCCTCAGCCCATTAGACTTGGCAAGCGCGCAATAGGCTGGAAGTACAGCGATGTTGCTGAATCCATTGCCGAGCTACGGAAGATGTCAGACGCGAGGGGCAACGCGAAGGCGAGCGAGTAAGAATTTTCTGTTCGTATCGCCCCCTCTCCTCCCATTGGCCTGCTGCTTCAAAAATGCATGTCACCAGACCCAAATGAACGGGGGCGAGCACGAAGATGCGACCCTAATTGCTATAGGGTCAGGGCATATACAAACTCGATTTCCTCAACATATATTGCATAAACAACTGCAAAATCGCGTCTTAGCTGTTTCCCAAGTGACTTCCACTTTGTACAGCCTAGCCTATCTGAGGCCACCGCTCAGCAACAGCAAACAGGCTCACATGACTTTTGAACTTTGGACACTCCTTGGTGCATCGCTGCTTGGATTGATTCATATGACCGCAGCATCGTTTGCATTCAAAACCCAAGCGAGTAACTCATACTTGGTGGGGCCACGCGATGATGACTTGCGACCTACAGGTATTGCCGCCCGCTTCTATCGCGCCCAGTGGAATTTCTTGGAAACCTTCCCAATTTTCGTTGCCGTGATCTTCGTGGTCCATGCCACAAAATCGGAAGGGGTATTAAGCTACTGGGGTTGTGTTCTGTATCTCGGCGGGCGATCAGCCTTCCTGCCTCTCTATGCGATTGGCATCCCCTGGCTCAGAACGATCAGCTGGAATATCGCAACTCTTGGATTGGTGCTGGTCGGTGCAGCGGTCGTGGCGAAGAGCGTTTGAGAGTGAGGCTGCGGTCCCATGGTGTTGACCAGACTCATTCGATCGGTCCGCTTTGAATGTCAGTTCACAGGCGGGCCTTTGGTGCATCGGGATGAGTACTTCCGGTGCCCGAAGGCCCATTAGATGGGGTTCGTGATTACCGGCAGCGCTCAACGCGCCAAGGGAAACGCGAAGTGCCTCGCGCAAGAGTCGGCAAATCGGTATATCGCGGCCGCCAAGCCAAGCCAAGCCTAACTAGGACTTCGGCTGGGCCTTTTCAGTGGCCGCCGCAATCATCTGGCCAAGTTCCTGGGCCTGGATCGCATAAGTCTGCATTTGCGTTTGGGCATGGCGGCTTTGAATTTCGAGATATTCCTTGAGATCCCGCGCCCGGGCCAATTCGCCTGCAAGTCTGAAACCGGACTGCATATTATCCTGGGTGAATTGCATCGCGCGCGCCTGAATGGCGATTGCGTTTTCGGTCATGGCGCCCGACGATTTGGCAACTAATTCCTGGGCCTTGTTGCTCATTTCCATGAATTGATCGTAGGCCTTGCGCATTTGCTCAATGTTTTTTTCTGCAAGATCGCGAACCGCACCTGGAATCTCCAGATTGGGTAAGTCTGCCATGTCAATGCCTCCTGTTTTTGGACTGCCTCATCCCGACCGGTAAATGTGCTAGTGTTTTCAGATGCTGTGGCGAGCTGCCACAATCGGGCCCGAGCGTTGGTGGCCAAATGGGCAGCTCATTGCGGCGTACAACGTTGTCAGCAATCATCTCCATCATAGCTTGTTCATCAAGGCAAGAGGTAAGGCTGCTAGGATGGCGAAATTCGATTGAACCGATGTTTGCAGCACGCCAAGGGCGCAAGAGTGGATACGTGTAAATGAGACCAAGATTGAAATCGAGAGTGGGGCAGTGAGAGAGCGCAAAGATTGGCCCGAAAGTGTTAACAGCAAGGCTGCCGGCGCAAGTGCCAGCCCGATCGATGATGCCGCCTTGCGGGTCATGACGCATGAACTTAGAACGCCTCTGGCGGCCATTGCAGCCGTCGCATGCGCGCTGCGTGAGGAACGAATTGGCACGCCCGCGCCCGAGCAGTATATCCGGTATGCCAATGATATATGCGAGGCAGCACAGCATGCCCTCAATGTTTTGGACGATGCGATCAGCGATCATGACGGATCGGGTGATCCGGCAGCGTCCAGGGGGGTAACAGACGTTGATGTGCCGCGATTGGTGCGGGATGTGGTGTCATGGTTTAAGCCTCTGGCGGAGCGAGCGGGTGTTGGGTTGGAGGTCACCTGCGCACCGGACCGCATATTGTTGGTGGCAAGCCACCTTTGTGTTCGCCAAATCGTTATTAACTTGCTCAACAACGCCGTGCGATTCACACCGCCGGGCGGGGAAATTCAAGTTGCGGTTGAAGCCAGCGGGACCGAGAGCCTGTCCATTACCGTGGCGGATAACGGGGACGGCATGGCGTCAGAGCGGGTGGCGCAAATGCGCCGCGTTTTGGCGGGCGAGATGGTGCGATGGCGACCGGGGCGGCCGGGAGGCGGTGTCGGCTTGGCGCTGGCGGCAAAGCTTGCCGCAGCCAATGGCGGGGCAATCAAGGTGTCGAGTGCATGCGGTTCAGGTACTACCATGAGCCTGGTGTTTCCGAGCGACCGTTTGGTGGTGACCTGAAGCGCGGTGCGAAGAACCTTAGTTTTGACGTTCTTAATCCAGGTGATTTCGGAGTCGGCTGATCTCGTCCAATGCTTCCGGATTAGCCAGAGCTTCCAAGTTGTTGACCGGCCGATCATGCACAATATCGCTGACCGCCAGTTCCGTGATCTTGCCGGATTTTGTGCGTGGGATATCCGAGACCTGAAATATCTTGGCCGGCACGTGGCGCGGGCTCGCGCCGGTGCGGATCTGTGTTCGAATGCGCTCTTGCAGGTCAGCGGTAAGTGTCTCGTCATCGCGTAGGCGTACGAACAATATGATCCGCACATCATCTGACCACTGTTGGCCGATCGCCAGGCTCTCGATGACCTCTGGTAATTGTTCGACCTGACGGTAGATCTCTGCTGTGCCGATGCGAACGCCACCGGGATTAAGGGTGGCATCCGAACGACCATGAATAATGAAGCCGTTGTGAACCGTCCGCTCAGCAAAATCGCCATGATGCCAGGTGCTGGGATAGCGCTCGAAATAGGCAGATTGGTAACGCTTGCCATCGGGATCATTCCAGAAGCCAAGTGGCATCGACGGGAATGGGTTCTTGCAGACAAGCTCGCCTTTTTCGCCAACCACCGCGTTGCCATGTTCATCGAAGATATCGACATCCATGCCCAATGCGGCACATTGAATTTCGCCGGTGTAGACTGGGAGTATGGGGGCGCCGAGTACAAAGCAGCCGCAAATGTCGGTGCCGCCCGAAATCGATGCGAGCTGCACTTCCGGTTTGATGTGGCGATAGACATAGTCGAAGCTTTCAGCAACCAAAGGCGAGCCGGTCGACAAGACCATTCTAAGTTGGGACAGATCGTGGGTGGCGACGGGCTTGAGGTCGTCTTTTTTTAGGGCGTCGATGTACTTGGCAGAGGTGCCAAAGTGTGTCCACTGCTCTTCTTCAGCGAAGGTCCAAAGCACGTTCCCATCCGGATAGAACGGACTGCCATCATAAAGCATGAGTGTGGCGCCACTGGCGAGACCGGAAAGCAGCCAATTCCACATCATCCAGCCGAGTGTCGTGAAGTAGAACAGTTTGTCGCCAGGGACCAGATCGCAATGAAGCTGGTGCTCTGAAAGATGCTTGAGGAGGATTCCGCCTGCTGTATGCACTATACACTTCGGTTTTCCGGTTGTGCCTGACGAAAACAGTATGAACAGTGGATGGTTAAATGGCAGACGCTCAAATTTGGGTCGTGTTTCTTGTCGTGACACCATTATATCGTCGAACGCGATGACGCTGTAGCGACTAGTTCTTGATGCCGTGTGAAACGACTGTATGGCTGCATGCGTATTGCCAGAAGTCTTGACGATGATGATGTGCTCAACCGATGGTAGTGCGTTGGCAACCTCAACCATCTTTGACGCCAGAGCATAGGTCTTGCCGCCGTATGTATACCCATCGCATACGATGAGGACGCGCGGAGCAATTTGACCAAATCTATCCAGGATACCTTGGACGCCAAAATCTGGTGAGCAAGATGACCATGTTGCCCCGATGGTCGCCGTGGCCAACACGGATGTGATGGCTTCAGGGACGTTGGGCAAAATGGCGGCGACGCGGTCTTGCGATGCGATCCCGTTGGCGCGCAAATGGGCAGAAAGCTTGGCAACACTTGCGGTGAGTTCGTCCCACGACATTTTGCGTTTTGGCAGGCCTTCGCTCAGGGCCACAATTGCGTCGCCGGTGTTCGATTGTACTAAGAGGTTCTCAGCGTAATTAAGCCTAGCGTTTGGAAAAAATCTCGTGGCTTGAAATGGTGTCGCTGTATCGATGAAAGGCGGCGGGCCGCGTTCACCAATAACATTGCAAAAGGTCCATACTTCAGACCAGAAGGTGGACGGATTGTCGATGGACCAGCGGTGCACAGAAAAATAATCCGCTGCGCCAGATCGCCAATCATCAAGTAGACCCGCGGCAAAACGCGCCAGATTACTTGATTGACACATCTTTTCGGTTGGTTGCCAGAGGGGAGCGCGCATAACTTTTCCTTGGTCTGACGAAATCTTTGCTCGCAATCATTCGCTGCCCGCGCTAAGACATGGCATAAACCATCCGTAATGGCTATTGGCGATGCAAATTGCGACTAAAGTTTAGGGATCGGTCCAATCTTGCCTTGCGTGCCGTGGCGCGACAGTACTAACTTTGCAGGCGACTGTTGGCATCTGGGATGGGGACCTGTGAAATCAAGAATCTATTTGGTATTGGGGCGCAATGGCGCAGCGTGTCACTAAGAACCGGTCAAGATCAAAGGTAAGGCGTTATCGGCCTCATCTCCGATTGGTCGTGTGCTTTGTTTTTGCCTGGCTGTTCTTGGGTGTCAGTCTGCCGTTGTTGGTTGATGGTACGCGCGGCTTAATTGATCAGAATGGACCGCGCGTCATCGCTTCTCCTGGCACCTCGTTTCAGATTACCAAACCAGTCGTCCTCTCGATGCAGCCATCGGTTGTCGTGGAGCGTGGGACCATTATGTTGGTTGATAGTAATGGCCGGCCGGCTGTCGGTGCAGCTTTGTTGGAACGGCTCAAGAAAGGTCGTGGTTATCTGCGCTTATTGGGTGGCCAGATCCGCATCGGTTCCATAGACCAAAATGCGGCGAGACTGAAAGTAACATCCAATCTGCCTGTAGACCCGATCTTGGCGGCCTTTCGTACCAAAGCATTTCAAGTGCTATTCCTAAGTAATACAAACGCGCTCGTTAAACTTCCTGGCAAATCGAATTTTACCGTACGTGAGATTACCGGTCGGTTTGACCTTTCGAGAGCAGGACAACTGTCGGGCTCAGCAAAAGCTTCGGTCGCATCGACGCCCGTTAACGTGACTCTCAAAGTGAGCGACGCGCAAAAAGTTGGTGAGGCTTATCCGCTCTTCCTGCGCCTCAATAGTGATGTACTCAACCTAAAGTTGGATGGCCGATTGATGGCGGGCCGGGGACTAGCCTTTAAAGGTGCCGGTCAGGCTAGTGGAAAAAGTTTACGGCGTACGGTTGCTTTGCTCGGAGGGAATTGGACGTCTGGCGGTGGCCTTAAAGCCTTTACTCTTACTGGTGAACTCGGCTGGACGGAACAAGCCATTGCCTTCGACAAGGCAAGGGTCTCGCTTGATGGTAATCATGCGACGGGGACTTTGGCTTTGGGATTTAAGGATTCAAGGCCCTCTGTGAGCGGAACGTTGGCATTTAAGACGTTGGCGCTCGATGGTTATATTAGCGGTGCGGCTCCTAAGTCAGGTGGCAAAAAATTCGATTGGTCGTCTTTACTGACGACACCGTTTCGGGTGCCGATTGCCAAACAAATCGATGCAGACATAAGGCTATCGGCCGCGCGCGTAGAAGTCGCGGGCGTTAGTTTTGATTCAGCTGCTGCGTCGATCGCGCTCAAGAATGGTCGGCTGTTGGCTGATATTGCTCAATTCGAAATGTCTGGTGGCCAAGGGTCCGGCCAGATCGGCGCCGATTTTCGCGGATATTGGCCAACATTTACACTTCGGGGCAAGCTACGGGACGTGGATTTCACCAAGACGTCGATGGCGCGCAAGCTTGGCAAGGTTATCCAAGGTAAGACAGGGATTTCGGCTCAGTTGACTGCTGAAGGCGTGACACTCAAAGAAATGATGCGGACAGTGAACGGCACCGTTGTCTTGAATGCGAAGGCGGGTGGCGGTTTGGGTGTAGATATTCTGGGGCTGTTGGCGGCAACCAAGAGAGTTCCGCAGATAGGATGGGGGCGATTTCTTGATTCAGTTACCTCATTTGAAAAGCTCAATGCGCGGCTGATTGCAAAGAATGGCACGGTGATCGCGCGACATATGCAGGCGACGTCCGGACAAACACTGTTGGATGCGCGCGGTTCGGTCGACCTTTTGAACGGGCGGGTGGATGTTAGAGTCGATAAGAGGAGCATCACGATCGCTGCAAATGGCGCCAAAACGAACCTTGGTAAGTCGTCGCGACGGCTTGAGATAAAAGGACCGATGTCGGCACCGCTCATTACGTCTCAAACGGTGCCAGCCGCAACCGACACACCCTCAAACCCGATCAGTCGCGATGGTGCAGCCTCTAAGAACCCGCCCACCAAAGGGCCTTAATAGACATGTTTGTAGACGGATTTTGATCGACGGCCTCGTTATGAGTCAGCGGGCTATCGTATTTTCATGCCGCCCGTGGTGGGCTAAGCAATAGTACTATTTTGGGAAAGAGACCGACAGAATGGTTGTTCGTTTGTGGATAATTCCTGTTGCGCTTTTTGGATTATTGTGCGGCCAGGCATTTGGGCAAGCCGCATCAGAGCCAACCGGCAAAGTTACAGGTGAACAAATCCAATCGCGGCCAGGTGAGGTGCCGGGAACCGTAGCAAGTCGCACCCAAGATGCGCCGCCATCTGCGGGCCTAAGCACGGCTAAACAGTCGCTTGTGATTGCCGGTTGGGCTGGAGCCTATGGGCAGGCGCAGGCAGTTGCAATTTTGGAGCCTTATCGACGCGCTACACAATACGAATTGAAGGTATTGCGGCGCAAATCCGGCGCGGAGCTTGGCGATTTGGCGCGGGCCGATGTTGTCGAATTGTCAGAGCGGCAATTGCATGAGGCCTGTCGCACGGGGCGTGTCGTGCCTCTCGGTCGATTGTCGCTGGCGGCATCGGGTAATGGAAAGACGGCGCCGGCGGATGATTTTATAGGCGCTGGTCTCACTCGCTGCGGGATCGGTAGTTTCGTATGGTCGGCGTTGTTTGTGGTTGATCCGAGCGCCTTTAAGTCCGGTGGTCCGAGGTCGATCAAGGATGTGTTTAACCGCCGCAAGTTCAAAGGCTCACGTGCGATTATCAAGTCTCCTAGAAATCTCCTGGAGATGGCGCTCCTGGCCGATGGCGTTCGACCGGGCAATGTCTACGCGCGACTTGCGACCAAACGCGGCGTACATCGCGCGCTCAGGAGGCTGAACCGCATTCGTAAGCGCATTCTGTGGGTGTCGAACCCTAGCGAAGCGCTCGCGCATCTGGCGAATGGGCGGGCTCGGTTTGCCATGACATACAGCGGGCGCGCGTTTCGTGAGACCGTCAGCCGGCGGTACCGTATGATCTGGAACGGTAGCGTTTACGACGTTTCATATTGGGCTGTGCCAAGCACCGCAAAGAACCCTTCTGGAGCACGTGAGTTCATTGCGTTTGCAACGGCACCGCAGCGTCTTGCCCGCCAGGCGCAGCTCTGGCCTTATGGCCCGACCAGGCTGTCAGCGATTGCCATGGTCGGACGCCATCGGCATCTCGATATCGATCTTGCACCGTATTTGCCAACAACGCCAGATAATCTGAAGATGGCGGTTCGGCGCCAAGCGTTGTTTTGGGAAGAGCATGGGGCGCGGATCGAAAAGACTTTTAAGACATGGTTGGCGGGCAAGCTTAAGCTGTTAAAAAAGCGGCGCAAGTATCGGCGTAAGTCAAAGCGTAACCGCCGGTATCGGCGACGCCGGCGCCATTAGTGCCCGTCCGGCTTCACCGCAACAAATTCTGAATATCAAAGGCGCGGTGATCCAGCGGGAAGGCGGCCCGTTGGTTGGTCGAGCCGCCCGATTGCTAAAATCGCAATCTCTGGGTCGTGTTGTGAGTGCGCTCAAAAGCGCCGACGTCGGCCGGTGTCGATGTGGAACAGGCCACCGCCGTAATGAATGTAGCCACCGGCAGCTCGGCGCAAGTAAGAACGGGCTGCGCGCCATTTGCCGAAAACCCGAATGTCTGCAGCATCACCGGTCAAATGGCGCGACCTCGGCGCCCCGCCGACGCGACGGTTGTGGCGCCGGGAACGACAGGTTGAATTGACGCGAACGCGGCCATACTTTGAGGCCACTGCGGCGATAATTCGGCGGAGCCGTGGATTGAGACAGCTCCTTCGGGCGCGCCAAATGATGCGGCCGGCACTGCTGGAGCTGGATAGGCTCGACTTCGGTCTTGCAGGTAGGGAATTGGTCCCAAGACTTGCGACGCGTCGCGCGCGTTGGCGCTTCTTGCGCTTAATCCGAATGAGGCGTTTTGTGCGCGCGCTGCGATAGCGGCGTGATTTACGCCGGTTCTTGCGGACGCGACGCCGGCTGCGTTTTCGCGGGCGGTACTCGTCGTAGCGGCCATCATGACGTCGGGATGAGCGTCGGGCGCGCCTCGCGTTCTCGCGCATGGTGCGGGTGAAGATCCCGCTTGGATCCCACTCGAAATCGTATTGTTCCGCAGCCTTGGCAGATCGCACGTCGATTGTGATTGAGAAGGCGGCTGTGGCAAGGCAGATGACAATTGCCATATGCAATCCGAATTTGGCGCAACGCGCGAAAAGGTCAGCGCGCTGGCGCGCGCCAAAAGAGGCGGTACTCATGACCATACTCCCACCGTTTTTTGTGTTTTACCGCTACTGATTGTTATTGTTGCAGCTGGTCCAAAAGCCGAAACTTGGCGGGGCAGACTGGTATCGAGAATTTTAAGGAATTGATAAACTATTAATAGTTAAGGTTAATGATGCGTCATAATACTCTGCAAACAGAGCTTAAATCTGCCAATCATTGCCGATTGGGCATCTAAACTGTTAAAAACCAACGGGGTGCAGGTTGTTTTTGGTCAATATCTTGTATTGCTGGATGATTTTCTCTGAATATCCTTTTGATTTACTTCCGGCTTCTGGAGAGCGTTCGTAGGTTTGCTGATTAGAATCTTCTTGCACAATTGCCTGAAGACTTCAGCGTCACCCATCGCTTTTTGCTAGGTCATCTCGCTTGCGGGTTGGTAACCAAGCCGATGAGGAGCGCCGCGATCAGCAGACCAGCGGAACACCAGGCGGCACGTAGCGCGAAGCGATAATAAACATCCTGGAGAATAGAACCGATCAAGCGTTGGGCCACCGGCGGCTGCGGGCGCTCCCAATCTTCCAACATCATCCACACTTCGGTTTGTTTATATGGGCGGCTGGGTGCCCAGTAGGCGAGGATGGTGAGGGACAGGCACGTGATCAAAACCAAGATGCCACCCGAAATCAGAGCAAGTTGGGCCTTGCCGGACATGCCGACCATAAACGTGATGATCCCGAGGGCGGCAAAGCCGCAACCCCGGCCGACTGACAATTCCGCAAGTTGTTGGATGCGCTGGTGCATGACGAACCCATTTGATGAACCCATGGGGCCGTTCGACGTGGTCATAGTAATGGCATGTTTAACCTGAGTGCCAGACACAAATTCAGGCCGGTTCCGGGGCACACCGAAAATTGATCTGATGAACTGTCTCAACTGGTTGGCAAACTTCGGGAGATCAGTGTTGTAAGCGGAGGCGGCCTCAGGAGGCGCCGGCATTTGCATCACTTGGATATTCAACCTTTGAGGGCAAAGGAGGTCTGGTGGTGCGCTCGCAGCCAAGAATTCAGCTAACTCCTCTTTGCGACAGGCTTTTTTGATCAATCTAATTTGATCAACCGTGACATGACATTGGCCAAGTTGCCTGCGACTTGTGGAGCGGGGCGAACGGATCACGCCCATTTCAGGCTGGCAGCATGGCGACAATTGAAAACTATCGAATTATGGCCCGATCTCGGGGAGATTGGCGGGGTGTTCCGGTCACCGCGGCTAGCGCCGAGGAGCTGGAGGGCTATGAGCGGGCGCTCTTGAGTTCGCTGTGCTTCGCCGGCGACGCGATTGACGAAATCGACAAGGTCTTAAGCGCGCACCCAGATTTCATTATGGGCCACGTGTTTCGTGCAGCCTGGATGAGCCAGGCGATGGAGCCGCGCTTAAATCGAGAGATGGCTAAGTCCGTTGCGAAGCTCAAGGCACTGTTCCAGCGCGCCAATGACAGGGAACGACAGCACATTGAAGCGCTGCGTTGTTGGATGCGAGGGGATTTCAGGAAGGCCGTGGGCTGTTGGGAGAACGTCGTTGAGCGCTATCCGCGCGACTTATTCGCTTTGCAGCTGGTTCATCTGTCGTACGTCTTGCTTGGCGATGTTGTGGGCCAGAAAAGGATCGTCCAACGCGCGCTCCCAGCATGGGACGAAAGTGTTGTGGGGTATGAATTCGTGCTCGGGTTTTACGCCTTTGGGCTGTTGGAAAACCGAGAGTTTATGATGGCGGATGATTTGGGACGGCAGGCCATGGCGTTGCGTCCCGGGCATCCCTACGCGATCCACGCCGTGGCCCATGTTATGGAAATGACCGGTCGCCAACGGCACGGTACCGCATTGCTTCGAAGTCAGATCGATAACTGGGCGACAACGAATTTTGCCGATCATCTTTGGTGGCACAGCGCACTTTTTCAGCTTGATTTGGGAGCCCACGCCAAGGTCTTGGATATCTTTGATCAGCACATGCGCGGACAATGTGCCTCGAGCACCAAATTGCAGGAACTCGATGCGGCTGCGTTGCTATGGCGCCTCAAATTGCTGAATGTCGATGTGGGGGAGCGATGGGGTGAGCTGGCGGATCGGTGGGAAGCAGCGGCTCAGGATAATCACTACGCTTTCAATGATGCGCATGCGATGATGACCTTTGCGTCGGACAATAGGTTCGATGCGCAGCGGGCACTATTGGTCTCCAATGAGCGTTATCTCGAGCGCGCTCACGGAGACAATGTCGAGATGTGCCGCACAATCGGCCTGCCTTTTTGTCGAGCCATCCAGGATTTCCATTATGAAAGGTATGACCAATGTGTCGCGCGTCTTTGGCCCATCAGGCATAAAACGCAGATGATCGGTGGGAGCTCGGCGCAACGCGATGTTGTCGGTTGGACGTTACTTGAGGCTACGATTCGCGCGAAAAATTTTGATCGGGCCTTGGTGCTCGCACTTGAAAGATGCGCGCGAAAGGCTACCAGTCCCATCAATTGGTCTTATGTCGCGCAGGCGTTGGCCGGCAAGGGTGACATTGAGAGCGCGCAACGCGCCAGTGATCACGTAATGGCGCTGCGAGAAGATTGGCCCGGCGATCTCAGTGTGCATTGCGAACGCGAAGACCTCGTCTCCTAAGCTCTAATCTCGTTGGCCAAAGGCATAGGCGTTGCCAACGATATCCTTATCCCATTTGCGCTAGCGCCCAAGCGCCTTCACCTGGTTGTCGCTTGTTGGGGATGACGCAACGGCTGCGGGCTCCAATAGATTAATACGCGCCAGAACCATTCCAATGGTCCCATGCGATAGTATTTGAACCAGATTACGCTGACGATGATCTGGAAGACCCAGATGCAGATCGCGATGAGCCAGAGTTGGATATTGCTGAATTTGCCGAATAAGCCGAAACCGGTGAATAAAATAGCGCCGATTACCGACTGCAGGACATAGTTGGTCAATGCCATGCGGCCGATATACGTTACCGGCGTCAATATGATGTTGCCCCATATCGTGCGGGAGCAGATGATCAACAGCCCGATCAACCCTATCGAGTTCAAGGTGCGGCTGAATTGATAGGTAATGTCGTCTTGCCAAATGTCGGGTGCATCGAAGGTCGACCATTTCAACCATGTCTCGTGCAGGTTGATGGTGGTGCCAAGGCCAAGACCGAATAGCGCTAGGAGGAGATAGAATTTGGTTGTGCGCTGGCCGGTCAAGATGCCGAGCTTAAAAAAAGCGATGCCCAGCAACATGAAAGTAAAAGCTTCAAGGCCCCAGCAGAATGCATCGATGTCGAGCCACGAGAGCCAGACTTTGGTCTGAAAAACAACAGATGACCAATACCCTTTGCGGGCCTGCTGTTCTTTTTTGAGTTCGTCTTGGTCGATTTTGGGGGCATCGCGGACGTCTTGCCATTCTTCGATGGCCGCTTCCTCAGCCCCAGTTAGTATCTTGCCTTGGTCCTGCTTGGCTTCTGCAGCTTTGGCAATTGCCGCCAAACGCGCGTGGCCGATATCGGTGCGTGCCTCGCAAAGGTTTAGGACACAAATTAGCGGTATAACCAGAAAGATGAGCGCCTTCGGGCTCCAATTGCGAAACGGAAGTAATGCCATCGCCGGAGCAGCATAGTGGAACAGGATATCACTTGGCCAAAGCAGTAGCGTGGCATGAATGATGCCGAACAACAGCATCCAGAGACAGCGCCGATAGTACAGATCGACGGGGCCGACCGGGTCCTCCGGGCGCATCGCCTTGGAGACCATGATCATGAAGGCAGCGCCAAACAGCATTGTGAACAGCGTGCGGTTGTTACCTTCAACGAAGATCTCGCGCACCCAAAACAAGATCTTGTCGGTCTCTGTCCAGCCTTCGTAAGGCCCCGAAAACAGATCGTGTATGCTGCGGCCCATCTCTGGAATATTGATAAGCAACATTCCGAGTACGGCGTAGCCGCGTAGCAGATCGAGAGAGACAATACGCGGTATTTTGCTAGGCGCGGCTGGCGCTGCGGCTTCACTCACTGCCGAAGTCCTCGATTTCTCATTGTCGAAGGTCCACAGTTGATCATCCTGGTGCTTCGATTTGCAGAACTGCTTTTTGCTCGTGCTTGAGGTGTGTCGTTCTATGCAATGCTCAAACTGTTCAAATGATCAGTTTCCCGCGAGCGCCTGATCATCTTACGGGGGACCGATCGCGACGCCGGAGACGCTGGCTCGCAATGTTGGGCAGAACTGTCAAGCGGGATAAGCCGGCACAGTGATGATGATCACGTGAATATGATAAATTGTGCGGCTAGGTGTGGGGAAGCTGACCGCGGGACATCATAGCCTCAGCGTCGCTCCAAGTGGTTGAGACGAGAGGAAAAGATGATCCGGTACGCGCTGCTGTGGCGGGGTACAGGGAAAACACGTACTGGATCATCCATACAACCCGCGTTGGATACGCTCGGCATCCTTAGGGGTTGTCCCATTATCGGCAAATACCCCCGTAGAAGGTGCTCAATCATTTGCCAGACATTGGGACAACGATTGACAATGGATTTAATTCTGGAATAGCTCGATTTTAATTTCTGAACTAAGTTGAATATTTGGGCCTAGTATGTTTAAACTGGGCCGAGAGATCGGGGTCTAGGGGAGTGTGTCCGTATGGCTATGGTCACGCCTTGTCCACAGAAAACTGGTTAACGAATTCGTTCTGGCGGCATTGGCCGCTTTCAGAGCGCCTTTTTGCCGTTATCGTTGGTCTGATGTTCCGGGTAGATTGCGTTGCGAAGTATTCTGTAGATGACCGTTAAGTTGGCTCGTTCAGTATCGGTGTTGAAGGGGGCTGCCGTTCGCCTTGTTGCGATCGTTGCACTCTCGCTCATCGTGCTCACAGTCCCGATACCATTGCCGTCTGGCTTTGAGGGCCAGATAAGCACTCGCACTGCCACACCAATTTCCTTCACGCAGCCGGCCCAAGCGTCGAGTAAATCGCGCCAACGTCAGATGATGCTGCAGCGTCAAATGATGCAGCGGATGATGCGCCAGCGTCAAATGATGCGGAGGCGCATGCAGCTCCAAAGACAGCGCGCCCAACGCCAGAGACAACGGGCCCAACGCCAGAGACAACGCGCGCAACGCCGGAGACAACGGGCACAACGCCAGAGACAACGGGCACAACGCCAGCAGCGCCGCAGAAAATCGAAGCAGCAGACGTCGTCGAAATCCAAACCCGCAGGTAAAAATCAATCTAAAAAGCAAGATGCGAAAGACGATGATGACGATGCCGAGGAAGAGACCGCAGACGGAAGTGATGAGTCTGGTGGGAGCAATAAGCAGTCAGATCGCGAACGGTCGGTGGCGGCTATAGACGAAGAGTACAAGGCTCCGGTTCCAGCGACTATGCGTGAGGTCTTTCGAAGATGGTTCCCGCCGTCTAAGTCGTCTGCGAGGAAGGCGGCGGCGAAGCCCAAGAAGACTGTTAAGTTACCCTGGGGTCGCAAGCCTCGCTCGGTGCGCCAGCGCCGTCACCTTAAACAGCGGGCACGGCGGCGAGAACGTCAAAGACGTGCCTGGCGTGCCAAACCTATCAAGAAGAAATATCCGCGGGTAAAACCAGCTTCAACGTCTGGTTCTGACAAGAGCAAGGGACGTCAGAATACACGTCAGCTGGCTACGCGGTCGCCGGCCCCTCGATTTACGGTTGCCTCGCGGCGAAAGAATAACAAAGCCCTAGGCGATGCCCGAACGGTAAAAACTCCACCTACGGCGAAGCGGAAGCAATCTGCGGCGCGCGCGCGCGTTGCCGCCCGACTGGCACCGACGACATGGACTAAGGTGCTGGCAGGAAAGTCGGCACCATCGTCATCGGTCGTGGCGGGTGAGCTCTTGGTGCGAAACTTGACTGATGGATCGGCGGTTGGTCTTACGACGATGGGGCTCGAGCCTAAATCCCTCTCGCCGGCGGGGTTGACCGGTGGCGGATTAACGCGCTTGGTGTTGCCACCTGCAGGGTTGAGCGGTTCGGATTTTGACCGGACTCGTGAGCTCTTGAAGGGACAGGCGGTTTTCCTTAATCGACGCTACCGCTTGTTCAATCCGGCAACTGGTGGACCGGGCTCCAACTGGCGAACAGAGCTAACAAAGCCCAGCCGCACGAGATGCCCGAAATCACAATGTTATGGCGCGGCGTCGATCAAATGGCGGCCCAGCATTGCAAAATGTGTCTCGAACATAAAGATCGGCGTTATTGATACTGCGTTTGATCATAAGCATCCCGCTTTTGCCGGGCGAAACATAAAGGCCCTATATGTTCACAAGCGGAAAGGTCGGCGGGTGCTGCGGGGACACGGTACGGGCATCCTCGCACTATTAGCAGGCAGTCCAAACAGCTCGACACCCGGTCTGCTACCAGATGCCCAATACATGGCGATCGACATCTTCAAAGAAGATGCAAACGGACAGCCAACCTCGGATACGGCCAGCCTCTATAAGGCGCTCTTGCACATGCAGGAATGGGGTGCGCATGTCGTTAACCTCAGCCTAGTCGGTCCAAAGGACAAACTGATTAAAATGGTGCTGCAACAGCTCAGCCGACGCGGGACGATTGTAATTGCCGCCGGTGGTAATGAGGGGCCGGCGGCTGCCTATGCCTATCCGGCGGCCTATACGAATGTGGTGGCGGTCACCGCGGTGGACCGACGGTTGCGGAACTTCCGATACGCTAATAGAGGCACTTATATAGATCTTGCCGCACCCGGCGTGGATATCTGGACCGCAGGGCCAGCGCAAAAAGAAAGGCTCTTGACTGGCACTTCGCTCGCGACGCCGTTTGTGACGTCAGTCGTCGCAGCCCTTTACCACGGATTGCCACAAAAGACTCGCCTTGCTTTTCTTAGCAGTATCAGACCCAAGGATCTGGGACGGCCAGGCAAGGACCCCATTTATGGACATGGATTGGTGCAATTACCAAACACCAGCCAGTGCGCGGCCCCAACCGTCGCGCGGATTGCGGAAGCGCGCTAGAACCTGTCGGGCGTTATGACGAAGTGCAGTTTGCACTGTTTTCGTCTGGGTTGGTTTTTCAGCGACCTTTAAAGTCGCCCGCATGTGAGACTGACTACGGTTTGAATAATTGGCGCGAAGATTTAACTACGGCGTTGGATCCGGAATACGGCACTCGCATTGGCAGCGATGGTTGCATCCGGATTGACCACTTCACCGCGCAAGACTGCTATCGAGCCGCCTGCGCGCTCAACTTGGCACTTGACCGTAACGTTGCCGATGGCGGGCTCCATATAGTTTATGGTCATACTAATGGTTGCAATTCCGGCGTCATTGGGAATGACTGTGTGCAGCGCACGCGCCATGGCAATATCCAGGTAGGCAGCAACTGCGCCACCGTGCAAATTGCCACGGCGGTTTCCTAGGTCCTCGAAGGCCTCTACCTGCAATTCACACTTGCCGTCTTCATTATCGTTGTCGATGGTTTTGACACCGATGAGTTTATGAAATGCCAGCAATTCTCGTTGCGCCATGATGTGATCCTCTCTGGGCCGCTAATGTCCGCTGGTCGATCGCGTCAGTGTGTCAGCCAGTGTGCAAGTCTCGGCGGATATATGTTTCGAAGTCGGTCGGCTCGCGTCCCAGCAGATAGCGCAAGACGTTGCTATTTCCTGCCAGGCCATGGGCGTCATAGTGCTGATTCATGGCCGTCATGGTGGCGATGCGGTGTTCGGGCATGCCGGAGGTGGCAAGCCGGGATGCGAACAGCTCGGCATCGAGCACAGCTGCCGTAACCCGTTTGCCTGTCACCTTGGAGATGATTTCAGCCATGTCGGTTTGAGACAATTGCTCCGGCCCGGCTAATTGATAGGTGGCGTGGTCGTGATTCGGTTCGCTTGCTACAATCGCTGTCGCCTCGGCGAGATCTTCTAGATCCACAACACTGAATTTGGCGTGGGTACTAAAGGGCATCGCGTGGACACCTGATTCAATGACGCGGTTCCAGATGGTGCCGAGATGCTGCATATAACGGCAGGGCTGAAGGATGGTATAATTTAAGCCGGATTCAATCAGTGCACGTTCGGCAGCAAGTTTACGTCTGTGATGGGGAACGTTTGCGACGATTGGGTGCAGGACGGAATACAGGACCAGGCGTGAAACGCCAGCTGCCTGGCACAATTCGATAAGTGATTTGGCCAGGGTGTCTTCATTGGGTGCCATCGGCGGGCAAATGTGGACGACGACACCGATGCCAGACAGTGCAGTGGCGATGGTTTGATGATCCTCAAAATCGCCGAGCGAGATTTCAACGGGGCCGTAAGTCTTAAGATCTTCGCCAGCTTCGTGCCGGCGCACAAAGGCTCGCACCTTAGCATTGCGAGCAAGAAGTGCTGAGACGACTTTGCGCCCCGTTTGCCCACTGGCCCCGGTGACGAGGATTGGTTTGGTGTTCATCGGCAGAACCAAATTTTGGCGCGGAAGAACTGCATGTAATGTTCCTATCGAAGCTTTTGGTTAAGAGATGGCTGCCTCGCGCGCGATACCTTCGATCATCGCAGCGCGTCGCAGATAAACATGCAATTGTTCTCGATCGTTTACGATGTCGCGCAGTTGACCGCAAAAGCGTTGGCGAACTTCGGGGTCTCGTTGTTCTATATTGTTTTTGTTTTCTATGGTCTGGCGCTGCGAATACTCTTCCGCAACCGTCTTGCGCTGGCGGTCGTATTGATCGAGTAGGCTTTTATCACCGCCTCGATGCCAGATCTCATTCAGTTTACGGGTCAAATTGAAGACATCGTGGAAGCCAAAGTTCATGCCCATGCCGCCTACTAGTTATATGGTCCTCGCGTGATTTAGTGGACGCCCGGCAAGCCGAGTAGTTCGCGGGCTTCCGTGACGCTTGCGGTGTGGCGCCCATACGATTCGCACAGTTCGACGATACGGGAGACCAGTGCCGCATTGGAAGGGGCAAGTGTGTCGCGATCGAGCCTGACATTGTCTTCCAGGCCCGTGCGACAATGACCGCCCAATTCCAGCGACCAATGATTGAGGGTGATTTGATCTTTGCCGATGCCGGCCCCCGTCCATGTCGCATCCGGCGCTATGCGCTTCAAGGTCGCAACATAGAATTCAAAGGTTTCGCGGTCTACCGGCATTGCGTTCTTGACACCCATGACGAATTGTACGTGAAGCGGGCCGATGATCTGTTCATTGCGGACCATTTCGACAGCCTTGAAGAGCATCGATAAATCGAACACCTCGATTTCCGGTTTTATTGAATATGTGCGCATTTCATCGGCGAGCCAATCAATGAGCTGTGGTTCGTTTTCATAAACTCGCGTTGGAAAATTGCAGGACCCGGTCGAGAGCGAGGCCATGTCGGGGCGCAATGGCAGCATGCCGCCGCGCTCGTGCCCGCTGCCCGATCGACCGCCGGTTGACAACTGAACGATCATTCCCGGGCAGTGTTTGCGCAGTCCTTCCAGGAGGCGGCCAAAGCGCTCTGGATCGGAGGTTGGCGAGCCATCATCATTGCGTACATGGCAGTGTGCTAAGGTGGCGCCGGCTTCGAATGCCTCTTGGGTCGAGTCGATTTGTTCTTCGACTGTAATCGGTACGGCTGGGTTGTTTTTCTTGGTCGGCAGGGAGCCGGTGATTGCGACGGTAATTATGCAGGGGCTGGTCAACGTGGTCTCCATCGTTCGCCGGGCATCAGGCCCTCAAGCGCCAGGGGCAATCTGCTCCCAGGCCAATCTTCTAGGCAGAAAATTGTATACCGGGCTGCGGGCCACGTACAGCTGGGCTGGACCTCGAGGCATGCGGCTCTCTAGCCTGTTCCTGAGGGAACAGCACTTCCCTTCGGTGTCGGTTAAATATTGGATAGAACGCACGGGCCTGAGGCCGTGCGGAATGAACAACAACTTATAAATTTAAGCAATTATCTGGATAATCGTGGAAGGAAATACCATGCGCAAATTCATTGGACTTGCAATAGTCGCTTCTGTATTCGCAACCGCAGCAAGCGCACCAGCATCCGCCGGCATTTACTGTCAAGGCCCTTGGCAGATCGTCAACGGCAGCGAAATTGCGACGCCATTTTGTGGCGACACTTATCTCGCCAAGGTGGCGCGGAGTTATGGTATGCGCGTTTCAGGCCGTGCCGTTCGCGTCAATCCATCAGTGAAGGCAGAGGTTTGTCGCCTCATCGGGCATGACAACCGCGCCAGTGAGATTTGCGCCGGTGAAATGCCGGATAGCGATGGCTACCACCGCACGCGCTAATTCAGAGACGGCCTCAGTTTGGATATCAAATGCGTCCAGGCTCTCGAAACCGCTGGCGGTTTCGAGAGCCTTTTCTATTGCAGAGCTGTGATGAGCATAGGGCTAGTGTGATGCTGATGCTTCGGCGTGGAATATCGGTCGGCCAAAAGCTTCGCGCGATGCCTATTTCACTTGCCAGCCATTTGCGATGTGGCGTGCTTCATCTGCGGCGGCGAAGAAGTCACCGCTGATCATTCCGTCTATGGCCTTTTCAACATGCCGTGAGTGCTTCACGACCGAGGCTGTCTTCACGTTATCCTTGTTGAGGATCGGGATGTTGGCATTCCCTGCGACTTCGATGCGCCAACCGCCGGTTGCGTGTTTGCAGGCGAGGCCGCTGACGCCAGCACGTGTTGTAGTGCGATATATAAACTGGCGGCAAAGGCGGCGGTCCTTAGTTTGAAAACTCATGATCGGCATGAAGGCGGCGTCAGTCCCCGCTGCCGTTTTCCAAAATGCTGCCTTACGGCTCGGCGTGCGCGCCAAGGCGGTGGCCATAGGACTATCTTGCGCCAACGCTCCCATGACAATAGACGTGTTTGCCGGATGGCCCGGTGTTGGCGTTGGATTCATGCTCACGAGCCAGCCAAAGCCTGCACCGACCGCAAAGATGAACATCGCGCTTGCTGCTGCCAATTGTGGGGTGAAATCAAAGTTACCGGATACCAGGTGCCTGGCCCGATCCACCATGCGTGTGAACAGAGATTTGCCACGCTGGGAAATATATGCGTCAGCCGTCGCATCTGCTTGCCGGGAGACAGCCCGGCCATGGTTGTTCACCAAGTCAATCCATGCGGCAGGAAGCGGTGCTTCATAGATGGGTTTAAATGCTTCAGAAAGTGACTGACCGGTCTCCAAATAAATCCGGAGCAGTGCCTGTGACTCTGGGTCCTGGTCAATCTGTTGTTTAACGGCTTCTTGCGTCGCGGCATCCAATGCGCCGTCTGCGTAGGCCATTATTGTTTGTCCGTCGGGTTTGGTCACGGGTCACCTTTGCTCCAAAAGTCTATAATGCGCGGGAAATGCACTGTCGGCCGTTTTTCTTGTCACGCGTTAATGTTCTTTAATTTGGTTTTGTGCTTATGTTCCGTTGCTAATTGTCACTTTAATAATTTTGCTGTCATATAGATTTTTGTCATATAAATTTTTGTCATATAGATTGTGGTTCAAATTCTAAAAAACCTGGCAATTTTTAATCCATCAGTCAGCCGCCCAAGTTTGGTTTATCTTGGGTTGCCACCTCTTTGTCGCTTTTTCTCAACCCCAATTCTTTAACCGTTGCCCTTCTCGTTATGCGGCATATTCAATGCGCCGTGCAGCATGCGTCTCGCTCTGGCTAAACGGCTCATCACGGTGCCGACCGGTATGGAACATATTTCTGCTGCCTCCTGGTAGCTGCTGCCATCAACACACACGACGAGTACTAAGACCTTGAGATCATCGGGTAACTGGCTGATCGCCTTGCTAACCTCCAGCATTGTTATGCGCGCTTCGATTGCGTTTTGTCCTAAGGTGTCGGCAACGTCCGCTGCTGTATCGAGGTCGGTGTGTGGCGTACGAGCGCGGGCACTTTTGCGTTCGTCAATCCATACATTCTGTGCAATTCGATAAAGCCAACTGTCTAATCGGGTCCCCTTTTCAAACTGGTCGATACGAGACAACGCGCGCAGACATGTTTCTTGCACGAGGTCATCTGCCGAATCTTGACTTCCGGTAAGTCCAAGAGCGAAACGTCTTAGTCGTGGCAAAAACTCGAGAAGTTCTTTTCGGACCTCGTCCAATATTGAAGTCTCCTCGCGTGTCTAATTGAACAACGAACAGTGACTAGAAATATTCTCGTCACAATGCCGCCTATGAACCGCCAGATTCGCCGATCCGGTTCGATGTGGCGGCGAGGCTGGGGGAGCGATCTGGGTTCCGGCCTTGTTCTCTAACGCGGTTTGTGGCCAATGTATCTCAAATTAACCAATAAAAACAGGCAGTAAATTGTTAATTCGTCCTATAGTCGTGAGCAACGAACGCTCCCTGTGTCTGATGTCTTGTGGTGTTCGTGAGGTCAGCCGGTCATGTGTGGTGCGTGTCGCGAAGGCCACAGTCTGTGCCTGATCGGACGTGATGCGTATCGATCTGTCCATGACATGCCATCGTACAACTCAGCTGTCAGGATTTGCGCGCAAATTTTGGTGGCCGCGGATGGCGGCCATGATGGTGTGTAAGTCGGCGCGGCCTAGCGGCTGATTGGCGCTATCGGTGACAAGCGTCGCTACCGCATTTGCGCCGATCATGGTCTCAAGCGCCGCCTCAAGGGTTAGGCTGGCCGGTAACGTAATGTCGCCGGATTGTGCTGCATTTCGGCTGACGATGTCACCTAATGTCAGAACACGAGCGGAATTTATCCTGGCCGTGAAGCGTTCGACATAAGCATTGGCCGGGTTGAGGAGGAGCGCTGCCGGCGGTGCGTCCTGGACGACTTCGCCCTCAGCAAGGATGAGAACACGATCGCCCAATTTCAGTGCTTCGTCGAGGTCATGGCTGATCACCACAATGGTTTTTCGGAGATCGTTCTGGAGATCCAGCAGTAGTGTCTGCATATCTTGGCGGATCAGCGGGTCGAGGGCACTGAAGGGTTCATCAAGTAGTAAAACTTCAGCGTCAGTTGCAAGCGCCCGGGCTAGGCCGACGCGTTGCTGCATGCCGCCTGAGAGGGTGACCGGATAATGGTCCGCAAAGCCGACCAAGCCCATGCGGTCGATCCAATGGTTGGTGGTGGTGATGATTTCTGCCTGGCTCCGACCTTGGACACTAAGACCGAAGGCAATGTTGGCGCGAACGGTCTTGTGAGGAAACAGTGCAAAGGACTGAAAGACCATCGAAATGGTATGGCGTCGAAGATGCTGAATCTCCGCTGGCGTCAGCTCGTTGAGCTGATGGCCGAGGACCTCGACAGTGCCACCGGTCGGTGCGATCAGGAAGTTGATGTGGCGTAAGAGTGTGGATTTGCCGCTGCCTGAAAGACCCATTATGGCGGTGATCGTTCCCTCTCCAATATCGAGATCTATATCCTTCAAGGCCAGGACATGGCCATCACGTGCCAATAGATCGGCCTTGCTCAAGCCAGCTTTTACTTCCGCCAATGCGTCGTTCGGTGAGGGGCCGAAGATTTTGTAGAGGTCGCGAATGCGAATTGCTGGTTGGGATTGGTCAGGCATGGGGAGCGGTCCGATCAGTGTGCACGCGGGTCCCGAATGCCTGAGTGATGCGGTCGAACATGATCGCCAGGGCGACAATTGCCAAGCCATTAAAGAGGCCAAGCGCAAAATACTGGTTTGTGACGGCTTTTAAAACCGGTTGGCCAAGTCCTTGAACACCGATCATTGCAGCGATCACGACCATGGCGAGAGCCATCATGATGGTCTGATTGACGCCGGCCAGGATCGTTGGCAGGGCCATGGGAATCTCGATGTTGAAAAGACGCTGCCAATGGGTCGTGCCAAATGCGTGGGCGGCTTCGAGGACTTCTTTGTCGACGAGCCGAATGCCAAGGTTGGTGAAGCGGATTATGGGCGGCATGGCATAGATGACGACGGCAATGAGACCTGGGATCTTGCCGATCCCGAGCAACATGACGACGGGTATCAAGTAGACGAAGTTTGGCATCGTCTGCATGACATCGAGGATGGGGGTGATGACGGATTGTGCGCGATCGTGGCGTGCCATGGCAATGCCGATCGGAAATCCAATGAGGATCGACAACGCCGTAGCAACGGTAATGAATGCCATTGTAGACATCATCGCCTGCCACATCCCGAAATAACCGATTGCGATGAGTGCAACGGCAAGTCCGAGAGGCAGCGACCAGCGTCGCGAGGCCGAATAGGCAATGCTTGCGAGCATCGCAATCACCAGCCACCAGGGGATTGCCTGAAACAGGTATTCGACGCTGACCAGGAGGCCAAGGAGCGGGTCGAAGAAGGCTTCGATGCTTGCGCCCCAGTCACGTGAGAACTCGCGATAGCCGCTGTCAATCGATCGCTTGAGGTCGCGTAAGGCAGCTTTGTCCATCTCTGGAAACTGAAACAACCAATTTGGCAGTGCACTCGATATGCTCATGGAGACCTCTGTGAAACCAGCTAGGTTCGAATCTGATTGCGAGCGCTTGCGATAGTGGGTTGGCGAATAGCGCTGCGCCTCGCCAGTTCGAACTAAAGCGCGGCTTTGACTTTTTTGGCGATATGGTCCGGGAGCCAGTTGGTCCACACGTCTGGCGCAGACTTTAGGAATTTTTCCGCCGCCTCATCGCCAGCGGCCTGGTTCTTTTCCATGAACGCGATGTAGCGGGTGATCAGTGCGTTGGTCCAGGATCGTTTGGCCAAATAAGCAAAGGCTTCGGGTGCGCGCTTTGCGAATTCGGCTGATGTAACGGTGTTGACCGTTGCGCGGGTAAAAGCGTTCTTCTTTGGTTTTGCGCAATCGGCGCGGCCGGTACAACGGTCCCACTCCACCGGGTCATGCGCAACGCCCATTTTTAGCCGTACCATTTTGTATTTCGCTGACAATGGCGTTGGTGCCCAATAATATCCGAACCATGCCTGGCGGCGGGTGTAGGCCTTGGCAAGGCTGCCATCGAGACCGGCAGCCGAGCCGGTATCCACCAGGTCGAAGCCTTTTGCCTTGAGCTTGAAGGCACGGGCCAAATTCTCCGTGATGATCTGGCAATGCCAGCCCGATGGGCAATTGTATAATGCGCCACGTGAATTGTTTTCAGGGTTGGGAAATAGGTCCGGCCGCTTCAGGACCGCGGATAGTGTCGTGAGTTCCGGGTGTTTCTCAAGCATGTAAGCCGGTATCCACCAGCCGTCGATGCCGCCCTCAGAGAGGATTTTGCCGGCAATCTTCAGTCGACCGGCTTTGACGGCGCGCTCGATTGTCGCCTTGATCGCGTTGATCCAAAGTTCGGGAGCGATATCAGGTTGGCCTTTCGATGTCATCGATGCGGTGGTCGGCATGGTATCGCCAGCTAACAGGCGCACGCGGCAGCCGAAGCCTTTCTCAAGAATGATCTTATCGACGTTGGCAGCGAATTCCGCAGAGGCCCACTTCATTTCAGCGATGGTGACACGGCCGCAGCTGTGGGCTGGCGCGGTAGATATCAACAATACTGCTCCAGCGATGAGAAGCAGTGGCAACTGAATTGATCCTGATAACGATCTATGCATTTGCGGTTTTATCCCGACGCATGTGTTGAGGCACCTCGTGATGCCCTTTTCGTTATACTGTCAGCACTGAATAAGGCCAACATCCATTAAGCAGTAGCAGCAATGGTAACTTTTCGCCGCTGCGGGTGCGGCGTCGGACGGCCAATAATCAATCCATATGCCAGCGCGAACCGTAGTTGGTGCATTCACCTATGCGGAACGGAGGTCTTAAATGTCTTATCTCGTGGCCTATGTGACGATCCTTATCGTTTTCGGGATCATCGATGCGATATGGTTGATGTCCATGGCCGACAAACTTTACCGTCCGATTTTAGGCCCGATGCTGCTCGATCAGATCCGTATACTGCCGGCGGTGGTGTTTTATTTGTTTTATCCGGTCGGGATCGTGGTGTTCGCAGTGATGCCGGCATTGCGTGAGAACTCGGCTATCCTGGCAGTGGCGCTGGCAATGCTCTACGGGGCACTTGCGTATGCCACTTATGATCTAACCAATTATGCCACGCTCAAGGCTTGGACGCTGCAACTGACATTGATCGATATTACCTATGGTGCGCTGACGGCTGCATTTTGTGCGCTAGCGGCGTTTTATGCCGTGCGCGCAATTTATTGATTGGTCTGAAGCAAAGAAGCGCCGGTCTCTGCGGCTGGCCCCTTCTATTTGCAGCCGCAACTGGAAGTGTTTTAGGAGCGGGGCTTCAAGCGATAATGACTGATGCCCCATTCCTGGCCGTCACTGTGCCCAAACAAACCCCTTGTTGCCAGATAAAAGAGACGCCAGCGACGTTTCCAGATCTGAGCCTCCGGTCCATAGACGGTTTGCAGAATCGGATCGATTTCGGCGCTATTGTTATCGTAGTTGTTGAGCCAGTCACGGGCGGTGCGGGCGTAGTGGATACCGCTCCAGCGCCAATCGCGTTCGACCTCAAAAAGGTCAGAGAATTCAAACATCAAATAATGACTCGGCATGATGCCGCCGGTGAAAAAGTGTTGGGCGATCCAATCGGATTTGTCGCCGATGTCGAAGCGATAAGGGGCGGTTCGATGACTAAAAATATGAATATACATTCGGCCATCTGGTTGCAGCCATTTGAGGGCCTTTTCGAAAAGGGGACGCCAGTTGGCCATATGCTCAAACATTTCGATTGAGACGATGCGATCGAAGCGTTGGTTGGTTTCGAATATATTCATGTCGGCGGTGATGACGTCGACGTTGGTCAGATCTGCGGCCTTGGCGCGAGACAAAATATAGTCGCGTTGAGATTGCGAATTTGACACTGCTGTAATGTGGGAACCGGGATATTTTTCAGCCATCCATAGCGTTAGTGAGCCCCAGCCGCAGCCCAATTCCAAAATCGATTGGCCGTCTTGGAGGTCGGCATAACCGCACGTCATTGTGAGCGCCTTTTCCTCGGCAACATCGAGGGGCGTGTCATCCGATTCATAATAGCAGCAGGAGTACTTGCGCCGCGCGCCGAGAGACTTGGCAAAGAAGGCCGCCGGGACTTCATAGTGTTGACGGTTTGCTGCGTCGGTGTTCAGGGCGATAGGGTAGGCGCTCATATTTCTCGCAAATTCGGCCGTCAAGGTTTCGGGCTGGCGGGCGCGATCCCGTTTGGACCGGCTTACCAAAAACGTAATCCCTGCTTGTGTCACCGGATCCGGCAGATTGGTGCGCTCGGTAAACGAAAGAATGTTTTCAACGATGGTCATTAGGCTTGTCCTTCTTCAAAATCGGAGGTCGGGATCGGAAAAAACGCGCTGGTGCGGCGTTGATAGCTGAGATACTTTTCGCCGTATTTCGCGGTCATATGCGCCTCAAGCGGCGGAATTCCTGATACGTTATTGAGCAAGACGTACATCAAGATCGGTGCGGCGAACGCCAGCCACCCCCAGGGCCAGCCGCCGGCAAACGAAACTGCCAATAGCGGATAAGCGCACCACACCAACCATTCGAAGAAGTAATTTGGATGACGCGAGAGCGACCAAAGACCGACATCGCAGATTTGCCCGCTGGCGTCTGGCCGCCCTTTGAAGTGGCGTAACTGTTGATCGGCGATGGCGGATCCGGAGATGCCGGCGACAAAAAGCAACACGCCAAACACATCCAAAATGGCAAATGTTGGTGCCGGATTGAGGGCGGCCAGCACTATGGCGAGGCACAATGGTACGGATGCTAACGCCTGGAATTGTAATAGCCAGAACATATTGAACGGAGCCCGCGCGCCCCAATCGGCGCTGAGTTTGGCATATCTCGGGTCGTCGGCAATGTCCTTGGTACGCATCACGATGTAGCCACCAAGGCGCAAAGCCCAAAGGGTGGTCATTGAAATCACCAATATGAACCGTACGCCGTTGGTTTCTGCGACTTGCCAGACTATTGCCGTGGCGATGGCTACGAGTGCCACACCGAAGGTCCAAAACACATCGACCCAGCCGCTGTTGCCGGACCGCTGCTGGACGAGCCAGGCAAACGCCATCACGGCTGTGAGTGCGAGCCAGATCAAGAACGAGAGGTGTAGCAGCGAGAGCCAAGACATGGTGAGCCCCGGGTGATGACGGTCTCTTCAGCGTTTAATTGCTTACGCTTCGTGGATCAGCTTGGTTCTATCGGGTGTGGAAAATTGGTCGCCGATACAATGCAAATTGTGCCGTTTCGCCAGTTTAAAGTTTTACGAGCGGCTGTATCAGCCGACCGACCCAACTGCGCAGCTCAATCTGCCCATTTAGCGCAACAAGGCAAATGCAATCGCCCTCGCGCTCGACAAACGGACGATGTTCGACAGTATGATCGGCTTCGTCGAAATCGCCAGGGCCAAAGCGCCCAAAGTCATGGCTGAACGCGCCCTTGAGGACGCATGTCCATTCCAAACCGCTATGGCGATGGTCAGGAAGGCGGGTTCCAGGAGCTGCCTTCAAAAGAAAGACGCGCGTGCCATCATTTGACGGTACATCAACGGACTTGAACTGAACTCCAAGACCGATCCGACGCCATTCGCAGGCGCTATAAAGATCCAACGGCGAGGTCTTACCGTCGTCCTTGAATCGGCGTTCTGCGAGGTGGTGAGACCGGTCTGGTGCGGCATCCATCGGTGGCAAGGTGTCAAGGTTCGGCATTCGAACCTTGTGGTCAGCACTTGTTGCCCCAGCCAACACTGACTGGGTCTCAAGCATAGCACCAGCAATCAAATTGAACTGCTTTACAGCCTGCCGGCAGGCCTGGCAGTGAGTAAGATGGACCGAGACAACTAATGATTTGCCTTCGTCCAAGGTTCCAGCAGCAAATTCTGCCAGAGTTTCGTCAGTTGGGTGATGGGAGATGGTCATGAAAGGTCCTCAAGAGAATTCCTCAAACGACGGATTGCTAGCCGGAGGCGTGATTTTACTGTTCCAAGCGGAAGGTTGAGGCGCTCGGCAATTTCGCCGTGCGCTGCCCCCTCCATGAATGATAATTTGATGACTTCAAGCTGTTCGGGCGGCAGCTCCTGCATGGCGGCATGCACATGACTGGCATATTGCGCGTTGGTCACAATGTCATCCGGGCGTTCGGGCTCCTCATCATCGAAGTCTTCGACCATGGCATAATGCTGCGCGCGTTGCGCCCGACGGGCCTCGTCGATGCGCAGATTGCGCGCGATGGTAAAGATCCAAGTTGAGGCGCTGCCCTTGCTGTCGGCGAAATAGTGGGCCTTACGCCAAACCATCAGCATGGCTTCCTGAGCAAGATCCTCTGCCGCTTCGGGCGTCGTGCCTTGGCGCATCAGAAAATTCTTCAGACGTGGCGCATAAAGATCAAACAATTGCTTGAAAGCCTCTTTGTTTTGCTCCTTTGCGATCAATTTGATCAGCGTTGATGGATTGTCGGCGGCGGCCGGAGATATTTGGGGTTGATCATGCATTGATGTTCCACTGGGAAGACGTGTTTGCCGCCAGACCACGCGATCCGACCTAACGGGCCGAGGCGCCGAAAAACCTGTCTGTTCTATCATAATTTCTACCTGCATGGACCAAATACGGCCAGAGGGGTGCAATGGATCATTGCAGGTAGCATTAATTGACGGTGATCCGTCAGTGATACCGGTTCGTAAGTATTGCGTAATTCGGCGGGTGCCTCAACCGGGCCCTTCTACCTCTTGGAGAAACGCAATGGATGGGCAGTTTATCGGCAAAAGGGTGGCCGTGGTCGGTACAGGTATTGCCGGGCTCAGCGCTGCCTGGTTGCTCGATAAGACGCAGTCTATCACAGTCTTTGAGCAGGCACCGCGGATCGGCGGTCATTCCTACACTTTTGATGCGCCGGGTGCGGAAGGCAATCAGCCGGTCGATATTGGCTTCATCGTCTATAATCCTGACGCTTACCCCAATTTGGTTCAGCTTTTTGATCACCTGGGCGTGCAATCGCGCGAGACCAACATGTCGCTGGCCATCTCGCTCGACGATGGTGCGTTAGAATATGCCGGTACCTCGCTTGACCATCTTTTTGCGCAGCGCAAGAATATCGTTTCGAAGCGGTTCCTCGGTATGGTGCGCGATGTGCTTCGCTTCTACCGCAATGCGCCGCGCGATATTTCGAAGCCGGAGTGCCAAGGGCTTTCGCTTGGCGAATATCTCGTGCGCCATCGATATGGCGAGGCCTTCATCAATGATCATCTATTGGCTATGGCGGCTGCAATCTGGTCGGTGCCACGGGCCGAAATTCTGAACTATCCAGCGCGTGCGTTTTTGAGATTCAACGAGAACCATGGTCTGCTCAAGGTGTTTAATCGGCCGCTTTGGCGGACGGTCGCCGGCGGTAGCCGCGCCTATGTCGAAAAGCTAACGCATAGCTTCCGAGAACGCATCAAGCTCGGATGCGCGGTGCGTGCGGTGCGCCGTTTCCCGGATCGCGTGGAAGTGGTGGATGCATCTGGGAGCACGGAAACGTTCGATGAGGTTGTGATTGCGGCGCATGCCAATCAAGCATTGGGCTTGATTGCGGATGCCGATCATGATGAACGCCGGTTGCTTGGTGCCTTCCGCTACAACACAAACCTTGCCTATCTCCATAGCGATGTGCAGTTGATGCCGAAGCGGCGCAAGGTGTGGTCGAGCTGGAATTATATCGGGCGTCGCGATCGGGCACAGGGTGAAGCGTTGACCGTCACGTACTGGATGAATTTGCTGCAGCACATTCCAGACAGCACGCCCTTATTCGTGACACTCAATCCGGAGCACGCGCCCCACCCTGATAAAACAATTCATTGCGAAACATTCACCCATCCGGTCATGGATGAAGCTGCGATTTCGGCGCAACGCGAGTTGTGGTCGCTGCAGGGGCGGCGGCGAACGTGGTTCTGTGGTGCTTATTTCGGTGCCGGGTTTCATGAGGACGGACTACAGGCCGGGTTGGCCGTTGCGGAGGCGCTTGGTGGTGTGCGGCGTCCGTGGCGAGTTGCAAACGAATCTGGTCGTATTTCACTTGAGCCGGCGCGAATACCGCTGGTGCAATTAGGGGCGGGTGCATGAACGATCGATCCTGCCTCTATTATGGCCATGTGATGCATCATAGATTAAGGCCGCGTGCACATCGTTTGCGCTATCGGGTCTACTGGTTGTTCTTGGATCTCGATGAGATTGAGGCTCTCAGCCGAAGGCTCTGGTTGTTCTCGTATAACAAGCCAAACATATTGAGTTTTTTTGATCGCGATCATGGTGATGGTTCGAAGACATCGATAAAATTACAGATTATCAGACACCTTGAGGCGGCGGGTATTTCTGGCGATGGCATTAAAGTGCAGGTTTTATGCATGCCACGCGTGATGGGCTACGATTTCAATCCTTTGACCGTTTATTATTGCACGCACGGTGACGGCGAATTGGTGGCCATGATCTACGAGGTCAACAATACCTATGGTGAGCGTCATAGTTATGTTGTGCCGGCCGGAAACGGTGATGGGGACGTGCGCCAACGCTGCGAGAAAGGCTTTTACGTTTCACCGTTCCTCGGCATGAAGATGTCTTATCGCTTTCGTGCCAAGAAGCCTGGAGGCCATATTGCGCTGGGTGTCGGCGGGTATGATGATGCCGGGCTGATTATCAATACAGGGCTCAGTGGAAGACGGCGGGCGCTCACCGATCTCGGGCTTGCACGCCTGTTGCTGACGTATCCGCTGCTGACGCTGAAAGTGGTGGCCTCAATCTATTGGCATGCATTGGTCATGTGGTGGCAGGGTTTTGAAATCATGGCAAAGCCCGCGCCGCCCGAAAACGACATTACAATTATAGAAAAAAGCAAATAAAAAGACCTACCTATGATACCCAGCCGCTCCAGGACCGCCGACAATTCCTTTGCAGCACAGAATTTTGTGCATTGGTTCATCCGCTATCGCTTGCGGTCGTTTCGCGCCGGGCGCGCAATGATCGAGTTGCCAAATGGCCAGAGTATCGAACATGTCGGTGTTCAACCCGGGCCGACCGCGACACTTGTTATTCATCGCTGGCGTGTCTTGTGGCGTCTTGTTTATGAGGGTGAACATGGCCTTGCGCGAAGCTACGTCGACGGCGATTGGTCAACACCGGATCTATTCCAAGTGATGTCTTTCGGATTGGCTAATGTACAGGCGCTAACAAAAGAGACTAGCGGCTGGCGATTGGCGCATGCGTTGAACGGCATGGGACACTTTTCACGTTCCAATACGCGCCGCGGCAGTCGGCGCAATATTGCGCAGCACTACGATCTCGGTAACGCCTTCTACGGGCAATGGCTCGACCCTGAAATGAACTATTCTTCGGGCCTCTATAGTGACGGTGTACGATCGCTGGAGGCGTCGCAAGTCGAGAAGCTGGATCGCGTCAAGGCGCTTCTCGATGTCAGGCCGGGGCATAAGGTACTAGAGATTGGATGCGGTTGGGGTGCCTTTGCGCGCCGGTTGATCAGTGACACCGAATGCACGCTCTATGGGATAACGTTGTCGAAAGAGCAATTGGCGCATGCCAAAACCGCTCATGCCAAGCTGCAGTCTGCCGGACAAGCGGACTTTGCACTTCGCGATTATCGTGATGTCGACGAGGCGTTCGACAGGATCGTGTCGATCGAGATGATTGAAGCAGTCGGTGAACGTTATTGGTCTCAATACTTTGAACGTCTCAAGACTTGTTTGAAGCCCGGCGGCGTTGCCGTTTTGCAGGCGATCACGATCAATGAACGAATCTTCGAAAGTTATCGTCGGCGCCCGGACTTCATACAAAGATATATCTTCCCTGGCGGTATGCTGCCTACTGAACGGATAATCTATGAACAGGCGACGCGGGCCGGACTCGAAGTCACTCAGCATCAACGGTTCGGTGACAGCTACGCAGAGACGCTGCTTGAATGGCGGATGCGTTTCGAACGCGCCTGGCCAGCGATCGCGGAGCTTGGTTTTGATGAAAGGTTTCGCAGAATGTGGCGCTACTACTTGGTCTATTGCGAAGTTGGTTTCCGACATCGGCAGACGGATGTCGGTTTGTTTCAACTCCGTCATGTGTAACCAGCATAGCACCAGAACGATTTTCTTGAGCAAATAATTTTTTCAAAAATTTTGATTGCCCTGTTGATCTGTTATTGGAGCGGCATCGTTTTATGATCAAGCTTGGCCAAGCTTCAATTTGTCGAAAAATCAGGAGCTGAATAATGAAGATCATTAGAGCAGGTTTGGTTGCAGCGGGCGTATTGTTCGCAAGTGTTGTTTCGGCGCAAGCAGCAAATGTTGTTGAGACGGCGAAATCTGCCGGCAAGTTCAACACGCTTCTTGCCGCGGCAAAAGCGGCAGGTCTTGTCGGTGCGTTGAGCGGCAAAGGGCCAATCACTGTTTTTGCGCCGACAGATGATGCGTTCAAGGCGTTGCCGGCTGGCACTGTAGAAAGCCTGCTGAAGCCTGAAAATAAGCAAAAGCTGGCAAGTATTCTGACTTATCATGTGGTTGGGCGGAAGCTGACAGCTGATATGCTGCCGCACAAGTCAATCAAAGTGAAACCGCTTAATACTGCGTCGCGGTTGATCGTTAAAAAGTCCAAGGCAGGGGTTACCGTAAATGGTGCCAATGTCGTTTCGGCAAATGTTATGGCGGATAATGGTGTGATCCACGTCATTGATAAAGTTTTGCTGCCGAAGTAATTTCTGATCACGATATTTGAAGTCGGCTGCCCAGTGCGGCCGGCTTTTTATTTTGTCTTTTCATCTAATGTTGGAATTGATAGAGCCGCAGCGTTTTTGTTCAGATCAATAAACGTATCTTCAGGGATCGGGATGCCTGAAGGGGCCAATTTTTTCTCGGTATTTGCCTCGATCTCGCCAGGATAAAATATTTCTTCGGTATCCGGTGATCTAGGGGCCGTTTTGATGCGGCGGATCAATTCTTCCATGTCCTTATTGAAGTCCGCCAGAGGACGAAAAGCCTCTATGTCGAGCACGATGAGGAGATGGCCAGCACCACTCTTGCCTTCCGGTACGTAGGGGCCAACAACGTCGCCGCCAAAGTGGCTGGCGCTTAGTACACCGGACAGCACATCCAACATGGTGGAAATCGCATACCCTTTGTGGCCAGCCATTGGCATAATATTACCGGCAATGGCGGCGACCGGGTCGATCGTCGGGCGGCCATCGCTGTCAATGGCCCAGCCTTCTGGAATAGATGTGCCACGTTGGCGGGCAAGATAAATTTTGCCACGGGCAACGGCGCTGGTTGCGATATCCATGATCATTGGTGGGTGCGCGCCGGCGGGCGCTGCGAGCGACCAGGGATTTGTGCCCACCAGTTTTTGGCGCCCGCCCCAGGGCGCCATGGCGGGGCTCGCATTGGTGAACAACAATGCGATGCAGCCTTCCAATGCGGCCATGCGGGTATAGTACATGGCAGTGCCGAAATGGCCGGAATTGCGAATTGATGTGATGGCGGCACCGTGTTGTTTGGCAGTTTGAATGGCTTCACGCGTCGCTCGTTCAGTCACCACCTGACCCAGGCCATCATTGCCATCCAGCACACGTACGACGCCACGGTCGATAACAAATTCAGGGGGTGCGCTAATGTTGGTTGCGCCAGATTGTATCCGCTTGACGTACCAAAATGTGCGCATGACGCCGTGCGATTGATGGCCCCATAGATCGGCTTGAACGAGGCTATCGGCGACCAGTAGAGCATCGCGTTCGGGTACGCCGACCGCCTGATAGGCCCGTTGGCAGAACGCCTTGAGTGTTTGCGCTTGGACGATTTTTTGGGACATTGGATATCCTTCATTGGGGTAATGTGGATCGGTTCGTTTCGGTGCAGTTACCACAATGGGTTGAAAAAATTGGGGTGGTTTCAACAGCGCGACATAGGGTTTCTGCGGGTAGTGACGAAAGCCCCAAAACTGCCTATTGTTGGTGTGCTGCGCGGCGCCGGAGCCGGTGCAACAGGATCTTAGATTTGCTTGGGAGGATGAGGCAATGCTGAAAGCGGAGGACAACGAACGTTTGACACGCGTTGGGCCTGGAACGCCGGGCGGCGCTTTGTTTCGCAGGTATTGGCAGCCGGCACTGCTTTCTGAAGAGGTCAAGGAGGCTGACGGGCCGCCCGTCAAGGTGCGCATGTTGGGTGAGGATCTGGTCGCCTTTCGTGACAGCGAGGGGCGCGTCGGGCTCGTCGATGCCTATTGTCCGCATCGACATGCGCCGCTCTATTTCGGACGCAATGAGGCGTGCGGCATTCGTTGCGTCTATCATGGTTGGAAATTCGATCTCGAAGGCAATTGTGTTGACCTTCCGTCTGAGCCGGCCGACAGCACAATGAAGGATCGGATCAAACTTAAGGCGTATCCGACCTATGAGAAGGCGGGGATTGTGTTCGCCTATCTCGGTGATCCTGGCGAGCAGCCGCCTTACCCTGACTACGAATGGATGCGGATGCCGGCAACACATTTTTTCGTGTCCAAGACCTATGAGGATTGCAATTATCTGCAAGGTCTGGAAGGTGGACTGGATACCGTGCATGCCTCATTCCTGCACCGCTTCGATATCAATTCTAAAACCGATGTCCGCAATATCGATACCACTCCCAGTATTGATCTAGAACGCACGGACTATGGCTACTACTACGTGTCGACGCGACATGTCGGTCCAAACCGGCGTTATGTTCGCGTTTATCAATACTTCATGCCCAACCAGCAATTTCGGGCGCAAACGACGGGCTTCGATGGCAAGCGTGCCAAGCCGCCAAAAATGGATGGGCATATCTGGGTGCCCATCGATGACTACTCGACGAATGTCTTCAATTTGATGTGCGCTTATGATGAGGCGCATCCTCTCGATCCCGAATACGTCGAGGAATGGGAAACTCTAATGGGACGCGGCCGGGCCGACTTCGTGCCGGGCACGTACAAGCTCAAGAGTAACCGTGACAACGACTATTTTATCGATCGTCACGAGCAAAAGACGAAGAGCTATTCTGGAATTCCAGGCGTTAACACGCAGGACTATGCGCTCCAGGAAAATATGGGCGGGCCGATTGTCGATCGCTCGACCGAGAATCTGGGTACATCGGACAAGGCAATCGTTGCCATGCGTCGCCTGATGCTGGAGGCTGTCGCCAGTGTGGAAAAAGGTGAAAAGCCGCGCGGGCTTGACCCCGAATCCTATCGCAATGTTCGTCCGCACGACAATTATGTCGAAGGCGACGCCCATTGGCGTGATGTCTTCGGCTCTGAAATTCAAGCGAAATGGTGATCGGGGCGACGTGGTCGTGCCTCAACATAACGGGTTGTTCAAAGACTTGACCGGGCCCTTGTGCGCGCTTTTGCAATAAGTGTTCTGTCCGGAAGCGGGCGCTTACAGCGATAGCCACAGAGGCTAACTGCTGATCGAATATCGCCTGGCCTGAATAGGCGGCCAATGCGCACCGCAGTGCGGCTCAGTTCTTGATGTCAAATTTGTGCATGACGGTTCACCCAGTCCGCTATCCAGCGGTTGGTGTCGTCCGGCGCCTGCCAAAAAAAGCCGTGGGCCTGATCCTTCAAGACCAGTTGTTCTGCGTTGGGTAAGCCTTCCAGCAGGCGCTCAGCTTGGGCGAGGTGATTGGAGCCGCCGGCGTCATGGTCGCCGATCACAACCAGCGTGGGTGCGGAGATTTCAGCTAGCCGATGTGTTGCCTCCCAATTTTGGCGGGCGATGACAAGGCGCAGGTAGGGACGCAATTTGGCGTGATGCCGCCAGGCGATGTCAAAAAACTCCTGGACTTTGTCGGGATGGCTGTCGAGGTAGGCTTGTGTGAAATATGTTGTCTTTTCGGTGAATTCGGAGCGGATGTAGCTGTCGAAGCCCGCTTCAATCAGGTGCGTCATCATGCGAATGGAAAGGCCGGGCACGCATTCATCGCCGGGGCGGGCAGCAATACCAGAACCCGAGGCGGCGAGAATGAGACTTTTGATGCGGCGCGGAAAGGCAAGGGCAAAGGCAATGGCAATGCGCCCGCCCATTGAGTGGCCGAGCAAATGTACCGCACGAATGTCTAGGTGATCCAAGAGTGCAGCAAGGTCGCTTGCCAATTGGTCGATCGTAAACGGGCTGTCGGGTGCTGCAGTGCGCCCGCAACCGCGGGGGTCGAAGGTGATAACCTGAAACTGCTTGGCGAGCTCTGGCACCTGATAGATGTGCCAGATGTTGCCGGCAAGGCCTGTACTTGGAATCAATACCAGGGGCTCTCCATTGCCAGTGGTCTCGAAATGCAGATCGATCCCGGTGGGTAGCTTTGCAATGGGCACGGCGTTGTCCTTTTCTAGTTGGGGCGCTGCCATAGTAGATGTCAAAGAATGGCCTTATTCTGGCGATGAGCGGCGATAAAACCGGGTGTATCGGGTGGTTGCAAAGCATTTAATTCAATCGAATATTGGGGCTGCCAGTTGCTATAAGTTGCCATTGATTGGCAAAGCGTTGGTAATGGAATTGGATGCACGGGCGAACCAGTTAAGTCTGGTGCGCAGCGCGCAGGCAGGATTAACTTTAGACGTCGATCAGCGACGTTTGGCGATCCCCGGGCTCGGCGGGCGGTGTGATCCAGTTCGTTCCAGTGAATTGTAGCAACAAGGTTTTCAAGTCATGATGCTGGCAATGGTCCGGCTTCGGCTGATTTTCATAGGAGGTTTAAATGACACTCAATCGCCGCAACTTCCTTGGCGCAGCTGCTGTCTCGCCGTTTACCGCCAGGGATCTTGCGAAACAAGTTGCAGAAGACGCGCAGATGGAGGCTGCGAATGTCGGCATTTATGATGATGCGATCTATCCTGGCTTCGTCGGCGATAGCGATGATGAGGACATGCGCAGTCTCTGGGATGTCATTAAGGAAATTGGCATGCCCGAGTGGAAAAAGGACGATTTGTGGGAAGATGCGCGGCGTTGCCGTACACTGGACCCTGACATCGCCTCGATGCGCAGCATGTCGCTGACCGCTAAGATGAACATGCAGTGGCAGCGCAATTACGAGCATCTGGTTGATCGCGCGCACAAGCAATTGAAAATGGATCGCTTGAAGAAGAAATTCTTCAACGATAATCCGGACGTTTCGGAATACTAACTGCTAAGGGGCTGCGGCGGTTGCCTGCCGGCGCCCCGCTTTCTGCCAAAGAGTTGAATTTCTTCGAACGCCTCTTCGAGGTAACGCCGCAGGGCCGGCATGACAAACATCGCCAGCACAAATGCCGCCGAAATGGTCAGCGTTGTTAAGAGCAAGGCAGGCAACAAGCCCAGGTCTGGAGGTAAGGTCAATTTTATGGCGAGCGCTGCAATTATGACGCTTGCGAGATAGAGGCATCGCATCAGAAAGATCCTAGACATGCGCGGGCTTATGGCGCGGGTCGCCCAAGATACGTAACCGGTCGAGAGGAGTTCGCCGGCTATGCCCATAATGGCAACCGCTTCAACTGACCCGAGGTAAAGGGCCGCGAAGATCGCGGGGATGATTGCTGTAGCGCGTAGCGAACCTGCCTTCAGCAGAGCTTTTGTGTCAGCGCTAGCCAGCATGGCTGTGCCAGGCACACACTGAATTATACGTAGCGTCCACACTATGGTTAGGATGGAGACGAGAGAGGCCAGGCCCGCGTAACGCTGGCCAAACACGTATGAGATCAGTTGGTCGCCGATCGTGATCATCGCCATGGCATACAGGCTCGCAAGCACGATTATGATTTCACACATGGCACGGTAGTGGCGGGTATAAAGAGCCATGGTCGGGCGTGCATGGGAGAGCATCGGTAGAATAAGTGCGGTTGCGCCGCGACCCAGAATGACTGCTGGAACCATCGTTACCAAGAACGCGACGGTGTATGTCGCGAGTTCTTCCATCCCAAACAGTCGGCCAATGATCGCACGATCGGTGTAATAGACAGCCATTAGTGGAATTGCGCTGAGCCATATTGGCCAACCGAATGCGATGATGCGTTTAGAAATGGGCCAATTGATGCCCAGCTTGTAGGGGCGATAGGCAAGACCATGCGTGGTGGCAAGCAGGACGACGGCCTGTACGATGGCAAGCCAGATTGCAGCGTGGTAGTCACCTGACGAATAAAGGATTGGTATGGCGACGGCCAACGTAATGACCTGCGGGAGAGCTTCAGCAGCCATAAACGGGGCATTGTTTAAGTTCCGCTGCATGCGCCGGCTGTCGATGTGCATAAAGCCCTTTAGCACCGGGACTATTGCTGCGGCGGCAAAGGCCCAGGTCGCGTGTTCGATGTTAAAGAACATCGCCGTGGGCCAGGCTAACGCGACTATGATCAGGCCGCTTAGCAAACCACGGGCGACCAAGATCGTATGAATGTTGGCCATCAAGTCGGGGTCGTCACCGTCCTTGGCCTGCACGATCAACCTATCGGCGCCGAGGTCGCTTAGTGTTTCCAGGACTTGTAAAACGAGGGTGAGTGCGGCGGTAATGCCGAAATCACCCTTGGACAACCAGTAGGCGAGCAGTATGTTGCGGGCAAAGGCGCAGCCTTGCATGATCGCATAACCGGTGAATAGGATTGCCGACTGGCCCATGACACTCGACGATGTGGGGGCCGCATTTTGCGTCCGGGTCGGCATCTCTTAGATGACCTTTCGATCCGAGATCAAATTGCCAAGGCGGGGATAGCGACGCAAAACCTTTTCGGCAATCGCCGTTGCGGCATCTGAAATACGGCGCGAGAACCGCTGAGGGCTGAGACGTATCAATGTGCAGGTGGTTTGTAATATGCGCGGGCGGAGCGCATGTGACCACTTCTTCGAAAATGCCGCCCTGCTCTGAAAAAAGTCAGCCGATTTGCGGCCCGGACTCAAATGATGCAAATGGAAATCTATGACATAGGCGGTATAGCCGAGAACGTCTGCAACCAGGCAAATATCGGCACCATAGAGGTGAAATCCATCCAGATTGCGCGAGAACGACAGTCGCGCCTGACGCTTTATGACAATGAAATTCTCATCCAGGCTCATGACGCGTGCCGGAAAATGGCCGCGGCGCTGATCGTCGCCATGAGGATCGGTAATGCGGATTGTCAGGTTGCCAGGTTTTGTGGCGCCCGCATTGCCAGCCAAGGCCCAATTGGGATCACGCTGCTCTAACTCTTCCAAGCAGCTGTCCAGTTTTGCGCGATCATCGAATTCGAGGCGGACGTCTTGATGACAGAGAATGATAAAGCGGCCGTCGGCGTCATTTAGAAGTTGGTTCAATCCGGAATAGGCTGAGGTCTGCTGTTGGCCGGTATTGTCGACGAAATGATACTGGCAGTCGTCAATCGTAAAGCCGGCAGCTTCGAATGATTGGCGCATTGCCGTGTGCTGGTCCCAGTCGGTGACAAGTGTTGCGATGCTATAGGTCGGCCGACTGCTTGATCTGGTTTGTGTGTTTGGCTCGGACATCTCTAGAGGTCTCGTCTAATTGCAGCAGCCCTAGTGTGGTGAGGGCACAAAGGACGTTGTGCGTCCCGTGCTTGCACCGTGCCACCATAGTAATCGCGTTGCCCAGATTTCACGCCATGCTTGGGCACTGGTCTTGACGTCGACCGCTTTCGAGACGGAAGCCAGAGTTGCAAGGGCCAGTAAACGGGAGGCCGGCCAGGCTGCCAGGAGGGCAAGACCAAGTGGTACGAGCCGCGGGTGCCAGTGGTGCCTGATCAGCTTCGCCTTGGCATCCAATAAACGGATCATCTTGCCGGTTCGCGTTTTTTCCGAGGCACCGCCGTAGTGGATAATCTCGGCGCTGGGATCGATCATTGGCTGATAGCCGAGCCGCTTGGCACGAAGACACAGGTCTGCGTCTTCGCCATACATCCAAAACGACAGATCAAAGCCGTTAAGCTGCCGCCACAGGCTGCGGGTAATGAGTAGGAAGCAGCCGGAAACGATATCGACATTGCGGACGTTATCGCGTGTCCAGCCACCATAAGCTTCGCCATTGAAGGTCTCGGTGTTCTTGAAAACTGCCGTCAGGCCAACCGCACGGCAGAACAGATTCCAGAGCGTAATCTCACTCCAGCAGGACGATGGATTGAGGCTCTTGTCGCCAAATAACGTGCGCCCACCCCAGATGCCGTTCCTTGGGTTGCGTCTTGCTGTCTTTAACACTTTGATAATAGCCCCGGGCAAAACGACGGTGTCTGGATTGAGCAGCAACAAATACTCGCCCGATGCATATTGTGCGGCGAGGTTGTTTGCAGCTGCAAAACCGATGTTATCAGCGAGCGGTATAACCTGGCTGGGGGCCTCGTGAGCCACGATCGCAGTGGCCGAGCCATCTTTCGAAGCGTTATCGACGACAATCACCTCGACTGAATTTTCCGGCAAGGAGGCCAGCTCATCGGCAAGGCTGTCGAGACAGGCAATGGTGAGGTCGCGCGTATTGTAGCTCACGATAATGATTGTGAGTTTGGTGTTTGAATATCCCGACATAGTGCCCTGCGGAGGTTTTAAAATCGGTCCATTATAAATTCTTTTGAACTAACCGTCGGTTAAGTGCATTGAAGAGATGTTATTTGCGAACAAACGGGCTGGAATTGCGTAACGATAAGAGAAATTTAATCCTTGGGCTGGCTTAAATGGTTGCATTGGTGCTTATCGCCTCGCCGATCGTTGGGGCTTGAGCCGTAATTTTTTTTTTAAGGGTTTCTTAATTTGCAAGCGTTCGACGGTATCATTTGCCTGGGCGGGGAAGATTGGTGGTATCACAATCGCGGCCATTTTGATTTCCAGATTATGCAGCGGTTGGGGCGCCGCTGGCCGGTCTTGTTCATAAATTCAATCGGCGTGCGCATGCCGAGTTTGAAGAACAATCGGCAATTCGGTGCAAAAATTGCCCGCAAGCTGACAAGCTTGTCACGTGGGTTGGTGACGGCCGCTCCGGGATTTCATGTCTATTCGCCGCTTGTGCCGCCAGGGTCCATAGGCGGGGATCTGTCGAAATTGGCACTTGCCACACAAATCAAAATCGCAGCCTGGCGGCTCGGCATACGCAAGCCGTTATTGTGGCTTCATTGTCCGGCGGGCGCCGGGCTGGAGCAATGGCTCGATCCGGTCGCCGTCGTGATGCAGCGGACCGATCGATTCGAGAGTTTTCCGGAAGGCGACCCAAAGATTCTGTCGGCGCAAATCGAAGCGCTTAAGTCGGCTGCGGATCTTGCCATTTATGCAAGCCCGGTACTGGAAGCGGAAGAGCGTGGTGAGGTCAAGAAAAGTCTCCTCGTTACGCATGGCGTGGATTTGGATCGTTTTGTTGAGGCTGGCAATCGGCGCTTTCAAGCTGGCTATGAACCGCCTCGTGATATGGCGCATATCCCTGGTCCCAAGGTTGGGTTTATCGGCGGCATTGATGCGCACACATTCGACCCTGAACTTTTTCTAAACGTTGCCGGCGCCATGCCTGATGTGAATTTCGTTATGGTTGGCGGGTGTTCTTTACCTGATAAGTGGTGCCCGCATGAGAATGTATATTTCCTCGGGCGCAAGCCTTATCAGGATGTTGCAGCTTATATGGCGGCGATGGATGTACTGATAATGCCCTGGAATAAGAGCGAGTGGATCAAGGCGTGCAATCCGATCAAGCTCAAAGAGTATTTGGCTGTCGGGCGCCCAGTGGTGACCACCGATTTTCCGGCATTGGGTGCGTGGCAGCGGTTTGTAAGCATTGCAGATGAGCCGGTCAGTTTTGCCCAAGCGATTGAGAACGCTATTACTGCGCCGGTGGAGGCCAGTGCGCAACGAAAGGTTTTGTTGTGCGAAAGCTGGGACTGCAAGGGTGACGCGGTGGCAGCTGCACTGACCGCACTCGGCCATTGCCAAGACGAGGTCGCCATGAAAAAGGCGGCCTAGGCCTCTTTATAGTGGTACGGCAATATCCGATCTGATGGGCTGGCATCGCAAGTCGCACATCGGATATTGCTCTAGTGTTCGTTCACGCCAGGTGAGGTCGAGGGCGTGGTCTACCAACCGTCGCCGTGACCGCGACACTGTATCTTCAGTTCGCCGAGTGGCTCGATGGACGTCAGGCTGATCCAATCGCCAGGCTTGACTGGTGAGACGCCCTCAGGTGTCCCTGTAAAATATACGTCGCCTGGATACAGCGTATAGAATTTCGAGGCAAACTCTATGAGCTGGTGCACGTTTAGGATCAGGTCTGAGGTGTTTGCCTTTTGCTGGGTCTCGCCGTTGACGGTCAACTCGAAGTCAATGTTATTGGGATCGGCAATTTCGTCGGCTGTAACGAACCAGGGTCCCATTGGCGCATAACCATCGATTGACTTGCGGAACGAGCGGTCCTCGGAGCCGCGTGCTGTCATATCAAGACCAAGGCTGTAGCCAGCAACATATTCAAGCGCTTTTTCCTTAGGGATGTTTGTTCCTTCCTTGCCAATCACCACCACAAGCTCAGCTTCGTGTTCATTGCGCCGCTCAGGAAAGCGCAGCGGGATGCCTTCCGACGGGCCGACGACCGCCGAATTGGCCTTGAGGAAAATGCCCGCTTCAAGAATTTTGGGGCTGGTATTTGGCATTTGATGCGTCTTGTCAGCTCTGCGCGCCGCCATTTCCTCGATGTGTTTTTGATAGTTGGTCGGGGCCGCCATCACCTTGCTGGGACGGGCCACGGGGGGCAGCAACTTCACATCCGACAAGGGTTTGCCTGGTGCGCTCTTTGCAATTTCTTCAAGCTTGTTGCGCCACTCTGGAAGCGCGGCAATAACCGGATCACCCTTCATCGTATATGGCGCTTTGGCGCGTATTTCGTCTTGAGCCGAGGTCACATCATGGACGTTTCCATTGATGATGACACCCAACTTATCATTGTCGTAACGGCACAGTCTCATGATCAGCTCCCCATTCTCAATCGTCCAATTGTACTGGCGAGATTATAGGCCGGGCTGCACAGAAGCCAAATACCAAATGAAAAATTTTGTTTGCCGGTTCGTTGTGGATTAGGCGGGCTGGGGGGCGAAGCTGTCGGCCCTGGCGCGTTGCCAGGCTAAGGCGTATTCGGCGTGGCGGGTGCCGGCGAGCAATTCGCCTGGCTCCAATGTGGGGTAGAGTTGCTTGAAGCTTGCCACGTTATCCGTTGTCATGCGGTGGTAAAAATGCTCCGGAAGCAGCTCACGGGGATGCTCCAGGCCAGCTGCACCGATAAGCTCGCCGAGGGCTTGCATCGTGGCAGAGTGGAAATTGGCAACGCGTACCGACTTGTCGGAAACAACGAGTGCCTGCTGGCGCGACCTATTTTGTGTTGCCACGCCGACCGGGCAAAGATCGGTGTGACAGCTTTGAGACTGGATGCAGCCGAGCGCGAACATGAATGCGCGCCCGGAGTTGCACCAGTCGGCGCCTAGTGCAATTGCCCGCGCGATATCAAACGCAGTCACGATTTTTCCGGCTGCGCCGATGCGGACCCTGTCGCGTGCATTGATGCCGATCAGCGCATTGTGTGCAAAATGCAGGCCTTCCCGCAGGGGGGTGCCGATATGGTCCATGAACTCGAGTGGGGCAGCACCTGTGCCGCCTTCCTTGCCGTCAATAACGATGAAATCGGGATAGGTTTCCGTTGCCAGCATGGCTTTGCAGATCGCCAGGAACTCCCAGTAATGACCGATGCAGAGCTTGAAACCTATGGGCTTGCCATCGGAGAGTTGACGCAGTTTGCCAATAAATTGCATTAATTCGATCGGTGTCGAAAATGCAGGATGCCTGGGCGGTGAGATACAATCTTTGCCGATTGGCACGCCGCGTACGCGCGCGATCTCTGCTGTTACTTTGGCGGCCGGTAGAACGCCACCATGACCGGGTTTGGCGCCCTGGCTCAATTTGATCTCAATCATTTTAACTTGGGATTGTTTTGCCTTCTCTGCGAATTGTTCAGGGTCAAATTGGCCGTCAGCTGTGCGACACCCAAAATACCCGGAACCAATTTCCCAGATAAGGTCACCGCCATACTGCGTGTGATAATGGGTAATGCCACCTTCACCGGTATCGTGAGCGAAGCCTGCGTTTGCTGCCCCCTTATTCAAGGCTCGGACGGCATTGGCGGATATGGAGCCAAAACTGAGTGCTGAAATATTATATATCGAGGCATTGTAGGGTTTTGTGCAATCGGGCCCGCCGATGGTCACTCGGAATTCAGACGGCTTGGGCGAACAGGGCGTCATTGAGTGCTGGATCCACTCGAACTTTTCCTCGTAAACATCGTATTGTGTGCCAAATGGGCGCTTGTCGGGTGCCGATTTGGCGCGCTGGTAGACGATCGTACGCTTGTCACGGCTGAAGGGCGTGCCGTCCTTTTCACTTTCAAAGAAATATTGCCGGAGCTCGGGCCGGATTTCTTCCAGCAAAAAGCGGATATGGGCTGCGATCGGATAATTGCGTAATATTGAGTGGCCGGTCTGAAGTCTGTCGCGAGTGCCGAGAATGACCAGAAATGCTGCTATAGCGAGCGGTGCGGCGAGGATCGTTCGCCAATCGGGAAACTGCCAGACGAGTAATGCCAGACTAAGCGCTGCGAGAATTGATAATGTGTACGTGATGAATCGCGGCGAGAACATATTTAATGGTCTCCATTCCAACCGGCCTTGAGCCATTCTAGGGTGTCAGTGGCAAGTACTAACACGACTGTCACAGGGATTTATAACAGTTGAGGGATATCGGTGTGGAGTTGCAGCCAGCCATCGTGATTACAGGCGCAAATGATGGGATTGGCCGGGAACTCGCCCGGCAATTTGCGCGCGCAGACAAGAGGGCCCTGGTGTTGATCGCGCGAAGAAGCGATGCTCTGGCGACCTTGAAGCAGGACTTGGCACAGCGTGATGACAGAATGTTTCATGTTGTGGCTATGGATCTGACGGAGGAAGACGCTGGCGGGCGTGTTCAACGTTTCCTGGCAACGCACCAACTTTATTGCGATGTGCTTGTGAACAATGCCGGTGTCGGTTACAGCGGCCTTTTTAGTCACCAGGATGCTGATTCTGTCGCTGAAATCATCGCGCTGAATGTCGATGTCCCTGCCCAATTGACACGGGTTTTTCTGCCCGACATGTGCCGGCGGGGTGAGGGTGGCGTTCTCAACATGGCGTCGCTTGGTGGCTACGTTCCGGGGCCGGGGCAAGCCCTATACTATGCCAGCAAGGCGTTCTTGATCTCATTTACCAAGGCGATAAACCAGGAGGTGTGGGGGAGCGGTGTCAGGGTGTCGGTGGTCGCTCCGGGGCCGGTCGAGACTCGATTTCATGCGAAGATGGGCGCTGGAAGTGCGCGTTATCGCTGGCTGTTGCCGCATATGTCAGCCGGGTGGGTTGCTCGCATCGCCCGCATCGGCTTCAAGTATCGTGTGACGGTAATATTTCCAGATCCGATCAGTTTTGCAATAGCGGTTGTCTCGCGTATCGTGCCCAATATTCTTTTGGCGCCGATCGTGGGTTTTCTGCTGGGCCCACATCGCAATAAGTCTAGAGATAATAATGGATGATGAGCGCATGAAGCTCGATGATGCGGGCGCGATGAGCACGGTGCCGGTGCCTGTGCATCGGCGAGGTACGATCGCTATCGTACTGCATCGCAATCCTGGCTCTACTGGCGCGATTGGCCAGTGTCTTGTCGAAGCGGGATATGACCTGGATATTCGCAGGCCAAAGTTTGGTGATACGCTGCCCGATGATGTGCAATCCTATGCCGGTGGGATTATATTTGGCGGGCCGGATAGTGCCAATGATCGCTCGGATTTCATAGTCGCCGAGACTAAGTGGATCGGAAAGCTGATTGATGCCAAGACGCCTTATCTTGGCGTATGCCTTGGTGGCCAAATGCTGGCCGGGCTGTTAGGGGCTGAGGTCAGTCTGCATCCAGATGGTTTCGTCGAGCGGGGTTATTACCCCTTGATCGCCACCAACGATGGGCAGGCGTTGTGTGAAGGTTGGCCCGGTGAAGTTTATCACTGGCATAAGGAAGGCTTTGATCTGCCGGCCCATTCTACGCCGCTTGCGGTATCTGATGGGCCATTTCCCAATCAGGCATTTAGATTTGGGGAAAGCGCCATCGGATTGCAGTTTCACCCGGAGATAACTTACATGATGATTAACCGGTGGAGCCGCAATCAAGAACCGCTGAGCTATCCTGGGGCCAAGGGCCGGGACGACCATTTCACCCAGCATCTGGCACATTCGGCGAATGTTCGTAGGTGGTTGCAGCAGTTTCTACCGGCCTGGCTATGCGGTGCGCAGCGTTAACCATAAGTTTCTTTGGACTTTTGTAATAATCATAGTGCTAGATGATCGCATGCTGGCAACAGGTCATGCGTTTGCTAGCCAGCCTGGTCTATCCACCAGCGCGGCGATCCGCGCTGGTGGATAGACCAGGCTTGAGTAACGGCGAGTTGCAGGATCGAATTCCTGCACACTCGCCGTTATTTTTACTTTTGTGCTGCCGATGGCTTGCTGCTGGGTGCGATTAGGCATGCGCCTTGCGTTCGGGATCGATAATTTGTTCCAGCTTACCCAATACATGCATGCAGGAGAGGACCTGTTTCAGGCTGGCGTTCGGCTCCCGGTTCTCCTTGATGGCTGCAATAAACTCCCGATCTTCGAGTTCAATACCGTCCATCGAGACGTCAACTCCTGAAAGATCGATGACGTTGTCTTTGCCATCGCTCAAGTCGTCGTAATAGGCCTTGTAGGTGCCGTTGTCACAGATGTAACGGAAGAACGATCCGAGCGGTCCGTCGTTGTTGAACGATAGCGAGAGTGTCAACATCGGACCCGATGGCGTCTTGCAGACAATTCCCATGTCCATTGCGATGTTGAGTTCTGGATGGATGGGGCCTTGGACGGCATAGCAATCAGAAATTTCTTCACCGGCCTGATATTGAAACAGGTCAATGGTGTGGGCAGCGTGATGCCACAAAAGGTGGTCGGTCCAGCTGCGTGGATTGCCGGCGGCGTTGATGTTCTTACGGCGGAAGAAGTAGGTCTGCACGTCCATTTGCTGAACTTTGAGCTCACCTGCCTTTATCTTCTTGTGCACATATTGATGGCTCGGATTGAAGCGGCGAACGTGTCCGCCCATTGCGACAACGCCGGTTTGCTGCTGAACCTTGACCAGGTCTTCAGCGTCTGCGACGCTATCTGTAACGGGGATTTCGACCAACACATGTTTGCCAGCCTGCATGACTTGCACAGCTTGCGAATGGTGCATCTTCGTCGGTGTGGTCAAGATAACGGCGTCGGCGCGGGCGATGCCTTCCGACAAATCGCCGGTGTAATGCGGGATGCCATACTTTTTTGCCACCTCCGCCGTTGCATCCTGATTGCCGCCGACAAGTGATGTTACCTCGGCTTCATCGATGCGGGCCAGCGCATCGAGATGCTTTTGTCCAAAGGCCCCTTGACCGGCCACGCAGATTTTCATCGTCGTCCTCCTAAATTGGGATCGTAAATTGTGCTTAATGCTTGTTTTCGAGAATGATGTGTCCGACAGCGGTGTTTGAGGCCGGCACGGTATAGAAGCGGTAGACCTCGTCGACGTTATCGTCAAGCGCACCCCGCATGATTAGCCACATAACCAGCTCGATGCCCTCCGCCCCCGCTTCGCGCATGTATTCAACGTGCTTGATCGATGTGAGCTTGGATGGGTCAGCGGTGAGGTTGTCGAGGAACGACTTGTCGAAATCAGAATTGATCAGGCCGGCGCGTGGTCCGGAGATCTGGTGTGACATGCCGCCGGTCCCGAAAATCACGACGTTCAAGTCTTGATCGAAACTTTCGACTGCTTTGCGGATGGCTTTGCCGAATTGATAACAGCGACGGCCTGTGGGTGGCGGGAACTGTACAACATTGACGGCGATCGGGACCACCTGGCAAGGCCATGCGTCTGGTTGGCCGAACATCAGGCTCAACGGTACGGTAAGACCGTGGTCGACGTCCATTTTGTTGACAATCGTGAGATCGAATTCATCGAGGATTACCGATTGGGTGATGTGTGCCGCCAATTCTGGATGTCCTTTGACGACGGGAACGGGACGCGGCCCCCAACCCTCGTCGGCGGGGGCAAATTCAGCCGCGCAGCCGATGGCGAACGTTGGAATTATCTCCATCGAGAATGCTGTCGCATGATCGTTGAAGACAACGATTGCCACATCGGGTTTTTGATCCGCGATCCACTTTTTTGATTGTTCAAAACCAGAGAAGACACGCTGCCAGTATTCTTCGCCGGTGTTTCCAAGATCCAACGCCGCTCCGATTGCGGGGACGTGGGAACAGCCAATGCCTGCAGTTAACTTAGCCACGGTCTTTCCACTCCGATTTGCTGCGGTTGCCCTCGACAGGGCGGCCGCCGTTCAACATCATTTGTGCATATTCTTCCTGGGTTGAGCCGGTCATCATGGCTGCCAGTTTTTGAAATGACAGGGCATCTGTTGCGCCAAGCTTGGCCATGAAATAGATATTGCCGCCAAGTTCGAGGATGCGATTCCATTCGCGCTTCAGTATGGCATCGCGCTGCTCTGGCGTCATTGGATATTGGTCCAGATAGGCACTCTCATTCGCTTTAAACTTTTCCCGGTTTTCTGCCTTCAATAGCGACATGAAAAACATGTTGACGTGATAGCCTTGGCGGGCGCGTTGGGCATCGAAGACAAACGTGCCAGGGATATCGTCATATTCCTGTTTGGTGTTTGCCATACTCCACCTCCTTTGGTTTTTTGGTTGGGCCTGAGAGCGGGTATCAATCCGCCCAATATAGGCGCATCGGGTTGTCGACCAGGAGCTTCTGCTGCTGCTCCGGTGTTGGCGCAATCTTTTCGATGAAGTCTACGAGCTCGCCATCGTTGGGTGCTTCGACTTTCATATTCGGGTGGGGCCAATCAGTGCCCCAGATCACACGATCGGGAAATTTCTCAACCAACGCGCGGCCGAAGGGGACGACGTCGTCGTAGGGTGCTCCGGCGCGAGTCAGCCGTTCGGGACAGGTTGCCTTCACCCAGAAGTTGGTATGGGTTTCCATCAGTTTGTGAAATCGCTGATTTTCTGGATGGTCGACACCTTTTGTAATGTCGGGTGTCCCCATATGGTCGACAACAACCGTTGTCTTCAAAGATTTGAAGAAGTCCTCGAATTCCGGCAAATCGGGCATTTCAAAGTAGATCACGATATGCCAGCCGAGTGGAATTACGCGGGCGGCAATGCGCTCCAACACGTCGCTCGGTGTGATGTCGACAAGGCGTTTGAGAAAGTTGAAGCGGATGCCGCGTACGCCGGCATCGTGCATCCACTTGAGTTCGTCATCGCTGACCTCTTCACCGATAAAGGCGACTCCGCGTGCCTTGCCATCGGAATTTTCCAGGGCATCGACCAGTGCGCGATTGTCTTTGCTGTGGCAGCTCGCTTGAACGATGACATTTCTTTCGAAGCCCAAATAGTCGCGCAATTCGAATAACTTCTCTTTTGGCGCATCGCACGGTGTGTATTTGCGCTCTGGTGCGTAGGGGAAAATATCGGCGGGACCGAACACGTGACAATGCGCGTCGACGGCACCGGCCGGGACCCTGAATTTTGGCTTCGAGGGGTTTGGGTGGAAGGGGATCCAATTGGGGTCCATGGGCCTATATGTCCTCCTGGTGATCGGGTGCGGGAGTCTCTAATCCCTGCAGTTTTGTGAGGAGTTTCGCGAGCTGCGATTGTTCGCCTTGCGTCAAGCGGTTTGCAACTTTTCTTTCAAATGTGCGGATCTTATCGCGATAGCGCATATAACTGGCTTCGGCACCTTTCGCGAGGAACAGGGATTGATAGCGGCGGTCAGAGGTGCGCTGTTTTCGCGTTATGAGGCCGGCGGTTTCGAGGTTCACGATCATTGGGCTCAAGGTTGATTTGTCGAGACGGGAGGCTTGCGCCAATTGATTTGCTGTAATGCCGGGGTTGGCGCGAATGAGTGTAAGGATACCAAATGCGCTGGTCGCCATGCCGACATAGGCGAGATCGCTTTCGAATTCTGTTTGGATGTGCGAGTGGGCGCGGCGTATGAGATATCCGAGATAGGTCGGCAGTTCATCATAGTCGATCCCGCCTGGGCCAAGCGAGTCGGCACGTTGTTCGGCTGACACTGCTGTAGCGATGCTATCGGGCCCTGACTTCGCCATAACTTGGGAACCCTCGATGGGGACTTAGCCCCAGCACACTTGCGCTGGTGTGATTAGCGTTTGCAATATAGTTTGATAACCAAACTAATAGGGTGTGTACATCTCGCTGTCAATGATCTTTTTCAAAGTGCTGGCATCGAACGTTCTTCGGCGCGGTGCTCACCAATTGTGGCGCAATTGCGATGGCGATTTTCACAAAGTTAAACTTTCTTCCAATAATCGCTGTCATCACGCCAGAATCTTTGGCTAGATCACCCGGCCCTGAGGGACGCCATGTGTCCGGGCTCGCTGAGACCCGGCTGGCGCGGGCCGCTTTGCGGCGCTCATCCGTGTTCCGCGTTTTTTGGGGTCGAGGCTAAGCTGGCTGCTGACCGGGAACGGTTGGGAGGGTTCGAATCCCTTCGGCTTCTCCGAAACGACTAGCTCAGAGGGTAGAGCACAGGACTACTAATCCTGCGGTCGTGGGTTCAACTCCCACGTCGTTTGCACGTGCCTGTTAAGCACACTGCTAGTGAGGCGAGAGCCTATCCAAGGGGAAAGCCGGCTGTCTGCCAGCCCGTTTTGTGGCCCCCAAAGCTTCGGCGGCGGGCAAAGCAACACGGGCACATATTGAGACGTTTTGTATCCGGATGGATACCGCCTGTGCGGCAAAATCCGCGGTCCTGGCACCGGCATGGCAGACTTCGGTCTGGATGGACGCAACCAGGGCCAGGGGATGGCGCTGCGGGGCTTAAATCCGGATCCACGGCTCCTTATGGGTAGGCGGTCGGTGGACCCCAATTGAATTGAGTTTGTATGTTCTGCCAGCTGCGCAGGCGTATGAATGGGAGTGAAATAAAATGCGGTTGTCACAATTCTGCGTGGTTGTTCGCGACGATGAGCGTGCTTTTCTGTCTCGCGACGGCCGATTGGTGCGGCTGCTCATGCCGGGCCGCTTTACCGCTTTCGATCCTTTTCGCCGGTATTCGGTGGAGGTCTTGAAGGTGGCGCAGGCCGAGATCGCGAGCGAGCGGGCAATGTTGCTTGCCAAGACGCATCCGGCGCTTGCCGCAGAGAATTTCGAGATCGTCCAGGTTGGTCCCGGCGAGGTTGCGATCGTCTCGATAGATGGGGCGCCGACGCATGTGGTGATGGCAAATACGACGCGGGCGTTTTGGAAGACGCTCAATGACGTCGATGTCGAGCGGATCAACACCGACGAGAACATGCGGGTGGCCAAAAGCCATCTCGACAAGCTGGATCTCCAGCGTGTGCCGCATGTTGTGCATGATGTGGTGCAAGCATACGAGGCGGGTCTGTTGTTCATCGATGGCGATCTGGTCGAACGGTTGAAGCCAGGTCAACATGCGTTCTGGGCAATCGGGCGCAAGGTTCGGATCGAGAAGGTCGATCTGCGTCCGTTGCCGCTGGAGGTCACAGCACAGGAAATCCTGACCAAGGATCGGGTTGCGATCCGTGTCACGTTGACGGCCTTCACCAAGATCGTCGATCCGGAAAAGTCTGTGCTGGCATCGAGTGACGTACTCAACACGCTCTACCGGCTGGTTCAGTTCGCGGTGCGTGAGGCGGTGGCGACGCGCACGCTGGACGACATTCTTGCAGCGCGTGATGCGATCGACAATGAAATCCGGGCCTATGTCACCAAGCGGGCCGTTGAGCTTGGTGTCGAAGTGGGAGAGATCGGTATCAAGGATGTGATACTGCCGGGTGAAGTGCGCGAGCTCCTGAACAAGGTCGTCGAGGCTGAGCGCGTCGCCAAGGCCAACCTCATCCGGCGCCAGGAAGAGACTGCGGCAACACGCTCTTTGCTGAACACGTCACGGCTGATGGAAGATAATCCATTGCTGTTGCGTCTGAAGGAGCTGGAGGCGCTGGAGAAGCTGGTGGAAAAAGTCGGGCGGATCGATCTGCACACCGGCGATGGGGCCGGCGGCTTCGATGCGATGCTGAAAAACCTCTACCGGCTCGCCAACAAGGACGATTGATCCGGCCGCTTGGTTGGTCAGGATATTGGGGTTCGCACGCCACGTGCGAACCCCATTTTTTTTGGACGTTCAAAAGGCGCAAAGGCGGTTGTCTCGTCGGTTCCAGTTCTCATCTTCTGGTAAGCGCGCGAGCGGCACCACAGGAATGCCTTCTGCAACGAGTTCTTTGGCCTCGCCGATGCTTGCCTCGCCACAAATGCTACGCTCTTCGGCTTCTCCGAAACGACTAGCACACAGGGTTAGAGCAGAGTACTCTGACTCCGTCAGCCTAGGTTCGACTCCTGGTTCCCCAGCCAGTGCGGGCAGGCTTGTAACTCCAAACTTTGCAATCTACTCGTTGCCGCAAGGAGCACAATTCGCAAATAATTGTTGCTATGTCTCTCTACCTATATGCGGCAACCAGTTTGAGACTTTATGAAGTCTCTATCCCGTTTCGCATAGAACAGGGCCAGTTGATATTCCCCTCTTTGTGGTCCCAGCAGGATCGCGAGTGCATAACAGCAGCCGCACTTTCAAAAACAGCCATCAGTTCAAGAGCATAAACTGCCAGAAGGCCAAATTTCTCGGTCTCTCAGACAACGAGACATGGTACGTAAAACCATCAGATTCTAATTGGGCCAGAATCCGCTCGATGCGAGCCAAAGAGCAAAGGCAAGATTGTCGGACCGAAGCCGCCCCTGCGACCAAGCCATGATTGGTCATTTAGGACAAAACTCCGGATCGCAGAACAGAGCGCGATCTAGCGCTCTCCAGCCTTGCCTTCGATTGTAGGCTTTGTGGCCGTGAAGTCGTTGCCGTTCGCAATGAGGATGAAGTAGCCCGAGTTATCAGTATGCGCGTTTCGTAACACCCAGGACCGAGAGTGAACATCGCAAATCTGTTAGCGGTCTGAACTTCCGGGGCTAGGCGGGCGCACGATTTCTTATTGCAATCGACGTGTTCATAATGCTGCAGCCAAGAGGCATCGCTACACCATCAAAACAATGGTCGATGTCCGGTCACAACACCTGCCACATGCGCCGCGTCCTCCGGCGGCGCATTGCCCCGCCAGGCGACATGCATGTCAGGCCGTAGCAGTATGTAGTCATAGCCATATATGTCACGCGCCACCTCGTCGGGTATGTCTTGGATTTCGCAGTGGGCCCCGGTGCCGCGCACGGCCTCGGCTAGGCCGCCGATATCGTGGGAGGCATCGCCTAGCTTTAAGATGGTGTAGCCTTCATAGGCGATCTTATCCTGCAATGCCGAGCCATCGTTCAGCCAGACATGCGGCAGGCGTGCGCCCGGCCATGTCGTTGGCTCATAAACGCGATATAGCGTCTCAGGCCCCCCAGGTTCATCCCAAATAATGGGCGATCCAAAATACCGATATCCGAGTTCAGCGCCGATCATTTCGTTCGTTTTACGTTGTTCGACGTCAGCCACACGGGTCAGGTTCTCTCGCACCCATTTGCCTTGCGGGGTTCGCTCTCGGATCTCGGGCCGCCACTGCCCGCGCCACTTACGCCGTCCCAACGAAGCATATCGAGATGCACCCACATTGCGATCGCCGATCTGGCGGCGTTCGACCTCATACGAGGCGAGTAGACGGGGGCCTCCCCAGCCCTTTATGGTGGCAGCAAGCTTCCAGCCGAGATCGATAGCATCGCCTACTCCGGTGTTCATACCAAGTCCACCGGTGGGAATAACAAGATGAACGGCATCGCCCGCTAGGAATACCCGGCCGAGCTGATAGCGATCCGCGACGACCAAATTTTGCCGCCAGGGATTTGAGGCTAACATCTCGTATTTTATTGGGATGCCAACGGTTTTCTCGAACATGGCTTTCATGTCCTCAGGCCGTTCGACCACCGAGTGGAGCGTGAAATGCCGAGTGGAATCCTGCATGATGAGAAACGTGCTTTGACCATCGGCAACGTGATAGTGCCGACCGGGTCCAGGGCCATTCCCAATGGGTATCTTCTCGAATAGCTCGTCGCAGCGATAAAGCGCTTGGTAGAGTTCAAGGATGTTGAACTCTCCGCGAAGCGTAATGTCGAGTTCCTTGCGCACCGTGCTGGCGCCACCGTCACACCCGACAAGATAGAGAGCTCTCAACGTTTCCGTTGATCGATCGGTATTTCTCACTTTGGCACTTACGCCTAACTCGTCCTGTTCCAACGACAACAGCTCGCATCCGAAACGCACGTCGATATTGGACATGCCTTCGGCCACGGCTTTCAGGAGCGGCTCCAACGTGTATTGGGAGATGAGCTGATAGGGCTCAAGCGGCTCGCTACCATCGTTGGTGGCTTTGATCGTCGCCCGCGCTTCGTTCACGGAAGGATAAGCAAGGCGCAGTAGTGGTGGCTCGCTCATTGAGAGAATAACATAGACATCCATCGGGATGTCCGCCGGCAGGCCTGCCCTCCTGATCTGATCGGCAAGCCCGAGCCTGCGGTAGATCTCCATCGTGCGAGCGTTGCAGCGTTCCATCTTGGGAAGGAACTGGGGGGCGTCCTTCATCTCGACAAGAACAGATTTGACGCCACGTTTGGCCAGATCGATTGCCAGCGTCAGGCCAACAGGTCCTGCCCCGACGATCAGTACTTCTTGGTTCAAGTCCCCACCCTCCGACATACGCGCACGCGCCGCCGAACGTCAACATGACGCGCCGCTGAATATACTTAGATAGCTAAGGATCTGACACTTTGTGTTGCGTTGATACAAATCAAGGTTTCACCTTCGACATCTTCCGAGTGTGAACTAATGACCGGAGATCGGAATACACGGATGGACGAGATGGCAGATCAACAGATACCCGGCACCACCCTCTTCGATGGGGACCAGGCGCAGAAAGGATATGCGCTTAACAAGATGTGCTTTTCTTTTAATAGCGCGGAAAATCGTCAGGCCTTCCTCGATGATGAGGATGCCTATTGCGCAAAATTTGGCCTGACCGATGAACAACGCGAAGCCGTTCGCAGCAGAAATGTTCTCAGGATGATCGAGGCCGGCGGCAATATCTACTATCTGGCCAAGCTGGCGGGGATATTCGGCCTCAACGTCCAGGACATCGGCGCACAGCAGACGGGTATGAGCGTAGACCAGTTCAAGGCCAAGCTTCTGGAAGCGGGGAGGGCTTAGAATGGCCAATGTCATTGGGGCAGTCGGCACCACCCATGTGCCATCCATCGGCAAAGCGATTGCTGATGGTCTTCAGGATGATCCCTATTGGAAACCTTTCTTTTCCGGTTTCGATTTTGTGCACAGCTGGCTTAACGAGAACGAGCCTGATGTCGTGGTGATCTTCTATAATGACCATGGCTTGAACTTCTTTCTGGACAAACTTCCAACCTTCGCGATTGGGGCTGCTGCAGAATATCATAGCGAAGACGAGGGTTGGGGTATCCCGGTCGCCCGAAGGTTCCTCGGTGATCCCGATTTGTCCTGGCATATCATCAATTCGGTCGTCGGCGATGAGTTCGACATTACCATGTGCCAGGAAATGCTCGTCGACCATGCATCTACCATTCCGATGCAGCTGATGTGGCCGGGCGGAGGAGAATGGCCGGTCAAAGTTGTCCCGATTGCAGTGAATACCGTACAACATCCGTTGCCATCTCCACGCCGATGTCTTGCGCTTGGGCGCAGTGTCGGACGGGCACTCGACAGTTACGCATCCGACCAACGTATTCTAGTTGTTGGAACCGGTGGACTTTCCCATCAGCTCGATGGAACACGTGCTGGTTTCGTCAACAAAACATTCGACAAGATGAGCATGGACAAGCTCATTGATGATCCTGATGCGCTAGCGAAATACTCGACTCATATGCTGATAAAGGAAGCTGGCGCACAGGGCGTTGAACTTCTCAACTGGCTTGCGATGCGCGGAGCACTCACCGGCGAAGTGAGCCAGCTGCATCGCAACTATCACGTGCCTATTTCCAATACAGCGGCAGCCACCCAGGTTCTGATGAACGGCAATGCGAAGAGAAAGGCAGCTTGAAAAGACCCCGTCCCCTTCACAGAAACACTGACGTGGATGATTTTGTCGGGGACTGCGCCAAGCTATTTTGTTTCCGCCTTTGGGTCATTGGGCGACCATCGTGATCTGAAGGTTTTGGGACAGCTTAGCCACCAACAGCGGACCTATGTCCGCTTCTTCGATCAACATTCCGATTCACCCCCAGCACCGGTTATCGCCAAGCGCATGCTTGAGTTCGCCAACGGGCAAAATCTGGCCTGCCAGTTCGCGCTGACTGCATTCCTCTCAAGCGGTCGGCCTCTGCTAAGGGCCCTCACCCATGCCTTCAGGGATCAGCCCCGGGTCTTGGGCCAGCAATTGCTCATCGATTCGGTCGGCTCGCTTGCCGGCCTCGCGCGACGTGACCCGATCTATGAAGGCTACGAACGAGTCGCGCTTATCAAACACGCCGAAACTGGTTAGCCAAGCAAGCTGGGACCCAATATATAGGTCGGCAGCCGTGAACGTGTCGCCAGTCAAATAGGGCTGAGGCCGTGATAGTGCTTGGTCGAGTGTGTCGACGACCTGTTGCAGCGAGCCGAAGCCAGCCATCGCCCGCTGGCGCTCGTTCAATTCCTTGATGCCGATGGCGGCAGCGCCAGAGGCCCCCTCAACACAACCTGCACCGAAGAACAGCCACCGATAGTACGCACCACGCCGCGGATCGTTGATCGCTGGGGCCAAACCGGCGTCGGGGAATGCATCCGCTAGATATGCGAGGATTGCGCCGCACTCCGTAACGACCGTGTTGCCATGTTTGATCGCAGGAACCTTTCCCATCGGATTGATGGCCAGGTACCCCGGTGACTTCATCGTCCCGCCGTACGTCAGCACTTCGGTTTCATAGGGTTGCCCGATTTCCTCAAGCATCCAGCGCACCGTTCGCCCACGCGACATCGGATGTGTGTAAAATGTCAGTGCCTCAGCCATGATTGGCGTCTCCGTTTTTAGGAGTCATCACGCGATGTCTCACGTGGGTGCGAAGGTGAGTAGCGCCCGTCCCTGGGCATGTCAGCTCAATCTTCGGCAACTGCCGATCGCGCTCCGGATCAGGACCGCGGGTGCGGTACTTCCAGCGTCGGACGATCGTAATCGCCAACCTGATCGACGCAGTGGGCCAATCAACGAGATTATCCGACAAATGAGACATCGAAATGACGTGCGAGGGCGATGGCTACCGCGATTGCCTCCGTTGCGATCAGCCCGTAGGCCAGAGAAAAATTCAGCGAAATCGTCGCGGACCCGCCGATCCGTCGCCCAAGTGATCTGTACAATCAGCATTCAACGAACTGCTTGCCACGAGCTATGTTGGACACGACGATTATGGACAAAGAAGCGCACATCAGATTCGGGCTTGAACAACTCACTCAAGGAAACTTGGATTTCTTGGACGAAATTTTCTCACACGATTACATCGCACATGCGGGAGACAGTGAATTTAGGGGGCACACCTTTATCAAACGATGGACAAATATCAAACGATGGACAAATCAACTCCGCTCAGCGATTCCCGATATCACGGTTCTGAAAATTGCATTCCTGGCACAAGCGGATGAGACCACCATATGGCAGCGCACACTGGGCGGCACCCATAAGGCAGAAATGATGGGTATTCCTGCCAGCAACAGGAAGGTTCAATGGATAGACATGGTGGTTACCCGATTTGAGAACGGGAAAATTGTGGAAGAATGGGTGGTTTCAGAGCTGGCGGGAAAATTGCTTCTGAAGCAATCTAGAGCAAAATAGGGAATTGCTGCTATCGACTGTTGTTCTTCTCGAAACCAGAACGGGTGGGGCAGAAAATCTTTGTGAACATCTTATCACGGCTCAGGGTCAAACTCGGTTATCGGCGTCGCACAAATCAATGTCCGCTCTACCCCTCATTTCAGAACAAGGGTGCATCTCCGACGCCGCAGCTAGTTTTGGTCTGTTCTTGGAGTTAGAGCAGCCTCGGCGGGGACGTAGTGCGATGGCCGAGTTTGACCGGTTCCAGACGTTGGTTACGCGAATATCCACGGTGCAATATTGCTTGGCTAGATTAGAGCTCAATTGGTCGCCCAGCAGTTTGCATCAACGCCGGGAGCCAGCCGGCACGGCCTAGTTTTGGGCCGCGTTAGTCGTCTGTACGACAGGGTCTAAGGAGCTGTCGTAAGTCCAATGAGTGCTGCCTTACCGCGCTCGATTGCCGCCCTTTGATCCAGATCAATCTGGCAATGATTCTGGCGCAGCTAGAAACATATTGTTACGGAATCTGTATCGCCTAGAGGAAAAGCATAGATGCGGGCTTGGTACTTCACAGAAATGCCCTACCCACATTTGCCGCCTTTCGAGGAGGTATCATCGATCCGCGTCTCGCTACCGAGCAAACACTTCGACCCAAAGGTTGGGGCGGATCTCTACAACCGGTATCTGGACGAATACATCATCGCTGATGAGGCTGGACTGGACTTGATGGTCAATGAACACCATCAAACCGCGACGTGCATCGATGTGGCAGCGCCCTTGTCGCTGGCGATACTGGCGCGCGAGACGAAGAAGGCGCGGCTTTGCATACTCGGCAATCCAATTGCAAATCGTGGCGACCCCATCCGCATTGCGGAAGAGATGGCAATGGTCGACTGTATTTCCAGGGGCCGGCTTGACGCGGGTTTCGTGCGCGGTGTGCCCTATGAGGTTTTTGCAGCAAACACCAATCCAACCCAAACGCTTGGTAGGCTGTGGGAAGGTGTCGACCTATGTGTGAAGGCTTGGACAACGACAACCGGCCCGTTCAATTTCGAGGGGCAGTTCACGCATAAACGATCGGTGAACCTATGGCCGCGGCCCTATCAGATTCCTCATCCACCGGTCTGGGTCACCGGATCGAGTGATGTCGAGTCAGTTAAGCGAGCGGCGGCGGCCGGTTTCGTATTTGCCACCTTCTTGCAACCCCATCAGCAGGCACGGAAGTTGTTCGATGCCTATCGGGAGAACTACAAGGATAATGGTCAACCGGGCGGGGGAGGCGTTGCCTTCATGCCGCTGATGTACGTCGGGGATACCGAAGTGGAAGCAGAGGCAGGCGCCCGGGAGCTCGCATGGTATCTCGCTGCGAAGGTTGAGCCACAGTTCCGTAATCCGCCAGGCTATGTCCCTGTCTCCTATAATGTCGAGGCTTTAAAAGGCTCCGGATCGGCTCGCACTTCACGGAGCGAGAGTGTTCGCGGCTTGAAAATGGAGGATGCCCGGGAAGCCGGGACAATGATGTACGGCACGCCCGACTCTATCGTCAAGCAGATCAAGCGTCAGTATGAGCGTGTCGGCGGTTTCGATCATCTGCTTATGATGATGCAGGCCGGCTTCCTGGACCACAAACGGACCGTGAAGAACATCAAGATGTTTGCCGAAGAAGTGTATCCACAGATCGCTAGTCTTCCGGGTACGAAGGCTGGACGAACTTACAGCCCGGCTGCCTGAAATACTACCTGGCCTAGATGTAGCCATCGACGGCGCCAGCAAAGCTTGCGAAAAGCGACCGATCAGCGAGTGAAACTTTGGCGAATGTATTCGGATCAAATGGAAGCGGAAGCGATACACGTACGACCGACCAAGGTATCTTATCAGTTGATGGATCGGGCGGAGGCCGGCCGGTGCGTTGTGGGCCGGCAATACGACATTATGCGCCATAATCTGACACAGCAATTCTGTCGATAGCCCCGTCTTCAGGGGCCATACCACAGAGAATTTGGTAGTTCTTTTTGAAGGATTGCTGGAATTGGAACCGCGGACTGTTGAACCACATGAAGAGGGGCTTGGCATGAATAGGCGACGGATCACCTTTGACAGGCTCTCGGACGCGCTCGGTGCCCGAATTGAAGGTGTCGATCTCGGCCATGACCTAGACCAGGAGGCGGTTCGTGAGATTAAGCAGGCTCTGCTCGACAACGTGATCATCTTATTTCCGGGGCAAGATCTCACGGAGGACGATCAAGAACGGTTCTGCCGCTATTTCGGAGACTTGGAACTCGTCCGAACCGGCCAGGCTGTCGGTGGAGACCATCCTGCCGTGATGATGATCACCAATGCCAACGACACTGGCCGGCCTACCGCGCTCGAGGACGGCGAGATGATGTTCCACTACGACCAGTGCTACTACGAACACCCCTGCCTTGGGGCAACGCTATACGCGATTGAAGTGCCGGATGAAGGGGGAAATACGTTATTTGCAAATTGTGCCATGGCTTATGACGCTTTGTCCGTAGATTGGAAGAGGCGATTGGAGGGTCTAAGAGCGCTGAATTACTACGATTATAGCGGCAATCCAACGCTCCGGCCGGACGAGATCAACACAGAAGCACCGCATTGGGTCCACCCCATCGTTCGCACGCACCCGGAGACCGGCAGAAAGGCACTCTTCGTTAATCGCCTCATGACGCTGTCGATTGATGGCTTGGCTCGCCAAGAGAGCGACGAAATACTCAACTATCTGTTTGATCACATCGAGAGCCCTGAGTTCGTCTACGAACATGTCTGGACGGTTGGCGACATGATGATGTGGGACAATCGCTGCTCGATACACGCGCGGACGTACTTTTCACCGGACAAGCGCCGTATGATGCGGCGGGTGACCGTGCGCGACCCGGATCCCGTCAGTTAGTGTGGCTCCAGAGGCTTGCCCAGGACCGAGACTTGTTCACACGTTAGAGGCTTAGGCCGACTAATTTTGGGTCAATCCTCCGATGGCGATGAGCAAACCATCGACTTGATACAAGTCAAGACTCTTAACAAAGGGCCTGGAACAGAAGTGTGCGGCCCAGTGGCGTCCGAGGCAATGTCAGTGGCCCCTTAACCGCATAGTGATGCCCTTCGTGGCCGACGGTTCGTGTGGTCTGGGCCGCAATCTGGCTGCGCGCATCGCCGACGTCGTGTTTACGGCGCAGAACACGACAGACGCGGCGACGGAGTTCTGCACCGATATCCGCAGGCATGCCGCCAGATTTGGTCGTGATCCAGACCGGATAAAGGTTCTGCCAGGACTGATGTCCGTGATCGGCTCTACGGAGGCGGAGGCCCGGGCGCGCAAGGAAAAGCTCGATGAACTGGGCGGCCAGGCGGAGTTGAAAAAGCTTGCACGCCGTGTTGGTTGCAAGGTTGAAGACCTGAAGTTTGACGAGCCGATGCCAGTCGACAAGACCCTCGCCAACGATCAGTTCAGCGCATCCGAAGGAGTCCGGGCAGCAGCTCTCCGGTTGGCGACAGTGGAAAAGCTGACAGTACGTAAAATAGTATACCACAATGTCGGCGGCCATCGGCAGTTGGTCGGTACGCCCGAGCAGGTGGCCGATCTCGTCGAGGCGCAGTGGCGCGACGGCGCGGCCGATGGATTCAACCTAATGATCGGCTGCTTCCCAACCGGTCTTGATGATTTCGTTGACTACGTCGTGCCGATCCTGCAGAAGCGCAATGTGTTCCGCTCCGAGGCGACCGTAAGAACGCTGCGCGACAATCTCGGCGTGGAAGGAGCTAAAGAACTGGTCGCGGCGTGATTCCTTTTAGGGTGACCACACGGTTGAACGATCAGTGCCGCATAGAGTTCCTACAGCTTTGATTCCTCCGGTGTATGGAGCATCAGCCCTATAATATTGGGTCGGTTTGTTGCCTTATTGCGCCAAGACTTGAAACGTTCGACTCTCCACAACTGGGACCATCGAGTCGATGGCCGGAGCACGCCTAATGCCGGCACCAGCCCAGCGCCGGGCTATGGGTGGTCCAAATCAGTAAGCCTCATCGGCCTGGCAGGTGTTATGACCTTTCCGCCCTGCCTGTGGCATCCCGGATATTGGCCCGCCCTCGCGAATCAGCAAACCTCTTGTCCAGAAATTCTTTTCTTTTCGAGGGGCCAAAATGTTACGACAACTTAAGATGCTAACCGCTGCGCTGGCGCTTTCGCTGTGCGCTATAGCTGTGTCGGATCAGCGGGTGGCGGCCGGTGATTACAACGGTGACTTCATGATCCGGTTGGGTGCCAGCGTTGTCCATCCGGACTCGAGTGCCGATGTGTTTTCAGGTGGCGTACCCGTAGCGGGCGCTGACGCAGAGGTCAGCACGGAGGTCATCCCCTCAGCGACACTCACATATTTCGTCAGCCCGAATCTTGCCCTGGAACTCTTCTGCTGCTTCGCCAAACACAACGTTGACGGCAAAGGCGTGCTTAATGGCATAAACCTGGGCGATACCTGGATCTTCCCACCAGCTATAACGCTGCAATACCACTTCACCAACATGGGCCGGATCAAGCCTTACGTCGGTGCAGGTGTCCAATATATCGCCTTCTTCGCTGAGGGCCGGAGCAACTTGGCCGGGAATCCCACATTGAGCATCGATAACGCTTTCGGCTTTACGCTCCAGGTGGGTATCGACGTTCCAATTGGTGATGGCTGGTACCTCAACGCGGACGTTAAGAAGACCTGGCTCGATGCCGATGCCAGCTGGGTAGGATCCGCCTTCACCGCCGACGTTGATCTCGATCCATGGATTTTTTCGGCGAACATCGGTTACCGATTCAACTTGTTCGGTCGGCGATCCGCACCGGCTTATGAACCTTTGAAGTAGGAGCTTAAGATCCATTCAAAATAAACGCGGCCAGAGGCGCAAGCGCTGGCCGCGTTTATTTTTTGCGTAACGACCCCTCGGCTTACCCCTCTAGCCAGGCGCTATGTCTCAGGTGATCCTGTCACGGCGCTGCCAAGCAAGATGTCGTTGCTTGCCCTGAACGGCTTATCGGATCAGCGTTAGGTGATGTCGGAGCCCCCGGGAACTGCGGGAGCCTTCGCTGGAAGCAGCGCTGCCGCAAATCGGATCACATGGGCACAAGTCTTATGTCGAAGGCAGTTTTTATGAATAGCACGTTTGTGCCATTTGCGTATTGCGCGGTGCGCGTGTGCTTCGACCAGCTTCTAGCCCCAAAGTATTGGTCACTTCAGCCGATGATCACACTGCATATCAACCGCCGATCCCGCTCTCCATAACGGTGGGATCACTCCTAACATGCCTCTTGAATTCCACGTAGGGCCGCGCAGACCACTGCGGATCCGCCTTATTCCTGCAGCCAGACGTGATCGACGATCTCAGAGAAGGTACCCGCCGGCGCTGTCGGTAACTTTCCCTCGCCGTCTGCCTTAATCACTTTCTTCTTCACTTCCTCGATCTCGGCGATGCTGTTGTGCTTCGAGACCGCAATCACCTGGCCGACCGGACCACCCAGGCGCACATAGACCTCTTGGTCAATTCCCAAAACATCCTTCATCGCCTTCGCCCGCTCCTGAGCGAACTTATAACCGTCGACGTGCTTCCCCGCGACAGGCGTACGGATTCGCGCGAACATTGCAGCCATCTTACTTCCTCCTAAAATGAGCCGTCCCTTTGCGACGGGCCTGCACATCACCATCATGGACCAACGGCTCTCTCCACTTCTGCAGGCAATTTGCTCTTTCCATGCAAGTTCCATGCAAGTCTTGCGCGTAGTTTTTGATGTGCGTCAAATCTTGCCAAATACTTGGCATGACTGCCCGCGCTCCATGAGCAAAGCCTACGATGCGTATGGCATTTGATTCCCGACTCGATCAAAAGAAGCGTGCCGGGGCCGTATGGAAAGGAAGTGCAAGTGTCTGATCTGGCGTCGTGTTCGTGCACCGCGCTTGTATGCTCTGGCGCCGGCTCATCGATATTGACGAGGAATTCTCATCAAATCGAGACTAACTGCCGGCACTTGCTGGTGATGGAACTGGTCCTGAACGCCAAGTGGGACATTAGCTACAATTGTACCGATCGGTCCAGCTCATCCATCCATGGCTGTAAGCCAATGCTTCAGTGTGACTTTCTCGTTTGCCCCCACCGCGATGTCAGCCCCACGCCGGGTGATGTCCGCTCTCAGTGGGCAGCACAGAAGCTCGTGCGTTCTTGCTGCGAAGCTTTCGCTAACTCGGCAAAATGTCGTCGCATATCCGATGGTTGGTCTGCCCCCAAATATTTGCCCTCCAGTTGTCGGGCATAGCTAAGACCGATCTATTGGACCCCTCTTTCGGAGAGACTCCAGACACTCGATATGGTCGATCCGAGACTAGCATCAAACATGCTTGGCGCAGACCTGACAGACTGGCATATTCAGCGCCTCCGACCCATGACAATTTGTCAGCCTCAGTGCTCCTCCTGCCCAAGTCACGGCGCTGAAAGGCTATCTGCCGAGCCGTCGACACAGGACGCCAAAGAGTATTGGTGATGGCACAGGAGTTGCATCACGACAGCGTGTCGTGGCGGCTGTTTCTCGGGTTGGAATAGCTGTCTTTCATAATCGTCGGAAGTGCCCGTGCCCGCCGGGTCGGCTGCCACGCGAGTAGGTGCGCGCAGCGAGCGCGAGCGAGGGCAACCGGGCGCCGGAAGCGATAACGTGATGTCGAAGAATCGTTCGGACACGACTGAGTCTGGGTTGCCAGGACGCAGCTTTGCCCTTCCGCGAAGCGATAAGCTGTCGCATCTGCCCGCAGACCTTCCAGTTATTGATGCTGATCGTTGCGTTCATGCGATCGTGTCCAACGCTAGTTGCCAAGACTGCGTTGATGCTTGTCCACGTGCCGCGTGGGTCTTAGAGGAGGATGCTCTCGGATTTGACGAACAAGCTTGCGATGGATGTGGCATCTGTGTGCCGGTCTGCCCGCAGACTGCGATTGAATTGCCACTGGCCAACGCTGCGAGATCTTATGACGATGACAAGATTGGACTGTTTGCCTGTTCCGTCGCCGTCGAAGAAGGTGGACCTGGTGTACGACCTTGCCTGAATTCGATCGGAATAGATGAACTGGCTCAACTATATGCACAAGGTTTGCGACAGCTGATCGTGAGCCGCGAAGCATGCCTGAGCTGCGAGCGTGGTTTGAGTCATCAGTTTGATCAAGCGGTTATCAACCTCCAACGTCTCTGGGCGGACCGAGGCATGGATGAATTCAGCATCACTGAGTACACACCTGGCGAATGGCATACTATACGTTCAACAACGATGCGTGCATCCCGGCGCGGTTTTTTTGTGGCCGTTAGCAGGTTGGTGGACGTGGATTCCAACTTGAAGACACAACGTCAGGTTCCGGCAGCGGAGCGACTTCCAGCCGGCGAAAGCGGGATGCCTTTGAACCCCTATCTTCCCGAAATTGATACTGCGAACTGCGTCGGGTGCAATGCCTGTATTCGCATATGCCCAACTCATGCAATCACACTTGTGACTGATCACGCGGGCCGGCCCGCCTACAAGATCGCTCCGTCACATTGCACCGGCTGCAGGCTGTGCGCTGACGTTTGTGATACTGATGCAGTCGCCGTCAAGTCCTGGCAGCGCGGCGACCCGACATCCATTCAACTTGATTCTGCGCAATGCCGCTCGTGCGGAACTGTGTTTTTGATGCCTGAGAGCCAGGGATCGGCCGAGTTGCGATGTCGGATCTGCCTGAAGACGCAGCATTACGACAAACTGTTTCAAGTGTTGCGATGATGCAGTCTCGAGAGCCTCTATTACCTTGGATAAGGCCGGTTGCCGAGATGATTGCCCAGGCTGCTGGACGTGGAGGTTTCTTCGTCGTTTTTCCCGAGTACCGGCCAGAGTTAATACGCGCCATGACGAATGCTCTTGACTTCACCTTCATAGACTTTCGGGCGGAAAAACTTCTCCCCCTGGGATGGGAGGCCGGCCAGGTTCCACTATCGGCTCTGACCGCGTACATCGAAAAGAAATCGAATCGTGGCGGGCTCGTTGTGCATAACGCGGAATCCATTCTCGCGACAAAGGCCTCTGAGGAGCGGCGGGACTGGCTTAAGGCATTTGCTGCGCGGGAATGGCTGGTGCCGGTCGTCGTTCCGATCACCGTCTTCCAGGATGATCTTGCTGACCAAACCGAAAGGCTTTGCCGGATTGATACGGATCTTGTTCCTACTGAGAGCTTTATCATTCGGCTGGCATCGCAATGATGGGACAGTTATGGAATGACCTAGCCAGGTGGTCTGCTGCAAGCCTAAGGCGGAAAATAACCCTGATCCTTGTCGCAAGCCTAACGTTTGCATCGATCTGTTTCCTTGCGTTGGTCATTCTCTCCTATCGTGATCAAATCCTGAGGGAACGCAGCGCAGCATCCACGGAGGTCAACCGCCTGCTGCAGCTGGGGCTTGAGAATGCGATGCTCAATCGTGACATCGTTGGCCTGAGGAAAATGGTCGAACGATTGGGTGAACAGGAGAATATTTCCGGTGTCATGATTCTTGCGCCGAATGGTGAAGTCAGATTTGCGAGCAACAAGATACAGCTTGGCCGACGTTTTGATCTCGAAGCAGGTGAGTTGTGCCCAGACTGCAAGGCAACAATAAAAGGGCACGGGCCCCGTTCGGCCTTCGTTGCGGACGCCGTTGCTGGTGACATTCTGCGCAGCATAAACCCGGTCCGCAACCGCGGCCCATGCACTAAATGCCATGGCCAGATTGATACCCACCCAATAAACGGAATTCTCGTCGTTGACTATGACGCAACGAACATCAGACGCGACACAATGTTTGCAGTATTGATGCTGAGTGGTGCCGGAATAGCAGTCGTGCTGACTACCATTGGTGGCATCGGATTTCTGCTTAACTGGTTCGTGCTCGCACCTGTGAAAGGACTGACCGAGGCAGCGGATAAGATGTCGCTGGGCCAACTGGGTCACCGTGTGCCGCTAAAAAGCTCCGATGAGATTGGGCGGCTTGGACGTGCCTTTAACGACATGTCCGCTCGTATCGCTCAAGCTGTACACAATATAGAGACCAGAGAGCGGTATTTGCAGGACCTGATCGACATAATGCCCGATGGAGTGCGCGTGATCGACATGAACTATCAGGTCGTCAAGGCTAACCGCGCATTCTGCGAACAACAGCATCGCGCGCGGTCTGAGGTGGTACAGCGACCCTGCTATTGGTCCAGCCATTCTCGTGAATCGCCTTGCCCAGCGAGCTTGGTCAGCTGTCCGCTGCATGAACTGCAGAAAGGAGGGCAGGTCTTGACTTGTCGGCATTCTCATGTGAGCGCCGATGAGAAAGAAATCCCGGTCGAGGTCTCAGCAGCGCTGCTTGAAATCACTATTGACGACACGCAAAAAAAATTCGTTGTGGAGGTCATTAGAGACCTGAGCAAGGACGTGCGGCTATCGCAAGAGCAGCGGCTGTCGGAAATTGGCTTCCTGGCCGCGGGTGTTGCACACGAGATTCACAACCCTCTTGCGTCCATACTTTTGGGCTTCGACTCAGCGAAAAGAGCTCTACGGGAGGGTCGGGACGAGAAGGCAAGCAAGTATCTTGACATTATCGAAGATCAGATAACGCGCTGCATAGAAGTTACGTCGCGTCTTTTGAAGCTTAGCGCACCAGCAAGCGAGCACCGCGAACTTGTAAATCTCAACAACGTCGTGTTCGAGGTTCTCTCCCTACTCAACGCTGAGGCACTGAAGTCAGAGGTCGACATATCGATGGATCTTGAGAGTGAACTCAGATCAATCGGCTCCGACAGCGAGATGAGAATGATGGTGCTAAACATCGCACAGAACGCTCTGCATGCCATGCCTGATGGCGGGCGCCTGCTGGTTTCGGGCTCAGTCTGCGAAGATGTGGTCGAGCTGGTCTTTGAGGACACTGGCGTGGGGATCAAGAAGAGCGATCTCGCCAAAATATTCGATCCCTTCTGGAGTAAACGTGCCGACGGCGTTCACGGAACAGGGCTTGGGCTTTCAATATGCCAAGAAATAGTCAAACGAAGCGGCGGCAGGTTAGATGTGACGAGCGTGGTTGGTGAGGGGACTAGATTCGTTGTCACATTGCCTTCTGCAGAAGTAGCGAAAGAACTATCATGACGCAAAGAAAGAAAGGTAAGCATCTTCTTGTCATAGAGGACGACAAGGCACTTAATCATTTTCTGATCGAACAACTGCGGGCGATGGGCTATCAGCCAACTGGCGTCTATTCATGGGAGGAAGCCAAGGTGACGCTGGAGACTCATGATCCCGCTCTTGCTCTCCTCGATATCAGACTTCCCGACATCGATGGTATCCAGTGTTTGCCGGAACTTTCAGCTCAATGCCCTGTGCTCGTTCTGACGGCGTACGGAAGCATTCGGCATGCAGTCGAAGCTATCCGGTCTGGTGCGGTTGACTATCTGACGAAACCGATCAATCCGTCCGAACTGGAGTTTGCTATTGGCCGAGCATTGGAAAACAGCTCCTTGAGGCGCAGCTACCAGTATTGCCGAGAACAACTAAATCCCAACATCAAGAAGATTATGGTTGGACGGAGCAATGCTTTTGAGGAAATGGCACATCTTATTGAGTTGGTCGCACCAAGCGATTCAACGGTTCTAATCGAGGGCGAAAGTGGCGTCGGCAAGGAGCTTGTAGCAAAAGCCATTCACCAGCTGAGCGATCGTGCGGATTCCAACTTTGTGCCTGTGGATGCAACGACATTACAAGAGACGCTGTTCGAATCGGAGTTGTTTGGTCACGAGAAAGGGGCATTTACAGGAGCGGACCGGCGCAAGCAGGGCTTGATCGAAATTGCCGAGGGCGGAACACTGTTCCTTGACGAAATCGGCGAATTGCCTGCGTCGATGCAGGCAAAACTACTGCGCGTGCTTGAGACCGGAGAATTTCGGCGCGTCGGCGGCACCCAGAAGATAATCAGTGACGCGCGCATCGTCGCTGCAACTAATCGTGACCTTATAGCATCCATCGACGAGGGACGATTTCGATCTGACCTTTACTATCGCTTGGCTACAGTTGTGATCAGTGTACCACCGCTGCGACAGCGGCGCGAGGACATCGCGGTGCTGTCAGAGCTGTTTTTGGATACCAGATCTTTTCAGCGCGCCCGGCAGAAGATATTGAGCAAGGATGCCATTGAGGTGCTTACCGCATACTCATGGCCAGGCAATGTTCGCGAGCTTAGAAACGTCATAGAGCGGGCAATCCTGGTATCTGGCGACGACGTTACTATCCGAGCACGGCACCTGGGGTTGAGTGCTCCACCCAGCGCTCAGTCGTCTCGTTGTGAAACGGCGGCGTTCATGTTTGATCACGAGCCAACGTTAGAGGAAATCCGGCGAGATTACCTGGCTAGATTGGTCGTAAAATACGGCGGACATCGCTCGCGGATTGCTGAAGTATTGGGAATAAGCGAGCGCAACACGTACAGGTTGCTCAAGAAGCATGGACTTAGCGTTAGTGAACGCAGCGACTAACGGCACCCATTCGCTGGTTGATCACCAGCTTGGACCAACGGCCGGTGCGATTGGAGTGTGCTGCTCGGCTTCGTCGGGTGGCTGCAGAATCTGATCGGCTGTTACGATTTGGGGTCGCGGTTCATCCAGGATCTCTGCGAGAACATCGCGCAGCTCGTCCAAATAGGCAGCTGTCAGCGAGCCGAGGGCGCTATAAAAACGAGCGCTGCAACGTTGCGCTACACTCAAGGCGAAGATGTCAATCCAACGGAGCAAGTGCTGGTCAAGGAACGCTGCAGCATCCGCTAGCGCCACTTCGTCGCGACATTCGCCAATCAAATGCGCCACAAAAAGCAGTTGAGTGACCAGGTGATCTTCAGACCTCACGTTCCAGTTGACGACCTTCAGACCTCTTCGGCGGTAGGCGGCTCGGGTCTGAAACATAGGTTGCTGGCGCTCGAGATGGTCCTTATCGAGCCACACGGATTCCGTTGGCGCGGCCCGGTAGCGATAGGTCAGATAGATTGCTGCAAAATCGACGGCGAGTTCATCGAGAAGCGCTTGATCGGGTACATCCGGCAGATCCGCAAGAGCATCGATCATTTGTCGTTGGGCTTGTTTCGCTGCCGACTTTGACAGATTAAAACCGAGGCCACTGGGAAACCTCAGTTGTTTGAGCTGCGCGATCGCAGGTGCATCGATCTCGCGATCGTGCAGTGCTGCAATCAACTTCAGGTCATCATCGACCGACTCTCTGAAAGCAGCAAGAAGTTCAGCTTCGCTTTGTCCATGGTCTTGCACGAATGAATTCTCCCGCCCTGCATGCTGGCTAGGGCCAGCATGGTGGGCACCTCTGATAGGTTTGTGCACTTGAAACGCTCTAGGTGAGTGCGCATTGGAAAAGGCGCAGGGTGGTTCACGAACACGGCAGCATACCGCCTATTTCACTTTGCCCTTGCTATGCGCGACGAATACGATCGATGGATTGGTTAGCTCCGGATCCGCCATATTCTGCACCTGACGTACAACTTTCTCCTGCTTTGCCTTGGCTTTAGTGTCCCAAGTCCCATCACGCAATTTGTCTATCGGACCAATATCGAGCACGCGCATCATGCAGGCCATCACGCAATAGGGCTTACGACCGGCATCAATCTCATCCACGCACATATTACACTTAGAAACGATATTTTGATCAGGGATGTATTGCGGTGCGCCGTAGGGGCATGTGGCCTCGCAGCGCCGGCATCCGATGCACAACGTCGAGTCAATGTCGACAATACCATCCTTTTTCCGTTTGTAGATCGCGCCGGTGGGACAGGCGGGAAGGCAGGCAGGTTCAGCGCAGTGATTGCACGACATATTTACCTTGTATGCAAACACCTCGGGATATGTGCCACCCTCGATATATTGTACTCTGCGGAATCTTGGTCCGGGTGCTAACCCATTCTTATCCTTACAAGCAATCTCGCAAGCCCTGCACCCGATACAATCGACATTGTTATGGATAAACCCGAGCTGTTGGTGGGGAACCACTGGCTTGTAAACGTCTTGTTTCTTGCGTTTTACCGCGTTCTTTATCTTCTTCTTGTCAATCGGCGCCTTTGCCATATCTGTGTCCCCAATCATCAATTGTCACGCCGGAAGACGTGGCTGCGTGCCGTTGCGAGCTTGTCCCAGCCGGGTCGATGCGGCAGATCGGTCTTCTGCATGTTTACCAACAGCGTATTGTATGCAAATGCCCCTGCAGGGCTGGGCGCATCCAGGGTCAGGAAATCCGGATTGCCGGACCGGTCGATACCCTTTGTGTCCCGATCCATCCAAGCGCCTTCGTAAAGCACAACGACGCCCGGCATCAGTCGTTGTGTCACATAGGCTGGTGTCACCGTCGCGCCTCGCTCATTCCAGATGTAGACGTTGTCCCCTGTCTTAATGCCGAGCTTCTCGGCATCGTCCGCATTGATTGTCACTTCCTGCTCATAGGTCTCCCGAAGCCACCCGATGTTGTTGAATATTGAGTGCGTTCGCCAACGTGGGTGTGGCGTGATCATCTGGAATGGATATTGGCGCACCTTTGGATCGCGCCTGCCTTCCCATGGCTCAATCCATTTTGGGATTGCGGGGATAGGATAACCAAACTGCGTTTGGCGAAAGTCCTTAATGTTCGATAGTTTGATAGAGAATATCTCGATCTTGCCGGAGGTGGTCTTGAATGGTTTGCCCTCCTCAATCTGCTCGCGAAAGGCAACATGGGGCTTGTCCAGTCGGAATTTGTAGATGCCGCGTTTCTTGAACTCATCCCAGGGCATCGTAACTCCTTGATACCCCATGACGCGCTTTTCCCACCAATCCCTGAGATACGCCTCGTCGGTCGCATCATCGTTGTGGAAATAGTCGCGGGAGGCAAGTGGATTCATGGTCTTGCCAAATCCGAGTCGGAACGCGAGCTCGGTGAAAATCTGCCAGTCGGTCTTGCTTTCTCCAAGCGGCTCGATCACCTTCGGCCTATGAATATAGTAGTGGCCCTTGTACCAAGGCAGGGCCACATCGTGGCGCTCGAAGTGGGTAGCAACCGGCAGAAGCACATCGGCCCATATCCCAGATGGCGTAATGGTCGAATCTTGGCAGACGACGAGATCAAGCTTTTGGATCGCTTCTATTTGTTTGTTGATGTTGGGGAGCTGGTTAAACCAGTCGGACGCTTGCCACCAAATCGCTCGAATATTCGGTATTACCCCATCCATGGCGCCCGACTTCGGCCACAAGCCGACATCTTCGCGGCGCACATTTGGGTAATTAAGGACGCAGTCGGCCCATCTATCTGACTTGATCGCAGCGGCATGTATGTTGGCGTATTGATCTACCGGTCCCGCAGCAGCCTGTGCTTTCCAGGCCTTGCCGACGCCTTCAGCACTGCCGCCCAAGACACCGATGTTTCCGGTCATTGCCTGAAGGGCCGCGGCCATCCTGCTATACTGTTCGCCGTATGCGCATCGCCCTGGCGCCCAGCTTGCTTTCAATGCCGCTGGCTTTGTCGTCGCATACATCCGCGCGAGCTTCTTGATGTCATCGGCCTTTACACCACAGATCTCTTGCGCCCATTCCGGAGACTTAGGTTGACCGTCATACCTGCCAAGAATGTAGTCTCTGAAATTTTCCTGGTCGGTGGCGAATGCCGGCATTGTGCCCGCGTCCATGCCAAGGCAGAAGCGATTGATGAAGCTCTGATCTTGAAGTTTGTTGACAAAGATATAGTGGGCCATTGCCGCGAGCATTGCCGCATCCGTATTAGGCCGAATTGGAATCCACCAGGCATCATAGGAGGCCGCTGAATCTGTGTATTGCGGGTCCACCAAGACAAATTTGCATCCGCGCTGCTTTGCAAGTCGCATATAGTAGAATGTATTGCCGCCATGAAATGTGTAGGCCGGATTCCAGCCCCACATGATCATCAGCTTGGAGTGGGCAAACGTATCATCCTCATTTCCATCCTCAATCGTGCCAAAGGTCGTTTCTGACGAAAAAGTCGTTCCCTGATACGAAGGCACGGACCAGGACGTCGTGCGGCAACCGAAAATGCCGAGAAAGCGCCCTAATAGCCCCTCGATCTGATCCGAGCGATGCAAGACGCCCCATGAGGCGCCGGCATAGCTTTGGTCCAGGATTGCAGTTGGCCCATAGGTATTCTTAATGTTCACTATGCGCTCGGCAATGTAGTCCAACGCCGTATCCCAGGAGGCGCGTTTGAATTTCCCTTCACCGCGCGCTCCGACCCGAATCATGGGATGGAGCAGGCGCTCTGCCGAGTAGAGCCGCGAACGATACGACCGTCCGCGCAGACAGGCGCGCACCTGCGGCTCGTCCTCTGTATCCTTGCCGTATTCTCCATCCTTCTGATAGCGTCCGTCATCCGATGACAGCCTGACAATTACATCACCTTTCTTGTGTGCAACGAGTGCGTGACGCGATCCGCAATTATGCGCGCAGCTTGTTACTATCGTCGTCAGCTCGTCGTCAGTCGGATATGGTTCATAGGCGAACGCCTGTGCCTGCTCCGGCTTAAGCCCTGCCGCACCGGCGGCTGCACTTGCCGCCGACAGTTGCACGAAACGGCGGCGCGTCAGGTTTAAAGCTGATCTGAGGACGTCAATCTTCACACTCATATGGTTTTGCCTCCAACACTTTGCTGCCGTGCCCGCTATTTCGTCTTGCCAGCCGCGGCGCCTTGTTTGTCGCCAATGCGAAAGCGCGCTTCGGATTGGGTGGGCCTATCCTTGGCCCACTTTGGAATCTCTTTGTCCATGCCGGGCCAGGGATTTCGCGGATAAGGGTAGGAATTCCGGTACCATGCCCTTCCGCCATGACAGCCAAAGCACGTGTCCGAGTTGTCCTTGGACAATTCCTCTATCTTGTCGCGATTGAGATAGGTCACGTTATGGCGATTGGTGCGGAATGCTACCTTGTGACAAGCGCCTAGGCAGCCGTTTTTTATTTCCGGTGACTCCATTAACGGTCGCACTTCGTGCCAAGGTCCCGGCAATTGCATGATCTTATAGGGAAAGCTGCCATGGCACTTGAGGCACGTTTGCGAAGGATCAACCGTCTTGCGCAAGGCAAACCCAGTCGCTTTGCCAATTTGCGGTGCGGTTGCACTCGAGCCTGGCGCCTCTTCACGCGGATCGTGTCCACGGTGACAGAAATTGCACGACAGCTTCATGACAGCCTTTGCAAAAGGCGAAGAAATATGCCGCCAATGAAACGTTTCTTGATCTCCTGTGTACGTATCCATTGCCTGATACCAAGCAATTGAATCTTTCGCCTTTATCCCGGCGGGAGACTTGGTGCGCACTTTTTGCTTGAGGATCTCGCTATGGCATGAAAGGCACTGCTCATCTCTTGCGCGATCAATGGCTGGTGAGAAATGAAGTTTGTTCCATACCGCAGCAGCATAATCGCCCTTGCGTGTGCCACTCTCTGACCATGCAAACGAATAAATGCTGCCTGTGACAAGAACGACGGACAGGCAACTCACTGCCAAGGTTAGCGTTCTGTGCATCATCTTCTTATCTCATATTCTTATGCTGTTTCTCACACCGCGCCGGGGCTCCGTCGGCACCCACTGCGCGAAGCTAACTTTTATGCCAAGCGCGCAGATCGTAAGGGCTTGTCATGCCCGAGCTATTGAATGGTGTGTACCAAGCACCTTGATCCTCGAGGAACCGGAAGCTCGGCGGATAGGGCTTCGACAGGCCTGCCAGAGCACGGCGGTACCAGGCAGGCGTCTTCTCGAAGCTTCTCAGGCGCGGTGCGGCGGGTGGCCGTTTGGACGGGGTTGATCCACCGACCCATATGACTGACGTCGTCCGTTTGGGTTGGGATTTGCCCCCGCGCTCGGCCTTCGCCGAACGCTTTGTTTTAGCCCCCGGCTGGACCGGTGCTGATGCGGCGTCCATGGTCTTGGTCGTCCCGCGGTGCTGACTTGACTTGAATGACTTGAGATAAGCGATGAGATTCTTTCTATCCTTCGCGCTTTTTATCCCGATGAACACCATCCGATTGCCAGGCATCGCCTTGCGCGGGTTCTCCAAATATTTATCCAATGCCTGTTCGGTCCAAATCCATCCCTGTTCGCCAGCCTTCTTGTTGGCGGGAGAATACTTGAACCCCTCAACGGTGCCGGCCTTTCGGCCAACAATGCCATTGAGTTTTGGCCCGCTCAGGTTTCTCGCCCCTGGCCCAATCTTATGGCAGGCGATGCAGAGCCTGAATACTCTCTTGCCCTGCTCAATATCGCCTTCAGCGCGCGCGTCGGCGACGCCGATCATGAACAGACTTGCCCACAATAGAGATGCTATGAGCGACGCTTCTGGAATCAAGGATTTGATTGCAGTGACGCCCATTGGTCGCCACGCATGATTTGTGAATGGCTGTGCTATTTGTTGCATCCCAGTGTTCTTATTCATGCCAACTCCTAATGTCGTAAGGGCCAGTCATTCCGCGCTTGTTGAAGGGCGTATACCAAGCACCTTGGTCTTCCAAAAACTTGAAGCTGCGCGGGTAGGGCTTTGCGAGGCCGGTAAGTGCACGCGCATACCAATCGGCGTCCTTTGCAAGGTCTTTGATCGACGGAGCATCAGAGGGACGTCTACTCGGTGCTGCACCGCCGACAAAAAGACTCTTAACAGTCGATGATGATTCGGATTTTACTGGTTCTACTTTCGAGGGCCGGGAAGCCGTCTCCTTTGGTGGTGTCGTTCTCACTTGCGGATCTTTTGGTGCAGTGGCGGCCGGCCCTTTTGCGGCGGGCACTTTCGCGCTTGACAGCGGAGCCGCAGGTCGGCCGATGTCTTTGCTTGGACCTGGCTCGAGCTCCGGCTGCTTTTTCGATACCCCCACGGAGACCATTATAATGCCTGCGGTGACTGCGACAGCGACAAGAAACGGAGCAATTTGGTTGAATGCTTCTCGTTTCATAGGCTTCGCTCGCGCCTCTTCTATTGGAGACGACGCTTCAGCCTCGCTGTAGCTCTCAGTACTGTCTGACATTCACCTCCCCCGCACAGATTCTGAAAATCTCACCGCACCCAAAATCAAATCAACGGTTCACGGTATAAGTGATTTTGACTGCTGTTAGTTGACGAGCGAAACGATGCGATGGGTTGTTTTTGCGGAGGCCGGTGGGGCATTGTGCGCGTGCACTGTCTTTGCCCACCGGCACCCACATTGTCATCACATAAAATCCATGCCCTCTTAGCTCGGCTTCTTCTGCGCCGGTGGCGGAGTCTGCGGTGGTTGCGGAGGAGCCCAGCTTCGCGTTCCGGGCATGCCACGCATACCGCCCATACCCGGCATGCCGCGCATGCCATACATGCCGCCCATACCTGGCATTCCGCGCATGCCGTACATACCGCCCATGCCGCCCATGCCGTACATACCGCGCATGCCGCGCATGCCGCCCATGCCGTACAAGCCCGGCATTCCGTACATGCCGTACATGCCACCCATACCGGGCATGCCACGCATACCGTACATACCGCGCATACCGCCCATGCCATACATACCGCGCATGCCGCCCATGCCGTACATGCCCGGCATTCCATACATGCCATACATGCCCGGCATGCCCCGCATACCGTACATACCGCGCATGCCGCCCATGCCGTACATACCGCGCATGCCGCCCATGCCGTACATGCCCGGCATGCCCCGCATACCGTACATACCGCGCATGCCGCCCATGCCGTACATACCGCGCATGCCACCCATGCCGTACATACCCGGCATTCCGTACATGCCGTACATACCACGCATGCCACCCATGCCGTACATGCCCGGCATTCCGTACATACCGTACATGCCTCTCATTCTGCTTGTAGGAGCTGGCACCCACACCCAAGTCCACCTGCCGGCTGGACCTCGCATACCACCCATGCCGTACATGCCGCGCACGCCGCCCATGCCGTACATGCCGCGCATACCACCCATGCCGTACATGCCGCGCATGCCGCCCATGCCGTACATACCGCCCATACCAGGCATGCCGCGCATGCCGCCCATGCCGTACATACCCGGCATTCCGTACATGCCACGCATGCCCTGCGCGGTACTTTCCGAGCTGCTCATACCCGTTATTACGCCCGCTGCAATAACCGCGGCCGCGGCCATGTAGCCACGCATTCGACCAAACTCCTTTTGAAACGTTACCATTGCTAATCCTGCTCCTTCGGTTGGCGGCACGTCTTCACAACCGCGGCGAATCCGATGCCTCTTGACTGACTACAGAACATGAGACCCCCCAGCTGTGCGTCCTGGCCTCACAAAACGTTCCCAATGCATCACGTTCTATTAACCGCTTGCAAGGACTGTGCCAGAAGCTACAACTGATTGATTCGCAATGGAAAACTTCGGTTTTTCCGGAAATTCAAGACAATAGCCACTCCGGCCTCAAGCAACACCGGCCAGATGTGGCAGCTATGCTGCCATCTTGTCTGGGTGCACTTGGAAATATCAGGCCACCTCCGCACTTTCACATTATTTATCAATGCGTAGGTTGGGCGGCCTACATCTGACAAATTGGCAAAACCCATGCATGTCGGATACTTGAGCCGAATAGGCAAAAATTCGTCTATGTTATCTATGTTAGTTGTCAGCTGTTGAATCACACCCATGGAACGCATGGGGCTCCGGTCAATCAAGCAATCGGACACCTGCGCCACACAATGGAAGCGCCCTTCGAAAGCGCTCGTTGACCATGGGAATTAAATGCTCAGCTTGTGTTGATGCGACGGCACGCATTGGTCCGCCGTGCCACTTGTTTGTTGTTTGTCAGAGTGGACAAAGTTAATCTGCGACTGCGCCTGATCCGATAAATTGACTGGCTTTGTGTCCAGCTGCTTCAACTCCATTGCAGGCTTGTCGCAGCCCGCGTTCTTACCAGCTTCGCCGGCACGGATTCCTCTACCCACAATAAATCTACTCCGACATTTTGGCAGGCCAAGGGTAGGGTCCCTTGGCCTGATCGGCTTTGAAACTACTTTGCATCGCTCTTGGCGGGTACCTATTTCTTCGTTTGCTCCTGAAGCTTTCCGTACACTGTTTTCAGTTTTGCAAAGTGTTGTTTGATGGCTGCCTTGTTCCCCGATGGAATCACCTGAACCAAATGTGCAGCCGCCAGATTGAATTCCGTAGCCAGAGCCTCGAAGGAAGGAGAAGACTTTGACTTCTTGCCATTCGCCTTGGATTTTTCAGCGGTCTTTTTCTTTACCTTCTCGGGGAAAATTTCCAGCAAACCGCGGCTTGTGCCAACGATTGCGACCGCGTGATCAAGGAGGTGATGCCTAAAGGCGACCTTTTCATCGACAATCGCGCCGATGGCCGCAACGTGCCCATTCAGACTCTGCATAATAGAAGCCCGGTAAGAGGCCATCGCCTCATTTTTAGCCTGCGCGCTCATACCAGGCACGACCAACAATACCAGGCTGGCAAGGACAACCCCCAGCAAGCGGCGATCAATCAACCATGTTCCCATCTCGTCCTCCAAAGCTTTCAGTTAACTTAGCGGTTTACGTTAAGACCACCATTTTGTTGCAATATGTGTGCCACCCAAGAACCGGCCGTTACGATATACTTGCAGCCAGCGCGCTCGGTCTGCAGGCGGAATTGTTCAGCCAATACAGCGGCAAACGCTGTCATATGGGGCGGTGTCCGACCGCATTTCTGCGCAAAGCCGGCGGGGCATTTCAATGGTGCAAGAAAAAAGCCGCGCGAGATTGATCGCCGATCGGAACAATAGAGACCTGGTCAAGTTACGTTTGTTCGCCACATCCATTGGCGCCACGTTCCTTGATAATCCGTGTCGTAGGGAAAGGTGGAAATCTGTTAGCTGATTTCATTGGGGTCGGTATTTAGCATAGTCGACCTTGAGATCATCGCCCCATGTTTTGGTCAGAAAATCGACCCGGCCTGACCCTATATTATAAATCTGGTAGTAACCCGGGTTCTTCCGATAATAATCCTGGTGATAGGCTTCGGCTGGATAGAATGCTTTGAATGCGACGATCTCGACCTTGATCGGTTTGCTGAAACGTCCAGATTTTGAGAGTTCGTCACGTGCACGAATGGCTATGCGCTGCTGTTCTTTATCGTGATAGAAAATGATTGGCCGGTAGTGGCTGCCCCTGTCAGAAAACTGGCCCCGATCGTCTGTAGGATCAGAGCTGCGCCATAGCACCTGCAGTAACCCTTTATATGTTATTATCGTTGGGTCGTAATAGACTTGCACCGACTCCGCGTGCTTAGTCAGGCCGCGCGTGACCATTTTGTATGTCGGATTCTTAATAACACCACCAGAATAGCCGGATACTGCCGCGCGAACGCCCGGCACGGCCTCGAAAGCTGCTTCGACACACCAAAAACACCCGCCTGCAAACGTTGCGACTGACAGCCCCGTTCGATCTAAGTTCTTGACCGGATCCTCTATAACGGCGCTTCGCTGTAGTCCATTTGAATCGATCGCCCAATAGACTACACCAGCTACGGCCAGAACAGATAGAGCGACCAGCAGTAAGCGTCTCACAAGCAACCTCACATCAACCAATGCGCTCCGGCTAGCGCTATCCCATTCTGCATCACGTGCAAAGTATTTTCGGTCAGCGAAGCAAGAAGCTCAAAGTAAACGATTCGTGATCACTTTAATGGTCGCATCAACTTTTGAACGACCTCCCTGGCTAGACGGGGCAAGGTCTGGGGGCTCAACACCCACTAATTGTCCCTCAGATAGCAGTGCCTGTTACTCGTGCGACTGTCTGGTCGCTCGCTTCGCAACGATCAACTTGCCCTTTTTCCAAGGTTCGCGATTGACATTCGAATACACAGCACTTGGCTTCTTAGTCATGGCCTTTCTGCATAGTTTTCAACGGAGAAGCCAAAATGATTACCTATGTCCGGCGCAATGGTCTCAAATATGCGCAAACACTTTTGCTCTTGCGGCCTGTTAGAGCGTCAATCCCTTAAGCTCCTCTTTCATTCTCGCAACTTGAAGCCGCCGAAATGGGTTCAATTGCCGATCTAGCGCATTAGGTAAGCGGCGTCCCAAGTATCGAAATTCCGCCGCAGCGATTAACATTTCAGAGAACTGCCAGTCCACAAGTGACAATGCATTCTTAAGATCGGCAAGGTGTTTTTTCTGTTCGCGATTGAGTTTGGTCCCTCTCGTCTTCCAATCGTGGTAACAGAGCATTTTCGGCAAGAGCGCCAGTTCGGGTGGCCCGGCTCGATAGTTCAAACCTTTCCAATCCAGCAAGCGAACCCGCTCCAGAATTGAGTTGGGGACACGTAGTGTTAGGCCACAACCGAAGAATAGCTCGATACTTTCCTTTCTCGGCTGGTATTGCGCAATGTCGATAAGTCCGTTGTTCGTCTCGACATGCACGAACTTTGTTTTGGGTGTCGGAAGACCGGCGAGTAAGGACTCCTTCGCTATGGCAATTTCTGATATCCGCAGTACGCGCGGCTGACCCGCCGCCTCAAATTCAGCTTTACGCTGTTGGAAGAGTTCAATCGATATTGCGACATCTACGTCATGGATCGGCTCGCGATAGTCCGGGAGTAACGGTAGGAATGAGAGCGAGCCGCTTATGAAGTAATCTTTAGCGTCGCCTACAATGCACAACAATTTATTGAGTGCGCAATGAATATTCACAATGACCGTATCCTTTGGAACATTTTGACTGGCAGTCAAAAAGGGTACCTCAGCTAATGGTCGCATAGCTTGAGCATGCTGCCGTCGCCTCATGATCCTTGGTGGTCGCTACAATTTCACGTGCATACTTGTAGCGTATTCCAAAACAGGACTCCAATCAGCCGTAGTACGAAAATGAAGTGCCAATTTGCCACTGATCGGAGCGATGAATTGCGAGGTAGCGTTCTGGTAGCAATATCACGTTTATTTATATGGAGATGGCGATGATAGAGGTTTTCTATTGGTTGATGGTGTCGGCACTCCTAACGCATGAATTAGATGCCATAAAGAATCATGAATGGCGGATTTTGCCCATCTTACAGAATCTACCAGACGACGTTGGCGAACAAATCTTTATCTGGATGCACCTACCGTTTGTTTTCTTGGTGCTTTGGCTTTCACAGTTCGGTGCAGGATCAGTCTTTGCAATCGGATTGTCGGCATTTGCAATAATTCACGTGGGATTGACCTGGTTGCTCCGAAACCATCCAGCGTATGAATACAATGATTTAAGCTCATGGCTGCTAATCTGTTTGGCCGGCGTCTTGGGCGCGCTTCACATTGCGGCCTGGGCTTTGCTGTAATTGATGTGCTTGCTGCGTCTTGTAATTTTAGTCCTACACTGACATCGACCCAACGCTGGGTAGTAGCCGCTCTCACGGGCACAGCGGAGAGTTAGGTGGAAAGCGGGCAATGTTCAGCTGTCAGGGGCAATGCCGTCATGAATTTGTCAGACAGTCGCTCGAATTCGTCAATGATGGTCTATAAATCGCTTGATTTATGAGAACCATCCAAACACCCAGCGATAGAATCTGCTCAGAAATTTGAATTTTTTGCCCAATCGCGAATGGCGGCTGCGAGCTTCAAGCCGCCAATTGCCGAGGGCTCGACTGGATTGGCATAGTCTTCGATGTCACTGAACAGAGCGCGCAGGTCAAGTAACTCAAGGTTACGCCGAAGTGCCTCCTGCTGGATCACATCGTTGTAAATCGACAACGCGCCTTCGGCGGCCTGTTGGTCAGTCTCCTCCATTCCAATGGCCACAAAGCTCGGATTGTAGATCGTTAGGACCAGGACGCGATGGGCTGGATGATTGAGCACATCGAGAAGCGAGGCATAGCCGTTTCGAAAAGTTTCTCGTATTTGCCAAAGGCCAGCAAGAAAGCTTCTGGTGTCGGTGTCGGATGGAGAGTAGATCAAGTCAATGTGGGAGAGAGCATCGTTGCCCCCGACGCTCAATACTACGCGATCGTCTGGCCGAAGTCCGGTCGTCTGATCGCGGAGCACATCGGCACAGACCGCCCCATCTAGCGCACGCTTCTCGATGTCATCTTCTGGCAGCAGGGTCGCCAACTGTTGTGCAACGTCCGGCTGACCGGGAAGGACATACGGGCCGTTGTCGATGATCGAGTCACCCAACAATACGATACGTCTTGCAGTCATGTGGAGCACTCCTTTGCTACGGCAGCATGGCAACCACAGATTAGAAAGCCTCACCAAGAAGCGAGTATGGATCAAAAACATGACCGGATGCCAGTCAAGCGCCAGGCCAAGTCCATTCATTGTATGAAATTCGGATGGTGCGAGAATGAATCTGTGCCTTGGCTCGCTGTAAGGAAATACGGTCGTTCAATTGTCAGCCGGGATCATCGCTAGATGGCCAAAATGTGTGGTTCACGCAGTAGACCGATCTGATCAAACACAGTCCTGTCAATCGAGCAGCAAGGAGGTCCTGCTTTTTGTCATTGATGTCTGACGGAGAGAGGTTTTGCGGTCAGTGCCGGATCGCCAAGGCAATCTCGACCCCACTCAAGCCAACGTCATCGCTGATGGGTTCATTTGCCCAGCACTGAGGCGATAAAGGCATCTAGCCCGTTCACATAGCGCCTGCCACTGACAAGGAAGCCATCATTATGACCGCCCCGCAGCTCTAGGAACTCTTTTGGCCTGCGTGCGCGTTCAAAGAGCGATCTGCCGTGCGTAAATGGAATGATCTCATCATCGCGGCCATGAACGATTAATACAGGGACAGATACCGTCTTAAGATATTCGCCGGTCGGATACTTAAACCGTGCGAGCCACCTCACCGGAAGCCAAGGATAGATCTGAGCGCCTAGCTCCGGCACGGACACGAAGCCGCTTTCAATAATCAGCGCGGCAGGTGCCTTTCGGGTTGCGAGATAGGTTGCGACGGCTGCACCCAGAGAACGTCCAAAAAGTACAATACGTGAGGCGGGGACACCCCGCTGTTTCGTAAGATATCGCCATGCGGCCTCGGCATCGCGATAGGTACCTTGCTCGGAAGGTTTGCCCTCGCTTCGACCATAGCCACGATAATCGATTATCAGGGTGGACAGACCTATGTCATGGAAGATCTTTAGTGAGTCGAGCCGATGCGAAATGTTGCCTGCATTGCCATGAAAGAACAATAGGAAGCCACGCATTTTTCGTGCCGGCACATACCAGGCGTCGAGCCTGAGACCATCTTCGGTGACTATTTTGACATTTTCATAATCGAGACCGATGCTTTTGGGCGTTGTATCAAGTGCACGTGACGGAACGCTCGGAAAGTAGATCAGTCGCGACTGAGTAATGAACAAGAACACGAGCACTAGACCATAAGCCACGGCCCCTATGCCGATGATCGAAATGAAACTTCTCACGGCTGCTCACTTGTTTGACACTCATCCAAGATGCCCCATGCGCCCTATTGGCTCAACCACTTTGATGTCTGATGCCGAAGAGAATCCGTAAAGTTGTGAACATCGGGGCTGCTGCCAGGGGCAAAGCAGACTTTGAACCATCAGCCTAATGCCGTCGCATCATGACCTTTTGACACGCCCAAGAGCTGCTGCGGACATTGAAACGAGTAAGTGCGACCTCGAAGAATGACGTCGGAAGCACCGGCCCCTTTTGAAAGCGGCCTTCATTAGAAAATTCTCAACGATAGCCCGCTAGAATTCTGTCATGTACAACGATGATCAGTCAATAAAGCAGTTTGAGCAGGCACATGCGCGTGACCGATTGAAGGAGGAAGCGCGCCATATTGCCGATGATGACGAAGCTCTCTTGCTAGGAGGTCACCTCGCAGGTGAGCGTGAGTCGCAGCGGCTCATGAGCGTCTTGGCTTTGGCCGTAGTTGCTATCCTTGCAGGAATGTTTCTGCTTGCGATCTAGAGCTCAGCGATGACACCCGGATTGGGATTAACGGGTGGCTCTGGGCGTTGGAGCCTGGCGATTTGCGGATTCTTTTAAGGGTGGGACCACTGCGATGAACTACTATTCCCAGATCGGGTTACAGAGCAGCTCTCAAGAGCTGAATCAGCCTGGGCCGGCAGGTGAACTGCTGTTTGAAGAACAGGGGGAATTATCATCTATAATCGGCCGGGCAATGCGGCCTTTCAGGGTCAAAGTTTCTGGATCAAAAAACGGTGCCACCGTCAGCGGTTGCGAAGTAGCGGTGTTGCTATTCGGAAAAATACTGGCACGGCTCAATAATGAGATCGCAGAAAATGGGGTTTCCGATTGGAGATTTCTCAAGGCAATTATCGATTTGGCAATTGCCGATGCCTTGAAGCGGGACTTGGAGGTTCGACGAAAAGGCTTGCCTCGGGCCATCCAGCCAAAGTCGCTCGGTCAAGTCTCATTCCTTCAGACGCTGCGCGCTCGAAATGACATTTTGATTTTTGGGATTGGTGCCACGGGTACGGGCAAGACATATACAGCAATTGCTGCGGCATTAGATCATTTGGCAGAGGACCGCGTGAATCGCGTCATTATTACTCGACCACACATTATCATGGAAGGCGAGATCGTAGCGCCCGACATTCGAAGTGAACTCGCATACGATGATCAATTCGAGTATCTCGAAGATATACTTATTGATCTTGTAGGCTATCAAAAATTTCGCCAGCTCGTAGACGACCGTAGGCTGGAACTATTGCCGCTTGGACACTTGCGCGGAAGGACGTTTAACCACTCATTCGTCGTCCTTGATGAGGCACAGAACATGACCGTTCGGAAGATGCGGATGGCTCTAACACGGATCGGTCGGGACTCGCGAATGGTTATTACCGGCGATCCCACCGCCATAGACCTGCCGGATACGGAGACATCGGGTTTGTCGCATGTGCTCGAGCTCCTTCAAGGAGGCGACATTGCGAGGGTCCATCGCTTTGACAGGTCGCAAATCATACGCAACCGTGTGGTTGCACGACTTGAGCAACTCTATGATAGCGCTACAGAAGCACTCGTCGCAGCCGCAGAGTGAGCCCCAAGGCCTTTGGAAATTTGCTTGCTCGCCATGATGCAGGGCTTAGTAAGGCCTATAAGGCAGACTGGAAGTTAGTTAGTATTTCCGCGTTATAAAAACCATCGCGACAGTCTGGCCCCTTCAACGTCTCCGGGCAGCGAGGAAGACAGGAGTGAAGCGTCCCATCTCGTTCTCCATCCGGCTGACCTCGAGCAAACCCCGCCCTTCGGTGAAAAAGGATAGACTTTTCTCAAGATCACCTACGCGAAGCATTGTGTAGGTATTCCATGATAACACCCATGTGGTTTTGGCATTAGAGGTCCCAAAACAATCAAGATGGCGCCCAGCGTCGCTGGAGAACAATACTCAATCTTCGATCTTCAGAACAGATTGACCGCCTAAAATGCAATCGCTCATGACTGCTCGTTGCCAGGGTCTCGCAGCGGCCGCGCGGTCAACCTTTGCTCGACGAGGTTTATATAACTGCGAAGCTCATAAAGTTGGTTGGTGAAATCCCGTGGGATTCGTAGTGCGCTCACGTCGCGGTCAATTTCGTCCAGTTCCTGCGCTGCAGAGGCAATCTGCGCCGGAGTGGCTTCGGCTCGGTCGAGCGTTCTTTCAACCGCCTTCAGGCGATCATACCATCGCAACAATCGCCGGCGAACGACCCACGAGTACAGGGCTGGGATAAAACGGCCGAATGGGATGAGAAGTGTAAAGATCGGTATCGCCAGTAAGAGGATTTTTGTCCCGTGCTCGGTGATGATGGCGGTAACCCAGAAGGGTATGCCGTAACGCGCATTAAATTGCCCGAGGCTACCAAGCAACAGCGGCAGCTCGCCTGACTTGTGGTAGGCCGTAGCTGCCTCATGCACCTCATACTCAGGATCGTTGATGTGCGGGTATTTTCCAGCTTTGAAGAACATGACCGGATAGCCGGTGGCCGGATCCACGCTTGATTTCGGTTTGACGACGGTCGCATGCGTCAAAAGGGTCGCAAGGATGGGGTGAAGGTCCTTTTGGACGACCAGCGCAGGTGCAGTGTTCAGGAGCGTGATCTGGGCAGTCGGAATGATCTTCGGATCGAGTTGGAACGCCCCTTTGTCCATGACAACCTTCGAAAGAAAGGGGAATTTGCTAAGATAAGCTCCGGCCAAGTCCTGAAACGTCATGAGCAGGATGTCGTTAGGGTTGCCAAGCAGGTCCTTAACCGTTTGATTATCACTTGGGAGTATCAGGAACGCAACGTCAATAGCATCCGGGTCCGACCTCGGCTTGATGAGCGGTGCTGCATCACTGGGAAAATCTGTAAAGGTGTACGTGGCAATTCCAGAGTCCGCGATTATCCCATTGGCATGCAAGAGCATTGCAATGACGTTCGAGCGACCGCTCGCCTTGGTTCCGACGGATATTCTCTTTCCTTTGAACGCTTGCAGACCTTCGATGGGGACTGCTTGTCGACGGTAGTAGACCCACACCGGCTCATCGAACATGCGGCCGAGGGAGCGCAAGTCTCCATCATTTGTGATGACTGAGCCTCTCCCGTACGAGAAGTATTTCAAGCTGGTCGAGTAGCCTCCGACCAAGATGCCAGCCTCCACTTGCCCGTCGAGGATAGCTTTCCGAGCTCCGGCGCCCTCATGGTCCGTCAAAACAAGTGTGACCCCGAATTTCGCGAGTTCTTCTTTCCAGGTCCGAGCGAGCTTCGCGTAGGCCCCATTGGGAGAGCCGGCAGCCACGCGAACGGTCGCCCCGGGCAGCTCCATAAAGGAAATAGCCAACGCGATTGCAGCCACCAACGCTAGAAAGAAACCCAAGATTAAGATTACGAATTGGCGCATAGGCCGGCCTTCCTGCACACGACATGCGGTCAAACTGAGAGAGTAGATCGAGACCGAGTAGGCCCGCATGTACTCGATCATCGATATGGACGATACCCCGACAATGATGACATCTAGTTCAGAAGTCTATTCCTCGCAATTACCTCAAGGAGTATACGGTATCTGGAAGTTGGCCGGACGCAGACCTCGGCCAAGCGCTGGGTGACATTCGCACCTGAATGAAGAGCGGAAAGTCGCGCGAAATCAGGCGGATATCTCCGCTTATACAGACAATGCTGACGAGAGTTTGTCCTAGTGCAATGCTCACTTTTGATGCTGTGGACGACGTCAGCCCGTAAGCACACCGCAAACGCTTGAACCACCATATTGAAACGTTCGTTGAGTAAAACTCTACCGAGCATACCCAGAAGGGCCTGAAACTATGTTCGATAGAGTTGTTTCATTCTTTGCGAACACATATGTACGAATAGTCTAAGTGTAAACGAGCGCAATGGCAGAACCAATATGGCTACCAAAATCGGATATGCGCGCGTCTCAAGCGCCGCTCAGAATTTGACCCTTCAGCGTGACGCTCTCAAGACGGCTGGCTGCAAGATCATTCGCGAGGAGAAGGTCACTGGGACCAAACGCCAAGGCCGCCCCGAGCTGAAGAGCATTCTGGATTTCATCCGAATTGGCGACCAACTGGTTGTGACCAAGCTCGACCGGCTTGCGAGGGATTTGAGAGATCTTCAAAACATCTGCGATGAGATTGCGGAGAAAGATGCGTCCCTTGCCGTCTTAGATCAGCATGTCGACACCTCGACGGCAGCGGGTAAGGCGTTCTTCCAGATGCTCGGTGTTTTTGCGGAGTTTGAAAACAATATCCGGCGTGAGCGCCAGATGGCTGGCATCGAAAAGGCAAAAGCTGCTGGCAAATACGAAGGCCGCAAGAGGACAGTAAAGCCCAAAAAAGCGAAACAGCTAGAATCTAAGGGGCTCAATGTGTCCCAGATAGCAGAAGAGCTCGGCACAAGCAGGGCTTCAGTGTATCCAGCGCTGGGGCGTCTTTGACCGTTGCAGTAGTGGGTGCCAGCCTTGCACCGTATGAGCCAGGGTGAGCGCGATGCCTGGAATTTGCCGAGATTGCTTCGCCGATGAAATTGAAATGGGAAGCGTGTGTCCGATGTGTTCTGGTTCGCGGCTAGTCCGGCACCGAGAGCTTGGGGAACTGACGGTGGCACATGTTGATTGCGACGCTTTCTATGCATCGGTCGAGAAGCGTGACAACCCCGAACTGAAGAACAAGCCGGTAATTGTAGGCCATGACAGCGGGCGCGGTGTTGTGACTACAGCGTGCTACATCGCACGCAAGTTCGGCGTTCGGTCCGCCATGCCGATGTTCAAGGCAATTCGGCTATGCCCAGAAGCAATCATAAAGCGTCCTGATATGTCCAAGTACCGGGCAGTGAGCGCAGACATCCGGACATTGTTTGACGAAGTTACGGAAATGATCGAACCGGTATCAATCGACGAAGCCTATCTCGACCTGTCTTCCGAACATCTCAAGTCCCCTCTCGCGCCAGCACCGGCACTGGCCTGGTTGGCAAGCGAGGTGGAGCACAAAGTGGGCGTCACAATCTCAATTGGCCTATCTGCTAACAAGTTCCTAGCCAAGCTGGCTTCCGACCTGGATAAACCGCGCGGTTACGCGGTGATTGGACAACAAGAAGCTCGATCTGTACTGGCACCCATGCCGGTTACGAAAATTCATGGTGTTGGGCAAGCGACGGCACAGCGCATGGAGCAGGCTGGCTGGTCAACCATCGGGCAGCTTCAATCGCTAACAGAACGAGAACTTGCGGCGCACTTTGGTAAGTTTGGCCATCGCTTGGTACAATTCGTCAACGGTGAAGATGATCGAGCCGTGCGACCGTCGCGCCGAGCAAAGAGCGTTTCGAGAGAGACCACCTTTCGCGAGGACCTTTCGGCATACGACGGGCTATTCAATGCAATTGAACCGCTATGCCACGATGTGGCCAAGCGCTTGGAAGCTAAGCGCCTTGCCGGGCGAGTTGTCATTCTTAAACTAAAGACCAGTGATTTTCATATCGTCACGCGCAGGCGTACTCTTGATACGCCCACCCAGCGACCATCGGTAATCGCTGATGCTGCGGCTCAACTTCTAAGACATGAGGCAACGGGCCGGTCGTTCAGACTGATTGGCATCGGCGTCAGCGACCTCGGGCCAGAACGAGACGCGGACCCGAGAACATTATTCGACATAATGAGCGACTAATCGGCAATGACTATGAGTAAGCGCGAATTCCAATCGCTGGTTGAGCAGGCTTTCGAGGCGCTGCCCGATAACTACCGCACGGCCTGCGAAGGACTGTCTATCCGCATCGAAGACCATGCCTCCGACGAGGTCATGACCAGTCTACAAGTCTCGAACCCCTATGAGCTGCTCGGCCTCTATCATGGCATCAATCTCACCCAAAAGAGCGTATTCGACCTACCCAGCCAGCCCGACGAGATCCTTATTTACCGCAAGCCGATAATCGCCTTTGCAAAGGCGCGCAGCTACGAACTCGCCGACGTGGTCCAACATGTCCTAATCCACGAGATTGGCCATCACCTCGGTTTTTCAGACGCCGACATGGACCTGATCGAACGAAGTTGAATGTTGGCCAGTAGAAATGATCCGGCATCATGACCTCGGTATGGTCGCCCAAGACCGCTCTTCACCCAACAGTGGTCTTTGCCCAGCGCTGGGCTGAGGCCTCCATTGGGCGATAACCTGCCGCGAGCAGGCGCAGCACGCTGCGATTACGTCATCAATGCTCAGTGTCTCTCGGCATCAACGACCAATGACTGTAAACCGATTAGCAGCGGCCCAACTTTTGCTGGCCTGAGTGAACGAACTGTACAGAATTCACCGTCGAAGAAACCTAAGCTGTCCCACCCTGGCGTGATTTACCGACGCGAGCGGCTCGGAGCGTGTGGATCTCCAGTCTATTGTGATCTGTTATGGCAGCAGGAAAGCCGCAAGCACTGAAAAACGGACAGTTGCCAAACGAAAGACCAACCGGGAGCTTCGCAGCCGGGAATATCTGAGCCCGGGTGAAGTGCGCGAGCTCCTGAACAAGGTCGTCGAGGCTGAGCGCGTCGCCAAGGCCAACCTCATCCGGCGCCAGGAAGAGACTGCGGCAACACGCTCTTTGCTGAACACGTCACGGCTGATGGAAGATAATCCATTGCTGTTGCGTCTGAAGGAGCTGGAGGCGCTGGAGAAGCTGGTGGAAAAAGTCGGGCGGATCGATCTGCACACCGGCGATGGGGCCGGCGGCTTCGATGCGATGCTGAAAAACCTCTACCGGCTCGCCAACAAGGACGATTGATCCGGTTCGGCAAAGACCACATGACAAGGGTCTGCGCGCCTGGTGCAGGCCCTTGTTGTTTTTTAAGGATCTCGGTTACAGATAATTGTTCGGCCAGATGATGCTGCGCCACATATGCGAGCTCGGACTGTTGTCAAAGCCGAGGCCTTCTTCGGGTTGCTTAAAGGAGCGCCCGATGATGTCGGTGAAGTCCTCTATGTCAACTTTGACGTCGGGATCAAAGGCATAAAGGTCGTTGGCGGTAACGAGGCGGGCTGACATGTACCACTTATGGTTTCGCGCATAGTCGTATGCGCGTTGTACGTAAGGCGGCGGGCGATAATCCTCGCCGAAGGCGCGCCGGTAGAGATCTGGATATTCATAACCGACGGACTCATCGGGATAGAACCGCAACGCCTGATGATAGCGTACGGCAAAGGCTGTCTCTTCATCGACATAGGGTTCTATCAATTGTGCGCCGTGATAGCCGTGGTCGGTGCGAATATAGACGTTGACCGAAATGTCGTGGAGCAGACAGGCGAGGACGAGGTTGTCCGGCAGACCATTTTTTCGGGCCAGGTTGGCGCTTTGTAACAGATGATTACCACCGCCATCTCGCAGCATGATTCGACGCTTAAAATAGTCCACCAACGTCGGTTTCTCGGGCATCTCCGGCAGGCGAGGGTCATAATGCATTAGGTATTGGCCCGGATGCTTGTCGTTGCGCCCGGCTGCCAATTTTCCGACACGGCCGAAATAGGGAACCATCACCGCCCGGTCCAATAAGCTCATCATCGCTAACTCAAGGATCGAATCTTTTTCGTCAACGTTCATCTCCGGTGTAACTCTTTCCGCTGCAATCCGGATGGCCTCTTGAACGAGATCCTGATGCGACAGTCTGCTGTCCTGTGCCATGGCGCACTCCTAAAATGTGGGTTTCGGCCATTGCACTCTTCGGTGCGGAAAAAATCAAGGGGTGTTGGAGACTGCGGGACCCGGGTGTTGGCTGGTCCTTAGTCTCGGGAGCCGCACAACATGGCCGTAATTGCTAACGGAAGCGACGAAGTGACCGAGATAGACACCGGCTATTTTCGCTTGTCGGGTTCTGTGTAATAGAAGGGGCAAAGCACTCGGTTATTTGCTGTGATGGTCTAGCGCGATACGTCGCTTGGGGAGACATAATGGGAGAATTTGCAATTGGCCAATCGGTGTCGCGGTTTGAAGATCCGCGGTTGTTGCGCGGCGGCGGGCGCTTTGCCGATGATTTCTCATTGCCAGGTATGGTGCATGGCTTCGTATTGCGGGCATCTGTTGCGCATGCGCGTATCACTGCCATCAATATCGATGCAGCCAAGAAAATGCCCGGCGTGTTGGCGGTTCTGACCGGTGAGGATTGGGCGCGCTCCGGCCATGATGATTTGCCAACCGGCAACAACAAAATGAAGCGGCCCAATGGTGAGGGACTTTACCGTCCGCGCCTGCCGGCGCTGATTGATGACCGTGTCCGATGGGTTGGCGATCCCGTCGCCTTTGTGGTGGCTGAGACTTTGGCAGAGGCCATCGATGCGAGCGAACTGATCGAGGTCAGTTATGATCCGCTGCCTGCGGCAATCGGGACTGCGACGGTGAAAGAGCCTGATGCGCCGCGTGTCTGGGACGATTGCGACAATAACATTTGTTATGTCGGTGCATTCGGGGATGCGGCGGCGACGGAGGCGGCCTTTCAGGCAGCCGACCATGTGATCTCGCAGCGCCTGCTGGTCAACCGGGTAACCGCGGCAACCATGGAGCCGCGTGCATGCATTGGCGATTATGACGCAAGTCAGGACCGTTACACCTTGCGCATGACCGCACAACGCTCATTCCGAATGCGCCAGTTGGTGGCACGTGTCATGGGCGTGGCAGAGAGCAAGGTGCGTGTGCTCGTTGGTGATGTTGGTGGCAGTTTTGGGATGAAGGGATCCATTTACGGCGAGAACATCCTGACGCTGTTCGCATCTCGCGCTGTTGGTCGGCCGGTGAAATGGACGTCCACGCGTTCGGAGGCATTTGTCAGCGATTGCCAGGCGCGGGACAATGTTGCAGACGTGGCGATCGCACTCGATGCTGACGGGACCTTTCGCGGCCTGAAGCTCAACAATGTGGTCAGTGTTGGCGCGTATTTGCATAGCGGCGGTGAAGGTTCGGCAATCAGCAATCTCGGTTCGTTTGCTGGTGTCTACAACTTCGATGCCATTCGGGCAGATGTTATGACGGTCTTTTCGAATACCAATCCGCTGCGTTCTTACCGCGGTAATGGGCGGCCGGAAGCGGCATATTTTGTCGAACGAATCATTGACATTGCTGCCGATGAGCTCGGTTTCGATCCCGTGCATCTCAGACGGAAGAACCTGATCCCAGACGATGCTTTCCCCTATAAGACCAAGCTCACATTCACATACGATTGCGGGCAGTTTTCCAAGACCATGGATATGGCCATCGATAGAGCCGATTATGCCGGCTTTGAAGCGCGCCGGGTGGACGCGCGCAAGCGCGGTAAGCTCAGAGGCATTGGTGTGTCCTTCACGATCGAAAAATCAGCAAGTGCTGGCTATGAAGGTGCCGAAGTACGCTTCGACCGCTCCGGCACGGTGACTATTCTGTCCGGTGCAATCACGCAAGGCCAAGGCCACGAAACGATTTTCAAGCAATTGGTTGCCGACACATTGGGGCTCGATCCTGACACGATTTCCTACGTTCAGGGCGATACGGATGCGGTGTTTTATGGCGAAGGGAGTGGCGGGTCGAGGACGGCGGCACTTGGCGGATCTGCCATATTGGAGGCAAGCCAAAAAGTGCTTGCGAAAGCACACCGGATTGCGGCGCATTTGCTTAATGTTGATGCGGTCGACTATCGCGATGGCGTGTTCACAAATCGGCAAACCAATGAAACGGTGTCAATCGCGGAGGTTGCGCGTGCGGCGGCCCAGCCGGCGCGTTTGCCTGAGGACCTTGAGCCCGGTCTGATTGGGCAGTCGGTGCATTACAGCCCACAAGCGAGCTATCCCAATGGCTGTCATGTGTGCGAATTGGAAATTGATGAAGATACTGGTGCGGTTGAAATCGTGCGCTACACGGTCAGTGATGACGTCGGAACTGTCCTTAATCCGCTGTTGTTGAAGGGGCAGATTATGGGTGGTGTGGCACAGGGCATCGGACAGGTTTTGATGGAAGACATCAAATTCGATCAGGAGAGCGGGCAATTGTTGACCGGTTCGCTGATGGATTATCCGATGCCTCGCGCGCTTGGTCTGTCGAAATTCGACATCGTCTCTAATCCAGTCCCGACGAAAGCTAACCCGCTGGGTGTAAAGGGGGCCGGGGAAGCCGGCACTGTCGGTGCCGTGCCGGCGGTGGCCAACGCGATTGTCGATGCTTTATCGGTGCTTGGCGTAAAGCACATAGACATGCCAACGACTCCTTATCGGATCTGGCAGGCGATGCAGGCGGAAAAGGGTTAGGTCTTCTTGTTTTAACGGAAGCCCGCTGCCAGCGAGACCACCTTGCCGTCCAGACCATTGAAGCCGTGATGTGATCGCGCCCTGCAACGATGACCTACATCACGTCCACCACTTAGCCATACGGCCCTCGCTTTGCCGCGTGCCCACCTAATAAACGGGCGAACACCTTTCGGTAGGGTGACATGGCACGCGTCATCCCGATGATGAATAACCAGGGTTCGTGGCATGCGTTTGGGCGAGCCCAGGATGCTGGAAAACGACGAGCCGCCGCCGGATGCTGGTGTCAGCATGCCGGCGGTCAGGACGAGGGCATTCGGACGGGCGCCGGCTCTGATCCCGCGTGCCGCCCTTAATGTGCCGCGACTGGTGGCAATCACCGTTACCGGTCGGCGTATCTTGGCCATAAACTTGACGGCGGCTGCCAGCGAAGCGCCAGAATCGAGGACCAACACCGCGCGGCCGCGTCGCGCATAGGCATGGCGGGTGCGCACCAATTGATTGCCACGTAATCTGGTGATGCGGCCTGCAGACGTCACGCCCAAGCGACCGTGACCACCGGCCATCAGAATGACGCTGGCGCGCGGTTTGCCTTTTGGCATGATCAAGGCGGAAACGCTGCCGCCGACTTTGACGGCGCGCTGGCTTGACGCTTCGGCAAAGTCAATGCCGAGGAGGCAGATTGTTGCGATCACTGTGAAGGCGCCGGATATCACTTTCATGACACGTCCTATCAATACTTCACGGTCGAAAGCAATTATAATCCAAATCGCGATTGTTCTGAGGCACCACCACTATCTACCCGAAGAGCGTGGCTTTCCTGATGGTGGCAAAACACTCGCGAGGCTTGTCTTGGCGCTGCCCGGGCGCAGGGGTTTTGGCTGGCTTTCGTGTGGCGCCCAACCGGTCATGGTGATGATCTCGAATGTGGCCCTGATATGCCCATTGGGTTCTGAATAATTCTCAGCGTAGAATTCTGCGGCACGCGCAAGTGTTTGGCGCCGCAAGGGGCGCCTTGAGCGTTCGGCCAATGCGTTAGTGGCACCCATTGCGCGCAATTCGTGGATCAAGTGCAACATCGACGGGTAAGTAACCGTCAAGATGTCGCTGTCGGTCACAGGCAATGCAAAGCCGGCCCGCTGCAACAGGGCGCCAGCTTCGCGGACGTCCAGAAACGGAGCGACGCGGGGGCTTGCGCCACCTGTCAACTCCCCTTCCGCGGCAAGGAACGCCTGGCGCAGTTCGCGTAATGTGACGCCACCAAGGAGTGCGGCCAGAAACAAGCCGTCCGGCTTCAGGGCCTGGCGGGCCTGTATCAGAGTGCCTGGGAGATCGTTGAGGTAATGCAGCTTTAGCCCGGAAAAAATAAGATCAAAGCATTCGGTGCCGAAAGGTAGCTGCTCTTCACTGGCAACAACTTGTTTGCCAGAACAAAGTGCAACGAGGTCCTCCGCGTCATCCATATCGATGATTTCCGCGATACCGGCCTTGCCGCGCAAGTGCTCGGTTATAAGGCCGTGATGTGCCCCAAGATTTAGGGCCCTGGGAAAGGTGCGCTGGATGAGGGACAAGCGCTCGATGAAATCTTGTGCGACGTGCACCAGCAGATAATCGACCGACTTTATGGTGGCCTTGGCCCGGTTGCGCCGCACTTTAAGCAGCGCCTTGTCAAACACAATAGTGGGCGTCGTCATGATCCTTTTGCAATCATCCGTCGTCTGTGTTTCTGTTGCAATAGCCTCGCGTTGAGGCACGCAGGTATGCACAACCTGAGAGTTTACACGGAGCTCCACTATGAACAAGGCGCTACAGGAGCAGCTGCACACGAATACATGGCGAATCCGCGATTTGTGTGCCCGGTATTTGGCGCGAACAGGTGATTTGTTTATGCCACCGGCTTGCGCAAGCTGCCAGGTGCCGGTTACCCGCCATGCTGCGCTGTGTGCCGCTTGTTGGCGGGACATCGCTTTTATTCAACCACCAATCTGCGATGTGCTGGGTATTCCGATGCCGTTTGATCCGGGTGGCCGCATCGTCTCAGCCGGCGCCCTCGCTGAGCCGCCGGCATACGATCGGGCACGTGCGGTTGCAGCTTATGGTGATACAATGCGGACTCTTATTTTGGGCATGAAATACGCTGACCGTCTCGAGCATCGCCAATTGTTTTCGCGTTGGCTCATTGCTGCCGGAGGCGACCTCTGGTCCGAATGCGATCTCATTGTTCCGGTACCCTTGCATCGCTGGCGTCTGTTTCGGCGAGCATTTAATCAGGCAGCACTGTTGGCAACTGATATTGCCGCTGGAACCAACCTTCCCGTCGATATGCAGTTGCTGCAAAGGGTAAAGAACACTACGAGCCAGGTTCGATTGACGCTCAATCAGAGGCAACGCAATGTTGCCGGGGCCTTCAAGGTCAATAGACGGGGCGGCAAGACCGTGAGCGGGCGCAATGTGCTGGTGATCGACGATGTCATAACCACTGGGGCTACAGTTTCGGCGTGCGCCAGGGCCTTAAAGCGGGCTGGAGCTGCGCGTGTGGATATATTGGCGCTCGCCCGGGTTGTCGATCCCGCTCGCGCTTATACCTGATATCGTTAAGCTCGGTCGGCGGGGTGTGTCTGGAAAAATTGCCTGTGACGCTTTATATATGTGCAAAGTCCATACTATACGCCCTTGCGAATTAGCCCCAACATATCGTGATTTTCTGGACCCCAAAGGTATGTCTGACGTCGTAATCTATGCAACTAAGCTCTGTCCTTATTGCCAAATGGCAAAGGCGCTTTTGGACCGCAAGGGCGTTGCGTATTCGGAGATCGACGTAACTTGGCAGCCGTCGATCAGAGCCGAAATGACGGAAAAGGCCGGGGGGCGGCGAACGGTGCCGCAGATTTGGATTGGCGATACACATGTCGGGGGTTGTGATGAGCTCTTTGAGCTCGAGCGCAAGAACCTGCTCGACGACATGTTGGAGGCATAGAGACCTTCAATGTGGCCGTGAACGGATGGGAGATAGCTTGTGGCAAAGATATTCAAGGCGGGCCTGGTGCAGATGTGTTCGGGGCGCACTGTCGGGCCAAATCTCGATGAGGCTTGCCGGTTGATCCGTGAGGCTCGCAGCCAGGGCGCGGACTACATTTTAACACCTGAGACGACCAATATCATGGAGCTTGAACGGGCGAAGCTGCTGGCAGCAACCGCGCCGGAAGATGGCAATGTCGCCGTCGAACGGTTTTCCGACTTGGCACGTGAGTTGCGCACGTGGCTGCATATTGGATCAGTGATCGTGCATTTGAAAAACAGCGAGAAGACAGCCAATCGCTCGATGCTGTTTTCGCCGGATGGTGAGATTGTCGCGCGTTATGACAAGATTCATATGTTCGATGTCGATCTGCCTGGTGGTGAAACCTACCGCGAAAGCAACTCCTATGAGCCTGGATTGAAAGGAGTTGTTACCAATTTGCCGTGGGGCACGCTTGGAATGACGATTTGCTATGATTTGCGCTTTCCATATCTTTATCGGGCTTTGGCAAAGGCAGGCGCGAAGTTTTTGACCGTACCGGCCGCATTTACGGTACCGACTGGAACAGTCCATTGGCATGCCCTCTTGAAGGCCCGCGCGATTGAGTGTCAATGTTTCGTGTTTGCCGCGGCGCAAGGCGGTGCGCACGAAAATGGACGTAGTACCTATGGCCATAGTTTGGTGGTTTCGCCATGGGGTGAGGTGTTGGCGGAGGGTGATGCAGACACGCCATCGGTAATTATGGCAGACATAGATTTGGACGTCCTAGATACCGCGCGCACGCGCGTGCCCTCGTTACAGCATGATCGTCCGTTTGAAGTCGAGCTGCAGGGCGAGTTGGTCGATGGCTGAGGCGCGATAATGATTCGATATCAACTCAAATGTGATAAGGACCACCAATTCGAGGGTTGGTTCGGCGATAGCGAAGATTTTGATCGCCAGTGCGCGCGCGGCTTGGTGACCTGTCCGACGTGCGGGAGTGCGCGTATCGAAAAGGCATTGATGGCGCCGAACGTGTCGAGCCCCAAGCGCAGGAAACATGCAAGCCCACAGGCTGAACCGGTTGCGCCAGACGCAACGGCGATGGCCAGCGTTCCTGCTGGTGCCGACAAGGAGGTCGTTGCGGCAATCCGAAAATTTCGCCAATACGTTCGCTCGAATTCGGAATATGTCGGTGACCGGTTTGCCGAGGAAGCAAAGCGGATGCACTACGAGGAGACCGAAGAGCGCAGCATTTATGGCGAGGCGAGCCTCAATGAGGCAAAAGAGCTGCATGAGGAAGGCATCCCTGTCGTACCGCTCCCGCGCCTTCCGGAAGATGAGAACTAGAGCTTGTCAGGCTCTGCTGTAGCTCAGGCCTTTGCGGTTAAGATGCAATTTTTCGCTTTGCCAGGGTGTTCGTGCGTCTTCGGCAGGATGCGTTAATGACGCGTCTTCGACGGGACGCACCAGGCCGAGATCGCAGCCATGAGATGGCGGCCTCGAAATATTGTTTTTTGTTAGCCTACAATGTCGAGTCCAACACCGTGCGGGGCCTCTGCAAGTGTTGCACCGGAATCTCGCCGCTGAAAACTCAAGCTGTTGCAGCAGTTTTCAATTCGCCTCGACCTCGGCTTTGGCCTTGCCAGTCTTTGAGGACGGCGAAATTGGTGCCTCGTTGCTTGCGGATCTTGTACTTGTGTTTGCCTCGGAGCAATCGCCCTTCGGCGGATAGCTGGTCCACCATGTGCGCCGGCTGCGGCGGCGGGATGAAGTGGTGTGGCGATATTCGTTGACGGCCTTGATTTCATAGCGGTTGTTGCACACCGATACGGTCGGTGGAATGCGCGTGGCGTTAAAGGCATCGTATCCGTTTTTTAGGTCGCGCCAGAAGTCTGCCCATTGATCATCGCTGAAGCGATCCAGATTTGCCTGGGTCATGCGAAAAGGAAAGGCATGAAGATCTATTCGCTTCTGGCCGGCACGTAACGCGCGATTGGCCAATTTAAAGATTTCTTTGGCAACGCCGTCGGTCATGGCAAAGCAACCGACAGAGGTGCAGCCGCCATGAATGAGAATGTAGGAGCCGGTCCGATCGAGGCCCCGGTCGAGGCGGTTGGGATAGCCGACGTTTAGCGAATTTGGCCAGCGTCCGCTACGGTGTAGGTTGCGTCTGTTAATGGCATAAAAGCCTTCCGGGTTCTGGCGATCGCCTTCCATCTGCTTTGGGCCAAGCGTACCGGACCAGTGGCACATCGGATAGGTCGCAAAGAGCACGAAGCGTTCGCCCTTTTTCATCCAAATTTCGAGTTCCGATTCGGCTTTGAACAAGCGAATGAATATCGGCGCGCCAAGCTTCAGGCCGGCTGCCGCCAAGCGCTCTTCAAGCTGGTCTAAATTGGGAGTGCCCGGCAATTCCAACGTGCCGGCTGCGTGCGCGCGTTGCCGTTCAATGCGGTCGGCCGCGACATCATGCAGTTCGATCTTCACGGCATTGGCGGGATTGATGTGAGCATGACTGCCGATGCAGGCGATCAAGAGCGCGAGGCAGAACCGGCTGGTGTACCGCCGCCAACGCGATCGGTTTTTTGCGTCAAACCGTTGCTCCTGGCCTCTCACTGTCATTGCTACGCCTCACAATCTTCAATTGCCACAATGGCGAATGTGCGATCCGATCTCTTGATGTTGTCTGCGGTCGATTATCTCCAGGCCCGGGTAGAGGGTACTCGAAAAGGGGGTAGGGTCGACGCGGTAGGAGTGGTGACCTCAAAATTGCCTTTGGAACGCGGTCGTCGATCTAAGCTGTGGACGTGTCCCTCACTCTACCTGCTGTGTCGTGCCCAATAGAAAAACGAAAGACTTACGGCGAAGTTCTATCCGCATGCTTAAGACTACGCCAGGTGTGATGTTAGATTGGTATCAAAATTGATGAAAGTGAAAGTAATACGTTGCGTTAGCGGTTATCAACGCTTTCCTTGCCGCCCAATCTCATCGGGTCACCCGGGCCACCAAGTTTCTTGGCGGTCGTTAAAGTCCGTATTTTCAGGCCATTGGCGGCGCTTTGACTGACAGCGGTCGCGCCCGGGACCTGCGGAACGTAGACTTTCAGCAGCGGTCGCTTGAAATTTGGGCATCTGCCGCGACTGTTCAAACGCCGGGGCTTGCCGCCGGGCCACGCCACGTTGACCACATAGCGACGCTCGCAGACCGCTACTTCCGGGATTGAGCGCGATACCTGGAAGTGATCGTAACCCTGTTTGAGAATGCGCCAGAACCGGTAATGCCGGCTATGCTTGTAGCGGCGCATGTTGGCGTCGGTCATGCGAAACGGAAAGGCGTGAACGTGAATGACGTCCTGACCACCGGCGAAAGATTCCCGAGCGAGGGCGTAAATCTCTTCCATCAGACCGTCGGTCATCGCGTAACAGCCGGCTGAGCGGCACTTACCGTGCACCATCAGATAGTTTCCGGTCCGGAGATGGGCCCGATCAAAGGCGTTGGGATAGCCGAGGTTAAACGACAAATGGAAGGATGAATTCGGATTCATGCGCTTCTTGGTGACCTGATAGAAGCCTTCTGGCGCTTGCTTGTCGCCCTGGCGCTTTTTCGGACCAAGCCCGCCGGACCAATTGCAGATTGGATAGGTTTTGAAGTGATGATAGAAGCCGTCGGACTTAAGCTTCCATACTTCCAGCTCCGATTCCTCTTTGAAAATGCGGATGAAAATGGGGTCTTTGGCTTCCATTTTCTTCTTGCCGAGCAACATGATCGTGTCTTTCGGCAACGGTTTCATGTGGGCAGGAATTTGCAGCTTGGTGCAGGCCGCCATGCCGAACGCAAGCAGGCCAATCACAATGGCTCGCTTTAAGAGAATAGTACCGCTCGGCAATGTCCCTAAGCCCATATGCTGTGCCCCTGGCCGATATAAGCGTCACGCCCAATGGGCGTCCGCTGTCCCGTCTCTCATGCCCCCTGCCTAGGCGATTCGCGCATTACTGTTTTGTGAGCGATCCTGCAGGGCCGTGTCAAACCCTTTGAAACATTGCAAATATGGCAAGCGCTGAACAGAAGCTATTGGAACTTCATGGATATTTCGGGGCATCGCAGGAGTATTCACAATAGTTTGCAGTGTCGCTGGTTGGTGGGAAGGGCCCGGTCTCTATCTACAACTCACGGCCAATCCGTAAAAATCGCTGTTCACGGTGCTCCCTGAGCGCTTCTGGGGTCATGCCATCGAATTCGGCAAATGCCTCGGCTATAGCCGTACGAGTCGTCGACATGGCGGCTGCGGGATCGCGGTGGGCGCCGCCAAGCGGTTCCAACACAATTTCGTCAATTACGCCCAGACGCTCCAGGTCCTGAGCAGTAATTTTAAGAGCAGACGCCGCTTCTTCTTTCTTTTCTGCGTCCCGCCAAATGATCGATGCTGCGCCTTCCGGCGATATGACGCTGTAGATGGCATGCTCCAACATCAATATCTTGTTGGCAGTGGCGATCGCCACTGCGCCGCCTGAGCCGCCCTCACCTACGATGACCGACACGATGGGTACACCGAGGCGCAAGCAACATTCGGTGGATCGGGCAATTGCTTCTGCCTGGCCGCGTTCTTCTGCGCCGATGCCCGGATAGGCGCCGGCAGTATCGACGAATGTCAGAACCGGTAGGTCGAATTTGTCGGCCATGTCCATCAAGCGCACCGATTTTCGATATCCATCAGGCATGGCCATGCCGAAATTGTGCTTAATGCGGCTTTCAGTGTCTGAGCCCTTTTCATGGCCAATGACCATGACGCTGCGGCCCTGAAAGCGACCAATTCCGCCTATGATCGCTGCATCTTCAGAGTAGTAGCGGTCGCCTGAAAGGGCAGAAAAGTCGGTGATTAGAGCGTTTATGAAGTCAATGGTATGCGGGCGCGCGGTGTGGCGGGCGACCATGGTCTTTTGCCACGGGGTCAGTTTTGCATACGTGTCTGTGAGAGCCTGGTTGGCCTTCTCTGTAAGCTTGGTTATCTCTTCAGTTATCGATACGGAACTATCGGCTTGAGATAGCGCTTGAAGCTCCGCGACCTTGCTCTCGAGTTCTGCAATTGGCTTTTCAAAATCGAGGTAGGTCTTTATCGGCTGGCTCTGCATCAGTTTACTCTATGATCTTTGCTGGTATGATTTTATGTCATCCAAGCCGCTGATTTCACGTCACATTCGCCATGCCAATGCGGGCTTGTCAAGCGTTCGGTCGGGAAGTGTTAATAGGGCCTGGGATCGTGGTGATTAAGCCTAATTCCGGCCCCTCGAGTAGGCCCCTAATCAGGCCGTGCACCTATTCTATCGGCTTTGCAAGAGGATGGTGATCTTGGACGAGTTGGCGTAGGCGTTCATCTAACACGTGGGTGTAGATCTCCGTTGTCGATATGTCGGCATGGCCCAGCAGCTGCTGGACGGCGCGCAAGTCTGCGCCTCTGTCCAGCAAATGACTGGCAAAGGCGTGTCGTAGGATGTGGGGGCTAACCCGGTCAACATCCAGGTCAGCCTCGCGCGCCAGGTCTTTTAGTTCCTGGGCAAAGCGTTGGCGAGTCAAATGGCCTTGATTGCTCTTTGAAGGAAACAGCCATTTGGTGGTTAGCATCGTGCTGACGCCGTCAGATTGGTTGGTTCCGACATTCAGGTAGGTATCGAGTGCGGTGCGCGCGCTTTGATTGAGCGGTACCATGCGTTCGCGCCCACCTTTGCCGCGGATGGTCAACAGTCGAGGATCGCCGAGGAGTGCTGCGCGCGGCAGTGATACCAGTTCGCTCACGCGCATGCCCGTGGCATAGAGTATTTCGATCAGGCAGTGCAGCCGCAACGCACGGACACGCTCGCGTCCCTTCAAGCCGGTGGTTCTTTGCTGCGCGGTTTCTATCAGTCTGTCGACTTCTGCGATCGTCAGGGTCTTGGGTAACGGCCGCGCCCGTTTGGGTGATGTCAGGCCGATCGTGGGATTGTCGGCAATAATGCCTTCGTTGGTGAGAAATCTGTATAGCTGGCGAATCGCAGAGAGTTGGCGCGCGCGTGAGGTCGCCGCAAGTCCAGTGCCGGTCAGATGACGGGCATATCCGGACAACTCTTTCGGCCCTACACCGCATATGGGTTGTTGGATCCGATCCATATAGGCAGCAAACCGGTGCAGGTCGCGTCGGTAGGCATCCAAGGTATTTTGGGAGGCGCCTTTCTCCGCGGCAATCATGGCCAGGAAACTTGCAATGATGTCTGAGCTTTCAGGCATTATTGATGCTCCTGGAAGGATGCCGAGCAGTGATGCCAATTGCGATCATGCGGTCTCTTAGTTGATACTGGCGCGTGGCCAAAGGGGGAGGAGGGCTTCAAAGGCAAGACGACGGGCTGCGCGGTGCATGCCGGCGCGACGTAGCGCGCGGATCGTGTCACCAAGCGCGATCATATGGGCACCCTGGCTGCCTTTTGGCCCAATCGTTTCGATGGCCAATAGCGAGACTGCAGCGACATCGCCTCGGCGGGCTGCGTCTTGGAGAGCTTTGAGAATGCCGGTTTTGGGTAGGTGACCGCCTTTCGGTTGACGACTGCGACTGGCTGCTTCCCATAAGGGCACTGGGATATCGTAATCGAGCGCGTCTAACACCGTTGCCAGGCGGTGTAGTGCGGTCGGGCTGAAGCGGCCACGCAGGGCCATTGCCTCGACGGCGCGCAGTTTTGAGCGGGCGCGGTTGCGACTGGCAGGATCAGCAATATTTACGAGTGCGAGCCAATGGCCGTAGTTGGCCGATCCCCTCAGATCGGCGATGGCGGCGAAGTTGGACCAGTTGCGGGCGGCCTGAAATTGACCGGCGGCAGTCAGCGATTCGATCGCGGATTCGCTAAACCAACTGATTTCCTGGGCGGGTCTGATCGTCTGCACCAGCGGTGCGCCGGCTTCGAGTGCGGCCAGATAAAATCCGGCACGTCGCGATGCATCGAACAAATTACGCAACTGGCGCGTTTTTTGAAAAGGCGCGATAACGGCGCGGGCGCCGGCGTAGGCGCGGGCAGATTGCGTACCGGTTGTTGGTGCGCTGTTTGATTTGGTGGTTTCTTCGTAGATGCGGGCGAGCTCGGGTGCGGTGATAAGGTTGAGGGCGGCAGCTCGCTCGCCGGCACGTTGGCGCGGTGCAGCTGCAAGCGTTTTATCGCGCGCCATGAGGGTCAATGCGGCCGGTGTTGCCTTGGCGGTGATCGCTTCAGGCACGGAGGTTTTTGCGAGTTTAAGCAGGCGATATGCCAATGGCTCCAAAGTATTTATGCGCGATAGATTCGGGCGCTTGTTGCTTGCAACTCTGGCAAGAATATAAACCGTGTCCTTGTTGCCCGCCCGTTGCTGCCGGGCGAGATCGGCAATAAGCCGGGCGGCCTTTTTCTTGTTGCGCGCGATACCGCAATAACCAATCTGGATCAGCAAGTTTTTGCGCAATTTCTTGGACAGCTTGGATTTGGCGGCGTTAGCCTGTTTGACCGCCTTGCAGCCGCTCTTCGTTCGGGCGAGGGAGAGATGGACAGTGGCCTTCAGGGCGGCCAGCATTGGAGACGGCTTGGCAGGGATATGTTTTGTCAAGGCATTGGCTTCGGTGGCAAAGCCACCCCGCCACAGGACCTCGATGCGTCGCGCGAGATCACGATTGGAGGCTGGTCGCGAATTGGGTGGCAAAATCAATTGCCGGCGCCATAGCGCGGTTAGGACTGCAGACCGATTGGGCAATAGTTTGCCGGCAAGCAAGGCCGCGAGGCGGTCTTCGTTAAGTTCTTTGGCCACTAGGGTCTGGCGTGATGTGGTCGGGCGGGTGGGATCGTTGCCGGCATATGGCCCTATTGGTCGGCGCTCAGGACTATTACGATCGCCAGTTGGGCGCGGCGGGCGCGCTTCTGGTGGGACCTCGATCGTTGGCAATTCTTTGCGCTCAACGCGAGATTTGCTGGGTGCCAAGGGTGGCGGGGCCAAAATAGGTGCCGGGGGGCGTGGGACTGAGCGGGCCGGTGGCGGGTGGTTATAAGTTTCGTCCGAATTGCCAAAAGGCGGCCAGTTTCCCTGAGCGGCGGCGAAATGGGTAGATTTGATCAGTAAACATCCAAGCAAAAAAGCGATACCCATGCCCCGATAAGCGGCGGGCCAAAAGCCGGCAAATCGTTGGTTCGTCGAAAGCTGGACCTGGGGCGCGTTCATTTTTTGCGAATCTTAATCGTTGGAAGTGGATCGCTGACTTCTGTCTGACTGGGCTCAAAATGAACGGCCAAGATGTAAAGACCGCCATACCCAAGTGCCAAAATTGCGCCCACAACCGTAAGGAATTTAAACAAACTTGGCATGGGTGATTCCTATTAACATGCGATTTCCGGTCTTATAATGACGGTTGGACCGTAATATGACTCGCGCGCTTTGGTCTCGATTTGTATTGAGCGATGCCCAAACTGGCTGTTGACTCTTTAATACTTTGCGAGGTCGACCGAGATCGTATTGATCGGTATATAGGACGCTCAGCAGTTTGATCTGGCTTGATGCGTCGGCCAGTGCCCTCGTATTCAGAACCAGGAGATCGCTCAATGCGGGTTTAATGGGATGGCGAGCCATTGGTTCGGGATGCTGGCAAGCTTTTGATTCTAATGTGGTTTCCTGATTGAGATATGCGATCCGGCGGATCGTGGTGGTGGTGAGAGTAGCTGAAACCTCATACGGCTAATTTGGTAAAGATTGGTGTTTTGCGCCAGTCGGCGCTTGAGACCAATGACGAAGTTGGCAAATAGAAAGGCTAAGACGGCGGCGATCCGGCGACGGCTTAATGGGCGTTCGCTGGTGATGGTCGGCATGATGGGGTGCGGTAAGTCGGCGATCGGCAGGCGGCTGGCACAGGCCCTCGATATACCATTTGTCGATGCTGACGAAGAAATTGAAAAGGCTGCCGGTAAATCAATAACTGAAATTTTCGACGAACATGGCGAGGCCCACTTTCGCGACGGGGAACGCAAAGTTATCGCACGTCTGTTGGCGCAAGGCCCACAAATCCTTGCAACAGGTGGCGGCGCATTCATGAACGAGGAGACGAGAGAGAACATCGGCCGGACGGGTATTTCAATTTGGCTGGATGCTGAGCTCGATGTGTTGGTGCGGCGTGTGGCGAGACGTGACAATCGCCCGCTGCTCAAGCACGGTAATCCGGAAAAACTGATGCGGGAATTGTTGCTCCAACGCGCGCCAACCTATGCCTTGTCTGATCTGGTCATCAAGAGCAGGGATGTGGCCCACGATGTGATTATTGATGAAATCATCGAGGCTTTGGCAAATGGCAATGTATTGTCGCGATGACGAGGCCTCGCAGTGCGAACAATGCGGTGAGGTAGAGTTTAGGTCTTGGCGATGGACGAACAGTCGGTCTCAACAGGTGCTATTGCAGTGTTAGAAGAATTGGTTGGATCACGACGTGTTGGTGTCGCCCTTGGTGAACGGTCCTATGATGTAATTGTGGGTGGTGGCCTGATGGCAAAGGCTGCCGGGCTTATTCACGACACCCTCGGGCCCGGCCGGTGTGCGATTGTGACTGATGCCAACGTGGCGGAGCATTATTTGGCACCGCTGCAACGGACTTTCTCAGATGCGGGGAAATTGGCCGGAGACGTGATTGTAGCGCCGGGAGAGGGTTCCAAAGATTTTGCGACACTTGAGACTGTCACAACTCAGCTGCTGCAATTGGGTCTTGAACGAAGCGATTATGTTGTGGCGCTTGGCGGTGGCGTAATCGGCGATCTTGCCGGCTTTGGTGCCAGTATTCTCAGACGTGGCATTCGCTTTGTGCAAATTCCCACTACGCTGTTGGCGCAGGTGGATAGTTCCGTCGGCGGTAAGACCGGTATCAACACGCCGGAAGGCAAGAATCTGATCGGTGCGTTCCACCAGCCGCGCCTCGTGTTGGCCGATATCGATTGCCTGAACTCACTTAGCGATCGACATATGCGGGCTGGCTACGCGGAGATCGTCAAGTATGGCTTACTCGGAGATGCGGCATTCTATGCCTGGCTGGAAGTGCAAGGCGTGCAGCTGCTGGCGCGCGAGCGTGAAGCAGTTATTCATGGTGTGGCGCACAGCGTTGAAATGAAGGCAGAGATTGTGCGGCGCGACGAAACCGAACAGGGCGACAGAGCGCTTCTTAATCTGGGCCATACTTTTGGCCACGCATTGGAAGCCTGGGCAGGGTATTCGGACCGATTGCTACATGGCGAAGCGGTGGCAATCGGCATGTGCCAGGCCGCGCGCTATTCGCATCGACTTGGTAGGTGTTCGGCGGATGAAGTGGCCCGTATTGAAGCCCATCTGGCGGCGGTTGGATTGCCAACTCGGGTGGCGGATATTGCCGGTTCAAATTGTCCGAATGTGGATGGGATCATGGCCCTAATGGCACAGGACAAGAAGGTGCAAAGCGGTGAGCTGACCCTCATATTATTGGATGCCATCGGTAAAGCAGTTGTCTGCAAGGCGATGGATGCGGCCGAAATCCGGGCCTTTGTTGGCGATGAAATCGCTGCCTGATGTAAGAGGCGTGGGGTGCGCTCTGCGATCAATAGGGTGTAGAGCGCTATTCATTTTTTTTTGGCAGGACTATGGTAGGCTGGCTCACTGGGCTCACCGGTCCCTATACGGCTTAAAGCCGATTGATAGCCTGTGAAGCCGTCGGCGCGGCCAACAAGGTGATGCCGGCTAAAATTGAGATCCAATATTGGAATCCTATGACTCTGGAAATCTTTCTTTATCTTCTCGCGGTCTTCGTCCTCATTTTATTGTCGGGCTTTTTTTCCGGGTCCGAGACGGCTTTGACGGCTGCCTCGCGGGCACGGATGCACGCGCTTGAGGTGGACGGCGATCGTCGCGCGAAACGTGTCAATGAAATGCTGGCAACACCCGACAGGATCATTGGGACGGTTCTACTCGGCAACAATCTGGTCAATATTCTCGCGTCTGCGCTCACGACAAGTTTGCTGTTGCGGCTCTTTGGCGATGTCGGCGTGGCGTATGCCACGCTAATTATGACGATCATTGTCGTGATTTTCGCAGAAGTGTTGCCGAAGACTTATGCGTTTGCTTATCCTGACAGATTAGCATTGGCAGTTGCGCCGGTTATGCGCGTTTTGATCATGCTGTTCAGGCCGTTTACCTGGGCCACGCAATTGTTTGTATCTTGGCTTTTGAAGTTGACTCCAACCAAGGCGGATGACGAAGCAAATATCCTTGCGGCTCACAAAGAGTTACGCGGCACGATCGAGTTGTCGCACAGGGGCGGTGGTGTCGAACGCCATGATGCGCACATGCTTGGCGGCGTGCTGGACCTCGGTGATTTGCAGGTCGACGACATCATGGTGCACCGGACCAAGATGGAGACAGTCCACGCGGACGATGGGGCGCAAAAGATCGTCGATGAAGTCGTGCGTTCGCAGTATACGCGTGTTCCGGTGTGGCGCGATCAGACCGAAAATATCGTTGGTATCTTGCACACGAAGGATGTGCTTTCCGCGCTCGCACGGAGTAATTGGGACGTCAATACAATCGATATTATGACGTTCGCAAAGCCTGCCTGGTTCATACCGAATACGACGCGCGTCAAGGATCAGCTTAATGCTTTTCTTAGGGCGGGCTCGCAGATGGCACTCGTCGTTGATGAATACGGTGAAGTGCAAGGTCTCATCACGCTGGAAGATATCTTGGAAGAGATTGTCGGCCAAATCGCCGACGAGCATGACGTCGGCGACAATTCCATCCGTCCGCAACCGGACGGCACCGTCAATGTCGATGGCACCGTTGCCATTCGCGATATCAATCGCGAGATGGATTGGGATTTGCCGGATGATGAGGCTACAACAATTGCAGGCCTGGTTATTCACGAGGCGCAATCGATACCGGAACCCGGCCAGGTTTTTACCTTCTACGGCTACCGGTTCGAAGTGTTACGCAAAAGCCGGAACAAACTCACGGCGCTCAGAATTAAACCGTTGGAACGGATTTGGGCCCTTGAGGATGACGGTGATGCGGTGGAAAGTAATGCCTAACAGGTTGGGTGAAGGCTCGAGAATTATAGTTGTACATTCAAGTTGATATTTCCGGCCGAATTGTCCTTTGTTTTCAATGCCAATTTGATTTCGTGCAAATGCTGGTTTCGTAAGCAATTCCGGTTTTTGCCATTGAAATGCGCCAATCCATGGCTATATTCGGTGTATGACTATGCCGTTGGCCGATAAAGCCAATGGCCAATGCCCGCGGTTCGGATTGAGATCGATGCAGGGCATGAACGTCCCGAAAAATTGAAACCATGCTGATTTTGGCAGGGGCCACTGGCAGAACTGTTCGATTCAGCTGAATTCGGAACGGGTCATTTTGGTCGTCAATTGGTCCGCGATCTTGAGATTAGACAGGTCGCGTCTGCGTCGTGATACGCCTGGGTACCCAATTGACTTTATTCACTGACGTCGCTTGGAGAGACGAGATGCATTCTCGAAACAAACAAAAAGTTCGCGGGGGCGGAGACAGTCGCAGGTTGCGGCGGTGCTTGATGTGCCAGCGTGACTTTCTGAGCGACTGGATTGGCGAGCGCATTTGTAAAAAGTGCAAGGCCACCGCAACATGGAAAAGCGGATAACGATGGATTTGTTCGCTTTTCCGCAATCAACAGAGGGAGAAAAACTTGGCAAACAAAAAGCGTACGTTGGACGCAAATGCGCAAAGTCCAAAAAAGGGCGGGCGGATCAGATCCGACAAGACCAATTCAAATTCAACCAAGACCAGGTCTAAGTCCAATGGTCATTCCACTGGTCATTCCACAAGCCAGCGCGTAGGCAAAGGCTCAGCACGCCAGCGCTATCAGCAGTATCTGGCGTTGGCCGAGGCCGCCGAGAAATCCGGCGATCATGTTTCATCGCAAAGCTACTATCAGCATGCCGACCACTATTATCGCGTGTTGAATGCTGCTCCGGCGGGCTAGCGAAACCTGGTCTCAATCAGTTGGTATCGGGGCCTTCCAAATCCTGACGTAATATTTCCAATTCCAGCCATTGGTCTTCGGCTGCCTGCAATTCCGATTGCGCTTTGTGCAAAGCCTCGGTGGTGGCGGCAAAGGCGGTGGGATCCTTGGCATAAAAGTCTGGGGCTGCCACCTTCGCACGCAAATTTTCGACTTGGTGAGAAAGATCATCGATTGTTTTCGGTAATGTCTCGTGGGCGTGTTTTTCCTTAAACGATAGTTTTCGCTTGGGCTTGTCTGCGGGCTGTACCCGAGCACGCGTCTTGGTCACGCGTTCGCTGGATTTTTGGAGTTTTGTTTGGTTTTCGGTTGGGTCTGGATTGGAAGGACGTTGAGCGAGCATGTCGGTATAACCACCCGCATACTCGATCCAGCGACCGTTGCCTTCAAATGCCACAGTGGTGGTTACGATGCGGTCGAGAAAATCGCGATCATGACTGATCAAAATGAGTGTGCCGGCATAGTCTGCGATAAGTTCCTGGAGCAGATCCAATGTTTCAAGATCGAGATCATTGGTCGGCTCATCGAGCACCATAACGTTGGATGGGGTGGCAAGGGCGCGGGCGAGGAGGAGGCGGGCGCGCTCACCACCCGATAGAACTTTGACAGCCGAGCGCGCTTGTTCCGGTGAAAAGAGAAAGTCCTTCATATAACTTGCCACATGACGGCGACGGCCGTTGATCTCGATCCAATCGCCATGGCCGCGGGTTATCGTTTCGGCGACGTTTTGTTTTGGATCTAAGATTTCACGGGATTGATCAAGTGTGATGATATGAAGGTTGGTACCATGCTCTACAGTGCCGGCGTCGGGCGCGAGCTCGCCAACCAGCATCTTTAAGAGCGTTGTCTTACCGGTGCCATTAGGGCCGACGATGCCGACGCGATCGCCGCGGTCTATCCGAATGGAAAAGTCCTTGACGATGGCCAGCCCGTCATAGGATTTCGTCAGGTGGTGCGCGTGGATGACGCGGCGCCCGGACGCGCCGGCAGCAGATGCCGTCATCGATACATTGCCGATCGACTTGCGGGCTTCGCGGCGCTGCCTCCTGAGATTTTCGAGTTCTGCAACGCGGCGCATATTCCGCTTGCGGCGTGCCGTCACGCCACCGGCATACATCCAAGCTTCCTCGCGCGCAATCTTACGGTCCTGCTTATGTCTCTCCAGTTCTTCTTGCTCGAGTAGGTCATCGCGCCAGGCCTCGAATTTTGCAAAGCCTTGTGGATGAGATCGTGTCTTGCCGCGGTCGAGCCAGATGGTTTCATTCGAGAGGTTTGCGAGCAACCGGCGGTCGTGGCTGACGAGAACAATTGCTGCACGCGAATTGGACAATTCCGCTTCAAGCCATTCAATGCACGGCAAGTCGAGATGATTTGTTGGCTCATCCAGAAGCAGAATGTCAGGATCCGACACCAGGGCGCGGGCAATGGCGGCACGGCGTGCTTCGCCGCCGGATAAATGGGCGGTGGGTTCGGCGCCTGTAAGTTGCAACTTTTCAAGGAATTGGTGGGCGCGGTGTTGGTTTTCACCGTCAGGGAGGCCGGCTGCGACGAATGACAGCGTGGTTGGTGCATCCTTAAAATCTACCTCTTGGGCCAGGTAGGTGATATGTGCTTCAGGATGGCGGAAAACGTCTCCGTCGTCAGGTTCGACCGCGCCTGCCGCAATTCTTAGGAGCGTCGATTTTCCAGATCCGTTGCGGCCAACCAGACAAATGCGAGCGCCGGCGGTGACCGCCAGATCGGCGCCCTCGAGCAACGGCGTCCCGCCGAAGGTCAAATGAATGTTCTTGAGGCTTAAGAGAAGTTGCGACATGCCATTGTGCTCCGGGCGATTGGTATGGACCAATCGGCGCGGTAGGGCAAATCGATTTCGCAATGTCAAAAAGATTCCCGGACGTGGTGTTAACTCAGAATCGTCTTGCTGAATTAGCTTTGGTTCCTACAATAGTTGCACAATGCTCCAGTACGCAGGGAGGCGGATTGATGGAAATTCGAAATCTTGGCACATCCGGTCTGAAGGTATCTGTTGTCGGTCTCGGGTGTAATAATTTTGGCCGGCGATGTGATCTGGAACAAACCAAATCCGTCGTCCACAAGGCGCTGGATGTGGGTGTTACGCTGTTTGATACGGCGGATATGTACGGCGGACTCGGTGGCTCTGAACGATTGCTCGGTGTGGCGCTTGGCGCACGTCGTAAAGATATCGTGCTTGCCACAAAATTCGGTTGGCCGATGGATGATGAGGAGCGCCTTAAAGGCGCCTCGCGCCGCTATATCATGCAAGCTGTCGAAGCGAGCCTTAAACGGCTCAATACGGATTGGATCGATCTCTATCAATTACATAAGCCTGACGACAATACACCGATTGAAGAGACGCTGCGCGCCCTTGACGATCTCGTGCGCGATGGCAAAGTCCGCTACATAGGCTGCTCCAATCTGAAGGCCTGGCGGGTGGTCGAGGCATATTGGACTGCTGGTGCAAGCAATCTCAACCCGTTCATCTCGTGTCAGGATGAGTACAGTCTCGTCAAGCGCGACATTGAAGCAGAACTCATACCGGCGATGACGAATTACGGGCTGGGACTATTGCCATTCTTCCCGCTGGCGAGTGGGCTTTTGACGGGGAAGTACCGGCGTGGGGAGGCAATGCCCGAAGAGGCCCGTCTGACAAACACAGAGCGCATGGCGGCGCGCTATCTTACGGAGCGTAATTGGGAGATCGCTGAAGAGCTTCGGGCGTATGCCGAAAAGAATGGCAAGACGCTATTGGAGTTGGCGTTCAGTTGGCTGGCGCAACGCGATCCGGTGGCCAGTGTGATCGCCGGTGCGACCCGGCCCGAGCAGGTTGAGCAAAATGTCGAGGCGGTGGGTTGGAAGCTAACTGCTGAAGACTTTGCAGAAATCGATCGCATTACGCAACCGGTGGGCTAACGTAAGCGTGTTGTATAGTTTGATGCGTTTGTTTGGTATTAGAGCAGGTCCCGGTTGTTGAAACGAGGGTGGGTAGGCGTATGAAGGTTGTGCATTTCGATGTTAATGCCCAGGCGAACAAGAGACTTGATGGTGTTGTCGAAGCCTTTGATGGTGTTTCCTATGAGTTGGTGACAGAGCCGGATCGCCTCGCAGCCGCCCTGCCGGAAGCGGAAGTGATGATCGCCAACAATCGCTCCTATACGCCAAAAAATGCTGAGTTGATCAGAGAACACGGCAAGCGCTTGAAATGGATTCAATTCTCCACCTCCGGTATCGATAAAGGTGTATCAAGCGGCTTTCCGGCCGGCGTAACGGTCACCAATGCAGCCGGCCTGCGGGCATTTGCGGTCGGTGAGCACGCCATGACACTTTTACTGTCCGTCTACCGGAAAATTCGCCAGACCGAGCAAGCGCGTGAAGCCCGCGAGTGGTCGCGTGATCGCATTACGCCAATGGTTGAGACCATTGCGGGAAAGACGGCAATGATTGTCGGTGTCGGTGCGATCGGACAGGATATCGCACGTAAGCTCAAAGCTTTTGATGCCACGGTGATCGGCATTAGCCGCTCGACGACGCCGATCGATTACTTTGATGAGATCAAACCACGTGGTGATCTCATTCAGAGCGCCAGCGCGGCAGACATCGTGGTTATGGCTGCCACATATGAACCAGCAACGGACAAGATGGCGAATGCGGCCTTATTCGAGGCAATGAAGCAGACCGGTGTTTTCATAAATATTGCGCGAGGCAAACTGGTTGATGAGGTGGCATTGATCGATGCTCTTCAAAGGGGATCCATTGCAGGGGCAGGGCTGGATGTCATGGAAGTCGAGCCGTTGCCGCCGGAAAGTCCACTATGGACGGCGGATAATGTTGTCTTAACCCCGCATATTGGTGGTACCGGCGGTGCCAATCCGGCCGGTGGGTTCGACGCCATTCTGCGCGATAATCTGGCGCGATATGTGGCTGGCCAACCGCTGCATAAAGTGATGATCGCCCGGACGGAATGAGTGGCGAATTTTTCAGACTAATTCACTTGTTCACGAGGCAGTGGTGGTTTGGACAAAATCATGTCCGAGGCTTTCTCGCCCATCATGATAACTGCTGAATTGAGATGGGCGGAAACCAGTTCCGGCATTGCAGAAGCATCGACGACGCGTAGGGCGTCTATACCGTGAACTTTAAACTCCGGATCGACGACAGCAGTGTCATCAATACCCATTTTGCAGGTGCCGGCCGGATGCCAGATGGTGTGAATGTTTGTGCGCAGCCAGTCGTCGATCTCAGCGTCAGATTTTACGTCGGGACCAGGATCGATTTCTGCCGTTCTATACGGAGCCAAAGGTTCGCCATTGCCGACATCGCGAACCATCTTGAAGGCACTGCGAAGTTTTGCCAAATCATCCGGTTCCGATAGGAAATTATAGATGATGCGTGGCTTGGCGAATGGATCATCACTGGCCAATAGGACTTCCCCACGGCTCTTGGGATGTAGAAGTGCCGGGCGGATGCCCCAACCATCGGTATAGGCGGCGCGAACGCCTGGCATCCAAAGATGCGCGTTGGGCGGGCAGCCGCGGAACAAAAACTCGATATCGGGAACATCAAGACCAGGTTCAGTCTTGATAAAGGCATGCAAGCCGCCAGGAAGAACAGTGCCCGGACCTTGGCCAAGTGTGTACGCCCTGATCATACTCAAAGCCATTTTGTCGAAACGCATTTCATCGCGAAATCTGCTGATATTGGTCTGACGAGACCACAGCAGGAGACCTGCGAGATGATCTTGGAGGTTTCGGCCGACGGGAAGGTCGAGCAAAGCATCGATGCCGATGTTCGCCAAATGTTGGGCCGGTCCGATCCCGGACAGCATCAAGATCTGAGGCGAATTAAATGCGCCGGCAGCGAGGATGACTTCGCGCGCCGCTGCGACGCGATGATGGCGCCCACGCTTGACATATTCAATGCCGGTTGCGCGGGTGCCAGACATGAGGACGCGTGTGGTATGGGCGCTGGTTATAATTTTGAGGTTGGTCCGCCGGCGCGCCGGGTTGAGATAAGCCACCGCAGTTGAACAGCGCCGTCCGTTGCGGATCGAATATTGCGAACGCCCGAAGCCTAATGGATCGGCGGCATTGTAGTCATCAGTAAAGCCAAGGCCGGCGGATTTGCCTGATGCAATCAGCGCATCATAAAGCGGATCTTTGGTGCGTGCGAACTCCGTACCGACCGGGCCACTGCCACCGCGATAAGCGCTTTCACCGTTTTGCCAGGTCTCGCTTCGTTTGAAATAGGGGAGTACGTCACGATACGACCAGCCGCTATTGCCGGCCCGCGCCCATCGCTCGAAGTCACCCGGATTGCCGCGGGTCCAAGCCATCATATTGATGGATGAAGAGCCGCCGAGCACCTTGCCGCGCATGGCATTGATACGTCGATTGTTGAGGTTGGGTTCGGGCTCGCTGTCATACCCCCAGTCGTGCAAGCGATATTGATGCATTTTGCCGAGGCCAAGTGGGATGTGAATGAGCGGATCCCAGTCCCTGCCGCCTGCTTCGACCAACGTTACAGTGATAGCCGGATCTTCGCTCAGGCGATTGGCAAGGACGCAACCGGCAGATCCGCCGCCGACGATTATGAAATCCGCGTCTGGCGCGGCGCTGCCTGATCTCATTTGGAACTCCGAATTTCGGCGGTGTGCTGGTTCTCATTTGTTACAATGCGTCTTGAGACCGCGCAACGCCATGGCATAGTCGGCTGACGACTGATGGCCGCGGAGTTAAAGTGTGTCCTTGACATCGTCCCATTTCCACGGCCGAATTGTTTCGACGCAAGGCGCACAAGTTGGCCGCAATGCGTAAATGGTGGGTCAGACGTTGGTGTGCTGACTTTTCGATGATGCAGCGCGGACAGGGGTTGATCATGACCGATTACAAGATTCTCAGCCGGGAGCAGGTGGCGTCGTATCATGATAAGGGTTATGTGGCTCCGATCCGCGTTATGTCGGAAGCTGATGCCGCTGGTTACCGGGCAAAGCTCGAAGCGGTCGAAGAGGCGCAGGGCAGCCCGCTCAATGGTTTGCAGCGGACCAAAACCTATCTGCTGTTTCGCTGGGCCTATGAAATCGCAACGCATCCCAAGATCCTGGATGCGGTGGAGGATGTGGTTGGTCCGGATATTGTCGTTTATCACTGGACAAGCTGGATCAAGGAAAAGCAATCGCCGGCTTATGTCAGCTGGCATCAGGATTCGCCATATTTCGGGCTGGAGCCGTTTGATCAGATCACGGCCTGGCTGGCATTATCCGAGGCCAATGAAACGTCGGGATGTATGCGGGTTGTGCCGGCCAGCCAAAAGCTCGGCGAATTGCCGGTAGAGCTCAATCCGGAGAAGAACAATCTGCTAAGTTCCGGGCAAGTCGCACAGCTTGCGATCGAGGATCATGAGACCGTCGCAATGCCGCTCAAGCCTGGTGAGATTTCTCTGCACAACACCCTCACCGTGCATGGTTCCCCCGGCAATCAGGGCGATGATCGGCGCATCGGATTTTGTGCCAACTTCGCGCCGGCGCATGTGCGGCCCAATCCCACGATTATCAAGTCAGGAACGTTCCCCTCTGTCATGTTGGTGCGTGGCAAACTGCATCACGATTATTTCCCGCTTGAGACGGCACCGGTCACGGATCAGGATACCGGCGCCCAACACCAGCACCAGGACGCCATTGCGCGTTATCGCGCTATGGTATCGGCGCTCGGCAATCAAACGGCGGGGCGCTTCGATTGATCATGCAATGATGATGTTGCTTGCAGATCAGTTGATTCATCTCGGCCCAATGGGCGTGCAGAATTGCTTGCCCTGCGCAAGACATCGTTTGGTTGCACTATAGCGGTATTTCACGGTCGGTTCGGTTTACCGACAAAGCCGTCGCCATGGCCGGCATTTTTTGCAGCCCAGCCGCCGGCAACACGGCCGCTGAATACCGATGGCCCAAGCATTGTCCCTTCGAGGCCCGCACGCCCGTTGATGTGTCCGCCCGCCATGCCCGCTACTTCGCCTGCCGCATATAGGCCGGCGATTGGCTCGAAGTGTTTATCGAGTACACGGCATTTCAGGTCTGTTTTGATGCCGCCGAAATTTTTGCGCGCCAGCGGGAACATCTGCAACGCATAGTACGGCGGTGTATCGAAGGCTTTCGACAGCTTCAGAGGCTTACCGAATTCGGGCTCTGTTTCGAGGCCCAGCGCGACGGCCTGATTGTAACGCGCAACCGTGTCCATGAACGTTGCAACATCGACCCCAATGGCTTCGGCCAAGCCGTCCAAAGTGTCCGATTTTTTGATGAAGGGTGAATTCGCCAAGAGTTCATCGACCTTGTCACGTGCGACCTTGTCACCGTTGCGGTAATAGGGATCGGCGATCTCGAGATTGGCGGTCATCGCGGTATCGACAACGGACCAGGCGTGACGCGGATTTTGTGCCAGCAGGGCCGGGCTTGCAGAATTGCCGCCGGATTTTGATTCATTGTGGAAACGGCGGCCTTGCTGGTTGACCCATATGTTGCCAGGGATGTGGCGGAACACCAAACCGCGGCGTTGGTTGGGATCGCGATAATCGGGTGTTGCGTAAACATAAAACCAGATGTGGTCCATGTGGGTGAGATAGCCGCCTGCTTCGCTGACAACATTGTGGCCGGCGCCGATTGAATTGATGCCCGAGCCTTCCATCACTTTGCCTTCGCCAAGTTCGGGACGATATTTGACGACCATGTCATGATTGGAGTTAAAGCCACCGCTGCAGACGACCACACTTTTGGCGCCAACCGTCACGAGTTTTCCCGTCTTAGTGTCAATGGCGTCGAACCCGGTGACGCGGTCACCGGTCTTGTTTATTTTTTTCAGTTCGGTCTGCGTGATGATCTCGCCGCCCTTGTTGCGAAATGCGTTGATGAGATGTGTCATCAATCCCAATCCGTTATTCTGAGCCCTTTGCCAACGCATGACGGAGTTGCCTTCCTGTGGCTTCATGTCGACCCATTTGACGCCGAACTGTTCTGCCCAGTGATAAAGGTCATGCAAAGAGTGTTCGATGTAATAGCGGGCCCAGACTTCATCGGCTGACGGCCCACCCCATTTGATCCAATCGTTGAAGGCGAGATCAGGTGTGTCCTCGATGCCATGTTCCTTTTGAAGCGGTGTGCCAACGATCATGCAGCCGCCGCCGGAGATGATGGCTGCACCGCCAAGATCAGCCGACCGCTCGAAGACGGTTACCTTCGCGCCTGCATCCAGGGCTTCGATGCCGGCAGAGATGCCGGCCGCTCCAGACCCGACAATTGCGACTTCCGTTTCGATTTTATTGATTTCAGTCACCGGCAGAATCTCCCTATCGATCGTGTTGGCCGTCGGCTGGTATTTTGGCTCCGGTTTCGTTAAAGCATACCTGGCGCAATCAACCAAGCCACTGTCGGCAGCTATGGCTGAGACGCGGACAAGCGGTAAAGATTAGCTGATCGCGGGATCAACATACGTTAAGTTGAAACTGGCCAAACGGCTCCAACTTAACGCGGAGAGATCGAAAATCAGTTTGAAAACAGGGAGTATGGAATGATCGAATTATATACCTGGAAGTCACCGAACGGCCGCCGGCCAATCGTGATGCTGGAAGAATGCGGCCTCGAATACAAAATGATCACCGTCGATCCGTATGGTGATTTCTCCAATTCTCCTGAATATCGCAAGATCTCGCCTGGTGGGAAAGTGCCAGTCATCGTCGATCCCGATGGGCCTGGTGGTCAGCCACTTGCGTTGATGGAATCCAGTGCAATCCTCCTCTACCTCGCAGAGAAAACCGGGAAGTTTCTTGGCCGCAATGAGCGTGAGCGCTGGGATGTGCTGCGGTGGGTATTCTTTAATGCGACCAACCTTGCCGTGACGCTTTCGTGCTTCAAGGATGCGCCAAATCTCGAACCACAAGTGCGCTCCGTTCTTGATTCCATTAATACACACCTCGGTAACAATGAGTATTATGCCGGCGATTATTCGATCGCCGATATGGTTGCGATTTTGCGGTTCACGAATTTTTCGTATGAGGGTCTTGAGCTTGCTGACTATCCCAATATCGTTCGCTGGCGGGATCAGCTGATGCAACGCCCAGCCGTACGTCATGGCCATGAGGTCGTGATCAGTTGACCAGGAGATGCACAATTAAATCGCGTGATACAGTAGCCGGTATTGGTGCATTGGGCGGTGCGGAGCGAACGCGGTGAGCGTCAGGGGCCGCTTTGAAGGCGCACCAGCCGTTATCCAATGTGCATTCTGGATTATACTGTCAGGTTTTTTGACGGTGATGCAGTTGGCCGTGGTGCGTCACATCTCGAATGACGTGCATATTTTTGAGATCGTTTTCTTCAGGTCGCTGATCGGCATGCTGTTGCTGTCACCGCTGATTGTGACACAGCCGTCCATACATCTGAGGCCCAAACGGCCGGGCCTCAATATCCTTTGCGGCCTGATCGCTTTTTGCGCGGCTGTGTGCTTCTATTTTGCAGCTAAACATATGCCGATCGCAGATATTACGGCGATTCATTTCGTGCGGCCGATTTTTGCGTCTATCGTTGCCGCGATCGTGCTTGGCGAGGCGCTTAGTGGAAACCGGATCGCGGCCCTGGTCTTGGGTGTTGCAGGTGCCGCGATTATATTCGACCTGGGCTTATCGATATCAACATTGGCGTATTTTACGTTTTTGGTGTCATCGCTGCGCAAAGCTGGAATCCCATCAACCGTAAACTGTTATCGAAGTCCGAACATCCCGACACCGTTGCGGTCTGGAATATGCTGACTATTTTTCCTGTGTCGGCGGTGGCGGCTTATTTCGTCTGGACAACGCCGACTTTGGTGTTGGTGGGCTGGATGGCGGCGATTGCTTTGTTCGAGGCGCTAAACCAACGCGTACTCGGGCGCGCTTATATTCAAGGTGATGCGATTGTTGTGGTGCTGTTGCACTATACGCGGTTGCCGATCGCAGCGCTCGTCGGATTCTTGATGTTCAGTGATGTTCCGGAAATCTGGATTTGGATCGGTGCCGGCGTCATTGCGTTGGGCGCCGTCGTATTGGCGCAGGGCGAGATGAGAGCCGTCAAGGCCGCAGACAAGCCAGCGTCAAAAGCCTAGTTGTGCAACCGGACCTATGCTAATTCAGCGGCCAGGCCAACAAGATCAGCGGCGTTCCGACCACTACGATCATGATGGTCAGCGGGAGCCCGAGCCGCCAATAATCGGAGAATTTGTAGCCGCCTGGGCCCATGACCAGGAGGTTGTTCTGGTGCCCGATGGGGGTCAGAAAATCGCAGGCACACCCGAGTGCGACAGCCATCAAAAAGGGGTCCATGTTATAGCCGAGGTTCTTGGCGACCACGGCGGCGACTGGGCCGAGTACCAGAACGGCTGCCGCGTGATGCAGGAAGGGCGTCAATATCATCGACACGAGCAGGATGAGCGCGATGGCCATAAAGCCGGGAAGGTCCGATGAGACCGTTGCCAGCAAATTGCCAATGACATCTGTCGCACCGGTATCTTTTAAGCCTTCGCCAACCGGTATCAGGCAGGCGAGCATAATGATGATCGGGCCCTCGATGGAATGATAGGCTTCCTTAAGAGAGATTTGTTTGAGCAGAATGACGAGGACCGCGCAGGCAAAAAAGCCGACGGCGACGGTAACCAGCTTCATCGATACCGCGACCATTGCAAGTGCCAAAATGGTCAACGACAAAAGGCCGTCGCGCGAGCGGCCGAATGACAGTGCGCGGTCGGCTAGCGGCAGGCAGCTGAGCTCACTGAGTGTCTCGTTCAACTCCTTTTGCCAGCCCTGGAGCGCGATAACGTCGCCGGCTGCAAATTTGTGGGTATTGAGGCGGGTGTGGCGATTGTGGCCAGCGCGCGATACGGCGAGCAGGTTAACGTCGTAGTGGTGGCGCAAATTAATCGATTGGGGGGTGTGGCCAATTAAAACAGAATCTGTGCCGATCACCGCTTCGACAATGCCTAACTCGTCGCGTTCATCAGTGCTGCGCTCGATTTCTTTAGCGCCCACCAACTCGAGCTTTGCTGTATCGATCAGCTGTTTCATGGCCTCAGCGTCGGCCTGTACCGTGACAATATCGCCGGCATAGAGCGGCCAATAACGGTCGGGAATATAATGGTGCCCGCCCTCACGGGTGATGCCTCTGACCAGCACGTTCTGTTCGACGGCGTGTTCGAGATCGAATACGGCTTTGCCAACGAGCGATGAGCCTTCGGTAATCTTTAGTTCGGTGGTGTATTTTTCAATTTCGAAGGCCTCGTCGCCATCATTGGCCGCTTTGCGGTCGTGGGGTAATAGGCGCCAGCCGATCATCAAGAAGGCGACAGAAATGATCGACAACGGCAGACCGACCCAGGCGAAGTCAAACAGGCCATAGCCACTTCCGCCGGCGCTTTTCGAGACGGTTGAGATTAGTAGATTGGGGGAGGTGCCGATCAAGGTGATTGTCCCACCGATCAATGAACCAAAGGCGAGCGGCATCAGGTAGATGGATGTGGAGCGTTTGGAGCGGCGCGCAACCTGAATTGCGATCGGCATAAAAATGCCAAGTGTGCCGACATTCTTCACGAACGCCGACAAAAAGGTGACGCAGGAGGTGAGGACGCCAACTTGCAGCGATGTTGATTTGATGTCGCGCATCACCACGCGCATGACGCGATCGAGAATGCCTGACAACGAAATGGCTTTGGAGACCACGAGTACGGCGGCGATGATCACAATGACCGGATTGGAAAACCCGCTAAACGCTTTTTGTTCGGGGACGACGCCGATCAAAATCGCAGCCAGGAGGATCATTATCGCGACCACATCGTAGCGCCAGCGGTCCCAAATGAATAGGGCCAGCATGGCAATGATCAGTGCGAAGGCGGCGCATTGGAGGAAAGTCAGACCGAATAGCGTCACGATAAGCTCTCTTTCTCTGCGTCCGTCGCGGACTTTTGAGGGGAGTTAACCTATACCCATCATCACTGCTGCAGGTGCTGCGCCTGGCTTGGGCTGACCCGACTGCGACTTTGAACTCAAGGCGCGATGATCTAGTGTCCTGAACCAGAATTTCGTTACCATCTGCAGCACCCTGGAGACGAACTTCTGATTCAAGAAGGACACTTGCAAGTTTAAGTTTCTAGTGAGGTTTTCGGATCAGAAGTACGTTTCAGAGCCAACCGCACATGGAGAACGAGCTTCTGATCCACCTCACTAGCATTGGGCTCGAAGTGCCGCAATGGGGCGTTTAATCGACAATCTTGTCGCTTCGGGCCGCGATTTATTGTCTACCGGCCGGTTGTGGCATTGTCAGCGGCGTGTATTTGTCTAAATTGTTGCCCAACGTTCGCGGGCGAAGGGCCTTCTAGGGCGGACGGCGAAGCGCTATAGTGCGCTCCGATCGTGAGAACACGGGAGAGATCTACGCATGCGTGCCTGGTTTTTTACCGAATTTCCCTATCCGGATTTACCGCCGTTTGAGGAATTGTCATCGATCCGGGTCAACCTGCCGAGCAGTTATTTCGACCCCAAGATCGGCGCCGATCTCTACAATCGGTATTATGACGATCATATCGCGGCCGCCGAGGCTGGGCTCGATCTGATGGTCAATGAACACCACCAGACGGCGACCTGCATTAATGCTGCTGCACCCTTGTCGTGCGCAGTGCTCGCGCGCGTGACCGACAAGGCTCAGATCTGCATACTCGGAAATCCGATTGCCAATCGCGGCGATCCAATCCGCATCGCAGAAGAAATGGCGATGGTCGATTGTATTTCACGCGGCCGCTTGCATGCCGGCTTCGTGCGGGGCGTACCTTATGAAATTTTCGCAGCCAACACTATTCCCTCGCAGACGCTTGAACGGCTGTGGGAAGGTGTGGACTTGTGCGTTAAGGCATGGACCACGCATGATGGCCCGTTCAACTTTGAAGGGCGGTTTACCCATAAGCGGGCAATCAATGTTTGGCCAAGGCCCTATCAGTCGCCGCACCCGCCGGTATGGGTGACCGGATCAAGCGATGTCGAGAGCGTCAAGAAGGCGGCCGGCAAGGGTTTTATCTTTGCGACGTTCCTGCAACCCTATCAAAAAGTGAAGACGCTTTTCGATGCTTATCGCGGGGCCTATAAGCCGAACGGGCAGCCGGGCGGAGGTGGATTGGCCTTTATGCCGCTGGTTTTTGTAAGTGACAACGATGCAGATGCCGAGGCCGGTGCACGCCAGTTGACTTGGTACCTCAAAGCGAAGGTTGAGCCGCAATTTAGAAATCCACCAGGATACGTGCCGGTGGCCTTCAATGTGATGGCGCTGCGCAATGAAATGGATGCCCGTGCAACCCGCACCGACGGTATGCGTGCCTTAGAACTCGATCAATTAAAGGAACAGGGCGTGTTGATCTATGGGAAACCCGATTCGGTCATTGAGCAGATCCGGCAGCAGTATGATCGCGTCGGCGGTTTCGATCATTTGTTGATGATGATGCAGGCGGGGCACATGGATCACAAGACAACCGTTGCAAATATTGAGTTGTTTGCCAAAGAGGTGTATCCCGCGATCCGGGATCTGCCTGCAACCGTCAATGTTGCTAATGCGGCCGCGGCAGAATAGAACGATTTTAAGAGCGCCCACTAACGAAAACGCCCTACGCTTCAATTGCGTGGGGCGTTTTTGCGTTGGTCTGGAGAAAACCGTAGTCGTGTTGAATTGTTGCGCGTCGGTTAATTCTTGACGCGGACGGTGGCTTTGCTCGAGCTGCCGGTGACGGTGTGCAAATAGCCGGTGCTGGTGCTTTCGACACTGACGGTGCTATCAGCGGCAGCCGTCGTGCCGAGCGGCGTAAAGCGCGCCATCGCACGGGCAACTTCCTTAGTGACAATGTAGGCCTTGCCGCCGACTTGGATCGTCACGTAATTCTCGGAACGTGATTTGGCCATGACATTTCCGCCTTTGGCGTAGACTTTGGCCTTGGCCTTTTTCCACTGCTTGTAGCGGGAGTCACCGTCGACTGTGTAGGACGTATGGTTGCCGGCTTCAGCGTCGGCTTCAAGGATTTTACCGCCGTATAGGCTTCTCACGCGGGCGTCCGCGTAGGTCGAACTGCGGTAATTAACATAACCGCTTTTGATCTTAATTTTGGTTTGCGAATTGGCGCCGCCGAAGGTGCCGAAACCGGTGTTCTTGGAAAATCCGCCGGCCATGGCTGTCGATGACAAAGCCATAGCGAGCCCTGCGCCAAGAATCGATGTACGCGAAAACTCTAAAATCATTGAACTTACTCCAAGCCTGACTGGCAGTAGCTTTTGATTGATCAATTTGCTCAGTTGGCTTTACTCGGGGGCTGTTTGAATTTGCGCTGGTGTGCGCGTGAGCAATCGTCTCTGGTTTTGGAAAGGCGGTATCGGTTTCTCGTCGGCGGATGAGTGGGGGCTGTGGGTGGTTCGCACCCGACAGCCCCCTACCGGTACAGCCCTCCGGTATTAGGAGGCGTCGGTTCGATCAGCGATGGCTGATCCCACCCAGCTTGAAGCCGATGCCATAGCCAACACCCGAGCCAGCAACAGCGCTCGACGTTGACTTGGCGACCCCGATGCCCAGACCTTGGAACTGGGAAACATTAGCGGCAGCAGCTGAAGAGCCAGACGAGTAGTAGCCCTTCCAGGCTTCGCTCGTAGCGGCGCTCTCGGACCCTGCCGCGCCAATGCCGAGGCCAATGATGGCAGCGGAGCCACCGGCCTGGCCGTCAGAATATGCCCAGGTGCCGAAGTTGCCGCCGACACTCGCATAACGGAAGCCGCCAGCATTTGCTGCGGTAGATGCAACTGCCAAAGCTGCAACAGTTGCAATTAGGAGTTTGGTTTTCATATGGACCTCACCGTTTGTACAATTTTGGGATAATTCCCAACGAGATCTAAATGGCTGGTCCAGTTTTAAGACAACATTTACCCGCTCTTAGGGATAACTGTTTAGTTTTTATTTGCTTTTTTTACTTTTCCCAATTGTGGTGAATTTGACTCGATCCTCAAAAATAACTGTGTTTCTAATTTGTGCGTTGGTTGTGCATGTCTCCGAATCGTGACCAATTCAGTCCCTGTCGTTAGTGCGTCAAAATTTGATTATTGGGGGATAGTCGATGTTTCTAAGACGCGCTTCCTCCGGCGGATTGATTTCGTGTGCAGTTATTTCAACAATAGTTTTGGCGTCATTAATCGATCGCGTCGAGGCACAGGTCTTAAACAGCGGTGATCAGCCGTTTCGTGATACAGCAAAACAATTGAAAGGTCAGGGGGCAGCAGCCTTCGGCGCGGTTCCTGGCTACACCACCTCTTCTGGCTTTATCGTCACGCCGACGATCTATGGCGAGGTCGGGCATGATGGTAACCCCGATCGCAATCTCGCCGAAACCGAAACAGCTTATGGGCGCACTGGTGGTGCGGTTGCCATTGCGAAGATCAACAAGCGCTCTGCTGGCCGTGTTGTGGTTTCGGGAAGCGCGCTCAAGCTTTCTGATGATACGATTCGTGATGACCGCTGGGAAGCTGGTGTCAGCGGCAATTGGGTCTTTGCTCTGGCGCCTGGTTTGACGTTGTCGAGCGGCGGGCTTTTTCGTCAGGATGAGATTGACTTCATACCGGAACGGGTTGGGGGTGGGTTCACAGAACTCGCTTACCGAAATAAAACGATTACGAGTTTTGTTCGCGCGCGCTATCTCGACATTCAATACCTGGGCGATCCGACTGTACCAACTGGTACGCCTGTCGGTCTTTTGCCGTTCTTTCGGGGAACAACGTTCGATGCCACGCGTAAAGAAATTTCTGCCGGCTTGTTGATCGGCAATAATGTCTGGTTAGCGCCATATACCGAATTTTCTGCCGCCGAGGTCGATTACACCAACCAAGCCGATACCTCGCTCGTCGATCGCGACGGCCATGATTATTTTGCCAAAGGTGGTCTGCGTGTCACGCCATCCCGATCGCTGCAATTTGATATCGGTTGGCGGTGGAATTGGCGGGAAATCGATGATCCGACAATCCGTCAATTTCACTCGAATTATTTTGATGCAAGTGTGACCTGGCGCCCGTCGCCATTTTTTAAGATGACAGGTGGTATAGATCGAACCATCGGGGAGCCATCATCGCCGGTATCGCGGCTTGCCGATATCAAGGCCTACCGCCTCGGGTTTTCCTATGTTCCGGTAAATCGTTGGTCTCTCAACGTGGTTGCTAAGCGTGAGACGATCGATGAGATCGGCGATATACCGTTGGTTCGTCGCCGTCAGGTGGCAAGCGAATTGAGCTATGCACTGACTCCCTATACCCAGTTCTATTGGGGTTTCCTCTACGAACATGTTCAAGAGGATCGCAGCGATTCCGAATATGAGCGCCTGAAAATGGGAATTGGGACCAGAACAACCTTCGGTGGTCAGCCAAAGTCGATCAAGGCTGGCTCTACAAAGGATGTTGGCGCGGCGGGGCCTACCTATTTGGAAGATATGCGTTGGCGCTTGCCGCGCGGTGCAGAATTGGATTTTGCTGTCGGTTATTCATACATGAATTTGCCGGGCACCCACATGACCACAGTGGTTGGAGGTGCGCTGTTCGATACCGCGTTAGGCCAACTTGAAGATCATGACGGTGATATTGACGGTATCCGTCTCGACCTGAAACTGCGAAAATTTGGTGAGCATGCTTTTGCCAATGGCAAATGGTTGAGTTTTAGCGTTGGCGGTTTCTACACTCACTTCGACAATAAGCAGCATTCCAGTTGCCGATTTACTGCGACGACCGATTGCGCATTCGTCAATATCGTCGATTTCGATCTTGGGAGTGAGAACAATACCGGGCCGTTCGGCGATTTGCAGACCACAACGCGCAAGCTTGTCCACTATTGGGGAGTGGAACTCGATGCCACGCTTGGGCGCTGGGCGCAAGGTGGCCTGAAGGATGGCGGCGGCTACAAGTATTTGACGCCTTTTCGGTTCGGGCTCGGTTTTCGCGGTCTCAATCAAAAGACGGATCTCCACGCGATTGACCTCGGTGTGCCAGATCCGGTCGACTACAATGAGCGGCTCGATACTTATTATTACGGCGGGTTTATCGGCTATGAGCGGGCTTTCCCGATCGGGCGCGGCTTGACGTTGTCAGTCGATGCGCAGGCCGGGATCTACTATGCACACACGTCTTACGAGGGACGGTATCAGGCTTATGTCCCGGTGGGCGGTCCGGCCTTTGTAATCGAGCGCGGGGCGGTCGATGCGGGTATGGATGACGTGGCCTTCATCGGCGGGCTAAAGCTCGACCTTTCCAAGTCCGTCGGCTGGGGGGTGGTTTCGATTTATGGTAAGGCCGAATATCTGAGCCATGTGCCGAAAGTTGCGCTCAACAACAATGACGAGGCTGGCGGTTCGCCATTTGGTGTGATTGGTACGCAGGTGGGAACGCAATTGAGCGACGACGATGCGGTTAACTGGAGCGCCGGTATTCGGGTGCGCATGCCAATCAGATGAGCGGGCTTAAGTCCTCATGACTGTTTGTGCGGGCTGGGTGAGCTAGGATTTTTCCAGTTCCACCGCGCCGGATTTACTTAAGGCCGCAATGTCGTCTTTGCCGAGGCCCAGAATATCGGTCAGCACTTCGTGGGTGTGCGCGCCGAGTGTCGGCGGGCCCAGGCGATACTCAGTCGGTGTCTCAGAGAAATTGATGGGATTGGCGACGGTTGCAACAGAGCCCGCCGCAGCATGTGGCAAACGCTGGGCTATGGCACGGTGCTTGATTTGAGGATCATCGAAAACCGCGTCGAGGTTGTTGATCGGTCCGCATGGAACGGCATTGGCTTGAAAAAGCTCGATCCAGTCGTTCGACGGCTTAGCCGCCAAGGTTTCGCATAGCATGGGAATGAGCACCTTGCGATTGTCGACGCGCGCTCGGTTTGTGGCGTATTTGGGATCATCGGCGAGATCGCTAAGGCCAGTCAGATCGCAGAACCGCCGGAACTGTATGTCGTTGCCGATCGCCAGCATGATGTGGCCATCCGCGGTCGGAAATGATTCGTAAGGAGCAATGCTTGGGTGCGCGTTGCCAAGGCGGGGTGGTACCGTTCCGTTCTGCAAATATGCGTGCGATTGATTTGCCAACGCGGCTACAATGCAATCCATGAGCGCCAGGTCTATATGCTGGCCCTCGCCGGTTGCATCGCGGTGACGAAGGGCGGCAAGGATTGCTGATGACGCGTAGAGGCCGGTTATCACGTCGACAAGAGCGACACCGACTTTGACCGGGCCGCCGCCAGGTTCGCCATCCGGTTTGCCTGTAATGCTCATCAGCCCACCCATGCCCTGAATGAGCAAGTCATAACCAGCCTGTTCGGCACGCGGTCCGTCCTGGCCGAAGCCGGTGATCGAGCAGTAGATGAGATCTGGCTTGACCGCTTTCAGGGATTGATAGTCGAGGCCGTATTTGGCGAGGCCGCCGACCTTGAAATTTTCGATCACAATGTCTGATTTGGCGATCAGTTTTTTGACGACATCGCCGCCTTCGGGCTTATTGATATCAACCACGATGGATTTTTTGTTGCGGTTGGTACAACAAAAATATGAGGCATCCGATAAGGGATAGCCGTCGGGATCGCTGAGAAACGGGGGGCCCCAACCGCGGGTATCGTCGCCGGTTCCAGGCCGCTCCACTTTGATGATTTCAGCGCCAAGGTCGCCCAATAGCTGTGTGGCCCAAGGGCCAGCCAAAATGCGGGCAAAGTCGACAATGCGAATTCCGTCCAGTACACCCATTTTGACCTCATTGGGCTGACTTTGTTCGACCGCTGTTGACGTGACCGAAGGGCGAAGTACCGCCAGTGGCCGTAGATCCATTATGCGGGGATGGGACCAATGGCGAAATCTCTTGCCCATCGAGAGCGGTCTTAGGAAGCGTTATTGCATTAGTCCGAATGTTTGGGCAAAACAAGTTCAGGTGTGATCAATGATCGGCGTGCGGCGTTGCAACGCAGCGCAGCCCGGTGCGCCAGGTAAAGGAGAGAGTAAGGTGGGATATTCACTTGAGGAATTTTGTGACGAAACGCGCACGATCCTAGCACAGGAAGGAAACGCTCAGGGCCGGGATAAAGTCCGATCCAAATTGGAGACCCTGCTGAAGGATGAGGCGTTTATTGCCGCCTATTGTGGGCCGAATGCCGAGCCTGGTATTCGAACCGTGTACAGATGCCCTGAAACGCAGTTCAACGTGTTGGTGCACATTTACGTTGATGGCAAATTTGGGCCGCCGCATGATCACGGGGACTCTTGGGCGATCTACGGGCAAGCCGCCGGACATACCATCATGACGACCTGGCAGCGTATGGATGATGGCAGTGAAGACGGCAAGGCGCGGATTGAGGAAGATCAGACCTTCCGACTTGATCCGGGTATGGCTGGCAAATTCGAGCCCAAGCAAATCCATTCGATTCATATTTCCGATGGTAGTCGGTTTGTTCGAGTGACCGGTACGGACCTCAATACGATTGAGACTTTGGTCTTTAACCCCGAAGAAGAAACCGTAAAGGTTGGTAATCGTCTGTAGCGCGTTAGGGCGGTTTAGTATGACGGAATTGGTTGGGAGGCTGAGGCAGATCAAACCGGCCGACCTGTTTGTGCGCCTTACAGCTGCGACAAGCGAACTTGCCGTTCTGGATCTCCGCGAAGAAGGGCGGTTCGGTGATGGTCATTTGCTGACTGCAAGTTCGTTGCCGTTGAGCCGGCTTGAACTTGGGATTGGATTGCTGGTGCCGCGCCTTGCGACGCCGATTGTGGTTTACGATGATGCGGGTGATGGTGCGGGCGCGCATGCCGGCAAGAGGCTGGCCGAGATTGGCTATACCGACGTGTCGATTTTGACAGGCGGCATTGCCGCCTGGCAGGCGCAAGGGCTCGAGGTCTACGATGGGCTGAATACACCGAGCAAGGCGCTAGGTGTTTATGCGCATCGCGAACTTGCGATTCCTGAAATTCAAGCCCACGAGTTGGAGGCGCTAAAGACCGCAGGCTGCGTGGTGGTTCTCGATTGCCGCCCGTTCAACGAATATCAAAACGGTTGTATCCCCGGCGCGATGAGCTGTCCTGGCGCCGAACTTGTGGACCATGCGCCGGCTGTCGCGATGGATGGCCAGAAGTTGGTCATCAATTGCGCCGGGCGAACGCGGGGATTGGTGGGTGCACAGTCGTTGATAGATAGCGGCTATGTGGGGACCGTTTTGGCGCTCAGAGACGGCACTATGGGCTGGCAGCTTTCAGGCCGCGATGTCGAAAAGGGTGCGGCGCGTTCGGCGCTGGACCAGTCGACGCGAGTAACCTCTGGCGCACCGCTTGAGCGTGCCGCCCGTATTCGCCAATGCGCCGAAATCGACGTGGTGGATGCAGCAATGCTCGAAAGCTATATCGTCGATCAAAGTCGGACGACTGTCATTTTCGATATTCGCGACGCTCGGGACTTCAAGCTTGGTCATATCTCTGGCGCGCGTCATGTTGCTGGTGGCCAGTTGGTCCAAACGCTCGACATGCAATTGGCGACACAAGGCGCGCGAATTGTGGTGAGCGACGATGACGGGGTTCGTGCCAGCGGTGTTGCGTTATGGCTCAAGAGAATGGGATGCCGCGATGTTTTCGTCGCGCGGATCAACGATGGCGGCTTCGATGTGGTGACAGATGCGTTCGAGCCCACGCTGCCTGCGTTCCCGGACACGGTAGACACCATAAGCCCGTCAGAGTTGCGCGAATTAATCGACGCAGGTCGCGTAAGCGTGATCGATCTTGCGAGCAGCAGGGCCTATCGCCAGGGCCATATCGAGGGGGCTTGGTCTGCTGTTCGCCAGAGGCTTCGCAAGTTGTTGGCGACATTGCCGCCCGCGGAGATGATCGCTCTGACCTCGGAAGACGGTCGACTAGCAACCTATGCGGCGGGTGATGAGGTCGAATTTCCCGGCCGCGTTGTCGTACTCGAAGGCGGAACGGCAGCGTGGCAGGCCGCGGGTTACGAGCTGTCCAGGGATCTTACGCGGCTGGCTGACAGGCCCGATGATATCGTCATGAAGCCTTCGGAACTTGCTGAAGGTCCTGAGCGCGATCAGGCAATGCGGATTTATCTGGCTGGCTCCGAGGAGCTTTTGGCCAAGGTCGAGGCGGAAGGTGTGCTCAAGTTTAGGGCTATTCCGATTGTGTAATATCCGGCCGCGGGTGCGGTCCAACTGACGAAGAGGACGTCATGAGCCAGATTGCTGTGCCTTGCACGTTAATGCGAGGTGGGACGTCAAAGGGTCCTTACTTCCGGTTGTCTGAAGTACCTGATGACCACGATGCGCTGGAACGCTTCCTGTTGGCCGTGATGGGCTCGCCGGATGATCGCCAAATCGATGGCCTTGGCGGGGCAGACTGGTTGACCAGCAAGACAGCGATGGTTGGTCCGTCATCGCGCTCTGATGCGGATGTCGATTTTTTGTTCGGTCAAGTGATCATCGATGAAGCGCGGGTCGACTTTAAGCCGAATTGCGGCAATCTCACCTCAGCGGTTGGTCCCTTTGCTATCGAGACCGGCATGGTCGCAACCCAAGATCCCGAAACTAAGATCCGCATCTTCAATGTTAATACCAACGCTATTATCGAGGCTGTCATTCAGACGCCTGGCGGCAAAATTACCTACGAGGGTGACGTGGCGATCGATGGCGTGCCGGGTACGGCAGCGCCGATCCAATTGTTCTTTACAAACCTGGTTGGAACGCGGACCGGCGCATTGCTGCCAACAGGCAATGCCATAGATACAATCGAGGGGGTGGAGGTGTCGTGCGTTGATGCCGCAATTCCGATGATTATCACGCGTGCCGAGCAAATGGGACTTTCTGGCTATGAAAGCCCCGATCAGATCGATGCGAATAAAGCGTTCTTCGAAAAGCTGGAACAGGTGCGCGTGGCAGCCTCTCATAAAATGGGCCTCGGTGATCCGACTGGCAGCGTGGTGCCGAAGTTCTGTATCGTTTCAAAAGCGCGCTCAGGCGGCAGTATCAATGCGCGCTACATGGTGCCGCACAAATGCCACCGCACATTTCCACTGGTCGGCAGTCAATGTCTGGCGGCTGCGGCTATTCAGAGGGGCACCGTGCTCGAGGGTTTGGCAAGAGTGACAGGCGATCGGCGCCAGACCATTGATATCGAGCATCCGGTGGGTACGCTTGCAACGGTGATCGAATTCGACGGCAACCGTGACAATCCCAATATCAGGGGAATCGGGTTTATCCGCACCGCCCGACGGCTGATGGAAGGCCAGGTTTTTGTCAACGCCGACGCCTGGCCCGAAATGGCGGAGGATTTAGCGGTTTAGTCGCCCGTGCCAAAGGGCTTCGCGGCTTGCCAAGTAATGCCGACATTATCGCCCGTTAGCCATGCTTGTCGAACCATGTCTTGAGAGCCGCATGAAAAGCCGGCGGGTTCTCAAGCGCTGTAATATGACCCGCCTCGGGAATAATCAGATGCTCGGCATTGGGGATTTTTTCCGCCGCTTCCTTGAGCGCTTCGGGTGGTGCGCCTTTATCTTTGGCGCCGCCGAGGACCAAGGTTGGAACAGGGATTTTGTGAAGGTCTGGCCCATAGGCCAATGTCTTTAATGCTTCGCAGTTCCCCTCATGACCCATCTGGCTGGTGGTGCGGATCATATCGCGGACTTTATCCAGGATCGGTGGATTTTTTTCCCGGAACTCGGGCGTAAACCAACGCTCGATTGTCGGTTCAACCAAACCTTCCATGCCTTTGTCACGGGCCGTGTCGATGCGGTATTGGAAATATGCTGCGTAATCGGGCGGGGCATCGGGCCGCGAATCGCAGGCCACAATCGATAACAGACGGTTTGGATGATGAATGCCGAGGCCATAGCCGATCATGCCGCCGATCGACAGGCCGACCCAATGGCTCTGATTGACATCAAGTTCTGCCCAAATCGCAAGGACATCATCAAGCAACATCGGAAAGGTATAAGGACCTTCGACGGGTTGGCTCTGGCCATGTCCACGGTGGTCATAGCGCAGGATGCGAAATCGATCCTTCAAGGTCGCAACGACGTCGTCCCAAAGGGTGAGATTGTTCGCAAGGGCGTGCGAGAAGGTGATCCAGGGCGCGCCCTCTTTACCTTCAACCACGCAGTTGAATGCGACACCGTTTGCTTTCACTTCCATTGATGTCCTCCTGATCGGTCTAATGCCATTTGCCAAATGACACTTTATGTTATGAATTTGAAACGGCTTACACCGTCCGAGCCGATTGTTCGTTGGATTTCGCCTTTTAGAACCAGATGATTGAAATGTGCCAGAGCCTCGCCCATGGCAAAGCTCACCTGATGGCCATCGAGTTGGCGCTTGAATAACTCGTCCAGGCATTCGCCGGCCGCGACTTGGCCATGCCGCCTTAGAATTCCACGCACCTCGTCCAAACGCTCAGCGTGATGCACACGGAGCTCCTGCGCGCGACGCTTGGCGCCGATAAAGGGATCGCGATGTGATGGCAAAACCAGCGCGTCATCGGGGACTTCCTTGGCAATCAGTTCGGCGGATGACAGAAATTCTGTTAGTGGATCGGCGTATGGTTCCCAGGGAAAGACCGACACGTTGGAGGTAATTGTTGGCAGCATCTGGTCGCCGGAAATGTAAATGTTGCGATCCGCGCAAAATAGCGTTGCCATTTCGGGAGAATGACCCGCGCCGATGATGACCCGCCAGGAGGTGCCATCAATGGTCAGGACGTCATTTGATTGCAGGCGATGATAATTGTCAGCGATTTCGACACCATCGCGGTATAGCAGCCATCCGGATTGAAATGTTTCCAATAGTTCTTTGTCGAGACCATTGAAGGTAAAGAATGCCAAACGCTGCTCGACGCTATCGGAATAGAGCGAGCGAACGGCAAGTTGGGCTGCAAGCCATTCCGTCTGAGTCAATTGGGGCATCAGACCCCAACGCTCACATATCCAACGGCAATTGCCCATGTGGTCAGGATGAAAATGGGTCACAATCAGGCGGGTAAGGGGATTGCCGGCGAGCACGCTCTGCCAAGCATACTCTATCGCATCGCGGGTTTTTTTGTCGCCCCAGCCGCAATCGATCATGGTCCAGCCTGCACCGTCTTTGAGCAGCCACAGGTTGACTTGGCGCAGGCCGCGAAAGGGGACTTGGACATCGATACGGAAGATGCCTTCGGCCACTTCGACGGGGGCTGTCGGTTGTGATGCGGTTTGTAGAGGGCTTTCTGTCATGCGCTTGCTTCTTTGTTATCGGCTTGGCGCATTTCTGCCGCCGCTTCCATAATCGCTGCAATCAGACCGGCATAACCTGTGCAACGGCAAATATGGCCGCCCAGCACTTCTTTGACTTGGTCTTCGGTCGGGTCAGGATTGCGCGAGAGGTAATCGGTAAAGGACATCAGAATGCCGGGTGTGCAGAAGCCACATTGTAAGGCATGGTGTTTGCGAAACGCCTTTTGCAGTGGCGTCAGGGTGGCTCCGTCTGACGAAAGAGCTTCCACGGTCTTGATGCGGCGACCCTCATTCTGGATGGCAAGGGCGAGGCACGATCTCGCTGCCACACCGTCAATCAGCACTGTGCAGCAGCCGCACACACCATGCTCACAACCGACATGGGTGCCGGTTTGGCCAAGGCTGTGGCGAATAAAGTCGGACAATAAAGTGCGCGATGTCGCAAGCCCCGTGACTTTGCGTCCGTTGAGCTCGATTTCTATTCTGCGATGTTCAGTGCTGTTCAGGCGGCGCATGCTTTCGCCTCCGCAATCAATTGTGGGCCCAGCCTGCGCAACAAATCACGGCGATAGCGGGCACTTGCGTGGATGTCGTCAAAACCGCCGAGCTGCCAGGCAAATGTTTCAATCATGTCTTGATAATCGTCGGGGCTGGCGGTCGCGGGTAATTCAAGTGTTGCAGGTTTATCGGCCACGCCGCCGACGCCAAGGCGCAAGGCACCTGACTCGAGCACCACAACGCCGACTGCGACGATGGCAAAGTCACCGTGGCGGCGGGAGACCTCGCGAAATGCTGTTCCCTTCTGGCCAACGCTGATTGGAAAGCGCACAGCCGTGATCAATTCATCGCCTTGGCGTGCCGTTTGCAGCATGCCCTGCTGAAACGCCTGAGCTTTGAGGATGCGCGTGCCGGTGCGGGATTTTAGAATCACGTCACCGCCCAACAGCGCTAAGCTTAGCGGCAGTTCCGAACTTGGGTCCGCATGCGCAATTGATCCGCACACCGTACCGCGATTGCGGGTCTGAAAATGGCCGACCCAGGGAAGAGCTTTGGCGAGGAATGGTGCTTTGGTCACAAGATGCCGATAGGCCTCAAGCTTGGCTTGTGTGACACCAGCGCCGACGACCAAATAATCGCCATCGGTGACGATGTCTTGGAGTTCGCGCAGTCGTGAAATGTCAATCAATACGCGTGGTTCCACAAGGCGGAGATTTAGCATCGCCATCAGTGATTGACCGCCGGCCATGATGCGTGCGTCTTCGCCGTACTCGCGCAAGGCCTGCACGGCTTCGCTCTCGGTTTCGGGACATAGGTAATCAAAGGGCTTTGGCTTCATCGTCCGCCTCCAAATAGCTGGCGAACTTTTTCAATCAAGGCCTGCAATCGTTTTTGCAGTTGGCCTAACAGATCGTCGCTGGCGGGAGGTTTCGGCCTGTCGTCAACCGTTGCTGCAAGACGCGAAAAGAACTGGCCAATGACAATGCCAGCGGCGCGCTCGAGCATGCGGGCACCAACGGAGGCGACCTTGCCGGCTACCGCGACCTGATAGGCGTAATCGATATGCGCGGCGTTTTCGCCTTTGGGTGCAAGATTGACGTTGCCGCGGCCCTCAGCATTGCCAAGTGGACCCGACAGCTTGCCCCTCAAGACTGCTGATTCCGGCTCGACAAGGTCGCTCAATTCAACATCAGCAACGAAACGCCCTTTAATGGGGCCAACGCCCAAGGAGACTTCCGCCTTATAATGATTTTGGCCGACGATGGAGACAGTATGACAGCCGGGGATCACCTTCTTTAAGCTTTCGGGATCCAGCAGAGCTTGCCAGACTTTGGACGGTGGGGCTGGGACATCGACTTCGCCTTTGCCGGTGAGGGCCGGGCCGTCGCCTGCAGGTGCAACCGGTTCGGGAACTGACAGTCCCGCTGGCGGCGCTGGTTCTGCTCCTGAAATGAGCGCATTTAAGCGGTCTGGCGTAATCGGCAAAGGGACATCGCGAATGGATAGCGCATCGGCGACGGCATTCGAAATGCAGGCCGGTGTGCTCATGCAATTACCTTCCGCGAGGCCTTTGGCACCGAGCGGCGTTAGCGGTGTCGGCGATTCCATATGCAAGACTTCGAGTGCCGGAACCTCGCACGCCGTCGGCACCAAATAATCCGCAAAGGTTCCCGAGAGGAATGCACCCCGCTCATCGTAGATGAACTCTTCATAGAGCGCGCTGGCAAGGCCTTGGGCAAAGGCACCGCGGATCTGGCCCTCTGCGATCAATGGATTGAGCAAGCGGCCGGCGTCATGCATGGACACATATCGGTCGACGCGGACCTCGCATGTTGTCGGGTCGATCTCGACGCCGCACATATCAAAAACAAACCCGTACGTGAGCGAGGTGTTGATTTCGTCTTTGTCGGTTGGCGGGGCAAGTTCGGGCGGCGACCAGACGGCGGTCTCACGCAGAGCTGGATCTTCATTCTCCGGCAGCATTACCGGTGACCAGTGGGCGGTGCCGACGACGCGGGCGAATGGCAGTGCATTGTCGGGGTTGGACTTTGCTTGGACACGGCCGTCGACCAGTTCGATTTCCTCGGGGCGAACGTTGAGCTGGCGAGCGGCAATGCGGGCAATTTTGTCGCGTATGCGCTCGGCGGCGAGGTGCGCTGCAACGGCGGTACCCGGCGTAAAGCGACAGGAATAGGTGCCGGCGGCGATCGACCACTGATCCTTTTGGGTATCGAGTTCGAGATTGACGGTTATTGCTTCGGGATTGAGCCCGAGCTGTTCGGCAACGATCTGTGCCAATGCGGTGCGGTGACCCTGTCCTTGGACCGTTACGTCAGCGGTTACGGTCACCGAGCCGACCGGGTCGACGTTGATCGTGACCATCGAGACGGCACCGTTCTTCGGCCCGGCGCGTTCGCGTACGTCGGCGGGAATCAGCGTGCTGAGATAACCCATATTCGACATTGCCGGTTCAACCACACAGGCGTACCCGATGCCATAGGATTTGCCAGCCTTACGGGCAGCGTCGCGACGTTGGATGAGATCGTCCAGGCGACCATCGCCGATCGCAATCGAAATAGCCTTGGCGTAATCGCCGCTGTCGTAAAGCGCACCGGCAGCAGTGCGATAGGGCATCTGTTCGGTCTTGATGAGGTTGCGGCGAATGACGTCCAGGGGATCAAGTTTGAGTTCGACCGCAATCGTATGCATCAGGCGCTCGAGCGCCTGATAAAGCTGCGGGCCCCCGAAACCGCGAATCAACGCCGCCGGCATCTTGTTGGTTAGAACCACCCGGTTGTTGATGGCGAGATTGCGGATATCGTAGGCGCCAGTGGTTGCACCCTGCATGCGATAAAGGGGGCCAGGCATTGGTGCCCGCAGATAGGCGCCATAATCCTCCAGGCAATCCAGGCGTAACGCATCGATCTTGCCGTCAGTGTTAAACGCTGCTTCGATTTTGGTCAGCCGGTTGGGGCCCGAACTCGCGGACTGCAAATGCTCCAGGCGATCCTCGACCCACTTGACGGGGCGTCCGGCGATTTTTGCCGCCAACGCCATCAAGACCATGTACGGGAAAACCGATAGTTTGATGCCGAAGCTGCCGCCACTGTCAGCTGGAACGCGTACGCGAAGATTGGCGCCAGGAACGCGCAGCGCCCGGGCCATGACGGGGTGTGTTGAAAATGGGCCCTGAAAATTGGCGAAAACGTCGTAGAGGTTTTCTGCGGGTTGGTAGTCGGCGACAACGACAAAACATTCCATGGGTGTGTAGGAGGCGCGCGGGTAAGCGACGTCAATAGCAATCGTGTGCGTGGCAGAGGCAAAAGCGGCCTCGGGGTCGCCATAGATATATTCGCGCGCGGAAATCTCATTCGATTTGGCTTGCTGATGGACGAGCGGCGCGTCTTTCTGGATAGCCTTTAGAGGATCGACGACAACGTCGAGTTTTTCATAGGCGATTTCGACCAGGTCGGCGGCGTCTTCGGCGATGTATCGATCATCGGCCAAAACGAGAGCGACAGGTTCGCCGACATAGCGCACCCGCTCGACAGCCAGGCTCCATTGGTCGATCGGTGCTTTGAGTGCGATCAAGAATGGGTCTGACAGCGCTTTGATATCCTCGCCAGTGATAACGTGATGGACGCCGGGTAGGGCCAAGGCGGCTGCGGTGTCGATCCGCTTTACAACGGCGTGGGCCTCTGAGGACCTGATGGCGGCCGCGTGCAAGGCACCTACCGGGGTTGGAACGTCGTCGGCATAACGGCCGGCGCCGGTCAAAAGTGCCGCATCTTCCAGGCGCTCGATGGCGCGACCTAAAACCCGATTATCTGCACTCTTGGGTGCGGCGGGTGCGCGCGCATCGATGGCATCATCGGTGGTAGTCATTGTTGGTCCTGGATGGTGGAGGTTTAGGGCCCTGTTGCGGAGCGGCCTTGGTTCCGGCGCGGAAGCTAACACTTGGCCGATTGATGGTAAAGGCATGCGGCAATCAGCTATTGAAATTTGATAATCGACCTGAGGTGGCCACGTGCGGCACCTCGCAGGTTGCTTTGACGTCTCCTCCTACAGTAGGTTCACCAGCGATAAAGAAAATCTGAAGCTCAGAGTGTCGGGGAGCAATAAGACCGTGACAATAAAACGCAAACCGGTTGCATTCGGTGATCAACGTGGATGGTTAAAGGCGCTAAAGGCTGCTGGAGAAGTCAAGGAAATCGAAGCCGAGGTCGATTGGAACGTTGAACTTGGTACGATCATGCGGTTGGCGCAGGGCGAAGGTGACGGGCCGGCGCTGCTGTTCAAGAATATCAAAGATTATAACGGGAACCGGGCGATTTGCCGCGAGGTGTTCGGCCATGGGCTGTCGTCATTCCGTCGGCTGAACATGATGCTGGGGTTGGATCTTGATACCCACCCGCGCGAACTGGTCAAACTTGGCCGGACGCTGCTCACTGAACAGATCGCGCCGAAAATCGTCGATGGGGGTCCGGTCAAAGAAAACGTCATTACTGGCGATGATATCGACCTTTATGATTTTCCGGCACCATTTTGGAATTCGGTCGACGGCGGCCGCTATATTCTCACAAGTGCGGGCTGTGTCACGCGGCACCCTGAAACCGGTGTTATGAACGTCGGTATCTATCGCGGTATGGTGGCCGGTAAGGATCTCATTCCGATGCTTATTTGGCGGGCCCAGCACATCGGTAATCATTTCACCGCCTATCAGCAGATGGGTCTTAAGGAAATGCCGATCGCATTTGTAATCGGGTGGGAGCCATCGCTTGATTTCTGCGCCGGCCAGCCAGTGCCGCAAGGCGTTTGCGAATACGATGTGATGGGTGCCATTCGCGGTGAACCGGTCGAGCTCGTAAAATGCGAAACCGTTGATCTTGAGGTGCCGGCGTCTGCAGAAATCGTCATCGAAGGGGTCGTGAGCACCAACCCGGACGATTTCGCTATGGAAGGGCCGTTTGCTGAGTTTACCGGATACGTGGCCGGGGATAAGTCACCAAAGCCGACGGCCAAAGTGACATGCATTACGCACCGGGATCAGCCGGTCTTGCGGGGCGCGCTTGAAGGTTCATTGCCGGGAAGCTTTTCGGAAAATGCAGTGTGTAGCGCTATGATGCGTGCGGCTGCTGCTTGGAATGTGCTCGACAAGGCGGGCGTGCCAGGCATCGTCGACGTCAGGTGTCCGCCGATACAACTTGGCATCAACACGATTGTGTCCATCAAACAGACGTACCGCAATCAGGCGAAGCAGGTCGCGCATGCGTTGTGGGGATCGTCGACCGGTCATGTGCGCTATAAGCATCTGACAGTTGTTGATGAGGATATCGATATTTATGATTATGCGGCTGTCGATTGGGCGATTGCCTATCGGGTAAACGCGGCTGAGGATGATGTGATTATCGCACCATCGACGTTCGGGGCAGGGCTTGACCCGTCAACGCGGCGCAGGGATCGCAATGGCGTGTTGTTCGGTACCGGCAAATGGGCGCGTGTGTTGATTGATGCAACGATCAACCTCGATTATGACCCTGATCCTGATCTCGACGGCGCGCGCTATCCCCCAACCGTTTGGCCCGAACAAGAGAACATCGACAAAGCCTATGCGCGGTGGGAGGAGCTTGGGCTAGGCAAGCCGCCAACCAAAAACCGCTGACGGGTATGGGACCGATTAGCTGATTTTGTCAGCCAAGGGTGGCTGCCTCCTGCAAATACTGCATGTCGATATACTTGGCCGGTTCGGTCAATTGTTTCTTGGGTTCTGCATAGGCTGCACGGATGGACAATACGGAGTCCACGCTCTCCAGTGGGATTGCGCCGTCCCTGCTTAATCCGCTGACGGGATTCGTCAGGCTTTGATACAGGGTCTCCGCCTTGTCATCAGACAATTGGCTTACTCGTCCTTTCAACACCTCTAATGCTTGTGCTTTGTCATCGTGAACGACTTGATGTGCCTTGCGTTCAGCGGCCAAAAACGCACACAATGACTGGCGGTTTGCCTCGGCCCAGCTCTTGCGGACACCATAAACGCTGCCTTGATAAGCGCCGAGCTCGGCGGCCGCATCCGCGAGTATGTTGTAGCCGGCCGCCTGCATTTGCAGATCCGCAGGCTGGCCGATTACGGCGACATGGGCCTTGGCGGATTCCAGTGCTTCGTGGCGCGCCTCCGTGCCGCCGACCGGCAATATTGTGTAATCGCGGTTCAGGTGCAGCCCATGGCGCTCTAAGATGCGAAAAATGATAAAGGCATAACCGGTATTTGGCGCATCGACTGCCACAACCTTGCCTTGCAAGTCTTGCCAGGTTTTGATTTCCGGGCGAGCGACAATCGAATTCAGGCCAGAATGAACACCCATGACGGCGATCATATCAAAGGGCTTGTCCAAGGTGGCGGGGCCCTGACCCTCGGTGTAGGCAACGATGTTATCGATTGCGGTCGTCGCAATCTGGTATTTGTCGGCCATCATGTCGGTAATCTGGGGCATGGAGCCCTCGGTGCGGGTCAACGTGACTTCGAGGCCTTGGGCCGCAAAAAGACCAGTGTCCATTGCGAGCCACGTTGGCAGATTGCTGGCACCGCCGAAGCTGATGATGTCTAGTTTTGTGGTGGGAAGTGACATTGCGCTTTCCTTCAATCTGCTGGCATTGTGGCTCTTATCGAGAGATTAAGCCCGCGTTCTTGAAAACGCAATTCAAGTGCTGGTTCTATCAGCCTGGTGCGGGCGAGCGGGGGGTAATGAACATAACAGATATTTGGTCGATGCTTGGCATGATTGTGGCGGGGTTTGTCGGGTCGGTCGTGAGTGCTGCAACTGGTGCCGGTGGATCGATCACCCTCTCCTTGATCCTTGCGCCGATCATCGGGATTGCGGCGATCGTGCAAACGGTCAGTGTTGCCATGTTGGTCAGTCATATCGGGCGGATTGGTGTGTTCTGGTCGGACATCGACTGGCCAGTGTGCCGCCTCGTAATTTTCAGTTCTGCACCTGGGGTAGCGCTCGGCGCATACATTTATACGTTTCTGGAGGAGCGCATGATTGCGGTTCTTCTGGGTGTATTTTTGGTGGTGCTCGTTGCGGTGAAACGTTTGATGCCTCGGGAGGTCGGGCGCTGGTCAAGCTCTGTCATCGCCGGGAGTTCGTTGCTTTATGGGATTCTCGCCGGTGCAACGATTGGCGGTGGGGTGTTGCTGTTGCCAATCCTGCGGGGTGCTGGTTTGGCAGGTCTGCCGTTTGCAGCGACAGATTCTGTGCTTGGGCTGGCGACGACCACCGTAAAAACCGTGGTGTTTGCCTCGTCGCAAATCTTGACGGCGAACCTGGTCTATCTGGGGATCATTGTCGGGTTGTGCATGATTCCAGGTACGCTTGCTGCAAAGTGGTTGCTGAAGCGGATTTCGCTTGGCGTCCATTCAGCGATCATCGATGGAGTTATCGTTGTTGCTGGTTTGGCGTTCCTTTGGCGTGCGATTGCCTAGCCAACTTACTTAAATGCAGGCATCACGTGATCGGCAAACAGCCGCATCGTGCGTTCAGTTTCGGCATACGTCTGGTCGCCGAAAGCAAATTGTCCGAGAAGGTAATTGATGCCGGCGACATCGCAGGCATCGCGCAAAAAGTCCCGTGTTTCTTTTGGCGTGCCGGCGAAGGCGCATCCTTGTTCGACAAGAGTGTCGAAGTGTGCCGGGCGGACATGGCGCGGGCTGGACCCCATCCTCTTGAATAGATAGTTGAAGCTCGCCCACCAAACCGGATAGGCGCGACGGGCGATCTCTCTGGCCTCCTCACCGTCCTCGCTAATCACCATAAAATAGGAAATTCCGATCAGTGGTTCGGGCGCATCCTTGTCTGTCGAATGGTGATAGGCATCGTGATAGGCCTCGACATAGGCCCGGGTCATTTGCGCACTATCGAGGCTGATCATGTTGAGCCGACGTTGTGCCGCGCGGGTGGCGCTTTCAGCTGCGTGAACCCCATACCACAAAGGCGGGTGGGGATGTTGCACCGGCTCAAGGCAGAGTGGAACGTCCGCGAATTCAAAATACTTTCCAGCGTGATCCAATTTGCCGTTGGCTAACGCATCCAGCACGATCTTCATGCCTTCTTCATAGACCTCCGCCATGGCTGTGCGTTCATGACCAAAGAAACTGGCTTCAATTGGTGAGGCGCCACGGCCAAAGCCCAATTCCAGCCGGCCGTCGCTCATCTGATCCAGCATGCAGATTTCTTCGGCAAGACGAAGTGGATGATAAAGCGGCATGGCAAACACCATTGGGCCAAAACGCAATCGGGTCGTTCGTTGGGCCACGGCTGACAGGAAGACCGAAGGCGAGGGGGCCATACCAAGCGGCGTCGCATGATGCTCGGCGACGTGATAGCGGGAGATGCCGATGCGGTCATAAAGTTCGGTCAGGCGCAAACGATCACGATAGAAGGCGGCAAGATCAGGGCCTGCCCTGTCGACATGATCGAAAACTCCAAACTGCATGACATTGCTTCCTTGATTTAGGCGCGTGACATCACTTATTGCCACGGATCGATGGCACAGTGAATGGCGCCCGATGCGCCCTCGCCGCCGACCGTGCGGAGCGCATAGTCGGTTTCTGCAAGCGGGAAGACGTGGGTGCACATCTGGCCCAGCGGATAGCGGCCCGAGGCGATAATGCCAATACCGAGTTCCACCGCGGTATAGCTGTGGCCGCGCATGCCCTTGATGGTCAAAAAGCGGCGGACCAAATCGTCGCTCTCGAAGGCTGGTATTGGTTGGCGTTTCCAGCCACCAAGAATGACGCGCCCGCTTTTGCGTGCGCAACTGATGGCCGACAGGATCGTCTCGGGCCCGCCAGCAGCGCAATCGATGACCAGATCCGCCATCTCACCGGCTGTGATATCGGCAACGGTTTCCAGCTGATCGTCGGTATCGACCGTCACGACATGGCTTGCGCCCAGTTTTTTCGCGAGGGCCAGGCGTGCCTTGTCCTGAGGTGTCGATAGTCCCGTTACGATAATATGGCCGGCACCGGCTTCCCTGGCGGCGACGATACAGGCAAGGCCCTGTTGGCCTGGGCCCTGTATCAAAACGGTTTCGCCAAGTTTTGCGCCGCCTTGAAGATAGGCCCACTCGACGCCATTGCCGAGCGGCAAGGCGAGGGTTGCGAGTTCTGTTGTGACGCTGTCTGGCAGCAGGTGGAACATGGTGCTTGGATGCAAATATTTATGGTTGGCAAATCCACCCCAAAGACCAGGTGCAATTGACAGAGCGGTTGACCCGTATCGGATGCTGTCCGTGCGATTGAGGGTGTCAGTCTCATCGCAAAGACGGGATTCACCGGATTGACAATAGCGACAGTGGCCACAGGGAAGGTATTCTTCCAGCGCGACGCGATCGCCCTCTCTGACGCCAAAATGCGTGGCGGCCTCACGACCAAGCTCGGCGACACGCCCTACTGTTTCATGGCCAAGGATCAGCGGACCTTTGTTGCCGGGATGGCGATTATAGTAGGGCCAGTCGCTGCCGCAGATTCCGGTTAGTTCAACTCGTAAGATACCCGTGTTCGGTGCCGTTTCAGGCTTGGGGAGCTCGCGGATTTCCGTCGTTCCGTTGGCCACCGCCACTGCTGCGCGTACGCTTTGCGACATTCCATGCGATCCTGGTGATTTGAGCTGTTGGTGTGGCTGATGTCGATTGTCTGACTGCTTGTAACTAGATCGATGTGTGAGGGATGCCGGGCCGGGCAGTAATGGAGGCCTTATCGGTCGCGGCGAGGAGTTCGCTTTCCGGGGCAACGAAAGATGCTGAGCGGATGGCGTGTGTTGCGGCGTGTATGGCGGGTGGTGGTGTGTTGTCGTCCCTTAGTTCGCCGGCAGCGCGCAAAAGCCGACGCCGTGCCATGATGATGGCGTTATCGGTAGAGCACAAGTTCTCGCGTGTCCGGTCCACGATTGGACCCATGCTTTCTTGTACAGAGGCATCCTGGACGGCGATGCCGCTGACGCCGGAATACAGATGACCCCTGGCTTGTGCTTCGCGATCCATAAGATAATCGTTGTCCTTGTTTGCGGTTGGACGAAAAGTTCCGGGTTCATAAGTGACGTGAATGCCTTGGCCGGAGCGCATTGCGTCAAGTTCCGTGTCGCTTAAGGGGCGTGTCGGGTGATAGGTGAAGGTCCAGGCGAAACAGGTCTCGTCATCGATTGGAACCCAGGCGTGGCCATTGAGGGCGTTGTCGCCGTAAGGTGGGATCATGGTGTACCAGGGCATGATCCACTGGGTGATGCGCCAATAATAGTAGCCGTTATCCGCATTGCGGCGGGCGCCAATCATGAGGCCGCCGTCTGATTCAATGATTTCGAATGAGGGACGCCGGTCGCTTTGATAATTGGCGCCCTTGGTCGAGCGATGGAGCGGATCGGTATTTAATTCGCCGCTGTGCAGCCAAGAGACATGGGCTGAATCGATTCCGCCTTCCATGGCCTGCAAATAATTACACTCCTGCAAGCGCTTGGATATGTACACATGAGTTGGTGGAAGATCGCCCCACTCGAAACCAGGTAGGCCGTCCGGTTGGTGCTCGGATGGCCCCATATAGGTCCAAAGGACACCGCCGCGCTCGACCAAGGGGTAAGAGCGGAGTTTGATACGCTCGGCAAAACCGCTTGCAACGGATTCTGACGGCACCTCGATGCACTGGCCGGTATAGTCGTATTTCCAGCCGTGATAAGGGCAGCGCAAGCCGCAATCCTCATTGCGAGCGAACCACAATGATACGCCGCGATGGGCGCAGAATTCGTCGATCAAACCCAGCCGCCCATCGCTATCGCGAAAGGCCAAAAGACGTTCTGAGAGAACCTTGACGCGGATCGGCGGGCCATCATTTTCAGGCAGTTCGCTAGCCAATAAGATTGGAATCCAATAACGCCGGAGTAAAGCCCCCATTCCGCATTCGGGGCCGGTGTGTGTAAGGGTTTCGTTGTCTTCGTATCGCATCTGGTTGGTTCCGGTGGACTAGTCCGCTTCCCAGAGGTTCATCTGCCAAGATGGCTGAATTCGACGCAATTGATGCGCTATAGGATCGCTGATGCTGTTATAGCATTATCCGGACGGGAATGAAGAAGGTCTGGAATGACCATGAATGCCGCAGCTATTGGAGCTGGAGCGCTGGACTTTGCCTGGCGCTACCTGCGCCGGTGCACCGGCGTTTTTCCTAAGTGTGCGATGGCCATCTCGATCGACTGGTGAATGATCTGGTTGCGAGACCTTGTGCTCTTTTCTGGTCGATATTGGGTGGAGCGGGCAAAGTGAAATTGCCCATCTTCATACCACCAGGCGCCAAGTGCCGTTTCATGGCAGGTAAGACATACCGATCCTGTCAGGCCAAGGGTGGCCTCACATCCGAGCGCGCGCAAAGCCGGCGAGCGGCGCATCAAGATCATCAGCCGTAACTCTTGTGCCTCTTTGACTTTTTGCATGTCGGCCCGCTTGTTCGTCAATTTGCAATGCCAGTGGCCGGTTCATTCGACCGGTGGCGAATTGTTAACAGAGCGTTAATTGTGGCATGATGGAACAAAAGGATCAATGAAAGGTTCTGTTAAGGTTTCTTAGAAAGGAAGTGGCCAATGGCTAAGTACAGTGGTGGCTGTCTGTGTGGTGAAATTCGCTATGAGATTAATGGTGAGCCAGCTTTTGTCGGGAATTGCCATTGCGATGACTGCCGGCGCGCAACAGGATCCGCGTTTGCGACGAACGTTTTCTTTAAGGCAGATGATGTCAAACTCCTCAAAGGTAGCCCAAAGTCGTATCACCACGTCGCCGACAGCGGTAATAAAATGGAAAAGCAATTTTGTGCCAATTGCGGCGCGCAGCTGTTTGGGACGAATAGTGGGCGTGAAGGCATGATGCTGGTGAAGGCGGGAAGCTTCGACGATATCGGTGAGATCCGTCCGACCATCAGCGTCTACGTCTCGAAGGCATTGCCGTTCACGAAATTACCAGATGATACCAAGAACTTCGATAAGATGCCGACAGGCTAGATTTCAATGATCATCAATTCCAAAGACGATGTGACCAAGGCTGTGTTAGCGGAAGTCGCCCGCTCAGAGGACCCACGGCTCGCCGAAATTTTAGCTGCCTTCGTCCGGCATATGCACGCCTTCGTGGACGAGGTTCGCCTCACCGAGGATGAATATCGTGCTGCGCTCAATTATGTTGTCGAACTTGGTCAGAGGACGACGGGTAGCCACAATGAGGCGGTGCTAGTGGCCGGCTCTCTGGGGCTGTCGTCGCTTGTCTGCCTGATCAACAACACCAGCGGTAACGATGTCGACACGACCGCCAATTTGCTCGGTCCGTTCTGGCGGAGCGGCGCGCCGGCGACCGAGAGCGGGGGATCTATTGTGCGATCGCCGACGCCGGGGCCGGCGTTGTTTGCGACGATAACTGTCTTGGATCGCGATGGTTCTCCCGTAACTGGTGCCGATGTCGATGTGTGGCAAGCCTCGCCCGAAGGCTATTATGAAAATCAAGATCCGGTGCAGGCCGATATGAATTTAAGAGGCGTGTTCGTGACGGATGACCACGGGCAATTCGCCTTTCGCTCGGTGTTGCCTTCTGGATATCCGATCCCTGTCGATGGACCGGCGGGTGCATTGGCAAGAGCGCTCAAACGGCACAATATGCGCCCCGCTCACATACACTTTCTCGTCAACAAGCCGGGCTACAAGACCCAGGCCTCGCAGATCTATGTGCCGACGGATCCGCACATTGATACGGACGTGCAGTTCGGAGTGACTAGCCGCTTGCTGGGCGATTTCGTGTGCCATGAGGATGCCGACGCGGCGCCGGCCTCGGACGTTGATGGTCCATGGTATACGCTGGAGCATAAATTGATCGTGGAGGCCGGGGTGGCACGTTTGCCGGTGGCGCCGATCACGGGGCGGGCCGAAACGGGCCGGCCGAAAATTGAGCGACTGGTGCGCGGGTGATCGTGCCGGCTGTCATTGGCGCAAGAAAAGTGCAAAAGAAAACACCCAGGCTAAACCTGGGTGTTTTCTTTTTTGGGTGTGATTTCAGTTGGGAAATCAATGCGAAAAATCAAAGATCAGGCGGCCTCAGCGGAACTATCCTGTTCTTCCGATTCTGCCGCTTCAGCGGTTGCCTTACGGCCCTTGGCGCTCTTGGACAGTATCTCGGTGATCCGTTGGACGGCGCCAGTTTCGTCGAGCTTTTCAACGGCAGCAATTTCGCGCGCCATTCGGTCCAAGGCCGCTTCATAGAGCTGGCGTTCGGAATACGATTGTTCGGGTTGGGCCTCCGAACGATACAAGTCGCGGACAACTTCGGCGATTGAAACAAGGTCGCCTGAGTTGATCTTTGCTTCGTATTCTTGCGCGCGCCGGCTCCACATCGTCCGCTTGATGCGTGCGCGGCCCTTAAGCGTCGTGGTCGCTTTTTTTACAACCACTTCGTCAGCCAATTTGCGCATGCCGACGCTCTCCAATTTGCTGGTCGGAACGCGCAACGTCATCTTGTCCTTCTCGAACGTGATGACAAACAATTCAAGCGACATGCCGGCAATTTCCTGCTCTTCGATGCCGACAATACGGCCGACGCCGTGGGCCGGATAGACGATGCATTCATTGCATTTGAAGCCATGGCGCTGGTTGACCGGTTTCTTGTCTTCCGGTGGCGTTGTTGGTGCGGCCGTTTTAGGTGGGGCCTGTTTGGCTCCACTTGCGGGTGTGGATGGTGCTGCCTTGCGATTGGGCGCAGGTTTGGTGGCCGCCGGAATCGTGCGGTTCGGCGTTACGGCCTGCTTTTTCGATTTCGCTGCAGCAGCTGCAATTGCGCTCTTAAGCGACTGTTTCGGTTTGGCTGCAGTTGGCTTGGCTGGAGCCTTTTCCGCTACTGTTGGCTTCTTGGCGCTTGCGACCGGTTTTTTTGTTGGCTTGGGCGGCGCCGTCTTAGCGGCGACGGTTTTGGTTACAGTCTTCGCCGGGGCAGTTTTCTTGCGCTGCGCAGCCGGCTTGGCGGTGGATTTAGTCTTAGATGCAACCGCCGTTTTCGGCGCTGTGGTTTTCTTGGTTGTCTTGCGGGCGGGTTTGGCGGCAGCCTTAACAGCAGACGTTTTCTTCAATTTGGTCTCGCTTTTGGTGGAGGTCGTCTTTGATTTGGACTTTGTTGTTGTCGACGGTCGGGCTTTAGGGGGTGTGGTTCTTGTTCTGGCCATGATACGTCGTCTCACTCTTTCGTACTTTGCATGTACTCTACAAACACCAGGGCCGGCAGGCCGGCCCTTGTCCCAGATTCTGTCGCCTCCTCGGCAGGCACACTGACTTGGACGTGGCAGTCGTGAAACTGCTGCGTTACGTCGTGCATTGACGAGGGCTTGCCCTCAAGACAGTCAGCTTTTGTACCGATTGGCGGGCTGTACTGTCTCTGCCTTGTGATGTCTGAATTAATCTTCCGATTGCAGTCGACTTATTGAGCAATCTGAACTCCCGATTCGCGCACAAGCCTACCGTCGCCGCCAAAGTCATTGATCAGCGTTTTGTTAACTTTCTTTGTCTCGACACCGAGGATTGTATAACACAATCCTGACAAAAAATGAAGGGGGAGAGTGGTCGGTAAGATTTATGAAACGCGATTTATTAGCAATCGGGAGGGATTAATTTGATTCGACTTTGTTGTATGTCGTTCAATTCCGTAAAAAATTTGCAGACAAGAGTATTGGTCAGTTAATCCCCTTCACCGGGGCTATCAGAAAAATATTTTTTGTACTTATCTGCTTCATCCTTGAAATCATCGGCGTCGGCAGGCGCGTCTTTCTTGGATGTTATATTGGGCCAGCTCTCCGAATACTGTCGGTTTAGTTCCAGCCATGCTTCGGCGCCGGGTTCGGTATCAGGCTTAATGGCGTCTACCGGACATTCCGGCTCGCAAACACCGCAATCGATACATTCATCAGGGTGTATGACCAACATATTTTCACCCTCGTAAAAGCAATCGACAGGGCATACCTCGACGCAATCGGTGTATTTGCACTTTATGCAGTTTTCGTTGACGATGAAGGTCATGGATTGTGCTCTGGTTTCAACTAAAGACTTTCAGGACTGGCCAGATCTCTCGGACAAGCCGCGATTCGCACTCGGCCATATGTTGGTTTGTGGATATATCTATCCTGACCGGTTGTGCAAACCTAAAGTTTCTTGATGTCGCGATGCAGTTGATCAAGTTGACGACGCTCTTTTTTTGTTGGGCGACCAGCGCCCGGAGCCCGCTTCGGCGTTGGTGCGGCGGACCCAGCGGTGGGCTCATTGTTCTCTGTGGCGATTGCCTGGTCGCTCGGCGTTTCTGGCGTTAATTCAGAATACAGTAAAACAGCCTCTTTGTGGGGGCCGCGCCGGGTTCCGGTGGCTATAACCTGCAAGATTCGGACTTTGCCGCGCAGCGATAAGGTAATCACGTCGCCAATTTTCAGTACATGGCTGGGTTTGTCGGTCTTCGATCGATTGACCCGGACCTTACCGGATGTCACGAGGCTCGCCGCTAATGTGCGGCTTTTCACCGCGCGCGTGAACCATAGCCATTTGTCCAAGCGCTGGGTTTGCGTCGGGGCATCGGCGTCATCAGGGACGTGAGGGTCGTCAGAACTGTTCATTTGGTCGATGAGGGGTCTTCGGCACCTTTTTCCATGGCCTCCTTTAAGGCGCTCAAGGCAGCGAAAGGTGAATCCGGATCTATGCGGTTGGCTTGCCTGGATTGGTTGTTGGTCGTCGCCACATTGTGTGAGGGGCGTGGTTTTCGGCGCGCGCCGGGCTTCTGAGTCTTCGTGCGACGGCGCCCGGCCCCTTTGGCGTTTTCGGTGCCTGAGGCATGAGGACTTGATTTACTTGCGTCTTGCCCCAAGGTCTTTCTGTCCGTGTCACTGCCTTGCTTGGATTGATTCCTGCGACGGCGATGGCCCTCGACGGCGCGCGGTTTTCGTTTCGGCCGCCAAATCTCGATTGACAGCTGTGATGGCGGGCCGGCACTTTCGGTGCCATCCGGCGGTGGTTGCGATGGTGCGGGAAGCGGCCCAGTACTTTCAACGTCCGGGGACGTGACGGGTTCAACTGCTTGCGTTTGCGGGTCGCCGCTGGACTGTGCGGCTGGCGATGCATCACTGGAAATGACAGAGGTGGTGTGTGCATTTCCGGCGTCGACGTTAGCTTGATGTAAGTCCGCTATTGGTACGTGAGATTCTGCGGCCTCCGCCTGCTCGCTGACCGCAGCCTCGGGCCCGTGAACAGGCGGTTGTTCTGGTATTGCGCCTTCTGTCTGCGCTGTCTCTTCCCCACTTGCGGCGGTGACCGGTGCAGGTTTTTGTTCGGATCGAAACCCCAGAGCATGCAGGACTTTTGCAAGATCGTCGGCAGAACAGCCAAGGATCGACATCATCGCCGGTGTCACTATGAAACCGCCGTCTCCGGTCGCGCCCTCCGGCGGCGTTGTGTTCTCATTGTCACGATTGCTGCGCCACGCCAGCAATGGGCGAATGAGGTCGGCAAGGCGCTCCAGAATATCAAGGCGAATGATGCGGGGCCCGCAGGCATGAAATCCATAGGCCCGATAGAATGCCTCCGGGATGGTGGCCTCATTGGCCGCAGAGGTCAGGCCGGCACGAGGCGGGGTAGGGAGCGCCTGCGGATCTAGGTTGTATTGTTTGGCCGACTTTAAGAGCCAAAGCGTCAGTGTGAGATCGGCGGCCGCCGGTTTAAGCAGGACAGGACAAAAAATATTGAAGGCGCCGAATCGGACACCGTATTTGCGCAATTGAGCGCGCGCTGTCTGATCGAGTGCCTTGATTTCGCCGGCGACATCTTCGCGCTTTATGGCCCCGAGGTTCTCACAAATTCGAAATGCGATTCCGCGTGCCAGACCTGAAATGTCTTCGGCGTTGGCGATCTCTACCAGCGGATTCAATCGCTCTGCGATGATCGCCTGCAGCCAAGATTGCAGTCGGTCTCGAACCCGTGCCTGGTCGGCAGTTTGCAAATGTTCGTCAGCAACCAATACGATCTGTGGCTTGAGGACATGTTCGCCCGGTTCGAGGCGTGCAATCTCTTGATCGCGCCACAATACCCGCGCATCGAGTGTCAGCTTAAAAGCGTCATTCTTGGCAGAGGAAACGCGGCGGGCCCGCATTGAAAATTCTTTGGACAATACCCGCGTTGCCGCGTTGCGGGCGGCTTTGCCGTCGATGCCATCAGCCGATTGATCGGGATAGAACCTGAAGCCATTTATGCGGCCAACATAGTGGGTCTCGACCATAATGGCGCCGTCGTCCTGAATGTCGGCAGATAGATCCTCATTGGCCCGCAGCCCCTTCATCAATGCGCTCGTGCGCCGATCCACAAAGCGTTGGGTCAAACGCTCATGAAGGGCATCGGATAGGCTGTCTTCGATGGACCGCGAGCGTTCCTGCCAGTGCGATGGGTCTTGCAGCCACTCAGCGCGATTGGACACAAATGTCCAAGTTCTGATGTGGGCAATACGATTGGCAAGGGTGTCGATGTCGCCATCCGTGCGGTCAGCGTAGGCGACCTGGCGTGCAAACCAGTCTTCGGGAATGACACCTTCGGATTGGGTCAAGAAGCGGAACAGGTTTGCGACCAAATCGGCGTGGTTTTGCGGCGAAATCTTGCGATAATCGGGCACCTGGCAAACGTCCCAGAGCTTGATGACCGCATCCTTCGTTTGGGCACGCTCCACGATGTCGTCGTCACGACAGACCGCTTCGAGCGCCAGTACGTCGTCGGCCATGCGCGCGCGCGCCAAACGCGGTTCCTTCGGTATCTGGCGTAGGCTGTCGCGAAGCCGGTCGAGTGTTGTGAAATCCAGATTGCGGTTGCGCCACTGCAACGTCTTCACAGGATCGAAGATGTGGGATTCCAAACGTTCGACCAATTCAGCATCGAAGGGAGGGACGTCGACGCTGACACCGAACGTTCCATCATTTAGGTGACGGCCGGCGCGCCCTGCGATCTGTCCGATTTCCGCAGGCGTCAAAAGACGATGGTTTTGACCGTCAAATTTGCGGTTGGCTGCGAATGCCACATGATCGACGTCCAGGTTAAGACCCATACCAATGGCATCAGTGGCAATCATGTAGTCGACATCGCCGGATTGATAGAGTTCGACCTGGGCGTTGCGTGTGCGCGGGCTCAGTGCGCCAAGCACCACGGCGGCGCCACCACGCTGGCGGCGCATCAACTCCGCAATGGCATAGACTTCAGACGCCGAAAACGCGACTACGGCGGAGCGCTGCGGCAAACGAGTAATCTTCTTCTGGCCTGAATAGGTGAGCTTCGATAATCGCGGGCGCGATATGAAATTGGCTCCTGGAATGAGATCGGAAATTGCCTCGCGCATTGTTCCCGCGCCAAGCAGCAAAGTCTCGAGTTTGCCTCGCGCATGAAGCAGGCGGTCGGTAAACACGTGGCCGCGTTCGGGGTCGGCTGCGAGTTGAATTTCGTCGATGGCAAGAAAATCCACACTCACATCGCGCGGCATGGCTTCCACCGTTGAGATCCAATAGCGCGGACTTTCAGGCTTAATTTTCTCTTCGCCCGTAATGAGAGCGACTGATGATGAGCCGATGCGCTCGACGATCTTGTCATAAATTTCGCGTGCCAATAATCGCAGCGGTAGGCCGATCATGCCTGTGTCGTGGCCGAGCATGCGCTCGATGGCGAGATGAGTCTTGCCGGTATTGGTTGGTCCAAGGACCGCCGTTATGTTGCGCGAACGGTTTTCCGTCTCGGTTGCCATATGCCAGCTACTCCGATCTATCAGCTGGTGCGACGCCGCCAGTATCGTGAGCGGCGGGCCGAATTATCTTAATGTCGCGGTCAAAGCCAATTTGGTTCGCCTTGGATGGCTCAAAACTGGCGAGAAGGAGACACAAATTTGAACGTTGTTTCATGTCCAGGGTATTGGGTTAGGTTGGTAGCCAATCAGTGGTTTTGCGGCATGCGGCTGGTGTTTTGCCATGCCGTGACGTCAGTTGGCCAGCGCAATCTGACGTGTTCCCTTGGTGATTATGTCGACGCGCTGCATGCTGACGGCAATTTCACCGATGATGCTTGGCATGCGAATGACTATCGGTACCAGGATTTTGTGTTTGGTAATTGGACGCAGTAAGACCTCCATCCGCTTGGCTCTGGTAATTTCGCGAATGGTTCGGTTTTTGCGATAGCCGGCGATGGGGATGAATTTTATGCGGCAGATATAAGCCGGGCCACGTGCTGCGAAGCCGTGTTTGGTCTCAACGATGGTTTTTGAGTGGTAGCGGAAGACTAGGTCAAATCGAATTTTGCCATCGAAGATTTGCACCTTGCGCGCGCAAGGGTTGCCGCGGTCTGCGAGTGTGAGAGCGAGAATCGCCGACAGCGGGTCCAGGACGTTTTGTAAGTGGTTTGGTTTTAATGGCACAGCCTTTGAAGACGGCTTTTTGTTAGGTCTAATGTCAAGCTGACTGACATTCTGCTTTACGAAGCGCATCTTTACACCGCCCTTTTTCTTGCGGGAAGCGCGGTAGTTGTACTCGTAGGCGTCCGGGTAGGGCATAGCGCCCTTGATGATGCCCGAACTGGCCGTTTTGCCTTTCCACTTGAAGGCGCCCAGCAATATCGATAGGCGCGCATCGCCGTCTAATCGGTATTGGCGGCCCTTGCGCTGCGAATTAAAATAAAAATCGCCAACCTTTATGCCGGCAATCGAAATCCTGTATTTTGCCCAGACCTGCATGGGCCAGTCTTTTGCATAACTGGCCGTTGTCCCGATCATTAGGGCCATCATTGCTAATGCTATTGTACTAAGGCGGACATATCGCATAGCGTCAGCATCCCATCTCAGTATTGCGGCGAAACTGCACAGCCATTGTAAAGCCTGTGCCAGCTATATGAATCTGGAAAAGTGCCCGACGTAAATGGTTGTATCCCTGCTATTTCGCCTTTGCGTCAACAGTTTGGCTAGATTTTTATCCGCGCGGCCGGATCTAACCACTTGGCGGGGCCGAATTTGGCCGATTTTCGGGCCCTTGCCGGCTTGACGGGATTGCCTGCGCCACATTATAAGGTCCAGCCATGGAGGCGGGCCGCAGAGCGCGCCAGAATTATTCTAACCCTTGAAAATTGACGTGGCTTGGGCATCCGAAATACCGAGCGGATGGGGCCAGGGAGTATTCTCTTATGACGCGGCGCTGTGAGCTAACTGGGAAATTGCCCATGTCAGGCCAACTGAGAAGCCATGCGGAAAACAAATCCAAGCGGAAGTTCAATCCCAACCTCTGCGATGTAACGCTTCTCAGCGAGACCCTAAAACGCAAGATACGGCTACGTATTTCCGCGCATGCGTTGCGTACCGTTGAGCATCGCGGGGGGCTTGATGCGTTTTTGATCAAGGCACGTGACGGCGAATTGTCGGAGCGCTGCCTCAAGCTTAAGCGCCAGCTTGTGAAAGCGCGGGCAGAAGCCGCCGAGACCACCAGCGCTGAGGCTTGATCAGCGCTCTTCATCGCAAATTCTGGGGTGCTCTTAGTTTAATGCGCTGGCCGTTGTCAGAGGCGCGACGGGTTTACCTTTTTGGCTGCGGTTTTGGGATGCAATATGAACTGCAGCAACAGCGTGTTCTGTAAAAGCTTGTTGAAATTGTCGTCTGAAATCATGGTCAGAACAGTTTGACCGGATGCGTTGGTATGGGCGCTTAGCCCTTCCATATTATCGATATGATAGGTCAGGTCGGCGGTCAGCAGAATATTGCCGGTCAATGTGGCGCCCGGTTTAACGCTGTGGGAGGAGATTTCACGCAACCGCATTCGCACACCCTCCGTCCAGCGAAAGCGGCGCTCCAACAATAGCATTCGGCCGCCCGGTATGACGGCCATATCCGTGATGTTGAAGCCCTTGTCATCGAGCAGAAAGAGCGGCTTGGGGCGGTGCGACAGACCGCGGGACCACAGCCAACCGGTGTGCAAATGCGGTTTCAGCTTGAAGTTTTCGGCAAACGCCAAAACGCGACCGCGATAACGCCCAGCCGGCAAGACGGCGACAGATTCAAAGCTCTTGTTGGAACGGATCCGATACTTTCTTGACACGCGCTTCAAGTAGCGCAATGGCCGGCTGGGGCCAGACTTTGTCAAACGAAATAGTCCGATCCGATGATTGCGCTCGAAAGCGATCAAGGCGCGCCCGCGCCTCACCGTTCCGTTAAGCGGGAAAATCGCTTCGGCATCGACATCTCGTGATCGACTGAGCGGGCGGCCGCTCAGTGCGCGCAGTGGTCCGATGCGGGTCTTGGTCAGCGCCACTAGTTGCCCGTTGCGATAAACCAGTCTTCCGGCCAGCCAATCGCCGGTATCAGAGACGGCCAAGAGGCGGCGGCCGTCGCGGCCAACGATGAGACCCGACCAGCCGCCGAAACGTTTTGACGATGACGTGAGGACCAGGCCGCCTATGAACTCCAGGCGTCCGAAATGCCGTCTGGATGGTTGCGTCTTGGAAAACGAAGCGATCAATTTGGACATCACAGTGATCGACACCGTCTTTCTGTATTGGCTCGATCTTTCCTTGGCGGTTGCTGACGGCGCCGGCCAGATTAAGCAACAAGAGAGGAGGGCCACAAAACAATAAAAACACGCCGATCCAAATATGCGAGCAGTGCGTGTGAGGCAGATTTCAATAAAGTTTGAAGACAAGGCGCGCTCCGATAATCTGGTACCTGTCCTTGGCGGTCGGCCGGGACAGCACACAAAGCTAGGCTTTGGAAGTGAAAATAATGAGACCAAAAATCTAGGGCCGAACGTTGTTCTAGCTGACTGAGCGGGCACGCTTGCGTCGTGGTGCCTCGCTGGTGGGACGTTGTGCGGTTTTCTCTTCGAACAGTTCGACAAGCTTGTCGGTCATTGCGCCGGCAAGTTCGCTTGGGTCATTTATGGTGACGGCGCGACGATAATAACGCGTTACGTCATGGCCAATGCCGATGGCAATCAGCTCAATGGGTGAACGTGTTTCGATTTCTTTGATCACTTGGCGCAAGTGAAGCTCAAGATAATTGCCGGAGTTGACTGACAACGTTGAATCGTCGACCGGTGCGCCGTCTGAAATCATCATTAGAATGCGGCGATGCTCACGCCGCCCAAGCAGCCGCTTGTGCGCCCATGCCAACGCTTCACCGTCGATATTCTCCTTCAACAGGCCCTCACGCATCATGAGCGCCAGGTTGCGTTTGGCGCGTCGCCATGGCGTATCCGCGGTTTTGTAGATGATGTGGCGCAGATCGTTGAGGCGGCCTGGATTGCCGGGTTTGCCGGAGGCCAACCATGCCTCGCGCGCCTGACCACCTTTCCAAGCTTTGGTGGTAAAGCCCAATATCTCGACCTTGACGCCGCATCGTTCGAGCGTGCGCGCCAGAATGTCGGCGCAGGTTGCGGCGACCATGATCGGGCGACCGCGCATGCTGCCGGAATTGTCGATTACCAGCGAGACTACGGTGTCGCGAAACTCCATGTCCCGTTCGTGCTTGAAGGACAGGGGATGCATGGGATCGATTATGATTCGAGGCAGGCGGGCGGAATCCAGCATACCTTCTTCAAGATCGAACTCCCAGGCGCGGTTTTGCTGTGCCAAAAGGCGACGCTGAAGCCGGTTGGCGAGACGTGAGACGGCACCAGACAAATTACGGAGTTCTTTGTCGAGGAAGGCGCGCAGCCGCTCCAGTTCATCCGGCGTTGAGAGATCCTCAGCGTTTATTTCTTCGTCTTCGGTCTTGGAATAGACATTGTAGCCATAAGCCTCAGGGTTATCGAGCACCGATACGTTGGGGCGCCACTGGTCGGGCGCTTCAGCTTCCTCATCACCGTCAGGGTCGGCTTCGCGCATGTCGGTTGAGGCATATTCCTCGGTATCGTCATATTCGCCAGGTTCGCCCTCGGTCATTTGCTGTTCAGCGTCTTCGCTCTCGCCGGTCGCACCTTCTTCCTTTTCTTCTTCGTTCTGCTCGCCGCCGTCCTCGCTTTCGTCTTGCCCTTCTTCTTCGTCCTGTGGCTCGCCTTCCGTCATGTCGTCGGCAAGATCCAACAAGCGTAGTATGCTGCGCATCATTTTGCCGAAGGCTTCCTGATCGTTGATGTGTTCCGGCATTTCTTTGAAGAGTTCGGAACAGCGATCATCGACGTACATGCGCCAGGCCTCGACGACGTGCTGGGCCGATTGTGGCGGCGCCATGCCCGTCAAGCGCTCGCGGACCAATAGGGCAAGCGCGTCTTCAAGCGGCGCATCATTCTGATCCTGGATGTCCTGGAACCGTGGGTGGCGGTACTGCGAGCTGATCTTTGCGGCTAGGTTCTCTGCCACGCCCGGCATCCTGAGCGCGCCAATGGCTTCCACTCTGGCACGCTCTACAGCTTCAAAGACAGAACGGGCGGCACCGGCTTGTGGTGACAAGCGCTTGTGGATCTTACTGTCATGCGCTGCCGCCTTTAGCGCGAAGCTGTCGGCCCAGCCGCGAAGCACTGCAATCTCTTCGGGAGAGGGGATCCGCGAGGGTTCCGGCAACGAAACCGTCCGGCCAGATTGACTCGGCTTGGTTGCGCCATATTCAACATGGATTTCAGCGTCGGCGGCAATCGATCGAATGGTCGATGTCAGCGCCCGCTTTAATGGCTCTGTCGGGCTTTCCTGGCGTTTTGGCGTGATCGTCATAAATCGCAGTCAGGTCCATCATCTTTTTGGCTGCCGGATGCGTCCGGTATTGCATCCGGATGCTTGCAGCCAATAGCTGTCAAAAATCATCTTACGACAGTGCGACGTTGGCTGCACTTTCCGGCAATTCCTCGCCAAAACACCGCTGATAAAATTCAGCGACGACTGGGCGTTCAAGCTCATCACACTTGTTGAGAAATGTCATGCGGAAAGCAAATCCGAGATCGCCGAAGATATCTGTGTTCTCCGCCCATGTTATGCAGGTCCGAGGGCTCATGACCGTCGAAAGATCGCCGTTGATAAAGGCGTTACGCGTGAGATCGGCAACACGTACCATGTTGGAAACGATTTTGCGCTTCTCTTCATTTTCGGCAAAGGATTTCACCTTGGCAAGTACGATGCCCACTTCGTCATCATGTGGCAAATAATTCAGTGTCACGACGATAGACCAACGGTCCATTTGCGCCTGATTGAGCTGTTGGGTGCCATGATAGAGGCCTGATGTGTCGCCAAGGCCAACGGTATTGGTTGTCGAGAAGAGGCGGAATGCTGGATGTGGCCGGATCACCTTGGACTGATCAAGCAACGTGAGTTTGCCGGAAACCTCTAGAACGCGCTGAATGACGAACATCACGTCTGGGCGACCGCAATCGTATTCGTCAAACACAATAGCAACGTTGTTCTGTAGTGCCCAAGGCAAGATGCCTTCTTTGAACTCTGTTACCTGCTTGCCATTGCGCAAGACAATGGCATCTTTGCCAATTAGGTCGATACGTGAGACGTGACTGTCAAGATTGATGCGTACGCATGGCCAATTCAGGCGCGCTGCGACCTGCTCTATGTGAGTTGATTTGCCAGTGCCATGATAGCCTTGAATCATCACCCGGCGATTGTGTTTAAACCCTGCCAAAATCGCAAGTGTAACGTCCTTATTGAATAAGTAGTCGTCGTCAAAATCTGGAACATGCTCGTTTGGTTCGGAATAAGCTGGGACTTCGAGGTCAGAGTCTATTCCAAATATTTCACGAACCGAGACTGTCGTGTCGGGGAGCAGGGCGCCCGCCCCGTTTGAATCTGCAGGCATATCTTGCGTTTCCAGAGTCTTTTACGTTGTTCCGAGTGCCGAGGCGAGGCTTGGCCGAATTATCCTAAAGCAGCTAGCGGTCACTGCTACCGGGCTGGTCGAGAATCGCAGATCAGACCAATCCAACTTGTTTTAGATAGTTATAGGCTTGAATAATCTCGCGCAACTTTTCTTCGGTCGCGCGATCACCACCGTTTGAATCAGGATGATGGCGCTTAACCAATTCCTTAAAACGCGATTTCACTTCCGCCTTGCCAGGATAGGCCTCTAGCCCTAACGCGGCCAGGGACTTTTTCTCTAAGGGCTTGAGTTTTCTACTAGTTTTCTTGGCTTTCGAGCGTGCCTGACGGGCCCGCCAGGCATAAAAGCTTTGCGCTGATGAGCTGCCAAACTCCTCGCTGGCAGGTTTGGACCCATCTTCCTTGGTTTCTCGCCCGCCGTCGGATTGTGCATTTTCCGCGATTTTCCAGGTTGGCCTGTGGCCATAGACCGCATCTTTTCGGAAGTCTTCCACCTCGCGATCGCTCATGCCGTCGAAATAGTTGTAAGAGGCGTTGTATTGGCGAACGTGTTCCCGGCAAAACCAATAATGCTCGCCGTCCCGCCCCCGGCCCATGGGCGCACGATGTCGCGCCGGTGCTGTGCAGCCTTTCCACTGACATGCCATGGTGCCCGGTTCCGGTGCCTCATTGCGGGGGCCCGCGCGCCGAGACTGGATCCGGATCATGTCGAAATATTTCGAATCTAGTTTCATAACTCGATAAGTATGATCACAATGGCCTACGATAACAAGTTGGCATTTGCGCGCGATGGTCCAGTCGTGACTTGGCAGCAATACTCTCAATGAAAGTTAAGGCCATATGGCGGCGCAACCGCCGACAAGATGGCATCCGCTTATGAGGTGAGTTTTAATGGCAATGGAAGACGTTATCCGTCAGAAGCTCGAAGCGGCTTTGGCGCCGACGGATCTGGAAATCATCAACGAAAGCCACTTTCATGCGGGGCACGCCAGCTCGCCAGAATCGGGGGAGAGCCATTTTCGCGTGCTGATTGTTGCTGAAGCCTTTATCGGCCTATCGCGGATCGCGCGTCACCGGGCAATCAACTCCGTTCTTGCTGATGAACTCAATGGCGGTATTCATGCGCTTGCCATAAAGGCCATGACGCCTGAGGAAGCCGAGCGGCGCTAAGTTTGCCAATCGTGTGCCCTTGCTTAGCCTGTCGGGTTGCGGTTGGCGACGGCACTCAGCATACATCGTCCTGTGCTTTAGGCATGGAAACGGCTGATTGGCCGAGTTGTTCTACGGCGCGAGAATATTCTGCAAAGCTCATCGACGAATTGCCGCGCCGATGAAAATAGATGCGCTGTGCTGCAAATTGCATCGGCGGGGTGGAAAGGGCCATGTTGATCAGCCAGTTCGGCGGGGCGAGGTCCAAGGTGCGGCGGAACAAAGATTTGATGCCAAAGTGCGGAAGGTCGGCTGCCAAGACCATTTCCGGTGGCGGCCCTAAATTCTGAAGATGGTCTGCCACTGCCTGAGCCGCCTTGCGTCCATAGCGAAAGGCAAGGCGAATGCCGCCGCCAGTAGCCGGTGAGACTTGGCCGGCTGCATCGCCGATGAGCATGACGCCAGCGCTTGCCCACGGTTTGACGAGACCGCCACACGGGATACGGCCGGCCCGGCGTTCAACGGCAATTGCATCTGTGTAGTCGAAAATGCCACGCGTGCGCCGTTCAAAGCTTTTGAGGAGGGGGGTGCGGCCTTTGCTTGCAGCCATGCCAACCTGCGAGATGCTTGGTCCGGGGGCAACCCAGGCGAGATAACCTGGTGCCGATTTGCTGTCGATGAAGCAATGCAGGAACCGTTGGTCCATGCCCAAGCCTTCGTATTCGGCTTCTAAGCCCGTCAGGAAACGCTGATTACGTCCGAGACCGAATGTTCTGGCGACGGCGGATTTTGCACCGTCCGCGCCGATGATATAGCGCGCCGTGATATCAGTTGCCGGCAAAATAAAGTTGGGACCCGAACGTTCCGCACCCAAAAAGCGCGCCGAGAAGCGCAGTTCCGCTCCAGCGCGTCTGGCATCATCGGCTAACCATCTCAAGAGATTGGCGGTGTCGGTCGTCAGGAAGAAATATCCGGGCGAGAACAGATCGATATGGCGAAGATTTGGTGCATAGAGCCTGACCCCATGCACGCGCCGGGTCAAAAAATGTGGAATATCCACGTCTTCTGCCGCTTCTTTGACCAGGATGCCGGTGGTGTGAACGCGATGGCCGGCGTCCGGTTTGGATTCGAGAACAACAACTTTGAGACCCCGCATGGCCGCTGTCTTTGCCGCAATTAGGCCGGCGAAGCTGGCACCGACGATAACCAGGTCGTGGGTCGGGGAGTGGTCGTTCAAAGGGAGGCTCCAACGCTTTAAGGGCTGATCTGATGGCAATTGGCATATGGCTGGCCTACGCCTGCGTCCAAATTATGTTGCTGCACGTCGTCGGCGGGCTGGTGTCCTGAACCAGAAGTTCGTCCTGAGGGTGCTGCAAATGGTGAACGAACGTCTGATCCACCTCATTAGCTCAAAAAGTCGCGCAGCCAGGGGATTAGCGGGATGTCGGCCGCGGGCATGGGATAGTCCTTCAAGGCCAAGGGACGGACCCATTTCACTTCTTGATTTTCCCGGGGAACGATGTCGCCCTCCCAAGTACGGCACAGATAAAGGGGCATCAGGAGGTGAAAGTCGTCATAGGCATGAGAGGCGAAAGTAAAAGGCGCCAAACACGTATCACAAACTTCGATCGCCAGTTCCTCTTCAAGCTCGCGGATCAAAGCCTGCTCGGGTGTCTCGCCGGGCTGGACCTTTCCACCCGGGAATTCCCAAAGGCCGGCCATCGATTTGCCGGCCGGACGCTTTGCCAGCAGCACGCGATTGTCGCGGTCAATCAGGGCTGCGGCGGCAACAAGGACAATTGGGACGGTCATGGGCGGTTGTCGATCTAGAGGACTGCTAGCTTCGGTAGTCGGCATTGATCGAGATATAGTCATGCGTCAGGTCGCAGGTCCATACCGTCGCTTGGGACTGGCCGACACCAACGTCGACCGAGATCTTGAGTTCGGCATTCTTCATGTATGCGGCAACCGTTGCCTCATCATAGCCTGCCGCACGTTCCCCGTTCGTTGCGACCAGATGTGGACCGATCTCGATTTTCAAACGATCGCGATCGGCAGCCTCACCGGATTTACCAATCGCCATGATGATTCGACCCCAATTGGGGTCTTCGCCGGCGAACGCGGTCTTGACCAGTGGAGAGTTGGCAATCGCGAGGGCGATGGTGCGGGCGGCGGCGTCATGCTCAGCGCCTGTCACCGAGATCTCGACGAACTTTGTCAGGCCCTCACCATCCTTGACAATCTGCATCGCCAGGTCGTGCATAACTGCTTCGAGTGCTTCTGCAAAAGCCTGATGTTGGGGTGCTGCGTTCGCGGTAATCTGGGCTCCGCTCTGGCCCGTTGCAAACACCAGAACCGTATCGCTGGTCGATGTGTCGCCATCGATTGTTATGCAATTGAACGTGCGCGCGTTGATATCGGAAACCAAGTTTTGCAACGCGGTTTGGTCTATTGCGGCATCCGTGAAAATGAATGCCAGCATTGTTGCCATGTCCGGCGCAATCATGCCAGCGCCCTTGCTAAATCCGGCAATGGTCACGGTTGTGCCGTCGAGTTCGATTTGCCGACTTGTAAGCTTTGGGAAGGTATCGGTGGTCATGATGGCGCTGGCGGCCTGATGCCAGGCCGATGGCGATGTTTGGCCGATCATCTTGGCTATGAGATCGGTGAAGCGACCGGCATCCATCGGCTCGCCGATGACACCGGTTGACGCTAAAAAGATCTCAGAGGTTGGACAATCCAGTGCTTGCGCAGCGGCCTCGGCGGTGAGTGCGGCTGCTTCGTCACCGCGCCGGCCGGTAAATGCATTGGCGTTGCCGGAATTGACAACCAGGGCGCGGGCGCGACCCGTCTTCAGTCCCTCACGACACCAGAGGACGGGGGCGGAACAGGTCTTCGATTTTGTCGTGACACCGGCCACCACGGTGCCTTCGCTCAGCGTAGTGACCATAAGATCGGTCCGGTTTTGATAGCGGATGCCGGCTTCGGCCGTTGCAAAGCGGACGCCCTGGACCGTCGGAACATCAGGCAGTGCTTTGGGTGCGAATGGCGAGATATATTGGGTTTTTGCCATGGCGGATTACCCTGTGATGTGTTGTTGAGCGCGATTGGAAGCAGGTCCCAGGCGAAATCGCAAGCGCGATAATTGGGGACGGGTCGCAAAGGCAATGCCAGATGTGGGTTATTGCGATTGGCTCTTGCTCATCGCGGTGACGTGAGGTTGCCGTTCGCTTGGCGTTGTGAGGGGGCCAAAAGGGAGCGGTCCAGATATTCAATTCTTGCGCTGCGACGCAGCTCTCTGACGATTTGTTTGGTCTTATCGTGGATAAGGGCCTGGCGAATCTGCGCGCGCATCTCGGTATAGCTGGGCCGTGCCGCCTTCTGGTGGTCATCGGCGCGTATCAAATGCCAGCCCTGCGGCGACCTGACTGGTTCCGAGATTTCACCTTTCGCAAGTTTATTGGCAGCGGCCTCAAAGGCTGGCGCCATCTGACCACGCTGTGAAATCCCCAGCCCTCCGCCACGGGGGCCGCTTACCCTATCCCTTGAATAGCGTTTGGCCATAGCTTCAAAAGATGCGCCATGGGCAATTTTTTCGAAAATCGTCACGGCCTGGTCTCTCGTGGCAACAAGTATATGACTGACGTTGATCAGGCGTTTGGTAGGCTGTGTGGCGATTGTGCTGTCGAAATGTGCTCTAACTTCGCGGTCCGAAATGCTTTTTGCGATAAAGCCGCGAAAATAGGCCTCCCGGAGTGTCGCTCGGCTCGCATAGCGCTGTTGCGGTCCGGTGCTATCAAAGTGCCCGAGGCCGGCGCGCACGGCTGCGGCTGCCAGCAACTGGTTTTTAATTAAATATTCTACCACAACCCGGCGCTGGACGGTGCCGGATATGCCAGTGAGCTGATTGGCAATCTCTTGGCTGGCGAGTGCGATATCCCATTCCGTGATGGTCGCGCCATCGATTTTCACCACTGGGTTAGATCGCGGCTGGGCGGCAGATGCTTCTGTGAAAATGAAGCCTTGGATCGCCAGAGTCAGCACAAGTGTTAAATTGAAAAGAGGCGCGAGACACATATTCATCGGACTTTACAATGGTTTGCGGCTGGAGGGCTGCCATTGCTTGTGCAACAGAGGCAATATTTCTATGTCCCTCGTTAGGGTCTCAAATTGGTGCAATTCGATGGCAGGGTGGCAAATCCCTGTCGCAGTGAGGCGATGCGGAAAAACGGAGTTGCCAAATGGCATCATTGAGGTTTAAGGCGGCTATTTTGGCAGTATTTGAGACGGCAAAGCTGATATAGCAAGCCCTTCATTGACAATCAGGTGTCAGCGTCCTTATGTCTCGCGGAGACCGTCTCATTCGGCCGCTGGATCAATTGTGACTGCCGGGCCTGCGCTTCGTGGTCCATCGATCTAATTCATGCGTTGTTCAGCCTGACACGGCGAACTAGGGTCGATGGCGCCCGGTTACGGCGATGCTTACGCAAAGGAAGTTATAGAATGTTATCTTTAGGTGCGCTTGCCTCCAAATTCATGGGGAGTTCGAATGAGCGCAGGCTGAAGGCTTATCGTCAGCGCGTTGAGAACATCAACGCGCTTGAAGCGGAAATCGAAGCGTTGACAGACGATGCGCTGCGGGCGCGGACCGATGCCTTTCGCGATCAGCTCAAGAATGGGGCAAAACTCGACGACTTGTTGGTTCCGGCATTTGCAACAGTTCGCGAAGCTGCAAAGCGGACGCTCGGTCAACGCCATTTCGATGTCCAGCTGATCGGCGGAATGGTGCTACACGAAGGCAAGATCGCCGAAATGAAAACCGGCGAAGGCAAGACGCTGGTTGCAACGCTTCCGGTCTACCTCAATGCACTGACCGAAAAGGGTGTGCACGTTGTGACCGTCAACGATTATCTTGCGCAACGTGACGCCGAGTGGATGGGCCAGGTCTATAAGTTCCTTGGCTTGAGTGTCGGCTGCATCGTCCATGATCTCGACGATGACGAACGCAACGAACAGTATAGCTGCGATGTGACGTACGGCACCAACAACGAATTCGGATTTGATTATTTGCGCGACAATATGAAGATGAGCCGCGATGAAATGGTGCAGCGCGGGCATTACTTCTCGATTGTCGACGAAGTGGATTCCATTCTCATCGACGAAGCGCGAACACCGCTGATTATTTCCGGGCCGGTTGAGGATCGGGCCGAGCTTTATAACCAACTCGACGGCTACATGAAACATATTGAACCGGAAGATTATGAGTTGGATGAAAAAGAGAAATCCGTGTCTTTTACCGATGTCGGTAATGAGAAGATTGAAGCGCTGCTGCTCGAGGCCGATCTCATCAAGGGATCGCTCTACGAGGTTGATAACGTCACGGTTGTGCACCATGCCAACCAGGCGCTCAAAGCGCACAAGCTATTCCACCGCGACCGCGACTATATCGTGAAGGACAACGAGGTCGTACTGATCGATGAGTTTACGGGCCGCATGATGCCGGGTCGACGGTATTCGGAAGGGCTGCACCAAGCGCTCGAAGCAAAGGAGCATGTCGAAATCCAACCGGAAAACCAGACGCTCGCTTCGATAACTTTCCAGAACTATTTCCGGCTTTATGACAAACTGAGCGGGATGACCGGTACGGCTGCGACCGAAGCCGATGAATTCATGGATATTTATGGTCTGGATGTGCTTGAAATTCCAACCAATTTGGATGTCGCACGGCTGGATGAAGACGATGAAATCTATCGCACGGCTGAAGAAAAATGGGACGCGATTATCGAAGAGATTGCGGCGGCGGAAAAGCGCAAGCAACCGGTTCTCGTCGGTACGGTATCAATCGAAAAGAGTGAACATCTGGCCGAAAAGCTTAAACAGCGCAAGGTTCCGCACCACGTTTTGAACGCCCGCTATCATGAACAAGAAGCCTATATTATCGCCCAAGCAGGGGTTCCCGGTGGGGTGACGATCGCGACCAACATGGCGGGGCGCGGCACCGATATTCAGCTTGGCGGCAATGTCGAGTATAGCCTCAAAGAATGGATTTCGCAGCGCGAGCAGAAATCAAAAACGCCAAGCGATGAAGAGATTGCTGCGAAACGAAAAGAAATAGAAGACAAGATTGGCAAAGACCGTGCCGTCGTTTTGGAAGCGAGTGAAACCGTCGAATTGGAGCCTGCGAAAGGTAACAAGCCCGCGAAGACAGTGACAAAGCCCGGCGGTCTTTATGTGATCGGTACAGAGCGACATGAAAGCAGGCGGGTCGACAACCAGTTGCGTGGCCGCTCAGGGCGGCAAGGCGATCCGGGCCGATCGAAGTTTTATCTGTCGCTGGAAGATGACTTGATGCGCATCTTCGGATCGGACCGTATGGATGGCGTTTTGAAGACACTTGGGTTGCAGCAGGGCGAGGCGATTACGCATCCTTGGATGAACAAGAGCCTCGAGATGGCGCAGAAAAAGGTCGAAGCCCGTAACTTCGATGCGCGTAAGCACATCCTGAAGTACGACGACGTTATGAATGATCAGCGCAAGGTCATCTTCGATCAGCGCATCGAGATTATGGCGGAAGACGATGTCTCCGAAACGATCGCCGACATGCGTCATGGCGTCATCGAAGAACTGGTCAGCCGTCACATTCCCGAAAATGCCTACGCGGAACAGTGGGAAATCAAAGAACTTGATGAGGCAGTGCAAAATACCTTCGGAATGGAGCTGCCGATTCAGGCCTGGGCGGACGAAGAGGGTATCGCGGATGAGGAAATTCGCGAGCGGATTATCAAGGAAGCCGATGCCAAGGCAGCCAAGAAAGCCGTCGATTTCGGAGCCGAAAACATCCGCTATCTCGAGAAGATGATCCTCCTTCACACACTGGACCATCTGTGGCGGGAACACTTGGTAACGCTTGAGCACCTGCGGCAAGTCATTGGCTTCCGCGCCTATGGTCAACGCGATCCGCTCAATGAATACAAGAGTGAAGCGTTTATGCTGTTCGAAACGCTCCTCGAGCGCCTGCGTGAAGCTGTGACCGGCCAGCTGATGAACCTCGAGATGGCGCCCGAAGAGGAAATGATCGGCAGCGGGATAAATTTGTCGGAACTTGAAGCGCACCACGTCGATCCGAATACGGCCTTCGACGACTATGAGATGGCCGATGCGGACATGGCCGCTGGCGGCGAAGGTGGCGCGGTTCGCCAGGCGCCGGTTAGAAGTCGCAAGGCTGCCGGCGAGATCAATCCCAATGATCCTGGCACCTGGGGCAAGGTCTCACGAAACACTCCGTGCCCTTGTGGATCCGGCAAGAAATACAAACACTGCCACGGCCGGCATAATTAGTTGTTGCGGAATGGCTGTTGCCTCGCCGGTAATAGGGCTAAATCTCAAGATACCGGGATCTTGCATTCCTCGTCCGGCGGCAGAGGATCGCACTTTGTTTTCGCTTTTACGCAGGCTTTTATCGCTTCCTTGAGAGCCGGATTGACGATGCCGTTGGTCGGGCCGGTATAGAGGCGCTGCGCTTGCAGGCCGCATTGGTAGAGCCGGACCATTTGCCGGCCGCCGTAGCGCATGGCCTCATCATAATCACGAATGGCGGCTTCGCTCTTGCCCAGCCATTGGCGAATGTGGGCGCGGGTGTCATAGGCATGAGCGCTGGTCGGATCGATGCGTAACGAGCGCTCGACATCGGGCAGGCCGATCTTGGGGCGACCCCATTTAAAATACGCCCAGGCGCGATTGTTTAATGCGATTGCAAACTCGGGAACCAATCGAATGGCCTCATCGTAATCTTTGATTGCCGTCGCGTATCTGCCCATCAAGGAGTAAGCCAGCGCGCGCATCGCGTAGGCTGAACCTAGCTGATCCAACCGCAGACCCGGCGTTTCAATCAACTTTGTACAGCCTTCAATGCGTTTGCGGTTGTCCGAACTGAAACAGCCGAAGCCTTGTTGGGCCATGGGCATCGTGGCGGACGCGATAAGCGCCAGTACCGCCAAGCCAATCAAGACTCGCACTTTCATTCTCGTGGTCCTCTGCTCATTCATGGCAGTTGACAGTGCTGTTAGGCAGAAAAATGACCCATAACCCACTTTTCACGACCATTGTCGCGACCCGGCCCAACATCGTCCTCGCCATAGCATTTTCCGATCGTTTTCGCACCCTTTGGTATTCAATTCGGCGATTGGGTAGCCTTTATGTGGGGCCGGTTAGACGCTTATCCAGGTCAATTCATGTTTATTGTGGTGAAGATGCACGAGTTGGCCATAGCCGAGTTGCTTAAACGCCGTAATGGCTTCGAAATCCGTCTCACCCTGAAATTTTAGGGTGCATATGAAGCGCATTTGGGGCTCGGCGGCCTGCCAGCGGGTGATGAGGCGCAAAAGGCGGGCTGGATAGCAGATGATGTCTGAAAACAGCCAGGTGGCGCCGGGGACATCGGATGGATTTAGTGCGAAGGCGCTGTGTTGGCGGACAGAAACATTGGGGAGCGCAGCAACGTCAGGGGCGAGCGGCGCTTTGTCGACGCTGATGACCTGGGTGCCAAGGTTTGCCAATACCCAGGTCCAGCCGCCGGGACTGGCACCAAGATCCAGACAAAGATCGTTCGATTGCGGGACCTTGCCAGCTCGGGTCAAGGCCTCCCAGAGCTTCAAATAGGCGCGGTTGGGTGGTGCTGTGCGGTTTTCGACGAACCGATACGCGCCGTTGGGGACAGGGCTGGCGCAGTCTGTTGCGGCAATCAAGGTGTTTTTGTCGAGCAGTGTCCAGGCGCCGAGGCGGCTGGTTGGTAAGGGTGTGCCGAATTCGATCGGGCGCGCTGACACGTGCGGCAGGCGTTCCGCGATGAGGCGGGAGCGGCGGTAGTTTGTGCCCGGATGGAGGGCCCAATTGCGCTGCAAGGCGCGCAGCTTAGTCGCGGCATCAGAAATCGAGCGGAATTCGATATGCTTGGGATTGTGCCAGACGTTGGCCGTCCAAGCGGGTGCAATGTTCGGCGGGCTTGCCAAAAACAATCTGTTGAGGTGATCGTTTGGTGCCGCGCCGAGTTCAATCGCAAGTTCGTGCTCAAAACCCGGGGCGGCAACATAGCCTTTAATTGCGGTCATGGACCGACGCGCAGCGCACTCTTAGCGACGGCCTTGGTCATCGTCATCATTTTCTATGCGATGGTTGCTGCAAATCTCGGAGATGCGTGTGTCGTGGCCGATGAATTGGCAAATTTCTTCCTTCTTGGAAAGATCGCGGCGAATTCGCCGACCGGAGACACGAATGCCATAGGTGCGGGCAACACGGGCCAAATACTCGTCAGCGCAAAACGGTGTCGCATGCGGCTGGCCATTGATGATCTGATATTCTCCATTGCAATAGATACGGGCCTCGGAGGTGGAAAAAGTTGCTGGCAAGAGCGCCATCGATACAGCGATGACACTGGCTGTTTTGATACGCGAGATCATGAAACGTCTCCTTTGTCTGGCCGGCATTCGCAACTAAGGGTTACAGCTCGACCAATCACGCGCAATACACGAATGCGAGACGATAGGTATTCCGCGCCAAAAGTGTTTGCCTGATGGCTTAAGGTGCTGTTTTGCACGACAATCTCATAATGCATGAAACATGAAAAAGCCCGCCGGAACCATTTCCGGCGGGCTAGTCATGAAATC
>CBDCWA010000004.1:0-1517500 GCA_965223255.1 Hyphomicrobiaceae bacterium | reverse complement strand
TCGAAGCCAGGACGGAACTGTCGACTTCTACGACGAGTTTGGGAACAACTCGAAGAAATTTTTGATGCGACGGCCAGTGCGCGGCGCCAATGTTCGCTTAACGTCGGGTTTCGGCGTTCGTTTTCATCCGATCCTGCGCTATGCCCGACCGCATCGCGGTGTCGATTGGGCTGGGCCGGTCGGTACGCCTATTCTTGCCGCCGGGAGAGGTATCGTAGAGTTTGCCGGCCGGAAAGGACAAAACGGCAAATACATCCGCATTCGGCATGCCAATGGTTACAAGACGGCGTACGCTCATTTGCATCGCATTGCGCCGAATATTAGTAGTGGCCGGCGGGTGCGACAGGGCCAGGTGATCGGTCAAATGGGCAGTACAGGTCTTTCGACCGCATCGCATCTGCATTACGAGGTGCTGGTCAATTCGCGCAAAGTCGATCCGCTCTCGATCAAGGTCGGCCGCGAACGCCGGCTTACAGGGCGTGACCTGGCAGACTTTCGTCGTGAACGTGCCAGGATTGATGAGCTTATGCGGCGCCAGCCGGTCAAGACGGAACGCGGTCTTTTCCGGCAGGCAGCACGGTAGGCGGACTTATGACTTGGCTGCTGCCTTAGCGCTGCGCACGTTTTGATATAAACTCAGAAAATCTGCTCTTCTTGGCGCTTGGTCGTTGAGGCCCTACCTGACACCTTGACGCGGTCGTGGGTGCCGGCCCTTGGCAAGTGCCCGAAAAAGCGGCACGATCGACTGCTCTACGGATCGAGCCAATTCGAACAGTCAGTGTCAGATCGGTTTGCGGCCGGCACCGGTCCGACATGGCATGTTTGTTTTTTGGCGATGGTTTTGCTGCTTGGGTTCGACCTACGGAAAGGATGATGTGTGCTCGGGGGAATTCTGGCACTCCTGGCGGCGGCGACGTTTGCTGCCAACAATGTTACCGCGCGACGCGGCGTCGTGTCGGGGACGGTGTTTCAAGCGCTTGCCATTACTGTTCCGATCGGCGTGCCATTGTTTTTGATTGCGGTGATGCTGACCAATAGCTGGTCGGCGCTGTTCGGTTTCTCTCGGGTTGCCGTTGGCTGCCTGGCGCTGGCTGGCATCGTGCACTTCGTTTGGGGGCGCTATTGCCTTTATCGCGCGACCAAGGCGATGGGGGCCAATCTGACGGGGCCGGTGCAACAAGTCGCGCTGATTACGGCGTTGATTCTGGCGCTGGCTTTGCTCGGTGAAAAATTGACACCGCTCAGACTTATCGGTTTGGCGCTGGTAATCGGCGGGCCGGTGCTGATCTTTACCGGGCGCAACAAGGGTGGCGGTGGTGTAAAGCGCAAGAGCGGTGCGTCGGTCGGGGCGGCCGTTGCGGGTTCTGAGGCGCAAGGCAAAGACAATTCGAAACCTGCTAAATTCGTGCCGAATTACACCGAAGGATACACGTGGGCCCTATTGTCTGCGACAGGGACAGGTATCAGCCCTATTCTTGTGCGGTTCGGGCTCGAAAACACAAGCGTCAGCGCAGGGCTTGCCGCTGGTCTCATTTCATACATTGCAGCAACGCTCGCCTTTCTATTCGTGTTGATTGTTACGGGCCGCGTAGCGCATTCCATCGGTATGGATCGTGGTAATGCCAAGTGGTTTGCCGTCGCGGGAATTTTTGTATTTCTTTCGCAAATGTTGCGCTATCTGGCGTTTGTCTTTGCGCCGGTGACGGTGGTCACTCCATTGCAGCGGTTGACGGTCATTTTCCGGATGTTTTTTGGTTGGCTGATTAATCGAGAGTACGAAGTATTTGAGCCGCGCGTAATTATTGCGACGATAATTTCACTTATTGGTGCGGTGGCGTTGACGGTGAGCACAGATATCGTGTTGGCGGTGGTGCCGATGCCGCAATGGTTGAGCGATATCGCACGCTTGGAGTGGCCCTAAACCGGCTGCCGTGGCCGTGTTTGTCGTTCGTTTGCGCTGCCTAATTGCCGTCCATCTTTAGCGCTGCGATGAACGCTTCTTGCGGAATTTCAACCTTGCCGAATTCCCGCATCTTTTTCTTGCCTGCTTTCTGTTTTTCCAACAGCTTGCGTTTGCGCGTAATGTCGCCGCCGTAGCATTTGGCCAATACATCCTTGCGCAAAGCGCGGATATTTTCGCGAGCAATGATCTTGGCACCGATGGCAGCTTGTATGGGGATTTGAAAGAGATGCTGCGGGATCAAATCCTTTAGACGTTCGCACATCGCGCGCCCACGCGTTTCAGAGCGTGTCCGATGTACGATGATCGACAGCGCATCGACCGGCTCGCTATTGACGAGGATTGATAACTTGACGAGGTCTCCGGTTTCATAACCGGTCATTTGGTAGTCAAATGACGCATAGCCGCGCGACACTGATTTCAGACGGTCGTAAAAATCGAAGACCACTTCGTTGAGCGGCAGTTCGTAAATCAGGAGGGCGCGCGTTCCGGCATACGTCAGTTGTTTCTGGCGGCCGCGCCGGTCCTGGCAAAGTTTCAATACGGCGCCGAGGTATTCGTCCGGTACCATGATCGTCGCTTCGATCCAGGGCTCTTCAATTGCAGCAATCTTTACGGTGTCGGGCATGTCAGCTGGATTGTGCAACTCGATCTCTGACCCATCATTCATTTTGATTTTATAGATCACGCTTGGGGCGGTGGTGATTAGGTCCAGGTTGAACTCGCGCTCAAGGCGCTCGGTTATGATTTCGAGATGCAGCAATCCGAGGAAGCCGCAGCGAAAGCCAAAGCCCAATGCGGCTGAGCTTTCGGTCTCAAACGAGAAACTTGCGTCATTAAGGCGCAAGCGGCCCATCGCCTCGCGCAGATCCTCGAAATCCGCGGCGTCAAGAGGAAAAAGACCGCAAAAGACCACCGGTTGCGCAGGTTTGAAGCCTTCGAGCGCTTCGACGGGTGACTTTTCATCGGTGATCGTATCGCCGACACGGGTGTCGGCCACTTCCTTGATCGCTGCCGTGATAAAGCCGATCTGGCCGGGCCCCAGTTCGGACAATAACTCTTGCTTGGGGCGGAAAACACCGACGCGGTCGACCTGGTGGACGGCGTCAGTGGAGATTAGTTTGATCTTCTGGCCTTTGCGTAACGTCCCGTCGATGATGCGGACAAGCACAATCACGCCCAAATAGGCGTCGTACCAGCTGTCGACCAGCAACGCCTTCAAGGGCTTTTCTTCCTCGCCTTTCGGCGGTGGGAGTTGGGTGACGATTGCCTCGAGGAGGGTGTCGATGTTGAGACCGGTTTTGGCCGAGACAGAGATAGCGTTGGACGCATCTATACCAATTACATCTTCAATTTGCTCCTTGACCCTGTCGGTATCTGCGGCAGGCAGGTCGACCTTGTTGAGGACGGGTAAGATCTCGAGATCATTGTCGATTGCCTGGTAAACATTAGCGAGGGTCTGCGCCTCGACACCTTGTGAGGCGTCGACGACGAGAATTGCGCCTTCACAAGCGGCCAGGCAGCGGGAGACTTCATAGGCGAAGTCGACATGGCCTGGTGTGTCCATCAGATTGAGTTCGTAGGTGTGGCCGTCCCGGGCCTGATAATTGAGCCGAACGGTCTGCGCCTTGATCGTGATGCCGCGTTCGCGCTCGATATCCATTGAATCGAGCAACTGTTGCTTCATTTCACGTTGGGTGACGTTGCCGCAATGCAGCATCAATTGATCCGACAATGTCGATTTGCCGTGATCAATGTGCGCAATGATCGAAAAATTACGGATCCGCTTTTGGTCTGACATGGCTGCTTGTTAGCACCGACTGCAGCTTTGCAAAAGCAAAGATCCTGGCTCGCCCCTTGCCATTTTTGCATCACCCGCCTCTGACAATGAAGCCGGTCCTTTCGTGGCAGGTTACAGGTTATTGGTCAGCTGCATGCGTGTTTGTCGGTTTAGCGCGGGAATGCCCTGGCGCATTCCCGCCCATATTTGTGGTGATTGCTGCGGGTGCCCTGCCGGTGCCTCTCATTGTTGTCCACAAGGATTACGCCCTGACAGCTTCAATTTTGCATAGCTTCAAATCAATTTGGCAGAGATGTAACCGTCTTCGACCACGGCATCTCAAGAGTTTGCGGAAGCAATTCACTTAAATCCCGCTTCTGACCGATAAAGAAAATAAGCGTTCATTAATGTAGGGCCATATTATTATTGATTTTTTGTGCATTGCTTGGAGAATTCTCGATAGCCGAAACAACCAACGTCAATATATTTTTCAACAGCGTTAAAAAACAGAATAATTGATCTGTAGAAAGACTTTCTTGATTTGCTGCAGTTCATTGGTCGATTTCATTCTCGTGCAGATCAAGAAAATGGAAGATTAATGCGTTCTCGCGGGTACGTGATCTTGTTCCGGTAATCCCTCGTATGCGACGGCGTACAACTTCCGCTTCGATGATTGACAATCAAATCTTGGACTTGTCGCTTTGGCGGCACTTTTGATCATCTGCGTACAGAAAAGGCCCTGAAAAGTATTTCGGGGCCTTTTCTAGTATAGTGTAAATGTATTGGTTGTTAGCGAAGATTGGTCGCCCAACGGCGCTGTCCGGAAGGGATGCTGGTGGCCAGATTAGATCTTGAAGCTCTCAAGTTTAGCGCCTGATTTTATCTTCGCAGAGAGCCATTTAGGCATACGGCCGCGGCCAGACCAGGTCTGAGTTGGATCTTTCGGATCAGCGTATTTGGCGGCAACTGGTCCGCGGGGTTTGGCTTTTCCTGTACCAACAATGTCAGTCCACGAAATACCTTTTTCGGCCGCGAGTTGGCGGAATTTATCACGAAGTTCTGTACGTTCTTTGTCGCGTTTTTGGGCAATTGTATTTTCAATACGGTTTTTTAGACGGATCAAGTCCTTTAGATTCATCCGTTGCAATTGAGTGTCTTTCATTACGTTGATCCTTTACTTGGAATACAGGTAACCGATTGATGCCTTGTGACGGGATGCAGATTAGTTACTTCAAATCTTGCAAGTCCGCAAATATCTAAATTCGAGTCAGTTTAATTATTTGCCGGGTGCGCAATGATTGAATAGCCTAAATTATTGCATAAGTGCCCAAAGAATGATCAATTGACATTAATCAATTGGTATAACAATGCTTTAAGAATGGCAGCATTTCGTATGCGAACTGGAACATCTTCGGTCCAAGTCGTGTTTTCCTGATTATTTAATACCCGTAGATGTTTTCATTTGCGGCTTAATCGCTACGTGGACGAATTATTCTCCAGGTGGGGGAAAGCCATGTGGTTTACTCGACACAAACCTGGCGGGGGCATAGTTGGAAATGTCGCTGAGGTTGGTCTCTTGTAGATGAGATAAGACATCGGCTTGCAGCATGGCAGGATGATCCAGGGGCGGCGTGATCGAGCTCCGGCAACCTTGAGAGTTATTTATAATTGTTCTAAACAAAGCAAGGGCAAATGCGGAGCAAGGATCGTGAAATCGTTCGCCGAACTAACGCAGGATGAGATACTCGCTCTGGCGATATCACTTGAGGAAGAGCATGGGCGGATATACGCGGAGTACGCTTTTGCATTGCGCGCGGACTTTCCGTCGACTGCGGCCGTATTCGACGAAATGGCGGTGGAAGAAGATCAACACCGGCGCTGGTTGATCAATCTCTTTCATGAGCGGTTTGGCGATCATATTCCGCTCATCAGGCGCGAGGATGTTCGCGGATTTGTTAAGCATGAGCCGATTTGGATGGTGCGACCGCTTGGTGTGGACCGGGTTCGCGCGCAAGCCGAGGCGATCGAGTACGAGACGCGGTTGTTCTACGAGCGGGCGATGGAAAAAACCACCGATCTCGAAATGCGCAAACTGTTGGGAGATCTGGTGGCGGCGGAACGGCGCCACGAAAGCCTTGCGGTTCGACTTGGCGAAGTACATCTGACTGAAGATGCGCGTGACGACGAGGCCGAGGCACAGCGGCGAATGTTTGTGCTGCAGGTGGTGCAGCCAGGATTGGCGGGCCTTATGGACGGCTCAGTGTCGACATTGGCGCCATTGTTTGCTGCTGCTTTTGCAACGCACAACAGTTGGGAAACATTTCTCGTCGGCATGGCGGCCTCGGTTGGGGCCGGCATCTCAATGGGTTTTGCCGAAGCGCTTTCTGACGATGGCTCGCTGACGGGACGTGGCCGACCACTGATCCGCGGTATCATTACCGGTCTAATGACAACGATTGGCGGTGTCGGGCATACACTGCCCTATTTGCTGACTGATTTCTGGACGGCGACAACATTGGCGATCGTCATTGTCTTGATCGAGCTTTGGGTCATCGCCTGGATCAGGGCCCGATACATGGATACGAAATTTCTGCGTGCCGCCTTCGAAGTGGTGGTCGGTGGGCTCATCGTGTTTGCGGCCGGTGTGCTGATCGGCAGCGCGTGACGCGAGGCCTCTGGCACCAGACGATGCCGCGACAACCGATTAACCGCGCAAAGTGCCGCCCGTTGCTTTGCTAACTGCGGTTGAGACCTTTTCCATTAGCGCATCGATTTCCGCAAGCGTAAGGGCCTTCGTCTTGGGTTGTAAGGTGACTTCGATGGCGAGCGATTTTTTGTCGACTTCCAGCGGTTCACCCTCAAACTGATCAAAGACATAAACGTCACTGATCAAGGCTTTGTCGGCGTTGACGGCGGCACGTACGATGTCCGCCGATGATACGGATTTATCAACAAGAAAAGCCATATCGCGCAGGACGGGCAGGAGATCCGAGCTCTCCATCGGCGGGCGGGGTCGGGCTTTCCTCCGGGCAGCGGGAATGGCGCCAATGAAGACTTCGAAGGCGACGGCAGCGCCATCGATATCCATTAAATTGAGCGTTGTCGGGTGGAGCTCACCAAAGTGGGCAAGACAGTTTTTCGGGCCCATCTTGATAGTACCCGAGCGGCCCGGATGAAACCACGCCGGCGCGTCCCGGGTGATCTGTATTTTTGAAATGTCAATGCCGAGTGCTGTTATGAGTGCCGCTGCATCGGCTTTGGCATCATAAACATCAACTGGTGGAAGCTGGCGTTGCCATTGGCGGCCCTGACCCTCGAGATGCGCGTTGCCGGCTCTTACGCCTGAAGCAACCAAGTGTTGATCGCCATCGGTAATGCCGTGATAGGTGTTGCCGATTTCAAAAACGGCGAGGTTTTGAAAACCGCGGTTTTGATTGCGGGCGACGGCGGCTAACAGTCCAGACAGCAGACTGGGCCGCATGGACGACATTTCGACAGAGATCGGATTTTGCAATTCAAGCTCAGGCTCGCCACCGCCGAAGTGTCTCGCTTCTTGCTGGTTGATGAATGACCATGTAACGGCCTCAACCATGCCGCGGCCGGCGAGCACGCGCCTGGCGCGGCGAACGCGTTGCTGCGTGGGTGTCATGACGCTGCGGGCGACGCCGCTGGCGCGGGGCATCGGTGTCGATGGGACATTGTCCAGTCCGACAATGCGGACGACTTCTTCAACAAGATCGGCGGGGCCATGCACATCAGGCCGCCATGTCGGAACCTTGACGTTGACGCTGTTCTTGGAGGCCGGAATGTCGAAGCCCAGGGTGGTGAGAATTCGCGTTACCTCGCCCCGCGCAACCTCAATTCCTGCCAACTGCTTGATGCGCCCAACGTTGAATTTGATGGTCCGCTGCTTTATCGGCGCGCGCCCGGCAATACGCTTGCGGGACGGCTCGCCGCCACCTAAGCGCAGCATCATGTCGGTGGCCAGGTCCAAACCAGGTTCGACAAATGCTGGGTCAACGCCGCGTTCGAATCGATAACGGGCGTCGGTGATAATCGACAATTTGCGGCCGGTAGCAGCGGTGCGCAACGGATCGAAATAGGCGCACTCAATCAAAATGTTTTTGGTTTCAGATGTGCAGCTCGAGGCTTCGCCACCGACAATTCCGCCAAGACCAAGGGGGCCGCTATCGTCGGCGATGACGCACATGGTTTCGTCGACCTCGTGATGTTTGTCATCGAGTCCGGCGAAGGATTCGCCGGACTTGCCGAGGCGGGCACGTATGGCGCCGGTCAGTTTGTCGGCATCATAGACGTGTAACGGTCGGCCGCGGTCGAGGGAGATATAATTGGTGGCATCGACCAGGGCACTGATCGGGCGTAATCCTGCCGCTGTCAATCGGCGTGTGAGCCAGTCCGGTGATGGGCCGTTGGTTATGCCGCGGATATACCGCGCGGCAAAAACCGGGCAGGCATCTGCCGTCTCTCGGGTGAATTCCAAACGCACGTCGATGGGGCAATCATAGTCACCCTCGACGACGCCGAGATCCGGCTCAGGTTTCAAGGTGCCAAGGCCGGCAGCGGCTAGATCGCGCGCTATACCTCTTACCCCGGTACAATCCGGCCTGTTTGGTGTCAGTCCAATCTCGATTATGGGATCGTTGAGGCCGGCAACGTCGATGTAGCGATCGCCCACACGGGCTGCCATTGCCGCATCAAGTTCGACAATACCGTCGTGATCATCGGAAATCTCAAGTTCGCGGCCGGAGACCAGCATGCCGTTCGAGACCACACCACGCACGGGGCGCTCTTCAAGTGTGATCCCGGTACCAGGAACATATGTGCCGATCGGGGCAAAAACGCCAATCATTCCGGCGCGAGCGTTCGGTGCGCCGCAGACCACTTCGACTGTCGGCCCGCCTTTTGCGATTTCAACCTGGCACACCCGGAGACGATCGGCATTGGGGTGTTGCTTGGCGTCCAATACGCGGGCAACCACGAAAGGTGCAAGAGTTTCAGCGGGGTCGATGATCTCTTCGACCTCGAGCCCGATTGCCGACAATGTTGTCGAAATCGTCTCTAAGGAGGCATCCGTCTCAAGGTGATCTCTTAACCAGGACAGTGTGAATTTCATGGTCTTCGTATCGGCAAGGGTATGGCGTTCCGGATCGATCGTGATGCGCTTGTTAGAACCGTTTAGGTCGATAGACCTCCGGCAAGCGTCGGCACGTCGACCGGAAGGAAGCCATAGTGCTTCATCCATCTAAGGTCTGCTGAAAACATGTCCCGTAGATCGGGGATCGCATATTTCAGCATGGTGATTCGATCTAGCCCCATGCCAAAGGCGAAACCCTGATAAACGTCGGGGTCGAGGCCGCAGTTCTGAATGACATTAGGGTGCACCATGCCGCTGCCGAGGATTTCCAGCCATTGACCCGGTTTGCCGATGGCGGCAGCGTCAATGTCCACCTCCATTGAAGGTTCCGTGAATGGAAAGTGGGAGGCGCGAAAGCGCATCGAGACTTCGTCGACTTCGAAAAATGCTTTGCAAAATTCTTCTAAGCACCATTTGAGATGCCCCATATGCGTTTCCTGGTCGATGACAAGACCTTCGATTTGATGGAACATCGGGGTGTGTGTTTGATCGCTGTCGCAGCGATAGACACGACCAGGTACAATAATTCGTATCGGCGGCTCTTCAGCCATCATGGTTCGAATCTGAACCGGGCTGGTGTGGGTGCGCAACAACATGCGCGGCGCATTGCTGCCTTCCTCGGGCGTGCTGTTGGTTTGCAGATAGAAAGTGTCATGGTCCTGGCGGGCTGGATGTTCCTCAGGAATATTCAGTTTCGTGAAATTAAGATCATCGCTTTCAATGTCGGGACCTTCAGCGATGGCGAAACCCATGTCGGCGAAGATTTCGATAACTTCATCGAAGACCTGAGAAACGGGATGGATCCGTCCTTGATTGAGTGGGCCAAGCGGTACCGGCAAGGTGATGTCGGCCTGTTCGGTTTCCAATCGAACGCGCAGGGCTGCCTCTTCGAGTGCCACTTTGCGTTGGTCAAGGCTATCGGCAATACGGGTTTTGACGGCGTTGACGGCTTGTCCGTATTGCTTGCGTTGGTCCGGTGGAAGATCGGCAAGTTTTTGCATTAGGCCAGATATCTGGCCCTTCTTGCCGAGCGCCCGTATACGTACCTGTTCTAAATCATCGAGGCCAGCTGCCGCATCAATTTCGAGAGTCAATGCGGTCTCCAGTTGGACCAATTCAGTATTGTCTGACATTGCACGATTACCGTTCTGTCTGCCCGCGTCTGCGCGGTCGGCAGGGCGTCAGGTCATTCGCAAGTCCGAAGTTCGGGCTCAGGTTTGGGCAGCTTGGGATTGGGCGACCAGTGCCTTGAAGGCCTCGGCGTCATGAACAGCAATGTCGGCAAGGACTTTGCGGTCAATCTCGACGCCAGCTTTGGTCAGTCCGTGAATAAACCGACCATAGGTCGTGCCATTTTCGCGGGCTGCTGCATTGATGCGCTGGATCCAAAGTGCGCGGAACGTGCGCTTCTTGTTCTTGCGATCGCGGTAGGCGTATTGCTGGGCTTTCTCTACGGCCTGTTTGGCAACGCGTATGGTGTTCTTTCGCCGGCCATAATATCCTTTGGCGGCTTTCAAAACTTTTTTGTGTTTGGCGTGGGCGGTCGTACCGCGTTTGACACGTGACATGCTGCTAATCCGTCAGTTGATAGATTGATCCCGTCAATGGGTGTTCGGGGATTGGAGATGCCTTAGCGATGGTAAGGCATATACTTCTTCACGATGGTCGCATCGGCATCGCTCAGAACCATCCTGCCGCGTGCTTGACGGATGAACTTTGCATGGCGCTTGATCATGCCATGGCGCTTGCCTGCGCCCGCTGCCATGACCTTGCCGGTCGCAGTGACCTTAAAGCGCTTCTTGGCGCCGGCCTTGGTCTTCATTTTGGGCATTTTGCTGTCCTTATTCTGTCTGTTTGCACATACGCGTTTGCCTCTTGTCTCAGGCCTTTTTATTGGTCCTGAACCAAAGCAGCTTCCGCGCGGGACCAAGAATGGTTCGCTTAGGGTCGGTATGCGCGCTTATTAGCATTGCCACCGCCACGGCATGCCCTGCCGGGCGGCTGAAGTCCGCTTTATAGGGGCTCGCTTGGCTGGGCGCAACGGATTTTTCACCCATGCGCCTGGCCGATCATTGCGTGCCGGCTTAGCGTGGTGCGAGGACCATCACCATCTGGCGACCTTCTAGGCGCGGTTCGGATTCGACCTTGGACAGCTCAGCGAGTTCTCCCTTGAGCTTCTGGAGCAAATCGTAACCGAGGTTCTGGAAGGCCATCTCACGACCGCGAAAGCGCATTGTCACTTTGACTTTGTCGCCTTCTTCGAAAAAGCGCTTGATCGAGCGCATCTTCACTTCGTAGTCGTGCTCGTTGATATTGGGCCGAAGCTTGATTTCCTTTACTTCAACCGTCTTTTGCTTTTTGCGGGCCTCGGCAGCCTTTTTCTGCTCTTGATACTTGTACTTTCCGTAATCAAGAATCTTGCAAACAGGCGGCTGCGCATCGGGGGAGACTTCGACCAGATCCAAACTTGCGGCGGCAGCCCGCTCAAGGGCATCGTCGAGTTCTGTTACCCCAACATTTTCACCATTTTCATCTATCAATCTTACCTCTCTGGACCGGATCGCATCATTAATCCTCGGTCCAGCAGGCTCGCGCTCAGGCGCGGCTCTCATTGGTCGGCGGATGTTAGACTCCCTTCTTCGCCATTGTCACATCAAATGCCAAATACCCATCATACGCCGAACAGGCTTATAATGGGGCTAATCCGGCTTACTATCAGCCGGTGCTTATTGAGCATTGGTGCGGAAATGGGTGCGTGTCAAGCAAGTCTATGGTCGGTTTGTGATCACATTTTGGTTGTTAGAGCAACTTTTTGTTCATCAGCTGATCATAAACTGCAAGGGTTTGGTCCTGCATGGCGCGAAGCGTAAAGCGGGATGTCACGTTCTGGCGCGCGCGCTGATGGATTTTATCCCGTTCATCCAATGGCATAGCTAATGCTTGGCGCAGGGTTGCCGCCAGCTCATCAGGCGCGCCCGGGGCAATCAGCCAGCCTGTTCGTGCGGCGGCTGCGGTTGTTGGCGGTGCCAGGACGGTTTCCGGAGGGGCGCCGAGACGTGTGGCAATAACCGGACAGCCCATGGCTTGAGATTCGATGCTCGTACGCCCAAATGCTTCCGGTTCGGTCGAGGCGATGAGCGTTGCGTGGCTTGCCAAATAGGCCGCGGGCATATCGTCAACATGGCCGACGAGCCTAATCGTCCCTGCTAGCCCTTTACTGTCGATTGCGGTGAGAAGATCCGCGCGGTAGTCCGTTCGCCCCTGGTCGTCGCCTGCACAAACGATGACGAACTCCTGATTGTGTTCGGCATTGGCGAGGTGGGCTGCGGCTTCGATTACGATGTCATGGCCTTTCCATTTGGTCAGGCGGGCCGGATGCAGAATGATTCTGGCGTTTGCTGGAACTTGCCATTGCTGGCGTAACACGGCGATGCGCTCGGCAGAAATGTTCGCGGGGTTGAAGGTATCGATGTCGATGCCGCGATAAATAATTGAAATGCGATTGAGCGATGTGGCGTAGCGGGATTGGATCAGGTCGGCAGTATATTGCGAATTCGCGATGATCTTGTCAGCGCGGGCCATAATCCCATTGTACCAGCGTTTAAACGCGTTCGTCTCACTGTAAGCGCCATGATAGGTGGTCACGAATGGACGTTTGGTCCGGCGCGCGGCCATGAAAGCGCTCCAGGCCGGTGCGCGGCTGCGGGCATGTATGAGATCGACGTTCTCGCGCTCAACGAGCGTTGCGAGGCGCTGCGCATTGCGCAGGATGCCTATTGGGTTCTTGGTGGCAACCGGAAGTGCAATCACCTCACCACCCAGTGCCTCAATGCGCTCAGTCAGCTGCCCGCCTGCCGTTACAACCAGAGCGCGGGCGCCGACCCTGACGATCGCATCAGTCATCTCGACCGTTGACAGTTCGGCGCCGCCGGTATCAAGCCGGGGAATGATTTGCAATATTGTTGCCTTAGCGCGGGTCACGACTGCGAATCCTTTTGGAGGCTGAATAGGATGGATGAGCCACAACTGCAATTCCTCGACGTTGGAAGTGGTGATGCGGCCCGGAAAATCGCTTATCGGCAGCAATCAGGACGTGGGCCAGGTGTCGTTTGGATGCAGGGTCTTAAGTCGGACATGATCAGTACCAAGGCAACTGCGCTTCAGGCCTGGGCCGTCGAGAATGAGGCTCCTCTGTTGCGCTTTGATTGCTCGGGCCATGGCGAGTCTGGCGGCAGGTTTGAGGATGGCACGATCGGACGCTGGCTTGAGGAGTCGGAAGCCGTGTTCACGCAGTTGACCGATGGGCCGCAAGTGGTTGTCGGCTCCAGCATGGGCGGGTATTTGGCGTTGTTGTTGGTGCGCCGGTTGTTGGCTGTGGCGCCGCAAGAGGCCGAACGCATATCATCGCTCGTGCTGATCGCGCCAGCTTGGGATATGACGGAAACATTGATGTGGGCGCAATTCGGCGATGAGATTCGCCGAACCATTATGTCAGAGGGGCAATGGATGAGGCCGTCGTCGTATGGTGATCCTTATCCCATTACTCGCTGTCTGATCGAAGATGGGCGCGAGCATTTGCTTTTCGATAAGGCTTTCGATCCGGGCCGACCGGTTCTGATCCTGCAGGGCTGCGATGATCCCGACGTACCGCTTGCACATGTCCGACAGTTGTCAAATGTGCTGCGCGGAGACTGGATCCAACTGCAAGAGGTTGCGGGGGGCGATCATAGATTGTCGCGACCAGAAGACATCGCTTTGCTGCTACGTACCGTGGCGGCGGCCCGTAGAGCGGTAAATTAGTCCGTTGCGCTAACGGTTGAACTCCAGCCAATTACCGCGCAAGTTGCCACGGCGTTTATCAATGGGGTCAATGGCGCAGCAGGAGAACGACAATTTGGTTAGGCTGAGTGGATGGAGTGGTGCTGAGCGTTCGCGATCGGCACAACGCCGGCGGCTAATCGGACTAACGAGGAAATCTCAAAAGCGCGGCGATGTCTTGCGCGGCGATACCGCCGGGGCGAGGGCGGCTGGCAGGTCATAGAATAATGCCTCCCACAAACCGTGTGCGCCAGCCTGCGCTGCGGTTTGCTCCGGCACGATCCATGCGACATAAGTGGCGGTCTTGATGCCGCCAGCGCAAGTGAGGTGCGGCGGTGACCAGTCGTGTTGAACCAGTCGGCAGGTATGGTCCGGCGCAATACGGCTCTTGCGACGGCGGTCGTGGCGGACCAATCGCAAATCCACGGGTTGGACGACGGGACGCGTCATGCGCAAGTCAATATTGCGAAAAATGCAATGGGTTTGCCCTGAGCACGCGCCGGCTCGCTTGCCGAGCGTGTTCACGATGCCAAAAGTCTTGCGTCGGCGGGCTTCTTTTGCAGGGTATTGGGCGCCGCGGCTAATGAAGCAGGTTGTGGCGAAGCACAATACGGGATCGGCACGCTTGTTAAAGCGGCGAATGCCTTTGTTACCAGGCTTCATGATCAGCAAAATGGTGACGCGGCCAGCAAAATGGGCTGGCACCCATGGCCGCTCCGGTCGCGATAAATAGCGCTTTTGCGCGTCTTTCATGCGCCGCGTCAGGGCGTCGAGTTCGCGCTTATGCGGATTTGGAAGATAGCGACGGTCAACCTCGGCGAATTTCAGGAGGCGAAATCCATCTCGGTATTGGGCTGCCGCCGGAGGCACAACGATGGTCGCCAACACGCCGGTCACAACCATCATCACGAATGCAAAACGCGCCAGCACCGAATTGTGCGCGGTGCCCGGTTTCCTGCTACGCCACAACATTGTCGTCGGCCTCGTTACTAATGGTCATGCGATCTGCCAACTGCGGATCGAATCGCAAAAAATTCTTGACGGACCCTTGCGGCGAAACTGATTTCCGTGTGTCACGCGGCATCTCGAGCGTCGTCGACAAAAATGTTGTCTTCTGACGTTCTGTCGTCGGCCATTGTGACGCCAATCCGTTGCCTCAGGTGGGTCCAACTTATGGCAGCAAAGCGCAGTGTAGCTGAACGTTTTCTGAACAAATCGTCTAATCGTTCAAAAGTGCAGACAGGCCCTCGCGATAGGTCGGAAATTTTAGCTCCGAGCCAAGGGCAGCTTTCATGCGTGCATTCCTCACGCGCTTGTTTTCCGCATAAAAACTGCGAGCCATTTCGCTGAGTTGTGCTTCGTGAAAGGCAATGTCGGGTGGCGGTGCAATAGCCAGCAAATTGGCTGCGAATGCCAGGACGTCTTGCGGTGGGGCGGGTAAATCATCTGCTACATTTAAAATGGTGGTGCCTGGCGGGTGCCGGGTGGTTGCCGCAATCAACCGTGCGATATCTTCGACGTGAATGCGATTGAAGACCTGCCCTGGCTTTATAATGCTTCGCGCAGTGCCTTGCCGCAGCCGCTGCAGCGGATTGCGCACCGGCCCATAAATGCCGGCCAGACGATAAATAACCAAGGCCAAGTTATGCGCGCGAGCGAACGAACGCCAACTCTCTTCGGCCGCGAGGCGGCGTTGGCTGCGCGGAGCGCTTGGGGTTGCGGGTGTCTCTTCATCAACCCAGCCGCCGCCGTGGTCGCCATATACGCCGACCGTCGACAGATAGCCAATCCACTGCAGGCTTTCCGCTACCGCAAGGTCTCTTCGGTGAAGCTGCAACAACGGGTCGCCATCAGCATCGGGTGGGGCTGAAACCAGAAGATGGGTGACATCGCGAAGGGAATCGGACTGGCGGGCGCGCAACGCATCGCAGCCGTGCACCGGATCAAAAGCGTAGCTCTTGATAGATGTAGGCTCTTTGTCTTTCAGTTCCAATTCGACGTTCGCGTCGGCACGGTGGGTTGCCGAAATACGCCAGCCTTGCTGGAGCAATAGATCTTTGGCGTGTCGAGCAGTGTAACCGAGGCCGACGCAAAGCATATGTTTCATGGCGCCTCTTGCGGCATTGTTGCAGGTCGCTGTCGTATTGAATTCGATTGAGACTTGATGGCGATGGTCAAAGGACGTTTCCTTCAAGGGGCTGACCATTCCTCGCGAATTTCTTCATCTTCCTCGGTATCATAGTGAATCTTCTTTAGGCGGGCGAATGCGGCCGGTGCCATCAGCTGTTTGAGACACCAGACGGCGGCAAGCCGGACAAGCGGCGAGGGATCCTGCAACAAAACTCTGGCTGACGGAATCAGTGTTGTGTCAGCTGAATTTCCGGCGGCGATCAGCACATTTCGCATAAATCGATTGCGGCCGGCCCGCATCACTGGCGTGCCCTGGAATTTTGCTCGGAACGCGTTCTCATCAAGCAGCAACAATTCGCCAATCGGTGGGTTTTTTGTCTGACTGCGTGGGTGCAGGCGTATTTCTTCGGCGTTGCGGGCATATTTGTTCCAGGGGCAGACGGCCAGGCAATCATCACAACCAAAAATTCGGTTGCCGATCGCGTGACGGAATGATCGTGAGATATGACCTTTGTGCTCTATGGTGAGATAGGAAATGCAACGTCTCGCGTCCAATTGATAAGGTTTTGGAAATGCATCGGTCGGGCAGATGCTGAGGCACCGCTGGCAACTGCCGCAATGATCGCTCTCGGGCTGATCGGGCGCCAGTTCTGCAGAGGTCAATATTGCGCCGATGAACGTCCATGAGCCTTCGCTGCGTGTGACGAGATTGGTGTGTTTGCCTTGCCAGCCGAGGCCGGCTGCCGCGGCCAGCGGTTTTTCCATGAGTGGGGCAGTGTCGACAAAGACGCGGGACGATGCGTTCGTGCGGATGTCTAGAGCCTGGGCGAGTCTGACCAGGCGCGGCTTTATAATGCGGTGATAGTCTTTGCCCTGGGCATAGCATGAGATCGCGCCATGATGTTTGTCTTCGAGGGCTGCAATTGGGTCTGAGGCGGGGCCGTAATTGGTGGTTGTCAGAACAACGGAACGGGTGGCGGGCCAAAGCGTCCGGGGATCGGATCGGCGCGCGGTATTGTCCGCCAGCCATTGCATGTCGCCGTGGCGTCCGGCTGCGACAAAGGCCTCCAATCCATCGCGCGCTGCCGCGATGCGATTCGGCGTGGTGATGCGGCAGTCGGCGAAACCAAGCTCGCGTGCCAACTCTGCTAACCACTGCTTTAGTTCACTGGCCATGTTCGTTACTGCGCCGGGTTTCGGCCGTCTAGAAATCAAGCTCCGAATAGTGCTTCGGTGGCTCGGGTCCGACTAGGCGGTCCTGCAACAAGGATCGAAACGACGGGCGCGATTTTATGCGGACATACCACAATTTGGCCTCAGAGTATTTGGGCCAATCGATTTCGCCCATGTAGTCAATGGTCGAGAGCTGGCTGGCGGCAGCGATGTCGGCAAAGCTGGCAACATTGCCGCCGAGCCAGCTGCGTTGTTCTGCCAGATGGTTTATGTAGCTCAAATGATAGTCGAGATTGCGTCGCACAGCCCGCAAACGGGCGGCATCCGGTGGTGAGGATTGCACGGTCCGAGAAACCAAAGGGTGTATCTTGTCTGTCAGAAGTTCGTGGGTGACTTCCCAATAAAGTTTGCGTTGGAACCAATCCGTCAAACGGCGCACCTCAGCTCGGTTCGCGATGCCGCCGGGAAACAGACTGATGGCGGCTGTGTTGGCCAGTCTGTCCGAAACGTATTCGTTAATATATTCGGCAATCGAATAGGTGCCACACAGCGTGGGACCGTTTTCCAATTCAAGGACCGGTAATTCGCCGGCCGGATTGAGTTCCAAAAAATCGCGATCGCCTTCCCAGGCGCGCCGTTCGTCGAGCTGGTAGGCAATTTGATGCTCATTGAGGACCAAACGAATTGATCGAGACAGGGGGCAGAGCCGGAAGTGGGTGAGTTTATGCATTTTCGTATTGGCCGCAGGATCGCAATGGTGCATTCCACTCTTAAAGATGGCCGCGATTGTCAAGGCCACACAATTGTCCTTAAGCGTTGCGGTTGGGGCTCTGGTTTGGACAGATAATTCTGATACACGAGATTGCGTGGCCGTGGCGACTGACTTTTCAGATAGGGCGCGGCGCATGTGAAATGGAGCGGGGATGGAAACTTGGCAAGTCATTGTCTTGGGAGCTTTGGAAGGATTAACGGAGTTCATTCCGGTTTCGTCCACAGGCCACCTGCTGTTGGCAGGGCACTTTCTTGACGTTGATTCGCCCGGCAAAACGTTCGAGGTTCTCATTCAACTGGGTGCCATTCTGGCCATCCTGTCGGTGTATTTTGCTAAACTTTTGCGTCTGCTGATCGATTTTTCGAGCGATGCGCGGACGCGGCGGTTCGTGACCGGGATCTTGATTGCCTTTTTGCCAGCGGTCGTCGTCGGTGTTTTGGCGCATGGACTGATCAAGCAAGTGTTGTTCGAGAGCCCGGCACTGATTTGTTCCACATTGATCATCGGCGGCATTATCCTGTTGTGGGTTGATCGTATCGAGCTGCAGCCCAAGTACCGCGACGTGATGGACTATCCGTTGGGATTGGCCTTTCGGATCGGACTTTGCCAATGTCTGGCCATGGTGCCAGGTGTGTCGCGGTCAGGAGCGACAATCGTCGGCGCGCTGCTGATGGGGACTGACAAACGGTCAGCCGCAGAATTTTCATTCTTTCTGGCGATGCCGACGATGGCCGGCGCGTTTGCCTACGACCTCTACAAGAATTGGGATGTTCTGGATCGCGGCGATGTTGCAAATATCGCCTTGGGTTTTGTCGTTGCGTTTATTGCAGCCGTCTTCGTGGTGCGATTCCTGCTCGACTTCGTGAGCAAACATGGGTTTGCTTTGTTCGCCTGGTGGCGAATCATTGTCGGTGGTGTGGGGCTCACCGGATTGGCGCTCATTGGCTGACGAGATAGCCCTGCCGTGCCCTAGATTTGGGTGCGTTAGATTTGAACTAGCTTATTGGGTAATTACGGCGAACAAAGATGAACGCGCCCTGAAGATTCGCGGTAATTCTCCGCAACGTGTCGGCCCCATTGCGACCCCGATAAAGAACAGATGGTGCTAGGCGGCATGCGGTGTGGTCGTTGCCGTCAGGATCGCATACAGCGTTTGCCGGTTATTTGACGCGCGCAGTTGCTCCAGAACGTTCGGTTCCCGCAACAGCCGGGAAATCTTGGCAAGGGCCTTTAGATGATCGCCGCCGGCATGCTCCGGGGCGAGCAGCAGGAAAATGAGATCTACAGGCTCATCATCAACGGCGTCAAAGTCGATGGGCTGGTCAAGGCGGGCGAATATGCAAATGATCGATTTCAGATCTTTGAATTTTACATGTGGTATGGCGATGCCGCGGCCCAGACCGGTCGAGCCCAGACGCTCGCGTTGCAAGAGCGTATCAAAAATATCGCGGGCATCGAGAGCCGTCTCTTTGGCTGCATGTTGGCTCAGCTCTTGCAGCAATTGCTTTTTGCTCTTTGCCTTTAACGACGGCAGGATAGCGTCTTCTGTCAGCAGGCTACCGAGATTCATTGCGAAACTCTCCGGAACTGGCTGATCGGTCTGCCTATCCATTTCAATCCTTGCATGCTGCATTGCAGAATACATCCCAATTAGCGTTTGGCCAAAAAGCGTCCGGCTGGCACCAAATTAACGTTACTATGCCACAGTACTGTGGCGCTTTATCGATGCGCCCGCACCGCGCCATCTCTCCGGTCGTGCCGTCGACGGGTTTGGCTGGCAGGTGCCTGCGACACCCTGGCATCATGTCTGTCCCTATTGCGAAACAACAGAACCTACCGCTCGTCAAGTCTATTTATTGTTCAATCGTGCTGCTGGACCCAAAACAAAGTACTGGTATCAATCAAGCAGTCTTATGGCGAAGTGAATGTTATCAAGTGCTTAATGATGATCGTTCAACAAAAATAATGATTGATATTGCATGCAACCTAAAAATAAGTCTTCAATGTCTCTGCCAATACTATATTTTTGAAATTTTATACTTGATGTTTTGATAGTCTCTGTCGAACTTGCGTTGTTATGCTTGTGAATTCGCAAGTACTCGTTGCGATAGTTTCTTTTCTCTACGCCTTTGGACAGAGGACGGAATTCGCATCGCCTCGCGATATTTGGCGACCGTGCGGCGGGCAATGTCGATACCATCCTGGCGCAATTTGTCGACGATGGCATCGTCTGACAAAACGGCAGAGGCGGCTTCGGTGTCGATCAGTTCTTTGATGCGATGGCGTACCGCTTCTGATGAATGGGATTCGCCGTCGCTGGTGGCGGAGATCGCAGAGGTGAAAAAGTACTTCAGCTCAAATAGGCCGCGAGGGGTCTGCATATATTTGTTGGATGTTACGCGGCTAACGGTTGACTCATGCATTTTTATGGCGTCGGCCACGGCGCGCAAATTGAGGGGTTTGAGGTGACGGATGCCCAACGTGAAAAACGCATCTTGTTGACGCACAATCTCTTCTGACACCTTCAAAATTGTGCGTGCGCGCTGATCGAGGCTGTTGGTCAGCCAATTGGCTGTTTGCAGGCACTCTTGAAGGTAGGTCTTATCGGTGGGCGAACGCGCGGATTTGCTGACCTTGGTATAATAGCTGCGGTTGACGAGCACGCGCGGCAGAGTATCGCTGTTGAGTTCGAGGGTCCAGCTGCCGTCAGGGGCGGCACGCACGAAAACATCGGCGATTACCGTTTGGGTGGGGCTGAAATCGAACTGCAGACCGGGTTTTGGGGACAGCGATTTGAGCTCGGCGATCATTTCGGTGAGCTCGTCCATCTCGATCCTAAGAATCTTTTTGAGCTTTGCCAGGTCGTGGGTTGCCACCAGGTCCAAATGATCCAGAAGGGCTGCTATTTGAGGATCGTAGCGGTTGCGGTCTTTGAGCTGAAGGGCCAGGCATTCGGCAAGGTTGCGCGCGAAAACGCCTGGTGGATCAAAGCCCTGCAGTTTTGTCAGAATGCTGTCCATCATCGCCTGGCTGGCGCCAAGGCGCGCGGCAATCAAGGAGAGGTCCGAGGTGAGATAACCGGTCTCCTCTACGTGTTCAGAGAGATGATTGGCGAGCAATCGTTCTGCGGGATCGAATTTAGTCAGCTGGATTTGTTCGCGCAAATGGTCGCGTAGCGTTTTGGCAGCAGACACATGCGCTTCCAGATTTGTGTCATCGGTCTCGTTGTTATGGGTACGCTGCTGGAGGGATGCCCAATTGTCGCGCTGGCCAGAGGGAGATGGTAGTTCGGTGGCCGGGGTATCGGGATAGACATTCGATAAATCCGTATCCATCTCGGCGGTGGCGCCATGGTCGGCTTTCGAGAGATCCAGCCAATCAGCCTCCTCAATGTCTGTCGTGGCGGTGCTGGGCGGGGGCTCGTCGCTACCCGGCTCCTGCGCGTCCGCGTTTTCGTCGCGCTCAAGCAGCGGATTGCGTTCTAATTCGGCGTTAACGAAGTCCAAGAGCTCGAGATTGGAGAGTTGTAGGAGGCGAATGGCCTGTTGCAGCTGGGGTGTCATGACCAGCTGTTGGTTTTGTCGCAACTCCAATTTGGCAGAAAGGGCCATCACTACAACCTAAATGTGCTCCGCAAACGACGTCATCAAGAAGATTAACAGAGCGCTCTTTAAGCAAACATATCACCCAGGTACACCCGGCGGACATCTTCATTATTTATGATTTCCTGAGGGTTACCTTCTGTAAGAACTTGACCTTCATAGATCACGTAGGCCCGTTCGACTAGGCTCAGAGTTTCGCGAACGTTGTGATCGGTGATCAAAACCCCGATTCCACGCTCCGTGAGGTGGCGGACCAATTGCTGAATATCGCCGACGGCAAGGGGGTCAACGCCGGCAAATGGCTCATCCAGCAGCATAAATGATGGTCGCGAGGCGAGAGCCCGGGCAATTTCGCAGCGCCGCCGTTCGCCCCCGGAAAGCGCGATCGAGGGCGATTTTCTGCGCGCCGTAATTCGGAATTCTTCGAGTAGCTGCTCCAACTGTTCCTTGCGGCGGCGGCGATTGGGCTCGACCAGCTCCAGGACCGACATGATATTTTGTTCAACCGTCAGGCCCCGAAAAATAGACGCCTCTTGCGGCAGATAGCCGATGCCGAGACGGGCGCGGCGATACATCGGCAACTTCGTTACGTCCCGCCCATCGATGTAGACGTGGCCAGAATCGACGGGGACGAGGCCTGTGATCATATAGAAAACAGTGGTTTTTCCTGCGCCATTGGGACCAAGGAGGCCCACAGATTCGCCGCGCGCGACGGCCAGACTTACACCGTTGACGACGAGGCGTTTGCGGTAACTTTTCGAAATCTGGTCGACGCTCAGCCAACCCTCGGCAGCGAACGGCTCTGCATAATCGTTGTCATATTGGGTGTCGTGGTATGGGGGGGCATGAATTTGCTGCGGAACGTACTGGTCATGCTGCTGGTAAGGTGCTTGGAAATCCGGGTGCGCATAACCGGCTTGATCATGCCCGTTTTGGTAGGCGTCATCCGGCGGATAAAGGCCCTCGTCGGGCAGATCCGGCTGTGTTTGCTTTTTACCGAAGGAGAAAATTCGCACAGGTGTTGATTTCCATATTGAGTCGTGAGGCAGTCTAACGCGGCGTTGGGACGGTCGACCAGCCGCTGTTGCGTCGCGGTGTCGGCTTTTTGATCTTTTTTGTCCGTGACGGCTTGCGCGGGTCTCGATCGATCCTTAAGCACATGCGTCCCGGTGCGCAGTCAGGGTCGGCCTTACCATTCTTGGGCCATTCTCGAAAGGTCGGCTTGTTGTTCAGGTCCGGTAGTACGCCTGGCGCTGGTGTCACATTAGCAAGCGGGCGTGGCTTGATTCCGGCTTTGCTGGTTTTTGTGACGATACGGCTGATACCGGTTGTCAGATTAATCACCAGCTTAGGGCCGGTTATGACGTTCTTGCCGCGGGTCAGTTTGACCTCTTTGCCACCTACGACCACGATATTCTTGGCTAAGTCAAAGTCGGCCCAGTCACCGGTTGCTTTTTGGTCGGGTCCGGATGTGACTATGACTTTGCGTTCGGCGCGGATCTTTTTGATATCAAGTTTATTGCCTTTTGAACTGGTACCGCTCTGTGTCCCCGCAAATGCAGCACCGCCATAGCTGGCGATGAGAACCTCAGATCGTAATGTAAATTCATCCTGCTTGGCTTTGACCTTGCCGGTAAAGGTTGCTTTGCCGGTGTTGTCGTCCGCTTCGAATTTATGCGCGATGATATCGATGGGGGCATTCGGGTCTGTTCGAAAGGTCGAGCCTCCCGCGAACGACCGGCGCGCTTTGGCGGGCTTGCGCTTTGCGCGCGGTCCTGATTTGGCGTTCTGGTAGAATCGGGCAGTGATGAGTGCCGGTTTGTTTGGCGTTGGCCCAGGTGATGACAATGCTGTGGTACCGGCCTTACGGTTGATCACTAAGCGGCGTCCGCGCAATACGTTGCGCTGCTGGCGAACGACGACGTTTCCAAGTACCGTTGCCATTGAAGTTACGGTATCGATTAGGGCGCGATCACCGGTGATTCGGCCGCCGTTCTTTGCTGCGATTACGACAGCGCCGAGGAACTGGGCAGTCTTCTGGATCGGATAGAATTCCGCGGTGGTGCTGGTTACGGTTCCATCGGGCTGGTGGACAACGATATTCTTAGAGGCAACGATGCGTTTGACGGTGCCCGTTGATGCGCCGGGCTGTCGGCTTGGTTGGCGACCGGGTGGCGCGCTGGTGTAGTGGATGACCAGTCTTGGTGCCAAGAGCTGCGATTGGTCCTGGTCTGCTTTGACTTTGCCGGTGAAGGTCGCGGTGTGCGCATTGTCATCAATGCGTAGTCTAGATGAGGTGACATGTGTGGGTTGATTTGGGTTGCCAAAAGCGGGCTGGCCGGATGATGTCGTCTTCTTAGCCTCCTCCTTTGACTTGGTTCCGGATGTCGCTTTGAGCCGGGCTTTGACGCCACCAAAAAACGTTATGATCCGTTTCTTTTGGTGCATGGTCATTTTTTTGCCGTCGATGTTGCCCGACGGCATGCTCACCGCCACAGGGCGATTGGACGAAATTATTCGATTGGCGGTACCCACGATCGCCCGCGATAGGTTGGCGCGCAGACCGTTTGAAGACTTGATCTTTATGTCGTCCAAAAGTTCCAGAACCTTGGTTTTCTGACTGTAAAAGCCGCGACTCGCTGTCAGGTTTGTGATGATGCCGTTGGGTTCCGTCATGCGGGCCGAAATGTTCGATAGCTGCGTGCGGCGGCGGCCCTTGATGTCTTGTACGGCGCGCTCAGCGGTGACATAGAACTGGCTGCCATCCTTGTTGTAACCTCGATACTCAGGTGAACTGGCCGTCAGGGCGGTGCCGGAAACATTGATCTTGCCAGTGTTGATGCGACCGTCGTCTGTTTTGAGTGTGGTTTCAATTGAGACGCCGTAGCTCGCTAACATGACGATTGACAGAATTGGCAAGACGGTGCGCAGGATCCTCACCCGGGTCGTATGGCGCCTGGCTGCGCGAAACGCGCTATCGCGTTCATCCTCGCTTGATGTGCCAGGGACTGGGTGATCAGCCGGGCTTGACATTGCGGTCGTATCTCCGCCGAGTGAACCCTACGACACGTTACGATGCGTATGGCCGGTGGTCAGCTGGGTCATTGATATCCGGTCTATAGGGCAAATCTGGGGTATAATAAGGCTATGAGCAAGATGGATTTGGTAAATGCTTGTGTGAATTTGCCTTGTCTGGCGCCGGGTAACGAGTAGCACCAGCAATCGCGCTTGCCGTCTTTCAAGGCAGCTGGCTTTGCTCAATGTGCAAAAATATCAACGTCACCAAATCCCGACAGATCGAGTTCGGCGCGCGCCTCGAGAAACTTGAACGCTCTTTGCGCCAAGTGCTTGCGACCTTCTCGCTCCAGCATTTGATCCAGTCTCTGGCGCAGGGCGTGCAGGTACAAGACGTCACTCGCGGCATAGGTTAGCTGTTTTTGGGTCAGCTTTTCGGCGCCCCAGTCGGAGCTTTGCTGTTGTTTGGATAATTCAACGTCCAACAGCTCAGAGGTTAGATCCTTGAGGCCATGGCGGTCGGTATAGGTCCGTGCCAGCTTCGATGCGATCTTGGTGCAGTATACCGGCGTAACTTTCGTGCCAAGGTGTTTGGACAGCATTGCGATATCAAAGCGGGCGAAATGAAAAATCTTTAGGATTTCAGGGTCTGCCAGCATTGCGCACAGGTTTGGAGCGCTGGTGTTTGGCCTGATCTGCACCAAGTGGGCGGTATTGTCGCCGGCCGACAATTGTACCAGGCAGAGCCGGTCACGGTGTGGGTTCAAACCCAATGTCTCGGTATCGACGGCTATCGCGTTGCCAAGAGATAAGTTGGCCGGCAAATCCCCGTCGTGTAATTCGATCTTGGCTTTTGTCATGCCGCAGGCGCATCCGCTCAAGTGGTGCCCAGGAGAGGACTCGAACCTCCACGGGGATACCCCCGCCAGCACCTGAAGCTGGTGCGTCTACCAATTCCGCCACCTGGGCAAGCCCCGTTTGGGCCAGATCCCGTTGGTTAGAGCGCGTCCGATGTAATGTCAATTGCTATAGCAACCTGCCTTGACCCACTTATCTAAACGAATCGGCATTGCAGCAAAACGCTAGCCAGCGATCATGATCTTACATGGGGGATAATTGATTGCCTTCACAAGCCCCGGCAGGTGCGTGTATTGCATGGGGGTGAGGGCCGACGGTCGGCGGTGCCCTGGTAATAGGAATTGGAGTTGATGCGATGGGTTCTGGGTTAGAGCAAGGCGACCTGGTCACGGTGTTTGGGGGCGCGGGTTTCGTCGGGCGTTATGTCGTGCGTGCGCTGGCCCGTGAGGGCATCAGGGTTAGGGCAGCAAGTCGGCGTCCGGATCTTGCTGGTCATCTGCAACCGATGGGCGGCGTTGGGCAAATCCAGCCGGTGCAGGCGAATCTGCGCTATCCTGATTCGGTCGCGAAGGCGCTCGAGGGTGCCAGTGTGGTGATAAATGCCGTTGGTCTACTCGCACCGGTTGGTCGCCAATCGTTCAACGCAATCCATGTCGAGGGGCCAAGGGTTATCGGTGCTGCGGCACAAGCGGCCGGAGTTCGTCGCGTCATCCACATCTCAGCGCTCGGTGCTAATCCCAAAGGCAAGGCTAAGTACGCCCGCACCAAGGCCGACGGCGAAGCTGCACTTTTGAATGCGTTCGACCGTGCGATTATCCTGCGGCCATCGATCGTCTTCGGGCCGGAAGACGAATTTTTTAATCGCTTTGCTGCGATGGCGCAGATTTCGCCTGTCCTGCCGCTGATTGGCGGTGGGCGCACACGCTTTCAACCGGTTTTTGTCGGTGATCTTGCTACTGCTGTGTTGGCTGCCGCGCAAGGTGCGGCGAGGCCTGGCACAATATACGAGCTGGGTGGGCCGCAGATCTTTACCTTTCGCCAGCTTCTGGATCTTGTCCAGGAGTGGACCGGGCGAAAGCGGCGCTACATCAGGTTGCCGTTCTGGCTGGCAAAACTGATGGCGCTTGTGACATGGCCGCTGCCGAACGGCTTACGCCCATTGACGGTCGATCAGGTGCGCCTGCTCAAGACCGATAATGTGGTCAGCGAGGCAGCGGAAGCTGAAGCGCGGACCCTCAAGGGCCTTGGACTGGATGCACCGCATGCCATTGGAATGGTGGTGCCCGGCTATCTCGAACGGTTTCATAGGCGCGGCCAATTCTCGCACTATCGGGCTTGAATCAACCCGCGGGGTTTGACGGATAGTGCGGCAGAGGCCAAAAGAGCGGGTTCGGATCGGCGCTTTAGGCGCTAGCGCTGGGGCGGAAGACGTTGCAAGGGGACGCGAATGATTGCCAATTTGGGCGTGACCGATGCTGGAATCATGGCGTGGCTGGAGGCCATGATCGACGCTCATTCCACCACCATGGTTCAGGTCCTTCAGATCATAGGGATTGATATCCTTTTGGCGGGCGACAATGCGGTGGTGATTGCGCTGGCCTGCCGCTCCTTGCCGCCAGAGCAACGGCGTATGGGCATCATTCTCGGTGTTGCCGTCGCGATCATTATGCGGGTCGTGTTTGCCGCCGGTGTCTCAGTACTTATGGGGCTTGCCTTCTTGAAATTGGTCGGCGGTCTGCTGCTGTTTTGGATCGCCATCAAACTGCTATTGCCTGAGGAAGAGGGCGAGGCGAGCGTCGGCGATAGCGGAAACCTCTGGTCAGCGGTCAAGACCATTGCCGTAGCCGATCTCGTGATGAGCCTCGATAACGTGGTGGCGATCGCTGCGGTTGCCAAGGGCAATATTTGGCTGATTGCTTTTGGGTTGATCGTTTCAATCCCGTTGATCGTCGCTGGTGCTGCGTTGATCCTGGGATTGTTGACGCGATATCCGATTCTGATTTGGGGTGGCGCCGGTTTGTTGGGTTGGATCGCCGGTGAGCTGATCCACAAAGAGATCGTATTGACAGATATATTCGATCGTTGGGGGGCGATGATTGGATTGTCGCATTCCGGAACCGGCTATGCCATGGCGACGTTGGGCGTGCTGATCGTGATCTTCTTGGCTTGGTTCTTCTTGAAGATGCGCTCAGGGCGACCGCGACATCCCGCTTAGGCCACGTTGGCGCAGCATCCGATTTCTCACTCGCGATGCTCTTCAATCAGATCGGATACTGCACTAGCTTCGTTCGTTGCACAGATCTTCCTCACGGGCTTCGCGCACGGCAATCGCGCTCATGTTGAGGAGGCCGCGCACCGTAATCGACGGGGTGACGATGTGTGCTGGTTTGGCTGCGCCGAGCAGAATTGGTCCGAGAACGATGCCCCGCGAGACAACCTTGGCCAAGTTGAAAGCAATATTGGCGGCTTCCAGGTCGGGCATAATCAACAGGTTGGCAGCACCGGTCAGTCGAGAGTTTGGAAAAATCTCCTCGCGTATAAAGGGGGATAAGGCGGCATCTGCTTGCATTTCTCCTTCCACTTCCAGGTCGGGCGCTTTGTCGTTCAACAGGCCCAGCACCTGGCGCATCTTGCGCGAGGTGGGGGTGTCGACAGATCCAAAACTCGATTGCGATAGGAGTGCCACCTTGGGCTCGATTCCAAAGTGACGCAATTCCTCTGCGGCAAGCAGGGTGATTTCTGCAAGCTCCTCAGCACTTGGGTCATCATTGACATATGTGTCGGCGATAAACACCGGGCCGGTTGGCAATATCAATCCGGAAAGGGCGGCAAAACAGCAGGCGTCGGGGCGTAGGCCAACCACTTCCGAGACATGCCGGAGCTGGGTTCGGAAGCGACCAACGGTGCCGCAAATCATGGCATTGGCGTCACCGCGGCGGAGCAACATGCCGGCGGCGACTGTTGAATCGGTTTTGACGACGCGCATGGCATGGGAGGGAGAGACACCGGAACGCTCCGCTGCCTTGTGATATTCATCGGTCATCGCCGGCAAGCGCTTATCGGTGTCGGGGTCGAAAATTTCAAAGTCCTCGCCGAGCTGCATTCTCAGGCCGAGATGGGTCAGCATTCGCTTGATGTTGTCAGTTTTACCGCACAGGATGGGTATTGCTATTGCTTCCGTCGCCATTTGTTGGGCTGCCTGCAAGACATAAGGGTGTTCGCCTTCGGCAAGCGCAATGCGGTTTGGGCGATCGGCATGTGTGCGCTTGGCGGCCTCGAAAATTGGCTTCATGACAAAGCCAGTCTGGAACACAAACCGAGAGAGTTTTTCCTTGTAGGCCGGGAGATCATCGATGGGGCGGGTTGCGACGCCGGATGCCATGGCCGCCTCGGCGACGGCCGGTGCAATTTCAGTGATCAGGCGCGGATCAAATGGTTTGGCAATTATATAATCTGGGCCAAACACTAATCTATCGGTGCCGTAGGCCGACAATACAATATCGGATGTTACGCTTTGCGCGATGCCGGCAAGTGCAACGACAGCCGCTTTTTTCATCTCTTCATTGATGGTCGTTGCACCGACGTCCAAGGCGCCGCGAAAGATGAATGGAAAGCACAAGACGTTATTGATCTGATTGGGATAATCGGTGCGGCCTGATGCGATGATTGCGTCCGGTCGCACTGCTGTCACCAATTCGGGTAGGATTTCCGGCGTTGGATTTGCAAGCGCGAATACTAACGGCGCGTCGGCCATTGAGTTGATCATGTCCTGAGAGACGATGCCACCTGCGGAAAGGCCAAGGAAGACATCCGCTCCGACCATGATCTCTGCAAGCGTTCGCGCCTTGGTGGTTTGCGCGAAGGGCTTCTTATAGGGATCCATCAGCGTCTTGCGGCCAGTGTAGACGACGCCTTCGATGTCAGCGACGAAGATATTCTTCCGCTGAAGGCCAAGGGAGACCAGAAGATTCAGGCACGCAAGTGCAGCGGCGCCTGCACCGGAACAGACAAGTTTGATGTCTTCAATGCGTTTGTCGACGAGCTTCAGGCCATTCAAGATCCCTGATGCAACAACAATTGCGGTGCCGTGTTGATCGTCGTGAAAGACTGGAATCTGCAAGCGGTCTTTAAGGAGGCGCTCAATCTCGAAGCATTCCGGCGCCTTGATGTCTTCCAGGTTGATGCCGCCGAAGGTTGGCTCCAAACGCGCAACCGCCTCGACGAAGCGCTGCGGGTCCTTTTCGGCAACCTCAATGTCATAGACATTGATGTCAGCGAATTGCTTGAACAGCACGGCCTTGCCTTCCATGACCGGCTTGGCCGCCAAGGGTCCGATATCGCCGAGGCCCAACACTGCTGTGCCGTTGGTTATGACGGCAACAAGATTGCCGCGGGCGGTCAGTGAGGAAACACTGGATTGATCCTCGCATATGGCCGTGCAGGCATGGGCTACACCGGGGGAATAGGCAAGTGCCAAATCACGCTGATTGGCCAGGGGCTTGGTCGCCATTATGGCAATTTTGCCAGGTGGATCAGCTTCGTGGTAGCGGATGGCAGAGCGCTTTTCGCTGGTGTCGGACATCGTTTTCGTCTTCTTTTCGTAACGGTTTTCAGGCGTTTCTTGTGGATCGCACGCAATATACTGGCATGCTTTAGCGCAGGAGTTTTGTCAGTTTGATGTTTTGTATGACTTGCTTGTTGTTTGCTTTTGGGCCGGGGGTGATTGAGCTAGAGGAAGCTGAGTATCAGGCGGTGTCGTGGTTTGGCGCAAGCAGCGCCATTTGCCGGACAGAAGACAAGGTTGAGCTCACGGTGATACGGCACAGTACAGTAAGCTTAATGCGTTCGGAAACGGGTCAGCTGTGAATTCATGTAGAAAGTTGCCTAGTTCTCAAGAGTCGCGCATCTTTGCCCCTACGGTCGCAGCGCCGATCGCTGGGCACATCGCTGGTGCGAAGATCGAATTGGTTTTAGACCCCCTAAGTGACGCTGGCTGGAGGATCGAATGACGCAACGCGACAAAACCAAGCTCGTTCGCTTGGCACGCGACCATGGTGGCGATCGACCGCATCCGGTCAACCCGCCCGTGGTTCGGGCGTCAACCGTCCTATATCCGGATATTGCAACGATGCGCGATATGGGCCAGCGGCGTCAAAAAGGCGAGCGCCTGTTTGTCTATGGGGCACGCGGCACGCCGTCCTCCTTTGCCCTCCAAGATGCATTGAACGACATTGAATGCGGTGACCGAACAATGCTGTTTTCCACAGGATTGGCGGCCATCGCCCACGTCTTTCACAGTATTTTGCGCCCAGGCGATCACTTGCTGCTTGCCGAATCGATTTACGGCCCGGCCCGCAGTATTGCCACGGAATATCTGGCGCAGCGGGGCATCGAGTGTGAGTTCTATGATGGTGGCGCGGAGGCGGTTGTGCGGCTCCTCAGGCCAGAGACCAAACTGGTTTATCTCGATAACCCCGGCTCCATCATATTCGATGTGCAGGACCTGCCAGCCATTGTGAAGGCAGTTTCAGGGCGTGGCATATTGGTCGCTGTCGATAACACATGGGGGGCGCCGGGCCTCTATCGGCCGCTGGCGCTTGGCGCTGATATCTCTATTGTCGCGCTCACCAAGTACGTTGGTGGTCATTCAGATGTGATGATGGGATCGGTTACGGCGCGTGGGCCGGCCGCCGACATCTTATGGGCGGACGCTGGCAGGCTTGGGCAAACTGTGAGCCCGGACGATGCCTATCTCGCCTTGCGCGGTTTGCGAACCGCGGCCGCACGTTTGGCGATGCATGTCGCGCATGCAAAGGTCGTTATCGATTGGCTGGTACAGCAAGATGCCGTGGCGCGCGTCTTATACCCGGCACTCGAATCTGATCCCGGCTATGCGCTTTGGAAGCGCGATTTTGCCGGAGCGAACGGCTTGTTCTCAGTGGTGTTTCAGCCCAAATACGCCTTGGCAGATGTCGTGCGCTTTATCGATGCGCTTCAACTCTTCGGGATCGGTGCCTCGTGGGGTGGCTTTGAAAGCCTGGCTCTGACCTATTCACCGGGCCGCATTCATGGTTGGAACGGGGATTGTTTGGCGCGGCTTCATATCGGGCTCGAATATCCAAACGATTTGATCGATGATCTCAAGCGCGGCTTTGCAGCGCTCGATGCCGGATGAATGGGGGCGTGCCGAGGTGCCGGTTAGATGGCTGGAGACCTCAGGTCTCGCTCACACCTGCCTTCGCCATGATTGCCAGTATGATCAACGGGCCATAGGCGATTATCGTCAACGGCCAGGCCCAATCCGGCCAAATTAATGCCGTTAAGGCAAGCGGGGCGAGCCAGAAGATATTGATCGCATTGTAGAGCAGCAAAACCGGGACATGGCTGCCGGTACGCAGGGAGAGTTTCTGATAGGCGTGGCTGCGATGCGCTTGGACCAAGTTGTCACCAGACCAAATCCGACGCAGCAGGGTGATGGTGGCGTCCGTGGTGAATGTTGCCGTCACAATCAACCAAAACGGATATGTGAGCTGTTGCTGTTGGATGGTCGCGATGGCCATGGCGAAAATGACAAACGGCAGATAGGTGCTCGATGTATCACCCATGAAGACTCGTGCCGGCGGCCAATTGAAATACATGAATGCGAGACATGACGCGGTAATGGTGATCATCCATTTCATCTCCACACCGATTGCCGGCAGGTCGGTGGTGGTGATGGTTGCCACTACGGCAACACCAAGAATGAAAACGCTTTCCGAGGCGGCCAGCCCGTCTATACCGTCCATAAAGTTAAATAAGTTTATCCACCACATGCCGATGAGGACCGCCACAGCGGCGAGCAGGAGCGGCGGCAGGTGTAGGTTGGAAAACGGATTCGCTAGGGGAGCGTATATGCCGATCAGGGCAATGCAGGCGGTGACATGAACGAGTAGGCGAACGCTCGGGGGCAAGTAGAGCATATCGTCAAAGAAACCTGTCAGCCCAAGGCAAACCGACAAGGCCACAATCCAAATTAAGTTGGGTGAGACGTCAATTGCTAAGATGATGCCACTGAAGGTTCCGGCAATGACAATGCCCAAGCCGCCACCGTTCGCAATCTGGCCAACGTGCATCGAGCGGCGGTCAGCCTTGTACATAAGGTTAAGTTTCGCCGCATTCACAATGATCATTTTCGCGACCAGCATGGTCACAATCATTGTGGCGATTGTTAACAGTGCAAGTGACCACACGCTCGCAGTTTCCCATTGTCTGGAGCCGTGAGAAGAAGATCTATCTGCTGGTGCAAGACCTTCGACCCCTCTCCATGCGCAGTTCGATGATTGTCCCTGGATTAATCTTGTGACCGATTAAACAGCTAATTGCACGTCGAAGAAGAATAGTTTGTGCAAGGAAGGACTTTTGACGAATTAGCGATGCTATTTTTACGTTACAGAACGTAGTTTTTGAATAATTAAATGCATTAAATAGACGGCGGCTGGCCATAAGTGATGGACTGCAAGTCGTGGGGTTTTGGTACGTCGGGTCACGGGGATGAAATTGACGAGTGCCAGCGCGTAGCCGTGGGTTGGCTGTTAATTATCGCAATCCCAACAATCACTTATGCCAGATGAATGCGTGCGTCTGCAATTGGTTTATGTCGTTGCCTTGCGTGTCGCAGAGGCAACTTTTACCAGCGCAATGATGAGATGGGCGTGACCAAGCCTTTTATGTTCCAACCGAGCAATGAACTAATGCGGACGTTGGTGATCCGCGGTGCAGTGTTTCTGCACGATATGACTGTTTGCGTGGCGTCTTTCTTGGTCGCCTGGTGGTTAAGGGTTGGGACGCAAGATTTTCTGGAAAGCCACATTACCCTGCCGGCGGTGATTTTGTTGTTGACCGCAGCGGCTGCGAGCGTGGCGTTTGGTCTTAGTGCCGGAGTCTGGCGCTATGCGTCGCTCGCTGACGTCATCGTTATTGTTCGCGTTGCTACGATCACTGTGGTGACGTTCTCGCTCATCATGTTCCTGATCAATCGGCTTGAAGGATTGCCGCGTTCGGTGCCGGTCCTGAGCTGGATGTTCATGGTGGGAATGATGAGCGGGCCGCGTATTTTGTTTCGTCGCTGGCGCAGCGTTCGCGAACACGAGCGCGAGAGTGCACGACCGGTTCGCGTGAAAAATGCGGTCTTGATTGGTGCTGGCAGCGGGGCGGAAGCATTCTTGCGATTAGTCAGCGAACGGGCGGATCTGCCTTATGAGGTCGTCGGACTGATCGACGAGCGCGGCCGCCGGGTGGGCCGGGTGATCCGAGGCGTAAGGGTTGGCGGCGATCTGGGCGATATCGAGCAAACCATTCGTAATGCTGAAGCGCGTGGCAAGCCAGTCGATTGTTTCATCGTGACCAAGCCGCGTGAAGCGCTTGGCCTCGAGATGTTGACAACGATTGCGGATATTGCGGTCAGAAACGATCTTGGGTTGTTGCGCTTGCCGGACGTCACGGAAATGGAGGCCGAGAACCTGACCGGGCTGTCATTGATGCCGAAGCCGTTTGAGCTGGTCGATCTGTTGCCACGCCGTCAAATCAAGCTTGAAGATGCGTTGCTCAGGCCGCTTATTCGTGGCGCAAGTGTTGTTGTTACCGGTGCCGGAGGGTCTATTGGCTCAGAACTATGCAGACAGATTGTTGCGCATCAGCCAAAATGCCTGGTGCTGGTCGATTCATCGGAATTTTTGTTGCATGCCATTCACTATGAACTTGGCCAGTGTGTGCGGGGTGGTGAAATCTACGCGCGGATCGGAGATGTGCGCGATCGATCTCGTATCAAGGCGCTGTTCGCAGAGTTTCAGCCAGATCTGGTGGTGCATGCTGCAGCGCTCAAACATGTGCCGATCGTGGAGCAACAACCGATAGAAGGGCTCCACACCAATGCCATTGGTACGCGCAATGTGGCGGATGCCGCCGTAGATGTCGGTGCCAAGGCGATGGTGTTGATCTCAACGGATAAGGCGATTAACCCCTCTAGCGTTATGGGGGCCTGTAAGCGGTTGGCCGAAATGTATTGCCAAGCGCTCGACCTGACGTGCCAGACGCGTTTTGTAACAGTGCGTTTTGGCAATGTTCTCGGCTCAGCCGGTTCGGTGGTGCCGTTGTTCGAGCAGCAAATTCGCGCTGGCGGACCGGTGATGATCACGCATCCGGAAATCGAGCGCTATTTCATGACGATTTCAGAGGCCTCGCAGCTGGTGTTGCATGCGACGCGGGAGGGTGTGGATTCGACTTTGGACGAGCGGGGCTGGATTTACGTGCTCGAAATGGGAAAGCCGGTCAAGATCGTCGACATTGCACGCCGGATGATCCAGCTCAGTGGTCTGAAGCCGAATGTCGATATCCAGATCGAATTTGTCGGCTTGCGACCTGGTGAAAAGCTGAACGAGGAATTGTTCGCTACGGGTGAGGTTTTGGTTGGCACACGGACAAGCGGGGTATTAAAGGCATCGCCTCGAAGTATCGATCGAACTCAGATCGATGACGAATTTCGCGCCCTGGCAGCGATTGTTGCAAAGGGGGATGAGATGGAAGCCGTCGGATTTATTGCCCGACTCTTGCCGGAGTATACTGTTAGTGGGCAATATACCGAAGCTGTGCGCTCGCTCAATGTAACGCGTGATAGCCCGAGGCTCAGGCTTTTGCCGAACTGATGCCTGGTGAACAGCCACCATTCCATAATGTGGCGCTTGCGATGTACTTCTCAGATCTTTTGTGTCGGTTGTCTTGCAAAGCCTGGGATTATCGGGCAATAGCGAAACTGTAGCCGAGCACGTGCGGCGTATTCCATTTCGACTTTTTTTAGCATGTTTGCGGTTTTTCAATCGTAGATTTTGGGGATAAGAATGCGCCTTACAATTGTCGGCACTGGCTATGTCGGGCTCGTTTCAGGGGCTTGCTTTGCGGATTTCGGCCACCAGGTCACCTGTATCGATATCGATAGTGACAAGATCACCGCTCTGAATAAGGGCGACATGCCGATATATGAGCCGGGTCTGTCTAATCTCGTATTACGAAATGTGAAGCAGCGGCGCTTGTCATTTACGGTAGATGCGCGTGCGGCCTATCAAGATGCAGACGTCATCTTTATTGCTGTTGGGACACCAGCAAGGCGTGGTGATGGCTACGCGGACCTGAGCTACGTCTACCGCGCGGCCAAAGATATTGCCGGGTCTATCAGCAAATACACGGTGATTGCGACCAAATCGACAGTACCCGTCGGCACAGGCGATGAGGTCGCGCGGCTGATTGCCGAGAACGGTGTCAAAACAGATTTCAGTGTTGCGTCCAACCCGGAATTCCTGCGTGAGGGTTCAGCGATCGAGGACTTTAAGAGGCCTGACCGAATAGTTGTCGGCGTCGAAGACGACCGTGCACGCGAGGTGATGAAGGAGGTTTATCGCCCGCTCTATATCAACGAAGCACCGTTGATGTTTACCGATCGTAGAACCGCTGAACTGATCAAGTACGCAGCAAATGCGTTTCTTGCCACGAAGATCACATTCATCAATGAAGTCGCCGATTTATGCGAAAAGGTCGGCGCCAACGTCCAGGAAGTGGCAAGAGGGATCGGACTGGACAATCGCATTGGCTCGAAATTCTTGCATGCCGGGCCCGGGTATGGCGGATCTTGTTTCCCCAAAGATACGATTGCTTTGGTCAAGACAGCCCAGGATTTTGGTGCGCCGTTCCGAATTGTCGAAACAGTTGTAGCCGTCAATGATCTCAGGAAACGTGCCATGGGCCAAAAGGTGATTGAGGTTTGTGGTGGCAATGTGCGCGGAAAAACCATCTCGCTGCTTGGTCTCGCGTTTAAGCCCAATACCGATGATATGCGTGATGCGCCGTCAATTGCAATTATCTCCACTTTGCTCGATGGCGGTGCGCGGGTAAAGGCGTTCGATCCTGAGGCAATGGACCAAGCGCGCATGCTGGGGCTGGAGGTAACCTATTGTGATGACGCCTATAGTTGCGCGGAGGGGGCCGACGCACTGGTAATCGTGACCGAATGGGAGGTGTTTCGTGCCCTGGACCTGGGGCGCATTAAATCGTCTATGAATAGCCCCATCCTGATTGACCTGCGCAATATCTATCGACCGGAGGATGTCCGGCGGCAGGGTTATCGTTATTGGGGGATCGGCGTCTCCTAAAGCCTATCGATTGTGGGTGAGGCGTGAAAGTCGGTTGATGATCGTTGCACGCGGCGGGTCAGCGGCGATCGCGCTCAATCCAATCAACAACAGGTTGGCCTAATTGCCATGATGGCAGCCAGGCCCGTTACAGAAGACGATCACAAGGGCGTGGAATTCTTTGGCGAGTTCCCAGGTTTGTCTTCAAATTCCTTCAGCTTGTCCTTGAATTTTCGGAACATCCGCTGGAAATAGGTCATCATCTTGTCGAGATCCTGCTCGCTTGGTAGCTGCACCTTGCCTTGCGGTTTGCCGGTATCCTTCTTGCCACCGGGAAATGCCAATCCCTCGAGTTCTTTTACATCCGCTTTCAGACGCTTGTTTTCGCGCCTTAAGCGATCGAGTTCCTGGTTGACCGCCGTTTCACTCTCTTTCATGGGCGTGCACTGCCACGCGCCATTGTTGTTGCTGCACCGAGACATTATGCCGGTCTGGGTATCCAGGCGGATCATGCTGCCGTCTTTGGCGCGATGCATTGTGTAGCGGCCGGCTGCCGAGAGGTCGGCGCTCGATGCAGCCAAGAACAGGATCACCAGACAGATGTTGACCATGGCTTTCATGCGTAGGGGCTCCCTATCTCTGATGTGGTGACGGCACGACTGTACCGTGCTGTCAATTGGTCGCAGCAAGGTGCAGAACAAGGGTAACTGCTGGAACTCTTCGATAATTTGATTGGCGTCATGGTACGGGTCGGAGCTCAATTGGGGCTCAAGTTGGCATGCACAAGGTTGCGGCCAGCCTCGTTTGCTTAACTATAGATAGGCGCCGGGCGGATGTGCTGCCAGCCAAACGGGGTGGTGATTCGCTTATCTTATTTTTGATCGATGTTTTTCTTCCAATTGGCAGCATCATTTCGTTCAGTTGCGACAATTTATGACCGTAGATGGGCCGATTTCGTACTGAATAGTTCTGCTTTTTGTTCATTTTCTTCCTTTCATGATCTGGCGATCAAAGATTTAACCTCCCGTTTACCAGGGGCTGAGAGTGTTGGTGTTCAGATTGTGGCTCGTGTTGCGTCATGTGTGGTTTCACTGCGTGGCAAGATCCATTCCCGATTGCCGTCGCAGCAAAACGCACTGGCGATCCGGGTCTCAAGCATGGCGAATTGAGCAAATGTCTTGGGGGACAGAATGTCTGCGCACCATAACGATGGAGGTGGAGAAGGGTCCGAGCCAACTGCGCCTGAACGCAAGGACGTGGGTCCTGCAACACGGGAAGACTTGGACCTCATTTTGCGCGCAATCGCCGACCGCTTGGAGGCCACCGATCGGCAGCAAGACCACTCCGATAGCGGTCAAGATCACTGCAGTGCGCCGGTGCAAGACAACGAGAGCATTTATCAGCCGGTCGAGGATACGCCTGACGACCCCATGGCGGGTGCGCGCGACGCTCTAGGACCGCCTGTCAGTCACGGCGGTACGGTTTTGCCGGCGGCGGCGCAAGCTGTAGCTGCAAATCAACAGGTCCAGCCCGAGGATTCGGCGACAGCACATTCGAGCGGAAGCGCGGCTATCGACGTCCGCCAAATTGAGCAAAGTGTGCGGGCCTCGGAAGTCGAAGCCGATTCGATTTGGGATCAAGCGCAAGCCGAAGCATTGGCCAGAGCCTATGAGGAAGGCGAAGCGGATCGATCGGTCCCGGTGCCGGATACAATGGTTGGTGCAGAAGCGGCGCAGATCGAGAAAGAGTCGGTGGCAAAGCGTCCGGAATCAGCGGAGAATAAGCCCAACGATGTTTGGATCGACGCCGTTGTCGATCGGCTTGATCGGGTGATCGCGGCCATGGCCACCAATGAAACATTGGATTCGGTCGAAATTCGCCTCGGACAGTTGGAGGCTCGGGTTCAATCCAGCGCCCGCACGTTGGAGGACTTCTCAGGGGCAGGTGTGCGCGCCCAACTTCATGAACTTGGTGATCAGCTAAATGGCGTTCACGACAAGCTTGGTCGCTTGGATAGTGTCGAACAGGAATTGCGGCTTCTGGCGGCGCGGATTCCTGAAGATGACGTCGGCGGGGACGCGAAAGCGCTGCGACTGAGTGAAGAGGACGTCAACTACATTGCTGAACAATTGGGCCAATCCATCGGTGCGCGTGCTGCCGTCAGCGATGGGCTGACGAACTCCGACGAGAATGGTGAAGGTGATCTGAACGCTATGGTCCGCCAGTTCATCAGTGATGCGCGCGACGGCGAAGAACATACCAATATGATGCTGGACACCATGCAGCAGGCGCTGATCCGGCTGTTGGATCGCGTTGATGACATAGACCGGCGTTATATTGCTCTCGGAGGGCACATGCCGGCCAATGAAGTGTTGGCATCGGCAGATGTACAGAGCCGTCCAACCGCTGAGGCGCCTGTGCCCGAGCAGGTACCGGTCGCCGACCGGGAAAAAGCGCCAGTGGCCGATCCTCTGGCCTCTGCAACAGAGTGCGATGCGCTGTGCCTGGATGATTATGCTCTAGAGCTTGAGCGCCAAACAGCCGGCAATGAGCTGCCGGTTGCGGTGACTCTCGAAAGCGATATCGAAGAGATTGTTGAGAAACCTCTGTTGCCGGCTGATTCAGACGATGCAGAGAAGCCAACCGTCGAAACAAAAAAGACCGAGACGCTGGAGAAGGAGCCTACCGGAGATGTTCCGGCTGGGCGGCACGCGTCAATGGTTGAGGCGGCACGCCGGGCAGCCCAACAAGCTGCTCGCGAGCGCGCCAATGCGGATCACCAGAAGGACGATAAAAAGCTCAATCTGTTCGGTCTCGGCAAGCTTTTTTCCAAATCAAAAAACAAGACGCAAAAATCAGCGGCCAAACGGCGTGGATCGCGCTCGGTGATCGGCTCTATCATTGTGGTTGGGCTCATTGGTGGTTTTCTAATCCACGGGATATTTGATGGTGGGCAGCTGCGTCAGAGCATGGCCGACGGCCGTGTTGGCGAGTTGGCGAAGGCCAGCGCTGTGGTCAAGGCGGACGGTACCAAGGCACAGCCGGCAGTTGCCAAGGCTACGGCGCCGGCAAAGACACAGCCTGTGCAAACCAGTGCTGGCGATGAAAACAATACGCCAGCGATAGAGCCTGTAAAGGCAGCGCTCACAGCTGATGGCGACGGTCGGTTCGCTGCCTCCTCAAAATCGACTGACCGAAAGGGGGTCTCGAAGCTTACCTTGCCACCCGCCTTGATTGGGCCATTGTCGCTGCGCCTGGCGGCAGCCAATGGTGATCCCTCCGCGCAGTTCGAGATTGGCGCACGCTTCGCCGAGGGCAAAGGGGTGCCACAAGATTTGGATCAGGCGTTGAAATGGTATCAGCGCTCGGCTTCGCAGGGTTTTGCCATTGCCCAATATCGCCTTGCCGCGTTTTATGAACGTGGTGTTGGCGTCAGTTTCGACCTGGAACGCGCGCGCAATTGGTATGCGCGGGCGGCGGCCAACGGCAACGTCAAGGCGATGCATAACCTGGGCGTGTTGGCGACCATGAGCCAGAAACGTCAGCCCGACTACAAGCGGGCTGCTGAATGGTTCAATAAAGCGGCAATGCACGGGCTTCGCGATAGCCAGTTCAATTTGGCAATCTTGCTCGGCAGTGGTCTTGGGGTGCCCCGTGATCTGATCCTCGCCTATAAGTGGTTCGCACTAGCGGCCAATGATGGCGATGAAGATGCCAAGCGGCGTCTTGCAAAGACCAAGGCTGAGCTGACCACAGCTCAGTTGGCCATTGCGAAAAAGGCGGTTGCAGGTTGGCAGCGCCGCGGCGCACCGGCAATTGCTAATGACGCACATGCTGCCGGCGCGTTATGGCAACGGCGCACTAATGTGCGAAGCAGCAGCACAAAGCGCTGATCCGAGGTAAGGTCCTCATCGATCCGCGCTTGGATAGCGGGCAGGGCGGCCGCAGCCCCTTCGTGAGAGCCGCTCGATTGTCGCAGTACGTATGCCGTTCGGGTGGACGAATTGTCCCACGCAAAAGCTCGGCAGTTGCTTTTTCAATTGATTATCTGACAATCGCCGCGGCCTATTCGTAGGCGGCGGGGCGATCAGATGGCTTTTCGCAACACTTCTGGTCTGCTATGGATAAGACTTCAATTAGCCATTGACCCAAGCTTATGCCACACGCTTTATGCTCGTCGCGTGAGACGCTGAACGCTGCTGCAATTCGGTGCGTGGCCGGCGCCCTGTACAAAACCTTTTTCGGCCCTGATAAGGGCGGTGCGGCCTAGGCAAGATATGAATTTTTACCTGCCGATTGCGGAAATGTCCGCCAACGTCTTTGTCTTTTTAGGCATGGGCGCTTCGGTTGGCTTCCTGTCCGGCATGTTTGGAGTCGGCGGCGGCTTCTTGATGACGCCGATGCTCATTTTTTCTGGAATTCCGCCTGCCGTGGCGGTTGGCACCGAAGCAGCACAGATCGTCGCCTCGTCGGTGTCAGGCGCAGTGGCGCAGTGGCGCAGGCGGAATGTCGACCTGACGATGGGGACTGTCCTGCTCTTGGGTGGTGTGCTCGGCTCGGCCATCGGTGTGCAGATGGTCAAGGTGTTGCGCCAGGCTGGTCAATTCGAGCTGTTTGTCACTTTGAGCTACGTCACCTTCCTCGGCATTATTGGCAGCCTGATGTTTATTGAAAGCATCAACGCTATCCGCCAGGCGCGGTCCGGTCAGACCGGTTCCGGGCGGAAGCCCGGCCAACACGGCTGGATTCATGGGCTGCCGCTGAAAATGCGGTTTCGGCGCTCCAAGCTCTATATCAGTGCCGTGCCACCATTCGTCATCGGCTCGTTTGTCGGTTTTCTAGCCGCAATAATGGGGGTTGGCGGCGGTTTCGTGCTGGTGCCGGCGATGATCTATCTGTTGAGAATGCCAACCAATGTTGTCGTTGGCACGTCGTTGTTTCAGATCGTATTTGTCACCGGCTTTACCACCATCCTGCATGCCACCCAGAACCAGACAGTTGATTTCGTTTTGGCGCTGATTTTGATGATCGGCGGGGTTATAGGCGCACAGTTCGGCGTGTTGGTGGGCGAAAAGCTGCGGGGCGAGCAGCTGCGCTTCCTGCTTGCAGCCTTGGTACTCCTGGTATGTGCCCGAATGGCTTGGAGCCTGGTCGTTATGCCGACGGAACTCTACTCCATTAGCCCGTTATTCGGAGGTGGGCATTGATGAGCCGGCATCTCACATTCGCACGGCTGACGGCCAGATCCATTGCGCGCTCTTGCTTGAGTCTATGGATGATCGGCTTTGTGCTCGTTGCTGGTGCGCACAATGTCTATGCGCAAGTGGCCCAGTCACCGCCGGGTGACCAGGGGCGGCCTGAGACTGTGCAAGCCGATGTCTCGACACGAAGCGTCGCGGTGACGTCGAGCTTTACGGGAACCGAGATCGTTGTCTTTGGAGCTATTGACGGTGCCAAGCATGCGGGGAGTGATGCCTATGACATCGTAATTGTTGTTGAGGGGGCAAATCAAAAACTGGTGGCGCGCCGCAAAGAAAATATCGCAGGAATGTGGATTAATGCTAGGGCTCAGGCCTACGAAACGGTACCAAGTTATTATGCAATTGCATCGACGCGGCCGATTGATGAGATTGCCGACGATACCCTTCTAAAGACGCATCAGATCGGTTTTCAGCATGTTCAAATGGTGCCTGCGGAAAGGCCCCAGGACAATATTACCGCAACCGAAGCCCGCGATTTCCGGTCATCGGTTATTCGGCTGAAGCGGCGGGAAAAACTCTACCGGGAAGAAGAATTCGGGGTCGTGTTTGTCGGTACGAGCTTGTTCCGGGCAACGATTGCGCTGCCGGCAAATGTTCCGGTTGGCCCGATGGACGCCAGAGTCTATCTGTTTCGAAAGGGCAAGATGCTCAGTCAGCTGCAAACGCAGGTCAATTTGCAGCGTGAGGGGCTCGAAGCCCTCCTGCATACTTTTGCGTTTTCGTTCCCGTTTATCTACGGTGTCTTTACCGTATTCCTGTCGGTGTGTGCTGGACTGTTGGCATCCACATTCTTCGACAGAGCCCGTAGCTAGAGCACTATCAGTCCGGTATCAGCTGGCGGGTCGCTACCGGATACAAGCCGTCATGGCCGAGCATCCAAACCGAAAAGCCATCATTGTTGAAAAGCGGCATAAAGGCATCGTCGAGGACGTTGAGACCGCCGGTATAGGTGCCGAAAGCGGGAAGTATCAAACGCCGTCGATTTGAAATGAAGCAGGGCCGGCGCAATGATGTGCCGTAGACCGAAAGCTTGCCGGCAGGATGGAGGTGGCCTGCGATTTCGTGGGTGATTTGTCCGGCTTTGGGATGATGGCGCAGTGTAATGCCTTCGATTTCGACTTCGCTCAAGACCCGACCACCAAGATGATCAGATATCTCCGGGTCGTGATTGCCGGTAATCCACAGCCATAAGCGGCCCTCTTGAATGATCTTTAGGACTCGCAGGTCCTCGTCGACCATGCGCGAAGCCGCGTCGGAATCCTGAAAGCTGTCGCCAAGTGCAATGACGGTTTCAACATTGTACCTATCTATAGCGCCTGCAAGCTTGGTCAATGTCTCACGAGTGTCGTAAGGCGGAACCATTTGACCCTTTACGGCGAACGCTGAACCTTTTTCGAGATGCATGTCGGCGACCAAGAGGGCGCGTTCGCTTGGCCAATAAAGGGCACCTGAGACGTCGGCAATAAACGATTTGCCGCACAACGCGATCGGTTGCGATTTGAAATCGCGCATATCGAATTGTTGGGGTTTTGGCCCAAGCATTTATGAATTCTCCCCGCTTGTCGCGCCGATAGATGTCAACATGGCCTCTGCAGACTGACGCAATAGATCGTCAGCGTTGGTAGCGTGTACAGGTTCTTTACCGATTTCCAATAACAGCGGTATGGCTAATGGCGAGACATTGCGCAATGGCTGATAGCGAATGTTACCTTTGATCCGGTGGAGAAAATCGCCGAGACGGGCAATGTCCAACAGGCCTGTTGCAGCGTCGCGCCATGCAGCCTCCAATAGGACATGCTCCGGATCGTGGCGGCGCAAGACATCATAGATCAGATCGGCGGATATGGTTTGCTGACGCGCAGTCCGTTTGATCGCCAAATGGCGCTTTTCAACGAGGCCCGCGATGATCGCACAATGGCGGAATGTGCGTTTCATCAAGGTCGAGTCTGCGAGCCACGCATCGAGGTCATCGCCGAGCATGTCGGTGTCAAACAGGTCCGCAAGCGTGAATGTTGAGGCAGAGATCATATCGGCGATGCTGCGTCGGGCCCAAATGGCAAGGCCATAATCATTGGCGACGAATCCAAGCGGGGTGGCCTTCCAGCGCTTGAGGCGTCGGGTCAACAACATGCCGAGCGTCTGGTGTGCAAGTCGGCCCTCGAAAGGATACACGATCATATAGTGGCGCTTTGAACGCATAAACGTTTCAACCAGAACTTCATCAGCGGCGGGAGCTACGGACTGCTCCTGCTGGTAGGTCAGCCACTCGGCAACCGGTGCCGGTAGACGGGTCCAGGTAGATGGATCGGCGAGCATTGCGCGAACGCGCGCTGCCAAATGCGTGGAGAGCGGGAATTTGCCACCACCATAACTTGGGATGCGTGGGTTGGGATGATTTGCGCGCGATACGAATACCTCAGTTTCCGAGAGCCCTTCGAGGCGTACGACTTCACCGGCGAACGCAAACGTATCGCCAATACTCAATTCGGCGATGAACCATTCATCGATTTCGCCCATGATCCGGCCGCCACTGAGGCGGCTTTTGGCGCGGGTGCGCCCGGAGACCATTCGAACTTTCATGGTCAGGCTATCGATGATGGTGCCGATATTAGTGCGATAGGTCTGGGCGAACCGCGGATGGGACAAGCGCACGGTCCCATCGTCCTCAGTGCGCAATTTTGCGTAACGCTCATACGCGCGCAGTGCATAGCCGCCGGTCGAAACAAAGTCCAAGATGCGATCGAACTGCTGGCGCGACAGCGCCGCGTAGGGCAGCGCCAGGCGAACTTCGCTGAACAGGACGTTGGGGTCAAAAGGGCCACTGGCTGCAACGCCGAGAATGTGCTGGGCGAGCACATCAAGTGTGCCGGATCGGTTGACCATGACGTCCTGCGTGCCGTCGTGGGCAGCATCAAGTGCGGCGCGGCACTCCAGGACCTCGAAGCGATTTGATGGCACGAGGAGTGCACGTGAGGGCTCCTCAAGGCGATGATTGGCGCGGCCGATGCGCTGCATCAGGCGACTTGCCCCTTTGGGGGCGCCGACATTGATTACAAGATCCACATCTCCCCAATCGATGCCGAGATCCAAGGTCGAGGTGCAGACCACAGCCTTTAGTTGACCGGCAGCCATGGCCGCTTCAACTTTCCTGCGCCGCGTTGCATCGAGGGAACCATGATGGAGGGCGATGGCTAATTGCTGGTCGTTGATGTGCCACAATTCTTGGAACAAGAGCTCGGCTTGGCTGCGGGTGTTGACGAACAGCAAAGTCAGATTGTTATTGATAATCTCCCTGTAGAGTTCTGGAACCGCATAGCGCGATGTGTGGCCGGCCCAGGGCAGAGGATCCTCCGTTTCAAGAATGCGGATCTCAGGTTTGGTCACATTCGCAACGTCAATGAGATCAGCAAGTGTGATCGCTTCGTCGGTGCAGTGTTGCGGCATGAGGAAGGCGCGCAATTCACTCGGCCGTGCGATCGTTGCTGATAGACCAATGAGGGTCGGCGGCCGGGGCAGTGCATGGAGGCGGGCCAGGTTGAGGGCTAGCAGATCACCGCGCTTTGACGGTGTAAGGGCGTGCAATTCATCGAGAATGACATAGCGGAGATCCGCAAACAGGTAGTCCGGATCGGGATAACTCAGCAATAACGCCAACTGCTCCGGAGTCGTTAATAGTATGTCAGGTGGTTTGGTACGCTGTCGCAGGCGTTTGGCGGTGGAGGTATCGCCGGAACGTGTTTCCAATTTGATATTGAGACCGATTTCGGAAATGGGCGTTGCCAGGTTGCGGGCGATATCGACACCGAGAGCCTTTAGCGGCGATATGTATAATGTGTGAAGCCCCGCGCCGACACGTTGGGGGCGGTCTTTCGACAGTGCAATCAGGCTTGGTAGGAAGCCTGCCAAGGTCTTGCCGGCGCCGGTGGGTGCAATAAGCAGAGTGGAGCGAGCTTTGGCGGCTTGTTCTACAACCTGCAATTGATGGGTGCGTGGGCGCCAGCCCCGACGCTTGAACCAGGCGGTGAACGGGGCCGGAAGAGGGGGCCGGCTTGTTTTGCGTTGTTGTTTGCCAGCGCTGGGCGCGGCTGATTTGGCACCAGATCTTTTGCGGGTTCGTGTTACCATTGGATTAGAATGCTCTGGCGGGGGTAGAAACGCAAAAGGAGATCATGTACAGGGCAGAGACGTCAGGGCGAATTTGGATGGGATGTAGATGGATAGTAAGCAGATCTTTGGTGGCAACCCTTGGGGCGTCTTCATACGCCTGGTGATATTGTCGATCGTGGTCGGGATTGTGTTGTCGGCGATCGGTATAACGCCTGCCGATCTGCTTTATAGGCTCGATATTATCGTGCGCCGGCTATACGATTTCGGATTTGACTGGGTCGAGTGGTTGTTCAAATACTTTCTGGTCGGCGCCGTGGTCGTAATTCCGATCTGGTTGATCGCCCGCTTGATCGGGGCGTTTGGCGGGCGCAAGGATTCGTCTTGAAAATTGGGTGTGTTTCAGCCGCTTTCGATTGATTTTTTTGCCCAATCGGCTGCCTTGGTTCCGGTGAGTTCGGAGATATTCGTCAGGCCGCGCTGCTCCAGGGTTGCTGCCAGACCGGTCTTTATCTGAGGAATGAGGCGAGAGCCTTGGAAGATTAGTCCGGTATAGAGCTGAATCAAGGCGGCGCCGGCTTCGATCTTGGAAACAGCGGTCTCAGCACTGTCGATGCCGCCGATGCCGATCAATGGAATTGTACCACCGGTTAATTGATAGACACGCGCTAAAACCACTGTCGTGCGGTGAAATATTGGCCGTCCCGAGAGGCCACCGAACTTGCCACCGGAATATTCATCAATCAGACCCGTGCGGGAAAATGTGGTGTTCGATATGGCGATCGCGTCAGCCCTGTGGCCGGTGATTGTCTCAACGATTGCGGGCAGATCCTCTTCGGCGATGTCAGGTGAAATCTTGATCACGACCGGTCGATGAATGCCGGTCTCGGTCGCCAGGCGATCGCGTTCCCTCAACAATCTGGTCAATAAGTCGTCCAGCGCTTTTGGTGCCTGTAAATCACGTAGGCCCGGAGTGTTTGGGGATGAGATGTTGGCAGTGAAATAACTGGCAATGGAATAGAATTTGGCAAGGCCTTGAACATAGTCTTCTGTGCGATCATTAGAGATTTTGTTGGCGCCAATGTTGATGCCGATTATGCCGTCGGGTCCGGAGCGTGTCAGATTGGCCAATGTGGCATCGTGGCCGGCGCTATTAAAACCGAGACTATTGATTACGGCGTGATCGGCGATCAGACGGAAAACTCGTGGGGCAGGGTTACCGGGCTGCGGCTTTGGGGTGACCGTGCCAATTTCAGCAAAGCCGCAGCCAAGTTTGAGAACCGCATCGGGGACGCGGGCGTCTTTGTCGAAACCGGCGGCAATGCCGAGCGGATTGGGAAACGTTTGTCCCCAGACCGTAACCTGGAGGCGCGGATCCGGAGCGGAGGTGTCATGCGGATAAAAGCCGGCCTCCAGCGCCCGAATGGTCAGCGCATGGGCGATTTCGGGCGGTAACACCATCAAGCCCGGCATCAGAAACCGGCTCAGAAAACCGATCATGCCCGGGCCTCTTCGGGTAAAACGTGTTGGCCGGACTGATCCCGCGCCAGGTCATGCGCCCACAATGCAAGGTCGGGTGCGAGGGGGCCATAGAGATGCGGGAAGAGCATGCCATCGCGCGATGGTTCCCATTTCAGGGCCGGGCTGAGATCTTTCGGGTCAAAGGCAATCAATACCAAATTCGATTGGCCAGCAAAATGCCTGCGCAAGGTGCCAGCCAATTGCGGTGCCGTCGACAGGTGGATGAAGCCGTCGCGCTGGTCGTCGGGTGAACCGGTGTAAATCCCCTCGTGCTTGGCGTCCTGCCAGGCAGGGCGTGGGCAGATTTTGAATACGATGGCCATGTGTTCTTGGTGTGTCCGTTATGTTCAATTCGTGGCTTGGCATGGCATACGACATTCGTTTTCAAGGATCTAGCTTCCCGTGGAACAAATCCTTAGCGCTGTGGAGAGTTGCAGCAGGAGCGACACGTCGTTCAGGGAAGGGTGGTGTGCCGGCCTAACATATGCGGGCATGGGGCAGCGATATCTTGTGAGCGGTTGGCCTGGTGCAGTGCAATATCAGCCTACTGCCGGTGCGAAAATAGGTGTGCCAATAGGGAAGGGATGCTTGCCCCTTCGTGAGGCGTACGCTTTCGGTTGTGTTTCCAGTTGGCGCGGTTGCGCGCCACCCTTTGTAAGTCCATCGCAAGGACAAATTGTCGTCACACGGTGAATACTGAATTTTTGCTCTCGACTTCTCTCTGGTCGATTGGGATGCTAGGGTTCTTTCCTGGAAAATTTGAAAGCTTGTTGTTGCGACTGTCGTAGTCAAATACTTGTTCAAAAAATAGATAATTTGAGAGGGGACGTCTGGGTGGCGTTTGGAATTTTTGGAAGGGCATTGTTTGCAGATCAGCGGGACAGTGAACAAGGTGAGGACGGCCTAGAACCTCCACCTGATGATTTCGTGAAGGCTCAGGTCATAAAGATTGGCCAGCTGTTTTCGGACAGCTACCGTTTTCGTCTGCCGTGGTTTCAACGGGCATATGCGTGGCGTGAAGAACATGTAGGAAGACTGTTATCGGATATCTTCCACGCCATGAAATCGGAAAACGGACGTTACTTTCTTGGGCAGATCCGCATTGCGACTTCTGAGTTTGAAGAAACCGGTTCGGTAAGTCTGATCGACGGCCAGCAGCGTCTGCTGACACTTACAATCTTGTTTGCGTTGTTGCGCGATCTGGCAGAAGACCAGGACACAAAACAGCGTGCTGGATCGGCTGTCCAATTCTATGCCGGAGATGTAAAAGATGGTGACGGCGACTATCGCATGGTGCCGCAGCCGTTGCTTGAAGCCTTCTTCTCTTCATTTGTGCAAGAGCCTGGTCGTAGTCTTCGCGAGTGCGAAGGTGATGTCATGGCTCTGTCGGAAAGTGAACGTCTCATTCTGCAAAACCGGGATCATTTGCGGGCCCAGTTGTTGGAGGTTGTGCCCGATGAGGAACAACGGGCAGAGTTCATGTCGTTTGTTTTGGATGACTGCTACATTTTGGTCGTGGCTGTCAGAGATCCGGAAGAGGCTTGGTCGATGCTGGCTGTTGAAGAGGAGACCGGCCTCGATTTTCATTCAAGTGAGCGAACGAAGATAAGCCTTATTGGGATGATGCCGCGAGAGGATCAGGAAGAAGCAGGACGCCTTTGGGGAGAATGCCAGTCAGTCGTCGATGCCGATGACCTGTGCCGGTTGCTGGGTTTTGTCAGGACCATAAAACTGCGGCGTCGGTCGGCAAAACCGGTAGAAAAAGATCTCGCACAATACTTCAAAATCAATCAAAACGGCCTTTCTTTTTTGCGTGATGAATTGTTGATGCGCGCACGCCATTTTGCCCCGCTTAAGCGCCAAGCGATTGCTAGCGGTGAAGCGCAGGTGGCGACGGCCTATCGGCTCAGGACATTGTTCTGGCTGGAGCAAACATACTGGATTCCACCGGCACTCTATTGGTTGTCAGAGCGAGGGGGCGATGATTTGCAAACGCCTGATTTTTTCTTCTTGCTGGAGCGTTTGGCCTGGTTGCTCAGGCTCGCTGGCGCAGATCCTACCGAGCAGGAGCGCCGTTTCATAAATGTCATCAGCGATATTGATGGTGTGGAATCACCGCGGACCATGCGGACTTTGAACATTGATGCAAAGTATCGTAGTGCAGCGCTTGCGCACCTTGGCAGCCGGACATTCTATGCCAAGCACTATTGTGCCGCCGTCCTGCAGCTCCTCACTTATCGGCTTGAAAGTAACCCGGACAGCGTGGATTTCAGTAACTATACGATCGAGCATGTTTTGCCGAGGAACCCTAATCGTGCGGCGGAATGGCGGGCTGATTTTCCAACTCGCGTCGATGTCGGCAACTATGCCAATCGCCTTGGCAACCTCGTCCTATTGACGCCTGCCGACAATCAGTTGGCAGCGGCGCAAGACTATAGTGCAAAGCGGGCGATATTCGCAGAATCTGGGCTCGCCCTGGCAGAGGGTGCGGCGTTGGCTTACAATGCGTGGACGCCCGATACAATCGTTGCGCGAACGGAAGAGCTCATCGACGTCTTGTTCGCGGATTGGCAGCTTGGCACAGCAGCCTCGGTCTAGCTGAGATATGCTCGTGTGGGCTCGCCTGCGGTCAAAAGTTGCACGTTCTTGGACCCAGACCGCCCGGCCTTAAGCATCCGATGCCAATTCGCCAGCCAGTGCCTTGGCGATCAGAGTTCTCGTCTCTTCGACGCCATAGAGCTCTATGAACGAGCCAAATCTCGGACCTTGGCTCTGGCCAAGCAATACCTCGTATATTGCCTTGAACCAGTCTCTCAGGTTGTCGGCGTAGCCGTGCTGCTTACCTGTCTCGTAGACTATGTTTTGTAGGTCGGCTGCTGTCGAGTTCGCCTCGATGCCGGCAAGTGTTTGGTCAAGCGCGGTGAGTGCCTCGCGTTCGCTCGGTGTTGGATCGCGAAATTTCTTGGTCGGCTTCACAAAGGCATCGTAGTAGCACACGGCATAGCCGACAAGTTGGTCCAGCAAAGGGTGCTGCTCGGGACTGGCGTCGGGTGCGAGGCGTCGGATAAAGCCCCATAAAACGGCCTTATCATGCGCATTTGACGCCGAAACGAGATTTAACAGAAGCGCAAAACTAATTGGCAGTTGCGCGGCCGGTGGCGTGCCGTTGTGAATATGCCAAACCGCGTTGTCCAGTTGCTTTTGTGGCTCCTGCGTCGCATAGGTGGCCAGGAATTGAAGATATTCATCAACGGTCTTCGGAATAATATCGAAATAGAGCCGCTTTGCTGCCTTGGGCTTTTGGAACATATAGAGCGAAAGGCTTTCCGGGCTGGCATAGGTCAGCCATTCTTCAATGGTGAGGCCGTTGCCTTTAGATTTCGAAATTTTCTGGCCATTCTCGTCCAAAAACAATTCGTAGTTGAAGCCCTCCGGAGGCGTGCCGCCAAGGACGCGGCATATCTTGGATGATAGATTGACGGATTCAATGAGATCTTTTCCCGCCATTTCATAGTCGACGCCAAGGGCTGTCCAACGCATGGCCCAGTCTGCTTTCCACTGGCACTTGACGTGACCGCCGGTTACCGGTGTTTCAATGTGGGCACCAGTTGCTGGATCGGCGTATACGACGGTACCTTGATCGGGCCGGGTTTCGATCATCGGCACTTGTAAGACTTTGCCGGTGCTCGGGCAGACGGGCAAGAACGGGGAATAGGTTGCCTGGCGTTCGGCGCCCAAGGTCGGCAGGATGATGTCCATAACGCGTTGATACTGCTCGAGCATCGTGCGCAGTGTTCGGTCCATTTGTCCGGACCTGTAGCAGTCTGTCGCCGAAAAAAACTCGTAGTCAAAGCCAAACTGATCGAGGAAACGCATCAGGCGCGCATTGTTGTGTGCGGCAAAACTCGGGTATTCATTACTGAAAGGGTCCGGGACAGCCGACAGCGGCTTATCGAGATGTTGGGCCAACATCTCCTGATTTGGCACGTTGTCGGGGACTTTCCGCAATCCGTCCATGTCGTCGGAAAAGCAAATCAAGCGGGTCTTGCGGTTTCCTTCGGTCAATGTTTCAAACGCGTGGCGGACCATGGCGGTGCGTGCCACTTCGCCGAAGGTGCCGATGTGGGGCAGGCCCGATGGTCCGTAACCGGTCTCAAATATAACCGTCTTCTTGGCATCCGGATCGACGCGCTCAAGACGTTTGACGAGCCGACGTGCTTCTTCGAAAGGCCAGGAACGGGCCTCTTTGGCGAGGGTTGCGGGGGATGGTGGCGGATTGTCTTGCATAATACCTGTGCGAGTTCAAATGGTTCGGCAGCGCAAATAGTTCTAAGGCACGATTGAAAGACCGCTCCGGCCACATAGATTTCACCTTGCATGGTGAATTCGCTTTTGGGACCTGGGGGCGGGCGTCAGATGCCCGGTGCCCCATTGCTTAGGACCTGCTTCGGCGGGCGTCAATCGACGTTGCGGGCTTTGCCTTGGACGAACGGCTGTTCCTGCATGATGTGGTGACCGATTGTACCGAGCTAGAGATGGATTGGGTCCGGCGCTGCGCGGGCATCACACCTCGATTTACTATGGTTTGGTGAGCACGCGTCGTGTTTTCGTCCATGATGGCGATCTCTTTAAGCCATGCGATCTTGTGCAGACCATTAAGCGACTGATTGGAAATGGTATTGGCTAAGGACAACCGGCTTGCTCAGCGGCGTTCATTTGCTCGATCTGACCAATGTATTTGCGGGACTTAGGAGGCAGAGCTTAGATCTATAGGTATGCCGGCCGGCGGCGTGCGGTAATGGTCATTGCGGTAGACAGTTTGATTTGTGGTGCGAATCACCATAGCGCATTTGGTGATCATGAGAGGCCCGACAGCCTTTCATTAGCGTCGCATGATTTGATCTGTGCACAAAGTTGTCCATCGTTTGAGCTGATGTGGGACAACACTGATAGCTTGGAGGCCGCTGCGCTCGAATTGTTGGCAAACTATTTGAAAAACTATTTAGTCTTCGATTTTTGCCAGGATTTTCTCTTTTTTATTCTGAGCCATTGGATGTCCAAAAGTCGGGTGTTTTTGAGCTCACGTTTGTACCCGTTGAATTGGCGCTGCGTAAGCCGTGCGGTGGGGCGAAATCAATTCTATTGACATTTCAATAGCACTTCGGGAATTGTTAGGTGATTGCAAGTTTTGATGTGTTGCTGACAACGTTTTGTCGATTTCTAACACTCCGAAAATTCGGCATTGGGTAGCTAAGACAATGCATAAGGCGATTAAATACATACTATTTCTTTTGATGGTCACGGCTTGGCCAGCCTATGGCGAAGAAAAGAAGATTGTTGGCTATTCAATCGAGAATTTGTGGGGCCTGAAGCCGTCTCGCGCGCCTGTTGCAATTGCCAAGAAACCAAGGCCTCGTGGACGTCGTCCTTCATCCGATATCAGTGGGCTGTGGCAGGGACCAGGATACGCGACGCTGAAAAACGGTGAAAAGGTTTTTGTTCGCTGCCGTGTAAATTACGATCGCGAGTCGGAAATTGTTTTTTCTGTGAAATCTGTTTGTGCAACACGCTCTGTTCGGTTGCTGCAATCGGGTTCAATTTCGAGTTTGGGTGGGGAAAAGTTTATCGGCCAGATTCGTAATGATGAATATGATCTCGATGGCAGGGTCAGGGTTGTGCGGACCGGCACTAAAATGGTCGTTCGTATCTTTGGAGACACGGGCACGGCACGGCTGTTGTTGACCAAGCGTTGACAGGGTGCAAGCGACTAGATCTCCAAGCTCTGAATTCACTTGCGCCGACCGGGACCGGTCGCTCCCATTATTTCTATCGCTGATTTATTGACGGGCAAGCTGGCCACGCGAGGCTAAGCGGCGGGCATTGCCTCAGGCATTGGATCGGGCCCGCACGCCGTGCTCATTGAGCATCGGCTTTGAGCACCCAAATGGTAGCGCCAACTCGTTTGTTGGCAGGCCGACCTGGTTGGTAGGTATACGGCGATTGAGCGCTACCAAATCGTAATCGGGCCGGCTATATTCACGCCCAGCCGGACGATCCGCCCACGAAACAGGGAGAGGTCCAGGCCGAGATCAAAAGGCGGCTGTTCGGGGTGGCGTGCCTGAGCGGTCTATCAGCTCGGCGCTGCCATAGGGATCGTCGTGTGGTGCGTCATGAGGAATTGCTAATGACCAAACCAATTCCGCCAAAGGATCTGGCCCGTCTAATTGACGGGGCGTCAACCGTGTGGGCCAGAGCGCGGCATAGCCGGTCGATGCTGCGCGCGGTTTTGATGGGTGGCGCGGTTTTGGTGGTGGGCTTGGTTGGTTTGTGGCTGTGGCTTTCAGGCGGGCGTTATGTCGTTGTTGAAGACGCTTATGTGCGGGCGGCCAAGTTAATGGTCACTACCGAGGTGTCGGGGATTGTGGCACGTGTCGAAGTGCGGGAGGGGGCGAGGGTTAAAAAGGGCGATGTCCTGTTTCGCCTTGATCCCAGACGTTTCGATATTGCCGTTGCGAATGCGAAGGCGGCACTGGCGCAGAAGGCGTTGTCGATAAAGGCGATGAAGCTTGAGTATCGGCAGCTAAAAAGCGAAATCGCGGCGCAACAGGCGCAGGTCGACCTCGGTCAGAAGACATTTGCGCGCTATCAAAACCTGGTGGCCAAGAAAGCGATTAGCCAGGCTATTTATGATCAGGTGCGATTCAATTTGATCGCAGCGCGGCGAAAGCTCGAGTCATTGCAGCAAAAGGCCGATGTTCAACTGACCAAGCTTGGTGGCGACCCTGATATTCCTGTTGCTGCACATCCGGAATATCTGCAGGCTCGGGCAGGGGTTGATGAAGCGCGCCGACAACGCAACCGCACGATTGTGCGGGCGCCGTTTTCAGGCATCGTGACCAAGGTGGACGCCCTGCAGCCCGGTACCTATTTGGTTGCGCCGACGGCGGCTCTGACGAATCGCGGCGCGGTTGCCCTGGTCGGTACGGATGATGTCTGGATCGATGCCAACGTCAAGGAAACCAGCCTCACGCATATTCGGCCCGACAATCCCGTCAAGATTACCATCGATACCTATCCAGGGCATACTTGGCGGGGCAAGGTTGCAAGCATCAGCCCGGCCTCAGGGGCAGAGTTTTCAATTCTGCCATCGCAAAATGCGAGCGGCAATTGGGTCAAGATCACGCAACGGGTGCCATTGCGCATTGCAGTAGAGGGCGGAAACTCAAAACTACATTTGAGGGCCGGCATGAGTGCGGTGGTTCGTATCGATACAGGTCATCAGCGCTCTATCTTTGATCTCTTCGGTTGGGGCCCTAAGAAATGACTGCAGTTGGCGCACCGGCACGACCGATGACCGGTTTGCGCCGAATGCTGATCACAGCCTGTGCCATGATTGCGACATTGATGCAGGCGCTCGATACGACCAATGCGACTATGGCGCTGCCGTATATGCGCTCGAGCTTGTCGGCGGGACCGGATCAAATCACATGGGTTCTGACGTCCTATGTCATCATGGCTGCGATCATGACGGCATGTGTTGGCTGGTTTGCTAAGCGGTTCGGACATCGCCGCTGTTTTCTGATTGCGATGGCGGGTTTCACGATTGCCTCGATGTTGAGTGGCCAAGCCAGTTCCCTTACCGAAATCGTGATTTTCAGATTGTTGCAGGGCGCGTTTGGTGCCGCGCTGATCCCACTTTCACAGTCGACGCTTCTGGATATCTATCCAGTTGAACAACGCGGTTCGGCATTGTCGATCTGGGGCATCGGCGTGATGGTTGGGCCGGTGGTCGGCCCAAGCATCGGTGGTTACATCACCGAGATGTATCATTGGCGGTGGATCTTCTACATCAATGTGCCGATTGGAATTGTTGCCTTTACAGGGCTTTGGCTGTTGCTGGACAAGGACAAGGAGCGTTCTGACGACGGGCACGGCTTCGACTGGCTGGGATTTGGGTTCTTGGCGACAGCTATCGGGGCGTTCCAGTTGATGCTGGATCGCGGCGAGCGGCTCGGTTGGTTTACGTCCACCGAGATCATCATAGAATTGGTCGTCGGCTGCCTTTGTCTGTATCTGTTTATCGTGCAAGTCTTGACGGCCAGGCGGCCTTTGGTGTCACGGGAGATGTTTGCCGACCGAAATTTTGCGGCCGCATTTGTGATGCTATTGCTTTTCGGTGCCATTCTGTTGTCGAGCACCGCGCTGGTCGCGCTCTATTTGCAGAATATGGCGGGCTATCCCATTCTTGATGCCGGTATCATGTTGGCACCGCGTGGACTTGGGACCATGCTTGGCATGATCATCGTCGGGAGAATTTCCAATCAGGTCGATCCGCGTTTGATTATTCTCGCCGGGATCGCACTTATGAGTGGCTCATTCTATTACCAGTCGGGATGGACGCCGGACATCGATCCCTGGACGCTGGGCACTACGACCTTTGTGCAAGGTGCCGGGTTCGGTATGGTCTTCATTCCGCTCAACGTCGTTGCGTTTGCGACCTTGCCAAGCCAATACCGGACCGATGCCAGCGCCTTCGTCAACCTCATTCGCTACGTGGGTCAGGCGATTGGCGTTTCTGTCTTGACGTCGTTGCTGTTGCAAAATACGCAGATCATGCACGCGCGCATCGGTGAGTTCGTTACGCCCTACAATTTTATGCTGCATTCCGGCGGCGCCCATTTCGGTTGGAGTACTTTGCGTCCGAGCGGTATTATGCGGCTCAACGATGAGGTGACCCGGCAGGCAGCAATTTCTGCATATTCTACTGACTTCCTGGTGCTGATGGGAATTGCATTGTCAATTGTGCTGTTCCTGCCATTGATCCGGGGAAGACAAATCCGCGGTCAGGTGCGGCCACGTTAGTAGCACGTGCTGTCAACTGCAATTGCAGCGCGATGAGCTGAAATTTGCCTGGGCGTTGTGTGGACACTTGTTTTGGCGCTGTTTATTGTTGGCCGCTGATGCGCGACGTGCGCCAATGCATTTTATACAGTGGGTCTAAATGCCGGACATTTTCACGGCGAGCCCGAGAGCCGCAGCAAAGGCGATGACCCATGCAATGCTCCAATGCAGCCGAAGCAGCAAAAGGCCGCTGATAACTGACAGCGCAACCACACGCCAATCAAGGGTTTGCAGTTGAGGGACCCACAGTCTTAGGCCCATTGTCTCAATATGGTCCACCTTTGCAAAAAACACGTGCAGCGCAAACCAGACGGCCAAGTTCAATATAACGCCAACTACGGCAGCCGTGATTGCAGAGAGTGCCCCCCGCAATCTGGGCTGGGCAATGATCCACTCGATATACGGCGCGCCCGCAAAGATCCAGAGAAAGCACGGTGCAAACGTTGCCCAAAGGGCCACGAGGGCGCCAGCAAGCCCAACAAAATGAGCTGGTTCGCCGCCATGGCGATAGGCAGCCAGATAGCCAACGAATTCAGTAACGAGGATCAGTGGGCCAGGTGTGGTCTCGGCAAGCCCCAGGCCGTCCATCATCTGGCCAGCTTCAAGCCAGCCATGATGAACCACAACATCCTGTCCCATATAGGCAAGCACAGCATAGGCGCCACCGAATGTTACAACGGCGAGCTTGGAGAAGAACCAGCCAAGTTGGACGAGGACATGCGTCGTGCCAAGAGCATGCGCCAGAATCAAGAGCGGGAGGAGCCAGATCGCGAGCCAGCTGGCGATGGTGGTCACCGTTTTTGATAGCGGAACCTTGGCTGGTGTGGCATGTGCCTCGTGGGTATCGCTATCGCCCTGCAAAAAGCCGATCGCGGCTGCGACGGTGATGATCAAAGGAAATGGCAGACCGGCGAAAAAGATTGCCAAGAATGAGCCTGCCGCTATGAGCCAATGTGCGTTTTGACTTAGCGCGCGCTTGGAAATCCTAAGTAGCGCCTCGATGACGATAACGAGTACCGCTGCTTTGATGCCAAAGAATATGGCGGTGACGACAGGCACATTTCCAAAAGCGGCATAGATCATCGCGAGGGTGAGAACGATGGCTGCGCCTGGCAAAACAAACAACAAGCCAGCCGCTAGGCCGCCCACGAGGCCATGCAGACGCCAGCCGGCATAGGTGGCAAGCTGCATTGCTTCGGGGCCCGGCAACAACATGCAAAAGCTTAGGGCATTCAAATATTGGCGTTCGCTTAGCCACTTTTTTTCATCGACAATTACCTTGTGCATCAGCGCAATTTGCGCTGTCGGTCCGCCAAACGAGAGTATCCCGATGCGCCACCACGTCTTCACGGCCTCTGCAAGTGACGGTGTGACAGAATTTGGGATGGTATCAGTCGTGTCGGCCGCCATATGCGCCCGCCTTTCTAAAAGCAGAATGATGATTCCGTGACGGTAATTGGACCGGAACAATGGACCTTGCCGTCAGAGGTCGCCGGGTGTGGCCCGCCGGTCCATATGGGGCTCGGACATATGTTGTTGTCAACTGGAGCAGGAGACCTCGTGCCCGGCTGCGTTATGCATCAACGGCAGGCGCAATGATATTGGTCAGCGGTCAATTGCGGTGGGGCCAGCGGGTGTGATTGTCGTCGATGACAAAATGATGACGGTGGCGGATCTCAGAATGATAATGGGGATGGCGATGCGGCTCCGGGCCTTCCCACCCTTTATGGTCGTGCTGATGATGCTCGTCGTGCACGTGGTCGTGATCACCAGTGGTTGCCTGGTGAACGTGCTCAAGCTCGATTGCATCTTGGTGGGGCAAATGGAGTATGACCATTGCCGTCGCTGCCACGGCAATGCAACACAAGACGGTTGACGCAAACGCCAAACCGAAATTGCTGCCGAGTAATCCTGCGAGGGGATAAGTTATCAGCCAGCAGAAATGCGATAGCGCGAAGTGAGCGGCAAAATATGATGGACGACTGGCGATGTCGGACGATCTGCGCAATAGCCGACCGGACAGAAGCTGGATGGCGGAGTAACCGCACCCTATGGTGGCCCATAAGACCAGCATCCAAATGTATGTTGGCAGGAAGCTGGTCGCAGCGAGACTTAGCGTGATCAGGATGCCGCTCGAAATCATTACTATTTTTTCGCTGACATAGGCGAGAAGCGTTGGTGTCGCGAAGGCGGCGGCCATGGAGCCGGCGCCGAATGCCGCGAGTAAGATGGCGGTGCCATGCTCTCCTTCCGCGTGCAGGCCGCGTGCGAAAACCACAGTGTTCACCAAGACCATTGCACCGCCGGCAGCCGCGACCATGGATCCTGCAAGGAGCCCGCGCAATCGCGGCGTCAAGAGATAGGCTTGCACGCCAAATAATGTTTTCGACCAAATTGCACCGCCGGTCCTTGGCGCCTGGTCGGCTGGCAGTGTGGCCGTCACAATCAGACCGGCAGAGATCAGGAAAGCAACCGCATTGACGGCGAACAAGGCCTCGAAGCTGATGAACAGCAGGGCAATTGCCGCCAATGTCGGACTTGCGAGGTTCTCGAGATCGTAGGCAAGGCGCGAAAGTGAGAGGGCCTTGGTGTATTCTTCTTCGCTGTCCAAGACATCCGGAATTGTTGCTTGGAAGACGGGAACGAAGGCTGCCGAGCAGATTTGCATCAAGAAGACCAAGAGATAGATCTGCCAGGCGGCGGTGACGAACGGTAGGCACAAGACCAAACCGGCGCGGGCAATATCCAGGACGACCAGGTAGCTGCGGCGTGAGAATCTTGGTGCAATGCTGCCTGCGAGCGGCGACAGGCAAACATAGGCCACCATCTTGATGGCAAGGGCAAGTCCTAAGACCTGGCCGGCGTCCTTTCCGGCCAATTCGTAGGCGAGAAGGGCAAGCGCCACGGTGGTCACGCCCGTGCCGATGAGCGCAATCAGTTGCGCGCTAAAGAGTTGGGCATAGGTCCTATTCGCAAGCGGGCTTAGCATGTTCATCAGTCTAGGCGAAAAACCGTGCCAACGAAATGTCTGCTAGGGCATAGATTGGTGCAGATTAATGGAAGGTGTGGATGATCCCGCTATTACTCATAGGCGCGGGCAGGATTTGCGTAATTGCAGAACGAGAGATGGTAAGTGCTGCCATATTGGCTTCTGGGTCCGCGTTCGCGCCAATCTATCACGCCGCAGTTGTCGACGAGTATAGGGCGGCATCCAACATTTAATCCCAATACCTTATAGCCTTTTTCGGGAATACAACCTGGCCCTAAATCCCCCCATCCATCAAGAAACGCCACAAAGAAGCGTCTATCCTGGCTTTCTTTGTCGGTGACGGCTTTGCGGTAGCGAAAGGTGATGGCATTGACCCGGACAAAGCTGCCGTCGCAGGCTTCTCCATAAGCGTGACGGCTGTTTCTGTAGCCGCCAATCGTCTTTCGATTGTTGAAAATGCCTGCGCTGCAATCCAGCACGACAATGTGGACTTTGTCTTTATAACCTGCTGCGCGAAAAGCGTTTACAAATGCCGGCGCGCGACCATTTAAATGTCTCAGCCAACTTTTCGCTACGCGCTGGCAGGGTGAAATTTTGAGCGCACTATTTGCACAATCCGGTAGCACTTGCGGCTCGCCGTTGGCAGACCCGGCTGGTTGAAGTGATCTCAGCACAAGCTCGGCACCGGATGCCTGGTTGGTGACAGCGAGTATGGGTAAAACAAAGCCGGTAACGATGATGCCTAACTGGACTGACTTTAGAGCAAGCTTAACGACTTTCGTGGATGAGATGATCATCTTTTGCATCCGCGTTTTTCGGCTAGCCGCGCGATGGCGATGAGCTCTGGGCGATATTCGAAATGCATTGTGTCGAAGTGATACCACTTGCCACCCCAAATGAAGCCATGACGCTCGAAAATTTCGACAATTTCACTTGGTATCTTATTGACATATTTCGGTACGTTACCGGGTTTGCCGCCGGCCCATCGCCAATAATCGGCAAAGTCTATGTTGAGGTCGATTGCCGCTGCAAAACTGTGAACACTCAGCCGGTTCGTGCCGGCTATGGGGCGCCAGTTAAAGGATCCGGCTGACTTGATGAAGAATTTCGCAAAGCGCACGGGAAGTGATTGCAGCTCATGCTTCACCCTATTCAAGGCGGTTGCTGCTCCATGGCGTTTTGTCACCGGAAGTTTGCGGCCGAACCAGTCAATTGTTGTGAGGTTTTTTTGAACCTCGGATTTTGTCTGTCCATAGAGATGGCGAAGCAGGGTTTCGTTGCGAATCCGGCCAGGCTCAACGTTCACGACGCCGGCATCAAAACGGCATTTTCCAATCGGATAGATTTGCAGCAATGAGTCTTCGATGTCGCCCTGCGCAAGTTTTTCGGGATGGGTCTTCTTTTTCCCATCATCGATCTGAAGTTTGCTTCCATTCTTGAGCACGAGGACGTTGCCGTTATGCTTTGCTATCGTGGCGGGATAACTGTTGACAAGGATGTCCAATTTCTCGCTAAGAGAGACGATTTCAGCATGAGCGGTTGTCGTGGCTGTGATCGCAATCGACACAGCAAATACAATGCAGCAAGGCCACTTTGAGGGAATTGATATCTGGGTCACTCAATCATCCTGTCGACGTCGTGAATCTAATCCGGTAGCAGATTTTTGCGGCACTAATCCGCTTTTAGCGGTGGGCGATTGATGATGAGTTTCGATGCCCCCACTCTCGAGAAATCGCGGCAGCTCGCGGGTGGAAGACGGCAGCCCTTGCGCCTCGCAAGGCGCCCCAGTGATTTTATGTTGTTCCAGGCTACACCAGACTTTGGGCCCTCGACTTCGTGGTTGCACTTGCGCCCACCATGCTCAAAGTACGAATAGCCGGTGGGCGAAAAGAAACAATAGCCGGCACGATAAAATATCTCATTGCGCGCCACCCAAAGCGATGGACAATTCAGATTGCGAATTTCGCTCCATTCGAGCTTACGTGTCGAACTATGGGGGATGACGGGTTTGGTAGCGTCGTAAGTATAAACGCATTGCGCGCGGGCGTTGAATGCAATCTGGTAGATAGCCGTCGCAAGCGAGACGCCCATAATCGCCAAAAAAAATAGAACAACCCAGAGTGCCATCTCGCGCAGCTTATACATGATGCCCAACGCCAAGATTATTATGAAGATTATGATCTGATTGGCGTGGTTGATCCCGAGGAACTCGAACATGTTCAACAGGATGTTCATGAGTAGGTCCACAAGCAGTCTCCCAAAACGACAATGCGTCGAATTCAACAAATGAACGTTTGAAGTCTATGCCGACACTCTACGAACCGGTGCGAGTTGGCAAGTCACCGGAGAATCAGTCGCAGCCTGGTCCGCCGGTCGTTCGCGCGTCCGTTCGCGGCAAGTCTCTTGCGTCCATTTAGACAGGTCATTGGATTGGAATTGGCGGCGGCGATACGATATGTTGTGCGAAGCCTACAATACCACATCATGCCAAATCGACGGACCGTTTGGGAGCAAAGGTATATGATCAAGAAGCTGGCTGTTGCTGCGAATTCGTTGTGTGCCCATCCGGTGATGCGGCAGAGAATGATTGATGCTTATCCGGACGCCAAGTTGTGGGACGGTCCGCGGATGGATAATCAAGACGACCTGATCGCCTTTCTCAAAGGCCACGATGCCGCGGTCATTGGTTTCGAACCGATTACCGACAAAGTGCTTTCGAGCTTGCCGGAATTGAAGGTCATTTCCAAATGGGGAGCGGGTTGCGAGAAAATTGATTTCGACGCGCTCAAGGCGCACGGTATTAGATTTGGCTATACATTTGGTGTCAACAAACTAGCTGTTGCCGAATTGACGATCGCATTCATGATTGCCGCCTTGCGGTGGATTTCGCCGCTCAATCAGGCAATGCGCAACGGTGAACGTCCGCGTAATCGTAACGGGCGATTTTTGACCAGGCGAACCGTTGGGATCCATGGTTGTGGAAATATCGGCAAGGAGCTCGTGCGCCTGTTGAAGCCGTTCGATTGTGAAATTCTGGCCTGCGATCTCAAGGACTATGCGGACTTCTATCGCGCTAACGCTATCGAGCCGGTTTCGTTCGATGAGCTTCTCGCCCGTTCGGAAGTGTTGACATTGCATTTGCCAAAGACCAAGTCGACCCGCGGGCTTTACAACGCTGATGTGCTCGACAGGCTCAGGACGGATTGTGTGCTGATCAATACGTCCCGGGGTGAGATCGTGGATGAAGACGCACTTGCCGAACGTCTCGAAAGTGGTGCGCTGACCGCGGCCTGCTTTGATGTGTTTGCGATTGAACCAGCGATCTGTGACCGCCTCCTTAAAAATCCCAATCTGTTGGCGACGCCGCATATCGGTGCCAGTACTGAAGAGACCCGTGTTGCGATGGTGGATGCCGCTATCAGAGGACTTACCGATAACGACCTGGTTGATCCTGCGAAGTTTTATGACAATTGAGCGGTGGTGAGGTTCGGCGTGGAGAGGGCGTGTGTGCATACTGCAATCCGGCTTAACCCTCACCTAAGCCAGGCACCGCGCCATAGGTGCGCTCCTCACCGTCAAAGACGGCGCCCGGAGCGGGAATTGAAACCGGGCCATTGGGGCTCTCCACTGTAATGCGGCGCAGATGCGGATGTTTTGAAAGGCCGGCCATATCATTGACTGTTGCAAGCGCAATGTCGGCCTTTGACAGTCGCTCAATTGCCGTCTCTGCGTCGTACTTAGCGAAAGTGGCAGCAACCAGCGCATCGGTTTCGCCACGGTTTTTGACGCGCGATAGGTTGGTGGCGAAGCGTGGATCGGTACCCAGAGCCGCATCGCCAAGAAAGTCAGAACACAGTCTGATCCATTCCCGGTCGCTTTGAATGGAGATCAAGATGGGTGGACCAGATTTGGGTTGGAACACGCCATAAGGTGCAATCGAGGGGTGAGCGAGGCCGATGCGCTGAGGGCTGTTTCCGCCCTCGTGGTTCAGCAGCGGGACGGTGAGCCAGTCTGCCATGACGTCAAACATCGAAAGTGAGACCTCGGTGCCCTGACCGGTGATGCTGCGGCGGATCAGAGCCTCAAGGATCGCGGCATAGGCGGTGGCGCCGGTGGCAATATCGACGATGGAGATACCGACACGGGCGGGTTCCGACGGCCCTCCGGTAATCGAAGAGAGGCCCGATTCCGCCTGGATCAAAAGATCATAGGCCTTTCGGCCGGCCATTGGGCCAGTTTCGCCGAAACCGCTTATCGAGCAGGTGATGAGTCTGGGGAAATCGCGGCGCAAGTGCGCGATGTCGATGCCCAGTCGAGACAATGCGCCCGGTTTCAGATTCTGGACAACGACGTCCGCCTTCTCCAGTAGAATTCTAAGCGTTGCCTGGCCCTCTGCCGTCGTCAGATCCAGCATCACGCTTTTTTTGCCCCGATTGAGCCAGACGAAGTAACTCGATTGTCCCTTGGCGGCGGCGTCATAGCCGCGAGCAAAATCACCTTCAGGCCGCTCGACCTTGATGACATGGGCACCCGCATCTGCCAGACGGGATGTGGCAAATGGTGCTGCGACCGCCTGTTCGATCGCGACAACCTGCAGACCTTCAAGTGGTAGTCCCATTAAAATGACCTCGGCAGGCCGAGGATATGCTCGGCAACGTAGGAAAGAATGAGGTTGGTTGAGATCGGCGCGACCTGGTACAGGCGAGTCTCACGGAACTTGCGTTCGATATCGTATTCGGATGCAAAGCCGTAACCGCCATGAAATTGGAGACAGGCGTTGGCGGCCTCCCACGACGCTTTGGCTGCAAGGTACTTTGCCATGTTGGCTTGCGCGCCGCACGATTGGCGCGCGTCAAACAGGCGACAGGCCTCGAAGCGCATTAGGCTTGCCGCTTCGACCTCGATGTAGCTTTCGGCAATCGGGAATTGGACACCCTGGTTCTGGCCGATTGGCCGGTCAAAGACAACGCGTTGCTTCGCATAAGCCGTCACTTTGTCAATGAACCAATAGCCGTCGCCGATGCATTCTGCCGCAATGAGTGTGCGCTCAGCGTTGAGGCCGTCGAGAATATACTTAAAGCCCTGTCCTTCTTCGCCGATCAGGTTCTCGGACGGGATTTCGAGATTGTCGAAGAACAGTTCGTTGGTCTCGTGATTGACCATGTTCGGAATCGGTTGCACGGTCATGCCGTTGCCGATCGCCTCGCGTAAATCGACGATGAAGATCGACAGGCCTTCCGATTTCTTTTTAACCTCGCTCAGCGGCGTGGTCCGTGCAAGCAGGATCATCAAATCGGAATGCTGGACACGGCTGATCCAGACCTTTTGACCGTTGATAACATACCGGTCGCCGTTTCGAACGGCCGTCGTTTTGATCTTGGTTGTGTCAGTACCCGTCGTCGGCTCGGTGACACCCATTGATTGCAGCCGGAGTTCGCCGCGTGCAATTTGTGGCAAGTAATGCTGTTTTTGCGCTTCGGAGCCGTGCCGCAAAAGTGTGCCCATATTGTACATTTGGCCGTGGCAGGCACCGGAATTGCCGCCGGAGCGATTGATTTCCTCCATGATGATGGAGGCCTCTGTCAGGCCGAGACCGGAGCCGCCAAATTCCTCAGGGATCAACGCAGCGAGCCAGCCGGCCTTGGTCAATGCCGCAACGAATTCTTCCGGATAGCCGCGCTCGGCATCGATCCTGCGATGATAGTCGGGAGGGAACGTTTCACATAACGCGCGCACGGCATCGCGGATGTCGCTGTAGTCGGTATCGGCCGACATGATGTTCTCCGTTGTTTCGGACGACGGGAGCCGGACGGCTAATCGTTCGTCCGAGTGTAGCGCAACAAGGGGTGATTGCATGTGTTTTTTCATAGTTTGAGAAGGCAGGGCCAGAACGGGGCATATGTCGCGAATTATTGCCGACATTAGTCCGCTGTCGGTGGCGAAGTCGTCGCAGATTGTCCAGATGATGAGCGCCAGGGATTGAGCCAAACCGATCATCGAGGTGGGGATGGCACAAAATGACCGGCTATTGGCGCTGGAGCGGTGGCAGTTAGCCAATGATCTTATGCATTGCGTTGAAATACGCGTCTCGCCGGCTTAACTTGGTGTCGTGCTAGGTGAGTAGCGCGGCCGAGGCTGTGGCCCTAAACGGCGACAGGCCTCCGTGCTCCTCAATGCAGAAGGCGACGGATATGGTCCCATCATTCCCGCGAGAAATTGCGCCAGACACCTACTGGTTCAGCACCTGTTTAGAGATCGCCGTTGGTGAGCGGACGGTACATAACCACAATTCCTGCTATTTGTTGCTCGGTGACGAGGCAACAGTTCTGGTCGACACGGGTATGCCCATAGGTTGGGAGTTGCTGCGTGACCAAATCGTGGATGTCTTGGGGGCACGTAACCTGGATTATATTTTTGCAACGCACCCGGAAGCACCACATATGGGTAATGCGGGGCCGTTAATGGAGATGTATCCGCAGGCGCGTTTGGTTGGAGATCTTAGAACCTACCATCTCTATTTTCCAGGCAAGGAGCATCGTTTCATAGACCTCAAGGCCGGCGAATTTCTGGATCTTGGCCGACGCCGATTGGTCATGATTCCTGCGCTCATTTACGATCTGCCGAATACGCTATGGGCTTATGAACCAGACTTGCAAATCATGTTCGTCAGTGACGCCTATCCTTATACCCATGACCATGAAACACACCAGTGCGCAATGCTCTCTGACGAACTGCCAAGGCGTCCTAAAGTGGAAGATACCAGCCGCGTGATCGGTGGTGCTCTGAATTGGACGCGCTATGTCGACGCAGAAGTATTGTCAAATGAAATTGACGCATTCCTTATCAAATATCCAGCTAAGATCATTGCCCCCGCGCACGGGGCGGTAACGCCGCAGCCTGAGATCCTAACCGAAGTCTTCAAGGAAGGGCTTCGGCACGTGAGTGCTGTGTCATGAGCAGAATTGAAAAGGTTGGTGAAAATCTTCTCGCTCTATCAGACCTCGTGGCGGTCGATGGGCGCATAAGTTGGCTGCCGCCGGACGTTACCGGACTCGAGCCGCACAACAAGTATGTTCTCATATCCGATGACAGCGCGCTGCTGATCGATACGGGCGTGGCCGCACATGAAAAGTCACTTCTTGAAAGCTTGAAGGCTGTTGTCGGGGAGCGGCAACTCAACGTCCTGATTACCCGGAATGAGCTTGATTGCTCCGGCAATCTCGCGGCTGTCGTGGATACCTTTCCGAACGTGCGTGTTTTGAGCCCGAATGGTCTGCCACCTCTGGGACTTGTTCATTTGAAAAAACGCAGGCGCCAAGATATTGCAACAGTGCGCCCCAAACATCGTGAAAGACTAGGGCTGTTCGGATTCGATCAGCTAGAGATTGTGACGCCTGCCGTTCGTATCCTGGGTACAGGTTGGTTATTTGATCACAATTCGAAGACGCTTTTCACTTCAGATTTTTTTGGTGCCGATCTTATGGCAAATGCAAACGATCCCGTCGTGCGCATCGCCGGTGAAGGCGCACCATCAGTTCCAACCATACGCTCAATTGTTGGAACCAAATTCAACTGGTTATGGCGGGCCAAATTGGATGAAGTCGAAGAAAGGTGGGTCAATCTGTTTGCGGAATACCAGCCAACAACAATTGCACCAGCCCACGGCCGTATTCAGCATGGCAGGCTATTGTGCGATGAAGTGATCCGGCGATATTACGACGCAATTTTTTGTGGGAATGCCTAGGACTTGGCGCGCTCCCCGTTAATCAATGGCATTCGATTTCGAATCGCAATCAATCTTGTATTCCTTTCTGTGAGGGAATGCAGATAGTCTCGTTGCATAATTGAGCGCTGGGGCCGTGGCCGATGGCTGCTGAGCGATGGTCGATTATGGAACGGGCGGTGCGAATTTGATCTGCTTGAAACGATTTGTCTTCGGTCGGTTCAAGTTCGATCGGTCAATCGTCCAAGATTCGGCAGCTGATGCAGAGGATGCTGCAATGTGATGTCCATTAAGGGCGACAGATTTGACACGAACAAATCAAATTGCGACTGGGATTCTTGATCCAGATTAATGTTCCGGACGTGTGTCGCCATTCCAGTAGCTTGTGTAAATTTACTGGCGGCGGCCAAAACTCGCAGAAACGGCATTGCCAAACGTGCGCATGTTGTCGGCAGGTTTGACCGGTTGTTCACTCCGCAAGCGTCTTAGCCGGCCTACGGCTTCCTTGGATGCGTTCATGTCGCGGTGGCGAACGGCCAGTAGAAATCCTGTTGCCGCGACCTGAGCGACTACACCAACTTCAACGAGCATTTGACACTCCCACAAGATGATGACTCTGGATATTTCGTCATTTTCCTGTTCTGCAATTCTGCTACGATTGGGTTGCAACAGTCTGCTTCAGCAATCCATATGAACTTATATCAATTTTTAGGAATTTTCACAAAAGACCGGTGACAACGTTAATAGTCATGCCGCAACGGTAGGACTCGGGGTCTCAGAGCTAAGTAGTCGCTAAGGATACTGGTCACTTATTTGATTTCACGTTGCTATGCCGCTGTCTCATAATGGGACACCTTTGCGATTAGACCTACCTTCATATGTCTTTTGATGAAGGCGTTCATGTTTGTTTCTGATGCTGTGGATGCCTTCGCCCATCAGCAACTGATCCTACCCCTTAACTCCGGGCCGGAGATCAAGATTTGTTGTTCGGCAATGACCATTGCAGACCTTGCAAGTCTCACACCGATCTGAACGGTACCCCCAAGATTATTTGAGGTTCGCAACAGCAATGGGCGAATTGAATTTCTTGCACCAGAGCCATACCTGGCTGTAGTTCGCAAGATTTATGTGCGAGGGCACAGTGTATTCCTGACGGCCCCTTGTCCGTTTTAATCTAGCGATAATTGTGCCTCGAACGTAACGCCCGTTGCCGAACGCGACGCGGGGATCAGGCGCGCCGTCGAGCCAGAAGTTTTTGGCAAACACGACCTTTGTTTTCGCTCCGTCTTTTACAATCTGAACGGTTCCGGACGACTTGTGGCCGCCGGCACCCTTGAGCGAGCCAGTGCTGATTACATCAGCCGCATGGAGCGAATGACTACCAAGCGCCAGGCTGAATACAACCAGCGCTATCAGTCTGTTGAGAGCAATTGAGTTTGATTTCATCACCGAGACCATATGAGCGTTACTGACAAACAATTCATACCGTCCAGGTAGGCGGCCAGGGCTGGTTCGTCCAGAACTTGGAAAACAATAGTTGATCACAAGTTCGTTGGCCGGTGGCCATAACCGTGCTGCACAAAGGTCGCAAAACAGCATTCAGGCGCGTTCGAGCGGCGAGGTAGAGAATACGAACCCGATTGACGTCAAAACGAATTCGCAGGACCCTGTGCGATGTTGGCTTCCCGGTGAGTGAGAGCTTTGATTGAGTTATAGGCACAGAAAGAGATTTTACCGTGGATCACCCAAGCGTCCCTGAGGTTCGTGCGTGGAGGGTGTTGACGGCCCAACTAGACAGTCTACGGTTTCAGTACGTGATGGTTGGAAGATGAAATTGTCAATTTTGTTCCGGTTTTTGCTATTCCTTTTTGTGGCTTGTCAATTTTCCGCTGATAGCTTTGCGGAAGACGCTAACGAAGTGCCGAAATTGGCAGGCTGTCCGACGCCTAGCTTAGAAATCGATTTGCAGCCAGATGAATCAAAGCGCTGGACGGCCTGTGAAAAGTGGGTCTGGTCATGTATTGTTCGGGGCAAGGAGGCAAACCTATTCGCAAAGAAATGTACCCTGGCGCGTCCGGATGGAGATGAACCGAATTTTCGCAAGCGATATAAGTTTGAACCATTTTTACGACCCGATATCTACAAAACTTCCAACGCCATCGGATCGGGCTTCCTTCGATCAATTCTTTGGAAGCCTGAGTATGTAAAGAAAATTACACCGGTCGGTGTGCGCATATTTGGTTGCTATTTTGAACGGCAGTTGAATCTTGAGAACATCACCACCGAGATAAACTTAGTTTTGGATGGCTGTGTCTTTAAACGCGGGGTACGGCTGACGAACTATTCGACTTCGAAAAATGTATCGTTCGATGGTGCCAATGTGCGCGGGCAGCTGAGACTCACCAGGGCGCGGATTGATGGATCCCTGTTCATGGATCGGGGTGCTTACGACTTTGTCGACATCAGGGATTCTCGCCTGGGCGCGAGTTTGGAAGCCTCACACTCAATTTTCAACGACACATTTCGTATGGATAGAGCCGATATTAGGGGGAAGGTTCAATTCATTGGGTCCAAGTTGACCGTCTTGTCCGGCTGGGGTGCAAAACTGGGGGGGCACCTTCGACTTGGATCGGCCGAAATAAGGTTCTGGATGGATTTGTCAGGGTCCACCGTGAACGGGAACGTCCAATTGCAGAGGGTGCGTTTTGGAAGGCATGTAAAGGATAGGCGACCCAGTTGTGACTGGGATCCTAATTTGCAGGTGGATAGCCTGCTTCGAAACGCAGTAAGGGCGGCGAGCAAATTCGGCAGCGATGCCGCAGACCAGTTCCTGAATGAGCTGGTCTATAGTCGGCCAACTGCGATGGGGGCTACCACCTCGACGCCTTGTGATCAGGCCAAGGCAAGTATTAGGCGCTACTTGGCTCGGGAAGTTTTATTGCGCGATATGCGGATTAACGGCACGCTTTGCATTGTCGACACGCGTGGGGATGTTCAGAATGTTGCAAGAGCGGATGGCGGACGTGTTTCGATAGCTGGGTCGAGCGATTTTATCAGTAGAATATCTTTGGATGGCACACACGCCAGCTCGACGGTTCTGCGTTGGAGAGATGGTGGTGAAAACGCTAAATCCAAGACCCTTTGGAGTGCTACTAATTTCACGACTGGCCACATGTTGCTTTGGTTAGGGCGATATCCGGATCGGCATTTTTTTGATAATTGGCAGCTTTCACGGATATCTTTCATAAATCCAACTGCCAGTACCGCGACAACACCCGTCGTATACCCTGATCAGCGCAGCCTTGATAACAATCGTGGTTTGTGTGACGTCACGCCCAGGCGGGAGACCATTGCGGCTCCTGACGATCGTCGGACGCAGGCAGCGATAAATGATCTGTTCTTAGGTTCGCGGAAAGAATCGCAAAGTCATCAACCACTTTCCAAAATCGTGAAGCTGCTGCAGGCAAGTGATGTTGATACGACCTTCTTGCGCATTAAAATGAGCAAGTATGTGAATAGGAATACCTGTGCAACCTCGCAGTTTACGAAGAGCTATAGGCAATCATCACGAAGTCTCTTGTTGCCAACTGATCTGAATTTTAGCCGTTGGCTACAGGACGTTGAGTCGTTCTGGCGAAGAGCGACGTCGGCTCCACAAACCAGCGTGTTCCATGAGTTGTTAAATATGGGGGCCGATGGCATTTGCCGTGTTGCGCTGGGGCTTTGGAGTGCATCAACGTCATATGGACACGAGCCGTTTCGGCTATTCTACTTTTTCGGCGGGTTCATCGGATTATTTTGGCTTTTATTGAAGCTGGACAGGAAGACGAATCCGGAAACTGGTGCGACACAGAAATTGGGCTTCATTTATGCCTTGGACACGTTTGTTCCGCTTTCACAACTTCGCATCGACCAGGACAATGCACAGAACAAGCCCCTCCGTTCGAGCCTGCGTTTGTGGCTTGCTTTCCATAGGCTTGCCGGTTTGGTGGTTTGCATAGCAATATTCGCCCTGGTCCTGAAAGCAGCCTGAGAAGCTCACTCGTTTTTCGATGCATTGAAGAGCAAAGTGGCAATCTGGGACCGGCGGGCAGATCAGGCCCGCTTTGCGTTGGGCGATTTCCGTCAAGAGGGTATGAGGTGGGCTTGCTTTTCCCAAATCGATTGGGCTTTAGCGATTGAACTCTAATTGAACACTTGCTGTCCCAGGTCCCGTACGAAGAGGCGTCGTACAACAAGATCTCCCTGCCCAGGCGTGTCTTTATTCCAGACTACGACAGCAAGACACCCTCCCTTAGGCCTTATGTTCCAAAACTCTGCGAACCGGGTATGTCTGCATGGACCCCATACGCAATGGCTGTTGCTTTGCAAGCCGGTCGATCACTTGCCGAGTGCCGGGTTAAGTAAAGGTTGGAAGGTAAACGGGAAGGCGTCATTTGGCCGAACTGTTATTTTGACGGCGTGCATGTTCCGCGCACCATAGACTTCGAGTGCGGTGATGTTCGGTGCTGACCTTTTGAACGGCCGGAAAATTCGGAAAATATGGCTATCTCCAAAGATCAGAAGTACGGGACGCCCGAACGTTTTGGCATGACCTACCAGGGCCGCGCCAAAATTTTTGAAGCCCGAATGACGCAGAAAGCGTTCGCGCCCGAACCTATTGAAGCCAAATTCGAACATATCCGCGTGAATGGCCAGCACTATCGCTTTTGCGTTGTGAGCAATCGCTTGCGCGAAGGAAGATTGCAACCAGGCGATGTTGGCCTTGTCGCGCTTGAAAAATTCCAAAGCGGCTTTGGCATCGCGGACTTCAAAATTGTTGTTGGAGCCAACTACATGGGCGGTGATGAATTGGATGCCCCCTTTGGAAAACCGAGCATTTTCCACATATGTTCGATGGTCTTTCATCACGTCCGATTGACGCTCCAGGGGCAGCGGCGCTTTGCCCAGGGAAAGGGGCTTGGAGAAATAGGTCTTGCGGATGAAGTCAAGTCGTTCGAGAGGATCGAACTTTCCGGCCCTGGAGCGATAACAGTCGGTCCATTCGTTATCACCCGGCGTGTAAATCAGTGCCGATTTGAAGGCATTCATATAGCGGCGCTGTGCGTCGAGGGCAGCGTCAGAGCACGGCGTGCCACTCGATTTCGTGTCACCAACGTGAATCACAAATGCTGGATTGGCGGCATTGATCACAGCGATGAGCGCCTTGAATTTTGGGTTGACGATTCTGGCTTTACCGTAGGGCATGTCGCCGAAAGCAACGAAATTATACGTCTCGGCGCGGACTGGGAACGCAAGTGCGTTCATCGCTAGAAAGGCAAAAATGAAACGTGTCAGCATTACCAATACCTCTCATACAACCGTTACCCGGTGTTCAGATCGTAAACCTTCATGAGACTACGAGCTCAAATTTACGGGATGGAGAGAGAAAACAGAATGCAGCTCGAGCCGGCCGGCCACAAATGTTTTCGCATGTGAAACGGGCGTTGAAGTCCGCCCCTAAGCCGTTCCATTATCGGTGGCACGGACTTAAAGGGCAAATTACGGTTGGCCGGTGGCGCGTGTCCAGCTTAGTCGGCAATGTAGGTTAGTTGTTCGCCGATTTTGAGTTCGACGAGGACATTTTCTTCTGCCGATTCTTCACAGAGCATGGAGCGATGTGAGATTCCACGTGGTATGAGGAGCATGTCACCAGGACGGAGAACATATGTGCCCAGCTCGGTCTCCCAATTCAGTGCGCCGCGCACACAAAAAATGATCTCGTGTGCATCCACATTCCGATGCCAGAAGCCCATGTCTTCGCTGCTTCGTTTGGAAAGATCGATTTTTATGGTTTTCGCATCATAGAGCCGCAGCGGCTTGCCATCCGCTAACCCCATGTTCGACGGCTTGAATTTTTCATCAAATATATTGATTAGCCGCAATACCTGCTCATTCTCAATAACGCCGCCGTTGGTAATCGGCGAGTGATCGCGTTTGAGGACGACGTTAGTCCCATCAATTGTAATGACTTCCCGTGTCGGTTTATCGGTCATGATTATCTAACGGTCCTTGTTCACTGTCTGTGGTTTGCGTATTGCAGTTCTTAGAAAAGAAGCATGGAATGGGTGTTAAATTCCAATCTGCTACTTGTTATCGCCTTTCGATTTGTCGCTTCGGGTGGGGTAGCTGTTCAGAAACTTGGCGTTGCGACAGAAGTATGGGGGGGCCTGGGTTGCCTCCAGCGCGCTCCGGCATGCTGCATCGTGTGGGCATTCAATACATCTGCGCCGCGCTTCCGCCAGGGCCGTTCCAGCATCTTGGTGAGCTAGTCTTCGGACATCGACTCCGCAGCTCGACAATAAGCGGTCGAACAGCCTAATTTTGCTCAACACACGCCTATGCATCGGCCAACGGATGGGCTCTCGTTGCATCTCGTGTCTCCATGCCTCATGCGCCCAACAACCCTCCACAGCAGGCTTGCGCCGGACATTGATCTGCATCAACGCGCTACAACCTGCCACACACTCCGCACTTTAAGTATTTTGGGCATATACCGACTAAATCGTGCTCTCTTGTCGCATCAATGCGCAATATTATGGGTCACAGCTGGTAGCGGGCGCACGCAATCCTCACCAATCGCCCTTTTTGCTACGGATCTAAGAGTCGGATCTCATTGGCAAGTGATGTCGGTGCGCGAACAGAGCCGACGTAAACAAGTCGTTTTTCAAGAACGGACGCTGGACGATTTTGCCCAAACCAACGAAAACAATTCGACTGATAGGAGCATTTGTCGGATAAGCTGTGGGAAGGGCCACCACAGTTGATCGTTTTTAGGGAAGATTTGCACAATGAGTGACACGAAGATCGGCGCGGCAGTAAGGCGCATTGAAGATGCACGCTTATTGCAAGGGCTAGGTCGTTACCTCGACGACGTATCTGAATTAAATCAGACTTGGGCGTTTGTGCTGCGCTCGCCACATGCCCACGCTGAAATCAAATCAATCGACACATCCGATGCAAGAAATGCGCCTGGCGTATTGGCGGTTCTAACAGCGGAAGATGTGGCGGCCAGGGGGCTGGGTCGAATTGCTCCGGCAATGCCAGGGCAGAGAAGCAATGGGGCTGACGGCTTTGTAACCCCGCGGCCATTGCTGGCGGATGGCCGGGTGCGGTTTGTCGGGGAGTCTGTTGCATTTGTTGTTGCAGAGACGCGAGCCGCCGCGCGCGATGCAGCTGAGCTCATAGATGTTGAGTATGAAACACTTCCCGTTGTTGCTTCGGTCGATGACGCCTTGGCGCCTGGAGCACCGTTGATTTGGGATGAGGCCGCTAACAACGAGGCTTTCCAACATCAAACTGGCAATAAAGAGCTGGTCAGCAGAGCGTTTGAGAATGCGGTGCACATTGTTCGCCATCGCGTTTGTGTGACTCGTGTTGTCGGTAATCCTATGGAGAATCGCGGTTGTATAGCGAAATACGATCCTTATGAGGACCACTATACGCTTCGCGCTACAGTCCAGTCTGCGCATGGCATCAGAGCGATGATTGCCGGACAGATCATGTTGATTCCGCAAAACAAGCTTCAAGTCATTTGCGATAACATGGGCGGAGGATTTGGGACGCGCGGCGGCTGTGAGCCGGAGTATTCCCTGTGCCTGTGGGCTTCAGAAGTTGTTGGTCGTCCCGTTAAGTGGGTCGCCGACCGGTCAGAAGGGTTCCTGACGGATGAACAGGGCCGCGGCGGTCTCGCAGATGCTGAGCTTGCACTGGACAAAGACTACCGGTTTCTTGCCATTCGTACGCACACCAAGGTGCCGATTGGGGCGTACTATACAACGGATAGAAATTTTAGATCTACCGCCGGTGCGTTCAGTGGCATGACCGGGCCTTACCGGATGCCCGCATTACACGCCACGGTAACAGGGGCATTCACTAATATGATCGGCAATGCGCAATACCGAGGGGGCGCCAAGCCCGAACCGGTTCATATTCTCGAAGTGATGATCGATAATGCAGCGCGCGAACTTAAGCTGGATCCCGCAGAATTGCGTCGACGTAATATGATCGGCACAGATGAGCTCCCCTACAAAAATTGCTTGGGGGATGAATATGATTGCGGCGAATTCATAGAGAACATGGATACGTGCCTAGCGGCGGGTGAATATTCCAAGTTTGCGGAGCGATTCTCCGAGGCGCGAAGCAGAGGCAAACTTCGCGGCATAGGCTTGGCCAACTCGATATGCGGTGTGGCGAACACGAACTATGAACATGCTGAGGTGCGGTTCACCAACAGCGGCGACGTTACTTTGCTTTGTGGTGCAATGGATCACGGGCAAGGTCATCAAACAGTGTTCAGACAAATTCTCTCTGACAAATTAGGTATTGATCTCGACCGTATTCAGTATCGCTTTGGCGATACCGAAAAAGTGTCGATGGGGGTTGGAACATTCAATGCCCGTTGCGCGACGTTAGCGGGCTCGGCAATCTCTATCGCAGCCGACAGAATTGTCGAGAAGGGCAAGAGAATTGCGGCTCATCTTTTGGAAGCAGATGCCGAAGATATTCGGTTTGAAGACGGATTGTTTAATCTTGAGGGCAGCAACCGGCATGTGACATTGGATGACGTTGCCAAGGCGGCTTTCGTAAGACCGAGGCTTCCGCCAGACATTGAACCTGGTCTGTACGAAAGAGGTGATTTTGGCAGCACTTCGGGGTCCGTCTATCCCAATGGCTGTCATTTGGCCGAAGTAGAAATTGATATGGAAACCGGGGCTCTGGAATTGGTTCGCTACACATGTGTCGATGATGCCGGCACCATTCTCAATCCGTTGCTCTTTGACGGTCAAATTCACGGTGGCATTGCGCAGGGCGTCGGACAAATCCTTATGGAAGCTGTCGAATATGATCGCAGCAGCGGACAATTGTTATCGGGCTCTTTCATGGATTACGCCATGCCTAGAGCCTCCGACTTTTGCCGCTTCGAACTTTTGGCAAACGAAGTCCCAACGGCCAGAAATCCACTTGGCGTCAAAGGCGTTGGGGAGGCAGGTACTGTTGGCGCAATGCCGGCAATCATGAATGCGGTAAACGATGCGCTACACAGGGTCGGAGCTGGCCCCGTCGAAATGCCTGCAACTGCCTACAATATTTGGACTGCGTTGAAGGAGAGCGACAAGATTTCAGTATGATAGGCCTGAACGGCGCAACGTTCGTTTTGCCTGCAAAAGCACGCGAATCCCATTGTGCAAAGCAATTTGCGGTTAGGGCTGTTCGGTAGGAATTAGCCCTGACCGACGTTTCACTGTGGCGCGGCCTGATCGGCGGTTTTCGTAGGCAAGGTCTGCTGCCCGCGTCCCTATGTTATCTGTCGTTGCGTTATCTTCGCATCAGTGGACATTGGTGGCACCGGGGTGGCCGCTTGTTGATTTAATCTGCGAGCTTAATCGTAGGGGAATACAGTTGCTCCGGTGGTCCCGCCGATGTGCTGGGAGAGGAAGTTTAATGTCTTGGCCCAGGCATCACGGGATGCGCGCTCGTTGAACGACTTTCCTGTCCAATCCATGAATGCGTGGCCAGCGCCGTCGTAGCGGTGGAATTCATGCTCTTTGTTGAGTGCGGTAAGCCGGCGGCTGAACTCGTCAACGTCCGCTGGAGATGGGTTCTTGTCATCGTTACCGAAAAAACCCATTACCGGGCACGTGATATTTTCCAGTCTGTCCATCGGTGCTGGGAGCTGGCCTTGTTGCAGAAAGCTACCGCCGCTGTAGTACGGGCAACCGCATTTGAAGACATTCGGAAGACCCACGAGCCCTGCCCAAGTGGTACGCCCGCCCATGCAGTGTCCAATGAGGGCTAAGCGATCTCTATCAGCATTGCCGTCCCTTACAAGCCAATCAACCGAAGCTTGAATGTCCGCCGTCAGTTGATCGTCATCCAGGTATTCCTTGCGTCTGTCTATATAATCGAGTGACGGCAAAATATGATAGTGATTAGGCGCGATGGCGGCGTATCCATTTCGTGCCAAATCATCAACCAACCACTTTGTGAATGGATCGATCCCATCCTTGTGGAATGCAACGACTACGCCTGGGAATGATCCCTGACCTTCCGGTCGCGAAGTATAAGCCGTCGTTTGAATGTTCCCTATGGTGAAGTCAATCATTGATCCCATCTTGTCCTCCCGAGAATGCGACCTGCACGATGCAGCCCAATCATCCTAACCAATGGTATGCGCACAAAAAGCGTACTTTGCGCGAGGAAGCAACGATAAAGAGCCTGTCGATGCCTCGCCAGCCAATTTCTGGCTACTCTATCTTTGAACTGCATTCGTCATTCTCAAGAGCATGCTAATGCGACGAGGATTGACCCTGCGGAACGGTATGCCGCCAAAGCTTCTTGCAGATCTCCGCCATGTCCATTAGGCCATTCATCCGGTTCGCCACGGCTGTATGTGGTGTCAGAATGACTTGCTTAAATTGCTTGAGAGGCTCGTCCTCTTTGGCTGGTTCCTCGTAGCCGACATCCAGGCCGTAGCCGCCAAGATGTCCGGATTTTAGTGCATCAATCAGCGCCTCGCGGACGACAAGTTGGGCGCGCGCTATATTTATAAGGGCGGCAAACTTGATAATTCTTTCATCGCGCCTTGACCTCAATCTACACATACCACTGCTAATACACTCTGTGTTCGCGCAGGCAACGATTTCGCTCATCAAGGTCAATGTGTCTTACCGGGCTCTGGAAATTGGCCTGGCGCCGTTTTGGATTGGATTGATTTCCGCAACTTTCGCCATTGCGCCGATCCTATGCGGTCTATGGATCGGACGGTTCACAGACCGTGGAAACGATGCGATTTCAGTCTGGATTGGCTCGTCCATCACACTCTTGGCATGCACGTGCTTCATCTTCTTACCTGCAACCGCATTGTCTCTAATTGCTGCAAATGCGATCTTTGGCCTTGGGCAGATGTTTTTTCTGACAGGTGGACAGATCGTTTGTGAGAGATCCGCTGCAGGCCGAGACGCGCGCGATCTGGCGTTCGGCAATTATATGGTAGCAAATGCGTTAGGTACCGCGCTCGGACCTTTGGTTCTCGGTCTAGTCCCCGGAAGTTCCAGTATTCCCGATACACATTTGTTGTTTCTTATCTGTCTTGCCGGTGCAATTGCGACGCTTGGTGCAGCCCTCTGGATGCGGCCATCACTTAAAACCGCATCTGCAAAACGGCAGGAAGCTGTCATTCCGGTTACGGAATTACTGAATTCTCCAGGTATGCTTCTGTTTATATTTTGCAGCATAATGACGATTACGTCGCAAGAGCTGTTAGCAATCTACATGCCGTTGTTAGGATTGGAACGACAGATTGAAGCCAGCCATATCGGCGTTGCCCTCGCAATCCGAGCAATTGCAACAATGGTTGCGCGAAGCCTATATTCACAGGCAGTTCGTTTGGTTGGTCGGGTGCCGTTGATGTTTGCGTCAATTCTGGGCGGGGCTGCGGGAATGTTTCTCCTTAGTGTGTCGCTATCCATTACATTTCTTTATGCGGCGTGTGCGGTTATTGGTTTTTGTCTCGGCTTTGCCGCAATCGCGTCGATGACCGGCGTGGTGTCTGTTGCGCCGGAAGGCGGCAAAGCTACCGCGACGTCTCTCAGGATTATGGGCAATAGAGGTGGTCAGATTTGTTTGCCGGTTGTCGGTGGTCTTGTCGCGACGGCTTTAGGAGCAGGCAGCGTGTTCTTTGTTACTGCAACCGGGCTGTGTGGTGTTGCAATAGGCCTTGCCCGAAAGTGGCACTCAATTCCGCGGGCGTGAGACCCGCTTGCGCGCAGGCCGGTGAAATCGGCAGCCGGGTGGCAATGGCAAGGGGGCTTTGTGAATGAGGCTACCATTGGTCAAATGGACGTCCAACGACGGACAATCAGTCAAACCCGGGCTGTCGAATTGCCGCAGAGCGCTGTTCAATACTTCAGCTGTGGAGTGCGATTTGATTGGCTGCGAATTGACGGTTATCGGGGAATAGCCGGTCCATGACAATCGACGATATCCCGTTCGCGAACCTTGACGGCATTTCCATCGCTGCCGTCATTGCGGTCTATTTCCTCGCCTTCCTGATCCGCGGTATCATTGGCTTCGGTTCCGCCATGCCGGCAGTCCTGGGCAGTGCCTGGATTCTGCCGCCGCATGACGCGGTGCTGCTCGCGCTGCTGACGTCGGTCTTTGCACAGGTTCAGCTGCTGCCACAAGGAGTGCGCGAGGCAAATTGGAAAATCACCAAGCCAATGATGGCTGGCACCGTCGTTTCGGTAATGATCGGTGTCTGGATATTTGCTTCGCTTAGCGCAGCTTGGCTGACCATCGTGTTAGGGATCGCGCTGAGCGCCGCGGTGTTGACCGACATGGCCAGGCTTACCGAGCGTCTGGCAAAAGTCTTACGTCTTGATGGAGCTGCAGTTGCCTTCTCGCTGGCGGCGCTAGCGGGGCTAATGGCTGGCATTGCCGGTGCAGGCTCAAACTACTTCCTATCATTCTACATTCGCTGGGCCGCACCGACACCACGCGAATTCCGGGCCACGAACATCATCATTTCAGGATTCATAAGCTTATGGCGGGCGGTGGTTACGCTGGTGGCAGGGCTGATCACGATCAAACTCACAGTCGAGGCGTTGCTTGTGATGCCCGCCGTCTATGCTGGCGCCTGGGGCGGGCGGGAGCTGGCGGGACGGCTGTCGGCTGAGCGGTATTTTGGTCTCTTTCGATGGATTCTGCTCATCGCGGCAATTGCGCTGATCTGGAAGGGAATGACAGCTTTGAACTGAGGTCATGGATTTGCGCCTTATGATGTGCGCTGCACTATTGGATCGGATCCGTGTTTGCTCAGTTGGTGCTTTCCGGTCATAAGAGATGCAAGGCAATGCCTCGATTATCGCACTGCCGAGAAAGGCGCGGGAAGTTCACGTGAAGGCATCTTGGCGCACTTCAGAGTGTTTCCGTTGGAGAATTTGACAAGTGGGAGGTCCAAAACGATGCTGTTCATTCATAATGACGTCGTTGCAGAGCTATTGAAAATGGATGCCTGTATCGCCGTCCAGGAACAGGCATTTCGGGATCTCGCAGAGGGCCTCGCAGCACATCGGCCGCGTTCAGACATTTATGCGCCGTGCCATCGGGAAGATGGCTATTACCGTTGGGGGAGCGTCGAAGGGTATTCGGGCGGATACCTGGCGATCCGGATGAAGTCTGACATCACAACTTGGCCGACAGATGCCAATGGCAACTGGACAGAGGACAAACATTGCGTTGAGCCCGGAACCTGGTGCGGTCTCATAATGCTATTTGCTGCGGGCAATGGCGAGCCACTGGCCATCTTCAATGACGGACATCTGCAACATATGCGGGTCGGTGGCGGTGCGGGTATAGGCGCTAAGCACCTGGCGCGTGAGAATTCCTCCACCGTCGGCATTTTAGGCTCGGGCGGCATGGCGCGCGCCTATATAGAGGCATTCTGTGCCGTCAGGCCAATTCGGTCAGCAAAAGTTTACAGTCCCACCAAGGCGAACCGAGAAACCTTCGCTAAGGAAATGAGCGAAGAACTCAATATTGATATTCAACCTGTCGGCGCCCCCGAGGCGGCCGTCAAGAACGCCGACATCGTTGCCACCTGCACCAACTCCATGACGCCAACATTAAAACCAGAATGGTTGGAACCAGGCCAACACATAACAATGGTTGGCCCCAAGGAACTCTCAGATGAGGTGATCGCCAGGGCAGATGTCAAAATCACCCAGGATGCCGGCGGACTTGGTGTGGGCGGTGGGGGCGTAGAAAAAGAAGTTGGCCACAGCCCGTTTGCGTGGATTGCTGGCTCCCAGGAGGAGCGCAAGCGACTGCCTCATAAACCAGGCGGATCGGGCTTTTATGTTCCGCTACCGGACTTTGTTGACTTCGTGAACGGGAAGGTCGAAGGGAGGACCAGCGATAGTCAAATCTCGCTCTATTATAACCTGGGCTTGATGGGCCTTCAGTTCTCATCGGTCGGCGGGCATGTTTACGAGCTGGCAAGGAAGGCTGGTAAAGGTCGCCAATTACCAACAGAGTGGTTCCTTCAGGACATCCGCAACTAGCGGCAGGTTAAACGCTCACCGCAATCTACTTTTCATTCACAGGTCCTGCGCTACGCGTACAAAATTTTATTTCTGCTATTCGAGATTGAACCCCTGTTTGCGCACAAAGCGACCAAAATCTTGCCGCTGGGCGACGGAGTATTGGCGCGCCTTGTCTTCAGACCAGCCATATTCTGGAGACGTTGTGCCATATAGTTCTGGAAGTCGTCGGTTTGTGTATGGCTGTGCAGCCTCACGGCGCCTGTCGTAATGCTCGACATCCTGTTTGATCGAACTTTCATGGAATTTGTCGATGTGTACAGTCGTTTGAGTTGGCAGTCGCATGCTTATTTTGTTGTCTTTATGTATCGGCCAGCCGACGGCAAGGCCGGCCACTGGAAATACGTAGCGCGGGAGACCAAGAATACTCGACACGCCCTCGGCACGATCGCGAATGGTGCTGATTGCACAGCACCCCAGACCAACCGCCTCGGCTGCCGTCATAAATGCGGATAGGGCGATGGCGGCATCGACAGCGGCATTGAAGAAAGCATCGAGGTGATCATTGGGAAATGGGCGACCGCGCCACTCCTGGATTTGGCGCTGGCGACGATTGTTGCCGCAGAAGAAGAGCAGTTCCGGCGCGCTGGAAACCAACTTATTTTCCGGGAGAAGATCACATAATGCTCTGCGAACATCGCGATCGCGCACAACCACGATATCCCGCTGTTGCAGATCGCTCTTGGTGGGCGAGGAAAAAGCGATCGCACAAAGCAATTCAATAAGGCTTGGTTCGACAGCCTTGTCGGAAAATGTGCGCTGTGAGCCCCGTTTTGCCATTACTCTCAAGAGATCGAGACCCGGTAGTTCGGGATCGACTTCGAACGATTCTCCGAACCGACGATTAAGGCTATTCAAAATATCAGTCTCATTCGTATTGGACATCCATACCCCGTTGAGTAGGTCATGAGTTTAAAAATTGCACCGATCATGGTGGTGGATAGACGCCGCTACGCCCCGGCGGGACTGCCATTGCTTTGATATGGCTACAGCGCCGGATGGATTTCCGGTATGGCCAATGCTTGTCAGAAGGTAGGGCGGTACCAACGACTGGTGATACCCGGGCCTGCGCAATGGCAATTTAGGTGGTGGGTCCAGTTTGATATGGCCCCACCAACACGTTGCAGACCGGCAAGATTTAAGCGTTTGAGAAGGCGCCGCTGTCCTCAAGCGTATAAGAATGCCGTGTGACGTTATCGAGAAGCTGTGCTTCCAGCCTAATAACAATGGGAGGCTCTTGCCCGGCCGATGACGTATTGTGTATCTCGCCCGGCAGGAAAAAGGCGACATCGCCGACGTTCTGGACAAAGCTGTCGCCTGCCTGGAGGACCGGCGATGTCAGGTCGCGATCCTGATCGTAGGCCCATGTATATTTTGTTTGCTTGATCGCACCCTTGAAGACACCATAGACGACGTAAGAGGCGCCATGGTCGTGTGCCCGCGCACCTCCCGTCGCCTTACCCTTCGGCGTCAATGACGTCATCAGGCAAAAACCGGGGTTCGGATGGCCATATTTGTCGTCGATATGTAGATTGATGCGGCCAGGTTTGCCACCGCCTCTCTCCTGGATCTCTGCCATCAGGTTCGGCGCAGCCAGAAGCGTTTTCATATGTTTGGAGATTTCGTGCGCCTGGCTCCTCGCGTCCTTGGTGTTTGCGAAGACATCCCGGACGGCTCCAACAAATTGATCGATTGCACCCATTTCACACCTCTCTCGTTGCAGCCTGCGGATCTGTCCTTTTGGATCCTCATAGCTTCTGATAATGAATCAGACCGACAAATCACGCAACCCATCGCAGCAAGGGGCAATGCAATTGCGATCGTGCGGGAACTATGCTCCGAAAGTAAAGCGACTGCCAACATTCGTGGTGACAAGGTGTTCGGGCATGCGCCGACGCATCGACTCGATAAAGCCTGCACCACTGCAATGCATTGGAATGACGACGTCGGGTTTAAATTTCTCCAATTCGTCAACCGTATGTTCGACGTAATCGGCTGGCGCGGTACCCAAATGAAATCCGCCGATGACTGCGTGGAGCTTATCAACATTTGTAACGCCCATCGCGGTCTGGATGGTGTTGATCAGACCGGTGTGTCCGCACGATGTTATGACCACGAGCCCGCGACCCTTTATGATGTAACAGGTCGCGTGTTCTTCCGGGTGGTTATCCTTTACCAGCTTGCCGCGCCGTTCTTCCTCGGTGAAGTGGTCTTCGCTCATGACCATGGAACCGCCCGTGACCTGTTCAAAACTCGTCCGCTCAATTCTGCCGGTGGTAAAGGCACCGTCATGGGCACATGGTGACTCGCAGGCAAGTGGTTTGACATTTTGAGCGGTGAGTGCCGTCCTATCCAGCGCGCCCCAGGATACCCATTCGTCCCCCACACCTTTGGTCCAACGTTCGCGAAAGACGCCCTCGCCGCCGATAATAAAAGGCACCTGGTCTGGCATTTGATGGCGGAATTGATGCACAAAGCCCTCCATTCCGCCGTAGTGATCGCGATGGGCGTGGCTCAAGATCAGACCGCTCAAACGACGGGGGTCGACACCGAGCAGGTCGAAATTTCGGTTGAGGATCTCAGGTGTGTAACCAAAATCCAGAAGGTATTGCGCATTCGCGCCAGAAGCGACCGATTCCAGATGCAGGGACAGCCCCCATTCACATGCCAGTGTTGTCATTTGTCGGCCGGGTATCTTGCCGACATGTTCGATCTTAACATGTGGGTGGGTTGCCGCAGGAAGGAAGCGTTCATAGGCCGAATCGACAACCACACGCACGGAAAGTCTGTCGACAACCGGCGCTGCAAACGGGGTCTGGTTTTGCAGGATCGAGCTCATGTTTCTACACCTCCTCTAGCAGCCTGGCTAAGTGAGCGATTAGGCTTTAGCCGTGTTGTCTCTTGCCTTACCGATTGCCAATCTCGTTGAACAGCGAAACGAGATGAACAAACCTAACCTGTAAAGACGGACGCGTCTATTTCCTCAATACGTCTCGGATTCTACGAACGGCCTAACTGCGACTCGACGGTCAGAATGTGAACAGCTCGTTCGCTTTAATATCCCGCTTGAGGCCGTTACCCGACATGAACCAGGCGTTAGGTGTAGACTGCCGTTGCAGCAAAGACCGTGTATGTCCCAGCATTCAAGCGGGACCGATCACACAGGGCTGCTCACTACTGCAATGGACTTCTTCAATCGAATTGTGATGCAGGCGCCCGCCTGATCGGTCTGTGCGTTGCCGGGATCAATCGTCTGCTGGCGCTAAACCCGAAATAGCAACACACAACCGCGAAATAGCTCATGATTTTTTCCCATGCTCGTGAATGCCGCAAGCCCCCAATCGTTGGCAAGAAACAATTCGCATGATCAATGCAGTTGCCATCGAATGGATAAGGCCGCCAAAAAATGGACTGTGCCACGCACTTGCACAATAATCAGTTGGTTCGTGCTCAAATTTTCATCGTGACAAATGGCCTGGTTTGTAGTGAGCTGTCGCCTGCTCGTGCAACTGGTCGAGATGTCGGCCATTTTTTTGCCACCAAAGAGCGGAGAGCCGGCTTGGAAGCACTGCTGAGAGTTCGAGGTCTCAAGACGTCCTTTTTCACCAGCGATGGTGAGCTTCGTGCGGTGGATGGCGTCAACTTCGAGATCGAGAGCGGCAAGACCATGGGTCTTGTTGGCGAATCCGGCTGCGGCAAGAGCGTCACCGCGCTGTCGACCATGCAATTGATACCTAAGGCGGCAGGCCGGGTTGTCGGCGGCGAGATCATATATCGCGGTCAAAACCTCCTCGAATTTGATGAGGCACGCATGTGCGAGATCCGTGGAAATGAAATTTCCATGATCTTCCAAGAACCGATGACGTCGCTCAATCCAGTGTTCAGTGTCGGCATGCAGATCGGTGAAGCGATCAGGCTACACCAAAAGCTCAATAAGAAAGATGCCCGCGACAAGGCCATCGAAATGTTGACGCTTGTGCGCATTCCAGAGCCGGCGCGGCGCATCTATGATTTTCCGCATCAAATGAGTGGCGGCATGCGCCAACGCGTGATGATTGCGATGGCGTTGTCTTGCAATCCAAGTCTGTTGATTGCTGATGAACCTACGACCGCGCTCGATGTCACGATACAGGCGCAGATCCTCAAATTGATTGAGGAATTGCAGCAGCAGCTCGGCATGGCGCTGCTGCTCATTACCCACGATCTTGGCGTTGTCGCGGAGCAAGCAGATGATGTTGCCATCATGTATGCCGGCAAGATTGTCGAACGCGCAAAACCAGAGCTTATATTCGCACGCCCGCTGCACCCTTACACACTCGGTTTATTGAAGTCGATCCCCGGCTATAGCGAGACGAAGCGCAAGCTTGAAGCAATTCCGGGGATCGTCCCAAGCCCACTCAATCTTCCAGATGGCTGCAGGTTTAGCGACCGGTGCAGCAGAACGGTAGCAAAGTGCAAAGGTAGTGAACCGCAACTGCGCGAGATCGAAAGTGGCCATTGGGTTTCTTGTTATCTCGTGTGAATTGGTCAAAAACGACGCCAACTGAACAGGCAAAGAGAGCTACATGTCGCTGCTGGAGATCACGGATCTGAAGACCTATTTCCCGATAAAGTCGGCATTGCTTTCGCGCCATCTGGGTAACGTCAAGGCGGTTGATGGCGTGACCCTAAATGTTGAGGATGGCGAGACGCTCGGGTTGGTTGGGGAATCAGGTTGCGGTAAATCGACTCTCGGCCGCAGTATATTGCGCCTCGTGGAGCCAACCGCTGGCAAAATCGTGTTTGAAGGGCTCAGCCTGCTGGATCTCTCGCTAACGGAGATGCGCAATGTTCGCCGTCGGATGCAGATCATTTTTCAAGACCCCTATGCATCACTGAACCCGCGCATGCGCGTCGGTGAGATCATTGGTGAAGGTTTGAGAATACATGGCTTGTCTTCCGGCGCCGAGCAGCGCGATCAGGTTATGGCAATGCTCGCGCGCGTTGGCTTGCGTGAGGACCATTATGACCGCTATCCGCACGAATTTAGCGGTGGTCAACGCCAACGTATCGGGGTTGCAAGAGCGCTGATTTTTCAGCCGCGCCTAATCATCGCCGACGAACCAGTCTCCGCTTTGGATGTCTCTATACAGGCGCAAATTCTCAATCTGTTGGATGAACTGCAAAGTGAATTCAATCTCACTTATGTGTTTATTTCACATGATCTGCGTGTGGTGGAACACGTCAGCCATCGGGTCGCAATCATGTATCTCGGTAAGGTTGTTGAAGTTGGCAAAGCAGAGAAAATCTACGCTGCGCCAAAGCATCCCTATACCAAGGCACTGCTGTCAGCAGTACCGGTTCCAGACCCTTCGGCCAAGAACCGCGAAGATCGAATAGTGCTTGAAGGCGATGTGCCAAGTCCTATCAATCCACCGACGGGATGCAGTTTTCATCCACGGTGTATTTACGCTGAGCCGCGATGTCGGGAGCAATTACCGACGCTTGCCAGTACCGGTGGTGGCCATCTTGTCGCGTGCCATGTTTTCGGATCTGCTGGATCGAGCCAGCCGGCCGCACCAGCTATCGAATGAGGTCAGTCATGACAATGGATACCCCGAAATGGATCGATGTGGACGGCATAGCGACCCGTTACTTCGAAGCTGGTAGCGGCGAGACGATTGTGTTGTTTTTCGGCGGCAACTTCGGTGCGGCAGATGGTTCGAATTGCGCTATTGTATGGGAGCTTAATTTCGAAGATCTTGCCAAGACCTACCATGTGGTTGCGCTGGATAAACTTGGTCAAGGCCATACCGCAAATCCCAAGAACGACGACGACTACACAATGCATGCGGTCGTCCAGCACTCTGCGGCCTTTATGCGCAAGCTCGGTCTCAGCAATGCGCATCTGGTAGGCCACTCTCGCGGCGGTTATCTCGTTAGCCGCTTGACACTGGAATTCCCCGAACTCGTTCGCTCATGCACGATCATTGACAGCGGCACACTTGGACCAGGCGTTAGCTTGACAGAGGTCGTCCATGCCAAACCGCCCGGAGAACCGTTAAGCCGGGAATGTCAGCAATGGACTTACGAAACCTATTCCTACAAGCCGGACCACATCACGTCACGGTGGCTCGATGCCGTGGTTGAGGTCGGCGAACTGGAGAAGACGCGAGAAGCTATTCGAAAAATGGAAGCCGAAGACTTGAAGGGGCGCGTGTTCATGCCTGGCTTGCAACGAGAGAAAGCAGAAACGCTGCATTGGATCAACGAGCATGGCATGAAGCGGCCGACCCAGATCGTGTGGGGGTATAACGATCCAACGGCGCCATTGGAGTTAGGTTTGCGGCTTTATGAGATGATTTCGGCAAAGGAGCGCCAAGCCTATTTTCATGTCATCAATGAATCTGGACATTTTCCTTATCGCGAACATCCGCGTCGGTTCAATGAGATCCTGAACGGGTTTATTCGGAGCTTGAACTAGCTATGTCCAAGTCCTACCAGCCGCCTGAAAAAGTACCTCGCGAAGATATAATTCGCGCCTCGCACGATATTTTGGATGCAACGGATATTCCGTTTTCTGAAACAGAAACAATCCATCGCATTTCTGTGGCTGACATGGACTGGGATATCGGTGTCATGCTCTATGAGCCGGAGGATGTCAGCCGGATTCCAAGCGGACCCGACGGCAAGAAAGTCGGTGTATTTTTGACCCATGGTGGCGCCAGCGACTGGCGATCAATGGAGCCTCTGGCGCGATTGATGGTGCAAAAACTCGGGTATCGCATTGCAAGTATGACCTATCCTGGCAGGCTCTACTTGCCCGATCCATCACGCGATTGGCCGGGTGACACCATCAATCCCGACGGTACCGTGCGCACACCAATATGGCTGGCCGGCGAACGAATTGATGACGATGAGTATGACGTCATTCATGATGCGTCGTTACGGGCGCGCCATGGCATAAGGCCTAACGCACGGGCAAAACCGGGGAGTAACTTCTATTATCGCATGGCCGCTTGGCCACTCGCCTTCGAGGCGGCGATGCAACTCGTCTGTCAGCATTATTTCCCGCCCGACGACTACGCGATTTATGTGCATGGTCATTCGACTGGTGGGCCATTCGTCAACATGCTCACACAACGCGTTGACAACATCGCGGGCTTGATCGGCATCGAAAATTCACCCTTCGGCTACATCTACCAGCGCATGGCCAACATCGCCTGGAAGGCGCCCTTCAACGACTTGCTCATTCGCAACTGGCGGGAGATAGCGCGTTATCGCGGCGCTGAGGCCCTTAAGAGTGAAGGCCCAGAAGCGTTGATGCGATTGGCGGCACTGATGGAGGACGTGCACGCGGAATGGTCGCAATCGACACGGTTTCCGCAATTCAAAGCCGAATACATGATCCACTATGCAGCAACATCGCAGCTGGAGGATGCTGCTCGCGTGACGGCGGAACGACTGAAACTCGGCCCGCAGCAGACCCAAAGCTTGGTAGACCAGTATATCGGCTATACGCGAGAACTTTCAGGACCCGGTGTGAAACCGGTGCCGCCATTGTTGTTCGCCATCACGGCTTTTAGCCGTGATCACACACCGGAGCGATACCGTGATGTCGTCGTACCCGCCTATCAGTCGATGGACCCTGCACCCAAGATAAATGTCGTGCAGTTTGGTACCGGCATTCATTCCTATTGGGCACCTGAGAAAGATCTTCCGCAAGGGACGTTACCAGCAGTGGTTCAGCTCTGGGACCGGGCTATTTCCGGTGGGTATTTCTTGCACGAAGGGAGGACGTGATATGCCGATGCATGAGGCCAAGTGGATCGATGTGGACGGCATTCGTACCCGCTATTTTGAGCAAGGGAGCGGCGCGCCCTTGGTTCTCGTATACGGGAACAATTTCGGTTCTCCCGAGGCGGCCCCAAGTGCCCTGGAATGGGATCGCAATTTCGATGCGCTGTCCGAACATTTCCGCGTTATTGCATTCGACAAACTCGGTCAGGGGTACACTGACAACCCGCTAAACGATGACTATACGATGCATGCCACGGTGCAGCATGCCGCCGGCTTCCTACGAGCTTTGAATCTGCGCGACGTGCATTTGGCGGGGCATTCGCGCGGCGGCTATCTGGTGTGTCGCCTCACCTTGGAGCAGCCGGATCTCATTGCCTCATGTACCATCATTGACAGCAATACTTGTGCACCGGGCCAGGGCCTAAATAACGTTGTGTTAGCCGGTGCGCCAGTGCCGCGATTGAGCCGCGAATGTCAAAAGTGGATCTACGAACACTACGCTTATAGTGCCGATCACATTACCGAGGCCCTGCTGGATGAAACAATGGCGGTGGCAGCGCTGCCGAAGTATCAGGAATCGGTCAGAAAAATGGAGGACGAAAAGCTTAAGTCAAAAGTTTTTCTGCCGGGCCTCTCGAAGGATAAGGCGCAGTTGTTTGCGTGGCTCCGCGATGACGGGATGCCGCGGCCAACGCAAATAATCTGGGGCTCACATGATCCGACGGCCACCGCGGACCAAGGCTATGCCCTTTTCGATCTGATCGCTGCCAAGCAAAGAGTGTCCCAGTTCCAGATGATTAACCGGGCAGGCCACCATTCATTTCGCGAGCAACCACTGATATTCAATGAGATGCTGCGCGGATTTATTCACGGACTCAAATAGCGGTTCGCATTGGGAGAGGACTGCGCTTATGTCGAAGATTGGATCGCCGCCAAAGACTGTATCGAAGCCGGAGCTGCTCGATATTTCGAAGCGCGTTCTTGCTGAACCCGATATTGAGATCCAACAGTACGAGGACCTCTTTCGGCTAAACGTCGCCGGGCTCGAATGGGATATCGGCGCGATGGTCTATGAGCCCGTCGATCCGTCGAAGGCGCACGTTTCAAAAGATGGCCGTCGCTCCGGAATGCTGATGACGCATGGTGGGGCAAGTGATTGGCGTTCCGTTGAGCCCTATGCGCAAATACTGGCGTGCAAACGTGGCTTCAAGGTCGTCAATCTGACATTTCCAGGTCGGCTCTATCTGCCAGATCCGAGTCGGGATTGGCCTGGCGATACCATTGGCCCGGATAATCAATTGCGCACACCAATCTGGCTTGAAAACGAGCTGATTGGGCGTGATCAATATGACATCGTCGAGGAAGCTAGCTATCGTGAAATCTACGGCACCCGAACCTTCGCGCGGGCCAAGCCGGGGACGATGTTCTATGAACGCATGGCGGCCTGGCCGTTAGCGTTTGAAGAGGCAATGAAGGACCTGTGTCGGCGCCACTTTCCGGTTGCTGACTATGCCGTTTATACCCATGGGCATTCGACCGGGGGGCCGTTCTCGCACATGATCCTGCAGCGGGTGGAAAATATCGTCGGTGTTGCCGGTATTGAGAACTCCACATTCGCTTATGTCTTTCACCAAATGACCGGCCACGACTGGCCCAACCCGTTCAATGATCTCCTGGTGCGGACATGGCGCGAGCTAGCGCGCTATCGCGGTGCTGAACTCTATTTGCAGGAAGGTGGCGAGCCTTTAATGCGGCTGCCTTGGGTGATGGAGGAAATCTATGAGCTGTGGGATAACGTCAAACGGTTTCCCCAAATCAAGGCCGAGTACTTTTTTCACATTCACTCGATACCCGCATTGACGCAAGCGGCTACGGTAACAGCCCAACGACTGAAACTATCCGACACACAAACGCAGGATCTCGTCGATTATTACATCGGTATGGGCAAGCCATTGACCGGCACCGACGTTAAGCCGGTGCCGCCATTGCTCTACATCATCAACAAATATAGCCGAGATCATACACATGAAAACTATTATGACGTGATGCTTCCGATGCTCAATGAGATTGAGCCAGCACCGCGCGTCAGCATAACTGAATTTGCTACCGGCATTCATTCCTATTGGCGGCCCGAGGAGGGATTGCCGATGGGGCTTGTGCCGCCGGCCGTGGAAATCGTTTGTAATGCCATTGCGGACGGCTTCTTCGATGCCGCCTAGATTCTATAGCGCGCAGGTGATCAGCGTGCTTAGAATGTAAGCCGGGCTCCCTATACCGGGAGTTCAAACTGTAGAGTCCGAAGGTTCGTCGGATGAGTAATTCGAACCAAGGAGTAAGCAATGCGACACACAATATCCGCAAGTACCATAAGGCGTATTGGAGCAGCGACTATCGTTGCCGTCGGAGTGATCGCCAGCAGCACTGCATCTGCTGAGACACGACTTGCAGTTGGAATCACGTCCAACCTCAGCACCGTCAATCCCTATGGTGACAGCGCATCCCATATGTATGGGTTGTGGGGTGAAGTCTATGGCAATCTCTGCAGGTATGACTTTAAAACCGGTGGTTACGTTGGCCAGCTCGCGCATAAATGGAAAACCACAGATAAGAATACGTGGATATTCAATCTCAAGAAGGGCATGAAGTTTCACGACGGCACTGAGGTCACGGCCAAAGACGTCGTCCATACTTTCTTCAGAATGAGTAAAGATCCGGAAAGTAGCCAGAAGCAAAACTCTGCCCGAAAGATCAAGGCCGTCGAAGCGGTGGACAAATACACGGTTAAGATGATCACTCATCAGCCAACTGCGGAACTGCTGAGTTATATCTGCGGGCTTTGGGCGATATCCAGCAAAGACGCTTACGACAAATACGGTGCCAAGGTCGCTGACAGCAAGCATCCGTATGGCGCCGGACCCTACAAACTTAAAGAGTTTGTTATCGGCTCGCGCATGGTTTTGGAAAAGAACCCGGGCAGCCCGTTCCTGAAACCCAACTCTCCTGACATCGTAATCGTTCGCAAGATGGTTGAGGCCGAACAGCGTGTGACCGCGTTGCTAAACGGCGAGATTCAAATTGCCCAGTTCATACCACCGCATCTGATGTCGCGCATTGCAAATGCTAAGAATGCCCGGCTGGTGCCAACGAGTTCGGTGGAGTTGATGTTCCTCGCCATGAACCCGGCGATGAAACCTTGGGACAACAAGAAACTGCGCCAGGCGGTCTGTCATGCGATCAATCGTAAAGGGATCGTGAAGGCGCTTCTGAAAGGTCAGGCGCAATTGCTGCATGGCCCTATTGGTCCAGGCCAGTATGCATACGATCCCAAGCATCAGCCACGCTATGACTATGATCCTGCGAAGGCCAAGAAGTTGGTCAAGGAGGCCGGCTTTGCAAATGGTGTCCAAGTCGACCTCTATACGCCGGTTGGCCGGTACGTGAACGACAAGCTGATCACCCAAGCGATGGTTCCGATGCTTAACGCTGTCGGTATCAAGACCAAGCTGCATACACCCGAATGGGTTACCCAATGGGCAAATGTGCGTAAGGGTAAGCGGCCGTTCTTCTACCAAGGTCGTGGCTCAGTAGTCGATCCAGGCCCCGCGCTCTCTCAATACTTTGAAACCGGTGTCTCACCGCGCATCAAGTATTCCAACCCCGCCTATGACAAGCTGATGCAGAAGGCGCGGCAATCGTTTGATGAAAAAGAGCGAATTGCAACGCTGCGCAAGGCAATGTCTGTGCTGACTGCGGATGCGCCGGCATGTTTCATGTGGACGCATACACTCCAATATGGCGTCGCAAAGACTGTGGATTACAAACCGCGGCCTGACGGACGACCGTACCTGAGCACCGCTCTTATTAAGAAATAAGTACCTCGCCGCGGGGTTCGCTGCGTTTGTTCGAAAACGCAGTGAACCCTTCCTTTGTCCGTGTTGAATCGAAGGTAAGCGAACGTTGCTGACATATACAATCAAGCGAGTACTGGGGACGATACCGGTGCTCTTGCTGATAACACTTCTTGTGTTTGGCCTCTTGCAACTTGCCCCGGGCGACCCGGCCGACATTCTCCTACCGGAGGATGCGACGCACGAGGATATTGCCGAGGCGCGAGAGCGTTGGGGGCTGGATAGACCGTTTCACGAGCAGTACTTCAAGTTTCTTTATTCAGCCATTCAAGGCGATTTCGGACAATCCTTCAGATACAAAGAATCTGTGACGACGCTGCTGGCACAGCATTTCCCAGCAACCTTGGAGCTTGCTTTTTTTGCAACGCTTTTTGCAATTCTAGTAGGTGTGCCTTTAGGTGTCTGGGCCGGTGCGCGACCAAACAGCTGGATTGACAACTTCGGGTCTGTGTTCGGCTTCTTTGGTATTAGCATGCCCAGCTTCTGGATGGGCATAATGCTGATCTTGATAGTCTCCGGGTATTTTAATCTCTTGCCATCTGCAGGTCGCGAGACATATGGCATAGCAGGCCCACGCATAACCGGCTTTTATACAGTCGATAGTCTCATACGCGGTGACTGGAAGGCGTTTTGGGATGCATTGGCTTACATCATTATGCCTGCTGCGACGCTTGGCGTGAATATGTTGGGCATTCTTATGCGCGTCACGCGCTCGGCAATTCTCGATGTCACTCATGAAGAGTTCGTGACCACCGCACGCGCAAAGGGGCTTAGAGAACGGATCGTTCTTTGGCGCCATGTTGTGCGCAACGCACTTATCACAATCATTACTGTCGTGGGGCTCGAACTCGGTACCTTGCTATCGGGCTCCATCATCGTTGAAACGGTGTTTGCGTGGCCGGGCATCGGTAGTCTTCTCATCAACGGTCTCGGCACGCGTGACTATCCACTCATAACCGGCGTGGTGCTTGCCTATACCGCGCTTTTTGTAACCGTAAACTTCTTAATCGATATAAGTTATGGCGCAATCGACCCCAGAGTACGCCTCGAGTAAACCGCCGGGCCGCATGGTTCAATGGTTTGCAACATTGAAAAAGAAATATCGCCAGTGGCTGAAGGTTAAAGTGGCCATCGGCGGGACGGTCGTCATTGTTCTGGTTCTTACCGGACTCTTGGCGCCGTGGATATCGCCGCACGATCCAAATCATCAGGACCTGCTGCAGGGCCTGAAGAAACCGGAGTACTTCGGCGGCAGCTATTTTCTCGGGACCGATCACTTAGGCCGTGACATACTGAGCCGGATTATATACGGCGCCAGGATTTCTTTGGTGATAGCGGCAACAGTGGTGCTGATATCAGGGGTGATCGGTGTCGGCCTCGGCGCTATATCCGGATATTTCGGCGGTCGGACGGACTTTACAATACAGAAGGCCGTGGAGGTCGTTTGGGCATTCCCACCGCTGCTGTTGGCCATCGCAATTCTGGCGTTCCTCGGCCAGGGCCTTGGGATACTCATTATCGCGCTTGTTTCACAAAGATGGATTCCCTATTGCCGTGTCGCGCGCGGGCAGTCCCTCTCCCTGCGCTCGCGCGATTTTGTTACCGCTGCGCGAGCGCTTGGTGCGAGAAATGAACGAATTATCGTGCGCCACATTTTGCCCAACCTTCTCCAGGCTGCGATGGTCATCGGTACGTTTGCGATGGCATCCGCCATCATATCCGAGGCCAGCCTCAGTTTCCTGGGGCTTGGCGTGCCACCGGAAATCCCAACTTGGGGCAGCATGCTGTCGGACGGGCGTGAGCACATTAGTACGTCATGGTGGCTGGCATTCTTTCCTGGCCTCTGCATCTTCATAACTGTCTTGGGCATCAACCTCTTGGGAGACGCTCTCAGAGACATTCTAGACCCGAGACTAAAACGTGCGGGCACGGGCATCAGTTGAGGACGGCTTCTGGGCTGTGACTGGGTCCGCTTCCACGCTGCGTATTGGGAAAACCAGGTATGACGAACAAAACCGAATCTTATGATCCTAAGTCAGTTCAACTGCGGACCTTTTACGATAGTGTGCCAAACTTTCTGGCTGGTAGCGATACCCCGCGAGCGTACCTGGAACGGTGCCTGGAAACGATCGACACTCGTGAGCCCGACGTCAAAGCGTTCGTTGTCACCAATATAGACTCTGCGCGTAAAGCCGCTGACAATTCGAGCGAGCGTTATCGTGCCAATCGTGCGATGTCTGTCGTCGATGGCATGCCGGTTTGCATCAAGGATCTATACGAAACGGTAGATATGCCAACTCAGATGAACAGCCCGGTTTATAAAGATTGGCAATCTATTCGTGATTCCGCTCATGTCTATACTTTGCGAAAGGGTGGTGCGGCTATCATCGGCAAGACGGTTACGACCGAATTCGGACAGGCGACACCTGGGCCCACTCGTAATCCGTTTGATCTTTCCCGCACGCCTGGTGGATCGTCGAGCGGTACAGCGGCTGCTGTCGGCGCCGGCATGGTGCCGGCCGGTACCGGTAGTCAGGTTCGCGGCTCTATCCAACGCCCGGCAGGTTATTGCGGAAACTTCGCGCTCAAACCGACATTTGGTGCACTTAACAGGGGTGGTGGGCATTCAATGTCACCCAGTCAGAGCGTGTTGGGGACACACGCGGGTTCACTTCAAGATTGCTGGCGAACAGCATTTTATATTTCTGCGACGATCGGTGGTGACGCCGGCCAACCTGGTTTGTACGGCAAACCAGAACTGGGTGACACGGAGATGCCGCGCAAACTGGCGCGTCTTGAAACGCGTGGTTGGCCTCAAACCGAAGATGAAACCAAAGAAGAATTCGAGCGCTTCGTGCGCGACGTCAGTGGGCATGGCATTGAGGTATTGTCTCGCCGAGAGGACAGCCGCATTGATGCATTGGAAAAAGCGTTGGAGGCAATTCCAGAGTTTATGTTCGATATTTTTGCCTACGAGATGCGTTGGCCCACAGGATGCTATCGCGATATGGAGGGAGAGCTTCTGAGTGATGCGGTGCGCGAGCGGCTTGAGCGCGGGGAGACAATTACACCCGACGCCTATCGTGCAAAGTTGAAGATGCGCGAAGCTCTGCGTCACGTTTTTGCGGAGCTAGAGGGTGAGTACGATGGCTATCTGACGCTATCCGCCACCGGCCCACCGCCGGTTGGAATGGGCGTTGGTGATCCGGTTTATGGTGATATGTCGTCTTGTCTTGGTGCGCCGGCATACAATCTGCCGTTGTTGGCTGACCGCGGGTTGCCGATGGGTATTCAATTGCTTGGCCATCCTCACCGAGATTACGAGCTGGGACTGAGAGCTAAATGGTTTGTAGACACATACTTGCCCGCTTAACTGGGCAGGTCCTGAGAGCCTGATAATTAAACGATGTGTCAAGTTCAGATACGGCGCTGTGACCTAACGTTCAAACCGGACCAATCAAATAAGGCTGGTCAAAACCGAACCGCTCTGTGCCAAACTTCTTCTGTAGTCTAGATGTTTCGGTCTAGTCTTGCCAATAGGCTGAATAAGAATCAGGCAATGATCTCTTAAGTGCAGTCAATCCTGCGACGGCCTCTGGCTCATCCCAACCTTTCAAAGCTGCAATCGCAGCAATGGTAGCATTGTTTTCGTCCTGCAATGCGACCTCCACCATCTTGCCTATTCCGCCAACAAAACGTCGATAGCCGATGAGTTCACAAGCTTTCTCTTGGACCCACATGTCATCTTCTTCAAGCATTCTCAAAAGCAGATCCGTATCACTTGCTGGCGAAAGCTGCATAGCCAATAGCGCAAGATGAATATCTGGCTCCTGCAGTTCGAAATACTCTTTCAGAAAATCACTGGATATTTGCCCGTCATCGGGTAGAAGCTGGGAGTCGTCGCGCACAGGATAATCCCCGGTCAGGTCATAGTGATTGCAGTCTTCCGTATCATGGACCCGCGAGAATGCCTGGATCATACGACCAAGACTACGAAATACCGGTAGGTTCAATCTATCGTCCTGATCATGAATGAAGCATCGACCACGAAGTGGGCTACCTACAAATACCCCGGCATAGTTACCACTGCAGTCAACAAAGATTGGTAACATCAGGCTAGGATCGAGAAGCTCTCCAAATTGGCTCTCACTCAGATCATCCTGAGTGCTGCCATAAAATTCGAGCAAGTCAGAGACACTCATCATTTCAAATTCGGCACCAATGGTCTCTTCGGTGCCGCCAATTTGCGAATAAAGATAGATAACTTCGTCCGGCGAATTTGGGCAGATCGATCTCAATCGATGCAAGGCGGCGCTGTCAGAATTCAATACACCCAGGCTCGGCATTTCCCGTAATTGTTCGACCGCAGCACGTATGTCCTGCATGGCGGTATCAGCGACCATATGTACTTACTCCGGCGGTTGGGCCTTGGTCCTATGATGAATTGGGCGTTTCCCAATACAGCACAGATAACATAGTCTTCTGAAGGGTTCCTCTAACGCTCGACGGCAGCTATTGGCCATCGGAGACCTAAGCCCAGCGCTGGGACATTTCCGCTGTTGGGACTAATGCCGTCATGGGAGGGTCAGGACCCTACCATCACTTAATGACCCATATCGACCGTTTAGCTTTTGAGAACTTTTGACGACCAAATGTCCGTTACAGGTTAAAGGCGGTCATTCACTGCTTTCGGCCATTCCTGGAGCGCTGTGCGATCTGATGAGCCAGCATCACGTCGAAAAAGTTTGATTGCAAAGGCTCTAGGCGACAGTGAAAGAGCATCTTGGGCATCGTTAACAATTCCAATAACTTGTGTTCAATGCGAGATTCGCAATTTCTTCGAGTGCAAAATGATGTAGGCATGAAGTAATGCCGATCAATTAACCAGAGATTTGATGGTTCTCTCGGTATGCCCGAATGATTCCTAGTATCTCACCCATCGGTCGAGCGCGGGTGTGACGAGCGCAGTGTGAAGGAGACGTCCGATTGCCGGATCACAAGGCGCCATTTCACTTGGTCATGATCAAGCCGTCTCACTATGATGATGACGGCTACCCAATTCAGTGGCTGCGCTCGGCAATTCCTTCTAATACACTTGCCTGCTTAAACGGCCTTGCCGAAGACTGTCGGGACCGTGAAGTACTCGGCGAGGGTACGGCGATCAGGATTTCGACATTCGATGAAACAAATCGCAGGGTCCGCCCACGTCAAATTATGCGTGAGATCGAGGCCGATGGTGGAGCTGCGCTGATTGCACTCGTAGGCGTTCAATCCAATCAATTTCCTCGTGCGCTCGACATTGCCCGCGCTTTTCGTCAAGCGGACTATCAGGTTTGCATTGGTGGTTTTCACGTATCGGGCTGCATTGCCATGCTTCCTGAGCTTCCACCCGATCTGGTTGAAGCCCAGGGCCTTGGCATCAGTCTGTTTGCCGGTGAGGCAGATGATGGGCGGCTTGATGTTGTTCTACAAGATGCCCATGCAGGCCGGTTGAAGCCTCTCTACGATCATATGTCCGATCTCCCTGATCTTGGGGGACAACCACTCCCTTTGCTGCCGGCCAAGCATGTCAAACGAACGGCCGGTGCCATGTCGAGTGTCGATCTTGGACGGGGGTGTCCTTATCAATGCTCATTCTGCACCATCATCAATGTGCAAGGTCGAAAAAGCCGATTCAGGACGCCCGACGATTTGGAGCGCATAATCCGCGCCAACTGGGAGCAGGGGATAACGCGCTTCTTTATCACTGACGATAATTTTGCGCGTAACCGCAATTGGGAAGGCTTCCTTGATCGCTTGATTTGGCTGCGTGAGGAACAGGGCTTTGATGTGGGTCTCACGATCCAAGTCGATACCCTTTGCCATCGTATCGAGAATTTTATTACCAAATGTGCTCGGGCAGGCGTCAAGCGCGTGTTCATCGGTCTGGAGAACATTAATCCTGACAATTTGATGGCGGCTAAGAAGCGTCAGAACAAAATTACGGAATATCGCGCCATGCTGCAAAGCTGGAAGCGTGTCGGCATTATCACCTATGCCGGTTATATTCTTGGCTTTCCGGCAGACACCAAACAATCCATCCTCAACGACATCGAGATCATAAAGCGCGAGCTGCCCATCGATATACTTGAGTTCTTCATCCTCACGCCGCTGCCTGGTTCCGAGGACCATAAAGAACAGCATGCTCAGGGCGTCTGGATGGATCCAGATATGAACAAATATGATCTCAACCACAGGGTCACTCGTCACGAAAACATGTCAGACAGGGAATTTGATGAGGCCTATATCGAGGCTTGGCGCGCCTTCTACACTCCGGAACATATTGAAACCGTTATGCGGCGCGCGGCGGTCTGCGGTCTGAGCGTTGGCAAGGTCATGTTTATGATGCTGTGGTTCTGTTCGTCCGTCGAACGTGACGGTGTCCACCCGCTCGAAAGTGGGTATTTCCGTCTGAAATTTCGCCATGACAGGCGCTCGAACTTACCGCGGGAAAACTTTTTTAAGTTTCATGCCAAATATGCCTGGAAGATCCTGTCCGACCATATCTGGATGGCGCGTTGGCTTACACGAATGCATTTTGCCCGAAACCGCATAAAGGCCGACCCAAATCGACACGCCTATATTGACGTTTCGCTCACACCGCCAAGCGAAAAGGAATTTGGCGAACTTGGGCTTTTCAATCTAACGACTGGCGGTCATTCGGCGGTGGCCAAAAAACAAAGAGACGATGCCATGCGCGAACGCCATAAGAATCACGGTTCTGCGGACCGGAACATCGCAGCATCATAGAATAAATGTGTAGTTCCATGAGAGTCGGCATCCGGCGCCTGCATAACCTAAACGTTTCAAGCGGAAAGCCAGATTTGAAACTCCTCATTACTAATGGTTTTGATGAACACCCACGACTGCCGGACTACCTAAGGATGCTTGACGACTGCTTATGGCCCTGAACGGCTGTCGGCCCAGCACTGGGCGATTTCCGCTGACGTGGGTTGACCGGAAAGTCTGGTCGAGAAGCGGATATTGGTCCGATGTCGGGGTTAGAGCGGTCGTGAACTAGTCAGACAACGAAATGCAAGCAACCGGATCTTTCTGAACCGTCCGCAAGAGACGGGGAAGATCAGGCAAGATCAAATTGGTCTTGCCTCTTGCGTCTGGACCGCCCAGCATATTCAATGCCCGAGACTTGTTTTTCCGTATCTTCTTATTGCAGGCGCCGCATTTCAATTCTACCATAAATCAGCATTGATCCCACTGCTTGTACCATCAGAACTTGGGTGAAAAGATATGTACAAGAATATTCTCCTTCCGACAGACGGGTCGGAGTTAGCAGCTCGGGGCATAACTCACGGGCTGGAACTTGCGAAAGCTCAAGGCAGTCCTGTCACTTTGGTGACGGCGACCGAGCTATGGTCGGCGCTTGAAATGGGAAGCGAAACAATGGCCGGCGTGTCAGATCCGGCTGGCACATATGAAAAAGCTGCCGCAGAGGCAGCAGCAAAGATTCTCGCTTCGGGAGAACTCTTGGCAAAGCAAGCCGACGTCCCATGTGAAACGATACATGTCAGTGATCAACGTCCGGCGGAAGGCATCATTAACACAGCCACAGCAAAGGGATGTGATCTCATCGTTATGTCCTCACACGGTCGGACTGGCGTAGAGAAGGCGCTGCTTGGAAGCGTGGCGAATGACGTTCTGACTCACTGCAAGGTGCCCGTTATTATCGTTAGATAGGTGTACTTGAGCTTACGACCATACGACGTCATCAAGCTAATTGCTGATCATGTCACAAAATGAAATGGTTAAGTTTCTTATACGTTTAGTAAGACTGCCCATTCTTGCCAAAAACGCTTTCGCTTGTGCTGGAGCCGGTATAGTTGCTTTTGAATGTCAGCTGTGGCCCTTGCCGGACCTCCGCCCAGCGCTAGGCGATGACCTCTGTTGGGGTTGAAGCGGAAAGTGAAGCTGAAAAGCAGACGTAGGTCCGCTGTCAGTGGCAAAGCTGTCGCCCATTCGTAAGAGTACGATCGGCAGAGTTTGATCCACTCCGGACCCAGCTGATCCTAGATTACGTTGTTTCCTAACAATCGCTTTGACCTGAATTCGGACATTCGACCATTTGGGACAACGCTTCCAATGTGCCACAAGTAGATGACTCATTTGGAAGTTTAAGTACAAGCTTGTTCCAGAACTCTTCTCCAAAGAAGCACGTCCATCGCCGCAGGCTTAGGCTGGGCATATCAGACAGGGGAGCGCACCAAATTGTCATCACCTCTGGTCAACGGACCGCTTTCCATCATTGCCGTTCATTCGGGCGCGGGCGCCAGAGACCCGGGCACTGCCGCTGGACCTCGCGCTCTGCGGGCGGGCGGGCTCGAGGCATGGTTCAGTGAACTGGGTATCGCGTGCCGGTGGGATGATGTCGTCATTACCGCTTCACCTGCTTCCACCGTGAAAGAAGGCCAAGAGTCCAATGAAATGTCGCGGCTTGACCGCGTCGCAGATGCTGCCCGTCAGGTTTCTGAAATTGTCGAACGCGAGGTCCGTGCCGGTCATCGTTTTCTGGTTATCGGCGGAGATCACTCCATCGCAGTCGGAACATGGAGCGGTGTCAGCAACGCGTTAAGCGACACCGCTGAATTTGGTCTTGTTTGGCTTGATGCTCATCTGGATTCTCACGTTCCCGAGACATCGCCGAGCGGAAACTGGCATGGTATGCCCGTTGCCCATCTGCTCGGTCACGGCGAGGGGCGGTTAGCCGCGATCGCGCGCAACCGTCCTGCCGTTTCTGGCGACAAGCTCGTACTGGTCGGAGTACGCAGTTTCGAACCGGAAGAACCACGGCTCCTCAAGCTTGAGGGCGTGCGCTGTATTTCCATGGCTGATATTTTGGAACACGGTGCAACGGCGTGTTTATCAGAAGCTTTGTCGATTGGGAGGCGCGGCAGTTGGTTCGGCATTTCGATTGATGTCGATGTCCTCGATCCAAGAATTGCGCCAGGTGTCGGATCACCTGTGCCCGACGGATTGGGCGAAGCTGATCTCATCTCGATGCTTCGGGGCATTGCAAAAACTGAGGGTTTTGTCGGCTTGGAGCTGGCTGAGTTTAACCCGGCACGAGATGTTGGGGAGCGCACGCGTGATCTGATCCATCGCCTATTGATCGCTGCCTTTAGCTAGGCGTCTGGCAAAGCGCGGATAATCCCGCCTTCCTTTAGCGTTTTTAGTACGACGTCAGAGCGAACCTGCTGCACTTGCCTGTAAGGTAGTAGGCGGCGGTGAATGAAGTCCGCAAAGTCCTCAAGAGATTTCGCCCGTATGTGCAGCAGGTAGTCTGCATCACCTGTAATGGCGTGGGCGTCCTGGATCTCCGGTTGGCGTTCGAGGAACTTTGCGAATTCGTCGACGGCCTTGTCATCATGTTTGGCAAGCGTAACCCGTGAGAACGCTTCGATCTGGTAGCCAAGCCGGCGTGAGTCCACCTCAGCGCGATACCTGACGATTACGCCTGCTTCTTCCAGCCCCTGGCGTCGCCGCGAGCACTGCGACGCCGACAAATGCACGGCCTCACCAAGCTCGGCATTAGTGACGCTGGCGTCCGATTGCAGAAGCTCCAGAATTTTAGCGTCGAATGTATCCAGATTCATATGTGCACCCAGACCGATAATCACGCACAACACGTGCATAAATATCGCAATATACCACACATTTCTCACACTACGTGCAACGGAAGCGCGAGAAAATGAAAATGGTTATGATTCACTATCACGGAGCGCCCAAATGGGTCCTTTTCCTCAGGATGACGTGCTTGCAGAGATCTCACCGGCCAATCCGGCCGGTACGGACGGCTTTGCATTTGTCGAGTTCGCACACCCCGAGCCGCTCGCCTTGGAAGCGCTTTTCACACAGTTAGGATTCTCCTGTGTGGCGCGGCATAAGAGCCAGGATGTAACGCTTTGGCGGCAGGGCGACATCAATTTTATCCTGAACGCGGACAACAGTTCGTTTGGTGCAGGCTTTTCCCGCCGACACGGTCCTTCAGCACCCTCCATGGCCTGGCGATGCGTCGATGCGGACTACGCATTGGATTACGCGGTACGGCGCGGCGCAACGCCATTTTACGGAACAAACAAGGTTGTCGACGCGCCTGCCATAATCGGTATCGGTGGCAGTTTACTCTACTTCCTGGATCGGAAAAGCGCTGATGGCAGCCATTACGCAATAGACTTTGAGTGGATCGGTCACGGTGATCACAATCCTCAAGGAGCCGGATTTTCCTATATAGATCATTTAACCCACAATGTGCGGCGCGGGAACATGGATACGTGGTTCAAATTCTATGTGGACCTCTTTAAATTTCGTGAAATCCGGTTTTTCAACATCAAAGGCCGCCACACCGGTCTGATTTCGCGCGCGTTAACATCGCCTTGCGGGCGCATTCGTATACCGATCAATGAATCTACCGATGACGCTTCGCAGATTGAAGAATATCTGCGCGACTATGGCGGCGAGGGAATCCAGCATGTCGCGCTGGGAACAGACAATATCTACCGTTCTGTCGATATGATCGCAGCTAACGGCGTCACGTTCATGCCAGCACCCCCCTCAACCTACTACGAGATGTCCCATGAGCGTGTTCCAGGGCACCGCGAGCTTGTCGAAGATATGCGTAGACATGGCATTTTGATCGACGGAGAGGGCATCGTCGATGGCGGCGACGTGCACCTGCTTCTGCAGATCTTTTCGAAGGCCGTCATCGGACCGATATTCTTCGAGTTTATTCAACGCAAGGGCGATGAGGGTTTTGGCGAAGGCAATTTCAAGGCGTTGTTCGAATCCATTGAGGCTGACCAGATCCGCAGGGGTGTATTGAAACCGGCGGCCGCAGAATAGTGACGATTACCGCCATGCAGAAGCACAAAAATAGATACCGCAATGTTCCGCGCAATGCCGACTTCACGATCGTTCAGGATTGGTCCTCTTATTCTACCGCTGAGCACGACCGCTGGGACCGCTTGTTCAAACGTCAGACGGATGTTCTGCCTTCAAGAGCGTGCGATGCTTTCATGGACGCCCTGGACATACTGACGGTCTCCGCTTCCGGCATTCCAGACTTCACAGATTTGAGTAATCGGCTGGAGCCCCTCACCGGCTGGCGTGTTGTGCCCGTTGCCGAGCTCGTCCCTGACGACGTCTTCTTTGATCATTTGGCACACCGCCGCTTCCCGGCAGGGGCTTTCATTCGCCCTGAAGAGGAATTTGATTACCTTGAGGAACCGGACGTTTTTCACGACATTTTTGGACACGTGCCGTTGCTTGCCAATCCTGTTTTCGCCGATTTCATGGCGGCCTACGGCAGGGCGGGGAAGCGGGCACAAGCGCGGGGACAATTGCACAATCTTGCACGCCTTTATTGGTACACGGTTGAGTTCGGTCTCATGCAGTCGGCAAACGAGCTTCGTATTTTTGGCGCCGGGATTCTGTCCTCTCCGGCAGAAGCTATGTTCTCTCTCAAAGACCCGTCTCCGCATAGAATTGTATTCGATCTTGAGCGCGTGATGCGAACGTCTTACATCATCGACGATTTCCAAAAGACATACTTTGTTATCGAGAGCTTCGAAAAGCTACTTGAAGATTGCCAACAGGACTTTGTTCCAATCTATGACCGCTTGCGTACTGGCCGTGACATAGCCCCACACGAACTCCACGAGACGGACAAAGTTCTCACGCAGGGTAGTCTTGTCTACTTTGAAAAGCTGCCCGCGCCCGCCTATTCATGAGGCGTTATACGCACTGGCGACCGGTTTTGGGTTTTACCGATCCGCTATTCGAACGAGGCGAGCATCAGTTTATTGTCGGCACTCTTGACGCCTTCGACCGCACAGACGACGCTTTCCGCTTCGTCAACCACCATCGGATGGGCGGCAACCGTACCCCGCATTGTGACGTGCCCACCTTCAACGCCTACATCGAATCCGAGGGGTCCGTCACCGGCGCTAAAGTATTTGTCCAACGTCGATAACACGCGGGCACGAACCAGTTCGTCGTTGAGAACGGCAGACGAATACTTCGTTTCGCGAAATGCTTCCGACTGCACCACTTCAACAATATGGTTCGCGCAATCCTCAACAGGGATGCGCTGCGTATTCAAAACGATCGAATAGAGTGCGGGGTCTGACCAATCGATCCCGAACAGGCGCTGCATCGTGCCGTTGTGCGCGGCATCGCTGCGTCTGATCTCCCGAAGTGCTGTCTTCCTGTGCAACACACCCATTCGTTTCATCATTGTGTCGACACGTGCGTCCATCGGGGCACAAATCCGAACGCAGGCGACATTCGGCACGCCTCTCAACAGATAGGTCGCACCCCACCCCCTGATCATGACATTGCCTTCGGCTGCCGGCTCCAGGACCTCTTGCGCGGTATAGTGCGCTCGTCGTGCTCTCCCGACGCGCCAGCGCTCGATCATCTCCTGAACTTCGCCTTCACTCTCTGAAAGAATTTTGCCTGCCTCTATCGTTATAATCCGGGCCAGGTCCTTCTTAGACGTGCGAAGCTCGTTGCCGAGAAGGCGTACAAGTTCACCGCGGCGGGGAGGCGGCACTTCACGCCAGGAACAATATGCCTGGGCAGATCGTCCGATCAGCCGGGTTACATCATCTGTCGATGTCGACGCCAGCTGTGCAATGGTCTCACCGGTAATTGGCGTTCGGACCGGACAATTTCCTTGTTCAGTGAACGTTTGTGGCGACACGCCAAGCTGCTGGCAGATAGAGATAACGTCAGACTTTGGAGACCGGCCAATAGTGTTCAATGCGGTCATGACTTAGCGCCATCATCGCAGGGTCGTCGCTTCGCGATGCACATTCATCCAATTCCGTCATATGAGCATGACTGGCGCAATGAAAAGCCGCTCGAACAAGAACATTGCTCTAAATCATAACGTTTCTGATCAACTTCGAAGTAATTATCTTGCAGGCTTGAGTTTGCTGGTCCACTGCCCCATGTCAGAAAATGGGCGTACCAAAACCGTGGCTGCGCCCTAATGAGAGCGACAGGAAGAAAGGAGGCGCAAGATGGACGTATCCTCATTTCAGGTCGGGCCGCATGTGGCGCGTAACTATCTGCCGCTGCCGGTCGCAATCGAGCGGGGCGAGGGTGTGTGGCTATGGGACGAGCACGGCAACAAATACCTCGATATGCTCGGTGCTTATTCAGCAGTCAGTTTTGGCCATTGCCACCCGCGCCTGATTGATGCAATGACCCGGCAAGCCCGGCGGCTGGATACTATTTCCCGCGCCCTGCATTGCCGCGTGTTGGAACAATTCTTGGAACGCGCCTGTGAGATCACCGGCTACGATGTCGCTTTGCCCATGAATTCTGGTGCCGAGGCTGTCGAAACTGCACTTAAAGCCGCGCGTCGATGGGCCTACGAAGTCAAGGGAGTGACGCCTGACAAGGCTGAAATTATCTGTTGCGATGGAAATTTTCACGGACGCACAATTGCGGTAACGGCCATGTCGACAGTGCCTGCCTATTGCGCTGGCTTTGGTCCATTCCCACCGGGCTTCAAGAGCATTCCATTCGATGATGCAGATGCTCTTGAAAAAGCAATTACGCCTAACACGGCAGCCTTTCTGGTCGAACCTATACAGGGTGAGGGCGGCATCATTGTACCCTTCGATGGCTTTCTCACTCGCGCATTAGAAGTCTGCCGCGAGGCGAATGTTCTGCTGATCGCAGACGAGATTCAGTCGGGTTTGGGGCGTACCGGTAAGCTACTGGCCTCCTGGCACGAGGATGTGAAGCCCGATGCTGTGACGCTAGGTAAAGCCCTCGGCGGTGGCCTGCTCCCCGTATCGCTGTTCCTGGCAAGAGCCGACGTCATGGATGTCCTGCGCCCGGGCGAGCATGGAAGTACATTCGGCGGCAATCCGATCGCGGCTGCCGTTGGATATGAGGCACTCGGGCTTCTTACTAGAGAAAACCTCTCCGACCGCGCGGCAACCCTTGGCCCCGAGTTCATGGAACGTCTTCGCCAACTCAGAGGTCCAATTATCACGGATGTTAGAGGGCGCGGCCTGTTCGTCGGTGTCGAGCTCGACCCCACCCGAGCAAAGGCCAGCGATTTCGTGTTGACACTTATGGAGCACAACCTGCTCGCAAAAGAAACGCACCGCAATACCGTGCGGCTTGCACCACCCCTCGTTGTTGAACAACAAGAACTGGAATGGGGGTTAGATAAAATTTCGAAATCTCTTGATCAATATACATGATAAAATACCATCAGCCGTCGGTAGGGGCGGAAACGTCCATGGTGCATCTTGTGTTTTCCTCATCGCCGGATCCGGGCGCTGTATCTCAATCCATTCTCCGCATGAGCGACTTTCGCTTTCAAGCCGACATTTTTTGGACTAGATCTATTTTGGACGCATCTTCCGGTTATGGCCCGTTGCGTCGGGCGAGAGACATAGAAGTCGCAATCAATGTCGGCCATCAAGCTGATCAGAAGTATTGGCAATGGTCCGCTGGCAGCACTTTTTCTTCGAGAAACCGACCCGGGTCGACGATGCCATTTGCCGCTGGCAACAAGTCACGCTTGGCGACATCGAATGTCGCTGCGGCATATCGGCATGCGTAGAGCCCGACCCTACCTGTCGACGCCAGCTGACTGAGAAATTCTCCAATGCTGCTCGGATCTCGGATCACTGATCCTGGCTGCCGAAGCGCCATCAGGTGTGAGCACTCGGACAGCCCACAGCACGAACAGCAGGTCGACCGTCGTGCCACGCTGCGCTTGCGTTTGAGCGAACGTCAGTGGCGTCGACAGTTTGTCGTAGCCATCTTCGCGCCCGATGATTGCAAGTCTCTTCATATTCGTGGATCCATGTCATCGGTCGCTGTAGCGCACAGGCAGGCAGGTCGGCGACCTGCCTGCCCGGCGGGGCGGCTGGCTAGTGACGGGCTTCGAGAACCATATTGAAGGGTGTCTCTGTGGCGCGCCGAACATGGGTGAAGCCACCTGACTGTATCACTTCCTTCAGTCGGCGCTCGCCCGCCTGTGCGCCAAGAGCCATTCCCTTTTCCTGATCCAGAGAGGCAGGCACGCAGACGAGGGTCGATGCGGCGTAGTACAGCCGGCCAACGGGATTGATATTGGCCTCCAGCGTATCGTAGGCAAAAGGCTCCACGATCATCCAGGTGCCATCGGCCTTTAGCGACTGTCTCACATGCCGTGCGGCGCCGACTGGATCCCCCATGTCGTGCAGGCAATCGAAGCACGTCACGAGATCATAATCGTTTCCTGGAAAGTTCTTTGCCGTGGCGACTTCGAAGGAGACGTTTTCGAGCTGTGCACAGCTTTCGGCATGATGTCTGGCCTGTGCGATTGAAGGCCTGTGGAAGTCGAACCCGACGAATTGCGATCTCGGGAATGCCTGCGCCATCATGACGGTGGAATAGCCATGCCCGCATCCAAGGTCGGCGACCCGTGCACCGCCTTCCAACCTGTCCACCATGCCATCGAGGGCAGGAAGCCACTTCTCCACGATGTTTGCTTTGTAGCCGGGCCTAAAGAAGCGCGCGACCGCGCAGAACAGACATCCGGACTGATTGCCCCAACCGACGCCGGCGCCGGTCTTGAAGGCCTCCTGCACTTTCGAGGAGTTCTCTAGGTAGGCTGCCGCCGCATCGAACGCGTCAGCCATATATGTCGGGCTCTCCTCATCCCCGAGCACGGCTGCCTGCTCAGCCGTCATGCGAAACAGCCCGGTTTTCGGGTCGTAGTCGATGTAGCGAGACGCGGCATGGTGGGCCAGCCACTCGCGAACGTACCGCTCTGAGAGCTGCGTTCGCTCAGCGAGCGTCTGGCTCGTGAGGGCTTCGCCCGACATCAGTTCCTGGTACAGCCCGAGCGATCTGCCGATCCGCACAAGACCTATGCCAAAGGCACCGCCAAGATCATGCAGGATATGATCGATAAAGTCTGCTCCTACTGTCGCCGTCATGGCCTCAACTCCTTTGCATTTCCTTCGTAGAGACGTGTTTGCTAGGTCAGCATTGACGGTGCACAGTGTCGTTCAGCGCGTGCACGCACTCTATGGTCGAGGCGCTGATATTCTTATTCGAAACTCCAAATCGCTGTGGAGGAGGTCATGGATGCATTATCCAGCGTCCTGCGAACGATGCGCCTCAAGGGCGGGGTGTTCCTTTATGCTGATTTTTTCGAACCATGGTGCCTGTCGGTCCAAGTCTTGCCCGAGAGTTGCGCACCTTTTCTGGGAGAGACCGAGCAGATCGTGCCCTATCATTTCGTGATTGAGGGGGTGATGCGGGTCCGTATGCAGGACGGCCAAGAGATTGAGGTCTCGGCGGGAGACGCTGTCGTCTTTCCACACAATGATCTGCACCTGCTGGGCAGCGATTTCGAAATTCCTCCGGTTGCCAGCGAGACGGTGGTCCAGCGCTCGGATGAAGGCGGCCTCGCGGCAATCACTCTTGGCGGCAAGGGCCGGCCAACGCGAATCGTTTGCGGTTTCCTTGGCGCTGAAGACGTTAGAGGGAATCCAATCCTGGACACACTTCCTTGTGTACTGAAGCTCAGCACGCGTGGCGGCGCCTATGCCGAGTGGATATGCAGCACATTTCGGTTTGCTGCTGACGAAATCTGTCAAGGTCGCCCAGGCTCCGAGGCCGCGCTCGCGAAACTCTCAGAGTTGTTATTTGTCGAGGCCATCCGCTCACACATTAACGAGCTTCCGTCCGCACAGGTCGGCTGGCTGGCTGGGTTGCGCGATCCACAAATCGCACGGGCCTTGGCACTTTTACACGCAGATGCAGGCAAGCCTTGGACCGTTGATGACCTGGCACGACAGGTCGGACTCTCGCGGTCGGCGTTAGCCGATCGATTCGTGCAGCTGCTTGACCAACCGCCGATGCAGTATGTGGCAGCCTGGCGTATGCACATGGCAGGACACGAACTGCTGCACACGGCGAAGTCCATCTCGCAGGTGGCGCATGAAGTAGGGTATGACACGGAGGCCGCTTTCTCGCGAGCCTTCAAGCGCTTCATGGACACTCCACCAGCGACATGGCGCAGGCAACGCCAATCGTAGCCTTGCCACTCTTCTTGGCGATCGTCCAAGATTGAGCTGCCGATGTCGGCCATGGGTCAGCTGTCCGTCGTCGTCTGAGAAATCAATGACAGCTTTGCCTTCCGACGTGTTGTGAAACCAGAGGGTTGGCCGCGTTACATGCGCCAGAAATTGCTTCGGAGCGGTAGGCTTGCCTATTTCTGGGAATTAACGACCCGCGACAGACGGCGTGGGTGTCCGCTGCACTCCGAGGCCCTCGGAACAGACTATGGAGATGTATGCACCAAAGCCAGCATTCTGAATGCCCAACTGGACGCATGGCGCGATCACAATGCTGCCGTTCAGACCAATCCTACGCAATATGCGCGAGGCTCAATGGCCTGGTTGGTCAATGAGTATCTGCGATCGCCCGCATTCGGGAAGCACGTCTCCAAAAGGTCGCGTCCGGAGTACGTAAGGGCGCTTCATAGAATACTGGACATGACGACGAAGGATGACCGCACGGTGGGCCGGCTCCAAGTTGCTTCAATCACGCCGGCGGCGGTGGATAAGATCTATGAGAGGTTGCAAGTTGGTCCGCGTGGTCCGCGTGTGCGTCAGGCTAACCTTTCTATAGATGTCATGCGTCGTGCATGGAAGATTGTAAGAAGGCTGGAGCCAAACGTGGTGCCGATGGAGAACCCTTGGGAAGGTGTGCTCAAGGTTATAAGCAAGAAAACCAAACCTGCCGCGACACGTGCCGAGGCCTATACGCTTGCCAATACCTTGTCGGAAATTGGCGAACCCCATCTTGGGGTAGCAGCATTAATCTGTTTCGAGTGACATCAGCGGCCAGAACATGTGAGGTCTGGGGATAGAACTTGGGCGGATTACCGACCTCTACAACGTCCAGATGCCGTGCTCATCCGACACCCTAAGGCGGGTGAGAAGGGCTGGCTGCCTTTGCAGGATGAAGAAGGTCTTTTTTATCCTGAACTCGAGGCATTCCTGAAGCGGTTGACGCGATTGGGGCTGCCAATCGTGCTGACAGCGGGCAAGCGCGGACCATGCCGACCATATTCAGCCGAACACGCTCAGCGCAATGTTCGTGAAGCGCGCAAATTGGCTGGGCTCGGCGAGCATGTAGCGCTAGAAGCGTGTCGTCACGGTGGTATTACTGAGCTTGGTGATGCTGGCGCAACAGAGTTTGAGGGCATGGCTGCATCGATGCACAAGACGCCCCCAGCTATGCGTTTGTACGTTAACGGGAACGAAACGCAAAGAGCGAACGCAGCACGTAAGAGGCGCAGACTAATTGCAGCGGGAACAAAAGTTGCACGAGAGTCGGAATGAGAAGCGCTCACAGGAGTCGGAATGGCTTGGCCTTGAGCGAAAAGCCTAGCAATTTCATGGCGCTCCCTAGGGGACTGTCGAAAGTCATTGTAGTCAAATGCTTACGAAATTGTGGGAAACAGATTCGTTCCATTGTGTTCCAAGGGCTTACGTTACGCTGTTTCCCACTTGCACGGCCATGTCAACTAAGCAGAAGCAACCTCGTGCCACAGGCATTAGCAAGCGCTGGGGAGGCTTCAACTGCTCGACCCTGGGATGTTCCCTACATAACCATAACAATGAGCACCGCTATCTGCGATGGTCACATTTACAGATCAGCGGATAACGCCACAGCCGACGTCTTCGTCGATGGCTTCCTTCAATGGTGCACTGATGTTGGCGAAATAGGACCGATGGAGTGGCGGCACGTGACGAGCTTGGCTGATGAATTTGCAGATTTTGCCAATGTCTTGCCGATCAGCCACATGGCTTTGTCAAAATCGTTGTCACGGCGGGGTCTGAAGTCAACACTAAGATATCTCCGACCAGATGAAAGCGGTTACCTCGCGGCCCGACGAAAGGGCGTGAAACGCCCCCGTATACGGTGGACAAGGCTATCGCCAGAGGTGAGTGAAAAGTTCGTGGAGGCTGCTTGAACGAGAATGTGCACCAGGAGTCGGGTAGCATTTTGTCAATCGATTTCAAAAGAAAAAAGGGTATTGATGGGTGGAACTGGATCAGGCCGCGTTGGTTGGGTGAAAAACTATCAATCCTGCTTGTGTTTCAATTTGGGCAACCACTGTGGTTGGTATTTCGGGAGTATTTGTAGGAGACGGTATTCTTTGCTTGCCGTGATAGCGCTCACTGCTGTAACTCACACATCAACGCAGCTAAATCAACATACTAATTGTTCCAGACAAAACGACATCGTAGCGCTAGTCTATTTTTCGCGACGATAACACCTCGTGACCGTAGAATAGAATTGGTTTATAATCCGATATCTGACTGTCAATGAAATCACGTCGGCTATAACCAACGCAGTCCATTAAGTTTCGAAACTAGATCTTGCATGGAGCAACCTTGTTACTTTATTGGGAGCGATTCACGCATGAAGGCTCGGGTTACTCTAACTGTCCTTGTCGTAATGTTTGTTACTGGACTTCCTCTTAGCAGGGCGATTTCTGCCTGTACCGGTGAGCTGTTCTCGAAACCAGATGATGTTTTGGGACAAACGTTTTCTTGCGACAACGGATCAACATTGACCTACCGACGTGATCCGAGCCTTGGTGACACAATAACCAACGAGGCGACAGGTGAAACCTTTTACGCCGATCCGGGCACTACCCCTCGCGACGAATATAAGGGCATATTGGGTCGGGGATTCGGTGGCCCCGTACTAAAGAGAGACTCGATCTTGGGCGATACCATCGACAATGTTCCCTCCTATTGACCGGTCCAAAATGATCTCTGACCGTTTTGATAAGTTGATCAGTTCCCGCATTCCTAGCGAATGACTATGTGGTTTTGCTGTAGCAGACAATCTTGCAGGAATGTGTAATCTCTACTCAATGACGGCGACCAGAGACACGGCCGGTAAGCTGTTCAGGCTTAGTCATAATCGCATGGCTAGCTTCGAGCCGCTGACGGCGATTTTTCCGGGGCACAGCGCGCCTCTTGTCCGTCTTACGGATGATGGTGAGCGAGAGCTTGTAAACGTCTCCTGGGGCTTTCCTTTGCTTCGAAAGGGCTACGCACCTAAGCGCGTGACAAACACGCGAGATGACAAGGCGTTGACCAGCTCGTTTTGGCGTCAATCTGTGGAAGAGCGGCGTTGCCTGGTTCTAGCAACGTCATTTTGTGAACCGGACGAAGGCACACCGGCAAACTGGCATTGGTTTGCATTCAAGGGTGAGGAACCTCGACCCCTGTTTGCGTTTGCTGGGATATGGAAGGCCTACAAGGGCCCGATCAAAAAGAATGGCGAGTCTGTCGAGATCGATGTGTTCTCCTTTATGACGACGACACCCAACGCGCTCGTTGGTACGGTAAACCATGAACGCATGCCCGTCCTCCTCAACAGCGAGGATGAGTTTGATACATGGATGGAGGGAACAACTGAGGAGGCTTTGTCTTTGGCAACGCCTTATGATCCTACTGACATGCACCTCGTTCAGTCAGGCCTCAAGAAGGAGGACTTGCTGTCGTAAATCAGACTAAATATATTTGATGAAAGTCAGCAGGTTAGATCGAAAACGACGGCGAGGTTACGGTGAGGTTAGGGTTAGGTTGGGGCAAGGTTTCGGCAAGCTCTCTGCTGAAAATTTCCCTGAGGAAACCCTGAGGTTACCATTAGGTCAAGTGGGCTCTAATCGTGAACAATCGCGGAGCGTGAAACTGAGCTCGCACAGAGGATTTAAGCATTAAAGCCACAGCGAGGTTACAACGAGGTCGAAGCACGTCTCCAACTCGGTTTCTGCCGCCAAATGATGCTAACGTTGCCCTAATTTTGAACCGGAAAACGAGACCAACGTAACCCAGAGGTTGGCCCGAGGTTTGTTACTTGTCTGGGCCCGTATTTGCAGATGTCCGCTGTCGGGTGCAAAGCTGTCGTAAAACCATCAGATCACGAAGGTCGGCTGATGACCGATACTGTCGAAAAAGTCTGTTGAAGTGGCTTGCGAACGGTGATTCCGTCATCTGATCAGGATCAGATGGGGGCATTGGCGATGATGGGGCGCAAGACGCGAGATCAGGGCAAACTATTCTATGAGTTCCGACTGGAGGATCGCGTTCCGAAGACGCATCTACTGCGGCGCATGAACGTTTTTGTGACGGTGGCACTCGATGACCTTCATGGCGAACTTGAGCCATACTACAGCGATATCGGTCGTCCCTCGGTTGATCCTGAACTTATGATCCGAATGCTCATCGTCGGCTATTGTTATGGTATCAGGTCTGAGCGTCGGCTCTGCCAGGAGATCGAACTTAATCTTGCTTATCGCTGGTTTTGCAGGCTCGATATCGACGACGAGATCCCGCACCATTCGACATTCTCTGCCAATCGCCTCGGTCGGTTCCGTGAGAGCGATATCCTGCGCCATGTGTTCGAGCGCGTCGTCCTCTCGGCGATGGTCCTGGGCCTCGTCAAGGGTGAGGGCTTTGCTGTTGATGCGAGCGTTCTGGAAGCCAATGCCAGCCGCTATCACGGCGTTATCCCGGAAGACCTCGATTGGACGGATGAACAGAAGCAAAGACGGGCCGTGTCCGAGTATCTGGCTGCACTCGAAGCAGAAGAAGAGCGCAATGATGATGCCAATGGCGATGACGATGGACCAGAGACGCCACGCCGTCGAAGCCAGAAACGTAAGACACCGAAGGTCATCTCACCATCAGACCCTGCCTCGGCCTGGACGGCAAAGGCCAATAAACGCGTACTGTTCGGCTATGGCCTCAACTATCTGGTCGATGTCGCGAACGCGATTATCATCGAGGTCGAGGCGACACCTGCCAGGACCTATGATGAAGTCGCGGCCACAAAGACCATGATCGAGCGCGCACACAGCCGCTTTGCGCTCAAGCCCAAGCGGCTTATTGCCGATACCGCCTATGGCACGGGCAAGTTCCTTGGCTGGCTTGTGAAGGAAAGAAAGATCATCCCCAACATCCCGGTCTGGGATAAGAGCAGACGCGAGGATGGTACATTTGCCAGGGACGCCTTCGTTTATGACAAAAGGAATGATGTCTACATTTGCCCGGCCAAGAAGGTCATGACGACAACCGGGCGGATCAACTCTGATAATGGCATCCGTTATCGTGCCTCGGTCACCGATTGTCGGGCCTGCCCCTTGAAGGTTCAATGTTGTCCAAAGACGGCTAATCGCAAAGTCGTGCGCGATGCCAATGAGGATGCCCGCGACATCGCCAGGCGAAAGATGAAGACGAAGATTTTCCAGCAATCGCGTAACCTGCGCAAAAAGGTTGAGATGCGCTTCGGTCATCTTAAAACCCATCATGGATTCGAGCGTATGCGCCTGAGAGGTCTCTCCGGAGCCCGTGATGAGTTTCTCCTCGCCGCCATTGTCCAAAACCTCAAGACCATGGCACTCAGGCTTGTTGAACCGTCACTCCAAGAGGTCCCCAGCTAAGAGAGGGGCATTGCGGCTCCGAATGCAGAAATATCAGACCATGAGCTGCGAGTTGAACAATCAGATCACGGGGGCAAAGACACCCCCGCCTACCGTCAACTTTTTCGACAGTATCGACCCCGAGCCGACATCTTCAACACAATAGTCATGACCTGATTTGGGGGGCTGGGTCAGCGCCCGCCGTTGTCACTCTAATAGTGTCGCGTACCGCAAAAACCGCGCATTCCGTAATTGTTACGAAACCAATACAAACATTGTTGCTTATTTTTTCGACCGCTCCACTTCGGGTTAGTACAACCACGGCCGAAGTCGCATCCTTTACAAGCTCTATAATTTGTAGCGCGAACCTTCCTACAATATGAATCGCTGGCGGTACCATTTTTCGCCGAACGGCTCTTTCTCAAAGATTTTCTAGATCTGGAACTAGGAGGGCATACTCTAATTGTCCGATTGCGTAGTTTATCAATTGTTCGCCTGTCGGCTGAATCCAAGGACACCACTTCCTTTGTGCGCAAGTTAAAGTTCTTGAGCGCTGCCTTGCTGCCGCGCCCCCAATTTCCATCTATGCGTCCGGAATAACAACCGAGGCGCTTCAATTCCGTCTGTAAACTTCGTATCAGCTCTCCTTTCGACAAAGTCGATACCGGCGGCGCTGGGCCATTGGCAACTGACTCTTTTTGATCCAAACTGCCGAATACTTTGCGATCAGCTTTACTCTTCTTGGTCCCATCAACTTGTGGTTTCTGCGCCTTCGTTTGTCGATCTATCAAAGCTCGTGCCAGCGGCGCAAAGGCACCTCGGGGGTACTGTTGAAGGTAGGTCCGGTAGAGAACTGGATCATTGCTATCCTTCACGGAGTTCCAGTAGGCTAATTCAATCTGTGACCCTACATTTGTCGTGCCTCTGACTAGTTTGGATATAGTCGGCGACGCTTTGACGAGGCTTGCGATGCGCTTGCCAGCATTTAAGCCACGTAAACTCACCGCGCTGTAATGTAAACCGACCACGCGGCGCGTGCTGTTATCAAAGATTGGTGCTCCCGAGCTGCCGGGGATGGTGTCGCAAACGTGCAGAAGGTCATCGCCTTTGAACGAAGGATCTGCTGTTTGGCAGCGGCCTCTTGAAATATGTTGTGCAAACCCGCCAGGGTGATGAATTAGAAATAGAGACTTGCGGCTCTTGGGAATAATGAGGCTGAACTTTAGTGTTCCCCACTCACGTCCAGGTGAACCCCGCACGCGCAAAATACTGTAGTCCAATGCTTCATTTGCTTCCAGAGGCTGCATAATCACGTGGTGCTGGGCAACACCTTTCCTAGATTGCGGCTTCACGTAGCCCAGCCAAAACATTGCCTCTTCGATTTTAGTGCTCCCTGGGATACAATGATAGTTAGTTAGGATTAAGTCTTTGCCAATTAAACTGGCCGTACAATAGGATATCTTTCCACTGCTTAGCCTGAGGGATAGTCGTCCAACAGGCCTGCCAAGTTTTCGCAGTATGTCATCCGGTGCCATTTCATTGACTGATTGCATGTCATTGGAACCGTTTATCCTCTCAAGAAATCGCGTGCTGGTACTTTGGCTAGCAACTGGATCAAGATCGTAAATGGAACCTTTCGCATAGGTCGCCGTCTGCGACTGAGCAGCAGAACAAAACCCTGCAAGTAAAACCGTCAAAATTGTCAATAATCTCATGGGAGATGCCCCAGCCGACCAACGATCGCTGATCAAAACATTGGTTCTCCAGGTTGGCAATAACCGAAAGCAGAAATTCGACAATTTCGGCAATTGTGCAGGTTTCTGGGACGCGCGGTGACGCATGCGATGATGCTGCCCTTGTGGCTCGCGTCGCAGAAGCGCCAAGGCAGGAAATCGCGGAATGTCAGGCTTAGGCCGCTCAGCTGTCTCTATGGGGATTTGGTTTAAGCGCGGGCGGTGGTTCGGGTTGGTTTGAAGTGGCCGGGGCTGTTGCGCGGTGATCCAGGCCATACCGATTACCTCCTTTAGAGCCGGATTTCAGGCTGCGAGGCATGTTTGCCCTTGGTGATCGGCAATACTCAGGATCAGACGGCCATAGGGCAGCGTTGCCGGGCGTTATCCAGCGATGTGTGACGGCATTGAGGTTCCCAGTCGTGGGGGGCTGCGTCATGAGCTGTCGATCCCGGCGATAGAGGGGACGGTCTTTGGCCTTGAGCCGGCCTCGAATGTCTCAATGACAATCATGCGCCCGCTGCAGCATGGGCACGGGGATCTGAGAACTTTTGGCTCGTCGGGATATTCTGGCTCTTGCGTCTCCGGCTCGTTCACCGGTGCCGGTACTGCGAGCAGTTCTCTCGCCCGCGCGATGTTGGCAGTGCGGTTGCCGTTGGCGAGCGATCCATAGTGCCGGATGCGGTGGAAGCCTTTTGGCAGGACGTGTGAGAGAAAGCGACGGATAAACTCATGAGGTGCCAGCCTCATCGTCTTCCAGCGCTCGGTATGTCCAGCACGGTAGTCCTTGTAGCGGAACGCCACTTGATGTTGGTCTGCCGAGACGAGGCGGCGGTTCGAGATGGCGATGCGGTGTGTGTAGCGCGAGAGATAACTGAGCACGGCCTCGGGCCCGGCGAACGGGCACTTTGCATAGACGACCCATTCAACCCTGCGCAGGGTCCGAAGGAAGTGAGTGAACTCTGCCCGGTCGGCGAGATCGGCATGCTGGCTGTAGAAGTTCAACTTCCCAGTGTGATGCGCCTTTGCCAACCTCTCAAGGAACAGTCGCCGAAAGAGGCGTGACAGCACCTTGACGTGAACGAGGAAGTTCGTCCGGCATGAGATCCATCGTGAGCCATCTTCCGACAATCCGCCGCCCGGCACGATCATGTGCACATGGGGGTGGTGCGTCATCGCTGAGCCCCAGGTGTGTAGGACCGAGGTGATCGCGATTTTTGCGCCCAGATGCTTCGGATCGGCTGCGATGGTCAGCATCGCCTCGGCTGATGCCTTGAGCAGGATATTGTAGACGACACGCTTGTTGTAGAAGGCGATGTCAGCGATCGGCGCTGGCAGCGTGAACACGACATGGAAGTAGCCAACCGGCAGAAGTTCCGCCTTACGGTCTGCGAGCCAGTCACGCGCCGCTGCTCCCTGACACTTCGGGCAATGGCGATTGCGGCAGCTGTTGTAAGCGACGGTCGTGTGACCACATCCCTCGTTCTCGCAGCGCGCAACATGACCACCGAGCGCCGCCGTGCGGCAACGCTCGATCGCCGAGATGACTTTCATCTGATCGAGGCTGATATGACCGGCATTAGCTTGCCGCCACGCCGCCCCATGGTCGCGGAAGATATCCGCAACCTCCAACGATGGACGGGACATAAAGCGACCGCACCTATATCGATCGCTTCTTGCTCACTCGTCTGGGCTGATTGTCGCTCAAACAATCGAGCGGGCTCTCAATCTCGGCAATCATGCCTGTTGCGACAAACGCGTAGCGGGCCGTCGTCTCAAGCTTGTCGTGACCGAGAAGTGCCTGGATCTTGCGGATGTCGACGCCAGCTTCAAGGAGATGCGTTGCAAAGGAATGGCGCAACGTGTGCAGTGTTACCGGCTTCCTGATACCGGCGGCGGCGACCGTCTCCTGGAAAAGACGTCCATACTGGCGCGTCGTAAGATGCTGCCAGTCGCCACGACCCGGAAACAGATAGCGTTCGGACGGCGGCGTGTCAGCGTCATAGCGGCACCGGCGTTCCCTCCACCACTGCCTGAGCAGGTCAAGCACGTCTTCTGGCAACATGACGTGACGATCCTTACGCCCCTTGGCTTGAACGATGCGGATGATCTCCTGATCGCTGTCGATATCGCCGGCCTTGAGACGCACAACTTCACCGGCTCTGAGACCACAACCGTAGCTGAGTGACAGCATTGCCCGGACCTTGACGGATGAGGCCATGGCCAGAAGCCGCTTAATCTCATCGGGGCTCATGACAATCGGTATCTTCTGCGGTTCCCGTAGATGATAAATCTCTGCTGCAAGATCATGCCGTCTCAGCGTCACTTTGAGCAGAAACTTCACACCGGTCATGATCCGGTTGCGATTGCAGATGCTGGCGCCGCTTTCGATCAGATGAAGCTGGAACGCCTTCACGTCGTCTGCCGTGGTCGAACTGGGACACCGCCCGAGCCACGCAGCAAAACGCTTGCAACTGCCGATATGATTGCGCTGGCTATCTCGTCCGAGATTGCGAGCTTGCATGTCATCGATCATGCGCTGGCGCAGCGGTGTGACGGCGGTCGTTGTCATGGGAGGTTCCTTTCTGAACAGGTTGGAGAACCCCCCAGTGTTCAGATCAGAGCTTCCTGAAGTCTTATCGCCAGATTAATCGGTTCAGATCAGGCACTAAGCCCGCGCCAGGCAACAAATATCGCGCCAGCGATTTAGTGCTTTGGCCCAACCGAGACCTCAACCCAGCGCTGAGCGATGACCGCTGTCGGGGGGAATGCGGTCATGATTGTGGTGATGGGCGACAAAAACCCAGCTCATGATGCCGGCCCACAGGTTCCGGTCAACATTAGCTCCGTTCGATCAGGTCCATGTCGGCATCTGAAAAACCCAGGTGATGACCGATCTCGTGAATGAGGACATGCTGAACAACGTCGGCCAGGTCGTACTGGCGCGCCTTTGCATAAGCGATTATCGGCTTGCGGTAGATAATGATCTCGTCCGGCTGGCTGGGTAGGTCGAACACGCTCTTTTGGGTGAGATTGATGCCATGATAGAGGCCGAGCAGCTCATAGGGGTTCGAGACCTGAAGACTGGTCATGACATCATCGGAGGCATGGCCTTCGATACGGATAGATAGTCCTTCGCAGGCAGAGCGGTAATCATCGGGCATAGCCTCGAAACACTGCTCAACGAGTGATTGAAACTCACGCTTGGTTACAGTCATTGCCTACAACCTGAATTATTGGGCGGGACCATGAATTATGCCATACCCAGCGACCGAGTTGGCGCCATCAGCAGAAATATACATCTGTGACCGGCGTCGGTTGCGTGCAAGTAGGTTACACTCTAACTGCGCAGACCAAGGTAGTGTAATTCGTGTGCAACTAGGGTAGTGATCCCTTGTTTATGCAAAGGTGTGAGTCTGTGCCTTAGAGACTGTTGCATGCAGGAAGGAGCATTGGGTTTAGTGGCAAACGCCGTTCCGCTAGTCGTGAGTTGCGGAACGCGAGGTTTGGCCCAATGAACGCCGGCTTTTTGTTGTTCCGTAAGTACGTTCCGATAAAAGGCAAATGATGAGTGGGGGACGCCGACCGTATGATCCGAGAAGTTCTGAAGGCAATCCTAGCACGCTGCAGGCGAGGAGCTGTCTGGCTTGGCAAAGGCTTAGATCATCCGCTATGGCCGTCCATTTTAGTCAGTGGAGCGGTAGTGCTTGTCCTGCATAAGGCACTTACGCACCCGCTTGATGCGAACCGAAGCTGTGGCGATACAGGTTCAGATGGGTGGGTTGGGTATTTGGCGGTTACAACTTTTACCGTAGGAATATTCGTTATGTTTAGGCGCAGCTTAAGTGGACGAATGAGGGCCGGTGAGATCATTGTGTCGCTCTTGGTCTGCTATTGGGCAGTGATTACGGGGCCTCTAGTGAGCTACATGGAGGCGGGCATATTGAACTCAGACAATCTGGTAGCTAGTGACCGCTGGGATTACCTCTACTTTTCCATCGTTACAATCACGACCTTGGGCTACGGCGATTTTCGGCCATGCCCGGCTGTTCGTCTGACAGCAGCGTGGCAAGCACTGATCGGTTTTGCATCGTATCCTTTTGCGACGGCAATTCTGGTCTCCTTAATGCGACAGCCGTCAACGCCGAAGTCGTCTACTGATGACGCACCTGGCGGGTCATGTTAGACTGTCCGTATTATAACCATAAATCGGACAGTCGTGATTTGCGCGTTCCCAGAACACAACGATATTTGACCCATGGTACGCAAAGCCCCAGACACTGAAAATCGGACAGTTCCTAAAAGAAGGACTAATCGAGAGATACGGACCCGTGAATATCTGACGCCCGGTGAGGTGAAGAAACTGATGGCAGCGGGCCGAAAGAACCGGAATGGTCATCGCGATGCAACGATGATCTTGGTTGCATTTAGGCACGCATTGCGGGCAACGGAAGTCTGCAAGCTCCGATGGGATCAGTATGACCTCAAGCGCGGGACGCTTCATGTCAATCGGATCAAGAACGGGATCGAGACGGTGCACCCAGTCGGCGGGGAAGAACTGCGTGCGCTGCGGAAGCTCCTTCGCGAAGAGCCTGATAGCCGGTATGTGTTCGTGAGCGAGCGTGGAGCGCCACTTTCTCATGAGGGTTTTCTGAAGATGGTCAAACGCGCCGGCATTGCTGCCAAACTGCCATTCGGCGTCCACCCACACATGCTGCGGCATGCATGCGGATATAAGCTCGCCAATGACGGACAAGACACCCGGGCGATACAACTCTACATGGGCCATAAGAACATTCAGAACACTGTAGCGTACACGCAGCTCTCTGCCGATCGTTTCAAGGATTTTTGGAGCGATTAGTAGAGCAAAGCGGCGAGAGCATCTGGAGGAGCCACCTGCTCAGCCGCATGTCTGATTGCAGGGCCGAGGAGACATCACCGCTTAGTAGCTTGTTGCAAAGGGCCAATTGTCCCTATTCGGCTGCATGCGGTTGGTGCATTGAACAGCGCTGCGTCATAACATAGGGAGACATCGTCATGCGCATTTTTGGACGGCAGCCTTGTCCGCTCTTAGAAGCATTGCTGCCGAATTAGGCAGTTTGAATTGGACCTTCTTAACTACCGCCCACTGGCTCGCTAACACGTTCAGGTTGCGGGACCAAAATCACTATTATTTCCAGATTCAGAAATTCTCCAAACTACAATCAGCGATTCATGGCAGATTGTAGAGAGGGTTCTCTAACTCGCGGCACAAATCCCACTTGTCTTGGTCCTTGCCGATAATAAGACTCTCTCCGTCGTCTGTCGATCATGATACGCTTGGCTGCTCCCACCTCACGAATCCGCGCTTAACGACTTACACACGCTTAGTCGGCAATCCCCAGGAATCTAGGGCGTACGTTTTTCTTGCGGACCGCCATCTCCATTTCTTGGATGTCCGCAAGCATCTCTGAACGTCTGCGGTACAGGTACGTCCAGCAACTGAAAACCCGTCCCGGCCCCAACTCCTCCTTCACGCGATCCAGAAGGTCGGACGCACTTGCGAAATCGCCTAGTCCCATCTGTACAAGAGCAATACACTGGAGATAGTTCGCATGATTTAGCTGTCGTTTCTCATGTAGTTCCAAAACATGCATTAGAAGGCCGGTTGGGACTCGCTTGTTTTCTCCCCAAGCAGCCATCGCGTAGTTGAAGACCTCGTGTATATCGGGAGATTTTTCGATCTCTTCAGGAGTCTTCTGGGTTGCTAACATCGCCTCACGAAACCGGCCAGCACCGATTAGCGCAAGCATCAAGTCAATTTGGTAGTCGTGAGGTGAATTCTTCGGTCGCGCATCAATTACGTCATTCAAGATGTCTGCTGCGCGATTTGATCCAACTCGATCGATGAGAAGCTGAGTAGCTAGGTGCGCTTTGTCATCTGCTTCGAGCCGGTCGAATGTCTCTTCGCCAATTACCGAAACCCAATCATTGTCGATTTCTGATAGCAGCGAGATCGATGCCGAAAGGTCAATTGGCGATGCTTTTCTGGATGCAATTACAGCCCGCAAATCATCTATTGCCTCGTTGAAGCTCTTCTTCTGTATCGACAGTTCCGCTCGTTTGCGGCGAGCGCTTGCTGATCGGTAATCATCTTCGATGGCGATTGAGAGTGCATTGATCGCGCTATCGATTTGCCCCAATTCGCCATATACCAGTGCCATGTTCCAGGCCACTTCTCCATCTCGAGGATGTAGCCGCTGGACGTCTCTGAGGTCGTTTTCCAGCTTGCTCCAAAACGTGTCTCGTTGCCCTCTCATTGGAGACATTTTTTTGACCCGATTGACGCCAGACCGAAGTTTCATGCGGTGCTCCCGCAGTATCTCAAGTGCTCCTTCTTTGTCCTCGAGATTTAATCTGACGATCTCGTTGAACAACTCGCGGTACTGCGCTGCCAACTTCGTACGAGGGCGATCTTTTGTAAAAATGGCTTGCTCAATGAGATCGAGGCTTCCGTAGTGATTAATCACTACATTTGGAGTTTGGTAGCCGAGCATCTGCGCAGCGTAATCCAGTTTACTCTCTAGGATACCTTCTTCGTCATCTAAGTCAGGTACATCAGATGGGCAGAAGATAATACTTTCCACCTTGTCCCAAAGGCTCATTTGTTGGCGGATTCCACTAACTATCTCCGCCATCCCAGTAACGTTTTGGGAATTTGGGTAGAACATTGCTACGACAGCATCAGGTAGTTGCCGGGTGCAAATGCCACCGACATCTGTATGTCCCGTGCGGCTGTCTATCAGCACATAGTCAAAGCTCGGCACTACTGCTTCGCACCATTGCTGCTTTAGGTCTTCGAAAAACAAGAAACCCTCATGTTCTCCGTACAGTTTTTGCCAATCTATTTGGCTATATTTCGACCCATATTCCGCCCCACCTGCAGGCATGACCCAAACAGAATTGTTGTCAGTATCTCCCATGCGACATTCATGAATAAATTCACGGACGTCGGGGGCTGATCCGGTTGCCAGATAATTGCACACATATTCCACGATGCCATGCTTGCCAGCGGCACTGGAGAACTCCCCATATGTCGTCAGGCCTGGTGCTTCTAAGTCAAAATCAACAAGCAGGACACGCCTCCCATTAGATGCAAGCTCATACGCAACGTTGACCAGAGCCATTGTTCGACCAACGCCGCCTTTGAATGAGTAGAAAGTTGTGACAAACATCGTTATGCCGCCGTCGTTTCTGTTGGGAGTCTCCGCAATGCAAACGCTCTGGCGCGTTCAATCGCCTCGGGCCTAACTTCTGTGCGGAATCTGTTCTCACTATGTAAAACGTTCCGAGTTTTGTTCTCCCTGCTTATCAAGGCCATATTCGCTTTCACTGAGAGCAATCTCAGCAGGTTATCTGATGATTGGTTTTGAATCTGCGAACCGCTTTCCCATCGCTTGACAGATGCAAGCCCAAATCCCGTTTTTCTTGCGAACTCCTCTTGGCTGAGGCAATATTGCTTCCTGATTTCCCGAACCTGGGAAGGGGTAAGTCGATTGAGGTGCTGGCATACCGCAGCGTGACGTGCCTTTTCTGCGTCCCCTGCCGTAAACTGCTCTTCACAATCCGGGCACGACAACACATCCACAAGAGCCGTAAGAGTAACTTGTTCATCACCAGCGCCGTACAAGAACTGCTCTTTTCCGTTCGAGATCGTTGCGCGGGCGCCTTCGCAGCTAGGACATTCAAACTCGCTAGGGCGATGTTGGCTAGATTCATGGCTGTTCATCATCGCAATCCATCCGTTGGCTTACTCGGGTTTGCTGACGTGGAAACTTCGGCCAAGAACATCCGATGATCCAAGCTGTAGTTTCACGTAGATCTCACTAACTGGTTCAACTCCCGGTAGGATGAGGACATATCCTTTCTTGTTTGCCGGATTTCGCAGCACAATTTCTTCAACTTCATGGCCAGCATTTAGCGCGTCAGCTACGAATTCCCACGCACCATCTTCGGTAAAGTACCGTCCCTCTGAATCTCTTGGATCGCGCAGGGTCATCGGTTGCCAATCCGTTGGCGCTTCGGCTGAAAAACCTGACCTTCGCGTTCGCCGTGAGCGGCACCGCTCAGCCAGCATTCGTCTTATCTCGTCGGGTATGCTCACGAGTTGTCTTCGCACGTTTAACCCCTGAGCCAATCTATATTAGCATCATATGATGCCATTTGAGGGTTGGTCAAGGCTTTGATTGGTATCAAATGATACTATCATTAACATATTGTATAGATTCGGGCAATATGGTGGCGGTTAGTCTCAATTCGTAGTCTGAGGAAGGCATCCTACGATTCCTCAGCATATCAACGTCCCACTTCGTAATCGCCCTCTGTGTAAGATCGCGGTGGCTCACTCAAGCCGTGCTTTCGGCCCCCGACTACCCGGGGTTGGCAGCTTACGAGTACTGAACTGACGTTCTGCCAAGATGATCTATGGACTGGAGGGGAAGAAGGTCTGACGGCAGCATTCACTGCATCGCGCTTGTTGGCGCGAACATGCTGCTTCACCTGGTCGGAACCGCTGTGAGTCAATCGCGTCGCTGGGTGAGCTTCCCGCACCAGGCCATTGTGAACATCGGCGCGTCGAAGTGCCCTTCGCCGCATTGGCTGTGAAACGGTGGTGATCAATTACTGAATGAAGTTGTCGGTGTGCGTGCCCAATAGAACTGGCGTCGGCGAATGCGCCCCGTACGCTCAAACATTTGGTTTGGTTACGAATTGAACGTTACATGAGCCAGCGCAATAGTCCCCAATAAATGGGCCAGATGCTCGATAGAAAAACGTTTACAGGTATCGCTATGAGCCAGTTCCAAGAGTTGTACACATAGCCATCAAAGAAGGTCAAATACACGAAGGTGAACAGCGAAATGACTTGGTAAGTGACTAGGCCGATGGTTACGAGCCGTTCTTCTCTCATGGCAAGTTGCCTGTTGTTATAAAACAATTGTTAGGTGCCGACATAAGCTGAGCAAATTCAAATCTCATGGTGGCAATGATCGCGCACATCACCCCATTTTGTCCAATTTATGTCTAGTTTTGAGCAAAACTGGCTCACACCTGATTTGCTTGTATGGCGGGTTCAGATCCAACTTCAATCAGATTCTTGAACGGCTGATCCGATGGCTAGGCATGAACTATCACCACTAACTGACAAAGTCCTTGAATCTCTCGTAGCTATTGCCTGTGTCACAGGCAAAAAAAAACAGAGTGCCTTTAAGGCAGATATCCAGTTCGTATTTGATACTGCAAACCGCATGCATGCATTTGATCAGAATGCATCGAAACGGGAGGCATTCAAGAGGGAATTGGTCAGAATAAACAAAGCCACGAGCAAGTTGAAAACTGAGCTAGATCGTTTGAGCGACGGCGCCAGGAACTTACTGGGGCTATCTGTCCTGAGGCGTCAAAAATTTGGCCAAGCGCAGTCAGAGGCAGAACACAACTTTCAAATTGCCGATCTCATCGAAGTCTATGGTGGAAAGGTAAGAGGACAGCTACTCTTAGCGGAATTTACCGATCAGCTTGAGTGCATCTGCTTAGCAACACTGGCCGGTGAGCACTCGCGAAAACGCAAAGGCGGGGCTCCAAGCAAATCAATCGATGTGCCCGGCAATCCAAGGGTCAATGCGGCTGACTTCTTCATATACACGGTTTGCGGGATTGCTACTAAGTACGGTGGCCGCCTTACCTTAGATACAGCGCGAAACAGGGGGACATTGTGCGATTTCATAAAGGTGGCACGTGATTACCTACCGAAAAACCTCATCCCATCAAGTCCTAGTATGTCCAGGCTTCAAAGACTAAGGACTCAAGCGACACGCTCGATGACTCGACAAAAACCACCCAAGAAACCGCGCTAGTTTTTGTCGTATTCGCCCGCCATTCAAGCTGCCATTGTCGGCTGAAATCGAAGAATGGCGGAATAAGTCGTGCCTAGCAGATCCAAATTTGGGTTCAACGTTGCGGAAGCTGCATCCAAGGTGGGTGTTGGTCGTGACCACATCTATGGAGCTATCCGTGATGGCCGGCTCGAGGCGAGAAAACTGGGACGCCGTACCGTCATCACGTATGAGGCGTTGGAGAGGTTCATTAACGAATTGCCCCTTCTGCAGCTTCCGCCAAAGGATTGAGAAAGGAGCTTCAAGACTATCGTAACCAGAAGAGGAAAACCGCAGGAACTATTGCGCGTCGAAACACAAAAAATCCTGCGGCTTATTTTTCATTTGTTTGATGGCGCTCTTGTACCGTGGAACTAAGATTTATTCAAGGTCGGCTTCGCCATCTTTTACTTTCAATTCCGATTGGGAGGTGGCGATGAATAGAAATCGTATTGACTTCGACAGAATAAATGCAGCGGCCTTGGCCAGATTGCCGGAGCTACTGGAGCGATGGCTCCCAGATGGTGAGCGTCGCGGCAAAGAATATTTGGCTCTAAACCCACTTCGGCACGATCGCTCGCTAGGATCATTTTCGATAAATATTTTGACGGGACGGTGGGCGGATTTCGCCGGCAACGCTCGGGGTGGCGACGTTATCTCGCTTGCTGCCTACCTGTTCCGCCTCACGCAATATGAATCAGCGCGACAAATCGCAAGAGCGTTGGGGGTGCGAGATGAGTGACAGTGCGAACATGTTCGAACCGCTGGCGTCAACAAAGACCGACACCGATCCGCCTAGCGCCAGAGATACTCTTGGCGCAAGCGATGATCGAGCAATCTTTACCCGCATTGTACCCACAGATGCGCCTTCACCAACTCCACTCAAGGGCTGTCTGCGGTGGATCTATCGTGACGAAGATGGCCACGAAAGCCACTATGTCGACAGATATGATCCGAAGCAGGAAGGGGGTCGAAAGGCATTCGTCCCTCTTACACTATGGCGTCTCGCAGACGGGAGCTATGAATGGCGACAGAAACATCCACCGAAACCTCGCTCCCTGTACAATCTTGACGGCATCACTAGCCGCAAAGATCTACCGATCATCGTTTGCGAGGGTGAAAAGGCGGCTGACGCAGCCGGTATAGTGTTCAATGACCATGTAGCGACAACGAGCTCCGGAGGTGCCAATGCCGCCAGCATGACTGATTGGTCGCCATGCAGAGGTCGTATCGTCATCATTTGGCCGGATAACGATCAGGCCGGACGGGCCTATGCCAGTGATGTAGAGAGACTTGTTACTGCCGCTGGCGCAGCAAACGTACGCCTAGTCGAAATACCCCAAGGCTGGATTGAGGGCTGGGACTTCGCCGATGATCTACCTGATGGCAAAACTTGGGACGATGTGCGGCGACTGCTGACAAGTTGGAAGGAAATGAATGGCTCATCTTGCAGCTTGCCCGCTCAAGTGGGTTCCGTGAGTTCCCAAGGTTCCGTCCCCGTTAACTTACTGAAAGAAAATGGTAACTCCTGGAACACGGAAGAGGAGCACTTCAGTTCCAGCGAGGGTTCCGACTGGCTGCCACCTGGCTTCCAGCGTGACGACAATGGCAACATACTGCTTCAAATCAAGAAAAAGGAACCGATTTGGTTGTGCTCGCCTATCGAGATCGACGCGGTCACGCGTAATTCCGATGGGCAAGCATGGGGCCGGCTGATACGCGTCAAGGATCGCGATGGTCAATGGCACGAGTGGGCAATGCCGATGTCCACATTGGCCGGGAGCGGCGAGACCTGCAGAGCGCGCCTACTGGATCTCGGGCTTGACCTTGCGCCCGGAGGGCTCGCCCGAAAAGCCCTACAGATATTGCTGACATCGGCTGAACCAGTGGCCAGGGCGACCTGCGTAAATTCGTATGGTTGGCATGGTGAGAAGTACATACTGCCGAGGGCCGTCTTTGGTGAGCAAGACAGCGAGCGCATCGTGGTGCAGACAACCGCGCCTCTGGCGCACAGTTTTAGAACCGCCGGCACCCTTTCAGAATGGCAGCAAGTAATTGGAACGTACGCGGTTGGAAATTCACGCCTGGCATTTGCCTTATCGGCAGCAGTCGCGGGGCCACTGTTGCGCATCGTGGGATCGGATGGTGGCGGGTTTCATTTTCGAGGCATCTCGAGCAGTGGAAAGACGACGTTGCTGGAGGTAGCAGGATCTGTCTGCGGCGGCGGGCCTAACGGTTACAAACGCTCATGGCGCGCAACGGACAATGCCCTGGAAGGCGTCGCGGCCCTTCACAATGACGGGCTTCTTGTACTTGATGAAATCGGAGAAATTACAGCGGAAGGTCTGCGAAAGTCCGCATATTTGCTAGCAAACGGCCAACCAAAGCAACGAATGAGCCGTGACGCCGTTCTCCGTCCCGCTGAACCATTCAGAATACTTTTTCTCAGCACCGGAGAAGTGAGTCTAGCGGACAAAATTCTCGAATTTAAACACCCTGGGCGGGTCATGGCAGGCCAGGAGATTCGAGTAATTGACATCCCAGCCGATGCGGGTGCCGGTTGCGGTGTATTTGACGAGCTTGGCCCCTTCGCGAGTGGACAAGCATTTGCCGATCATCTGAAGCGTGCCGCGCAGTTCAATTATGGGCAACCGCTTCGCGCCTTTCTAGCACGGCTTGTTGGAGATCCGATACGGTATGATTTGCGCGACCGAGTTGATGCATTCGTTTCCAATGTCGTGCCCAAAGATGCTGACGGTCAAGTTCGACGCGTCGCCTTTCGCTTCGGGTTGGCCGCCGTTGCAGGCGAGCTCGCGAGTGCGTTTGAGGTTTTCAATTGGCCGAACGGCACCTCGTACGATTCTGCAGCCCGTCTCTTCAACGAATGGGTCACAAAGCGAGGCGGTAAAGGGCCTGCCGAGATAGAAGATGGCATCAACGCTTTACGGCACTTTCTCGAGCAACATGGTGCAAGCCGATTTGCCCCTTGGAACGCTGCATCAAATTCGGTCGCCAACCGATGCGGCTACGTAAAGGAGGAAAACGGATGCCCTACGTACTTCATTTTTCCCCTGGCTTGGCGTCAAGAGATTCTAGCCGGCCATGATGCCACGTTGATAATGAAAGCACTGGTCGAACGCGGACATTTGAGGACTGAAAAAAGCGGCAAGCCGCAAAAGAAGGAGCGGCTACCAAACGGTTACCAGGGCAGATTCTATATCGTCCTGCCATCCTTATTTGAAGATGCGTGAGGATGGATCGCCCAATGCACATTCTCAGAAATGGAACCGGAAGGATACCTTTGGAACCCTTCGCCGGAGAGCTGATGTGTACAACAAATAGATTGCAACATCATGGTGTTAATTATGGTGGAACCCTTGGGACATTCGGAACCTCGTCAAATGCTTGCGGTCAATTGGACGCGCTGGAACCGATAATGAACCACTGGTGCACCGAATGTAAGAGCGCGACTAGAGCAGCTCTGTCTTGGCCAGTTCAATTTGGAACGAGGATGGTATGAGCCGGGTGGAGAAACGAGAGGTGCTTCCGGCATGCCTGCCGCCGCGTGGTCTGTCTCGCGTCGAGAGCGCAAGATATGTTGGAGTTTCGCCATCGTTTTTCGACAAGATGGTCGTAGACGGTCGAATGCCCAAGCCGAAACGCATAAATTCCAGGACGATTTGGGACCGAAAACAGCTTGATATGGCCTTTGAGGCGCTTCCCGATGATAATGATCGCGCCGATGATATTTGGGATCGGTGTGCGGTATGAGGCAAGCGGCAATGGTCATGATCAAAATGCGTTACCTGTACCAGGATATAGATCGCCACGGTAATGTGCGTCTGTACTTTAGGCGTAAAGGTCAACGAAAAATTAGGGTGCGTGAAATACCTGGGACCGCCGAGTTTCAGGCTCGTTATCATGAGCTTTTGAGTCTAAGTAATGCCGGCGAGTTGGCTCCTGTAGAGGCTGTAGGGAAACGTCCGAAGCCTGGTACGTATCATTGGCTTTGTGTGAAGTATTTCATGTCTTCGAGTTTTCGACAGCTTGATCCGAGCACTCAGAGAGCTCGTCGGCGCATTTTAGAGTCGACTCTGGTAGAGCCGATTTATCCGGGCGCGAGCGAGACGTTTGCAGACTTTCCGCTCAATCGTTTCTCGGCAAGGGCAATTCGGACACTTAGAGAACGTAAGGCTAATCTACCCGAGGCAGCGAATGGTCGCCTAAAATCGATTCGACGACTATTTTCCTGGGCGCTTGAAGAAGATCTGATTGCCGTAAACCCAGCTCGAGATGTTGCTCGCGTCAAGAACACGAGCCAGGGTATCCATAGTTGGTCAGTTGAAGAAGTGGAGCAGTATGAGCGGTCTCACCCGGTCGGTTCTAAGGCAAGACTTGCCTTAGCTTTGCTCATATATACTGGGGTGCGCCGCTCGGATGTGGTCCGGCTGGGTAGACAACACATCCGTAATGGCTGGTTGAAGATCATTCTACACAAGAACCGCAATCGACATCCAGTCACGCTTGAGATTCCAGTTTTGGCGGAGCTGCAAAAAATTATTGAGGTCAGTCCGTGCGGCGATCTGACGTTTCTGGTCAATGACTATGGCCGACCTTTCACGGCTGGTGGATTTGGAAACAAGTTTCGCGATTGGTGTGATACGGCTGGGCTGCCTCACTGCTCTGCTCATGGTCTCAGAAAAGCAGGGGCTTCGTTGGTGGCTGAGAATGGTGCGACCTCACAACAGCTCATGGCGATATTCGGGTGGCTGTCATTGGCCGAGGCCGAACGGTACACCAAGGCAGCAAGCAAGAAGAAGTTGGCCAGCGATGCGATGCCACTAATTCGGAGGACTAAAGAATGAACAAAAGTTTCCCACTTTTTCGGTGGTTGGTTTCCCACCTATCACAGTGCATTGTAAAGATTGATAAATTTCAACACATGGCGCTCCCTAGGGGAATCGAACCCCTCTTTCCAGATTGAAAATCTGGCGTCCTAACCGATAGACGAAGGGAGCGCTGGGCGATCGGTATATGTGGCTTTTGGCGATAGCGCAAGGGTGTGGTCTGCCAAGTGCACCAGGAATGACCGGTTCTGTGGCCGTAGGTCCCGGTCGGTGCTGCGCTCACGCCTGGGGATGGCCCAAAACTCACCTGGTGTTGGCTCTTGGATCGGCGACGTCTTCAATCTGCAATTCAAAGCGCTGGCGTCCCCCCCAAGTATCTTTGCGAACGCTGCCAGCGACATGGACCGGAAGCCCATTGTTTCGCATCAATATGTCTCCGGTGGGTTGGTCGGCGGCGCGAAATGCGATGGCATCAAGGCGGGAGCCATCGCTTGCCTCAAGAATACAACGAATGTGTGAGGTTCCGACAACCTTGGCAAACTTAACCCTGGCCGAGGGGAAGGCAAAGCGTGGTGCCGGATTGCCCTGGCCGTAAGGGCCGGCACGCTCCAACAATGCGATCAATTCGTCATTGACACTTGCAGGCGTCAGGGCGCCATCGAATTCGAGGGCCGATGTGTCGCGGGCTGCAGTTGAGGCGGCTTGCAGGCGTGTCGTCAGCATGTCTTCAAGCGCCGCCATCTTAGTCTTGCTAACGGTCAAGCCAGCGGCCATGGCGTGACCTCCGCCCTTGATGAGTGTGCCGTCGGCGACGGCGGCGCGCACTGCTGCTCCGACATCGACGCCGGGTAGTGAGCGCAAGGAGCCGGTTCCTTGGGTTTCGCTTTCCCAGGCAATAACACAAGACGGCCGTCGAAACCGTTCGGTAAGACGGGAGGCGGCAAGCCCGATGACGCCTTTATGCCAGTCGGCAGAGCCGAGGATCAAGATTGGCAGGTCGGGATCCTCTTCCACGCGTTGTTCGGCACTGGCAATTGCTTCGTCTAAGATTCGTTGCTCGATGGCTTTGCGTTCCTTGTTCAAACGATCGAGCAATTCGGCAATGCGGGTTGCTTCGTTCTGGTCGTTGGTCGAGAGCAGCTTTGCGCCGAGAGCAGCGTCGCCGATGCGCCCGCCCGCGTTAATGCGGGGACCTAGGACAAAGCCCAAACTGTAGGTCGTCGGTGGTTGGTTCAATTGTGCGACATCGAGGAGGGCGCGCAGACCAATGTTATGGCGTCGGCGCATGACTTCGAGGCCGCGTGACACAAAGGCACGATTGACGCCGGTCAGCGGGACGACGTCGCAGATCGTCGCCAGGGCGACGAGATCGAGAAGCTGTAACAGGTCCGGTGGTTGGCGGTTCGCGCCGTAATGGTCGCGTTGGCGCAGTTCGCGCTGCGTGGCGACAAGGGTCATGAAAGTGACGCCCGCGGCACAGAGTTGGCCGAGGCCCGACAGGTCATCTTGGCGGTTGGGATTGATAAGGGCTGCGACGTCCGGCAGCTCTTCATCGGCCTGGTGGTGATCAAGCACGATGACATCTGCGCCGCGCTTCTTGGCCAGTGCCAGCGGCTCATAGCTGGTGGTGCCACAGTCCACTGTAATGATCAGCGTTGCGCCGTCGTTGACCAATCCTTCAATGGCTTCGTTGTTGGGCCCGTAGCCTTCGAAGATGCGGTCAGGAATGTAGATTGTAGCGCTCACTCCGTGGTGCGCCAAAAAGCGATGCATCAATGCCGATGAGCAGCCACCGTCAACGTCATAGTCGCCAAAAATTGCAATTGTTTCTCCCTTGGCGATGGCATCGCTTATGCGCCGCGCTGCAGTGTCCATATCCTGCACGATGCTTGGATCGGGCAGCAGATCCTTGATTGTCGGGTTAAGGACCTGGTTGACCTGGTCCGGTGTCGTGCCGCGCGCTGCGAGGACGCGTCCAAGGAGCTCGGGCAGCCCATGCTGCTGGCTAATTGCTGTTGCCAGGCTGCGTTGGTGGGCGGTGAGACGTTCAATCCAGCGAAATCCACGTGCGGAATTGGCAACATCGAGGAAGCAGTCGCTTTGCGCTTCAAGATCGACGTCCATTACCTGTCGCTTTGCAAGGGCCATGCAGATTACTCTTCAGCTCGGTTTGAACGGTGTCAGGTCGTTGAGGTTTATGATTCGCGGGGGCCAGTTTGCGCCAAGTTGGTGGGCAACGGCGAGCGTCGGCTGCGATTTGTTGTAGAGAACAGTCTTTGGCGGCGTGATTTGGCGCCATCCGTAGCTCTCTGTGACTTAATGGCCGCGGGCTAGCCAATTTGGCAAGAAAATCCCCCGATGAACGCCTGTCGCGGCGATTTTGCATGAAAGTTGTGATGGTTAGGTGCTTTGCCTGTTGCCTCGAACTGGTCATAATCTGTTAGTGATTCGGGGCTCTTCCTACATCTGTTTTCGTATTGCCTGTGCAGCTCATCGGCAGGGAGGCTTTTCCATTTCAAACCTATGCCACAGGCTACCATGCAGGCCATTCGCGGGGAAAATCGGTTCGTAAGCATCAACAGAGAGCTGGTGGCCTTGTTGGTCGCCAGCGTTGCTTGCGTTGCCACCCTACTTGTTGGGCTGACCGACGGGAATGGCTATAGCGAGATTGGCGTACCGATCCGATTCCTGGTGCTGTTGGTGGTCATGGCCGGCGCCGGCGGCGTGATGGGGGTCGTGGTCTGGCGAACTGTTCGTAGCGCGCGCCAGGTCTTGTGCCACGCACAAGAGGAAACTGCGGCCATGCGCCGTCAGCTGCTGATGGCAGAAGCGTTGGTTCGTACAGAACCGCAAGTTCTGATCTTCTGGGAGGCCGGCAAGGGGTTGAAAGTGGTTGCGCACTCTCTCGACTGTGTGCCGGGGCTGCCCGCTGATCAGCGCAGCCTGTTGCGGTTTGGTCAATGGATTGAACTGAACTCTGCGCAGGAATTGAAAAAAAGCCTCGATCGGCTGTTCGAGGTCGGAACCGGATTTAGCCTGCTCCTCAAGACGACGGAGGGGGGGCATTTCGAGGCCGAGGGCCGGACTGTCGGGGCGCGAGCCGTGCTGCGGTTGAGGGATGTTATGGGACTTCGCCGCCGTTACGCCGAAACACAGGAAGCGCATGCGCAGTTGGTGCGCGATATCCAGTTGTCGCGCAAGCTGTTCGATAACATGAAGGCGCCGATATGGTTTTGCGATCCAGACGGGCGAATTTCCTGGGCCAACAAGGCCTATATAAAAACCGTGGATGGGGTCGATCTGGTGGACGTGATGGAGCGCCAACTCGACTTGCTGGAGGAACGGCAAAGAAAGACCGTCCAAAACGCCATCAAAAAGAATGAAATTTTTGAGGGCCGGTTTCCAATCATTGTCGAGGGTGAACGGCGCGGGCACGATGTCGTTTTGGTTGGAGAGGGCCCGGAAGTTGCCGGTGTGGCGATGGATACGGCTGAACTTGAAACCGCACAGCATGAGCTTGATCGCCAAACCAGTGCATTTGACCGTACACTTGATCGCATAAAGACGGCTGTTGCCATTTACGATTCGAATCAGCGGTTGACGTTTTTTAATGAAGCCTTCGCAAGGTTGTGGGGCCTCGATGAAAAGTGGCTAAGGGAGGCGCCCTTAGATGGAGAGGTTTTGGATCGGCTTTGCGATACCACGCGCTTGCCAGCTGTGGTCGACTATCGGGCCTGGAAGGCGGATCTGCTTTCCTGTTATGGCGACGGCGAACCGATCGAAGACTGGTGGCACTTGCCGAACGGTCAGATGCTGCATGTAACTGCCGAGCGGCGGTCAGATGGCGGGGTGACGTACCTCTATGAGGATGCCACCGAGCGATTGGCGCTCGAAAGCCGGTACAATGAGTTGATCGACGTACAGCGCGAAACCCTTGATAGCATGAAAGAGGGCGTGGTGCTGTTCGGTTCCGATGGACGCCTCAAGCTCTTTAATTCCGTTTTTGCTCAGATTTGGCATCTGTCGCCGAAGATGCTCGAATCCAATCCGCATGTGGATGAATTTATTGAAAGTGCCAAAGTCACGTATGCCGATGACAATATGTGGCGTGACATGGCTTATGCGGTCACCGCCTTTTCCGAAGAGCGTGAGATTACAAGTGGCGAAATGCAGTGGCCTGACAATAGGGTGATCGATTATGCGATCATGCCACTACCGGATGGCGCGACGCTCATCACATTTATCGATGTCACGGATTCTCGTCGTTATGAGCGAACACTCGTTGAACGCAATGAGGCGTTGGTTGCGGCTGATCGGCTGAAGAGTCAGTTTATCGGCCATGTCTCGTATGAATTGCGCACGCCGTTGACCAACATCATCGGCTTCAGTGAACTGCTGGTCAGTCCGAGAACGGGGCCCCTCAATCGCAAACAACGCGAATATTTGAACGATATCCGAGCGTCGTCCATGACGTTGTTGTCGATTATTGATGACATATTGGACCTGACGACAATGGATGCCGGGGCACTTGATCTGAAGGTGACGACGGTTCAGGCACGCGATGTCATTGAGGCCGCGGTGCAGGGTGTATCGGAGCGCGCGCAGCGCAGCAATCTGACGATCAATGTTGCAGTCGAGAGCGATCCGCTGGAATTTGCAGGCGATCCGGCGCGCATACGCCAAGTGCTTTATAATCTATTGTCAAATGCCGTCGGCTATTCGGAGGCGGGCGGGAAAGTCGCGCTATCGGCATGGTGTGACGGTGATTTTGTCGTGTTTGAGGTTCGCGATGAAGGCGTTGGTATTCCGCGCGATCAGGTGGGGCGCGTGTTTGAACGCTTCGAGAGCATTGCACGGGGTGCTAAAGGGCGCGGTGCCGGCCTTGGCCTTGCCATTGTCAAGAGTATCGTTGAACTCCACGGTGGTTCGGTGGCATTCGAATCTGATGCCGGTCAAGGGGCCACTGTTACGACAAGGTTCCCTGTTGCAGGCCCGAATGTCGTTAACGACGTTACGCAACGGGAAGCCTCGTAATTGCGAGACAGCTCCGGGTCTAATGGTTTGGTGGATGGTATGGCGGCAATAGAGGTGTCCCGGATCACGGCTCGATTAAGTGAATTGCCGTTGCTGGCAGGTCTCATCGCTGGAGCCTTAAATCCGGGCAACGTGGTGTCGCTGACGGGAGACCTCGGGGCTGGCAAAACGACGCTTGCGCGCCAGATCATTCGGGCCGTGCTGGGCGCACCAGATCTCGAAGTGCCAAGCCCAACATTTCCGATTGTGCAGATTTATGAGCAGGGCGATCAGCTTGTCGGACATTTCGATTTTTACCGACTCGAGGATCCGCGCGAAATCGATGAAATCGGTTTCGCAGACGTCGTCGCAAGTGGCGTTGCAATCGTCGAATGGCCGGAACGTGCCGGACTTGTTTCCGAGGAGGCATGGCTCGGCGTTGCAATTGCGGATGGCGATCGTGACGATGTGCGCCAGTTCGTGTTTCATGGCGAAGGCCGGTTGGCGAGCCTTGCGCATCGAATAGCACTTGCTTTCCAATTTGCGGTGCGGGCGGGTTGGAGCGAAGCAGAAATACTGGGTCTTTATGGCGATGCGTCCAGCCGGCGATATTTCAGATTGCTGGGCCAGGATCGTTCAGCGCTTTTGATGGACGCACCGGCGATGCCGGATGGTCCCAAAATTTATGCCGGCCGATCTTATGGTCAAGTGGCGCATCTGGCAGAATCTGTCCGCCCATTTGTGGCAATCGATCGCGCATTGGCGACGGCCGGTATTTCAGTCCCAGAAATTTATGATGACGATATCGACAATGGGTTGTTGCTGATCGAAGATTTGGGTGATGCGGTATTTGGGCAGTTGGTTGGTGATGGCGGCGATCTTTCCACCTACTGGCAGGCGGCTGTGGATGTGTTGGTGCATCTGAGGACCGTGCCGGTACCGGAGAGTCTGGCTGTCGGTGATGGTGGCGCGGACCATTTTTTGCCAGCCTATGACGCCGAGGCTCTGAGGGTTGAGGTTGGCCTTCTCTTGCAATGGTACTGGCCAGCAGTCACTGGGCGCGATTGCCCGGACGATATTTGGGTTTCGTTCGAGGCAACATGGGCACCATTGTTCGCACAATTGCTGCAGCAGCCTGTAAGCTGGGTGTTGCGTGATTTTCATTCGCCTAACCTTATTTGGCTGGCAGCGCGGGAGGGCGTCGAACGGGTTGGTGTGATCGATTTTCAGGATGCTCTGCGCGGCAACGCTGCTTACGACTTGGTGTCGATATTACAGGATGCGCGGCTTGATGTGCCGCACGCATTGGAAGCGCAATTGCTTGAGTATTATCTTGCTCGCGTGGCGGTTGATGATCCGTCTTTCGATCAAGAGGCCTTTCGGTTCGCTTACAATCTCTTAGGTGCACAGAGAAATACGAAGATCCTGGGGATCTTTGCCAGGCTTGCCTGCCGCGATGGGAAGACACAATACCTGCAACATTTGCCGCGCATCTGGGGGTATCTCGAAGGAAACCTCAAGGCTGTCACACTTACTGACCTAGCGGCATGGTACGAGCAGCACCTGCCGCGTGAATTGCGCGAATGGCCGACAACATAAATTGACGGTTCGCTCATTGGAGCGAGGAGAGAGCGATGGGCAAAGGCCCAACAACTGCAATGGTCTTGGGTGCCGGACTCGGCCAGCGCATGAGACCGCTGACCGATGATAGGCCTAAGCCTATGGTGCCATTCAACGGGCGGCCATTAATCGACCACGTGATCGACCGTTTGCTCGACGTTGACGTGGCGAATGTGGTGGTCAATGTGCATTACAAAGCTGATGTCCTGGATGCGCATCTGCGCGCCCGCAAGACGCCGAAGGTGAAAATCTCCGATGAGCGCGATCGTTTGCTCGATACAGGTGGTGGTGTGCGTCAGGCACTGCCTTATCTCGGGGCTGAGCCGTTTTTTATCCACAACTCGGATTCGGTTTGGATCGAAGGTGTCGGTTCAAATCTGCAACGTATGATTGCGCGTTGGGAGCCTGAAATCATGGATAGCCTTCTTCTGCTGGTGCCGATTGCAAGGGCATTGGGATTTCATGGCCGCGGTGATTTCTGGGTCGATGGATATGGGCGCGTGCGCCGGCGCGGCAAGGGCGAAATGGCGCCATTCGTGTTTAGCGGCGTGTCGATTGCCCACCCGCGTCTGTTCGATGACGCGCCAGAAGGCGCATTTTCTCTGAACAAGTTGTGGGACAGGGCAATTGAGTCTGGCCGGCTCTATGGTGTTCGGCTAGAGGGAACCTGGATGCATATCGGCACGCCTGATGCGTTGGCCGAGGCGGAAAGGTTTTTGGCCCGTGAAAGCAACTCAGGGTGACAGCACGCGGTCCGCCACTCCAGTTGGATCCGGCGTGGTCTTTAACATTCCAGCTCATCAACCGTTTTTGCACGCGCTGGCGAGAGCCGTTCTGGCCGGCGATCTGCCTCGCGTTGGTGGTCAACCGCCGGATCCGGTTGCGCTCTCAGATATCACCTTGTTGTTACCAACCCGGCGAGCCGCGCGGGCGTTGCAGGAAACATTCTTGGATCTGGCTGGCGGGCGGGCCTTGTTGCTGCCGCGGGTGCGGGCGATTGCCGAGGTCGATGAAGATCAGAGCTTGTTGCAGACGCTTGCGAGCCCAGGTGCAGCGGGTCTCGACGGTGATCTACCACCAGGTGTTGGCGAACTTGAACGCCTCGTGGTGTTGACCACGCTGGTAATGCGGTGGACCGACGCTATGCGGGAGGCGGTGCGCACGGCGGGTGTCGATGCCCCTGAGCAGTTGTTTTATGCGACCGGTACGCAGACAGCCGGCCAGGCCATCAGACTTGCAAGGGAACTGGCTGGTCTGATGGATATGATCGAAACGGAAAACGTTTCGCTGACCCAGCTTGAGACCTTGGTTCCGGATGATTATTCCGAGCACTGGCAGCAGACACTGAAGTTCCTGGAAATCGTTTCGATAACGTGGCCGGATTTGTTGCGCGCGCGGGGTAAAATGTCTCTGGTTGCGCGCCGAAACGCGTTGATACTGGCGGAGGCAGACCGCCTCGCGCGGCGCACAGAACGTCAGCCGGTGATCGTTGCGGGGGTAACTGGGTCCATCCCCGTGACCGCTGAGCTGATGCGGGTGGTGGCGCGGCTAGAGGCCGGCGCCATCGTATTGCCGGGTCTTGATACAGAGTTGGATGATGGGTCGTGGGCAAAAATTTCAGCACCACACATCTGCCCAGTGGACGTCGAACCGCATGCTGGGCATCGCGAAAATGTCGGCCATCCCGAGCATCCGCAATTCGGTCTGAAGGTGTTGCTCGAGGCGATAGGTGTCGACAGGACGGATGTTGCGATACTGCCCGGGGCGGAGCCCGACAATTTGGCGCGCCAGCGTTTGAAGTTTATTAGCGAAGCCATGCGACCGGCAGCCACAACGGATAAATGGCGCGCCTATGTCGAGAGGTGTGATCGGAATGCTCTAGCGCCTGCATTGGATGGGCTCAATCTTATCGAGGCGGCGTCGGCGGCGGAAGAAAGTGAGGTCGTCTCTCTGATTCTGCGCGAGGCTTTGGAGACCCCGGGCAAGACGGTGGCCTTGGTCACGCGGGATCGATTGCTGGCGCGGCGCGTCAGTGTGCGACTTGAGGCGTTTGGGATACGGGTGGATGATTCTGCTGGCCGGCCGTTCATTAAGACCATGCCGGGTACACTTTTGGATTTGATTGCTGAGGCCGCCTTACGCGGGTTTACGCCGGTCACCTTAATGGCGGTGCTGCGCCATCCCTTGGCGCGTTTTGGATTTGAGGCGGGTGATATCCGCCGGGCTGCGCGTGCGCTAGAGCTGGCCGTGTTTCGCACGACTTATCTGGGCCGCGGTCTTGATGGTGTGCGTTATGCGCTGGCACAGGCAAGAGCCCGATTGCAGCCCCATCGCGCGTTGTGGCGCGCGCGCGAGAAAGATCTGGAGTTGGCCGAAGTATTGATCGAGCGGGTTGATGAAGCCTTTGCACCGCTCGTCGCTGTGTTTGAAACTGGCGGACAATTGGCGCTCAGAACATGTGTCGAAGCGCATATCAAAGTCGGCGAAGCGGTTGTTCGCCGGGCTGATCCTGATCACGATACGCGTGATGATCACGGCGACGACGAATCAGAATGCGCATTGTGGCGGGGGGAAGCGGGCACGGTTGCGGCTGGCGTATTGTCGCTCCTGATCGATTCCTCTCTGCCAGATCTGGAGCTTGAGCCGCGCGAATATCCAGACGTCTACCGCACCATCGTCGGACAGGAAGTCGTGCGCTCGCGTCTGCCCGTGCATCCAAGGGTGTCCATTTGGGGACCGTTCGAAGCACGCTTGCAGCAGCCGGATGTTGTGGTTCTCGGCGGGCTCAATGAGGGCAGCTGGCCAGAAGCTGCAGATCCAGGACCATGGCTCAATCGGCCGATGCGAAATGCTTTGGGCTTGCCGCAACCGGAAGAGCGGATCGGATATGCCTGCCATGATTTTGCGGTGCTGCTTGCTGCACGGCAGGTATTTCTAACCCGAGCACTCAAGTCAGATGGGACGCCAACCGTGCCGTCGCGTTGGCTGATGCGTTTGCGGGCGGTGCTTGATGGCTTGGGCCTGGGCCCAATATTGACTCCTGATAAGCCATGGTTGGGGTGGGCTGCGAACCGGTCGGCGGTCAAAGACCGTCAGCGTATCGCGCCGCCACAGCCGTGCCCGCCGGTTGCTTTGCGCCCGCGTGCCTTGAGTGTGAGTGATGTCGAACGCTGGGTGCAAAACCCCTACGCGATATTTGCACAGAAGATCCTGCAATTGGAACCATTGCCGGTGCTTGGTGCGCGGCCCGATGCTGCGCTGCGCGGCAGCCTTGTGCACACGGCATTGTCGCAATTCATTACGCGGTTTGGTGGCGAGCTGCCCGAAGATGCGTCTGGCGCGCTTCTTGAGATCGCCGAAAGCGTGCTTGGCCGGTGGGCGGGCGATGAACGCGTGGCGGCGTTTTGGGTGCCGCGGTTTGAGCGATTTGCTGATTGGTTCGCAGCAACGGAAGCTGAGCGGCGTGCCAATGTCCAACACAGTCTTGCAGAGGTCGAAGGTCACCTGACGATCGACGCGCCGTTAGGGCCGTTCAAGCTGAATGCGCGTGCTGATCGCATCGACGAATTGGCCGACGGCCTGGTGATTACTGACTATAAGACAATGTCCGCTTCGGCACTGGCAGGGTTAGCACGACGCGCGTTGTCAGGTGAGGCACCGCAGTTGTTGCTTGAAGCGCTGATCGCACAAGCCGGCGGATTCGTTGGCCTTGGCGCGCGCCCGGTCTCTGGCCTTGCCTATATATCCGCTTCTGGTGGGGAACCTGCAGGTGGTGAACAGCGTCTCGATGTGCGCAAACTCGGCGAGAGCATTGAGCGGGCCGACAAGGGCCTTAAGGAACTCATCGCTGCCTATGACAACGAAGGAACCGCGTATGCCGCCGTGCGCCGTGCGCGCTTCGATTATCAATACGATTCTTTTGCTGGATTGGCGCGAGTCGGGGAGTGGGCCGCATCAGCGCGGGCAGAAGGTGGTGGTGCCTAATGGCCAGCGAGCGCACGGAAGACGTTGGCGAACTGCTCCTGCGCCATACCGAAAAGGCGCAACAGCAGGCGTCGGCACCTGAGGCATCGGCCTGGGTCAGTGCCAATGCCGGCGCAGGCAAGACGCACGTATTGAAAACGCGGGTGCTGCGCTTGCTGTTGGCCGGCACGGAGCCTGGAAAGATCCTTTGCCTGACCTATACCAAATCTGCTGCCGCAGAAATGGCTGAACGTGTGTTCTCGGACCTGGCAGACTGGGCCACTTGTGATGATGCGCTGTTGTCCATGCGGCTTGAGAAGATATTGGGGCGGCGCGCGCGTGAAGATGAAGAGTGTGTGGCGCGCCGATTGTTCGCGCGGGCCATCGAGACACCGGGCGGATTAAAAGTACAAACCATACACGCATTTGCAGAACAGTTGCTGCAGCGCTTTCCGCTCGAAGCCGGGGTTGCGCCGGGATTTACGGTGCTGGATGAAGAGGCGGCAGCTGAGCTGCGCCGCGAAGCGATCGATCAGGTGTTGGCGGAGGCTGTTGAGGATCGCGCCTCGATGCTTGGCCAGGCGCTCGACACGGTTATCGCCTTTGCGGCGGAAGATGGTTTCGATGACGTTCTCACGCAGGCGCTTTCTCACCGGTCATGGTTGGAAAGCATGGCGTTGATCCAGGATGAGGGCGAGGCATCCTGGGCGGACGTTATGGCACGGTATCGCCAAGTGTTCGATGTGCGAGATGGCGTTTCACGAACGGATATTGATCGTGAGATTGGCGAAGTGTTGCCGGATGATTTTCTGGAGCGTGCGGTGTCAACGCTTGTCGAGGGAAAGAAGACTGATCAGAAACTGGCTGAACACCTTATGCAAGCTCGCCGTGGGTCCACCCTGCAACAGCGTGTCGAAGCACTTGAAACGGCATTTCTAACCGCTGATAAGTCCCCGCGCAAGGAAAGCGGGTTGATCACGAAAGCCATAAAGGACAATCATGGCGACGTTGCTCAGCGGTTGGTGCGCACGATTGACCGTGTTCATGCGCTGGTGTGTGAACGTCAGGGGCTGATCGCGGTTGAGGCCACAATGGCGCTGCTGACCATCGCACTTGAGGTGCAACAGGCATATAACCTCGCCAAAGCGCGTCATGCCGGGCTTGATTTCGACGATCTCATTCAGCGGACGGAGAGCCTATTTGCCGGCGTGAGTATGGCGGAATGGGTACTCTATAAACTCGATGGTGGGCTCGATCATATTCTCGTCGATGAAGCGCAGGATACGAGCCCGCAACAATGGACGATTGTCGATCATCTGGCGCGGGAGTTCTTCTCCGGCGTCGGCGCGCGCGATGTCAAGCGCACAGTATTTGCGGTCGGAGATGAAAAGCAGTCGATCTATTCCTTCCAGGGTGCGGCACCAGAGATGTTTGCCGAAGCAGGGAAAAACTTCGAAGCCTTGACCACGCTTGCCGGCGCGGCCTGGTGTCGGGTGCCGCTGACGCTCTCTTTCCGCACGGTCGTACCGATTCTTGAAAGCGTTGACAGAATCTTTGACGATCCCGCAGTGACACCGGGGCTTGGGGATCGCCATGAGGCCTTGCAACACCGGGCACTCCGTATTGGGCAGGCTGGTTTGGTCGAGTTGTGGCCGACGGAAGTGTTCGACGAGGCGGCAGACGTCGATGTCTGGGCGCCGTTGGAGGATGCGCGTGCTACGGCACCTGGCGACCGGTTGGCGTGGCGTATTGCTGATAAGATATCCAGTTGGCTCTCGACAGGAGAGCGACTGCTTTCGGAAGACCGTCCCATTCGCCCCGGCGATATATTGATTCTGGTCAGGCGTCGGAACCCATTTGCAGAGCCGATGGTTGCTGCCCTTAAGGCCAAGGGTATTCCGGTTGCAGGCGCTGACCGGATGATGCTCACCGAACAAGTTGCGGTGCAGGATTTGATGGCGCTGGGTGATTTTCTGGTTCTGCCGGAAGATGACCTGGCGCTTGCGACAGTCTTAAAGTCGCCGCTGTTCGGGCTCGATGACGATGATCTGTTGCAACTGGCACCTAAGCGCAAGGGGATGTTATGGGCCAGCCTCCTGGGAGCGGCGGGACATTCCGAGGCATATGCCGGTGTCGCCGATACCCTCAAGCGGTGGCGCGCGCTTGCAGATCTTAAGCCGCCGTTCGAATTCTATTCTGCCCTCCTTGATCGCGATGGGATGCGGGCGCGTCTCCTTTCAAGACTTGGGCCTGAGGCGATCGATCCGATCGACGAATTTTTATCGTTGGCAATTGCCTTTGATGACAAATCTATTCCGTCGATGACGGGCTTTCTTGATTTTCTGCGAAAAGGCAAACGCGAATTGAAGCGCGATATGGAGCATGGTCGCAATGAAGTACGGGTGATGACGGTGCATGGCGCCAAAGGCTTGGAGGCGCCAATCGTGTTTTTGCCGGATACCTGCTCTGGTGGTCGCGGCCGGGAGGTTGGTGTCGTCGAAATTGCGGACGACGGTGTTGGTAGCGAAGCACTGCCGCTGTGCGCATGGACTGTAAAGGGCAGTAGCAAGCTGGCACCAATTGCTGGCGCCAAAGATGATCGTAAACGGCGCGAAGGTGAAGAACGCAATCGTTTGCTGTATGTGGCGATGACGCGCGCGCGCGACCGACTATATATTTCTGGCTTTGAGGGTAAGAGTGGGCGGGCGCCGGGATGTTGGTATGATCTTATTGAGACCGGTCTCGAGCCGCTGCTGGAAACGGTCGATGATGAAACGGGCCAGCAGGTCAGGCGGTATCACTGCCCGCAAGCCGTGCCAGCAGTTGTCGTAGACGACGTTGGTGACGCGGACCATGCCGTCGTTGCTGCACCATCGTGGGCCAATCAGGCGGTTGCCGCAGAGACCCGACTAACCATTCCCATCACTCCGTCACAGCTGGTACCGCTCGATTATGACCCGAGTGGCGATCCGATCGAACCACAACGAACGGACCGCGACCGTATCGGCGAAGAGGTCAACCCATCACCTTTCCAGATGGCGCGTGAACAGCGATTGCAGCGCGGTCTCATTACGCATGCTCTTCTTGAGTATATTCCTGATGTGGCGCACGACGATCAAGAGCACGTCGCGCGGGCTTTCGTTGCCGCGCGAGCCGGCGATTTCAATCAAGCTGTACAAGATGAGATCATTCGCGAATCATTGGCTATTGTGCGGGACAGCAAGTTTGCTGCGGTGTTTGGCCCACAGGCCCGCGCCGAAGTGCCGATCGTCGCTGAGATCCAGAGGCCGGATGGCGACGGCTTACCGTTGCGAATTACCGGTGAGATCGACCGACTGATCGTCGCCGAGGACGAGGTGCTGATCGTCGATTACAAGAGCAATCGGCGGGCGCCGAAATCTGTCGCCGATGTTCCTGAAGCCTATCTCTACCAACTCGCCGCCTATCGGCTTGCCGCCAGTCAAATTTTTGGCATGAAGCCGGTGCGGGCTGCCATTCTTTGGACGGAAGGCGCCTCGATATTGGCGGTACCGGATGCGTTGCTTGATCAATATCAGACACTTTTATGGGAGCTGGATGCGCCACGACTTGACGCATTGGCAGAGGCTACTTAAGTACTGCGAATTCAATTTTTGGTCCGCCGCGGGCGGAGATCGGAGAAATGACATGGCCGCTACGCTGGTTTCGGAACAGACGTTCGATGATGAGGTCTTAAAGGCGACACAGCCCGTGCTGGTTGACTTTTATGCCGAATGGTGTGGTCCGTGCAAAGCCATGGCGCCAGCGCTTGAGCAGGTCGCGGGGGAAATGGAGGGCAAGCTGAAGGTCGTTAAGGTCGATGTCGACCAAAGCCCTTCGATTGCTGAGAAGTATCAGGTTCGCGCCATGCCGACACTTATGATTTTCAAGGATGGTGCTGTCGCCGATCAGCATGTTGGCGCATTGGTGCAAAAATCCAAACTTGAGGAATGGATCGGCGGATCCGTGACAGCCTGAACTTTTTCTCGCATATATGTGAAATTGGGGGCCCCGGCAATTTGCCGGGGTTTCTGTTATGGTGCACGCGTGTTGCACTTCTGAGCATTATGGAGGTGGTCTGATGGACCTGATCGGCCAATTTACCATGCAGGGCTTGAGCGTTATGGCAACGCTGTTTGTTTTCATGGTTGGGGTTGTCGTCCTCGTATTGATGGTGTTGTTTGTGATCGATATTTCACAGACGAAGGACGCCGTACGACGCAACTATCCGGTGATCGGACGGTTCAGGTCTTTGTTCTCCACGCTCGGTGAGTTTTTTCGCCAGTATTTTTTCGCGATGGATCGCGAGGAGATGCCATTCAATCGCGCCGAGCGCGAATGGGTCTATCGATCTTCGGAAGGCGGGGACAACACGGTACCATTCGGCTCAACGAGAAGTCTCGCAATTGTCGGCACACCAATTTTTGTTAACTGCCCATTTCCCACCCTTGATGAAGATGCGGTCGCTGCAACGCCGATTACCTTCGGGCCTTATTGCGAAAATCCTTATGAGGCGCAGTCGATTATCAATATATCCGGCATGAGCTTCGGGGCGTTGTCCAGGCCTGCAGTTAGAGCGTTGTCGAAGGGCGCCAAACTTGCAAACTGTTGGTTGAATACGGGCGAAGGCGGCGTCTCCAAATGGCATTTGGAAGGCGGTTGCGACATCGTCTTTCAAATTGGCACGGCCAAGTATGGCGTGCGCAATGATGATGGTGGACTGGATGAGGAGAAGCTCAAGTTACTCGCCGCACGCCCTGAAATTAAGATGATCGAACTGAAGATGTCACAAGGTGCAAAACCCGGCAAAGGTGGAATCTTGCCTGCCGAAAAGGTGACACGAGAAATTGCAAAAATCCGCGGTATACCTCGGGGAAAACCATCGATTTCGCCAAATCGTCATCCGGAAATCGATAATGTCGGCCAACTCTTGGACTTCATCAATCGTCTTAGATCAATTGCCAAAAAGCCGGTCGGCTTTAAGGCGGCGATCGGGGCTTATGGCTGGCTTGATTCCTTATGTGAGGAGATCAAGGCGCGGGGCATCGAGAGTGCGCCGGATTTCATCGCGGTCGATTCTGGAGACGGTGGCACAGGTGCAGCACCGATGCCATTGATGGATAACGTCGGTCTGCCAATTCGCGAGTCTTTGCCGATGGTCATCGATCTCCTCAAAAAGCACGGACTTCGTGAACGCATAAAAGTGATCGCATCAGGTAAACTCATTACGCCGGCCGAGGTTGCGTGGGCGTTGAGTACCGGTGCAGATACGATTGCGTCGGCGCGTGGGTTTATGTTCGCGTTGGGCTGCATTCAAGCATTGAAGTGCAACAAGAACACCTGCCCAACCGGTGTGACGACGCACGATCGTCGCCTGCAACGCGGGCTCGACCCTACTGACAAAGCGCATCGGGTTATGAATTATGTCGGCAAGATCCGATACGGTGTGGGTGTTATTGCGCATTCCTGCGGTGTGCCGCATCCGAGAGCGCTTAAGAGATTTCACTGCCGGTTGGTGCAACCGAATGGTAAGTCGATTCCCCTCAATGAACTCTACCCCGATGTTGGCACGCCGACTACCCAAGAGCAGCCCGCTTATGCGGCTGTTCCAGGTCAATAACGGGGCCTACTGGGACAATGCCGGTCGGATTGACGCGGCGCTGCGCACCATAATAGTGGGTCTTAATGTGTTCGAGGTTCACCGTCTCTTTGATGCCCGGGTATTGATAGAGATCACGCAGATATCCCGATAGCGCCGGATAGTCAGCGATGCGGCGCAAATTGCATTTAAAGTGGCTGAAATAAACGGCATCAAAGCGCACCAACGTTGGAAAGAGCCGCCAGTCCGCCTCCGTTGGATAGGAGGTGACCAGATAGCGCCTGGTGCTCAAATGTTGATCCAGCCAATCGAGGGCCAGAAACAGTCTATGAAAAGCGTCTTCATAAGCCGTTTGCGATGTTGCAAAGCCGCAGCGATAAACGCCGTTATTCACATCCGAATAAATGCGATCGTTGAGTTGGTCGATCTCTTCGCGGTGGTCTGCCGGATAAAGATCGGGGCCAGACGCATCGCCAAAGGCTGAATTAAACATGCGGATGATTTCTGCCGATTCGTTGCTGACGATTGTGTTTTGCTGTTTGTCCCACAACGTTGGAACGGTCACGCGGCCGGTGTATTTGGGGTCGGCCAGAACATAGATCTCGGAGAGATGCTTGCGGCCATTGATGGTATCGCCGGTCGTTGCCTCAAAGTCGGTCTCAAATGACCAGCCGGCCTCGATGTTGATTGGATGGACGATATCGCATGTGATGGTCTCCTGCAGACGCTTGAGCTGGCGAACGATCAACGTGCGATGGGCCCACGGGCAGGCGAGCGAAATGTAAAGGTGATAGCGGCCAGGCTCGGCGCGAAAGCCGCCGTTGCCCGATGGGCCCGGTTGGCCGTCCGGAGTTATCCAATTGCGGAAGACCGAAGCTTTGCGCTGAAAGTCTCCATCTTTGCCGGTCCGCACCGGTTCGTTATCGTGCCATACGCCGTCGATGAGAAGGCCCATAGATCCCTCCCCTGCTAACCGGTCGTGCGTTGTGCGATGCCGATTGGGCAGGTCTGTCCCGTGCCACCCAACCCGCAATAACCGTGCGGTACTTTTGCGAGATATTGCTGATGATAATCCTCGGCGTAATAGAACTCCGGAGCCGGCAAGATCTCAGTCGTGATGTCGCCATAGCCGGCTTTTTTCAATATGTCCGCAAAGACTGATTTGGAGTGTTCGGCAACCTGGCGTTGGGTGTCAGAATAGGTGTAAATGCCGGAACGATATTGGGTGCCGACGTCATTGCCCTGGCGCATGCCCTGGGTCGGGTCGTGATTCTCCCAGAACGTCTTCAGTAGTACCTCGTAGCTGATGGTGCTTGGATCGAAGACCACAAACACCACTTCATTGTGCCCTGTCATGCCGGAACAAACTTCTTCATAAGTCGGGTTCGGCGTATAGCCGGCCGCATAACCGACAGCAGTAACCGTAATGCCTTGGGGGAGTTCCCAATATTTGCGTTCCGCACCCCAGAAACAGCCCATGCCAAACATCGCCTTCTCATGCGTTGCGGGGAACGGACCTTTGAGTGGATTGCCAAGGACATAATGTGTTTCAGCGGTCGGTATGGGATGGGCCCGTCCCTTGAGTGCGCGATCGGGTTCGGGGAGCGTTGGAGGCTTGCTCGCAAAAAACATGGTCTCGTTCCTCATGGTGAGAAGGTAATGACAAATACGTCCGCGATGTCTGATCCGATCTTACAGGAGGGCCGGCGAAGTTCTAAGGGTCGTTGAGGTGTGATTTGAACTAAATTGATTGGGTGGCGGGCGTGACTGGGGGCGGTCACAATTATTGCCTTGTTTTTAATGGATATTTTACGTCTTTCGTGGGTAAGCCACAGATTTTGTCGGGGCTACTGGGTTCACAGGCTTGGCCGGCATGATGGCTTTCCGACCAATGTGATCGCCGCGCATGCCATCGCAATGGTCATTAGCCTTGGCAACGCTCGAAATTTGTGGTCCTGGATTATATCCTATTTAGTCATGACTCCAGTTACGGGGAGGCGTTTCAATGGCAAATGAGACCAGGGCGGGCACGTCGGCTGCACCAGTGCCGGATTTCTCGATGCCGGCTACCAAAGTCTATCGCGCGGGCGGCGGTCGGAAACTTTTTTACGCTGCCGTGTTTCTGGTTCTTATGCCGTTCTTTTTGAGCTTGCCGGCCATGTTCATCCAGCGCGTTGTTTACGGCGTCTGGTTGGACACCTGGGGCCTGATCGTGATTGGCATTGCCATGACGATTATTGTGTTGCTGGTGATTTTCGAACTTTTGAACTCCATTCTGGCACGGGTTGAAATCGGCCAACGTGGCGTGCGTTTTGTACTGCCCTATCGTCAAGCGCTTTTACCGACTTTGTTCTACCGTAAACGGGAGATTATGTTCACGGATATTGAGCGGATAGAAAAGCGGCGCGAGATCTATGGTGGGAGGTTCGCGCCGGTAATGATGCAAGGCGCAGTGATTATTACAAAAGATGGCGGCGCATACTCGCTTGGCTATGTCAGCGAGGCGGACCTCGATCCGCTGTTCCCCGTCCCAGAAATTGCCAATGAAATTGCGCGCCGCGCCAACGTTGACATCGTTGACAAGGGGGCAGTGCATCGCCCAGCGACCCAAAAACTGCTGGGGTTAAAACAAGAAGGTGAATTCTTGCCGATTTCCGACGCAGATATCGCGGCCCTTAACACGCGGCACCGCAATGTCATGTTCGGTTTGGTGGGGGTGTTGGTTGTTATGCTGCTGATTGGCATGGCAATCGATTTTGCAACGCCTGACATCGATCGCGGTGAGCGGGCGCGAGATGCCGTCAAGCGGTCGGTGCAAAACTAGGCTCCGAACCCCTTGATATATTGTAAAAATTGCCGGCGTGCTCGGTGTCTGGTGCTAGTTCATGTAGATCTGCACCTCACGGCGGCGGCGGCCGAGCCAGGCCAACGTTAGGCCTGTGATGCCCATACTCAAGAATGCCGGCAGGTTGAGGTATGTCCGAAGTAGCACCTTGGAAAATCCGGCATCTGGCGCATTGAGCTTCATTGCTAACAGCGTTTTGGGTGCAAAGTCGCTGAGATGCTGGTGCAGGCTTAGAAATGTCCCGATCCCTTCCGGTCGCGAGAAATCGGTTGTCAGTGCGATCACGGCACCAAGTATGAAGATGGCGCTAAGGAAGCGTAAAATCGGTGCAAATACCACGTTCAACGCGCGGAGTATCGTCTTTAGGAACTTGGTGATCACGCCAGCCTCAATTTGATCAATGCTATCGGGTCATGGCTCTAACGCCAATAATTGTCGTATTCAAGTTTGGACTTTGAACGCCAGCTGTGCGCCATTGCCGCTGGTTCGCCGATGTGCTTCTGTACATTCGAATAAATGACATAGGCCGGCTGGGGCTGCTGGCCCTAGCTGTTGAGATCCTGTCGTCGAATGATTGTGGAGGAACGCGGTTATGGACAGTTCTGGTGTTGGTTATGACCTGACGGCAGAAGCCTATATTCGTCAACTCGGCCAACGCGGTGTCGAGGTGGTTTTTGCCAACTCTGGTACGGATTTTGCGCCAATAATCGAGGCCATCAGCCGCACGCACGGAAGCCAGGCCGTGCCGCGATTCATCACGGTGCCGCATGAAAATTTGGCGATGTCGATGGCCTACGGCTATTACCGGGCAAGCGGTAAGATTGCCGGTGTCATGGTGCACGTCTCGGTTGGTACGGCCAATGCGCTTTGCGGGTTGATGAATGCCGCAAAAGACAATGTGCCGATTCTCTTGGCTGCTGGGCGTACGCCGGTGAGCGAGACAGGGCATATTGCTTCGCGTAACCGGCCCATCCACTGGGGACAGGAATGTTTCGATCAAGGGGGAATAGTCCGCGAATTCGTCAAATGGGATTATGAATTGCGCTCTGGACAGCCGGTGCAAGCTATTGTCGACCGGGCGCTTGATGTGGCAATGAGTGAGCCTTGCGGTCCGGTGTATTTGACATTGCCGCGTGAAGTCCTGGCAAATCCTGCGGTGCAAGAGTTGGCTGGCCCGGCCCGCGATCTCGGGGCGGCTGCGCCAGCACCGAGCGAAGCGGCAATCGCTCAAGCGGCCCAAATGATTGCCCAGGCCAAGTTTCCGTTGATCATCACATCTGCTGGTGGACGAACGACGGCGGGCTTTCATGCCATGTCGAAGTTGGCGCGCGAGTTTGCGATCCCGGTTATACAATCCGACGCCAAGGATTTGAGCCTGCCGACTGATCATGAAATGGATTTGGGCTTCGAGCCATCCGGTGATCTTCTCCAACGGGCAGATTTGGTATTGGTCGTGGATTGCGCGGTGCCATGGATCCCAAAATCTGCTGCGCCGCGGGATGATGCAAAACTCATCCATATGGCGCCGGATCCTTTGATCACGCAGTACCCTTTCGTCGGGTTTCGCTATGATTTGTTGGTTGCCGGAAGTGTCCCCCAGGGTCTCGAACGGCTTTACGCAACCCTCAAGGAGGTGGTTGGCGATCGGCGCCAGGCCGTTGAAGAGCGTCGCGCTGAGATCTCGGAGCTGCGCCAAGCGTTAGTTCAGCGCCGCGCCACGGTGCTGTCGGAAGCCGCTCATAAAGTCCCGATGAGCAACGCCCACATCGCCGGTTGTCTCAACGCGCTGAAGGCTAAGGACGCGATATGTCTCAGTGAACTCGGGATGCCGGTGGGGCTGCTGGACCTCACGGAGCCGCATTCGCTCATTGGTTCAGCGCAGGCCGGAGGGCTTGGTCTCGGGCTCGGGGCGGCGCTAGGCGCGAAACTTGCGCAACCGGAGCGTGAGGTCATCGTGGCTGTCGGCGATGGATCTTATATGTTCGGCAATCCAATACCTTATCACTTCGTGCAGAAGTCAGAGGGCCTCGCGACCTTAACGATTATTGCCAACAATGCGTCCTGGCATGCCGTGCGTGCTGCAACGCTGCATGTCTATCCCGACGGGCAGGCGGCCAGTGCCAATCAAATGCCATTGACTGAGCTTATGCCCTCGCCGGCTTACGAAAAAACGATCGAAACCGTCGGTGGGATGGGGCGCAGGGTCGAGCATCCAGATCAATTGATGGGGGCGCTCGAAGAGGCATTGGCGGCGGTCCGTTCGGGCACGCCGGCATTGGTCAATGTGATTACCCAGGCGCGGGCGTAGTTTTGTCGCGCACGATGCCGGCCGGTCCCCTGTGCGGACATCTCGGCGGACGCACGGGCGCGCGGCACACGCACTAGGTGATGTATTCGCCACCATTGGGGCTTAACACCTGGCCGGTGACAAAACTTGCTTCGTCGGAGGCAAACCAGACGACGGCGTAGGTTATATCCAAGGGTTCGCCGGCGCGGCCGATGAGGATTGGCGCGATGCGTGGCGGCAGGTCAGCGTCCGTGCGTCTGCTCATGGTCATGTTGGTTTTGATAAAGCCTGGTGCTACGGCATTGACGGTCACGCCATGTGGTGCAAGCTCGCGCGCCCAGGTTTTGGTGAAGCCGAGAAGAGCTGCTTTGGCACCGGAGTAGTGTGATGCGTTTTTTGCACCGGCAATGCCGTAGGTGGACGAGATATTGATGACGCGGCCCCAACCGCGCTCGCGCATGCCGGGCATGATTGTCTGTGCGGCAAAGAAGCTGCCCTTTACATGCACCGAAAACATGCGATCAAAGATTTCTTCGGTTACGTCTTCGAACAGCAGCGCGCGTCCGCTGACACCGGCGTTGTTGACGAGGATATCGACTGGGGCGAGATCTCTGACAGCTTGGTCGTGTCCTGCTCGAAATTCGTCAGGCTTTGAGATATCACAGACAATTGTTTGCGCTTTGCGCCCGAGTGCTACAATTTTCTCGGCGGTTGCCGCTGCACCATCCGCATTGATGTCTTGCACGATGACGTTGGCGCCGCGTTCGGCAAGCAATAGAGCGTGACTTCGGCCCATGCCATCGCCGGCGCCGGTTACAAGGGCGGTGCGTCCTTCAAATCCTGCCATCTGATCCTCCGTTAATGGTGGCGTTCGCTGGTGCGCTCGGGGTTCTTATTCGGCGAAAACAGCGGCTCGTGCAAATTTTTTGGCGCCCGGCGGTTTGACGCGGCAAGAAATCCGTCGCATGGGTGTTGGAAGCAGGTGGGAGAACGCGCTAGACAGTACGCGCAAACGATTGCAGGAGGAGACAGCAATGACGGATCAGGGTGGGGCAACATCTGAAGTAGATCTCAAGGGCAAGTTTTTGGTCGACCCCTATTTGGAGTGGGCTCAAGGGGAGGGTATCCCCGTGCACCTCGATTTCGGCCATGACCTGTTGGCACTTGAGACCGACAATTGGGCGCGTTTCGATGCCCGCGGCTGTTTTGCCCACACCCATGGGCGCGGCGACTTCATGGCCAATTATGTATTGGAGATCGCGCCGGGCAAGAAAACCGCGCCGATCAAGCACCTCTATGAGGCGTTCATCTATGTGCTCGAGGGGCACGGCACGACACGGCTGATCCTGCCGTCAGGAGAGGAGCAGACCTTCGAGTGGGGGCCAAAGGCGTTGTTCGCGATCCCACTCAACTGCACCTATCAGATCTTCAATGGATCGGGCCAGGAACGAGTGCGCCTGTCGTGCACCAATGATGCGCCGCTCACGCTCAACCTCTATCACAACCAGGAATTTGTGTTCGACAATTCCTTTGTGTTCAAGGAGCGGTTCGGGGAGCCCAATCTGTTCGAAGGCGAGGGCGAGCTGGTGCCGGTCGACCGGGCCGGCAAGGCTGGCCGGATCAATCTTTGGGAGACCAACTTCGTCCATGATCTCACAAGCTTCAAATTGTATTCGCTGGAAGCACGCGGCAAGGGCTCGATGAATGTGTTCTTTGTGCTAGCGGACGGTACGCAGCATGCGCACATGTCGCAAATCCCGACGGGTCGATATAAGAAAGCGCATCGCCATGCGGCTGGCACGCATGTGCATGCGGTCGATGGCACTGGCTATTCACTCCTCTGGTATGAAGGGGATAGCGAGTTCGTGGAACTGCCGTGGAAGCATGGTTTTATGTATACGCCGCCTTTCTGGATGTTCCACATGCATTTCAATACCGGAGACATTCCGGCCCGCTATCTGGCCTGCAGCTTGGGCAGTGCACGTTATCCCTTCATCTCACTGCGCCGACGCAGTACAGAAGGTGGCGGGTCGACCTCTGTCAAGGAGGGCGGGCGACAGATTGAATACGAAGATCAGGATCCGCGCATTCATCGTAAGTATTTGAAAGAGCTGGCTAAAGTTGGCAAGGAGTCCGAGATGGGCGACCTGTTTGACGAAGCTGCGATCATGGCGTTGCCTGAGTCTGAGCTGACCGGAGTCATCAAAGGTCCGCAGTCGATCGGGCCGGCAATTTGATCTGATCGAAAATGAATTGGATGCCCTGAAGCGCATGCGCCGCCGTTGCGAACCATGGCGGCGCGTGGCGAGGTCGCGTCCATTCGGTTGCATCTTTCATGGTTCGCAAATCGATGGGACTGGGAACGTCTGCGTCGTCATCTGGCTGCATAATTCGCCGTGCCTCAAGACCGTTGCCAACTATTCTCCTGCCACCACGGCCGATAGGGTCGGCCCGATTTCGGCGTGGACGACAAGATCTGCGGCGCGGTCGTGCGGGGTCGCCTCACGGTTCAGGATCGCCAGTTTGGCGCCGTTGCGCTTGGCATTCATCGGAAAGGCGGCGGCCGGATAAACCACCAAGGATGAGCCAATCGCGATAAAAAGGTCGCAGGCGTTGGTGGCTTCATCTGCGCGCCGCATTGGCTCATCCGGCATCGATTGGCCGAAGGAGATGGTCGCGGTTTTAACTATGCCGCCGCAAGACGCACAGACCGGCAACTCGCCTCTCCCGATGAACGCTTGCTTTATGACGTCCAGTTCATGACGCTTGGTGCATGTGAGGCATGTCGCATAGGTGCCGTTGCCGTGCAGCTCGATAATCTTGTCATCCGGGATACCGGAGCGGGCATGGAGGCCATCGACATTCTGAGTGATGACGGCGGTGACTTTGCCTTTATCGACAAGGTCGGCAACGGCTTTATGGCCGGCGTTTGGTATGGCATTGCGGACGGTGTCTTCGGAGTCAAATTTGCGGCGCCAAGACTCGCGGCGCATCTCTTCGCTCGAGATGAAATCACGGAAATCGATCGGCTGCATCTTGGTCCAGCGTCCACCGGGTGAACGGAAATCAGGAATGCCGGATTCAGTTGAAATGCCGGCCCCGGTGAAGACGACGACGTTGTTGCTATCGTCAATCAATGAGGCAAGTTGGGCGATTTTCGACATTGGTGGGTCGCTCGATCATGTGCTGTGGGTCTAGGGTGAATAGACTGTTATCTGGCGCACCGCTTGATCCATGCCCGCCGGATCCGAACCAGAGGCAATGGCGACGATGAGGTCCATGGTGGCCTCAAGTTCTACCTTTGTTGGCGCACTTGGGCGAATGGATGTCGGCGTGAGATTGCCGCTCGTCATATCGATCGCAATGTCGAGGAACAGATTCAAGGCGGCAGGAATTCGTTCTGCTGCGACGTTCCACGGTTCAAGCGCCTGTGTCAGGAATTGGCGCGCGTCAACACTTTCTGGTGCTGCGGCAAGGCGTGCGGCAGATCCATAGGTCAATTGCAGATCGTGGCGGCCTCGGCCTGCAAAGTCGTCACGGGTGATTACCATCATCGGGTTGTTGAGTTTGCTATAGAGCGCGTCACCGGTGCTTGCCCACACCTTCATGTTATAAACTTTGGAGCGGGCCTGATCGAAGCGTTCAGTGATGTCTGCAGCATTGAAGCAGATGAGGTGGGTCAGATGCGTAGCGGTGATCCGAATATGTTGGCCTTTGGCAATGCTGTGCGCCCAGGCTTCGCCATCACCAAGCGAAACCTTTTTTAGCTCGTTCATGCTGTCGACTGCACTGACTGACACGCAGCACGTCTCCCCTTAGTTTGTCTCTTCTTCTAAAATCATCGCTTGGACTTCAAGGCCGCCGGTTTTCGAGGCTTTATCGGGACAGGCGCTGAAGGCAACCAGCAAATCACAGGCGGCGACAAATTCGAGTGCGACTGGCGCATCGGGCCGAATCTGCGTGCGTTCCATGGCGCCCGTTGCTTGATCGATCGCCATATTCTGGAACAGGTTCACAGGGGCCGGAATGTCGACATACGGAATGCCCCATGGTGCGCACGCACGGGTCAGATTTTCGGCGCATCCGTGGGGCGGGACCTGCAAGTCGTCATGCAAATATTCACCCAGTCGGCCTTCTGCTGCAGCGCGTTCGTGACGGGCGCGGCTACACATGCCAAATTGCATGTCATGGGTGCCGAGGCCTGCAAAGCCGTCCTTGGTGAGGGTCAGCAGCGGTGTGCCATTGGCGGACAGCATGGTGTCACCTTGGCGCAGATAGATCGATCCGCTCGTCTCCTTGGTGCGGGCTTGATCAAAGCACTCGGCAAAATTAGTCCGGTCATAGGCGACAAAATCGATGATTGTCCGGGCCACAAGCCGCAGCGTTTGGCCCTGCTTCATTTCGGACGCCCAGCCGGTATTGCGGGGCGCTGTCTCGTCCTTCACGATCAATGTGGTTCGCCTCTCGTTTATCAAACGGGTCGGGGGCTGACAGGTTAGCAGAGCACCGCGATCTCTCCAACTTTTGATGCCTGATTGGTGGCTGGTCGGGCCCCGAGATCTAGACTATTGTCGCTCCGAAGATCGGACAGTGATTGGTGTACAATTGATCTGGTGTTGAAACGTGACAAAGCGGCATGCAACAGGGAGTGGAAACATGAAAATCAAAGATATAAAGGCCACTGCGCATCATATCGTGGTTCCGATTCCTCTATTTGATGAGCCGACGGTTACCCGGCGCATCATTCATTGCGAAGTGACGACGGATACTGGCATTACCGGATACGGGCTGACAGGCGGTCAGTTTCTGCCGTTTTCCGTGGTCACTGCCCTTGAGAATGAGTTTTTGGACACCGTTGAAGGGATGGACCCGCGAGATACTGAGGCCATTCATGAAAAGGTTTGGTGGGATCTCAATCAACGTTCGATGACGGGTGTTGTTTCAATGGCGCTCTCGGCACTTGATATCGCCTGCTGGGATATCCGGGGCAAGGCCGAGAATCGGACGGTGGCGCAACTGCTCGGTGGTTGTCGCGATTGGGCGCCAATCTATGTGACGTTTGGCTTTCCGATGTATGACCGTGAACAATTGCAGGAGGCAGCGAAAATTCAGGTGCGGGAGGGGATTAAGCGCCTGAAGATGGTTGTCGGAGTGCATAAGGATGGCTGGGCGGAAGATGCGCGGCGTGTGCGCGCGGTGCGAGACGCGATCGGCGACGATATCGAGTTGATGATCGACGCCAATTACATGTTCTCGCCAATCGAGGCCAAGATGTTGTGCCGGGCCATCGAAGACTGCAATCTGACGTGGTTCGAAGAGCCGCTCTACGCGAATGATCCTAAAGCGCTGCGGGAGCTACGGGACAGCACGCGCATACCGCTTGCAGCTGGGCAAATGGAGGGGCATCGCTGGCGCTATAGGGCGTTTATCGATCATGACGCATTGGACATTTTGCAGCCCAACGTTTGCTACAATGGTGGTTACACCGAAACGCTGAAAGTCGCAGCTCTTGCGCAAGCGCACAATATTCCGATTGCGAATGGCGGTGGCTGGCCGCTGCACAATCTGCATACCATGGCGGGGTTGATGAATGGCTGGCGCGTGGAGTTCCATCTCGGGATGCAGGCGACGGGGGAACGGCTCTATAAAGATCCGCCTAGACCTGAGGGCAATATCGTAAAGGTTGATGGCAGGCCGGGGTTGGGGCTTGAGCCAAATGCCGACACGCTCAAAGACACCCTGATTAAGCCACGCAAATGAGCGTGAGCTGATCGACACGGGGGGCAACTCAAGCACGTCGGTGCTTCTATCTTCTTGTGGTCTCCCTTTCTAGACGTATGCGAAAGGCCGGGCGAAATGGCTCTTGAGGCTTTCAGTATTGCTGCGCTACTGGCCATCGGCATGGCAGCCGGGGCCATAGCGGCATTGATCGGTGGGGCTTCGCTTATCGCATTTCCTGCTCTGATCGCGCTCGGTCTCTCACCAATCGAGTCTGCCATTGCTCTCAATGTAGCCCTGACGCCGGCCGGCTTTGCGGGTGCATATTATGACAGATCCAAGCTGCCGCCTTGGGACAAGTCCTTTCTTTTGCTGATCGCGGTCGCTGGTGTATGTGCCCCGATCGGCGCGCTGCTCCTGGTCTCGACACCGCTAAGCACATTCAAACTTCTGGTGCCGCTGCTGCTAGGTTTGGCGACGGTATTGTTTGCTTTCGCCAAAACAGTTGCCCGATTGATGGAGCGTGGCGTCGGTGGAGGTGAGAGGCAGGGGGGCGGCACAAATTGGACAAGGGCGGTTTGGGGTATCGTGCCGGTGTCAATTTACGCCGGCTATTTCGGCGCCGGGGTCAGCGCTTTGTTTTTAGCCGTGCTTTCGGTCGGTGCGTCGGGCGACTATCGCGTTGCAAATTCCGTGAAAAATTTGTTGGCTGGTTTAACGGTTGGTTTTGCCAGTGCAGTTTATGCCATCTCCGGCGCTGTCATCTGGCCGGTGGCGCTACTTCTCATTTGTGGCACGGTGACGGGCGCCTGGTTCGGGACGACGCTTGCGAAGATCATTCCGCGAGAAGCAATGCGTATTTTGATAATCCTCATCGGTATCGCGTTGACGCTGGTCTATGCCTATCGCTTTTGGGTTGTGCCGCTATTGGAGGGGGCAGGTTAGGCGGAAGGTATGCTGCAATTTTGACACGGAAATTGGCTCTTTGTTGCAACGATTGGATTGAACGAAATTGAATCGGTGGGTCTTTTGGTTGAGCCTATGAGGATCGAACCGACGACCTCTACCCTGCCATTGGACGTTGCCTGTCCGGTGCTATGAGGTCGATCTAAAGGAACAAACCGGATTAGCCGGTTAAGGGCATGGCAAGAATTCTAGGGTCTATCGATCTAGATAATTGCGTACGAGTCTCCTGCCAAACACGGTGCCATCAATTCAATACATTGAGACGTGGACGATGCGTGTAATCGCAACGGACAACGAGTTGTCGCCACGCGGGCAACAGCTGGCCCGCGAACAGCATGCACGCAGGCCAGGTGATCTAAATCGAGACAACGGGGCGGTCAGTAGATTTTATTTTAGCTTCCCGAAGACTGTGTGATAGGCCCGTTCAATTGACCGAAAGAAAAACCAGACTGCAAGAGCAATCCTTTTGACAGATAAGGGTATCAATCGCTTTTGCGGCTTGGCTCTAAGCGAGGCTCGAGAGTTGCGGTCGTCATGCTCGTCACCTTTCTATTGCGTGCACAAGATTTACACCAATATTGCGGTGCAGCTCTCACAGTTCGTTAGCCGTTGGAACCGGCAATCATGCATACGTCCTCTTTGGTGGCCGCATGCGGATATTCATATTTATGACAATAACAGTTGTTGAACAATGTCAGTCTGCTGATATAGAGATCAATTTCGATGAACCCGCAGCGACAGTTGCGCTTTATGCATTGCTCATGCCGCGGCCTTTTGTGTTCTCTCGATTCGGTATGCTCAATGAGCTTGCGAAAAGCCTGCTGTGCGGATCATCACAAATTCAATTAGATCGATGATGTTTTAGTGTTGGGATATGCTAAGCTAAGACGAGCATAGCCGATAGTTGGACGCTCTATCTCTAGCCAGAGCAGTGACAAACAGGAGCAAGCATGCGTGTGAAACCGGGACAATTACTGCCTCGTGTAAAGCTGCCGCTCGTTCGCGGCGGGCGTTTCACGCTTGGAGAAAAAATCTCGCAGAAAATGCTGCTGATTGTGTTCTATCGCGGGCTTCACTGCCGACGTTGCGGACCTTACCTCAAAGCGGTTCAAGACCTTCTTCCGGATTTTGCGCAAAACGGCATAAAGGTCGTTGCAGTTAGCGCCGATAGCGAACAACGGGCAAGGCAGTCAGCCGACCGCTGGGGGATTGATACGTTGGACGTGGCATATGAGTTACCTATCGAGACGGCCCGCGAGCTGGGCTTGTTTGTAACCCGCGGCGTCCGGGAACATGAACCGGGTTTATGTATAGAGCCGGCTACCTTCTTTGTCGGCCAGGACGGCCGTCTCGTCGCCAGTGTGACCAACTCCCTAACGCAGCTCCACCCTCCGCCTAAAGAAATTCTTGATACGTCTGTTCATATGCTGGGCTCGGATAGCCCTCCAAAAGGCGCGGATTAGAATTACAGGACGCTGCCTATGCCATGGTGGCGTGCGCGTGTGCGATTTTTGAGTATAAGATGAAGATGCCGGCCAAGGCGACGTGCTCACCAGAGTTGAGCCAGTTCGAAGCCGGGCCACCCACTCATAAGTCACAGGGCCTTCGTTAATTAACCTTGCAAGCGTTGTTTTCTTGCTACTTTGATCTCGGCTACTCTGGCCTCAATCGCACGCGCCCCCGATTTTCGGGCGTAACCTATAAGGAGCCGCCAGCCATGCCAGGTTGCAAATTCACTGTTGGGATAGTCTTCGGCGTAACGTGCATTGGCTTGGTTCAATTCGCGGCCCCTGCCCGTGCCCATGTTATTGATGGCCAATGGTGCAGCGCCGGCAGAACCATGACCATCAAGGGATCGACAATCACCACACCAGGCGGCAACAAAATCAAAGGCAACTACGCCTACCACTTCTTTGACTATATCGTTCCACCGGGCGAGCCTGGTGCTGGATCAAAAGTCATTGCCAAATTACGGGATTATGAAGAGAAGGTTGACGTGACGTCTGATTCCAATCCCAAGCCTGTGACGTGGACGCGTTGCCAGATTACGAGCTGAGACGCGTTGCAGCCGGAGGGCCTAGGTCAATAGAGACTGCCGTGTCCCAGTCGAAATTGGCCGTCTCGAAGCCGCTCTAGATCAATACCACCCGATGATCGGTGCCGATGAGGCTGGAGCGCATCACGGCGGTCATCGTATGCAAGGTCAACGCGCCGTCCGATGCGCTGTGCGGTTCAAATCATATTGAAATGGAGATTAATTCTTTTGGTAACGCACCAAACACCCGCGCGTTCTTAACCTGCTGCGCAACCTGACGCCGCGCCGTAAGCCGGTCGTGGTGGCTCATTTGACGATGGGTTGGACAATTGCTTTCCGGCAGGCGTGCACGCCTGCTTTGCGGATTAGAACATCCCACTTGCTCGGGCGCTTTCTTAAGCTTGCCATGCGTGACCTCAACCGTGCCCATTCTGTGCCGCGCTAAGATCACTTTGCTTTTTGGAAATTTTCTCCTGATTGAAGAAATCACATTATCAATCAGGAGCTTCTGGTGGAGCCGATCGGGATCGAACCGACGACCTCTACAATGCCATTGTAGCGCTCTCCCAACTGAGCTACGGCCCCACGGCGCGCCGGCCACGATCAGATGATCGGCCGGCGAAAATCATGTGAACTCGCTTACTAGGAGGATCGCTCCTGATTGGCAAGCCCAAATCGCAGGGCCTGGGGATCAGGCGGCAATTAGGTTTCGTCATCCTTTTCAGAGACCGGCCTGATTATACCGGTCACGTCGGAACCATCTTCCTCTTCTTCGAGGAATGTATCATCGTCCTCGCCGGCGACAGCTTCTTCACTTTCCGCCAGTTCTTCGAGACTTTCGGTGGCATCGTCAATGTCGATATCGTCGTCATCGGTTTCTAAGGCTGGCTCGGCCGGTTTTGGTGGCGCGGGCTCGGGTTTAGGTGCCGCAAGTGGCGCAGATGCGATGACATATTCAGACTGGCAAATCGGACAGATAATGGGATCGCGGCTCAAATCGTAAAACCGCTCGCCGCACTCCGAATTCTGGCAAGTGCGCTTGGTTCCGCGCGCTTCCTTTGTTGACATAGTGTTCCTCGATCCTTGACGGGCATCGGCATTGAAGGGATTGACCTTGACGGGAATTGGCGCGATCTGCCATGGGATGGCGAACTTGTCAAAAACAAATGCAAATTCGTAGAAAGTTATCCCGACCGTTTGGTGAGGTGGCGCGCCGGGCCACTTGGTGGATCGGGTGCCTGCCAGTGTGTCGCAGGGCACTCAATTTGTAGGTTCGATGTCGGGCAGCTAAGCAATGCCAGAGGAAAAGGGCGAGTAGCATGAGCGGGCCTAAAGCGCTTGTCGCCAGTCAAGGGGCTGCCATCACGGGGCGGATAAAGGTGCCGGGTGACAAATCGATCTCGCACCGCGCCCTGCTGCTCGGCGCGCTGGCGACGGGAACCACGTCCATACAGGGTCTGCTTGAAGCCGAAGATGTGTTGAATACGGCCAAGGTTATCAAGGCGATGGGCGCCGGTGTTGGCCGCGAGGGCGGTGATTGGATCGTACGCGGGCGCGGAGTTGGCGGGCTTAGCCAGCCGGATGGGCCGCTCGATTTCGGCAACTCGGGCACGGGGGTGCGGCTGACGATGGGAGTGATTGCAGGCCACCCCATCCGCGTTGATCTGGTAGGCGATGACTCCCTGTCCCGTCGTCCGATGGGCCGGGTTTTGAAACCGCTGCAGCAGATGGGACTGGAGGTGCTAGCTGGCGGAGAGACCCTGCCGTTAACGGTGCGCGGCAGTGGGCAGCTGGTACCGATCCGCTATCAATTACCGGTTGCCAGTGCGCAGCTCAAATCCGCAGTCCTGTTGGCGGGGCTGCATGCCGCCGGTGAGACGACGGTGATCTCCGAGCCGAGCCGGGATCATACCGAACGGATGCTGCGCTACTTTGGCGGCCAGGTGGAGAGCGTGATGGACGCCGGTAAAGAGATCTGCAAGGTGACTGGGCAGGTTGAGTTGGCGGGGCGAGAGGTCATTGTGCCCGGCGACCCAAGTTCGGCAGCCTTTCTGATTGCTGCGGCCTTGATCGTGCCCGGCTCAGAAATAACAATCGAAGGCGTGCTGGCCAATCCGACACGGATCGGCTTTTACGACACGCTTGGCGAAATGGGGGCCGATATTGCCTTAACCAATCCGAGGATCGAGGCTGGAGAGCCTATAGCGGATCTGACGGCGCGCTATGGGCCGATGAAGGGGGTTGTGGTTCCCGCGGCACGCGCGCCGAGCATGATCGACGAATATCCGATCCTGGCGGTGGTTGCGGCGTTTGCCGAAGGTGAAACCCGAATGGAAGGACTAGCCGAGCTCAAAGTAAAGGAAAGCGATCGATTGTCGGCAACAGCCGCGGCATTGATTGCCAACGGGGTCGAGGCAGATGTCGAGGGGGATACGCTCATCGTGACCGGTCGCGGCGGTGTTGCCGGTGGCGGCAGCGTGGTCACCCATCTCGACCATCGCATCGCAATGTCTTCTCTGGTTATGGGGCTGGCGAGCGAGGCACCGGTTACAATCGATGACGGGCGGATGATTGCTACAAGCTTTCCGGAGTTTCGCGACTTAATGGGCCAAGTCGGCGGTAACATTCGCGAGCTGGGAGTGGCGCCTTGACGACGATCGCCATCGATGGCCCTGCCGCATCAGGCAAGGGGACGCTGGCTCGTATGATTGCCCAGCATTTCGGATTTGTGGTGCTCGATACCGGCTTGCTGTACCGTGCTGTCGCGCGCGATGTATTGATCGGGGGGGATCGGCTGGAAGACGAAGACGCGGCGGTTCGCGCGGCGCAATCTCTCGATGTCGGTTCGCTCGAGGATGAGGGCCTGAAGGCGCCGCGGGTCGGTGAGGCCGCTTCACTTGTTGCCCAATATCCAGGTGTTCGTCGGGCACTACTGGATTTTCAGAGAGCATTTGCCGAGCGCAAGCCAGGGGCGGTGATCGACGGCCGCGATATTGGAACCGTGGTCTGTCCGGATGCGGATGTTAAACTGTTTGTCACAGCGGACCTGGAGGTGCGGGCCAGGCGCCGGCACGGCGAGCTCGAAGCACGGGGAGAGGTTGTCGCGTTTGCAGCAGTTGTAGAGATGATCCGCCATCGCGATGCCCGCGACAGCGGCCGCACCGATGCACCGCTGAAACAGGCTGATGATGCAATATTGCTTGACACGACAGATTTGGATATAAACAGCGCATTCCAAGCTGCTGTCGAGTTGATCAAGAGGAAGATCGACCAATCGGAGGCCTGAATTGGCCGCCAAATCTTGGTTGGGGGGCGTCGTTGCCCACCGTCAGTTGCTGCGATCAGAATTCAAAAATGGATGACAGATAGAGTCGCCGGGCCCTGGATGGGCTTGGGCGCATTTGTCGTACATTTGTGCCAATCGAGACAGATGACTTAGCTACTGTCAGTGAAATCATATTTTGGAGACTAGATGAGTACGACCGAAACACCTAAAGACTTTGCGCCCTCAATGGACGAGTTCGTCGCAATGCTTGATGAAACGCTCGCGGAAGACGTTGTGTACGAAGGCAATGTCGTCAAGGGGCGCGTGGTATCGATAGAAAAAGACATGGCCGTGATCGATGTCGGATTAAAAATGGAAGGCCGTGTCCCGCTCAAGGAGTTCGCCTCCGCCGGCAAGATGGCTGAGATCGATGTGGGCGATATCGTCGAGGTCTATCTTGAGCGGATCGAAAATGCCGCCGGCGAGGCGATGCTATCGCGTGAGAAGGCGCGCCGCGAAGAGAGCTGGTCACGTCTCGAAAAGCAATTCGAAGACGGTGAAAAAGTCACCGGCGTGATATTCAACAAGGTCAAGGGCGGCTTTACGGTTGATCTTGATGGGGCCGTGGCCTTCCTGCCGGGGAGCCAGGTGGATATTCGTCCAGTGCGTGATATTGCTCCGCTGATGCATAAGCCGGAGCAATTCCAGATCCTAAAAATGGATCGCCGGCGCGGCAACATCGTCGTGTCTCGACGCTCGGTGCTGGAAGAGACGAGGGCTGAACAGAGGGCCGATATCGTCTCCAGGCTCGGTGAAGGTCAGGTTGTTGACGGTGTCGTCAAGAACATCACGGATTATGGGGCGTTTGTCGATCTTGGCGGCATCGATGGCTTGCTGCACGTCACCGATATGGCCTGGCGCCGCGTTAGCCATCCGAGCGAAATCGTCAATGTCGGCGATAGCATCAAGGTGCAAATAATCCGGATCAATCCGGATACCCAGCGAATCAGTTTGGGTATGAAGCAGCTGCAGGATGATCCGTGGCAGTCGATCGAACAGAAATATCCGGTCGGTGGTCGCTTCAGTGGCACGGTCACGAACATCGCTGATTATGGTGCGTTTGTGCAACTCGAACCGGGTGTCGAAGGCCTCATCCACGTTTCGGAAATGAGCTGGACGAAAAAGAACGTTCATCCCGGCAAGATCGTCTCGACCAGCCAGGAGGTGGATGTCCAGGTATTGGAAGTGGATCCCAATAAACGACGGATCTCACTCGGGCTCAAGCAGACCCAGGATAATCCATGGGATGCATTCCTTGCGCTACACCCCAAAGGCTCTGAGGTCGAAGGTCCGATCCGCAATGTGACCGAGTTCGGATTGTTTATCGGTCTCGATAGCGGTGTTGATGGCATGGTGCACCTGTCCGATCTCGATTGGAATAGGAGCGGCGACGAGGCGATCAAAGACTACAAGAAGGGTGATGTCGTCAAAGCCGTTGTGCTTGATGTCGATAGCCAAAAAGAGCGCATCTCACTTGGTATCAAGCAGATCGGCGGTGACCCGCTCGATACCATCAGCCGTTATAAGAAGGGCGACCCCGTGACCTGCGAGGTTACCGAAGTGCAGGACGGCGGCATCGATGTCAAAATTTCCGGTACCGATATCGCGACCTTCGTGAAGCGATCTGACTTGTCTCGCGACCGCTCTGAGCAACGTCCTGAGCGGTTTAATGTTGGCGATAAGGTCGATGCCGCAGTGCTAAGCGTCGATAAGGCTTCGCGACGGATTGCGGTATCTATCAAACAACTTGAAATCAACGAGGAAAAAGCTGCGGTGGCGCAATATGGGTCTACCGATTCAGGTGCCTCGCTCGGCGACATTCTCGGTGCTGCAATGAAACAGCGCGACGATGGCTCGGAAGCACCAGAGGAGGCCCCGAAGGACGACTAAGCCACGTCGACCATTGTTCTCAACGCATGTATTTCGGCGCAGCCGCCTGGCTGCGCCGTATTGTGTTGAAGCCTCATTTTGCCCATGTGTTGGCGCCATTGATCGGGGGATTGCCGCGATCGGCGGTGTCCCAACTGATCGGTTGCGTTGCCGTCATTCGGCGGCGATATTGAGTAATCGGTTAATCTGGAGTTTTGAGCGACATGGTTCCTCGCTCCTATTGGCGTCAGGCGGGTGAAGGCCCATCTATTGGCTGGCCGCTCTCGGTGCGGATTTGGACGCCTGCCTGTTTCGTCGTTAAGTCTAGTTGCAAATTAGGCGCTTTGATCGTGACCATGGCTGTTCCGAGGGTTGGTTAAATACTATGGTGATGTGGGACGCGTTTGACTACGACGCTGGGTGAAGACCAGGAGTTCATATGTCGCTCGAAACTGAAGCGGTTCTAGACCGTCGCCGGCAGAAGCGCATTACCTCGTTTTGGCGGGCAGCAGCGATGCTGGTTGCGTTTTTGTTGGTTGCTGGCATGTCGGTGTCATTGTTCGACAAAGATTTGCTGAGTGATAGCAAGCAGATCGCTCGGATTTCCGTTACCGGTTTGATAGACGCTGACCGGCGCAAATTGAAGCTCTTGAAGCGTGTGGGGCGGTCGGATCGCGTTGCCGGTGTCGTCGTGTACGTGAACAGTCCAGGTGGGACGACCACTGGCGGCGAGGCGTTGTTCGAGGCAATCCGTGAGCTTTCCAAGAAAAAGCCGGTTGTGGCGCAGTTCGGCACCGTTGCCGCCTCAGCTGCCTTCATTGTCGGTTTGGCAACCGACCATATCGTTGCGCGCGGCAATACCATCACCGGGTCGGTCGGCGTCATTATGCAGTGGCCGGAATTCTCACAAATGCTCGATAAAATCGGCATCAAAATGAACGAAATCAAAAGCGGAAATCTGAAGGCAACGCCGTCGCCGTTCAAGCCAATCGATGAGGATAGCCGGCGCGTCGCTGAGATGATGATCAAAGACAGTCAGCGTTGGTTTCTTGACCTGGTGCGCACGCGACGCAAAGTCGACACCTCAAAAATCCCCGGACTTGAGGCGGGGCGGGTTTATTCCGGCCGGGAAGCACTCCGCTACAAATTGGTCGATGAACTGGGCGGTGAATCGCAGGCGGTCCGGTGGTTGGTTAAGGAGCGCAAAGTGCCGAAGGGCCTGAAGGTCGTGGATTGGAAAGTGACCAGCGAGCTGGGCTTCCCGCTGGTCGGCGACAGCGTGATTTTCAAGTGGCTGGGCCGGTTTTTGGGCCTGAGTGGCTTTAATTTTCTTGGCAAAAACAATAGCTTGCGCGTGATGACGCTTGACGGTCTGGTTTCTGTTTGGCAACCTGGGAAAAGTTGATGAGATTCAGTGAGTTTTCCGGGGAAAAGAACAGTGATCAAGTCCGAATTGGTCCAGAAAATTGCGGCCGCCAACCCGCACCTATTTCATCGCGACGTCGAGCGCATCGTCAATGTGATCTTTGATGAGATCGTCGAAGCTCTGTCGAAGGGCAACAGGGTTGAATTGCGTGGGTTTGGCGCTTTCACTGTGAAGCATCGCGGTGCACGTATCGGGCGCAATCCGCGTACCGGTACGCCCGTTGCGGTTGAGGAAAAGTTCGTTCCGTTTTTCAAATCCGGCAAGGAGTTGCGTGAACGGCTCAACCGGCGATCTAGTGATTAGGGGGTAGTCGCGACTATTCCGTTGCCATTATGTTGGTGCCAACGACTTGCGATGCAGCTATGCAGCGTTTGATGTGGCTTCGACCATTACGGCATCACACAGTTGAAGGGCGGGTGGCGATCCCCTGGCACAGCATCGCTGTTCGTCATTTTCCTATTGTATTTCGAGCGCGAATATCTCAATGCCTAAAGGCTGACTATTCGCGATAGCGGAGGCGGATGTGCTGAAACGACTGATCACTCTTTTGTTTGCGTTGGTCATCGCTTTTATTGCGATTGCCTTGTCGGTGAGCAATCGTAAGCTGGTCACCCTCGTGCTTGATCCCTTTACTCCGGCCAATCCATTGATCGCAATCGACGGCCCATTGTACGTCTTTTTATTCGTGACATTGATTGTCGGCGTGTTGATCGGTGGCAGTACAATGTGGCTTTCGCAAGCAAAGTGGCGACGCATGGCGCGTCAGCAGACGCGGGAGGCCGTGCGTTGGAAGGCAGAAGCTGATCGCTTATTGCGGGCCAGTGACGCCCAGCTTGCCCACAGCGAGGGTACGGCGTTGGTCGTAGCGCGATAATGGCCCGCAATTGTATGGCGCATGCCTCTGCTAGGCGTTGGCTGCGCGACGTAATCTTGAGATGACGACAAAGGTTAAGATTTGTGGATTGAGCGACACTGCCTCTTTGGAGGCGGCGATCGCAGGGGGTGCGGACTATGTTGGTCTGGTGTTTTATCCGCCAAGTCCGCGCCATGTCAGCCTGGAGACAGCGACGGTTCTGCGTGAGGCAGCGCGGGGGCGGGTGAAGACAGTTGCTTTGATGGTCAATCCGGACGATGCGCTTGTCGATCAGGTCACAACTGCAATAGAGCCCGATTTTGTTCAGCTCCATGGTGGCGAGCCGCCGGAGCGCTGCGAAGTGGTGAGGTCGCGCACGGGCTGCCGAATTATCAAGGCCGTCAAGGTTGCAAGCCGTCCTGATGTTGAGGCTGGTTTGGTCTATGACGGGCCAGCAGATATGATCTTATTCGATGCCAAGGCGCCGGCAGATGACCGGCAGCGTCTGCCTGGCGGGAATGGTCTGCAATTCGATTGGCGGCTTCTCGATGGTATCGGGGTGCGGCTATCATTCATGTTGTCAGGAGGGCTCAATCCCTCAAATGTCGCGGCGGGCATCAAATTGACGGGTGCCGCGGCGGTGGATGTTTCGTCAGGCGTCGAGATTGCGCCGGGCAAAAAGGATCCTGGCATGATCGCGGCTTTCTTGGCGGCAGCGAAGGCGGCGTGATATCAGACTAACTGGCCATCAATTCGATGGTTCGTTGAGATGGGTGCTGCAAAGATATGAGGCGACGGTGAGCGAAGCGCGAGTAAACAGCTATCGGGGAGGCCCCGACGACAGTGGCTTTTTCGGAGACTTCGGCGGGCGCTTCGTTGCTGAAACCTTGATGCCGCTTATTCTGTCTCTTGAGCAGGCCTATGAAGATGCAAAGGCCGATCCATCGTTTGCGGCTGAAATTGCCCATCTCAATACGCACTATGCTGGTCGCCCAAGCCCGCTCTATTTCGCCGAACGGCTGACCGGGCATCTTGGCGGTGCAAAAATCTATTTCAAGCGCGACGAACTCAATCATACCGGCAGCCACAAAATCAATAACTGCATCGGACAGATTTTGCTTGCGAGGCGGATGGGCAAGACGCGGATTATCGCGGAAACGGGCGCCGGCCAACACGGGGTCGCGGTGGCGACGGTCTGTGCCAAATATGGCATGGACTGCGAAATCTATATGGGGGCAACCGACATTGAACGCCAAGCGCCAAATGTGCACCGCATGAACTTGCTCGAGGCCAAAATCAACAGTGTTACGTCTGGGGCCGGTACGCTTAAGGATGCCATGAATGAGGCGCTACGCGATTGGGTCACCAACGTCGCGAATACATACTATCTGATCGGCACAGCTGCTGGCCCACATCCGTATCCGCAGATGGTGCGCGATTTTCAATCGGTCATCGGTAACGAGTTGCGCGAGCAAATGATGGCGGCTGAAGGACGACTGCCGGATACGCTGGTGGCGTGCATCGGCGGTGGTTCCAATGCGATCGGACTTTTTCATCCGTTCCTGGATGAGGAGGAGGTTCAAATCTACGGTGTTGAGGCGGGGGGATTTGGCCTCGATGTCGAGAATGGGCATGCCGCTTCAATGAATGGCGGTTCGCCTGGCGTCTTGCATGGCAATCGGACCTATTTGCTGCAGGATCCCGATGGGCAGATTTTGGAGGGGCATTCGATTTCGGCCGGTCTCGATTACCCTGGGGTCGGGCCAGAACATTCCTGGCTAAAGGACACTGGGCGTGTGACTTACGTATCCGTCACAGACCAGCAGGCGCTTGACGCCTTGCAGCTTTGCACGCGACTGGAAGGCATTATTCCCGCGCTGGAGCCGGCGCACGCTTTGGCCCATGTCACGACGTTGGCGCCAACGCTGGCGTCGGACAATTTGTTGGTCATGAATTTGTGTGGGCGTGGTGACAAGGATTTGTTCACGGTAGCCAAGGCACTGGGGACAGAACTGTGAACGTTGGGAGCGTCAATGACGGCTGAAACGCGCATTGATCATCGGTTTTCTGCGCTCAAGGCGGAGAGTCGGGCCGGACTGGTCACGTTCGTGACAGCAGGCGACCCGGACTATGAAACGTCTCTTGCCCTTCTCAAGGCGCTGCCGGGCGCCGGCGCCGACATCATAGAGCTCGGTATGCCGTTTTCCGACCCGATGGCAGATGGTCCTGCGATCCAGGCCTCTTCGCAGCGCGCCTTAAAGGCCGGCCAGACGATGGTGCGAACCTTGGAAATGGTGCGCGAATTTCGCAAGGCGGATCAAGCCACCCCACTGATATTGATGGGGTATTACAACCCAATCTATGTGTATCCGGTTGCCAAATTCCTCGATGAGGCGTCGGGTGCCGGTGTCGATGGGCTGATTGTTGTTGATGTTCCGCCGGAGGCCGACAATGAGCTTTGTTTGCCTGCCAACGCCAAGGGCATCAGCTTTATCCGGCTGGCAACACCCACAACCGATGCGGAACGCTTGAAGACGGTGCTCGCCAACACCAGCGGTTTCATTTACTATGTTTCTATTACCGGTATTACCGGCGGCGCCGAACCGGACGTCGGAGGGGTCAAGGCCCATGTCGATAGGATCCGGGCCGCGACAGAATTGCCGATCGCAGTCGGGTTTGGTGTAAAAACGCCAGAGCAGGCCCGTGCCATTGGCCAGGTGGCAGATGCCGTTGTCGTTGGATCAACCTTGGTAACGACGATCAGCGATAGCTTGGATGCGGCAGGCAAAGTTTCTGGTAACACGGTGGCAGCTGTATTAGACCAGGTTCAAATGCTGGCGCAGGGGCTGGCGGAACCTTAGGCGGCATTATGATGAAAATTGCTGCATCTGCGAAAAGGTTTGTTGGTTCAAGCGAAAATGTGTAGTGGGTAGAGTATGTCGCCTGGGCAAGCTGCCTTATTCGACCGAATAGATTGGTCGATGCAACAGCAACACTATGCAGGCTAAATAGAGGCCTTTGGGAGCCGGAGTAGAGTGAACTGGATTAATAACCTCGTCAGGCCAAAAATCCGCAGCTTTCTCACGACAAAGCGCGAAGTGCCTGAGAATTTGTGGATCAAATGCCCGGAAAGCGGGCAAATGGTCTTTTATAAGGATCTGGAAGCAAACCAATTCGTGGTGCCCGGGTCCAACCATCATATGAAGATGTCAGCCGAGGCGCGCCTCAACAGTATCTTCGACGATAGCGAATATGAAAAGCTCGACGTGCCGACTGTTACTGTCGACCCGCTAAAATTTCGCGATGGCCGGCGCTATATCGATCGGCTCAAGGATGCAAAGTCATCGACGGATCTGGACGATGCCGTCTTGGTTGGTTCCGGATTACTCGGCGGGCTGGACGTTGTTGTCGCTGTGCAGGATTTCCGCTTCATGGCTGGTTCGCTCGGCATGGCGGCAGGTGAGGCCATCATCGCGGCGATGCTGTCGGCTGTTGAAAAGCAATGCCCGTTCATCCTGTTTGCTGCCTCCGGTGGGGCGCGTATGCAGGAAGGCATTCTCTCTTTGATGCAGATGCCGCGTACGACAATTGCTGTGCAAAAACTGCGCGAAGCGCGTTTGCCGTATATCGTTGTGCTGACCGATCCAACAACCGGAGGGGTGACGGCCTCTTATGCCATGCTCGGCGATATCCACATCGCTGAGCCCGGCGCGCTCATTTGTTTTGCCGGTCCCAGGGTTATTCAACAAACGATCCGAGAGCAATTGCCGGATGGTTTCCAAAGGGCGGAGTATCTGCTGGCACATGGTATGATTGATATGGTCGTCCATCGTCATCACATGCGCGATACACTCATGCGTCTGTGTCATAACCTGATGGTACCGATGATCGATGATGAGGCGCGCAATGAGGATGCCGGCAATCAGGCGCCGCTCAATGGGCATTTGATCGTCAATGGTTCGGAAGTCGGTCCGGTGGCCCAAATCAGTAGCGATGATGATCAGGTGATCAGAGTCGAAGAGAGACAGGACGGCGATTCGGCCGGTCATGATGGTGGCGGCGAGGGATCTTCTGGCGCGCATGTCGACAAGGCTGCCGGTCCTGCGCGCGATGCCACGTGAGGGTCTATCGTTGGTGACGATACCCATTATTTTGTTAACGCCAGAGCTTCTCGCGCCTCGCGACGAATGTGTGCCAAGGCTCGTGCACAGGGTTAGGCATGGGCGATAGCACGCTTATTCTAGACCGGATCAGCAAGTTATATTCGAAGCGTATAGAGCTGTCGCTCGATCGCGTCTTTGCTCTTCTCAATAAACTGGATAATCCGCATGAGCGTATGCCGGCCGTCATTCATGTTGCCGGCACGAACGGCAAGGGATCTATCATCGCCTTTATGCTCGCCATGCTGGAGGCTAGAGGACGGCGTGTGCATAGTTATACCTCACCGCATCTGCTGTCGTTTCATGAACGGATCCGGTTGGCAGACGGCGCTGGCCGCTCAGCGCCGATCAGTGAGGCACAGCTGGTTGAAGCTCTGGAAAGCGTTGAGCGCGTCAATGCCGGCCAACCGATTACATTTTTCGAATTCACGACAGCGGTGGCATTCAAGGTCTTTGCCGAGCATCCGAGCGATGTGGTTCTGCTTGAGGTCGGCCTTGGCGGCAGGTTTGATGCAACAAACGTTGTGGCCCAACCCCGCGCAACTGTCATTTCGCCCATTAGTCTGGATCATGTCGACCGGTTAGGCGAGACCCTTGGTGAGATTGCGTTTGAAAAAGCCGGGATACTCAAGCGGAATGTCACCTGTATCGTTGGCCCGCAGGAGGAGGCCGCGCTCGATGTTATAGAAGCGCGCTCAGAAGCGGTCGGCGCGCCGCTGATTGTTGCCGGCCGGGCCTTCGATGCCTATGAGCAAGCCGGACGTATGGTTTTCCAAGGCGAGGAATTGCTGCTTGACTTACCGCTGCCGGCGCTGGTCGGGCGTCACCAGATTGTCAACGCGGGAATTGCGATTGCCGCGCTGCTTGCCGTACCGGAATTCGATGTCAACGAAACGGCCATAGAGCGTGGTCTGCTCGAAGTGGTCTGGCCTGGACGACTACAACGGTTAAGGTCAGATACGATCGCCAGGCTGGCTGGAGCCCAGTCAGACGTCTGGCTCGATGGCGGTCATAATCCGGCAGGTGGGGCGGCGCTTGCACAGGCGCTTGCCGATCTCGATGAGCGGGTCCCCAAGCCTGTATATCTGGTGGTGGCCATGGCCTTGCACAAAAATGTGCAGGGGTTTTTGGTACAATTTAAGGACATTGCGCGCTTGGCGATCGCGGTGTCGCCCGATGGCTACGAAGCCCCTCTTATACCGGCAGAGGGGATCGTCGAAGCGGCAAAGACGGTTGGGATGCGGGCGTTGGCGCAACCAAATCTGCGGGCTGCACTTGCCGCCATCGAGGCCATCGATCAGGGGCCAAAGCGGATCATAATTTGCGGTTCGCTGTATTTGGCTGGGGAAGCTCTGGCAATTGACAGCGCGGCGACCTAACCTTGATCCAGTTCAAGGTCCGGTGGCGGTCAATTGGCATTCAATTATTATTGTGAGATGTTGTCGCATATCGGCCGCGGTGTTTGTAAAGCGCGGGATCTGGATCGAGAAGGAGGTTCCCTATGACGTCACTCAGCGAAGCGCCGTTGAAAATCCTTGAGCCTGCCCGCCTGGTTCCGCTGGTGCAGATCGAAGATGCTGCGGATGCCGTGCCTATGGCGTCGGCCTTCGTCGAGGCTGGCCTGCCGACCCTGGAAATCGCATTGCGCACGCGTGCGGCGCCGGAGGCGATCAGGCGAATTCTGACAGAAGTACCTGAGGCCGTACCGATTGCCGGCAATGTGATGACCGAGCATGACCTGGCGATTGCAAAATCAGCGGGTGCAAGAATGATCGTTAGCCCTGGCTCATCGCCGAAGCTGCTTGATGCTGCTGCCGACCAGGAGACGCCCTTCGTGCCCGGCATTGCCACGCCGAGCGAACTGATGCACGTCATCGCCAAGGGGTTCCATGTCGTGAAGTTTTTTCCGGCCGTGCCATTCGGTGGCTCGGGTGCTCTACGCGCTATGGCGGCGCCCTTTCCGCGGGTGAAGTTTTATCCGACGGGCGGGACTTCTGAGCAGGACTATGACGATTGGTTGTCGCTGCCAAATGTTGTTGCGGTCGGTGGAGCGTGGCTTGCACCGCTTGAAGAGATCGAACGCAAAGATTGGGCCATGCTTGCCACGCGCGCCAGATATCTGGTCGCCAAATTCAAAGCGCGCAAGTACTGAGCGTAGCCGTCTGCAATTGCGAACGCGCTAACAGCTTTTGATCAATTTATAGAAAAATTCGACGCTCAGAGAAGTTTCTCTGCAGAGCGAGGATTGGGGTTGGCCTCAGTCCCAGTCCAATTATGGCAAAATTCTGTTGATAATCCGTATACATATTATATGTGTGCCAGACACGGACTTTGTGGCAGAGCTAGCGGATCTTTCAACCCATTGGAGCATTGGACAATAAAAAGCTGAGCCTGTTCAACGTTATCCAGTGAATTAATAAATGAATTTCTCGAAAATACCGAATTTCGAATAAGCGCGCCTTTTATTGATTTTTTTTGCGCCATAATTGTGCCCATTTAACTATGATTAATAAACAAAGTTTCCAATCGTTTTGTTGGATGAAAGGCAAGGTATTCGGCGGGGCCATTCGAATTTAAGTTTATTGTAGGGGGCCAGTAATGCGTAGTGCTTTTCCTGGAGTTTTCCGGGCTGGGGTGAGTTTTGTCTTTTTTCTTACTATAAATTCCTCAAGCAGTATGGCGGCAGATTTAGGCGGAGCAGCTGAAAGTGCTCGATTGCAGGCTAATTCGCCTACAGGGTGGGCGACGCGGGCGCTAAACCCAAATGACTTGCCGGCCAAAGATGTCCCAAAGAAACCGGCAAAATCAGCTTATCTAGCCGGATTGGAATTCAAAGCTCTGGCCGGCACGCTGGACCGCGGGCCCAGCAACTACTTCAAGCGGCTCGATCGACGCGGTGCGGTGTTAAAATCGCCTTATATTTCGTTTGATAATAAGTCCGATTTCGAGGGCTATGCTGCAGAGGGGTTTCTTGCCACTTTTTATGATAATCACCGGGTCGATTTGGTATTTGGAGGTGATTATATCAAATCCACTTCGATTTTTTCTGCGAGTTTTATTGAAGATGGAATAAAGGGCGGTCATCAATACCTGCAATTGAGCAGTCCCGTTGCTCGCGAAACTGTTGCTTTTAAATGGTTTCGGGGAAATCAGTTCGATTTGGTGGACATAAACTATAAGAATAGTTTCAGTCGCCAAGAGGGGTTCGTCGGGTTGCGGCCTCATCTGTTCAATCGAGGAGGCCGGCATCAGACCGGCGGACTAAAGGGATATGGTTCCCAGCCGACGGCGACAAGGCCCCGGCACACGGTTGTGCCATTGCTGTTCTTCAGTTTCGGCCGGCTGAAGGTGGATGAGCAGTTCACGGGGTTTACCGATCCTGCGCAACTGTCCTCAGGGGCTTATACGCGGCCCTACATTCGGTATGGTTATGACAACGAGGTCGAATCTCGGTTCTACGGCTTGGGCTTCGGGTTACGTGTGCAAGGACCGCTGGTGTACGGAAATGGTATTCAAATCAGTTATTTCGCCAAGGCGCGCGGGGCGGTCGAATTCCATAGCTATGATGGCAGCGCCAATTGGTTTGCGAAGAACACCAATGGCGTGCGTTCGGCGGTATTGAATCGGACTCCTGGCCATTGCGGATTGTCGGGTATTAATTGTGCGGCTGGCAGATCGTTGTCCGGGCGGAAGACCACCTATTCGGCTGCGATCGAGTTGGGCTTACGTTTGGGCATTGCTGCAGGTGTCTTCTTGGATGTTGGAGGGCGTTATCAAGGTACTACGGCGCCTCAAGTCGACATAACCGGTGATACAGATGCGACCGTGAATTTCCAACGTGCGTCGGCGCTTGGTGGCTTCGTGGGGCTGTCTGCGAGGTTCTGACCTGTTCGCTACGGTCTGTGGCCCTTTTCGGGGCCACATACTGCCAGATCAATCGCGCGGCGCAAGGCTGGCAGGCATTTGGCGGCATCTCCGGGCCTCAGCTACCTTTGAAACTCGGCGAACGCTTTTCCAAGAGCGAGGTGACGGCTTCCATATGATCGTCCGTCTGGTGAATCGCGCCCTGAAAAGCGGCGGCCATTTCGAGCAACGTGTCGAGACGGGTGTGTTGGCCCTCACGGATCAAGCGCTTGGCCATGCGCAAGGCCTGTGGCGGATTGCTGGCTATGCGTTGCGCCAGGTCCTGGGCAGCGGGCAGGAGCTGGTCGGGATCGACGACTTTTGAGACGAGGCCCCACCTTTCTGCCTGCTCAGCGTCAATTGGTTCTCCGGTAAACGTCATTTCCATGGCGCGCGATAAGCCAACAACGCGCGGTAAGAGCCATCCACCGCCGTCGCCAGGGATGATCCCTACCTTCAAAAAGTTTTCCGCGAACACAGCCTTGGTGGAGGCGATGCGGATGTCGCACATCAAGGTCAGATCGCAGCCGGCGCCATAGGCAGGGCCGTTGACGGCGGCAATGGTGGGCACGTCTATCCCATAAAGGGCAAGGGGGATGCGTTGAATGCCCTTGCGATAATTGTTGCGGACCTGGGCAGCGTCCCCGGAAAAAGTGCCGACCTTGTCGCGCATGTGTTTGATGTTGCCGCCAGATGAGAAGGCAGGCCCGGCACCTGTAAGGATCAAGGCGCGAATATCCATGTCGGCATTGGCGCGATGGCAGGCTGAGACAATCGCATCGACGAGATCCATGTCCGTTAAGGCGTTGCGGGTGTCAGGCTGGTTCAAGGTCAGGGTGGCCACGTGGCCGTCTATCTCGAAGAGCACATTGTCGGTCATTGGGCCGTCCTTTTGGAGAGATCGTTGTTGGTCAGCGCAGGTTGATATCGTCCAGAAAGTCGAATAGGGCGCTGCGGCAGTCTTCGGGGCGCTCGATTTGTAGGAGGTGACCGGCGCCATCGAGGCCGACGTAGCGAAAGCCGCCTTCCTTTGCCAGGGCGTTGTTGGCGGGGCCGGTCGGTGGGCCACCGCGGCCTTGCGGGTCGGCTCCTACGAGAAGTGACGGGACTTTGATTGCGGCGGCTGTTGGCCATAGATCAAGTGTCAAGGCTGCCAAATATATCGAGGCTTCAAGTTCGCGCTGGCAGCAGAGTTCATAGCCATTGGCGGTCTTGCGCAGGACAGCGCGGGCCATATCGGCCCGAGCCTCAGGCAACCACTTTGAGCTGGCGCGGGTGGCGCCATATTCTGCTTCTAGCTCATCTGGAGTGGCATAGGACTGCTGTCGTTCCGTCGCCCAGGCAACCAGCTTGAGTTCAAACGTCCGCATTGCCTCGAAAACAGCATGGCCGGGCGGCGGAACACTTGGTGGATCGTAAAAGACGCAAGCGTCGTAGGGTGAGCCGAGTTCCACTGCGTTTTTCATACCGGCCCGCGACGTCATCGAATGGAATACCCCGACAGACGGGGCAGCGCCGAGCTTTGAGGTCACGCTGGCATGGATGGTCGACAAATCGTGCGCCAATTGTTGATAGTGATGGCCGTCGGCGCCCGTTGATGCGTTTTGGCCATGGTTGCGGGCGTCAAAGAGCACGACGTCATAATCGGCCAGAAGCGGCTCCCAGAAGACGCGATAACCGTCGGTTGCAAAGCCGTTGCCATGGGTGATGAACAAACGCGTCTTACCGGGTTTGGCGTGGTGGCGGACCACAATCTCTGCGCCGTCGTCCATCGTCGCGGTGAACGTCTCGTTGGGTTCGGGGATAGATGTCATCACTTTACTTGCGAGCCTCGTTTTGCGGACCGGTTGTCAAGGGGCTATGGGTGAGATGCGCGGACATCGGGCTCTAGTCTTTGCGTCCCTTGGCCTCATCCATGTCTTTGACACGGCGCACTTCGGTGTTCATCTCGACGTCCGAACGGCGTTGATTGGCGATGATTTCGCCGGTGGTCCAGTACTCACTCTTGACGGCACGATCGGCCATTTCTTGTTGGTGCTCATCCCATTCGCCAAGTGAATAGCCGTACCAAGGGACCTGCGGCGTCAGGGATGGGAGTTCCAGTTCCTCCCAGATTTTTTTGGCGTTCTCCATGTATTCTTTTTTGGGTAGCGAAATCGGCGGGAACGGTTCCTTTAAAGTGGCATCAAAAAGGATCGAGGCGTCCTCGCCATCGTTGCGCAAACTGCGGGGGCCGTGGCCCTGATCGCGGTGACGCAAAATTTCGACATCCAGGGCTGGATTGCAGCGATAGGACATCGCCCACAGAACACTGTCAGCGTTGTCGATATCGATGTCATCGTCGTCTACTGCGACAATGAATTTGCCGATGGCACGATGCTGGGTCGCCATAGCGTAAAGCGCGCGCCAGACTTCGACACGTGGGGTGCCACGCTCCAAATGAACCATCACGACTTTGCGGATATTGGTCAGGGGTTCGTGCATCCGCACGGCCTTGACACAAGACAGACCGAGGCCTTCGCGCAGGTTCTCCGTCAACAAGGGTTCCAGGGAAACACGTTTGATCAGGCTCGATTCCGATGGCGTGACCTGGCTGATAATTGAGGTCAGGACGGCATTGTTGCGTCGCGTAATGGCAGTCACTTCCATGAACGCATTGTATTCCTGCAAGTTGACGTGGCCATGCGATTCACCGAACGGCGCTTCCGGCTCCAGGATATCGGTCCGTATATAACCTTCCACCACGACTTCTGCCTCAGCAGGCACAAGCAGGTCGACGGTCTTGGCTTTGACGACATTCAACGGTGTGCCGACCAGGCCGCCGGCGACGGCCAATTCGTCAAGGCGTTCAGGCAATTTCTGGGTCGACGTGAAGGTCACACAGGGCGGTGCGCCGAGCACGACCGCTGCCGGCATGCGCTCGCCCTTTTCCCGGTACTTCAACCAGTGCTTATAGATTCCGGGACGCAATTCGAGCGAGGGGTTCATGCCCATGCGGTCACGGGCTTTGATCTGACCGCGGTAGTTGCCCATGTTCTGGACGCCGGTGTCCGGGTCTTTGGTGATGTATTGCGACAGCGTGGTGTAAGGCGCGTTATCCCAGCCCGGTGTCGATATCGGAACGGGGATTGAATCGAGGCCCTTGCCCTCCTGCTTGAGATCGTCGCCGGTGATCACGATCTCCTGGCATGGCGCATTGTCAACGGTCTTGGGCGAAATCGGATTGTTGGCGGCGCGGGTGTAGGTCTCGGCGATTTTGTCGAGGTCGCAGCCAAGGCCGATCCGATAGATTTCGCGGCTTGCTGCCAGGCCGCCCACGATAACCGGGATGTCGAACTTTTTGCCCTTGGAATCGACAACATTCGTGAACAAGAAGGCCTTGCGCTCACGCTCCGGAATGCCACCGCGAAACTGCCACCGCACCAGCGGATGCATTTCCGTATCCTTGTTGATCTCTCGGTCGACGCGAACGAGCAGGCCTGCTTTGTCCAGGGCTTCGATGTGGTCATGGAGATCTGGGTAGTCCCGCGAGGGTTTGGCGGATGGCATGTCGGCATGCTCCTTCGTCGGGCGTCCTGCCCGAAAATCTTGCTCTAGGTTGTGATGTGCCCACTTCCATATCGCGTCTGTGCAGATTGTACAATTTACTCAGGTGAATTTGGCGCAATCGCGCAAACTCATGATCCTCTGGATTAATTAACCAGTGGCCCGATCCTGCACCTCCTCCCGGCTGGGCCGGATTTCTGCGAGACGGATCGGCGCGGGGGGTTGAATGCAGCTATGTGAATGGTAATAACGGACATTAGGCCCTATGGGGCGGGGTGCGGGATGCTCGCTGGATATTTTCCGCGATACCCGCACGCGATCATGACAGCCAAGATTTCCCACCATGCCGGCCAATCGGCAGCGAGGGAGCAAGATCCAGCGGAAGGACGCATTATGAATGTTATGCAGCGCGAGACGACCCATCTCAGGGATTTGCGAAGCACGCTGGACTGGTTGCGGGCACAAGGGGATCTCATCGAGACCGATAAGGAGGTCAATCCGGATCTGGAGCTGACCGGTCTGCAAAAACTCATGGATGGTGGATGTCCGGTCCTTTTCAACAATGTCAAAGGCAAGCCCGGGCACTCACTGGTGACCAACCTGTTCGGCGAAATCGCCACGATGAACAAAATGTTCGGTTGGGCCAATGATACCGAACGCACCAAGAGCCTGGCGCATGCGCTATCCAATCCGATGAAGCCTGAAATTATAGAATCGGCGGAGGCGCCGGCGCAGGAAGTGGTGATCGAGAAGCCGAATGACGTCTATGACTATCTGGTGCCAATCCGCCATACGGATCTTGAGGCCGAAATGACCATTGGGTCTGGCATCCGCGTAGTATCTGGTGATGCGTTCGGTGGCGGCACAGATACCGGTTTTAATCGCATGAATTTCCGCTGGGGTAATGCCGGTACGTTCCAGATTTCGCCAGGTTCGCACATGTGGCAAGTCACCTCCGATGCCTACCGGGCACGTGAGACGGTGCCGATAACCATGTGTTTCGGTGTGCCGCCGGCCTGCACGCTGTTGGCTGGTGCGGCGTTCGATTATGTCATCCTTCCCTATGGTTGCGATGAATTGGGTGTGGCTGGCGCGGCGCAAGGCTTCCCGGTGCGTCTCGTCAAGGCCAAGACCGTGGACGCCCTTGCCCTTGCCGATGCAGAAATCGTTCTCGAAGGCTATATCGATCCGCGTGACAAGCGGTTTGAGACGGCAGAGGCAGAGGCGGATCAAAGCCAAGGGCGGCATCACTTCCATCCGGAATGGGCTGGCTATATGGGCAAGTCTTATAAGGCGCCGACGTTCCACATAACCGGTGTGACGATGCGCAAAGAGTCACAGCAAAAGCGCCTCATCTACGCGCTCGGTGCGCATACCCTCGATGAGCACAATATCGATACCAGCATTCGCGAAGCAGCAATGTTTGAACTGTGTAATCGACTGCAGCCCGGAGTCATCCAGGATGTTAACATTCCCTACAGCATGACCGACTGGGGCGGTGCGATCATACAGGTCAAGAAGCGCAACAAGATCGAAGAAGGTTGGCAGCGTAACTTTATGGCCGCGTTGCTTGCGACCTCGCAAGGCATGCGGGTGGTCATTGCTTGCTCGGAAGACACCAACATTTATTCCATGGACGAGATCATGTGGTGCCTGACGACGCGTGTTAATCCACATACTGATATCATCAATCCGCTGCCTGGTGGGCGTGGGCAAACGTTTATGCCGGCAGAACGCATGACGGCAGGCGATAAGGAATGGACGGCGTCGAATACCCGTTACGAAGGCGGCATGGGGATCGATGCGACCGTGCCGTTCGGTTTTGAAGAGGATTTCATGCGGCCTGCCTACCCGGTGGACAAGGTCAAGCTCGAAGACTTCTTCAATGATGAGCAGATCAAGAACGTGAAATCGCGGATGAAGGGTTGGACGGAAATTCTGGCGCGCACTGGACATTAGGACCATCGGATCAATGTTCGCGCGGCTCGCCGGCATTTTGACTGGGAGAGAACAAAGCGGGCGGGATCCTACTCGCCCGGTCAAAGGGAGGACTGCTTCGATGGGGAACGTTTTCGACGGCCACGATCTCGAGGTCCCATATGAACCGCTCGCCGATCTTCTCAAACGATACAGCGAACGCCATCCGGAAAAGGCCGCTATCGTCGATGTTGAAACCGACGTCAGTATCGATTTCGGGACGCTGCATCAAACCGTTAACGACGTTGCGCAACGGTTGAAACAACTTGGTGTCGGCCATGGCGATCGGGTGCTCCTGTTATCCGATGAATCGATTGATAAACTGATCGCCTGGCTCGGCATCTGGCGAATAGGGGCGGTCGTGGCACCGCTCAATGTCGAACTCAATGCCGTGCACCTCAATGATCTCTCACGTATCGTCGAACCGAAACTGACGATCTATCACAAGGATATCGATTGCTCGGCTTTTGCGGATGTGGCGCCGCAGATCGAACTCGGCACCTGGGATCCGGCGCGCCAGATGGCCGGCGCTGAAACTCTGTTTGGTTCTCTACCGGTAGGGACGAGGGATGATGCACATCCAGAACGCAACGAGGCGGAAGACGTGTCGTGTATGTTCTGTACCTCCGGGACAACAAGCCGGCCGAAGGTTGTCGTCTATGATACTGCAGCCTATTGGCTCTCAGGACTGTCGACGCTCGACATGCTCGGGCTCACGGCGGAGGATAAGACACTCGAATACCGTTCATTTGGATGGAACTCGGCGCAGATTCTGTCGTTGATGCCGTTTCTGCAGCGCGGCCTCACCATGCACATCGCCAAGCGCTTCTCGCACAGCCGTTTTTTCGAGTGGATCCAGAAGTATGGTCTGACTTTTTCGGCCGGCGTTCCGACCGTCGTCAACATGCTTTTGAACAAACCGCTTGGATACAGCGCGAAGGATATTCCTACACTTAGACTTATGACGTGCTCGACCGCACCATTGAGCCCCGAGCAATGGGTCAAATTCGAAGAGATGTACGGGATTACGTTGCTCCAGCTTTATGGCATGTCCGAAGCAGGTTGGATTTGCGGCAACCGACACTACCGATTGAAAAAGGGGACCGTGGGCCCGCCGGCGAAGCATCAGGAATTTCAGATCGTCAACGAAAAGGATGAGCCCCAGCCCGCGGGTGTCGAAGGGGAAGTCACGATCGGTGGCTCGCAAACGGCGTTGGGGACGCTTGGCGATGAGAAGGTTCTGGAGCCGGTCCGTGGAACGCGTATCAAGACCGGTGATCTGGCGGTGATGGATGAAGAAGGTTTCGTCACCGTCACCGGCCGCACCAAAGATCTGATCATTCGCGGTGGCATGAACATCTCGCCGGTCGAGATCGATAACGTGCTATTGAGTTTCGATCGCGTGCTTGATGGGGCGTCGGTCGGGGTTCCCGATCCAATTTACGGGGAAGAGGTTGTGGCGTTTGTGACGCCAAATGGCGGCGAGCTAAGCGGCGATGAAGTGGTCGCGCACTGCGCCGGGGTGCTGCCTGAAGCGAAGGTGCCGAAGAAGGTGTTTGTCGTCGATGCTCTACCCAAGAATGACCGGGGCAAAGTCCTGCGTGATGAGCTGAAGAAGCTCTATGCCGCACAACATCAAAGCTGAACGACCGCCGGATAAATGGTTGGCTGACTGGTAAGGAGCGGTATCGTGACGACGCATGACGGGTTTCGTTTGGAGGTCGATGGCGCGCGGGGCGACCTCATTCTATCCAGGCCGCCACTTAACGTGATTTCGTTTCCCCAACGTGCTCAGATCCGACAGGTGATTGAACAGCTCGATGCGAATGCGGCTGTGCGCGTGATCGTTATTCGCAGTGAGGGTGAGCATTTTTCCTCCGGTGGTGATATTCGCGGTTTTCTCGAGGCGTCGCCCGAGGCCCTCTCGCAACTTGCCGACAATATTGGCGCACCGGAGAGGTGCACGAAGCCGGTGATCGCAGCGGTGCGCGGATATTGTTTCGGCGTCGGTTTTGAGTTGTCTCTTGCTTGCGATTTCCGGATTGCATCAGAGACCGCGCAATTCTCTTTGCCGGAAATGCGGATTGGAATGATACCGGGTTCCGGTGGCTCGGCCCGATTGCTGCACATGATTGGCCTTGCCCGCACCAAAGATATGGTCATGCGTTCAAAGCGCATCAGCGGCCGGCAGGGCGAGGCCTATGGGTTTGTGACTGAATGTGTGGCCGATCAAGAGCTCGAGACCGCAACCGATGCGTTGGTGAAGGAGCTGATCGGTTTTTCTCCCCTTGCCCAGCGAACAATCAAGCGGGTGCTCAACCAGAGCCAGAATGTGTCTGTTGAAGCCGCGATCGAGCTTGAGGGAGCAGCCTACGGGCGGTTGCGTTCATCCGATGATTTTCGCGAAGGCGTTGAGGCGTTCTTCGAGAAACGTAAGCCCGTATTTAAGGGCACCTAGGTGCGGACGAGGCATCAGGGCGCAGGCGCATGCAACTACTGCAAGGCTCTGTTTTGGCAGTCGAATATAAACCCGTAAACCCAGACGTTGACGATGTTGGGCTGCGTTGCACTGTTTGCTTGACGTAGTCGATCGACAAACAAACATTCGTGCTTGGAAATGACGAGCAGCAGGCGCGCGTCCTTGTTAAACGACTCGCGGCCGGGAATAAAATTTGCACTCGAAATGATCAGGGTTTTGCGAATGGTTGAGACGGTGGCCATGTATTGTGCAGGGCCTGTCTTGCCCAGTGTCGGTGGGATTCTGCCACCGCTCTTGAGAGCGGGCGTGTAAAAATTGATCAAGTTAAAACGGGCCGGCTGATAGCCCGTATGGCAGGTGGTTAATTCATCCGGTGTGGCGGGTTGGCTGGCGCTGCAGTAATCGCCGAAGAAATACCAGGCGCGTTGGGCAAATTTATCGGCAATCCAGAACCGGAGTTCGGCCGACGAGAAATAGGCCCAGGTGAAGACCAGACTGATTATGACTAAAACGTTGGCAAAGAATTGTAGGTTGCGCGACAGCGTCTTCATTTTGTGCCCCCCCCCATTTCGCTTGCGGCAATCTTAGACCGTAATGCGCGGTGATGGAAAAGCAGAATGCGACGGGCTGGCAAGCGGTGGATAAGGGTAAAGGTGTCCGATTTACTTCACCAGCTGGGTGGGGTCTAGTGGTGGTCAGGGGGTGGGTCAATTCTGTGACTTCAACGAAATTTGGGGAAGTGGGATACTCCAAATGTTCCATGCAGCGTTGATCTACGCTTCGTGGGTGTTGTTGGCCAGATCACCAAAAAATTGCCATAACCGATAAACAGCTGCGTGGGGGAGACTTCTGTTGCATTGGAAGGATAATGGATGATGAGGCTTCAGGGCATAGATGTCGATGTGGCGCGCATGGGAAACGGGCCGCCAATGCTCTTGCTGCATGGCGGTGGCGGGCCGATCGCCGAACTGCCTTTCGCGCACAAGCTTGCCGAAAAATTCGAACTTATCGCGCCCACTCATCCGGGATTCGGCGGCAGCGAAATCCCCGAACGGTTTGATCGCGTCGATGACCTCGCTTTCCTTTACCTGGACCTGCTGGATGAGCTGGATTTGCAGAACGTTGTCCTGATGGGATTTTCAATGGGTGGTTGGGTGGCGGCCGAGCTTGCGACGATGACGACTGCGCGACTGGCCAAACTGATCCTCGTTGATTCCGTTGGCGTTAAAGTTGGCGGGCGTGAAGACCGCGACATTGCCGACATTTTTGCCCTGCCGCCCGAAACCATAAACGAGATCATGTACCACGATCCCTCCAAGGCGCCGAAGGTCGACGAGCTGACCGACGAACAGCTGACGCTTATTTCGGCAAACCGGATGGCGCTGGGCGTTTATACGTGGGATCCTTACATGCACAATCCAAAGCTGCCACAGCGCCTTCACCGGATCGATATTCCAACCCACTTCATATGGGGCGCCCGCGACCGTTTGGTCACCGTCGACTACGGTCGGGCTTTCTCGAACATGATTGAAGGCGCGAGCATGACTATAATAAATGACGCCGGGCACATGCCGCAGATCGAACAGCCAGACGCTTTCGTTGCAGCGGTACTGTCATTGGTGGGTTAATCCAATTCCTGGGAGTGAGACGATGAAGACCTGGTGGTTTACGGAAGATTGTTACCCCCACCTGCCTGATGAAAAAACCTACCGTTCAATTCGCGTCGATCTGCCCAACAAGTACTGTGAGCCGGAGACCGCGCACGAGCTTTACAACCGCTATCTCGATTTGTGGTGCGCCTGTGATGAGATCGGGCTTGAAATCATGCTCAATGAGCACCATCAGACGGCGACATGTATGGTGCCTGCAGCGCCGATTATGCTCGGTATTCTCGCTCGCCAGACCAAAAAGTCGCGGCTGCTGATCCTTGGCAATCCGTTGCCAAACCGTAGCCAGCCGGTTCGCGTTGCCGAAGAAATGGCGATGGTCGATGTGATTTCTAAGGGCCGAGTAGAGTGCGGATTTGTGCGCAGCGTGCCCTATGAAGCAGCGGCGGCAAATGTCCTCCCCTACCGTGGGACCGAGCGCTTATGGGAGGCCCATGATCTGATCGTTAAGGCGTGGACGACCCATGACGGGCCGTTCAATTTCGAGGGCAAGTGGTTCCATCATCGTCAGGTCAACGTCTGGCCGAGGCCATACCAACAGCCGCATCCCCCGATCTGGATCACCATGGGGAGCGCGAGTACCGCAGTCCCCGTGGCAGAACACAATCACGTGGGAGCAGTGTTTCTTGCCGGGTATCCACGAATTCGCGAGATATTCGGTGGCTATCGAGAGGCCTATATCAACACGCACGGCACGGTGCCCTCTCTAGACAGACTGGCTTATCTTGCACTGTGTTATGTCGGCGAGAGCGAACGCGAGGCAGAAGAGGGCGGCCAGAAGCTGCTGTGGTACATGTCAGCCAACAAGGTCCCGCATGAGTGGTCGAACCCTCCGGGCTATCATCCGCCAGCGGTGGCCGCGCAGGTCATGCGCGGGCGGGCTGGTTCCAATGTTCCGCAGAAGCCGACGCTTGCCGATCAGATGGCAAGGGGCAACGTCATGTGCGGCACACCCGATCAGGTTTTCGAGCAGATCAAGTCGTTTTGGGAATTCTCCGGCGGGTTCGGCAACATGCTTATAATGGGGCAGGCAGGCTTCCTATCCGATCAAGATGCACTCAAGTCCATGCGCCTCTATACAAATGAGGTCTATCCCCGATTGCGTGAATTGGCAGCGAACGCCGATCCGGCAGAGCTTTATGAGCGCTCCAAAGCGTTGCCGGCTCGCGAGTGTGTCGATCTGGCGAACTTTGGTGTGGAATTTGTGCGGTAGTAAGAGAGGTTTGGTCCAACGAACCTGTTGAGTGCTTACTTGCCTGCGCTATCGCCTATCGGCTACTTGAGCGCGTAGTTGCCTGCGCTATCGCCTGTCGGCTACTTGAGCGCGTGGGGAAATCGCGACTTCTTTACATATCGGACATGTCCCTGCTGCGAACGAGTTCAGTCTCGTGCGCTGTTGGGAGGCGTAGCCTCCCAAACCCACCCGTTTCTCCAATTTAAAAAATGGGTGGCAGCCCATGCGCGATGCGAACAGCGGTCGCGGGACGATTATGGTGCCTGTCGCCTTTCTAGCGATAGAGAAAAACCTGGTTTGCTCACATGAATGAGGTTGTTGGTGTTGCTTCGCTGTGTCAGCTCCTTAACCAGTTGCACCAGCGAGTGCTGTGCCGTGTTGTATTCCTGGCAGGGGCCAGCAGCGCGCATGGCGGCAATGTCATCCTTGTTGAGCAACCACTGTAGAAGCAAGTCTTCGTCCGAAATCCCAGCTGCTGCCCCGATCTCCTTGCGCACGTCATCAACTGTCGGTTCCGTACGTTCATTCGCCGCAAGCTCCTTGGCGCGCGGACGGCTGAGGATCTTGTCCTTGACATCGGGGTCCATCAGATCCGCACCCTCCTGCCCATGCCGGCCAAGCGCAAAATAGATTGCCTGGTCGGTGACTTCCTTATAGCGCTCGCCGACGATGACGTTGATCGCGGCTTGGCTACCAACGAATTGTGACAGGGGCGTCACCATGATCGGATAGCCAAATTCGGAGCGGACGCGGATTGTCTCTTCCAGCACCTCGTCAATCTGACCGTCCTTGCCGACCTGACTTAACTGGTGCTTCAGATTTGAGATCATGCCGCCCGGCACCTGATGCAAATATTGCGAATATTCGTATTCGAGTGGGACACCAACGGGAAATCCTTCGCGCTCGGCAATGATCTTGAAATGATCTGATACGGGCCGCAATATCTCCTCGTCGATCGCAGTGGTGTAGCCCAGTGCGCGCAAATTGCCCGCGACATTGAACACCGATGGCAAGGCCGTTCCGTCGGCAAGCGGGGGTATGCCGGTGTTGACGGAGCGAATTCCAAGTTTCACCGCTTCAAGGCAGCACAGCGGACCAAGTCCGGTATTGCAATGGGTGTGCAGTTCGACCGGAATGCCACTGCTGTTTTCCAAGACGACCGGCACCAGAGTTCGTATGCGTTCTGGTGTCAACAGGCCGCTTGGGTCCTTAAGGCAAAGCCGATAGATGCCTGGTAGGCTGGCCGCCTGGCGCGTGCGTTCTGCATAATACTCGTCGGTGTGCTTTGGCGATACCGAATAGATCAGGTTGATGATCGACTGCATGCCTGCGCCATGGGCGACATCGGCCCTGCGTTTCCAGCCCGATAGTTCATTCCACGGCTCGGAAATGCGCGCTTGCCGGATGCCGTTGGCTGCCATGCGTTCAACGAAAAGCGTGTACATGGACAGCGGATCGAAGCCAAATGTATTGACCCTTCCGGCGATCAGGCGAAGCGGCGTCTTGCGGATGCGCTGGGAGACCAATCTAATGCGTTCCCAAGGGTCCTCGCGCAGCTCGCACACGCTCTTCTTGATGTGCGATCCAGCGATGAGCTCGATCGCCTCGAAACCGGCGTTGTCCAAGCGCTCGGCGATTGGCAGCATCATCCCGGTCGTCATTCGTTCGGCCCAAAGGCTCGCATGACCATCCCGGATGGTCGTGTCAACGAAACGGACTTCATCCATGGTCAACCTCCTTGATCGCGTAGCGCCCGTGTGGGCGCTAGTCTTTCTGTCTAATCAAGAACAGTGGCTGGCCTTCCTGGACAGCCTGACCGTTACTTACCAGAATCTTTTCTACGGTGCCGTCGAACCCTGCGGTGATGCTGTTGAATACCTTCATCACCTCGATCAAGCCCATTGTGGTATCAGGTTCGACACGTTGGCCGACCTCAACGAACGGCGGATCCGAAGGTGACGGGGCGGCATAGAATTTGCCGACCATCGGCGCTGGGACGGCGGTCAATCCCTCGTCGGCAACAGCAACGGCCGTTGCGGCCACCTCCGGCTCAGCATTTGGCGTCTGCGAACCGGCTTGCGCGGCCAGCGTGGCTGGTGGCTCCTGCTCAAGTAGAGGCGCAGGAGATACTGTGCTAACTGCAATCGGTGCGTTGCCCGCCTTGCTGAGGATGATTTTTCGTCCATCGTGCTCAAGCTGCAGATAATCAAATTTCGAGCTCTCGAACAGCTTCATGATTTCGAGCACGTCATTCTCGGTCAGATCCATCATTTTCCCCCTTGGCCGAACTCTCCTGCAAATACTTTTCCAGCCAATGAATGTGGTAGTCGCCACTCTGCACATCGGGATGGCGAAGCAAAGAAGCAAATAGCGGTGCTGTCGTCGCGATGCCCTCGATGCAAAGCTCATCCAGGGCACGCTGCAAACGCACCAATGCCTCGCCGCGGTCACGACCATGAACGATCAACTTACCGATAAGCGAGTCATAGTCGGGAGGGACTGTATAGCCGGTATACGCTGCCGTGTCGATGCGAATGCCAGGACCGCTCGGCGGAATAAAGGAGGTGATCCGGCCGGGCGATGGCTGAAAAGTCGTGGCGTTTTCAGCATTGATGCGACACTCGATGGCATGACCCTGGAAACAGATGTCTTGCTGCGCGTAGGTCAACGGCATACCACTTGCAATGGTAATCTGCTCTTTGACCAGGTCTACGCCGGTAATCATTTCTGTAACCGGATGTTCCACCTGGATTCGAGTATTCATTTCGATGAAATAGAATTCACCATCCTTGTACAGAAACTCCACGGTCCCGGCGCCGATGTAGCCCAATTGCTGCATGGCTTGGGCGACTTTGTTGCCGATCTCGTCGCGGGCCTTGGCGGTGACAATCCAAGACGGTCCCTCTTCCCAGATTTTTTGGTGCCGGCGCTGAAGAGAACAGTCACGCTCACCCAGATGGATGGCATTGCCGTGGCTATCGCCAAGGACTTGAATCTCAATGTGCCGAGGATCGACGAGGAACTTTTCCAAATATACGGTTTCGTCTCCAAATGCCGCGCCGGCTGTGGCGCGGGCATGCGAAAGGGCTTGCGCGAGACTTTCCGAATCCGGTGCCACCATCATTCCGCGCCCGCCCCCGCCGGCGGAAGCCTTGACCAAGACAGGATAGCCAATTCTCGCTGCGACCTGGGAGGCCTGTTCCGTCGTCGTGACGGGACCATCAGAGCCGGGAACACATTCCAGCCCGAGCTTGATCGCCGCTTTCTTAGCTTCGATCTTGTTTCCCATCATCCGAATATGCTCGGCCTTTGGGCCGATAAACGTGATGTTGTGGTCGCGGAGAGCATCGGCGAGCTGCGCGTTTTCGGCCAGGAAACCATAACCAGGGTGTAGAGCATCGGCCCCGGTTATTCTGCAAGCAACCAGGAGGGCATCGATGTTGAGGTAGCTATCGCGTGCTGTAGCCGGTCCGATGCATACCGCTTCGTCTGCCAGACGCACATGCAATGCGGTCTTGTCGGCCTCGGAATAGACGGCGACTGTCGGGATGGCGAGCTCCCTGGCGGCCCTGATGACACGTACGGCGATCTCACCACGATTGGCAACGAGGATTTTCTTGATAGTTCTTCCCTCCCCGGACTGGCTTCGGCGCCTTCAGCAGGTCTCTTGGCAAGTGCGCTGGATCACCAGATGTCAAATGCAGCTTTCGCTGTCGGCACACCCTCGAATTGCACTGCTTAACCTGGAGCCGGGTCGCCGGCAAGGGATGTGCTCAACGCGGTAATCTGCGCGATGGGCCCAGGGGGTCGCCATCACTGCTCATAGAGCGGTATTCATGGTGTGATGTTCAATTGTCTCTCCGCCTCTGCCGGCCTAGAAACACGTGCAAAATCGAACTTGATCCAAACCTCAATTGACGCAGAAAGTTGCTTGATTTTTTTAAAGCGCGATCATCATTGGGCGTCAAGTTGCATTGGTTAAGACGATGCCAACCTATCGCCGAAGATCTTGCGCCGACGATTTTGCCTGAGGAAGTGGGGAAATCAAGGGTTAGCAACGGTGGTTGATCGGTGCTTTCGCTGGTGTGGGCAGTTTATGACAAGGTCGTTGCGGCCGCATAAAATGTCGCCATGTAAGGTGGTGTGTTGCGATAGCGCTTGGAATAGTCTTCTCTATCATTCCCAACTGCACCAATCGGAGGAAGCACGATGGAGATCAATGGTTCCGTGGCAATCGTTACCGGCTCAAGTTCTGTCACCGGCGTCGGCGCTGAGACGGCCAAGGCGTTGGCCAAACGCGGCGCCAAGGTTGCCATCAACTATTCGACCAACAAGACCGGCGCCTTGGAGACTGCAGATCTCTGCCGCGCGCTTGGCGGCGACGCGATCATCGTGCAGGGCGATGTGTCGAAGGACGAAGACTGCCGCCGCATGGTGGCGGAAACCTTGGCGAAGTGGAACCGCCTCGACATACTTGTGAACAATGCCGCGGTTACCAAGACCATTGATCACACCGACCTCGAGGCGCTTGATATGGCCGAGTTTAATCGCGTGCTCTCTGTCAACCTGATCGGTAACTATCAGATGACGCGCGCTGCAGCCCCACACCTCAAGGCCTCTGGTGACGGCGCCATCGTCAACGTTTCTTCGACCGCTGCCTTCCGCTGTGCCGGAAGCTCTATCGCCTACGGTGCCTCCAAAGGCGCAATGAATACCATGACCGTCGGCCTGGCCCGTGCGCTGGCGCCGGAGGTGCGCGTCAATGCAGTGTGTCCGGGCGGCCTGCTTGGCAACTGGACGAAAAAGATCCTCAGTGAGGAGGGCTACAAAAAACGCGTCGCCGAGGCGAAGAGTAAATTTCCGCTCGGTCGAGCTATTTGGCCGGAAGATGTCGCCAAGGTCATCATGTTCCTGATTGCCGACGCCACATGTATGACGGGTGAGCATCTGCGTATGGACTGCGGACAACACTTCGGCAGCCGAAGCTCCGGGATGTGAGTTTTTTGGCGCTTACAAATGCTAGCAATCAATTGGGACGTCGCCTGCGCAGCCCGGCCGGGCCATGCTGGGGCAATTTGGCAGGCAAGGGGAATTTGAGCGCGGAGAGCGGGCGCGGCGAAAACCTTTAGGTGTCCTTCGGGCGACGTCGCAATGAGGGCTTGTCGTTCAACTTTATTGGATCAACCACTTGCTGACGACGGTGGCCTGTCTTGATCGGCGCGCCGAGAAACTTTATTCCCAGCTCGTTGCCGCGGCGCCAAACGACCTCGCAACTTGCCTCAATTCCATCGATTTCTATGATCAAGTCGAAGGTATCCGGGATATTTACACTATGTTCAGATTTTAGCAGCGCGCCCGTTGCTGATATGTTCCGGATGGTGCACGGAATCGAACAATGGCGCTCATTGAAGGCGACCTTACCACCCTTTAATACGCGGCGGCGAGGTGCGGCACGTTGCTCATCTTGGTTAGGCTCAGCAGCCTCTGAGCTATGAGAAATCAATTGAACAACGGTCGCAGTTTTGGCGCCAGGCTTGGTCATTACCTTATCTCTGTTCGAAAATCGAAGTTGGCGAACTGTAGCCTAAGATACCTGGCAGAGTGTCTTTGTTTTCTGGTGCGACGCTGACGGTTCAGAAATCGGCAGATAGTGGTCTGCCTTTGGTAGATCTTGCCGGAGGATGTTCCGGTTTGCCTGATCTATTACGGGATTATGAATCAATCTCGTCGAATTCGAGCTATGCTGGCAAACAACTCCAAACCAGTTCAATGGGTTTATCTTTATTGGGAAAATGAGCTGTAGTAGTTTGCCCTCTGGCTTCGGGCGCAGGCATGTGCCCGATGAGCCGACCGGATCGAACAAAATCATGTCCATTTTTGCACGGGTTTAAGGGGTTGCGCAGTGGCGTATCAAACCGACTACAAGTTTAAAGTCGCGATCAATATTGAGCACACTATTGGCAAGCCGGTCGCCCAAAATAGTGTCTCTAAAATTCATGTCAAATTGGTATGGGATGATTGTGGGCGACGTTGGTGGGAATGCGTTGGCTGGAGCGATGAAAATTTAGACGTCATTAATGATTGGGACGAGCAGGCAAGCGAATTGAGTACCGTTCTGCATTTGATTGTCAGTTCACATATGACGTCAGAAATAGTCGAGAAAATAATCGCAGCCTATGTTCCTGAGCAAAACAACGTCATTGACTTTGAAAGTTGTCGTAAGTTGCGAATGTCGGCGACGGTCAGTCCAGATCAGAATTCACCGGCCATCAGCCGGACATGACTGGTGCCGGTGTTAACTTGTGCGGTGCCAACGATAGCACTGAAAGCTCATGACAGCAGGCTTGTTGATGGCGACGAAGTAGATCACGATGTGCGACGGCGCCGGTCCAATATGTCATTCGTGAGCTGCGGCCGCAGAACCTTGCAATGCTTTCGATGATCTTTGCCCTAGCAGTCTGCCGGCTTGGTCCCATTTAAATTCGCTGTCTGCAGCAGCGACGCTGGCGTAATCATTTGCCAGTGCCGTAGCCAAAAAGGGCAATCGTCACAACAGCAGTTTACGATTGAAGTCCCACTCAATCGCGACATGGCATCATCGCGATGACGCTCGGTTTCACCCGCTTTTGCCTAAAACAGCTACAAGAATTGGGGTGCATGCACCGCGGCTGATAAAGTGCTCAATGAACTTGGCCTGGGCCATCAACTTAGATGTTGAGCATTCATATATCGCACGCGTGGGAGCAACCGGACGAGAATACGATTGCCGTTAACCGCTATACGGATATTGGATGAACGCCGGTGCCTGCGCCAGTGGGAAGCGACATCGTACCTTCGCTTACCGTCAGTCCCTCGAATGGATCGTCAAGAAGGCGGTCGAATTCAGCAAGTTCACAGGCATAATCCACGCCTGGCAAGGCACAGGCCAGATGCAGACCGAACGACGCAAGCAGCCGGCTGCCAACGGCGGCTCCGAGACGGTACTTGACGCCGCCGGCCTCGCAAATCCTTGCCGCAGCGATGGTATTCCTTATGCCGCCTAGCTTTGGAATCTTGAGGCTCACGGCGTCGACCATTTCCCCGGTTACGAGGTCGTAGATCTCTCGCAGTGAGCCGGCAGCCTCGTCGGCTTCGACGGTTACCGGTACACTGTCCGTGACAAGCTTTAAGCCGCGGTTGTCACCGACTTTGACCGGTTGCTCGACGAGATCGATTTTGTATTCCGCCATTCGATTGATTGCTGCGATCGCATCTTTGGGTGTGTAAGACTGATTGGCATCGACGGTCAGATTGATGTCATCGCCAACCTGGCGGCGTATGGCCTTAATGCGCGCCACGTCATCAGCGACATCGCCATGCACTTTGATCTTGAGGTACTTGTAGCCCTTGTCGACAACTTTTTGAGACGCCGTCGCCATTTCCTCGGGGGATTTAATGGGAATGATGCGGAGCATCGGGACGCTTGTGCGCACCGGGCCGCCCAATAGGTCCACAAGCGGAACGTCAAAGCGGCGGGCATTGAGATCATGGAGTGCGCAATCGATTGCGGCTTTAGCCTGGGGTGCACCGCGCAGCGATCGATCCAGATCACGCAATATCGTCTCAAGAGAGGTCGACGGTCTTCCCAATAAGATGTCTCGAAAGTGGGCCAGTTCGGCCGCAAGCGTCTCTTTCGTCGAGCCCATGTGGGCGGTGGCGGAGGCGTATCCATAACCGGTTCCGCCGTCGTTTGTCGTGAGTTTAAGAACCTGACCTTCGGTAACCGGGCTGGCGCCGAGAGCAAATTGCCAATTGGGATCTTCCTTGCGCAATGTGCAAGCTTCAAAAGCGACATCTTCGATCACGCCGACTGCTTGCACCATTGGCATCTCCTCAAAAACCAACAATATTATCGGATTACGCAGCGTCATTTGCTGCATTGAAAGGCAGCGTAGTCGCCGACCGTACGACCGTCAAGCGATTGGACCGATACGCTCATCACGTCAATCTAGCCAATAACTCGGGGGCTTCGTTCCAGGGGCTATCCGCAAACAAAGTCTTGATCTTTGACATCTCCACGTCGGCAGACTTTCAGAGGCGTGGCGGAGCGATCGAACGGATTGTTATTGTTGCGGCTTCGTGTTTCTATCAGTCAACAACCTCTGACGCGCGGGCTTATGAGCGCATCCAGCGTGTCGCGATGCAACAATGGGGGAAGCTGTGACGCAAACGGCTTTGGACGGCGTGACCGTTTTGGAATTCGCCTCGTATGTTTCGGGGCCCTACGCCGGTATGATGCTTGGTGACCTTGGTGCTGAGGTTATAAAGGTTGAGTCGCCAAACGGCGGCGATCCTTTCCGATCTTGGGGCGCAGCCGATTACTCGGCAACCTTTGGCTCGGTTAATCGCAACAAAAAGAGCGTCATTCTTGATCTCAAGACTGAAGATGGTGTTGCTGCCGCCCGCGCCATCGCCGCCAATGCTGATGTGGTTATCGAAAATTTCCGACCGGGCACAATGATGAGATTGGGCCTTGATTATGAAACATTGACGGCTGGTAACCCACGGCTGATCTATTGTTCGGTAACTGGCTTCGGCCCAACCGGTCCTTATGCCGAGAGACCCGGCTACGACACGGTCGGCCAGGCGATGGGTGCACTCCTGTCCGTTCTCACAGATCTCGATGAACCCAAACCGATGGGTGTATCGTTGAGCGATCATCTTGCTGGGATCATGGCGGCCTACGGCATTCTAGGTGCCCTGTGTGCGAGAGAGCGAACGGGTCGCGGACAACGCGTCGACACATCTCTCCTGTCGTCGACGCTTGCTTTTTTGGGGGAAAACGCGGCGCGGTATTTCGAAGAAGGCAACGTGCCAACACGCAAGACGCGGACCCAAACAGCAGCGGTATTTGCTTTCGTAGCTGGGGACGATAAACCTCTGGTGGTGCATTTATCTTCCCCGCCCAAGTTTTGGGAAGGCCTCTGTCGGGTCGTGGGGCATGAGGAATGGATCAAAGATCCGCGCTTTTTGACGAAAGCAGATCGGCGAAAAAATTACGATGTGTTGTTCGACGGGCTGTCCGAGGTGATCAAGACCAAGCCACGACACCACTGGCTCGATGCCTTACGTAAAGCCGATGTACCATCGGCACCGCTGTATTCTCTGGATGAAGCCCTCGCCGATCCGCAGGTTCAACATCTTGGAATGATCAAGGAAGTTCCGCACCCCAAGCTCGGTTCGGTCAAACTTGTTGGCGGCGCCGTGGCGCTATCCGATACCCCTTGCGAAATCAGGACACCGGCGCCTTTACATGGCGCCGATACGGCCGAAATCCTGGAGCGGGTTGGTTTTAAGCCGAAAGGAGACGCGTAATGAACGGTTTGACCGTCGAACCCTCAACTCGTTTTCGAGATTGCTGTGCAATCGCCGGAGCAGGCACCAGCACGTTAGGGAAAGTGCCTGGTGTGTCAGCTCTCGGACTGCTCGATCAGGCCATAGCCGCTGCACTCGACGATGCGGGTCTGACCACGAAAGACATCGACGGTATAATTTGTCGTGGACCGGATGAGATCTATACCTTTCATCAAGTTGTGGGCCAGCGTCTTGGCATTGATGCCAAATTTTCGACGACGCTTACCAATGGTGGCGCAAGCCAGGTGATGGGTGTCGCGCTTGCTGCAATGGCCATCGAAGCAGGGCTTGCGTCGACTATCATTGTTGGATACGGGCGGGATAACTGGTCGCGCGTGCATGCCAACAAAGACTCGCACATGCGAAGCTCCGGTAGACCGGAACAAATGGTCGGGGCGGAATTCGGCCCCGAACTTGGATTGTTTGGTGCTGTGGCAGCGCATGCCTTCGGGGCCACGCGCCACATGTACGACTATGGGACGACCCGGGATCACTTCGGGCACATCGCGGTTGCATTTCGCGAACATGCCTTGCGTAATCCAGACGCGGTAATGAAAAAGCAACTGTCGCTCGATGATTATCATACCGGGCGCATGATTGTTGCACCGTTTGGGCTTTATGACTGTTCGCTGCAGACTGATGCTGCTGGCGCCGTCATTGTAACGACTACGGAGCGCGCGCGCGATCTGAAACAAAAACCTGTAGTGATCAAGGGCTTCGGTACCTTCAACAACTTGTCCGGATGGGGAAGCAACGACAACTTGACACATACTGGCGCGATAGAGGCCGGCAAGGCTGCATATAAAATGGCCGGTGTTGGTCCTGCCGACATAGATTTTGCGCAACTCTACGATTGCTTCACCTATATGGTCCTCGTTCAGCTGGAAGACTATGGTTTTTGCAGCAAGGGCGAAGGCGGTGACTTTGTTTCATCGGGCGCCCTGAAGCTCGACGGTGCTTTGCCGACCAATACGTCAGGTGGTCAACTTTCCGAGGCGCATGTGGAGGGCATGTTGCAAGTCGTCGAAGGGGTACGACAGCTGCAAGGCAAATACGGCCCCGACCGGCAGGTCAAGGATGCCGAACTTGGCCTGATCAGTGGCCATGGCGGCAATACGGTATGTGAATCTGCACTTATCCTTGGAAAGGCGTGACATGGCGGACTATTTGAAACCCTTACCGAGACCGAGCGCAGAGTCTATCCCGTTTTGGGAGGGCGCTAAGGCACACAAGTTGAAGATTCAAGAGTGTCGGTCGTGTGAGAAATCTTGGTTTCCGCCATCGATGTTATGCGCCCATTGCGGCCATACCGATCATCGTTGGATCGATGCATCGGGTAACGGCAAAATACACAGCTTCGTCGTCTTCCACCGCCTCTATCACAAAGGCTGGGAGGGCGAGGTGCCGTATGTGGTGGCCATCGTTGAGCTTGAAGAGGGGCCACGACTGTATGCCAATATCGTTGGGATAGAGCCCGAGCACGTCCGGTGTGAAATGGAAGTGAAAGTTGTATTCGACGATGTGACCGATGCTGTTACGATCGCGAAATTTACGCCTGTGTGATCATTAGAAAGCACTAATACCTGGACGTGTTGGTGTTCACCGGCCCCGCCTACGTCCAGAGCAAACTTAGCCTTCTAATACCGGGGCAATTTGATCCGATCTGTGTCTCGCGACGCGATTGCATCCGATCGGCTATTGCTCTAGCCAAGGGCCGGTGTGCGGTCGTTAGCGGCGTGCGGCGTCACGCGCGATATAGAGTGCGCTTGCAACAATCACCAGCGCGCCGGCCATCGTCCATAGTGTTGGGATCTCGCTGAAGAAAACGTAGCCGATAAGCGCGGCGAAGATCAGGCGGACATATTCTATGGGGCCTACCGCGTTGGCCTCGCCCACCGAAAACCCACGTACGAAGCCGATCAGGGCGACGGTGGACAGAACGCCTATCAAGCCCAGCAGGATCCATTCCAACCCGACTGGCGCCTGCCACAACCAAATGGCCGGACCCAAAAAGATTATCGACGCACCGACATGGTAATAGAACAGAATTCGGTTTGGGGGTTCGGTGCTCGACAGTCTGCGGATCAGGACGTTGGCGATTGCAAAACAAAGCGCCGCCACGACGGCAATCAATGTCACTGGATCGAAGCCTGCGTGACCAGGCCGGACCATAATCAAAACGCCAATAAATCCCAGGATGGTGGCAAGCCAGCGTTTTGGGGATACCAATTCGGACAGCAGGACGACAGCGACGACCGTTGTGAAGATCGGTCTCGAGAACGCGATTGCCGTTGCGTCAGCTAGGTAGAGATGGATAACGGCATAGAACACACCCACTTGCGCGACACAGGCTAAGGCAAGTCGCACCATATGCAGGCCCAGGCGGGTTGTTCCCAGGCCAGATCCGCCAAGCCTCAAGAATAGAGGTGCAAGAAGAATGAGACCAATGAAATAACGCGCGAAGGCAAGCTGGAAGACACTGAATTTGGTGCCCAAGAGCTTGACGACACCATCGTTAAGAGCGAAGGCCAGGCTGCCAATAACAATCCAAATCACGCCCTGAAGGTTGTTCGGCAGTTGAAGCCAAACGGAAACCAGCCGCTTGAAGGGCTTATCGGGCATGGTTCTGGAAAATTGTGGCTGCTGGATGGTGCCTGGTCATGCGTGTTGACGCCAACATCGCAGGTTCATCGTGGCGTGGTGTCATAACTCGTGAGCTTGATGAATTCGAGACAGGTTCCGTCAGGATCATGGAAATAGATCCGTGGACCGTTTACGACTCCGCCTTCGCGGTCCTCTTCAGACAGAATTTCGACACCATGTGCCTCCAAATGCGTTTTGGCGCGGGCCAGCTCCTCGTCATTGACTACGAACGCATGGTGCACGAAATCAGTTCTGTTTGCAGGATTGATGGGGCCTTCTTCTGCGCAAAGAATGATACAAGTCCCACCCGCATCCATGAAGGAGAAGCGCTTACCGTCACTGCGTATTGGCGTGCAGCCCACGACGTCACTATAGAATTTCGTGCTCTTGGCAAGGTCGGAGACAGGGATGGTGAAATGGGCGATACCCTTGCAGGCAATCATGGCGTTCTCCTTGCTGTCTTACCTGCCCGACCAAAAATGCCGACTCGCCGATAGAGCCTGCGCGATTGAAGTGGCCCAGGTGGTTCGGTTGAAAAATTAGTGCATTGTTGGTCTTTGGTCTACCAGCAGCCAGATCTCTGGCGCTGGTGATCGGTACTCGGGGCGCTAACAGATTTGGCCGTATTGGGGTATCAACCTCACCGAGGCCGCAGCCCCAGCCTAGCTGCAATTTGGTCGATTGGGTGCCATGTGTGCATCATTGCCAGCCGGTCCCAAGTGTCGGGGCCGGTTGTCACGCAATCAAGTGGTGCGCAAGCGATGCAGGAACCGCGCGTCAGTCCTGCCCGGTCTCATCCTACCAGGTCTTCGGGACGGGATTGGCAATCGCTTCTTCAAGTGGGTCGGCCGGGCGGAATTGACTTTCCGGACGGAGGCGGTTGTCCGGTCCGATCTGATCCATTTCGCAATAGACCTCGAATTCAAACCCATCGGGATCAAGGAAGTTCACGCTGATATTGCAGCCCGCCCCCTTGCGGCCCTGGAAGACGATCGGAATGCCGTTGGCCTGGAGATAATCGCGCGCCTGCTTGAGGACTTCGATATTGTCAACCTCGAAGGCAAGGTGCTCCATCTGTAGGCCCTTGGTCATTTCGCGGCGCGGCGGCTTGCCTTTGGGGGCCGGCTTCAGGCCGATGCCGTGATGATCGGCATTGCAGCGGAAAAACACCATGCCCTTGGCATTACGGTCGGTCTCGATGAAGCCCATCACCTCTTTCCAGAATTTGACCGTGCGTTCGACGTCGCTCACCTCGTAGACAAAGTGGCCGAGCTTGTTGACCTTGATCGGGGACTTGCCGACATATTCAGCAGGATGGGCCTCGTGCGCCGTCTCGTAAGCCTCTCTGCGCAGAGTATCGGCATCCTTCATCATGACGTTCATGGCTGGGTCTCCTCATCTCGATGGTCGCCAAAAGGCCTGCAAAGCCCGGCGCCCCAATGTCACTGGCGATATTTTAGACGCACCAGCGGCAACGGTCACGCTCAATTTCGCGGTGCCCACATGCAGCGCGTGTTGAGGTCGTCCTTACACCAATGACCGACGTTGCATTAGGGTGGCTGTCGGCCTTTCCCGGCTTTTTGTTGACCGCAACGCGAGAGACAACCTCGAGTAATATTTCGGCACAGACAAACCGCGCGAGACCTTGGTTGCTATGTCCATATGGGGCCGTTCAGGCATTTGCGGTCCACTAATCGAGAAAAGAGATTAGTTAATCGGTATGGATTAGCCCGGGCACATAATCCATTCACGAGGATAAGCATTTAACGTGTTACAGCCGGTCTTTGTCACCACCACCGTTTCACCGAATTGCAGTCCCATCATTTCATCCGGTGTAATGACGTTGGGCTGGATCGTCACGACCATGTTTTCGCGGAAAGTAATTTCGGGGCTTTGATGCCGTTTGGTCGTTCGCGATTGAATGATCGGCGGGGTTTGGCTGACGCCATGTAACAGATCATCATAAATCGTGTAGCCGCGTTGATGGATCACTTCGGCTGCCTCTTCGATATCGGCAGTGGTCGCGCCATCTTTCAACGCGTCTTCGATCGCAAGATATCCTTCTACTGCGGCGGCATGGAGGTCTTGCCACTCTTGGGTCGGCTCCTCGAACGAAAATGTCCGGTGTATCTGGCCGGTGAAACCCCAATAGCCGCCCGAAATTTCGGTGATCAGGCAGTCGCGGCGCTGAAGTTGTCGGTTGGAATGAAACTGCGCAGGGACCGGGAAATGCGGCTCATCCATCGACATCGAGGTCATGAAATGAATTCCCGCCGTTCCACCTTCTTTCAGATAGACCGGCTCTATCAGATAAGGAATCTCGTCCTCCCGCATCCCGACCTTCAATCCCGCGGCAATTGCCGCCATCGATTTATCGGTTAACTCTGATGCCTTTTTCAGACGGGCAATCTCCTCGGGTGATTTGATCGTGCGCATCATGCGGAAGGGGCCGCTCACATCCTCGAATGCGGTGTCGGGATGGTCGCTTGCAAATTGCAGGTAATGGCGATAGGGAATTGCTCCGACTAACCCAATTCGCTTGCCGGATAGCCTGCGTTCCGTGATGAGCGCAGATGCTGTCGTTGCTGTGTTCGGCCCGGCCCATCGCACGTCAGAGATAACGGACAAAACGCGAGCCATCGGGATGTGGTTAAAGAGCTGGGCCAGCACGACCGGTTCGGCATCGCGCTCGAACAGGATGTAATTTTCGCGCCCGCCGGGCCAATCGGTGAGCCAGTAGATGTCGGTTGAAAACTGTCCGACACCGAAAAAAAGAATAGCGTCGAGCTGGCGCTCCTCCATAAGTGCCGCAACTTTGCGGTGGCGGCTGTCCAGCTCTTGCGCTGAAAAACGAGGAAATTGAGAGGCGAGGCGCATGGTAAGGTTCCTGTCCGCTGTGAGGCAAATAATGAATTCGTGACACAAGCACTGGTGTCAGGGCAATCAAATGCGTAAGATTATTTCTTAAATTACCGTCGCAAAGAGCGGTTTCAGAATAGGGGAGCCCATTTTGATTTCGATCAGTCACCTTCAGAAGGAATACAAAGTCGATACAGGCATCGTCAAAGCGTTGAACGATCTTAACATCGAGGTTGAAGCAGGCGACTTCTTCGTCATCGTCGGCGCCAGCGGATCGGGAAAAACCACGTTGCTGCGAGCGGTCGCCGGACTAGAATCGCCTGATTCCGGAACCATCAACATCGATAATAGAACAGTTTATTGCAATGAACCGGCGGTTTGGGTGCCGGCGCAGGATCGCGGATTTGGCATGGTGTTTCAATCCTATGCCGTCTGGCCGCATTTGACTGTCTATCAAAATGTTGCCTTGCCGCTGACCGAGGGTGCGCAGAAAATTCCGCGCGCCCAAGTACGCCAGAGAGTCGAACGGGCACTCCAGATGGTGCAGCTCGAAGAACAGATCGACAGACCGTCAACCTTGTTAAGCGGCGGGCAGCAACAGCGGGTTGCTTTGGCCCGCGCGATTGCAGTCAATCCCAATGTGCTCTTGATGGACGAGCCGTTGAGCAATCTCGACGCCCGACTACGCGAAGAGGTCCGGGGTAAGATTCGTGGCTTGGCGAAAGAACTCGGTGCGACCGTTCTTTATGTGACCCATGATCAGATCGAAGCGATGGCGATTGCTGACAAGATTGCCCTGATGAGTTTCGGCAATCTATTGCAATTTGGATCGCCGATTGAACTCTATCGCAGCCCCAATCGGGCGGAGGTTGCAGAATTCTTCGGAACCGTGAATTGGATGCGCGGTGAGTTGCGATCGAATGGCAATAGCACTGTCTCGACGCGAATTGGAGATTTTACTGTCGTTAACAGTAATGTCGGGGACAAAGACGTCTGGGTTGGCATCCGGCCGGAGCATCTTGGTTTTGCCCAGGATCCGGTCGATGGCAAGCCGGACCAATTTGAGGCTGACCTGACAGACACCATCTTCCTTGGCGATCAGTACAGTTTTGAGGCCAATGCCAGCGATACCAAGTTGGTCGGCAAGAGCCGGGTTTCGCCAAGGTTGCAGGACGGGAAACTGCATATTGCCGTTGATCCGGCTGACCTCATGATTTTTCCGGCAAACGCCGAGAATTCGAAATTTATTGAGGCATCAATGGCGAGTGCCTAAATTGGTTTTCGCATGTCAATAATGATTTTCCGCTTGCCAATGATGGCTCCGGTAACGGAAAATGTCGCAATATGACTCAGCCATTGATGCTGGCGCCATATAGTGTAAACGTGCCCCTATAAGTGTCGAGATCGAGAAGAACACGTGAGCACAAGATCAGCCGAGGCAAAGACAACGCGCCAAGGCAATACCAAGGAGGAATTAATGTTGGAGAAATATTCCACGACGGCGGTCTTAGGTGGCGCCGTTGCTATTCCGCTGAGCATGATGCTGGCTGCCGGCGTCGCCACAGCCGCTGAGGCACCAAAAAACCTCAAAGAGCTGATTGCCGGCGCGAAGAAAGAAAAAGTCTTCCGCGGGATGTGGTCAGCCAGCAGTCTTGCCGGTGGTAAGGGGTTCCGCCAGATCGTTGCGGCGATGAACAAGAAATACGGCCTCAATCTGCAGGCAAGGTTTACGCCCGGGCCCTCCATGACCCGCATGATCGCAAAAACGACCCGCGAAGTTAAGGCCGGTCAGCCGGCAAGCTCGGACGTCGTTTGGAACAATTCCGGCGGCGCCCTAAAGGGCGGTAAGGCCGGGATTTTTCGTAAGATGAACTGGCTGGCTTATCTCGACAGGAAGCCAATGAAGTGGAAAGGCTTCGATCCGGTTGCTCCCGGTGGTGTCGGGCTGGCCTCGGGCGGCTCGCTGGTTGGCATTATGTTTAATAGCGATCTCGTAAAGGGCAAAGACATCCCGAAATCAATCGAGGATGTCTTCAAACCGAAATGGAAGGGCAAAATCGCGACGACGCCTTATGCAGCAGGCATGAGAGAGTTCGGCATGCCGGATGTGTTGGGTAACAAGAGAATGGTCGAGTACACCAAGCGTCTGACCAACCATATCGGTGGCCTGATGCGTTGTGGTTCGACGGACCGTCTAACCAGCGGCGAATTTTTGATGCTGGTCTTCAGCTGCGGCGATCAATACGTAAACCGCGCCAAGAATACGGGCAGCAGTGAGCCTCTGGGCTATGCGATCATGAAGGAAGCGGTTATCTCGCATACCCGCTATGGCATGGTGCCCGTGAATTCAAAAGCACCGCATGCCGCCGCACTTTTCGTTGCCTACTTACATTCTAAGGAAGGCCAAGCATGGCAGTGGAAGAATACCGGGATGGATTTCCCACTTTATCCTGAATCCCACATGCGCAAGAAGCTTCTGGCCGCCCAGGCCGGTGGCGCAAAAGTCGTAATGAATTCACCGCAATGGCTGGGTTCTCAAGGCGGTTACGTCAAGTACCGGAAAAAACTTCAAAAGATTCTCAAAGCCAAGAGGAAGAAGAAATAGTGCTTCTGCCTATTGGGCCGGCCGGGGGACTTGGTTCCCCGGTTTGGCATTTCTTAGTAACCACTTGCCAATATGAAAGAGACGCGCTGTGCAGCGAAACATGTCACCTGCGTTGATTGTGCTCGCTGCACTGCCGATGCTTGTCATCTTTGTTCTGGTGACGAGTCTCATTTGGATTAGTTTTCAAACCGGCATCCTAGGAACTTCGGATGCCGTCTACACTTTGAACAACTACTTCGAAGTTTTTGACGATTCCATCTTTTTTGACGCCGTTATTAATACGGTCATATTCTCGATCACGGCCACGATCGTCGCAATGGCGATCGGCCTTCCTATTGCCTGGGTCACCGAACGGACCACCTTGCCTGGCAAGAGCTGGGTCTATGTCGTTATGACGATGGGGCTGCTTATTCCGGGCATCTACACCGCGATGGGCTGGATGTTTCTCGCTCACCAGCGGATCGGATTTTTGAACCGTTGGGCTGTACAAATTTTCGGCTTTTCCGAGGCGCCGATCAACATTGCGACGCCTATCGGCATGGGTTTCGTCCAGGGGCTCAGCCTTGCCGCGCTTGGCTTTATCCTGACGGCCCAAATGTTCCGCTCAATGAACCCGTCGCTCGAAGAAGCGGCGAGCATCCATGGCATGGGGTTCTTCTCGACATTGCGCCGAATTACGCTGCCGCTGGCCATGCCGGGGATTCTGGCGGCCGTCATTTATATCGTGGTCATCGCGATCGCGACGTTCGATATTCCCGCAATCATCGGGCTAGGCTCGCGGGTCTATATGCTGAGCACCTATATCTTCATGAAAACCAATCCGGGCGACGAAGAACAGGCGCAACACGGGATCACGGCTGCCCTTGGCGTCATGATGATCGTTGTGGCCGTTCTGCTGACCTGGTGGTACAGCCGCATTCTGCGCAAGGGCGATCAATACGGCGTTGTGACGGGAAAAGGGTACCGACCCACTCTCATTGAAATTGGCGGTTGGGGAAGATACGCCTGGGGCTTCATCGTCCTCTACCTGATTGCGTCAAAGATCCTGCCGCTGCTCCTCATCGGCTACACAGCCTTCATTCCCTATCTCGCGCCGCCATCGGCAAAAATGTTCAGTTTGATGACACTGTCGCCGCTGCTGGAGGAAATCGACTGGGGCCTGGTGCTGCGTGGCATGACCAATACCTTCATCCTCGTCTTGACGGTGCCGCTCATAACATTGGTGTTGGCATTCGCCGTTTCGTGGCTGATTGTTCGCAGCAGGAGCAATAGCCGCTATATCCTCGAATTCGGCGCGTTCCTGCCGCATGCCTTGCCCGAAATCATTCTCGCTATTTCTGCACTTCTCCTTGCTCTCTTCTTCCTGAAAGGCATCGTACCGCTCTATGGATCGGTCGCCCTTATCGGCATCGTTTATGTCGTCACGCGCATCAGCTTTGCAACACGCGCCATCAACAGCGCGCTCTTGCAAATACACAAAGAGCTGGAAGAGGCCGCTCATACCGCAGGGCTTTCCGCTGTGAGAACATCCTGGCGTATTCTGGTGCCGCTGTTGCGTCCGACCCTGATGTCGGTCTGGATTTGGTCGGCAATTCTGGTCTATCGGGAATTGACCGTCGCCGTCTTCCTGGTCGGGCACGACAACATAACCCTGCCGGCCGTGATCTGGAGTTACTGGCAGGGTGGCGCGATCAATCTGGCGGCAGGTGTCACACTGGTCATGACGCTATTGCTGATACCGTTGATTTTCCTGTTTTGGGTGTTCGGGCGCCGCTCCGTAATGCAGGATTGACCGAGCGCTTGTTCCAATTCAAGACCGGATGGATGGGCTTGCAAGGATGAGTGTTTGAGCAGGCAACACCAGCCGGAGAAGTAATTTGACTGATTTGTCATCCGCAACGACATCGAAGGGTCGGCCGAAGGATCGGCAAGTATCATTCTGGGTTGCCCTTGTTGTCTGTTGGCTGATCGTTGCTATCGCGATCGGTCGCGCGCAGTCCATGGGGCTGTTCCAGCTCCCGCTGATTGACGCCATCGGTGTCGGGCGAGAGGTCTTCAGTCTCTCGATGGCGCTAACATTCCTGTTGATGGGGGTCGGTGCCCCTATAACCGGCGCACTGATTGACAAATATGGCGCCGGAAAGGTCGCGGCAACCTGCCTGCTCGCTACGATTGGCGGGCTCTACATGTATTACATTGCGACGTCGTCGCTCGATCTGATTGTCGGCGGAATTTTAATGGGCATTGGTGTCAGTGGCACTGGCATTACCTCATTCGTCGGCCTTATCGGTAAGCTTGCACCGCCTGACAAACGACTGGGTGCAATTGCTTCTGTCGGAATGGCAGCTGGTGTCGGCGGCTTCGTCGCGCTACCTGTCATACATGTTCTCATCGAATGGGTGGGCTGGAAAAACAGCCTCCTTGCTTTGATGGGTATGATGGCTGTTCTGATCCCTCTATCGTTTGCGCTCGGAGGCAGAGTTGAAGCGGCAGATGCCAGTCGCGAAATGCTTGAGCAAAGCCTCGGTGACGCGTTGAGAGAAGCCGCTTCTCATCCCAGTTATTGGCTATTGACCGCTGGCTTCTTCGTCTGCGGATTTCACGTCTTTTTCATAATTGCACATCTGCCCGCATTCGTGATTGATCAGGGCATGCCGGCTTGGGTGGGCCCGATTGCCCTATCCGCCATCGGTATTATGAATCTGTTTGGAACTTACCTGGCGGGAGCTTCAGGTAAGTGGATCGAGAAACGACGGGCGCTAAGTATCATTTATTTTGGACGCGCAATTATTTTCGTTGGGTTTTTGGCGCTGCCATTAACGCCATGGGTGGTGATTGGCCTGTGCAGTTTACTTGGACTGTTGTGGCTTGCCACGGTGCCATTGACTAGCGGTCTTGTTGCGACGTTTTTCGGCACCACTTGGATGTCGATGCTATTCGGTATCGTTTTTATGTCACATCAGTTCGGTGCATTCATTGGCGTCTGGCTGGCTGGGTGGCTTTTCGATCAGACCCAATCGTACGAAGCCATGTGGTATATTTCGATTGCCCTTGGCCTGTTGTCTGCAGTGCTGCATTGGCCAATCGCAGAGAGACCTGTGCCACGCATTTCGGCCTTAACAGATCGGGCCAACTCCTGATCCCTGTGCCAATTGCCGCAGAAGATCTGTTCAAATTTCGCTAATACAACGTGGCGTGCTGGTCGCACGGTGGCAGTCGGCGGCAGTGTTGCGAAATACTTGCGCGCGCTACGGTGACACTCGAGAAAAAGCCTCACCTGGTTGTCTGAGAATCTAGGGTTCGGAGCGGGCTGATTTCATAAATTTAGAGTGCGATCCACTACTCAAGCCCTGATAATTGTGCTGCAATGACCAAATCAATATCTTCAGGCCGCCAGCGGTGGTGGCCGGTCTTTTGAAGCCGCTCGGTGGACAAATACTGGACGGCAGTTCTATGCGTCAGCATCGTTAATTCGGTTGGATCAGAAATATGAGCTTGTCGGGACTTCGATTCTCCTTGTTGCTTTGGGCGCTCGCACAGGCGCTGAAACTGGCAGCACGATTTTATCCAACATTCAAGGAACGCCTTCGCGAACGCGATTTGGTTGTCCAAATATCCGCGCGGGACGAAGACATTGGTCGCTGGTTTGAGGTGCGCACCGGTCGTGTCATGTCCGGTGCCGGCGGGAACACTAAGGCGGATGTCACACTAGGATTTAAGAATGCCGCCCTGGCTGTACAGTTGCTGACCCCTCCGATCGATTGGTTGGATCAGATCAACGCCCAAAAAGACTTCAAGCTTACGATCGATGGTCCGGAGGACCTGACTAACTGGTGGGCGCAGACGATGATGTTGCTGCAATCGCTTACCTGGAAGATCGGCACCAGCCTGCCCGACGGCACCATCCGTTACTGTAATATGGCAAATGGCGGACCATTGTATGTTTATGTGCGCGACGGAAAGATCATAAGAACCACGCCAATCGACTTCGACGAATCCGATCCGCAACCATGGACCATAAGGGCGCGCGGTCTGGCATTTACACCGCCGCGCAAGACGACACTTGCCCCTCACGGTCAGAATTCCAAATCGATGGTCTATTCACCTGACCGTTTGCTTTATCCCATGAAGCGGGTCGACTTCGATCCGAGCGGGGAGCGCAATCCTCAAAACAGAGGCAAGTCCGCATATGAACGGATCTCCTGGGAGGCGGCGCTTGAGATTGTTGCAAGCGAAATCAAGCGCGTCAAACGCCATCATGGCCCGGGTGCGATGGCGGTCAGTCACGGATCGCACCATACCTGGGGAAATATTGGCTATTATCTTTCGGCATTGCACAGGTTCCGTAATGCGGTGGGCTATACACAAGTTCATCACAATCCAGATTCATGGGAAGGCTGGTATTGGGGTGCCGTGCATCATTGGGGCTATACCCTTCGTGTCGGCCAGTCAGAAACTTATGGGACGGTCGAGGACTGCCTTCAGAATTGTGACATGATCGTTTTTTGGTCGGCTGACCCGGAAACGACATCGGGATCATATGGTGCGCAGGAAGGAACAATCCGCCGCCAATGGCTCAAGAACGCTCAGCTGGGCATAAAGGTTGTCCACGTCGATCCCTATTACAACTCTTCTGCGCAATTCCTGCCAGGCAAATGGTTTGCACCACGGCCGACGACGTCGGTCGCCATGGCGATGGCCATCGCCTACGTTTGGATCAAGGAAGGGCTCTACGACAAAGACTATGTGGAAAGCCATACGGTCGGTTTCGATAAGTGGAAAGCATATCTCGTCGGGGAGGAAGACGGCATTGCCAAGACGCCTGAATGGCAAGAGGCCGAGACCGGTGTCGCCGCGAAAGACGTGCGCGCATTAGCCCGTGAATGGGGCCGCAAGCGCGTTTATTTGGCCCCCGGTGGTTGGGGCAACGGCCACGGGGGTGCGTGTCGCAACCAAACCGGAATCCAGTGGGCGCGGGTCATGGTTTGCCTAGTGGCGATGCAGGGGCTCGGCAAGCCAGGCATCAATATGGGAAATTTGCAGTGGGGCTGTCCCTTGGATTTCAACTTCTATTTCCCTGGCTATGCCGACGGGGGCATGTCGGGGGACCTTGAGAATACGTCAATGCCGATCGAGCTCTATCAACGCATGCCGCAATTGCCGACGCTGTCATCAACTTTTCAGCGTATACCGCGGATCTTCATGCCGGAAGCAATCGCCGACGGTAAAGCTGAAGGTTATGCATGGACGGGCAAGTCCATAGAGCACCAGTTTGCGAAGTTTTCCTATCCCGCCCCAGGGCATTCGCCGGTCAAGATGCTTTACAAATATGGCGGGTCAATCTTTGCGACGATGAACAATACCAACCGACACGTGAGAATGTACCAGTCGGACAATTTGGAATTTGTCGTCAATCAATCGATCTGGTTCGAAGGCGAGGCCAAATTTGCCGACGTAATTCTGCCCGCATGCACCAACTTCGAGCGCGTTGACATTAGCGAATGGGCGGGCCTAGGCGGCTATGGGCACCATGGCCAACAGCAGTTGAACCACCGTGTCATCATATTCCAGGCGCCGGCCATCAAGCCGCTCGGCGAATCGAAATCGGACTATTGGATCTTCACAGAGGTTTGCAAGCGCCTTGGCCTTGCAAACTACTTCAATGAAGGCATGAACGAAATCGACTGGGTCAAGAGAATGTTCGATGCCTCGGACCTGAAACAATACATCTCTTGGAAAAAGTTTATAAAGAAGGGCTACTTTGTCGTTCCTGCGGAAAAGGAAAAGCTGCGCGCGGCCGTCTCATTCCGCTGGTTTTGGGAACAGCGGAAAAAGGATGTGCCGGAGGCCCATCCCTTGCCATCGGACTATGCCGGAGAGTTCCAGCACGGTTTGCAAACGCAATCGGGAAAGCTTGAATTTGAATGCAACAGCCTAAAACGGTTCCACGACCCTGAACGCCCGCCGATCGTGAAATATGAGCCGTCCTGGGAAGGCCCGCACTCGGGCGAACTGTTCGACCAGTATCCCTTGCAGCTGCTCACTCCGCATTCCAAATATAGTTTCCACACCCAAGGGGACGGCAAGGATAGTTTCTTGCTCAATATCGAGGATCACCGCGTCGAAATTGACGGGTACTACTACTGGATCATCCGTCTCAACAGTAAGGACGCAGCCGATCGCAAGATTGCAAAGTACGACCTTGTGAAGGTCTTTAACGATCGTGGTGCCGTCCTTTGTGCGGCACTTCCAACCGAGCGACTCCCGCGTGGTGTGTGCCACGGTTTTGAGTCATCAGCCATCTACGATCCAATGGGCGAGCCTGGAAAGTCCATCGACCGGGGCGGATGCTTGAACCTCCTAACGCCAGAACGTACGCAAACGAAATCAACTCATTCTCTAGCAGGTGCCAATGCACTGGTTGAGGTTGTAGCTTGGGATGGGAAGGTTGAGCACGTATCAGCAGAATTTTCTGGGCAAGCTCGCGAAGCGAACGCCGCGTCGGCACGCCAATTGGTGCCAGGAAAATAACCTGGTCATCGGAGTTCGTTGCACTCATTAGAAGGACGTTAGGGGCGGAATGGACGGCGAAGAAAAGTGGAACATGATCATCGACGTTGCAGAATGCACCAACTGCAATCTGTGCACGTTGGCAACGATGGACGAGTACGTCGACAATGACTGGCCTGGTTACAGTGCGCCGATGCCCAAGCACGGGCATAAATGGATAAATATTCTTCAGAAGGAGCGCGGTCAGTTTCCTATGATCGATATCGCCTACGTACCCACAATGTGCAATCACTGTGATGTGCCGCCGTGTATGGACGCGGCCGAGAATGGGGCGATTGAAAAGCGTGATGATGGCATCGTTATCATCGATCCAGTCAAGTCCAAAGGGCAGCGCCAAATTGTGGAGGCTTGTCCTTATGGCCACATCTGGTGGAATGACGAGCTTGATATTCCGCAACATTGGAATTTTGATGCACATCTCATCGATCAGGGATGGGCACAAACGCGGGGGCACCAATCGTGTCCGACTGGGGCGATGCGTGCCAAAAAACTAACTGATGCGGCGATGACAGATTTGGCAGCCGAAATGGGCCTCAAGCGAATGGGAGAGGACTTGAATACCAAACCGCGCGTTTGGTACCGCAATCTTTGGCGTTATACGACAGCATTCATCGCAGGTTCGATCTCGTTCGAGGCAGATGGGATAGTGGAGTGTGCCGAGGGGGCAATTGTAAAGTTGCTTAAAGACGGTGATGACATTGCTCAGGCAACAACCGACACTTATGGCGATTTCAAATTCGACAAACTGGAGGAAGGATCGGGTGCCTATCGGGTTGAGGTTGGTTTCCAGGGGCGCAATAAGACTGTCGAGGCAAATCTTGGCTCCAGTATCTATCTCGGTGAAATTCGCATCTAACGCTGGCAACCGTCGGCGCCTTACTGGTGCATCTGCAAAACCCAGGAGATCCGGCAGATGTCAATGACGACATTGCAGGCTTCGGCTTACCTTCACCATCTGAATCTGAACAGCCCTGATCCGGAACGCCTTGCACGCTTCTACAGCGACACGATGGATATGCCCGACCTTGGGAAGATGGACGGGCTATGGTTCGCTGGTGCAAGCGGCCGCCGGGTCCTGTTCAACGAAGGCGCAGCGCGCACACTCGCTCATGCCGGATTCGCGTGTCGCGATAATGAGGGGCTTGCCGCTATAAGGGAGCGAGCAAGCGGAGAGGGACTAGATCCTCAGCCATTTGAGTCGTCATTGTTCCAACCAAACGCCTTCAGCGTCCAAGATCCCGATGGCAACGAGATCGTATTCGGTCTGGCTATCGCGGCCGATGAGCATCCAAACAAACTTCGTGGCCCCCTTCAACATCTAACCTTGGCGACGCAGAACCTACAGGAGATTGAAGAATTCTACTCTGCCAAACTTGGCTTTGCGGTGTCGGATCACGTTGTGAATGATGCTGGGCAGATCATGACCAGCTTTATGCGATCGAACCACGAACATCATACCCTTGCCTGTTTTCTTCAAGACCGTGTCGGCATCGATCACCATTCCTATGAGACGGGGGAGTGGATCGGGATTCGAGATTGGTGTGATCACTTTGCCGAACACCGCATTCCCTTGATGTGGGGACCAGGCCGGCATGGGCCAGGGAATAATCTATTCATTTTCATTGTTGATCCGGATGGCGGCTGGATAGAGGTCTCGGCCGAACTCGAGATCATGCATGACCGGCCCGCCAAGACATGGCGGCACGAAGAACGCACGCTCAACCTGTGGGGAAAAGGCATTTTGCGTGCATAGGATTGAACCTATAGCCTGAGCAGCGCTTGAGCATTCTTGCATAGAATGCGTTCTTTATCCTTAGCGCTCATTGGAACGGTTTCCATCCACTTTGGTCCTGGATCATTGGCAACAAATGGGTAGTCGACAGAGAACATGATCCGTTCGATGCCAAGTTCCATTGCACAACATAACAAGGCGGGCGTTGAGAAATTTCCACTTGTTGTAATGTGGAAGTTGTTGGTGAATATTTCACGAAAGCTCATCGGCTTATGGCCTGGCCGCGACAGCGCCTCATCAATCCGGTGGACGAGAAACGGCAGCGTTTCACCTAAATGGCCTAGAATGATCTGCAGTTTCGGGTAGGCGTCAAAAATTCCCGACAAAATAAGGCGAATGGCCTGAGTTGCCGTTTCGACCGTGTAGCCCCAGGCGGCGCGTATGACCATCGGGTAATCATCGACGTAATCCTTGTAATAGGCGTCGTAAACGGCGGGATTGGGAAACGAGGGATGCAAATAAACGGGTACCCCAAGACGTTCAGCGCACTCAAAAATGGGCCAGAACTGCTTGTCGTCGTGGAACAGGCCGTTGGTCTGGCCATGGATCATAGTGCCCTTGAAGCCTAGCTGTTTAACGCATCGCTCGAGTTCTTTGGCCGCGGCTTCCGGGGCTGCCGTCGGGAGTGCCGCGAAGCCGGAAAACCGGTCGGGATGGCGCTCGATAGCGGTGTGGAGGCGATCGTTCACGCTGCGTGAAAGGTCGATGGCAATATCCGGAGGAAGCTTCTGCGTTGCCGGGGGGCCGTGCGAGAGCACCTGCATATCAATTCCGGCTGCATCCATTTCCCGCAAGCGAAGGTCTCCGATGTCGTAGAGCCGATCGAGAAGTTGTTGCCTTCTCGTACCTTCGCTGCCGGATGGGTAATGTTTTGTAAGTTCCTCGTCCCAAAAGTGTTCCTCCAGGGCGATAATTGGGCAGCTAGGATTCGCAAACATTGTAATGGCCCTTTCCACTCTCGTAGTTGGCGAAGACGTTTCTTAACCCAGGCCGTCGTAATTTTTAGAGCATATTGGCGGCACGAAATTGGTGCTTCGCAGTACATTGCCACTCGAGACATTCTCAACCCGATGCGGCCGCTCACTATAGCACAGGTGCTGTTGAGTACATCGCCAACACCAATGCAACCCGAATGTTTGTGCAATATGCATTATGCGAAACTTTTTATGGACGAGCGGTCTGCGTTCGGCTTCCTGGATTGAAAATGATCGTGGCGATTGCCAGTACATGAACAAGCGCCGAAACATAGAACACGTTGTTGGGTGAAAAATTGTCGAACAACCAACCGTAGATCGGTCCGCCTATGCCCTGACCGACCAGGAATCCAGTACTTACGAATCCAAAGACAGTGCCCACTGGAATGTCGCCGGCTATCCGTCGGACGGCGACGTCGCGGGACGTGTTGACCACACCACGTATGGCGCCAGCAAGGCATAACATTGCGACAATAAGCCAGAACGGAAACACTCCTGAACCAACAAAAAAGACCAACAGTGCGACACAGCTGAAGCCGAGAAGGATGATGAGATCATAGCGTGTGGTTTTGTCAGCAAGTACGCCACCCGGCAAAATCAACAGTAGCGCCCCGATCTGATATGCGGTTAAGGCAGCGACTGCGACCCCTCTTGTCAGCCCATACATACCTTCCAGTGCGACAACGGAGAACTGACTAAGCCCAACATTTGCAAACGACGTGCAAAAATAGAAGACGAAAAACAGCAGTACGGGCGAGGACGACAAGAGCTCACGCAAGCTTTCGCGAATTGGCCTACTCTTCTTAACATTTGCACTATCTGTGATGCGATTAGCAAAGGCTATGAGGGCGGCAGTTGTCAGCAGACCGGCCATACCGATTGCAATCACGGCGCCTCTCCAACCAATGAAAGGTTCTGCGGCAACCGTTATGATCGGGCCGAGGATGAAACCAATGTGGCCGACGAAGGTGTGGACGGAAAATGATTTGCCAATTCTCTTTTCGTTGATCGATGATGACAAAAGAGAATAGTCAGCCGGATGGAAAACTGCATTGCCGATTCCTGCAAGGGCCATGAGACCGACCAGCATCCAAAAGTCTTGAGCGAACAAGCCGATCAAAACAAAACTTGCGGAGTTGGCAAAGAGGCCTGCAATTAACACGAGCCTTCCGCCTACGCGTTCAACCAGAAGGCCCATTGGGGTTTGAAAAACACCCGTGGTCACAGCAAACGCTGCCAATGCGATACCGAATTCCGTGTAGCTGATACCCAAATCACGTGCGATCGGAGACAGCAGTGGTGCCCATGCCAGCATATAGAGGTGGCTTAACATGTGGGCGGTACCGACAAGCCCGAGGACTTGAAGCTCTCGTCGGTTAAATCCTGCGATCGATGTCATTACTTTCCTTTGCTCAATGCCGGCAACTTCAGGAATCAATGGGTTAGATGTGATGGCGCAAGCGGAAGATCGTTGCCATTTGTGGAACGGTCGTGCGCACACGATGTGCGATATTCGAAACCAAGCTCTCCCAGAGCGGCGATTATTATAGCCTCCCCGCCACGCAACTGCATGTCAAATAATTTGTTGCATCGGCTAAAATGGTTGGTGTTTGTTAGTCACGAGCCCGCACTGTCATACGGTCGCTGCATGGCGCGGCGTCAAGAGCGGGAAAGTGGCGCTACGAGAGCGGCTGGATTATTGTGTTGTGGGTGGGGTTTGGCACTGTCGACATGACGGATGACAAGGCCAAATCCCAAATTGGCGAACGGAATGAGGATGTAATGGCGAAATTCAAAGTGGTGAGTTATCTCGCATCGGAGGCGCCCCGCGCAGGTCTCGTTTTTGACGACGTCCTTTATGATGCCGTCGAAATCACTGGAAATCCGGGTGATGCTACGGTGCTGGGCCTTGTGTCGAATTGGCCCGAGGCGCTCGAACGGATCGATCGCGCATCTGTCCCTGGTACGGCCAAGGGCCGCCCGCTCGACCAGATTAATTTGCTTGCTCCCATTCCGCGCCCAATTGCGATCTACTGTGCCGGTGCAAATTACCAAGACCATGCCGAAGAGATGGCCCGGGCGCGGGGGAGGCCTCTGCCACCGGATCCACATACGCTGGGTCTGCGGTCCTGGCATTTCATCAAGATCGGCCATTGTGTCACCCCTACGGGTGCACAGATAACCTTGCCATCGACCTCTCGTAAGGTTGATTGGGAGGCGGAACTCGCCGTGGTGATCGGTCGTGAAGCAAAAGACGTATCCGAAAGCGATGCATTGGACTACGTCATGGGCTACACCATTGGCAACGATTTGTCTGCACGTGATCTAGGTCGGCGTGAACAATTGCCGGATAGTTCCTCCTTCAAACACGACTGGGTCGCTCACAAGTGTTTCGATGGGTCATGTCCGATGGGCCCTTCGATCACGCTGTCGCGTGACATAGGAGACCCTCATGACCTTGGTATCGCGCTAAAGGTCAATGGCGTTGAAAAGCAAAATTCCAATACGGGCAAGATGATCTTCACAATCGCCGAGCAGATCGCCGACCTATCCCACCGATTGACCCTGTACCCGGGCGATATCATCATGACCGGCACACCCGCTGGTGTCGGCAATGGGCGAAACGAATTTCTTAAAGCGGGTGATGAGGTCTGCGTGACAATCGAAAATATTGGCGAGCTTGTGAACACCATAGCTTAGGCGATGACCTCGTGGGGCCGACGTCTATTTGGCATCCGCTTTGGTGCCAAGTGGACAAATCGGATCTGAGCACTCGGTTTGTCCCATCCGGCGTAGCAGACACTTATTGTTCAAAGGTTCGGAGCGAGCACCACCTTGCCGGTTGGAGAGCTATCCTCAATGATGTGGTGTGCTTCAGCTACCGCGCTGAGTGGCATGATACGGTCTATGTTTGCGACTAGCTTTCCGGCTGCGGCCAAAGAGACGGTATCGCGGATATTTCTTGATGTGCTGCCCGTTCCACCCAATATCCTGAGGTTGCGGTGATAGAGAATGTTGCAGTCGAGCTCAACCTTGCCACCGCCATGCGCGCCTGCCGTGACCAGTCGGCCATGCATGGCCATAGCAGCAAGAGCCTTGGGCCATGTCCTGGGGTTCGAGATGTTTTCGAAAACGAGGTCGACGCCCTGCCCATCGGTTAAGCCCATAATTGTCTCGGTGAGGTCGAGGCTATTATAGTTTATGCCGTGATCAGCTCCGAGCCGCAGACCAACCGCCACTCTTTCATCCGCGCCCGCCGCGCAGAAGACTTCGGCTCCCGCGGCCTTGGCGATTTGTATTCCGGTTGAGCCAAGTCCGCCGGCGGCGCCCATCACAAGCACCTTTTCACCGGGCTTCAGCTTGCCCAGATCGAACAGCAAATAATGCGCCATGGGCCCATGACGTAGTACTGCTGAGGCATCTGCAAAATCGAGGCATTCGGGGATCTCGACAATGCTGGAAGCCGGAACCTTTACGTATTCTGCATCACCGCCCCAACAGGAAATCCCAAGCATTCCACCTTCTGGGCAGCGCGATAAACACGCAACCCTGTTGCCGATTGCTGGTGCCTTTGTTCTCTTGCCTACGGCTGCAATAAGACCGGTCGGGTCAACGCCCAAGACGTGTGGTGGAACGACATTTCGGCGGCGTTGAGAGGGATGGTTGGCACGCACAAGGCAGTCGAGAACGCGATTAACGGTAACGGCGCGAACCTCTACGACAACTTCGCCGCGGCCCGGTTCGGGATCGGGAACATCCTCGTAGCACATGACTTCCGGAGGGCCAAAGTCGTGGAAAATTGCAGCCTTCATTGCTACCTCTTTCTTGCTTGCCACGCTGCTGTGGCATTATCGCTGGTGCTGTTCATGGCGCGGCACTACAATTAACGGATCACGGGGGGAAAATGTTTCACGCAGACCATTCCTTGTTGCAAATTCTGGGGCATGTATTCATCGCAACTTTTTATCTGGTAATCGGGATACGAAATCTCGCAATTTCAGGCAACCATGCCGCCAAATTTCGCAAACTCGGCATACCATTCCCCGTTGCGTTCCTCGGCCTTGGATATGCTTTCCAGTTCTGTGGCGCGGCAATGATCCTCGTCGACTATTATGCTGGTATCGGCGCTATCCTGCTCATAATTTTCACGATCCTTGCCAACCTTTTATATCATTGCTGGTGGCTGATGTCCGACGTTGAGCTGTCCCGAAGACATATGAATCTGTTCTTCAATAATGTGGGTAACATCGGCGGCCTTGTCCTGTTGTTACACCTTGCACGATGATGCTATCAATAGGAGATAGCTGCACTATTCATAATGCAGCAGCCATGACCGGAACCAATGTCAGCGTCAATTGGTGTAACTCTATCCGGCCCCCATCCTCACGACAGAGCTATCGAAACCTTATCGGCAGCTTGTAGGTCAGCTGAGCTGGCGACATGTCCCGTGGTGGTCGCTTGAATTTTACGCGTCGAATTGCTCTTAGGACCGCTCTATCGAGTGACCGCCTGCCACTGCTTTTGAGGACACGCAGTGCGCGCGCACGACCGTTGGGCGATATCGAGAATTGGATCGTTACAGTTCCTTTATGTGCTCTTTTTCGCGGTAACTTTCGCTGTATCGATTTCCAGATCGACGCATTAAAACGTCTGATTTGTCCTGGGCTGGCTGATCGTTTTTTTTGCGGTTTGCCTTTGGTTGTCGTCGAACTTGTCGATCGCTGGCCTGCACGCTTTGGACGGGGTTGCGGGCGAGGCTGTGGTGGCACCGCTTTGGGTGGTGGCTTGACCTTGGCCGGTCTCGAAATAATCGCGTCTGGTTTAACGGGTTCAATGGGTTTGGGCTTGACGTTGTTGGGCTTGGTTTCTTCTTTCACTTCAGGTTTCGGCTGCGGCAAATTCTTTTTGTTTGGCTTCTTAATCTCCGCAGGAGTTTTGGCAGCGGCTTGTTGAGTGCGTTGATCACTGCCTCCATCGTCCTTTTCGCCCGCAACAGTATGTTCATTTTGAGTTTGGGTCGGTGCGGCAACGGCGGCTGCCCGCAAGGCGCTCGCAGCTACGATTTCGACTGCAATTGAATTTTCATCTTGGCCCCCGCCACCAAGTGGCTTTGTCGACAACCAACCGAGCATCAATAGTCCAGCGAGAAGGATATGAAGTCCGAGGCCGGCGGCAAACGAAAATATCGCAGCTGACCCGGCAGGTGTGACCGGTTGTGCGGTGCTGCGGTCTGGAACAATGGCTAGGGGGGCAAGGTCATGGTGGGAAGTCTCATCGCTTGCGATGGTTTTCGGTATTGCGAGTATCAAGGCAGCGGCGCTCGCGCCGGCCTTGCCGGTGGTCAGCTCGGGCGGTTCGATTGAAAGCGGTCGTGTGCCAATCAAGTCGGGCGAGGATGAACCCTCTTCAAATATCCTAAGCGTCCTTTCCAACTCGTCAGTCGCTCCCATGATCTGAACCGTTCTGGTTCTCTTTCAAATTGGTCGGCCAGAATGTTATAACGTTACTATATTATCACACCAAGCCCCAAAACACAGTGTCAGCGAGCCTCTCACATTGTGCTGGGGGACTTATCCTCATAGCATGAATGTAATAACATTACATATTGGTATCGAGGTGAATGATGATCCGCGTTCCGTTTAGTCGCTTGTGCTGCAGCGCTCTTGCACTCAGCTGCTTTACCACTGTTGCCACAGCGCAAACGGCGCTTCCCACCATCACCGTCGAAACGCCGAGCCCGATCGTCAAACGTAAGCCAACCTCCCAAACTCCGTCGCAGGCGAGCACAGCGCCTGCGGCGGAGCCCGGTTCGGAATTCACCGAAGGGGTTCAGGGACCCTTTATTTTTGTCGACGGCACGTTTGTGCCGGTGACGGTTGTCAACGATCAAGAAGTCTTAGCGACAGGTACACCGACATTAACCGGCAGTCTCGATCAAAAGCCCGGTATCACTGGGTCGACCTTTGCGCCAGGCGCAAACAGACCGATCATCCGCGGCCTCGACAATAATCGCGTTCGCGTGCAGGAAAACGGTATCGGCAGCCATGACGTTTCAGCACTCTCCGAAGATCATGCTATTGCGATCTCTCCCCATGCGGCCAAGAAAGTAGAAGTGGTGCGCGGTCCATCAACGCTGCGTTACGGTGGGCAGGCAATAGGCGGGGTCGTCGCCGTCCAAAACAATCGTATTCCGACGTTTGTGCCGCGTCGAGGCATTATGGGCAGCATTACGGGCGGCTTTTCCAGCGTCGACGACGGTAAGGATGGCTCGTTCAGCGTGACCGCTGGCGGCAATGGATTGGTCATCCACGCCGACGGATTTCGACAGCGTACGAGCGATTACAGCACGCCGCGCGGTACGCAATTCAACACGTTTTCTGAGACCGATAGTGCCGCATTCGGCGTCTCACGTGTCTGGAGCAACGGCTATTTTGGTGTTGCCTACACACGATTTTCAACCTTTTACGGCGTTCCGGGCGAAGGTGATGAATTTGAAGAAAAAGTGCCGCGTATCGATATGGTGCAGGACAAGTTCCTGTCCCGCGGTGAATGGCGGCTTAGATCAAACGGTATTGAAGCGATCCGCTTTTGGCTCGGGTTTACCGATTACGCCCACGATGAAATCATCATCGATGAAGGGTCTGGTCTAGATGTCGTCGGCACGCGTTTTACGAACAAGCAATTTGAGACACGTTTGGAAGTCCAGCATTTGCCCTTCGCATCGTCCTTCGGTCTTTGGTCGGGCGCTCTCGGTGTACAGGTAGGACAGCGCAAGGAAACTGGCTTTACGGTCGCGGAAGACGCGGATGGTCTTCTCGATCCCGCAAAAACGAATACCGTCGCTGCCTATATATTCGAGGAGCTCAAAATCAGAAGCAGCAAGCTCCGAATGCAGATCGCGGCCCGTATCGAACACACCAAGGTCGATGGCAATGGCGTTATCTTCAACGACGCTGATCCGGACTTGTCAGAAACATTCGATGGTGAGCAATCGTTCACCCCGATCAGCGCCAGCCTCGGTTTTCTTTACAACCTGCCTGCCGGTGTCGTTGCCAGCCTGACCGGAAAATATACCGAACGCGCACCTGCAGCGAGTGAGCTCTATTCGAAGGGCATTCACGAGGCGACGGAGACGTTTGAAGTTGGCAATCCGTTCCTCGAAAAGGAAAAGGCGTTCGCGATTGAGCTTGGGTTCAGGAGAGCAAAGGGGCCGTTCCGTTTCGATGCCACGGCCTTTTATACCAAGTTCGACGGCTTTATCTTCAAGCAGCTTGACCCAGATCGGTGTGGTGAAGATCTGGCAAGCTGCGGCGATCCCTTAGAGGATGAGTTGTCACTTGTTCTGTTCCAACAACGCGATGCAACCTTCTATGGCACTGAGATTTCGGCGCAGTATGACGTAAGCCGGATCTGGAATGGCGTCTGGGGCATTTACGGCCAATACGATTTCGTGCGTGCGGAATTTGAAAACGGTGAGAACGTTCCGCGCATTCCGCCCCATCGCCTGGGTGGGGGCCTCTATTACAAGGACGGCAAGTGGTATGGCCGCGTCGGCGCGCTGCATGCCTTCGAGCAAGACAAGATCGGGTTCGAGGAAATCGTGACGCCTGGTTACACTCTGGTCTCGGCCGAGCTGAGCTATACCACCAAACTCGACCCGGGTACCGGTATCGGATCATCGTTCACACTCGGCATCAAAGGCGAAAACCTGGCCGACGATGACGTGAGAAATCACGTGTCATTCAAGCGCCGCCAAAATGTCTTGTTGCCAGGCAGAACGGTTCGCGTCTTTGGTCGTCTGAGATGGCAGTGAAGACCTACTTCTTCGGCTCGCCTTGAATCGAAAGTGGCGAGTCGCTTAACGTCGCGAAGTTTGATTTCAATTCCGCCCGCAGCATGGCAACCTTTGTTGGACTGCCGTGCAATGTTATCAGCCCACTGCTCAGCGCATAGGCTGCTGTCATGCTGCGTCTTATGAGGGCCCTTATAACAGGTCGTTCGGTTACGAGAAGCGGCAAGCCGGATTGCGGGCCTGCTGCATGAACTTTCACCGAAACACCCAAGGTGTCTTGCCGAATGGCAGTCCACAGCATCGGTCCGATATAAAGCACGTCAAAGCCTTTGGTTCGCAAATTTCGGCTCTTAGTCACCCGACCTGCAAATGTCTTCAGTTCAACACCGTATTTATGAAGGAGGAATGGGTGCGCGGCGCGCTTGGATGGCGCAACAGGTAAGTGACCAGCAAGCGCTAATGTCTTGACAGCCTTCGAGATATTTGCCGTCGCCGGATAACGCCAATTGATGACCGCGCGCTGCACGGCTAATCCTATGCTGCTCGCCCCATCCAGACCGCACGCCTGGGCGGGCATTGGCGAAGAAAAAATCGCGAATGCGGCGATCAGAATTTGGATCTGTCTGCGCATGACCTAACCACCTGGCATATTCCAGGTTCAATTGATACGCCGCCAGCGCCAACGTCAAGGCGCGATTGCCCCAGTTTTCGTCGCTTCGAAGCTTGTTATTAGAGCCAATTGGGTCTGCACTTAATGTTATGGTGGGCTCCTCCCGCCGGCGTCTACTGCGATGATACCCGCAACTCTTGCGTGCGATCGAGAGGGATTTATGTGTGCGGAGAGCATTTTGGCCCGACATCAATAAAGAGCGGATGAGTGCTTCCGGTTTGAAGGTGCGATCAAGCTTGTCTGCTCAGGTTCAACCATTGAAGCGGTTCCAACTTAACGCACAAAGATCCAGGCTGAACGTGCCTCTCGAAGGGGCTATCCCAAATAAGTGCAAGCGTCTGGCCTATTTGCAGACGTCGCCGGCTCTGCGCCGTGCCAGATCAAAATGAAAATGGTCGTGATGGAGGCGGTTATAGTTGGGGCCAAGCACTGTCGTGAATGTTCGGCAGGCACCGCTGTGCACTGTTCTAAGAAAACGGCGTTCTGCGATCGTACCGTGCCAACCGCGCTTCACAGTGATGCGGCGCCCGTCGGCCAGCGTAAAGGCAGATATATCAAGTGCATTAGCATGACCATGTTCGGAAAGGGTGCCGCCGCGGACATGATTGATCGCGCGGCAGCTGTAGCTCGCAGCGACCTTGATTTCCGCTAGCGGGGCGCCGAAGTAACGTCTCGCCGCCGGGTTCACGATGGCGGCAATCCAATATTCGATGGCCGGGATCATCGGGCAACGCAGGTGTGCGGCCGGTTTCAAATTGACCAGTCCGTCGCTGGTGGCGGACATGCGAAATGGGTGAATTGCGCCGCAGGGTGCCGGGCCGCCAAGCGCGGCGCGGGACCTGAGATAGGGGTTCTCGCGGACATAACCGGATTGCAGACAGGCGCGTTCTTCGCGGGCGCGCCACGGTTCATGTTTGGCAACGAAAAGCGGTTTGCTAATTCCACAGCCCCATAACAAGAGCCCGGTGGAAAAGACTGCAAGTAATACGAGCGACTGGCGATAACACATAATTTCGTGACGTTAACGCACACAGAGTTAACGGTTGATTAATCGTGTTTTCCGGCGCCTACACTGTGCCGCTTCGATGCGGCGACAGTTGGCCAATGCTGTGGCGTTCTAGGGTTGACTTACGGGCCAGTTCAGAGGCCGGGACGCAGGTGATGCCGACTCTTATCCACAACTTTACAGCGTTTTATAAAATTTGCATTCATCGCCCGCAAAAAGCGAGTGCTATGGTGGCTGTTGTCTGATGGCGCGTCAGAGTAGCGTGTACGTCGCGTTGAGGAGTTGTTTGGTACTCAGGCACTGTAGTGCGTTCTGAACTCCCGTGGTTTGCGTTTGACCATCAATTGGCGACCCCGCGTTGTCGGAATTTGATGATGGTTAGCGCCTTGCGGGAGTTCTTATGCGTTGGGATGCACCTCAACGCATTGGAGGCAGGCCACCGAAAATTACGGCCGGCCTGACAAAAACGTCGTCACTTTTTCCTTGAATGTGCGATCACCCACGGCCTTCATGTGATCGCGGTCTTTGATGACGAACGAGACTGCGTTAGGCATCAGTCTGGCCAGACGTTCGGGTGGGCCGCCAATGACGTCACGGTCGCCGACGGCTACCAGGACCGGATTCGAAATTTTGGCCAAGGCGTCGGGCGTGATTGGATCGCGTGAGGAACGAATGCAGGCGGCAAGCGCGCGTAGGTCGCTGCCGGTCTGCTCGGCAAAGGCGCGAAACGTCCGCGCCGTGGCGTTGGTGACGTCATCCAGACTTGGTGCTTCAAGTGCATTTGCGATCGGGCCCGTGCCGGCCATGCCGCGGACCATGTTATATCCGAGGCCAGCAAATATGGCGCTGCGCACCCGCCCGGGGTGCGTCATGGTTAGAAAGGCACTGATTCTGGCCCCCATCGAATATCCCATGACATCAGCGCGATCGAGCCCCAGGTGATCCATGAGGCGGCGGGCGTCTTCGGCCATAATCGGGGCACCATAGTCGGACAACTCATAAAGCTTTTCGCTATCGCCATGGCCACGATTGTCGAAGGCGATGACGCGGTATCCAGCATCGCAAAGATGCCTGACCCAGCCTGGATCAATCCAATTGAAGACGACATTGGATGCAAATCCATGGATGAGGATAATCGGGTCGCCGTCGCCCTCGTCAATGAAGGCGATGCGGGCTCTGTCTGAATTAAAGTGCGGCATCAATGCCTCTCAGTAATTTGTAGTCACGCCGTCGCAAGGGCTATAAAGAGATCATGCTTGCTGTTCCAGCGCCAATTTCACGTGATCGCTTCCGATTGCCCGGCCACGGCGTTTGTGCAGCGTTTTTCGGAGTTGGCCAAGGCGAGGAGCATAATGGCTGATCAGGTGATACCACAGTTCGCAAATGATGCTGGGGTGGAGAAGATATTCATCGGCGTGAAAGAGTTCAATTGCATGGGCGCCAATCCACCCTTTGATCATCCGCATGTCTTTCTCGACATGGGGGCGGATGCGCAAGTTTTGTGCCCATATTGTTCCACCCTCTATCTGTATGATCCGCGGCTCGACGCGGTAGCGAGCGTGCCGGAAGGCTGTTTCGTCAAGAAGGCCGGCTAAGGCTGGGCGTTAGGTCCCGTCTCCGGACCAAAATCAGCAATGTCAGCTTCGCACTCGATTTCCAATCTTGATGGCTCTGAAGGCGGTATCCTCATTGCTGGTGGTGGTATTGGCGGGTTGGCGCTCGCCCTGGCGCTATCGCGGGAGGGAATTGCTTGTCACATCCTGGAGCGGCGTCCAGATTTTTCCGAAGCAGGTGCCGGCATTCAAATCGGCCCCAATGGCACCCGACTTGTTTCTGCCTTGGGAATTGGAGCTGAGCTGGCCGAGGTGGTGGGTGTGCCGGACGCCATTTTGGCCGTCGATGGGGCTAGCGGGCGCACGCTACAACGCCTGCCTTTGGGCGACTGGCTGGCAGCGCGCCATGGCGCGCCGTACTGGGTGGTGCACCGGGCCGATTTGCAACGGGTTATGCTCAAGGCCTGCCGCGCGGCGCAATCGGTGCGCATAACGAATGGGTTCGAGCTTGAGAAGATTTGTGAGACGGCGGTGGGGGTTCGCGTCATTGCCCGTGACGGTGTTGCCGTCGAGGGCGCTGGCTTGGTCGGTGCCGACGGCCTATGGTCGCGGGTGCGCCAATTCGTGGTCTGCGATGCAGCACCGGTGTTTGCCGGTCGTATCGCCATGCGGACAGTCATACCGCGACGCGATGACGAGGGGGTGTTATCCGAGCCCGTGGTTGGAGCTTGGCTGACGGCGGGTGCGCATGTCGTGCATTATCCGATCCGAGGCGGGCGGGACGTTGCGGTCGTCGTGATAGCGCGCGGCGGCATCGCGCAAGAAGGCTGGGGCCAGCCCATTGATCGCCTTCAGGTGTTGGAGAAAGTCGCAGCCTTTTCGCCGCGGCTTGTGAACGGCCTCGCGCGGGCAAGCGACTGGCGGATGTGGTCGTTGTTCGACGGCGGCCGCCTCGATCATTGGTCCAGGGGCCGCGTCACACTACTTGGGGATGCGGCTCATCCGATCCTGCCATTCCTCGCGCAAGGCGGCGTTATGGCGCTTGAGGATGCTGTCGTTTTGGCGCGTTACCTAAAGCGCGAGCCAGGGCGGCCAGACAACGCGTTCCGGCGCTATGAACAGGCCCGCTTAAGCCGTGTCGAAAAGGTTCAAGGCGAGGCCCGCCGTAACGGCCAAATCTACAGTTTGACCGGTGTTTCAGCATTAGCGCGCAATGTGGCCATGGCGGCGCTTGGCGGAGAGCGCCTTATGGCGCGTTATGACTGGATCTATGGCTGGCGACCGCCGGGCAAGGACCTTTGAAACGGTTATGCATTTCAGGCGCGCCAGAAGTCGCGTCGGAGCAGGACGAGGACGGTGAACAATTCCAGTCGTCCGAGGACCATTGCAAAAGACAAAATGACTTTTGCGGCCGCCGGTAGAGCGGAAAAATTGCCAGCCGGCCCGACGTAGTCTCCAAGGCCTGGGCCAACGTTCGAGACAGCGGTGGTTGCTGAAGAAAGGGCAGTGACAAGGTCGAGACCCATTGCGGCAAGGATTACCGTGAACAGACCAATGGTCGCCAGGTAAATGGCCAGGAATGCAATCACCGACAGGGGGACGTCGGCGGGGAGGCGACGGCCGTTGTAGGCAAGCGTCAAAACGCGATTGGGGCTGATCAAGTGCAAGAGGTGACTGCGGGTTAAGAGCGCAGTTACCTGCAATCGATAGATTTTGATGGATCCGGTTGTCGATCCAGAACAGCCGCCGACGAACATCAAGAGGAAGAACAGGCCGATCGTAAATTCACCCCAGGCGGTATAGTCGGCGGTCGTAAAGCCCGAGGTGGTAAGGATCGATGTGACATTGAAAACCGCTAGCCTTAGTGCCGTCTCAATCGGCAGGCCACGAGCCGCCATGAGCCAGGTCGTGACGATTAGGCAAACGATGAGGAGAATGACGAAAAAGCCGCGGACCTGAGCATCCCGCCAGATGGCCAGTGGCTCGCCGCGCAGGGCCTTGATCATGACAACGAACGGCAATGCGCCAAGGATCATAAAACAAACGGCTGCCCATTCGATAGGGGCCGATTGAAAGAAGCCGAAGCTCTTATCATGGGTGGAAAAGCCGCCGGTGGAAACGCTCGTCAATGCGTGACAGATGGCGTCGAACACGTCCATGCCAAGGGCCGCGTAGACAATGACCGCAAGCAGCATCAAGGTGACGTAGATGCCGCTGGTCGCGGCAATCAGTTCGGTTGCGCGGGGCAGGATTTTTTCCGAGCGCTCCGAACTTTCGGTGTGAAAGAGCTGCATGCCGCCAACGCGTAAGAAGGGGAGCATAATGATCGCCATAACGACGATGCCAAGGCCGCCAACCCCCATCAGTAGAGCGCGCCACAGAAGAACCCCGCGCGGGAGTTTGTCGAGCCCGGTCAGCACCGTTGAGCCGGTCGTGGTCAGACCGGACATCGCCTCGAAATAGGCATCCGGATAGGACATCCCGAGGCCGACGAGCGGGACAGCTGCAAAGGCCGGCAACAATAGCCAGCTTAGTGTTGTCAGCAAGAAGCCTTGCTTGATGCCAAGCGACATCGGCTTATCGTCATAGGCAATCAGGACGATCAGACCGCCAATGAAAAACGTGAAAACAGACGAGCCGAAAAAGACTCGCCAGCCCGAATGACCGTCAGCAATATCGACGATGGCCGGCAGCATCATGATCGCTGCCAGCACGCATAGCAGCAATCCAAGTGCAAAGAGTATGGGACGGGCTTGAATCACGCGTTGCAGACCTGGTGGGTGCCCTTGTCAGGGGAAGAGGGGTGGTTGTGAGCCATGATGGGTTAGGCGTTACAACTCGAAAAGGCAATCTGACAATTTACTTGGCGGCACATATAAGAACTCAGGCTCCGCGAAAAGAGCCCTGATGATATGATCGTTACCAGGCCCATCGAGCACGCTCATTGAGCACACTGGCCGCGGTGATTGTTGCCGATTTTGGTAAATTAGCCGTCAAGAATTCGCTGTTTTGGGGGGATCGGGCGGTGCGTGTGGACATTTCGGCCATATAGCGTTTTTGGGGATTTTTCCGTTCGCTATACATCTTCCGGGGTTTTAGGAAAGGTCGAATAGGCTTGTGAGTTCAAAGTTCAGATTGAAGCTGTGGCTGGATCAATTGAATCGGCCATCGATTGTTCGCATAGCATGTAATTTTGGTCTTTACCCGCAAGACTACTGTGCAATAGCAGTGACGACCATAACCCCAATAGCGACTTCGACCACCGCCGGCGACACTAGCAATTGCTACACCGTGGCCGTCAGTCGCCCTTTGGGTAAAGACGCCGGCAATACTCAATCACCGTGATCGACTTCGGTGGCCGCGGCGAGTTTTTCGACATCGGGTACGAAAACGGTGCGCCCGCTTTCCAATCTGATCAGGCCCTTGGTCTTTAGTCGCGTGATTTGCCGGCTTACCGTTTCGATGGTCAGGCCCAAATAATCGCCCATGTCGGCGCGGGTAAGAGGTAGGTCAAAGCGGGCCGTATTGAAGTCAGGCAGCGCATGACAGCCTAACTCACGGGAGCGGTTGGCAACCAGTAAAAGGAAGCTTGCTACTTTTTCTTCGGCGGTTTTGCGCCCAAGCAAGACCATCCATTCACGTGCAGCGTCTAGTTCGTTTAGAGTGTGCTCGAACAGGTGATGCTCAATCTGGGGGAATTTCTTCAAGAGCTCTTCGAAGCGCCGGGTAGGATAACAGCACAGATCCACCGCTGTTGCGGCTTCTGCAAAAAACGGTGAGCGTTCTTCGAAGGGGCGGCCCAAAAAGTCGGATGGAAATTGGAGCCCCACGATCTGTTGGCGGCCATCGGGTAGCGCCTTCAAGAGTTTGACGACACCCGATTGAACATTGGCAAAATAATCGGGCTGCTCGTCGTCTGATATGATTGTTTGACCGGTTTTGATGGTGCGATGGCGCGCAATGGCATTGAGTGCGGCAAGTTCATCATCGGTGAGGGCGCTGCAGAGGGCGCGGTGGCGCACTGCACAGGCGTTGCAAGATGCATGAGCATCGGACATCGTGCTATCTCCAATCCTGGGTTCTGCCCGTGGCACCTGCGAGAGCCGACGCTCGGTGTACCTCGCCAAAATATTAAAGCATGTCAACTATCGCCAGATCTTGGCTAATTCCACACCTCTATTACTTATATTTATTCATACAGCGCTGTTAAAGGTCTGGCTGGAAATTGTGATCGCTGTGACAATGGTGATCCGCTATAAACCGCGTTTAAGCGTTAACGTTGGCATCTTGATACCAATCAATGCCGGATGCCGTCCCTAGTAAATAGGTTGGATTGTAATCTAGATCGGGAGATAAGTCGCTATGGCCTACAAAACCATTTTGGTACACATGACGGATGAAGCGCGATCACCGGCGTTGGTTGAAGCGGGGGTCGTATTGGCGCGTGCCTCAGATGCCCATTTGATTGGTCTCCATGTGTTTCCGGCATATCGCCTGCAAGCGCCGGTGCCTGTGCCTTTTGGCGCTGAAATGGCGGCGCGGATTCGACAATCCATCGAAGAAGAAACGCAGCGCATTAAAGCGATCTTCGAGCGCGGTATAAGCGGCCAAAATATCGCTTCGGAATGGCGCGCTATCACGAGTGAACGGCGGGATGCCGGGTCGATCGTACTGGCGCATGCTTCGGGTGCGGATATCGTGATCGCCAGTCAGGCCGACCCCAAGTGGGAGATGACTGATGTGTTGGACGTTGCCGATGACTTGGCACTGGGCAGCGGTGGGCCGGTGCTGGTGCTGCCGGTTGGTGGTGGTTTCCCGCGGCTGCCCGAAACCATTGCCGTGGCTTGGAACGGCAAGCGTGAGTCGGTGCGGGCAGTGCACGATGCGCTGCCGCTGTTGATTCACGCCAAGCGTGTAATAGTTGTAACGGTTGGCCAAGCGTCCGTCGATGACGAGCGCCAACTCCCGGATACTGAATTAGCGGCGGCTCTGTCCCGGCATGGTGTGACCGTCGAGGTGGACAGGATCACTGCAGGAGCGCACACCGTGGGCGAGGCCATCCGGGCTTACGCTCAGGCACAAGGCAGCGAACTTCTAGTCATGGGGTGTTATGGCCATTCGCGGATGCGGGAATTTGCGTTGGGCGGCGTGACGCGACATATGCTGCGCGACATGACGATGCCGGTGCTGTTGTCGCACTGATTTCGGTTGTGTAAGTCTGCTTTGGGCGCTCATTGGGTGCGCAGCAAATAGGTATGGCTTGTTGAGCAAAGCCCCTCCGACCTGCTATGGCTGTCCATACAATGTGCCTATGCATGAGGAGGATGGGATGCCGCGGGAATTGGAAGGTAAGGTTGCGATTGTTACTGGCGGAAGCTACAGCCTCGGGCGCGCCTTTTCAGACGGTCTTGCCAAAGAGGGCGCCAACATTGTCGTCGCAGATATCCGGGATGGCGAGGAAGCGGCACGTGAGATCGCCGAACAGAACAATGTCGCCACCCACTTTCGTAAAACCGACGTCAGCGACGAGGCGGCAGTCAAGGCCCTCATCGATGAGGTGATGGCGAAGTTCGGGAAGGTCGATATTCTTCTCAATAATGCGGCTATTTTTGCAGAGCTTGACCGCGGCCCCTATCACGAAACGACAGTCGATGTGTTCGATAAGATAATGGCCGTCAATATCCGCGGTTCTTTTTTGATGATCAAGCATACCGTGCCGCACATGATTGCGGCCAAATCGGGCAAGATTATCAATGTCGGGTCGGGAACGGCTTATAAGGGTAGTCCTGGCATCGGTGCCTATGTCACGTCAAAAGCTGCAATACTGGGTATGACACGCACGTTCGCGCGTGAGCTCGGGCCCTACAACATCAACGTCAATACTCTTGTGCCGGGGTTTACTGAAAGCCCGTCCGTCCATGACAATCCGCATCATCTCGAGGGAAGCGAGCGGACGGTTAACAGCCGCGCCTTCAAACGGGCGCAACAGCCGCATGATCTGGTGGGCGGTGTTGTCTTTCTTGCCTCGCCAGCCAGCGACTTCATGACCGGCCAGAGCCTCGCCATCGATGGCGGTGCCATTACGATCTAGCGGTTTGCCGGTCAAGCCAACGATCATAGACCAGTGAGGCAGCGGCTAAATCCTCGAGCGCCATTCCCAGCGATTTGAAAATCGTAACAACTCCGTTCGCGCGGGCTGCAGGTGGATTTGCAACAAGGTCGTGAAGCGGAATGATGTCGGCCCACTTCAGTTCACCATTGGCTGCCAGATCGATGAATTCGCCGGCTTCAAGGCGGGCTTGATCGAGGTCGTCAACCACCAGCATTGCAGCGGATTTCACAGTTTCTGCGTGCAGCTCACGCCGATTTGCCGCATTGGCGCCCATGGCGTTTATATGCACACCGGGTGCGAGCCAGCCCGTTTCTAACACTGGTGTCGCTGCGGTGGTGGCTGTCACGATGATATCAGCATCGCGTACGGCACGTTCTGCAGACGCTGCGGGATTGACAGGGATGGCCAGCCTCTGCTCGAGGTCGGAACAGAAATTCGCGCAGGTTTCTCTTGTGCGCGAATAAACATCGATTTCGATGATCTCGCGCACATGTGTGATGGCGAGTGCCTGGGTCAGAGCTTGGCGGCCGGCACCAATTATGGCCAGGCGGTGGGCGTCGCTTCGGGCCATGAGCTCGGTTGCAACAGCACTTGCCGCGCCAGTGCGAATTTGGCTCAATAATGTAGCTTCCAGGATGGCTAGTAGGCCTTTACCGCCCTCGTATAGCAACACGTGATGACCGCGATTGCCGTAGGCTTTGACAACGTAGCGGTTCATGGTCTGGCTGCCGGCGGCCATAACATTTAGACGCGATCCCCAGAAATCGCTGCGTTGGCGGGGAACAATTTTGATACCGTTGGCGGCACGTTCCAGAAATGCCGCTCTCAATGCCGCGATAATCTCGGGCATGGCGGCAATCTCTCTTACGTCGTCTTCACTGATTGTTACGACCATGGCTTGACCAACCTCTGTCGGCGTTCGGGTTTCGGGAATATTGCAAGTTCGCGGCAGGCTTCGCCGGCATCCGAAATGGGTAAGGCCGGGTCCCATTTATCTGCGCGGAAGCGGCAGCCAGTGTAGGCGGCGGAGGCTTCAGAGGCGAGCCAAACCGCGGGCGCACGAATAACTGCCGGGTCGGCGCCACGATTGGGAATTTGACCAGTGCCAAATTTGGTATTTATGGCGCCGCCGGGACTTAGAGAGTTCACGGTCACCCCCGTATCAAGCAGGGCACCGGCCCACGCGATGGTTGCAGCCTCAAGGGCAGCCTTGGAGGGGCCATAAGGCGTAATTGCGGCTTGATACATGGATTCGGTTCGCTTGGAGATGTTGATGATGCGCCCTGAACCTGACGCAATCAATTGTTTGGCGGCGGCTCGCACCATCAGAAATGGGCCAAGGACATTGGTATCAATTATATCCTTGAAGCCCTGAGGGTCGGCCTCATAAATCGGCATGCTGCCATGTCCTCCGTGGGCATATCGCCCGGCTTTGGCGGCATTGTTTACCAGTATGTCCAGCCGGCCGTATCGCGTGACAGCCGCTTGCGCCGCCTCCTGGCAGTCATCTGGGCGGGTTACGTCGGATAGGCAGGTATGGGCGGCAGTGCCCGCTCGTTCGATGGCTGTGCAGGTCTCCTCCAACTCCTCGGCGATAATGCTCTTGGTTTCGTCGGATCCGGGAGCGGCCGTGATAACGATCGCTGCCGCACCTGCCTCAGCAAACGCGACTGCCATTTCGCGGCCAAGACCGCGCGCGCCGCCGGTAATCAGCGCGACTTTTCCGATTAAGGGCTGGTCAGACATAAAACCTCCGATCGACGTGGTGCTGGCAGTACTTGTCAGGGGTCACGATGCCATAGTTCTTGTAAGCGCGAGACCGTATAAGCTGCTGACCAGGCCATCATCAATATGCCTGTCAACGCTTCGAAGCCGCAAATCGTGCGTAAATGTCCGGTCGGCCAAATATCGCCATATCCGAGAGAAGTATAGGTGACAACGGACATGTATAGGTAATCGCGGATGGATTCGTTGAATGCGCCTTCAAGGCCACCCAGCCCGAAATGGTTTTTCGCCAGATAAAGAGCGATGGCGAATAACCAGATCTCAATGGCGTGGGCAGCGAACAGCAAAAATACCCCGCCGGTTACTTTGAGACGCGGACCACCGAGTGTGCGACCATGCCATCGGTGCAAAACCGCAATTGCTTCATAATGGACGAGGATCGTTAATAGTGTGACCAGGCTGGTCAGAAGAGTTGCAACGAGCATTGGTTCCATGAGGTGACCGCGCGGGCGATGTGTGCCGCGCGGTCAGTCTAACCTACAACGAGGGCTTGCTCTACTTCCACAATGAAAACTCGATGCGCCGGTTTTTGGCGCGATTTTTTCGAGTGTTGTTTTTTGCGCGCGGACGGGTTTCGCCGAAGCCGCGTGACTTGATGCGGTTTTCAGCGACGCCGGCCTTGATGAGGTAATCAGCGACGGATTTGGCGCGGGCCGATGATAGGCGCAGGTTATAAGACGCGTCGCCGATTGAATCCGTGTGCCCCTCGACCAAAAACTGCGACGTCGGGCAGGAGTTCATGGTCTCTACGATCTTGTTAAGAGTTGGATTGCTTTTTTTTGACAGGCGCGCGCTGTTGAAGCGGAATCTGATGATACCTTTGGCCAACGTTTTTTTTAGTTTTTCGGCGCAGGCTTTATCCCTCTTCAACTTGAGGGCCGCCCGTGCTGCCTCCTCAGCCTTTTTCTTGGCTGCTGCTTCAGCTGCGAGACGTGCTGCCTCCTCAGCCTTTTTCTTGGCCGCTGCCGCAGCCGCGAGACGTGCTGCCTCCTCAGCCTTTTTCTTGGCCGCTGCTTCAGCCGCGAGACGTGCTGCCTCCTCAGCCTTTTTCTTGGCCGCTGCTTCAGCTGCGAGACGTGCTGCCTCCTCAGCCTTTTTCTTGGCCGCTGCCTCAGCTGCGAGACGGGCTGCCTCTTCAGCTTTTTTCTTGGCTGCCGCTTCGGCGTCCTGAAGCGCTTTTTCATTGGCCTTCTTCTTCGCGGCGGCCGCTTCCGCCTTTAGATTGGCTTGTTGATTGGCGGCCAGGATCTTCGCGAGGATCCTTTCACTGTCGCGCCGGTTGGCAACCTCCTTATCTTGGCGCGCTTTCACCATTCGTGCTTCCAGGCATTCTCCCAAAAGGCGCCAACTTGGCTCCAGCGGTGCTTTGATGGTGGCGAGGCAGGCCTTTCGCCAGTCGGGTGGCAGCAGTGGCCAGTTGCCCGAAACGGAATTACGGGCATTATTTTCCGCAACTCTGCAATATCCCGCGGCGCTATCGTTTTCGCAGATATCGGCAATGCGCCATTTCGGTAACTCCACATCGGGTGTCGGCGTGGCAGGTGTTGCGATTGATGCCGCAAAGACTGCAAGTGCAATTATGGGCAAAGATAATCGTTGGTTTGTCATCATCTGTGTCCTCCCAAATTCACAATTCTTCATGTGGCATGTTGCGAAGCGATTGCGTTACGTGTCTCGGGTGACGCGCTTGGATTATCCGGTGCTTACATCACTCGGCCGGCGGCAAGAAAATAAGTTCGATCGGCAGAATAACAAAGTTGAGGGTTCTAGATAAGACGACTGATGTCAGGAAGTTATCATGGCATTGGTCGCATCGGCCGCCAAGAAACCGACCGTTGTGATCAATCCAAGCCATGGTACCCAAATGGGCACCAAAAAAGCGTCCGGTGGGCTTGGTTCGCGTGTTTTTAAGACAATGAGACCGGCATTAAGTACGGCAAACAGGACGAGTAGGAGCCGCGAGGAATAAAGTGCCAGCTCTTGCAGGGGTGCGGCCAGGGCTAAGGTCAATATAATTGCCGTTGTGAGCATCGTGGCGAGCAATGGCGTGTGAGTGATCGGGTTAACGCGGGAGAGGGCATGGGGCAGGCTGCCTTGTCGGGAGAGCCCATAGAATATTCGCGACGCCATGATGATCTGGACAATTATGCCGTTTAGTGTTGCGACAATGGCAATGGCGCTCATGGTGAGGGGGGAGAGCCCTGTGAGGGTGGAGAAAACCAGAGCCAAGGGGGCTTTCGATTGCGATAAATCGGTGGGGCCGACGGCCGTCAGTGCGACCCAGACAACCAAAACATAGAGAACGGTGGTGATTGCCAAAGTTGCGAATATGGCGATCGGGAGGTTTCGTTTGGGGTTTTTGACTTCTTCGGCGACGTTGGCGAGCGATTCAAAACCGACAAATGCAAATACGGCCAGCATTGATGCCAAAAGGAGTGCTGATAGGGCAAAGGTGGGCGGCGGCGCTGGCGATGTCTCAGGCGGGAGGGAAAATGCGGTGCCCGAGACCATGCCGGCTGCAACGATGAACAGCAGACCGCCAATTTCTATCAGCGTCATCAGGCCAGCGAAGGTGATTGATTCCTTGATACCCCATGCCGCGATAAGGCCCATCGAGCAGACGACCACGGCGATGATGACGGAGGCATTGATGGGCAGAAATACTGCGATATAGCCGGCGCTGCCGACGGCAATGGCGCTGCCGGATATTATGGCAATTGCCGCGGTTACAAGGCCCGCTATGAGTGCGAAACGCGTTGAATTGAAGGCGGCGCGGACATAGGCAGCTTCGCCGGCTGCAACAGGAAAGCGGGAGGCGAATTCGCCGATGGTCGCCCCGGTGGGGGCAAGAATTGCTGCGGCCAACACAAATGCCAGCGGGGTGGCGTAACCAGCCAATCCGGCGGCGGCGCCGATCAGAACATATATGCCGGCGCCCACGGTCACCCCAAGGCCGTATAGGACGGCATGGGTCAAAGTTAATGAGCGGCTTAATCTTATTGGGTTTTCGGGGGCTGAGGCCTGGGTCATCGGAGGTTGCCGCTAAGGTCTGACCGGCCTCGGGTTGGGCCGTGACCAGTTGTGTCCAAAGATCAGTATGTGATTGGCAGGCGGGGGTGGCAAGAGCGGTCTGCGCCGTAGGACGTCTGGTGGTTGCCCTTCGACCAAGCGCAGTATAATAAGGCGGGTGAAACCGCTATTTTCGACCGCTGGCACAGGCTATTGACTTGTGCCTTGGCGTGCACGGGCCAACCAGATGACTTGCCAGGGGCTGGCGGCGTCTTTTCAATCTGGCACGGTAAAATGGCTGGGGCCGTTCGCGTCGACGCCGGGAGTTGTCCGGGGGGCTCGTGGCCGTGCCTAGCCGCGCTGGCCCCATCACTCGGCAGGGCTCGGAATACCCAGCGGAGCGGTGGAATTGCCATGGCTTGTGGCGCGCCAAAGAGGCGTCAGTCTGAACGGCGCCAATGGGCTCGAATTGATTGGGGCGCCGGGTTGCGCTTACGAAAGGGGAGAAATGTCGGGTAGCGAAGATCCCAAGGAAAAACAGGCGCAGGGTGAAAACAAGGCGCACTCCATCGATGATCATGCCATGGGTGAATTTTGGGTTCACGACCACGATGGATACGCAGATCACGATCACGATTTCGATTTCGAAGATCTGCCGCTAGAAGAAAACCCCTTATGGATACAGGATAACGTTTTCCTCACGAGCGTCGGTATCGATATCGGATCTTCTGGTACACAGGTAATCTTCTCCAAGCTGCACTTGAGGCGAATGGCGGAAGATCTTACCAGCCGCTACTATGTCGTTTCACGGACTACGCTGTATCAATCGCCCGTCTCGCTTACCCCCTATGAAAGTGAAACGCGCATCAGTGATGTGGAGCTCGGCAAGATCCTCGATGCCGCTTATGAAGCAGCGGGCGTGTCGCCAAAAGACATCGATGCCGGGGCAGTGATACTTACCGGAGAAGCGTTAAGGCGCGAAAACGCGCAAGGGATTGCCGCCACCGTCTCAGAGCATGGCGGTGATTTCGTTTGTGCGACGGCTGGCCACCACATGGAAAGTATGCTTGCCGCGTTCGGTTCTGGTGCCGCGCAGGCGTCTCTCGATGGTGATCGGCGAATTCTTAACGTCGATATTGGTGGTGGAACCGCTAAACTGGCGATCCTGGAAAAAGGACGGGTCACTGTAACGTCGGCCATTCATATTGGCGGGCGCTTGCAGGTCGTCGACGATAAGGGTGTCATCACGCGTCTCGACCCGGCCGGTAAATATCATGCCAGGCGGGCCGGCTTCGATTGGTCGCTTGGTGATACCGTGACCGAAGAGCAGCTTGATCTCGTGGCCGACAGTATGGCTGATACGCTTATTGAGGCCCTGGTGAAGCGTCCCATCGGGGAGGATATTCGCGGCCTCTATTTGACTGAGCCGGTCGAGGATTGGGGTAAAATTGACGGTGTGATGTTCTCCGGTGGCGTGGCCGAATATGTTTATGGGCGTGAAGAACGTGACTTTGGGGATATGGGGCGGCGGCTTGGACATGCCATAAGGCGTAAGCTCGACGCTGGTGGCCTGCCGTGGCAAGAGTTGGAGGCCGGCGAATGCATCCGGGCGACGGCGCTTGGGGCATCGGAATACAGTGTCCAATTGTCCGGGAACACCAGTTACATATCTGATTATGGGAAACTGCTGCCGCGGCGTAATTTGCAGGTCCTGCAGCCGGAATTCCTGGCCGAGGATGATGTCGATTCAGCAGAACTCGCACGCGCCATTCACAGCCACCGTGAACTCTTCGATGCAACCGAGGCCGACCATGAATTTGCCCTGGCGTTGCGCTGGAGCGGGCCGCCGGCCTATGAGCGTATCGCGGCGTTCGGTAAGGGTGTTGTCGAAGGTGTCAAGGATGTGATCGATGCGGGACTGCCGGTCTACGTCATGTTAGACGGCGATGTCGCCCAATCTCTGGGCGCGTTGATGCGGGAGGAGCTCGGCGTCAACTCGGAGATTCTGGTCATAGACGGTGTCGTTCTTTGGGACTTCGACTACATTGATCTGGGCAAAGTTCGGTTGCCATCCAAAACAGTGCCGGTGACGATTAAGTCGCTGGTGTTCAGTGATGATCCACGTTCGCAACAGCGCCTGGGTCATGAAGAGCATGACGCTCAAGGTCACGCGCACACTCATGGTCACACCCATAGCCATGGTCACGGGGGTGGGCATGGCGATCAGCATCACCATCATCACCACGGTGACGGTGGACATAGTCACAGTCACAGCCATGCCAAGGATAGTTCCGCTAAAGGATAGTAGGGTTGGTATCGTGATCTCGGTCTCGGATATATTCGTAGGCCGATGGTAGGAAAAACGTTTTGGTCCGGCTCTGAGAATTCATACAACAGAGCCAGAAATGATGACACACAAGAGGAGTTAACGATGGCCAAGGATGCATTAGTTTCCGATGAAATGGCGAAAAAATTCGCATCGGAAAAGGACACGCCCTATGAAAAGTGGGTGCGGTCAGAAGGTTTGGACATCATTAGCGCACACTACGTGCCGAGCCTGCATACAGTCGAACTCAAGGACTGGGCAAGCCGGGGTGGCAAAGGTGTTTTCATCAATCACGAAGCGTCTCGGACGTCGAACGACTGTTTCGTGTGCGAGATCCCGCCAGGTGGAAAACTCGCACCGCATCGTCAGTTGTTCGAGGAAATGATCCTTGTTTTGAGCGGGCGTGGCTCGACGTCTGTTTGGAACGATGCTGGCGCGAAAGTTACATTTGAATGGCAGGCGGGCGCCTTGTTCGCGATCCCGCTCAATGCAAATCATCAGCACTTTAATGCATCGGGGCAGGAGCCGGCACGGTTTGTCTCCGTTACCAATGCCCCCCCGATCATCAATCTTTATGAGGATCTGGATTTCATCTTCAATACAAAGCACGATTTCAAAGAACGGTTTGCTGGTGAACCTGACTATTTCGCCAACAAGGGTGAGCAGGTCGGCCTGAAGCTTGAGACAAACTTCGTGGCAGATGCTGTCAACCTGCCGCTTATCAGCGCAAAGGAGCGCGGCGCAGGTGGCGGCCATATTCGCTTCAATATGGCGAAGGGCTCGATGAACAGCCACATCTCGCAGTTCCCAATCGGCACCTATAAGAAGGGGCATCGCCATGGCCCAGGTGCGCACGTGATCATTCTCAACGGTGAAGGCTATTCGTTGATGTGGCCGGAAGGAGAAGAGCCGCGCCGCTACGATTGGCAGGTCGGTACGTTGGTTGTGCCGCCGAATATGTGGTTCCACCAACACTTCAACACAGGTACCACACCGTCGCGTTATCTGGCATTCAAGCACGAAGTTGTGTCGGTCCGGAATGCACAAGGCGTGCCGAAAGCATGGATCAGCATGCGGGTTGGCGGCGATCAGATTGATTATGCCGATGAAAAAGATTCCGTTCGCACGATGTTTGCCGATGAGCTGGCAAAACGTGGGTTGGAATCGCAGATGGGTCAGGCCTACGAGGACGAGGTCAAGGACCTGCCGCCAAAGGTTGCGTAATCGGATTGGGTCGGGGTGCTTGGCACCCCGACTTGTGCTCACCAGCACATTGCAATTGCCTAGGAGATGGACGAGGCAGCCGGTGGCCGCGGTGCCGGTGCCCATAAGAGCCAAATTGGGGAGAGAAATATGGCAGACGATAGCGCGCTGGTTTCCAACGATCTTGCCCAGAAGTTTGCGACAGAAAAAGATTCGCCCTATTTGAGGTGGGTTCGAAGCCAAGGGCTCGACATCATCGCGGCGCATCACGTGCCGGATCTCAAGACCACAGAGTTGAAGCCCTGGGCCAGGCGTGGTGGCAAGGGTGTCTACATCAATCATGAGGCCTCTCGCACCACAAACGATTGCTATGTGTGTGAGATCCCGGCGGGCGGCAAACTCGCTCCGCAGCGCCAGCTGTTCGACGAGATGGTTTTTGTCCTGGATGGACGCGGCTCGACAACGGTTTGGAACAATCGTGGTGATCGCATAACATTTGAATGGCAGGCTGGTGCAATCTTTGGCATCCCGCTGAACGCTTGGCATCAACACTACAACGCCTCGGGACAGTCCGGTGCCCGTTTTGTGGCCGTAACAACGGGACCGCAAGTCATCAATCTTTATGAAGACTTGGATTTCGTGTTCGGGTGTGAACGTGACTTCCTGGATCGATTTTCCGGTGAACCCGATTATTTTGCCGGCAAGGGTGAACAAGTCGGCTTGTTGCTCAAAACCAATTTTGTGCCTGATGCGGTAAATCTGCCGTTGATTGAAACGAAGGAACGCGGTGCCGGCGGTGGGCACATCCGGTTCAACATGGCCAGGGGCTGGATGCCAAGCCATATCTCGCAATTCCCGGTCGGCACCTACAAGAAGGCCCATCGCCATGGCCCTGGAGCGCACGTGATCGTGCTATCTGGTGAAGGCTATTCGTTGATGTGGCCAGAGGGCTCGGAGCCTAAGCGGTATGATTGGAAGCCTGGCACCATGATCGTGCCGCCGAACAATTGGTTCCATCAGCACTTCAATGGCGGTGCGACACCGGCGCGTTATTTGGCGTTTAAGCCAAACAATTCGGTTAGGAACGCCCAATCGGTGCCGCTGTCGTGGATCAGCAGGCGCCTTGGCGGCAATCAAATCGATTATGCGGATGAGGCGCCTTTGGTGCGTAGTTTATTCGCTGATGCTTTGTCGAAGCATGATATTCAATCGCGAATGGATCCTGTTTACGAGGCAGAGTTGCCAAACCTGCCGCCGAAGCCGAAAGTCGCCTGACGGGTGTCTACGGTATTTGCCGCAGACTGGTGCAATGGTGCTGCTATGCCCTTGGTCCGGCTCTGTGATATGACTTTTGCATGTGTTGACCATGCCGGGCTAAGGTCCTGTTGGTCAAAGAGAAACTGAAACCGCAGGAGGGGAGACCGACAGTGTCCGAACTTTCGAAAAAGCCAGAGCCGGCGCACGCCACAGAGGCGGGCATAGGCCATAATAAGGCCCCGGATAAAGAGCCCGTGGTCTGGGAACGCTGGACGCGAAAGCGCGTATTCGTGCGGGCCCTTGAAGGCACCTATGGCGATCTCATCAAGGATCTGTTCACGCAGCCGCGGGTGATGAGCTCAAGTGAGTGGAAGTGGAAGGGCGGTCCGCAGAACTATCATAAGTCGGTGATCAGTCCTCAGTCGGTGAAAATCGCCCAGTCGATTGAAACGCACCTCGATTGTTTTGCACCCGGTGGTTTTGGCCAACGCCACGGCCACATGAATTCAGCAGTGTTCTTCGTCCTCAAAGGTAAGGGCCATGACGTCCATGATGGCCGCAAGCTGCCGTGGGAAGCCGGCGATGCACTGATTGTCGAGAACGCCTGTGTGCACCAGCACATCAACAGTGGTACGGAAGAAGCCATGGTGTTGGTCATGAAGGCAAAACCATTGTTCTTGTTCATGCACATGCTGTTTCAAAAGGTGGCTGAGTTCCCACCTGACGAACCGGCACCAGGACAAGAAGACTACACGCCGAACGCCGACCTTTGATGTCGGTTCAAGGCGGTAGAGTTGCGAGAGGAGAATCTCGGTGACAGACACAAACAAAACGCCTCAGCCCGCCTACGCAGCGGAAGCTGGGATTGGGCACAATAAGGAACCGGTCGTTTGGGAACGATGGACGCGCAAGCGCGTTTTCGTCCGAGCCCTTGAAGGGACCTATGGTGACTTGATCAAGGACCTGTTCAATCAACCGCGGGTTTATTCATCCAGTGATCTTAAGTGGCACGGCGGGCCGCAGCACTACGGCAAGAAGGTCATTAATCCGCAAGCTTGCCGGGTGGCCCAGTCCATTGAGACCCATGTTGAGGCGTTCATGCCAGGCGGTCGCGGACAGCGGCATGGCCATATGAATTCTGCCGTGTTTTTTGTTCTGAAAGGCAATGGCATGGATATTCACGACGGTCGTGAGCTGCCCTGGGAAGCGGGGGATGCGGCAATCGTGGAGAACGCCTGCGTTCACGAGCACATCAATGTCGATCCGGACGGTGAAGCCATCGTCCTGGTCATGAAGGCGAAGCCGCTGTTTTTGTTCATGCACATGTTGTTCCAGAAAATCGCGGAGTATCCGCCCGAGGAACCTGTGCCTGGGCAAGAGGATTATGCACCGCCACACGATCTGTAAATTTTTTAGTCGAAGGGAAGTCAAGTTATGAAGCTAATCGATCAAGTCGAACATGATCGGGCAAAGGTCGAGGGTCCGTTTGTCGATTTCTATACTCATGCGGTCGAAAATGTCGAAAAGATCAAGGCGGAATACGACAGCCGCATCAATGTGGTGAAGTGGGACCAAATGCCCATGGAACGCTCACCGGACGGGCTGATCAAGCACATCATCCATGAAGGTATGAATACCAAGGAATGCTGCCTCGACATCTATATGCAATTCATTGATCCGGGCAAGGCCTCTGGTAAGCACCGGCATCTGTCCGAGGAAGTGTTCTTCGTCGTCGAAGGTGAAGGCTACGATCTGCATTGGGACGTCAAGTTCGATTGCAATACCGAAATGGAGTTCTCCTGGGAGGACGAACCCAAGAAGTTCGAATGGAAACAGGGGGATTTCGTTTATATTCCACCTTATTGCGCGCACAAGCACTTCAATTCCAGCCAAACGGAAGAAGCACGGATCATCGTCATCAACAGCCGCATTATCAAAGCGATGGGCTTCAATTGGCATGAGCAGTTGGAGCGCGCCGAAGGGTTTTGAACCCTTGTAAGTCTTGCCGCGCCTTGCGGTTATGACGTCTGAGACTATAAGACCGTCCGCCATAACGCCTGGCGGGCGGTTTTTTTTGGGGCCATTGTCTGCCAGCGATCCATCTCTCCCCATTGTCGAACCAATCGACCATTTTTTGGTCGCTTGCGCGGGATAGTCGTCTGTCTGGTGATGTCTCGGCCTTGCCGAGGCTGCGGGCGTTGTGATCCAATCACTCAATCCGGCGCAGTAAGTTATGCCATAAGGCGTGCTCACTGGATCCGGCTTGATGGGCCGAAGGGGTAAGAATGTTGGGTTGTGATTTTGGATTGATGAGCGCCGGGAATGACCGGCGTTTTGGGACACTCGCGCTTTTGGCCGTTGCCTGGATGTTTGTTATGGTTGGTGTGGGGCCGACCAATGCAAGTGAAAAGCCTTTTAATTGTGAGGCACTTAAAGGTAAGTGGCGTGGGTTCGGTTGGTTCGAATTTGTCCACGAAGAGCGGGAACGTGCGCGCTGTCATTTCGATGTAGCGTGCAAGGCAGGGCCAAGTGCCGGTTCGATTTCGCTCAAATGCAATACGCCGAGCTGGTTTGTCGATGCCGCGGCCGCTTTCAATATCAAAGGTGCGCGGGCGACCGGCGATTGGGTGTTGAAGAATTGGAAGGTGGACGGCACGGTGTCAGGCACGGCGACGCAAAGTAAGATCGATGTCTTCATGCGCGTTCGCACAAAGGAATTCAACAAGTTTGGTGCGGGGCTCAAGGTAAATATTCAGAAGGGCGGCTGCCGTGCGGGTGTGAAGGTCAAGGTCAATGCGCCGGTCGGACCGCGGAAAATCGACCTCTCCGTAAGGCGTTGCTAGGTCATTTCCACATTAGAGTGTGTTCAATTTAGTCTGAAACAGCTGTCGCAGCTTCTTTACATATCGGATATGTCCCTGCTGCGAACGGGACCAGTCCCGTGCTCTGTCGGCAGGTGCAGCCTGCTCAACCCACCAGTTTTCAAATACGAGTAAGGCAGGGTTCCGGAGGTTGGCTGCCGAGCGGGTTGCGCTCAAGTAGCGAAGCGGTAGCGTAAACAAAGCGCTCAAGTAGCCGATAGGCGGTAGCGCAAATAAAGAGCCGGTCTCAACACGAAAGGATCGCGTAGTCGGCATAGCCGCGATAGAGCGTGTGCAATTGCAGCTTTGCGTTTTCAGTTTCCGCTAATTTCTTCAAGGCGTCAGGTAATTCGGCGCGGGGGTGGACGGAAAACTGCCGCAGCCAGGCGTAAAGTGCAGACTTGATAAATTTCGGCCAGCCATTGAGCGGGCCAAAGTCCACGACGTGCAGGCTACCATTGCTGTTTAGGGCTCTGAGCGCGGCGGCAAGCGTTTCCTGCCAGGGTGGGATCATCGAGAGCGAATAGGAGATGAATACCCGATCAAAGCCGTCTATCCCGAATAAAGTCTTGGGATCGAAATTGCTGGCGTCGCCTTCACAAACAGTGATCCGATTGGCAAGGCCGGCGGCCGCGATATCATCGCGTGCCGTCTTCAACATTTCGGATGAAATGTCGAAACCATAAAATCGGGCGTTGGGGTAACGTTTTGCAGCAAGGATGAGATTTCGTCCGGTACCGCAACCAGGCTCGAGGACCGTGCCACCATCCGGTGGCGCTAGCTCGCTAAGCAAGCGGTCGCGGCCCAGCAAGTAATACTTCCGCGTGGCGTTATAAATGTAACGCTGATAGCGGTAGATGCCGTCCATGTGAGAGCGCGCATCTTGGCCGTGGTCTGGGCTGGCGTTCATAACCGCTTTTGGCGTCCTGTCGCTATTCATTTCTTCATTGTGTAGAGATGAAAACCGCCATAGATCGATGAGCGATCTTTCAGTGTCATCTCGCGGCAGGCTTCGGGGTCGTAATCGAATTTCTCAATGATGTCGTCGCTGATACGGCCGGGGAGGATGGTCTCTTCGCCTGCGGTGCGGAAGATGACGCGTGCGCCCGGGCGCGCAGCGCGCGCAATCTCGGTCCAAAGGTCATTCAGCATGTCGTCCGTCATCCAGTCCTGAGCATCGAGGAGGACAAACGCATCAATCGAATGTTCCGGGCCTTCTGCAAGGAACTCCGTAAATGAGCGATGCTGCACGTCTACATTTGCAGCGCGTTGGCGCAGGTTCTCAAAGTTTTCGCGCTGCAGGTAGGGTGGTAGTGGGCCGGCCCCACCGCTCGCATAGCGCCGGCCGAAAGCCTGCCACGCAAAATAGTTGTCTTGGAGATCGAAGTCGCAGGCAAGGCGCTCAAGGCGGGCGAGCAATACTTTCGCCATTTGCTGTTCGTTACCCTTGAGAGCCTTAAATTGCGATGGGGGAATGCCAAGTCCGAACAAAGCTGACGGTTTGTTGAGAAGCCAACGAATATGACGCTTCTCAAACAGCGGTGCCAGTTCAGCCTGGAAAATTCGGCGCTGGTCTTCGCGGGTTTTAGCCGTCAAAATCTTGCGCGGATTGCGACCATGCACGCGTGCCAATAGATGGCTGGCGCCAATGAAGCTGCCCAATAGACCGTGCCGATAGAGGTTTTTGCCGAAATAGCCGATCCGGCGACGGCCTAGGCGGTCTCGCGATTCCCAATACTTGCGCGTGATCTCGTCCAGGTGCGGGCGCAAATACGAGAAATAAGCCTGAACGTTTTCGTTTGCGTCTGCTTCGGCGAAAAACCGATGAAACGCTGTGTAATCAGGTAAATAGCGCGCTGCTGCGACCTTAAGTTTGTTTAAGGCAATATGGGCCGGATTCAGGTCGATTGCGGTGATTTTGACTTCGGCCTCAGTCAAATAGCTCAGAATATTGCAGCCACCTGAGGCAATGCCGACCAGGTGATCCCCGGTCTTTAACTGGAGCGCTTCTAAGTCGACGACCGGGTCTTCCCAGATTTGGGGATAGACCAGCCCGGAAAACGCTAGCGTGAACAATCGCTCTTGTATGCCCTGGCGGGATATCGGTTTGTGGCGATGAACGGCTTGCTTAAGTCGTTGATAGCGACGGTTTTTTGATTTTGTCGTTTGGTCTGATTCGACTGGACCAGGCATCACTGCCATTTGGTATGCCCCCGAACAAGGTTGTGTTCTACGGAATTATTAGCCCACGATTTATGCAAACTAGGGGTGACATGACAACTGCTTACTGCAACCAAAGCTGCAACTGTCATCTTTCTATGCCTGTTTGCAGAAAATCATTTGTACAATAGCGTGCCGGGTGCCTATGGCAAGTCCGATTGACCAAGCGTGGCGACAGAGCTGGTGCGACGGCTTGGCACGTGTGGGCGGGAAAGGTAGGGGTGGTGTCGAGTTTTCTCAATCTATATCAGGGCGTACTGGATCTTGCCCGGGAAAATCCCGAAGCCATCGCGGCGATCGTTTTTGCGCTTGGCTTTGCTGAGAGTATTCCGATTGTTTCGCTCTTTGTTCCATCGACGGTGTTGTTCATAGCCATTGGGACATTGGTGGCTCAAGTCAACGGTTCTTATGCTCAGGTCGTGCTGGCAGGAGCGATCGGGGCAAGTTTGGCCGATACACTGACTTATCTTGTTGGCCGCTACTTCCGCCATGATACCAGGAATATTTGGCCGTTTACCCGCAATCCTGACATCTTGCCGCGTTGCCAATCGCTGTTTGAACGCTGGGGCGCATTGGGCGTTTTTGGTAGCAAATTTCTCGGCGCTATTCGGGCATTTGTGCCGCTTACAGCTGGAATGATGGATATGCCTTGGGGCCGATTTCTGCTGGCAAGCCTGTCGTCGTCGCTAATTTGGGCTGCCTTATTTTTAGCACCTGGGTTTGGTGTCTCAGAGCTCTTGAAAAGATTTTGAACTTGGAGCGCGGGTTGCGCTCGATGATGCCATCGCCTACAGACATGCGGTCGTTATGCCCCAGTGGCAGTGACAACAGGACCGGTCGTGGTTCAGGTGCACATGAGAGCTCAAAGGAATGATACTTATGTCAGGTAAAGGCAAACGTTCGCTCCGCAACGTCGAAACCAGGAAGAAAAAGCGCGCACATGCTATTCCGCGTGCCAAGGTGACGAGAAATCAGGGAAATTCACCGGCAGTCAGGAAGCGTTTGCGCAAAGAAGCGATGCTGCTCTTCAATGTGCGCCAGGCTGAGCAGGATACGGCCCAATAGGTTTATTGCGGCCCTGAGCGCTGCGGCGGATGGGATCGGCGGCCTCATCGGGTTCTGCAATGGCGGTAGGTGTCGCGAGGTTGGTGATGTCGATAGCACGTGAGCAAAATACGCCATTGGCAGGATTGCGTCCGCCAACGGTGACGCCGCCGCCGGAGCCGCTGCCGCTAAGAAAATTTCTTTTCAAGTTCGTTGCTAACCCTCTGCGTGCGCTGCCGGCGAGCGTTTATGAGACGCCGCTGGTCTCTTACGAAACGCGGCCTGGACGGCAGGTGACGTGGATTACGGCACCCAATCTCATAGAGCGTGTGCTGGTCGATGATGCCGATAGTTTTACGAAAACGGCGATGGAATTGCGTGTCCTGGGCGGTGCGTTGGGTCAAGGCGTTCTGACGGCTACAGGTGCCCACTGGCGCTGGCAGCGGCGCACGATGGCGCCACTCTTCCGGCACAAGGAGATCTTGTCCTATGTTCCGGAAATGGCAGCGGCAGGCCAACTACAATTGGAAAAATGGCGCGGCAGCGGTGCCGGTATCAAGCAGATCGATCAAGACATGATCGATGCCACTTTTACAATTATCGCACGGACCATGTTGGCCGGTGGAGAGCCGTCGGAAGCAGCTGCCATCAAACGGGCGAGTGCCCGCTTCCTATCGCGAATCTCCTGGGAAATGGCCTTTGCGATGTTGCAGTTTCCGTCCTGGATGCCGCATCCGGGAACGTATCGCATATGGCGTGCGATAAAGACGATGCGAGAGGCGATTTTGGCGTTGGTCGAGCGGCGGCGTCGAGAGCCAGGGCCCGAAACAGACCTCTTGGGTCGGTTGTTGGCAGCAAAGGACCCTGAGACCGGAGCGCCGATGCCCGATGAGTTGTTGGTCGACAATCTGTTGACGCTACTGGAAGCGGGCCATGAGACGACGGCGCGGGCCTTGACCTGGGCCCTTTACATCCTTGCGCGTGCACCGGACTGGCAGGACCGTGTGCGCCAGGAAGTTAAGGACGTTGCAGGTGATGAGCCTATAGGGCCGGAGCACGTGCAACACTTGGTGGTAACCGAGCAGGTGATGAAAGAGGCGATGCGGCTTTATCCGCCGGCGCCGGTTGTTTTGCGCACTCCCGTGACGTCGATCAAGTTTGAAGATACCTGGTTGCCGCAAGGGAGCCTGGTGGTGATCCCGATCTACTGCGTGCATCGCCACCGCAAATTGTGGACCGATCCTGACCTCTTCAATCCGGATCGTTTCAGTCCGCAATTCGAAGATGCGTTGCCGCGGTGTCAGTATATGCCATTTGGCGCCGGTCAACGGATATGTCTCGGTATGTCTTTTGCCATGGTTGAGGCAAAGGTGTTACTTGCCACCCTGGTGCGCGGGGCAGTTTTTGATTGGGATGGGCATCATGAACCGGAGCCGATCAGCCGTATCACACTGAGGCCAGGTGGCGGCATGCCGCTGATGGTGACACCAACAGGATAAGTTGCCGGTTTGGCTCTAGTGATGGTGACCATGACTATGGCCATGGCCGTCATCATGGTGGTGATGATGGTCTGAGGGCTCCATGGTCTCGCCTTCGGTGTAGCCGTGCATCAAGGCTTCGAGCGAGCGGCGCATGGGATCGTCGGGTAGCGCCACATGGCCGGCCAGAATTCCTGCAATACGGGCGAACACCAGTGATTGCATTGACAAGCGCTGATAGCGCTCTTCCTCAGGCGCGCTTTCGATGTCGCGCATTGCCCGGCTTAAGGCGTCATAGAAAAGCTTGTCCAAATAGGCGTTGACATCGCCTTTTGGCAGCGGGTCCTTTGATTTGGGGGTGTGGGCCAATATGTCCTGCATGTTCAAAAGGAATCGAGCCGTTAATTGTTCCTCTAGTGAACTTGGCTCGTCAATTTCACCGCACATATCCTAATCTCCTTTGGCTAGGCTTCAATTGGTCGAGCCCGCTGCGTTGCGGCGCATTCAGGTGATCCGTTCTGCTTCAACTTTACCGACCGCTGTCGATGTCGGGAAGACTAATGATTTGATGACAACAGGGACCGCACCTGAGGCTTCCAACAATTCACCGATATCGATGAAATCAAACTCCTTCAAATTGATCCCATCCACCGATACGACGGGGCAGCCGAGCTTGGCCTCTTCTGAGCAGTGGATGCCAACCAACCCGCCAACGTCACCATCGCCGACCAGAATGAGTGGATGGTTTTTCTCAAGACAGGTGGCAAGGCCCTTTTCGATGCCCCTGGCAAAATCTTCGAGCCGCCTGAAGGTTGCCGACCCATCCCAGCGGTAGCACATGGCGACCGCCTGTTCGCCTTCGTGCAGGTCGAGCCGGCGCAAGGCGGTTTGAATGGCAGCTGCAATCGCGTCCTGGTCCAGCTCGTCGGCGGCAAGTGGCAGGTCGGGTACAATCACCGGGACGTTTCGCAAGGGTACGGTGTCGACAGGGCTCACAAAGATCGTCGAACCGGAGACCTGAATTGTGTATTGGGAGGCGCCAACGACTGTCGCGCGAATGCCTTGTTCCGGGACTTCGATCGGGATGCCCCATTGCTCGATTTTTTCCCTGATGGCGGTGGCGAGCATTGGTCCCAAATCGCCATAAGCGCCGCCTTCGCGTTGATAAATGAATTCCGATACGCCGCCGGAGAATGTGATCTTGTCGGGCTTGCGGGTGTTGTGCAACTTATCCAGACGCAACAGGCCTTCGGTTGCCGGATCCAGGTTGGCGGTGGAGATGGCTTCAAACAATCGGTCGGCCATGCGTTGTACGATATCCTTGGTGTTGGCTTCGGATAATTCGCTGCCGACGTCTAAGGTAAGGCCAAATTCCTGACCGAAGCGTTTGCCCGATTCTTCGATGCGCGTAATGCGGCGATTGTCGTCAATAGTAATGACGCGGGCGCCGACATCGATCGCCGTCATGTCAACGAGTTCGCCATTTTCGCAGGTTGCGATCTTTGATGTGCCGCCGCCGATGTCAATATTCATGACGCGGTTCTGTTCACGAATAGACCGGGCAACAGCGCCAGACCCATAAGCGGCCAGTGTCGTCTCTAGACCGTCACCGGCTGAGACCGAGACAAACTTGCCGGCCTCTGCTGCGAACAACTCACCGATGGCGCGGGCGTTCGAGCGGCGGACGGCAACGCCGGTCAAGATTAGCGCGCCGGTGTCGATTGCTTCCGGTTTAATGTTGGCGAGGCGATATTGTTCGTCGACAAATTTGCCAAGTCCGTCGGCGTCGATGGTCATGTCGTCGGCATATGGGGTCAGCAGAACGTCGCTTTCGTGGAAAACTTCGCGTTCGGTGACCACATAACGATTGTCCAATCGCTCGAGGAGCAAGCGGGAAAAAACCAGATGTGATGTCGATGAGCCAATGTCGACGCCGACGCTGGTAAGTTCAATTTCGTCTTCGCCTTCCAGACTGCGCCCGGCGCTTGAAAAGAATATGCGGCCACCTTGGGGTTCTTCGATCATATTGGTGGGGTCCTTCGGAGTTTAGGCGCCTGTCTTTGGCGATGCGATAGGCATGGATCTTAGGGTGGTGATTTCAAAGAAGCGGCGCCCGAAGGCGCCACGCGTTATGCGGCACGATGCAGTGCGCGTCGCGTTATACGACGCTCATGTGCTGTTCTTCGGCGGGTCGATCGTACCAATTGGGGTCCATTCGACAGGTGACACCGTTTTCCTTCAGCGTCGTCTCGTATTCGTTGCGCAAGTACGGATCTTCCATCCAATAGGGAATGGCCGTGCCGCCTTTGTGGACGTCGATGGCGGTATAATCGGTGTGCTTTTCACCAGGTGCGCCTGGATCACGCCCCGGATTGTGCGGGCCGAACCATGCCGTCAACCGGAAATCGTCTTTTGAGACGGAGAAATGCTGGTGATACCAGCGTGCGCCACCCGGCGCTGCCGTCACCATGCCGATCGGTTCATAGTCAAGCCGGCGGATCTGATCTTCGTGACCATTGACCCATGGTTGTTCGCCACAACGCTCAGGCCAGGAATAGGTGTAGCCCTTGCCCTTCAAACAGATGAGAACAGCGGCTGAGGTGTGGGCATGACCTTTTGAATAGCGGCCGTTTTCGTGCTGGCCGATCCAGAAATAAAAGGCATTGTTGGTCATGAACGGCTCAACGCGGCGATAGCCGACGGAGCGGCGATTGTCGAGCGGTAGATCGCAATTGATGGCATCGGGTATGAAGTTGGTCCGCCGCATGGCAAGACCGCGCACCGGATCGGGCTCGATATCATCATTGGGTTTGTAAAAATCATCAGCGCCCGAGAACCGATCCTTGAAGACGAATGGATTGTCAAAAACTGCATCCTTGTTCTGGAGCATATTCATGACATTCGGCGCCGTGGTACCGGCAAGCAAGAGGGCGCCGCCAGACGTTGCATTGACGATGCGGTGGTAAGCGTTCATCGGGATCGAAAACATCGACCCCTTTTGCCACTCGAACACATGCTTTTTCGAATCGCCATCGACCCAGACTTCCGTCGAGCCACGGCCCTCAATGACCAGGAAGATTTCTTCATACATGTGCTTTTCAACATTGAGCGCACCGCCGGGCGGCACTTCAACGACATAACAGCCCCATTTGGTCTCGGTGCCATAAAGCTGAATGAAGTGACCCTTGCCACCCATGCGCGGCCAATCGACCAGAGGCAGGTTTTGGACCTTGGAAATGCCAATGTCGCGGAAGGTCGGGATGCCTTCCGACGCCATAAAGGCATCATAGGGGGTCGGCTGCTTCTTGAATTCGCCAAGCCCGGCCTTTCTTAAGCCACCTGGCTCATGCCAATGAGAAACCTCGTCTTTTCCTGGTACGTCGTGGGCCACTGTCATCTCCCTATGCCGTCGGGTTGATGTCCGCATCAGCCGTAATAGGTGCCCCGGTCGCCAGTCGGTATTTTTCGCAAGATACGCGTGGCGACCGCGCGGGGGCTGTCGATGCAAACAATTGAACTTTGTTGGCCTAGAAGTCGCTACAAAGTCCGATCTTGTCAAGTCTGGGGCCGGCCAACGCTTGATCTTCGAGGGTAAGGCCAGGCTGGTCTTCCGTGGTTAATGGCCAGACATGTGCTTCGGGTTTAAAGCTTTGCGGTGACTTCGATTTCCACGCGCTTTTCGGGCGCTGAGAAACCCTCTACGAGGGTTGTGGTTTGGCGGCAATCGAGTGGCGGCAGGTTGGCAGCGATCTCGGCCAAGGCGGCGCCCGAATTTTCAGGCCGGGCAAGAAAGACAGAAATATTTGTTACTTGGCTCCAATTGGTGCCAGCGATCTCGAGAAAACGGTCGAAGCCGGCGCGTATCTCGGCGAGCTGTGCGCCGAGATTTGCTGCCATGCTGGTGTAGCCGGAGAAGAAGACCATGCCATCGAAAGCGACGAACATGGCCGGAGTCATGGGTGGGTCGTATTCTTGGATCGTCTTTTCGGCGGGTGTCGATTGGGTTGCAAGTACTGTCAGATCGATCATCATTGTGGCGTTCTGCGCGAGGCGATTTGGATCAATAAAGCTCGCACTGGCACTTCTGGCGCTGTCCGCTAGGAGGTCGCGGCGCACATTACTTGCAATTTGGCGACTTTCAGCATCCCTTGCCCACAAGCGGCTTCGCGCCAACTGATCGGGCCTAAAGCCCGACTCGTCGAGGATAGCAAGGGCGGTTTCGATGGCGACACGGCTTTCCTTGGCCTGGTCGCCTGCTCCTGTGCCGCTCACGGAAACGGTGAAAAAATCGCGTCCCGCCATGCGGGTCCAATTTTGCTGGCGCATTGACATTTCTCCTTTTCACCCTACTTAAGCCCGGTGGATGGTCATACGGTCCTCTGACAGGGTTCGGGCTTCTTCGGCCCGCAACGGCGGCCGAACCGGATTGTAACCGCCAACGGCGGGGTTCTGGCCGCGATAACATGTTAGTCGGCAATGATATCTAGCAGAATTTACTGTTCTGATATCGCTTAAGCTGGTAGGCAGTCCACAAAACCTATTTAGGTGAGTTGAACAGCCGTCATTGACGGCTGGTTGGATGTGCACTCCAATCGTGTATCGTGCACAAATTCAAGGAGTACGAATGGCAAAGGAAGCATTGCTGGAATTTGAAGGATCGGTGGTTGAGGTTCTTCCCGACGGACGCTTTAGGGTCCGTCTTGAAAATGGCCACGAAATTGTCGCCTACACCGCGGGGCGAATGAAGCGTAACCGTATTCGCTCGATCGCTGGTGATAAAGTGACGGTCGAAATGACGCCCTATGATCTCGAAAAGGGGCGCATCGTGTTCCGTCACAAAACGGAATCCGGACCAAGGCCGGCCGGTGGAGGACAGCGGAAGCAGAACTTCCGTCGTCGCTAAACCGTTGGGCGAGAATGCGGGCCTAGGGGCACGGCTAAAAGCGATAGAGGCGTGCCGGGTTGTCCACCAATATCCGATTGCGGGTTTCTCTATCAGGTGAGATTGCCGCGAATAGATCGAGAAGCGCACCCTCATTAGGGATGCGGCCCAGCGTAAACGTATTACCGTGTGGCCAGTCAGTGCCCCAGATAACTCGGTCTGGGGCTTTTTCTATTGCCGCCTTCGCAAACGGGATGGTGTCCAGATATGGAATGGCGTCCGGCGTACTCGGTGCGGGGCAGGCGCTGAGTTTGTCCAGGCAGCAAAGTTTGGTCCAGAAGCGATCATCAGACAATAGATCAAGTAGTAGCTGAAACGCCGGCTGTTGCAGTCCGTCTTTGGGATTGATACGGGCAATGTGATCGATAATGACGGGACCCGGCAATTCCCTGAGGAAACTTTCGCACGCCAGCAGTTCGTTCGCTTCAATGTGTAGGTGAAGCGACCAGCCGCGCTTGGCGAGGCGGGGTAAGGCGTGTTCGATATTTGTGCGTGTGCCGGGACGGTCTGACATTAGTGAGAAGCGGGCGCCGACAATACCGGCTGCCTTTAAGGCGTCCAGTTGCGCATCGGTTGTTTCCTCGTTGAAACAGGCGACGCCTTTGAGACGGCCGTCCGAGCGGGCGATGGCATCCACTATGGCGCTATTGTCGAGGCCATGAGCGGTCGGTTGAACAATGATGCCGCGCGTGAGGCCGGTTATCTTTTGCATGTCCCAATAGTATTCGATTGGTGCCGCTGACGGTTCGTATCGGCGCTGGGCTGAATATGGGAATTTGTGTGGTGGGCCAAAGACGTGGAAGTGGGTGTCGCAGGCACCCTCGGGCAGGCGCCAGCTGGGTGGCCGGGGATTTGGATCAAAGGGTAGGGCGGTTGGCAAATGGTCGGTCATCGGAATAGGGTTTGTTAAGGGGTGGTGGTTTGCAGCCTAACCGAGCATCAGGCGTCTTGGAAACAGCCTTGATGCCGTGCAGGCTGCTATCGGCGCGGCCAATTTGAGCACAAGTTTCGGATACCATCTTAGCGAATTGTCTTGGTAGTCTCATAGCTGCGGCGCACAATCAATCCGCGCCGGTAGCATGAACGGGTTTGCAACCAATGATGCCAGAGCAGAGCAGTATAACCGAAGCGCAATGGCAAACGGTATTGAGGCGGGATAGCGCGGCCGACGGACTATTCGTATTTGCGGTGCGCACCACAGGCGTTTATTGCAGGCCGAGCTGCCCATCTCGCCGACCCAATCGCGCAAACGTATCGTTCTACCGTCTCAATTGCGATGCGGAAAACGACGGCTACCGTGCCTGCCTTCGCTGCAGGCCAAATGAGATGTCGCAGGCGCAAATAGATGTGCAACGGGTGGCCGAAGCTTGTCGTTTAATCGAGGATAGTCTTTTGACAGGCTTGAAAGCGCCGGGTCTTGTGCGGCTCAGCACGGAGAGCGGCTTGAGCGCGGCGCATTTCCAAAAGCTGTTTCGGCGGATTGTCGGGCTGTCTCCGGCGCAATATGCCAGGGCATTGAGAGATCAAAGTGCGCGGGCGGGGCTCGCCGATGGCAAGTATGGTTCCATCGGGGATACCTTGGTAACGGCAGGTTATAACTCTTCCAGCCGATTTTATGAGGGGGCGATTGCCAAACTTGGAATGACACCAGCGACGTATAAGGCCGGTGGCGCCGGCCAAACCATCCGCTATGCCATCGGGCCTTGCTGGCTTGGTGCAGTTCTCGTGGCGACAACACCAAACGGTGTGTGTGCGGTCAGACTTGGTGATAAGGGTCGCCGGGGAAAAGCAGAATTGCTTGCAGAGCTAGCCGCGTTGTTTCCGAAGGCGGAGCGCGTTGAAGGGGGAGGCAACCTGCAAGACTTGCTTGCAAAAGTTGTCGGGAAGATTGAACAGCCGGAATTGTCGATGGAACTACCGTTGGACGTCCAGGGCACGGCGTTCGAACACCGGGTTTGGGCTGCGTTGCAGGACATTCCGGCGGGGGAGACGCGGAGTTATAGCGATGTTGCAGAAACTATTGGCCGACCAACGGCAAGCCGGGCGGTGGCCAAGGCGTGCGCCGCCAATCCAGTCGCTGTCGTGGTGCCATGTCACAGGGTCATTCGGCGGGACGGGGGACTGAGCGGTTATCGCTGGGGCCTTGAACGCAAGGCGGCTTTGCTGGAGCGCGAGAAGGAATTAGGGGTACCGAAAGACGGTGGGCGAAAGAGGGGCAAGACGATGTAATTGGCCCAACGATCAACCCGACTGCATTGATCGCTGTGTTTGATTTGACAATCGTGGCCGCGGCATTAGCTTCTATATACCGGTGTGATGGCCATCAAGAATATTTCTAGGAACTGGAGTGTGTGACATGAGCGATGAGCAGGTGCGCGAGCGAATTTGGGATAAGTTTTTGACCGCGCGCGACAAGGAAGTGTTTGCAGCCTCCGGCTATGGGGCGCTGGCGGAATGGGGACAGCGTCCGGCCCTGTTGGTGATTGATGTCAACTATGCGTTTGTCGGTGAGCAGTCGCTGCCAATTCTTGAGTCGATTAAAAAGTGGCGCAATTCGTGTGGCGAAGAGGGCTGGGCGGCGATCCCGGTGTTGCAAAAGCTGATTGACATTTGCCGCAGCAAGGGCGTGCCCGTCATTTACACGACTGGGACGCGGCGGCCGGACAATTGGAATGCTGGTTCCTGGTCGTGGAAAAATGCGCGATCGGGGGAAGATCGCGAGGTGACGATTGAGGCGGAGACTTATGGCGGGATGGATGGCAATGTCATCGTCAAAGAGATCGAGCCTGGTTCGCGCGATATTGTGGTGCGCAAGGAGAAACCATCCGGATTTTTCGGATCGCCGCTACAAAGCTATCTGCAGTACCTGGGCTGCGATAGCGTTATCGTAACGGGTACGACGACGTCGGGATGTGTCAGGGCAACCGTGATCGATTCATTCTCACTGAATTTTCGCACGACGGTCGTGGAAGACGGTTGTTTCGACCGCAGTCAGGCGAGCCACGCTATCAACCTTTGCGATATGAATGCCAAATACGCCAATGTGCTCCATTCCGATGAGGTGATTGCCTATCTACATGGCTTGCCACAGGGGCAGTTCGAACTTCCGCAAGGCCAGGGCATAAAGAAGGGTGATGTTTGGTACTAGGCGCAGTTGTTAAATAGACGTCAGTTTGTGCTGGGCCAAGCAAACCGATCGTCTTGTTTTTGGTGGCTGACGGGTTTGCATCAGTTCTTGTAGGCTGGATCGAGACGCTCGGCGAGGCGGACATAAGCCGTCCAGTCGGCAAGGCCGATCGGTCGATTTTCGGCGCGCTTTTGAAATTGCCTGTATGTATGCTCGCAGATGTCCTTTGGTATATGTCGGACTTCGGCGCCGGTCGACATCAGTCTTACCTGTATTTGGCATGCCTCGATTAAGCGCTGCATATAATAGAAGCCCTCGTAAATGCTGCGTCCGACGCTCAACAAACCATGATTGTGCATGATAATGCATACCTTTTCCGTCAGTTCGTCGGCAATGCGTTTGCCCTCTTCGGCGTCGTCTGCAAGGCCCTCGAATTCGTGGTAGCCGACTAGGCCGTAAAGAGAGAGGGATTCCTGGGTTGCATAAATGAGCCCGTCCTGCATTGCTGAAACGGCGACACCATTTGGCTCATGCAAATGGAATGAACACTGGAGGTGGGGATTGGCCTTCAGGATGGCGCCATGAAAGCTAAGCCCTGCGGGACCGGGTGGTAAATCAGATTCCGTATAAACATTGCCGTCAAAGTCGACTTTCAGAAAATCCGATGCCGTGATTTCATCCCAAGTCAGACCGACCGGGTTCATAAGGAATTTGTCCGGTTCATCCGGCACGCGTGCGGTAAAGTGATTTCTAATAGAGTTGTTCCAACCGAAGTGTTGGGTCACGCGGCAGCCCGCTGCCAGGGCCGCACGCGTTTGCCATTCTTGTTCACTGATGCGGCTGTTTGGCGAATCAGGTTTTCGCTTGTGTGTGGTCGAAGTCGTCATCCGTGATTGTCCTTTACCCCAAATCGGAGGTTGGCAGCTGTCACCGCCAACCTATTCGTTAGTGTTTTGTCATTTGCCTTGAATCAGTTTCAGAACGCGCCTCTTTTCTGATGCAGAAATCTTCAAAACACCCTTTAATGCCGCAACTGTATCGGCCGCATTGCTGTAGAGGATGTAGCGGCGGCGTTTTTCAGCCGTTGCGACAAACTCTTTGTCATTTAGGATGTCTTTGGCCATTTTGCGCAGCAGGGCTAGTCGATCAGCCGGCATACCTGGAGGGCCAGACAGCAAACGGCCGAGCTTCTCAAGCTTGTTGTGGTATTCGATCAACCACTTGGCATTGGCTGGCAATTTCACTACGTCATAGATCGACTTGTGCTTGGGGAAAAAGCGCGACTTGGTTCTGCTGGTATTGATTACGGCTTTGGCGCTGCCGCCGGATACATATTTGTCTGCAGACGAATCCGATACGTAGTAGGCGTCGACCTCTTTTCGGGCCAGTGCCAATACCGAACTCTTCGAACCTTTGTAGCCAAGTACCACCCTGCATTTCAACTTGAGCGCCGTACACAAAAAGCGGGAGCCCGTGGCGCCGCTGGCCGTCGGGCCGCTACCAGCCCAAATGATTGGTTTTTTTGCTGCTTGCATGTCAGCGATGGTATTGAATGGTGATTTTGGTTGGACCAGAATTAGCCACGGGGAATATGCCACCGTTGCAATGTGGCTCATCTTGAGCAGATCATAACGCACGTTCTTGTGGCCGATAATTTGTGCTGCCGCAGCGCCCGTACCCTGGAAAAATATCAACTGGCTGCCATCGGCTTTGGCCTTGTATACCTGTCCAAGGCCAAGCAGGCCGCCGGCACCGGGCTTGTTTTGAACAATCACCGTCGCGTCCAGATACTTGGCGAAGAACGGTGCCATGATGCGGGCATAAGTGTCATAGCCACCGCCCGGACCAAACGGGACCATGATGCTGATCTTCTTGCCTTTGAAGAGGTCCTTTGCGGCTTGTGCTTGTGGCGCGAGGCCAATGGTCAGGCCTAGGGCGCCTATGACGCCTGCCAGTCCGATCCGATGGGCGAACTTTTTGAGCATATGATTTCCTCCGTCTCAGGTGCCGATGGGCTGTGCGAAATCGATGATTTTCGGGCACCAGGCGATACCGTGGCAGTTTGGAATGGCTAGATCAAGCAAGTCGGCAGTCGAGACATCAGCGATGGACGTTTTGCTGACGTTGTCGGCTGTTTTGGGTACGACGCCCTCGCGCTGCGTGGTCGAGAAAATTTAATGCCTTTTGGGGCGTGTTCATCAGGGACTGAAATTTGATATTATGAAAACATATTTTGCATTGTAAAAAATATTTGACATAAGCCCACGTTTTGGGCTGTTGTTAGTCTTAGGCGCCAACGACACGTTGGCGGAGCCGGTTAAATGTGAGTGCGACCAAGAGACGATGGCTGAGGATATTGATCTCGCTGCAGATCGTGCAGGCGACCAGAAACAATTGGGGCCGGGACGGGAAACCTCGCGCCCGCGGCGCACCATTCAATCGGTCGACCGCGCGCTATTTATTCTGGACGTTTTGGCAAATGCCGATGGCGAATTGGCGCTTGGAGATATTTCGCGTCAGGCCGGGCTCAATATTTCAACGTGCCATCACCTGCTGTCGACCTTGGCTGCACATGGCTATGTCGGGCAAAATCCGAAAGGCCGCAGTTATTATCTCGGCAACAGAATTCTTGAACTCTCCACCATCCGTACACGTCAATTCGATTTGGTCGAGTTTGCGATGCCGGAGCTGCGTCAGCTCAATCTCGCGACGATGGAAAGTGTGCATTTGGCCACCATGCAAGGCTATGACTTGGTGACTTTGACGATGCTTGAAAGTCGCTTGCCGGTGGGCGTGGCAATAACCACGCCAGGCAAGACCAACGCGGCACATGCGACGGCGACGGGTAAAGCTATTTTGGCGTGGCTGCCCGAACCGGAGATTGCGCGCATCATTGCGGAAAAGGGGCTCACACCGTTTACAGAGGCAACCATCGTCGATGTAGACCAACTGATCGAAGAGCTGCGCCATGTTCGCCGCAATGGTTATGCCGTCGACAAGGAAGAATTTCAGAAAGACGTTGTGTGTATCGGTTCAGCGATCCGCGATCACAAGGGAGCCGTAATAGGATCCATAAGCTGTTCAGTGCCGAAGATGCGGGCGCGCACGGCGTATCTCGATGACATCAAGGCCGGTGTTCGGCAATCCGCGGTTGCAATTTCGGAACGCCTCGGGGGGCCGAGCGAGGTTTGCCTTTAGGTTCGCATCGATTGGCGACTTAGTAGGACCATTAGGATTTATACAACGCATTGCTGGACGCATGAGGAGATAGTCGCATGACGATGCCCAATACTGTCACGGTGGATCCAAAATTTCCCATCCCGGATAAGATGAAAGCCTGGGTGCTCGGGGGGCCTGGAGAATTGAGCCTCGGCGAAAAGGATGTGCCGGTGCCAGAGCAGGCCGAGGTGCTTGTGCGCATTGATGCGGTGGCAATCTGTGCGACGGATTTGGAGATTATCTACAATGGTCCGCCTGCCGAAATTCATGGCGGCGATCCATACAACAAGAATTTTACGCCAGGTCATGAATACATGGGCACGGTCGTCGCTCTAGGGCCTGGTGTCGATGAGTATGGCATCGGCGATCGCGTGACAGTCGAAATCCACAATGGGTGCGGGCAGTGCAAGCGGTGCCGTGAGGGTATGTACACGTCTTGCCACAACTACGGTAAGAATTATGGCGACGTGAACAAAGGGCACCGGGCCAACGGGTTTACGACAGACGGTGGGTTTTGCGAATATCAGGTCAACAACATCAACACGCTTATTCATGTCGACGATGGGATGTCGGATGAAGAGGCGACATTGGTCGTCACAGCCGGTACGGCAATGTATGGATTGACAGAGCTCGGCGGCCTGGTGGCCGGCGAGAGTGTTGTTATCACCGGGCCTGGACCGATTGGGCTATTGGGTGTTGCGGTCGCGAAGGCCATGGGCGCGCAACCAGTTATCTTGACCGGCACGCGCAATAATAGGCTCGAAATCGGCAAGAAGCTTGGTGCGGATCATGTCGTCAATGTCCGCGAGGTGGATGACGTTGTCGAGAAGGTCAAAGAATTGAACGGCGGCAAGGGGGTCGATTACGTCCTTGAGTGCTCGGCGGCACCAAATGCGCTCAATGAGGCGGCACGTATGGTCAATCGCGGCGGCAAAATATGCTTGGCTGCGTTTCCGCATGGCGAGGTGCCGGTCGATGTCGCCTATCTGGTGCGCAACAACATCTACATCTATGGCATCCGGGGTGAGGGCAAATCGGCAACCCACCGCGCCGAAGCCTTTATGCGGCAGAAGCGGTTCGATTCGACCCTGATCCATACGCACACGTTCGATATGGATGATCTGGAAGAAGCGCTGCGGTATGCGAAAGAGCGGGTCGAAGACGCCATTAAAGTCGTGGTCAAGAATAAACACGCAGCCGAAAACATAGTAGCTGCTGAATAGCGTGCAGCACTGGGTATCTGGAGATCTCTCGCAATGTTGAATTGCGACTCATACTTCATGCCTACAACACTCAAGGAAGCATTAGCGTTGTGGGCCAGTGCGCCTGATGGCAGCCGCATTGTCGCCGGCGCCACGGACCTTCTACCCTGGGCGCGTGAGGGCCGGGCCGGTGATGTGCATGTGCCGCAATTGATCGATGTATCGCGTATCGGTGAATTTAATCAGTATGAACTCACAGGCGGACGGGTGCGGCTTGGCGCCAATATTGTCTATCAAAGATTTCTGACTGATGGCGAGCTGCGCCGGCACATGCCGTGCATGCCTTATTGCGCGATATGGTTTGCAGATGATCAGATTCGGGAGCAGGCGACACTTGCCGGTAATCTCGTCAATGCTTCACCTGCTGCTGATGGAACGCCACCGGTGGTTGCAATGAACGGTGAAGTGGAGATCGCGAAGCTCGTCGATGGAAGAATTGTTCGGCATACTCTTGCGGTTGAGGACTTTATTACCGGGCCCGGAATGACGGCGCTGCAGGCCGGCGAGATTGTAACGGCGGTGGTCTGCGATTCCATGCTGGGGTATGGCGGATCATTTGAGAAAGTCGGACTACGGCGTTCGTTGGTGATTTCAGTGGTGTGTACGACCGCGTTGGTCAAGCCGTCCGAGGACCAGTCGGTGTTCGAAGATGTTCGTCTGGCGATGGGCGGGACGGGGCCTGTGCCAATGCGGTTGCGTGAAATCGAAGCGTTTTTGAAGGGCAGGGCGATATCTTTCGAGACGCTCAGCGCTGCCGGTGAGATGACGGATGGGTTGGTGCAATCCAGATCGCGTCAGGGCTACCGCAAGATCGTGGCGGCGGGCTTTATTATTCGTGCGTTACAGGACGCACTGGCCGATGTCGGAATCAAAGTTGGAGAGACTTCGCTCAAGGAGAAGGCTCATGTCTGATTTGAATGTCAGAATGACGGTGAATGGGCGAACGGTCACGCGAGCGGCCGGCGTCCATATGCGCCTCTTGGATTACCTGCGCGAGGCAATAAATCTGACCGGTACCAAAGAGGGATGCGGCGCCGGAGAGTGCGGGACCTGCTCGGTATTCGTGGATGGCAAGCTGGTCAAATCCTGCCTGATGCCAGTCGCCAAGGCAGATGGTGCAGAGATTGAGACGATCGAAGGATTGGCCGGTGCCAGCGGAATGACCGCCATACAAAAGGCGTTTCACAAAACCGGTGCCAGCCAGTGCGGCTATTGTATTCCCGGCATGGTAATGGCTGCCACCTCAGCACTACGCCAAAACCCGGATGCGGATATCGAGGAGATAAAGGAAAGGCTCGGCGGTAATATCTGCCGCTGCACGGGGTATTCCAAGATTTTTGAAGCAGTTGGTATTGCACGCGATGTGATGGCAGGGCGGTTGTCGCCGGAGGTGCTTGAGGAAACAGATGTCGGCGAGTCTTATATCGGTTCCAATGTGCGGCGGCTCGATGCACCGAGCAAAGTAACCGGCCGCCTGCGGTATGCAGGCGATATGATGATGCCAGGCATGCTGCATATGCAGGTCTTACGGAGCCCGTATGCGCATGCGCGGATCATTTCCATTGATACCAGCGCTGCGGAAGCGCTCGACGGCGTGGCATGCGTGATCACAGCCGATGATGTGCCAGGGGAAGACAACTTTGGGGTCTTTGTGCATGATCAACCCATCATGGCGCGAGGCAAAGTGCGCTACGTTGGCGAAGCAATTGCCGCTGTTGCTGCTGACAGCGTTTTGATCGCCAAGCAGGCGCTTGAATTGATCAAGATTGATTACGAAGTGCTGCCAGCGTTGTTCGATCCGGAAGAGGCGCTTGGTGAGGGTGTGCCGGTGCTGCATGAGTATGCGCCCGACAACATCGTTAAGCACATTCCTATTCGCAAAGGCGATGTCGAAGCCGGGTTTGGTGAAGCGGACCTGATCGTGGAGGAGACCTATTCAACACAACAGGTCGAACACGCGTACCTCGAACCAGAAGCAGGTATCGCTTATGTCGATCACGATGATGTGGTGACCGTCATTTCGCCGAGCCAGAACATCACGCATCATCGCCATATGCTGGCAAAGATTATTGCCCAGCCAATCCAAAAAGTGCGGTTCATTATGAGCCCGGTTGGCGGCGGCTTCGGCGGCAAGGAAGACATGATCTATCAGGGTATGTTGGCGCTGGCTGCGATGAAGACGGGGGCGCCCGTCCGCCTCATCTTTACCCGGGAAGAATCGATCATCTCGACGGCTAAACGCCATCCCGCACGCATCACCTACAAGATGGGACTCAAGAAGGATGGTCGCATTACGGCCGTGGCCTTCAAGATGATTTCCGATGGCGGTGCTTACGGCATGTCGACAGAGGGCGTTATGCGTAAGGCCGCGATCTTGTCCTGCGGGCCATATGACATTGCGAATGTGTCGATCGATACGATCGGGGTTTATACGAATAACACCCCGTCGGGGGCGTTTAGAACGTTCGGGGCCATGCAGGCCCAGTTTGCTACCGAATCGCATTTGGATATTGCTGCGGAAAAACTCGGGCTCGATCCGTTTGAGATTCGGCGCGTAAACATGATGCGTGATGGCGCGGTGACGCATACCAAGCAAAAGCTTGGTTCCGTGTCGATGGGGCGGGTGCTGGATGAGGCTGAACGTGTGGCGCGATGGGAGGCGGGTGCGCCGAGGGTGCGCGGTGGTGTGCGCCAAGACCTTGGCGGGCCAGGGACCCGGCAGCCCTGTACGCTTGGGGCGCGGATTCGCAGGCAATCTGTTGCAGACCAAGAGGAGGTGGCGTGATGACGAAAAAGCGCGGTCGCGGTATGGCCGCCTCTTGGTATGGCATTGCACGTACGGCAACGATCGATCGCGCCGGCGCCTGGGTCGAAATCGATGACGGGGGCACGGCAAAGGTCGTGACAGGCGTAACGGAAATCGGTGAGGGCATCCTTACTCTATTATGTCAGGTCGCAGCCGAGGAACTCGGCGTCAAGCCAGAGCAAGTGACGCTTGGTGACAATGATACAGCGCGATCTCCAGAGGCAGCGCATGCGGGTGCGACACGGCAAACCTACATGATTGGCAATTCGGTGGCGCTTGCCTGCCGAGATGCGCGTGCCAAATTGGATAGGGAAATCGCAGATTTCTGGGGTGTGGGGGAAGATTGCCTTGTCGCTTTCGATGGTGAGATCTGGGCGGACGGCACCAATCTCAAAATGACTATGGAGGAGGCGGTCGATATCTGCAAAAGGCGCGGTGTCGTCCCGGTTGGTTCCGGATCCTTCACAGCGCATGGTACCGGGCTTGACCCCGAGGATGGCTCCGGCAGCCCCTGGCAGGCCTATGTGTTCGGTACACAGGTGGCGGAGGTCGAAGTTGATACGGTGACCGGTGAAGTACAGGTGCTCGGAATGTGGGCCGTGCATGATGTCGGACGGGCGGTTAATCCGCGTGGCGTCGAGGGCCAGATTGAGGGTGGCATCGTACAGGGGCTCGGACAAGCATTGATGGAAGACTATAAGCTTGAAGAGGGACATACGACGACGCATGGCTTTGCAAAGTATATCCTGCCAACAGCCCTCGATATTCCGGAGATTACATCTGTCATTGTCGAAGATCCCGATCCGATCGGTCCGCTCGGTGTGAAAGGGATTGGTGAGCCGGCACTTGTGCCAACGGCACCGGCGATCATGAATGCGATCTATGATGCCATCGGTGTCAGGATCACATCTTTGCCGGCCACACCGGACAAGATTATTGAAGCACTTGCGGCTCAGCAAAGTGCCACGGCAACCGTCGCTGAGCCATCGCAGGTTGTCTGTTAGGTCTTATTTACGCAAACGGATTGCAGCGTATCGAGGAGCTCAATGGAGACGGAACTATCTCGGCTAGTGCGGGCGCGCGCAAAGGCTATCAAATCAGCCGGTGGGATTGATGCAGCGGTTGCGCAGGGCAAGTTATCCGCCATTATCGAGACGACGTTGTCTGAAGCCTTGGTCTTGGCGCTATTGAAACAGGGTGTTCGCAAGTATTTGGCGATCTTCGGTCACGGTTCAACGGACCTTGGTGAAGTGCTGCGGGTTTATGAAGAAGAAGGTGTGACGCGCACGTTCAACTTCCGCAATGAAGTGGAGATGGCACACGCTGGGACGGCGCTCTCTTGGCAATATGGTGAGGTGCCTGCCGTTGTGACGTCAATAGGTCCAGGTGCGCTGCAAGCGATGGCCGGTTCGTTAGCCTCTATGTCAAACGGTGTTGGCGTCTATCATATCTATGGCGATGAGACGACTTACGGTGAAGGCTACAACATGCAGCAGATTCCCAAAGAGGAGCAAGGGCTCTTTGGTCGGCTGACGGCAACGATGGGACAGTCCTATATCCTGCATACGCCGGAAGCATTGCGCGAGTGCATGCGCCGGGGCAGCCTGTGCGTCAATCATCCCTACAAGGCAGGACCATTCTATTTGCTCTTGCCGCTCAATACCCAGCCGCAAAGCGTCTCTATCAATGTTGCGACATTGCCGGGCCGGCCCGATCTCGCGAAACTTGCGCCCGCCTGTCCTGCGGATTACGACGCGGCGGTTTCCCGCATTCGCGCAGCGGAAAAAATCGTCATCAAGGCCGGTGGCGGGACGCGTGGTCATGATGATGCGCTTCGCCGTCTGGCTGAAGCGAGTGGTGCCGCTCTGGTGCAATCGCCGGGGTCAACCGGCGTCCTGGAAGACGCGCATCCTCAAAACATGCACGTAGGCGGTTCGAAGGGATCGATTTGCGGTAACTTTGCCATGGAGCAGGCGGAGTTGTTGATCGCCGTCGGCACGCGCGCGGTTTGTCAGGCTGATTGCTCCGGGGTCGGGTATCCGAACGCAAAGGCGGTGATCAATATTAATGGCGATTTGGCAGACCTCACGCATTATGCCAATACGACGGGGCTTGGCGGCGATATCACCGCGGTCATCGACGGTCTGTTGGCGGTGCTGGCGAGTGCCGGAGGTGGCAATTTGGATGCAAAGCGCAACTGGCTGGAGGCGTGCCGCGAACAAAAAGAGGCTTGGCAGGCATTCAAGGCTGAGCGTTATGCTAACGGCCAACTGATTGACGAGGTGTGGCAAAAGCCGGTTCTTACACAACCGGCGGCGATTAAGATCGTTGCTGATTTCGCAAAAGCAAACGATGCAGCAAAGTTTTTCGATGCTGGTGATGTGCAAGCGAACGGGTTCCAAATTGTCGAGGATGATAAGAGCGGTGATACGTTTACCGAATCCGGTGCATCCTATATGGGCTTTGCCGTTTCCGCCTTGATCGCGTCCGCGATGGCGGATGCGCCGCGGTACGGCGTAGCTTTCACGGGAGACGGCTCGTTCATGATGAACCCGCAAATCCTGATCGACGGCGTCGAACACGGCGTGAAGGGAGCAGTGGTCATATTCGATAACCGGCGGATGGCAGCCATTACCGGTTTACAAAATGCACAATATCAAAATGGCTTTAAGACCAATGATGGCGTTACGGTTGATTATTGCGCGATGGCGGCATCCGTGAGCGGAGTTAACGCGCTGTTCGGCGGTACGACAGCGGCCGAACTCAAAGCAGCGCTAGAGTCGGCTTTTGCCTTCGATGGCCTGAGTGTCATTCACCTGCCCGTTTATTGCGGCGATGATCCGCTGGGGGGTATGGGCGCCTATGGGTCTTGGAATGTCGGCAACTGGGTCAATGATGTCCAGCACAGATATCTTCAACAAAACATCTAACAGCGGTGTGGACCATGTATCGAAATTTCGATCTTTATATCGACGGCGAGTGGGCGGCGGCAACGTCGGGAAATACGCGCCAAGTGCTGGATCCGGCAACTGAAGACGTGATTGGCACGATTGCCGATGCGGGGCCGGCCGACTTAGACCGAGCGCTCAATGGCGCTGCAACAGGTTTCACTGTCTGGCGCAATACGGGTACCTGGGATCGCGCACAAAAATTGCGCCGCGTGGCGGATCTTATTCGAGAGCGCGTTGATACGATCGCCACCGTTATGTCACTTGAGACCGGCAAGCCGCTGGCAGAAGCAAAGGGTGAGACGGGCGCTGCTGCTGATCAATTCGAGTGGTATTCGGAAGAAACGAAGCGCATTTATGGTCAGACCATAGAAGCGCGTAACCCGGAATCGCGATTGATGGTCATCCACCAGCCGGTGGGTGTTGTGGCCGCGTTTTCGGCGTGGAATTTCCCGGCACTTCTGCCGGCGCGAAAGATTGCAGCAGCGCTCGCAGCGGGGTGCAGCATCATCATTAAGCCGGCGGGCGAATCTCCCGGGTCGTGTGCGCTTCTTGTTGAAGCCTGTCACGATGCCGGCATCCCAAGAGGTGTGGTGCAATTGGTGACCGGCAATTCGAGCCTGATCGCAGAACACCTCATCAAATCACCGATCGTGCGAAAGGTCTCCGTCACAGGGTCGGTGCCGGTCGGTAAGCAAATTCTGCATCTCGCGGCAGATGGCGTCAAAAAGGTGTCGATGGAACTCGGCGGGCACGGGCCCGTGATCATATTTGGCGATGCGGATCCGGTCGCGGCAGCGCAGGTGTGCGCAGCAACGAAATTCCGAAATTGCGGCCAGGTCTGCATTTCGCCGTCGCGTTTTTATGTGCACGACAAGACTTATGAGGCTTTTGCAGAAAGTTTTGCCGCAGCAGCCAAGGCCATAAAACTTGGACCGGGAACCGAAGATGGTGTGCAGATGGGGCCGATGGCCAATGCGCGGGGGCTTGCAACAATCAAGGAACTGGTCGGTGATGCGGTTGAGCGGGGGGCGAAGGTGTTGGCTGGCGGCAAAGCCCCATCCGGGTTCAATCGTGGGCATTTCTTCGAGCCTACCGTTCTTGGAGATGTACCGGATGATGCGCGAGTGATGGTTGAAGAACCGTTCGGGCCGGTCGCACCGCTGACGCGTTTTAGCGATTACGATGATGTCATGGCGCGCGCCAACGCATTGCCGTTCGGGTTGGCTGGCTATCTCTTCACCAATGATCTCGGTACGGCAACGCGTGCATCGGAGGATATGGAAGTCGGCATGGTCGGCGTCAACGAGATGCTGTTGGCGACAGCGGAAGCGCCGTTCGGCGGTGTCAAGGAAAGCGGTATGGGACGAGAAGGCGGCGCGCAGGGGATACATGACTATCTCGAAGCGAAATATATCCGTATGAAAATCTGAACGGGGAAAGCCTGATGTCCGATGATCGCCCAAGGGGTATCAAACGCGGGTTGACCAACTATGGAGACCGTGACTTTGCAAGCTATCTCCGGCGTTCGTTTGCAGCATCGATGGGCTATTCGCGCGAGATGCTGTCAAAGCCAATTGTCGGGATCGCCTATACACCGTCCGGCTATAACAATTGTCATCGCCATTTTCCGGAACTTCTGGAGGCGGTGAAACGGGGCGTATTGGCAGCAGGCGCTTTGCCGCTGGAGTTTCCGACGATTTCACTAGGCGAAGTGTTCCTAAATCCGACCAGTCTCAAGTTTCGCAATCTGATGTCGATGGACACGGAAGAAATGATTCGTGCCCAGCCGATGGATTCGGTGGTGCTGCTCGGTGGTTGCGATAAGACCGTGCCGGCGCAACTGATGGGGGCGATATCGGCCGATCTGCCGGCAATACAATTGGTCGGCGGGCCGATGATGACCACGCGGTACGGGGAAGAACGGTTGGGGGCCTGCACGGACTGCCGCCGGTTTTGGGCCAAGTATCGGGCCGGTGAAATCGATGCCGGCGAAATTGGTGACATTGAAGGGCGGCTTGCGACGACGGCTGGCACTTGCGCGGTGATGGGGACGGCCTCGACGATGGCTTGCATTACAGAGGCTCTGGGTATGTCGCTGCCTGGAACGGCGGCGATACCTGCTGTTCATGCGGACCGATTGCGTGCTGGCGAGGCGACCGGCGCCGAAGCAGTGCGCTTAATCGATAAACCGATCCGGCCGAGCGAAGTCATTACGCGGGAATCGGTAGAGAACGCCCTGCGCGTGTTGCTGGCAATCGGTGGGTCAACAAACGCGATTATTCATCTGACCGCGATTGCCGGGCGGGCGGGCATACCCATTGCGCTGACAACGCTCAATGAGCTCTCGGATGCGACGCCGGTTCTGGTCAACCTGAAACCCGTCGGGTCGCATTACATGGAAGATTTTCATGCCGCCGGTGGCGTGGGTGCGGTGCTGCGCGAATTGAAACCGCTCTTAAATCTCGACTGTCTGACGATTACCGGCGAGCCTCTTGGTGCACGCCTTGAAGCTGGCGGCGGCTACGTCGATCGACGTGTTGTTGCTGCCAAGGAGGCGCCATTAGAGTCAGCAGGCGGCCTTGTCGCATTATTCGGTTCGCTGGCACCCAACGGGGCAATCCTCAAGCGATCCGCGGCTGACATTACGCTTTTTGAGAAGGTAGGGCGCGCGGTCGTGTTTTCTTCCTTGGAGGACTTGTCCAACCGCATCGATGACCCCGATCTCGATGTAACCGCGGATGATTTTCTCGTCCTGCAGAATGCCGGGCCGAAAAGCGATTCAGGTATGCCGGAGGCTGGCTATCTGCCAATTCCTAAAAAGCTTGCGGCAGCGGGCGTCAAAGACATGGTGCGTATTTCAGATGCGCGCATGAGTGGCACGGCGTTCGGAACAATCATTCTGCATGTAACGCCTGAAGCGGCGATCGGAGGGCCGCTTGGCTTGGTGCGCGATGGTGATCGCATTCGGCTCAGTGTCAAAGAGCGGGCGATCGATTTGCTGGTCGAAGCAACGGAACTTGAAAAGCGGCGCAAAGAGGCGGCGGCCAAACAACCGGCAGTGGTTATCCGCAGGGGGTATGACAAGCTTTATGCGGAGGAGGTGCTGCAGGCCGATGAGGGCTGCGATTTCCAGATGCTCAAGCCTGTGGGCTAGATCATCGTGCTTCAAGTTGGAACCGCTTCAGTTGCTCCAGCTTAACGCACAAAGACGATCGCATTTTAGGACTAGAGCAACCGATCCGATTTTAATCCGTCTCGTCCGTATTCCAATCAAAAGCAGGTTGCTCTAACCCGTTTGCTACATAAAGCGATCGGCGGCGCCTGATGCTTCGATGGTGCAACCGGTCACAAAGCCGTTGCGGTCTGATGCCAAGAAGGCAGCGGTCGCGGCAATTTCTTCCGGATTACCAAAGCGACCAACGGGCGTCATTTCCGCTCCCAGCCGCTGCACCAATTCATCGTCCGGGAGGCCTGCGAGATCGGCGCGCGTGGCGCGCACCTTAGGGATCATATTGTCTTCCCAGTTTCCCGTCCGCACCGCACCGATTGCAATGGCGTTGACGAGCACGCCAGACGTTGCAAATTCCAGTGCAAATGCCTTTGTCAGATTGTTTATCGCAGCGCTCAGGCCATGAGACACCATCAATTTTGGATTGGGGTAGATGCCCCCGATTGATGACATGTTGACGATCCGTCCCCAGCCCGATTTTTTCATATGCGGAACTGCGGCGCGGCAAAGGCGGATCATGGCATAGAGCTTCGTCGAGACCATATCCTGCCAATCGTCGTCGCTGACATCGAGTAGACCGCCAGCATGGGCGCGTCCGGCATTGTTGATGAGAATGTCAACACCGCCAAAAGCGCTCGCGGTTTCTGCAACGAGTTTACCGGCGGCGCTCGCATCTGAGACATCGGCGGGGATGGCGATTGCAGTCCCGCCTGTCGCAGCTTTGATGTCGTCTGCGGCGGCCTGTAAGCGCTCAGCGCCGCGTGCGGTCATGGCGACGCGGCAGCCCTCGCGGGCAAGTTCCATGGCCACGGCTTTGCCAATACCGGCGCTGGCACCTGTGACGAGTGCGGACTTGCCGCTGATAAGTAAATCCATGAACGCGTACCGAAATTTGGATTGAGGTTGGCAATCATCGAACGCCAAAGCCAAGTTATTGCCTGGCTTTGGTCCTATTGGTGCAGCGGCACCGCGCATGCCGGAGCAGTAGTCAAGTATCTCTAGCGGCGCAATTATTCAGCAGCTTCAAGGCCGCCCTTGCCAGCGGCGCGCGCCAGTGCCTCGCGGCCCTTTCTTGCGACCTTTTCCGCTTCTTCGGTCGGAGCGCGCTGCCAACGCTCAGGGATCTTGTCCCATTCCGAGTAAATGGTGAACGGATTGTGGGACATACCGGTCGGCGGAACGCCGGTATATCCGCGATGCTTGAGCTGATAGAGATAGTTATTGGAAATGCGTTCTTCGCGGATGGCTTCGACGATCTTGGGATAGACATCAACCTTGGTCAGGCCTTCGGTGTCGCCCATCTTGCACATGATGTTGCCGTCGTAATCGCAGACCATCGAGCGGCCGAAATACGAATACGATGCGTCCTGGCCGGTGTGGTTCACGGCGACGACATAGGCTTGGTTTTCATAGGCACGCACCATGTTGGTGATGTCCCAAATATGATCCCATGGATACATGTACTTTGATGGGCGCAGGATGACGTTGGCGCCCTTCCAGGCTGCTTCGCGTGCAACCTCAGGGTAGTCAAAGTCAGAGCAGATGGTCATTGCGAGCCGTGATCCCTTCGGGCCATCGCAAACGTTCATGACTTCGCCTGGTGTCCATGGTTCTTTCGGACACCATGGCATCATCTTGCGGTATTTAAGGGCGACCTCACCGTCGGAATTGATGATGACCATTGAGTTATAGGGGTTGGCCTTTGGATCATCAGGTTTTTCGACAACTGAGACACACAGCCATACGCCCTTTTCTTTGGCCTTTTTCCCATAGGCTTCTGTTTCAGGACCTGGGATGGTCGAGGCAAGCTTCAGGTGGTTCGAGTAAGGATCGAAGCCGAAGCCGTGGGTCGAGTATTCTGGTACGACGATGAGATCAACGCCGGGAAAGCCGTTGCAGGCGCGATCAACATAGTCACAGATCTTTTGAATGTTTCGTTGGACGCCGGCTTGGTCTGTAGCCGGGTCTGGCGAAAATTGGACCATGACGATGCTCATTGCATCTTCGACTGGGTTTACCGCTGGCATCGTGGCGCCTCCTCATGTTTGTGGTTGACAGGATGTCTTATAACTTATTAGAACTTTTAATCAAGGCCGAATGGTCAATACAATCGTAAGAAGAGAGTCGGGAGGAATCGTTGGCGAACCCAGTGCTTGTATTCGCCTCCTTCCAGCCGAAGGCTGGCGAGGACGGTAAAGTCGAGGCGATATTGCGCGGTATGGTCGCGCCGACCCGCGCCGAACCGGGTAATGAAATCTACGATCTCTTCAAGAAGAAGGATGCCGAGGGCGAGGCGACATCGTTTCACCTGATCGAAAAATATACCGACGGCGATGCGCTACAGGCGCATCGAGAGACCGAGCACTACAAAGCTTATCGGGCGGTAATCGTCGATCATCTCGCGGAGCCGATCTCTGTCGTGGTGTTAGACGCGCTTGATGCCAAGGGCTGAGTGCACGAAATCCAGTGTCTTTCTGCGCCCAACGTCGAAGGTGAATTTCGTTTACTCTGGATAGGTGGGGTATAGGCTAGCGACTAAAGCCTGCGCAAAGACAGGTATTCAAATGCGATCAAGAGGGGTCGTGCAGGAAGACCAACAGGAGGACAAAGAATGCACATCAAAACATTGGTTTCGGGCGCTGTTGTCGCGGCGGTGCTCGCAGTGCCGGCCAGTATGGCTGTCGCCCAGGACTATCCTAAAAAGCCGATTACTTTCACAATTACCTGGAAGCCTGGTGGGGCCGGTGACATTTCGGGTCGCTTGTCCGCGAAGGCTGCAGAAAAGGTGCTGGGCCAGCCGATCAAAGTGATCAACAAGCTCGGCGGCGGCGGGTCCATCGGGTTCGATTACGTCGGTAAGCAAAAACCGGATGGCTATAATCTTGGTTGGTTGTCAGCATCGATCCTGACCACGACCTTGTTGGGCAAACTGCCTTACGCTTATGACAAGCACTTCGATTATGTTTGCGGCGTTACCTTTGATGCGACGGCTATTGCTGTTCGTGCGGATTCGCCTTGGAAAACGATGAAGGATTTCATCGCCGCGATGAAAAAGAACCCTGGCAAGGTCAAAATAGGTGTCGGCGGAGCTGGCAGCTTCACCTATCTGCTTGCGGCGGCGCTTACCCAAAAGGTCGGTGCAAAGGCGACGCTGGTGCCGCTTGGCAGGCGCCGAATTCCAGGCCTGCTCAGTGGCGAAGTGCAAGCGCTCTCGATCCACCCGCCGGGCCTCATTCCGAATCTGAAAGCTGGCAAGGTTCGCTTTCTGGCGATCGAGTCGCCGAAGCGCGTCGCAGCCTATAAGGACGTTCCAACCTTCGACGAGATCGGTCTTGGTCTGGGTATGACCCAGTTCCGCGGCATCTTTGTTCCGAAGGGTACGCCCGAAGCGATCAAGAAGAAAATCGACAAGGCTTTTGCCGCTGCGCAAACGTATAAGAAGTTGATCGATACGGCCAACAAGCGCGGCTTCGGGATCAACTATATCCCTTACAGCAAGTTCCCTGCCTATGTGAAAGCGCAAAACGACGTGCTGAAGAAGGTGGCTGCTGGACTGAAGAAGAAATAGATCGATGACTTGATATCGTCGATTGACCTTTGTGGGCGGCGAGACTGTTCGGTGAGTTTTGCCGACGTGCTCGCCGCTCATCAGTTTTTATGAGAGGTGTTTGGCCTTGTATGGTTCGGTCTTATTTTCCGGCGGCATTCTCATCGCAGCTATAGCTTTTGGCGTCATAGCGCTGGGTTTTCCCTGGATGAGTTTGCAGGAAGGTTTTGGGCCCGGACTTTTTCCCATTCTGATTGCTGGTGCTATTGGAATACTCGCGCTGTTTGAGTTTCTGGCGCGCTTTGGTGATTTGCGGCGCAGTTGGAGAAAGGCTAAGGCGCCTTCTGACGCCGAAATCTCCACGCTGCCGATTGGTGTTACCGGTGCTGATTTGGTGAGCGCGGCAATCGTAATCGTTGCAGTTGTCGCGACTGTCTTGCTGATACCGGTCATCACCTTTGTGCCGGCTGGCGCATGCCTAATCTTTGTCCTGTCGTTGGTAATGGGCACGCGTCCGATTTGGAAATGCGCGGCGATAGCCGTTTTCGCGGCGGGCACAATCTATCTGATATTCGCCAAGGGCTTTAACGTGATCTTTGCCTTCTGAGGGGCAGCCGGAACCGAGATGTCGCAGCTTCTGCTACAGGGCTTCAACGAAGCGATCCAACCTCTGACGATACTCTTCACTTTTATGGGGGTCGTTATGGGGTTGATTATTTCCGCTGTGCCTGGGCTCACGGTGTCGATGGCGATCGTATTGTTGTTGCCCTTTACATTCTATCTGCCAGCAAGTCCGTCGCTCGGAATAATGATTGGCGTCTTCGTCGGCGGTATGGCGGGCGGTGCGCTTTCCGCCATCTTGATCAATATCCCCGGTAATCCGGCCTCGGTTATCACCAATCGGGACGGATATCCGATGACGCAAGACGGCAAGGCCGATCAGGCGCTGGGGATCGCCATTCTCTCCAGTGTGCTCGGTGGCGCATTCGGGCTCGTGCTGCTGGTTCTCATAGCGCCGCAGCTTGCCGAATTCGCGTTATTGTTTGGTGCACCCGAACAAGCGATGCTGGTGCTTCTTGGTCTCACACTTGTTGCTGGATTTTCTTCTGGTGCGCTGAGGCGCGGTTTGATCGCTGCCGGGATTGGACTGGCAGTGAAAACAATCGGTCTCGATCCGATTTCCGCATCGCCGCGCTATACTGGAAATAGTGTCGCCCTGCAGCAAGGCATATCCTTCATACCCGTAATGATCGGTATGTTTGCCATACCCGTTGCGATTGAAAGTATCTTGAAGCGTGCGCAGCCGGATCCAAATCCGCCTTCGGTGATCGTGCATCCCTTTAAGGCGACGTCGCAGGCCTTTGGGCGGTTAAAATCTTTGGGTGTCTGTATCCTGCGATCATCGCTGATTGGCACTATCATTGGTGCCATTCCCGGCACGGGTAGTGCGATAGCGGCGACGCTCGGCTATCAATATGCCGAGCGGTTTTCAAAGGACCGTTCGGTGGCTTTCGGCAAGGGACATCCGGAAGGCATAAGTGCTCCGGAAGCTGCTAACAGCGCGTTGACTGGTGGTGCTTTGATCCCAATGCTTATTCTTGGCATACCGGGGGATGCGATTACCGCTGTGATGTTGGGTGCACTTCTCATTCAGGGATTGAGCCCTGGCGTCACAATGTTTCAGGACAATCCGCAAATCGTGTTCGGTCTGTTCGGCTCTTATGCGGTCGCCTTGGTGATGTTGCTAGTCGTCGGTCTCATGGGCATCCCAATCTTTGTCAAAGCGATCCGAATTCCCACCCGCATTCTGATGCCGACAATTATCTTGCTTTGTATCGTCGGGTCCTACGCGCTCCAGAACAGTGTGCTTGATATCTGGGTGATGCTGTTCTTCGGCGTATTGTCATTCATTATGCAGCGGCTGGGATATCCGGTTCTGCCGATGCTGTTGGCGCTGATCCTCGGCAAGATATTGGAAGAACAATTCCGAATGTCGCTGATTATTGCGCTGGGCAATCCCCTCATATTTTTCCAGAAACCGATCAGTCTGTTGTTTATCTCGCTGTTGGTTATCTATGTCGGGGTTCATATCAGAATGGGTCTTAAGAGGCGTGCCGAAAGCCGCAAAACGCTGCCGGACCGCAATTCGATCGAGGAACCATCGTGAAACCCCGCTCAATCTCGCGCATGAAGCCAAAAACCTAGGAAGGAAAGCGCAATGGCAGTTACAGCAATCTCCGATGCTAAGGTGGAGCTTGTCACGGACCTTTACATCAACGGCAAATCCGTGCGCGGCGCAGTTGGCGATGCGGTTGCTATTCTCAATCCGTTCGATAACAAAGAGATCTGCAAGGTTCATCCGGCATCAGAAGTGCAGGTGGATAAGGCGGTTGAGACAGCATATGCCGCTTTCAAATCTGAGGCCTGGCAGGGGCTCACCGGTCGCGAGCGCGGGGCCTTGCTGTTCCGGCTAGCCGATTTATTGCGCCGCGATCTGGAAATGTTCGCGACCATTGAATCGATGGACACCGGCATTCCGATACGCGAAACACGTATGGAAATGGCGACATCTGCCCTGCACATCGAATATTTCGCGGGATTTGCCGGTAAGATCGAGGGTAGCTACCAGGATTTGGGAAACCGTTACAATTACACCCGACGCGAGCCCTATGGCGTGGTCGGCCAGATTGTGCCGTGGAATACGCCGCTGAAACTTATGGCACGTGGCTTTTCCGCGGCTGTTGCCTGCGGTAACACCATTGTCATAAAACCATCGATTGTGGCGCCGTTGAGCAATTTGATGTTCGCGCGCATCGTCGAAGAGGCTGGATTCCCGCCAGGCACAGTCAATGTCATCACGGGTTCGGGCCGCACGGTCGGGAAGGCGATTGTCGAACACCCGAAGGTGCGTAAGGTGATCTTCACAGGTGGCACCGAGGGTGGTTATGAAATACTTCAGCAATGCGTTAAGACGGTTACGCCGGCAGTGCTCGAACTCGGTGGTAAGGGGCCGATTATCGTTTGCGATGAAATAGATTGGGATGAAGCGATCGATGGTGTCCTCACTCAGGCCTTCGCGCGAAAAGCGGAGGTGTGCTTTGCCGGTACGCGTCTTTTCCTTAAGCCTGAAATGCACGACAAGTTCGTGACGGACCTGGCCGATAAGGCGGGCAAGATTCCGATGGGGCACCCGCTTGACGGGCGCACGCAACTGGGCCCGTTGATGACGGCCGACCGGGTCACAGAACTCACTCAATTCGTTGAACAGGCCCAAGCGCAAGGTGCGACGTTGGTGTGCGGCGGCAAAAAAGTCGATGATCCGGACCTGAGTGAGGGAAATTATTTTCCGCCAACGATTTTAACTGATGTTACGCCTGATATGACGGTGGCCCAGGAGGAGTTGTTTGGCCCGGTGCTGTGCGTCATGAAGTACGATGACCTGGACGAGGCGATTGCCATTTCCAACGAGTCTGAGTTCGGCTTGGCAAGCTATGTTTGGTGCAACGATATCCGCAAGGCGAGCCAGATCGCTAATCAGTTCGAAAGTGGAAACGTGTTCATCAATTCCTATGGCTATCAATCGGAGATCCCGTTCGGCGGCTATAAGATGAGCGGTATCGGGCGTGAACATGGCGCTGAGGCCATGCATGAGTACACACAAGTCAAGAGCGTCACCGTTGGCATGGAGCGGTTTAAGTCGCGATTCGATATTTGAGACTGAACGTGCGCAAAAATAAAATGAGACCGAATGCAGAAGTCTAACTCCATACTCTCACGAACGTCCGATCAGCCGCTCTATTGGCAGATCGCGTCGGCACTCGAAACACGCATTGCACAAGGTGAATTCGGTGGCTCGGAAATGCTGCCGAGCGAAATCTTGCTGGCGGAAGAATATGGCGTCAGCCGGATAACCGTGCGCCAAGCGATGGAGCAATTGAGTCGCCAAGGGCTGATCGTTAGGCGGCGGGGTAAAGGGACCTTTGTAAAAGCGCCGGTTGTCAAGCAACAGCTCAACAATAAGGCGAAAACACTTGTCGAGGCGCTCAGAGAAAAAGGTATTGATCCAGACGTCAACGTCTTAGGTCTTGAGCAAATCGATCCGCCCGAACGGGTGCGAGAGGCGTTGGCAACGGGTGATGAACCGGTAATGCGGTTGAGACGGCGTTATGAAAACGCCAAGGTGCCGCTGGCGCTCGTTTATCTTTACCTGCCACTTGCGATGGCAGGTGTCGCTCATGTGTTGACAAGAGAAGATCATCTCAAAGAGACCACGTACTCGGTGTTCGAAAATGAGATGGAATTGCAGATCAAGGAAGCCAGGCACATCATTCGAACCGTTGAACTGGATGAACAGGCTGCCGCGGACCTCGAAATGTCGGTCGGCGAGCCGTGTCTGACGATGGATCGAATTACGTATTCTACAAACAATACCGTTCTGGAAATGATGACGTTTTATTATCCGACTGATAGTTTCCGATTCGAAATTACCTTGCCGCGTTCTGACAGTGGCGTCTCGCTGAACATTGCACGAGAGTAATCGGACCTGGGGCCGCGATTGAGTGTTTGTTTTGGTGTGTCGGTGCGACTGGATGCCTGTCGTACCTTGAATAGGAAGTCGGGTGAGAGATGCGAATCTGCGTGTACGGCGCCGGGGCAATCGGGGGCTACATTGCCGCTGAAATGTCCCTTGCTGGTCACGAGGTGTGTGCGATCGCGCGCGGAGCCCATCTGGAAGCCATGAAGCGACAGGGGTTAACGCTTCGCATCGATGGGACCGAGAAGGTTGCGCAATTTCCGGTAAGCGATCGGCCGGCAGATTTCGGGCCGCAAGATTATGTCATCTGCGCTTTGAAGGCGCATCAGGCAGCGGCGGCGGCTGCCGAATTTGCGCCCCTATTGGGGCCGCAAACGGCGGTCGTGACGGCGATGAATGGTATACCCTGGTGGTATTTCTACAAAGTTTCGGGTCCTCTGGAGGGACGCCAGTTGAAGAGCGTGGATCCAGGTGGTGCACAATGGCGGGAGATTGGGCCTGAGCGCGCGATCGGTTGTGTTGTCGATCCAGCTTGCGAAGTTGTCGCGCCTGGTGTGGTCGAGCACCACGAGTTTAAGCGCTTCATTTTAGGCGAACCCGATGATACGCTCTCTGAGCGTGTTGGGGCTCTCAGTGCCGCTATGGAGCACTCGGGGCTCGAGGCGCCGATACGACAAGGGATTCGTTGGAATATCTGGCTCAAGCTTTGGGGCAATGTCTGCTTCAATCCGATCAGCGCTTTGACCGGTGCAACATTGGATCGTATTACATCTGAGCCAAACCTCAGGGCGTTGTGTCGGACGATGATGCTGGAAGCGCAGGCCGTTTCGCATGCGCTCGGCGTCGATATTCCGGCAAAGATGATCGATCGACGCCTTGATGCTGCGGGTCGTGTTGTCGGTCACAAGATGTCGATGCTGCAAGACTTGGAGCGCGAGCGTTCGTTGGAGATTGATGGGCTGGTCGCGGTCGTAAAGGAACTTGGCCGATTAACGAGTGTTGCAACGCCGGCAGTTGATGCGGTCCTAGCTTTGGTCCAGGAGCGCGGCAGGCAAGTGGGCCTCTACGGGGGTTAAACCAAAGGAATGGCAAGAATGGGTGTGGCGGAAATGCAGTCGCAAACTGATGGAGGGTGTGCAGCCAATGGCAATTGAAAGTCGAAATCCGGCAACCGAAGAAGTGATCGAAGTCTTTGAGGCCCTGACTTCGTCACAGGTCGATGCCCGCCTTGAGAACGCTGATCGTACCTTCTTGGACTATCGAAAAACGAGCTTTGTCTCGCGAACAGAAAAGATGTTGCGGGTCGCGGAGATCCTTGAAAAGGAAGCAAGTCAAATCGGGCGCCTGTTGACGGAGGAAATGGGTAAAACGCTATTGTCTGCGGTGGCGGAAGTTGAGAAGTGCGCCTGGGTGTGCCGGTTTTACGCGGAAAATGCGGAGAAGTTTCTGGCTGATGAGACAATTGCCAGCAGTGCGTCACGTAGTTTCATCTGTTATTTGCCGATCGGCCCGGTGTTGGCTGTCATGCCATGGAATTTTCCGTTCTGGCAGGTGTTTCGGTTCGCAGCCCCCAGTCTCATGGCCGGCAATGTTGCGCTTCTCAAACATGCCTCCAATGTGCCACGTTCAGCCTTGGCGATTGAGGAAATCTTTAGGCGGGCTGAGTTTCCGGAAGGTGTGTTCCAGACACTTCTTATCGGGTCGGACCAGGTTGAAGATGTACTGAAGGATCCGCGTGTTAGAGCCGTGACACTCACCGGATCGGAAGCTGCAGGTGCGGCGGTCGCAGCGACCGCTGGTCGCGAAATCAAAAAATCGGTGCTGGAGCTTGGTGGCAGCGATGCATTTATCGTGATGCCGAGTGCCGATCTCGAAAAGGCCGTCAACACTGCCGTCTTGGCGCGGATCGTCAACAATGGTCAGTCGTGTGTTGCTGCCAAACGCTTTCTCATTCACCGCGATATCTACGACGACTTTTTGGAGCAATTTAAGTCGCGGTTTGCAGCGCTTAAGACCGGCGATCCGACGGAGAGCGACACCGATGTGGGGCCGCTCGCGACATCTGCGATCCTGGATGAATTGGACGATATGGTCGAGGCGACTATCGAGGCCGGTGCGACTCGGGTTGTCGGCGCCAAAAGACGGGACGGGACAGGATTTTTCTACGAGCCAGGTATTTTGGCCGATATTCCAAACGATGCGCCGGCATTCTCGGAAGAGTTGTTTGGGCCGGTTGCACTGGTATTCAAAGTCGAAGATATCGATGATGCCATTTCACTTGCCAATGCGACACGGTTCGGTCTCGGTTCAGCAATTTTCACCAACGACAAAAAAGAGATCGAGCGGGCTGCAACCGAGATCGAAGCCGGTGCAACGTTTGTGAACGCACTTGTTGCTTCCGATCCGCGGCTGCCGTTTGGCGGTGTCAAGGCATCCGGTTATGGCCGTGAGCTGGCACGGGCTGGCATCTTGGAATTCGTAAATATCAAGACGATTTCAATTACTTAATCGCGGATATCCCGGCGGTCATCCAAGCTGGGGTCTCGGTCGTTAAATGAGCAAAAGCCGACGAGAGGTCGCGTGGCGAGCCGGGGCCGGTCTTTTTTGGCCGGTGATGATGCAGCTCGCAACGGCGCCTGCAAAACTTTGGATGAAATCATGAGCACTAACATTTTAGGGCAAAACGCCCAATCTCTGCGGCAATCTGGTTCAGGTGGTCAATTCGGCTTATTCGGTCTTTGGCGGCTGATTGGCGCAGAGCTGGCGTTTGTTTCGAGGGGCGTGCACCGAGGGCGTCAAGTCGAATTACTCTTTGAGAGAGGTGTGGCGGCCTCAGACGTTCACCGGCTGGTGTTTGACAAGACGAAAGATGAATTTCAAACCGGCTAACGGTTTCCTGGGCCGGTTGTCTCGGCAAGCTTGCTATTAACGCAATTGATCGTATGACTAAGCGCACTGAGTAATCTGGACAGAGCGTGCCGGTGTCATCCTCCAATTGCGACAGACGATCGCTATTTTTCACCGCCCGAAGTAATTGCTTCGGTAAGGTGGTCCTTGTGAGCGCGTTTGTCATAATCTCCTGGGTCTCGCCGACTTTTGCCAAGGAGCCTTCGCACATGCCGTCGTGGTTGCCGAAGGCGGTCCGGACGGGATGCCTGGAAGCCACGAACGGTTGTGTTGTCTGCCGTCTGCCGACGCAGGGAACGCCGCTCGCGTGCTCGCTACCAGGTATAGCCTGTCAGCCCCAGGTCTGGCGGTGCCGTCTACCGATCAAGAACTCGCCGAAGGAGCCGGGCCGAGAGCCGGTCACGTCGCCAGGCAACAAACGTTAGTGTCGCAGTGCCTGCTGTTTGCTCTATAGTGCGTGCACTATGGTCAGACTTATGCACATTGCACCCGAGGGGCGCAGCAAGCGTATTAAGCGTAACGGAATTGGTGCGCGGCGTTGGGACTTCGGCGATCGTGGCATGGTCGGGCATGATTGTGTCGTTTGGGCGTTTCCCATTCTTGAGAGCTATACTCTGACACATTCATGGTCGCGCGAATTGAAACGGTGGGGGACGCGGACGTTGGTTGGTGTTACGTTTCAAATTGAAGATGAGGCGGCCGTCTATGTCCGCCATTATGCGCGCAGGCCGCGGCTGACGACTGCTGCAGATGCCGTACGTGTAATTCGTGCCATTGATGATCCCAGAGGTTATGAAATCATGGTTCCGCGGCGCATTCTATCGCGTGAGATAAAAAGTGTTCGCGTGCTACCACGGGCCATTGGATGGCGCTATTGGCCGGCAGCGAAAGGAATGCCGGCTCAAACGTGTGATTGTCCGGTCTGCCTGCCCAGTGGGGAAGTCAAAGCGCGCCGGTATCGTGAACGCGTAAAGGAGCGGCGCACGAAACTTGGTCTTGAGGACTGGTAGGTAGTTGTCAGTCCGTTTGCGGCTGGAGGTTCGATTGCTCTCTTGGTTGGACAGATTTCGCGGCGCGTGGTGGATTGAAGGCTGGGATACGTTTGGCGGTCATAGCTATCCAATTCCAGGGCGATATCGTAACGAAGACGCAGCGGTGCGGGCGGCGCGGCGGCAGCTGAAGCGGCTCGAACGCTTGCAGCCAAGCGCATCTTCCGGCGGACAAGACGGCATCCAGGATCAGGTCTTTGTGGTTGCGCCCGATGGGGAGCGTTACCGCGTCAGAGAATGATTTTCATTGTGGCGCGTGAAGTGGGATGTGATCGTTATGAACACCCATATACCACGTCGCCAATTCTTCCCGGGTTGGCATCCAAATCCCTGATCGACTTGTTACATCCGTAAGGAATTCGCGAAGTGCTCCGATACGATGGGCCTGGCCAATGACGTGGGGATGCAGGCCAAAGTTCATAATCCGGCCGGATGTTTCGCCCTCACTCATCAGTTGGTCCAAACAGGTGCGCAGCATTTCGATGCCGTCGCGGGTCGATGCGGCACCGCGGGCAAACATGTTGAAGTCGTTCACGTCATTCGAATATGGAATACAGACGATCGGGCCGTTGTCGGTGCTGATCATATATGGTTGATCGTCGTTGAGATAATCGCAATAGGCAAGGACGCCGAACTCCTTGAGGATGGCCGGCGTATGGCGGCTGCCACGAATGGCGGAAGACAGCCAGGCCTTGGCTGGCCGACCGGTGATTGCGCGGTAGGTGTCGAGTGTTTTTTTTATGATCGCACGTTCTGCGTCCGGGTCATCAGCGTAATACGTTAAGAGATCGTTTTGTGCCCAGTTATGGGGAACCAATTCCCAGCCGCGCTGTAATATGGCGTCGATGATTCTGCCACGTTCGGTCATAAATAGTCCGTTGGTCGTGCAGGATGGCGCAACTTGCAATGAATCGAAAACTTCAAGCATGCGCCAGATGCCAATCCGTTGGCCATATTCGCGCCAGGTCCAGTTGGCGGTGTCCCAGACATGTCCTGGTAAGGCATGAGGGATTGTCGCCGGGCCGCCGGGAAACAGTGGTTCGGTTTGGCCGGGGCGATGGCTTTCCCAATACTCAAGGTTGATGGTGATGATCAACGCTACTTTGGCGCCGCCGGGAAAGTGCAGGGGCTTGCGATCCGGGATCGGAACAAATGGATAAGAGGATGTGGCGGGTCTGGTCATCAGAATCGTGTCCGGTTGGATTTTGCGGGGCACTTGGGCCTTTGGTCTGTTCGCCGCACAGCAAACAACCACCAGGGACAACTATACAGTGTTTCCAGAAAAAGACGCAGCGATACTTGATCGGGACGCTTGCTTAGAGCACCTTGCTTTTCAATTGAATAGGGACAATTCTGCGAAATGGTAGACAAGTTGCTCGATTCTTGATGTGCGATCGTCTTTGTGCGTCAGTTTGGAACCAATTAGGCGGTTCAAACCTGGTGCACATTGATCTAGCGTACTCTTCGGATGAGTAGAAGATTGTGGAGGCGTAGGTGACAGAACAAGCTCATGGCGACATCGCATTCGAATGGCCGCACGGGGATAACTCACGGGCGCCATACCGGGTCTACACTGATCCAGGACTTTATGCGCGCGAGCAAGAACGGATTTTTCGCGGTCCGATCTGGAATTTTGTCGGGCTCGCCTGCGAGATCCCAAACGTTGGCGATTATAAGCTGACCTATGCTGGAGATACTCCGCTCATCGTTGTGAGATTGCAGGATGACAGTATCAATGTGCTGGTCAATCGTTGCGCGCATAAGGGCGCAATGGTCTGCTATAAGCCGAAAGGTAATGTCAGAGAATTTGCCTGTGTCTATCACAATTGGGTCTACGATTTGGACGGCCGACTGACCGGCGTCGCCTTCAAGCGAGGAGTCAATGGTAAGGGCGGGCTTGCCGATGACTTCGAGCAAGACGCGTACGGCCTGGAACGGCTCAGGACGGAAGTCTATCGAGGCTTGGTCTTCGCAACGTTTTCAGACGAGACGCCTGCGTTCCAGGACTTCATTGGTGCAGAACTCGTGGCCAACATAGATCGTGTATTTCCGAAACCGTTGAAGGTGCTGGGTTATCACAGCCAGTTGTTACCCAACAATTGGAAGCTCTATGCTGAAAACAACAAGGATTCCTACCACGCCAGCCTGCTGCATGTGTTTCACAATACCTTCGGTGTGGTCCGTCCGACGATGGGCGGTGGCATCAAGCTTTCGGACAATGGCTGGCATCATCTGAGCTACACTGAGCGTAAGCCCATCAAGGATGATCAGATCGGGACTGAGAAAGTCCGATCGTTCAAGGATTCCTACAGTCTCAAGGACACGCGTTTGATGGAGCATCGCCTTGAATTCGGCGATACCATCACCAATGCTATCCAAACCGTGTTCCCAACACTTGTCGTGCAGCAGATCTTAAATGCGTTGGCAGTACGCCAACTCATACCGCGCGGCGTCGATCGCAGCGATTTGGTGTGGACCGTTTTGGGCTTTGAAGATGATGATTCCGACCTGCTGGAACTCAGACTGAAAGTAAACAATCTGGTCGGGCCGGCGGGCATGATCTCGATGGAAGATGGTGTCGTCGGCGGCTGGGTTCAGAGGGCAGCCAAAGCAGATGGTGGGGCGCAAACGGTGATGCCGATGGGGGGGCGAAGCATTGAGGCTAGTGAAGGCTCGCGCGTTACCGAAGCGGCCGTGCGGGGATTTTGGAAGGGGTGGCGCGAATGTATGGGCTATTGAGATTAAGTGAGGCGTCGCTATGAGTGGTGCGTGGACTGGAGATCCGGCGTTGTGCCGGCGTGTCGAGGATCTGCTTTACAAATATGTGCACCTGATCGACGATGACGATCTAGAGGCGTGGCCGGATCTTTTTGTTGAGGACGGCGTCTATCGCGTGACAACACGAGAAAATTTCGACGCCGGACTGCCGTTAAGCATCATTTATTGCGATGGCCGGGGCATGATGGCTGATCGCATCAGCGCGCTACGCAGTGCCAATATCTACGAGCCCCAATGCTATTGTCATATTATCAGCGCCGTGCGCCTGATGGATCATCGCAATGACGTGGTGTCCGTGCGCAGCAATTTTGTGGTTGTGCGAACGATGATTGAAGGCGAAACGATCGTTTTCGCGTCAGGGCGTTGTTTCGACAAGATCGTAGAGGCTGACGGTGCGTTGAAATTTGCAGAACGTACCGTCGTGCTCGACTCACGCAGCATCGATACGCTGTTGGTCATTCCGTTATGACCACCAAGGATGTGCATTCAATTAGAAAGGGAATTAGATGTCTCGATTGGCTCTGACCATGGCGTGTGGTCCATATGACAGAATGGAGGCGCTAAGCCAGGGCCTTATCCAACCCGAGGGAATTGACTTGCGCTATATCGCAATCCAATCTCCACCGGAGATTTTTGCGCGCATGATCAAGACCAACTCTTTCGATGTCGCTGAAATGTCGTTGGCACATTACATGATTATGCGCACACGGGGTGAATTTCCGTTCTTGGCTATTCCGGTTTTTCCGTCACGCGTATTTCGGCATGGGTTTGTCTTCATAAACAAAAACGCCGGCATCAAGGAGCCAAAAGATCTTGAAGGCAAGCGGGTGGGTGTACAAGAGTATCGCCAGACAGCCGGTGTCTGGGTGCGCGGCATTCTGCAATCGGAGTACGGTGTCGATCTCGATAAACTGCAATGGGTGGAAGGTGGCGTCAACGAACCCCGCCCACCCGATGATGAAATGGATTTGCGACCTGAGCAGGAGGTTGAGATTGAGCTCATACCGGCGGATCGCACGTTGAACGACATGCTGGAGGCGGGCGAGATTGATGCTTATTTTGGCGCGCGTCGACCGGTTGCTCTGGATAAGGGCCAAAATGTTGCTCGGTTGTTTCCAGACTATCGGGCGCGGGAAGAGGAATATTACATCCGCACCGGCTTCCACCCGATCATGCACACGCTGGTGATCCGGGAGGATCTGCACAGGTCAGAGCCGTGGGTTGCAGAAAGTCTCTTTAAAGCGTGCGAACAATCGAAGCGTTGGATCCTCGAGCAAATGCGCTTTTCTGGCGCACAGCGATTCATGTTCCCATGGTTGCATGATGAGATAGCGGAAATGGATGCATTGATGGGCCCCAATCCCTGGCCTTATGGGCTTGAGGCCAACCGAGCAATTCTGGACGCGTTCAATGGCTTCCTGGTCAATCAGCACTTTATCGCTGAGCCCCGGCCAATAGATGAGCTGTTTGCGCCGATTATCAATTGGACGGAATAGAGGCTGGCTTTGCTATGATGATTGTGCTTCAACCTTGGCTGCCTGGATCGCGCGCCAAACACGATCGTTGGTTACCGGCATCTCGATGTGGTCGATCCCGTAGGGCCTGAGAGCGTCGACCACTGCATTGATGACGACGGCAAGAGCCGGCGTCGTGCCGCCCTCACCGCCGCCCCGAACGCCCAAGCGATTGCGTGGCGATGGGACCTCGCTGATCGCAACTTTCATGTGCGGAATTCTGGCAGCCCGGGGCATGCCGTAGTCCATGAACGAGCCGGCCAGCAGTTGCCCGCTTTCCGGGGCGTAGATCATGTGTTCCCACATTGCCTGGCCGATGCCTTGGACCGCGCCTCCATGCGTTTGTCCATGCAGGATCAATGGATTGACGGCGGTTCCAACGTCATCGACAGCGGCATAGGCCACGAGCTCCGTAAGGCCGGTGTCAGGGTCGATTTCAACTTCGCAGATATGACAACCATATGGAAACGCACCGATGTGAATGGTTTCATCGGAAACGGCAGCAAGCGTGCCTTGCAGGTCGTGCGGCAAGTTTGGATCCGATTGCGCGCGCTTTGCCAGATCGAATATGTCGAAACTTTCATTGTGGGCCGAACTGACAAACCGGCCATCGCGAAAATCGATGTTATCAATATCGGTTTCAAGGATATGCGCGGCAATCCGGCGTGCACGTTGGCAGATGGTGTCGGTCGCAAAGCCTATGACAATGCTGGCCAGGCGCATGGACCGGGCGGAGTGCGAGCCGCCGCCTTCACTAACGAATTTCGTGTCACCAGTAATGAGATTTACGCTGTCGATTGGGACGCCTAGCCAGTCTACCAGCAATTGGGCAAAACTGGTTTGGTGGCCTTGGCCGGATGACAAGGTGCCGATCACAACGTCGACCTTGCCTTCTGGGTGGACAGTGATCTCGGTGCGCTCACGCGGATAACCGCCCGTCACTTCGAGGTAGTTCGAAATACCGATGCCGCGCAGTTTGCCGCGCTTTTCTGCATCAGCTTTGCGTTCGGCAAAGGTATTCCAGGCCGACATGTCGAGGGCGATTTTGAGGGCCCCATCATAATCACCGGCATCGTAAGGCAGGCCCAGGGCATTGGTATAGCCTTCGCCAATAATCTGAATGTGGTTGCGACGGCGGATGTCGATACGGTCAAAACCATGCCTTTGGCAGGCGATGTCGATCAATCGTTCGAGAATGAACATCGCTTCAGGGCGGCCCGATGAGCGGTAGTTGTTAATCGGCGGTTTGTTGCTCAAGACCGCCTTGGCGTGAAAGTGGGCAGCGGGGATGTTGTAGACCCCTGTCATCAGTTCGACGCCCTTAATGAGTGGTGTGAAGGCCGCGGGGTAGGCGCCCATGTTGAGACCGTTGGTGCCGCGAACTGCGAGGAAGTGTCCGTCTTGGTCCAGCGCCAATTCGACGTCGGCGGTGAGGTCGCGGCCCTGGTAGTCGCTCAAGAAGGATTCCGTGCGCACCGCGGTCCATTTTACTGGCCGGCCAAGACGTTTTGCGGCCCAAACGACCAACGGGAATTCGACATAGATGGCATTGCGAGTGCCGAAGTTGCCGCCGATATCGTCCGCCGTCACGCGGACTTGCTCTTCAGGGACATCCAGGATGGCAGCGACTTCTCTGCGCTGACGCACGACATTGCCTGAACCGGCGTGAAGGTGGTGCATGCCGCTTGCCGGGTCATAATGGCCAACAGCGGCGCGCGGTTCCATGGGCACGCCGGTAACACGTTGTACCACCGTATCGAGGCGGACCGTGTAGGCGGCTTTGGCGAATGCGGCATCGGTTGCCGCTTTATCTCCGGCCTCCGCATCGACTAAGAGATTGCTTCCAAGTTCATCGAATAGCGGCGTGGCATCGCTGGATGTGGCACCGTGAAAGTCGGTCACCGCTGATAGGACTTGATAGTCGACGACGACGGCTTCAGCGACGTCTATTGCTTGGCTCTTGGTTTCAGCGACCACCATCGCAATCGCTTCTCCTGTAAAGCGAACGCGGTCTTTGGCGAGCATATATTGTGGTGGAATTTCGGGTGACTTGCCGCTGCGATGGGTCAGCACAATGTCAGGGGGACCTGAGCGCGGCGCGCGATGGTAGAACGGTTTGACGCCGTCCTCTTCTGCTTCCTTCGCGGTTAATATGGCGATGACGCCGGGCATGTTACTGGCTGATGTTGTATCGATCTGAACAATTCGTGCATGTGCGTGGGTGGCGCGTACCATGTGCGCATAGAGTTGGCCCGGCATGTTGACATCGTCCGAAAACCGACCCTGACCGCGCAGGAGGTGCTCGTCTTCACGTCGTTGGACCGGAGTGCCGATCCCCGCGTTGCGATTTTTGTCCGTCATCCATCCATCCCTAGACTGGGTTATTTGATAATTGTAACTGACGAAGGGTGCTCGAGTCCTCACTGGCTGTCATCTTATTGCGTCAGGTTGGGACCAAGGCAATGGCCTAAACCTATCGTGCAATGATCTAGTCGAGGATGCCTTTGTCGCGAAACCATCTCTCAGCGCCAGGGTGCAGTGGCACATCCATGGGGGTCGCATCCGTCTCTTGCCCGAGTTGATGGATACCGTCATATGTGTTGGCTTCCCACGGCAGGTCATCGGCGCGAGTGGCCAATGCCTCGCAAATCTCATAGGCGACCGTGTCCGGTAGATCCGGGCTCGTATAAAGGGGCCAGCCGCTGAAATCGATGCAGTCCATTTCCTGATCGAGGTAAGAGAAGCGGCCGTGTTTTAGCGGAACCCTGCGCCATCCGAGACGGCCCAGGTGATCAAATGCACCGTCGTCGATTTCAATCAGCTCCATGTCATGGGAGAGCGCTTCATCGAGCCAGACGCTAATGCCTTCATCAAATACCGCATCAAGAGTGCCCTCGTGAAAGCCCGAGATGCGCCGGGGATCGCCTGGGCCGCCGATCGGATGCAGGCTGCCGCCCCATGCGTTGATGTCGTCCAAGCTCATGCCATGAAAGGCAAGAAGTTCGTGAATGAGGGGAAGTGTGGAATGGGTTGGATCTTCGCGCAACGACAGGCGCAGGGGATAACGCGCTTTCTTGATGTCTTCGAGGGATGAAAAGCCGAGCTCCTTGCGCACTGCGATCACGAACCGGTCGATACTTGGGTAATTGGCGATAATTCGCAGCGGCAGTGGCGCGTGAAAGAGCCCGACACCGCGATAGGCCTGGGTCAGCATCGCAGAGGGATTGACGAAGGCCGCTTCGATGTCGCCCTTAGCCACGGCGTGGGCAAGGATCGCCGATCCACTTGAGATACGCAGCGAAGGTTTGAATGCCTCACCGGATCCGCTGCCGACTACAACACACATATCGCGGTTGCCGCCATAAGGGATGTCTGGATTGCTGGCGATCTGGAGCCCGATCTCACAAAGAATACGACCGCGTTTGGTGTTGGCGCTCATCGGCAGTTTTGTCATGACGTTTTTCCACTTTTGTTGATCGTCTCGGGTGACTGGTCTTCGGCCAGATATTACCAGGCCATCTCTAGGTGTTGAGATTCTTTGTAAGAAATTCCATAGACTTCTGCCATGAGCGTTGGGCTGCTTCCGGATCATAGCGCTGAATCGGATTGAAGAAGGCATGGCCAGCGCCGGCATAGACATGGATCTCTATGTCGGGATGGGCGTTTGAGATTTTCTTGATGTCTGCAACAGGCACGACATAATCAGCGTCGCCATAATGCATGACCGTCGGGCATCGCGGACTGAAGTCCAGCTTTGAAACCACGTGGCTGCCATAGAAGTTTACCTGGGCATCAAAGTCGCGCTTGGCGGCCGCAATCCAGGCCCAGGTGCCGCCGGTGCAAAACCCGGATATGACTTTTGGCAGATCACTGTCGAGTGCGGCGATGCAAGCGTCTATCTCATTGAAAACTCCGTCTTCAGTGAGTTTCGCATAAGCCTCGCGACCGGCAGCGCTGCCAGAGGCATCGTGGGCGAATGTCAAATTGGGCGCGATACGATCGAACAATGACGGCGCGATCACGCTATAGCCCGCCGCTGCCCATTGATCACAGACATCACCGATATGCGGCGTCAGGCCCGAGATTGCATGCAAGATGATGACGCCACCCTTGGGTTCTGTTGCGGGGTCACTGCGGTCAGCTTGAAAGACGTGGCCGTCTTTGGCGCGAAGCGTTATGCGTGCACTCATTTGCTCGGTCCGTATGTTTGAGGTGGAGCGGTTCTGCAGCCCCATTTTCAGTGTCGAATTTTGTTGCGTGGCACACGACAGAACCGGTCGGTGCCCAAGTGACGTTGATAGGTGCCGAACCTCCGCTTGTCGATGCAAGTGTCAACACCATGGATCGTGCACCGTTTGCGATATTGGAGGCGAGCGGTATTTGGGGCTCAAGTTTTTCGGTGATCGACGTTTTGCCAAATTGGATCAAGTATTTTTTTCTTGGCGGTCATATCTGGTCCTGGCCAGCTGGCTACAAAACGAGAATCATATAACGGACATGGTTCGGAATACTGCTGGAGGGCCGCATTACTACCGTAGGTTGGTCAGGCTTGTTGGAGCGAGACGGTAGAATGTGGCGAAAATGAGTCTTTCAGACTGGTCAAAGCGTGTGGGGGACGTCATTATAGGCATGCAACGCCCGCCCGCCCGCAAAGTTATGGGTGGCTTTGGCGGCCTGCTCAAGTGTGATCCAGTGTGCTCGCTGAGATGTAAGCGTCTTGTGAGACTGTCATTAGCCTGTGGAATTGTCGGCTTCTTGTTCGCGTTCATCGCACCTCGAAACGTGTCGCATCATTTCGTGAAGATTTGTACGATCATCGCGTGTGCGACAGCGTCGCCGATGGTCGTTGTGCTTGCCGCCCTCGTAAATGGGTTGTTCGAAGATTTATACAGAATCACTGCAAATTATAATTTCTTATTGTGACTTCTGTGTAGTTCGAGGCGATAATCCATTGTCGGCATAGTGCCTTATTCGTGTCACCGAATTGAGTTTCAGGAGTTTCGAGTCATCATCCAAGACTGTAACCGGTTGATTCAAATGACAGAGGTCCTGATGCCCGCGCAGCTTCCTCCGGCCCCGCCTGTAGGTCAAATTGCCTTGTTTCTAGACTTCGACGGGACGCTTGTGGGATTTGCCGATCATCCGGGGGATGTGCGTGTGCCCGCTGAGCTGCTGGCACTGCTCGATCAGCTGCAGAGACAAACGCAGGGTGCTTTGGCGATTGTCACCGGCCGGGAGATTTACGAAATCGATGCTTTTCTCAAGCCCCTGGTGCTGCCGGTCGCGGGTGTGCATGGGCTAACTCGTCGGGACGTGAACGGACGAGTGCACAAATCGCCTGTGCGCAAAAATGCGGTTGAGAAGATTGTGAATTCTCTTGACCAATTCACTGATGACCGTGAGGGATTACTTATTGAAAAGAAATCGGCATCGGTCGCACTACATTATCGTCTTGCGCCAACGCTTGCTGCGGAATGCAAGGCCGCCATGGAAGAAGCGGTGTCATTGGTGGCGGGTTTTCAATTGCAGTACGGAAAGCATGTGATTGAAGCGAGATGCGGTGGCTCCGATAAGGGCACTGCAATTCAGGCGTTCTTAGGCCAGCCGCCGTTCAGCGATCGTTTGCCGGTGTTTGCGGGAGATGATGTTACGGATGAAGATGGGTTTCGCGTACTCCATGCGCTGGCTGGGCCATCGGCCCTGACGATCAAGGTTGGACCCGGCGATAGCTGCGCGCGGTATCGCGTGACTTCGATCGAAGCACTTGCTGATTGGCTTCGCTCAATGGCAGGCAACGGTTAATTTAACACACACATAGGTTGTGAATATGCCCCAGTCCCTTGATCTCGGGATGATTGGCAATTGCAGCATTGCTGCACTTATCGATACGAAGGCCCGTATTGTCTGGTGTTGTCTGCCGCGCTTTGATGGCGATCCGGTGTTTAACGCCCTGCTGAACGGCGATGCCGCATCGCGCGATGACGGCGAAGGCTTTATGGTGGTCGACCTCAAGGGGCTGGTGTCGACGGAACAGTCCTACTGCGAAAAAACCGCTATTCTTAAAACACGTCTTAGATCCGAAGACGGTGAGGTTGAGGTAACTGACTTTGCGCCGCGTTATGTCGATCGCGGACGGGCGTTTCGACCCAGGACGTTAGTGCGGCGGGTCGATGTTATCTCTGGTAGTCCTCGCGTGCGCTTCAGAGTGCGGCCAACATACGATTACGGTGCTGTCAGACCACGGCGAACGCGCGGCTCAAATCACATTCGGTTTGTCGGCGAAGAAATGACACTGCGGCTGACCTGCGACGTCGCTGTCGACTATATCCTCAGCGAAACATGGTTCAACCTTAATGAACCGGCCAATCTCATCATCGGGCCGGATGAGCCGTTGTCCGATAGCCCAGCTCTTATCGCGCGTGAATTCGAAGAGCGCACAGCCGATTATTGGCATGGGTGGACACGGCGATTAGCGTTGCCGATGGAGTGGCAGGATGCTGTTACGCGCGCTGCCATTACCTTGAAGCTATGCGCCTATGAAGAGACGGGCGCGATCGTTGCCGCGGTTACCACCTCTATTCCGGAATCGCCCAATAGTGGGCGCAATTGGGACTACCGGTACTGTTGGATCCGAGATGCGTTTTTTGTGGTCCGTGCGTTGAATAATCTGGCGGCGGTGCGGACCATGGAGAACTATTTTTCCTGGATCATGAACGTTGTGGCGGATGCGGAGGGCGGGCATCTCCAACCGGTCCATGGTATCGGGCTTGAAAAGCAACTTACCGAACGCGAGATTTCCAGCCTCGCGGGCTATCGGCATATGGGGCCTGTCCGGGTCGGTAATCAAGCTTATGAACACCATCAGTATGATGTCTATGGCAATGTGGTGTTGGGCGCGGCACAGGCGTTCATAGATCAGAGGATGTCGCGGCCCGCCGGCCTAAATCATTTCAAGCGTTTGGAAAAAATCGGCGATGAGGCCTATCGTCTCTATGATCAGCCGGATGCTGGCATGTGGGAATTGCGGACCCGGGCGAGAATTCATACTTCGTCAAGTTTGATGTGCTGGGCAGCATGTGATCGATTGGCTAAATTGGGGCAGGTTCTGCAGCTTGATGATAGAGCGGCGTTGTGGAACGAGCGGGCTGTGCAGATACGACAAGAAATCTTGCATCGGGCTTGGTCTGAAAAGCGCCAGGCATTTGTTGAAAGTTTTGAGGGCGAGGCACTTGACGCAAGTGTGCTGCTGATGGCGGAAGTCGGCATCATTGATCCACTAGATCCTCGGTTTGTTGCGACGGTCGAGCGGATTGAGGACGTGCTGGCTAACGGACCATTTGTACGCCGCTATGAGGCGGCGGATGACTTCGGCTTGCCCGAAACAGCCTTTAATGTTTGTGCGTTCTGGCGATTGGATGCATTGGCCCGGATTGGAAGATATGAGCGGGCGCGAGAAATTTTCGAAGTGCTGCTGTTGCATCGAAGCCAGGCGGGTTTGATGTCTGAGGACACAGACCCAGTGACGGGAGAGTTGTGGGGGAACCTTCCGCAAACATACTCGATGGTGGGCATTATCAACTCGGCAATGCGTTTGTCCAAACCGTGGGAGTCTGTAATATGAACCAATTAGTAATGGCATCGAACCGCGTTGCCGACCCCACGCGGCAGTCGCAATCGGGTGGCCTCGCCGTAGCCCTTGGTGATGCCCTCAATGAGCATGGGGGGCTATGGTTCGGCTGGGATGGCCGGATCGATGATTCACCGGGTTCCGATCGCGTTTCGGTGCAGAAATGCGGGCGGTATAGGACGGCAACGCTTTCTTTGTCGGCAGCAGAGTATCACCGATATTATTGCGGTATGGCCAATAATGTGTTGTGGCCGATCCTGCACTACAGGTTGGACGTCGCGCGATTGGATGCCAGTTATATCAGTGCTTACCGGCAGGTTAATGCGCGCTTTTCAGAAGCTCTGCGATCACTCATCGAACCTGATGATCTGATTTGGGTGCATGACTATCATTTTATTCCGCTGGGTGCTGAATTACGTGCGCGGGCGTGCGAAAATATAATTGGCTTTTTTCTGCACATCCCGTTTCCGCCTCCCGATATTCTGGCGGCATTGCCAGAATGCGATTATTTTGTGCGCTCGCTCTTTTCATATGACGTTGTCGGGTTTCAAACCAACAGCGATTTAGTCAATTTCCAGCGTTACATAATTGAAAACGACATCGGGTCGGTCGGTGACAATGGCTGTATCACGGCTTTTGGCCGAACCATTCTCGCTAAGGACTATGCCGTCGGGATTGATGCTGATGCTTTTACGCAAATGGCGCGGACGGAAGAGGCCGACAAAATTATTGATGGATTGCATCGGCGAACCGCGCAGGTTGCGCAAATCATCGGCGTTGATCGACTGGATTATACCAAAGGACTGCCGGAACGCTTCTTAGCGTTTGAGAAAATGCTCGCTTGTTATCCGGAAAATCGAAAACGGGCGACCTTGATGCAAATCGCGCCGCCGACGCGCGAAGAGATAGATGCCTATAGCGATATTAGAGAAGACCTGGAACGCATTTCCGGTGCGATAAACGGGCGCTTCAGTGACTTCGATTGGACGCCGATCCGCTATATCCATCGCTCAATCCCGCGTTCGACATTGGCTGCGCTGTTTCGCGGCAGCCGGGTCGGTCTGGTTACCCCATTGCGAGATGGTATGAACCTCGTTGCCAAGGAATATGTCGCAGCACAAGACGAGGATGATCCTGGCGTTCTGGTGCTGTCGCAATTCGCTGGCGCGGCAGATGACCTTCAAGAAGCGTTGTTGGTCAATCCCTATGATACGACCGAGGTCGCCGAAGCGCTTGAGAAAGCCTTGACGATGCCGCTTCAGGAACGAATCGAACGGCATCGTGCACTCCTTTATCGTGTGCGGCTCCATGATGCGGAACGGTGGCGACGCAGCTTCATTGAAGATCTGCAATCGACGCGGCAACATTAGGATTGGACATGGAGCCGTATGACATTGTCAGCGATATCGGTGGGACCAATGTCAGATTTGCCCAGGTAGATGGCAGCAAAAATATTTCGTCTATTGATCAGCAACCCCTGACGGCGTCTTCGTCGTTTGCAGAGGCGTTTCAGTCATATTGCCAAGGGCATGGCCTAATGTCGCCGCCGCAAAGACTGGCGGTTGGCGCTGCCGGTCCGGTACGCAACGGGCAGGTGCAGCTCACCAACGCGCCGTGGAGGTTGAAGCGTCAGGACTTGGCTGCTTTGAGCGCAACAGGGATGGCGTACCTGGTCAATGACTTGCAGGCAGTGGCACGCGCGGTACCGGTGCTTGGGCCTGAAGATGTTGAGGTGTTGCGTGGGGCTTCGAGGCCTAACCATGCATTGTTGATCGAGGCACCGGCGCTTGCGATTAATATTGGAACCGGGTTCGGTGCGGCAAGCGTGCGGAAGGTAACGGTTGGCGGCAGGGACAGCTGGGTGATCGGTGCCACCGAAGCCGGGCACATGCGCAGCGCGATTTCTGTGGCAGGGCTGTCGGGTCACGCCACGGTTGAGAATTTTCTATCCGGCGACGGGCTGTTGCGCGTGGCGCGGGAGATGGCTGGTTCCGAGGTCGAATTCGAAAGTAGCAAGGCCGTTTTTGAGCAGGCAGATGGGCCGCCGGCGCGGGATGCGGTGCGCCAGTTTTCACGGGCACTCGGGGCGGCCGTCAGCAACCTCATTTTGGCGCATGCGGCGTGGTCCGGCGTCTATCTGGTTGGTAGCGTCGTCGATGGCTGGGCAGAGACCAAATTGACCGATGCTTTTTTTGATGGCTTCGATAAGCATTCCCCGATGGCGGCAGCCGTGGGCGATGTACCGATCTATCGAATCGTGCGCCAACAAACAGCATTGCTTGGGCTTTCGCATATGCTTGATGACGGCATTTAGGGCCTAGGGTTGGCTCGGGCTGGATCAGGTTGGGTTAAGTTTTATCCGATTCTATGGCTGCAACTTTCTGCACAAGAACAGTGGCTCCTTAAGTGTCGAGTAACTCATCTGCTGTTAACCGGCACCGTCCCGATGCTTATCAAAAGTGGATCTCCTTTAGCTCAGTTTCTTTGTCTCTTGCGTAGCAAGTATTGCCTCTTGAGTTCCGCGCAGGCTTCGAGACCAACGTGGTTCCTTGAGGCACGCAGCAATGAGACAGGCTGAACGCGTGCATTGAGTTGGATGCAGCGCTGCAGGTTCACATCCTGAAGGATAGGAAGAAGTCTGCGTACCAAGAGACTGATGGAGCGCCATATGTGCTTTTCTCGGGGCCTGCTGTTGGCAAAGGGGCCGCGTGTGAAGCGCTCCAAATTTGAAATTCGATCGGTAGACATTGGATGGGTGGCAGATTTGCGCAGATAGGCTTGCCACTGTCGGTCGCTGGCAAATTGTGCACGATGCGGTTTCCCGTAGACCTGGGCCTGGAAAAAGATGATGGCACCCATCGGCGGCGTATTGCTACGGCGTAGAACACGAAGCGCAAAGATATCAGATTGAACTTCGCCGGCACGTGCCTGCTTTCTGGATATTTGTCCGTATGGTCGATGTCGATAGTGGAGATGACCGAGTTCATGAACCATAATGAAGGCATAAGCTTCGTTACGGATTGAGATCGCTAGATTTCGGACCTGCGGAATTTGCATCACGTTTTTCGGCGCGCCGAGGGCGGTCAATATGTCAGGATAGCGGCCGCCTGGAAATTTCGATTTCGGTTTATGGCGCAACATGGCGTAGTAGAGATCTATTGCGCTGTGGCTTTTGCCTGCAACTTGTAACCAGGCATAGGCGAAGGCCAGGTCCTCAAGTTGTTTAAGTGATAGGACGGGCATTACGACATAGGTGGTCTGCGGGGTGCGCTGGGCATAAAAATTCAATAGTGAACTGATAGGACTGGGCAGCGGAAAGCGAAATTGAAATGCGCCCAGGCTTTCGAGCTCCCTTCGGGTTAAAGTTGGTTTTATGCCGATGTGATAGATTTTCTTGACCAGGTCGGAGAGGCGGGGGGCGTCGCGGGCGATAACCTGCGGTGGATACATGAACTCCATTGATGAAGCTTGCCTAGGTATGATCGTAACCGCTAGCGTCGTGATCAGAAGGATCGTCATTCGGCAGGTCGCCATCGCAAAATTTGTTTGATCAATAAATTTGCACGGATTGAATATTGAAGTATGCATGGTTCGCCCTCTTTGATCTGATCACGCATCATTCATCTTGTAGTCATTTGGCCGCCGCGATGGTGCCAGTCTTCAAGAATACAATTAATATTGGCGGTCGAGAGGCGGATCTGGTGTACGGCACGAGCCAGAGGGAGGCTTCCGTCAATTGCCGGTGCTGTTTGCTTCTGGGCCGTCACCTAGCCCGCTGCAGTCCTTGGCGGTGGCAGTTTTTCTTTCGATCTGGACTTCTTAGAAAAAATTCCTAAGCGTCTAATTGCACGATCACTTAGGCCACGTGTCGGTGCCATAAATATTCCGATGCAACGATTTTTATTTGCGCGCCTCCCGTAGTATCATCGCAAACTAACGTGCCGTGCGGACTTGGGAGGATATCAGCATGTTGTCGCCGGAGGACACCGATGTGAGCCGTTCGCTTGATCGTTTGCGACGTCTCGATTGTTGTGCTGTTTCAGATGCCATGGATAAGCTTGGTTTGGCTGGCGTGGTCACTGGATTGGCACAGCAATCGGGCAATACGCGAATTGCCGGGCAGACGATAACTGTGAAGTTAGGTGTTGGCACGGCGCAGAGCGGGCCGCCGAGACATCTGGGAACAACAGCAATCGAGGCGGGCGGTCCGAACAATGTGATCGTAATCGAGCAGCACAGCGGTATTGAGGCCGGCAGTTGGGGTGGACTGTTATCGCTTGGTGCCAAAGTGCGCGGTATTCAGGGGGTGATCGCGGACGGGCCCGTGCGTGATATCGATCAGGCGCGCGAGATGGATTTTCCCGTCTTTACCAAGACGCTGACGGCCTTTACCGCTCGCGGGCGGATTGTTGAGCTTGCAACAAATGAGCCGATTTCGATTTGTTCAGTCACCGTCCATCCCGGAGATTACGTGTTAGCCGACAGAAGTGCGGTGATCTTTGTCCCGGCTGGCGATATTGAGCGGGTGTTGGTGGCGGCAGAGGATATATTCGCGCGTGAAGAGGCTATGGCAAAGGCCATCGAGGCCGGTACGCCGATCGGCGATGTGATGGGCGGGGCCTATGAGCACATGCTCAAATGACCTCTAAACTCACCCTGAGGCGGTCCAAGAGCTTGACAGCGGGCCAGATCGCTTCAACGATGCGCAATCAATCTAGATCTTGGATGATCAAGGCATTTGGAGAAGCGCCATGATAAGTCAGGAAGAAAATGACCGTCTGACAAAGGTTGGGCCGGGAACACCTGCCGGTGAGCTCTTACGTCGTTATTGGCAGCCAGTGCTTGCGGCAGCTGAGCTGACCGATGAAAGGCCGATACTGCCAATCCGGCGACTTGGCGAGAATTTGGTCGTCTATAAGTTGACCGATGGGACCTACGGTCTGGCGGCTGAGAAATGCCCGCACCGGTTTGCTTCGCTTGCTTACGGTCGCGTCGATGACGAAGGCATCCGCTGCCCTTATCACGGTTGGAAATTCGGCAAGGATGGCAGTTGTCTTGAGCAACCTGCAGAACCCGCAGGCAGCCGGATGAAGGATCAAATTACGCAGCGTTCGTATCCCGTAGAATTACTCGGTGGACTATTGTTCGCCTATATGGGGCCGCTGCCGGCACCACCATTGCCGAGATGGGATGTACTTGTCTGGGAGCATGGCAAGCGATGGGTGCAGAAACATTCGGTGCTTGATTGCAACTGGCTGCAGACGATGGAAAACGCTGTCGATCCCTCGCATCTCTATTGGCTGCATGGGCGTTCGGCGCACTTGGCAAATGCTGTCGATCGTTATGAAGAAGAGCATGACTTTATCGTCTTCGACTACGGTATCATGAAGCGACGCACGACTCCAGCGCACGAGCCAGGCGGCAAAGCGGAAGTCGATCAGCACCCACTGATCTTTCCCAATACCTTGCGGCATGTCTTAAAGGATAAGATCAACGGTCGCATACGCCATAATGTGCAGTGCCGGGTGCCGATCGATGATACACATACGCAGGTCTACATGGTTCTTTTCGAGCCAGATGAAAACGCCCAGACGCCAGCGCAATCCGTGACGCCGCTCGAAACCTACGACCTCTTTAACGAAGATGGATCATTTCGACTCGACAAAGTGCTGGGGCAGGATGCAATGGCATGGGTGACGCAAGGCCCGATTGCGGATCGCACCGTTGAACGGCTTGGCGCGGCTGATGTCGGAATCGTGAAGTATCGACGCATGCTGATTACGCAAATGGAAGCGGTGGCAAACGGAGATATACCGCATGGGACGGTGCCGGACGCTGACAAAGACCGGCCGATTGAATTTGACGTCATCAATGAACGCATTGGTGTGAATATACCGGAAAAGGTGGCGTCGTAATGGTATCGGCTTGGCTCGCCATAGCGGTGTTGAGCCGTAATTTACCATCAAACAGGGTCTGATTTAACAGATGGATAGCGCGCCTACAGACTGTGATGATGCGCCGGCCGTTTCGACGCCCAGTGAACGCCCTGCCATTCGGCTCGCAGGTCTTTCGAAGACGTATGCAGGTGCGAAGCAGAAAGCGGTCGACAATTTATCGTTAGATGTCCGCATGGGGGAGGTTTTTACACTGCTTGGGCCTTCAGGGTGCGGCAAATCCACAACCCTGCGAATGGTTGCCGGTCTCGAAGAGCCGGACGAGGGTACCATCCATTTTGAGGACCGACTGATTTTCGATGCTGAGCAAAATGTTTCGCTGCAGCCTGAAAAGCGAAACATTGGTATGGTGTTTCAGTCATACGCGATATGGCCTCATATGACGGTGGCAGAAAATGTTGCCTTTCCATTGCAGGCCCGGCGCGTGGCGCGCAATGAAATTCCGCGACGTGTTTCGCAGGTCCTGGAACTTGTCGGTATGCAAGGTATGGAAAAGCGCCCGGCACCACTATTGAGTGGTGGCCAACAGCAGCGCGTGGCGCTGGCGCGTGCCTTGGTGACAGAGCCGAGTATCCTTTTGTTGGATGAACCATTCAGCAATCTCGACGCCAAGCTTCGGGAGCAGATGCGCATCGAAGTCAAGCTCATTCAAGAGCGTCTCAACATCGCCGTTCTGTTTGTAACGCACGATCAAGTCGAGGCGCTCAGTCTGTCAGATCGAATTGCGATTATGAATAGCGGGCAGGTTGTGCAGGAAGGGACACCGTTCGAACTCTACGAACAACCAGCAAACGAATTCGTCAGAGACTTTATTGGGAAGACCATTCTTTTCCAAGGTGTGGTGAAGGCAAGCAATATGTCAGGTCAGCTGGCGCTCGATATTGATGGTGCGCCATCTTGCGTTGTCTTCGGCTCATCACCCGCTCAACCGGTCCTCGCGGAGGGACGGCGAGTTTTGATAGGTGTGCGCCCGGAAGATGTCGAATTAGTGCCAGCTGATAGCGAGACGGTTCCCGATGGTATGATCGGTGCGAAAATTGAAACGGCACTCTATCTTGGTGATCGTATCGAATATCAGGTTGCGGTTGGTGCGCAAAACAAACTGATCCTGCATGGTGATCGTCATCTGCCACACAACGGTGGGGAAAATGTTTGGCTGAAGCTGCGCTCGGATGGGCATACGGCTTGGGCCATGCCGGATTAGCAACAATAAGATCTGGGTTCAAACTGGGGTAAGAAGGAAAAGAAGGAGGAATAAAATGAAGTTTGATCAATATCGGGTGGCATTGGTGACAGCAGTTGCTTTCGGTGCCGTAGTGCTTGTGCCCAGCGTTGGACATAGTGAGTCGGCCGAGTGGAAGAAGTTGGTGGCAGCTGCCAAAAAGGAAGGCAAGGTCGAGGTTATCCTTGGCGGTCAGATGCCGCGCAAGCTGCGCGTTGCCGTGCCTGAGTTCGAAAAGAAGTACGGTATCAAGGTCAGCTACCAGACCGGCAGCAGCCGCAAGCATTCGGCACGTGTTTTGGCCGAACGCCGGGCAGGAAAATTCACGGTTGACGTGTGGATCGGTGGCGCCAACACTGCGCTTTCCGTGCTTTACCCGAACAAGGTGATCGCCCGCTTTGACACACTGTTGGTAGATCCCGAAGTCAAGGACCCAAAGAAATGGTACCTTGGCAGGCACCATTACACCGACCCTGAAGGGCGCTACATATTTACCTGGGGCGCGTCGCCGGCTTACGTCGTCGCCTACAACAAGAACCTGGTAAAGAACCCTGGTGGAATAAAATCATACTGGGACATGCTCGCACCGAAATACAAAGGGAAGATCGTCGCCCGGAATTTCTCTCGGGGAGGCTCGGCTGCTACGGCTGTGCCGATGTTGCTCACGCCTGGGATTGGCGAAAAGTGGTTCAAGAAGTTTGCCAACGAAATGGATGTCACCTTCGTGCGCGATTCGCGCCAGGGCGCCGAGTGGCTTGCCCAGGGGCGCTTCGCACTTGCCTTCTTCGGCATCAATACACCGGCGCTCAAGTTGGCCAAGGAAGGCTTTCCGGTCGGCACATATCTGCCACAAGTTCTTAAGGAGGGAGAAATCCTGTCGGCGTCTGCCGCCAATATTTACGCCCTCAAGAATCCGCCCAATCCCAACGCCCAAAAACTTTTCGTGAATTGGGCGCTGAGCAAAGAAGGCCAATCACTATTTATAAAGATCGGCCAGACGTCGGACTCGCTTCGCAATGACGTCGACAGCACACTGGTTGCGGATCAGTACCGCATCAAACGCGATCGCAAGTATTTCGTCGCCTTTTCCGATAAAAATTACATCAACAATCAGCGCAAGCACCTAAAGAAACTAAAGAAAATCTATAAAGGCGCAAAGCGGAAAAAGTAGTGCACCAATGCGGGAGGGGTTGTATGCCGCCCCTCCCAATTGATTGTTGCCAACCATCCTGACGCTAAGTGTCCCAGGACCTGCGATGACCACCACGAATATGCTCGATCCACCCCGCCCGAAAACCTCGCGCGCGGGGACAGGTGAATTCATCGTCGCACTTCTGATTATCTTTTTCGCCTTCTACATCGTCTATCCCGTCATCCTGATTTTCATTCAGAGCTTCAACGTCGCCGGCTATATCGAGGGCCAGTACAAATTCGGCCTCGGCCATTGGCGCGAAGCCTTTGCCGAGCCCGACGTCTTCGAAAGCCTGCGCAACACCATACTAATTTTTGCCGCCTATACCGCTATCAGTTTTCCCCTCGCGGTTTTGATTTCCTGGGTTCTGGCGCGAACACCGATCCCCTTCAGCAAGAGCCTGGAGTTCATGTTCTGGGTGTCGTTTATGCTACCAGCGCTCACCACTACGATCGGTTGGACGCTTCTGCTTGACCCCTATTTTGGTTTTATAAACGTAGCGTTCCGCCAGCTGCCCTTTATCAAGGAGTACATTTTCGACATATACAGCGTCGAAGGTATCGTCTTTGCCCATCTCGTCGGCAATGCGCTTTCACAAAAAGTCATGCTGTTGACGCCTGCGTTCAGGAACATGAACGTTACACTCGAGGAAGCAGGACGTGTTTCCGGTGCCGGCCGTTTCATGACCATGGTGCGGGTTACTCTGCCTGTCATGGTGCCGGCCATGGTGGTCGTTTTCCTGCTCAATCTCGTGCGCATGTTTAACACATTCGAGATCGAGCAAATTCTCGGTACACCGATTGGATTTTTCGTCTATTCCACCCAGATTTACGACTATGTCCGCGAGAACGAGCCGCCGGAATATGGGCAGGCGACGGCGCTCGCCAGTTTGACCTTGTTGATCATCTTGATGATCGTACCGCTGCAAAGGTGGTTGCTGACACGGCGCCAGTACACAACCGTGTCCGGCAACTTTAAACCCGGTCTCGTTCATCTGGGCTGGATTCAGCCGTTGGCGTTCTGGATTATTTTGACAATCGTAGCGTTGCTTACGATCGTGCCGGTTCTGACTTTGCTCGGCGGCAGCTTCATGACCCGAGCAGGATTCTTTCAGGCCAATCCCACCTACACGTTGGCGCACTGGAATTTTGTTTTTTCCGATCCCTTGTTCTTCAAAGCGTTAAGGACAACGCTGGTTTTGTCTTTGGCGACGGCGGTGGTCTCGCCAATCCTGTTTTCGATGATCGCTTATATTCTGGTTCGGCGGCAATGGAAGGGGCGCATTATCCTGGAGTCCATCTTCTGGGCCAGCGCCGGCATACCGGGCATACTGTCTGGCCTGGGCCTGCTCTGGGTGGTGCTGGGTACGCCTGGTCTTACATGGCTTTATGGATCGATCTGGATCTTGATTATCGTGGTGATCTTGCAGGGCAAACTAACCAGCATCCAAATGTTCAAGAGCAACTTTTTGCAAATGGGTGCCGATCTCGAGGAGGCCGCGCGCATCGCGGGTGCCGGTTGGCTCTATACCTATTTCCGGATCTGGCTGCCGCTGATCGCGCCAACTTTGGTGCTGATGGGCATTCTCAATTTTGTGATCGCGGCTGGATCGACGGGCAGTATTATTCTGCTGGCCAGCCGCGATACGATCACGCTGTCTTTGTTGGCGCTGGAATACATGACGACATCGACAGGGTCAGCGCGTGAAGTGGCCGGAATAATCAGCCTGTTTATCGTCGCCATGACGGCCGGCCTGGCGCTGGTGGCACGGTGGGCTGGATTTCAAGTCGGCATCAAGGATAGGGAATAGGTTTCGGCGTCCGATCTTGCTCTCACCATTGTCTAGATGCCAGATGGCAGTCGCCGCCTGCTTGGGGCATGTTGAGAAGAATTCGAGCTTTTGGATCCTCGACGCCGACGCGTTTGTTGGGTACTTGTGGTCCAGGCGCGGAGGCAGTAATTTCGACCGAGCTGCTGATTGTTGGCTATCTGATCAAGAATATTTGACGCCAAAGTGAGGATGACGTGATTGCATCTTGTTACCTTGGTGACAGAGTCAAATGGCTTCTGACCTAGATTTTGCGCTCCCGGTCTACGCTGAATCCACATTCGGATTGACCTGGTTGATACTCAGATCACGACTTAACGGAGAAGGATACGGAAATGTTGCGAATTAATGACGAGGCTCCGAATTTCACTGCCGACACGACCGCTGGCAAGATCACTTTTCACGACTTTATTGGTGACGGCTGGGTGGTGATGTTCTCCCACCCCAAAGATTTTACGCCGGTATGTACCACGGAACTTGGATACATGGCTGGATTGGCGAAAGAGTTTGAGAAACGCAATACCAAGATCATTGGCATTTCGGTTGATCCGGTTGAGAGCCACAAAAAGTGGAAGTCGGATATAAAGGATGTTACCGGCAATGAAGTCGACTATCCGCTGATTGGTGATCCTGAGCTCAAGGTCGCCAAGCTTTATGGGATGTTGCCGGCGGAAGCGGGCGATACCTCTGAGGGGCGGACACCAGCCGATAATGCAACAGTTCGGTCGGTTTTTGTTATTGGTCCGGATAAACAAATCAAGTTGATGTTGACCTATCCGATGACAACGGGACGGAATTTCGATGAGATCCTGCGTGTCATCGATTCCATGCAACTGACGGCCAAGCATAAAGTGGCGACGCCCGCGCAATGGAAGAATGGTGATGATGTTATCATCACACCTGCGGTTTCAGACGATGAGGCGAAGGCCGCATTTGGCTCATTCACAGCCGTCAAACCGTACCTGCGCACAACGAAACAGCCGACCTAACGTTTCGTCCTTAAATCCAGCTGATTGCTTCGGCCGGGGCCCGTTCAAGGGTCTCGGCCGTCGCGCGTTTAGCGATGGCCCAACAGGGCGCGTCGAAAGGCGGTTTTGGCGTCCGCTGCATGCCAACTGCGAACGTATGCAGGCGGTGGCGTGCTATCAACGCGCAGGAGGACGAAGGTCGGCCCGTTCGACTGGCGCAGCAGATTTGATGCTTCGTCAAGCTGGTCCTCGTCGTGAATATCACGAACAGCACTGAACCCGGCTCCTGTCGCGATTTGGGCCAAGTTTACGCCCATGCCGGTATGCGAGCCCTGCCCGCCGGTTTCTTGATAGAGGGCGTTATCAACACAGACGACTGCCAGATTGGGCTGCCTCGCGGCACCGATGGTTGCAAGCATACCGAGCGACATCAGCAGATCGCCGTCACCGGTGACACAAAGGACGCGGCGTTTTGGTTGTGCCAAGGCCAGCCCGAAAGCAGTGGGTAGTGCGCCGCCCATTGCGCCGCCGAACAAGAAGGCATTGGCTGCCTCTTTCGTAAGGTCACCGATGTCTTTTGCCGGGCCTGCTAATGCCGACACGATGAGGAAATCTTCATGATTGCCAATCAGGCGCGGCACGGCGGTCTGACGGTTGAGGCGTGTTTCCTGGTTTTGTCTCATCGCAGGCATTTGAGGTCCTTAGAACGGCTTGGCGCCTAGGAGGCTTTGCGAGAGCAAGATTGCTGCTGGGCGCTCGGATTTGAAGGCGGTCGAGATTGCTGCCCTGGTCATAGGCTCGACATCGCTTGGTTGGCGGGCCCAGAAACATTGGACGCCCATCGCCTGAAGGACAGGCTCGACCGCTTGTCCCATCGGGATCTGCCAGGGATTGCCTTCGCCGAAATCGCCGCGCATGGAGACGATTGTCAGGAACGGAAACAAGCCATGCTTGATCAACGAGAGTTGGTTGACGCAGTTTCCGACGCCACTGCTTTGCATCATGAGGACGGCGCGGCGGCCGCCGAGATGTGCGCCAGCGGCAATGCCGACGCCTTCTTGTTCCGAGGTTAAGGGTAGGCAGGTGGCGGCAGGGTCTGCGATGGCACGGTCGATTAGCTTGGCGTGGCCAGCATCGGGGACGTGCGTAAAGATCGTAATGTCGCCGGTGCGCAGCTGATCATACAAGGCATCCTGCCATGCCAGGCTATTGTCCGTATCACTTTGCATGCTGTGGCTAAATACCTATGCTGCTCGACTTGCCAGGCCGGCCCTCCGGCCCGATCGACGTATCATCGGGTTCAATTTCAAGATGATGTTTCGGCCACTTCTTTCTTGTCGTAGTTCATGTTGGCTGCGCGTGCCGCGGGATCCTGGCCATAGGGATCAAGGCCGTGTCCGAGTGACATGCGGTTCATGAAACTAAACCGGCAGCATACCATGATTGCATCATGCAAAGCCCGTTCGTCCCAACCTGCCGCATACACTGCATCGGCATCTGATTGTGTCATCTCATGTGGCGTCAACGTGAGCTTATTGATGAATCGAAGCATTGTACGATGCTTTTCAGAAATCGGTGCCGTTTCAATGTCCTCGATAATGGCGTCCATAACTTCGCGCGGTGTGCCAAGCTTGACGGCCAATTCCCTATGGCCTGCAAGACAATATTCGCACTTGTTGAGAGACGACACATAGGCGGCGATGACTTCCCGGTCAGCTTCGGAGAAGACGGAGTCGTCGCGCATAATAACCCTGGCCAGATCAAACATCGGCTTTTTCAGTTCAGGATGAAAATTAAAGATATCGCCGATACCGGCCGTTGATTTGAGAGATGGCAGAAATGGCACTGTCTTGACCTTTCTTGATTGCGCGGCTCGATGTTTTCTAGGTTGAGCAGGATCTCAGCGCAATTATGAGGTGCGTGAGATTAATTTGGATATCCCAACCCGTCATATGTCGACACGATTGGGAAATTCCAGAAATGATCTTAAGACATGCCAGAAACGATGCCTATTGAGGCCAACCGTAATGTTGTGCGCCTGACCTGCCATACTGACTAACTGCTTATCCTTGGTTGCCAAATTGGCATAGAAGGCAGCGTTGTCCTCGTCGGTTGTGATCCCGTCATGGTCGGCTCTGATCATGAGCACCGGACAGGTGATCTTGGTCGGATCGACAACCGGCAGATTTATGCACATGTCGACATAGGTCCCGTTGGGTACGCTGTCGCCGCCGTTTGCCATTTCGGCCTGGGCCGCAATTTCGCCGAGCTCGGGTATGGTAAGACCATCAGTGTCACGGGTGAACATGTTGCGGTAATAATCGGCATCGACGTCCCGGCGGTTGGTGGCCTGCCATTCGGCCAGACGTTCCCGCCGTTTGATCAGTGACGGCGCACCTTCGCCGGTCCATGGAAAGGCGGCCATGGCGATGCGCTCGACACGCTCGGGGGCGGCATTGCAGAAAGCGCCAGCGCGTAAGGCGCCAGACGAGGTGCCAAAGAACGCGTAGCTGTTGGCGCCGGTCGCGGCCTCCACGACGGGCATTGCAGCTTTCAAATCTTCGACACCGTCGCTGATGTAGGAATAACTCTCGGAACGACTGGAGCGGCCGTAGCCTTCGTGGTCCATCGTCCAAACGTCGAACCCCCACCGGGCAAAGACTTTCATCACTGAATATTCGCCGTGCTCGCCGGCATCTAGGTCATAACTGGTGCGGGCAGATTGCGATGATCCGTGCACAAGAAACAGGACGGGGGCCGGTTTGGATTGACGGCCAGCAACATATTTTCGGTGCATGTAAAGGTCTATGTCACCTTTTTTGGTCCAATGGTCTTCTGCGATCACTTCGGGTTCGCTGGATTGCTGGGTGGTGGTTGTTGCGCTCACTGGATTTGTCTCCGCAATTCTATGGCTTGATGGTCACCTGTCGACCTAGCCGGTATAGATCGGTGCTGGCTGCGTAAAAAACGACAGCAGTATATGATAGACTAACTGATAATTTTTTTGCTGGAAGCTTGCATGTGAAATGCCCGGCATCACAGCAAACTGTTTGTCAGGATTGGGCAGGCGTTCAAAGAAGGCCATCAGGTCCTCAAACGATGCAATGCCGTCCCACTGGCCGCGCATGATGATTGTTGGGCACGTGATCTTGTTGGGATCAACCACCGGCAGACGGGTGGTCATGTCGATGTAAGTGCCATTGGGGACGGAGTCGTCAAGTTCACAAACCGCGTCCGCAAAGGCATCTACCACATTTTGATCCGCGCAACCGGGATGGTCGCGGGTAAAGATCGAGTTGACAAAAACATGATCGATCGGCCGGCGATTGCTGTTGCGAAACTCAGGGAGTTTTTTGCGTCGTTCTTCAAGGGTGACGCTGCCCTCGCCGGTCCAAACATGAGCATCCAGCGCCAAGCGGCGGACGCGCTCGGGATGCATTTGTGCAAAAAGGGCTGCGCGCAAAGCACCTGATGAAATGCCGTAGACAAATAGCGGTTCGCCGCCATTGTTATTCATGATGTATGCGCTGGCCGCAGCAAGATCGTCGGCGCCGTTGGCTATATCGCAGGTGATATCGCGGCTCTTTGTTGAGCGGCCATAGCCTTCCATGTCAACGCACCACGTCTCGAAACCGTGGGCGGCAAAATAGTCCATGACGGATGAATTCGGGCGGCCAGGCACGTGAAGGTCGAAGGTTGGCGTTGAGGCCATGGAGGAGCCATGCACGAAAAGAATTGTTCCGCGCGTTGCCGGTTCGGTCTCTGATTTCTTTTGCCAAAGGAAGAGGCGGACATCGTCACCCTTATTCGTCCAGTGTTCCTTGCCTACCAGGGCCGGTGCATCCGGAAAATCTGTGCTGGATTGTTGATTGTCGCTCATGGGTGTCTGGGCTCCAGTTAGGTCCCCTCGATTAGTGCTGCAATATCGACGGGTTTGAGTTAGTGCATCGCCCAGCTAGCGGGGGCGTGACTCTGCATTCATCTGATGCATTTGGCTCTCTGGATAACGCGTGCCCGCTGCGGCGCCAGCTACGAACACGGTTTCAAGCAGCTCGATCTCCTGATCGGAAAGTTTCAAATCCAACGCGGCGACGTTGCTGGCCAGATGATCTGGGTTCATCGTTCCGGGAATTGGCAGAATATCGCCGCCCCTGGACAGAAGCCAGGCTAGCGCGATCTGGGATGAATGACAGCCATGACGCTCTGACAGCTCATTCAATGGCGACAGGAGCTTGACGTTTTGCGCGACGTTTTCGGGAGCGAAGCGGGGATGGTCTCTGCGCCTGTCGCCGTCCTTCAGGTCTTCGTCCTTGGTTATTGCAGCGGTCAAGAAACCGCGACCAAGGGGGGCGTAGGCTGTCAGTGCGATGCCGAGCCGTCTGCAGGTGGGCAGAATGTCTGCCTCGACGTCTCTGGTCCAAAGCGAATATTCCGTTTGCACCATCGTAAGGGGATAGGTGGCGTGGGCGCGGGCAATGGTCGCGCTGCTGGCTTCGCAGATGCCGATATGGCGAACCTTGCCTTGGTCCACCAATCGGCCCATGGCGCCGACGGTATCTTCGATTGGCACGTCGGGATCTATACGATGGAGGAGGTAGAGGTCGATTGCATCGCGGCCAAGTCGCTTTAGACTTAAGTCGCAGGCCTGAGGCACATAGTCGGGATGGCCATTGGTGCCGCCTCGTTTGCCACCCGGTCCTCTAATGTTGCCGAATTTGGTACCAATTGAAATATCACTGGCCATCGCGGCCAATGTTTTACCAAGCAACTCTTCGTTGTGGCCGTTGCCATAGGCGTCAGATGTATCGAAGTATCGTATGCCGAGTTCGACGGCCTTGGCCAGGACTTTGGCAGAGCGTGCATCGTCGCGCGGGCCGTATTGGCCCGACATTAAAGAGCACCCGAGTCCGATCGGCGAGGTCGTGAATTTTTGCGCGCTAAAAGTCGATTGTTGCATAGCCGTTTGCCTCGCGAGAGCCAAGTGCGTCGATGTCTCGAGCCCGACTGGCACTACTCCGTGGTGCCGCCGGACTCCGCCTTACGGCCCGATGCCATCGCCCGGGCCAAGCGTGACCGCCGCCAGTCGAGAAACACCGGGATCAGGAGATTCAGAATCAGCAGGGTCCATAGAACGTTGCCGATGGTCGATGAGAACAATATGCCGAGATTGCCGCCGGATATCTTGAGAGCCACCAACAGTTTTTGCTCGAATAACGGCCCCAGAATAATGCCGATCAAAATTGCCGCGACATGATAACCGGTCTTGCGTGCAATGTAGCCGATGACGCCAAAGACCAATGCCAGATACATGTCGAATACAGTGGCGCGGGGCACAAACGATCCAACAAGCGTAAACATCAATATCAGCGGGGCGATATAAGCTGTTTGAATGGTTGTAATGCGGGAGGCGTATCGCGCCATCGGCAGCGCCGCAAATGACAGGAATATGTAGCTGATGGCCATGGCCGTGAAGGCGCCATAGGCCAGATTGGGCGATTGGATGAACAGATCCGGGCCGACAGTCATACCGTGGTATTGCATGACGACCAACATGATTGCTGCCGTCGCACCGCCTGGAATGCCAATCACCAGCAGTGGTACGAGCGTGCCGGAGGTCACACCGTTATTGGCGGATTCCGGCGCAATCAGACCTTCGATATGGCCGGTGCCATAAAGCTCGGGCGTTTTGGAAAAAGTTTTCGATTGTTGATAGGCGACAAAGGAGGCAATGGCGGCACCGGCACCAGGTACGACACCAATAATGAGCCCGATTATGCTGGTCCAAGTGACATGCCACCAGCGTTTCAACGTCGCCCAAACACCCTCGAACACTTCCGGCCAGCTCGATTGCATCATCAGTTGTTGGCCGCGCTTGGTCAGGATCGACTGGCCTTCGATGACCAGAAATGCTTCCGAGATTGCGAACAAACCAACAAGTGCCGGGATCAGTGGGATGCCGTCATAGAGCTCCAGGAATCCGAATGTGCCGCGCGGGCTCGCATATATGTGATCAGTGCCGATGGAGCCGATCATTAGTCCGAAGAAGCCAGCAACCAAGCCCTTGAGAGTGTTGCCTGATGCAATTGTAGCAATCAGCGATAGCCCGAAGAGCATGACAACGACCATCTCCACGGAGTGCAGATAGTAGATGACCTGAGCAACATAGGGCATCAAGATCAGGACGATTATGGTCGTAAGAAATCCGCCAATGCAGGATGATACAAACGATATTGCCAACGCTTGCGGTGCGCGGCCCTGTTTGGTCATCGGATAGCCGTCAAGCGGCGTGGCGGCCGCGCCTGCTGTGCCCGGGATGTTGACCAGGATTGCCGGCAATCCTGCGCCAAGACGCGATGACGTATAAAGCGAGATCATAAAGATCATGCCAATTTCTGGCCCCATCGCCAACGTCAAAGGTAGCAGCACGATTATTGTGTTGGCGGCACTAAAGCCAGGGATGGCACCGACGATCACGCCGATAACGATCGATGGCAGAATGACCCACCAAAAGCTCATGGAATGGGCGAAAAAGCCGATGTATTGGGAGAGATCTGGTTGCATTTTATCCCAATCCTATCGACTTCAAGAGGGGTAGAATGATCGTCTTGATTTCATTGTCGAGCCAGCCCAGTGGAAACCGGCGTTGGAATATCAACACAAACACAACAAACCAAACAAAGGACAAGGATACAGCCAGTGAAATAATCAGAATTGGTGTGGCGCCGCGCGTTAAAAGCAACATCGAAAGACTGAGGAACAATATGGCTGTTAGGGTGAAGCCCAAAATTGGCATGAGCACAATGCTACCGAGCGTCAAAACAAAAAGAACTGTGCGTGTTGGCACCATAGATAATGGTTCGACCAGATCCATTAGGCTGAAAGCTGCTTGCTTGCGGGCGATCTTGATGATGGATTGCGCAATATAAACCAGAGAGGTCGTAACCAGCAGTGAGCCAACGAGGTAAGCCGTGACTTTTGCGGTCCAGGGCGAATTCAATATGGTTGTTACGTAATAGATAACCAGCAGAATTGCGGCGATTGGTATGATGAGATCAGCGCCGACTCGTGCTGGTTTTTCATCATGCTCCTCAGTATCGGACGCCATTGCGTTCCAATCTCCTCATCTTAGACCAAGCCGTAGTTGGAATATTGGGAATTTGGTACCCCGGCAGGCGCAAAACGCCTGCCGAGCAAATTGTGGTGCAACTCAAAGTCAAGGGGCCTAGGCCTTGCCCTTCAGGAAATCCTTGAACTCGTTGCCAATCTTAATGATGTCGGCCACATACTTCTCGCACTCTGCCTCGCCACCGTAATCGATGAATTCCCACGGTGCCTTCGCCTTGATCACTGCTTTCTTGAAATCAGGGTCCGGGAAAACTTTCTTGGCTGTGTCTATCAGGACCTTGTAGCGATCCGGATGCTTCTTGATGGCTTCGGACTTGATAGCAAATGCACGTGCCGAGACCAGCGGCGGCAGAGACATGCCGAAGTGCTTGTTGACGGTCGGTGCATTTCTGGTCTGGCCAGGGATCTTGTTGGTCTTGTCAAAGATGCACAAAATACGGAAGGCCTTCTTGCGCCGGGCCATGCCGCCAGCAGGAAGCGCACCGCAATCCATTTCGCGCGACTTGACGCCGGCACGCGTGTTCTTGCCACCGGAGAGCGGAATGATATTCACCTTCATACCGGTATGACGCGCAAGGGCCAGCATGCCGACGACTGCCGGATGGGCGATACGGCTGGCAGCAACCTTGAGTTCACGCTTCTTGCCGAGCTTCACCAAATCGTCGATGGATTTAATGTCAGATTCAGAATTGACGAATATGCAACTTGGGTCGCTGTCGACGCGGAGCCAATACTTATAGTCGCCAGGGAATTTAAAACCTGACGGGGGCTGGACAACCCAATTTAAGACCTCGGGGCCCATGTTGCCGAACAACAGGGTGTAGGCATCGGGTTTTGCTAGACCCATATACTTTTGATAGCCGACGCGACCGGCGGCGCCGGGGTGAAACGAGGGCTCCAATTGCGTCTTTAGGTACTTCTTCCAAACGCCCCAGAACAAGCGGAGGTTGCGGTCAGCGCCGCCGCCTTCGCGTGTCGCCACCATGACCTTGAGATTTCGCGACGGGAAGCCTTGTGAGAATGCTGGGTTAATGGGAAGTGCTGCCATAGCAGCCGTCGCCGCTCCGCCCTGTATGATACCGCGGCGGGTCGGCAAAAGTAGCTTATTCATGATGTCCTCCTTGGATGCCGTTACTGCTTATTGCGCAGCGCATTGATGCAACCATGCCCGTCCCATGAACCGTTGCCCGGTCATTTGGGCGTTCTGGTGCCGTCATGGCCCATTAGAGAGACTTACCATGTCTTCAGGGTTAGTCCACAGAAATAGTCTTTTCGTTTGATGACTTGAAATATTGTTGCTCTGCACAATGCATTGCGGAGATCACGTTGCCGTTAATCGGATCAGACGATTATCTTGGCGCTTTGTCGGTCTAGGACTGGCGTCTTACCACCAGAGGTGTGGTGTGCCATGATGCGAATAATTCATAGATCAAGGGGATGTTAAATGAATGATCCAGAACTTCTAAAGCCCAGCGTCGATCCAAACGTCATGAAAATTGGCATCCGCAAAGTCGTGGCCCGAAATGATGCGACCTGCCGAACCGTCTCCAATGTGCGTTCGCATACAATCATTACTGATGAAGCGGATGGGACAGATACCGGGCCGACACCTTTGGAAACGGTGCTTGGCGCGCTGGTCGGGTGCGAAGGGGTGATCATCAATCGCGTCGCCGAAGCGCTTGGCTTTAAATATACTGCGGTGGAGATGGAATGTGAGGGAGAAGTCGATGGGCGCGGCTCGCGCGGTGTGCATGGGGTACGTCCCTATTTCAATTGGGTAAAGTTGAAGATTGTCGTGCATACCGATGAGACAGAGAAGCGATTTGGGCTGTTAAAAAAGAATGTCGAATACCGGTGTCCGGTAATGAACTTGCTGCGTAGCGCAGATGTTACGGTCGAGGCGGATTGGCAAATGCGAGCATGCTGAGCGGGTCCCTATTAGCGCCGGCGTTTCGGGGTGCAACAGGCGAGAATTTCGGGGTGGTTTTGGCAGCAATCCTCGAGCATGTATCGCATCAGCGCGCCAATGGTGACGAAGTCGGCCTTATATATGATATTTCTCGAGGCGCGCTCTGAAGTGACGAGTCCTGCGTGCGCCAGTGTCGTCAGGTGAAATGAGACGCGAGAGGACGAGGCGCTGACTGCTTTGCCAATGTCGCCTGCCGGTGCGCCGCTGGGACCAGCCTTTATGAGATAGCGCAAAATTCTTAGCCGGGTTTCCTGAGACAGAGCGGCAAGGCTGGATAGGACTTGACTTTCTTCCATATTTCAATATCTATTGAGACGTTGAGATGTTGCTGGAGGCTAAGCCATGCCCAAGAAAATTACAACCCTTGAAGACCTCTTGGAGGCGGTGCAGCACAGACCGGACGCCTCACTCTTATTCGCCATCGAAGATGTAGAAATTGCTGAGGGATACCATGTGACGGAACTTAAGCAGGTTAATATCACCGGGATTGATTGCGGCCAAAATGTCGATCGGCGTCAGGAAACGCACATTCAGTTGCTCTATGGAAGCGTTAGCCCCGCGATGTCGGTTTCCAAATTCGATGCGATTGCGCGCAAGAGTGCGGAAGCGGTGTCCGGATTGCTCGATCATCCATTGTTTGTCGAAAGCGGACCGGGCAATCTTGCATTGCGACGTTTCAAAATCCAGGACGTCGTGCATAAACCCGATCGGATCGTCATCACGTTAGAAAATGACAGGGCGCAATGCCGGCCACTGGCTGATTTGCAGCGACAGGATTTGCCCGATGAGGGGGCCAGGACGCGGTGTTGTTAATCGAGGTAGAGCCGGCGTTATCCGAACAATGTCAATACGCCCGTATAACCGTATATACGGTTATGTGAGATTTCCCCGTTGCCAAAGAAGCCTGCAACAGGAATATCGCCAAATGCTTCTTGGATGGCGGCGGTTTCATGATTGGCGTCGTCAAAAAGGTTGGGGCCGCGCGCACAACATGAAAAATAAAGACCGGCTTTTGGCGTGAAACTGGTACGCTTCTTGATATCCTCGATCATGCGATGAAGATCTTTTTCGGCACTTTCGCTATCGCGACGCACGAACAATACACGGTCACCGGCAGATAATCGTTCAGCGATGACGACCATACCCTGCTCGCGATCGATACCCATAAGGTTGCGTACGAGATAGTCGCCGGTGTCGGCGCCTGAAATTGGGATTGCGGCGTGGATGTCCCGGAGCCAGGGTAGGGGATCGACACCGTCGGCAATGCCAACGTCTTCGCTCAAGGCCTGGATCGCTGGCATGTCATCGAGCGTGATAAGGACATTGGCTGCGGCGCGCGTTACGCGATGAACAGGACCGACGGGCGTACAGCCTTGAGTGAGCCCGACGGAAATTTGTGCATCGCTTCCCAGCAATAGTCCTGAAATGCCGCCATCGGTGACATCACCGGCGACTTGCGGGAACTCGCGCTCCGCGGCCGTGAGGCCGCCAACAAGGTAGGCACCTGATTGCTCTGACAATTCGGCGATGATCTCACTGGCCTGTGGGTTACGGGGATCACCATGGACAATGCCAAGGACTGAATTGCCCGCCGCAGACAATGCTGCGCCAATGTCACTTTTGTCGCGCAAAGTGGGCAGAAGGGTGCAGGAACCATCGGGAAACGCACCTGCCATTGCAACAATTGCCGGCTCGCCGAAGTAAGATCTGCCGGTGGTGCAAACGCCAAAACCTGCGGTGCCGATCCACGTCCGGATTTTTGTCTGCTCTCTCAGAGTATCGACGATCTCCTCAAGAGCGCCTGCGACATGCGTCGTTACGTATACGAAGCCCAAGTTGTGCGGGCCTTGGTCCTTTAATTGGGCGGCGCACCGGTCAGCCATTGCAATCGGTGACTCATCGCAAGCTTCGGCCAACGAGAATTTTGACATTAGATTGTCCCTATCTTCTTGTGGCGATAGAAGATGAACTCGAGCAGAGTAATCTTAGCATAATGGCATAATACCGAGCCAATTTCTGTACTGCCCCGCAACTTTGGGATTGCAGCCTTGCGATCAATCCCGGCAAAACGCTGTAATGGCAACTGCTGCAGCTCCGAGACAGGCGAACCCGCCGACCAGCGGTAGCACGGTCCCATCGAACAGCCAACCGATCAGCCATCCGACCGGGATGGCCAAGATGGTTGAGACAAAGCCAATCAATGCGGCACCGAGACCTGCCATGTGGCCGACGGGTTGCATGGCAAGTGCGTTCAGGTTGCCAAACAACAGACCAACACAAAATTTGGTAATCACAAGCCAAATTATAAACACCATGAGTGTTGGGCTGGCATCGAACAAGATCCAGGCGATGAGCAAAGGTAGTGCGGCGAGCGTTAGGCCCAATGATGCGTAGCTTACCAGTTTAGCCATGCCATGTCGCATCACCAGCTTGGCGTTGGTCAGAAACGCTGCACCCATGGCGAGCGAGGTGCCGCCGAAGATCAAGGGGAAGAGGTGTTCTATTTCAAAGACCGTCTTGAATATCTGTTGAGCGGAACTGAGGTAGCCGATAAAGGCGGCGAGCACGACAGTGATCGCCAGAGTATAACCAAGTGTTGCGCGGTATTGGAATGCTTCCTTGGTGCCCATGGCGAGGCTTGCAACGGAAAACGGGCGACGATTGTTGGTTGCAAGCGTTTCCGCTTGCCGGCTCGTAAACCACACCAATGTCAGTGAGGCGACAAGCAACAAGAAGCCGAATGTCATGCGCCAGCCGCTGACTGCGATCATAGCCTGGCCGATGGAGGGGGCGATTGCCGGTACCAAGATGAAGACCGACATGACGAAGGACATGGTGCGCGCCATGTCGCGACCCTCGTAGGTATCTCGAATTATGGCAATGGTCACGATACGCGGGGCCGCGCCGCCAAAACCCTGCAAAACGCGGCCCATGAGCATTATGGCCAAGTTCGTTGCGAAGATTGAGAGGAGGCAGCCAACTATAAAGATTATATAGCCGCCTATGATCACCGGCCGGCGTCCAAGGGTGTCGGAAAGTGGGCCGACAAACAATTGGCCGGCCGCATAGCCGAGGAATAGGGATGAGACAATCAGCTGCACATCATTGGGCTTTGCTACCTTAAGGTCCAGGCCGATCGTGCTGAGCGCCGGTAGCATAATATCGGTCGATAGCGCCATAACCGACACCATGGCGGCCATCAAACATATAAATTCCCGATGCGTGGGCGGCGCTTTAGGAGTCATTATTGCAGCTTTGTTGGCGCGGGCGCGGCCCACCGCTTCAGAGCTCTGCTGTTGCGTCTAGGGATGCTCATCGTCCCGTGTCGTCTTCCTGATGGTGGTGAATGAACATGGCTGGCCTTGACTCTACCGGCAGCTGCTATATCCGCTATCAGCAATTCGGGCAATGCTCCGGCGAGGCGGTCCACGCTTGCTTCTCGGCTTTCCTCTGCCGACACGGGAATGACATCGCAACGTAATCAAAGTTAGGGCGTGCATATGGATCTTGAGCTTGCAGGTAAGACGGCATTGATTACTGGCGCCAGTCAAGGTATCGGACGTGGTACGGCAAAAGTGCTGGCGGGCGATGGTGTGCGCTGTGTGGTCACAGCACGGCGGCGAGAGCTGCTTGAAGAGCTCGGTGATGAAATCAGTGCGGCTGGCGGGGTCAAACCCATTCCTGTAACCGGCGATCTGTTTGAAGATGATGCTGCCGCCAATATCGCACGTGCGGCAACAGATGCGGTCGGTCCGATCGATATTCTCGTTAATTGCGCCGGGCGCAGCAAGGATCCCAATGAGCCGAAGCCACCGCCATTCGATTATCCCGATCAACTCTGGGACAAGGAAATGCAGCTCAACTATCGCTCGCTGCGTCAGCTCACGTTTAAGTTGCTGCCGGATATGGTGGCGCGTCGCTACGGGCGCATCATCAACATTTCCGGTAAATCCGAGCCCGAGACGTCCAGTACCGCCAATCCGCCGAAGGCCGCCGTGCATGCCTGGGCGAAAGGATTATCGCGGCGGGTTGCTAAGGACGGTGTGACGGTCAATTGTATTCCGCCAGGAAAAATTATCAGTGAGCAGATCCTGAAAATCTACTCACCGGAACGCTTGAAGTCATATGCCTCCGTCGATGTCTCGCTCGGCTATCTTGGCGAGCCGGAGGATGTCGGTCATCTCATCGCCTACCTTGCTTCGCCATTGGGTGGCTACATCACCGGTGCTGTCATTCCGGTTGATGGCAGTTTCCGCAGATACAGTTATTAGGAGGGCGGCGATGACACGTGATTGGGGGCTTGCGGAAAAGAAAGTTTTGGTAACCGGTGATGGCGAGATTTCCGAGGCGATCCGTCAGGTTATGGCGGGTGAAGGTGCGCAAATCGTTACGCCCGACAGTTCGAAGGCAGACATCCTTGTGAATGCCGCCGTGGCGCTGCACGATCCTGCTACGACACCGCTCGATGCCGATTGGGCAAATGGCTTTGAGGCTTATTTCGAGGCACCGCGCAAGCTAACGCATAAGCTGTTACCCGCCATGATCGATAACAAATTTGGGCGGGTCATCAATCTGATCGGGTCGTTCGAACCGATGCATTTCAATATGCAGTTTGCGGCCTGGGGGGCGTTGACGGGCTGGGCCAAGAGCCTGACCAGAGAAGTTGGCCGGCATGGCATTACCATCAACATGATTCAAGCTGGTCTGATCGACACGGCAGAAATACGTCAAGCTTTCCCAGACGGCGCCAAAGACATTCCAGCGGGTCGTTTGGGTACGACGGCGGATATCGCCAATCTGGTGGTTTTCTTGTCGTCGCCCTATGCGCGATATCTCTCCGGGATCATTATTCCGGTCGATGGCGGGCTGGCGCGCCATCAGCGATAATGTGCCGGCGGTTTCGATCGGTGAGACGCTGGGCAACACGTCGAAGATTGAAGGAGGTTGATATGGTTGGCATGCGTTCGTTGTCGCAGAAGCTTATAGACTCCCATATCGTCGATGGAGAGATGACGCCGGGCGCGGAAATCCATTTGCGTGTCGATCAGGTCTTGCTGCAGGACGCCCTGTCGACGTTGTCGATGCTGGCGCTGGAGGCGATTGGGCTCGATCGGATCAAAGTCGATGTCGCTTGCCAATATGTCGATCACAATCTCTTGCAGACGGATTTCAAGAATCCGGATGATCACCTGTTTCTGCAGTCTGCAACCAGGCGGTTCGGCATCCACTATTCGCGGCCCGGCAATGGTATCTCGCACCCGACGCATATGGAACAAATTGGCAAGCCGGGCGTGTTTCTGGTCGGTTGCGATTCTCATACACCGGCGGCCGGTGCCATCGGTATGCTGGCAGTCGGTGCTGGCTCCGTCGAAGTCGCAACCGTGATGGCAGGTGAGCCGCTGGCGATCCCGATGCCCGAAATCTGGGGTGTGAAACTCACGGGCGCCCTTTCACCCTGGGTCAGCGCCAAAGATGTCATCCTTGAAATGCTGCGGCGCCATTCGGTGAAGGGTGGTGTTGGGCGCATCATAGAGTATTATGGGCCGGGTCTTGCCAATCTCTCGGCCATGGATCGCCATGTGATCTGCAATATGGGCACGGAACTCGGTGCAACCACGTCTGTTTTTCCAGCCGATGATCAGGTCAAGTCATTCCTCGTTGCGCATCGGCGGGGAGATGACTTTATGGAACTCGCGGCCGATGCTGGGTGCAGCTACGATCATCATGATGAGATTGACCTTTCGGACCTCGAGCCGTTGATCGCGACGCCGAGCAGCCCTGACAATGTCGTCAAAGTGCGCGATGTTGCGGGTGCACCCGTCTTTCAGGCCTATATTGGGTCGTCAGCTAATCCGGGCTACCGCGACTTTGCAATCGCCGCCGATATGGTGAAAGGCAAACGGGTGCACCCCGATGTGTCTTTTGATGTCAATCCCTCGACACGCCAGGTATTGATGGATCTGATGCGGTCGGGCGGTCTTGCAGATCTGATCCAGGCTGGGGGACGTCTGCACCAAACTGGATGCAATGGGTGCAATGGGATGGGCCAGGCACCGGCAACCGGGCAGAACTCGTTGCGCACAACCCCCAGAAACTTTAAGGGCCGATCGGGAACCGATGATGATGCGGTTTTTTTGTGTAGCCCTGAGACGGCTACGGCCGCGGCGCTAACCGGTAAGATAACCGATCCTCGAGATCTCGGTCTTGATTATCCCGATATCGAGGTGCCGCAGAGTGGTGTGGACCTTGGGTCCATATTCGAGCCGCCGTTGCCGCCCGCAGAAGCTGCCACACACAGCATTGTCTATGGGCCCAACATCAAGCCGCTGCCGCCTATCTCGCCGTTGCCAGATACGATTGAAGTGGAAACGCTGCTGTATCTCGGTGACAATATATCGACAGACTCAATTAGCCCGGCGGGCGCGGAAGCATTGCCGTTTCGAGCCAACGTGCAGGGTATTGCAGATTTCTCATTCAAGCGCGAAGACCCAACATATGTGACGCGCGCGAAAGACATCAAAGCGAAGGGTGGGCATGCCATCGTCGCAGGTAGCAATTACGGTCAAGGTTCATCGCGCGAACATGCGGCCCTTGCGCCGCAGTGGCTCGGTCTGCGCCTGGCCGTGGTCAAGTCCTTTGCCCGCATCCATGAGCAGAACCTCATCAATGCCGGTATTCTGGCCTTGCGCTTCGATGAGCCTGCCGATTACGACAAATTAGAGCAGGGCGATATTCTGGCGGTGAGCGGTATCCATGATGCGGTTCGTACTGGTAGCGGCGTAACGGTTCGCGTGCCAAAGAAGGGTCTTGAGATACCTGCTCACTTTAATATGTCACCGCGCCAAGTCGAAATCTTTCTCGCCGGCGGTCTGATCAATTGGTTTAGAGACAAGCTGGAGCAAACCTCGTCGACCGGCGGGGCAAGTGCCGCTGAATAAGAGCTCGATCAAAGGCCGCCCACCAGGCCAAACACGCCGCGCTTGCGCATGCCGCGCCGCATCAGTTCGAGGTCGATGACCTGATGATCGTCGACGTCAAGCGAGACATTTGGACCGAACGTTGAGACAAACCACGCCTGGGTCTCACCATCCTTAGCCTGGAAAATAAGATCATTGACATCAAAGCGTGCTACGACATTGAGCAGCAGGTCTTCCTTGCGCTCGTCGACGCCTTCCGAGATGCCTTCGCCTTGCACGAGAACCCGCCAGGCGCCGGATTTTTGATAGGCTTCGATCTGTTCAAAAATATAGGGTAGGCTGCGGGTCCAATCCTCATGACCTTTTTGCCCGGCTTCAGCGACGACCTTTAATCCCATGTCGGAAGCCATCTTGATCAATGCGCATTTGTCGGCCAGTGCCATGGTTACCTGGGCGGAAGACACTTCAACGGCGTCCGCGCCAAGTGCTTTGGCTGCCCTGTAGAATTCCTTTGATACGCCTTGTTGAAAAGCCAATTCCGTCGAATCGCCGGCCAAAAACGTGTTGATGTTTGCTTCATGCAGATACGAAATTTTTTCCTTTAGAAAGTCTTCGGACTGCAAGCGCCAGGCGCCAATCCCGAGTTTGAAATAGTCGATATAGTCGCCAGAGGCTGCAACGATGTCCTTGACGCGATGCATGCCGATGCCGCGGTCGGCGAGAATTGTCAGGCCGTTCTCACGCGGCTTTGCCGGTCGCGGCGTCACCCGTATAAATGGAAACGCTTTCGATTCTAAATCTCTATCGCCGGTCATCTTGTTGATCATCCTTTCGTGTCGAGGCCGTTGAAATCATGATTGGCTAAGTGCGAAACGCAGACAATGCGGCCATGCTTTCATGGTTAGAAATATTTTCGCAGAACCCGACAAGGGCGTCGCCCTGGGAGTCCGTCCAACCGCCATAGGCGATATTGGCGCGGAATTTCGCGATAATTTCCTCAAGCGTCAGTGGTTCGCGCACGCCGCCGCGGAAATGCGGCTGGCGCAATTCATGCACTTCTCCAGATGCCATCGTTACTTTGATGTGGCCACTGTAATTCCTAGGATACTCGTTGTCCGGATCGATCACATAGCTAATCTTTTTGGTGAGCGCCAAGAGTTTTGGGTCTTTGGCCTTGTCGTCAGTGAATTGACTGAGACCAGCATCGCCTTCGTAAAAGCCGACAGCCATACAGAACGGCATGGAGAATTTTGCCGCATAGCCGGATGGTGGCAAGTGTTTGGCAGCTAACGGTTCCCACAGGCGGTGGACCAGGCCCTCACCGGTTTCACACACAATCGATTGAATATCGTCACCGTTGATGCCCATTTGGGCAAGCCGGATGGTGCAGTCGATATAGGGATGAATCATCGTGCCGCAGGCGTAAGGCTTGAAGGCAATCCGCTCCATGTACCATTCGTTGCCGAGCCCTTCGGTGATGTGGCTATAGTCCGGCGTGGCGGTTGGAGCGAAGGCCTTGAAGAAATTATGACCGCCTTCGAAAACCGTGCGCGGGGCAAAATAATTCTGTCGCGCCAGGACAGCAGCGCGCAATCCCGATTGTGCGGCCCAACCGGGATGGAGACGTTTGGTCCAGGCGCCGTCAGTCAGGAATTCAATGATGCCGGATGACATACTGGCGGCTATGCCGAAGGCGCCGGCCAATTGGTCGCGTGTCAATCCGAGTGCGGTGCCGGCGCCGGCTGCGGCTCCAAGTGCACCGATGACCCCGACAGGGTGAAAACACGCCTTATGCATGTGGCCGGGTGCAACGTGGTTCAGCCTGCAGATGGTTTCAAGCCCCGCAACGATGCCAGTCAATGCGCGTTCGCCCGGTAGTCCGAAACGTTCGCTCACCGCCAGGACCGCCGGGATCACCATGGCGCCGACCCGAATTGGCGCGCCCTCAAGGGTGTCGTCGAAATCCTCACCATGGGTGCCAACGCCGTTTGCGACAGCGGCGCCGGCTGTATCGAGACCGCGGGTGTGTCCAATTGCGGTACACGGGCCGTCGCTGTCCCAACCGTCGACAATCTGGCGAACATAGTCCTCTTGGCGCGCGGCAACGCACAAGCCCGCCATATCGATCAGATCCTTGATGGCGATGGTTTGAGCGGATTGCGGAATTTTCGCCGCTGATAAGTTAGAGAAGACCTCGCCTAAGTGTTCTGACAGGGTCACTTTGATGTGAGCAGGCACGTCATGCATTTGAACTTGGGTCCCTCTTTTCGATTGTGGTCATAATCGTGCGCCTTTGAGCTCGTCTAGGCCTGTTGATTTTTCTTCTTGCGACGTGTCGCAATCCAATGCCAGAGCGGCGGCACCAAAAAGGTTATGACGAAGAGTCCCCACAAGAAGTGCGATATGGTGCTTTGGAAGAATACAGACGGGTCTCCAAACCCGATGCGCCAGGCTTGCATGAAACTCTTCTCAAACATCGGCCCGAGAATGATTCCTAACAGCATCGCGACGACGGGATAATCATATTTTTTCATAAGGAAGCCGAGGCAGCCAAAAGCAATCATCAGCCCCATATCGAAGATGTAGCCATTGCGGGCAAAACCACCGAGGAGGCAGAACACTGTGATGACGGGAATGATGATACTCAGATTGATGAGGGCGACGCGGAAGGCGAAATAGGCCAGTATGATGCCGATGACCAGGACGAAGAACGCAGCCGCGAACTGGCTCCATAATACGGCATACGCAATGTCACCGCTAAACTCGAACAGGCGCGGGCCGACATACATGCCGTGAAAGATCATCACCACCAGTAGGACGGCCATGCTGCCACTGCCTGGGATTGCCAGCGTTAGAAGTGGAACCAACGCGCCGCCCACAATGGCATTGTTCGTCGTGTCAGCTGAAATCAGGCCTTCGAACGAGCCTTTGCCATATTCTTTTTTGCGCTCCGGGGGCGCAAACGCTATCGATTGTTGATAGGCGACGAACGTTGCAACGCTGGCGCCGGCACCAGGCATCGCACCAATGCCGAGACCGATGGCGGAGGATCGCAGGAGCTCAACGGGGCGCTTAATGGTGTCGACGAAGCCGGTAAGAATACCGCGCAATCCGACATTGGCCGATGCGACCGAGGTGCCTGAGTTTACGAGGCGGGTCGTGCCGCTCTGGGCGTGCACAATGACTTCGGAGAAACCGAGCAGACCGACCAGGGATGCGATGATTGGCAGTTTGTCGTAAAGATAGACGATGTCAAATGTGCCGCGCAGTTGTCCAAATGTTGGATCGGTGCCGGTGGTCGCCAGTAACATTCCAAAGAAGCCGGCAAGCAATCCCTTTGCTAAGCCGCTGCCGGAGATCTGTGCAATCACTGTCAGGCCGAACAATATGACAATACAGATTTCCGCCGGCCCGAATTTGAGCGCGATCTTACTTATGGGCGGGGCCAATGAGATCGAGGCAATACCCCCAGCCAGGGCACCGATCGTCGATGCCATGATACACATGCCGAGGGCGCGTGCGGCAAGGCCGCGTTGCATCAGGGGATAACCGTCGAACGCGGTTACTGCGCCGCCTGCTGTGCCAGGAATATTGAGCATAACGGAAGGAAATGAGTTTCCCATCTCGGCGCCGGCGTAGATGCTGACGCCCAGGATCAAGCCTTGCTCAGGCGGTAGATTTATAAGGATTGGTAGCAGCATGGCCAAAGTGCCGCTCGATGTTAGGCCCGGCATGGCGCCAACGAACATGCCGATGAGCACGCCGATCGGGACGATCCAGACATTGACCATCATCAGGTTGAAGCCATCGATCATTGTGGCCGGCATTGGGTGCCACTCCTATCTCTCGTTCAGCCGGTGGGGCTCAGCTGTCAGTGTCCAACACGTTCTCTAGCAGGCCCAATGGAAGATCGAGATCCAATAGACCAACGAATATAATATGAACCATTAGAGTGGTCAGGATTGCGGTTAGGAGAATTGTGATCACCGAGCGAAGGCCCAGAGCAAGCATCGTCACGACGACAAACGTAAAGAAGCAGATGATGTAGCCTATATCCTCGAGGAAATAGACCAAGGCTGCCGCCGATCCAACAAGTGCAAAGACGCGAAACCAACCGCCGGGTCTTTTTGCGTGATCGTCTTCCTGGGCCGCAGTTTGGACCTCTTCGGTGCCAAGGTCTGGCTTTTTAAATAACCAGCTGAGGCCGGGAAGTCTGCCAAAAGAAGGAATGATTTCCTGGATCGAAATCAGGGCTGCCAACGCTAAAACCGGGACCGCCAACATCAGTGCGTATTGTGTGGTGATGGCGCGATAATCGCCCGTGAACTGTTCCCAAAGCGCAAAGATCGCATAGGCGATGGCCAGTGCTGGAAACAGTAGCGCACCAAAAATTCGTCCGGAATTTTTCATAACATGGCTTCAAGTGTTATTGCTTGATTTTGGTGTGGTGCGGGATAGCGTGATGCCGCCGCTCGTACACACAAAATCAAGCCAGCCCGAGCGTCGGGCTGACCTGTCGTATTTAAGTGCGTTGCACTAGACGGAATGGCTGATTACTCGCATTTGACAGATGCTGCGAGAACGGGAACGCCGAGGTAGCCCACCTCGCACTTCATGCCAGCAGCGAGCTTCTTCATACCCTTCTTGCCCTTGTGGCGTTTGCCGGCGATCCAGATCTTGGTTCGGCGCTTATGAACTTTCAGCTTCACCTTCTTACCGTCTGCCGAGGTGTAGTAAATGTACTTACCCTTCTTTTTGACGTTCTCGAGTGTCACCTTAACCTTGATCGGCTTCTTCTTGTTCTTATAGAAGGCGCCGTGCTTGTTGAATGCGTTCCAAATGCTGACCGTGATGGCCTGCAATTCCTCATGGTCCTTATCAACGATCAAGGCCTTCGAGATTTTCGCCTTCTTGGCAAGTTTTATGTATTCCGGATCATCTTTTGTTGCCTCGAATGTGGATTTCAAAAGTTTATAACGATCCGGATGCTTTTTCTTTAGCGATGCGGGTAGGAGAATTGCACGATAGGATGCGACAGGAACCGTCTTGGTTCCCAGCGTTGCATCGAGTGGTGGGGCGTTGTTAGTCATTTCCTTCACAGGATTGGTCGGTTGTGCAACCGCCAAAACCCGGACACGGTCGCCGCCCTTTGCAATATTTGAGACCTTGCCTAGCCCTACGGGGACGTGGCCGCCAAGTACGGCAGTTACCAAATCGCCGCCGCCGCCGATCGGGATGACCTGAAACTTCGCACCGGTCTGCTTCATAAGCTGGTGGATGGTCAGATTCTCAGAGCTTGCCCAGGAGCTAAGCGCAAAGACAGTCTTCTTTTTCTTGGCCGCAGCGATCACGTCCTTGATGGATTTGAATGGTGAATTCTTGAGCACGAATACGGCACCCGGGTCGACGCCGAAGACGCCAAGATAGGCCACCGTATCTTCCCATTTCCAGTTCGGCTGCTGTTGGGCGTACATTGTCGATGTGGTGGCAAAATTCGTCGACACCAATGTCGTGCCGTCCTGAGGCTGAGTGGTGAAGTAGTCCATGCCAATGCGGCCGGAGGCGCCTCGTTTTGGCTTGATGACTAATTTCGTGCCGAGTTTTTTGGACCATACCTTTACCAGGGCGCGGGTCAGCCGGTCCTGACCACCTCCAAGCGAGTGCGGCAGGACAATTGTAATTTCTTTTGGTTTCCAAGCGGCCGCGGCCGGCGTGGTTAGGGCAGCGCTAAGACCAAGTGCGCCAACGGCTGCCACAGCTATTACGCTATTTCGTCTGATCGTCATTTCTCATTTCCTCCCGGGGGTCCGCCGCATGGTCTATGCACAATGTGGAATTCCCATTGGCGGGCATCGGTATTTAAAAAGCGCTCGTCTTCTTGAGGTGCTGCGAAGCCTTAATGCATTAGGCGATTTGCAAGCGTTTTCTTTGCCTTATTTGCCAATAACCCCGTGCACCGCGGTGATCCTGCCAGATGTTTATGGCGACCGCAATTGCCAAATTTTGGGATCGGAGGGTTTAATTTTGCACCGGACCTAGTACTGTTCGGCAAAAACCTGGATACTGCGCACTGGACGTCTCGCCAGCCGCCATTGGCTGACTTGGATAGGAGGGTTTGGGAATGAAGTTGTGCCATATAGCTCTACGTGTCGATGATTTGGAAGCGGCCGGCGAATTTTATGAGAAGGTGTTGGGATTTACCGATGTCCGCGGGGGGCATAATAGGGATCACTTCTCCCGCCATATGACGGATGGGCAGATCGATTTGGCGATAATGAAGTATGACAAGGGGGCGTCATCGGCAGAATCCAAAGAAGGCGAAGGGCGGCCTTGCATTCACCATATCGGCTTTGGTGTCGACAATTTCGATGAGTGGAAGACCAAGATCGACGAAATGGGGCTCGAGGTGTTGTCCAAGCCAGGTGTCATTCCGATAAAGTTTCGTGCACCCGGCGGGCAAATATTGGAGATTGCTCCGGCGGAACATTTCGACGTCTCGACGCCACGCTGACCGATGCTGGCGATGTCTAAATTGCCCGCGCTGCGGCAGTGTCTGTTGGTAAGTAGGAGGCTGGCTGTTGCTTATATTGGGTAATGAAGATGTCGACGATCTCTTGACGATGCCGGAGATAATTGCCGCTTTGGAGCCGGCCTATCGAAGCATTGCCAATGGAAAGGCGATTGCGGGCGCGCGCACCGATGTTATTAGTGAGACCCCTTATGACGAGGCGGCGCGCTATTGGTTGAAATCGACAACCGGGATTACGCCAGATCTCGAAATCGGTACTATTCGCATCAATTCAGACATCATCACCTGGCCAGAGACAGATGGTAAAATGCGGCGCGTGAAGGTGCCGTTGGCGCCGGGCGATCGTTGGTGTGGGCTGGTGTTGGTGTTTTCGACGCGCACCGGTGAGCCGCTGGCGATCTTTCCCGATGGCGCCATACAGCGTATGCGGGTGGCCGGTTCAACGGCGCTGTCGATCAAGCATATGTCGCGCGAAAACAGCGAAACGCTTGGCATTCTTGGGACGGGCTGGCAGGCTGGCACACATGTTTTGGCTGCGTGCGCCGTGCGGCCTATCAAGCATATTAAGTGCTTTAGTACGACCGAGGCGAACCGGCGTGCTTTTGCAGACAAGATGACGGCTGAAACGGGGGTCAGTGTTGAGGCATTGGATGCCCCTGAAGATGTGGTTGTCGGTAGCGATATCGTCATAACCGCAACCAATAGTTTGGAGCCTATCGTGTTTGCCGATTGGCTTGCACCCGGCATGCATCTGGCGACGATCCGTCATGGTGAATTAGCGCATGAAGTGATGGGCAAGGCTGACGTTCTGGCAATTCATGATCCCGGCAATCTCGGCGGCGGGCATATCTACGCGCCTCAAGGGCTAACCATTCCGGATCTGGATCAAGAACAAAAGGAAGCGGATAAACTTGCGCATTTGCGTGATGCACCGACGCTTGCCCAAGTGGTTGCAGGCCATGCAGGCCAGCGCAGTAGCGATCGCGAGATAACATGCTTTCTCAACTACCACGGTCTGGGCTTCCAGTTCACGGCAACGGGGGCAGCCTTCTATAAGAAGGCAGTTGCATCGAAACGTGGCCATCAACTGCCGACAGAGTGGTTTACCGAGGATGTGCATCCCTAGTTCATCGCGTTAAAAGCAGGTTGCTCTAGGTGCGGATTTGAATGGTTTGCGCACTATTTGCGACAATCTGTTTCCATGCGGGGGCCTAGGCGCCATGACCGGCTGCTCGGATAGAGGGTTCGTCAACGGGATAAGAGCAGTCCCTTAGAGTTTAGCTGGTGAAGCTTTGACTTGCTGCGCTTTAGCGTGTCGAGGGATGGACAATGCGGGCCGACGATAAACAATTCTGTGGTTTCGATTTTGGAACATCCAATTCCGCTGTTGGCCAGTTTGTCGGTGGCCAACCGGTGGTGCGCGCGGTAGAGGGGGAGCAAACGTCGATCCCCACGGCGCTGTTTTTCAGTTTCGCCGATGGGGAAGTGTTGTTCGGCAAGGCAGCGATCGAGGCCTATACGATGGGTGAGGACGGTCGCTTGCTTAGGTCGCTCAAGAGTGTTCTTGGGTCAGCGCTTATGCGTGAGACCACTCAAATCCAGTATCGACGCCTGAGTTTTGAAGAGATTATCGCTGTCTTTATAGAAAGCGTTCGTGCCGGCATCGGTCATCCGAGATCAGTTGTGATGGGACGGCCCGTCTATTTTGTCGATGATGACCCAGATGCCGACCGGGAGGCAGAACGCCAGCTCGAAGCGGCCGCCAGGCTGGCTGGTTTCGAGCACATTGCATTTCAGTATGAACCAATTGCCGCAGCAATGGACTATGAACGTAGCGTCACCCAAGAACAGTTGGTGTTTGTCGCGGATATTGGTGGTGGCACGTCAGATTTTTCTATCGTGCGGGTGTCGCCGGAACGGCGCAATGCGGGGGATCGGCAATCGGATATTCTGGCGTTTTCCGGTGTCCATGTTGGCGGCACGGATTTTGACAGATTGACAAGCCTGGCATCGGTAATGCCGCATCTCGGTTACAAGACTTTGGTCGGCGAAAAAAATATTGAAACTCCGATCTGGTGGTATCAGGACTTGTCGACCTGGCACCGCATTCCCTACATGTACGAGCGCCGCATCATTGACGATATCAAGCGAGTGCGACGGGAGGCGCATGCACCTGGAAAGCTGGACGTGCTGCTCGATGTGCTACAAGGCCGAAGTGGACATGGCTTGCTGGCGCGCATTGAAGCGGCAAAGATCGCGCTTGCCGATGAAACCGCGTCGGCGATTTCGATACCGCGGCAGGCCAGCAATCTAACGATAGACATCACCAAGACAGATTTTGAGCAGGCAATTGAGCAGGCGGTTGGCCGCATCGAAGTGCAAGCGCGCCAGACCGTAGCTGAGGCCCAGCTAAAATCTGAGGCAATTCATGCAGTATTTCTGACTGGCGGCTCATCGCGCCTGCCGGTGTTGGGTCAAGTGTTTGAAGCCATTTTTCCAAATTCCAAACGCGTTGATGGCGATGCTTTTGGCAGTGTCTCGATGGGATTGACGCTCGAGGCGCGGCATCGTTTTGGGTGAGGGGCGGGTCATGACAGGCCGCACGCTCGTGCCCTGCCAAAGCTTGGTCTGACAGCTCGGTTATTCGTTACGCAGCACTATCACTCTATGCATGCCATCGCGATGCCGTTAGGCTAGCGCTGCCATTGGCCGTTCAGATCTTCGAGGAGGGGAACAATGCTGTTCATTCACAATGATGTTGTGGACCAAGTGCTGGAGATGCGGGATTGCATCCATGTACAGGAAGAGGCCCTCAAACAGATTGCCGAGGGCACGGCCGTGGCGCGGCCGCGAATTGACGTCTACTCGCCTTGTGATCGCGAAGATGGGTATTGGCGCTGGGGTACGATGGAAGGTGCAAACGGCGGTTACTTCGCCATTCGCATGAAGTCCGACATTATGACTTGGCCGACTGATGAGCAGGGTTATGCAACTCAAGAGAAGTATTGCGTCGAACCCGGTACGTATTGCGGCCTGATCATGTTGTTTTCCACCCGCAATGGCGAGCCGCTAGCAATGATCAACGATGGCATCCTGCAACACATGCGCGTCGGAGGGGCGGCTGGAATTGGCGTCAAATACATGGCACGGGAGGATGCAGAAGATCTTTGTATACTTGGTTCCGGCGGTATGGCGCGGACGTATCTCGATGCCATTCGATGTGTTCGAAATATTAAAAGGGTTCGTGTTTTTTCGCCAACGCCTGCCAATCGAACGGCGTTTGCCGATGAAATGTCAAACAAGTATCAGATGGAAATCGAGGCTGTCTCAAATGCGAAGGATGCAGTGGTTGGATGCGATATTCTCGCTTGCTGTAGCGATTCGACCATTCCGACTTTTGATGCCGCGTGGATCGAACCTGGCATGCATATTGCCAATCTGAATTGGCATGAGTTGTCGCATGACGCATTCGCGCGGATCGACCGAATGAGCCGTAAGGGCAAGCTGGCCGAGGGCCGCCGGAACTACCGTGAAGGTCAAAACGCCTATTTTGCCGGCACGGCGCAAGAGCGCGAACGTCTGCCCGATGCGGCAATGGAAGAAAGGCCTTATGAGGGCTTTCGCGGTGAAGCGGTGGAATTCGATCAGATCTTGTTGGGACATGAAGAGGGGCGAACAAGTCCGGATCAAGTGACGTTCTTTCAGAATTCGGGTTATCAGGGTATTCAATTTTCTTCTGTTGGAGCGCTTGTGTACAATCAGGCGCGCCAAGCCGGTCTAGGCCGTGAACTCCCCACCGAATGGTTCCTGCAGGATATTCGTGATTGATCGATGAGTGTGAACGCCCGATTGATCTTTCACAAGTCCGTTCGACTATGGATCGCACTAATTGCTGTTTCGGCAGCGTTTGGATTTCTGCTCCATAGCGCTGGGTTTCCCGCCGCATTTTTGATTGGTCCAATGCTGGTGGCCATCGCGTTTGCTGTGCGTGGTGCGCAATTGCATGTGCCGCGGCCGTATCTGCTGGGGTCTCAGGCGGTCGTCGGTGTCCTGGTCGCCCGCGCGCTAGATCCCAATACGCTGGCGGCGATTTCCAAGGACTGGGCGGCGATGTTACTGGTCGTGATGACCACCATTCTGGCCAGTACGTTTGCGGGCTGGCTAATGGCGCGCTCGCGGCAGTTGCCGGGGACGACAGCTGCCTGGGGATGCTCACCGGGCGCTGCGACCGGCATGGTGGTGATGGCGGAGGAATTTGGGGCCGACCCGCGCATGGTGGCGCTGATGCAATTTCTGCGCGTGACAATGGTGGTCATCGTTGCGACGCTGGTATCACGCCTGGTGTTCGGGGTGAACGCGACTGAGATCGTGCCGGGCGCCGATGTATTGTCCCAGGCCGATGCGACCGTGGATGTCATTGCGACATTGGCCGTTATAGCGGTTGGCGCGGTGGCGGCGCGGGTGATGCCGGTGCCCTCGGGTGGGGTGTTCGTGCCGCTTATCATTGCTGCCGTCTTCCAGGCGACAGGACTTTTCACCATCACCATTCCGGCTTGGGTTCTTATACCTGCGTTCTCATTAATCGGCTGGTGGGTGGGGCTGCGCTTTGAGCGCGAAACGGTCCTTTATGCACTTCGGGTGCTCCCTGTTATGTTGGTTGGCGTATCTGCGCTCATTCTGCTTTGTGGTTTGTCGGCGGTCTTGCTGGTCGTGCTGGTTGGTGCCGATCCGCTGACCGCATTTCTAGCGACGACACCTGGCGGGCTTGACGCAATTGCGATCATAGCTATCGGCAGCAGCGCCGACATTTCGTTTGTTCTGGCACTGCAAACCGTACGCCTGTTTATCGTCATTTTGACAGGGCCTTTGCTGGCGAAACTGATTTGTCGGTTCGCTTAGCCGTTCTGTCATCTCTCTGCTTTTCTGCTGATTGCCGATGGCGGTATGTCGTAACGATTGCTACACTGTGTCAGTGTGAAATCTCACAAATCTGCTCCATGAGCAGTGAGCATAAGTCGCGATATGGTGATACATGGCTGACGAGTTTGAATTGCGCCGGGTGGTTACAACTGTTGATGGTGATGGCAAGGCGATTGTGCTGTTCGATGGCGAGAACCCCAAAAAGGCGGTCCGGCCGGTCAGTGGAAATACGTCTAGGCTGATCTGGGTAACCGATAGAGTACCAGCAGATATTTCAGGGCCTACGGATCGTGGTGATGTTGAAATCGGGACCCAGCCACCCAAGGGCGGCACGATTTTTCGCATTGTTGACTATCCACCTGAGCCAGATGAGGTTGCTGCGCTCGATCCGGGTTTTCGCCAACAGGAGATCGGTGAAGATGCCCCCGCAAAGGGGCTGCCGCCGCGTCATCCGATGATGCATCGAACACGTTCGGTGGATTATGCGATCGTCTTGGAAGGCGAAATCGATATGTTGCTTGACGATAGCGAAGTTCATTTGAAGACAGGTGATGTGCTGATCCAGCAAGGCACCAATCATGCATGGGTAAATAGATCGGGTGCCAATTGCCGGATCGCCTTTGTGCTGGTCGATGCCAAGGACGCTTGATGACCGGGCTTGTAATGATGTTCGGATCACGATGGTTGTCACGGCTCTTCAAGCAGCGCCCGACAAGACACATTGGCTGGTGGCGGGGCATTCACACGATTTTTTATGAAACCTTTGTTGGCTGGCGCCAGAGCGAGAATGGCTCGTATGAACTTGCTATTTGTGCTATGCGTTTAGGCGAACGTGGTTGGTGCCGCTCGCAATGATGCCCAGCTTGCTTTTTTTGCACCCTTTGCCCTCAAGTCGCGTGAATTTGTCATGATGTCGGTACTGCTCAAAAAAGTCGCTTTCTACCTTGGGCGGAAGGCTGCGGCCAGTCCTGTTGTAAGAGAAAAAGTCGCCAAGGCCACCCAGGGCGTTGTCGAAGAAGCCAAGCAGATCGCCAAGGAAGAAGACCGCGCCTATGCTGCCGGCAAGGCTTTTCGCCGCGTGTTCGACAAGCTGAAGCGATAGCGTATCAATTGGTCTGCAAGAACATCTCCTGGAACCTCCGGTATTGCCCGGCCGTTGGCCGTTTCGAAAGAATTGTCGAGACACAAATCGCCCGCCAGTGGCCGCATTCAGGTGGGTACCGGCCTTCGCGGATCACATCTGTCGGCACAAATCGATCGACTTGCAGAGTCTGTTGCCAAGTGTGCGGGACACAGCGATTTGAAAAGCGTTGTCCATGTCTTGCTTTCGACCGCCAGTCGCATCTCTCCATCCGGCGAAATGTGTCATCGCATACCGCCCGCGCCCGAGGCATAAGGCCTGCAGGTCGCGTTTGTAATCCGAACTGGTGACGCCTTTTATGTGTAGCGTGAGAACTCGTAGCCCTGCTTGACCACAACTTCTAGCAGGAAGGGTCGGCCTTTGGATGTCTCATCGAGCCCCTCCTTGATTGCGGACCCGATCTCTGAGGGAGCGGTGACGCGCCGTGAGGCCACGTTAAGCCCTTCAGCCACTTTTGAATAATTGCCGCCAACCGCCATCGCATTATACTTCTCGTTAGATATTGTGAGCACGTCCCGTTCAGCAGCCATGACCGAATTGTTGAACACAACCGTCATTATCGCGATGCCGCACCGCGACGCTGTTTCAATGTCCATGCCCGTCATACCAAATGAGCTGTCACCCATAATGTTGATGCACTGCTTGTCGGGCGCGGCGAGCTTGGCGCCCATTGTAATGCCGAGACCATATCCAAGTTGGGTTGATTTGCCCCAACCCATATAGCCACCGGCTTTGGTTGTTTCCCAGAACGGTAAGGTCTGTTCGCGGGGGCTTCCCGAATCGTGGGTCACAATCGCGTTGTCACGATCAACGGTCTGCAGCAGCTCTCCAAGTACACGGTACTGGTTTATCGGCACCTCGTCGGACTTGAACTGCGCCGACCACTCAGCATGCCATTCAGCCTTTATTGCCGCAATTTCCGCCTTTAATTCCTCAATCCCGATATTGGGTGCAGACCTCAGTCTATCGACTTCCTCTATCAAAGCGTCAGTCACCAACCTGGCATCTCCGACAATCGCGTGATCTGCCCGACAGTCCTTATTGATATCGCTTGGATCGTTCGTCGAATGAATAATCGTTTTGCCGAGTGGGATCGGTGGGCCGAAGGATGTGCGCGTCATACTCGAGCCAATGGCGAGAATGAGGTCCGCCTTATTCAAGAAGTGCTGGTACATTTTGGGGCGCGATCTGGTCGAGGCGCCAAGAGCCAGGGGATGTGATTCAGGTACGGCGCCTTTGCCCGGATTGGTCATAACGATTGGCGCGCCAGCCAATTCGGCAAGTGCCAAGAGTTGTTCGCTGGCCTCGGCATAGAGGACACCCTGGCCGGCCCAAATGATCGGGTGTCTGGCCGCGAGCAACATCTTGGCGGCCTGGCTGATTGCGTCCGGATCCGGTGCCGTGCGCTGCACGGCTACCGGGTGATAATCCAGATCTCCCTCGAAGTTTGCCTCGAATACATTGGTTGGAATTTCAACGAGAACCGGTCCGCCTTTCCCGCTGCGCAGCGCTTGATAGGCCCGTCGCATCGTATCGGGCAGATCTTCGACGGCGTGGGCCATGGCGGTATATTTGGTCACCGGCCTAAACACTTCGGCGGCGCGAAATGTCGGCTGGGTGTGCTGGCGCGAGGGCGGAAAGCCGGCTGGTAATACGAGCAGCGGTACGTTTTCGGAATAGGCCTGGGCGACTCCGGCAAACGCGTTTTCGATGCCAGGGCCGTGCTGGGCGGCAAATACCCCAATCTGCTTGCCGCGCCTGTTGCGCGAAAAACCATCGGCTATTCCGACACCGACGCGCTCCTGGCGCGGGATGATCGGGCGCATGTCAAGATTGGAGCACGCTTCGATCAAAGGGTTGCGCGGATAGCAGGCGAGAAATTCGGTGCCCTCTCGTTTGAGTATTTCGGCTACGACTTCAGCGCCGTTCATGGCGTGTCTCCTTATTGCTGCGATACGTCGTGTTCGCTAATGGAATTCCTTATTATACGCTTGCCCCGGTGGCGGTTCATTACTCGGCAGCGATCGGGTGGGCGCTGACGCGGTCGTGTACGTGTGCCAAAAAGTCATCGCCGGGTGGTGTTTCGTAGCGGGCTGAGCGGACGCGAAAGCTCTTGGGGTCGATACCAGGTAATGGTTTGCCAGCTGCGTGATCCTTGAGTGTTTGCAAAAGAAGCGCACGTAATTTGACGATCGCGGCATCACCTGCCAACAGATGCTCTGCGGTGCGGTCCGCAATCGGCCCCATGGATTCCTGAATACCGGAATCCTGCACGCCCAGTCCTTTCATGCCGGTGTAGGAATTGCCGCTCTTTTGCAGTTCGCGATCAATCAGATAATCGTTGGACTTGTTGGCCTTCGCGATATCGGTGCCGGGATAGTTCTCGGTATGGATGCCGTGAAAGGTCTTTGAGCGCTCCAGCTGCGCTTCGGTTAAGGGACGGGCTGGATCAAAATCGATGCTGTAGAGCATGGTGTTTTCGTCATCGATCGGCATCCACATGTGCGCTGCGTGGGGACGCGATGAGATGATCTTGTGAAACGGCATCAGCATAATGTTGATGTTCCACATGACGACATCGGTGCTGATTTCTCGGCCGGTCCCGACTGCAAAACCGAAATCCATCGGCACGACTTCATAAAAGGACGGCACAATGCGGCGGCTGCTTTCTGCCGTGCCGCTATGAAGAAACGTCAAATGGGGGGCATCGAAGCCGCCTTCGACACCTTGTAGCCAATTGCACTCCTGTATATGGCGGCTCGAAAATCGTTGGTTGGCCGGGACCATGGTCCATTCGAGATCCGGGAATTCGGGCTGGTGCTCGGGTGGGCCCATGTAAGCAAAAACCACGTCGCCGCGTTCGATGCAGGGATAGGCCGTGATATTGAGTTGGCGTTTGATCGCGTCGCGCCGTGCGTCTTCGGTGTTTGGCGGCAGGCAAGGGACGTCAACGCAATTGCCCTCAATATCAAACTTGATGCCGTGATAGACGCAGCGCAGACCATTTTCCTCATTGCGGCCAAAAAACATGGATGCCGTGCGGTGCGGGCACTTTTCGTCGATCAGGCCGACGCGGCCGTCGGTGGCGCGGAACAAAACCAGGTCTTCGCCAAGCAGGCGAACGCGCAGCGGTGGGGAATCCGGCTCCTTAATCTGATCCGTGAAGGCGGCCGGCACCCAATAACGGCGCATGAGCTCGCCCATCGGCGTCCCCTTGCCAACGCGCGTTAGGAGTTCATTGTCCTCACGAGACAGCATGGCCGTTTCCTCCTCGGAAGTTATTCTGGGGCTCGGAAGTTATACTGGGGTAAGTAAAAATTAGTTTTGATTGGATTGCAATCACGGCTTGTCGGAAGTGGTATTAATTGTAACTCTGCCAGCCGTTGCATTCCAGGACTATGGCGCAAGGTGCCCTTAAGGAGGCGGGTGTAAGCCCCTTAGCCGCCGCCAGGATTGTGCCCGACGATCATGTCAAGAGACTTGCCCTCAGAGTGCTTTTCAGGTCAGGACTGCGGGTGCGCAACCGTTGTAAGAAGACCGCCTCCAACAACCGTAACAGCCGAATGCGCAAGGTGCTCTTAAATGGCGCACTTATCCGCCGCATGGGTCGCATCATTCCGTTTTTGATGGCGTACGGCGAGACTTGTTCATGGAGAGACAGGGGTCTCGACTATTAGCTCACTCAGATTAGCTGACCGGCGCATAATTTCCCTGTTGTCCAAACCACATCTATTCAAGCATAATCCCAAATTGAGGATTGTATTGACCGTCGAAGGGACACGTTATGATCGAAACTAAGGGGCTCACCGGTGCTGAAGCAGTGCTTCGTATTCTGGGCAAAATGGGCATTGAGCGGATCTTTGCTTCTCCGGGTTCTGAATGGTCGCCGATTTGGGAAGCGCTTGCAACGCCGACGGAAGACGATCGGCCGGTTTATATGAGCACGCGCCACGAAGAGATCGCCGTTGGGATGGCGAGCGGTTATGCAAAGGCGACCGGGAAGTTGCCAGCAGTTATGATTCACACGACAGTCGGGGCTCTACACGCGACAATGGCGATGCGCGGCGCGCTGCATGAGCAGGTGCCGATGGTTGTGTTTGCAGGTGAATCTGTCGGTTTTGGTGAAGACGAGGGGCCCGATGTCGGTGGCCAGTGGGCAAGTCATCTTGCGGATATAGGTGGCCCGGCAAGGCTCGTTGAGCATACGGTCAAGTGGAGCTTCGGTGTCAATACGAAGTCAATTCTGCCGGCCACCATTCATCGTGCGTGCCGATTGGCGATGGCTGCTCCAAGGGGGCCTGTCTTTGTATCGCTGCCGATGGAGCACCTGTTCGATACGATGACAAGAGATGTGCCGTCCGGTCGGGGTGCGGCGCCACTTGCTACTGCTGATCCCAAGGGCATAGAACAGCTCGCAGATCTGTTGGCAAACGCCAAGCAACCGGTGATCGTTACCGAAGATTCGGGACGCACCGTCGAGGCTGCAGCTTCACTTGTAGCCATCGCAGAGTTGCTTGGTTGTGCCGTCGTTGAAACTCGTAGCACTGGTTCTTTAAGCTTTCCGCGCACGCATCCTTTGCATTGTGGCTATGATCCCAAACCTGTGGTCGAAGGCGCGGATGCAATCCTGTTGCTTGGCGTTATCGCGCCGTGGCATCCGGTAACAATTACGCCTGCTACGGACGCCACAGTCGCGGTGCTCGATGAAAATCCGCACCGGGTCGAATTACCATTCTACGGGTATCAGTCGGATTTGTGTCTGGCTGGCGATATGGACACGTCGTTGGAGCATTTGCTGGCGGCACTGAAGACGAGAGTTGTCTCAGACGATACCAAACGTCAGAGCCGCGCCGCCGATTTGCGCGAACAAAACGAAGCCCGTCGCAGAGGCTGGCATGAAGAAGCGCTCGCTCTTTCTGAGACCAAGCCGATGGATACCCGTTGGGTCGCGAAGCAAATTGCAGACCGGATTCCTGACGATGCAATGATCGTCGAGGAAACCATCACCCACCGCCTTGCAATACACCAAATGTTCGACAAACTGAGGCCTGGTTCGTTTTTCGCTGGCTGTATTGGCGGGCTGGGAACAGGTTTGGCGACAGCTCTTGGTGTAAAGGCCGCCAACCCGGACAGACCGGTGATTTGTCTGATTGGCGATGGCTCTTTCAATTATGATCCGGTGCCGGCAGCATTCGGGGCTGCGCAAGAGCACGAACTTCCATTTCTAACAATCATATTCAACAATCACGGGTATCTGTCGCAAAAGGCGGGTATTCCAAAGTACTATCCTGATGGATGGGCGGTTAAATCGAATAATTTTTCAGGCCTCCACATTGCACCATGCCCGGACTATTCGGTACTGGTGAAGGCGTTTGGTGGACACGGTGAATGTGTTCAGGACCCTGGTGAGTTAAAGGCGGCTCTCGACAGAGGGCTTGAGGCAATTGCCGATGGACGTCCGGCACTGCTCGATGTTTGGCTCAAACCGGTTGCTGAAATAGTCCAACGAACGGACAAGTAAGGGATCAACAAGCGGTGTTGAGCCCCAGACCGAAACTGCCTTGCGAAATGGCTTGAAACGGCTGCTGGCGTATATACGGACGTTCACCGACGGGGCACCGAAGGTGGCGATGACTTTAGGAGGTGACCACTCATGTTCGCACAAATCAATCATATGGCGCTCATTAGCCCGAACTTTGCGACACTCGAGCGTTATTATCGTTCGATGTTCCGATTCGATATTTCCTTGGCGCGAGATGCCGAGAGCTCTTGCATTGTGAGTGACGGATATGTCGGTTTGAATATTTTGCCTAGACGCGATGGCTATATGGGTGGTCTCGATCATTTCGGGCTCAAAGTGGACAGCATCGCTGAGGTTGAAGAGCGCATGAAATCCGCGCACCCGAAGGCTGCAATTGTAAAGCGACCGTCGACGAGACCGTTTGCTGCCTATAGCGGGCACGATCCCGACGGAAATGTGTTTGATCTCTCCGAGAAACGCGGTGATAACCTCAAGGACGTGCACGCCAAGCCGCCGGAAGGTTATGCCGAGCGAGCCTGCAAGTTTGAGCGGTTTGCGATCAGGACAATGAATGCCGAAATTTGCGCGGAGTTCTATGCAAACGTATTTTCTCTCGAATTGAAAAATCGGCGTCAGGGTGATCCGAACTATCACTTGAGTGATGGCAACGTCACTCTGTCGGTCATGCCGTGGTCTATTGACATGTTTGTTGGCATGTCGATCAAGCGGCCGGGGCCGGATCACTTGGGGATCAAAGTGGCGGACATCGGGGAATTCAAAAGAGAAGAACAACGGATCGGGGAAAAGAACACTTTTATTGCGTCGCGACTGCTTGGTGGCAGTAAGGAATCTGAAGTGCGCAAAACATTGATCGAAGCCAGCACCCTGGGGGACTATGTTACTGCAGATCCGGACGGCAATTGGCTCGACATTCGACAGGGTGACTAGTGTCCTGAACCAGAAGTTCGTCCGAGGGTGCTGCAAATGGTAGCGAACGTCTGATCCACCTCACGAGTGCAGCTGAATTGGCGCCACCAATGAAACTGATTGCCAAAGCGCGCAGGTGCCATTTTTCGTTGATCACAAATGAGGCGCCATAATGAGTGATAAAAACCGGCGGACCAGAGTTGGTGTCATCAAGCCAACGCTGACTTCCAAGTCCTATCTCGATCTTGAGGCGCTGTTGCCCAAGGACATCGAACTCATTCGCCAAGACATGGGCTTTGCGTATCGCTCGATTGAGGAGTTCCGGCAGGCCATGCCGGCTTATGCCGAAAAGGTGGCAAAACTTGCAGCCAAAGGCTGTGACATGATCCATCCGGAGGGGGCGCCGCCTTTTATGCTTCAGGGTCTTAAGGAGGAAACCCGCTTGATCGCGGCATGGCAGCAGCAATACGGCGTACCGGTTTTTACGACGGGCTCGACACAGGTTGCGGCAATGACCGCATTGGGAATTCATCGGTTCGTCGGCATGACGCCTTTTGATGGCGAACTTGCAGATGCGTTCAAGACCTATTTTGTCGATGCCGGTTTTGACGTCTTGCGCATGGGCAAGCCTGCCGCACAAGACCAGGACGTTTATGAGATGACGATCGACGACGTGCAAACAGAGATTGTCAGGTCTTTCAAGGCTACACCCGGTGAGCCTGATGCGCTCTATATTCTCGGTAGCGACTGGCGCATCCTGGATATACTAGAGTCGCTTGAAGCAGAGATCGGCGTGCCGGTTCTCCATCCCGTTGTCGTGCGATGCTGGTACATTCTGCGTTTGCTAAACAGAGACTTGACGTTTTCGGGCAAAGGAAGACTTCTGCAAGCAATGCCGGCAATGATCAATTGACGTGCCGAGTTGCAGTGATCGCCATCGGCATTTGCCCCAAAGCCGCCGACGGGACAGGCTTCAGAAGGTTTGAGTCAAGGCCCGGCTAGAACCAACCCGGCGCGCCTTTCAAGGCTACCCAATTCAGCGGTGGGGGGCCGGATTGTGGGTTCAGGTTGACTGTCCCCTGGGCTTGACCGCCTCAGTCTCCATCAGCCATAATTCAGCCGATAAGCGGCGGTCGGTTCGGCCGATTAAGCGAAGGAAATCAACGGTGCTAACTGCGGAAGACAATGCCCTTCTCACCCAGGTCGGTCCGGGAACTCCTTGTGGCCAACTGCTCCGAAATTATTGGATGCCGGTTGCTGTGGCCAGTGAGTTGACCGAAGACAAACCCACAAAGCGTATACGCCTGATGGGTGAGACTCTGGTGCTCTTCAAGGATGGCCAGGGACGCATCGGCCTGCTGCCCGAACGCTGCCCGCACCGTCACGCCTCACTCTACTATGGATTTGCCGAAGACGATGGCTTGCGCTGCGCATACCACGGCTGGAAATTTAACGTTGATGGTGAATGTATCGAACAGCCGTTCGAGCGACCAAATAGCCGGATGAGGGAGAAAGCCTGTCTCAAATCCTATCCGGTGCAGCAACTCTCGGGCCTGTTATTTGCCTATCTTGGTCCAGAACCGGCGCCGCTGCTGCCGCGCTGGGAAACGCTGGTTAGAAAAGATGGCATTCGCAATATCATTGTTTTGCCGGTTCATAATAACAATTGGCTGCAGGCACAGGAAAACTCTCATGATCCGACCCACACCTATTGGCTGCATGCCAAGCTTTACCGGCGTGCTCTGAAGGATCGGCCGGAAGAGCTCAAGAAGTGGGAGGCTGATCTTGCCTACTTTGGCCGGCCGATCGATAGCTTCGAGTTTGAATTGTGCCGCGAGCCGGCATGGACCGGCATTCGCAAGATCCGCACATATGGTGGCGACCGGCCTGAAAAGGAGGCGGGGCATCCGGCGATCTTCCCAAATATCCTGATTGCACCGCAGCAGCGCTTTATCACCACTCATTTCAGGGTGCCGATGGACGACACGCACACGGCGATCTATTGGGTCGAGTTTTTGCCGAACGAGGATGGTTCGATTTCCGAGCAGCGTGATGAGGATATCCCGGTCACGTTTATGGAACATCCAAAACAGGAAGACGGTGATTATCGGCTGGATCACTTCGTCTATCAAGATTTGATGGCCTGGGAGACGCAGGGAGAGATCGCCGACCGCACGACCGAGATGATCGGGGCAAGCGATACTGGCGTTGTTATGTTCCGCAAGTTGTTGCGAGAGCAGATCGATAAAGTGCAAGCCGGAGAAGAACCAGATGGTGTTATTCGCGATCCGGCGATCAATGAAACGATAGAGTTCGTTTTCTCCAAAGGACAGGCGCAGTTTGCCCGCGAAATGCCCGCCGCCGAATAGTTGGACGATTCGTTTGGGCTAGTCGTGTGGTGATTGTTTTTAGTGCGCAGTTGGGGTGGATCCACTCATGGATGATATTGAAGATCTCAAACGGCGCGTTGCACAGTCGTGCCGCGTGCTTGGTACGCTTGGACTTGCCAAGGGCGCAACGGGGCACTCAAGTGCGCGCCTGCCAGGAACTGACCGCATCTTTGTACGCGCCCGTGGGCCCGGTGAACTCGGTGTTCGTTTTACGACACCGGAACAGGTAATCGAAGTCGGCCTCGATGGCAGACCCGTGGAAAAAAGCAACAAGGGTCTCGAATCGCCGTTGGAAGTTTTCATTCACACGCAAGTCTATAAGGCTCGCCCGGATGTTCTTGCCGTCGTACATGTCCACCCTCTGCCGGTCGTATTATTCACAATCTGCAACAAGCCTCTTTTGCCGCTATACGGTGCATATGACCCGGCAAGTTCGCGTCTGGCGATCGAGGGTATTCCGTTGTATCCGCGCAGCATCCTTGTCGACAATGTTGAACGCGGTGATGAGCTGGCCGTCGCGATGGGGAGTTCGAACTGCTGCATGATGAAGGGGCACGGCATAACGACCGCCGGACGCAACGTCGAAGAGGCCTCCCTCACGGCGATCCACCTCAATAATCTGGCAGAGGTGAATTACCAAGCCAATCTGCTCGGAGATCCCCAAGCCATACCGCCCGACGAGCAGGATTTTATCATGAATGTTGATAGCACGATGCCGGTGCCGGACCCGGGCGCGCCGCCGGTTGCGCGAGCGGGGGCGCTCTGGCGCTACTATTGCTCGCTGACAGAAACATGAGACGCCTGAAACTCGGAATGATCGGTATCGGCGTAGGTGGCGCGGAGATTCTGCGCGCCATCGATGGGATGGAAACGATCGAAATCGTGGCGGGGGCTGATATTGTTCCGGAAACGTTGGAGCGTTTCAGGGGGCGCTTCCCGGACAGCCGCACCTATCTCAAGGCTGAAGAGCTTTGCCGTGATGACAATGTCGAAGCGGTCTGGATCTCAAGTCCAAACCGCTTTCATGCCGAGCACGCGATACTGGCTGCACAACACGGCAAGCACATTGTCGTTGAAAAACCTATGGCCATTTCGCTGGCTGAAGCGGGCAGTATGGTTGAGGCAGCAGAAAAGCATAATGTGAAAATGCTTGCCGGTCATACGCGTGCGTTTACCGTGCCGATCCGTGCTATGCGCAAAGTCATCGCCTCAGGTGATTATGGCTCTTTGCGTGCGCTCAATATCTGGTCTTATTCCGATTGGATGCTGCGCCCGCGCACACCCGATGAGCTCGACTTCAAACAAGGAGGCGGGGTGCCTTATCGGCAGGGGCCACACCAGGTCGACACAGTGCGGCTGCTTGGCGGTGGTCTCGTGCGCAGCGTGCGGGCGCAAACGGGCGACTGGATGAAAGAACGTCCGATTCCCGGTTACTACGCGGCCTTTCTCGAGTTTGAGAATGGTGTGCCCGCCACAATTGTTCACAATGGCTACGGATATTTTGTCGCCAGTGAGCTGGTTCCCTGGGGGGAAGACAAGTCGATTTACGATGCCTCGACGCGTGCTGAAATTCGTCGCCAGTTGCGGGCGGGCACGCGTGACGAGACGACGGATAAACAATCCATTCGAATCGGTGGTTCGCGCGAGAAAGAATATTTCTACGATGACGGTTCCAAACCGTGGATGCCGGAGGATATGGGGCTTGCGATTGCGAGCCTCGATCGCGCGGATTTGCGCCAGTCGAAATTCGGTCTCTTCGTCCATGATGATACCGGCAAGCACGATCTTGACGTCGTGCCGGATCACCAAATGGGAATGGTGCAGAGGCGTGCGGAACTCGAAGAACTCTACGATTCTGTCATCAATGGGCGGCCGCTATGGCATGATGGACGCTGGGGTATGGCAACGCTTGAGGTGTGTCTCGCAATAGTCGAATCTGCACAGCAGCGCAGAGAGATGATGCTTCATCATCAATTGGCAGTTCGCGACGATTATGATGCCGATATGCCCGTGCCCAAGGTTGGATCCTGATACCAGCCTCGTGCTCTATTGAGAGGTGCAGCCTGCCAAACCCGTCAGCCTTGGATCATAATAGATGGTGGGTTTGGGAGATCTCCTCGCGAGCGGGTTAAGGGCGGCAGCCCTTATCTCGATGGTAAGACTAGCCGTGAGCGATCTCGATCAGATCTCGATTCCATCATTATTGAACATGCTCTAGGAGCCTTTGAGGTTTAACTGGAACCATCCCACTCCTCCGGCTGGCCAGCCATGGCATAGTGGACATGGGCGGCTGGGCAGGGAGTGGGCAGGCGATGCGCATTCGCCTACGGCGGAAATGATCCGATCAACCATTTGCGTTAATTCGATTTCTCCCGGACTTCGCGGATTGCCGCCCATACCCTACTCGGCGTTAGTGGCATATCGATATGACTTATGCCGTAATCACGAAGCGCGTCGACCACTGCAGATACGATGGCTGGTGGCGCGCCGGTCGCGCCAGCTTCACCAGCGCCCTTAACACCGAGCGGATTGGTTTTGCAGGGCACGATATTGAACTTTCCCTCAATGTCACAAAGCAGGCGGGCGCGAGGCATCGCATAGTCCATGTAGGTCGCCGTCTGGAGCTGAGCATCATTGTCATAAACAATAGTTTCCGTCAGGGCCTGGCCCAGCCCTTGGACGATGCCACCATTTGCCTGTCCATGCACGATCATCGGATTGATAATGACACCACAATCGTCGACCGCGATGTATTTCACGATTTCAACCACACCGGTTTCCGGATCAACTTCAGCTTCGATCACATGGACACCGTTGGGGAAGTTTTCAGTTTCATGATGGATTTCGACGTCTTCGTCGAGGCCCAGCTCCATACCGTCCGGCAGTCGATTGGGATCATAAGCCGCTTTTGCGACGTCCTCGATCGAAATGCTGCTGGTATCTGTCTTGAAGGCACCGCGCTCAAATGAGATATCGTCAACCTGCGCTTGGAGGAGATGCGCTGCAATCCGCTTACCTTTTTCGATAATTTGCTGTGAGGCCTTGAGTATGCCCATGCCGCCAACCGAGGCAGACCTGGACCCGAAGGTGCCTACCGAAAGCGATGGCGACAAAGCTGTATCCCCATTGACCAGATCGACCTTGTCGAAATCAATACCGAGTAGCTCGTTGATAAGTTGCGAATAGACCGTCAAATGCCCCTGACCGTGCGCATAGGTGCCGGCGATGATCGTTGCCCGCCCGTCTTCAGAAATGCGAATGCGCATGCCCTCGTCGGGACGGCTTCCGGCCCCTTCGATGAACGAAGCAAGGCCGATCCCGCGCAGCTTGCCGCGCTGTGCGGCCTCTTGGCGCCGGGCTTCGAAATTTGCCCAATCGGCCGTCTCCAGCGCGAGAGACATGGTGCCGTCAAAATCGCCTGAATCGATCACGAATCCAAGGTGCGTCTCGTACGGCATCTGGTCTTGAGAAATATAGTTGCGACGACGGATTTCGTCGCGCCCCAGACCGGTGGCAGCGGCCGCAGCGTCCATCAGGCGTTCCATGATATAGTTTGCTTCGGGCCGACCTGCGCCGCGATACGTATCGGTGCAAACGGTATTCGTAAAAACTGGTTTCACTGAGTAATAAAAGTCGGGAACATCATAGAGCCCTGGTATGATCCGCCCGCCGCCGGTCATCGGAAGGCGCACGCCATTCTCCGATAGATAGGCACCAACGTTGAGTATCGTTTCTACTTTGAGTGCAACGATGCGCCCGTCATCATCAAGGCCCATCTCGCAATAGTTGATTTGATCGCGCCCGTGGTAGTCCGATACAAATGTTTCCAGACGGTCGCCGCGCCATTTCACTGGACGACGGAGTTTGCGCGCCGCATAGGCAACCACGGCGGTCTCTGGATACATTTTGGAGCGCACACCGAAGCCACCACCGGTATCTCGTGAGATGACGCGCACCTTGTCCATCGGCATTTGTAGAAACTTTTGCGCAAGATTGGTCTGAATTCGGCGACCGCCTTGAGTCGGCGAATAGACCGTGAGCTGGTCCTCTGCTTCATCGTAGATGGCTGCAACCACTCGCGGCTCCATAGGTGAGGCTGCAATTCTATTGTTGACGAGCTCAATCTTGACGCGATGGCTGGCGGCGGCCAGGCCAGCATTAACTTGCTCGGCATCGCCGTATTCCCAGTGCACGACAAGATTTGAGTCAAACTCAGGCCACACCTTGGGTGCATCGGATTTTAGAGCGTGCTCGGAATGGGCGACGCTCGCCAGCGGATGGTAATCGACTTCGATGGCTTCTGCAGCATCTCGGGCAAGCTCGTGGGTGTCTGCCACGACCATCGCGATGCATTCACCAACAAAACGTGTTTGATCAATGGGGAGTATCCGGCGTAGAGGTCTGCTCATTGGTCGCCCGGAGCGATCTTCAAACACCGCTTCGCTCACGAGTTTGTCCATTCCGGCCTCGTCTAGCTCTTCGCCGATTATGACATCCACTACGCCCGGCATGCCACGGGCAACGCTGGTTTCGATGCCCCTGATCGTTGCATTTGCGAAGGTTGAGCGCACGAATGCTGCAAATAGCTGTCCCGGGAGCTCTATGCTATCGGTAAACTCTCCCTTGCCGGTCAATAATCGCACGTCTTCTTTGCGTCTAATTGGTTGGCCGATTCCAAACTTCTCAATCACGCTCGTCTCCCTGCAGAATACTTTGAGCTAGTAAATATGTGGTCTTGAAACGAATCAACAGTCTCAACTGCTCTAATCAGTGCCATTGACCGTGCTCTTGGTCTTCGACCTCTCAACTGTCACGACTTGGTCGATGAGGCAAGCGATGGGCACTTCGCATAGCCCCCAATATTCTTAGCAATTCCAGTTAGCTTGATGCAGTCCCAGGCGTATATTGTGGCGTCGCAATAGAAAATGTTCAGTCCAAGTCGTTTGATTGGTGTGGCTATATTTCGCGAACGTGTGGCGCAATTTTCTCCTCGAAGCGCCGAAACGTTTGTTGAGTTTTTATTCCGGCTTTTGGTGTGGCTTGGTTTTCGCGCGGAGTGTTCGTGTTCTAGTCTTCTTTCACCGAAAGTATGCGGCCGAGTGGCAAAAGTGACTCTTGCAAGTCGATCTGCGAAAGAAAATCATAGGCCTCGCCAGCTTGGCGCTCAGAAATCGCCTGTCGTGCACAATCTATGAACTTTGCCTTTCGTCGCTGTTCGCCAAGCGGATTCGTCTGGGAGCCCGGTGGTGCTAGGATAAGTTTTTCCAGTCTGGTCCCATTATTAAATTCTATTGTGAGGCGTGCGGGGCTGAGCTCTGTCGCGCCAACGTTACTGAGTGCCGGATCGAAATAAAGCTCAGACTTTTCCGATAGCTTTTTGAGCGTATCGTTGCCGAGCGCCAGCGTGCTAAAGGCAGATAGGTCGGGCGGCCCATAAAGAAGTGCGTAGGGAATAAGATAGACCGGGCTGAAGCGGGCGCTGTCCTGAGACCAGGGGTAGGAATCGATCGTTCGGCTCTTGGCTTGCGGCGGCAAAGCAATTCTTATTTTTCGGACGTTGTCGAGCGAGAAATTTTCTGTTTCACGAAGCCTCAATGCTGCGTCAATCGCGCAATGAAGTATGCCGCCGCAGGCAAAAGGTTTTATGATGAAGGAGAGCTCCTCCAAGTAATAGCGTGTGCCCAGATCGTCGAAGCAAGCGATTTCGACATCGCTACCGTTGCCAAAACAAGCGTAAAAGCCGCTTGGATGCTCCAGTGCATTAGCATTTGCGGTAAAGCCAGAATGCGCAATTGATTGCGCCAATATTCCGTTGCGGGCCGCGAGCCCGGTATGCAGCGGCTTGGTCATCGTCCCGAAGTTTGCGGCGATGCCTGATGACATAGACGTGCTAACACCAATCGCGTTTTCTATCGTCTTCGGTGTACGTCTCATGAGCGCAGCATAGGCGACAGAAGCTGAAATTACGCCAACGACACCTGTGCCGTGCCAATCGGCTATTTGGTGCAGGCTCGGGCAGGCCTTTACGAGGCGTGCGCTAACCTCAGCACCAACGATGTAAGAACTGACAAGGCGTTGAGGTGTGGCACGGGTCAGTTCAGCAAGGGGCAAAAGGCCGGCGAGAAGAGGAGCTGTCGTTTGGCCACTACCTCGAATAAAGGACAGATCGTAATCCAGGGCCTGAGTGGCGATACCGTTTACAAATGCTGCATTCTGTACCGAAGTCTTGAGGTCATGGCCAATGATTGAGGCCTGTGGCGCTGCGCGTTCTGCGCGTATGTGTTCGAGAACCAAACTGACAGGCTCTTGGCGGCTTCCCGCAAGCATGACGCCAACTGTATCGACGACGGCTGAGCGCACCAGATCTAAAAGACCCTGCGATGCCTGACTGATTTCGAATTCGGCTGCAAATTTTGCAATCTTTGAGCTGATCATTGCTTCGAATTTCCGTTCGCAGCTTGGGTTTACCGGATGCCGGCATTATCACTGTGCCTAAGCAGATGACCAACCATTTGAACATGGACGGTCTTGTCTGGCGACACCATGCTGTGCACTTTGTTCTACGTACGCTCAGCAAGGAAACGTTCAGTTCCGGCATGCATAGGTACGTCGCACGGCGTCGCGTAGGACGCACCGAAGATCTGCGAAATGTTGCCCGTGTAGCCGCTTTCCTCCCATGGGATCTCATGCTGGCGAGCGACAAGTGATGTGCATACATCATAAACGATCTGTTCTGGTAGATCGGCGCGCGCATAAAGGGGCCATCCGCTATAGTTTATTGCCTTGTAATCCTTTGTGAGGTGCTCGAATTCCGAGGCTGGGACTGTGTCAGATTTCCATCCGATCTTTGCCAGTCGTTCAAACGTTTCGTTCTCAAGCTCCAGCGTTTGCATGCCATATGAAAGCGCTGCGTCGAACCAGCGTGGCAATGCCTCATCAAAAATGGCATCAAGCTCTCCGCGCTCCAGGGCTTGCATGCGTCGTGGGTCTGTTGGTGAACCAGTTAGATTAAGCTTGCCACCCCATGAGATGATATCGGCAAGGCTGAAGTCATACATCGCCAACAACTGGTCAAGGAATACGCGCGTTGAATGCGTGACATCTTCCTTGACCGATACGCATAATGGATAGCGTTCCTTGCGAATGTCATGAAGTGAGGAAAAGCCAAGCTTGGGGTGCAAGACGAAGCCGAACCAATCCCAAGTGGGGAAACTGGCGACAATGCGCAATGGCATTGGAGTGCTGAAGAGCCCAACGCCGAGGTATGCCTGCGTCAATAGCGCTGCCGGATTGATAAGCGCCATTTCGAGGGAGCCTTCGGCGACACTGTGCGCCAGGATCGGCGAACCCGTCGCCATCCGCAACAGTGGCGTGAATTCCCTGCCGGATCCGTTGCCAACGGTGATGCACATATCGCGGTCACCGCCATAGGGCGTGTCTGGATTGCCGGCGACGCTTAGTCCGATTTCCCAGAGCATTTTGGCGCGTACAAAATTGGATCCGCGCGGTAATTTCTCCATTGCATCATTCCTACACCAAATACGCCTGATCGATCATGTGTCGTCTATCCCGCGATTAGTGTTCCGCGAATATTCATAATTCACGCGACCCTTCTTTGGGTGGCGAAGCTCGCGGCGGGATGGGTCTCGCAAATATGAACCAGCGATGCGAGACCGCTGGTAAATTTTGTCTCAAGCGCATCGGCGACGTGTTTATCGAGGGGCCCGCACGAGGCGGACCCCTGTAGAGGCAAACCGCAGGCTTACTTGCAGTCAATATTGGTCGCTTCTTGACCGTTGCCTGGCGATCTGATCGTGCACGTCATGCCGACTGTGATTTTCTTACGCTTAGCTTTCTTGCCGGCAATCGTAATTTTTGTGCGAGAACCAGAGACTTTTGCCTTGTATTCACCGCCGCCAAACTTTACCGCAATCCGACGCCCGCCGCGCTTGGTGTAAGTGACTTTGCCGGTGGCCGTCTTAAATTCGACTTTCGCTTTACCTCTGACGCCGCGATAGACCAGGGCGTCGTTGAGTTTGGCAACAATCGATTTGTCGGTCTTGGACACCCTCGTGAGCAGTGCCTGTACGTCAATACCACTAACGGGTGCCAACGTGCGGCCCTGTTTGCGAACGTCGCCCTGGAATGCCTTGTCTTTGACCAGCTTGTCGAATGCGGCGCGCAGTGCTGCAACGCGAGCCGCCGGCACGCCTGGCGGTGCAAGGTAAGGGCGTCCGATCTCCAGACGCGCATCATTCAGTGCCATGAGGTCGCGAGTCTCTTTATCAGGTGCAAGATCCAGCGCCAGTGGCACATTGGGCAGGTCCGGATGCTTCCGGGTTGAAGACTGAATCAATATATTAATTCTCTTCTTCTCAAACCAAACCGCATTCCTCGCCTTGATCGACGAATAGGACGCGCAAAGTCCTTCCACTTCGCCGCGCTCCATCGCGAGTGTGATCGCCGTTGAGGAGGGATATCCCGCTATGATCTTGAATTTGGCGCCGAGCTTGTTGTTCAAAAGCGCGGGAATCTGTTCAGTGTCGTTGGGACCGCTGCCTCCGACGATGAGCGGCGTAGACTTCAAGTCTTCAAAGGTTTTGGCTTTGGCCGTTTTCATTGCAACGCAAATGGCAATTTCATTGTTAAGACTACCGAGCCAGTTGAATTTGGATGCAATAAACTTGGGGCCCTTCTTGAGACCGAGGATTTGCAAAAAAGGTACGGTGCGCTGAATGCCGCCGATCATGGTGCCGTCCTTAGGTGCAACATTGTAGAGAAAGTTTGCTGCACGTACGCCACCGGCTCCTGGCATATTCTGGACAACCATGCTCGGCTGGCCCGGAATAAACTTTACCAAATGTTGTGCGAGCACACGACCGTAAGTGTCGTAGCCACCGCCAGGCGATGAGCTGATAACGAGCTTCATCTTCTTGCCCTTGTAGAACGCTGCCACTTTGTCCTGGGCATATCCAACGGGTGCGATGGCCATCGTTAAGGCCGCCGCCAGACCTAATACTTTATGATATGAGTGCTTCATTGTTTTCCTACTTCAAATTTGAGAGATCAGAGCCGCCGCCTCATCGAGGATCGTTTCACCAAACATAGCATTTTTGATGATATTCGCATACACGTTTGCAGTGGTTGCCAGCTGTCGATAGAATTTGACTAGGTTAATTTGCCATTTGATTGGATGACGGATTTATTCGGTCTTGTCGGCTAATCCGGGTATACTTTATCAAATGAAGGAGCTGATGTTGATGACCCGGACGACCAAGATAGCTATTGGTGCCAGTGTGCTGGTGATTGTGGCAGCGGGCCTTGGGATATTTCGTTTTATAACTGGCCCTTCATGGAAGTTGCCTGAGTGCCGACCTTCGATAACTGCTCAGGGTATGGGCGAAGAATTGACCAAGAAGCTATGGCGCATGAAAGTGACGGCAGCCTATGGGGATAGATTTGCCAACTCCGGAATGACGGCTATGAGCTATCTGGTCTGTACTGGTGGCAAGTGTAAATACTCTGCCAAGCCTTGCGCCCGGGTTCCTGCTTAGTTGCTCGCTTCAAGCTCTCACCAACTAAAGTGGGATGCTAACTTGCGATCCAAAACCCGATCGTCAAACAAGCGTTCGTTTGCGGCCTTTGTTTGGCACCAACCCAGAACTGATGGTTGTGCCACGATGCGACAGGCAATGCGGATGTATGTGCGCTCGTTCGGCTAGGCCTGCCGTCGGATCATTGGAGTGATGTCATTGCCTTTTTGGCCGATTACCGGGCCGCAAACAATAGGGACCAAGCTAACTATCCAATGATCGATAGCTCAATTCCGTAAGACCGGATCACGTAAATTCTTCATCTGTGCAATGATATTCTATGGGAGGATGTCCGCACGGACAATTGCGGAACGAAAGTGACGGCAATGAGCGTGGGACTGTGTGGATGACCCAGGGGCCTACATGGTGGCGTGAGCCAGATCTTTACGTCAGGAATTCATAATGTGTTGGTGGCCGCAGCATCGAGTTGATCTTCCAACCGCCGTGCTTGTCCGTCCATTCGCCGTCCCAGGATGAGGACTCCTGGAATTCAGCCGTGCGGCACCACTCTTTGTCCTTGGCAATTCTTTCAGCGTAGAGGGCGCGCGCCTTATCTTCCTCAATGACCGAGCCTTGATCAATTATTATAGGGGTTCCATCGGCCAACAAGCCGATCTGCTCGAACTTATAGTCGAAATTCTTGTAGTCGTGAAACCAGAGGCTCGGGTGGTATTCGAACGCCGCCTTCATGAGCTGGGCGATAAATCCAACCGCGATAGATTGGTTTATGGCACGTCTGTCCAGGGCGCGTTTTAAGCTCGGCACATACGGCACGAAGTTTATCCGCACACCCTCATATTCGTCTTCACGCCAGATCGGGCAAATAAACGGCGCCGTTTGCACACACTGGGTGTTGATTTTGTCTTGGATTTCAGGCGCCCTGAATCGGATTGCCAACTTTTCGCAATGGCGCACGACAACGACATTGTCACCGGACCCGACATACTCGAACTCGTTAAGTCCATAAGCAGCCCTGCAATGCGCCTCGAGTCGTTGCAAGAGGTTATGTTCCCGAACATAATGACACACGCGGTTGTCTAGAAATCCTTGCCCCCTGCAATAGATCTCGGATTCTGCCTTTGAAAAGCACGATGTGAGACTGAGCCCGCTGCTGGGCGCTGTGTCACCAACAAGAATGTGCTTCAGTCGCTCAAACATTTGAGTGGTCTTGACGATGACATTTGAAGATTTGATAAATCAATTACCGCTGATAACCGCGCGTCTAAACCAAGCTGCAACCTCGACGGTGCAAGAGGTCCCAACCGTTTCAGCGTGTCTGCAATCTGTTACGGTTAGGCGCACGGCACAATGACTGAGCCGTGCGCCATCAAAGCTATTTAATTCCCAATTCCTTATATGCCTTGAGGGCGCCAGGATGCATTGGGACGCCGGCGTTCTTAAAGACGGCGACGCCAGGCGTTGGTGCCCAGGACTTGTAAACGGTCTTCATATAAGCCTTGTTTTTGGCGGACATAATGTACTTGACCATCTTGTAGACGATGTCATCAGAAACTGACGCCTTCGTCATGATGGTACTTGGAACGCCAAAAGACTGCGCATTCGAAGCCACGTTCTTACCATAGGCTGACGCATTAATCGTATATGGTGTGTATGCGGGGTTTTTGCTCATTACCGCTTTGAGTTCTGTTGAGTTAAGCGGAATTAGCCTGATTTTGCGCGAGGCGGCTAGCGCTGTCACAACCGGAACCGGGACCGCGGAGGCGACGACGAAGGCGTCGATGTTGCCGTCGCGCAGAGCATTGCCGGATGCCGAAAAGCCCAGGAATTGCGCCTTGACGGAATCTCGCACACCAACGGCCTTTAAGACCACATCTGCATTGGCCGCCGTACCGCTGCCAGCTTTGCCGAGGGAAACGCGTTTGCCCTTGAGATCGGAAAACGACTTAATGCCGGACTTGGCGGATGTCACCCAATGCAACGGTGATATCGTCAAAGCCATTACGGCACGCACGTTCTTGGCCGGCGGTTTTCCTTTGAATTTGCCGGTAGATGTGACGGCATTGTAGACGGCGCCGAGGTTCGCCAAACCAAACTGAAGCGGACCCTTTGCCTGACTGAGCATACGCATGTTTGTCGTTGAGCCGGCTGTTGTGCGGGTCGAAAGTTTTATGCCTTTGACATCGCGCGTAATCGCCGTCGATAGCCCGCCGCCAATCAGGAAGTAGCTTCCGCCTGGAGAACTGGTGCCGATCACCAGATCCGCCGCCATCCCGGGTCCGGCAGCGGCCAATGCCGCTGCACCACAACTTGCGGCGAGGAATATGTGTCGCATGGTCTTCATGATATAGGTCCTTACTCACTCGAGTTGTGCGCCGATCGGCGCGCCTTGCCGCGACGTAGACGCCGCTGACCTCTTAATGATCGCAACCTGTTCTTGTCAGCCGCTGAAACGGTGCCAATGAAATTGCGATCCAATACATTAAACATTTTTCCGCTAAACATCCGGTCATTTTGCAAGACTGGGAGCTCCCTCCTTTGCTGATTGGCGAAACTGAAGCGCCAAGAAGCCGAGGAAGATTGCTGCGGGCGGCAGGGCATAGATACCTTGAGTGAGAATGAGCGCTATGCCCAATATTATACAGAATAGTCGTGTCATCATTGACAAATTCGTCCGCAAGAAACCTTCGATGCCCGCCGATATCGCAATGCCGCCAAGGGCAAGTGTGAGGATGGTAAGGCCAATGTCAAATGCGCTTCCATTCAGGAGCAGACCGGGCTGATAGACAAAGAGCACCGGCAGATAGAATATTGCCATCGCTTTTACCATCGCGGTACCGCATACCGACCAAAGCGGGGCTTTCGAAATGCCTGCGGCCATATAAGAGGCCAACGCCACCGGTGGCGTAACATTGGAGGCCTGGCCCCACCATAGGACAAGTAAATGCGCCGCCATAACCGGTATGCCGAGCTGTATCAGTGCCGGGGCTGCAAGCGTGGCAAGAATTACATAGGCTGGAATCACCGATAACCCCATTCCCAGCACGTAGCCAATCAAAAATATGAAGCCGATGGTGAGAGCGAGATTGTTTGCGCCCAAATCAATAATCAACCCAGTAATTCTAATGCCGGTGCCAGGCAGCAATACGGCGCCGGCAATGATGGAGACCGGACCAGCGATCGCAAGAACGGGTAAGGAGCTACGCGCGCCCTCAGCCATGGCATCCAAAATGCTTCGTGGACCCATTTTGCGGCTGGTGAACCAACTTGCGACGATGACGCTGAGGATTGCGATCAAGCCCACTCGTCTCAGCGAATAGTCCATGTAGACGAGCGCTATGACGACGCCGATTGGGACAAGATACGTCCATCCACTACGCAGCGTTGACAAGACGGACGGACAATCTTCGCGGGGCAGGCCGCGTAGCCCTTTACGCATCGCGTAGAAATGGACCTGGAGATAGACGTTCAAGAAGTATAGCAGTGCTGGGATCGTGGCGACGATTACGATTTGGCCGTAGGAAAACCCGGTCAAGGCCACCATAATGAATGCCGAGGCGCCCATCACCGGTGGCATAATCGTTCCACCTGTTGATGCCGCCGCTTCGATGCCACCGGCCATGGCAGGCGTGTAGCCCGTCCGGATCATCATCGGGATCGTTATGTTACCGGTAATCGCAACATTGGCGGACGCTGAGCCCGAAACGCTGGCCGTAATAAAGCTTGAGCCAACGGCTGCCTTTGCTCCGCCGCCGGCGCGCGTGCCGACTAGGGCCAGGCAGATGTTGGTGAAAAAATCAGAGGCGCCCGACCGGATCAAGAAAACGCCAAACACCAGAAACAGAAACAGATTCGATGCCATCACATAGGTGATTGAACCATATAGCCCGTCTGTTTGGGCATATAGCGCCGTTGCAATCGCCCGCAAATCAAACCCGCTATGGCTGAACGGCCAAGGTACGTAAGCGCCGAAAAACAGAAAAGCCAAAAAGAACACTGAGATAAGGGCCATGCTGAGCCCGAGCGCACGGCGACCGGCTTCGACAACGCCAAGGATCATTATCCAACCCATGATCATATCGAAGTCGCCTATGGGGAAGCCTTCGTTCTCTGCGAACACCAGATAGTTTTGATTGAATCTTATGGTGGCTGCGAGAATTGCAAACAGCAGAAGAGCATCGAAGGCCCGGGCCATGGTTGAGCGCCACAGGGGAAACATGCATATCGATAGAGCAGCGCCGGAAAATATGAAGAGGCTGCGGTCAAGCTCAGGGCTGAAGGTGCCATAGACCGCAACGAACATATAGTAAGCCGTAGTGCCAAGACCGACGACGTAGCCCAGCAGTTTCCATTCGCCGTTGAACGAACCGATTTCGAACGACTGCCAAATGCCGCTGGATTTTTTGTTTGATTCAGGCAATGCTGCCATTGCTGGTCCCAACTTCCTTCTTCAGGAACACGCAAATCAGTCTAGCATCCTAGTCACTGCGCGTATCGCAGCAATTGTAGGCAATTCTTGCTGATTTTTGCATCAATTTGGCACTGATACAAACATGATTTTGGAGCTGCAAAGATGAGCCTATCAGATTCCCGCTCCATCCTCGTCTTGCGGGAAGACGATCTAAAGACGTTGCTCGATGTGCCGACGGCACTTGATGTCATTGAGAAAACCTGGGCGGATTATGGAAAGGGCAATGCCTATTCATTGTCGCAGCCGACATCGATGTTTGCGGGATCGGGTTTGGACGGCCGCGCAAAGTACAAAGTGAAGGGCGCTACGCTTGCGACAAAGAATGTTACAGGCTTTCGTCTTGTCGGAGATCTACCCCTAGAGCATGGCTTTGCCTCCTATCACACGCTTTGCGTATTTGATGATTTCACAGGCGCGCCGATCGGGCTTCTGGATGAACTGTGGCTGCATCGATTCCGCACGGCCATTACGGGCGTCGTCGCAGCGCGTCATCTCGCGCGGGCAGACGCAAAAACGGTTGGTCTCATCGGTGCCGGCGCCATCGCGCGAGAGATGTTCCCCGCCTTGGAACACGTACTTGCAATCGATGAAGTGCGGGTGGCTGCACGGCGGTTCGAGAGCGCAAAGAGCTACTGCGAGGATATGAGCAAGTGTGCCGCATCGCGTTTCATACCTGTGGAGACGGCCGAACAGGCGGCCGATGGCGCCGATATTGTGTTTACATTGACCTTTGCTGAAAGTCCGGTGATCCGAACAGGGATGATGGCACCGGGGAGTTTTTTGTGCTCGATGGGGGAGACCGAGGAGGTTGATCTAGCGGTACTCGATGAGATGGATCGCTTTGTCGTCGATGAATTTGAATATGCGACCGTATTGGGAGACATATCCATCTGGCTGAAAGAGGGCAAGGTGACACGGGAAGCCTTGGCCAGTCGGGTAAGCGCCAACATCGGAGAAGTGGTCACCGGCCAGAAGGCCGGCCGATCAAACTCAGACGAGCGAATTTTTGCAATCATTCAGGGTATGGCCGTCTGCGATCTGGCGTTGGCAGAGACGGCGATGCAAAAAGCACGGGAAGAGGGGATCGGCGATGAACTTACGCTCTTTTAAAGTGAAATCAGGCGGAGCTCGAAAGACTTCGGGTTAATCAAACACTCAGGGTGAGCAGTTGTTCGAGTCCTAATCTGACGTGGGCGCCGCCCCGTAGAGAGACGCGAACCGCCGGTTCAATGCTGTTTGAGCAAACTGCCAAAACCATCGATTGACAGAGTGGCGCCCATAGATCGTAAGCACTGCCAGAACGTTGCCTGATTACTTGTTATAACCGGCTTGCCGAGCTCTGCCTCCAGGCGCTCGATCAGGGTAAGAGATGGCAGGTTGGTGCAGCTAATGAAGACGGCGTCAGCATCTGGTTGGTCGACTCTCTGCGCCAGACGATAAGTCGTCTCCAGCGGCACACGGCCTATGTTGGCGCGCTGTCGGGCGGTCGCGCCAAGTTGCAGGCCTTCGACCGAAATCACCTCGAAGTTCTGCTCCGCGAACCACTCCACTTCGCGCTTGTTGACGAAGTCCGTACGCGGTGTCGCGAGTGCGATACGCTTTGCACCAACACGACGCAGCGCAGAGGTGACAGCTTCAGCCGTAACGACGGCTGGTGCGCCGGAGTTGGTGGTCATTGTTGCTTTGATGATATCGGCTGGAAAGAAATATGTGCACGACGTACATCCGAATGCGACAACGTCCACAGCTGCCGAACCAAGGTCGCGGCTTGCTGCCGCGACGTTATCGGCGATTTGCTTGTAGAGTTCCGGGGCTTGAGGTCCATCTTGGAAAGCGCGTGCCGTGTGGAGGCCAAGGCCGTCCGGCGCCATAAGGCGAAATTCATGCTCAATGCTGGTATTGGTCGACGGACAGATGAGACCGATTGACCCGAGTGTTGCGTACGGGCTCCTGGCGGCATGGTATTCGCCATCCACTGCGTCAATCGCGTTGTTTGACGTTTGATCTTCTTTCATCGCACCAACCTAGCACCGCGGCGCGCGCGACGCTATACTTCCGCGATACACGCAGCAAGGCCGCCACCTGGTGGTGCTTGATGCTCTGCGCCGCCACTCACAAAGACTTGCGTAGTGCCGAGAAGCCCGCCGATCAATCCACTCGCTGCCGCGCGCATGTGCTTGTCGGGGTCAACTTCGCTCTGAAAGACCGTGGTACGCGCTCCGCGCACTAAGCCGTCCTGCGCAACACCAGCTTTTAGGAAGACGGCATGAAGCGCCCCTGTTCCGGTAAGCTCCCCCTCATCATCAAGATTGCAGCCGGCACGGCGAAATAGTCGTTTGAGAGAACGCGCGTCGAGAATATCCTGCACCGGTTCGGAATATATCTGGCAGGACCCGCCGATCCCAACGCGGTTGCCAAGGACAACGATCTCTCCACTGGTAACCTCCGTGCCTGAAAATGTCATTGCGCGCGTCGCATACACGTTCAAGTCGGTGCAAATTCGGGTCGATTGTACGGTGGCATCATCAATCTCTCCGAGGGCAAGTGCAACGCCCAACGCTGCAGCGCCGCGGGAAGAACCACTCGATCCCGATCGTGCGATGACATCTTGGTCGCCGGTTGCCACAGCGGCTTTATGGGTCAGGATAGGTGACTTAACAAAGACGATCGACACCTCGCTCGGCACAAGACCTGCCTCATTCATCGCAGCCTTGACGGCTTCACCTACAACCTGGGCATGAATTGGCGTTTGCAGTTCTTCTGCGTTAAGCGGGCGCGAACGTGCTCCGCCCATGGCGAGGCGGCGATCGGTGGCGTTGGTTTCGGGTGATGCGTTTGCATCGGTTGCGTCGTCGATACATGCTATGACTGAGAGGCACGGACTTAGGACCCCCTCACAGCCGGTTGAAAAAATCAACGTTGATCGATCTAACAAGGCGTCGCCACCGGCGGTACGCAAAGTTTGTTCCGCGGTTTTGGTTGCCAGTTCACGGGAGAAATCGTTGATTGTCGCGGTACCTTCCGTCTTCCCGATTATTGCTAAACGTTTGATGCATTCTACCGGGAGTTCGGTGAGTAGGGTCTCCAGGCCTTTCGAATCGCCGGGACCGTCAGTCGCATACGTTCGAGCGATTACGCGCATGGCGTTCTCCTGCTGAGCTCAGAGTGAACAAGAAAAAAAACCTGATTGCCGGTTGCAAACGCAACGGCGACAGCCTTACCCTGGTTAACAATCGATTTAATGAGCTGCGTCGCGCTACAACCCTTCGCTTTGGTGCAGGCAGCAATACTATCCATAGCTCACTCCACCAACGCTCTCCAAAATCTCAACAAAACATCGCGGCCTTGGGCTGTCAAACAACGCGCCTTGGAGGGCGATGCGGCAAGACAGTAACCTTTATTGTGTGACGGCATTTGTCTTGCCCATAGGGGTCGGTTGGATATGTCCACTCATCAAGCTCTCTTGAGTAGCTGGGTCAATTCAGTTAGTTTGGATTTTTTGTTTGGGATTGGCTTCGTTGGCAGGGGTAACTTCCTGATGTGAACGTGCACTATGGCAAATGACCTGTCTGTCAAACAAGATCAACTGCTGGCATCGCTGTCTGTGATGAACGGTGAACGGCGGAAACTGGCCACGACAATCTTCGAAAAGCTCCATGACATGTCGTTTGACGGCGTCGGGATCAGCCGTGAGACCTATGGCCGAGGCGAAACGGCCGCCATGGAGGTCATCGAAGCACTTGCGAGGGAGCATGGGTTTGCGTCGCGCTGGGATGCGGCGCGGAATTTGATCATCACTCTGCCGGGCGGTGCGCCGGACCTGCCTGTGGTCGCGACCGGTTCGCATCTCGACAGTGTCCCACAGGGTGGCAACTACGATGGCGCAGCGGGCGTGATCGCAGCCTATATGGCACTGCTGGCTGCAAAAGATCTGAAGCCACAACGTACAATTGAACTTTATGTCCTTCGCGGCGAGGAAAGCGCCTGGTATGGCGGTCCATGCTACTTCGGTTCGCGCTCCCTGTTCGGCGACATGACTGCGACGGATTTAGACAGCAAGCATCGTGTCACCGGCCATACCCTGGCAGCCGATATGGCGCGCGCGGGCGCTGATCTAACACCGATTAAATCCCGACAGACGCTTGTTCAACCCTCACACTTTCACTGCTGGATGGAATTGCATATCGAGCAGGGGCCAGTCCTCATCGCTAAAGAAAAGCCGGTTGGCATCGTGACGGGCATTCGCGGTAATGTACGCCACCGGCGCATTATCTGCCGTGGAAAGGCAGCCCATTCAGGAGCTGTGCCGCGCTGGTTGCGCAGCGACGCCGTCCTTGCGATGGCGGAACTTCTGATGCGACTGGATGAGCACTGGCGGGTGTTGCTTGAATGGGGCGAAGATCTGGTTGTCACGTCGGGAATTGTCGAGACCAATCCAGATGAACACGCGGTCTCGCGCGTTCCTGGCGAGGTGTCGTTTGCGCTGGAATATCGCAGCCAGCACGACAAGACCCTGGAGTCGTTTGGCGGGCTTATTAATTCGGAATGCGCTCAGATCGAATCGAAGCGCGGGGTTGTGTTTGAACTTGGAACGCCGGTTTACACTGCGCCGGCAACAATGAGCGCGCCGCTGATTTCTCTCACTGAAAGTGTCGCGCATGACTTGGGCATTGACTGCGAAATTATGCCATCTGGTGCAGGGCATGACACGGCCGTGTTTGCGAATTTCGGAGTGCCCTCGACGATGATTTTTGTGCGCAATCAAAATGGTAGTCACAATCCGCAAGAAGCGATGGAATACCCGGACTTTTTCCTTGCGAGTGAAATTCTCGCGCAGACTTTGTTGCGAGCGGCCAATATGGGCGACGAGGTGCCGTCATGAACCGTGCAGTCGACTATGCGCACGAAGCGTCAAAGATCGTATTGCAAACCTCGTCGGTATATGTGCGCACCGGTGGGGATCCGTTCTTTTTTTCATCCGGTTGGGCCAGTCCGGTGTTTATCGATATCAAGCGTCTGATATCTTTCCCCGATTCACGCACCCGCCTGATCGAATTGGCGTTGGCACGGATCGATCAGGAATTCACTCCAGGAACGTATCAGCAGATTGCAGGCGGTGAGCCAGCCGGCGCGCCTTTCGCCGCAATTATTGCCGACAGGCGAAACCTGCCTCTCGTTGTCGCCATGCGCCAAAGCCGAGGGTTTGGTCGCTTTGCGCAACTGGAAGGCCGGTTTGAACCAGGTACGCGCACCTTGCTGTTTGACGACTTGACCACTGATGGCCACAGCAAGGCCATGTTCAAGCGTGCATTGGAAGCGGCGCAAGCCAAAGTGATCGGTATCTTTGTGCTGCTCGATTACGGTATATTTCCAGAGAAACCTGACATCAAATCTCTGATGAGCCTGTCGGATATCGTCTCAGTTGCAGAGGAGGAGAACTTTCTTGATAAACGTTCGTTGGACGCCATAAGAGCGTTTGCAGCGAATGCGCCAATGTGGTCGAAACGGAACGGTGGTATCGGTGGCATTAGTTGACTGATAGCTGGGTCAGCCTCCGAATTGAACCGACAACAACGATAATCGATGCTTGCAGCTATCTCGTCCCGTACATACGATCACCAGCATCACCTAACCCCGGAATAATATAGCCATTCTCGTCCAGATGGCTCTCGATGCTTGCGGCGAATATGTGAACATCCGGGTGGCTCCCGCGTACGTTTGCAATACCTTCCGGTGCTGCCAAGACGCAGGCAAATCGAATATCTTTAGCACCAGCCTGTTTGATCCGCGAGATTGCTGCCGAGGCAGAATTGCCCGTTGCAAGCATTGGGTCAACAATGATCACTGGTCTGCTCTCGATATCTTCAGGAAGTTTTAGATAATATTCAATCGCGGTGAGCGAATTTGGATCGCGATAAAGGCCAATATGTCCGACGCGGGCTGCTGGAACGAGATTTAGCATCCCTTCCAGTAGACCATTACCCGCTCGCAGAATCGCAACGAGAGCAAGCTTCTTACCGTCCAAAATCGGAGCGTCGATCGTTGCAAGCGGGGTCTGGACCGTCTTTTTCGTCAACGGCAAATCGCGTGTCACTTCGTAACACAAGAGCAGCGCGATCTCGTTCAACAGCTGGCGAAAGACGGGTGGTGGGGTAGTGGAATCTCGCATGAGAGTAAGCTTGTGTGCGACCAAAGGATGATCGATCACATGAACATCATTGGACATTGCCGCCACCTCGTGAGCCTTGGGGTGATTAGAATATTGATCCATCGGACTCGATCTGCAAGGGCGGCGGTCCGCCAGTCCGCCGCTCTGCGGCCAGTCTGCGTCCTGCGTGCCATGTTCCGCCTTCAAGGATGCTGGTCAATGGTAACGACGCGGCCATTCGATCCAAACGATTGCGCACCAATTCAGCCACTGCGTCCAAGAGACATACCGTCAGGGCCCGCCATTCCACAATAAGTTCACTGCCCGCATGATGACGCATTCGGGATTTTTCTGGATCGATGAGTTCGAGCGTACCGGTGTCAACAAATAGGCCGCCATTGCGGTATTCAGCAAGTCCAGTGAGTTTCGACAACCCTGTTATGGTAATACCGAACGCTTCAAATGGTTCAACCAAAGAGTAAGCGAGCCATTGGGACAACTTGTGAAATGGTACATAGGTATCGGCCGCATTGCCGGCGATTGCCTTCGGATGGCGCCACGTATCCCCAAGCGGCCGGCTGGCAAGGGTCGTACGGCTTGGCCAAATCGGTGCAAACGCATCGAGAAGAATCATTAGCATCTTGTCGGCGGATAGTGCATGGTCCTGCGCTTGCGATATCAGATAGTCAGCCATGTTTCCAAGCCGGGGCCGTTCGGTCCCGAACATGTCCGACCGGGTCATGACAAGTTCTCCAAGCTTGTTCAACATGTGAACACGCCCTTCAATTCCGACGAGGGGGTTATCCGTCGTCACCTGGTAGGCTTCAGCCATTTGGTTCTTGTTGAAATCGCGAAGCGCGCAGCCATCAACACGAAGCGTGCCGGTTGGCGCATTGGCCAGGATATTGCTCTGGAATAACTCAAGGCTTGCGATGGCAAGGCCTTCAGAGCGAGAGAGTTTTCTTCCAGATGTTTTATGAAAAAAATGCCAGCGATTGCCGGCGCCGGCATCGAGCAGCACAGAGATTACCACCAGTTCTACTGCGCAGCGCAATAGCTCCAGGCCTTGCAGCTCATTCTTGTCTGCGAGTTCTGCCCAGAGATCTTGCCCATCAAGGCTGAAATGGCGCCAACGGGAATGAGGTGGCACCTCAAGTGACGGATAGTTTTTGCGAATGGTCTCAACAACAACGTCTGCGGCATACGACAGGCCGTCCAACTGTAACCGGAAGTGCTCAAGATCGCCCGCCAATCCCGCCTTATAGATAAGTTGACACTGCGTTCGCACAGCATCGGGGGTCATTAGCCAACGCTGCGCATCTTTCTCAGTATTGATCAAGATCGCGGCCTTTCGGCTCTGTAAGATCGTCGGTTTGCACCTCGGGATCTTCGACGTAGTAGCCAGCTGCTTTTTTGGCATCAATTTCGACCTGTGCATCGGCCGGAATGAGTTCGTCGGGGATGGGTACACGGTTGACCACTTCGATGCCCTGGGCCGCCATGGCATCGAATTTCAGGTTCGACATGGATACCCAACGGTCAATGCGCTTTATGCCAAGCCAGTGAAATACGTCGGGCATGAGATCCTGAAAACGCATATCCTGAACGCCAGCAACACATTCCGTTTTCTCGAAATACGAGGCCGCGTTGTCACCATCCGGATTTCGCTTTCGTGCATTATAAACGAGGAACTTCACGACTTCGCCAAGTGCGCGGCCTTCCTTGCGATTATAGACAATCAGACCGGCGCCGCCACGTTGAGCCGTTCTGATGCACTCTTCAATACCGAACGTCAGGTAGGGTCGGCAGGTGCATATGTCCGAACCGAATACGTCTGAGCCGTTGCACTCATCATGAACTCTGCAGGCAACCTCACGCGTTGTGTCCGCAAGCGCCTCCGCGTCTCCGAAAATGTACAAAGAAATGTTCCCAATAGGTGGGAGAAAGACCGCAATATCAGGACGCGTTACAAGTTCGGGGAACATATGGCCAGTTTGCTCGTATAGCGCGCGACGCAGGTCGGTCTCTTCTATTCCAAGGCGCTTTGCAAGCCCCGGCAGGTACCAAACTGGCTCTATTGCGGCTTTGGTCACGCTGGCTTCGCCGCTCTCGTGCAGAACTTTGCCGTCCGGAACGAGGCGTCCGTTGGCGATGGCTTCCTTTAACTCGGAAACCATTATTCGTGCCTTGGTAATTGCAATTGTTGGCCGTATATCAAACCCAGCGTTGAGGAGATCTGAAAAGGCCTCGACTATATAATGTCCCCAGGGGTCCAATGACACAATAGCTGTCTCGTCAAACCATTTGTCATGCGGGCCAATGCGGACAGGAGGCGATGTGTTGGTTAGATCCGGGCGGTGTACGGGGTCCAGGCTCCCGGATGCAATTGCAAGCGCGCGATACACGCCATATGCACCGGAATGCACTCCGATTACATTTCGTTGCTCGTGATTTTGCATGCTGCCGATAATGGGCCCGCGCGCCGCGGCTGTCGGTGCACCCCAATTGATGGGCAAACTCTTGTTCGCGCCCTTGGGAGGGTGTGAAACGAGAACTATATGCTTTGTGTTAGTCATTTGACCACAGCAGTGTACTGTTTGCGAAAGCAAGGGCCCGTGGCGCAACACGCGCCATGAGGCACAATCTGTCTTTATACCAATTTGCCTGTACGCCTTCAACGCTCCAGGTTCCATCGTGACGCCAATATTCACAAGGGCAGTGATGCCTAAAGTTGGCCACCACGACATGAATGCGGTCCAAAAAAACTCAAAGCGGCTAAGAAAGTTCGAATGGCCTGAACAGGGATTGGACCGAGTTAATTCTTCGTAAGCCTTCAATGTCAGTCAGATTATCGGTATTTTTTACCGAAGAGTTGCGTCCGACCGCAAACATTTTGTGTGCAAATGATGAACATTTGGCGTCAGTTCGCCATTGCACATGTCGCATATACCATGAAGCATCTGAATTCGCACGACGAAACCACTCTTTCGAGGCAGTCTCCGCCTCCGGCACCGTATCGTTGTTTTGTTCAGTGCAAGCATGTCATGCCAATTTGCCCCTGTCTTGATCTCTAAGTCTTGATCCCAAGAAATGGACCGGGAGTACAGGTTTGCATTGTGTGAGTGGCTGCGAGAGGAACTTCATCGTGATAACCGCTACTCGATCAGGTCGTCGGCGACCGGTAGCAATGACCCAGGCTGCCTATTGCGCCAAATTTTGTATTGCTGTTCAAACCCTGATGTAGATCCAGAAATTGAGCTCGCGTTCACGCAATTTCACAAGCCTCTGCTAGCGCCTGTTGTTCGGCAGTTTCCACGCGTCAATTGCTTCGCGCCAAATCGAGAAGTCGGAAGGACGAATGTGGTAGTTTCTCCCCGGGGGTTTATTCGAAGTCTCTTTCATTGCGGGTAACGCTGAAAAGAGCGACGCGAACGCATCACCGTTTATTTGCCGCGTTGTGCACAACAGGTTGTTTCATATCGCTGCTGCCGTGCATAGTGCCAACGCCTAGCCGGAGCGGCTATGGTTTGTTGTTGTCATTGTTCAGGCGATCGTCGATGCTACCACTGACAAAAGGATCCATGGAGCAAATGAGGAAAATTCTATGCCAGCCACATATGCCAATCACCGTGCACAGTTAAAATCGATCCTGCTAGGCTGGGGCATGCCGGAAGAGAACGCCGAAATTACAGCAGAGGTTTTAGCTTGGTCAGATCTTCACGGTGTCGACAGTCACGGCATTTCAATGATTCCGGGCTACGACAGATCACGCCGCAACGGACGCGTGCGTATGGACGCCCAGCCGCAGATCATCTCCGAAACACCAGTGTCCGCCGTGGTAGACGGTGGCGGCGGGCTGGGGCACGTTCCAGGGCATTTTGCCATGTCGACGGCGATAGCCAAGGCTAAGTCCATCGGGATGGCCGCTGTCGTCGTACGCAACTCGGCGCACTTCGGCGCAACCGGGTTCTACACGCTGATGGCGGCAGAGGCCGGTCTAATCGGCATGGCCTGCACGGCGTGTAATGGCGTCCAGGTGGCGCCAACCTTTGGCAAGGCGGCGCGTCTCGGTACGGATCCTTGGTCGTTCGCGGCACCTAACGCCGATGGGGCACCGTTCCTTCTCGATATGGCGACGACAACCGTCGCCGCGGGACGCATCCGCAATAGGGCGAACGAGGGTCTTCAAACTCCGGATGGATGGGTTTTGGACGAAGAAGGGCGGCCCTCAAACGATCCGGAAATTGTGATGAAGGGCGGCACACTCACCTCTCTTGGCGGTTCGCCACAGAACTCCAGCTACAAAGGCTATGGCATTTCGGTCATGGTGAATATCCTCAGTTCCTGTTTGTCCGGCGCAACGCCAATCACCAAGCGTGATAACGCAAACACATCCGGTGGCATGGACATCGGGCATTTTTTCTTGGCCATTGATCCAGCCATATTCAGAGGCCCTGGCGAGTTTGAAACCGATGTGGCGAGGTTTCTCAGTGATCTAAAATCCACGCCTCCGGTCGATCCGGCGCAACCGGTTATGGTAGCTGGCGATCCGCAATGGAAGCTGGCTGAAGAGCGCATGCGCGATGGTATTCCAGTTGGCGCTGGACTGTTAGCGCAAGTCCGCCAGATCGCTCAGGCTGCGGCGGCGCCATGGTTGCTAGATTGATCCAACTTATGCTTGCTGATGTGCGGCTTCCACCACGATAACAGTTATCAGATGCCGGAACGTTGATTGACAGAGGCTGGGCGCGGACCTAACCTCCTGTCAGGCAGGCAAGCTGCTCACAATCTTGTTTGCTGCACTGTAGCAGCATCAGCCGGAAGGAGGCGTCCGATGACAACTGCAACGCCAGTGATGCCGGTTGCGCCACTGGAGATCCGAACGCTGCACCCTCAGATTGGTGTGGAGATTCGCGGTGTCGACTTAACTGACGACATCGACGACGAGATAGTCGCGGCAATTCGCCGAGCGTGTGGGCAACATGCGGTTGTTGTATTCCGAAACCAGAAAGATCTTACTGGTGAGCAGCAGTTGAACTTCGCCGCGCGTTTCGGTGAGATTGCGGAGCGGTTGATCCCGCCGGAGGGTGCCAACAGAAACGGGTCGCCTGAGTGGGACAAACTCATGCCGATCTCCGATCGCAAGGACGAGTATGGCCAGCCACTCGGTTCGCTTGGCCATGGCGAGATGTGGTTCCACACAGATAAGTGCTACGTCGATAGGCCTCACCGATTCTCGTTTCTCTATGGTATCGAGATTCCGAGCGTAGGCGGCAATACCAAATATTCGAGCCTCTACGCAGCCTACGACAATATGCCGGCCGATTTGAAGAAGCGCTTCAAATCCGCAATGGTTATGCAGGGTCAGGAGTATGGCGTCGGCCGGCGGATTGACATTACCGCACCGCTTGAGACGGTCCGTCACTTTCGCCAGCCGATGTTTGTGGTCAATCCTGATTCAGGCAGAAAAGCACTTTATATAGCCGCTCAGAACACTATGTGGATCGAGGGCGTCGACGGCGAGGAAAGCGAGAAGATCCTGACCCGCCTGTTCGAGCTGACAGAGGACCCAGCCAACACTTATGAGCACGTTTGGCAGGTGGGTGATCTACTGATGTGGGACAACCTCGCGTGTTTGCACGCGCGTACCGATTGGCCAGAAAACGAACCGCGCATGCTGCGGCGTTGCACGGTTCTAGGTAACACCTTGTGGTGAGTATCGGCGCCATAGGACTGGCGGGCAAAGTGTTATTCTTTGAAGCGCTGCTCCGGCATTAGAGTTTCCAGACAATGATGGTCGGGACACTCGTCACGGTCATGCGATTGGCAAACCCTGCATCCGGGTGTAACCAGCGCACAAATTGCAGTACCCTCTTTGACCTTATTCGAAAACGGGTTTTTCGGTGAGGTAATGGGCGCGCATTGGCTCCCGGAATGCCTCCATAGTGTCGCGATTGAGCCATTTGGGAGGCTCCTGGCCGACCGGGAGCAGCGGACGGTACGCAACTCCTCCAAGTTCATCTTGGAATGTACGATGCGCCTCCGATACGAGCTCAGTGTTGGTCAGAAAGTCAATTGCCGCTCCGGCAAGGACTTTGGCGCCGACAACGGCACCTTTATGGGCGATCGGTGTTGCCAGCGCGACACCGGCCGCCCAGTGATGGAAGCCGATATTAGGAATATTGCCCGGGTAATAGAATTTTGCCATCGGCACCTTCCAAGAGACATCGCCGCCGTCGTTTGCAGATGGGCGCTGTGTTGCCTTGCCTGCAAAAGGAGGCGGCGCTATGCGTAGACCCTCAATATTCACGTGAGCACGTTCCTGCAGAGTGCGCGCAAGTGCATGTTCATCTTCGTCCCACTCGGGATGGCCAACAAGTGCGATATTATCTTGAACGATTTCTGCTACAGTTCGGTTGGCACGCGTCGGCCATACGGCGGAAAGCACTTGGTGCTCCCAGCTCGTATTCGTCATCAGAGCGGCACCTTCGGCAACTTTTTTTGCTTGCTCGAAGAGTTTCTGGGCGCCTTCAGCGGTCGGATCACGAAAGTACCACCAGATTGTCGCGCGCTTCGGAATGACATTCGGCTGATGGCCACCTTCCAATATCGCACGGTGCAGGCGTGACGTTGGAAGCATGTGTTCACGATATTGAGCAAGTCCAACATCCATCATTACCACAGCGTCGAGCGCATCCCTTCCCTTCCAGGGAGACACACCTGCATGAGCCGTCTCACCGTGAAACGTAAAAGTTGCCGATATCAATGCCGATTGTTGAAGCCCATAGCCGACGGACAGCTCCGCTCCGATGTGGGGATGCAGTGCAATATCTACATTATCGAAATACCCATCGCGAACAAAGTAGGGACGCGATAAGACCTGTTCTTCGGCAGGCGCACCGAGAACCATGAGCGTCCCAGGTATCCCGCAAGTCTCCATCGAGCGCTTGATTGCAATTGCGCCGCCGATAAGCACTGCCGCATTAACGTTGTGACCTTCGCAATGGCCTGGTGCATTCTCAACAATAGCCTTTTGCTCAGGAATACCTGGCTGCTGGCTGTTGTCAGGATTGGCATCGAATTCGGTGTGAAGCGCAATAACCGGTTTACCGGAACCGTACGTGGCAAGGAACGAGGTCGGAAAGCCCGACAGTCCCCGCTCGACTGAAAAGCCCTCTTTTTCCAGCAGACCGGACATTAGAGCTGCGCTTTCGTACTCCTGATTTCCAAGTTCACCATAGTAGAAGACATTATCGCAGGTTAGGGCTATCGCCCTCTTGTTTTTCTCAATCAATTCAAATGCTACCGTCTTCTCGCGGGAAAGACTCCTATTCATAACGAAACCCTTCTCTCGTCTTACTTGCTGCGGCAACATAACCTTGGTCCACCCCGACTGATCAGCGCGATTGTGAGCCAGCAAACTTGGCTATTGCCATCCATCAAACGATGCGTTTCACTCCGATCCAGGTCAACAGGCTCGACCCATAAACAGGAAACGTTCGTGGAGTTTAATCATGCCAATTCAATATCTGCATCGCGCAGCATGGGTTGCACTAGTATTCACTTCGATGCATGCGTCGGCAAGCGCCAAATCGGTGGAAGAGTTCTATAAAGGAAAAACGGTCGATCTCTTCGTAGGCTCAGCCCCTGGCGGTGGTTACGATACCTATGCCCGGACAATTTCCCGTCACATCATTCATCACATTCCAGGCAAGCCTACGATGGTTGTCAAGAACATGCCTGGGGCGTCCGGTCTCCGCCTCGCCGGTTACTTGTATAACAAGGCGGATAGGGACGGGTCCGATATTGGCGCACTGCACAACACTGTCGTTGTTGAGCAGCTGCTCGGTAAGAAGGTCCTTTTCGACGCGAAGAACTATAACTGGCTTGGCAGCGCCAATCAGCTCACATCGACGTGCGTTTCGCGCGCCAAGACGGGCATCAAGACAATAAAGGACGCAATGAAAAAGGAATTGCTCGTCGGCGCGACCGGTTCAGCATCCTCATCCACGCAACTCGTTGCCTCTTTTCTCAATAGTCTGACAGGTACGAAATTTAAGATCATTCGCGGCTACCCTAGTACGAGCTCAGTATTATTGGCTATGGAGCGTGGGGAGGTTGGTGGACTGTGCGGGATTGGCTGGGACAGCCTTAGAGCACAGGCAGCTCAGGACGTAAAAACCGGCAAAGTCATTGTTCTTGTGCAGACAGGTATGGAGAAGAACAAAGATATTGCGAACGTGCCGTTGGTTCTGGATCTTGCCAAGACGGTTGAAGATCGTAAGGTGCTGGAATTCCTTGTTGCCCGACAATACATGGGGCGCCCCTATGCTGCCCCTCCGGGCGTTCCAGCTGATCGGGTCAAAGCCTTGCGCAAGGCCTTTACCGCGACGATGAATGATCCGGCTTTTCAGGCGGCTTCGCTGAAAGTGCGGGTTCCTCTTTCTCCTATAACCGGCAAGCAGGTGCAGGATCACGTCAACAAACTCTTCAAAACACCTGCCGCAATCATTGCACGCGCCAATGCAGCGACGGATGTGAATAAAACTGCTGCCGTTGCTGACGCGAAACTCAACTGGATCGTTGTCAAAGGCGCAAAGATTCTGGGAAAGAAAAAGCGCAAGATCATGTTTATGGATCGCGGCAAGAAGGTCACTGCAAAGATACGGCGGGCTAAGATCAAGATCGATGGTAAAAAGGCAAAGCGGAAGGCCCTAAAGGTCGGAATGACTTGCGATGTTAAATATCTCGGTCACAACGATGCAGCTGGCACGCTGAATTGCAAAAGCTAACGGATACGACAGGCGGTTGCCGTGTCGTATGCGGTCCCCCGGACGCTGCTAGCGCTTCCGGGGGCTCGTTGCTTTGCCGCTGATAGGTCTTGCGTCACCGATAGGCAAATGGGGATTTCAACACCGGCTCCGGATTGCTTTTGCTTGGTAACAGTAAAGACTGGTCTCGCAGCCAGCAGTGCGCGGTTGAGACAGGCTGCCACTAGTTTTAACTGGTCAAAGCGACGATGAGGGCCTAGATTTTCATTGATACTCGGCAAATGGACTTTGGGCACACGTGGCCACGGGACGGTGCACCATTGGAGCTCATGCTGGGTAGCCATATAAGAATTGTCGGAGGATGCACGTTATGACAAGATTTGGAACAATGTTGGTTGCCGGCGCGGCTGCAATGGCGTTGGGGGGGCTCACTGCGCAGGTCAATGCCAAAGATGCTGCAAGTTTCTATAAAGGCAAAACCGTAAAATTCATGGTCGGTTATCGCGCTGGTGGGGGCTACGATACAACAACCCGATTGGTGGCGCGTCACCTCGTAAATCACATCCCCGGTAAACCGGCCGTGACCGTTGAAAACATGCCAGGAGCCGGCAGCTTGCGGCTGGTCAACTACATTTACAATGTCGCACCAAAAGACGGCAGCCTGATCGGGGTGTTCTCGTCCGCTGCCGTGCTGGAACCGCTGCTCGGTAACAAGAGCGCGAAATTCGATGCCTCGAAGTTCACATGGGTGGGGTCGATGCACAGCGACATCAATTCCTGCGGTGTTTGGAAAGGCGCAGGGCAGAACATCAAGAGTTTCGCCGATCTCATCAAGGCTAAGAAGAACGTTGTCTTCGGCTCTACTGGACCGCAATCCATTACCAGTATGTGGCCGCTGTTCCTGAAGAACGTATTCGGCGCAAAGGTGCAAGTCATAGAAGGTTATAAGGGTACCAAAGGCATTAATCTGGCAATGAAGCGGGGGGAAGTGAGCGCGTTGTGCGGCATGTTCGAATCCTCCGTTCGCGGCGCCTTTTTTGACGACTACAAGTCAGGTGATCTGAAGATCATTCTGCAGGTCGGTCTCGACCGGAAGGTGCCATTGTTTGGTGATGCGGTGCAAATTACTGAGATTACCAAAGATAAGGGCAAGGAAATGCAACAGATTGTGCGTTACGTATTTGGTCCTGCGGCCATTACGCGCCCTGTTGCAGCACCGCCGGGCGTGCCTGCTGATCGTGCTAAGGCACTGCAAAAGGCGTTGGCCGATACGATGGCCGATCCGAAGATGGTTGCTGATGGCAAGTCCAGGCTCGGTGTACAACTCAAGCCGATGACGGGTGATGAGGTTAAAAACGCGATCCTTGCTTTTTATAAGACACCGAAAGATGTGATTAAGAAAGCCATAAGTCTGACGAAAAAGAAGAATTAGGCCGTCTCAAACGGACCTCTCGAAGTTGCAACGCACACCAGCATTTCGGCCAGACCTACGCTGATCAGAATATTGGCGTCAGGTCTGGCTGCGGCGTCCCGCAGTTGTCGTTGCCTGGCCTCTAACTCTGTATGGAGCGTGTTTAGACCTGCTTCCATCAGGTCATTCTTATTGCCCCACAACTATGCTCTTATGGTCGATGAAACTGTCGTCACGCTGAATCGGCCCTGGACAATCAGCCTATCGGTCTTGCCTCATGCATCACAGGAGACGTGAGTCCATTTTTCCGTAGCAGGTGAGGAGCTGATATAAGCAATTAGCTGACAGATGAGGGGCTCGGCAATGGCAATATTTCTTACAAATGACGACGTCCAGCAGTTGCTGTCCATGGGCGATTACCTAGAAACCGTCGAGAGGGCTTATCATGAACTTGGTATGGGGCGCGCGTGGAACAATCCGCGCATTCATACTTACGGCGAGGCAAAGAGCGGCGCCACGCATTTTCTGAAGGTGTTTACCGGCACCGTGTCGTCACTTGGCTATTCAATTTTACGAATAGATTCAACGATGGAGCATTACGACGGCGACCGAAAGATTGGCAACCGGAACATGGGGTGGCTGTTGTTATTTTCGGTAGAGACCGGCCAACTCGAGGCAATCATTGAAGACCGCGCGCTTCAACGCATGCGCGTCGGTGCAATGACAGGCATTGCGGCCAAATATCTTGCAAAACACAATAGCAAAACCGTTGGGATCTTTGGTTCGGGTAACCAGGCCGGGCCACAGTTGGAGGCTCTTTGCAGCGTTATGGAGATTGAGTGCGTCAAAGTCTATAGTCCGACGGCAAAGAATCGCGAGACATTCGCTGAAAGGATGACAGATGCCCTTGGTATCGAGGTCGCTGCAGTTGATGCACCGCGCAAAGCAGTATCTGATTGCGATATTGTGGTTGTGGCTACCAATTCAAACGAACCGGTCTTCGATGGTGCGTGGCTGGAAGCCGGCACTTATGTTAGCTCCATTGTCAATAGCGACAAGGTTCTACGCCGTCGCGACCTTGATGACGAAACCTTTCGCCGCGCTGGCCTTATTATCATCAGCGCAAGAGATCAGGTGCAGAACGACGAACCAATTTGGTTGACCGAAGGCATTGCGTGTGGGGCTGTGACCTGGGACCGAATATGGGAAATTGGTGAACTGGTTTGTGGCAAAGCCCCGATGCGGTGTGATGATCAGCAAATCACAATACTTAAGAACAATGGCTTAAGCGTCCAATTCGCAGGCGTCGGAGCTGCAGTGATGACCCAAGCCAAAGAACACGGCCTCGGCAGAATGCTGCCAGATTATATGTTCGAGAACCCGTACCGGACGTGAGATCTGATGGCGCAACCTCAGAAAACGAACCGGAAATTGGTTTGTTCCCCGGCGATGGCACAGGATGCGTCTGAGGCGATACGGTAACTTTTTCCTTAGCGACAAGCCGGTATGCCTAGCCTTAAATTGGGTGTGGTCGACGGCCTCGAACACACGTTTGAGCAGGACTGCAAAATGTTGCTTTGGTGTATAGAGTTTGATCGGCTCAGCAGCCTTTTCCCGGCATCGGATCGTCTTCCATTTCCAGAATTGCATCTTTTAGTACCATGGCATGGTTCTGATGTTCATTGCGTACCGCGTAGAGCAACGTAACAGTCCGGGTGGCCGCGATTTCTCGCAACCTCCCAAGATGCTCATTGCTTGAAGGTGACCGCAACTCTTCCCTATAACGATGGACAAACCCATCCCAACGCTCAGGGTCTTTATGAAACCACTTCCTTAAATCATGGCTTGGGGCCAATTCCTTCAACCAATCATCGATATTTGCGCGGTCGCGCGTGATGCCGCGCGGCCATAAACGATCCACTAGCACCCGGTGACCATCATCTGTTTCAACCGGTTCATATATCCGTTTCACCTTGATCATTTCCTGTACTCCATATCGAACCTAAGAGTGTCGTCCGTGAGCGAAGTCTCGTGCGTCCGGCTCATTCGTCAGATCAGTCTGATTTCATGCTGCATTCGCAAGATCATTCTTCGGCGTGGTCGCTGCAAGGTTTGCAATCAAAGACTGCGCGTCTCTTGCTTCGACTTTCTTGGTCTCTTCGTGGGGCCGCTGGCGGCAAAGAAGCGCTACGGCAGGTGGAACGAAGAAGAACGACACAATTGTTGAGAGCAGCACGCCGCCTGCGATTGCCATGGCAAAGGGTGGCCAGAACCCACCGCCAGCCAATATCAGCGGAAGGAAGCCGCCAAATGTCGTGATGGTCGTTGAGACGATATGCCGGCTCTGTGCCATTACGACATTTCGAATTGCAGTGGCACGTCCCTTCATCGCCTCAGCATCCTGCTGTAATGCTGTAATAATAATAATGGCAGCATTTATAGATACGCCAATCGACCCGATTAAGCCTATTGCTGCCATGATGCCAAAGGGATACTTGAAAATTGCAAGTGTAAGAGCGCTCAAGCCCACCGACAATAGGATTACTAGACTGCCAATTAAGGCGAAGCGGTATGAGTTAAATGTGAGCACTATGGTTGCGAGCGTGAATACGCCAATTATTCCAGCAACCGACAACAGATTGGTCAAAACCTCGTTACGAGCGTCAGCGTCTCCACCAATCTCCAATCGGTAACCTGATGGCATTTTGAGACCGCTCTTGGCAATTTTCGCCATCACTATCTTCAATGCCTCTTCAGGAAGAACGTTTCGATGAACAAAGCCTTGCACCGTATTTACGCGTTCGCCATCAAGCCGAAAGATTGAACTCTCAGCGGGCTGCAGGCGCATTGTTCCCAATGCCTTGAGTGGAATGCCGGAATACTGGCCAGCGGCGGATTGGTCCGCGGCGCTCCGTCCAATCACGTCAAAGCGCCCCAGGTTGCCAACGTTCCCGCGTGTCTGGCTACCAACTCGTATACGTACAGGCAACTCTTCGCTCCCTTCAATCAGAGACCCACGAATTGCCCCCTCAAGCCTGGTTTCCAACTGCTGCGCGATGGCACCGAGCGGCAGGCCGACTAAACGCGACTTGTCTTCATTGATGTCCAGGAAAACCTTCGGCGCACCCCCGCTCAACTGCGTTCGTGCTTGCTTAATTTCAGGTACCTGAACCATGATCGCGCGTATCTTTTCACCAAGCTTTCTGAGAATCTCAAGATTTTCTCCAACTATGCGAATTTCAACCGGCGCTGCAACCGGAGGACCTTGAACAAGACCGCGCACTGTAATGCGTGCTTCCGGCAAAGAACGATCCAGCACGCGTTGCAACCTTGGCAGAATCGTTTCGGTTGCCCGTGGAGATATTGTCGTGATCAGCGCTTCGGCAAAGCTTGGTTCGCCGTCCTGATCGGCGAGCATATTGTAATAAAAGGCCGGCGCACTTTGCCCAATCACCCAGGAGATATCGCGGACCCCAGCCTCCTTTCGAATTATTTTTTCCGCGCGCCGGGCGACTTTGCTGGTTTGGGTGATGGCTGATCCGTCCGGCAATTTTATCTGGACATAGAATTGGTTGCGATCAACGCCGGGGAAGAATTGCGCTTTAAGTGTGGGCAGAGCGCCGAATCCTATCACGGGTAGAACGAGTGCCCCCAGAATTGCCACCTTCGGGTAGCGGATACTCAAATCCAGCAAGCGTGCAAAGCCTGCCCCAACGCCTTGAAGTTGCACACCGGTCGTCAAGGTTGAACTTGATCCATCGGGTGTGGACCGGTGCATGAACCACCCCGCAAACGCCGGTGTGATCGTCAATGCAAGAACCAATGACGATAGAAGCATTATGATTACGGCAACGGCAATCGCGCCAACGAAATCCCCGGCTGGGCCTGGTAGTAGTGCCATCGGCAGGAATGCCAGAGCGGTCGTGATAGTGGAGGCGAGGAGGGGTACTGCCAGTCGCCGAACCGAATCGCCAACAGCGACCAGGCGTGAATCACCACGCTTCAATCGTTTGCCGATTTCATCAGTTATTACAATTCCTGAATCCACCAACAAACCAAGCGCCACTATTAGCCCCGTGATAGACATCTGGTGAATTGGAATTCCAAATAACTGAAGGCCGGCAAGAGACATCAGGCTTGCCAATGGGAGAATTGCAGCAACGATCAGCGCCGGACGCCAGCCCAAAGTTAAGATCAGAACGATAATGACGAGTGACACACCCATCATCAAATTCATCACGACCGCTAACAACCGCTTAAAGGTATAGTCGCTTTGATCGAACAGCAGGCGATGCTCCAGCCCGCCTGGCAACTCCGCTTCAAATTTTGTTAGTGTTGTGCGAACCTGGCTCATCCAGCGATCGACCTGACTGTTATCCTCAATCTTGGCCGCAACGAGGACTGCGGGTCGAGAGCCAGCGTAGGCGAGACTGGTTGACGGGCGGCGCACGGCGCGCTTGACGTGCAGCAACATCGGCGACACGAACGATCTGGCCACCATCAGCATGACGAACCGGAATGCGGCGTATGCGTTCCAGCGACTTAATCTCGCCTTTCACCTCTACCAGAAAATCAGAATTTGAACTCCTGATTTGACCGGCCCTGACTTTTGTATCAGCACCTCCAATTGCTCGAGAAACCTGCGCGACGGTCAGTCCCAACGATGCAAGTTTTCGCCAATCGATCTCGACCAAAATCTCCTCGTGCTGCGCACCATAGAGTTTAACTTGCTTGGTGCCAGGCAATGCTCGTAAACGATCCTGCAATACCTCAGCGTACCGCCGCATCACAGCCGGAGTGACTTTCGCGTTGTTTGCTATTTGGATCGCACTGATCGCGGAAAAGGCACCAACTCTGTCATCGTCGAAGGAAGGCTCAGGCACACCGGCAGGAAACTGGCGCGCTGCATCCGACAATGCATCACGAACCTCTGACCAAATTTGCTCAATGCGAGGCTTCGAGAGAGTCCAAGCCAGCTCGATTTGGACGATTGAAATACCGGTACGGGATGCTGACTTAACCTGCTTGATCTCGGGGATCTTTTTCAGTTCGTCTTCGATTTTGTCGGTGACTAAGGATTCCACCCGTTTGGGATCCGCCCCAGGGTAAGGCGTAACAATTGTTGCAAATATGTTGGTGATGGTCGGGTCTTCCTGCCTGGCAACCGAAAACAGTGCCGACAGCCCAACCGCAAGAATCATCAATACCGTTAACACAACAATTCGTTTGTTGCGGAAGAAGAGCGTTTCCATGACGAGAGATCCTTCTTACTTGGGGCGAGCCGCCAAAGCGACTTTTTGACCTGGATTTATCCGGTTCGTGCCATCTATGACGATTTGGCTGACTGGCGTGAAATTGCCGCGGACGAAGGCACGTCCGTCTTCAACATGGAGAACTTCGACGGCCCGGCGCACGACGATTGTTTTTTGTTCTTTTTGAACAACACTGAGAACTGTCCAAAGGCCCTTGGCACCTTCCGACAAAGCGCTGATAGGCAACCACGCGCCTTCGATCCTTATTTGCCGATCAATGACGAGTTCTACTATTTCTCCGATGGGAAGCTTTGCGGCGTCGCCCACTTCGAACAGCGCGGTCACTGTGCGCGTTCCTGTTTCCAAGTCGGGTCGTTTGGAAAACAATCGTCCTTTGAATTGTCGCCCGTTAGAAACTAAGCGATAGCTCCGGTCTATCCGTAATGAATTGGCTGCTTGAACAGAAACACCGACCCGCGCCCGCCTCAGACCTGCCTCTACTATGTCTATGACAGGACTACCTGGATTGACGACGCTGCCTTCATCTATGCTGCGGCTGGCCACGACACCCGAATAGGGAGCCTTTAAAGCCGACTTCGCGATTTCAATGTTTATTGATTCCACGGATGCTTTCACCCGCTCGATCGAAGCTGATAATTGGGCTGATTTGAAACGCGCTTCATCAAGTTTTTGCTGCGATTGCCAGCCTTTTTTATTGAGCGTTGTCTGACGCGCTAACGTTGCCACAGCCAATCCCGACTGTGCTTCTAACTCACGCAGACGGGCTCGCAATCCAAGGCGTTGCACCTTAAGTCGCGAAACATCCAACATCGCCACAATCTGTCCCTTTGATACAGGCTCGCCTTCATCAAAGTGAACTTTCGTCACGCGACCCTGACGCTCAAATGAAAGGCGGGTCGTCCTGGAGGCTTCGAACATGCCAACAAAGCGCTCCTTTATACTGTAAGATTTGAGCAGTTGGACGCGTTTAGCGTTTACGACGACTGCGGGATTAGGGGGTAATGCCTTGTTGGCTCCGGCCCGGTCATGCAGCACCATTATCCCGGCCACCATCGCACCAACGAACACCAAGCTGGTTAGCGATGCCAAAACGGCCTTTTGCCAATGACTTCGACTGCCGGCTTTGGTCTTTGGGTTTTGAGTTCTCGCCATGACGAAACTCCCTCAATTCGAGTTGAACACTGACACGAAGTCTGCTCACTTCGAATTGGCATATCCAGTATGATTTTTGTATCAACTGCTATTTTCGATTTATGGGGGAGCGATGCCATGCGCGATATATATGCTAATAAAAGAAGATAAAATTGAATTACTGACCTCTGCACGGATGGCCAGATGCCATTGCAGGACAGATACAAATATTGTACTTTAATTGGCTCGTCTCATGATTTAGGAATAGTGGCATGACTGGTTACGGACAATTTTGCCCTATCGCGAAAACTTCCGAGATTCTCGGGGAACGCTGGACGAACCTCATCATTCGAGAACTCGGTGCGGGCAGCGAAGCCTTTAATGATTTGCGCAAGGGCCTACCGCTCATTCCGCCAGCGACATTGTCGGCTCGGCTCAAGTCGCTAGAAGCTGCAGGCGTCGTGGCGCGTACCGAAAGTGAAGAGGGAATTCGTTACACCCTCACCGAGGCTGGCCTGGAATTGAAACCAATCATCCTGCAAATGGGTATCTGGGGACACCGATGGGCGCGTAGTAAACTCACGCGGGATGATCTCGATCCATCCCTGTTGATGTGGGACATCCACCGGACAATCAAGGCCGACTACTTTGGAGAAGGTCGCACGACCCTCCATTTCGAGTTCAGTGATTATAAAGCGAAGTTCCGGCGTTGGTGGCTTGTTGTGGATCAGGAAGACGTCGACGTTTGCATGAAGGATCCCGGCCATGAGATCGACTTAAAGGTCATCACAGACGTTAGAACTCTGACAGGTGTTTGGATGGGGGATATTGCTCTTGGTCAAGCCTTGCGGGACCGCCGAATCAGGTTGGATGGCCTCACTCATTTGAAACGAGATATTTCGACATGGCTGGGTAAGAATTATTTCGCCGACGTAAGGCCAGCCCGTTGAATAAATGCCACAACGCTCTGGCAGTATCTCGACGGTCTGCTCGCTCACCGGCAAGGATATGTTTCATTATCGACCAAATCAGCGCTTGGCTAACGTACCGCCGTATTGTGCAAAGTGGCTCAGGGAAAACCATTTGCTAAATGCGCTGATCTCACGCCGCGTACCGTCAAGGACGAGATCCTCGTTGCGTCGGGCCTGCGCAATGGTCTTATGTCCCATCCAGATCTCGACCAAAGTTCTAATATGTGCCGTAACAGATAGATCGACCTCGTAGCCGGGATCGTTGATGCATACTTCGTTCTCTTCCGGTTCGTGAACGAGCCAGTAGAACCGGTTAGAGACCGGGACGCCGTGCAGGTGGAACTTGACGACCCGACGTTTGGTTGCAGTCTGCTGCAGCATCGGATCGGCCGTGCGTATTTCCCACATCAAGATATCGGGATCGAGATTTTCTGCTTTGGTTATCTCGCGGCGAAGCCATGTCTGTGCCCAAGCGCCCATGCGATCAAGGACCGGCCAAAGTTCCTCGCCAGCCTGCGTTAGGCGATACTCGGTCGCTGAAGATGTTTCTGAATTGATCCGCTCAATGATCCCCGCGTATTCAAGCTCCTTCAGCCGCCGAGAGAGTAACGCAGATGACATGCGCGGCACGCTCTTGGCTATCTCATTGAAGCGCTTGCAGCCGCAAAACAAGCCGCGCAAAACAAGTGGCGTCCACTTCTGAGCGACGACTTCGGCCGCCACTGAAATGGGGCAATACTGTCCATATCCACCCTGACTTGCCATGTCACCAAGCTACCGCGGCTGCGGTCGGTTTGCAACTTCACTTATTGAAGTTGAATAGTTTTACCAGTGCCTGCAGGTTCAATGGCGACAGACTTAAAAAAGGAGACCGTCATGAACGATGTTATGCAAAATCAAACTTCACATAATGAAGTTGAAGGCTGGGGGTTTTTCAATCAGTTTCGTAGGCACAATTTGAAAGACAAGGAAATACTCATGACTTCGAGGATAAATCTAGAGACACTGGCCTCCACGCTTGGGCCGCAAATTGGAGAAGGAGCAGCAGAGCGCGATTTCACCGGCACCTTTGCATTCGATAACTATCAGCTGCTAAAGGAACACAAGGTTTTTTCTGCCCTGGTGCCGACAGAACTTGGCGGTGGTGGCGCAACGCACAGCGAAATGTGCGCCTTTGTCAGGCGCATCGCACACCACTGCCCGTCTACCGCTTTGTCGCTGTCGATGCACCAACACTTGGTTGCGGCGTCAGTCGTTAATTATCGCAATGGCCGCCCCGGACAAAAGCTGCTTGAACGCGTGGCGAGTGGCGAGACCGTGCTGGTGAGCACCGGTGCCAATGACTGGTTGGAATCAAACGGCACTGCCGAAAAAGTTGATGGCGGTTACCGCATTACAGCGAAAAAACCGTTTGGTTCCGGATCGCCTGCCGGTGAGATCCTCGTTACTTCTGCGGCCTATCAAGATCCAGTGGACGGCTGGCAGGTCTTGCATTTTCCAGTGCCGTTCTCATCGGAAGGCGTGTCGCTGGCCGATGATTGGGACACAATGGGCATGCGTGCAACCGGCTCCAACACGGTCATTCTGGACAGCGTGTTCGTGCCGGAGGAAGCCGTCGTGCTTCGCCGCCCTCGCGGTGAATATCACATGGCCTGGAACACGATTCTTGCGGTAGCGCTTCCCCTCATAATGTCGGCTTATATCGGGATTGCGGAAGCAGCGACAGACGTTGCCAAAGCACAAGCTGCCAAACGCAAAGACGATCCGGCTTCGCCTTTTTTCCTTGGCGAACTTACCAATCTTCTGACAACCGCCCGACTCGCAGTCGACGATATGGTTCGCATTGCCAATGATTATGAGTTTGAGGCGACGCTAGAGACCGCGAATGCAATGCTCGTGCGCAAAACGATTGCTGCCAATGCTGTTATAGCCACCGCAGAAAAAGCACTTGAGATGTCGGGTGGGGCCGGGTTTTTCCGCAAGTTTGGGCTTGAGCGTCTATTGCGTGATGCCCACGCAGCGCAGTTCCATCCGCTACAACAAAAGCGCCAGCACCACTTCACTGGCCGCTTGGCGCTTGGGCTTGATCCAATCGAGACGGCAAAGGTGCCGAGAGCAAAAGGCGCAGTAGCCTGAATGGAGAGGTGAAGACCCATGCTTACAACAACGCCGCCTGATGTGCGCCTAAAAGAGAGCATCGAACTGATAATTTCGGACCTTGCGAGCCGCAGTCAACTCGAGAAAAGAGATATCGATGGGTTGTGTCGAGACTTACGCACGCTGGCCGGCTCATCCTACTCGCGCATTACATCTGAAGAGCAGCTCAAAGCGGAGAGCATAATCGCCTTCATGTTTCGTCCCAGCGTCGCGGAATGTCTCACGCTGTGGTTTGGCAAGTCAGCAGATACCGATGTCGATATCTGGAAAATGTTCGGCGACGACGTTCTACTTGCAAGTGAGGGACACTATGACCATTGGGCGCTCGATCCTCACCGGCCGCGTATGTTGCTCGCAATGATACTTATGCTGGATCAATTTCGTCGCAATATGTTCCGCGACACACCTCAAATGTACGCAGCCGACGCCAGGTGTCTTTCGTTGGTCCGCCGCGCGATAAATCATGGCACGGCTGACAAGTTGCAAGTTATTGAACGCATATTTCCGTGCTTGGTGCTCACACATTCCGAAGCCTTGGCCGACCAATACTTGTGCATGGAAGAGTGGGCAAAGATTGAAGTGCAATTGGGTCCAACCGATCCACTCTTGGTTTTCAAAGAAATATTTCGCCGCCATGTAGACGTGATTGAGCGGTTTGGTCGCTTTCCGCACCGCAATGACTTACTTGGACGCGAGCCTACCCACGAAGAGATTTCATTTCTTGAAGATGGTGACTTTCGTTTTGATCTGCCCTTGGTGCGCCGACCTGACGGTAGTTTCGGTTTCCAGAAGGCCAGCAGCGACACAAGCGGTGCAATATTAGAAGAAGAAGCCGCGGGGTTGACGTATCAAGGGCCCGATGCCGCCTTGGCTCAAGTAGAGCAAGAAATTCGTCTGAAAGGTTTCGCTCAAATCGCTGGTAAGCAGCTTAAGAAATTCATCATCGAACGTGATATGCCCAGTCGGGATGCAAAGAAATATAGTGATATGAAAGTTCAGGTGGACCGCGTCAATAAGGCAACGCAGGCCCTTTGGCCGCGCATTTCATGGGTCGAAAGCTTCATGTGCAATAACAAGATGTATTGCGTCTACCTTGCTGACAGTGCAGCCACTCTGCAAAAGCACGCCCTGCTTGCGGACGTTCCATTGAGCTCGGTAAGACAGGTCCGAAAAGTTATTGATCAGGGAACATTCGAGAGAAGCGATTAGGGCAAATGCTAGATGCAAAGTCAGATTTCGAGGTTCTGCTCTTCTGCCGGGAGGGCTTCGCAGCCCGCTGCAATTGCCGAAATAGCCCTGCGGAACTCAAGTGCTTCGCCGGCAGGTCAGCAGAAGTGCCAACATGATCGCTTTTACAATTCTGTTAGGTGAAGGATCACGGGTGTGAAATCAACAGGAACATACTGGAACCCTCTGGATCCAATTTATGCGGGGGAATGGGAGGACATCAAAGGCTCCAATGGCAACGTGTCTCAATTGACCATTGCGGAAGACCCAGTCTCTGGTGATTATACAAGGCTGACTAAGTTTAAGAGTGGTTATTCAACAATGGAATTCGGGGCAAAGAGCCACTCTTATCCAGAGGAAATATTTGTGGTCTACGGACGACTGTATGATGAGACGTTTAAGATCTGGCTTGAGCCCGGCTTCTATGCCAGTCGACCACCCGGCGAGGTTCACGGCCCATTTATTGCGGACGGTGAAGTCATAATCCTCGAAATGTCGTATCCAAGCCAATCTGTAACAGAAGATAGCGAATAACTTTGCGTCGGGTTCAAGCTCAGCATCCGCTGCAAGCGTTTTTTACGATCGCGAAGTTCAGTTTTGAAATTCTTGATTGAGGCGTTAACAGTCTCATTATTGGCAATCATGAGAACCAAACTTTGTTTGTGCATTGCAGTACTGTGACTATCGACCATGACCGCTCTTGTCCGATAGTGTTGCAAATCTCTACAATTGAGGCGTCCTGATCGTCGCGCATATCTGGTTTGATGGTTCTTGTCTGGCTGCGACTGACCGGACTGGTTCGTCTCATGCCAGTGCCGTTGTCAGTTTTGCTAGCCTTCTGAGGTTCTGGGCGATTGCTGCGAGCGTGAACTCATCCTGACCACTGTTGGGTGAAGAGCGGTCTTGGGCGACCAAACCGAGGACATGATGCAAGATCACTTGCCCCATAACGGACTCTTCAATGTGAACGCGACGCTCGGCCGCCACAACGGCTGTGATAAATGGAGCTGACATCCGCACGACGCCATCTCAGGCATATCAACTCATAGCAGCTCGTCGCGCCGCCAAGGTCTCCCGCACGCACGTGAAAATTAGTTGGTTTCGATAACCTGATTGAAGACCTATCGATATCGATTTGTTCGCAAGCATGGTAAGGAGATCAGGTGAGCAGTACGCGGCAAAACCTAGTCTGGGAGGCAATCAATGCAACACGGCGCGCCAGCAGGCCCGCTATCGGGCGTCCGGGTCTTAGAGTCAACAACAATGATAACGGGTCCGCTGGCCGGCCAAATGCTTGGCGACCTCGGCGCTGAAATTATCAAGGTAGAGCACCCAAAGAGCGGCGATCCATTTCGTCGGTTCCGCGGCGGCAGCGCGAGCCCCTATTTCTGCGCATATAATCGCAACAAGAAGAGCATCGCACTCGACGTTTCCTCCTCACAAGGCCGAGAGATTTATTTGCAGCTGATTAAAAGATCTGATGTTCTAATCGAGAATTTCCGGCCCGGCGTGATGGACCGCCTTGGGCTCCCTTTGGCAACGTTGCGTGCCGCCAATCCGCAATTAATTGTTTGTTCGATCTCTGGTTTCGGGGCCTCAGGCCCTTACAGAGATCGTCCCGCCTATGATGCGGTCGCCCAGGCGCTCAGCGGAATCACAAGTTTATTTCTCGGTGACGATGTCCAAATCACAGGCCCGACCATCGCCGATAACCTAACTGGCATTTTTGCGTGCTATGGAATACTAGGCGCGCTCTATGAACGGGCGTGTACGGGCACGGTGCGGCATGTTCAAACCAATATGCTTGACTCTGCAATTGCGCTCATGCCTGACCAATTTGCAACAAGCACGCTCCTTGGTGTCGAACCGGGCCCCCTGACGCGTGTCCAAGCATCCCAGTCCTTTTCACTTGTGTGCGGGGATCAGAAGTTGCTCGCCGTTCACATGTCATCTCAGGACAAATTCTGGATTGCCACGTGTGAAGCTCTGGAATGCAAGTCGCTATTGGACGATCCGCGCTTCGTGAGCCGAGCCAGCCGCATGGAAAACTATCTGCAGTTGGCCATCAAGTTTCGCGAGGCCGTATCAGGAAAAAAGCGATCCTACTGGATCCAGCGACTTGAAAAGAGCGATGTACCCCATGCTCCGATCAACACCTTGTCAGAAGCGATGAGCGATCCCCAGGTCGAACATCTACAAACATTTGTTGGCGTCGATCACCCGACTGCAGGGCCGTACAAAACAGTGCGCCGCCCCGTCTACTATGACGGCGGGCGCGATGACCAGCCCTTATTGCCGCCACCAGAGTTAAATGAGCACGGCGAGGCGATAATGCGCGACTTAGGCTGCGGCGACGAGACGATAACGCGCTGGCGTGAACACAACGCAGCACTGCAAACAGCAAAGTGAAGTGGTCTTGGGTCAGTCGGCCCCTATTTCGCATGGCCACCCCCACCTTGGTCATACGCTCTCGACGCAAGACCGCTCGTGTCATCGTCAGTCTGAAATAGGAGAGTCTTGATATGAGGCGCGCCTTTGAATAAGCCCTACTACGGGGACGCCGACAGCTCCTCATAGATTCGAAACTCCACGACCGGCAGCTATTCGGCTGGAAGGCGAATTCAGTTTCGTGCCGCGCGGCGTCGACGCTGGGTGGAACACCAGAAATTAACACGATTGATGTGTGCAATCGGAGGTCAAGCGGACATGCCTGCCTCAGCGCTTCTACGACGTTGATGACTCATTGCGGTCCAATTTTAGGTGGGTGAGGTCAGCATGTGCCGCGCGCACACGCATTGCATTGAGTGCCATGACAGCCGCAATCCTGTCCTCCCGATTGATTCGACGCGTTGTGGTTGGAGTAGAGCCTTGAATTTCAAACTTATCGAATGTCAATTTCTAACGGTCTCGCATTAAATGCGTTGTATTCTATTACGACTTTGCGGGACAGTATCCTATCGCAATTTCCGGCCAAGTTGTTAGAGTGCGTTGCAAGCGCACAATTTGCCAATGCCGTATTGATGGCCTACGAAATGGACTTCATTAGCGTTGTCGCGATCGGAATTTTTATTCCATTAGCACTTGTTTTTATGGCATTCGGCACTTGCCTCTTAGCAGGTGAGTCTTACCTGAAGCGACAATAAACCGACCGGCTAGGAAACGGCGGCCAATTAAAACTTGATAGTTTAGCCTACTTCGATCGGTTAAAGAGAACAACGTTACGGCAGTTTGTCCACCGACGCATACATTCAATTTGATGATTGGTCTTTTTACAACTTTTACTCCGGCCCGACGAATTCTGACCATGCGAACGAGTGGCCTTTCGACTGCTAATTGTTTGCCAGAACCATCGGTGAGCGAAAACCTTACGAACTTTGCTCGACCCTTCGAGAAGAATTCTATATTTTGAGCATTGAGGGCTGACGACTTCGCGCCAGTGTCGAGTTTAGCATCAAGATGAATGCCAAGGTTGGGGAGACTCACCTGCTCGATGACGCCAGCCACCCGTGTGGCGATAGGGCGCTTAGATACAGTTATATTGTCTTTTGGCGATGCCGGCACCGCATCGGATATATTCACAACCAGAGCCAAAACGGCGAGGATAAGCAATCGGCATATTGAGTGGCGCGGGATATTGAAATGTATTGAATAGCTAACCTTGGGCACGAGTTCTGACCTTGCCGCTTCTTGCTTCTTTTTCGATAAATTCGATAATCTGTCCGGCAACGTCAAGCCCGGTGGCTTTTTCAATGCCTTCTAGACCTGGTGAGGAATTTACTTCCATAACAACGGGGCCGTGATTTGCCCGAAGCATATCGACACCGCAAACGTTGAGGCCCAACGCTTTTGCTGCACCTACCGCTGTAGATCTTTCTTGCGGAGTAATTTTGATCGTCTTTGCCGTGCCGCCGCGGTGAAGATTTGAGCGAAATTCTCCGGCTGCACCCGTTCGCTGCATGGTGGCTATCACCCGGTCACCGATGACGAAACATCTGATATCGGATCCGCCAGCTTCTTTAATGAACTCTTGCACCAAGATGTTTACTTTAGCGCCTCTGAAAGCCTCAACCACTGACTTGGCTGATTTGTCCGTTTCTGCAAGCACGACACCGATGCCCTGAGTCCCCTCCAGAAGCTTGATGACAACAGGAGCTCCGCCCGCCATTTGGACAATCTCTCCGGCTCGCTTCGCGTCGTTTGCAAACAGAGTAACAGGCAGGCCAATGCCTTTGCGTGCCAGAAGCTGCATTGAACGCAACTTGTCTCTCGATCTTCCGATCGCAACGGATTCGTTAAGAGGATAGACACTCATCATCTCAAATTGTCGCAATACAGCCAAGCCGTAGAAGGTTATCGAGGCACCTATCCGTGGAATAACCGCATCGTAGCCGGTGAGCGGTTCCCCGTCCTTATAAATCGCTGGTCTGTGTGAAGTTATGTTGAGCACGAGTCTCAACGTATGGTGTATGTCGATCTCGTGGCCTCGTGCTTCTGCGGCCTCTACGAGGCGCTTGTGCGAGTAAAGGTTAGGATTAACGGCAAGCATTGCGATCTTCATTAGATAATCCTTGTAGTCGTTGAGTTTCAAAACGTGGGGCTGCCGGGCAATCTCCTCACTTTTGCGTCACTTCGAGTAGCGGGATCCCAGCCAGGTATGATCGACCGGGGAAAACGACAAATTTTTTTCGGATCGCGTGTCTACCGATTAACATTCGAAAACCCATGCTATCCCTGTCCGTAAGCGTCAATTCGATCGGCCAGATGTGCTCTCCGATTTGTATCGCGGTCTCAACCACCAAACGCTTTTCGCTGTGACCTCCAGAGTCCGTGATCATGCGTCGGTCAATTATTGGAGCTGTGCAAATTACTGTCGTGACGTCATCATCCTGATTGGGGTGGAGTTCAAAATGCGCAATATCCCCGTTTTCGCTAGCAGTAGTTGTAATGTTCACGGCGTGAATTGCTGACGTTCGCGCGCCGGTATCAATCTTAGCCTTGACGCGCGTGGTGCCAAAATCTGGGAACGTAACCCATTCCCGCCAGCCAACTGCAAAGTGATTGCGTACAGACACTGCAGAATCCTTCGTTTGGTACGAACTTGTTATTATACTACATAGAAGTCACTTGTCACCGAACTAAACTGCAGCACAACTAAATTGTAGCGAGAGCTTGTGGTCGGTAACACTGATCATCGAGTATCTGGAGATAGGGATGTAGCTAATGAATTTCAGCTCTATTCTTGAACAATTGTCAGCATTCATACTCAAATTTGTCCAGGTGCACTTGGTGTCAATCATAGCAAGTGCGACCGCCATGGTTCTTGTCGTTTTGCTCGCTCTTTGGGTCGGCTGGTTAGTCAGGTATGTTCTATCGAAACGGTTTGGCGTTCGTCACAACGTTACGCGCTGGATTGTTCGGACATTCAGACTTACGCTGGTGCTTGTCGGCGCCCTTGCCATCCTCGATATGGTAGGTATCGACATTACCAGCTTTATAGCTGCACTTGGAATTGTTGGTTTTGCCATCGCAATCGGATTGCGCACGACGATAAACAATCTGTTCACTGGCGTAATGTTACTTTCGCTCCGCCCCTTTGTCGCCGGCGACTATATCGAAGGTGAACGTGTCAAGGGCGTGGTTGATTCTGTCGATATTTTCAGTACGGTTGTTGTGACGCCAGAGGGTGTTTTCGTATCTGTCCCCAACGGACCAATGTGGTCCAAGTCCATAAAGAACCTTTCTAGGCCGCGACCGCAGCTCATCCAAAGCTATGCAGAGGTGGAACGGTCAAGTTTAAAGGGTGATCCGTGCCCAAATCTGCTGGACGCCTTGCGGCAATTGCCGGACCGACGCCATGGTTATAAGCCGTTTGCTGTTCTGGAGAAGATCACAGAAGAGAGTGTGCACCTTCGGGCGGGCGCTTGGTATGAACCGGAGACGGCGATCAGGGCAGTTTGCGACGTAAAGAAAACAGTCGAAAATCAGCTTTGTGCCGCCGGATGTAAGATTATCCGTATCGGCCTGGAGCCCAGAACTAAGGTTGAAAATAAGAAAGAGCAGGCACCGGAACCTGTATCAGATGATGTTCTTTAGTTGTGTGGGAAAGTCCTTGGGATCTGGTGCTTCGATGGGTGCCTTTGCTTACCTTTGCTACAGACAGACAATTGATGCCCAATTGAATATATTACTGCGGGTCACTTGAAGAGGCCAGTGGCTCTGTTCGCAGATCATATTGATAGCATTCCTACCATCGCCAATCAGCACCTAGTAAGACCATGCAAGACCTCATGAAGACGATCGAACAGCTATCGAATAAGCTTATTCTAACTCTAAGAAACTATTGGGATGAGTGGACACTATATCAGTTCTTGTTTGTAGCACTGGCCTACTTGCTCGCGGTTTGGCTTCGAGGAAAATTTACACCACCCATCGAAAGACGGTTACGTCGACTTGAGGGGCAACGCTACATACTTAGGCTCCTTGTTGTGCCGCTTAGACGTCTCCATTGGATCATATTAGCCATTGTCCTTTACGCTCTGGCTGCCTTTTTGAGAGAAGTGACCTGGGCAAGCCGGAGCTACCTCGTTCAATTTGCCGCAGATCTAACTGTTGCTTGGGCCGCAATCTCGATCTTGTCGAGAATCATCCGAAACCGAATGCTTGCGCAGTCGGTAGCTCTCGTCGCCTGGGCGGCGGTTGTACTTTGGATGCTTGGCTACCTCGGCAGTGTTGTACAATTTCTTGACGGCGCCGCCATCCAATTTGGTGCGACAAGGATTTCTATTCTTACCGTACTGAAGGCAATATTGGGCACGGTCGTGCTCATTTGGCTCGCGTATATTGCCGGTGAGTTCTTTGAGATACGAATCAAATCTTTAGACGACCTCACTCCTGGTTATCAGACACTTATTGCGAAATTCGTTAGAGCCCTATTGATCGTTGTGGCGGTGCTGCTAGCGCTAAATATAGCCGGTATCGATATCACTGCCCTCACAATATTTTCGGGAGCCCTCGGCTTGGGCATAGGGTTCGGACTGCAGAAAATTACATCCAATCTGATAAGCGGCTTCATATTCCTCGGAGATAAGTCGATAAAGCCCGGCGATGTAATTTCATTGGGCGATAAATTCGGATGGATTGAGCGACTCCAGGCACGATACGTCTCCGTAATAACGCGCGATGGGGTGGAACATTTGATCCCAAACGAGACTTTTATATCTGAACCAATCATCAATTGGTCTCACTCAAACAGACAAGTCCGGCTAGAGATCAGATTCGGCGCGAGTTATGGCGACAACCCTCACCAGGTCCGCCAGATTGCTGTTGAGAAGGTGAGCCAGTTGGATCGCGTGCTTCAGTCGCCCGCACCAGTATGTCATGTCACTGCATTTGGGGACTCGAGCATAGACTACGTGTTGCGATTTTGGGTGCAAGATCCAGAAAACGGCGTTACGAATATTTCGGGCGCTGCATATTTGGCGCTATGGGATGGGTTTCAAGAGCACAATATTTCAATACCCTATCCACACCGCCAAATTGTTTCCAGTCCACACCATCCCGTTCATGTCTTCACTACAAAGAGCCAAGATTGACTGAATTGAGGGTTCACAGTTCGGCACGTCTAGTTCGGTGCACCTATAGGATTTGGATCCGGTTGCCAGCTTGCGCGGAACTCGATACGTTTCAATATTGGAACAGAATACTGAAGCTGAGATGCTGACCGAAAATAAGACAGGACCAAGTACTCTTTTGGATCGATACGATCCGGATGGTTGGTATTGTGAATTGACGGGGCGTGGCCGCGCGTCCCAGATGAGCGAGATCAAGAAAAGGCTCAACCGGCTGGACATTGCGGCGTTACGAAAGCGGGCCAAGGATGCCGAGCGCGAACTCTATAACCTTGGCATTACCTTTACCGTTTACTCAGACAATGAGGCCATAGACAGGATTCTGCCGTTTGACGTTATCCCGCGCATTCTCACGTCTGATGACTGGAGGGATATCGAAAGCGGTGCCAAGCAGCGTGTCACTGCGTTAAATCACTTTCTCTGGGATATCTATCACGACCAAAAGATTCTCAAAGATGGTGTCGTTCCGGAAGACCTGATCAAGACTAACGGATACTTTCGCAAAGAAATGCTGGGACTGGCTGTTCCCCAACGCACGTATGTTCATGTTTGCGGTACAGATCTCGTCAGAAATGAAAAAGGCAAATTTCAGGTTCTGGAAGACAATGCACGGACGCCGTCGGGTGTGTCCTACGTTATCGAGAACCGACACCTGATGATGCGGGCGTTCCCCGACCTGGCAGATGGCATACCGATCGCAGATGTTGATGAGTATGGCAATCAACTGATGCGTGCCATGCAGGATGTTGCACCGGCCAGTGCGAGCGACCCAAGCGTCGCGCTATTGTCCCCGGGCGTCTTCAATTCAGCCTACTTCGAGCACGTATTTCTCGCTCGCGAGATGGGTGCGCAGTTGGTCGAAGGCAGCGATTTGGTGGTTGAGAATGATAAAGTCTATGCAAAAACAACCTCGGGCCGTGAACAACTGCACGTAATTTACCGACGCATAGATGATGATTTCCTGGATCCAAAAGTGTTTCGTAACGACAGTATTCTCGGCGTGCCGGGACTCTTCGAAGCGTATCGGAAAGGAAATGTCACGCTTGCTAACGCCGTGGGGACCGGTGTTGCCGATGACAAAGCCGTTTATGCCTATATGCCGAGGATCATCAAATACTATCTTGATCAAGATCCAATCCTCGATAACGTATCAACCAATATTTGCCGCGAGCCAGAGGGCCTCAAGTATACACTTGATAACCTTGAAAAATTGGTCGTAAAGCCGGTAGGTGAGTCGGGCGGGTACGGTGTTGTCATCGGTCCCCGCGCAAGTAAGCGCCAACTTCGCGAACTGAGAACTAAACTACAAAATGACCCTGCTAATTTCATCTCTCAGCCTATGGTGAAGCTGTCTGTTTGTCCGACACTCGTAGGTCGTGCGATCGAGCCGCGCCATGTCGATCTTCGCCCCTTCACGCTGACCGGCAAATCGAGCTGGGTCTTGCCTGGAGGCCTGTCGAGGGTCGCACTCAAGCGCGGATCACTGGTTGTCAATTCATCGCAAGGTGGCGGTTCAAAGGATACCTGGGTTCTTGTCTAGTCTGGTCGCGAGATTTGCAGCCAATATCTATTGGCTTGGCCGCTATCTAGAGCGGGCGGAGAACCTCGCACGGATACTTGATATCAATGAGACCTATGCCCGTGACAACATCCATGGACCGGACTGGGAGCGCGTGCTTCGTCTCAATGCTGATACCGAGCGGTTCAAGGAACTCCATGGTGAACCAAGCTCTGAGGCGGTACTGGCCTTCTACCTGTTTGATCGTGACAACTCGTCGTCGATTGTCAGTTGCACACGCGCAGCACGGGAAAATGCTCGTTCGGTGCGCCATTTGATCAGCACTGAAATGTGGAAGCAGCTGAATATCTTTCATTCTAGCGTCGCGGCCTTTCAAAAGCGCGATGCCACGATCAACAAGATATCGAAGATCTCGCAAGACATCATTACAGGTTGCCAGAACTTCGAAGGGATTGCGGAAGGCACCTTTCTACGTGGTGAGCCGTGGTGCTTCTATCAGCTGGGAAAATACGTAGAACGAGCGGATCAGACGACTCGTATTCTCGACATGGGCTATGATCGATTGGTGCCGGAGGAGGATGACGCAATCGCCTGGGTTCATTGGAACGTTTTGTTGCGCTCGGTTTCTGGATATCATGCCTATCGAAGCCGCCATCCGGGTGCGTCGCATCCCCAGGATATCGCTTCATTCTTGCTATACGATGAAGAGTTTCCTCGCGCCGTTGCACTGTGTGTCAACCGCATATCGAGCCAGCTCAGAGATTTGGAACGCCGACACGGCAGCAGAAGGGCGGCGGTGCTGGAGGAGGATCGCCGACAGCTCGAATTTCTGGTCGAGACTGGCCCTGGACGCAATCTGACGCCTAAGGTGCTACACCGTTATCTCGATCGCTTACAGTTGGCCCTAGCGAGGGTATCCGACGCAATTGGTCAATGTTATTTCGTCGGCAACTGATGCAGTAATGCGATTGATATTCGCTATTATTTAGAATCATATGTGCAACGCCTTAGCGAGGCCGGCACTGAAGATAACCTGAGGAGTGACGTGCGTGCAAAGACTGCGGGTTACGCACAACACGACATATTCATATCGCGAAGCGGTTAGTTTTGGCGATCATCGACTTATGCTGCGACCACGAGACAGCCATGAACTGCGCTTGCTCGATGCCAGCTTGTCGATCGAACCCACGGCAAACGTACGTTGGCTATTCGATGTATTTGGCAACTCGATTGCCATTGCCTCATTCACAGAAGCGGCGAAGATTCTTCGTATTACCTCTGAAATCATCATTGACCGCTATCCCGCTTTCGGCGCCACGTTTGGAATAGAGGAATACGCCAAGAAGTTACCATTCAGCTATCCAGCCGGTGAAGTTCCGGATCTTGGACGGACGATCGAGCGCCACTACTCGGATCCAGAAAGGTTGATTACAGAATGGACACGCCAACTGCTCGAAGATGAGCAAGTCGGAGGTCAAACCGAAGCTTTCCTGCGCACCATGACAGCGGCGATCAAAGAGCAGTTTCAGTATATCGAGCGCCACGAAGTGGGCGTTCAGACCCCCGTCGAAACACTCCAAAAGGGGTCAGGCTCGTGCCGCGACTATGCCGTGTTCATGATGGAAGCCGTTCGCAGCGTTGGACTCGCAACCCGTTTTGTCAGCGGTTATCTTTATGACCCAGCTGTCGATGGTGGTGAGGCCGACGTGACCGGCGCGGGTGCTACGCACGCCTGGGTCCAAGTTTATCTCCCGGGTGCAGGCTGGGTAGAATTTGATCCGACAAACGGAGGCTCCGGCGGCCGCAATCTGGTACCCATCGCCGTTGCAAGAGAGCCGGCGCAGGCTGTACCGATCTCTGGAACATTTTCTGGAGATCCAGAGCACTTTATCGAACTTGAAGTAGATGTATCGGTTCGCTCCTTAAGCGCGCTTGAAGGGGTTGCATAGTCCCGGACAATTTCCTGAGCGGCAACTGTGCTGTCCATTGTAGAACGAATGAAATAACTGGATTGTCCCATTGCGACTTTAAAACTCGCCATCACAGCCGGGCTTGGTGACTGGTCGGTATCGGGGGCGAAGCGGACATTATGACTTGTTCTGCTGGAGGCTAATGGAATTTTAGCATCACTTAATTGATGCGTGTTTGTCCCAAAACTCAACAGCCCTTGTATATGCTTCGCGGTCTAAAGCAACACCAGAACCGCCCTCAGTCCGCCCTAAAGTGTTTCGCATTTGGGTAATGGGCGGCATTGGCGGTTCAGCGGCCTCTAGAGTTCCTATGATGGAAACGATGCCCCACTCGCATTCTGGCACGTGTTCGCGCACCGGTCCCTCGCGCGCCTCCAATTCAAGTTGCTGGCGGTCGTACAGGATCACATCCAGATACTCGGCTTTGGGTGCCACCAATCCCTCAAACCATCTTTCGAGCACCGGAAGTTCGCCCTCCCGTCGGGCAACGTAGCCCGACTTGAGAAGAGGTATGTTCTTCTCAGTGATGGGTGCAAAGGCGCAGCGTGTAGGTGTCGTATTCTTTAGAAACAGATGGCGGCAAAAGGGGGCATAACCGGCCACAAGGGCTGCACCAGAGTCTAAGGCCTGGTTGCAGAGCGCTACAAGCTCGTCAGCGGTTAGCCCTTCAATCTTGGTGCCGCCGGCATCTTCCCTCCAGTGGCGTCTGGCAAATTCGGTAAGTTCGATATTCATGCTGCTCACTCGTTCTGGCGTAATCTTGAAAGTCGCAGCAGCGAAACATGGTCTGCGGTTTATCGCAATACATGAGAGGTGTGCTTGTTCACACCAGGAATGCTATCCTACCTGTGTCATCTTCCAGATCCAAAACCGCCGATGTCAGTCAGACACATTTTTTGAAATCAATTGGCCTATCTGCATTTGCCTCATTGAAAGTACTGGATTCTATTCTTCCCAAGTCCAAGCACTTGGTTCGCGGCCGCTTCGATCCTGTGCGCCGGGCTGCGATATGGCCGTATTCTCCGGGTTCGAGATACCGCACGATCGACGGGCAACCTCGGCGAGACCACGAATGATTCGCAGCAAACACATCATCGCTGTTTCGGGGTGCTCAGCCGCAGACAAACGAACAGCGAGCATGGCGTACAAAATGGCGTCAGTCACGGCTGCAAGTTTGCTGAATGTTCGTGTATTATTGCCTTTACGTTCGATGCAGAGAACGTCTGATCTGCACAATGAATTGATAACTAATAAGCAGGTAGAAAAAGTCCGTAAACTGGCGGAGACGGAGGGCTTCGAAGTTTGCAATAATTTTTCGCAAATTCATAGGGTTGATTTAAGCGGCTTGCTTGCCGTGTTGCAAGCGGCGTTGCTCGAATGTCTTTTGTTTGATTCTTACGATGCCCTCACGCCGGCACAGCTCGGCGATCGAATATTCACCGCGCAAGCCTTCGAGAACAATGCGGATCTTTTCTTCAGAGCTATATTGTTTGCGGTTGCCCGGCGGATCTCGCGGACATGCGCTGCGGCCGAGGATTGCGGCCCGGAATTTGATCTCATTTTCGCTCCATAATGGCTACGATGACCTGAAAATCCTCCTCTCAGACTTGCACGAAGATGTCTCACGGTTGATGACGGGGTACATCCATCGCAGTCGCTCCAATGACAGCGAACTCACTCCGGATGGGCAAACGATCCGCAAAACGTGACTGGCGGAATAGAGGCAACAGACTATTGCGTCCTGCTAACGGACATTGGATCAGAAACGTGAAATGACCCACTCCGGAACCCATGCTGAAGTTGGCTGCCACCCGTAGTTATAGATCAATCCGCTTGAAAGACGCTTTCCAATTGCTCCAACTTGTACGGCCAGCCGGACTTAAACTTATCGATTGTATTCGCGTCGCGGTCACCGCGATGGCGAATGATCAGTCGCGTGCCGCCCGCTACTTCTTCCAGAACGAACTCCACCGTCGTCTCACCGTCACTCTGTCGCCCGTCCAGAACCCACGACCAGAGCATTCTTTTCGGTGGTGCAATTTCCAGCACCTTGCACAGATACCGGTCCTTCCCGCCTTCACCATCGTCGCACCACATCTGAAACTCGTGTCCCGCTTTAGGCACGAAATCTGTCTCCATCAACCAGGCACCGAGAGCCGTTCGGTCCGTCACGGCGTGCCAGACCTTCTCGATCGGGTGCGGATAAATTCTGTCGACGGTGATGTCAAACTTCATGGTGCCTCATCCAGATAGTCGCCCAGCCTGTCGAGGCGGGACTCCCAAAACCTGCTGAACTGCGCCGTCCAATCATGCACTTCCTTGAGCGCTTGCGGATTAGCACGATAAAGCCGATGCCTCCCTTGCTTGCGGCGCAGCACCAGCCCGCATTCGAGCAGTACCTTCAAGTGCTGCGAGATAGCTCCGACGGTGACCGTGAAGAACGGCATCAGATCTTGAACAGACCGCTCCTGCCCCCTGAGGAGGTCGAGAAGCCGTCGCCGGTTGGGGTCTGAAATCGCATGATAGACATCTGCAGTCATTTGGCAGCCATTGACTCCCTCGTGGTTTATCTGACATTTTAGTATCAGCTAAAATGTTATCTGTCCAGCGATCTGATGCTGATCCACTCATGGAGGAAACTAGAATGGTTGATCATAAGGTCCTGCCCCACGACCAGTGGATTGCTGCCCGCAAGGAATTATTGGAAAAAGAAAAAGCCTTTACACGCGCGCGCGACGAGCTGACGGCGCAGCGTTCGGCTTTGCCTTGGGAAAAAGTCGAGAAGACCTACACGTTCAATGGGCCGGGCGGTCAGGAAACATTGTCCGATCTATTCGGTGGCCGGAGCCAACTGATCGTCTACCACTTCATGTATGGTCCAGGCTGGGATCAAGGCTGCAAGAGCTGTTCCTTTCTCGCCGATCATTTCGATCCGGCAATCGTTCATTTGAACGCACGCGATGTCAGTATGGTCGCCGTTTCCCGCGCGCCTCTCGACGAGTTCGAGCCATACAAAAAGCGAATGGGATGGACCTTTAAATGGCTGTCATCGCATGGATCGGACTTTAACTGGGATTATTATGTGTCGTTCTCGCAGGAGGAACTCGACAACAAAACGGCCTATCACAACTACAAGTCGCAGGGCTTCTCAAGCACGGAAGCCCCAGGCGCCAGCGTATTCTACAAAGATACTGACGGACAAATCTATCACACGTATTCAGTCTATCATCGCGGTCTCGACATGTTCATAACGGCCTATCACTACCTCGACATCGTTCCCAAAGGTCGTGACGAACAGGACTTGTCCTGGACGATGGAATGGCTGCGTCGGCACGACGAGTACGAGCACTGACAAGTGCCACGCCCTCGCACCCCAGTGATATGAAGCGACAGGGCTATCCATTTGGCTGCAGAACTTAAATGGAGCTGTCTGTGCGCCAACTCCGTTATGAGGCTTCCGGACAACAAACTCTCGATGATCGGTCAAAATATGGAGTGGTGCTATACGCGTGAAGACGGCAACACAGCCGTTACAGGCTTTGCCCCGAATGCGGCTCCCATGTCTAGGGCAGACATGTGCCAGATGGGCAAACGTTCCGTGTGTCGTTACTACGGGAACAGAGACCCAGGATCGTTTCAGCCTGCGAGCGGACGTAAAACTAGCAATGCGATTGACCCGACACGGACAATTCGCGCTGCAGAAACCGCTCAGTTCTTCAGATCTGCAAAAGACAATACAACCGACTTCTGATCTCTTCGATCCCGGTAAGTCTACCTCACAAGAAACTCATCCCACGGCGGCTCAGGTCCGAAGCGGTCGACCAGAAAGTCAATGAGCACACGAACCTTCGCCGCCAGATATTTGTTCGGTGCATAGAGTGCGTAGATGCCCAACTCCGTTGGCGGGTAATCCGGCAAGACGACATGCAGGCGACCTGCTTGGATATCATTGCCCACCAGAAAGGTCGGCAGCAATGTGATTCCCTGGCCTGCAAGGGCTGCAACGCGTAACACATCACCATTATTCGAGCAGAGGCGGGAATTTATCGGAGCCGTCAGGTCCTTACCGTTATGTATGAGTTGCCAACGCTGAAGCACGGTCGTGTGCCCGTAGTTCAGGCACGAGTGGTTTGCAAGGTCGTCAGGGGTTTCCGGCTCACCGTAAGCACTAATATATTCGGGCGAAGCTGCCAACACGCGGCGTCCGGGTGCCAGCTTACGCGCAATCAGGCTTGAGTCATCAAGTTCAGCAATGCGGATTGTTAGGTCGAAGCCTTCTTCTATTGGATCGACGAATCGATCGTTGAGGAACAATTCGACTTTGATATTCGGATAGGCCGCCATGAAATCGGCAATGGCGCGGCCGACATGCAAGATGCCGAACGACATCGGCGCATTTAGTTTAAGCGTTCCCCTGGGCTCGTCATGGAGCTGGGAGACCTGCAGCTCTGTTTCCTCGATGTCGGCAAGAATGGCCAAGCAACGCTCGTAATAGGCTAACCCTGCTTCGGTGGGACCAACCTTGCGCGTCGTGCGATCTAGCAATCGCGCGCCGAGAATTTGCTCGAGTTCAATCACGCCTTTACTGACCGCAGAGCGCGTCAGGCCCAGCTGACGTGCGGCCTCGGCATAACTGCCGGATGCAACGACCTTTGTAAACGCCTGCATGGCGTCCAGTTTGTCCATGAATTGTATCCAATTTGGATGCAGACTGGGTCGAAAATAGCAGATTGCAAAATATTCGTCATCGTCTCAATTTCAACGCTGAACGCAGCGGCCGACTGGCCGATGGAATTGGAGGATGTCATGGCACTTACATTGAGGCGTGCTGAAGAGCGGGGGGCCGCCAATCTCGGCTGGCTCGATTCGAAGCATACGTTTTCGTTCGGTCACTATTTCGATCCGAAGCATCTTGGATTTGGTCCCCTACGCGTGATCAACGAGGACCGTGTCGTACCGGGCGGTGGTTTTCCGACCCATCCGCATAGCGATATGGAGATCATCTCGTACGTCCTGGAAGGCGCCCTTGAGCACAAGGACAGTCTTGGTACCGGGTCGGTCATTCGCCCAGGTGATGTCCAACGCATGTCTGCTGGGACCGGCGTGCGCCATAGCGAGTACAATGCCTCAAAGGCTGAGCCGGTGCACTTCCTGCAAATCTGGATCGTTCCCGAACAGGATGGAATTGAGCCGTCCTATGAGCAGAAAACTTTTTCTGCTGAAGAGAAGCGGTGTGCCCTGCGTCTCATTGCGTCACGTGACGGGCGCGACGGTTCCGTGACGATACATCGTGACGTCGACCTTTACGCAACGATCCTCAAAGCCGGGGACAGCGTCCGACATCCGCTCCTGGCCGGGCGCCAAGCCTGGGTTCAAATTGCGCGGGGGGATGTCACGGTCAACGGTCGCCACCTCAAGGCGGGTGACGGTTTGGCAACCACTGCTGCCCAAGCAATAGAGATATCCGGGACATCTACTGGTGAGGCCGAGGTCCTGCTCTTCGACATCGCCAGCTAATCAATTCGCCACCGGTTTAACCACGTCTTCTTCCAACTACCAACCATAGGAGCTTTTCCGATGGCAAACTCCAAACTACAAGTTCTGACACCAGAGAACTCGCAGCTGATCTTTATCGATCATCAGCCGCAAATGGCATTCGGCGTCCAGTCCATCGATCGCCAGACGCTGAAAAATAATGTCGTGGCACTGGCAAAATCGGCGAAGGTCTTCAACATCCCGACCATCATCACGACGGTTGAGACAGAGAGCTTCTCTGGTCACACCTACCCAGAATTGTTGTCGGTATTTCCGGAGGTACCGCTTCTCGAGCGTACATCAATGAACTCCTGGGACGACCAGAAGGTTCGCGACGCTTTGGCGAAGGGCGCTGCCGAGGGGCGCAAGAAGATTATCGTATCCGGTCTATGGACTGAGGTGTGTAATTTGACGTTCGCGCTATCGGCGATGCACGACACCGACTATGAGATCTACATGGTGGCTGACGCGTCGGGAGGGACATCGAAGGAAGCTCATGACTACGCGATGCAGCGCATGGTTCAGGCGGGCGTAGTGCCGGTCACCTGGCAACAGGTGCTGCTCGAATGGCAACGCGATTGGGCCCGAAAGGAAACCTACGACGCGACCATCGCGATCGTTCAGGAGCATTCCGGTGCTTACGGCATGGGCGTCGATTACGCCTACACCATGGTCCATAAGGCGCCAGAGCGTGTCGACCATGGGCCGCGCGTCGATCCCGTTCCGGCAGCCTGATCCCTTCATAATCCCCTGGGAGCCTCGTAACAAACGTTCCAGGCGACCAAACAAGCTGCAATCGGAGAATTGTCATGCGTGTTCCTCGTCGCACATTCGTCCAGGGCTTCGCTGCCGCCTCTGCCATGGCCGCAATCTCCGCCCGCAACGCAAGGAGTCAGATCATGTCCCAAGCACCGGACCTCGTCCTTCACAACGGGCGAATTACGACTCTCGACCGCGCAACGCCTAATGCGCAGGCCATTGCCATTCAGGACGGCTTGGTTCGCGCAATCGGCTCTGATGCCAACATCGTGGGCCTTGCCGGTTCGGGTACCAAATCCATTGATCTTAAGGGCCGGCGTGTCATTCCGGGTTTGAATGACAGTCATACGCACCTCATTCGTGGCGGCTTAAACTACAATATGGAACTCAGATGGGAAGGTGTACCCTCCGTCGCAGATGCTCTGCGCCTCTTGAAGGAACAGGCGGCACGCACACCGGCGCCACAATGGGTCCGCGTGGTCGGCGGCTGGTCGGAGTTTCAATTCGCTGAACGGCGCATGCCAACCCTTGATGAGATCAACGCCGCTGCACCTGATACGCCGGTTTTCATTCTGCACCTTTACGGGCGTGCGCTTTTGAACAAGGCCGCACTCAACGCGCTAGGATTTGACAAGGATACGCCAAACCCACCAGGTGGCGTCGTCGCAAAGGATGCCAATGGTATTCCGACGGGACTGCTCGTCGCAAAGCCATCAGCACTAATTCTGTATTCGACGCTTGCGCGCGGACCAAAGTTACCGCTCGAAGATCAGATCAATTCCACACGTCATTATATGCGCGAGATGAACCGGCTTGGCATAACGTCGGTCATTGATGCGGGTGGCGGCGGACAGAATTATCCGGACGACTACAAGGTCATTCAGAAATTGCATGACGCGGGCCAAATGACGGTGCGCGTCGCCTACAATCTTTTCGCGCAAAAGGCAGGATCCGAACTCTCCGATTACGAGCGTTGGATCGCTATGACGAAGCCTGGCGCCGGCAGCCCGATGCTGCGCATGAACGGTGCCGGTGAAAACCTGACTTGGTCGGCCGCTGACTTTGAGAACTTCCTGGAGCCTCGTCCTAACCTTGCACCACGGATGGAACGCGAGCTGGAGCCAATCGTCGAACTGCTCGCAACCAACGAATGGCCATTTCGTATTCATGCGACCTACGACGAAACCATCGACCGCTTTCTGACCGTGTTTGAGCGCGTCAACGGTCGCCAGCCGTTCAAAACGCGATTCATCATCGACCATGCCGAAACGATATCCGAGCGCAATATCAATCGAATAAAGGCGTTGGGCGGAGGTATCGCGATTCAACACCGCATGGCCTTCCAGGGCGAATACTTCGTCCAGCGTTACGGCAAGGAAGCGGCAAAGGCGACGCCGCCAGTTACCAAAATGCTCGCCGCTGGCGTCCCGGTTGGCGCCGGGACCGACGCTACTCGGGTCGCCTCCTACGATCCATGGGTCGCGCTACATTGGCTGACGACCGGCCAAACCCTGGGTGGTATGGCGCTTTACGATGAGAAGAATGTTGTCGACCGAGAAACGGCGCTTCGGCTTTGGACGGAGGGATCGGCATGGTTCTCTGGTGAGCAGGATGTGAAGGGCACACTGTCGCCCGGCATGTACGCTGACCTTGCGGTGCTCTCAGCCGACTACATGACTGTACCGGTGTCGGGAGTCCGCCGGATAAATGCGGTTATGACGGTCGTCGCAGGTAAAGTCGTCTACGGCGAAGGCGATTACGCGTCCTATTCGCCGCCACTGCCGCCGGCCTCGCCGTCATGGACACCTGTCGGCGCGGTTCCCAGCCCAGCCAATCGGGCCGAGATCGGCGGCACCACTCAATTCGCCCACGCTTGTCATGATGGTTGCGGCAACACTTGCGGGATACATGGTCACGATCACGGCATTGCCTGGAACAATCCCATTCCAGTTAGTGATAAGGGGCGCTTCTGGGGCGCTCTCGGTTGCTCCTGTTTTGCGATTTGATCGACTTAGATGCGAGCACTCGCTGGCAGCGGAGCGAATGTATGACTGAGAGAACGGAGGACATGCGATCCTCTCCATGGGCACCGTTTAGGCATTCGGCCTATGCCGTACTTTGGATCGCGACTATCATTTCAAATGTCGGCACCTGGATGCACGATGTCGGGGCGGGCTGGTTGATGACTGAGTTGTCAACCTCAGCATTGACGGTTGCGGGTGTTCAGGCGGCGACAACGCTGCCGATCTTTCTCTTCGCGCTGTTAGCCGGTGCAGTTGCCGATATCGTTGATCGCAGGCGGCTTTTGATCAGCGTAAACCTGCTTGTCGCTGGGACGGCTGCGTCGCTTGCTATTCTTGTTTCTCTCAAAGTAGTGACGCCGCTGATCCTGATTGTATTCACCTTCCTGCTGGGTACAGGCGCGGCGTTCATGGCACCGGCATGGCAGGCTGTCGTTCCTGCGCTGGTACCGCGATCGGATTTGTCCTCGGCAATTGCGCTGAACTCCGCAGGCATCAACATAAGCCGAGCTATAGGTCCCGCACTCGCTGGCTTTCTCATCGTCGCATTCGGGCTTTGGGCTCCCTTTGCACTGAATGCTCTCAGTTTTGCCGGAATAATTGCGGCACTAGTTTGGTGGAAAGCACCACCAAGACCTCAGCATGGCTTGCCACCTGAACATGTTGGCTCAGCAATTGTTGCCGGCTGGCGCTTTGTTGCAAACAGCCAACCCGTTCGCGCAACGCTCATTCGTGCCGCAGCGTTCTTTGCTTTCGCCAGTGCCTACTGGGCGCTGCTTCCGCTGATCGCCCGCGATCTGCTTTCTGGGGGCCCGACGCTGTATGGCATGCTGCTTGGTTCCGTTGGCGGTGGGGCCGTGGTTGGCGCCCTCCTTTTGCCGACGCTAAAATCATGGCTAGGGCCTGACAGGACGGTAGCTCTAGGAACCCTGGGCACGGCACTCGTCCTCGCCGCATTCGCAACCATCGACAACCAGCCGATTGCCATTATCGCATCAGCCATTGCCGGCATCTCATGGATTGCCGTGCTTTCAAGCTTGCACGTCTCTACCCAGACCGCGCTTCCCGATTGGGTCAGGGCCCGCGGCTTATCGTTCTTTCTCACCGTGTTCTTCGGCGCGATGTCGGCAGGCAGCCTGATTTGGGGACAGACAGCCGCCACCATGGGAATGTCCGCGAGCCTCTTGATCGCTGCTGTTGGTGCCGTGCTGATGATACCGTTGACGTGGCGTGCCAAGCTCAACCAGGGTGCAGAGATGGATCTCGCGCCATCAATGCATTGGCCAACGCCAGTGCTTTCAGAAACTAGTGTTGGCGATCGAGGTCCAGTCATGATTCAAATCACTTACAAAGTGTCGAATCAGAACCGCGTTTCTTTTGCGGACCTTATGGATGAACTCAAGAACGCGCGCAGGCGCGGGGGCGGCTATGGTTGGACGCTGATGGCCAGTGCAGACGCACCTGACGAATTTGTTGAAACCTGGTTCGAGGCTTCTTGGATAAACCACCTCCGTCACCATGAACGCGTCAGCGAAGAAGAACGCAAGCTTCAAGAGGCTATCAGGCTACTGCTCGCTGAGGGGACGTCGCCACGCATAAAACACTACCTGACTCGAGTCTACGCCGACATATCAACCGTGCAATCTAGGCCGCCAGACGATCGGTGAGCGAGATTTTCTTCGGCGGCTTGGTATCGACCGTTTGCCACCCGCTCGTCCGGCATCACTGTTCCCGTCTTCTGCAACAAGAACGTCGAGATACCCTCTGACCACACTTGTCGCATCTTCGGGGGCAGTCCAACCATCGGGATATTAGAACAGTATCATATCGATAGCGGACATGATCCTGATGAGTAGTTGTTCTGTAAAACGTAAGTTATGGAACAGACGCCAACGTCCGTTGCGCCCTGATAGCAGACAGCCGACTATCGTCGCGAATGACCCGAAGGAGACTCTGTGTACGTGTGCAACACTTGTGTTGCGTTGAAGCTCAATGCTGAACTCGTCGGCGTGTGCGCCGCATCATTCGGATCGTTACAGTGCGAGGCAAATGTATGGCCGCTTTACACCCGAGACCTGTTCCGTTCTCATAAACGCGACGGCCAATTCCTGCCGAACGGCTCTACGTGGCTGGTGCATTGCACAACGCAGCGTCAGTCCATCATTCGACGCTGACCGCGTTGAGCACGGCGTCGAATTACTGGCCGCCATTCATGTCAGCTTACTAGCGTACTTCAACTATAACTTAATGCCGATTTTCTCAGTGGGTTCATACGCATCATCTACCTCGATGCGGGAACATAGGAGGACGCGCTCAGTTTTCTAAGGCCCTAGTAGAAGTTGCACAGCTCGTAGATCCCGGCTTGCCGGCAAATCAACCAATCTTTGATACATCTTAGCAGACGGGTGCCAAATATTCACTTGGATCCGATCCGATGCTGGCCGCCCATTCTTGTGCAAGTCGAGCATACTGACGCGACGGCAGCCCATTTGATACATCACATCGATCAGCGAAGAAGAAGTGGCCGGTGTGCGATCCGCCAACCCGAGGCGCTCGTCGATCACCTTTCGCGTCTGTTTCGTTTCGTGCTTGCCAGCAGATAGAATGTGAACCAGCATACTGGTTACAATTTCCTCTGCAGTTCGAGCGCCACATCTGGCAAGTGTGTTGTGAACGCAGCAACACCGCAATCGAGGGCGCGTCGGACTTGATGTTCAGCCTTTGCACCATAGACGCCCAACCGAATGCCTTGCTGACCAGCCAGGGCAACATCGTCATCCAATAGCAAGTCTACAGGATAGGATATTTCCTCAATGCTTGCAGATTTGGCACGTGCTATGGCGCCGGCAAGCCCACCCAAAGCCTCGAAGCGTTGAGCATTTATCAGGCCGATGATCGGCGCATCCGCTTTAAGACGTCCTAGCCGTTCAAAATAATTCCATTCAAAGGACGAGAAGACTGTGCGCTCCAACATACCAAAAGGCTGAAGATGGGCGCCTGCAATAGATTCAATACCCGGATACATGCTGCCGGTTGCGTCCACCTTTAGCTCAAGGCGAAGGCCGATATCAGTATCACGCATGAGTTCAAGCAGCGGATCAAAATGTGGAATGCACCCGCCGTTCGCGCCCAAGAGCTGTATTGCGTTCAATTGAGACCATGTGAATGCAGAAACCGCGCCAGTCCCGCTGGTGGTTCTATCTAATGTTGGATCATGAATGATGATGGGCTCATGGTCCTGCGACAAATGCAGGTCGGTGTCGATCTGATCCACGCCTAGCCCAACAGCTCCCCGAAACGCTTCGAGACTATCTTATGGCCAGAGAGCCGCGCCGCCACGATGCGCTGCAATAATCGTTCCCAATATTGATTTATGTTGATGCACACAAAGTCGCCAATCAGATGATCACCAACGCCCTGCCCACCAGCCTGTCATTACAATATTCTTTTCAGAGGGTTATCTGCCACGATGAAATATCAGCAGCCAATACATGGATCTCTCCAGCATATCCTAGCCGAATAACGGTATGTTGCTATGCAATATAAATTGCAAATCGGTGCAAATTAGTAGCTATTGCAATATTTATTGCATCCGAATACGATCTCAACAGTTCGATGGCAGCGAGATCCTGTTGTTTCACAACGGCACGCGGCAATATTGTTTTATTGGTGAGATCGAATGAGCGCGCCTACGATCCTTGATGAATGTACGGGCCCCCTTTCAAATGCCGAAGAGCGACTTGTCGCTGTTTTGCGCGAAAACATGACCCAAGGTGCCTTTTTCACGGCGACGGAGCTTGCGGGCCGTGCGAAAGTGCATCCCTCGACTGTTGTTCGGTTCGCTCAAAGGCTCGGCTTCAAAGGATTTCTGCAACTTCGCGAACGCTTACGCGCAGACATCCTTAACTCCGAACAAGCCAAATACCGGGTCGAACGACGCCTGGCAGGACTCGAAAAGTCGCGTATCCTGCATTCACTCGTCGAAAGTGAGATCGCCTCTCTACAAAAACTTCAGCGAAACGACTTGCAGCGGCCCCTTGATACGGCAGCCGAAAGCATCGTAACGGCCGATCAGGTTTTTCTGTTCGGTCCCGCGCATGCGACAAGCTTGATAGAGCTTCTCGATCGTCGATTCCGTCGGTATGGCGTGCGCACGGTTGTTCTTGGGAGCAAAGGCCGGGAAATTGCAGAGCGTATCAACAATATAAGCAAGAATGATGTTCTACTTGGTCTCGTACTGACGTCGGATGATACGATTCCGCCTGGCGTTAAACCACTGATCAAGCATACCAAGACCCAAAAAGCCACGAGCATTGTCATCTCTGATCACATCGGCCCTTCACTAAAACCGCGGCCAGATCTGCTGTTGTCTGCCTCACGTGGCGAGCACGACCAGCTTAAAACACTTACGGTACCTATGGCGTTGTGTAATGCATTGGCATTGCTCGTTTCTCATAAGAGGGGTGAGAAATGGGTCGTAGATCGTGATCGCGTAAACGCATTGGCGCGCAGCATCGACGGCGACGAAGGAGAACAGCAGACTGCGATCAACCGCACCAACAAACCAACGGGCAAAGAAACACGCAGTAAAGACCGAAAAAAGACCCGATTGAACGGACGCTCGCGAGCTGGAGGGCGGGCCCGTGCCTAGTGACACACCCAGCATAGCGACCCTTTCTAAGCCAAGTTCGCTGACGCGTAGGGTCAATCAACTCAAGGGCGCTTTTTCCACGCCGCAGACGATGGTGTCGGCAGGCCTTCTAATCATACTGACCTATCTTATCGTTGTTCCGCTATTTCAGATGATATGGCGAACGTTGACGTGGGCGGACAGTGACCGGCGATTGTCACGGGAAGCAGTCACCGGAGAATTTACGTCGTTTCACTGGCGGCAAGCATTCTCTGGGCCGACATCAGAGTCTTTTCTGTACGAGCCGCTAATTAACACGATGGTGACGGGCACCCTCGCCGCCATCTTCGCTTTGATCTTAGGAGGCGGGCTTGCATGGGTTCTAACGCGAACAGACATTCCCGGCAAAGCATGGCTCCGCCCGACGCTCATTCTCCCATATATCGTGCCATCCTTCGCGCTTGCCTTGGCTTGGGAGACACTCTTCAAGAGCCCGCTTGCGGGCGGGCAGCCTGGTCTATTTCAGTATTTATTTGACGTCGTACCTCCCACATGGATGTCGTTTGGGCCGGTTCCCATCATCATTACGATGACCATTCACTATTTTCCGTTTTCCTTCCTGCTGGTCAGCGGCGCACTCGCAACTGTCGATTCTCAGCTGGAGGAAAGCGCCAAACTCATGGGCGCCTCTAATTGGACGATCCTATCCAAAATCACCTTTCCTATCGTCGCACCGGCAATTCTAGCCGCAGCGATCCTGACGTTTGGCAAGACGATTGGGACTTTTGCACTGCCTTATCTCTTGGGTGGACCGGCCCAGTACCACACCCTTGCGACGATACTGTTCTCGAGTTTTGGGCTAGGGTTTGAAGCGCTCGCGTTTATTCTATCGCTCGTCCTTATAATCATCACGGTGATCGCCATTTGGCTGAGTGCCCGTGCGCTTGGCGGCAATCTGCGCCGGTTTGAAACAATCGGTGGGAAGGGATTCAAATCCAATTTGACGCCACTAGGACGCTGGCGGTGGCCGGTGTTCGGACTGGTCTGTGCCATTGCATTTGTGACGGCTATTTTCCCGCTAGGCCTGCTCGGATATCAGACGTTCATGTTGGTCGATGGCAAGTATGGGCTCGACAATTTGACGCTGCACTATTGGATCGGTCAATCTACCCCAGATATCGCACGAGGTGAGCCTGGCGTCTTATATAATGACGTAATTCTAGGCGCTACCTGGAACACGCTAAAACTTGCATTAATCGCCTCTGTGTTAAGCGCAATCGTCGGGCTTGTCATAGGCTACATGGTCGTTCGAAATCGTGGTAACTGGGTTTCGAGAACCCTTGATCAAGTCTCATTTCTACCATTTCTCATCCCGGGCATTGCATTTGCCGCAATGTACCTTAGCCTGTTTGCAGTGCCGCGCGGTCCTATACCAGCACTCTACGGTACATTTGCGTTGCTGGTGATCATATGTGTCGTAAATCGCCTGCCCTATTCAACGCGCACAGGTGCAAGTGCCGTTACGCAAATTGGCGAGGAGTTGGAAGAAGCGGCACAGGTTCAAGGATCATCATGGACAGAGCGCTTTAGAAAGATTGTGCTACCGCTTTCCACCGGTGGCGTGATGGCTGGCATGCTGGTCAGTTTCATCGGCATCATGAGGGAATTGTCGCTGATCATCTTATTGATCACGCCATCAACGCGCGTGCTGATGACAGTTGGTTTTCGCTACACGGAAGAAGATCAGACGCAGTTGAGCAATGCACTTGTAATGTTGGTCACAATTCTGACGCTCCTTGGACAAGCGCTATTGTGGCAATTGGGCAAGGGCCGGCTGCAACGTCTTAAAGACCAGCGTGTCGAGTAAATTGAGAGGTAGTTGGTTGATGAGCGCCAGAATTGAGATCAAGAACCTCACCAAACGCTATGGCGACGTGATTGCATTAGACAATGTCAACTTCACGATTGAGCCGGGCGAATTTCTTATTTTGCTTGGGCCGTCGGGCTGCGGGAAAACGACGTTGTTACGGTCCCTATCAGGCCTGGAAACGCCTGATCATGGGGAGATCATAATCGACGGTACACATGTCTTTTCCTCTGAACATGGAATAAGCGTGCCGCCAGGAAAGCGGGACATTGGCATGGTTTTTCAAAGCTATGCACTCTGGCCCCACATGAAGGTCAAAGACAACATTGGGTTTGGGTTACGTGTAAAGAAAGTTCCCCGGCAAGAGGCATACAGCCGCGTTGATGACGTGCTCACACAGCTATCTATGTCTGGGTATGGCGAGCGTTACCCATCAGAACTGTCTGGCGGCCAACAACAAAGGATAGCGCTCGCGCGATTGCTTGCTACAAAGCCATCCGTGTTTCTGATGGATGAGCCACTCTCAAATCTTGATGCGCGACTTCGTGTTGATATGCGCGCGGAATTGAAGAGGTTCCACCGCGATTCGCAAGCCACGACGGTCTTTGTCACGCACGACCAGATGGAAGCCATGACCATGGCGAGCCTGATCGCCGTAATGGAAAAGGGAAAGATCGTGCAGGCGGCCGCCCCAAGAGCCTTATACCGCGAGCCTGGCAACCTCTTCGTAGCCGATTTTATCGGCATGCCGAGGATCAATTTGCTCGACGCCGAACTTGTCACCGGAGCTACCGGACCTGCTGCGAGGATCTCCGACTTTGAACTACCGCTGGCCTGGCCCCCGAATTGCGAGAAACTCGTCGTAGCGGCCCGGCCGGAAGATATAAAGCTCTCGACAGACGCATGCGAAAATTCCGTTGAATTTAAGGTCCACACGATACTGCCATCGGGGCCTGAGAGCATTGTCCAGTTAACGCGAGGAAACTTGGTCTTGATCGTCCGCGAGACCAGCGAAATTGAATTCGCAATGGATCAAACAGTGTGGGCATTCTTCGATACATCGGCTCTGAACTTCTACGACCGTGAAAGCGGAAAATTGTTAGTGCCTCCTACAGAGAAGGCCGAAACAAGGACCGATGTCGAAGCCAGTGAAGGCGTAGCATGACTGCTTGGCCAAATGTCGAACCAGCTCTGGTTCGGAATTGCAGCGAAAGGAAAGTAAAATGAGTATGCGAAACGTCCTGCCAATGGTTCTAGGAACTGCACTAATTGTGACAAGCAGTACAGCTTCTCAATCGGAAACCCAGGCCGCGTGGTTGAAGAAGGCACAACTTGGCCCTAATGCAGCCACCAAGCAAGACTGGAAGGCTATTGAAGCTGCAGCACGGAAAGAAGGCAAGGTCGTCATCTATTCCGTGTCGTCGCGGATCTTCAAATTGGTCAAAAAGTTCAAGAAGAAGTATGGCATCGATATCGTCGGTCATGACCTCAATTCATCCACCCAAATGGAGAAATTCCGGCGCGAGTACAAGGCTGGTCTTCGTCAAACGGATGTCCTTTACAACAACGAAACGCCCACATTGCTCAACGAGTTCTTGACCAAGAAGATGGTTTGGAATTTCGTACCAACGAGCTTTGCAGGCGAACTCGCAAATAACGAGAAGAAACCGTTTCTGGTCCAAAGATGGAGCAGCCGCGTAATTGTCTACAATTCCGCTAAACACCCCAAAAGTGCACCCATAAACAACCTCTGGGACCTGACCCGCAAAGAGTGGAGTGGTAAGTTTCTGGCCAGCAATCCTCTTGAAGGTTCCGTTGGCTCCTATTTCTTCCAAACGATACTCAAACATCCAAAGGAAATGGCTGCCGCCTACAAAAAAGAGTTTGGCAAACCGATCACGTATTCAGCGGCCGTAAAAAAAGCCGCTAAGCGGGACCCACGGATTGGCAAACCAAATGCTTCCATGGAATGGCTACATAGGTTCCTTAAGAACAAGCCGGTCTTCCTTGGATCAACGTCGAAGATCTACAAAGGCGTTGCCGCTGTTAAGCAAGACAAGCCGCCAATTGGGCTGACAACTTTCAGCAGGCTGCGCAAGAACAAGCCCGGCGTGTATGAGGCAAACGCAGCACTTAATGTAGAACCATTTTTTGGAACGGCCTATCCAACCGTATTTGTCATTGCCGACCGCGCACCTCACCCCAACGCGGCGAAGCTTCTGATCCGCTATATGATGGAGGAAGGCCACAAGCCGTGGAACGTGTTGGGTGACTATGCCGCGCGCTCCACCGTTGAAGCAAAACAGGTCAAGAAATACAACATCCCACCGTTTAAGGATGTGAAACTGAGCATTATTGACCCAAACTATATCTATGAATCAAAGCCAAGCTTTGTGGCGCTGTATCTTGCACTCAAGAAATAGTGCCGATCAAAATCCGGTTTCTGGGGCACGAGACCTACCCGTGTCCCAGCCAAACTGGCGAATGGTGCTGTTGCTGCGCTGGCATATGGCGTGAGCAGACCTCGTCCGGCGCAGGCGCCCGCCTAGCGTCGGCAAAGGCGTTGTAGCATGAAGTCAATGTCTGGCACGGAGCTCTTGTTCTTGATTGCAGGCACCGCCGCCCTGCTGATCTGGGGTGCACGCATGACCCGCACAGGTATGGCGCGCGCATTCTCTGGAAGCATTAGGGCCGCACTTATGGCCGGTACCGCTAGCCGTTTTGGCGCACTTGCTATGGGCATTGCGTCAGCGATGGTTCTGCAAAGCTCTACCGCTGTCGGGCTGATTGCAGCCTCATTTGCCAGCGCTGGCGCCGTTGGCGTAGCTGGTGGTCTGGCCATCATGCTGGGGGCGGATATCGGTAGTGCCATTGTTGTTCAGATCCTGGCATTGGATATTCATAAGTACTGGCCGGGGATATTTCTCGTTGGCATCATTCTGCACGCAAGCTTCGACAAGCAAAATCGGCTCTTCAAGCAATTGGGCCGAGTCCTCATGGGACTGGGGTGCGTATTTCTAGCACTTCAAACGCTGTCATCAGCCGCTGCGATTGTGAGTGCAAGCAGCGTTCTGCACGGTATCATCGGTGCGCTGGCCCATGAGCCCGTGATTGGTTTCATCTTGGCTGCACTTTTGACATGGCTTGTCCATTCAAGCCTGGCCGTATTGCTGCTGTTAGTCGTTCTGACCAACAATGGCCTGTTTTCGAATGAGCAATTGGCGTTTTATCTGGTTCTCGGCATTAACGCAGGCGCTGGAATTCCCGCCGCAGTTCTGACAATTGCCGAGCGCAGTGCTGCCAGGCAGATCCTGTTTGGCAACCTGTTGTTTAGATTAATAGGCGCGAGCCTAGCGGCATTGACGATTAGTTATTGGTCGCCATTGTTGACAAATCTCACCGCTAATCCCGGTCAGCAACTGATTTTGATACATTTGCTGTTCAATAGTCTTTTGGCAGTCGTGTTTATTGGTTGGCTCAACACAGCAGAGACGATGCTCTCTCGGCTCATCGTTGATCCCAATGAGGAGTACGATCCCGAAGCGCCTCGCTTTCTTGATCCGCTGGCAAAGCAAGTTCCAGGCCTTGCCCTGTCTGCTGCTTCGCGCGAGACAATCCGTATGGTCGGTAAAGTGGAGCAAATGCTCCAAAAGTCGATTGAAGCGCTTGAGACGGGTGACCGACAACTGTGCACAACGACGCGAAAGCTCGATGATGGCGTGGATCGCCTTTATCAGGACATCAAGCTTTACCTTACCGACGTGATACACGAAGAGATAGATGAAGAGGAGGGATCACGGGCCTTCGAGATCCTCTCCTTCACTGTCAATTTGGAACATGCTGGCGATGTGATCGAGCGCAGCTTGCTCGACACGATCAGGCAGAAAATTCAAAGTGGGCAAGAATTCTCTGAACAAGGTTTCTCTGAATTGATGGACGCCTACAAATATGTCAGTGAGACGATCCATTTGGCGTCCAAGGTCTTTATGGAAAAGCAATTAAACGATGCCCAAACATTGATCCGCCGTAAAGAGCAATTCCGGGACATCGAACTCGTCAGCACCACCAAGCATCTTGAACGCTTGCATGAAAGGCTACCGAATTCAGTTGCGACCACGTCCTATCATATCGATATCATGCGCGACTTAAAGCGCATCAATTCGCTGTTTGCGTCATGTGGTTATCCGTTGCTCGAAGCCGCAGGACGGCTTAAGGACAGTCGTTTGGCCTGATATCTGCCAGACCATAAGGATGGCAAGGCAGAGATTTACAACCAGCACGCTAAAGCGGCGTGGTCCAGTTACGAAAGGTTTCGGAATGACCCGAGGTCAGAACGATATAGCTGAAAATGCGCTTAGTGTATCTCGGAATTTTCTCTACCTGCGCCATGGCGAAACAGACTGGAACTTGAAAGGACGAATTCAAGGACATACCGACATTCCGCTCAATGCAACCGGTATAAAGCAGGCCCAAGATGCAGCAAATCTGCTCGCCGGACATGAGATCCATAGAATTGTTAGCAGTCCACTTATTCGGTCACTCAAGACTGCAGCGATTGTGGGTGAGTATGTCGGATTGCCGGTCCACATTGATAGCCTATTGAAAGAGCGCTCTTTTGGTCGATTCGAAGGAATGACTGCATCAGAAATTAGACACCAACATGGTTTAAGTGAGCAGGACATTATTGCCCGAAATCTGCCGCCTGATGCGGAAGAATGGTCTCACACCGTTGCGCGTGCGAAAGAGGCTGTACAGAAATGGTTGGCCGATCATCCAGATGAAAATTTTCTATTTGTCGCGCATAGCGGAATTTTCAAAGCCTTGACCGAGACATTGTGTGGGGTTCAAAGCCGAACCCAAACGGGCAAGCCCTGCTTATTCAGTCATTCGAAGAATGAGTGGCGTGTTACCGAAGTCTAACGGTTATTCTGTAAGGCCCACACCATGCTCTAGGCTATGGTTTTCAGTGCGCATCTAAAGCGACTGTCTACGAACAGAGGCGCTCACCAGGCGAGGATCTTGTAACACATGGAGACGCATGTATTCCTGGCGGTGCTATTGGCAGCCCTATTGCATGCGTCCTGGAATGCGCTCGTCAAAGCTTCCGCTGACAAGCATCTGGGTATGGCGGCTGTTGTCATCGGGCACGCGCCGCCTGCGTTACTCGCGCTGCCGTTCGTGCCAACGATAAATGCAAACTGCTGGCCATATCTGTTGTCGGGAGCGCTATTGCATGTTGGCTATCAGTTGTTCCTGTTGAACTCCTATCGATTTGGCGATTTAACGCAAGTCTATCCAGTGGCGCGCGGGAGTGCACCACTTCTGGTCGTGGTGTTGTCGATGCTGATCTTAGGCAACGGCTTGTCGATCGTCCAGATAACTGCGGTCGCAGTTGTGTCAGTTGGAATCATGAGCCTCGCATTGGTGACCAGAGGCGATGGCCAATTTGATGGTCGCGGTGTACTGCTCGCCCTATTTGCGGGGTGCTTTATCTCAGGCTACTCGGTTAATGACGGAATTGGCGCGCGGATCGCGGAGAGTCCAATCGCGTTTTACTCTGTGCTGGCGCTGTTAAACGCAATTGCTTGGATTCCAATTTTGTTAGTCGCAAAGCCCGGTGCTTTGGGTCAGATTTTGGGGCAAGGCCGCAAGGCATTCATAATCGGTGGAACGGGTTCATACATCGCTTATGCGATCGTCGTATGGGCGTTCACTCAGGCGCCAATTTCCAACGTCGTTGCACTTCGTGAGACCAGCGTGATTTTTGCCCTTCTCATTGGCACGTTGTTCCTGCGTGAACATTTTACGGGATTGAAGGTGGTCGCCACGCTCGTCACACTCTGCGGTGTCATACTGTTGCGTTTGACCGGATAGGAGCATTAGTGGACCCGAAACCGTTATTCATCCTAATTCGCCTTAGCCGAAAGTATTACTTACCGGCGCCGCAATAGATCACTGGGATGGCAGGGCATTACGACGCGCTGCAATAAACGCTCCCGGTTTTGATTTATGTTGATGCATACAAAGGCCCCAAACCGAAGATCGCCAACGCCTTATCCACCTGCGTATTAATACAAACCTTTTTTCAGAGGGTTATCTGCCGACGATGAGAAATCAAAACTCAATACATGATTTTCTCCTGCATGTTCCGAGCCGAATGCAGGAATGTTGCTATGCAATATAAATTGCGTAGCAGTGTAAACTGGTGACTATTGCAATGTTTATTGCACAGGAATACGATCTCGGTAGTTCGATGCCAAAGAGCTCGAACAAGTGCTCCGAAAAGCCTTGATGAATGCCCAGTGTCAATAAAATGACCGGGCAGCACCCGCCACTAAGGAAACGAAGATGCAAAAGTATAGTACGCTACTCGCCCTAGCGATGCTTGGCACAATAGCCACAACATCAGCATTCGCAGTTGATGGTAAGCTCGTTGTCGTCACGTCTTACCCACCTGACACGACGACGACATTTAAGGCAGCATTTGAGAAAAAGTATCCCAAAGTAAAAGTCGAAATGTTGAAAAAAAAGACGACGGCTGGGATCAAGTATCTGCAAGCAACGTCGGGCAGCAACACATCCGACCTGTTCTGGGCATCAGCGCCAGACGCCTTTGAAGTTCTTAAAGGCGACAACCTTCTTGCAAAATACAAGGTGAAGGTCAAAGGCATTCCGGCAAAAGTCGGCGCCTTCCCGATTAATGATCCAGAGGGTTATTACAAGGGTTTCGCAGCTTCCGGTTACGGGATCATGTGGAATAAGCGCTACCTAAAAGCCAAGAAATTGCCCGTCGCAAAGGAATGGGCTGACCTCAAGAAGCCTGTCTATCATGGTCACGTCGGCATGTCGGCTCCGTCGCGCTCAGGCACAACGCATTTGACAGTAGAAACTGTCCTACAGGGTATGGGCTGGGAAGCCGGTTGGGCGGAATGGAAACTCATGGCCGGCAACTTCAAGACCATTACCGAACGTAGCTTTGGTGTTCCGGACGGCGTAAATAGCGGCAATTTTGGCCTTGGCATTGTGATCGACTTTTTTGGTCTGTCTTCACAGGCTTCGGGATTTCCGGTTGACTTCGTCTACCCGACGGTAACGACACTGGTTCCAGCAAACATCGCGATCGTCAAGAACGCTCCGAACAGGACAGCTGCAGCAGCATTCATCGAGTTCTTAATGTCGAAACAAGGCCAGGAACTCTTGTTGAACCCGAAGATCAGGCGTTTGCCGGTAAATCCAGCGACGTATGCAAAGGCACCAGCAGACTTTCCAAATCCGTTCAAGGACAAGACAATCGGTGCAAAGGTCAAGTTCGACCTTGGTCTATCGAAGGGCCGTTACAATGTCGTCAACTCATTATTCGATGTGATGATTACATACAGGCTGTCGGAATTGCGTACCGCCGTGAAGGCTCTTCAAGAAGCAGAAGCTGCTCATGCCCGCAAGCCCAATAAGAAGGCTGCCGCACTCATCAAGCAGGCGAGAGCGCTTATTGCTAAGGTGCCGATCAGCGCTGCCAAAGCCAGTGAGAAAAGCTTCAATAAGATCTTCAAAAAGAAGCGCAAGAAAGCCACCACCAAGGTCACCGGACGCCAAGCGGAGTTCGAATCGAAGTGGGATAACATGGTGAAAGCGAATTACGCCGAGGCAACGAAGCTCGCCAAGCAGGCGAAGTCCATTCGTTGATGGGTCCGTTTACTGCTATGGCCACCTAACGATAAGCAAGAGATAGGGGACGATTCCCATTCGCCCCTATCTTAATTTTCTCGCATGAACCTATTGGGTCGTTACCGGGGAGCGATGTGAGCGATTTGAACCGTACGCACTACGGCCCGTTGGTGGTGGCGGGATTCGTAACGCTGTTTCTGGCCGTCTTTCTAGTTCTACCCGTCTTGAAAGTGATCTATGTCGCCTTTCAAGATCCGAATACGGGTGCACTAACCTATCTCAACTTTGTGGATTTCTTTTCATCGGCATTATTCAGGGAGTCATTTTATAACTCAGTTTACGTTGCGGCAGCGTCCGTCGTTCTAGCGTCGATTTTTTCCATACCTCTTGCGTATTTCACTACCCGCTTCAATTTCTCCGGAGCGGTTTTGATACAGACCCTTGGTATTATTCCACTCATCATGCCGCCCTTCGTTGGCGCAGTCGCCATGCAGCTGCTATTTGGCGACAACGGTTCTATAAATCTGCTCTTGTCGGATTGGTTCGGCTTTACGATTCCTTTCATGAAGGGACTAAATGGCGTCATACTTGTTGAGAGCGTCCATTATTTCCCCTTCATTCTCATCAATCTGTCGGCGGCCCTCAACAACATCGACAGAGCCATGGAGGAATCCGCCCAGAACCTTGGTTCTAGTGGATCGCGCCTCTTCCGTCGGATTGTATTTCCGCTAGCCATGCCTGGTTTTATCGCTGGTGCGGCTTTGGTTTTTATAAAGGTTTTCGATGATCTGGCGACGCCTCTGCTGCTTGACGTGAACAAAATGCTTGCCCCGCAAGCGTATCTTCGGATTACGTCTATCGGCATTGGCGATCCGATGGGCTATGTCATCTCGGTAATTCTGATCGCACTGTCGTTGTTTGCTCTTTGGACATCCACGTTGGCGATGCGCGGCAAGGACTATGCCACGGTGCAAAAGGGCGGTGGCGGCCTCACCAAGCGTGATCTTCGGACCTGGGAAAAGGTTGGCTGTTATGCAGTGGTCATTCTCATCCTGCTATTGGTACTCTCGCCGCATATCGGCCTGCTGCTCTTGTCATTCGCGACCGTTTGGTCGTTCAGTGTTTTGCCGGATGCCTATACGTTTGCCCATTACAACCAGATGCTAGCCACGGCCTATCCTTACATCATCAATACGCTAATTTACGCGGGTCTTGCCGCGACGATTGATGTGATCCTGGGTGTGGCAATTGCATATATCGTCTGGCGCACACCCATTGCCGGCCGCCAATGGCTGGATTACGTGGCAACCGCATCCCTCGCGGTGCCCGGCGTGGTGCTTGGCATCGGCTACCTCAGAACCTTTCATGACATTAAGGTACCGTTTGTCGGTGAGCCGCTTGCTACTTGGTGGGTGATCATCGTGGTTGCGCTGACGATTAGGCGCTTGCCTTATGCGCTGCGTGCCTGCATGGCGGCCATTCAGCAGGTGAGCATCATGCTGGAAGAGGCCGCTGAAAACCTTGGCGCCACCAAAGGTCGCACCGTCAGGCGTGTCGTCGTACCGCTCATGGCCGGCGGTATTCTTGCGGGCTTCGTTACCAGCTTTGCTACTGCGTCGGTTGAACTTTCAGCGACGATTATGCTCGTTGCACGCGAGTCGGATGCGCCGCTGGCGTTTGGTATCTACGAGTTCATGCAGTCAGCCGCGGGCAGAGGTCCGGGGGCGGCTCTGGGCGTGCTGGCGGTGGTGATCGTCGCCATAGGTACGTATGTTTCACATCGCGTCATAGAGCGCACGAGACGCGAGTATGCCGGTCAAGGACCGGCAGGAAAGTTGATCGAGGCATGATGGATAATGCGCAGCTCAAAGATCGCAATACCCCTCAAGAGGCGTCCGTCGATGGCGGTGCACCAAGTGGGGTCTCAATAGAGAACCTCTCGCTGTCATTTGGGGACACGCGTGTTCTCAAAAGCATCAACCTCGAGATTGAGCCGGGGGAGTTCTTTGCTTTCCTCGGACCTTCAGGCTCCGGTAAATCGACGCTTCTTAGGGCCATCGCTGGGTTTGGCCCAAAACCGGATGGGCGGATACTTGTTGGCGGTCAGGATGTAGCTAGTCTGCCTCCGTGGCGACGGGACGTCGGCATGGTCTTTCAAAGCTATGCCCTTTGGCCGCATATGACGGTTGCGCAAAATGTTGCATTCGGCCTTGAGGAACGCCGCGTTGGCCGGGCAGAGATCCGCGAGCGCGTTGGCCAAGCCTTGGAGTTGGTCGGTCTGCAAGATTTTGCGAGCAGACGACCCTCTCAGTTGTCTGGTGGTCAACAGCAGCGCGTTGCGCTGGCACGCACGATCATCGTAAGGCCTCGGGTGCTGTTGTTGGATGAGCCACTCTCCAACCTGGACGCAAACCTGCGCATTCAGATGAGACAAGAGATTTTGGCGCTGCAGCGCCGGCTCAAGCTAACGACAATCTTTGTAACCCATGATCAAGAAGAGGCGAATACAACATCCGATAGGATGGCCGTGTTGGACGACGGTGTCATACAGCAGGTCGGCACACCTATGGACCTCTATGACAATCCAGCGAACTCATTCGTTGCAAATTTTCTCGGTACCGCCAACATTCTCAGCGGTAAGATCACGACAGAGGCCTCCGGAACCGTGTTTGTCGCCGATGGAGGCTTGCAGATCCCCCTTGGGGGCGGCCAGGAGGGCCGCGCATCAATCGTGATGCGCCCCCAAGCATTCGAGATTCAGACAGTTGATTCGGATTCGGCCGGTGCACTTCAGGGTACTGTTTCGGCGCGGGAGTTTCTCGGAAGTACAATTCGCTATGTGGTCGACGCCGCTAATGAGAAGCTGATAATTGATCAAGCCCACTTACAGGGTGAACAGCCCTTCAATATTGGTGCAACAATCAGCTTCGTTGTAACGCAAGATCACATAAGAGTGCTTCCCGACTAGGGCGCGCCGCGGCATAAGCAGAATTTGCAGAAATGTACCAAGCCAGAAGAATACCATGACTGATCAATGGCCGCGTGCAATCATATTCGACCTTGATGGCACTCTGGTCGACAGTGCACTTGATATTGCAGACTCGTTAAACGTAGCGCTCACTTCCGAAAGACTGCCGCCCTTACCACCTGAGAAGGTTCGTCTCATGGTCGGCGGCGGAGCGCGCATTCTCGTTGAGCGGGCGCTCGCCGCACTGGAACAGGATCCGGTCGAAGCGCTATGCGCGCGTCTCGAAGAGGCGTTTGAAACTCACTACAATTCGCTCGGGGCTGGCAAATCAAAGGTATATCCTGGTGGGTTGCAGCTCTTGCGCGATTTGAAGTCTGAAGGAAAGGCTTTGGGCGTATGTACAAACAAGCCTGCAAGCGTGGCGCGCATGGTCTTGCAGGAATTGGACGTCGCGGAATTATTGGGCGCCATTGTCGGCGCAGACCACGAGACACCCAAGAAGCCAGATCCTACAATGCTGCAAAACGCCCTGGGCCAATTATCCGCTGCCTCCCAGGAGGCATTGGTCGTCGGCGACAGCATCACCGATGTCGAGATGGCAAGAGCGCTTAGTGTACCGGTCGTCGCCGTAAGTTATGGGTACACGACAATACCACCACTCGAACTCGGTGCAGACAAGGTCATCGATCACCTTTCCGATCTGCCTGCCGTGATAAGAGAAGTCTGCAACGACCAGAGAGCAACGAGACCCTTGGGTGATTCGTCGTGATATCTAGGCATACATTTATGCCAAAGATATATCCCCTTTGCCTTGACCTGATCCTAGCCTTTGCAGATCTGAGTAGTTACGCAACTCAATTCAAAAGACATTGCAGAGCACAATAGGGTGTTCTTTTGTTGTCCCGTTGCGTCGAACCGCCGATGCCAGGTTTCTGCTACGTCGTCAGATAAACCAGCTAAACTTGAGTTTCGGATTCGGTCGGGCACGCAGGACATTGTCCGCTCATGAGGTCAATGCTGACCTGCTTCCAAGCTTATCGTACATCAATGGGCAGTGGGCGTGGCGTCTACTACGCTCTGTTGTAAGTTTGCCGGTGAAAAGAGTGATTTTGCATCTGCTCAGGGCCGGTTAGGGTCACAAGCACGCATGGGGCATCATCTCTGTACTCCTGCTCTACACCCAAAACCGACCATCATCGGCACGGTGAGGAAAGGCCGACGCGATACCCCCAGGACCGTCCGTCATACCGCCTTGCAGCGAAACATTGGTCAGAGCCAAAACCGGTGCTCGTATCAACATCGAGATGCCACCCATGAACCCGTTATCTATGGCAGAACTGCAAGAAACCGAGTGAGTTTAACAGCCGTTGATAGGGCAACCGCTGGCTCCGATACCGACGCGTGTCATTTGGTGGGTTATTAATTGATGGCGTTGATCGAAAAGGGCCCAGCGAAGGTCCGAATTCGATCGTCATTAACGATCAATAGGAGCTCACTTTTCAATTGGCGAACCTTCGGTTGACACGCCATCTCCGTGGCACAGGCAATTGGGCCTGCAAGCACCGAGAACGAAGATGACCCACGCGATGATGAAATCAGACCAAACACCGGCCGCCACTGCTGGAGCTAAGCAGAATGCTCGGCAGGTTATCCAAGTAGCATCGCCGGTATTCGCCTCGGTGCATGGCGTGGCTCAGGCCATTGTCATTGTAGAGCGCACCTCTTGAGCCTGTATTCTAAACCTCTCAAAAAGGAGTTATTCAAATGTTTGACCTGGCACGTCTCTCCGAATTTGCTGGAGGCGTTCTTGGACAGAGCGCATCTGACATCGATGCGCCGGCCATCATTCAGCAACTCGCAGAATATGGAATCGATCCCGCTCAGTCCGGCGGCCTGGGTGGCGAGCAACTGATGAACATGCTGTCGGCGAATGACATTGATTTGACGCAGCTAGACGCCGGTCAACTGATTATGATCGCAGAGAACTTTGACGTCACGGACCAGCTGCCCGAACTTCTTGGCCAGTTAACGGATCGTGCAGCTTAAGGCTCTCCTCACCAATAATCATCAGTCTTTAACGAAAGAGGACAAGATATGTCTACGCACGCAACAAACGTTGAGACCATCAACCATGGCGCTGGTAAGTCAGCAATCAAACTTCGCACCAAGGCTGGCACTGCATCGCCACGTGATGTCCTAGAACAGGTCGTGGCCGGCTATATCGACACCGCCATGGCAGTGCGTCAAGTCCAATGGAACCTGGGCGCATCCCGCATCGCCCACTGGCACGGTGCAATGGATCAACTTTACGGTGATATAGATGGCCACGCTGTTATAATTGCGGAGCGCCTTGCCGCCCTTGGAACCATACCTGCTGGAACGGTCCAAGCACTTGCAGCAAATACAAGCATGGCACCCTTCCCTAACCAGGGGACTGACGCAAATCAGCTCTTCGAAGCGCTTGCTATTCGACTTGAGCAACTCGCAACGCTGACGCGCCGCGCCATTAAGGACTATGAACGCGGAGATGATCCGGTTACCGTCCATTATCTAACGACAGCCGCTGCGGTCATCGAGAAGCACCTCTGGATGGTCGAGAGCCAAACGCGGCAAAACTGAACTTTGCGCTCGTGAGATCCATCGTAAGCCCAGCAGTTCTCGAACTGCTGGGTCCCTCATTATAGCCTCCTCGCACCCTACCAACATCCTGAACAACAGCAGGCTATCCAATGCGTTCAATGCTCTAATGCCATCCATCAGATGGTGCTTACAGCACTATGCGAGTATGACTTCGCCCCCTCCATTATCTTGAATTGGCCCCATCTGACCGGACCACGGTATTTGTGTCCAATATGTCCGATTTGGGTCATTTTTGACCGTCACCACCGTCTGCACCGAGCCGTCGATGTCAGTCGGTAAGCTGCCGTCGGACGCAAAAATTGCTACAGAAGAAGTCGCGCCGCAGCATTTCTTGAACGCCATTCGAAGCGCCATTATGGCTAAGAGAACACTCGACGGCTGATCGTCCGCACTCGACTTATGGCGCTGTTGGCCCTTCGCGACTTCACAACTTGCCATCACAGCCGCTCCTATATCGATACCGGACTTGTTCCAGATGAGCAATTGTTCCGCAGAACGTGAGTTGCGGAACGCATAGCGTGACCCAGCAACGACGGGCATCTTTATGTTCCGATTATGCGTTCCGAGTTTAGGGTAACTTGTCTTAAACTTTCGGCATGAAAATCGGATATGCGCGGGTCTCAACCAAAGACCAGAAACTTGATCGACAAATTGTGGCGTTGAAGAAAGCCGGCTGCAAGAAAATCTATGCCGAGAAGCGGTCAGGCAAGAGCACCCACAACCGACCCGAGCTCGAGAAGGCGATATCGTCGTTGAACGTCGACGATGTTTTGATACTGGCTGAGTGGGATCGGGCGACGAGGTCCATGGCGGATGGCATCAAGATCATGGAACGGGTGCATGAACGCGGGGCGCTCATCAAGGTGCTCGACCGGCAATGGTTGGATCTCACCTCGCCAATTGGCAAAGGTATCTTGGCGTTCCTGTCTTCGTTGGCCAACGACGAACGAGAGCGCATTAACCGTCGCGCCAATGAGGGTCGCAAGCAAGCACGACGAAACGGCGTGAAACTTGGCCCTAAGCCGAAGCTGAACCGAACACAAGGTCGCGAAGCCTTGCGAATGATTGATGACGGCAGAAGTGTCTGAGATGTCGCCAGCGTCTTTGCTGTAGGTGTGGCTACAATTCAAAGGGTGAAAGAACGGGCCTAGATCATCGATATTAGCCGACGCTAGCTTGAAATAGGGCGAGTCGATGGCTTAAGCGTTTCTGATCGGTTATTTCGTGGAGGGGCTATGTCGAGGCGAGTAAGTGATGCGTGGATTTTTGTTTCGCATTCCAATAAAGACCTCGAGGCGGTCCGGAGAATTCGGAATGAGGTGGAAAATCGCGGCGCAAACCCGATCCTGTTCTTTCTGTGATCGCGGCAATCTTTCTACCGCTCGGACTGCTCGCGGGGCTCCTGGGGATCAATGTCGAGGGAATACCTGGCGCAAAGTACCCTTGTGCATTTTGGGTCGAGGTTGCAATTACGATCGTCGTAGCAGCCGCTCTGCTTTGGTTCTTTCGTAAGATCCGATTTCTATGAAAAAGCGGCTAACATGAGCTTATGGGTTGTTTCGCCTTTGAGCCTCGACTGGATCCCGACTTATTAAGAAGTATAGCGCACCCAAAGACAAGAGTAGCGCTGATAGTCCGAGTAGCAGCTCAAGCGATGTCTCTTTGATATCCATAAGTATGATTTTGCGGGCAACGACCATGGTGGCGATTAGAACCACGCCCTTGATCTGAATAACTCCGATCCCGGCGGATAGGGCATGAAGTATTGATCTATTGAATTCGAGCGCAATGAGGACAATAAATATCATGCCGAACAGGATCTGAAACGTACCTGCGCTTAGGAAGTCCAGACTGAGAAACAAAAGATCAAAGAGCCGAATCACAAGCCGCATAACAGCAAATAGCGCAATGATACTCACTACGGCTACGACAACCAGAGTTAGGATCAGTTCGAATTTCTGGTAACCATCAGCCTTTTTCCATCGATCAGCAAATTCCAACATTCGACTGTGCACTCCTGCTCATTGTGCTGGCAATTCTTGAATTCAGCTTCGTTGGGAACGCGGGCACTGTCAAATCAATCACTTGTCGTGCGTTAAGAGCTTGGTGGTCTATAGTCCGAACTTGACGAACATCGCGTCCTTGAGTGCTGCATGCAGTAGCAAGATGGACTGGTGCTATGTCGTCTTGTGGTTAAAGGATTGTCTTCAGTTTAGAGCGTACACGTACCGAGCTGCGACATATCCAATATATGCAATCAGCATCAGTCCGGCTTCACCCCTCGTCAAACGTGCGTGCGTTGCGAGAAACCACAGCATAACCGCTGTAGCTGCGATCATTACACTATTGTCGACAATGACGACGTTCGCGGGGATTCTCATCGGACCAACAAGTGTTGCGCAACCAAAGATGGCTGATATATTGAACAAATTGCTGCCGACGATGTTGCCGTAACCAATCGTCGCCTCGCCCCTCGCAGCCGCCACCACCGAGGTGACCAACTCCGGCAGCGACGTTCCCACCGCAACGATCGTCAGTCCGATAAGGACGTCGGAAACGCCAAGTATCTGTGCCAGTGCCGTCGATCCCTGGACGAATAGCTCGGCACCAATCGGCAGGGCGGCCAGACCTGTGGCAATTAAAAGGATCGCTGGCCAGCCTGGGGAAATCACGGGAGCTACGGTATCGACGGTCGCCGTCGTGGCGGGTCTTTGCCGCGCGGCGGTTTGTTCTTGTCGTAGTCTCAAGGCAACAAGCGCAACCATTAGCGCAATCATTAGTCCGCCTTGCCATCTCGGGACCGTTCCCTGGAGGCAAATTAGTGCGAATCCGACCGTTATGACGATTAAAACAATGCCTTCCGGCTCAAGGTTTCGACTTGCCGCCTCAATCGGCCTGACCAGTGCAGCGACGGCAAGTATGAGCAAGATGTTCGCAATATTAGAGCCGACTACATTGCCGACGGCCAGACCCGAAGTATCGGCTAGGACCGCGCGCACGCTTACGACAAGCTCGGGAAGAGATGTGCCGAAACCTGCGATGACCATTCCGACAATCAAACGGGACAGCCCGAACTGCGTCGCAATGCGGGCAGCCCCACGAACCAGAGCTTCACCTCCTATCAGGAGAAAAGCGAGACCGGCTGCTATTTGTAGGCCAGTGATCATTTGCCAGTGTCCCTTAGAGACACGTTATGACGAGGACCGATGACATTGTTTGACTTCAATGTTGAAGGCTAAAGATCGTCAGTTTTTGGTAAAACTGTTTTGACAAATATCAATGATATCAACAGGAAGCTGTGTGAATATTTAAGTCTATAGTAGTCTCTGCGCGGCCGTCAGATTCAGTTTGAGATGAATATGTCGGTTCAAGAGCGCATAGGCCGGCAAAGCTGCATGTAGAAAACGGAGCTAATAGTCATGAATCTACAAAAGCAGTTTGAAGCTCTCTACGAAGCAATATTTTCATACGGTCCAAAGCTACTTGCGGCCATCGCAATTCTTATTGTGGCCTATTTTATCGGAAGGGGGCTGTCGTCCGCTGCCAAGTATGTGATCAATCGCACATCGTTTGGAAAGTTGTCCACTGAGACAGGGCAGGACCTTGGCACCTCAATCGGCAAAGCTTTGTTCTGGGTGACGATACTCGTGGCCCTGCCTGCCGCGTTAGGCGTACTCGGACTCGAAGGTCTTCTCAAACCAATGCAATCGATGGTCGAGAAGTTCCTTGCGTTCTTGCCGAATCTGATCGGCGCTGGCTTGATCCTCGGCATCGGTTGGATCGTTGCCGTCGTTGCGCGCCGTGCCCTCACCAGTACGCTCAAGGCTGCTCAGGCAGATTCGCTCTCCCAGCGTTTTGGTTTTGCCCAGGTGACCGGCGAAACCGGAATCTCAAATTTTGCTGGCGTTCTGGTATTCACGCTATTGATTATTCCCGTTGCGATTGCCGCGCTGGAGGCACTAGATATTCGCTCGATCTCCGATCCGGCGCAGCGCATGCTCGTGAGCATTCTCGACGCAATCCCAAACATTTTCGCGGCCGCCATCGTGCTCCTACTGGCTTTCATCATAGCCAAATTCGCTTCTACAACGCTTGCCACGCTCCTACCCACGCTGGGCTTCGACAAAATCGGCGAGCGCATAGGGGTCACCCGGGAAGTCTTGGGCGGGACGCCGCCATCGCAGATTGCCGGCTACATCGCCTTTTTTGCCATCATGGTTTTTGGGATTATCGAATCTGCGAAGCTTCTTAACTTCGCGGTGCTGTCAGATATGCTCTCGACGATACTTGCCCTGGGCGGACAGATCCTGCTCGGTAGCGTGATCATCGCATTTGGTGTCGTGGCTGCCGATTTCGTTGCAGGGATTGTCGAAAAATCGAAAGACGCCAAGCCGGTATCGGGTCTGCTGAGAGTGGCCATCATCGTGCTGGCTGCTGCAATGGGCCTGCGGCAGATGGGCGTCGCTAACGAGATCATCACGTTGGGGTTCGCCTTGCTCATCGGTGCTATCGCGCTCGGTGTTGCCATTGCGATTGGCTGGGGAGGAAAAGACACGGCCGGGCGGTTGTTGGAGAAATGGACTAAGGATCTTTAGCGGCGATCTAAAGGCCATTCATTGAATTGCTTTGGCACCAAGAACACCTGGACATGTCTCAATGATGGAAGATGAAAAAACCCGTGCTCACTAGATTTGCAGGGCAGGCGCGGCACTGGGCGATCCTGGTTCTTGGTGCTTTCCTTGGAATCTTCGTTTTGCAAAATACGGCAAAGGTCAACTTAAATTTTCTGTTCTGGTCGTTCGAGTCGCGCCGGATCGTGGTGATCGCCATCAGCTTGGTCGTTGGATTGGTGATTGGCTGGCTCTACGGGTACAGTTCGGGCCGAAAGGCCACCGGAATGGATTCCCAAACCGATTAATCAGGAGGCTACAGTAAATGATACTACCAACGGAATACGTTTGGTTTGAGCCAGTTCTTGTGGCGTCGGTCGTTGTGTTCATTGTGTCATGGATCGGCAACAACATCTTCTTTGGTAATCGCGTCGCCAATGCACTGATTACATCGGTAATATTCGGCGCAATCTTTGGAACAATCGTGTATTTCGGATACGGCAGTATTTCGATGAAAGTAACAGCCACACCTGAAGCATCGGCTCCGGGTCAGAAGAAGCAGCAAGCTCAGTGAGGTTTCATTCCTCAGTGGTGGCTGATCTTAATTGCTCTCTGGCCTTTTGCGAGCCACGCTGTACTTGTATTAAGCGGGGACTGAGCAAAAGAGGTGGCTTGAGGGGGTAATGCTAGACAGTCAGCGACTGCAACCGAGAGTACGCGGCTCAGTTGTAAGCAAGCTTTCCGCGGCGAGGCTGCGCATGCGCGAAGTCCTGACTAATCGCTGCAGCCCAGTTCACTTTGACGGCGACCCTGTAAAGCCCCCTGGTAGGCCGATGAACCAAGGCGGTGCATTAATAGCCGAACCGTCCAAGGCATCGCATCCGAATATTTACGGGTAATATCCCAGAGGTCTTCCGACGGCTAATGAAGGTTGGCCCATAGAGTCCGGAGAACTACTAAAATCTGTGGGAATAAATGTGGGAACAAAAACGGATGAGGTCAATTAAATAATTTAAAACAATTAGTTAGCTTAACCCCTGGCGGAGACGGAGGGATTCGAACCCTCGATACGGTCTCCCGTATACTCCCTTAGCAGGGGAGCGCCTTCAGCCACTCGGCCACGTCTCCGGTCTGAATGGCCGGGTATAACAGTTCATTCACTTAATGCAAGAGATGGAGGTGGCCTGCCCCGCTATTGTAATCGGTCTCATGGTGGGCCAATCGGGGCCTGGTACGATAGGCCCAAATCCCAGGGAAAATAGATCCAGGTGTCTTGGCTAACGGAGGTGACGAACGTGTCGATCAATGGAGTACCCATCGGCTTGGCGTAAACTGCTGCGAAATGAGCATCCGGGAGAAGCGTCTTGATCAGACGTGCCGTCTTGCCGGTATCCGTGAGATCGTCAACGACGAGAAGCTTGGCATCGGTGGTTGCGGCGAGGCTCGCAATCTCAGGCGATATGGTCTTGAGGACCCGTATTTGTCCCTGCACGGTTTCATCCTGGTAGCTCTCAACACAAACCGTCTCAATCACGCGAATGCCAAGTTCGCGGGCGACAATTGCGGTCGGTACCAAACCACCGCGGGTAATACAAATGATGGCTGAAAAGGGGCCCTTATCCATCAGGCGCCAGGCCAGTGCGCGGGCGTCACGGTGGAATTGGTCCCAAGAGACGGGGAATGCTTTTTCTGGTTGTTCAATCGGCATATCGCAAGTCCACAGGATTGGAAACTGGATGTAGTTCGTCAGTATTATTTGTCGTCGCTTCTGGTAGCCTAGACTGGAGCTTATCGGAAGATGTGACGTGGGCCTGGGTTATGTCGGCTTCTTGGTGAATGAGTAAATCAATGCTGAAAATATACGGACGCGCAAACTCCAGCAATGTGCGCAAAGTGCTGTGGACATGTGGCGAGATCGGCCTGGATTTCGAGCGGGAGGATTGGGGACGCGGGTTTCGCCCCGCGAGTGACCCGGTCTATCGCGCCCTCAATCCATTTGAACGGGTGCCGACCGTTAGTGATGACGGCTACATCATGCGCGAAAGCCATGCGATTATTCGTTATCTGGCGGCCAAGCACGAGCGCCGGGATCTTTATCCCGATGATCTGAAACTTCGGGTGGTGGTCGATACCTGGATGGATTGGGTCGGCTCGGAGATCGGCGCTCCTATGCGGACGGTGTTTCACGGTATGGTCGTTAAGGCGCCCGGCTATGAGTCCGCCGCCATGATCGCCAAAGCGCAAGGCGATTGGAACAAACTCATGGGAACTCTGGATGGCGAGCTTGGTAAAGGGCCATTTGTCGCCGGAGAAACCTTTACGCTCGGCGATATTTGTGTCGGCGTGTGTGTGCATAGATGGTGCAGCCTGGAGTTTGACAAGCCGCGTCTGGCGGGGATTGAGGCCTATTATCAGCGTTTATGCGAGCGCCGGCCCTTTCAAACCTATTTGCTTATCGGTCAGCCCTAATCCGGCTCTCCTAACTGGACAAGCGGCGTTTTTTACGGGCTCACATATGTTAGACTTGTTGTGGTGTCGGGGCAGGCCGGCGGAAATAGCCCAAATCTTGGGCCATGTGCGGGGGGCGGATGGAGAGGCAAAATGACTATGCGTCTCACAGGACTATTAGGTTTTGCGATTGGACTTGTTGCGACATGCAGCGTGCAGGCGGCGAGTGCGCAGGAAATATGCGTGGTGTGCAGTGAACCGGCAACCACCTATCGTTGCCAGGTTAAGGGCAGCGAAAAGCTGCAAGGTGTGAACCGGGCGGAGCGGGCGGTGCGTTTTGCCTGTGTCCGCGGGATCGCCCGTTTGGGCCGGCATGGAAGCTGTCGCGCAGGCCCCACAACGGGAGCTGCATGTGAGGGGCGGGCCGTCATGCTTGAAGCGTCACATTTGCTGGCTGTGCCACCAGCGCCAAACAGAACTGCGATACCGCCGGAAAAGACCGGTCCGGAGCCGAGCAAGCGTGGTAATGCGCCGCCGCGAACCGTTAAAGAATTGGCGAAGAATACTCTCGAAGATTCAAAGAAATCTTTGCAAGGCGCGGGCAAGACCGTTACCGAAGGCGCCAAAAAAGCCGGTCGGGCGGTCGGCGGTGTCATGCAAAGAAGCTGGGATTGTGTGACGTCGCTGTTCAGAAAATGTTAAATTATAAAAATACCCTGGCTTACAGGTTTATGTACGCCAGCGGATGTCGATTAATGTTTGGCCATCCAGGTGCGGGCCAGGCGCTGGGCTCTGGCGATCTCCTGCCGGCTCATATCGCGAGATAATTCAGTGCGATAAGAACGTGCAATCGCGTTGCCACGGGCGGCAGCAATGTTCAGCCACTTGTGGGCCATCACATAGTCCATCTCGACGTCGCGGCCGGTTGCGTACATCAGGCCAAGCTGCAACAGGGCTTCCGACGACTGGCCCGATGCAGCAGATTGCTCGTCAACTAAACTCGTTGTGTCTCTACGTGCCATAACTACACTTTCTTCCGGCCATTGCCCTTCTTTTGGCCAATTGGTTGATATGCGGTTTAGGTTAACCGTGGCATATTATTGATTACAAAGAGTAAACTTGAAGCATAATTATCAGAACTATGATCATTTGTGCCCAAAATGGTTCACTATAACTATTTGGTAAGTTCTTATCACCGCCGCAATTTCAGGCTGTGATCATCTCCAATACTTGAGTGCGATGCGGCTCTATTGCACTTGCGCCTTTGGACTGGATCGTTACTTTTGCGTGGCCTGATCCAATCCGGGGCATGGATTTTTGTGGGGGTGGCGTGTTTCGATCGTTCCGCGTTGTCGCAGTTTTCGCGTTGATTCTTGCCGGTTGCGGCGAGACCAGCAAATCACCGACGAACGGTCTGGCTGACGGATCATTGGCGCCGGTCAATACGTCATCGCTCGGGCAAAAGCTCACCCACGGTTCTACAACTCAAGGAAGCCTTTCATCACGCGTTCTGGCAGCCATTGCCATTGAACAAGTGACGGGTCGCAAGCCCGACCCGGCGCAATAGGGCGGACGACGCACAATTCCTGCTGGCCGACTTTTTGGGTCTGCCATGGCGCGAGTGCGCTGGTCGGTTCATCGTGACTTGGTTATAGCCTTGACGTCGACGGCATTTAGGACCTTATTCATTTGGTCAGTCGGCCGGGCGGCCGCTGCCACGCTGACCGGCTTTATGGCCGAAGGTCGGCGGGGTGGAGGAAAGTCCGGGCTCCATGGAGACACGGTGGCGGCTAACGGCCGCCGAGGGTGACCTCAGGGAAAGTGCCACAGAAAATACACCGCCTGGCAGGCCTGCGGGCATTGGCGGGTAAGGGTGAAATGGTGCGGTAAGAGCGCACCGCGCCGGCGGCAACGTCGGTGGCAGGGTAAACCCCACCGGGAGCAAGACCAAATAGGGGCGAGCGGGTGTGTGCAGAAATGCTTGGCGCCAGGTCCGTTTCCAGATTTCTCGCCCGGGTTGGTTGCATGAGGCGGTCAGCAATGGCCGTCCCAGATGAATGGTCGCCCAGGAAGGTTCGCCTTCCAGACAGAACCCGGCTTACAGGCCGACTGATTCTTTATCTTGCCCAACATTCGGCAGGCCGATGTTGGTGCGGTCATATGCCCAACATCCGTCAGGGCGATGTTGTTGCGGTCATAGGCCCAACATCTGCCAGGGTGATGTTGTCGCGGTCATAGGCCCAACATCCACCAGGGGGATGTTGGGAAAGCTAAAGTACACCCTACTTGGTGTTGCTGGCGCTCGGATGTTTTTGAATGGTGTGAGTGGCGGCGGCGAGGCCGGTTGCGAGAACGGCGAATACGCCGGCAGCACCGGTAACACTCGCGAGCAGACCGGCCAATGCGGGCAATGCTATCTGTGCGATGCGATTCCCAAACATGCGGAGTGAGATAACGGTAGCGCGTGCTTCGGCCGGGGCGGCATTGACCAGGCTGGTCACGCTCAACGTGGTCGCAAGCCCCATGCCGAACCCGAACAGGACAGACGCGCCATACAGAGCCTCCACGGGAACAGGCAGTGCGAATGTCCCAAAACCGATGGTTGAAATCAACAAGGAGGCTACGAACATGCGCTGGCGGCCAAAACGGTACACCAGGGTTGAGAAAAAAATCCTCGCAACAAGCGATGCGATCGAACGCGTTGTCAGAATGAGCCCGATATGAAACACGGCGATGCCGGTTTCCTTGCCAAGAACCGGAAGGTAGACGGGCATCAAATCAATGGCCGTAACGGTGATGATGCCAATGGCTAGCAGCACCGGAATACCGGGCTTGCGCAGCAGTTCCGCCATAGGAATTGCCGCCTCCTCACGTTTTTTTTGTGTCGCGCGCGGGGCGGGGCGCATCAGAAACGCAATCAGCAAGGAAATGCTGGTCAGTGCGGCGCAAATAATGAACAGGAATTGGGTCGGGGGGCTGGCGGTACCAAGCGCGGCAAAGCTCAGAATAAGTGGACCTGAGGTATGTCCTATGGAATTGGCAATCATATAATTGCCGAATGCGAAATCGCGCCGGTCAGCGCGTGCAGACCTGACGCAGACAATTTGCGTCGCGCCAATGTTGAACATGTGGCCGAGACCGAAGAGACCGGTAAACAAAAATAGACTCGCCGCAGATGGTGGCACCAGAATAAACCCAAGGCTGGCCACGATCTTGAGACTGGTACCCATCCAACAAACGCTGCTGTCATGCCCGCGGTCCATAAAGCGCCCGAGCGGGATGGCCAAGAACGCGGGAAGCAAAGCGTACGTCGCGGTGATCAGGCCCAACAGGATGATCGATAATTCAAGCTCAAGCGCGCGGTAGACAATGGTGACCCTGATTAAATTGCCGGCGGTCTGGGTTAGGCAAGAGTGAAACAACAGCGGTATATGCAGGCGAACGTCAACACCGTCGAAGGCTTTGGCTATTGCTCTTATCATCAGTTTTGGGGGCTACCGCAGTCTTGCGTTGTTACTGGCTTGGTGGGACTAGGGCTGCTTGTCTTTTGCCATGGGCGGATCTTCGTCGTGCCAGAAGCCAAGAGCCTCTTGGCCGGCACGGTCGGAATAGCTAAAGATCATCATCGCCGTTGAGGTTTCAAATCGATAGGCGGTCCAGGAGGGGACGACGGCGACGTCGTGTTGCGTCATCTCGAATGTTTTGTCGCCTGCGATAAGTTTCCCATCACCTTCGACGACGCAGAAAACGCTGCCCTCGGTTGAGCGATAGTCGCGGCCTGAGAAGTTGGCTGGAAGTCGCTGCATAAAGACGGCCATGGTGGAAAACGGATGCCGGCCCGTTGCCGGATTGGCATAGCGCAGTTTAACGCCGTGGGCGGGATGGGGATCGGTGGTTGCGGCAAGGTGTTCCAATGCCTTTTTCGTTTGTGTAAACGGATAGTGCAAAATTGGTGATTGTGCGCTTGCTGGGCGGAAGTCGTGCGGCAGCATGTTGGCAGCAAAGGCTGCGGCATTATCGCCGTCTTGACGAAACAGGTTCTGGCGGTCGTCGGTCAGGTCCTCGCGGAAAGTTGTGCCGAGAAAATTGGTGAAAGGCGAGTCGAGGCCATCCAGCCAAACCACAGGGCCGTCGCCGAGATTGCCATGATCATGCCAGGTCCAATTGGGTGTGACGATAAAATCGCCCGGGTGCATCATCAGGCGTTCGCCGTCGACGGCCGTGTAGGCGCCGTCGCCCTCGATGACAAATCTGAGGGCGTTTGGTGTATGCCTGTGGGACGGTGCGATTTCCCCTGGCAGAATGATCTGCAGGCCGGCATAGAGCGTGTTGGTGATATACGTTGTGCCGCGTAAGGCTTCATTTTCCAGCACCAGAACACGGCGCTCTGCTTGTTTTTTGGTTATCAGTTCGCAGGCCCGTAAGAGGTCCGGCTTTATGTCGTTATAGCGCCAATGCATGGCTATGCAGTCAGAGCCAGGCCGCATACCTCCGGTTCGCTCCCACAGCGGCATCATGCTCTTTCGGTCGATGTCCCTTGAAAGCTGCTCTAGGTTATCGGAAGCGCGCGAAGATGGTGCTTTGTCGATCATGTCATTGCCTTCGTTGAACCATCCATACGGTCTGGAGATCCGGCCCAAGCCGTATTCGATTAGGGATTGTCATCTGTTGATCATAGAATGATCGCTGATACACTGTCTGGCAATATCAATACTGGGACCGGGTGCGTTGCTCGGGGCCATAGCACTTGGGAGGATCTCATGACTTATAGAAGTTTGGCGGCCGATACACTTAGCTATTCTGCAGGTGGCGGGGATCAGGGCGAGCTTTATTATGCGCGGCCAACCGCGCCTGGAAAGTATCCCGGTGTGGTGTTGATCCATCATATGCCCGGTTGGGATGATTGGTCCATGGAGGCAACACGGGTCTTGGCGCATAATGGCTTCGCTGCTGCCTGCCCCCACCTTTATTTCCGTTTTGGCAATGGCAGTCCGGACGATTTAGCGGCAAAGGCGCGCGCTGAAGGTGGTGTTCACGATGACATTGTCATGTCCGATGTTGCTGCAACCATTGAATTCTTGAAGAACAAACCGGAACATAACGGAAAGATCGGTGTGATCGGATTCTGTTCTGGCGGGCGGCACACTTATATCGCCGCTTGTAAGGTCAAAGGTATCGATGCGGCGGTCGATTGCTGGGGTGGCAATATGGTGCCGGGAGATCCCTCACGGATTACTGCAACTAAGCCTTTTCTAGGCATCGAGTTTACAGCGGACCTTAGTTGCCCGTTGCTTGGCCTGTTTGGCAATGACGACCCTAACCCGACGCCGGCGGATGTTGATGTGATCGAGGCGGCATTGCAAGAACACAACAAGGATTATGATTTTCATCGCTATGACGATGCGGCGCACGCTTTTTTCAATTCACATCGCACCGCCTATCGACCGGAACAGGCGCTCGATGGCTGGGACAAGGTCTATGCATTCTTTAACAAGCATCTGGCTTAGAGGCCTGCATAAACGCGGTTGATCTTCAATCCAGATCTGGAGTGTCTTTCATGTGTTCTTACATTACGGAAAAAACGCGGATTGCTGGCAGTGCCAAAGGTCCGGAGGGGTGGATGGCTGTCGATACGGCAAACGTCTATTTTGATCATCCCTATCACGCGCAGTTCGACCACACGCTGAATATTGATTTCGTCAATGAAGCTAAGGGCGGTACGGAGCGCGTTGCTGTCGAGCTTAGTGCCCAGTCGGCGCGGGCGCTGATCAAGAAAATTGAAGCGGCACTGGCGACCGGTGAGGCGGCGCATATCGAAATGTAGGCAAGCGCTGCAGGGCTGGCTGCAGAAGAGTATCGCTGCAGACGGGTGGGTGGACCGTCGCTTGTTGGCGTACGGTCCCCTATTCAATAGGACGCATTCATGCTCAGCGCAGAGAAGAACCGATTGTTGACAGAGGTCGGCCCCGGTACGCCGATGGGCAATCTCTTGCGCCGGTATTGGCAGCCCTTCGCCGGGGAGAGTGAGCTCGATGAGGTACCCATCAAGCCGGTGCGACTCTTCGGGGAGGATCTTGTTGTCTATAAGGATCTCTCGGGAAACTTTGGGCTGGTCCACCGACATTGTCCGCACCGGCGGGCTGATCTGTCTTACGGTTTTGTCGAGGAAAAGGGTATTCGCTGCAGCTATCATGGTTGGCTGGTCGGGCCTGATGGTGCGGTCTTGGAAGTGCCCTATGACGATATCGTCAATCCAAATTCGTCTCTGAAGCAACGGTGTCGAACGCCAGCTTATCCAGTACGTGCTCTGGCCGGAATGCTCTGGGCGTACATGGGGCCGGATCCAGCGCCGGAATTGCCGGTTTGGGAGCTGTTGTCCTGGGATAATGGTTTTGTTGAAATTGTCGGCATGGAAATCCCCTGTAATTGGCTGCAATGTCAGGAGAACTCCATCGATCCCGTGCACTTTGAGTGGATGCATGAGAACTGGACGATGCGGCTCAGAGGCGAGCTTGGGCCTTACTCGCCCAAACATCTCGAACTTGCATTTGATGAATTCGATTATGGGCTCATTTACCGGCGCATCCGCGAAGGCATGACCAAAGACGATCCAAGATGGACGGCTGGTCGAATTGCGTTATGGCCAAACGGTTTTTGTCTTGGTTCTCACATGGAATGGCGGGTGCCGATCGATGATGAACATACGCTTGGGTTGAACTGGTTCTTTACGCGCCGGCCCAATGATCTTGGGCCTTATAGACAGGAGAGAATTCCTTGTTGGTATGGCCCTATCAGGGGACCGGATGGCCGTTGGATTTCCAGTCATATCATCAATCAAGATGTTATCGGTTGGGTCGGCCAGGGCGTGATTGCTGACCGCACCTGTGAGACGCTTGGGGCGAGCGACAAGGGCGTCAGTATGATGCGGCAAAGATTGTTGCAGGACCTGGAGGCGATCAATGAAGGGCGGGATCCCTCCGGCCTGATCCGCGATCCCAGCCAAGCGCAATTCGTTGAATTGCCACTTGCAAACCGGGAGTTGTTTCGCGATGGCTTGCCGCTTGCCGAATGCGACTCGCATCCGATTTTTAAGCAACGCTTTCGAGGCAACGCATGGGTGGCTGGTCAACCGGCCGAGGTGCGGGCTGAATTCGAATGCGCCATGGGATCGAAACAAAAAGTTCAGGCGGAGTAGTCGATAAGGCTTGGACCGTCTCAACCAAGGGAGCCAACCAAATGTTGTTTTTGCACAATGATGTCATCGAAAGATTGTTGGAGATGAAGGATTGTATCGACGTGCAAGAGCAGGCTTTCTTGGCCATGGAGGATGGCCAGGCAATTCATCGACCGCGCGTTGATATGTATACACCAAGTGCGCCGCAAGACGGTTATTATCGCTGGGGGACGATGGAGGGCTGGTATAATGGGGTATTTGCCATTCGCATGAAATCCGATGTCATTACCTGGCCGCAAACTGACAATGGCGGCTGGACCGAAGATAAGTATTGTGTTGAGCCCGGCACATATTGCGGTTTGATCATGCTGTTTTCGTCTGAGAATGGCGCGCCGCTAGCCATTATCAATGATGGTATCCTGCAACATATGCGCGTCGGTGCCGGCGCGGGAATTGGCGTCAAGCACTTGTCCAAGACAAATTCCGAAGTGGTCGGCATGCTTGGTTCCGGCGGTATGGCCCGCACCTACCTTGAGGCATTTTGCGCAGTGCGGCCGATCAAATCCTGCAAAGTCTACAGCCCGACAAAAGAAAATCGCGAAGCCTTTGCAAAGGAAATGAGTGCCAAGCTCGAAATTGACATCGAGCCAGTCTCAGGCGCGCGTGAGGCTGTGATGGGTGCCGACATCTTGTCGAGCGCGACTGACAGTATGATGCCAACATTTGAAGCAAGCTGGCTTGAGCCCGGTATGCATGTTGTCAACCTCTCAAATCGAGAGGTATCGCAGGAGGTGCATGCCCGCTTCGATGTCGTTATTCGTCAGGGCATTGCAGGGCTAAAGGTTGAGGAAACGGAGCGTATTCAGTCGGAACGCGGCATGAGCCCGATGGCGTGGATCGCCGGTAGCGAGTCTGAAATGCAGCGGTTGCCGCAAAAGAGCGACGGGCCCGGGTTTGGTGGTGATTGGCCGGATTTCTGTGACCTTGCTTATGGCCGAACGCCAGGGCGAACGTCGGATGAGCAAATCACATTCTATCACAACATCGGCAATCAAGGGTTGCAGTTTGCTGCCGTCGGTGGGCTTGCGCTTGCCAAGGCGCGGGAGGCGGGGATTGGGCGCGATCTGCCGCGGGAATGGTTTGTGCAGGACATTCGCGACTAGAGCCTTTCAAGTTTATCTGGAACCATCCCACTCCCGCCGGGCCACCCAAAACCACTATGCCATGGGTGGCCGGGCGGGAGTGGGCAGGCGATGCGGTTCCGCCTAAGGTGGAAATGATCCAATGCCGGCCGCGCGGCGAGGTCGTGGTGATGTTCCAGAGCGCTCAACGCCGCAGAACACAACTATTCCGCGGCGTTGGTGTTGCAATGGACCGATTGCTATCAGTCGCCAATCTGGGAAAACGCGTGCTTGACCCAAGCCGGTGCGTCGTGGTCCGAGTTGGCGGCTTGCGACGGTGCGGTGGCCGCAACAAGAGCGATGGACACGATAAGTGCAGAAACAAAGGTTTTCATGATCAGCTCCACTTTATGGACGTTAAGTTTTGTTAGCGGCTTTTTTGTTCGCCGGTGCTCTTAAGGTAAGCTATTGACGGTAGTGTGCCAGGGTTTCTCGCGCGCCTGTGAGGACTGTTTATTGCGAGTGTTTGGAAGTGATCGGTGGTTGATCAACGCAGACAAAAAAACGGGCGACTTTCGTCGCCCGTGATCCGTAATGCTATTTTCATGTTGTCAAAATCACGACGCCGGCGCGATACCTTTTGACGCCAGTTCTTTCTTCCAGCCATCAAAGATCTCGGCCGATTGTTCTGACTTGGCGAGTTTCGCATAGCCGGCTGCATAAACGGCGCCATCGCCATAATCGTGTCGGCGATGGCGAAACATGGGATAGATCACGCTGCCCATTTGCAATGTGAGAAAACGTGCCGGTTCGTTACCAACATTGAAGTGCTGATAATATGCCATGGATGGAGCGGCGGCGACGATGCCGTGATGCCAATCCATTCTGGTCAAACCGTTGGAGCCATCCTCGCTCGACAGCGTATAGCCGTTGCCGCTAACCCCAATCAAGTGCATGCCATGAAACTGGCGAATGGCCGACGTATGCGTGCCAACAGCCAATTCCCGGAGATCTGGTCCGATTGATCCATTGTCCATCTCAAGCGGCAGAAATGCAGCCTCCCGATTGCTCGCGGCCGGCAGCTCAAGTGTTGCCAAGTCTGCATGCGCCGACGCCCTAAGGCGCTGGCCTGATTTACCCCTGAGCGTTTCGGCCTCGGATGGCTGGCGCTCGGGAAATGACATTGGGTTGGAAAATATGAACTCCTCGCTGCGGTACAGACTCATCAGATAGCGCATATCGTTGAACGCAACGATGCGTGCCGGGCTGTCGCCTGTATTGCGGTGGGTATACCTGGCGTTCATAGGGATCGAGAAAAAAGCGCGTGGCCCCCAATCGATTGTCCGTTCTCCGGAATCGGATTCGATGTCTGTTTGACCGGTGCCAGAAAGAACGTAGTAGACTTCCTCGCTCAGGTGGCGGCTTGGCGCCATCGCTTTGCCGGCAGCGATTTCATAGAGCAGTACCGTTAAAAAGTCGCAGCGGCCATCCAGGGTGCAGATCGCGCCCTTGGTATCGAAGCGTGCCCACGGCTTTACGTCTGCCGCCAAAAGGTCAATGCATGTGCCAGTCAGAATAGGTACGCCTTCGCCTTCCGCCCAATCGTTGAACGGGTTAATCAGGTAGGTGCCGGCGGGTGCAGGTTGGACGAGTTCGTGCGGTAACGGGTCGTTCATTTCGGTCTCTTCTTGCTATGCCTTCTTCTTTAGGTAGGGCGTTTCATCGATGAATTCTGCCATGCGTGACGACACACCGTTCTTGGCAATCTCTCCGAGCCACAATTCATGAATACGGGGGTCTTGATCCTCGTATTCAATTTGTGCGCCTCCCTTCTTGATGGAAATATCGGTCCCCTTGTCCCAGATGTCGTGTTTCATCTGCAGGAGGGGATAGCGGATGCTGCCGATTTGTACGGCCAAGTAGCGCGATGGCGCGCTGGCAACATTGAAGTGCTGGTGGAACATGGAGTCTGGTGGGCAATAGACGCAGCCATGCTCCCAATCGATGCGAATAAAATCCTCGTCCTCCTGGCGCCAGAGGAGCGAATAGCCGCTTCCGGTAACGGCAAAGACGCACACGCCATCAAAGTGGCGGTGCCCTTTCTTATAAGTGCCGATTGGCATTTCCGATGTATGTACGCCGATGGTCGCACCGCCCAGTATGAAGCGCAGCATCGAACCGCCGGCGCCTCTGGCGGCCCACGACTTCAATTCAAACGATGACAGGTCGGAGACGAAATTGGTCTCCCATTGATGCCGCCCGGGGCGGATGCCGATGAAGTCGCCTTCGCCGGCAAAATAGTTTTCGCCACCGGATCGCTCGGGAAAGTTTATCGGGCAATCGAAGATCAAGTCTTCGTTGCGGAAACGGTTCATGCAGTAGACCATGTTGTTGGAAGAGGCGAAGCGGACCGGTTCGCTGCCTGAACCATTGAAATGCTGGTGGCGCGCATTGAGCGGTATGGCAAAGATGCTCTTTGGGCCCCATTCAAAGCTATGCTTGCGCCCGTCTTCTGTGGTCACAGTGGTCAGGCCATGACCCGAAATGACGTAAATGACCTCATCATAAATCTGGCGCAAAGGGGCAGAGCTGCCGCCTGGTGGAATTTCAAAAGCAAAAATCGACAGGAAATCGTCGCGGCCCTTGAGATGGCAAAAGGCGCCGTTCATGCCATAGCGGTCCCACTTGGCGACCGGCACCTTGCGAATGTCGATGCAGAAATCTTCAATGACGGGCACGTTTTGGCGGGCAACCCACTCCAAATAGGGGTCGCGCAAGTCGGTAGTCTGGTCCGCTGCGACGGTCATAGCGTCTCCTCGAATGGTCGGCTGATTGTTGTGGCGATATTGAACGTTGGCGGTAATCGGCGCAAGGGTTGCGGGCGATAACGTTGCAGCGCCTTGCTACAGTGACGGTGTGTGCTGAAAGCCAATACCTTGCAGGTCACGCTGCCTTTCACTGGCACAAATACGGCTTCTTACAAACGCGTTTTGTCGGCGGTCACACCGGCCCGCAGAGGACCACCGTCTGGGTTGGTGCACTGCCCATTTCGGGGGCCGCGCTCACATGCCAATTTTTTGATCCTGAGGGCCGGCCTGTGTGGCGGCACCGTGGTTTAGCTTGTGCCCTTTCGGCAACAATGCCGAATCGAGGGCGATAACCCATGTGGATAAGTTAAAGTTCCATTGACGCCCATAAAAATCCATGAGATCCCAGATATGCCCGTCCGCGTCGGGCATCGGAACGTGGTGTGGCGCCGTCGCTGAAAAGAGGGCCAGCGGTAGAGCGACACCCACGTTCCAATCGTTTGGCCACCGCCTGATCGGTGGTTTGGCGAGCTTGCGGGGTCGATGCGGACGGGAGCGGGGGTGCTGCTCAGTCAGAGGTGAGGTGATGGTGAAGCGTCGAGAAGGGCAAGCGCCATGCAGGGTTGCGTGAGACGTCCGAGCGTTAAAAGTCCGTGCGTAAGAAGTCCGTGCGTAAGAAGTCCGTGCGTAAGAAGTCCGTGCGTAAGACAGGGGCATTACTAGGGGGATGGATCGCTTTGTCTCAACATTCACGAACAAAATCGACGCAAAGGGCCGGGTCTCGATCCCGGCAGCATTCAGGGCCGTCTTGCAGCACGACGGATATAGCGGCGGAATCTATTGCTATCCCTCGCTTGACGCTCCAGCGCTCGATGCGGGTGGCGAAAGACTTGCGAAGAAAATCGATGGGCTTCTCTCGGGCCTGCCGGACTATTCAGATGAGCGCGATGAGCTTTCTGTCGCGCTCTATGGTGATGTCCAGGTCTTGGCAATCGATGGCGACGGGCGCATCGTGCTACCTCAAGGGCTTCGCGCGCATGCCCAAATTGAACGACAGGTCACATTTGTCGGGCTTGGCGACAAGTTTCAGATCTGGCAACCCGAACTCTTCCAAGACCGGCGGGCGCGGGCGCGCGAGAAGGTCCAGGAGCATCGCCAGCTTTTTGCGCGCCAGTTTGCCGGGCGGCGTCGCGGCGGTGACGATGGAGGAGAATGATCGCGATGGCGCCGCATGTTCCGGTGTTGCTGAAAGAGGTGTTGGAACACCTCAAGCCGGCCGACGGTCAACGCTTCATTGATGCGACCTTTGGTGCTGGCGGCTATACGCGGGCGATATTGGCGGCGGCCGAGTGTTCAGTGTGGGCGATCGATCGCGATCCAAGTGCCATTCACCATGGTAAGGCGTTGGTTGAGGCGGCGGGTGGTCGCCTCGAATTATCGCAAATGGCTTTCGGAGATCTCCTTTCCCGCGTGTTAGAGACCCCCGCGCTAGCTGGTGGGTTCGACGGGATGGTGTTGGATCTCGGTGTCTCTTCCATGCAGCTGGATGACGCCCGGCGCGGGTTTTCTTTTCAAAGGGACGGTCCCTTGGATATGCGGATGTCTGAGGCGATCGACGGCCAGGTCATTGAGGCGCGGCCATCGGCCAGCGATATCGTCAATACGGCCGATGAGGACGTGTTGGCGGATATTTTCTATCAGCTAGGTGACGAGCGCCGCTCGCGTCGTATTGCAGCGGCAATCGTTGCCCAACGTCAGCGGCGTCCGATTACCCGCACCGGGGAGCTTGCGGATCTGATCGTCAGTGTGGTTGGTCGGCGCGGGCACGAAAAGATTCATCCTGCAACCCGTGTATTTCAGGCTTTGCGCATTTACGTGAACGATGAATTGGGGGAGCTGGCGCGCGGTCTTAGCGCTGGTGAGCGATTGTTGCGGGCGGGCGGACGATTGGTGGTCGTCACTTTTCACTCGGCCGAGGACCGCATGGTGAAACGGTTTTTCGCCCAACGTTCGGGCCGGGTTAGTCGTGGATCGCGCCATTTGCCCCAAATTGAATCAGTTCCCGCTCCAAGTTTCCAAATTATTAACCAGCGGGCGGTTAGTCCTGGAAATGAGGAAGTGCGGGAAAACCCGCGTGCGCGGTCGGCGAAGCTGCGTTTTGCCATGCGCAGCACAGCTGAGGCTTGGCCACACGATCCGGCAGCCTTAGGGGTGCCGCCAGTGCTGTTGGATCTGCGGTAGCAAACAGCGTGGTGTTGGCCGTTAGTCCCACTCATGTCAGGAGAGCGATGGTGATGTTGCGGGCACTTATGACACTGTCGGTGTTGGCGATGTTGCTTGCTGCCGGCAGTCTCTATGTCGTCAACACCAATACCCGTGGACTAGAGGGCGATGTCCGCAAGCTCGAACGCGAAAAAATGGCGCTGCGCGAACAGATCGCGATTTTAAAGGCTGATCGGGCTTTCCTAGCGCGACCTATCCGTATCGAAGCATTGGCGCGCGGTTATGGTATGCGGCCGGCCACAATTTCTCAATTACCGGAGCGAGGAGTGGAAAAGCAGTTCATTGGTTTGTCAAAGCGCTAGTCGATGCGTGGACCGGATTGCTTGGAAACGGATATGGATCAGGCATCGGCTAACAGAGCATTTCGGGAGACAAGTGTGCACGCTCGTGCACGTGGGCGCGCGCTATTGCTGCTGGCTTGCATCGTTGTCGCCTTTTCAGTCCTCTCGCTACAGCTGCTTCGGCTCGGTTTGATGCGCGCGGGCGAGCGCGCTGCGCCAAGGCTCGCGGCCAGCACACCGGTTGCACGGACTTATGCGCGCCCGGACATTGTCGATCGCAATGGCCGTCTGTTGGCAACCGATCTCATCGGTTATGCGGTGATTGCCGATCCCTCGCAGATTCTCGATGCTGACCTGGCCGCGGAAGCCTTGCTGAGCATTTTTCCAGATTTGAATGCCAAGACTTTACGCGAAAAACTCGGTGATAAAGCGCGCAAGTTTGAGTGGATCAAGCGTGGATTGACACCGCGCATTGCACAGCGAGCCCATGATCTCGGTGTGCCGGGACTCGCCCTCAAGAAGGAGCCGAAACGGACGTATCCGCTCGGACGGCTTGCCGGTCATGTGCTCGGCAGCGTTAGCGTCGATAACCGGGGGCTTAGCGGGGTGGAAAAGTTTATCGATACTGCCGGCGACATCGAGGCGGTGGTCTCGGGCCAGGCCGGGTTCCGGCGACAAGTAAGATTGACGATCGATGTCGGCGTGCAGCACGGTCTGGAAGAGCATTTGGCGCTGGCGATTGCGACCTATAAGGCGCGGGCGGCCGCTGGCGTGGTTCTCAATGTTCGATCGGGTGCGATCGCGGCGATGGCCTCATTGCCGGATGTTGCACCAGCCGTGCCGCGGGAGGGGCAGGACCCGGGGCGTATCGATCGTATGATGGTTGGACGCTATGAACTGGGATCTGTCGTCAAGGCGTTTACGATCGCCATGGCACTTGACGGCCGCCATCTTCGGCTGGCCGACATGGTCGATGTGCGCGGACCGCTTGATGTTGACGGCTACAAGATCAAGGATCTCTACTCCGTAGGTCCACGCATGAGCGTCAGGGACATTTTTCTGCGCTCATCCAATGTCGGTGTTGGGCGGATCGCATTGAAGATTGGTCCCGAGCGTATCAAGGCGTTTTTCTACAAGATTGGCTTGACTTCGCCCGTGGTCACCGAGGCGGGCCCGGTAGCGTTGGCCCGGTTACCCAAACGCTGGGGTGATGCGGAAACTGCCACGAGCGGTTTCGGACACGGTTTGGCGCTGGCGCCGTTGCAATTTGCTGCAGCTGCCGCGGCTCTGGTCAATGGTGGCTTCAAGGTTCAACCGACCTTGTTGCAGCGCGCTAAGGGCAGTTCGGTGAAGCGGATCCGGGTCCTGAAGCGGTCAACAAGTCGGGCAATGCAAAAACTTATGCGCCAGAACGTTACGCTGCCAATCGGGACCGGGCGGCGGGCTGTGGCTAAGGGTTTTGAAGTCGGCGGCAAGACTGGCACAGCGGAGCAGGCAAAGGAGGGTCGCTATCAGAAAAAGCAGGTTATTTCTTCTTTCCTCGGGGCATTTCCGATGTCGAATCCAAAGTACCTGACCTATGTGCTATTGTTTGAGCCAAGCGGCGTTGCCGCCAGCCGCAACAAGATAACCGCTGGTCTTAATGCTGCGCCGGTGACGGCGAAGCTGGTTGCCCGTATTGCCCCACAGCTCGGTATTCTGCCAAACCGCTAATTGCGCCCATTGCAGCTGGGATCGCCTGGGGGCAAGCGGGCAGGCGTCAATTGACGCAGGCGCTGCCCGCCCATATGACAAGCATCAATTGATCGCCGGGTCGGTGGTGTGTGCTACCTTTTGGGCCACATCCGCTGGACCCGGCGCACAGATGCCCACGGGCTGGCCGATATGGGAGCCAATAATCGTGACGCTTGAAAAGGGCATGAAGCTCGCGGCGCTGCTCGGTGATGATGCAGCATGTCCAGCGTCTGCGCGTGAATTGCTTGTTACTGGCATTACTGGTGATAGCCGGCAAGTTAAACCAGGGATGGTGTTCGTTGCCATCTCGGGTTCCCGCGCCGATGGCACGAAATTTGTTGGCCATGCGATCGAAAATGGGGCGATGGCGATCGTGGCTGCGAGCGATGCCGGCCTTGACACCTCGCTGGATACACGCACCGCGGTTATCCGCGTGCCTGAACCGCGACGGCTCCTGGCGCAAATGGCAGGGCGTTTTTATAGGCTGCAGCCCAACTGCATTATGGCTGTTACAGGGACCAGCGGTAAAACATCCGTCGCTGACTTCACCCGTCAAATATTGGTGCACATTGGTCGCGCGGCAGCCTCGATTGGCACCATTGGTATCGTCAAACCGGATGGTGGTGCCTATGGTTCGCTGACGACGCCCGACCCGGTGACACTGCATCGCGATCTAAAGACGCTTCATGATGAGGGCATCAGCCATGTGGTGCTTGAAGCCTCATCTCACGGACTCGATCAACGGCGCCTTGATGGCGTCACCCTGAGCGCTGCCGCGTTCGCCAATTTCGGTCGCGATCATCTCGACTATCATGCGACGCTTGATGATTACTTTGCCGCAAAGCTGCGGTTGTTCCAGGAATTGCTGGACGAGGGAAAGCCGGCTGTCGTCAATATGGATGGTGCGCGCGCATCGGATGTGTGTGCCATCGTGCGCGAGCGAAAACAGAGGCTGATCACTGTCGGATTGAGGGGTGAAACGCTTAAGCTTGATGCGGTGTCGATCGAGGGTTTCAGCCAGCGACTCACAATTGAATTTGAGGGGCGGAAATTCAACGTATCGCTACCCTTGGTCGGTGGCTATCAGGTTGAAAATGCCATGACAGCGGCGGGATTGGCGATTGCGGTTGGCGAAGATGTCGGTCACGTTACGGCGGCATTGGGCAGACTGAAAGGTGTGGTCGGGCGCCTCGATATCGTTGGCGAAAAGGACGGCGCGCTTGTCATTGTCGATTACGCGCACAAGCCCGAAGCGTTAGAGGCGGCCTTGGCTGCGGTGCGGCCGTTCGCCAGCGGCCGGGTGATTTGTGTGTTTGGCTGTGGGGGTGATCGCGATCGCGGCAAGCGGCCGATCATGGGGCGGATTGCGGCGGCACGTGCTGAAAAGGTTGTGGTGACGGACGATAATCCGCGCCACGAAGATCCGGCGAGAATTCGTCAGGAAATCTTGGCCGGTGCCCCAGATGCAGACAATGTTGCTGATCGAGGTGAAGCCATTGCCGCTGGCAATTGGCGAGGCGAGAGCCGGCGATGTTGTGCTGATTGCGGGTAAGGGTCATGAAACCGGACAAATTGTCGGCGATGAGGTTTTGCCGTTTTCGGATCATGTTACCGCGCGCCGTGCGATGGGATTGGATGTTGGGCAATGAGTGAGGCGCTATGGCAATGGCAGGCGTTGGTCGATGCGTCGGGCGGCGTGGGTGATGGTGTTGCCAAGCAATCTATTTCAGGGGTGTCGATTGATAGCCGATCGTTGGTGCCGGGCGAACTCTTCGTTGCTTTGAAGGATGTGCGGGATGGACATGATTTTGTTCCAGCGGCCTTTGCGGCAGGCGCGGCAGCGGCACTTGTCGAGCGTGGATACAGGGCGGCAAGCGGTGAAGAGCCGCTGATCCGCGTCGACGATGTGCAATCGGCGCTTGAGGCTATCGGACAGGCGCGACGGCAAAGCCTGACTGAAGAAGCCAAAATCGTTGCGATCACCGGCAGTGTCGGCAAAACGACAACCAAAGAGATGCTGCGGCTATGTTTGAGTGCGGTTGGGCCAACACATGCGGCGACCAAGTCTTTCAACAATCACTGGGGAGTGCCACTGACGCTCGCGCGAATGCCTGAGGCTAGCCGCTATGGGATCTTTGAAATCGGCATGAATCATCCAGGGGAAATTCGGCCGTTGTCGCAGATGGTGCGCCCTGATGTTGCGATCATAACGGCAATTGCCCCTGTTCATATTGGGCATTTTGCTTCCGAAGCAGCAATCTGTGATGAAAAGGCAGAAATATTTGCCGGCTTACCGCGCGATGGTATTGCTGTGCTCAATCACGACACTGCGCATTTTAACCGTCTTTCGATGCATGCCAGAGCTGCAGGGTTGCAGATTGTGACATTCGGCACACATGAGGCAGCAGATGTGCGCGTTGTCGATAGGGTCTTGGGCGAGAACGGGAGCAAGGTGGTTGCTGCGCTTGGCAGACGACAAATCAGCTACCAGGTTGGTGCACCAGGACAGCACCTTGTCATGAATTCGCTGGCGGTGGCTGCGGCGTTGCAGTCTTTGGACCTGCCGCTTGAGCAAGTGTTGGCGCCACTTGCTGCGTTTGAGATCCCGGATGGCCGGGGCGTGCGCCAGGTCTTGGCTGCAAAAGACGGTGAGATCCTGCTGGTCGATGAAAGCTATAACGCCAATCCGGCATCGATGTCGGCCGCGCTCGCGGCGCTGGCACTGATACCGAGGGACCGTTTCGGCAGGCGTATAGCTGTCCTGGGAGACATGCTGGAACTCGGTGATCAGGCGCAATATCTGCATGTCGGCCTAAAAGAAGCTATTGACGAGGCGGGGGTGGATCTGGTCTTTGCATGCGGGCCGAATATGCAATTGCTCTATAATGCTTTAGAGCCAAGTAAACGGGGATATTGGGCCGAAGACTCGGCTGGGATCGAAGGGGCGGTACTGGATCTGCTAAGGCTGGGGGATGCAGTCATGGTGAAGGGTTCGCTTGGCAGTCGGATGGCACCAATCGTTACGCGAATCAAGCGTCGGTTCCAATCCTCTGATGATGCGCAGTAAAGTAAGCGCATCCTTGAGCTATTGCGCGTCGCGTGGCGGCGCAGGCCACTGAAATACGGATGCACCGTTGCAGGTGTGCCGCTCGTTCGGAGGGATTGTCATTGTTCTATGAGCTTGTCCAATTCAGCGATATTTTCGGTCCTTTGAATGTCTTTCGTTACATTACCGTTCGAACTGGCGGCGCCATTATGACGGCACTGCTGTTTGCATTTTTGTTTGGGCCGGCAATGATCTCAGCGCTGCGCATCAAACAGGGCAAAGGCCAGCCGATCCGCGAAGATGGTCCGCAATCGCATTTGGCCAAACGCGGTACGCCGACAATGGGCGGGTTGATGATCCTATCGGCAATGTTGGTCTCCGTGCTGCTTTGGGCCAATTGGTCGAACATATATGTCTGGATCGTGCTCGGGGTTACGCTGAGTTACGGCGCGATTGGCTTTTACGATGACTACCTCAAAGTTACAAAGCGTACGTCGTCCGGCTTCTCAAGCAGATTTCGGCTGCTGCTTGAACTGCTGATCGCTGCTGCGGCGACATACATGGTCCTGCAATTGGCGGCACCACAGCATGCAGGAAAGCTGACGTTGCCCTTCTTCAAGGATTTGCTGATCGATCTCGGACCGTTCTACATTCTGCTCGGAGTACTGGTGATCGCGGGGGCCGGCAATGCTGTCAATCTTACAGATGGTCTCGATGGTCTGGCGATCGTTCCGGTGATGTTTGCGGCGGCGACATTTGGGCTTATTGCCTATCTGTCCGGGCGGGTAGACTTCGCCAACTATTTGCAGATCAATTATGTGCCCGGTACTGGTGAACTGGCGATCGTTTGCGGTGCGTTAATTGGTGCTGGGCTCGGGTTCTTATGGTTCAATGCGCCACCGGCTATGATCTTTATGGGTGATACCGGCTCTTTGGCACTTGGCGGGGCGCTGGGGGCGATTGCAGTTGCGACAAAGCACGAAATTGTGCTCGCGATTGTCGGCGGTCTTTTCGTTCTTGAAACACTGTCGGTCATTATCCAGGTTGTCTCCTACAAATTGACGGGCAAACGGGTGTTCCGCATGGCACCGCTGCACCATCATTTTGAACAAAAGGGGTGGCAGGAAGCGACCGTTGTCGTCCGTTTCTGGATCATTTCAGTGGTTTTGGCGCTGGCCGGCCTAACCACGTTGAAACTCCGCTAATCCGCTGCGCTTTGGAAAACTGTTGGTGCGAACGGTACCGCTGCATCATTATCAGTGTAAAATCCCGGAATGATTCCTATTTCGACATTCGGCGCGCAAACTGTCGCGGTGTTCGGACTCGGTGGCTCTGGGCTTCAAACGGCCGAAGCATTGATGGCGGGCGGGGCCCGTGTCATCGGATGGGATGATAATGCTGTCGCCCGCGACAGGGCCACCGCGGCAGGCATCGAATGCGCCGATCTCGCAGATGTCGATTGGGGACAGTTTAAAGCACTTGTATTGGCGCCAGGTGTGCCGTTGACGCATCCTGAGCCGCATTGGAGTGTCGGGCTCGCGAGAGCTGCCAATGTGGAGATTATCGGTGATATCGAACTTTTTTGCCGGGCCAGGCGGGCTTGGTCCGTGCCAACCTCTGTCATAGCCATTACCGGGACCAATGGAAAGTCGACGACGACAGCATTGACCGCGCATGTGCTTTTGCAGGCCGGGCGTCGTGTGCAAATGGGTGGCAATATCGGGGTGCCGGTCCTGCAGTTGGATGAACCTGCGGCCGAGACCATTTTTGTTCTGGAAATAAGCTCCTACCAAATCGATCTTGCGCCATCGATTGACCCGACGATCGGTGTACTGCTTAATCTTACACCGGACCATATCGACCGCCATGGCACGTTTGCACATTACGCAAGCGTAAAGGAGCGCTTGGTGACAGCGAGCGAGTTTGCAATTCTATCGATGGATGATCCGGTTATGGCCGGCATTCATCGGCGCCAATTGCAGTTGAACCACAAAGTGATCGGTATGAGTTGCGCCGCGGTTGCAGGTGCGGACGTTGTGTTCGATGGTCGAACTATACAACTTGCTGACGGCGGTGAATTCACTCTGGATGGGATTGTGTCATTACGTGGTGCGCATAACGCCCAAAATGCCATGGCGGCAATTGTTGCAGGGCGCCATTGCGGCCTAAGTGACGGTGAATTGCAATCGGGATTGCAATCTTTTCCGGGGCTTCGCCACCGAATGGAACAAGTTGGTCGCAAGGGGGCGGTGGCCTTTGTCAATGATTCCAAGGCGACCAATGCCGACAGCACCGAGAAGGCGCTTCTTTCGTTCGATCGCGATATCTATTGGATTGCCGGCGGGTTGGCGAAAGAGGGTGGCATCGAAACGCTTTCCCATTGTTTCAGCCGGATTGCCAAGGCGTATCTGATTGGCGAGGCAGCTCAGGAATTCGCTGCTGTGCTTGACGGTGTCGTTGCTTATGAGATCTCGGCGACCCTTGACCAAGCCGTCGCGACAGCCGCCCGTGATGCTGTAGGTGAGGCAGCGGGGCCGGCGCCGGTGGTATTATTGTCGCCCGCTTGTGCGTCGTTCGACCAGTTTGACAATTTCGAAGAACGGGGAGAGGTGTTTCGGGCGTTGGTTGCAGGCATCGACGGAATTGAGATGCAGGCTGAGGGGACATGATGCAGATCTCACGGGCCGACCAAAGTCTGTTGGCGCAGTGGTGGTTCACTGTCGACAGACTGGTATTTGCGCTGGTCGGTGTGTTGATCGTTGTCGGGCTCGTGTTGCTGCTGGCATCTAGCCCTCCGGTGGCGCTTCGTAAGGGATTGGCTCAGTTTCATTTTGTCGAGCGACAGGTCGTGTTCGCGGCGCTTGGCGTTGGCGTCATGGCGACGGTATCTTTGCTTTCGGTACGACAAATCCGGCGCTTGGCGCTGGTGGTGTTTTTGGCAACCGCGATTGCAATGATCGGGCTTCTGCTGTTCGGAGAGGCAATCAACGGTGCCAAACGTTGGATCCGGTTTGCCGGATTTTCACTTCAGCCTTCGGAGTTCGCAAAACCGGCCTTTGTCGTCCTGTCGGCTTGGGCGTTTGCCGAGCAGGCGGTGCGCCGCGATATGCCAGCCTTGCCAATTGCCATTGGACTTTTCGCAATTACGGTGGTGCTGATGGCATTGCAGCCGGATATGGGCCAGGCGCTGTTGGTGACGGCGGTATGGGGCGCACTTTTCCTGATGGCTGGTTTTTCAATTTTCTGGATGCTTGGATTTTCAGCGCTTGTCGTTGGCGGCTCTGTGGTGGGATATCTGGCGTTCGATCATGTGCGATGGCGGGTTGATGCGTTTGTCTCCGGCACGTTGATCGAGCACTCACAGACGGAGCGGGCATATCGATCCTTTATCGAGGGTGGCTTGTTCGGACGTGGTCCGGGCGAGGGGACGATTAAGACGACGCTGCCGGATGCGCATACGGATTTTATTTTTGCAGTCGTGGCAGAAGAGCATGGTGTGCTGGCCTGTCTCGGAATCATTGCACTCTTTATGATCATAATCGTGAGGATCCTTTGGTGGGCAATCAAGGCACCGCTGCTGTTTCAAAAATTTGCAGTTGCGGGGCTGGCGCTGCTGATTGGATTGCAGGCATTCATCAATATGAGCGTTAGTGCCGGGCTGTTGCCGGCAAAAGGGATGACGTTGCCGCTAATTTCAGCCGGTGGTTCGTCAATGGTCGCGACCTGCCTGACATTCGGCATGATACTTGGTCTGATGCGAGACGATCCCCGTGGCGTATTCAATGCTCAGATGATGCGAGAGACAACCGTTCAACATACCGCGCTGGGGACGCAAGACCGTTGACGAACAAGACTGTTGTTTTGGCGGCCGGTGGGACCGGTGGGCATTTGTTTCCAGCCTATGCGTTGGCCGAAGAATTGGCGCGCAGAGGCGTTGATGTTGATCTGATGACAGACTCGCGGGCGCTTCTTTATGGACAAGATTTTCCAGCCCGCAACACCTATAAATTGCCGGCGGCTACTATCTCCGGACGTTCGCCGGTCAATCTTGCAAAATCCGGTTTCACAATGCTTACGGGCTTGCGCGAAGCGCATCGCTTGATGGGCGAGTTACGTCCCAGTGTGGTGGTCGGGTTTGGTGGTTACCCAAGTTTCGCACCGCTGGTTGCGGCTGCCTTGCGTCGTGTGCCAACGATCGTGCACGAACAGAATGCCGTCTTAGGGCGTGCCAATCGATTGTTGGCGCGGCGCGCTGATATTATTGCAACCTCATTTCAACAGGTGGAACTGGTGCCAGAGGTTGCGCGCGACAAAATTACCCTGGTCGGAAATCCGGTGCGCGATGATGTGATCCGTGCCTCAAGCCACCACTATTTTCCTGCGAGCACAATTGGTGAGTTTACGCTTGTCGTGTTCGGCGGAAGTCAGGGTGCCCGGTTATTCTCTGATCTTATGCCGGAAGCGCTAGGCCTGTTGGATGATCAGTTGAAAAAGCGATTGCGACTCGTGCAGCAGTGTCGGCCAGAAGACCTGGATCGTGTGCGCCTTGCCTACGATGCATTAGGGATTTCGTCGAATTTGAATAGCTTTTTTGAGGATCTGCCTCAGATAATCGCCCGTTCTCATTTGGTTGTGGCGCGGGCGGGGGCGTCGACGGTTGCAGAATTGGCGGTCCTTGGCCGGCCGTCGATCTTGGTGCCACTGTCGCATTCCGTTGATAACGACCAACTTTACAATGCAACTCGGTTGGCCGATGCCGGTGGCGGTTGGTTTATCAATGAAGCCGAGCTATCAGCGCAGAGTATGGCAGAGTATTTATCGTATCTGATGATGCAGCCGCAGGTCCTCAGTACCGCTGCAGAGGCCGCCCAGCGGTTGGCGCGCCCTGATGCCGTCAAGAAATTTGCTGATTTGGTTGTCGCCCAGATGGGGTGAGACGTCATTGTGCCTTTTTTTTGCGCTGCGGTCGCGATAGTCCGGATTAAGAGGTGTTGGTCTCGGATTCTGGCGCGAGGCGTGAAATGCGCCTGCGGACGGGCCCTTGCAAGTGGCAGAAATAGAACGAATAATGTTGAAAATTCATACCATGTAGCCCGTTTTGGGCGACACTTCTGCAGCATCCGGTATATGTGGAGCGCTATCGCGAAACGGGGCGGGTAAAGGATCACCAAATGGAATTGCCGCGCAATCTTGGCACCGTGCACATCATCGGTATTGGCGGCATTGGTATGAGTGCGATTGCAGAACTATTGGCGGCAAAGGGATTTGCCGTACAGGGCAGCGATCAAAAAGACAGCGCCAATGTCCAACGCCTGCGCGAAAAAGGTATCCGGGTTTTCATCGGCCACGATAGCGTGAACCTGGTTGGTGCGCGGTTTGTCGTCATCTCTTCAGCGATCAAGGATAACAATCCTGAGCTGGTGGCAGCGCGGGCAAAAGGGCTGGCGATCATCAGGCGTTCGGAAATGCTGGCTGAACTCATGCGTCTTTATTCGACCATTTCGGTCACGGGTACGCATGGGAAAACGTCGACGACGTCGATGCTCGCGCATGTGTTCGAGGATGCGGGGAGCGATCCGACAGTTATTGCAGGCGGGATTATAAACAGCTGGGGGTCGAATGCGCGGCTCGGCCAGGGTGAGTGGATGATCGTTGAGGCTGATGAGTCCGACGGCACCTTCAATCGCATTCCCACACAAATTGGTATTGTGACCAATATCGACCCAGAACATCTCGACTTCTTTGGCGATGTCGAGACCATGCATCAAGAATACGAGGCGTTTTATCGCAATATTCCATTTTACGGGTTGATCGTGACATGCATCGATCATCCTGTGGTGTGCAGCATGATCGATAAGTTACAGTTGCGCCGCGACGGGCGCCGGCTGTTGACGTATGGAACGCGGCCAACGGCGGATATCGTTTTGACAGATGTCAGGTTCCGCGGCGGTGCGACACTATTTGATGCCGAGTTGGGAGCGCGTGTTGCGGGCGGGGCGCGCAGCCTTCTCAATTGGCGAATACCTATGCCCGGCCGGCATAACGTGTTGAATGCCCTTGCGACAATCGCTGTGGCCGCAGAGGCCGGAATTCCAGATAATGCCATTCGCCAGGCACTCCTGAGCTTCCCCGGTGTCAAGCGGCGGTTCCAGGTCACCGGCGCCTGGAAGGGTATCAGCATTTATGATGACTACGGACACCATCCGGTCGAAATTGCAGCTGTGTTGAAGGCGGCGCGCGAGAGCACGGAGGGCCGGGTCATCGCTGTCGCTGAGCCACACCGCTATTCACGCGTGCGCGACTTGTTCGACGATTTCTGTCGCGCGCTTAATCAGGCGGATATGGTTATTGTCGGACCGCTTTATTCTGCCGGCGAACAGCCGATAACAGGAATCGATAACGTGGCTTTGGCAGAGGGCATTCGTGACTTGGAGCACACTGCCGTCGTGGCAGTGGACGATCCGCGCGATATTGCGCCGCTGATCCGGCGCCATGCCCGCTCCGGGGACATCGTGATTTGTTTTGGGGCCGGCAATTCCACTGAATGGGCGCGCTTGTTGCCTGGTGAACTTGCCGATGAGCCGTTGAAGGCCGAAGGTGCACGGTGAGTGGTCAAGCACTCCTTGCGGACTTTGAGCTACGCCTGCCTGAGCTGCGCGGACGACTGCGCGCGGATCAGTCGCTGGCGGAGATCACTTGGTTTCGGGTCGGTGGACCGGCAGAAATTCTATTTACACCGGCGGATGAAGCCGACCTCGCTTATTTCTTGGCCGGCACCCCCAAGGATGTACCTGTGCAGGTGATCGGCCTCGGTTCGAACCTGTTAGTGCGCGACGGCGGATTGCCGGGTGTTGTCGTGCGGCTCGCGCGCGGTTTCTCGCATGTATTGATCGAGGACAATCATCTGATCAGGGTTGGGGTTGGCGTGCCGGATGTCAAACTAGCGCGCGCTGCTGGTGATGCTGGTTTGGCGGGGCTTGAATTCTATCGCGGTATTCCCGGTGCGGTGGGTGGTGCATTACGCATGAATGCCGGTGCACACGGGGCGGAGACCAAGGATGTTTTGATCGCAGCACGTGCTGTCGACCGCGAAGGGACGACACATGAACTGACGCTTGACGATATGGGTTTTCGTTATCGTCACTGCGGCGTTGATCCGACATGGATTTTCACCGAAGCGCTGTATCGCGGCGTGCCTGGCGACAAATCCGAAATTCAAGCCGAAATGGATGAGGTCGCTGCTTATCGCGAAGCCAATCAACCGACCCGGGAGCGGACCGGTGGATCTACGTTCAAGAATCCGGCCGGAAAGAGTGCTTGGCGGCTTATTGATGAAGCTGGCTGTCGCGGGCTGCAGATCGGTGGCGCAAGAGTCTCGGAATTGCACTGCAACTTTTTGATCAATACCGGTTCGGCAACGGCGGAAGATATCGAGCGGCTTGGCGAGACAGTGCGCGCGCGCGTCCACGCTCGAAGCGGCATCCTGCTTGAATGGGAAATAAAGCGCATAGGCGTGCCGGTGCCGGGTCGGCCAATCGGCGAAGAGCTGGCAGATCTGGATGCCACATGACGAAGGCTGACGATAAAACGGTGCGCAAGTATTCGACTGTTGCGGTCTTGATGGGCGGGTGGTCGGCTGAGCGCGAGATCAGCCTTAAGACAGGACAAGCCTGTGCAACTGCTCTCACAAAAGCAGGTTATACCGTCACCGAGGTCGATGTAGATCGTGATCTTGCGCAGCGCCTTGCCGAATTGAAACCGGATGCCTGCTTCAATGCTTTGCATGGGCGATGGGGCGAGGATGGTGCCGTCCAGGGCCTGCTCGAGTGTCTGGGTATACCCTATTCGCATTCCGGCGTGCTGGCATCAGCGGTTGCAATGCATAAAGGGCTGGCACGTGACGTCCTCGCAAAGGCCGGTGTGCCGGTCGCCGAGGGGCGGGTTGTCGCCCGGACGGATGCCCAGCTGGCGCATGCGATGGCTCCGCCCTATGTGGCCAAACCGATTGCCGAAGGCTCAAGTGTCGGGGTGGTTATTGTGGGGGAGGGGGCCACTGCGCCGCCCGCAGCCATTGCCGAAATCCCTGATCTTAACGGCGATATTCTGGTCGAGCGGTTTGTCGATGGACGAGAGTTGACATGCGGCGTCATCGACGGCCGTGCAACGCGCATCATCGATATTGTTCCCGCTGAGACGCTCACCTTTTATGATTATGAGGCCAAATATGCTCCAGGGGGGTCAAAGCACATATTGCCGGCCGATCTGCCAGATGATATCGCGCGGCAGATTCAACGTTATACGGTTGAGGCGCATCATGCACTTGGTTGCAGGGGTGTGAGTCGTGCTGATTTCCGTTTTGATGATCGGCGTGGGGGAAGCGGCGAATTGGTTTGCCTCGAGGTCAATACCCAACCGGGCATGACGGCTACCTCGCTGGTGCCGGAATTGGCGCAGGACGCGGGTATGAGTTTTGAAGACCTCGTCTCCTGGATCATTGAAGACGCCGGCCTTAATCGCTAGAGCAGCGGTTGACCGTCTGTGCTCGCCAAGGCGATCGAATGGTCGGGTTGATATGCGAGATCTCTACAGGTTTGGAACAACGTCATCCGATCTGTGATTCGCGATGCGATCCCGTGCAACTGGATTTTGGACCAGGGTTTGGCCAATCTGGTTTATGCAACCATCAGGCGCCGTCCCATGGATCAAGGCGCGACGGACCAACCCGATACAGCTGTTAAGGCGGTCTTAACCTTTGAGCCTCGATAATCACTGATCGGAAAACAGCGTGCACCATGGCGCGTATTGTAGGACCTAGGTGCGCTTACAGCGCCGGGGGTTGGCCCAATGAGGACTCGTCGTCGGCCTTTGAGGCGGAGGCGTTTTCAAAATCGAACTTTGGCAATCGTCGTTGGCTTAGTTGTCGCGGCGAGTGGGTTGCTCTTTGTCGTCGCGACCGATGGCGGTCGAAACGCGCGGCTGCCGGATCCAACTGATTCGCAATTTGGTGACGTTGCCCGAAAATTTGGGATTGGGATCGAAACCGTTTGGCTCACCGGCGCAATCAGAGGGCGTGAATCGCAAGTCTTTAAGGCGCTGCAACTGGAGCGCAATCGTTTGCTCATCGGATTTGATGGTGCGGCGGCGCGGGCCAGACTTGAACAACTGGCGTGGGTCAAGCGGGCATCTGTGGCGCGGGTGTTTCCAAACACGCTAACAATAACCATTGCGGAACGGGTGCCATTTGCAGTCTGGCGCTATGGAGGCGCGATGCGCATTGTCGATCGCACCGGCCAAGTGATCCGTCGGAACGTCAAAGATGCGCCTGAAGGGCTGGCTCTGGTCGCTGGGCGTGGGGCCGGTCCACGGGCGCGCGAAATCGTCGACCTCATGTCGCGCTATCCGAAACTGAGCCGTCGTGTGCGGCTTGCCTCATTGATTGGTCAGAGGCGTTGGATGCTCACTCTGGCGCATGGACCGAAGATCAATTTGCCTGCTGAACAGCCGCGCCAGGCGCTGGCCAGATTGATGCGCCGTGATGACCTGGAGCGCCTATTGGGCAATCGCATTGAAACATTGGATTTGCGGCGCCGGAGGGGAATTGTGGTGCGAAGCCGCAAGAGCCCCAAGAGTGTGCGGCATTTGGGTAGGCAAATAACAAAGCGGCAATCGAAATCTTGAGCCCGAGGCTGGTGGCTGTGCTATGCGCATAATGGAAAAAGGCGACATTATCGGTGTCTTGGATATCGGATCCAGCAAGGTCTGCTGCCTGATCGCGGAGCAATCGGTGGGCGGCGGCAAAAGCGCTCGCGAACAGCAGAAGCCTTTTGAGATCATTGGCATCGGCCATCACCGCTCGCGCGGTGTGCAGTCCGGTTGTATTGTTGATCTGGACGATGCAGAGCGATCGGTGAAGGCGGCGGTTGCGGCAGCCGAAGCGCAAGCAGGGCGACGGCTGAAATCGGTCTTCGTGGGCGTGTCGTGCGGGCGACTTGCGTCCTATAATTTCAGTGCTTCAACCGAGCTGGCGGGCGGAATTGTGAGGGTCGAAGATCTGGCGACGCTCGCACAAGGCGCAAAGGAATACATTGAGCGCAATGGGCGCGGTCTCGTCAGTCTCAACGAGGTGCACTATGCGCTTGACGCTAATGGCCATGTGCATGATCCGCGTGGCCTTGCTGGGCGTGTGCTCACTGCAGAGCTGCACGGCGTTGCCGGCGATAAGGCGGCATTGCAAAATATGCAGGTCTTGCTGCAGCGCTGTTTTCTCGGATTGCGCGGCACGGTTACCACAGCGCAAGCCAGTGCATTGGCGGCCACGACCGAAGAAGAGCGCCATGCAGGTGTTACCTGCTTGGATATTGGTGGCGGTACAACGGCTGCGGCGATTTACGAGTCGGGCCGGCTGGTCCGGATTGCTGTGGTGCCATTTGGCGGGGCCCACGTCAGCCTTGATATCGCTCGGGAGTTGGCGATCTCCTTTGAGGATGCCGAGCGGCTCAAAACACGCTACGGCACGTTGTTGACGCACTCCACGGATGCCGTTGATATCATTGGATTCGAAGCCATGGTGGGCAATCAGGTGGACCGGCGTCAGGTCTCGCGCTTGCAACTGCGCCGCCTGGTCGAACAACGCATCGCCTCGATTCTGAGCATGGTCGCAAACGAGGTGTTTAAGGTGCGGCGCAATCGACAATGTGATGCCAGGGTCGTCATTACGGGCGGCAGTGCCGAACTGCTCGGACTCGGAGAATATGCTGCCAATGCGCTCGGTAGACCGGTGCGTGTTGCCGGGCCTGCGTCAGAATCATCGTTGCCTGAAATTGTTGCATCACCCGGATTTTCTACGGTGATTGGATTGTTGGCAGCTGCGCGGCCCGCGAATCATCTATTATTGCCCCTCATAAGCGGGGAAAACCGGCTGGAGGACACGTTTGGAACAGTGGGGCGGTGGCTTCGCGATAGTTTCTAATCGGCGTCCTCCTGCCGGCGTTTGCAATGCTTTGGCAGATGCCAAGGCTAAGATGGGATCTACAACCGCCGTTCGCGAGTCCGGGCTTTGGTATTGCGTTGCTCGACAATGGTGGGGCGAGAGAGCGCAATGAACATCAAACTGCAAGTTCCAGCCGTCAAAGGATCAAAACCGCGAATCACCGTAATGGGTGTCGGGGGCGCTGGTGGTAATGCGATCGACAATATGATCGCGGCAGGTTTGGATGGTGTTGAATTCATCGTTGCGAATACCGATGCGCAGGCGCTGAGCTTGACCAGCGCACCGCGGACGCTGCAACTGGGCGCCAATCTCACAGAAGGCTTGGGGGCGGGGTCGAAGCCGGATATCGGCGAGGCCGCCGCGGAAGAGACGGTCGAAGAGATAAGGTCGGAAATTGCCGGCTCCCATATGATCTTTATCGCCGCTGGCATGGGTGGAGGTACGGGAACCGGCGCTGCAGCGGTCATTGCGCGCGAGGCAAAGAAACTCGGCATCCTGACAGTTGCAATCGTAACCAAGCCGTTTCTGTTTGAAGGGACCCGACGGATGCGCACCGCCGAGGCGGGGGTGGTTGCGCTCAGGCAGCACGTCGATACGTTGATCGTAATTCCCAATCAAAATCTGTTCCGGATCGCAGATGAGAACACGACCTTTTCTGAAGCCTTTAAGTTGGCAGACGGCGTCCTGCACTCGGGGATCTGCTGTATCGTTGATCTTATCGTCAAGGACGGCTTGATCAATCTCGATTTCGCGGACGTCGCGACCATCATGCATGGCATGGGCGATGCTGTTATGGGGACTGGCGAATCAGAAGGCGAAGGGCGGGCAGTGCGGGCGGCGGAGCAGGCGATTGCTAACCCATTGTTGGATGATGTGACGCTCGAAGGCGCGCTTGGATTGCTGGTATCAATCGCGGGTGGCAAGGGGCTCACGCTGCACGAGGTCGAACAGGCGGCCAACAGGGTTCGGGAAGAGGTCGACCCTGAAGCCAACATTATCGTTGGTTCGACAATCGATGAGACTTTGAAAGATACGATTCGTGTATCCATTGTGGCCTCTGGTATGCCGTGGGGGAATGCCGCTCAGCCCGTTGGCTGGGATAGTGCTCAGCGCGCCGTTACAGCGCACAGTTCACCGCTTATTTCGGACTTCGTGATGGATCCGCCGCCGCTGGTGGCAACGTCGCCACCGGCCGGGAATTCCAGCCTGCGAGCAGGGGGGCAGGCTGGCTCAGCTGATAGTGATGACATCAGTGCAGCGCTGTCGGAGGCGATCCGCGAAGCAGAGGCAGAGACAGCAAAGGCGGCTGGAAAAAACCGTCCTGTCGATTGGGAAAGTTCTAATGGCGTGCGTGTCAGAAGCCATGATGGTGAGGCATCTGGCGATGAAACGGATCGTATGGATGCTGCTTTTCCATTTGCGGTTGATAGTGATGCGCGCGGCGAAGCGACACACTTTGAACCGCGGATGACTGAAACGGTGCGACGTCCAGCAACGCGCATGCCATCTGTCGAAGACTTCCCGGTTGTTGGTCAACGTGAATATCACGCAAAGCGCGAAGTTGCGATGTCCGGTTCGTCTGAACACTATGAGCATCAAGACGGACGGGCAAAGCAGAAGAGTGGTAAGAAAAGATCATTGATTTCGCGAATCACTGGATTCCGTCTGGGTTCAAATGATTCGTCAAAAAAGATGCCGTCAAGGTCTAATAGATCAAAAAAAGAGTCGCCAAAACAGACTGGTGAAGGGCCCAAGAGTCAGCTTCGTCCACAGTGGTCAAGTGCCGCCGGAGATGCAGATATAGAGAGGGATGAAGATATTGATTTGCCTAATCTTTTTGGGAAGCGTTCGCAGCAATCCTAATGGCTCTCAACGGCATGGTTTTAGGGCTTGTTCCAATTTGTGTTGGAAATCGTAACAGAAAGTAAGAAACCGTGATTTGTCGACAACGTAGGGGAGGAATATTCTGTTGGTGATTGGTTGATAGGTCTTCATTCGATGCGGCCTGAGGGCTGCAAAACAGAATCAAGAAAGACCGCGGGGGCGCTGATCAGTTTCGGGGTGACGAGAATGCGACTCAACGCATTCTATCGTCTTTGATGACGGATCTGAGGGGACGGCTTAACAATGCCGCATATATCGCTTGCCGCAAGGCAGACTACGGTTGCGCGCGAAATTGAGCTCAAGGGGAAAGGGGTTCACAGCGGGGCGCCGGTTTCTATGGTGCTTCACCCTGCTGAAGTAGACACGGGGCTGAGGTTTCTCGTTTCAAAGCGCCGACGCATCGTTGCAGACATTGCTGCCGACGTGCGCAACGTCAAAAATCTTACACTTTGCACAGTCATTGGTGATGATGCAGGTGCGTCCGTCGGTACGGTCGAACACTTGCTCGCAGCGCTGCGTGGACTGGGTGTTGATAACTGCTTTATCGAAGTCGATAGCAAAGAAGTTCCAATCATGGATGGTAGTTCGGCGGCATTTGTGGATGCGCTGGATTATGTCGGCTTGAAAGAACTCAAAGCACCGCGCCATTTCTTGAAGGTATTGAAGCCGGTGCGGGTGGCTGAGGGCGATTGCTGGGGTGAGCTATCACCTTATGCCGGTTTTGCTCTAGATGTTGAAATCGACTTCGCAACACCGGTAATCGGACGGCAGCGGCTGAACCTGGATATGTCGGCGGATGTGTTTCGAAGTGAACTGTCGCGAGCACGCACGTTCGGCTTTATGTCGGATGTCGAAAAGCTTTGGAAGAGCGGACTCGCGTTGGGTGCAAGCCTCGATAACACCATAGCGATAGACAAGGATCGGGTCCTTAATCGCGACGGCCTGCGCTATTCGCAGGAATTCGTTCGCCACAAAATGCTGGATGCTGTCGGCGATTTGTCGTTGGCCGGACATCAGTTGCTTGGTGCTTATCGCTCCTACAAAGGGGGCCATCGGTTGAACGCAAATGTGCTCAAGGCGTTGTTTGCCGATCCGACCGCCTATACGGTGGTGCAGGCGCCGTGGCCGCGCGAAGTCCGGCGGCCTGCGGTTGCTTACGGGATGGCATTGGCTGCTGGCGAATAAGAGCGTCGATTGGCTTAGGTAGACTGCGGCCGGGCACACCATTGGAATTGCCAATGCTATTTTGCACCTGGCGAACGATGGCTGGGTTACGTCGTCGTTGATGGCGGTTGTTGGGTAACGGATTTTGGACCTTGCCTCACCTCCACCATATTTGGCGTGTTTCACGGCTTTGATGGTGTTTAACGGCTTGGCGATGATGGCCATAGGTTGTGATTAGTGGACGTCGCTTCTGCATCTTGGGACTTCGTCGGCGAGATGCTATGATTTTGATTGCCAATTGGGTCGGATCGGTCGAATCATAATATTTGTCAGCTGTAAGGTAGGCAGGTTGTGGTCGTAGGATTGGTCGAGCCGTGAAACTGACCCACTGAAAAGCGGGTTGTTGATCCAAAATGGATCAGGCGGAGTGAAAGCATGCTCTTGGTACGAGGCACATTCTCGTGGGCGGTATTAGCCACTGTGATGCTGGTTGCGGCCTTGGGTGTTGCCGGTTGCAGTTCGACGAACAATGCCAAAAAACTGCTCAATCCTGATCCGCCTGGGAAAATGTATGCGCGTGCCGATGCTTATATGAATTCGGGTAGATATGAAGCTGCCGCTCATCGCTTCGAGAAGGTTGACCGAAATCATCCTTATTCCAAGGAAGCGCGACGGGCGATCGTCATGGCCGCTTATGCCTATTACAAGGCTGGTAAGCACCCCGAGGCCATCGCGACAGCCAAACGCTATACCGTCATGCACCCTGGAACCAAGGAAGCCCCGTTTGCGCATTACATAATCGCGTCAGCTTATTTCGATGGCATGAACGGCCCAAAGAATGATCAGTCGTCAACGCGTAAGGCGTTGGCTGAAATGAAGACGTTGCAGTCGCGCTATCCGAACAGCACGTATGCACGTAAGATCGAAAACCGCGTGCGGCTTGCGCGAGATATGTTGGCGGCCCAAGAGATGAATGTTGGGCGCTATTATCTGAAACGGAAAAATTACGTCGGTTCGATCAACCGGTTCAAGACGGTGGTCAAGGAATATCAAACAACGCGGCACGTGGAAGAAGCGCTGATGCGGCTGACCGAATGTTATATGGCGCTCGGTATCAAGCATGAAGCGCAGGCGGCGGCGGCTATCCTCGGGCACAATTTCCCGAATTCCAAGTGGTATAAAGACGCCTATGAGCTGCTGCAGTCTGACGGATTGGCACCGCGCAATTCCGGAGATTCTTGGTTGAGCCGGACGTGGAAGAGTGTCAAGTTGCCACGGCTATCACTGACAGGTCGCTAATCGCCATATGCCTGTGCGCATTGCGCGCGCAGCACACGATACCGCTCCCGCTGCCACCAGTCTGCAATTTTCTATCAATCTGTTATTGTCGGTCTCATCTCCTGGGCGTGGTCTTTATGGTATAGCGCGCCGGGTGTCATCGCTAATGGGAGGTTATGTGCGGTGCGGGGCAAGGATGCAATTCGGCAGAAGGCTGTCGCAGAACTCGAGCGCGAAGAGGCAGCAGAAGAACTCAAGCGTCTGGCAGCGGATATCGCGCTTCATGACGCTGCCTATTATCGTGATGATGATCCGCTCATCAGTGATGCCGACTACGATGTGTTGCGTCAGCGAAACGTTGAGATCGAAGCGCGCTTTCCTGATCTGGTGCGGGCCGATAGCCCTTCTATGCGAGTTGGCGCACCGGTCGTGGACGGGTTCGGCAAAGTTCGCCACTCGGTTGCGATGCTTTCGCTCAGCAATGTATTTGAGGCGGCGGAGGTTCAGGATTTCGTCGCACGGGTGCACCGATTCCTTGGGATGGGCGATGAAGACGACGTCGCTTTTACCGCCGAACCCAAGATCGACGGCCTTTCAATAGCACTTCGATATCAGAATGCACGGTTGGTGCAGGCGGCAACGCGTGGTGACGGGAGTGAGGGCGAGGATGTCACCCAAAATGTCCTCACGATCAAGGCAATTCCGCATCGTCTTCAGGGCAAGGACGTGCCCGTTGTCGTAGAGGTGCGCGGCGAAATCTATCTCGCGCACGATGATTTTCGAGCCTTGAATGAGGCGCAAGAAAAAGCTGGAGACAAGGTGTTTGCTAATCCGCGCAATGCGGCGGCTGGCTCCTTGCGCCAGTTGGACGCCTCGATCACTGCTAAACGGCCATTGCAATTTTTCGCCTATGGCTGGGGCGAGCTGTCCGAGCCAATTGCGGATACACAAAGCGGTGTGATCAAGGCCTATGCGCGTTGGGGATTGCCGGTAAATCCACTGCTACGTGTTTGCAATTCAGTCGATGAGATGATGGCGTTCTATTCTGAGATCAGCGAAGAGCGGTCACGCCTCGGCTATGATATCGATGGTATCGTCTACAAGGTGGATCGCCTTGATCTGCAGGATCGCCTTGGTTTTGTCAGCCGTGCGCCGCGTTGGGCGACGGCGCACAAGTTTCCCGCCGAGCAGGCCATAACACAGCTGAATGATATTGAAATTCAAGTGGGGCGCACCGGCGCGATGACGCCCGTTGCAAAGCTTGAGCCGGTAACCGTTGGTGGTGTGGTCGTCTCGAACGCCACACTGCATAATGAAGATGAGATTGCGCGTAAGGACATTCGCGTTGGTGATACTGTGGTTGTCCAACGGGCCGGTGATGTTATTCCGCAAGTGGTATCGGTTGTCGTCGAAAAGCGACAGAAGTCTTCTGAGCCATTTGTCTTTCCTGATGTTTGTCCGGTGTGCGGATCGGCAGGAGTGAGGGAAATCGATGAAAAGACCGGTGAGGCAGATGCGGTGCGCCGCTGCACCGGCGGTCTTATTTGTCCTGCGCAAGCTAAGGAACGGCTGCGCCATTTCGTATCGCGTAATGCATTTGACATAGAAGGTTTCGGTGAAAAGCAGGTTGCCCTCTTTTACGATGGCGGACGAGTCATGCGGCCTGCAGATATTTTTACGCTTGAGGCGAGGGATCAACAGTCGTCCCAACCTTTGGCGAAAGAAAAAGGGTTCGGCGCGAAGTCGGTCGAGAAATTGTTTCGTGCCATCGATGCGCGGCGAACAATTGAGCTCGATCGGTTCATATATGCGCTTGGCATTCGATTTGTCGGAGAGACAACGGCGCGCGATCTTGCGGCCGCCTATGGCACCTGGGTGGCACTGCGTGAAGCAATCGAGAGGGCAGTAGAGGGCGGGAAAGGTAGTGAGGCGTATCAAGATATCGATGATATCGATGGTATTGGCGAGAGCGTAGTTGATGCATTGATCGCCTTCTTCAGCGAAGCACACAACGTCGAGGCGCTGGACGAACTTATTGGACACCTTGAAATCCAGCCATTTGAGCGTCAGGTCGCTCGCAGCTCAAATGTCCTTGGCAAGACAGTGGTGTTCACCGGGACACTTGAGAAACTCACTCGCAATGAAGCCAAGGCGCAGGCCGAGCGCCTTGGCGCCAAGGTGTCGGCAAGCGTTTCCAAGAAAACCGACTATTTGGTGGCTGGCGCTGAAGCGGGATCAAAACTCAAGAAAGCGGAGACATTGGGCGTCACCATCTTAAGCGAGGATGACTGGTTGGCGCTCATTGCTGAATAGGATCATTCGATCCACTGCCATAGATGTGTCCCCGAATGCAATCTATCAGTCTTCGACGGCCTGGGCATTGTGGCGCATCAGGGCGATAACCGCGATAAGGTGATTTTTTGGGGGTGCCTTTCATTCCGATATCGCGCCGCTCTGGTTCTTAAAGCGCAGCAGTGGCGGTGCGCAGCCAGTCTTTTTGTTGCGCATTAAGAGCCGGCGCGATCTCCTGATAAACACGGGCGTGGTAGGCGTTCAGCCACGCGATTTCTGCATTTGTTAGTGTAGAGCGCTCAATCAGATGCCGATCGATCGGGGCCAACGTCAAGTTTTCGAATCCCAACATGTCCTGATCACCACCATCGATCTTCTGTGGTGGTGTGACACACAGGAGGTTTTCAATCCTGATGCCGAATGCGCCGGCGCGATAGTAACCTGGTTCATTGGACAAGATCATGCCCGGCTCCAGCGGTACAAGGCCCCGCTTGGAGATGGAGGCCGGCCCTTCGTGAACCGAAAGGAATGCGCCGACGCCGTGACCGGTTCCGTGGGCATAGTCCATCCCGTATTGCCAAAGAGCGCGGCGGGCAAATGGATCGAGGTCGATGCCGCGTGTGCCTTTGGGGAATCGGGCCGAGGCAATCGCGATATGACCTTTTAGAACAGCAGTGAATGCTCGGCGCATGTCGGCGCTGGGCGTGCCGACTGCGATGGTTCTGGTAACGTCAGTGGTACCGTCAACGTACTGGGCACCCGAATCGATGAGGAATAATTCGCCTTTGGAAATCGGGCGGTTGGTCGCTTCTGTTACGCGATAGTGAACGATAGCGCCGTTGGGGCCGGAACCGGATATGGTATCAAAGCTTATATCGAAGAGCTTGCCGGTGGCGCGGCGCTCTTCTTCCAGTGCTTTTACGGCTGCGATCTCATCCAGCTGGCCCTTTGGGGCATGTTTGTCGAACCATGCTAGAAAACGGCACAATGCAGCGCCATCGCGCTTATGCGCTTCGCGAATGCCGCGAAGCTCGGTAGCATTTTTTCTCGCTTTCGGAAGGGCGCAAGGATCGGGACCGGCGAGGACTTTTCGCGCGCCACCGAGGCGGCTTGCGAACCAATGGGCGGCTTGGCGGGTGTCAAGTTGAACCTTTTTGCCGGCGGCCTTTAGAGCCTTCACGCGCTCGCCAAGGGTGGCTGGATCGCGTACGACGGCATGCGGTTTCAAGTGGGCGCGCACATCGGCATCGATTTTTGCGGACGAAACAAAGAGTTCCGCCTTGCCCCGGCGGTGGATGATCGCGAAAGCGTGGACGACAGGTGTGCGGGGAATGTCGCCGCCGCGAATATTGAAGATCCAACATATCGAATCGGGCATCGTCAAAATGACAGCGTCGCGGCAGTTCGCAGTCAATTTCTTCTGCACCTCGGCAATCTTGTCTGCTGGCGACAGACCGGCATATTTCATAAGATGGCGCTTCACCATTGCGTTTGGTGGCTTTGGTTGATCCTTGCCCCAAAGCTTGTCGATCGGGTTTTTCTGTCGCGGTGTAAGGCGCATTTGGCGCGATTTAACCGCCTCTTTCAGGCGGGCAATCTCGTCAATGGTATGAAGCCACGGATCGAAGCCGATTATAGACTTTGGGCCGAGTGTGTCTCTTACCCAAGCCGCTGCAGTATGCTCGGGGATCTGCAACACGTCAAAGGCAGTGGTGTCGATCTGAGCTGGTGCTTGCAGGGTATAGCGACCATCCACGAACAGGGCAGCCTTGTCGATTGCGACGATGGCCAGGCCGGCCGATCCTGAAAAGCCAGTTAGCCATTTTAGGCGCTCATCACAATCCGCGACGTATTCCCCCTGGTGACGGTCAGATCGTGGCACCAGAAACGCGTCCAATTTCTGGCGGCGCATCAAATCTCTGAGGGCTGCCAATCGCTCGGCGTGAGGGGCGTTGGTCGGAGGCGGATCAAATTCCTGAAACATGCACGCTTCAATAGCGGCACAGGTCTCATAGGGCAATGGAGAACAGTTTTCATGACGGTTTTGTGCATGCAAAACGTGCAATGCTGCAATGCAAGACGCCCACTAGCTAGGCATGAGGCGTGCGCTTACATTCTGCACAAATTGCTAGGCTGAAAACAGCCAGCCCGATCCCACAAGGATGAGATGACATGAGCACAACTGCCTTACCGGCCTCGGTTTCCGAGGCAGGCGATGGTGGCGTATTGTTTCAACGCCCAACATCGCACGACACACCCCATTCATATGATCAGGCCATTATCGCCCGGGGCAAGCGGATTGCCGCGGCGCAGCTGGCGGATCTCAGCGATGATATTTTGGAGGCGCTTGGCTATTCGCGCCAACAGGTCGCCGAACTCAGAAGCACCCAGCGGGCACCGCTGTTCTGGTTCTAAGTTGTTCGATTCGTGAGATCCTTAAAACGGCCGACCCAGTGCTAACAATTGGGGGGCCGTTTTTTCATTGTAAGCGTTGTCCATTCGCCATTGTGATCGATAGCGTGGAGGATCAGTCCCAGAGCAATATAACGGGCGCGGATTGCTGCGGCTTGTGCGGCAAGAATACCTGACAAAACGAGCGTGCCCGCTGGGCGCAACGCCCGAGAAATGGCTGGTGCCATATCATGGAGGGGGCCTGCCAATATGTTGGCAACGATGAAGTCATATTGTTGGTGGTGCTGTGATTTGGCGTGCATGACGGCGATGTGCGGCGGGCCCTGCCGGGTTGCCGTACGAATTTGATTGCCGGTGCGGTTGCGCCAGGCGTTTTCACGGGCGATTCGTGCCGCATCGGTGTCAATGTCCGTCGCATCAATTTTGATTGACGGTGATAGGCGGGCGAGTGCTATGGCGAGGATGCCGCTGCCGGTTCCAAGGTCCAGTGCATGATGCAGTTTGGTCTGGCGGCACGATCGGTCGATGGCGCGTAGGCATGAGGTTGTCGTTGGGTGATGGGCGGTGCCAAAGGCCTCGCCGGCATCGATCAATATGCTCCAAGGGCCTCGTGGGATGCGTTTTGCATCGTGGCTGCCATGGATCGTAAAGCGGCCGGCTTTAACCGGTGGCAAGGCGGCTTGCGATTTTGCGACCCAGTTTTCCTCCGGCACTGGTTCAGTTCGGAATAACGTGTCTGCACTTGGGGCAACGAGGGCTGCGGTCGCGGCCAAGTCGGCATGATCGGGCGCATCTTCGAAATAGGCTTCGATGCGCCAGCCATCGGCCGACGCAAACAGCGTCAAAGCTGTCGGGGTTGGTTCAAACAACTGCTCAAGGCTTGACGCCAATTGTTGGGCAGCGCTGCGGTCAGCCAATTCAGCCACAATTTTTGTTTTGGTCATGCCGCGATTTCGAACAGTCGCACGAGAGGTGATCTTTTTCTGTTCGCCGTCATGCCGGATCCGGAGCGGGGGTAATCGTTTCTTTGCCTTCTTCCACAGACTTGAGCTCGATCTCACGACCCTTGCGGGCCGTTGTCTCCGGTAACAAGTCGAGGATGAGATCCCACTTGGAATCTAGGTGGAGGGCTGCTTCCTTCGGCGGGGTGGCGTGCAGCGTGCCGTCTGCAGCCTCTGTTACCAGACCATCCGCCATCAAGCGGCCAAGGGCTTCTTCATCATCGAAATCGACATCTATAAGAAATGTGTCCTTGAGATATTGCTCGATTTGCTTGTCGACGGTCTTGAGGTTTTGCCGGTTGATTGGCCCTTGCGCAAGGGCTGAGTAGAGCAGGATGTCTTCCTTGACGTCCTCGGCAGCTGCGCGGCCTGCCAAAGTCATTATGGCGGAGCGGTTGTCTGCGAGGGCATGGAAATAAAGGTTTTGCGCCATAACCACCATGTAGCGTTGGCGCTGATTGAGGTAGCTCATGGCCTGGCGGAAGGCGACGCCACCAAGCGTCGCACAGGCACCGGCTGCGGCAATCGGATTGGTGGCGATCACAGCCGCCTTACCAATCAGGCCGAAGACGCCCATACCGAGGCCGGCGCTGCTGGTAACGCCCAACTTTATTTTGTCGAGCATGCGAAAGCGGACGCGCGTGTTGGGAAATGCCATTTCGATATCAGAGCGGGGCATGTTCTTGAACAGTTTCATGTAGATGTTGTCAGCCGAAAAATCACTCGGCAACATGGCGCGCTGCTTGGTGACCTGCTTTTCCGCTGCCTTGCGGGTCAGCTTGTAGCGCGTCATGAGTTCCGTTACGCGCGTGTCAAAACTCTTCAATTTGAACAGTACGAAAAGCCGGCGAAAGATTGGAACCTCGAATTCTTCCTTGCGGAAAAACCGAATGATACTCCGTCGCTCGCCAACGCGATTCGAGGCGCCGCGGAAATAGATCTCCAGCTCCTCGAATTCCGACAATTCAACACTCAAGTCGAGACCATAGTGGGTTTCCTTTGCCATTATCTCTTCGACATGGCTTGGATCGATGCGCGAATAATTGGCTTGGATCAGGAGCTGTCGTACACCTTCAACAATTTTTTTCTTCAGTTCGGTCTTCTCGGCATCGGTGTAGTCACGCGTTTGCAGCAGGTCGCTGTCCGGGCTGAAGACCTCGTAATCGTGCTCGAGTTCAACGAGTTGGGCTGTGTACTGCTGATGTCGCCAGTAATCGAGGTATTTGAAAAAGCGACGTACGGTAGAGATGTCTTCATTCGGCCAGGCTTCCGGCAATGAAAGGCGATCGATCAATGCATAGCTAGAAACGGGGATGAAATTTTCCCGCGGGACGGGCCGGTCCAGAACGTCGAGATCTGGATAGACACCACCTTCTCCGCGCATTAGCCGTGCGTGATCATCGTCACCGGTACCGACCGGCTCAGCAACACTCGCTGGCGATGGCGCTTGCTCCGATACTGACATGTTACCTTCCTCGCTGGCATTTGAACCAGCTACAATCAACTGGTTCGATGGCCAAATACCATGACCTTTCGTTGTTAGTGACGCTCCGTGATCTAAGTTAGTTCATCAAGGTTAGCATGACGAATAAGAATAGCTGAACGGGACGTTATCCTAATCGGCTGGGAAAGCAGAACAAGTTGCCCGCATTCTTCTCATATTGATCGCAAGAGGATGACGACAGTTTGCCCAAAACAAAGAAATTGGCGATTGGCGGCCATCGTTGGCTGACAATTGGAAACTGAACGCAGTTGAGAGGCGCTGGAGCTGGCGAACCAAGAAACGGATTGCTGGTATGGATTTTGGTGCCCAGGCGGTGGCTATCGGGGTGCCAGGACCGTTCAAAGGCGGGCTGGCAATCGATACCGGGGACTAAAAATCAATGAAAATAAAGCGGCGGCCCGAGGTTGGGCCGCCGATGTATACATTCCATACTTATTTATTGTTTCTTCTTCTTCTTTTTCTTACGTGCCTTCTTGGCTTTGCGGCCTTCTTCATAGAGCTTGCGCATATAGTCCTTTTGCACCTCGCCAGCTTGCGCAATTTCGACGATCAACTGCGCCACTTTTTCGCCGCCAATGGGATCAACAGCGATGCCGATCTTTTTGGCGTCGGCCAAATAGGCGGCGTCTTCGTGGGTCTTCATGAAGGCGGCGCGTAACACTTTTGCGCGGTCGGCGGGGATGCCTGGAGGCGCTGCAACGGGTCGCGCAAACTGGAATGGTCCTTCGGCAAACTTGATCAGCTTTAGCGCTGCCTCGTCTTTGGCAAGCTCGCGTGCGGTGGGCACATCCTTGAAATCCGGATGGCGTGTTTCGCGGGCAAACTGAACCAGTGGGCGAACAAGTTTGCGGTCCATCCATTCGGCCTGATTAGATCTGACGGATGAAAGGCCAACCGTCCGGCCCTTGATTTCACCACGGGTTATCGCGAGAAACAGATCATCGCTGCCGCGGTAGCCGAGGATCATCTTGATGTTCAGGCCGATCGTGTCGCGCATGATGCGCGGAACATCGGTTCCGGTGGAGCCCGGTGCCGTCGAACCAAGGATCAATTGCTTGCTGTTGGGTCCGATCGCTTCCTTGATGGACTTGACCCCAGTGTCCGTCCGGTACCAGAGAATGTAGGCGTCCTTGGAACCGCTCGATGAGGAGCCGAGCCATGTAAATTTACGAGGATCAAACTTGATCTTCTTGCCGCCCAATATGCCGAGCAATGGCATATTGCGGGAGATCATGCCCATCACCGTACCGTCTTTAGGGGCGACTGAGTAGATGTAGTTGGTTGCTTTGCGGCTACCGGCGCCCGGCATGTTTTGGACGACAAACGTCGGCTTGCCCGGAATGAACCTGCCATAATGCTTAGACAATATACGGGAATAGGTGTCATAGCCGCCGCCTGGGTTATAGCCGACAAGAAACTTGATCGTCTTGCCCTTAAAGAACTCAGCGGGGGATTTGGCGCTGGCTGGTGATACCGCCAATACGCCTGCAGCAACAAATGCTGCGGTTGTTCTGATAATCATTGTCATTCCCTGTGCATACGAAGCCAATTTGTGCTCCTTGTTGATCTTGTAATTGGTGACCATTCTAGGACATTATTGTGCTCAGACAGAGTGTCAAGCGCCGCGACGGTAGGGAGGATTCGCCTCATGATGACGCCAGAAGCCAATGAACGGTTGACCCGGGTTGGGCCTGGGACACCATGCGGTGAGCTGTTGCGCCGCTATTGGACGCCGATTGCGGCCACCAGCCAGCTGGATGATGATCCTGTTAGGCGGGTCCGAATTCTTGGTGAAGACCTGATTTTGTACAGAGATCGTAGTGGCCGTTTGGGTCTTATCGGTGAGCGGTGTCTGCACAGATGCGTCGATATGAAGTGGGGAATCCCTGACAATGAGGGCTTGAGGTGCCCCTATCATGGGTGGCTCTACGATGCTGAAGGCGAGTGCATCGAGCGTCCGCTCGAAGCTCAGCCGAGAGGAAAATTCCATAAAAAACTGACGGCCTATCCTGTTAAGGAACTCGGCGGCCTCGTGTTCACGTATATGGGTCCATTGCCGGCACCCGAGCTGCCGCGCTGGGATTTGCTCGTGTGGCCCAATGCTGTGCGCCAGATCGCTATCAATATTTTGCCTTGCAATTGGTTGCAATGCCAGGAGAACACCGGCGACCCGACACACAGCATTTATGCGCACGGTCATCTGTTCCGTTATGTCTTGGAACGCCAGGGTCGCATGGAAGAGCGCGCTTACCATGAAGAGCATACGTTGAAAACGCGTCTCAAGTGGGCGATCGGAATCAAAGAACTCTACGCGAATGCCACCGAATTCGGCATGGAAAAGGGTATCGTCTATTCAAAGGACCTCGGTGCCGAGGCGGACGCCGTCAGGCGCCACTCAACGGTGATCTTTCCGCACTATACGCAAACCGGTACTGCCGGTGCGCCACGTAGCGAATTCCAAATGCGCATTCCGATGGATGACACCCAAACGCTGCACATTTGTTATCAGGTCTATGCCGCACCACCCGGTATCGAGGCGCCTCATCAGGATACGATTCCGTGGTATGAGCCGCCACTGTTCGACGAGGAGGGTAAACCGGTGCTCGACTATGTCTTGGCGCAAGATGCCATCGTGTGGTGGGCGCAGGGCGAATTGACGGATCGGTCGCAGGAGACCCTCGGGCGGACCGATGTGCCGATCGTATTCCTGCGCAAGCAATTGGAAGATCAAATCGCGCGTGTTGAGCAAGGCCTCGATCCGTTGAACTTCTTTAGGGAGTCACCGGGGGACATCGTCAACGGCAGCTGCCTGCCGCCACCGGAAGATTGGACCTCACCCGACTGGGCCAAGCGACAAGCCAGTCTTGGCCAATATAATATCGCCGGTCAGCAGTATTATCGGCGCAACTATCATAAGGGGTTTGCGATTGACGATGCCGACCGGTACGGGCCTGCTGTTGACCTGGTGAAAGAGCTGCATCAGCGCATCGAAGATGCGCAAGTTGCTGCGGCAGACGCTGGGTAGCGGGTCTTCGATCAGCTGTCAGTATCGTCAAAGTCGGACGCCCAGAGGCGCTCAAGCCGGGTCAGGAGGTCGGCGGAATAGGGCGGTCTGTCTGGTACGCTTGCGGCGTCTTCAAGTTGTTCCACCGCCGAAAAGCCGCCAAGCGCCGTGGTGACGCCTGGATGCGATAACACAAATCGGATCGCGGCTTGTGCAAGGGTCTCTGCCGGGTCGTTGAATATGGTGCGCAGACTTCTAACGCGGGCCATTATTGATTGTGCGCTGGCGGCCTTAAAATCCTTTGGCCGGGCCAGCTGGTGCTGTGTGTCGTTGAGCGCACCATCGGTCAGATAGCCGCCGGCGAGCGGGCTGTAGACGGCACAGGCAACATCCCTGGCATAGGCAGCGGTGATGATATTGCCAAAATCGGGCTTGGCGCTGAGACCCGGAGGGGCATCGATGCCCGCAGTGGGGTTGAGAAGGGTATAGGGAATATTGATGATATTGAATGCGCCGGTTTCAATGAGGCGCATGACGTCATCGCGATCGTCGCCGCGACAGATGAAGCCTGTGGCGCGAATCTTGCCGGCGCTAAGGAGGCGCTCCAGGCCGTCCATGGCGCCTTCGGCGCGCAAAAAATCATCAGTCGAAAGTTGAAAATAGGTGGCGCCTTCCAATTGAGGGGGTGGAGTTATCGGGCCATTGTGGATTTGGAATACATCAAGATAGTCGACGCCTAAGCGCTGCATACTTTGCTCGGCGGAGCGGACGACATGATCGGCAATGTCACCAAGGTTCTCCCGGCGAATCTCTACTTTGGAGTTCAGTATCGGCCGTACCCCGACCTCGCGCAGGGCGCGGCCAAGATTAATCTCCGCGATGCAATCGCCATAGTCCGGTGAATTGTCGAAATAAGTGATCCCGAGGTCCAGTGCGCGGGCAATGATGTCGGTTTGTTCCCTGGCTGTGCCACGCACCATCAGGCCTGCATTGCCACCGCAGCCGAATCCGATCTCCGAGAGTTCAATTTCGGTCTTTGGAATTTGGCGGTACTTCATGCAAGAAGACCAATTCTGCAATACAGGCCGACTAAAGGATAAAGCTTACAGCGCCCATCGGGCCTAACTCTTCCGCGTCGAGGATGGCGCGGCGTTCGTAAATCTTGAGGTCGCCATTGATGCGCTTCAACTTATTGCGATAACGGCCGGTAAAAATGCGTGGGCTTTCATGGCGCCGGTGACGATAGACAATGAAGTTTGCCGAGACTGTTAGAGTGCCGCCATCGTCCGCAAGCACACGAACGTTGGAGATAAATCTGCGAGTGCGCGAGTGCGGAAATTCTGCATGGCAGTTGGGGTCCTGCAAGCGCAGGATTCGCTCCTGCAGGCGGATCATGTCATCTGCGACCAAAAACAGCGTGTCACTGGCATCGGCATCAGGAAGATCATTGGGCGGGACAAAATAACTTGCGTCTTCCGTCAGCAGGTTCAGCCAGTCGTCCAGCCGCCACTCGTCGAGCAGATCGGCTTCCAAAAAAAACAGCTCCTCGACCTCGCTGCGCAAAGCACCGCTCGATAGCGTTTTGGTACTCACCCTTGCTTCTCCATCATTTCATTCCATTTGCGCCAGAAGACGCGGAGGTGGCCCTCGTCGGTGTGAAGTTGCTCCCCGGTGCGGGCCATGCCTCGAGACATTTCGTTCCAGCGGACTTCGCGGTAGGCGGCATAGCCCTGCTGGGCAAATTCAAGTGCGGTGACGTCGTCCGGTGTGGCAAAGCCACCTGGGCCATAAAAGGTCAGGAAGGCATGCAGCCGGCGCGCGCGCTGGGCTTCGGTTTCCTCGACAGGGCCCATCGCCCAGGCAATTACCCGCATACTATCGGGCCCCAAAGGATAGAAGTGGCGCACGGTCACGGATGAACCGTCATTGATGACCAAGTTTGGGAAAATTACCAAATTGCGGTTGGTGTCGGCAACGCGAGCGGCGCGGGCCTCACCCAGACGTTCGACCAATTCGGCGCGCAACTTGTCGATATCTTCTTTTGCGTCTTCGCCATAAACGGAGATCCACTTGGCGACCGGACGACCGCGGAAGTTTGGGTTATCGGTTGTCAGGTGGCCGTTGCCGAGATCTTTGCCAAGTCCCTTGGTGGGCAAAAGGAGGCCTGAATCCTTTGGGATTGAGACGTCGACTCCGGAGTTCTTCATATAGTTGAGCCAGGTCGAGTGGGTCGATAACAGGTGATAATCATCGACCGAATTTTCGACCATCAGTTTCCAGTTGCCTTTGACCTCGTATTCCTGGGTGCCGGAAATCAATTCCATTTCGCCAGATGGTGATTGATCGAGGACGAGATCGATATAGTCCGTGGCGCCGGCAAGGTAGGTGCGCAGATCCTCCGCGTCGGGGTCAAAGTTGGCGAACCAGAAACCGCGGTATTCCTCAAGGCGCGGGACCGGTGTCAGACCGAGTTCGCTCTTGTCAAAGGCATGTCCATATGCCTCTTCGCCCGGGATCTGCTTGACCGAGCCATCGGTATTGTAGGTCCAGCCATGGTACATACAAAAGAACTGGCGGGCATTGCCGGAGCGTTCGCGGCAGACCAATGCGCCGCGATGGCGGCAGGAGTTGATCAAGGCATTCACTTTGCCGTCACGGTCACGGCAGAAGATGACGGGGCGGCCGGCGACCGGGCGGGAGTGATAATCGCCAGGATTGCGGATTTCGGAGCTGTGGCCGACGTAGACCCAGCAGCGATCAAAGACGCGGCGCGCCTCCAATTCGTGGATGTCAGGCGACACAAAGACTTCGCGATTGACGAAAAATGTTTGTTTTTCCTTGTCTTCCACCACAAAGGCTTGATCGTTCGGTAGATAGTTCATTGTCTATACACCATGTTTCAGCTTCGCCGGCACATCGGGTCATCCCCGCGGCCATGGCGGTCAATATCACCAATCCCTAAAGTACAGGGCCGGGCATTCTCTGCCAAGGTCTAGCCAGGGGGACAGTCGACGCTTCTGGAGCGGCATATTTGTCAGGCTTGGGTGTGGCTGATAGGTTGCGGCGCCGTCTCCCAGCATGTTCAATCTGGCAACGATGAAGGTCTAAACGCGTGTCCAAGCTCAAACTCACACTCGCCTGCCTTGACTATGACCGTATTCGCCCGCTGATGGATGGCCGGGTGCGTGTTGACGGCATCGATCTCAACGTGCTGCCAATGCGGCCGCGCGAGACATTTCCACGGATGCTGGAGCGCCAGGAATTCGAGGTGTCCGAGCTGTCGCTTGCCTCTTATGTGACGCTCAAAGCGCGGGACAAATGCCCGTTTGTATCGATCCCCGTGCCACTCTCCAAAATCTTCCGTCACTCCTGCATCTACATCCGAGAGGGCGCCGGTATCAATTCGCCGGAAGATCTTAAAGGAAAGCGGATCGGCACGACGCAGTATGGTTCGACTGCTGCCGTCTACATGAAGGGGCTGATGCAGGACGAATACGGTGTGCGGGCCGAGGACGTGCATTGGTTCATGGGTGGACTTGCGGCGCCGACACAGCGGCCGTTGGTACCGCTCAATCTTCCCGATAAGATCAAAATAGATTTCCTCGACGATGAGGAGACGCTTGAGGCGATGATGGCGCGAGGTGAACTCGACGCCTATTATTCGATCTATATTCCGCCGAGCTTTCTTGAGGGAAAGCCACACATCAAACGGCTGTTCCCTAACTTCAAGGAAGCCGAGACAGCGTATTATAAGAAGACCGGTATCTTCCCAATCATGCATACGGTGGTGTTGCGCGAGGACGTCTATAAGGCGAACCCGTGGGCGGCGCGAACTCTCTTCAACGCATTTGTTGCTGCAAAGGATGAGGCGATCGGCGGGCTTTATGATACCGATGCCCTGCATATCTCGATGCCGTTCCTGCTCGATCATATCGAGGAATATTGGGATGTTTTCGGTGCCGATTTTTGGGCCTATGGGCTAAAAGCCAATCGACCGGCACTTGAGGCAATCGGGCGCTGGGTGTTCGATCAGGGTTTAGCACCGCGGGTCGTTGCAGCAGAAGAAATATTCGATCCGGCACTTGACGGGTCGCATGATCTGGCGCCGATGGCGCGCAGGCTTCCAATTCCACATGTCTAGCGCAAGGTGCTAGCTAACCACGCGAACTCTTAGGGAGGGATCATTGAGCGGAGAATGGGTGACGGTCGCAAAGGTGGGTGATGTTGCCGAAGGCGATATGATTGCGGGACGTGCCGGAGACGATGATATCGCCATTTTTAACCTTAGTGGCGAGTATTATGCCACGCATGCAATTTGCACACATGCCTATGCGATGTTGACGGATGGCTTCATTGACGGTGATATTATCGAGTGCCCATTGCATGGTGGATGCTTTGAAATCAAAACCGGCAAGGGCCTCGGTGCGCCCATCGGGCGCGATATCAAGAGTTATCAAACGCGCGTGGAAAATGGCGAAATCCAGATTCTCTACGAAAAGGACGCCTGATAGCCACGCCAGAGGGTGTGCTTATGACTTCGGGACCGCTGGTCTGGCTCGACATGGATCAAAAAGCATTGGACGATGCTTATGACCAAAGCGTTTATGCTGCAAATCAAGCCCTAGTACATCGCCGGCGCAATCACAGTAGTGCCGTGGCCCGACAAATGCTCGGTGAACCACAGCGCTTTGCCTATGGCGAGGCGGAAATAGAGCAGCTCGATCTCTATTTGACGAGTGTTCCCAATGCGCCAGTTTGTGTGTTCATTCATGGCGGTGCCTGGCGCAATGGCCGTGCCAAGGATTTCGGGGCGCCGGCCGAGATGATGGTCGATGCGGGGGCCAACTTTGCGGTGGTAGACTTCAACTCGGTTGATGAGACCGGTGGCGATTTGTTTCCGATGGTCGATCAAGTCCGCCGGGCGGTTGCCTGGGTCTATCTTAATGCTTCGAACTTCGGCAGCAATCCGGATGAAGTCTACGTTATCGGCCATTCGTCGGGTGGGCATCTGGCATCCTGTGTGATCACGACAGATTGGCAGCAGCAGTATGGCCTCGCAGGCCCGATCGTCAAAGGTGCGATGTTGAGTTCCGGCATGTATGATCTTGAGCCCGTGCGCCTGTCGAAACGGTCGGCCTATGTCAATTTTACCCATGACATGGTGGAGCAACTTTCAGCCATTCGCCATATCGACCGGATAACGGCTAAACTTGTAATCTCGCACGGCACGGAAGAGACACCTGAGTTTCAGCGACAGGCCCGCGATTTTACCGCCGCCCTCGATGCTGCCGGTAAACCAGCGCCGCTGCTTGTCGGGGAAGCACTCAATCATTTCGAAATTCTCGAAACGTTAGCCAGCCCCTATGGCCTGCTCGGCCGTCAGGCCCTGCGCATGATGGAACTTGGGCCGGTTTAAATCCGCCAGGACATGTCGGCAGTGCTCAAAGTTTGCTCGCCTCGAAAAGTCATCGGGTCTAGCGATTGCTGCCGCATGCCGTTAGGGCTGTGCATGCGCATACCGGGCTGTAGATGTCAGTTGGTAAACTTGGTCGTTCGGCTGCGGCTGGGACCTGTTCTCCACGGGTCCTGGTCGAGTATCCCATCGCTATGCTATGACGAGCCCAATGTGCCAGGCTGCTAGACCCTCATGTCGTTTGATGATCTGGGTCCGCGTGGGCAAGCAATATTTCGAGCGGAGGCAACAATGATTAACCTGTGTGGATGTCCGTTTGGGCTTGATGGCGTTATGTCGCCGGCAGATCCGCGACCGCCGGGCGACTATGTGCCAGCCTCAGGCGGTCCAGTTGCGCCGGAAATCATTGCCGATGTGGCGGCCGCTGCGCGCATTTTGGCCGAGCAGGGCGTGGTTGACGGGTTTGGCCATGTCTCCATGCGCCATCCCGACGCGCCCGACCGCTATCTGATGGCAAAGTCCATCGCGCCGGCACTGGTGACGCCGGATGACATCATCGAATACGATCTGGATTCCAATCCGGTGAATGCCAATGGGCGCGGCAGCTTTCTGGAACGCTTTATTCATGGCGAGATTTATAAGGCACGTCCGGACGTCAACTCGGTTGTCCATAGCCACTCTCCGTCGGTAATTCCGTTTGGCCATGTCGATGTCCCGATGGTGGCGATGTATCACAATGCGGCGTTCCTGGCTGAAGGTGTGCCGACGTTCCGCATCGAAGAAAAATTTGGTCCGACCGACATGTTGGTCGGCAATTCGGAAAAGGGTGTGGCGCTGGCCGAGGTGTTGGGTGATCATCCGGTGGTGCTGATGCGGGCGCATGGTTCAGTGGCCTGTGGCCCGACGTTGCAGACGGCGGTTTTTCGCGCGGTCTACACGGAAGTTAATGCACGCGTCCAGACGACAACGCTGGCGCTTGGTGGCGGGCAGATGCGGCCTCTCACTGGGGAAGAGGGCAAACTTGCCGATATAACCAATCAGACGGCAGGCATGCGGGCCTGGCACTTGTGGCGCACGACCGTCAAAATGTAGGGAAAGTTGAGATGATAAGTAATGATCCCAAACAGCAACTTGCCGATTGCATCCGTATGCTCGAGCGCGCGGATATAATTGACTACAACGGGCATTGTTCGATCCGGACGGGTGAGGATCGAATCCTGATCAATGTTGGCTCTTGTCAGCGCAGCCGGCTGACGGTGGACGATATTTGTACCATCGATATGGAGGGTAATCTTATCGAAGGAAAGGCCAATCCGCCGCTGGAATTTCATCTCCATTGCGGCATCTATCGGCATCGCGACGACGTGCAAGCAGTGGTGCATGCGCATCCCAAATGGTCGACCTTTCTGACGATGGTGGGAGAAAGCTACAAGCCGGTGTTTGCGCAGGGTGTGCTGCCCTACCCGGTGCCGGTGCTTGATACGCCTGAAAGCATCAATACCTATGAGATGGCCGAGCAGTTGGCGGCAACGATCGGTGATCGACCGACGGCGCTTATGAAGTCGCACGGCGCTGTTGCGGTCGGCAAGGATATTGTCGAGGCCTTCGTGCTTGCCAATTATCTTGAGGAAAATTCGTACCGCCAGTACATGGCAATGCAGATTGGCAAGCCCTACGAGTTCACACAGGAAGACCAAGAGCTTTGCCGGACCAAATTATGGAGCCGTGGCCTCTTCGAGCGTACATGGGCCCATCATTATGCCAAGCTTGGCTGAGGGGAGACGGGGCGACATGTTCTTGAAGAATGGGTGGTATGCTGCGCTTTGGTCTAATGAGCTTGAGACAGAAAAGCCGGTGGCGCGAACCTATCTCAATGAAAAAGTGGTGCTGTTTCGAACTGTGGCCGGCGTCGCCGGTGCTCTTGAGGATTGCTGCATTCATCGGGCGGCCCCTTTGTCGCTTGGCGAAGTGAAGGGTGATTGTCTGGCTTGTGGCTATCACGGCTTTGAGTTCGATACATCTGGGCAATGCGTGAAGGTCCCGGGGGAGGACCGTATTCCGCCGGACGCCCGGGTAAAGAGCTATGCCGTGCACGAAAAATGCGGTGTGGTGTGGATCTGGATGGGCGATCCGGCAAAGGCGGATATTTCGCAAGTGCCGGATTTGCCATGGTTGGAGAGCCCCGACTGGGTTGCCACACCTGGTTATCTCTATGTCAAAACCAATTACCAGTTCCTGGTCGACAATCTTCTAGATCTAACCCACGTTGCCTACGTCCACCGGAGCACAATTGGCGCCGACTACAATGCCGAGGCGCTGACGCCGACGAAGACCGAGCGGTTCGAGAATGGTGTCAAAGTTGGCCGTTGGATGCTCAATGCGGTTCCGCCGCCATTGTTTGTGAAGGCTGGTGGGTTCACAACCAACGTCGATCGCTGGCAGTGGGTGACCTGGAAGCCGCCTTCAACGGTGTTTCTCGACGTCGGATGTGCGACGGTGAATACCGGTGCGCCAGAGGGCGATCGCAGCCAGGGCATCTCAATCTGGTCAAACCATTTAATAGCACCTGAAACGGAGACCACGACGCATTACATGTTCGCGTTTGCGCGCAATTTTCAGCTCGACAATGATGAAATGTCCAAGATCCTCTATGAAGGCTCGAAGTTTACTTTCGAGGAAGATGTGATTTTTCTGGAACGCGTCCAGGCAAACAGGGACAAGGGCGAGCTGGATGGGCTGGTGCACATCACGGCCGATGCGGCGCAATTGCAGGCCCGGCGGATCCTGAACCAAATGATCAGTGCAGAACAAGAGGCATAGGGCAACGATGGGGGCTTGCTTTCCGTTTCAGGTCGGTGACCTCAGTCTTCACCGTATTGTCGAACAGGAGGGGCTAAGCTTTCCCGCGCATCAGTTCTTTCCGGGGATTTCACCTGAGCTACTGGCTGAGCAGTTGGATTGGCTAAAGCCGCGGTTTGTTGCCGGCGAAGAAAACCGCGTCGTCCTGTGCATTCAGAGCTACCTGATTGAGACGCCGAAGCACAAGATTCTGATCGATGCCTGCGTTGGCAATCATAAATCGCGGCCAAAGGTGCCGCACTTCAATATGCTCGATAGCCCGATTTATGAGCAGAATCTGGCCAAGGCGGGGACCACGGTTGATGATATTGATTTCGTGATGTGCACGCATATGCATGTCGACCATGTCGGCTGGAACACGAAGCTGGAAAATGGCCGATGGGTGCCGCGGTTTCCGAACGCGCGTTATTTGTTTTCGGCGAAGGAGTTGGCGCATTGGACCGAGAGGGCCGAAGCTGAGCCGGATAATTGGCCGTGGATCATCGATTCCGTTTTGCCGGTCGTCGAGGCCGGCCGCGTTGATACAATTGCCAGCGATCAAGAATTCGATGACGGGTTTCGTCTGTTGCCTACGCCTGGGCACACGTTCGATCACTTTTCCATTCAAGTGCCGGGCAAGGCGCATGATGTGCTTATCACAGGCGACATGATCCATTCGCCCATACAAGCCAGGATTCCGGAACTTGGCATGTTTTCGGATTATGATTCCGCACAAGCCGGCAGAACCCGGCGACAGGTGTTCGGTGAAATAGCCGATACGTCAGTTCTGGTTTGTACGTCGCATTTTCCATCGCCATCGACGGGCCGGATAGTTACCCACGGTGAAGCTTTCAATTTCGTGGAGAGCTAGGCGATGACTAGCGATCCCTATTTCCTCGTCCCGATTGCCTCGAGCCTGACGCTCGCTGCCGCTGAAAATATCATCGATGGTGTTATTGCAGCAGCCGATCGGGAAGGCCTGTTGCCTTTGACGATCGCAATCTTGGATGCCGGCGGACATTTGGTGACCTTCAAGCGCCAGGACGGCTGCGGCATCATCCGGTCTGATATCGCGTTCGGAAAGGCTTATGGGGCGTTAGGGATGGGGGTGTCGAGCCGCACCATTCGCGACCGCTTGAAGGAACGGCCAGCGTTTCAGAGCGCCATTGCGGCGGCGAGCGACGGCAATTTTATTCCTGTGCCCGGCGGCGTTTTGATCCTTGATGGTGAGGGCAAGGCCGTTGGCTCGGTGGGTGTGAGTGGGGATGCGTCGGAGCGCGATGAATTCGCCGCGATCACCGGCATACAGCGCGCCGGCTTTGCCACGCATCCTGATGCGCCGGCTGATAATTGGAAAAGTGCCGGGCTTTAGCTGGTCCAGCCTAAGCGGATCGGATTGGCGTCGTTGACCTCGAAATTCATGGTCGGCATGCCGAATGTTTCGTCGTAATAAAAGCCATCTTTAAAGGCTTTGTAGTGAGCGGCAAATACTGAGAGCGTGTGATTGTCTGCACTAAACACGATTGCGTTCTGGTCATCTGGTGTCGCCATCAGGCGCAAGGGCTCGGTAACAACGCGCTTGCCCCAGAAGCGCCGGTAAAGACCAAGCTGAAAATTTCCTTCGCCGGCAGGCACGACATAGCTTGTCGAGAGACCGGTCCAAAGTCTGCCAAGGCGGTTGCCGTCCCACAAAATCTCCAGACTGAATTCGATCAGGCTCAGCTGAAGTTTGCGCTTCACGCGAATAATTGAGGGCCGGATGTCGGTCGTTTCCGTCACGACCCTACAAGCTCTCTTCTATCATGCGACGCAGATCCGCGGTGACCTCTGGTGTGATGCCAAACCAGCGTTGCCATGCTGGACGGGCCTGATGCAGCAACATGCCCAGCCCGTTGATCGTTGGATTGCCGCGCTGGCGGGCGGCCTTCAGGAACGGGGTCTCCAAGGGGGTATAGACAATGTCGGAGACCAAGATACCGGATGGGAGTTTATCCAGCGATACATCCAGTGCGTTCTGGCCGACCATGCCCTGACTGGTCGTGTTGACGACAATACCGGCGTCGGCGATCGCATCATTGCGGGTCTCCCAGGCCAGTACTGTGACCGGGGCGCCAAAGTCTTGTGCGATTTTTTCGGCGCGTGCCTGAGTGCGATTGATAAGCCGGACATCCTTGGCGCCGGCATTGGCCAAAGCATAACAAATGGCGCGGGCGCCGCCGCCGCCGCCAAGGACCACGGCTGGGCCAGCGTCGGCGCGCCAATTCGGTTGTTCCTGCTTGATGCTTTCGATGTAGCCATAACAATCGTTGTTATTGCCGAACAGTGAGCCGTCGGGGCGCACGGTTACGCAGCTGATGGCCCCAATCTTTTGGCCGACATCGTCGACTTCGTCGACGATTGCCATCGCCTGCTGCTTATGGGGAATAGTCAGGTTGCAGCCGGCGAAACCAAGCGGCTTGAGGGCCTTTAGAGCAGCGCCAAGGCTGTCCGGCTCAATGGCGAGCGGGACATAAGTGCCGGCCAATTTGTGGGCCTCGAACCAATAGTTGTGAAGCATCGGCGATTTCGAATGCATAACCGGCCATCCCATGACGCCCGCCAACAAAAAACGATCTGGATGAGACATTGTACGCGCGCTCCTGGGGTTCGTTATGGTGAGTTCAATATGGATTGGTGGCTAGGCTGCCAATTGCTGGCTGACTTGTCTACGCCTCGGTGACAAAACTGTCGACCACATGCTTGCGTCCGGCCTTCTCGAAATCGACGGTTAATTTGTTACCGTCCGCTTCGGCAACAGTGCCATAGCCGAATTTTTCATGAAAGACCCGGGTGCCGACCTGAAAGGCCGGTGTGTGGCCGGTAGAAGAGGCGGCGAGTTCACCCTCGATCACCAACGGGCTACGTGTGCGCGTGCCTTTTGCTGACGTTGAAGCCCACTGTTGACGTGCCCGTTGCCATCCTGGTGTTTGATGGCCCTGGGTGTTGGTTTGTCGCATGTTGTCAAACCGGCTCGCGCCGAACGGATTATGGCGTTGGAAGGCGCTGCCGAATTGCTGATAGGTATTGCCGAAAGGGTTGTTGGCCTCAATGACAGCGACAGCTTCTTCCGGTAGCTCATCGACGAAGCGCGAGGGCGTTGCGGCTTGAAAAAGCCCGCGAATGCGACGGTTCTCGGTAAACGAAATCTTCGCTTTGTGGCGGGCGCGCGTGATCCCGACATAGGCGAGGCGGCGTTCTTCTTCGAGACCCTTGTTGCCGCTTTCATCCAAGCTGCGTTGATGTGGGAACAGCCCCTCTTCCCAGCCTGGCAAAAACACGTGATCGAATTCAAGGCCCTTGGCCGCATGCAATGTCATCAACGAAACGCGATCGCCATCGTCGCCTGTATCGGTATCCATGACGAGGCTGACATGCTCCAAAAAGCCCTGCATGTTCTCGAATTCGTGCATAAATCGGACGAGTTCTTTTAGATTCTCAAGACGCGATTGTGCTTGCGGGCTTTTGTCATTCTGCCACATGGCGGTATAGCCGGACTCATCCAGAATCAATTCAGCAAGATCGGTATGCTTGAGATCGCCAGCACGGCTACGCCAAGTTTCAAACTGGGTCAACAGGCTGGCCAGCTGGCGCCGTGCGCGCGTGGCCAGTTCCTCGCTTTCAACCAACTGCTGGGCGGCTGTGTACATCGGCAAACTTATTGCGCGGGCATGTTGTAGAATGCGTTTTACGGTGGTGGCGCCCAAACCGCGCTTCGGGGTGTTGATGATCCGCTCAAATTTCAAGTCGTTGGTAGGGTTGATTGTCACTTCGAGATAGGCGATTGCGTCTTTGATTTCCATGCGCTCATAAAATCGCGGACCACCGATAACCCGATAGGGCAGACCGGTGGTGATAAAGCGATCCTCGAAGGCGCGCATTTGGGCCGAAGCGCGGACAAGGATTGCTATTTCATTCAATGGAATTCCGTCCTTTTGCAGCCCCTCGATATCGTCGGCAATCGTACGGGCTTCCTCTTCGTCGTCCCAAAGCCCGGTAACGGCAACTTTGTCACCTTCGTTATTATTGACTTCGGTGAAAAGCGTTTTGCCAAGTCGGCTTTCGTTGTGGCTAATAAGGCCTGAAGCAGCAGCCAGAATATTGGCCGTCGAGCGATAATTGCATTCGAGGCGAATGACTTTGGCGCCAGGGAAATCCTTTTCGAAACGCAGGATGTTGTCGACTTCGGCGCCGCGCCAGCCATAGATCGATTGGTCATCGTCGCCAACGCAGCAGATGTTCCGTGGTGGTTGTGCAAGCAGACGCAGCCACAGGTATTGGACGACGTTCGTGTCCTGATACTCATCGACTAAAATGTAGCGGAACTTCTGCTGGTATTCGCCAAGCACGTCCGGGCGCTCCAGAAAGAGACGTAGGCATTCGAGGAGTAGATCACCGAAGTCACAGGCGTTGAGTTCCTTCAGGCGATGCTGATAGGCGGCATAGACCGCTGCACCTTTGCCATTCGCGAAAGCGAAGGATTCGCCCTTTGGCACTTTGTCCGGCGTCAGGCCCTTGTTCTTCCAGCCATCTATCAAACTTGCAAGCTGTCGAGCCGGCCATCGATCCTGGTCAAGACCCTCTGCTTCGATTACCTGTTTTAGGAGGCGAATCTGGTCATCGGTATCAAGTATCGTGAACCCGGGCTTCAGGCCAACGAGTTCTGCATGGGTCCGCAAGATACGGACACCAATGGCATGAAAGGTTCCAAGCCAAGGCATGCCCTCGACGCGCTCGCCGACCAACTCGCCAATGCGATGCTTCATCTCGCGTGCCGCTTTGTTGGTGAATGTGACGGCCAGGATTTGAGATGGCCACGCTGCGCCCGTTGCCAGGATGTGGGCGATGCGGGTGGTGAGAACCCGGGTCTTGCCGGTGCCCGCGCCGGCCAGCACAAGAACCGGTCCGTCCAGGGTCTCCACAGCGGCGCGCTGCTGCGGGTTGAGGCCGGCAAAATAAGGTGGGGCTGCAGCTACGGCGCGGGCACGCGCGGAAATTGAGCGACCGCCCGTCGGCTTTGGCGCGGCTTTGTTGCGATTTTCGCTATCGCGATCATGATTCTCAGTTGCCATGGCCTAGTATAGCACTTTGATCCTATTGAAACTGCGGCACAGGCCGGACCGTTCACAGTTTTGCCCTGCTATGCCCGCATGTTGCTTGCTGGAGACGTGCTGCGACGATCTAACGCTCTAACTAGCGGTTCGAAACCATACGTTGATTAGCACAATATCAAAGGCTAGTTGCGACAGAGACGTATAACTATGTCATAAGCGGCTCCGTGATGCTTGCTCGCCGGTGTTGCGGGAACGGTTGGCGGGCGGGAAACTCGCGCAAATTGGGCGGATTCGCGTGCAGAGGCACATATGAACAGTGCTCTTTTATGGTTCGGTGGCTTCTTGGTTGCTGTATTTGCAGCCTTGTTTGCTGTGCCCTATTTCGTCGATTGGAATAGCTACCGCGGGGTGTTCGAGGAGGAGGCAACGCGGGTTTTAGGCCGTAAGGTGCGAGTCGGAGGCTCCGTCAATCTGCGCCTTCTTCCGGTGCCGTACGTGCGGTTCGAGAAAGTTAGAATTGCCGACAACAGCGGCACACTTGGTGTACCGTTTTTTTCTGTTGATGGATTTACATTGTGGTTGTCCGTGCCGCCGTTATTGCAAGGGGTGGTGAAGGCCAAACAGGTTGAGCTCGATGGGCCGCGCCTTAATCTTGCGATCGATAAAAAGGGGCGCGCAAATTGGGAGGCGTTCCAACTGGCGCCCGGTTCCATGGCATTCGTGCCCAAGGACGTTGCGCTGCAATCGGTTAAGATTTCTGATGGGCGTTTGTCGCTGCGCCTCGGTGGTCGCTCCGAATCAGTGGTGTTGTCGGGGGTCGAAGGCGAGTTTGCCGCGGATGCGCTGACGGGGCCGTTCCGATTTCGTGGCCATGTCAATTGGCAGGGGCAGCGATACGAGGTTCGATTTTCTACCGGTCAACCTGAAACTGACGGGCGGGCGCGTGTAAAAACGGTGGCGCGAAATTCGGACACAGAAGCCGTGTTCGTCTTGGATGGCGCCGTGCAAAATACAGGTGCCGCCCCAACACTTGAAGGGCTACTTACCGCCAAAGTTCCGATTGCCGGGGTGCGTACGAGTCCTGGACAGGCCGCTGCGGCGGTACGTCGTGATAGCGATGAAAAACCTGCGCGTAAGGTCAGTAATCTCCTTGATCTTAAAGCCAATCTGACCGCCGATACCGGTGGCTTTCAACTTAAAGACCTGTTGGTCTCATTTGAAAGCGATGGCCGGCCGCAATTGATTACCGGTGCGGCAAGAGGGATCTGGCGGAATAAGCCGACACTTGGCGTCAATCTGGCGACGCGGTGGTTGGATATCGACAGGATTGCCGGGGCGAAAAAATCAAAGCCGATCGCGCCATTGGACATCGTCCATCAGATGGGTGGCCGATTGCTCAGTCTGGTCATCCGCGATTGGGATGCCACGGCGACGCTCAAGGTTGATCAATCCAATCTCGGCGGCGATGTGGTCGGAGATCTCATGGTCGAATTGCGGCGTGAGGCGGGAAGAGACCTGATCGTTCGCCAATTCACAGCGGCTTTGCCGGGTGGTGTTAGGATACGTACCTCAGGGCGCTTGCGCGGTGCGGGGCAAACGCAGGCTTATGACGGTGCCATCAATATGCATGGTGGTAGCCTCGCACGGTTCTTGCGCTGGGCATCGGGTCAGTCTTATGCGACGACGGCGCAATCCGATCGGCCTTTTTCGCTGTCGGGAAAACTCGCCTGGCGTCCCAATGCGGTCGGAATAACCAATGCGACGGCAGAGCTGGGCCCGCAACAGTTTCAAGTTTCATATTATCGCCAATGGGGTGCCAAGCCGGCTCTCGATATCGCATTGGATGGAGATGTCATAGATATTGCACCATTTGCACCAGGCTTGTTAGCGCGCTTGATGGATCGTAAACGCATTTCGAAGTGGTTGGCGGGTCCACGCTCGAAGCGTGTTTCACGAGCCAGCCGAAGCAAACAACCAAACCATTGGATTGAGCGGTTTAGAGGGGATTTCAGGCTCAATGTTGCAGCCGGCCAGCTCGACGATGGGGAAACCCGCCTCCGCAATATAACCGCCAAACTGCGACGCAATGGTCAAGCGGTTGGCATAGAGCGCATTGCGTTTACCGGGCCGAGCGGTGTCAAACTAGATGCTAAGGCGCGGCTATCTGGGGCCAAGTCCTTGACTGGCAGTATCGATGGGTGGCTGTCGGCAGCGAGCCCGCAGGCCATGGCGTCGGTTGCGAAATACATCGGCAGGCAATCGCCGCTGGCGCGGGCCTTGGCCGATGCATTCGACAAGTCACGCCACCTCAATGTGGGCTTTCGCACGCAATTCAATGGTGGCCGCCGCGGCCGAATGCAAACAATCGTAAATGGATACCTCGACGACAGCGAAATCCAGCTCTCCGTCAATCTTGGCGGTGGCCTGGATAATTGGCGCGAGAAAGAGATTTCCGCTCGGTTGGACATCAGTGCGCGTGCATTGAATGGGCTATTTAGGAGTATGGGATATGACGTTGCCCAGCCAACACAGAGTGCTGAAACAGCCAGTGGAACGGCGCGTCCCGTCCGCTTGCGCGCAATTGTCGGTGGCGCCAACGCCAAGGGATTGAAACTAACCGCCCTGGTGCGGGCGCCAGACCTCACTCTCTCATTTTCAGGCCAGGGACTGATCGCGAAAACTGATGCGGTATCCGTGTCGGGACGAGCGCGGCTGAATAGCGCGTCTGGCCGGCGCTTGCTCGGCATGGTCCTGAAGGAAAAGCAATTTGGTGTGCAGCAGTTCCCGGTAAAGGGAACGATGGCTGTTAGATACGCAGATGGCGCGTTCCGACTTCGACCAGAGGCGCTGCAGGTGGCAGATGCCAGGGTTTCGGGTGAGGTTAGAGTTTCGGAGGGGAAGACCGGTCGCGATGGCAAGGTTTTCGTGCGCGGGCATGTTGATGTGACCAAGTTGTCGCTGAACGGTGCACTGGCAATGCTGAATTCCACGCGGCGGGATGATACTCAGGGACCTTGGTCGGACGTGCCGTTCCGGGTTGCGCTTGGACGCGCTGTGGATATGGACGTAACAGTTTTGGCTGATCAAACGCACTTTAACGATGCAGTATTCCTGACGACTGCGCGGGGGCGTTTTCGTGCGAACGCAAAGCGAATCGATATCGATAACATCAATGGCCGATTTTATGATGGCCAGTTTGCCGGCAAAGCCTCGCTCATCAAGCGGACCGTAGGGCTTCAAGTTCGATTGGGGGGCATTCTGAGTGGACTTGATCTGGCCAAGCTCACAACCGTATCCAACCGTGGTCGAACGTCTGCTGCAGCAAGTGGAAAGGCGTCGATTTCTGTCGACATGGTGGGGGCTGGTCTCAGTGTTCGTTCTGCCGTCAATAGCCTCAAAGGCAAGGGCGTCATTCGCACTGAGAAATTGGTCGTTAAGGGGTTGGCTGCGAATGCCGTCGACCAGGCGGTTCAAAAGGTTCTAGCCGCTCGCAATCAAGCGCACAATGGAGCCGGCGCGACGACACCGCAAATCGGTGATAATAGTCCCGATACCGCAGCACTGCTTGCGAAAAGCTTCCGGACGGCGCTGCAAAATGGGCGATTGAAAATTGGGACACAATCGGTCGGCTTGCGGATCAGCGACGGGGTGGTGCGGATTGCACCCGTGCGCAGTGCTGCAGCCGATGGAGTTGTTACAAATACCACGACGATAAGTCTCACCGAGTGGCGTTACGATAGCTCTTGGCTGTTTCGCCCGAGTGGACAATTATCAAAGCAACGGCAGGCAGCCAAAACCAGAGATGGCGGGTTGCCGGGTGTCAGCTTGGTCTATGTCGGATCTTTATCGAATGTGTTGGCAGCTCAACCGACGCTATCTTCGGATGCGCTGGCCCGCGAACTAACAGTTTGGCGCATGGAGCGATCCGTGCAACGGCTGGAACGATTGCGTCGCGAAGACGAAGAGCGGGCGCGGCGCGAAGATGCAAGACGACGTGCTATCGAAAAGGCAAAACGTCGGGCATTGCGTCAACAGGGCTTATTGCCAAGCGAGCAAGATCCTTGGCGGGTCCAGCCGCAATCCGGGCAGGGCAGCGCTGGGGGGCAAGTCGCACCGGGACAGAACAGGCGGCTGCAAGGGCCCGCCGCGCCAGCTGGACCATAACCCGTACCGCACCGCTATTGTCCGAGATCATCATGTGCTAAGTTGAATTCGCTTCAACGATTGCGACTTAATGCGCAAGGATGATCGCCTCATAAGACTTGAGCGACTTCTAGCGTCACGCGGCAGCGGGCCGAATCCGACTTGGGCCAGGTTGCTCTAGAGCAATAGAATGATCAGCTCTTGCCGAGATCTTCCGCACCGTTGGGGCGGTCTGCTCCATCAGCACTCCTCTGACCGCTGGCCTGACAAATCAGCCAAACGCGGATCGCACTCGATAGGCCGGCGTTGCCACGTGCGCGGTCAATTTGACTGACTAAGGCAGATGTCGAAAGAGAATAGGCGTCGGCGGCCTCAGCAAGTGCCTGCCAAAATGCTTCTTCCAGGGTCACGGACGTGCGATGGCCGTTGATAGTCATCGAACGCTTGATGGGGCGTGTTGCGCCAGGTATCGCAGTGATTTTCAAATTTGCATACCTTTGGCTATTGCGCCAGAGGGCTTGGCGATTGGGCTCGACGGGCTTTCACCAATTGACTGAGATTGGGGTTGCGAAAGCCATGCGGTGGAATTTATTCGGGCCGGATCATTTTTTCAGGCCGGACGATGGCATCGAAATCACTTTCCGGAATGCCGTCTGCAATAGCTTCTTCGCGCAGTGTCGTGCCGTTCTTATGGGCGGTCTTGGCGATCTTGGCAGCTCTGTCGTAGCCGTACTTGGGCGCCAATGCCGTTACCAGCATCAATGACCGCTCCAGGCCGTCCTTGATGTTGTCGAGGCGCGGTTCGATCCCGACGACGCAATTGTCGGTGAAAGAATTCGCCGCATCGGACATCAACCGTACCGATTGCAAAAAATTGTAGGCCATGACCGGATTATAAACGTTGAGTTCGAAGTGACCCTGGCTGCCGGCGAATGTGAGGGCTGCGTTGTTGCCGAATATGTGCACACAGACCTGGGTCATTGCTTCACACTGTGTTGGATTGACCTTGCCCGGCATGATCGACGAGCCTGGTTCGTTTTCAGGCAGCGATAACTCACCAAGCCCGGCGCGCGGGCCGGATCCCAGGAACCGAATATCGTTGGCAATTTTGAAAAGTGCCGCGGCGACGGTGTTGATCGCACCGTGGCTCATGACCATGGCATCGTGAGCAGCGAGAGATTCAAATTTGTTTGGTGCCGTGGTGAATGGCAAGCCGGTGATCCCTGCAATGCGTTCCGCGACCAGTTCGGCAAACCCGATCGGCGCGTTAAGGCCGGTGCCGACCGCGGTTCCGCCTTGGGCGAGCTGCATAAGCGATGGTAATGTGCTTTCAATGCGGGCGATGCCATTGTCGATCTGCTGGGTATAACCGGAAAACTCCTGGCCGAGGGTGAGCGGGGTGGCGTCCTGGGTATGGGTGCGGCCGATCTTGATGATGCTCTTCCAGGCCTCCGCCTTGTCGTTTAACGCGTTGCGGAGCTTTTGCAGGGCAGGGATAAGTCGATGATGGATCTCTTCCGCGCATGCGATATGCATGGCCGTCGGATAGGTGTCGTTGGATGATTGGCTCATGTTGACATGATCATTGGGATGGACGGGTGCCTTGGAGCCCATCTCGCCGCCAAGCATCTCGATGGCGCGATTTGAAATCACTTCGTTGGCGTTCATGTTGGATTGGGTGCCGGAGCCGGTTTGCCAGACAACCAGCGGGAAGTGATCGTCCAGCTTGCCTTCGATCACTTCCTGGGCGGCGGCGATGATTGTCTTGCCCAGTTGTTCGTCGAGCTTGCCAAGAGCGATGTTAGCTTCCGCGCATGCCCGCTTGACGATGCCGAGGCCGCGGACCACTGGGGCCGGTTGCTTCTCCCAGCCGATCTTGAAGTTGCCGAGAGAACGTTCAGCCTGGGCGCCCCAGTAGCGGCTGGCATCGACCTCAATCGGGCCAAAGGTGTCGGTTTCAGTTCGCGTCGGTTTATTAGCGCCGGTCATGGTTCGCCTTTCACGCTCGATCATTTGGGACAAATGGCTACTTTACCCGCTGACCTACGGCGATGTGGCCCGGTTGGCAAGATGCGGGGTTGAGGAATCTCGTTGTGCGGGCCCGGTCACGGTCCGCCCGGTCACCGTTAGGCCGATTTTGCCAAAACCGTCGGCCCACGGAGCGGTTCGATTACTTCCTCTCGGATGCGGTCAATCTGCTCGGTGTTGGGCGGGAATTTCAACAAGAAGAAATCGACGCCCATCTCATTGTACTTCTGGAGCTGTTCGCGCACGTCTGCCGGCCGGCCCAGCAACCCGGCTTTCATAGCTGGTGCCATGCGCGACATCATTTTGCGTACGTCTGCGTCGCCGCCCTCGGGCGTCAGGTGGCGTTCTGCTTCAGCAATGGCCGCCTCGCGACTGTCGCCAAAACCTATATATGGGTTCATCGCAAAACGTACGGTTCGACCGCGGCGGGCGGCGCGCTCGCGCATGTCGGCGATGGCACGTTTAACGCTGGTCTCAAAGTCTTCGGTGTCGGCCGCTGATTTGTCGAACTCCAGGAACCACCAGTCGCCGATCTTGGCAACCATTTCCAGGCCACGTTCGGCGCGGCTGGCGGTGAAGACCTGCGGCGGCGTAGGGGTCGCCGGCTTAAGCAACAATTCCGCGTCCTTGACGGGATAGAACCGGCCGTCATAAGAAAATGGCGTCTCGGTCCATAGACCGCGAATGACATCCATAAACTCCTCGGCGCGAATATAACGATCCTCATTGTGCAGCAGAACGTCACCGCCGAACATCGTGTGCTCGACCTCGTTCCAGCCGGTGACCAGATTGATGGCCATGCGCCCCTTTGTCAGCCGGTCCAATGACGCCGCCATCTTTGCGATCAAAGAGGGATGCCAAAGGCCAGGGTGGACGGCGACCATAGAACAAATGCGCTCCGTCAGAGAACTTATGGCGCTGGCTAATATCCAGGCTTCCATGTCGGTGCCAAGGTGGCGCTCGGCGAACAAAATAATGTCGAAGCCTGCTTCGTCGGCCGCGCACAGTACTTTCTTCGATAATTGAAATTGCTGGTCTGTTTCGCCATCCGGCAGCGGTAAATGGCCATGGGCGGTGGCCTGCTGGATCTCTTTCGAGCCTATGGTGACGTGGGGGACAGGGGCATAAAGGCCGAATTGCATGGGACTGTCTCCTCCTGGGTGGGTTGCGTGGACCGGAGCCTACGGTTTAGCTCTAAATTGAGCGGATTGGCCCGCCTTGTCCAGTCGTCTTTCGCACTGGTGCTGCGGTGTAGCGCGCCATATCGGCTCGCGGCAGTTTTGTGCTATGAGGCGCGCCAGCCCAAGGATTTCTCTTTTTCCGCTCAAATAACAGCGGTCGGTGTGCAACGACAATGGCTGAGCAGACGTCGATCCGTAGGATCTGGACATCGCCAAACTATGTGCTGTTTTTGGTCGGCGCATGCTGTAATCATATCACCAATTGGATGCAGCGGGTCGGTGTAGCCTGGCTGGCCTGGGAACTGACGGGCTCGACTGCTTGGCTCGGCGTGGTTGCGGCGGCCGACCTGGCGCCAATGATCGTGCTGGCAACGTTTGCCGGCGCCGTTGCTGACCGGTCCAATGCGGCGCGCATGGTGCGCATATTTCAATTGCTGTTTGTCGTGCAGTCCGCGTTGCTGGCAACGCTCACGCTGACCCAGCTGATAACTATTGAGCAGTTGTTTCTGCTGTCTTTAATGTCAGGGATTATCCATCCGTTTTGGCTGGCATCGCGCCAGATCGTGATGCCGGCGACTGTCGAGCGTCGCGATGTCGGTACCATAGTTGCGATGGATTCCGCGACATTTCAGTCTGCGAGGTTTGTTGGTCCCGCGATTGCCGGTTTGCTCATTCCTGTTGCCGGGGTTGGTGGTGTTTTTGTAGCGCATATGATTGGGGCTTCGCTTTTCGCCATGGCACTCATGGCGATCAGAGTCAGGCTGCCGCAGCCGGTCAACCGGGGCAAGCGGCGCATCTTTGGTGATATTGCCGACGGCTTTCGCTACATCCTCGGGCATGGCGGCATCCCATACCTGCTTTTACTTATGGCGGCGGCGTCGGTGTTTGTGAGACCGATCCAAGATATGCTGCCGGGACTTGTGGATCAGGTCTTCGATCGCGGTGCGGTGGGGCTTGCTTGGATAACGAGTGCGATGGGCGTCGGCGCAATGATTAGCGCGACACGCATTGCATTGCGCGGCAAACTGACGGGATTGACATTTTCCGCCTTGGCCGGCGGGCTTGGTGTGGTCTGCGCAACGGTGCTACTTGTTACCGCGCAGTGGTTCTGGGCGGCGGTTGGGGCAGCCGTATTATTTGGCTACACGTTCAACAGTATTTCCACCAGCATTCAGGCGCTGATCCACTCGACAGTCGAAGATTCGATGCGGGGGCGCGTGGTGAGTTTTTATATGTTGGTGTTTCGAGGTATGCCGGCAATTGGTGCGCTTAGCGTTGGAGCGATGGCGGAGGCGTTGGGGCTGCAGGTTGCGTGTGTGGTGTCTGCTGGTGCCTGTTTCTTGGTCTGGCTGTTTGTTGCGCCGCGTTACCGGTCCATGGCGAAAGCAACCGAATTGATGCTCAAGACCGATTAGAGACCGTGCACTGGTGTCGCTGGCCAGGACCGCGACGGCCCTGCCGGCTGGCGCGGCAAATGCCGGCTGGCCAAGTGGTTCCATTTAGATCTGACTAGCTCTAAGATCGCAGGAATTCTATCGGATTGGAAATGCTTGCACTGTCTTGGTTGTCCCAATGATCACGTTGGGAGAGACATAAGACCAGACAGCATGGCCCCGTTTGTCCGGGGTCTTGGGGAAAAATAATGGCGGTACAGCCGGTCTTTGAAGTGTGGCGGCACGCAAATTACGCTTTCTACATGGGGGGCATGTCGCCAAATCTTGTCACTGTGTGGATGATGCGGGTCGGGGTTGGCTGGCTGGCATGGGAGTTGACCAAATCACCGACCTGGCTCGGCATAATTGCGGCAGCAGACTTGGCGCCGATGCTGTTGTTAGGGCTTTATGCTGGGGCGGTTACCGATCGCATGGACCCCCTCGTGCTTGCGAAGTGGATGCAGTGGGCGGCGCTCTTACAATCCATCCTACTGTTCGTATTTACTCTCGCCGGTTGGATGACGATCGAGCTGTTGTTCGCGTTAAGCCTGTTTCTCGGTGTGTGCCATCCGTTTGCCTCGACTGCGCGGCATGCGATTATTCCGAGGGTTGTGCCGCGCGCTTTTTTTGCCACCGCGGTGGCAACGGATTCTGCAATCTTTAATGCCTCGCGCTTTATCGGGCCGGCTTTTGCTGCCCTAATAATTCCTACGATGGGTGTCGTCGGCACTTTTGGCGTACATGTCGTTGGATGCATCGTGTTCTTGGCAAGTATGTACGCCATGACAATGCCGGCGCGTGAGAAAGTGTCGCTCCGGCGCAGTTCCCTATGGGGGGATATGGGTGAAAGTATCGGTTACGTCTTGCAACATCGCGGGATCTGGCCGCTGTTCTTTATGTTGACGATAGCGTCGGCTTTTTCTCGGCCAATTCAGGACATGTTGCCAGGGTTTTCCGGCGATGTTTTCAGTTCGGGGGCGGTCGGGCTTGCCTGGTTGACGGGTGGCATGGGGATCGGGGCAACAATCAGTGCCGCGTGGGTTGCCGTTTATGGCCGGGTATCGGGGCTGACCACCGTGGTCTTCGCAGCATTTATTGGACACGCCATTTCCACCATCGGTTTCGTCGCTACGAATTGGTTGTGGCTCGGCGTCGTGTTTAGCGTTTTTTGGGGATTTACCTTGAACATCATGTCCACAAGTACGCAGGCGCTCGTGCAGACCGCAATCGATGATAGCCGCCGCGGCCGGGTGATGGGACTTTATACAGTGATCTATCGCGGTACGCCGGCGTTTGGTGCGATAGGGACCGGCGTGCTGGCCGAATCCTTTGGGCTGCAGCTGACGTTTGCTGCCGCAGCAGCGATTTGCCTTATAGCGTGGGTTTGTGTGTTACCGCTAAAGCGCACGATGACAGCAGTGCTGGAGCAGGAACGGACGACCTAGAGCCGTGGATTTGGTGCCTTGACCTGATGGTGCTCTTCGCGCTTTGCGCGCTACCTCCGGCAGCTTGCCTGTTCGGCGGGGTCGCGGTGCGCCCGAATAAGTGAAGTCGCGTTGCTGCCAGAGCCTCAGCCGACTATGCGCGATCACCAAGGCGATTAAGAGCCGGATTAAGATGCTTTAGATGGGCCTTAACTAGACACAACGGGTTTTTGCAGGTGGCGTATCCGCTCTTACTTATTTTTTGCGGAACGCATCGAGGCTTAGTATTTGTGCACTGGTGGGTTCTTCTTCGGGCTGATCATCATCTTCTTTTGCCGTTTCAGTGTCGGCGTCGGATTTGTCTTGACCCTTTGTGGCCGGGAGGTCCGGTTTGTCGTGTTTTGAGGATGGCTCGCCAGCACTTTTCTCATCAGTGTTGTCTGGCGGCGGATCACCGACCGATGCCAAGGCTGGAACCTCTTGTGGGCCTTGGGTGGTGCGTGGCTGCAGCGTATCAGTGGTGTTGGTGCGGGTGGCGGGCCGACGACGGCGTCGAGACGGAAGTTGCTCAACTGGCGGCGTGTCATCGAGTGACTCGGGATCGTCGAACTGGATCGTGTAGCGTACACTCGGATCGAAAAACACCCGGACTGCCGTAAACGGGATGACCAAACGTTCGGGGATGCCGTCAAATGTCAGTTTGACCTCAAAAGAGTCTTCGGCCACAGCCAGATCCCAAAACCGGTGCTGCAGAACAATGGTCATTTCATCAGGATACTTTTCGCGCAAACGGCGAGAGAGCGCGACACCTTGGGCGCGTGTGCTGAAGGCAATATAGAAATGGTGTTCGCCGGGCAGGCCGTGGCGCGTGACGTCGACTAAGACCCTGCGGACTACACTCCGCAGAGCATCCTGCGTCAAAGCCTCATAATCGATACTACCGTGGCTCGTCATGCGTGCCCATAAACTCGCTGGTCAATTTGCTATGCGAGATAGATGATAACTTATCTTTGTCAGATATGTAAGTGGAGGGCTTCTGTTGCCCGGTGCCCCCCGAACCGCGCCTAGACGTGCTTAGTGCCTAGGACTTTGATTTGAGGATTTCGCACCGCATTACGCAGCGAGAGATGCCTCAGCATAGTTGTCGTTTGCAACTATTAGAATGGCCCGATATCGGTGGTACCATGCCGAGCGAAAGCTAAGCCCTTTACACCCTCGTCGATCCTATTTCGCCCCCATCAGCAGACCGCTTCGCCATCTGACAGCAACCGTTTTATCGGTGTTGTGGCTAGGTCGGACGGTCTGGTGGTGGAGGCGCCGGGTACCGCCCCCGGGTCCGAATGGCTTATTACGACCGCGTTTATCGCCATAGCCGGACGAATCCGGCACCTATTAATATAGTGCCAATTCAGCCAAAAATGAAGTGCTGGGGCCAGAGCGTACGGTAAACCAAACCCAAAGCGCGCAACTTGTGGCGGTATTATCCATCGTTGCCAGAGGTCGTAATGTGAACCACCCGGCCGCAATGTTTGCAATGCACAGCGTCTGGGTCGTGGCGATTCAGGCCGCAGTCCGGGCATTCATACTTTATGCGGGACGGTCGAAATATGGTTTGTACAAGTCTAAGGAATAAGGCGACGCCAACCACCATGATCAAAACCGACAACAGGCGCCCGGTAGTCCCTTGCAGTGTTATATCGCCAAACCCGGTGGTGGTGAGGGCGGTAACCGTGAAATACAGGGCATCGATGTAATTGGTGATCTTTGGGTTGGTCTGGGCTTGGAGCACATAGACGAGTGCCGTCATGACGAAAATAAACACTGTCAGGCTGGCTATGCTGTTAATGAGCTCTTCATTGCGTTTGAAAAAGGGGAATTCGGTGCGGAAGTCCTGCAGCACATGATAGGACCTGAGCAGACGCAAGGCGCGAAAAACCCGCAGGAATAACAGACTGTCGATAAGCAATGGCACAATGAGTGTGATGATAACGATGAAATCCGCAATGGTGGTCAGTTGCACCAGATAACGTAAACGGTCGCGTGAAATATAAATGCGGGCGGCCAGATCCGCAGTAATGATTATACCTATAAGCAAGTCGGCAATGCGTATTGCTGTGCTATCGGGCAACAGCGAGGAGGCAATAAAGTAGATGATGGTGAGCGCGTCAAAGGCGAGGATGGTGTAACGAAAAGCTCGGGAGCGGTTGTCATTCCCGTAATAAAGGTCGCGGAGCGTTTCCTTGAGAGAGTCCATGCGTAAATTCCGTGGTGTCAACCGGTTTGGTATTGCAATCGGGGCGTGGCCAATTGAGCGGCGGCCGTGCGGTGGCCGTTTGGCATGCTGCGAGATCGAAGTCTGAAATAATAGGTGTGTCAACCGTTGAAACGAAGCTCAGGTGTAAAGCGGCTGGGGGCGGGGCTGAGGATCGGGCAATATGAGGTGTCGGGCGTCTGGAAGCCGTTTTCATCTATTGTTGTGACATTAGCAGCGTTGGTTGTCGCGATCGGTTGCGGGGCTTGGGCCACAGATAATCTGTTTCGTGAGCTTGGGGGGGCTGATCCGCACATCTTGTCCGAGCTTGGTGCGCTCGGGCTTATTCAGATCATTGGTGTTGGTGTTGTTGCTGTGGCAGTTGCGCTTTCCGGTCAATCGTTCGGTTTGGCCACAGGACTCAACGCGCCGTACCCGGCCCTATCCGTTTTTTTTCTGGCGTTTTGCGGGATGGTGGCGCTCGTCGCGGTGCATACTGCGATTGTCTGGCTGCTGGCGCCGGAAAACGTACTGGCGGATCTCAAACCCTTTGTAGCCTCGGCGCGGTCCCACTGGTGGTGGTTGCTGTTGTTGGTGGTCGGTTTCGGTGCGCCGCTGATGGAGGAAGTGCTGTTCAGGGGGGTGCTATTGCAGGGGCTAGCAAATTCGCGACTGGGCTTTGCCGGTGCGGCCATTCTCTCAAGCGGCGTGTGGACCGCGCTGCATTTTGGCTACACCGTTGCCGGGCTTAGCCAGGTTTTCCTTATCGGCCTCTACCTGTGCTGGTTAATGTGGAGACATGCCAGTCTATGGCTGGTGTTGTTCTGTCATGGCGTCTACAACTCTCTTTTGGTGGTGCTCATGATGGTTGTCCCCATCCCTTCGTCGTGAACGGGGCGAATCGCGATAGTGCAGTGTGGACAAAATGGCTCGGGTTTTCAGTAGCGATTGTTTTGCCGTTGAAGTTGGCGTCGCAAATCTCGAACCAACCTAAGGTATCCGGGGCTAGCTCATGCAACAATATCTTGACCTCCTGCGTAGGGTACGTGAGACGGGCGCGCGCAAAGCGGATCGGACAGGTACCGGTACGTTGTCGGTTTTCGGTCATCAGATGCGGTTTGACTTATCGAAAGGGTTTCCCCTGGTCACGACAAAGAAGCTGCATCTGAAATCGATCGTGCATGAACTGTTATGGTTTCTGGCGGGAGATACCAATATCTCCTATTTGAAAGCGCACAAAGTTTCGATCTGGGATGAGTGGGCAAACGAGGCCGGTGATCTCGGGCCGGTCTATGGCAAGCAATGGCGGTCGTGGGCGGCCCCCGATGGGCGCACTATCGATCAGATCAGCGAGGCGGTTCACCTCATTCAAACCCAGCCTGACAGCCGCCGCATAATTGTTTCAGCTTGGAACCCCGCGGATCTTCCCGATATGGCATTGGCGCCCTGTCATTGTTTGTTCCAATTCTACGTGGCAGAAGGACGGCTTTCATGTCAGCTCTATCAACGTTCTGCCGACATTTTTCTTGGTGTGCCGTTCAACATCGCAAGTTATGCCCTGTTGACGCAGATGATGGCGCACGTAACAGGCCTGAGGCTTGGTGAATTCGTGCATACCTTTGGTGACGCGCACCTTTATCTCAATCATCTGGACCAGGCTGACTTGCAACTTAGCCGTCTGCCGAAATCTCTGCCGTTGATGGAAATCAATAGAGCGGTCCCGTCGATTTTCGACTTTAAGTTCGAGGATTTCGAACTCTCAGAATATCACCCCCATCCACACATTAAGGCACCGGTGGCGGTATGACGGCGTCAGACCATGGGGCGGATGTGGCACTCGTCGTCGCGGTTGCAGAAAACGGGGTCATTGGTGATGCCGGTGGGCTGCCTTGGCGATTGTCGTCTGATCTGAAGCGCTTTCGTCAGCTGACCATGGGCAAGCCTGTGATCATGGGGCGGCTCACCTACCAATCGATCGGCAAGCCGCTGGATGGTCGCGACAACATTGTCATAAGTTCTGATGCAAAGTTCGGAGCACCGGGGATCGACGTTGTGTCTGATATCGATACTGCTGTGGCGCGGGGGCGTGAACTTGCGGCTTTGCGGGGGGCGAGCGAAGTTATGGTTATTGGTGGCGCTCGCGTTTATGCTGCTGCCCTGCCGCTTGCGGAACGGGTCTACTGGACGACTGTGCATGGTCGTCCAGAGGGCGATACCGTCATGGCGAAGTTGGATCCAACGGTATGGCGGGAAATCTCGCGGCAGGGCCCGCAACAAGGTGCGCGCGATCAATATTCGTTTACTTATCTGGTATTTGAGCGCGATCGTCAGAGGGTGGATGGTGTCAGCTGACGTGGCAAACAGGTAGAGCCATTATGGATGTGCGTCGTGGTCATAAGTGCCAGCGAGGGCGGGCTGGTGGTGGGATCAGAATTTACTCGCACCTGAGTATTGATAGATTGGACAGACTTTCCATATAATTATCATTGACTTGCTGTATGACTTAGTGGTGATGTCTTGAGAATTTGGCGGCGAGACACCCGTGCGCCAGAGTGATTTTTCTAATAACCTTAAGGTTGTTTGCGTGGTCTCGACGGCTGGCCTATAACCTCATGCATACGTACAACTACGGCATTGGGCGCAATTGGAGCGTGGCTACTTGCCATTGGACGCGTCGGTTCGTATCTCCCTGCCCATAACCATTACAAAACGGAGAAGCCTCAGGCATGTCTTGGAACAATCAAAATGGCGGCGGCGGCTGGAAAAGTGGCGGCGGCGGTGGCGGCGGTCCATGGGGACAAGGGCCCTGGGGACAGGGTGGCGGCAGCGGCCAGCAGCCTGATCTGGAAGAGTTTTTAAAGCGTGGTCAAGACAAGATTAAGCAGGTCATGCCGGGATCGGGCCTGCCTGGGCCGATGCTGTTCCTAATATTCCTGGTTGGTGCCGCAGTGCTTGCCTTCTTTGCCTTTACGTTCACCGTTCGCCCGGATGAATCTGGCGTTGTCTTGAGGTTTGGAAAATTTGATCGCGAGGTTGGACAAGGCATTCATTTCCGCTTGCCATATCCCCTGGAGGATGTCCGTAAACCCACCGTGACGCGGGAAAACTCGACCCACATCGGCATGCGCCTGCTACCAACATTCCGAGGCGGGGCGGCGCGAAAGGAAGATGTACCGGAAGAAAGCCTGATGCTGACCGGTGATGAAAACATCGTCGACGTCGATTTCATGGTGCGTTGGCGAATCAAGAGTGAAAACGATCCTAAGACCGGACAATCCGGTGCGGTGCAGTATCTCTTCAATATCCGCGACCCGCGTAAGACGGTCAAAGAGGTTGCCGAAAGTGTGATGCGCGAAGTGGTTGGCCAAAGCGATATTCAGCCGATTCTGACCGAGGGTAAGGCAAAGGCTGAACAGGCCGTGCGCAAGTTGATACAGAAGTCACTCGACAGCTACCAGGCTGGCATTCGCATTACGACTGTGCAGCTGCTAAAGGCCGATCCGCCCGCGAAAGTGATCGCTGCCTTTAAGGACGTGCAGGCAGCGCGTACCGATCAGGAGCGGTTCCAAAACGAAGCGCGCGCTTATGCCAACAGGGTTGTTCCGGAGGCGCGCGGTCAAGCGGAACGGATCCTACAGGCCGCGGAAGCCTACCGGCAAAAGACGATCGCGGAAGCCGTCGGCCAAGCCGACCGGTTCAAGAAGGTCTATGCCGAATTCAAGAAAGCGCCGGAAGTCACGCGCCAGAGAATCTTCCTAGAGACCATGGAGCGGGTCTTCAAGGGGACAGACAAGATTATTCTCGATGGTAAGGGCGGTTCCGGGGTGGTGCCGTATTTGCCTCTCAATGAATTGCGCAAGAAATCCAACACTTCAGGAGGGCAGTAATCATGCGCGGGTTGTTAGCTTTTCTGGTTGTATTGTTGGGGCTTGCAGGTGTCGGCGTCTACATGTCGGCGTTTATCGTGCACCAGACCGAACAGGCTATTGTGCTGCAATTCGGCAAGCCGATAAAATTGATCAATAAATACGAAGTCGGAAAAGACGGAAAAGTGGTCAATGGCGCAGGGCTCTATTGGAAGGTGCCGTTTGTGCAGACCGTCGAATATTACGACAAGCGGATTCTTGATGTCCTATCCAGCCCGGATGAAGTCATTGCTTCCGACCAAAAGCGTTTGAAGGTTGATGCCTTCGCCCGCTTTAGGATTGTCGATCCGTTGCTGTTTTATCAAGCGCTCAGGACGGAAGAGCGGGCCGACCGGCGAATGGGAGACGTGTTCGAATCGGCGATCCGTAGGGCACTCGGTACGGCGACATTGCAGGATGTCGTGCGCGATAAGCGCGATTCGCTCATGCGGAACATCCGCGATCAGGTCAATGCGGAAGTGAAAGATTTCGGTATTTCTGTATTGGATGTGCGGATTAAGCGCGCCGATTTGCCGGAGGAGAACAGCGAAGCGATCTATGCGCGCATGCAGACCGAGCGGCAGAGGGAAGCAGCGGAGTTTCGGGCAGAAGGGAAAGCTGCTGCAAACCGCATCAGGGCCACGGCTGATCGTGAGGCAACGATCATTAAGGCTGAGGCCATGAAGAAATCCGAACAGATCCGTGGTGCGGGCGATGCCGAGAGGAACAGGGTGTTTGCCGATGCCTTCAAGGGCGATGCCCAGAAATTCTTCAAGTTCTATCGGTCCATGCAAGCTTATAAAGAGGCGATGAGTTCTGGTGATACCCGCTTGGTATTGTCGCCGAATTCGGAGTTCTTTCGCTTCTTCAATGACGCGACTGGTGAGACCGGTGCAGGTGGTGCGGCGAAACCAAAACGATGAATGACCTTGTGGTTGCCATCGGCCTCGTATTTGTGATTGAGGGGCTGTTATGGGCGGCGATGCCGAATACGGCCACGCGAATGCTCGAATTTGCTGCTAATAGTTCGGAAGGCGCCTTGAGATTGTTGGGTCTGTCAGCTGTCGGAATTGGTGTTTTGATTGTCTGGTTTATCCGAGGCTGATCAAATTGGCCCTCTATTGAGGGGGCGGCTTGGCTGCTTATCCGGTCTTGGTCGTCCAAATCGGAAGCTTCTCGTGCACCGAAGCGGAGAGTGCTAACATGATTACTGTTGATCGCTGGCGTCGGCTCTTTTCAGGCATTTTGCCACGGGCCAACCGACTTTTAAGTTTGGTGGTTGCGATTGGCGTGGTTGTCGGATTTGGGGGTGCTTCCGAGGTACTGGCTCGCGATACCAGATGGAGTGGGCCGCAGTCGGTCGCGCCGGTTGCCAAAAAGCTGATCAATGCGGTGGTCAATATTTCAACCAGCCGCACGGTGAAAGGTGCACGCGGCGTACCGCTGCCACGGGTGCCGAAAGGCTCGCCTTTCGAAGAGTTTTTCGAAGATTTTTTCTCTAGCAAATCGACCGGCCAGGGTGGGCGCAACAAAAAGGTGTCGTCGCTTGGATCGGGTTTTGTCATCGATGGCAAGAAGGGCCTGATCGTTACCAACTTCCACGTCATCAAAGGTGCTGATGAAATCATTATCAATTTTCATGACGGTAAGAAACTCAAGGTCACTAAGGTCATTGGAACAGATCCCAAGACTGATCTGGCGCTGTTGAAGGTCGACCCCAAGGTGCCGCTGGTCGAGGTTAAATTCGATGCCTCAGATGTCGTCGAAGTCGGCGATTGGGTGATGGCGATCGGCAACCCATTCGGACTTGGTGGCACGGTAACGGTCGGCATCATTTCAGCCAAGGAACGAAATATCGAATCCGGGCCCTATGACGATTATCTGCAGACCGATGCGGCGATCAACAAGGGCAATTCCGGAGGCCCGCTGTTCAATATGAAAGGCCAGGTCATCGGTGTTAACACGGCAATTATTTCGCCAACCGGTGGCTCGATCGGGATTGGGTTTGCTGTGCCGGCGGAGACCGCCATGTCGGTGCTAGATCAACTGCGCCGTTATGGAGAAACGCGTCGGGGCTGGCTTGGTGTACGTATTCAATCGGTGCCAGAGGATGTCGCGAAGTCGCTCGGTATTGAAGCCAATGTTGGGGCTTATGTCGCCAAGGTGACGCCGGGTGGTCCGGCTGAGAAAGGCGGCATCAAAGCCGAAGACGTGATTACCAAATTTGACGGCAAAGCAATTTCTTCCGTCAGAGGGCTGCCGCGGGTGGTGGCAAAGACCGCGGTTGGTAAGTCGGTCGAGGTAGAGATCCTTAGGAAGGGGCGCAAGGAGGTCTTAAAGATCATCGTTGGCCGGCTGATCGAGAAAGACAATGCGGCTAACGCGAAGAGCAAAAAGCCGGACCCAAACATAAAAATTCCTCAGGTGGTGATCGGTGGTCTATCGCTCAAGCCGATTTCACCGGAATTGCGTAAGACCTATAGCCTCGGCAAGGGTGCAAAAGGCCTGGTGGTGACTAAGGTCGAACCTGCAAGCGCCGGCGCGCAAAAGAAAATCACGGCCGGAGATGTAATCGTCGAGGTTGGTGGGGAGCCGGTCAAAACACCGGAAGATGTCATGCGGCGTGTGGATGCCGCGCGTAAAGCTGGCAAGCGGGCAGTGGTCATCTTGGTGGAGAGGCCGGGCGGTCAGCTGCGCACGATTTCGCTGCCGTTCAAATAGACCATCAATGGTTGATGTCGGCAGGCCTATCGATCGTACGATCATAGGCTGTCGACAGAAAATAGATCATTGGCTGTTGGCCGCACCTGCGGTCAGGCGCTAAACCTTCGAACAATAGATATGGATTCGCTGCGGTTATAAGTTTGCGGCGGATATCATCCGGCCCGTTTAGGGCGTGTCAGCCTCCGGGGTTCGGGGTCGCATGCGCATTGGATGTGTTACGGCGGGGAGCACGGCATATGCTATCGGAATTAGGAAAGTATTTCGTGGCGATCCATCGTGATGGCCGAAAGTTCGTTTATGCGTTGGGGGGGGCAGCCGTGCTGGGGCTGCTTGTGTGGCCTTGGCTTGGCTGGATCCTGGTCGCGTTGACGCTTTGGGTGGCATATTTCTTTCGTGATCCTGAGCGGGTCACGCCGCTCAGGGCCGGGCTAATTGTTGCACCGGCCGATGGCGAGGTTGTCGGGGTCGAGACCGTGCGTGTGCCGCAAGAGCTTGGTTTTGGCCAGGTCGAACGGACGCGACTTTCAATCCATCTGTCGCTGCTTGACGTCCACGTCAATCGCTCGCCGGCAGAGGGGAGGGTCATCCGATCGGTTTATGTGCCAGGGGCATACGCAAGCCCAACCGCCGACAAGGCAAGTGAGGATAATGAACGGCGGGCCTTGATTCTGGCGCTTGAGGATGGCGTGGAAATGGCGGTTGTGCAAATTGCCGGCGTGCTCGTGCGCCGTATTGTGACGTTTGCTGGCGAGGGCGACAGTCTTGCGCTCGGGCAGAGGATCGGATTGATCCGGTTTGGAAGCCGGGTTGACGTATATCTTCCGGAAGGGACAGGCTGTCTTGCATGTGTTGGACAACGCATGATTGCCGGCGAAACCGTTATCGGCGATCGTCATTTACAGGAAGGTAACCGCGACAGTCGGCGTGGCTAAAATACTTTGCCCACGAGGCTTACCCTCGTTTTGTGGGGGCATCTACGCGGATGCGGTGCTTGAGCGCATCAATTGTCGTGACATGTTTGGCATCAAAAGTGCCCATCTGACGCGCACGCACTGTCGGGCCGGGCCGCGGTCGGGTCCTGTGGTTGGTCGCTCGCCAACAATAAGCTACGCCAGCACGGTTTGTGTTCGATCAACGAGGCCCGCGCTGCATCAAACGTTCTCTCAACGATTTTAGCGATTCGGACGGTGGCAGGGGCCCGGCATTGTCTGCACCGTTGGCTTGGTGGTTCGGTGACGGCTGTTGTTCTGCGGCAGGTCGTCGGCGCAATTGCGGCGCGTGGCCTGGCGTTTCACTCGTGCCATTCATCACTCTTTGTGAGAGATTTGGCGCCGAGGCATTAGGTGCAGATCGTGGCACCGGTTGAACCGGGGGGCTCGGCTGGGCAGTAGGCGACGGAGGTGATTGCTCAGCGAGCGGCACCTGCATCTCATGGGGTAAGTCATCATATTCATCCGCTCCAATTGCTGCGTCATCGGCCGGCATTTGCGGGTCGGTTACGTCAACATCGCCACCGGCGCTGGCATTGGAGGCGCGCCAACGTTCGACAACAGTGTCAAGGAAGTTTTCGTCGCCGACTGATACCTGCCATTTTTCGCTGAAGCGAGCCGTTGAGCTGCGCGGCAGATTCTCTTTGGCGAGTTCATCGAACCTAATGCGAACCGGCAATGTTACACCATCGCCAAAGGCAATCGCTTCGCGCTGGCCGAGGGCTGGCAGAAACTCCAGCAATCCGGATCCGGTGTCTGAGACGGCCGATTGCACGATTTGCTGATCCTTGTCATTCGACATCCGCAATGCGAAGACCGTGTTGCATTGTGACAAAATGGTTGGATCGATTTCGGTTGGGCGTTGTGTGATGATGCACAAGGACGCACCGTATTTTCGTCCTTCCTTGGCGATCTTGGCGATAGCGCGGCGGCAGGGCTCGAAACCGGCTGTTGGGTCCGCTGGGACATAGCGGTGGGCTTCTTCACAGACCAAGGTAACCGGGATCTGGCCTTCACTCCAAAGCGCAAAATCGAAGGACATGCGGCAAAGGACCGAGACAACAACATTGACGATTTCAGTTGGCACGCCTGTCAATTCAAGGATTGTGATTGGCTTGCTGTTGACCGGAACGCGGAAAATCCGGCTCAGAATTTGAGCCATGCTGTCATTGACGGTAACCGAGCCAAACATGAACGAATAGCGCGGGTCCTGCGTGATCGTTTCTATGCGGGTCTTCAGCTGACGGTAGGGGTGCAGATCACGCTTATTTTCAAGCCGACCCATGCGCTCGTCGATCATCGCCAGCAAATCGGATGTGCGATAGGGAACCGGCGTGTCGACAGTATAGCGCCCAGGATCCGCTTGCATGCGGCGACGGATGGAGGTTTCCCCGGTGCGCGCTGAGCTGTATTTCCTTTTGCAGAGCGGGATGAGCTCTTGCAGGATTTCGATCTCGGCCTTGCGGCCGGTCTGCTGGCCGAGCAAGACCTCAACTGCTTCCTCGAAGGTCAGCAGCCAAAAGGGCAGCTCCATGTTGCATGGATTGATGACCTCACCCCATTCCTTGAAGGCCGTTGCATATTCGTTGTGAGGGTCCAAGAGAACGATGTGGGCTGCCGGGTGTTCCTGCAAGATGGACCGCAAGATCAATGCCGTCGTACATGACTTGCCCGTGCCGGTGGTGCCAAGAATAGCAAAGTGCTTGCCAAGCAGGTCGTCGACTTTGACCATTGCAGAAATGGAAGAATCCTGGCGGATATTGCCGACACGCACACGCCCTTTGCCATCACCGCAAAAGGCGAGGCTCAGCTCATAATTGTGCGCAACACGTACGCGGTCGCCTAAGGACGGGTAAGCCGTGACGCCGCGATTGAATGAGGCAACGTCCCCGTTGTCATCCAACCATAGTTCGCCAACCAGACCCAGCTCGGCAATCCAGATTTCATTTTCGCCGTCGCGCTGGGCCGGTACAGGTACGCTTAAGGCAGAAACGATTGCCAAAACGACCGTGTTGGCCTGTTCGATCGCCAGCAACGTGCCCATCTCGGGTCGGGTTGCCTCGACACCTCGGTTCTCGGCCATACCACCGTCTAGCAAAACGATGGCTTTTGAACCGGTTACGGAAACGATGCGGCCAATCGAGCTATCAGTTTGCGCTTCGCTAGGTGCTGTCATTGAATCTTGCATCTTAAAGTACTTCCCGGCTGGTAGCTTCGTGTGAATATGGGTGCGAAAATGTTTGTGGGTGCGGTGATTGAGCGTGCGATGCGGGCCATTGCATTATTACTTTTGTGCCGACATCTTTGGTGCTTTCAATACTGAATTTGCCGTTGTGCAATTCAACCAGAGCTCTAGAGATCGGTAGACCGAGACCGGTGCCTTCATGATTTCGGCTGCGGGTGCCATCGACTTGACCGAAGGGGGTGAGGGCAATCTGAATTTCTTCCGGTGTCATGCCAGAACCCTGATCGCTGACTTCAATCGAAACTTGGTCGTCGCCGTGATTGTGCGCCGACACCGTTACCGTCGCGTTTGGACCTGAAAACTTTATGGCATTGCCGATGATGTTGAAGAGGATCTGGCGGAGCTTTACAGAATCCGCTCTGATTTCACGTAAATCCGGGGCGATGTCGGTCTGAAGGCTCACCTGCGCGTCCTTGGCCAACAACTTTAGCGTGGCGCTACAACCGAGTAAGACCTCCTCAACATCGACGTCGACAACATCAAGATTGTAACGGCCAGCCTGAATCTTGGATATGTCAAGTATGTCGTTGATAACGGCCAGCAAGTGATTGGCGGCACCGTTTATCATCTTCGCGTATTCGATTGTGTTTTCGCTGGTATTCGGCAGCTTTTGCGGCTCAGAAAGGAGTTTTGAAAATCCGATGATCGTATTGAGTGGCGTGCGCAACTCATGGCTCATGTTGGCAATGAATTCCGACTTGAGCTGACTTGCAAGCTCTGCTTCGACACGGGCTGATTGTTCAGCAATAGTGGTGCGATGGCGCAGGAGTGCATCGCCCAGAAGGGATGCATATTCGCTTAAAAGCGAATTCGTACAGGGTTGCGTTGCGCCGTGGATCATCGAACTTTTACAAAGTAGACAACTAGCCAACGCTTATCTAACCGGGAATAGAATAATTCAGAGTTAATTGCCAGTCTTACAATTGCATAAAAAAACAAATTAATTGGAGACTATTTGATTTAAAAACTATTATGTCACCTAAATCGACTTATTTAACTGTGCAATTCTGTTTGCATTAGTAATAGACGCCCGGTCGTCTATCGGGTGCCCGCCATTGATTATGAGGGCTGGCGAGCGGACTAGGCAGCGTTGGTAGCGTTTGGTCGAATAATTTTGGTTGACGGAAAGTTACCGACAGCGGGCGAGATTTGTTACTGGGTTGGTCAAAAGTGTTAAGGCGCGCACTTGGTGAAAGACGTATGCGAATGTGCGCGGCTTGGGTGGGATTATTAGATGTCATAAAAACTGTACCATTGGCCTCAGCAGTAATCTGGCGAAGGGTTTGGCGCCGTTGCTGAACTATTGCAAATCTTAATCCTGGAATCTTATTGCCTTTAGCTTAAACAATGTGCTCTGGAGCCCGGTTGCGGTGATATACTGATTTTGCCCGTATGCTGGAGCGATTTGTTGCTCGCGGCATATGATGTGCGCTAAGCTGGCCGGAGCGTTGGAAGTGCAACCTTATTTGCAGTGTTGCCATCGGGCAAAACGGACGGGGATACCTGCGGCTAAGAGGCCGCGTTCAGAGTGCGGGTTCGTCGCATGTCAATAGTCAAACAAATCGCCGTGCTCGTTGTATTGGTCGGGTTGGCAGGCACGGGATATTTCGGATACCAAGAGTTTGCCGGAGGTGGCGTCGCCAATGGTTATTCCAAAGACAATAGCCGAAGCAAATCGAAGAAGCGTCGTCGCCGACGCCCACATAGAGTTGTTGTTGCACGCGTAGCGCACAAAAGCATTCGTGAGTCCATCGAGGCGGTTGGGACGACCCGCGCATTCAAGGCTATCGAGGTTGTTGCTTTGACTTCGGGGCGCGTGATTGAGCTTACGGCAAAGCCGGGCGAAGAGGTTGAAAAGGGTGATCCAATCGTCAAACTCGATGACGATATAGAGAAAGCCAATCTGGCCGAGGCACGGGCAAAGCTTCAAAAAGCCAATTCGTTCCTTGAGCGTTCGCGGATGCTGAGGGCTAGAAAACACACCTCACAGGCTTCGCTTGAACAATTGCAGGCAGAAGCAGCAGCGGCGGCAGCTCAGGTTGGGCGTGCTGAGCGGCGGTTGGCGGACCGTGTCGTGCGTGCTGCCTTTTCCGGCCGGATTGGTCTCAACAAGGTGGAAGTCGGGGCACGGGTGGACAACAAGACGGTGCTCACCACGCTTGACGATATTTCGAAGGTGGAAATCGAGTTCCAGTTGCCAGAAGGTGTGTTCGGGCGGCTCAAGCGCGGCATGAAAGTCGTGGCGGAGGCGGCGGCATTCCCGGGGCGCAAGTTCACAGGAGTGGTTGCGCACGTCGATACCAGGGTCGATCGCGTTACGCGGACTTTCTTGGTCAGGGCGCGTCTGCCGAATTCCGACCGATCGTTACCTGCCGGTATGTTCATGCGTTTGTTGATTATTTTCAATGAGCGCCAGGCACAGGTGGTCCCGGAGGAGGCGGTGATCGCTGAAGGAAATAGCAACTTCGTATTTGTTGTGAGAGATGGGCGTGCACGCAAGCAGCAGATTAATGTCGGGCAACGTAAACCTGGATTGGTCGAGTTGCTGGACGGGGTTGCTATCGGCGATGCCGTTGTGGTTCGTGGCCTGGGACGGTTGCGCGATGGCAAGCGGGTGCGCGTTGTGGGCAATGGGGAGGACGGTACCGGGCAGCGGCAACAAGGTGGCCATAAAGGCAGAGGCGCCGGAGGTGGTGAGGCGCGTGGCGTCGTCACGGCAATTCGTGACGGCGGGCGGCGTGTGTTATGGCAACGCCAGTCGGACGGCCAGAAGGTTTCGGTTAAAGTCGTCGGCGGGAAGACGCGTATTACGCTGGACGGCAAAGCGGTGCCGGCCAAGCAATTGAAAAACGGTATGCGATGCGCGATCAAATTGCGCCGTGGCGGGCGTGTTGCGCGATCGATTGCGTGTAAGGCCAAGTCTGGCGCTTAGGTGAAGGCATATATGTAAAACTCACGACTTGATCTGACAGTCAGTTTGTTTCCGTGTTGGTTGTCGGCTCAGTTGGTTCTGTCGGTCGTTCACTCTGCTGCAATCTTTTTCTTGTTTGCTAGATCCCTTGCAGTCAATGAAGGTCTGCATTGGTGTTTTGCGATAACACCATCGTCCCTGATGCGGCAATGACCATTTCTTAAAGGGCTCTGTATTGCGTGGTTAGGACAGGTGCGCATCGCAGAGAGTTTGGGAGATGCAACAGCTGAAGTCTAGCGGCAGGCACCGCTCTGCCCGTCTTTCTTGCCGGCGGACCCTGGACAAATGCTAACCCTCATGGGCCGTGCACTCCGTTATCTCCAGTCCATTACCGTCAGGATCGTAGAAATAGACGTGGCGTCCCGGAAACGAATTATGGCGGGCGTTCGGATTGTCTCTTTTGCCTGCTGCTTCCATTAATTCGATGTTGTTGTCCATTAAGAATTTGATCGTTTCGTCGTAGGCGTCCGGTGCGACGATAAAGGCGTGGTGAAAAGCCGTTTGGCCAGGCGCATTTGGTGGTGTATGTCGGCCTGTATGCGTCAGTACGAAATAATCGTTGCCGGCTTGCATGAAAGACATCGTGCGTTTGGAGTTCTGTCGTAACAGGCGGCACCCGAGTAGGTCGGTATAAAATGCGGTTGCCCGGTCGATATCGGTAACGCCAATCGTGAAATGCAATATGCCTATCGGTTCAATGCGACCTTGTGGCATGACTCCTCCTACCTATAACCCGAAAACTCCACGTGATACGCGCCCGCATCACTCACTCATAATGCTTTGCCAGCCGGTCATTTGCATTTAACGGATTGTGCCTCGCCGCCGTTGGCTTCGTACGCGATACTGCACGCCATCCCCACCTTTAGATTTCTACGCTTGGTGCTCTTGCCCCCGATGGATACCTTTGTCCGGCTGCCTGATACGCGCACTTTATGACTCTCGCTATCAGCCTTAAAGTGGAGGATGCGTCCTTCACGTTCAATCTTATCCAGAACTGTTTCAAGCACATTGCTCTTGATCAGTTTCTTCGCAAGTGCCGTCAACTCCGACTTTGTCAGCGGCTTGGCGGGGAAACCCATCTTGATTTTGAGATCGAGCATGAACTTGTTTATTTCAGCACTTGGATAGGTCGATTCAGCAACAAGCCGCGTCACGTCCTTGGCCGATTGGCTGCTGAAGTCAGCTCCGAACTGTGCCGCGGCCGCTTTCCGGAATTCCTTATCGGCAACAACCTTCTTGAAGGCAGCACGATATATTGCAACGATTCTTTCTGGGGTCTTTGGTGGTAGTGCGTACCATTTGTCGATCTGGGCTGAGCTCTGCCAGAAATCGAAAGATTGTCTTGCAATTCCTGAAAGTTTGCCCACGACAAGAGACGCTATGGTCGGCACATTTGGAAACGATGACCGCGGTACCGGCTTGCCGCCCTTGATCTGGCCAACTTGTACGACCGGCTTGAAGCCACTGGCCTGAAGTGTCTTGTTAAGTCTCAAGCTCCCCGTACCCATACCATCTATTTCACCCCGCTTTGCTGCGAGGATCATCGACGGTGTTCCTGGATAACCGAGGACAACACGGAAGTTCCATTTGAGCGCGAGACCGCCCCAGGACAAGAGGCCTTCATAAGTGCCGGTACCCTCCGAGGACCCAAGGATGACTTTTGGAGCCGACCTGGTAGTCAAATTTGCAAGCTTGCTCGCACGTACATTGAAAACAGATCCGCCGCGCGATACGCCGCCAATGTAGTTAAATGTTCTGGGATCATATGTCACTTGTTTGAGGCGGAGTGTTTGGTGATCGATGTAGGCTGCACCGCCCCCCATCCAATAGGTGCCATCCCGTTTGGCCCGTGTCGCCAAATAACCCGTTGCCTTGATGCCACCGCCCGCCGGCATGTTGCGATACTTCATGGTTGGCTCGCCGGGCAGATACTTCGCGAGAAAACGACCGAGAAGGCGGGTGGTTCCATCCGTACCACCACCCGGCGTCGCCCCAATTAGGACATTGACCTTTTTGCCGGCGAAAGAAACGTCCTTCGCGTCTACGGTACTCGACGCTATTGATGCAACGATGGCCGCATTTACGGCAATCAAGAATTTTCGCTGGATAGTCATGGATATCCTCCCAGCCCCGCATGTAACACTTGCCGAGCCCATCACACCCAGTTGTGCGGTGAACGTTTGGTGTCGTTGCCTTGTGCTCCTTTAAGCTATTCGGTGCTATTTCTCTTTCGTGCTGCGCACGACTTCGCCGCCTGTATGTGTGACCTGATAGACCAGAGATGGAACATCACCGGTATTGACGAATCGTTCTTCTTCATTCGGTGCGACCAATGCTGCATCGCCCTCCAGCAAACGCTTCTCCGATACGCTGCCGTCTGGGTGCCTTGTAAATACCGAGAACTGGCCTCTGATCACATAGAGCGCTTGACTCGTTCCGTCGTGATGGTGGAATTCATTGCTTTCGCCCGGCTGATAGATAATGCGAGCGACGGTCAGAAACTTGTCCTTCATCAAAACCTTTCGCCGTCCGCCCTCGACGAGCGTCAGATCAACGTCGGGTTCAAAAAGTTTAAGCATGTCGGTCATCGGCACATACTTTCAGTGGGCAGCCTTCGCATGAAAGTCCATGTAATGAGGCTATTCCTGTTGCCGGGCGCTTGCAATCAATTACTGACCGCAGCTCTCCTGACAGCCGCTTCGGCAGGCTGTATTTCGGGCGACCCGGCCAATGAATAACCTTATGTGTTGTGTTACAATAAATTGAAATTACAACCGATGTTGGCATCCACGCTCAGGTTGAGCCAGCCTACCGTGCAAACAGAGCAAGAGGTACATCATGTCGGCGAAACCGACACGTGAAGAGCTGATCGAGCGGGCGCACGCCATCTTACCCTTCGTGCGCGAGCGAGCAGACAAGACCGAGACAGATCGGCAAGTTTCTGCAGAGTTCATACGCCGGGCGAGAGAAGCACAGTTCTTCCAGATCCTTCAGCCAGAGCGTTTCGGCGGCTTCGAGTACGATTTTGGAATGATCATCAAGATTGGCAGTGAGATTGCTCAAGGTTGTGCGTCAAGTGCTTGGGTATGTGATCTCGCCATCATGCACCAATGGCTGATTGCCAATTTTCCGATTGCGGCACAAGAAGATGTATGGCGAGACGATCCTAATGCGATTGCCTTCGGGTCGTATTCACCGGCCACCACGGCCAAGTCCGTAAAGGGCGGCTGGATCATCAGCGGCTCTTGGCCGTTTGCTAGCGGCTGTGACTTCGGCCAGTGGGCAATCCTCGGTGCGCGCTTTTCTAAGGACGACAATCAAACCCGCCACGAAATCGGCTTCCTGCTGGTGCCAGCGAGCGATTACACCATCGTGGATGACTGGTACACAAATGCATTGGCTGGAACGGGCAGCAAGAGCATTGTTTGCGAGGAGGTTTTTGTCCCCGCACATCGCCGGCTCATACTTGAGGACGCCAAGAACGGCGTCTCACCCGGTGCGCAGGATCTTGGTCAGCCGCTCTATACTCTGCCGATGTTCTCGGTCATACCAACTGCAATAACCGGCCCTGCGCTTGGCGCCTTGAAAGGTGCAATTATAGACTTCACGGAGCTGGCAAGTGCGCGCAAAACAATCGCGATGGGGTCCGGAAATCCAATGAGTGGATTTGCAGCCGTTCAATCACGGATCGCTGAGGCTTGCGCGGCTCTAGATGCGGCAACCCTGATGATCCTGAGAGATGTTGAGCAGGTCCATGCTGTTGCAAATGCTGGACATAAGGTCGATTTAGAAATGCGTATCCGAAATCGCCTGACGCAAGCCTACATCGTAAAGCTTGCCGTGGGCGCCATTGACGCAATCTACGGTTTAACAGGCGCAACCGGCTTTAATACAGGCAATCGCATCGAGCGGGCGTGGCGGGACATACACGCCATCTCTCATCACATCAGTCTGAATTGGGATGCCGCCAGTACGCTCTATGGAAAACATCACTTAGGCCTCGAGCTGCATGGACAGTTTTGAGCATTGCAATGTGATTGCAGGCCACCGAGTTTGAGGTCAGCGAAAACAAGGACCAATCTGCAATACTGGAGAGACTTTGTTGTTCGCCCTGTCCGAAATGGGGCAACCGCAACTGGTTGTTGGCGGGCGTTCGTGTGACGGCTTTTCTCATCAAGGCGGTCGATTGTCCAATTCTCGTCTATACTTTTGGAATCACGATGATCCGGAATGTATGGTATAGTTCGCTGACCGGTTGCGATTGACACTCGCCTGATCTTCAGACCAGAGTCCGGTCAGTCGTTGTGGGTGCATTGGCGGGTCAGTGCATCAGTGAGGAGAACGCCATGGCAGTAGAAACAAAACCAAGCGAAGCTGATCATCGGGCAGCGGAAGAAAAAATTGTAAAGTTCAGCTATCAAAAACCAACCGACCTAAAGCGCAATAAGGTATCCATGCGGCTTGCACAAACCGACGTCGTGCGTGCATTGGTTCAGGTGATCAAGGAAGGTGGCGAGAACAATCTGCATTACCATTCCAAAGTTGACGGCATGTTTATGGTGCTAAGCGGAAAAATTAGATTTTACGGTCCCGAAGATAAAGTGCTGGGTGAATTTGGCCGAATGGAGGGCCTTATAATCCCGAGGAACGCCCGGTATTGGTTTGAGGCCATAGGTGACGGTCAAGCCGAAGTTTTGTTGGTGCAAGGCTTTCACGAGCGGGGCGCTGAATTGTCAGGGCGAACGGATTCTTCTGAACGCAAACCCTTTCAGCGACCTGATCTATGAAATTGATCTCACCCATTGAATTGTGACCATCACCTTGAGGGGCTTGGTCCTGGAAACCTAAGCACGTTCTTCATCGGGTTTTTGTTGTCGCGGTCCGGCGTGGAAATGTCCGAAAACACCAGGCACGGTTATGTCAAAATGGTCGATGGTCTTATTTTCTGAGAATGGGTCAAGTTTGGGTGAGAGCAAAAATCATGCCTAACGGCTGCATTGCCTCGACGTGATATGCTAGGATGCTTTGCAATCGAAGAGTCCGACTGGATGTGATGTAACCAGCCTACCGTGAGATAAGTGCCGTGATGAAATCGTTATCGCTTCGATTCCAGCTCTTAGTGTTTGGAGCTCTAATCGTTGCTGCCACCACGGTATGGTTTGCCCGTGACCGGGTGAGCGATGCTATTGCCGGTGTTACCGGTCAGAAGATCGAGAAAAGCAATAGCAAACGGTCGAGACGTCGGGGCCGGCGGGGTCGAGGTGGCGGGCGCGGCGTGCCCGTTATCGTTGCAAAGGTTGGTCAGTTTAAGAACGACGAAAAGATCGCCGCGATAGGTACGGCGCGCGCCCGTCGGTCTGTCATGATCCATGCCAAGAGCGACGGTATTATAATGGCGTTTGGACCAAGAGCAGGTGACAAGGTTCGCGAAGGCGACATGATTTTTGAGCTGGACAAGACACAGGCGGAACTCGCTGTCCAGATCGCGGCAAAGAGACTTGAGCAAGCACGTCGGCTATTTGAGCGCTCGCAGTTACTGAAAAAGCGCAACGTCAACTCAAGGGCTCGTGTTGTTGATGCTCAGGTGGTTGCCGAACGCGCTGAGCTCGAACTGCGGCGCGCAAAAAAAGCGCTGAGTGACCTAAGGATCGTCGCTCCCTTCGATGGAATCGTCGGCCTTCCCAAAGCAGAAGTCGGCGATCGCGTCTCTACCACGTCCCCGATCGTTTCGCTCGATAGGCGAGATGAGCTCTTGGTTGAATTCGAGGTGCCTGAGAAATTTGCAGCCCGGATTTCAGTCAATGACAAGATCAGTGCCGCCACACCAAGCCATGAGCATCGGCGATTTGCTGGCCGTATTGAGCGTATTGATAGCCGCGTTGATCCTGTTACCCGGGCTGTGACAATGCGCGCGATGATCCCCAATGACAAAGATTTGCTGCGGCCGGGAATGTCGTTTGCCGTGGAAATTGTCTTACCTGGCAGCCATTTTCCGTCGGTTCCCGAACTGTCATTACAGTGGCGAAAGGGCGAAAGCTACGTTTGGATCGTCCGAAAAACCAGGGCTGAGAAGATCATCGTAAGGACGGTCAAGAGGCTGAATAGTATCGTGCTCGTTGAAGGCGACCTGGCGCCCGGAGACCTTGTCGTGGTTGAGGGTGTGCAGCGCCTCAGACCGCGGCGGCGTGTCACGTATGAGCCATTGGAAGAGCCAGAGCCTAAGGCTGGGCAGTCAAAGCGTTCGACCCGCTCCGAGGATCGTTCGAAAGGGTAGCCGCCATGAGCATTGGTAACGAACTTCCCGCGCTCAGTGTCCGACGCCCGTACCTTGCAGTCGTTCTCAATCTATTGATTGTTGTTGCTGGCCTAGGTGCAATTCTTGGCGTGGAAGTTCGTGAGCTACCAAATGTAGACCGGCCGATCGTCACGGTTCGCGCCAACTTTCCCGGCGGTTCACCTGAAACGATTGATGCGGAATTGACTAGCGTCGTCGAACGCGCCGTCGCACGTGTCAACGGCGTTGTGGAAGTGCGGTCTTCCAGTGAGGAAAACAATTTTCGGATTCGTGTCGTTTTCAGGCCTTCCGTCGATCTAATTACCGCTGCCAACGATGTGCGCGAGGCTGTTAGTCGCGTTCAGCGCAGACTTCCAGAAGGTGTCAAAGACTTATTCGTCATCAAGGCCGACGCAGACGCCGGATCCATCATTCGTCTCGCCGCCTATAGCAAGCGCTTGTCCGTCGAAGAACTCACGCGCAAAATTGAAAACGAAATTATTCCGGAATTTACTTCCGTGAAAGGGGTTGCGGATGTCGCTTTGTTCGGTAAGCGAGAGCGCGTGCTTCGGGTCGTCATCGACCCTATGCGTCTTGCAAGCTACAAGCTTTCTGTTTCAAACGTCGTAAATGTCCTCAAGAATGCGCACTACGATATACCCGCCGGTAGCTTCAAATCCAACGAACAAGAGGTTCTCGTTAGGGCAAATGCATCTGTAACGAGGCCCGACGCGATTGAGAAGCTCGTTATTCGAGATCCGATTCGCATCGGCGACGTTGGGCACGTGTTCTTCTCCCCTGCCGAGCCAGAAAGTATTGTGCGCTACAACGGCCGCACAATCATCAGCCTAGGTATCATACGGCGCGCCCAGTCCAATACTTTGCAAATCTCTCGTGACGTGGCGAAGGTTGTCAGCAAGCTCAATGCCCGATCAAAGGACGTAACCATTGCCCCGATTTCTGACGACGCGATCTTTATTCGCGGCGCCATAACTGAGGTTTTGATAAGTCTCTCTTTGGCCGTCTTAATCGTTGTAAGCGTGATTGCTCTGTTCTTTCGAAACTTTAGAGTTGCAGTGATTCCAGCTGTGGCCATTCCTGTTGCTTTGATCGGCACCGTGGCTGCAATCTGGCTGCTTGGTTTCTCGCTCAATCTCATTACGTTGTTAGCACTGGTTCTTGCTACGGGGCTTGTGGTCGACGATGCCATAGTCGTTCTTGAAAACGTCCAGCGTCTAGGGGCGGAGGGTGTGAAACCGCGTGCCGCTGCGGTGATCGGAACGCGGCAGGTTTTCTTTGCCGTCGTCGCAACCACCGCAACATTGGTGTCGGTCTTCATCCCGATCTCGTTCCTTCCCTCGACGGCCGGTCGCCTGTTTGGAGAATTCGGTTTCGTGCTAGCCGTGGCCGTGTGCATCTCGTCGTTCGTCGCCCTCACCGCGGTGCCAATGTTGGCATCCCGGTTGGGCGGTCAGTCAAAAAATGGAGCCCGTGAACCTGCGACGATACCCACTCCGCCACTGGCCACGCGCCTCTATGCAAAGGTATTGGATCGAGTATTGGCCGCGCCTCTCATCGTGCTGGGACTGTGCGCCTTCGTCGTCGCTGGAGCGTTCATAACATATGAAAAATTAGGAGAAGAGCTGGTTCCCGACGAGGATCGCGGCGTGATTACTGTGCGCCTGACGGGACCTGATGGTGTTGGCTTGGATTATACCGATCGCCAGGTTGAGAAGGTCGAATACATCCTACGTCCCTATGTTGAAAAAGGCACAGCAACCAGCTTGTATTCGATTACCGGGCGCTATGATCTCAACCGAGGACAGGTGACAGCAAGGTTGCGCGATTGGTCAGAGCGATCGACGAGCGCAAGTGAGATTACCACTGTCGTCAGGCGAAAACTACGCAAGATCCCGGGCGCCCGGGCCCGCGTTCGGCGTACCAATAGCCTGAACCTTCGTAGCGCCGGCGGAGGGATAAAGTTTGCCCTGACGGGTTCGGAATACGAAAAGATCGCGGAGGCCTCGCGCGCCTTCGTGATCGCAATGGAGAAACACATACCAAAGCTCCAGAATTTCCGCATTGAATTCCGCGCGACACAGCCGCAGATCTCGGTCAAAATCGACCGGCGCCGGGCGACTGATCTCGGTGTCTCCATCGAGTCATTGGCGGCAGCAATGAAGGCATTGGTCGATCAAGACAAAGTTGCCGAACTCAGTATCAACGACCAACGCGTCCCGATTATTTTGCAGGCCACGGTTGGCGCGATTGATGATCCGTCCGACCTGCAAAACCTTTACGTCAGATCATCAAGTGGGCGTCTCATTCCGCTATCGCAACTCGTAACCTTTAAGGAATACGCGGTTGCTGCGGAGCTGGATCGCCATGGCCAACGTCGGGCCGTTGAAATTCGCGGTGACTTGGCGTTGGGGTATTCGCTTCGCGAAGCGGTCAATGCGGTGCAGGAACTGGCCAACAAGGAATTGCCCGCCGGCATTGGCCTTTTATTTCTTGATGAAGCGGCGGTGTTGAACGAGACGTCCCATGGGGTTTTGATAACCTACTTGGTTGCCTTGGTTATTGTGTTTCTCGTCCTTGTGGCACAATTTGAAAGCGTTTCCAGTGCTCTGGTTGTCATGTTTACGGTTCCATTCGGGATCTGTGCGGCGATATTCGCACTCGGGCTTACCGGAACATCAATCAATATCTACAGCCAGATTGGTATTCTTATGTTGATTGGGATAATGGCCAAGAACGCGATATTGATGGTGGAGTTCGCTGATCAGAGACGTGAAGACGGACTTGATGTGCCCGAGGCCATCCGCGAAGCATCACTTGTGCGACTGCGCCCGATTGCAATGACAATGATATCAACCGTACTTGCCGGCCTGCCGCTGATTATAGGCAGTGGACCGGGCATCGAGGCACGCGCAGCGATTGGTTGGGTTGTATTCGGAGGGCTTGGGCTCGCTGCAGTTTTCACGCTATTCTTGACGCCTGCGATCTATATTCTGATCGCCGGGCTTGTCAAACCGCGCAATGCAGAGGCGAACCGGGTCACGCGCGAGTTAGATCATGCAACCAAGGTGATTGGTGGCGCCGCTGAATAAGGGTCAATGGGTCTGGGCTGGATAGCCATGCAGCCTTAGCGACCTCTGATCCGACAAACCTCGGACCTGCCGCACAGTATATGCACCGTATTCATATCCCACGCAGGCATTACATGGCGCTCGGCCAGCATCGGCAAAGTGCCAGCTTTCCAATGTTCGATCGTCAAACTGATCTAATCTGAGGGTATCGTGTCAGTTGCCTGATCTGGAAATCCCTGCCAGAGTTCGTTGCTGTAGCCAGGAACACCATGTGCATAGCGGAGGATGAATGGCCCCAGAAGATTTTCGATCGCGCGATCGTTTGCGGGACTGTAGACTTGCGGTCGACATCGGAGGGACCTTCACTGACGTCGTGCTTGAGATGCCGCACGGGACACGGTCGGGAAAGGTGCTGACCACGCCTGATGCGCCGGAGGAAGGCGTAGTGGCGGCAGTCGAGCGGGTGCTTTGTGAGACGGGCATCGACGTGGGTCGGATTGGCATTGTGATGCATGGTACGACTCTGGCGACAAACGCCATTATTGAGCGTCGTGGTGCACCGACAGCACTGCTCACGACAGAAGGATTTCGAGACACACTGGAACTCGCCTATGGCAGTCGTTTTGACCAGTATGATCTGGAACTGACACGACCGGAACCGCTCATAACGCGTCCGCTTCGCATCGGCATCCCAGAGCGCATAGCGGCGGACGGTAGCGTCCTAAAGGAGCTGGACGAAGTCGCCGCGCGCGCAATTGCACGGGACCTCCGGAAAGACGGTATCCAGTCGGTAGCGATTTCGTTTCTTCATGCCTACGCGAATGGTTCGCATGAGGCACGGGTGGCCGAGATCATAAAGGCGGAGATGGACGGCGTCTTTGTCTCGTTGTCGCATGAGGTTTGCCCAGAGATCCGCGAGTATGAGCGGACGGCGACGACCGTCGGCAACGCATATGTTCAGCCGCTGATGGCGAGATATCTCGGTCTCTTAGAACAAGCGCTCGGAAGTAATGGTATTGATGCGCCGCTGTTGCTCATTACGTCAGCAGGTTCATTGACGTCGGTGGAGGCAGCGGTCAGATTTCCGATCCGGCTGGTGGAATCCGGCCCGGCGGGCGGTGCGATCTTCGGCCAGCAGGTTGCGCGCGAGCTTGATGCCCGCCAATCAGTGGCCCTCGACATGGGGGGAACAACAGCAAAGATCGTTCTGCTAAATGACTTTGAAGCACGCCATTCCCGGTCGATGGAAGTGGCGCGTGCGCATCGGTTTCTCCCCGGCAGCGGTATCCCGCTTCGTGTTCCAGTCATCGACCTAATTGAAATTGGAGCCGGCGGCAGTTCCATCGCTTGGCTAGACGAGCTCGAACGGATCAAGGTTGGGCCAGGAAGCGCAGGTTCGAAGCCAGGGCCTGCGTCCTATGGCCTTGGCGGTCAACGGGCCACGGTGACGGATGCGGACGTGCTACTGGGCAAGATTGATGCCGATGATTTCGCGGGTGGACGGATGCGACTGGATAGGAGGGCTGCGGAAGCAGCTATATCGCGTGACATCGCAGCGCCGCTTGAGTTGGAGGTGATCGTGGCGGCGGCAGGGATTGCCGAAATCGTTGATGAAAACATGGCGAATGCCACACGTGTGCATGCAGCCGATAGCGGCGACAGTCTGGAGGCTCGTGTGCTGATCGCGACCGGCGGAGCAGCACCCTTACATGCGGCTCGGATCGCACAGAAGCTTGGCATCGATGGTATCGTGGTACCACGGGGGGCGGGTGTCGGATCAGCACACGGTTTCCTCGGTGCGCCCATCGCCTATGAAGCTGTGCGCTCTCAACTAATCTCACTCGAGGATTTCGATGCTGAGCAGTTGAATGCAATCTACCACGAGCTGCGGCGCGAGGCCGAGGGCGTTCTGGTGCAGGCTTCCCAATCAGGAAAGTTCAAGGAGCGGCGATTCGCGGATATGCGTTACATCGGACAAGGGCATGACCTGGCCGTCGAGATCCCGGCCAAGATCTATGACGCTGATGACGGCAAGGTCATAGAGGGTCTCTTTCACGAAACCTACGAAAGGAACTTCAATCGCACCATTCCAAACTTGCGCGTGCAGGCGCTGACGTGGACGCTCGTGCTCTACGAAGTTGGCGTCGCGCGCGAAGTGGAACATTATGAAGAAACCGCTTGCAACCACAGCGCCGTTTCTCAGGGTCGGCGCCCAATCTTTGATGCTGGACTTGGGCGCCTCATCGACGCCGATGTCTACAAGCGCGAGACTTTGCTGGCGGGGGCATCCTTCCGCGGGCCAGCCGTCGTCACAGAAGAACAGACGACGACCTACGTCCCACCTGGATATACGGGCCATCAAACGGGGAGCGGGCATCTCTTCATCGTACGGGAAGCGATCAAATGAGTGACACATTTCAGACTGTACGCAATCAGGTGATGTGGGATCGTCTTATTAATGTCGTTGAGGAACAGGCGCGCACAATGATGCGCGTAGCGTTTTCCCCAGTGGTCCGTGAGGCGGGTGATCTCTCGGCAGGCGTGTTCAATCCGCAAGGCCAGCTACTCGCTCAGGCCGTGACGGGAACGCCGGGCCACATCAATTCCATGGCGCGGTCGGTCAAACAATTCATGGCTGTGTTCCCGCCGAACAAGATGCAGGACGGTGATGTCTATTTGACCAACGATCCCTGGAAGGGAACCGGACACCTGTTCGACTTCACTGTGGTAACGCCGACATTCCATCGTGGGCGGCTGGTTGCAATCTTTGCGTGCACGGCACACGTGGCGGACATTGGAGGTAACGGCCCCGATCCAACCTCGCGGGACGTCTACGCTGAGGGTCTCTTCATCCCGGTTATGCCGCTTTGCCTTGCTGGAGAAATCAACCAGTGGCTGATGAACCTGATGCGGGCGAACAGCCGCGAACCCGACAGACTTGAGGGCGACGTCTATGCTCTGATTTCTTCGAACGAGGCTGGTGCGGCGCGTCTCAAACGGATGATGGATGAGTACGAGACGACGGATATCTCAGCTCTCAGCGCCCATATCCTGGAGACCAGCGACAGGTCAATGCGGGCCGCGGTCCAGAAGCTGCCGCGTGGGACGTGGTCCAACACCATGCGGATCGATGGATTCGATGAGCCGCTCGACCTGGCTACGACGTTGACCATAGACGGCGAGACGATTGCGATCGACTTCTCAGGAACGTCACCTGTTTCGCGCTACGGCATCAATTGCCCACTATGTTACACGGATGCTTATACGAGTTTCGGCGTTAAATGCCTCGTTGCGCCACACCTTGCCAATAATGCTGCAGTGCTCGCACGGATGAAAATTTCCGCGCCCGAAGACTGCCTTGTCAATGCGCTGCCGCCGGCACCGGTCACGGCACGTGCCGTGATTGGTCAGATGTTGCCAGATGCAGCATTTGGATGTTTTGCCAAAGCTATGCCCGATGAGGTGCCGGCAGAAGGGACGAGTGCTAGTTGGAGTTTGAGGCTCGGTGGTGGGCCCGGCTTTACCGACGAAGCGAACGGCAAGGGTACATCCTTCAGGTCGCAAAATTTTCAATCGGGCGGAATGGGCGGGCATCCACGTCACGACGGAATGTCAGCGACCGCATTTCCCTCTGGTGTGAAAACAATTGCAATTGAAGTGACCGAGGCAATGACGCCGCTGGTCTTTTGGAGGCGGGAGCTGCGATGCGATTCGGGTGGAGCCGGCCGTTATCGCGGCGGGCTCGGTCAAAGCGTTGAGGTGGGAACGCGAGAGGATGCACCCTTCGCGATTTTTGCCCGTTTTCAACGCCAACTCTTCCCACCGGCTGGACGCAACGGGGGCATGGAAGGGGCCGCAGGCTGGTTCGGACTAAAGTCAGGCAATCCGCTTGGTATGCGGGGACGCCAAATCATCCCAGCCGATGACCGGTTGGTGGTAGAGATGCCGGGAGGTGGCGGGTTTGGTTTGCCTGAGACACGCGAGCCCGAGGCGGTCGCGCGAGATGTTGGCGATGGCTTGGTATCTATCGATGCGGCGCATCAGGCCTACAAGGTGATACTTGATGAAGATGGCAATGTGGACATTGAGGCAACACGTGCCCTTAGGGAATAGCCTGCACGACAAAGCGATCGGCAGTCACAATTGGGCCTAAAGTCTGTCGAGAGGCGTAAGCAGAGATGCGTCGGCGTCAAGCCGCGTCAACCGATGCGCCATAAAGGTGGTTGTTCCAGAATATTATTATCAAAATCTGTCACCGAATTAGGTGGGTCGCGATCAGGCTTCAACCGTCAATTCACCTAAAGCGCAAGCCTAGTCGCGGCCGTTAGCTTCTGTTGTCTTGCACGGTTTGCGCGCTGCGCGCTCATCGGTTTTGACGATTAGTATGCTCATTGCCCTGCCTCAATCGATTGCCTCACTTCCCTACATTTCCCTATACTCAACTCAATAATAGTATTCCGGATCACTTGAAGGGGAAGCGCCATGGTGCGAAAAGCTCAAAACAGCCACGCCAATGTCACGTCCAAAATCGGGGAATTGGATCGCCCGGTTAATCTCAAGAATAGAAGAATGGGTTGGGTCAGCGATCTAATCGCGGAAGTAACCCGGCGCCTCGACATTCAGTACATAGCGCTTGTCCCCGGTGCGAGCTATCGGGGATTTCACGATTCTGTCGTGAACTATCTCGGCAATGAAAACCCGCAAATGGTTATCTGCCTGCACGAAGAGCACTCCGTGGCAATAGCAGATGGTTTTGCCTGTGTCACCGACGAACCCATGGCCGTGGCTATACATACCAACGTGGGCCTGATGCACGCGACAATGGCAGTGTTCAATGCGTGGACGAACCGCAATCCTATGATCATATTCGGCGCCAATGGACCCATTGATGCATACAAGCGCAGACCGTGGATTGACTGGATTCATTCGACCAAGGACCACGCGGCTTTGATTCGAAATTATATCAAATGGGATGATGAGCCGCAGTCCGCGCAAGCATGCGTTGAAGCACTGTTGCGCGCCAATCAGATAACCCGCTCTCATCCACGGGGACCCGTCTACATTTGTCTTGATGCCGGCTTGCAGGAGGCTGAACTTCTGGAAGGCACAAAGGTTCCAGATCCGGCGCGGTATCCACCAGCACCGCCTCCGGCTTGCGACAAGGCTACGCTGCAAGAGGTTGCGGAAATGATCGAAAAGGCCAAGGCCCCGCTTATCCTTGCTGGCCGGGTATCACGAAGCAGTGCGGCTTGGGAGCAGCGCATTCGGCTCGCCGAACACCTCAATGCGCCGGTCATGACAAGTCTCAGACTAAGCACAGCCTTTCCGACCGAGCATCCGCTACATATTGCTGAGACGTTCTCGCGCCCAAGCGAAAACCACAAAGCACTCCTAGCCAAGGCAGACCTTATTCTTAGCTTGGATTGGCTCGACTTGGCAGGCTTCATACGGTTGTGCACGGGCGATGTGCAAACGGAGAATCCGATTCGTGCAAAAGTCGTGCAATGCTCTCTAGACCACCATTTGCACAATGGCTGGGTGATGGATTACCAGGCACTCCCTGCAACGGACGTTAATGTGAGTGCTGATCCCGACATGTTTGTCGCACAATTGCTTGAAGAACTAGGTGTAAAGAAAAAGGTCAAGCCGGCCGAAAAGCTCCGACCGGCATTCTCAAAACTTAAACATTGGACGAAACAACAGCCTGAGAAAATCAACAAGTCCGAACCGATGCGGCCAATTGATCTGCATGGGACAGTGGCAGCTTTTCTTGCAAAGCAAAAGAAGAAGGTCTCTTGCTTCAGGCTTGCCGGCGGTTTTCCTGGCACGCTGGCACGCTTCACCGATCCACTGAGTTATTTCAATCCCGACACCGGCGGTGGGGTCGGTGCCGGGCCGGGACAGGCAATTGGCTGTGCGCTGGCTTTGGCTGGTAAGGACCGGCTTCCGTTTGTCATGTTGGGTGATGGAGACTTCCTAATGGGGACCAACGCACTTTGGACGGCATCAAGGATGCAAATTCCGCTGCTTATGGTCGTTGCCAACAACCGCTCCTTCTTCAACGATGAAGCCCATCAACACTATCTTGCTGAAATTCGCGGCCGGGCCTGGCAGAACCGCTGGATCGGCCTGCGTCTTGACGATCCCAAACCCGACATCGTCGGACTTGCACGCGCCCAGGGGTTTGAGGCTGTCGGACCCGTCGAGACTGCCGGAGATCTCGAAGGTATTCTCGATGATGCAGCCAAAATCGTTTTGGACGGTGGCCGGTTCTTGATTGATGCGCATATCGGCCCCAGCGATGCGGTTGCACGACGAATGGCCGATGGTGGGCGGGGCGAAAACCTCAAGAAGTAGTCGAGGCGCTACGGTCTTTTTTACTTTTGAACTGGCGAATATTGGCTTAGTCAAAACAGACCAGAGCAGCAAGCATATCCAGTGGATTAAGCGTTAATTGCGTGCTCGCTCTCCAACTTTATGAAGCGAGCGGGATCGATGGTCGTTCGCTGAGACGCACATATTCTACGTTCAGCTCAAGAGGAATTTCAGTTCGAACAGCGCTCCGCCGACGATCAAGACCGGAATAGGATGGAGTTTCTGTTGCCATGTAAAGAGTAGGCCTACGGCGACGATCACCGCGCCGGTCAGAAGATCGCCGCCGCTCAGTTTGAACAGCGCCAGAACGCCTGACATGATGAGCCCGGCGGCAATTGGTGCCAACCCGCGCTGCAGAGCTACCTGCCAGCTCTTGCCACGATTTTTGGTCCAGCTTCGCGATACAGCATAGAACAATGTGGCAGATGGGATGTACAGCGCCATCGTCGCAACAAGTGCACCTAACACTCCGGCGACCTTGAATCCAATCATGGCGCCAAGCAAGGAACTTGGGCCCGGTAGGAAGCGGCAGACCGCGAAAAGTTCAAGAAAGTCTTGCGGTGTCAGCCACTGATGGACATGGACGACTTGGTGCTGCAGGGGCGCATAGATGCCGCTCGCCCCGCCAATTGAGGCAATGGACAGTGGAACCATAATTAGTATGAGACTGACATGGTGATCATCACGCATTCTCTTTCCCCCTTGGCCAGGAGATAGCGACGCTTATCGGGGTGATGATCGCGACGACCCAGAGCAGTGGCAGATGCAGTATGCCAATTGCGATAAAGGTTGCAGTCATGACCAGTGCAGAGGCAATGCTGAAAGTCGCTAGGCGGACCGATGCAATACCGGTCGCCAATAGCATTCCTATGGCAGCTGCGGCGATGCCGGCCATGAACGCGTGCAACCAGGGCTGGCTGAGCAGATACTTGTAAGTAACGGCAGCGATTAGCATCAGAATGAATGGTGCAGTCAGCATACCGGTGAGCGCCGTCGCAGCGCCGAGTATGCCGCGCACGTGCTGGCCAACATACACAGCAAGGTTGGTGGAGTTCACACCGGGCAGGATCTGGGCGAGTGCGACACCGGGCATAAAATCTTCGTCCTTTATCCAGGCGCGCAAGACCACTGTCTGTCGTCGGATCCACGGTGTCACGCCACCACCGAAGCTTAATAGCCCCATCCAAAAAAAGGCGCGATAGATTGCGAAGAGCGTGACTTTCTTCTGTTCTTGTAGGTGCGGTTGTTTTGCAGGCATTGATCTTCTCCACCGCTGCGCGCCAGAACCGATTACTGCGGCGCTCAACTTTCTTTGTTTAGGATAGGCGGAGTTATTCTCCAGGTCATGCTATTCGGCAAGGCCGGAGCCTTTTGCGACACCCGGAGAAGCTGAAGAAAAGTTGTGCAAGCGAATTCAGGGTGACAATTGACCAGGAAACGTGCGCTCCGGGTTGATCCCGCACACGACTCATAGGAGATAGATCCGTCGATAGCCAACTGAAATTCGACGAGACATTTATCCACCGTGAACCTTGGAATAATCGCAAGCTGATCGGACCCAAACCCCATTGCCGCCAAAGCCCGTTTGGGCGATCCGTACACAGCTTCACTTGAAACGAAAAACGCCTGATCTCGCCCTGCAAACAAGGGCCGGAGCGACCTTGAAGGCTGTCAATTCGTTATCTCTTGGTTCTCTCCTTGACGAGAGCCGACTTTTGCATTGAGTGACGGCATAATATTGGTTGAGTAATAGGATTCTGACAATGGGGCGAACCGCATGTAAGGGACCCCGCTCGCGAGGTTTCAAATATGCTCGGCAGTTTGTTCGCCCTCCTGTCCGCCATTGCGCTCGGTGTGCACAATGCAGTCGCACGAAAAGGCTTTATTGCTGGTACTGCGCTCCAAGCTCTGGCCATCAGCCTACCGACGGGAGCAGTCGTTTGCTTAATCGCTACGGTGATATTCGGTCAGGTTGGAGCATTCCTCTCGCTACCGTGGGCTGCCGTATTCTGGTTCTCAAGCTCCGGCATCGTGCAGTTTGTAGTGGCGCGTTACTTCGCCTACCGGGCGATGGGTGCAATGGGAAGCAATCTTTTCGTCATCGTTTTGCAGACCGAGGTGTTGTTTGCACTCGCAATCTCGATGGTTGTTCTTGGCGATAAGCTGACACCTCTCAGGCTCGTCGGCATTGCGCTTGTTTTCGCAGGCCCGATGCTGCTGGCTTCGCCGGCAAAAAAAGACAATACGAATGCGAAGTCGGCTGTGGGGGCAGGGGCCAGGTGGACGCCGGATTTCACGCGGGGTTTTCTGTTCGCCATTCTCTCTTCTTTGGGCTACGGGGCTAGTTTCGTGCTCGCCAAGCTCGGTATGAACACGGTGGCGGCGGCAGAAGCGATCAGCGTGGCAGCCTCACTCATATCGTTCCTGGCTGCGACGGCGACGCTGGCGGTCTACCTCGTCGTAACTGGAGAACTAAGGCATGTCCGTGATGTTGGGGCAAGCGCGGGACGGAATTTCCTTGTTGCAAGTGGAATGGCAGGGCTGGCCGTCATCTTTCGCTATGCGGCACTCGCCCTGGCGCCAGTGTCGGTGGTGGCGCCGATCAAACGATTGTCGCTGATTTTCACGGTATTGATATCGTCGGCACTAAACCCAGACCATGAGGTGATCAACGCGCGCACTGTACTAGCTTCTGTAGTGGCGTTGACTGGTGGGATCTGCCTGGCACTATCAACGGAGTTTGTGATTGGGCTACTGGGACTGCAAGGTTTAGCCGCAGATTTTGCCAGGTGGGAATGGCCGTGAGGAGAATAGAGGGTTCCTGCTTCCCCAACTAAAGTGATCTTACGCATCGCCAGGCTAAGTTCTCCGATGGGTCTTGTGCAGACTTCAAGCAACTGACTCAACCGACGACTATATGTTGGTTGCGATTTAATCCAAGAGTGTCAACGCCGGAGCACAAGCCGGCCGCCAGTTCAATCTAACATCGATGGCTCAGTATTGGGGGGCAGCGACACCACCTCCAACGATTGCAACTTTTGAGCTCTGGCTCATCTTACCCCTTCCGCCCGGGAATGAGCTCGGGCTCAGAATTCGTTTATGTTTCACTTGCCTGCCAGCTGGGTGGTATTTTCGAATATGCGTATTCTCACACGATATTTGTTGGTTTATGAACGTTTCTTTGCGAGTCAAGTCGGCGTTGTCAGAGAGCCGAAATCTTGAGCTCTTTCAGAACTCGTTCGCAGAACTACCCATTGGAGGAGGTGCTATGAAGCCTGGATCGCGGGTTATTGTTGTCGGCGGCGGTCCGGTTGGTCTTACGATTGCGATAGGCCTCGCCGCCGCAAAAATTCAGTCGGTAGTGCTGGAAAGGTCCGATACGTTACCGCGCGATCTGAGGGCTACGACCTTTCATCCACCTACGCTCGACCTTCTAGATAAATTCAATTTGACCCATCAGCTGATCGAACTTGGCGTTACAACAAACTGTTGGCAAGTCCTACATCTTGAGAGCGGCAAGCGCGCCGTCTTTCCGCTTGATGTCCTCGGATCGCTAACCCGCCATCATTATCGTCTGCAATGCGAGCAATACCATCTTGCCCGCCTGCTCTATGAGCTCGCCTTCGCAAATGATTACATCGATATGAGACTGGGAGCCGAAGTGCACTCCGTCTTTCAAAACGACGATGGTGTCGCGGCTACCTTCTATACGACCTCCGGCGAGCAAACAGTCAAAGGGGCATATCTTGTCGGCGCGGACGGCGCCCACAGCGTCGTGCGAGGTGCGCTGGGGCTGCCGTTGGAAGGGGCAACATACCCATCTGTAACGATGCTGGCCACGACGACATTCCCGTTTGAAGAGCACATTCCCAATATCCTTGGCGCTAATTATGTATGGGGGCCGCAAGACTCCTTTTCGATGTTTCGCCTGCAAGACGTCTGGCGTTGCACCTTTTATCCGCGCCCAGGCGTCGACATTGATCTTGAATTCTCACCTGAGGAAGCGGAACAACGTCTGCAGGGCATCGTTGCGATATCCAAACCCTATCCTGTCAAAGAGCGGCGCACCTATAAGATCCACCAGCGTATCGTGCCGGACTATCGCCGGGGCCGCATAATTCTTGCCGGTGATGCCGCCCATCTCAATGCCCCGACCGGCGGAATGGGCATGAACGGTGGTATCCACGATGCCTTTAATTTGTCAGACAAGCTCATTCGGATATTTCGCGGTGAAGACGACGCCCTGCTTGATCTATATACGCGCCAACGCCGGCCTGTCGCCTTAGAGGAGATTATCAAGCAGGCCGATCAGAATAGAAAGCGCATGGAAAACCGCGATCCAGAAGCTCAAATGCAAAGCTTACGCAATCTGCAGGCGATCACCGAAGACAAGACCAAACTGTACGACTTCGTTAAGAGGGCATCGATGATCGAAGGGCTTGAACAGGCAGCGCGCACTGAGTGAGCGATGTGGAATTGCTTACGATCCAGAGCGGACCTGCAGGTAGCAACCGCTGCCATACGATCATTCTCTTATGTGACTTTGGCTTTGTGTGCGGTTCGGAAGTATTGCGGTACCAGCGCCAGCGCACCAAGTCCGGCGCCAGCCAATGGCGGATAGAGCCCCGGTCCGATTAGCAACAGCCCGCCGCCGGCCATTAGGAGGCGTTGTATCGGATTGAGTTTACCGAACGCATAACCGCAGATCGCAGCAGCCAGAATACAGGCCCCCGCAATCGCCGTCGAAAGTGCGAGCGCGATATTTGTGACACTGCCCTTCATCAGGAGCCCATCGTTGAGGACAAAAGCAAACGGGATCAGGAAAGCGGCAATACCAAGCTTTACCGCTTCCCATCCCGTTGGCCACACTCTGCTGCCGGCCAGTCCGGACGTCACGAATACCGCGATGCACGTGGGTGGCGTAAAGAACGAGGCAAGCCCCCAATAGATGACAAACAAATGCGCCGCCATATCGGAGACACCAAGACGGATAAGCGCTGGCGCCATTAGGGTTGCAAGGGTAATGTAAGCCGGTGTTGCGTCGAGGCCCATGCCGACAATCAGGCTGACGATACCGACCAGCAGCAGCGTCAACAATAAGTCGCCGGCCGAAAGTTCGACAATAAAGCGCGAGACCTTGACACCGACCCCGGACAATTCCAGCGCACTAATCATGATACCAACAGCGGCGGTTATCGAAGCCACGACGATCCAGCGGGTCACGCCGTCTTCAAAGGCTTTCATGATGCGCAGTGGTGTCAGCCAGTTCGAGCGATCCTTAGAGAGAAAACTTGCAACCAACACCGCGCCGCACGCGTAGGCCGCGGCAAATCCAGGATCTAGCGCCTGGAAAACGAGAAAATAAACCAATGCTACGATCGGCAGCAGATAATACCAGCCACGAAAGAACACCGGCCAAAACGAGGGCATGTCCTCCGCTGGTAATCGTTCGATGCCATCGCGTTGCGCACGCAGATGAACGGATACGAAGACGATCAGAAAGTAGAGAAGCGCGGGTGCCGCCGCCGCGATAACGATATTGGCATAGGTCGTCTCAATCCACTCGGCCATTATGAACGCAATGGCGCCCATCACCGGGGGCAAGATAATGCCACCGGTTGAGGCAACGGCTTCGACGGCTGCGGCGAACGGCGCCGTGTAGCCGACATTTCTCATCAGCGGGATCGTGAATACGCCCGTGGTCGCCGAATTGCCAGAGGGAGACCCGGAAATTGAGCCGAACATTGCGCTTGCCACAACGGCTGCTTTGGCAGGTCCACCGCGCGACCAGCCCGTCAGCGCCATGGCCATATCCATGAACCACTTGCTGGCACCAGCACCCTGCATCAGCGCACCAAACACCAGAAAAATAATGACGATGTTGGCAGCAATACCGGCGGGCAGACCAAAAATACCAGCTTCGCCCGCATAGACGCTGTAGACCAGGCGATCGAGCGGATAGCCACGTCCGTAGAGCAGTCCGGGCAAATAATTTTGAAAGATGCAGATGGCGCAGAAGAATAAGATGATGATGGGCAGTGCGAGACCTGTCGTACGGCGCACCGCCTCCAAGAGTGGAATTGCAAGCATCAAACCAAAAACGATGCCTTTGGTATCGAGAAAGCCAAACTCACCATAGTCCAGGATGGTTTCATGATCGACGATGACAAACCCTGCCCCGATCAAGGCTGAGCCGAATAACAGATAATCATACCAGGGGATCTTGCGCGTATAAGCCTCGCCCCTGGTATCTTCGCCATGCGGCTTGCCGCCAGCCGGCAGCAGCCAATACACCAAGAGCAGGGCGCTCAAGATACTTATCGCCTTGTGCACGGTATCGGGAATAAACAAGTTGAACCAGGTTGGTAGTGCAGCCACCATGGCGAAGTGATAGATCGCAACGACCGTCGTCACCCAGGTCAGGATCGTGATGCGCGGTTTTTCGTCTGTCATTGGCGATCGGTCTCGTCACAAGGTGGGCAAGTATTTGTTTATACCGGTTCAATTATTGAAGGCGGGATTGACGCTTAAGTCGATCCCGCCTTGCAAGCGTGCGCGATAAAGCCAATCGGTCAGCGCTTTAGGAGCTTGGCCTGTTGTGCATCCTGTTTGGCACCCCACAAGCCTTTTTCTTTGAAGTATTTGATTGCGCCTTTGTGGAATGGCAGTGCGATGTTCGCAACCGCACGTTTCCCCGTCCATAGCCGGCCAGACTTATGATAAGTCGAAAGCTCTTTGGTATTTTCGGCGATGGCCTTGGTCACGCGATAGACAACGTCCTCTGACACATCCGGGCGCACCAGGAAGTATGTATTGAGAGAGAACAAGTGCACTGGCTTTGACTGGCCGGTGAAGTTTTTGGCCGGCATCGTGCTGCCGAAGAACACGCTCGGCAGCGTTTTCAGAATCTCATCCCGTTTCGCCTTGGTAATGTAGGGAAACTCGATGACGCCGTCGCGCGCCGGCTTTTCGACCTGACCCGATTTATAACTGAACGGCATCATTGCGCCAGTAACGCTACCGGCGCGAAGCGCCTTAACGGTTGCCGGCGTCTTACTGGTCGCAACTTTATTGATTTTTGAAATATTGACGCCATGCGCTTTCATCATGGCATCAAACACAATTTCTAGTTCAGGCAGCGCGCGACGTTTCGCAACTATAGTCTTACCTTCGAGTTCCTTTAGTGTCTTGATGCCAGCGGCTTTTCTAAGAACAAGATAGCGGTTGCTCGTCTGGGCTTGCAGAACCAGGCGCAGATCGACCTTGCGGCCTTTAAACTTGTGCTGGCCGAAATATCCTGAAAAGGCGGCAAACGCGTTGGCAACCGCAAACTCAACCTTTTTTGCCTTCAAACCATTGACGTTGGCGGTGGAGCCACCGACGGATTCAACCGTGGTATTGACCTTGGCGTGCTTGTTGATGACTTCACCAGCCCCGACAGCAATCGTATAGAATACGCTGCCCGTGCTCGACGTGCCAATACGGATCGCGTCCTGTGCCTGCGCGGCACCGAAACTTGCCATTGACGCTATGCCCACGGCCACTCCAATAAATGATTTACCTGTCAGCATATCTTAAACTCCTCCTATATACTTACGGTTTTCGTTTTAGTTTGAACTCTCCATCCGGACCGCGTGCGAGCTTACCGGTTTGACGCAATTCCTCAAGTTCAGGTATGAGATCACGGGCCTCGCGCGTGCCGAGCGCCGCCATCAAGTCCTGAAATGTTTTAGGCCCATCTGAGAGCGCCTCGGCGATGGTCTCAAATCGTTTTGATTGTTCAAAGTGCGGTGGTTCGGAAACGGTGAACGCAATCGCCTTTTTCTTATCTGGTTGGATCGTCAGGTCGAAACCGGCCTTCGCACCGGTACGCGCGCCATAAAGTGACGGGTCGATCGGAACCGTACGAAAACCGCCTTCGACGATCAGGTCGCGGTCAGCCTGAAAGCGCGTTGCCATACACCAATCGATCTGACGATCATCAAAAATATCGATGTCATCATCGACCACATACACGTTCTTCACATTTGCCAGACAACCGAACAAACAGGCGATGGCATTGCGCGCTTCGCCCGGCACCCGGGGCCGCATAGACAACCTAATGTTCTGCGCTGATGTCGCGTAGATTGCGACCGGTTCTCGTATCGCGCTCTGCAGCGCCCGCCAGGCGATAGTCTCAGTCCTAAGGGCGCCCATCTGACCGGAATCGGTAAGCCTGACGGTGCGCCCACTAATCGTTGATGTCTGAAAAAGCGCATCTTGCCTCATCGTTATGGCTGTGAGGTGGAACACGGGATTTTGCTTCATCAGACCGTAATAGCCCATGTACTCTCCGTAAGGGCCCTCATCGCTTGCGTAGCCCTTCTCGTCGAAATAACCCTCAAGGATGATTTCGGCATCGACCGGCACCCGAATATCATTCGTAATACACTTGACGACCGCCATTGGCGCCCCGCGCAACCGCGCCATCAATTCGGTTTCATCGCCGGGCACTCTGAGCGTTGCCGCCATGTGAACCGTCGGATGGGCCCCAAGCACGAAACTGACAGGCAGTTTTTCGCCGCGTGCCGCACAGCCTTCATATATGGCTCTAAGATCGCTGGGTGCCGTGACATCGACCCCTGCCGTTCGGCGCCCGGTAATCATCATGCGTCGGCATCCGGCATTGGTAAGGCCGGTCGCCGGATTCACGGTAACGTCTATAGTCGATGATAGGTATGGCCCGCCATCGAGAGCATGCTGAAAGGGAATAGGAAGGCTAAGAAAGTCGGCATCATCGCCCGTCTTCACGATGGATTGCACAGGCGCCTGCTGCCGGTCGACCTCAACAACATCTTGCGGAGTTGAGATACGGTTGAGCAACTCGGCAAGAAGATCCTGCTCGCTAACTTCGAAGGCGGCCGCCAGGCGCGAGCGAGCCGCCATCACATTTGCAACGACCTCAGTGCGCTCGCCGCCAACCGTTGTAAAGTAGACTGCTTTCTCATTACCGTCCCAATGACAGGCTAGATCACAGACTGACAACGGAACACCGACAGTGTCCAGTTCGTCGCGTTCACCTAATTGGCGAACAAACGATCTGAGCCTAAACCTTTCCGGGTCGAACTCGGTATAGCTCATATATGATCGCTCTTTTTATAGAACTCACGATGTTAATCTAGGCTCTGGCAACATACCTACTGCATAACGAACGTTCTTTATGCAACAAATACCTGGACTGTTCAATGTTGGTGTAACTAACCAAAATATTGTGCATGCTGGCTGGGTGAACGCTCACTTAGTATTTTGGAAGGGGCCCGAAGTGGTAAATAAGACCGGGGCGCGGGTGGCCAAGCCAAATCGGTGACAGCATGCCGAAGACCTCGACACACGACATTGGGAAGTTCCACAGTTCCTGACTTATCGCTTGAACCTATTGTACCGATTGCTTGACCGCCAGACGAAACGCATGTTGTCCGAGCATTTTGACTTGACGATTGCCAAATGGCGTATGCAGAGCAACCTTGCGCGACACGATCCAAATACAATGAGTGAGATTTCCGTACGGACCTACATGGCAAAATCTCAAATCAGTCGTGCGACGAATATGCTTGTCAAAAAGGATTTGCATTGAGGCGATTGAATCAGTCGGACGGCAGACAGGCTGACCTCAAGATCACCTAGGCCGGGTGCACTCTCTGGACCCGGGTCATGAGTTTGAGCCGCAGGCACCAAAAAGAATTGATTGAGGCTGTGAGGCCTGGCAGCCGAGCCGCACTATTCGGCGCAATCGATGATCCGACTTTGCATCTGCGAAATCAGTTTGACGAGTCATGAGCACAGAATAGTACGAGCAGTTGGAAAGCCTAATACTTCTCCAAGCCAGGTGGCGTCGTACGCTTTGTATTAAAGTCTTCGATCTCGCCATGTGACAGGCGCACACCCGCCCGACAAATGGCATCGTCGTCGACCTTGACCAAAGGAGTATAGAAGGGGTGGTTGTGAGCCAGCTGCGGGTCGTTTCGTGCGGCATTGTAGCAGAAGAGCAGCGTCCAGCGGCGATGCGGCGAGAGATTGGCGGCCGAACGGTGTAGTAGGTTGCAGTGAAAGAACAATGCGTCGCCGGGTTCCATTTCACAGTAGTGCAATTGGAATGTTTCTTCAGCCCACCTCATCCGTTCCTCGTCTACCTCAGCCTGACCGCCTGCTGTAAGACGATGATCGAGGCGGCCCATTTCGTGGGAGCCTCGCAACACCTCTAGGCAACCATTTTCGCTCGTTGCCCGGTCAAGCGGAACCATGACCGTCGCCATGTGAGGGAACAGAATGCCGTTGTGATACCAATAGCCGTAATCCTGGTGCCATTCCCATGAGCCGCCTTCGTGGGCGTCCTTTGCTGTGACCTTTGTGTGGTAGTGATAGATTTCGCCACCGAGCAAAACTTCCAGAGGGTCGACGATGCGTGTCGACCGTGCCGCCAGGCCATACGTGCTGTCACCAGGATGGTTCCATGAAATCAGCTTGGTCGATAACCCGGCATTGTCGCCACGGTCGTAGAAGTTGTTTTGAATATTCGGATCGGTCTCAACCGCCGTGCGGATGTAGCCGATCTCTTCTTCGTTGAACAATTGACGCACGATTACGAAGCCGTCGCGGCAAAAGTCGTCGCACATATCCGGCGTCAGCCTAGACAATTCGGAACCTCCTTCGGACCTGTGAACGGCCATCCGGGACGCTATTCTCAAGCAACGTTTCCAGATGTTTCCTAGATTTGGACCTTATGGTAGCCGAGCGGGTACGATCTGCAAAATGCGGCGTCAAAGCAGTTTCGGTCCAATACGATTCTGGCTAATTACAATTGCACTGGGCTGGCCCAAAACAAATATACGTTATTCTGACCTTGATTGTGTGAAAACGACTTCACCAACAGATCGTGGGGATTATACCAGAATGCAAAAGGCATCCAATCGCAACCCATTGCTCCTGCTCGGCGCCATTATAGTGGCCCTGGTGCTACTAGCTCATTTTGGTGGTTATTTTTCTACCGAGACCACACCGCGCAAAGTCGCGCCACGTGGCGAGCTGGCATCTTTTGAGCTTACGGCCAATCGCGTATTCACGTCTGCAGCGCCATCGGTTGTCTATATTTTTACGCAACGCAGGGGGCGTTCGGTTTTCGGTGCCAGTCGGACACAACAAGGTACAGGCTCAGGATTCATTTGGGATGCAGCCGGTCACGTCATTACGAACCATCATGTCATCGAGGGTGCGGATCGGGTTTTCGTTCGATTTGATTCTGGGAAGACGACTTCGGCGCGTGTTATTGGTAGCTCTCCCGACCACGATCTTGCGGTTTTGAGACTCTCCGGATTGTCATTCGGATTGAAACCAATTCCCGTTGGGCGTTCAGCAAATCTGAAGGTAGGGCAAGCCGTATTTGCAATTGGCAACCCGTTCGGACTGTCGCGCAGTCTATCGACAGGTGTCGTAAGTGCGTTGGGCCGCCGCTTGCCGACCAGATCCGGACGAGAAATCGCTGATGCAATCCAGACGGATGCCGCCATTAATCCCGGGAATTCGGGCGGACCTCTGCTCGACTCCGCTGGCCGGCTCATCGGTGTCAATACGGCAATCATTTCCAGGTCCGGGACCTACAGCGGTATCGGTTTTGCCGTACCAGTTGACACCGTCAACAGGATTGCTCCGCAAATAATCGCAAACGGTAAACCCGCGCGTCCTGGTATCGGCATTCGCGCGGGATCGCCCGAACTCTCCGCCCGATTAAATGTGCAGGGTGTGATCGTATATGACGTGACGCCAGGTGGACCGGCGGAGAGGGCTGGTATAACAGGCGTTAACGTTGCGGCGCAGAGGCTTGGTGATGTCATCGTTGCGGTCAATGGTCGTCCTGTTCGAACCATAGGCGAGCTCGCCAATGAGTTGGAAAAGGTGGGTGTCGGTAAGGAAGCGCGTTTAAGCGTGACGAGGGATGGTGTTCAGCGTGAAGTTAGAGTGAAGTTGGCTGACATCAGTTGAAAAGTGTTGCTGCTGTTTGACCTCGCCCCTCAATAAGTTTGCCTCGATCCAACTTGCTGCAGACATGATCTCACTTGCAATGCTGCCGCTCAGGGTCAAAACGGTTGATCCGGCGATTGTTCGTGGACTGTCGAGGTAGGGCCGTAAGCGGTTATTAGACGCGGAAATTCAACAACAGTGTGATGCGCGGCAGCGATTTTCACAACAACGACCACCGACTTGGCGTGCACGGAAGGCACATGCCGTCTGATTGTCCGTGTCTTGGGCTTGCCTTTTGACAAGCGGCGGGTGAACGTCAGCGGGTTTGGGCAATTATGAAAGGATGCTGCGGATGCGTGCCAGAGCGCCACTTCCGGACCGCAGTCAGGCCAATTCATCGATACCGTTGGCAATCGCCTTCGCGACGAGCATTGTCTCGGTAAGCGGCGTCAACCTGGTCTACCCCATTCTCCCGGCCATTGCCGACGGCCTCGCCATCGACGAAGCGCGCGTTGGTCTTATCATTGCGGCGTTTGCTCTTCCGGCGGTGGTCCTGGCGCCGCTCTTTGGCCTTTATGCCGACTTTTACGGCAGACGGTGGCTACTTATCTTCGGTTTGATCGTGTTTGCGGCGGCCGGCACGGCGGCGGCAAGCGCGACAAGTTTCCATTGGCTGCTGATATGGCGGACGGTTCAGGGCATCGGCGTCAGCGCCTTGATGCCGCTGACAATCGTCCTAATCAGCGACCTGTGCCCCGAGCGCGATCAGGAACTGCAGGCGCAGGGCTGGAAGGTCGCTATCGACCGTGTCGCCATGATTGTGCTGCCCGTTTTGGGTGGCGTTCTTGCCATCTACTCTTGGAAGTACGGTTTTCTGCCGTTTGCCCTGGTATTTCCCGTCGCCGTGGCTGCCCTGTTCCTGATGCCCGAGACCAAACCGCCGTTAACCGTCAGCGGCTACGAATACTTCCGCGACATTGCGCTCGCAGTCAAAGACACGAGGGTGTCGCTTGCATTCGCCATCGGTTTCGTACGCTTTTTTCTCGACTACGGCTTTTTCATCTATCTCCCGCTCTTTCTCACCCTGCGCTATCAGCAATCCGTGGTTGTCGCCGGCATCATGCTGGCCATTTCCGCGGCCGGGGCGATCATTACAGCGATGACCGTTCGGCATCTATCCAGACACACGTCGGTTTACCGGCTCCTCGTCTACGCGTTCCTGATAACGGCCATTGGCCTTGCGGCAATCCTCGCCCGCCCGCCACTTTGGATCGTGGCGATCGGCAGCTTTGGCATCGGCCTCGGCAACGGTCTGATTTCGCCATTGCAAAAGAGCCTGATCACCCAGAATGCGCCGCCGGCAATGCGCGGCGGGGTCGTTTCGTGTGACCGCGTGGTACAGCAGATCGCAAAAGCACTCGCCCCGGCGCTTCTTGGACTGCTCCTTGTGATCGCCCCGATGGAAGGCGTATTTATCGCACTCATCGCCCTCGGGCTGGCGGGAGCGGCCATGATGTTGTTCGCTGAGCGATCTATTGCAGAAGTGATGTGAAGATCGCATATCCGTTGTAGCTTGCATCGTCTCCCTTCTGAATCTATATGCCCCGTTGGGTAAACGAGAACAAGCCAGGTTTTGGGTAGGAAGCGGTGATGCTAGTGCATCGCGCTGCGAGGATTAGAATGCTGCGGCGTCCATTATGAAGAATGCCGCGTCGGAATTCGATGCAACACGCGTGTTGCGAACGGGCGCTGATTCCGGTTCGGCCCAATTGGTCTTCTCCGGTTTTCGTCGACACCCAGAATGAGCGTTGTCGGTTGGGGTAAAAAGTGGGATGAACCACCCATTTTTGGCCAACCAATTAATGACGCGAAATAATTATTTGATTTATGGCGCCCCGTACGGGACTCGAACCCGTGTTACCAACGTGAGAGGCTGGCGTCCTAGGCCGCTAGACGAACGGGGCTTTTGTGGGCCGTGGGATATAAGTTCGTCTATGACGGTTGACAAGGCCGGATGCTGATCAGTCTCCTGTGCCGTCAACCAAAGCCGTTAATTCGATGGCCCGGGGGTGAGATCAATGCGCGTTAGAGATTTCCCTGACTTGAGATCGATAATCAAAATTGAAGCGGTGCCGGCGCTCTTGTAGTGCACGGCAAGGCGATCACCCGACAGTGCCATCGTTGTCACTTTGGCGCCAGGCGGCAGAGGGGCTGCAATCCGATTCTGCTGCGGGCTGACAGGGGTGTGGGATGTGGTCTTGGGTTGCGATGAGAGCTGGACAATGCGGACGGCCACCATGGCGAGGCCCACAAATATCATGATCGTCATGACCGCGATTGCGATCTTCAGTGCACGCAGGCCCGCCGGGCCCAAAGGATTTTGTGTGTTGGTTGACGACATAGTTAGCTTTCGAGGGCGGGTTGAAATAACGGGACCAGTGCGGTTTGAATAGCCAATGGCACAGGAAGAAGCGGAACAAAACCATTTATTGGTCGCTGGCCTCGATGATCACAACATGAGGCTCGACCGATTTATCGTCTCCAAGCTCAATGGGCTCAGCCGGGCCCGGGTGCAGGGGCTTATTCGTGGTGGTTGTGTGATGGGTGATTGCGGCGCGCTGAGCGATGTTGGCCAGCGGGTGAAAACTGGCCAAGAGTTCCATGTACATGTGCCGGCGCCGAAACCTGCGGCTGTGTCGCCGGAATCTATCGCGCTCGATGTCATCTATGAAGACCAACATGTGCTGGTCGTCAATAAACCGGCGGGGCTTGTCGTGCATCCCGCGCCTGGACATGCCGGCGGGACATTGGTCAATGCACTGCTCGCCCACTGTGGTCGGGACCTCTCCGGCATCGGTGGTGTCAGGCGGCCAGGAATTGTGCATCGGTTGGACAAGGACACATCAGGTTTGTTGGTGGTTGCCAAGTCGGATCGGGCACACGCCGGTTTGAGCGAGCAATTCGCAATGCACGGGCGCGACGGGCGACTGCAGCGCAGCTATCTGGCGCTGGTTTGGGGCGTGCCGTCGCGCAGTAAGGGGGTGATCGATCTGCCGCTCGGTCGCCATGCCGGCAATCGACTGAAAGTCGCGGTTGATCGGTCGGGCAATGGACGGGAGGCGCGAACACACTTTTTCGTGCGGCAGACTTTTCGGGGCGCGGACGGGCGTTGGCTTGCGGCATTGTGTGAACTGCAGCTTGAGACGGGGCGTACACATCAGATTCGTGTCCACATGGCTCATATTGGCCATCCGGTGCTTGGGGATGCGCTCTACGGAGCAGGCTTTGCAGCAAGTGCGCGCCGGCTTAGTCCAGACGGACAAACGGCGCTGCAACAGCTCGGCCGGCAGGCATTGCACGCAGCAGTGCTCGGCTTCGAGCATCCCATAACAGGTGATCAGTTGACGTTCGACTGTCCGATGCCGGAGGATATGGCGGGGCTTGTGGCGCGTCTGGCGCTGGAAGGTGGCTAGTCTCAATGCGCGTGCGAAGAAATTGTTGGTATAATGGTTAAAATAATGCGGTTGGCGTTTAGATGACGTTCATTTTGGCTATGCAAAGATTTCCCCTAGAAGTCCGCTGCCCTTAGATTTGCTTATGGTTGCCGGCGGAGGGCGGGACTGGCACGACTTGCCCGGTCGGATTGAGCGCATTTTGCACTATGAAAAGTGTGAGCGCGGGCCTGCTAAATCAGTTTAGCGGGCTTTTTCGTAGAACGGTAAAAAGCCAAAGAGATTTTCTTGAATATGCCAGAATAACAGTATGTTGTCCGCATTGAGAGAATTTTTTTGGTCGACGGGTCATCCGGTGTTCAGCCGTTTTCGTAACACTTATATAACCAGGTTGTGAAGGTTCGAGAGTTGAAGGTTACGGTGTTGTAAGTTGTCTGTGTTCCCGACCGCCGATAGCCTACCGCAATTGAATGAATTGAGTGATGCGGTAGACCTTCACCAAAAAGGAGCGGACAGGCGGTCTAAATTCAACTGTCCGAAAATGAGATGAGCACGAAAGCACTTCCCTCTGTTGCAGAAGGTTCTGGCGGATTGGCGCGGTACCTAGAAGAGATTCGCGCCTTCCCTATGCTTGAGCCGAATGAAGAATATGTTCTTGCAAAAAGCTGGCAGGAGCATGCCGATTCCGATGCCGCACATAAGTTGGTAACGTCCCATTTGCGTCTCGTTGCGCGAATCGCGATGGGATATCGCGGCTATGGCCTGCCCATCGGAGAAGTGATTTCTGAGGGCAACGTCGGCCTGATGCAAGCGGTCAAACGGTTCGATCCCGACCGTGGGTTCCGGTTGGCCACGTATGCCATGTGGTGGATCAAGGCATCGATCCAAGAATACATTTTGCGCTCCTGGAGCCTCGTCAAGATGGGTACGACGGCGGCCCAGAAGAAACTGTTTTTCAATCTGCGGCGTGTCAAAGGCCGGCTGCAAGCTTTGGAAGATGGCGACCTTAAGCCCGAGCAGGTCAAAGAGATTGCCGATCAGCTGGGCGTCGGTGAGGCCGATGTCATATCGATGAACCGTCGGCTGACGGGTGACGCTTCGTTGAATGCACCGGTCAGGACCGATTCGGAGGCTGGTGAATGGCAGGATTGGCTTGCTGATGAACAGCCCGATCCAGAAGAGCAATACGCTGATCGCGAACAATTGGAAAAACGGCGCACGTACCTGACAGCGGCGATGGGCGCGTTAAATGACAGAGAGCGTCGTATTTTCGAAGCCAGGCGGCTGTCGGAAGAGCCGATAACCCTTGAGCAGCTCTCGGAGGAGTTTGGCGTTTCGCGCGAACGGATACGCCAGATCGAAGTACGGGCCTTTGAGAAAGTGCAGAAGGCCGTGGTGAGTGCGGCGCAGTCTGCGTAAGTGCTGACACAACTCATGGCGTGGTTGTGATGCCCGGGGTGCTAGCGAACTTACGCAGCATCCCGGGCCGTCAGCGTTTTGGTGGTGCAACACAGCGCCATCTGGCTTCTAACGTCTATCGCAACGCACTATTTGTTTAACGAAACGACATGCGAATCACTTATGATTCGGCCTTAGGGGGCAGTGTGCAGCTGCGCTCTTGCGTGGGTCTATTGCTGGACCAGCGCGTGTGCGCGTTAGAACACAGGGTTTATCGGACTTGAGATCCTTCGATGTCCGGAAAACTTTAGAAGAGCTTGAGTTTTCTTGCTCGGCGCCAGGCGGACGTGGACAGGACCGTCGGGGGGGACGCCGTCACTATTGCGCGCGTGGGGTGCCACGCTCCTGTCCCAGACCGCGGCATCCCGCCGTTTTGGGTCATCCAACACCTAAACAATTCATTTCTGTTCAACTGGCAGCACTGGCTCTTATTGCGAGCCGGTTCTGGTGGTGGTCGGTTGGTGATCGAAACCCGGGATGGCGCACTTAACGACGATGGAGTGGCCCATGAACAAGCGCCTTCTTCCTAAGTCAGTTATGGTTCTTAGTCGCGGTATCCAGATGTGGATTAGATCACTGAAGCCGGAACCGGAATGGTATTTGGTCTTCCTGCTGCGACTGAAACCTCTACATCCACCAAGTATGACATAATCGAACCGTTGGCGGCCGTATCCCGGCCTTGAAAAGGGTTGGCTGCAACAAGACACGGACCGGCACAGTCTGCCGGTCCATTTTTTTTTGCGTGGGTAGGCTTCTTCGCTTGACCCAGTTATTTATTGAAGGAGGTTCGCAAGCCGCCAGTATCGCTGTCTTTGGCAAAATAATTGTCGATTGCCTGGCGTATGGATGCTGCAACTTTGCGGCGCCAGGCGCGAGACTTCAGTCGCTTTGCATCGCGGCGGTTCGAAACATAGGCTAGTTCGATTAAAACTGAGGGAACTTTCGCAGTCTTGAGGACGTGGAACGCGGCTGTGCGGTGGGGCTTGCCGCGTAGTCTGGTCGTCGAGCCCATCGTCTTGATCACAGTCTTGGAAAACAAGTTGGTCCGGCGATGTGTGGTGTCGACGTCGCGGGCCGCCAGATCAGTGAGAAAACTCTGTACGGCACGGGCCTCGTTTGACACGCGGCGCAGGTGTTTCATACGCCGAATTTGCCGCACATAACCAAGCTCTTTCCTGGTCAATGCTTTTGAGGCCGTCTTGGTTTTGGCACGTCGGCGCAGGCGGCTTGCTACCCTACCACGCAGCGAATAGATGGTTGCTCCGTTAGCTGACGTGCGGTTTGCATAGTCGGCATGGACGGCGATGAAGAGTTGAGCATTGTGGCGCTCAGCAAAACGCCGCCGGTTTGACAGTGTGACGAACCGGTCGGTCTCACGCGTCATCAGGACTTTGTAATTGCCTGCAGCGCGCAATTGCCGCCGGAGCTCCTTGCTAAAGGCAAGCACGACGTTTTTTTCGACGGTACCATGTTTTATTGCTCCGGAATCTCGACCGCCGTGACCGGGATCGATGACGACCACCGGTTTATAGGCTTTGGCCATGAGCGATGACGGGCGTACCGCCGGTGCCGGCATCGGGGGTTGAATGGGTGGATTTATGCGACCGGCACCAAGGCTTGCGATGGGCACGCGAAACGGTCCAGACGTGCCGGCCAACACCTTGGTCGAAAGTGTCGATGCGGGAACCAGTTCTAATACGATTTCGTACGCTTTGCCGGTCGATGACTTGCGGATTTCCTGTTTCTTGACGATCACCGGTTCAGTGACGCGGATGTCGACGCGCGATTGACCGGGTGCCGATGTGCCGCCGCGGAAGCTCTTGATCAGATCGCCGGCGCGTTGTTTTTTTCTTGCCTTGGGCAGGACAAGACCAGTTGCCGGGATTTTCACCACAACGCGATTGATCGTGGCGCGATAGGCTTGGACGGTGAAGTCCACCTTCTTGGGGACGAGAATCTTGAAACGCGTCGTGTTTGAGTGTGGTGAATTGCCCGTGATGAGGGTCTTAAACGCCGAGCGAATAGTGTCTTGAGACCAGGCAGGATCGGGAGCGCCAACAATGGCGGCAGCGAATAGTGCCAGAATTGTTAGATATCCTAAGTGACCACTTGCTGGACTGGCGTTGTCCCGTGCCGATGCACCCATTCCGTTCCCCCGAACACGCATTACTCGTTGATAGAGCACGTAAAGCTGATGCTGTGGAAAAGTGGCGATTTCCAGATCATTGCATGCTCATTTTATGAAACCTCAAGGTTAAGGAATCATTTACAATTGTTGAAATTGAGGAACGAATAGACTGATTCGTCACGAAAGCTGGATCAAACGTGCATAACCACTTGATATCGTTTCTTTCAAGAGGTCGCGATACTGATCGAAATTTCGATCTCCAGCGGTGAAATCGCCGAATGCACGGTCAGGAAACGACGCCGACTGCCTGAAAATTATTGGCGCGCTGACTGGCGAAAACTGGGCATTCTGCTTGTGTAGGGTGGTTATCAAACCGCGCATCAGACCGGCTTGATCGAGCTGCGATGCGGTAATGGTTCGCATTGCGCCCTTGGTCAATGACACCAAGTGGATATACATCGAAGAGGCCGGCACATAGAGCTGACCCTTATGAGCAAAAGTCTCGTCAATCCGCTCCGATTCTTCGAAAGCTAGATAGGGTGGGTCATCGTGCCAAACGATGTCGGTGCGATAAGCGGTAATCGCGTCCGGTTTGCCGAAGGCCGGGCGCAGGGTGAGGTAGCTTCCCACATAGTGGTCGACTGCCGCCCGGGAGTATGCCCCCATGTGCACCGGGGCCACGTCGCCGGCAGGGGCAGCAGTCGCAGCAGGCGGCGAAATCGATGGGTGCTCTCCGTTCCATTCTTTTTTGACCGCTACAAAGTCAAGGTCCAAGACCATGCAGACGTCAAACAAGGTTTGGTCTCTTACCGAGCGGCCGTTCAGGAGATTTTGAATTGTTTTTTCATGACAATCGGCGGTGTCGGCCAATTCAGCCTGAGTCATCTTCTTTTCAATCATCGCCGTGCGAATTCGGGCCAGTGCCGATGATCGATCCGGTTGCGACATAACGGGTTGGCTCCCTGACAGCGAAGCGATTGGCATTCTTGTCGATTATTGTCTCTTTTTACCGGAAAATATCCATCTAGGGCAAGCAGCGGCGTTGGTACTTGTCGGGAATGCACCCTGGTTGCTGAGAGTTGATCTGATCTTTCTCGCGGTTGGCTGCCACAGTCTCATCAGACCACAAAAGCCGACAGAGCTTACTCGGCGCTTCTGCTCAGTGTCCCCTTCCCCCATGGAAGCGCCCGGTCGAGGGCGGCGCCCGCTGCGTATCCCGTCGCAGCGGGTGCTCCTCCGATCCGCCAGTCACCAAAGATATTACTTTGTAAACAATAGCTTGGCGGATGCCGGAATCGTCTGGCGATGATTGTGTTCAACCTCGGGTAGCTCTAAGAGCTGCCAGCGGAAGGGGTGGCCCAGCCAGGCGGCCTGGCGCTTGGCCTGGGCAAAAAAGGTGCGACCGCGGGCCAAACGGTGCGTGCCTTGGCGGTCGACACGCTTGTTGCGCCTCAGGCTGCCGTGATCGGGGTCATCATCATCTTGGCCGAGCACGATCATCAAGGGCCTGGCAAAGGCTGGTCTGAGATCGCTGCCGGACAATCCCGTCTTAGCGAGGCCATATGGAAAGTCGACGAGGTTTGTCGGCATTGTGTACCAGCCGGCATTGGCCGCGACGGCGGCTTTGATGCGTGCCGTTGGGTGGAACATAACCATGCGATGGACGAATTGGCCGCCGGCAGAATGACCATAGAGGTAATAGGATGTCTGCCGGTTTCGATAACGCTTGATGATGGTGTCGAAGATGCGTTCGATAGTGGCGAATGCGGTTTGCGATATCGGGCGCAGGCGGTTCTTTTTATCCATCAGACGGGCCAGGTTGAAATTACGCGATTTCGGCCAGGCCTTTTTGGTAAAGCGGGGTGCGATGATTAGAACGTTGTATAGTTCCGCAGCATGGATCCAAGACGACATATAGGTTCTTGCGTTGCGACGGGCGCCGTGGATAACGACGAGCACGCGGCTTGAAGAGCTGTATTTCGATGGTCGGTACGTCCAAACGTCCATGGTTTTGGCATAAGGCGCATTTGATGTGTCAATGGTTACGCGCTCGACGAGGCCGCCAGCGGCAAGTGCACTTTGTACGAGAGACGGACAAGGGACTGCAAAACAGACAGCTGTGAACACAAGCAAGGGCGACAGGATCCGTGACCTGCACATTGTTAATGTTGGTAATTTATAGCCCCGCATGCTGAGGTGCCTTCCGACATTGGTACGCAAATCTGTCCATGACAATCACTCTAGCCGAGTGCGAGAGTTGCACGCAATCGACGGATTGTTTGGACAATAAGCGTTTGTTGTTGACTGGGTATGGAACGGAAATAGGGATGACGCGGAGAGACGCTGTGATTGCGACGCGGCGGTTTGGACTTGGTGCCAAGCCCGGAGATGTGGCGCGGATAAGTGCAGATCCGATGGGGTATCTTTTGCGGTCATTGGCAAATCCTCGGCTTGCATTATTGGAGAGCGATCAGTTCTTGCCCAGCAATGTGGCCTTGAGTTCGTTGCGTTCTATGCGCCGTGCGCGACGCAGAGCTCGGCGCGGGCGTCGTGGGGGTGGCGGTGCAAATGATCGCGTGATGTCTTCTGGTCGTGCGGCCAGTGGCCAGGCGGATATGAGTAAACGCGATCAGATGATGGCGGGCTCTGAACGCGCTTTTAAAATGCAGCGTCGGGGGCTCAGGCGCAAAACCGTGATGCTTGAACAAGCCGCGCGTCTTGAGCGGGCGATTTCAACGGAGCATCCGTTCATCGAAAGATTGGTGCAGTTTTGGTCGAACCATTTTTGTGTGTCGATGCGCAAAGGCGGGATGGTTCGGTATTCCGCCGGCGCCTATGAGCGCGAGGCGATCCGGCCGTTCGTCTTGGGCCGGTTCAGCGATATGCTGCGCGCTGTGGTGCAACATCCGACCATGTTGATCTATCTCGACAATCATCGATCGACCGGCCCCAACAGTCGCGCCGGGCGCAGACGTCGTCGTGGGCTCAATGAAAACCTGGCGCGCGAAATTCTCGAATTGCACACGCTTGGTGTCGACGGCGGTTATGTCCAAAACGACGTGCGCAATCTGGCACGAATCATTACCGGCTGGAGTGTTACGGGCCAACGTCACCGCCGATTGCCGCCGGGTATATTCTATTTCGCGCGCCAGCGCCATGAGCCCGGTGACTGGCGCGTTCTCGGGAAACTTTATCGCGAAGATGGCGTGCGCACCGGTGAGCGGGTGCTCAATGATCTTGCCCGGCATCCTGCCACGGCGCGGCATATTGCAAAAAAACTTGCCCGACACTTCGTCGGTGATAATGCGCCGTCATCGCTGATAAATCGCTTGACCAAAGTGTTTCGAAGAACCGACGGCAATCTTGCGGCCTTGGCGCGCACGCTGGCCAAAAGCAAAGAAGCTTGGGCTGCTGAAGCGATAAAAATACTCCCGCCCTATGATTTTATTGTCGGCATGGCGCGTGGTCTCGGCCTGCGCGATCGCCCGCGCGTGATGCTGCGGTTGATCAGACGATTGGGTCAGCCTTTGTGGCAGCCGCCGTCCCCCAAGGGTTGGCCCGATGAGGATGGCGCTTGGCTCAATCCTGCCGGATTGAGAGAACGATTGCGGATTGCAGAGCGGGTGGCCAATCGGGCTGCGCGCCGGCATGATCCGCGTCGCCTTGGTGACGATCTATTGGGGCCGATGCTGACGACGCCCGAACGTGAGGCGATTGCAAGGGCGGAAACCCGCGCACAGGGTGTGAAGTTGTTGATTATGAGCCCGGCTTTCCAGAGGAGATGAGAATGGCGACAGAACGGGACGGCGCAATTACTCGTCGGGAATTGCTGGTTGGGGCGGGGGCGAGTTTGGCCTTTTGGTCGGCAATACCACGGGTCGCCGCCAGCGGGCGTGATCCTCGGCTGCTGCTGGTTATCTTGCGCGGCGGTGTTGATGGTTTGGCGACGGTCGCGCCGGTCGGTGATCCGAACTATGCCGGCCATCGCCAAAATCTCGCGATCGCGCGCCGCGGTTATGGTGCCGGCCTGGACCTTGACGGGTTCTTTGCGCTCAATCCTGCCATGCCGTATCTGCATGGCCTTTATCGAAAGCGACAGGCGCTGTTCTTGCATGCGGTGGCAACTCCCTATCGCCAGCGGTCGCACTTCGATGGGCAGGATGTTTTGGAAAGCGGATTGCCGGCAGTGGGGCGTTCCGATGACGGCTGGCTCAATCGGGCGTTGCAGGCTCTGGACGCCGATGGGCGTGCCAATCCGAAGGGTTTGTCGATGGGTGCCGTGGTGCCATTGTCGATACGTGGGCGCGCTAAAGTACTGTCCTGGATTCCAAAGACGGTGCGGCGGGAAATTGGGGATTCAACGATCGTCAGATTGCAGGATCTCTATGGCCAGACGGATGCGGCGCTTGCCAAAGCATTCGCCGATGGGATCGAAATGGCGCGCATGGGGGCCGATGCACAAGGGCATGCCATGGCGGGTGGGCGGCGCAAAAAGGGCCGCCGGGAAAGGAATTCCATTGTAACCGCCAGGGCGGCGGCCAAGCTCATGGCGCGCGCTGATGGTCCGCGCATTGGCGTTCTGAGTTACAACGGTTGGGATACGCATGCAAATGAGGGGGTTTTGAAGGGACGCCTTTACAATCGCCTCAGTGGTCTTGATCAAGCGCTTAGAACATATGCCGAGGGCATGGGACATGTCTGGGGCCAGACTGTGGTTGTGGTGGTCACCGAGTTTGGTCGAACGGTGCGCGTTAATGGGACGCGCGGGACCGACCATGGGGTCGGTACGTTGGCGTTGGTGCTCGGGGGTGGCATCTTGGGCGGGCGGGTCATAACCGATTGGCCCGGGCTCAGGCAACGGGAGTTGTTCGAAGGACGCGATCTGATGCCGACGCAGGATTTGCGCGGCGTCTTTAAGGGTGTCTTGGGCGAGCACTTGGGTATCGGCCAGCGTGTTTTGGCGGACCGGGTTTTTCCCAATTCACAGCATGTGAAGCCGGTGGCCGGACTGATTGCCTAACGGTCCGCACCCGGCATGCATCTGGGCTAACATTTCAGGCCAAGTACTCAGGCTAAATGCTCAGGCCAAGTACTCAGGCCATGTCTTCTGAAGACTTTCGCGCCAGAAACACCAAAGCCCCAACAATGATGATTAGCAGCAGGACGAAGCTGGCAGCGCTGCTGCCGGAGCCGAAAAGCCTGACGCAAAAATCAATGATGAGTTCGTATTTGACGATTGCCACTGCGCTGCCAATGACGCCGGCGAGGCGCACAAAGTTTTCTGTCTGCTTGTCGCGCAATCGATAGAAGAATAACAAGAGCAACAGGCCCCAGGCGCCGAAAAGGAAGCTTATAATGGGTGCAATATCGCGGAATCCCGTCGTGGCGCCGTCGCCGATCCCGTAGAGCAAGCCTGACGAGTGCAGAAATGCGTGGCTCATAACCGGGTAGAACACCATCGCGCCAGCGCCGATCAATACACCGCGCTCAAGCCCTGGTAGGAAGTCCTTATAGTGACGTTCCAAGGATCCCCATCTGACCGCTAGTAATACGCTGATGACCAGAAGCACCAGGAAAAAAAACACTTTCAAAGGTAATAGCGCTTTATGCAGGATGCCTGTCATAGAGCGGTTTTTGACCGGTGCGTGCAAATCGGTCATTGCCTTCTTGAAGGCTGCCTGGGCCTTGCAGCACTGCCTGTCAGTCGTCAGCTCGTAAGGCTGTTTGCCGGTCGGTAGTGGCGTCGATACGAGACAAAACCGCTTCTTACGCGGTGTGTCATTCAATGCACCGATCAAAGGATCAGGCTGGCACGTGCGCGCGAGGTCGGAAAGCCCAATGCGCCGTTGGCTCACCCGGCGCACGTTTGTCACGGCATCAAGGATTGGCAGACGGACGCAGGCACCTTTGTTGCTAGCCGAACAGTTTTTTGGGTCTTTCTTGTCAGCGGCAAGTGTCGCAGGCGTGACTTCCCAAATCGAGCGTTCCTTGCTCTTATTCATCTGGCCGGCAATGAAATAGGCGGCGACGGCAAGCACGGCAAAGCCGAACACAAATCTTATTCTGCCGGCGGGCACATGCCGCATGTACATGTCTGTAAACACACAGGCCGGGGTGTAAAAGGCAAACAGCGCGACTAAGCCAAATGTCGGAAAGAAAACGAAAAGATGACTATAAAAGGTCGCAAGTGTGAGCGCGGTTTGGTGAGATGACGCCTGAGGGTCCGTGAATTCATAGAACAATGCGCCAGCTGTCACGATAAAGGACAGCCCAAGAACCGAGAAAATGACCGCGACAAACATTCGAACGCCGAGCGGCATGGCAGGGTCCCCCAAAATGTGCTCAAAACTCTATGCTTTTTATCGCAAATCTGATGATTAAAGAAAGCCGTTAACGCTTTTGCAGAACACGTTTTTTGGTGTCTTGCGGCAGTTGAAGCGCACTTTTCATTGCACTTGCGCCGAAAGATGGTGTTTTATGACAGTTGAAAGTCAAGCAATTGCTTGGCTCGGAGCCGAGCGGACGAACACAATTTGACCGCAAGTTGTGGGCAATTTGCTCGCACTTCGATTAAGACGAAATTCTGTGAAGGGCACATATGTTTACAAAATCAAGTGATCGTACGCCGCCGCTGGCTGAACAGCCGCCGCAGCCGAGCCCACCGCCGGCACCGCCTCGGCCTGGGTCACAGCACGGGAGTTCAGGGTCCGGCGTCGTGTCACCATCCGGGGGAACTTCGCTGATAAGCAAAGATCTCACGATTATCGGTAGTGGACTGAAGATTGTCTCCAAAGGCACGGTGAATATCGAAGGTCGGATCGTTGGTGATGTGATTGGGACTGAAATCCTGATTGGGGAAGAAGCCAACGTGAGCGGTCTGGTGAATGCGGACAGTGTCGTGGTGCGCGGTGGTGTCGCCGGCACGATTAAGGCCGTCAACGTGACCTTGGCATCGACGGCAAAGGTCGAAGGTGAGGTGCAGCACTTATCGCTTACGATCGAACAAGGCGCATTGTTCGAAGGTAAGTCGCGCCGCGCACCGGAGGCTGAGGAGTTGCGCCCGGATCTCGAAAAGGCCGCCTCGGAAGCCGAGACCATCACTTAAGCCTTGGGGCTCCCGCCAGCTCGTCATACAGACCTGCAAACGTCCCTGGCGCGGTGATCTTCCGCCGCACGTTGGACCGTTTTAAGTGTGCTTGACGTTGTCAGCGCGCCGCCTATGCTGTGGATCGTTTTCTGTATCGGCCGGTGTTGGGCGCGGTACGTTTGGCGTCGGTCGACTGGCGGCCATGGTACTCCTTAAGGGCAGGTGTTGGCGATGGATTTGGGAATTGCAGGACGGCATGCTTTGGTCTGTGCCGCATCCAAGGGGCTGGGCCGCGGGTGCGCTGATGCGTTGGCGCACGAAGGCGTGAATTTGACGATCTGCGCGCGCGGTGCTGAGGATCTGGAAGCCACTGCAGAGGACATCCGCAAGGCGACAGGTGTCGATGTGAAGACAGTCGTCTGTGATGTCACCAGCGAAGAGGGACGTAAGGCCCTGCTGGCGGCGTGCCCTGCGCCCGATATTCTGATTACCAACGCGGCAGGTCCACCGCCTGGAGACTTTCGCAATTTTGATAGTGATGATTGGCGCAAGGCCGTCGAGGGGAATATGATCTCTCCGCTCGCGCTGATCCATGCGACGGTCTATGGCATGGTGGAGCGCAAGTTCGGGCGCATTCTCAATATCGCGAGCTATACAGTGATGCAGCCCGATCCAAAGCTGGAGCTCTCTAACGGCGCGCGCTCGGGCCTGGTTGCCGCAGTTTCGTCGCTTGCCCGCAAAACCGTCAAAGACAATGTGACAATCAATTCATTGCTCCCGGGACCGTTTGACACTGATCGGCTAAAGGCGACATCGGCAAATATTGCGAATGTTCAAGGTATTACGTTTGAACAAGCGCACAAGAACCGCATGTCGACAGTTCCCGCAGCGCGGTTTGGTGAGATTCCGGAATTTGGCGCAGTGGCTGCATTCCTGTGTTCAGCGCATGCCGGATACATGACGGCGCAAAATATCTTGGTCGACGGTGGCTCTTACGGCGGCGCGTGGTAGTTCGTCCGGAATCTCAACTTCTTAACATTGGTTTATGAAACTTCGTAGTATTTCGTGCGACAATTTTGATCGCATCGGGGTTGCGAAGTCACTTGACGTGTGCAGCGTTAGATGTTGTCTACGCGCGGCTGCAACCCAAGTTTACAACCCAAAAAATATTTGATGGCAGAGCGGGTTCCAGCCGGATTCGAAACCCAGGCCTGAGGACGAGTGGGACGTCCATAATTCAATACGGCCATCTCTAGTGAAGGCGTTCGCCTTTATTTTCCAAATTTTGTCAATCGATGCTCTGCCGTCTTTGCGTCTATGCGTAAGGAGAGTTCTCATGAGACAGATGATTGTAGGTGCGGTTGCTGGTTGTCTTTTATGTCTTGGGACGGCCCAGGCATCAGCTGAACTTAATGGCTTTCTTACGAACGATACGGTCGCACGATGGAACTCGCCGGATGCCGGTTTGAAATCGCGGCGTACCGAGCGAACAAAGCCGAGACGCGCGCGCAAATCGCGTCTGCGGGTGCGGACTGCTAAGCGGGTTAGGACACGTCGCTCTCGGCGCAGCAGTCGCTCATTGCGATCGCGCTGGGTAGGCCGGTCGCTCAGGGGGATTGCCTCGTATTATTGGCAGCCGCAGCGTGTTGCGTCCGGTGGATGGTTTAATCCAAACGCCTTGACGGCTGCGCACAAGACGCTGCCATTTGGTACGCGGGTCCGTGTAACGCACCTTGGCAACGGGCGCTCGGTGGTTGTTCGTATCAATGACCGCGGGCCTTACATCCGTGGCCGTATCATCGATCTTTCGAAGCGAGCTGCTGGTGTGATCGGCATGCGTAAGTCAGGTATTGCGCGGGTTCGGGTCGATATTCTTGCGCGTGGTCGACGCTGATAGTTCGACGTTATCCATTGGATTTTCAGGTCGGCCCTTTCCGCGCGGGACAGGGCCGTCCTTTTTGGTTGAGGCAGGCCGGGCGTGAGGCATCTTGGCTTGCAGCTGGCGCGGCTTGCACTTTCCTGACGGCTGTGACGGGAAACCGTGTTGGATGCACAATTGTCGGGTCGGAGTAGCAAGAAAACACCGCCCGAGAGAAAATTTTTGCAGAGGCCCTGTAAATTATTCGATGGTTTCGGCTATAGTCTGATTCGAGGTTCAACAACGGGAAGGAGGTGATCCGATGTCTAGTGAGATTTGCGCTCGGTTTAGGTCGCTTGAGCAGATCGCAAGGATGTTGGAGCAGCCTCCATATCCCAGATGATTTTGCCGAAAGGCAGCGCTCTTAAAAGGCACCCAGCGTGGCCAATGGCGGCGTAGTTGGGGCCAGGTGACTAAACGTCGTGTCTCACGGAAGACCGCCGATGGGCGGTCTTCTTTTTTTTCGCCCGCTCTGAATGTCGTAGGCGTCGAGATTATTCGTTGCCTAAAGAAATGGCGTCAATCTTGGCGACGTAAAAAGCCAAATGGTCCTTTATGGCGGCGACGGCTGGAAACGGCGCCTCATAGCTCCAAACGGCGTTCTCTATCACGCCATTTGGGGTGCGAATTGAGAAGTAGCTGGCGTCACCTTTATAAGGGCAATGGGTTTGATGGTCGGTGCGCTCTAAGCGGCCCATTTGTACATCGGCGCGCGGAATATAGTAGACGGCGTCATGACGGATTTCGTGCATGACAAGCGCGTTTTGCGAGGATGCAATGACCTCGCCGCCGGCCTTGACTGTCACGCGTTGGCTCTCGGGCGCGGTGGTGATCGGGTGATCGGGACCAGGAACCTTCATTCTGCTTGCCTCCCACAAGTAAGTCATACAATTGCATTACGCGATTGATTTATGGCTTATCTTACAATGAAACTGCAATTGCAGTCGGGCCGGCGGTTGCATGCGCCAGCCCAACGTTTGGTGCTACTGGCAGTTGATCTCGGGCAGCTCCCATTTTTCGATGTTATTGTTTTCATTCGATTCTTTGACCCGATTGCGGGGATCAATGACGACTGAAACGGTGATCGGGCGCTGAATGATGTCCGGGGCCTTTTTGTAGTCAGCGGCTGTGGTCTTGATTCCGGACTCATTGACTAACCGGATCTTGCGTTCGGTGCTTAGATTGAATTTATTCTTGTCGTTGATCTTTATTTTAAGCTGCGTTTCCAAATACTTGATCATCGCATTATAAGATTGTGCCCCGAGTTTTCCATCGATGGCGCCACGATAGAGACCCTCGGCAATTAGGGCGCGCTGTACTGTTTCGTTTTTGGGTACGCGCAGGCGAAGCGTGTTGGTGATGCCGCGGCCCTTCTTGTGAATTCCCTTGCCGATGTTGAATTCCTTCGACTGGATTTCATTTGGCGAGAGCGCGCCGAGCCAACGCGTCTCCTTGCGGATGTCGGGCGCTTCCTGGACGAAGATGCCGAGCATCAATCTGGTTGGCAGCCAGGTGGCGGTCTTATCGCCGATGTTCTTGACGGCGATTGAGCCTTTCAGCAGTGGCTGGCCTTTTTCACATCCGACAAACTCAATGGTTGATTGCTTGCGCAGGATGACCAGATCGGCCAGGTCATTGGCGAATGCCGTTGTTGTCATCGGTAGGCTCAGAACCAGCCCTGCAAAAAAGCATTTCAGTCCTGAATTCATAATTTGCATTGTCGACCTCCCGAGAATTTTTCTCGTACAAAGCTTTTTGACGCTAGATGAATTGCCGCGTATGCCGGCGCCCTCTGGTGCCACAAATTAGCGGCTAGACTATGATTAATCGCTTGTCGTTTTGAGGCGCGATATTGGGCCAGGTCAAAAGCAAGGCTCACTACCGGTGGTGATTGAGATGGCGTCACGACGTGATCATTCTGTCAGCCAAACTGACGGAACGTTTTTGCAACGTGCCGCAAGTCCGGCAGGCAAGCAGCCCAAGGTGCCGGGCGCGCGACCGGTCGAGTGGAACGTTGATAATTGCTCTCGTCTGGGCGGGGACGTCCGGGTCACGCCCGCTTTTGAAGCGGTTGGTCCATGGTATCGTCCGTCAGGTCGTCACAAGAAGACGAGCTATAATCAAGTTGCGACCCCATGTTCTGAGCTGCTGTACGCCAGTCGCCGCCCTTCGGCGCCTCGATGGCAGTGGTGTCCTCTTGCAGTGCGGAATAGTTCGAAATGTCGAGCTGTTCATAGTTGAGTTGCTCGGGTTCGTGGGAGGCGACTGGCAGCGCGCCGATTCTGGCAGCGAGAGATTCCAGTTCTGTCAGGATTACTGCGCGCCGCGCCTCGTGTTCGACTGCAACGGTGCGCACGTCGTCAAGGAGCTTGCGGTCGGCTTCCGCGAGCGCTGCATCGAGCGCCTCAATCAAGATTTGCTCGCGTTTTGAAATCTCTTCAAGGCGAGCGTGCATCTCCTCAATGTGTGATTTGGATGTGCTCATGGGGTCCTCCGCAAAAGATAGCGTGTTCAGTAAATATCGGGTTGGCCCCGATTTATATCCGGTAGCTCCGGGGCAATATTTCCGAGATCAGACGCGATACTGATGAGGCTAGGGCGGTTTGCTGCTCAGTACTGGATGGATCAAATCGAATTTTGGCGAATTGACTTGTGGTGCCCCGCCGGTGTTAGGGTCCGGCCACTACAACTTTGAAAAACAGAATCAATCTTGGTTAGGATGGCAGTGGAATTCGGACGAATTGAGTCAAAGCTGTGACAAATGCGGCAGGGGATTGCAGAGAGCTGCAGCTCAAGTACACTTCACTCATGGGGTTGCCGGCACTCGGCTCACGTAATATTTGCCAATGCAACATGGTTCAGCAATTGATCTGCCGTGTGCCGGGACCAACTGGCTGCCCGTTTGGCACGAGGCTCTGGAAACGAGAAAGAAGGCTGCATTATGGGTTTTTTGGATGATCAGGTGGCAATTGTTACGGGTGGCGGGAGAAATCTTGGCGAGGCCATAGCAATGTCATTTGCGCGGGAAGGCGGACAAGTCGCCATTGTCGATCTGGACGAGGCGCGCGGCGCGCGGGTGCGGGATAACATTATCATGAATGGTGGGCGCGCCATGTCGATCGTTACAGACGTGGCCAATCCGGACGATGTTGAGACCATGGTCGAACAGGTTGCCGGTTCGCTGGGCTGTCCTGATATTCTGGTCAACAATGTTGCCATCAGTGATAACAAGCACATCTTCGATCTAACATTCGATGAGTGGAACCGGGTGTTGTCGGTGACGCTCGGGTCACAATTCGTCGTGACAAAGGCTGTGACATCGCGAATGGTGAAAGAGGGGAAGAAAAAAGGCGCAGTGGTCAACATTGGCTCGACTTCCGGACATCGCGGCCGGGATAGCGCATTGGCGTACACAGCTGCCAAGAGCGGTATCGTCAACATGACCAAGTCGCTGGCGATCCAACTTGCGCCCTACGGCATTCGCGTGAATTCTGTGTCGCCGAACCGCGTTGGCTCGCCGGTCGGTAAGGAAGAGTTCGATGCCAGCCGCAAAGTTACCAACCTAATGGGTCGTGCCGGTAAGGTAGAGGAGACTGCAGAGGTTGTATTGTTTCTCGTCTCTGAGAAGGCGTCATTTGTGGTTGGAGAGAATATTTTCGTTGATGGCGGTGTGATGGCCCGCGGCGGATAAATCGAACCTGCCTGGGGAGCACGAGACTTACAAAACGATACTAGGGAGACAGCAATGACGGATCAGGGTGGGGCAACATCTGAAGTAGATCTCAAGGGCAAGTTTTTGGTCGACCCCTATTTGGAGTGGGCTCAAGGGGAGGGCATCCCCGTGCACCTCGATTTCGGCCATGACCTGTTGGCGCTTGAGACCGACAATTGGGCGCGTTTCGATGCCCGTGGCTGTTTTGCCCACACCCATGGGCGCGGCGACTTCATGGCCAATTATGTATTGGAGATCGCGCCGGGCAAGAAAACCGCGCCGATCAAGCACCTCTATGAGGCGTTCATCTATGTGCTCGAAGGGCACGGCACGACACGGCTGATCCTGCCGTCAGGAGAGGAGCAGACCTTCGAGTGGGGGCCAAAGGCGTTGTTCGCGATCCCGCTCAACTGCACCTATCAAGTGTTCAACGGATCGGGCCAGGAACGAGTGCGCCTGTCGTGCACCAATGATGCGCCGCTCACGCTCAACCTCTATCACAACCAGGATTTTGTGTTCGACAATCCCTTTGTGTTCAAGGAGCGGTTCGGGGAGCCCAATCTGTTCGAAGGCGAGGGCGAGCTGGTGCCGGTCGAGCGGGCCGGCAAGGCTGGACAGATCAATCTTTGGGAGACCAACTTCGTCCATGATCTGACGACCTTCAAACTGTATTCGCTGGAATCACGCGGCAAGGGATCGATGAATGTCTTCTTCATTCTGGCCGATGGCACCCAGCATTCACACATGTCGCAAATCCCGACGGGTCGATATAAGAAAGCGCATCGCCATGCGGCCGGCACGCATGTGCATGCGGTCGATGGCACGGGCTATTCACTCCTCTGGTATGAAGGGGATAGCGAATTCGTGGAACTGCCCTGGAAGCATGGCTTTATGTATACGCCGCCTTTCTGGATGTTCCACATGCATTTCAATACCGGCACGATACCGGCCCGCTATCTCGCCTGCAGCTTGGGCAGTGCGCGCTACCCGTTGATCGCGCTACGCCGGCGTAGCGCGGAAGGTGGTGAATCGATTTCCGTCGATAAGGGCGGCCGGCAGATTGAATACGAAGATCAGGACCCGCGCATTCATCGCAAATATTTGGAAGAGATGGCGAAGGCCGGTCTTCCCTCAGAGATGGGCGACCTGTTCGACGAGGCCGCAATCATGGCTATTCCCGAATCAGAACTGACCGGAGTCATCAAAGGCCCGCAGTCGATCGGCCCGCCGATTTGATATGCCTCACGATGTTCTAAGCAAAGACTGAACAATAAAGCCTTTTTTACTGCAGGGAGCGTAGCTGCATGCTGGAACTCTACCATAATGACATGTCGACCTGTTCTCAGAAGGTGCGGCTGGCGCTGGCGGAAAAAGGACAGGCCTTTACGAGCCATACTTTTAATCTCAGAGCCGGCGAGCATAAGAACGAAGCCTATCTCAAACTCAATCCGAACGGCGTGGTGCCGACCATCGTGCATGACGGCGCGGTGATCATCGATTCTAGTATCATCAATGAATATATCGATGACCGCTGGCCGGAACCGTCGTTGCGCCCGAAAGATCCGATCGAGCGGGCGCGCATGCGCCGTTGGACGAAGCAACTGGACGATGGTGTCCACGCCATGGGGGCGGTGGTCAGTTTCAGTATTGCATTTCGCCATGAAATGTTTGCGCTGAACGGCAGAGAGGCGGTCGAAAAAAATATTGCCGCGATCCCGGATCCGGTGCGCCGGGAATTCATGTCGGAAAATGTACTCAAGGGGGTCGAGTCTAAGTTCTTGCCGGGCGCGCTTCAGCGCTTCAGGAAAGCCGTTGAGGATATGGATGCGGTCCTCGGCAATAGCCCGTGGCTCGCTGGTGAGACTTATTCGCTCGCGGATATAGGGCTGACGCCATACATCCTGCGCCTGGATCACCTTGCGCTCAATTGGTTGTGGGACGACAAGCCGACAATCAGTTCATGGTTCGAGCGGCTCAAGGCGCGGCCGGCCTATCAAGATGCGGTTGCAGACTGGTACAACCAAGGCGCGATCGAGTTGATGCAGGCCAACGGTAGGGCGTGCACGGCTGAGCTGAAGGCACTTATGTGAGAGCGCAACTCGGGGACTGCACGGTGCCCTACAGACCTGGTAGCGCCCTCAAATGTGCCTTTAATTGCTCAAGTTCGTGATCGCGGCGGTGATAGCCGCTTGCTTGAATGATGTCGCGTGCTTCCAACCAAAGTTTGTTGATCGTGTCGCGAAGCTCTTGGTTTGAAAGTTTGGCGTCCTGTGCCAGGGCCAGATGAATCCGGGCAAGGGCAATATCGGCTTGATACAAGGGCATTGGGCCCTGGCTTGCCACTCTAGCGGCCTCGTCGAGATCGGTGCGCGCGCCTTCAAAATCGCGGTTGTCCTTGCGAAAGGCGGCGCGCCCGATCAGAGCAGCGGGCAAATGCTGCACCTGGCGCGTTTCTCTTAGCTCGTCAACGGATTGATCATAGGCGCGCGTAGCAACATCGTGGTGATCGGTTTCGAGTTTGTTTTCTTCAATGGTCTCCTGCTTGATCTGGGGGACCGTTGGGACTGAAGCCGGCAGTGTGTCCGTTACGGTCTGATCCTCTTCGCCAGGGTGCGCATCAGGATCTCCGTCTTCATCGATCGAGGGCGGCGCAAAAGGCACATTCGATAGCCCCTGTGCATCGCGCCATTGGGCATGTGCCGCGCGTGCGATCGAGAGCTTGTCCAATGCAATGTCCCATGGTCCCATGCCAAGGCCTTGAAATTCGCGCGAGACCTCCAAGGCGTAAAGCCCGCGGACCCGTACCTCATCGTGGCGGCCGAGCTCCAAGAGAAGATCAGCATAATTGTAATGGCGCAATGAAATCAGATAGGGCAGATCCTTTCGGGCCATCCGTTGCCAGCGTTCGGCACGCCGGAAATTGCGGGCTGCCAGGCGCGGCTCTCCGAACTGATGCAATGCATCGCCGAGCCTGGAGCGCGCGGACAGCCGGCGTATGGTGTCCGGTGTTTTTTCTGCAAAGCGCACGCTGTCGCGCGCAATTAGCAGGGAATCATGCAGATTGCCGAGGGTGGACAGAATTTCGCTGAGGTTTTGGGCCTCAGCAGATGCCGCTGCCCAATCTTCTAATTCTATGGCCAATTCGACGGCGGCGCGGATTGGCTTGGTGGCTTCGGTGAGGCGGCCGGCGCCACGCAATGCAAACCCGGCCTGCGCCAGGGCTGTGCGCTGACTTGCGGGTTTTAAATTGGCATGAGGCTTGACCCAAGGCTCGTCGAAAAAACGCTCGAGCACTTCGAGCCAGGCTTCGTAGGCCCGCAGTTGTTTGCCAAGATAGAGGCTTTGGCGCTGCAACATGCGGTCTTCATAAACGCGCTCGAATGCGTGTTGGTGTTGATCTGCGGCACAGCCATGGACGATGGCTGCATAAAGCGGTTCCATTTCCGCCAAAGTCCGGGGATGGCGGTTTGCCAATAGGCGCTGATAGTAGGAAAACAAGCGCAGATGACCAGCTTGCCAAGCGTCTCGATTGTGCCGGCGTAAATGTTCGCTCACCCGCTGGCGCACATTTTCCGGGGCGCTTAAATAATCCGGATGCGAGTCGGAAGGCGGATTTACGAGTGTCTTGTCGCGCAGTGCCTTTACCGCGTCCTGCCAGAGTTTGCCGGCGTCCTCACGGGTTATTGCCGGATCAGCGCCTTCAGCATGATGGTGGGAGCGCCACAGCCCGAGACGTTGCCAGATACTTGGCGGCGGTAAAATAAGATGCTCTGGTGCGTGATCTGACAATCCCTTGATTACGGGCACCACCAATAGTGCGTCGAGGGCCGTCGGACTGGCTGGGCGATGGAACAGCGATAAGAGAAGCAGGATCTGGCGTTCGGTGCGCTCCAATAGGCTATTTGCCTTGCGCAATAGCGTATCTATCGCCTCATCTTGGGCGGGCGAGAGTTGGACGGGATCGCTCTGTGGTTGAGCCGCTTGGGATGACATGTACTTTCGTTGATCCTGCCGTTTCTGTTACACGCGCGGGGATAGCAGCAGGACACTTCGGTCCATCCTTGTCGAATCGCAAACTCCCCAGCCAAAATCTCAAGGCATCAATCGCGGATGTCCTGCAAGAACCATTCGGTTGGAATTTGACGCCCGAGCCCGTTTGCCACTGCCTGCTCATAGACCCAGCCGCCAACGGACGAGAACTGCAGACCCTGGTTGCCGACATTGCGGTAAAATGTGATTTGGTCGCGGTTGGTTCGACCTGTTGCTTTGCCGGAGACCAAGTCAGCGAAGTCCGGCTTATCGCCACCCTTTCCGCGGTCCATGAATTCCGGACTGTCGCCACCAAATCCAGGTTGTGGGTTCTTGGCCGGGATGCGTTTCATCTCTTCTTCAGTGCCGCCGATGAAGGCCGCTGGCGAGAGGCCGCGTTCCGCTTGAAAGCGGTCTGTCTGGCGCATTTGAAGGCCGGCAGTGCCCTGGCGGATGACAACATCAAAACGCTCTGAGGCCGCATCCGGCATTTCGCGACGGCCAAGATTGGTGACGTGCTGGCCAGGTTCCAGCCAGTCTGCATCATAGACCGGTTGCATGCTGTCTGTGGCACTCGAGACGATATCGACACCCTTGAGGGCGTCGCGTGGATTGTCGCACACCTGGATTTCGATCTTGTGCTTGGCACGCATTTCTTCTGCGTATGCTTCGCGGTTGGCCGGGTTTGGGCTGTAAATCTTGCACAGCTGGATGTCGCGGACGCAGGTGAAGGCGTCGAGGAATGTGCGGGCCATACCGCCTGACCCCAACATGCCAACAACATGACTGTCTTCGCGGGCGAGGTATTTGGTCCCAATTCCGGCGCCGCCGCCGACGCGCATATGCTGAAGGGCACCATCATTTATGAACGCCAGGGGTTCGCCGGTGCGTGTCGAGCAAACGAAGATCAGTCCGCAATATGTACCGGGCTCGCGGCACCATTTGTCTTCCGTCCAATTACCATCGGCTTCAGTTGGCCAGGTGATGATGTCGGACTTCATGCGGATTGCAAAATAACCGTCATTCGCACCTTCCATGGTGCCCCAGCGATAATAGCCGTCATCTCGGTCGCACGGATAATAGATGTCGATGCGGGGGCGGTGGATGGCACCGCCAGAGGGCAGCTTCTTGAAGGCTTGTTCTTGTACGCGGATGCAATCCGACATCGTCAAGAGCTGGTTTACTTCGTCGTTGTTTATGATCAGCATTTTATACTCCTCGATCAGACCACTGCGCCCTGCTCGTTGTTAGCCTTTTTGCCATCGCGCGAACCTTCGCCGGAGCAATCTTGTCAAACAGCCGGCCGCTATAGGCCTTTGACGAGATTGCCGATCATCAGGGTCACGTAGGCCGTGATCGCCAACCAATATTCCTGATGCGGCAAATAGTGGGGCACGCTCAAGAAAGTCAACTTCGTGCTGACGGCAAGAAGGGCAAGGACGAAAGAAATCACAAAAATGAGGATGGACGGCGGGTTGAGACGCATCGCTCGCAATACTCCCCTGTAATTTTCACAACCGGCGACCAACTGTTCGACAGCTGGCCGATGTCCGCAGGCTAGGTTTTCTGATGATAAGCCAACGCACTGGCGTTCTAGCATGTCAGGACACCGGGTGCAGCAAAGAATGCCCGGTCCGACGCTGGCCGCGCCGCAGTCAAACAGAGGTGACCGTGGTCTGACACGGCGAGGCGAGGCTCAAGAGCGCGGTAAAGCTGATTGAGTTACAGCGGCCGTTCGAGTGTGCCACGCGGCGGTGCGAATGGTTTGGATTGTTCCACCAGCATGTGGATCTTGGTGCCGCTGGGGCTCGAAACATCCTTGAAGGTTACCAGCAAGACTGATTTACGACGAGCGATGCCCTTGGAGCGCGCCGGAATGTGAAATGGACGAATATCGGCGACTTGAAGCGTTTGGAGCTGCCCTTTTTCGCCAGTGACGGTGATGCGGCTGCCCTTGGTCAGGGGGCCGAACACACCGGGCAAAACCGGATTTCCAGCTGCCGTCAGCCGGAAATAGGCGGTGCGCTCGGCAGCTTTGGCGCGTTCTGCCAGCCGAGCTGAGTGCCTTTGGGCTTCAGTTTTGGATGCAACTTGAAACCAGCCATCAACGACGCGTTCGGTACTGGAGATGGTAAGCCAGGATAAGGTCAACGCGAGGCAGGCCATGCCCGCGCCGGCGACGAGCAGGGGTGAGCGTTTGATCGTCATCGTTCATCTCTCTTTTGCAAATCCCACACCTCGATATGGGGTTTGGCGCATGATCTTTCAAATTGTGGTCAGGGCATGGCGAGAAGTGGCGCGAAAAACCCAGTGTTGCGCCAAATGCCGCCAGGACCAGAGGCCGAAGGCCAACATGCCGGCAAACGAAAGTACGGTGCCGGCCAGCTCGGGCACAGCTGCCAATTCGGCAGCCAGCGTGACTGTTTGCAGCAGACCGAGCAATGTTGCCTCTTGGCCGCTGTCGGCAAGGCAAATAAGGACGATGCCTGCTGCGATCATCAGACCGAGGCAGAAGTCCTGGAGTATTGGACGCAGCGCGCGTCGGTACAGATGCATTCGTTGTGACATTTTTTCCGTCGCACATAGGTTGTGACATCGCCAATGCAATTGCCACAGGATGACACGTGCGGCCCCGCCTGGGCCAAGTTGAGCGTCGCCACAATGCGGGTCGGTTCTGTCCGTATTGGGTCTAGACTATGGCAATTCCACTGCAAATGCGGGCGGGATTGACTTAGGGCTGTAGGCGTTGTTGGTATGCAACGATCGCTTTTTCACGGGCTTTGTTGGACGGTTCATCTGGCCGCCGGGGTCGGTGGGAGGTGAAGCCAGAGCGGGCGGCGTTTCACTATTTGGATGCGGGCTCGGTCTATGCCAAATAACGAGTGCCAGTCTGCCAAACATCAGAGAAGCAAACATGAGCTTTTTTTCAGAAAGCATCGGACGAATTACGCCATCAGCGACTATTGCGGTTTCTACGAAGGCACGTGCGCTTGCCGCGGAAGGCCGCGACATTATTGGGCTTGGAGCCGGAGAGCCGGATTTCGATACGCCTGATCACATCAAACAAGCGGCCATCGACGCCCTGGCAAAGGGCAAGACAAAGTATACCGATGTTGATGGCATGCCGGAACTGAAGGCGGCTGTCGCAGCCAAATTCAAGCGCGAGAACGGCCTCGACTACAAGACGTCGGAGATCTCTGTTGGCGCCGGCGGCAAGCAGGTGTTGTTCAATGCATTCGTTGCCACGCTCAACCCGGGGGACGAGGTGATTATCCCAACGCCATGTTGGGTCAGCTATATCGATATTGTGCGGTTTGCAGGCGGGACGCCGGTATTTGTACCGGCCGGAATTGATGATGCGTTTCGCATGCAGCCTGCGGCGCTCGAAGCAGCGATTACCCCGAACACCAAGTGGATTATCTTGAACTCGCCATCCAACCCAACCGGTGCCGCCTATCCGTACGACGAATTGAAGGCGGTGACGGATGTCTTGATGCGCTATCCGCACGTCTGGGTCATGACCGATGATATGTATGAACATCTCCTCTATGACGATCATAAATTCTGTACGCCAGCGCAAATCGAGCCAGGACTGTTCGATCGCACGCTGACCGTAAATGGTGTCTCAAAGGCGTATTGCATGACGGGATGGCGGATCGGTTATGCCGGTGGGCCCGAAGATCTCATCAAAGCAATGTGCAAACTGCAGTCACAATCGACAACAAACCCGAGTTCAATCAGCCAGTGGGCCGCACTGGCAGCAATCGAAGGGCCACAAGACTTTATTGCGGAAAACAACAAGGCGTTTGTCGAGCGGCGCGACCTTGTCGTATCGATGTTAAACCAGGCCAATGGGATCACTTGTCTCAAGCCGGAAGGCGCGTTTTACGTCTATCCGTCGTGTGCTGGTGCGATCGGCAAGACCTCGGCGGGGGGACAAAAGATCGAAACTGATGAGGATTTCGTGACCGCACTCCTCGAAGAGGAAGGCGTCGCAGTTGTGCATGGGGCAGCGTTCGCGATGAGCCCGTTCTTTCGTATTTCGTATGCGACGAGCAAGGATGAACTTGAGGATGCCTGTCGGCGCATTCAGAAGTTCTGCGGTGGGCTCAGATAGCTTATTAGCGGCTGTTGGCCTCAAATGATTGTATCGGCCGTCCGCTGCCTCTATTCGGCAATCATCTTTGTGCGTTACGTTTGAATCATCGAGTTAGTTCAAACCTTACGCGCAACGATCGAGAGCAATATCCGAACCGACAGAGGCACATCGCGGCTCACCGTGCGGACGAAATTGCTCTAGTCAATAGGTTCGAGCTTATAGCCGGCACGCTTATACTGGGCCACAAGCCCGGTCTTTCCGATCAGGTGGCCGGCGCCGACCGCGATAAACGCATTGCCGCGTTGGATGAGTGGTAAACTGCGCTTAAACATGCGGTCGTTTCGCTTATGGATGAGGGCGACATTGAAGGCGTCGCTGCTGGCAATTTCAAAGCCCTTTATCTGAGCCATGGCTTTGCCGAGATGAAGGACGAGGCCGAGTTTGCGTTTTGCATAGGCGTCAATAATGGTCTCGAATTGGTCCTCTCTCTGATCGGCATAGGCCAAAGTCAGTCTTAGGAGTGAGATTTGGTGGGCATCGCTGATCGCTGCAAATGCGTTCATCTGTTCGCCAATCGTTTCAAGGCCAACAATTTCGATGCTGTTTGATTTGGCAAGGCTGGCGATTTGTTTGTCGAACGATTGGGCTCCTGATCTGACCTTGTGCTGCTCACAGTCCGGAAATGCCAGGAGAAGTAATGGGAACCAGGGGCGGAACACGCCAAGCACCTTGGCGTTGACGTTATGTTTTCTAAGAATACCTGCGAGCTTAGAAAAGTCTGCCTCGCCAAGTTTCTTATCGAGCCGTTGGCCGTCCAGATACAGGATCAGTCTGGGATCTTTTTTGATGACTTCCGCGAACCGGTTGGGAGAAAAATTCTTGATCTCCAGTGCGACGGTGCTGGCGCCCAGCAAGGCCTGTCGACTGGCCTTGGAAAGGGTAACGCGCTTGTCGCTGGTGTGTACGGTGCCGAGAACATAGGAGGGTTTGAGGGCAGTGTTTCCTGGTTTGGAAATGCGCCAAAAGACGGCATTTGCATGCGGCGTTGCCTGCGATTTTTTGATCAGCTCCTGATGCACTTTTGGGTGTGATTGGGCGAGCGCCGGCACAATGCTTTTGCCCTTGCATGCCTCCGGCGCTTTGGCGGCAGCCGAGACTGCGCCAGCAAGACTGGCGGCTGCAAAGGCGAGGCTGATACACGCTGATATCAAAATCGGCGCTGATTTCGTCGCTTGCATTTGGAATACTCCCGTCTGTACATCCGTATCCATGGTCTTGGCCAATTTCATCAGTGGACTGCGATAATTGTAATGTCAATGATATGAAACGCCGTCAGCGACCGGCCTGCCGCGGCCTGGTAGGCGGGACAAAACCAAGTTCGTCATGCCGGACATTCTGGTGATGCTCTATTGCTATAGCTTTAGAGATTTCCAAAGCACTAGAACAATTTCATCCGATCTGTGAATCGCAAAGCAAATCGAGCAAAACGGATATTGCATGAGCAGGGCGCGACAGCTCTTCAGATGTGATCCGACGCGCGGCGAATTTCTGTTTGGCCCCAAATGATTTCTGCCTAAGGCGAAATCGCATCGCCGGCCCACTCCTCGCCCGGCCGCCCAAAACACTATGCCATGGGTGGCGGGGTAGGAGAGTGGGATGGTTCCAGTTAAACCTGACAGGCTCTAGGGTTCAGGATGGTTGCTTTCTTCCCAAGGCATGAGCGAGGCATGGATGACGCCGGGCACGCCTTTGTTGCCGACCGAGCGAATGGCTAGGTCGACTTGGTTCAGGCCAAAGCGGTGGGTGGTCACAAGATCGAAATCAAACTTGTCCGATGCCAATTGCTCGAGTGCCAGTTCACACGAACGATAGCTGTGGCCACGCGCGCTTTTCATGGTGATCCATTTGACACAGAATTTTTCTAGCGGAAAATTCGGGAAGTCGGCCATTTCACCTTGCGCGACAATGATGCCGCCCTTGCGCTTCAAGGCTTCAATGCCAAGCAGTATGGGAATAGTACCGGCGCCGGCCGTGCAGTCGAGGGCCACGTCGACGCCCTTTCCGCCGGTGATTTCCATGATGCGTTCGAGCGGATCTTCCTCATTGACGTTAATCACATAGTCCGCGCCAAGTTTCTTTGCGACATCGAGACGTACCAGGTCCTTCGAGGTGCCGGTTACGATGATGCAGGCGGCGCCGGCCTGCCGGCAAATTACTGTTTGCGACAGGCCTTGCTGGCCGGGGCCTTGGATCAGGACGACCGAGTTATAGCCGACTTCGCCATCGAACAGCGACCATTCGACGCCATTGGCCATCGGTGTGACCAGGCCTGCACGTTCCGCCGACATGCCTTTTGGAACGTGGTGAAGCACGGCATTCCAGGGGAGGTAGGCGTATTCGGCAAAGCCGCCCCACAGGTGGGGGGCCTTTTCGTCCGATGTATAACCGTAGCGGATAGCGTCCGGATTGGTGCGCCAGTTGGTTTGTTCGCAATGACGGTATTCGCCTTTGTGGCACCATTCGCATTGACCGCACATCACATAGTGCTCAAGAAACACCAGATCGCCTTCCTTAAAGCCTTTGCGGCGCGTGAATTCACTACCCGCTTTGGCGATATAGCCGATGTTTTCATGGCCCATGATGGTCGGCTTGTCGGTGGGCGGCTCCGAGTAGAGCCTGACGTCGGTGCCGCATATTCCGGCAACCTCCATTTTCATAAGGGCGCCGTCCGCGGGCACGTCCGGCATAGGGTATTCGCGGATCTCGGTGGTGTTTGCCGCTGTGCGGACCGCTGCTCTTACTGATTCAGCCACTGGATTTGCCTCCTGCATGGGTCGAATTATTGTTGAGAAAAGTCGGCGACTTGCGTGTTAAAATGACGAAATGTGCCAGCAAACGCAACATTTGGCGGCGCAGTTAGGACAATTGGACTTCTAGGACAGACCGTGACGACGCTTACGACCAGTTCGCGATTTGGCACTTTTCGCCAGGGCTCTGATTATGAGCAGGCCACGGCGCGGGTGCACCAATGGGTCTGCGATCGGTTTCAGCTGGCGAATGATGCCGTTGTGATGGTTTCCGAGGTCTCCTGCCAGGTGCCGGGATGTCCGCCGATCGAGACGGCAATTGTGATCTGGACCGACGACGATACCTGTTATCGTACCAAAATCTTCAAGCCGGTTGCTGAGGTTGTTGAGGATGATCTGCCACCCAAATGGTATTTGCCGGCTATGTACGATGATGGCACGATTTGGTGTAGCTGCTGTTGAAAGGGCCTGGCAGGTATGACTGACCGCTTGGCATTGACGCTGGCGATTGCTGACTATCCATTTACGCAATCCCTAAAGACAGGTGCGCTTGCGATCGAAGGCGTCGACGCACGGTATCGAACCATTAAGCCGCAGATCGCGGCGTATCGCATGATGGTGCGCGATTTGGCCTTTGACGTGTGCGAGTTGGCGCCGACGACCTACTTGATAGCACGGGCGCATGGCGTACCGATCATAGCCTTGCCGATCTTTTTGATGCGCCGGTTCCATCATGGCGGTCTTCGCGTGCATCCGGACTCAGGTGTGCGCACGCCCAAGGATCTCGAAGGCAAACGCGTCGGCGTCAGAGCCTATTCGGTGACGACGGGTGTGTGGACGCGGTTCGTTTTGGCGAACGCGTTCGGCGTCGACATCTCGCGCATACACTGGTTGGTCGATGATGAAGAGCATGTCCAGGCGTTGGTATTGCCGGACAACGTCGAACATACGGCAGCTGGCAGGTCGCTCTATGAGATGATGGAACAGGGAGAACTTGCAGCCGGCCTTGATGGCAATGCCGGAATTGGGCGGTCTGGTGATCCGCAGCGCGGTTGGCGGCAAGAAGATGTGTCGCATTACCCTGACCTTTTTCCTGATGCCGAAGAGCTGGAGGCTCAGTGGTATAGCGAGACGGGTATCTATCCGGTCCATAGCGTTTTGGTCGTTAAAGAGCAGCTTCTGAAGGATCACCCCTGGTTGGCGTCTTCGTTGTTTTGTGCCTTCGAAGCGGCAAAAAACGCGTGGCTTGTCCTCATGAGGAGCGATGGTGTTTCTGATCCCTTGACGGCGCGCTATCGCCGGCTAACCAATATTGTCGGGCCAGATCCTTTGCCGTTCGGTCTTGACGCCAATTTGGCCTCAATAGCCGCATTGCATGACGCAGCCTTGCAGCAGGGCCTGATTCCGGGGCGAATGGCGCTTGAAGAGATGTTTGTCGACGTGGCGTAAGCCACAACAAATGGTGCAAAATCGGGCCATGGCGAGCCGCAAGGCCAGATGGTCTATACCTAGGCTGCGGAACTCCGCTATACTTACCTGACAGAGGAAATATCCAAGGTTCAACCTTAATTTGGAGGAGCTACCATGGCACTCGATATACTCGACACAGGCCAAGTCGAAGACGAAACCGAGGAGATGCGCCAACGTCGTGAGGCCAACATTGAAAAGAGCCCATCGCCGCAATTCTTCAAACTGCGCGCCGAACTGTTAGAGCAGGGCCGCACCAACAATATTCTGGCTGACACCGGCAACTTGTGGCTCAATCTGAAAGTCTATGCCGGCGGTGGTGAGAACGGCCTGCATAACCACACCCAAGAAGATCATATGCATATCGTCATGTCGGGCAGTGCGTGCTTCTTTGGTCCGCGCGGTGAAGAACGCCATATCGGTCCGCTCGAAGGTGTGTCGCTGCCGGCCGGTTGCTATTACCGTTTCCATGCCACAAGCGAGGAACCCTTGGTGCTGCTCAGGGTGGGCGCCTGGCTGCCGGCAACCGACCAACCAAAGCGCATAAACATCTATGGGGAACCGCTTACCGGTGAATCGAAAGAGAACGGTCAGGTCGAGGTTATTCCGCGTGCCGGTGAGTATTGGGGAGCGCCGGAATAAGCCGTGCGCGGCAGCGGTTGACTTGAGTGACGTCAGCTGTGCCTGACAAGGTCGCGTGCGCGGAATGGCGCCTATTCCGGCACGCGGTGGAACGTGCCTGTTGCAGCGTCAAGCCATTGCAACTCGCCTGAGGCGATAGAGAACCAGGCGCCATGCAGAGTGAGTTCAGCCGCGTCGCAGGCGGATTTGACAAATGGGAATGTCAGTAGATTGCGTAGCGATTTCTGAATTGCCAAGTGTTCCATACGTTGCTGCAATTGGTCAGGCGTTAGCGCGCCCGCGCTCTTGTGCAGATCACTGCTTATATCAGCCAAAAGCTCGACCCAGGGGCCAATGAACGTTCCGACCGGTCGGTTGTCGGCTGCGGCGAGGGCGGCGGCGGCGCCACCGCAACGGGCGTGTCCAAGGACGACAATTTGCGTGACCTTAAGATGGGTGACGGCGAATTCCAGTGCCGCTGATGTGCCGTGATAGCCACCAGTGTCTTCGTTCGGTGGCACCAGTGCGGCAACGTTCCTGACGACAAATAGTTCGCCAGGCCCTGCCGAAAAAATCGTTGCTGGGTCGACGCGGCTATCAGCACAGCCGATAATCATCGTGTTCGGGCTTTGGCCGCCCGCCAGCGCCTCATAGAGTTCGGCCTCCTGGGCGTAGCGGCCGGCGCGAAAGCGCTGGTAACCCTCAGCGAGATCACTTGGGATCATAGCAAGCCTTTCGTTTCTGCGATTGGTCGCTCCATCAGCAATAATTTCGCCGTGTCAAGGCAAGATTGCGAAATGGTGGGCGGTGCAGGGATTGAACCTGCGACCCCTTGGATGTCGACCAAGTGCTCTACCGCTGAGCTAACCGCCCAATCATGGTAAAAGGCCGGCGTTTCTCCGCTGCCCATGCAAGCCATGATATTGGAAGAGGCGGTTTTAACCCTGGCGCCAGCTGCTGTCCAGCCAACAATTTCGTCGTGACAGCTCCTCCGAGTCCGCCCGCGACAGCCTGAATTTTGGTCCATATGAACGGAATTCAGTGGAGGAGTGGCCACGCGCGCTGGCTTCGACTCACGGGATCGGATAGCGCAGGATTGCGGCAATGCAGCACGAGAGCATTTATTGATGTTGCAATGCACACAAGCCGCCTATAGGTTTCGGGGTCGAAGTTGGATGCGGTCTGGACAGCTCAAGACGGGCTATGGGGGAATACTTTATGACGTATCAGTCGCGCAAAACCTATTTTTTCGAGGATCTTGAGGTTGGCATGGAGGCCAGCTTTCGAAAGACCGTCGAGGCTGACGATATAACCGCCTTTGCCGAGATATCCGGCGATAAGAATCCCGTGCATCTTGATGATGCGTATGCCGCCGCCACGATATTCAAAGAGCGTATCGCCCATGGGATGCTGACGGCAAGCTACATATCGGCCGTATTTGGCACCGAGATGCCGGGGCCGGGCGCGATTTATGTCTCGCAGACACTGAACTTCAAGGCACCTGTCAAGATTGGTGATGCCGTGTTGGCCAAAGTACGGGTATGCGAATTGATTGCCGGCAAGCGGCGTGCGTTGTTCGAATGCCAATGTTTGGTGGACGGCAAAGTGGTGCTCGAAGGTCAGGCGATGTTGATGGTTCCTCAGCGACCCCAATAATTCATAAAGCGGCTACAGCGCGCTTCAATCTCTGTTAATCGTGGGTTATCTATGCCGGGCTGAATTCAGACCGACGACGCATTGTTGTCGGATTGACGCCAATCGGATGCGACGAACGACTGCGGTCAATGCGATGCACGAGACATGAGCACGATGCAGATTTGCCGGGGGTATGACACGATCCCGCCGTCCCTGAAGGGATGCGTCTTGGCGATCGGGAATTTCGATGGTGTTCATCGCGGGCATCAAGCGGTGATTGGTGCAACAGTGGCAGAAGCCAGACGGCGGGGCGTCAAAGCCGGCGTGATGGTGTTTGAGCCGCATCCGCGCCAATACTTCAAGCCGGATTTGGCACGCTTCGAATTGACGCCACTGGCCAGAAAACAGCAGCTGTTTGAAAGTCTTGGCGTGGATCTGACGGCGGTATTGGATTTCAATGCCGAGCTGGCCTCACTGGAGGCCGACATGTTTGTTGAGCAGGTTTTGGTCGCAGGCTTTGGTGTCGGGCATGTGGTGATCGGGTACGACTTTTACTTCGGCAAAGGACGTGGTGGCACGCCTGAGACCATGCAGGCTTTGGGCGAAAAACACAGCTTCGGGGTGAGCATCGTGGCCCCTGCTGCGGACGATGGGCGGGTGTTCTCCTCAAGTGAGATTAGAAAAATGCTTGCCAAGGCCGATGTGCGTGGTGCGGCCCTGGTTCTTGGGCATTGGTGGCAGGTTAGCGGCGAAATCACCCATGGTGCCCAGATCGGTGCCAGTCTCGGGTTTCCCACTGCAAATATTACTCTGCCGGCTGGGACGGCTCTCGCTCACGGGATATATGCGGCACGAATTTTTGTGGATCAGGAGACCTATGACGGTGCGGCGTATCTCGGTACGCGACCCACCGTTGATGACGGCGCGCCAGCCCTCGAAGTGTTCCTGTTTGATTTTGACGGTGATCTTTATGGCCGCACAATTGATGTGGCCTTCATTGACTACGTAAGGCCGGATATGAGATTTGCGGATATGGAGAGCCTGAAAGTCCAAATAGCCAAGGACTGCGAAGTAGCGGCAGACCTGCTGGCTCAGGCCGATCGGGAGCGGCCCTTGGCGCATTTCCCACTTGGGGCCTCTTGAGCGCTTTGCGAACCTGGCTTGTTTCTCGGTAACGACCGGCTGCACATATGGGTTCGTGGCAAAAGACTTTTGACTGTGAAAGATGAGGCATGGCCAACAAGACAACCAAACAGCCGAATGCGGCGAAGGGCCAAGATAGCGACAGCGACGGGCGCGATTGGAGCAAGACCCTGTTCTTGCCCAAGACCGAATTCCCGATGCGTGCAAACCTTCCAGCGCGAGAGCCGGAGATCCTGGCGCGATGGCAAAAAATTGATTTCAATACAAGGATGCGGGAGGTGGCAAAGGGGCGCGACAAGTTCACGTTGCATGATGGGCCGCCCTACGCCAACGCCAATATCCATATCGGGCATGCACTCAATAAGATTCTCAAAGACTTAGTCGTGCGCTCGCAGGCCAAACTCGGTTTCGACAGTACATACGTGCCGGGATGGGATTGCCACGGCCTGCCCATCGAGTGGCAGATCGAGCAGCAATTTCGCCAAAAGGGCCGCAACAAGGATGACATTCCGATCAACGAATTCCGGGAAGTCTGCCGTGCCTTTGCCGGGCAATGGATCGATACCCAGCGCGAAGAGTTTATCCGGCTCGGTGTTGGTGGCGACTGGGAAAACTATTACTCGACGATGACGTTTCAGGCTGAGGCAACAATTGCCTCGGAACTAATGAAGTTCGCGATGAATGGCTTGCTTTACCGCGGCTCAAAGCCGGTAATGTGGTCGGTGGTCGAGAAGACTGCACTGGCGGACGCCGAAGTCGAATATCACGATTATCAGTCCGATATGATCTGGGTGAAGTTTCCGATCGTTGTTTTTGGCGATACAGATTTGCCCGGTGAGCTTACGTCCAACGCGCAGATTGTTATCTGGACAACGACGCCATGGACACTCCCCGGCAATCGGGCGATTTCGTTTTCGTCGAAGATTGCCTATGGGCTTTATGAGGTCACAGCCGCGCCTGACGGCAACTGGGCGCAGCCTGGCGACAAATTCATCCTGGCCGACAAGCTTGCCGAAGAGGTGATGGCGGCAGCAAAGGTCGAGGCCTTTGAAAAACGCGGCGCCGTGCCGGCCAAGATGTTGCAGTCAATGATCTGCGCGCATCCGCTGAGCGGCCTTGAGGGTGGCTATACATTCAGGGTACCGCTGCTGGATGGCGATCACGTTGCGGAGGATACCGGGACGGGATTTGTGCACACAGCGCCTGGGCACGGCACCGACGACTATCATATTTGGATGGATAGAAAGGCCGCACTTGAGGCCATGGGTATCGATACAACGATACCGTTCGCCGTCGATGCTGATGGTATGTTTACCGACGAAGCGCCTGGCTTTGTCGGCAAGCGCGTGCTGAAGGCCAATGGCGACAAGGGTGACGGCAACGAGGCGGTCATCAAGGCATTGGTCGAGCGTAAGGCACTTATTGCCCGCGGACGTTTGAGGCACCAATATCCGCATTCCTGGCGGTCAAAAAAGCCAGTGATCTTCCGTAATACGCCGCAGTGGTTCATCGCCATGGATAAGCCGCTTCAGAGCCTTGGCAACAAAACACTGCGGGAGACCGCTTTTGCCGAAATCGAACGTGTCGATTGGGTGCCGGCCGTCGGGCAAAACCGTATCAAGGGTATGATTGACTCAAAGCCGGACTGGGTTGTCTCCCGACAGCGGGCGTGGGGCGTGCCGATTTGTGTGTTCGTGCACAAAAAGACCGGTGAGATCATCCCCGGTTCGGGCTTCGCCAAGTCTGACCAGCTGATGGCGCGGATCCATGAAGCGTTTGTCGCAGAAGGGGCAGATGTATGGTTCACGGATGGCGCGGCGGAACGGTTCCTGGACGGTCTGGTGGATGAAGTCGGCGACTGGGAGCAGGTGCGCGATATCCTCGATGTGTGGTTCGATTCAGGATCTACGCACGCGTTCACGCTGGAAGACCCGGAGCATTTTCCGACCCTTGCCGGTCTCAAACGGGCCAGCGATGGTGGGCGCGACAGAGTGATGTATCTCGAAGGCTCCGACCAGCATCGCGGCTGGTTTCAATCATCGCTGCTTGAGAGTTGCGGCACGCGTGGACATGCGCCGTACGATGTGGTGCTCACACATGGCTTCGTTCTGGATGAGAAAGGCCAGAAAATGTCGAAGTCTATCGGGAATGTGACGGCGCCCCAGGATGTTATCAAACAGTCGGGTGCCGATATTCTTCGGCTATGGGTGGCGGCATCCGATTATGGCGATGATTTGCGCATTGGACCTGAAATCCTGAAAACGTTTGTCGAGACCTATCGCAAGGTGCGCAATACGCTCAGGTGGATGCTCGGCACTTTGGCACATCATGAGTCTGAGTTTGTGGTGGACCATGCTGACCAACCAGAACTCGAACGCCTGATGTTGCACCGTTTGGCAGAACTTGATCAGGACATCCGCACAGCCTACACGCGCTATGATTATAAGCGTGTGGTCTACTTACTGTCGCAGTTTTTGAATTCAGAACTGTCTGCCTTCTATTTCGATATCCGCAAAGATGCGCTCTATTGCGAACCGCGTTCGAGCCTCAAACGCCGCGCAGCGCTGACCGTGATTGACCAGATCTTCAAATGCGTGACGCTGTGGTTGGCACCGATCATGGTGTTCACGTCAGAAGAAGCATGGTTGACGCGCTATCCGACGGACAATGGCTCGGTGCATCTGGTGGATTTTCCTGAGTTGCCGGGCGATTGGCTTGATGCAGATCTGGCGGCGCGCTGGGAGGATATCCGTCGTGTTAGGCGGGTGGTGACCGGTGCCTTGGAAATCGAACGGGCCAATAAGACCATTGGCTCCTCATTGGAGGCTGCACCGATCGTCTATATCGAGGACGAGGCTTTGCGGGCCCTAATCGAAAGCGTCGATTTTGCTGAAATTTGCATTACATCAGGCCTGACCATAGCTGGTGGGGCGCCGCCGGCGGGTGCCTTCCGGCTGGATGATATTGGCGGCGTCGGTGTCGTGCCGGCGAAGGCAGAAGGGCGAAAGTGTAAGCGTTCCTGGCGGATTACGGATGACGTCGGCGCAGACGCCGAATTTCCGGAACTTTCGAAACGCGATGCCGCGGCCGTCCGAGAATTTGATCAGCTTGCCACCCCGTCAGCCTGAACGCTGACTGGTGGCGCGTTAGAGGCAGGAGCAGCATGGCAAGCAGATTGGCGCATTGGCTGTGGGGGCCCTGGTCAAAACTGGGATTTATAGTTGCTGCTGCATCTCTTGTGGCCGATCAACTCAATAAATGGTGCCTGATTTTTGTCTATGGCATTTCGAAAGGCGATCGCATCGCGCTGACGCCGTTCCTGGACTTGGTTTATGTCATCAATAAAGGCATCAGCTACGGCCTGTTCGCGCTAAGCGATCCCAGGGGCCAGTTGTTTCTGGCAGTTTTTGCGGTCTTTGCCGCCTTTCTTTTGGTTATTTGGCTTGCCCGGGGCGCCACAAATTGGGTTATGGCGGTGAGCATCGGTCTGATCATCGGCGGGGCCATTGGCAATGCGATAGATCGGCTCCATCTTGGCGGGGTCGCCGACTTTTACTCTCTGCATGCATTTGGCTATTATTGGTATGTATTTAACATCGCAGATGTCGCGATCGTTGCCGGTGTGATCGGTCTGTTGTACGATTCTCTTTGGATGAGTCGCAAAGATGCCGCAAAGGCCCCCTAACCGCGATGATCTGACAGTAGTTGAGACCGCGGGTTCGTAACGCCTGATGCGGCGGACTGGGAGACGGATTAGGATGACACGCAGAGGTTTTCGTGCTCGCCGGTTGGTCTTTGTGACCGGGCTCGCCGCTGCACTAGCGGTATCGGGATGCAGTGGCACAGATGTCGAGCTGCAGGGTAGCGTCTTTAATGCTCTTGGTGTCGCCGGCGTCATCGGTGGCAAGAAAAAGGAAGCTAAAGCCAAGAACCGTACCGGCCTGGTGATGCCGCCATCGACCGAGCGACTGCCCAAGCCAGGCAGTGGCGCCGATCCGGCAGCGCCGCGATCAGCCGCCGCTTGGCCGGTCGATCCGGAGGAAAAAAAGGCTCAGCACACCGCGGCATTACGCAAAAAGCACAAAGAATACTGCAAAAAGGCGCTGTTGCAGGCGAAGGTCGAGGGGAACAGCGATGGCGTACAGGGTCCGATGGGTCCGTGCGAAAAGTCGGTCTTGGATATATTCAAGAGCGGGAACACCCAGTAGCCTCCTTTCGAATCGTTCATCTTTGCAGTCGTCTCAGGCTGGACTGCTAGCTTGCCAGTTTCAATGACAAATTTGTCATGTTGGGTCGATCCGGCTATGGATCGAATTGACAATGTGATGACAACCTCCAACATCATATGTTCAATGAGGCGGGCATCTTTCAGAGCAACCTGCTGAAAATCGAAATCCGGTCGATCTTTATTTGTGGCAGCAAATTGCTCGGCTCTCTTGTTATTATGAATGAAAGCGCTTGATGCTGCTATCGTCCGGCGCTGTTTGCAATACTGTTGCTGAGGACAATTTATGATGTATGGCCGTAGCGCGGTAGTTCTTAAAACTCTATCCCTGGTTCTGGTGACGATGCTTGCGATAACCTCAACTGATTTGACAGCGAAATCCGCCAAAAGGGCGCAGAGCGCTGTGCTTAAGAACGGCATGCAGATTGTGGTCATAGAAGATCGTAGAGCGCCGGTCGTCACTCATATGGTGTGGTACAAGGTCGGTGCCGCGGATGAACCGGCAGGCAAATCCGGCATAGCCCATTTCCTCGAACACTTGATGTTCAAATCCACCGAGAAAATCGCAACCGGGGAATTTTCTAAGATCGTCTCGCGTATGGGCGGGCGGGACAATGCTTTTACGAGCCAGGATGTCACGGCCTATTTCCAAAACATTGCGCGCGATCGGTTGCCCATCGTAATGCAGATGGAAGCTGACAGGATGGTCAATTTGCGATTGACGGATAAGGAAGTCACGACCGAACGGGATGTGATCCTTGAAGAACGCCGCTCGCGCATTGAAAACAATCCATCTTCGATTTTGAGCGAGCAAATGAATGCCGCCCTTTATCTTGCCCACCCCTACGGCTCGCCAGTGATCGGGTGGCATCATGAAATCCAAAAACTTAATCGAAAAGACGCATTGAGTTTTTACAAAGAGTACTATGCCCCCAATAACGCCATCCTTGTTGTGGCCGGTGATGTGACGCTTCAGGACGTCAAAAAACTCGCTGAAGTTACCTTCGGTAAGATTCCTGCAAATCCAAATATCAAAGAAAGACAGCGCCCGAAGGAGCCGCCGCATCGCGCGGCACGGCGGGTTGAATTGATCGACCCCAGAGTCGGCAGACCGACGCTCTACAGAGAATATCTGACGCCAAGTTATGTCAGCGCCAAACCGGGCGAGGCAGAAGCATTGGATCTGTTGTTAAAGGTGCTGGCCGGCGGTGCGACAAGCCGGCTCTATCGCCGGCTGGTGGTCAAGGACAAGATTGCTTCCAATGCTGGAGGGTATTATGGCGGCTCGGGAATTGAGTTTTCCAGCATGACCTACTACGCCGTACCGGCCCAAGGCGTGTCGTTGGATCAGGTCGAAGCCAAACTGGATGTCGTGCTTGCTGACATCAAGAAAAATGGCATTACCGAAAAAGAACTCAAACGTGCGAAGAAGCTGTTTTTGGCAGATTACATCTACGATAGTGATAGCCAGTCAAAACTTGCCCGAAGGTATGGTTGGGCATTGACACTCGGTAAGACGGTTAAGGATATCGAAACGTGGCCGGACCGGATCTCTGCAGTCAGTCTTGCCGATATCAAGGCTGTTGCGGGTAAGTACATTGATATACGTCGATCGGTGACGGGGCGCATGCTGCCTAAGACGGTTGCCCCTTCGAAGCCGTCCGGCAAAACAACCGGTTCGTCAAAGTCGTAGCTCTCAAAAAGGTTCCAGATGACAATGCGTACACTTCCTACGGCTTCGCGTCGGATCGGATTGGGGCTCGTGCTCTTGGTATTTTGCTCGCCGATCATTATCGCTGCAATAGCTGCCAAGAAAGATCAGACGTTCTCTCAGATAAAAGGTGCGACGGAACGTAAAATGAATATTCAGGAAGTGACCAGTCCGGGTGGTATTAAGGCGTGGCTGGTCGAGGACCACTCAGTGCCGCTTGTTGCGGTGCGTTTTGCGTTTCAAGGCGGTGCCAATCAAGACCCGGATAGTCGGGAAGGGGTCGCCAATTTCCTGTCGTCAATGTTGGATGAGGGCGCCGGCGATATGAATGCGCAGGCTTATCAGGAACGCATGGAGGATCTGGCCATGCGTATGAGCTTCGACGTCGGGCGAGATTATTTCTACGGCAGCTTCACAACGCTTAGCGAAAACCGCGAGGCAGCAATCGACATGTTGAAGCTTGCCTTGACCAAACCGCGCTTCGACAAGGATGCGATCGAGCGGATGCGAAAGCAAATTACCACCAGCCTTGCTTTTGCGAAGCGTGATCCTGGTCGCGTTGCCGGCAAGGCCTGGAATGCGGCGGCTTTTCCCGGCAGCCCTTATGGTCGCCCGTCCAGTGGTACTTTGAAAAGCGTCGCTGAGATCAGCGGCGAGGATCTGGAAGCGTATCGCAAAAAGGTTTTCGCGCGCGGCAAGTTGAAGGTCGCTGTTGTGGGTGATATCTCGGCCAAAGATCTCGGCAAAATGCTCGACAAGATATTTGGTGACCTGCCGGCAAAGCCCAAGCTGACAACCGTTGCAAAGGTCAAGCCTAAGACGGGTGGCATTCAAAATGTGATTGAAATGAATGTGCCCCAGTCAGTGGCGCGATTTGGTTTCGGAGCGATGGTGCGCAAGGATCCGGATTTCGTCATTGCCTATGTGCTGAACCATATCATCGGTGGTGGTGGGTTTTCATCGCGGCTGATGGAGGAAGTTCGAGAAAAGCGCGGGCTTGCCTATTCAGTCTATAGCTATCTTCAACCTTTTCGCTATACAGCGGTATTTGCCGGTGGGGTTGCAACGAAAAATGACAAGATCGCGCAATCGCTCGATGTCATCAAATCCGAGCTTAAGCGTATTGCCAAAGACGGCCCGAGTGCTGAGGAGCTTAAAGATTCCAAGAATTATCTGACCGGTTCATATGCTTTGCGGTTCGATACCAGTGCCAAGATAGCCAATCAGTTGTTGGGTATCCAGCAAGAAGATCTTGGTCTCGATTATGTCAACAAGCGCAATAAGCTCATTGAGGCGGTGACGCTGGACGACATCAAAAGGGTCGCCCGGAAACTGTTGAAAACCGATGATCTGATCGTAATTATTGTCGGTAAGCCCAAGGGGCTTAAGAGCAAGGGCTGAACTGCGTTTCGGGGCGCAGGGCCAATTCTGATCCGATGAAAGTGTTGTCGTCAAAACCGCGACAATTTCTGTCGGCGCCCATATCGTTGGCGTGATCGACGTCTTGACTGTTGTCAAGCGGGTTGATGTGCTGGATTGAGGCTACAACCGATTCGCAATGGAGGATCACGATCATGATCCGACAACTCTCCGCCAAAACCATCAACCGCATCGCTGCTGGCGAAGTCATCGAGCGCCCGGCAAGTGTCGTCAAAGAGTTGGTTGAAAATGCGCTCGATGCCGGGGCCACTGACATTGAGGTCGTAACGTCCGGTGGTGGTATTTCGCTCATCCGCGTCAGCGATAACGGCTGTGGCATGGATGCTGACGACCTTGCGTTGGCGGTTGAGCGGCACGCAACCTCCAAACTCGATGAAGAAGATCTATTTGCCATTCAAACGCTGGGGTTTCGTGGTGAGGCATTGCCGTCGATTGGTTCGGTCGCGCGGCTGGCCATTCAATCGCGTCTCAGGGGTGCAGCTGATGCCTATGAAATCGTCGTAGACCGTGGCGAGAAAGGAGAGGTTCGGCCGGTCGCGCTCAATTGCGGGACGCGGATCGAAGTCAGGGATTTGTTTTCGGCGACACCGGCCAGGTTGAAATTCCTGAAGTCGGAGCGGGCTGAGAATATGGCGATCGGTGATGTCGTCAAGCGTCTGGCGATGGCGAATCCGGACGTCGCATTCTCATTGACGACGGGGGAGCGGGCCGGGCTGGTTCTACCCGCCTGCAGTGGCGATAAAGACGGCACGTTGGCCCGGCTCGGACGGATCATGGGGCGCGAATTCATGGCGGATGCGCTGGCCCTCGATGGTGAGCGCGAGGGCGTTGAGGTCAAAGGGTTTGCCGGTCTGCCCACTCTCAACCGCGGCGATACGTTCTACCAGTTCCTGTTCGTCAACGGTCGGCCGGTGCGCGATAAATTGTTGGTGGGTGCCGTGCGCGCGGCTTATGGCGACACCCTGCCAAAGGGTCGTCATCCGATGTTGGCGTTGTTTCTGGAATTGGCGCCGGAGCGGTTGGACGTCAACGTGCATCCCGCCAAAACCGAGGTGCGGTTTCGCGATCAAGGCGCGGTGCGTGCCCTATTGATCGGCGCCTTGCGGACGGCGTTGGAGGCGGCTGGTTACCGTGCGACGGTTGCTGGTGGGACGGCGACGCTTGAGACCTTGGCGCGTCGGCAGCAAGATGAGAGCAATATTGCAAACTTTGCAGCTTATCGCGGTGGTGGCAGCGCCGGCTATCCTGGTGGGCAGGTCTCGCGATATTCAGGTGGGTTCGCGGAGGCCGTGCAAGCGCCGTTTGCCGGCGTCGATGTGCCAAGCGCCGATACCTCAGCTGCAGTTGCGGTGAGCCCGGCTGGCGCGTTCGAAAAGCCACTGGGGGCGGCCAGGGCGCAATTGCATGAAACCTATATCGTCGCTGAAACGCAGGAGTCGATCGTCATCGTTGATCAACATGCCGCGCACGAGCGCATCGTCTATGAGCGGTTGAAGCGGGGCCTGGCGGATGGTGGCATCAAACGCCAAGGCTTATTGATCCCCGAGGTCGTTGAAGTTGGGGAAGGCGAAGCGGCGGCGCTTGAGGAACAGGCAGAAGCCTTGGCCGACCTTGGTTTGGTCCTTGAGCCGTTTGGAGCCAGTGCTGTTGTCGTGCGCGAAGTGCCGGCGCTGTTTGGAAGCGGCAATGTTGCCGGCTTGGTCAAGGATCTGGCGGCGGAAATCCTGCACGAAGGCAGCGGGTTGGTCCTTCAAGAACGCCTGGAAGCGGTTGCCTCGCGGATGGCGTGTCACGGCAGTGTCCGGGCGGGTCGCCGGCTGACACCTGAAGAAATGAACGCCCTATTGCGTGAGATGGAAGAGACGCCGCTTGCCGGTCAATGCAACCATGGGAGACCGACCTACGTCGAACTGCGGCGCAGCGATATCGAGCGGCTGTTCGGGCGGAAGTAAGCTGGTAGGGTGAATGTGTGGTGGGCCGCCAGGATCAAGCCTGACGATGCGGGAAACCATGCCTTCCGGGGCTTTGAATACGGTTTCGCGCCGAGCCTGATCACTTTTACCGGTATTGTCGGCCGGTGCTTCGCGGGTCAGCCAGATAACGCGGCTCGTATGCTTTTAGCGCTTCGATATAACACTGGTCGGGATCTCATCGAATAACACGTTTTACCGTCCCGCTTGGTATTGGCCAGCGTCGACGCGTCTTATTTTCTGATCCAGGTGCAATTCCTCATTGCTCGGGTGTGCTCCCTTATATTACAACTCCGGCGAAGAGTGTTGGAGGAGGGAGCGTGAATGGCGCAGAAAAAACTCAACGATCAGATTACCGTTTGTGGGGCGATGACTGCAGAAGACTTTGCCCAGGCCAAGGCGCAAGGGTTCAAGACGATTATCAACAATCGGGCGCATACCGACAATAACCTCAGTGTGACGCCGGAAGAGGAAGCCCAATTGGCAAGTCAACATGGCCTGGAATATCGCCATATTCCGATGACCAGCGGGACATTGTCGGTTGCAGCCTCGAAGGAATTTGCGGCAGCCCTCCAAGAGTTGCCAAAACCGGTCCTGGCGCATTGTGGCGGTGGGACACGCTCGGCGACGCTGTGGGCCCTGTCGCAATCCCCGACGTGCAATGATGTTGATGATATTCTTGCGACGACAAGTGCGGCAGGTTTCGATTTCGCCGGCTTAAAACCGTTAATGCGCGGCTTGAAAGATGATGCGTCGCGGTGAGTGTGACGGCAGGCTGACGAGAAAAGGGCGCCCGGAAGAGCGCCCCTTTTTTGCCGCGTTAATCTGGCTCACGCCTTGAGCGTTGCCAGCACACGCTGTTCGGTCAAAGGCATATGACGGAAGCGTTTGCCGGTCAGTGCGAACAGTGCATTTGCGATGGCCGCACCAACAAATGGATTGCCGATTTCACCGAGCCCGGTCGGCTTGGTATCGCGGGCGATGAAGTCGACATGGATCTCTTCCGGTGCTTCCGACATGCGCAACAATTGATAGTCATGGAAATTCGATTGCTGCACTTTGCCGTCTTTGACGGTGACGCGTTCGCGTAGAACGCTTGAGAGCCCATAGATGATGCCGCTTTCAATGTTGGCCCTTGCGGCATCGGGTTGAACGATGACTCCGCCATCGATCGCCACCCAGACCTTGTGGACGCGGACCTGACCGGTCTTTTCATCCAGTGAGATCTCGATCACGCCGGCGCCAAGCGAGCCCGAGCGCTCGGAGACTGAAAGGCCGATGGCGCGTCCCGCAGGCCGTTTCTTGCCCCATTCCGACATTTCTGCGACGCGCTTGAACACAGCCTGGCCTTTGGGCGTTAGCGCCATGTTCTTCATGCGGAATGCGAGTGGGTCCATTTTTGCGCGGTGGGCAAGTTCATCGACGAACTGCTCTCTGGCAAAAATATTGAAGGGATGAGCAACGGCGCGCCAGTGTTTCAGGCGAACACCGTGGCTGATGCCCTTCGATTCAATCTGCTTGTTGGGCACGTCGTAATAGAACGGCTTGATACCGCTCAACAGCAGACGCTTGCCATCGCCGACCACAGTGTGGTGGATGCCTGTGACCTTGCCACTCTTATCCTGCGCGGCGCGGAGATGGTGTGCGGACTGCGGCCGGAACATGCCATAGCCTAAGTCTTCCTCACGGGTCCAAATTAGCTTCACCGGTTTGCCAACAGCCTTTGCGATGCGAGCCGCTTCCGCCCCCAGATCGCCCAGCGACCGGCGGCCAAAACCACCGCCCATATAGCATTGGTGAATGTTGACTTTGGACACAGAAAGACCCAGAGCCTTAGCCACTGATTTGCGGCTTCGGCCCGGGGCCTGCGTGCCCTCCCAAACGTCAACGCTGCCATCGCTATTCATGCGCGCGACCGCGTTCAATGGTTCCATCTGGGCATGATAGCCATAATCGGACTTGTAGGATGCCGCATAGGATTGGGCGGCGCCCGCAAAAGCCTTCGTCACATCGCCGATTTTCTGGACGACCTTGGTCTTGGCCTTTGGATCGGCCAGAATCTTGTCATAAACCTTCATCAGCGTTGTTTCGGAATCGTAGCCCGATGCCTTGGCAGTGGTCTGCCATTTGACGTCCAGAGCAGCTCTGGCGGCCAGAGCGTTCTCGAAAGAGTCGGCAACGACAGCGACACCGCGACCCAGCTTGACCGTGGTAATGACGCCCGGCATCGCCTTGATCTTGGCGTCGTTCCATTGTTCTGGCTTGCCGCTATGCACAGGGGCGTGGACCGATGTGGCATAGACCATTCCTGGCAGGGAGACGTCGCTTGCAAATTGCGCTGAACCGTTGACCTTGGCGGGAATGTCATAGCGCGGTTGCGATTTGCCGATGTAGCGGAAGTCGCGCTTGTTCTTGAGTTCGCTCTTGGAGACGCTCGGCATCGTTGTCGGCGCTTTGGCAAATTGAGCGATCTCGCCATAGGTCATGCGCCGCCCACTTGCCTTGTGGACAACGGCATTCGGTTCCGTCGACAAGGATTTTGCACTTACCTTCCACTTCTTGGCTGCCGCCTCAAGTAGAACCTTGCGAACCTGCGCGCCGGCGATCCGCATTGGCATGTGATAGAGCATCACGGCACGGCTGCCGACAATCATCATCCCTTTCCTGTTGCGCCGAGTGTATCCATAAGTGTCTGGATCAGCCGGGGCCCATTCAAGCGTGACCTTGGACCAATCGGCATCCATTTCCTCCGCCAACATCAGCGGAACGGAGGTCATAGAACCCTGGCCCATTTCGGCGCCGGCGGTCAAAATGGTGATGGTATTGTCCGGGCGGATGGTGACCCAAGCGCCAATCTGAGCTTTGCCAACGCTTGCATTGGCTTGGGGGTCGCCCAGAAAGCGCAGTCCGCCAGCGCCGACAACAAGACCGAAGGTGAGACCGCCAGCGAGGAAAGAGCGGCGGGAAACAGTAAAGCCTTTGTTCGTTACTTCGTTCATGACCTAGCCCTCCTTCGATGCGCGTTCGATGGCGGCGATAATGCGTGTGTAGGTTCCGCAGCGGCAGATGTTGCCATCCATATGGGAGATGATTTGCTGGCGGGAGGGTTTCGGTACCTTGGCCAGGAGTTCGGCAGCTTGCATGATCTGGCCGGACTGACAGTAGCCGCATTGGGGCACCTGTTCCTTGACCCAGGCCTTTTGCAGCGGATGCGAGCTGTCAGGCGACAAGCCCTCAATTGTGGTGACCTTCTTGCCTTCGACTGAGCCGGCTTCCGTCATGCAGGACCGCACAGCTTGGCCGTTGACGTGGACCGTACAGGCGCCGCATAAGCCCGCGCCGCAGCCGTATTTCGTACCTGTCATCTTGAGGTGCTCTCGCAGCACCCAAAGCAGTGGCGTTGTCGTCTTGGCATTCGCCGAGACCCGTTTGCCATTCAATACAAAAGAGACCATGCGTCCTCCGCTACATATGCGAGTTGGTGTCTGTACCGTTACCGGCTGCGATTTAATCTGCCTATTTGGGGCGCCATTAAGATCGCAGTGTCGGTGTCGGTGCCAGTTGAGTTTGCCTCGCTGGCTTCATGGGCAAGATGATGCCTCAGTGCACGCCTTCCACGGTTTCGGTATCCATCTTGCAATCACGCTAGCAATGTTCCGCTCTTTCGACCTGCCGACGTTTCGCTCGTGGTGACACGTTCAGAGTGCGGATGTTGGGCGTGCTATCGAGAAAGTCTAATGCGGAGTTCTTGCCGTGTCACCAAAAACCTGCGCGATTTGTCGCAGACGATCAGACGATCGGATAGGGGCATTACAGATTGCTTCGATGGCGCAAAGCGTTAGCGTCGTTTTTCATATTTTGAATGTAAGTGCAGTGAGGGGATATTGCGTCTGCGGTGGTCTCGGTTGCCTCGTGGGCGCGCGTTGCTTAGTGTGATGGCGCATGTGCGTGCTAGATGTGAGAGGACAAAAATGGCTGTTACCACAACGACTTCGCTCGATGTTGTGCCGCTGACCGAGCATATCGGCGCTGAAATCCGTGGGCTTGATTTACGCAATAAGCCGGATGATGAGACAAGGGAGGCCATCTACAAGGCGTGGCTCGATCACCTGGTGATCGTGTTTCGCAATCAAGAGTTGACGCAGGAAGATCTGCTCCGGGTAACCGGCTACTTCGGTGACATCGGGCCTGTGCATCGGCCGATGAAGTACTTTCCGAGTTACTTCTCAAAGATCCTGCCGAACATTCTGCTGATCTCCAATATCAGGGAAAATGGTGAGCCGATCGGGGCGCTGCCGGACGGCGAAATGATGTTTCATCACGATATGATGCATGCCGAGATCCCGCACAAAGGCACATTCCTTTATTCGGTAGAAATCCCGAGCACCGGCGGCGAGACGTTGTTTGCCAGCGGTTATGCCGCTTATGACACGCTTGATCCCGATTTGAAGGCCAAGCTGGAGGGCCGCCGCGGTCAGGCGCATTACAATTACGGATCCGTGCAAAAGGGCGATGACAAGGGGACGGAAGCCTTTTCAGAAGCCAAGCATCCGATTTTCAGAACGCATGAGGAAACCGGGCGCAAAGCGCTTTATGTCAATCGGTTGATGACGGTCGGTATTGAAGGCATGTCGGATAAAGAGGCCGAGCCCCTGTTAGAAGCGCTTTACGATCATATGGAGCAGGACGCCTTCGTCTATGAGCACAAGTGGCGGGTCGGAGATCTTTTGCTGTGGGATAATCGCTGCTCGGCGCATGCCAGGCGCGACTTTCCCGATAATGAGCGCCGCTTGATGTTGCGCACAACGCTTAAGGGGTCGCATCGGCCGACGTGAAGGCGTCACTTTGCATTCTTGATTGCGCAAAGAAACGGGCGCCGCTTGGCGCCCGTCAATGTGTGGAGAATGTGTTGGTGTCGTCTAGACAGTTGTCGGGTCGACGCCTTGTTTGGCTTTGAGTGCTTCGGCGGCCGCTTCCTTGAAGGGCTGGTCCTGCGGCAAAAGCAAAGATGCTGATCGCACGCCCTGTTCTTCCGGTTCACGCCCCGGCGGCATGATGCCCTTGTCCAAGTTCTTGAGGGCGCGGAACAGCTTGTGGCGGGCCATGATGACACCGTTGTCCGAGGACGCCAAGTTCTCCTTGGTGCGGTCGATGATCGGCCCCATGCTTTCCTGCAGCGAGGCGTCCTGCATCGCGATGCCTTCCACGCCGCTTGAAAGCTCGCCTGACTTTTGGCGATCGCGATCAATCAGGTAATCATTTTCCTTGTTCGCCAACGTGCGATAAGTGCCAGGGATATTCTTGGCATGAATACCGCGACCGTTCTTCATGGCCTCCCGTTCTTCGTCCTTAATGTCACGGGTCGGGTGATAGTCGAACGACCATGCCCAGCAGTTTTCGTCATCGATTGGAACCCAGAAGTGGCCATGAATGGTGTGGCCGCCACGCGGTGGGATCATTGTGAACGTCGGCACCACATACTGCGTGATGCGCCAATAATACTGATTGTCCTCGGCGTTGCGACGCGCGCCGATATAAAGGCCGCCATCACTTTCGACGACTTCAAATACCGGAGCCTTGTCGCTGAACATATAGCTGTTGCCTTTGGCGCCTTTGAAGAGTGGATCGGAATTGAGTGAATCTCCGTGTAGCCACGAGACGTGAGCGTTGTCGATGCCGCCTTCCATCGCCTGCAACCAATTATTTTCCTGCCAGCGTTTCGAGGTGAAGGTCTGAGCCGGCGGTACGCTGCAAAATTCCCACGTCGGTTCCGGCGGTTGCGTCTCGGGTGGGCCCATGTATGTCCAAAGCACGCCGCCCTTTTCCATCAGGGGATAAGATGTCAGCTTAATCCGATCGGCAAAACCGCTTTCTTTGGATTCAGAAGGGACTTCGATGCATTGGCCGGTGTGGTCGTATTTCCAGCCGTGATAGGGACAGCGCAGGCCGCACTCTTCGACGCGACCAAACCACAACGAGACACCGCGATGGGCACAGAACTCGTCGATCAGGCCGTAGCGGCCCTCGCTGTCGCGAAAGGCGAGGAGGCGTTCCGACAGCAGCTTTACGCGTACAGGCGGACAATCGTTTTCAGGCAGTTCTTCGGCAAGAAGTGCTGGCAGCCAGTAGCTCCGGAATAGTTTGCCCATGGGCGTGTCGGGGCCGGTCTGGGTCAACAAATCGTTCTGTGCTTGTCTCAGCATGGTGTAGCTCCGTCCGCTCTTTCGTCTCTGTTCAGCCCCACCTCAGAGTCCTGTGCGTTGGCATGTTTCCCGATCTGGCGCTTAAGGTTGACCAGGTGTTGGGCCAGTTGCTATGAGGTGATTGGTTCTGGTATGCGGAACGTCGTTCCGCTTGCTGGACGCGAACTTACATGGCGGATAACCGGGCGTCAACGAGGAGTCTATTTCAATGTCGCAGCGAGTCGCTGTTTGCAAGACCGATGAGGTCGACGATGGATCTGCAGTCAAGGTTGAGACGGAGGGGTTAGAGCTTGCCGTCTTCAATCTGGGCGGCGAATTCTACGTGATGGAAGATCAATGCTCCCATGGACCCGGGTCGCTTTCAGAGGGTTTCGTCGAGGGCGAAGAAATCGAATGTGATTTTCACAATGGGCGGTTCAATATCAAGACCGGGGAGCCGACAGCGCCGCCGTGTCTCGTGGCGCAAAAGATTTATCCAGTCACCGTCGAGGACGGGACAATCTTTATCGATATCGCGTGAGTGGTGCTCGCGATGGCTCAGCGGATCCAAGTACCGATTGTCTTGCTGACCGGTTTTCTGGGCAGTGGTAAGACAACGTTGCTGGCTCATTGGCTAAGGTCACCGGCGTTCGACGGTGCAATGGTGATCGTCAACGAGCTTGGCGAAGTGGGGCTGGACCATGACCTGCTGACGACAGCATCTGATGCGCCATTGTTGCTTGAGAACGGGTGTGCGTGTTGTGCAGCGTCGGATGATCTGCTGGCGACGCTGGAGCGGTTGTTCTGGGATCGATTGCACCGCAAGATCCCGAAATTCTCGTGGGTGCTTATTGAGACGACCGGTGTTGCCGATCCGGGCCCCATCCTCGAAATGCTAAGCGACCACCAGTTGGTGCGCGAACGCTATCGTATCGCAGGTGTCGTCAGTACCTTCGATGCCGTGAGCGGTGCCAAGCGGCTGAAGGATTTTTCAGAGTGTCGCCAACAGCTGGCGCACGCCGGCGTGGTCATCATTACAAAGTCTGATCTTGTAGAGGCTTCGGGGATGGACGCAGCGCGCGATACGATCAATCGCGTGGCACCGGCGGCTACGGTTCTGACAGCGCGGCGCGGCGACCTCGAGGGCCAACAGTTGCTCGATGCGCTCGGTCAATCAGCATCGGCTGTGGTTGCTGAACCGGTCTGCGGTGATGGTCATCAGGGCTGTGATGGCAATCATGAAGCTGGTGACCATCACCATCATGATCATCTGGCCGGTGTGACGACGGCGTTCCTCGCTGTAGATGGCCCTCTTGCGTGGGGAGAGGTTGGTGATGTTCTCGCGACCTTTGCGGCCGTGCATGGTGAGTGCTTGTTGCGCCTGAAGGGTAGCATTTATCTTGATCAGCCAGACACATTATTCGGCGTCCAAGTCATGGCAATGGTCGGTGTCACGCGCACGCCGTTGCCAGTTGCGCCGGGCCGCGAGGCCGTGCGCACAGGATTTACAATTATTGCGCAGGGGATAGATGCCAAAGACCTTGCCACGGACCTCAATGCGCGTTTGACGGCGCAGGCAGCGGTGCCGTTGTCCGCAGCCGTAAACTGAAAGGCAATTGTCAATGCCGGCGACACAGCGAACGACCTCAGCGCGACGCGAGCAGCCGACACGATCGAAGCAGCAGACGCGTGCCGGGTCAGGTGGGACGCAACACAACGCTGCTACGCCAGACCGGACCAAGGTGGCCGGCAACGGGCGGACGGTATCACGGTCCCCGCAGCGCTTGTCGTCGGTGGCGTGTGCCATTGCCCTCCTGAAGTGTTTTTCTGACGCAGAGGTCGAAATCGGTGTCAGCCGGCTCGCGCGTCTCCTAGGCGTGGCGAAAAGTACTGTCCATCGCCTGGCAGTGACTTTGGTTCAGAAGGTATGCTGGAACAAAACCCGGAAAACGGGAAATATCGCCTTGGTATCGGTTTATTCAGCCTTGGCGCGTTGGTGCGCCGTCGCATGAATTTGTCCAGCGAAGCGCGTCAGGATCTCTTCGCGCTGCGCAATATCACACAAGAGACGGTGCACCTAGCGATCCTGGATGATACCGAGATCATGTACGTCTATAATCTCGAAAGTACGCAAGCGATCCGGGTCAATTCCGATATCGGGGTGCATAAACCCGCCTTCTGCACGGCTAATGGTCGCGCAATTCTTGCCTTTCAATCGGATGAGACAATCGAAGCCGTCATCAAGCGCGGCTTTGTGCCGCGGGCGCCGAAGACGAACACCAGTGCGGGTTATCTGAAAAAGATGTTGGTCAAGGTTCGCAGCCTCGGATATGCCTTCGAGGATGAGGAGAGCGAGGCTGGAATGCGGGCGCTGGCTGCGCCGGTTCGTGACGCAAGCGGACAGGTGGTGGCGTCAGTTGGTGTGGCTGGACCCGTTCAGCGTCTTTCGGAAGCCGAAATGGAACAGTATGCGCCTGCCGTTGTGGATACGGCGCAAGCCATTTCGCGCCGGCTTGGCTATATCAATGGTGCGGTGTTCTAGCCTTCATTGAGCATCGGACACGCTTAGTTACAACTCAGGGAGCAGGCCCACACAATGGTGACAATAAAGATTGCGAATTCGGATGTCGCGTTCACGTGTGATGATGACGATACCGTGATGCGTGCGGCTTTGCGGGCGGGGCTGGGGTTTCCTTATGAATGCAATGTAGGCTCCTGCGGCAATTGCCGGTTCGAGCTGGTCGAGGGCGAGGTGCATCACGAACGGGCCGACCCGCCCGCCTATTCGGAACGCGACAAACAGCGCAATAGATACCTTGGATGCCAAGCCAAGCCGCACGGTGATTGCGAAATCAAATTGCGCTTTGGCGACCGCTACAAGAGCCATTACTTGCCACAACGCACGCCCGGTAAGCTCACGGAAGTTCTGGACGTAACGCACGATATCAAGGAATTCCGATTTGCGATCGAGACGGCGACCAAGTTCCTGCCCGGCCAGTACGCGCTGATCCAATTGCCAGGGGTAACGGGAGCCAGAGCGTATTCGATGTGTAACGTCACCAAAGACGGCAAGGAGTGGCACTTTCAAATCAAACTGGTGCCGGGCGGGGCTGCAACAACGAAACTTTTCGAAGGCGTCAGCGTTGGTGACGTTATCAACTTCGATGGTCCCTTCGGTATGGCGTATTTGCGCGAGGATGCCCCGCGCGACGTTATCTGCCTTGCAGGTGGCTCCGGTTTGTCGCCGATGGTTTCAATTGCGCGGGCTTTTGCCGAAACCGAGGCATTGAAGGATAAGACCTTGCATTTCGTCTATGGTGGGCGGCGTGTCCAGGATGTGTGCGGGGAAGATGCGCTGAAGGTGTTGCCAGGGTATGGTGAGCGCATTCTGTACTATCCGGTGATCTCCATGCCGGAGAAAGATCCAGAGGCAGCAAACTGGACCGGACGGACAGGGCTCATAACGGATGCCGCAAAAGAGATCTTCGGGGATAAGCTTGGTGAGCATGAAATCTATTTTGCTGGGCCGCCGGCGATGGCACGGGCCGTAATGCAGATCGTGATGGAACAAAAGGTGCCGCCGGGCCAAATTCACTTCGACGAATTCTATTGATCAAACCGTACAACCAATTCGCCAGCCTCTGGGAGGGGGATAACTCATGTCTAATCTCGATATAACGCTTGCGTGCTGGAACTATGATCGCACGCGGCCGTTGGCTGACGGTTCAGTAAGGCCCGATGGCATTGATCTCAGATATCTGAATTATCTCGTCGAGGAGACGTTCTTCCGCCAGGCCCGATTCCAAGAATTCGAAGCCTCGGAAATGTCGTTTTCCTCCTACGTGGTCTCGCTCTTTCGCGATCCACAGCCGTTCATCGCCATCCCCGTGTTTCCCTCCCGATATTTTCGCCATTCCTGCATCTATATCAATGCGAATGCCGGCATCAACGAGCCCAAAGACCTGATCGGTAAGAAAATCGGTGTGCCGGAGTATCAGATGACGGCACCGGTGTGGATCCGGGGCATTCTTTCCGAGCACTATGGCGTACCCGTCGATAGCGTCACCTATTTTACAGGGGGTGAGGAGGAGCCAGGCCGTCCGGAAAAGATCAAACTTGATCTGCCGGACAATATCAAAGTCGAAGCGATCCCCGAAGATAAGACACTTGCGCAGATGCTAAGGGACGGTGAGATCGATGCCTTCCATACCGCCCGTAAGCCTTCGACTTATGATCGCAAGACGGTGAAGCGCATGTTTGAAAATTACGTCGATGTCGAAAAAGACTACTACAATAAGACCAAAATTTTCCCGCCGATGCACACCATCGTCATTCGTCGGGACATATATGATAAGCACCGCTGGGTTGCGCAGAATCTCTACAAGGCATTCGTAGAAGCACAGCAAAGGGTCTATGAGGATTTCAATCAAACAGCAGCCTTGATGTCGATGCTGCCGTGGGGCAATGCTGCTGTCGAGGAGGCTATCGAGCTGATGGGACCAGACTGGTGGCCGTATGGATTTGAAGCCAATCGGGAAAGTGTCGAAGTCTTCCTGAAATACCACTTCGAGAGTGGGCTTTCGAAACGGCTCTTGAAGCCGGAGGACGTGTTCGCGCCAGAAACGCTCGAAGCCTTCAAGATCTGATTGATCGTGGGGCGATCGCGTGGAGGCTTGCGCGTGCCCCGTCGGTCCCTATGATCGCTATTGTCAGACCTCGGAGTTGGGTGGTGATTATGGGACAGCAGGATTTCGAATGGGCCCGCGAGGCGCTGAAACAACGACGCCAAGAGCTGATGGCGCAAAGCAATTTGAGTGCGCAGAGCCGCGATGTGGTCGAGCTCGACCAGACCAGCGTCGGGCGGGTGTCGCGCATGGATGCCATTCAAAATCAAGCGATGGCACTCGCCACAGAACGAAATCGGGAACTTGAGCTGGTGCGTATCGAAGCCGCCCTGAAACGACTGGACGACAATGATTTCGGGTATTGTATAACTTGTGGTGAGGAAATCGCTGAAAAACGGTTGCGGTTCGATCCCGCATTGCCGACCTGTATCGGTTGCGCGAATGCGGGTTGAGGGCGTTGTGCGGTGTTCCACCAAAGGTGGTCTTCGGCGTGCGTCTTTTGGGTTGTGGGGCAGTGAGCGGTGGTGTTTGATATCGTCTTCGCAACATTCGCCTTCGCGAGGGTTGGACGGCTCGAGCGTTGGTGGTGATGGGACGTTTTGGTGATCATATTTGAGGAGAGGATATGGCTGGTGTCACAAACTTAGAGACATCCGGACAGGCGAACGCTGTATCCGATCAGCAGGCCATCATTGAGGTGCGGGGTCTCAATAAGTGGTTCGGCGAGCTGCATGTGCTGCGCGACGTCGACCTTACGGTCACCAAAGGTGAACGCATCGTAATTTGTGGGCCGTCGGGATCGGGAAAGTCGACTCTTCTGCGCTGTATCAACTATCTCGAACAGCATCAGCGGGGCACGATTGTCGTCGACGGCATCGAGCTTAACAATAATGTCAAGAATATTGAGCGGATCAGATCGGAAGTCGGGATGGTCTTCCAGCAGTTCAATCTGTTTCCGCACCTGACCGTGATTGAAAACCTTTGTCTGGCGCCGGTGTGGGTGCGAAAAATGCCGCGCGGGGAGGCAGAGGAGGCGGCGCGCCATTATCTGGAGCGCGTGCGTATTCCCGAGCAGGCGCATAAATATCCGGGCCAATTGTCCGGCGGACAACAGCAGCGCGTCGCTATTGCAAGAGCGCTCTGTATGAACCCGCGTATCATGTTGTTCGATGAGCCGACCTCAGCGCTTGATCCGGAAATGATTAAGGAAGTTCTGGACGTCATGATTGAGTTGGCTGAGAGCGGGATGACTATGCTCTGTGTGACGCATGAAATGGGTTTTGCGCGGTCGGTCGCCGATCAGGTTATCTTCATGGATTATGGAGAAATTATCGAGGCAGCCCCGCCGGAGACGTTCTTCAATTCACCACAGTCGGAACGCACAAAGCTGTTTCTCAGCCAGATTCTGGGTCATTGAGGATGCCTTAAACAACGTCTCGGCCTGCCAAGTGGTTCACAAGTCGGGTAAATATAGCTTAGAACCAAGAGGGCACACTTGTACTGACGGCGTTATTTGCCGGCTTGAACGGAACTTTTCATGGTGCCTTAAAAAGGGAGAGAGTGGTCAATGTATAGACACATCACATCTATGGTCGCAGGTGCGGCTTTGTTGGTCGGTGCGACAGGTATCGTTTCCGCGGGGCCGACGCTCGATGCGGTCAAGAAACGCGGGGAGCTTAGGTGCGGTGTGAACACCGGCCTTGGCGGCTTTTCTATCGCCGACTCGAAGGGGCGCTGGATTGGCCTCGATGTTGATATTTGCCGCGCCGTTGCAACGGCAATTTTGGGCAGTGGTGAAAAAGTCAAATTCGTTCCGCTCAATGCCTCGCAGCGCTTTACCGCATTGCAGAATGGCGAAATCGACATGTTGTCGCGTAATACAACGTGGACGTTGACGCGCGATAGTGAACAAGGCCTCAACTTCACGGCAACAACATTTTATGACGGCCAGGGTTTCATGGTCGCCAAAAAGAGCGGCGTCAAAAGTGCCAAGCAGCTTAAAAACGCAAGCATTTGCGTGCAGCAAGGCACAACTACCGAACTCAACATGGCAGATTACTTCCGCTCTAAGGGCATCAGCTTTAAACCGGTGGTTATCGATAACTTGCCGGAAATCCTGACGGCATTTTTTAAAGGGCGCTGCGATGCCTTCACGGCTGATGCTTCGGCATTGGCAGCGGTGCGTATCAAAAACGCACCAAAGGGCCGGTCTGACGATTATGTCATCTTGCCTGAAATCATTTCGAAGGAACCGCTGGGACCTGCGGTACGCCACGGTGATGATCAGTTCTTCGATATCGTCAAGTGGACGGTGTTCGCGCTGTTGGAGGCAGAAGAGCTCGGCGTCAACAGCTCTAATGCCGACACGATGGCAAAGACCACCAAGAACCCGGCCGTCGCGCGCTTGCTTGGCAAGAAGAAAGGTCTTGGTAAGGCGTTGGGTCTCAGCGAGGATTGGGCGCTCAAGGTGATCAAGACCACCGGCAACTACGGTGAGATCTGGACGCGGAATATCAAACCATTGGGATTGCCACGCGGGCTCAATCTGTTGTGGAAAGACGGCGGCATGATGTATGCCCCGCCGTTGCGCTAGAGGCCGTGCTGAATCGGCTGTGAGGATCATGATGGCCGTTCGGTTTTCGCAAACCTTTGTGGTGATCGAACCGGACGGCCAACGCGCGATGCTGTAGGGTCGATTCCAATGCTGTTTCTTCGCAGCTGCCGTGGCGGTGGCGACTAAGGGCAGCTGATCTTCGAGCGGGGAAGGCATGGCGGATAAGACATCCGACACAGTTGAGGTATCCGGGCGGTCGGCTAGACGCGGGCGCCAACTTTCGCTTGCCGGTCTCCTGCAGGACAAGACCGTCCAAGGTGTTTTCTGGCAGATATTCGTCGTCGGATTGGTATTGGCGGTCGGCGGCTATCTCTATCTCAATACCATTGAAAACATATCAAATCGCGACATTCGAACGGGCTATGATTTTCTTGAGCGTGAGGCGGGTTTTGAAATTGGCGAAAAGCTGATTGCTTACACGCCGGCGGCCAGTTTCGGGCATGCGCTAATTGTCGGTCTCCTCAACACGTTGCATGTGTGCGTGATTGGACTGTTGCTGTCGACGGTGCTCGGTATTTTCGTTGGGATAAGCTCGCTGTCGCAGAATTTTTTGTTGGCCAAACTGACGGCTGGCTACATCCATTTTTTGCGCAATATTCCGGTGCTGTTGCAGATCATCCTGTGGTACTCGATATTGATTAGCGATCGGTTCCTGCCGCATCCACGATTGGCCGAACCAATACTTGGTGTCTTGTTCACCCAGCGCGGTGTCTATTTTCCAGTTTTTGAGTGGCATGTCGGTTGGGCGGCGGCAATTTTTGCGCTTTGCATCGCGATACTGTTTGTGTTCGCAGTGTTCCGGCTTGCACGTGAACACCAAAATGCAACCGGAGAACGCCGGCAGGTATGGCCGTGGACGTTGCTGTTGCTGGTTGGTTTGCCATTTGCTGCCTGGGTAATGTTCGGGGCGCCAACGAAGGTCTCTATTCCTGCGCTCGACGGGTTCAATATCGCGGGGGGCGGACGTATCACGCCGGAGTTCGTAGCCGTCCTGTTTGGGCTCACTGTTTATACGTCTGCGTTTATCGGTGAAATTGTCAGGGCGGGTATTCTTTCGGTCGCAAAGGGGCAGATCGAAGCGGCACGGGCGCTTGGATTGCCGGAGAGCGTCGTTTTGTGGAAGATCGTTTTGCCACAGGCGCTGCGCGTCATCATCCCGCCGCTGACCAGTCAATATCTCAATCTCATTAAGAACAGTTCGCTTGCCGTCGCCGTCGGCTATCCCGATCTCGTCAATGTTGCCAATACGACAATCAATGTCACAGGGCAGGCGATCGAGGGTGTCTCCATCATCATGATAATTTACCTGCTACTGTCGATTGCAACAGCGTTGTTTATGAACTGGTACAATGCACAAGTGCGCTTGGTGGAGAGATAATCGGATCATGTCAGTCTCATCACCACCGTCGGACATTGCCAGGCCCGGTATCGTACCGCGGATCGTCCAATGGGTGCGTGCCAATCTGTTCAATAGTTGGGCTAACGGTACGGTTACACTTTTGTTGCTTGCGGCATTGGCTTGGGTGGTGCCAGCCATTGTCGACTGGGCCTTTATAAGCGCCGAATGGCGTCCGGACCCTAAGGCCTGCCAAGAAACGACCGGTGCCTGCTGGGGCTTTATTGCCGAAAAGCATCGTTTGATGTTGTTCGGGACTTACCCTTACGAGGCGCATTGGCGTCCGCTGGTCACGATGGCGTTGTTAGTCGGTTTGGTCATTGCAACGTTGAATGTTCGGCTCTGGGGCTGGCTGCTCTGGTGCTGCTGGCTTGTCGGCATCGTCGTGATGTGGGTGTTGATGTTCGGCGGTGTATTCGGTCTTACCTTTGTGCCGACCGAAAAATGGGGTGGGCTGCCGGTCACGCTAATCCTTGCGGTCAATGCCATCGTCTTTTCATTTCCACTCGGGATTCTCTTGGCGTTAGGTCGGATGTCTGATCTGCCAGCGATCAAGGCCCTATCGATCGCATTCATTGAACTGGTGCGCGGGGTGCCGTTGATTACCGTGCTGTTTATGGCGAGTTTGATGATCCCGCTGCTGTTGCCGGAGGGCATGACCATCAATAAGCTTCTGCGGGCACAAGTGGGCATTATTCTGTTTGCCGGTGCTTACAGTGCTGAAGTCGTGCGCGGTGGGCTGCAGGCTATCCCGCGCGGCCAGTACGAAGCCGCGGAAGCTTTGGGGCTGTCCTATTGGTATAAAATGGGGTTTATCATCCTGCCGCAGGCGCTCAAGCTGGTGATCCCGCCGATGGTCAACAATTTCATATCCATCTTTAAGGACACCAGCCTCATCATCATCATCGGATTGTTCGATTTCTTGGGCGCCATCCGGCTGGCGTCCAACGACCCTGCCTGGCGCTCATTCTACGTCGAAGGCTTGGTGGTCGGCGCCCTTATCTATTTCGTATTCTGCTATGCCATGGCGGTCTATAGTCAGCATCTTGAACGCCGCTTCTCGGTGTCCCGGTAAACACTGAAAAAACTGTTGTTGACGTCGGCCAGGTATAGGTGAAACGATATATTCCTGCCGCATCGTTCGGGATTGAATAGCAGATCTTCAATGTCTCAAGACGCACGCGCCAACGGGCAAGCCGAGGTGGAAAGAAAATCGTTCATGGCACTCCGGCATCCGGGCTTTCGGATGTATTATGTGGGTGCGATGTTGGCGATGATGGCCGATAGTATCGAGCACGTCATCAGCTATTGGATGATCTACGACAAGTTTCAATCGCCGGCGCTTGGCGGATTTGCGATCCTGTCGCATTGGCTGCCGTTCCTGCTGTTGTCGTTTTGGTCAGGTGCGCTTGCCGACCGGTTCGATCCGCGGCGGATCATTCAGATCGGCATGGGATTGTTTGCGCTCGCCTCGCTTGGCTGGGGCATTCTGTTTATTACCGACAGTCTGCAGATGTGGCATGCCGTGGTGTTGTTGACGATCCACGGCATGGCCGGTGTTTTGTGGTCGCCGGCGGCACAGCTCCTGGTGCACGATATCGTTGGCAGAGATGCCTTGCAAAGTGCGATACGCCTTATGGCCACAGCGCGTCATCTTGGTTTTTTGATGGGGCCGGCGATCGGTGGGGTGTTGCTGATCGCCTTGGGCCCGTCCTACGCCATTCTCGCCAATGCGTTGATCTATTTGCCGCTGGTGTTGTGGTTGATCAATGCACCTTATGGGCCGAAATTCCGAACGTCAGCTCACGGTGAGCCACGTCGGCGCGCGATCAAAGGATTTGGTGATATTGCAGAGACGATCCGCCAAATCTCTGGCAATACCATAATTGTGTCGATGATCCTGCTGGCAGGTGCGGCATCGTTTGTTGTCGGCAATGCACATCAGGCACAGATGCCGGGATTTGCCCATGATCTCGGTCATGGCGAAGCCGGTCTTCATTACAGCATGTTGCTGGCTGCCAATGCAGCCGGCGCTTTTGTCGGTGGTATTCTGTTGGAGACACGCGGCCTCATGCAGCCAAGCGCGCGGCTGGCGCCGGTGCTGGTCATGGGGTGGTGTATTTCAATTGGTATTTTTGCGGCGGCGACCTGGTATCCGCTGGCGGTGGCGATGATGCTGACGGCTGGGTTCTTTAACCTTGCCTATAGCTCCATGGCCCAAACGCTGGTGCAGCAGAATGCGCCGCAAGAAATCCGTGGGCGTGTGATCGGCCTATTCAACATGTCGGCGCATGGATTGCGGGCGTTTTCAGGCGTGACGGTCGGCTTTGGTGGAAGTCTCATTGGCATACATTATTCGTTGGGTCTCAGTGCGCTTGTCTTGTTCCTCGTGACAATCGCAATTCTTTGGTACGCGGCGCGTGAGGCGCGGGTGGCGGCCGAATGAGGGAGCGTTGGCGGTGAGGGTGACTTTAGGCGGTTGCTCGAACCTTGGCCTTCGGTACGATGACCGTTGCCACCACGACCAGCAAAACTACGCCAATTATGTAAAACACCAACTGCGGCGCGCCGGCGTCCATGATGTAGCCGAACAACAGAGGCGATGTGGCGCTGCCAATTGAAGCGCCGGTGGTTACGATGCCGGCAGCCTTACCAAAGGATTCTTTTGGCATGGCATCGCGTAACAAGAGATCGCGGGCGGGGCGGACTGCGCCTTGAAGGGCGCCTGCGACGCCTATGACGCCAGTTAGAAGAACAAACGGAAGCGAAACAGCCCCCAAAGTGGAAATGGCGACGGCGGCGCCGAGGAGGCACAGTGTGGCGATCAAGGTATGCCGCCCCGTTTGGTCGACCAAGAAGCCGCCTAACAATACGCCCGCGGCGCTGGCAATGAGATATCCGGTCAGCGCACTCGATGCGATGGCTAACGGTGTGGCATGCAATTCGTGGACTGCCACAATGAAGAAGGAGTGCATGCCGTTGCTTGCAACCGCGTTCAGAAGATAAAACATAAAGAACAGCAAGGTCGTGCCTGAGGCAAGTGCCCCCAATTCGTTTAATAGACTGCCTTTTGCGTGTTCCTTTTCGCTTTTTCTATGATCGCTGACCAAGCGCCATTGGCTGATGATTGCGACGGAGACCGCCAAGCCGATGGTTGCGGCACAAAAAACCGCGGCGCGCCATCCCCATATCGCAGTCAGCGCGACCATGAGGGGTGGGGCAATACTGCGCCCGACATGGCCGCCAAAAATGTTGAGGCCGAATGCCCGTCCCATCCATGGCACAGGTATGGAAGATACGATGATGGCGTAATTGGATGGGCGCATTGTTGATATGCCGATACCAAACAACACCATTGCCGCCATGCACCACCAAATACTCGGAGCAAGGGCGAGGCAGCCGAAGCCGGCCGACATCAGGAGCAGGCCGCCTGTAAGCATGCGTTTACCGCCAATGCGATCAACGAGAATGCCGACAGGCATTTGCAGTGCGCCGGAGACCAGCGATCGCAACGATAGCATGGCGCCCAGCAAGGTGTAGGAAACGCCAAATTCTGCTTTAAGGAACGGGAGCAAGGGGGCCAGCGACAGAATGTAAAAGCTTGAAACCGCGTGGCCGGAGGCGATGAGAGTGATGGTGCGTATGCCCTCGCGTTGACCAGTTCCGGCTTCTCCGCCGTCATTTTTTGAACTATCCGTTGGCGTCATCGGCACTTTCCTGTGGCCCGCCCACTCAATACGTCTTTTCGCCGGGCAAGTACAGTTTGAGGCAATAGGCTGTGCGTCGCAGGTTTGCGGCCCGTGTGCAGCGAATGTCGGGGATGATTTCGAATTGATGTCTGGCGCGGGATAAGATGCAGCCATCAATCGATGGCGGTCTCAAATTACTTCATGCGATCAAGCGGCGGTGCGCATGGCGATGATGGACTTTGTCAGCGGTCCAATGCGCTCGCGCGCAAACTGCGCGTCCGGAAATAGCTCACGCATTTGCGCCATATCTAACAGGTCAACCGACTGCACACCGCGCATTGCGGCATCAATTGTCTTTCGGCGACCGCCGAAGCCGAGGTTGAACTGCATCAACATGCGATAGCGCACTTGTTCTGGAAGGAACTGGAAAAACGGAAATCGGAAATGCGGCTCGTATGGAAACCAGAAGTTGGGCGTTTGGACATAGTACGTTGGCGCAATGCGGCGGACATGCATTGCCATTTTGCAGGCATTGGCCCAGCCGCCCACGTGTTCGATGACGGAGTTCGAGTGTACAAGATCGAAGGCGTTGTCTTCGAATTGGCTGAGGTCGCAAGCGCTGGCCTGATGGGTCTCAAATTTGCAGTTTGTGGTCGGCGTCGGATCGAGGTTGATCAGGTGGATCTTGACCGGCGTGGCCTCAATGAAGTCCCTGCATATTTCCCAATAATATTCGGTACCGCCAATGTCGGCGATATGGCAGACGTCCTTCTTTTCCAGAACCTGCTCGATCAGCGGTTGAATATATCGGAAGCGACGTTGACGGGCGCGAAACGAAAGGGACTTGCGATTGAGATAGGTGCGCTCGACGGTATGGCGTGCGTCAATTGCTTGTGAGGGGCCCGGCTGCGTCTTCAGCGTGTCTACCTCCTTATGGCCAATCCAGGCGAACTTTGGTTCGAACAATGATTTTTGCCGCTGATTGGCACTGGCCAAGGACTGTGTTTCTGTCACCCCAAAATCCACTTATTGCCAGGTTGCTTGGTGTTGCCAGTGACGAAACTCGCATCGGATCACTGATTGGCAGGGATTGTGACAGCATTCAGTAAACGCGATCCTAAGACGCCTACGACGTTTCTCGTCAGGAGATGCTGTTGGAGGGTGAGCTGGTTCAGCCGCAAACGGCTGAGCTATGGGCTGCGAATGACCGCGGCGCCATAAGCTGTGGCCGCAATCAGCCAATTGGCTGGGGCGGGAGGATTCGAACCTCCGCATGGCGATACCAAAAACCGCTGCCTTACCACTTGGCTACGCCCCAATGCCGACCGATCGCACCTAAACCATCACCCGACTATTCGCGGTCGCCGAGGTGATTGCTTGGCACATATCGGATAAATCCAATATGTCTCAGGCCGGATAAAGATGCTCTATCCTTACAATAGATATCAGAGCAATATCCGATCTGACAGACCCGCATCGCTGGTCACAAATCAGATGAACTCGCTCCAGAGGATCGGGAACATAGTCAAACTCCCTTAAACCTGCAAGCCACCGAACAGCAATTGCATGGCCAAAAGGTCTTCAGTCCCCTGTCCTTGGGCTAAGACGGGTCATATGTCCCATTTTTCGGCCAGGCCGGGCCTCGTTCTTAGCGTACAAGTGCAGCGCTGTGTGCGGTTCGTGGGCGATGGTCGACCAATCCAACGCCTCAGGGCCGATGATGTTGATCATTTCAGCGTCTGAATGGCGCTCGGTCGAGGCCAACGGCCAGCCGGCAATCGCGCGGATGTGATTTTCAAACTGGCTGGCAAAACAGGCTTCGATGGTCCAATGGCCGCTGTTGTGGACACGTGGTGCGATTTCGTTGATCTGGATGGTTCTGTCAGAGCCGTTCGCGACAACGAACATTTCGACGGCCAGGACGCCAACATAGTCCAGCGCCGCAGCGAGAGTTGCAGCATAGCCGTGGGCCTTGTTGCATTCGTGCTCTGAAATTGGCGCCGGCACGACAGAGCGGCGCAGAATCCCGTTTTCGTGGCTGTTTATCGGGCAATCGTAGAAGGCGGTCTTGCCATCTTTGTCGCGGGCGACGAGGACCGAGATCTCGAATTCGAACGGGACGAGACTTTCCAGAATTGATGGCGTCTGTCCGAGGTCATTGAAGGCCCTGGGCAGATCTTCGCTGGTATTGACCCTCGCCTGGCCCTTACCGTCGTAGCCCAACCTGCGCGTCTTGAGGATTGCCGGCAGGCCGGTCTCAGCAATTGCAGCCGAAAAGCCGCTTGCATCGTCAATGTCGGCAAAGGCGGGAACCGGCAGGCCAAGCGCGCGGGCAAACTGTTTTTCGGCCACCCGGTCTTGTGCGATCTCCAACGCTTTGGGAGCGGGGTGGACGGTGCAGGTTTGGTCGACTGTAGCGGCGGCGGTGACCGGCACGTTTTCGAATTCATAGGTTACGATATCGACGCTTCGGGCAAAGTTTTCCAGGGCGTCCTGATCGGTGAAGGCTGCGATGGTTGCATACGGGGAAACGTCGATCGCCGGCCCGGTCTCATCAGAATAGATGTGGGTTTTGAGGCCCAACCGGGCGGCGGCAAGCGCGAGCATGCGGCCAAGTTGGCCGGCGCCAAGGATGCCGACAGTGCTGCCGGGTTGCAATGGGTGCCTAGCTGTTGGAGACACCTTAGCTGGTCTCCTCCGGTTCAATTGCCACTGAGGCCGTTTGGCTGGCACGGTGCGCGTCGATGGCAGCGGCTATAGCAGCATCCGAAAGGGCCAGAATTTGTGCCGCCAGCAAGCCAGCATTTGCGGCACCTGCGTTGCCAATTGCCAATGTGCCAACCGGGATGCCGGCTGGCATCTGGACGATAGAGAGCAGGCTGTCCTGGCCCTTCAAGGATTTTGACTCAATTGGCACACCCAGCACGGGCAATGGTGTCATCGCCGCCGTCATACCCGGCAGATGTGCCGCACCGCCGGCGCCGGCAATTATCACCTTGATGCCGCGGGCTTTGGCGGCTTTGGCATACTCGTACAGGCGGTCAGGTGTTCGGTGGGCGGAAACGATTTTTTTTTCGTAGGGAATTGATAGACGCGCAAGCATCTCGGCTGCATGGCGCATGGTTGGCCAGTCCGATTGGCTGCCCATTATGATGGCGACTTGCGGCTGAGAACTCATAATTGCGCTCTTTGATCCTTGGATTGTCCCAGATGAGCTAGGCCGGAGAACTGAAAACTTGGCCCATACTAGAGCATTAGACGCTGGGCAAGCACTAAACGCTGTTTTACACGGTCGGCTTAGGTTAATCGCCTAGGCGATAATGTCGGGCAACAGTCGGTCTTCGAGGGCGGAAATTTCGTCTTTTAGCTGCAGCTTGCGCTTTTTCAATCGTTTGATCTGCAATTGATCAGGGGCACCCGTCGCTTCAAGACTCAGGATCTCATCATCCAACTCACGATGCACGGTGCGCAGTCGCGTTAATTCTTCGCGTAGCTCTTGTTCCGATTTAGCAGTCATAACAGGCGATCGAGTCTTCGAGAACCTTGTTTCTAATTCAATGCCTTAGTCGTGTTTTGTAGGAAAGGCAAGGCTCAGGTTGTCGATGGTGTTCAGAGCTTGCGATAGTATTACTTATCCAGATTCGAACTAATTCTATAAAAATTCAAAATTAGTTGTTGGTTGAATCTCAAATTAATTATCTAGCAGTGATCTTAATTGGACAAGGCGCTGCAAGTCTGCCACACTTATAGAGTCTTCAACTTTGAACGACCGGAGGTGCTGATGTCAGCTGACGCACATGTTGCTGAACTATCGGAGAAACACAAAGCTTTGGAGAAAAGAATCTTGGAGGAGCGGTCCTATGCGGCGGCCGACGAATCCAAGATTGCACGTTGGAAACTTGAGAAGCTCAAACTCAAGGAAGAAATCGAAAGACTGAAAGGTACGCGGCACTGAGGACTTCGTCCTCTTACACGCGCGTTTCGTTTGAGCGGTGCAGACGTTTGCTGATTGGTGCGGGCACGTGGTGCGCGCATGCCAGCTGAGGCGTTTGTACCGCTAATCATTTGAGATCCACACCCTTGGCTTGCTTTTTCCGGTGGGCGTTACGCTAATGTCTTCGCCTGATCCCGCAGTATGAATTTTTGGATCTTGCCGGTCGACGTCTTTGGTATTTCCTGAAAAATGACGGTGCGGGGGCACTTGTAGGATGCAAGGTTTGCCTTGCACCACGCAATCACGTCTTCTGCTGTCGGCGCCTCTACATCGGGACGCAGTTCGATGAATGCGCAAGGCGTCTCGCCCCATTTTTCATCCGGCTTTGCAACGACAGCTGCATGAGCGATCGCGGCATGCTTGTAGAGCACGTCTTCAACTTCGATGGATGAAATGTTCTCGCCGCCGGAGATGATGATGTCCTTCGAGCGATCCTTTAATTGGATATAACCATCGGGGTGGAGGACACCCAAGTCGCCGGAATGAAACCAACCGTCGGCAAAGGCACTTTGTGTGGCATCGGGATTCTTGAGATAGCCTTTCATCACAATGTTGCCGCGGAACATGACCTCACCAAGCGTTTCGCCGTCGGCCGGGACCGGTGACATTGTTTCGGGGTTGAGAACCGTCAAATCTTCGAGCGCGGTGTAGCGGACCCCTTGGCGGGCTTTCTTCGTGGCCTGTGCTGCCGGATCAAGATCGTTCCATTCGCGGTGCCATTCATTCACGACGGCCGGGCCATAGACTTCGGTCAGTCCATAGACGTGGGTCACATTGAAGCCGGCTTCGGCCATCGCTGCCAAAACGGCCTCAGGTGGCGGTGCGGCAGCCGTCACAAACTCGACACTGTGAGAGAAGTCGCGCTTTTCTTTCGCCGTGGCGTTGAGAATAGTCGACATGACGATGGGGGCGCCGCACAGGTGCGTCACCTTGTGTTGCGCAATTGCGTCGTAGATGGCGCCGGCCCGTACCCATCTCAGACAGACGTGCGTACCGATCGCTGCTGATAACGTCCATGGGAAGCACCAACCGTTGCAGTGGAACATCGGCAGCGTCCACAGATAAACGGGATGACGCGTCATGTTGACGGCAAGAATGTTTGAATAACACATCAGCGTTGCACCGCGATGATGATAAACAACGCCCTTGGGATTGCCGGTGGTCCCCGATGTATAATTAAGGGAGATGGCTTCCCATTCGTCGTCCGGCATGCGCCAGGCAAAGTTCGGATCGCCTTTGGCTATGAAGTCTTCGTAGGTCAGCTGGGATATCGATTCATTGGTCTGGGGAAACTGGTCGTCGTCATAATCGATAACAAGAGGTTCTACCTGCGCCAACCTGAGCGCTTCCTGCATGACCGGCACAAATTCGCGATCCACGAGCACAATTTTTGCCTCGGAATGGTCAAGCTGGAAGGCAACGACGGCAGCGTCCAGGCGCGTGTTGATGGATAACAGGGCGGCGCCGGTCATCGGCACGCCATGGTGGGCCTCGAGCATCGCCGGTGTATTGGCAAGCATGGCAGCGACGGTATCTCCCGGGCCAATCGATGCTTGCGACAGGGCGGATGCAAGTTGGCGTGAGCGGCTATAAAACTCTCGGTAGGTATATCGGTGCGTACCATGAATTATAGCCGTGTGGTCTGGGTAGACTGCGGCGGCCCGCGCCAGGAGTGTCAAAGGGGTCAGCGGCTGATGGTTTGCAGCGTTTTTATCTAGGTGCTGCTCATAGGGATTGATGGACATGATCTCAATGCACCGTAACGAACGATTTGAAGGTGCTCAAACGCTAGCTGAGCTGAATAGCAAGGGCAATGGGCTGTCGTTGTATGCCGGGTCGAGGCTCACTGTGCCTGGGACTCGACCACTCGCGCAAGGCGCAGGGGTTGCGGAGGAGACTTGTTCAATGCTCATATTTCGCAAAGCGCACGCCTGAGGGGGATAGGAGGACGTCGAATGAGTAGCTATCAAGAGGTATATGCGGCCAGTAAGACAGACCCGGAGACGTTCTGGGCCGATGCGGCCAAGGATATCGATTGGTACAGGCTGTGGGACCGTGTCTTCGATCCTTCGCTCGGCCAATACGGACGCTGGTTTGCAGGGGCCCAATGCAATACCTGCTTCAATGCCGTCGATCGCCATGTCGATGCTGGTCGGGGTGATCAAGCGGCCCTGATATATGACAGCGCTGTTACGGATAGCCAGCGGGTGTTGAGCTACCGTGCGCTGCGTGACGAGGTGGCAACGTTTGCCGGTGTTCTGCGCCGCGAGGGTGTTAAGACGGGCGATCGGGTTATTATCTATATGCCGATGGTGCCAGAGGCGGTCATCGCCATGCTGGCGTGCGCGCGCCTGGGTGCTGTGCATTCAGTGGTATTCGGCGGGTTTGCTGCAAATGAATTGGCAACGCGTATCGACGATGCCGAGCCCGTTGCCGTGGTGGCGGCGTCCTGCGGTATCGAACCGGGCAGGACAGTCGCCTATAAGCCGTTGCTCGATGCGGCCATCGATCTGGCGCGGCACAAGCCTGACCGTGTCATCGTGTTGCAGCGTGATCAGGCGCGGGCTGACCTCACCGCCGAGCGTGATGTTGATTGGCAGGCAGCCGTTGCCAAGGCCAAACAGGATGGTGTTACGGCGGATTGTGTCGCCGTGGCGGCAACTGATCCGCTCTACATTCTCTATACCTCCGGGACCACAGGTCAGCCCAAAGGTGTTGTCAGGGACAACGGTGGGCACATGGTGGCGCTCAAATGGTCGATGTCGAATATTTATGGCATTCAACCCGGAGAGGTTTTTTGGGCGGCGTCGGACGTCGGTTGGGTCGTCGGTCACTCCTACATTTGTTATGCGCCGCTCTTGCATGGGGCGACAACCGTTCTCTACGAAGGTAAGCCGGTGGGTACGCCGGACGCGGGCGCGTTTTGGCGGGTTGTCAGTGCGCATAACGTCAAGGCACTGTTCACGGCACCGACGGCGTTTCGCGCTATCAAAAAAGAAGATCCGGACGGCGCTCTTATCAAGGACTATGATCTCAGGTGTCTGAAGACGCTGTTCCTGGCGGGCGAGCGTGCGGATCCGGAAACGATCAAATGGGCGGAGACGCATCTCAGGGTCCCGGTCATCGATCACTGGTGGCAGACCGAGACCGGGTGGGCGATCTGTGCCAATCCGATTGGGCTTGAGGCACTCGATGTCGTTTATGGTTCGCCAGCGGTTCCTATGCCGGGCTTTGATTTGCAGACGCTTGATGACAATGGCCAACCGTTGGCGCCGGGTGAGACAGGGACATTGGCGATCAAATTGCCGTTGCCGCCGTCGTGTCTGCCGACGCTCTGGAACAACGATGAGCGGTTTCGCGACAGCTATCTGACCGCCTTTCCTGGTTATTATACGACATCTGATGCTGGTTACATCGACGCCAAGGGATATGCATTCGTGATGGCCAGAACGGACGATGTGATCAATGTAGCCGGCCACCGACTTTCGACCGGGCAAATGGAAGAAGTTGTTGCCAAGCATCCGCTGGTCGCGGAAAGCGCCGTTATAGGGGCCAGCGACGACCTCAAAGGCCAGATGCCTGTCGGGTTTGTGGTGCTCAATGCTGGGGCCGATAAAGACGAACCTCAGTTGGAAGCAGAGCTCGTGCAACTGGTGCGTGATGAAATCGGGCCGGTTGCCGCCTTTAAGACGGTGATGCGCGTTCAGCGCCTGCCCAAAACCCGCTCGGGCAAAATCCTGCGCGGTACCATGCGCCAAATCGCAGACAACGAGACCTATACCATCCCGGCAACGATCGATGATCCAGCAATTCTCGATGAAATCAAGGAGGCCCTGGTGCGGCGTGGGTATGCAGGTTGAATTCAATGATTGAGAGGCGGTGCGAGCGGTCGAACGCCACCACAATTATAGAGTTTTGGATCGCCTATTTGAGAAACGATAGAATATCCGGATCACCGACGGCGATAAAATGTGTATTCTTGTAGTCAGTGCCTTGGCGCGTATCATAAGTAAATGGCGTCAGGTCAGGCGTTACCACTACCCCTCCGGACGCGGAGAGAATTGCGTGTCCTGCAACGGTGTCCCAGAAATTGGTTGGCCCGAACCTCGGGTAGATGTCGGCATCGCCGCGCGCGAGATTGCAGAATTTGATCGATGAGCTGGTGCGTTGCGTGTCGGTGATCGTTGTGCCTGCGAGCAAGCGATCTAAGTCCTCTTGCCTGGTTGTGCGACTGGCAAGCAACCGTATTCCATTTGGATTGACCTTTTTGGTAACAATCGGGGATGGTGATAGATCTGCCAATTGCCGGGCGGTGCTGTCATGAGGCAGGTGCGCTTCGATGACATGCCCTGGTTCTATGGTGGCAAAAAACAATGCCAGCGCGGGGGCATAAATAATGCCAAAATCTGGCTGACCATGGCTCACCACGCCGATGTTGACCGTGTAGTCTTCACCGCCTTTGACGAATTCACGCGTACCGTCGAGTGCATCGATGAAAACGCACGTCTTCCCGGGGGCTGGCGCCGTGCCTGCTGCTACGGCTTCTTCACCGATCGCAGGTATGGCCGGGAGCGCTTCAGTCAGTGCGGCCAGCAATAGCCCTTCCGCTTCACGATCGGCCCGTGAGACAGGCGAGCCGTCGGCTTTTTTCTCGATCCTGACGCCGGCCTTGCGATAGGTCTCGAGGAGGTGGCCAGCGGCGATGATCGCTGGCAATAGTTGGTTTGCGAGTCGGGCATGATCAATTTTGGGTTCGCTCATAACAATGTCCCGATCGGTGGCGGTTGTGAGAATCTGCGCTCATCAAGCCCGAAGATTGGCTAGAAAGCCAGCTCCCTTCAATTTTTCCAGAATTATTGAGTAATCTTGATGCGATCTGGACAACTGGGACTTTGCATTGGCAAGGTGGTCCATGTATCAAGATTGCGCCTTGATTTGAGCAGTAGCTGATAATGGTTCGGATTTCTCTGGGGCTTAAATGCAGCGAATGTGGATTTGTTCGAAGTCCTATGACACCGAGCCAGATCAAGTGGTATTTTAAGGGCAACTTATTATGCCGCTTGATCGCCATGGAGGGAAACAAATGACAACTCACGCGCAGATATCGGATATGGAGTTGGCGGCGCTGGTGGCCAGCAAAATTTGTCACGATATCATTGGTCCCGTTGGTGCCATTGGCAATGGTCTTGAGATCCTCGATGAGGATGACAACGCGGATGCCAAGTCCTACGCGCTGGACGTCATTCGAAACGTTACCCAGCAGGCGTCAGCGCGCCTGCAATTCGCGCGGTTTGCGTTTGGCGCCGCTGGTTCGGCGGGCGCGCAAATAGACCTTGGAACAGCGCAAGAGATCTCGCGCGGATTTGTTGGTGAAGGCAAACACGCCCTGGTCTGGGATGGCCCCCAGGGACAGATGCCTAAATCATTTGTCAAATTGCTGCTCAATCTCGTTGCGGCAGGTGTTACGGCATTGCCGAGGGGGGGAACGATCGGCGTGGCGATCGAGAACAGCCTGGAGCAGCCGGTGTTTCGATTGACGTGCGAAGGGCAATCAGCGCGAATGCCACAATATCTGCCGGATTTCATTGATGGTCAAAATCTACCGGATCTCGATGCGCTTACAATTCAGGCCTATTACACTTGGCGGTTGGCGGAAGAGGCTGGTATGGGCATTGCATTTGATAAGTTGGATGGGCAAGTGCAATTGATCGCGCGCCCCAGGTAAGTGGGCTGGCTGACAGTTTTAATACTGATTAGCAATTGGCCCAGCTGCGAAATCCAATTTTAAGGGTTGTCGGATTAATATTGTACCGCGTTGATCTGTGCGACGTCTGCGCGATATTTGGCTTGGCAACCTTGGGGCACAAAATGGTTCTTTGCTTATTTGTGGATCAATCACCGGTCATTCGCCGTACCGCGAAGGCGGTGCTGTCGGATGTTGGTTTGAGCGTTGTCGAAGCAACAGACGAATTGGCGGCCCTGACCTGCTGTCGGGAGGAGCTGCCGCACATAGTCTTTGTCGATTGGCATTTGCCGAATGCCGGCGCTATCACGTTCCTAAAAGGCCTGGAACCGCTGAGCCGAATTCGCAGGCCGCTGGTGATCGCCACGATGATGTATATCGATCCGCAAGAGTTGGAAATCGCTAAAACAGCCGGTGCCGATGCGCGGCTCATCAAACCTTTTGACCGCATCTCGCTGTTGGAGGTGCTCCAGAATTGCCTCGCCGCCGCTTAGATCGTCGAGCGCTTGGATTGAACCGGCTCAATGGGTCCAATTAAGCCTGCGAGGCTCCTGCAAATTCGCCAATCGACGGGTACTGCACCGCCACCGTGGTTCGACAATGGTTGGCCGCGATAATGTAGGGATTATTTCTTCTTTTTCTTGCCAGCAAGATAAGGTGTTGAGGACGATCCCCAGCACACGCTTGCTTCGGCCCTGCACGTATGCTCGTCAAAGAAACCGAAATCCAAGAACAGCTCGCAGCTCACTTTCTTCTTGCCGGTGCGGTACCTCTTGATGCCGCGTTCTGAGGTCCATTTCGCTATATATTTGTCGAGGAGCTTCTTGGCGTCGCGGGTTGGACCGTCCTTGCCGTAATCATTGACGGAGAAGGCAAGTCTTGTGCATTTTGCCCAGGCGTCACTTGATGTTCCGCCTATCAAGATTGCTGCTGCGAGTAGCGGTAACAAAACAGTCCTGATGCTCATTCGACTAATCCCTGAAAAGACGCAATGAAATAAAAACAGTTATGCAAACTTATTGAGGTGCCGGCAAGCCGACACCTCTAAGGTCGATCAAATAGCTGCCCGCTCTGCAGGCTCGAAAGTTTATTTTTCAGAATTGCGGTGCGTCGCCGCCACGCGGCCCGATTCCTGAATCGAAGAAAAACCCATTGTCAAATGGTCCGAACCGCGTCTGGCGATCTTCGAAGGGATCGCGATAGGCATTGTTGCTGCCGTACTGGGTACGTGAGTCACCATAGGTATTGATGGTGTCTTCAAATGAGTAGGAGTAACCGCCACGTTTTGGTGCGCGGCGTGCCCGGCCGGCCTTGCCGCGATAATAACTCGATGAAGAGTGTTCTGCGCCAGCACCACTGGATTGCGCCACAACCGGGACTGGTGTGCTCAAAATGAATATGGCTGCAAGAGCCCCAAAACCAACACATGCTTTCATGGTAACCCATTCCTTGTGTTCTATGGCGTCTTTTATGACCGACTGCCAGCCATTACACCCCAGTCTAAAGAAATCATAAAGGTAAATACTTCGTTCACGCTTTACCTTCACTCACACGTGATGGCTTGTCTCTAACCGGTGCGGCCATACGATGCCTGAGCGCGCCGGTGTTGACTATTTCTTACACGCCCGCTGTTTTGCGGTGCAGGTCGAGATGACAAATTCATACTTGCATTTCAACTTGATCTTGCCGCGGGCTTTCATGCCAGATTTCCGGATCGATTGTTGTAGGGCAGATTTTGCCATGTAACCAGCCACTTGGTTTGTGATTCCGGTGCCCTTACCTCCTGCCATGACGCATTTTCTTGCCTCTGCGGAGCCGGTGATGGCAAACAGGGCGGCAACCAGTGCGGCCGACAGTCCGGCCAGTTTGCGGCATCTAATCATTTCGAACTCCTTCCAACAAGAAACTCAGAACTCAGGTCTGCGGATCAAAAGGGATCTTTGACCATGGCATTTGGCCCAAGACTTATGCTCTCAAACCATTGAGCCATACAATCTGTACCCTACAATTCACTTTGCACCGTACATTTGTGGCCAAATTCGGCGAGCGTCGCCAGTTTCCCTTCGAAATGCTGTCCGCGCTGAATATTAGTCTTTGCCAGGCCGTTACCAAAGCGAATTGCTACGATGGCGACCATTTTTCTACGGGGTGTGACATGACGGGCGATGGTTGTTTGCTGGAGCCTTAGGGTTCTCCCGCATCGCGTGCGGCTATTTGCATAGTGTGGCCTGTAAGATGCAGGTATAGCCCAGGCCACCTTTCTTGCACTTCTTGCGGAAGCCGGTGACCCTATAGCCTGGCGCTTTGCCGACCTTATTGTTGCTCGTGATCCAGCTGAACCACATGCTCCATTCGGTGGCTTGCAACACAGCTTCCCAGGCCTGGAACTTGGCGCCGTCCAATGTTGTGTTCGTGCCCTGGCCCGCTTTTTTTACGCATTTCGCATGGGCGGGGGCGGCAGGGATAATGAGCGCGAGTGCAACCGTGGCTGCGATAAATGCCCCTTGAATTGATGACATTTTTCTAACTCCCTCAACTGCAACAGAATTTGAACTTTGAGATTGCACCAGGCGAGGCGAAAAAACCATGCCGATCGTGCCTCAAAAATCAGTGGCCGGTCGGTTCGTGGCAAACAGTGGCCAAGGTGCCGCAGCGTGTCAGGATGTCTGATCGGTCAGGTTTCGTTATGCTCAGTAACTAGCCATCTGACATCGAGGCGGCGGGCAGGATGGTCGCTCAAGTGTGACACCAGCCAGGTGCCGCAGTCTGCTAGGGTTTGATCGAGTTGGTAGGGCGGGTTGACGATTACCACACCGGCACCGCTTAGCCGATTGGGATTGTTTGGGGTCTGCAGCAATAGCTCGCACACAAGTGTCTTTGGTGGGGCTAGTGCTGTCAGATGGCGGTGGAAGCTTGTGATCGGCCGGTAATCCTTGATCGGGTACCACAACAGATAAATGCCATTGGCAAAGCGGGACAGCGCTTCAGTAAGGCCCGCCGTCATTCGCTTGAATTCGCCGGGTTGTTCAAAGGGGGGATCGATAAGGATTAGGCCGCGTCGCTCCTTGGGGGGAAGCAGTGACTTAATGGCGGTCCAAGCGTCGAGTTGCATTATACGGACTTGGCTATCACGGGCGAAGTGGCGCGCAAGCGCGGCGTGGTCTTTTGGATGAAGTTCATTGGCCACGACGACATCGTTGGGCCGTATCAATGCGCGGGCCAAGACGGGACTGCCGGGATACCTGACAAGCTGCGGTTCGGGATTGAAGCGTTTGACGACTGAGAGGTAGTTGGCGATGGCTGATGGCGCTGTTGTTGGCTCATCGGCAAAAATCTTGGCTATTCCATCTTGCCATTCATTGGTCGCAGTGGCTGCAGGGGCGCTGAGATCGTAGAGGCCGCTGCCGGCGTGAAGGTCAATTATTCGGATAGCTGTCGGCTTGCGCAGGAGGTAGCCAATAACCTCGGTCAGGATCAGATGCTTCAATACGTCACCGAAATTTCCGGCGTGATAAGCGTGGCGATAATTCATTCGTGCGGGTCCTGTGGCGTCGTCCGTCTTGGCAGGGCTGGTGCGGCAGAGTTGCATTCGCCGCTGGCAAAATTGTAAGTTTGCTTACATTTATCTGTGCTTGTGCCCAGTGTCCTCGTCATCATAGTCGTTCTCGATAGCCGAACTCTATTAAGGCTTGCCTGTCCATGAAATCAGCTCCGTTTACCTATCATGCGCCTTGTACAATCGATGAGGCGACGGCGCTCCTCAAAGATTTGAGTGCACAGGATGCCTATGTGCTGGCCGGCGGGCAAAGTCTGGTCCCGGCAATGGCTTTGCGGTTGGCGCGCCCCAATCACCTAATCGATATCAACGGGATAACGGGTCTCGACGATGTGGTCGCGAGCGATCAGGATCTCGTCATAGGCGCGCTGGTTCGACACGCACGCTTTCAATCGCCAGAGGGGCTCGGGCCGCTTGCCGGCCCGCTCTGTCATGTGGTGCGACACATAGCACATTATCCGATCCGGCAACGTGGCACATTCTGCGGTTCCCTGGTTCATTGTGATCCTTCTTCCGAGTGGTGTCTGGTGGCTGCGACGTTCGACGGCGTCGTAACGCTCGCAAAAGTGGGTGGCCGGCGCGAGGTCGATATCTCTGAGTTCTTTATGGGTACGATGACAACGGCTGTCGAAGCCGACGAGTTGGTCACTCAGGTGAGGCTGCAGCAAATCAGTGCGACGGCCTGCTGGGGGTTCGAAGAATTTGCAATGCGGGCGGGTGACTTTGCTGTTGCGATGGCACTGGTGACGTTTGATGTTGTCGAGGGTGTTGTGCGGGACGCGCGTATTGGTGTTGGCGGAGTCGAGGCCACACCGCGACGCATCCAGGCTGGCGAAGCCGCGCTCAATGGTGTTGCGCTGGATGGTGCTGACTTTACCAAAGTGGGAGATATCGTGGCGCAGGAAATTGTGCCGCTTGATGACTGGCAGGCCAGTGGCGAAGAGCGCCGTTCGCTTGCTAATGTGCTGGTCGTGCGCGCTCTTCAACGTGCCAAACAGGAGTCCTCATGATGACCGATGAGATTGGCTTGGATCTGTCAGTCAATGCGCGCCGGTATCGTATTGCGGTCGAGCCACGGCGCACACTTGCTGACGCGCTCCGCGACAGTTGCGGGCTCACCGGTACCCACACCGGTTGCGAGCATGGCGTTTGTGGCGCTTGTACGGTGCTGGTCGATGGGGCACCGGTGCGCTCATGTTTAATGTTTGCCGTGCAAGCCAAGGACAAGGACATACGCACGGTCGAAAGCCTCTCAACGCCGGATAAGCTGCATCCTTTGCAGCAGGCGTTCATGGATCATCATGCCTTGCAATGCGGCTACTGCACGCCTGGCTTTCTAATGTTGGCGGTCGGGCTTATCGAACAGAACCCGAGCATCAGTGATGGGGACCTGAAAGACCACCTGTCATCGAACCTCTGCCGATGTACCGGGTATCAAAACATTATCGAAGCCGTATTGTCTTATGCGCATGAGCTCAGGGGAAAATCGGAGGTGGCCAATGGCGCATGATGATACCAGGCCGGGCCAGGCCAAGGTCATTGGGCAGCCGGTTGCTCGACTGGAAGATCCGCCATTGGTGCGCGGCACCGGTTTGTTTGCCGCCGATGTTTCATTTCCCCACCAGCTTCATATGCGCGTTGTGCGCTCGCATATTGCCAATGGGACAATCAGGTCGATCGATACCGCGGCGGCGGTGGCGCATCCTGGCGTCTGGGCGGTTTGGACCGGCGAGGACGTCGACGATATCCCGCCCATTCCGTTTCGTGCCACAAAAGTGCAAGGGCTCGAGCCTTATTGCCAACCGATCCTGGCGCAAGGCCAGGTGCGGTATATTGGTGAGCCGATTGCAGTCGTCTTCGCCGATGATCCTTATGTGGCCGAAGATGCCGCCGACCTTGTTGTTGCTGACATTGATGAGCGCGAGCCGGTTCTATCAGCAACTGACATGCCGGTTGCATTCCTGCCCGGCCATGACAGCGAGCCGACGATCGTCGAGAAGGGTTATGGCGACGTGGATGGGGCGTTTGCAAAAGCTGACGACGTCGTTGAGCTCAATTTGTCAATCGGTCGGCATTCCGGTGTGCCGCTTGAGACGCGTGGCGCCATCGCGCGCCTTGATAGTGTGCGTGGTGTGCTCGAACTTCACGGGACAGCGAAAAAGCAGCACTGGAACCGTGATGAAATAGCAAAGATGCTCGGCGAGAGTCCGGCCAAATTTCATCTGTTTGAAGGTCATGTCGGTGGCGGTTTTGGGGTGAAGGGAGAACTCTACCCGGAGGATGTTTTGGTTTGCCTTGGGGCACTGCGTCTTGAGCGGCCGGTAAAGTGGGTTGAAGATCGGCGCGAAAACCTGGTCGCAATGAACCATTCACGTGAGCAAACCCACACCATCAAGGCGGCGATAGACAAGGACGGGCGGATACTTGGGATCGACAGTGTTTTTTACCACGATCAGGGTGGCTATCTGCGCACGCATGGTGTGCGCGTTGCTGACCTGACGGCAGGTATGATGCTTGGTTCGTATCGCGTGCCGGCCTATCGGGTCGCCGGGCATTTTCGTATGACCAACAAGACGCCGGCTGCAACCTATCGGGCGCCCGGGCGCTATGAGACAACTTTTGTGCGCGAGCGCTTGTTGGATGCGATCGCCGTGCGGGTTGGCATCGATCCAATTGAAGCTCGACGGCGCAACAATATCGCTGCCAATGAATTGCCCTATGCCCGCGACCTCGATGCCTTGGGCACGGATGTCGTGCTCGATTCCGGTGACTATAACCTGCTCCTCGATAAAGCTTTGGACAAGTTCGATTGGCCGAAGGCGCAGGCAGCCGCAGCGGCGCGGCGGGCCAATGGGGAAGCCGTTGGCGTCGGTGTGGCAATGTTCGTTGAGAAGAGCGGTCTTGGGCCGTCTGATGGTGTCATTCTGAAGGTCGACAACACCGGCGCGACCGAGCTGGTGACCGGTACCGCGTCCATTGGTCAAGGCGTTGAGACCTGCCTGGCGCAAATCGCAGCGGAAACTCTCGGTGTCGATTACCGAACGGTTCGGGTCATTCACGGACGGACTGATCAAATCACCTACGGCAGTGGGGCACATGCTTCGCGCGTCACTGTGATGTCCGGCTCCGCAACGAAAATTGCCGCCGAAAAGGTGCGTGAGAAAGCTCTGGTTGCGGGTGCACAATTGTTGCAGGTTGCGCCTGAGACGCTGGATATCGTCGATGGAATTGTTATCTCGCGAGATGGCTCTGGCGGGCCTTCGATAAGCCTTGCCGATGTGGCGAAGGCTTTCGATCCGAATTCGCCAACGTACTTGGGGGGCGAACCAGGGCTTGCCGCGGAAGGCTGGTTCCACTCGACCCACATGGTCTATCCTTACGGTGTGCATATCGCGTCTGTGGCCTTGGATCGGGGGACGGGGGCTGTGAAAGTCGAACGGTATCTCGTTGCCTATGACATCGGCCGTGCCGTCAATCCTAAGATGGTAGAAGGTCAAATCGTTGGCGGTTTTGCCCAAGGTCTGGGCGGCGCGCTGTTCGAGGAATTCCGCTACGACGAACGCGGAGAGCCGCTGTCGACCACATTTGCGGACTATATGATGCCGACTTCTGCCGAGGTGCCGCGGGTTGAGGTGCTGATTACGGAAGATGCGCCAAGCCCCCTCAATCCGCTTGGCGTCAAGGGGGCTGGCGAGGCGGGCACCAATGCCGTTGGTGCAGCGATTGCAGCGGCCGTGGATGATGCTCTGCAAAAACCCGGCGCTATCCGGTCGCTGCCTATCCGTCCTAAGGACATTCGCCGGTTGATGGCGACGTAGAAGCCGTTAGACCAGTTTTGTCAACCGCCTCATCATGGCCCGGTCGTGCACAAGGGCCCAACGGTTGCAGCCCAACCGGGCCATGATGGCGCACGGGACAATGTCGAACAGATAAGAGCGCAAGAGGATTTGGCGTGCGTCGGCGCGCCTGGCGATGGCGGCGACCAATGCCGGAGCCGTCGCGTAGTACGTTTCCACCAGCGCTTGTCCTTCAGCATTATTTCAATCGTCGTAATTGCCGGTGATCGGGCCCGGCGATCACTCTATCGGCCTGAAATTCTCACATTCGAATCTCAGCCGCATCGCGTCGGGGTGGTTAATGTGATGACCTTGATCTGTGTTGAGGCGGCACAATATATGCAATACGCATTGTCTGGGCATTTTTTACCCTAAGGCCATGGCGATTGCTATCGCGCACAGGCAGTTGTGAGACCCTTTGCGATTGGACCGGGTCCCCCCAGTCCGGTCCATCGCGCGGTCTATGGTAGGTGTCGTAACTTTTGCAGCGGTTCTCAGTGGCAAGCCTTAATTTGCGTGTATAAGATGCGGCTGTCCGTGTGGTTGGCTGCTACATCGCCAAATCGGGCGGTTCAATCTTTGGTTGGTGCAATATAGGGCGTCGGCGATGCTATTTCTGTCGCGTGCAGTAAGAGGTCTATTCCTTCTTATCCTGACCCTTAGCCTTGTTGCGATCGCGGGCTGGCGATTGACATCGTCGCTCACCCAGAATCCTAAGAGCAATGATAAATCGCTCAAAGAACGCAGCTTCGTCGTCGAAGCCCAGACGCTCGTGCCAACAACGATCCGGCCGGTGTTGGTCGCTTATGGCCAGATCAGGGCTTGGACCACGCTAGATCTAAGGGCGGCAACAAGCGGGCCAATCACTGATCTATCCCGTAACTTTCGCGATGGTCGCTTGGTCAAGAAGGGCGAGGTGCTGTTCACCATAGATCCGGAAGTTGCGGCCCGTCGTGTCGTCGATGCAAAGGCGGCCTTGGCGCAGGCCCAGTCTGTGCTAGCGGAAGCCAAAGCGTCGGTGGCGCTCCTCAGATCGGAACTCTCGTCGGCCAGAGCACAACTCAAGATCCGCAAACGCGATCTAAAGCGTAAGCGGCAGTTGATGAGCAAGCGGGTGACGACGGAAACCATACTCGACCAGGCCACTATTGCGGTGTCGTCCGGCGAGCAAGCCGTAATCGCAAAGGAACAAGGGTTGACGGCCGGCGTTGCCAGAGTGGAACAGGGCAAGGCCAGCGTCGAGCGTGCGACATTGACCTTGAGAAATGCTCAAAAGGCGCTGAAAGATTCAACCCTGAGAGCGCCCTTTGATGGTCGCCTCACAGACGTTAACGCGACTTTGGGACGACGCGTGGCGCAGAATGAAAAGCTTGGGGCTTTGATCGATCTGACTTCGCTGGAAGTGGCGTTCCCGGTTCGCAATCGCGCCTATGCGCGTCTCGCCGATCCGGCCGATGCCAGTCGGATCGCGCAACTGCCGGTGAAAGTCAAACTGAAGCTGGGCGATGATTTTGCCGTCATTGAAGGCCGGCTTGATCGCTCGTCCGCTGTGGTGTCGGCGAATCAGGCCGGGCGTACGGTGTTTGCAAAGTTGATAGATGCGAACCGAACGCCGCTCAGGCCTGGTGACTTTGTGACCGTGGAAGTGCGCGAGCGCGAATTGCGCGATGTAACGATAATTCCTGCATCGGCTGCGACTGTCGATGGCCGTATCCTGGTGATCGGGCCAGATTCGCGTTTGCGTGAAGTCAAAGCAAAGATCATTCGCTATCAAGGTGACGACCTTATCGTTTCGGGCGTCCCGTTCGGTCAGAGGATCGTGCGCGTGCGATTGCCGTTCTTAGCTTCTGGTGTGCTGGTCAAGGTGAAACCGAGTGAACCCAAGGTGCAATCGAAATCAGGTGGCCTCATCGATCGCAAGGGACTGGTGAAGCTTGGTGAGGCAGAGCGCAATCGCCTCAAAACCTTGGTTCGAAACAACGTTGAGATGCGCCCTGAGCGCAAGAAGGCGCTGCTTGAGATGCTGTCGCAAAAGCGGGCGCCGCGGGCTGAAATCGAAGGTTTGAGACGGCTTGCCCCTGATCGTGGGTGATTGGGATGGTTGATCTGAAAAACTCAGATGAGATGTCTGCGCCGGGAGCCCGACGAAATAGTATCCTGGCGTATTTTGTGCGCCATGCGACTGCCGCCAATTTGTTGCTGGTGTTGCTGCTGATTGCGGGATTGGCTGCGGTGACGAAGATTCGCGCGCAGTACTTTCCCGACGTGGCCGTTGAATCGGTGCGGGTGACGATCAATTGGAAGGGGGTCGGTCCGAAAGAAATTGACGAAGCGATCGCTAAACGCGTTGAGCCAAAGCTTCGAACTGTGCCGGGTGTGCAATTTTCGTATTCAAGGACGCGTCAGGGGTCAGCGCGCTTTTACATAGAGTTTCAGCCTGCTTGGGATATGAGTAAAGCGCTTGATGATGTGCGCGCTGCGCTTGATGATGTGCGCGACCTGCCAAGCGATGCCGACCCGCCGGTGCTGCGCAGGACGCGATGGTTTGATCGTGTGACAAATGTCATTATTTCCGGTCCTGTCGGCATAGACCTTCTTAATCAGTATCTGGAAGAGTTTCGCACTCAGTTGCTGCAGGTGGGCGTAACATCGACGCAGGTGCGCGGTATATCAGACCCGGAAGTGCGTATCGAAATCCGTCCGGAAGTCCTGGAGCGCTATAAGTTAACGCTATCTGCTGTTGCGGCAGCGGTGCGTGCGGAAACCGGTACCAAACCGGTTGGTGAAATCGATCGCGGTGTCGCCAGGGTGAGAACGCAGGCGCGCGAGGTCTCTGCACAATCGTTGGGAGATGTTGCAATCCGTTCGCGCCCTGACGGCACCAAGCTTAGACTGCGCGATATCGCAACGTTGATCGATTTTGGGCTCGATAAAAAGGAAGCCCTCTACCACAAAGGCCAACCGGCCATCATGCTGCGCGTAAATCGCGATGCCCAGGGTGATGCCATCCGCTTGCATCAAAAGGTCAAGACGGTCGCAAAAAAAATGCAGGCGACAATGCCGAAAGGCGTGGAGATCGTTCTGTCCGCGAGCCGTGCCGAGGATATTTCCAACCGCCTCGGGTTGCTCATCAAGAATGGGCTTACAGGCCTAATCATTGTGGTCGTATTGCTGTTCTTGTTCCTGTCGGGACGCACTGCTATTTGGGTGGCTGCCGGCATTCCGGTTGCTATGGCTGCGACAATCGCAATGATGCACTTGTTCGGCGTGACGTTGAACATGATTTCGTTGTTCGCGCTGATCATTTGTCTTGGGATTATTGTCGACGATGCAATCGTGGTGGGCGAGCATGCCGATCATTTGGCGCGCAACGGTTATTCCCCAAGTGATGCCGCAACGCTTGCGGCACAACGCATGTGGGCGCCGGTTTTTGCGGCCTCGGTGACCACCGTGATCGCGTTTTCCGTTCTTGTCCTTATCCAGGGGCGGTTCGGGAAGATGCTGTCGGACTTCCCATTTACGGTAGGCGTGGTGATTGCCGCGAGCCTCTTTGAGGCCTTTATCATTTTGCCGGCTCATATGCGCTACAGCCTAAGCGCAGGGCGCCGGGAGGATTGGTTTGATGCGCCGAGCCGATTTATCAATCGCCATTTCTCCCGGTTCAGGGATACGACGTTTAAGAGCTGCATCAGGTTCTTGATCGCGTTCAGATATCCGGTCGTGGCGGCCATTCTTGTGCTGTTGTCTGTGACTGTGAGCGCGCTGCTTGACAGGACGGTCGGCTGGCGTTTCTTCAGTGGACCGGAGCGCAGTATGGTCCGGGCCAACTTGGCCATGTATGAAAGCGCCAAGAGGTCTGATACGCGGGCAATGCTCAACGAATTGGATCGCGCGCTCAGTGTCACGAACCGGCGCTTCAAGAAAAAGTACGGCCGCGCTCCAGTAAAGATCGCTATTGCCAAGCTTGGTGGTACGTCCGGTCGTCGCGGACTGAAATCCGCCGAAGTTAAAGTGCCGGACCTTATTGCAAGTTATGAGATCGAACTGATCGATGGCGATCTTAGGCCTTATTCGGTGAAAGAATTTGCGCGGGCGTGGAAGCGGGAAATCAAACGGGCACCGCTGTTAGAAGTCCTGACGCTGCGTGGCGGGCGATCAGGGCCTAGTGGTGAAGATATCGATGTTTATTTGCTTGGTGGTAGTGAAGCCCAACTCAAGATTGCAGCGGAGGCGCTGAAACAAGAGCTCAGACGTTTCTCTGCTGTCGGTGCGCTCGAAGACAGCTTGCCCTACGATAAGCCGGAATTGGTTTTGAAGCTCACGCCTAAAGGGGAAGCCTTAGGGTTTACAACCGATCGTATCGCGAAACTATTGCGCGAACGGCTTTATGGCATTGAGGCTGTAAAGCTTGCGCAAGGGACTCGTGAGATTGTCGTGCGCGTGCGCCTGCCCGATGAGTCGGTTGGCCCGAACTATCTGCGTCAGGCGAAGCTGCCAGTTGAAGGCGGCGGCTTCGTGCCGCTGATGGAGATTGCCTCGGTCAAGCAGAAGTTTGGCTTCTCCGTTATCCGGCGCGAGAACGGTAAGAGATACGTCAACGTCGAGGGTGACCTGCACGCCGATGGCGCGGCAGGTGATGCGGTGATCCGGGCGTTGCGAGATCGAATTCTGCCAAGCATGGCGGCAAAGTTCGGGGTCGAATGGCAATTGCTGGGGCGGGCAAAACAGGAAAGCAGGTTCATTGCTGAGGCGCAGACGGGCTTTTTGCTGGCGCTAAGCGGTATCTACCTCACATTGGTCTGGATCTTCGGATCCTGGGTGCGGCCGGTCGTAATCATGCTCGTTATTCCGTTTGGTCTAATTGGGACAGTGTGGGGCCACTATCTACATGGCATTCCGCTCAGCATGTTTTCGATCGTCGGCCTGATTGGTATGGCGGGGATCATCATTAATGACTCCATTGTATTGGTGACGACGATTGATCAGCGAGCGAAGTATCAGGATATGCTTACGGCGGTGATGGAAGGCAGTGCAGATCGATTGCGTGCTGTTTTGCTTACCACACTTACGACGGTCGGCGGACTGATGCCGCTCTTGTTCGAGACCTCGCGGCAGGCATTGTTCTTGAAGCCAACAGTGATCACACTCGCATATGGGCTTGGCTTTGGCATGGTGCTCGTTCTTGTGCTAACGCCGGCCTTGATCGCAATTGAGCACGACATAAGAATGCAGATTAACAGCTTCCGACGCATGGTGCGGTTGCGCCGGCGACAAAAAGCACGTGCCAGTAAGATAGCGGCAGAATAAAGCGCACGTGCGTTTTGTCGGTAACGGGACGATGCCAATCCATTGCAGGTTGGTCTAGAGATATTCAATCAGTGGCCGTCGTTCGTAGTCAGGTTTCACCAGGACGTCGACGATATAGCGCTTGCCTGACTTGACGGCATCGATGCCGCGGCGAATGGCACCTGCGACGTCTGCGATATTCTCGATCGGGCCTTCACCGTCCCAGCCTTGAGCGCGTGCCAGCCCGACAAGGTCAACGGGCGGTTCTTCCGTGCGCTGTCCGATGGGCGCATTTTCAACCGGGCGGTGGCGGGTGTGTGCCAGATGCTTTTGATGCTCCTCATCGTTATAGTACGAGCGGTTGTTGGCGATGATCAGAAGCAGTGGGGCCTCCTGGTTCGATGCTGTCCAGAGTGCATTTGCGCCCATGATGAAGTCGCCGTCGCCGAGAATGCCAACCGGAACGCGACCCGAGTTGATGTCACGCAAGGCCATTGCAGCGCCAATTGCGTTGCCTGGTCCGGCACCGAGGCCGCCGCCGCCGTTTGAGCCCAGGAAGTCAAGCGGATGTTCGAAGGCGTTGGCGTTGGGCGGCCAACCCAGCGGGCGCGAAATGACGGCAGTCTTATCGTTTTTTGTCTCCTGATAATAAATGCGTGCCAAATCGATGACGTCGAGGCGGCCTTCCGATTGTTGGGGTGGGGCGATTTCCGGTTCAGGACGGTCGGGCATTTTGTTGTGGATTGCACCTGCCTTTTCCAACCCGTCGTTGAGGGCGGGCACGGCGACCTCCGGGACCGTCGGAATATCGATGTCCACGGCCGGGAGGATCTGATAATCCATTGAGAACCCGTTGTGGATGTGATGGTCGTTTGAGACATTGATCACTGTGGGTGCACCGCCCTCGCCTTTCGGGAACGCCTGTTGGATCGTTCCGGCCGGGTCAACCCAGTCCAGGGCCATAATAACATCGGCCTGTTTGACGAATTCGAGCAACGATGGACGCAGGCGCCAGCCTGTCTCGCCGGCATAGAGCGGATGGGTTGACGGGAAGCTTGCGGCATCCTTGAGGTTTGTCAGGATGCGGGCGCCGGTGCGCTCCGCCAGTTCAATGCGCTGGTGCCATTCGCTCTCGTTGCGGCTTGCGCGCCCTGACAGAATGAGCGGGTTCTTGGCACTCGCGAGGGCTTTTACCGCGGCCTCCAATGCGGCGCGCGGTGGTTCCGGTGCCGGGTGAGGGCGATAGCGTGAAACATCTTCCAGTGGCGGCATGTTCTCGACCGGCGCTTCTTGAACCGCAGCGTCCAAATTGACGTATACCGGTCCGCAGGGCTGCGTTTGAGCGATGATCGCGGCGCGGCGGATCGATTCCACCGCAGCTGCCGGTGAGGCCGGCTGGTCATCCCATTTGGAATAACCGCGAACCAGCGCGCCCTGATCAATGGTGGTGTGGATCCAGTCGATCCACGGTCGCCGCTTGTCGGAATCGACCGGGCCAGTGGCACCAATCACGATCACAGGCAAGCGCGCGCACCAGGCATTGAAGATTGCCATCGTTGCATGCATCAAACCAACGTTGGAATGGACGATTGCAAAAAGAGGTTTGCCGGTGACCGCAGCATAACCTTGGCCGATCGCGACGGTATGCTCCTCATGTGTACAAACAACGATTTTCGGGTTCTCGTTGCCGAGGTAATTGACGAGGCTGTCGTGCAAACCGCGATAGCTGGCGCCAGGATTGAGACAGACATAGGGAATATTCTGCTCTCTCAGCGCCAGTGCGATGACATCACTGCCGAATATCTGATTACCTTTGTTGCCCGTAAGATCGTCGCGGGCCCCGTGCGATGCGTTTTCCGACATTTCAATTCCTTTACGTGATCAGCAGCTCGGTTCAAGCGGTGCGCGCGCGCAAATGTCCGGCCATCCAGTCTGCCGATTGCGGGCGGTATTGATAGGGGCGGTTATGGCCTACATGGTTACCATCGTCGATCGTGACGAGTTCCATTGGCCCTTGGACTTCGTTTGCCATCTTCTGCATGTCTTCCGGTGGCGTCAAGCGATCGAGACCACCTGCAACAACAAACATTGGGCATTCGATTTTACTGGTGACCGCGGCCAGCGATAAGGTGTTCGCTTTTTCGCGTGCTTCTGCTTCATTTTTTGAATGGCTGCGCACGATATAAGCATTGCGCGTGAGGTCCGGCAGCTTGTCCCAGAGTTTGCCCCAATCATATGGTCCGCAAACGGCAATCGCTGCTTTGACACGTTTTTCAAATGCAACGCTACGTGGGGCATAATAGCCGCCGAGGCTAATGCCCCAGAGCCCAACGGTGTGACCGTCAATGTCATCGCGCTTTTCGCACCAATCGATGACTGGTCCAACGACATTCTCATAATCATAACGAATCGGCATGTCGTACTCGCCTTCGCCTTGGCCGGGACCATCGAAGGCGAGCACTGCCATACCGCGACGCAGAAATGTCGCTTCAAATGTATCAAGTTCTTCTTTCGCCGAATCGAGCCCCATCATCATTAAAACGACAGGTGCGCGCGCAATGCCAGGAGGCTTGCGCAGAATGGCGGCCAGTTCATTGCCCTCATAGGGAATCATCACCCGTTCGCCGGGGAACTCCTGGTGGGGCAATGCCAGGGTGTGGCATTCAACGGCTTTCATATGCGCCGCGCGCATTTGCTCGAGATCCTGCACGAACAGGTACTTGGCGAAGTGATAGGTGACGGCGGCGCGGCCCAAATGCTCACCGGCGCTTACCAATTGACCTTTATCGAGGGAGGCCTTGCCAAGATCTTCGTGGACTTTGGCACGCTTGGAAAAGGCCGCGCACCATTCATCCCAATGGCTGATGGAATTGATCACATCAAAAAAGTCACTTGGGTTGACGCCGTTGACCGTAAATCGGGCCATCCAATTGCGGGCGTGTTCTATGCGCGGATCGCTCATGCTTTTGTTCCTTTCCCTCGTATCGGCTGGCGCTGAACCGAGATTTTCGTAAATGGTTGCATGCGTTGTCGGTGTGCATTGGCAAGTTGCCGGCCCCGGCAGGCCTGATTGGCTGTTCGCAAATAGGAGATCCGAGGCTCCGATCTCCCAGCTATCATTGGTGGAGGTCTTGCCGCCCCGGCTTAGAAACAGAACTGCGGATGGCCGATTGTCAAGGGTTGACCGTAATTCCGGTTCCGCATGGCTTTGCAGCTGGAGGTTCTGCCATTATCGTCGAGCGACTTTGAACGACCAAAACAAGTACTTATGGAACGATTTTGAGATGACGAAAAATGGCCTGCCTGAGGGCTCGCTTGGGTGGATCGGAAAAAGCGTGCCGCGTATCGAAGACGGACGGCTTATCAAAGGCGCTGGACGTTTTGCCGATGACATCACCTTGCCGGGCATGCTTTATGCGGCCTTTTTGCGCAGCCCCGTCGCGCATGGCCTGATACGCCACATCGATACCACCAAGGCGCGTGCCATGGCCGGCGTTCACGCCATCTATACCTACAATGATCTTCGCCCCCATCTCGTGCACGATAGGATTCCGCAAACGCTTCCCGCGGCCGCCATAAGGTTTCATGTCGATCCGTATGTCCTGGTAAAGGAGGAGGTGACATATGTTGGCGAGCCGATTGCGGTGGTGATCGGGCAGGCCCGACATCTGGCTGAAGACGCGGCCCAGGCGATCGATATCGACATCGATCCCCTCGCTGCCGTGGTCGATCCCTATGACGCGATCCAGGAGGGCAGCCCAAAGGTCAGGCTTGAATGTCCGGACAATCTGGTGGCCCAAAATTTTATCGATTATGGCGACCACGATACCGCGTTTCGCAACGCGCGCCATGTGTTTAAGGAGCGCTTTCGGCTGAACAAGGGCGGTGGTCATTCGATCGAAACCCGCGGTGTGGTGGCCCGCTTCGACGATGTGGAAGATCGGTTGACCGTATGGGTTAACTCTCAAATGCCGCATCGCGCTAAAGCGCTGTTGGTCAGTTCGCTTGGTCTCACTGAGGAGCAAGTCCGGGTGGTCACACCCGATGTCGGCGGCGGCTTTGGCCCCAAGGCGGTGTTCTACCCGGAGGAGCTTGCGGTTGCGGTCGCAACCAAGATGCTCGGTAGGCCGGTCAAATGGATCGAGGACCGGCGCGAAAATTTTATCGCGACGGCGCTTGAGCGCATGCAGGACTGGGATATGGAGGTCGCGGTCGACGCGGATGGGCGACTGATGGCGCTCAGGGGACGCCTTTGTCACGACCATGGCGCGGCAACACCTTATGGCATTGCCTTGCCCTATAACGCGGCGACGAATGTTGTCGGGCCTTACGTGCTGCCAGCCTTCAAACTGGAAATAGCGTCGTGCATGACAAACATTGTGCCGTCGACAGCGACGCGGGGCGCCGGGCGCCCGCAAGGAACGTTTGTCATGGAGCGCTTGCTCGATCGGTTGGCCAAAGAACTGAACCTCGAGCGCGACGAAGTGCGCCGGCGCAATCTTATTCCTGCCGATGCCATGCCGTTTACGACGCCGGTCAAGCAACGCGATGGCAGCATGATGGTTTATGACAGCGGTGATTACCCGGCGTGCATGGCGTGGGCGCTCAGCGAGGCGGGCTGGTCGGATTTCGAAGCGCGGCGTGCCAAGGCAAGATCCGAAGGCCGCTGGATCGGGATCGGGCTCTCCAATTACGTCGAAGCGACGGGACGCGGGCCATTTGAAAGCGCTGTTATTCGCGTTGGCCCATCAGGGCAGATTGTTGTGGCGACCGGTGCCACCGACCAAGGTCAAGGTACAAAGTCGATGATGGCGCATCTGGTCGCCGATGTGCTTGATGTGCAACCTGACGATGTTCGGGTGGTCGATGGTGATACCAATGCGACGGATTTCGGGCTTGGGGCGTTTGCGAGCCGGCAGGCAGTGACAGCGGGCAACGCCGTCCATCTCGCGGCGCGGCAGGTCGCCGAGAAGGCGCGGCAAGCGGTGTCGCACATGCTGGAGGTGGCGCCGGAGGATCTGGAAATCAAAGGCGGTTATGTTGCGGTCAAGGGTGCGCCTGAGATGCGCAAAAGTCTGGCCGAGGTGGCACATGCGATTTCCGGCGTGCCGGGGTTTGCGATGCCGGGGAATATGCAGCCGGGTCTTGGGGCGTCGGTCGATTTTTCTGTTACAGCGCTTACCTATTGCAATGGCACGCATGTCTGCGAAGTTGAGGTCGATCCCGAGACCGGCATGATCGCGCTCACGCGATATGTGGTCGTCCATGATTGCGGCCGGATGATCAATCCGAAGTTGGTTGAAGGGCAAGTGCTTGGCGGCGTGGTGCATGGCGTCGGCCAGGCGCTTTTCGAGTTCATGCGTTATTCGGAAGATGGTCAACCGTTGACCGTCAATTACGCGGACTACTTGCTGCCAACGGCGCCTGAGGTGCCGCGTGTCGAAATCTTTCACCTGGAAACGCCAACGCCGCTCAATCCACTCGGCGTTAAAGGGGCTGCGGAAAGCGGTACGATCGCTGCGCCAAGCGCCATTGTGTCAGCCATAGAAGATGCCGTGGCGCCGTTGGATATCCGGCTAAACGAGCTGCCGGTAACGCCGGAGCGATTACGCGCGGCGGTCCAATTGGCGCGCAAAACATAGTGCGTGTTACCGTCACGAAAAGGGTTGGAGGACGCGTATGAAATTTTCCATCTTCATGATGCCAATTCATCACCCGCGCGAAAATCCGGCGCTCGCGTTTCAACGCGACATCTCGCTTATTCATCTGGCAGATCAGCTGGGCTTTGATGAGTGTTATATTGGCGAGCACCATTCGGGTGGTTGGGAGACGATGCCGGCGCCGGAAATGGCACTGGCCATGGCGGCGGCCAATGCCAAGCGGGTACGGCTCGGGACCTCGGTGTTTAGTGCGCCCTTTCACCATCCCTTCTATCTTGCAGAGCGGCTGTGCTTTCTTGATCATCTGACGGAGGGGCGCGCAATACTCGGTGTCGGTCCCTGCAGTCTGGTTACCGACAAGATCCTATTCAATTTTGACAATGAAGATCTTTATCCGATGTTGCACGAAGCGATTGATGTCATCGTGCGCTTGTTAGAAGCAGACGAGCCGATCAGCCATGATGGTCAATACTGGCAATTCAAGGACCTGCGCCTGCAACTCGGTTCCTACCAAACGCCGCGCCTGCCGCTTGCCATGCCGTCGGCTGCAACGCCGAAGAACCTGGAGTTGATCGGCCGACACGACATGATCTGGTTATGTCCGGCTGGCAAGAACGCGCGTGGCACGGGTGGGCTCGTGGATCGCTGGAAATTGGTTGTGAAGGGGGCAGAAGACGCCGGGCGCACGCCCAGTCGCGACAATTGGCGGATGATTACCAATGTGCATCTGGCTGACACACGGGAACAGGCTTGGGATGATGTCCGAGAGGGGATCATGCGCGAGACGGAATACTTCTGTGCAATCGGTTTACGCGGCCATTATCAACAGCATCCGGATCAACCGTTCGAAGATTTTACGCCTGAGTCCATCGTCGACCGACGGGATTGGGTCGTCGGCACACCAGATGATGCGATAGCTTGGATCGAAGGCAAGCAGTTGGAGACCGGAGGTATTGGTGGCGTGATGATCACCAGTCATGAGTGGACGCGGATAGATAAAATCCGCCACTCCATGGAACTCTTTGCGCGTTATGTGATGCCCCACTTCCGCGGACACACGATGGTGTTGCAAGATGAGTGGAAACGCATCCAAGAGACGACGCGGGACGGCGGCATACCCTACGAGACGGGCGGGCGTGGCAACAATCTGCGTACCAAATGAGGCGGCATTAAACGACGTGGTCTATGCCTTCCTGACCCACGCGCCAGTGCGTTCTTGTTGCCAGTAAGTGACTGCGTAGCCGAGGTTGCGCATTGCCGTCCATTGTTCGCGCGCCTGCTGAATGGCACCGTCATCATGGCCGTCGAATAAGAACACCAGGCGTCGGTAGCCCTCTGTCTCGTTGGCCTCGGCGTTGTGTATGAAGAAGCGGATGTCGGCTTGGTTCGGGTTCTCGTTACCGGTTGTCAAATAGATTGGCTGGGCTGCAGGGTTGCCTTCGCGGGCGGTGCCGTGCGCTAAAAAACTGTCGTCACGATAGGTCCAGAGATGGTTGTCCAACGTCTCGAGCCGGTCATTGTCGCCGGACTGAATAACTGCACGCCAGCCACGCTCTCGCGTTTTCTCCAACAGTTGCGGCAGGACCCGATCAAGCGGAAAATGGTCGAGGTGATAGAACAGGGCTTCTGTCGTGGGTTGTTCTGTCATGGCAATTAGCTGACGGACGGTCGGATGGCGTCTTGAGACGGCACTATTTGCGTTTCGCGTAAGGGTTCTTGCCCTTTTTGAAACTTAGACGAATTGGTGTGCCGGGCAACTTAAAGCTTTGTCGGAGACTGTTGATAAGATAACGACTGTAGGCGCCCGGTAAGACGTCGGCACGCTGGCAGAAGGCGATGAACGTCGGTGGGCGAGCGGAGGGTTGCGTCATGAATCGAATCCGTATCCGCTTGCCGCGCACGGCAGGCGGGGGATGGCGCTGGGTTGCCTCGTTCAACCATTGGTTTAATTCGGCGGTCGGCACGCGCTTGTTCCAAGTCTCATAGGCGGCAATGACTGCGCTCATGAGTTTGTCGAGGCCACGTTCGGCGATGGCTGAGATCGGCACTAGGCTGATGCCTGCGAGTTGGGAGAGGCGCTGGCCGAGTTCCTCCTTGATGGCCTTTAACTGTTGTTGCTTATCGGTTGCCAGGTCCCATTTGTTCAATGCAATGACGATCGCCCGGCCCTCTTTGGCGATGCGATCGCCGATCGACAGATCCTGGTGCTCAAGTCCGCGTTCGGCATCGATGACCAATATCACCACCTCGGCAAAACGGATGGCACGCAGTGTATCGGTAACGCCGAGTTGTTCGGCCGTCTCGGTGACACGTGCCTTGCGCCGCAAGCCCGCGGTATCGAACAGGCGGATTGGGCGATCGTGCCAAGTGAAATCAGTGGCGATGGCATCGCGAGTCAATCCCGGTTCGGGGCCGGTGATCATGCGGTCTTCGCCAAGCAAGGCATTGACCAATGTCGATTTGCCGACGTTGGGCCGGCCGGCGATTGCAATGCGTAAGGGCCGTGCGGGATGGGACGGGGCTTCTGGGGACACGACTTGGGTGTCGGTTTCTGGTGTCAGCGGCTTCAGCCCCAGCGCCGCTTCGATGTCGAGATAAAGATCGCCGATGCCTTCGCCGTGTTCGGCCGAGATCGGTGTTGGTTCGCCCAAACCCAGTTCAAAGGCCTCATACATGCCATCGATGCCGTGGCGCCCTTCGCATTTGTTGGCAACCAGGATGGTCGGCTTGCCGGAACCACGAACCAATCGCGCAAAGACTTTGTCAACCGGTGTCACGCCTTGTCGGGCATCGATTGCAAATAACACGAGATCGGCCAGCTCCAGGGCGGCGGCGGTTTGCTGGCGCATGCGGTCCGGGATCGAGCCGGCTGCGGCTTCCTCCAAGCCCGCTGTATCAACCAGGATTATCGGATGACCGGCAATCTCGGTCGTCCCTTCTCGGCGATCGCGGGTCAGGCCCGGCATATCGGAGACCAGAGCCTGACGTTTACCGGTCATGCGATTGAAAAGCGTCGATTTACCAACATTTGGCCGCCCAATGATGACAACGGTCGGGGGCGATGTGCTTGTGGACATGGCCTCATCCATACGCGCCAAGGCGGGCCGGAACAAGAGTTGGTCCGCCCCGTTGCTCGGGTGCCGCGTTAGTCTAATTGCCGATCGGCATGATTGGTACGCCGATCAGGTAGGCGTGACCCCATAGAATCATAAGGGCATAGAGTGCCAGTCCGATCAGAATCACTGCGATATCGTTTAGGGCGGAGCTGGCGGTCGCAGCCCCCAACGGTCCTAATGCGCCGCGCTTTTTGACCGAAATCCGGTCGTAGACCGCCCAGGCCAGGAATGCCGTGAACATGACGATGGCGCCCAAATCACCGTTCGCCAATAGGTGGGCAAGAGCCCAGAGTTTGACGGCGACAAGCATCGGGTGGCTTAGAGCTGTTCTAATGCGTGAGGGAATGAAGGCTGCAACCAGCGCGATCATGGCCGGCAGCATGAGCAGCAACGTGATGTGGTGCATCCATAGCGGGGGATCCCACAGCACTGGATTTTTTCCCGGGTTTGCCTGCAGCTTGCCATAGCCGACAACGATCAGGACAAATCCCAATAGCGCGATGGCAGAAAACACCAGCTTATAGGCATTTTCGCCATAACGGGTCACGAGGCCGTTGCGAATATCCGGAGCGGTTGGGACCAGGTGGATCAGAAAAAAGATTGCAAGTCCAACTATCAGAATAAGCATGATGTAGATCCCCGGGGCGTGCTAACTATTAAATGCGGAAATACTAGCGACTCTCAGGCTAATAATTGCAAGGTGTTCGGTAAATTTGCAAAGCTGGATTGTCTGAATGCCAATAGAATCCTGGATTTGCCACAATTAGATGAAAGATGGCAGGTGATGGGATTGGGACGGATCATGTATTCAGTTTGCGTTTGTAAGTGCGGCCTGCGCACAGGGCCCTGACGCAGGGGAATCTGATCAAGTGATTATACGGCAAGTGTCGTTGCCGATCGGAAGCTCCGAACCCAGGTCAAGCCTCGTTTTGTTTGGAATAGTGAGGGTTGCGTGAAGAGTACCGCTAACGGGAAGATTGTCGATCTGCGGGACTGCGCCGGGAGTAAGGCCAGGGATCGAGCGTGCGAGATGCCAGATGATTTCAATCTGGTGGTCAGCGATTTGTTGCGAAAGATGGAAAGCGACGTTGCAAAAGTCGTCGCCTCCAACGCTCCGCCGGCAAAGGTCAATCAGCAACAGGTTGATCCCTCATCCTTCGGGGTCAGTATTGCTGATGTCGATCGTTTGCCAGAGGGCGGTGGGGGCCTCAATACCTCAATCCGTGATAGCGAGGGCGATGATATCGGGTTGCCAAGAGTATTTCAGAAACCAACAGATGCTGTGGGGCGGCAGGCTTCACCGGAAGATGACATTGAGCAGTACAAGAGCGCTGCATTGCGCGGTTTTGGTCTTGGGTTGCTGATCGTTATTCCGGCCGTGGTTTGGGTCACTTTCTCGGTCATCGCTCCAGGGCAAAAGACGCCGGCAAAATCCAACGCGCCCGTCGTGGCGGCGGCAACCGGTGTTTCGGCTGAAGTCTTCAAGGCACACGAAAATAGTGCGCCTGCGTTGACGCCCGATGATGCCATGCGTAAAGCTGCGCGCTTAATCAAGGCCGGTCAGGTGTCATCGGCGCAAGCCGTGCTGGAGAAACCGGAGCTTGCTGCCATCCCGTCGATTGTGATGGCGCTGGCAGAGACGTTTGACCCGCAAATGCTGGCAGCCTGGGGTGTGAAGGGTGCGCGCGCAGATGTCGCTAAGGCCCGCCACTATTACAAAGTTGCCTTATCGTTGGGCGTAAGCCGGGCCAAGAACCGGCTCGAAATGCTGAAGTAGTTTTCCGCCATTCACGTCGGTTTGGCTATGTGCGGTTGTCCGTTGGGCGCCTTGGATGGTACAGCGGGCATAGTTTACGTGGCTTAAAAGCGGAGTTGGTATGGCTGGGCGGACTGCGGGACCCGAAATCGAAAAACTCATCCAATTGTTGGGCAGATTGCCAGGCTTGGGCCGGCGGTCGGCGCGTAAGGCTGCGTTGGTGCTGTTGAAGCGCAAAGATGACCTGTTGGTGCCGCTTGCAGAGGCGTTGCATGCCGCAGCGGCAGAACTGGTGACCTGTCCCGATTGCGGCAATATCGATACTGTGAGCCCCTGCACAATCTGCGCCGATCAACGGCGTAATCGCAAATTGATCATCGTTGTCGAAGAAATCGGGGATCTGTGGGCGCTTGAGCGGGCGGGCGTGACGAACGCGCTCTATCATGTTCTCGGCGGGCATCTCTCGCCGCTCGATGGGATTGGGCCGGAGCAGCTTAATATCGGGCGGTTGCTTGAGCGCGCCAGTGACGGGATCGTCGAAGAAGTGCTGTTAGCGCTGAGTGCAACGGTTGAAGGGCAAGCCACGGTGCACTATCTGCGTGATGCGCTGGCCGATCTGGGTATCGGTGTGTCGGAACTGGCAAAAGGTGTTCCGGTCGGCGGTGAGCTGGATTATCTCGATGAAGGTACCCTCGCCCAGGCGATTAAGGCCAGACGGGCGGTGTAACTTGTGGCGATTTGTCCTGGCTTGCAGTGCACTGAGCGGTGAACAAAAATTGCCATCTTGCCGTAGGCACATAAGACATTTTGGATCGGAATCATTTTTGCCCGCGATCAATCTACCGCATGTCAATTGAATATCCATAGGTCGTCAGTATGCGGGACGGTAAGTCCATAGGCGTCATTATTCCAGCGCTCAATGAGCAAACGGCGATCGCGAAAGTGATTGGCGATATTCCGGATTGGGTCGATCATATCGTTGTGGTGGACAATGGTTCGAGCGATGACACAGCAGGCGTTGCGCGGCGGGCTGGCGCAGATGTCGTAATCGAGCGCCGGCGTGGCTATGGTGCGGCTTGCCTTGCTGGTCTGGCGCGCGTTCGGCCGGTCGACGTTGTGGTATTCGTTGACGGTGACTATTCTGATTATCCCGATGATATGGACGAGCTGGTCAATCCAATCATCGCGGGTGACGTTGACATGGTGATTGGCTCGCGCACCTTGGGGCAGGCAGAACCCGGTGCGCTATCTCCACAACAGCGCTACGGAAACTGGCTGGCGACAAGGCTTATTCGCTGGATTTGGGGGGTTAACTTTTCCGATCTCGGTCCGTTTCGGGCAATTCGTTGGGCGGCGCTTGCAGGATTGGAGATGGCCGATAGGGATTTTGGTTGGACCGTTGAAATGCAGGTCAAGGCAGCAGAGCGAGGCTTGCGCGTTCTCGAGGTGCCGGTCCGCTATCGCCGCCGGGTTGGCAGCTCCAAAATTTCGGGTACGGTTAAGGGCACGCTGCTTGCCGGGACCAAGATCTTGTCGATAATTGCGTGGCGTGCGCTTCGCAGCGTAAAGATTTTTGGGTTGTCAGGGCGGGTGCATTGACCGATGGCGCTGCCTCGCTTATCTCCAAGTTATGTCACAACTCAATATCATAACCCTTCCGGATCAATTGTTGCGTGAAAGGTCGCTGCCGGTCGAGCGCGTGGACGATGACTTGCGGCGGCTTGCAGATGATATGCTGGAGACCATGTATGAGGCGCCCGGTATCGGCCTTGCCGCCGTGCAGGTCGGAATCTTGCGCCGGCTCCTCGTGGTTGATGTTACCGATCATGAAAAGGAAGAGCCGAATCCGATTGTTTTGGTGAACCCCAAAATATTGAGCCTCAGTGATGAGAAAAACACTTATGAGGAAGGGTGCCTGTCGCTGCCGGAGGTGAAGGTTGAGATTGAGCGCCCGGCTCATGTGCGTGTCGGTTATCTGGACCGTTCCGGCAAGCCGCAGGAACTTGAGGCGGATGGCCTGCTGGCGACTGCCCTGCAGCACGAGATCGATCACCTTGACGGGCGACTGATCATCGATTTTCTGTCGCGTCTAAAGCGGGACATCATTGTCCGCCGCTTCAAAAAGCAGTCGCGTTCAACTAGCGCGCTTTAATTTCAACCCCTTGTCTGGTTGGAGTCGGCATGCCTTTACGCGTGGTCTTTATGGGAACGCCTGAGTTTTCAGTGCCGAGTCTCGAGCGGATCATTGCCAGTGGGCATGACGTTGTCTGCGTCTATTCGCAACCGCCGCGGCGGGCCGGGCGCGGCATGTCGGACAGAAAGTCGCCGGTGCATGTTTATGCCGAGACGCAGGGCATTGAGGTTCGAACACCAAAGACATTGAAGGGTGGTGATGAAGTGCAGCGCTTTGCTGCCCTCAATGCCGATGTCGGGGTGGTGATCGCCTATGGCCTCATTCTGCCAGAGGGGATTTTGGCAGCGCCACGGACGGGATGCCTCAATGTGCATGCCTCACTGCTGCCGCGCTGGCGCGGGGCAGCACCGATCCAGCGAGCGATCATGGCCGGAGATGAGGAGACCGCCGTCATGATTATGCAAATGGAGGCGGGGCTCGATACCGGTCCTGTTTGCCGTACACGACGAATTGCCATCGGACCGGATACGACGGCTGGCGAATTGCATGATGAACTCGCGTTGTTAGGTGGTGAGCTCATGCAAGAGGTTCTGGCGGACTTGGAGAGGGGGCACCTGGACTTTGTTGCCCAGTCGGACGAGGGGGTCTCATACGCGTACAAGATCGAAAAAGATGAAGCCCACATCGATTTCAGCTGTGATGCGCAAACGGTGCACAATAAGATTCGTGGAATGTCGCCGTTTCCCGGTGCATGGTTCGAAATTGTAAAGAATGATCGGCGCGAACGGATCAAGGTGCTGCGGTCAAGGGTGGTGGCACGACCAGATGAGCATAGTGCTGCAGCGGCTGGTCAGGTGCTGGATAACCAATTGCTGGTGGCGTGTGGTGAGGGGGCGGTACAACTGATCGAATTACAGCGGGCCGGCAAGAAAGTGATGGCGGTTAGTGAACTTTTACGCGGTCTTGCGATCGCGCCCGGCACACAATTGCAGTGAGCACAACGGGTGATCGTTCACGCGCTTGGTCGGCTGCAAGGCATTAACTCTGTAAATTAATAGTTTAGGTCGAAAGGCGTTCGGGTGGGGCGAACTCCGGCTACTATGGCGTCTCCTTAAGTTTGTTTCGAAAAGTGGAGTTGGAGATGTTGGGGATGCGTCTTGCGGGGGCTAGTGCTGCATGTGTGCTAATGATCGGAGCTTTGCCGGCCGTGGCTGGCGATGCGTCTACAATAAGGGTTGAGCCGCGTCCGTTCTATGGAGCGACAATAACCCTTGAGGCTGGGGTGCGGGTTTTCCGACCGTTGCCGCGGCGCAAGTATGTGGTCATCAATCCTGGCAACAAAACGCCTCTCGGCCTAAACCTAACAGAGGTCAACGAGACGCGTCGGGTTTATAATGAGAACCACAATTATAATCATGGGCAGGCGCAGAATTCTGCCGCTCCGAATGGTTATGTGAGTGGCGCACGCCGCGGTTATCGCGGACGCCCTGGACGTTTTCGTCGTGGCGGCGGTGGAGGCAAGCCAGTGTTCAAAGGTGGCCCAGGGCGCTGATCGCGCGGTAATTGGATCGCGGCAAATCGGCAGAAGCGGGCTCAACGGTGCGCTATCGTCGTGATAAGCAGTCGTAATGCCGCGATACATGATCACCATAGAATATGATGGAACGCCGTTTGTCGGGTGGCAGACGCAAGCCGTCGGCGTCTCCGTTCAGGGCGCGCTGCAGGATGCTATCAAAGCATTCAGTGGCGAGGCTGTTGGTGTTCGGGGTGCGGGGCGGACCGATTCCGGTGTTCATGCGCTGGGCCAGGTTGCGCATTTCAATCTAGGGCGCGAATGGGAACCGTTTCGCATTCAGGAGGCGGTAAATTTTCATCTGCGACCGCATCCAATTTCCGTCATTGCTTGCCGCATTACGACGGATGATTTTGATGCAAGGTTTTCTGCAACCGGGCGACGGTATCGCTACAGGATCCTTTGTCGCCGTGCACCTCCCGTTCTCGATAAAGACAGAGTTTGGTGGGTGAAAGTTTCGCTCGATGCTGAGGCCATGCATGAGGCTGCACAAGTATTGGTGGGGCGCCATGATTTCACGACATTCCGGGCTGCGGGTTGTCAGGCGAAATCTCCGGTCAAGACTCTCGATCGATTAGACGTGTCGGGCGTTGGCGAAGAGATCCATGTCGAGGCCTATGCGCGCTCTTTCTTGCACAATCAGGTGAGATCCCTTGTGGGGAGCCTTCGTCTGGTCGGTGACGGACGCTGGGGGACGGGCGATCTGAAGCAGGCACTTGAGGCGCGAGACCGTAGCTGCTGTGGGCCTGTAGCACCGGCTTGCGGTCTCTATCTGGTAAGCGTCAATTACGCTTAGCGCTCAATTATAAGCGATCAACTTGGCTCGATCGGTCAGAACCATGAGACGGCTTTGGGCGACAATCGGGGCAATGAATGCTTTCGATCCAAGCTTGGAATTTCCTAGTATCTTGCCGACGCGCGCATCAACGCTTATCAGCGCGCCGCTCTTGGAGACCAACCATAGGACACCACCGGCTAGTACAGGACCAGACCAAACCGTGTCACCGGTGAGCTTGACCGTCCAAAGGATATTGCCCGTGGCGCGGTCCAGTGCCAAAAGTTTGCCGGTCGTATCGACTACGAAAACGCTGGCGCCGGAGACCCATGGCATCTGATTACCGGCGATATTAGCCGACCATACGCGTTCGCCGGTTTTCAGTTTGGTTGCGATCATGCGCCCGCCATTGCCGATGGCATATACGACACCGTTGTCTATGGCGGGGCGGGCCACAGTGTTCAGTGTGCCCATGGCTGAACTTGTCCGGGTGCGAGAGAGCGCTTCCGTCCAGATCGGTTGGCCGGTTGTGGCATTGACCGCGACCAGCTCGCCGGAAGAGTAAGGCGCCACAACGTAGTCGCCGGATACCGCAGGGCTAGGGCTGGCGCTTAACGTTGCCTTGTCGGGCAGACCTCTGTATTGCCAGAGCTGCGTGCCGTCCAACCCCGACATGGCGATCAGGCGGCCGGCCGCTGTCATGATGTAGAGCCGGTCGCGATGGGCGGTCGGTGAAATGCGAACCGGCTCGCCAATCTTCTTTTCCCAAATCTGTTTGCCTGTCTTCGGATTGACGGCGTATACGATGCCAAAACCTGTGGCCACATATAGGCGGCCGCCGTCTGCCGCTAGGCCACCGCCATATCCTTCGTATCCATGCTCGTTGTCGGGCGCCAGCTTCTTGCGCCAGGTGATTTTGCCGGTGCCCATTGTGAAGGCGGACAGCCGTGAGGTGACATCGAGTGTGTAGACGCGGCCATCGAAGGCAATGGGCGGTACGATCAAGCGGCCGCGGTAGTGAGATCCGGTGCCTGCATCGGCACTCCAGCTCCGCTTCAATGATGTGCGCAGTGCCAGGTGTCCGGGCGCATTGTTGGCTGAGCCGCCCGGTTGGCTCCAGTTGGCATTGACCACTGGAGCCGGCAAAGTCACTGGTTTGTTAGCGGGTGCGAGGGCAGCGGGTAGTGACTTCGATTTATCGAGTATTGCTTTGCGCTCTCCCGGGAGCTTCTTTTCCTTCTTGGTAAAAGGATTGAGCGAACTGACTTTCGGTAATGCTGGGAGGCCGCTGGAACAGCCAACGAGTGCGAACGACACAGCAATGGCGACTGGCCAGACGACGTGAGGATTTATGCGTTTATGGGTTCTGCGCATTTAGGCTCTCAGTGAATGGTGCAGCGGCGGTGCAGTGGCTAGGACTACTTCGACGGTTGTTGTGATTTGTCCTTAGCCGCTGATTTGCCTTTCGCGTTGGTTGTCTCACCAGTTGCGGCCTTGTTGGTGGCCTTGTTCGTGGCCTTGTCTGCCTTCGCGGGTGTCCCGCCCCCCTTCGCTGCAACGAGACCCAAAATCACTTGCGCCCGCTGGCGAATGGACGAGGGTACGTCGTTATTTCCTACCAATTCGGCCAAAGCTTGGCGGACTTCGTCGTACTTGCCCGCGCGAAAGGCGGCGATGCCTATCAGCTCACGGGCGGCAAAGCGCCAAGGCCGGCCATCTTTACTAACTTCGGTGAGCCGATTCTTGATGTCGGTCCAGCTCTCTTCAGACAGTTTCAACGATGCAATCTGCAGGATTGCGAAATCGCGGAATATGTCCTGGGCATCGGGATCTTTGGCAATCTGTTCATAATATGTGACCGCTTCACCCGGTTTCTTGGCTTCAACGGCACGGCCGGCAAGGCGCAATTTGGCCAATATCGCATAGCCGGGATGGCCGCTTTGGCTCAGCGCCTTGAGCGCTTTTGTTGCCTCTGCTGGCTTTCCGGAGGAGAACAGCTTGGTTGCTTGCTCATACTGCCCGCCGGCGCGCTCTGCTGCCGCCTGGGTGCGGGCTTGCCAGAATTTGTAGCCGCCAACGCCAACGACAATCGCTACCGCCGCGCCAACAACAAGTGCGCCGTATTGTTCCCACAGCTTGGCGATCCGCTCGCGCCTCAGCTCCTCTTCGACCTCGCGGATTAGGGAATCGCTATCGTTCGTCATGCTTGCGGAGGCTCCAGATATTATCGTTGTCCAAATCGGCTGCGGTCGCCTGTGGCGGGTCTGTCATACAATAGACGCCGGCTCAGGCAAAGCATGGTCAGCGAATTGCCGCGCCGGTTCAAGTCTTTGACTTTGCTCGAGGTTTGGGCGTTGCTTCCTTGCTCATGGCATAAGTGTGTTCCTCTGCGGGGAAATGTCTTGTGCGAACGGCATCCGAGTAGGCCGAAATCGCTCCCTCAATGGCGGCGCCTATCTCTCCGAAAAGCTTGACGAATTTCGGGACGCGCGGAGACAACCCCAACATATCTTCCATAACCAAAATCTGCCCATCGCAGGCAGCCGAGGCGCCAATACCTATGGTCGGTATCGGGATTGCTTTGGTAATGCGTTCAGCCAGGGGTTCGGCCACTGCTTCGACGACCACGGCAAAAGCGCCGGCCTCGGCTACTGCGACTGCGTCCTCCTCAAGAGCGGCCCACTGGTCGGTGGTTCGCCCCTGTGCTTTGAAGCCGCCGATAACGTTGACTGATTGTGGGGTCAGGCCGATGTGTGCCATGACAGGGATGCCGCGCTCAACCAAATATCGGATGGTTTCCGACATGCGCCGGCCGCCTTCCAATTTGACGGCGCCACAGTCTGTCTCTTTCAGGATGCGGGCTGCGTTGCGAAAGGCAACCGAGGGACTTTCTTCATAGGAGCCGAACGGCATATCAACCACAATCAGTGCCCTTTTGGCGCCGCGCACCACGGCTTTGCCGTGCATGATCATCAGGTCGAGCGGCACCGGTACCGTCGTTTCGTAGCCATGCATCACCATGCCGAGACTGTCGCCGACCAGCAGAAAGTCACAATATTTGTCAGCAAGCGCGGCCGTGTGCGCGTGATAGGCGGTTAGCGACACAATCGGCTGCTGGCCTTTCATTGCTGCGATATCCGGCGCCATCAGACGTCTTATGGTGGTTTGCTGGGACATGGCCTTTGGGGCCCTTTGGTAAGTGTTCAGAAACTGTGCAAGTTTAGGCACTGCGACAGGTTGTGCCAACCCGTAGCGGCACTGAGGCACCAGGCGCCTTGTTGCAAGATGCTTGCGCAAGGGTATTGGGCTGCAAATTCCGCTCCTTAACCAAGTCCCAGGCCCGATCGCAACGCTAGGAATATGGTGCCGCCAAAGGCAAGTACCAATAGTGGGTGAAAACTGCGCCACATCATGATCGCGGTGGACGCTGCGGCCAATGCCCAGCCAACGGGACCGGTGTCGGAAGCCCGCAATATGGCAACAGCACCTGCAGCCATAAAGCCGATACCCAACGGTGCCAGCCCGATTTCCAGGGCCTTGTGGATTTCAGTGCCGCGGTACGTGTTCCATACTTTTGCGACGCTGAAATAGAGGATCGAAGAGGGAATGAACATGGCAAGGACGGCAACCAGTGCGCCGGACCACATAGCGACATGCCAGCCGATTAGTGCGACGATCATGGCACCGGGACCTGGCGAAGCGCGAGATACGGCGAAGTAATCGATGAATTGTCGCTTATCGAACCAGCCATAAACCTCCACCGTTTGGTGCGCCATGGGCGCCAGAACCGCGCCGCCGCCACCGATTGCGACCATCGAAAGGGGTGCAAAGATCGCTAACAGCGCTAAGAGGGTTTCGGGATCACCGTCACGCATTCTGGCGCCTCCTTTGGTAATAGGCGAGGGCGACGCTTATCGGGGCGAGTGTCAGGGCGACAGGAATAATCGGCCAGCGTAGGAAGCCGACCGTGACAATGATAACCACGACAATGATTGCCGGTGCGATTGAGCGAATGGTGGATCTGGCCGATTTGAACCCGACCGACATGAAAAGGCCGACAGCTGTTACTGCCATTCCATCAAGAAAGCCTTGGACGCCGGGGAAGACGATGATCTGATGATAAATCTGCAAAAGGAACAAGATGAAGAAGAAGGGGAACACCAGGAGGCCGGAGAGGGCGGTAATCGCGCCTATGGCACCGTGCAATCGTTGGCCTATGTAAATGGTAATGTTGGCCATGTTGATGCCGGGTAGGACCTGGGCAAGTGTCAGGCCGCCGACAAAATCATGCTCGGTTAGCCATTTTCGTTTCTCAACCACCTCGCGGTAGACCCAGGCGATCAAGCCGCCGCCAAAGCTCAGGGCGCCAATGGAGAAAAACAAGGAGAAAATCTGGAACAGGGAAACGTTTGGGATTGGTGAATCTGTCGAAGGGGGCGGGGCAGCGGTCGGGTGGAGGTTGGTTGGGTCCATTCGTCGTCTTTCTGTTGTTGCAGACTTGCGGTCTCGGCGTACTATGCCAGAATACGCGCTTAGGTATTGGAAGTGCAAACAGCCCAAGAAGGGAAATTGCTGATGCGTGGACCTCATGACGTCGGCGGCTTAGCGGACGGACCGGTTGATCCTGCTGAGCACGCCATGACATTTTGGGAAAAGCAAATCGATGCGTTGCGCGGCGTGATCGGTGCAAAGGGTATTGTGGTTAGTCATGAAAACAGGCGTTCGGTCGAACAGCTTGGTCACGATGCCTATGAGAGGCTCAATTATTATGAGCGTTGGACAGCAACGCTGGCGCGCCAGATGGTCGATAAGGGCCTGCTCACTCAAGACGAGATCGATCAACGCGTGGCAGAAATCCGCGCCCGGCTGGCGGCGGAAGGCGAGCTGGATATCAAGGACAATTAGACGGCAAGCGGCATAGGTTGGACAATGACGGCACTCTATTCGCCCGGTACAAAGGTTCGCGTCAGGGAAGATTACCCCAACGGACATTTTCGTACGCCCGTTTATATTCGTGGCAAAGTCGGCATCATAACGAAGGCGCTTGGGCCTTGGACCAATCCCGAACTCGCGGCTTATTCGCTCGATGGGCCCAAGAAAGAGCATTATGAGGTACGATTTCGTCAGCAGGATATCTGGTCGGACTATACGGGGCCGGTTGCGGACACCCTGGATATTGATTTGATGGAGCACTGGTTGGAACCGGTCGCGTAAAACGTTGATGCCGCCGGGACAGATCTGGCGTTTACGTTTTGCTTTGATTGAACGAGGTTGAGCATTATGGCTGAGCAACATCAACATTCCCAACATGCACATGGTCACGGCGATGATCACGGTCACGATCATGGCCATGCGCCACCGCAGCCCGATGACAAAGTGTCGAGCTATCACCAGATCCTGGGATTGGCGCTGCATGAGCTGCTGATCGAAAAAGGCGTGGTGACGGCAGAAGAAGTGCGCCAAATGCTCGAAAAGCGGGAGGCCACAACGCCGGCGAACGGCGCCAAGGTTGTGGCGCGGGCTTGGGTCGATCCGGACTTCAAAGATCGCCTTCTCAAAGATGCGACGTCGGCGGTCGGCGAACTTGGCAATCAAATGACGACGACGACTCTGATCGCGGTCGAGAATACTGATGACGTGCATAATGTGATCGTGTGCACATTGTGCTCATGTTATCCGCGCGAACTTTTGGGCTTGCCGCCGGCCTGGTACAAGAGCCGTGCTTACCGGGCGCGGGTGGTGCGCGAACCGAGGGCTGTATTGAAAGAGTTCGGTACTGACATTTCGGAGGCTACGGAAGTGCGTGTGCACGATTCGACTGCGGACATGCGCTATCTTGTTTTACCGAAGCGGCCAGATGGGACCGAGGGATTATCGGAAGAACAGCTTGCCGCCCTCGTGACGCGGGATGCGATGGTTGGTGTTGCCGAGGTGAAGGCCGGCTAGCGGGGGAAACAGTAGCAATCGGGAAAGGCTGCTCGGATGGCATTCAAGCGAATTGATCATGTGGCGCTGGATGTCAGCGATCTCGATCGTTCTACGGCATTTTACGAAGCAACATTCGGGTTCGTTCAATATGCCGAAGGCACGAACAGCGCAGGTGGCGGCATCGCCTATATGCGGCTTGGCGATACGATTCTTGAACTGGTCCATCGGCCGGCTGCGATGCAGGGGTTCCACTTCTGCCTTGAGACAGATGATTTCGATGCAGCGATTGCCCGTATGACAGAATTGAACCTACCGGTAGTCACAAAGCCGCACGCGACCCAATCCAGAGAGCCGCGTGAAGACGGCTGGCGTCGCGCCGTGTTCAATGGACCAGATGGCGAACATATCGAAATCAGGGGTTAAATCCCTGCCGGCGTTTTCATTGGTGGCCGTTGGGCTGGACACATGGACGTCAACGGTCTCGTCGGCGGTTCCAAAGCGGTAGAGGCAAGCCCGCCCAAAGGAACGCGACGGCGGCAACTACAATTTCGGAAAAGCGGGGACGTTGGCTTCGTGACGGATTGGCGTCGCCTGTTGGCGGTGGCGTGGCCAATAACTCAGTGGCGGCAGCGGCCTGCCAGTCCATGACCCATATCTGAAGGCCGCCAATTGCCGATAAATGATGCCACGTCGATGTGCCATGATAATAGCCGGCAAGCGTTACCTGTATACCATATGCCTCCAGCATGCTTCTGGCGGTCAGACCTTCAACGATCGATAGGTTTGTCGTTATGCGCTGTAGCCGTGCCACGCCATGGTCCCCTTGTGGTGTGGTAGCCGAGAGTTTCGAGCGATAAGTTGGGCTCAAGACTATAGGCTCTTGGCTGGACCACATGTTCCCAAGGGAACCGCCGGCTGCTTATGTCCTGATGACGCCAAGTGTCGTGTCGAGATCGTGATAGATCGGATGCAGATGCTGCGCGCGCTGATCGATGCAACCCAACTCAATGACGAAGCGATCGCCGATGACGCGGTAGCCAAACGACTTTTCTGTAATATTCGGTCCATACCAGGCAAAATGTATCGCTGCCTCGTCATTGAGTTTCAATCGCTTTGCCTGCGCGGCGGCGAGACTGCCAACGTAAGGGTCGACCGCATAGGTCTGGACGAGTTTGCGCAAAATCTCGCGCTGGCCCGAGGTCATGTCTGCAGCGGCAACACCGACTTTGCGTGTGTTGGCGTGCTCGCGTCCGGCATAGGACAGAATATTGCGAAGCTTGCGATCGCTGCGCTGGGCGCGGGCCCTGAGCCGCGGTGCAAGATCTGCCTGAAGCTGGCGGGCGAGTTTTTCTTCGCCTTGAAGTGTGTTAAGCCCGCGGTGCGGGCCACTCATCACTCTGTTGGGTAGTGCTGCGAATGCTGCCGGTGTGACTGAGATGAGCTGGTTGTTCTTTACTGAAAACGACAATGAGAGATGGTGGCCCTCGAGACGGACACCCCATGTCCCTGTTGGTCCCGGCTCGCCGAAGATGGCGATTGAGAAACGCTGTGAGGAGCGTACGCCGCGGCCGTTACCTTGAGCGGCAAGAATGTCCTGCAGCAGCATAACATTTTTCGCTTTTCTGAGGCCGCTTGGCGACAGAACGGCGGCCAGGATATTCCAGGTGGCATTCTTCTGGGCCGTCGTCATCTGTTCCAATCTGAGGCCCGGCTTGATGAATTCGCCGCCACCGAAATAATTCCAATCCTGCCATGTCTCACCATTCCATTTGAAACTCACCATTTTAGTTCTTCGTTTGTCGAGCAGCGATAGAAAACTAATGACACGATTGGTGAGTTCATTGGCCGGCATCAACGGTTGGGCTGGGGCTGCAAACGAGGGCAGAGGTGGGGTGGAGGACAGCGCCAAAGCTGCGCCCCCGACCAATACGCTTCGACGCGTGACAGAGTGGGTCATATGTGTTCTCCATCTAACTCATCAGCGAGTATGCAATAGCCAATTGGCGATGCAATGACCGCGATAGTCTTTTCACCTGAACGTGAAGTGGTCTCAGGTCTGTAGTAAAACAAGATGCAATCAGGACCTGTGGTAGCGCTGATCTGGGGCGACGTCCAATAAGCCGATTGAATGACAGGATCTATCGTTGCAGAGTGTGATCATGGGGCGGCTGACAGGGAGGTTATTGATGGCGGTCAAACCAATGGTGCTTCAGATCGGAATGGGCAGCGATATTCGCGGCGGCGATTCAACAAAGGCGGCATGCCGGGCGCTACGCGACGCGCTTTGGCACAATTCGCTATCGATTGCGCCGGTGCTCGGAAAACCCCTTGATGCAATGGCGATCGATGTGCATATCGGTGTTCCGCGGCCTGGCTCAGTGGACAAGCAAGAAGTCTTGAAGGTCCTGCCTTACGGTAACGGCACGGTGACCGTCTCAGAGGGCGGGCTTGAAATTCCCAATGATGCCGGGACCGGCAGCACCCTGATCGCCAATGCCTGTGCCATAGTCAGTTTGGATGTTGCTGAGGACTGAGTGCCATGACCAAGCCCCGCGTTATCCTTGAACTCGGCTCCGGTAACGATCTGCATGGCGGCGATTATACCAAGGCCGCCATTCGGGCCGTTCAGGATGCCCTCCATCATAGCTCATTGACGTTTGTTCGATCATTGGCGATCGACAGAGCCGATATCGATATCGATGTAACCGTTGGCGTGCAATGTCCCGAGAAGGTTGACCTGGAAGCCGTAAAGAAGGTGCTGCCGATGGGTAATGTCAGGGTCAAAGCTGTCAAAGGCGGTCTCGATGTTATAGACCATGCTCCCGATGATCCAGCCGTCATTGCGAGTGCGGCGATTGCTGTGCGGGTACCTGTGGGATGAGTTAAATGGTCAGTCTGGCTGAGCCGACAACATCAAAAGTTTGTCATTTACCACATCGACATTGCTTGCAAAAACATTCTCCGCAATCATGTGACCTCTCACGCCCGGGAGATCTGGGAGACAGGTCCTCGTCGTAGGTATACAGTCGATGAGCGAGGATGCGGTGATCACGCCATTTATCTGACTTTTGTGAAAACGGCATCCCCAGCTCTTATGGTCAATTGCTCATGAGTTTAAGTATAAGGTGACACATGGCTACTTCAGATTTCAAAGTTTCACGTCGCGAAATTTTGCTTGGAACAGCTGGTGCCGCAGCGCTGACCGCCGCACCCTCACTGCATCTAACCGATCAAGCGCAGGCCGCTGCACCGCTTGCAGGACCGTATCGTGCGCCTTTTCGGCGTGTTAAGCTTGGTGCCTTCGAGGTTACGACGCTGAATGACGGCTATCGAAACGTCGACAAGGTGTTTCCAATCTTTGGACAGAACCAATCGAAGGAAAAAGTTGCGGCGCATATGCAGAAGAATTTTCTGCCACCTAGTGCGTTGCAAAACGGCTATACACCGGTTCTTGTCAATACCGGTAACGAGCTGGTTCTATTCGATTCCGGAAATGCTGACGGACGTGGTCCAACGCGCGGCAACTTGATCAAGGCTTTGGCAGCCGCCGGAATTACGCCAGAGCAGATCGATATCGTGGTGTTGACACATTACCACCCCGACCACATTGGCGGTTTGATCTCAAAAGGAAAGCCCAGATTTCCTAAGGCGCGTTATGTGGCGGGCTCGGCGGAGAATAATTATTGGACCTCGAAAGCGGTGACCGAAAGTTCCAATAAGCGTATGCAAAGGCGCTCGAAAGTCGTTCAATCCAAAGTCGTTCCTATTCTGCCGAAAACGTCATTCTTGAAAGGTGGGCAGGATGTTGTGACCGGCATCACGGCGATCGAAGCGTTTGGCCACACCCCTGGCCATTTGGTCTTCAACATCGAGAGCAATGGTAAGCGTCTGTTGTTGTGGGGCGATGCGTGCAACCATTATGTGGCCTCTCTGCAAAAGCCTGAATGGCACGTTATTTTCGATATGGATAAGGAAAAAGCTGTCGCGTCGCGACGCAAAGTCCTGGACATGGTGGCGGCCGACAAGATCCCGGCAACCGGCTATCACATGCCGTTTCCTGCGATTGGTTATGTCGAAAAGGTCGGCGATGCGCATCGCTGGGTGCCTGCAACCTATCAGTTGGATCTTTAATCGCAGATAGCGATTGCATCTAAGCGGGGCCCGGCCTGTGCTGGATGACCCGCTAACAAAAAAGCCGCCAGGACCCCGGTCTTGGCGGCGTTTTACTTTATTGGTTGGTCCACGAGGGGACCAAACCATGGGGTCCTCAAGCAATCGCATTGCACCACTGCGCCGGCTGGCTATGATGGGGCCGACAACCCAGAGTGGCGCACATAACAGTAATGTAACCGAGGTTAGCAATGGCGGATGCACTCAGATACTACATCGCTTGCAATGATGGGCTGACGGTGTTTCGCGATAACGGCACGGGGTTTGAGACGCTCGGGTGCAGCTTTGCGGGTAAAACGCTTGAATACATCACCGGCTGCCGCCAGACGCCGGAAGTGATTTTTGCAGCGGTTGCATTTGACGGCGGTTACCGCTCGGCGGATGGCGGGCTCAGTTGGAGCAAAATTCTAGAGGGCGATGTCCGCACATTTACTGTTGATCCCCATGACGAACGTGTTGTCTACGCCGGGAGTGGCCCGATCTGCCTCTATCGCAGTGAGGATCGGGGTCGGACGTTTGAAACGGTCGATAGCTTTCTCGCGCTGCCGCAATCGGTGCAGGATCAGTGGACCGTTCCTGCCACCTATCTCGGCAAAGTCCCGCCGCATGTGCGCCATATCTATATTCATCCGGACCGGCGTGAGCTGATCTACGTCTTGCTGGAGCATGGTGGTGTCGTGCGCAGTCTCGATGGTGGAGCTCATTGGGAGGATGTCAGTAACGGCATCGACTATCTCGATATGCACATCGTTGCCAATCTGCCTGGCAGTTTTGACCGCTATTATGTTTCTTCGGCGCGCGGGTTCTTTCGCACCGACGATGCCGGCAAGGCTTGGCACCGGGTGGAAAATGGCATGCCTTATGGTTACACGGAATACTACAGCTATTCGCATGAGTGGATATTCTGTGATGGTCCAGACGGCAAGCCGCGCATGGTGCTCGGCGGCGGCAGAGGGTCTCCGGGCTATTGGGTGCGTGAAAAGATGACGCCGCATGGTCATATCCTGATCAGTGACGATGAGGGTGAGAGCTGGCGCAACTCTGCGAACCTACCGATCGACATGCCTTATATGCCCTGGACATTCATACCCCACCCTGAAAAGCCGGATGTTTTGTTTTGCGGTATGGGCGATGGTGCGCGCGGGTTCGGGATGACGCCCAACGAACGCGGCACGGGGGCGGTCTATCGGTCAAATGACCGCGGTGAGAGCTGGGATTGCATAATGCCTGACATGCCATCGGTTCTGACGACGTGGATCATGCCGGCTTGATTGCCGAAGTCTCGGAATAAGTGACAGCCGATTGTGAGCGCACGGGCGCGCAAATGATCTGGTAATGCGCTGTCGTTTGTGGGTATCGTAATCAAAACACGAACAATCTAAATACTGGTAGGGGCAAAGATTATGAACCGCATACAATTCGGACCGACGGACTTAATGGTTTCGCCAATTGGACTTGGGTGCTTTAGCATGTCAGGCGTCTACGGTGCGCAGGATGACAAAGAATGCATCGCGACGATCCGAGAGGCCATCGATCTCGGCATCAATCTCCTCGATACGTCGTCCAACTACGGCAAGGGGCACAATCAGCGCCTGATCGGAGAAGCCATAAAGGGTCGGCGCGACGAAGTCGTAATCCATTCGAAAATAGGCAGCATCCGGCCTGACGGTCGCACGGTGGTCAGCGGTACGCCCGAACACATACGCCAATCAACCGAGGGTGGCCTTAAGCGATTGGGCATCGATTGCATGGACGTCATCTGTATTTCCCGCGTCGATCCCAACGTCGAAATCGAAGACACAGTTGCCGCCATGGCGCAAATGATCAAAGAGGGTAAGACCCGCTATATAGCCATGTCGAAAGACGCGTCGGCGGAGATTGTGGCGCGCGCCTCATCCGTGCATCCGGTTGTTTCCCTTCAAGATGAATATTCGCTGCTTGTGCGTACGCCGGAAGATGAATTGCTTGGTGCGTGCAAGGCCCATGATATGGCGTTTATGGCTTACGCGCCGCTTGGGCGAGGACTGCTGGCCGGTCTGTTTCATGCGCGAGAGGACATTCCGGATGGTGATGTGCGCGAACGTGACAGCAGGTATTCGGACGGAAATTTCGAACACAACATGGCGATTGTAGAGCGTCTAGCGGAGGTCGCGTCTGAAAAAGGCATTACAGTCTCCGCACTTTCTTTAGCCTGGGTAATGCATCAAAGCGGTCGACTTGGCGGCGCAGTCATTCCGATTCCATCATCTAAGACGCGCGCGCACCTGCGTGATAATGCTGTCGCGGCCTCGGTCGTTTTGAGCGATGATGATCTGGCCAGGATCAACGAGATCTGCCCGGCGGGTGCGCTGGCAAAATGATGGTGCGGGGCATTCTGTGTCGGTGGACAATAAATGCTTCAGACCAAGGGTGAGAACAGCTCAAATGCTGTACAGCCAATTCAGGGAGATAAAGTCGTGCTCGATTTAGCAATCGTAGGTCTTGGAAGTTGGGGCAGGGGCCTTGTGCAGTCGGTGCAGGGAAAATCGAATAAAGCGCGCTTTGTTTCGGCGGTTGTTACCGATGTGTCTCGGTCGGAAGACTTTGCGAAAGCGAACGACATCAAATTGACAACCGACTATGATTCGGTGCTTGGCGATGATGCAATTAAAGCGGTTGTCTCGTGTGGGCCTGCACACTTGCATGCCGCACATTCCCTAAAGGCACTGAGGGCGGGAAAACCGGTTCTTGCCATCAAGCAAATGGCGCTCACGGCGGCCGATGGCAGAGCGCTAGGCAAAGCGGCAGATGAGACGGGCCAGCTGTTGGCATTGGGTTATGACCGATGCTTCTATCCAAATGTCCAAGAAATGCGGCGCCGGTTGGCGGGCGGTGCAATCGGCCAGGTGATCCACGCCGAAGGAAATTTTTGTGTCGATCGCTATGGTCCGTTGCACCACGATGATTGGAAGGCGGATCCGGCAAATGCGCCGGCCGGGGCCTTGGCAGACCATATGCTTTATCTCGTCATCGAGACCATGGGACCGATCGATGAGGTTCATGCGAAGGGCTTTACGGGTGCCAGCAATAACCGGCTCAATGATGTGACGGCCGTATTACTCCAAACAACGCAGGGGCAAAGTGCACTTCTCACAGCGATTGGGACGACGGCCGTTTTTCATCGGTTTCAAATTTTTGGGACCAAAGGTTGGATCGCAATCGCCGGCGCCAAGGATTTGGTCTTTCAGCCAACAAGCGGTGACAGGGAAGAGCTAACATTTTCGCCGGTTGATGCACAAAGGGCCGAGATTGAAGCCTTTGCTGATGCGGTTGCCGGGATTGCGCCATTTCCTGTGCCGGCTGATCAAGCCGTACACAGTACGGCTGTTATTGACGCGATGCATCGCTCAGCGAGTGAGGGAAAACCGATCACGGTTGCTCGCTGACGGGTCGGAAGCGGCATTCGGTTTATATCAACGGACAATCATCACGGAGACAGGTGCACGGCCCATGATGTCGAAAGCTGTGCTGCCGCGAAAGAACCGCATCAGGCGCGATTGGCCTGAGTCGGCCACGACAATGATGCCAAATTGATCGGCAATCGCCAAAATTTCATCAACCGGTTCGCCCGTTGCGGCAATCGTTTCGACGTCAGCAATACCCAGGTCGTTGAGGCCTTGTTGTGCGACGTCGAGAATTTGCCGGGTTTGGGTATAGGAGTCTCTATCGCGCGCAACCGAAACGAGCGTTATTGGGCGCTTTAAATTGTAGGCCAGAACGGCTGCCTGTTTCATGGCCTTGGTGCTTTTTTCGGTGCCATCGACGCAGATCAGAAAACCGGATCCCGGCTCCAAGGGTGCTTTCACAGAGAGGACAGAGCAGGGCGACAACATCGCGACCTTTTGCACTGTGCTTGGTTCGATAAACGTTCTAAGTTCGCCACGCCAGCGCTTGGGTGGGCCCATAATTATTAGATTGTAGGGACCCAGTTCGTATTGATCGAGGATCCCGCTAGAGACCGTGGGTGCCGTCTTTAGCTTAAGCGTAATCCGCTTGTTCTTGCCGGACTGAAAATCGATCTTGTTGTCGCCAAGTGGATCGCCAAACACGTCGGTGTGGCTATGCCTGGAACGCCAATCCTTGCGGGCATATCCGAGGTCCAGCAAGATTTCATAGCCGCGCCTTAAATACTGAACGCCGGGGAGTTCGAGACCCCAGTCCAACATGTTTTGGCGTGCAATACGCACCTGCAGTCCGCCGGAATTCAGGCCCTGATCGATACGGCGCACATAGAGGAGAATGATGTCGCAGGGATTTTTCCTGCCAATTTCCGCCGCCAGATTTAATCCTTCATAAGACTTATCGGTACCGTTGACACAAACCAGGATGCGGAATTGCTTGCGGCGGCGCTCGCGCTCTTCTGAGACGTCTAAGCCGTGGTCGGTCTTGAGAATGTGGGACCACCAGGTCGCCATGAGCTAGACTCCGAGAAACGGCCAATAAAGCGCCGCGGTCAAGAGCAAAACGATCGTCGACATGACGGCCATGCGCCAACCAACAAGGAGAAAATCGCGTGTCGACAGATAACCGGCAGCAAACACGATGGTGCAGGCGGGCGTTCCGACAACGGTAAGATAGGCAAAGGCGGAAGACACTGCGCAAATGAAGCCAATTATGATGGGGCTTTCATTGGCGGCAACCGCCAGCTTCAGTACGATCGGTCCAAGGACGGCAACAGCTGCACCGTTTGACATTGTATTGGTCACAGCCGTTGTCAGTACGGACACCGCAGCCCAAAGTCCTATGCCGCCGTTGGCGCCAAATGGCGCCAATAGAGACAGGAAGCCGTCTGCGACCCATTGCGCTGCGCCCGTTTCCTTCATCTGCACGCCAAGCGAAATGGCGGCTGCATAAAGCAGAACAACACCCCAATTGACGCCAGAGTTGATGTCCTCCCAGCGCACCAGGCCCGCGATGAGGAAGGCGGCTGCTCCGAGTATCGCAATCGTTCCCATGCCGAGCGATTGAGACATGGTGACCCAGCCGCACAGAATCAGGAAAAATAAAAAGATCGCCACCCAATTGCTGAGTGTCATTGGACCTTGTTCGCGGATTCGCGTTCGCAGTTTGGCAACGGCGCGAGATAAATCATCATGCTCCGGGCGGAATGTCCGCATCAAAATGAATGTGACGAGTGGTAATTGAATGAGGAAGATCGGATAGGCAAATGTGGCCCACTTCAGATAGTCGATTAGGAATTTTGAGGTCTCAGGATTTGTGGGATCGTACAAGAACTCCTTCCAATACCCGATCATGATGGCGTTTCGAGCACCGCCCGAGGGGGTCGCAATACCAGCCACGGCACAGCCGTAACAAATCGAAAATAGCAACACGGCGGCGAGATTATGCACGCCTTGGCGATCTTGGGAGGTCAGCGAAATGAGGGTAATACCAACCGGCAGCATCATGGCGGCGACGGTGTGTTCGCCAATGAAGGAAGCCAGTATTCCCGAGACGACAGAGATGCCGAAGCAAATCCGGGACGCACGCGTGCCGGTAAACTGTACGATGAACCATGCGATGCGCTGATCAAGCTTCTGCTTAACGACGGCGACCGCCAGCATGAGTGATCCCATGATGAAGAGAACCGAATCCGTCATCAGGCTCTTTGCAACGTCGTTTGAATCACGCCCCAGTAATACGACCTCGCCGACAATCAACATGAGTGCGACGGTCGGCAGCGGTACCGGTTCTGTGATAAAGAGAATTGTTGCGACCACCGTCATCGTCAGGACGATCATGCCGTCTTGGCTTAGGCCTGGCGGCAGTGGCGCATTGAGCATGGCGGCGCCCACTGCAAGGGCAATAATGAACCACCGGAGTTCCCAGATATAATGCAGGTCAATTTGAGACCATAGGACAAGCAGGTTCCAATAGCCCTTGCGCTGCAAGTGAGCCGGCCAGGTTACATCGACTTCCGGAGCCTTGAGACTGTGACGCACGAGGCTTAAGTCAGCCAAAATTCAATCTCCCAACTTGTTGTTTGCGATTTAGGAACACAACGCGACGGCTGCAGCGGACCAGTTCGGCTGCGGCGGCTGTGTCGCAAGGATAATGATTTGGCCGGGACGTAAGGCGGTGCTGTCGGGCACCGCTGAAGTGGAAACAGATATGCAATAGAAAAAGCACTTCGACTATGTCGCGTCTTTAACAACGCACCCACCGTGACTTACGCGAGACTCCCTGGTGAGAGGGGTGGGCAACAAATACCAACCTTCAGTGCCAGATTGGTGTCTGTTGCGTGCCGGCTGCATCTGCGGCGCATTGCCCGAGAGCGGCGATCGCAGATTTCAGCGTACCTCCCGATGTACAAGTTTGTTAGCTGCCAACTTATAATGCAAGTGCGGCATCGGCAACCGAAATAGAGCTCAGAATTGCTGCCGTCAGATGCGAATTAGGGTGAATGGCGATGGTTTCGACGCCGCCGCTGGGCGTGCCCGGTGCGACATTTAGGGCCTTTGCTCGGGCCAGTCGAGTAGCTCAGCAATGGCTGCGCCCATGATCAGGTGCTTGTCCTCCGCCGATAGAAAGTCCAGTTCCTCGGTAAAGTGCGTCAGGCGCTGGCGATAACTGCATTTGTCGTAGGAATGGGTCAAGTCCGTTCCCCAGAAACAGCGCCTTGGACCAAAAGCCCTTACCAAGCGATGGATATGCGCGTACATATCCCGAAACGGATAGGGGGCAGAGGAATAGGTCGGCGTCGACGACAGCTTGACGGATATATTCTTATGGCGGGCCAGTTCGGATGTATTTGCAATCGCCTCAGCAATTTTTCCCTCGTTTGCGATATTAACGTTGAGACCCATGTGGTCGACAATGAGGCGCAATTCCGGGTGGCGATCGGCGATTGCTGCGAGGGCCTTGGTGTTGCCCCGGGGATGGACCATGAGCGGAATGCCGGCTGCCTCTGCGGCGGCCCAGAGCCAGCTGGCCGTGCCATCGGTTAGCCAGGTTGCTTGTTTGTGTTTGAATGTCAGCCGGATTCCCAGCATGCCTGGTTGGTCGCGCCATTTTGGGACCATCGTCCGTGCTGCTGGGTCATCGAGGGCAATGCGTCCCATGACCGCGAACCGATCCGGGTGTTTTTGGGCCGCCTCAATTGCGTAATCATTGCGGTCTCCCTCCCACGAGGGAGGTACGATTATGGCACGGTCGACGCCGGCCTCGTCCATGTGGTTCAACATCACATCATAGGTCAGCGGATGACGTAAATGCGCGCGCTCGGGCCCACCGGGTGGCCAAGGCCGGTCTGGCCTTTCGGCGACCCATAAATGCACCTGCGAATCGATGATCATCGCGGGCCCGACTTTCGGCAAGTTTTGAGCTCGCTTGCTCGAGGAGTTGGCGTGATTGTCGGCAAATGCAATTGCATTCTAGGTGTCAGTCCTGCTTGGGATTCCACCGCTATTATTGCGCGGGCGCATAACATCCGGCAGCGGTGGCCAGTCGCGCATCATCAACCAAACGCGGAGCATCAAGCGTTTGCGCGTGATATCGTCGTAATCCTCGAACTCCTCACGACCATGCAGCGTTGTGCGGTTATTGAGAAACTGCAGATCGCCAGGTTCAAGCATCATGCGATGCACGAGGTCGTCACGGCCGGCGGTCTTAATGAAGTAGTCAAATGCTTCGAGGGCGCATTGATCATTCTCTATTTCGTCTTCCCTAAATGATCGACTGATCGGGGAAGAATTGAAGGTGCAGACAAATTTCCCATCAACGGTGCCGAAGACAGGAACGCGGTGCGGGCTGGTCGGCCGTTCGCCGGTCGAAGAGGCTTCTGAATGGCGATAATGATAGCCGCGATAGAGCGCCGGCATGAGATCGGGGCGTTCGGATGCGATCGCATTGTGCACGGCGATACTGCTTGCGACGAGGCTCGTTCCGCCAGCGCGGGCGCGGCGCAGGCACAGCAGGCCGACCACATCCACAACGTCGATATGCAAATCCAATGGTCTTGGTGAGCGATAGGCGCGGCGGGCATCACCGGTGTGAGTCATATCCATAACTTCGCCGATCAGATCGCCGCGATAGCTCTGCGATACGCCGGTTCCGATGTGTGCGCCTATGCCCCACAGAATGGTTCCAAGGTCCGCTTTATCATAGCGTTCAACCGGTAAGCCGCGGATGAGCGCTAGTCCCAAATCATCCTGAAGCATCCGCTTTACTTCGGCCAACTTGCCTGCAAGCGAAGGCAATGGAAATGACTGGGCATCTATATCGCCGATCGTCAGGCGCTGGCGTTTGACGACGTCTAGCGCCCTTGCAATGTCGTCCAGGGCGTCGTGATCGAGGGAGATAACCCAATCATTGCGCCGCTTGAGCGCGTCGGCAGACCAGCCTTGTTCCGTGCTCAATTGGGTTTCACTTTGGCTCGTCAATTGGTGGCTCCTTGTGCACTATCTAACTACGATGATCGCGGGATCAGAATGGATTGTCTTCTGACTCGCCTCTGGTGGCGAAGAACTCCCGTGTAAGCGCAAATACGACCGGGCTTAAGAGCAACAATGCAATCAGGTTCGGGATTGCCATAAGCGCATTGAGCGTATCGGCGAGTAGCCAAACGAAGCTGAGCTTCAATGTGGCACCGACGAAGGCTGCGATTGACCACACGACTCGAAACGGCATGATGATTTTTATGCCAAACAGATATTCCAGTGAGCGTTCGCAATAATAGCTCCAGCCAAGAACTGTTGTGAATGCAAAGATGCTGAGCGCAATGGCAACGATATAGCCACCGTAGCCGGGAATCGCACTTTCAAAAGCCTTCGACGTCAGTTCTGCGCCTGTTGCGCCGCTGGTCCAAGCACCGCTTGCAACGATTGCAAGGCCGGTGATCGAACACACGATTATGGTATCGATGAACGTACCAAGCATGGCTACAAGACCCTGGCTTACCGGGCCCTTCGTCTGAGCTGCGGCATGCGCGATCGGTGCTGAACCGAGACCGGCCTCGTTGGAGAAGATCCCGCGTGCAACGCCAAAGCGAATGGCGGCCCATACCGCAGCGCCAGCAAATCCGCCGGTTGCTGCGACCGGTGTGAATGCGTGGGTGAAAATCAAAGCGATAGCGTTGGGAATTTGACTTGCATTGAGGATGATCACGACAAGACCGGCGATAATATAGGCAATCGCCATAAATGGTACCAAGCGCTCAGCGACCATGGCGATGCGCTCGATGCCGCCAAGGATGACGGTCGCCACTAGGATGGCAACGGTGAGGCCGCTGATCCAGGGTGGTACGCCGAAATTTGTGTGCATGGCATGGGCGATCGAATTGGTCTGCACCATGTTGCCGATGCCGAACCCTGCGATGCCGGCAAACAGCGCGAATAGCACGGCCAGCCAGCCCCAGCCTTTGCCGAGACCATTTTTGATGTAATACATCGGGCCGCCGACATGTTTGCCGCGCTCGTCTACCTCGCGGTATTTCACGGCGCATACGGCTTCGGCATATTTTGTTGCCATGCCGACGAGCGCTGTCATCCACATCCAGAAAAGGGCGCCAGGACCGCCAAGAAAGATAGCGGTTGCCACACCGGCAATGTTGCCGGTGCCGATGGTCGCCGAAAGCGACGTCATCAATGCCGAAAACGGGCTGATCTCGCCGTCGCCTCTGGCACTGCGCCCCTGCCACAGCAACCTGAGCCCGAAGGGGATGCGGAGCACGGATTTCAGCTCCAGCCCGATCGTCAAGTAGATGCCAACCCCAAGGATCAGCACCAGCATCGGTACGCCCCAGACGATCCCATTAAGCCAATTTACGGCACTCGTGATCTGTTCCATTGTTTCCCACCCCACGTGTCTCGGGTTTTGGCGAGCGGACACGCTATTGTCGTTGCATTTTGATTTGGCTCTTGGCAGTGGCATTATTTGACGGGAAGCTTTGGCGCCCGTCAACTTCTGGCGATCACGTTGTCGGTGATCGATGCGTCTGAGGCCAACGGAGTGGGCTGGTCTGGGTCGTCGTGGTGGACCATGGGCCAGCGAATGCAGGAGCTTGCGGCATGAGTGAAGTTCGCCAAATTATTGTCGAGGGAAGCCCCCGCATCGCATTAAATGTCACCGGCCAGGGCCCGTTGCTCCTGCTGATGCACGGGATCGGTGGCAACAGCGCGAATTGGGATCTGCAATTGCCGGCGTTTGCTCCATTTTTTACGGTGGCTGCGTGGGATGCGCGTGGGTATGGCGATTCGGAAGACTATGAGGGGGAGCTGGATTTTGGGGACTTCAGCGCAGATTTACTTCGCGTTTTGAATCACTTCGGTGCCAAGAGCGCGCATCTTTGCGGTCTTTCCATGGGTGGGCGGATTGCCCAGGACTTTTATGCCCGCCATCCCGGACGCGTAGCCTCAATGGTGTTGTGCGATACTTTCGCCGGCGACGATGAAAGCGATAGCAGATCCGGGCGGTCGCAATCGGTTGAGGACTTCGTTCAGTCGCGAATCCAGCCCTATCTCGACGGCGCCGACCCCAAGGAGCGGGCCTATCAGGTTGCCGGCAGACTGATGGGGCCTAATCCAACGGATGATGCGGTTGAGCGCGCCGCCAGGGCACATGCCAGATTGCATGTCGAGTCTTATATCAAGACGGTGCGGGCATCGGCGACTTACAATCGCGTCAACAATCTGCCGAATATTAAGGTGCCCGTTTTGTTGGTATTTGGTCGGCTCGATCCGCTAACACCGCCGCATGTCGGTGAATATATGCATGAACGGATCAGTGGATCAGAATTGGTGATCATTGAAGACGCTGGTCACATGACCAATCTGGAACAGCCGCAAATGTTTAATGCGGCCGTGCTCGAGTTTCTCAGGCGGCAAATTTGATCGAGATGCTTGGTGCTCTGAGAGGCATGCGCTGAACTGCGCCGATGTCGGTTCACCGCACGGTTAGCGGTGAACCTTTTCGAAAATCTGGTATCGGATTATTTGCCGTAGCGCGCGCAACGGATCTGGCGTGGTTCGTGACGTGGTAGTTCACGACCGCTCTTGCGGAGACGGTCAAGGGTACGATTGCAGCGACGGCGCGCGCGTTTGCACGCAGTTGAACGCTTAGCAGCGGTCGCGTTGCGATCGATCCCAAGCATGCCGCGACCGTCCATCCAGATGCCATAATAACAGGTGGCGGCACTGGCCGGGGTGACGGAAGCGGATGTAAGGCTGGCAATGCTGAATAGGGTGGCGACAAGTGCTAAATTGATGATTTTTTTCACGATCTTTGCTCCTGCTGTAGACTTTGTAAATCAACTCTTCCCTCGGCAATGCTTGTCAGTCGTCGTTGGGTGCGAGAAGGTTCAAGGCAGGGGTCAAAACTGTCTCAACGGCGCTGTCATTTGATCGCTTTTTGCCGGCCTAACACCACAGTCTGGTTCGGCGTGCCTAAGGGGCTTGCTCCCGGTTCCGGGCGGCGCTGGCAATACGATCTTTAATATATCCGCAGGCCGCTTCGAATTCGCGCTGCGTGTTGAAGGCACGTGCCGGGACCACGAAGGCTTGAACGGGATCGAAAAAGACCACGAGTGCATTGGGCAATTGTACGGCACGGATAAACACCTGCCAGTCCATTCGGCCGGACGCGCCGGGTGCTGACCAGGTTACCTCATCGTCTGCAAAGTTGAGTTCAACGCGGCGGCCTGCGCGGCCGCGCCGCTTGTAAAACCAACGGAGGACGAAGCGATCAAAGAACCAGTCGATTGTGAACACCAGCGCCATGGCAATCAAAACGCTTGCAATCACAAATTGGGTGATAGTGGTCCACGTTGCTGTCATCAATTCGGCTATGGCGCCGCTCACGATCATGCCGAATACCGCGAGGATCACGCCGCGGACCAAATAACGAAGCCAGCCCTGAAACCAGTTCCGAGTGCGCTTTGCAGTAATCACTGCAAAATAATCTTCGAAGCTCAGGTCATAATACAGCCGGACGGCCATTTGGGGTTGCCTCTCATTGCTGTCCAAGAGCGCTGTGTTGGCAAAAACCCGGCCAAGTAGCGCTAATTGGCTGCTCAATCGCAATCCGCTTGGAGTAGCGAGCTCATTTTCTTGGTGGGTCGCTGATATCTGACAAAAGGTTCAGATGCCAAAGTGCCCCCAGGCAGCAGAAATATTTTCCCCGACGGGACGACCCAGTCTAAACTCATGCGTAAGAGGCAATTGCGGCTTTGCAATTAAGCCGGCAATGACAGGGTTCGGTTATGCGACAAATTTTGGTCCTGCTGGTCGTGCCGGTGTGCCTGGGCCTTGCCATGACCGGGCTTAATGCGGGTGGCAATATCGTGCGGGTGCCGGATGGCGTTCATTGCGATACCCGCGCCTGTGCAGAAGCCTTTGCTCGCGCATTTGCGAGGGACGAGAAGACAGGCTGGCGGCTTTACGCCATGGAATTGGGGCGTCGGAAAGCGGCCTTGAATTTACCGTCGTGGCTTGCCCTCGCCTATCTGGGCTTCGGCCGATACGAAAGTGGTTTCCATATTGCCGAAGTCGGTGAGCTCAAACTTGAATCGCTAAAGACGAAGAGCGGCGAGACCTATTATAAGATTAGGAACCTTTTGTCTGATGATCTCAGTTGGTATGTCGTTCCAACGAAAACAGGACCGCCGCCAAATCTCCGACGCCGGCGCAATGCCCCAATACCAGATAAAACGAAGTGATAGCTCCTAATCGGATGGGGCTCGATCAGGCTAACGTCCGCTATCCAGCAAGGGCCAATGCTGGATTGGGTCCACTTGCGATGATGCAGGAGGCAAAAGTCCCATTCGAGTGCTTTTACCAGGACGGCGTTGGGGTCGTGTCGCACACGCCATATCAATCACTCCTGATAGTGCTGCGCCGAAACTATTATGATGGATGATGAGGATTATGTTCTGACGGCAGGCGACGTCGTGGTCCGGCGGGTGCGAATCCTGCTTGGCCGAGTTGCGGCACGGAGCCTCGACTAGTTGGCGTTGTTGTGGATGCCAAGTAAGCCTGTTCTCCGAGCCTTGCTCGAGGCTGTCAGGCAGGCCATATTCCTATGATGGCACGTACATCGAAATCCAAAGCCAACCCGAAAAAGCCAAGGGCCAAGACGACGCCCAAGCCTCGGGCGTCGCGTGGCAAGTCGGGCAAACCTGTGGCGCCGCCGCAGGAGACTGCGGCCGGCACGCCGATGACGGCCGCTCAGGGTGGTTTTGGTGAGGCGCCTCAGGCCGCGTTTGAGGTTGGCGATACCTTGCCGGCCTTACGCAACTATGCACCGCGTGCCGAAGATTTTTCACCGTCGGCGGCGCTCAATGCTTTACTTGCAAGGCCAGAGCAGCGTTCGGCGTCGGGCCAGGCAATGCTCGACCGCCAACCACTGATGGCGGCGCATCCGTTGGTCTCTGGTGAGCTGGCACCGTTTGCGCCGCATCGCCCGGAGCGGCCTGAGAAGTCCGAAGGCGGCCAGCCTTTGCAAAGCATTTCCGAGTTCGAGCCGAAGGGCGATCAACCACAGGCGATCAAGGAATTGGTCGAGGGTGTGCAGGCCTTGGAGCGTGATCAAGTGCTGCTCGGCGTGACCGGATCCGGCAAGACATTCACGATGGCGAAAGTCATTGAGGCCACCGGCCGTCCGGCCTTGATCCTGGCGCCGAATAAGACGCTTGCCGCCCAACTCTATGGCGAGTTCAAAGGCTTTTTTCCAGACAACGCCGTCGAATATTTCGTATCTTATTACGATTATTATCAACCGGAAGCCTATGTGCCGCGCACCGATACCTACATTGAAAAAGAAGCCTCCATCAATGAGCAGATCGATCGCATGCGGCATGCAGCGACGCGGGCGTTGCTGGAACGTGATGATGTCATCATCGTTGCATCTGTGTCGTGCATCTATGGTATCGGGTCGGTTGAAACCTATACGGCGATGACCTTTCAGCTTGAAGTCGGGGCAAAGATTTCACAGCGCCAATTGTTGGCAGATCTCGTCGCATTACAATATCGGCGTAACGACCAGGCTTTTGCGCGCGGTACGTTTCGTGTGCGTGGGGATACCGTGGAATTGTTTCCGGCGCACTTGGAGGACCGGGCCTGGCGGATCACGATGTTTGGCGATGAGATCGAAGGCATTACAGAATTCGATCCATTGACCGGGCAGAAAACAGGTGAGCTGCAACTCGTCAAAATTTACGCCAACTCGCACTATGTAACGCCCAAGCCCACGTTGCAGCAGGCGTCGAAGGCGATTAAGGCGGAACTCAAGGAACGCCTCAAAGAGCTCGATGCCAACGGTAAGCTGCTCGAAGCCCAACGTCTGGAACAGCGCACAACGTTCGATCTTGAAATGATGGAGGCAACAGGATCGTGTGCCGGCATCGAAAATTATTCGCGTTATCTGACGGGGCGCAATCCTGGTGAACCGCCGCCGACGCTGTTTGAGTATCTGCCCGACAATGCGCTTGTGTTTGTCGATGAGAGCCATGTCACCGTGCCGCAGATCGGTGGCATGTTCCGCGGCGATTATCGGCGTAAGGCGACGCTCGCGGAATACGGATTTCGATTGCCGTCGTGTCTCGACAACCGGCCATTGCGGTTTGAAGAATGGAACGCTATGCGCCCGCAGACAGTCTATGTTTCGGCCACGCCAGGCGGTTGGGAATTGGAACAATCAGGCGGGGTGTTTGCCGAACAGGTCATCCGGCCGACCGGTCTCACGGATCCGGAGATCGATGTGCGCCCGGCACGCAGCCAGGTCGATGACATTATCGATGAAGTGCGCCAGGTCGCGGCAGCGGGCAATCGCGTGCTGATTACAACGCTGACTAAGCGTATGGCCGAAGATCTTACGGAGTATATGCACGAGCAGGGTATTCGCGTGCGCTATATGCACTCCGATATCGAGACCCTGGAGCGTATCGAGATTATTCGAGATCTGCGGCTTGGGGCATTTGATGTGCTTATCGGAATCAATCTGCTGCGCGAAGGGCTTGATATTCCCGAGTGCGCGCTGGTGGCCATTCTCGATGCGGACAAGGAGGGGTTCTTGCGCTCGGAGACATCGCTTATCCAGACCATCGGTCGGGCGGCACGTAATGTTGATGGTCGCGTGATCCTCTATGCTGACAGCATGACTGGTTCGTTGGAAAGGGCTATTGCAGAAACCGAGCGGCGTCGGGAAAAGCAAGTCGCCTGGAATGAAGCCAACGGAATTACGCCGGCAAGTGTCAAAAAGAACATTGCTGACGTTATGGCGAGTGTTTACGAGCAAGATCATGTCACCGTCGATCGCGGTCTTGCGGAGACCGGTCAAGATCTGACAGGTCACAATCTGCATGCGGTTATCGAGGATTTGGAAAAGCGTATGCGCGAAGCCGCGGCCGATCTGGAATTCGAGACCGCGGCGCGGTTGCGTGATGAGGTCAAGCGGCTCAGAGAAACTGAGCTTGCTGTCGCTGATGATCCGCTCGCCAGCCAGATGGCGATTGAAGACCGGGCTGGGTCTTATGCCGGCAAGCGCAAATATGGCGGCGCCCCGAAGGCGCCTGCAAAGGGCGCTGGCGAGGTGGTCGGCCAACACGCGCCGTTGCGGTCAAGTCGACCGCATAAACCGAAGCTTGACGAAATGGGGCCGCAGGGTGCTGGCGTGGTACCTGCGCCCATGTCGGCCGATGGCAGGGGACAATCGAAGCGTAAACCCGGTCGCCGCCGGCCGCGCAAAACTGGCCGGCCTGGCGCTTAGAGCCGTTAGCTTTTCGGTAAGGCCAATTTTTTCGACAATCTCTGCGCCAGGTTAACAGACCCCTAACCCCCTTCTGGCATACTCGACCTCCTGAGGCTGTTGGCGGAGCAACCTGCATGAACTCGGAGTCGGAATGACACCGATGTTCTGCAGAACGTTGCCCGTAAGCTGCTGTTTGGTTAGGGATTTGGCCGCGGTTGCGGCTCAGCTGGGATACGGTTCGATAGTGCGTGCGACAGTTGACAGATTGGACGGCGCAGGCTGGCCACTGCATTTGGTGTTGCCGGTGCTCCTGCTGGCAGGCGGAGCGCTTAATGGTTTCGCTGTCCGTATTGCGGAAAGTTGGACCGCCGGCGGCGGGGCGTCGCTGTTTTTGGGTGTCAGCCCTTTCGAAATTATTGTGCTGGGTGCGGCACTCTCCCTGATAGCCCAGAATGCTGAGCAGGCACCGCGCCTGCTTGGTTGGCCAGAGGCATTGTTTCTTGCGGTTCTGCTGTTGCCATCGAGCGCCATGTCCTGGCTCGGCTTGACGCTATATGCAACTTATCTGGGCTGTTTCGGTCGGGCCCGGTTTCGTGCTGGCGCGGTGCTGCTGGCTTTGTTGGGTGTGTCAGCTCTTTGGGCGTCTGTTGGTCTGCGGTGGGCTGCGCTGCCGATAACGACGTTGGAGGCTCATGTCATCGGTGCCGGTCTTGCACTCTTCAGAGCCGATTTGACAGTTGCCGGCAATGTCGTGGGGATACCTGGCGGGCATCAAGTGATCCTGCTGGCGGCCTGCTCGTCGGCCTATCTTGTTCCCAAGGCCGTGCTTGCGGTTTTTGCCATGGCGCAATTTTTTCAATCGGCGCTGACGGCCCCGCTCGTTCGTTTGTTGATCGTTACGGCTCTTTTGCTAACGGCGGCCAATTGGTTGCGGCTCGGGGTGATGGTGTGGTCGGATCCTATGTTCAGGCTTGCACACGGACCTGTTGGCGCAAATGTGTTTGATCTCGTGCAAACCGCGCTGATCTTGTGGGCGGGGTATTTGCTATGTCGTCGATAAGTCGCAAGTCCTGGCTGGTGCTTACGCTCGCGGGGCTGGCGGTCTCATTGGCGCTGGTCTTGAAGTTCACGCGTTATATTGATGCGGGGGGGTATTCTGCAGACCGGCTTGAACAACGTCTGGCGGATGCACTGTCGCAGCAAGACTGGATGTTCGAAAAGACCGTGGCGCAGCGCGACAGCGGTGAACCCTATGACAAGTACTTGTTTCGAAAGGCTGGTTGTTCCGGTCCGTTGACGATTGCTGCGATTGGCGAAACTGATGGCCTTGAGCCGTTTCTCAGGCAACGCTATGGCAATCGTGTGGTCTATGTTCAGGATGGTTTGGTGCGCCAGCGCCCTGACATCATCGGCCTGCAGGTCAATCGTGTCACGCGAGTAATGGCGTTGTCGGCGGCGCGCAAAGCGACATCTAAGGTTCCGATCCTCGCGGTTGTCCCGCCGCTCACGATTACCGATTGGCAGAAGCAAAACTGCAAGCATCCAACTCAGAAAAATTGGATGCAATTTTATCTTTCTCAGTCTGGGATAAAAAAGGCTTTACCGAAAAGTAAAACTTGATTTGTAGGTTGGGCGAAGTCTGCCCATGGGATGGCGCACACTGGATGTGCTCATCACTTACCGGTGGTATTTAATTCTAATTCTAAGGCCTGGCGATGATCCGGAATACTCTATCTGCACTAATGCTTGCCCTGATGGTATTTGCGGCGGCACCTGTTCCTAGTGCAATGGCTCTTGGATTGTTCCCGGACTTTCCTCCCGGTTTCGGCGGCCCTGGAAACGGTAATGGCAACGGCAATGGTAACGGCAACGGCAACGGCAACGGTGGTGCCAACGGGGCACCGCTGCCGCTGGTTGGTGGTACGCTTTTGGGGCAACTCGCATTGCTCGGCGGCGGCTATATGGTTTGGCGGCGCAGGCGCAAGAAGACCGATGCGTGAGGCCGACGGTCCCATGGCTGGGGCACATCAATAACATCCAAGTCACACTAAATTATGCCGCGTCGCGGGCCAAGAAACCGCCACTTTGGCGTGACCAGAGTTCGGCATAAAGGCCGCCTCGGTTCAACAGGTCATTGTGTGTACCTTCTTCGACAACGCAGCCTTTGTCCATGATGATCAGGCGGTCCATGGCGGCAATCGTCGACAGGCGATGGGCAATGGCAATCACCGTCTTGTTCTCCATCAGATTGTACAATTGCTCCTGAATGGTTGCCTCGATCTCCGAATCAAGCGCGCTGGTCGCTTCGTCCAGAATCAGGATCGGTGCGTCCTTAAGTAGGACACGTGCAATGGCAATCCGTTGGCGCTGGCCGCCGGATAACTTGACACCGCGCTCGCCGACATGGGCGTCATAGCCTTTGCGCCCGCGCATGTCGGCAAGTTCGCCGATGAAATCATGGGCGTGCGCCCTTTTGGCTGCTGCGACCAACGCATCCTCACTCGCGTCGGGACGTCCATAAAGGATATTGTCGCGGACAGAGCGGTGCAGCAGCGAAGTGTCCTGGGTGACCATGCCAATCTGGCTGCGAAGGCTGTCTTGGGTGACGCCGGCAATATCGGTACCGTCGATCAAGATGCGGCCATGTTCCAAGTCGTAAAAACGTAGAAGCAGATTGACCAAGGTCGATTTGCCGGCACCTGACCGGCCCACGAGGCCAACCTTTTCACCCGGACGGATGGTCAATGACAAATCGTCGATGACGCCGGTTTCCTTGCCATAATGAAAGCGAATATGATCGAAACGGATTTCGCCTGCCGTTACCTTCAAGGGGCTGGCATCGGCTCTATCGACGAGCTCGTGAGGCTTGGAAATTGTCTCCATGCCCTCTTCAACGATGCCGATGTTTTCGAAGATGCTCGCGACAGTCCAGAGAATCCAGTTCGACATATTGACGATCCGGACAACCATTGCCGTGGTCAGGGCAACGGCGCCGATGGTGATCGCCTGTACCGTCCAAAGCCAAATCGCCAGGCCGATGGCGACAACGATCAACAGGCCGTTGAGCGAGAACAGCACAAATTCCATGGTCGTCAGGTTGCGCTGGGAGATCAGATGCTTTTCGAGGTGTTCGCTCATGGCAGCGCGTGCGTTGTCATCCTCACGCTCGGCGTGGGCAAACAGCTTAACAGTCAAGATGTTGGTGTAGGCGTCGACAATGCGCCCGGTAAGTCCTGAGCGCGCCTCAGAGGCATCACGCGAAAACCGTCGGATGCGTGGCACAAAGTACCACAGCGTCCAACCATACGCAGCCATCCACAGCAAGAGCGGCAGCGTCAGACGCCAATCCGCCTGGCCGAACAGGATTACAGCGCCGATCCAATGGATGGCGGCAAACCACAGTGCATCGATAACGTCGGCAACCGACTCACGCAGGGCAAAACTGGTCTGCAATATCTTATTGGCGATGCGACCGGCAAAGTCGTTCTGATAAAAGCCAAGGCTTTGGCGCAGCACGTAGCGATGGTTCTGCCATCGGACTGCGGTATTGAAGGGCCCGGAAATGATCTGGTTCTTGATCAGGTCATGCAGTGTCGACAATAGCGGGCGCAGGATCAATGCCAGGAACGCCATAAATGTCAGGTGCGCCCAGTTGTCGGCGATAAAGGTGGCGGGAGTTTTCGCGGCCTTCATCATGTCGACAATAACGCCGACAAAGGCATAGAGCGCAACCTCAACGATCGCACCGAGCATGCCGACGACAAGCAGAAACGCGAAAACCGGCCAGACCGGACCGATGAAGTGCCAATAGAACGCAGCTAGGGTGTTCGGTGGTTGCGCGGGGGCATCACCGGGAAACGGGTTAATGAAACTTTCGAACCAACGAAAGAGCTGCATAAGTCCTCAAGCACTGTTAGGTCACCATACCGCCTTAGGGGTCAATTTGGGAAAAGTCGTTCCTAGCATGTTATTGTGGCCGTCGCGAGGTTGGTCGCACCGGCGCAGGAGGCGGCAGAGCCATCTTATGCGACGGCGAACCGGAGCATGTAGCGACGACGTTGAGCTTTGCCAAGAGGTTGGCGAAAAATTATTTCGTGGCAAGGTCGGTGATCGCTTCCGATGGGTGGTAGGAGATAAATGCGATGAACACAGTGGATGGTGAGCTTCAGGCCTGGCGCCAGGACGCAGCGCAATGGTTTGCCAAACTGCGCAACCAGATTTGCCAAGCATTCGAAGACCTGGAGGACGCGTTGGAGCGGACGGCGCCGTTTGGGGATCGCCCGGCGGGACGGTTTGAGCGCACACCGTGGTCGCGCACGGACCATACCGGCCAGGCAGGCGGTGGCGGTGAGATGAGCATAATGCGTGGGCGGGTGTTCGAGAAAGTGGGCGTGCATATATCGACCGTTTTTGGGGAATTCGCGCCAGAGTTTCGAAGTCAGATCCCAGGTGCCGAAAATGATCCCCGGTTTTGGGCCTCCGGCATATCGCTGATCGCACATATGCAGAACCCGCATGTCCCTGCCGTCCATATGAACACCCGCTTCGTCAATACGACCAAGTGGTGGTTTGGTGGTGGTGCTGACTTGACCCCGGTGTTGGATCGCCGGCGCACGCAGGGGGATCCGGATAGCAAAACTTTTCATGCCGCAATGGCGGAGGCGTGCAAGGGTCACGCGGTTGCCGACTATGAGCGCTATAAAAAATGGTGCGATGACTACTTTTATCTGCCGCATCGCAAAGAAATGCGGGGCATTGGCGGCATCTTCTATGATTATCTTACGCCCGATGCCAAAGACGGTGGCTGGCCGGCGGCTTTTGCATTCACTCAGGATGTCGGCCGGGCATTCTTACGGGTCTATCCGGAAATCGTTCGCGGCAATTTTTCTACCAGCTGGACAGATGCAGATCGCCAAGAGCAGTTGGTGCGCCGCGGGCGGTATGTGGAATTCAATCTGCTTTATGATCGCGGCACGATCTTTGGCTTGAAAACAGGCGGCAATGTCGATGCCATCCTGTCTTCAATGCCGCCGGAAGTGAAATGGCCATAAGGCGCCAATACGGCCGCAACAATTGTGATCAGCTCCTCAACGCCGGTGTGCGTTTCGGATGACATAATCGAATGCTTTGGCAAATTGTTTCGCCCCTTTGTATCGCATATAGGATGTCATGCGCCGGTCGATTTCCTTTAACAATTGGCTGGCGGTCCGCTCGCGGACGACGGAATTGCGATAATAAGCGGCTCGGGCAAAAAAATTGGTGGTTGGGATGTTGCGTGCCCATGGTTGCAGCATTTCGAAACCGGTGCGCGGGCCGGCCAAATTCATCATTTCAAGCTCGGCGCCGGTAAACGTGGTCATGCCCCATTTGCGGGCAAGCTTCTGGATGCCTTTAAGCTTGATGACCTGCAGCCAGGGTCCGATATCACCGTCTAAATTGATGGCATGAATGCCGAGGCCGCGGCCGGTTTTCGCCAGACGCCGGTGCACATACCAATCATTCTTTACGCTTCTGGCCGCACGGCGCATGGCCTGCAACGCCTTAATCTTTTTCTTGAGACCGGCTTTGCGTTTCGAAGAGATCTTTGGGTGTGCAGCGAGCGCTTTGAGGCGGGTTACAAAGCTGCTGCCGTGTTTTACGAGCTCGCTTACCGAATTGGCCGCTAGCAATTGTGCATACCCCAATGCTGTGGAAATTGGCCGACCGGTTTTCTTGATGGGGTGGATGCCGGCCTGCATGTCAGATGTGCCACGCCCGCCGGTTTCAAAGGCGTATATCCGAACCACGTGGGACTTTTTCAAACCCAGACGCAGCGCCTCTCGTGCATAACGGCGTTTGAATTCTGTCTCCGAGATTCGTTGCGGCACAAAACCATAGTGGCGCTTGGCGTTGGTCAGAAACGACCGGAGACCGGGAATCTCGCGTGGTGGCTTTTTGGGTTTATATTTTTTGCGGATCTTGGACCAAAGCTTGCGAATGTGTTTGGCAAGCTTTGGGCCGGAATATTTGGGTGGGAAGGATAGTATAAAATCGCTGCGGGAGAGCGCTTGTTTTGCTCGCCGTTTTTTAGAGCGGTTGCGGCGTTTGATTGCAACTTTGCGCCAATAAGTGCTGAGTCGCCTATTGTAAGCCTTTCGAGCTTGGCGATAGGCGGCGAAGGCTTTGCGATCCCGGGCATTTAACTGCTGATTGACTTCGGCAATGATTTTTTCGCTCTTGGATGCAGCCGCCGGCGTGTTGATGGCGACCGGCAATAGGAGGAGGGCAAGTGCCAGGGCGATGGCGGCTGGGTGGGATGTTCGTGGGAAGCCGCGTGCTGTCCGGCGCATTTCCCTCTTCAAACTCGTTGATGGGTCCATTGCCCCCCTCCCATATTTACCCTCTATCGCAGCATGGTGCGCCGGATTGTTGTTGCGATTTCTTTCCACGTCTAGGGGGTTTGAGCAACCATGATGCGGCGGGCTTGCAACCATTACACGTAAAATTTTTGGTCATTGCTGAGGGTTGGGGCTATGGTGCCGCCTGATTTCAAAAAGCAGCACCTTAGGAGCACGCAGTCGCCTGGGCCGAATTCCATATACTCTGAAACGTATTTTCGCCGAATCGCGGCCAATGGCTTGGTGCGCGAGCCATCGTCTTTGGTTTTCGATGTCGAAAGCGCTCGCGCGCACGATTGCCAATCGGTCAGTATGGATTGGCGATTGGCACAGGCAGTGCATTGGCATCGAAGCTTAAGGGATGCGGCAGTGTTGGTGCCGGTGGTTGCGCGCTCTCCGTTGACCGTGCTGTTTACGATCCGCACTTCACATTTGCCGAACCATGCCGGCCAGATCTCATTTCCAGGAGGGAAGATTGAGCGTTATGATGCCAGTCCTCTGGCGGCGGCCCTACGTGAGGCAGATGAGGAGATCGGCTTGACAGCGGATCTGGTCGAGCCCGTTGGTTTTCTGGATAGTATGCGCACCAGAACAGGCTTCAATATTGTGCCGATCGTTGGGCTAATACGACCGGAGTATCGCCTTGATATCGATTTCAGCGAAGTGCAAGAAGTCTTTGAGGTCCCGCTCGAATTTCTGATGGATCCGCGCAACTTGCGCCAAGTGGAGATCGTTCGCGATGATCTGCGGCGGGCCGTTTATCAAGTGCCTTATGCCTCTCGCTACATTTGGGGTATCACGGCAGGTATTTTGAAGAACTTGCAGGTTCGGCTGTTCGAAGAGTTGGCTGTGTCGCGGGCCAAAAGCGGTGGGTGAGGATCGTGTCAGAGACTAATCAGACACGCCAGATGTTGATCGATGCTGACTGGTTGTCGCGCGCGACCACGCAGAGGGTGTTTACGGCGCTTGAGCGGGACGGCCATGTCGCGCGTGTTGTTGGTGGTGCCGTTCGCAATGCCATTATGGGGCTACCCGTTGTCGACGTGGATATCGCGACGACGGCGACGCCTGACGTTGTTGTCGACTTTGCCCGCGCTGGCGGTCTCGATTGTGTGCCGACCGGGCTCAAGCACGGCACGGTGACGGTTATTGCCGATCACGTCCCGTTCGAAGTTACGACATTGCGCCAGGATGTCGAGACCTTCGGCCGACACGCCGAGGTTGCTTTTACGAGGGATTGGGAGGCGGACGCGCGGCGGCGCGATTTCACCATGAACGCGCTTTATTGCGACAAAAACGGTGTGATTTATGACCCGCTTGACGGTTATGGCGATGTCGTTGCGCGCAGGGTCAAATTTGTCGGCGTACCAGAAGACCGAATTCGCGAAGATTACCTGCGCATCTTACGATTCTTCCGATTTTTCGCGGAGTATGGTGCCGGAGACGGGCAGCTCGATGCTGGCGGTCTCAGGGCCTGCATACGCTTGCGCAACGGCTTGGCCACATTGTCAGCAGAGCGGGTGCGACAAGAGCTGATGCGCCTGCTCGCTGCAACGAATGTTATGGCAGCGTTAGAGCAGCTCTTCGATGCTGGGCTGTTGTCGGCAATCCTAGGGCGGGCGCCGAGATTTGCATCGCTGGCACGCCTGGTCAGGCTTGAGAGGGCGCTTGGTATCGAGGTTGACGCGGTAGCGCGGTTGGGCCTGTTGGCGGTCGAAGTTCCGGAAGATGGTCGGGGGTTGGCTGAGCGGCTGCGGCTCTCAAAAGCCGAAGGTAAGGCGCTGAATGAAATTGCGTCCGCCAATCGAGCATTCGGTGTTCCGTTTGCGATCGAGCCGGCTAAAAAGATTTTGTACGAGATCGGTCCATCGTCTTTTCGCCGTGGTGTGCTGACGGGATGGGCGCGCGCCGGTGCGCCGGAAGATGATAACTCCTGGAGGGCGTTGTTTGATTTGCCCAATGCCTGGAGATGTCCGGAATTCCCGATCAACGGTGGTGACATTGTCGCTCTGGGTCTGCTGCCTGGACCGGCAGTGGGGACCTTTCTGCGGCAACTTGAGGCGGAATGGGTGGCTGGCGGTTTTGTCGGGGATCGCGACCAATTGTTGGCGCTGGCGAAGGCGAAACTATCCAGGTCTTAATCCGTGCGGGATTGTCTACCTGCTAGGCTTGTAAGGGGAACCAGGTATTGCGGCTCCAAATGCCCAGGCCGTCTTGAGCATCGGGGTGGTCCGGGTGTGCCTCAGCCAGCTCCACCAAATCATAATAGAGGGCGCGGGTGACGAGGGCCTCCAGTTTGCCGCGAACCAAGAGATAAGGCTTCAAACCGCCAGCGGGCTGCTCGATGACAAAACGGAGCGGATTTTCCCGACTGCAGGCCACAACGTCGTCAAGATTAGTACGAAAATTCAAGGCCTGGGCCGGACCCTTGCCGATCACCTCCATTTCCACCGCAAGGAAGGGCGCGTCTTCAACGTGGACAATGACCTTCTCGACCGGGGTCACCAGGTAATGGTTGTTGTCGGTATCACGGCGAAGAATTCGCGAGAATAACTTAACCATCGGTTTGCGCCCGATAGGACTGTTTTGGTAAAACCAGGTGCCGTCACGGCGGATTTCCATGCCGATGTCGCCGCAGTAGGCCGGGTTCCAGGTCTCAACAGGCGGCAGGTGCTCGCCTTGGGCGGCGTCCAAAAAGGCTTGCAGGCCGGCGCCAGACTGTGCCGAATTGGGGCTGGCGCTCTTGAATTGATCACGTTTTGTCATCACCTCTCCTGCAGCATTGTAACTAATTGTGGCGCAGCGCTAAGTTGCTCCTTATTGTCACCACTTTGGAAGCCGCAGAGTTTCATAACTTAGCCAGGATATTCAACAGTAAGCGCATGACACAATTGACCCAAATGGATGAAGATATCGTTCCCCGTATCGAAGATGCGAGCCAGCGGCTGAAGCGCGTTCACGAAGCCACGGCATCCGTCATTTTTGGTCAGGACGAAGTGATCGAGCGGACGCTTATTACCTTGTTGTCAGGTGGTCATGCGTTGCTCATTGGTGTGCCGGGACTGGCAAAAACCCTGCTGGTTGAAACGCTTGGAACCGTTTTGGGGCTTGGTGCAAAACGGATCCAGTTTACCCCGGATCTCATGCCATCCGATATTCTCGGAAGTGAGGTCTTGGAGGATAAAGGGGCAGACGGGCGATCTTTCCGTTTTATTCCAGGGCCAATTTTCACGCAGCTATTGATGGCCGACGAAATCAACCGTGCCTCACCAAAGACCCAGTCGGCCTTGCTGCAGGCGATGCAGGAGCATCATGTGTCGGTGGCCGGCCAGCGCCATGATGTGCCGACACCCTTTCATGTGCTGGCGACGCAAAACCCGCTTGAGCAGGAGGGCACCTATCCGCTGCCCGAAGCGCAGCTCGACCGGTTTCTCTTACAAATAGATGTGACTTATCCGGATCTTGCCGCAGAGCGGCGCATGCTGCTGGCGACTACCGGTACCGAGACCCCTAAACTTAGCGCGATCTTCTCACCCCAAGATCTTCTTGCAACCCAACGTTTGGTGCGACAAATCCCGGTACCGGACAAGGTGGTTGAGGGTGTGCTGCAGCTTGTTCGCTCAGCCAGGCCGGATGGCGGTGCCGGTGATGATGCCAATCGATTGATAGCTTGGGGGCCAGGCCCGCGCGCCAGCCAGGCCTTGATGATGGCGATCCGTGCCAAAGCCTTGATCGATGGCAGGTTGGCACCGTCACTTGATGATGTGGTGCAGCTGGCTGAGCCGGTGTTGAAACACCGGATGGCGCTGACTTACGCAGCGCGCAATGAAGAACGCGATGTCGCTAGTGTGATCAGCGATATCGTTAAGACGGTGGAGTGAGGCTGAGTGGCGAAACCGGCTTGGCAGACAACTCGCCGTGGCAGCAGCGTGCACGGCAAGATGACGGCGCTCGAAAACGAAGCCTCTGCGCTGGCTGCACGCTTGCCGGAATTGTTGTTAGAAGCAAATCGAATTGCAGCGACGGTGGCGCAAGGGATCCATGGTCGGCGGCGGGCTGGGCCCGGAGAGACATTCTGGCAGTTCCGCCCTTATGAGCCGACAGATTCCGCGACGGCGATCGATTGGCGGCGCTCGGCGAGTTCCGACCATGTCTACGTTCGCGAGCGGGAATGGGAAGCGGCGCATACCATATGGCTGTGGCCTGACCTGTCGAAGTCCATGGACTTTTCCAGTCGATTGGCGCCGGTGACGAAACGCGACCGGGCAATTGTTCTTGCGCTCGCTTTAGCTGATCTGCTGATTAGAGGCGGTGAACGTGTCGGTCTATTGGGTGTGACGCGGGCGATGGCGAGCCGAAGAGCGGCCTCGCGTCTGGCAGAATCCCTCGCTTTCAATTTTACCGGCGATGTGTTGTCTGCCAGCCTGCCGCCTGGCGAACGGTTGAGCCGCTATTCAGGTGTCGTCTTGATCAGCGATTTTCTCGAGCCTTTGGACGGGCTCGCAGCGCGTATCGAGGGGCTGGCCGAAAACGATGTGTCGGGTCATCTGATCCAGGTTGTTGACCCGGCAGAAGAGACGCTGCCTTATGATGGGCGGACCGAATTCGTCGGAGTTGAGGACAACCTGCATTGGGTGGCGGATCGCGCCGAGGCATTACGCGAGGGCTATCAGACAAAATTGAAGGGACATCGCCAGGCGCTGGAAGATATTGCGCGGCGGGTTGGTTGGTCATTCTTGGTGCACCATACCGATCGCTCGGCAGCAGAACCGTTGCTGGCAGTGCTCATGCGGGCCGGGGCCGGCGGTGATGGTTACCGGTTTCAAAATGTGCAAGCGTCAACGGGGGCAGGTCGATGACGATTGGCGCATTGGCATTCATGAGCCCGTGGCTGCTGGCCGGACTGATCGCGCTGCCGATTATTTACTGGCTGTTGCGCACGGTGCCGCCGCGGCCAAAACAAGTGATCTTTCCACCAACCCGGATTTTGGCCGAAGTCGATAATGTAGAGAAGACACCGGCGCAGACGCCTTGGTGGTTGATGCTTATTCGCCTTCTGGCAGCGGCATTGGTTATTTTTGCGCTTGCCGATCCGGTTCTCAACCCAAATCGCGGCGCGGTCATCGAGGGCAAAGGGCCGCTGGTTATTTTGGTCGACAATACATGGGCAGCCGCCGATCAATGGCGCAAGCGCCAGGTGATGATGGAGCGTTTGATCGGGCAGGCACAGAGTGCGTCGCGGTTGGTGGTCGTGGCGCCCACAGCCCGCGCCATTCGCGAACAGGCAATACGTGTCCAAGCGCCTTGGGATGCGCGATCCACTGCCTCGGGTTTGGCACCGCAGCCATATGGGCCGGACCGGGCTTGGGTGTTGAAGCGTCTCGGAACCGTCCTGGCCGGGAAAACCGGTGTTTCTATCGTATGGCTGAGTGATGGGCTGGTCTATGAAAAGGACATCCAACCCGTTTTTCGGCGCATGCGACAGCTCGCCGATGGCAGTCTTACGGTGGTGGACGTTGGAGCTGGCGATGAGCCGCTGGCGGTGGCGGCAGACCTCGGCAAGGTCGGCCGGCTTGAAGCGATCATTACGCGTCCTGGAGGCGCAGCGCGGACCGGATTATTGCATGCCTTTTCAAAGAGCGGTCACAGGCTCGGCGAAGCCAAGTTTCAATTTACCGGACAGGCCCAAAAAACCCGAACTTTTTTTGAGTTACCATTGGAACTCAGGAATCAGGTCTCGCGGATTGTGATTGCAGGCGTGCGATCGGCGGGCAGCGTGCACCTTCTGGATGGTCGTGCAAATCTTCAGCGCATTGCGCTGATCGGCGGCGTTGCTGAGGAACAGGAGCAACCGTTGCTGGGTGCGCTCTATTATCTCACCCGGGCAATCAAGCCCTATTCGTCCTTGCTGCAGCCGGAAAAGAAGACGGTTGCTGAAAATCTCGATGCGGCAATCGCGCAAAATGCAACCGTGATCATTCTTGTCGATCATGGCAAAATCACAGGCGGACTTGCCGAGCGGGTCAACGCCTGGGTCGAAAAGGGCGGCATGCTGGTGCGGTTTGCCGGTCCGCGGCTCGAAGAGGGTGGTGATAATCTGTTGCCGGTGCCGCTCAGGCTCGGCGGGCGGGCGCTCGGCGGTGCGTTGTCGTGGTCGACGCCGCAGCCGTTGGCGAAGCTGCCGGACGATGGCCCGTTTGTCGGATTGGCGGCGCCGCAGGATGTGCTCATCAATCGGCAATTGCTCGCGGACCCTGGGCGAATCGGTCAGGACGTAAAGGTCTGGGCGCGGCTAAAAGATGGCACGCCGCTGGTGACTGCTGGCGCGCGAGGATCGGGACAATTGGTGCTGTTTCACGTAACGGCTAATACAGATTGGTCCAATCTGCCGCTTTCAGGGTTGTTTGTTGAAATGATGCGGCGGATTGCGACGCTCGGCCGGGTTGGCGGCCAGGATGGATTTGTCTTGACCGGTGGCCAGATCGCGGGAGCCGGGCGGCCAGCGCGCAAAGGTTACTTGCCGCCTATTCTTATACTGGACGGGTTTGGGAAATTGCGGCCGCCGCGTGCGACGACGCGTGCCATCCCCGTTAAAGACTTCGCAAAGACAGAGCCTGGGCTTGAACATCCACCGGGCTATTACGGACCAAAAAATAAGTTGCGCGCGCTTAATATCGCTGGGGTAAAGACCGTGCTCAAACCATTGTCGCAATTGCCTGCTGGGGCGAAGAGCAGAACTTATGAAGGTGATAAGACGGTGCCGCTGAGGCCTTGGCTCTTGATGGCTGCTATGGCGCTCTTGTTTTTGGATACTTTGGCGGTGCTATTGTTGCGGGTCGGCGGTGGTTTTTCGCGCTTGTTCCAGGCGCGTCCCCGGATGCAATCGCAAACGCGGGTCGGAAGTTGGCTGGCGCTGGTCGTCGGTGGGATGGCCCTCCTTGCCGCTGCAGGTGGTCCCAACTCAGCGGCGGCACAGTCGGCTGCGCCGAAAGCCAAAGGTCCGGCGGGCAAGACGACAGCGACATCTAGAATTGATATTCCCAAATCGATCATCGCGACCAGCAAAGTGACCTTCGGCTACGTCATTACCGGGAATAGCCAGGTCGATTCAACGTCGCGCGCCGGTCTTGCGGGGCTTTCGAAAATCCTGTCGCTGCGCACCGCCATTGAACCTGGAAAACCGATGGCGGTTGATGTTGTACGTGACGAGATTGCGTTCTTTCCTGTCCTCTATTGGCCGGTGTTGGCCAACGTGACGCGCCTGGACGACAAAACGATCGCGAAGATCGACGCTTATATGCGTCGCGGTGGCATGATCATCTTCGATACGCGTGATTTCGGGCTCGGCGGCAGTCGCCAGTTTGGTTTTTCGACCGGCACCAAAACGCCGCTTCAAAGGCTGCTCGGAAATTTGAGTGTGCCGCGCTTGGAGCCGGTTCCCGATGGGCATGTGTTGACCAAGTCCTTCTATCTCCTCAACGTCTTTCCAGGGCGTTGGGATGGCGGACAATTGTGGGTTGAGGCGCAAGGGAAAGTCGCCGGTGGCGGGCGACGGGCGCGGCGTGCCGATGGGGTTAGTTCAATCCTCGTGACGTCTAACGATTTCGCTGCAGCCTGGGCGCTCGATGAGTCGAATAGACCGCTTTTCCCGACGGTGCCCGGCGGTCCGGCGCAGCGCGAAATGGCCTTCCGCGTCGGGATCAATATCGCAATGTATGCCCTTACCGGGAACTATAAAGCGGACCAAGTTCACGTGCCCGCATTGCTGGAGCGGCTCGGCCAATAGGAACCAGTGTCATGAGCCAATGGTCAATTGAATTCTCACCGCTGGTGCCGCTCAGTGTGATCTGGGTGGCACTGGGCGTACTGGGTGTTTTGATCGCTCTTTTGGTGCTGCAGCGCTCGCGGGGCACGCTATTGCGCATGTTGGCGCTGGGTGCCGTTATCCTTGCGCTGGCCAATCCCGCACTCAGGCAAGAAGAACGTGAAAGCCTCGGTAACATTGCCATTGTCGTGATCGACAAGAGCACCAGTCAGGCGCTGGCCGATCGGCCGGAGCAGGCGGACAAGATCAAGAAAGAACTGGAAAAGAAACTCGGCGCGATTAAGGGGTTGGATGTCGTCTGGGTTAACGGTGGGCTTCCCAACCGCGGGGTGCGCGGTGGTACGGCACTGTTTGGCGATCTGAATTCCGCGCTGGCAAATGTGCCGCCGGATCGGCTAGCAGGCGTAATCATGGTCACTGACGGTCAGGTCCATGATGTGCCGAAGTCGGCGGCAGCACTTGGTTTCGACGCACCGGTGCATGTGTTGTTGACGGGGCGTCCTGGCGAATTCGATCGCCGCATCGAAGTTATCAAAGCGCCGAAGTTCGGTATCGTCGGTCAAAGACGGGTGATTGAATTTGCGGTGCGTGCGACTGGGCCCAGAGCACGGCGCCAAGGCAGCGTATCGGTACGCATCCGGCGCGAAGGCCAGCCGGATCAGGTCGTGCGAACCTTTGTCGATCAACCCAACAAGATTGCGATGGCGTTTCCCCACGCCGGCCTCAATATCGTTGAGATCGAATTGCAGGCGGCAAAGGGTGAATTGACCAAGGCGAACAATCGGGTGGTTGTCGCGGCCAAAGGTGTGAGGGAAAATCTTCGCGTGCTCTTGGTCTCCGGCGAACCGCATGCCGGGGAGCGGACGTGGCGTAACCTATTGAAGTCCGATGCAGCGGTCGATCTCGTACACTTCACCATTCTCAGGCCGCCGGACAAACTTGATGATACGCCGATACACCAACTATCGCTTATTGCATTTCCGACGCGGGAATTGTTCTCAGAAAAGATCCGCGACTTCGATCTCATAATTTTTGATCGCTATAAGCAGCGCGGCATTCTGCAATTGCTCTACTACGACAAGATCGCACGCTATGTCAGCGAACACGGCGGCGGGTTGTTGATTGCAGCCGGAGACGATTATGCCGGGCCCAGAAGTCTCGTCAGAACGCCGGTGTTGCCGGTGTTACCAGCATTGCCGTCCGGGCGGGTGATGACCGAGGCCTTCAAGGCCAACTTGACGCGGGACGGGCAAAAGCATCCTGTCACGCGCGATCTGCCAGGTGCAAAACTCACGGGCTCCAAGTGGGGGCGTTGGTTCCGACAAGTGGAAGTAACCCCTGAACGCGGGCGCACGGTCATGGTTGGGGCGCAAAAAAAGCCCCTGCTTATTCTGGATCGAAAAGGCAAAGGGCGGGTTGCGCTGTTGACGTCTGACCATGCTTGGCTGTGGGCGCGTGGCTTCGATGGTGGTGGCCCACATACCGATCTGCTGCGGCGCTTGTCGCACTGGTTGATGAAAGAGCCGGACCTTGAAGAAGAGCGTTTGCTGGCCTTTTCAAAAGGTCTCAAGGTAACGATTGAGCGACGGTCTATGGAGCTTAGGGTCGCCCCGATCACGATTTCTAAACCCGGTGGCGGGGGAGCACGTATCACCCTCAACAAGGTTGGTGAGGGTCTGTGGCGTGGCGTCTTGGATGTCAAGGAGCCGGGCCTCTATAAAATGCAAACGCCCTCCACGGTCGGAGTTTTGACGGCGGTTGCGCATGCCGGAATCGAAGATCCCATCGAAATGTCAGAAGTGACTGCCACCGACAAAAAACTGCGCAAGCTCGTAGAGGCAACCGGCGCCGGTATATTGTGGACCCGGTCAAGACGATTGCTGCCAACGGCATCTGATGATGTAACGTTGCCGCGCATTACGCTGCTATCGGCGGCCAAAGTGCTCTCTGGTTCGGGTTGGATTGGCCTCAGAGACCGCAATGCACAAGTGACACGAGGTGTGCAGTTAACAAGGGTTTTTGCAGGGGCCTTGGCGCTTGCCGCATTGTTGATGCTATTGACGCTGGCCTGGTGGCGGGAAGGTCGCTGATACGGCCTGATTTGTTGGCATTATTATTACCAATACGTTGGCTAAGGCCTTGACTTTGGGTGGGCAATTCCTGCGTATGCTGGGCGCGCGCAGTTTGGCTACGCGTTGCTTCCAAAGGTTCTAGACATCCATGCCGAATGACATTGCCCTAACCCTTGCCACTGGCGATTATGAAATCGTGCGTCCCATTCTCGATGGTGTGGTGAAGCCCGATGGTATTCAGTTGACGCACCTTACCAAGATGGATTCGACAACCCGGCACTGGCGGTATTTGCGCAATAACCAATTTGATGTAGCTGAATTGTCGGCTTCGTCTTTTTTGTTGGCAAAAGATGCCGGTTGGCCGATCGAGGCGATCCCGGTGTTCCTGCACCGTCGTTTCCGGCATGGGTTCATCTTTGTAAACAGCCGCAAGGGATTGACAAAACCTCAGGACCTGATCGGCAAGAAGGTCGGCGTCAAGTCCTACCAGGTGACGGCCATCGTGTGGATGCGCGGCATCTTGGAAAGCGAATACGGTGTGCCGCATAAGTCGATTGAATGGTTTGCCGATCTTGATGAGGATGTCGGGTTTACACCACCGGATGGATTGAAGCTGACAACACTCGGCGATGATCAATCGATCGAAAAAATGCTGGTCGCAGGCGAGTTAGATGCGGTCATGCATCCGGAATTCATCGACCCCTGGGTTGAAGGCGATCCTAGTGTCGCGCGCTTGTTTGCTGATCACAAGGCGGAAGAAATCGCGTATTTTCAGAAGACCGGAATCTTCCCGATTATGCATGTCATGGCCATTCGCAAGCCGATCGTTGAGCGCCATCCGTGGATTGCGATTGAGCTTTACAAGGCGTTTGAGGCTGCCAAAACACTAGGTCTCAAACGGATGTTCAATCCGCGCGTGGCACCGATTGTCTGGTACAGCGAAGCCTGGGAAGAACAGGTCGATATTCTTGGCCCCGATCCTTGGGAATACGGCCTTGGTGAGCGCAATCGCAAAAATATTGAAACGCTGGTTGGCTATTCCTTTGAGCAGGGTCTAATCAAAAGAAAAATTCCGATTGAAGAGCTGTTTTTGGACGTTGGACAGGGGCGCAAACGGGGAACGTTCCGCGTTTGAAGGCGTGCTCGGCTGGCTTTGGCGTGCTCGCGCGCGTGCCGTAGAATTTTGGAGTATCGGCCAAATCATGAGATAAGTCTGAGCGGTTTGCGATCGGCATTGGCGTCGGGCTGCGGTGCCGTCCGCCGACCGTCAGGTGCTCCAGGCGTCGAGATTTGTTCATCTGCGTCACAAGATCGTGGCAATTAGGCCATTTTTGTGTGGTCTCGCTGGATTGCTATGGGAAGGGTGTGCTTGCGGGCATGTCGGTGATGTTTTGCTTTCCGGCCGTGCTGCAGCAGCGGAACGACGTCGAGAAGGTGAGCCGTGACATGATGAAGACATTGATCGCGCACTTGTTGGGTGTGCTGACAGGTTCGATACTTTTGGTTGGCTCTGCAACTGCCCAAGAGGTGTTGCCTTGGGAACAATCCAAGACCGCGCCTTCAACCTACGGTACGCAAGGGCGCGTTACGCCTGGAACGCCGAATCAACGGACCGCCGAGAGCACAGATTCAGAGAGCCGGGCGCCATGGCCAAAGCGCCAAGCTATTTCCGATGAGTACGGGCGTCCCTATTCAGGGGGCGGCGCGGCGCCAGACCGGCAATATAGCCCGCCGCCGCGCAGCTACAGTGAACCATCTAAGCCGCGCTATGCGCCGCCGCCGCGGCGTTATTCCAATCAACAAACTCCGCCGCCTTATGGCAGGCGGCCGCATCACGACCGCACCTACTCGCGGAATGAAATCGTCGCGACCGGCCACAAGTTTTTTGGCTCCGTCAGCAAGGGGATGGCGAAAGCGGTTGAGTATGTCTTCAAGCGGTCAGGACGGCCAAATGGCTATATTCTCGGTGAGGATGCGGGCGGCGCGATTGTTGCCGGCCTGCGCTATGGTGAGGGAACGCTCTATACAAAGAATGTCGGTGCGTACCGGGTTTACTGGCAAGGACCGACCATTGGCTACGATTTCGGAGCGGAAGGCTCCAAGGTGATGATTCTTGTCTATAACATGCGGCGCCCGGGCGACATATATCGCCGCTTCGGTGGCGTGCAGGGCTCGGCCTATTTGGTCGGTGGCGTGGGTGTGCAGCTCATGCAGCGCCGGCATATCACAATTGCACCGATTAGAGCGGGCGTCGGATTGCGCTTCGGGGCTAACGTTGGCTATTTGAAGTTTACACGGCGACCGACCTGGAATCCCTTCTAGTGCGATGATCTAGGAATTCGAATCACACATATTGGGGGCAGGTTGGGGGTAGGAGCGAAGTCCCGGTCCTGAATGCGACGCGCAAGATATTGACTCGCCTGTCTTTTACTAGTCATGAATGCGCCGCAAAATGCGCTGAAATTGGTAGGCAAATTCATGGCGAAGAGCGCTCGGTCATCAGACCTTTTGTTGATTTTGCCAAATCAGTTTCAGCCTAATTGGAAAAGATGACCGAAAGTCGGGTGACGCTTGGTACGTGTGGCGCTATGATCTTGGGATCACGTTCGCACCGTGTGTTCCAACCCCTCGATAGTCGAGTGCGCGGTCGTGGCGATGTGTTGCTTGGCCGTCAGTAATTTGGAGAACCTCGACAGGGATGACCATTCACTCTGTAATGCTGATCAGCTTGGGGTTTTTTGTCGCCTGCATTCTGGTGATGGTTTTGGCGCCAATATACCGGCGGCGGGCGGATCGACTGGCGTCGGAACGCGTGCGTGCTGTGCTGCCGGTTACACTAGAAGAGATCCGGGCTGACAAGGACACTATTCGCGCCAAGCATGCTGTCGAAATTCACGGTCTTGAGAAGCACCTCGAGGACGCCCGCTTGAACGCGGCGCGCCAACGCGTGGAGCTCAATAGGCGCGATGCTCTAATATGCGGGCTCGAAGAGCAAGTTGCCAAGCTCAACAATCAACTCGATGAGCACATTAATGCGCGACGCGTGCTGGAGCATAATTTGTCCGATCGCCTGCCGCGGGTAACTGAGCGGCTTGAGCGGGCGCAATATCTTATCGACCAACGCGATGACGAAATAGAAGATCTGCAGTCGGGAACGCAACGCGGGCGTCGTGCGTTGGACGAAGCTTTGCAGGTGAATGCCCAGCAGCGCGCGGAACTGGAACGCTTGCATGCGGCCATGGCAAGTGCGCGATCGCTGCCGCGGCACGCGGATCTGGGCGCCCGTACGGACAGTGAAACGGCATTGCGGAGCGAATTGGAGACTTTGCGGACACGGGCGCGGGATCAAGCTCAAATCATTACACGCCTGCAAGACCTGTTGGGCAAATATGATGACAACGCGGGGACGAACGAAAGCCGTGAGGGCAAAGATGATGCGCGCGCGTCGGGCCCCAAAATGGTGGAAAGCAGCGATGTAGAAGACATTCGGCGCGATTTATCCGAGGCGCGGGCAACGTTGAAGCTTGCCCGGCTGGATCAGACAGAAGATGAGACCAAAGTTATTCAGTCTTCGCTGCGTGCCCAACCGATAGATGCCCTAACGCTCAAAGCGAAAGTCGAGGAGCAGGAGACCGAAATTAAGAGCCTGAAGGCGGAACTCGATACGTTGAAGGGGGATGGCAACGGACAGGACGGCATTGGCATATCGGAGGGGAGCCCGATTGCCCAAAAGGCGCGTCTTAACGCCCTGCAGGCTAAATTGAACAGCCAGGATGAGGCCATCAAGCGATTGCGGGCGGAATTGGTTGCGAGTAACGAACGATTGGCGCGGCAAGCCATGCAGCATCACGATGAGATGCGCAGATTGGGCGGCGGCACGCGACCGGCAGGCAGCCACATGCAAGTTACGGCAGGCCAGCGACCGGCGCCCAAGCTCGTCGATAAGATCGTAACTCAAACCGGTCCGTCATCTGGCACTGGTCCGGTATCCAAACAGACGTCGCCGGGTTCGGAAAAACCTGCAAACGTGCAAGTAAAGAAAAGAGCCAAGGTGGCCGAATTCCTGAATATATTTCATGACGGAGGCGCTAAACCGTCGGGGGACGATGCCGCAGCAGCTGAGAAAACTGATACCGGCACCGTTGGTGAAGCGGGCCGCGATAAGGCCTCAAAAAAGTCTGAGAGCAGGTCAGCACGCGCGAGTAAGGCCAAGCAAAAGGGCCAAGCCAGTGAGAGCAGCGAAAGCGGTGAGAGTAGCGAGAGTGCGGAGATCGGTGACAAAAAGACGAAGACCAAACTCGTAGACCGCATTGCCGGGTTAGAGCGCAATTAATCGGCGCGGCGAACGATCAAATGGAGAACGTTCAAGAGCGTTCCGTGGCCTTGCCAAATCCCCCGCCAGTCGGCGTTTTAATGATGATTGCCTCACCCGGCTGAAGCATCGTTTGATCGCATCCTTTCAGTGTTTCCAATTGACCGTCGCGCCGGCGCACACTGTTGTGTCCGGTTTCGCCCGGCGCGCCGCCATCGAGCCCGAACGGCGCGTTGTCCCGATAGCCCGAAAGCATCGCGCAATCCATCGTTTCAAGGAACCTGATGCGGCGTAAGGTGCCATCCCCCGCCGACCATCGGCCTCGCCCGCCCGAACCGCGGCGAATGGAAAACTCTTCCAAAACAACAGGATAGCGGAGTTCCAGAATCTCAGGATCGGTGAGGCGCGTATTGGTCATATGTGTATGCACGGCCGGTGCGCCATCGAAGCCCGGTCCAGCGGGTGCGCCTGAACAAATCGTTTCATAGTACTGATAGCGCGCGTTGCCGAATGTCAGATTGTTCATTGTTCCTTGGCTGGATCCCAAGGCGCCAAGAGCCGCGAATAAGCAGTTGGTTACGACACAGCTGGTCTCCACATTGCCGGCCACCACGGCCGAGGGATAACGCGGTGCCAGCATGGACCCCTCAGGGATTATGAGTTCAATCGGCTTCATGCAGCCGGCATTCATGGGTATGGGTTCGTCCACCATGACGCGGAAAGCATAAAGCACCGCAGCGCGGGTTACAGGCATTGGCGCATTGAAGTTGTCGGGCTGGGCCGGACTGGTTCCTGTGAAGTCGACGGTCGCAGTACGGCGCGCTCGATCGACGCTAATCTGAACCTGAACATGGCGACCATTATCCATTTCGGCACGGTAGGTCCCGTTGTCCAGCCGTGACAGCAAGCGGCGAACGCTCTCTTCGGCATTGTTTTGGACGTGCGCCATGTAAGCTTTGACGACCGCAAGCCCGAAGTGGTCGATCATCTTTTCCAGTTCTAAGGTGCCCTTGGCGTTGGCGGCAATTTGCGCTTTCAGATCCGCGACATTGTTATCGGGTGAGCGCGCCGGGTATTTGGCCGTGGTTAATAGTTCCCGCACTTCCTGCTCGCAAATGCGGCCTTGGTCGACGAGTTTGAAATCATCAATGTAGACGCCTTCCTCATCGATGTTGCGGGCCAATGGTGTCATCGAGCCGGGGGTTAGGCCGCCGATGTCTTCATGATGGCCGCGGCTTGCAACATAGAACAATACCTCGTCAACGTGTTTTGAAAAAACGGGCGTGATGACGGTGATATCGGGCAGGTGTGTGCCGCCGTTGTAAGGGGCGTTGAGCATATAGACGTCGCCGCGGCGCATGGTGCCCTTGCGTTGGCGGATGATCGTTTCAACAGACTTATCCATGCTGCCCAAATGAACAGGCATGTGCGGAGCGTTTGCGACCAATTGGCCATCGGCGTCAAATACCGCGCAGGAAAAATCAAGCCGCTCCTTTATGTTCACCGATTGGGCTGTGTTGCGCAGCGCTTCGCCCATCTGTTCGGCGATGGACATATAAAGGTTGTTGAAGACCTCGAGGAGAACGGGGTCGGCCTTTTCGGTCAGCGCCTTTCGGGCGTGTCGTTCGGTGCGCTGTAAAACCAGATTGTCCTGGTCTGTCAGGGTCAAACGCCAACCGGGCTCGACAACGACGGTTTGGTGCGGTTCGATAATAAGGGCGGGCCCGGCGATCGATTGGCCGGGCCGCAAGGTGTTGCGTAGATAAACGTTGGCATCGTGCCACGCGCCAGAGGAATAGAACCGTGTCCGATCGGCCGGCTCCGGGACGCTTGTTTCCGGCGCTTCCTTGGTCTTGGCGCCCGACGTGTTTGCCGTGTCGGCGACGTCTTCCGTCGATTCGATGTCGAGGGTGGCGATAAATATCTGCTTTTCCGGCGATATAAAACCGTATTGGCGGCGGTGCTCTGTCTCAAATGTGTGAACGATGTCTGAGACCGTTCGGTCGATGTTAACGGAAATCATGCTTTCGCTGGCCTGGTAGCGCAGGAGCATGCGGGAGGTGTGTGTAAGACGATCGGGGTCAGCGCCCTGGTCGGTCAAAGCCTCTCGATTGTCGTCTATCAGCGTCTTGGCCAATGCTTGTGCCGCTCGATGGGATTTGTCGGTCAACGGCTTTTCAATTGAACGTTGCTGGCTTGTCGATAACGACGCGCAACCGATGCCATAGGCAGATAACAACCCGGACAGGGGATGAATGAGAATGGTTTCCATGCCCAATGTATCGGCGATGAGGCAAGCATGCTGGCCGCCTGCAGAGCCAAAGCAGTTCAGAGCATATTCCGTGATGTCATAGCCGCGTTGCACTGAGATTTTTTTGATGGCGTTGGCCATGTTTTCGACGCCAACGCGAATGAAGCCATCTGCCACCGCTTCCGGAGTCCAGTCCTTGCCTATGGTTTGGGCGATGGCCTCAAAACCGGTATGAACGGCCTTTTCTGCAAGAGGCTGATCGCGGTGTGGACCAAATATCTTAGGAAAGAATCGGGCGCTCAATTTGCCGGCCATGACGTTGGCGTCGGTCACCGTCAGTGGGCCGGAATTGCCGTAGCAGGCGGGCCCGGGACTGGAGCCGGCGCTGTCCGGTCCGACGGTAAAACGCGCACCATCGTAGTGCAGAATAGAGCCGCCGCCAGCAGCGACGGTGTGGATGCGCATCATCGGCACGCGTAGGCGAACGCCTGCAACCTCTGTTTCAAATGAGCGCTCATAGGTACCGTCATAGTGCGAAACGTCGGTAGACGTGCCGCCCATGTCAAAACCGATGGCTCTTTCGATGCCTGCTTCGGTTGCTGTCTTGGCCATGCCAACCACACCACCGGCCGGTCCTGACAATATGGCGTCGCGGCCGCGGAACAATTGCGCAGTCTTGAGCCCACCCGAGGATGCCATGAACATAATTCTGGGACCGGCATTATCGCTGCCGGCTTGTGTGAAGGCTTCTGATATGCGATCGACATAACGCTTCAGTATTGGCGACAGATAAGCGTCGGCGATGGTTGTGTCGCCACGGCCCACGATCTTTATGAGCGGGCTTACATCATGACTGACCGATACCTGCTCAAAACCGATGGTGCGAGCAATGGAAGCAGCCTGGCGCTCGTGTTCGGGAAAGGCATAGGCGTGCATCAAGACAATGGCGGCACTCAATATACCGTCGGCTTTTGCAGCCCTTAGTGAACTTTCCAATGTGTCCGTCGCCAGGGCGCGTTCTATGGTGCCGTCCGCTAGAACGCGCTCGTCGGCTTCGATAACGCGTTCATAGAGCATCTCCGGCTTGATAATGTTCTTGGCAAATATGTCGTTACGCGCCTGATATCCGATCTCAAGCTGATCTCTGAGCCCCTTGGTTATGACAAGGACGGTGCGATCGCCTTTTCGCTCAAGCAGGGCGTTGGTGGCAACTGTCGTGCCCATTTTGATGCTGTCGATCTGGTCGCCTGGAATTGGCGCGGTCGACGCGAGGCCCAAAAAGCGACGGATGCCTTCGAGAGCGGCATCCGTATAATGGTCGGGGTTGTGGGAGAGGATTTTGCGGGTTTCTATTGAACCGTCGGGTCTCAGCGCAACGACGTCAGTAAAAGTTCCGCCGCGGTCAATCCAAAATTGCCATTGCCCCTTTTTATGTTGTGTCATGCGCGATCCATGGAGAAGATTCATCGCCATTAGATCGCGCATTAGAGCAATTAAAGCAAGAGGTTAAGCTTACTTTCCAACCCGGGACCAGGTTACGGTTTTGCAGATGAAGCTTACAACACGGGAACAGCCGGATAACTTAAGGCGTTTACGATCAACGACGGTTACCGTGCCGGCGTACATTGCGCCGTCGGCGCGATTGTAAAGATTGCCCTGCCAAGCTTTTTTGCCTTTTGGGCGTGCGCCGCGCATAATCACTAGGCCGATGATCGGGCGGTTACGCAGCTTCTTATTGGGGTTCTTATTGTCGCGTTTTTGGCCATCCTTAATCGAGACGATCTTGGCACACAGCTTTTTAGCGCCACAAGAATACATGCGCACAATGCTGCCGTTATCCGGATGGCGCCATTTGCCAAATGCGTCCGTTGCCTTTTGTGCCTGCGCCGCCGGCGTGGCCAGTGCAGCAACCAAAAGAGCGGTCAAAAGGCCTAAGCGTGCGGTTTGCATCTTTTCCTCCAGTCGGTTTGGGGCGATCATTGTTCAAAGCCGTCTTTTTGGGGCATCATAAGTTATTTGGGATCAGCGGCAAGAGTGTGAAACCTGGTCGTGATCACTGGTCGGCGTCACCTGTTTGCATATATTGGCTGTCTCGCTATCGTGACAAAAAGTCTATAAACAGTTCGGCGGATATCTTCATCCCACCTCAATATCCGCGTAGGCTTATCGCCATGCCATGGAAAAAGATTGCCGAGGTTCTAGGCGTCAGGGACGGCGGTTCCGTCCGGGCGTTGGCTGGGAATTTGCTCTCGGCGCTCCGCTTGGACAAATTGCTTGCCTCGGGGCCGGGTGACAAAAGTGTGGCCTTTACCGTCGCACTGGTGGCGCTGTGTGCCAAGCTCTCTAAGGCCGACGGGGTGACCTTGAATATCGAGGCGGAAGCTTTCGAGCAAATCTATAAGGTGCCAGAAGCGGAACGCCCGTCAGTTCGGCGGCTTTATGATCTTGCTAAACAGGACGTCGCGGGATTCGAGATTTATGCGCGGCGCATTGCACGGCTGTTGAAGGATGAACCTGAACTCAAGAACAATGTTCTTTACGCTCTGTTCTATGTTGCGTTAGCCGATGGTGTGCTGCACGAGACCGAGGAAGCCTATCTGCGGTATGTGGCGGAAGAATTCGGGTGCAGTACGCAGGATTACCGCGCGATAAAATCGTTATTTGTCGATGACGCCGATGATCCTTACGTTGTGCTCGGTATCGCGCCTGATTGCACCGATGACCAACTCAAGAGCCATTACCGGAAGCTGTTGCGCGAAAATCACCCCGATACGTTGCTGGCGGCGGGCGTGCCAGACGCCGCAATTGAAATTGCACAAGCGAAAACAGCGGCCATTAACGTTGCTTATGATCGCATTGTGACGGAACGGCGCGCCTAAGCAAGATTGCTGCGGGTGGTGCAGGTGGAAAAGAAATGGAAACTTGGGTTCGATGACGCACAACGTGACATGGACTGCCGATTGTGTGTTTGTGGATGCTGTTTATCCCTCACCCAATGCTGAGCCGCGGCGTGGGTGTCTGAAGCCTGATATCCTGTTGCTGCATTATACCGGGCTGGAGTCGGTCACACGGTCGATCGAGGTATTGGCCAATCCTGCGGCAAAGGTTTCCTGCCACTATGTGGTCGATGAGGCGGGTCAGATTACCCAAATGGTACCGGAAGCATTGCGTGCCTGGCACGCCGGTGTGGCATTCTGGGACGGTGAGACCGACATTAATTCACTCTCCATTGGCATTGAGATCCAGAACCCCGGGCATGCGGGCAACTATCCGGAGTTTCCCGAAGCGCAAATGAAAGCTGTAGAACGCTTAAGCCTGGATATTGTCCAACGTCATAATATTCCCGCCAGGCGTGTTCTAGGACACTCCGATGTGGCACCTGCGCGCAAACAGGATCCCGGGGAGAAATTCGATTGGCAGCGATTGGCCGATGCAGGAGCCGGCAAGTGGATTTCTCCGGCGCCGTTAGACCTTCCGGGACCCGAAGTTCGCCTCGGTGACACTGGGCGGTTGGTGAAGGTGGCACAAGGCCTGCTGGCGCAATACGGCTATGGCATTGATACCAGCGGGACCTTTGATCGCGACATGGAAGCGGTCGTAACGGCCTTCCAACGCCATTTTCGCCCAGCCCGGTGCGATGGCGTTCTCGATGCTTCGACACAGGACACGTTGCGTCGGCTGGTTGATGCGACAACGTAAGTCGGGACCTAGCGGTTGGTTAGCTTGAGTTCGATGCGCCGATTGCGTTTCAGGGCCGCAGGTGTTTTGCCGGGATCGAGCGGCTGGAATTCGCCATAACCGGCTGCAACCAGACGATTGGCTGGGACACCCTGCTTGATCAAATAGCGGACGACGGAAATGGCGCGTGCTGTCGAGAGTTCCCAGTTCGATGGAAATTCCTTGCTGCTAATGGGTTGGCTGTCGGTGTGGCCGTCGACCTGCAAGGCCCAATTCAATTCTTTTGGTATGGTGCGTTGAAGTTCCACAATCGCCTGCGCCAGCTGATCGACGGCGGCTAATCCAGCGACAGTCATTTGGGCTTGACCGGAGGGGAAAAGAACTTCGGATTGAAATACAAACCGGTCGCCAACGACGCGAATGTCTCGCCGATTGCGTAACAATTCCCGCAGGCGCCCAAAGAAGTCCGATCGGTAACGCTGCAATTCCTGCACCTGGCGGGCAAGTGCTGCATTGAGGCGCGCACCTAGGTTTTTGATCTGGGCTTGCGATTTTTGATCCTTTTTCTCGGAGGCCTCCAGAGCTTCGTTTAGAGCAGCAATCTGACGACGCAAGGCCAACAATTGCTGGTTCAAAAGGTCAATCTTGGCCAGTGCCTTGCCGGATATCGCTTTTTGTTTCTGGAGCTCCGACGTCAATGACGAGATGCGCGATTGCGACTGTTGAGCCTTGGCATCGCCGGCAAGTGCTAGACCGGCGAGCTTGGTGTTCTTGCTGCGTAGGGTGGCAAGTGTCGCCTGTAAGGATGCAATCTCATCGCTGGCCGACTTTGAACGTCCTTTTTCCAACGACAGGAGATTGGTCAGTTCTGCAATCTGTCGGTTCAAGCGGCGTAATGCATCATCCTTGCCCGAGCTCTCCTGGGTGACGAAATATTGCGCCAGCATGAAAATCGACAACAGAAACGTGAAAACCAACAGCAGCGTCGAGAGCATGTCGACGTAACCTGGCCAAAATTCGCCGTATTCGGCCGACCTGCGGCCACTGCGCGCAATTGCCATTAGCCTTGCCTCGGAAACTTATTGGCGAGATCGCGGAGTACGGAGACGACCTCGACGCTTTGGTTGGACTGCTCGTCCACCCATTGCCGGATGATATTTTGCTCGGCGCGCATTTGATTGATCAGCTGGCCCACGCCTTCGTTCAATTCGCGCACAGCCTGGCTGTCGCCGCCACCTGAAGCTTGCATTTGCTCAGTTAGTTCGCCGATCGAGCGCTGAACTTCAAATATGGCGCCATAGAGTTGGCGATGGACCTGCTCAAGTGAGCCGATTTCGCCGGGCGTCAGCTCGGTAATGCCCGATAGCCATTCTTCCAGCTCGTTGTAGAAACGATTGTGGGCGTGGCTTGCCTGTAATTCGAGGAATCCGAGGACGAGAGAGCCGGCGAGACCGAGAAGTGAGGAAGAAAAGGCCGTGCCCATACCTCTCAGTGGCGCTGCGAGCCCGGATTTCAGGTCGTCAAACAAAACCGCCGTTGAAGCGCTTTTGGTGTCCAGAGTGGAAATCGTCTTGCCAACGGACTGAATGGTGTCCAACAAGCCCCAAAATGTGCCCAGAAGCCCGAGAAACACCAACAGGCCCACCAGATAGCGTCCGGTATCGCGGGCTTCATCGAGACGGGAGCCGATCGAATCCATGATCGAGCGCATGGAAGTCGTCGAGAGCGATAAGGATCCCGTTCGATCGCGCAGCATCGTGGCCATCGGTGACAACAATACCGGGCGATGATTGATGGCCAGGCCTGGATCGGCAATGCGGAAGGCGTTGACCCACCGAATCTCGGGATACAGGCGAATGACCTGGCGGAAAGCGTATAAAATGCCAAAAAACAACACGCCGATGATTAAGCCGTTGAGCGCCGGGTTCTGTTGGAAGGATACGATGAGTTGGGGGAACAAAATTGCCGCAATACATCCGACGAGGGCCAAAAACACCAACATTCGCATCAAATATACGCCGGGTGTCGTTAGCGTGCGGTGCAGCGATCCGCTGCTACGATCAAACTGTCGTTTTTTTGCCATTCAGTGGTCTCCGCTACCCCGCGCGACCTTAGCGAATTCGAGTGTCATGTAAAACCGACAACGGTCGGTCGATCGTACCTGTCGAATAGCATGTTAGCGCAGGAAAATTGTGCGAATGAGGACATCCGGCGAAATTTTCACGGAATGGCCTTAAGAACAGCCAGAAGTTCCCTGTGTATAGTCGGTGTTGCTGCCAGTACATCGCCGGTTTCGAGGAGGCGGTTGCCCCCTGAAAGGTCAGTAATTAACCCTCCTGATTCGCGTATCAGTACCACGCCCGCGGCTATGTCCCAGGCGCCAAGAGCATGCTCCCAAAAGGCATCAAAGCGGCCGGCGGCGGTCCATGCCAAATCGAGAGCCGCCGATCCGGTGCGGCGGATGCCCGAGGTATGGGTCATTGCCTGCTCAATCTCCTTGAGAGCCCGGCCATGATTGGGCCGGCCACGATGGGGAATGCCAGTCGTGACAACGGCGTCCGACAAGGCGCGCCTGGCGGAGACGCGTAGGCGGCGGTCGTTAAGGAAAGCGCCCTTGCCGCGTTCTGCGGTGAACATTTCATCGCTGATAGGATTGTAGACCAGACCGGCGACGAGGCTGCCTTCGCGCTCTAGTGCAATCGAGATCGCGAATAAGGGAATCGAGTGCAAGAAGTTTGTGGTGCCATCCAGGGGGTCTACGATCCAGCGGTGCGTCTTGTCCGCGCCCTCGACGATGCCGCGCTCTTCCATCAAAAAGCCATAGCCGGGGCGAGCTTTGGCCAGTTCGTTATAAATCGTTTCCTCGGCCCGGTGGTCGGCTGCGGAGACAAAGTTGGCCGGCCCCTTGATCGAGACCTGCAATTGAGACACCTCGCCATAGTCGCGCGCTAAGCCACGACCGGCGCGGCGCGCAGCGGAAGTCATCACGTTCAGCAGTGGTGATGTCGGCATGGTGTGATCCTATCAGTTGGTCGACTGTGGCTGGATGCGCTATCGACCAAACTTGGGGTGAGCAATGGCTCTATCGCCTAGGCGGCTAGGTGGCAAGCCACCCGTGATAGTGAATAGGTCTTGGGACAGGACTTGAGCACAGGTTTGGCCAGTGTCCTTGGTCATGAATTTGCCTACTATGTGCAGCGCCCCTTGAACCGAATTCATAACCTACAAAGGGCGCGCGCCTGAATATCTTGCCCGTGTGGTCAGAACCAGGACTTTGGTGTTGGACCAGGGGATGAGTGATCTGAATTCCCGGCACCCACGCTAGTCGGCGACGTTGACATTGAGCCGTACTTTTTCGCGCCAGATGGCGGCATCGCGGATCGCAGCCTGGCGTATTTTTTTGGGTAGTTTAGCGAGGCGTTGGTCGAAGGCTTTGTCTGGAATGCCGGCGCCGCGCGCCAGAAGCCGCCACTTGGCAGCGGCTTTCAGATCTTTCTTAATGAGGCGGCCTGCAAATAGGGCATGGGCGAGGCGGTTTTGAGCGCCGGCTATGCCTTTTGCTGCGGCTTGGCGGAGATAGTCCATAGCCTTTGGGACGTCTGCGTTAATGCCGTGGCCTTTCAGCAAAGTTACCGCGTATTCGAATTGGGCTTCGCCCATACCCTGTTCGGCAGCGCGGCGTAACCACAAAGACGCCAGGTAGGCATCTGCTTCAACGCCGTGACCTTTTTGGTAGAGTGTTGCAAGGTCGTACTGGGCGGCGGGGATGTTGTTTTGTGCGGCATACCGGATGTGGAGATGTGCGCGGATCGGGTTTTCGGGTTTGCCTTTGCCGCTCAAAAACAACAGGCCGAGATTGTAATTGGCAAGCACGTGGCCGGTTCGTGCGGCGCGCTCAAACCATTCTGCGGCGCGCGGATAGTGTTTCTTGGTCCCGCGGCCGTTGACGTATAATGTAGCTAAGTTGAAGCTGCCCTCCGCGTTGCCGCGCGTGCCTGCAAAGTGGTACCATTTCGCAGCCATCGCATAGCTTTGTTTTACGGCCCGCCCGTCGGCGTAGATCTTGCCGAGAATAACGGCAGCGCGCGTATCTCCCTTTTTGGCGCTTGCTTGAGCGAGTTTGAGCGCACTCTTGTACTGACCTTGTTGGTAGGCGATCTCGGCGGCATGTGGTCCGGTCGCGGGGATGGTCGCGGCTGCAAAGATTCGATCGACATTCTGCCGATCTGCCGCGTGCAAAGTGTTGGATAAGGCGCAAATACAGCCAATCGCAATGGTGCGCACCGAGCCCAATGTCTTAAACGTCGGCAGCATGACTTATGGTCCTTGCAGGCTGGGGTGCGGCTCTGTGAGCGCTTGGTGAAGGTTACGCAAGTGGTCCTGATACTCTGTTGGTGCCATTCTCTCCGGCCATTCGAGCGCGATAAAGTCTGCGCCTGCTGCTGCAAGTGCGGTTGCCTCACTTAATTCGGTGACATCGAAGGCAACGCAAGGGGGCTCAAATATTTCCGCCCACCAGGTAATCAGATCCAATCGTCTGGCCAACGCACGCGCCCGGTCACGCAAATGAAACGGGGCGCCAAATCCGATATAGTCCGCCCCGGCGTCGCCGAGTTCCATTGCCATGTGCCGGGATTTGCCAGCATCGATGCCGATCATCGCATTTTCGCCGAGTTCCGCTCTGGCCGCGCGGTAGCGTTCAAGGAGGTCTGCGGTTGCGGCAAGATGCATGCCGTCAGCACCGAGGCTGCGAATTTTTTGCGGTGGCGCTTCAAGCAGGGCGGGAATGCCTTTCGCGTGAGCGGTGGTGATCAAAGCCGACACTGCATTGGCATTAGCACTCTCAAATGCAGGCGAGCGAATAAGGAGGGCCGCTACGGGACTGTTGGCGATGAGACCAGACAAATCTCCGGCGGTCGCAGCCGTGGCATCGACGACGAGATAAAGCGCGGTTTGTGTTGATGCATTCGGCACTCTTTGCCCCACATGCAAGTTGTCCCAGCCGGCTTCATCGCTGCCGAATTGGGCCGTTTGATGGGAAACACTGTCTGGTTTTTCTCTAATTCGGTGGCTCGGTTAATGCGGTCTGACGCTCCCCGCGAGCGTGGTGCGCCACATCAAGCGGACTTGGTCGGCCGGGAAATCCTTTCTGGCATGAATTGAGGTACGATTGTCCCACATGACCAGATCACCCTTCTGCCAGACATGTTCGTAGACGAATTCTGGTTTTTCAATGTGATCAAAGACCCGCTCCAGGATATCGTCGCTTTCATCTTCCGGCAGTCCGATCAGGTGTGTGGTCATCAGGCGGTCCACGTAGATTGCTTTGCGCCCGGTTTCATCGCTGGTGATGATTGCTGGATGCTCCGACTGGCTTTTTGCCGCCACGGCATTAGGGTCGTTCTTCTTGGTGCTGCCATAGTTGAAGAGATGAGCGGCACGGCGCCCTTCCAAAGCTGACTTGAGTTCTGGCGGCAGTGCGTCATAGGCGGCTTGCAAGTTCGCAAACAGAGTTTCGCCGCCATGGGATGGGATTTCGACTGAATAAAGGAGCGTTGCCTTGTGCGGTATCTCGCGATGGATCGTGTCGTGATGAAACCACATCTCGCCATCCGGTAAGGCCCCGATGGGCTCACCATTTTCGCGGATATTGGTGATCAGCATGACCCTCGAGTGACCACGGCGTTGGCCGATCGGACGGAATTCCTTGGGGCGGTCATATTCGCCTGGGTTGCCGAAATTTTCCGTGGCGCGCACGAGATCGTCCTGCTCCAGGTTCTGGCCGCGAAAGAGAATGATCGTGCGGTCCAAAAACACCTTATAAATTTCATGTACATCCTGAGGGCTGAGCTTGTCTTGGAGGTTCACGCCTAGGACTTCTGCACCAGTGTGTTCGGTCAGGTTTCGAAAAGAAATCATAGCTACCTCTATCGCTTGCGCGTGCCTTGTGAGGTGGGTGGGCGACTGCGATCCCGCCTCAATCGGGCGCCTGCTGCGGTCTCCGTTATAGTGAGGTTGGTGGTGTTGGTGCAAGGTCCCAATGGGGGACTTCCGGCTTTATGCGGCGGGGCGCGGTTTCTCAGCATATGCAGTTTTCATTGCGACTGGTTTGTTCCGGCGCCTTAGCCTGAGCCAAAATCGGGCCAATATAACTCACCCCATGAGCTTGCCGTGGTTGCGATTTTGGGTGCTGTCCTAATTTGAACCAGGGTGGCCTAATTTGCTATTTGATCAGCTTTTCAAAACTTTCGAGCCATTCTAAATGTGCGTGAGTGGGAAGTGGCGCTTGGCTAAAGAACCTATTCGCTTCAAAAGCCGGTTCAGTCCTCCGTTCAAGAACAAAGTCAGAAATCGACAGGTCTTGCGGCAAGAGTCTATCTTCAACCGATAGGCTAAGTGAGTAGAGGAAGGCGGGATGGTCCACACCATAGTTAGCCTCTAGCAATTCATTTGTTCGATCTGAAAGTTCAATAAAGTTCCTAAATAGCTTTTCTATCTGACTCTCAAGCTCTATCACCACCACGCTGAGATATCTCTTTTTCGGCGCTTTAATAAGTGGACGCAACCCCAAAGTTTGCTGCGACCATTCCATTGCATGGGCAAATATCAGTTCCGCGTCACTAGTACTGGACGACGCTATAACAATCCCGTCGGTGTAGATTGTGAACTCTTTGATATTTATGACGCGATCGTCCAAAAATAGTCGCCCACCCTTAAAGACTTGTGAAATCGTATCGATATCTTCAATTGGTCGAGTTAAATCCGGATAGCTGGCAAATTCATACGCGTCTGTGAACATCTCCAATGCGTACGAGACGTACAGCCCGCCACGAGGGGTAGTTTCCTCTCGAGGGAAGAGAAACACTACTCGACCGGTCTCAACCGAAATTAGTTTCATTTGTCGGCAGCCCACGATGATTGCGTTGCCACCGCACCATGTCTTGCGGTAGATCCTCGAACCGTTCGCGCTTGGGTTACTCTGGCTGAGCTGTTTTCGTATAAATTCAATGCTTGTTGGGCACTTGAAGGCTGACTAATACGATGGGAAGAAGGTGGCTTGATTTGATGCAAACCTGATTTACGTCGAGGACCTGTTCTGGGGGCTGCGGCATCGTTCTCGGCAATCATTCTGAGTAATCTCACCATATTATTATCCGAAACAGAGGGAATAGTTTTGGGGGAAACTCGGCCAACCCCTGTGAGGTCATCGTCGGCAAACTTAGTGGCTCTCAGGCGCTTAGGCGACAGGTCTTTTACTTGCTCTAATAATTCACTAAACGATACAAACCGTACCGAAAGCGCGACATCAAATGCCGCAGCCAGATCAATCAAGGTTTGCAGGCTTAATCGACCATAATCGGGATCTTCAATCCGAGAAATTACACTTTGGGTCTTTCCAACATGATTCGCCATATCGGCTTGTGACCAACCATTAGCCTCCCGGATTGCTCTGACCTGGTGTGCAATTCCAGTTCGGATGTGCTCCGACATATAGGAATGTCGAAATTCTTTATCTGCCAAAGCAGTAATTAGGTTTTGACTAATATGGCCATTCATTCAGCAACCTCGGATCGTCAATGGCATCAGCCATTCTTTGCTTGGCGGTCTTGCAGACATTCTTAGGTTCGAACTTTCCGTCTTTTTCCAATGCTACATGCAACATCGTAAATTCTAAACGATTGGGCCCAAAAAAACCTATCGGTCTGTACTGAATTTTCTGGATTTTGAGTCTGACCTCCCCAAGACCGCTGCATTCACCAGATAGAAGGTCGAAATATGGGCGCTTCCAGGCTTCTCGAGGCTGTTGACGCAAATATTCCAGGCGAGCAACAACCGACGCTTGGTCGCTTTTTGCAAGGCCATCAAGCCAATCTAAGACGTCGTCTCGACTAGAAAGAGAGCGGTAGGTCCAGAAATGCCACACAGCGATTGTATCTCATTTTTGCGATAAGTCAACCCCAACATAATCGCATTTTAGCTATGATTCGCAGTTGACATCAATCGCAATTTTGCTATGTTCTATGCATTTATAGCATATAGCAGAAGGGAGGGGAAGTAGAAAGAGTGCCAAGAAATTGGGCCCGGAACTGCGCGAACAGTCCCAGGCCCTTCAATCGAAACACGGGATGGAGCCCGCGAACGACATAACGCCCAGTATACTGGTAGTGGCCCATCTTCGCAACTCGGAGATGAAATTTGAACATTTTACCAATCGAAGTCCAATCGTATGTTGTCGCCCTTCTTTTGGAAGGTAACAGCGTTCGGGCCACAGAACGACTGACAGGCGTTCATCGTGACACGATAACACGCGTGGTGAGACGAACTGGCGACGGATGCGCGATCGCGCACAACGCGCTCATGCAACAACTAAACATTCCACTCATCGAACTCGATGAACAATGGAGCTTTGTATTCAAGAAGCAGAAAAAGTTGGGGCCACAGGACAGTCCTGACTATGGAGACCAGTACCTATTCGTCGCGCTAGACGTGCATGGAAAACTTATCGTCACCTATTTGGTAGGCAAGAGGAATGCCGAAAATACAAAAGCATTCGTCGCTGATATCCGTAGTCGGATTACGAATATCCCTCAAATCAGTTCAGATTCGTTCTTTCCGTACACTGAGGCTGTTGGCGAAGCTTTCGGGTCGAATATTCACTATGGTCAGGTGGCAAAACGCTACAAAGCACAACGTAAGGTCGAACCGAATAAGGGTATAACCGGAAAAGCAGATGTCCGGTTACAGAAGCTATCACTTATTGGTTTTCCAACGCGTTTTCAAACATCTACATCCCTGGTTGAGAGATTCAATCTCACCACGCGGATGGGGTCACGACGGTTCACTCGAAAAACAAATGGATTCAGCAAGAAACTGGAGAATCATCGAGCCGCCGTTAGCCTGCAAATTGCCTATTACAACTTCTGCCGACCGCATGAGACGATCAAAACGGCACCTGCTGTCGAAAGAGGCATAATACCAAAAATTTGGTCAATAGAACAACTGGTTACTCTTGCCAACGATGCTCGTCGTATCGCACCAGGAGAACAACCATTCGCCATGTTGGCGGCGGCCTAAGGCGAGCAGTGACTGTTTTGATGAATTTCCTCGGTACTCGACAAAAATACTCGCAATGCTTCGAGCGAATCGTCAATACTGACTACGTTGAGCCCTACGACCCTCACGTTGGTACCGTGAACTTGGTCAAGGGATAACTCAACACCATCGAGCCGGCACACCTGACCCCATTGGGCGATGGCCCGGTTACCACTCGATGCTGCCGAAAGCAGAGCGCTCTGTGGACTGTGGGCCCATGCTGCCATAAACGGGGGTTCGAAACCGTTTGATGGTGATCAGTTTTCAACCCTTGGGTTGGACCGGTCCGACCTGGAGGGCTTCACTATGAAGACCACCAAGGTCAGCTTGACGATCAAAATCGATGTTGCTGAGTGCCTTTTGGCACTTGCCGCAATATTGGTGATATTGATCTAGCGGGATTGGAGGCAGCTTGCGCTGCCTCCTTTCTCGTTGATTACCAAGGCAACAGCTCTTTATACCTAGTGTTGCATCGAAGGCGAGGTAACGTGGCTGGCTCTTGCAGCGAGTATCAGAGCTTTCAGCCAGAACCGTGAACAAGACTAAGATTGTAGTCGAAGGAATTATTATGGCCAAAACTGTAAAAAAAATCTTGAAAGAGGCCGGTTCGCATCCCGAAAAGAATATAATTAGGAATGACGAGCCTGAGAGACCAGGAATTAAGGAGCAAACCGATTGGAGGAAACCACCCAGACCACCAGCAAGGCCAATTCAACCATCAACACCAGACAAGAAAAAATGACCTGGGATGATGACCGCTATTATGACATCTCTTACGCTGTTCATAGGAGCCGTCGATACCATGCATATTTGAGAGACCATTATCGTTCATTGCATGATGGGATCTCCGTTCTCACCGTATTTGGTGCATCATCAGCTTTTTTTGCGCTGCTTGGAAATCTGACTGAGATTGCGACTGGTCTTACGGCCATTATTGGCCTTGGTTCTCTAATTGATCTGCTACTTGGCTTCGGCAAGAAGTCTGAACTACATAACGATCTGTGCCGTCGGTTTACCAATCTTGCGGCTAATATAGAATCTTGGGATGCAACACCCGAAAATTTGACCAAGGCTCGATCGGCTCGAGTTCGCATTGAATGTGACGAGCCGTCGATAAAGCGACTTGTTGATTTAATGGCGGATAATGATGAAGCCAAGTCCCGTGGTGTTGGATCTGAATTCCTCGTGCCATTGAGTTGGTGGCAACGTAAATTTGGATGTTTCTTTACGTTTGGCATGTCTCGACTAGACAAGTGGCGGGCCGAGCAACCGATCACGGAATAGGCATTGCTGATCGAATTCAGCTTCAGTTGTCCGTATTAGGACAGCACCCGATTTTGCACCAAAAACGCCTGTGGCGCCGACCATGGTGAATGGCACAGAACAAATGGGAAGAGGGATGATCGGACAAAAAACCTATGATTATGTGATCGTTGGCGCTGGATCGGCGGGTTGTGTGCTGGCTCACCGGCTGACGGAGGATGCGGGTGCTTCGGTCCTGTTGCTGGAAGCCGGTGGCAGTGACCGCCATCCCCTTATTCAGATCCCTCTTGGATTGGGCAAAATCCTTGAGCATCGCATGTTCGACTGGGGGTATGATTATGAGAAAGACCCCGGTGTTGCCGGTCGTGGTGTGGAGGCGACGCGGGGTAAGGTTATAGGTGGGTCATCATCAATCAATGTCATGGCCTATGTGCGGGGCAATCGTGGTGACTATGATCGCTGGGCCGAGGGTGGGGCGACAGGCTGGCGCTACAATGACGTGCTGCCCTATTTCAAACGATGTGAGACGTTCGAAGGTGGTGGTGATACCTGGCGCGGCGATAGCGGGCCGCTCGGTGTGCAATTTGCAGGCACGAATGATCCCTTGTTCGAGGGTTGGAGGGCGGCTGCCAGCGAGATGGGCTTTGATTTGACGCCTGACTACAACGGCAAGTCGCAATTTGGCTTCGGACGCGCGCAATACACCATCAATAAGGGCTATCGTGCTTCGGCATCGAATGCGTTCCTGCGTCCAGCACGCCACCGGGTCAACCTGGATGTTGCGCAGAACGCTTATGCGACCCGTATCCTGTTCGAAGGGACAACGGCTAAAGGGATCGAATATGTCCAAGGCGGCGAAGTCAAACAGGTGCTGGCTGGGCGGGAAGTGATCCTGTCGGGAGGCGCATTCAATTCACCGCAGCTGTTGATGCTCTCAGGTGTCGGGCCGGCAGATAATTTGCGCGATGTCGGTATTCAGACTTTGGTCGATTTGCCAGTTGGGAAAAATCTGCAAGATCATCTGTCGCTGTTTATCCAGTGGACCCGGCCCAATAATCCCAGCAGCTTTCGAAATTTGATGCGGTTCGACAATATCGCGTTGGCAATGGTGCGTGCCTATCTGTTCGGGACCGGTCCTGCCACCGTGCCGCCTGGCGGCCTGCAGGGCTATGTCAAAATCGACAAGTCTTCACCGGTTCCGGATCTGCAGTTCCTGTTTCGCGGCATCCCGGGTCATGCCCACATGTGGTTTCCGGGTGTCAAGAAAGCCTATAGCGATGGCTATGGTATCCGCCCCACGCTGCTGCATCCGGAAAGCCGCGGTGAGATGCTGCTGACCTCCAAGGACCCGATGAAGCATCCGCGTTTTATTGCCAATTTCCTGTCCGCGGAGAAAGATATCTTTACGCTGAGGGAGGGCTTCAAGCTCGGCCGTGAGCTTGGATCACAAAAGGGGCTTTCCGAATTTCGCGGTGAAGAGCTTTCGCCCGGACCGAAAGTATCGACGGATCAGGAGATCGACACCTTTATTCGTGAGACCGTGGTTACGGCTCACCACCCGGCCTGCACCTGCCCAATGGGGACGGGGACGCATTGCGTCGTCGATCCTGATCTCAAGGTCAAAGGTACGCAAAATCTCAGGGTGATCGATGCATCGGTGATGCCGGATCTTATTTCGGGCAACCTCAATGCCGCTGTATTCATGATCGCGGAAAAAGGTGCAGACCTGGTCAGGGGCTTGCAGCCGTTGCCGGCCGTTAATGACGCTTGAGGTCTGAGTTCGAAGATACGCAAAAACTCATGAAGTGCTGATTTGTCTTGCCTCGCCTCCGGCTGCCACATACGCTGGCTTCGTGGGCCGATAAATGTGCCCATAAGGCAGGGCGCTACCTAACGCCATTGTGTCTCATGCTAGACGTACCGATTGGGACGATTAGATCCCTGTGTGTCCGGGAGGAATTCAATCATGCAGATCACCAGAACACTTGCCCTCTGCTCGGGGGTTGGACTGATTGCCATTTTCGGCAGTGCAGTACCGGCAGATGCGCAGTTCTATAAGGGCAAGAAGCTCAATGTCGTCATTAACTATGGCGCCGGCGGAAATACCGATGTGCAAGGGCGCACCCTTATGCGCTACATGGAAAAGTACATTCCAGGTAAACCGACGATTATCGTGCGCAATAAGCCGGGTGCTGGTGGTTCCGTGGGTGCAAATTATCTTGGGGGCGGTGCGCCAACGGATGGCAGTTTCATGGGCGTGTTCACGACTCCGTGGATGTATCAGGCCGTCGGCTCGAAGGCGCTCACCGTAAACCTTGTCGACTTCCAATACGTCGGTGCCATTGCTCAACAGCAAGTGGCTCATGTTCGCAAGGAAATCTTATTGGGGAGTGGGCCATTTGCAATTCTCAAAGGGACGAAGCCGTTTAAGTCAGCCGGCCACGGACCGCGTAGTTCAAAAGACACCGGCATAAAACTGACGCTGCGCTTGCTGGGGGTCAAGCATGAACACGTAACCGGCTATAAGGGCTCGAATCGCATTCGCCGCGCGATTTTGCAGAATGAAGTGCAATACACTGAAGATTCGGTCGCTGGTTATTACGGCAAAGTAGAAGCATTGTTGATCAAGCCAGGCATCTCGGTGCCGGTCTGGCAGGTCGGAGATTTGCAGCCCGACGGTTCGATCAAGCGTTCGCCTACTATTTCTGGCGATATTCCGACGTTTTATGAAACCTATGTCAAAAAGTTTGGCAAGAAGCCGTCAGGTCTTGACTGGGAGGTCTATAAGCTGATTGCAGGAGCGCGCCAGTTCCTGCGCATTATCATCCTACCAAAGGGTGCGCCGAAAGCGGCATTGAATGATCTGAGAGCCGCATGGGGCAAGACCCAGAAAGACGCAGGCTATCTTGCCGAGTATCGCAAGAAGAATAAGAGTGCTCTGGTTGCGCGGTCAGGTGACGATGCCAAACGGCGTATTGCTGCAGCGCTCAACGTGAAGCCCGAAGTCCGCGCGCATATTCGCTCAATTCAGAAGAAATAGCGCCCTCCTCAAGACGTCGGCCTGGTGCCTCAGGCCGGCGTACGCGTTGCAACACCGGTGGACTGGTCTCGATGTCTGCTGGGCATAAGGCTCAGGTATTTCATGTTTGATGCCGTCTTCAACGGCCTATTGCTGGTGGTCGCTTGGCCAGCTGCGGGCTATCTGCTCCTTGGCGTTTGCATCGGCATGTTTTTCGGTGCCGTTCCAGGCCTGTCCGGTTTGGTCGGAATGGCCATTTTGCTCCCCTTTACATTTGGTCTCTCTCCAGGATCTGCCTTTGCCTTTCTGCTCGGCATGTATGCCGTGACGACGACTGCTGATACATTGTCGTCAGTGTTGCTTGGGGTGCCCGGGACGGCTGCCTCGCAAGCCACAATCCTCGATGGCTATCCGCTCGCCCAAAAGGGTGAGGCCGCGCGGGCGCTCGGGGCGGCCTATACGGTTTCGATGATCGGCGGTGTCCTGGGTGCGATATTTTTGGCGGCGTCCATTCCAATCGTAAAACCGTTGATCTTGTCGTTCGCGGAGGCGGAATTTTTTGCACTCGCTCTCCTTGGGTTGACGATGGTCGGCTCATTGTCCGGCAATTCAATCCTCAAGGGCTTGGCGTCGGCGTGCCTTGGGCTGTTGCTGTCGATGATCGGATTTGCAGAGTTCGGCGGGGTGCCACGCTATAGCCTAGGCGTCAATTATTTGCTCGACGGCCTACCGTTGATTCCAGTTGTTCTTGGCTTATTCGCGTTGCCTGAAATGATCGACCTCGCACGGCGGGGTGATGCCATTTCCAAAGTAACTGATGCCGGCAGTGGATTAATTCAAGGTGTGAAAGATGCCTTCAGGCATTGGTGGTTGGGGCTCAGATGTACGGCGCTTGGGGTCTACATCGGTATGCTTCCTGGTCTCGGTGGCTCGATTGTCGATTGGGTCGCTTATGGCCATGCCGTCCAATCATCGCGCGATAATTCGCAATTCGGCAAGGGTGATATTCGCGGTGTGATTGCACCAGAAGCAGCAAACAACGCGATGAAAGGTGGGGCGCTGCTGCCGACGATCGCTTTTGCTATTCCGGGCAGTGCATCGATGGCGATCTTGCTCGGCGCCTTTCAGATTCAAGGCCTTGAGCCCGGCCCGCGCATGTTGACCGACAAGCTCGACGTGACGTTTTCGTTGGTTTGGACGCTTGCCATTGCAAATATTTTAGGTGCGGCGCTGCTGCTCGCCTGGGGCCGGCATGTGGCAAAAATTACCTTTGTGCCAGGGCACTTTATCGTGCCGTTGGTCATCCTGTTCATGTTCATGGGCGCATGGATCAAAAACTCGCACATCGGTGATTGGATTTCATTGTTGGCCTTTGGATTGCTTGGCTGGGGCATGAAGCTCGGGGGGTGGCCGCGCCCGCCTTTGGTGTTGGGCTATATCCTCGGCAAGATCATGGAAAATGCGCTGCAGATCGCTGTGCAAACCAATGGCTGGGCAATGGTGACGCGGCCCGTTACGGTGGTGATTTTCATCCTGATTGGGTTGACAATTGCCGGTGCCTATTTGCGCCAACGCCGGCTGACCAAAGATGCAGAGACGGCGGCAGGCACTCAGGATGGAGGTGTTGCTCGTGGGGAGGATGATGGCGACAATCGAATTGCTTCGCTGATCATTGGTGGGTTGTTGTTCGGTGTTTTTGCCTATGGATTGATCGAGACGATCGGTATGCCTGATGCGGCGCGCTTCTTTCCGCTGGTGGCCGCGATCCCTGCGGTGCTCTTCATCGGTGTTATCCTTGCCTATGATATCGGTGGGCTTAGGGCAGGTCTGATCGGTAGCGCGTCCGGTCAAGGCGCTGTGGTGGTGGGACTGATTTTCTATGGCTGGCTGGTCGGAATTCTGCTGGCGATGCTGGTGATCGGACAATATTTCGCCCTGCTCGGTTTCGTTGCGCTCTATTTGATCGTTTGGGCGCGGGCCGACTGGCGCTTGATCGTTGTCTATGTGGCCGGTTGCGCCGGGATCCTTTACGTCCTGTTCAATCTGGTGGTGCCGGTGCTGTGGTATGAATCGCCGTTCTTCCGACTGTTTAATTGATCATGGTCGCTCAGGAAGATGATCATTACTCGGTCGTCGTTTGAAGTCCGGAAGAGAGAGATTATTCGCCAAAACTCTTGAGGACATGGCGGGCGAGCGCCATGCGCATGATTTCGGGTGTGCCTTCGGTGATCATATGACTGCGTTGATCGCGCCAGAAGCGTTCAACGGGCAGGTCCTTGGTCAGGCCGATGCCGCCATGGACCTGCAGGCACATATCTGCGGCTTGCCAGGCCATCTCAGTGCAAAAAAGTTTGACGGTATAGGCGCGATAACGATCATCATCGCCGGCGTCGTAATTGCAGGCGGCGCGGCGTACCATCAGCTCGGCTGCTTCAAGGTTCACATAGGCATCGACAAGGCGAAAGGAAATTGCCTGGCGATCGGCGATGGGCCGGCCAAAGGTCACCCGTTGGTTGGCATAGCTTGTCGCAAGCTCCAGGCAGCGCCGTGTTGCGCCCAATGCGCGCGAGCCTTGTTTGACTCGCCCGACGGTCAACCACTTTTGGCCGAGCGCGAAGCCTTTGCCCTCTTCGCCGACAAGATTTGTGGCTGGGACTTTGACGTTGTCGAAGACGATTTCCCAAGGGTGCTCTTCCGTCAGCGTCTCGTAGGCGGTGGTCAGGCTAATGCCGGGCAGATCCATGTCGACCAAGAAGCATGAAATGCCGCCACGCGAGCCCTTCTCGCGGTCCGTTGCCGCCATCAGGATGACGAAATCTGCGGTGTCCGCATTGGTGATGAAGCGCTTTACGCCGTTGATGACATAATGATCGCCATCTCTGACGGCGGTGGTGCGCATACTGCCAGGATCTGAGCCGGCATCGGGTTCTGTCTGAGCGAAACTGGAGGCCTTTTCGCCGCGCATCACCGGGAACAAATAGCGGTCGCGCATCTCCCCCTCAAGACGGTAGAGGACGGGGCGCACCTCGGGGCCCAGAATGCGATGACCGCGGGTCGGCAAGGCGACCGTGCGCCCAAACTCGGACCAAATGATCGAACAAGCCAATAGCCCAAGGCCTTGGCCGCCATACTCCTCTGGCACGTCGATCTGCCAGAGACCGAGTTTTTTGCAGCGTTCTGTGAGTTCTGCCTCGATCTCCGGTTTGAGTTTGCCGTTTTCTAGCGCTCTGCCTTCGAGCGGGATGAGTTCGGTATCAACAAAACGGCGCACGGTCGCTTGAAGTAGACGGAGTTCTTCCGGCAATTCGAAGTCCATCTCTCATCCCCGGTCAAATCGGCGCGGAGCTGATGTTGCGAGCCCCGTGCCGTCTTTTCAAAAGCCGCGGACTCGTTAGGCGGCTTGTTCGCTTGCTGCTGACCATTCTCCAAGCGCTGCCAGGCCATTCATTCTGGCGCGATGTGAAAACGCGCGTTGACCTGCTGCGACGTTTTCCGATTTACCGCCCCATGCCTGTAGCGCTGCCGCCTGAAGTGCGCGTCCGTATGAGAATGTCACCGGCCAAGGCAGCGGCTTCAAGCCATTGATCAACGATAAGTGCTTGGTTGCAACTTCATCCGACTGGCCGCCGGACAAGAATGCGATGCCGGCAACTGCGCTTGGAACAGCTGCCCTCAAACATCGAACGGTCTTCTCCGCGACTTCGTTCGGGTCAGCCTGGTTTGCGCACAATTGGCCAGCAATGACCATGTTGGGTTTCAGGACCATGCCTTCGAGCACCACTCCGGCATCATAAAGTTCATTGAACACCGTGTTCAAGGTCCACTCGGTTATCTGGTAACAGGTATCGATGTCGTGCGATGAGTGCGGCCCGTCCATAAGTACTTCGGGTTCGACGATCGGGACGATGTTGGCTTCCTGACAAAGAGCGGCATAGCGCGCAAGTCCGTGTGCGTTGGCCTTGACGGCATTCCAGGTTGGGCAACCATCGGCAATCGTGATGACAGCGCGCCATTTCGCGAACCGCGCACCAAGCTCATAGTACTCGGCCAACCGCTCACGCAGGCCGTCCAGGCCTTCGGTAACCGTTTCGATGCTGTTGGTCTTACCGGCAAGTGGCTTGGCGCCGGTGTCGACCTTGATACCGGGGATCGCACCCGTCTGGCGAATAACGTCGACCAGAGGTGTGCCGTCCTTCGCCTTCTGACGCAGCGTTTCGTCGTACAGAATGACCCCGGAAATGTGGTTGGCCATTGCGTCGCTGGCCCGAAACAGCATCTCGCGATAATCTCGCCGATTGTCTTCGGTGCTCGCTACGTTAATGGAATCCAAGCGCTTTTTGATGGTGCCTGTGCTTTCATCGGCCGCTAAGATGCCCTTGCCCGGCGCGACCATCCTTTGTGCAATATCTTCAATCCGTTCCGTCATTGAACACTCCTCCGAATTCCGTCGACGTCAGCTATTTCTATCCGGTTTGTGGGTGATGGTCACCCGAGTTTGCCCATCGCGACAGCAGTATCGACCATGCGATTGGAAAAGCCCCATTCATTATCGTACCAGGAAAGAACGCGAACGAGATTGCCATCCATCACTTTTGTCTGGTCCAGATGGAAAATCGACGAATGACTGTCATGATTGAAATCGGCTGATACGTTGGGTTCGTTGGTGGTGCCAAGGATGCCTTTGAGCGCTTGACTTGCCGCGGATGAAACTGCCGCGTTTACTTCATCTGGCGTGGTCTCGCGCTTGGCGATGAACTTAAAGTCCACAACCGAAACGTTCGGGGTGGGCACACGAATCGCCGTGCCATCGAGCTTGCCGTTGAGTTCAGGTAATACTAGTCCGACAGCTTTTGCAGCGCCTGTCGAGGTTGGAATCATCGACAGAGATGCGGCGCGCGCGCGATACAAATCCTTATGCATGGTATCGAGCGATGGCTGGTCGCCGGTGTAGGAATGCACCGTCGTCATGAATCCCTTGTCGATGCCGATGGCATCATTGAGAACCTTGGCGACGGGGGCCAGGCAATTCGTCGTGCAAGATGCATTCGAGACGACCCGGTGTTCGCTGGCGAGCTTGTCGTGATTGACGCCATAGACAACAGTCAGGTCGGCGTTATCGGTCGGGGCAGAGACCAAAACGCGTTTGGCACCCGCCTCGAGGTGCGCAGCCGCTTTGTCCTTGCTCACAAAAATGCCGGTGCATTCAAGAGCGACGTCGACGTTTAGGTCGCGATGTGGAAGCTCGGCAGGGTTGCGAATGGCCGTCACTTTGATCGGACCGGTTCCGACGTCAATGGTGTCGCCGTCGACGGTAACTTTTCCGGGGAAGCGGCCGTGGACCGAATCATAGCGAAACAAATGGGCGTTGGTCTCGACTGGGCCCAGATCGTTTATCGCGACGACCTGAATATCCGTGCGCCCCTCTTCGACAATTGCTCTTAGTACGTTGCGCCCAATTCGACCAAATCCATTGATCGCTACTCTAACCGTCATTTTCTTCTGCCTCCAGAAAACAGTTCGTCAATAGTGTTAAACCAGTGGGCGCTGCTTGGCGTATCCATACGTTGGGGGTATCCGCCTAACCCACAGGATCTGTTGAGAGAAACTTTTGTGGCGCCATTCATGTTCGCAGCCTTCGGATCTGTCAATCTATGTGCGGCAGCTGGGTGCGAAAAATGTCTGATCTGTTGTTGATCTTTATGCATGCACATAATCGTTAGTTGACGGCCAGAGGGTAGCACACTTATGTTGGCGTTAACCACGTTGGGGGCTGCGAGGGCGGGCACCCGAACGTTGAGGGCGGCGGTATGAAACAACAGACTCAACGCGGCAAGAGTAAGCCTGCCAAGAAATTGGCTCCTGCTAAGGCGATTGCCAAATCGATTGCAAAGGCGCCAAAGCCGATCGAGACGGTGGCGTCTTTGAAGCAGGAGCGGGAGCTGCTGCTTGCTAAATTGGAGGCGGCGGAAAAGCGGATCGCTGAGCTTGAGGCGAATCAGCTTGCTGCCATAAACCGCATCGATTGGGTGCTCGATTCGCTTTCAACCGTGTCAGAGGTTGGCGTGGCAAAAAAGCGAACGAGCGCGATCGGCAGTGGAAGCTGATGAGCAATGGCGCTGGTGACGGTCACGGTGAACAAACATAGCTATAGGCTGCAATGTGACGATGGCGAGGAAGACCGGCTGCACAAGTTGGTCGATATGCTCAATTCGAAAATAGATGGTCTTGCCGCACAATTCGGGCAAGCAGGCAGCGATCGCTTGGTGGTCATGGCCGGGTTATTGCTGGCTGACGAATTGCTGGAACTCAAGGAGCGCGCTCCGCCGAAGACTACACCGGCCAGCGTCAAGACGGGTTAACCCGAGTTGGCACAAGCAAAAAAACACTTGAGAAACTATGGTTAGCCTGTACCCGAGATGGGTGCTTGGGCCGGTATTAAGTGGTAGAATTCAAAATGCTGCGGGGCTCGTTAGGAGTTCTGTTCCCCTGGGCCTATACCGACTGCCAGGGAGCTGTCCCTGACCGGGGTCGTGGCCTCGGACAAACGGCGCCCACCTACATCTGTAGGGACCTGGCGGGATCATATATGCTCCGACGGCCACCGCGGCATCCATTTTTGTGGGCGCGTTTTGCCCCCGACGAATAGGGCTTAGGCGCCCAATGATCCATAGACAACAGGCCGAACTGCAGAGACTGGCCAAGGCGGAGCTCAGGTCCGGGATGCGCGCGCTAAGAGCGACGATCCGACCAGATATCCGAACTGCGGTAGAGAAAGTGCTGAGTGAGATAGATCTTTCCGGGCTCGGATCGGTGGACGGCGTGGAGGTGTCCGGATATTGCGCCATTGATAGCGAACTTTCACCGCAGCCGCTGTTGCAGCGTCTCGAGCCTGCCGGCGCCAAATTGTCTCTACCTTGCATTCGCGGGCGAAAGACAGATTTGGTCTTTCGCCGATGGCGTCTGGGTGATCCGTTGATACCTGGTCGCTGGGGTATTCTTGAGCCCGCGCAGGCAGCCATGGCCGTCACGCCCAGCCTTATGATTGTGCCACTTTTGGCGTTTGATAAATCCGGGTCCAGGCTTGGGTATGGCGGCGGATACTATGATCGAGCAATCGCGCAGTTGCGGGCCGCTGGCACAGTCGTCACAGTCGGCCTTGCATTCGACCAACAAGAGGTCGACGCGGTGCCGATTCTCGATTATGACCAGCCCCTCGACTGGGTAATCACCCAATCAGGATTGCGGAAATTTGTTGGTAGTTGAATGCGTATATTGATCTTGGGCGATGTTGTCGGACGCGGTGGACGCCGGGCTGTTGAAGAGCGATTGCCGGAGCTGCGCACGCGCTACAAGCTTGATTTCGTTGTCGTGAATGGCGAGAACGCTGCCGGCGGGTTCGGTGTTACCGAAGCCATTTTTTCCGGTCTTGTGGCGGCCGGGGCTGATGTGGTCACCCTCGGTAATCATGCTTTTGATCAACGTGATTGTTTGGTGTTCATCGAGCGCCACCCGAACCTCCTGCGTCCGATCAATTATCCCAAAGAGACGCCGGGGCGTGGGGCGGGAGTCTTCAAGACAGCGGCTGGCAAAGACGTGTTGGTGATCAATGCCCTTGGCCGCGTCTTTATGAACGAAATGGATTGCCCGTTTCAAGCCGTCGATCATGAGGTCGCTGCCAGCGCGCTCGGGCATGCAGTTGATGCCACTATTATCGATTTTCATGCCGAGGCGACCAGCGAAAAGCAGGCAATGGGCCATTTTCTTGACGGGCGGGTGTCGCTGGTCAGTGGCACGCATACCCACACGCCAACATCAGATTATAGAATTCTGGCCGGTGGGACGGCCTATATTTCGGATATCGGGATGTGTGGTGATTATGATTCGGTGTTGGGCATGAAGAAGGAGGAGCCGATCAACCGGTTTCTGACACGGGTGCCGCGGGAGCGATTCGAGCCGGCAGGCGGCCCTCCAACACTGAGCGGATTGGCGGTTGAGATCGATGAGGCCAGTGGACTAGCCACCTATGTAAGTCCGGTGCGGCTCGGTGGTGCGATAACACCGGCCGAGCCGCTTCAGTGGTTAGAGAAGGAGTAACCAGACGGACAACGAGGACGATTTGCCCTCGCAGCAGTGCTGAGGCGACGCACGCCCCAGGTACGGGTTCATGAGCGGGCAGACCCACGAACCAACCCGCTTCATGGTCAATTGATCACACCATGAGAGCAGGCAAACGCTTTTGCTCATGGACGAGCAACAGGTGAATCCTAAACTGATTTGCCTTAGCTGTCGAATGGGTTGTCTTCGCTCATTTGCACTATAGGAAGCGAATGTGTTGTCCCGCTCGTCGCCTTTTGGGAGCGGCGTTGGCTGGTCATAGTTGCCGTGCAGCCCTTGCAATTTTTGCTGCATTGGGGTGATAACGCATTGTCAAAACGGTTTGGATTTTGGAATACGCGGTATGGCTGGACATTCACAGTTCAAGAACATCATGCACCGCAAGGGCCGGCAGGACGCGGTGCGCGCCAAGCTGTTCGCCAAGTTGGCGCGGGAAATCACGGTGGCGGCGAAGAGCGGGCATGAAGATCCGGCGATGAACCCGCGTCTGCGCTTGGCTGTAACGGCGGCACGGGCAGAAAACATGCCCAAGGACAATATCGAGCGGGCAATCAAAAAAGCGTCCGGTGGCGATAGCGAAGCCTATGAGAATATTCGCTATGAGGGTTATGGGCCCGGTGGCATAGCCTTCGTTGTCGAAGCCCTCACCGACAATCGTAATCGTACCGGTAGTGCGGTGCGTGCAATTTTTTCCAAGCATGGCGGTAATCTTGGCGCGACCGGTGCGGTCTCGCATATGTTCGATCATGTCGGCGAGATTGTTTATGCGGCGGACAAAGGCTCGCCCGACGACATGTTGGAAGCTGCCATAGAAGCCGGCGCTGATGATGTCGAATCGAACGATGAGTTGCATGTTGTCAGCTGCAGCTTCGAGGATCTTTCCGCGGTGTCGCATGCCCTGGAGGAGCAGTTGGGGCAGCCTGAAAGCGTCAAGCCGGTGTGGCGGCCCAACCTGACCAGCGAAGTCGACGAAGACACAGCCGGCACGATCATGAAGCTGATTGGCGCGCTCGAAGATGACGACGATGTACAGGCGGTTTTTTCCAACTTCGATGTCGATGAGGCGGTGCTGGCCAAACTGACGGCCGCATAGGTTGGGTTCATCGCCGGCGGATCGACGTCAAGATGTGTCGTGACACCTTTCGCATCTAATTTTCGCATCTGATGAGTTCAGCCGACGCGGCCACGCTCTCGTGCGGCGCTCGGGTCAGGCCGCGCTCGAGGCCTCAGGTGTGGGTTATCGCTATGGTTCTGGATTAAGAAGTTCCCAAACCCTTGCCGGCGTTAGTGGCAGGCTATCCGGTTCAATGTCGAAATCTTTGAGGGCATTGGCGACGGCGTTGGCTACAACGCCGGCGATCGGGATAATACCGCCTTCGCCGGCACCCTTGGCGCCAAGCGGGTTATTTGGCGATGGGTGATTGGTGGTGGTCGTCACGTGGATGTTGGGATAATCGGTGGCATGCGGGATTTGATAATCGGCAAGTGTGCCGACCAGGACTTGGCCTGCGTCGTCATAAGCCAGGTTTTCACCAAACACGCCACCGAGACCTTGCACTGTTGCACCGACGGTTTGGCCATGCAGCGTTAGTGGGTTTATGGCGCAGCCGACATCGTCGACCATGGTGTAATCGATGAGTTCGACGTCACCTGTACCAGGGTCGACGGCGACATGGGCAACAGCAGTGCCGTAGGCGAACGTGGGTTTTGTGCTCTCGAAAGTGCCGATAGCGTCAATGCCGGCAACACCGGCTTCAGCGAATGTGACGTAGCGGCCGTCCGGCGCTTTGGCGATGCCGTCTTGATAGACGATGTCGTCCTTGTCAACGCCAAGGTGACCGGATGCAAACGATGTGAAGGCGTCTAGGAGATTTTGTGCCGCAACAACAACTGCCGAACCGCCCATCACAGTTCCGCGGGACCCGAACGAGCCAACTCCGTCCCAGATAATGCTGGTGGAGCCGTGCAAGATCTCAATCTGTTGCATGGGTACTTGCAGATTGTCAGCAGCGATTTGGGCCATGATCGTTTCAATGCCCTGGCCGATGCTGGAAGAGCCAAGGGCCACGATGACGTTGCCTTGTTCGTCGAACCGCATAGCCGCTGTTTCCATCGGGCCGGAGCCGCCGCACTCGATAAAGCTTGCAACGCCAAGCCCATGGTAGCGACCATCAGGCTGTCTTTGGCCCTGAAGTCTTGTTTTGTCGGTCCAATTCGATTGACGCAGAGCCTGGTCAAATGCCTCTTCATAGTCACCGCTATCGTAGCAAAACGGATCCCAGCCGGAATCCGGTTGCACCGGCCACAACTCAAACGGCATGGCGGACTTGGGGATCAGATTGCGGCGACGGATATCGCACCGGTCGATCGAAAGGGCCTTGGCAGCCTTGTCCAGGAGGCGCTCGAAGAAGAAACTGCATTCATAAAATCCGGGACCGCGATACGTACCGGCTGGCGTCTTATTCGTAACGACGGCATGGGAATAAACTTGGATTGCGGGGACCAAATACGGCCCGGCGAGAAGCTGTGCGGCATTGCGGGGCGGTGTGGTTCCGTTGGTGCGCATATATGCGCCGACATTGGTGTAGAGATTGCCGCGGACGCCCAAAATTCTGCCGCTACTATCGAAAGCGATTTCCAGGTTGCTATCGCATTCGCGGGAGTGACCGGTCGCCGTCAAATGTTCACGGCGATCTTCAAGCCATTTTATGGGCCGGGCCAACGTGCGTGCGGCAAACGCAGTCAGATAGTCCTCAGGATAAAATTCACCGCGGGCGCCGAAACCACCACCGACATCTAATTCAATATAATTGACCTGCTGTTCTTCGAGGCCCATCAGATTGGCCATCACGCGGCGATTAAAAAATGGAAGCTTTGCGGCGCCCGACATTGTCAACGTCTGTGCAGCTTGATCCCATTCTGCCAAGAGCCCGCGACATTCCATTGGCAGTGCCGTTTGGCGTTGGGTCGCGAAGGTGCCCGATTGCACATAGTCGGCAGCGTCGAAGGCATCCGCGATGTCGCCGCGTTCGGCGGTGAAGGTTGCAGCAATATTTGTATTGGCGCTCTCGACAAGTAAGACATCGCCTTCAATGGCTTGCGCACAGGTTGTTACGGCATCAAGCGGTTCAATGTCGAGTTGGATGTGGTCGAGGGCGTCTTCAGCGGCGGCCTGGGTTTGGGCGACAACCAATGCAATTGGCTCGCCAACATAACGGACGCGGTCGTTAGCGATAATCGGTTGGCCGAAGGGGACAATCGATGGGATTGGCCGGCGCGACGGAATTACGGGGATTGGATCGGGAATGTCAGCGGCCGTGATGATCACAACGACACCCGGTTGGCGGTGCGCCTCGGCAATATCGAGCTGCTTGATCACGCCATGGCCGATCGGACTTCGCAAGACGACCGCATGCAGTTGGTCTGTACGATTGAGGTCGCCGACAAAGGTTCCGCGTCCGGTGAGAAATCGTTGGTCCTCAACGCGTTCGATGGGCGCGCCAACATATCTATTCGGATTTGTGGACGCCTGTTGTTTCGATTGTTGGGGCATTAACCTCAGACGGGCCCTGTTCGTCAGAATTGGCAATTGTGTGCATCGTATGTCCAATACATGCCACCGCCAAGACCCGCAAGTCGCGCCGCGGAATGACCACGTGTCGGGCACGTTGCCAGTGCGGAACTTTTGGACTACCCATTTCGATCATCAATTTGGTTTCGTTCAGATTGGGGGTGCTTGTGCTCAAAGGGATTGTGATCCCCGTTATTACGCCGTTCCATGAAGATGGCTCTGTCGACGAAGCCGCACTCCGGGCGCTTGTTGATTTCTATTTGAGGGCCGGCGTGCAGGGCTTGTTCGCGCTTGGCTCATCTGGTCAGGGCCCGGCTATGCCAACGCGCGATCGGATGCGTGCGGCAGAAACCATATTGGAGCATACGGCGGGCCGGTGTCCGGTTATCGTACATGTTGGAACGGCCGATACACCGACGACCATCGAACTTGCTGAGCATGCTGCCAAGTATGGTGCCGATGCGATAGGAGTTGTGCCGCCCTATTATTATTGCGATCAGCCGGATATTGCCGTGCTTGCGCATTTTCGCGATGTGGGCCGTGCGGTTCCACTGCCTCTGTATATCTACGAAAATCCAAAGTATTCGGGGATTTCGATTTCGCCGACGTTTGGCAAGCAGATGAAAGACGAGGTTCCAACCATTCGCGGAATGAAAGTTGCTTACGGAGATGGTGCGATGCTGGAGTATGTGCGCCAATTTCCGGAGGATGTTTCGGTGTTCACAGGTAATGCCGATATCTTCGGACTGGTGCCGTTCGGTGTTGCCGGTATGATCAATCCGCCAACCAGCTTTATTCCGAAGTTGTGTGTGCGCTTATGGAAGGCGCTTGATCGTGAAGATTATGCGGAGGCCGTGGCGCTGCAAAAACGCGTTAATGCAGCCGCTGCAATCGTGATCTCGAACATCAAGCGATATGGTCGTGCCACGGTTGCAGAAACGTTTCGCATGCAGGGTATCGATGTCAAACGACATCCGCGGTGGGATACGACGCCGCTGTCTGAAGATGCGCGCGCCGAGATGCAGCGGGCACTCAAGGATGGTGGTTTCCTGGAGTAAGCGGTGATGGAGATTTCCAACAAGGACATTGCGCACGTAGGGCCGGGCACGCCTTGTGGCGCGTGGTTTCGCAGGTTCTGGTTGGTGGTCGGCACGGTGGGTGAACTCTACGACATTCCACAGGCGGTTCGGGTGCTCGGAGAGGACCTTGTGTTGTTTCGCGATCTTGAAGGTCGCATCGGTCTGATCGGCCAAGACTGCGCCCATCGCGGCGCGTCTCTCGAATACGGCGACATCGAAGCAGCGGGTATCCGCTGCCCTTATCATGGCTGGCTATACGATGTCAGCGGAAGATGTCTCGATCAACCTTCGGAGCGCCAGGGCAAACCGTTTTGCGATCGTGTGCGCCAGAAGGCTTACCCGGTGAAAGAGCTTGGCGGTTTGATTTTCGCCTACATGGGACCCAATCCTGAGACGCCGCCGCCGTTACCACGTTTTTCGCCATTGATTGAGCGCGGTGGTCTGCATCAAATCGAGCCGACGCGGCATTTCTCATACAACTGGTTCAATTTCTACGAGAATAGCGCCGATCCAGTGCATGTCTGGATCCTGCATGCCGCAAGTGCCTATGGTGCCGGAACTTGGGGAAATGGATTTTTCAATAGCGATGATCCACCGGACTTTGAACCGGTCGAGATGCCCTACGGGATGAAGATCGTTATGAGCAAGCCTGGCCCAAAGCCTGACATCGTCTTTGTCGATGAAATGAGCCTGGCATTGCCAAGCATTCTACAAATCGGTGATACCGAGTTCGTGCATGCCAAGATCGATCCTGAAGAAGTTGTAAAATCAGGATCGCGCTTCGAGCATTGCATGTTTCTAACGCCGAATGACGATCACAGCTTTATGCTGTTCACGGTTGATCATTACACCGGCCCGGACCAGGACATCTTTGCAAAGCTCGCCGAAATGCGAAAACGCGAAGAGCCCAAAGAAGAAATGAGGCCCTATGACAAACGCCCGTTAATGTCGTTTAGGGGCAATATTAGAAAAGAAGACATCGTCACGCAGGGGACGCAGAAGCTGCTTGGTGAGCGCCATGAGCAGCTCGGGTCATCCGATCGCGGCATCATTATGATCCGCCGTCTGGTGCGTGAAGGACTGCAGGCGGTTGCAAATGGCGCAGAGCCTAAAGGGCTCATTCTCGAAGAAAACGATGAGGGTGTGGTTGCATTCGATTCTTTCGTTGGTGTCAGGGCTAACGCGAAACTCTAGAGAGGTGGAGCAGACGTTCGTTTGCGATGTGCGGCTGCTCTTGAAACGAATGTCTGATCGGAAAGCTCACCGGAAACATAAGCTTGTTCGTATCTTTTTCGGACCAGAAGTTCGTCCGGGAGGTGCTGCATATTGTAACGAACTTCTGGCTCAGGAGACTGGCGCTGCCTCATGACGATGGGCGAACGCAAATTAGTGGTTGTGACGGGTGGGAGCGGAAATCTCGGCCAGCATACCATTCGCGAATTGATTGGTGCGGGATTTGTGGTGCGCAACCTCGATCGTAACGCTCCCACTGCTGAAGTTTGTCCGACATGGCCGGCAGATCTTACATGTGCCGATGCGGCCTATACGGCATTCAAGGGCGCTGATGCCATCGTGCATCTGGCTGCGTATCAGGCACCGGGCATTGCGCCTGACACCGAAGTTTTCCAAAACAATGCCACGGCAAGCTACAATGTTTTGAAGGTGGCGAGCGATCTTGGGGTGCACCGTGTTGTTATGGCGTCGAGTATTGCGGCTTATGGTTTCCTCTATGCACCCAAGATGTGGCTGCCGGAATATTTGCCGCTTGACGAGGATCATCCCTGCAGCCCGCGCGACCCTTATGCGTTGTCCAAGATTGTTGCAGAACAGGCAGCCAGTTCTTTCGTCTCCATTTCCGACATGTCTGTCGTCAGCCTGCGCATGACGGGGATTAATTTTGAGCCCGACTTTGCCTCGCTGCCCAAGCGGTGGGCGGATCCCGGTGCCAAAATTGGAACGTTTTGGAGTTATGTGGACGTTCGTGATGCGGCCATCGCCTGCCGCTTGGCGGTAACCGCCGATCTCGTTGGTCATCACATTCTGAATATCGGCGCCAAGACCAGCCGCTATCTCGAAGCCACAAGTGATCTGGTAGAGACGTACCTGCCCGGCACGCGCATCAAGGGCCGGAGGCGGGGCCACTGGAGCGGTCTTGATAGCAGTCGCGCCAAGACAGTTCTTGGTTTTGAAGCCAAATACCTCTGGCAGGACTATATTGATCGCGAAGGGCGCCCTCTGCGAGGCCGTTGACACTAATGGGGCGACGGCGGCAGGCCCAATTCGCTGCCCTGCGGTTGACCCATTGGCGTTGAGGTGGGTGGGTGTCTCAACCGTTGTTGTCGGCAGGCTCGGGCTTATCCTCGCTGGCCTCACCAGCTGACAGATTTTTCAGCTGCTCCAACACGCGCGCGTCATCAGCAGCGTCATCCTTGGCTTCAGCTGGCTGCTCGTCGACAGGCGCTTCCGGTGCAGTATCCACCGACTCGGTGGCCGGCATCAGTGTGCCGGCAGGTGGGACCTCAACCTGAGATTTGGGCATCGCCGGCTGCTCTTTCTCGAGGCGTTTGGCGGCTTTCTTCACCTCAACATCCAGGTCCGTCTGCGAACACAGGCCCAGTGTGACGGGATCCTGGGGCTGCAGATTGGCAGAATTCCAGTGGGTACGCTCCCTGATCTGAGTGATTGTTGGCTTTGTCGTTCCGACCAGGCGCATGATCTGGCTGTCGCGAAGTTCGGCGTGATTGCGCAGTAGCCAAAGAATGGCGTTGGGGCGATCCTGGCGCCGGGATACCGGCGTGTAGCGCGGCCCTTTCTTGGTCTTGACCTGTGGAATTTCTATCTTCGATTCCAATAACTTAAGTTTGTATTCCGGATCTTCTTCGCCGCGCTTGATCTCATCGCGCGAGAGCTGGCCCGAGGTGATCGGATCCATTCCCTTGATGCCGGACGCCACATCGCCGTCCGCAATACCTTTCACTTCCAGCAAATGCATCTGGCAGAAATCAGCTATCTGAGCAAATGTTAACGATGTGTTGTCGACCAGCCAGGCGGCCGTTGCTTTAGGCATTAAGGGCTTGCGATCGCTCATATAATTTGTCCTCCGGACGTTCCGGGCCGAGCCGAAGTCCCAAAAATTCGTTTGTTGAGGGAGTCGTCTGTTCTTATCGGAGGTGAGGATGTTGTGCAACTCCTGATCATCGTCTTGTGAAGGGGGCGGTGAGCCCAGGATTTTGGCTCAGAGATGGACTTTGACGGTTGGGTCTGGTAAACACTGCGGCAAATTAGAGGCCCAACTGCTCGTGGTGATGCGGCTCATCTGCCATGACCGTTGGTCGTCCAGTCTAGACAACCGAAAAGTTAGGATAACACCGCGTGCAGGTTCTGGTTCGCGACAACAATGTCGATCAAGCTCTAAGAGCGCTCAAAAAAAAGATGCAGCGCGAGGGTATTTTCCGGGAGATGAAGCTCCGGAATTATTACGAGAAGCCGTCTGAAAAGAAGGCGCGTGAGAAGGCGGAAGCCGTGCGCCGGGCGCGCAAGCTGGCGCGTAAAAGAGCGCAGCGCGAAGGCTTGGCACCGACCAAGGGCCGTTAGAGCGGTACTGATCGAAAAACTGATACCAGATTCAGGTTTGGTAGCCTTAGGTGGGCATTCCGAGGCTGTTATGGTTCTTTGGCCGGCGTTGCCTGAGGTAATGCCGCCAGCCACTCGAATATAAGTTCATACGAGCCGTGCATCCAGTGGTCGATGTGGCCGGCCTCAGCGAAGGTCAACAACTTCTTGGGGTCTGAGGCCGCCTTATATACGGCCTTGCCCATCGTAACCGGCACAACGGTATCCTTTTCCCCGTGCAGCACCAGTTTTGGCGCACTGATCTTCGCGATATGGCGCATGGTCTCATAGCGGTCGCGCAACATCGTGCGGATTGGCAAATAGGGATAGTGGAGGAGGGCGACGTCGGTCATCGATGTAAAGGGGGAATCCAAAATCACGGCGTGCGAGCGGTATTTCGCGGCCAATTGCACGGCGATGGCCGTGCCGAGGGATTCGCCATAAATGATGATCTTGTCTAACGGAATGCCAATCGACATGAGGTAGCTAAGGGCGCATTGAGCGTCCGCGATATTGTTTGGCTCGCTCGGTGAGCCGCTTGAGCCATTGTAACCGCGATACGAAACCATGAATATGCCGTAGCCTTCTGCCATATAGGCTTCGACGCGACCGCTGCGTGCAGCAAGATTACCGGCATTGCCGTGAAAATAGAGCACGGTTGGCTTGTCAGGGTTTGGTGCTTTACCGTACCAACAAATCAACGAGTTGCCATCGTCGGTCTTGAGCGTGACTTCTTCGACGGACGTGAGTTCAAGGTCGCGTGGCGGAATGCGTGCGCGGTCGGGAAAATACATGAGTTTACGCTGAAAAAAGTGGCCGATTATCCAGAGGATTCCGGCTACAACGCTCAATATTATCAACAGCTTGAGCATGTTGCCCATGCCGAATATCGCCGGCGAAAGAACTCCGATTGCCCAAATCAGCGATGAGGAGAGGTTTGCCACCTGAAATTTCAGGTGGCTCATGGCAAACATTCCGGCGACGGTCGGCACCGCTGCGCGCAGCGGGCCAAAGAAGTGGCCGAAGAAGACACCCGCCATGCCATATTTCGCCACAAATTCGCGCCCACCCGGGAGCAGATCGGGACGTCTGGTGAATGGCCAAACGCGATGGATGGAATCCTTGAAGATCAATCCGATCCAATAAGAGGCTGCGTAACCCAGCGCACTGCCCAGCCAGCCCGCGATAATAATCGGTACGACGCTGTAGCCGTCGTTGTGCAATAAGCCTGCAATGCCGAACAAAATGAATGTTGCCGGCACCAGCAAGGCGACGAAGGCCAGGCTCTCGCCGAAGGCCAGCACGAACACAATGGGAACAGCCCATTCCCTATGGTTCTGGACGAACTGGATAATCGCCGTGCCCATGTCTTCAAGATTCATGCATGCAAACCTTCCGGCTGTCTTGTTTTATCGCAGCATGTGTGTGGGGGCGGCGACCTGCTGCGTCAAGGTGTTGGGGCGATATAATTTCGATATGTGGCAGGAGGTGTCGCCAATGCGTGTTTTATTCGTGCATGAGGTGTAGTGAGACTGGCTCAGTGGTGATCAAGATTTTCCGCGGCAGCGCTGCCGGCTTTCGCGCTTGAGTTCGCGCGCGACCTCGGTTGCCAGAATCAGACCGCGGGAAACTTGTGCTGGTGTCAATTGCTTGCCTTTTGGTCCACGCAGGATCGTTGGTGCCGCTTCAGCTTCGCGCGTGCCAACGCCGAGTTGGGCGCAGTTCAAAGTCCGCTTCTTTTTGCTAAAAGCAAACAGGCGGACGCCGGATGCATAACTTTCAGGTGTGGGTTTTGTGCCGATCCATGCATTGGTCTTGTCGGCCATTAGCGCTTTTAGCGCCTTTCCGCGTTCGGAGATGCAGGGCTGAGTATCATTGACGCACGCGTCTCCCTTACCGAAGCCTTGCAATTTAGCCTTGTTGGGTAAGGTGCAGCCGGTCGTAAGAGCGGCAAGCATGACCACGATCAGGAGTGAGTTCACCAACAAACCTGGCACTTGTGGTGAGAATGGGATCTTAGTCATGAGGTCTAATGCGTTCCTGGGCCGCCGGTGTTGGAGGGCAGCGTACTTGACCAACTTACTGTTGCCTATGTGTCTGGGAGGGCGGGGTATGTGGCGTGGTCCTTGATGTTGGCGCCAGCCTCTCATTCAGCAGTGGCGACGATATGGCAAGGCTAGTGTAATTCACAACCTGGATGTCATGGTGGTGGAATTCGAACTTGGTCGTTGAATTAAAGGTTCGAGTCATAGGGATTACGGTGTGAGTCCCAGCTGTGTTGCAGAAAGGCGTGCATAGGCCCCGTTGGCCGATAACAAATCGGCGTGTTGGCCGGTTTCGATGACTCGTCCCTGTTCCATCACGCAAATCTTATCGGCGTTTTGGACTGTGGATAAACGGTGTGCGATCACGATCGACGTGCGATCGCGGCTGAATTCGGCAAGTGCGGTCTGCACCAAGCGTTCAGATTCTGTGTCGAGGGCGCTGGTGGCTTCGTCCAACAACAGGATCGGTGCGTCTTTCAAAATGGCGCGGGCGAGCGCCAGGCGTTGGCGTTGGCCGCCAGACAGGCGCATGCCGCGGTCGCCGATTATCGTTTGATATCCATCGGGCTGCTGCAAAATGAAGTCATGAGCCGCGGCAGCTCTGGCGGCTTGTTCAATGCTGTCTTGATCAGCGCTGAGTTTGCCCAATGCGATATTGGCGGCGATTGTATCGTCGAACAATGTCACATCCTGGCTTACGATCGCAATCGCATCGCGCAGGCTTGCCAGCGTTACGCTACGTATGTCTTGGCCATCGATGGTGATGGATCCGCTCTGGGTATCGAAGAGCCGCAAGATCAGATTTATGATGGTCGACTTGCCGGCCCCCGATTGGCCAACCAGGGCGACCGTTGAGCCGCCCGAGATCTCTAGGCTCAACGATTGAATGGCATTGGCCTCGGTGGAATTGGGATAGGCGAAAGTGACCTTATCGAATACGACGGTGCCGTCCGTTAGGCGCAAGGGCTTGGCATGAGGCGCGTCTTTGATCTTCGGTTGTTCATCGAGTACTTCGTAGACGCGTTCGATAGCGGCCAGGCCCTCCTTGATTCTGGCCGACAAATTTCCAAGTGCGCGGATGGGTTGGGCGGCCATCAACAATGCAGCGACGAAGCCCATGAAATCGCCAACCGTAGAAATGCTATTCGAAATGCGCCAGTAGGCGAGCGCGATGACTCCGGCGACGGCTATGCCACCCAAAGCCTCCAAAATCGGATCGATCCGGGCGCGATTGCGTACGGCCTGCATGCGGAGTTTGAACACATCTTCAAAATGCGTCTTCATTTTCTCCGCCGCATAACTTTCGAGGCGGAAGGTTTTTATGAGCCGCGCTCCAGATAATTTCTCTGTCAGCTGAGATGTCATGTCGCCAAGTCCCAATTGGGTCTGCTTGGCGACGCGGCGAAGGCGCTCGCTGATTATTGCGATCGGCAATGCGGCAATCGGATAGACTGCGAGCACGACCAGCGACATCACCCAATCCAGATAAAACATCATGGCAACAAGCGCGATGACGGTCAGGGTGTCGCGGATGGCGGTGTTTAGCGCAGCGTGGGCTGCCTGTTGGATGAAACCTATGTCGTTGATCAGGCGGGAGACGAGCTGGCCTGGCGATTCTCGTACCAATCGCTCATAATCACTGACTGTCAAATGTTGAAAGGCAGCGATTTGCAAGTCGGTCGTGAGCCTAGTTACGATATGATTTGTGACCACTGTTTGGGTGTACAATAAAATGCTGCGCGTTGCCGTTATGCCAACGATGGCGGCCAGTATGTAGGTAATCATGTCTTCCCGGCCGCCGAGAATCGTGTCGAATGAATCCTTTATGATTTTGGGATAACTGGCAGTGGCTGCGGCCAATAACGCCGTCAAGCCCAAAGCAATCAAGATTTGGCGCCAGCGTGGCCAGACCCAGTCGTTTACGAAGCGCTTCAGCAGACCACGTGTGCGTTGGTCCAGCTCCAGCTTGGGGGGCGGTCCGCTGCTCTTCTTGGCGTCTTGTTGCACATGCGTATCCGGTATTTTTGGACTTCGATGTATCGTCGTATCATAGGCCGGCTCAATCGCCGGCCGGGTGATCAGGCGTTAATAAACGATGCAGGTGAACAATAAAATAGCGGGTATGGGCGTTATCAACCGTGCGCTGGGCGGCAGCTTTCCAGGCGTCGTAAGCCTCTGCATAGTTTGGATAAATGCCGACGATATCTAGATCATCAGTATTTCTAAACTCGACCTTGTCGAGTGCTGTGAGTTCGCCGCCGAAGACCAAATGGAGCAGTTGCTGCTCAGATTGGGGTAACGATTCGTTAGACATTTTGTCTGCCTCCATATGCAATTCATTCGATCTCTGACCACTGATCAGCCGTGCGATTATGATTGGGTCAAAACCAGCCTTTGAGTTATGGTGTGTTAACCCTATTCATTAAGGCGATCCTCAGCCTTCTGCATTATACCTGATAAGTAAGCCGACGCGGCCAATCAGCTCAGAAGATACAGGGTTTGTAAGGGCGGTGTGTTGAAGTTCATTCAGCACGCCGCTTTTCGCTTATAGCGAAGCGACTATGATTTCCGCCGCCAAGCCGGCAAATATGATCCACCCGATTAGGCGGTTGGAGCGGAACCGGACCAGGCAGCTCGTTCGATCCGACATGTTGAGAGTTGTGACCTGCCAGGCGAGCTGGGCCGAAGCAATGATCATGGCGACGATAAGCGTGACGCCAGCGCCGGCCAACAGTCCGCCAAGGGTCCATAATGCCACGGCGCCAACGTAAAAGCTGCCGATCCAAATTCGATGATCGCCGGTTAAGTTGAGGGCCGTCGAATTTAGGCCGAGCGTCCGATCATCGTCCTTATCCTGATGGGCGTAGATCGTGTCATAGCCGATGGTCCACAGAACGCAGCCCAAATAAAAGATTATCGGTGCAACCGCCAGCCCGCCTGTAACCGAGGCCCAGCCAACGAGTGCACCCCATTTGAAGGTCAGGCCAAGTATGATCTGCGGCCATTGGATGAAACGTTTTGCAAGCGGATAAAGGGCGACCAGTATAAGCGATGAAATGGCCAGAAGAACTGTGAAGGTATTGAATTGTACAAGTACGACAAGGCCGATGAGGGAGAGCAGGATCGCAAACAAAACGGCCTGAAATGGTGATATCTGACCAGACGGGATCGGGCGATTGCGGGTGCGGGCAACTCTTGCGTCAATGTCACGATCCAAATAATCATTCCAGGCGCAGCCGGCGCCGCGCATGACGAAAGCGCCAACCGCAAACAGCACCAATGACCAGATGTTGGGGAAGGGAATGCCGACGGATAATTCGGCAAGCGCTTGTGACCACCAGCAAGGAAATAGCAAGAGCCAAGCGCCAATCGGACGGTCGAAGCGGGCCAGTTTAAAATAGGGTTTCAAGGTATATGGCGCATATTTGTCGACCCAATTGTCTGGATCGGCATCTGCCACGCGGCGCGTCTCGGGGGAGGAGTGGTCGGTCATCAGGATGCGATTATCCGCTATTCGCTATCGGGCGATTTTAGAGGATAATCATGGTGAGAGAAACAATTGAGTTTCTGGGTGAGGCATGCTTGTGAATTCGGGCTCTGAATAGGAACAGTGTTGATGGCTGTGCATGATTTTCGCGCTCAACGCCTATACGTTAGCGAGCCTTTGTCGCAAGGCAGGGAATTCGAAGTCACGCGGTCGCAGGCCAATTATCTTACCAATGTGCTGCGCTTAGGCGTCGGGGACAGCATCTTTGTGTTCGACGGCGTAAATGGCGAATGGCGGGCGCGGTTGCAACAAATTGCTCGGGGAGCGTGTCGTTTATGTGTGGAGGACCAAGTCCGCTCACAATGCGTCGGTCCGGATATCAACTATCTTTTTGCACCATTGAAGCGGGCGCGGCTCGATTACATGGTGCAAAAGGCAACCGAACTTGGTGTTCGACGCCTCATGCCGGTGTTTACACGGCGCACGATTGTGCAACGTGTGAACCTGGAGCGTATGCGCGCTAACGTGATTGAAGCGGCGGAACAATGCGGGATATTGCATCTGCCGGACGTGCAGGCCCCGGTTCGGTTGGATCGCGTCCTTGCGGCGTGGCCAGCGGATCGGCCACTGGTGTTTTGTGACGAAGCCGGCACGGGAGAGGGGACGCTGGCGGATCTCAAGCGGCTAAAGCGTGGACCGGTTGGCGTTTTAGTCGGACCTGAAGGTGGTTTCGAAGAGGCGGAGCGCGATCTGCTCAGGGCGCAGGCTTATACGATTCCGGTATCGCTCGGCCCACGCATCATGCGGGCAGATACGGCAGCCGTTGCAGCGCTTGCCTTGGTGAATGCTGTGGTTGGGGATTGGCGACATTGAAGGTATCGTCTGTTGGGGTTGCAGACGATACCCGCGCCAAAAGCTGTCTTTTTGCGGTTGCTATTTCTTCTTACACTTAGCAAGTTTTTCAGCGCGCATTTTTAGCTGCTCTTTCCACTGCTCCGGGCCGACCGTGGAACACCAATGCATGTGGCGTTGGTGCTGATCATTCCATTCTGGTCCCTTGTAAGCGCATTTGTTCTCAATGTTGGCCTTTTGCTGCTGCAACGCCACCTTTGCATATATTGCGCAATTTGCCTGAGCCATGGCAGTGTGGGCAAGCGCAGTGATGCCCAACCCTATGGCTGTCGCGATGATGGCGCTCGTCCTAGCGGTAGACATTTGTTGGTTCTCCTCGACCTATTGGCTTGCAATGGCGACACCGCAATCCGAAATTGCGGACCGTTCCAACTCTTGCTTGCTGCTGCATCCCCGAATTTTCTCTCGTCCAACGGGGCTAGGATGCATATTCAGCCCTATCGAACGCTTACCCGAACTCTAGCGCTTGGGGTATGAACCCGTCCTGAATGTTGCGTCGGTTCCCATTCAGATTGGTAAACAGATGCATCTCTTGAACCGGATGCACAAAATTACGACAGGTTCGCATATTCACCAATAGTGCGGCGTTGATGTGAGCGCATGTGTGGGCGAATCGCCATAGGTTGCTGGGGCAAATGAAATGCGCTGAGGGGGCGGCGGATTATGGCGGCCAAGCCACAGAGGGCTTTTGAATTTGATGCTGTCGGGCCGTTGGCAGGGCTGGACCGGGCTCAGGCAGTCTTAGAAAAAGTCTTTGGTTACAAGAGTTTCCGCTCAAGGCAGGCAGAGATCGTCGAGGTCGTTATCGACGGCGGTGACGCCTTGGTCCTGATGCCGACGGGTGGTGGCAAATCGCTTTGCTATCAAGTGCCGGCCCTCGTGCGTGAGGGTACCGGAATTGTGGTTTCGCCGCTGATTGCATTGATGCAAAATCAGGTCGATGCGCTCAAGGAAGTCGGTGTGAAAGCCGCCTTTCTCAATTCTTCCCTGGAATGGCGCGATCAAATCGCGATCGAAAATGAGCTTACGGCCGGGCATCTCGAGATCCTCTATGTGGCACCTGAACGGCTATTGCAGGAGCGAATGCTCAATCTTTTGGCGCGATCGCACCTCTCGCTATTCGCTATTGATGAAGCCCATTGTGTCTCGCAATGGGGCCATGATTTCCGACCCGAATACCGCCAATTGCGGGTGCTTGCAGAACGGTTTCCCGCCGTTCCGCGGGTGGCATTAACAGCAACGGCGGATGAGCGTACGCGGGGGGAAATCATTCAGGAGCTGGGGCTTGAGGCTGCGCAACGGTTCGTTGCAAGCTTTGATCGCCCCAATATTCGCTATACCATCGCCGAGCTTGCAGGGAGCAGTGCACGCGAAAGGCTGTGGCAGTTTATTGCGCGCGAGCACAGCGATGATGCTGGAATCATTTATTGCTTGTCGCGGCGGTCCGTCGAAGAGACAGCCGCGTGGTTGACGCGACGCGGGCGTCCGGCGCTTGCCTATCATGCGGGTCTTGATGCGGATATGCGCCGAGAGGTGCAAACGCGTTTCTTGAAAGAAGAGGGGCTCATTGTCGTTGCGACCATCGCGTTCGGTATGGGAATCGACAAGCCTGACGTCCGATTTGTTGCGCACCTCAATCTGCCCAAGACGATTGAAGCCTATTATCAGGAGACCGGACGCGCCGGACGAGATGGTGAGCCTGCTAATGCATGGCTGGCCTATGGCCTCAGCGATGTCATGCAGCTGCGCAACTGGATTGCGCAATCAGACGGCAGCGAGGCCTATAAACATGTGCAACGTCAGAAGCTCGATGCCCTGATCGGGCTGGCGGAAATCGCAACATGCCGGCGCCAGGCGCTACTGGCGTACTTCAATGAAACGCTTGCCGAGCCGTGTGGCAACTGTGACAACTGTCTGGCGCCGCCTGAGACGACCGACGGTACGGTCGCTGCACAAAAGGCACTGAGCGCGGTGTATCGAACAGGCGAACGGTTTGGTGTGGGCTATCTTGTCGATGTGCTGCGCGGCAAAGCCAATGAGCGCATCGTGCGTAATGGCCATGATCGCTTGTCGGTGTTTGCGATTGGCAAAGATTTGGACGTTGCCAATTGGCGGTCCTTGTTTCGTCAATTGGTGGCAGCGGGACTTTTGGTTGGCGATCGTGAAGGGTACGGCACCTTGGCATTGGGCGAGCGGGCGCGGCGGCTCTTGCGAGGTGAAGAAACATTTTTGCGCCGTGTTAGCCAGGCTGGGAAACGCAAGAAGAAGAGTGAAGGACAAGAACGCAAAAGCGATGCCTTGCCGGACAAGGATCAGCCGCTCTATCGGGCGCTCAAGGCGCTGCGGCTCAGGCTCGCGACGGCTGCGAAAGTGCCACCATACATTATCTGTCATGATCGCACGCTTATAGAGCTTGCTGCAAAGCGGCCTGCAACCAGGGATGCACTCGGCGACATCACTGGGCTCGGCGTGCGTAAGATTGCGCGCTACGGTACAGAAATTGTCGAGACAATCGCCAACTTCGAGGAGACTGAATCAATCGAGCGGGCCGTTTCGCCATCCGTGCGCCGCTCGTTGGCTCTGCTGCGCCAGGGCCTTGATGCGCCGGCAATAGCCGATGAACGCGATATCGATGTTGAAGCGGTACATGGGCACTTCGCGGAGGCAATCGAGGCCGGGCTGGTCTCGCTTGATTGTGCCGTAGAGCTGACGCCTGGTGAGGTCGATGAGATCATGGGCGTGTTCGAGCGCTTGGGCACACTTGACAATGGCAAACTAGGCCCGGTGCATCACGCTCTTGATCGCCGATATGATTACGGACTGCTGAAGTGTGTTTTGGCGGCGGCCGTCTAGAGCATCATTTTCCTATCTGTTACGCGCGACGGGATTTCGTCAGGTTGGGTACTGTTCTAGCGCCAACTGATAGACGAGAGTTCGAGACGCGTCTTCAGGCGTATCAAATGGTTTCTATTTGGACGGAGCGCAGCCTGTTGGTCCTGAATTGTATTTTGGTCGGTGCTGTAGGGTCAGGGGCGGCCGTCAAAGCGGCGATATGCGCTGCAATCGATGGTTCGTCAATGCGGGCATCAGATTGCTTTTCTGAGATGACGCCCGAGCGGTGCACGGCGGTAAACAGTGTCATACAACGTTCTGCGGCAAGTGCAATTCCGGCGTAGGCTTCAGTGACGGCGCGAAGCTTGCGCTTCATATTTTGCGGACGACAATCGCCACAGCTTATGAGCGCAATTGCTTGTTCGAGACGGCGCAAAAAGTGACGCGTCTCATTGATGGCGGTATGGCCGGCTGCGCCAAGGTCGGCTAGTTCGCTGTGGCTTAGGTCAAGAAGCCCCAAGTTGTCAGTAATCGACAGCTGCATTTCGGATTCCGTAACTTCGATCGCCTCAAGATCAGTGAGATCGCTGTCAGCGTTTAAATCCGACAGACGCATAATTTGCGCATTTGCGAAAACGATCAAATCTTCAGCTTCCAGCGCCAGACCATGGGCGTGATTGCGGGCGGTCTGCGCCTGTGTGCGAGCTAACTTGCGGCGCTCGCGGTGGGCATTCCAGTAATAAGTTAATCCGATCAGACCGGCGCCAGCGATCAGGCCCAACAGAATTTGAAACCGTTCAAGTTCACGGGCTGCATCGGAGGCCAAAAAGATGCTCAAGACACGGTCGGGGGTTGGCCAGCCTGCGAGTTGCCAAACTGTGATGAGCCCAAGAGCTATCAGTGCACAATAGGCGACGAATGTCTCGAAAGTGTTCTTGGTATTTAGCATGACGCACTACTCCTTCGAGGCGATACTTGCTGCTTCATCAATGGCTTCCAACTTAGATAAGATCTCATTGTTGGCGCCGCGGACGCGGGGCGTCCAGTCTGCTGATTTCGAGGCGATCAAGCATGCCTCGGAGGACAGAATAGTGCCATCGTCGAGGACCTTGAGGCCGTTGGCACGCAAGGTGTTGCCGGTGGTTGTGATGTCGACAATCAGGTCGGCGGCGCCAGAGGCTGGTGTGCCTTCGGTCGCTCCGAGGCTTTCGACGATGCGATAATCGAGGATGCCGTTCTCGGAAAAGAAACGACGGGTCAGGTTCTTGTACTTGGTCGCAACGCGAAATCTGCGGCTGTGACGGCGACGAAAGTCTGCAGCGACGGCTTGCAAGTGACCGACGCAGCTCACGTCGAGCCAACATTGCGGTACGGCGACGACAACATCGGCCTGGCCGAAGTTTAACGGCGCCAAAATCTCAATGCGCTCGTCAGCATCGATGATCTCTTCGCGCACTAGGTCCTCACCTGTCACACCAAGGTGGATTTGGCCGGTTTTCAATTGTTGTGCGATTTCCGAAGCAGAAACGTAGGTCACTTCGACGTCCGGATTGTTTTGCATGCTGCCGCGGTAACCGCGTTCGCTGCCATGCTTTGTCAATGCCAATCCGGCGGCCTTGAAGAGGTCCAGACTTTGCTCCATCAAACGACCCTTAGAGGGGACGGCGAGGATTAACTTCTCGGTCATTGCCGGCCCCCGTTGGTTAGCGACAGCAGGCGCTCGGTGTGAATGGCGGAGCCAACGGCTGCAACACTCGACGGCGCGCCAATGGCCTTAAAAAGGTTGTCATAGCGGCCGCCGCCTGCAATCGGACTTTTCGGTCCAAGCTCATCGTTCAGCACTTCGAAGACAAAGCCCGTATAGTATTCGAGCTTGCGTCCGAATTCTGCACAGAACTCAATTTCACCAATCTCAATTCCGGCTTTTTGAAAGGCCTCCAAGCGGTGGTCATAAAGGTCTATTGCGGCGTCGATTTCGACTTTTGCATTGGCCATCAGGTCTTTGATACGTGCACCGGCGGCGCGCGAGGGGCCGGCGATCTGGAGGTATTTGTCGATGAGTTCTGTTGTTTGCGCTGGGATCGGAGCGGAGTTGGCATCGTCGACGGCACTCAACAGGCTTTCCGCTATTTCATCAAGTGTTCTGGAGCCGAGATGTTCTATGCCGTGGCTGGCGTAATATTGAAGGATCGTCTTGCGTGCTGCTTTCAAATTACCGGGTTGCAGTTCGCGAACCACCTCGTCTGGCAGTCCATCGAGGGCGCTTTGCGGATTTTCGGTCAAGCGATAGAGCTCGGTGCGAAAGGTGTCCTGACGCCAGAAATGAGTCTTCAATCGCTGGCGCCAACGTTCCGGCATCTCGAGATTGTTGATTATGACGTGAAACAGGTTGAGATCGCCTATTCTGAGTTTGTAGTCCTTTAGCCCGGTTTCGCGCAAACCATCGAGTATGATCCTCAGAACTTCTGTTTCGGCTTCGATTTGTTTTGCTTCACCAAAAAGCTCTAGGCCGCATTGGCGGAATTCGCGAGGGTGCGCGGGATCGTCGTCATTGGGTTGAAAGCGGAAGGTCGGGCCGTTGTAACAATAACGGGCTACGACGTTCGGCTTTTTGTGTCGCGATAAGTGCAGCCGGCAGGTTGGGATCGTAAGATCCGGACGCAGGCACAGTTCGGCGTTCTCGGGGTCTACGAACACATAAGTGCGATTGCGAAGATCTTCGCCGATGACGTCCAGAAAGGTTTCGGCAGGTTGGATGATGGCCGGTGCCACCGCCTCGTAGCCGGCTTCAGTGAACACCGCCAATAGGCGATGCGCTTGAGCCTCCAAGGCCTCAAACTGCTTTGCCGTCTCTGCCACCATGTGATCAGTGTTCCCTAATCCTGCTGTTGGCTGGCCAATATGTCTTTGACGGCAGCAACCAAATCCGATTCCTTGACAGAAATTTGGGCCGGGCGGCCTTGGCGCCATTCCTTGGCGTCAGAAATGGTCTGAGACGCTTTCGCGCCGGCAATCAAATCCTTGATTTGAACTTCGCCGGCAGCGCGTTCTTCACTGCCCTGAATAACGACGCACGGGGCGTTGCGGCGATCGGCATATTTCATCTGTGCCTTCATGCCGGCTGAGCCGACATACATTTCGGCACGGATCTGGGCGTCGCGCAGTTGGCGGGTCAGCGCCTGATATGTTGCGGTTTCGTCCTTATCCATGACCAGGACGACAACCGGCCCCGTGCCAGCGGCAGAGTTTTCATTTGCCAATGCCGATAGCGCGGACTGCAGTCGGGAGACGCCGATCGAAAATCCGGTTGCCGGAACTTTCTGGCCGGTAAATCGGGCAACCAGATCATCATATCGGCCACCGCCCCCGACCGATCCAAAGCGGACAACCTGGCCGTCTTCATTGGTGATTTTGAAGGTCAGTTCTGCTTCGAAGACCGGGCCGGTGTAATACTCAAGACCGCGGACGACGGTCTGGTCCACGACAATTCTGTCGTCCTCATAGCCTGCCGCCCTGCACAGGTCCTGAATGCGGCCCAGTTCGGCGAGCGCGTCTTGAAATGTTTGCGTGGCTTCGCCAAGAGAAAGACCTTTCGCCGCTGCGCCGCGCGATGGTTGGTCGACGGGTTTGGCTAAGAATTCCATAACTGCGTCGATGCTTTCTTCGGGCAGATTGGCGCCGGCTGTCACGTCGCCGCTTTCGTCAATGCGCTGCTTGCCCAACAAATCGCGAACGCCCTCGGGGCCCAGGCGATCCAGCTTGTCAACGGCACGCAAGACCGTAAGCTTGCGCGCGGCATTCTCTTCACCGGCCAGACCGATTTGCTCCAGGAGGCCGTCGAGTAAGCCGCGGTGGCTGACCCTAATGACGTAATCGCCGCGCCTTATGCCGAGCTCCTCCAAGGTATCGGCGGCCAACATGCAAATCTCTGCATCAGCGGCCAAATTGTCGGTGCCGACGGTATCGGCGTCGAACTGCATGAATTGGCGAAAGCGGCCGGGGCCCGGCTTTTCGTTGCGCCAGACCGGACCGAAGGCATAACGACGGAACGGTTTGGGGATCGTCTGGAAATTCTCCGCGACATATCGGGCAAGTGGTGCGGTCAGGTCATAGCGCAGCGAGAGCCACTGGCCGTCTTCATCCTCCAATGAAAATACGCCTTCGTTCGGCCGCTCTTGATCGGGCAAAAATTTCCCGAGGGCGTCGGTATATTCGAAAGCGGGAGTTTCCAATGGCTCGAAACCGTAACGCTCATAGACAGCACGGATTTTGTCAAGCATATCAAGCCGCTCTCGGGTTTCGGCGGATTGGCTATCGAGAAACCCTTTGGGCAGTCTGGCGCGGGGCCGGTTCGATGGCTTGGGTTTTTTGTTGGCCATGGCAGAAATCAGGTCCTTTGCCCGGCACGGCTTGGGTCAAGCTGGCGTTACAAGGCTCATTTTCGCGTTATATCGAATGATGACGGCTGGGCAAATGGCCCATTTGCCAGCGCCAGCGATTGTGGGGCACTGGTCTCACGAGCGTCATCGGTGCGCGATTTATATTGCAGCGTTGTCTGCGACAGCTTGGCTCGGTTATTTCTTAAAAAGGCCGTCAAATTTCTTGTTAAAGCGAGACAGGCGGCCACCACGGTCGGTCAGGCGCTGATCTCCACCGGTCCAGGCCGGATGACTATCTGGATCGATGTCCAATTTCAGGGTCTCGCCGGCCTTGCCATAGGTCGAATAGGTCGTGAATTCAGTGCCATCGGTCAATACGACCTTGATTGGGTGATAATCCGGGTGCAAATCAGTATCTTTTTTCATGGCACGGGCCTTTGAGTGCAAAAACATCAGCCGGAGTACATTGCATTCGTGCACCGACCTGCGGAGATTTTGGATGGCTGGTTTTAGTCGCTTTAAGGGGATGGTGCAAGCCGAAGTTCTACCCGATAAATCGGCGACCTGCGGTGCTGCTAGCGGTGCCCAGCTGATGTCACTATAGTTGGCCACGATTGACGAACCCTGGCGAATTGGGTCGATGGGGGAGATGATAATGCCGGGACAAAACAGGCGTGCAAGATAATTCAATAAAGGCTAATACAACTCCGGGTGCGAGCCCTGCTGATGTTGACTCTGAAGCGGCCGGCACGGCGGAAAGCCGGCAAGCCAGCGGCGAAAGCAGCCAGCGGCGGTCCTTGCGCCCGCTAATGGCGCTTAAGCCCTATATCCTGAAGCATCCCGGTATTCTGGCCTTGGCAGGGGCCGCATTGGTGGTTTCTGCCTTGGCCATGCTGTCGGTTCCAATGGCCGTGCGCCGAATGATCGATTTCGGTTTTTCGGCCGGCGATGGCGTGTTCATCGGTCGCTATTTTTCTATGCTGATTTTAATCGGTCTGGTTTTGGCGATCGCGAGCGCCTCGCGCTTCTATTTCGTGAACTGGCTCGGTGAACGCGTGGTGGCCGATGTGCGCCGCGATGTATTTGCCCAACTCACTCGCCTTGGGCCGGCGTTTTTCGATCAATCCCAGTCGGGCGAGATGATGAGCCGCCTGACGGCGGATACGACGCAGATCAAGGCGGCGGCGGGGATGACGCTGTCGCAGCTGATGCGCAACGCGATCATGTTGATCGGCGCATTGGTGATGATGGTGATCACGAGCGTCGAATTGTCGGTACTGGTGTTACTGGCGATACCGTTGATTGTGCTGCCGTTGGTCGGATATGGGCGTTTGGTGCGGACGCTGTCACGGCAGGCGCAGGACACACTTGGGGAAGCCTCAGCTTATGCCGCGGAAAATCTCGCCGCGGTGCGGACAATGCAAGCGTTTACACATGAAGTGGCCGTCAGTTCACGTTATGGACAGGCGGTGGATCAGGCCTTTGAGGCGGCCCGCAAGCGGTTGGTTGCGCGTGCCGGTTTGACAGCTCTGACGATGTTTCTGGTCGTCGCCAGTATTGTCGGTGTGTTGTGGTACGGGGCGACCGTGGTGATTAGCGGCCGGCTGACCGGTGGTGCTTTGGGGCAGTTTCTTCTCTATTCGCTCTTCGCGGCAGGGGCGCTCGCCGAGCTTTCGGAAGTCTGGGGAGAGGTGCAGCAGGCGGCCGGCGCGTCCGAGCGTTTGAGTGAATTGCTGGCCACAGAACCACAGATCGTCTCGCCCGCTCACCCGGTTGCGTTGCCAAAGCCCGTCACCGGTGCGATTGCGTTTAAGGGTGTCTCATTTGCCTATCCAAGCCGGCCGGACGCGTTGGCGCTCGATGCCATTGATTTTGAGGTGAGGCCTGGTGAGACCTTGGCGATCGTTGGCCCATCCGGGGCAGGCAAGAGTACGCTGTTTAATTTGCTATTGCGCTTTTATGATCCAACTGCTGGCAGCATTGAAATCGATGGAGTGGCGCTCGATCAAGCTGATCTCGAATCCCTGCGCCGACAGATAGCGCTGGTACCACAAGACGTTCATCTGTTTGCGGACCGGATCGACGAAAACATACGTTATGGTGCCTCTGATGCGCGTGAAGAAGCGGTGAAAGAGGCCGCGAGGGCAGCGCAAGCTCATCAATTCATTAGTGCAATGCCTGAGGGCTATGCGACGCTGGTTGGCGAACGCGGGGTTACATTGTCTGGTGGGCAACGCCAAAGGGTAGCGATAGCGCGGGCCTTATTGCGGGATGCGCCAATACTGTTGTTGGATGAGGCAACGAGCGCGCTCGATGCGGAAAGTGAAATCGAAATTCAGAAAGCCTTGGATGCGGTAATGCAGGGCCGAACGACGCTTGTCATTGCTCATCGGCTGGCGACGATCCAAAAAGCTGATCGCATTATCGTACTGGATCGCGGCCGTATTGTTGAGATGGGAACGCACGCTAGCTTGCAGGCGAGCGGGGGGCTCTATGCGCGTCTGGCTGATCTGCAATTCCGTCCACAGGCGGCCGAATAAGCGACGCCCCAAGCAAGTGCGGCGCTTTTACTCTCGGCGCAATATGGCATTGACCAGGCGATTGGCCCAGCCCTTTGCCACGAATGTTCGCTTTAGTTCATCTGGATCATAAATGGTCTCGACCCACTCGAAAAACGGGGTTGGTGTATGTTTGTTGTAGGTTTGGTATTGCTCAAAAAACGCGTCGAGAATGCCGGTATCGGCCTGTTTGATATGGCCGTATTTCAAGGATAGCTCCTTTGTCGCCGTCTCCAGGGCATCGCCGCGGCGCAGAAATCGATAAAGTGTCGACATGATGCCCGCCCGGTCGGCGCCGGATTTGCAATGCATTAAAATGGGATACTCGACCGTCGCGAATAACTCTTCCGCAGCTCTAATCTCGCTGGGCGTCGGGGCAGCACGAGAGCGGATTTGGAAATTCACCAACTTTAGGCCGTATCGTTCGCAGGCCTTCTGCTCCAGCCAATAGCTGCCGCAAAAGCGCTCGCCGCGCAGGTTCACAATCGTACGTATGCCTCTCTTGGCCATCGCGCGTAATTGGAAGGGTGCCGGTTGAGCGGCGCGCCAGCACACATTGTCAATCTTGTGCCGATTGAGATACAAGATGCGGAATACGCCGTGATCGACCAACAGCATATCAAGGTATGAGCCAAGCGGCCCAAACACCCGGCGGACCCACGGTGGGGCCTTTTCAGCAAGTCCCTGTCGCCATCCGAGTGTTATTCTCTTGAGTGTGCGTCGTAGTGCTTTGGTCGGGCTGGTCATGAGATGGAAATTGAGCGAAGGCCACTGCGATCACCGAATCGGCCTAATATTTGTAAGTGTTTTCGTACGGTGAGCCCGATTGTGGTTTGCTTTCGAAATTCGTGAATAGCCGTTATAGAGTGCGCTAGCAAGGGGGGATGCCCCTGCGCCCACCCAAGTTCGCAGATTGTTTGGGGTATCCGAGACAGATGGCGCGTCCAGAAGAAAAAAAGCGTTATCTTCAAAAATTTGCCGGATGGGTGATCGGGCGATATATCGATTTTGTACAATATTCATCGCGAATCGTCACTGAACCGGCTGACGTCGAGGCGGCGTTCGACGAGTACGGGCCCGCAATCCTGGGGCTGTGGCATGGTCAATTCTTGTTGTCCATTCACAATCGACCGCCCAATTTTCCGATGGATATCATTTTGGCGCGGCACGGCGACGCAGAGTTTTTTGCGCAGGCGATGACAAATCAAGACATCAGGCTTATTCGCGGTGCCGGAGCGGGTGGACGCCTCAAGGATCGCGGCGGTGCCCAGGCCTTTCGTTTGGCGCTGACGGCGTTGAAGCACGGAAAGATTATCGGAACCGTGGCAGACGCGCCGCCTGGTCCAGCGCGCCGCGCGGGCCCGGGGATTGTGCGTCTTGCAAAACATTCTGGGCGCCCAATCGTGCCTTACGCTATTGCCACGCAGCGCTATTTTGCCCTCAATACGTGGAGCCGGATGACCATCAATCTGCCGTTTGGCAAAATGGCCGTCGTGTACGGTGCGCCAATCTATGTCCCGCGCAATGCGAGCGATGCTGATCTCGAGGCTTTTCGCCAGCAGACCGAGGCGGCGATCAATGAGACGACATTGCGCGCTTATGCGCTTGCCGGTGCGGATCCTACGCGAGCAACACCACGGCAAAACGGCAAGGGTAAGCGCGCCCGCTTGCCGCGTAGCTGGGGACTTTGGGGTTACAATTGGATTACCTGGCTGGCGCAGCCGATGGCACCGTTGTTGCTTAGCTATCGAGAGCGCAGCGGACGGGAAGACCGCTCGCGGCGCGGCGAGCGATTGGGGATTAGTGGCCAATCACGCCCGGATGGACCGCTGGTGTGGGTGCATGCAGCAAGCGTAGGGGAAACGAATGCCGTGCTGCCCTTGATGGATGCGGTGCGCCAGGAGCGGCCTGATATTCGATTCTTGCTGACAACCGGGACGACAACATCGGCAAAAATGGCAGCCGATCGTTTGGCAAAGACGGATATACATCAATTTGTTCCGCTCGATTCGCCGACGTTCGTGCGTAGATTTCTGGATCATTGGCGACCAGATTTTGCAGTCTTTACGGAATCGGACCTGTGGCCCAATCTCGTGTCGGCCTGCGCCGGGCGCGGGATCAAACTCGCTCTCGTCAATGCACGAATGTCGGATCGCTCCTACCGTCGATGGAAGTGGGCCAAGCAAGGTGCGCGCTGTCTTTTTGGTGTGTTTGATGTGGTGCTGGCGCAAAATGATATGATGGCGGAACGATTTTCTGAATTCGGTGCGGAACGGGTTTTGTCAATCGGTAATTTGAAAATGGACGCGCCGTCATTGCCTGTTGATCGCGCGCTGCTTGGCGAACTCGAAAAAGCGGTCAACGGGCGACCGGTGTTTCTGGCAGCCAGCACGCATCCCGGCGAAGAAGACGAGATCGGTCATGTGCACCGGCAACTGCAACATCAGCTGCCAAATCTTTTGACAATTATTGCCCCGCGCCATCCACAGCGCGGGCCGTCGATAGCGGAGGATATGAAAACCCTCGGCTTGCGCGTTAGCGAACGGTCGATGGGGCTCATGCCGAGTGCGCAAACGGATGTCTATATCGCCGATACGATCGGCGAGCTCGGGACACTCTATGCACTTGCCAAAGTCGTCTTTATGGGTGGTTCGCTTGTTCCAAGAGGGGGGCAAAACCCGGTTGAACCGATAAAGCTCGGTGCGCCGGTGTTGATGGGACCGCATTGGTTCAATTTTTCAGATGCCTGTCACACCTTGTTGGAGCACAGCGGTATGGTCCAGGTTGCGGGCCGGGACCAGCTGGCAAAAGCCGCCTTCACGCTGCTGAGCGACGATGTTGAGGCGCACAAAGTGAGGAACGGGGCACAAGACGCCTTGGCCTCGATGACGGGGGCGCTCGGGCGAACGGTTGACACACTGCGCGAGCACTTGCCACCCGAAAAGGAACTCAAGCGTGCATCTTGACGAGCCGAGGTGGTGGTATGCGCCGCGGCCGAATGCCATAGCGCTTTTGCTTATGCCGGCCGCTGTCCTTTGGGATTGGGTGACGCGTCTGCGTTTTTGGCGAACGCGGACGGTGCAGTGCGGTCTACCGGTTATCTGTATTGGAAATTTTACTGCCGGCGGCAGTGGTAAGACGCCCTTTGCCATTTTGGTTGCCGAACATCTGCTGGCTCAAGGCCAAGCGCCCTATTTTCTCACCCGCGGCTACGGTGGGACTTTTCAGGGCCCGCACGTCGTCGACATTGAGCGCGATACCGCCCAAGAGGTCGGTGACGAGGCCTTGCTGCTGGCGCGCATTGCGCCAACTGTCGTGTCGCGCGATCGCGTGAAGGGGGCGGCGAGAATTGTTGCGCTGGCCCGGCGGCAGCCAGCGGATGGCGTGATCATAATGGATGACGGCCTGCAAAATCCGTCTTTGCATCGCGATCTCTCCCTCGCTCTTGTCGACGCACGGCGGGGCATTGGGAACGGTTGTGTCATTCCCGCTGGGCCCTTGCGGGCAAGTCTGAAATTTCAACGATCCATGGTCGATGGCCTCGTTGTTCTTTATCTCGACTCGCCGGGGGAGGCAGTCGCCGAAGCCGGCAAATCTATCGCCGCGGACGTTGGAATATCTGCAAAACCGATGGTGGCTTGGACAGAACCGCGCGGTGACACAGCTTGGCTGCGCGATCGCAAAGTTGTTGCTTATGCCGGTATTGCCAATCCAACTCGGTTTTACGACATGCTTGAAGTACTGGGGGCGCGTTGCCAAGCGACGGTTAGCTTTCCCGATCATCATGTGTTCACTCAGCTTGACGCGCAGGCGTTGCTCGATAGAGCCGATCAAAGTGACGCTGAGCTGGTGACAACAGAAAAGGACTGGGTACGGCTGGCCGGCGCAAGTGGCGAGCTCAAGACGCTTCGGGATCGCTCAAGGGTTTTGGAAATTGTGACCAGGCTCAGCGTGGATGGACTGGTGGACCTAGCCGGGCGCATCGACAAGGTTTTGGCACGCGACGGGTTGCCTAACGGTTGCGGCGCGTCGAGAAGAATTCCTTAAGGAGCTCGCTCGCTTGGCGTGCGGCGATGCCCGGGTACAGGTCGGGACGATGATGACAGGTTGCCTGCGAGAATATTCGTGGCCCGCCTTCGATGCCGCCGCCTTTTGAGTCACTTGCGCCATAGTAGAGCCGGCCAAGGCGGGCAAACGAAATGGCCGTCGCACACATTGGACAGGGTTCGAGTGTGACATAGAGATCGTGGTTGATTAGTCGCTCGGTATTTTGAGCTGTGCAGGCTGCACGAATAACCAATATTTCAGCGTGCGCCGTCGGATCGCGATATTCCAGCGTACGATTGCCGTTGCGGGAAAGGAGGCTGCCGTCCGGTGCAATCAGCGCGGCGCCGACCGGTACCTCGCCGCGCTCGGCGGCCAGGCGCGCTTCTTCCAATGCGATTGACATGTAGCTATCAGCGCCCAACGGTGCCATAGAGAACCTCCAAGGTCAGAGACTAACATATGAGAGACAATAGGGTGGATAGCGAGCGCCGGCGGCCGCGCAAGAGCAAATCCCGCACGACCGCTTCAAAGCAACACTCCTCCAAGCAGCCTAAGGTGCGGCCAGCAATGCGGATTGCCAAAGCGATGGCGCTGGCGGGCCTGTGCTCCAGACGTGAAGCTGAACGGTGGATCGGTGATGGTCGGGTGCGGGTTAATGGGCGTACGCTTGAGACACCGGCCTGTGTGGTTGGTGAAGCAGATCACATTGAAGTCGATGGGACGCCGTTGCCCAAGCCGCAGCCGGTGCGCCTGTGGCGCTATTACAAGCCGCGCGGCCTTGTGACCAGTCACAACGATCCGCAAGGAAGACCCACTGTATTTGAGGCGTTGCCCAAGCGTCTTGGCCGGGTCATCTCGGTCGGGAGGTTGGATTTCAATACTGAGGGCCTGCTGCTGATTACGACAAGCGGCCTTCTGGCCAGACATCTTGAATTGCCATCTACGGGTTTGTTGCGCCGTTATCGGGTGCGTGCGCGGGGCCAGGTTCGTCAGGACCAATTGGATGGCCTCAGAGATGGGATCGAAATCGACGGCGTGCGCTATGGTCCGATCGAAGCAGAACTCGATAAGGCTGGTGGTAGCAATCTGTGGCTGACGATAGGGCTTAGGGAAGGCAAGAATCGTGAAGTTCGCAAAATCCTATCACATCTGGGTCTTGAGGTTGGGCGCCTGATCCGGGTTTCCTATGGGCCTTTTCGATTGACGGATCTAAAGCCGGGAGAGGTCGAGATTGTACGGCGTAAGGTGTTGATCGACCAGCTTGGCGCGCGTGTTGGCGATGCGCTGGGGCTCAGTGATGAGACGGCTCAAACTCGCGTGAGCAAGCCGCGCGATGTGCGCAAGGCCTCGTCGCAAGGTGCCAGCAAGGCGCGGCCAAAAGGTTTGCGACACGCGCGAAAGAAGCGGCCCGGTAAACCCAAGAGGGCGTCGTGAGAATTGTCGGCGGCACGTTGCGTGGCAGAACGATTAAAGGGCCAGAGCATGAGGCAGTGCGCCCGACGTCCGATCGTGTGCGCGAATCGATCTTCAATATCCTTAGCCATGGTATCGATGACTTCAACATCATTGGCGTTGATGTCTTAGATCTGTTCTGCGGAACCGGGGCGCTGGGGCTTGAGGCGTTGTCCCGGGGTGCGAGATCATGCCTGTTCGTTGATAGGGATCCGGCGGCGCGCGCGCTGACACGGGAAAATATTGAGCAATTTGATCTTTCCGGCGTTGCCCGGATTTTTCGCCGTGATGCGCTTGATATGGGACCGGCCGGCAAGCGCGACCGTTTTGCATTGGCGTTTGCGGACCCGCCCTATGGACAAGGGCTCGGCGAACAGGCGCTTGCATCCTGCGCTAAGGGTGGCTGGTTGGCCGATGGTGCCATTTGCGTTCTTGAAGAGCAAAAGAGCGCGGCACTGGTGCTCCCCGAGTGCCTGGAGATGCTGGATCATCGCACATATGGCGATACCCAAGTTGCGTTCATGCGTGTTCAGCTGGCGGGCGAGATGTAAGGCGCGTTGTCGCCCAGCGCAATTAGGTCCGGGTCTCCTTGATCGAGATCCATTCGAGCGCCAATGGCACCAATAAGCGGATTTACAAGCCCTATTGTGTGGCGAAAATAGATCCATGACTTTTTGAGTTTGCAGCCCAGCCGGACCTTTAATTGATAGCTTGTTTGGCCGGTCTGTAATTCAGAGATCCCGTTGTCGAGACAGTATTGGATCATGCGCATCCAATTGACGAAGTAGATGTTGTGTTTACGTGAAATTTCATAATTCAAGCCGATGAACTTGCCGATGATGCGGTGTTCTTCCTGCAAGAATAAATTAAAGCTGGCAATCCTTCCGTCTACCTTGCAAAGCATCACGCGGGCCTGTGGGTTGGATCCAATGGTCCTCATGAAGTAATCCTCAGGCACTTCATCGAAGGCATCATAACTCGCTTTGCGGTTGGCACGGGTTTGGGCATAGAGCCGGATGATTTCATCGTGGATATCATCGATATTGTCACGAAACTCGATTTCGACATCTTTGGCTTGGCGCATCTTACGACGCAATTCCGATCGAACTTTCGTGTGCAATGTCGCGAGATACTCATCAATTGTCTTGTAGGGCAGGGGAAGGGTTGCAACCGGTAATGATGCAATGCGGGTGTAGCCATGGGGCGTCAGACTTTTATGCATCCATTGTGCATCCTGATCCGTGATGTCTTTTAGTGCGATGATCATCCGCTTCGATGCGGCGGCCGCCGAGGTGTGCAGGCCAGCAAGCAGTGTTTCGAGCGCTTCACGCCGGGCATCGGCTGAGAGGTTCGGTGCAAATCCGACCGGGCATTCTTCCGTCATGGGCGAACCGAGACCGAGAATTGGCACACGCAGGGCCCAAGGCATCGTGCGGTCGATCCAATCCCTTGTGGTCTTGTAGGTGTCTGCGAGCGCGGTGTCATAGCGGTAGTTGAGCCCAAATGCAGGGGCAGCAGCAATTAAGTCGTCGCCGGCATAGACGGCGATCGCCGAGTAGGTGAATTCGTTCTTTTTGGTCGTCTCGATGGCGCGGAAATAGTCCCAGGCCTCGGCGCGTCCTGGGAATAACCGGTCCCAGCTTTCAGGGTTTATTTCGCTCAGGCTGGTGTGATGTCGCCACGTCATGGCGCTGGCTGCTGCAGTTTGGGCGCCGGTCGGCGCTGCTGGCGCGTCTTGCCGCGCCAATGCGAAGCTTTCTGGTCGAATTGTCATCAGTTTTCTCGTTCCCCAACGAAAAATATCTGTCGTTGTTCCTGCTTGACGATGGACTAATGGGGTGGCGCCTGCAGTTCCGGTCGGAACAGTGGCGAAGGTGGTAAGGCGCTATACCTGGACTGACAGTTATCGGCGCAAAGCGCCACGTTTTCAGGGTGAAAAGGGGCCCTCGATGACCAGTGTGGCAGCAACAAGAGCGGCCATCGAAGCCGACAGGCGTGATGATGATATGGTGCGCGCCAGTGCCAGTTATTGGCAGACATGCCCGGATGATGTCAGTTTCGTTGCAGATCGCGGCATACCCACTAGTGCGGATTTTGCCGTTATTGGCGGTGGTTTTGCCGGGCTTGCGACGGCCATTCAGCTGAAGTCCGCCCGCGCGGATGCCGTCGTGGCGGTGTTCGAAGCCAAGTTTGTCGGCTATGGCGCGAGCGGGCGCAATGCCGGACTGATGTCACCATTGCCGGCGCCGATCTGGCTGGCGAGTGCGGCCCACCGCGATGACCGCGCGTGGGCCCTCAAAAGACTCAATGATGAGGTTCACGAGACGGCGCGGTGGATCGAACACTCGATCGGGTGCGCCGAGCTCGAACACTGCAAACTGAAGCTTGAAGCAAAGGGTGCGTTGACCAGTGCCGGGCTCGCCACGATTGGCGAGACATTGGGTAAGGCCGGTATTGATTTTTCGGCGCAAATGGATGGTCAAGGGTCGTTGAGCAGTCTGGAAGTCGGGGGCTACACCGTGCATCCTTTTAAGCTGGTGCGCGGATTGGCGAATTATGCGCAGCGTTTGGGGGTTATCATCTGTGAGCATTCGCCGGTTGCAGAACTTGATGCGCATGGTGATGGCGCAAAGGTTATCCTGGACGATGGTCAATTCGTGGCGGCAAAGCGTGTGGTGATTGCGACAAATGCCTATACCACGGCCAAACTCACCGGCGAGGCGGTGCCTGCAAAAGTGGTCCACAACTACATGATGTCGACGGCGCGATCGGAAGCCATTATGGCTGCGATGCCTGAGCACATGCCGTTCGTGGTCGAGCTCAACACGGCCTATGTGTTTTATCGAGAGCACGCAGGGCGACTGATTTACGGCGGCATAGACAAATTCGGCGAGCCTGGTGGTGGCCCCTTCGATGTGCCGGGCAAAATCTATCGGCGATTGAAAGAGCTGTTGCGCGCGAGTTTTTCACAACGCTGTGTGCCCGAAGTGGTTCAGGCTTGGGGGGGCAAATTCCATGCGACCGCAACAGAGTTGCCAGTCATCCGGCCGGCAAAGAACAAACCGGGCGTTATCCTAAATGTCGGCTATGGCGGTACAGGCGTGGCGTTAACGCTTATCTGTGCAAAGTTTGCAGCCGCCCAAGCGCTCGAAAGCAACACACTCAGTGGTGATGACGCGCGGTTGTTTCGGATCATGAAGGAGACCCGGCTGCCAATTTGGCATGGAGTGCAATTCGTTGCGGCTGTTGCCCGCAAGCTATTCGGACAACTCAGGCACCGGCGGGCATTACCCGAGGCCAAAGGTAAGCCATTGTAGAAATGGCTTCTAATTCTATCCAAGGGCTTTAGGGCGCATTGGGCTGTGGCGCTTTAGGTTTTGTTTTCGGCACCGGTTTTGCTTCTAAAATATCGCTGCGTTTTTTCAGGATCTGCTCGGTCTTCGAATCTGAAATTCTATATTCCCAGCCTTTGACCTGCTTGTTGATCTTGTCAGCTCTTTCTTTGCTCTTCTTACCTTCACCCGTGGCTGAAAGAGTCATCCAATGTGCTTTCTTCTCAACTCGGATGACGAAATTCACAGTGAGACCATCTGTTTCTTCCAGCTTGGCCTTAATCAGACCTGGGCCGCTGGGCGCTTTCGCGATCGGTCGGACGTCCGTTAGGTTGATGCGGGTGAAACCATTGGCAATGCTATCGAGTGGCGCCGATTCTTTGATCTTCTTGTCAGCCGGCATGTTAACAAGGTCCCAGCTCTGGTCGTCCTTGCGGTTTTCCTTAGCGGTGATCACGAGCGGTTCCTTGACGCCTGGGAATTCGACGGTGATCCGCTTGATGTTCTTGCGCTCTGAATCGTACACGATCGCAGACTTCGCCCAGTACGCCACTTTGACGTCGGCATCGAGTGCTGCATTGACCAGCCATGTTCGTGCATCACCCGGTTTGCGAATATAGGTACCTGATTTGCCGGTGCCGAAGGCATCGTAGCGGCGCTTGCCCATGACGACTTCGGCCAGTGTATTGCCTTTTTCATCCGCGATGTGCAGTAGGCGGGACTTGGCTTTCGTTCCGGTCGGGTTTTCCAGTTCCAAAAGCTTGTAGCGCTCAGCCAGATTGGTTTTGGGCTCGATCAATTCTGCAGCAGCGAGCCTCACCATCAAACGTTTGATCTTTTCAATATTGACGGCGAAGTTACCACGATCCTTCATCGTCCAGGTGGTGCCGGATCTGTTGAGGGTCACGGTGGTCTCGCCCTGGGTTAGTTTTATTGTTGCTGCCTTTGGAGCCGTCGCGGTCAAATCGGGAAAAAGCTTGACGCCTTTGACGGCGCCGCTGGTCCAGGTGTTCGTTGCACCGTGTGAAATGATCGCGACGATTAGCGATAGAACGGCTGTTGCTGCCAGGCCGATAAACAACTTCGGTGACATAATTATCCTCCGTCCGAGATCACGTGGTGCTGCGGCGCCGGCGTCGTAGGACGCCTATGGCTAGCCCGCCAAAGCCGATCAATAATGGTACGGCTGCGATGTTGGTGAACTTCAGGAATGTGTCGAGGCTGTCAATGTCTTGTCGCATCGACAGTTTGACACGGCGTAACTCGCGGCGGATGCCAAGCATTTCCCGGCGGAACTTCTCAATCGTCTCGCGGTCCTTTTCCGACAGAATGACTTTCTTGCCGCCGGCGCCGCGCTTTTCGAGCCCGGCAAGCTTTTGTTCTGTCTCGCGAAGCTTCTTGACCAATAGTTGCTCTTTGGTCCGGAACCGCCGCTCCGCGTTGCGCCGGATTTGGTTGACCCGTTCGAAGGGACGGTCTTTCACACCGCGGCCCCGCAGGCCGGAAAGGGCTTCGCCACCTGACAAGTTCTCAAGGGCATTCATCAAGAATGTCATGTTTTGCGATGTCGGGATTTGAATGCGTTGGCCCAGGAAGTTGCGGACGCTGACCCAAAATCGATCGTGCAGCATGTCAGTGTCTGCAACAAGGATGGCATTGAGCTTGCCCGATTTGAGGTGTTTTGGCGTGCTCGATTTTTTTTGCTCTTTATCTTTGACTGGCTCGGCGGCGGCTTTGTCTTTGTTGTCGTTCTTCTTGTCGTCCGTCTTTTTGGGCTTTGGCTTGCCGTCTGGAAAGGCAGACGATATCTCGCCACTGACGCGGGCTGCTAGTGTGAGCGGCGTGGTGCGAGGCGTGTAAGACCGCAAGAGACCCAATGCGTCAGGTGTGCCAACAAATTTCGAGGCCGGCGCCGTCGAGGCGTTCTTGCTGGTCTGAATGATTGGCTGGAACTTTGTTTTGGCACCCTTTACGGCAGCAATGTAGCCGGGCGTCGCGATATAGAGATTATTGATGTCGCTGACCAGGGCGTCCTTCGGATCAAGGCTCTTTTTGGTGATGCTCAACCAGGCGACGTATTCGGTGACGACCGGGCGCCGGCCGGCGGATATCTGGACCTGACGTGCATTGGCGATATCAAGCGCAACCTTTTTGGGATCGTAAGTCACGCCCCAGGTGTTCAGGAGTTTCGTGAATTCGCTGCCATCGCCGAGTTTTTGACCAACGCTGGTGGCTTTGCCGATCTCGGGAACCGGATCCACGAAGGCCAGAATGCGCCCGCCTCTGAGCGCAAACTGGTCGATGGCATATGCACCCTTGGCGGTCAGATTGTTAGGGGCAATGATTAAAAGCGTGTCGATATCATCGTCGATTTTTTCTTCGTCCGTGCTGAGGGTGCGGATGTCGTAGAATTCACGGATCTGTTTCAAGAGCAGCCACGGCGGGAAGCCTTGCCGGGTCATAGGATTGCGGAAGCCTTGCACGCGTAGACTGGTGACAAGGCCAATAATCTTCTTTTTCGGGTTTGCCAGTGTGTGGACGATCTTCGTCAGGTCGTATTCCAAGAACGTGTCGCGCTCAAGGGTGAAGAACGGAATGGCTTCGGCATCATCGGTGCTGTTGGTCGCAACCAATCCGAAATAGGCCTGGTCCCCCTGACGATTAAGACGCAAGCCTCTCAAGCCTGCTGCTACGGCTCGATCTTCGGCATCCGAAAACGGTAGCGGATTAATAAACTCGATGTTGAGCTTGCCATTGGAGAGATTGCGGTAGCGATCCAGCATGGCACGGACCCGGCGAAAATAATTGCCAAACTGCGGCGCCTCGTCACCAAGCTTGGTGGTGTAGTAAAGTTTTACGTCGATCGGTTCCTTGATCTTTGAGAGCACTTTTTTGGTGCGATCGGAAATTGTAAACAAGTTGTCTTCTGTCAAATCGGTTTGCCAATTGCGCAGCGCCGTGCTGGCAATCAAATTGACAGACAGAAGTATGATGGCGGCCAGCCCGATGCCGGCCCAAGCGATCATGCGCCGATCTGCTTGATCTGCCTTTTTAATAGCAACATCGAAGGCGCGCCTGGAACCTTCAAGCCCTTTGCTTGCAAGATCGCGTGCCTTATCTGAGGCTGTCTTCATCTTATCAGAGGTCTCGTTCGACATGCTCTGTTCCCACTTCCTCAGTCAGCTTTCTTTTGTTCGACAATGATGGCATTGGCGAACAAGAAAAACGTGATCATTGATAAATAAAAGATCAGATTCGAAATCCCGAATACGCCGCGGGTTATATCGTTGAAGTGGCCGATGAAACTCATTGAAGCGATGGCATCGACGATGAATTGCGGCGCCCAGGCGCGGAATACGTTAAGCACCAGTTCGGTGCCCGCCATGACAAAACAAAAGCAGATCGCGGCAGAGATGATAAAGGCGATCACCTGGTTCTTGGTCAGGGCCGAGATGCATGAGCCGATCGCCAGGAAGGTGCCGGCCATGAGGAAACTGCCAAAGTAGCTGGCGATGATGACGCCATTGTCGGGATCGCCAAGTATGTTGACGGTGATCCAGATTGGTATTGTCAGCAATAATGCGACGCCAAGGAAAATCCAGGCTGCCAGGTATTTGCCGATTATCGCTTCTGTCGGCGATATCGGAAGGGTCATCAGAAGCTCAATGGTCCCGGTCTTGCGTTCTTCGGCCCAGAGCCGCATGGCGATGGCTGGCACCAATATCAGATAGAGCCAGGGATGATAGAGAAAGAAGGCGGCCAAATCGGCTTGGCCGCGTTCAAAAAAGTTGCCTAGAAAAAAGGTGAAGGCGCCGGTCAGGGCAACAAAGATTGCTGCGAAGATGTAGGCCAGGGGTGAGGTAAAATAAGCCTGAAGCTCTCGCTTGGTTATAATCCAGATGTTGGTGACGGATTTAGGCATGAGGCTGGTCTCCCTCGGACGTCGTGATCTGGCGGAAGACGTCATCCAGATTGCCGCGCTCGATGTACAATTCATCGATTGGAATCGATTTGGCCTGCATCACAGCGGCCACCTCGTGGGCGATGATCTGATCGGCTTTGGGGATGACGCGTAAAGCGATGCGTGAGCCATCCTCGGACTTGGTATCAACTTTGCTAATGCCTTCGTGGCTCTCAAGTGCTGCAATGGCTGCATCCTTTGATGCAGCCGGCACGGATATGGCGACGGCATTGTGGTAGGGCAGGCGACTTTGAAGTTCGTCTGCTGTGCCATCTGCAACGATCAATCCTTTGTCGATGACCACGGCGCGGGTGCAGACCGCTTCTACTTCTTCAAGGATGTGGGTTGAGACGATGATGGCTTTTTCTTTTGCCATCGTACTGATCAGTTCGCGCACGTGATGTTTCTGGTTTGGATCGAGGCCATCGGTCGGCTCATCCATGATCAGGACGTCGGGATCATGCAAAATGGCCTGAGCGAGGCCGACACGACGGCGAAAACCCTTTGAGAGAGCATCGATCTGGCGATCGAGGACAGAGCGCAGTCCCGTCAATTCAATGGCCCTATCGACGCGGACGGCGACGTCATTACCGGTAAATCCGCGGATCTCTGCGATAAAACGCAGAAATGTCTCGGGGTACATATCGCCATAGGCCGGTGCGCCTTCGGGCAGATAGCCAAGTCTGGCTTTGGCGGCCTTTGGATCGCTGCCAATGTCAATGCCGGCAATGCGGGCACGACCCCTGTCGGGCTCAAGAAAGCCGGTGATCATTTTCATTGTCGTCGACTTGCCGGCGCCATTGGGCCCGAGGAAGCCAAGGACTTCGCCCGTGTTGACGGTGAGCGAGATGTTATCCACGGCAACAATCGGACCAAAGCATTTGCGAAGGTCTTCGGCCTCAATAAGTACACTCATCCCTGTTGTCTCCCTGGATCTCTTGGGTCTCGGGTGATTGGCATGCTTCGTGGTAGGGGATGGGCAGCCGCTGCTGCATGTCTGGACCGGCTAATAATCGCATGTGGCAATTTTGTGATGACCTGGATCATTGCACGTTACGTCCGAACCACATCCCCGGCTCCGAATTAACGCACAAAGGTGATCGCCCATCAGTAATCGAGTAGCTTTCTGCGTTAAGGAGGCATCCTGTAGAATCCGACTTGACGCAAGTTGCTCTAGCACTATCCACCGCGTAGTGCCAAGGTTAAACACGTGAAATTTTCGCAATATTGATCAGCTGTGAAGTTATCATTCGGATCGCAGGTCCTGGTCATCACAGGAGCATCGAAACGACCAGGTAAGCGAGCAGCATCGTGGTTGTCCAGAACGCCATGGTACCTGTCGCCCAAGTGCGGCCAAGTGCACCATCCGGTGCATGATGGAGATGGAGGAGGCTTGCGATGCCACGCGCAACGGACGCCGTCCACGAACAGATGCCGGCCCATATGGCCTGGCGGGCGGTTTCCAGACCTTTGACGACGGCGAAGCCGGCGCGGCGATAGAGCCAATCGGTATCAAGGTTGGTCGAGCGAAGTTTGGGCGGGTAGATGCCGGTCCGTATCAAAATCGTGAAGGCCAAAGCGGAGAACATCAAGAGTTGCAGCTGGGTGACGATATGTTCCAGCGTATAGGCGTGATAGGTCACGTCGTGCGGCAGGATCGCGTAGAGGTAATGCGGGAAGACGCCAATGGCGATGCAAAGTGCTGCGGTAATGCCCATTGCAAGCAGCATATTGGCTGGGGCTTCCTCGCAGCGCTTGCCGGAATCGCGGGCGAAAAAGGCAAAGTAAGGGATTTTGATGCCTGAGTAGTGTAACACACACGCGCTGGCAAACAGAAGGGTCAGCCAGGTCCAGAAATAGCCTTCCTTCATGGCGGCCGAGATAATCAGGGATTTCGAAATAAAGCCCGAGAACAGCGGGAAAGCAGAGATCGAGGCGGCGCCGACGCAGCAGAACACCATGGTCCAAGGCATCGACTTATAGAGCCCACCAAGTTCCGAACCCTTGATGGTACCAACGCGATAGAGCACCGCGCCCATCGACATAAACAGCAGTGACTTATAGAGGACGTGGCAAAAGGCATGGGCGGCTGTGCCGCTCAGCGCCAGATCGGTGCCGATGCCAATACCGACAACCATGAAGCCCAGCTGGTTGATGAGCGAATAGGACAAAACCCGGCGCAGATCATTCTCGATCAACGCGTAGAATATCGGAAATACGGTCATCGCGGCGCCAATGGGCACCAATATCTCTGTTCCAGCATAGCCGCGGGCCAGAGCATAGACCGCAAGCTTGGTCGAGAATGCCGACAGCATAACGGTGCCGGTGACGGTTGCTTCTGGATAGGCGTCCGTCAGCCAGTTGTGCAGGAACGGGAAGGCGCATTTGATGGCGAAGGCGAGGAAGATCAACCAGCCGCCCGGGGCGTCGAGGCCAAGTTTGCCAAAACCAATCGATTGGGTGGCATGATAGTGGATGAGAACGCCGGCCAGCAACAGCACCCCCGAGCCGATATGGATGACGAGATAGCGCATGCCAGCGGCGTAAGACCGTTCCGTACGGTTGGCCCAGATCAAAAAGACCGAGGCAATGGCCGTGCCTTCCCAGTAAAGGAACAGAGTGACGAGATCGCCAGCCAACACCGCTCCGATGGCGCTGCCCGCATAGACGAGACCGGCAACGTCTTGAACGGTATCTCTGACGTGCAGGGCGTAAACGACGCTCAGAAAGGCGGCAAATATAAAGATTAGAGCGAAAACGAAGCTTAGACCATCGAGGCGCACCAATTGTAGTGTGAGGTCGAACAGTTGGACGGATCCAAAAACATTGTTATCCGGCGTGGCGACCTGCCAGAGTTGGACCAGTTGCCAAAGTGCGATTGCTGGCAACACAAGCATCAATACAGCGCGTAAGAAGCCGCGCAGGAATGGGACCAGCAACGCGCCGACTATGAGAATGAGGCCTGGGCTTAACTCACCGATCATAATAGTCCTCTGAGCGCATCAGGATGCGACGTAGCAGCTTGGCGGCCAGGACCAGGACAACACAGGCGATAAAGCCATAGATCCCATAAAAGCCATACCAATGTTCAATTTTGAAAGGGCCCTCGCCATGCTTTTCGACCATGAAGTCGATGGCGACCAAAAACGCGCAGATGACATAAACGGCCCAGACGATCTTGGTGACGTTTTCGGGTCGGTCCAGCCAATAGGATTTGCCGTCTGCTGGCGGGGCGGTGTGATCGTTGGTTTCGGTCGACATGGGTTGTGATCCTTTTCCAATGTCGGCGGTCAGGTTTTCGTCAGTGCCATGGCGACGAGGTTCTGTACTTCTCCAGCGAAAAAGAACAGCAAAATGCAACCGATGGCGGTCAGAGATATCGGGATCAAACAGGCAATCGGTGCCTCATGGACTTTTACGGGTGTATCTGCGGCCTGGCCGGGGGATGGTAGGAAGAATGCGCGCGCGACGATTGACAGCAAGTAGATGACGTTGAGAAGCGAGCTGATCATCAAAACTGCGACAACGAAAACATAGCCGCGATCCAGTGCGCCGAGTGCTAAGAACCATTTGCCCCACGTGCCGCCGAATGGCGGCAGGCCGATGATGCTCAATGAGCCGATCAAGAAACACACCATCGTAACCGGCATAACTCGGCCGATTCCATCCAATTCTTCGATTTCGGTTTTGTGTGCGGCTGTGTAGATGGCACCTGCGCAGAAGAACAAGGTGATTTTGCCGACTGCATGCATCACAATATGCACGCCGGAGCCAATGACCGCCATATTCGAAGCAATCGCTGCGCCAACGACGACATAGGCCAATTGGCTCACCGTTGAATAAGCCAGACGCGCTTTTAGATTGGTTTTGGTGAGAGCGATGACCGATGCCGCAAGCAGACAGAACGAGGCAAAATAGACAAGCCAATCGGATGCGCCGGTCTTGGCAAGTGTATCAACGCCAAAGATATAGACGGATATCTTGGTGACCGTGAAAACACCGGCTTTGACGACGGCCACAGCATGCAAGAGCGCGCTCACGGGTGTCGGTGCGACCATCGCGGCGGGCAGCCAGAAGTGGAAAGGCATTAACGCCGCTTTGCCGATACCAAAGGCGAAGAGGGCAAACAGAACTGTCAATATCGTGGGGTCGATGTTGGCAGAGAAAATGCCGCCTGGGGTGAAGTCGAGCGTCCCGGTCAAATACCAAGTCGCGGCGATGGCCGGCAGGAAAAAGGCCATCGACGTGCCAAGGAGCAGCATCAAATAAGTGCGGCCGCCGGAAATTGCGTCCTGGTTGGCTTTATGGGCAACAAGGGGATACGTCGAGAGCGTCAAGATTTCGTAGAACAAGAACATTGTGAAGAGGTTCTTGGAGAAAGCCAGCGCTATGGTGCTGGAGATAGCGACGGCGAAGCAGATGTAGAAGGACGTCTGGCGGGGTTCGTTGTTGCCGCGCATATAGCCAATGGAATAAATCGAATTGACGATCCAAAGGATCGAGGCCACCAGCGCAAACATCATGCCCAAGGGTTCGACCTTGAATGCGATGACAAGGCCAAGGCCCAGATCAAAATTGATGGCTTCGGGCCTGGCGCCGTCCAGCACATGGGTTGCAAGACGAATGGTCGTGCTGGCAAGCGCGATGGCACCGGCAAGGGTCACCGTTTCACGCAAATTCGGTACGCGATGGAAGACGGGCAATAATATGGCTACGCCCATCGGGATCAAAATGGCGGCGATGATCAGCTGTTCAGGTGCAAGCAGGAGCAGGTTCATCTGAGGCCTCCTGCTAGGACGGCACCGGCAGCTTTACTGGCGAGGCCCGCGGACCACTCGGTATAGACACCAAAAACAATGACAGCGAGGCCGAGAATTAGAATTGAAATCAGCATCATTGGCGGCGGATCGCTGCTCTTGGCGACGGCTTCCGTGGGCGCGCGGAAATAGGCCACTTCAACGATGCGGCCAACATAGACGACGGCAATCAGCGAGCTCAGCACGATCAGGAAGGCAATCGGCCACCAGCCTTCCTGGAAAGCGCCAACCGCCAAATACCACTTGGAGACGAAGCCGGCCGTGCCCGGCACGCCAATCAGACCAAGGCCGGCGATTACAAAGATGCCAAACGTAATCGGCATGGTGCGGCCGACGCCGGCAATATTTTCCAGACGGCAGCTGCCAATCCGATAGACGACGGCGCCTAATGCCAAGAACAGCGCGCCCTTCATAATTGCATGATTGAACAGGTGGACGATACTACCCGTCAGGCCGCTGGGGTTGGCGATCGCGATGCCAAGGGTGATGTAGCCAATTTGACCCAATGATGAATACGCAAGAACGCGTTTGAGATTGGATTCGTATATCGCCATGATCGAGGCGATAAACATTGCGGCGAGCGAGAGTGCGACGATCACTTCGCGGATATGTAGGGCGTTGATGTCGACATTGATGCTGTAAACGGAGAAAATTACGCGGATCAGCAGGTATACTGCGACTTTTGTTGCCGTTGCTGCCAGAAATGCTGAGGCAAATGAGGGCGCGTAGGCATAAGCATTGGGCAGCCAGCCGTGCAGCGGGAAAAGCGCCAGTTTCAAGCTTATGCCGACGATCATGAAGGCGAGGGACGCGATGACGGCGCGGTGATAATCTGCGTTGGCCAGTTCCAGACGGTTCGAAATGTCGAACAGATTGAGGCTACCTGTTGCAACGAACAAAATGCCGACGCCGATTACATAGAGCGTTGCGCCGACGGTGCCGAGAATCAGATATTGATACGCCGATACCAGGGCACGGCGATGTTTGCCCATGGCGATCAGCACATAGGTCGCGAGCGATGAGATTTCCATGAATACAAAAATGTTGAAGGCGTCGCCGGTGATTGTGATGCCGAGCAGGCCTGCCAGGCACAACAGGTACATGGTGTAGAACCATGGCTGGCGGTCGCCCTCGAGTTCAAAAGCGACGCTGCGTCTGGCAAACGGCATCATCGCAGCGGAGACCACGGATACCAGGACCAAGATAAAGGCGTTTAGGCGATCGACGCGGTATTCAATACCGAACGGCGGCTTCCAGCCGCCCATATGATAGGAGATGATGCCCGAAGCCTGCACCTCGATTAAGAGCAGGATTGAAATCGCGCAGGTTGCAACGGTGACAAGGGCAGCCCAAAGCCAAGCCAAGGTGCTGCGCCTGAAGAATGCCGAAAGGACTGCGCCCAAGAGCGGGATGACGATCTGTAGGCCCGGCAAGAGCGGTGTTATATCTTTCATTCCTGCTCTTCCATAGCGATAATATCATCTTCCTCGATCGTGCCATAGGCTTCATGCACGCGTGCGACCAATGCCAGGCCGAGTGCCAAAGTGGCGACACCGACGACGATGGCGGTCAGGATCAGAACGTGCGGAAGAGGGTTCGAGTAGATCAAGTCCTTAGTTTTGTCGAACACCGGTGGTGTGCCATTGATGATCTTGCTTGGCGCGATAAACAGTAGGTAGACCGATGTCTGAAAGAGGGCCAGTCCGACCAACGTCTTTATCATGTTGCCGCGGGCGATCACGATATAGAGCCCGGATACCATCAAGAAAATGGTGATGAAATAGTTGTAGTGGGACAGAACGTTTTCGAGTGTCGGCATTAGCGTCCCCGCTCTGTAAATGCGTAAAAAATCGAGGTCATGGTGCCGGCTACGGTGATCAGAACGCCAAGCTCAACCCAGAAGACGCCACGCTCGCGGCCGTGGGCTGCATCGTGGTGATCAAGGGTTGAATAATCGAGGAACGGCTTGCCTTCGAAGAACGCGTATAAGCCGACTACCGTATAGAGAAGAATGCCGGCCGGTACCATCAGCTCCATCAGGCGGGGCGGGGCAACGTGCTTGGCGGCATTGTGACCGAACATAACGGCGTAAAGAATGATCATGCCGGCGGCAATAACGCCGGCTTGGAAGCCGCCGCCGGGGCCGAGTTCGCCGTGAAACTGCACGTAAAAGGCAAAGATCAACATGAACGGCAGGATCAGCTTGCTGCCGACGCGGAGAATGAGGTCGAGTTTCATGCCGCACCTGCATCGTTGCCGTCTTTATCGTATTTGCGTGGTCTGCCTTTCAGCAACAGCATGATGCCAATACCGGCGGTGAAGATCACCGCGACTTCGCCGAGCGTGTCGAAGCTTCGGTAATCAGCGAGAATGGCGGTTACAAAGTTTGGTACCAAGGTCTGCTCGTAGGCATTGTCGATATAATAACGATAGATGTCCTTGTGCATCGGTGCGTCCATCACACCGAAGGCCGGCAGTTCATAGGTGCCGGCAATGATGGCAAGGCCGGTGCCGATGGCAACGAACAAGGGCAAAGTAGATTTGCGCTTGTGGGGGTATTCCATAGTTTTGGTGAGGTGCAAGGTTGCGAGCAAGACGACCGTCGAGACACCGGCACCAACGGCAGCCTCGGTCATTGCTACGTCAACCGCGTCAAGGACCATCAGCACGCTCGCCATCAAGAAGCTGTAGGCACTGGCGAGCGCAATCACGCCAAATAGGTTGCGGGTGCGCACAACGCCGACGGTGACAATGGCAAGTAGCGTCAGCAAGACGGTGTTGATAAGGAGCACGGTGTTGGCGGTCTGCACGATCATTTCTCCCCATCTTGTTGTTCATCGAACTTGGCTGTTCGATCATGGTAGAGGATAGGGTCTATGCCGGATTGATCGGCGGCTTGGGCGAGCGCATGGGTGACAACGGGGCCGGTAAAAAAGATGATCCCAATAATCACAATCAGCTTGAACATTGTGAGCCCGGGAGATGTCTGGCACAGCAGGCCGAGCAAAATCAAAATACCGCCAACGGTTTCGGTAACGCTGGCTGCGTGCATGCGTGTAAACACATCCGGCATGCGAATGAGGCCAAGACCACCGACGATTACAAAAAATGATCCGGCGGGGAGCAAAATCCAAGTCGCGACATCGAGGACTTGTTCAACCATCACTCGTCCTCCTCAGGTGGGTCGTAGGCCAGATCGCCATGGCGGAAGAATTTTAGGATGGCGAAGGTCGATATCAGATTGAGAACGCCATAAGTGATGGCGATGTCGAGCCATTCAGGCCGACCAGTCAGGAAACCCAATACCGAGAGCAACAGAATTGCCAAGGTGCCGATTAGATTGCCGGCGAGGACGCGGTCAAACACGGTCGGGCCCAAGAGAATGCGCACAACGGCAAGGCTGAGTGCGATCAGGATAGCAACTGCTGCAGCAGCGTAAATCGTCGTCATCTCGGTCATTGGCTGCCCTCAAAACGCGTGACGCGTTTATCCATACCGCCGTCTTCAAGATCGATGGCGCCAGCTTTGGTCAAGGCATGGACCGTCAGGACGTTGCCCCTCACTTTGGTGGTGATGGTGCCAGGGGTCAGCGTGATCGAGTTGCCGTAGGTGGCGATGCCTGGCGCGCTCTTCTGGCTGGCGCGGACGCGGGTCAAGGTCGGGGAGATGGGCAGGCTTGGCGACAGGATGATGCGGGTGACCGTCCATCCTGACTTCAAGATCTCCCAGGCGAGCCATGGCCAATAGGTGATGGCGCCAAGGAGGAGGTTAATGGGATGGGTTTCATGGTCCCCAAGCTTCATGCGGACCGCCACATACACCGTAAATAGCGCGCAAGCCACGCCGAGGACGAGCAGATACGGCTTGTAGTGTCCGGACATTGCGAGCCAGAAAAGGAATAGAACAATTGCTAGGCTGGCAAGTCGAAGAAGGCCCACCGGAAATGATCCCCCCATAATTCCACTGAAGACTTTGAGTTTTCGCAGTCAGAAAACTGTCGTTTAAGACTATTATTGGCCGCAGAAGCTAGCGAGGGTTGAGGCCGGTCGCAACCTTCTTTTTGAAAAAAGTCGCAATTCTGCTGCGATAACGCGATGGACCTTGTTCTTGATCTAATTGTTGGCGGTGTGCGACAACCGTCTTCATGCGAGAAGTATCCGATGGGGGAGGCGTTGAACGCGATTGACCTCGAGGTGATCTATCAGTCGACACTTCAAATTGCGCGTGAATTGACGCTCAATATGTTGCGTACCGGCTATTCGACGATCATCAAGGAAAGTCAGGATTTCACATTTGCGATTTTCGATGGTGACGGGCGGATGGTGGCGCAAGGCGTGCCGCAACCCTTGCACATCGGGCCGCTGGCTGCCCAGATTAATGAAATCAGGCGGGAATTCCCCGGCCGCATTTCAAAGGGCGATGCCTTTATCGTCAATCATCCCTATCGGGCCTGCCAAAATCATGCGACGGATGTAACGATCATTTCTCCGGTGTTCAGCGGCGATCGACTGGTGGCATTTATCGGTAATATCGCGCACAAGCCCGATCTCGGCGGCAAAGTGCCTGGCACAAATAGTGGAGACGCAACTGATCTTTTTCAGGAAGGCCTGTTGATCCCGCCGCTGAAAATTATGCGAAATGGTGCCCTCAACGAAGATCTTAAGGAAATGATCTCGGCGAATACGCGGACGCCGGAAGTAACCTGGGGCGATATCAATGCCCAACTCAAAACCAACCTCTACGGTATTGAAAAGTGCAATGCGCTATTCGCCAAGTATGGCGTCGATAAAGTGCTCGAATGCTGGCGAACCTGGATCGAAATCACCGAGCGGGAATTGCGCAAGGCGATAGCTGAGCTGCCTGATGGGGTCTACGGGCCGGAGACAGATTATATTGATGATGATGGTATCGTATTTGATCGATCCTATCGGATTTCTGCAACGCTGGAGAAATCCGGCGATCAATTGCATTTCAAGCTGGATAGCGATCAGCAGGCGCGTGGCCCCATAAATTTGCGCCCGTGTGTGTCGCGAAATTTCATCGAATGCTGCGTCAAGATGGTGTTTGTGCCGGACCTGCCCGTCAATCACGGTCTCTCGGGGCCGGTGCGTATCAGTTATCCCAAAGAAGGTTCGTTGCTCAATCCGGCGTATCCGGCACCGGTCAATATGTATGTACGACCGAGCCAGATGACGACGTCGGTTGTGATGCGCGCGATTGCCAAGCTGGTTCCGGGGCGGGTGCCGGCGCCGTCAAGCGGAGCTGGTGGATCACTCTCCAGTGCTGGGCGGCATCCCGATACCGGGCGCTGGTATTCGCTTTATGAGATCTTCAATGGTGGGGGCGGGGCACGTCCCGATGGCGATGGGGTCGGCGCACAGGATGAACTCGTCTGCAATGTCATGAACACACCTATCGAGGCGGTTGAAACAGAGTTCCCGCTCAGGGTTGAGCGTTATGAGCTCATTACCGATTCCGCCGGTCCGGGCAAATTTCGGGGCGGGCTTGGGACCCGGCGGCATTGGCGGGTGCTTAGCGATGAAGCGGTGGTCAATCTCAGAAGCGATCGGTTTAAGCATTCAACGCCCGGTATTTTTGAGGCGCAGCCGGCGAAGGCCTCGTATGCCGAACTTCGCAGGGGCAATGAAGAGCCACGCCCGCTCACCTCTAAGGTCGCGGGGTTGCGTTTGCAGCGCGATGACCTGGTGTGTTGGGATCTGGCAGGGGGCGGGGGATATGGCAATCCCATAGACCGCGATCCGGAGCTGGTGCGGGGCGATGTGCTTCGGGGGTATGTGTCGCGGAATGCGGCACGCGAGATGTATGGTGTTGTGTTCAAAGATAACGCCCTGACGATCGATGAGGACGCGACGATGGCGCTGCGCGGGAACCGGGGGCGGCCGTGAGTTTGCGGATCGGCATCGATGTGGGGGGAACTTTTACGGACCTCACCGCTTTTGATGATGCGCGCGACGAGGTTTTCGTGCGCAAGTATGTGTCAAATCCATCAGAGCCGATGGCCGTGATGGCGGAGATAGCGGGCGATCTGGCGAAAGATGTGGATCCCGGCGATGTCGGTTTGCTGTTGCATGGCTCGACTGTGGCGCTCAACACGTTACTTCAGGACAAGGGCGTCAAGGCGGGGCTCATTACGACTGCGGGTTTTCGAGATGTTTACGAAATTGGGCGGCAGTGGCGCGGCGATGATGTGTTCACATTGATTGCCCCAGGACCGAAGATGCTGTTGACCCGAGATATGATTTTTGAGGCCGGCGGCCGGTTCGATGCCAGTGGACAGGAGATCGAGCCCGTTAATCTCGATGATGTGCGCGAGGCAGCAAAAGCGCTGGTTGCGGCAGGTGCCGAAGCGATTGCGGTGGCCTTCTTGTTCTCATACGCCAACAATGCCCACGAAGAGGCTGCAAAAGCTGCCATCCTCGACGTATGCCCGAGCATGTATGTTTCGTTGTCGAGTGCGGTTAATCCGGAGTGGCGGGAATATGAGCGCACGGCCTCGACGGTGGCCAACGCTTATATCGGCCCACCGGTGTCGCGCTATCTGAAAGATCTCGATGCGCTGTGCCTGTCGCGTTTTCCAAACGCCCGCGCTTTAATGATGAAATCGGATGGCGGCGCGGCGAGCGCCGATATGCTCGCCGATACGCCCGTTCAAACGGTGATGTCAGGGCCGGTGGCTGGGGTTATCGGCGGCCGGTTTATCGGTACGGAAAAGGGAATCGATAATCTGATTACCTTCGATACCGGGGGGACGAGTTCCGACATGGCGGTGATTGCCGGCGAACCGGTTTTCAAGTCTGACGGCGTGGTTGGCCGCCACCCGGTACGCACGCGCATGGTCGATATCGAAACCATCGGCGCCGGCGGCGGCAGTATTGCGCATGTCGAACTCGGTGGTGTGCTGAAGGTCGGCCCGCAAAGTGCCGGCGCGAGTCCTGGGCCGGCGTGCTATGGGCGTGGCGGGACGGCGCCGACATTGACCGATGCGCTTGTGGTTCTCGGGCACATCAATCCTGAGACGCTGTTGGATGGAGAGATGCAGATCTCGCACGACAAGGCATTGTCGGTCGTGACGCAGCAGGTGGCCGAGCCGCTCGCCATGAGCCCGATCACGGCGGCGCTCGGCATTGTCAAGGTCTTGGTCACCAACTGTGTCGTTGCAATGCGCACGATTACCGTCGAGCGCGGGTATGATCCGCGCGAATTTGTGCTGGTACCGTTTGGTGGGATGGGGCCGACAATTGCCGGCCAGATCGCGCCTGAGCTCGGCATTGAGCAGTTTCTTGTGCCGCGCGATCCTGGGACCTTCAGCGCGTGGGGTATGCTGGTCTGCGATGTTCGCCATGATCGCAGTGTAACGCGTGTCACCCGGTTGGATGACGCGCGACCTGAAGACATCGAGGCGCAGTTTGAAGCGCTTGAAGGTGGTGCGCTCCGAGACTTGGCGCGTGAAAAAATTCCGGAGAACCGGTTGGCCGCGGTTCGGTATGCGGGGATGCGCTATAGGGGGCAATCCTATGAAGTCGATGTGCCGTTAGGACGGATCGATGGATCCGAGGCGCTGGCGCAACTGATAGAGCGTTTTCATGAAGCACACCGGCGTCGGTATGGCCACATGGCAACCGAAGAAGCCGTCGAGATCGTCAATTACAAAGTGACCGGTGTCGGTCAGCTGGCAAAGCCCAAGCTGCGGGAATTTGACGATGGCCATGATCATGCACCCGAGGCGTCTGGTGTGCGGCCTGCATATTTCGCGGATGACACAGCGATTGAGACGTCAATTTTTCAACGTGGCGATCTGGCTCCAGGCGCAACGATTGATGGACCGGCAATTATCGAGGAAAAGACGTCGACAATTGTGATTTACCCCGGCCAGATGGCACGCGTCGATCGCTTTGGACAGCTGGATATCGTGTGCGGCGAGAGCAATCGGGCCTGATTTATAGTGGGGCTAGTTTATAGGTGTCAGTCTTAATCGATCAACGCCTTGCGCCGAAAGCGTTGTTCCCAGCGCGGCAAGACCTCTGGGTTGATAATATTGTCAGGCACCTCGCCTTGCAGTGCGCGCTCAACGCATTCAGCAGCCCAGATGGCGCCAGGTTTGATGCCGCTGTTGCGGTTGGACGTAACCATATGAGCCGATAGCAGAACTTTGTGGCCGAGTTGGCGAAGCTCGGATTCCTTTGCAAGTGGCTCATCCTCAAACACGTCGAGACCGGCGCCGGCTATGACGTCTCGTTTCAGAGCATCGATAAGGGCCGTCTCATCAACGGCACCACCACGTGCGGTATTGAGAAAGATTGCCGAGGGCTTCATCTTTGCAAAGCGTTCGGCGTTCATCATGCGGCGGCTGGCGTCATTGAGTGTGACATGAAGGGAAACAACGTCGGATTCCGCGAGAAGGGTGTCGAGATCGGTTTGGACAACGCCATGCAAGGTAAAACGGGCACGTTCGACATAGGGATCGCAAGCAAGGATGCGCACGCGCCATGGCTTCAGAAGTTCGGCAACGCGCCGGCCAATGCGGCCAAGCCCAATCAATCCGATGGTGAGACCCTCATAACCGTCCTGCATGCGTGCGCCAACAAACGTCGCTTGCAGTGCCGGATCGCGCCAGGCGCCCGCCTTCATGGCTGCATCGCGCTCACGGACTTTTTTCAATATCGCCAGCATCATCGCCATGGTGCCCTCGGCAACGCCGCCCCAGTTGGCCTCGGTTGGTGCATGGGTCACGAGGATGCCGAGGCTTGTTGCAGCCTCAACGTCGACATCATCAACGCCGACGGTGTATTTGGCGACGATGCGCAAATCGCCGGCGGCTTCCATTATGGTGCGGGTGATCGGGCTTGAGCGGATGGAGGTGCCCATCAAGGCATCGGCGCCACGCGCAAGATTGCTCATTTCCGCTTCGTTATTGCCCATAGGGGTATGCCAATCGGCATTGCCGAGAACAAGCTCGCAGCCCTTGTCCTGAAGTTTGGTAAGGGTATCGCCGACCTGGCCTTGTTGTTCGGGTGCGAAGACAAAGATCTTTGCGTTACTCATTGGCTCGGGTTTCCTAACTTTTTAATGGGCCCTCGATCAGGTTGCACTAGTCTTAAGGTGCGATCATCATTGTGCGTTAAGTTGGAGGCGCGGATTGGGTGCCAATAAACGCACGATGATCTAGTGAAAACAGGGTTGTGGCTTTCAGGCAAGGCCCAATCTGGGCTTGCCCGCGGGTGGTGGTCGGGCCTAGCATCATGGCGAGCGTATGATGACCAGGAGATGCCTGGTGTGCAATGGAGAGAGATAATGATCGAATTGCATTTCTGGCCTACGGGCAACGGCCAAAAGATTGCGATTTTCTTGGAAGAGGCGGGGCTCGATTATGAGACCCATCCGGTGCGTATCCATGCCGGTGAACAATTTAAGCCGGAATTTTTGAAGATTTCACCGAACAACCGCATTCCGGCGATCGTCGATCGCGATCCCGAGGGTGGAGGTGCACCGATATCCGTGTTCGAATCCGGTGCAATCCTGATCTATCTTGCAGAAAAGACTGGGAAGTTCCTGCCGAAAGATATACGTGGGCGGACTGCGGCACTTGAATGGTTGTTCTGGCAGGTCGGCGGGCTCGGGCCAATGGCCGGGCAAAAGAACCATTTCAAGAACAAGGCGCCGGAAAAGCTCACCTATGCCATCGATCGCTATGTCAACGAAACGAACCGCCTCTATGGTGTCCTGAACAAGCAGTTGCAGGGGCGTGATTACATCATTGGCGATTATTCAATTGCCGATATGGCCTGCTATCCATGGTGTCTGTCCGGCATAAAGAATTACAATGATGATATGTCTGACTTCCCCAATCTGGTGGCATGGTTCGAGCGGGTTAAGGCACGTGATGCCGTCAAGCGGGCCTATCAGAAGTCCGAGGTCATAAAGGCACAGCAGCCGTCGGAGGAAGAGGCTCGCAAGTGGATGTACGGCCAGACGGCCGAGAGTGTGGCCGCCATGACAGAGGCGGCGAAGCCAGCGTCCTGAAGCGTCGAGCCTATAACCATTTCAAGGCGCGCCGATCTCGGCGCGCCTTAATATTCACACTCAGATGCCGATCGTACCCATTTGTACCGCCGGATAACGTGTGCCGGCGACAGCTGCGGCACGCACCTCGTTGCCCAATTGGTCCAACGCGTCCTGGCTGATGGTGATGTCTGCGGCGGCGTTGTTCTCCTGAATATGGTGGCGTTTCGACGTGCCGGGGATCGGTACAATGTCGGGTCCGCGCGATAATAACCAAGCGAGCGCCACCTGAGCCGGTGTGACGCCATGGGCGTCGGCAAGTTTCTTCACCGGGCTCACGAGGGCGACGTTGTTTGCCAGGTTCTCTTTTTGGAAACGCGGATGTTCGTGGCGGCGATCATCGGGCGCCAGATCGCCGGGACCTGAAATCGTGCCGGTCAGGGTGCCGCGACCGAGCGGTGAATACGCTACGAAGCCGATACCTAATTCGCGGCACGTTGGTAGGATTTCATCTTCGACGTCGCGCGTGAAAAGCGAATACTCGGTCTGAAGGGCGGTGATAGGATGGGTCGCGTGGGCACGACGAATGGTTTCGGGGCCGGCTTCTGAGAGCCCCAGGTTCAGGACCTTGCCCTGCTCGATCAGGCGCGACATGGCGCCAACCGTTTCTTCGACGGGGACATCAGGGTCGATCCGATGCTGATAGTAAAGATCAATGACCTCCACCCCGAGGCGCTTCAGACTTTTTTCGCATGCCTCAAAGACATATTCGGGGCGGCCGTTGGCTCCCGGCTTGCCGTCCGCTTTCTTCACATTGCCGAACTTGCTGGCCAGTACAATGTTGTTGCGGTTGCGGCTGACATAAGGAGCGATCACCTCCTCATTCTTGCCGGCAGCATAGGCATCGGATGTGTCAAGTAAGCATTTGTCGACACCGATGGCATAAGACATGGTGTCTTCAACGTCAGCGGGGTTGGGGGTCCCGTATAGCGGGGTCATTTCCATACAACCAAGGCCGATCGCGGTAACGGTCAAGGGTTTGGCAGTGCCAAGTGTTCGTGTTTGCATCATAGAACTCACTCTATTTTTTCGTACAAAAAGTCGCGGTGACCAGGCAGCGATACTCCGTGCCGAAGGGGCCAAAGCTCAGATAGACTTTGCAGGAGACAGTCTCGTTGCTCTTTACAAGTTTGGCGTTTTTCGGCCAGCCGCGCTTGTTGGCAATTTGACGGGCATACTCGTCGAGTTTTTGACGGGCAGATTCTGTCGCGGGGCCACGTCCGAAAGCAACATCCGACAGCGGCAGTCTGGTGCAGGCTGCCTCTGCCGTGAGGGCTGGTAGGCCGATCACGCCACCGGCGATCAATGCAAGAACGATCACAACACGATTAAGACTGCGCATACATTTGCTCCTATCTGCGGTTGCGTTCATGATTATGATATTGCATGCCAAGCTGGCGGCAGCAACCGATGCGATAAGCTCAGTCACCAGAACCGCATTCAATTCGGATGGAGATTTGTTAGACCTGGCTGGACAGGCGTAAGCGTTGCTTCGCCATCACCGCGCCATAGGTTGCGACGCAAAATGGCACCAAATAAGTGAGCGCGAGTTTCCAATAATTCATGCCGTCGCCTGTAAAAATATAGTCACCTTGATTTATGGCGTTCAATATTGTGCCGACGACCAGTGAGACCTTCAAAGAGCAATACGGTACGCCATCTGTGGTCGCATCGGTCCAAAGTTGCTGGAGCTTGTTCATCTGTTTGCGTCCACGGTATCAGGGTGATTTCTGAGCGAGTTTAGCACGCAGCTCGATCATCGGGACAACTATATCCAAGAGCGGTGTCGCAATGCCGGCCTGGCGCGCGAAATCTTGAAGGATCAGAAATTGAGATTCGATTTCCATCGGCCGACCGCGCTCGAGATCCTGCAGCATTGAGGGTTTGTGGTGAACGCTAGAGCGGATGCTACGCTCGCGGTCCCGATCGAAGCCGGTGTCGCCATAGCCATGGGCACTGGCAACGGCGCTGGCTTCCGCCATGAGTTCCAGGCGCAGGTCTTGTAGGTCATCGATAGCTTGCGTTTCGGCGGTTGTGCCGCCGGTCAGTGTTGAAATCGCCATGTTGCCGACGGCGGCAATATGCTTCGCCCACATTGGGGTCCGGATGTCCTGCACGACGTCAATATCGAGATTGGGGGGATGAAGCTCGGCAAAAAGTGCGTTCAAGCGTGCGAAGTGGTGCGGCAGTGCGGGGCCGACGGTGAAGCTACCGCGCGGCCTGGTCATTTCGACGCGTCCTGGCACTTCAATGTCGCCGCTGGCTTTACAAACCATGCCACTGGCGCGATCAATATCGATGGCTTGATGCAACAGATTTTCTGGATCGAGCCTCGCGGTGTCTGCTGCAGCAACCGGGGTTGCCTGTTGACCGTCGGCATAAAACCAAAAAGTGCCGTTGACTGCAAAAACGGTTTCTGTGCTGTCGTCAAGAAGCGGGCCTATAGTGCGTGCAACGGTTGCCAGGGCCGGTGTTTTGATTGCGACGATCACAAGATCCTGTGGCCCCAGGTCGCGGGGATCGTTGGTTGCCTGATGCTCCGTCACGAAGACGTCCTCAGGGGTGGCGATGGTCAGTCCGTTGGCGCGTAGAGCGTCCAAGTGGGGCCCGCGTGCAATCAGGGAGACCTCATGGCCGGCCCGCGCCATGCCACTTGCCAAAATACTACCGATGACACCGGCGCCAAAGATACAGATTTTCATAGGCCCCATCCTTGTTCACTCAGGTGTGATAGATCAGTGTAGCATAGGATCCCAGGCGTTCTTATATGCACCGAATGCGCGGTTGGCCGATGGATTGAGCCAGAAAGTACGTTCCGAGCATAGCCACATAGTAATCTGAAATTAACTTGCTTTTCTGGCTTGCATGTGATGCTAGATCATGGCGCGTTGCTTGGGAACCGCTGGCAGGTTCCAACTTGAGGCGGAAGGCTGATCGCCTCTAATGGATTTGAGCGCGTTTTCGTGAACAGTTCTGCCTCGCAGTGGTAAGATGCCTTTGACATTCGATAATCCGTTTTGGCAGCTTTTGGTCGTGTGGGCCCTGAGTTATGCCGGGCTGTTAGTGATTTATTTCGGACTGTGCGGTGCGCTGCACCGGATCAATCGGGCGCATCCGGACCGGCGCATTCAAAGCCGGCCGCAAAAGGATCAGGTGGCGATGGAGATCCGTCAAAGCGTAAAGTCGCTGGCGGCCATCGCATTGTTTGTTGCCGGCGGCTTGGTCGCGCAGGCCAATGGCTGGGCACTCGTTCCGCTTGAGCATTCCGCGGTTTCGATGATTGGTATGTTTGTCGTGTCGCTGGTGCTTTATGACGCTTGGTTCTATTGGGGCCATCGCATGATGCATTCAAAGGCGCTTTATAGATTTCACGCGCACCACCATAAAAGTATCGTGCCGACACCATGGTCCAATAATTCTGACACGCTGGTTGGTGCGTTCGTCGAGCAATCCTATTTTTTGTTTGTGGTGTTCGTGCTGCCGATCCCGCCCTTGACGCTGATCGGTCATAAGATCTTTGATCAGGTGACCGGCATCATCGGACATGCCGGGCATGAGTATTTTGCCTCACCGACGGCGCGCGCGCCCTGGCCGTTTTTGTGCACGACCTTTCATGATCAGCACCATGGGCATTTCAATTATAACTATGCCAATACGTTTTCGTGGTGGGATAGGGCGATGGGGACCTTGCACCCGACTTATGATGACAAGGTGCGGTCATTCGAAGGCAGGTCGCTACAGAGCTGAGCCAAAATACGATGAAGCCGACCCGTGTTGGGCCGGCTTCATCGTCAGGTCTTGCTGATGATTCGCTGACTTGAGGGCCTATTCTGCAGCCGTCTGATGCGCTTGGTTCTGGACGATCAAATCGATCAGCTCGTTTGGATCTTCGGTGCGCTCCAGCATGTCCCAGCTCTTAATCCATTCATACGTGCGATGGAGTTCGTCAGCCGGGATCGGTGCCGGATCGGTCACGGCCAGACGGCCGGGGCGCAGGTCCGAGGGCGAGAGGGCCGCAATTTCCGGGTCCTTCTTTGCATGATAGTCGATGAAGTAGCGCATGTACTTCGATTTATCTGCATTGATACGGCGAACCGCTTCGCGCACGGCCCGATTGAATGCGGCATAGGTTTCTGTATCGACCTTGTCGGAAGCGACTTCCGTGCCATTGTAGAAGGCTGAGCAGATAACGCGGCAACCGTTCTTTTCGGCAAGCGTGATGTAAGGCTCGGTTAGCGTTACGGCTTCAAGTTCGCCACTCATCATAGAATTATAGCGTGAGCGTGAACCGCTTGGTGCTGGCACCACCTTGACCTGATCTTTTGGCAGGAAGCCGCCCAAGAGGTGAAGGGCCAGATAATGCGTGCCGGCATAAAAGGGGACGCCTACGGCTTTGCCGGCAAGTTGTTGGGCCGTGTATACCGGTGAATCTGGACGAACGACGATTGCTGCGTAAGTCACAATGGCGCGGCGGCCAAGCTGGCGGCTGCCGACGTTGGTATCTTCGACGCGACAATAGTTGCCCCATTCGCAGGCATTATACATGTCGGCTTTGCCCTGTTCGAGGAGCTTGCCGTGGCTGCCAAACGGGTTAACGCCAAGTGGATTGTTCTCGTCCTTGGCAACCGTCTTGACCTCGGTTTCATTGCGTTCTGCCCATTCGATCTTGATGCCTTCCTTTTCGAACAGGCCTTCATCATAGGCCACCAATTCGGGCAGGCCCTGGAAGGGGGCCGTGGTTTCCAGTACAAGTGTCTTCATGATTGAACTCCCTTTTATGGCGGTCGGTCAGTGCTGCATGTTATAGAGCGGGGATCTTCCGGGGGCCCGTCAAATTGGCTTCCGTGATATCGCGCGGGATTATCTTACTCTGGTGGGGGCGAGGTCAAGGTCAGATCGGCAAGAGCAGGTGTTCTGGCTGCCTTAGGCTCCAACAAATCTTATAGACCAATGGCAAACGACATTCTGTTCAAAACGACCATGGATTTCGCGTACGGCCAGGCGGCCGACATGGCTGTCGATGTGTCGCGATTGGTGGCGCCCAATCCGGGGCCGTACACGTTCAAGGGGACCAATACTTACATCGTTGGCAGCAACGAACTGGCAGTTGTCGATCCAGGTCCAGAGGACGAAGATCATTTGCGAGCAATCCTCAAGACCGTTGGACCGCGCAAGGTTTCTCATATCCTGATCACCCATCGCCACCGAGACCATACGGGGCTGGCGCGTCGTTTGCAGGAGAAGACCGGGGCTGAAATTCACGCCTATGGGCCGGTAGAATTTTTGCGAACACCGGATGGTGATAACGGCGAGAATGTCGATGCGTCGCTCGCGGCAAATCAGCTTTTCGAGGATACGGAAGTTGTTGCGGGAAATGGCTGGACGATGGATGTCATCCACACGCCGGGCCATCTGTGTGATCATGTGTCGTTTCGATTGCGCGAGCGCAATTTGTTGTTCTCCGGCGACCACGTTATGGCCTGGAACACAAGCGTGATCGCGCCGCCAGACGGACGAATGGCGGATTATCTCAGTTCTCTGCAAAAGTTGAACGGGATCGATGTTGACGTTTTTTTGCCTGGTCATGGCGGGCGTGTCGAGCAGCCGCGGCGTACAGTAAAGGCGTTCTTATTGCATCGCCAATGGCGTGAGCAGGCGATCCTCGACGCGCTCAACGGTGAATGCCAGACCATCAATGCTGTGGTTGGCGTTGTCTATGACGGATTGGATGAGCGGTTGGTCCGCGCTGCGAGCCTGTCGGTGCAGGCGCACGTCGAGCACCTAAAAGAGCGCGGCCGGGTCAGCTATTCGGAGCCGTTGGCCTTCGATACACCTATTGGCGTGGTTTGAGCTTCTTACGCTTGAGTTCGCGTCGACGGGCACGAATGCGCGCTCTGAGTTCTCGCCGGCGCTTGCTGAGCCTGTCCCTCAGAGTTGTGGTGACGGTAGCTTCCAGGCGAAGCTGTAATTCATTCAGTATTCGCCTGATGCGCGTTGCGTTTTGACCAAAGTCGTGTTGGCCATAGCGGGAGGCTGAACGGATGTCGATGCGCGAGCGGCGTAAGTCCCCTATGATGCGAACAACCACGTCATCGTGAAAGCCCATGATAAGCGTCCGGTCCTGAGCCTCGACCCAACCCGGCCGGCCGGTGCGTAGGTTCGGCTGTTGGCGCGAAATAATCTTGAAATGCAGGCGCTGGAGGGTGTCGACCGCCAACTCAAAGGCATTGGCACCTGAGCGCGGAACGGTGATGGAGCGCAGATCGGGGTATGCGGCGCGTTGAAACTTGGCAGCGCGCTTGGCATCGAATGTTACGGGATTGGCGCGCGGGCCGCGTTCACGGGCGATGGCGACAAACCGTGGCGGGGTATTGATATCCGTGGAAATGTCGTTCAACCGCGGCAGTTCAAAGTAGACGGGCAGATACGAGAATGGCCCGGCAAACACTGCAACAATGATCAGCGCCGCCGTGACGCCCTGGAACTTGCCCCGTGTCCCCGTCCGCCATATCTCGACGCCGGCAGCGACGACCAATCCGTAGGTGATCAGCCCGCCGATGAACGCGAGTACGAAGAGATTGAGAGCCACCGCAGTTGCCATGCCGAAAAATCGGTGCAGCAGAAGCGCAGCGCCCGCCAACGCAACGCAGAACAACGACAACCGTAAGGCCCAGCGTGCATAGACTGAAATGCTCTGGTCTGGTCTAAGCGATGTCACGAGTATTGGTCCTCAGAATCCTTCGGTTGTTTGTCGCGCCATCGTGTGTGGTGTCAATATTCAGATGATGCTGTTTCAGTCTTTGTCATCAGAATTATCCACTCGCGTCAGATAGATAGATGATTGGGTTGCACCCGCTCCGTTGGGAGCTTGAGACGTCGATGGTTGGATAATCTTAAATTCAGGCAATTCTAGTAACGCGGTTTGAGTGCGGCGGAATGTGCAGGTGTTGACTGCACAATTCATAACTTGGTGGCCAAGCCTTGCGCTAGGACGCATAGCTGCGGCGCAATATTTCCCTGACGCGATGGTGAGTTCTAGAGATTTGATGCAGGTCTAGCAGTCGATAGGTTGAAATACCTGGCTGCGCCGTTATAATCAAACAGTCAAACCAGCAAAAAGAGAAGAATAATAATAGCTTTCGCTGCGCAACAAGTGTCGCGGATGGACATGAAATCATGGCGTGAAGGCCAATGTTGCTTAAGAACAGAATCGGAATTGACCAATAGATTTTATCTTATACTTGAATAAGTGAAACATAAGCTCAATTCCAAAGTTTAAATCTCAATCAATACATGATCATGATAGGAGAGGGTCAGTGAGAGACAACGAAGTGCAGGATTACGGTAGTAATCCGCTGGAAGTTCGAAATACTGATCAATACAAGGAAGAGTATATCCACTCATTCGTAGAGAAGTGGGACCAACTCATAGATTGGGATCGGCGGGCGAAGGCCGAGGGCGAATTTTTTATTGAAACGTTGCGGTCCTATGGCGCAAAAAAAGTTCTAGATGTTGCCACCGGCACCGGGTTTCACTCAGTTTTACTTCGTAAGGCAGGGTTCGAAGTCACCAGTGTTGATGGAAGCCCGGTGATGCTCGCAAAGGCCTTTGACAATGCGCGGCGGCGGGGCGAGCTGTTGCGCGTCGTGCATGCAGATTGGCGGTGGCTCAATCGGGACGTGCATGATCTCTATGATGCGGTGATCTGTCTTGGCAACTCGTTCACTCACCTGCATTCCGACCATGACCGCCGCAAGGTGCTGGCCGAGTACTATGCCACATTGCGCCACGACGGGATTTTGATCCTGGATCAGCGCAACTACGATGCGATCCTCGATCATGATATCCAGCCGACGCACAATTATTACTATTGCGGCGAAGAAGTGCGGGCGGCCCCCGAGCATGTTGACGACAGCCTGGCGCGGTTCCGCTACGAGTTTAACGACGGCTCGATATTTCACCTCAATATGTTCCCGCTGCGCAAGCGCTACGTGCAGCGGCTGATGCGGGAGGTGGGGTTTCAAAAGGTCAGAACATACGGCGATTTCAAGGAAACCTATCGCGATTCAGAGCCAGATTTCTTTATCCATGTCGCTGAGAAGACCTATGCGTCGCCGGACGAGGCGAAGGAGGCGAGCATGCGCTCAAGTCAGACCTACACCGGTGTCGTTGAAGTGGCTCGCGATTATTACAACAGCGAAGACGCCGATAATTTCTACTATTACGTGTGGGGCGGCGAAGACATTCACGTCGGGCTCTACAGCAGCGATGATGAAGACATTGGCCAGGCGAGCCGGCGGACGGTCGAACGCCTAGCCCAACAAATTCCGGACTGGGATAGCGATACCAAGGTGCTGGATGTTGGCGCCGGTTATGGTGGCGCTGCGCGCTATCTCGCGAAAACCTATGGCTGCCACGTCACTGCGCTCAATCTGTCGGAAAAGGAGAATGATCGTAATCGCGAACGTAATCGCGTCGCTGATCTGACCTCCAAAATCGATGTCGTTGATGCGTCGTTTGAAGACATTCCATTTGATGATGCCACATTTGATGTCGTTTGGTCCCAGGACGCAATTCTTCACAGTGGACGGCGCAAGAAGGTTATCCGCGAAATTGCGCGGGTGCTTAAGCCGGGCGGGCAGTTCGTGTTTACCGATCCTATGCAGGCTGACGATTGTCCGAAAGACGCCTTGCAACCAGTGTTGGAACGCATTCATCTCGATTCACTTGGATCGTTCGCGTTCTATAAGGAGGCGGCAGCTGACGTTGGTCTTGAATTGGTTGAGATTGTCGATAAGAGCGAGCAGTTGCCGCGCCACTATCAGCGCGTGCGGGATGAACTATTGGCGCGTCACGAATTGTTGCAGGGCAAGGTATCTGAAGAATATATCGAACGAATGCTCAAAGGTTTGGACAATTGGATCACGGCGGGCAAGAAGGGCTATCTTGCCTGGGGCATTCTGCATTTCCGAAAGCCAGTGAAAAAGAAAAGCTAGGCGTCAGCGGCGATCCGCCAGCCTGCACAATGAAAAACCTATCAATCAGGGAGGCCCAATTGGGCCTCTCTTTTTTCTATCCCGTAAGGAGATGGGGGAGGCCTAACGCCAGTACCGGGAATGCGATCAACAGGCCGACGCGCAACACTTCGACAATCAGGAAGGGCAGGACACCGGCAAAGGTCTCGCGCATGGGTACATCAGGGGCAAGCGAATTGATAACGAAGACGTTCATGCCAACGGGCGGCGTTATCAAACCCAACTCGACGACGATGAGGGCCAGAATGCCAAACCAGATTTTCAGGTCCTCCGCCGGCATGGCGAAGTCGAACTCTGAGATCACCGGCCAGAAGAACGGTATCGCCAACAGGATCATTGACAAGCTGTCCATCAGGCAGCCGAGCAGGATCAGCGCAAGCAGCAACAGAATGAGGACGATATATGGGTTCAGGCCAGTCGAGGCCATTAACTCGGCCGCCGTCTGGGGCACACCACCACGTGACATGAATATCTTCAGGAGTTCGGCACCAAGCAGAATGAGATAGATCATGCCGGTGGTCTTGGCGGTGTCGAGCAGGGCGGTTTTGGCGTCGCGCAGGCTTATGGCCCGTTTCACCAGGCCGTAGAGGGAGACCAGAAAGACGCCAACTGCCGCAGCCGGTGTTGGATTGAAGACGCCGAAATAAATGCCGCCGATTACCAGACCGAATATAATGAGGACCGGGATTACGCCAATTGTTGCCGCGATTAATTCCTGGCGTGAGACCGGCTCACCTCTTGGGCCGGCTTCCGGCCATATTCTGACATAAGCGGCAATGGCGATGGAAAACAAAATGACGGCGATTATGCCCGGCACCAATGCTGCCATGAACATGGTCACGATATTGGCTTCAACGAGGATGGCGTAAATGATCAAAACAATGGACGGCGGGATCAGAATGCCAAGGACGCCGCCAGCGGCGAGCGTTCCTGTCGCAAGCGACGGCGCATAGCGATAGCGGCGGAGTTCCGGAAGGGCGACTTGGCCCATTGTCGAGGCGGTGGCGAGAGAAGAGCCGCAGACCGAGCCGAAGCCGGCACAGGCAAAGATTGCTGCGATTGCGACGCCGCCGCTCATCCATCCAAACCAGGCGTTGGCTGCGCGAAAGAGGTCGCGGCTGAGGCCGGCGCGGGCAGCAATATTTCCCATCAGGATGAACATTGGTACGACTGAAAGGTCGTAGACGGAGAACTGGGCGTAGGCGAGGTTCTTGAGTTGCGACAGGACGATTGCGGGGCCGGTGAGGATCGCTGTGCCAACTCCGCCAACGATGATCATCGCATGGGCAATCGGTATTCGAATTGCGATCATAGCGATCAACACCGCCAAACCCACGAGACCGATGGTCAGACTGTCCATGGCACCGCCTCGATTGCGGGGATCAGGCGTTCAAGTCTACCGGTCGGCATTTCTGCCTCCGCGGCGAACGGCCTCGATGCTGTCCAAGAAACTGATCACGCAGGCGACTGCCAAGAGGGCCAGGGATGCCAGGATTGGTAGGTAGGCATACCAGATCGGGATGTTGGTGATGGCAGTGAATTCCGGGAACTCGCGATAGTCGAGCAGACCATTCCACATGCGCCACAGCAGTATGGCGCTGACGCCAAGTGCGATGAGGGCAGCAATGAGTGCGAAGATTGCCTTGGTAAGCGGGCCGGCGCCGGTTGTGAAAATGTCGGCAGTGACATTGGCGCTGGTGATCTGACAATACGGCAAAAAGGCAAAGACAGCGACTGCCACGCCCATTTCGACGAGCTCGAACTGGCCCGCCAAGGGTTTGTTGAACAGGCGCTCGGAGGCAAGACCTGCGGCGGTGATTAGAACCAGTACAACGAGCAGCAGGCCACCAAGTAACGCCCAGGTCTCAATGATACCCAGGAGGGTTCGGCGCACGTGTTGTGTGCTATTGACTTGGGACCGGTCACTTTGCACGTCTACTTCGAATACTTCTTGATCAGTGCGCGGGCTTCAGAAACAAGCTTCTTGCCATCAATACCTTTGGCTGAGACCTCCTTAATCCAGCGATCTACTACCGGGGCAATCTTTTTCTTGAAGGCTTCGGTTTCCGCAGGGGTCAGTTGAATCGGTTTGCGCCCGGCCTTGAGAACCGGTCTAAGACCATCATCCTCTGCTTTGCGCCAGATCTTGCCGAGTTCTGCGCGCCAGGCGCGTCCAGAAACCTTCGTGAAGGCAGCTTGGACGGATTTCGGCAGGCTGTTCCATTTGCGTAGGTTCATCGAGACCTGGAACGTTAACGTGCCGAGGCGAAAGCGGTTGTGGCCCTCGATTTGATATTTGGTGAGCTGGTCAAGCTTTAAGGCGGCGATGATTTCGAATGGGATCAGCGCACCATGAACACGTTTTTTGGACAGGGCCAGTGGCAGCGCAGGGATCGGCATGCCCACGGCCGTCGTTCCCAGGGCTTCGAGGACCCAGGCGCCAGTGCGGGTTGGTATGCGCATCTTCTTGCCCTTAAGGTCGCTTGGCTTGCGCACCAGGGTGTCGACCATGTGGATCGCGTTGCCGGCATGAACATGCAGAAACAAGGGTTTGACGCCGCGATAGTCTTTGGCGAGGTACTTCTCGTACATATCAAACATCGCAAGGTTCGTGGCGACAATGTTGTTGGTGTGGACAAGCGGCAATTCGAACACTTCGGTGCGCGGAAACAGTCCTGGCGTGTAACCGTTTACGGTCCAGACGATGTCGACAACGCCATCACGGGCCTGACGAATGAGCTGCGGTGGCTTGCCGCCGAGTGACATCGAGGGATAGATCTGGATCTTTACCTTGCCACCTGCTGCCTTTTCCACGCGCTTGACCCAAGGCAGAAGCATGTCCTTGTGGGCGTTCGATTTCGGGCCCAGCAAATGGTGGAGTTTCAGTGTAATGGTTTGGGCGGCGAGCCCGGTGGGGGTGGCAATTAAGGCTGCCAAACCGGCCAGAATGAAGGACGAAATTGCTTGCCGGCGCGTCATGGTGCTCTCCACGGGTTGTCGGTCGGTCGTGTCATGATCCGCACTCGTTCATTTTGCCCCTGCGTGGATGGCGGGGCGGACGGGAAAGTGGCATCTCATCGGCGCAAATGCAACCGCCGGATGGCTCACGGAAATAGCTGCGCGCGCGTCCAGGGCGTTGTCAGGTTATCGCGTGTGAACGCCAGTCGGTCGTGCAAGCGGAAGGGGCGGTCGTGCCAGAACTCAATCTCCAGTGGGCTGACGCGAAATCCGGACCAATGCGGTGGGCGCGGAATTTTACCAATCGGATGTTTGGCCGTGTAATAGGCTACCGCCTTTTCCAGGGCGAAGCGACCCGCCATTGGTTGTGATTGATTCGAGGCCCATGCCCCTAACTGAGACCCGCGGGGGCGCGTGGCATAATACTCATCCGCTTCTTCATCGCTGGTCGTCGTGACCAAGCCGCGGATGCGAATCTGGCGGCGCAGGGATTTCCAATGAAAGCACAGCGCCGCCTTGGGGGCGCCTGCAAGCTCGATGCCCTTAGCACTTTCATAGTTGGTGTAAAACACGAACCCGCGCCGGGGATGGTCAAGCGGGTCCAGTCCCTTCAACAACACCATGCGCACGTTGGGAAGGCCGGCCTGGTCGGTTGTGGCCAATGCCATTGCAGTGGCGTCATTGATTTCGTGTTCCCGGGCCTCGGCGAACCATGTTTCGAACAGGGCAAAGGGATCTTCGGCGCTCAAGAAGTCCGGTGCTTGTGGCGAAGTGTAATAGGGCTTTTTGGCGTCTGCCATCTTTGGCTTCTCGTTTCACAACGCCTGCAAGCCAGGCGTGTCCGTTCGGGTCAATGCCAGCGCTCCGGGCAATGAAAAATTAACCATAGGCGGTCAAAGTAGCAGGAGCCGCGGTGATCGCCCGCGCGGACTTTTGTCGGTATCGTTGGTGTCCAGTGTAGAGTCTTAACATGCTTATATCAAAGCGTTTTGCGTGTTGTCTGGTGGTGTTGGCCGGTATCGCCCTGATCGGTGCGTCGGGCGGTCCTGTACGCGGTGGCGTGCCAACCGTCGCAGAGCGCGCTGAGGCGCAACCTGGCCCCTCCAAGCTTGCACCATTGCCAGTGGAGAACAGCCCTCTGCGGTCGCATCTCTATCCACCGATGGCCAAAAAACCGCGACCGTCGCTCTCAAAATTTGACGAATTGGCAACCCTTTACGCAATCCAGTTGACACTCGATGAAGTCGAAGATGGCGCGCGCTACGTCTGGCGACGTCATAATGGCCGCCTGACGGGCATTTTTCATCCAACGCGCTCATTTCGAGATGCCATTGGGCGGACCTGCCGCCATTTGATCATTCGATTGTCGACCGGGCGATACTCCCGAAAAACAGAGGGGATCGCCTGCCGGGATGCATTGCGCCGCTGGGTGCTGGAGGGCTGACGGGCGCGATTGCCAGCCGTCATTTGGCCGTTTCCGGCCCGTCTTCAACCATTCCCGGTCTCGTAATCCCGTTAATTTATTGGCCATAGTCCGTGCATTTCGCTGGGCGGCAGTGCTATAGCAGCAGCTGCTGGATGGCCGCGATCCAATCTCGAGCTGTTGGGCCGGTAATGCGGCTGCCTGAAATGGTCTGGCAAAGCTGGACCGGGATCGGCTTTGGTGTAGGATGTCGGCTAACGGGGCATAACCGAAAAAGGGACAATAAACCGATGACGACCGAGATTGTTGGCGCCACGACCGCAACCGGCCCAATGATGGCTGGCAAGCGCGGCCTGATTATGGGCGTCGCGAACAATCGCTCGATTGCCTGGGGGATCGCCAAGGTGGCAGCTTCCCATGGAGCTGAGATTGCACTTACATATCAGGGAGATGCGCTCAAAAAGCGCGTGGTACCTTTGGCTGAGGAGCTCAACAGCTCAACGGTGTTGCCGTGTGATGTGACTGATGCTGACTCGATGGATGCCGTTTTTGCTGCGCTCAAGGAGAAATGGGGTGGCCTCGATTTCCTGGTTCATGCGATCGCGTTTTCAGACAAAAATGAACTTGATGGCCGGTATGTGGATACAACCGAGAGCAACTTCACCCAGACAATGCTGATTTCCTGTTTTTCGCTAACAGCTTTAGCCAAGCGCGCGGAACCCCTGATGACAAATGGCGGCTCGATTTTGACGCTGACCTATTATGGCGCTGAGAAGGTCATGCCGCATTACAACGTCATGGGGGTCGCGAAGGCGGCGCTCGAGGCAAGCGTGCGCTATCTGGCAGCCGACCTCGGGCGCAATGGTATCCGGGTCAATGCGATTTCAGCCGGTCCGATCAAGACACTTGCTGCGTCAGGGATTGCAGACTTCCGCTACATTCTGAAATGGAACGAATATAACTCGGCATTGCGACGCAATGTGACGGCGGATGAGGTTGGCGGTTCCGCGCTCTACCTGCTTTCCGATCTCTCATGCGGGGTGACAGGTGAAATCCATCATGTCGACAGCGGTTATCACCTGCAGGGTATGAAGAACGAGGAAGCACCGGACATTTCCGTCGTCAAAGGCGATTAGAGTCTGGGTTGGGCCGGCGCCGACGCGCGTTTGGCGCGATTGGAGTCTATTGGTGAGATTTGGTCGGAGCGGCGAGATTCGAACTCGCGACCCTTGCTCCCGAAGAATTGTGGTGCCGTGCAAATCCCTGAATTTCTGAGGTGAGCCAGTCGTTTCAGTTCGCGCCTGTTCAACATTGGTTGTCTCCAAAGCTGGGCATGACCTGGGTGTAAAGCCCCCTCGTTCTGGGCCAGTTATTTTGCATTTCTCTAAATTGTTTCCGGGACCGGCGGGCGCATGCCGAGAGCCTCGTGTGGCCTGATGTGATTGTATTGGCGGAGCCACTGATTGATGACGGTTTGAGCCTGCTTGGTGGTCGCGAACCACTCGGCGTTGAGCACCTCTCTACGCAAGGTGCCGTTGAACCGTTCGTTATATCCGTTCTCCCAGGGCGAGCCCGGATAGATCCGAATGGGCGTGATGCCGACCCGGCGAAGCCAGTCCTGAAAGGGCTCGGCGACGAACTCAGGCCCGTTGTCTGAACGAAGGTACCCAGGCTTGCCATAGCGTAGAAGCAGCGGATAAAGCGCCTCCAAAACATCTGCCGAACCCATCTTGTAGGCCACCGTCACACATAACGCCTGGCGCGTGTATTCATCCAGAACGGTCAGCATCTTGTACGGCCTCCCATTGCTGAGCTTGTCGTGCACGAAATCGATGGACCAGATGTGGTTCGGGTATCTGGGCCTCAGCCGGTTGACCGAAGCATCATGGTGGTAGAGCCGTTTGCGCTTCTTGTGGCGTTGAGGGAGCCGCAAGCCCTCTTCGCGCCACAGCCGCTCAACCTTCTTGTGGTTGACACGCCAGCCCTCCACTTCCAAAAGCTCGCCGACCTTGCGATAGCCATAGCGTCCGTACTGCTTGGCCAGACGGATCAGGGCGAGACGTAAATCATCATCATTCTTGGATAAGGCCTTGTATTGTAGCGTTGAGCGGGCAAGTCCAATGACCTTGCAGGTCCTGCGTTCCGATGCGCCAAGCTTTTGGCGCGCGTGCACCACAGCCTGACGAAAGTCGTCCGTTGTCAGGCTTTTGGCTTTAAAAAATCAAGGCTCTCCTTGAGGATGAGCTTGTCGAGTTCGAGATCCGCTACGATCTTCTTCAGGCGCTGGTTCTCCTTCTCCAGAGCCTTCATCTTCGACAACTCAGACCTTGCCATGCCGCCATACTTCTTGCGCCATGTGTAACAAGTCGCGTCCGAGATGCCGGCTGCGCGGCAGGCCGTCGGCACATTCGCACCCGATGTCAGATGCACCTCGATCTCACGCAAAAGCTTCAGAATATCCTCGTCTGAATGCCGCTTCCTCGCCATCGCTCCCTCCAAACTAGACCATCCGTAGATTCTAATATCGATGGCCCAACTTTAGGGGGCAGGAACAGACTAATGATCGCCAGTCTTAAGTTTCTTGGCCCTGCTCTAGAACCCGCTTGATTTGCAGCTAGCCCAACAGCGGTCGTACGATGAATTACGGTAGCCTAGCAATTGCAAGTATCCAGACTGCTGCGAGGAAAATGTGAAATGGCGCAACCCGAAAATGTACTGCCGCCCACTCACCTTCGGGAGCTAGCCTCAGATATGCAAAATTCCGAAGATACATGTGATTTCAATATTGTTTGCCGCTGTAGGTCAAAGAGTTTTGAGATCCACTATCTAGGCGAGTATACCCGAGATCCCGAACGAGGTTCTGACTTTTTGATGGAACTGGAGCTGAATGGGGGCTTCGCCTACCGGGTAGTCGCACAGTGTTCATCGTGCGGTAAGCGTCATTTGGTATTTGATCAATGGGCGCATGGTTGGGACGGTTACCAACAACAACTCGAATGTGGCCTGCCAACTGACGACAATTATCCACTTACCAAAGAGCAGTTGGCGGAACCGGATGGATTGCGTCCACCCAACGGCCCAATTCCTAATCTGACGAGACTTGTCTGCTATGGATGCTCTTCCAGTTCAAGATCCATTGGTGTGACCATCTACGCTGATACTTTTGACGACTTTATTGGTGAAATCGCCGATGATGATCGTTACGTGGGTATGAACAAGAAATCGCTCTGGTCTGACATGTTTGGTTCTATTGCAATGCACATGATTTGCGATGGCTGCGGAACGAAGTTCGAGGCGGGGTTTGAAACTGCCTGAAACAGCAAGGACGTTCGTAAGAAGTGCGCTCGTCGTATTGCACCGGTTCCGAGTAGAGAATTGGTTAGAAGCGGAAGAGACCGATCTGTCCGCTATGGGTTAAACTCGGTCATCGGCGTCGCACAAATCAATGTCCGTTCTACCCCTGAATTCAGAACAAGGGTACATCTCCACCAACAACGCTATTCTTAGTCTGCTTTTGGAGGTAGAGCAGCCTCGGCAACGACGAAGGGCGATGACCGAGTATGACCCCAACCAGACTCTGTGCCTGTGCGCAACAGTCGTGTTGCTTCGAAGACCAATGCTGCAACCTTCAGCATGTGCGCCGCATCATTCAGATTGTTACGGTGCGGGGCACGTGTACGGCTGCTTTACCCCCGAGACCTGTTTCGTTTTCATAAACGTAACGGCCCAATAACGTCAAAATGGCCTCAGATCTACGGTGCGATGCACATAATTCCATCATCCCGAACAACTGCCCTCAGCTCGTCCGGCGCTGCGTGCCCGGTCAAAACTGCCGACGATGTCCAGTCCTTGTGGTGCTGCGACTGTATGAGGCGTACGGCTGACATCCGTCGGTCACAGGCATAGCGTGGGCTCAGCACCATGAGGGTTGCTGCACTCGAAAAACCGACAGTCATCGCTTATTCTCCAACCAAAAGGATCGCAGCAAGGATCCGATCGTGTTTTGCGCCACAACAGCCGGTGGATCAGTCGCGAATACCTGCCTTTTTCAATCCCTGAAACACGAGATCGAGTTGACGGGGATCTTTAAAGGGGAACGCGAAGGCCAAGCTGGCCAGTGATATGTTCGGCTCTAGCACCCGCAACTCGTTTGCTTCCCATTGGGCACTGACAATGTCGCCGGCCTTCGCTAAGGAAGTTGCGTTCCACATTCTTGCTCGCACGTAGCTGGGGTTGATATCGAGAACTTTTTGAAAGGTATCTGAAGCTTGGCGATAATTGCTCTTTGCGAACTGAATCTCGCCAAGAACTTCCAGATAAGAAGCTGTCGGCTTCGGGTTAAAGCGTGTAGCCAGCTTCAATGCTTGCATAGCCGATTTTGGACGTCCCGCATAGTTCAAGATCCAGGCCTGCAAAGCATAGGCATCTGCATAACCCTTATTGATCTTGATAGCCCGCTGAACAGCCGCGATAGCTTCCTTATGGCGACGACGAAATAACTCGACCTGCCCTTTCACAAAATGAACCTGTGGAAGCGTTGGATCCAGCGCCGCCGCCCGTTCAACTGACTTTTTGGCAAGTTCAAGTGCGCTGATGGGATCGCTAGTCCAGCCATCAATTGCCTCACGCGAATAAGCTAGGGCTAGCCCAGTATATGCCTTTGCAAATTTTGAGTCCAAACCAATAGCATTTTGAAAGCTTTTCTTCGCCAATTGGTTTTGCTCGCGCGTGCGGCGGCCGTGCCGCTCTAACCCCTTCAGATAGTGTTCATAGGCCTTTACGCTGTCTGTTGCTCGTGTAGCCAGGACCTCTTTTTCATTGGGCGCAAGCTGGACGCTTAGTGCTGCCAGAACGCTTGAGGCTAATTGATCCTGTATTTCAAAGATCTTGTTTGTTTCTCCCTCGTACTTATCGCCCCATAGGATTCTTTCCACGCGTGCATCGACGAGCTGCACATTGATGCGAACACGAGTTTCGAGTCGTTGAACACTTCCACTAACAATGTAGTCCGCGCCAATCTCGGAAAAGATCTGCTTCGGTCTGATATCCTTGCCCATGTAGCCCGTGACCAAGCTTCTGGCCTGAACGGTCAAACCCGACACTCTGGAGAGCTGTGTCATTAGGTCTGCTGCTATACCGCTGGCATAATAGTCGTACTCCGGGGATGAGCTGATGTTTCTGAACGGCAGGATTGCCAAAGTAGGAACATCCTTCAGTTGCGTTCTGGAGTCTCTGCCAGTATCCCAAATGCTGGTGCCGAGTGTAACCAGCAAGGCCGATAGAAGCAGTACCGCTGCCGCCAACAGAGACCACTTGTGAGGCGCCAGAGTCCGGACCGTAGTCGACACTATGGCTTGGCCTGCCTGTTGGGTTCCCTGGTTGTATTCATCTGCCTGTTCATCCAAATCTAAAGGACTGACCTTGGCGATCAGGCGGTAGCCTACCTTGGGAATGGTTTCGATGATCTCTGGCTGGCGTGGATCATCACCAAATACGCGGCGAACTTTGGCTATCGAGTTGGTAACAGCGTCCTCCGTCACCACCTGGCTTGGCCAAAGTTCATCCTGCAGCTCATCGCGACTCACCACTTGACCTTGATGTTGGGCGAGGTAGGTCAGCACCTGCATTGGCCGAGCCTCCAGGCGAAATTCATCATCACCGCGCGTCACACGAAGGCTTCGGGGATCTACGAGGAAGCCTGCTACGGTGAAAGACTTAATATCTTGCAGGGCGTTACTCACCGCCGCCTCACAAAAAAGCTCTTCTATTTCAGTCGACTAGATATTCGTCGGAAAAACATTAGCACTCCGTCGGGACAATTTCGAAAACATAGGACCAATACTGGTTCTCGCCAAGCAGTTGCCGGACATCGCGGATCATTCGCAGCGGTGGATTCAATCAAACTGCTCCTAGCTGGCGAGAAATTCTTTGTTTGGAGGATAGAGAACAAACATGAAACGATTTAGCATCACCACCATATTGCTCGTAATGGCCGTGCTTTCACCAGCATATGCAGCCGACGACCCGCCGAACTTCTATACGAAGACTTACCCCGAGTATGCATTGAAATCTCGCCTCCAGGCAGAAGGCGTTCTGATGGGAAAGAAGGCATCAATTTCAGTTAAAACGCGTGAACTAATTGCCTTGGCTGTCGCAGCCCAGATCCCATGTGCGTACTGCATTTACGTTCACACGAAAAATGCGCGTGCAGAAGGCGCAAAGGAAGTCGAGATTAGAGAAGCCGTTGCCATCGCGGCTCACGTGCGTCACTGGAGCACCGTTTTGAATGGGATGGCGTATGATTTGAGCGCCTTCAAGAAAGAGGTCGATGAAATCGCGGCCCGCAAATGAACGGGACCTAGAAGAGGGTGTCCGGCTTTTGGCTTGCGCAACTCGTCCTTTAAGGCGGACACACCACGTTCAATCTCCAACCTTCCCTAATGGACAATCGAGTAACGATGTGATTGGGCCGCCTCCTTTGCAAGTTGGGCCCGAAATGGTGGGGAACATAGCCACAGACCCCCAACAGTGATCCAGTCATAGATGTTCGGAGAACCAGAAATGGCATTTGATACTAAAGATAGATTTCATTCGGCGCTACACGATTGGGTTTGCCTGTTGGGCAGGGGACGCGTCAAGAGCCAGCCAATGGCGCTGTCTCCGACTTATGCCCTGGAGCGGAAAGTGCGTGCGATCCTGAAGCCGTCGACCTCAGAAGAAGTGGCAGCGGTGATGAGGGTTGCCCATGCCAACAATGTACATGTTTATCCCATTAGCGCCGGTTGTAACTGGGGGTTTGGATCACGATTGCCAGTTCGTGACTATGCCGTGCTGATTGATCTTTCCGATCTAAATCGGATCCTTGAATATGATGAAGAGCTTGCGTACGTGCGCGTCGAACCGGGCGTAACGCAGCAGCAGCTCTATGACTTCCTGGAAGAAAAAGGCGGGCAATTGTGGATGGATCCCACAGGGGCTGGGCCACGGGGCAGCCTCATCGGCAATGCCTTAGAGCGCGGACACGGTTTAACACCCTACGGTGATCATGTCAGATTCATGTCCGATCTGTCGGTAGTTCTCCCAACTGGCAAGACGATCCAAACTGGATTTTCCCGCATTCCGGATTGCAGAACCCGAAACCTAGACGCATGGGGGATCGGACCATCACTAGACGGCCTTTTCTCGCAGTCAAACCTTGGAGTCGTTGTCGCAGCTACCATTCAGTTAATGCCCCGTCCTGAACGCGTGGCATTGGCCACAGTTGCTTTGGACTCAGCGGATCTCGTCCTCGCAATTGATCGTTTTCGCAAGTTGCAACTGTCCGGGACGTTAAGGGCGGTTCCCAGCATATTCAACGATGTCCAGGTCATCCAGTCCCAGCGCCAGTGTCCTCGCGATGTCTCGGGACCCGACTTCAAACGCCGTCGTGCGGAACTTCGGCGCGAAGCATCCACGACAGATTGGACTGCTGCGGTTGGTCTTTACGGCACCACGGAAGAAGTCGACACCCAGACTGCGATCCTCAAGGCAGCATTCAAGAATCATTGTGTAAAGATTCAGGAGACGACTAAAAACGGACACTGGCTGAACCCGCATCAACAGTTTCTAGCTGATTTGGCATCAGGGCGGGTCACTGCTGGGCCGCGGCGAGCATACTTCCGCAAACCAAATCCACCGCCCGATGACCTTGATCCCGACAGAGATGCATGCGGTGTGCTCTGGGTAACCCCAGTCGTACCGGCGCTCGGCCATCATGTAGACCGCGTCGCTTCGCTCTGCGAGTCTGTAATCAATAAGTGGGGATATGAAGCCTCGACGGCGATCTTTCTTAAACGCCCACGCCTCGCTCACTTTCACGTATCGATCATGTTCGACATGAACGAAGGATCTGAGCACAGCAGCAATGCGCTTCGCTGTCAGGAAGAGCTTCGTGGCGAGCTGGTAGACCTTGGTTATCCGCCGCACCGGCTGGGCATTCATGAGATGGACAAACCAATGAAATCAGAGGCGTCCTATTTGGAGATGCTTCATGACATCAAATCGGCAATCGACCCCGCGGGAATCTTGTCGCCTGGTCGCTATGGCATGGAGTAAGAGAAATGATGACCAATGGATTAGATTTTGAAACGCAAAATTGGGACTCACCTTGGGGCCGCTACGTCTCGGGCAATTCGCAAGAAAATTCAAGACCGCGAGTGGTAGCCTTCATGAGCTTTGACTTTGGTAGACGGGCACTTGAACAGCTCGTCCAGATGCACCATTCGCGCGAAATCAATCTGGTTGGGGTCTGCACCGACGACGCCCTTGATCGCCGGGCAAAGATCTGCAAGAAGCGGCGGACTTGGCAGTATTTGTCGCCATTGGCCGTTGAGGCCACTCAACGTGGGACAGAGGCACTTGCCATCGGCCTTCAGGTGCCACTCTACACCGGAAAAATTAAGACGCGCTTCTTTATTGATGGACTGCTGCCTAACTGGCGTCCTGACATCATCGTTATGTACGGTTTCGGTCAGGTCATTCCCAAAGAGGTGTTCGAGTACCCGGCGTGGGGAATGTATAATCTGCATCCTTCGGACCTTGCCCAGGATCTCTACCCCGGTGCGGATCCTTTTGGCGATATGGCTCGTGACGCAGCAACGTCCACCGCAGTTACAGCGCACCACGTTACAGAAGATGTCGACGGTGGTACTATTGTTGCGGTGAGCGAACACGTGCCGCTTCCAAGAGACTTTGATACCTCTGAGGAGAAGTTAAAAGAGACCTTTTCGCGTATCGCTCCATTGGGACGTGCGTTGGCATGCGATATCATCCGCGAAGCATCGCACATACAGGCTCCGGTGCACAATATCATCGGACGGTCGATGCACGGCAGTAATTGGCCCGTCACTGACCTCAACCCAGCGCTGGGCGATGACCGCTATAAGGGGAGTGGCGGAAAGTTACGCCGAAAAGTTGCCAAGGGTGTGGTTTCGGGCCAAAGCCACCATTAGCTTGCAGATAAACTTAATTCTCTCAGACGACTTTCCTATCGTCGCGCTCGGCCTCTTCGACTAGATGGGTTTGGCCTCCTCATCTGCCGCATCTTCATTCTCATTTGGTAGGTGCGCCTGGAGCGCTTACTGGTCGACCTATCGCGTACAGAAAATGAGCCGAATCCGTTCAACTTGACCTTTTCGTTCGTGGTTTGCTGTGACGGCTCGATGCGGGGCGTAATTAGGATCAGCAGATCACTAGCCACCGCCTGCTTAGCAACTGAAGCGATCACGACCGCTAGGACAGTGCCCATCGCTATGCCAGCCAATTTTCCGACTTTCATTGATCCTACCTTCCTCTAAACGCGGCTTATACGACTTGGGTCGCCTGCACTCGATGAAGGGTTCAAAGCTTAGTTCGAAAAATCTGAACAAAGTCCGCGTGACCAGCAAAGCCAATCTCCACTTCACCCAGCTAAAATCAACGGTTTTAGACCTCAGCTACAGGCAAACGTTGGCGCGTTGCTTGCGTCCAGTGACAATGCAAATGCCTCTGTCGAACGGCACAAGCGTATTTTTTGCACATATGCTTCCAAGCGATATTGAACTCCGTGATTTATTTCCGTTGCTAATCGAACCTGCTGAGCGGTTACTGCGACCAACCAGGGCGTCGGAACAGATGGAGATTCTAAGATGTTGTTCAAAATCAATTCTGTGGTGCCCGCAACAAATGCTTTCCGAAAGCGGTTAAATCGAACCTTAGGTCTCAGTGCGGTTTATATATCGGCAGTAGTGGCCAGCATGGCCGTGGCAGACCCCATCTATGCCCAATCCCGCATCGTGGACCCAGTCATTTTTGAACAGGCCGTCAAGCGCCAAATGAAGAACAGAGTGAAAGGCTTTGCGTTTGTCGTAGCCAACGCCAAAGGAATCGTTGCTGAAGCGGCAGGAGGCTGGGCAAAAGCCCCCAACGATGGAAAACTAAGGATGACCACCCGCGTCCCGGCAGGTTGGGGTTCCAACCAAAAGGTGCTGAGCGGGATCGCGTTGCTGGACCTTCTGGAGCGCCGCCCAGGCCGGCTTCGCCAGGAATTGAAAACTCCAGTCCGTTTCTTTGTGCCAGACCGGTGGATCAATGCCTACTTCAAGCGGCCGTTCCGAGATGCACTCAACCAGATCACCTTGCGAGATCTGCTTGATCACACATCAGGGTTGCCGAAGGAGAAGGATGGCGGCTCTCACGGAACTCGCATAGCGCGGGCATTGTCTGAGGGTAATAACGCAATCGCGTTGGCCAAAAACATATTTGAATACAACAATCACAACTACACATTGCTGCTGTATATCATCGCGAATTTGGCATATCCCGACGCCGTCCGACAGATTGAAACTAAAGCTGCGAGCATGCGTATGCACGATTACAATAAGTATGTCGCTAATGAGTACGGCAAGCTCTACACGCGCTACATGTCCCAACGGTTCTTATCGCGCATTCGCGTGCGTGGCACCTGCCAGCCCGGTCGCATCAAGAGTGGCAGATATGCCAAGGAATATCTGAAAAGATCTGATAACCGGGGCGATACCGATAATGCCAAGGGCTTCTGCCGTTCACAGGGTAGCTGGTTCTACTCGGCGCGTGACATGGCCTATATCCATAGGGCCATTGAATTCACGAACACATTCGTAAAGCGATCGACACGACGGATGTTTAGTGTGAACGTTCGCGGCAGGCGCATGATCTATTGGCGCACTTTTTCTCACCCGGTCTTACGCAAAGAGGCAGGTCACAAATTTCGCGGTCACGGCGGTTTAACGCGCTATAAATCCACCAGCGTGATGCTCCGCTTGCCATTCGGACATGTCGGCGTCGGCGTCGCAAACAGCGGGGACATGAGTGTGGAAGCGCTAGGCAAAGTCATAATGGCAGCATTTTACGAAGCCACGAGACAAAAGTATGAACAGGGTATCGATCGCCCGGGTACAAATATCAAAAGCTTTGTTCAATTGGTGCCAGATCCCAAGGTCTGCGCCCTGGCCTGCAAGGCACACAAGAAGTGTCAGTCCTGGACATATGTGCTGCCTGGCGTGCAGCATAAGATCGGGGCCAAGTGCTGGCTGAAATCAGGAACACCTGCTCCGCGTAAAAGTCGCATAACCATCTCCGGCATCAAAGGCGCGGAGTATGGGCGCGATCGTCCAGGTGCCAATTTTAGGAATTTCAGAGTAGGTAGGAACGATCCGGCATTATGCAGGTTTCTCTGCGCAGCGGACAAAGCTTGTAAGGCATGGACTTTCGTGCCGAAAGGTGGCCAGAAAACCAAGCCACGCTGCTGGCTACAATCTCGTGTTCGATCGTCTAAGCGAGCGCCTGGCATTATCAGCGGTCTAGCTGATTAGCCACCAGAAAAGGCAGCCGTTGTATCGATCCAGGATTTGTGTGGAGGTGCCATTTCCAGCGTTCGTTGATGACTGGAGATGACCCTTCGCTGATCCCAGCTCCTTCAAGCTAAATGTCCGCTGAGGCCAAACGGAGACCTCAGCCCAGCGCTGGGCGATAACTGCTGTTGGGGTCAAGCGGGAAGTGATTGTGAAACGCGGACACAGGTCCGCTTTGCGGGGGCATGCCGGTTGACAAACCATCAGCTTACCGCCGCCGCCTCACGGCCCAGCTTGAAAGTCAGGTGGTGGGGGATCAGCGACGGTTTTCGGCCTCTGATGCAGCATCTATGCTAGACTTTAATGGTCGCACGTCAACATATGGAGGCTCATATGCCTATGAAGACGTTCACGTTCTACAGTTTGGGCTGCGATCGCAATAATATCGCGCCGGGTTTGGCATAACGGTAGACTATGCAATTCTTGAAGGTCTAATTGAGACAGTGGTTTCATCGAGTCCACCGTCTCATCTTAGAGACGAGCCTAAAGAGCTTGCGAAAGAGCACAGCTGGGATTTCAAAGATTGGCCAGGGCACAGATTTGTGCAATTCGTTAAGCGCGTCTGATCAACTCGAAATAATGGCTCGATGCGCACTTGGGGACTTGGTCAAATGGAGGATACCGTGTCGATAATCAGATTGATTCATGTAAAGGTTGATGCGAGCCAAATCGCAGAGGTAGAGCGGATTTGGAAGGAAGACTGCGCACAACTTATGATAAAGCAAAAGGGATGCCTGTCGGAGAAATTGCTGAAGTGCGCTGATGTTCCTGGAGAGTTCATCTCCTATTCTGAGTGGGAGAACCAGGCAGCGATCGATGCATACCGGTCAAGTGAAGATCACAAGAAGATCCAGCAACATTCGCGCGCATTGCAGGGTGCTAAGGCGGACGTGAAACGGTATCAAGTCGTCGGTTAATGCATTCAGCCGGTTCGCCAATGGTTATGAGGTGTAGAACTCTGTCACGCGCAATTTCCCAATAGGTGGCCCGTCTTTGGGAATACTATAGTTGCGATGTCCGCTTCTGATGCCGTGGACGGCTCCTCTTATGTTGGTTACTTCAACAGCATCCATTTTTGGCACTTAGATGCCGGTGGAGGAGCCGTCCACGCATGGCCCGTCACTGACCTCAACCCAGTGCTGGCCGATGGCCGTTATTGAGGGTAAAGCGGAATGTTGAGCGCAAAAGCAGACATGGGTCCGCTGCCGGGGGCAAAGCTGTCGTGGATTCGTACGTACGCGACCGGGGACTATTGATGCTGAGCGGACCTCCACGACACGAATACCTTGGCCCAGTTCTATTGGGCCGGGTCAGTCCAACCAACGGTCATTTCACTTGGCCTTCTGGCTAGCAGATACTTCTGATTCTAATCGCATCAGAACTCTCGCTGCAGGCTTAAATGTTGGATCCAGTCGAAGTGCCACTTTGAGATCAGCGATTGCCTTGGTCCTCTGGCCTGTCGCTACGAATGCGTCTGCTCTATAGAGGTACGCACCCGTAAAACGAGGTGCCTTTTCGATGGCCATACTGAAATCCTCTATGGCAACATGATAACGTTTTTTGCCAAAGAATGCCTGGCCTCGCCTGAAGTACAGAAGTGGCTCTTTTGATTTCGTCATAAGAATTTTCAGATCCTCAAGTGCCTTGTCGTATTTGCCAACTTTGAGGTAGAGGCGCGTTCGATGCTCGATCAGCCAGCTCGCTTTTGGATCGATGGAAACTGCTTTTGTGAGATCCGCAATCGCAAGCTCGTATTTCTTGAGAGCCTCATATGCCTTAGCGCGTTCTCTGAGAATAGACTTACCGTAGCGATCAATCGGTTTCTTTGCAATTACTGCAGTAAAGTCATCTATCGCGCGCTGATACTGCTTTAGTTTCGCGAACAGACTGCCTCTCATTGAAAGATTGTGAGCATCCCCTGGTTTCAGTTCTAGCGCCTTGTTGTAATCGGTAAGCGCTAACTGTGCCTTGCCAGCCTTAAAGTATGCCCATGCCCTTGTACTATAAGGTGACGGATTTTTGGGGGCCTGCTCTATCCACTTCGTGCAACTGGCAACGATATCCGGCTTCCCGGGAGAGCAAGCCATCATAATTCTGGTGCGCTGTGCATCAACGACGAGAAAGTAGCAGACGTATCCAAGTCCGGCCAATAGAAGGACCGCAACGGCAGCCAGAACTTGGCGTTTCAATATGCCTTTGTTGATCATCGCTAGCTTCCCAATCCGAGTTTGCTAGAACTGTAAAGTCATCCCTTGAAGCCGGCTGTCTCTTGAGAAACAATCGACTATCGATTCTATCTTTGATTGGACCGGTAGTGCTTCCCAAAATGTTGGAGATTGTGAGGTGACTGCTGTTGGGGGTGACGCGGAAGGTTGTGACGAAAAGCCGACATAGGTCCGCTGATTGGGGCTTAGCTGTCGTCGAATTGTCAGACGTCGACCGGTAGCAAATGACCAAACTCGGTCATCGCCGATCTTATCGTTTCGCATCGCACCAAATTTGTGCCCCGCTCGAAGCAGACCTGAACAAGCGCAGCGTTGCGTGTCCGTTTCGCTTTCAGCCAAAAAACGAAGGCGCTCCGCGCCGGCCTGTGATGGGCGTGGCACTGTCTAAAACGACTGCCCGAACAACGATGGTCACGAATGTTACCCGCAACTCTGCCGCACGTCCTTGCGCCTCTGCCACTTGGCACTCGCGGCGGCTATCGCTATGTGATGCAGGAAAGCGAACTGGCGAGGGTTGTTGCCATGGCGTCTACGGCACTGAAGGGCCTCTTCCACGCGTTGCGTGTGCACTATGGTGATTCCCGCCACGCGGCAGGCATGGATGCACTCTACGCCCACTTCCTAGAACGCGGCAACTTGGCCTTCGATATTGGGTCGCTGGTCGGCAACCGGATTGGCGCCTTTCGTCGGATTGGCGCGCGCGTCATCGCTGTCGAGCCCGGACCGCTTGCACACCGCGCGTTGCGACTGCTGTATGGCCATGATCCGAATGTCACGCTGGTTGCTGCGGCGTGTGGCGCCAAGCAAGGAACCGCGCGTCTCAACCTGAACTCTGCAAACCCTTCCGTTTCGACAGTTTCCCGAGAGTTCATAGATGCGGCGCGCGATGCCGACGGCTGGCAAGGGCAACATTGGGATCAATCGATCGATGTGGTGTGCATAACGCTTGAAACCTTGATTGCCGAATACGGTGTGCCGCAATTCATTAAGATCGACGTTGAGGGGCACGAGGCGGACGTTCTGGCAGGGCTTGATACGCCCGTCGCAGCCATCTCATTCGAATTCACAACGATCCAGCGCGACGTTTCACGACTCTGTCTCGATCGGTTGGCCGAACTGGGGACCTACGTTTTCAACGTGTCGCTGCGCGAGGACAACCAGCTGTTGTTTGAGCGACCGGTAAGTGCCGCACAGATGGACGACTACGTACACAACTTGCCGGATGAGGCGAATTCGGGTGACATCTACGCAACGCTAAACGAGCCATATTGATCGCTCTTTACAGGTTCACACACGTGCCGCAAATGCTTGAACCTCGCAAAGCATGCGCGGATCGGCAAGACCGCTGATATATACTTTTGTGGACGCGGGGCGCATATCGTTCAACCACCGGCGACGAACCCGATCGAAGCCTTCATTGTCAGAGCGGTTGATAAGATAGATGGTTGTGCTGACAAGATCGGCCATGTCCATGCCGGCTTCGGAAAGGACAATGCTTAAATTACTCCACGCAATCTCGGCTTGTGCTTCGATGCCATCCGGGATGTTGCCGTCTGCATCACGGCCGACCTGACCGGCGATCTCAAGCAAGCGCGACGGTGTCGTGACTTCCACCCCATAACTGTAGCTTTGGCTTCCGGAGATTGCCGGTGGATTGATAAGTCTGTGCATGGGATTTCCTTTTCGGTTGAGTGAAAATTCATGCGTTCAATTGTTGCTGCCACCGGAAACACCAGCGGTGCTAAGGAAGTGATCAACAATCTCGCTGCCAGTCGCCATCCAAACGTCGGAGTGACGACAAATATACTCAAGGGCGCGATCCAAATAGTCAATGCGATGCGGAACGCCGGTTATGTATGGATGCAGGGATAGAGGCATCACACGCCCGCCTTCCGCACTCTCCCGATACAATACGTTGAAAGTATCGATGATCATATTTTGGAAGTCGCGCGGTGAATAACCAGCGTGGCCAAATGCTGTTTTGTCACCCATGTCGTGACCATAAGGGATGGAAACCAACGGATTGGGCTTGCAGTCCAGAAAGTATGGTTGATCGTCGGTCGTCCAATCCCCGACATAATGGATCCCAGCCTCCGACAGAAGATCGATCGTGTTCCATGTCTCTTGCAAGCCGGGGCCAAGCCATCCTCGCGGTCGCGCACCGGTGGCTTTCTCAATCCGGCTGAGTGTGCGACCTATCAGATCGCGTTCTTCATTGAGAGAACTAGTGTCACTGAGACGCCGCGTATTGCTCTCGCCGTGCCCCATGAATTCCCAGCCAAGCTTCAGACACTCTTCAACGATATGAGGGGCTGCGTCACAGACCTCACTGTTGAGCGCAACAGTTGCGCGAATATTGTAGCGGTCGAGAACTTTCATTAGCCTGAAAACTCCGACACGGTTGCCATATTCGCGCTTGGACCACGAGAATACATTCGGTATTGTCTGGGCCCCATCAGGCATCTTTTCATTAAGTGCGAAGGTCTCGATGTTGGGAATGACCCAGAATGCCAATCGCTTGCCATCAGGCCACTTGAGTGCTGGCCTTCCGATAATAGGACTGTAAGGAAACGGACCGGTGCGTGATGGATCCATTGCGGCATCTCCTGACTGGTGTTGCTGTCGCGCGAAAGGATAGCTAGGAAGATAGAGGCGCGCGCTCATGACTCGTTAGAGACAATTAGCGGCATATGTCCACTGGAAATGATACACCAGCGACGACCAAACATCGATCCGCGAGATTTTATACTGGCATAGGGTTAGGGTTGGCCCTTGCCCACTGCTTGGTAACGCTGAAGCAACGTCTCCAGAAAAGGCTCACAAAATGCTCGACGTATCATCTATCGCAATCTCTATCCATGCCCTTGGCGCAGTCGTCTGGGTCGGCGGAATGTTCTTTGCCTACACAGTGCTGCGTCCGTCGCTGGGCTTCTTCGAACCGTCACAGCGACTGACGCTGTGGAGTCACGTGTTCTCTCGCTTCTTCTTTTGGGTCTGGATTGCTGTCGTCGCCCTGCCTGCGTCGGGCTATGTGCTGGTGTTTGAACATTTCGGTGGCTTCGGCACCGCCGGAATATACGTTCACATCATGCATGGGCTTGGGCTCGTGATGATCGGACTATTCGTGTTCCTATACTTTGCTCCCTATCGGCACTTTCGAGCCGCTGTCGCGGCAAGCGATTGGGCCTTGACAGCGAAACACCTGAATACCATGCGCGGCATCGTCGGCATCAACACAATTCTGGGCCTTATCACTGTCATAACTGGTGCGTCGGGGCGGTTCTGGGGTTAATCTTGGATGGTTTTAGGTCAGCCCCTCACCAATGTGTAAGTAACTTCCATTTACGACGCGTCCCGGAGGAGCTCGTGCAGAGCATGCCCGGACCGGTCTTGGGACAAGATCGGTCGGGTTCGACTCAGATCAAGTTCTTCGCTTGCTGACCCGGAACGGACATTCACAACCAAAAGGTATTATGATCTCGGCGCTCCATGCAGATCAGTCAACTTGCAGTCCTGTAAGCAATGCAAATCAAACAAAATGCGATAGCTGCCGATATTGGTTCGGCGCTCCCTGCTGCTGGCGCCCATATGCCGGGTTACCGGCTCGAACGTGATAGCGGTTACCAGAATATCAGTTGAATTCATCGGTCGAACGGGCGGGTCCACCATTGCGGTTGCCAGCGCCCAAGACTAAAGTTGCGATCAGATGGATAAAGGTTGAGATCAATGGCAGCACAACTTTCCTTATTTGAAAAGATTTGGGAGTCGCATTTGGTTGCGCAGCGTCCCGATGGACGGGATCTCATTTACATCGACCGGCACGTGCTCCACGATTTGCATGGGCCTCACGCGTTCAAGAAGCTTGCTGACAAAGGACGGCAAGTGCGCCGCCCAGACCTCACTTTTTCAGCCATTGATCACACAGTTGCGACAACGCCAGGGCGGGATGACGGCACCAACCCGCGCGGCGCAGATTTCATCCGCGCCATGCGGGAGCGTAGCCGCAGTCATGGTATCCATGTATTTGATCTAAATGATGATGAGCACGGCATCTGTCACGTCGTTGCCCCGGAATTGGGAATGGTGTTGCCGGGTGCGACGCATGCTGTGCCTGACAGCCATGCCGGGACAGTCGGGGGACTGGGTGCATTGGCTTTTGGATGCGGAACGAGTGAACTTGAGCACATTCTTGCAACGCAGACGATGGCCATTCGCCGACCGAAATCAATGCGCATTATGCTTAACGGGCATCTTGAGCAATTTGTTTCAGCAAAAGATGTTGCACTCAAAATTATTTCGGTGATCGGTTCATCTGGCGGTCAAGGGTATGTATTCGAATATGCAGGCCCTGTCGTTAGCGCGATGGAGATCGAAGCGCGTATGACGTTATGTAATCTTTCGGTCGAGATGGGCGCCCGATCTGGTCTCGTAGCGCCTGATCAGAAAACATATAAGTGGTTGGCGGGTCGGCGCTGGGCGCCTGCCGGTGCCGACTGGCAGCAAGCGCTTGAACACTGGGCTTCATTCGAGATTGACGATGGTGCTGACTTCGACAATATCCGTGAAATTGATTGCGACGCTCTGGCGCCACAAATTACATGGGGCACTGACCCGGGCCAGGTTATCGGCGTCGATGGATGTGTACCGGAGCCGATGAGGGAAAACTGCGCCGTTGCTCAGCGTGCACTTGACTATATGGGTCTGGTGCCTGGCAAAAAGGTCGATGAATTGAAAGTCGATCGCGTGTTTATCGGATCTTGCACGAATAGCCGTTTGTCTGATCTTGAAGCCGCTGCTGATATTGTCCGTGGCCGCAAAGTAGCTAGTGGGGTCGAAGCCTGGGTGGTACCTGGCTCGCAACGGGTCAAACGTGATGCAGAATCATTAGGTCTCGACAGAGTGTTTTGCGAAGCTGGCTTTCAATGGCGTGAATCAGGATGTTCCATGTGTGCCGCGCTCAATGGCGATACTGGAAAGCCTGGGGAGCGCTGCGTATCGACCACAAATCGCAACTTTGAGAACCGACAAGGTCGGGGTGTGCGCACCCACCTGGCGAGTCCGGCCACTGCCGCGGCATCTGCCGTCACCGGACGGATTACGGACGTCCGAACGTTGATGGAAGGGGGTGCGTAATGGAGGCGCTCGATAAAGTTTCGGGCTTGGCTGTGGCTATTCTTGAGGACGATATCAATACTGATCAGATCGCGCCGGTCGGCGATGTCACGTCATTTGACCAGGATTATGCGGATCTGTTGTTTTACAATCGGCGTTATGGCGAAGATGGCCGGAAAAACGAGGCGTTTGTGCTCAATCAGCCTCGATTCAAAAACCCATCGTTTCTCGTCACGGGTGCCAACTTTGGCTGCGGCAGCTCGCGAGAACATGCGGTATGGGCGATCAAGGCCGTTGGAATAAGGTGTGTTGTGGCGCCGAGTTTTGCTCTTTTTTTTCATGAGAACTGTTTGCAAAATGGTGTCCTGCCGGTGGCGCTTGAGGCAAAGCAGATGATTGAATTTGCAGATTCTGTTGTGGTGGACAACGGTGTCAATTCCTGCTCCCTCTCATTGCAAAATCAAACCATTTCCGGCCCTGACGGCAAAAGCTTTGACTTTGAAATTGCCAAATCGGACCGTCTCCGACTTCTGGAAGGATTAGACGACATCGGCTTGACGCTGAAGTATGCAGATGACATTGCAAGGTGGGAGGCAAGGATGGCTGAAACACAGCCGTGGCTGCAAGCAATACCCAACAAAGGCAGTTAACGTCGTAAGGGCAAAGGGCGGAAAATCCATGGGGCAGACGTATCGTATTGCGGTCATACCGGGTGATGGCATTGGTAAGGAGGTCGTGCCGGAAGGCCTCCGGGTTCTCGAAAAGTCCGCTGCCGCTTATGGTTATGAGCTAAAGCTCGACTGGTTCGATTTTGCGTCGTGCGATTATTACGAAAAGCACGGCAAGATGATGCCGGACGATTGGAAGGCGCAGATCGGCGGCCATGATGCGATCTATTTTGGTGCCGTTGGTATGCCAGATCGCGTGCCTGATCACATATCACTCTGGGGATCGTTGGTACTCTTTCGACGCGAATTCGACCAATACATCAATCTAAGACCGGTAAAGCTGATGCTGGGCGTCGATTGCCCGCTGGCGAATCGCAAACCCGGCGACATCGACTTTGTGGTGGTGCGAGAAAATACCGAAGGCGAATATTCCTCGGTCGGTGGTCGGATGTTTGCTGGCACGGATCGTGAATTCGTCTCACAGCAAACTATAATGACGCGCACCGGCGTCGATCGTGTGGTCAAATATGCATTCGAATTGGCGCGACAGCGTCCCAAAAAGCATTTGACGTCGGCGACCAAGTCAAATGGGATCTCTATTACCATGCCCTATTGGGATGAACGAGTGGAAGCCGTTGCCAGCAATTATCCCGATGTCAAATGGGACAAGTATCATATCGACATTTTGACCGCACAATTCGTGCTGCATCCGGATTGGTTCGATGTGGTCGTCGGTTCCAACTTGTTTGGAGACATCTTGTCCGATCTGGGCCCAGCCTGCACTGGCACCATCGGCATTGCGCCGGCAGCCAATATAAACCCCGAAAACAATTTTCCATCCCTTTTTGAGCCGGTGCATGGCACAGCGCCAGACATCGCCGGCCAGGGAATCGCTAATCCGATTGGCCAGATCTGGTCGGCTGCAATGATGCTTGATCATTTGGGCGAGGGGGAAGCAGCAAAGGCTATCGTTACAGCAGTCGAGCGCTCTTTGGCGGAACGGACGTTGCGCACGAGGGATCTTGGCGGCAACGCTGACACTGTGGCATGCGGTAAGGCGGTTGCCGAACTCTTGGAGTGACATCACGCGAATTTCAGTCATCCAAAAGCTTGCTTCCGGCGGCCAGAGCATTTGCTTCGATACGTTTCAAATCGTCAAAACGAACTGTCTCATAGAAATCATCGAGGCTCATAAACGCACTCTCGACGCTTTCAAACGAACGCGTTGCCGATAGTGTGCGCAATGCGTTGCGCACGGCTCCTGCAGCTGCAAACAAAGTCGCTGAAGGGAAAATTGCCATCGCTGCCCCAGCTGCCTGATAGGCATCCAAAGACGCCGAACCAGTTGGATTGGCATGCGAAATATTTGCGATTTGTGCGCCCGGCACATCGCCATTCACACGTTGGAAGTCTTCGATGGTGTCGGTTCCGACAACAAAAGTCGCATCAGCACCTGCTGACTTATAAAGGCATGCTCGGCGAATGGCTTCGTCAAGACCAACCGTCCGCAAGGCATCCGTGCGCGCTACGATCACGAGGTCCGAGTCTTGGCGGGCCGCAACGGCAACATGGATGTGGGATACCATTTCTTCAGGGGAAATGAGACTGGCCCCGTCCATATAGCCGCAGCGATTTGGAAATACTTGGTCGCTAAAGAAAAAGCCGGCAACACCAGCAGCTTCGAACCTTTTGGTCATATGGCGGACATTGTGGTGACTACCAAAGCCGGTGTCGCCGTCAACAAAAACCGGAACGCTCACCGCCGCGACGATGCGCGCATAATGGTCTGCATAATCGCCGATATTCGATTGGCCGAAATCCGGTTCTGCTAGCAAGCTTGCATTGGCCGCGTAGCCGCCGGCAAATACTGCTCCGTAGCCCTCACATTCAATAATTCGCGCAGACAGAGCATCATAGGCACCGGGCACAACAGCCATTTCATCGCTGTCCAAAATGGCGCGGAATCGCTGGCGCTTCGAAGTCAATTTGTCGTCAGGGGTTGACATGGCGTTCTGTCTCCGTCTTACAAGCCTGCTTCCGGAGTGATAGCGAAACGCGACCAGGGGAGCTAGCAAAATGGACGTTGATACACGCGCAGAAGGCTTGACGCGGTCTGTCGCAGAGTTCGTAAGGACGACGAAAAGTGACGATCTCCCCCAGGACGTTATTGCAAACGGCAAAAAGTCAATCCTGGATGGGCTGGGCCTGGCGCTTTCCGGCTCCGTCGCCAAAACCGGAGAAATCGTGCGCCAGCATCTGGATGGATTGAGTCTCGGTGAAGGACCGGCCACTGTTATCGGTTCGGCCAAAAAGGTGGCGCCGCGGTTCGCCGCTTTTGCCAATGGCGTCGGCATCCATGCTGACGACTATGATGACACCCAGCTCGCCGTGGCAACCGATCGGGTTTATGGGCTCCTCACCCATCCAACCGCGCCGGCGTTGCCGGCAGCACTCGCCCTAGGTGAAGCGACCGGGGCCAGCGGCAAGGATGTCATGCTTGCCTATCATTTGGGCGTCGAAGTCGAGTGCAAGATTTCAGAAGCCATAAATCCGCGTCATTATCAGACCGGTTTTCACTCTACCGCGACTTGCGGCACCTTTGCTGCCGCATCGGCAGCCGGCCGATTGATGGGCCAAGATGTCGAAACGCTGCAAAGGTCACTCTCGATTGCTGGTAGTCAATCAGCGGGACTGCGCGAGAACTTTGGCACCATGACCAAGCCATTTCATGCCGGCCGGTCCTCGGAGAGCGGCGTGGTCGCAGCACAGTTTGCCGGTCATGGTTGGACGGCGACCGACAAGATTCTTGAGGCACCCCGCGGCTTCTTTAGTGCGGCGGGCGGTGGCTTCGACGTGGATGCTATCGTCGGCAAGCTTGGCGCGCCGTGGACATTCTCGGAGCCAGGCATTTCAATTAAGCCGCATCCCTCGGGTTCACTGACCCATCCTGGCATGACGGAAATGCAGCGGCTGATAAGCGAGCACGACATCAAACCGGAACAAGTCGTCAACGTGCGGTGCGGCACCAATCACAATATGCCGAATGCGTTGATCCACCATCGCCCGAGCGACGAATTGCAGGCGAAGTTTTCGATGGAATTCTGCATGGCCATCTTGCTGCTCGACCGGCGCGCTGGCCTCAATGAATTTACGGATGAGTGTGTCGCCCGCCCCGACGTAAAGGCAATGATTGAAAAAGTTGATTTTGTCGTCGACGATCGTGCTGAAGCCGCAGGCTACCATAAAATGACAACCTATATCGATATTCAAATGTCCGACGGCCGAACAATCTCGGGAGTTGCAGACTATGGTAAAGGCAGTCCGGCAAATCCAATGAGTTATGACGAAGTCGCAACAAAGTTCCTAGAGTGCGCTGAATTTGCAAAGTGGGATACGGCGGCGGCCAAATCGGTGGTCGACATGGTGGCCGATATAGACATCTTGCCCGATGTTCATGGTATTATGTCGGCATTGCGACGGCGCTGATGTTTGGTGTTCGCGCCTTATTGCTCGATTTCAATCAGCGCAACGCATGCTAACATCTCCCGAAGGAAGCTGCCGTGGTGCGTCCAATATCTTGAGGCAGCCACCGCGCCTGAATGAATTGCCTAATAGGATTTGCAGCCCATGACTAACGCCATAACAGACGACGAACGCCCCACAGTTGCGCTCTTGTTGGGCGATCCCACCGGCATTGGACCGGAAATCGCGGCGCGGGCGCTGAGTGATGACCGGTTGGATGATGCGGCACGGCTCATTGTGGTAGGCGATTCCCGTTTATTGGAAATGGGCATGCAGGATGCAGGCGTTTCTTTTGCCTATGAAACCTACGAGCCCTATTCGTCTATCAATCCATCGTCCGACAGGCGACCGGTCGTCGATCTCAAGAATTTCGATCCGTCAACGCTGTCGCGTGGTGCGCCGTCTGCCGAGGCTGGACGCCTCACTGGCGAAACGCTTAAGGCGGCAATCGAGATGTCTCAAGCTGGCTATTTCGATGCGATTACCTTTGCACCGCTCAATAAACGCGCCCTTTGGGATGGTGGTTGGAAATTCAAGGACGAACATAATCTGTTTGCAGATTTGTTGGGACATAAGGGGCATTTTGGCGAGATGAACGTCCTCGAAAACCAGTGGATGTCGCGGGTGACATCGCACGTCGCTCTGCGCGAGGCGGTCCAATTAATCAACCCCACCACCATCCAGGCCGCGATCGAACTGGCCTACGCAACGATGCAAGGCGCCGGCATCGCGAAACCTCGCATCGCTGTTGCCGCACTCAATCCGCACAATGGTGAAAACGGCCTATTTGGCACAGAAGAAATTGAGATTATTCGTCCAACAGTTGAGCGGCTGGCTGCACAAGGTATCGATTGTACTGGGCCGTTTCCCTCAGACACGGTTTATCTGAAAGCGTTTGCGGGTGAGTTCGATGGCGTTGTCGCCATGTATCATGACCAAGGTCAGATCGCGACCAAACTGCGTGGTTTCAATAAAGGCGTTACGGTAACCGCCGGCCTGAGAACAGTGTTTACAACTCCGGCGCATGGCACGGCTTACGACATCGTCGGCCAGGGGAAAGCCACGACGGGCGCGCTTGAAGCCGCCGTTCGGCTGGCTGCTCGCCTTGCCCTTTCAAAGCAACGAGCCGCGGCGGCACCTGCAGCGGAATAACTTAGTCGATTTCAGATTGTTGACAGTCTGCGCTTTGGCGGACAATCTGTCGGCCATGACCAGCACGACAGCGCGCCAGGTGGCGGCCAAAATCAATCATCGGCGGGAAAAGACGTTGACCTCGATTGTTCGCGAAGCGATCGAGCAAATGATCACAGCAGGTGAGCTCCAGCCAGGTGACCGAATTAACGAAAGCACTTTAGCCGCAGAACTGTCGGTCTCGCGTGGGCCTGTCCGCGAGGCCTGCCGCAATCTTGAGCAGGCGGGTCTCATCATCAGCAATACCAATCAAGGCTTTTTTATCCGCGAGATGACGCTCGATGAATTGCGTAATCTTTATGAGGTCCGCGGCGCCTTGGCCGGCTTGATCGGGCGTCTTGTGGCCGAACGCGCAAAGGAGGAAAACTTCATTATTTTTCGGGAATTGATAGATCAAATGGATCTTGCGGCTCATAAGCACCAACACGCGCTCTACTATTCCTTGAATTTAACCTTTCACAACGCATTGGTCGAGGCGGCCGCCAATCCGGCTTTGCGGGACAGCTATCGTTGGATTATCGGACAAATCTGTCTCTATCGTCATCGCAGCCTTGTCCAACCGGAAAATCTCAAGGTCTCAAATGCTGAGCACAAGCAGATCCTAAAAGCATTGGAAGCCAAAGATGCGAGCGCCGCGGAAGCTGCGGTGCGCTTACATGTGTCTCAGGGGTGGCACCGCCTGTCGGCGGTGGTCTAGATAAATCTCAATAAAAGGATCAGCCGTGAACACGGTCTGGGTCAGAGCAGGACGCAATATGCTATGATTGTCGACAGTTGACGAAATTAGGTGTTTGCGCCACTCTGACAATTCAATTAGGGCCGCTAGACGGTCGATACTGGGAGAAATGCCGATGAATCTCGCGAAAACTGGAATTTGGGGTGTGGCGAGTTTTGCCATGGCCGGCCTGGCTACGCCCGCATTGGCGGCGGATCTGCCGTGCAATACCATTCAAGTGGTTATTCACTCATCCTACGGTGGTGGCACTGACGTAACGGCCCGCATGATGTCGATCCGGACCCGCCGTTACCTGAAAAAAGACATTCAGATCGTTGCAAAGCGTGGCGGTTCGGGAGCCAAAGCGCACCAATATGCACTTTCCCGCAAGAAAGATGGCTGCACAGTTCTCGCGCTGACCCAGACCCATCTTTACACGATCGCTCGTGGTAAATCGCCGCTAAAGATTGATGACGTGGTAGGCGTCGCACGCGCCATGGATGATCCAACGTTTATAACCGTTGCCTCGAATAGCAAGTACAAAACGCTTGAAGATCTGGTCAAAGCATCGAAGAAAAAGCCGCTCAACTGGGGGGTTGCTCAACTGGGCGGAACCGAACACATCATCCTTGCAACGTTCGCCAAGGCGGCCGGCATCAAATACAAGGCCGTCCCGTTCGGTAGCGGTGGTAAAATGATTGCCGCACTGCTAGCGGGTTCAATAGATGCCACGTTGCCCAACGTTAGTGAAGCCGGCAGTCGCATCGAGGACAAAACATTGCGCGCCGTCGCGGTGCTGGCGGAAAAACGGCTCAAGGGCTATCCAAACGTGCCGACAAGCTATGAAAAGGGTTATAAGGCTAAGGGTTCGACCACGCGCGGTTATTGGGTTCTGAAAGGTACACCGCAACCTGCCATCGATGCGCTGTCCAAGGCGATGGTCAAGGCCATGAAGCATAAGGTGTTTGCTAACTACCTGAAGACCGCTGGCCTTTCGCCTGAAGAAAGCGTCACTGGTTCTGCGCCTTGGACCAAGCACATTAGAGAAGAGTATAATGTCGCAGCCAGCGCACTGCGTGACCTGGGCCTCATAAAGAAATAGTGCCGGTGACAGCACGCACTGCGGAGTAAAACTTTGGCAAGTCTCGAAGAGGAGCACTTGGGGGATACAGAGAAACGGGAGTCTTCTCCCGTTTCTTCTTCTCTGGTCCATGGTCCCGATCTCAAAGTAACCGTTGTTATTCTCGCGCTTTGCGGCTTTCTCTATTATGTCACAACGACGTTCGATGAGGTCTCGCCACTCTTCACGCAGAATATCGCGCCGCAGTGGTTCCCGCGCCTTTTGCTAGCAACGATTGTCGCGCTGACGCTCGTACTGCCGTTCGAGCATCGCTTGCTGACGGGCGGAAAAGAACGGTTGGATGCCGGTCGGACGTCGCGCATTCCGCTGATGGCTTTTGCCACTGCTGGGCTGCTGGCAGCCGTGGTCGTGTCCATAAAATTCATCGGGACGTTTCTGGCGATGCTGCTGGTCTGTGCCGGATTGCCGCTTCTTTGGGGGGAAAGGCGCTGGCACATCCTGGTCCCATACATGATCATTTTTCCTGCGGTCGTCGCGTTTATCTTCACGCAGGTGCTGAAGGTGTATTTCGAGCCGGGCCTGTTCGGTATTGAGCCCAAGGAAATCTTGAAATGGATGCAGTAGTTCAGGGCTTCAGCCTGCTGCTGGACCCATTCAACATTTTTCTGATCTTCGTGGGCGTCCTTGTCGGCGTTACGATTGGAGCACTGCCGGGACTGAGTTCCCCGATGGCGGTTGCATTGCTTTTGCCGTTCACGATCGGTCTTGAGCCGATACCAGCTATTGCCATGCTGGCGGCACTCTATTGCGCCGGTACTTTCGGCGGTTCGATTACGGCAATATTGATCAACGCACCTGGAGCGCCACCCGCCGTCGCTACCGCATTCGACGGATACCCGATGGCGAAGCGCGGCGAAGCGGGTCGCGCGCTTGGGCTTGCTGCGATTTCTTCAGTCACGGGAGGTGTCTTCAGCCTCATCGTGTTCGTTATCGCGACACCACTTCTTGCGAAGCTTGCAACCGAATTCCGGCCACCCGACTATTTCGCGCTTGCGATTTTCGCCCTTTCGATGCTGGCATCGATTAGCGGCAAGTCATCGATCCGCAATCTAATCTCCGGTGCTGCGGGCGTGTTGCTCGGCACCGTCGGCATTCATCTGACGACAGCGGTGGAACGCTTTACATTCGGCATTCCGGAACTCACAGACGGAATCCACTTTGTGCCGGTCCTCATTGGATTATTTGCGATGGGCGAACTGCTCGCGCAATCAACGGCTGCCAATGTCGCGCTCGAACGTATTTCATCGATCGTAATAAAGCTTCCAAGCAGAGAAGATCTTCGCAGGGTCAGAGCGACAATACTGCGTAGCTGCGGCATCGGCACGTTCATCGGCATCTTGCCGGCCGAAGGGTCAACGGTTGCGGCCATCATGGGCTACAACGAGGCAAAACGTTTCTCGAAGAACAAGGAAGAATTCGGCAAAGGCTGCCCGGAAGGGATCGCCGGCCCCGAAGCGGCCAACAATGCAGCGGCGGGAGGCGCCATGGTTCCGACCCTGGCGCTAGGGATTCCAGGTAGCGGCACGACTGCAATTATCCTGGCTGCACTCATCATGCACGGGTTACGCCCGGGGCCCCATCTCATGAATGAGACGCCGCATTTCGTCTACGCGATCTTCGGGGCCATGCTGATCGCCAACTTCATGTTCCTCGGCATCGGTCTTATGGGTGCGAAAATCTTTTCGCGCATAACCATGATCCCACGCACGCTGTTGTGGCCGTCGGTTTTCGTATTTTCGATGATCGGCGCTTACTCGGCATCCTCATCGGTGTTCGACGTATGGGTAATGCTGATTGCAGGCGTTCTGGGGTTCATTATGCTCCGACACGGCTTCGGTCCGGCACCATTTGTTATGGGTCTTATCCTTGGAAAGCTTGTCGAGGAATCGCTGTCTCAATCGATGATCATTTTCGATAACAACTGGCTGAGATTCTTTGAGCGTCCGTTCGCGGTACTGTTCTTCGTTCTGACATTCATCAGTCTTTTCTGGAGCCCCGTTTCCAGTGCTGTAAGGCGTATGGCTTCGGGCCGTCGTAAAGGCGTCCAGATGGAACACGGCGACTGAGACATCAACTAGCTTGGATTTGCCAAAAGTGGCCGGACGATTGCCTCAACACCCTGAGACGAGCGGGATGACCCTTTGAGCCCAAAGGAGACAGGCAATTCGTAACGGGCAATTCGAGAGCATACTTCGTTATTGGCCCGTCACTGAGCTCAACCCAGCGCTGGGCGATGACCGGTATCAGGGGCGAAGCAGAAGGTCACGCCAAAAAGCGGATATGGGTTGGCTTTTGGTGAAATATTTGATGCCGTCACCATCAAATCCACCTGGCCCGCATGGCAGTCAATTCACCAGGATAGGTATTGAGTTTAAATTCCACCTCGCGAGCGCCACAATAATCTTTTCTGGCAACCATATCAGCAAGGTGGTCGGGTAGAACATTACTTAGCTTAGATTTGATCATAGGACTTTCTTAGCTCCCTTACGCCCAACGCGTTTATCGCGCATGCCCGCGCGGCGCCGTCCGTGCAAAAGGAGTGCTTATACCTTGCCCTTCCAGGTGAGGCCGTTTTTACCGGCGCCATTAGTCAGGTGGTGAAAATCGTCGTCAGCAGCGTCAGTCCCGTGGTAGATTATAGGCTCGACGAACCAACCGGGATCAACAATCGCTGACGGTGCTTACGCTGCTGACGGTGATTCCACAGTGCATCTGCTGTTGGTGATGATCAGCAAGCGATGGCCCTCGCGGCCTTCGCGCTTATGTTGAATGTCGATACCGGTACGGCGCAAGGTTGTTGCAATCCGTGTTATTTGACCGCTCAGATGTTGGGGCGTTCTGGGCCAGCCCCCGCCGTCCCCGTTGTAACTGTGAGTTGGCTGCAAAGAACTCAACAATGCTGTTGCGGTTCCCTGCCATCGCCGCTTACTGGACATGAAGTGCTGGATAGCTTGCGCAACCTGGTTGTTTTCCAGCTCTGTTTGAATGGCAAGCTCTCTGTTAGCCTCCTACGCCGCCATAAAGCTTCCGGCCCCGGTGAATGCCGTTTCGGCGGCGACGCCCGGTTTGGCGAAGGCACTCTATGCTGGCGTCAATCAAGCCATCAGATCCCTTCCGTTTGCGTTCAGGCATATAAATGCCTTTGATTTGCTCAAAGCTGGAAGTAAGCCGCATCAATACGCGGTACAATACTTGTTGTCGTCTTTTCGGGGTTAAATGCGTCCAGTCTCGCGGGAGTGGATTGCTGAGTTCTGATACCGCTTTGACCGGCGGCCCGTAGCTCAGGCTAGACCACCCAACCCGGACGAATCCGGCACCAATACCTTGTCGACTTGCCCGAGTTCTCATTGGCACAGTCATATGGGCTCTAACACTTGGGATGCCCGAGTGAGTTTGCTGGCGACTGCGCGACCGGCCAGGATTGCGTTTCTTGGGCGATTTCTTGGGCGTAACTTTGCCCATGCCTCAAAATTCCGCTGAATTAGCTGGTCGGAGCGGCGAGATTCGAACTCGCGACCCCTTGCTCCCGAAGCAAGTGCGCTACCAGGCTGCGCTACGCTCCGACCCTGGTGACCCGCCGATACAGGTGTTCCCATATAAGATGCCCATATGAGATATGCGGCGAGTTGTTCTGCCATAAGGCACGGTGTATAGCTCGCCGGCTGGCGTATCGCAAGTGACGTTGGCGGTTGCGTTGGTAAAGCAAGAAAGGGCGATCCGCCAATCGGATCGCCCGCGGGCACTGTGGGAGCGTGTTGGTTACTGGTAACAGGTTTGGGTCAGGATCCAGCCATCCATGCGGCACTTGCGTTTGCCATTGCGGGTTTCGTAGCAGACGCGCTTTGGCCGGCGGATGTAGTCGCAGTAGGCACCACCTGGAACAAAGCCGGAATACCCCTTGGTTCCGCGCGGCACGTGAAAATCCTTTTCATAGATTTCGCCGCCGCCGCGACCGCGTTTGCCGGCCTCGGCATCGCTCGCCAAAAGGACCGGGACAAGTGCTGCTGAAGCGATTGCAATACAGATGCTGAACAAGCGGGTCGATGTGCGGGTCATGTAAGCCTCCTTGGGGTCACGTGCGTTAAATCTAATTGATTTCTCTACGTTTAGACGGTTAAGCGGGGCTAGACCGTTCCCTGGGGAACAGTTTATGGGTCTTACGGCACACCGGCCAAGGCTTTCGCTAACGCCATTTACACGATAACTGTTCAGGGTGCCCGCCTGCCGCTCCGGAGGGCGGAAGACAACAATAACTCGGCATCGTGCCGGGAGGAGGACACGCCCGTGCTCGGCGCATTATTTGCTGTGCTGTCAGCAGCAACTTTCGGTTTCAATACGGCGCTGACCCGACGCGGTATGATCAGTGGCAGTGCGCTGCAGGGCATGATCATCACCGTTCCTATCGGTGTGCCGCTGGTCTTTGTGCTGGCCTATCTGTTCGGACAGATCGACGGCATGATGGCCTTGCCATGGATTGTGGTGTTCTGGTTTGCGCTGGCGGGCGTGGTGCACATGATCTGGGGGCGCTTCTCGAACTACAGAGCGACATCGGCGGTGGGGGCGAACCTTACTGGGCCGTTTATGCAGGGCGAACTGATCGTATCGCTGGTGCTTGCGATGTGGATTTTGGGTGAGTATCTGACACCGCTGCGCGTAATCGGTATCGTTCTCATTTTCGTCGCACCGATGCTGCTGATCGACGATAGTATGAAGGCGTCTTCGGCTGGGCAAAAATCTTCGTCGGCCGGCGCCGCCGATGCGACCGTTGGCGAGGTGGGAGGCACAGCCAAACCTTGGCGGCCAAGATATCTTGAGGGCTTTTTTTTCGCGTCCTCTGCAGCCATCGCTTATGGCCTCAGTAATATTTTGGTGCGATTGGGGCTAATGGCTGCCGAGGAGGCCAATATCACGAATATCTCACTTGCCGCTATTTTGATTTCGTACATTGCTGCGGCGGTCTTTGTAATCCTCTGGGTCATTGTTGCCGGACGGATTCGCCATGTCACGCAGACACCGGGACCCGCGGCACGTTCGTTTCTTTTCGCCGGTGTCATGGTCAGCATTTCCCAGATGTTGCGCTATGTCGCTTTGGCCTTGGCGCCAGTTACCGTCGTTGCGCCATTGATGCGATTGGCAACTGTCTTCAAGGTGATATTTTCTACAATCATCAATCGCAATCACGAGGTCTTCAACCATCGGATCGTGTTGGTCACCGCGATTTCGGTTGTCGGCGCTATCTGTCTGTCGGTCAGCGCCGAGTTGGTGATCGCCAACGTGCCGCTGCCCGATTGGATAGTGGAAATTGCGCGCTGGCGGTGGCCGTAAGATACCGGCGTCAACGGGGCTCAATTGCTGTCGGGACTTTGCGGTCTAATCGGCGGATGACCGAAGGGGCGTCGGCGCTCCGCATAGCGATCGTTGGCGGGGACCCAGGTGATGGTGCGTTCAGGCCAGCTGAGCGCCGTCAGGCGGCCGCCGAAGCAGCAGCCGGTGTCCAGGCATAAGGTGTTGTTGACCCAATCAGCTTCTGCAACGGGCGTATGGCCGTAGACGACGGCGGGTTCGCCCGTGTAATGAGCGGCCCAATGGTATCTGACGGGCAAGCCGGCAGCGTCACGTTCGCCTGATGTATCGCCATAAAGGCAGAAACGGCGAACGCGTCTGGAATTGCGCCCGATCAATGGCTCATTGATGCCTGCATGGGCAATGATGAGCTGACCATCATCGCACCAGAAATATGGTTCCAACGTCTGCATGAATTCGTGGACTTCTTCATGGAACGCCTGCGGCTCGAGTTCCATTTGTTCGACACTTGCTTGCAGCCCGTGGGTTAGCTTGACATTGTTGCCGTTGAGCCAGCGCTGGAATTTGGCATCGTGATTGCCGAGTACCGTAAATCCGACCCCGTCACGACAGGCCGCCATCACGATGCGCAAGACATCGGGTGTGCGCGGGCCCCGGTCTACCAGATCGCCAACGAAGATCAGCCGCCGCCCGGGAGGCGGAGTGACTTCGACGGGCCGTGATGGATCGTCTTGCCATGCAACTTCATAACCCAGTCGTGCCAGTAATTGTTCCAGTTCGTCGGCGCATCCATGCACATCGCCAATCACATCGAACGGTCCTTCTTGATGGCGGTGGTCGCCGGTGAGGGGTATGGGCCTGATGCTGATGTCACCGCTGTGCGGGAGGCGATGGACAGCCTTCAAACGTTTGGCTGTATGATTGTCGAAGTCAGACGCATCACGGCCATCATATATTTGGTCGTTCAGCACGAGGGCGATGGATGCGGCATGAAATTCACGGGCCAAGTCCAATACGTCCGAGATTTCTGGCGCGCGCGGATCGGACGCGAGTGCCACGGTCATGCGTCGTCCGTCGAGGTGGGTCCTCAGAGGGCTCAGGTCAGTCACGTCCGCAGAGACGATTGCTGTGTCTGGTGGGAGGGTGCGTTCAGCGAATGCTGCCGCGCGATCCGAGTCGGAAGCTATACATAAGATGAAGCAAAATTTGGGGATATCGATTTGCATTTGCGCTATTGATCCGCCTCGACTTTCTGCGGCTCAGACCGATCTCTTAATTTGGTATCGATTTCCCAGGTTGGTAGCGGTTCTGGCCCTGGAATTTCGCTGCCGTAGGATTCAATGCCGGCCAAGCCGACAGGTACTGGACCGCCGTATGCCCAATCCAGGAGTTCAATCGTGTGAATGACCGGGATATCGACTGCAGATGACAATTGCGCGATGCACCCGATGTTTCCGCAGGCCACGATGTCCGACTTGGTATTTTCGATGTTGGCAATCTTGCGATCGCGTAGTTCTGTTGCGGTTGCTGACTGCAAAATATTGTACGTACCGGCGGACCCGCAGCACATGTGGGCCTCCGGAATTTCGACAACGGTGAAGCCGGCTTTGTTGAGCAGGGCGCGGGGTTCGTCGGCAATGCGTTGTCCATTGCGCAACGAACAGGCATCATGATAGGCAACGCGAATTGACGACCAGCGCCGTGGTGGGCCGGGATCGCTTTCGGTCAAAAATTCGGCGATGTCGCGCGCTTTGCCTGAAATTTCCAAGGCGCGGTTTTCGTAGCCGCGCACGTTGCGCATCAGGTGACCATAATCCTTGACCATGGTACCGCACCCCGATGCATTGATGATGATTGCGTCGATCTCTTGGCGATCCATAAGCTTGGACCAAGCATCAATATTCTTTTTGGCAAATTCGATCGCTTGCTCCGGCCGGCCCATATGATGTACGAGTGCGCCGCAGCAGCCCGCACCGTTGGCAACCTCGACGTCAATACCACTGCGCGCTAAGAAACGGATCGTGGAATCGTTGATGTTGGGACGCAAATTCTGTTGCACACAGCCGGCCAATAAAATAACGCGGCCCCGCCGAGTCCGAGACGTGGCGGCGGTGCCCGGACCTGCAAATTGTGGCTGGCGGATGCGACGAGTGGGTGCCAATGCGAGCATCGCAGAGATTTGCGAAAGGCCCATACGTTGAAAGAAGCCGGAAAACGGACGCGCGAGACTAGCGATCTTCAGGGCCCATCGCATTCGCGCCGGGTAAGGCAAGATCGACATGAGGATGCGTCTAACCAAGCGTTCACGCGGTGGGCGGGCGATGGTTCTTTCTATATGCGTGCGGGCATGATCGACCAGATGCATATAGTCGACGCCGCTCGGGCAAGTGTGAACACAGGATAAGCACGACAAACAGCGATCAATATGGAAGGTCGTTTGCGGATCGGCCTTACGATTGTTTTCAAACATATCCTTGATCAGATAAATCCGACCACGAGGGGAATCGCGTTCGTCTCCGGTGAGCGCATATGTTGGACAGGTCGCCGTGCACAAACCGCAATGGACGCAGCGCTTGATAATGTCATTGGCTTCCGCCATCTGCGGCTGGGCCAGCTGCTTTTTTGTGAATTCGGTCTTCATGCTAACCTTTTTTTGCGGTCTGCGGTCTGTAAACAAGGACCCTACACATGCTGAAGGCCTGCCGCTAGATTGCAGCGTACATTCTGCCCGGGTTGAATACCTGAAACGGATCGATGGCCTGTTTGAGCTTTTCTGTTAGGCGTTTGAGGCCGGGCTCAAGAGGCTGGAAAACATCAATGCTGGCTCTGACGCCCGGGTCTGCTTTAATCAATGTCGCATGACCACCATATAGCGCAATAACGCGGCGAATGTCGGTAACACCGGCATCATTGGACAGCGGAATCAACAGCCAGATCAATCCGCCCGACCAGTCATAAAACGCCTCGACGTCCATATAGCGCGCAATCGCATTGACCACCACGGGCCCCAATGTTGGTTTGGTCGATATGCGCCAAAGTTGTTTGTCGGGTGTATTGACCGGTGTTAGGTGGCGGATCTCGTGCCAGAACTCAAGCGATGTATCAGTGTCCATGACAGCGATTTCGCCAAAGTGGCCGAGCAGTGACTTTAGCTTTTCTGTCCGGTAAGAGATTGAGGGTGCGAAGTTCTCGAGGCGCAACGCTGTCAAAGGTCCGCCGATGTCGCGGAAAGTTGGATTGTGAAATCGTGCAACACCAGCTGCGGGAATATGAATGGCACCGGTCACCTCATACGGTGTCGACATTGCTGCGCATAGCGCTTCGATGGCAAGGGCGTCAGGCAAATCCTTAATCAGCAACGTCGCAGTTGCTTCGGGGCGCGGGAGCACCTTGAAGGTCACTTCCGTAATGGCAGCAAGTGTGCCGTGGCTGCCGGTCAGCAGGCGTGGCAGATCATAGCCTGTCACATTCTTCAGGACCCGGCCGCCCGAAACAATTATCTGTGCCTGACCGGTTACGGCGCGCATGCCGATGACATGATCGCGCGCCGAGCCGTTGGCAATACGCCTCGAGCCCGAGAAGTTCGTTGCTACAACGCCGCCAATGGTTGGGGTGCGGCTCGAGGTTCCAAGAAGGTCCGAAAGGTCCAATGGTTCGAATGCTAACATCTGGCCGCGGCTTGCCAGTTCGGTCTCAATGTCGGTCAATAGCGTTCCGGCGCGTGCACGCATGACAAGCTCTGTTGGTGCATAAAAGTTGATGCCGCGAAGGCTCAATAAGTCGACGCCGGATGCCGCCTGCACTGGGCGGCCAATGGCGCGTTTGGTCATGCCGCTCAGCAATTCGACGGTGCGGCCGGCATTGGCGGCATCGGCAACCATCATCGCGAGTTCCCACTCGGTGGCGGGACGTAGGGTCATGTTCACGATTTAGGCCTCAAGCCGCTGTGGTGTTCTTGGCGTCCGCCGCGATGGGGAACACCTTGCCGGGGTTCAATAACCATTGCGGATCAAACGCTGTCTTGATGCGCATTTGGATGGCTAAATCATTGTCGGAAAACTGAAGCCGCATCAATTCACGCTTTTCAATGCCGACGCCGTGTTCGCCCGATAGACAGCCGCCGACCTTAACGCATAGTGCCAAGATTTCAGCCCCTGCTTGTTCGGCACGATCGGCTTGGTCGGCATTGTTTGCATCGAACAATATCAGCGGATGAAGATTGCCATCTCCCGCGTGGAAGATATTGGCAACTTTCAATTCATGGCGATTGCATATGTTGGTGATCTCCACCAATACGTCCGGTAGCTTGCCAAGCGGAATTGTGCCGTCCATGCAATAAAAATCCGATATACGCCCCAGAGCGCCGAAAGCCGATTTGCGCCCGCGCCAAATGCGTGCGCTTTCAACAGCGTCCTGGCTGACCTTAATCGTTGTCGGATTGAACGGCCGAGCAATCTCGGTAATTCGCTCAAGTGCAGCGGATATTTCGTCCTCCGAGCCTTCGGCTTCAACAATCAATAAGGCTTCTGCATCCGTCGGATAGCCCGCTTTAGCAAATGCTTCGCACACTTCGATGGCAGGCTTGTCCATGAATTCGATGGCGACAGGAATGATGCCGGCGCCGATGATTGCAGCGACACACGCGCCTGCTGATTCGCTTGATGCAAAACCAAGCATCATTGGGCGGGCTGCCTCGGCCGCTTTTAGGATGCGTACTGTGGCTTCGGTAATTATTCCGAGCTGACCTTCTGAGCCGGTTAGCAAGGCCAGAAAGTCGTATCCGCCCGGGTCTAGGTGACTGCCGCCAATCTCAACAATTTCACCGTCGATCAGGACGACCTTCATGCCGAGGATGTTGTTTGTGGTCACACCGTATTTGAGACAATGCGCGCCGCCGGAATTCATGGCAAGATTGCCGGCCAATGTACAAGCCAGCTGACTGGACGGATCTGGCGCATAAAAAAATCCGTTCGCTGCGACCGCTTCGGTAATGGCGAGATTTGTAATACCGGTTTCCACGCAGGCCGCGCGATTGTCATAGTCGATATCAAGGACGCGCGTCATCTTGGAGATGCAGATCACTATGCCGTCCTGACATGGCAGCGCGCCGCCACATAGTGATGTTCCTGCGCCACGCGGAACAACTTTAATTTGGTTCTCGTTACAATACTTTAGTGTGTCCACGACCATCGCAGTCGATGTCGGCAAGACTACAGCAAGCGGCAATTGGCGATAAGCCGTGAGGGCGTCAGTCTCGTAAGGACGAAGACTGATGGGTTCCGATATCAAGTTTTGGGCGCCGACCAATGTCGTGAGTTCAGAAACTATCTGTCTACGTTTTCTCACGATTTTCTGATCAGGTGATAGGAGCTTTACGGTCGTCATAGCCTTGGGCCTCGATCGCCCGGGCACGGAGTGCCGAGTGATTGTGTTGCTGGGTTAGTGTTTATGGCTGGTAAAAAAAAGCGAGGTCCTCTCTGAATTTAACAATGTTGTCTCAATTTCAACGAAATAAAAAATGAGTATTTCAGTCGCAAAAATTCGGCGACAAATATTCGTCTTACCGTTAGGTAATGGACATGGCGGTTAGGAATTGTGGCGGCATGGGTAGCAATCATATTCGGAGGGTGCTTTCGTGACGACTATTAGTGATCTTGACATTTTCGCACGGGTGGCGAGGACCGGCAATATGTCGGCGGCCGGCCGGGAAATGGGTCTGTCGCCGGCCGTGGTCTCAAAGCGCATCAGTTTGTTGGAAGACAGGTTGGGAGCGCGATTGTTCCAACGTACAACGCGCCAATTGACGCTGACAGAAACGGGTGAAGGCTATTATAAGCGCGTGGTCGATATTCTGTCCTTGGTTGAGGAAGCAGAAGATTATGTCAGCCGGCGCAACACCAGCCCGCGCGGTATCCTCAAAGTAACGGCGCCGACTTCGTTCAGCCGTCTTCACATCGCGCCCTATCTTCCTGGCTTCTTCGAAAAATATCCGGAAATTGAGCTCGATATGCATCTGACCGACAATATGGTCGACATCATCGGTGAAGGGTTTGATCTGGCCATTCGTATCGGCGAGCTTGAAGATTCATCGCTGGTGGCGCGTAAGTTGGCGCCGGATGACCGGGTGATTTGTGCGTCGCAATCGTATCTCGAGCAAATGGGAGTGCCCGTCACACTGGCGGATCTTGACGACCATAATTGTTTGTCCGCCGGCGCCCAGGATCATTGGCGTCTGGAAGGACCGGAAGGACAATTCCAGCACCGCTTGCGTGGGTGTTTGCGTTCCAACTCGGCTGAATTCGTGCTGGAAGCCTTGCTTGCAGGTCTTGGTGTCGGGCTCAGGGGGACCTGGGAGGTTGGTGCGGAAATCAAATCCGGAAATTTGAAGGTCATTTTGCCGCAGTATCGCGGATCGTCAAACGTCGCAATTTACGCGGTCTATCCGTGCCGGGAGTTTCTACCGGAAAAGGTCAATGCCTTGATCGAATATCTCTCGAGCCTTTACGGTATGGACCCGTACTGGAATAAGGGGATCCATGTCGGGGAGTTGGCCCAGAACACTGAGGCTGGGGCACTTGTCAACTTTGGTGCGCAAGAAAATAAGCGACCCAAGGGGGCAGGCCACCTGGTGACATAACGACGGATTTCTTCACTGCGGCCACGATTCGACCATTTCGAAGACCTATCGCTTCGCCGTCCTCGCTTTGTTTGAACAGGGAGCCGCTCGTGTTGAAGAGTACCTTTATCCTGATCGCGCTTGGTTGTTTGATAACCGTTTTCGGAACGATTGCACCCGTCTTGGCACAAAATGCCGATAGAGGCGCGCAATTATACCGCCAGAAATGCTATGCCTGCCATCGCATTGGTAAAGGTGCACGTTCCTTCGTCGGACCCGAGCTCAATGGATTAATCGGCAGATTGATCGGTGGTGCCGCGCGTTACAATTATTCCTCGGCGTTACGCAAAATGAAGGCTGAGGGTCGGTTGTGGGATGAGAAAAGTCTGGATGCGTTCTTGACCAACTCGCGCAGATTTGCACCCGGTACCCGCATGGGGGTTGGTTCTGTTCCCAATCCGCAAGACCGTGCCGATCTTATTGCGTATATGAAGGCATTTACGGCAGCGGGCGATAAGAAGCCGGTGAAGGCGCCGTAATCCGTTTGTTTTGATGCTGCCTGTTGAGGGCGTTGCAAGATGGTTGAGCCGATTAGGGATAAGCCGCGGGTGGCATTGTTTGCGACATGCCTGGTGGATCTCTGGCGGCCGTCGATCGGTTTTGCAGCTGCAAAGCTTATTGAAGCGACGAATTGCTGTGTCGTTGTCCCGAGGGAGCAAACGTGTTGTGGGCAGCCGGCGTACAATGCCGGTGACCGGGCGCTTGCTGGCGCATTGGTCCGCAAGGTTATCGGCGCGCTTGAGGGTTTCGACTATGTCGTCGTGCCGTCAGGCTCGTGTGCGGCAATGCTGAAGTGCCATTATCCCGACCTCATGGCTGCTGATCGGACATGGCAGGCCCGTGCCTACGCGCTGGCGCACAAAACTTATGAGCTGACGCAGTTTCTGGTTGATGTGCGAAAATTCAAAGGCGCCTCGGGGAATGGGTTCCAGGGGCAGGTGGTGGTGCATGATGGTTGCTCAGGCCGGCGTGAGCTTGGGGTTTGTGATCAGCCGCGCGCACTGTTGATGGCTATTGAAGGGGTTCGTCTCTCGGAGGTCGATGATGGGGAGGCCTGTTGCGGTTTTGGTGGCACATTCTCGGTCAAATACAATGAAATCTCCGATGCGATAGCCAAAAAGAAGTGCCAAAGCATTGAAGCAGCCGGCGGCGATGTGCTGGTATCCTGCGATCTTGGGTGTTTGATGCATCTGGCCGGTCGATTGAAGCGACATGGTTCAAAGATTGCGGTGCGCCATGTGGCAGAAATACTGGCTGATGAATTGACAACGCCAGCGCTGGGTGAGGGCCGCTGATGAGATCTGGTCGGGGGGCTGAAGGTTGCGTGCGTTGTGGAACCGGTTAGCAAGAATTTCAGAACACTGGCCGGACGTGCGCTTGATGACGGCACTCTGCAACAGGCGTTAGGTGGATTGCGTCAAGGCTTGATCGCGCAACGGACCGAGGCCGTCGATGCGCGGCCAGATTTTGAGCTGTTGAGAGATCGCGCGCGCGATGTACGCGATCATGCGCTCGCTAATCTCGATCATTATCTCGAACTCTATGAACGCAACGCAGTTGCTGCCGGTGGTGCGGTCCATTGGGCTTCGACGCCTGAACGGGCGTGCGAGATTATCTTGGCAATTTGTAAGGACGCGAATGCCAATTTGGTGGCAAAAGGCAAATCCATGATCTCGGAAGAGATCGGACTTAATGCGCATCTCATCGATGCTGGCCTTAAGGTGGTAGAAACGGATCTTGGCGAATACCTGCTGCAGTTGAGAGGGGAAACGCCAAGCCACATTATCGCGCCGGCGATCCATTTGACGCCGGATCAGGTCGCACGAGACTTTCGCCGGCACCACAGTGCTCTTGAGCCGCAACGTGACCTCGAGAGCCCGGTTGCGATGGTCGGAGAGGCGCGGGAGGTCTTGCGCGAGACATTTGCCAAGGTGGATGTCGGTATCACGGGGGCCAATTTTTTGATCGCGGAGACAGGCTCTTCCGTCATCGTGACCAATGAAGGCAATGGTGATCTCAGCCAGACGTTGGCCAAGGTGCATATTGTCATCGCGTCGATCGACAAGGTTGTGGCGACGATGGATGACATGGGGGCCTTGCTCAAAGTGCTGGCACGATCTGCGACAGGGCAAACGGCAACGACTTACACCACGATTTCCACGGGTCCCCGACGGGGCGGTGATTGCGATGGACCTGAGGCCTATCATGTGGTGCTGCTCGACAATGGGCGAAGTGATCTATTGAAGAGTGCGCTGGGTGATGTGCTCAGATGTATCCGCTGCGGTGCCTGCATGAATCATTGCCCGGTCTATCAAGCGATTGGCGGACATGCCTATGGCTGGGTATATCCTGGGCCTATCGGTGCGGTGTTGACACCGGCTCTGAGCGGCCTGGCAAATGGGCACCACCTGCCCAATGCCTCAACATTTTGCAGCCGCTGCGAAGACGTTTGCCCGGTCAGAATACCGTTGACCAAGTTGATGCGGGCGCACCGCGAGGCAGCCTTTGAGGGCAAATGCGACAGCAACTCGTTTCGGCTTGCCATGAAAGTGTGGGGATGGATTGCGCTTCGGCCTAAACTCTATCGTATTGCGAGTGGCGCGATGGTCGCGGTGCTCGGATTTCTTGGGCGTGCCAAGGGGCGATTTAGATGGCTGCCGTTGGCGGAGAGTTGGACGCGTCATCGGGATTTCCCGGCACCGAATGGGCGGACCTTTGTTGGCATGTGGACCAAGCGCGGAGGCTTGAGGCACGATGAGTGATCGTGAAGACATTCTCCGGCGCATTCGTAATCGGCTTGGACAGAAGGCCAATGATCGGGGGATGGCACCTTTGGGATGTGCGATGAGCGCTGACCGAGTGATTGATGGTGTCGGTCAGGGTGCGCAATCGGACGGTGGGCCGACTTTGCTGTCGACTTTTTCGAGTTTGCTGGTGGGGCAGGGCGCGGTGGTGCAGCACGCGGCAACGAGCGATCACGTGGTGCCTGTCGTTGCGCAATATCTATCGCTGCATGATCTCGGTGCAGAAATTCGAATTGGTTGTGATCGCTGGCTCAATGAGTTGAGTTGGCAGGCTGCACCAGATCTTGTCATCAAACGCGGCGCCGCAGCCTTCAGCGACAGGGTTGGTATGACGCGTGCTATTGCAGGGGTCGCCGAAATTGGTGGTGTCGTAGTTGCCAGCAGCGCTAGCAATCCTACGACCTTGAATTTTGTGCCTGACACGCACATTGTCGTGGTGCGGGCAGCAGATATCGTTGCGACCTACGAAGATGTTTGGCAGCGATTGCGGTGTCAGTTCGGGTCTGAACTTGCACGGGCGATATCATTTATTACCGGGCCATCGCGTACGGCCGATATAGGGGGGCGGCCGGTTGTCGGTGCACATGGGCCAAAGCGGCTGACGGTGTGTATCGTGGGCGCTGCGGCTTAATCGCCACCAGAAGAAAAGCGCGCGGTCTTGCAGCGGACAATATCTGGCCTAGCGACGACGGGGTTGGCGTTTGGGGATGCGGCGACGCTTATTGCGAGATCGGCACCTGTTGGCGCAGGTGCGCAGTACGCGGCGGCAATAGGCCTGCTTGGTATCATTGAATTTAATGCGGCATCTGGCGTAACGGCGCTGGCACTTTTGCATACAGTTGGCTTGCACCAGTTCAATTGCCGGTAGGTCGGCTGTCTTCGCCGACGATGCGAGCGGAAGCATGCAAATGATGGTCAGAGCTAGAACTCGCCTGGAAAACATTTGACCTTCCGTCGGACAGGCGCGAGGCGCCGGTAAATGGGTTGTCCAATACTTCCTAAATACAGGGCTGATAGTTTAGAAAATCGACCGCGATCACTCCCTCAGGCCTCGTTATGGATCGTGAGCGTAACGCCTTTATGAGATCAGCCCATTCGGTGCCAGTCCCAAGAATGTTTTATAGCACTTTACGGTTTTGGGAATGAATAGGACCTGAACCAATTTTGTGGTGGTTTACATCACCTAGGCGAGGTATCTCCGCAAATGCGCATTTAAAAGGCAAACTCCTCAAAAATGGGATTGAGATCTCCTTTCCAGGGGCCATTAAATCGTTCGATCAATTCGTCGGCCGGGCTGCGACCAGTGCTCGCAATTTCTTCCAATGTTTCAATGAATTGCGTTTCGTCGTTGCCATCACCATCGTGACGGGCGCGGGCGGCAAGGCCGGCACGGGCAATGCTAATGATCTCTTTGGCGATTGTCTGTACGCTGTCGTTCATGAACGGCGTTGCAAGGCCCTTGGCCGGGACACGGCGGCGCAGGTCTTCGCGCTGGTCCCAACGCCATGACTTCACCAGGTCCCAAGCCGCATCGAGCGCCGTCTGATCATAAAGGAGGCCAACCCAAAATGCCGGCAAGGCGCAGATGCGCCGCCAGGGACCGCCGTCAGCACCCCGCATCTCCAGGAATTTCTTGAGCCGTACCTCAGGGAACAACGTGGTCAAATGATCCGACCAATCGTCTAGTGTCGGATATTCGCCCGGCAGGGCCGCCAGCTTGCCGGCCATGAAGTCGCGAAATGAGGCGCCGGCAGCGTCAATGTAGTTGCCGTCGCGATAGACGAAATACATCGGAACGTCGAGGGCGTAGGCGGCGTAACGCTCGAAGCCCATACCCTCGTCAAACACGAATGGCAGCATGCCGGTACGATCGGGATCGGTGTCGCGCCAGATTTCGCTGCGCATCGACTTGAAACCATTGAGCTTGCCGTCGGTAAAGGGCGAAGCGGCGAATAGCGCTGTCGCAATAGGCTGCAGGGCCAGAGACACCCGCAGCTTCTTGACCATGTCCGCCTCGCTGGAAAAATCCAGGTTCACCTGGATCGTGGCGGTGCGATACATCATGTCTAGGCCACGACTGCCAACCTTGGGCATGTAACGCGTCATGACCGCATACCGGCGCTTGGGCATGGTTGGCATATCTAAAAGGCGCCAGGTCGGGGCGAAGCCGAGACCCAAAAATCCGATCCCAAGGTCTTTACCCACCGTCTGGACCTGATTCAAATGGTCGCCTGTTTCGGCACATGTTTCGTGCAGAGTTGTAAGCGGCGCGCCAGATAATTCGAATTGACCGCCGGGTTCGAGAGAGATTGTTTCAAGCCCCTGGCCGGTCGGCCGCTTGAGCGCGATGATGGTGTCACCTTCGCGTATCGGTTCCCAGCCATAGCGTTCAACGAGCTGTTCGAGCAAGCCTCTGATGCCGGCTGCGTGATCATATGGGACGGGGGCAAGTGTGTCCGTGTGAAAGACGAACTTTTCGTGCTCGGTGCCAATGCGCCAGTCCTCGGCTGGTTTGCAGCCAGCAGCCAACCAATCGGCGAGATCCTGCTCGGACTCTATCGGTGGGGCGGCGTCTGCCGGTTGGCGTGTAGACATCAGTGGCTCTCTTCTTCAGGCGCTGTTGCACTTTGGCGCGCAATTGGTGCACTCGTTCGGGTCCCCGTGTCTCGGACTTTTCCTCGTCGATGAGCGCGGTTGGACTTAAAACGACGTTGCAGTGGATTTTAACCCAGAAAAGAGGCCCTGCATCCACCAATTTTTGTGTTTGAGTTCGATGGCGCCGACCAACCGGCCAGCCGCGCTGGCAGGATCCTCTGATGACGTCTCGAAATACGTGTTCGATGTGCACAATTTTACTAATACCCGGTGGTCAATGGCAGTGTCTTGTGGCTGTCATGTGCACGTAAAATGGTTACTTTAGGGACATACGCGTTCGGTTGGAGTTTAGCAAATGCGTGTCCTGTTCGCTGTTGGCGCTGGTTTAGGTCTTTTTATGTTTGCCAAATTGTTATTCGGCGTTCGGGTCACGGATGGGACTTTGATCGCCTATGGGACGGGCAGCTTGGTGTCTGGCATGCTGGTGTTGGCATCGGCGCTTGAGGCGGGTGAGCAAAGTACGCGCCAGAGATTGAAGCGGCAGCGCGGAAAAGGCTATTGCATCTGACATTTAACGGTCAAAAACGAAAGAGCGGCCATATCGGCCGCTCTTGATATTTCTGTCCTTAGGCAACCCCCTGCAGGACGGCTCAGATGGCGTCTGCAATGGGCAGGCAGCAATTACATCATGCCGCCCATGCCACCCATGCCGCCCATGCCGGCCGCAGCAGCAGCGTGAGCATGATCGTCAGCTGCCTTTGGTGCCTCTGCGACGCCGGCCTCTGTGGTGATCAGGAGGCTGGCAATTGAGGCTGCATCCTGAAGAGCCGTGCGGACAACCTTGGCCGGGTCGATGATCCCTTTCTTGATGAGATCGCCGTAGGTGTCATTTTGTGCGTCATAGCCGAAGCCCGGCTCTGAGCTTTCGTTGACCTTGCCCACAACGATCGAACCTTCGACGCCGGCATTTTCGGCAATCTGGCGGATCGGCGACTGCAAGGCACGGCGCACGATCTGCAAACCAGCGGTTTGGTCATCGTTGTCGCCTTCGCTTGAAATGGCATTCGCCGCCTTCAAGAGTGCGACACCGCCGCCAGGGACGACACCCTCTTCGACAGCAGCACGAGTGGCGTTCAGCGCATCGTCAACGCGATCCTTACGCTCTTTCACCTCAACCTCGGTTGCACCGCCGACCTTGATCACTGCGACGCCGCCGGCAAGTTTTGCGAGGCGTTCCTGCAGCTTCTCACGATCATATTCAGAGGTGGTCTCTTCGATCTGTACCTTGATCTGGTTGACGCGCGCCTCAATGTCCGACTTTTCACCAGACCCATCAACGATGGTGGTGTTTTCCTTGTCGATGCTAACGCGCTTTGCACGACCAAGCATATCGAGCGAAACATTCTCGAGTTTAATGCCCAGATCTTCGGAAATGACCTGGCCTTTTGTAAGAACGGCAATGTCCTCGAGCATGGCCTTGCGGCGATCGCCGAAGCCCGGTGCCTTGACCGCAGCGATCTTGAGGCCGCCGCGCAGTTTATTGACGACCAAGGTTGCCAATGCTTCGCCTTCAACGTCTTCTGCGATGATCAAAAGGGGCCTGCTTGATTGCACAACTGCTTCCAGAACCGGGAGCATGGCCTGTAGGTTGGAGAGCTTCTTTTCGTGGATCAAAATGTATGGATCCTCAAGCTCAGCGATCATTTTGTCGGCATTGGTGATGAAGTAGGGCGAAAGGTAGCCGCGGTCGAACTGCATGCCTTCGACGACGTCGAGTTCGGTGGCAAGGCTCTTGGCTTCTTCTACGGTAATGACGCCTTCGTTGCCAACCTTCTGCATGGCCTCTGCGATCATGTCGCCGATTTCGCGCTCGCCATTGGCCGAGATCGTGCCCACCTGGCCGATTTCATCGGAACTCTTGACCGTCGTGGCCCGCTTTTTGATTTCCGCGACCACTTCGCTCACGGCTTTGTCGATGCCGCGGCGCAAGTCCATCGGGTTCATGCCAGCGGCAACCGCCTTCAGGCCTTCGCGAACGATCGATTGCGCTAGAACCGTTGCGGTGGTGGTGCCGTCGCCGGCAACGTCATTGGTCTTTGACGCGACCTCGCGCAACATCTGGGCGCCCATGTTTTCAAACTTGTCCTCAAGTTCGATTTCCTTGGCAACCGTTACACCGTCCTTGGTGGTGCGCGGGGCACCGAACGACTTTTCAAGAATGACGTTGCGCCCTTTCGGTCCCAACGTGACTTTTACAGCATTGGCCAGGGTATCGACACCGCGCATCATGCGATCGCGGGCGTCACCTGAAAATTTTACGTCTTTAGCAGCCATTCTGCGTTAACTCCTAGATTTGGGTATTTGATATGATCTCAAGTGGGTCACGGCTCAATGTTCGATGATGCCCATGATGTCGCTTTCCTTCATGATGAGGAGATCTTGGCCATCGATCTTCACCTCAGTGCCCGACCATTTGCCGAACAAGATGCGGTCGCCGGTTTTGACGTCAGGCGCGACAATGGTGCCGCCGTCATCTCTGGCGCCAGGGCCAACAGCTACGACTTCACCTTCCTGAGGTTTTTCAGCGGCCGTATCTGGAATGATGATGCCGCCAGCAGTCTTGGTTTCGCTATCGACGCGTTTGACGACAACGCGGTCGTGGAGTGGACGAAATTTCATGGATTTTCAGCTCCCAATGGAGATGGTTTGACTATGCAACCAAACGCTTCCCGCTGGTTGATGGTTGTGATCTCGCTAGCACTCGATGTGGTTGAGTGCTAGCAGTGAGCTGCAGATAGCTTCGATGCGGCGTCTTGTCAACCAGAACGCCCTTGATTGGTAACGATATTTGGCATCTTTCTCGGCGCTTAGCGCCAGTGCCTAGCTTTCTGGCTTGCTTTGACCTTTTTCAGACACCTAGGGGGCGGTTCGCGTTGGACCTGGAATTTTCCGCAATTACTGGGACGACGCCGGTGGTGTTTGTGTTCTTGACGATCGCCTCGGCGGTTACCTCTTTTTTGGGGCTCATTGGTGGGACAGCCGGCGGAGTGATGATGCTGGCGATTATGGCGATGTTTTTTCCGCCGGCCCAGCTCATTCCCATGCATACCCTGGTCCAACTTGGTACCGGCAGCACCCGTGCGCTGATGCTGTATCAACATGTGCTTTATCCGGTGCTGCTGCCGTTTTTCGTGGGTTCGGCGATTGGTGCCGGTCTCGGTGCTCGGATCTTCATCAGTTTACCAAGCACGTTGTTGTTGGGCTTTCTTGGCGTCTTTATTGCCACGATTGCCTGGCTGCCCGATTTAGGACGACTTGGCACAAAAACCGGACGTTTTGCAGCAGTAGGCTTTGCGTCAACGTTTCTCGGGGTTTTTGTGAGTGCGACTGGTACCGTCGTGGCACCGTTTGTGGCGGCGGCGAGCCCCGACAGGCGCAACCATGCTGCAACGTTGGCTGCAACGATGACGATCGTGCATGTCATGAAGTTGGTGGCCTTCGGCCTGGTCGGTGTTGCGATTGGCCAGTACGCGTTGTTGATTGCAGCGATGATCGTTGCGGGTGTGATCGGCAACTATGCCGGGGCCCGCGCGCTCAACAGTATGCGAGAGGCCTGGTTCCGGATAGGTTTCAAATTGCTGATGACGGCGCTGGCGTGTCGCCTGATATGGATGGCGGGACGCCAGTCTGGTTGGTGGTGAAATCTCAACCGGGCCTCGGGGGCATAAGCCAGCATCGGTTTTCGGTGTCACCGGCAGCAACGGACCGGTCCGGTTATCGGGCCTCCGCCGCATCGATAGAGAAGGCGCCCGCTGCCTCAAAAGTTTGACCGGTGATTTCGCCGCAGCTGTCGCTTGCCAAATACAACGCCAATTTTGCGATGTCATATTGCGATTTCAAATGCTGCGCCAGCTTGGATAATTCGGTGCTGTTTGGATCTGTTGGCCCTACGGCATTGATCGAAATGCCATATTCAGCCCAATGATCAGCCAGGTGGCGGGTCATGTTGGCCAAGGCGGTTCGGATCATGCTGGCCAAAATCGCGTCGCTGCGCGAGGCGGTGGATTGGAGGGTGACGATGTTGGTAATCGATCCTTCGCACCAGGTCGTGCGCATGCGATTGGCAACAACATCCGTGATGTGATAGGGCGCCCGCAGCTTGTCTGCGATCGCGTCGTCAATGTCTTCCATCGTCGCTTCGGGATGGACTTCGCCGGCGCCAACGTGAATGAGGTTGACCACGGCTTCGAGGCCACTAAAGGCCTGGGCGGCGCTCTTGGCATACTCCACGGTGTCATCGCGGTTGGTAAGCGACGGCGACGTTACGTGAAGTTCATCAGCCGTGGCGGCCAAAACTTCGAGCAATGCGTCGAACTCAGGAGAGGTATCGGTATGTTGCAGGACCAGACGCGCTTTATGTTCTGCAAACGCGCGGGCAAGGTCAACGCCATTGGTCGGACTTAAGCCGGTAATCAGCACTCTGGCCCGGTCTAGTTCTGGATAGGGGCCTTTTAGACCTTCCAAACCGTCTTCAAGCACACTCAGCAACATCTAACTCTCTCCTGCGCTTTGGATACCCAAGCATTCAATCTCCAAAGCGCTACAACACGATGATTCGACTAATACTACGTAAATGGCTAGCCGATTCGGGTGAATGCTTGACCGTCATTTGGCGTTTCGTAGACATGTACAGATTGTCCGGTTTCCATGAGCTTCAGCCGGAGCTTGCTTGCAGGTGCGACAGAGGATCGATCATCGCCATCGATCAAGACGATATTAACAAGTTTTGACAACGTGTTAATACATTAAGCGCAAACAAGTTCACGCGCTTTGCAAGGTGACCGGGATTGGCGGACCAAGGCTCCAATAAGGTTGTGGAAAACCGACCGAACGGATGTAAATCGATTGGTAATGGGACGTCTGCAACACCTGGTAGGCCAGAGAGCGGATCAGCGCTAATCGCGTTGTTATTTGTAGTGCGCGTTCAGCGCTAAAATCATGACTTGTTGATGTTTTTGGGTTTTGGAACAACGGAAAATCCCGCCTAGGCCGTTAGGGTCCTGTGATCTCATGTCACTTTTTGTTGTTGCGTCCGGCTGCTTTGCGGCCGGCATATTCTATGAGGTGAGCCGTTATGACTATTCGGGACCATGCTGTGCCAGGATTGCTGGCACTCACGTTAGCGGCAGCTTTGGCTATGTTTGGGATGACAAGCGCTACTGCGGCGCCTTTTTCTAAAGCCGTCGGTCCAGTTTCGGTTTTGGACCGGAGCAATCTCATCCACAAAATCCACGGGTGCCATCGCAATGCGCTTATTGGTCCGCGTACGGGTAGGCTGCATCGCCATGTCGGGCGCTTTTGTCGTTGGCAGCGTGTCCGTTTGCGCCCGCGTGTGGTCCGGCGCTGTGTTCGCTGGCGGCGGACATGCGCAAGACGCTGGGGCGGTGGTTGGCGCTATCGCCGTTGCCTGCGCCGACACGCGTGCTAGCCGGAGCCGGTTCAGATCTTACGGATCTGAACCGGTTTGCCTAGAATTCAGAGATTGGGTGTGAGTTTGGTTACCTTCCAATCGGTGTCCTTGAAATCAATCTGGGCTGTGACACTCGGTTGTTTGGCACTTGGAGAGGCTGCGATACCAAGGAACATTGCCAGCGGCCCGTCAAAACCGAAACTTTTGATATTGCCCAATCCGAACGATGAGCCGTCTTTTTTGTCAGCCGAGCGGGTTTCACCGCCGCTGGTTGGAAAGAGCTTTTTTGCAAGCGACGTTGCATCTAGCCCGAGCTTGGCCGCCAAATCGCCGGTCGCTTGATTGGAGACCAGTTCTCCGACCCTTTGGCCAATGCCGTCCGGTAATTTAATGCCGCCGAATGTGCCGCCGTCTTTGTTTTCTGCGCTGCGCTTGCCGCCAGACAAACCGAACAAGGCGTTGATGCCGCCGGTCTTGTCGATCTGGCGTAATATCGCCTGTTGAATTTCAGCTGTGAAATCACCGCCCTGTTTATACATTTCGATCATTTTGTCGGGGTTGACGGTGTCGACCAGGGCACCATCAACGATTTTCTCAATGTGCGCTTTCGAGGCACTCTTGTTTGTCAGGCCGGGTATGGCGCTGGTTCCTTTGAGAATACCGGACAGGCGCTGTTCGATCTTGGTAACAATGGGATCACGCATCGATTTGCGCACGCTTGGGAAGTCGATTTTGTTGGAAAGCCCGGTTCGGTCGCCAGCGCTCAAGGCTGAATGGATTTGATAACCGGAATAGCCAGGCCACGCGATGTAGAACCCGATGAGCACGATAAAGATGAGCACGATTAGCTTTTTCATCTTCTTTACTGCCTTTCGTGAGTTTTGGGGCGCCAATTTCAAGATCCGGCGCAAGGCGGGGTAAGTGTTAGTTCCAGTCGATCCGTGCCGAGCCTACCAAACTATGCAGCTGGCCGGATGCTCTCTGAATCATATTCGCAGCAGATCTCGTTGTTCTGCCTGAGGGCTGCTGACCTAGCATCAAATTGTGTCCATTAAATATACCGAGCATGCAGGAATGTCGCGGAGGGGGTCTGCAAAAGCCTGCAAATGGGGCTGTAATATTGTTGACTTCGGGGCCGCTTTCACCGATAACACCGCCTTCGAGCGGGGCTGCATCGGCCCCGCCAAGATGCGCTGCCCGAGGTCTTGTCAACTTGAACGCTGACCTGAAAAGTGTGCCGGTGATCCGCCAGCACCACCGAAGGGCGCGGAAATGAAAAAAGGTTTGAAGGATGTACGCTGTCATTAAGACGGGTGGCAAGCAGTACCGCGTTGCTGCGGACGAATTGGTCACCATCGAAAAAGTCGAAGGCGAAGCCGGCGGGAAGGTTGAGTTCGACGATGTTCTTTTGGTCGGCAATGGCGCGGACGTGAAGGTCGGCTCGCCAACTGTGGCTGGCGCCAAAGTCGTTGCCGAAATCGTTACCCAGGGGCGCGGCAAAAAAGTTATCGTTTTTAAGAAGCGGCGCCGGAAGAATTCGCGGCGCAAGAAGGGACATCGGCAACATTTGTCGACGGTTCGGATTACCGAGATTATTGGCGCCTGATCGCGATGACCACGTGATTTCGGTCAACCGATCGAGAGCTTGGACGATTATCAGACTAGGACTTGAGACTATGGCACATAAAAAAGCAGGCGGTTCCTCACGTAACGGACGCGATTCTGCACCGAAGTATCTTGGCATCAAGAAATACGGCGGTGAGCGCGTCGTGCCAGGCAATATCATTTGCCGGCAGCGTGGCACCAAGTGGCATCCAGGCGCGAACGTCGGGATGGGCACGGACCACACGATTTTCGCTCTGATTGAAGGGAAAGTCGCGTTTAAGACAAAACAAAAAGGGCGCGTCTATGTCTCTGTCGAGCCCATGAGTGAAGCAGCAGAATAGGTGGGAGTTTTTGGCTCCCACCACGGCCTAACCGGCCTTGATGGTGAGCCAGTCAAGATGAGAGAGGATCGTTGAACCTCTCAAGTCAATCGGTCGACACATCAAGGCGGTGATAGGCACCGCCTTTTTTCGTGTCTGTGACGACCGATGTGATTTGAGAAGGACTAAGTGACATGTTCTCCAACCTGTTGCAGGACGATGTCTTGAGATTCGAATCCGACCGGCTGTGGCTTCGCTGGCCGGAATTTGATGATGCACGTGTTCTGCACGATATTGCTGCAAATGCCTGGGTGGCGACGAAGACGGCGTCCTGGCCGCATCCTTTGCCGGACGGCGAAGCAGAAAAACGGATCCAGCGCATGCGGGCGGCCAACGCTGATGGGCGGGCGGTTATCCGCGCAATCATCTTGAAGACGAGCCGCCAGCCGCAGCGGTTCGCAGGTCTTGTCGGGCTGCATGACCTTGGTGACGGCGTTGTCGTTATCGGGTATTTGCTGGCACAACATTACTCTGGACAAGGACTAATGACCGAGGCCTTATCGACGCTGTTGGATGGCACCAGCAAGCTGGCAGAGTGGCGGCGCCTTGAGGCGTCGGTGCGGACGGATAATCCTGCTTCCGCTCGCGTATTGGAGAAGTGTGGATTGCGCTTGATCGGTTCTGGGTCGATTGCTGCCCCGGCAAGGGAGCGTGATCTCAATGTCTTCTTTTATGCCTGGGATCGGGATATGGCTGTCGTTGAGGGAGAAGGGAAAGAGGCTGCGTGAGTGACGATGAACTGGCGCTTGAATGCCACCGTCTTGTTCTTCGACCGCTGACGACGCGCGATGCCGAGCGCATGGCGCTGTTGGCAGGTGATTGGGATGTGGCGCGCATGGTTGCACGCGTGCCGCATCCCTATACCGTTACCGATGCCTTTCGCTGGATTGCCAGCATTCAGGGAGATGAGGTTGTCCGAGGTATCTCCGTTGATGACGAGTTGGTCGGTGTTTGTGGTGCCGCGCCCGATCCGGAAACCGATGGCGTTGCGGAAATCGGCTATTGGCTTGGCAAGGACTACTGGGGGAATGGCTATGCGACAGAAGCAGCCCATGCGCTCTGTCTGCATTGTTTTAACGCTCTGGGATATCAGCGCCTGACAAGCCGGCACTTCAAGGATAATGGTGGTTCTCGGCGCGTTTTGAAGAAGCTTGGCTTCACGCGGCGCGGTGTCGAGCAGCACTGGTGTGAAGCGCGGATGCAAATTGTTGCCTCGGTGCGCTATGATCTCGTGCCCAAGGAGATTAAAGAGACCAAAAAAGCGATGAAATTTCTGGATCAGGCAAAAGTCTATGTGCGCTCCGGTGATGGCGGGGCAGGCTCGGTGTCGTTTCGGCGTGAAAAGTTTATCGAATTCGGTGGCCCGGACGGCGGTGACGGCGGGCGCGGGGGCGATGTATGGTTGGAATGCGTTGAGGGGCTCAATACGCTTATCGATTTTCGCTACCGTCAGCACTTCAAGGCGAAGACCGGTGGCCATGGCATGGGACGTAACAGGGCGGGTGCAAAAGGTGACGATGTGGTCCTGCGTGTGCCGCCCGGTACCGTCGTCCTGGCGGATGATCAAGAAACGGTCATCGCTGAGTTGGTGGCTGCCAATGATCGCGTTCGCTTGCTCAAAGGCGGCAACGGTGGGTTTGGCAATGCGCACTTCAAAAGCTCGACAAACCAGGCGCCAAGGCGCGCCAACCCTGGTCAGACCGGTGAGGAGATGTGGATTTGGTTGCGTCTGAAATTGATCGCAGATGCCGGCCTGGTCGGTTTGCCCAACGCCGGCAAATCAACGTTTCTTTCCACCGTCTCGGCCGCACATCCAAAAATTGCCGATTACCCATTTACCACGCTGCATCCCAATCTCGGTGTGGTCGGCGTCGGAGATACGTCCTTTGTGCTGGCAGATATACCAGGGCTGATTGAGGGCGCGCATGAGGGAGCGGGTCTCGGTGACCGATTCCTGGGTCATATCGAACGCACGAGCGTTCTCTTGCATCTCGTGGATGCAACCCAAGAGGATGTTGTGAGCGCTTATCAGACAGTCAGAGGAGAGCTTGAAGCTTATGGCGGCGGGCTCGATCAAAAACCTGAGATCGTCGTCTTGACGAAGTGCGATGCTCTTGACGATGAAATGATCCAGGCGCAAACGGCGGCTTTGGCGGCCGCTTGCGGCAAGGACGTCAAGGTCGTTTCTGCGGTGTCTGGGCGCAATGTGCGTGATGTCTTGGCGTTGCTGGTGCAAGAGATCGAGCGGGAGCGACAACGCGGTAAAGAGGCAGAGGCGACGCCCAAAGCCTGGCAGCCTTCGCTCAATTAGGGAGTGGACCGGGTTACATGCTGGCTATTGTCCCCCTTGAGGCCAGCGATCCGTTTAATAGGTGTGATACGTTCGATGACGGCAGTTGATCCCGATATCTGGCAGCACGCAAAACGCCTGGTGGTGAAAATTGGCTCATCGTTGTTGGCGGACGTTGATAGCGGCGCGCTAAAGCGGGCGTGGCTGGCGTCACTTCTTGACGATGTGTCCGAGCTCCGGGCCACCGGCAAGGAAATCGTGCTGGTCTCTTCCGGTGCAATTGCGCTTGGCCGTCATCTGTTGGGATTGCCGGCCGGTCGGCTCGAACTCGAACAGTCGCAGGCGGCGGCGGCGGTCGGCCAAATCTCGTTGGCGCAAGCCTATCAATCTCTGGCGCACGAACGCGGGCTTACGGCGGCACAAATTCTGGTGACACTTGGCGATACCGAAGAGCGCAGGCGGTATCTCAACGCGCGCCATACCATTCAGACGCTGCTGGATCTTGGCGCTTTGCCGGTGGTCAACGAAAACGACACGGTTGCCACAAATGAAATCCGATACGGTGACAACGATCGCTTGTCAGCGCGGGTTGCCTCGATGGTTTCTGCGGATTGTCTGGTCTTGTTATCTGATGTTGACGGGCTTTATACCGCACCGCCGGGCAGCGCATCAGGTGCCCAACACATTCCGGTTGTGCGCGAGATCACTGCAGACATCGAAGCTGTTGCTGGCGATGCCGGCACTGAATTGTCGCGCGGTGGAATGAAGACGAAAATTGAGGCGGCCAGAATTGCGGGCTCGTCGGGCGCACACATGGTGATAGCGAGTGGTAAGATCTCAAATCCGCTGGCCGCTATTGGCTCTGGCGCCAAATGCACGTGGTTTGTGGCACACTCGGATCCGGTCACGGCTAAGAAACGATGGATCGCGGGACGTCTGGAAGCCAAAGGTGTCATCACGATCGATGCCGGGGCGGAGCGGGCACTGATGCGTGGCAAGAGCCTGTTGCCGGCTGGAGTCACTGGCGTTGAAGGCTTTTTCGATCGCGGTGACGCGGTCGTGATCCGGGGGCAAGACGGCAGTGACGTCGCACGTGGCCTGGTCGCTTATGCCTCCGGCGATGCGGAACGCATCATTGGACGGCAGACCCGCGAATTGGAAGGCATTCTCGGTTATGCGGGCCGCGATGAGTTGGTTCATCGCGACGATATGGTCGTCCTCAAGCGTAATGATGGGCAATAGCCTTACGGCTGGTTGGTATCGCTCACGGGCCATTCCTCGCTAACGCTCGGGCCTGCGCGGGCGCGCAGCCAAGCGGCGGGGCGCGGTCGCGGCCTTGGGTGTTTCAAGTTTAATTGAGCATGCTCTATAGAGCCGGGTTGATTATGATCTTACCTTCGACCTGACGGTCGGCAATCATGTCAAAGGCGCGAGTCAATTCGCTGAGTGGCAATTCGAGATCGACCTTGGCGATGAACTTGCCGCGATTGGCCCCGGCGAATGCGGTATCGACCGTACACCGGTCCGCGCCGGCTGTGCCAAAAAGGGTGATCCGGTTGTGATAGAGGTATTTCATATCAACGGGGACGACACCGCCGCCGTGCGCGCCGGAGGTTACGAGGCGGCTATTGCGGCCCATGGACTTGAGCGCCTCAGGCCATGTCGTCGGGTCTGAAATGTTTTCGCATACGACATCGACACCGCGGCCTTCGGTGAGGTCACGAATGCGTTTTGATAGCTTCTGGCGGCGATAATTGATGCCGTAATCGGCGCCGAGGGCGAGGGCTGCCTTGACCCGTTGATCGCTGCCTGCGCCGGCTATGACTTTGGCGCCGCGATATTTCGCAACCTGCACGCAGGCACTGCCTAGGCCGCCAGAGGCGCCCATTACGAGCACCCATTCGCCGCGCTTGAGCTGTACTTTGCGGTCCAGCTGCTGCATGGCCATGGGAAAGTGACGCATGATGACGGCTGCCTCGCCAAACGACAGCTTCTTCGAAATAGGAAAACACTGCTTGGCTGGGACGGCGACGAATTCGGCGTAACCACCTGGGCGATGGATGCCAATGCTTGTTGATTTCCTGCATTCGGCATCGTTGCCGGATTTGCACATCGCACATTTTCCGCACGTCATGCGGGAGTGCACAATGACGCGCTGTCCAAGCTTAAGGCCGTCCACGCCTTTGCCGAGGCCGGCAATTTCGCCGGCCGGATCCTGGCCCGGGATGATCGGCAGATAATCGGCGCCAACCACTGATCCATCGGCAACGTTGAGATCGCGGGTTCTGTTGACGCTGACCGCCTGAACTTTGACCAGCACTTCATTGGTCTTTGGTTTCGGCGGCGGCACATCCTGGAGATCAAATACGGATTGATCTCCGAAGCTATTCACGACCATAGCTTTCATTATTCGTCTCCTGATGGGCGGGGCCCCCGTGAGCCTTTTCGGTGCAAACTAATGCACTTGGTTATACGGTTCCAGGCGTGGGCGCTAGTTTGGCGGGCACAATACTTTGCGCCAGGGGATTTGATTGGTTAGTAGAGATCATGAATGCTTTGCGCGGTAGTCTGGGGAGGAAGAGATGAGCCAGTCGACAAACACACCAACCACCGAGAGCATTGCGGCGCCGGTGAGCGACCTGGTAGCGCCGGGCGCTACACCTGATCCGGAATTAATTGGCGATATCGTGCTTGGCAATCGCATCCTGTTTCGCGAAGGCATTGTTGACGGTTTCGGGCATTTGAGTGCGCGCCACGATAAAGACCCCAATCATTTCCTGTTGGCGCGCAACATGGCGCCGGGTCTGGTGACACCGGATGATATCGTTGAATTCGATCTTGACGGTGTTCCGGCGAATGCAAAGGGCCGGCCGGTTTATCTCGAACGTTTTATCCATGGTGAAATCTACAGGGCGCGGCCGGATGTTAACGCGATCGTGCATAGTCATTCGCCGTCGGTGGTCCCCTTCAGCATTGCGCAGGGGGCTAATTTTTGCGCGGTCTGCCACATGAGTGGGTTTATCGGATTATCGACGCCAATATTTGAGATCAGAGATGTGGCGGGGGATGCTACGTCGCTGTTGATCACAAGTAACGAATTGGGTGCGGCGCTCGCAGGGTCTTTGGCTGACCGAAATCTCGTGTTGATGCGCGGGCATGGATCGACAGTGGTCGGGGGGAACGTCAAGCAGGCCGTCTATCGCGCGGTCTACACTGAAGTCAATGCACGACTGATGATGGATGCATTGCGCATCGGAAGCGGTATCACCACCCTCACACAGGGTGAAGCCGATACCACGCTGGAAATCGTCGAGACACAAATTCCCAGAGCATGGAATCTTTGGAAGATGCGAGCAGAAGGTGACATCTAACCAGGCGTTAGCTACGGCGAAGTTCCAAAATGGGTGCGGTTGCGGACGAGCGCGTCGCAAATTTGTTCCGGCGTGCTGGCAAACGGTTCGAGATTGATGCGAATGACATTGTCGCGCGTCATCGACCAGGGCAATTTCATCAGCAGGCGGTACCATGGCAGGCTGCGCCAATCCGCGATCAGGGCGTTTGGAAGGCTGGTCGAAAGCTCGATATGGAGCTCATTGATGATCAGTGTTCGTACGGCATAAGTGGACAGGCGTATATCTTTGATGGCACGCCAGGGAATGATGCCGAAGCCCTCGATGAAAATGCCATACTGGCCGGCGCCAAGACGCGCTTTGCCTGTCTCGACGAGCGGGAAAAAATAATAACCGATGGCGCCGAAAACGACCGCTATCGCCAATGCGATTTCGCTCGAGCGTAAGATCCACACCAATGCGGCGACGGCAGCCAGTGACAGGCAGATATAGACGCGGAAACTGCCTTTTTCTTGGGCATAGCCAATTGTATAGCCGCTGGAAACTGGGTTATCGGGACTCGGTGTTGCCATTAGAAATTTTGTCGGAATTCAAAGAGTTGATGTGGTTAGCGGGCGCTGTTGCTCTAAGGCGTGTTGGTATGGCGGTCGTACTAAGCAGGTGCTTGACCTAATGCAATCAAGAACTGTGCCAACTCCCATACAAGACACCCTTGGCCTGGATTGCCATGCTGTTGACATTTGATCCGCCTTGGCTTTCTTGCTCGAACCCATAATCGCGAAGAAAGAGCGCGTATAGTATGAATACAAAGTGGCAGCAGGCATTCGAGGCCGCGCAACAGGCGCGCAGGGTCAATATTGTCTGCATGAAGTGGGGCACGCGGTATGGGCCGGAGTGGGTCAACCGGCTCTATGGCATGGTTCAGCGCAATACATCGTGGTCGTTCCGGTTCGTGTGTTTTACCGATGATGATCGCGGTATTCGGGCTGAGGTCGAGTGTCAGGCGATGCCACAAGTGGAGTTCGACACGGCGCTTGGTAAATACTGGCCGAAGCTCGGACTGATGCAACGGGGTTTGGGTGGTCTGGAGGGCATGACGCTCTTTCTAGATCTCGACATTGTCATTTTGCAGTCGATTGACGATTTGCTGACCTATGAGGGGCGGTTCTGTATCATCCGGGAGTGGAAAGATCCGCATCTGGAATACGGCAATAGTTCTGTCGTCAGGTATTTTATTGGTCAGGAACACGGTGTTCTCGACAAATTTTATGCGACGTCAGCAACCGAGATCGTAGAAAAGTATGCAAGCAAAGAGCAGAACTTTCTTACCAAGGCGGTGGATGAGGTAACGTTCTGGCCGGCCGACTGGTGCCAGCCGTTCAATCAGGTCTCGTTGCCACGAAATCGGGTGGTTCGTTTTTTTGCTCGTCCACGTAAGCCGTCGGACGCAAAGATCCTGGTGTTTTATGGTTCCATTACGCCCGAAACGGCGCTAAGAGGGCAACATGAGCCGAAAAAGCGGGTCGGAACTGGGTGGCAGCCGCGTCTCATAAAGCGGCGGTTTTTGCCGGCTGACTGGATATCGGACTACTGGCGGGAGTAATCTTGTGGACGCATCTGTACAGTCAGAGGAAGAGACATCCGAGCACGTCGAATTGCCAGAAGAACTGGCTTGGCTGGATGGTCCACAAAGTTACGTAGCTTGTGCGTTCTATACGCCCAACTATCTGCCACAGATCCTGTCGCTCAAGGCGTCCCTTGAGAAGTTTGGCATCAATTATTTTCTGAAGCGCTATGAGCGCGGGCCCACCTGGGAAGCAACAACGCGGCTGAAGCCGGTTTTCGTGAACTACTGCCTGCAAAAATTTCCCGACCGCAACATTATGTATGTCGATGCGGATGCCGTCGTACGCCAGCCGATGACACTGATCGATGAGCTAAAGAGCGATGTTGCGGTGGTGTTTCATCCAACCCAGGTCGGGCGGACGCATTATCTCAGGATTTCGGCCGGCGCGATGTTTGTTCGCAATAATGAAAACGGGCGGCGGTTTGCCAAGGCCTGGAAGGATGCTGAGAAAGATTGCGGGCCGCTTACACTTGATGAGGACATGGTCTATATGGCCTACGATTCTCTTCAAGGTGCCTCGGTGACGGTATTGCCGACGACGTATTATAAGATCTTTGATCGGCCGGGCCATCAACCGGTGCTGGAGCACTTTCAGGCAAGCCGCAATCAGTTCAAATGGCGCAGGCTTATCCGCCGGATCAAGCGGGTTGGCAAGATCATCGCCGTTATCGGTGCCGGTTTTCTGATCTGGTGGCTTAGCCACCATATCGCCTGGGTGCCATAGATTTTTCTCTCGTAATGCTGATCATGGCTTCGCTCGGGCTTTTCGGCGCGTGACAATAGTACCAGACGGCGGCGTTGGCTCGGAGGCCGACTACGCGAGGGGACTAGTCGAAGGATGCAGCCGGATTGGGTCGTGTGCGCTCTAGGGCATAGCGGACCAGGGCCGCAAAACGGTAGATGGCATGCACGAATTTGCCGTAGGGCAAGGTCAGGAACAGTCCCAACACGACGCCCAGATGAACGGCCAATAGCAGCGCCATCCAAATGGTATCTCGCCAGAACCACAAGGCAAATCCGGTGAGGCTGATCAGCAATAAAAGGACCAGAAATCCTGAATCCATGCCCCGCTGGGCCTGGTCCGTTAAGGCCGGATCACTTCTAAATTTCAAGGCGAGCAATCCGATCGGTCCGATGATCAGGCCAATGCCGCCAAGAGTTCCAAGAACCTTGGGTGGGCTCGGGAAATCATAGGGTGCTTCCCAGCCGGGGCCATAGTGATAAATCGTGCCGAGGCAGGTGGCGGCAAAGCAGAGCATGAAACCGTAAAACGTAAAGTGGTGGAAGGTGCGCCGCGTGAAGGACGGTTTGTCGTCCGGGTAAGTACACCCATCGCCGCCGCCGTCGAGATACTTCAACGTGAGGACGTCCCACACGGCCTGGCCGAAAGTACGCGGGGCTACGAAGTCACCCAGTTTCTCACCGGTGTCGCGCCAAAATTTCATAAACCCGATGGTCCAAGCAAGGATGACGAACAGGGCGACGCCGCCGAAGATCCCGACCATGGTGTTGTGCGATATCACCTTATAGAACGCGCCTTCGCCGACATGGCTTGCCCATATGACTTCCGGGGCGACCCAGGCAAATAGACCGAACAAAAATGCGGACAGGGCCGCGGCGGTAATCAGCGCTACTGCGAGAGCATTGTTGTCGTAGAGAGGGCCCATAAACGCCGGCCAGGCATAGGATCTGTAAGTTTCAGCGCGTACTTTGGCAAAGGTCTCTGGCACATTGACGAGAAAGGGATGCGGTGGGGCATATTGGCAGGCATAGAGACAGGCGCCGCAGTTGTGACAGAGATTGGCTAAGTAATTGAGATCGGGTTCGGAAAACGTTAAGCGCCGCGTCATAGCCGGGAAAACAGCACAAAAGCCTTCGCAATAGCGGCAGGCATTGCAGATCTGCATGATCCGGTCCGCCTCTTTCACCGGATCGTCGTCGGCCACCATCTCATAGGTGTCAGTTGCGGACATTGCGCAGTGCCTCCTCTCCCGCGATGCGGCCAAATACGGTTCCGATGGTCATGCCGATGCCGGCCAAATACCCCTTGCCCAAAACGTTGCCAGCCATCATTTCTCCAGCCGACAGCATATTCGCGGCAGGCTTGTCGTCACGCATTATGATTTGCGCCTTTTCATTCACCGTGACACCCAAGTACGTAAACGTGATTCCGGGGCGCAGGGGGTATGAATAAAAGGGTGGCTTTTCGATTGTGCGTGCCCAATGCGACTTGGGTGGTGTCAGACCGTCGGTATGGCAGTCGTCATGACTGGTTATATCGAAGGTGCCCGGCTGCACTGCGGCATTAAACTCGGCGACCGTTGTTTCCAGGGTGGCGGCATCGAGGTCGAGCTTGCCGGCAAGCTCTGTAAGCGTGTCAGCTCTTATTGGCGGGAAGACCGGCGGCATGAAATTGCCGACAGCTTTTGAATCGATAATCGAAAATCCGACTTGGTCGGGTTGGGCAGCGACCAATCGGCCCCAGATGGCATAGCGCTTTGGCCAGAAGTCCTCACCTTCGTCATAGAAGCGGCGGGCTTCGCGATTGACGACAATGCCGAGCGAGACGCAGTCGACGCGGGTGCATATGCCGCCATCATATTTCGGTGCTCGCGCGTCAATAGCCACGGCATGACACTGTTTGGGATCACCGATCGGTTTGGCACCGCGGTCCAAGAGCATTTTCAGACATGAGCCCTTATTGTAGGGCGTCCCGCGAATGAGGAAGTTGCGCGCCGGCGGGCCCCAGGCCTCTTCCAACCATTCAAGATTCGATTCAAATCCGCCTGCCGAGAAGACGACTGCGCGGGCTTCGACCTTGTGGTCCTTGCCGTTGTGCGTGACGGTTGCTGTGCGAAAGGTTGCGTCCTCGATATCGAGATCGGTGACTTCTGCCTTATACACGATCGCAACCCCTAGTTCCTCGGCGGTGCGATAATAGGCGTTGACCAGCGCTTTGCCGCCACCCAGGAAGAAAGCATTCGTGCGGGACAATTGCAGGGTGCCGCCAAGGGCAGGTTGAAACCGGGCACCATTGTCGACCATCCACTGATAGCACCCTTCGGATGCTCTGATCGTCATGCGCGCCAATTGCTCGTTGGTTTCGCCGCCTGTGACGCGCAGGAGATCATCATAATATTCGTCTTCCGGATAGCTGTCTGTCAGGACATCGTTGGGTGCGCGATGCATGCACCGAAAATTGCGGGTATGGCGGCTGTTGCCGGCGCGATACTCAATGGGCGCGCTTTCGACGATCAAGACGCTGGCACCACCGCGGGCAGCCGTTATTGCTGCACATAGACCAGCGTTGCCGCCGCCGATGACCAGGATATCGTATCTTTTCGTCCAATCTATCACGCGCAGGGTCTCCGTTTTCCCGATCGGCAATGCCAGGTCTGATGATTGTGTCTGGGCCGGACTATACCCATCGGGGGGCATCGTGCGTCAGGCTGTCGGCGCTACAAATTGCCGCCTCACACATCTCGTCGTCATTTGTCAGACACAGCCAGCGATCACGCACCAAGCTTTATGGTGTTGTCGTCGAATAGTTCCTCAACGGTAAATTTCTGCGTAATCAGTCCTTGCTCGCGGGCATACATGATGACGTTTTCTATGGTTTTGGCGCAACCTTCAAAACCCATCGGCAGAAGATCGATGCCACCAGCAGTCAGGGGATTTGCGGCCTTTGATGCCGCTATCATCCGATAGAGTTCCGGTAGCACGTCCGGGCGTTCTTCCGAAAGGGTCTTGCTGACGACGAAGAAATGATTGACTGGGACGATGCCGCGCCGCTTGTACCAATCCACGGCGGCTTCATGCGGGTCGGGAATGAGCGTGGCAATGTGCGGTTCATCATATTCATAGCCGACGATCGCGGCATCGTAATCGCCTGCAACCAACATCTGATCGATGGTTTTATCGCCCATGACGAGTTTATTGACGAAGTCGGGGTCCTTAACCTCCGCAGGGTGCGGATCGTCGTAACTGTTCCAATGGAGAGTGGAGAGATCGACATCATACTCGTGCTTCAGGATTGCGCGGACCCACATGGCGGTGGTTTGGGAATACGAACGCACGATGATTTGTTTGCCTTCGATGTCCTTCGGCTTGAGCGTGCCACAGCGGTCCTTATTGTAGGAAATGCAGAAATGCTGGAAGCGCGAAAGGACGGGGATCGGTGTCAATACCAAAGGTTTGCCGACTTCGCGCGCCTGCAGAAATGAAACCATCGCCAGTTCGCTGGCGTCGAAGGCCGCTTCGCGGATCATCGGCTTGAAGCCTTGGTTGGCGATCTCTGGCCCGCAAAAGTCGAGCGTCACGAAGTCTGAGGTAATGTCGCCCGACCGCAGCGCCTGAGTATTTTTGTATTCGGCAAGATTCACGCGCAGCGTTAGGGGACCAGATGCAGGATAGCGAGACATTGCGCCTCTCCCTTGCTCTTAGGATGGGCCACGACTGTTATTCGTGGCCCGTTCAGTTTGACATCGAGGCTTGGTTAGGCGCGGCCGATAACTTCTAAGGTTTTGTCGAGATTGGCATAGCTGCGCGGTGCACCGCACATCAAGAAGCGGTAGCCTTCATTGACGATGCGCTCGACGTTGCCGGCGCCAACATGTGGATGGCCGACAACCACATTGTGCTTCTTACAAGTCGCGACCACCTGCGCCATACAATCAAGGACTTCCTTGTGATCATACTGGCGCGGCACACCCAGCTCCTGTGAGAGATCGCCTTCACCAATCAATACGGCGCCGATGCCCGGAACATTGCGCAACATGTCGTCCAGATTGGCAATGCCCTCCAAATCCTCGATCTGGATGATGACAAAGATCTCGCCCTTGGGGGCGAGCGGCCAGACGTCTGCGACTTGATAATATTCCTGTTGGCTTATGCCCCAATAGCGGGCCGCCACCATGGGGCCATCGCCGCGGATGCCGGCTGGTTCGTAAATCGGCTTTTCTTTGCGGCGTGGATAACGGCAGGCAGAGACGCAATTGTATGCTTGGTCAACTGTCGAGACATGCGGCCAGACAATTCCGTAAGCGCCCATATCAAGAGCTTGTTTGGCAAGCCATTGGTTCATTTCCCCACCATTCGGTGGAATGCGGACAAACGGTGCGACGGTTGGCGCGACGGAACCGGATTTCACAATCTGCGCGCGGTTCAGCATGTATTGGAAGGCGTTGCGCAACATGCGGCCGTCCCACGGCACATGCTCCATTTCGAATACAATACTGTCGTATTTCGATTGGCTAAGCGTTACAGCGGTTTCAAGTTCAGCTTGCGCAAAAATCGAGGTTGCACATTTGCCGCTCTCGAGTGCGCCAATGACAGGATTGATGCGTCCTAATTCGGCCATCAAATATCTCCCTTACCAATGTTCAGGCGGTCAGGCCGTTAGTCCGCGATCTTTTAAAACACCGGCCAAGCGCGGGTAAACCTTTAGTGCGTTGTCCGAGAAGATCATCTTCTTTTTATCGTCGCCGATCGTCAGCTGGTCGATATACCGCTTGGTATCATCGAAGTTGTAGCCGGTTTCCGGATCGACGCCAGGTACCGCCCCGAACATCTCCGAGGCAAACAGGATGTTCTTGGTGGGAATGACGGATGTCAGCAATTCGATGCCGGGGAGGTGGTAAACGCAGGTGTCGAAGAAGACGTTGTTCATCAGGCCTTCGTCGAGTGGTGGGCGCTTGTTTGCCTGGGCGAGACCGCGATAACGGCCCCAGTGATAGGGGACTGCACCGCCGCCATGGGGAATGATGAACTTCAGGGTGGGAAAGTCCTTGAAGATATCCGACAGGATGAACTGCATGAAGGCCGAGGTGTCGCCATTGATGTAGTGCGCCCCGGTGGCATGGAAATTCGGATTGCAGGATGATGAGACGTGGACCATGGCCGGGACATCAAGCTCGACCATCTTTTCGTAGAAGGGATACCACCAGTCCTTGTCGGTCATCGGCGGGTCAGTCCAATAGCCGCCAGAAGGATCGGGATTAAGATTGCAGCCTACAAAGCCCAATTCCTTGACACAGCGCTCAAGTTCTTCAATGCAATTGGCCGGCGGAATACCGGGCGATTGCGGCAGCTGGCAGACACCGATGAAGTTCTTCGGGAAAAGTGTGCAGACGCGATTGATCATGTCGTTGCAAAACCGGGACCAAATGACACTGGTTTCCGGCGTGCCGACGTGATGTGCCATGCCGGCGGCGCGGGGTGAAAAGATCGTGACGTCGGTCCCCCGATCTTGTTGCGCCTTTAACTGATTGCCCTCTACGCTTTGGCGGATTTGATCGTCGGTTATGTCGTATGTCGTCAATTTGCGGTTGGGATCGGCGAGACCGGCCAGCATTCGGTCGCGATAGAGTTCCAGTTCAGCAGGGGCGGTCGTGTAATGGCCGTGACAATCAATGATCATGAGGGGTTGCCTCCCAGAAAACGAGGTGGTTTTGCTTGGACGTGTGTCCCCCTTTCATGCCCTGAAATGCAGTTTCCAGCAAGGGGTTGGCGCCAAAAGCACAATTGGCGTGCCGGGCGTCGGGCCGAGATCAAGGCTTCGAAGCACCATGTAACATCGCTTCGGACAGGACGAGGGGTACTGGGTGGCGACCGTGTGGTGACAGAAATTGATGTCAAAATAACACCCGGCGCTCTAAACCAGCCCCTCGTAGGCACCGCCGTCGAGGCGAATGTTCTGGCCGGTTATGAACCCGGCGTTGAGGGAACACAAAAACGCACAGGTGTCGCCAAATTCCTCCGGTCTTCCGAAGCGCTTGGCGGGCAGTGACTCGGCGATCAGCCGGCGTGCTTCGTCATAGCTGATCCCCTCTTGCTCGGAGCGCCGTGTTGCCATGAACACCTGGCGATCGGTATCGATGCGTTCGGGCAGCATGTTGTTGATGGTCACGTTGTCGACGGCAATGTCTCGTGAGATCGATTTGGCCAAGCCGGTCAGTCCGGCCCGGGCAGTGGTCGACAGCCCCATGCGGGAGAACTTCGGCGACAAAACCATGGCCGATGTGATGTTCACGATGCGGCCGAATTTTTTGGCACGCATGCCGGGCAATAACGCTCGTATCATGAAAATGGGAGCGAGGAGATTGGCTTCCAGCGCCGTCAACCAGTCCTCATGCTCCCAATCCAGGAATGCGCCAGGCATCGGGCCGGCATTGTTGTTGACCAAGATATCGGCGTCAGGAGCGGCGGCAATCAATCTGGCGCGCCCCTCCTCGGTCGTAATGTCGGCCTGAATCGCGGCAACATTGACAGTATGGGCGGTTGCCAATTCTTTTCGCGTGGCCTCGAGACGGTCGGCATCGAGACCATTGATAACAATGTCACAACCCTCCCGTGCCAACGCTGTCGCACAGGCTTTACCGAGCCCACGAGACGAAGCACAAACGATGGCTGTGCGACCTCTAATTCCTAAATCCATATTGTTTTCACTCAACGTCTATTTTGCGCGGTTTAGGCTAGCGGGATTTGGTAGTTAGGCAATATACTATCGTTCCGGACAATCGAAAGGCGATAGCGTGCTAAGGTGGCGCGCGATACAGGCGACCGTTGGGGTATGCTGGGCCGCGAGGGAGGTGGCAAATGAACGAGCAAATTCGGCCAGAGGCGCTCGATAAGCTGTTGGCGGAGGCGCCATTTGGTATCGAACGGCGCGGGCGCTCGTTTGGGGCTGAGATAACCGGATTGGATCTTAAGAATGGATTGGATCCGGCAACGCTCAAAGCGTTTGAAGCGGCGGTGATCGCGCACAAGGTCATCTATCTCAGAGATCAGAATCTCACGTCGCAAGAGCATGTTGCCATCAGCCGCTTGTTCGGTGATCTCGAAGTCAATCCGTTTCGGCCAATGGGCGATGTCGACGAAGTGTTGGTATTGGACAATCACAAGGACAATCCGGTGCTTTCTACCGACGTCTGGCATGCCGATACGACGTTTCGCGAGCGGCCGACAAAATACACCATTTTGAAGTGTGACATCATGCCCGAGACCGGTGGTGATACGCTTTGGTGCGATATGGCAGCCGCATACAATGGCTTGAGCGATACCTTCAAGGGCATGATTGACGGGCTAAGGGCGCGCCATGACTTCCGCAATTTCAGAGTGTTGTTTTCCAATTCGCCGGAAGATCAGGAGCGCCTCAGAGATATGGAAACGCGTTTTCCAAATCCTTCGCATCCGGTGGTGCGCACGCATCCGGTGACGGGCGAGAAAGCCATCTATGTCAATCGCCAATTCGTGCTGTTTATCGAAGAGCTAGATCGGGATGAAAGCCAGGCTCTGCTCGAGCTGCTGTATGGGCAAGTGCAGTATCCCGAGTATCAGTTCCGGCTGAACTGGAAACCCGGTACAATTGCGTTTTGGGACAATACGTGCCTGCAACACTATGCAGCGAACGATTATTATCCTGAACGACGCAGAATGGAGCGCACGGCGATTGTCGGCGAAATTCCGGAGTGATCAGTGGCCTCGGGCCTTAGTCCAATAAATCTGCGCAGCCGGCCTGGCGGGCCCAATATTCCCAGCCACGGGTCATGGCCGGTGAATTTGGGTCAAGGGCCACGCGCGCAGCAATCTCGCCTGCCGATAGCCCCCGGACTTCCGATGACATGCGCATCGCTGACTGCAGAACACGCGCATTGCGCGGCAGATACACCGCAAGGCGGATGACCTCGTAAAGCGTGCTGCCCGTCGATACGAAACCATGCGAGCGCATCAATGCCAGCCTGTGGGTGGCGAGTGAGGCTGCAAGGTCGCGACCCTGCGCGAGAGTTGTAACCAAGAGATTTGTTGCGTCCCCAAAATTCGTTGCAATATCCCACACGGGCACGACGGGCCCCATATCTCCAACCGCCTGAATAACCGGGCGAAAGGGAACAGGTGTGATCGTAAATGGAAGGATGTCTTCGGCATGGGAATGCAAGACAGCCATCACATCAGGTCGTGCTTCGTAAACGCCGCTATGAATGTACCGTTCGAGATAAAGCGGCCGGCTTTCAGGCTTGGTTGGTTTGCCATCGAGCGAAAACTCGACAATGTCGTCTTCAGTAATGATACCGGGCGAACAAGAGCGCGATAGTAGAAAAAGTGTGGGGTTTTCAGGGTGGCGGATTGAAACGTGGCCGTAAGCGTCGAGCACACCTTCATTAGCCAGGATGCGATTGGCGATTACCAGGTCTCGCCTGGCGCGGTCGAGGCTGCTCATTTGCTTTACCTATTCGTATTTCGCGCGCCTGCAGTGGAACCATTGGCACCGGCGCCAGGCCAGTGTGCAGATCTGATGCTACACTTCAAATTGCGTACCCGGTACGGCAATGCCGAGCTGTTGGCCGCGACCATCTTCCTTGGCCCGGTCATATACGATCTTGGCGATCGCGAGGTCCGCGGCAGCGGTGCCGTTGTTATTGAAATGATAGGTGATCTGGTCGTCAGATGTTCGTCCCTTATGGAGGCCAGCAGCAATATCGCCGAGTCCAATAATCTGGTCTTCGGTGATAATTCCAGCTTGGAGCGGTTCCCATAAGCCGGCTTGCATGTCCTGCATAACGCTTTCGACCCAATTGGTCGCGATGACGTCGGCGCGGCGCACAGTCTCATCATCATTTTCACGCCGCCCGCTGGAGACCCAGCCGCCCTGAACAAGCTGGGTGTTCGAGCCGACAATAGTGACAACATGCTGGCCAGGTTCGAGGAGTTTGCCGTCGAACACGGGTACATTCGAATTGGTTGCGCAAACCACCATATCAGCGCCCTTAATGACGGCCTCCGGTCCCTCGACCGGCACGACATTTGCGCCAATTAATTTCTCGGCTTCTGCGGCAAACTTCTTTCGGTTTTCAGGATTGCGAGAGAAGACGTTGACGGTTTCAATGTCGCGAACGGCTTTGATTGCGAGCAACTTATTCATCGCTTGGCCGCCGCTGCCGAAGAGCCCTACGACTTTGGCATCGGGCCGCGATAGATGCTTGACGCCAACGCCGGTGGTGGCGGCTGTGCGCAAAGCCATAATGCTCGAGAAGCCTGTACGTTCATCGAAGATTTCGCCAACAATGATCGAAAGCAGGCGCGATGTCTGGGAATCCCAAAGTATGTAAACCGGGTGTTCGCGGTAAGGATATTCCTGATTGTTCGGATCATGGGTGACAGATTCGGTGCGGGTCAGCGAGCCGATAACGCCCATACCAGGCACGCCGCCGGGAAAGTTAGAGACCCGAACGCCATCGGGTGAGTGCACGCGACGACGTGGGGCGTTGCCGATCGGGTGCTCGGCAGCTTCCTTATAGCCCTGTTCTACGGCGGCAACCGCCTCATCCATATTGATCAGGCCCTTGAGTTCTTCAGGGCCCAAGAAGAGGACGCTATTTTGGTTTTGGCGGTCGGCGGTCATGCGGCGATCTCCCCGGGTTTCAATATTTCGGCTTAAGGTAGCCATTTGCCGCCGGCGTGCAAGTCTTTCCCGATTTATCGATCAACAGGGACAAAGAGCTCTTCAATGGTCGGCCTGTGCGCAATCATGTGCTGGTCGTGCATATGTCTGATCAACGCTTCGAGAGTGTTGCGGTTGGCGTCTAGCCCATAAGGCCATGGGTCTGCGCCAAACAGCATCTGCGTTTCCGTTATCTCGGCGAACACCCAGGGCAGCATGATTTTTTGTGCCCCTGAATACGTGAGCTTGGCCCAAGCTGCGTCCTTGGCGGCAGTGCAAGCGTCGTATAGCGATTTCGCGATCCATGGATTGGCGTCGTAAATGTCGCGCTTGATCAGCAGCAGATGCATGATCGGATGTATTTGTGTGCGGCTGTAGTAGTCGCGCTCGATGTCGCGGAAGTTGGGAAACAGTCTGACGACATTGCCGGTATTGAGTGTGGTTGGCAGTTGGGCGCCGATCAGAGCATCGATTTCTCCCGTCGCCAAGAGATCGCTCAATGAATATGGGGCGGTGTTTTGAGTGATCTTGACGGGCTTCAATAGCGGCGGCGGATCGGGGTTGCCGTGACTGCCAGGTGTCGGTACTGCACCTTCGACCCAGGTTACATCTGAAAGGTCGACGCCATAATCGTCCTGCAGGAGGCCGCGGCACCAGATGGCCGCGGTTTGGGTATAAAGCGGTAGACCGATGCGTTTGCCGGCAAGGTCCGCGGGCGTGCGGATGCCGGCGTTGGTATTGATCGTGATGAAGCCATGGCGGAAAACTTTTGAGGGAAACACCGGGATTGCGACAAAGGGGTTGGTGCCCGCGCAATACATCGCGATATGCTCCGAGGACGACATTTCGGCGATGTCGAACGCGCGATCGTTGACGGCGCGGTCGAACAATTCACGGGGCGATTGAATCTGGGTGCCCTTCAGGCTGATGCCGTCGGGTGTCACCTCACCGGTGTGCAAGGCCTCCATCCGGTCGTATGGCCCGGTCGCAAATGTCAGTTGTAATTCTTTCATGCGTCCTCAAAGATGTGAAATGAAGATTAACGATGGTGCCCGGCGGCTCCGAAGGTTCCCATTTGGGGTATGATGCTCTAAGACAGTCGGGAATTCCAGAAACCTGTATCGAAATCGCCGCGATTGCCAGCGGCTGGGAATTGGGAGCTTGGTCATGGATACGGTGACGAGAACGGCACGCGGGCAGGATTTGAGGGCATGGATCAAGACCATGCAGGAGGCTGGCGAGCTGTTGACCTTCAAGGGCGCGGACCGGGAGGATGAAATCGGTGGCATCGTCGATGTCTTGATGCGCAAAATGGGACGGCCCGCGGCCCTGTTTGAAGAGATCCCTGGTTATGATCCCAATTTTCGTGTGCTGGCAAACCTGTTCACCTCGGTTAAGCGCATTGCGATGACGCTGGGATTGCCGCCGGAGACCTCCGAAGTTGATCTCGTCAAGCACTGGCGTGACTATATGCGCAATATGCCGACTATCCCACCGACCGAGGTCAATCATGGCGCGCTTCTCGAAAATACCTTCAAAGGCGACGATATCGACCTGTTGTCGATCCCGACACCGCGCTGGCACGAGGGAGACGGTGGTTATTACATCGGCACTGGCGATATGGTGGTCCTGAAAGATCCGGATACCGGATGGATCAATTATGGTGCTTACCGCATCCAGGTGCACGATAAAAAGACTGCATCGGTGATGATCTCCAAGGGCAAGCATGGCGATATCCTGATGAAGAAATATTTCGCCAAGGGGGAGCCCTGCCCAATCGCGGTGGTGGTCGGTGTGCATCCCGGTCTATTCTCGGTCGCCGGAATTGAGATCCCCTATGGTGTGAATGAATTCGAAGCGGCCGGCGGGCTGCTCGGTGAGCCGATCCGCATTATCCGTGGTCCGGTAACGGGTCTGCCAATACCGGCAGAAGCGGAAATCGCGTTTGAGGGCTATGTCAACGAAGATGATCTCGTCGAAGAAGGTCCGCTCGGGGAGTGGACAGGGTATTACGCCGGTGGCATCGAACATCGCCCGGCGATCCGCGTTGAAACGTTCTGGCATCGCGATGAGCCCATTCTGACCGGGGCGCTACCGGCCGTGCCGCCCAACGATGATACCTTCTACAGGGGAACGTCGCGGGCCGGCAGCGTCTGGCATGAGCTCGAGGCGGCAGGTGTGCCGGAAGTGCGCGGCGTCTGGAGTCATGAAGCCGGCGGCAGCCGTATGTGGCTGACTGTTGCGATCAAGCAAATGTATGCCGGCCATTCCAAGCAGGCCGGCCTCATCGCCTCACAATGCCACGCCGGCGCTTATGCCAACCGGTGCGTGGTGGTGGTCGATGAGGATATCAATCCAGCAGACATGGACCAGGTGGTATGGGCCATTTCGACGCGTTGCGATCCCAAGGATGATGTGGAGATTCTCAAGGGCTGCTGGAGCACATCGCTCGACCCGATGGCCTATCCGCCGGAGCACCGCAATATGAACTCCCGGATGGTCATTGATGCCTGCATTCCCTGGAACCGTAAGGCAGATTGGCCGGCGACGGTGCGTAATTCTCAGCCGCTGGATCAAAAGCTGCAGGAGAAGTTTGGCGATCAACTGCCGAAGAGCTGGTTCTGATCGATCAAGTGGCAATCAATGCGCCCTACCGGCCAGCGTCTAGTGGGTGTTTGGTAAACTGGGGGTTTTATGAGCCAGGCCGTGATCGGCGAGAATGTTCCGCGACTTGAAGACCCGTCGCTGATCCGAGGGCAGGGGCAATTTGTCGATGACATCAAGCTGGCGGGGATGGGGCATGCTGCATTTGTGCGCAGCCCCTTTGCGCATGCTAAAATCGTCAGCATCGACAAAAGTCCTGCCACTGATATGCCCGGTGTCTATGGTGTTTTTGCCTTTGATGATGTGGCGCCGCATCTCACCGATACCCTGCTCAAGACAGCGTTGCCGAGCCCCAGCTTTCGTGAATCGCGCCACCGTCCTGTTTTGGCGAACGGCGAAGTTGTCTATGTCGGCGAGCCGGTTGCGATCGTCGTCGGTGAGAGCCGGCATATTGCTGAGGATGCGGCGGCGCAGGTGATGGTTGATTATGATCCGTTGCCGGCGGCGGGCGATTGTCAAAGTGCCATGGAAAATGATGCGCCCGTTGCCCACAGTGATGCCAAGCACAATATCGCGGCGGAGTTTACTTTTGATTTTGGGGACGTAGAGGCCGGGTTTGCCGCGGCGAAGCATGTCTTCAAAGAGACGCTGTCGATGCACCGCGGTGTCGCCCATTCGCTGGAATGCCGTGGCCTGGTCGCCTATTCGGATCCCATCGAGGGGCGGTTGAATGTTTGGAGTTCGAGCCAAATCCCGCATGTCGCCAAGCGTCTGATCTGCGATCTCCTAGGGTTGGCGGACGATATGGTGCGGGTTGCCATTCCCGATATCGGCGGTGGCTTCGGGCCGAAGCTGGTGTTCTATTCTGAAGAGCTGGTGGTTGCGCTTGCGGCGCGGTTGCTTAACCGGCCAGTGAAGTGGATTGAGGACCGGCGCGAGCATTTTCTGGCTACGACGCAAGAGCGCGACGAAATCTGGGAAATGGAAATTGGCGTCGATGACGAGGCGCGCATAAAGGCAATTCGGGGTCGGCTCATCCACGACAACGGCGCCTATATGGTGCGCGGTGTGAATGTCGCTTATGGCGCGGCTTCAACGATGCCGCTTGCCTATGTCATCCCGGCGCTCGATCTCAATATCGTTGCGGTGTCGACGAACAAGGTGCCGGTAACGCCGATCCGCGGTGCGGGCAAGCCGCAAGGCGTGTTTGTGATGGAGCGGCTCTTGGACAAGGTCGCTGCAGAATTGGGGCTGGATCGCGCGGAGGTTCGCCGGCGCAATCTGGTGGCGCGCGCTCAGATCCCTTATGCGACACCGCTCAAAACGCGTGGCGGGATGAGTGTCACGCTGGATGCCGGTGATTTTCCAGGTGCTATGGCAGCAGCACTCGAAAAATCTGGTTGGAACACATTTGGCGAACGTCAGGCCCGGGCACGGGATCAAGGTCGTTATATCGGCATCGGCGTTGCCAACTATGTCGAAGGCACAGGCCGCGGGCCTTACGAACCCACCTCAGTACGCATCAGTGAAGACGGTCACATCCATGTTGCTACCGGTGCGGCGGCGATCGGCCAAAGCACCAAGACAATGCTGGCGCAAGTTGTTGCAGAACAGCTGGGCGGTGATATGAGCCGGATCACCGTTACTTGTGGTGATACAAGCGCGATCGAATTGGGTATTGGTACCTTTAATAGCCGCCAGGCGGTGATGGCCGGGAACGCCGCGCATGCTTCGGCATCCAAAGTGCGCCAAAAAATGCTGACCGCTGCGAGCGCCATGCTGGATGTTGGCGAACAAGCGCTCGAAATCGAAAATGGTTTTGTCAAACTCAGAGGCGATGATGGCAAGCGGTTGGGCTTTGGTGAAATTTCACGGGCGCTGGCCGGCTTGCCGGGTTATTTCCTGCCGGGCAATCTCGATCCTGGTTTGTCCGCCGATGAGAAAGTCATTATCGATGACATGACTTATTCAAATGGGTGCGGTGTTGTGGAGGTGTCGGTCGATATCGAGACCGGGATCGTTGACCTCAACAACGTTGTGATCGCGCACGATTGTGGGAATATCATGCATCCGGCTATTGTCGATGGTCAATTGATGGGAGGGATCGCTCACGGTATCGGCAATGCACTCTTCGAATGGATGGGGTTCGATGAAAATGCGCAGCCGGTGACCACGACGCTGGCCGAATATCTCATTGTAACGGCGACCGAGATGCCGGCAAAAATAGATTTGATAGCGTGTTCAACGCCGACACCGCTCAATCATCTGGGTGTCAAAGGGGTTGGTGAAACCGGTGTCCTGCCGATGGCCGGGGCCATCGCGTCCGCGGTTGAGGATGCGCTCAAGCCGTTTAATGTAAAGATTAGCAATGCACCATTGTCACCACCGCGGTTGCTTGCCAAAATCCAACAGGTCGACGCCGGCTGAGCACGCGTCGAACAGCATGGTTCGTTGGCTCGCAACAATACACTGGAAAGTGAGGCTCTCGTCATGACCGATCGCATCACCATAAGGAAGCCGGACGACTGGCATCTTCATATTCGTGATGGCGAAATGTTGAAGGCGTGTCTGCCCTATACGGCTGCAAAGTTTGCTCGTGCGATATGCATGCCGAACCTGTTGCCGCCAGTGCGCACAACAGCCGACGGCATCGCCTATCGCGAGCGCATTCTTGCGGCATTACCGCAGGGTTCAACCTTCAAGCCACTGATTACTTGCTATCTCACAGACGATACTGATCCCGATGATGTAGAGATGGGTTTCAAGGAAGGCGTGTTCACCGGCGTCAAGCTCTATCCGGCAAATGCGACAACCAACTCAGCGGCCGGCGTGACAGACTACCAAAAAATCGAGCCGGTGCTTGCGCGTATGGAAAAAATCGGCATGCGATTCCTGATCCATGGCGAAGACGTCGATCCAGAAGTCGATGTGTTTGATCGTGAAGCCGTGTTTATCGAGCGCAAACTCATTCCAATGACCAAAAAATTTCCCGGCCTGAAGATCATTCTTGAGCATCTCTCCTCGAAAATCGGCGTCGATTACATCCGATCCGCAGCACCGCAGGTAGGGGCGTCAATCACGCCTTATCATCTAGAGCTCAATCGGACGGACTGGCTCGGTTGGGGAAACAGGCCCTACATGTACTGTATGCCGGTGATCAAAACGGAGGCAGATCGCTTAGCGCTCAGGGATGCTGCAACGTCGGGTGATCCTTGCTTCTTCCTTGGCACCGATTCGGCGCCACATCCGGTGTCCAGAAAGCTTGATGTGATTGGAGCGGCAGGTCTCTTCAATTCACCGGTTGCGATCGAAAGTTATACCAAGACGTTCGAAGAAGAAGGGGCGCTCGACAAACTCGAAGCCTTTGCCTCGCTTAATGGTCCTGCCCACTACGGACTACCGCCGAACGATGAGACCATCACACTAGAGAAGAAATCATGGGTGGTGCCGGAAGAGATGAAGGTGGAAGGTCCAGATGAACGGGCGCTGATCTACAAGGGTGGTGAGACTATCGAATGGCAGGTCGTGGACTACTGATGGCGCGGGTATCGAAAAGCACACCTCTACATGAAATGGCGGCCACAGCTGCAGCGCGGCGCATTCAAAAGGGCGAGCTCAAAGCGGAGAGCTATGTACGGGCATGTCTTGAACGGATTGAAGAGCGCGAAAATACGGTAAAGGCCTGGGCCTCGATTGATGCCAAGAGGGCGATAAAATACGCAAGGGCGCTCGACAGAGGTACGCGGCGTGGCGTGCTGCATGGCATCCCGATTGCCGTCAAGGATGTGATCGATACCTTCGATCAGCCAACCGAGATGGGCTCATCAATATACGCTGGATATCAACCGGCCCAGGATGCAGCGTCTGTTGCGCTGGTTCGGCGGCAGGGCGCCGTCATTCTCGGTAAGTCCGTAACCTGTGAATTCGCTGGGATGCATCCTGGAAAGACAACCAATCCACATAATTCACGGCACACGCCTGGCGGTTCGTCGTCGGGGACAGCGGCGGCGGTTGCCGATTTTATGGTGCCGCTTGGTTATGGCACACAAACCGGTGGCTCGATCATTCGGCCGGCAGCGTTTTGCGGCATTGTTGGCTTTAAGCCGACTTATGGCACGATCAACCGGGCAGGCATCAAGTTCGCAGCCGAAGCGCTGGATACGATCGGGTTCATGGCCCGCCACGTCGACGACGTACGGCTGATGCTTGACGCGCATATCGGCAAACCACGCGGGAGGGGAGGGGTTTCTGCCAATCCGCGTGTCGGTATATGTCGCACCTATCATTGGCACGACAAGGCGTCGGATGAGACACGTACAGTTGTCGATGAGGCGGCAAGGACCATAGAGGCCGCGGGGGCTTTCGTTGCCGATTTTGGGCTACCCGCTGGTTTTGAATCCATCACGCCTATGCGCAACGTGATCGACAATGTCGAGCGCGCGCACGGCATGGCGGATGAGTGGTCGCGTCACCGTGGCAAGCTCAGCAAAGAGCTGGCCGGGCGTATTGCTCTGGGTCTCAAGACCAGCGTTTCAGATTATCGCGAGGCCAAGCGCTTCCTCGACCGGTGTCGGCCCCAATTCGATGTAGCGATGGCGGAATTTGATGTGCTGCTGGCACCAGCCGTCAGCGGTGAAGCGCCGGCAGGGTTGAAGTCGACGGGCGATACCAGCTTCCAAAGTCTTTGGACTGCACTGCACGTGCCGGCGATTACGCTGCCTTGTGGGGTCGGGCCTAATGGTTTGCCGGTGGGAATCCAGCTGATTGCGCCGCGCTGGCAAGACGATCGTCTGTTGGCGCTTGCCAAATGGGTCGAGCGATTGATTTAGCTTCTTCGCTCACGATGCTGATCCTCGCTGTGCTCAGGCATCTACGCGGGTGCGGCGCCAAGCGCCGGGCCGCCGTCGCGTCCTGGACATCAGCTTTATCGCTCACGATGCTGATCCTCGCTGTGCTCGGGCATCTACGCGGGTGCAATAAAACGATGGGATTTGTCGCTTAGACGCCGACCGATGCCGCCACCAGCGGGTCCAACTCCATGTCGTCGTCTTTGACGGCGCCGATCAACTCGGTAACCTTTGCGATGCCACGCTCATTACACCAGGCTTCGAGATCTTCGATGATGGTGATCAAGGCCGTCGGATTGCGGAAACCGGCATAGCCGATCCCGACGGCGGTTGCCCCGGCCAGCATGTATTCGACCACGTCTTCCGCCTTGGTCACGCCGCCGATGCCGATGATCGGTATGTTAACGACCTTTGCCACCTGGTAGACCATGCGTAGGACGATCGGCTTCAGAGCCGGTGACACCAGGCCGCCGAATTTGTTGCCGAGTGCTGGGCGGAAGTTATCGGTCCTGATCTTTAGCGACAGGAAGGTGTTGGCAATGACGAGGGCGTCAGCGCCGGCTTCTTCTGCGGCTCTTGCGATAGAGACGATGTCGCCGGCGTTTGGTGAAAGCTTTGCCCATAATGGCTTGTCGGTTGCCTGGCGGATTGCGTGGATCACCTTTTGGGTGTGATCCTCGTGTAGGGCGAAATTACCGCCGGTGGTATTGCGGGTTGGGCAAGAGATATTGGCTTCGACCACGTCGACGTCGGGCACGCTGAGTTCTCTTGCAAGTGCAGCGAAATCCTCAATGCTTTCAGATGAGACGCTGACGATCAGGGGTGGTTCAAATTTTGCGTACTCGGGAACGATATTTTCGACAAAGTACTCGATGCCTTTGCCTGGAAGACCAATCGATTGAATGATGCCGGCCTCGGTTTCCGCCATCCGCGGTGTTGGGTTGCCAAGGCGTGGTTCGCGGCAAATGGTCTTTGCAACGAGACCACCAAGCCGGTTGAGATCGATGACGTCGTTATATTCCCAGGAAAAGGCGCCTGATGCCGGCGTAATCGGGTTCTGAAGTGTGATGTCACCAATTCTTACGGAAAGGTCTACCATCCGACAGCCTCCTGCATGTTGAAGACCGGGCCGTCACGGCAGACCCGCTTCAGTGTTCGCTCGCCGTTTATTTCAAAGGTGCGCATGCACACGTAACAGGCGCCAAAGCCACAAACCATGATTTGTTCCATCGCCACTTGGCCTGGAACGTTTCGCTCTTTGCCAAGCCGCTGCATCAGCTTCAATAGTCGGTTTGAACCGCAAGTGAAAAAAGCATCGGCTTTGGCGTCATCAATCAACCCGGTGAGAATTTTCTCGACATTGTCAACATCGCTCGAACCGTCACTGTCGAGAACCACGATGGTTGTCGCGCCAAGCCCTTCAAACAGATCCTTGGACATCACGACATCGGCATTGCGGGCGCTTAGAATTGCGGTTACCCCGACGCCGGCGTCTGCCGCCAACTGCGAGAGTGGTGCGAGAGTTGCCAGCCCGACACCGCGGCCGAGGACCACGATGTTTTTCCAGTTGGGCTCTAGGTGAAATCCTTTGCCCAGGGGACCGGCCACATTGAAATCGTCGCCGGCCGCCAGCATTCCCATGCCACGTGTGCCGCGGCCTTCGCATTTATACAGAAATTCAATTTGGCTGGCCGGTTTGTCGACATGATAAACGCTCATCGGTCTGCGCATCCAGACTTCGGCGCCATCGGGAGAGGGGCAGAGCAGATGAAAGAACTGGCCGGCATAGGTGGTCAGAGCGCGCTCATGCACCTTAAGGACCAGATGTTTGTATTCATCGTTGACCCAGTCGTTGGAGACGACCTTGCCCAAAAACTCGCCAACCAGTCGGTCGGGATAGGGATCTTTATCGCCTGGCTTGAGTGCTGAATCGGTATACTTGTCACACGCTTCATAATGCATCGTTGAAGGCTTTCTTATTAGTTTTCTTGAGCTTGAATATCATCCCTGGCAGCAGAATCAAAGGCCGTGGCGGGCGGGGTGCGTTAAATCGTTGGTTGGTTATAGATCAGTGTGAGGTTTATGCGGTGGTTCTCATATCCCGCAGCGAAATTCGGTCTGTCCGAGCCGTGGAACAGGCGGGATGCAAAGAGCGCTGCGCGGTTTTGGCGATAATCGATTTTTTGGAGATTGTCGCTGTTTTCTTCTACGAATGCAGCAATCTCTTGGTGGTCCTCGCCATAGCCCGTGATTGTCCAGTGCGCCGGTGGCGGTGTCCTGCAAATGATGAGGCCGCCCGTGTTGCGGTTGCGGTTGGCCGCATCGGGTGTGAGCCACAGATTTAGGCTGACTGTACCGTCGTCGGCGTGGAGATCGACTGAGGCGGCCGGCGCGAGGGCCTTGAATGCCCAGGCCTGACTGAGTGGACGATCTGCTAACACGTGCGGCAATACCTGTCGCAATTCGTCGGCGATCTGCAGGACCAATGGGCAGGCCAGACCGTCCTCCAAATAAGAGGCGACAAAGCCGCCAATGTGATCAAAGTCATGCCAAATCGTGCTTTCCAGCAAGAAACGCTGCAAGCGCGCGAGCGCCGCTTGAGTGAGGACATCGTCGAGATGCATTGCAGGCGATTTGTCTAATGCAAAAACTTGCTCGACGCCTTTGCTGTCCAAATCGGGATTGATGACGGGGCCGGCGATTTCTGCAGCACTGAAAATATGGATTGGTGTGTTGTAATCATCGCCGAGATGCGCGCGGTCATTGTCATCGAGTTCGCGCGCGACTTCTGAAAACCTGGTGGCGGCCTGATGATAACACCGGGCCAAATGATCGAAGCGACCACCATCGCGAAGTTTGGTGGCGAGATAGGCGAATTGTTCGGCATCGTGGCAAAGTTTTCCCGCGGTCGCATGGGTCAACGAGCGGTTCGCATGCCATGCGTGATCTTCGCCGCGGCGGAGCTCATAGGTTCTGGCAAAGTGATCGAGTGCGGCCTCTCTATTGTGTCCGGCGAGATAGAGGAATCCCAGGCGTCGATGGGCGTCATAATGGCCTGGTTCCAGTTGGGTCACCCTGCGAAAGGCATCTATCGCCTGACGGTTGGCCCCCAGTTGATGGTAAGATAATCCGATGTTGTAGTGGGTCGAGGGAACCGTCGGTGCGATCTTTATGCTGGACTTGAACAAGTCTACGGCTTCTTGGTGGTGGGCTTGCTGGGCAAAGATGGTTGCAAGGTTATTCAGGAGGCCGGGGTGGGTCGGGTTTAAGTCCAATGCCGCTTGATAGGCCGCGCGGGCGGCCTCCAGACGGCCGGCTAGATGATGCATTTGGGCATCGCGAATATAGTCGTCAATGCGGTTTTGGCTGTCATTGGTCATGGGTGCCAATTGCGTTGGAGATGGACCATCAATGGCTCTCGGCTTTATAGAGTATCATAAGGCACAAGCTTAGGAGGAGGAATGACAGTGGCAAATGGCAAAGCAATGGAGGGCAGGGTTGCGGTATTGACAGGCGGTGGTGGCGGTATCGCCGGTGCGATTGCGCGCCGGTTCGCGCATGAAGGCGCGGCGGTCTTGGTGACGGATTTGAGGCTGGATGCCGCGGAAAAGGTGGCTGGCGACATCGAGGCCGCTGGTGGCAAGGCCATGGCCTTTAGAGCCGATGTTGCTGAGCCCGATGAGGCAAAGGCTGCGGTCGATCAGGCGGTCCAGAATTTCGGCGCGCTTACTACATTGGTCAACGCCGTCGCAGCCGTCACGCCGGATGGTAAAGCTGATGAGTTGCCGCTTGAGGCCTGGAATGAGGCGCTCAAGGTCAATCTGACCAGTTATTTTCTGATGTGTAAGTTTGCCGTCCCGCAGATGCGCAAAGCAGGCAGCGGCTCCATCGTCAACATCGCGTCGAGCCATGGGCATTTCGCGTTGCATGGGCGGATCGGCTATTGCACGACGAAGGCGGCAATCCATCATATGAGCCGGATTATGGCGCTTGATTATGGCCCAGAAAATATCCGCGTTAACACGATTTCTCCAGGTCCGATCGAAACTGAGCGCAGCTTGCGCCGCTATGGTTCTCCAGAAGAATCCAACCGGAGACGTGGCGGACATCAGGCGATGAAGCGAACAGGCACGGTAGACGAGATCGCCGATGCAGCGCTTTATCTTGCATCTGATGCGTCGTCGTTCGTTACCGGGGCAGATTTGCGCGTTGATGGTGGTCAGACCATTTTCAAAGGGGAACCGTATTAGGCCGAAAGTGCCATTGCGTGTGGCTCAAGGCGATTTCAATAGGGGAGATCGCCTTGCACAACGGTGCGATGTAGGTGGCGGACATCGGGATAGCGATAACCGCCCATCGCACGATGAATTACGCAACGATTGTCCCATATCACAAGTTCGCCTTCGGACCATTTGTGGCGGTAGACGAACTCACGTTTGATCTGATGGGCGCACAATTCGTCCAGAAGGTCATCGGCCTCGTCCTGATCCATGCCCACGATGCCCACTGTGAAGCGCTCAGAAAGGAATAGCGCTTTCCTGCCGGTTGCAGGGTGTGTGCGGGCGATTGGGTGGTCAACTTTCGGCACCGATAATTGGCGCTCATAGGTTTCCTGGGCGTCCGGGCGATTGGGCGACACCGTAACGCGTTTGTTGCCAATTTTGCTTACAGCGTGAATGCCTCGGAGGCCGGCAATCTTTTGCTTCATGTCGTCTGAAAGCGCATCATAAGCGGCATACATGTTGGAAAATTCAGTATCGCCGCCGCGGTCCGGGTTCTTTACCGAAAACAAAATCGTCGCAAGGCTCGGAAGCTCACGGTGAGAGGAATCCGAGTGCCAATAATCTCCACCATCGATGACGCCGACGGGTTGACCATCCTTCATATCGTTGGAAAGGATAAGAACATCACGGTATTCGGGTATCGTGTAGCGCTCATTGAGCTGCTGCTCGAGGGTCCCAAAGCGCTTGCTGAACGCAATTTGTTCTGGTGGTGATAGATCCTGGTTTTGAAAAGCCAACACCTGATAGCGGTGAAAGGCATCAAGGATTTGGTCGAAATCGTTGTCGCTCAGGGGCTCAGACAGATCAACACCATATATTTTGGCACCAAGGGTGCCTTCCGCTGCTACGATTTCCATGGTCGTCCTCGTGTCTTGTGTCGGCCGCGTCCCGCAACTCAGCCCCAGTTACCGCCAGAACGGCTGGTTTGGGGCTCAAATTTCACCGGCAATGGTGACCTGTCAAGACCAAGGCGCAGGCCCTGGTCTGGTCGTCAGATCTCAATTGATTGGCTAATTAACGCAATTGGCGTTGGAATTCGCTGGCGCCGGTGGGTGTGGTCAGCGTAATGCGCAGGGTCTTTCCCATTAAAGTCGCGGGCTTAATATCCTTGGGGATCGTAATCCGGAAACGCGTGACGTGGCCATGGCGTGATGTCTCAGTATCGGTGCTTATCCAGCTGAATAGACTGTTCCAAATCGACTCTCGAACGCGCTTTGCCATCGGCAAATGCGATCCGGCGTTGGTCTCTACGAACAGATCGACAGATTTCGCCGCCTCTTTTGATGAGGCGACTTCGAATTGAAGGTGCGGTGTGTTGGCGTCGAAGCGCGTCGTTACCTTTAGGAGCCGCGGATCTGAGTCACGCAGCTTTTTCTCCTGGCGGGGGATGCGATGGATCGCTTGGTAGAGGGCCCGGGGCGGGAGGTATGACCTGTTGGCGGCAATCCTCGCCGTGTACCGCAATTTTTCGAATACGCAGATCTGTCGGCAGACGCCAAATTGGGCGGTGAGCGCAAAGTCGATAGGACGAGCTGGATCGATCGCTGTAAGCTCCATCGGAAAGACAACGTGCTTCTTGTAGCCGATGAGTTGCCCGGATGGGTCGGAGAGCCGATTGGGGGCGGGGAAGTGTATCTTTGCAGACTTTAGATTTCGTGATGCTGACCAATCGAAGTGAGGTCCACGCCCGCCGGCATCGCCGGGATGGCGCCAGTACGTCTTCCAGCCTGCCTTGAGCTTGATTTCCAGGCCGACGAAAAGTTTGGGGCCGGCTTGGCCAGTGGGTTGGCTGCCGATAATTAGGCGTGATGCCGTTATCGACGTTTTTTGCCAATCTGTCGCAGGCAATATTGTTGCCGGGCTGGTTGTGGGATACAGCAAGCCAAAAAGTGCCAGCGCGCATGTCAGCCACAGGCGGCTGGGCCCGGGCGCTCCATGCCCTAAAGTTCTGGCAGTAGATCCCATGCGTCCAGACCTCTCCTCCATGATGCTCCTGTATCCAGCCTGCACTGATAGGCCACCATTGCCCATTTTGGCCAGAAAACCGCATTGGTTATGTATCAGCCGTGAACGTAGCTGCAACTCACGATTTAATGAGCAACATTTGAGCGGCCGTCCAATTCATGCGGGGAGAAATCGCGCGAGATCTTACTTCACTTCGCCCCATTTCTAGGGTTACGATGCCGGCATGATCGATCATATTCCACCAATCAATGCCGCAGATCCTGGCGGTTATCTTGAAGGGCAGTTGCTGATAGCCATGCCGTCCCTGGAGGATAAATGGTTTCAGCGCTCGGTTATCTATTTGTGTTCTCATTCCAGGGATGGGGCGATGGGGCTCATCATCAATCATCCGGCACACGATATTTCATTTAAGGACTTGGTGGAGCAGCTAGACCTGGATCTGGCGGAAGATGAAATCGAGGCGCAGGCTTCGGCTAATCCGATCCCCGTAAACATTGGCGGACCAGTCGATACAGGGCGTGGTTTCGTGCTGCACAGCAGTGACTATATGTCAGAGGATTCGACGCTGAAGATCAGCGATGCGTTTTGTCTGACAGCCACGGTCGACATACTCAAAGCACTGATGCGGGGTGAAGGGCCGGCGCAGGCGCTGCTGGCGCTAGGTTATTCCGGGTGGGCACCCGGCCAACTCGAACGCGAGATTCATGCCAATGGGTGGCTCAGCAGTGATGCTGATGCTGGGCTGGTGTTCGATCAGCCCATCGATGCCAGATACGACCTTGCGTTGTCTGGCATTGGCATTGATCCGTCATTCCTGGTCAGTGACTACGGCCACGCCTGACCCGGCTGCAACAGAATGGGGAACATGGAGGTCCCGTTTTGGGGCAGCTGTCGTTGGAGCCGGTGCGCTACATTCCTAGTTGAGATCCGTAGCACGAATGCGTTGGCCGAATGCCTTTTCAATCTCGGCAAGTTGAGAGGCGACCGGATTATTCCAATCGGATGGGCCTGCAGGCTCGATACCGGCGGGGAAAGCACGGTCCAATTTCAGGATTCGATCCTGCAAAGCAGCGCTTGCTTCGATCAAACTCTGAAGCTCTGTCGGAAGGTCTGCCCATCCACGGATATGGCTTGGCCGGCCGGTTGAGCCGAGTTTGATACGTTGGCGGCGGCGGCGCGCTTCTTCATCGTCGATCTCGCCGTCGCGGGCGGCGCGGCGGATCAGGAGCCAGGAGGCAAGTTCCAATAATCGTGTCGTCAGACGCATGCTTTCGGTGGCGTAGGATACTGACGCGGCCCCTCGCAGCTGCTTGGCGTCGCGGCGCCCCCTGCCGTCAAGATAGGCTGCTGCCTTTTCAACCAGCGCCATACCTTCCTTGAAAATCGTCGTAAACTGATCGGATTTTTGGAAGTGTTCGCCGAACGAAACAGTGAATCCAAGTGATTTTGAATGTTGGCCGGCTTTGAACCTTTTACTCATCGCAACTTACCTTTACACACCAAACCAAACAAACATCGTTGGGCAGCCTGTACTTGTCAATGCTGGTCGCATTGTACCTGTGCTCCTCCTCAAACCAAGTCCGCCTAATGCTAGGCGGTCTGCAATTGCGTTGCTACATCCTCGCAACAGAATTGCAGGAGTGTACGGTCATAGGATTACACAGTCAGGTTAACAAGAAATCTCAAAATGGGATGCTTTGATGGCGACAGAAATTTTCCGGTGAAAAAAAATGAGCCACCAATCGGTGGCTCAGAAGTTTACAGGGAGGCGTCAAACAGAGTGGACAGGCCACTCCGGATCCAGATGACTGGATGACGTGATTGCAACATATTAAGTTTAATAACTGGTGAAGAGACGTACTATCTCAGTGCAGTGGTCGCTGCGTTCTTGAATTGAAAGCGATAGGCAGGGTGCGAAAGATCGATGTACGCCAATACCAGTTTCAGTATCCCGCAGGCGGGATTTGAAACTTGCTTATGCAATAAAAAACTTGGCGATGATTTGCTTCGCAGGGATGGGCCAGCCTAAGAATTCTTGAATAAGTTGTCAGCGGCGGCCTGGCGGCCCTTCTTTGTTTCCAGTTCTGCTTTAACCCGGTCAATTTCTTTATTCAGCGAAGCGATGCGTTGCTCCAGTTCAGCCACCGAGAGCGTCGAAAGATCCTCGCCGATCGACGGCCCTGATTTTGGTTCCGGCTTCACATCATCAAAATCCATTTCGGTTTCCCCTAAAGAGTGGCAGGATTTCGGCATGGCCTTGCCATCATATGATCGGACATGTCATGTGCAAGCCATAAGGACGGTTTTTTGTTGCCCACAATCCGACGAACGGAGGTGTCTCATGTCCCTGCCGGAAACGATGGTCGCCATTGAGATCGATGGTAAGGGGGGGCCGGAGGTCTTAAAGCCAGCGCGTGTGCCGGTGCCGGTGCCCGATGCGGGCCAGATTTTGATCCGGGCTGCCGCGTCAGGGGTCAATCGCCCGGACATTTCGCAGCGGATTGGGCGATATCCGCCGCCGCCAGGTCATTCCGTGTTGCCCGGCCTTGAAATGGCCGGCGAGGTTGTGGCGATTGGCGAAGGGGTGTCGCGCTGGAACGTTGGGGACAACGTTACAGCGCTGTTAAATGGCGGTGGCTACGCCGAATACGCGATCGCCGAAGAGACCAGTGCGTTGCCAATTCCGGAAGGGCTTGATCTGGTCGAGGCCGGTGGCGTGCCGGAGACCTATTTCACGGTGTGGAATATGGTGTTCGAGCGCGGGGGCCTTGAGGCTGGTGAGTGGTTCCTCGTGCACGGTGGCTCCAGTGGTATTGGTCTCACTGCAATTCAATTGGCTAAAGCGTTTGGCGCGAAGGTCATCACGACAGCTGGTTCCGACGAAAAATGCAAATTTTGTCGGGACATTGGGGCGGACGTGGCGATAAACTATAAGACCGAGGATTTCGTTGCGATCGCCAAGGAGGCAACTGAGGGGCGCGGTGTCGATGTGATCCTGGATATGGTCGGTGGGGAGTATACCGAAAAGAATATCGTGATCGCTGCCAATGATGGACGGGTATTGCAGATTGCTACGTTAGGCGGCGCCGAAGTCAAAATTAACGTGTCGCGCCTCATGGTGAAGCGGGTTACCCTGACGGGAGCCACGCTCAGGCCGCGCACGCGGGAGGATAAGGCGCGGTTTGCGCGCGGACTTGAAGAAAAGGTGTGGCCGCTGTTCGCGGAAGGCCGGCTTAAAGTTATTGTTGATTCAACATTTCCACTTGAGCAAGCCGCGAAATCGCATGAACGCCTTGAAGCAGCCGATCACATCGGAAAAATCATACTGACAAATTGAGGCGTAGGGCGTGCCGAAAGGGCGAGAGTAGCTTTTCGCGTTATGTTGTAATCGTCGGGGCGCTCCCAACTTGAGGCAAGATGATCTAGGGCTGGTTGGATTTGCGGGCGCGGAGCTCGTTGAAGCGCTGGAAGGCGACGTCGGCTGAGGCATAAGCTTCCTGCAACTCGACATTCCAATATTTTAGATCCTGCAATTGAATTGGTGCGCCTGTGATCGCACAGCGCACAAAGTCGCCGGGTGAAAGGAGTTGGAATTCTCCGTTGAGGTAGCGCACACGCGCTTCACCTTGGAGACCAAAAAGCTTGTCCAACCGATTCATCAGACCCTACCTGGATGCCTTGTCTCTTGGCCGCGGCAATTGCAAATATTGCTACCGCGGCAAATGACACGTTCTACAGACTGAAAGCGTGATTTAATTCATGCCGGCCGATTGTGCAATGGTGGAGTGTCCAGCGCTAGGTTCTGGCGGCGTTGCGAATCGGGGCGCAAGCGAAATGAACCGCCGGTGGAGCAACACAATTCAACTCTAAAACAACGAGCCTTGTTCGGTCTTATTTTTGCGCCGTGCAGCTGAGCGGGGGGCGGGACGTCGTGTGGGGGATGGCTTGCCGGTATTTTCGTTCTTATTATCTTCAGGTGGCAAGGCGCTGGCGACTTCTGCGCGCGCAGTCACGAAACCGTCAGCAAATTCAATTGCTAGTGTGCTGCCGGGTGCGACGTCGCCTATGCGGCGGACCATGTCACCGGATTGTTGGCGGACGACGGCATAGCCACGGCTTAGGACGTTGCGGTAGCTGAGCGTCGACAGTAATTTGCTGGCCGAGGTGAATTGATTTTGTTTGCGGTCAAACTGTATTCTTAGAGCACGCGAGCTGCGCTGGCTCAGCAAAGTCAATTGATCGTTACCATGTTGAATGCGGACGGTTAGCTGTCCGCTCTGAACGGCGCCGGCCAGGCGCTCGAACTTGGTGCGGCGGGTTGACGTCAGGCGATAAAGACCTTGGCTGGCCCGCTGGGCAAGACTGCGTAAATCTTGTCTACGGGCAATAAAACGTTCGCTCAGAAGTCGCGGTTGCAGGCGCGTGGCTTGGCTGGTCCAGCGCATGGCGTGATTGCGCGTATTGGTGATCAGTGCGCCTGATAAGCGATGCTCGATGGTGTCGAAGTGCTGGCGTTTTAGTGCCGTTAAGTCTTGCGGCCGGGGCAGGCCGCGCTCTGCTGCGCGCAAATGGGTGCGTTGCGATTCAAGGGTTCGGTGCACGGCTTGATTGGTGCGCAAGGACAATTCGGCAATGGTATCCAATAGTTCGGCGTACTTCGGTACCGCCCATTCAGCAGCCTTGGTCGGAGTGGGTGCGCGCGCGTCAGCGACAAGATCGATCAACGTCCAATCGGTCTCATGACCCACCGCGGAGATCACCGGCAAAGCGCTCGCAGCAACGGCCCGGACCACGACCTCTTCGTTAAATCCCCATAGATCCTCAAGGCTGCCACCGCCGCGTGCCACAATAAGTACATCCGGTCGAGGGAGCGCACCGTCCTGCGGCAATGCATTGAAGCCGTTGATTGCAGCCGCTACTTCTTCAGCCGAAGTTTCACCCTGGACGCGTACCGGCCAGACCACAACGTGTGCGGGAAAACGCTCGTCGAAACCGTGCAGCATGTCGCGGATAACGGCCCCGGTCGGCGACGTGACAATACCGATCACTCGGGGCAGGAATGGCAGAGGTTGTTTTTTGTCTTCGTCGAATAAGCCTTCAGCGGCGAATTTTTTCTTTCGCTCCTCGAGCAAGGCCATTAGCGCACCGACCCCTGCCGGTTCGAGTGTATCGATGACAATCTGATATTTCGATGATCCGGGATAGGTGGTGATACGGCCCTGGGCAATGACTTCCATGCCTTCTTCCGGGCGAAATTTGAGCTTGCCAAATGAACCACGCCATATCACGGCATCGATCTTGGATTTTTCATCCTTTAAGCCAAAGTAGCAGTGGCCGGAAGCATGCGGTCCGCGATAGCCTGAAACCTCGCCACGTAAGCGCACATAACCAAATCCGTCCTCTAGCGAGCGCTTGATGGCGCCGGACAGCTCTGAAACCGTATATTCCCCTACATTCGTGCTCTTGGCGGTTGCTTTCGGGGCCTTGGTCATGAATCACTCCCTAAATCATCGTGTACAAAATCGGGGTCGCTTCGGCGGTTGCAACATAACGTTCACAGATGATCGCTCGTTTGGTGTCGGGTAACTTTCTGCCTTAGGTCGACCTCGGATCGGGTCCGGCATAAGGCAGGTTGTCCAAGTGGGTTTGTCGGCCATGCTACACCATGGCGCCAGCGTTTCGAACCGATTGGCATGGATTTCCTGTGTGGTGATAGGCAAGGATCAATAAAACAATGAATGTACTTCTCATCGGCGGCGGTGGTCGGGAACATGCCTTGGCCTGGGCATTGGCAAAGGCCAAAAATATTGGCACGCTTTATTGTGCACCCGGTAATGCCGGTATCGCGCAAGTTGCGATATGCACGACTCTTAATGTTAACAACGTTAGTGACGTCACTTTGTTCTGCCGGACGAACGAGGTTTCAATCGTTGTTGTGGGTCCGGAAGCGCCATTGGTCGATGGGCTGGTTGATGCCCTTGAGGGTGCAAACATCAAAGCGTTTGGTCCCTCTGGGGCCGCGGCGCAACTTGAGGGCTCCAAGGGATTTACCAAGGCGTTTTGTTCGGAGTTTGGAATTCCGACCGCGGCTTACGAACGTTTCGACTCGTTGGAGCCGGCGCTTGCATATGTCGCGGGCCATCCCGTTCCTGTGGTGATCAAGGCCGATGGTTTGGCCTCAGGTAAGGGTGTTGTGGTCGCCGAGACGCGGGACGAGGCCGAAGCGGCGGTCAAGGCTTGCTTTGCAGGTGCGTTCGGTGCCGCTGGCGCGAGCGTTGTCATTGAAGAATTTCTTGAGGGTGAGGAAGCGAGCTTGTTCGTCCTGAGCGACGGTCAAGACGTCTTGGCGTTTGGCACGGCGCAAGACCATAAGCGCGTTGGTGACGGTGATACCGGTCCTAACACCGGAGGTATGGGGGCCTATTCACCTGCGAGCGTGATCACTGATGCGCTCCACAACAGGGTCATGGCTGAGATTATCGAGCCGACAATCGCCGGGATGGCTAAGCGGGGAACACCATACAGGGGCGTGCTCTTTGCGGGTTTGATGTTGACGGCTGAGGGGCCAAAGCTGATCGAGTATAATGTCAGGTTTGGAGACCCAGAGGCGCAGGTTCTGATGATGCGTCTCAAGTCCGATCTGCTGGAGGCGATGCTTGCTTGTATCGATGGCGGCATTGGCCAGTATCGTGTGGCGTGGCACGACGAGGTCGCGCTGACGGTGGTGATGGCCGCCAACGGATATCCGGCGTCACCACAGACGGGCTCGGAGATAAAAGGGCTTGAGGCGGCAGCGGCATTAGAGGGCGTGCATGTCTTTCATGCCGGTACGCGTCGACAGGGCGATCGTGTCATAAGTGCCGGGGGACGCGTCCTCAATGTCACGGCAGTCGGCAAGACGATCAATGATGCCCAGTCGCGCGCCTATGAGGCGGTCGGTTGCATCGATTGGCCTGAGGGATTTTGCCGTAGTGATATTGGCTGGCGTGAACTGGCGCGCCAAAAGGCTTGAAGCGGCGAAAACATGCGCGGCTATTATGGAGACGTTGCTCACCAGGCAAGTTGCTGCATGGCCGCGATGGGCGGCCGCGCGCTGTGGGCGAAAAGCTGCGATATTGTTGCGTCCGTCAGGCCGTCGGTGACGTGAATGCGGCTGGCAATAAATACAGCGTCTATTCCCGCGTTGGCGGCACCAGCAATATCAGTGTGTACACCGTCACCGATCGCGAGAATATCGGCCTTGGCCAATTCGGTTCCGGTCGCTTCGTTAATCATCTCAATGGCGCGATCATAAACAGGCAGATGTGGTTTTCCGGCAAATGTAACCGGGCCGCCGAGTTCGGCATAGCGTTGTGCCAATGCGCCGGCGCAGTAGACAACGGTGTCGCCGCGTTCAACCTTGATATCCGGGTTGGCGCAAATCATCGGGACATCGCGCGACTTGAAAGTCGACAATACCGCTTCGTAGTCCGCCGGTGTCTCGCGATCATCATGAAATAGGCCTGTGCACACCACGACCTCGGCTTGCGAAGCCCCGACGAAGTCCACATCAAAGCTAGAGAACAATGGCTTGTCTCGTGGTGGGCCAAGGTGAAAGAGCGGGGATGGCAGAGCACGCTCTATGAGTGTGCGTGTCATATCGCCTGACGTAAGGATGAGATCATAGGCGTCATTAGGGACGCCCAGCGTTTCAAGCTGGGCGGCAACAGATGTCGAAGGGCGCGGGGCGTTGGTCAGAAGTAAAATAAAGCCTCCGCCTTGGCGGAATTTGCAGCAGGCCTCGCAGGCTGCCTCGAAGGCTGCGACACCGTTATGCATTACCCCCCAGATGTCGCAGATCCATGCTTTTCTTTGCGCGGTGGCGGCGGCGATGGTGGTTGTAATCGGCGGTGATGAGGCTGGCATAGTGGTTTCCCAACGCTAGAGCATCTTTATCCTAATAGGATTAGAGCAATCTCCGATCTGACAGAACCGCATCGCGAGTCACAGGCCGGGTGAAATTGCTCTAGTGTCGGACTGTTTGTGATACGAGCGGTGTTGGGAATCAAGTCGCAGGCGGTGCGTCGCTTTGAACCCACAGGCTCATTGCGCCGGAGCGTCAGCCATTAGCGCGGCAGGATCTTATGCCGCGCGCTCGGCGCCGGAGCCGGTCTTGGCCTTGAGAACGGCGGCCGGTGGCCCGAATACACGGCCCTGACCGAATGTGACACCGGTATTTGTTATTTCGGAGCGCTGACTTTCAGAACTGATTGCACCAATGATCACAGTCAAACCGACGTGCTCCAGGTGGCGACAAACCTCGCGGGCTGACAAGGTTGTTGCGCCGATCCGCATGCCGTTCAAGTAGACATCGGCGTCGAGTTTTACGAAGTCAAAACCAATGGCAGCAATGGCCTCAAAATTCATATCTAGATCGGTGATGCCTTCCATCGCGAAGCGAAAACCCATGTCTCTCAATATTTTCAGGGATTGAAAATGTCCGGGCGCGAAGGCGCGTACATCAGCCTGCTGAAATGAGAGAATTAATTGCGTTGCGCGCAAGTGGCCGTTGTCGCGCTCACGATTAATATCTGCAAAGAAGCGCTTGCTATGCAATGATTCTCCGTCCAGGGCCGAAAAAACCGAACTGTTTTGTAAGCGTCCTGCAAGGCGATCGGCGATTGCAGAGGAATGGCGCAGGCGGGACGCGTCGAGGAGCGGCATCAAGCCGCTGCCACGAGTTGTATCCCTGAAGTCTTCTGGCGGAATGGCTTCGCCGCTGGCGGTTTTCGCGAAAACGGTTACTTCGAAATGGCGCGGGCGGCCGTCGGCAAACGCAATGATTGGATCGAGATAGATATCCAGCTGATTGCGCGACACCGCCTCTGCGATTTCAGCAAGTCTGTTTTGAATCGGTGGGCTATTGGCCTTATCGTCCTTGCTGGGCGTCGGGCCGTCAATCTTTGCGCTCATCGCTTTTGCTGCTTCGCGCAAGGCATCAACTGCCTCGGACGTGCTGTGGTCGATGGGTTGGTCTACCGTGGTCGACGGTGAAGCTGGCGCCGCCGTATGTCCGGATGCAGGGCCCTTGGCGGGGGCATTTGGATTGGGCGTAGTTGCCGCTGGTGGACGTCCGGCATTAATCTGTGCGGCCATACGTTTCAATATGGTTTCAATATTGGGTTTGGCGGGCGGTAAGGCTGGATCGGCAACCGCTTGGTCCGGTGCGGGTGTTGTCGGCACTCTTGCAGTAGCATCCGGTGGACCTAAGTCTTCGATTGGCTGCGACAAGATTGGGTCTTTGGGTGCAAATGATCCGCCATGACGACTAGGCGTTGGATGCGCTGCGGGCGACGCAGCAAAATTCGGTGCCGGTGGTAATTCGCCTTGGGGTGGCGTGGCCACCTGTCTGGGTTCCACATCGGGGGCGGACTTTGTCTGTGGGTTGTTCGGAGCCGTTTGCAGAGCTTCTGCCAGCCGGTCCGACAGTTCTGCGGTTGCCCGTTCGCCGGCCGCCGGCGCCGAATTGGATGCCGGTTCCAAGTTCAAAGATGGCATTGGCGCGGTGTCGCCGGCCGGGCGGCCGCCTGGGGCATACATTCCGGCTAAGTCGTCGGTGGGGGGACGTTTTTCGATGATGAGTTCATCGATCCGTTCGGCTAACGCATCACTGCGATCCCACTGCGCCGAAGCGGCGGGCATGGCTTTTGACTGTTCCGATTTTTTTCTTGTACGCCGAGACTTGCCGATACTGCCGGTGGATCGCGTCTGGCTTTTGATCAGCAAATGAGTTGAGACCAGTACGCAAAACAGAGTTATGCCAAATGCGATGGTCAAATGAGGGGCAAGCGCCAAATGCAGGCGCGCAGCAATGGCAGCGGCAAGGGCGATGATCGCCATGGCCAAATATGTGACGATGTTTGACAATCGATGTGAGCTAACCGTAACTGGCTTGCCTAAAGAATTCGCGGGTTCTGGACCGTTCATAAGTGGCGGCGCCCCTTTGTCGCTCGATAAAATGATTCGGCATTTTCGAGGGTTGCCTGGGCCGGTTCCATTCTCAAGTGTGGAAGTGGTGATATTTGGTTCTTTCCACAAATGATGGTGCGCGGTTGGGTTGAGAATCAACCTGACCAACACTGTCAAGCCAGAGAATTACTCGGCTTCAAGAGGTGTCTTGAGAATGGTCCCCGGTACAATAACGCCGCCTGCAGGACGCCTCATGTCGGCATCGACTGCATAACGCTGCCACATCTGTTCGGGCAACGGGCGGCCATTGGGCGTGGCAAGCCACAGTCGGAGTAGGTGGCGCCGTTTATCCGCTTCGTCATAGTCAACATAAGCCGTGCGCGAGTGAACGGTGACATGGTTGTGGAGAAATTGAATGTCGCCCTGGTGGAATTCCATTTCATAGGCCAATTCGCCGGCCAGCTTCGTAAAGAGGTCGAGTGCGGCAGTTAGGGCGGGGGAATGGCGCGGCAATTCTTCGAAGCGTTGGGCACTCCTTATATACCCGCCCTGCCAATTCACAGTCAGGTAGCCAGAGACGAAGTTGAACACTGGCAACTGGAAATACGGTTCACGACCGGCCGGAATCTCACCGCGTCGGTCGCGGTAGACAGGCTCGCAGAGTGCAGCGACCAGTTCAGGGTCGGTGGCGAGCATTTCATTATAGATCGCGAGTGAACTTGTGACCGTGCTTTCGCCGCCCGATTTTGAGGGATGCAGGCAGAGCAGGCCAACGGCGTCGCAGGAATCGGAGTGAAAAGGCAGGCCATCATGGGTTTGATACCCCCTGTTGGCTGGATTGGCGAAAGAGGTGCCGCCCAAGTCTTTGACGTGGCCCAGCAAATGGCCTTTGGCGTTTTGTGAAACAGGTTCGCCAAAAAAAGTACCAATAATCCAATATGCTCGTGCGCTTTCTTCGCGGCTATACCGCGCAACCGGCAAGCCGCGAATGAGCACGAGACCGCGGCCTGAAATGAGCTGCTCAGCTAAGACATCCAAAACCGGGCCGAGGTTTGGCAGGTCGATTTCGTCCTGGGTGATATCCTTCAATTCAATGCCGCGCTGCAAGCAGCTATCGACAGCAGCTTCAAGCTCACCAATGTCTTCATTTGAAAGCGTGTAGGTCCAGCTTTGATCGCGTTCGAGTTCGGCTGGCGTCCAAGCTGCCGGATCGACAACGGGGCGCATCGGTTCAGCTGGCTCTCTGTTTGGTGACGTGGTCATGGTGCTTACTCACAAGACATGGCGGTTTCGTTTAGGCGCGCGGCGCCTCTTTACCAACTTCGTCGCCGGCGATGCGCCCGGTGATGATGCATTCGGCGATGTTGCCGCCGGCAAGATAAAGGTGTGAAAAGCAGCTGCCCATGTCACCGGCAGCATAAAGGCGCGGGATTGCCTCACCGTGGACATCAATGATGCGCTGCTTTGCATCGTGTATTGGGCCGCCTTGGGTGTTAGAAACTATGGGCCAAATTTCGCCGGCGTAAAACGGTGGCGTTGAAATAGGGATCATCGATCCGGGCGGACGGCCGAAGTCATCATCGGCGCGGGCGGCGGTCATGTCGTTCCATTTGGCGATGGTGGTTGCCAAAGTGTCTGCCGGAAGTTTTAGAATGCCTGCAAGTTCCTCGATGCTATCAGCCCGCTTCAATATACCCAATTCCACTTCCTTTAAATTGTCCTGGCTCCATTCCAGATTTACGTCGCGGTCGTTGTAGGCGGGATTGCCAAGCGGATAAAGCTTGCGTCCTTCTTCGTCGCAAATCAGCCAGCACGGCACGCTCGGAAAAGACTGGGTGACAGGATCGAACATTTCAAATGGACGGGCGCCGGTGTCCTGCATATAGGGATGCTGCTCGTTCATGAAGCGCTTGCCGGATTGATCGACGAGGATCCAGGCCACAGGAACGTTGACCATATCGGCGCCGATCAATGGCCCTTCGCTGGTGCCTGGTACCCAGTCGGGAAAGCGCTTAACGCGAATGCCGTAGGGATAGTCGGGATCGGGGTGCTTAAATCCATAAGAACCGTGATAGTGCCACATGTGCCAGAGATCGGCGCCGACTTCCTGCGCCATACGGATGCCATCGCCGGTATTAAAACGGTTGGCAGCTGGAAGTACGGTTCCCAGTTCCCAATACTCGTTCTTCATCCTGTCGCTGTTCTCGAAGCCGCCTGCTGCAAGGACAACGCCACGGTGCGTCTTGATCCGACGTTGGCCCTGTGGGGTGTCAATTACGACACCGATCACTTCGCGATCGTTGGTGTAAATCAGGCGACGGGCCGTACACGATAGATTGGTCTTCACGCCCTTCTGGTCCACGTTCATTTGTAAAACACGAAACAAGTACGGTCCGCCAACGCGTCCTTTCACTTGTGGATAAAAGGCATAGGGATCGAAATTGGGGATGCTGTCGATATGGGTGTAGTAAAAGTTTTCGCGATGCGCGAATTGGTAGTTGCCGCCGCGTGGACGCGTGGAAATTTCGGCGTCGGTGATTGCAGCTAGGTCTCGAACGTATTGTTCGGCCCAGGACATGCCCTCGGCCAAAGCGCGAATAACCGGCTCAGAGCCGCGTCCGGCGTTATTCTCTTTCAAATAGGCAAAGGCTTCATCGGGTGACTTGGTGCAGCAAATTGCCCCCTGACTGCAGATCGATAACCCGCCCGGATCGGGGGCCTTCTCGTAGATTGAGACGGTGGCGCCACTCTCAGCGGCGGCGATTGCGGCGACCGCGCCTGCAAATCCGTAGCCAATTATTGCAACGTCGACTTCTTCATCAAAATCCGGCGTGCTCATACTTTTTGGTCCCCTTGTTAGAATTGCGGCCCTGCCACCATGGGCGATTGGGCTCAAAATGTCTGGAAAGTGCGCGGACGTCTAGAGATACCTGCCTTGAATTGGCATCACCCGATCCCAATTCGAGGCAGGTGATTGGCTCGGTTCTTATTGGGCGATCAAAGTTGTGGGCAAAGTCTCGCCCATATGCGCCGTTTAAGCTTAACGCACGATGATTAGTGCTGTGCGGCGTATGCGGGGCGCTTGGACGAACGCGCACCGGTGCCGTCGGGGCGACTTGTGCAAAATGGGATGGCGCGTTTTTGGCTCGGTAGCCCTCAAGGCGTTGCGCGGCGAGTTCGATGTGATCGCTCGCCGCGCCTAGGCGCTATGCAGCAAATTTTCGCGCCAGACTTGTCGCCAGCCCAGTAATCTCACTATCAGAAATGAACGACACCTTTTTGCTGGTTGCCACATTCGTCAGCCCGTGCGTGGCGATCCAAAGTAAGCTTGCCGTCTCGTTGTCGGCCGGCCGACCTGTCGCTGCCGTCTGGCGCCTGTAGCCATCCGAGAACAAGTTTCTCGTGGCCTGCAGTGCTTCGGTGTAGGCCTGATGCAAATCCGGATCATTGGTCGTTCCGTTCTGCTGCACCAGTTCCCACAGTTCCGCATTGTCGCAAGCGAACTTGACATAGACCTCGGCCAGCTCTGACATCAAATGATCCGGAGCAGCATTTTCCAGAGTGTCGCGGAGCTCGTCTTGTAAGCGGCCCAAGACGATAATCTGCAGCTGGACCAAGAGATCGTCCAAACTCTTAAAGCAGGTATAGAGCGTACCGGCCGTGTAGCCAGCTCGGGCCGCTATGTTGCGTGCAGTTGCGTTCTTAACGCCTTGACCGGTTATCGCTTGTTCGGCGCAAGACAAAAATAATGCAGTCATGTCTTCGGGGCTCAAAGTACGGTGTCGCGGCATACTTAAATATCCTGGTTGGCTATGTATGAAATACCCCGTCGCCACCACAAATTTTGCCGGTTCTATCGGTCGCAAGACGACCTTAGACCAACAACGCGTTGATTATAATATTGAAATGACGCTTCATGGCGGCTGACGAAATCACTTAAAACAATGTGCAATCAACAAATGAAATAGACTTACGTGACGTTGCAAAACATCATTAACTTTCGGCTGCAAGCGGGCTCACTGTAGGTTAATCCCCACGGTGTGGCTCGTGTCTGCCTATGCAATTTCCGTCTTGCCCGACGCTTGTCGCGCTAAATAACTTAGTTACAAAACAACATGCAGTTAATTTGGTATCAATTTTTGCCTTAATCAATACATTGTCGTGAAACAGCGTTCAAATTCTATTGAACACGTGTTCGAGACAATTATGCTTTAGTGGAACAAAGATCAATAAACAATGGTCAGTGTGCCTCATATACAACAATTATCAGGCTTCAAAGGTCTTCGATGCGCAAGCCTGTTAATGAGGCAATAACAACGGAATCACTGCCACTTTTTCGGGCAGTTGGGTCGGCACGGTGCGCCCCGAGTGCGGCCGGCGACCGGTTGCTATGAATTACCGGACGTTGGTTAAAATCCACGTCGCTGGATTTGAGCACGAATTGGTGCAGCTTAATGGTGATGCTGCGCCCTCAGGCGATCGCCAGGGAGGGTGCCGTCCAGGCATTCTGGCCTTGTTTTGCGGGCTGCGATTCCACCCTGCCGGCGGGGCCTGCGCACCAGACCCTTGGATGCGTTGGGCGCAAATTATGCGGATCTCTTAGACAGGATCATAGTAGTGGATTTCCAGCAGTATGCACCCAGCTTCGGACTTGAAGGGGCCGTGGTAGGCGCCTGGTGGACGGCAGGCATAGGTGAATGGGGCGTAGGAGGTACCGCCCGCGCCGTTCTCGTCGTTGCCAACGGTCAGATCGCCGCTAACCAAAAACACTTCTTCCCAATAATCGTGGACAAATGGCTGGGTGGTGTATTCTCCCGGGGCAAACCGCAATAACCGCGTGCGGGTGCCCTTCTTGCCCTCTTCGTCGAGGCCCCCGGCCAGGATTTTTTGTTCGATGCCCTTTGGGTAGCCGGCGGGTACTTCCCAACCGGTGTTGAGGTCTAGGGTGTGGAATTCATCGTGTATCTTGTTTACCGGCATCGTCTGCTCTCCCATCCCAATCATCTACAAAATTTATGTGCTCACGAATGCCATAGGTCGGCGAATTGGGTCGCTACGACATCTTGGAACCCGACCGACTGATCGAGAATACCGATCTCTTTGGCAAATGTATTCATGCCGTCAACGAATTCCGCGGAGATTGTTGCATCATAGTAGGGCAGATCGCGACGGACCAACTCAGCAATCAAACTGGCCTCTTGCGGCGGGAACAGTTTTTCGCCGACCTTGGTGGCAAGCGCTGTATCCGCTTTGAGGGCCTGGTGTGTCTTGACGATTGCGCGCACGGCAGCGGCAACTTTATCGGGGGAGTCTTGAATGAGCTTGTCGGTTGTTGCGACAGAGGCCATTGTGTAATTGAAGCAGGCTTTAGGGCCGTCGCCGCGACGAATATCCAAAACGACAGTTCCGGCGCCGCTCTGCACGGCAACTTCAGTGCCCATTCCATTGGCCCAAAAACCATCGATTTTGCCATCCGCTAAGGCTTGAGCGGCCGTCAATCCGAAATTTGTCGTGGTGCCGATTGCGCCTGGCACCGGGGCGACGGTTATATTGTCACGCTCTAGGTCATAGCCCGCTTCTTGCAGCAATCGCTTCAAGCCCATGTCGACCCATGGTGCAGCACCGATGCGCTTGCCCTTGACGACGTCCAGATCGCCCTTACCTGCGCCGAGCGCCTTGTTCATCACGAGGAACCAGTACATTCCCTGGCCTTGGGCGGCGATTAGTTTTACGCCGGCCCAATTCGGGAAAGCTGATAACGCGGAGTGGGCAGAGCCACCGACAAAATCAATATTACCGTCTCGCAATTCCTGATAGCACTTGTCGACTGGGAAAATCAGTTCAAGTTCGACATCCAGTCCTTCTTCCTTGAAGAAGCCGAGCTCGATGGCGGCGGCGGCCGGAAAGTAGGAATTCGAGATCAGGTCAGGGACGGCGAGTTTCATAAATGCGTTCCTTTGCACACTTTTTAGTCAGCTTTCTTCGTGTTGCTGTCAAAAGTGATGGGTTCGTTCATTTCAACGTCAGCGCGGCGACCGGCGATCAATTGCTCTGATAGGTCAAAATATTCGCTGTCGGTCGCCTTCTTGGCCTGCCATTCCAGCTGGGGCGGCCACACGCCCAAGTCATAACCATGCCACGGCGGCTCGGGCTTCAAGGGTGGCAGGCCAAGACGCTCCCAGATCTCTTTCGCCTGTTCCATGAATTCCTTCTTTGGCAGGGCAACCGGCGCAAAGTCATTCTTCAAGCGCGCATCAATCAGAACCGACGCACTCTCGCCGTTGTCTAACGGGCCTTTGGGACCATGACCGGGGTCCTTTCGTTCAAGAACCTTCATGTCATGTTGCGGTTGGCAGCGATAAGACATGGCCCAGAAAAGGGCGTCAGCGTTGTGAGGATCGATGTCTTCGTCAACGGCGATGACCCACTTGCCGGCAAATCTGTGCAGGGTGGCAGCGCCATAGAGGCCCCGCCAGACTTCGGTTGCCGGTACGCCGCGTTCGAATTGCACTGCAACGACGGCATAGAGGCTGGTAAGGGGCTCATGCATGGCCACCTTCTTGACGCCGGCTATGCCCATGCCGGTGCGCAGGTGATTGAGATAAACGGGTTCCATCGCAACTTTGCGTATGACGCTGGATTCGCTTGGCGTCACTTGGCTGATGAAAGAGGTGACAATCGGATTGCGGCGACGCGTGATCGCGGTCACATCCATGAACGCATTGTATTCCGCCAGGTTGATGTAACCGTGTGATTCGCCGAAGGGGGCTTCGGGTTCCAACAGTTCAGTATTGATAAAGCCTTCGATGATGTATTCGGCTTCGGCCGGTACCAGAAGATCAACCGTTTTCGCTTTGACGACGTTGATTGCACCGCCGGCTAGGCCGCCGGCAACCGCCAGTTCATCCAGGTCAATCGGCAGCTTTTGTACCGAAGTGTAAGAGACGGCCGGGGGACAGCCGACGACAACGGCGCACGGCATCGGTTGGCCAAGTTTTTTGTACTTCAACCAATGCATGTAGATACCGGCACGCAATTCAACCGATGGGTTCATGCCAAGGCGCAAGGGTGCTTTGAATTGGCCGCGATAATTGCCCATGTTTTGGGCGCCGGATTCCGGATCCTTGGTGATGTAATGGCCGGCGGACAAATAAGGCGCATTATCCCAGCCTGGGGTCGAGATCGGGACGGGGATGCCGTCGAGGGCGCATCCGGCTTGCTGCAAATCGTTGCCCTGATAGACGATCTCCTGGCAGGGCGCGGTCTCGACGATTTTAGGTGCAATTGGATTGGCAATCGCTTTGATCCAGATATCGGCAATCTGCTCGAGAGGTTTTCCGAAACCGATGCGGTAGACGTCGGTGGTTGCCGCGAGGCCCGCGACCAGTACCGCGCTATCGTATCTTCGAGCCTTGCTGTCGGTGGGCTGCGTAAATAGGAAGGCTTTGCGGTCAGCTTCCGGGATGTTGCCGCGATATTGCCAACGCACCAGGGGGTGCATGACGGTGTCTTTGTTGATTGGCTCGTCGATGACGTGGAGCAAATCGTTACGGGCAAGGCTCAGTACATGATCATGAAGATCGGGGTAACAGCGTTCAAGATTTCCAGACGTTTCGGAATAAATTTTCAAGGCAGGGTGCAAGGTTTTGTGGCTGTCCGGCATGGTCTCCATCCTTATGCGCGCACGGCGCCGTCGTAGCCGACACAGTCGATAATGCCGGCCGCAGTCGCGAAGGCATGGCCGTCCCGGTTCCTGAAGCCTAGGACCTGCAGGCCGAGTGGCAGGTTGTTGGCTGACAGTATCGGCAGCGAAAGGGTCGGAATGCCAAGCAATGATCCGACCACAACGAATATGGCGTTGCCGGTGGCCTTGAGGCCTATGGGTGCTTCGGTGTCGGCTGTCAGCGAGACGCATGCGTCGACGCAATTCGCGAGCCCGGCATAAGTGGTGCGAATTGCGTCGCGCTTGGCAATCTTGGCGCGATAGGATTCGAGTGTCATTTCTTCGGCGTCCTTGGCCCTTTCCTGCATGGCGGCGCTCAACTTTGTCACATCGCGGTCGCGATAGGTATTGAGGGGCCATCGCGACTCCCAGGTGTTGATGTCGCGGGTCAATTGATGCGCCGGCGCGATCGCCTGTTCGACTTCCTCGACCAGGTCCGAGTTTTTTCTGGTCAAGATTTCAATGCCGGCCGCTCTGAGTGCGCTGAGCGCCGTTTGCATTGCTGCTTTTGCTTCGTCGCTGGCCATAGGCCAGCCAGCCGTTTCCAGAAAGGCGAGACGCTTGGGTGGTTGGGTGGCCGGCATGGACGCCGGCCCATAAAGACCCGGGCTGCCGGGATCGCCGCCTGTGCGATCACCGATTTCGCGGGCCACTTGCCAAGTATCTTCCAAGGTTGCACCAAGAACACCCTGCACGCTCTGGCTCATAAAGTCATGACTACCGCCGCGGTTGATTGCACCAACGGTCGGCTTGAAACCGACCACACCGTTATAGCTCGCCGGGCGCAGGATGGAACCGACGACCTGGGTACCAAGGGCTGTACTAAAGTATCCGGCGGCAACGCCGGCTGCCGAACCGCTGCTCGATCCACCGGGCGTGCGGGCGATATCCCACGGATTGCGGGTGGGGCCCGGTTCGCTGGCAGCGAATTCTGTCGTTACCGTTTTGCCGATGATAACGGCGCCCGCTTCCCGCAATGCGCGCACACTGGCGCTGTCGCGTTCGGAACGCCAGCCCTCATAAAGTGGCGAACCCATTGCGGTCGGCATATCGATTGTCTCGATCACATCCTTGATGCCGATCGGCATGCCATCGATCGCAGAGAGCGGGTGGCCCGACTTCCAGCGCGCGGTGGCGGCCTCGGCATCGGCGATGGCGCGTTCGCGATTTATGGCGGTCATCGCCTTGATGTCGTTCTCTTGCTCGTCAATTGCCGACAGGCATCGCTCGAGGAGTGCTGTTGGTGTGTCGCTACCGGACGAGAATGCCTTCGTATTGGTAATGAACGGAACGGCGGTTGGGCGATTGGGCTTTGTCATTAGGCGTCTTCCAGCGTTATAGCGGCAGCCCGCTTTTGCATTGTGAGCATCGAGGTCCGGCGCAGGAACTCTCGTGCCTTGTCAGGATCTGCGGCGGTCTCGGATAGCTCGGATAGGTTCCGTTTTCGGAGTTCGGGGTCACGCGCTTCAAGGCGCTTCTTGTTGGCAATGGTCTGGGCCTGAACGAATTCATGCGTGACCGTACGGCGTTGCTTGTCATAAAGGTCAAGTTGGCTGTCGGGTGCGTTGTCTAATATCACCGCAGCGAGCTTTTCTGCCAGATTGGCAGCGTCTTGCAAGCCGCCGTTAAGTCCCATGCCGCCAATAGAGTTGTTTACGTGGGCGCTGTCACCGGCAAGCAGGACGCGGCCCTTGCGAAATTCTGCCGCTACGCGCTGGTGTATGGTGTAGAGATTGCGGTGGACAATGTCGTAGGGGCGATCAAGTGGGAAAAACTTCTGCAGACGGGCCTCGGTTGCAGCCTCGCTCAACAGTTCAGATTCTTCGGCGTCCGGGTCTGCCGGAAAAACAGTTCGCCAAAGTCCAGGCGGGCCATCGGCTGCAACCTTGAAACAATTACACCATTCATCAGGGTCAGCGATGTAGGTTCTGGCGCAAAAGCCGCGATGTTCGGCAAAGTCGAATGGCGTGGTGAGCACGAGAAACCGTTCGGCATATGTAAAGCCGTCAAAACTTATGCCGGCGCTCTTGCGGATGGTGGAGCGCCCGCCGTCTGCACCAATGGCATAAGCGCCGGAAAAGGTTTTGGTGCCGTTGGGTGTTGCGACGGTCATTGTCACTGATTGGCCGTCGTCTTTGACATCTTGAACGGTGTGGTCAAACAAGACCTCGACGCTGTCCAGCCCGTCTATCCGCTTCAAGAACAGCTTGGCGGTTTTGAACTGTTCGCATTGAATGACATAGGGGAAGGCTGTTTCTTCCGAGAGAAGGCGGTGGTCAAATTCCGCGACCTTGGTGTTCGATGGCCGGTCCCAGAATTGAAAGATTTCCGCTGTCAGACCGACCCGGGCCATGTCTTCAACAATACCGTCGACGTTCAATATCTCGAGTGTGGCTGGATGTGTGGTTGCCGCGCGTGGATCATCCTGCAATTCAGAATTGGCATCAAACACGGTGACCGAAATGCCCTGGCGGCCGAGGAGCAAGGCGGTGTAGAGCCCTACCGGGCCGCCGCCTGCAATTAATACGCGTTGTTCGTTAACTGTCATCGTTCTGGTTACTCATCTGCTCATTTTCATCTGCGCTTTATGACACGCGCGGTATGCTTTCTATTCTGTAAGAATGGGAGATCTTGCGGCCCAGTACCGGGTCTTCCAGCTCGAAGGAAAAGTGACTGGAAGGACGAACACCGCCAATGGCTGCAAGTGTGCCGCAGAACATCAAGGCGTTGTCGGCGAGCGATGTGTTGTCAGTGTAGAGCGCAATCAGTTCATCGGGCTCCCGCATCGCGGTGACGCTGCCTTCCTGGTATAAGGTCTGGCTGCCGTCTTCCTCTATATAGGAGCGCAAAAGCAATTTGTCCCAATGGTTTCGTACGTCCTCAAACGCCCAAAATTGGCTGGCGATCGGCTTGTCGCACATCTGCTTGGACACTGTCACGTCATAGGCCTCAACGTCCCGATCGGTATGGTCTGAACCGGCACCGAGCCACAACCGGCCGCCTGACTGCAAGAGAACAAACTCAACCTCGCCGCTGGACGTGTCACCGGTTGCCTGGATGGTCGGATTAGTGGTGATGCGGCTGGCCGATACCCGATAGAAAATTGGTGTGGTACTCGGCGGTTTTACACCGAGCGCTTCAAGTTCGCGAATGTGCTTTTCGACGGCGTCTTGGTTGCGGCCGGTCCAGCCGGCGATGATGGCTGTGTCGATCGCGGCGGACTGATGTTGGGGTGTGGGAGCTATAAACTCCAGGTCAAATTTTTGGGGCACGCTGGTTCTCTGTTAACTCTTGATGTTTCGGTCTATCGCAAATTTGCTTCGACCGACTGCTGTGATCGGACACCAAACAGATGTGACTGCGATGGGCTCGTTATAGCGAAAAGCGGCTGGTGTGCAAAATGTGCCGGTCTTGGGCCCGAGTGGGGAGCTCGCTCAGCTACTCGGCAGGGCTGGATGATTGTCCCTGCGGTTGCGATGGTGTGCCTGACGGCGTGACGAAGCGGCCGAAGAGCCGCCAGATAAAGCGTGAGACGTCATCCATCAGTGCAAAGAATGCCGGTACAAAAACCAATGATAGAACGGTGGATGAGATCAGGCCGCCGATCACCGCGATCGCCATAGGGGAGCGAAATTCGCCGCCTGAATCCAGCGCGAGAGCCGATGGCAGCATACCGCCGCACATGGCGATAGTGGTCATGACGATCGGCCTGGCCCGCTTGCGGCCGGCATCGACAATAGCCTGATGGCGGGATACGCCGCGCTCAATTTCCTTGATTGCAAAATCGACAAGCATGATGGCGTTTTTGGTGACGATGCCCATCAGCATCAAGATCCCGATCACGACCGGCAGGCTGAGTGAGTTCTGCGTAATCACCAGAGCCAATATGGCGCCGCCGATCGATAGCGGCAGCGAAAACAGAATAGTGATCGGATGCAAGAAACTTGAAAACAGCAGGACGAGTACGGCGAAGACCATCATCAGGCCTGCGGCCATCGCATTGGTGAAGCTCTCGAAAACTTCTTCCATGATTTCGGCGTCGCCGAATTGTCTTAACTCGACGCCGGCAGGCAATTGTTTCGATGCAGGAAGTGCCTTTACAGCGTTGATGGCGTTACCAAGCGGAGCGTTGTTAAAGAGGTCAGCGCTAATCGTGACACGGCGCTGGCGATCGTAGCGGTCGATGGCCGTCGGTCCTTGGCCGAAGGTGAATGTCGCGACTGCGGAGAGCGGAACCGTTTTGCCGCTCGCGGTGCGTACCTTCAATGCTTCCAAGATCTGGCGCTCGGAACGCGCCGATTCTAAGAGTTGAATGCGGATCGGAATTTGGCGGTCGCCGGCATTGTATTTGGCAAGGGCTGAGCTGTTATCGCCTATGGTGGCAATGCGGATGGCTTCGGCAATAGCCGCAGTGGAGACGCCGAGTTGGGCGGCACGCTCAGGATCCGGCGTGATGCGCAGTTCGGGGCGGTCCAGCTCGGCTGTGGACGTAACTTGGGAGAGGTGGGGGAGACGCTTTGCCTGGGCCGTAATTTTGGCGGCAGCTTTATTTACAGCCGCGCCGTCGCGGCCCGTTACGACCATCTGGAATTGACGCTGACCGTTCTCCTCCATGAACCAGAATCGAATATCCGGAATTTGTGCTAGGTCTGTTGCAACCAGTTGCTTCAATTCGGCTTGCGAGCGCCGGCGTTTGCCTTTCGGCACAGCGGTTACAATAAGTGTCGCCTTGCGCACCTCATCTCCTGAGCCCAAGATGCGACCGCCGCTCGTGAATACGCTGGTGATCTCCTTGTGTGCCGCGATCCGTTTTGTGGCCGCGCGCGTGACGCTGCGTGTTTGTTCGAGTTTTGCCCCAGGCGGCAATTCGATCGCGACGAGAAAGCGGCCGTTGTCTTCCGGCGGCAAGAAACCAGACGGCAGGAACCACAATGATGCGATCGACAGTGCAAAGGCGCAAAGGCCCGCTATAACCGTCACAATGCGGCGGCGAACCGACCAGCTTACCAAAGCCGTATAGGTGCGGATAAGCCAGCCCTCTTTGTCGTCATGTTTGATGTCGCGCATGAAGTAGGCTGCAAGCAGGGGTGTGATGAGGCGGGCGACGAGTAGCGAGAAAAAGACCGCGGCTGCAACGACCAATCCAAATTGCTTGAAGTACTGGCCGGCGATGCCGCCCATGAAGCTAACCGGTACAAAGACTGCGATAATTGTGACTGTGATGGCAATCACGGCAAGGCCGATTTCATCGGCGGCTTCGAGGGATGCCTCATAAGGCGATTTACCCATCTTTATGTGGCGGACGATGTTCTCGATTTCGACAATCGCGTCGTCGACGAGGATCCCAGTGACAATCGTGATGGCAAGAAGGCTCACCAGATTGAGTGAAAATCCCATCGCGTCCATGGCCCAGAACGAGGGTATGATGGATAATGGAAGCGCTATGGCGGCGATAATGGTGGCGCGCAAATTTCTAAGGAAAATAAAGACGACCAGAACGGCGAGTAGGGCTCCCTCGATCAAGGTCATCATGGTCGAACTGTAGACGCCCACCGTGTAGCCGACCGTGCTGTCAATGAGCTTTACCTCGACGTTGGGGTGGGCCTTCTTTATTTCGGCGAGCTTTTTGTTGACGGCTTCGGCGACGATGACAGCGCTTGCGCCTTTGGCGCGTGTGATTGCAAATCCGACAACGGGGCGCCTATTTAATTCGGCAAAACGGCGCTGTTCGCCAATCGTGTCCTTGACGGTGCCAAGGCTATCGAGGCGCACGGACCGGCCACCTGGTAATGCAATCATCGTTTCGGATAAAGACTTGATCGTAGTCTTGCCGGCGAGAGTACGGATGGCCTGTTCGCGATTGCCTATTTCGCCGCGCCCGCCGGCCAGATCGATGTTCGTGGCGCGCAATTGACGATTGACATCACCGGATGTGATGGCGAGCGCCAACAATCGGTCAGGGTCGAGTGAGATCCGTATTTCACGTTTAACACCACCGACCCGCTCAATTTTTGAGACACCTTTGATGCTTTGGATAGCACGAGAGATCACATCGTCGACGAACCATGACAGCTGCTCCTCTGTCATTGTCGGTGCTTTGGCCGCGTAAGTCAGAATCGGCAGACCTTCGATATCGATACGTTGGATGATCGGCTCTTCTATGGATTGGGGAAGCTCAGAGCGGATGCGTGCAATGGCGTCTTTTGCGTCGTTGACGGCACGATCAATAGGCGTACCGAGTTGGAATTCAATGAGCGTGGTGGCGCTACCTTCGACAATATTGGAGGTGGTGTGTTTAACCCCGATTATTCCCGCAACCGCATCCTCTACGCGTTTTGTAATCTGGGTTTCAAGCTCGGAGGGTGCAGCGCCCGGCTGAATAATGGTGATTGAGACGATGGGCACGTCAATGTTTGGAAAGCGTGTGATCGGCAGCCGGTTAAAGCTAAAAATGCCAAGCGCGATCAACACCATAAAAAGCACTAAGGATGGCACTGGTGTGCGGATGGCCCAGGCTGAAATATTGGCTCTCGACACTAGCGCGCCTCCGAAAGGCGATCCGACGGCCTGCGGACCGGGCGGACGACATCGCCGTCGCGCAGGAACGAGCCCGCGTTGGTGACAACGTCATCTTCCGTCGTCAGGCCGGATTTTACGGCGACGAGGTCATTCATCTGAATGCCAGTTTTTATCGCCACCAGTTGCACGCGACCCTTCACGACGCGTTTTGCCATCGTGCCGACCGGCGTAAAGACAATTGCCGATAAGGGAATTGCAAGCGCATTGGCCGTTGCCGTTGTTATGCGCCCACGCGCGAAGCCGCCGACGCGAAACCCGGAACTTTTCGAAAACGAAATCCGAAGACTTCCGAGGCGGGTGGTGCGATCGATTTCGGGTGCGACAAGGCGAACCTTGCCGCTTCGCCGTAAGCCGTCCGGTGTCGAGATTATTGCGATCTGGCCTTTGCGGATCTTGCGCATGGTCGCTTCGGGCACTTCCGCATCCAGTTCGATTTTTCCGGCTTGGACGAGATGAAACAATGGCCGCGATGTTACCGCGCCGGTGGCGACGCTGCCGATTTTTGCATTGCGTCTACTTATGATGCCGGCTGCCGGCGCGCGAATTTCGGTCTTCGAAAGACGCCAATTCAATTCCTTATGGCGGGCTTCCACCTGGCTGCGTTCCGCGCGGGCGACCGCGAGGCCGTCGCGGGCCGAAACCAACTGTGCCTTGGCCGTTCGTGCGGCCGATTGGCGTTGCTCGAATAGGCTTGTGGAAACGTTTCTATTCTTGAGCAGGATGCGGGCGCGCTTGAGCGCGTTGTCGGCTTGCTGAAATTGGGCTTGGGTTCTCGCAATATTGCTTTTGGCCTGGGCGATTGCCGCGTTTGCGCGGGCCAGGGCGGCGGTGTTCTGCGCCAGCTGGGTCAGAATTACCTGTTGGTCGAGGCGCGCCAACACCTGGTCTTTTTTGACGCGATCACCTTCTTCTGCCAGCAATGCAATGATCCTTTGGCCCTCGATTTCCGGTGCAATAAGAATTTCGCGTTTTGCCACCAGGGTCCCGGTCACCAGCACCGTTTCCGTCAAGATCGTGCGGACTGGCCGGACAACGGTGACGGTGGGCAATAAGGGCGCGCGTTTGGCTTGTGTCGGCTTTGGTGCGATGTTCCAGCTCAATGCATCTTGCATAGCCTTGGGGAATTCCACCGTGCCAGTGACGATCAGGCCAGAGACGAGAGCCAAGCCCACCAGTATTAGACTCACCAGCTTTTTCATCATTCGACCTCTGCTGGCGTATCCGCACTTGGTGTCGCTTCTGGGGGATGAGGTGGATTCATCAAAAGTTCGATGATGTTGGTGATGGCCGGCATCAGCTCTTTCGCGTCAAAACTTGGGTCGACGGCGCGACGCCAAAACAGACCGTCGCCAATGATGCAAAGAAGCTGCGCCAGTGTTTTCGGCTCAAGGCGCGGCGCAATCCGTCCCGTTTCGGCGGCGCGCGCAAACAATTGCTCAAGGCTTTTTTGGACAAAGGTATCGACGGAGTGAAAGATCTCGCCGACTGTTTCGTTGCGGGTGGCTTCGGCGCCGATCTCGACGCAGAGGATGCGCTTATGCTGTGGCTCCTCGATGGTGTAGTATTCGCCAAGGCGGGCCAGCGCCTGGACTAGATCGGGCGCGTCGGCCAGTTCGGTCAGTTGCTCGGCAATCTTATTGCGATTGCGTTCGGCAATCCCGGCGATCAGATCTTCTTTGGATTCAAAGTAGCCATAGAGCGCGCCGGCGGAGATGCCGGCTTGGGAGCAAATGTCCTGCATGGTCGTGCGGTGGAAACCAGCGCGCGCAAAGCACACTTCGGCAGCATTCAGGATAATCCTGCGCCGCTCGCTAATGGTCTCGGGTGTGAGTTTTGGCATGTCATGATGCTCTGGCTGTCAGGCCTCTAACCTTGTAACTTGCTGAAATGAATATAATTATTGTGGCTGATTCCAAAAAAAATGAATGTTCATTCTTTTTATGTGCTCGAGATTGGTCGAAATCAAGGCGAAGGCGGTGCCGTGCCGGTGCGTGCGACGATCGCGCGGGATTTGGCGGCGTCCCATCGGCTGGTTTGCCGTCGACTTTATTCTCGAGGGTCTACGCCTTGGTCAACGCACCTGGCAGGACCGCGGGAAGTGGGGGCGGTAAGGGAGAGGCCAATGGGGCGGAGACACGATAACGCCGGCGCTTGCGAAGCGGATCTGCAAGCCAACCGCCGAGGCCGACAAAGAAGAAGAAGAACGTATGCAATACGTTCCAATAGTGCACGGTGAAGCCGATCAATATGAGAGCGGCAAAGGAAATCAGCCAGCCGGTTGCGATGTTGCGGCGGGCCCTATTGCGGCGGTCTTTGGTGGCTTTACCAACAGCGATGGCCAGACAGGCCAGTGCGATGGCGATCAGGATAATCGTCGGTATGCCGGTGCGCATCGTCATCACGAGCCAAAACGCGTCAACTGTTTGAGAAATCATCCACCACGGACGGTCCCAGTCTGCGAGACCAATCCCCGTTAGCGGGTGCGCCCAGACGTTCTTAAGGCCGTGTTCCCAGATTTGAAGTCGATAATAGGCGGTCCAAGGATTGAGTGCGAGGCCGGTGGCGAGAATTGCGATCGGTGAGCGGGTGGCAAAAAGTGAAACACCGATATAGAGCCCGACGCTCAGGATGGAGGCGATCAAAATCCGGTCCCTTATGCTGCGGGTTAAGCGTTCGATGATCAGCAAACCAATCTGAAGCCCGGCACAGAGAAGGGGAGCCGATGAGAGGGCGGTGAATGTCGCCATCAACATCATCAAAACAATCAACACGCGCTTTTTGAGTTTTCGTTCCGTATGCCAGACGAGCGCCAGAAGGGCTGCGCAGTAAGTGCCAAGATGGATCGGGTGATCGAAAACGGCAAAAGCGCGTGTCAGGCCCAAGCGTGTTTCAATGATATTGGGGCTGCCGCCAACGATTGCCTTCATGACATCATGCACAAAGTGACGGCCAAAGATTGTTTCTGGAATGGCCAGTACGCAGACGATGAAAATCGTAATGATGCCGAGCTTGAGGGTGGCGCGAAATGCTTCCATGTCCCGGACGTAGACGCGCGTAATGGCGTACGCACCGAAGCTTTCCAGTGCAAGAGAGCCGCCGAATACCAGACCACCATTGTGTGCGCCATGCCCGATAAACGCAGCCACCTGCCAGAGGCTAAAGAGCAGAAACGCGATATCAAATCCTCGGATCCTGAGGCGTCTGGATAAGAGCAGGCGATAGAGGGCGAACGGGAGAAGCAGCAACAGGATGATGCGATAGGGCGGTAGGCGCAAGCCGGCGATCTCTGGTGACAACTCTGTTGGCACAAGAAAGCTCAAGAGCAACACAGCAACCGGAAACGGTATATATTTTAGGCGGGTCGACATCTGGTCTTGGCTCGTGTGTGGGATCTCCGCTTGCCGGATTTCAGTGCGCGTTTTTGCCGGTGAACATGGCGGCGATGGTCAAGATCAAAATCTTTATGTCCAGACCGGGCGACCATGTCTTGATGTAGTTGAGGTCTTCGGCGAGACGACGCTCGATCTTGTCGGGTGTATCGACTTCACCGCGTAGTCCTTTGATCTGCGCGAGCCCGGTGATGCCGGGTTTGATTTGAAACCGATCATCGTATTGATCCAGCATGTCGCGCCAAAGGCGGTCGTGAGCAATGGCGTGTGGGCGCGGCCCGACGAGCGACATCTCGCCTCTCAGGACGTTGATCAGTTGTGGTAGCTCATCAAGGCTGGTCCGGCGCAGAAAACGCCCGACGCGCGTAATGCGTTCGTCGTCAGCAGTCGCCTGGGCGATGTGTTCTCCATCTTCAAGCACTGTCATAGAGCGGAACTTGAAGACGCGAATAATCTTTTTGCTCAGACCATGGCGGCGCTGGATGAAGAACACAGGACCACGGCTTTCGAGTTTAATGGCGAGGGCGATGACGGCGGCGACGGGTGCTATTGCAATGGCAATGAGACCGCCGAGGACGTAGTCCTGGATTTGCTTGACAAGGGCGCTTTGCTTGTTGAGGGGGCGGCACCTATCATCGACGGCATTGAGCGGGATGGCCGTATCGCCGGCGCCTATTCTATTGCGCGAAATTGCGCGTGTTGCGCTAGAAAGTTCAAGCGGTGACATAGAATTCTCTGAAATGGTGGCTCCACAAACGGAGCCCCGTAATAAATGACGTGAATTTAGGCTGCGGATTCCAATAGACTGTTATCGTTTTGGTAATTTGATTGCTCTGCAAAATCGGGTGTTTCGGCACCGTTCAGGACGATACCCAAACGTTTGCGCACCTCGGCGCTGATTGTGCGCAATGCGCGGTGAACGACGTGTTTCGGTGTCGATTGCCAATTGATGGTCAGTACGACCTGATCAGCATAGTTTGCCAATATACGTGCATCGATGACCGGCAAGAGCGCCGGGGCGTCGATAACAATGGTGTCGTAGTGCTGCTTCAGGCGCTGCAGCACTTGTTTTGCGCGCCGGCTGGTCAGGATTTCGGCGGGAGGCGTGCCGATAGAGTTCGGGCCGGCTGCCGGCATGAAATGGAGACCCGTGCTTTGATCCTTCAAAATCGCGTGGTCGATCGGTTGACCTTTGCATAAGACTTCAAACAGACCGCAGGCGCTGCGTGCGCCGAGGGCTGCTGACAGCATGCTCTTGTTCATGTCGGCGTCGATCAACAGGGTGCGGGTGCCGGTGAGGACCAATTGGTGGGCGAGGTTGGACGCAATAAGGGTCTTGCCCTCGTGTGATATGGCCGAAGTGATGAGAACCAGGCGTGATGCGTCTGGGTTGCGATTTCGGTCGAGTTCGTAGCGTAGTTCACGCATCGATCGGGCGTATCTGCTATTCGGTGCACCGATCATAAGCCGCATAGCGCGCAAGGGTGACAACAGGCCGTCGCCGCGCTGGCGGAGTTTTGGCAGTGAGGCGAGATAGGGTATCGCAAACTCGCGCTCGATGCGTGAGGAATCCGAAACCCCGCCCGACATCTGATCGAGGATAACGACAAGGCCGATAGAGAGGATGAGGCCGGCTGCGAAGGCTGTCAGCACCATTCGGCTGCGCTTTGGATACGAAGCGTTGAGTGGCGTTACTGCTGGCGTGATGACTTTTGCATCAGCAAAATGCATGCCGAGTGTTTGTTCCGTCTGCTTTTTTCGAGACAACAGTGTGACATATAGCTGATGATTTGCTTTCGCTTCGCGTTGCAGTTGAAGCAGCGCCCAGCGGTGCGACTTTGTCGTCGAGACCTTGGACTTTAGATCCTCCAATTGCTGGCGCAATTGCTGCTCACGATCCAATGCCACCTGGTATTCGATCTTGAGCGTTTTTAATATTTTCTGACTCTCTTCTTTCAGAACAGCCCTGGCTTTTGCGACGTCGGCATTGGCGCTGCGCAGACGGGGATGGCGTGGGCCGTACTTCGTGGCAAGCTCGGCATGTTTGCGTAGTGCGTTGGCCAGACCGGTGCGCAACAGCCGTATGGTGCCGTTTTGTAGAACTTCGGAAATGTCGGTGCTGTCGCCCTTCTCGGTCGTCAATTGCCTGGCTTTGATATAGCGCGAGCGCGCATTGGCAGTATGATTTTTGGCACGCACAAGCGCTTCCATCTGGCTGGTCAGGCGCCTGTCGATCAGTGCTTGCCCGCTCGAGGCGTAAATGCCGTTCGCGGTTTTGAAACTTTCGATTTTGCGTTCCGACGCTGCCAACTTTTCACGCAGGCCGACCAGTCGCTTTTCAATCAGGTTGGCGGCAATCCGAGTTGCATTGCTCTTTTCTTCGTATTGGCGTTCGATGTAGACGTCGACAATCGCATTGGCGATACGTGCGGCCTTGGCAGGATCGCGAGATACAAAGCTCACCCGAATTGTCAACGAGTTGAGAACGCGTTCGACGCGAAGGTTGCCAAGGAACCTTTCGACAACGGGATCGCTTTGAACTGTCTGGGGTTGATCCTGTCCCTGTTTCGACAGACTTAATGCAGCGCCGCTTGCTGAAAGCCCTTTTGAATTGTCATTTGGTTGCATGACGTGGCGGTTGTCGCGTTCGGTATCGGCAACCAAAGAGTCTGAGCTGAATTCCGGGTCTTTGCGCAACCCAAGCCGCGCGATGACACGCGCAGCAATGGCCTTGGAGGCAATGACCTGAACTTCGCTCTGCAAAGACGGCGTGTCTGCCTTCAGATCAGACAAAACGCCGACAATAGGCGCGATTTTTTTGTCGCGCTTGTCGATCTGGACGAGGGCCGAGGCAACGTAATAGTTGGGTAGCATTGCAGCAAACAGAAAGGCGGTGGCCGTAAACGTGATCGTGATCGCGGCGATCAAGAGCCAGCGCCGGCGCAATGCTGACAAGACGGCGCCGAGGTCGAAGCTCTCCTCGTCATCAATGCGTTCATAGGTGTCGGGCGAATTGGTCATGATCGCTTTTGTCTATTTTGTGTTTGTGCCTCAAAACCGCAGCGTTGCGGACGCCCAAACGCGGTTGCGCGGCACCGTCCAGCCAATGATGTGGTCATCCTTGTAGGTGTGTTGGTACTTCAACGAGAGTTTCCAAAACTTGGAGTGGAAATAATTCACGCCGATGTGGGCCGTGTAATAGTCGTAACTATCCTGACCCGTGTGGAGTTCATTGAAGCGGTAGGCGGCGCCGGCGTTGAGAACCAGATTCCTCATCATTTGATAATCGACGCCCATGCGAAAAATTGTGGTGATGGATGCGCCATCGACATTGAATTCATTTCCAGGCGATACCGCGCTGACCGAATAACTGCGTTTGGCTTGCGCTTTGACTGTTAATGCTCTGGTCGGCCACCACTCGAGCGAGGTCTCGAACAAGGTATTGGTGATGTTCTTGGCGCTGAGGCCGTTGACATCGTGGAGGCCATAGCCGCCAAGTAGCCTTACGCGCCAGAGTGGGTTCCATTGCAGAGACAGTCCGAGAAGCGCTTCATAGGCGTCACCCGACAGACCTGCGGCTTCGGCAGCTGCGTTGGCGGCGTCGTAGCGAATGTGGCGGGCGCGAGCGACAATCGAAAGGCCCGGCGAATACCGATAACCTGCCTTCAGGCTGGTGGTATAAACGCTGTGGTCGCGCTGATCTTGATCGATGGTAGTGCCGTCGGTGGCGATGACATCGTAATAATTAAACTGTTGCGCGCTGAAGCCAATGGTGGTGTGCAGACGACCAATGTCGCGTGTTAGACCGAGGGCGGCGCGTGAGTGCCATACAGGTGTGAACTCGCGGGCGCTGAGCGGTGCGAACGGAGAAATGTTGTCCTCATGGTCATAGCGTGTCGAGGCTGCAAATGACAGCGTATGGCCATGATTGATGTGTAATGCCCCTTTGACATATGCGGAACCGGAATTGTGGTCGAGGTCCGGTGTGTTGAGATAACGCGAGAGGCGACCGGCGAAACCAAAACTCAGGGCATGACGGGGCAGTCTGGCCGTCATATCCAACGATGGTGAAATGTCGATACGTATATCGCCCTTGCGATTGTTCGGTTGCGCAAAGACATTATCGTCATAGTGCGTGGTTGTAGCGACCGATGGTTTGGCAATTATACTGCCAAAGTGCAAACCGTCGGGCCGATAGGCGCTGTAAGTCCCTTCCTTGTCGCTTTTGGAGCCGAACTTCTGCAGGTTGTGTCTGGTTTTTAAAGCGTTTTGTTGAGCGATGGTGCCGGCATTTGATTGTTCTGCCAGCACGGTGGGGGCGAGTGCGGCAAGCGACAGCGTGCCCGCCATCATGCCGGCAGTGCCTGCGAACGCTTTGCGCCTGGTTTTCGGCGTCATGAACTTTGAAGGGGGCACGGGAGTTCAGGCCTTTTCGCTTGCAGCTCAGAAGTAGCGCTCGGGTACGCGGATATTGTCGCCAGGCAAAAGCTGAATGTTGGAGTCGAGCGCAGTTTTGAATTCGCCCTGTTTGCCGGTTCGTACGATGAGCACGTAAGATTTGTTGGCGCGGTAGGTGAAGCCACCGGCGAGCGCAATGGCATCGCGCAGGCGCAGGCCCGAACGAAAAGCAAACTGGCCGCCGCCGCGCACTTCTCCATGCACATAGATCGGACGCAGGCTCAAAGCCTCGATGGCAACGCGCGGAGATTTGAGATAACCGTTTCTTAATTTTTGGACGATCGATTGGCGCAGATCAACGATGCTCTTGTCGCGGGCAGGTATTTCGCCAATCAATGGCAGCGCAACATTGCCAGATGCGTTGACCTGATAGACGCCTGAAAGATCCTGTTCACCGAAAACAGTAACGCGGATCTTATCGCCAACACGCAGCCGGTTGATTGCGGATACGGCTTGCGGTGAGTTTAATCGCCATTCCGTTGTATCAAGAATGGGCGCATCGGCGCCATCTGCGCAGCCAAGCAAACTCAGCGTCAGATAAAGCGCGAAAAATTTGTGTATGCGAGGGGCGGTACGCAATACCATGAAGTCCTGCCCACAATAACATGACGATTTACAGCACCGCGATGGGCACTGGTGACTGTGGGTAATTAATCACGGTCAGGTAAACTTATGGCTAATCCTATTGATTTTTTGGGTCACAACACAGATAGTCTGCTAACGCCGTATGTATTTTTAACGGTTGAATAACTGTTTTGGGAGAATGGTTGGTCCCTATTTCCTCGCAATATCACGAAAATTAGATTTCTTTCGCCTTCGCTATTTTGAGGGATGTATTATGACGGCTGCAGACGTTTCAATTTCCTTTAATAATTCTTCAAGACATTCCGGTGAGTGGGCAATTGACAATACCTTGGTCGGACAGTTCGTCGATCTGATGCCGTTGAATCCTGAGGCTACAGTTCTGGAGATTGGTTGTAGCTCCGGCGGGCTGGGTGCCTTGGCGCTCGAGACCGGGCGGGCCGGAACTTGCGTCGGCATCGAGGCGGATAAGCGGGCTGCGGCACGTGCTGGCACACGCCTGACCGAAGTCATTATCGGGGATTTTGAAACCAGCGAATTGCCGTGGTGCCGACCGATGTTTGATGTTGTCGTCATATCCAACGCGTTTGGGCACGCTGTGCAGCCGTGGCGCATTTTGGAGCGGGCTCGGCCGATCTTAAAACCTTCTGGCCTTGTGTTGGCTCGTGTTTCTAATGCATCTCACTGGCGAGCGATAAGTGCAGCGGTGGTTGGTCGCACTGGTGTGTTGGCGGATGGAACGTTCGATCGCGCCTTGAAGCGGCGCTTTACCCCACGTGCCATGCGCGCAATCTTCGAGGATTCGGGTTTTGAAGTGACCGGGCTCAGCGCGCTAAGTAGCCGCGCTTTTGGCGGTGATTTGATCTCGAAGATCATGTTTGGCCAATTCGATCACCTGCTTATGAACGAGTTTTGCTTGCAAGCACGATTGCGGTGAACCGTGCGGCTTCGTTTTGTGGAAGCCGCACGTCGTTAATTCGCGCTAACGGTTGCAGCGTCAATACCTGGTTGATGCGCCCGGTGCGTTCATATTTTGTTGACGCATTATTTTGCGCTGCTTATTCCAAGAACGACGATCTCTGGCCTTGAGCTTTGCGGCGTCCTCATTGGCTTTTTGTTCTTGTTGCAGCGCCGATGACGCCTGGAAGCCGTATGTCGACATGCTTTTCGTAATGGCAGCGGCATTGTCGAGGAATTTCTTTTTGGCTTCTTTATAACGGCCCTTGTCGCGCAGGCGGATGGCCTGGTTCTTGCGCCGGCGTGCTTCAAGGAGTGTGACTTCCCGCATTATGTTACGATGATAGCTGGTCTTGGCGGCAGTGTGGTCTGTTGACACGTTGGCTGTAATCGTTTTGCTGGCACGTTGTTGTTGGTCGTTGTTGCCTCGGTAGGCAAGGCTGATGCGCGCGATGTCAGCCTTGGCATTGGGCGCTGTGAGATTGGATTCCAACTCGACGAGCAGGGTTTGCTGGCTGCCGCCGATCAATTGACCCAGCTTGTAAATGATACGGTTGCCCTCAATGCGTGCACTGCGCCCTAAGCTGCGTTTTGGGATCACGCCTTCCTCGCAGTGAATGATGATCTCGATGTTCTGGGCGACGATGTTTTGGGCATCGTCAAATTCCTTGGCAAAGAACGCTTGCAGGTCATGCGGCTCCTGGACAAAGGCGTGGTTGCCATCAGCCGCCTTGGCAAGGGTCGTCATAAGGTCTTCGTTATATTTGAGGCCGAGACCGATGGTGGAGACGACAATACCTTCCGATGCCAGTTCTCGGCCGAGGGAAGCGAACTGTTCGGGTCGATTGGGTCCGACGTTGGCCAGTCCATCCGATAGCAAGATAATTCGATTTACGTGTTCCGAGGAGGCGAATTTGCGAATTTCGTTGGCGCCTGTTGTGACGCCGGCGTAAATGGCCGTTGATCCGCGCGACGTGAGCCCCCGGATGCGCGCCTTCATAGCACTTAGCGACGTCGCCCGCGTCGCTGGAACCAACACATCAATGCGGTCGTCGTAGCTGATCACCGAAACAATATCGTCACTCGAGAGCCGGTCGAGCGCCATTATCGCTGCGTTTCGTGCAGCTTCAATCTTGCGCCCGGACATCGAGCCAGAGCGGTCTATAACCAGCGCAATGTTGAGCGGTGCGCGGGCATGGGTCTTTTCAATGCGGGGACTTGTCAGGCCAATACGCAAATAGAGCTTGCGGGCTTTGCCGGTCGGCACAATGGCCTGGCTCAACGACGCCTTTATTTCAACTGGTTTGGCGGGTGCTAAAGACGTGGGCAAGGCAGCATAGGCCAATGCCGCCGCGGCGATCAGCTGGCTTGAAAATTTCATGTGTCGAATTCCTTAGAGTGTTGCGCTCAGCCATTGTCCCACGGCAACCGGGCGTTCCGTGGGTCGGAGATGGGCTGGTGTTGGGCCGTTTGGTGGCAATGCTTGGGCAGCCCCCATGTGAGGCCAATTATCCCGCTGCTTTCGGCCGCCGGCGCAAGAAGTTCAATGTGTCGTGGGTCAGCACCAGCTCTTCATGCTGATTAAAAGTCTCAAGGAATAGGTTGATGGCGTCGCGGCCGCCGGGTTTTGGAGCCGGCGAGACGTCTTTGACTGTGCCAATCACATAAACGGTGTCGCCAGGACGGATTGGTCGCACCCAGCGAACGTTCATGCCTGGTGATCCCTGTGCAGCGGCATCGAGCACACCGGTCTTCACGAACAGTCCAAAAGCAATCCCGGCGGCCAGGTGACCGGATGAGATCAGGCCGCCATAAGGGGTCTCCTTCGCAGCTTCCGGATCGGCATGATAGGACAACGGCACGTAGCGCTGGGCAAAATCCAACATTTCGCGCTCAGTGAACGTATGGCTTTGCGTGCGCCACGACATCCCGACGGAGAAATCCTCGAAATAATAGTCTTTTTTCTGCTTTGACATCTGCTGTGATTTGTCGCGAGTTCTTGAAGGTGCATTTTTTTAGATGGTACTGATAGCGCAGGGTTCTGGAAACGCAAGCGATGAGGAGGCCCGGTATGGCAATGGTTGCGCCGGCAGGTGGAAAAGGTGGGGGCCATGCGCGTGGCGATTGGCCGGATGGTGGATCGACACGGGTGCCGTCCTGGCTGTTCACCGACCCGGAGCTCTTTGAGGCCGAGCGCAAGACAATTTTTCGCGGCCCGACCTGGAATTACGTGGCGCTATCGTGCGAAGTCGCCAAGCCCGGGGACTTCAAACGCAATTATGTCGGCGATATTCCGGTCGTGGTTACCCGCGACGAGAACGGCGATGTCAATGTGTTCGTCAATAACTGTGCGCACCGCGGTGTGATGTTTTGTCAGCAGGCGCGCGGCAATCAAACTGAGTTCATGTGCCCCTATCACCAGTGGACCTACAACCTCAAGGGGGATCTGATCGGACTACCGTTCCGCCGGGGATTTCAGAAGAAGGGCGGCATGCCGGATGACTTTGAGCTTAAGGATCACGGTCTTGAGAAGCTCAAAGTGACGGAACGCAACGGCGCCATCTGGGCATCGTTCGATTCCGAGGTCGAGCCATTCGAGGATTATCTCGGTGAAAAGATGTTGCATTATTACGATCGCATCTTCGATGGTCGTGAATTGAAAGTGCTCGGCTATATGCGCCAGGAAGTGCCGGCCAACTGGAAGCTTTACGTCGACAATCAAAAGGATCCGTACCACGCAACTCTACTGCATTATTTTCTTATCAGCTTCGGTCTCTTTCGGGCGACGGAGCCGTCCTGGGTCAGGATGGATGACAAGGGCCGACATGCCTGCCTGATGTCGCAGAAGGGTGATCAGGGCGAGAGCGCGGGCGAGGAAGAGATCAAGCACAACAAAGTCGATATGGCGCTGCAAGGTGTTGAGTTGATCCAACCGGAACGCGAATGGGCGAGTAAGGGTCCGGAAACGGCGGTGATCCAGACGATTTGGCCGGCGGTGATCATTCAACAGCAGTCCAATACTCTGGCAACGCGTCACATAATTCCGCGCGGGCTGGGGGCTTATGAGCTGAGCTGGACGTTCTTTGGGTATGCCGATGAGCCAGAAGAGCTAACCCAAAAACGTCTCCTGCAGGCCAATCTTATGGGGCCGGCCGGCTATGTTTCGCTCGACGACAGCGAAGTCATCGCGTTCGTGCAAGACGGAATTGACACCAACGAGGGACTTGTCGGCGTGGTCGAAATGGACGGCAAAGAGCCCAATGAAGCCGATACCCTGGTCACTGAAGGCGCGCTCAGGGCCTTTTACAAATATTATCAAGAGGTCATGGGGCTATGAGCGGTGTTAGTCTTAAGTCTGCAATGCTGCCGGCGAATTTTCAAAAGGTCCAGCTTCCAGATCTCTATTTGGCAATCCAGATGCTATTTGCAGACTACACAAGTGCTTTGGACGATGACCGGCTCGAGGATTGGCCAAATTTTTTTGTTGAGGATGCAGTCTATAAGGTCATCCCACGCGAGAACTACGACAACGATCTGCCGCTCGCGCTGATGTATTGCGCTAATCGGCGCATGCTGCTCGACCGGGTCGCGCATATTCGCGAGACGGCAATGTTTCAGCCCCGCCGGCATCGCCATGTCAGTGGTGATGTGCGGGTGACCAGCGTCGAGCGCAAGACGGTCAAAGTCAATTCAAACTATGCCGTTTTCGAGACAACGCATGACGTGAAGACGACCGTGTTTAACGTCGGGCGCTATGTCGACACATTGGTTATTGTCGAGGGTGAGCTGAAATTCAAAGAGCGGTTGTGTGTGTTCGATTCCAGCCTGGTGCCGACGTCTTTGGTCTACCCGATCTAGCGCAGGTCTCAGTCGGTTATGCCGCTGCCGTATGGGTGGCGCGCCAAAGATCCGCGCGCGCTTCTGTCGGCTCGTCGATTGCCGGTGCACGCGTGCCCTTCAGTATCCAATTGGCGATATAACTCGCGACCAGGGGATGGTCGAGATAGCCGTAAAAACTATGAGGATCCGCTTGGCCGTCCTTGACATAAAAATTATAGATCGCGCGGTCGGTAATGCTGTGGATGAAGCCAAGCTGTAACATTTCGGCGTAATCGTTCGCCAATGTCTCATCGTGCGCGACAAAGTCATCCTCGGCAGCGATGTTGACCCAGTCATGGATGATGCGGCTTGGGAAGCGGTATTCGCCGCGTTCGTTGGCGTCATACAGGTTGGCCTGGACACCGGGCTCGCCAAGCGGACAGCCGAGCGTCAGCCACAGGGCGACTCGATTGCGCGATTCCTGGATATGCCGGTACTCACTCATGCGCGAGAACTTCCACAACACATCCCAGGCGACAATGCAGCCCATTGAGTGACTGATTAGGCAAATGTCGTTGTCTTCCAAAATGGAGGGGCGCAGGTGCTGCTGGAGACGTTCGCGGATTTCAGAACCGATTTTGCGGGTTAAGAGATATTGGCTCATGTCGGCGGTCGCGCGTTTGAGCACATATTCGCTGAGGCCGGTCACCGATGCGACAGCACTGATGGCGCTGGCAGCTTCATCCAACCAGCGGATGTCGCGATGGCTCTGCAAGAACTCAGCATAGGCAAGCCCGTCATGTGCGGTTACTTTTGCCAACCGGTCGATTGCGGCTTGAATGGGTTCTTCTGGCAGGCAGGGGGCAAAGCGATATTGTTCATCGTTCCTGTCGGTCAACCGATGGATCGCGTCAGGACGACTTTGTGCAATCAGGCGATTGTTGATATCGCCGTAATAGGCAAACCGAAGCTTGATGCGACCGCTGTGAATCTCATTCGCTGCGTGCGGGCTATGTCGATTGAGACCGTTGATCAGCGCATTGCGTAGCAAGCGTTGCTGCGCTGATGCCGACGGTTTGGTTGAACGACCATGAATGAGAATCATCGTCCGGGTCATACTATGAGGTGTTGGCGTGATCCGCGGTTTTGGTCAATGCCGGATTGTTGCCGGCAATAGTTTTCCAGAATAATCGAAAATTGCTGTGGCGTTCGGCGTGCTGGCGGCCGTGTTGCCGGCAAAGCAAACGCCAACCTGCGGGGCCGAGATGTGACCTTGACGGTGCTTGCATTTGGGTGATTCGTTTCGATCGCGGGGCTTGGCCGGGGCCCAGGCTTTGGTCAAGGCGGTCGTGGATCGGTGGTCCGGGAGCACTGGTTTGTCGAGCTTTGAGGCGTGTGCGGACGTGGGGCGTGGCGCGCAAATTTTAGCCGGTCGGGCCGCGAGGTGGTGTCGGACAAGCCATCAGGTGGCGATCGGTGGCATTGACATGAGGCCGACTTTTTCCAAAATTGGCGCCCGTTTAATGACTTTTATGCCTCGGATGCGGCCCCGTTCCGGTCGCCGGTCTGGCGCGGGAATAGGGCAGAACGCATGAAACTCCCAGATTTCGAATATCGGCGCGTCAGCTCCGTCGACGACGCTGTCAAGATACTCGCTGAATATGGCGATGATGCGCGACCGCTTGCAGGAGGCCAAAGCCTCATTCCGGTAATGGCTTTCCGCCTGTCCAATCCCAAGGTGCTGGTCGATATTGGTGGCATTCAAGGGCTCAAAGACATAACAATCACCAACGACGGGTTGCATCTTGGCGCGCTGGTGCGTTGGCGGGATCTTTTGGATTGTGCGGCCCTGAGCCGGGAAATGCCGTTGCTGGCGGAGGCCGTGCCGCACATCTCGCATTATCAAATCCGCAATCGTGGTACTGTCGGCGGGAGCCTGGCAAATGCTGATCCCGCTTCGGAATTGCCGGCCATCGCGGTGGCGTGCGATGCCGTGGTCGAGGTGGCTGGTGCCGCCGGTACCCGTGAGATTGCTGCCGGTGATCTTTTCCTCGGGCCGCTAACGACATGCCTTGCCTCTGATGAGATCATCACCGGGATCCGGTTTGAGAAATGGCCGGCTGCGCGCAAGTGGGGGTTCCAGGAATTTGCCAGCCACCGCGGTGCCTTCGCGATGGCGGGCGTCGCACTCTATTATGATGCCGGGCCGGGTGGCATTGCCCAGAATGCGCATATCGGGGTTCTAGGGGCTGCGAGCGTGCCGTGCCGTGTGAAAAATGGCGAAGCCGCGCTTGAAGGCAAGCCGGTCAATGATGAGACGATCCAGGCGGCGGCACAGGCGGTTTCGGACGAGGTCGATCCGTCAGATGACATTCATGCAAGCGCAAGATACCGACGTGGACTTGTCAAAACACTGGTCGAGCGCGCGTTGCACGCCGCCCAAAAATCGTGAAGGGGGGCACATGCCCGTTCAACTGGAAGTGAATGGTAAGGCCTATAAGGCTGAAGTTGCCGATCGCACGACGCTGGCGGACTGTCTGCGTCACGATCTCGGTCTGACGGGGACGCACGTGGCCTGTGAACACGGTGTCTGTGGCGCCTGCACAGTGATCGTAGACGGCGAAGCCGTGCGTGCGTGCCTGATGCTGGCGGTGCAAGCTGATGGTGCGAAGGTCCTTACCGTGGAAGGCCTGAGTGACGGCGATGATCTTTCGCCGCTGCAACAGGCCTTCAAGAAGCACCATGCGCTGCAGTGCGGTTTTTGCACGCCGGGTATGTTGACGACGTTGCACGCGCTGTTGAGCGAGGAGCCTGATGCGGACGAAGACCGAATTCGGGATGTCCTGTCGGGAAACCTTTGCCGATGCACGGGCTATATCCCGATAATCGAGGCGGCCCTTGAAGCGCGGGAGCATTACAAAAAGTCGGAAGGGGCACCGGCATGAGAACGGTCAACACCTATATCGGTGGACATGTCGATCGCGTCGAAGACTTTCGATTCCTGAAAGGTCAGGGCACCTATATCGATGATGTCGCCCGCGAGGGCCAATGGCATGGCGTGGTGCTGAGAAGCCCGATCGGTCATGGCACCATCACCAGGTTGGATGTGTCACCGGCGCTGAAAATACCCGGCGTTCATGCGGTGATCACGGCAGAGGACCTGGGCGATCCGCTGCCGACTATTCCGTTTCGCCGGCCTATCCCATCAATTGTACCGTTTGGCCAACCCATGCTGGCCAAGGGGCGTGTCAGGTATGTGGGAGAGCCGATAGCCTTTGTGTTGGCCGAAACCCAGGACATTGCTGAAGATGGGGTACAGGAGATCATTCTGGAAATTGATCCGCTGCCGGCAGTTGTCGATTGTGCCCAGTCCTTCAAAAATGACACCAAGTTGATTGATGAGGCGGACAGTAATGTTGCCGCTCTCTTTTATGGCGAGAAGGGTGATGTCGAGGCTGCCTTCGCCGCTGCCCACCATATTCAGAGCGGGCAATTCAAAACCCAACGTCAGACCGCTTTGCCCATGGAGTGTCGCGGGTTGGTGGCGGAATGGGACGAGGCGGCAAATACGCTCTATGTGTCCGGTGCGGCAAAACTGCCGTTCTTCAATCGCCGGGCGATGGCCAAGGTCATGGCGCTCGAAGAAGAGCAAGTCCACTACATCGAGTATGATGTCGGTGGCGGTTTTGGTGCGCGTGGTGAGTTCTATCCGGAAGACTTTTTGACTGCGTTTGCTGCTAAAAAATTCAAGCGGCCGGTGAAATGGATTGAAGACCGTCGCGAGCATTTGATGGCGATCGCTCACTCACGCGAAACCGACAGCGACTTAGAAGTGGCCTTCGATAAGGACGGTATGATCCTTGGTGTGCGTGGCAACATCTTCGTCAATATCGGCGCTTACATGCGGCCCAATGGGACGACACCGGTTCGCAATGCGGCGCAATTCCTGACCGGTCTTTATAAGATCCCGGCCTTCAGAATCGATTCTTATGCGCTGGTGTCAAACAAGACGCCGTCAGGGACATATCGTGGACCAGGGCGCTATGAGGGCTGCTTTTTCTTTGAGCGGCTGATCGATAAAGCGGCGGCGGCACTTGGTATTGATCGCCTTGAGATCCGGCGCAAAAACCTCATTCCGGCAGCAGACATTCCATATCTCTTGGAAACGATCCAACCCAACGATGGCTGGAACGAGACTTTTTATGATAGCGGCGATTATGCCGAAGCGTTTGACCTGGCGGTCAAGGAGGCGCGGTGGGCGGAAAAGTCTCATCTGCAAGGCAAGCTTGTCGACGGTCGCTATCACGGTCTTGGTATTGCCTGCTTTGTCGAGGGCGGGGCGTCGGGGCCGCGGGAAAATGCGCGCATGGTTTTGGAGGCGGATGGGTCGGTAACAGTGATCGTTGGATCATCGGGTATCGGGCAGGGTGTCGAGACAGTGATGTCGCAAATTGCTGCCGATGCCTTGGAAATACCGATCGAAAAGATCACGTTGCTGCACGGTTCAACGAATTTGTTGTGGGAGGGCTTCGGGTCCTATGGATCGCGGGCGACGGTGATGGGCGGTTGCGCAATTATGGATGCAGCTGAGGCATTGCTGGAAAAGTTTCGCGCGTTCGCTGCTGAGCGGCTCGGCGTACCGGGTGAGGAATTGCGAATTGAGGAAGGCGTGGCGCGCCATAGCGATGGGCGCAGTGTGCCATTGAGCGAGGCCGGGCCAGCTGGCCTTGAAGTCAGAGGCACATTTAACAATTCACGCCCGACATTTTCCTATGGCGCCGGCGTTGCGCACGTCACCGTAGATCCCGGCACAGGTGCAGTGTCCATCCTCGACTACACGGTGGTCGATGATGTTGGCCGGATTATCAATCCGCACACCCTGCATGGACAAGTGGTGGGGGCTGCGGTGCAAGGGCTTGGTAGCGTGTTCGGGGAACACCTGGCCTATGATGAGAACGCGCAGCTTCTGGTCGGAACATTGGCGGACTACAAGGTGCCGTTTGCAACGGATTATCCGAACATCCATGCCATATCATTGGAAAACCATCCCTCTCCTTTCAATCCGCTCGGCGCAAAGGGGGCTGGCGAAGGCGGCATCATCCCACTCGGCGGTGCGGTGGCAAACGCCATTGCCAATGCGCTCGGTTCACTCGATGTGCAGCCGGATGAACTGCCATTGACGCCATCGGTTGTCTGGCAATTGATTGATGATGCTGCAGCAAAGTCGTAGTCGTTTATGGCGGCTCGCAATCAGGGTGACGGTTATTCGATCCAGGCACGCTACCAGCGGGGCGTCATGGCATCCTTGAACACTTCCCGCCAGTCAGCTTCGCCTTCGATGGTGTCATCATAGGCTCTTGCCGCGCGATATGTTTCAGGATCAGCGCCGCGTGGCCGTTTGCCGTTGGCAACATCATCGATTGCCTCCAGGAGAAGGCGCCGCAATTGGATGATTGCGCGGTCGGATGAGCCGAGAAACTCTCTGGAGCGATCGACGATTGGGCCCATGCCTTCCTGTAGAGCGAAATCCTGAGTGTTGATGCCGACGATGCCTGTGAATGAGGTTGTGCGCTGGAGGTCGCGATCGACCATGTAGTCGTTCGATTTGTTTTTCCGAAGTCGATATGTTCCAGGGATTAAGTCGGCTTTGCCGCGACCGAATACGGTCTCGCGCATGTCGATATGCTCCGGTGTGAAGACGACCTTATCATCATATCCCATCATCCAATTGTAGACCCATGTCGTATGATCGTCGATCGGCACCCAGAGGTGGCCGTTCAGTTCGGCCATTTCGCGCCTCTCGCCCTGAAAGGAATGGATGCCGCCGCGCAATTGCTGGTTTGGCATCACGCAATGATAGACACGCAGGTAGCGCGTGTTGGGAGCGGTGTGTCGGGTCGAGATGTAGCAGTAGCCGTAATCCGTGTGTTCAATGTCGAGGCGCGGTGATTTGTCGACGAGGCGGGGCTCGCTTTTGGCGCCCATGTTGTTGTTGTGCGCAAACGATGAGTGCGCGGTATCGAAGCCACCTTCCATCGCCTGGAGATAATTGCACTCTTCATAGGTCTTCGACACATAGCGATGGTGTTCGGGCGCTCTTGTCCATTCATAGTCCGGGATGGCGGGTTGGTCGTTCGGCGGGCCCATGTAGGTCCAGATGACCCCGCCTTTCTCGATGACAGGGTAGGCCTTTAGCCTAACGCGCTCGCTCAGCCCGGGGCTGGTGGGCTCGGAGGGCATGTCGACGCAGTTGCCATGGATATCGAACTTCCAGCCGTGATAGGCACAGCGGATGCCACACTCTTCGTTGCGGCCAAAAAACAATGGTGCGCGCCGATGGGGACAGAATGCCTCTACAAGTCCGACGCGCCCATCGGTGTCGCGGAAGGCCAGCAAATCCTCGCACAATAGGCGGACACGGACCGGCGGGCCGTCGGGTTCGGGAAGTTCTTCCGATAAACATGCCGGGAGCCAATAGCGGCGCATCATCTCCCCGGCTGGCGTCCCAGGGCCAACACGTGTTAACCGTTCATTTTCCTCCGGCTTCATTGTAGCCTTGTTCCCTTATTGATGATGCGGCTGACGCGGCGATCTTCCAATCTTTGATTTTAAACCAACGCCGAGGTTTGAAAAGGGGCCGAGGGTGGTGGTGGAAATGGTTCAAATCTAATGGGGCAGGCGGGACAAAACGGTCTCTTTGGGGTTGGAGATGGCGGTGCTAAACTTATGCGGTTGGTGAAGACTTTGGAGCAATCCGGGGCAACACAATGAATAAACCCGAGCGGATCGCTGGGACAACGACAGATATTATGCGCCAACTGGGCCTTGCAGCGCGCCAAGCGGCGCGCCAGTTGGCTCTGGTGCCGCGGGAGCAAAAGGACGATGCCTTGCAGGCGGCGGCGACGGCGTTGCGCGCTGGCACCGATGATATTCTGGCTGCCAATGCCAAGGATACGGAGGCGGCGCATGCAGCTGGCCGGCCGAGTGCATTTGTCGATCGGCTGAGCCTCGATCGGGGGCGCGTCGAAGCGATAGCCAAAGGGCTTGAGGATATTGCGGGGCTTGAGGATCCGGTCGGCGCTGAGATGGCCGCCTGGCAACGGCCCAACGGCTTGCAAATTGCGCGGGTGCGGGTGCCGATCGGGGTATTTGGGATTATCTATGAGAGCCGGCCAAACGTTACGGCAGATGCCGGTGCGCTGTGTCTCAAATCAGGCAATGCAGCGATCCTTCGTGGCGGCTCGGAAAGTCACCATTCAAGTTCGGCTATTCATCAATGCTTGTCTGCCGGCTTGAGCGCAGCGGGTTTGTCTCGCGATGCGATTCAGCTCGTGCCGACAACTGACCGTGAGGCAGTGGGATTGATGCTCAAGGGTCTTGATGGTGCGATCGATGTGATCGTGCCGCGCGGCGGCAAAAGCCTGGTCGGGCGGGTGCAGGAGGAGGCACGTGTGCCAGTCTTCGCGCATCTCGAGGGGATCTGCCACACCTACGTCGATCGCGGTGCGGATCTCGGTATGGCGGTTGAAATCGCGGTTAACGCGAAGCTCAGGCGGCCCGGTATCTGCGGGGCGATGGAAACGCTCCTTGTCGACCAAAATGCGCCGGATAGCTTTCTGCCAACGCTGGTCAAAGGATTGCTGGATGCCGGATGTGAAGTGCGTGGCGATGGTGCCGCCCAAAAAGCGGACCGGCGGGTCAAAGCGGCGGCAGCCGATGATTTCGGGCGGGAATTTCTTGATGCCATCGTCGCTGTCAAATGTGTCGACGGTGTCGATGCGGCGATCGAACATATTGCCCAATACGGATCGCAGCATACCGATTGCATCGTGACTGACTGCATTGCTACGGCCGGTATCTTTATGCGCCATGTCGATAGCGCGATCGTTATGCATAATGCGTCAACGCAATTCGCCGACGGAGGTGAGTTCGGTTTTGGGGCCGAAATCGGAATTGGGACAGGCAAGCTCCACGCGCGCGGGCCAATCGGGGTCGAGCAATTGACGACATTCAAGTATCTGGTGCGCGGCACCGGGCAGACGAGGCCGTAGTCCAGGTGCGAGGTCGTGTTCCCAAGAGTTTCGGGTCTAGCAAGGTTCGTGTGCCGCGTGTGGCACCTGGTTTGCGTATCGGCGTTATGGGCGGCACGTTTAATCCGCCGCATGACGGTCATGTGCTAATCAGCCATACTGCAATTCGCCGGTTGGAGCTGGACCAATTGTGGTGGGTGGTGACGCCTGGAAATCCGTTGAAGGTCAATGAAGATTTGCCACCGCTCGTTGACCGCATGGCGTTATGCCAACGCATTGTCGATGATAACCGCATAGTGATCACAGGCTTCGAGGCAGATCTGGCAACTCCTTATACAGCAGCCACGCTCGCGTTTCTCAAGCAACGCTTTGCAGCGACCCATTTTGTCTGGGTGATGGGTGCCGATAACCTTGCCGGGTTTCATCGCTGGCAACGGTGGCGCGGCATTGCTGAAATGATGCCGATTGCCGTTGTCGACCGGCCGGGTTGGCGGCACAAATCCTTGGCAGCAAAGTCGGCTTTGGCGCTGGGACCACGCTACGTGCCTGAACGGTACGCAAGGGTTCTGCCGCTGATGGCGCCACCAGCGTGGACACTTTTGACCGGACCGCTATCGTCGTTGTCATCGACAGAATTGCGTGAACGGCGTGCACCAAGACGCACGCGCGGCTGGCGAAAGATATTAAGTATATGGAAATAAAAGAAAAAGTAATCCTTTGTTCGAGAATTGGTCCGGCTTGCCGAATAATCCGTTTGCGATTATCTTTGTGGGGTCGGAAAAGCGCCCGCTGACGCGGTCTTGTCATAGAGTCAGTTTTATTATTGCAGCGCTTTAGATTGATGCCCGTAATCAGGCTCACAAGGAAGCCAGATGACCTATTGGGGTTGCGACGAAAGGAAAAACTTTAAGCAATGGCGCCAGCTATTCAGGGCCGTCTGAATGACGTGTCCGCACCGGAGTTTGTCTCAAATCGAGAGAAATCTTCGGCTCTTCTCGATCTGGTCAAAGGTTGGCTGGACGAGGCAAAAGCGACAGATTTGGTCGCGATTGATCTTCGAGATAAGTCGGTGATCAGTGATTACATGGTGATTGCCAGCGGCAATAACGAACGCCATGTTGGGGCAATAGCCGATCAACTTCAGAAGCATTTGAAGGCGGAGGGGCTTGGCCGGGCACGGGTCGAGGGCCAAGACTCTTGTGATTGGGTGTTGATCGATATCGGTGACATTGTCGTTCATGTCTTTCGTCCCGAAGTGCGCGAATTCTATAATCTGGAACGGATGTGGTCCGGCGATAGGCCACATGACGCAACGCACTAAGGCAAGTGTTGGCGCGTAAGCAATTTGTATGCTTGCGAGCGGAGCGCAGGCATGACGGCGCGATGTGTGAGCGATGCGAATTGTTTTAGGTGCCGTCGGTCGGCTCAAGGCAGGGCCGGAGCCTGAGCTTTTCAAGCGCTATCAGCAACGCTTCGATCAGCTCGGGAAGGGGGTGGGGCTCGGCCCCTTGGACCTTATCGAGATCCCTGAAGCCCGGTTACGGACAGCTCTCCTGCGCCAAACGCAAGAGGCGCAGCACTTGCTTGATCGCACCGGGCGGTGTGAACGCAGGATCGTGCTCGATGAGCGCGGCCAGCAGATGTCGAGTGCGGCGTTCTGCCAATATCTGGCGAGTGCGCGCGATGATGGTATCCGATCAACTGCATTCATTATCGGTGGCGCTGACGGGCATGGGCAGGCGGTGCGTGAGGCGGCGGATCGGGTTTTGGCGCTCGGCAGTTGGACTTTGCCTCACGGTCTCGTCCGTGTGGTGCTGGCAGAGCAACTCTATCGCGCGGCAACGCTGCTGGCTGGGCACCCTTATCATCGCGACTAAGCCCGATCGGTTCTAGACGGTGTTCCCGTCCTTCTTGTCGAATAGGTCGGACTCGGTTGCCTCGGGTGTGCCGGTCGACAGGCGCGCCAGCACTTTATCGAGGGTCTCGCCGATGCGGACGGAATTCAGATCATCCTTGTGGATTGCATCTGCGGCGCCGGCTGCCATAAGTCTGCGATGACGGTGATGATCAAGTTGACCGCTGACAACGACGATATCGCCTTGATAACCGGCGCGCCGGAGCAGCGGTATGGTCTCGAGCGCATTGTCGGTTGGTTTTAGACAGTCATCCACAAAGATAATGTGCGGCATCTCTTCCATTATATCGGCAACGGCCAATTTGATTGTGGTCGCGTGGCGCACTTTCAAATCATAGCCAAATATTACGCTGAGTGTCGCGCGTATACGATCCGCGTCAGCGCAGGTGTGATCGATCACTAGGACACTGCCTAACGAGGGCAGACGTTGCCTGTTTCGCGTAAGATCACTCCGGCGGGTCAGATGTTCCCCGCTCACGCGTTCGCGACCTGAGCTCATGTTATTCTCCGTTTGTGAATCTGCACAATATACCTATTGTGGTTAAGTTATTATGGGTGCGGCGAGGAGATTTTGATTTTCTATAATTGCATAAATCACTGAGCCTAGCCGCATTATCGTTTTGCAACCTGAAGCAATTCGCGTGTTTTAGAGAAACTGTTTTGAACCCTTCTGATGTAATTGGGATCAATCCTTTGTCCGCTATGGCTATCGCGTGAGACGCGTGCTGTAGGGGATTTGTTGGTTCGAGTGGCACTTTTTAAGACCGCGACTTTTCCGCATTTTTAATTCGTGCCGGAGGCCCCTAGGCGATTTTGTTTGGGGCGTGGACGAAGAGGTTGGCTGGTGCAATACTCCCGTACTAATTAGGCGTCATTCCGGCGAATTTTGGTCGTCAGAAAAACCGCTGGCATTTTTTTTCATCTGTTGGGGTTGGGAGCGTTCAATTTATTTCGCTGCTTTGTCTATCGATTGGCGAATTATCTGGTCTCAAACTTTAAACTCGTCTGATTTAATGTGCTGTCATTCCATCCATACGCGAAGCAAACAGGATTTGGAATTCGTGCAAAGTGCATAATGAAAACGCGATACGGTGCTCGTTTTGCTAAACGTTTAAATTTATGAAATGCATAAACAGCGAATTGCCTTATGTATTTGATCTTAAGAATGGATATCGATTGATGATCGGAACGATAGAATAATTCTAAGTATTTTGGCTGTTGTAATTGTTGCAAATAACAGCACTCGGTAACCGCATCGATGTCAGTCTTATGGATTGATATCTTACGGTGCGATTTTTTCTCCAATAGCTGATCCTGATTGTCGGCTGTGTATTTGGCCGGCGGGTCCCGGGAGGATTGGGTGGTCTCTGGCGGCCCTGCGGCGACATAGGGACCTCTCTAACTGGCAATAATTGCCAATGCTTATGGGTGTCGGCACAAAGTAACCTTGTGCCATTGAATCTGTGATGAATGGGGATAGGCGCGCTCCGGGGCGGGACGCCCTAATCATCGCCGTTTGCAGAAGTGGTGGATGCCGGGGATTATTCGGCCGCTAATTTCGGCGGCGTGGTCGATTTGTAGGCGGCGAGCAATGTTTTTACGTGGGCCACAGTGTTGCGATGGTTTGCCAGTTTGATATGACCGAAGCCCTTTACGGCGAGGGGTGTCAGTGCCAGTTCGATTGCCAAGGCATGGGTGTCGGGGCGCAAACCAGTGGCCAGTTCGTCCAATAATTTTTCGTAATCTGCGATCATTTGGCGTTCAAGTCGACGCTCCTTGGTGTAGCCAAATAGATCCCAACGGCTGCCACGCAACGATCGCAGTCGTGCTAATTGTATAAGGATTGGGCGGAGCCAGGAGCCAAATCGGATTTTTGTTGGGTGTCCGGTCGCAGGATGGCGGAATAGGCGACCTAAAAACGGCGGGGCCAGGTGATAGCTGATGCGTTTTGTGCCCTCGAAGTTGTCCGAGATCTCTTGTGCGATTTGTGAATCCGTCAATAAGCGAGCGACTTCGTATTCGTCCTTGTAGGTGAGGAGCTTATGATAGGCCTGCATGACGGCTGATGCAAAACCGCTTTGGCCGGGGGTCTTCGATCTTTCGATATTCTCCGCCCATCGCACTTTTTGCTCAAAGCGACGGGCAAGGCTGGTGTCCTGGTAAGCCGTTAAATGCGCACTGAGACGGGCCAGCTGTTCCTCGAACGTTTGCGGTTCTGTGATTGGCGAGGATTCAGGGGTGATCGCCGCATCGAAGGCGTCGCGGTCCGCGGCTGCAAGGCGGCCCATCCTGAAAGCCCTGACGTTCATGTCTACGGCGGTTCCGTTTAGCTGGATCGCGGTTTCGATCGCTCTTGCGGAAACGGGGACAAGACCATGCTGATAGGCGAAGCCGAGGATCAGCATATTGGCAGCAATGGCATCGCCAAAGAGTGCGTTGGATGCACTTTGAGCATCGATAACGAACAGCGGCGCACCACCCATCTGCTGCCGGATGCGCTGCAACAATTCCGATCCGGGGACTTTTAAGTCAGGTGTCCTGGTAAAGTCACCCGTTGTCATCTCATAGCTCGAGAGGGCAATTGCCGTATGATTTTTGCGCACGGTGTCGAGTGCTGCATTGCCGGCCGCCACGACAAGGTCACCGGCGAGGATGGCATCGGCACCGGCGGTTCCGGCCCTTATGGCATGTATGTCTTCGGCACGATCGGCGATGCGGATATGGCAACTGACGGCGCCGCCTTTTTGGGCGAGACCCGTCATGTCGATGGCGCCAAATGCCTTGCCGTCGATGTGCGCTGCTTCGCCGAGGATGGCGCTCACTGTGACAACACCCGTGCCGCCGACGCCCGAGACCAGGAGCGTAAAGGGTTTGGTGGTGTCGGGACGTTTGGGATCAGGCAGGGCTGAAGGGAATTCGGATGCGGCTGCGGTGTTGTTGGCGGTGGATGTTGTTCGCTTCTTGGGTTTTGCGCCTTCAAGTGTCATAAAACTCGGGCAGAAGCCTTCCACACAGGATAAGTCATTGTTGCAGGCGGACTGGTCGATCTGGCGCTTGCGGCCAAATTCAGTCTCAAGGGGGAGGACTGCAATACAATTCGATTGGACACCACAATCGCCACACCCTTCGCAGACCGCGGCATTTATAAAGACGCGCCTGTCCGCATCTGGAAGCGTGCCGCGTTTTCGGCGGCGTCGCTTTTCCGTGGCGCAGGTCTGATCATAGATTAGGGCTGTTACGCCTGGGATTTCTGATAAGGCCTTCTGTACCGGCAGTATGGATCGGCGGTGATAAACCTTGGTGCCACGCGGCAAATTCGGCCAAAATCCGTATTTGTTCGGCTCATCTGTGACGATCGCGATCTTCTTGACACCTTCGGCTGCGACTTGGGCTGCAAGCGCCTCGACGGTCAGGTTGCCGTCGAGGGTTTGGCCACCGGTCATGGCGACGGCGTCATTGTAGAGGATCTTGAAAGTAATGTTGGTGTTGGCGGCAATTGCCGCGCGAATCGCTAGGACGCCTGAGTGGATATAGGTGCCGTCACCGATATTCTGAAAGATGTGGCGGCGGGTTGAAAAGGGGGCTTCGCCAATCCAGTTCGCACCTTCGGCGCCCATCTGAGTGAAGCCCTCGGTCGCGCGATCCATCCATTGGACCATGTAGTGACAGCCGATGCCGGCGTATGCGCGATCGCCGTCGGGAATGATGGTAGATGAATTGTGTGGGCAGCCGGCACAAAAATATGGAATGCGCGGAAATGGGTCCACGCCTTCAGGCTTTTGCGCTGCCATTTCGTTAAGGTGCTGGCGGGCGGCCTTAAGATCGCGGTCTTCGCTGTTGCGCGCTGCCAATCGATCGCCAATAACGATGGCGATCTGAAGCGGGTCAAGGGCGCCTGAGGCGGGGAATAGCCAGGTATTTGCCTCATCGCGTTTGCCAATAATCTTCGGCCGGTTGTCTTGATCGTACAGCTGCTCTTTGAGTTGGGTTTCAATAAGTGAGCGTTTTTCCTCGACAACGATAACGGTGTCCAAGCCTTCGGCAAACGTTGCGATGCCGCGTGGCTCCAGTGGCCATGTCATGGCGACTTTATAAAGCCGGAGGCCGAGTTGGCCGGCGCGCGCCTCGTCGATCCCAAGCAGGCTGAGCGCCTGGCGGGTATCGAGATAGCTCTTGCCGGTCGTAATTATACCGATCTTCGGCGCTGGCCCGCCATCCCAAATCGTGCGATCGAGTTTGTTGGCACGCGCGAAGGAGAGTATGGCGCGGCGCTTGTGGCCGTGTAGACGTGCCTCCTTGACCAGTGGCGGATCGCCCAAGCGGATGTTCAAACCACCTTCTGGAATACGCGCATCCTCCGGCGCCGGATGGCGAACCTGGATGCGGTTCGGATCGCCATCGACGGTTGCTGTGCTTTCAATGTTGTCCTTGACACACTTCATGCCGACCCAAACGCCGGCAAAGCGCGATAACGCAAACCCGTAGATGCCGTAGTCGAGAATTTCTTGGACGCCAGCCGGGTTGAGGATCGGCATCATCGCGTCGACAAACGCGAACTCGGATTGATGTGCGGAGGTGGAACTTTCGCAGGTATGATCATCGCCCATCAGGGCAAGGACACCGCCATGTTTCGAGGTGCCGGCGTGATTGGCATGGCGGAAGGCATCACCGCTGCGATCAACACCTGGGCCTTTGCCGTACCAGATCGCAAATACGCCATCGTATTTGCCTTCGTTGCGGAGTTCGGCTTGTTGTGCGCCCCAAATCGCGGTGGCTGCGATATCTTCGTTGAGACCGGGTTGAAACAGAATATTGCGCGCCTCGGTGATGGCGCGATAGCGTGTGAATGCCGATTCCAATGTGGCAATGGGTGAGCCGCGATAGCCGGTTACGTAGCCAGCGGTGTTAAGACCCGCTGCTTCATCGCGTTCCTTTTGCATCAAGGTAAGGCGCACAACGGCTTGGGTGCCCGTCAGGATCTGTCGGGTCTTGGTGAGATCAAACTTATCTTCGAGACGGACAGCGTCGTCAGCCATGCCATACCTAAAGTCAGGGCACGCGGTGCGCGTGCGGTAAAGGTCGAGGTTGAAATAAATGTCGGCTTTTGTAGCGCGCGTTGCAAGGCTTTGATGGGGCCATTGCAAAGAAACCCCACCGGTTGGCGGGGTTTCTGTGACCGCTGGCCAATTGCCGGCGGTAAGACGGTGGCACGCCAATCAGGCGAGGCTCGAGACTTTTCCGTATTTTTGGGCCAGGAGGTAATAGAAGGTTACCCGCGCCTTTTGTTTGTCGGCCTTCATTGTCTCACAGACCTCCTTGATGGCGCCATCAAGATCAGTGTCCGCATCGGTCAAGGCCAGTTTCTTTTTTAGCCAACTGTCGCGGACGCGCGCCAACTCGTCCTTCGATGAACAGGAGACCAATGAGGCATCCTTGCTTTTCAAGGCGATGCCGAGGTGTTTGACGATGCCAGCAACGGCATTCTCATCAGCATCCGGGGCATAGCGTTTTACGTCGTCGAGGTATTCAGACATCTGTATTCTCCCGCCCATCAGTCTTGGGTCGCTAGTATTTCTTAAAATGGATCTGCCAATAACTGGCCGGGTCATGAGCGAGCACGGCCGGTTGCAGCAGTGCCGCCGTCGCCATGGAGTGGTGCAATTCGACGGTGGCGCGCTGCAAACTTACGCGGGGAATGCCCGTTTGCGAAGCCTCGATTATGTATTTTGGTGTAATTGATTTGTTCAATAGTGTGAATTTGAGGCCTGATTTTATGATCTAAACGCCGTTCAGTACTCAATCATGTTTTGCACGTTTCAGCATGTGATCGACAAGTTTCAGGAACGTGGCGGGCGCAGTGACACCCTGGACGCGGGCAACTTCCTTCTGGCCACGCATTAAAATGGCCGTTGGTGCGACGGTGACGGGAAAACGTAACTGAAGGCGACTAATGTCGTTTTGCTGAATGTTGACGTAATGCAGCGGTGCCGTTTTGGCGTGGGCAGACTTGTTATAGACAGGTGCGACGGCGGCACGAAAATGTTGGCAATAATAGCAGTTGCTCACTTCTATAATCAGGAGTTGATGGGCTGGTTTTGCAGCGGTCGTGGGCTGCAATTGCGCGGCATGGAGTGGTGGCGCCCAGATCATGAGCGCGATGGCGGCGAGGGTTGCCAAGCGCATTGACATCGGCGTCTGTTCCCCTTGTCTGCCCAGTCGCCGCCCATGGCGGCCGAGGGCCGATGCGATTTAGCGCTCCCAACTCGCTGGCTCAGAGCGCCCGTTTCGCGATCAATCATAGGGGGTCTGGTTGGGAATCAGAGGCTTTTGTTAGCAAGTGGTTAAACACTGTGCCTAATCAATGCAGTGAGTGTTTCAGCACCGATGTGTAAATAGAATGAAAAAGGCGGCTATCTTGGGCCGCCTTGTGATAGCTCATGTTGCGATGCGCTCGTTCAGGATTGGCTCCGCGTGGTGTAGCGTTGATACGTGACCAAGACGCGGGTGCCGACAGGAACGCGGTTATAGAGATCGATCACATCTGCATTATACATGCGGATGCAACCCTTGGACACATCCTTGCCGATGGTCCACGGGGCGTCGGTGCCGTGAATGCGATAAAGGCTGGAGCCGAGGTAAAGTGCTCTTACGCCAAGCGGGTTCATTGGATGTCCGCCTGGAACCCAGCGTGGCAGACGCGGGTTTTCACGCAGCATGTTTGAGGTGGGTGTCCAAGGTGGGTTAACGCGCTTTTGTGAAACACGCATTCTGCCCTGCCACTTCGATAAGTGACGAGGGATTGCGATTGGGTAGGCGAGAGCCCGGCCACGGGTTTTCACGTAATAAAGACGGCGGTCTCCGAAGCTGACGATAATCTGCCTTGGTGCGTATTTCTTTGAAAACGGAATGGTCGTTTTACCGCTGTAGGGGCCACCCCATTGTGCCGTAGCGGTAGTGGTTGTGAGGGTCAGGACTAACGATGATGCCGCGACGGCTGCTGCGAGTGTGCGGCACAAATTCTGGAATCCCATGGTCAATGTGTCCTTTTAGTTCGTTGCAGGGTCGACGAGCGTGGTTGCGCGGCGTGCTCAATAATTGACCGCTGCACGCGGCTGATCTCGATATCGGCGCCGCAATTCGGCATCGCGATGTGACCGTCTACGGTACGGAATTTTGCTTGGTGTGCGGTCAGTTTCAAGTCTGTCGAGGTTGGTTGGATAAGAGTCTTGGGTGAGTGTTGCATTTCAGCCTTGACACGGATATATGAATTAGAACAAATAGTGAACAAATGGTTTTTTATACTTTCTTTGAGCGCTTTAGATGGATGCAATTGCAATTTCTGGTGGGGCTGAATCGCCCGGTAAAAGGCAGTTGGAGGTGCTGCGGGCGCGTGTGCGTGCGATCGAGCGTGCGGATCTAAGGCTGGAGGTTGCGGATGAGAATGCGCACTTGGCCAAGGTGGAAAATCAGTCGACGGATGTATCCTTGCCTGATGCTTGGACTTTTGGTGCACGCAAAATCGATTGCTTGTTGGGGCCGGCAGGGCTCAGGCTCGGAGGGGTGCATGAGTTCAAACCGACTGACGAGGTTTTAGGGCTGCACTGGGCTGGCGTTTGGGGCGCGGCACTATCTGTTGTCATGGGACTTGCAGGACGGCGTTTTGCCATGCTGGGCGGGCGCGGTATGGCTGCTGGTTCTGCGAGGCGAGGAGCCATGTTGTGGTGTGCCACGGCGGATCTGACACGCGAACTTGGCCGGCTATATGGTGGCGGTTTAGCGCCATTTGCTGTTGCGCCTCGACAGGTGCTGGTGGTTGAGCCCCGTAAGGCGGCAGAGGTGCTATGGGCGCTTGAGGAGGGGCTTAAGGTTGGCCAGCTCGCGCTGGTTGGCGGGCTCGTCAATGAGGTGGGGCTGACACCAGCGCGGCGCTTAGCATTGGCGGCGGAAAAATCCGACACACCCTGCATGGTGATTACGGGGCCTAGGTCGCCGCCGATGGCTTCTACGACAACACGATGGCGTGTCGCACCTTGCCCAAGCGGACGGACTGTGGGCGATGGGCGTGCGCCTGGCCGGCTACGCGTTGCTTTGACGTTGGAGCGTGTGACGGCGCGCATGCTTTCTGTTGGGGCGTCCATTGAAGGGGCGTCAACATTCGTAGTGGAGTGGTCACATGAAGCGGGTCGTTTCTGTGTGGTTGGCGATGTGGGCGATCGAGCGGATGCAACGCGCGATGTTGGCCGAGGGGCGGTTGGCGCTTGGCGATAATCAAGCGCTGGCGTTGGTGGAAAGCAGTGCGCGTGGGCTTATTGTTATGGCGGTAAATGCCAGGGCGCAGAAGGAGGGTGTGCAGTGTGGCCAAGTGCTGGCTGATGCGCGGGCGCGCTTGCCGGGATTGATGACATTACCGGCGGAACGCGAAAGTGATCGCGCCGGTCTGCGCCAGCTTGCCGAATGGTGTGGACGCTATGGGCCTTACCGCAATGTTGAAGGTGAAGATGGTTTGTGGATCGATGCCAGCGGTGTTGCCCACCTGTTTGGCGGTGAGCAGGGATTACTCGATGACATCTTGTGCAGGCTCGGTGGTTTCGGCCTGACGGTGCGGGTGGCAATGGCTGATACGCCGGGTGCAGCTTTTGCGCTTGCACGGTTCGGATGTGATGGTGCGCGGGCGAGTTCTATTGCACAGCCAGGCCGTACGCCGGAGGCGCTTGCAGATCTGCCGGTTGAAGCGCTGCGTCTCGATGCACAAAGTGTGCTGTTGTTAAAGCGTTTGGGGTTGCGACGGATTGGACAACTTTATGCTGTGCCGCGTGAGGCTTTGGCACGGCGGTTTCGTGGCGCTGCAACAGGGGCTGGTAAACGTGGTGCCAAACGCCAGACTGAGGCGTTGCGGGCAGCCGGTGAAGTGGTGTTGCGGCTTGATCAAGCATTGGGTGAGCGCGTGGAAATGCGTAAGCCGCTGGCAGAGCCGCCGGTGCATATGGTGCGCCATCGTTATAGCGATCCGCTGATCTCAACAGACGGTATAGAGGCAGAGGCGCGGCGCTTGCTGGACGCACTTTGTCAGGCATTAGAGGCCGGACAAGAAGGAGTGCGGCGGCTCAGGTTCACGCTCTATCGTAGCGATGGCACGCATGCAGAAGTGTTGCTTGGGACCAGTGCGCCGCAGCGGGACGCTGGTCATTTATACACCTTGCTGCATGAGAAGATCGTGTCGCTCGATGCCGGCTTCGGGGTCGACATGATGATGATAGAGGCCGTGCAGGTTGCCGGCCTCGATGGACATCAGACGGCCCTTCATTGTGTGCCGGATCAAAGTGTCGACGAAGTGCCGGCAGCGCTGATCGATACTTTGTCGAACCGTCTTGGAGCAGAGTGCGTTCGTGTGTTTGCCGCACATGAAAGTCATGTGCCGGAACGGGCCTGGCGACAAGTGCCGGCACTTGCAGGAGATGCGCGTGAGGCAACGGCAGTTGATCATCATGTGAAGCGCCAGCCGTTGCGGCCGCCGTTTTTGTTGACGCGTCCGGAACGCTTGGAGGTAATGGCAATTGTTCCCGATGGGCCGCCTTTGCGGTTTACCTGGCGGCGGGTGGCGCGGCGGGTGGTGAGTGCTGAGGGGCCGGAGCGGATTGCGCCTGAGTGGTGGCGGGGGATCGGTGTTCAAGCTTCGCCAGGCCTCAGTCTGACGCGGGACTATTATCGTGTCGAGGATGAGCATGGCACTTGGTATTGGGTGTTTCGGGCCGGCCTTTATGAACGCACTGATGAGATGGACACTGGCGAGACTTTGGCGCAGGAGCGTCGGCTGCCGGCCTGGTTTATGCATGGTCTCTTCGCATGATGATGAGCGCCAATACAAACGATGTGCCGCAGGCTTATGTCGAACTGCAGGTGATGACAAACTTCACCTTTCTCACCGGTGGCTCGCATCCGCATGAGCTGGTGCACCAGGCCAAGGCGTTAGGGCTTGGCGGTCTTGCGGTGACCGATCGCAATACGCTTGCTGGTGTCGTTAGGGCTCATGTGGCGGCGAAAGAGGCAGGATTGCGTTTCATCGTCGGTGCGCGTCTTGATTTGCAGGATGGGTTAAGCCTGCTTTGTCTGCCGCGTGACCGGGCCGCCTATGGCCGGTTGTCGCGTATGTTGTCGCTTGGTCAACGGCGCGCGGAAAAAGGCCAGTGCCTGCTTTATTTGGATGATGTGGCAGCACACAGTGAAGGTCAAATCTTTATCGCGCTGGCGCCAGAACAATGGGATTGGCGTGTCGATTGCCCAAGTTTCAAAGATGATTTGCTTAAGGTTCAAGAGGCTGTGGCCGGTGGCAGGCTTTACCTGGCGGTTTCACATTGCTACCGCGGCGATGATGGTGGGCATATTGCAGCACTTGTCGATGTTGGGCAAAGCCTTGGCTTAAAGACGGTTGCAACGGGTAATGTGCTCTATCATGTGGCGGCGCGGCGGCCGTTGCAGGATGTGTTGAGTGCGATCCGGGACGGCGTGACGGTTGCCAACGCCGGCTTTCGACTTGAAGCGAATGCAGAGCGCCACCTCAAAAGCCCGGATGAAGTGGAGCGTTTGTTCAAAGGGCATGAAGATGCCGTGCGGCGGACGAAAGAGATTGCTGCTTGTATTAATTTTTCTCTCGATGAGCTGATTTATGAATATCCCGACGAGCCGGTGCCCGAAGGTAAGGATGCGCAATCGCACCTCGAAGATCTGACATGGCGGGGGGCGGCCTGGCGGTTCGATGGTAAAGTGCCGGCTGAGGTGAGAGCAACCTTGATAAAGGAACTCGGTCTCATCGCGTCGCTCGATTATGCGCGCTATTTTTTGACGGTCTACGATATCGTTACGTTTGCAAGGGCTCAGGGTATCCTTTGTCAGGGGCGCGGGTCGGCAGCTAATTCAGCCGTTTGTTATTGTCTTGGCATTACGGCGGTCAACCCGATGGAAATAGACCTTTTGTTCGAGCGGTTTATTTCGTCTGAACGAAAGGAGCCACCGGATATCGATGTCGACTTCGAGCATGAGCGGCGCGAAGAAGTGATCCAATACATTTATGCCCGTTATGGGCGGGAGCGTGCCGGTCTTGCGGCGACTGTCATTTCCTATCGGGCGCGTTCAGCGGTGCGAGAAGTTGGTAAAGCGATGGGGCTTTCTGAGGATACGGTTGCAGCTCTTGCCGGCATGGTCTGGGGGACGCGGTCGGGTGGGGCGTTGCCGGAAAAACATGTGCGCGAAGCAGGCCTCGATCCAGATGATCCACTGTTGGCAAGAGTGCTGGACCTCACGGATGAACTGATTGGATTTCCACGCCATCTCTCGCAGCATGTCGGTGGTTTTGTCTTGACGCGTGGGCCGCTGACGGAGGTGGTGCCGGTTGGAAATGCCGCAATGGAAGAGCGTACCGTGATCGAGTGGGATAAGGACGATCTGGATGCGCTCGGTCTTTTGAAGGTTGATGTGTTGGCGCTCGGGATGCTCACCTGTATCCGTAAGGCGTTCGATCTGCTGGCCCAGCACTATGCGGTCGAGATGACGCTTGCCAAGGTACCGCGCGAAGACAGCGACGTTTACGATATGTTGTGCCGGGCCGATTCCATCGGTGTCTTTCAGGTTGAAAGCCGGGCGCAGATGAACATGCTGCCGCGTCTGAAGCCACGCTGCTTTTATGACTTGGTGATCGAAGTGGCGATCGTGCGCCCGGGGCCGATCCAAGGCGATATGGTGCATCCCTATTTGCGCCGGCGTGATGGACTGGAGCTTGAACATTATCCCTCACCCGCGACAGAGCATGGGCCGGCTGATGAACTGCGCCAGATCCTCGGTAAGACCAAAGGTGTGCCGCTGTTTCAAGAGCAGGCGATGCGGATTGCTCTGGTTGCCGCCAGGTTTACGGATGGCGAAGTCAATGAGCTGCGCAAAGCAATGGCGACATTCCGGCGACGTGGCACGATCGGTTTGCTCGAGGATAAGATGGTCAACCAGATGGTGGCACGGGGGTATGACCCTGATTTTGCGCAGCGTTGTTTCAATCAGATCAAGGGGTTTGGCGAATACGGTTTTCCGGAAAGCCATGCTGCGAGCTTTGCGCACCTCGTCTATGTCTCATCCTGGTTGAAGTGTCATTATCCGGCGGCTTTTGCGTGCGGTCTGCTTAATGCGCAGCCGATGGGGTTTTATGCACCGGCCCAGATCGTGCGTGATGCGCGCGCACATGATGTTGAGGCGCGTCCCGTCGATATCAATTGCTCAATGTGGGACCATACGCTTGAGCCGGGTGCTGCGTCTGAAACGTCTGAAGCAATTGCGCAGACGCCCGCCTTGCGCCTTGGCTTACGTCAGATCGATGGGTTGCGTGAGGAAGAGGCGCAGAAGCTCGTTGTGGCACGCCAAGATGGTGGTTTGTTCAAAGATGTGCATGATTGTTGGGTGCGGACCGGCATGCGGCTCGATATGTTGGAAAAGCTTGCTGCTGCAGATGCATTTCGTTCGATCGATCTCGATCGGCGTCAGGCGTTGTGGGAGGTCAAGGCCTTGTGTGGGGCCAAGCCGTTGCCGTTGTTTCACTATCAGGCCGCTAGAGATGTAGGTCCCGAAGCGCCTGTCACGCTGCCCGAAATGGCGCTATCCGAGCATGTGGTCAATGATTATCAAACGCTCAGGCTATCGCTTAAGGCGCATCCGGTGTCGTTTGTGCGCGATCGTCTCGAACATATGAAGGTGCTGAGCTGTCATGACCTTTTAACGTGCCGGGACGGGCAATGGGTGCGCCTTGCCGGCGTGGTGTTGGTGCGCCAGCGGCCAGGCTCAGCCAAGGGGGTGGTGTTCATGACGCTCGAGGATGAAACCGGCGTTGCGAATACGGTTGTGTGGCCGAAGACGTTGGAGCGATACCGCAAAGTGATTATGACGGCGCGGTTGATTGTCGTGCATGGGCGGGTGCAGCGTCATGGCGATATCATCCATATCGTTTGCAGCCGGCTAGAGGATAAGAGCCAATGGCTGTTGGAGCTTTCGGAATGGGCACAGGACTTGCGCCCGGCGATCGCCAATGCAGATGAAGTGTTGCGTCCTGAACCCGGTAGCCGGCGGGCGGATTTCACACCGCGCCCGATCCGCCATCCGCGCGAAGAACGTACCGTGCCACAACAGTTGATGCGCGTTTTGCCGAAGTCACGGGACTTTCATTGAGGAGGGCGCCTCGGAAAAGGCTCAGTTGGGGACCGTGGGTGTTCGATTTATTCATCTCTTGCCATAATCACGACGATTACTCGCGGCAATGACACAAGTCCTTACCGCTCAATAGGTGACATCATTGTGCATAGTTGAGGCGCCTTAGATCCAACTCATACGCGATGACCTCGAAACAGGAGCCTCATATGCCACAGCGCATTTTTGCCTCGATTTGTTTTGCATGCCTCATCGGAGGTCTTGCATCCGTTTCCCAAGTCATGGCCCAGACGGCACCCACACAGATCGATCCAGAACGTATTGCAGCTGCCAAAGAATTGCTAAAGACGATGGGCTCATCCAAGCGGTTCGATGTGATGATCAAGACTTTGATATCCGGTATGGCGCGCAGCCAGGCAGCCCGACTGCCCAAAAAAGAAAAGGAAATACGCGCAATTTTTGAACTCCTGGAGGACAAGTTTCTGGCCCGGAAATCAGAGATCATGTCGAAACTCGCACCGCTATGGGCAGAAAAATTCACGACGGCTGAAATCAAAGAGGTTACCAATTTTTTCCGCTCGCCAATTGGGCGCAAAGTGGTGCGTGAGCAAATCGGTATCATGCAAAAAGGTGCGCAGATTGGTATGCGCTGGGGACGCAAGATCGGAATGGAAGTGGCGCGCGAGGCGGCGCAGGAATTCCGCAAGCAAGGCATCAAGTAGACGGGCTGTTGGCTCGCCCTGAGATCTCCTGTTAGGCGACACTTTTCGGTTGGCCTAATAGTGTTTATAGCATTGGATGTTGTGCTACAGTCATTTTACGGACTAATGTCGCACAACAGGTCTCCATGCCGCAGCGCATCTTGTCGTCGATCTGCATCGCTTGCCTAGTTGGGCTCATCGCAACTGCCACAGTGGTTGCAGCGCAGACAGCTCAAAAAGCCAAAAATGTGCCAAGTCTGGTCAATCCGGCGCGCCTTGCTGCGGCGAAGGAGCTGCTCAATGCGATGGGCCAAATGAAGTCGGCCGATCGGGAAAAGACGGCTACTGATCCAGCTGAGTATCTGGTTGGTCTTGTAGCGCAACGTTATATTCCGCGGGCTCCGAAGAAGGAAAAGAAGATTCGCGAAATCCTGAAGCCCATCGTCAAAAAGGTCTTGATAGAGTATAGATCGTTTTTGAAGACCCTCAACGAGCAGCGCACTCGGCGTTGGGCCGAGAAATTTACGTTGCAGGAGCTTGCTGAGATTATCGAATACTATCGGTCAGCAATGGCGGGAAAAATATTCGATGAGATGATTGCTGCGATGCAAAAGATTAAGCGAACCCATAAGTTTAAAAAATCGGGCAAGAGCACTGTGGATCCGGTGCGGCTGGCGGCTGCCAGAGAGTTGATAAACTCTATTGAAATGTTGACGCAATTCAAGACGCTCTCCAAGGACACGATGATGGCAATGTATCGTGGTCTTCAAAGGCTGTCGCCTCTGAAGGGCCAGCCGCCACGCCCGGTACTGTCAGATCGTCTAGATAAATTTTTGCAGGACCGGGTGCCGAAGATCATGGCGTCCACGACAGAGAGATGGGCCCAAATCTTTACGCTTCAGGAACTCGAAGAGACCATAAAATTCTATAAGTCGCCTGTCGGACGTAAGATGTCTGAAGAGGAATTTGCACAATTTAGACTAATCATGTTGTCGAGCCAACGCTACGGGTGGACGATCAACGCAAATATAACCACAGAGGCCGAACGGGAATTTCGTCGGCTTGGCATCATCAAGTAGTGAGGCCCCTGAACCGAAGGCTCGGACGCCTGTCGTTTCGTGATTATGATCACGCGGGTCTGGAGATCATCACGCCAGAGCCATCGGCTCACTCAAACCGCAAGCTCAAGCCACCATCTCATAAGGCACCTGAGTTGCGCCCCAACCTTCGAAGTATTCGCAGGTATCCAGGTCATAACGACCCTGCTTGATGGTGCCTTCGCCAAGTTGGCGCGACCTCAGGATCACGGCTGCGGAGCGGCGGGGGCCGCCTTTCTCGCGATGGATTTCATAGGGGGCAACAATATCAGCGCGGCCGGGAACGCCGGCGAGATCCGAGGCCAGGCGGATTTCGGCATAATCCGGCTTGGAGCGATCATCCACGCGGTCATAGCGTTCGAGGCTTTCCAGGCCATCGCACACACCATAGAGCACCCAGCAATCGCCATGATCGTGAATGCGGCCGACACGGCCGGGTTCGCGGACGACGCCATTGACGGCGAAGCCAAAATCCGGATCGACGTAGAAAACCAGATTCTTATGGCCTTCTGTCGAGGGCCAAGTCCGTGAGCTGGCCTTTATGTCCGGATCAAGAATGAGGGATTCCATGAGCGGCTTGGCCTTGGCAAACCGAACCGCCATATCGGATTCAAGTGCCCAGATGTCACGGATTTGATCAATAAACGTTTGGAAACGCAGCAAGCGTTGGGTCATTGGATGGAAGTCCTCTCTCCAATATATATATCGTGGCGCGTGTTTGCTCTAAGTGCTGTCGCCTAACTCACCATTGCGGGCGCCTCGCTGCCAGCCCGGTAGGGATGAATGATTTCTGCGGCAATTTGGCGAACGGTCGCCGGTGTCGGTATCATTTTGCACAATAAAAGGTCGAGGCCCATGTCGGCGTAGCGCTGGACCTGGCGGCGGACCTTGGCCGGCGGTCCAATCAGGCCGGCAAGTGTATTCGGCAACATGCGGCGCACCACTTTGCGCGATTCTGCCTCCGGTGTGTAAGAGGTCAGATGGTGGACGATTTCGTCGATTGCCGCCTGCTCATTATCGCCAACACCAATCACAGGATTTAGCGCAAAGTGAATCTTCCGACCGCTCCGCTCGGTCCGACGGTGCATGTCCTTAATCGAGGCTTCCAGTTCTCTCAATACCTCGTCAGTGCTTTGCGCCTCCTTCGGGTAATTGACAAACCACCAATCGCAGGTGTTTGCAATGAAGTCCCGCCCCATATCGCCAGAAGACACTGAGAACATTTCAGGCGGGGTTGGTGTTGCCGGTTTTAAGAGCAGGCGTGCGTTCTCAACTGAGTGGAATTTGCCTTTGTAGGTGAATGTTTCATTGGTCCACAGGCCGCGCATGATCTCGATGAATTCCGTTGCGCGGCGATAGCGGTCCTCGCCCGACAGGATCGTACCGCCAAACATTTCGAATTCCTCGTCGAACCAGCCATTGACGATGTTTATGGCCATGCGCCCCTTGCAGATACGGTCAAGGGAGACGGCGTGCTTGGCGATCATAACCGGATCCCATAGGCCGGGATGGACGGCCACCATGGCACGCATTCGATTGCAGCGCGAGCCGACGGCGCTTGCCAGAACCCAGGCCGAAAGATCTTCACCGAGGTGGCGTTCGGCATAAAGTGTGATGTCAAAGCCGACCTCATCGGCCGTGAGGAGTAGGTCTACGGCATGATCGAACTGGGCGTCGCGGCGGCCGTCGGGCAGCGGTGAGGTTGCCTCTTCAAGCGCCTGAATCACTTCGGGCGAGGCCATAGTTGCCATTGGTATCGGTGCATAAATACCAAACTGCATCTTGCTCCTCCGCTATCGGTCTCCAATCGCTGATAGATTACGGTATGTTGGTGGCCTCGGGAAGAGGGCTTTAGTCCCGTCCCTGCGCCGCTATCGTCTAGGTTTTCGCCTGCTGGATAGCTTGCCAAATGCGCTGTGGTGTCGTCGGCATATCCAGATCCCTAATGCCAAGTGGGGACAACGCGTCAATCACGGCATTTGCGACCGCCGGCATGGCACCGACGCAACCGGCTTCACCAGCGCCTTTGGTGCCCATCGGGTTAACGGTGGTTGGTACAACATTGGCCTGAAAATCCATATTGCAGACATCGATGGCGCGCGGCATGGCGTAATCCATGAATGATGCAGTCAGTAATTGGCCAGAGTCGGGATCGTATGCGATATTCTCTTTTAAGATTTGACCGAGGCCCTGGACGATGCCGCCCTTGATCTGACCGGCAAGCGTAATCGGATTTATGACCGTACCGACGTCGTCCACAACAGAATATCGTAAAACCTCTAGTTCGCCGGTGTCCGGATCAATTTCCACTTCGCAAATGTGGGTCCCATTGGGGAATGTTGTGACGGTGTTTTTGAAAATCGCATTTGCAGTCAGGCCTGGTTCCATGCCCGGCGGCAAGCGTGCCGGTTGACTGGCGGCCTGTGCAACTTCCTTCATAGTCAATGATGCATTGGTGCCGCGGGCAGTAAACACACCTTCGGAGAAGTCCACCTCTTCCGTTTCCAGCAGATGCGCTGCAATCTTAGTTGCCTTTTCGAGGATGCGTCCGCTTGCCATTTTCATTGCCGAGCCACCGATGGTCGCCGAGCGCGAACCGCCGGTGCCGTGGCCAAAAAAGACGGCATCCGTGTCACCATAGATGTAGTGGACCTCGCCCGGATCGATGCCAAGTTCGGTTGCGACGATTTGTTTGTACATCGTCTCATGACCCTGGCCTTGTGTGACCGAGCCGGACAGAATGGTGGCGGCGCCAGAGCGGTCAAAACGAATTTCGGCAGCTTCGACGCCGGGGCCTGCAGCTTTTTCAATGCTGTTGGCAACACCGATGCCTCTCAGTTTGCCACGGGCTTTGGCGTCCGAGCGGCGGGCTTCGAAGCCGTCGTAGTCTGCCATGTCGACAGCCATATCCATGTTTTTCGCAAAGTCGCCGGAATCGAAGGAAAACAGGAAGGCAGACTTGTAGGGCATGGCTTCCTTGGGAATGAGGTTCTTGCGGCGCAATTCAACGGGGTCGACGCCCAATTCGTCGGCGGCCACGTCGATGATGCGCTCGATAATAAACGTTGCCTCCGGTCTGCCCGCTCCGCGATAGGGGCGCAAATATGTGGTGTTTGTGAAGACTGCCGTTACTTCGGCAAAAACCGCCTCGAACGTATAGACACCGGAAATGCCACCGATGTTATTGCTTGGAGACATTTCGCCGCCCGCCTGCAGATAGGCGCCGACGGCGCACACATTGTCGAGCTTGAGGCCAAGAAACTTGTGGTCTTTGTCGAGGGCTAGAGAGACGTTCGCAACATTATCGCGACCTTGTGCATCGGCGAGAAAGGCCTCGGCGCGCGTGCTGGTCCACTTAATCGGGCGACCGGTAATCTTTGAGGCCCAAAGGGTCAGAATCATCTCATGATAGACGGCCGACTTCATGCCGAAACTGCCGCCAATGTCACCGGCAATAATGCGCACATTGCTTTCCGGCACGCCGAGGCCCCGTGCGACGCCAACGCGAATGCCATGGGCGGATTGGACCTGGGTGTAAAGTGTGTAGCGATCGCTTGTTGGATCATAAGCGCCAACACATGAGCGCGGCTCCAGCGCTGCGGCTGTGACACGATTTATGAGCAAACGATGTGAGACAACGTGGGCCGCTTTCGCGAATGCAGCTTCTGTCGCATCCTTGTCGCCCAGCTGTTGCTGGAAACAGATGTTGTTGGCGCAATCAGACCAGATCAACGGTGCGCCATCTTTGCAGGCGTCTTCGGTCGAGACGATGACCGGCAAAGGTGTGTAGTCGATGTCGATCAACTCAGCGGCGTCCTGAGCCTCTTCCATGGTGTCGGCGATGACAATTGCCACATAGTCGCCGGCCCAGCGGACCCGGTCGCTTGTCAAACCGGGAAACGGAGTTCGGTACAGCGGTTTGCCGCCCGGGCGGGTCATTTTGCCATTGCCAACCGGGAGATCGGGAAGACCTGATCGAGCCCAATCATCGCCGGTCAAGACGGCATGTACACCTGGTGCAGATTTGGCTGCTGCGGTCTCGATGCGATCAATCGTAGCGTGAGCGTGGTCAGCACGCAGGATCAAGCAATGGGCCATATTCGGAAGGCGGACATCATCAGTGTAGCGTCCGCCGCCGCGCAAAAGGCGTGGGTCTTCGAAGCGCGTTACAGCCTGGCCAATCGCAAACTCACCCATGTTTTAGTCGCTCCCTAACGTGATGCGTGCCGCTTCTGGTTCTGGTCCGACATAATTGATAGCGGCGTGCAAATCTAGACTGGGATCAGCGAGGCGTCTACGGTGCAGGGTCTAGAGCGATTGATTTCAACATACTGAATCCATTGCCAAGATCGCTGTGGCTGTGAGGCCGCCGATTGATCTTGGGAGCCGTGAGGGGCCTGCTTGTGTCACAAAAACAGCCGAATGTCTTGTTGTTCATTACCGATCAGCAACGGGCTGATCATATTGGGTGCAGCGGAAATGACATTGCGCCGACCCCCAATATCGATTCTCTTGCCCGTGACGGGGTGCGATTTACGCGCAGCTATGTCACGTGCCCGATCTGCATGCCTAATCGTGCGTCATTGATGACAAGCCGACCACCATCATTGCATGGTGTGCGACAGAACGGAGCCTCGTTGTCCCGCCGTGCGACAACGTTTGTGCATCTGTTGCGAGACGCAGGGTACGACACGGCTTTGATCGGCAAATCGCACCTGCAAAACATGTCGGCCAGGGCAATCAAATATGGCTTGCCAGAGCCCGACCCAAATCGCATTGGCCCATCGATCGGTATGCGCGAAGCACACCAGGGTCATGGCCTTGATGGGCGTTACGATCAGGAATTGCGCACAACGTGGACGGGAGAGGCGGGTTTTGAGCCGGAGTTGCCGTGGTACGGTTTTGATACGCTGCGTGTTGTCATCGGCCATGGTGATAAAGCGGTTGGGCATTATGGGCGTTGGCTCGATGAGGTTTTGCCGGACAACGCAAACTATCGCGGCAAGGATAATGCGCTCAAACCGAAATACGACATTACTGCACCGCAGACCTGGAAGACGGCAATTCCTGAAGAGCTGCACACGACACAATGGATCGCCGACGAAACGGTCAAGTATCTTGAAAATCACGCGCAGAAATCCGATCGGCCGTTTTTCATTCAGTGTTCCTTCCCGGATCCGCACCATCCGTTCACAGCACCGGGACGATATTTCGATATGTTCAATCCCGATGACATGCCGCTTCCGGACGCGTTTCATCAGCCCCAGAACACCTTGCCGCCGCAGGTCCGCCAGCTTTGGAAAGAGCGCGACGATGGGACCTCAAACCTCGACGGCCACACTGTTATGGGGGTAACGGCGCCATGGCTGAAACAAATGCTGGCGGTGACCTATGGTATGATCGCGATGATCGATGATGGGATCGGCCAAGTGCTGGCAGCGCTCGATAGGCTGGATCAACGTAAAGATACGGTGATCGTCTTTATGAGTGATCACGGCGATATGATGGGCGATCATCAGCTGGTCTTGAAGGGCGCAGTCCACTATAGGGGACTCGTCAACACGCCGCTGATTTGGTCAGATCCAACGTGTACTCAGCGCGGCGTGGTGTCGGACTTGCTGTGCTCGAGTATGGATGTCGCTACGTCGATCCTGGCGCGGTGCGGTGTCGCGATTGCCAATGGTATGCAGGGCCGGGATCTGGCTGCTCTGGTTGCGGCAGGCAACACCGGCGGGCATGTCGTGATCGAGGAGGATGTCAGAAAGCCCTATATGGGTTTTGGGCCCAATAATCGAGCCCGCACACTCATTACCGAACGCTGGCGCTTGACGCTTTATTCTCAGGCGGACTGGGGCGAGCTTTACGAGTTAGAGGCTGATCCGAACGAATTCATGAATCGCTGGGACGATCCGGATTATGGCGACAAGCGCACCGCATTGCTGGAAGACTTGGTGCGCGCGATGATGGCGATGGCGGACTCCTCGCCGCTTTCAACCGGGCACGGCCCGTAGTGGCCATTCGACGGTCGCTGCCATCGGCATCGGGTGCCCAAAATCATGGCCAGGCCCCCTTGCCAGTCGGGATCGGCTCGTGTCATAACGCTCCCGCGTTTCAAGGCACTATCCTGACGTCGCGCCGCGCGCTGGCGCAGGGGTCGTCTTGGTGGGTTCCCGATCAAGCGGGGGCTGTGGGTGATTATCAGGGCGCAGCAGCTGTGCTGCGACCGGGATTGTAGGACTGGATATGAAGGTTAAGAATTCAATTAAGTCGCTGAAGGGGCGGCATCGGGATAACCGCGTTGTCAGGCGTAAAGGCCGGATCTATGTGATCAACAAGACTCAAAGGCGCTTTAAAGCGCGCCAGGGCTAACGCGCGGTTCCGTGAAATTTGCCCCCTGCTGGGGCGCTGTTTGCCAAAATGCTGGCGGGTCGGCGATCCGTCGGCATCTTTTATTTGCCCTAAGCCAGTGCCATATCTACGCTCTAGGTGCCTGACAGGCTCTCGCCATGGTTGGTCGTGGCCGGCCGCATCAGTATCATCTGGTGTCCATTTCAATGAGGTGGCGAGGTATGTTTCGATTGCTAGGGGTGATTGGCCTGAGCGTGGCTGTGATCGTACTTGGTGCGCATGATGGCTTTGGCCAAGCGAACGCACCCCCCGATGCCCAACCAAAACCGAAATCTGAAGGCGGTGCTCGGAAAGGGCAAAAAGCGCAAAAAGGTAGATCGCCGGATGACGTTCGCAAAGAACAGGCGGAGCGCCGACGCGCTCGGTTGTGGCGCGGGCCGATTCCGGATGGTGGGGCGGAGCGGGCGCGACTTTTGGCCGAACTTTATCGACAGTTGGCGAAGACCAAGAACGAAAATATTGCCAAGCGGATCGAGCGCGTGATCCAACGCGTTTGGCGGACGTCGGGAAGCCAGACGGTCGATTTGCTGATGCAGCGGGCGGCGGTGGCCAGCAAGAAGAAGGATCAGCGTCTGGCCGTGTCACTGCTGGATCGGGCGATAGATTTGGCGCCGGATCACCCGGAATTGTTCCTGCGGCGCGCTTTCGTTTATTACAAAGAGGGCGACATAGAGCGCGCGCTCGGCGACCTTAGGCGCACCTTGGCGCTTGATCCCAATCACTTCAAAGCGCTTGATGCCCTGGGCGATATTTTTAGGGAGCTCGGTCGCAAGAAGGCGGCGCTGGCCGTCTATCGCAAGTTGATCAAGGTCCACCCGTTCGCCGACGGTGTCGAACGGGCGATCCGGAAATTAGCGCAAGAAATCGAGGGGCAAGAGACCTAACCGAATTCGTGGTAGCGCATGCCATATTCAAAAGCTAACCGCTGGTATTAGTCGCTTGAGGCCAGCGGCTCTCCCTTTTCGTTGAGAAATGCAATACGGATGACGTTGGTCGTACCGGCTGAGCCAAGCGGCACTCCGGCAATGATGATTATGCCTTCGCCAGGTTTGGCAATCCCTTCATAGAATGCAATCTTGGTTGCCTTTAGGACCATGTCTGAAAGATTTTCTGGGTCGCTTGTCAAAAAGGAGTGGAGGCCCCACACAAGCGAGAGGCGCCGTCCGGTTGCAGTAATCGGGGTTACACCAACAACTGGTAAGCCAGGGCGCTCGCGGGCAACGCGCAGGGCGGTCGAACCGGTTGCCGTATAACAAACGATGGCCGCCAGTTTCACGGTGTCGGCAATGGTTTTAGCCGCTGCAGCGATGGCGTCCGGGGCAGTCGACATCGGCGGCGTATGGGTGGCGTGAACAAGGGCATTATAGCTTGGATCGCGTTCGGCTTCCTTGACGATAGAATCCATCATTGTGACGGTTTCGATAGGATATTGGCCGATCGCCGATTCCGCAGACAGCATGATGGCATCTGCACCGTCAAAGACCGCCGTTGCAACGTCGGATACCTCGGCTCGCGTCGGGGTGGGTGCGGTGATCATACTCTCCAGCATCTGGGTGGCGACGATCACCGGTTTGCCCGCGGCACGTGCCAGGCGGGTAATGCGTTTTTGAAGCCCGGGGACACTCTCAACCGGCATTTCAACGCCGAGATCGCCGCGCGCCACCATTAGGCCGTCGACACTTGCAACGATATTGGCCAATTCATTGATGGCCGAGGGTTTTTCAATCTTTGCCATAATGGCTGCCCGCTCGCCGACCAGGCGGCGTACCGGAGCAATGTCACTTGCCCGCTGCACAAATGACAGTGCAAGCCAATCGATACCGAGGCCCATCATCAGGGACAGGTCTTCTCGGTCCTTGTCGGTGAGCGGTGGGACCGGCAGGAGGGTATCCGGGGCAGCAATACCTTTGCGGCTCAACAACTTGCCGCCAACCACAACGCGCGCTGTGATTTCTTTGGGGGAGCAGGAGATGACTTCCATCTGCAATTTGGCATCGTCGAGAAGAATTCGATTGCCAGCCTGCACTGCTGCAAAGACTTCTGGATGTGGGAGTTCGGCACGTTCCTTGGTTCCCGGTTGGGTTGACTGATCGAAAACAAAGGTCTCGCCTTTGGTCAGAACGGGGGGCGGATCCGCCATCTCGCCGATGCGGAACTTCGGGCCTTGTAGGTCAACCAGTATGCCGATGGGGCGATTGAACTTGTGCTCTACAGCCCGCACAGCGTCATGCAGTGTACAGGCCTCGTCGTGAGAGGTGTGGCTCATGTTGATGCGAAATACGTCGACGCCGACTTCGAACAGCTTTTCCAAGATGTGCTGTGGGCTTGAGGCCGGCCCCAGCGTGGCGACAATCTTGACACGTCTATGGCGTATCATTCCGCGCTTCCCTGGCGGCCGTCAGGTGCTGTGAGGCGGATGACCCATTGGCTGGATTTGCCGGTGTCGATCTCGAAAAAACCGACGCGTTGATGGCCGCGATCCACGCAGTTCTTTGCACCTCTGATCCAAAATGACTTGTTGGAGACACACATGAATTCCTTACCGGTCCACTCGCCGCCGCGATCATAGTCGACGGCGTACACATATATGAACTGACTTGGCAACCTGTCGCGCAAAATCGTCTCACAAGTTTGGGAGGCGATATTCCACCAGCCCTCGGTGGCCCAGCCCTTCTTGTCGCGATAGCCGAGCGCGATTCCGACCCGGCTTGCTGTGGCGTTGCATAATTCTAGCTTTGCGAATGCAGGCTGAGCGCCAAGGGTCAGCATACCCATTGAGCAACAGCCCGCCACGCGCAATATGCGTGTGCAGTGCTGCCGAAGTGCCAGCCATATGCTGGATATCTGTTTCGAGCGGTGGGTTTTACATACAGGCGGTACAGTCAAAGGCAATTTCCAGTCTGCTCAAGGCTTAAGCTGAGTTCGGTGATATGCTGGGTTCATTAATTATTCCGTTTGAACACAAATAATGGACTGAGATAATGTCCTTATCGGTTAAAACCGTGTTGGTGCGTCCCTCTCCGGCTGTGCGACCCTATTTGGGAACACGACGAGTGGCGCTATAGGCCGGCGATAGGGCAGATCCGGCTTAAAACAGTTCGTGCTAATATGTAAACGATAATTGCATTTTGCCAACGTCGCTGTCGCAATCGGACGGGCGGCACGGGAGGTGCGCAATCGGGTCCGAAAAAAAAAGCGTTTTGAATGTCAGTTAATGTCAAGGGATGGACACAAATCTAGCATTTTCTCGTCTTGGGTTTGGCTTTAGTTGAAACTCGTTCGGGGCTAGGTTAGGGGTGTTCAGAAATCGTAATCGGTTAAGTGGTCCCTGGGTCGCGGCAATACCCGTCAGTGGGTTTGCAGCGATCGTCGACCGTCATTCGGTTTCGGTATAGTTCGTTAGCTTTGGCATCTGCGATGTGTTTAACGTGCACACAGTGCGAGGGCTGAGTAAGTGTTATGCAGATCCGATGGCAAGACCAATCGGGTCTTTTCGGTAGGGTGGTAGGGGTATTTTGTGCAGGTTTGTACGCTCAGAGTTTGTTGCCGGGTTTCGTAACAATGAGTGAAGAAGACGCCGATCGCCGACGTAGCGACATTGAAGAAATTCGATTGTTGTTGAAGCAGTTGGAGGACGCCGCCGCACGCGAGGCAACAATTGGGCCTGGGCAAGCCAACCAAGCCCCGGTTGCACCAAGACCGGAGATTGGTGCGGCACAGTTTTCCGAGGCACAGTTGGCAGAGGCGGTCGGTCAATACGTCGAATCGGAAGGCGGCACGAGTGCCCCACAACAAGATCCCCGTGAGCTGCTTGCGACCTTTAAAGCGTTACCGACGGGGACGTCGGTTTCACAACGCTATCGGTCAGAACCGGATCTACCGATGGTTGCCACCGCGCCCGAGATGCCTGCTCAAGGCGGTGGTCTCAAGGTCGGGGTCATCGGCCTCATGGCAGTCCTCGTGATCGGCGCAGCAGGTGGATTTGTCGCGCTTCGCATGTGGGATGGTGCCGGTGTGACGCGTTACGTATCCGCGATGAGCACATGGTTGGGTGAGAGCCAAGTCACCAGTAGCGCAGACACCACGGGCAGGCGCATCGAAACGACGGCTGCAGCGAAGCCTGACAAGGCAAAAGATGTGACGACCGCTAGCCGGAAATCGTCCGGCGCTGTGGACAAGAAACAAGCGCGAACGACACTGTCGAAGGTGAAATCGTCTGATGCCGTAATTGCGGCGCCTGCCAATTCGATCAGTGCTCAACTGCAGAAACAGCCGCTTAAGGCGAACGATAAAAACGCCGAACCCACTAAGGTCGTGCCTAACAAGAGCAAACCCGCATCACAGGCGGACGCCGGCCAGCAAAAACTGCAGGTCGCAAAACAACGGCCAAGCAAACTGCAGGATGCCCGCAAATCCGGGAGTGAGCCGGATGCCCAGGGGCAGGCTACTGCTACGATCACGCGCGAGCCGCTGTCCGCGGTCAAATCTCGGACACCGGCTATTGGGGATCAGGGGCGTCGCCCACGGTCGCGCCAATTGGCCATTGCGCCTCGAAATGATCTGGAGCAAACCCGAAGCAATGTGCCGCGCGAGTTTATGACCAGCAATACAGTTGATGTAAGCCGTGTGATGCGGCCGCGTCCACCATTGGCGGATTCGCCACAGGTGCGCACCGTGCCCCGGCCAGCTGTTCCACAGCGTTCCGCGGATACCAAGTTGCCTGGGCCAGCCGTGCCGCAGCGTTCCGCCAATGCAAAGGTGTCTGGGCCGATCGTGACTTCTGACGTTAAGGTTCAATTGGCGCCCATGGTTGTGTTCTTGGCTGGCAATGTGGCTGAGCTAGGGTTGGCGATCAACAATGCGCAACCGATCGATTCTTTTATATTGGTGTTTCGCGGTGTGCCAAAGGGCGTGAAGCTGACGAAGGGCTCGCCGATCGGCAAAGATTCGTGGTTCATGCCGCTCAGCCAATCGAAGGCCGTGCGGCTCAAGGCAGATGATACGTTCAGCGGCGTGTTTGATTTGAAAATCGAATTGGTCACGCTGGCGGGACAGGTCGTTTCGAGTGCCAAAACGAATGTTCGTGTCGTGAAGTAGGGTGGCGATGGCTTGGCGAATTCATCTGTTGCTTTTTCGCTAACCTCCGGCGGGAGTTGACGAATTGGACTCTCTCGGCAGCACAATGCCCGCCTTTTTCACAGATGACTGGAGCAGTTCCTGCGCAGTTCGAACGCGTTTGCCCAGCTCATTCGCTAGTGCGATGTCAATCAACCCATTAAGCATGGCGCCACCGCTGCTCTTCCATAGGTTGAGGTCAACGTTATCTTCGGCATTGATGCGTGCGTGATAGGCATCTTGGCCGGCTATCATCGCCATGTCCGAAAAATGCGGCAGAGCCTCTGCACGCATGCGCGCTTCTAGGCGCTCTCGATTTTCTTTGGTCTGGGTGTCGATGTAGGTGACGGCCAGGATGGCATTGTCGCGCAGCCGATCGGGGAGCGAACGCCAAGCTGCCAGTTCGCTGGCTTTCCAAGCTTGAGTGGCAGGTGTGCACCAAATGGCAATGTGTGCTGCTGCAGCCGCGAGGCGGGATTTGGTGTCCAATACTGCGCTGCCGGTGGCAAGGCCCGGTGTGTCGATCACCTCGAATTTGTTTAATTCCTGCAGTGGAAGGCCCACTCGGAGCATGCGCGTGCGCGGCAGGTCCAGCTTAGGAAGAGCTTCCCAGCTCACCGTTTCGCGTTCCCCCTTTATGGAGACAGCTGTCAGAACGCAGTCTTCGGCATATTGAGCAATGACGGGAATGCTCGTGTTATTCAGCCATGAAGTCGGAAGAACGTGGGCCCCCAATATGGCATTGGCGAGGGTTGTCTTGCCGGAGTTGAACTCACCGAGAATGACAACCCGAGGTGGGCGCGACAATCGCCGACCAATGCGGCCGATCAAACGACCGATATTTGCGATTGCTGTTCCAGGTGCACCAGAGTTCTGCAAACGCTTGTGCGTTTCAATCATCTCTGCTGAGACTTTTTGAACCTCTGGCGTTGTCATAGTCGGCGTCTGGACCAGTCCACTCGGTTGATCGGGTCAGCAAGGCGGACACGCTTCAACTTGAATTTCTCGTTTTCGCTTCAACGCCAAAGCGCCAATGGGCTCGCCTAAGCCCGAGAGCAACGTGCTTACAATTGGAATCGAGATGCTGCCAATTGAAAGCAAAAAATTGCTCGATTCTAACTAGGCGATTATCTTTGTGCGTTGGGTTGGAACCATTGCGGTGGACCAAACCTAACGCACCACGATTTAGTATACAATACTTCAATAGGGATTGGTATGCGCCGGTGAAAGGAACCGGTTAGCTTTTCGTTCCCAGTGCTTCGTTACAGATAGACTGTAATTCCTGCAACTGCGCGGCTAGCGCCTTGCAGGCCTCGAGGCGCGCCTCGCAACGTTTGACGGCTTCGGACTGTTCGGCTTCAAAGTTGTCGAACTGCTGGTCGTGCATGTTGTTTTGGAACGCTTCATATTCCGTAATTACATTGCCTCTGCGTTCTTGCACCGTCGATAGCATGCCCGTGCTCACGGCCTCTGCCTGTTGCAGGGTGCGCTGTGTCCTGGCGCTAATCTGCTCTCTTATCGCATTGACCATGTCTTCGGCGATCGGGAAGAAGTCTTCCTCGATTATGGCAATCAAATCATTAGCGCGTTGGGCTGGATTCGGGCGTTGCATGAACCAATTTTTCCACCACGGCAAATCAAGGTCGAGTACTAAGGTTTCATTTAGCGAGGTAATTGCGGGAATGGGCTCAGGCCGGCCAGCATACTCCTGACCGATCTCAATTCCATAATCCGGTAAAATCGCTTCAATGATATTGCGGAGTTGGGGATAGAGGATGCGATCAATATCCATGACCTGCTGTTCTATGCCTCGAAACGCGGTGTAATAACACGTTTCCATGGTGTCGCGCAGCGGGCGCAGGTCGACGTCCCAAATGCCGGTATGCTCGCGGCGCTGAATTGCACCGGCCATCGTGTTGGCCTGAGCGCGGGCAAACGATTGGATGATATCGAACAAGTCCTTACGAAGTGCGTTGAGGCCGGTTTGCAGAATTTGATTGAGTTGACTGTCGATAAGTTTGAACGATTCTTGGATTTGCAGGATGGGGCCAGTCAGCGATTCCAAACTTTCGCGTTCCTGACGCAGGCGATCACCAGTATTTTCGGCTTGCGCGCGACGTGTTTCAAGTAGCCCGGAAATGGACTGCAATTCCATCTTTGCTGACATTTCAGATGATTTTGCAAGTTCATAGAAACAAGCGTTCAACTGATGAATCAGAACTGCCGCAGAGCCGCTGTTCAAGAGATTGGCGACCGCTTTCGCCGTCGCCGGAATGCCGGAACTCTCGATTAATGCCTTGTCGAGCATGTCCTGCTGCTCATCCGACAGGGCCTTGTCCGGGGAGATTTCAACGTCATCGGGAAGCCCGTTGGCGTGTAGGTAATCAATGGCACCTGATGCGAGCAAGCCAGCAGCATCTTGACGGGCGCCGATCTGGCCAAGCCCGCCCCACCATGCGCTGCCGATGACAACCGGAATCTGCAAAGTTGGAAAATCGTTTTCCAATCGGTGTTCTACCGCGGCCTTGATTTGTTCAGCTTCTTCCAGCGGATTTCGTAATTGGTCAATCCGATTAACGAAGACGATGATGCGTTCCTTGTGCAGACCGGTGAGGATTCTCAGCAGTGACATGTCTGTTTGTGACAAGGGCTGCAAGGCGGAGATCACAAATATGTAGATATCCGAGTTTTCCAGACTTCGCCTGGTAATTTCGTCCCGGACGAGAAATGGATCGTTGACGCCAGGCGTGTCGATCAGTGTTACCGGAAACGCAAACGGTCCTTCATTGAAGAACAATTCTGCTGATCGCGTGATATCGGAATAGTGAAGGCGAGAGTCTGCGGGTTGATTGCTCGGCAAATAATTTCCCGCCGTCACGTAGCTATTCAACAAGTCTGGTGTCAGTTTTTCATACGAGTGAATTTGACCGAGCAGGTCTGGCAAGTCCGCACCCAAACGGTCTTGGGCCCGCTGGCGCATGACCTCAAGTTGGGCGCGCAGAAGTTCAGGCTCAAAGCCTGGTACCAAACGCTCTGTTAGTTCGCGTACCCGACCGCCACCATCAGCGAGCCAGTTCCATTCGTCTTCGGAAAACAGATGAAACACCGCTGCATGCTTTGGCATGGGCTGGTCAGTGCGGAAATGCAATTTGGTGACAACTGCGGTCCAAGGATTGACGTCGGTTGGCAGCAGTCCGGGCCGCTGGGCAAATGCACTAAGGAATGAACTCTTGCCAGCTTTGATCTGGCCGATCACGGCAATGCGACAGCTCTGTTCTGCTAATACGCGGCGGGCCTCGGCAACGAGAGGACGGGCATGGGGATCAAGTTGGTCTTCAAGCAGACCAGCGACCGTCTGAAGTCTGTTGCGGATTTCTTGAAGCTTTCGCCCGAGCGCTTCTTGGCCTGGCGCTCGAGATGCTGTGCTACGCCGACCGGAACCATTCAGTGTGCTTGGCTGCCCGCCAGCTTCCATACGCTAATCCTCAATCCAGCGTAGGTGCGCTTCCGTCGAGCCGACAATGGCCTGGCCCGCTGCGCACCTCCTATTCACTGTTATATGCCTCGGAACGTCAACCGCTTTATGGCGGTTTGGCGGCTGCGGTTAAGTTAATTGCGTTGCCGCCAATTCCGCCGCAAAGCAAATTGCAGATCCAAAGTCCCACGACCCCGGTTCGGTCCAAACCGCCAAAACGCATCAGGCAAGATGAATACTGCCTCCTAAGCCGAAATTGCCGGTTACGCAATGGGTGTATCCAGACCTCACCAAAAGTAACAATAAGGGCAAGATTGTGAACTCATACCCCTAGGCGATGCTCGTGTCATTTACCCGGTAAAAGGCATGATGACGCGTTGCGGTCAAGTGGTTAATGCTCACCGATTTGGCGCTTCTCAGCTGTTTCACCGGATGTCCGTCTTATTGGCACAAGCTGAGCACGGTTATCGGTTTTCCGGGTCGGACAACCATGCGCGCATGCCATCTAAGTCCGCGGCGCTCAATATTCTTTCCGCGCGCGGAAGCACCGCAACATCCTCCAATATTATGTGACTGCGCTGGCTTTCAAAAAACCCTCTTAGCATATATCCCAACATGTCGGTGTTGCGACAACGCCCGGTGGTCAAAATGGTTGTAAACTGTTCGGTGATTTCGAGGATGGCCCCTTCGTCGCGATGATGTTCATGGTGCAACTGATCAAGCAATTTGCTGAATGACCGGTGCTGTCGCAGGCGCAGGCGCAGGCGTGGGAATAGCTGTTCATCCTCAAAGCGCATGTGGCTGAGAAAACACGATGTAATTGCGTCGTTTGCCGATGCAATCGCGGCAGTATCACTCAGATCGGGCAATGTGTCAGCGAGGCGTTCCAGGAGCGAGCAAACCTGAAGTTGCCTGGCATGCTGGCGACGCAACGTGGCAATGGGACAAGGTGGCGAGCTGCTGGGCATTGGTCGATGCTCATCGTCCAGGTTATCGGTTTCAGCGTGCCAGAATGTCTGTAGGCGAGCGATTTTACCTCGGTCCCCTTCGTACCATCGTGCGCAGACGCGGAGGCCTACATCTGGCATTGGAATAAATAATGCGATCGCAGGGCGTGAACATTGATGCGGGTCAAAGACTGCGGTGTTGTGAGTTGTCAGGCCCCGTCGGTCGGCAACTAGCGCGCTGTTACGTTTGGTTCGCCGAATATTGCAATGAAGGCCATCGCCAGCAGTCCTGCGACAATAGGCAAGATGAGTGAGGACAGCATCCGGGTAATGGCAAAATGCCAGCCCATCATTGTCGCTTCATACATCAGGATCCGGTGGAGCGCGAATACCGCCCAGGCCGTTAAGAACGAAATAATTTGTGGGATGCCTGCGCCGGCCTGCAGCAACACCAGGACGAGCGGGAATGCGATGATCGGGCCAGAGGGAATGGCACCGCCGATCAAGCAGGCGATGAAGATGCCGGTCAAACCGGTCTCTGGTCCGATCCAATTGCCAACCGTTTCGCTTGGCACAAGCTTGGATACGAAACCGGCAGTGATCAGCGCCAAAATGATGCGTGGGAGGATAAGTACGATGTTGTTGGTGCCACCCACAAGGGAGTTCCGAAACGCGGCAGGATCACGACGCCAAACCATGAGGCCGGCCAATGCAGCGAGTGACCACAAGACAACAACGCTCGCGCTCATGATTGGCCGTCCTCGCTTGCAGGTGTTGGTTTGCGACGTTTGGCTGGCGGCAAAAAGCGCGACGTAAAACCGGCGATGAAGGCACAGGGAAAGGCACAGGCGTATCGTAGTGCGGCAAATTCAAACCCGAGAAACGCAAGTTCCCAATTGATGATCCGCTGCACACCATTTGTTGACCAGCTGGTCAGATAGGTGATCAGCACGCTTCGCCCGGTGCCGGCTCGCTCGAGTGCTTGCACCAATGGGAACGATGTCATGGGACCGCCAGGCGTTGCCGATCCGACCAGGGCGGCGATGGTCAGAGCCCCAAAGCCTGCCGTGTCACTGAGGTAGCGTGCAATCTTGTCGCGGGGCAGCAGCGCCTGCACGAAGGCTGCAAGCATAATTGCTGCCAGGAAGCGCGGTAATACAAGAAGAAAGAGGTCCAGATCGGATGCGAAAGTGGACCAGAAGGCCTTGGAACCAGCGACCCAAAAACAAGCGGCGCCAGCTGCAAACATCAAAACGAGATAAGCGAAGAAGTTGACGTCAAAGGTTTGTGCAAGTTGCGATTTTTTCGCCATGATCCCTCAACCATGAGCACCTATTGAGATGCCAAATTCGCGCCGCTCTCATGCTTCAGCCGGCAGTTCCCTGCCCGCGCAAAATAGTTGCCACCCAAATGTTGATCGCTTGCATGCCTTATGCGCGCAGGGCACTTAGCATTTCCTCGATGTAATCGTGCCCTTTGGCGACAACCAACATCTTGGAAAACGGACGCATGCCTTTCATGGTCAGGGCGAGCGCCCTTTCGTCGACGGTTTCAGAATCCATCACTAAGCCAATCACCGGTTTCCGGCGCATATAGGCTGCTTCGCCGATGATGGCAGCAGCCCCAGCATCGCATCCCGCGTGAACGACAATGACAATAATGTTGGCATCGTCGATTTCCTGAAGCATGTCGCAGGCCTTGCCGGCAATATTGTTCAACCACCCGGTCAGCGATCCCTCGCGGACGGCTTCGCTGGTCGGCATCTCGCTTCCAAACGAATAAGAATTGAAGAACGATGCTCTGGCCCAGTCCGACTTGGCTACTTCGTCGACCATTGCCGCGCTGTCCCGGTCAAGGGCAATGACCTTGATGGTTCGAGGCACGGAGTTGGGATACTGGATCCGGAATGAAGCCTCGTGGGCGGTGGTGTTACGTGCAGATTCGCTTAGCATAGCAGATCCTTAACGGTCCGTTTCTGTCCAGTTATCGGAGTTTCAGTCGGGACCAGCCCGACCGGACGTCCAAACGCTCATTCAGGTGCACACAAATGTGTCGTTGGCAATGTGACACGTGTATATGAGTGGCAGCGCTCATTGGGTGTCTAACGGTATAAATGAACCTTTTCAACCGGATGGCGCGATTGATATGGTGTTAGAGATGCTTTTGCCGTTGTTAACAAGGTGGGAGCGGGCCTGTGAGGGTTATGGCTCAGTCGAAAAGGCTCTAGGGTGGCACAGATACCGGTAACAGTGCTGACGGGATATCTCGGCGCGGGTAAGACGACTTTGCTCAATCGGATTTTGGGTGAAGATCATGGCCGGCGCTATGCCGTCATCGTTAACGAGTTTGGTGAGGTCGGGATCGATAATGACCTGATTGTCCGGTCCGATGAGGAGCTGTTCGAATTCAATAACGGGTGTGTGTGCTGCACGGTTCGCGGCGATCTTGTTCGCACATTGCACGGGCTGTTGCAGAAAGGCGCCTCCTATGATGCGATTATTATCGAGACGACAGGGCTAGCGGACCCTGCACCGGTTGCGCAGACCTTCTTCGTGGATGGTATTCTACAATCGAAGATGAGATTGGATTCGGTGACGACGCTGGTCGATGCCCGCCACATCGCGATGCGGCTTGAGGATTCGCGCGAGGCGCGCGAACAGATTGCCTTTGCCGATCAAGTCATCGTCAATAAAATCGATCTCGTAACCGAAAGCGACCTCGCCAAAGTCGAAACGGCAATTCGTAACATAAATCCGTTCGTACCGATCCATCGTAGCGTCAGGGCCGCGGTGTCCCTTGACGCGGTGATCGGGCGTGGTGGTTTCGATCTTGACCGGATCGTCGAGCGTATGCCGGCTTTTCTTAATCCGCCGCACGGTGAAGACGGGCATGTTCATGATGCCAGTTGCGCGCATGATGATCATGATACGCACCGCCACGACCCAGACATTGAAAGTGTCTCGCTGGTCGTAGCGGCGCCGATGGACCAGGACAAAGTCACCGCGTGGCTGACTGAGCTGGTGGCGGAGCGCGGGGAGGATATTCTGAGGGCCAAGGGCATTATAAATGTCGCAAATGAAGATCGAATGTTGGTGTTCCAGGCCGTTCACATGCTGTTGGAAGGCGATCTTTTGAGGCCTTGGGCGCCTGGGGACGAGCGCCTGAGCCGATTGGTATTCATCGGGCGCAAGTTGGAGGCTGACACGCTTCGTGCGGGCTTTGAGGCCTGTGTAGCGACTGGCCCGGCTTGACGCTCGCGCACCTCGCGGTGCTATAAGCTGGCAACTTGAAATTCATTGATTTGGTGGAAGCAAAGAGGACCCCGATGGCGGAGCAAATGACGATACCGCGGCTGCAGCAAATGAAGCGGGAAGAAAAAAAGAGCGTCGGTGTGGTGGCTTGGGATTACCAAATCGCTCGGATTGCCGAACGAGCCGGGGTGGATTTCGTAGTGGTGGGGGATTCGGTCGGCGTAAACCTGTGGGGGCATGCGACGCCCTTGGAGGTAACTTTGGAGGAAATACTAATCTGCGCGAAAGCCGTGCGCCGCGGTGTCAAGAATGCGCTGGTCAGCTGCGATCTGCCTTACGGCTACGCACAAGTCAGCACCGAACGTGCTGTCGAGGCTTGTGTGCGGATCGTTAAGGAGGCAGGAGCCGACATGATAAAGGTCGATGGTGCTGCTGATTATCCCGAAGCTGTCGCAGCAATTACGCAGGCCGGTATTCCGGTGTTCGCACAATTTGGACTGACGCCGCAAACCGCAATGCGTTATGGCATTTCATACAGCTCACAGAATTCTCCTGATGCGCAAGTCTCGGATGAAATGTGCGCCGACTTGGTCGAAGAAGCGAAGATGTTGGAAGAGGCTGGTGCTGTGGCCCTCGATTTCACGAATTCAGGACCGGTTGTCGGCAAGGCCGTCGTGGAGGCTGTCCAAATCCCGGTTATCGGCGGGTTTGGCGGCGGGCCGTGGTTAGATGGCCGGGTGCGCATGGCGCATACGGCGATCGGGTATGCCGAAAAGTGGATAGATTCGAAGACGGATACCTATCATAACGGTGCCAAAGAAACGTTGGCGGCATTTGAGAAGTTGATTGATGATGCACGCAGTGGCCGTCAGATCAAAGGTTGAGGGAGCGCGTGATGCCAACGGCGACAATTGATGGAATTGCGACGAACTATGAGGTCCTCGGTTCGGGCCCGCCGCTGTTGATGTATGCACCAGGTGGGTTTGACGCAACGATCGATAAATGGCGCACACAAAGCATTTACGCGAAAGTGAAGTTTCTCGACCATTTTCCGGCGAAGTACACGTGCATCGTTTTTGATCGACGTGAGACCGGCCAATCGGGAGGGCGCGTAGAGCGTGTGACGTGGGATGACTATGTTGCGCAGGGGCGCGGGCTTCTCGATCACCTGGGTTTTGACAAAGCGCACCTTATGGGCGGCTGCATGGGGTGCTGTCCGGTAACGGCTTTCGCCGTCGCCCATCCCGAACGGGTAATGAGCATGGTGCTGTGGTGGCCGGTCGGGGGCGCTAAGTACCGGATCAATGGCCATTCAAGGTTTGCGCAGCACTTGGCGTTTGTGCAGCAAAATGGCTTGGAAGAGGTGGTGAAGCTGGCGCAGTCGAATAACGCGAGTTTTGGTGCTGACCCGCGCGGCGGGCCATGGGCCTCGGTTATTCGACTCGATCCTGCGTTTGCGGCGGCGTATGCCGGCCTCGATGTCGAGCGTTATAAATTGCTGGTCGCCGGTATGTCGCGGGGGCTTGCCGATCGCGATACCTCGCCGGGTGCTGAACCGGAAGACATGCTGCGGCTCGATACGCCGGCATTGATCGTGCCTGGCCAGGATGCCGCGCATGCCACGAGCGCGGCGCGCTATTTGCAGGAATGCCTCCCGAATTCGGACTATTGGGATATTCCGGTCAGCGAGCAAACCGAGGACAATGCGCCGGCGCGGGTGCTGGCGTTTTTGGATAGCCATTGTTAGATCATTGCGGTGCGTGTCCAGTTTGGGCACGCATCTGCAGCGGCCTGATGCTAGCCTGTGAGCGCATGTGTCGAGGGCGCAAAAAGATCCTCTACTCTTACACGCTCAGTGATGATCTTCTGAGTGAGAGCATGTTCGATTAGGCTCTCGATTACCCGGCGATTAGGTTCGATCCCATACGGCAACGGGTCCGGGATGGTTTCCATGACCTTTTGGTGGACTTTGTCTGGGCCGGTGAGTGGATCGATCTGGCCGGCTTTCAATTTGTCGACGTAAAGTTGTTTTGAAGCGGCGAACGCCTGGAAGGCATCGGCGGCCACATCCGGGTACTTGGCGAGCGTGTCGTCGTTGATGACGACCAAATGATTGATTGGATAGTGACCGCGGCTCTTCAATGCGGCAAGACCGGCGTCAAGGGCGTTCGGTATCAGCGGGCCCACGTCAGGATGCTCGACATCGGTGCCAATCGCGCCGACCAGTTCACCGGCAATGAGCATGTCCTCCATCTTCTTGCCAGCACCGATTGGTGTGACATTCGATGGCGCCTTATATTCAGCGACGTGTTCATCACCGGACAATATCCAGTTCACTTTTGATAAATCGACGCCGTGTTCTTCCTGCAGAATAGATCGGGCCCATACACCGGTTGTAACCGTATAGCCGCGATTGACGCCGACTGCCTTGCCTTCAAGGTCTTTTGGATTGGTGATACCGGCGTTCTTGTTGATCAGTATGGCGCCATGGTGAAATGCGCGAACAAGGAACACTGGGATAGCGGTCATACGCTTGCCGTGCGCCTTTGCGCAAATGTACGTGGTGATCGCCATTTCTGTTATGTCATAAGCGCTTTCGCGCACCATGCGCCGGAAAGCCGCAATCAGTGGGTTGACCTCCTCCCATTCAAATTGGAACGACGCTGGCTTTACGGTGCCGTCCTTGACGGCCTGATTGTTGCCTTGGGTGCGGCTTACAGCATGCAACTTCAGATCGGCCATGGCTCGTTTCTTTCCCTTTATAGCTGTGGTGATTGTGCGACAATCAACGACGATTATTTGGAATGACTTGGCTTAGATGTCGTTCTAGGACAAGCGGGGTAGGGGTGTCGAGGGTGTGTCAGTCGAGGTCCGGTGGTCTCAACGCTTTTTGCGACCCTCTCGAGTGCGCCCATTTTCCAGGCATTTCATGTGCGATTATCATTGTCGTGTACAAAAGGACCATTTGCTTGTTGTTACGATTACTTTGTTGGCTTGATGAATAAGCGGGCTGGTCAAAGTTATTGATCTTTGGAAAGTATGCAAGACTTGTCGTTGCTTGGAGTAGATGGTTGGATGAGCTGATTTCGCGGGCTTGTGGTGTAGGACGCTCCTGGAGAAGTGCGGGATGGAGGCACTAGGAAAGGTTAGTGAACACACTTTGGCCGGCATCAATAACTAGCCTTGACCTTGCGGTGGATATCGCATTTATATTCCTTGTTCAGTTTTGTCATGAGGAGCCACGCACGGCCTCTGAATTCGGTATCTAAAGTGCAATAAGCAGATGTAAATAGTGGGCGTCGCCATGTTTTCCACCCGCACATTCGCAGCGGTTATTCTGGTTCTCGGTTTGTCATTCACAAATCAGGCTTTCGCCCAGGTCTGCGGAAAGGACTATACCGTAAAAGAGGGAGATACGCTCCAAAGACTGGCGCAGGTCGTGTACAACAATCCAGGCAAGTGGACTTATATCTTCTATGCCAATCAGGATCGCGTCGGCTCGCTGTTGAAGCCAGGACAGCTGCTCAGAATTCCATGTATCGATGGGGCAAAGCGCAAGGCAGCACGAGCGCCAGTGAATGCTAACGCGGCAGCTCGCCGTGCCGGGTCGCGCCGTCCAGCCAGCATTGCATTGTCGAGCTCCATTCGTCGTATTTCATTTCTAACGGCAGACGATTATCGTCCATTCACCGACCGCTCCTTGCCGAACAGTGGGATGCTGACGGATGTCGTCGTCAGCGCCATGAATGTCTTGAAGAAGGAGACAAAGGGCCGGCTAACTTTCAAAGTCAATTGGGTCAATGACTGGGCGGCGCATCTTGATCCGCTGCTTAGTTCGCGCGCATTCGATATGGGCTTTCCATGGCATAAACCAGCTTGTGGTAATTTTGCAGCGCTGTCCAAGACAGCAAAAATTAAATGCCAAAAGTTTTTCTTTTCCGAACCGTTGTTTGAAGGACTGGTCCTGTTTTTTGCGCGCGTCAATTCCGATTTTCGGTTTGAAAATGACCGATCTGTGAAAGGTCGCAATATTTGTTGGCCAGCCGGTTGGGCAACGTTCTTTCTGGATCGCGACGGGCGAAATTGGACCAAAGATCGCGATGTGATTTTGCTCAGGCCGCAGACCTTGCAGGAATGTTTTCGGTTGGTCGGTGAAGGAGCTGTCGATGCGGTGATCGCTGATGAATTTTCAGGCCGCACGATCATGATGGATATGAAGCTGTCCGGGAAGATTAAGGTCATCGATCGACCGGTGGCGATCGAATCGCTGCACGTGGTCGTCAACAAGTCCCATCCGAAAGCCCGTATCCTCGTGCACTACATCAACAGTGGCATTCGGCGGTTGAAGTCGAATGGAACCTATGAAGACATTATCGAACGCCATCTCAACGCGTTCTGGGCCGCCGAGCGTACCAAGCGGGTTGGGGCAACCGCCAGTGTGCCAGCGCCTAAAGCAAAGGCGCCTGCCAAGAAACCTGCAACGAAGCCCGCAACAAAGTCAGCCAAGAAGCCTGTAGCGAAGCCGGCAGATAAGCCAGCTAAGAAACCGGAGCCTGAACCGAAGAAAAAGGCGAATTGAACTGAATTCGATCCGGTTAACGTGCAAGCCCTTGATCGGCGGTGGGTCGGTATAGGCGGTGGGTCGTTGTGCATTTTTGAGCACGCCGGGAGAGGTCCAGTCGGTTACGGCTCGCGGCCTGCGGCCACTTCGGCTCCTGTGATGGTGGGGCAATATCTCAATCAGTCGACATTCTTTCCGCGAGCGGGCGTCGAGACGCAAGCTTGGGTGCCTTAAGGCCTGCTGGCTCTGCTGCCGGAAGGTGCTTAATTGCCGCGATACGCAATGTCGATACCGATCGTAAGGGCGCCCATCGATGTGCCGTTTATGATCATTGTCTTGCTGATTTGTTCCTGCCACTTGTTAGTGGATTCGTCTTTTTTGACTTTGTCAGCGTGAAATGCTGTGGGACCCTTGCTGTAGGTCTCGATCCACTTTGCCTCGTCGCCCTGCCATAGATCGGTCGTTTTAGGGCTGACGGCGATTGCCAAACCCTTCTGACCCATGACAATCAGTTCCGCGAAACGGCCTTTCGACAGTTTTATTTCCTCGGTCAGAAACTTCGAAATCGGGTGCGACAATACCGGATCGATAACAGTGCGGTCGTTTGCGCGCCAGCGCTTATCTAACGCGATAATTTGCTCGGTTGTGTGATTTGCATAATACGCATTGTGTTTTCGGATTGCGGCGACGAAGTCCGGACGTTTGGCGATCTTATCGATTACCTTTTGTACAAAGGCCAGATTACCCCGGGTGGTTTTGCTTTGTGGTTCGGCAATTGCGGAGGTGGATAATACCGAGATGAGGAATAGATACATTACAAGACGTTTCACGATTGCACCAATTATGTTGTCATGCCGTCGATTTGGCATACGTCAATATCAGCTGCTTAGTATCAGGTGGAGCTCAACTTTAGGTGCGGTGGTCCAGTTAATCTGTTGTCGAATAAACCGGCTCATCGGCGTTGACAAGCGTCTTGACCGTTATTTTTCGATTGTCGTTTGAGTGTTGTATACTACCAATAGTTGTGAGTGACGGAGTCAGAACCGAATTGGAACATGGTGCAATTCTCAAGGTGTCGTTGGTAAGTGAGTGTTGGACGCGCGATGGATGGTTTTGCCGCTCACTGCCGGACCGGCATGATGAGCAAAGCGGCGTAATTCCCCTATCTGCATAAGCGTTTTGGCGCGCATTTGATTGCGTGTGGCTTGGTTTCCTCTTTTGAACATTCGCGCTAGATGTGGGTGTATCGGGTAAGGAGCATTGCGATTGAAGTACGCGAAGCTACTGAACGTTTTGGTTGTTTTGGGTGTGGTGTTGGCCGCCGTCGGCGGGCGTGTGGCACAGGCGCAAACGCGGCATACGCCAGAGCCGGCAACACCGAAAACAAAGAAGCTGTTGGCGCGCGGTGCGTCCTTTATGGTCTCTGCCGCGCACCCCCTGGCTACGCGGGCCGGGGTGGAAATTATCGATGCAGGTGGCAACGCCATCGACGCGGCGGTCGCGATGCAACTCGTGCTGGGGCTTGTTGAGCCGCAATCGTCGGGGCTTGGTGGGGGGGCTTTCGTCCTATATTGGGATAATGCTGCGAAAACCGTCCATAGTTATGATGGGCGAGAGATGGCGCCGGGCACAGCGCGGCCTGAGCGGTTTATGCGCAATGGTAAAAGAATGCGATTTCGGAAGGCTGTGTTTTCGGGCCTGTCGATTGGCGTGCCGGGGACGCCAGGGCTGCTTGAACGCATTCATCGTCGGCACGGAAAGCTTGGCTGGCAGCGCCTCTTCAAGCGGGCTCTGGTGCTGGCCCGGGATGGCTTTAACGTGACCTTTCGCCTGCATGCCATGCTGCGACTCAAGGGGGCCAAGAACTTTTCGCCACAAGCGCGCCGGTATTTTTTTGATGCCAATGGGGCGGCACGCCCGGTCGGCTATCGCCTAAAGAATCCTGCGTATGCACGAACGCTTGATGCCCTCGCTACAGGTGGCGCCAAGGCTTTCTATCGGGGCATAATTGCCAAAGATATCGTCCAAGCGGTTCGCGGTGCGCCTAACATTGCCGGTGATATGACATTGGACGATCTCAAGGCGTATCGGGTGATCAAGCGCCCGCCGGTTTGTGGGCGTTATCGAGGCCGGCGGATTTGTGGAATGGGCCCACCGTCATCCGGTGGCTTGACGGTTCTGATGACGCTCAAATTGCTCGAAGGCTTCGATATTGGACGCGGGCGTGGGCAAGCGATGAGCGCCAGGGCCATGCATCTTATTGCTGAAGCGGAAAAACTCGCCTATGCGGATCGCAATAAGTACATGGCGGACCCGGATGTTGTGGCAGTTCCGGCAGGGCTGCTGGATGCTGGCTATTTGGCACGGCGTGCCAAATTGATCGATCCAGATCGGGCCATGAAGCGGCCAAAGGCCGGGCGTCCGCCGGCACTCGGTAAGGTGCCGTTCGGGCGGGATGCAACAGTCGAGTCGGCGGGGACTACGCATTTCTCAATTGTCGACAAAGCTGGCAATGCGGTGTCCATGACATCGACCATTGAATCGGCATTCGGATCGCGGGTGTGGGCTGCTGGCTTCCTGCTGAATAATGAGCTAACCGATTTTTCTTTCCGGCCGGTCGATAAGAAAGGACGACCAATCGCTAATGCGGTTGGCCCACGTAAACGCCCGCGCAGCTCGATGGCACCAACCCTTGTGTTTGCGCCCGACGGCAAACTCGAAGCCGCAGTCGGTTCCGTTGGCGGTAGCTCGATTATCTATTATGTCGTCAAGGCGCTGGTGGCTCTGCTCGACTGGGAGATGGATGCGCAGCAGGCTGCCAACCTCATCAATTTTGGAAGTAAGGGGCGTGGTTTCGAAGTCGAATATGGCTGGCAGAGCGTCTGGCAGGCCCTCAAGGTCAAGCCGTATGGTCATAGGTTGCGGTTTCGCTGGCCCATTTCGGGGACGCACATTGTCATTCGACGTGGCGGCGTTTGGCAAGGCGGTGCCGACCCGCGCCGCGAGGGCGTTGCACTTGGGAGATAGGGCTGAGTGACGACAGAGCGTGGACAGAAAGTCTTGGTGGTCGGGGCGGGGGTGTTTGGTCTCTGGCAGGCGTTGACACTTGCGCGCGCCGGCTTCGCTGTCCGTTTGATCGAGCGCACAACGGCGCCCTTCGACGATGCGCAAAGTCGTTTTGCGGGGGCGATGCTTTCGCCCTATTGCGAGGAAGAGGCTGCGGACGCTGTCGTGCGGGACTTGGGTATTGAGGCCTGTAAGCTCTGGCAAGACGTCTATCCTGGCGTAATGGCCAAAGGCACATTGGTGGTGGCGCAGGCGCGTGACGATAGTGAGCTTATGCGGTTTGGCCGGGCGACGAGCGGTCATCGCCTGATCGATAGTGCCGAGATTGAACGATTGGAACCGGATCTCGCGGGCCGTTTCTCGCGCGGGCTCTTTTATCCGGGCGAGGCCCATATGGCGCCCGTTACGGCGTTGATGTTCTTGCTTGAAACTGCAAAGGCCGAAGGCGTTGAACTGGTACTGGGCGAGACATGGACGGGTGAGTTGCCAGATGAGTGCTTGGCCGTCGTAGACTGCCGGGGCATGGGCGCACAGGATGAATTGGGGTCGTTGCGTGGGGTGCGTGGCGAGCGATTGGTCTTGAAATCGGGGGATGTGCAACTTCAAAGGCCGGTGCGTCTCCTGCATCCACGCCATCCGCTTTATGTCGTGCCGTGGGGGGATGATCTCTACATGGTCGGCGCGACGGTTATCGAAAGTGAAGATAAGGCACCTATGACCGTGCGATCTGCGCTTGAACTCTTAGGCCTTGCCTATGCCCTGCATCCTGCGTTCGGCGAGGCAGAAATCATTGAGATGGGTGCAGGGTTGCGGCCGTCGTTCCCGGACAATTTGCCGTGCGCCAGCATCGAGGGGGCTGGCCGGGTGATCCGTGTTAACGGTGCTTACCGCCATGGCTTCCTGCTCGCGCCGTTGCTCGCCCGCACAGTCTGCCAATTCCTGGCTCAGGGTGAGGCGGATAGCCCGCTGCTCATTCGGTCCTAAGAGCCTAATCTCTCCGGTTTGGTGACCACGGCCGTTGGCTATATACTTGTATGAATGTAACGAAACCGTTCGGCCTTAGTGCCGATATTTCTGGTCTGGAGAGACGAACGAATGACTGTGGCGCCTGTTCTTGAGGTCGTCGTCAATGGTGAGACGGTGAAGACTACGGCTGCAACATTGGAACAGCTGGTCGTTGAAGCCGGCTATGGTGATGTGCGGGTCGCAACTGCCCTCAACGGAACCTTTGTGGCAGCAGGTGCGCGCGCAAAGGCCGACTTGAGCGCCGGTGATCGCATTGAAGTGCTCTCTGCACGTCAAGGTGGATGAAGCGGTATGACTGAATTGCAAGACCCTAAGACCCTGTCGATGGCCTTTGCGCCATATGGCGTCGATGTTGGCTCACGGATGCTGCTTGGGACAGCACAATATCCATCGCCGCAAGTGTTGGCCGATGCCGTCGAGGCGTCGGGCGCCGGAATTGTAACGGTGTCGTTGCGGCGTGAAAATGCGCGCGGCAAAACGGGGCAAAGATTTCTGACCTTTGTGCAAGAGCTTGGGGTGCACGTTTTGCCGAATACCGCCGGTTGCCGGACCGCTAAGGAAGCGATCAATACCGCGTTGATGGCACGGGAGTTATTCGAAACTCGATGGATCAAGCTCGAAGTGATCGCCAATGACGATACATTGCAGCCGGATCTGTTCGGCCTGGTTGAGGCGGCAGAAGAGCTTGGCAGACAGGATTTCGATGTTTTCCCTTACACCACTGAAGATCTTGGAGCCGGCGAAAAGCTGGTGGCGGCCGGGTGCCGGATTCTCATGCCGTGGGGGGCGCCAATCGGCACGGGACGTGGGCTTGCGAACCCTTATGCCCTAAAGACGATGCGCAATTATTTCTCGGACGTGCCGTTGGTGGTGGATGCCGGTCTAGGTGCGCCTTCGCATGCGGCGCGTGCCATGGAAATGGGTTATGATGCCGTGTTGCTGAACACGGCTGTTGCCAAGGCGCGGGATCCGGTCCGCATGGCGCAGGCCTTTGCCATGGCTGTCAATGGTGGCCGGCAGGCCTTCGAAGCGGGCTTGATGGAAAGGCGTGAAATGGCGCAACCTTCGACACCGGTGGCAGGTACGCCATTCTTCGATCTTGCGCGGAAGGACTGATCCATTGCCGACGGCTGGTGGTCTCAATCTTTTCTATCCGATCGTGCCGGACCTTGCTTGGCTGAAGCGCCTGGTGCCGCTTGGTGTGAAGACGGTGCAGCTTCGCCTCAAAGATGCTAGCGATGCTGACATCCGTCAACAGATCTCAGAGAGCATGGAGGTTTGTAAGGCGCACGCGTGCCAGCTCATCGTCAACGATTATTGGCGCCAGGCCATAGCGCTTGGTGCTGATTATGTTCATCTCGGGCAGGAAGATCTTCAGAGCGCAGACGTGGACGCCATACATCGTGCGGGCATCCGGCTTGGAATATCAACTCATAGTGCAGAAGAGCTTGATATTGCGTTGCAGGCGCGGCCGGCCTACGTGGCGCTTGGTCCCATCTACGAGACGAAGCTCAAAGTGATGAAATGGGCACCGCAGGGCTTGGCCCGGGTCGCGGCCTGGAAAACAAAGATCGGCTCATTGCCCTTGGTGGGGATTGGCGGCATTACGCCTGAGCGCGCAGACGGTGTGATCGATGCCGGTGCACAATCGGTTGCGGTTATCACGGATTTTTTCACGCACCCTGATCCGGAAGCGCGTGTGCAAACTTGGTTGGACTGGGCAACAGCGCGTACGGACGGTTGATGGTCCGTCCTGGTTGCGGCAAATGTTGCTGGCCATAAGTCGAAAGTGCCCTGTCGATCGTAGTTTGTTGATACGGTAGCGATCAGGATAGCGGATCGATGGGTATGGATGATCTCAAACAAAATGTGCCTGCGCAGGAAATGCCGGCTGATCATCCCGATGTTGCCTATGGCAAGATCGGGGTCTTGTTGGTCAATCTCGGAACGCCTGAGGGCACAGACTATTGGTCGATGCGGCGATATCTGGCGGAGTTCTTGAGCGATCGCCGGGTTATCGATTTGCCGCGCTGGCTTTGGTACCCGATCCTATACGGCATAATTTTGAACCGACGACCGCAAAGGGTGGGCGAGGCCTACAAGAAAATCTGGAATACTGAGCGAGATGAAAGCTATTTGCGCACCTATACGCGGGCGCAAAGTGACGCCCTCGGTGAGCGGATCGGCGGCGATACCGTTATTGTCGATTGGGCCATGCGATATGGCTCGCCATCGATTGCGACGCGCCTCGAAAAACTGAAGGGCGAGGGGTGCGAGCGCATTCTCTGGTTTCCGCTTTATCCCCAATACTGCGCGTGCACAACGGCGACAGTGAGCGATAAGGTATTCGAGACCATCGCGGGCATGCGCTGGCAACCGGCACTCAGAAGCGTGCCACCGTTTTACGATCATCCGGCCTACATTGACGCGCTGGCCCAATCGATTAAAGCCGGCATTGAAGCAGCTGAATTTGAACCCGAGGTCATCCTTGCCTCCTATCACGGTATCCCGCAGCGATATTTTCGCAATGGTGATCCCTATTACTGTCATTGCCAAAAAACGACGTCGTTATTGCGCCAAAGGCTGGGAATAGATGAGGCACGTCTGAGGGCAACTTTCCAATCGCGTTTTGGCAGAGAAGTGTGGTTGCAGCCCTATACAGATGAAACGGTAAAAGCGCTTGCGCGCCAGGGCATCAAAAAGCTGATGATTATTACGCCTGGATTTGTTTCAGATTGTCTCGAAACTCTGGAGGAAATTAATTCGGAGGTTCGAGAAATATTTTTAACGCATGGTGGCGAAAGTTTTTTTTATGTGCCGTGTCTGAATGATAGCGCCGGTGGCTTAAACCTTATGGAAACGCTTGTTCGGCACGAACTTAAGGGCTGGCTCGATAACAGTTGAACATCAAACCGTATTTTTAACACCTTAGCTTAGTCAATTGTTGTTAACCAGAAATTGGCATTCATTGGCCAATGGTTCTGGGAGGCATGAATTGGGTGATTCGATAAGCGCAGAGGTGGGCTAAAATGACTGGCGATATTTTGGGAAATCTTGGGATTTTCGGTATTCTAATGATTGCATTTGCCGTGGCAATTGCATGGACAAGTGTAAAAACGGTGCCGCAAGGCTTCAATTATACGGTCGAAAACTTTGGCCGATATGAGAAGACACTACAACCTGGCCTGCATTTGTTGATTCCGGTGGTGCAGCAAGTTGCATACCGGATGAACATGAAAGAGCAGGTCATGGACATCCCTTCGCAAGACATTATCACGCGGGATAACGCGATGGTCAGTGTCGACGGTGTGACGTTCTTTCAAGTGCTCAATGCGGCACAAGCCGCCTATGAGGTCGACCAGATGGAAGCCTCGATCATGAACCTGACGATGACAAACATCCGTACGGTTATGGGGTCGATGGATCTGGATGAGTTGCTATCCAATCGTGACGTCATCAATGCAAAGCTGTTGGAAGTTGTCGATGCGGCGACGGAAACCTGGGGCGTAAAGGTGACGCGTATCGAGATCAAAGATATCGAGCCGCCGCGGGATCTGGTGGATTCCATGGCGCGGCAGATGAAGGCAGAACGGGATAAGCGTGCCCAAATCCTCGAGGCCGAAGGTCAGCGTCAATCGGCGATCTTGGCGGCCGAAGGCGAGAAGCAGGCTGTTGTGCTGGAAGCCGAAGGGCGCAAGGAGGCAGCATTCCGTGATGCCGAGGCGCGTGAGCGAGCAGCGCAGGCAGAAGCATCTGCGACCCAGATGGTCAGCGATGCGATTGCTAATGGAGACGTGCAGGCGATCAATTATTTCGTTGCCAACAACTATATGAAGGCGCTCGAAGGATTGGCAATGTCCAACAATCAGAAGGTCCTGATGATGCCGGTCGAAGCCTCATCGATGCTTGGCTCGCTGGCGGGTATTGCGGAAATTGCCGGCGCGGCTTTCGGCGACAAGTCTAATGTCGTCAATGCCTCGCGGTCGGGTAGCGTACCGTCTGTCTAGACCCAGCCGGCGATATCATTGTCCTTTTGGACTGTGTCGGTCAAAATAGATCAGTTTTAGCTGCAGCGGATTTCCTGCGATCCATCAATCGCCCGCTGCAGAATTTTACTGGAGGCAAAGGCGATGGGTGGGATCGGACAATTTTTTATCAACCTCGGGGCCTGGAACTGGTTTGTCCTGGCTGTCGCCTTATTGGTTGCTGAAACGATCATTCCGGGTATCCATTTTATGTGGTTCGGAATGGCGGCCATTATCGTTGGCAGTTTAGCACTTGCTCTTGGGGATATGCTGCCGTGGGAATGGCAGTTGGCACTGTTCGGTGCGATTTCGATTACATCAGTTTGGCTCACCCGATTCTATTGGCGCCCGCGTCCCGTCGATAGTGATCAGCCGACATTGAATGTGCGTGGCTCAAATTATATCGGACAGGTTGTACAGGTTGAGACGACATTTGCAGGAGGACGAGGTCGCGTAAGGGTCGGCGATACGGTCTGGCTGGCGCAGGGTCCAGGAGAGATTGACGCGGGTGAGAGCGTGCGTATCACTGGCGTCGATGGGACTGTGCTTATCGTCGAGCCCGTGTAGAGATTTGCAAGAGGGACTGTGCGCGTTACGCTATCCCTTCCCGCAATAAGTCGTGGACATGAACGATGCCGACAGGCTTCGATTGTTCGACGACGAAAAGCGCGGTAATGCGCGAGGCATTGATCCGCTCCAAGGCGGCAGAGGCCAGCATATCAGGGTCAACAAATTTCGGGTTTTTGGTCATGATATCGCCGGTGCGGGCGTTCAATAGCTGGCCACCCATATGACGACGTAAGTCGCCATCGGTGATGATACCAATCAATTCGCCCTTGGTGTCCACAATGCCAAGGCAGCCAAACGCTTTCTGGGTCATGGTGACCAGGGCTTCGCCCATCATGGCATCGTCTCGGGCGAGGGGCAGTTCTTTTCCGGTGTGCATGACATCGCGGACGTGCTTTAAGCGTGCGCCGAGCGATCCGCCAGGATGGAAGACCTTGAAATCATGGGCGGTGAAACCTTTGGCCTCAAGGAGCGCGATGGCTAGGGCATCTCCAATGGCCAGCTGCATGGTGGTCGATGTGGTTGGGGCCAGGCCATGCGGGCAGGCCTCTTTGGCTTTTGGCAAATGCAAAACGACGTCGCTGGCGGCTGCCAGGGCAGAGGACTTGCGCGATGTAATCGCGATCAATGGCACATTGTTGCTTCGCGAAAAGGTCAGAATATTGAACAACTCAACGGTTTCACCTGACCATGACAGCGCCAGGATAACATCATCACGGGTGATCATGCCGAGGTCGCCGTGGCTGGCTTCGCTTGGGTGCACAAAAAATGCCGGAGTACCAGTAGAAGCAAACGTTGCTGCGACCTTTTCACCGACATGACCGCTCTTGCCCATGCCGGTTACAATGACCCGGCCGCGGGCTGCTTTCAGGCGGTCAACCGCGTCTTGAAAGGGAACGGCCATTTCCCCAAGCAGCCGTTCGGATAAGACCGATAGCCCCTTGCTCTCAAGATGTAAGGTGCGGGTGGCGGATTCTATCGCCGGGCTCGACGTCGCAGCATTTTTCGGTCGGTTCGGCGCCTTTGCAATGCTTGAGGGGGATGATGACATCAGGCGGTGCCTTGTTTCTTGTGGTGCCCGCTCGGGCGCCATGGGGCTGGTCCTAGAGCATCGTGCGTTAGTTGAAACGGAAGAGGCGGTTCAAACTTAACGCACAAAGATGATCGCCCATAAAGAATCGAACAACCCATCTGCTTATAATCGGTATCGCGCCTGTTTCAATCGAAAGCAGGTTGGTCCACAGGTGCATAGCAGAGACGGGGCCTTCATTAAAGCGTGCGACTTTGACACGGTATGTCAAGGGTCGCATGTTCGTGCCGTTGTCTGTCGGCATTTCCCGACAAGTTAACGACGATTAGTTTGCTTTACTGCGTTACATGTTTAGGGGCTGACCAGTTTGAGGAGTACTTCTCTCAGATCTTCGTGAAGATCCTCGCGTTCCAAGGCATAGGCGATATTTGCGGCCAGGAAGCCGACCTTTGCGCCACAGTCATATATTTGTCCATTGAAGCGAACGGCGAAGAAGTTTTGCTCCTCGGCGGCGGCTAGTTTGATCATGGCATCGGTCAATTGAATTTCGTTGCCGGCACCGCGTTCCTGGGTCGCAAGCAAATCAAAAATTTCCGGCTGAAGAATATAACGCCCGGTAATGTGCAAGTTTGAGGGGGCTTGATTGGGTGGCGGCTTTTCGACCATCGCGTGGATGGGTGTTATGTCAGCAGCAGCGTCTTCAACGGCGACAATGCCATAATTATGGGTCTGGTCCTCGGGAACGGGCGAGACGGCAATGTGATTGCCGCCCAGTTCATTATAGGCCTTTATCATTGTGGCGAGGCAGGGCGTCTGCGAGTGATGCAGCATATCCGGCAAGAGCAGAGCAAAAGGTTCGTTGCCGACGATGTCACGGGCACACCAAACCGCGTGACCGAGGCCCAAAGGCGCCTGCTGGCGGGTGAAGCTGGTCTGTCCAGGCGGTGGCAGATCGGTGAGGAGATCTCTTAATGCTTCGGTTTTGCCCCGAGATTCGAGTGTTTGTTCGAGCTCAAAAGCATTGTCAAAGTGGTCTTCGATGATCCCCTTGTTGCGCCCTGTAACGAACACGAAGTGTTCGATGCCGGCGGCTTTGGCCTCGTCTACAACATGCTGGATTACCGGGCGATCGACGACGGTCAGCATCTCCTTGGGCATGGCCTTGGTGGCAGGCAGAAAGCGCGTGCCAAGGCCGGCGACGGGGAAAACAGCCTTGCGGATGCGCATTATCGAACGATTCATAGTCTTATGGTCCTCTCAGTCGTTTTGACGACCTCTGTGACATGGATCCTGGAAAATATATGTGACTAGAATTCAATTCTATTGTGTGACCTGCGGCAATTTTATTGCAGACTGATAAGCCGCATCTTCGACATTTTGCTGATGCAGAGGTGCAGCTCAATGCCGCCAAGTGCATGGTTTTGTTGGCACCCTGATGCAAACAGCGAGGCTGCGGAGTCAGCGGGTGGATTTGGGGTGACATGGTGTGAGCGGTAGGTCCGAGGAATAGTCATGACAGTGCTTATTACAGGTGGTGCCGGTTTTATCGGCAGTCATATGGTATGGGAACTTCTCGATGCGGGCGAAAATGTCGTTGTTGTGGACAACTTGTCGACCGGATTTCGTTGGGCCCTGCCACAGGATGTGCCGTTTGCCGAGATCGATTGTGGTGATGCACATGCGGTCGGAATGGTGATCAGAAAACACAATGTCTCCTGTATTATCCATTTCGCCGGCTCCGTGATCGTTCCGGAATCAGTCGAAAAACCACTTTCATACTATCACAATAATACCGCAAAGTCGCGAACGCTGATCGAAACAGCCGTCCGGGAGCACGTGCCGCATTTCATTTTTTCATCCACGGCCGCCGTCTATGGTATGCCAGACAGAATGCCCATTCCTGAGACCGCACCGTTGGCGCCGATGTCGCCTTACGGCACATCGAAGCTGATGACGGAATGGATGCTGCGCGACACTGCCATAGCACACAATTTTGCTTATGTGGCGCTGCGCTATTTCAATGTCGCCGGCGCCGATCCCCTGGGTCGCACTGGCCAATCGACGGCGAATGCCACTCACCTGATTAAGGTTGCCTGCGAAGTCGCTTTGGGAAAGCGGCCCTATCTAGAGGTTTACGGGACCGATTACCCGACCGCAGACGGCAGTTGTGTGCGTGATTATATCCATGTCAGCGATTTGGTTCGTGGGCACCGCGATGCCTTGCAGTACCTGCGTCAAGGCGGGCGGTCCGATGTTTTCAATTGCGGTTATTCCAGAGGGTTTTCGGTGTTGGATGTGATTGATGTCGTAAAGCGTGTTTCTGGTGTGGATTTCAATGTGCGATATGTCGGGCGTCGGGCAGGTGATCCGGCGGAAATTGTCGCACAGTCAGACCGGGCGCGAGCAATCTTGGGTTGGCGGCCGACGCTTGATGATCTGGAACAGATTGTTGGCCAGGCGCTGGCTTGGGAGCGGGGGCTTGAGGCACGGATGCAAGCAATATGATCGGGCTGGCGCGAAAATCGGTGTTGTTGTGCCAGCCGGTGCGCGTTGTGTTGGTGGCGAGCCTGATGAGTTTCAGTTTTGTCAGCGTGGCTCCGGCCGGGGCGACGCAGAAATTTGCCGACTGGCTGAAAGTTCTCTGGGTTGATGCCCAATCGTTGGGTGTTTCGGAGGCCGTGTTCAAGCGCGAATTGAAAGGCATCACGCTTGATCGGTCGTTGCCGGATCTTGCCACGACGAAGCAGCCCAAACTGTCTAACCGCGGACAGGCCGAATTTACCAAGCCACCGCAGGCCTATCTCAAACGTTCTTATATTGTTGCACTTGCAAAAAAGGGTCGGGTGCTGCGGGGGCGTTATGCCAAGGCACTTAGGCGCATCGAAGAGGAGATCGGCGTTGATCGCAACGTCGTTCTGGCGATCTGGGGTCGTGAGACGGCCTATGGCGCTTATAAGCCGCGCCATGATGCGGTCCGGGTTTTGGTGACGCAGGCCTATCTCGGCCGGCGCAAGGAACTGTTCCGACGCGAATTGCTGTTTGCCCTGAAACTCATTACCGACAAGCGCATGCACCGCAGACAAATGAAATCGTCATGGGCAGGCGCGATGGGGTTGCCGCAATTGATGCCGTCGGAGTTCGAGGACTATGTTGTCGACATGGACGGTGATGGGCGGCGCGACATATTCAAGTCTGTCCCGGATGCGCTGGGTGCGGCGGCGCGTCAGCTCAAGGCCAAGGGCTGGGTCAAGGGTCTGTCTTGGGGCTATGAGGTCAAACTAGGAGGCACGGTTTCGTGTGCCAATGAGGGCCCAGAAGATGAACGGTCGATCGAGGACTGGCTGAAGCTTGGCGTTAAACGTACCCGGCAGCGCAAATTCTTAGCTGAACACCGCACGACGCGGGCCTATTTGATGAGTCCGGCTGGGCGATATGGTCCATCGTTCTTAGCCACTGAGAATTTCAAGGTCATCCGCCGCTACAACATGTCAGATCTTTATGCCTTGTTCGTCGGGCATTTGGCGGATCGGATCGGCGGTGGCGGCGACTTCAGGGTTAAGTGGCGTCGGGTGAGTCAGCTCAGGGGGCAGGATGTGGGTGCAATCCAAGCTGCGCTTAAAGAGCGCGGAATGGCGATCAGTATTGTTGATGGCAAGGTTGGGTCAAATACACGTCGTATGATCGGGCAGTATCAGGTGAAGACGAAGCAGCCTGTTGACTGTTGGCCGACACGTCGGTTGTTGCAGCATTTGCGTGCAAAGAAGTAAATTTGGGCAATGGGCAAGTTGCAGCTATAAGCGAATGCGTGTTGATATCGGCCGCAGATGCACCGATGGCAAGGTAGGCATGACTAAGATTGGTAAAACACTATTGGTGATTGCGGCCGCATTTGTCCTGGTCGGCACCGGTGGCGCGCTGCCGGCGGTGGCACAAGGCAAGACCGATCATGCGAGTTATCTCACACCCTTTCCTCCTGGTGATACGCATCAGGCGATCGTTATCGGTGATTGGCTGGCCCAGGGTTTGATGGTCGGGCTCAAGGCGACGCTTGCCGGCAACCGGCGGATCAACATTCAACCGCGACATTTGGCTCTTCGAGGCCTCTTGCGCGGTGACTGGGAGGAATCGCTCGAAAACCTGAAGACTGAACTCGGGCAGAAGAAGTATACAATTGCCGTCTTGCTGCTCGGCACTTACGACCGTGTGTCGATTCGTCGAGCGAACGGGCGACTTCGCGTCGGTTCTGATGGTTGGAAGCGAATATACAACCAACGCGTGCAGCAGGTGATGACCGTTCTCAAGACTGCCAAGGTCGGTGCTTATTGGGTGGGCCTGCCGGTTATGCGTGGCGAATTTCGAAATCGCGGGGTCAGAATTATCAATCAGATCCTGCGTCAGCAAGCGTATCGCAACGGTATTCGATACATCGATATCTATCGCTTAACGGCATCGGATGAAGGTGAGTTCAGTGCCTATGGTCCGGATGTCAGCGGCGCAACACGGCTATTGCGTTATAAAGACGGTATTCATTTCACGAAGGCAGGTTACGCAAAAATCGCGCACTTTATTGAGGGGCCGATCCGACGCGATTTGCGGTCCTCGAAGACAGAGCGCGATATCCCACTTCTGGGGGCGATACAAGAGCAGAAGCGGATCAACCCGCTTGGCGTAGTCCCGCCTAGCGCAGCGTCAACAAGTGCCAATCAAAAGGGTCGCAAAGCGGGCAAGAAAAAGAAGATTTCTGCGCGACTGGCGAAAACTGCGCCAGCGGAAGCGGCGGATCACTCGACGCTAACGCTGCCTGATAAGAAGGCTAGCTTGTGGCGCCGTTCGACGAAAATAAAGCTGTTACGGCCGGCAATTTCGCGCTCAGTGCTTGCGGTTATCACCAGGGGGCAGTCCCAGGATAAGGCGATGCGGGTTGGATTGACGATCAGTGACGAATTGCCGAACGGGTTGGTTGTTCTTCGTTCGCTGACGCCGGCGGTACGCTCGCAGACCAATTCCAGCCGGCTGCCTGCCTCACAACTGCCGTTCTTCCGGGCGCTCGTTAAGGGTGAAAAACTTCCATCCGTGGCAGGGCGCGCCGACGATTTCCGTTGGCCGCGCGATACTTATGCATTGCCGAAAAACTTGGTGTCTAAGAAAACCAAGCCGCGGATTGGCCGGTTTGCGCCGCGAGCAAGCCGTTATCCGCCCATACCGTTGCGCCGGCCTAATCGTTGAAGCGGGCCACCGCCCTCACGACTCTTGCTGTTGAGACTTTGATCTAGCCACTTTCGGTCGGCCTTGCAGGGCGGCGGCGACTGCGTTCGTTTTTGGCCGGTGTTGAAATCTTTCGATTGAGCACTTTGGCCTGTCTTTCGGCGGCGTCAAATGCATCGCGAATGGCTATCAAAATGTCTTCGTGTGTGTGATCGTCGTCGCGGTCATGGGTCACGATAATCGGATTGTGAGATGGAATGCTGATCTCGATCTTGACCATATAGATCTTGCTCTTGTGTGCGCGCGCCGGATTGCGATGCGGTACCTCGATCACGACCCGGCAATGAGTCATGCGGGCAAAGCGCTTCTTGAGCTTGGCTACTTTTTCCTCAATGTGTGTTTCAATCGCTTCGCTGCGGTCCAATCCGTTAAATTGAATATCAAGATGTGTATCCATGTCCGTCACCCATCGCTTCGAGGTCGGTGCGCGTGTGGGCCGCTAAATCGTATTTGTGCGCCCCAGGCCCTAAAATACTAAATCGTGTTAAGCTCAAATATAAACATACCAGTTCGTCTAACCACAGGCGCCTTGATGGCGCAAAAAGGTCTTTTGCCGCGCAGCACGTCGGGGTGCAGGGCGATTTGATCTCACTGAGATTGCGAGCCAAAGGCATTGATCTTTCGCAATTTTCCCAATGTTTATGCTTTGTAATAGCGCAAACCGGAAGGGGGTCAGCGCGGCAAATCCGTCGTGCCCATAAGGAACTTGTCAATCGAATGGGCCGCCTGGCGGCCTTCGCGGATCGCCCAAACGACCAAAGATTGGCCGCGACGAATGTCGCCGGCAGCGAACAATTTGTCGTGGCTGGCGAGCCTGTAAGACATTTCATCGGCGTCCAAGCCTTTGAAGCGGCCGCGGGGGACAACCTTTAGTCCGAGTTCCTTGATCAGGTCGGTTTCAATCGGGCCGGAAAATCCCATCGCCAGAAGTACCATATCGGCAGGCAATTCACCTTCGGTGCCGGCAACGGGCTGCAGTTTTTCGTCGACGCGGGTGTAGAGAAGTTTTGTGATGCGGCCATTCTCGCCGGCAAAACCGGTTGTCGAAATCTGATATTCGACTTTTGCACCCTCCGCCTGGCTGGTTGAAATTCTGAGCTTCAGAGGCCAATGCGGCCAGGACAATTCCTTGTTTTCCATTTCCGGCGGCTTGGGCATGATTTCCAACTGGGTCACAGATTTGGCGCCCTGGCGAAAGCTGGTGCCGATGCAGTCGGAACCGGTGTCGCCACCACCGATAACGATAACGTGTTTGTCCTTTGCCGTGACATCCGGAAGATCCGGGCGCAGCTCTTCGCCGGCAACGCGGCGATTTTGCTGCGGCAGGAAATGCATTGCGAAGTAAATACCGTCGAGTTCGCGGCCATCGGACTTGGCAAAAAAATCAAATGGGTGTTCGGAGCCGCCAGCGAGCAGGACTGCGTCGTGTTTTTTTATCAACTCCTTGAGTTTCACTTTCTTGCCGACATGGGCGTTGCAATGAAACGTAACCCCTTCCGTCTCCATCTGTTTAACGCGGCGCGCGATAATGTCCTTTTCCATCTTAAAGTCGGGAATGCCATAGACCAGCAGGCCGCCAGGTCTGGCATTTTTTTCAAAGACGTGGACGTCGTGGCCGGCGCGGGCGAGTTGTTGGGCGGCGGCTAAGCCTGCGGGGCCGGAACCAACGATTGCAACGCTCTTGCCGGTCTTGGTTTCCGGCGGATTGGGGGCCAGCCATCCTTCCGACCAGGCACGGTCGGCGATCGCACATTCGATGGTCTTGATGGTGACTGGGATGTCTTCGATATTGAGTGTGCACGAGGCTTCGCACGGTGCTGGACAGACGCGCCCAGTGACTTCGGGGAAATTATTGGTCGAGTGGAGATTCTGGGCGGCTGTCTTCCAGTCACCGTTATAGACCAAGTCATTCCAGTCGGGGATTTGATTGTTGACCGGGCAGCCATTGTGACAATAGGGAATGCCGCAATCCATGCACCTGGCGGCTTGTGCCTTCGTGCCGGACTCACCCAACGGAATGACAAATTCATTCCAGTGCCGAGTGCGCTCCTCAACCGGTTGATAGGTCCGCTCTGTGCGATCGATTTCCAAAAAACCTGTCGTCTTGCCCATCGTTATCTTCCGTCGCTCAATTCTTGCCCGGCCGTACGCCCAGTTCCAAAACTTCAAGACCCGTCGTATCTGCGGCGGCGGCCTTGGTCAGTTCGTCGAGCGCGCGACGGTATTCGATCGGCATGACCTTCTTGAACTTCGGCAGCCAATTGTTCCATTCTTCAAGAATCGTCTTCGCCTTGAGCGAATTTGTGTAGTGCAGATGGCGCGAAATCAGACGGTGCAGTCGTTCAGCGTCCTGCTCACTCATGTCTTGCATGACATCAACTAGACCGTGGGTTTCAAGATCGCTGCCCTTGTTCGATAGTTTTTCCATTACGGCGGCCTCGGCGGCTATCGGTTCCAGGTCGATCATCGTGAGGTTGCACTTCTGCTCGAAATCATCGGCTTCATCGAGAACGTAGGCAATCCCGCCGGACATGCCGGCAGCGAAGTTGCGCCCGGTGTTGCCAAGTACGACGACGACACCGCCGGTCATATACTCGCAGCCATGATCGCCGGTGCCTTCGACAACGGCAACGGCGCCTGAATTGCGGACGGCAAAGCGTTCCCCTGCGATGCCGCGGAAATAACACTCGCCTGTGATTGCGCCATACAGAACGGTGTTGCCAACGATGATGCTGTCTTCCGGCACGATGCCCGATTGCGGATGAGGGCGGACAATCAGCTTGGCGCCAGAGAGCCCTTTGCCGACATAGTCATTGGCTTCGCCAACCAAGTCCAATGTCAGGCCATGCGCACCCCAGGCCCCAAAACTTTGGCCGGCCGTGCCTTCCAAAGTCAACCAGATGGCATCTTCAGCTAACCCCTCATGGCCGTATTTGGCGGCGATCTTGCCGGAGAGCATGGCGCCGGTCGTGCGGTCTGTGTTTTTGATTGTGAGTTCCTGCTTGACCGGCTTTTTTTCCTCTAATGCCGGCTTGGCAATCTCGATCAATTTGTTGTCCAGAATCTTGTCCAGGCCATGGTCCTGGCGCTCGCAATTGTGGATTGCCACAGTATCGGGGACGCGGGGCTTGTGAAACAGCTTTTGAAAATCCAGGCCCTGTGCTTTCCAGTGGGCGATCGCATAATCCTTATCGAGCATCTGCGATTGACCGATCATTTCATCAAAGGTGGCAAAGCCCATGGCGGCCATGAACTCGCGTACTTCTTCGGCAACAAAGAAGAAGTAATTCACCACATGCTCAGGTTTCCCTTTGAAGCGTGCCCGCAGCACTTCGTCTTGTGTGGCAATGCCGACCGGACAGGTGTTGAGATGGCACTTGCGCATCATCAGGCAACCGGATGCAATCAACGGTGCGGTGGCAAATCCGAATTCATCGGCGCCCAATAGCGCGCCGATGACAACATCGCGACCGGTTCTAAGACCGCCGTCGACCTGGACGGCAATGCGCCCGCGCAGGTGATTTTCAACCAGCGTCTGATGGGTTTCGGCAAGACCGATTTCCCATGGCGAACCGGCGTGCTTAATCGATGTCAAAGGGGAGGCACCCGTGCCGCCTTCAAAACCGGAAATAGTGACATGATCGGCGCGTGCCTTGGCAACCCCTGCGGCGACGGTGCCAACGCCAACCTCCGAGACGAGTTTGACGGACACATCGCCGGCCGGATTCGTATTCTTGAGGTCGAAAATCAGCTGCGCCAAATCCTCGATCGAATAAATATCGTGGTGTGGGGGTGGCGAGATCAGGCCGACACCAGGCGTCGAATGGCGCACCTTGGCAATCGTCTGGTCGACCTTGTGACCGGGCAGCTGGCCGCCTTCGCCTGGCTTGGCGCCTTGGGCCATTTTGATTTGCATCATGTCCGAGTTGACCAGGTATTCGGTGGTGACACCGAAGCGGCCAGAGGCGACCTGCTTGATCGCTGAGCGCATGCTGTCGCCGTTTGGCTTGGGCACAAAGCGGTCCGGTTCTTCGCCACCTTCGCCGGTGTTGGAACGCCCGCCAATGCGGTTCATGGCAATGGCAAGGTTAGTATGCGCTTCACGGCTGATGGAACCAAAGCTCATGGCGCCCGTTGCAAAGCGCTTGACGATATTGGCTGCTGGCTCGACTTTTTCAAGCGGGATTGGCGTACGCCCGGCCTCTTGTGCAGACTTCAGTCGGAACAGGCCGCGCATCGTCATCAGCGTTTCCGATTGGCGATCGACTTGCTCAACGTAATCGCGGTACTTTTGCGGAATCTTGCCGCTCTTGGCGTCCTCCGGATCGGTGCCGCGAACTGCATGCTGGAGATCCGCAATGACATTTGGCCGCCACATATGCGCTTCGCCACGGATACGGTAGGCATATTCGCCGCCAACCTCGAGAGCGTTCTCCAAAGTGGGGTCGTTGCCGAACGCGAGGCGATGGCGCTCGAAAGTCTCAAGCGCGATTTCGCGCATGCCAACACCTTCGATCTGCGTATGGGTGCCGGTGAAGTAACGCTCGACAAACGGTGACTTAAGCCCGACAGCATCGAAAATCTGAGCACCGCAATAGGATTGATAGGTCGAGATGCCCATCTTGGACATCACTTTCAAAAGACCTTTGTCGATCGCCTTGATGTAGCGATTGATCGCCTCTTTTTGGCTGATGGGTTCATCCAGCGCGGTTATCACTGCGGAAAGTGTTTGGAACGCCAGGTAAGGATTAATCGCTTCTGCACCATAACCGGCCAGTGTTGCGAATTGATGGACCTCATGCGCTTCGCCGGTTTCGACAACGAGGCCGACCGAGGTCCTGAGACCCTGGCGAATCAAATGATGGTGGACGGCGGACGTTGCCAACAATGATGGAATGGGGATGCGTTCAGGTCCAACGGCACGATCAGACAGAATTATGATATTGTAATCGCGCGAGCGGACGGCCTCTTCTGCTTCGGCGCAAATGACACCGACCGCATTGGCCATACCCTCCGCCCCCTGGTCAGCTGGATAGGTAATGTCGATAGTGATCGAGGTAAACTCATTATCCGCTACGAGACCGATCTGGCGAATCCGTTCCAGTTCCCTGTTGGTGAGGATTGGCTGATAGACTTCCAGCCGCTTTTGCTTCGCCGTACCCTTCAAATCGAGAATATTGGGGCGCGGGCCGATGAACGAGACGAGGCTCATAACCAACTCTTCGCGAATGGGGTCAATCGGTGGGTTGGTGACCTGAGCAAAGTTCTGCTTGAAGTAGGTGTGCAGCAGCTTCGACTTGTTCGAAAGCGCTGAGAGCGGCGTGTCAGTACCCATTGACCCGATGGCTTCCTGGCCGGTGGCCGCCATCGGGGCCATCAGAAACTTGAGGCTTTCCTGGCTGTAGCCAAATGCTTGCTGCAAATCGAGCAAGGGAATGTTCGCGCGGTCGTCCCCAGCGGCACCAGCTGGTAGCGGTAGATCGGAGACCTTAATCTGGGTCTTGCTGAGCCAGGTCTCATAGGGGTGACGGCTGCACAACTCTTGTTTCAATTCCTCATCCGAAATGATGCATCCTTTTTCGAGATCGATCAGAAGCATCTTGCCGGGCTGTAAACGCCACTTTTGGGCGATTTCGTTTTCCGGTACCGGCAAGACGCCGGCTTCCGAAGCCATGATGACCCGATTGTCCTTGGTTACCAGATAACGTGCAGGACGCAGACCGTTGCGGTCGAGGGTGGCGCCGATCTGGCGACCATCGGTGAAGGCAACGGCTGCCGGGCCGTCCCAGGGCTCCATCAAGGAGGCATGATATTCATAAAAGGCGCGACGGTTGGCATCCATCAAGGGATTGCCGGCCCAGGCTTCCGGGATCAGCATCATCGCTGCATGGGCCAGGCCATAACCGCCCATGGTCAAAAACTCCAAAGCATTGTCAAAGCAGGCGGTGTCAGACTGGCCTTCATAAGACAGCGGCCACAGCTTTGATATGTTGTCGCCGAACAACGGTGATGAGACCGATGCCTGGCGTGCCGCCATCCAGTTAACATTGCCGCGCAGCGTGTTGATTTCGCCATTATGCGCAATCATGCGGTAAGGGTGCGCCAAGTTCCAGGAAGGGAAAGTGTTGGTAGAAAAGCGTTGGTGGACGAGAGCCAAAGCCGATTCAATGCGTTTGTCTTGGAGATCGAGATAATAGGCCTTGACCTGGTAGGACAAGAACATCCCCTTGTAGACAACCGTGCGGCCTGAAAGGCTCACCGTGTAATGATTGATATTACGCCCTTCATAGGTGCGATGGACGGTGTTGGAGGCGACCTTGCGGCAAATGTAGAGACGGCGCTCAAATTCGTCGTCGTCGACGTTTTCAGGGCGGCGGACAAAGACCTGGCGATGGCGCGGTTCGCTGGAGCGCACCATGTCGGATAAACATGAATTGTCGACAGGCACTGGTCGCCAACCAATAATTTCCAGGCCTTCATCGCGGAAGACGCGGGCCCAAATGCGTTCACAATTAGCGGCAAGCCGGTCGTCCTGGGGTAAGAACAATTGGCCGACAGCGTATTGACCCTGTGGTGGAAGTTCGAAGCCGAGCGCCTTGCATTCGGCGGCAAAGAACGCGTGTGGAATCTGAAGCAGGATGCCAGCGCCGTCGCCGGACAAGGGATCAGCGCCAACGGCGCCGCGGTGTTCGAGGTTCTCAAGGATGAATAGTGCATCCTGGATAATGCGATTGCTGCGTTTGCCCTCCATATCAGCAATGAAACCGACGCCGCAGGCATCGCGCTCCATGTTCGGATCAAAAAGTCCGGCTGCACGTACCTGTGGCAGATATCGTTGTGAGCGAGGGCTCTTTTCCATCTTCGTCCTCTTCGAAAAGCCCGTTGAAAATTAAGGGGCCTAAAAATCATTCTCTACGCCTAGCGGCCAAGTGCAGGCAGGCAATGTCGCGGGGGCCCGCTGGCCGATCAGTGAAGGCACGTCAACTGCACGTCGGCCCTTGTGACCAAGCCGGTGCGGCGTGCACGCGCTCCAGGCAATGAGGGGGGCAATCGTCGCCAAACAGTCGCCATCCGACGCCCCGTGGTGTAGTTCAATACCACCGGCGTGGATGCCTGGCTCACTGTACCCTCGAAATTCTTTTTACGGTCTTGGCTCCCCGCCAGATTTCCTCAACTTCGTGCGGGCGCAGACCAGCGCACGACAACCGAGAGAAAAGGACAGGGATGCTGACCTTTTGCCCGAGAATTAAGCAGATTTTGCCGGTTGAGACAAGCCGTCCCTTAGGCCGAAACGCGCTAATAGGGGGTGGTAAACAGCTGCGTTGCGCCATGCATTTGATGGTCTCCTCGCGGGAGCCTTGGTGCCGGCGGCTAGGTGGTTGAGCCAACTCGTCGGGCATTATGTGCCAGAGGGGCGAATAACGGCGCTTCTCACGTCTTAGTGAATGCTTGCGATAATCGTATAATCTCAATGATCTCAGACAATTAGAGTTCCAATCACGCGGTCCTCAAGACGAGTTTACCGGGCGCGTCTGGATGTCGTGTCAATTGCTTGGTTAGGTCGGTGCTCGCCGCTGCTCAGGTCCAAGACACAAAGGCGGTGTTTTCACTGTTTGGTAAATTGATCCGTTTGATCCAGGAGGAATAACATGGCCGCAACCACGAAGAAGGTGTCAAATGTCGCATTGGCTAGCAGTCTAGCTGCCGCAATTAGCCTCGGTTTTACCGCGTCGACCAGCGTTCAAGCCCAGGACAAGATGGAGAAATGCTACGGTGTTGCGCTGGCAGGTAAGAATAATTGTAAAGCGGGACCAGGTACAACCTGCGAGGGGACTTCAACTGTCGATTATCAAGGCAATGCCTGGTCGCTTGTCAAAGCCGGCACGTGCACATCCATCAAGACTGCGATCGGGACGAAAGGCAGCCTGAAGTGCATCGATAATCAGCCGGCCGATAAGAATTACAATGGCAAGGCTCAAGGCTGCAGCGCCGGCTAATTTGATCGCAGGCCATGCCTGATTCGGTTTCAAATATGCTGATCCCGGCTGGTGCCGGGGTCGGCCTCAAGGCAGAGCACTTCGACGATATTCTGGGCGGTGCAAAGGGCGCGCAGTGGTTCGAAGTGCATGCTGAGAACTATATGTGTGCCGGCGGCCAGCCGCATCACTATCTCACGCGCATCCGCGAAAACTATCCGCTGTCAATCCATGGCGTCGGCTTGTCGATAGGGGCTGAGTGCGGCATCGATCCAGTGCACCTGGCGCGGCTGAAAACAGTCTGTGACCGCTATCAGCCGGGACTGGTGTCGGAGCATCTGGCGTGGTCGACGCATACGGTCGGATATCTGAACGACCTATTGCCGGTGCCGTATACCCACGACGTCTTGCAACGGGTGTGTGTCCATATCGATCAGATTCAGAACAGTCTTGGGCGCCAGATCTTGCTTGAGAATCCGTCGACCTATTTGCAATTCGAAGCCTCCGAGATGGACGAAGTGACGTTCATTACAGAGGTCTCGAAACGCAGCGGGTGCGGACTTTTGCTTGACGTCAACAATGTCTACGTCTCCGCGACCAATCACGGCTATTGTGCGAGCGATTATCTCATGCGCTTTCCGGTTGCCGCCGTACAAGAATTGCATCTGGCGGGTTTCGGCGAAGATGTTGATGACGGTGGCGCGCGGTTATTGATCGATTCGCATGATGCACCGATCGCGCAGGCTGTCTGGGCGCTGCTCGAGACGACGCTGATGCTGACCGGGCCGAAGCCAATATTGATCGAGCGCGACAGCAATCTGCCGCCCTGGTCTGTCCTGGTATTGGAGGCCAAAATGGCGAACGATTATCTCAGCCGCGAAAGTATGGCGGAGGTGCGATATGGCTGAGTACCAGCAGGTCTTTGTCGAGGCGCTCCTCAATAGCGACCAAAAATTACCCGGCGGCCTCACAAGTGTTTCGTCTGCTTATCCCGAGCGGCGATTTAATGTCTATCGCAACAACGTCTTTCACAGTCTTGCCGATGCTCTGGAAGCGATTTTTCCGGTTGTCAAACGGCTGGTCGGAAAAGAGTTCTTTCGGGCGATCGCGCGAGCATATATTGCACAATCACCGCCGAAGTCGCCGGTGCTTATGGCGTATGGCGAGACGTTTGGAGAATTTCTATCCGCGTTCGAGCCGGTGGGCGATGTGCCCTATCTGGCTGATGTGGCGCGGCTTGAATGGCTGCAGGGCCAAGCGTTCTATGCGGGCGATGCTGAGCCTCTGTCCAGCGATGATTTGGCACCTGCTTTGGCGGGTGACGCGCAGTCTCTAACATTCGTTGCGCATCCAGCGATGCATGTTCTGACATCGCGCTATCGTGTCGTGTCGATCTGGCGCACAAATACGCACGATGATGACGTGGAGGAGATTGAACTCGATGGCGCAGGAGAGTCGGCGTTGATCGTCAGGCCTGCTCTTGACGTTGCAATCGTGCCTGTTCCGGAAGGTGTGGCAATCTTCAACCAGAAACTCAAGCAGGGCGAGACGCTTGGCGCCGCTGTCAGCGCGGCGCTCAGCGAGGATTCGACATTCGATCTGACATTTGCACTGACGATGATGTTGGAGCATGGTGCATTTGTCGATTGGTCGGCTTAACCACTAACAACAATGTTGACCAACCATGGGGGAGCAGACGTATGGTCAGTCTTATCAGGTCTATCAATCGGGCGCTTGGTGCATTTCCGCATGACATTGTCGCGCTGATCGCGCGCTTGGCCATCGGTATGGTGTTTTTCAAATCGGGATTGAACAAGTTTGATGGCTTTGGCATCAATCTCTTCCCGCCATCTGTGTTCAAGGTGAAGAGCACGACGTTTTATCTTTTCGAGAATGATTGGAAACTTCCGGTTTTGCCGCCGGAATTGGCCGCTTATCTGGCGACAAATGCGGAGTTGCTGCTGCCGCCACTTTTGATGGCGGGCTTGCTATCGCGTTTGGTTGCTGTGCCGCTCATCCTTATGACGCTGGTCATCCAGATTTTTGTTATTCCGAGCGCTTACATCGTGCATGGTTTGTGGGCGGCGGCGCTACTGGTGATCCTCACGCATGGGCCGGGGCGGTTTTCGCTCGATTTTCTCCTGGGCCTGGACGCTCGTAAGGCATGAGGCTTCGACGATTGAATTTGCAACGCAGAGACGGCGGGCATAGAGATCCATACCCGCCGCTCTGTGTTTCGGTTACTAATTCGGAGTCTTACGCGCCGTACCTCAAGCTTCGATCTGAGTAGCGGCCGGCTTGCCGATTTCGATCCGTCGTGGCTTCATCGCTTCGGGTATAACCCGTACGAGATCTACATGCAGCAGACCATCCTTCAGATCGGCTGCTTCCGCTTCGACATGCTCTTCAAGGCGGAAGGTCCGGGTAAAGGATCGTTCGGCGATACCGCGATGAATAAATTCGCGCTTGTCGCCATCACCTTTCTTTTCGCCTTTAACCGTCAACAGCCCTTCTTTGACTTCGACCGAAATGTCTTCACGGCCAAAGCCGGCAACGGCCATGGTTATGCGATACTGGTTCTCGCCGAGGCGCTCGATGTTATAGGGCGGAAAACCGCCGTCACTGCCAGCACTGGGCATAGAATCGAGCAAATCTGCGAGATGGTCGAAGCCGATGGTTGAACGGAATAGGGGGGATAAATCAAAATGTCGCATCACTGTCCTCCAATTGAAGCAACGAGTGGATATTGTGGCCCGTCAAGTCTTTGCCCGGACCGGTCTGATGCGCCTCCAAATGGACCGCGCACAATGCGATATAGGTGTGATTAGCGGGAATTCAAGGGCTGAATTGGCGCTTTTACAGTTGAGAGGTCTTGCCATAAACGGCGTCGGCCCAATTTATTGACGAAAGGCAACGAATTTGTCTGGACATTTGTTGACGTACGTTGACGAATGGTGATCGCCGAAAGTGGTGGAGGCGCTGCCATGACGACTGATGTGACGCGTTTGAGGCGCAACTTGAACTCTTCTCCCAACAGGTTGGGGCCGTGGCGTAGATGGCGCATAGCCTTGTGGACGTGCTGTGTATGTCTCGGGTTCGGGTTGTTGGTGCCAACGAGTATCGGCCAGGATAAGGCGGCTACGACTGCAAAGGCCGCCAAGGGCGGCATTGTCTTATTGAACCTGAAATCGGCGATTGGATTCGTTTCCGTCCAGATGCTGAATAAGGCAATTGCCCGCGCCGAAAATGAACGGGCCAGCGTGTTGGTGGTACGTCTCGATACACCGGGTGGGCTTGTCTCTTCAACGCGGGAAATGATCCAATCGATCCTAGCATCGCGGGTGCCGGTGGTCGTTTATGTGGCGCCGAGTGGGGCACGGGCGGCGAGTGCGGGGACATTTCTTATCTATGCATCGCATGTAGCGGCGATGGCACCTGGTACGCATTTGGGTGCTGCCACCCCGATACGCCTGGGCGTGCCAGGCATGCCGGGTACGAAGCCGTCGAAGCCAAAAGAAGATGATGACAAGTCGAACAAAAAGAAGAAGTCGGAACCTGCCGCCGCGGGTGATCGCAAATCACTTAACGATGCCATTGCCTATATCCGATCGTTGGCCCAGCTGCGCAAGCGCAACGTTGAATTTGCAGAAAAGGCGGTTCGGGAAGCCTCGACGCTGACGGCGCGCGAAGCATTAAAGCAGAACGTAATAGAAATCGTTGCCCAGTCGACGACTGAATTGCTGCAGGCGCTCGATGGGCGGCGTGTGGAAACGACAGCCGGTCCGGTCACGCTCGCCACGAAAGGGCGGGTGATCATCGAAATCAAACCGGACTGGAAGATGAAGGTTCTGTCGGCGATTGCTGATCCGAATATCGCTTTCATTTTGTTCTTGATCGGCGTCTACGGGATTATTTTCGAGCTGATGAATCCCGGTATGATCGGCTCCGGCGTCGTCGGTGCCATTTGTCTGTTGCTGGCGATGACGGCCCTCTCGGTACTACCGGTGAGTTATGGTGGGCTGGCGCTGATTATTCTTGGAATATTGCTGATGGTCAGCGAGGCCTTAGTGCCGGGGATTGGCATACTTGGGATCGGCGGGGTCGTGGCCTTAATCCTTGGGGCGATCTTCCTGTTTGATCCGGCCGATGCCGATATACCGTTTGGTGTGGCATGGCAGGTGATTGTGGGCGCTGCATTGGCCAGTATCGCCATTGTTCTCGGTGTGCTCGGAACCCTCGTGCACTCGCGACGTGCCAAGGTGACAATCGGGGCAGAGGATATCGTTGGAAGCGTGGGTGTGGTGGAAAGTTGGTCGGATGACCAGGGCCTGGTGCGTTATCGCGGTGAGGTTTGGTCGGCGCGATCTGCGCAGAGCCTCGATCGTGGCGCGAGAGTGCGCGTTACGGGACGAGAGGGGCTGACTTTGATCGTTGAAGGGTCATAAAGGGAAGGATATGCGTGATGCTTGATATGTTGGATTTTGTCGGTTTCAGCGCGGTACCTATTATCATTCTGATTGGGATCCTGGCGGCAGCGATACGTATTCTGCAGGAATACGAACGCGGCGTGGTCTTCACACTCGGCCGGTTTACACGCGTTGCAGGACCTGGCCTGGTATTGATCATTCCCATCTTGCAACAGATGATCCGTGTCGATCTACGCACCCGGGTGCTCGATGTGCCGCCGCAGGATGTTATCTCGCGTGATAACGTATCGGTCACCGTCAATGCGGTCGTCTATTTCCGTGTGATCGACCCCGACAAAGCAATCATACAGGTGGAAGACTTTATGGCGGCGACCAGCCAATTGGCGCAGACGACGTTGCGGTCTGTGGTCGGCCAGCACGAGCTCGATCAAATGCTGGCAGAGCGGGAGCGCCTGAACGCCGATGTGCAGCGGATCTTGGATGAACAGACGGATGCCTGGGGGATCAAGGTTGCCAATGTTGAGTTGAAGCACATTGACCTCAACGAAACCATGGTTCGAGCTATTGCAAAACAGGCAGAAGCAGAACGTCTGCGGCGTGCAAAAATTATTGACGCCGAGGGTGAACAGCAGGCCGCTGAACGGCTCGTGCAGGCGGGCAAACAACTTGCCGTCGTGCCCGAGGCGATGCAGCTCAGATATCTCGGGACCTTGGCCAATATTGCCGGCGAAAAGAACTCGACCATTGTGTTTCCGTTGCCGATTGAGCTGATCAACAAACTTTCTAGTAGCGATAAACAAAACACGTAGTGACGAGACATGACAGGGTTGTGGTCCTTCATGTTGCATTCATGTTGCGACCACGAAACTGCCAACAGACCATGCATAGCGGGAGGGAGCTGCGCGGGTTGATTGGTGACGGCTTGTGGTGATGGTAGCTCATTGAAGAATGAGACCGTGGCTCAGGTTATGGAGCGGCTGGCTGTTGGCTTTTGCAATCGTCCAGGGCGTGCAAAGCCGCTAATGTCGAGGAGGACAGGTCATGAAGAGTGGGACAGGTGTAAGTATTCTTTGGCATCGGTTTTGGTTTTGTCTTTTCCTGCCGTTGCTGCGGATCTAAATGGGTACAATGGCAAGACCAGTGAGTATGGCTCGCCCTATGACGACCCCCGTTATGCGGACATTTATCGTCATCCCCGCACTCACGAGCGCGTGCCCAGGCGCAAGTACGATTATGATGGCCGGCCCAGGCAAAAACATTTTCAACCCTATTCGCGTCCGCTCCCCTATCGGGGCCATTACGAACGCCGACCTGGCCGTTCGTTCGCCGGCTGCATGTCGCGCAGGGAGGTGAGATGGCATCTGCGGCTCAAGGGCTGGTCTGTAAAGCGGTGGGTGTTGATCAATCGTTTTCGTGCCACGGCGGTCGCACGGCGACGCTATGATGACCGCGTCTTCGATGTCACTATACATCGCTGCACGGGGCGGGTGCTGGCGGTCAGCCCAATTCACCACCGCTATGAAGATTACGCCTGGCGGCGACGGATCTATGAGCGCCGGTACTGAGGAGCTTTAGTGAGGCGGATCAGACGTTCGTTCACCATCTGCTGCACCCGCCGACGAACGACTGGTTCAGGACACTAGCAGCTTGCGTCTCATGTGGTATGGACTGGTATTTTGCCCGGCCGCGGCGGGCCGCCTCTTGGGTGAGGTCGGACTGCCAAGGAGCCGGGCTTTTTTTGCCTCGCAGTCATTTGCTTTGGAGGCAGAGGCGCTGGCAGATAATATGGCGCTTATTTCATGGCAGTGAAGCGACAACGATCAGGCGGGTAGGCGAGTTGAGCCGCGATTGAGTTCGGTGAGGAAATGGGGTGGAGATGGAACTTACGGCATTGGCCCGTAATCCCGTACCAAGCGGCGGGGAAGCTGGGGTATTCAAAGGATACGATGGTGCATTATTGCGATTTGCACGCTGGGATGCGACACGTGGACCGCGGCGTGGGACGGTCGTCTGTGTCACTGGGCGGGGCGAGTTCATCGAAAAATATTTCGAGGTCATCGCTGACCTTAGACGGCGCGGATTTGCTGTCGCCATCAAGGACTGGCGGGGCCAGGGCGGCTCGGAGCGCGAGTTAAAAGACCCGCGAAAGGGCCATATTCGTGACTTCTCTCAATTCGAACGCGATATGAATTGTTTTATGCAGCAGATCGTTTTGCCCGATTGCCCGCCGCCCTATATCGGTCTTGGCCATTCAATGGGTGGGAATGTGTTGATCCGCCTTGCGGCCCAGGCAGGGGTTTGGTTCGATCGTATCGTATTGAGTGCGCCGATGATTGAACTGGCTGGTGATGCGCTGCGGTATGGACGTGCTGTGCTGCGCATCTATGCGGAGTTGGGGACGTTGTTTGGGTTTGGCAGTGCCTACGTCCTCGGCAGTAATGCCAAAGGGGATCTCGATGTCCCTTTCGAGGACAACAAATTGACCTCGGATCGCGAGCGCTATCAGCGCAATATTGCCGTGATGCGAACGACGCCGGAGTTGGTTACAACTGCGCCGACGGTTGCCTGGCTGCGGGCTGCGCTTAGATCTTGTGCGAAGATCAGTGATCCGGCGTTTGCCGAGCGTGTGCGTGTGCCAATGCTGATGTTTGTTGCCGGCAACGACGAGATCGTCTCGCAGCAGGCGATCGAGGATTTTGCCTCGCGGATCAAATTGGGCGCGCGGGTCATCCTGCCGGGCGCCAAACACGAAATCCTACAAGAGTCGGATGAAACACGGGCCCGGTTTTGGGCCGCCTTCGATTCCTATCTCGGGGTCGACAAGGATGGCGGCTAGGTTTTGTCTTGATGATTAATTGATCAGCGCCAGGGCCTGATCATGAAGGCGTGAGTCGCCGGTGGCGATGATGTTGCCGCCGTTGGTTGCAGGTCCGCCTGTCCAGGTGGTGATCGTGCCGCCGGCGCGTTCCACGATGGGTATCAGGGCAGCGATGTCATAGCTCTTCAGGTTGGATTCAATGATGATATCGATGTGTCCGGCGGCCAACAGGCAATAAGTATAGCAATCGCCGCCATAGCGGGTGTCACGCACTTCGGCCTTTAGTTTGTTGAATGCGCGCTGTTGTTTGCCGCGGTTAAAGAAATCTGGATGGGTGGTTGTGAGCATGGCAGCCGACAGGTCCTGACAGGCTCGGGTCCTAAGTTTGCGACGGCGACCATCGGTGCCGCTGAAATAACTGGCGGCCGGTCCAGACCAGAAACGCTCGCCCGTGTAAGGCTGGTTCATTACACCGAGAACAGGCTTACCTTCGGCAGTCAATGCGATCAACGTGCCCCAGATCGGCAGGCCGATAACGAAGGCGCGGGTCCCGTCAATCGGATCTATGATCCACTGAAAGGGAGAGTTGGCGTCCTGAAGCCCAAATTCCTCGCCGTGAATGCCATGATCAGGATAATTGGCCGTTATTAGCTTGCGAATGGCTCTTTCTGCGGCCCGATCTGCAATCGTTACCGGGTCGAAGCCTTGTTTTCCCGCTTTGTTCTCAATATCCAGTCGTCGCCGGAACTGTTGTAGTATGACTTCACCAGAGCGATCGGCGAGTTTATGGGCAAAGTCCAAGAGATCGGAGAACGACTTTTGATGCACTTTTGTCACGATTGTCTCATTGGGTTGGTGGAAAGGCTCTCCGCCGAATTTGCCAGAAAACACTGGGGTTGGTGGCGTGTAGGACAACTTTTCCACATTGGCCCACAAAATATGTGGCGCAAGTGATACACTTAAATTTCAGACACGCTCAAATTCAATTTGGGGCTTGGCGGTGCGCGCGAACACGACCATATCAGTAGCGTGGTGAGCGTCTCTATATCCGCTCCCACATGCCCACATTGGGCGTTTCCTCCCTAGACTTGGGCCGTTCGTGATCACGAGCGGCCATTTTTTGTGGATAATGCCCACCAATGGTCAATCACCAGAAATTGTTGCAACGCAGCAAGGTGTTAGCGTTGATATGCCTTTGTTTATTGGCAGCATTGCAAAATTTGCAATTGAAATTTTTGCGCTGCGGTCCTATTTATTGCGGTGCGGCATTGGTGAGCTCTTCTCACCTGCCGTTGCCCTTCTTGGGCGTTTCCTCCCTAGACTTGGGTCGTTCGGATTTCCGGACGACCCCTTTTTTTGGTTGGTGCTGCTACTCTGCTGCCTGAGAGGGCGCGATTTCGCCCGGCAGGTCATGCACCAGTCTTTGCACCAAAACGCGCAGATCGCGTTTTAGGCGATCGAAGCCACGGCTTCGTTCGAGTGATCTCTCATCCAGATAAAGCGCGCGATTGATCTCCAATTGAAAGGTATGTTGGTCGTGGCTAGGAAGGCCGTAATGCTCGGTGATGTAGCCGCCAGCATAGGGTCGGTTGAGCAATGTCCGGTAGCCGAGGCCGGTTAACGTTTCCCGCGTAATACGGGTGATCGTGGTGTGACACGACAGGCCAAAGCGATCGCCGATCACAAGATCTGGTTTGCCGATTAAATAATGCGCCATCGAAGCCGACGGCATAGAGTGGCAATCGACCAATATTGCGAACCCGAACGTTCCCCTGGCTTCGGTGATCAAATCTCTGACCGCCTGGTGAAATGGCCGGTACAAGAGTTCTATGCGCGAAAATGCGTCGGAAAGGGTCGGTGGTTTGCGGTAGATCGTCTCGCCATCCGCGACGAAGCGGGCAATGGTTCCAAGGCCGCCGGCCACTCTTGCGGATGTTGTATTCGCGTAGGGTGGCAACGGTTCATCAAACAATTCCGGGTCAAGTTCAAAGGGTTCACGATTGACATCCAAATAGGCTCGAGGAAACTCGGCAGCGATCAGAGGGGCGCCAAATTGCGGTACAAAATCGAAGAGTTCGTCAATGAAGCAGTCCTCGGACTTTCGTAAGGAATGGGCGTCCAGTCGCGATATGTTGTGAAGTGCTGTTGGATAACGGCGGCCCGAGTGCGGTGAGCAAAATACGAATGGCGCGGTCAATACCTTCGGGCGGTGGACCCGAAAGGGTGGTTGGAGTTCCTGTAATATTGAAGCGCGCTCATCCATTGGCTAGTCAGTGTTGTGGTGCGGCGGGTTGTTGATCTAAGGACCGGTAGAGTGTGGCTCACTCTGCCAACCATTAACCAGGGTGTCTACTGAATTGCATTAGGCAGGTGCATACCTAATCTGATCTGTGCTATTGCAGTGTGCTGATCGTGACGACGGGTGGAAGAAAAACGCAAGGTGTTTACCACTCATTTACCATAGTTGGCACAGATTCATATCGTAGTAGGCGCATTTATAGCAGATTTTGATTTCTACCAGGAAGTCGACGTTCCATCATGACGGCCAAACCTTCGCGCGTGCCAAAATGCCGTGTCCTGCTCGCAGAGGACGATGAGACTATGCGTGGCTTCCTTGAGCGCGCATTGGTCAATGCCGGCTACGATGTTGTGGCATTCTCCAACGGGCAAGAGGCGTTGCAGCGTCTCAAGGAGGAGCCCTTTACGCTGCTGTTGACGGATATCGTCATGCCTCGGATGGATGGTATAGAGTTGGCGCGTCGCGCGAGTGATCTCGATCCTGCCATGAAGGTTATGTTTATCACCGGATTTGCAGCCGTAACCTTGAATACTGACCAATCAGCGCCAAAAGACGCGCGGGTTCTCTCGAAGCCATTCCATTTGCGTGATCTTGTGCGAGAGGTCGACAAGCTTATGGAAGAGAAATCGACGCAGCGTGTCTGAAACCGTGGGCCCTTGGTGCTCCGGTTGATCGTTCCCACCTAATGGGCGATGTTCGCTCTTTCAGGGTCGAGCAAATTTCGACTTTTGATGGGTATCGTCCCGATTCAAATTGAAAGCAGGTTGGTCTAGGCATAGATCCCTATGGTCTGTGCGTTTATGATATTGTGATGGATACACCCCGACCCGAGATAGACTTAATTGCACCGCAAGATGCTGCCGCATTCGAAGTGATAGGTGGTGGTATTGGGACCGGCGTATTGCTGCTCTGCGATCACGCTAAGAATACTATCCCGGAAATGTATAACTTGCTCGGGATTCAACCCGAGCAACTGGAACGCCATATCGCGCATGATATAGGTGCAGAAGGTGTTATGCGACGCATTGCGCAGAGGCTCGGTGCGCCAGGTGTGCTGTCGAAATTTTCCAGACTGTTGATCGACCCCAATCGCGGTACGGATGATCCTACGTTGATCATGAGGTTGTCGGATGGCGTTATCATTCCAGGCAATCGCAATGTCGATGGCGAAGAACGCGCTCGACGTCTGGACCAATACTATCGGCCCTATCACCAAGCGATCGATGCGACAATAGATGCCTTCATTGCGCGTGATGTGGTGCCCATCATCCTGTCCATCCATAGCTTTACCGACAACTGGCGCGGCAAAGAACGCCAGTGGCACGCCGGCGTTCTGTGGGATCGCGATCCGCGGTTGGCTGCGCGATTGCTGAAAGAATTTGACGGTTTCGGTGACCTGGTCGTCGGTGACAATCAGCCCTATTCGGGCGCGCTGCGTGGCGATACGCTGTGGCAGCACGGTATGATGCGTGGCGTTGCAAGTGCGATTGTTGAAATCCGCCAGGACTTGATTGGGCATGTCGCGGGGCAGGAGTTGTGGGGTGACCGCCTTGCGACAATGATCGAGAATATTCTTGCGCAGCCGGGGGCTGGCAGCGAACTCAATCGCGAGTCGGATTATTCCAGTTCTGAAGATCGGGTACTTGCGATGCGCCTCGGGCTAAATGCCAGGTGATGGCGACATGATTGGACTGATTGAAGGAGGAGAAAATGCAATCATTTGATAAGGCAACACAAACTGAACTCGAAGCGGCCGCGTTTCGGCGCTTGGTCGAGCATCTGCGAAATCGAACCGATGTTCAGAATATCGACATGATGAATTTGGCCGGATTCTGCCGCAATTGCCTGTCGAATTGGTATCAAGATGCCGCGAGTGAAGCGGGCCATAATCTGTCGAAGGATGAAGCGCGCGAAATCATTTACGGAATGCCGTTTGTTGAGTGGCGGGAGCGTTATCAAAAAGAGGCCACGCCCGAGCAATTGGCCGCCTTTGAGAAAAACAAGCCCGAGGATCATTGATTAGGGTGGGTTGGCGCGTCAAAGCAGTGGGTTGCGGGGATAACTCTCACGGCAAGTGCTGACATACCTTGTCGATCAAGCGCGCTCGCGATAAAGGGGCGGAGCGGGATCAAGACTGCACATCGCGAACCGGCCGACTGGCTGCGCTACAAGGGGGCTCGCGATGTCGCGCGAATCATGGTCTCGTCGTGTGTCTCACCTAGAGGGTTAGGTTCGGCGTTGCAAGTGTATTACGTACTCACGGTGAAGCGTCTTTAGGGCATGTCTTCGTTTATACTTGGCATGCTCTGGTCATTGTTTTGAGGGGTAGGTTGTCATGACAGCGCTTCAGGATTCTGCGCAAAAACATCTTCGCCAGTTCGTTGCTCAGATCGAACGACTAGAAGAAGAAAAAAAAGCCATTGCTGATGATATCAGGGATAAGTTCACAGAAGCCAAGGCGGTAGGTTTCGATGTGAAGGTTTTGCGCCAGGTCATTCGACTTAGAAAAAAGAGCATGACGGATCGTCAGGAGGAAGAAGCCGTTCTGGCGACCTACTTGCATGCGCTTGGTATGCTTGAAGATGATCAGCGTGAGGCGATGATGGCGGCTGAATAGCCGGTCGCCGATAACCGCGGTGTCAAGCCACTTGTGTGGCTTGCACCCTAGGCCGATGCTGGCAGGTTTTGATGCCGGCAGACGGCGTTCCTGCTAGCCTCGATCGATAGTCATTAGTCCAGGCCGAAGATGTTGCGGGCCCAATTGGGGTCGGTGCGCCGTGAGCGCGAGAAGAAGCTTGGATGATCATCATCATCGGCCGGTCTGCGGAGTGACGCATTGACCAGCTTATCCAGGTTTTGCTTCTTCAGGACTATGGTGTGGGCTTTGCCTTCCAAGCCGAGTTTAATGCGCTTTTCGTGTCCATAAATGTCACGGAAGTATTTGGCCTTACCGTTCTTATCGACGGTTACCGTAAAGTAGGTCACGTGAACGGGTACTTTCTTCGACAGGCGGACATTATTATTTTCGGGCCCATCACGAATGATGCTGGCAATTTTGTCAGGCCCCCAACCCTTGTCGTTGGCAAGTAGAATTTCAGCAAAACGCACCGGATTGCGAACCCGCATACACCCATGACTATAGGCCCGAACCGAACGCTTAAACAGGTGCTTGGTTGGTGTGTCGTGCATGTAGATCTGATGTGCATTGGGAAACAGGAACTTTACAACTCCTAGTGCGTTTTTGGTTCCCGGTGGCTGGTAGACATGGAAATTGCGGATGTCCGTGGAGGTCCAATCAACCTCAAAAGGTTCGACCTCACGACCCCGGTACTTCATGCGCAGGCCGTTTTTCGCCAAAGTATCCCGGCCGTTCAAAAGACCTGGCAATAGTTCCTTGACCTTAATGCTGTTGGGTACCCCCCAGAAGGGATGAAACACAACAGTTTCCATTTCGTCGGAGAAGATCGACGTTTGATTTTTAACTTTGCCGGTAATCAAGCGCTCTTCGTGAATTACGCGGTCACTCTTGACGATGCGGAACTTAAACTCAGGAACATTGGACTGAATGTAATAATTGCCAAGCTTTGGTGGCATCCAGCGCCACATCTCCATATTGTAGAGCACGCGCTGGGCAAGTTTGCGAGGATCCTTCCTGCGATTCTTCTTCTTGCTCTTTTGTCTGCGTCGTTTTTTGGATGTCGCGTCCGGTGCATCCTCATCGGCGCGTTCGGCGTCTTCACGGTTGCGATTGAAGTCTTCCACGCTGGTTGAGCGCAGCTTCAAATACAGCTTGCGCAGTCTTTCAAATTGCGGGTGCTGGGGATGAAAGCCCTGCAGGGCCGTTTCTACATTGGGGGATCTTTCCAACGTTGTCAGTACGATATCGGCGGGCAAGAAAGTTGGTGTACGGTCGATATAGATCGATAGACGTTTGGGATCGTAACGCCCGCCACGTGCATCGCGGGCGTATTTGAGGACTGCCACCGAAAGTTGGATCTCCGCTTCAAATCTGGCTTCCGAATCGGTGAGGTCAATATTCGGGTTGGGTACGTCGTAATCGGTTGCTCGCAGACCCCATTGGCCCGCTTTTTGGATTTCGGCGATTACGCGTTTGGCGCGTGGCGTCAGACCGGATGCGCTCGTCCACACGGGTTTGTTATTGCGGCCAGCATAAAAGTTAACGATTTTCTGGCGGATGTTGCCTGTCGTCGATGGCCAGTCGCGACCACTCAGGCGGCGCAGGAACTGGATGCCGGCCACATCCTTGGCCTCAATGAAACGATCGGGAATGCCAGGTTCAAGAGCGAGTGCTGGGCGGTAAAAAACAGCGGCGCAAGCCAAAATGCCAATAAAAATCCGAAATGGTCGCATGCGACGGGCCTCCTTTGAGCGCGGCCACCTTACTGATCCGCACGCATGGGGTCCATGCGTGATCGCACGATCGTGTTCCGCTTGTGAAGGGTTGCCAGCAGCTGTTGCAGGCATGCCGCACGTGCAGAGCACCGATCAATGCTAACCAATGGCAGTGATCTTAGGAGAAATATTGACCGCTTTAGTTTGCCCGAGGCTCGAGACCGTATTCCTGCATCTTGCGGTAGAGCGTTGAGCGGCCAATGCCCAGACGTTTTGCCACCTCTGTCATATGGCCGCGATAACGGCCCAATGCAAGGCGTATCATATCAGCTTCAATGGCATCAAGGGAGCGCACATCGCCGTCCTCAGAGATGGCGGGAATGCCGACTGAGGATTGACCGGAGCGCTCAGTCAGCTGAACAGTGGAAGGCACTGTCGCCTCGGCGCCGATCAGGGCAGGTCCGGTATAGATGTCTTTATTGGGATCGTGTGCCGGGATGGCGGGTACCGTCGGCGTGAAGCCTTCGACGTGGGCCGCGATCTGCGGGAATTCGGCAACCGTCAGTTCGGCACCGTCGGCCAGCACTACGGCCCGGAAAATGGCGTTTTCCAACTGTCTGACATTACCTGGCCAAGTGTAGCGATTGAGGAGTTCAAGGGCATCCGGCGCGATGCCGGTGATGCGCTTGCCTTCCTCGGCTGCTATGCGGGTTATAAAATGATGGGCCAGCTCGCTTATATCGTCGGCACGATCGCGCAGTGCAGGCACCATGATCGGATAGACGTTCAAGCGATAGTAAAGGTCTTCGCGGAATTTTCCTTCTTGGACCAGATCAATCATGTTGCGGTTGGTGGCAGAGATGAGGCGGATATCCACCTTGGTCGGCCGTTTGGCACCGATCGGATCAATCTCACCTTCCTGCAGGGCGCGCAATAGTTTGACCTGTGCATCGAGGGGCAACTCGCCGATCTCATCCAGGAACAGGGTGCCGCCGCTGGCTTCCTCGAACTTGCCGATGCGGCGGTCCGTGGCGCCGGTAAACGCCCCACGCTCGTGGCCAAACAAGATACTTTCGACAAGATTTTCCGGCAATGCACCGCAGTTGACGGTGACAAAGGGCTGGCCGGCGCGCTCGCTTTCGCCCTGAATGGCGCGGGCGATCAGTTCTTTGCCAACTCCGGATTCACCTTCGATCAATACCGGAATGTTTGAGGCGGCGGCGCGCTGGCCGAGGGCGGCGACACGCTCCATACCTTCGCTGCGCGCGACAATGTTTGCAAACGAAAGCTCGCCGTTCGCTGTCTTTTGAATGCGTGTGATTTCGCCACGCAGGGCCTCGATCTTCAGGGCGCTCTTGATGGAGACCTCGAGGCGCTCCGGACTTGCCGGCTTGACCACAAAATCTACCGCGCCTGCACGCATCGCAGAGATCGCCGTGTCGATCGACCCGTTGGCCGTCAGCACTATAACGGGCGGGGCGCAGGCAAGCTCTTTGAGACGCGCGAGAACGTCGATACCACTGGTGCCTGGCATGACAAGATCGAGCAGGACAAGCGAAATTTTGTCGGCTGTGGCCGCGTCACACAAGATGTCGAGGGCTTGATCGCCGGTCGAGACGGTTTGCGTTGGATACCCAAAGCGCTTTATTGCTTCTTCCAGAACGCGGCGTTGGGTCGGCTCGTCATCGACGATAAGGATGCGCTTAGGCATTTGATACTCTTACTCTACGCACTTAACTTACTTGATACACACTTTTGGGTAGTGCCGGCTGCGTTCAGTGCAGCCGGTAGATGCGGTAGCGGAATTCTCTGCAGCCGCAAAAATTCTCCCAGAGAATGGCAGATAACGGTAAATAGAGCGTTGCAAATGGGATCAACGTGACGCCCTTTTCTTGCGGGATAGGTCGTAAAGGCTGCAAACTAGGGCTTATTTCGATCGCAGAACCGATTAGAGTTGGAATTTTCTTTGGACGATGGGCGCTGAATTCACAACGGATTGAAACTGCTGGGCGCAATAGAGGTGCACGAAATGACGAATTGGTGTCGCGGGGTTAACGAACGCTTTACATCGCCGGTGAGCAATGGGTCGGGCGTATCTCACGCCACTCTTGGTGAGCTGCCGGAGTGGAACCTTAATGATCTCTATTCTTCGCCGGATGCGCCAGAGGTGGCGCAAGATCTTGAACAGGCGGAGCGTGATGCCCGGCAGCTGAAGGACGACTTTCAAGGAAAGCTCGGCGAATGCGCCACAGATGGCGCGCGCCTGGCAGCAGCCGTGAAGGCGTATGAAGCGCTATCCGATCGTATGGGGAAACTCGGGTCTTATGCCGGTCTCCTCTATGCAGGCGACCGCTCCAACGAAGATCTGGCGAAGTTCCACGGCGATGTTATGGAGCACCTAACGCGCATTTCATCAGATCTCATCTTTTTTGAACTCGAGATCAACCAAATCGAAGAGCAGACATTGGCAAGCGCCCTTTCGCATCCCGATCTGGCGAAATATAAGCCCTGGTTCGATGATTTGCGCAAAGAAAAACCCTATCAATTGGAAGAGCGGCTGGAGCAGTTGTTCCATGAGAAAGCTCAGACGGCGCGGGGCGCGTGGAACCGTCTGTTTGATGAGACAATGACCGCTTTGCGCTTTGATGTGGTGGGTGAAGCCGAGCCGCTGGGGCTTGAGCCGACGCTCAATCTATTGTCGAGCAGCGATGGCGAAAAACGCAAAGCCGGGGCCGAGGCTCTGGCACGGGTATTTGGAGATAATGTCAGGCTTTTCTCGCTGATCACTAACACCCTTGCAAAGGACAAGGAGATATCTGACCGTTGGCGCGGCTTCGATGATGTTGCCGATGGACGGCATCTCGGCAATCGCGTCGAGGCACCTGTCGTCAATGCCTTGGTCGAAGCGGTCAATGCAGCCTATCCGCGATTGTCGCATCGCTATTATGCGATGAAAGCAAAGTGGCTTGGCGTCGATGCCTTGAATTATTGGGATCGAAATGCGCCATTGCCCGAAAAGCCGGAGCGCGAGATCCCTTGGCAGGAAGCACGTGAGATCGTGCTCAATGCCTATAGCGGGTTCGATACCGGTATGTCGGACATTGCACAGCGATTTTTCGATCGTCGTTGGATCGATGCGCCGGTGCGTCCGGGTAAGGCGCCGGGGGCCTTCGCGCATCCGAGTGTGCCGTCAGCGCACCCTTATGTATTGTTGAACTATCAAGGTAAATCACGTGATGTCATGACGCTTGCCCATGAGCTGGGACATGGCGTGCACCAGGTGCTGGCCGCAGGGCAGGGGCCATTGTTGGCCCATACACCTTTGACGCTGGCAGAGACTGCCTCGGTTTTCGGTGAAATGCTGACCTTCAAAGCTCTACTTAAGGATGCGACGGATCCAAAGGAGCGCAAGGCATTATTGGCCGGCAAAGTTGAGGATATGATCAATACCGTCGTGCGCCAAATCGCGTTTTATCAGTTCGAGCGTAAGGTTCATGAAGGACGCCGACAGGGCGAGTTGACAACCGAGGAGCTCAATGCGTTTTGGCTCGATGTACAACGGACCTCGTTAGGGTCGGCGGTCACGCTAAATCCAGGCTATGAGGTGTATTGGGCGTATATTCCCCATTTCATCCATGCACCGTTCTATGTCTATGCCTATGCCTTCGGGGATTGTTTGGTGAACTCGCTTTATGCCCTCTATGAAGAAGCGCATCCTGGTTTTGTCGGTAAATATTTCGACATGCTCAAAGCAGGTGGCTCAAAGCATCACTCTGACTTGTTGGCACCGTTCGGGCTTGATGCCAGCGATCCAGAGTTTTGGAGCAAGGGGCTTAGGGTGTTGGAGGGGTTGATTGACGAACTCGAAGCGATGGATGTCGATGGTTAGCAAAATCCAATTCTTGAGACCGTCAAATTTGATTAACACTCAGTGGACTATGGGGTTTACGGATTAACCTTACAAACTCTTATGCATTGTCTCATTGTGACCAATGAGGTGCTGTGACCTGGTACTTATTCAACACGTGCGGTTGTCGGTAGCGGCATACTTAAAGGTCGGAGTACAGGGACAATGGCCAAGTCAGCAGGTACACTTGTGGCGATTGTAGTTGTCACAGGCAGTGTGGCTCTTGGTATGACAGCCGCAGCTAATACAACGGTTGATCACCACCGCAATAGTGACCTTTCGCAATCGGCGAGCGATTGGACTTATTCGTCGCCTTCGCATAAGGGCTTTATCCGTTATCCACGATGGGCAACCGGTGCCGGTCGGATTGAGGCGGCTCACGATAAGGGTTTGATCATTGAAATGATCGTACGCTGCCAAAATGGTGCGGGGATAGTGGTGGCTTCAAAGGTCGATGGTCTCTACTGCGGTCCCAAACACCGCTGTACCTCTGACCTGTCGCTGGCGATCTCGCGCGTGTGCCAACAACCTTGAGGATAAACGTCTCGCCGACGTTTGTCGCCGTCACAGGCGCCGGGCCGCCTTAAGGGCCGCCAAATCCTTACTACCGGTGCAGAAGCAAGCAATCCGTAGTTGTTGAGCCAGAATTTCAAAGTGTTCGACCAACGCCTTTGTACTCTCCAGTGCCGCAGCGAGGGTCGAGGCGGCCTGGCCCACAACTGTCGCGCCGAGATGGATGGCTTTGGCTGCGTCAATCCCGTCGCGAATGCCGCCAGATGCTATGATGATGGCTTCAGGGCATTGAGCGCTGACATCGCGAATCGCTGTGGCAGTTGGAATACCCCAATCGCGAAACGCTTCGGCAACAGCACGCGTTCGTGGTGCTTTGGCACGTGCCGCTTCCACGGCAGCCCAACTCGTGCCGCCGGCGCCAGCGACGTCGATGTGCGCTATCCCGCATGTGAGGAGCTTTTTTGCGATCTCACCGGAAATGCCAAATCCAACTTCCTTGACGATAACAGGGACCGTACTTTTGCCGACAAGACCTGCTAATGTGTCTCGAAGGTTTCGCCAATCCGTGTCGCCACCCTCCTGGACCGCTTCCTGCAAGGGATTGAGGTGAATGATGATGGCATTTGCCTCAATCATATCAATGGCACGGCGCGCAAGATCGATGCCGCCAGGGCCGCGGAGCTGGGCGCCGCCGAGATTGGCAAGGATTGGTACGTCAGGCGCGATCTTGCGCAGATTTTTGGTGAAGCCGGCGGCACCCTGCTGCTCGAGGGCAATGCGCTGCGAGCCGACGCCGAATGCAATTTTGAGGTGCTGGGCAGCCTCCGCAATGTGATGGTTAATGGCTTCGCTGCGGGCGGGGCCGCCGGTCATTGAACTAATTAATAGTGGTGCCGCCAGCCGGTGGGACAAAAATTCGGCTGAAATGTCGATCGCGTTTAGGTCCAATTCCGGCAGGGCAACATGGGCGAAGGTTATGTCGTCAAAGCCGGCTGTGACATTGCGGGCTTTTACGTCCTCATCAAGCACGATCGAGATGTGCTGATCCTTGCGGGTTGTGATGTCAGCCATTTCGGAGATGTCCTAATGGGTGCGTGACGCTGCCCTTGCCGGTACAAATATTTATGATGGAAACATACGTAAGGCCATTCAGCCGGGATTGCCACTGGCGAATGGTGGTTTTGGTTTTTACTGTGCTGCGCCAGGACTTTGCTTAACGTATCGGACCCCACTGTAGCGAATTCGCGTGCGGGAACACTGGATCTTCGTGCGTTAAGTCTAAATCGCCTCAATGGGTCCAACGTGACGCATGAAGATGGTCGCCCCACGAGCAGAGTATTCTGGCCGATCGCGGATGGTCGCAGTCCCTGGACGCCATCGACGGCACTCCCCAATTCAGGGGTAAGGAGCGGATTAGTGAGCGATCAAGAGCGAAATCGGTTTTCAGCGCGGGCTTCGCGGTATGTGCGGGTCAGCACCAATGTCGGTGCTGTTGCAGCCCGTCTTGCGGGCCAGCGCCTGCTTGGCGTGCAAGGTGATCAAAGTAAATTGGCGGCGGATCTGGCGGCGGCACTCGGTGGCCTCAAGGGCCCGATCATGAAGGTGGCCCAGCTGATCTCGACCATTCCTGAAGCGCTTCCGGCGGAGTATGCGCGTGAGTTGTCGCAACTTCAAAGTGCGGCGCCGGCGATGGGCCCGGCTTTCGTAAAGCGGCGGATGGTGGCTGAGCTGGGGGCGGATTGGCAGACCAAGTTTGCCGCGTTCGATACGTCTGCAGCGGCTTCGGCCTCGCTCGGGCAGGTGCATCGGGCCGAAGCGCATGACGGGCGGGCCCTGGCCTGTAAGTTGCAATATCCCGATATGGAATCAGCCGTCGAGGCGGATGTGGCCCAGCTCGGCACTGTTTTTGCCATTCATGCCCGCATGAGCCCGGCCGTCGATACGCGCGAAATACTGAGTGAAATTGCTGCCCGTTTACGCGAAGAGCTCAATTATGATTTGGAGGCTCGGCATATGGCGCTTTATGCCCTGATGCTGCAAGACGCCCCTGACATCCGCGTCCCCGAAGTCTTGCCGGAGCTGTCATCGCGTCGCTTGCTGACCATGAGCTGGTGTGAGGGTCGCGGATTGCTCGAATACAAGTCGCATCCGGAGGATCAGCGCAATACAATCGCGCGCGCAATGTTCAAAGCCTGGTGGTATCCCTTCAGCCATTACGGCGTAATCCACGGGGATCCACACCTGGGGAACTATACAATCTTCGAGGACGATGGGGTGCCCGTCGGCATCAATCTCTTAGATTATGGCTGCATTCGGACGTTTGCGATCAGTTTCGTGCAGGGTGTGATCGATCTCTATAACGGCCTGTTGCGCGGCGATCGGGATCTAATGGTGCATGCCTATGAAACATGGGGCTTTAAAGGGCTGAACAGGGATCTCATTGATGCCATGACGATATGGGCCAAATTTATCTATGGCCCACTGCTGGACGATCGGGTGCGTACCATTGCCGAAGGCACAACGCCGGGTGCCTATGGGCGCAAAGAGGCGTTCACCGTTCATAAGATCCTCAAGGAAAAGGGGCCCGTGGCGGTGCCGCGGGAGTTCGTGTTCATGGACCGGGCTGCTATTGGCCTGGGCGGGGTTTTTCTGCATCTCGACGCGCGGCTCAATTGGTATCGGGCGTTCAACGAGACTATCGAGGGCTTCCAGCTCGATGCGGTCGGCGAGCGCCAAAGTGCGGCTTTCCGAGCGACGGGCGTGCCGTTGCCGGCTTAGGACCGCCAGGATCAGAGCGATTCCATTCGATCTGTTAGTCGTGGCTTAACCCGGTCGGGATGGAAAATAATCTGGCGTGGGTTGCACATAACTGGGTAATTGCACCGCAATAGCTTGAAGCGCTGCCACCATTGGGTTAGGAACCCTCTGGTTGTGCGGTTGCGGGGCGTTGGTCATGTGCCTACTGGCTAATACGGCTATGTGCGTTGCCGCCATCGACAAAATTGGAAATCAGCTTTTTGGTAGCTAAGCGAGCGAGGCATCAGCGATGAGCGTTGATACGTCAGGTGGGCATCCGGACATGGATTATGAAGAGCACACGAAAACCTACGCCGGTTTCGTGAAGGGAACAGTGATATCAGTTGTTCTTGTGGCTTTAACACTCGTGATTATGGCTTTGACGCTGGTCTAATTTGTAGCGTGGTATCAGTCGTTGTGATCGCGCGGTTGTGATGAGCGCTGGCGATCACGTGCGCTAATAATAGCTCTGGTTTTCTTCTCCATTGACCTGCCGGCTCAGTGCAGGTCGCTATCAAGTCAAAAGAATCGGGAACCGATGTTGAAAATCGCTGTAACCGCGGAGGGTGAAGACGAGCCGCGCGTCGCCGTTTCGCCTGAAACCGTAAAGAAACTTACGGCGCTGGGGGCCACGGTGTGCATCCAAAGTGGTGCGGGGGTGCGCTCTCATATTTCGGATGACGCATATAAGGTCGCGGGCGCGGAGGTAGTGGCAACGCGTGGCGAAGCGCTTAAGAATGGCGATATTCTGTTGAGTGTGCGCCGGCCGTCCGCCGATGACGTCAACACGCTGAAGGGCGATGGGCTTGTCCTGTCGATGTTGGATCCGTTTTCTGATCGCGATGGACTAGATGCTCTGGCGGCGTCGGGCAAATCGTTATTCGCGATGGAATTTATGCCGCGTATCACGCGTGCGCAATCGATGGACGTGCTCTCCAGCCAGGCCAATTTGGCTGGCTACAAAGCCGTTGTCGATGCGGCGTCGATGTTCGAACAGGCGATGCCGATGATGATGACGGCTGCCGGCACCGTGCCGGCTGCCAAAGTCTTCATTATGGGGGTCGGGGTGGCGGGTCTGCAGGCGATTGCGACAGCCAGGCGGCTCGGGGCCGTGGTCTCTGCAACCGATGTGCGCCCGGCCACCAAGGAACAGGTTGCCTCGCTCGGCGCCAAATTCATTGCCGTTGAGGATGAGGAATTCAAGGAAGCGCAGACTGCTGCCGGATATGCCAAGCCGATGTCGGAGGCCTACCAACAAAAGCAGGCGGAATTGGTGGCATCGCATATCAAGAACCAGGATATCGTTATCACGACTGCGCTGATACCCGGGCGGCCGGCGCCAAAGCTTATCTCCAAGGAAATGGTTGCGAGCATGAAGCCAGGTTCGGTGATTGTCGACTTGGCAGCGGAGCGCGGCGGCAATTGTGAATTGACGGTTCCTGGAGAAATCGCAAGCGTCGATGGGGTGCGAATTGTTGGGCCGATAAATCTTCCTGGCAGTGTGCCGGTCAATGCCTCTGCCCTTTATGCCAAGAACCTTTTCAATTTCCTCGAACCAATGTTCGATAAGGAAGAGAAGGTTTTGAAAATTGATTGGGAGGATGAAACCGTGACCGGAACGCTGATAGCTAAGGATGGCAAAATCGTGCATTCCGCGCTTACGGGTTAGGAGACGAGTGATGAAAAACTTTGTGCGGTTGTTGGCAATGCTGGCATTCGGTGCGGTCTGTATGCCAGCCCTTGCAGCCTCCGGCGCGGCCGGCGGCGAGGTGGATCCGTCAATCTATCGCTTGATGGTGTTCGTGATTGCTATTTTTGTCGGCTACTACGTGGTCTGGAGTGTTACGCCAGCATTGCACACACCGTTGATGTCGGTGACCAATGCCATCTCATCAGTGATTGTCGTCGGCGCGCTCATAGCGGTTGGTGTCAGTCTTGCTTCATCCGGTTCGACACTCGCCAAGGTGTTTGGGTTTCTGGCTCTCGTTATGGCCTCAGTCAATATCTTCGGCGGCTTCCTCGTCACCCAGCGCATGCTTGCCATGTACAAGAAAAAAGAAACAAAGCGCTGATCGTGCGCTAAGGAACGGGTCCTTCTCATATGTCCGCTAATATCGTCGCTCTTCTCTATCTCGTGTCCGGCGTGCTGTTCATTCTTGCGCTCAGGGGATTGTCGAGCCCAGAATCTTCTCGTCGGGGTAACCGCAATGGCATGATCGGTATGGCGATTGCGGTGTTGACGACCTTCACCGTTCTCGGGGACCCAAAGTCAGCCGCGACCTGGGGGCTGATCGTCGGTGGCTTGACCGTCGGTGGTGCGATCGGTGCGGTGGTCGCCCGCAGGATCCCAATGACGGCAATGCCGGAACTGGTGGCGGCATTTCACTCACTCGTCGGCTTGGCAGCCGTATTCGTGGCGGCGGCAGCGCTTAATGCACCAGATGCATTCGGGATTGGTACCATCGGCAATATTGCAAGCATTAGTCTGCTTGAAATGTCGCTTGGGACGGCGATTGGAGCTGTCACCTTTACCGGCTCAATTATCGCATTCGCAAAGCTATCGGGCCGGATGTCGGGTAAGCCGATTATTTTGCCGGCGCGTCACCTGATCAACATCGGGTTAGGGGTGTTGCTGGTCTACCTGGTTTATCTGTTCTGCGTGACCGGCTCGCAGACGCTGTTCTGGGCAATCACGGCGCTCGCGTTGTTGCTCGGCATCCTTATCATCATACCAATCGGCGGCGCGGATATGCCGGTGGTGGTCTCGATGCTGAACTCGTATTCCGGTTGGGCGGCCGCAGGTATCGGTTTCACGCTTGGCAACATCGCGTTGATCATTACCGGTGCATTGGTCGGCTCCTCCGGTGCTATCCTCAGCTACATCATGTGCAAGGGCATGAACCGGAGCTTTATCTCCGTCATTCTTGGTGGTTTTGGCGGTGAAACGGCCGGCCCGCAGGGTGATGATGAACAACGGCCGGTAAAGCTCGGTTCTGCTGAAGATGCAGCCTTTCTGATGAAAAACGCCAGCAAGGTGATCATCGTGCCGGGCTACGGTATGGCGGTGGCGCAAGCCCAGCACGCTTTGCGCGAAATGGCGGACAATCTCAAGGAGGCCGGTGTTGAGGTAAAGTATGCCATCCATCCCGTCGCGGGACGTATGCCGGGGCATATGAATGTGTTGTTGGCGGAAGCCAATGTTCCCTACGATGAGGTGTTCGAATTGGAGGATATCAATTCGGAATTTTCGCAAGCTGATATTGTCTATGTGATTGGCGCCAATGACGTCACCAATCCGGCGGCGGAAGATGATTCAACTTCGCCGATCTACGGCATGCCGGTGTTGCAGGTCTGGAAGTCTGGCACTGTGATGTTCAACAAACGCTCGTTGGCCAGCGGCTATGCCGGTATCGATAATCCGCTGTTCTACCGAGACAACACAATGATGTTGTTGGGCGATGCCAAGAAAATGACCGAGGAGATCGGCAAGTCGCTCGATTGATGATGGGGCCGGGCCGTCATCGAATCGGCGGAAAGTCGCGCGATAGAGGGCCCGGCTAACAATTGGTTGGTCATGAGGCGTGCAGGGCGCGTCGTGGCTGTAACGTACATTCTTCGGTATCATTCCTGTGGCAATCATCTGGCGATATTTGCGTTATGGCAGCGTCATCTTGGGTGGCGTCTATCTCGTTATCTTGACCTCGATGTACATCGGGCAGCGTGCCTTGGTCTTTGACACCAGGGATATGAGCAACCTCCGGTCCCCGTCGACACAGGCCATCGAAGGTGGCCGGCGTTTGACGCTTTTGACTGCAGACGGGGAAAAGCTGGCTGCGTGGTTTCGCCCGCCCCGTGAGTCGCGACAGGTTTTCCTGTTCTTTCATGGCAAGGGCGGTGGCCTGGCACGGAAAAAATGGCGCTGGCGCAGAATCATCAATCGCGGGTTCGGTGTTCTTGCGTTCTCGTACCGCGGTTATCCCGGCTCAAGCGGATCGCCAAGTGAGCGCGGGCTCCACGAAGATGCCAGGACCGCCTATCGCTGGTTACGTCAACGTTATCCCGCTAAGCAGATCGTGCTTCACGGCCTGTCTTTAGGGTCGGGTGTGGCAACGAAGCTTGCCAGTGAGGTCTCGGCGCGGGCGCTCATCCTTGAGGCCCCCTATACGGCGGTTGTTGATGTCGCTGGGGAACGCTATCCGTTGTTGCCCGTGCATGCCCTGATGTGGGATCAGTTCTTGTCACGCAAGTGGATCAAGGCGGTGCGTATGCCAATTCTGATCGCCCATGGGACTGGCGACACGGTTGTTCCCTTCGCGCATGGAAAACGCCTGTTTGCGTTGGCTCCAGAACCGAAGACGTTTGTGGCATTTCCAGGCAGTGATCACAGCACGCTGGTGCGTGATGGACTTTATCCCCATATCTGGAAATTTCTGGATCGCCTGGCGCGATGAAACTGAAAAACAAGGGCCGCACCGTTGCTTTGGTGCGGCCATTGAAAGTTCTGCAGTTAACCTAATCGCTTGCGATCGGATTAAGCAGCTTTGTTGTAAACCATGTCGTAGGCCTTGCCGATGCTATAGCCGCGGCTGATCAACTGCTCCATTTTTTGGGCGCGTGCCAGTGCGGTGCCGAAATCCTGTATCGGCCTAACAAAAGTATTGTACAGACGGTGGTTGTCGTTTGCCCCAGCTTTGACAGGGGCGTCATCTTTGAGTGCAGTAGCGCTCATGATCATCTCCTTTGTGTTGTCATCTCAACTTTTGTGCTCATTGTCGGCTTTATGTGTACCGACTTTTGTGCTGTGCAGCATATGGCATGTTCGCCAGAGGCCGAGTAGACGCGGAAGTGCATAGGCGGTTTGCCAAATCCGCATGGCAGTGGCCTTTTGTGACGATTTGTTAGTAGTCTCCGGCCTGGTGCCGTTAATAAACTGCGATTTCGTCGCAATAACTGGCCGGAAAGCGCGAGAATGGGTGCCTAGCATGACAACAGGGCATAGCTGCCATGCGGTGCAATATGTTCCTTTTCAGGCGTTGACGCCATCGTCCAGGTTGATAGAGGGCCTCGATCGGATCTTCTTTGAGGCGAGTTCCGTGCAGGCTTTTGCGAATGACTGCGAGCGGGCACGGTTCCGGGATCGTTGGCTTGGCCGGTTTCTTCGCCTGTTCCCGGAAAACGGGGTCGTCGCGTTGGGGCCGGAAGAGACCGTGGTGGGCTATGTCGTCGGCTGCCTCGATGATCCGGCGCGCTGCGCGCTGTTTGAAGATATCGGCTATTTTCCTGCGTTTTCAGACCTCACGCCCTTTTATCGCGCCCATTTGCATATCAACGTTTGTGCTGGATGGCGCGGCGGCGGGATCGGCGAAGCGTTGATCGAACGGTTTGCCAGCAGGGCCCGAGAGCAAGGATGTGCCGGCGTTCATATCGTGACATCCGAAGGGGCACGAAATGTTCGCTTCTACAACCGAATCGGATTTGTCCAGAGACGGTGCCTGGTGTGGCGGGGAAAAAACCTCGTGTTTCTGGGGAAGGATCTGTGAACTGGCCGGTGCGGTCGGTTGCGGCAGTGGTGTAGGCATGTTGTTGTTTTTTGCAATGCAACTAACCGGTGATTGGTTGGTGCATCTATTCTTTCTTGATCACTGGGGTATAAGGTCCGCCCGGCGGCCTTCTTTGTGACAAGCCAGTTGAGACAGTTATCTGACAATGACCGACACGTTGGCGGATTATGATTTCGTTGTTGTTGGGGCGGGAGCCGCTGGTTGTCTGTTGGCGAATCGATTGTCGGAAAACCCGGACTGGCGTGTTCTGTTAGTCGAAGCCGGTGGACCAGTCGATCACTTCTGGTCGAAAATTCCCATGGGATATTACTATTGTATCGGCAATAATGCGCTGGATTGGAATGAGTTGTCCGATCCCGTCCCGGCGGCGAATAACCGACGATTTGCTGTTCGGCGCGGCAGAGGGCTTGGTGGTTCGACGAATATTGGCGGTATGATCTATCTGCGCGGGCAGCCTGCCGATTATGACAGATGGGCCAGCCTCGGAAATTCCAAGTGGGGTTGGGACGACGTCCTTCCCTATTTTAAGCGACATGAACACCACGTTGCGTTTTCAGCTGGCCATGCCACGGATGGACTGCACGGCACCGGCGGCGAATGGCGCGTTGCGGGGCCGTCGCTGACATGGCCGCTGCTTGATGCTTGGGGGGAAGCTGCAGAGCAGGCCGGGTGCCCGCGCCTGGTTGATCTCAACAGTATCGGCGCGGTCGGTTCCGCTTATTTTTCTGCTAGTCAGGACGCAAGCCGGCGCCTGAATGCTGCCAAGGCTTTTCTGCAGCCGGCACTAAGGCGCAAGAACCTGACTATCGTGACCCAGGCCGCCGTGCAGAAGGTGCGGGTAAAGGATGGTCGGGTCACAACTATCCGGCTCTATCGCAATGGGTTTCCAATGGAGATCGGGGCGACGCGTGAGATCATTCTCTCAGCCGGGGCAATCGGGTCGCCAAAGATTTTGTTGGCTTCGGGTATTGGGCCGGGGGAAACTCTGCAACAACACGGAATACCGGTAAGCCTTGCTTTAGCGGGTGTCGGACAGAATTTGCAGGATCATGTGACCGTCTGCGCGAAATTCTCTGTGAAGCATTCTCGGACGCTTAACGACTGCAGCCATGGATTTTTTGCCCAAGCGCGAATGTTCTTTGAGTATTTCGTTTATGGCACCGGACCGCTGGCATCGATTCCAGCGCCCTTTGGAACGCTTGCCAAAACCGATCAAGATGAGCCGCAGGCGAACCTCCTATTTCGGGTGCAACCTTATGCCTTTGATGATGTGTCCGGCGCGATGGGTGGCAGTGCTGCCTTTACGGTTGAGGTCACCAACCTTCGACCATCCAGTACTGGGGTTGTCAGCCTGCAATCTTCTGATGCAGATGCTCCGGCCAGCGTGGCGCCGAACTATTTCGACACCGATGACGATCAAGCCATGGCCGTCAAAGCTCTGCGCATGGCGCGCACCATCGCGCAGCAACCGGCTCTCCAATGCTTGGAGGTCGGTGAGGTGTATCCCGGGCCAACGGTCGAGACCGCCGAGGAACTGATGTCCGCGGCCGTGAATGGTGCGGCCTCGACAGGTGACTGGTGTGGGACGTGTGCCATGGGGCAGGGGGAGCAGGCGGTCGTGGATCATCGCTTGCGCGTGCACGGGATAGAAGGCCTGCGCGTTGTCGATGCCTCGATAATGCCGACGATCCCTGCCGGTTGTCTGGCGGCGCCGACGCTCATGATTGCCGAGAAGGCAGCCGCGATGATCCAGGAGGATTGGAAGGCCTGATTTTTTAGCCCGGTGTCATTCCTCGACTTTCACGTTGCGATCATCTCAGCGACGTAATCGGCGATGGCCAGCGCTGACGTCAGGCCAGGACTTTCAATGCCATATAGAATTACCAGTCCTTTGAGGCCGTGGGTCGCCGGTCCATGCACGGCAAAATCGGGAACTGGTTCCCCCTCCCGATAGAGCTTGGGGCGAATGCCGGTGTAATCCGGGTGCAATCGATCTGGATCCAGCGCTGGATAATAGGACTGAATGAACGACAGAAATTGATCCAGTTTTGTCGGGTCGAAGCGGTAATCGATCTCGGGGATCCATTCGATGTCCGGTCCGAATTTGCAGCGACCGCTAAGATCGATGGTGGCATGAAGGCCGAGCCAGGCGCCTTGCGGCAGGGGATAGATGTGGCGATTAAATGGGGAACGTCCCGACAGCGCGTAATATTGGCCGCGCGCGTAATAGGTCGGCGGCGGTTGATAGGCCGGCGGGAAATCAATCGTGCGCGCGAGCGTTGTGGCATGTAACCCTGGCGATAGAATCACGTTCGCTGCCGTAATCTCACTGCCGTCCTCGAGGTGGAGGGCGTACCATTCGGCTGGTGTGCGGGAAATCCCGGCGACCGCGGTGCGAAGCACAATCTCTGCGCCATTATTTTCGGCATGGCCTTGCAGCGCCAGCATAAAGGCATGGCTGTCGATGCATCCGGTCGAGGGAGAAAATAAAGCTGCTGTGCAACGAACTTCAGGTTCAAGTTCGCGGGCTGCCTGGGGAGACAATGCAACAAGATCGTTGACACCATTTTTCTTGGCGGTTTCTTGTATTTTAGCGAGCGCCGGGTGCTCGGCTTCCGTCACCGCGACCACCAGTTTGCCGCACCGCGCTACGGGGACACCGTGATCGTCGCAAAACCGGTAGAGTTGATGTTTGCCCTCAACACAAAAGCGGGCGCGAAGACTGCCAGGCGGGTAATAGAGCCCGGCGTGGATAACTTCGCTGTTGCGCGAACTTGTTTCTGCACCAATGACGTCGTTGCGATCCAGCACCATGACCTGGTGACCTCTGGCTGCTGCCGCTTTTGCAATAGCTAGGCCGACCACGCCCGATCCGACGATAATTGTTTCAACGTCTGCGCTCACGATCGGTCCACTCGTTATTCAATAGCAGGGGCTTAGACTCGTTGGTTGCGCTCGCGACTATTCAACAGATGCCTTCCTCGGTGAATACCAGAATTTCATTACAATTAGAGCTTCCTCAGTTTGATTTGGCCTGAGCCCTGATCGGCCTTGATGGTAATGGTCTGCCTGGCGCCCCTGACAACAACCCGTACCCGTGCTGAGATGTCGAATTGGTTGTTGTGAACTCTTCCAAGATAGGTATTGATGGTGGCGCGGGAGACAACGCCGGACTGATAAATCTTGATCGAAGGGCTCGCACAAACAGCATTGACGGCATAAACCTTGGCGGATTCCTTGCTGTAAGTCACGCGGCAGCGAACGCGCTCCTTGTTACCATTGGTCACCTCGGCAAATCCAGATCCGGTCCACTGGCCGGCGAGATCGGGCGCTTCTGCAAGTGCGCCGCCTGTTGTCGCAAGAATTATAGAGGCGGCAAATCCAATAATATTAAGCTTCATTGTCATTCTCCAATTCCCCGAATTGATCCAGCAACCTTAGAGAATTGGGATTGGGCTTGAAGTTTCGTAAGGAACAGGCCCGTTCAACTGTTCTCACGAGCAGTTGACGGTGCCGAAGACGTGAATTTTCAGCCTCGCATGCTGCCTTTTACATAGGCGGTTGTGGCTAGGCATCAGAGTTGTTCTCAAGTTCTAATGGTCGGGGGGAGCCAAAACTTCCACAAGGCAGAACCGATGCATGTTGTTAAATCGATTAAAAAACAATGACTTAAGGTGTGTCGATCCGTTGCGTTCAGCGACCGGAGCATGACTTTTAAAAATCACTTGCCTGTGGATAAAAGCTGCGGCAGCCTTAGGGAGAACAAACATAGAACTTATAGTGCCGGCATTCAAAGTTAAGCGTGGCATTTTGACGGTAACACTTAGGACGTGGCGGAGCGCCAATGGGGTTCACATTTTTGCACACTGGCGATTGGCATATCGCCAAATCGTTTGGGCAATTTGACGTTGAGTATGCCAGTCAGTTGCGGGCGCAGCGATTGTCGGCGATCGGCCGTTTGGCGGATGCGGCAAGGGCGGGCGGTGCCGGTGATATATTGGTCGCGGGAGATGTGTTCGACCACGGGTCGATTAGTGCCCTCGGCCTGAGAGAGGTTCTGGCGCGCCTAAAGGGTAGCGATGATCTTAATTGGCATATCATTCCCGGCAATCATGATCCCGGCGAATATGCCGGTGTATGGGATCGGCTCACGGCGATTGGTCTGCCGGAGAATGTTTCGGTCTATCTTGATGCAGTGCCGCAAATGCTGCGCGATGACGTGATGTTACTGCCGAGCCCGATCGTCGAGAAGCGGTTGGCGCGCGATCCAACGGAATGGATGGACGACGTGCCGGTCGATACCGGTGTCATGCGTATAGGTCTGGCGCATGGCCCGGCGATGTCATTTTCATTCACGTCTGCAGCGACGGCGTTTGTCGATCCCGAACGCACGCAATCGGCGCATTTGGATTATCTGGCACTTGGTGATTGGCATGGCATGAAGCAAATCGGTCCGCGGGTATGGTATGCCGGCACACCGGAGCCGGATCAGTTTGCCGCAAACGATCCAGGTCACGCCCTGCTGGTTCGTCTTGAGGCGCCTGGACGTTTGCCGGCGGTCGAAGTTGTCGATGTTGCGCACTACCGGTGGCTAAAGCGGTCTGTCAGCGTGACGACGCTGGAAGACATTGCGGCCATAGAGCGTGAGATCGGAGATTTGGGCCAGCTGTCGCACCAGAGCCTGCTTGAACTCAGGCTCGAGGGGGAATTGTCGCTCAGTGATGACGCTGAGCTTGACGAGCGCTTGGAACACCTTGCCGCGCGCTTGTTCTATTTGCGCCGACGCAGTGATGGGTTGCAATTGTCACCGCGTGAGAATGAGTTGCGCGCATTGGGGGACGATGTTCTCGAGGCCGTTGCCGAGCGCCTTGCGGGCATTATGAGCAGTGGAGAGGCACGAGAGGCCGTCACTGCCGAGCGCGCGATGCGCCGGTTATTCACGCTGGCACGTGCCAGCGACAGGGAACAATAATGATACTGACAGCTTTGCGCCTGCAAGAGGTCGGGCCCTTTCTGGATGGCGTTTGTCTTACGGGATTGAGCCCAGGGCTCAATCTATTGGCGGGCCCAAATGAGCGCGGCAAGTCAACATTATTGCGCGCCTTGCAGGCCGTATTCCGTGAGCCATATTCGGCCACCAATAAAGCGGTGCGCGCGCTAAGGTCGTATCATGGCGGCGCACCGATGATCGAAGTCGAGTTCCAACTTGGACAAGACCGTTGGCTGTTGCGAAAGCAATTTCTCGCTGGCAAAAGTGCGCTCCTCATGAACCTGGATACACAGACGCGCTGGCGAAATGCGGACGCGGAAAATCAACTTGAATCGCTGGTCGGTGAGACAACAGCAATGGTGCCCGACGGATTGTTGTGGGTGGCGCAGACCAAGAGTTTCTCGATGCCGGAAGGGCGCCAGACTGCAAATCTTTCTGCTTCGCTTGCGGCATTTATAGAACAGGAAGCGACGCTGGCGAGCGGTGGCGGCAAAGCGTTGAAGGTGCGTGAGCTGATCGCAGAGCGGCTCGGTGAGTTGGTTACGGAGAAAACGCTAAAGCCACGCAAAGGCGGCGCGCTTGCCAAAGCCCAAGACGAATTTGCTGCGCTGGAGGTCACTCTGGGCGATGTGGATGCGCGCTTCGAGCTCTATCGTGATAAGCACCGGCGATTGCAGGAGCTGATCACTGAAGAGCGTGCGCTCGCCAATCCCGAGCGAGGCCAGCGGATGATTGAAGAGCGGGCGCAGGCCAACGCAGCCTTTGAGGCAGCCCGTGTGGCGCGCGAGAGGCTCGATGCCTTGCATTATAAGGCCCAGGCCGCTCAGGCGACACTGGACGCAAAGACCAAGCAATTTGACGACTTGCAATCGCGACAGAAGCAGATCTCGCAGCTGAAGACCAGGCTTGGCAAATTGCAGGAGCAGATCGAGGTCGAGACGGCAACCGTCGTGCGATTGCAGGAGTTGGGGCAACAGGGTGAGGCGTGCCTGCAGGACTTGCGGCGCAAGATGGCTGAAGCTGAAACTTCTCTGCAGCGTCTCGTGGCCGATGAAGCCTATCAAGCCGCGCTCAGTGCAGCCAGTGAGTTGGAAGCGCGTCTTGCACGGGCAAAGCACGCCGAGGCCGAAGCGCATCAGTTGAATGAGGAGATTGCTGGGCTTTCTGTCAGTGACGCACGTGTTGAACAAGCGCGAGACTTGGCCGTTGAGGGCCAACGCCTGGCCGCCTTGCAAGACGCGCAGGCTGCGACGATCGGCATTCAATATGAGCCGGACCCCGGCGGGGTGTTTGAGATCGATGGTCGCAGCCTGTCCGAAGGCGAGACCATTGTTGCAGATCAACCGGTCGAAATCGTTGTTGGGGGCGTGGGGCGGTTGGCGGTTCGTCCAGGCAACGAGGCGGAACACGCACGCCTTACCAATTTGCGTGAGGCTAATCGAGATGCGTTAAAAACTCTCTTGGCTCAGATGGGTGTGAGCGATGTCGCGGAAGCCAGCCGATTGCTGGTTGAGAAGCATCATCTTATGCGTCGGGCGGATGCAGCGACCGCGATGTTTTCTGCGCTTGCGCCTGACGGCTTAGCGGCTCTGGAGACCGAACTTGCAAATGTGCGGCCAAGTCCAAACGGCGATCCAGCTGGCCCGGTGATTTCTGAGACCCAAGCGGAGGTTAAATGCCGGATCGCTGAACTCGGCGAAAACTTGAAGGCGCAGCACGGTGCGTTGGAAACGTTGCAGGGCGATATTGTCGCTGCCAGATTGCGTGAGCAGCACACGCGATCGTCGATTGAAAACGCTGAACAGCAGCTCCAGGTGTTGGTGCAGGATGCTGAGCTTGATGATGACGCTCAAGGCGCCTTGTTGCGGGAGGTGCAGGCGGCGCAGGCCTTTCATGTCGATGCGCACCGTACGTATGAGGATTGGGCAGCGGCCTGCCCAGATGGCCAGACTCTGGAACAGTTGCAGCAAGAGGTCGACCGTCATCGAACGCTCGCCGAAACGACAGCGCAAAGCCTCAAAGACGTTCAACTCGAAATTGCCGCCATCGAGGGCCATCTTGAGGCCGATCGCGAAGCCGATATTGCATTTAAGCAAGAGACATTGACCGCGGCCTTTCGTGAAGCCGGCCGTCGGTTAGATGATATACAATTGGAAGCGGACGCCTTGCAGTTGTTGCTGTCCGAGCTTGATCGTGCGGCGGGAGAAAAAAAGGGCCGTGTGTTGCAGCCGGTTCTTGATCGCGCGCAACCTCTTATCACTGAACTTCTAGGGGACGGTGCCGTGCATCTCGACGGTCCGTTAAGCGTGACGGGCTTGAAGCGTGGCAGATCACTGGAGCCCTTGGCCCAGCTCAGCGATGGTACGCGGGAACAGATCTCGGTGCTGGTCCGGCTCGCGTACGCTAGGCTGTTTGCCGATAGAGGTCACGCGATTCCGATCATACTCGACGACGCGCTGGTGTTTTCGGACGATGAAAGATTAAGCACTCTATTCGATTTGCTCAGCCGGTCCGCAATGCATCATCAGGTGCTTATTTTTACCTGTCACGATCGTGCATTCGAACCCTTGGTTGCACAGTTCGGTGGTAAACGGTTGGCCCTGTCAGCTTGGGGCAGCGTCAATCCTGCTACACTCGATAGCTGATATGTGTGCGACGGATTGTTAAATGGGCGGTCCCGATATGGGCCGCGGTCGTGACACGTAGCGGTAGCGATGCTTAGGGCAAGCGTCAGGGGTTCGGGATGATTGGGTCCTGATTGTGTGGATTAGTGTGCTGAACGCCGGCTGTTGGATCCTCTGATCGACTGGATTTGCCTTCGAAATAGGCGCCTTGTTCGATGCTGAGGTTCTTATGGTAGATGTCGCCTTCGACGCGGCTGGTGGCCTGCAACATGACATTTTGGCCGCGCACCGATCCCATAACATGGCCGCGAAGGATCACCTCCTCGCCGATTACCGATCCAGTAATCCGTGCATTGCTGCCGATCAGGACGTGAGAGCCATGTACATCGCCTTGTACTTCACCATCGATTTGTACTTCACCATTCGAGACGAGATTGCCGGTCAACAGCAAGTCCGGCCCGATAACAGATACCGTTCTTGGCTCGCCGGGGCGGGCTGGCGGACGCGGCGGTGGCGGCGCGCCCCTGCCCGGCAATTGCGGTGCAGGGCTTTGTGGATCAGACCTCTTGAAATTGGGCAGCATTTCTACTTCGTCTCCGCGCCTTGTTATTCAATCTCCACACCTTCGATAGCTGGGCAAGGTTACCCAGTCGGCCAGCGATGCACCATTGTCTTGTGGCAATGAGCACAACCGCATTCGTCTATTACACAATTATGGATCATTTACCAGGACGTCGGGGCCACGCTGGGGTGTACATATCAGATTTTCACCTTCGAGTTTTTGCGTGCAATCATTGTGTTGCGTTAAGTTTAATCTGTGCCGGCGGGCCCCGGCTTTGATGTCGGCGCAGCGAGGGCAAGGTAGAAGGTGGGTGTCAGGCCTGCAGTATTCCGCGCATGGTGGTTGAATGGCGGTTTAATTGCGCCTTTGAAGTAAGTCCGCACGAGCTGTTGGTAGGTTTGCTCAACCGGTAAGTTTTGACGTTGGCAAAGATAGCGGAACCACCGCAAGCCAATCGCAACATGACCTTTTTCGTCATTGTAGATGCGTTTGAGAATCTCAGCGCTCTCGCAATCACCGCTGGCGGTCATGCGACTTATCATCATTGGAGTCACATCAAGGCCGCGCGCCTCCAAAACCAGTGGTACGACCGCCAGACGTGCAAGCAGATTTCCTGATGTTGCCGCCGCTGCCTGCCACAAGCCATCATGTGCCGGCATGGCGCCATAAGCCGATCCGAGGGCAGTGAGGCGCTCAGACAAAGCTTGGAAGTGTTCGGCTTCTTCTTTGCCAACGCTGACCCAATCATCGAAAAATGCAAGCGGCAGTTCGAGATGCGCGAAGCGGGCAACCAAATCCCATGCCATGTCGATCGCGTTGAGTTCGATATGCGCCAATGCGTGCAACAGGGCGTGGCGCTGTTGGCGCGTCTTGGTGCCGCGTTTCGGCACATTGCGCGGTGCGGTCAGGATCGGGCGCTCGGGCCGGCCAGGCGCGTCGGGCAGCTGCAACTCGGCGTTGCGGTCAAGTGTGAGCTGGCGCCTTGTCCAGCGTTGGCTGGTGTTGAGTGCCAGCGCCACCTTGGTGGGCGGAGCTGGCGCAGCGACGATACCTAGAGCTGCTTCTGCCAGCGTCGTGGGATGGGGGCCAGGTGAGTCGAGCGGCGGAGGCCAAGCGTTTACCACGTCACAGGTCTTTGGCAGCGGTTAGGACGGCTTCGGCGTGGCCCGGTACTTTGACCTTGCGCCAGATTTTGGCGATCTTGCCCTTTGCGTCGATGAGAAACGTCGATCGCTCGACACCCATGTATTTGCGCCCATACATCGATTTTTCCACCCAAACGCCGTACTTCTCGACGACTTGCTTGTCTTCATCGGCCAGCAAGCGAACCGTCAGGTCGTATTTGTCGCGAAATTTCTGGTGTTTGGCTACGCTGTCCGGTGATATGCCCAATATTTGGACGCCAGCCTTGTCGAATTTTGCTTTGAGTTCAGTAAAGTCCTGTGCCTCCCTCGTACAGCCTGATGTGTCGTCCTTGGGATAAAAGTAGACGACCACAGGTTTGCCTTTGAAATCACTTAGCTTCACCGTTTCGTCGGTATCCGACTGCAATTTGAACGCTGGTGCCGTCTTTCCCTCTTCAACCATCAGGGGTGCCTTTCTTTTGACGTTTTTCGATCCGCAAAACAGAATGCAGATATTGGTGTTGGGGCGTGAGACCGTTGGGGGGCCGCCGACCCGGTACGCTTATGGGTAGCCGTCTCTGGTCCACCTCGCAACTGCTCGGTTGCCGGAATTTGAAGGGTGGTGGAATGCGCGGGCGGTGTGTGCTGTCCCGATACCTTGGCGTGAAGCGAGAGAACTTGTGAACGCAAACGGCTACAATGAAAGATGGGGCGATGACGGCGGCGAGCAGGTGGCGCCAAGCGGTCGGGCACGGCGGAGGCTGCCGGTTGTGGCCGGGCCAAGCATCCTCGTGCGGAGCTTATGGATCGGCGTCCGCATTCTGGGACCGCTTATTCTTTTATTATGTGTCGGGATTGGTATCGGTTATGTGCGGCTGCTCAATGGTCCGATATCTCTGAAATCCTACACCGGGAAAATCGCAACCGCGATCCAATCGGAGTTGCCGCAGTTTCGGGTTAAGGTTGACGATGCGTTTGTGTTGCTCACCTCCGACCGAGGTCTTGAGCTGCGCCTGAGTTATCTCAAATTTTCCGATCTTGCGGGGACGCCCATTGCGCTGGCGCCTCGGGCTGCGCTGGCGCTTAGTCCATGGGCACTGATTTTCGGGCGTATCGCGCCTGAACGGATTGTTTTGATAAAGCCCAAACTTCGATTGCAGCAAGTGGATGGCCGAATATCGTTGAGTTTTTCGGAAAGCCCAGCCGCAGCTTCTACAAATTCGAGACCGGGGGATGGCGGTGCCAAAAGACAGCCGAATGTCGGCCTCAGAGGGACAGTCGAATCGGCTGAACAAACGCGCGCGCGGCTCGATGTCACGCGGTTGATGGCAAGCGCGCAATCGGGTCTCGGCAAGTCGTGGCCTCGATCCTATCTGAGAGGGATGGGGGTGCGTGATGCAACGCTTATTCTGACGCACCAGGGCAGAAAATTATTTTGGCAAGTGCGCTCTGCAAGGTTCGATTTGAGCGGTCGCGGTGCCGGGCGACTGCTCACCGGCAATGCTTCTGTCAGGAGCAGGGAGGCGAATTGGACAATGCAATTCGCTGCCGGTGCAGATGACAAAGTCGCTGAAGGTGTCGTCCTGCGGTTGCAGCTCAATAAGTTCGTACCACGCTCGATTGCACCATTGATGCCGGGCGTCGGATTGGCAGGAATGCTGGCTGCGCCGCTATCAGGAGACATAAAGCTTGCGATCAGTAAGGCGGGTGAACTTGGATCAATCGGTGGGCGTCTCAAGATCGGCCGGGGCAAATTCCGTTTTCCCGGTGCGCTGACGCAGGCAGTCGACAGAGGCACTGTCGAATTTTCATATAATGCCGTTAGAGACCATCTAAAGATAAAGAATGCCAATTTTCGTTGGGGCAAGAACTCGGTCGACTGGATCGCAGAAGGGCGCAGAGTGTCGACGGCACCAGGGGCGGCATGGCAATTTGCCGTTGCAACCAAATCGGGATCGTTGTTTGCGCCGGAATTTGGCGTCGCGAAAACGCGCCTGGACAAGTTTGAAGTCAGAGGACTGATCGCGCATCAGGGCCGGCAAGTTCGCATTGACACGCTCAAGATTGCGGCCGGAGGCGGTGCCATCGATGCGTCGGGGCAATTGGTCCGGACAGGCAAACTTTATACGCATCGGTTTTCCGGCGTGATTTCTTCGTTGAAAACACCAGTTATTAAGGCGCTGTGGCCGCGCGCGCTGGTGCCAGTTTTCCGCAAGTGGGCGGGTGAACAAGTGCTTGGCGGTACAATTGATAAGGGGCGGTTCAGTGCCAGCGGTGCGTTTCGTCTCGCTGGTCGCGACGCGCCACCGGTGGCAGAACGCCGTAAGGTGGTTGCTGCGTTTGAAGCGAGCAACTTAAAAATTGAACCGGCACCGCGCTCCAGTCCGGTGGTTGCACCGCGTGCCCTCATTCGCGTCAATGACGATACATTGGAGGTGGTGCTACCGAAGGCCAAGATGGTGCTGCCGTCGGGAAAAACTCTGACGCTCAAAACCGGCAGGCTGCTGTCCTCGAATGTCTGGGCTCGGCAGGCCCGGGGTGCCTTTACCATTGCGATCACCGCGCCGCTGGCCGCCGGAATTGAATTGATGCGCCAAGACGCCTTTGGCGGTGAGGATATCATCGGTAAGGAGCGGATTACCGCGACCGGTAGGATTCAGGGCAATCTCAATGTTTCCGTGCCACTCGGCGAAGACCTGGGGCCGGAAGACCTGACCTTTAAACTGGACGGACAAGTTATCGATGCCGCCGGCAAAAGACTTGTTGGTAAATATGATGTCGAGGGTGGAAGCCTGAATTTTACGGTGACGGAGCGGACGGCCGATCTCGGTGGAAAGTTCCTTTTGCGCGGTGTCCCGGTCAATGTTGGTTGGCAGCACATTTTTCGTGCCGGTGCATCGAACCAGCCGCCAATAAGGCTCCAAGCCGTCTTAAATGATGCTGACCGGCGCCGGTTGGGTCTGACGTTGGGCGGGTTGATACAAGGACCGACGCCGGTGGAGGTGCGGCTCGTGCCGCAGAAGGTCGGACCGCGACGGCTATTGGTTACAGCCGACCTGACAAATGCAACGCTCGCCATCAAGAGCCTGGCATGGCGCAAGGCTGCCCGCATCGCTGCCAAGGCCGAATTCGAGATCGTTGAAGACAACAAGGTCTCGCGGCTCAAAGATTTTAAAGTCGTCGGACGAAATATAGCTTTGGAAGGCAGGGTCCTGCTCGATAAAACCGGTCGTGCGCGGGCCTTCGATTTCCCGGTTTTTGCGTTGAATGTGGTCTCGCAACTCTCGGTCAGTGGACGTTTGTCCAAACAGAAAGTTTGGAAGGTAAAGGTCAAGGGGCGGAACTTCGATGGGCGTCAACTGTTCCGGTCGTTCTACTCCATCGGTGGCGGCGATAGTGCGCAGTCAAAAAATGATAGAGATCTCGATCTTGTTGCGAACATCGACAATGTCATAGGGCATGGTGATGTCTCGATGCGGAAGGTCAACGTCCGACTGTCGCGGCGCAAGGGGGCAATGCGGACGCTTACAGCACGTGGTGTCGTCGACGCCGCCAGCAAGCGCCGGCGGGCGCAATCATTAGAGGTCGAACTCAAGGGCACGCAGGCGAAACGCAACCGGCGGCTCGTTGCCCAATCGGCGGATGCTGGTCAAGTGCTAAAGATGGTCGGCTTTTATCCCAAGATGCAAGGCGGCAAGCTTAACCTTTATCTTCGGCTCGACCGGCGCGGTGCCGTAGAAAAAACCGGGCAACTGATTGTGCGCGACTTCAATATCTATGGCGACCGGGTTGTCGGGGAAGTCCTGCAAGCGCCTGGGAAGGGCCGTCGTAAGGCGCGACGTAGAGTTGTACGGGAAGTTCTGGAATTCAACTGGATGCGGGTGCCGTTCTCGGTTGGACAGGGGCAGTTCGTGCTGCACAACGCTGAGCTCAGGGGACCGCTGCTCGGTGTGTCGATGAAAGGCAAGGCGGATTTCCAAGACCGTGTCGTTAGTCTTGGCGGCACTTATGTGCCGCTACAGGGGCTGAATGCAATGTTCAAAGACTTGCCGCTTCTGGGTGAGATATTGAGCGGGCCCAGAGGAGAAGGGATGCTGGGCGTCGTATTCGCAATCCGCGGGCCGATGGATAATCCAACGGTGCTGGTCAATCCATTGTCGGTGGTGGCGCCGGGGATTTTTCGCGAAATGTTCCAAATGACAGACCCGCGCCCTGAAGTGACACCGCGTAGCCGTGGCGGGGGCAGCGGCGTTAATGCACGCCAAGGTGTGACCCGGTCCGGTCAGCGGCAAAAGCGTCTCAGACGCCAAAAGCACCAGTCGGATGACGGCCGAGGTTGGATTTCGGAGACTGACGAAGATTGATTGCGCTGGGATGAACCGCGATTGGGAGCATCGCTCGGGGTGACCTGATGAGGGTGACCTAGACCGGCTTCAATAGCACATGCTTTTTCTTGCCAAACGAGAGTTTGATCACACCGTCGTCAGTGAGATCCTGTGGTGTCAGGATGGCGCGCTCGTTCGTTGCCGTTTTGTCGTTGACCTTCAGGCCGCCGCCTTTGATCTGCCGGCGGGCTTCGCCATTTGACTTCACGAGGCCGGCATCGACAAATGCGGTCAGAATGCCGATGCCATCGCCAAGGGCAGCAGCCGAAACTTCGAGGGTCGGCAGCGTCGCAGCGGTCGTGCCTTGCTCGAACGTCTTTAGGGCGGTGTCCGCTGCGGCCTCAGCTTTCTCGCGGCCGTGAACCAAAGCGGTTGCTTCGGTCGCTAAAACCTTTTTGGCTTCGTTGATCTCGCTGTCGCGCAGTTCACCCAGTTTGGCAATTTCATCAAGCGGCAACGTCGTGAATAATTTCAAGAATCGCACGACGTCAGCGTCTTCGGTGTTGCGCCAGTACTGCCAGTAATCATATGGGGCAAGCAGGTCTTCGTTTAGCCAAATGGCGCCGCTTGCCGTTTTGCCCATTTTTGCGCCGGATGCCGTGGTCAGCAGTGGACACGTCAGAGCGTAAAGCTGATGCGTGCCCATGCGCCTGCCAAGGTCGATGCCGGTGACGATGTTGCCCCACTGATCGGAGCCGCCCATTTGCAGATTGCAGCCGTATTGACGCGCGAGAGCGACAAAATCGTAGGCCTGTAACAGCATGTAATTGAACTCGATAAACGACAGTTCCTGTTCGCGTTCGAGACGCAATCGCGCCGAATCCATGGTCAACATGCGGTTAACCGAAAAGTGGCGCCCCACATCGCGAAGGAAGTCAATGTAATTCAGCGGCGCCAGCCAATCGGCATTGTCCAACATTATGGCATCGCTGTTGGCGGTGCCGAAGTTGAGAAACTTCTCAAATACCTGCTTTATGCCAATCTTATTCTGTTCGATATCGTCGACGGTCAGGATCTTGCGGGTCTCGTCTTTGCCCGATGGATCGCCGACGCGGGTGGTGCCACCGCCCATCAGCGCAATCGGCTTGTTGCCTGTGGCCTGCAGCCAGTGCAGCATCATGATCGAAATCAGGGAGCCAATGTGGAGCGAGGGCGCCGTGCAGTCATAACCGACGTAGGCGATCGCTTGGCGGTTGGCGCACAGCTTATCGAGGCCGTCAAGGTCCGAGCACTGGTGGATAAACCCGCGATCGGTCAAAATACGAAGAAACTCGGATTTGGGCTCAATGTCGGACATTGTATGGTGCCGCGGTAGGGCCGCGTCTCAGTTGCATCGCTAAGAGTACAGCTCAGGGCTGCGGGTCGGTCGGCAAATTGCACGGGAAGGGCCAAATGGGCAAGTCCGAGACGCAGACATTAACAGCCATTGGCCTGATGAGCGGGACTTCGATGGACGGTATCGATGTCGCACTCTTGAAGACGAATGGTGGATCTTGTGTCGAACGGGGGCCGGTCGCAAGCTATCCGTATGAGCCCCCCTTTCAAGAGAAATTGCGCCAAGCGGTGCGGGATGCGAAGGATCTCGTTGACCGAAAGGCTCGGCCGGGGTGTTTGAGGGAAGTCGAAGCGGCTCTTACGGTGCGGCATGCGGCGGCGGTGCAGGTGTTTTTGGATGCCAATGGCTTTTCCTCCGGCGATATCGATGTGGTTGGATTTCACGGTCAGACCGTTCTGCATGCGCCGGAGCGGGGGCTGACGCTGCAACTGGGCGATGGACACCGGCTCGCGGAATTGACCGGTATCGATGTTGTTTATGATCTTCGGGCGGCCGACTGCGCGGCTGGTGGGCAAGGTGCACCGCTGGCGCCGGCGTATCACGCTGCGCTTGCAATGCGGGCGGGTGACGGGCCAGCTGCTTTCGTCAATGTGGGCGGTGTGGCCAATATCACGTTCGTACGCAGCCAGTTGGACCTCAGAGCTTTCGACGTCGGCCCGGGCAATGCGCTCATCGATGACTGGATCCGGCGGCACAGTGATGCGCTGCTCGATGAGGGCGGGCGTGTCGCGGCCGCCGGGAGGGTCGACGATGCCCGTGTCACAAATTTTTTTCGGCATCCGTTTTTTGCGGAGCCAGGACCAAAATCACTCGATCGCGATGCCTTCTCCCTCGACATTGTGGACGGGCTTTCACTGAGCGACGGCGCTGCGACGTTGACGGCGATCACGGCGGAGGCCATTGCGCGCGCGCGGACCGTGTTGCCGCAGGCACCGGCGTTCTGGGTCGTCAGTGGTGGTGGGCGCAAGAACAAGACACTGATGCAGATGATTGCGGCGCGGGTTGAAAATGCTGTGCTGCCAGTCGAGGCCATAGGCGTCGATGGCGATAGTGTCGAAGCAGAGGCCTGGGCTTATCTGGCGGTGCGCAGCCGCAAGTCGATGGTCATTACCTGGCCCGGCACCACCGGTGTCAGCCAACCAATGACCGGTGGCGTGCTGGCCTTGGCGCCCGTCAGCGAATAGGCATTAGCGCCGGTCGGCGGTTACTTTTCCTTTTTCGAGTTCTTCAGGATCTCCACCATGTGCTCATCGACGAAGCCGCCGACACAGTTCTTCAATGCGTCCAACTGTTCCTCGCCTTCGAAGAAGTGGTTGGCGTTGGGTATTATCTTGTGATGGAGAATAATGCCCTTCTGGACCTTCGTCTTGACGGCAAGGTCGGCAACCGCTGCAGAGGGGACAACACGATCATTGTCGCCGTTGACCAGGAGACCGGAAGCCGGACAGGGGGCCAAAAAGGAGAAGTCATAAAGATTGGCCGGCGGGGCGACGCAAATAAAGGAATCGATTTCCGGGCGCCGCATCAGCAGCTGCATGGCGATCCAGGTGCCAAAGGAGACGCCAACGATCCAACAGGCTTTGGCGTCTGGCTTCGCCAGTTGGAGCCAGTCCAATGCACTTGCAGCATCGGAAAGTTCGCCAGGTCCATTGTCGAAAAAACCCTGACTGCGGCCGACACCGCGGAAGTTGAAGCGCAGGACCGAAAACCCACGCTCAGCGAACGTGTAATAGAGGTGATAGACCACCTGATTGTTCATGGTGCCGCCAAACTGCGGATGGGGGTGGAGAATGACAGCTATCGGGCTGTCAGAGGCTGGCTCATGGTGATAGCGCGCTTCCAGACGTCCAACAGGACCATTGATTATCAGTTCGGGCATATGATCTTTGTTTCGCTTTGGTTTTTGTCGGCCTACCGACACAAGGGATTAATTATAAGTCCAAGCCGGCCTTGAATCGCCACGGGCTTATTATACTTGACTTCCCAGATCAGGATTTCCATATTCGCCGCAGAATGGCTTAGAACCGGTTCGCCCGGTCCGGCCGTGGAATTATAGGGTTGTGAGCGGGTCTTCTTAACACAATCCGAGGCCGTGTCTGCAAGTGAATCTCGATCTTTGCGCCGTCGTTTCCGAATTGTCGGCGGTCAGCGATCAAATGGAGTAGGGCTGTGGAGCTCAACACACGGGGAAGATATGCCGTCATGGCGATGGCCGATCTGGCGCGATACGGTGCTGATGCAGCCGTACCCCTGTCAATTGTGGCAGAGCGCCAGGGACTGTCGGTCGCCTATTTGGAACAATTGTTTGTCAAACTGCGCCAGGCGGGATTGGTGCGCAGCCAGCGGGGCCGTGCGGGCGGGTATGTGTTAGAGCGAACGCCTGAAGACATCCCGGTTTTGGATATTATGACAGCTGTCAGCGAAGAGACTCGCATGACCCGGTGCCATGGGGTTGCGGCCGGCGGATGTGTGCGTCACAGCCGCTGTCTTACACATGGGCTGTGGGAGGCGTTGGGCGATCATATCGATGCGTTTTTGGCTGATGTCAGCCTGCAGCAAGTGTTGGATGGCGTTGGACCGAAGGACATGCCGGAGTCCTCTGTGGGGGGACGCTGAGAGTGAAGAACGCGCGCTCATATTTTGATTACAATGCGACGGCACCGCTTAGGCCGGAAGCGCGTGCCGCGATGATTGCGGCTTTCGATGAAATCGGAAATGCGTCATCGGTACATGCCGAAGGACGCCGCGCGCGCGCGATCGTCGAGGAGGCGCGCGAGCAGGTCGCCGATTTGGTAGGGGCGAACGCCTCGGAAATCGTGTTCACGGCCGGTGCAACGGAAGCCAACAATTGGGTGATTTCAGCCAACTGGGAAACAATTATAACCTCGCAGATTGAGCATGAATCGATCCTGGCGCCGGCCAGCGTTGGTGCAGCGGATTTGATCGATGTAGGCGCTGATGCATCTGGCGTGACTGATGTGGGTGCCATTGGCGCTGCCTTGTTGTGTCGGGATTTGACGCCCGAGCGGACATTGGTCAGTTTGCAGCTCGCCAATAACGAAACCGGCGTTGTGCAGCCGCTCGGCGAGGTTTGTCACTTCGCCCGTCAACAGGGGGCCTTTGTTCACAGCGACGCAACTCAGGCGATCGGGCGCATCCCAGTGTCGTTTGCCGATCTGGGGCTGCATTATTTGTCTATGTCGGGCCACAAAATCGGCGGCCCCAAGGGTGTCGGCGTGCTGGTCGTTCGCGATGGGCTGGAATTGCCGGCATTGATCAAAGGGGGCGGACAAGAACGCCGCCGGCGCGCGGGAACGGAAAACGTGGCAGCGATTGTTGGGCTGGGCGCCGCCGCACAGGCGACACGGCGTGATCTCAATCAGATCGAGACCATCCGCCAATTGCGCGACCGTCTTGAAGCAGGCGTACGCAAGATTACGCCGGAGGTCGTGTTTATCGGCGATGATGTCGAGCGACTTGCCAATACGTCATGTCTTGCTGTTGCCGGCGAAGATTCAAAGTCCCTGGTCATAAAACTTGATCTTGCCGGTATCGCGGTTGGTGCTGGATCTGCCTGTTCCTCGGGCAAGGTTGGCGGCAGTCACGTGATGTTGGCGATGGGGATCGACAGCGCGATCGGTGAGGCGGCTATTCGTATCAGTCTTGGTGTTGGAACGAGTGAGAGTGATATCGACGCGTTTTTATCAGCCTGGGAGAGGATCCATTCCGGCACACCGCAATGGAGCATAAGCAATTTCGATGACGCCGCGCGACAGCCGGTCGCGCACATAACAGGAGAGCGGTAATGCCAGCCGTCGAGAAGACCATCGAGCAAGTCGGCGATATCGATGTCGACAAGTACAAATATGGTTTCGAGACAGATATCGAATCCGTAAAGGCCCCGAGGGGGCTGAACGAAGATATCGTCAGGTTCATTTCCGAGAAAAAGGATGAGCCGCAGTGGATGCTGGATTGGCGCCTTGAGGCCTATCGGCGCTGGGTCACGTTGCAGGAGCCAACATGGGCCAATGTCCATTACCCGAAGATCGATTTTCAGGATCTCTACTACTATGCGGCGCCGAAGAGCACTGAGGGCCCCAAGAGTCTGGACGAGGTCGATCCGGAGTTGCTTCGGACCTATGAGAAGCTCGGTATTCCGCTGAAGGAGCAGGAGATCCTTGCAGGGGTGCGCAAACAGGGTGAGCCCAGCGAACTCGATGCAGTCGAAGGTGATGGCCAGAGCTATGGCAAAGTGGCGATCGATGCCGTGTTCGATAGTGTTTCCGTGGTCACCACCTTCAAGGAAGAGCTGAAAAAAGCCGGCGTCATCTTCTGCTCTATCTCGGAAGCGCTGCGCGAGCATCCGGAACTTGTCAAAAAATATCTCGGAACGGTTGTGCCCCAAGGCGACAATTATTACGCGGCGTTGAATTCCGCGGTATTCTCTGATGGCTCGTTTGTGTTCGTTCCTGAGGGTGTCAGGTGCCCGATGGAGCTGTCGACCTATTTCCGCATCAATGAACGTGAAACCGGACAGTTCGAGCGCACACTCATCATCGCCGAGAAGGGGGCCTATGTGTCGTATCTCGAAGGCTGTACGGCGCCGATGCGGGATGAAAACCAATTGCATGCAGCCGTTGTCGAACTGGTCGCGATGGATGATGCGGAAATCAAGTATTCAACCGTTCAGAACTGGTATCCCGGCGACAAAAACGGCAAGGGCGGCATCTATAACTTCGTCACCAAGCGGGGCGATTGCAGAGGCAGAAATTCCAAGATTTCGTGGACCCAGGTCGAGACGGGCTCGGCGATTACCTGGAAGTACCCGAGCTGTATATTGAGGGGTGAAAACTCCCGCGGCGAATTCTATTCGATTGCGGTCTCTAACGGATATCAACAGGTCGATAGCGGCACCAAGATGGTGCATCTTGGCAAGAATTCGTCGTCACGGATCATTTCCAAGGGCATTGCCGCCGGCCATTCCCAAAACACATATCGCGGCCTGGTGTCTGCTCATCGCAAAGCCACCGGCGTTCGCAATTTCACGCAATGCGATTCGCTGTTGATCGGTGACAGGTGCGGTGCCCACACCGTGCCCTATATCGAGGCCAAGAATTCCAGAGCGCAATTCGAGCATGAGGCCACAACCTCGAAGATTTCTGAAGATCAGTTGTTTTACGTGATGCAGCGCGGCTTGTCGGAGGAAGAAGCCGTAGCGTTGATCGTCAATGGTTTTGTGCGCGATGTGCTGCAGCACTTGCCGATGGAATTCATGGCTGAGACGCAAAAGTTAATCGGAATTTCGCTTGAGGGGAGTGTCGGATAATGGTGGACGCCTGGTTTAAGCCGAAACGCTATGGATACGGTGCCACGCCGGCCAATTGGAAAGGCTGGGCGGCTACGATCGGCTTTATTGTTCTCATGGTTATCTTATCGCTGGCGCTTGTTGCACGGCCAGGTCTTACCGGTGGTGAACCTGAAACGTGGCACATTGCGGTCTGGTTCATTGGCATCTGCGTTTTGACTTTGGGCTTTGTTGCATTCTGTAGATACAAGACAGACGGAGCCTGGCATTGGCGTTGGGGCAAAGAAAATTGAGCGAACAGGGCTGCGACGGATGGACAAAGATGGTGCATTCATGTGACAGAGGAAGGGGAAAATCGGAACTGGGCGGGGACCTCAAGAGGGTGAGCTGAAGCCGGACTTTTGAAGCCGGCGACTCAATTGGATGGAGGAACGAATGACTTACGAAATCAATAGACTAGAGGAAGCATGGCTGAAGGCGGAAAGCGATGCAGACGTGGTCAAGCGTGAAGCCATGCAGATCGATCAAGTTCTGGCAAAACATGACGATTGCGAAGATCTACAAGACGATTACGACGTATTGAAAACAAAGGCGGAACAGCTTAGGGCCCAGCTGCTCAAAGCAGACCAGGAAGCAGCCGAGGCCTTCGAAAGATTTTGGAGCGCCAAGGGGATGAACGGAACGAATGCTTGAAATAGAGAACTTGCACGTCAAACTCGAAACTGAAGACAAGCCAATTATCAAGGGCTTGTCTCTCACGGTCCCGGCCGGAGAGGTGCACGCCATCATGGGTCCGAATGGATCGGGCAAGTCGACACTGGCTTATGTCATTGCCGGGCGTGACGGCTATCAGGTGACTGATGGCGATATCCGTTGGAACGGACATTCTGTGATTGAGATGGCGCCGGACGAGCGGGCTGGCGCAGGCATTTTTTTGGCTTTTCAATACCCGCTTGAAATTCCAGGCGTTGCGGGGCTCACGTTTCTTCGAGCTGCTGTCAACGCGATGCGTAAGAAGCGCGGGCAAGATGAATTGACGACGCCGGCCTTTCTAAAGCTCGCCCGCGAAAAGGCGGCAGCGCTGAATATTGACATGGAGATGCTGAAACGGCCGCTCAATGTCGGATTTTCCGGTGGCGAGAAAAAGCGCTCTGAAATCCTGCAAATGGCGCTGCTCGAACCCGATTTGTGTGTATTGGACGAGACCGATTCCGGTTTGGATATCGATGCGCTGAGGGTGGTTTCGGATGGCGTAAATGCATTTAGAGATCCCAACAGAGCGATGTTGGTGATTACGCACTATCAGCGACTTTTGGAATATATCGTGCCGGATCGTGTGCACGTGCTGGCGGGTGGTTGTATTCGAAAATCAGGTGACAAAGATTTGGCGCTTGAACTTGAGAAGTCCGGATATGCCGAATTTGCGACGGCTGCCGCTTGATAAACCTGTCCTGGAGAACCGATTGAGATGACGGTTGGCGTGGCGAAAACGGACGCCGAGCGCGGCTTTGGTGATTTGTTTCGCACTCAATGCGAGACGTTGCCGGGTGACGGCTGGGTTGCAGCATTGCGTCAGTCTGCAATGGCGGCCTTTGAGGATCAGGGCCTGCCGAGCCGGCGGGTGGAAGCGTTCAAATATACCGACCTGCGCCAGTGCATTGGTACGGCTTATGGGCCGGCACGTGATGGCGTGGGTGTTGACAAGGCACAATTGCGCAAGGCCCTGGGGCCGTTGGCAGTTCTTGATGCGGACCTTTTGGTTTTGGTCAATGGCACCTATCGCGATGATCTTTCCAGTCATGACGGACTCAAGGCTTGCGGCGAATTCATAGCGCTGGGGCCTCTGCTTGCCAAAGCGCCGACCTGGCTCGAAGGGAAATTCGATGCCGATCGGATCGGTGCGTTCGATCCGGTGACTGCGCTCAATGCTGCCTTGATGCGCGACGGTGTGATGGTCAAGATCAAGCCGGGAGAAATGGCTGAAAGGCCAATTCTGCTCGCCCATGTCCGGGCCGGTGCGGAGCCGGTTGGCAGCTACACGCGAAACATCTTTGCGATAGAAGCGGGTGCGGATGCGACGCTGATCGAGGCTCATATTGCAATAGACGGAGCGGGTAAGGGCCAGACAAATTCATTTGCAGATATCACGGTTGGCGAAGGTGGCCGGCTCAACCATGTTGTGTGCCGCATTGGTGATGGTCAGGAACAGGATGTCGTCCACAATGCCGTCTCAGTCGGTGCGAGCGCCCAGTACAAGGCGATGCAGTTGGTGGCAGGCGCCAAGCTGGCGCGCAGCCAGGGCCGAATTGCGATGATCGGTGAAGGCGGGATGGCCGACATCTCAGGTGTGTTCCTGGGGCGCGATCATGATCACATAGATACGACATTGGTCGTCGATCATCTGGTGGCGGGATGCAAGAGCCGCGAGACCTTTAAGGGCGTGTTGGATGGCAAAGCGCGCGGTGTTTTCCAGGGCAAAGTGATCGTGCAGGCCGGTGCACAGAAATCCGACGGCCAGATGATGGCGCAGGCCCTAATGCTTAGCGAAGACGCCGAATTCGATTCAAAGCCGGAGCTGGAGATCTATGCCGATGACGTGCAATGCGGTCATGGATCTACATGCACGGACCTCGATGAAAACTTGATGTTCTTCTGCCGCTCGCGCGGCCTATCGTATGATGAAGCCAGGGCCCTGTTGATCAACGGATTTGTCGGGGAGCTTTTTGACAAGCTTGATGATGATGCAATCGCCGGGGCTTTGCACAGGATCGCTTCGGATTGGCTAACTGGGCGCAGAGATGATTAGGTGGCTGACGTGGCAGACGGAAAGCATATGAGTGAGACAACGACACAAGGCGTTTTCGATGTCGCGCGCATTAGGACCGATTTCCCGATCCTTTATCGCGAGGTCTATGGCAAACCGCTCGTCTATCTCGATAGTGCCGCTTCAGCGCAAAAGCCAAAGGCGGTGATCGAGGCCATGGATCATGCGCTCAGGTTCGAGTACGCCAATGTGCATCGGGGCATTCACTATCTCTCGAATTCCGTGACCCAAAAATATGAGGATGCGCGCGAGGTCACCAGGGGTTTCTTGAATGCACGCTCGAGCGATGAGATCGTGTTCACGAAAAACGCGACCGAAGCGATCAATCTGGTGGCGCAATCCTGGGGGCAGGCAAACCTCGAGGCGGGCGATGAAGTGGTGCTCTCGATCATGGAGCACCATTCGAATATCGTGCCGTGGCATTTCTTGCGCGAACGCAAGGGAGTGGTGTTGAAATGGGCGCCGGTCGGCGATGATGGTGCCTTTTTGATGGACGAGTTTGAAAAGCTCCTTGGCCCCAAGACGAAGCTTGTTGCGATCACCCACATGTCGAATGTGCTGGGGAGCGTGGTGCCGATCAAAGACATCTGTCGGATTGCCCACGAACGCGACATTCGGGTGTTTGTCGATGGTAGCCAGGCCGCGGTGCATCAACTGGTCGATGTTCAGGATTTAGATTGCGATTTCTATGCATTTACCGGGCATAAGGTCTATGGTCCGAGCGGGATCGGCGTGTTGTTTGGAAAGATCGCGCTTCTGCGTGATATGCCGCCGTTTTTGGGCGGCGGCGCCATGATCGAGGAAGTCAGCCGTGATCGCATTACCTACGGCGAACCGCCAGCACGGTTCGAGGCAGGCACACCTCCGATTGTCGAGGCAATTGGGTTGGCGGCTGCGCTTAACTATATGATGCAGATCGGGCGTGATCAGATTGCTGCCCATGAGGCGGAGTTGCGCGATTATGCCCATCAGCGCCTAGGCGATCTCAATTGGTTAAGGATTTATGGAACAACTCCTGATAAGGGTGCCATCCTGTCGTTTGCCATGGACGGCTTGCATCCCCATGATATATCGACGATCGTCGACCGATCCGGGGTTGCAGTCAGGGCCGGACACCATTGTGCGCAGCCCTTGATGGAACGGTTTGAAGTGCCGGCAATGTGTCGGGCGTCGTTTGGAGTATACAATTCGAAAGAAGACGTCGATACGCTGGTGGAAGCGTTGGTGAAAGCACGAGAGTTCTTCGCATGACGCGTAGTGCGGATCAGGAGGCCGGCCAAATGGAGGGGAAGCTGTCAGAGCGTGACGCGTTGACCTCGGATGTTGGTGGACACCAACAACTTGCCAGTGATGATGCGGGTGGTGTGTCCGGCGCTGCCGAAGTTCGTCATGAGGTTGGTGATAGCGCAACTGCGATACCACCAGAGGAGATCGAGCGCTATACAACCGATATCGTTGCCGCAATTAAGACCGTGTATGATCCGGAAATACCGGCTGATATCTATGAGCTAGGATTGATCTATAAGATCGACATCGATGACGAGCGCGTGGTCACGGTCGATATGACGTTGACAGCGCCGGGCTGTCCGGTTGCGGGTGATATGCCGAAATGGGTAGAGGATGCCGTTAATACGGTTCAAGGCGTGATGGATACCAAGGTGCGGCTGACTTTTGACCCACCGTGGGATCCGAGCCGAATGTCGGATGAAGCACGCCTGGCCGTCGGGATGTTTTGAGAGCGAATTGGGATTGGTGATGTCAGAAGCGAAAAGACCACGTCCACAAATCATGTCGCTTACCGATAGAGCGGCGGAGCGTGCTAAAGTTTTGCTTGCGCAGAAGCCCGAGGCTGTGGCGCTGAAGGTGGGTGTCAAGACAGGCGGATGTGCCGGTATGGAATATACCGTGGACTATGCCTTCGAAGTCTCAAAGTTTGATGAAGTTGTCGAAGACAAGGGCGTCAAAGTCCTGATTGACCCGATGGCGATTATGTACCTCATCGGTACTGAGATGGATTACAAGGTCGATAAGCTTTCTGCGCTTTTCGTGTTCAATAATCCGAACCAGACCAGTGCTTGCGGTTGCGGCGAGTCGGTTGAATTGGCGCCTGTCGACCTGGATCAATTCGAGACCGCCAAATCCTGATCCCCAGTGCCGCTATAGGCCACATCCGATATGACCTCGGCGAAAAACACCACTGAGCTTGCAGACCCAAGATGGGTCTCGCAAGTGCTGGTGTTTTGGTTCGAAGATGTTGGCGCCAGCGGTTGGTTCGCGCGCAATCAGCAAGTTGACACCATGATCTCGGCGCGCTTCGGCGTGCTTTATGAGGCCATTGCCAGTCGCGACGATTTCGATTTTTTGTTGCAGCGGGCCGATGATGCGTTGGCAAGTGTGATTGTGCTCGATCAATTCTCCCGCAATATGTTTCGCGATCATCCAAATGCCTTCGCCGCTGATCCGAAGGCGCGTGCGATCGCGTCTGCGGCGATCGACAAGGGCTTGGATCAGAGGATCGTCAAAGAGCGCCGCTTATTCTTCTATCTACCGTTCGAACACAGCGAAGACCCGGCGGATCAGGTGCGCTCCCTCGAATTGATCAGCGCGCTTGGGGATGAAAAGCTCACCGGCTATGCCGAGGCTCACAAGGATGTCATCGATCGCTTTGGGCGCTTCCCGCACCGCAATAGTGTGCTCGGGCGCACCTCGACGGCGGAAGAGATTGCATTCTTGCAGACACCGGGCAGCTCATTCTAATCTTTTGTTGCGTGCCAACGAAATTGGGCGCGACAAGGCCACCCGAACGGAACGCATCACATGGCCGTTAACCCGCAGACCCTTGAATTTGTCGAAGATCAGCTGGCCGGAGTGGGACCGGTCATGATACGCCGGATGTTTGGCGGTGCCGGGGTCTTTGCGGACGGTTTGATGTTTGCACTGATTGCCGATGAAGTCCTCTATTTCAAGGTGGATGACATTTCCAAACCTGCTTTTGAGGCTGAAGGTTCGGAGGCCTTTAGTTATGAAACCAAAACCGGTCGCAATAGTATTATGAGCTATTGGCGGGTGCCCGAGCGGTTGTTTGACGATAGCGATGAAATGGCGGTTTGGGCGAATGAAGCCTTGGCGGCGGCACGGCGCGTGGCGGCAAGAAGGCCAAAGAATAAAAAGAAGCGCTAATCGCGCAGCTCATGGGGCGCAATCGCAAAGGGACTTACGGATGGCGGAGACAATTGCGCTGATTGGATTTGGCGAGGCGGGGCAGAGTATTGCACGGGGGCTTGGCGGTTCGTCCGACGTTCATTTGAAAACCTTCGACATCACGTTTAACACGCCTGGAGATGTATTGCGCCCGAGAGCCAATGCGTTGGGTGTGACGCCGTGTGATGATTCACAGTCTCTCATAGATGGTAGTACCATCATCTTTTCTTTCGTTGTCGGCAGTCAGGCTGTTGCGGCTGCCGCGGCCGCAGCCCCGTATCTTCGCCCGGAACACATCTATATCGATTGTAATTCCGTATCTCCGGCCAGCAAGCGTGCGGTTGCAGCGGCTGTGGCGGGGTCGGGTTGTCGGTTCTTTGAGTCGGCAGTGATGGCGCCTGTGCCGCCCTATCTGCATAAGGTTCCGATGCTGTTAGCCGGCGCCGGTGCGGCGGATTTGGTTAGGCGCCTTGCCGCACTCGATATGTCGTGTGAGGTTGCCGGCGAAGAAATCGGGCAGGCCTCGCTTAATAAGATGGTGCGATCGATCATGATCAAGGGCATCGAAGCACTGTTATTTGAGAGCCTGGCTGTGGCACAGAAATACGGTATCGAGGAGCGGATATTCGATTCTGTTTCCGAGACGTTGCCGGGGCTGGATTGGCGCCAGCTTGCAACGTACAATCTGGGCCGAATTTCAGTGCATGGGGTCAGGCGCGCAAGCGAGATGAAAGAGGCAGCAGCAACGGTTGCGGAATGTGGGATCGAGCCGATCATGGCGGCAGCTATCGCAGACCGCATTGCGACGGCGCATGGTTTGATTGGGGGTGTCGCGTGGCCCGATGGTGCGCCAGAGCACTATAAGGAGATCTTTGCGGTTCTGGCCGAGCGCCTTGAGGGTGGACCACGCGCAGCGGATTACAAAGTGAAATAGGTCTTAGATGAGCAGTCCCTTTAATTGGCAAGACCCGTTTGATCTTGACGGTCAACTCAGCGAAGACGAGCGCTTGGTGCGCGACAGTGCGGCTGCTTTTGCAGACGGCGAGCTCAGGCCTCGGGTGCTGGAGGCGTTCCGCAAAGAGCTCACCGATACTGAGCTTTTTCGGGATATGGGGAAGCTTGGATTGTTGGGCGCGACGCTGCCCGAGGCATATGGATGCGCGGGGCTCAATCAGGTCTCCTATGGCTTGATTGCGCGTGAAGTCGAGCGCGTGGATTCCGGGTATAGATCCATGCTCTCGGTGCAATCTTCCCTCGTCATGCTGCCGATCTTTACGTTTGGCTCAGAAGAGCAACGCAAGCGGTATCTACCTGGCTTGGCGTCAGGTGAACTGATTGGCTGCTTTGGTCTGACCGAACCCGATCATGGGTCGGACCCTGGCTCGATGGCGACAACGGCCAAAAGGGATGGTGGTGATTATCGTCTCAATGGCTCAAAAACCTGGATTACGAATTCGCCGTTTGCCGATGTGTTTGTGGTCTGGGCGAAGACAGAGGATGGCGTGATCCGCGGGTTTATCCTCGAGAAGGGTATGGCGGGGCTGTCGGCGCCGGTTCTGCATGGCAAGGTTGGTCTGCGCACTTCGGTGACCGGGCAGGTCGTGATGGATGATGTGCGGGTTCCTGCAGCCAATCTTTTGGAGGGTGTGCAGGGACTCAAGGGGCCGTTCACCTGTCTCAATTCGGCGCGTTATGGCATTGCCTGGGGGGCGCTTGGCGCGGCGGAGGATTGCTTTGCAACCGCGCGCCAGTATGTTCTCGATCGGCGGCAGTTTGGCCGTCCGTTGGCTGCCAACCAATTGATCCAAAAGAAGCTGGCCGATATGGCGAGCGAAATTGCCATTGGGCTCAATGCCTGTTTGCGACTTGGACGATTGAAGGACGATGGCGATAGCGCCGTTGAACTGACGTCAATGCTGAAGCGAAATTCCTGTGGCAAGGCGTTGGATATTGCACGTCAAGCCCGCGATATGCTCGGTGGCAATGGTATTTCCGATGAATTCGGGATCGCACGTCATCTCGTCAATCTCGAAGTGGTCAATACATATGAGGGTACGCATGATATTCATGCGTTGATTTTGGGGCGTGCAATCACCGGGCTGCAGGCGTTTCAATAGAGCCAGATAGAGCGTTACTTGGGAGGCGGCATTGGCAACAGAAGCAGGTGGGCAATTGGCTGGGCGGCGCATATTGATCACTGGGGCGGCTTCCGGAATCGGGCAAAGCACGGCTGAGCTTTTCGCAAAGCAGGGTGCGCAACTCGCGCTGCTTGATGTGGCGGGCGATGCTGTGAAGGATGTTGCCCGGTCGTTTGGCGGTTATCCATTTGCTTGTGATGTGGCAGATCCTGATGGGGTGCAATCTGCGGTCTCGTCCGCCAACGATGCGATGGGTGGTATCGATGGGGTCGTTAACGCTGCCGGCATCGGCATGCGGGCAACGCTGGATGAGCTTGATTATGACCTATGGCAGCGCGTGATTTCCATCAATCTAACCGGAACTTATTTGGTGTGTCGTGCAGCCCTGCCATTTTTGCAGCAGGCACCGGGGGCCACAATTGTGAATGTGTCGTCCGGTGCCGCGGTGCGGGCCGGGCCAGCGCGGTCGGCTTATGCGGCCTCAAAAGCTGGCGTGGTTGCCTTTACGCGGGCGATTGCTCTGGAACTCGGTCCTGATATCCGGGTCAATGCGATTTTGCCGGGTGCGGCAGATACGCCGCTGATGCGCAATATGCTGAACAGCCCTCATGCCAGAGAATCTGCGGCCAATCGCTATGCCCTCAAACGTGTTGCCGCACCGGAAGAGATTGCATCCGCAATTCTGTTCCTGATGACGGAACAATCGTCTTTCATGACCGGCAGTCCGTTGATTATAGATGGCGGGCAATGATACATGTCTCGGGTGGTCGCCGCGCCTTGGCGGCCGCTCGTCCGGGCGTGTGCTATTGGGTAAGAGGCAGGCGGCATGTCCCTCCGTTCTGGGCCGTATGTCCTGGCCCGGATCGGTCACTGCTAACCACGAATGGAATTTTGATGCAGTTTGAGAACAGCTTTCATGTGCCGTTGCCACCGGAAGAGGCTTGGAAAGTGCTCCTCGATATTCCGCGGATCGCGCCATGTTTTCCAGGTGCTGAGCTGACCGAAGTCCTCGAAGACGATCGTTACAAAGGGCGGGCTGGTGTGAAGGTTGGTCCGGTCAATCTGTTTTTTGCCGGCGAGGCGCAGATTGTCGAGCGTGATGATACAAACCATAAAGCGCGCGTAAAGGCGCGGGGTAATGATACCAAGGGGCGCGGTCAGGCCAGCGCAATGGTGGATTTCTCGCTTGAGCCGGTGGCGGATGGCAGCAGGGTCAACGTCAAGACTGATCTCAATATGACCGGTGCGGTGGCGCAGTATGGGCGGGCGTCCGGATTGATGAAGGAAATTGCCGGCGCGCTGATTGGAGAGTTTGCAGATAATCTCGCGGGTGAAATCAAAGGTGCGGACGCTGCGCCGGCAGCGCCGGCGGCTGAAACACAGACACCGGCGGCGGGCGATGACGTCAGTGCGGCCACAGGGGCATCGCGGTCGACCCAGGCGGCGCGCGCGGCCAAACCGATTTCTGCTTTCAGCTTGTTCTGGAAAGCGTTCGTCGCCTGGATATCAGGTGCCTTGGGTCTCAAAAAAGATAAAGCCGGGAGCTGACTGGGATGAAACCAGCGCCATTTACCTATCATTCGCCGTCTACCGTCGATGAAGTCGCCACGCTGCTCTCGGAAGTCGAGATGCCAAAGCTCCTGGCCGGTGGTCAGTCGCTTATGCCAATGCTGAACATGCGCTATGTGTTTGCTGACAACGTCATTGATCTCAATCGGGTGGCCGGGCTTGATGGCATTTCCGTGGCCAATGACGTGCTGGAAATCGGCGCGATGACCCGACAGCGAACCTTGAAACGCGATAAGATCATCAGTGAAAAGATACCGATTATGCAAGAGGCGTTGCATTGGGTCGGCCATGTTGCAACGCGCAGCCGGGGGACAATCGGCGGCAGCCTCAGCCATCTTGATCCAGCAGCGGAACTTCCAGCCATTGTTGCGCTTTATGATGGCATCATGGTGGTGCAAAGCAAGCGCGGCATGCGTGAGGTGGCCGCTAAAGATTGGTTCGTCGCTTATATGACACCAGCGCTTGAGCCGGACGAATTCCTGGTCAAAGTGAAATTGCCGCTCAAGGACAACATGAAGGCTTTCTGCTTCCTGGAATTGGCGCGCCGGCATGGTGATTTTGCCATTGCGGGCAGTGGCGTCCTGATGGATATCGGTGGCGATGGCTCAATCAAGGAGGCAGCCATCGTGGTGTTCGGCGCCGAGGTCGCGCCGGTGCGTTTGAGCGCCGCGGAACAGATGTTGGTTGGCCAAAAGGCGGATCTCGAAACGTTCAAGGCGGCAGCCGAGCATGCCCGCGCTCTTGACGCCATCGAAGACGTGCACTTTTCGTCTGACTATCGCCGTCAGGTTTCGGCGACTTTGGTGCGCCGCGCGCTGGTGGCTGCGGCAGAGCGTGCGCAAGGGGGAAAGTGATGGACCCAACCAAGAAAATCAAATTGACCGTCAATGGTCAAAGTTATGAGCGTGAGGTTAGTCATCGCTTTCATCTGGCAGATTTTTTGCGCGGCGAATTAGGGCTGACGGGGACGCATCTTGGCTGCGAGCATGGTGTGTGCGGGGCTTGCACCGTGATCGTTGATGGGGTGCCGGCACGCTCCTGTTTGATGCTGGCCGTGCAAGCGGACGGAGCGGACGTCAAAACGGTTGAAGGGCTCGCTGATGCGCAAGATAACCTGCATCCGATCCAGCAAGCGTTTATGGATCACTATGGGCTGCAATGCGGGTTTTGTACGCCGGGAATGTTGATGACGTTGGTGTCGGCATTGGAAGAGAACCCGGATTTGAATGAGAAAGAAATCCGCGAAGTGATCTCTGGCAATATTTGCCGCTGCACCGGCTATGAGTCGATCGTTGATGCGGCCCTGGCTGCTGCAAAAGTGATCCGCGAGCGCAATGCCGCCTAATGCTCGACTGTTCGCAGTTTGCACTTAGGCCAAACCATTCTACTGAGCATCACCATCCCGCATTGTCGTTTCGGAGCGAGGTCGAATTGATGCGGGATGGCGTATGGTTGTGCGGTGGGTGATCACCTGCGAGCGTTACGATCCAGCCTAATGCAAGTGATCCAGTGGTTTCCCCGGCGGTGAGGCTATCGCGCCCGCATTATTTGTGCCGACGGCGCAGCTTTATCCGGCGCTTTGCCTTCTTGATCTGCAGGCGGCGTGGTCTCTTGCTTGCGGTCGGCCCTGGCCCGGTTGTCGGCGTGGCCAAAGTGTTATTGCCGGCAGCCGCGTCAAGGACGCAGACGGTGTTGCCGGAATTCTGCCATTTGACCGGTTTGTAACCCGGGCCACAGGCGGCCATTGCAGAGCTGGACATCAATAGGCCGCCGGCCAATGCGATAAGAGATGCGCGGATTAGGTTTTTGCTAGCAGATGCAGACATGGGAAACCTCGTAATTTGAAATGTTGCGAAGGTCGGCTCGGTTTCGAGCCGCTCGAGCAACCTGTATTGAATCGGAGTCGGGAAGATTCTGATTTGATCCATAGAGTTGCCCGTGGTTTCGTATCGATCGTCTTTGTGCGTTAGGTTTAATCCCGCTAGGCGGGGTCGGCTTGAAGCACGACGATCATGGATTGTGTCGTTTGGAACAGATCAGGGGTTCAAACCTAAATTTATTTTTTTTGTTGTCCGGATCTGATCGGCTGCGGCAAGCGCTGGCTCGGTGTCGTGCCCCTACGCGCCTCTGGCTTGGGTGGCGCGTTTGCAGACAGGGCGATTAACCTTGCCGCGTTCTAAGTCATGTCAGGAGAAAATTGGCTCAATCGACCGATCGCCAGGGATCTATGGAGATGTGAATGGCGCGGGTGTCGGTTTTGCCGCCGGCGGTGCGCAAGGCATAGTCAACCTCCGAAAGTCCCATAACAGCGCTCGACATGAGCTCAATCGGATAACGCCCCGATGCCATTGCGTTTAGGGCCAGTTCAACTGCCTGATAGCTGTGACCGCGCGTGCCGCGGACAAGTAACTGGTTGGAAATTACGCGGTCCATGTCGAAGTCTTTGACAGAGCCGAACCGGGATATGGCAAGAAAGATCGAACGCTTACGCAACAGTTGCAGCGATGGATTGGTGTTGGAGGGACCGGCACCGCTGGTGTCGATAACCAAATCCGCCATCCGCCCAACCGTCAAGTCCGAGACCACTTCAAGGAGATCATCTTTGTCGACGGCGACGGTGTGATGAGCGCCCAATGCCTTGGCGAGCGTGAAACGTTCTTCGTCACCGCTGAGCCCTGAGACTATAATGCGTTCTGCTCCTGCCACGGCCGCTGCCAAGACGCAGCCAAGGCCTTGCTGGCCGGGGCCCTGGATGACCACCGTTTTGCCCGGACCAGCCTTGCCATCAAGAAAGGCCCATTGGAAGCCATTGCCGATTGGCAGACACATGGCGGCAACGTGAGGTGCAACGCCGTCTGGTACGCGATGGACGACAGTTCGCGGTGGCATGTAGACATATTGGCTATAGCCGCCCCATAGCGCGGGGGCCGTCGTGAGCGGTGTCGAACCATAGCGAATGGCGCCCGGGCGTGTCTGATCGGTGGCCAGGCAGGAGCGTATTTCACCGGACCGACAATACTCACAGTGCCCACACGGCAAATATTCCTCGAGTGCCACCAGATCGCCTTCATCGACACCCCAGCGGTAGGCCGCGGCTTTACCGATCTTTTCAATGGTGCCAATCATCTCATGGCCGAGAATGCGTGGGCCGGGGGCCTCGCGATTGTACATTTTCCAGTCGCTCGAACAGATACCGTTGACCACGATCCGCAAAAGGCCCTCGTCTTCACCGATCTCTGGTAGCGGCAGCTCGCGCAGCTCGGTTTGAAGCGGTTTGGTCATGACTGCGGCGAGGGTGGTGGTGTTGGCCATTGGCTCGGTCCTCTGATCTGTTGGCGCGCCAGCGAGTCGCCTATCGACGTGGCGTCCTCATCGCTCTAATCTGGACACCAATACGGCGAAACCACAAGAGGAAACCTGCGCAATGGCCGGCGAACGACTTGAACTCAGCATAGCACTTCCGAACAATGAACGAACACGGCCGATTATCGAGGGTCGGGTTTCGCCGAAAGCCATTCGGCTGTTGGCGACGGCCCTTCATCCCTCGGAAATGTTCTGGCGCCAGTTGCACTTCAAGGAATTTGATATTTCCGAGATGTCGCTGTCTTCGTTGACCATTGCGACGGCGGCAGGGATCAAGGATTGGGTGGCAATTCCAGTCTATTCCGCGCGAATGTTCTTTCACACACGTATTCTTGTTCACAATGATAGCGGAATTGAAACACCTCAGGACCTGAAGGGCAAACGGGTCGGGGTGCCGGAGTATCAGCAAACTTCAGCGATATGGTCACGCGGAATTCTTGAGCATGAGTTTGGGGTCGCGCCAAAAGATATGGAATTTTTTATGGAGCGACCGCCTGAGATGAGCCATGGCGGCGCAACCGGGTTCAAAGCGCCGCCAGGGGTGACGGTGCATCAAATTCCGCAGTCGACGAACATCGGCGAAATGCTCATGAAAAAGGAACTCGATGCGACGCTCTTGTATCTGACGGACCCCAACCTTGTCGATCGCAGCCGCATTGAGATTTCTGATCTGCCTGTGCGCCGTCTATTCTCAGACATGCAGGCAGAGCAGGAGCGCTACTTCAAAAAAACCGGCATCTACCCGATTAATCATGCCATCGTGTTGAAACGCGAAATACACGAAAAATATCCTTGGGTTGCGCTCAACCTTTACTCCACGTTTTTAGATGCCAAGAAGATGCAGGAAGAAGAAGCCAAACAGATCTTCAAGCCCTATCTGGAAACAGGGCTGATCGACCCAAAAATGGCGCAAGCTGCGATTGATGCGGATCCAAAATGCTATGGGCTGAAGGGCTCGCGCAAGGTGGTCGAGACTATTACCCAATATGTCTATGAGCAGGGTTTGTGCGCGCGCAAGGTGGAGCTCGAAGAGCTATTTGCAGCAAGTACCATGGAGCTTTAATTGGGCCCGACATTGCCAAGAGGCGATCGACAATGAGCGATCCGATTGCACGCCTGACGACTTTCCGGGTGCGGCTGCCTTATCGTGCAGAGGTCAGGCTGCGGTCTGTGCGCGATACTGGTTGCCCGTATTTGATTTTGGTGATTGAGACCACCAATGGGCTCATTGGGATAAGTGAGGTTTATGCCCGGCCCGAGATGTCCGACGGCACGGATCTTGCGATCCTCGATCATCAAATCCAGACGTTCTTCAAGCCGGTCCTGCTTGGACTGGAGATTGATGATATCCCGCGGCTCATGCAAAAGAGCCGCGTCAGGCAGGCGCGATCGGCACGTGCGCTGATCGATGTGGCCTACTGGGATTTGAAGGCCAAGGCTCTTGGCGTTCCGGCCTGGCGGCTTTTCGGTGGCGGGCCGATCGTGCCTATTCCGGTGACCAAAGTGGTGTTCGGAAACACATCCGGTGAGATGGTCAAGGATGCCGTTGCAGCTGTTGAACGCGGTTATCGATCGCTCAAAATAAAAGTCTGGAAACGGGCCATAGAAGATATCGACATGGTGCATGAGATCCGACGCAATGTCGGTGAGGATGTGGTGATCTATGTTGATGCGAACACGACATACTCCGAGGCCGAAGCGCGTAGACTGTTCCCGTTGCTTGAGGCCTCGAATGTTGAGCTCCTGGAGGACCCTTGCCGGTTTACTTCGATCGCGCGTATGGCCGACATGGCCCGTGATTTGCCCATTCCAATGATGGCAGATTCTTATGCCGATAGCTTGGCTTCGGTGTACGAGTTGATCTCTCATCGCGCGGCAGGTGCGATCAGTATCAAACTGCGCCGGCCCGGCCTGACGGAGGCCTTGAAGATCATCGCCGTTTGCGAAGCAGCCAATATTCCCGCGGTTGTTGGTACGGATTTGGAATCGCGAGTTGGCGTTCTGGCGCGTGCGCATTTGCGGGCCGCGCATCCTTATTTGGAACCATGGCCAAGCGAACTGCAGTTCTTTGAGCACTTGCAGGATGATTGCTTTGTTGGTCGATTGGCGGTTGAGGATGGCATGCTTTGCGTGCCGGACGGGCCGGGTTTTGGGGTCGAACTCGATATGAAGAAAATCGAAAAGTATCGTGAGACGTGAGGGAGTGTATCGGGTATGACGCGCATTGAAGATATCGACGAACAGTCTTTGTCGCCGGCGCAGCGCGATGCCTTCGAGGCGATCGCGGGTAGCCGCGGCAAAGTCGGGGGGCCGCTCAGGGTTTGGATCAATAGCCCGGAACTAGCCAATCGCGCGCAACATTTCGGTGCATTCTGCCGCTATCATTCCAGCCTGTCGCCCAAGTTGTCGGAGCTTGCAATACTCGTGACGGCAGCGCAGTGGCAGGCGGATTATGAGTGGGAATCGCATAGGCCGATTGCGCTTGAGGCGGGTGTGGCGCCGGAAATTGTCGAGGCCATCCGGACCGGTGCGAGACCTGTGTTCGAAGATGAGGCGCAGGCCGCGGTGTATGATTTTGCGGTGGAATTGCATGCCACCCGGGCCGTTTCTGCGGAGACTTATGATCGGACTTTCGGTTTGCTAGGCAAGGTCGGTATTGTCGATCTGGTCGGCATCATTGGGTATTATAGTTTTATTGCGATGACCTGCGTGGCGTTTGATATCGATATAGATGCAGGCAAGTCGCCGTTTGCATGAGTTGGCATTGTCTTAGCGTCTGCGCACTAAGAATGCGGCGGTCGCAACAGAGCCAAGCCCGAGAAGTGCTGCCAAAACAAAACCGGCGCGAATGCCAAGGCCCGGTGTCGCAACGATCAGGGCCATCAGGGCTGGCCCAATGACAAATGCACTGTCGCCGATCATGCGAACAACACCCAGAGCTGCACCCATCTGGCCGGGAGGGGCCTTATCCGCGGCAAATGCGCTTGAGGCAGGCCCTGTAAATCCGGTGCCGATGCCAACAATCACCGAGGCTATGAGATAGGCCGTAACCGATTGACCAGCTGCGAATAATATTAGCCCTGAAGCCGTGATAATGCCGCCGACAATCAACCAGCGCATCGCACCGAAGCGATCGATTAATGAGCCGATCACGACCAGGACGCTGGCGTTGCCAACGGCGATCAATGTCATTGCAATTCCGATCTTGCCGGCGTCAATGCCGTAGACCAGTTCACCGGCAAGCGGCATCAAATACTGTGATAGGGCAGTGCGATCGAAAAAGATCGAGAATGTCACGACACAGGCGGCGACAAAACCAAGGCTTCGGAACATGTGGAGAAATCCCGGATGTGCCTTGGCCTTTGCGGCCTGATCGCGGGAGAGGGTTTCGGCTTGAAAGAGCTGGATGGTAATTGCTGCCGCCGCCATCAGCACGCCCTGCAACCAAAACGGGGCGGGATAACCGCCGAACACCGCTGCAAACCCGCCGATGCTGGGCCCGATCGACCAGCCGGAAAGGGCGGCGCCTTGCGCCAGGGCCATGGCGCGGCCGCGGTTCTCGCTGGTGCTGAGATCTGCAATCGCCGTCATGATGATCGTCATGGCAATGGCAGAGCCGACGCCCAGAACAAAGCGTGAGATCATGAAGACTGTAAAGTTGGTCGATAGCGCGGCGATAATCGCTGAGAGCGCCATTAGGGCAGGCCCAGCCACGAGGAGGGGGCGGCGCCCGGTGCGTTCGGAAATGGCACCGGCGGGGACATTGGTGATCAGTCTGGCAAAGCCGAAGAGCGAAACGGCAAGGCCGGCGACAGCCGGATCACCGGCCAATGTGGTTGCAAATTGCGGAATGACGGGAGACGGAATGGTCATGCCGCACATCACGAATGCCATCGTTACGAGGAGCGGGAACAGCCGACCGTCAGGCAGCTCGAGTGACATGCGCATTTGCGTATTCGCCTAAAAGAAAGTCGATTTGGTGCCCCTAAGCGGTGTTGCGTGACGAGCGATCAACAGCGGCGCAAATGATTTGGCACGGCGGGGCAGCGCAAGCGGGTTGGGCGCACAGCGATGCCGCCAGGCTGTTTTACGAGACTGTGGCAGCGTCAGTTGGAATTGTTCTTGAAGCCTGACCCGCCTTTGACTTTCCAACGCTTTACCGCGCCAACATCAATATCGAATAGATCCAAAAGGCGGCCAACGGAGTGATTGATAATGTCATCGAGGCTGTCGGGACGCGTGTAAAATGCCGGCATAAGGGGGGCGATTATGGCGCCCATCTCCGACAGTTTCACCATTGTTTGAAGGTGGCCGGTGTGCAGCGGCGTTTCGCGCACGGCAAGCACAAGGCGGCGACGCTCTTTGAGCACAACATCTGCTGCGCGGCTGATCAGCGAGCCGGTCACGCCAGAAGCGATCTCACTCATCGTGCGAATAGAACACGGTACGATAAGCATACCTACGGTGTGAAACGAACCGGATGAAATCGATGCCCCGATGTCACCGATTGGGTGGCTTTCGTGGGCTAAATCGCGAATGTCTTTGGCTTTGTAATCCGTTTCATAGCCAAGCGTCATTTCCGCAGCTTTGGTCATAACCAGGTGGGTATGTACCCCGGTTTCCTGCAAGAACTCCAGGGTCCGAATGCCGTAGACAACACCGGAGGCGCCGCTCATGCCTATGATTATGCGCTTTTGGGGGGATGTGTTCACCTGTTGTGCACCTTAAGTTTTAAATCGATGTTGGACCTCAGAGGCCTGGCAAGCCGGCACGGTGGCTAAGGCTTATCGCGGATCTTGATCCGAATTTGGTATTTGGCCAAGCGCTTTGTGTAGTCCAATACAGTGTTACGGATCAAGTCGAGGGATAGATTTGCCCTGATTTTCAGGCTTGACCAAGAGCTGCGTCGATGATGATGGCTGTCGGGGCTGGTTCGAAGTCGCAACCGAGTGCAGCCGCATACAGTGAAAGGTTATCGTTGGCAGCACGCCGCTTATCGGCACAGGCAGCACCTATGGCGTTTGCCGGTGTATGGGCGAACAACGCCTCCTGTTGTAGGCGTTCGGCTTCTAGTTCGGCAGCCTTAACCCTATCACGCAGGGCTGCTGTTTCTGGCGATGCGAGATTGGCAGGTGCCACCTTCATGAAGCGGCGCGCCGTTCTAAGCGGTACGACGACCGACTGCCGCCAGTTGTCAACCGATGCAATTATTCCGGCAACGTCGCCTTTGCCAAGCTGACGCCCCTGGCTTGCGAGCCACAAAAGATAGAGCAGGACATTGACATCAACGCCATGATTGTCCTGCAAGGCGATGCAGGCATCGGGGATACCCTCGGTGCGATAAACGCGCAGCGAAAATTGCCAGAAGGGTGAATTGCTCACGTATTCTCCTCCAGGTGGGCGAGGACGGCGGCCGATGTGGCTTCGGGTTGCTCCAGGGGCGCAGAGTGGCCTGCGGCGGCAATCGTGGTCATGCCGCTTTTGGCATTGCCGAGTTTCTCGACAAACGCAGTTCCGTGAGCAATCGGTACGAAATGGTCTTCGGCGCCCCAGATCACGGTTGCCGGCATGTTGGCGCGATATAAGCGATCGGCGAGCTGGCGATTGTAGAAATAGGGTGGCTTGAAGCCGACATACGAACCGGTGCGTAACATCTGGTAGCGGCGCACTTCGATATCCAAATCTGTCCGTCCGTTTGGATAGTACTCAAGGGCAAGTGGCGCGTCGGGGCCGGTAAACAACAAATTCCGTAACGTTCTATAATCGACTCCGCGTTCGGGCTGAGCATGCATGAATATATCGGCCGTTGGTGCGCCCTCGACAAACAGACCCATGGCACCAATCAGTGTGAGGCTGCGTATCCGTTCGGGGACGCGCGTTGCAAGTTCTGCGGCGAGCCAACCGCCGAATGAATGGCCGACGACATCGCATGTCGAAAGTTGGAATGCGTCCATCACTTCCAGCATGTGGAATGTGACGTCGTCGATGCTCCAGCTGTTGGGCAGATCGTCGGTGCCGTTGAGACCGGGATGGGCTGGTGCGAGAAGCCGGCTGCGTGCGGCCAGCGCCTGATGAAACGGTTGCAGTTCGCCGGTCAATGCGTGAATGTCTGCCCAACCATGCAGATATAGGAGCGGTGCCCCGGTGCCGGTGTCGAAGTAGGCGACTTTGCGCCCGCGGATGTCTAGTGCTTTGATGCTCAAACGACGGCCTCCCCACCAAGTGTTGCTTCCATTTTGGGAAACCTCTCGGCAAATGACTTCTTGGAGTATTCGCGTAGCCGTGGTGCCACTTCGGTGGCAAACAGGCGCATGCTCTTTCGTGCCAATTCGTCGGGCATATTGCCCATATGGAACTGAATCAAAAGGTGGCCGACAGGGGCGGCATCAATGACGGCCTTAAACTTCTCGTAGACCGTGTCGGGACTGCCGACCATGATGGAGGAGGAGCGCTGCAAATCATCCCAATCTTCGCTGTCGCCCAGCAATGGGGTGGTGGGATCGGTGTGTTCAAGATATGAGCGGAATTCACTTGGCGGAATGTAAGGAACACCGGGGCCGAAGGTCAACTGGCGGCCTTCGCGACGCTGGTGGCCCTTGAGGCAGTTCTTCAAGAAATACCAAATGCCTTCATGCGATTCTTCTTGTGCCTGGGCGTCTGTCTCAGCGACATAAGCCGACATTAAGATACCCATACGGAAGGGATGATAGGTATCACCGTGCTGCTCCAGTACGTCAGCGAAAAGTTGTTGCGATTTTGCGGTCGCTGACCCATGCGACCGGGAGGAAAGGAAGTAGCAGTATCCGTGTTTCGCTATCTGATGCAGGGTGCCGCGTGAACGCGCACCGGGTATCCAGATCTGGGGGTGTGGGCGCTGTGTCGGTTGTGGCCAAGGATTGACGTAGCGCAGAGGATAATGAGCGCCTTCGTATTCAAATGGTCCGTCTTCGGTCCAGGCGCGCCGGATCAGGTCGACGGCCTCCCAGAACTGATCGCGAGAGGCGGCAGACGGCAGATCGTAATTGAATGTTTCAGGCCCGGAGCCGGGGGCAAAGCCGGCGATGATGCGGCCATCGGACATGTTGTCGAGCATCGCGTACTCTTCGGCAATGCGCAGCGGATTCATGTGTAACGGTAGCAGATTGCCAAGGACGACGATCTTGCCGCGTTTGGTTTTCTGTGTCAGTGCCGCGGCGATGATATTGGGTGATGGCATTAGGCCATAAATGTTCTGGTGATGCTCGTTCAAGACCATGCCGTCGAAATCGATCTCTGAGGCATACACGAGCTGATCAATGTATTCCTGATAAAGTCCGCGGCTGCGTTCACGATCCCATAGTGCGTTGGGAACGGTGACCCAACCGGATTCATAACGATCATCAAAATCGGTCGGCAAGTGCGGATAGGACATAAAATGCCAGCAATAGAGCTGCACGGGTTGCTGCATTCGAATTTCCTCCTTGCCGGATCGAACCACGCGCTGAATTGATGGCGCAATGCGCCATGCAATAGCGATTGGTAATGTTCAAGTCCCTCAATTCGCGAGCTGGATGGCCTGCAGGTCGGACTGCACCTTCCCAAGCCGACGGTTGGCACGCGATGGCTTGATTGACGGTAATCCTAGGCCGCTTGCAATATGGGTCAACCTCAAAGCGTCATAAAGTCCGATTCTATCAAACGACCGGTTGGCCGATACCGATAGGCGCTGCGTCAAGCAGTACGATGGCAAGCCTCGCCTTTTCCGTGCCGCGATTGCACCAAGAATGATTGGTGCCGCGTTGGACCATGATGTCACCCGCCTTTAGGGTCACAGTTTGTTCGTCCATATCCATGTCAATTTCGCCTTCGAGGCAAATGATATAATCAATTGTTTCGGTGCGATGCATGCGCCCAGGTGTGCCGGGCAAGAAATCCATAACGATGAAGCGTGAACCGTTGGCTGGTGGTGCGGTGCCCAGTTTTCTGGCGCCCATGTCCTCGATATTCTCGCCAATGGCAATGTCTGCCGGATTTCGGTCGGTAGCCCAAATGAGGGTAGACGACATGCCTGGGCGGGTACCTTTGGCATTGTTTGCACTATCGTCGATGAGAACCTTGGCGATACCGCTGTTGTCGTGGCCGGTTACGATCCGGTGGATTTTGCCCAGTCTTGGGTCTCGTTCTGGCATCGCTCGAATCCTCCATGATCGCGGTTAATCGGTGGCTGGGCGTCGATTTTGGCCGCCATTTGCCTTATGAGACCCAATCTAGAGCGTGCCTCGCAGATTGACCACAGGTTGCTTCGCGGGCGGCTCTACGGCGCGTCAGGAGGTGGATCAGGCGCAATGCCCAAGCGTTTACGCTATTCGGGCTACGCCGCCATTGTCTTTCGATTGGCAAGTTGTCGCCGGTAATGGACAATCTGTGAGTGTCGATTTAGAAGTCAGTCTAGGGTGCGCGCTGCTACCGTGTTTTCGATTTGGGGGCCGTTTGCTGGCGCGCTAGAACACGTCACAAGGTCGAAATGGTGAATAAGGCGGTTGGCAAACTTGCGTCAATTGAAGACGTCATCGAAGATGCGCAGCAGGGGCGCATATTTATCCTGGTCGATGATGAAGATCGGGAAAATGAAGGCGATTTGGTCATTCCTGCCGAAAAAGCTGATGCCGATGTCATTAACTTTATGGCCAAGTATGGCCGCGGTCTGATCTGCCTCTCCCTTACGCAGGAGCGGGTTGGACTGCTCGGTTTGCAGCCGATGTCATCACATAACCAGACCCGCCACCAAACGGCCTTTACTGTTTCCATCGAGGCGCGCGAAGGTGTCACGACCGGTATATCCGCGGCCGATCGTGCCAAAACCATTGCCGTTGCCATCGACCCCAAAATGGGCCGCCAGGACATATCCACGCCAGGGCACGTGTTTCCGTTGGTTGCACAGGAGGGCGGCGTGTTGGTGCGGGCCGGACATACGGAAGCCGCTGTCGACATCGCGCGCATGGCTGGTCTAATGCCGGCGGGTGTCATTTGCGAGATTATGAATGATGATGGCTCGATGGCGCGAATGCCGGACCTGATGGTGTTTGCGCAGCAGCACGGATTGAATATCGCGACAATCGCCGACTTGATTGCTTATCGCCGCCGCACCGAGCATCTCATCGAAGTGGTGGCAGAGACCACCATCGAAAGCCGTTATGGTGGCAGTTTTCGCGCCCGCGTCTATGCCAATAAAGTCAACTATGCCGAACACGTTGCCTTGGTGCGCGGCGACCTTTCGGGGGATGAGCCGGTCCCAGTCCGCATGCACCAATTCAATCTGTTCGCTGATGCGCTTGGCGATACAAGCATCGGCCGATTTTTCGGGGGCGAAGCACGGGCTAGAGGCGGTGAGCTGGAAGCTTCATTGCGCTACATTTCGAAAATAAACAGAGGCGTAATCGTCATTATCCGAGAACCGGCGCCGTCAACCCTGAGCCGTATGGTTCGCGAGCGGGCTGGTGCTCAGATAAAACAACCAATTGCAGAACTCAGGCAGTACGGTATTGGCGCCCAGATTCTACAAGATCTCGGCGTACGCAAGATGAAGCTGCTGACGAATACGCAACGCAATATCGTGGGCTTGGATGGGTACGGTATTACGCTGGTATCGCAGGAGCCGATCCCCGAAATTTGATGAGGTTTCGGCTGCGATTGTATGAAGTGCCCGGCAAAAAGGGCTCGATGGTCGAAAGGGTAAAAGTGAATGAGCGCAAATGGGACGGCTGAGCAAATTACGCTCAGTAATATGGAAATTGAGGTTGAGCGTAGAGGCAGCGGGCCCCAGATGCTGGTGCTTTATGGTGAGGAAGCGCTCGAGCTAGACTCGCCCGTGCTCAATGATCTTGCCAAGGATCACGAATTGATCATACCGTCGCCGCCCGGGTTTGGGCGTTCAGAGCGACCGAATTGGGTGACCCGTCCCGACGATGCAGCTTATATCGTTCTGGATCTCGTCGATCACCTCAATCTTCAAAATGTGCCGGTAATTGGTTTCAGTTATGGCGGTTGGATTGCGGCGGAGGTTGCTACTAAGGACGACAGCTTCATTTCCAAGCTGGTGCTTGTTGGCTCCTATGGAATCAAGGTCGGTGGGCCGTTTGATGTCGATATCAAGGATCTATGGGTCAACTCGTCGGATAAGGTGCGCAGCTGGGTGTGGCATGATGCCAAGAAAGGCGAGCGTGATTACACCTCGATGAGTGATGATCAACTGACGATTATTGCGCGCAATAAAGAGACCTTTGCGCGCTTCTGCTGGGAGCCTTATATGCACAACCCCAAGCTGAAGCATCGTTTGCACCGTATACAGGTGCCGACGCTCGTGGTCTGGGGGGAGCAAGATGGGCTGACGACCAAGGATTACGGCAAGGCTTATGCGGATCACATTCCTGGCGCTCAATTTAAGACTATTGCCGAGGCGGCGCACTATCCGCACATGGAACAGCCTGAGGCGTTCCTAAAGGAAGCGCGCGCGTTTCTATGACTGTGCGGCGGTGGTTCGGGACATAAGGAAATTGCCTGATGGAAGCATGGTTTTTTACCGAGATGCCCTATCCCTATCTTGGCGATACGGATCAGCTGACGAGCTTTCGCGTGAATATCCCATCGCGGCTTTGCGATCCGAAAAAGGCCGCGGATCTCTATAAACGCTACCTGGACGAGTATATGGTCGCCTCTGAAGCGGGGCTCAATATGCTGCTCAATGAGCACCATCAGACTGCGACCTGCATCGATGTGGCAGCCCCCTTAAGTGCCGCTGTTCTGGCGCGCCAAACCAGTAAGGGGCGTATCTGCATTCTCGGGAATCCGATTGCCAATCGCGGCGATCCTATCCGCATCGCGGAAGAAATGGCGATGGTGGACTGCATCTCTTACGGTCGTCTCGACGTCGGTTTTGTGCGCGGCGTGCCATATGAGATATTTGGGTCTAATTCCAATCCAACCCAAACTGGTGAACGGCTCTGGGAAGGGATCGATCTCGTCCAGAAGGCCTGGACCAGCCATGACGGTCCTTTCAATTTCGAAGGGAGATTTACCCATAAGCGGGCGATCAATCTTTGGCCTCGGCCTTATCAGCAACCGCACCCACCGATTTGGACGACTGGATCCAGCGATCTCGAAAACATTAAGAAGACAGCCGACCGCGGTCTAACGTTTGCAACATTCCTGCAGCCTCATGAAAAGGTGAAGTGGATGTTCGACGGCTATCGCAGCGCTTATATCGACCGCGGCGTTCCGGGATCCGGTGGGACTGCCTTTATGCCTTTGGTGTTCATAGGCGATACCGAAGAAGAGGCATCGGAAGGCGCAAAGGAACTTACCTGGTATCTCAATGCCAAGAGCGAGCCGCAATTTGGTAATCCGCCGGGCTACGTGCCGTTGGCCGCCAACGTATCAGCGCTGAAGGGTACGTTCACTGGACGGACTGAGCGGATGCGGGCGGCAACGCTGGACTATCTGCAAGACCAGGGTGCCTTGATTTATGGGACGCCAGACGTTGTCGCACAGCAGATCCGCCGGCTCTATGATCTCGTCGGTGGCATGGACCATCTGCTGATGATGATGCAGGCCGGTTTCATGAGCCATGAGCGAACGATCAAGTCGATCAAATTGTTCGCGAAAGAAGTTTACCCGCAGGTGCGGGATTTGCCACGCACCAAACCCCTTAATCGTCAGGTGGCTGCAGAATGAAGCAGGGTCAGTATATCGACGTAGACGGTTTTCGCACCCATTTCTTCGAAGCGGGTGCAGAGCACAAGGGTAAGCGGCCGACACTGCTTTTGCTGCATTCGGCTGAATTTGGCGGGTGCGCTGAATTCTCCTGGGAATTTAATATCGACGCGCTGTCGCAAAAGCATCATGTGCTTGCTCCCGACCATTTGGGCTTCGGGTTGACTGCAAAAGTGTTCGATTTTCAAGGGCAATTCGGACGTCGGATCTGGCACATCAAACGCTTTATCGAAGTGATGGGTGTTAAAGACGTCGTGGCCGCCGGCAGCTCAATGTCTGGCGGGCTTTGCCTCGCTGTTGCAGCGCGCGATAACCCCGATTGGCCGATGGTCAAGGTTATCTGCTGTTCCGGTGGCGGTGATGCGCCGAACAATGCGGAACGCCAGATCCTGAATTCCTACGACGGTACCAAAGAGCATATGCGAAAGGTCGTCGAGGTGTGTTTCCATGATAAAAAATGGGCGCAGGATGATGCCTATATAGACAGGCGGGTGGAGATGGCCAATCTTGCTGGCGCGTGGGAGGCGACAGCGGCGGCCCGGCTTAAGGCGCCGTTCCGCGATGCCAACTCCAGTGAGCGTGCCGCGATCGATTATGCCAACATCAAAATCCCGGCACTTGTTTTTGCAGGCCGCTACGATCCCTTGCGTAATCCCGGTTATACCGATGATTTCGTGCCGTTAATGGCAAAGTCAGAACTGCATGTTTTTGAGCATGCCTCGCACCTCGGTAACGTCGAATGTGCGGACGAATTCAACGCCAGGGTGTTGCAATTCTTGGATGCCTAATATTATGGCCGATGCATTGCAAAAAAAAAGGCTGACCCTCGGTCAGCCTTTTTTCTGTTTCACGCATAAGGCGTAATGACTTGTTTGCCTGACGATTCAATGAATACGCGTTCTGATGGCATCGGTTTGCCGGCCAAGCGGTCGAGGAACCAGTCGGCCATCATGGCGTTTTTCTCTTCGCCATTGGTGACGCTTGGCGTATCGGCAATGCCATGATTGGCACCCTCCCAAATCACCAATCGCTTCGGTGCCTTGATCAACTCGAACAATTCCTCTGTGCATTCGATGGGTGAGAGTTGATCGCGTTCGCCAGCTTGAATCATATACGGCGCCTTGATGTCACCGGCAAACCGGCGGGCGTCGATGCCCTGGCAGAATTCATCGAAGGCATCCTCATCCTCGAAATTGGACATCATCATGAAGCGCATCTTGAAGGTCGGCGAAGCGGTGTTGAAAATCGTATTGGCGCCCGGTTCCTGGCATATGCCTGATGCTGCAAATCCAAGAATGCGCTCTCCCATCGCAGCGGAGGCGACGGTGCCGAAATAGGTCCCGAAGCTCGAGCCGCGCATTACCAACCGTTCGGGGTCGACGGCCGGGTGGGTTTTGATCCAGGCCAGAACTGCCTCTGCCGCGTCGCCAAAGTTTTCCGGCGTAAAATAAATGCCGCGTGAAATCGCTTCCGCCTGACCCGGGCCATCGAGTGCAAGCATCGCAAAGCCGCGCTCCATGAATGGATCACTATAGGCACCAACCATGTGTTCTTTGCACGAATCCATGCCGCCGATGCAGATCAGGAGTGGAAAACGTTCACCCGATGCCGGTGCGCGGGGAAGGTGCAGATAGGCCGGCATGTGTTTGGAGCCGAATGGAATCTCGACGCGCTCAATCGGGTTGGAAGCGTATTGGATATACTTGCCAAAGCAATAATTAACGCGTTCCTCGTAGCCAGCCAAAAGATCGCATTCCTCGAAAATCGGCCAGCACGCCGTCGACCACAGAAGGGCTGCTTTCAAATAATCCTTGCGTGCGGAAAAGGTCCGTCCCTGGGCCTCGAAATTGGCGGCAATCGCTTCGCGGCGTTTGGCCTGAATGGCAAATTCGCGATGGCAATCGTCGAACTTTTGGATGCGCCGGGCGACGGCATGATATTCGCCAACAGACTCAAGCCCCACGACGCGCGCTTTTGAGCCGATGCGGCCCTGATCCCATTCGATGCCGACCGTTTTGACCACGGCGTCCAAGATCCACCTTTGTTGTTGCCATCGCTTCATTTTCGTTTCAGCTTTGCGAGAGTTCATCGCTCATTCCTCCGTTCATCCAAACTATGGTGGTAACTATGCCGTTTTTTCCGTCCCTGCCCGAAAAGGCCAATATCGGTGATCTCTATAAGCTAAATCCTGATATGCGTCGCGCCATGAGTGAGCTCGGCCGCGTGATTATGCGTGGGGCCTCCGACCTTACGCCTTGTCAACGCGAGACGATTGCAGCGCTGGTGTCGGCAGTCAACAATTGCGATTATTGTTATAATGGACATTCGCAAATGGCCATTAATCTCGGAGCAAGCCAGACAATGCTTGACCAAATCGTGGCTGATATCGATAGCGCTGAGATCGATGAAAAATTCAAGCCTATTCTGCACTATGTGCGCAAGCTTACCGTGGAGCCGCATTTGATGACCCTGGCTGATGCCGAGGCGGTGTTCGACGCTGGCTGGACTGAAAAAGCCTTGCATGATGCTATTATGGTTTGTTGCCGGTTTAACTTCATGAACCGCATGAGCCTCGGTCATGGCCTTGATCCGCAAGCCGAAGATGCCAAAGCGCGCGCCCAACGTATGAGCTATACCCAGCCCGAAAGTGCTGCGGAGTGATGGGCCGGCGCCCAATTTTGCACGCGATTTATGGGCAAGCGCTTGGAGACCGCCGGTGAACTGGTGTGCACGATGATAACCGGCGTTGAGCGTCCAAACTGGGTGTGGTGGGAAATTCAGGCTGTTGGCTTATGGGCGGCAGCTTCTGTTGTGTAAGGGTGTCTGCTCGTGTCTCGTCGATACAAGACTTTTCTGCTGATTGGATGTTTGGCATGTTGCTATTGGGCCCACGTATTGGTGATGAGTATATCGGGTCATTTGGGATTGGCCGTTGCCAAGACGATGAGTGGCAAAGAGATGGATGTAAAGGGCGACTTCGATAACGACAAGGCGGGGCTTAATCTCAGCGGTGTCGCTTGTGGTGGGAGCGATGGCAAGCTCCGTTGGTGTCTAGCGGTTAACGACGAAAAATTTTATGCGCAATTCTTCTCCATCAAGAACGGCCGCATTCACCCAGGTGAGCGAATTCGCCTGTCAGACAGTGCGCGGGGATACGAGAACGATGAAATCGATGCCGAGGCTGTCGCCTATAGCAAGGGCTTCTTTTATATTGTCGGCTCCCACGGACGCGGGCGTAATACGCATCGTTACAGTCCGTCCTCGTATTTGATCTTCAGATTTCCTGTCAATCAAGTGACGGGTAAACCCGAATTCGAATTTGATAAGGATGATGTCAGCGACGAAATCGAGGTCTCAAGCCGGCTTGGGCCGGTCATCGAAACAGCGCCGATCATCGGGAAATTCGGATGCAATAAACTCAAGAATAACGGGGTCAATATTGAAGGACTGGCCGTGGTCGATGATCACCTGTATCTGGGATTCCGGGGCCCATCGGTGGCTGGGCACGCATTTGTGTTACAGGCCTCGATCGACGAGGTTTTCGATGCAGATCACGACGGCGACCTTAGGATCGCCGTGCACCGGCTGAAACTCGGCAAGAAAACCGGCATTCGCGGTATGACGGCTGTAAGGGGCGGTATGCTGGTCCTGTCAGGCCCGGTTAACGACCAAAAGATTCCCTATCGGGTTTCATTCTGGCGCCAGAACACTGGTACGCTTGAACAGCTTGCCGAACTCGACCCAAAACACGACGGTAAAGCGGAAAGCATTATGGTGATCGGGACGACCACGACCAAAAAGTCGGTTGTCTATGATGCGCTCATCATGTTCGACGGGGAGGAAGACGGGCGGCCAACCCGTATTACATTGAAAAGACAGCCGTAGCCGTGGAAAGAGGCGCAAGGCGAAAGGCAATCGGCCGCATCAAACGATGCGCTAACTCTTACGAATGTTGTTGTCCCACCATGGGCAGGTGCCCGGCATCAAATTGAAATTCCCTTCGATGACCTGAACTGGCTGGCGCAGGCCGTCGCGGGCGTTTTGCATGCGGAGTTCGCGCGCCTTTTTTTGTGCCTCCGGTTCCTGCCAAACGCGGTTGTGGCCCCAAATGCTCGGCCCCTCTTCGCGTAATGCCGGCTCCCAGGTGTCAGGATCGATGAGCCGGCCGCCCCAACCGTATTCGACCATGAAGGCCGATGGGTTCCAGCTGTAAAAGGAGGTCATGTAATCACCGCAGTGGCGCCCGAGACTTGTGGCAATGCGACCTTGTTCGGCTTCGGCGATGTCGTAGGCTTGGCCAACGTCATCCAAGCTAAAGAGCTCGACCATCAAATGGTGGGGTTTGTTGGTGCCGTTGGCGATGAATGCCAGGCTGTGGTGGCGGGGATTAACATGGAAAAAGTAAGCCTCGAAAGGCTCGTGATAATAATCGCTCAGCCCGAAGCCCAGCACATCGCGATAAAACGGCAATAAATTTTCGGCAGTTTCAACGAACGTCACGACGTGGCCGAGCCCCAATGGCCCCGTCCGGAAGCCCGAAATGTTGCGGCTTGGCACAAAGGCCTCGTCTGTTTTTTCCGGTCCATGGCAGAATTCAAGGCGATGGCCGGCCGGGTCCGTCAAATAAATCATGTCCATGACGCGTCGCTTGGCAATAACGTCGGGGGATGGCCGGTTGACTTTGGTGCCAGAGGCTTCGATGCGTGCTGCCAGACCCTCCAGTGCTGTCGCGTCCGCGACCTCCCAGCCGAAATAAGAGATGCCCTCGCCGCCATCTTCATCGATCATAAGGCGTTGCTTGTGATCGTCCATGCGCATCGCGACCATTTTGCTGGTCTGGTCCACCGGCTGCATACCCAACAGCCCAGTCCCGTAGCCCAGCCAATCTTCAAGACTTTTGGTTCTGACGCCCAAATAGGCTAAGGCATTGGGTTTCATTGGTCGCAAATCCTGTCGATTGGCCCGGCGGCTCAATGTCCAGGCTGCAGGTCGATATTTATGGCCTAGTGGACATTATTGTTGGTAGACAGTTTAGTCAAAGGTAAGACTGCAGAGACAAATGGGGGAGATATGAAACTCGTATCGTTTTTGGCAGAAGGGCGCGATAACTACGGTTTGGTTGTTGGTGATGGCATTGTGGACCTCGGACGGCGTCTTGGTGCGGAGCTGCCCGATCTCAAGGCGTTGATTGGCGCTGGAGCTTACGATAGGGCCGAGGCCTTGGCGGGCGCTGGCGCAGACTATAGTCTCGGGGACGTCACGCTGTTGCCCGTAATTCCCAATCCGGAGAAAATCGCCTGTGTCGGGCTCAATTACGAGGAGCACCGCCAGGAGACCAAGCGGGAAAAAACCGAAGCCCCAGCGATATTCTTGCGCGTGGCCTCGAGCCAAGTCGGACATGATCAACCGATCCTCTTGCCGCCAGAATCAGAAAAGCTTGATTATGAAGGCGAGATCGCAGTGATCATCGGTAAAGCGGGCCGCCGGATCTCGGAGGCGCAAGCCGGTGACCATATCGCTGGGTATGCCTGTTACAACGATGGTTCGGTCCGCGATTGGCAATGGGCGACGACACAATGGACGGCAGGTAAGAATTTTCCCGCGACGGGTGGATTTGGACCGTGGATGGTCACCAGTGATGAGATTCCGATCGATACCGTCCTGACGTTGACGACCAGATTGAATGGCCAGGTGATGCAGGATGCGGCGACAGATATGCTCGTGCATTCAATTCCGCGTTTGATTGCGCACATCTCCACATTCATGGCGCTGGAGCCTGGCGATGTCATTGTCACAGGAACACCAGGCGGCGTCGGGGCACGGCGTGAACCGCCGGTGTTTATGAAAGCTGGTGATGTCTGCGAAGTGGAAAGCGATAAGATCGGTGTGCTCAGGAATACCGTCGCAGGCGAGACGGCGGCCTAACTTCGTTCGCCAACATTGATAAGTGAGATCGGAAGGTCCATGACCGAAATCGGAAAAGTAACCCGCGACGCTATTTCGTTTGTCGAAACATTTGGCTACCAGGATTTGTCCGACGAAGCCCTGCGCATCGGGCGGCGCTGTATGGTTGATACCATTGGCCTTTATCTTGCGGGGGGCGAGGAGCCAACAGTGCATATGTTGGCCAATGAGGCGGTGGATACCGGCGGGCGGGAAGACGCCTATGTCATCAGTGCTGGCTCGGCAAAGGTGCCAGCGCCAATGGCGGCGCGGGTGTTGGGCACAGCCGGTCATGCGCACGATTGGGACGATACGCAGGTGAGCACAGATCCGAGCCATGTGTACGGGCTGTTGACCCATCCCAGTGTGCCGCCGCTGACGGCCGCCCTGGTGATGGCACAGCGCCTCGGTGGTGTCAGTGGCAGACAGTTTATGACGGCGTTTCAAGCTGGCTTTGAGGTGGAGTGCAAGATTTCCGAATGGATGTTACCGCGCCACTATCGCCGCGGACATCACTCAAGCGGAACGGTTGGCACGTTTGGCGCTTGTGTGGCCGCGGCCAAACTGATGGGGCTATCAGGTGAGCGCCTGGCGCACGCCATCGGTATCGCGGCAAGCCTGTCTGCAGGTATTCGCTGCAACTTTGGAACCATGACCAAGCCCTTGCATGTTGGGCGTGCGTCGGAAAATGGTGTCACGGCGGTGCTACTGGCGGCGCGCGGATTCACTGCCGACCCAACCGCACTCGATGGGCCGTGGGGGTATTTCTCGGTGATGGGAGAAGGGCTGAGCGAAGAGAAGCTCGGTCAAGGATTTGGCAAAACGCTGACTATTGTAGAGCCGGGGGTATCGATCAAACCCTATCCGTCGGGGATTGTGACGCACCAGTCTATGGATGCCATGCTCGCGTTGGTGACGGCGCATGAGCTGCAGCCTGAGAATGTCGAACGGATCAGATTCTATGCCGGCAAGAATATTCTGGAACCTATCCGTTATCCGATTGCGCGTAATCACTTGCAGGCGAAGTTTTCGATGGCTGCGCTCCTATCAATGATTGTATTAAAGCGACGCGCCGGACACCATGAGTTCTCCGACAGTTTCGTTGGCGGGCCTGAGATGCAGGACATGCAGGCGCGGGTCGAGACGATCAATGATCCCGACATCGATGCCAAGGGTTATGATCTCATTCGCAGCCGTGTCGAGGTCGACACCAAGGACGGGCAAACGCTTGTCGAATGGGCTGATGAAAAGTATCGCGGCGGTCCTCTCAATCCGCTTAGTGACGCAGATTTAGAGCACAAGTTCAGGACATGTGCTGAAGGCGCATTGGATGGTGGGCGCCAGGACGCGTTGCTCGCGGCAATTAACGGTATAGACGAACTGGAGGATGCCTGCCGGCTGGCTGAGCTGATGGTATTTGATGCGCCAAGGTGATGCGCCAAGGAGAGCCAAGACGTGGATAGGAAACAGCCCAACTATATTTTCTTTATCACCGATCAACTTCGCTATGATTTTCTTGCCTGCAACGGTCATCGCGTGGTGCAAACCCCAAACCTAAACGCTTTGGCGGCGCGTGGTGTCAACTTCGATCGATTTTATGTTGCAAGCCCCGTCTGCATGCCGAACCGTGCAAGTTTGATGACCGGGCGAATGCCGTCAGTTACCGGTGTTCGTCAAAATGGTTCGCCGCTCTCGCGTGAGGCTGTCACGTTCGTCGATCTATTGCGTGATGCTGGCTATGCAACGGCGCTGGTTGGTAAGAGCCATCTGCAATGTTTTACGGGGATTGGCCCAACGTTTGAACGCGCCGTGCCGCCGGCAGGGTTTCACGTTCCGTCGCCGGAGTTAGCCGAAGCGCGCCGGCCAGAGCTTTACGGTCCTGAATACGAAGAAGAACTGCCAGGTTTCTGGGCAGATGATGACGCCCGGATGACGCTGCCGTTTTATGGTTTCGATCATGTTGATCTGGTGCGGGGGCATGGCGACGGCGTGGGGGGGCATTATCGTAAGTGGTTGCTGGCGCGTGATCCCGACGCGCTTTCTCTCATTGGCAAGGAAAACCAGTTGACGCATGATTATCAGTGTCCGCAAGCGGTTAGAACGGCGCTGCCGGCTGAGCTCTATCATACGAGCTATATTGCGGAGGAGGCTGTCAATTATCTCAATGGACGGGCGAGTGAGCCCGATAAGCCGTTCTTTCTGATGGTCTCATTTCCCGATCCGCATCATCCGTTCAATCCGCCTGGCAAATACTGGGACATGTATCAGCCTGACCAATTCGATATACCGGAGGCCTTTGGGCGCAATGATTGGCGCCCGCCGACGCATGTCAAGTGCGTATGGGAGGATCGTGATGCCGGTCGCGCTCAGCTCTCGGGGACCGCTTCGATTTCTGTCACAGCACGAGAGGCGCAGGAAGCACAGGCGCTTACGTGCGGTATGATCACCATGATCGATGATGCGATCGGCAGCGTTATGGAGGCGTTGTCCAAGTCTGGATTGGATGGTGAGACCATCGTCTCGTTTACCAGCGACCATGGCGATCATTTGGGCGACCATAGATTGTTATTGAAGGGCGCTGAACAGTATAAGCAAATTTTGCAAGTGCCATTTATCTGGTCGGACCCGGCGGAGGCGCACCGCGCTGGTGACCGGTCCACGGCGATCGCGTCGACAATCGATATTGCCGCAACAATTTTAGAGCGGTCGGCCATCGCCCCGTTTGCGGGTCTGCAGGGCAATAGCCTGGTCAACGTGATCAATGGTTCGCAAGGTGATGGGCGTGAGGCAGCTTTCATACAGTATGATCACCAATTGGAAGTCTCCGGGCTTTGCGGTGCGCCGCGTGTCCACACGGTGATTGATGCGGGCTGGCGCCTATCCGTATTCCATGGTGTTGAATGGGGCGAACTCTATAATCTCGAAAGTGATCCGGGAGAGTTTGATAATTTATGGGATGCTCCCCGGGCCCAGGACCAGAAAGCCCGACTTATGGAGGTGCTGGTGCGCCAAGAGATCGCCCATATCGACGATACGCCCTTGCCAACCGGTCGCGCATAGGACCCACCAGGGTCGGGCACGGCTAGTTGTCAGAGCTGGCGGTTGCCTTCTTTGTCGCTTTGGTCCGCTTGGTCGGGCGTTGCAAAAAGGCCGGGACATGGCCGGCAAAGCCAGAGCCCTTTGCCGCCGATGTCTTGGATGCGGATGGCTTGGCTGTGCTTTCGGACTTGGTTTTCTTGGCCGCTTTCGGTGCTGTCTTTTTGGCCGATTTTGGTTCGTCGGATGGCGGCTGGGCCTCGATAGGCGGTTGTTCGCCGAGATCCGCCCCACTACCGGGCTTTGGCCGCCGCCGCTGCTTTTCGGGAGCTGCCTTGGGCGATTTTGATTTGGCCGTCGCGGGGCGTGCGCCAGCCCCAGATGATCCGCGCCGGGGCGGCCGCCGCTTTTTTTTACTGGTTGCGGCCGTATAGTCGTCATCGGCGGGCGGCGTATCGATCCATTCCAGCGGCGCTGAAACAATCTTTTCTATGTCGCGGATTTGCTTGAGGTCATCGGGACCGACGATGGTCATCGATGTCCCCTTTCGTCCTGCCCGGCCAGTGCGACCAATACGATGGACATAGTCTTCCGCAGCCCATGGTACATCGAAATTGAAGACATGACTGACGTCTGGGATGTCGAGGCCGCGGGCTGCAACATCGCTGGCGGCAAGATATGTGATTTCGCCAGACCGGAACTTGCCGAGTGTCTCCATGCGGCTCTTTTGATCCATGTCGCCGTGCAATGCGCCGGCATTATAGCCGTGCTTGCTTAGCGACTTGTGCAGGATCGCGACATCGCGTTTGCGATTGCAAAATATGATGGCATTTTTAACTGTTTCAGCATCGATAAGATCACGAAGTACCTGGCGTTTGACCCAATCGATATCATCGGGGCAATAGCGGAACAATTGTGTGATGGTGCGCGCCGTCGTTGATGGCGGCGCGACTTCAATGCGCTCCGGCTGGTCCAAGAACTGATCTGCCAGGCGCTGGATTTCCGACGGCATTGTCGCTGAGAAGAATAAAGTCTGTCGCCGTGGCGGAAGTAGTTTACAGATTTTCTCGATGTCCGGGATAAAGCCCATGTCCAGCATACGGTCGGCTTCGTCTATGACCAGTATTTCGACGCCCATAAGCATCAGCCGGCCACGCTGGAAATGATCGAGCAAGCGGCCGGGGGTGGCAATTAGAACATCAGTGCCGCGGTCCAATTTGCGGATTTGATCGTCCATCGCTACGCCACCAATGAGCAAAGCGACGTTTAACTTGTGATTGATCCCGTATTTCTCAAAACTCTCGGCAACCTGAGCGGCAAGCTCACGGGTGGGTGCAAGGATCAATGACCGTGGCATCCTGGCGCGTGCGCGTCCGCGCTCGAGGCGCGTGATCATTGGCAGCACAAATGATGCCGTCTTGCCGGTGCCGGTTTGGGCGATGCCAAGCACGTCGCGGCCGTCGACGGCTGGCGGTATGGCCCGCGCCTGGATGGGCGTGGGATCGGTATAGCCGGCAGTGGCAACCGCTTCCTTGACTTTGCTACTCAAGGGTAGGTCTGCAAAGCTCGTTGAATCCAAAAGTGGTAATCTCCGTCGGCGTTTGTGCAGCGATCCCGCGATTGCCTGCAAGCTAGAGGTCTGGGATGGCGTTCGGTCGATGGTCCCGGGCTGCAAGATGGCAGTGTGATCGCCGGCCTGGACTAGGGCGCTCCGCGGAAACTTGGGGGCGATTGACTGCGCGTGTATTTAATCAGTCCGTCGCACTGACGATATACTGACGATATACTGCTCAGCTCGCACAGGTGCTGACCAATTGCAAGCCAAATCGATGCTTTATCATTGTGGAAATTGGATTGGCCGACTTTTCGTAATCGGTCTGTCATCTGGCCGCTACAAAGCCTCGACAGAACATGGTAAATGCTTGGTCCTGCACTGTGAAGGCTCGCAAAAATGACACAACTTGTTTTGGTGCCGGGATTACTTTGCACCGCTGACTTGTTTCGGGCTCAAATTGCCACTCTTAATGATCAGGTTGATATTATGGTGGCGCCGACTACTGGGGCCTCGTCGATCGGTGGTTTGGCCGATGCGTTACTGGCTCAAGCAGCGCCGCGGTTTGCCATCGCGGGATTGTCGATGGGCGGCTATATCGCTTTCGAGGTGCTCAGACGCGCGCCTGAACGTGTCGAGCGGTTGGCGCTATTGGATACAAATGCACGCGCAGACTTGCCGGAACAAACATCCAGGCGGCGTGAATTGATCGCAATTGCGCGAAGCGTGAGCGTGCGCAAGGTGCAGGGTATGCTGTTGCCCTATTTGCTGGGCGAGGCAAGCCTGGGCGATGAGGATCTGGTGGCGCGGGTCTTGGCTATGGCAGACGCGTTTGCGCCGGATGCCTTTGAGGCGCAACAAGAGGCGATCATCGCCCGGCCGGACAATCGCCCGTTCCTATCCGAAATTCGGTGTCCGACGACGATAATTGTCGGCGAAGATGATCGTCTGACGCCAATCAAAGTGGCGAAAGAAATGGCTGAGGGTATCGCTGGAAGCAGGTACTGCGAGGTAGGCCGTAGTGGGCATTTGAGCACCATGGAGCAGCCTGACGAGGTGACCGCGATGCTTAGCGATTGGTTGGCCGGCTAGACAAATGCATTTCCCGACAGGGGGCAGTTTCGCGGGCGTGAGGCAATGATCTCATTTCTGCGGCGCAATCCGTTGTATCAATCGTCCCAATTCTTCGAAGTCGCTGGTGCGCGGCGAGCTCGGGCGCCATGCGAGGCCTAGCGTACGGCTTGGCTCTGGTGCCTCGAAGGGTATGATTTGAATGTCATTGCGCCTTGCCTCCGCAGCAAGGCTGATTTCCGGCAGTAGCGTGAGACCAATTCCGTTGGCGACCATTTGCACAATTGTCGACAGGCTCGAGGCGCCAAAAGTATCAAGCCGGTCAATCTGTCGAAGTTGACAAAAAGACAGCGCCTGGTCTCGCAGGCAGTGGCCTTCTTCCAACAGCAGGAGCCGGCTATCGGCAAGCAATTTGGGGTTTAGGCGAATGTCCTTGCGGGCCTTGCGCTTGTGGTCTGGTGTTTTCGCCGCTGTCAGATGTTTGCCCCATCCTTTGGGTGCAGCGAGCAGAAAGCGGTCTTCAAACAATGCCTGCGTTTGAATGCCAGGATGATCGATGGGCAGCGCAAGCAACAGCACATCAAGTTGTCCGCCAACCAGTTCTTCGAGCAGAGTCTCGGTTATTGTCTCGCGAATGCGTAGGTCTAGATCGGGGTAGTGCTTTCTGATTAGGGGGAGCAGAGGCGGCAGAATGTACGGCGCAATCGACGGAATGACACCGAGGCCCAGCCGTCCGGTCAAAACTGCAGCATGATGTCGGGCGAAGTCGTCAAGATCGCGAACTGCGGTAAGAATCTTCTGTGCGCGTTCGAGAATTTCTTGACCGGTCTGCGTCAGAAGGATGCCCTGCTGGCGGCGCTCGAATAATTGCAGGCCAAGGGCGGCTTCAAGTTCGCGTATCTGCATCGACAACGCTGGTTGCGTGACATTGCAGGAATTGGCGGCCTTGCCGATTTGACCCAGCCGCGCGACTTCTGCGAAATAGTGGAGTTGCTTGAGTGAAATCAAAACATCGGTCTCAATGGTTCCATAAGAATTTCTTATTTTACGGCAAAATTAATACGATTTGCGCTGATAGGAAAGTAGGTCTAATCAGAAGCTCTCGTATTCCGGAATGGCAACGCGTACAATTTAGGAGGCAACATGGCTGACGATAGCAAATGCCCAGTAATGCATGGGGCAGCACGGTTCGGAATGCAGTCGAACCGCAACTGGTGGCCAAACCAACTTAATCTCAAGATCCTTCATCAGAACCCGCCTGCCGGTGATCCGATGGGTGGGGGGTTCAGCTATGCAGAAGAGTTCAAGAAGCTGGACCTGGCCGCGCTCAAAAAAGACCTCACGGCGCTGATGACCGATAGCCAAGACTGGTGGCCGGCCGATTTCGGTCACTACGGCGGTCTCTTTATCCGTATGGCATGGCATGCCGCCGGCACCTACCGTACTGCGGATGGTCGTGGTGGCGCCAATACTGGCACGCAGCGTTTTGCGCCGCTTAACAGCTGGCCAGATAACGGCAACCTCGATAAAGCACGCCGCTTGCTGTGGCCGATCAAGCAGAAGTACGGCAACAAGATCTCCTGGGCCGACCTCTTGATCCTCGCTGGGAACGTTGCAATCGAGTCAATGGGTGGCAAGACCTTTGGCTTCGGTGGCGGTCGCGCAGATGTGTGGGAGCCAGAGGAAGACATCTATTGGGGCAGCGAGACCGAGTGGCTGGCCGTTAGTGAGAATCCCAACAGCCGCTATGGTGGTCGGCGCGATCTGGATGGTAGCGAAGATGCCGCCGCAGGTCAGTTGGAAAACCCACTGGCCGCTGTTCAGATGGGGCTCATCTACGTCAACCCGCAAGGCCCGGACGGCGTACCTGATCCAATTAAGTCAGGTCGTGATATTCGCGAGACCTTCAAACGGATGGCGATGAACGACTATGAAACCGTCGCACTGACCGCCGGTGGCCACACCTTTGGCAAAATGCATGGTGCTGGCCCAGAATCCCACGTTGGACCGGAGCCCGAAGGCGCCCCGATCGAAGCGATGGGTTTCGGCTGGCTTTCGACATACGGCAGCGGTAAGGGACGCGACGCGATCACCTCGGGCCTTGAAGGTGCCTGGACCGCCAACCCGACCAAGTGGGATATGGGCTATTTCGACGTTTTGTTCAAATACGACTGGGAAGTGACAAAAAGCCCGGCCGGTGCTTGGGTGTGGACGCCGAAGAACATCGAGGATGCGGACATGGCGCCCGATCCGGAAGATCCTTCGAAGAAGGTTCCATTGTTCATGTCGACCGCCGATATCGCGATGCGGATGGATCCCGCCTACGAGAAGATCTCGCGGCAATTCCACCAAAACCCGGACGAATTCGCAGACGCCTTTGCGCGGGCTTGGTTTAAACTCACGCACCGCGATATGGGACCCAAGTCGTGCTATCTCGGATCTGAGGTTCCGGCGGAAGATCTAATCTGGCAGGACCCGATCCCTGCTGTCGATCATGCTCTGGTTGATACCAATGATATCGCGGATCTGAAGTCCAAGATTCTCGGTGCAGGGTTGTCGATCGGCGAACTCGTCCAGACTGCGTGGGCGTCCGCTTCGACGTTCCGCGGGTCAGACCGGCGCGGTGGCGCCAATGGTGCGCGTGTTCGGCTGGCGCCGCAAAAGGACTGGGAGGTCAACAATCCCTCGCAGTTGTCGAAAGTCCTCAGCGCCTTGGAAGGTATTCAAAAAGCCTTCAATGATGGTGCTGGCGGCGGCAAGAAGGTATCGCTCGCTGACCTGATTTGTCTGGGCGGATGTGCGGCGATCGAGAAGGCGGCAAAGGATGCCGGAACCCCTGTCGAGGTGCCGTTTACGCCGGGCCGGATGGATGCGTCTGATGAGCAGACCGACGTAGAGTCGTTCGAGCCGCTAGAGCCCGAAGCCGATGGTTTCCGAAACTACGCCAAGGCCGCTTATTCCGTTTCGGCAGAAGCGATGCTGGTCGACAAGGCGCAGCTGCTCACTCTGACGGCGCCGGAAATGACGGTGCTCGTCGGCGGTATGCGGGTGCTTGGTGGCAACTGGGACGGCTCGAACCATGGGGTTCTCACGGATCGTCCTGGCAAGCTCACCAACGACTTTTTTGTCAATGTGCTTGATATGGGTACGGAGTGGAAGCCGGCTTCTGGTGCAGATGGCACGTTCGAAGGCCGTGACCGAGCTTCGGGCAACGTCAAGTGGACCGGTACCCGCGTTGACTTGGTTTTCGGGTCGAATTCGCAGCTTCGCGCGCTTGCTGAAAATTATGCGCAGTCGGACGCTAAGGAGCGGTTCGTCAACGACTTCGTTGCTGCCTGGAACAAGGTCATGAATGCAGATCGGTTTGACCTTGCCTGATGTGAATTCAGGGTCTCGGTAAATCTGCTTTTTCGAACTCGCATAAAGCCGCCCTTTCTAACATAGGGCGGCTTTATATTGTTGGCGCTTGGCTGCGACGAGGCCGTGATGCCGGATTTGGTGTTACCTCGGTTTGCATGGGCTCGAAACAACACTTTTAAGCCAAGGTGGACGCATGTGCGCTCGCGCCGTTCCCGACATAGCTGTTGTGGGGGTTGGCTATCTGCCCGTTGCCACCTTCATCTGCTTATATGCATTCCGTACGCCGTAGCCATAGTCGGAATGCACAGCGTCGAAGAGGGCAAGCTGACGTTGAACGACCAAGTCCGATACACTCACCATTGTTTGCGCGATATTCTCAAATAGCCGGTCTTTGGCTTCATCACTCATGCGATTGAACAGCGCTCGGGGTTGCCAGAAATCATCGTTGGCGGGGCCGTTGAAATAATCTTCGGGGTTGGAAGAAATCCTGAGTGGCGGTGTATCGTCGTGGGTTGGCGCGGCAAGCGCTTGCGGCCGGTTGACCTCGTATGCCATGGGATCGGTGCCCAGACGATGGTGTTGGGCATCAGCATAGGACACGAGGCGGGCCTGTAGCATCTTGTCCGGCGAAAAGGCGATGCCCGGTACGATATTGGCAGGGCAGAAGGCCGATTTCTCGACTTCGTTGATATAATCGTTTGGATTGCGGTTGAGTTCGAGAGTGCCGACCTCGATCAGGGGATAATCGCTCTGCGGCCAGACCTTGGTGAGGTCAAAGGGATTAAAGGGAGAGCGTTCGGCGTCCAATTCCCGCATCACCTGAATGTACATCTGCCAGCGCGGAAAAAGGCCCTGCTCGATAGAGGTATAAAGATCTTCCTGGCTCGAATCGCGGGTCTCACCAATCACCGTTGCAGCTTCCGCCGTCGTATAATGGTGCGTGCCCTGGAGTGATTTGAAATGGAATTTGACCCAGTGGCGCTCATTGGCGCGGTTGATCAACGAGAATGTGTGGGCGCCATAACCGTTCATGTACATCGGGGCGACGGGTAGGCCGCGATCTGACATCAAGATGGTGACCTGGTGTAGACTTTCCGGTGATGAGGACCAGAAATTCCACATCGATTCCGGACAGCGCAAATGCGTTTTGGAGTGGCGTTTTTGTGCACGGATTAAATCAGGGAATTTTATCGGTTCCCTGATAAAAAAAACCGGCGTGTTATTGCCGACGAGATCCCAATTACCATCTTCGGTATAAAACTTGGCGGCAAATCCGCGCACGTCGCGTTCTAAGTCGGCGGCCCCCAATTCGCCCGCAACTGTCGAAAAGCGCACAAATACTTTGGTTATATTTTCTAATTGAAGACATTTTGCGCGCGAATATTTGGATATATCGTTGGTTATTTTTAATTGACCATAAGCACCCCAGCCTTTGGCGTGTACCACGCGCTCAGGAATACGCTCACGGTTAAAGCGCGCCAGTTTTTGCAACAGCTGATACTGGCGTTCGTGACCTTCACCTAGAGCGGTCGGGCGATGGAAGGCTGGGCGCTGGGCTGGCGCGGTGCCGGCCAATTGGTCGTCGGTCTGAGTTGGGGCAATCCGTTCCGCGAATGAGCCCGATTTCGAGAGTTTAATCATTGCGATCCCCTCCAAACGTAAGAAACGTTTCTATCCGCCCAAAAAAAAGCAAGACTGTTTTATTTGCTTTTGTTTGTTTAAGCGAAGCTTAGAAACTTATTTTTTTCACTCACTACTGTTTTCCGGCATCGCGATAATGAAGGCATTTTGAAATGCGCTTTATGTTTATACAATTCCCCTATTTCAAAAAGCTGACCAAGTCGAGTCACTTCGGGTGCGTCGCCGAAATCTGTGCGGTTTCGCCGCTCGCTTTCTGGGGCCAGTTTTAGGAATTGGAGAGGGTTGCCTGGATCGACCTGCTCGTGCGTGATTGCACCGGCGCATCGCGAACAGAAGCCGGCATCGTCAGATTCGGGGTTAATCCGACCATCGGAGTAAACCAATGCGGTTCTGTGATCGCCAAGGCGATCAGCTGATCGGCAAAAGTTGCACTGCTGTTTAATGATTTGAACAGCCGCATGCGATCTCTTTAAGAGCAATGCGGTTCCGTCAGATGGGATATTGCGCCGGTTTTTTCGACGCGGACCGGTAAGGCTTGCTGCCCTGCCGTGATCGGCCACGTGTCGTATCGGTGCGATCGGTCCTCAAAATGCAAATGCCCACGCATGTCTTCATCGCGTGGGCATTCGCCTCAGACCGAATTGTTCAGCTGTGTGTCCTCAGCTTAGTTCAGCCTTGAAAAATTCAATGGTTCGTTCCCAGGAGAGCTTTGCTGCTTCTGGGTGATACCGTTCGGCTGAGGCATCGTTATTGAAGGCATGTTGGGCGCCATCATACATGAACAATTCAAAGCTGGTTCCGTTAGCGTTGAGCGCCATTTTATAATCATCAATCCCAGCGTTGATGCGTTCATCCAGACCGGCGTAGTGCAATTGGAGTTTTGCCTTGATCTTGCCAACGTCGGTTGCTGCCGGCTGACGTCCGTAAAACGGAGCCGCAGCCTTTAAATCCGCACCGGCCGCCACCGCTGTTTGATTGGCAATTCCGCCACCCCAACAATAACCGACGACGCCAACATTGCCGTTCGATGATTGGTGGCTCTTAAGCCAATTCACACCCGCGACTGCCTGACTGATGACTTCTGCCTGCTCGAGCGCGCCGATCATGTCACGCCCTTTGTCTTCGTCATCCGGCGTGCCACCCGAGGCATGCAGGAAGTCAGGACCGAAGGCCAGAAAGCCCTCAAGCGCCATGCGCCTGACGACATCCTGTATGTGCGGCACCAAGCCGCGGTTTTCATGGATCACCATGACGGCAGGGAGCGGGCTAGAGGCTGCTGCCGGCCAGGCGAGATAGCCGGCAAGCTCCGATGAGCCGGCTGGAAACGAAACGGTCTCGGTCTTCAGGCGGGGATCGTCAGCTGCAACTTGGGCGCTGGCTGTTGGATTGGCGGCAATGCGTTCGGCGATTGTTTCTGCCAGTTCGCGCGAGCCGACGAGCTCGGTTAACCTTGCCATGAAGAGCTGGCGATCATTCGTTTCATGGGTGAACTGATCGTATAAATTGATCATTTGCTGGGTAATTTTGGGTAATTCAGTCATCTTGTCCTCCTAACTTGTGTTTTGAATATCGCCTGCCGGCGCAGTCGAATCTGTCGTTGGTTAATGTTGATAGTCGGGGATTGTCGCTGTTCTCTACGCCTTTGAGTAGGTTGGTCAATTGAATCGCGCTAGTCTAGAGGCCTCGGTGCGGTATTAAGTTTGACCATGCGGCGAGTTGGCGCAAGTGGTTTTAGACTGCTAAGTGATTGCAGAAGTCGCAAAGCCAAATTATGGATGTCTCAGTGATTTCAACCGGATCGCTTGAGCTACTAATGTGATGCATGTGCCTGAACTCGATCTTAGTATTATTCGTGCCTCGGAGAATCCGTTTATCGAGATTCCGTTGCCGGGGTCGAAGAATATACTAACCAAGATCATAAAGGTCGATCCGGCCAATAATCAGGTGGTCATGCAAGTGCGCTTCTTGCCGGGCGGGCGGGCGCCGAGGCATTTCCATCATTGCCGCGCCGTTGCATTTACGCTCAGCGGTGAGTGGGAATATGATGACGGCAAATTCGGCCCCGGAGATGTCGCCTACGAAGTTGTCGGCAACGTGCACGCACCGTCGAGTGTCAAGGGCGGCGAAATGATCCTGATCGCAACCAGCGAGGATGGACGTTTTCTCGATAATTTTATGCCGGATGGCTCGATCATTCGCCATAGCCTCAAGACATTCGCCTTCTTTTACGGCAAGACGCAAGCTGAGGTGCGCGCGCTCAATATTTCGCAATTGGCGCAGAGCATTGATATTATTCCTGCTGAAGGGGCCGACCTGCGCGCCTTATACCGATATGTTGCGGACAGTATCGCGCATCCGACAATCGAAGCGCAGGTGTCCTGACTATCGCCATGCAGCCAGGTGAAGCCCCCATGATAAGGGCCACCTAGATATCCAGATCCCTGGCAAATTCCGCGTGTTCCTGGATGAAACGAAATCGGGCTTCCGGCTTGGTCCCCATCAGCGCATTGACAGCGCTGCCGATCTCAGCGCGGTTTTCGTCATCCAGTTCAACGCGCAATAACGTGCGGCGGGCAGGATCCATTGTCGTCTCTTTAAGGTGGCTGGCATTCATTTCACCGAGCCCTTTGAAGCGGGTCGTCTCCACCTTTTGATTGGCCTTGAAGACACCGCTCTCGAGGATTGACTGACGCTCGGCGTCGTCTCTGGCGTAATAGGATTTTGAGCCTTGCGTGAGTTTGAACAATGGTGGCACGGCAAGGTAGAGATGCCCATTGGCGATCAGCTCCGGCATCTCCTGATAGAAAAATGTAATCAATAGTGAAGCAATGTGCGCGCCATCAACATCGGCATCGGTCATTACGATGACGCGCTCGTAGCGCAAGTCTTGATCGTTGTAACGTGAACCTACGCCGGCGCCGAGAGACTGAATCAAATCGGATAGCATTTGGTTCTGGCCGAGTTTGGCACTGGTCGCGCTTGCAACATTAAGGATCTTGCCGCGCAGCGGCAGCACGGCCTGGGTTTTGGGATTGCGGGCTTGTTTGGCCGAGCCGCCTGCCGAATCGCCTTCAACGATGAATATTTCAGTGCCGATCTTTGCATTCGAGGCGCAATCGACGAGTTTTCCAGGCAGTCGTAGACGGCGGGTTGCCGTTTGGCGGCCGATTTCTTTTTCTCGGCGCCGCTTCAGCCTGAGTTCGGCCTGCTCGATGGACCAATCCAACAGCATCGTCGCTTGTTGCGGACTGTCGGCAAGCCAATGGTCGAAGGCATCGCGGATTGTGCTTTCCACAATCCGGGCCGCTTCTTGCGTCGCGAGCTTATCCTTGGTTTGGCCTTGAAACTCAGGTTCGCGAATAAAAACAGACAGCATGGCGTTGGTTGTGGCCATCACATCGTCGGCAGTGATTTGAGCTGCACGCCTGTTGCCGACGCGGTCGCCAAAATCTCTGAGGCCTTTGGTCAGGGCTGCGCGCAGGCCATTTTCATGCGTGCCGCCGTCCGGCGTCGGGATGGTATTGCAATAGGAGTTTAGGAACGCATCAGCATCGCTGACCCAGGAGATGGCCCATTCAACCGAACCGTGGCCCGTATCTTTTTCTACCCGGCCTGAAAAGAGATCCTTGGTGACCCGCGTTCGCCCTTCAATTGTAGCGGTGAGGTAGTCCCTGAGGCCGCCCGGGAAATGGAAGGAGGCGTCGGCCGGTGTGTCATCCTTGATCAGCGAGGGATCACAGATCCAACGAATTTCGACACCGCCGAACAAATAGGCTTTCGAGCGTGTCATGCGGAACAGGCGTTGCGGCTTGAATTGAACCGACTTGCCGAAGATCTTGGGATCGGGCGTGAAGCGAATGGTGGTGCCCCGCCTATTCATGATTGAGCCAAGCTTTTCAAGCTTGGTCACAGGGCTGCCGCGTGAAAACACCATGCGATAGAGTTGCTGGCCGCGGGCGACCTCGACCTCCATACACTCAGACAGCGCATTGACCACTGAAATGCCGACGCCATGCAAACCGCCAGACGTGTTATAGGCTTTGCCGTCGAATTTGCCGCCCGAATGCAGCGTCGTCATGATGACTTCGAGGGCGGATTTCTTCTTGAATTTTGGATGCGGGTCGACCGGTATACCGCGGCCATTGTCGATCACTGTCACATATCCGTCCGCGCTAAATCGAACCTCGATCCATGTTGCATGGCCGGCCACCGCCTCGTCCATAGCGTTGTCTATGACTTCGGCGAATAAGTGATGCAGGGCTTTTTCGTCGGTGCCGCCGATATACATTCCCGGCCGGCGGCGGACGGGTTCCAGACCTTCCAGAACCTCGATGTCGGCTGCCGTATATTGTTCCGAAGCATCCGATACCTTCTTGGCGCGGGCCGATCTGTTGGTCATCGCGTTTTCGAGCCTTGCGAATAAATCTCGTTGTGACTGAGCCATGTGACTGCCTTTGGCAGCTGGTGTTGTGACTTGGCGGGGCCGGACTTTCCGGATGCGCACCTGCCAGCGAATCTCACGCACACTCTAAGTCATTGAGATGCATGATCGCCTCGCAATTGGCAAGTGCACCTGCCTCAGTCGTTGCCGCATTGTCACATATTGCCCCCGCGTGGCGCTTGTGGATAAGCGGGGTGGTTAGATTATACAGGAATATTATCGATTAACCGAGTGTTTCCAAGCCAAGCGGCAGCCAAAATGCGCAACGGTTCCGACCCATCCAGGGTGGACGGGGGAGCCAATGTTTCGGCATTGCGAATCGCGATGTAGTCGATGTTCTTGAAGCCGCGGCGTCTGAGGTCTTCGCCGGCGCGTCGCTCGATGTCCATGGTGCGGGTGTCAGGCGTCGTGAGCTGTTGCCTCAGGGTCTTCAGGGTCTCAAACAATGCCGGGGCGATTTGGCGTTCAGCATCGTCCAAATACCGATTGCGGCTTGAGAGCGCGAGGCCATCCTCGGCCCTGACGATGGGGGCTGCAATAATCTCGATGGGCAGATCGATGTCGCGCACCAACTGACGGATCACGGCGAGCTGCTGATAGTCCTTTTCACCGAATACGGCGATGTCGGGCGTGACCTGATTGAACAGTTTGGTGCAGACGGTTGTGACACCAGCAAAAAAATGCGGACGGAAGTCGCTTTCCAGGCCCTCGGCTGCGCCTTTCGGAACGATTTCGGTTGCAAAGCCTGCGGGATACATAAGGTTTACGTCTGGCATCCAGATTAGATCGCAGCCGGCATCGCTTAGAGCAGCACTATCCTTTTCGGGTGAGCGCGGATAACGGTCCAGATCCTCGCCGGGTGCAAATTGCGTGGGATTGACGAAAATCGATGTCACGACTTTGCTGGCAGCCGCACGGGCGATCGCAACAAGGCTTAAGTGGCCGTCATGCAGCGCGCCCATGGTGGGGACAAGAGCAATTGTTTCACCCGCACCCCGCCATGCCGCAATTTGATTGCGCAACTCTGATAGGGTTGTCAGGGTGAGGGGAGCGGGCATGGCTTGCGATCATTGGTAAAAAGAATTTGGCACCGGTGCTGTGCATATCGATGTGTTGGCGATCTCGTTGCCTTCGTAGGTGCTACAATCTGTTAGACATATTGTCGATTCTTTTGCGAGCGATGGAGCATCGGGATGGAGCGGGACGCTCAAAGTGCGGGCAGGCCATTTGCCGATTTGCCGGACTGCGATGAAATTTCTGCTTATCACCTCTATGACGAAGAAAAATTGGTGGGCAGCCTGGTTGAGCGGGCAATTGTCACAGGCGATGAGCGCCGGCGCACAGAGGAGTTGGCGCGGCGATTGGTGCGCGCCGTCAGGGCCGGACGCAGTAAACAAAGCGGCATCGATGCCTTCATGGACGAATATGGGTTGTCCAGCGAAGAGGGCGTGATCCTGCTTTGTCTTGCAGAATCGCTATTGCGTATTCCCGACGCCGAGACGGCCGACAAGCTGATCGCAGAAAAAGTCGGTGGCGGGGAGTGGGACGCCCATGTCGGCCATTCGCAATCGCTGTTCGTCAATGCTTCGACGTTCGGGTTGATGCTGACTGGCCGGATCGTGCGGCTCGGTGGGAGTGACGATTCCAGCATCGGCACCATGCTTAGGCGGATGGTGGCAAAATCCGGTGAGCCGGTTATTCGTCAAGCCCTGCGTCAGGCGATGCGATTGTTGGGCAAAGAGTTCGTGATGGGGCGCACGATCCAAGAGGCGCTGGGTGAAAGCCAGGCGCTTGAGGATGCCGGTTATCGCATTTCTTACGATATGCTCGGCGAAGCGGCCTGGACCGATGCAGACGCGGATCGATATCTTGAGCGTTATCAGGAGGCCATTGAGGCCGTGGGCCGGGCGGCAGGTACGCTGTTTGCGACGCACGGCGACGCGCTGATGGCAAGGCCCGGCATTTCCGTCAAATTGTCGGCCATTCATTCGCGTTTTGAAGCCGGTAAAGAAGAGCGCCTGCAAGATGAACTGATTCCGCGCGTGCTCGAGCTTGCCAGACGCGCCAAAGATCACAATCTGGTGCTCACCATCGATGCCGAAGAGCAGGATCTATTGGAAATGACGCTCAAGGTGTTCGGTGCGGTTGCCTTGCATCGCGATATCGCCGGATGGCCCGGACTTGGTATTGCCATTCAAGCCTATGGTAAGCGCGCCATTCCGGCTTTGAGATGGCTGCGGCGTATCTCAGTTATTACAGGCACGCGGCTGCCGGTACGCCTCGTCAAAGGGGCTTATTGGGATAGCGAGATCAAATGGGCGCAGGAGCGCGGTCTCGATGGTTATCCGGTGTTTACACGCAAGCTCAATACTGACGTTTCCTATCTTGCCTGCCTGCGCCACATGCTCTCCGACACGTCTGCATTCTTTACCCAGGTTGCAACCCATAATGCACAAACCCTCGCAGCCGCCCATGTTCTTGCTGGCAGTGCGGCGTTTGAATTTCAAAAACTCTTCGGTATGGGTGACACGCTCTATCAAACGGTTGGGGCTGATGCCACGATCGATCGGCCGTGCCGTATTTACGCACCGGTCGGTGGGCACGAAGACCTGCTTGCGTATCTCGTTCGGCGGTTGCTCGAGAATGGGGCTAATACGTCCTTCGTCAATCGCATCGGTGATGAAAAAATTCCGGTTGAAGAGATTGTGCAAGATCCGATTGCGCAAGCCGACGCTGAATTGTCTTTGGGCCAGCGCCCGAAGCTGATCGCTGGTGCGCGCGATCTCTTTCAACCGGAGCGCATCAACAGCCAGGGCTTGGCGCTCACTGATTCCCTGGTGCGGGGGAAATTGCTGTCGGAGATCGAGGCGGAACTCGCGGAACCGATTGAGGCGGGGCCGATTATCAACGCCACACCTTCGGTTGGTGGGCCGAATGCTCAGGTCGTGCGTTGTCCGCATAATTTGGATCAGCGGGTTGGGCGTATTGTCTACGCTGATGATGCAGCCATTGCTGGTGCGATCCAATCTGCTGCGCGTGGCGTGCATGCATGGGATCAGGCGGGGGGCGAGCAGCGGGCGCGCATTCTGGAACAGGCGGCGATCAATCTTGAGCAAAACCGTGCCCGGCTGATGGCCTTGATGGTGCGGGAGGCCGGCAAGACGCTCGAAAATGCACAGGCTGACCTGCGCGAAGCGGTCGACTTTCTTCGATATTATGCCTGTGAAGCCCGGCGGCTATTTGCTGGGCCAACCGAACTGGCTGGGCCGACCGGGGAGCGCAACGAGTTGACGTTGCGTGCCCGCGGGCCAGTTGCTTGCATCTCGCCTTGGAATTTTCCTGTGGCGATTTTCACCGGCCAGGTTGCAGCGGCCCTCGCTGCCGGCAATACGGTTCTGGCCAAGCCCGCTGAGCAGACCTCCGTCGTTGCATTCTTGGTGACACAACTTTTGCTCGATGCCGGCGTGCCGCCGAATGCGCTGCATTTGTTGCCGGGTGCCGGTGATGTCGGTGCGCGGTTGGTCGCAGATCCGATGGTGAAAGCGGTGGTGTTCACAGGCTCCAACGAAACGGCGTGGGCCATTCAGAAAACGCTTTGTGATCGGCGCGCCGCGATTGTGCCGTTTATCGCAGAGACGGGTGGCATCAACGCGATGATCGCCGATAGCAGCGCTTTGCCGGAGCAGGTTGTGCGCGATTGTGTGCGCTCGGCGTTCGATAGCGCGGGTCAACGTTGCTCTGCTGCGCGGGTATTGTTCGTACAGGAAGACGTTGCAGAGCGCATGATCGACATGTTGGTCGGCGCGGTGGACGCCTTGGACATCGGAGATCCGCTTGATTACGCCACAGATATTGGGCCGGTGATCGATCAGGAGTCCGTGGACCGGCTGGAGGCCTATAAGGCGAATATGTACAAGAGCGCGCGTGTTCTGGTCGATAAGAAGGTTCCGTTGGCCTGTCGGGTCGGCACTTACGTCTCACCGGCCGTTTTTGAGATCGATGGCGCCGACCAGCTGCACGGCGAAGTGTTCGGCCCAATCCTGCATGTCGTCAGGTATCAACAAGGCGCGCTCGACAAAGTTATCCAGGCAATCAACGGCTTAGGCTATGGCCTGACACTTGGGGTCCACAGCCGCATCGAAGCGGTCGCTGATTACGTCAATGAACATGCGTGTGTCGGTAATATTTATGTCAACCGTAATCAGATCGGTGCCGTGGTTGGCGTGCAGCCGTTTGGCGGAGAAGGCCTGTCGGGTACCGGCCCGAAAGCCGGCGGCCGGCATTATGTTGCGCGCCTTGCCACCGAGCGGGTGCGCACGACAGACATCACGGCAACCGGTGGCAATGTGGCCCTCTTGAGCATGGTCGATGAGCGGACGAAATGATGGCTGGCTTGTAAGCTGCCGGCGCCGGTTAGCTCATCTTTGCACAGTCACATAGCAATCGATGGCGCGTTGGCGCAGTTGATTGCAGAGGCTGGTGGCCGTGGGTGCCGCCAAGCCGACGAACCGCGAGCGATAAAGTGTCTTGTTTGGCGCTGTGTCGACGGCAATCGTTTTTGCGCGAAACCCTTCTAGCAATTGTGGCGCTTGGCGGCGGGCGCGGGCGAGTGCGGCGCGCGCTTCGCTTGGCGATCGAAACGCGCCAATTTGTACGTGATAGGCCTGACCGCGCCTCCTTAGGCGTTTTGGCCGGCGTTTCATGAGCCGGGTGGGCACGCGTCGCGCGGTCGTCAGGTTGGCCGCTTGGGCTTCCAATGTCGATGGCGGACGGGCGTTGTGACCGATGGTCCTGGGCGCCGGGCGGCGGGTGTTATGCGCCGTGCGGGTCTTTTGGACATATGGCCGCCGCGTTTTGCGTCGCGCCAGCAATCGCCTGGGGCGGCGGGTTGATGCGCGGGGAAAGTTTTTTGTCAAAATTCTGCGCATGTAGGCATTGCGGGTACGTGAACGCCGGGCGCCGAAGACGACCCCTATGAGGCGGCGACGGCCGCGCTGTGCCGAAGTCATCAAATTGAAGCCCGAGGCGCGGGTGTAGCCGGTTTTCAGACCATCGGCGCCCCAGAAGCGGCCCAACAGCTTATTATGGGTCCGGTAACGGCGGCCGCGAAACCGAAAGCTGCGGGTTGCGAACAGGTGATAATATCGCGGGAAATCGCGGCGCAGATGTTGGGCCAGGCGCACCATGTCGCGTGCCGTCGTCACTTGCCGTCTATCCGGCAATCCAGAGGCATTACGAAACACCGTATGGCGCATACCAAGCTGTTTTGCTTTGCGTGTCATTTGACGCGCAAACCGGGCTTCGCTGCCAGCAAAATGCTCAGCAACCGCGCGCGCGACATCATTGGCTGATTTGACGATCAGCGCCCTAATGGCGGTATGCAAATAAATGTATTGACCGGGCTTGAACCCCAGTTTCGAGGGCGGCGCGGCAGCGGCACGGGCCGAGAAATATATCTTCGTCTTGCGATGGGCTCGACCGCGTTCCATGGCTTCGAACACCATGTACAACGTCATGAGTTTGGTCAACGAGGCTGGATAGCGGCGGGCATTGGCGTTTGTTGCATGCAGGGTGCGGCCGGTGTTGGCATCAACAACCAATGCGGCCCATTTTGTACGCGCCTCACTGGCCACCGTCAGGATGCACAAGCACCCGAGCGCCAGAAAAGAGCGCACAAAGTGCCTTGCCGCTCGAAATCGTTGTTGGCCCTGCTGCACAGCGTTGGCCCGCCTCTTCGTTTTGGCTCCATTCCCTTACGGCGATTGGCAAACCGAGTGATCTGCCGCGTCGTGAGGGTCTATGCCCAAAATCTAACCTGTGGTGATTTTGCAATGCCAATCTGCTCAGAGTAGCTCGGGTTTTCGGCACAGATATGGTCGCCAACGGCACTACTCTGGCGGCCTGGTGTCAGATTTGTGACAAGCCCCCTGTCGTCATACCATTGCGCGATCTCCTGGCCCGAAGGTTACGCCTGAGCGCCCCCTTGCAGCAGCATCGCAAAGTCACGGGGATGGTAGGGCCGGTGGGCCTAAAGTGTTGCTAACTGGTTATTTTCAATTTGAACGATCCCTGCAGATTTGGCGGTCGGTTGGCCGGGTAGTTAATTTTTCTTTTAATACGAGCTGATTAGGGGACACTGCTGCCAATCGATGCGGGTTGACCGATCGGTTGATCGTCGGCGTATAACTCGCCGCCGATAGCCTGTTTCAGCGGTTGCCGGCTGTTTATTGAGGCTTTCCGATAACACAATTTTCTCATAATTCGGTTGGTTTGGCACGCGCTTTGCCGGCATTTAATAGGCGGTAGACAGTTTTGTGACACACTTGGTCGACGAATTGCCGTCTTGTCGCTGTCGGGCGCATGCAACTGCGACAAATCGGGTCTACAGTAAAATAAGATCAGATCGGGTTGGGGTTTGATCGATGAGGTGTTGTTGCTTATCTTTATTGTAAGTGTGCCGAATGGGCGGGGCATGATAACTTATGCGCGTTGGAGACTGCGGCAGCTGGAGAGCGCCGCGAAATGAATTTAGGCGAGACGTTTGATGGCGGGGAAACGCAAAGACGATCAAAAAGATGGAGATGGTGGAGATCGGCGGACTGACCTCGTCACCAAGGTGCGCCCGAAGACCAAGCGACCTAATTTGTACAAGGTTCTCCTCTTGAATGATGATTATACGCCGATGGAATTCGTCGTCCTCGTGCTCGAGAAGTATTTTGGCAAGGGACGCGAAGAGGCTGAACGGATCATGCTGCATGTGCACCAAAAGGGTGTTGGTGTGTGTGGTGTGTATACATATGAAGTGGCGGAGACCAAGGTGGCGCAGGTGATGGATATCGCCCGCCAACATGGCCATCCCCTTCAATGTACTTTGGAAAAAGAGTAGGGACCAACGTGACATCATTTTCGCAAAGCCTGGAAGCTGCATTGCATAGGGCGCTGGAACTGGCGAATGCGCGCAATCATGAGTTTGCGACGCTGGAGCATTTGCTGTTGTCGCTGGTTGATGATCTAGATGCGGCAAGTGTCATGCGGGCATGCAATGTCGATATCGATGTTCTTAAGACGCGCCTTGAGGAATATCTCGACACGGAATTGACGTCGATCCAGATCAAGGGGTCGGTCGATGCGCAACCGACAACGAGTTTCCAGCGGGTGATCCATCGCGCTGTCGTTCATGTTCAGTCCTCCGGCCGCGAGGATGTGACCGGGGCAAATGTGCTGGTTGCCATGTTCGCGGAGCGTGAAAGCCATGCCGCATACTTCCTGCAAGAGCAGGATATGACACGTTTCGATGCCGTGCAGTTCATCAGCCATGGCATAGCGAAACGCGCCGGCATGAGTGAATCTCGGCCGGTCCGTGGCATCGAAGAAGATGAGAGCTCGGCCGATCAGAGCGAAGGTAAGCCCAGAGGGCACGATGCGCTCAACTCCTATTGCGTCAACCTCAACAAGAAAGCGCGCAAGGGCCGGATCGATCCACTAATCGGGCGTGAGCCGGAAGTGCAGCGGACCATTCAGGTGCTTTGCCGGCGCCAAAAGAACAATCCGCTTTACGTTGGCGATCCGGGCGTTGGCAAGACGGCCATCGCGGAAGGACTGGCCCGTAAAATCGTGCGCGGCGATGTGCCGGACGTGTTGAGCGATGCCACAATATTTGCCCTTGATATGGGTGCTCTCTTGGCCGGGACACGGTATCGCGGTGATTTCGAAGAGCGCCTCAAGGCTGTGATGAGCGAAATCGAGAATTATGAAGGGGCGATCCTCTTTATCGACGAGATCCACACAGTGATTGGTGCAGGTGCGACTTCGGGTGGGGCAATGGATGCCTCAAACCTACTGAAACCAGCATTGCAGTCAGGCACTGTGCGCTGCATCGGCTCAACCACCTACAAAGAGTATCGTCAGCACTTCGAGAAGGACCGCGCCCTGGTGCGCCGGTTCCAGAAAATCGATGTGAAGGAGCCGACAATCGAAGATACGATCGAAATTCTCAAAGGATTGCGGCCGTACTTCGAGGAGTTCCATAAGCTCAAATACTCAAACGATGCCATCAAGGCGGCAGTCGAATTGTCGGCAAAGTATATCCATGATCGTAAGCTGCCGGACAAGGCGATCGATGTGATCGATGAAACCGGGGCCTCGCAGATGCTGTTGGCGGAGGGTAAGCGCAAGAAGAAGATCACCGTTGAAGAGATCGAAGCAACGGTTGCGACGATGGCGCGGATCCCGCCGAAGACCATTACCAAATCGGATGCCGAAGTGCTCTCAAACCTTGAGCGGGATATGAAGCGGCTGGTGTTCGGCCAGAACAAGGCAATCGAATCGTTGTCCTCTTCGATCAAGTTGTCGCGGGCCGGGCTGCGCGAACCGGAAAAACCAATCGGTTGCTATCTGTTCTCAGGTCCTACCGGTGTCGGTAAAACCGAAGTGGCTAAGCAATTGGCTGCGCTGATGGGCGTAGAGCTGCTGCGGTTCGACATGTCGGAGTACATGGAGAAACATTCGGTCTCCAGGCTGATCGGCGCACCACCGGGCTATGTCGGGTTCGATCAAGGTGGTTTGCTAACCGACGGTATCGATCAGCACCCCCACAGCGTGCTATTGCTCGATGAAATCGAGAAAGCGCACCCAGACCTATTCAACATATTGTTGCAGGTCATGGACCATGGCAAATTGACGGATCATAACGGCAAGCAGGTTGATTGCCGTAATATTATTCTGATCATGACTACGAATGCCGGCGCGTCCGAAATGGCCAAACCACCGATGGGTTTCGGGCGGACCAAGCGTGAGGGCGAAGACGAAGAGGCGGTGAACAAAATGTTCACGCCTGAGTTCCGCAATCGTCTCGATGCCGTCATTCCGTTTGCTGGCCTGTCGCCGGAAATCATCGCCAAAGTGGTCGAGAAGTTTGTGTTCCAACTGGAAGCACAGCTTGCAGACCGCGGCGTAATGATTGAGCTCTCGGAGGCCGCAAACAAATGGATTGGCGAGAAGGGATATGATGAAAAGTTCGGTGCCCGGCCGTTGGCGCGGGTCATTCAAGAACACATCAAGAAGCCTTTGGCCGACGAGTTGTTGTTTGGCAAGCTAGAGCACGGTGGAACGGTCAAGGTTGATGTGGGCCAGGAAGACGGTGCGAGCAAGCTTGTCTTCGAACTTATTCCTGCGTCGCCCAAGCGACGAAAGACAGCGGAAGATGACGAGGGCGATAGCGGCGATGGCGAGGCGCAAGAAACCGCGTTGATCGAGGCCAGTCCGCGCAAAACCGCTTTGCCGGGACCGAAGGACGGTGGCAGTAAGCCAAAGCCGACAGGTACGGTACCGACCGTGCCAAAGAAAAACCGGTGATTGCTTGGCGGCTGATCGATAGCGAATAAACTGTCAATCAGGGCCAATATAGATCCTATAAATCGCGTCCGGGCGCTGTCATTAGGCGGCGCCCGTTTCTATTTTGCCGTACCCGATCGGTGTTATGGTGAGAGAGGGTGCGGCTTGATCCGAGGTGTTGATTGACCAGCGAAAACAGACAAGACCCCAGAGGTGGGGGCGGCCAGTTGCCAGGTATGGTGTCACGCTTGGAGTTCTGGCAGATCTTTTGGAGCGGGGTGCGGGGAACCGGTACAACGCCGGCAGTGGTTCTATTTGCCGGAGCGTTGGGTTTTGGCGCGCTGGCCCGGGATGTCGGATTTAGCGTCGGGCAGGCAGCCTTTCAAATGGTTATGTTGTTTGCACTACCGGCGCAGGTCTTGCTCGTCGATCAAATTGCCCGGGGTGGCGATCTTTTTACCGCGGCGTTCGCCGTGTGGTTGGCCGGTGTGCGGCTATTGCCGATGACCATTACGTTGACGCCGTTTCTGGGGGTCGAGCGGCGGCGTTTGGTAATGTTATTGCTCGCCGTGCATCCGATTGCCGTCACGGTCTGGCTCGAGGGAATGCGGCGCTTGCCGAAACTTGATGAACGCCAACGGTTCCCTCATTTCATCGGGCTTGGTTGGGCGCTGATCGTGGCCACCACGGCTGGGACAGTGGCAGGCTATTATGTTGCTGGGCAGGTTCCATTCTGGGTCACGGCCGCTCTCTTGTTCCTGACGCCAATGTATTTCGGGATTTCACTGCTCGGGGCCGGGCGGACGATTGATGATCGGTTGGCGATGGTTTTCGGCTTTTTATTGTGTCCGCTGTTGTTTGCGTTCTTGCCCGGCGTCGATCTGCTTGGCGCCGGCCTCATTGGCGGTAGTCTTGCCTATCTAATTGGAAGGCGCTTTCGATGACGGCATTTGATGACGGCTTCGGGGGCTATCTGGCGCTATTGATGATCGCAGCCCTTGCTCATGAACCGTGGCGCTGGCTTGGGCTGTTTGTCGGCGGCAAGATCAATCCAGACGGTGAAATCTTTCGCTGGGTGTCGGCGGTTTCGACGGCGCTGGTGGCAGGTTTGGTCGGGCGGTTGTTGTTCTTTCCAACCGGAGAGCTTCAATCGGTGTCGGGAACGGTCCGAGTGGTGGCGTTTGCGATCGCGATTGGCGCCTTTTTTCTTGCTAATCGCAGCCTGTTAGTTGGCGTCTTGGTGGGTGCACTCACCTTGGTTGGCGGTCATTGGGTGATCAATTGACGGTGCGGATGTCGGTGGCTTGACGAGTGTCCTGAACCAGAAATCCGTTTCAGGGCCAGCGCCAAATGGTGAACGAACGTCTGATCGACGTCACCAGCGATCGCATTGCTAACCAAGTGCCGCCCTTATGCGTGCCGCATTTGCCTTGAGGATGTCGTCATCCTCCATCTTTCCGGTATGTGGACCGAGCGGGATGCCATCGTGGCGCGGTAAAATATGAAAGTGCAAGTGAAATACCACCTGGCCTGCAGCGGTCTCATTGAATTGCTGCAAGGTTACAGCCGGTGCATCAAATGCTGTCATGACTGCGCGGGCGATACGCTGCGACGTTTCAATGCAGGCGTGAAGCTGTTTGGGGGTTGCATCCAATACGTTGCGACACGGTGTTTTGGGGATGACCAATGTATGCCCCGGCAGGCGCGGCATGATGTCCATAAAGGCGAGTGTATCGCTGTCTTCATAGACCACGTGGGCGGGCAGTTCGCCGCGTAAGATTTTGGCAAATACGTTGGCGTTGTCGTATGACATTGTAAGGCTCCCGGATCGTGATAAGGGCAATGCATTGGATGGTCCGAATGCAAGTGTATCAGCGGGTTTGCTCGCACCAAAGATGTTTTGACTCTCCGAACTATTTGGGGCAACCAGCGGGCAGGCTTGGTAATTACGGTTGCCATTTGTCGTTGGTAGGATTGTGAATGGTGGTGAGACGTACGGCCAGAACGGTGCGCAAGCCATTGCTTTTGAGGCGTTGGTTGCGTGTGGGCCTGATATTGCTGCTTGGGTTTTCTATGGGTTTGGCAGTCTACGCCTTCGTTCGACCCGAGCGCCACGCGATCTACCAGGGGTTCTGGGTTGAGCTGGAAAATAAATTTCACGGCGGGCTCTATCGGGTGATGATGTTTTGCCCGATCCGTGAGCGGCGGACAGCGCAGTATGTGCAGGCGGCGAGCAAAGATGCCGCAAGACGCAAATTGGTGTGGCGGCTGCCGGTTTGCACGCTGGACGCGGTGCGTCCTTTGACGCAGCAGCATGTCGGTGGTTCGTGGTATAGGGGCGTGTTCGTCTGCCCCTCACCCTATTATCGCAGATCGATTCTCTTGTCGGCATCAGATCTTGCAGATGCGATCGAACGGGCAAAGCCGTATGCGCGGGGCTGCCGGGCTGAGTACGCCGATCAAGTCGATTGTCCGCTTCTTGATCGCACGTGCCGCAAAGCTTTTGTCGATTATCGCTCAAAAAATCATTTCTCGGGGTCGGCTTTGCGGTAGGGGGTTGCGTCCGCCAGCGCGCTGCGCACACGGGCCATGTGTGTGCGTTCATCGTCAAGAAAGTTCGATACCGCGTCGCGAAACCCTGGATCGGCAATCCAGTGGGCGCTGTAGGTGGCAACTGGCTCATAACCGCGCGCGATTTTGTGCTCGCCACCGGCGCCGGCCTCAACACGTGCAAGTTTGTTGGCAATGGCGAAATCTACGGCCTGATAATAACAGACTTCGAAATGCAGGAACGGGTGATATTCAATGGCGCCCCAATAGCGGCCATATAGGCAATCGCCGCCGATTATATTGAGGGCGCCGGCGACATAGCGCGTCCCGTCATGGGCCAAGATTAACAGGCAACTGTCCGCCATTGCATTGCCAAGCAATGAAAAGAATGCGCGGTTGAGATAGGGATAGCCCCATTTGCGGCTGCCGGTGTCGCAGTAGAATTCGTAGAAAGTGTCCCAATGGCTCTCTGTGATATCCTTGCCAGACAACCAGTCTATGCGCAGACCATGCTCTTTGGCAGCGGCGCGCTCCTTACGCAATGTCTTGCGCTTGCGTGAGGCAAGGGTTGTAAGAAAATCGTCAAACGTTTCGTAGTTCTGGTTGTAGAAGTGATATTGTTTGCCGGTGCGTAGCAGAAAACCCTGCTCGCCGAGGCGCTGCCATTGCGCTTCGGTTGGGAAGGTGATGTGGGCGGAGGAGAGCTCTAACTTAGAGGTCAGGGCCCTGATGCCTTCCGTCAAAAGTAGCTCATTCGTAAGAGCGCTAGGTCCATTGCCGGTCAAGAGACGTGGTCCTGGGACTGGGCTGAAGGGTACAGCAATCTGTAACTTTGGATAATAGCGCCCACCAGCGCGCTCGAATGCGTCTGCCCAGCCCCAATCGAAGACATATTCGCCTTGACTGTGCGTCTTGATGTAAGCTGGGCAAGCCCCAGCGATCGTTCCTGCTTCATCCTCGAGGATCAGATGATAGGGTAGCCAGCCAGCTTGCCGGCCGGTGGTGCCGGCTTCTTCCAAGGCGGCGAGAAAGGCGTGGGAGACGAATGGATTCCAGGTCCCGGATGCAGGATTGGCGAGGGCGTCCCACTCAGCGTGAGCGACATCGGTGATGTTGTGGATCACCCTTATGGTTGCTGGTTTGTGGTCCTGCATGGATCTGAAGGCGTGCCTTGGATGTTTGCGCGCGCCGCTCGGTGGGCAGCACGGACGGTAGACTGTGCCAAGGGTCTACTGGTTGTGCAAGTCATCGGCAACTATATTGGATTGTGATAGTCGATCCGCAATGGCCTTTGAATTGTGACAAATGCGCTCTAATCTGCTGCCGTCGTGCGAGGTTGGCGCTGTTGGCAGGCATATAACGAACTGGGATGGGCCCGGTGACCTTCTTGGTCATGCGCCGCGGTTGGTCCGATAAGAGGAAAGAGCATGGTGGTGATTTTGGTCAAATGCGTGTTGGTTGCCGCCTGGTGCACGCTGCTCTTGCCACTATCAAGTCTGGCTGCGCAGTCGGAGGAGGCCGTGCCGATCGCCGGTCATCGTGCCGTTTATAATCTCGAGCTGGCGAGTGTGAGTTCCGGGTCAAGCATTGTCTCGGTCAGCGGACGTATGGTGTATGAGATCAGTGGGTCGCGATGTAACGGCTATACGCAGATCTGGCGCTATGTTTCGCGAACTTCCAGTCGAGATGGGACAACCACACTTAGCGATCAACAATCGCGTAGCTGGGAATCCGGCGATGGCCAACGCCTGAAGTTTGAATCCTTTCAATATTTTGATGGCAAGCTGGTTAGCAGCGTGATGGGCCGGGCGCGCCGTAGCAGTGACAATAAGTCGATCACCGTCAATATTCGAATTCCCAAGCGGCGGGAATTTATGCTGCCCGGCTCGGTGTTGTTTCCAATTCAACATCAAGTTCGCATGATTGAGGCGGGGCGGCGCGGACAACGGCTTTTTGTGGCGCAGTTTTTTGATGGCTCCGAAAGTGGAGATAAGTTCTACAACTTAAGTGTGCTGCTCGGGCGCGGCGCGGGGCCGGATGCCAACCGCAGTTTACCCAAAGTTCCCAACGTCAGTAAACTTGACGGAGTACCGGCTTGGCCTGTCTCACTCAGCTATTTCGATGTGAACAAGGAACACACGGATCAGGTGCCGGTCTACGAAATCGCGTTTTTGTTCTTTGAGAACGGTGTCAGTCGCCGCTTACGGCTGGATCATGGAACGCACGCCATCAAAGGGGCGCTGGCCAAGATCAAATTCTTGGACCCCGACCCGTGTCGCCCAAGCAACCGGCGCTGAGCGGCGATCATTTCACTTCGGCCCGATTGATTATTGCACCGTCTCATCGAGCGACCAGAGCCGTGCGGCACCTCTGACGCCGCTGGCATCGCCCCACCGGGGTTTGCGGATGTCCAGGTTGGCGCGCTCACAAAAAAGGTAAGGCGCGATGCGGGACGGTAACTCGTCGTATAAGTCAGGCAGGTTTGACAGTCCGCCACCGATCACGATCGCATCAGGGTCAAAGATGTTGACGACGTGGGCGAGGCTGCGGGCGAGGCGTGAAAGATGGCGCAGGCGTGTCGCAATTGCATCGGGCTCGCCATTGGCAGCGGCGGCCACGATCTCTTCGGGCGATAGGTATTTGCCAGTGGTGTGGGAATGATCCCTAGCCAGTGCCGGACCCGATAGCCACGTTTCGATGCAGCCGGCCTTGCCGCACCAACATGTGGATCCCGGATATTCTGACGGGTCCGGCCAGGGCAATGGGTTATGTCCCCATTCGCCGGTAATACGCTGGCGCCCGGTAAGCAATTCACCGTTGGCGATCAGGGCGCCGCCGCAGCCGGTGCCGAGAATGACACCAAAAAGCGTTTTGCACGATTGACCGGCGCCATCTAATGCCTCTGATAGGGCAAAGCAGTTGGCATCGTTTTCGATGCGCAGCGGCAACCCAAGAGTTCTAGCCAGATCCTGTTCGAAGGGTTTTGCGTTAAGCCACGTCGAGTTGGCATTTTGAATGCGGCCGGTGGCCGGGGAAACGGAACCGGGAATGGCAATGCCAATCCGCACAGATGGTTGGGTTACTGTTGTGCAAATCTGGTTGGTTAGATCTGTGCTAATCTTTTTGATTGCATTTAGGGTTGCCTCATAATCATGACGCGGTGTTGGAAGGCGGTGCTCTTCGGTGAATTGGTGATCGCCTAAGAGCGCGACGGCTGCGATTTTGGTGCCCCCGAGGTCAATGCCGATGCGGCACACATTGTCCTGTCCGCTCATTACTCAGATCCACTCTTAATTATCCAGTGTGCCTGTCCTGCTTTCGAGATCATCGCGCGTTGTGTTTAGAACACTTGTGGGTTCCAACCTGACGAACAAGAATGATGGTCCACCGAGAAGCGCGCGCAAATCAGCTGCTCTTAATTGGTATCGATCCCCTTCCATTTCATGGCAGGTTGCTCTGGCGGCGGTTGATCCGCAAGCCGATGGTAAGCCGCGAGGACGGCTTCTGGGCGGACCGCAGCATTGGCCGAAAAGGACATTAACAAAGTCTCATCGGCCAGAAGGTGGTCGATGATCGCAATCATGGTTTCCGGTTCGTTTGCACATTGTTTTAGGGTCTCGGGCGTTAGCCCCGTCAATTGCAGGAAGCGGAGCAGCCGGTCGGGGTCTCCCGCCAGATATGCCAACGCTTTAATAGCGATGTTGTGAGCGTCGTTCCGGGCGTCAGACATGGCTAAGAAATAGCCCATATTATGATTGATGATTCGTCAATAGATAAAAGTTTAACAGTGACTTTAAAGCGTTGGTTAGGTGTCTTCATGCACAGTAGGGCTCTAACACCCGACGAATCGATGCTAACTGGGGTGGCGAACTGTGCGGGACTGAATTTGCTATGATGCTTCGTGACGGCTCTGCCGAATGCCAGGCCAAAGGCCGCTCAAAAACAGTGCTGATCGTGGAAGACAACGAGCTCAATATGAAGCTTTTCCACGACCTGCTCGATGCCTATGGGTATGCGACGCTGCAGACCCGTAATGGCATGGAGGCGCTGGATATTGCGCGTTCTCATCGGCCGGACTTGATCTTGATGGATATTCAGCTGCCTGAGGTTTCCGGACTTGAGGTGACGAAATGGCTGAAGGATGATGATCAACTCAGAGACATTCCTGTCATTGCCGTGACGGCATTTGCAATGAAGGGGGATGAGGAACGCATTCGAGATGGCGGATGCGAGGCCTATATTTCGAAGCCCATTTCAGTCCCAAGTTTTATTGCGTCCGTTCAGAAGTATATTGGTGATACACCAATTTAGCGTTCCAGAGGTTGAGTAAATGACGGCGCGAGTTTTGGTCGTAGATGATATCCTGGCTAACGTGAAGCTGTTGGAGGCTCGGTTGGCCGCCGAGTATTTCGAGGTTTTGACGGCATCTAGTGGACAAGAGGCTGTCGATATCTGTGCCAGTGAAAATGTTGATATCGTGCTTCTCGATGTCATGATGCCGGGTATGGACGGCTATGAGGCCTGCCGACAAATCAAGCAACTGCCGAATTGCATTGATGTACCGGTCGTGATGGTGACCGCGCTCGATCAGCTGGCCGATAAGGTCCAGGGATTGCGGGCGGGTGCCGATGATTTTTTGTCCAAGCCAGTTGATGATGTTGCGCTTGTAACCCGCGTGCGCAATCTGGCGCGGGTGAAGATGCTCAATGACGAGTTCAAGATGCGCATTACCACATCGTCCCAGATGGTTGGGGATGGGGGCCATGATCTCACTGAGTGTCCTTTGGGTGACGACGGCCGAATTCTGCTCATCGAAGATCATGTGCGGTCTGCTTCGCGAATTCTAGAGACCTTATCGCGCTCTTATGATGCCTTTGTCGAGCGTTGCCCGGATAATGCGATGCGCCAACTTTGTGAACATCGGTTCGATTTGGCTATCGTGAGTTTGGGTTTGAAGTCCATGGACGGCTTGAAGCTCTGTGCGCAACTCAGGTCGGCTGAGAAAACCCGGCATTTGCCGATCATAATGCTGTTAGAGGACGGTGAGGATTTGCGGCTGATGCGCGGTCTGGAGCTCGGCGTCAATGATTATCTCATCCGACCTATCGATCGAAATGAATTGCTGGCGCGTGTGAAAACTCAAATCAAGCGAAAACGTTATACAGAATTGTTGAAGGTCCGGCTCGAGGAGAGCCTCGTGCAGGCCGTTACGGACCCGCTGACCGGGCTGTACAACCGGCGCTACCTGGAATCTAGTCTGCAGGCGATGCTCGATGATGCGATCAGCGTACCAAAGCCGCTGACTGTGCTGGTAGCTGATATCGATCATTTCAAGCGCATCAATGACCAATATGGGCACGATGTGGGCGATAAAGTGCTGAAGGAGTTCGCCGGCCGCTTGAAAAGTAATACTCGGGGTGTGGATATCGTCTGTCGGGTTGGCGGGGAAGAATTCGTCATCATCATGCCGGAGATCGATGTCGAGGGTGCGATGCAGGTCGCTGAGCGTATTCGCGCCAGTATCGCAGCCGTGCCATTCGAGGTCGGGGGCGCTGTAGGAAATATCTCGGTTACCGCTTGTGTTGGTCTATCGCGCGCCGAAGGCAGCGCTGACACCTCAACGTCGCTTTGCAAGCGGGCTGATATGGCGCTCTATTCAGCGAAGCGCCATGGGCGAAATCGCGTGGCGATGCAGGCCATTTAAGCCGCTATCGGCCAGCACTTGGCCATTGAACAACGGCCAAACCTCGGCCAGTTTGTGCGCTTGTTACGTTAACTCTTTGATATATTTTTGGATTGTTTTGGGTGCGCATCCGTGATCAGATCGGGGTTGTCGACGGATGCAAGGGGTTAGTTCACAAATTGACGCAAAGTTTTGCTGTATTTGCCCCATTCTGAGCATTTTGGTGCCTGGATGTGGGGTTCTACTTCAAGATGATGTGGAAATTGGTGCGAATCGGGCCGCTTGCAACGTTGAATGCGATCTGTCAATATATACGATGAAAAAAGTTTGGAGTTGTTAACGATTTGCTCATTGCACCGCCGGGGCAGTGCCTAGTTGGTTGCCCGGTCTCGATGAGCAACATGGGGTGTCTCCGAAATCAGGTCCGCCGCATCTCCTGATTGACGGGCACATGATCAACTTGGGTGCTGGAGATGGCCTCCTCAGTACTGGAGTTGGTCGACTAAAACCAGTTGGTACGTTGACGCCCTCTTTAGCGTATCTGACTGGTTCATAGGCCAGAGGACGTGGCTCGCTCGGATCTATTACCCCGCTGCCGAGAATAGCTGCGACCTCTGGCCGCGTTTTAAGGACGCAACTTAGCTTTGCGACCAGAATATCCAGCCGCATTTTGTAGATGAATGTCCCGCTGAGGTTAGTACGGAGGCGCTGTACTGCACGAAGTGGTGGCTCGAGGCTGTTGAACCACCGGTCTCTAAGCCTTCTCTACTTGATCTTGGCTTCTTTAAATTCCACGTGCCGGCGGGCAATGGGATCGTATTTCTTGAAAGACAACTTCTCTGTCGTATTACGCGGGTTTTTCTTTGTAACGTAGAAAAATCCGGTGTTTGCTGTTGAGAGGAGTTTGACCTTTTGGGTGACTGGTTTGGCCATTCCTGAATTCTCCAACATTTGCGCTGGGCAATAGCGCTCTCACGTTGTGGTGGCGACAACTTACTCCGACAGTTCTCAGTGTCAACCGCCGTTTGACGATATTTGATCACTTGGATCTAGACGGTGGTTTTTGGTGCCACTATCGATATCCGTGAAGGTGTTGGTAGCATTGGTGATTATCGATCGTCGACGCGATCGGCTGAGCGATTCGGATTGGCAAAACCATGCATTCTGAGGGCCCATTGCAGGGCGATGATCATACCTTTTATCGGCGGCAACAACGCCAATGACAGGACGATCGTCAACGGTATCCAAATCATCATGTGCACCCACTCTGGTGGACTAAAGGCTTGTTCCAATGTGAGAATGCCAGCGATTATGATGTGTCCAACTATGAGGATTACGAAGTAGGGCGGGGCATCATCGGAACGGTGATGATGCAGAGGCTCGCCACACGAAGAGCACGCGGTGTCGACTTTCAAATAGCGCGCAAAGATTGCGCCCTCGGCGCAAGCTGGACACTTGCCGAATAGACCGCGCGTCAGCGCTGTCTTTAGTGGGCGCTCAGTTTCGAAATTCATGGCTGATTGGTAATCGGACATATTTGTTGATTGCTGCGTTTCTTTCATGATCGACCTGTACTGGGAGCTGGTCCGCCTCGCTATCGTTTGGTGCGCCTGCGCCGCTTGGTTTTTTTCTTCTTCAAGAGTTTGTGACTTAATCGCGATGAGGCCTTACGCGGTGGCGTTAGCATTTCAAAGCGCAGTGCGCCAGCCGAAGCAATGACGTCCAATAGTCTCACTCTGACACTGTCGCCTAAATGGTAGGTTCGACCGGTCCGCTCACCAACAAGCGCATAGGCGTCTTCATCATAGGCGTAGTAATCATCTGCGAGAGACGCTGCGGGTACATATCCATCGGCGCCTGTTTGCGTTAAACGAACGAAGAGGCCGGTCTTGGACATACCGGAAATGCGCGCGTCGAATTCGCTACCAATTCGATCGGCAAGGTAGGCTGCGATAAGGCGATCAATGGTCTCGCGTTCTGCAGCCATTGCGCGTCGTTCGAATGTCGATGTTTGATCGGCAATGTCTGCCAGGTCTGCTGTCGCTGCGGGATCGAGACCGTCATCGCCAAGACCGAAAGCCATAATCAAGGCGCGGTGAACGATGAGGTCTGCATAGCGGCGGATGGGTGAGGTGAAGTGGGTATAACGGGCGAGATTGAGGCCGAAATGGCCAGCGTTTTGCGATGCATAGACGGCTTGGGATTGGGAGCGCAGGACAACTTCGTGCACCAGCTCTTTGACGGGAAGGTTGTGGGACTGGGCAAGGATTTTGTTGAAGTGTGCTGCTTTCAAGGTGTTTGCTGGCGGTAGTGGAATGTCCAGCGAGTCCAGGAAATCGCGCAGGGCTTTGAGTTTCTCTTTCGATGGTCCTTCATGAACGCGATAGATCAGCGGTGCGCGTTTGTCTTCCAAACATTGTGCGGCTGCGACATTTGCCTGAATCATAAACTCCTCGATCAGGCGATGTGCTTCCAAGCGTTCGGGAATGATGATGGCACTGACGTTGCCGTTGCCGTTCAGTTTGATTTTTCGTTCGGGTAGATCCAGGTCCAACGGGCCACGCGTATCGCGAGCGCCCGCCAATGCCTGATAGGCTTGCCATAGAGGTTTCAGTACATCATCGCAAAGGCGTTCGGTTTTGTTGTCTGGTTTGCCGTCGAAGGCAGCCTGAGCTTGCTGATAACTGAGTTTGGCCGTTGAACGCATGATGCCGCGTAAGACTTTATGGCGGCGTTTGCTCCCATGCTTGTCAAAAACCATTTCGATGGCAAGGCAAGGTCGATCCTGTCCTTCGCGCAAGGAGCACAAATCGTTTGAAATGCGCTCAGGCAACATCGGGACAACGCGGTCTGGGAAGTAGACTGAGTTGCCGCGTAGACGCGCCTCGCGGTCCAGTGCCGTGTTGGGGCGCACATAGTGTGCGACGTCTGCAATGGCGACGGTGATGATATGGCCATCAGGATTGGCGGGATCGGTGTCGGTGGTCGCGTGCACGGCATCGTCGTGGTCTCGGGCGTCTTCGGGATCTATGGTCACAAGTGGCAAATGACGCAGATCCTGTCTCATCGCGCCGGGACGTGAGGCATCAAACGGCTCTAATGCGTCAGCCGAGGCGGTGACGGGCTCTGGATGGTCGTCCGGAATGGCGTGGGTATGAATTGCGATCAAACTGATCTGGCGTTGATCGTTCGGGTTGCCGAGAATTTCGGTGATACGGGCCTGTGGGTCAGCGAGGCGGCCACTGCGCTGCAATTCGAAGCGAACGAGATCACCTGCTTCGGCCTCGATCTCCGTGCCATTCGCCAGGCGCCATTCTCGCAGCGCCTTGCGATCGACGGGTAGGATAAATGCACCACGTTCATCGCGTTGCAGTATGCCTAAGAGACGCCGTCCTTCGCGCGGTAGGCGTCTCATTGGTGTGGCGGTGTAGCTTATGCCGTCGGGTTCGGGGGGCTCGAGTTTCGTTACTCTGGCGAGAATACGGTCATCGATGCCAAGCGCTGGCAAGCGGCTGCCTGGTTGTTCTGAGATGATAATACGGAGCCGGGGTTTGGGGCCTTCATCGCTGTCCCATTTCAGGGGTTCGCCAATCAAGTCGCCATCGCTATCTCGCGATACGATCATCAATATGGTGACGGCCGGCAAGCTACCGGCTTTACGGAATTCCCGCCGATTGCCAATCAGGATACCGTCTTCTGCCAATTCGCGCAGGATCAGCTTTAATCTCTTGCGATCGTGGCCCTTAATCCCAAAGGCGCGTGCGATGTCGCGCTTGCCAATCTTCTGGGTCGCGTTTTGAACGAAGGCGATAAGGTCGGCCTTGCTCGGAAAACCATCTGATGTGTTGATGCTTGCGTCATCTAACGCCCGTCTCTTGCGATGGGATGTCTTAGAGGCCTTTTGGTGCGGCTTGCGCGCCATGGGTTTTATGCTTCCGCCTCATCTTTTGGGGCCGTTTTTTTCGCTGCCTTTTTCTTGGCGGGCGATTTCGATTTTGCGGCTGTTTTTTTTGCTGCCTTTTTTGCGGCAGGCTTTTTGGGCGCTGTCGATTTGGCTTTTGTTTTTGTCGCGGCTTTTTTGGCGGTTTTTTTGCCTTTCCCGGTTTTCGCGGCGCGCTGAGCCAGCAGTTCGATTGCTTCTGCTACGGTTATTTCCGTTGGCTCGCGTCCCTTCGGGATGGTCGCATTTACTTTTTCGTGTTTGACGTAGGGGCCATATCGGCCTGAGAGGACCTCGATCTTGCCACCGTCCGGGTGCTTACCGAGTTCCTTGAGAACCGTCGGCTTGGCACGCTGAAAACCACCCTTGCCGCCGCCAGCCCGCTTTTCTGCCAGAACGGCGACCGCGCGATTGAGGCCGACGGTGAAGACTTCTTCTACGTTCTCCAAATTTGCATAGGTTCCATCGTGCAGGACAAATGGCCCAAAACGGCCGATGCCAGCGGTAATCGGCGTATTGGTTTCAGGATGTAAGCCAATTTCGCGGGGCAGGGACAGGAGCTGGAGGGCGCGTTCGAGATCAACGCCGGCTGCATCGATACCGCGGGGGATTGAGGCGCGCTTAGGCTTTTTTTCCTGTTCAGTGGCTTCGCCAAGCTGGACGTAGGGGCCAAAGCGGCCAGTACGTAGAGTGACCGGCAGATTGGTGTCAGGATCGTAGCCCAATAATTTACCGTCCGCCGATGCGATCTCGCCGTCCTCGCCATTGGTGTCTGAGAATTGACGGGTAAAGCGGCACTCCGGATAATTCGAGCAACCTATAAACGCGCCGAATTTACCAGTCTTTAGGCTCAAACGACCGGCACTGCACGAGGGGCAGGCGCGTGGGTCGCTGCCGTCTTCCTTGGCTGGGAATATGTGCGGGGCCAGCATTTCATTCAATGCTTCGAGAACATCGCCGACGCGCAAATCCTTGATCTCGTCGACGGCACCGGTGAAATCGCGCCAGAAGTCGCGCAGGACCTCTTTCCATTCGAGTTTGTGATCTGAAATCAGATCCAATTTCTCTTCGAGGTCGGCGGTGAAATCGTACTCGACGTAACGTTGGAAGAAGCTCTCGAGAAACGCGATGACCAGGCGGCCTTTGTCTTCCGGAACAAGGCGACGGCGGTCGAGACGCAGGTATTCGCGATCACGCAGGACGGCAAGCGTCGATGCATAAGTTGACGGCCGGCCAATGCCCAATTCTTCCATGCGCTTGACGAGGGTGGCTTCAGTGAAGCGTGGCGGCGGTTCGGTAAAGTGTTGCTTTGCTTCAATCGATTTATCACGAAGACGATCGCCGCTGTTTAACGGTGGCAGCCGGCGGGCATTCTCATCCTCCTCGTCGTCGCGACCTTCTTCATAAAGCTTCAAAAAGCCTTCGAAGATGATAACTGAGCCGGTCGCGCGCAGCGAATAGGTTTTGCCGTCCTTTCCTTTGACGGTAATTTCTGCAGTGGTTTGCTCGAGTTCGGCTGACGCCATCTGGCTGGCGATGGCGCGCTTCCAAATCAGCTCATAGAGGGCGGCCTGGTCCTTGTCGAGATACCGTTTCACGTCCTGCGGTTTGCGGCCGGGATCGGTCGGACGGACGGCCTCGTGGGCCTCTTGGGCGTTCTTGGCTTTGGTTTTGTATTCTCGGATGAACGGCGCAACGAAACGCTTGGAAAATTGGGCTTCAATCTGGCGGCGGATTTCGGTGTTCGCCTCGGGAATAATCTGGACGCCATCCGTTCGCATGTAGGTGATCAGCCCGACGATTTCACCGCCAAGATCGATGCCTTCATAAAGGCGTTGAGCGGTCTGCATCGTCTGGCGCGCAGAAAAGCCAAGTTTTCGCGAGGCTTCCTGTTGCAGGGTCGAGGTTGTGAAGGGGGCGGCTGGATTGCGGCGAACCGCCTTTTTTTCCACCGAGGCGACGGTAAAATCGCCACCGGTGATGGCCGCTTTGATGGCATGGGCGGTATTGCCGTCGGTGATGTCCAGGCGACGGACGGGTTTTGCGTCTATCGCGACGAGCCGGGTGCGGACTTCGTCGCTGCCGGAGGTCTCTAAGATCGCCTCAACGCTCCAATATTCCTGGCTGACAAAGGCCTCGATCTCTGCCTCGCGATCGCAGACGAGGCGCAGGGCCACCGACTGCACCCTCCCGGCAGAGCGGGCGCCCGGCAATTTTCGCCACAGGACCGGGGAAAGAGTGAAACCGACCAGATAATCGAGCGCGCGGCGCGCCAAATAGGCCGACACGAGTGGCGCGTCTATGTCTCGTGGGTGCTCCAGTGCGGTTAAAACCGCATCTTTGGTAACCGCATTAAAGGCCACACGCTCGACTTGCAATTCCTTCTTAAGTGCGCGTCGTTGCTCCAAAATTTGCAGGATATGCCATGAGATCGCTTCCCCTTCACGATCGGGGTCCGTCGCCAAAATAAGCTTTTCGGCGCCTTTTACCGCGGCGGCAATTTCCTTCATGATTTTGGCGGAACGGCCATCGACATCCCAATGCATGTCAAAGTCTTTGTCGGGCTCCACAGAACCGTCCTTGGACGGCAGATCGCGTACGTGCCCGTAGGACGCGATAACCTTGTATTTGGCGCCCAAATACTTGTTGATAGCTTTGGCCTTCGCTGCGGATTCAACGATTACGACGTTCATGGTGCCTGCTGTTGGAGGTCGGCGTTACCTCGCTATGTGCGCTGTCTTACATTGGTCTTACGCTTTGCTACCCCGCTGCCAAATCGCCGCGCAGGAACATGGGAGATGATTGCGGCTCTGTCAAACTCCTGTGATTTGTCAGTTTCTTTGAACGATTTGGGATTGATACCAAGGGCGGTGTGGGTTAGAGATGTTCAACTTTAGATTGTACGCTGATTATTTTTCGCGAAATGCGATAGTTCAGGCGTGTGAGGACATGGTCATGTCGGGCAATGCTGATCGACGGGACACAACGGTTGTTACGGCCAAAAAGGTTGAAGGCGAGGCGGTCATCAGTCTCGACAGCCTTGATTACATTGGTGAACTCATCGTCGGCCTGCAGCAAGTCGCGCGTGCTGGGAAGTTGCCGCGATTGGTGGCGATCCTGGATCTAGCTCGGGCGGAAGTCGATCGGGAACGAAATGATGCGTTGGGCCGGCAGGGACGGTGCGGGGGGTGTTGATTGCCGACGGTCGAGGGTACGGTCGGTTGATTGAGGTCCTGCAAGAAAATGTTAGCGGTCTGCATGGTTGATTGCGATGGCGGAGGGATGTAGCGAGACAAGCTGGCTACCGTGTTGTTCAAGGCGTCCGGCCAGGGCGAGCTCTAACAGTGCGATTTGGACGGTCTGTATCGGCAACGCCGTCTGGCGACAAAGGTCATCGATGGTGATGGGTGTTGGGCTCAGGTGGGCTGTGATCTGCACCCGGGCATCCTGCGGTAGGGTTTGATCGTGCTCCAGAGGGTGATTTTGCTGAGCTGTCAGTTGCTTCTGTCTCATTGGTTCGCTGCTGGTGGTCTCGTCGGCCGAGCGTTTGAGTGCGCTCAAATCGGTTGGAGAGGCTGGATTTGCAAGCGAGCGGCTTAGAATTTCGTTCAGGTCCTCCGGGCCGGTGATCAAGGTGGCCCCTTGTTTCAAGAGCGCATTGGTGCCTTCGGCGCGCGGGTCCAAAGGGTGGCCAGGTATGGCCATCACCTCACGGCCTTGCTCAAGGGCGTTGCGGGCGGTGATCAAAGAGCCTGATCGTTTGGCGGCCTCCACGACGATCACGCCGCGCGATACGCCTGAAATTATACGATTGCGGGGTGGGAAGTCTCGGGCTCGTGGGACAAAACCTGGGGGGCGCTCGCTAATCAGGCACCCCTGATCGGCAATCCGGGCAAACAGGTCATGATGTTCGGGTGGATAGATATTGTCGATGCCACCAGCCAGAACCGCGATGGTGCCGGTTGCCAAACTGGCGCGATGAGCGGCTGCATCAATGCCGCGGGCAAGGCCTGATATCGTTATGATATCCAATTCGGCAAGCCCGCGCGCCAGCTCGCCCGCGATCTTGAGGCCGGCAGCTGACGCACGCCTGGCGCCGACGATGGCGATTGCCGGTTTGGCCAACAATGATCCATCACCCTTGACGTAGAGCATCGGGGGCGCGTGATCCAAGAACGCCAGCGGTGGCGGATAGCCAGGTTCAATATTGAATATGGGCTTGGCGCCGATGCGGGCCGCGCGCTCGAGTTCTTCGGCGGCGTGGGCTTGGGGCCAGAGGCGAATTGTGCGTCCACCGCGCTTTCCCAGCTTGGGCGCCGCTTCCAGCGCCTGATGTGCGCCGCCGTAATAGTTGATCAAGGCACGAAATGTTACGGGGCCAACATTCTCTGAACGAATTAGACGCAGGCATGCAAGGCGTTGGTCGTCATCTAGCGGTGCGACGGGTAGCGGTGCCGGCGCAAACAGGTCTTCAATGTCAATGTCCTTCTGCCCCAATCTTCGGCTCCTCGCCATTCATCAGACGACTGATGTTTGTCTTGTGTTTGTAGATCAAAAGGGCGCTGACTGGCAAGAGCAAAACGGCGAGTTCCGGTGCCCCGATGGCCCAGACGATAACAGGAGTGAGGGCGGCTGCGATGAGTGCTGACAGGGAGGAAAAGCGAAAGGCAACAGCGGTCACGAGCCAGGTCAGACAAAACGCGAGTGCTGCCGGCCAGAAGAGACCCAATAGGAGGCCGATATAGGTGGCAACACCCTTGCCGCCTTTGAAATTCAGCCACACCGGGTAAAGGTGGCCCAGGAAGGCACCGGTGCCGGCTGCAAATCCGACCAGGTAAGTGAAATCTGTAAGAGTGCCAAACACACCTGTGGCGGCGAGGGCGACCGCGGCGGTGGCTTTCAACATGTCCAAGAGGAGCGTCAGTGCGGCAATTGCCTTGTTGCCGGTGCGCAAAACGTTGGTCGCGCCAATGTTGCCGGAACCGATCGATCGAATGTCACCGAGGCCGGCAAGCTTGGTTAGGAGCAGTCCAACCGGAATCGAGCCCAAGAGATAGCCCGCGGCCAGTGCCAGAAGCACTGGCGCAGAAAGCATGATTGCCATGACGCCTTCCCGTTTGTGATACCCAGTGCTCTCAGCCTTTCGGCGGAGCGGAGAACGGGAAGACGATGCGGCCTGCGATCATCGTCGTCAAGACGCGTCCGTGCAATGTGCGCTCATCAAACGGCGAATTCTTTGAGCGCGAGTGAAGCTGGTCTCGGTCGACCAGCCAGGCCTGATTGGGATCAAACACTATCAGGTCCGCCGCCCGGCCCCGTTCGATGCGCCCAACAGGCAAGCCAAGCAGATCGGCGGGTGTCACCGTCAGGGCTTTCAGAATGACCATCAAGGGAATGTCATGATCATGGTGCAGGCTGAGTGCAGCGGCAAGCAAGGTCTCGAGGCCGATAGCGCCATCCGCGGCTTCACTGAACGGGCGGCGCTTGAGGTCGGCATCCTGGGGATCGTGGCTCGAGACGATGACATCGATGTCGCCTGCCATCAGGCCTTTGATCATCGCCAATTGGTCTTCTTCGGCACGCAGGGGCGGGCGTACTTTCATGAATGTGCGATAGGGGCCGATGTCGCTTTCATTCAAGACCAGATGATTGATCGAGACACCGCATGTGACCGGTAGCCCGCGCATTTTTGCGCGCCGGATTACGGTGAGGCTTTCGGCACAAGACAGCGTCGCAGCGTGATAGCGTCCACCGGTGATTTCAACGAGGCGAACGTCGCGATCCAGCATTATCGTTTCAGCAGCTGGTGGGCTGCCCGAAAGCCCCAGGCGGGCCGCCAAGGCGCCGGAATTCATGCTGGTGCCGTCAGACAGATACGGATCTTCGGTATGGTGGACGATCAATGCCTCAAAGTCTTTGGCATACTGTAGGACGTTCTTCATCACCTTGGTGTTGGGGACACTGCGCTTGCCATTCGAGAAAGCGATCGCGCCGGTGCGCTGCAAGAGACCGATTTCCGTCATTTCCTTGCCGGCCAAGCCCTTGGTCATCGCCGCCATTGGATGGATGTTGACGATTGCGTTGTCGCGGGCGCGACGCAGAATGAAATCAACCAGTGCGACCTGATCGATGACCGGTTCTGTATCCGGCATGACAATGATTGTCGTTACGCCGCCGCTGGCGGCCGCCTCGCTCGCCGTTCTCAAGCTTTCGCGGTGTTCGGTGCCAGGCTCGCCGGCAAACACCTGCATGTCCACCAGGCCCGGTGCCAAAACATTGCCCTTGCAATCGATCACCGTTGCATTGTCCGGCGCATTGCGCCTCAAGTGCGGGCCAACGTCAGCGATAATACCGTCTTTGACATATAGGCCACCTGGTTCATCGCGCGCCGAGGCCGGGTCGATTATACGGGCGTTGATGAAGGCCGTCGGGGCTGGTTGCTCGGTTGGGTGCGCCATGGCTATTCGTCGTTCGTCAGATGGTGTGAGACAGCCTCCAGGACAGCCATGCGAACGGCAACGCCCATTTCGACTTGTTCCTGTATGACGCTGCGCTCACTGTCGGCGACAGTCGAGGCTATCTCGACGCCGCGATTCATCGGCCCTGGATGCATGACCAATGCGTCCGCTTTGGCGCGTTTCAGTTTCTCGTGGTCGAGGCCATAATAATGATAATATTCACGCGTTGACGGGACGTAGGAGCCTTGCATGCGCTCATTCTGGAGGCGCAGCATCATAACAACGTCTGCGTCTTCAATGCCTTGCAACATGTTCGTAAAGACTTGGCAGCCGAGTTCATCGGCCTTTGAAGGCAAAAGGGTCGAGGGGGCAATGATGCGAACCTTAGCGCCAAGCTTATTGAGGACATCGATGTTCGAACGTGCAACGCGACTGTGCAGGATATCGCCGCAGATTGCGACGACTAGTCCCGCAACGCGGCCCTTGGCCCGGCGCATGGTCAAGGCGTCGAGCAGGGCCTGCGTCGGATGCTGATGCGTGCCGTCGCCGGCATTGACGACACTGCAGGCCACTTTTTGTGCCAGCAGCTCCACTGCACCTGCTGAGGAATGGCGCACGACTATTATATCAGGGTGCATGGCGTTCAGAGTTTGCGCGGTGTCGAGAAGGGTTTCGCCCTTTTGAACCGATGACGTTGAGACGTTCATGTTCATGACATCGGCGCCAAGGCGCCTTGCGGCGAGTTCGAAGGAGGCCTGCGTGCGCGTCGAGACCTCAAAAAAAAGATTGATGAGGGTGTGGGAGGCGAGCAAGGTTTGATTTTGCGGCGCTTTCCGATTGATATCGGCGATGCGGTCGGCGCGGTCGAGGAGATACTCGATGTCGGACTTGGTCAGCTCCGCACAGGTGAGGAGATGACGATGTGGAAATCTGGTGATTTCTGGCGTGTCGGTTCGCTTGGTCATTAAAAGCGCTTCTATATGGACAATAGAGCGGATGCGCAAGTGCCAAGGCAAAAGTGTGCATTCGCGGGCCGCCCAGGTCGCAAATATATATGGGGCCTGGCTAAGGGTGCGCCACAATGTTGAGGAGACAAGGATGAGCGGATCGGGCAGTTCGCACGACGTCGTCAATCAATCCGGCCATCTGGTTGATATCAATCTCTATGAGACAGATCAGGCGCTCCGTGAGGGGGTGCTGAGGGAAGGTGATGGTGTGGACGAAGCGGTCTTGCAGGCGCACGGCGCGCTGATGGGCCAAAGCGAGATGTTCGATCTGGGTCGGCTTGCCAATACCTTTACGCCACAGCTTCGAACGCATGATGCCAAAGGTCACCGGCTTGATTTCATTGAATTTCATCCGGCGTATCATCAATTGATGGCGGCCAGCGCCCGGGCCGGGTTGCACAATCGAGGGTGGCAGGGCACAGGGGCACATGCGGTGCGCGCGGCGTTGTTCTACATGACCTCCCAGGTCGAGCCAGGTCATTGCTGTCCCATCACCATGACGCACGCCGCGATCCCGGTCCTGGAGACTATGGGTGGCGCCGGAGAGGACTGGCTCGAGAAGGCAAAAGTTGCCGCCTACGATCAATCGTTCAAAGTTTTTTCGCAAAAGACATCGGTAACGATTGGCATGGGGATGACGGAAAAACAGGGCGGCAGCGACGTCAGGGCTAACCAAACTCAGGCCCGTGCCAGCAGTGATGGCTTTTATGCCCTCACCGGACACAAATGGTTTTTGTCAGCGCCAATGTCGGATGCCTTCCTCGTTCTGGCCCAGGCGCCGGGAGGCTTGTCTTGTTTTCTGGTGCCGCGTCACCTGCCGGACGGTACGCTCAACGGCCTGGAATTTCAGCGCCTGAAGGATAAGCTTGGCAATCGCTCCAACGCCTCGGCAGAAGTCGAATTTTTTGGCGCGCGCGGCTGGATCATTGGCGAGGAAGGCGATGGTACCAAGACCATCATGCAGATGGTGATGTCGACCAGGCTTGATTGTGCTGTCGGGTCTGCGGGTCTGATGCGGCGCGCCGTGGCGATGGCTGTTCACCACTGTCGTCAACGCAAGGCATTCGGCAGACGGCTTATCGAACAGCCGGTCATGCAATGTGTGCTTGGTGATCTTGCCGTCGAAACTGAGGCGGCACTGTGCTTGTCGTTGCGTTTGGCGCGGAGTTTCGATGTGGCCGATGATCAGCGCGCCGCCGCTTGGCGGCGCTTGATGACGCCGGTGACGAAATATTGGGTGTGCAAGGTGGCACCGATGGTCATTTGCGAGGCCATGGAATGCCTCGGTGGCAATGGTTACGTGGAAGAAAATGGCATGGCGTTGCTGTATCGAGAGGCGCCTGTCAACAGCATCTGGGAGGGCTCCGGTAACATCATGGCGCTGGATGTGTTCCGGGTGCTGCAACGTGAAGCCGATGTTGCCGGCATTGTGCTTGATGATCTCGAGCAGGCCATCGGGGATGATCCTCATCTTAAGGCGGCTTTGGCGCGCGTGCGCGGCTATCTGCATGAGCCACGGTCGATCGAGTTTCGTTTGCGTAGTTTGCTCGAAGGTTTGGCGACTCTGGCGATAGGCGCCATATTGCGTGATCATGCGCCAGGCGCCGTAAGTGATGCATTCATCGCTGCGCGCCTTTGGCCGGAACCGCGTCAGACCTACGGCCAGGGTCTTGAACGCGTGGATCCCAAGCCGCTGATTGATCGCCTGTTGCCAGAGGTCTGAAACCTATTGCAAGCGGGCAAGTTCCCGCCAGTTATTGCGGGTTTGGCGTTGCGCGAATGCCGCGCTCGGTGCGCCAATTCTGTGCTAGCCATGGTCATGTCAAAAGAAATGATTCGGATCATGGGGCTTGACCCTGGCTTGCGGCGTACCGGTTGGGCAGTGATTGAAAGCGATGGTGTCAGGTTGTCCTTTGTGCAATCGGGTCTCATTACGTCAAACGCCGGTGAGCCATTAGCCTATCGATTGCGGGCGCTTTACGACGGGATCGCAGGGGTTATCGTCAGTCTGAAGCCGCGAGAGGCCGCGGTCGAAGAAACTTTCGTCAATACCAATGCGCGGGCGACATTGAAGCTTGGTCAGGCGCGTGGCGTGGCGCTGCTTGTGCCGGCGCTCAAAGGTTTGACTATTGGTGAATATCCGCCAAATCTCATCAAGAAATCAGTGGTCGGCGCGGGCCACGCGGATAAAAAGCAGATCCAGGCCATGGTCAGGTTCTTGTTGCCGAAGGCCGAATTTTCCAATGCTGATGAGGCTGACGCGTTGGCAATCGCCATCTGCCACGTTAATCATCGCTTTAGCGCGCAAGCGATGGCACGCCAGAAAATCAACGCCTAAGAGAAATTGACCAATTTGGTCGGGATGCTCGGCATAGTGCGGGAGGGGTGCAATGATCGGGAAATTGACGGGTCTTGTTGATGCGGTTGGGGAAAGCCATTGCATTATCGATGTTGGCGGCGTCGGCTATGAGGTGCAGGCGTCGGCGCGGACGTTGCGCAATCTGGCGATTGGGGAGAAGGTTGCACTAACCATCGATACACATGTGCGTGAGGACGCTATCCGGCTCTATGGTTTTTCGAGCGAGGTCGAGCGCAGTTGGTTTCGGTCACTGCAAAATGTACAGGGTGTTGGTGCAAAGGTTGCGCTGGCCGTGTTGGGGACGCTGTCCTCACAAGATCTCGTCTCAGTCATTGCTTTGGGCAATTGGCAGGCCGTTGAGCAGACGCCAGGGGTCGGCAAGAAAATCGCGCAAAGGATTGTCGCGGAATTGAAAGACAAGGCGCCTGGGCTGGCGCAGGTGACGCCGGCAGGCGGTGACGGTCCGGTCAGTGTCGGCGGCATGGCGCCGGGGCAGGGCGATGCGCAGGCCGAAGCGATCTCGGCGCTTACAAACCTTGGCTATCAACCACTGCATGCGGCCCAGGCCGTGGCCGGGGCACTAGAGACGTCCGGCGCTGACGCGGACACCGGGACGCTTATCCGGCAAGGCCTAAAGTCGCTGGCGCGCCAATAGCTTGGGCGTCTGATTATTTTTTTCGAGCGGTGGAATCTGGTCGTGGTGGCAATGCCTTCAGATAGACGGCCATGGCGTTGCGATCGGCCGGCGACAACTGGCTGGTGTTCTCTATAACATCGGCCATGTTTGAACCAACAGAATCGAAGTCCGGGGTCTGACCCGTATCCAGCAAAAAGACTATGTCCTCGATGGACCAGGACTTCAAACCGTCTTTGTGGGGCGTGATATTGGGGATCCAGCCTTTGCCATCCGGTGTTGGGCCACCGGCATGACGGCGGGTTGGAGGGATTGCACCCATGAAGTTGCGCTCGCTATGGCATTCTGCACAGTGCGACAATGCTTCGACGAGATAGGCACCGCGGTTGTATTGCGGCGACTTCGATGGGTCCGGCGAAAACGTCTGGCCGTCGAGGTGAAGCAGCTTCCACATGCCAAGGCCGCGGCGTATCGTGAATGGGAAGCTGAGGTTGTGGGGTTTTGAGGCTGTCGCGACTTTTGGAAGCGTTTTGATGTAGGCGAACATGTCGCGGACATCAGATATCTTCATGCGTTGATATGACGTGTAAGGGAATGCCGGATAGAGGTGCTCGCCCTGCCTGCCTACCCCCTTCAGCATGGCGTTTGCAAAATCCAATTCCGACCACTTGCCAATACCGTGAACGGGGTCAGGCGAGATATTTGGGACGTTGAAAACGCCGAATGGGGTCTTCAGGGCATGGCCGCCGCCGAGACGCGCCTTATCTTTTTGCTTTGGTGTTGCGTGGCACGAGGCGCAACCGCCGGCAATGAACATGGTCTTGCCATTGGCAAGGTTTGGCGTGTAGTGCGTCATGGCATGTTTTGGAAGGATTGACGGTATGGTCAGGACATAGAAGACGGCTGCGCCGATAAGTGCCATGACGAGCGCGAAATAAATCAGCGGACGCAGTTTCATGTGTGAGCTCCGAATTCGGTGAGACTGGCAGCGAGGGTTGAGGGCTTGGGCGCAAAAAACATTTGGGTGAGTCCGTGAGATCAATCAGTCGTTCGTTCATCATATGGGGCTGGCTCTGAAACGAACTTTCGGTTCAAGACGGACACTAGACCATCCTGCAAAATATCGTAATCCATCCGATGGCGATTTACGGTTTTGCATCTTGTGATTGTATTGGGGTGATGACGTTGATGTGGCAGTCAGGCTGTGGGTTGGATGGTTAGTAAAGTTGTGCGCCTGGCGGACGGCCGGCGGATCTCCTATCAGGACTATGGCGCCGTCGACGGATTGCCGGTTTTCGGGTTGCACGGGACGCCGGGTTCGGTACTGAAATTTGCCGGCGGCGCGGCGGCCGCACATCGCTTTGGTGTTCGATTGATTGGCGTTGACCGCTGGGGATATGGCAAGAGCGATGTACCTTCGAGGCCGTCGCTTGAGTTGTTCGCATCAGATGTCGGTGAGCTGGCGGATGCGCTGGGCCTAAAGACGTTCTCCTTGCTCGGGGTGTCGGGCGGGGGGCCTTATGCTGTTGCCTGCGCAAGTGTGTTGCGCGAGCGGGTCAATAAGTTGGCGCTGGCCGGACCTGTTGGGGACGTAGAAAGTTTGCGCGGATTTTCGTTACTGCACCGGTTTTGTTTTGGCTGGCTCGTGCATGCTGCCCCACTGGTTGGTGCAAGCTTTTTTGTCTATCGCGCGGTGTTGGCAATTGCGCCGGCCAGGGCTCTCGGAATTGCGACGTTGTTTTCTGGCAAGGCCGATAAAGCCCTGGTGTGTGGGCCAGTCATAAAAGATCAATTGGTGCAGGCCTTTCGTTATGGTCTGCACCGCGGCGTTTCCGGGCCGATGATCGATATCAAACTGTTCGGGCGGGGGCTCGGCCGATTGCCGGAAACGTCTCAACTGCCGGCCGCCATCTGGTATGGAACCGAAGACCGCCATGTTCCGATTGCCGGCATTGAACGCCTGGCACGGCGCTTACCGCAGTGCACCCTAAAGGCGATTGCAGGTGAGGGTCATTTTTGGATCACACGCGATTATGATGCCGTCCTAGATTGGCTGACGGCATCCGGGGATTGATTGAGTATCGGTGCTCAAAGTCCAGAGGAGATGTATAAATCAGGCCGTTGCCCGACCGGTCCACCAAGCCAACCAGCTGGTCTTCGGTTTCGCCGTTTTTAATGCGGTCTCAGGCTTATTGGCGGTGTTGACAGCGCGGGGGCCAGAGTATTGCCAAGCCTCTGCAGCGTTCGCCTTGTCCTTTTTCCGTGGAAAAGGTTCGTCAGACGTCGCCATGGCTAAGCCAGCTGCTTGGGCTGCCTTATTCAATGTCTCAATACCCATCGCCAATACATCCCAACAAAAAACCACGATAATGCGACGCAATCTGCACTAAAGTTCGTTAAGAAATCCCGCATTTCTGGTTAACATCTCAAGTTAAATGTTGATGTCAGAAGGGCCCGTGTCAAGGATAAAATCACCTTCCAGGGGTTGCTTTTTCTTGTGCGGCGCAGCATCGCTTTCATTCCGAGGGTGCACGCGACAGAGAGTTGATTTCAGTTGATGCGGTGAGGATCGTTCCGAAGTCTTGGTTTGGTTGGCAAAACAGTACAGCAGCTTGAGTGCCGGTGAGATGTGGGCAACGCTTGCCAATTAAAGAAGCCGATTGATCTGCTGTTTAATTCTTTTTCTGCAGCAACTTATATCTTCAAGCTCATAATATAGATTGCGCTGGTGCGGTCAGCCTCGTTGTTAAGGCAACTTTCTTGTCCAGTGACGACCTTTTAGCAAATGTCACAAAACCTTCGCTTCAGGTCTTGTCAGGCGGCGTTTCTGGCGCGAACATGCTTTATGTCGCGCTTCATCAAAGCAGGCGCGGAGCGCGACAGCGTTCCATTTCGCCTGCCAGATGGAGGAGACTTATGGGGCAATCCGAAGGTGCTAGAGGCGGTGGCGGTGACGGCCAGCAAGGTGCGCGCGCAATCGCGCTTGTCGGTCCTTACCTCAGCGGCAAGACAACGCTGCTTGAGGCGATCCTTGCGCGAACCAACGCGGTGACGCGCCAGGGGCGCGTAGCAGACAAGACGTCAGTGGGTGATGGATCGGCAGAGGCGCGCGCGCATGGCATGAGCGTCGAAATCAATGTCGCTGATGTCGAATTTCTGGGAGATCGGTTCACATTTATCGATTGCCCTGGTTCGATCGAATTCCACCATGAGGCGGACCCTATTCTTTCTGTTGTCGATGCTGTTGTTGTGGTGTGCGAGCCGGATGAAAAACGTCTGCCAGCCTTGCAGCTCATTCTTAAGCGCCTGGAGCAATCTGGAACACCGCACTATTTGTTCTTGAACAAGATTGACACCTTCGATGTACGCGTTCGTGAAATTCTCCAATCGCTGCAACCGGCAACCCCGAAACCGCTGGTCCTGCGCCAAATCCCCATTTGGCAAAACGGTATCGCGACGGGATTTGTTGATTTGGCGCTCAAGCGAGCGTTCGTCTATCGTGAACATGCCCCCTCAGAAATTATAGAGATGGATAGTGAGGATGATGAGCGTCAGAAAGAAGCGCGCTTTTCGATGCTCGAACAGATCGCCGATTATGATGACGAGTTAATGGAGCAATTGCTCGAGGATATCGAGCCGCCGCAAGACAAGGTTTTTGAGGACCTGGCGCGCGAGTTGAAGGAAGGACTGATCTGTCCTGTTCTTCTGGGGTCGGCGGAAAATGGAAACGGTATCGTGCGCTTGCTGAAAGCGTTGCGGCATGAGGCACCACGCATTAATGAGACAGTGGATCGCTTGGGTATCGATGTCGGGGGCAGTGCAGCTCGAGTCGTAAAAACAACCTATACGGCGCATGGTGGCAAGCTGTCTATTGCGCGCGTTTTGAGCGGCGCTATCAAGGATGGCGCGACGTTGACCGGCCCCAATGGCGAAGACCGCATTGCCGGCGTGTTTTCGATCAAGGGACAGGATACAATCAAGCGCGACGTGGCGATTGCCGGAGATACGGTGGCGTTTGGCCGTCTGGATTCTGTTCGGACCGGTGATCTGTTGTCGCTTGATGGGCGGATACTCGAGCAATTGGAAGACACCAAGCCGCCCGCTCCGGTCTATGGGATTGCAGTCGAGATCAAAGACCGGAAGGATGAAGTCAAACTCTCATCCGCGCTCGGGAAATTGATCGAAGAGGATCCTGCGCTATCGGTCGATCACAACAAGGATACCCATCAACTGGTGTTGCTTGGTCAGGGCGAGATGCATCTTCGGGTGGCGCTTGAGCGTTTGGCGCGCAAATATAGCGTCGAGGTCGGCAGAAGCCGGCGGCAAGTGCCTTACAAAGAAACCATCAGAGGAGTGGCAACGGTTCGTGGACGCCACAAGAAGCAATCCGGAGGACACGGGCAATTTGGTGATGTGGTCATCGAATTGCGTCCCTTGCCAAGGGGCGAGGGTTTCAATTTTGCTGAAACCATCGTTGGCGGTGCCATTCCAAAGCAGTTTATTCCGTCCGTGGAAATCGGTGTGAAGGACTATATGCAAACCGGACCGCTTGGTTTTCCGGTTGTCGATGTCGGTGTGACACTGAAGGATGGTAGCTTTCATACGGTCGATTCATCGGACATGGCGTTTCGCCAGGCTGCCCGGCTGGCCATGAGTGAAGGGATGCCGCAGTGCAAGCCGGTAATCCTGGAGCCGATTATGGCTGTAGAGATTGCCATTCCCACAGATGCCACGGCCAAAATAACGGGCATAATCTCGCAACGACGCGGTCAGGTTCTGGGCTTTGACTCACGAGAGGATTGGCCGGGCTGGGATGTCGTTCAGGCCCATATTCCGGAAGCAGAGATGGACGACTTGATCATTGAATTGCGCTCGGTGACGCAAGGTGTCGGCACTTTTTGCGCCAACTTCGATCATTTGTCCGAGCTGACTGGGCGGCTTGCCGAACAGGTGCTTGAACGCGAACAACAGGCGGGTCAGGCCAACTAGGCAGTACTGGCATGCTGCGATGATTAGGCCGGCCTGAGCAAATGTTCGGGCCGGCTGTTTGATTCTTCGCGGCGATCCTATTTGAGCATTAGGTTGGAACCATCGAGGTGGTTCAATCTAAACCCAGGCCGATCTGGTCGCCTGCGCTGATCTAAGCTTACTTTTCTTTCGGTCCCCAGATCTGACGTAGACGGGCGTCTCTGCCACAGCCTCTGCGATAGTAATAATAATGGCCAGGTTTCTTCTTATAGAAGTCCTGGTGGTACTCCTCCGCCCGGTTGAACGTTGCTGCCGGCTCGATGGTCACGAGGATCGGCCCGGTCAGCTTGCCACTCTTTTCGAGTTCTTTTTTGCTTTCTAACGCCTGCATCTTTTGCTGTTCGTTGTGAACAAAAATGACCGGGCGGTATTGGCTTCCGGCATCGCAGAACTGGCGATTGGTGACATAGGGATCGACGTTGCGCCAATAGACCTTCAAGAGGTCCTTATAGGTCACCTGTTTCGGGTCGTAGCTGATCTGCACAACTTCAGCGTGACCGGTAGTTCCGGAGACCACCTGGCGATAGGTCGGGTTTTCTGTTTTGCCGCCCATATAGCCAGATATCGTTGCGACAACACCTTCTACTTTGTCAAAATCCGCTTCCGTGCACCAGAAGCAGCCGGACCCAAATGTCGCGATCGCTAGGTCAGTCTTCTTGGCGGGCGCCGATTTTTTGGCCGGTGCGGCTGCCTGGATTGGTGTTGGTGTGGTTTTGGATGGTTTTGCCGCGCTCGTTGCCGGCGTTTCGGCGGACTTAGGTGGGGTAATCGATTGCGATAACCATATGGCGCCGGCGCCAACAAAGAGTGCACCGGCGATAAGGAGTGTCTTATTCATTCTGTTTCGTTTGCCTCTCGCCTTGTATGCGTCTAGCCGGCGGCCTTGGTTTTCGGCACAAATTTCAATGCGACGCCGTTGATGCAATGGCGTTTGCCGGTTGGTTTCGGGCCATCATTGAAGATATGGCCGAGGTGGCCGCCGCAACGGCGGCAGTGCACTTCCGTGCGGACCATGAACAGGCTGGTATCGACGGTCGTGCCAACGGCGTTATCGAGGGCGGCGTAAAAACTTGGCCAGCCGGTACGGCTGTTGAATTTTGTCTTGGATGAATAAAGCGGTAAATCACAACCGGCACAGTGATAGGTGCCGTCAGCATAGGTCTTGTCCAACGGGCTGGAGAACGGACGTTCGGTGCCATGGCGACGTAGAATTCGGAATTGCTCGGGCGATAGGATTTTTTTCCATTCCGCCTCGGTCTTGGTGATTTCGAACTTGCCTTTGCCGGCAGCCTTCAAACCGTAGCTCCAAATGCCTCCGGTCACGCCAACCGCAGCCGCGGTTACCGCCAAACGACCAAACGTTCTTCTATCCATTATCCTAATCCCATTTCTCAGGCCACGTGCCGCTGTAGAATGCCACAGGGGCTAGATTTACGGAATATATGGTGCTGTTGCGGGAATTTGACCAAGTCAACTCAGTTCACAGTCTTGTCAGTTGAGACTATGTGTTTGCTAAACGCCATTCAGTGCCTTGGAGAGCCGTACGCGCTTTTCGACGGTAATACCTGTCGGTGATAAATGGCAGCGATAGGCCAGGGCTTCGACGCCGGCCGAAAGCGCCATATCCAAAGCTTCGCCGTAGGTCGGATCGATATCGCGGGCTACATCAAAGCTGCTGGCATCTTTGCGCTGGATGAGAAAAATCATAACGGCGCGATGGCCCTGGCGGACCATTGCCGCTAGTTCGCGCAGGTGTTTGGCACCACGGGCAGTTACCGAATCGGGAAATTCGGCCCGCCCCCGCTTGCGCATCAGATGAACATTTTTGATTTCGACATAGGTCGTCGGCCTTTTTTCATCCTCCAAGAGGATATCGATGCGGCTGTTTTCCTTACCATATTTTACCTCTCGCCTGAGGCTCTTATAACCTTTCAGCTGGCGGATCTTGCCGGTTTCGATGGCTTCGGTGATAAGCCGGTTGGGGTGGCCGGTGTTAATGCCGACCAGTGTTGGGCCGTTGCCCAAATCGGCTTCCACCATTTCCCAGGTGTGGCGGTATTTTCGCGTTGGGCTGTCGCTTGTGGAGACCCAAACGCGCATGCCAGGCTCACATAGACCACGCATGGAACCTGTATTGGGACAAGAAGCTGTTATTGTCTCGCCGTTGGTGAGTTGGATATCTGCCAGAAAACGCTTATAGCGTTTGAGCAGCGTTCCGGCTTCGAGGGGCGAGGTGAATTCCATGGCGGCCTAAGGTAGTATCGGCGGGATTGGGATGCAAGCCAACGAAGTGCAGTTTGGCGGGGACTACGGCAGAGAGAACATAGATGTCTGATAGCGATGGATCCAGCGACAGTGTCGTGACTGCGGCGTTGATGGTTATAGGCGATGAGATCTTGTCTGGTCGGACCAAGGATCAGAATATTGGCTATATTGCCGACCATTGCACGCAGATCGGCATTCGTTTGTTGGAAGTGCGGATCGTTCCGGATTCGCATGATGAAATCGTCGATGCCGTAAACTATCTGAGAGCGAAATATACTTACGTGTTTACAACCGGCGGTATCGGGCCGACGCATGACGATATTACCGCGGATTGTATTGCTTCGGCTTTTGGGGTCGGTATCGATGTCGATAAGCGTGCTTTTGAATTGTTGAAGCCGCATTATGAGAAAAGTGGACGGGAAATTACACCGGGGCGATTGCGTATGGCACGTATTCCCGATGGCGCCGATCTCATTGAAAACAAGATTTCAATCGCGCCTGGGTTTATGAAGGAAAACGTGATCACCATGGCCGGTGTTCCAAAGATCATGCAGGTGATGCTCGATGCGGTGACACCGAGGCTCAAAACCGGCAAGAAGATGCTATCCGAGACGATCGATGTGCCCAGTCCGGAAGGGGTGGTGGCGGAAGTCTTTTCCGCTCATCAGGTGCTCTACCCAAATGTTTCAATGGGGAGCTATCCTTATCGGCGTGATGATATGCCCCGAACACAGTTGGTGCTCAGATCAACGGATGAAGCCTTGTTGCTTAAAGTCGCCGCTGAATTGCGCGAAAAGCTGCATGCTGAAGGCATGATCTAGAGCCATCCGCTTTTTTGTTTGGATCCCGGCGATGGCGATCAAAGGGACAAAAGTTGCTCGACCCCCTTTGGGTGATTAGCGCGGTACAGGGTCTCTGTTGGTCAGGCCGGCAAAGTGTATCGGCAGATCCATTTCAGCAATGGTCTTCGATTTTGGTAGGTTGGGCGCTTGATCAGCTGGTTTGGTCGCGTCTTCGCTTGGCAAGCTCGAAGCTTCAGGTTCGTAGAGCTGAAATTGCAGATCAAGTGCGTCCAGCACCATGGCGGCATGGTCCATAATGACGTGCAGGGGAACGCGGCTGGCAATCAGCATGTCTTCGGTAACCGAAAGTGATGTAATTGTCTTGAGGCTTGCAAGGTCCTCAGCGAGCAGGTGCCTGGCACGCAAATAATCCAGTGCGTCGCCGGCAGTGTGAAACTGGGCCAGACACTCATCGCCGCATTCCACGACGGCATCTGACAGCGCGGCGGTGCCGCTGGTAAACAGTTTCAAGATGAGGCGAAGTGGTTTGTCAGGGGCATCTAAGTCATTTGCGCGCTTGCGCGCCTCGATGAGACGGGCAATCATTGATAGTTCCAAGGCCTGAACTTTTTCAACAAAGCTGCGCAGCTCATAAGCTGGTCCAGCGCCTTGACCGGCGGTTGCAGGGCTGAGTGATAAGGACAGCTTCCTAAGGTCTTCGCCGGCAGCCAATACGGCATCCAAGTGGTCCGCAATGAAGTATACGGCGGCAGGCAGAATTTCGGGTTTGGTGCCCATTGCGTCCTCAAGTATTCGGCTTTTTTGGACTCGGGAATTCCAGGGGCCGAATTTGGTTCACGTCTATTTCAGACTCGCACCGCGCGTATTGACGGTGAACGCAACTGACTCAAAGCAACATTGGGAGCGATACAAACAACGCACGCGGGCAGAACCGAGGAGCTGGTGCCGTCAGGACCTCGGTGGAGGGAGAAGCATTAAGAGGGTATTCAACGCAGCATGAAGGTCATCGGTCTTTAACGCGAGCCAATGACCAAGGTTCGATGCAAATATGGCCTGCCAGCGCGCGCGCGGGTCACTTGGTGCTGCTGCGGCTTGGAGACCGGCCAAAATTGCATCGTCAGGGAAACAATCGTCGATCTTGAGTTTGGAACGCACTACGGGCACGAGTTCGGCAAGATGCAGAATGGCGTCGACCTCATCTACATGACATTTGGCTTCTGGCGCCTCGTGTTGTGGATCGTGTGACGATTTCGCGGCGGCTTGGTTGTTCGTTTCAAACAAGCGGGCAACATTGTCTGTCACAGTTCTTCCTTTGCTCCATAACGCGCACAACTTCGCGGTCAGAATTCCAATTCATATGTCACAACGCGAACGCACCTTGAGGGTGTTGACCGGGCCAAAGTCGATGGCCCGGTCAACGGGGGAATGATTAACTGCAACCGCTGGTCGAACCGCAGGTATTACACTTGAGACATGTCCCATTTCGTACCAACGTGAAGTTGCCACAATCGCCACACGCCTCACCTTCATAGCCCTGCAATCTGGCTTCGGCTCTGAGATCCATTTCCGATTGCGCTTTTAGGGCAAGGGCGCCGTCGGTCTCCAATCGTGCCGTAGGTGCCACGCCTGTGTCATTTGTTGGGATCGGAGCTGCATCTGCGCCGGTACCAAACGCACTGGCGACATCGCTTTGAAGTTCTGCGACCGGGCTTGGCATATCGCTGACAGGACCGATGCTGCCCACGATGCCGCGGACGAGGCCTCGGCTTACAAGGCGGTTGGCCGGGACTGCGTGATTCTCATCCTGGTCGAGTTCCTGATCAGAGGATCCGAGCCCGGTGTCGCCGACGATCTCGCGCGGATCGACATGAGCCAAGTCGCTGCGGCCGAGGTAAGCGACGGCCAATTCTCTGAAAATATAATCCAGGATCGAGGTTGCATTTTTGATGGCGTCATTGCCTTGCACGATGCCTGCCGGCTCGAAACGCGTAAAAGTAAAGGCATCGACATATTCATCCAGCGGTACGCCATATTGCAGGCCGAGGCTGATGGCGATGGCAAAGTTATTCATCAACGAGCGGAAGGCGGCTCCTTCCTTATGCATGTCGATGAAGATCTCGCCAAGGCGGCCATCATCGTATTCACCGGTTCTGAGATACACCTTGTGGCCGCCGACCGATGCCTTTTGGGTATAGCCCTTGCGCCGGCCCGGAAGCCTTTCACGTTCCTGTTGGCGAACGCGCTCGATAATGCGTTCGACAATCTTTTCTGCCGCAGCAGCGGCCCGTTCGGTCGCCGGATTGGTCGCTGCAAGGTCTTGTACGACCTCTTCCTGCTCGTCTTCATCATCTGCGAGGACTTGTGCATTAAGCGGTTGCGACAGTTTCGAGCCGTCGCGGTAAAGCGCACAGGCTTTCAACGCCAGGCGCCAGGAGTGCATGTAGGATTCCTTACAATCCTCGACGCTGGCGCTGTTGGGCATGTTGATCGTCTTAGAGATCGCACCGGATATGAACGGTTGTGATGCAGCCATCATTTCAATGTGGCTGTTGACCGACAAGAAGCGCTTGCCTTTTCGACCACAGGGATTGGCGCAATCGAATACCGCCAGGTCCTCGTCCTTCACATGCGGTGCCCCCTCCAGGGTCATGGCGCCACACACATGCTCGTTGCAAGCGTCGATCTGGTCCTTGGAAAAGCCCAAATGCGTGAGGAGATCAAAATTCGGATCGTTCAGCTGGTCAGATGGGATGCCAAGTGTTTCAGTCAGGAAGGTTTCGCCGATGGTCCAGCGGTTAAAGACGAACTTGATGTCGAATGCAGATTCGAGTGCGGTCTCTATCTTGCTCAAGATCTCGTCGGTAAAGCCTTTGGCCTTCAGTGTTGTCGTATTGATTTCCGGCGATTGCCCAAGCGAACCGTGGCCCACCGCATAGGCCTCTATTTCGGCGATTTGGGCTTCGCTGTAGCCTAGGGTGCGAAGAGCTGTTGGGACGGCCTGATTGATAATCTTGAAGTAGCCGCCGCCGGCGAGCTTCTTGAACTTTACGATGGCGAAGTCCGGCTCAATGCCCGTGGTGTCGCAGTCCATTACCAGACCAATGGTGCCGGTCGGGGCGATGACACTTGCCTGAGCATTGCGAAAGCCGTGCTGCTCTCCAAGGACAAGGGCATGGTCCCAGGCGCGCTTGGCAGCCGCAACCAGCCGCGTATCGGCGAGGGATGCATGATCCAATGGAACCGGAAGGGTCGATAATTTTTCGTAGCCTTCCCGTTTGCCATACGCGGCGCGGCGATGATTGCGGATCACCCGCAGCATCGCCTCTTCGTTTTGTTCATAACCGGGGAACGGTCCAAGTTCGCCGGCCATTTCAGCACTGGTCGCATATGCCGTGCCGGTCATTATGGCCGTGATGGCGCCGCACAATGCGCGGCCTTCCTGTGAGTCATAAGGAACCGAGGTTGCCATCAGCAGGCCGCCGATGTTGGCAAAGCCAAGCCCAAGAGTGCGATAGCGATAGGAAAGCTCGGCAATCTGACGCGAGGGGAACTGGGCCATCAGAACAGAAATTTCGAGCACTACGGTCCACAACCGACAGCAATGTTCAAAGGCTTCTGTATCAAAGGTATTGTCGTCCCGCTTGAAGGCCATAAGGTTGAGGGAGGCGAGATTGCACGCGGTATCGTCCAGAAACATATATTCCGAGCAGGGATTGGAGGCGTTGATCGGGCCGCTCTGCGGGCAGGTGTGCCAATCGTTGATGGTGGTGTGGAATTGGATGCCAGGATCGGCTGAAGCCCACGCGGCAAAGCCGACATCGTCCCATAGCGCTCGCGCATTGATGGTTTTGACAGTCTCACCCGTGACCCTGGCGGTTAGTGCCCACTCCTTGTCGTTTTCTACACAATCGAGAAACTCGTCGGTGACGCGGACTGAATTGTTGGAGTTTTGGCCGGATACAGTGAGATAGGCCTCGCTGTCCCAATCTGTATCATAGGTCGCAAAGTCGATCTCTTTGAAGCCCTGTCTGGCGAATTGGATCACGCGAAGAATGTAGTTTTGCGGAACCTGCTCGCGACGGGCCTTTTTAATGGCGCGCTTCAGGGCCGGGTTCTTGGCAGGTTCAAAACAATCATCGCCATCAGCTTCGCAATTGACACAGGCTTTCATGACCGCCTGCAAGCGTTTTTGACAGATCTTCGAGCCGGCGACGAGCGCTGCAACCTTCTGTTCTTCTTTGACCTTCCAATTGATGTATTCCTCGATGTCCGGGTGATCGACATCCACGACAACCATCTTGGCAGCACGGCGGGTGGTGCCGCCGGACTTAATGGCGCCCGCTGCCCTATCTCCGATTTTGAGAAAGCTCATCAAGCCGGATGATTTGCCGCCACCCGATAGCTTTTCGTTTTCGCCACGCAATTTGGAAAAGTTCGATCCGGTGCCTGAGCCGTATTTGAATAGTCTGGCTTCGCGGACCCATAAATCCATGATGCCGTTTTCATTGACCAAGTCGTCCTCGATGGACTGAATGAAGCAGGCGTGCGGTTGGGGGTGCTCGTAGGCGGATTGGGAAGCAGTCAATTCGCCGGTCTGATAGTCGACGTAGAAATGACCTTGGCCCGGTCCATCAATCCCATAGGCCCAGTGCAGACCGGTATTGAACCATTGCGGGCTGTTGGGTGCGCCCATTTGCATGGCCAACATGTAGCGGTGTTCATCGAAGAAGGCGCGGGCATCGTCTTCAGTCGTAAAGTAGCCGCCTTTCCAGCCCCAATAGGTCCAGGTGCCGGCAAGACGATCAAAGACTTGGCGCGAATCCGTTTCGCTGCCATAGCGGTCTTCTTCGGGTATCGCCTGCAAAGCCCGTACGTCGGCGATGGAACGCCAGAGCCAAGAGGGCACTTGGGTCTCTTCAACGCGCTTCAGCTTATTTGGGATACCGGCTTTACGAAAATATTTCTGCGCAATGATATCTGTTGCAACCTGGCTCCAATGCTGGGGCACCATGAAGTCGGCAAGACGAAAGACGATGGACCCGTCAGGGTTCTTGATCTCGCTGGTTGCGCGTCGAAACGGAATTCTGTCGTAAGGAGATTTGCCGGCTTCGGTAAAGCGCCTTGAGATCTTCATATTTTTTCCCCGCATCGTTGGCGCCGATTTGTCCGTTTTCGGCGCAATAATCCCCCTCACCGCGTTAGCCAAAAAATTGAACGCGGCAGCTCATTTGAAAATTACGCGTGGTACTTGAGTACGCTCACCCGTGATCTTGCAGCCTTGAAGATCCCAGACGCATGTCCCCGAACATGCGTATACCTCGAGGGCTTCACGTGCTGCTGCAAGTTGGGTGCGACTTCAAACAAAACTCAGAGAACTTGACCGCTCGTTCGACGACGCAATTCAATGTCGCCAGTGCCTGGAAGGCGAGGGCGCGATCATGATCTTAAAAATGCCTGATTCGATGTCTTGGGCCAAAGGTTTTGTATGTTGCGCATGCATGACCTACTAGATGTAGCGCTATTGTGTAAAATTGGGGGAAAAACCTGGCTTGCTTGTGGATGCCGGGTCGGCTGAGGCCCTGTCTAAGGGGCCTACCGGACGCTTGATATACCGGCCAGTGTTATACAGTGCATGTTGGTAACGTGATTCCGGGTCTCATGTGTGTGGCGCAATTGCCTCGGTTAATAGGGCGCTGGACTCACCCCGGCTCCGTACGTTAGAGCACAGTCCGGTGCAATCGATGGACATTTGATTGATGAGCATTGTTTCGGAAATATTCAGCTGGTGGGGTGGCAACACCTGGGGCACGCGGTGGACGGTGTGGCGCAAAGGGCGTTTCGTCGGGCGCGACGATCTCGGCAATACCTATTATGAACAACGCAACGGGGTCGGCCCGCTCGGGTACCCGAGGCGCTGGGTGATCTATAAGGATTTGGCCGATGCCTCGAAGGTGCCGCCGGAATGGCATGGTTGGCTGCATTACACTTTTGATGTGCCGCCAACCGAGGAAGATTATGAAGCGCGCCCCTGGGAGCAACCGCACCGCATGAATTTGACGGGCACCCGTCAGGCTTACCGGCCCGAAGGCAGCATCCTTTCAGCCGCGAAGCGACCGGCAGCAACGGGGGATTATCAGGCTTGGAAACCCGATTAAATCGGTTGTGACCGTGATCCAGCCCGATTTGACGCCAATTATAGGGCAAAGTCTAGCAATCCGTTTTGGAAGCTCGCGTGAGGAAAGACACAACATTTGGGTTCTCGCTAGCGCGCCGCGTGCCGGTCGCGATCGTGGCCGGATGTGTTGCGATGGTCACGGCCGGCGAATTGAAAGCGGAAAAAATTCCCAACAAGATTGCGGTTTTCGCCGCTCTGGACAAGGTGACGGCGCGGATCAAGCGTTTGGAAGTACCGATTGATACTACGATAAAATTCGGCTCGCTTAAGGTTACACCGCGGGCTTGTTTTTCGCGTCCGTCGACAGAGACGCCCAAGACCACCTCTTTTGTCGAAGTCGATGAGATCTTGCTTGAGAATAAGGAAAAGCGGCTGTTTACCGGTTGGATGTTTGCTGAAAGCCCTGGGATTAGCGGCGTCGAGCATCCGGTGTTCGATGTCTGGTTGACCGGGTGCGGTCAGCCGACCCGGGTCGAGAGCGGGCCGGTCAAGGCGACCGGCGCTCGGCCATCAAAGCGACGGATCAGGCGCAGGCGGCGATTTCGTCGATGAATTAGCAAGCCTTGCGTACGAGACGTCCGGTTGGGTCCGACCTAACACTGGTTGATCGAAGCGACGGCCAGGATGTCTCGCCTACTGTGCCTTTTGGGCGCCAAGGACGATGTCAATTATGCGTTGCGGCTCTGTGTCCAATGCAAGGCGATGAAATTCGCCCTGCGCCCCGAGAGCGATGGCAAGGCGGTCCTGGAACTCATTGCGGGTGATTTCAATGGTTCCGAATTGGCGCAGATGTTCTGTGACAAATTGTGTGTCAAGCAACTGAAAACCGCCGTGAATCAGCCGGGCGCACAAATATATCAGCGCGATCTTTGAGGCGTCACGGCGCGTGGAGAACATGCTCTCACCAAAAAACGCACCGCCGAGCGCCACGCCATAAAGTCCGCCGACAAGGCGATCATGTTGCCAAGCCTCAACCGTGTGACAATGACCATGGCGGTGCAGCGTGCGGTAAAGTGAGCGAATCTGGTCGTTGATCCAGGTTGAATTGCGGGTTGGTTGTTCTGCTGCGCAGCCCGAAATTACCCCTTCAAAATCTGAGTTAATGCGAATATCGAAGGGGTGTTGGCGGATTGTCCTGCGCAGGCGCCGCGGCAGGTGAATGCGGTCCAACGGTAAAAGGCCGCGCTCTTCCGGTTCGATCCAGTAGAGCTGCTTTGAGTGGGCGCTCTGGGCCATGGGAAAAATGCCGCAGGCATAAGCCTTAAGCAGAGCGTCAGGGGTAATTTCAGCGTGGGGCTTGTCGTGCGGTGCCATGGTGTCGCTGAAGCCGCAAAGGGTGTTGAGATCGTGATAGGGCAAGATACAGTATAGCTGAAATCACTAAATCTGCAGCAATTTTGAGAGATTGGGAGGTCGGGGACCTTGGCCGTTGTCATGCGGCGGCGGGCATTACGCGGGTGCCGTGCCCCGATTGACAGCTTTATGGCTCGCAGGCCATACAAATCGACGGATCGGAAAGGAAAGTGAACGCAGTATGCAGGAAAAGCATGTGGATGTGTTTGGACAGTCGCTTCGAGTCTGCGAGGCTGGAGATGGTGCTGCCCTGTTGTTCCTGCATGGTGCAGGGGGCGCGAATTGGTCACCCTTGCACGATAAACTTGCTGCCAATCATCGCCTGATAGCGCCAGAACATCCTGGCTTTGGCAAATCTCCAACACCTGACTGGATGATGAGCGTCGGCGATTTGGCGTTCTTCTATCTCGATCTCCTGAGTGTGCTGGATTTGAAGACGGTCCATTTGGTCGGCCATTCGCTTGGTGGCTGGACAGCGGCAGAGCTTGCAATTCGCTCAACAGAGCGACTCGCCAGCGTGACATTGATGGCGCCGGCCGGATGTGCGGTCGCCGATACACCGTTTGGTGACATTTTCTTATGGTCGCCCGAGGAAGCGGTGCGAAATCAAGTGTACGATCAAGCGCTTGCTGAAAAACGCATCGAGGCCCTGGCCAATGCCGACCTGGATATCGTCTTGCAGAATAAAGCGACGACTGCCAGACTGGCGTGGTCGCCGCGGCTGCACAATCCGCAACTGCCACATTGGTTGCATCGGATCGATCGGCCGACCCGTCTGATCTGGGGACGTGAAGATAAGATTATCCCGTTCGCCTGCCGCCAGCCGTTCTTGGACAACATTCCCAAAATAGATCTCGTTGAGGTGCCGGAGTGTGGTCATTTGTTGCACAGTGAAAAGCCAACCGAGACGGCAGAAGCCATTGCAGCGCACATCAAGGGAGTGACGGCATGAACGTCTTTTTCTTTCATTTGATGCCCTACGCAGATCTCGATTTGTCAGCGTCGGAGAAATTCAATAGCGCCTGGCTCAACCTGCCAAACGCCTTTTATGATCCGGCCAAGGGCGCCGCGCTCTACGACCGCTATATCAGGGAACTCGAACTGGCAGATGCGCTCGGCTATGACGGTATCTGCGTTAATGAGCACCATCAAACCGCCTATGGACTGATGCCGGCACCGAACCTGATTGCTGGCGCCCTGACGCGCACGACAAAAAATGCCAAAATTGCGATTTTGGGGCGGGCTTTGCCGTTGGTCTCCAACCCAATCACCATCGCAGAAGAATTTGCGATGTTGGACAATATGTGCAATGGGCGGATTGTTACCGGGTTTGTGCGGGGGATCGGCTCGGAGTATTTCGCAAGTGGGGCCAATCCGAGCTTGTCACACGAGATCTATTATGAGGCGCACGATCTCATTCTCAAAGCGTGGACCGAACCCGGTCCGTTCCGCCATGTCGGCAAGCATTTCAATTTTGAATATGTGAATTTGTGGCCGCGCCCCGTGCAGCGGCCGCATCCGCCGGTTTGGGTGCCATCGCAGGGCAGTAAGGAAACCGTTGAGTGGGCGTCCCATCCGGATCGAAAATATACTTATTTACAAACGTTTAGTCCGGTAAAAACCGCCCAAAGGGCGTTTAGCTACTATTATGAATGCGCGGAACAGTACGGTTATAAAGCTGAGCCATCACAGCTTGGATGGGCGGTACCCACATATGTGTCGGAAACCGACGCGAAGGCGCGCGATGAGCTGAAGCCGCATATCGAAGCCTTCTTTACCCGGTTCCTTCGCTATCCGATCGAAATGCGCATGCCACCCGGCTATTCGTCTATTGCCTCTACCAAGTTCTTGATTGAGCAAAAGTTCGAAGCCCGCCAGGCCGCACAGACGATTGATATGATGATAGAATCGGGTTTGGTATTGTGCGGCAGTCCAGCAACAGTGCGTGATCAGATTAAGACGGCCGAAAAGGACTTCGGTATCGGAACAATGATTGCCATGCTGCAAGTTGCGACGATGACTGAGGAGATGACCGAGAAAAACCTCCGGTTGTTTGCCAAGGAGGTTATGCCGGCACTGAAATCTGATTCAGCCAAGCAGGATGCTGTTGCTGGTGAGTAGAGCGCTGCCAACGCCCTGATCAGAACCGGGTGTGTGAGGGCAAAGTTGCGCTTCGATTAGCTCGTGATCGCGGGACTAGGCGGTGTCGTGATCGTTCATTGCCGCGTGGACTTTCAGTTTACAAATTAGATTTTCTGACATATTATATTATTGTATTTCATAGTTATTATGAAATTTGGGTGGGGCACCCGACATAGATACTCAGCGTAGCGTTTCAACTGCCGGGGGGCGATGCGTTGAGGAAGTTTTTCCAAACGCAATTCATATTTCTATTGGCTGCGCTATGCATTGCTTTGCCGGCGGTAGCTGATGACGGTGGTCGTTCCAGCTCTGCAGACCAGGCGAACCAAATTCAAAGACTATCGTTTGGCGTTCGTTTGGGGGAGGTGCTGTCTGGGCAATCCCTGTCGCTCACCATGCGCCGGCGGGAGCGCTATGTTTCAAGGTCCGCGGGGTCCAAAGTTCGTCCGGCATCGTCACAAGGTTCGGCGCCCGAACGGACGCGCGGCGGTAGCCATAAACGCCGGAGCCGTGAGATGACTGGTGGTGGTCGCGTTCGGCTGCCTCAGAATGCGGCACTACGGGATACCAAATCCGCCCACCCCGTCAGCCGCGACGCGCGCTCCAAAGCCGCGAAGGTCTTGCACAATATCGATCAATTGCCTGCGGCTACGAAAAAACCCGTGCTTGTTGGCAATAAGCCGCCGAAGCCTGCTGCCAGCACACCAGAAATTCGAAAGCCGAAGCCGCTTGAAAAGCCCGAAGTCACACCTCTGCAGGCGCCGAAATCGGTGGCTCAAAGCGATAATGAAAAGGGGCCATCAAAGACGTTCGCGCGCGCGGCTCAGTCGAGGGTGGCGGGCAATGTGCGGCCCCCGCCCGCCGCCCCCCCGGCGAATGGGGCTGGAGACTTATTGGCTGAGCAACGCAATGCAAAAATCGTTACGGGCTCAGTGAGATCGCCTGGCGCGACGGTGGAGCAGAAGACTGGTGTTGGTGATGAGCCTGGTCTTCCTCAGCATGCAAGAATACCGCTGCCCCGGGCCAATGAGACACGTTTAGAGGGCGGGCAAGAGCGCAGGGAAGGTGCTGCAACTATACCGTTGCCGATGCGTAATTTCGCAAGGTCGAAGCGTGTGGTCCGCGGACCGCCGGAGGTGGTTAGGCGGAGCAAGGTCCAAAAGAAACAAGGGCCTGCAGCCGGTGAATGGGGCATGCCGGATTGGGCCGATTCGATATTTGAAGACTGAGACGACGCAAAACCCGGTTCTCTCGGATCTCCTCGCATTGCGATTGAGACGCAAGTCACTCTCGCACTATTGGCCGATGATTTCGCCCGAGCGACGCACCAATGCGTGGCTTCGGCGGGTTGGCCGATCATGCATTTTGCCGCTGAGTTCAGCCCAACAGCCAAGGTCAGTTCACCCAACCCAACCATTGGTAGAGTGCGCCTGGCGGAAAGGGGACATGGATCAAATTGTCGAACAAGCCCCAGACTGCCAAACCCGCGCAGGTTGGTAAGATCAGTGTGAGCCAGAAGTCTTCACGTTGGCGGACCATGTACAAAAACACCGTGGCGGGGATTGCTACATAAAATCCGATCAGCCACAACAGTGCAGCGAATCCGTAAATCCAGCCAAAAAGTTCGACAGCGCGCCATATGCCGGCACGGGTGCCTTCCTCCTCGGTAAAATCGATGTCCATCCCGGTCTGATTGTCGTCGGCTTTTTTGGGAACCAGAATTTCAGCGAAGAATTGCCAGACTAACAATAAGAGGGCGATGATCCCGATCGCCCACGGGAATAACCGGGCCTGTAATTCCATATTCCAGGTTTCATAGACCACATAGCTGAAGACGCAGATGAACAGCAGCGTCATTATGGTCGAAAGGCGGAAACGAATACTCATGCTATGCGCCCTCCTTGCTTTCTTCTGCCTGGAGTCTCTTCTTGTGGCGGTAGTCCTGCCAGACCGGATACAGAACACTGGCGACCAGCAACGCGAATATAATCAAAACGCCGGGTCGGAGCAGGAAGCTTGCACCATACAGCTGTACCGATGTCCACAGGTGGCGCTCGGCGATCGGACCTAATACCAAACCCAGAAGCAGGGGCGGGCGTGGCCAACCAGTAGCGCGCATGAAATAACCCAGTGTGCCGAAGGCGACCATGACGAGAACATCCTCATAGCGTCCCGCGGCCGCGAAACTGCCGATACCGGCCATGACCAAGATCATTGGGATCATGAGGGTCGGACGGAGTTTGGTGGCCATCGCGAGTTGGCGGGTGCACAATAGACAGAGGATCGACGTAATGACGGTCCCGATGATCAACAGCCAAATCATCGAGAAGGTTGTGTCGAGCTCTTTGGTCAGCATGTCACGGCCAGGCGTGATGCCGACGATGATGAGACCGCCAAAAATCAGCGCGAGCGTGCTGGAGCCGGGTATGCCGAACGCCAGCGTCGGAATCAGAGAACCGCCTTCCTTGGCATTGGTCGCGGCATCGACCGCGATGACGCCGCGCACATCACCGGTCCCGAAGCTCTCTCGCGCGCCACGCTCCGTTTGCTTGGCATGGCCGTAAGCGAACCAATCGGCAACGGATGAACCGAGCCCCGGTATGAGACCAACCCAGACGCCGATAAAGCTGCAGCGCAGGACGAGCCACCAATGTTTGAAGGCATCCTTGATGCCCTGGGCGCGACCTTTGCGCAAATCGCCAAGTGGCATGTCCGAAATGCTCGAGCCCTTTGAGGCCATATAAATCATTTCAGGAATTGCAAAGAGCCCGATGGTCAACGGCACCAACTTGATCCCGTCCATCAAATAGAGTTGGTCAAATGTAAAACGATCGACGCCGGTCAACATGTGTACCCCGATCATCGAGACCGTTAATCCGAAAGCGCCAACGATGATGCCCTTGCGTGGTGCAGAGCCGCTCAAGGAACCCACCATTGCGACACCGATCATGACCAACATGAAGAATTCCGGTGGCCCCAACAGAAGAACCAGCGGCTGCAAAACAGGAATTGCAGCGAGCAAGACAATGGCGCCAAATATTCCGCCGATGGCAGAGGACGTGAAGGCAGCGGATAAGGCGCGGGCTGCCTCGCCATTCTTGGCCATTGGATAGCCGTCCATGATCGTTGCCTGAGAGCCGCCGCCGCCAGGAACGCTGAAAAGGATCGAGGTGATCGAGTTTGCAGTATTGGAGACCGCCCAGATACTCATGATCAGCGCGACGGCTTCAAACTTATTAAGTGCGAACGCGAAGGGAAGCAGAAGTGCGATCGCCGTCTTGCTGCCGATCCCGGGCATTGCGACCAATGTCGAGCTAATGATGATCCCTGCCATCATAAGCAAGAATGCTTTCCAATGCAGGATCCCATAAAGGCCCTGAATCGCGGCATCAATCATACTCATTACGTCCCTCCCACTGGTCCTCAAAAGCTGCCGGCGAGCTTCTGACGGTGGCGCTCAATTAACTAATCGTGTCGGCGCCTGACGCCTTGTTTGGCTTTGTGCTGGCTTCGAGTCTAACCCAGTTTAGGCAAAGCGCAAGCGTGGGTTTTGAAATAATGTGTTAGGCGGGCTTGTCGGCCTGTCCGATCCGAGGTCGGTGAGGGGGCGCTGCCAGGGGGGCTTGGTGTCAAAAGTCGGTCAGCGTTTGTGCCCAGATCAGCCTTAGGCGGGGCGCTCGCCCTTCACGGTGGAACGATGCATGCGCCTGACATCCGGCGGTCGGACCCCGCCTTGCGCTTGGTGGATGGTCTGGCGATTGTCCCATATCGTCAGGTCTCCCTGGCGCCATTTATGGCGGTAGACAAACCGGCGATCCGCGATATGGGCAAACAGTTCATCTAGCAATGGCTGTGCGACCTCATCATCGAGATCCTTTATGGCGATGGTAAAGCGCGGTGAAATGAACAGTGCTTTGCGACGCGTATGGGGGTGGGTGCGAACGATCGGATGGTAGGCGTCCGGGGGTGAGCGCTCCGCAAAATAGGCGGCTTCGTTTGCGTGGCGGGTTGGACGGGTCATCCTTGGGTTTCGAGTGCGATTGAAAGAATGGATGCCGATAAGACCCTCCAGTCTGTCCTTTATTTCTGGGCTCAACTCTTCATAGGCTCGGGTCATGTTGGTCCATTCGGTATCGCCGCCCTGATCCGGGACAATAATCGATTGCAGGATCGTGTAGGCCGTTGGAATGTCCACATATGAGTGATCGGAGTGCCAGTCGCTACCGGCGTCCGGAATACCCAGATTGTTGCCCTGTTCATCCTTTTCCGTCGAGAGGATCAGGACTTCCGGCTGGCCCGGCATCTTGTACTCAGAATTAATGTGATACTGGATCTCTCCAAAGCGTTGCGTGAATTGGGTCTGTTCGGCTGGACTGAGTGCTTGATCGCGTACAACGATGACGCCGTAATCATGCAATGCGCCTAGGAGGCGGGAAAATGCTTCGTTATCGAGATTGGCGGTATCGAAGCCGATAAGCTCAGCGCCCATTGCTTTCGAGAGGGGTCTGATCTCAAGACCGGCGTGGTTTAGGGCAGCGTCTGCCATATCAGTGTCCTCCCTTTGATCGCGAGCGTGCCGGTTATCAATAGGTATGACCATATTGGGTTGGGTATCGGCCGGTCAATTCTTTTGGCCGGGCCCTGGTCAGGAGGGTTGTGAACGCTCCAGTATTGCGGCGAGCCGCTTGCGGCGGCAATGGGCCCAGAACCATATGCCGATGCAGATCACGGCGCCGCCTGCGACCGGCAGGCGTAGGCCAAAATGGGTGGCTAAGTATCCCATAAACAAAGCACCGAATGCCGGGCATCCGCGTGCGATCAAGACATAAAAACTCATCACACGGCCCCGCATGTCGTTGTCAACTGAAGCCTGCAATAATGTCTGCTCGGTGACACCGATGGTGACTGCACAGTATCCTGCTATGAGGGCGCAAACGAGGGCGACGGGAAATATGTCGGTCGCCGTGAATCCGATGACGGAAATCGACAGTAGGAGCAGCATCCAGATCATGCGTTCGGTCAAACCTTCGAGCCCCGACCGATTTGCCAAAACGGTACCGCCAACGATCGCCCCGATGCCAATGGCGGCCGTCAACATGGACAGTCCCATGGCGCCCTGGTGAAATACGTCATCTGAGAAGCCGGCGAGCAAATCGATGAACGGGCGCGCGAGAATGGTGCTCGTAATCAGAATAACAAGCAGGGGTGCAATACCGGCATGGCGGGCGGCATACCGGAACCCTTCTAGAATCTCGCTTGGTAGTTGCGATACGGTGCGCCGTTTCTTCTCTGCTTCGGCTGCGGCGAGTTTGATCCAATAGAGCGATAGAACAAACACGATGTCTGCGATGACAATTGCCCATAAGGCAGCGGCAACGCCGGATGCCCATATCAACAGACCAGCAATTGCCGGGCCAAGAATGCGGGCGCCATTAAAGCCTAAGGAGCTTATGGCAATTGCGGAAGTCAGATTGTCGCGGTCGACCAGGCGGTGGATGATTGCCAGGCGAATTGGCATGTTGAGCGCCAGTATCACGCCATTGATTAGTATCAACAGCACCAAAATGTGTACGTTGATCAGCCCGGTGGCAATAAGGATGGCCATTGCGGCCGACATGCAGGCTGACAAGCTGATATAGATTTTGAGCGCTCGAATGTGGTTGGTGCGGTCTGTCAACGCACCGGCTAACGGCGCCAGAATGACATTGGGAATGAAGTCGGCAAAAGCAACGATGCCCAACCAAAGGGGGGAGTGGGTCAGCTCCCACGTCAGCCATTGCACGGCAATGCGATGCATCCATACGGCCAGCTGAGAGGCAAAATTGCCAATCATATAGTAGCGGAAGTTCGCGATCCGCAGCGTGCGCGTAACGTTGCTGAAGGTCGTTGTCGCTTGCGCCATGATGCTGTCCTATCCCGAAGCTGTCGCCATCGATGAGACAAATCCCCTGTCCCCACGCCCGACATTGTTAGGCAGGGGTTGTGCAGCTGTCATTGCCGTTGGCGGAGGGGAAACGGGTAGTCCATACCGGTAGGCTTCAAGACTGCCGGTTGGTGCCTATTGGTCTGCCAAGAAATGTTCCAGCCAATGGATATCATACATGCCGTTGGCGATGTCGGGCTGATTTGTTAATTCATCGAATAAGGGGATGGTGGTATCGATGCCGTCGATCACGAACTCGGACAGGCAGCGTTTCAAGCGCATGAGGCACTCGTTGCGTGATTTGCCATGGACAATGAGCTTGCCAATCAGGCTGTCGTAATAGGGGGGGATGCGGTAGCCCTGATAGACACCAGAATCTACGCGAACGCCGAGGCCGCCCGGCGGGTGCCAATAAGTGATTTGGCCAGGTGATGGGCGGAAAGTCTTGGGGTCTTCGGCATTGATCCGGCATTCGATGGCATGGCCGGAAAAGGTTACATCGGCCTGGGTAATGCTAAGCGGCGCGCCAGATGCTATCCGGATTTGCTCGATGACGAGATCAAGGCCGGTAATCGCTTCAGTCACAGGGTGTTCGACCTGCAGACGCGTGTTCATTTCAATGAAATAGAACTCGCCGTTTTCGAATAGAAATTCGATCGTGCCGGCGCCGCGATACTTCAGTTTTTGCATCGCCTTCGCGACGATAGAACCGATTTTCCTGCGTTGGGCATCGTTCAAAGCCGGTGAAGGTGCTTCTTCCCAGACTTTCTGATGGCGACGTTGCAGAGAGCAGTCTCGTTCGCCGAGGTGGATCGCATCGCCTTTGCCGTCACCGAATACCTGAATCTCGATGTGGCGGGGTTTGGTCAGGAACTTTTCCAAATAGACGTTGTCGTCGCCAAATGCTGCCTTGGCTTCCGTACGGGCGGTCGAGAAGGCAAGCGATAGTTCGTCCGCTGAACGGGCGACCTTCATGCCGCGTCCGCCACCGCCGGAAGCTGCCTTGATCAGGACGGGGTAGCCCATGTCCTCGGCAACCTTGCCTGCCTCTTCCTCGGTCTCGACACCGCCATCCGATCCGGGCACGACCGGGATGCCCAGCTTCTTGGCGGTTTCTTTGGCCTGGATCTTGTCGCCCATGATCCGAATATGTTCCGAGGTCGGGCCGATAAAGGTGATCGCGTGCTCTTCGAGTATTTCGGCAAAGCGGGCGTTTTCAGACAAAAAGCCATAGCCCGGGTGAATGGCATCAGCACCTGTGATTTCGCAGGCTGCGAGAAGGGCTGGGATGTTTAGGTAGCTATCGGCTGCTGCAGGAGGACCGATGCAAACGCTTTCATCAGCAAGCCTGACATGCATGGCATCGGCGTCGGCTGTTGAATGAATGGCGACGGTGGAAATGCCTAGCTCCTTGCAGGCGCGCTCTATACGTAATGCGATCTCCCCGCGATTAGCGATCAGTATTTTGTCAAACATGGCGAGGGCTTTCAGATCGGGAGGGCAGCCGGACATGAACCGGCTTAGGCTTCTTGGTCATTCAATCACAACCAGAGGTTCGCCAAACTCTACGGGTTGACCGTTTTCAAAGAGAATTTGGGTGACTGTGCCCGTCTTGTGGGCCGGAATATGATTCATCGTCTTCATTGCTTCGATGATCAGGATCGTCTGGCCCTCATTGACGTCGGTGCCAATCTCGATGAACGGTGCCGCACCGGGTTCTGCGGCGCGGTAGGCTGTGCCGACCATCGGTGATTTCAATGCACCGGGGTGGCTGGTGGTATCGGTTTGGGGTGGGGAAGCTTCAACTGCGGCGGGCGGTGATGGTTCAGATGCTATGCTCGGCACCGGCGGGGCGGTCGCGGAAATCGACATGTGGCGGACGACACGAATGCGCAAATCGGCCTTCTCGATTTCAATCTCGCTTAAGCCCGTTTCATCGAGAAGCTCTGCAAGAGCGCGAATGGATGCGTGCTCCGCGCTTTGTTTGTCCTTACTATCTTTAGCCATCGTGTGTGGTGCTTCCGTGTGCCAGGGTCTGGATCAGTATGATTGATTTGAGATGTTGTGTTACTTAGCTCCGCCATCGCTTCGATCACACGCTCGTAGCCGTTGGCGCCCAAGCCGCAAATCATTGCGTTGGCGGTGAGAGATACATAAGAGAGATGGCGGAACGGCTCGCGTTTGAAGATGTTGCTCAAGTGCACTTCGATGATCGGGCTTTCGAGGGCTTGTAGTGGTTCCATTCGTGCGATGCAGATGTGAGCGAATGGGCAAGGATTGATGATGTGGCCAGCCGCCGCTGCGTGTTTCCTGTCCCCAATCGATCAGTTGGCCCTGTGAGTTGTTTTGTCGAACACCTGTTCTGTGGCCAGTGCTTTTGGCGCGCGCCTTGCAGGCACCACGGATATCGTCCAGGGTCGCGGTACCGGAGATTTCCGGTGCGCGCCTACCCAGCGGATTGAGGTTAGGGCCGTTTATGATGCGGATCGGTTTCGACATCGGTTCCGATGGTGCTGCAACTCAAGCGGTTCTGCGCCCAGCTGAGAGACGTCGCACGGGATTACAATTCGTGCACTGTCACAGTCAACTTCGGCGAGAAGCCCGTTTAACAGCTTTATCGGCGCTGCGAAAGTACCCTGGCGCATGGCGCCTTTGCCGGTTTACCAAGCTTAACAAATCTTGCAGCCCTTTTTTCGGATATCGGCCAGCATTTGCTTGATTTGCTGGGTGTTTAGGAAACCAGGGGACAAGCGAGAATCGATCAGGAACCCTGGTGTGCCACGAATCCCCATTTCCTGGCCGATGGCAATCGTCTCGCGAAGGTATTTCTCATATTCGGGGTTCTGCATATCAGCCTTCAGCTTCTTGACATCGAGGCCGACCTGTTTGGCGACTTTCCAGATGGTGTCTTCCGTCACCTGTTGCTGGCGCATTAGAGCGACGTGAAACTCCCAGTACTTGTTTTGTTTGATTGAGGCCATTGCAGCCTTGGCAGCGGCAATGCTCGGCGGGCCGCCGAACACGGGATATTCCTTCATAACTACTCGGACGTTCGGGTCGGACTTAACTGTCTCTATGACCTGGCTGAGCGCACGTTTGCACCAACCGCAGTTATAGTCGAAGTATTCGACGATGGTGATGTCACCCTTCGGATTGCCATAGACGTAATCGCCCGGTGAGCGGTAAATCGACTTCTTATTGGCGGCGATGACTTGCTCGGCTTTTTTACGTTGTTGCTCGTGGCGCTTGATCTGTAAGGCGCGGCTCATCTCTTCCAGGAGTTCGGGATTTTTTAGCAGGTATGCGCGGACAATTTGGTGGATCGCTTTTTCCTGTTGCTGCGTAAAGTTGGTGTTGCTTGGAGTTGTCGGCGCGGGCGCGCTGGCCTGGCTGGCCGCGGGTGCCGAGGTGGATGAGGCAGATGCCGGTGTTACCGCTTTGGTTGCTGTGGGGCTTGATGGCTCAGAATTCCCAATGAGGGCTAAGACCCAGAGTGCAGCAACGGCTGCCAGGAGTGAGGCAATGCCCTTGGGGCTCGTCAGAGCTTCTGAAAAACGCGTAAAAAGCGAGGATGGCATTGGCTGGGTCTCCCATATGGTGTGGCGTGCTTATCGGCCAAACAAGGTCCGGCGCTTGCGTCGAGGTGCGAACTTTATGATGTCGTCTGCTTTCAGCCAGGCCGGGCTGCCCGGCTCCAGCGTACGCTGGGCCCGCCTGGCAAAGACCACGGCGTCGGCAAACCTGCCTTGGCTTTGGCGGGCTCTGGCAGTGGAATAATCCGCCATTCCCTGTTGGCCGCGGCGGTAATAGGCGCGTGCCAGTGTCTCATACGTTGTCGCGTCGCCGCGGCGCAGCACCGCGCGTTCCAACAACGTAATGCCGCGCTCGAGATGCTTCTTGTTGCCTGATTTCAGCATAGCGCGGCCAAGCGATTTTTCGACGATCGACAGCGGACCCGGGTATTTCTTGCGATTGGCACGAATGAGACGGAGGGCGCGCTGGAAATACGGGATGGCTTCGCGTGAGCGTCCTGATTTGCTCAACACCTGGCCTTTGAATTCATAAAAGTATGGATATGCCGGATCCATCTTCTTACCGGCGGCAATCAGTCGGTCGACGGACTTGAGCGTGCTGTTGTTGGCCTTGACGCAACGGCCGTTGCAGTTGCCCGAGCAATTGAGGGATATCGCTTTGGAATAAAGTGAATAGATCGAGCCGGGCTTAAAGTGTTTTTTTGTGCGGTAGGGGGCACAATACCCGAACAGTTTGGCACGCATCAAATTGTGACGTCGCTTCAAATATGGTGAATCTTGTTTGTTAAAGAAACGGCTGGCCCGTACCCGCCGTTGTAGCCGTGCGATCCGCGTTGTCTCCAGGGGATGGCTCAACAGATAAGGGTTGGTCGAGGAATTGGTGCCGCTTTGTTCACGCAATCGCTGAAAGGTCTTCAGCATGCCGACACCGGATTGTCCGGTGCGTTCGAGATATGTCACGCCAGCTTGATCAGCAGCCGATTCGTGTTGGCGGCGTTCGCGCAAAAATTGCCGGATGATCAACTGGTCTGCAGCGACGATTGCACCCGCACCGCCGCCTGCAATGGCTGCGCCAATTCCCAACACGCGTAAAAGCAATAACCGCGTCTGAGCTTGCTTCAGCATAATCTGCATCTTGGCGATGTGGGCGCCGTCGATGTGACCGATTTCATGCGCGATAACCCCAATGACCTCGTTCGGCGTCCTGGCCGCCATCAGCGTGCCGATGTGCATGTAGACATTCTGGCCATCGAGCACAAAAGCGTTGAAACTGTCGATGGGGACGATGCGCATTGCGACACGATTGCTACCAAGGCCTGAAACGCGCAAGAGCGGGCGCGAGTAGATCCGCAATAGGCCCTCGACCTCATGATCGGAAATTGTCGGGACGCGCTGGGCTAACAACGGGGAATATGCTGCCATAACGCAGCACATCGCAGCCAATGCAGCGACCGCAATGGTGAACCTTTGATGGAGCGGTGAGGGCACTCGCTGAGTGACATGTATTCTCATGGCCTAATGATTGTCCTAGAAACAAAAAATGGCACATTGGTTCACTAATAGGGGGGCAATTAGGGTCAATGCAAGGCAGATGTTTGATTGTGCCGGTGTGTTAACGTGCATGTGTAGTAGGGTGACACCCGTCAGATTGCGCCGGATTAAACGACATTGGCGGTTGGATAGGGGAATTCTTGAACAAAATGGCACGCGAAACGAAGCCAGCGGCACAAATTGCCACATTAGCAGGCGCCAAGCGGAGCCAGATTGACCCCTTTATCGTTATGGATGTCATCAGTGCTGCGGCACGGCGAGAGGCCCAAGGGGATGATATCGTACACATGGAGGTGGGGCAGCCTGCCACAGCGGCGCCCGCGGCTGCGCGTGAGGCCCTTAGGCAACATCTTGAGCGGGATGCCCTGGGGTATACGGAGGCCCTTGGTCGGCCTGCATTGCGCCGGCGTATCGCTAAACATTATCGTGATTTTTACGGCCTCACGGTCGATCCTGAACGGGTGGTTGTGACGACCGGATCATCAGCCGGCTTTATCCTGGCCTTCTTGTCGCTGTTCGATGTTGGTGAGCGGGTGGCGCTCGGCTCACCTGGTTATCCCTGTTATCGCCAAATTTTGTCGGTGCTCGGTCTTGATCCTATGCTGATCCAGACCGGCGAAGCGGAGCGGTGGGCGCCGACACCAGAGCAGGTCTCACATGCCGTCACAGAAGCTGGCGTAAAAGGGGTGTTGGTGGCGAGCCCAGCCAATCCAACCGGGGCGATGTTGGAGCCCGGGCGGCTTAAAGCCCTTATCGATGTGTGTGTCGCGCGCAAGGCTTGGTTTATTTCGGACGAAATCTATCATGGCTTAAGCTATGCTTTTCCTGATGAGACCGCCTTGACGCACAGCGATCAGGTGATCGTCATCAACAGCTTTTCGAAGTACTTTTCGATGACCGGCTGGCGCATTGGCTGGATGATTGTGCCGACAGAGCTGGTGCGCGTTGTCGAACGCGTTGCCCAAAACCTGTTTATATCAGCACCAACGCCCTCGCAGGTCGCCGCGCTCGGTGCATTTGATGCGATCGAAGAGCTTGAGGCGAACAAATCCGTCTATGAGAGGAACCGAGATATTCTTTTGGACCAATTGACGGCAATGGGGGTCGGCCCGATTGTCCCGTGCGATGGTGCGTTCTATCTCTATGCTGATATCTCTCGTCACGCGTCTGACAGCGTGGCATTCGCCGGCCAAATGCTTGATGAAATTGGTGTTGCCGTAACACCGGGCGTCGACTTCGATGCCCAACATGGACGTCGGTTTTTGCGGTTTTCCTATGCCGGTGCGACGGCGCAAATGATCGAAGGTATGCGTCGGCTGAAGGCATGGAAACGACTGGCTTAGAGCACTATCCGATCGGACAGACGCGCATCGCGCGTTACAGACCGGATAAAAGTGCTCTAGACCGTGACGCATGACGCATGCCGCAATGGTGCGGCAATGCTCGGGCGCTCAGAGTGGCTTATGCGCTGGCTATCATCTCATCGCGCCCCTTCTTGAAGCGATAGCGCGGCAGGTGATCAAGATCGGTGCCAGTAACGCGGATAACCCAAGCTTTCTCCAAGTGCTCGGTCGAATGAATCTTGCCGGGTGGGTAAGCGCGTGTCTGGCCGGGCGAGATCAAATATTGATCCGCCTGTTCAAGGACGACCTTTTCCTCACTCTCCGGGTTGACGCGACGCCATTCCGTCATCTTCGTCGATTGTTTGGCATTGCCGTAAATCGCCCACGATGTGCCATGGGTATGGGGCGTGCCCTTCTTTCCGCCATGTTGGACGTGGGCCAAAACGTAAAAGTCCAAATCAGGATCGTGATAGAGTTCTCGTTTGCCAAACGGGGTATCGTCATCAAATGTTGCCGCGACGAAGTCCGGATTGTTCAGCAATTGGCTTAATTTTTCTGCGACATCAGACAGACACGCCTCAAGGGCCTTGCCGGATTGCAAGTGTTTGCGTGTGTCTTCGCAAAACTGCTGCAAGGTATAGCTCATTTTCTTTCCTCCTCAACGAACTTACTTTTCCAGCACCACCATCGGTCCGATTGTGACGCGGTGATTGGATATCCGGGTCCGCGCTACCATGGCCGGCGTTGCCACCAGCCGCGTTTGGCCGGTTGATCATCGTCATGGCCGGAGGCTCCAGAACCGTCCTCGCTCGATGTGGGACTGACGATGATGCGCTCCAAGACCGGTTCCGAGGCGACCGGTTCCTGTCGGCGTTGGCGGACCGGTGTGACGTCGTCACTCTCAATGCGATCAGCATCTGCGGTGAGGTCCGTCTTTTCCTCGTCACTATCGGTCGCGCTAACGCCTTCGTTCTCCAATTTGGAAGGTTCATCTCTTGTTGCGCCGTTGCCGTGATGGGGAACCAGTTCACCATTCACGAATTCGTCTGATGCGGCTTCACTTTCGGCGATGCTTGTTGCCGGTGCCTCGGTGTCGTTGGCAACCAGATCGATTGGATCGATCGATGGTGTTTCGAAGTCTGGCGCTTTGGCCGTGGCATCCTCTGCAAGAACCGGCTCTAGAGGCGTGGCTCTATCGGGTGCGTCATCATTGGCGGCGGCGGCAGCATCAATATTTTCGCCATCGGCCTCCTCTGTCGACGATTGGGTGTCGGCGGCTGTGTCTTGCTTGCGGGTGCGCCGATTGCGTCGGCCGCCGCGGCGGCCGCGTCGACGCGGGCGGGGAGCATCGCCGGCATCGTCGGCGGTAGCCTCGCGTTGCTCATTATCGTCGGTCGATTGCAGATCGGCTGAGGCCAGATCGCTGTCGTCCTGGTCATCGTCGATAGCAGGTGCGCTGCGACGGCGGTCGCTTTGGTCGCTGGTCCGGGTGCGTCGGCGGCGCCGACGCCGGGGGCGGCGGCCGTCTGCGTCGCGCGTCTCCTTATCGTTTTGTGCTGGGCGACCGTCACCGTTGGAAAAGTTCCAATCCATACTCACTGCGCCCTGACCATCCTGGGCATCTGTGGTGTCGTGGGCGGTGGCGTGATCGATATTGTATTCGGATCCTTGCAACTTTTCGCTGGCCTGGATCGCGATATTCACACCATAGCGCTGCTCCATATCAATAATAAACTGGCGCTTATTGTTGAGGAGATAGAGGGCAACTTCGGCTGTTGTTGTCGCGATCAAAGGTACAGGGCGCGTGTTGGCAAGCGCATCATCCAAGGCGCGCAGAATACCTAGGGCGACCGATTCCGTCGACCGAATGATGCCAGTGCCCTGGCAGTGCGGACATTGCGATGTTGAGCCTTCCAGCACGCCTGTTCGCATGCGCTGGCGTGACATTTCGAGAAGGCCGAAATGACTGATGTGACCGACCTGAATGCGGGCACGATCGTTGCGCAAGACCTCCTTCAGACGGCGCTCGACGGCACGATTGTTCCGCTTTTCCTCCATGTCGATGAAGTCGATGACAATCAGGCCCGCCAGATCGCGCAACTTCAGCTGGCGTGCAAGCTCCTCCGCCGCTTCAAGATTGGTATTTAAGGCTGTTTCCTCAATTGAAAATTCGCGTGTGGCCTTGCCTGAGTTGACGTCAACAGCAACCAGGGCTTCCGTTTGATTGATGACGAGATAACCGCCCGAGCGCAAATATACATAAGGGCTGAACATGGCGTTCAGCTGGCGCTCGATGTTGAGTGAAGTAAAGAGCGGCTCGGAGTCTGTGTAGTGCGACACGTTCTTGACGTGGCTCGGCATAAGCATGCGCATGAAGTCTTTGGCTTCACGATACGAGGTTTCGCCGGCGACGACGATCTCATCAACCTCCTTGCCGTAAAGATCACGAATAGAGCGTTTGACAAGATTGCCTTCTTCGTAGACCAGTGACGGTGCCGTCGATTGTAGCGTCAATTCGCGCACACTCTCCCAGAGGCGCAACAGATATTCGAAGTCACGGCGAATTTCCTGTTTGGTGCGTGAAGCGCCCGCGGTTCGGATGATCAATCCCATGCCTTCAGGCACGTCCAATTCTTCGGCGATGGCCTTCAAGCGCTTGCGGTCCTGTGGGTTTGTGATCTTGCGCGAGATGCCACCGCCACGCGCAGTATTCGGCATCAGCACCGTGTATCGACCAGCTAACGACAGATAAGTCGTCAAAGCCGCGCCCTTATTGCCGCGCTCTTCCTTGACGACCTGAATCAAGATGACCTGCTTGCGCTTGATAACTTCTTGAATCTTGTAGGCGCGCTGGCGACGGCGCGGGCGCACCGGTACCTCTTCCATGGCGTCACTGTCGTCGCCAGTGGCTACTTCTTCGATACTGTCGCCGTTGCCATTCTCGTCACCGTTGCCATCCGCGCCATCATCGTCCCCAATCGGAGAGGTTTGGGGCTCTGGGTCGGTGGTCTTGGCTTCTTGCGCATCAGAGCTATCGCTCTCAATACCGGCTTCCACACTGCCTAAAGGGGCATCCGTCTGGATGGTGTCCGCGGTGTCGGTGATGCCGGCAGGGTCTTCGCTGGATGTGTCCGTCGCATCCCCGTCAGCTGCATGAAGAACTGGGTCGCGATCCGTTCTTTCGGCAGCCATGTGCGACGGGCCACTGTTAGTATCTTCAGGGGTATCACTCGCGTCCGGTGCGGTCTCGCCTGGTTCAGGCGGGGTGTCCTCGCTGGCCGCCACTTCTTCCGTGGTTGGCGCGGGGGCCCCAGCCGGCTCATCGCGCGTCGATTGGTGGGACGGATCGGCGGAAGAGCCCGTCTCAGGTGGAAGGAATTCCGTCACATCGATTGCTTCGGCAATGTCAGGATCATCTTCGTGATCGTGACCGCCAGCTGTCTCCTGGTCCGCTGCCTGTTGTGCGACATCATCCAGATCGGATTGTTTGTCGTCTGCAATTGGATCATCGGCATCGCAGTCGGCCTCGACTTCAGCGTCGGCGCGGGCAGCAGCTTCGGCCTCCTCGGCTGCTTCGGCCTCGATCAGGGCGCGGCGATCAGCAATCGGGATTTGATAATAGTCGGGATGGATCTCGTTAAACGCCAGAAAGCCATGGCGATTGCCGCCATAGTCAACGAAGGCGGCTTGCAGGGACGGCTCTACTCGTGTGACCTTTGCGAGGTAAATATTGCCACGCAGAAGCTTGCGGGCCGCTGATTCATAGTCAAATTCTTCTACACGATCATTGCGCAGTACGACCACCCGCGTTTCTTCGGGGTGGGTGGCATCGATCAGCATCTTGTTGTTGGTGGAGGTCCTGTTGTGATTGTTTTTCGGATTTGCCATGTTTGTTGTTCCATGCGGCGCATAGAGACTCCGGATGAACCACAATCCGATATACAGGTTGGGTCGCTGCAACGGGTCTGCGTGCGCGGCAAAAGTTGATTGTTAAGGGTATGCAAGTCTGGAAAAGGCCAAGGCTGCTGGTGCGGATGATCGTTGCGTGTTGCGCTCAGCTCGCAACCCGGGTGCCCCATACGGCGGGGCTTGGGCGGGATCATGCGATCCTCGAGCTGTTGGCGATCAATCTGCGGCATGCTGACCTACGGTTATTGCCTATGTTTCGTCAGAACGGTGCCATCTACAAATTGGGTGCTCCGTCCCGAAATTCTGTGGTTTGCTTAGCCTGCGGCGCTCACTTTGGCCGCATATCCCGCTCCTCTCATGTGTCCCCTCTCTTCGGACACCGAATATCGAGTGGCTGAAGCAACTAAATCACTGACGCAATTGCATCAAAATTCCGAGCGTCCCGCCAGCAGGCGGCGCCGACGCGACGAGAACCAAAAAAACTGATGCACCACAATTGCGCCGTCATGGTGTCCGAGATGATGGATGCCCAGGATCATGCCTATTGACAGCCGCATCAGCCAAGTCTGGCAGGTTTGCCCCTGAGTCGGGGGCCATTTACCAGACGAATCTGCCGAGCGATCATCTAGAATCGACCATAACTGACTAAATCCTAAGGTGTCACATGATGTGACGCAAGCCTCTTGTGCCACACCCCAGACCATATCTTAGGATCAGGCTAGACAGAGGCCGTGAGATTGCGCATCGGTTGGCAAAGATTTGATTAACGGTATAGCCGGATATCACAATTTGGGGCAAACTGAACAATGTTTTGTTTCTTCACAAGACCCATACTTGTGCCGATTGCGACGCTTTTGTGGTGCCTGGGGACGATGGCGGGCGCCGGGGCGCAACAGAGCTCCGTTGTAACTCAGAAGCCGGGCAAGGGGCTGCGAGGCACGTTTGAGCCAAAGGGGACGCGCGGCGCGATGGTCTCGGCGCTTAGATTCCGAAAAAAGGGCAAGAACGTTGTGGTGAGCCTATACGTTAATGCGGCGATAAAGGCTGACGCGTTTGTGCTGGGCGCGCCCTATAGGGTCATCGTTGATCTGCAGCGGACGGTTTTCGTAGTAGGTGCGGCAGAAAAGTCCAACATTAGGGGAAGTTTCGTCAAGGCCTTTCGATATGGGCGGTTTGCCCCAACCCGATCGCGGCTGGTGATCGATACCAAGGGGCCAAGCCTGCTGACGCGCATGATCCTCACCAAGCGCGCCGCCAAGCTGTATCGCCTGGACATCACCATCACACGGACAAGCGCCGCCAATTTCAACAAGTTGGCGAAGGCCGGCCTCGTCGGTCCGCCGAAGCCCAAACGTCGCCCAAAACAGCGCAAAAAGATCATCGGCGATAAACGCAACAAGATTCCGGTTGTGGTGATCGATCCCGGTCATGGCGGCGTCGATCCAGGGGCGGTTTATGGTAAGAACACTGCGGAAAAAACCGTCGTTCTGGCGGTTGGGCTCGAATTGCGTAAACGCTTAGGCGCAAAAGGAAAATTCAAGGTTTTGATGACACGCGATTCGGATGAGTTCGTGTCGCTCGTCGATCGCCGCGACTTTTCAGAAGAAAACAATGCAGATCTGTTTTTGTCGTTGCATGCCGACGCGTTGGGCAAGGTCGAGCGGGCGGGGAAGGTTAGCGGTGCAACAGTCTACACGCTTTCCGATAAGGCTTCGGATGCCGTTGCAAGACGCTTTGCCCAAAAGGAAAACAGTGCTGACCTGGCTGCAGGATTGGATGTCGTCCAAATCAGTGATCAGGGCCAAGTGCGGAATATTCTGGCGGATCTTATGCGGCGAGAGACGTCCGCGTTTTCGGCCCATTTTCGCCGGGTGCTGCTGAAACGCTTGAGGAAGCAGGTGCGGCTGTCGCGGGTGCCTGCCCGCTCGGCGGCGTTCGCGGTCTTAAAACAAACCAAAACACCGTCGGTTTTGGTTGAGCTGGGCTACGTCAGCAACGCCCGAGACCGTAAAAACCTGATGAGCCGGAAATGGCAAAGGGCCGCTGCGAGATCCATTGCAAAGGCGGTAGAGATATATTTCTCCAGCCGCAAGACTGTCGCGCGGTAGGCTATAGGCGGGGCAACGGTGGCCAGGGACGTGATTTGAGGCGTTATCGAATGGAAATTGATTTTTTCGGGGAACAGGGGGCGTTGGTGACGGGCTGATGCCATAATCGATTGTAATTTGGTAACCCAGGTGAGGATTTGCCCAAGGTGGCTTGCTGTCCGGAGGGGATCGCGCTAGAGGCTGGCCTACGAGATACGTTAAGAGCTTGATATGAGACCACAAGGCGTGCCGCCGCCGAGCGTGCGTAAAAGGCCACGACGCCGGAGTTTGCTTCTGAGCATGCTTGGGTTCTGTTTTACGGCCGGTGTTATGGCGTTTGTCGTTGGCTCGGCGGTTGCCGGGTATTTTATCTGGCATGCTTCGAAGGATCTGCCAGGCTACGACAAGCTGGCCAAATATGAGCCGCCGGTAATGACCCGCATCCATGCGAGCAATGGTGCACTTATTGCCGAATATGCGCGTGAACGGCGCATTTTCGTGCCGATCAATGCGATCCCCAAGCTCATAATAGCGGCCTATCTATCTGCAGAAGACCGGCGGTTTTACGAACATGGCGGCCTCGACTACGTGGGGATCACGCGCGCTGCCATCAATTTTGCGATGATCAAGCTGAAAATGAAGCGCGGCAGTATTCAAGGCGCGTCAACAATCACGCAGCAGGTTGCCAAAAACTTCTTGCTAAGCAGCGAGAAAACTTTTGATCGCAAGCTTAAAGAAGCGATCCTTGCTATCCGCATCGAGCGGGCCTTCGAGAAGGACAAGATTCTCGAGCTCTATCTCAACGAAATATACCTCGGTATCGGTTCATTCGGCGTTGCGGCGGCGGCACTCAATTACTTTAGTAAAGAGCTGAAGGACTTAGAAATCCACGAAGCCGCATATCTTGCCGCCTTACCGAAGGGACCCAACAACTACCATCCTTTCCGAAAAACCAAGCGTGCTCTCAGTCGGCGCAATTGGATCCTCGGGCAAATGGCCAGAAATGGTTACATCACGCCGGAACAGGAGGCGGCGGCAAAAAAGAAGGGCCTTAGCGTCAACATTCGCAAATTCGGCGCACACATTTTTGCCGCGGAGTACTTCGCCGAGGAGGTCCGGCGCAAGCTATTGTCGCAATACGGGGAAAAACGCCTTTATGGTGGAGGGTTGTCGGTTCGCACGACACTCAATCCAAAGTTTCAGCGATATGCCCGTCGTGCACTTGTTGACGGGCTGGTTCGATTTGATCGTCGACGCGGCTGGCGTGGGCCGGTCGCCAATATTGGTGTTGATGGCGATTGGGGGCCGGCCCTGGTCAAACTCAGCAAGCCGGCTGATATCGCACCTTGGCGTATGGCGGTGGTGCTTGAGGTTGAAGCAAAAAAGATCAGACTGGGTCTGCGACCTAAGAAGCTGGCCTCCGGCAAAATCGAAGTTAATCGCAAGACCATCGAAATTCCATTGTCGGAAATGAATTGGGCTGGAAAGTTTCGGGCAACCAACAAGTCGAAAGGTCGTCGACCGCGCAAGGCAGGCGACGTCGTCAAGATCGGTGACGTCGTCTATGTCGCTCCGGGGGTCAGGAAAGACTCAAAGAAAAAGACCAAAGGCCAGCGTGAACCAGAGACAGACCCTCCCTGGCAACTCATGCAAATCCCGGAAGTCGGCGGGGGTATTGTTGCCATAGACCCACATACCGGCCGTGTATTGGCCATCGTTGGAGGGTTTTCGTTTTCACTTAGTCAGTTTGACCGGGCGACACAGGCAAAGCGCCAGCCGGGCTCGGCGTTTAAGCCTGTTGTCTACGTAACCGCGTTGGACAACGGCTATAAGCCGACCACGATCGTTCTCGATGCGCCGATCGAAATCGACCAGGGCCCTGGAAAGGACATCTGGCGGCCGGAGAACTATAATAAGAGCCAATCCTTGGGGCCGGCGACGCTGCGGACCGGCATCGAACGGTCGCGCAATCAAATGACGGTGCGTCTGGCGCAGGACATGGGCATGCCGCTGATCATAGAATATGCGCGCCGGTTTGGGGTCTATAACAATCTGATGCCGGTGTTGTCGATGTCATTGGGCGCTGGCGAGACGACACTTATTAAAATGGCAACGGCCTATTCGATGATCGCGAACGGCGGCAAGAAGGTGAAGGCAACGTTGATAGATCGAATCCAAGACCGGTGGGGCAAGACTGTTTGGCGACATGACAAGCGGATTTGCGCCGGTTGTAAAGCGGCCGAATGGAATGGGCAGGATGAACCGGAAATCATCGACAACCGCCGGCAAATCATCGATCCGCATACCGCTTATCAGATGACGTCGATGTTGAACGGTGTCGTGGAACGGGGTACGGCGACGCGGGTGAAACGTATCGTGCCGGGTGTTCCGTTGGCCGGGAAAACGGGCACGACGAACGATTCAAAAGATACATGGTTTGTTGGTTATTCCGCCGACTTGGTGGTCGGTGTTTATGTTGGCTACGATACGCCGCTGCCGATGGGTAAAACCGCAACCGGCGGCCAGGTCGCAGCACCAATCTTTGCCAACTTCATGAAGATGGTGCATCGCGACAAGAAGGCCGTACCGTTCCGGATACCGCCGGGTATCAAATTGATCAATGTCGATCGAAATTCAGGGCTCAAGGCAATCTACTCCAAGAGCGGCAAGATCATTACTGAGGCCTTCAAGCCGACGGAAGAGCCGGATGATCCGAATTCGTTCCTCGGTTATGAGACGTCGGAACCGGGTAAGACTGGCGGGCGGCCAACTGCCGGGCCCGGTCGCACGTCGGTGTATTAAGGCAAAAGCACGCGCCTGGCAGCGTCGCCGCTTAACGTGCGGACCTGCGTTTACATTGTCGCTGCGTGGCCTTATAGCGAAGATTTCTTAGGCAGATTGTTTTTTAAGACGAGGAGCAGCATGCGCTCGGAATCACAGAAGCAGGTCGACGCTATCAAAGAATCGCTGGCGCTTCTAAGGAGGCATCTTTGACTGGGATAGCGCTGAACGCCGGTTCAACGAACTGACGGCACAAACAGAGGATCCCAAATTTTGGGATAATCCCCAGCGCGCGCAAAAACTCATGCGAGAGCGCCAACGTCTCGAAAGCCAGATGACATCGTACAAGGGCATCGCACAGCAGCTCGATGATGCCGTGACGTTGATTGAACTCGGTGAGGCCGAGGACGATAAGGAGACGATAGCGGAGGGAGAGGACCAGCTGGTGCAGCTGGTGCGTGTCGCCCAATCGAAAGAGGTCGAAGCGCTGTTGTCGGGAGAGGCGGACGGCAACAATGCCTATCTGGAAGTCCATGCCGGTGCGGGGGGAACAGAGAGCCAGGATTGGGCGGAGATGTTGTTGCGGATGTATATGCGCTGGGCGGAACGTAAAGGATATAAGGTTCGATTGATTGAAGAGAGCCAGGGCGAAGAAGCCGGCATCAAGTCCGCCACGCTGGAGGTTTCCGGTACCAATGCTTATGGTTGGCTAAAAACAGAATCCGGTGTCCATCGCCTGGTGCGGATTTCACCCTATGATTCCAATGCGCGGCGGCATACCAGCTTTGCCTCTGTCTGGGTCTATCCAGTGATCGATGATGATATCGAAATCGAAATCAACGAAGGGGACTGCCGGATTGATACCTACCGCGCCTCGGGTGCCGGCGGCCAGCACGTCAATACCACAGATTCTGCCGTGCGTATTACGCATCAACCGACCGGCATCGTGGTGGCTAGCCAGCAAGAGCGTAGCCAGATCAAAAACCGGGCGATTGCTTGGGGTATGCTAAAGTCGCGGTTGTATGAGTTGGAGCTCAAGAAGCGGGAAGAAAAGGCAAGTGCGGAAGCTGCCAGCAAGACGGACATCGGCTGGGGCCACCAAATTCGCTCATATGTGCTGCAGCCCTATCAGATGGTGAAGGACGTCAGGACGGCGGTTGAAAGCAGTGATCCGCAAGGTGTGTTGGATGGAGATCTCGATCCCTTTCTCGAGGCGGCTTTAGCGCATCGCATCCGGGGCGGCAGCGAGCAGGATGTGGTGGACCTGGAATAAATACCGGCGGTGGTCGGTGAAAAACAAATGAATGGCAATGCACGTGGTAGCCTCCCTCCAGCCGAACTTCATCACAACCAAAGGGTTCGATGATTACGAGCTTATCGATAGCGGCAATGGGCGCAAGCTGGAGCGCTTTGGCAAAGTTGTTGTCGACCGGCCGGAGGCGCAGGCGATCTGGCAGCCAAGCCTGAGTGATGCGCGTTGGCAGACGGCGGACGCCCGGTTCGTCGGACCCGGTCAGGATGACGATGGTGAGCGGGGGCGTTGGACGTGTCGCACGGCGGTCCCTGAGACGTGGCACCTGGATGTTGCAGGTGTACGGGCGGTGTGTCGGCTGATGAGTTTTCGCCACCTCGGTCTGTTTCCGGAACAGTTACCGCATTGGATGTGGATGTCGGCTCAACTCGCCAATGCAAAACGCGCGCGTGCGGGACAGCGTCCGCGGGTTCTCAATCTGTTTGCTTATACCGGTGTTGCCTCACTCGTTGCCGCGCAGGCGGGCGCTGAGGTTGTCCATGTCGATGCGTCTAAAAAGGCCATTGGCTGGGCGCGCGAGAACCAAACAGCTTCGGACCTGGGCGATGCGCCAATTCGTTGGATTGTTGAGGATGCGCGAAAGTTTGTGGCTCGCGAAGTTCGCCGCGGGCGAAGCTATGATCTGATAATTGTCGATCCGCCAAAGTTCGGGCGCGGGACAGGCGGCGAGACGTGGGAGCTTTTTGCTGACTTGCCGGGCTTGCTTCGCGATTGTGAAAAATTGCTCGGAGAGGAAGGAGCGGGCCTGGTGCTCACCGTCTATGCGATCCGGGCATCCACTTTGACCTTTCATCAATTGATGAAAGATGTGTTGGGCGGGCGTGGAGGTCAGTTCGAATTTGGCGAGCTCGCAATCGCGCCGACCAACGGTGGGTGGCAGGTGCCGACATCTTTATATTCCAGATGGGTCGGCGAAGTCGGCGCGTGAGGCGAGAATGCCTATCGTTGAAAAGATCACCAGCTTGCAGAATGACCGTATAAAGGCGGTGCGGGCGCTTGAGATGCGCAAGGTTCGCCGCCGCACGGGCCTCTTCGTTGCCGAAGGCGCGTCGGTCCTGATTGCAGCGCAGGAGGCCGCTCATGTGCCCGAGACGGTTGTGTTTCAAAGCGATGCGCTGCAAAACCCGACGGTGGGCGAATGCGTGCAGTGGGCGGCAGCGCAAGGTGCGACGTGTTTGCCAACAACAGAGGCGGTGCTGAGTAAGCTCTCGGGCAAGGACAACCCGCAAACCGTGCTTGCCGTTTTTCGGCAACAGTGGATGGCGCCGCCAAATGCTGAAACGTTGCAATCTGATGCCTTATGGTTGGCGCTAGAGGAGGTGCGTGATCCCGGCAACCTCGGCACGATTGTGCGCACCGTTGATGCGGTAGGGGGCGCCGGGATAATTCTGATTGGTGCCTGTTGTGATGCCTATTCGCGAGAGTGCGTGCGTGCGACGATGGGATCTATATTCTCGGTGCCATTGGTGCGCATGAGCCTCGACGCGTTTGCCGACTGGCGTGCGGGTGTCAGCGGCGATGTTGTTGGTACGCACTTGGCTGGTAGGGTCGATTTCAGGGCTTTTGAATACGAGCGGCCGTGCATTTTGGTGATGGGAAGTGAGGGGCCGGGGATATCAGAAACTGTGGCCGGCTTGTGCACGCAGTTGGTGAAAGTGCCTATGGCGGGGCGTCTCGATTCGCTCAATCTTGGGGTCGCGACTGCGCTGCTGCTTTATCACATACAAGGCGAGAGGCTGTCGCTCTAGGTATGCGGATCGAATATCATAGGACCCTGTTGGCTGATGGTGTGCGCAACAGTGCCTTTGAAGCGGCGCTGCGCGAACTGATTGTTCCAGGCAAAACGGTCGTGGCGGATATCGGCGCCGGTACCGGTTTGTTGGGACTACTGGCCAGCCGGTTCGGGGCTAAGGATGTTTTCCTCTATGAGAGTGGTGCGATTGCAGATGTATGCGCGAGTGTTTTGAAAGATAACGATGCGCGCAACTGTCATCTTTTTCCCTTCAACTCTCGGGATATGGATGATCCTCCCCGAGTCGATCTGGTGATCTCCGAAACACTTGGCAATTACGCCTTTGAGGAAGACATCCTCGCCACGATGAATGATGCAATCGATCGTCATCTAAAGCCTAGCGGCAAGGTCGTGCCGTCGGGCATCAAGCAGTTCATGGCGCCCGTCGTTTCATCCAAGTTCTATGATGAGCTGGTGGTTTGGCGGCAGGTTCGCAGTGATATTAATTTTGCGGCGGCAGAGCAATTGAGCCTCAACAATGTGTATGTGCGCGCGTTCGCGGCAACAGATTTGTTGGCCGGTCTTGAAAGCGGCGTTATCTGGGATCGCGTGCACTTCGATGTCGATAACGATTTGCTGCGGCAAGGTGAGGCAAAGTGGACGATAGAAACGCCTGTAAAAATCTATGGAATTGCGGTGTGGTGGTCTGCGACTTTGGTTGGAGACATCATGATATCGACTGCGCCGGGCGCGCCGGCGACGCATTGGGAGCAGCTCTATTTTCCGATCGCCGTGCCGCTCGTCCTCGAGGCAGGGGAAACCCTGGCGGCGGAAATCATCTCGCAGTCAACACCAGAAGGTGGCACGCATCTCGCCTGGCAGGTTCGTGCAATCGATTCTGCCGGCACTCTCAAATTCGAATACAGTCACGATCTCGACGATGGCTATCTGGCATAAAGCCGATGGCGACGATGTAATAGGTGATCAGACCGCGGCCTGGGCAGCATCGCGGATCGCAGCGATATTTGCCTGATAGTTAGCGTCCTTGAAGACGGCGCTCCCGGCCACGAGAACGTTGGCACCGGCCCTTGCGACATCCACCGCAGTTTCAGGGGTTATACCGCCATCAACTTCCAACTCGATCGGGCGGGTGGCGATCATTGATTTGATGCGCGCTATCTTCTCGGTCATTGCCGGGATGAATTTTTGACCGCCAAAGCCTGGATTGACCGTCATGACCAGGATGAGGTCGAGTTTGTCCAGCACATATTCGATCGCCGATTCCGGTGTCGATGGCGTCAGTGAAACGCCAGCCTTCTTGCCAAGACTGCGGATCAGGGCCAGTGACCGGTCGAGGTGCGGACCCGCTTCGGCATGGACGGTGATGATGTCGGAACCGGCTTTGGCGAAGGCTTCGATATAGGGATCAGCCGGTGCAATCATCAAATGTACATCAAGCGGCTTCTTGGTGGTCGGGCGAATCGCTTCGACAACACAGGGACCAATGGTGATGTTGGGCACAAAGTGTCCATCCATAACGTCGACGTGGATATAGTCGGCGCCAGCGGAATCGATTGCGCGAACCGCTTCACCGAGTTTGGCGAAGTCAGCCGACAAGATCGACGGTGATATCTTTGTGGCGTTTGGCACGGCTCGTCCTTGGGTTTAGATCGACTGCTGCGAGATCAAGGCACTCATACGCCAACGAAGACATTGGGCCAAGGTTGAGGGCAGAATTTTCCGGTGGAGGGCGATGTCAGGCGAGATATGCACGCCTTATTGTCGTACTGGAAATGGGCTCGCGCTCCGGGGCCGCGCCATCGCGTTTATCGCATACATGGCGATTTCCAGTTACCTCGCCACTCTCCGAACGGGTCGTCGATGTTGGTCTAATTGTGAAAGATGCATTTTTTCCACAGTCATGTTTATGTGGAATCGCATATATGCGAGGATTGTTGGCGCAGAGAAAGTATTCTGTTTCCGACTCGCGCCCCGATTTTTGGTGTTTCGGGCGAATTTTACGGAAGTGATTTGGATATAAAGTGCAATTGCCGCACGTAAGTTCCTGACGCTTCATGTCGATTGACATCGTCTAGTGGTGCTCTGTAGCAGGGCAGTCGCTGTTTGTTATTGCATTGTCACGTTGATTAATCGCGTTGCGTCGTTTTATGCGTGCGCGTGCATGTCACCCCCTGGGAGAGTGCGGGGGCGGTGCCGGCGGGGGCAATCTACTTATGACAAGATCGTTGAGAGGTGAGGATCCATCGCTCCTGCTTCGATTCAACATCATTTGCGCTATCGCAATATTTTCTATCGCGAGTGTTGTGCAGGCGTATGCGCAAGCCGAGCCTGATAAGGTTCCAAGCAGCACGTCACCGAAGTATGTGTCGCATCTAAAAATTCCTGCGGGCGGTCGACTGCCCATCAATAAGGTTGTGACGCTTGGCGTCGGTAAATCGATGCTTGTGGAAGTCCCCGTCGATATGTCGAACGTTCTGGTATCAAATCCCGAAGTCGTGGATGCCGTCGTTCAAACCTCCCGCCAGATCTATTTGCTCGGCAAAGATGTTGGAGAGGCCAACGCATTCTTTATTGGGCCAAACGGTAAGAAAGTCTTGTTTCTTGACGTCCGCGTGCAGCGCAACCTGGGTGTCTTGAGGGCTGCGCTGACGCGCCTTCTGCCGCAATCCAAAATCAATGCGGAAATGGTTGGTACCAACATTGTGCTGTCGGGGGTGGTGGCCAGTCCTGTCGATGCCAATCGTGCAGCGGAGCTTGCAAAGCGGTTTGTCAAGAAGAAGGATTCCGTAGTCAATATGTTGACCACATCTGCCAAAGAGCAGGTGTTGTTACGGGTCAAGGTTGCGGAAATGCAGCGGGATGGTCTGCGTCGCATCGGTGTCGATATGCCAGGCGCTTGGCTGCAGACTGGCCAGATGACGTTTACAAAAGTGCTTGCCAACGCCTTTCCGGTGACCAGCCCGATTGTGGCCGCGTCCAGAGCCGCGCAGGTCGGTGATCTTCCGCAGGTCGCGGCGGGAAATGCGCTACAAAGCACTTGGGAACGTGGCAATCAAAGCGTGACGACGCTCATTCAAATGCTTGAACGGCGCGGCGTGATCCGCACGTTGGCTGAGCCCAACCTAACGGCGATTTCCGGCGAGAGTGCAAAGTTCCTTGCCGGCGGTGAATTTCCAATCCCTGTGGCGCAGGAAGACAACAAGGTCACTGTGCAATACAAGGAATTCGGGGTGAACGTCACCTTTAAGCCTGTCGTATTGGCGGCGGGACGGATCAGTCTCAAGGTCTCTGCGGAAGTCAGCGAAATCTCAACCGAAGGTGCGGTGACGGTCAATCAGATCGCACTGCCTGGTCTCAAAGTTCGCCGTGCGGAGACGACACTGGAATTGCCGTCCGGTGGTACGCTGGCGATGGCTGGATTGCTGTCCGATGACACGCGTCAAAGTGTCGAAGGTTTACCTGGTATGAAGACCGTGCCCATACTCGGTGCGCTCTTTCGCTCCAACGATTATCGTCGCCGCGAGACTGAATTGGTTATTCTGGTGACGCCTTATCTGGCAACCCATAACAAGCGCAAAGACCTGGCGACGCCGAGTGACGGCTTTGCATCAGAAGGTGAGCTGAAGGAGCTGTTTTTCGGTCATATCAATCGCGTCTATGGCGGTAAGAAATTGCCATTCGGTAAGTCTTACCGTGGTGATTATGGCTTCTCTATCGACTATCCTAGCGCGGGGGCCAAGGGATGAAGAGGTTTAACGCATTGGCGCTTGGCAATTGGCGTATCGGAGCGCGACGGGGTGGTTGGCTGGTCGTTGGCGTTGCGGGGGGCTTCGCGCTGATGGTTGCGGGATGTCGTATGGATACGCCGACAGCAGTTCATCTCAATTCGCCAGAGAAGAACCACAAGATCTCATTTAGGAGCCTGCCAGAGCGGTTGTATCTGGAAATTCCGGATCATGGTGGCGGTCTGTCGGAGCATCAGAAACTCGACCTGCACCGCTTTTTGTTGCGCTATAAGCGCCAGGCGCTTGGTCCGTTATATGTCTCGAGCCCACGATCCGGGCACGCTCGGTTGATGGCGCAAAGTGCGTTACGAGCTGTTTCCAATACGATGACGAGGTTGGGACTGAACGCGCGAAACTTGCGGGTTCGCCGTCATAGCGCAAAATATCGGGGCGCGAATGCCATCCGGTTGGCGTTTCGTCGGCCCGTGGCGATCGCGCCGAAATGCGGTGACTGGTCCGAAGACCTAGGGGTCGATCCGCATCGGGTGTTTTATCCAAATTTCGGTTGTTCGGTCCAACGTAACATTGCGAAAACAGTGGCAAATTCGCGCGACCTGATCAAACCGCAGCCGGTGTCTCCACGTTCATCTGAGCGCAGAAGCGAGACATGGAGTAAGTATGTGAAGGGTAGCAAGAATTCCAAGAATGCCAGCAGTAGTAGTGAGGGCGCCAGCGGCGCGAAGCCTACCAAACAATAGGCTGACGCGATTGTTGCATAAGGTCGGTGATCATTTTTGTGCGAAAATCCGCAACCGTTGTCGTGGTTCCAACATCACGCATGATGATCAAGGTGCGATTGACCTATAAAAATTGGGTCTGGCCGATCATTGCTACAATGCCTACTGCTGCGATGGTGATTCCGGCTGCCACCCGTGACAAGGTTGCAGCAATTGGGGTGGCACGGGCAAATAGCGTCTGCATGGTGCCTGCGGCGGCTAAAGCAATCAGCATCTGAATGCATGCAAAGCCGAACAGATAGGCGATAAGTGGTGTTTGCTCGGCGCCGACAATGCTTTCGCCATAGGCATAGCCGTGGAAAAGCCCGCAAGCTGCCAGTGTCAAGAAAAGTGCATGACGCGGTGTCGAGGACGGTTCTTGCTGTTTGGAAATGGACAATACCACGGCCGCAGACGCGATCAGGCTGAGGGCGATCAGAAGTTCTGGGACGGGAATGCTCAGGCCCGCAAGATGAATAGCAGTGCCAAGCAGGGTGGTTGCAACAAATACCAGCGGGACTGCAATTATGCTTCGTGCCAAATAGGCGAGGATGCCAATGGCGATGATGAAGGCCAGATGGTCGAGGCCGATAACCGGGTGGGCGAGGCCAGAGATCACGCCTTCAAAGGCTGTTGCCGGCAGTTTGCTGCCCATCGCGTGATGTGCTGCAGACGGCACCGCGCTTGAGGCCAGAAAGACCGCGCCTGCGATCAGTCGTATCGGTGCAGTTCTTGTGGTCAACAGCATTTCTTGTTGTTCCCTTCACACAGGATCTATTGGCGTGTCAGAGCGACAGCGGGGCCGGTCTCCGTGCAGACGACATCATACTGTCGCCAGACGCAATTTCCAGATGATGGCCGGGCAGGCGCGTTCGCGCAAGGCCCACCCCTAACAATTCCGGCGTGGATCGGGGCACAAAATAGTACGCCGGTCGGCGGCGTGGCCTTTGTTATTTCTTTTTGGATGTGCGAACCGAGCGCAGAACCTTGATATTCGCATCGGTGGTCGCTGCAGGCAGGGTCTTCCCGATTACGCGTTTTGCCTCGCTGATGCGGCCGTCGAGGCCCAGCATAAGGGCAAGGTTCTGGCGGGCGCGGTCGACATGACGTTTGTCACGGGCGGTGCGGATGATGCGACGCAGCATAGCCTCGGCCGTTTTTTTTCTACCACTAAGACCATATGACAAGGCCAAATTGTTCAATATGGCGGGGTTGCGCGGCGATAATTTCAAGGCTTTGGTCAGGGTCAGCTGCGCCAGGCGCTGCTTGCCTTGGGCGGCGTAGGCGGCGCCAAGGGCGGATTGTAATCGCCAGTCCTTCGCGTCTTGTGCGATGGCGCGTCGCAAGAGCTTGTCGGCTTTCTTGATGTGGCCAAGTTCCAATGACAACAGCGCGCGATGTTTGAGAATATCAAGATTCTTGGGATGACGATGGGCTGCTTTGTCGAGGCGTTGCATTGCCTGTCGGCGCAGGCCGTTACGGCGCAGCTTCTCGACTTCGCTTAAGAGTGCGACGATGGGTTTAGGGTTTGATTGGGCCGCACTTTTGGGAATTGAGCCAGTAGTAATCGGAGCGCTTTTGGGCGTGGCGGTGTTCATCAGGTTAGGAAGCCCGACTGACGAACCGGCACAACCAGCGACCAGCAGGCTCATGGCACCAACCACAAGGCTCATGATGGGGCGATGCCAAATTAGTGGATGGCGACTGATACACCTTGTCTCGGACTGCTGCAATCCGCTGTTCATGTTCGCTGCCCCGCTCGCCCCGGACTACCGGCATACGCCCTTGTACGGCCGGCGCGCCAATCCTGTCGTTCTTGGTAACCGGATTCGTATCGGGCTGGCAGCGGTCGGCGCCAATTGGCCGGTTATCCCCAGGCATTGGCGATGATTTGTTGGGTTTGGTCGGTCGCTGGTGCAGCTAATTCAGGGCCTTTAAGCGGGGCATTACTTCGCTGGCGTAAAGATCCATCGAACGCTGTGCCTGTGGGAGCGTCAGAGTGCCAAAAAACAAGTATGAAACCAGATAGTTGATGCCCAGGGTCTCAACTTGTTCGGCGACGATGTCAACGACCGTATCGGGCCGGCCGGCGATCACCATGCCGTTCTTTTGCCAACTGTCGAAGCCTTCGTCGGCGTGTGCGCCAATGCGCTTGGTCAACTCCTCTGAGGCGTGGATGCGGCGCAGCCAATTGAGGCTGGCGTTGTGATGCTCGAGCGCCGGGCGGGCCAGTGTCTCGGCTTCGGCGTCGGTTTCGGCGACCACGATGTGGCGCAGAAGACCGATTGCGGTGCCGCCTGCGAAGCCGGCCTTGGGACGGGCCGGGCCGGAGCGCCCGGCAAGGGCGGAGCGGAAGGCATCAATGTTTTCCAACGCCTTCGGCGTTGGCCCGTTGGAGACGAAGTGCATGCCCTGTTCGCCAGCCCATTTTGCACCAGTGGTATTTGATGAGCCATACCAAAAGGCCGGCATTGGCTGTTGCAGCGGGCGCAGCGGCATTGGGACGTCAGCGTATGTATAGCGATTGCCAGAGAACGAAAACGGGTCGTTTTGCAGGGCTGTCGTCAGGCAATCGTAGGCCTCAAAGAAAATATCGCGGCTTTCGTCATGATTGATATTGAGATAGCCGAGCTCGAAGGGCGAGACGCCGCGTCCGACACCGACTTCAAGGCGTCCATGGCTCAAGTGATCAAGCATACATATTTCTTCGGCAAGCCTGAGCGGTGAATAGAGCGGGAGAAGATAAACAAGCGGGCCAAATCGCAGTTGTTTTGTGAGACGGGAGAGGGCACCCAGATAAACGCCAGGGACCGGTGTCGAATTGAGGGGCGTGCAGTGATGTTCGGCCAGATGCAGGCAATAGAAGCCGGCCCGGTCGGCGGCCTGAGCAAACGTCAGGCGCTCGTCGAAGCTGGTGGAAAGTGGCCGATCTGTCTTCTCGATGTGGTCAAACAATCCAAACTTCATCGGCATTGTTCCTTCGTAGCCTGTCCCCGCACCATCTTACGATGAATATCTTGGATTGGAAGGGCGAGAAAGCCACCAAGGCAATTCCATCCTGGATGCAAAAAAAGAGCGCCGACGGGCGCTCTGATGAGGGTATTGTATCTCAGTGGCGCCGGCTGGGCGTGCCCAACCGGCCAAATCTATTGTGGCATCAAGCTCGGTAGATAAAGTCCCAATTGCGGGAAGAAGATCAACAGTGCGATCAGTATTACATCGCAGAACAGATACGGTGCCGCCGCCACGGCAACCTGACCCAAGGTCGTACCGCGGACCATGCCCATCATGATGAACAACAACAGGCCGAATGGCGGTGTCGTCGCGCTCATTTCCAGTGCCATCAGCACGATCAATGAGAACCAAACCGGATCGTAGCCGAGCTGGGTTGCAATCGGATAGAAGATCGGCACGGTGATCAACATCATGGAGACCTGGTCCATGAACATGCCGAGCAGGATCAGGACCGCGATCATCAATAGCAGGATCACGATTGGTTCGAGATTAAAGGCCGTAACCCAATTCACCAGACCAGCGCTGGCGCCCGATAGCGATAGCAGCTGGCTGAAGACGGTGGAGTTCATCAAGATGAAGAACACCATGCCGACGACACGGATAGTGCCGATCAGGGATTTTGAAATGGCCGACCATGTCAGCTTCCAGTTGGCGATAGCAAGAATGAATACGCCGACGACGCCGAAGGAGGCGCTTTCGGATGGCGTGGCCCAGCCGAGGACGATGAAGCCAATCACCATGAAGACGACAAGGCCCATAGGTAGGATGTTAAAGACGACCTGGCGGATCTTTTCCAGAATCGATGTGGGCTCGACGTCGTAGCTCGGTGCCGAATCCGGCCATACGCGCAGTTGCAGATAGATGGCCATCGCATAAAGACAGGCCAATACAATGCCGGGCAGCAGGCCTGCTATCAGCAGCGCGCCAACATCGACGCCGGCAATGCTTGCCAACAGAACGCCCAATGAGGAGGGCGGGATGATCATCGCCAGGCCGCCGGTGCCGAGGATCGGGCCCATCGACATGTGCTTGGAATAGCCGCGGCGCTGCATCTCGGGGACGAGAAGCGATCCCAGCATGGCCGTATTGGCCATGGTCGAACCGGTCAATGTCGAGAACAATGAACCGCCGGCCACGGTCAGATAGCAAAGCCGGCCTGGGATCTTGCCCAATAGCTTATCGAGCGCATCAAAGACCTTGATGGCCAGCCCGGTATGAAAGAATAACGATCCCATGAGTACAAACATCGGGATCGGCGACAGCGTGAACGTGGTGATTAACTGTGGCGCATTGTCAGCGACCTGCGGCAGCTTGAGAAACACTTCGGCGAGGAAGGCAGAAACCGATGAATAATCTCTGATCACAAAGACCAGTGTGCCGATGATATTCGTGAGCAGGAATGTGAATGCGACCGGGAAGCCGAGTGCCATGCCGCCCAGGACGCAACCCAATAAGATCGTTCCCGCCCAATACCATTCCATACCTAGACCCCGTCCTTCACTTCACCAAGGTCATAAGAATAGTAATGGCGGACCCCCAGAAGGAACATCAGGAACTCTAGCGCGATAAAAAAGAAGCCAATCGTCATTGGCAGGAACTGCAGCCAATAGGGGATATCGATGCTGCGGGTGTCGATTTCGCCGCCGGCCCAGTAGTCATACATGATGACCGCTGAGAAGTATGTGAATAGGAGTGATACCAGGAAACAGGTAAGGTAGACGACGAAGGCTAAGAACCGCTGAATGATGCGGGGGAGCACTGCAATCAGAGCTTCGATTGCAACATGCCCTCGTTCGCGGACCAGCCAGGGCGCTGAAAGCATGGCAATATAAAGCAAGCCATATTCAACCACGGTCTGCGTGAATAGCGGTGGGCGCATGACGAGCAGTTCGCGCATCGTTACGTCCACCGTGATCATTGTGAAAAGGCAGGGAATGATTGCGCAGGCGACAATCGCCAGCGCAAACGTTATGCCTCCTAGAGCCTTATCAAAGGACTCCATAATGCAAGTACCTCAGGCGAACGACTATTGCTTAAGGCGTTTGGTTGCGCTTTTCAGGTCAGTTTGACGTTCTGGCTTGCCCGGCTCGTACATCAGCGGTTTTAGCTGATCGTGGTACTTGGACTTCGATTTGAAGACCTTCCAGATCTCACCGTGCGCGATATCGAGGTAACGCTGAGCGGCAGCACCTTTCAATTCGATGTCCACTACCCCAACCTTCTTGATTTCAGCTTCTTCCTTGAGGCGTTCCTTCTCGACCCACTTAACAGATGTGGTTTCATATTCGAGAGCAACTTTGTTCAAGCAGTCTTGCGCCTTCTTGCTAAGCTTGGCCCAAGACTTGGGATTGACGGTGAGCACTTGGTTGGTCTGGTAGAAGTTCGGCGTGACGCGATACTTGGCGACCTTATGGAAGCCCAATGGAACGAAGGAAACATCAGTAAAGCCAAAGCCCTGAACCGTCTTGCGCTGCATGGCGTTCAAGATTTCGCTGGACTTGATGTTAACCGTCGTTGCGCCTAGTGCACGGAACAGCGGACGATAGGTGCCTGTTGCACGCATCTTCATACCAGTAAGGTCGGGGATGCCATTCTTCATTTTCGGCTTTTGGGCGAGGTACATGTTGTACGACGTCATGTTCTCACCCCAAGCGAGGAGATGAGCGCCGGCTTTTTCCTTGTAGACCTTTTTCAAGATGTCCCAGGCGCCGTTCTTGCGAAGCACCTTCGGGCCCTTGTTTGCTGCGAGAAGCGCAAAGCCTTCCGGCACGGTGCCGATGTAATAAGCGGTTGGCGCGCTCAGCATATCGAACTGGCCGCGCTTCAGGGCAGAGGCTGCCTTGCGAGGCGGCACAATTTCCTGACCACCGATGTACTTTATCTGCACCATGCCTTTGCAGGCCTTGTTTGCTGCCGGGATGTAGTTCACGATAAAGCTGCGGGCGATGGTGTTGTTCTTGGTGAGCGCCGTGACGGCGTTGAGGGTCACCTCCGCCGATGATGCAGGCGTTGCAATGAGCGCTGCACCAGCAGCGGCCACGCAGAATCCAAGCGTTTTCTTAGACAATTTTGTCTCCCTTAAAATTGGTAGTTTTCCCTTAGGCGGACTATGGTTTTCGTTTTCGTCGACCCCGGAGGCTATACTGACGACGACCTACGTCGATGTCAAACACTTATACTGAAGCTGAATTATGGAATTTTGTTCCTGTTTTATCGGTGCTTGAGGAATAAGGTGTGTGAGTACGATCAGAAGGCGGTGGTCGGCGCTTACGGTGTCCAGAATAGCCCGGAACAGACTTTCAATTCGTACGATTTGAGGCTCGATTTTGGAATCCGGCGCGTGGAAAGCCGAGCTTAGATCGTTAAATGTCGAGTGCTCTTTGTACGGATTGATTTGTTTGATGCCAACGTTTCCGTGCCGCTGCGCCTATCCGCCGCACGGATGGGTACGGGTCTGGTGGGCGATGCGGCCGGTTGGGGAGTGTGATAGCCTGGGCTTAAGCCTGTCACCGATGTTTTTTCCTGGCCGACAGCCCCTTTTTAAATGATGTGAACGGACTAAAATGACGGTGGTGGCGGCGCGCCAAGGGGCTTGGCTTTTTCTCACGGTGTTGGACGGCCTGTAGGTGTTGGCGAAGCTTGGGAGGTAAATGGTCAAATGGCAGCTTATGACAGATCGGTTGAAGATATCGGTAACATTGTCGGGCTCGATCACATCAATACCCGGATTGCCGATCAGCGGCTGGCGACGGCCTTTTACATTATGGGCCTGGGATTGACCCGGGACCCATATCTTGTGACCGGCATCTCAAACATGTGGATTAATGCAGGGCTCAGTCAGTTTCATCTGCCAACTGGCGAGCCGCAGGTTTTGCGCGGTACGACAGGGCTGGTGGTACCTGATCTTGAGGCACTGGCACGCCGCTTGGATGATGTTGGTGACGTGTTGGCAAACACACAGTTTGCCGTTCGTCGGGCCGCGGATGCTGTCGAGGTCACCAGCCCGTGGGGTAATCGGTTTCGCTGTCATGCACCAGGACCGGACTTTGGAGAGATGACGTTGGGTGTCGCTTATGTGGCGTTCGATGTGCCGGCGGGGGCGAGTGGTAAAATTGGTGACTTTTATCGTCAGGTGATGGGGGCTCGGTGTTCACAGACAGAATTTGATGGCGTTGGTGCGGCGCGGGTGCAAGCCGGCAATGTGCAAGAGATGATATTCTGTGAGCGGGATCAGCCTGCAGCTGAATTCGATGGGCATCACGTTGCAATCTTCATCCACGACTTCTCAGGCCCCTACAACTGGCTGCTCGAGCGGGGGCTGATCAGCCAGGAAAGCAATCAACATCAGTATCGGTTTGTCGATATTGTCGATCCCAAATCCGATGAAGTGGTTTTCCAGCTCGACCATGAAGTGCGCAGTATGTGCCACCCGTTCTATCGTCGCGCGCTCATCAACCGCAATGCGGGGCTGTCGCAAGCGGTCTATACACAGGGACATGATGATCAGCCGGCATGGGTTGAGGTTTCGACTAACTAGAGCGTCCTTATAAGTTTGCGGGTTTCAATTGAACGCAGAATGCTTTAGGGCTCCGTGTCGTCCGGTTCAGGTTGCTCGGTGGCGGCAAGAATAATGATGCCAACAATGATGCAAACCGCGCCAAGAAACTGCATAAGCGTGAACGTTTCACCCCTGAACAACAACGAGATCGCCATAACGGTTACAATGTGGCCGTGGGCTGCGGCGTAAGAGGGGCCGACGGGTGCATAACGCAGAAGCGTGGTGTATGTGACGAAGGCTAAAATGTAGCACAGCAATACGCCGTAGATCATCGGCTCGCGGACAACCTTACGTATCCAGATCAAATCGCTGGTGCTTGCGGCAATGCGATCGCCGGCAACCTTCATGCCGACCTGGGCAAGGGTGTCGAAGGTTAGCAGTATGATGAAGCCGATGATGACGAAGCGCTTCATTGGTCTCCCCAGCCGACAATTGCGACGCCGATGGCGATCAGCCCCACGGCCCAAGCGCGCGGTCTGGTAATTTGCTCTTGAAAGATAATGCGCCCACCAACCATGACGCCAACGATTGTGATGGCACCAAGCATGATTCCTTTCGCTAAAGGTACGCGGGCGATAAAGGCCAACCATGACAGGAAAAGCAAAACAAAAAGGCCGACACCGAGCCAGAGAAAAGGCTGATACAGCATCGCGATGGAGTGACTCACATTTTTCATCGTCTTGGCACGCACGGCTGCGGCTTTGAGACTGAGGTGGCTTGCCGTCTCAAAGATCAGCACGAGGGCGAGAAGCGATAGTGTCAAAATATCCATTGGCTCAGTGTTTCGAATTGGCCTGCGACGTGGTGGGCAGTGTGCCTCTCATGCATTGGATGTGTTCAGGTGAAACATTCTGCAGCTCTGGATCGTGCTTTTCGAAATCGAAGGCCGGTGCCAGGGGACTTAGAAGATTGTTTGATAAAGAACGCCGGAAGCGGAAATACAAAAAGCGACGTTCCATATAACCGCCGAACAAGAGTTTGGTCGAATAGGTTGTGGCGCCCATCTCGATGCGCGGAATGCCGGCGTCGATGGTAAAGCGGATCAGTTCCATCCAATTCAGGAAATAGAGGTTGAGTTCGCGGGCGAGCGGATATTGCATGCCGATTTGTTTCGCGACCACGCGATCTTTGTTGACCAGAAAGAATTGGAAACTGGCAAGCTTGTCGCCATGCCAGTTGAGCTGCATTTTGGCTTTGTCGCCAAGACCCGCCATGACCCTTCGAAAATATCCCGGGTGGAGAGCCTGGAAGTCGCCATGGCTGACGACACTTTGGGCAAGAGTTTGCTGAAAGAGCGCGTATATTTGATCCTCAACGTCATCGATGTTGTCGCGGTATTCCATCCGGATCTGGGCCGATGTGCTGCATTTGCGACGCAGGTATTTCGCCGTTTTTCGATTCAGGCTCGCGAGGTAGGCGTCAACACTTGCATACGGTAGGTCGAGCATGACGAGTGGAACGCTCGTCACGCCGCTGAACTCGTACTTTGTCAGCGTGCTATGCATTTCGTGAGCAAGCGCTGCATCGATGCTCTTAAGGGCGATCATCTGGCGCCGGTTCTGTGCAGCGGTCTCAGACAAACATGCCAACATGCCTGCGAAGATGGTCTTGCGCTCGGCTGGTGACAGGTCAGGCGCGAAGCCAAAGGTGAGATTGTCTGATAGTGGTGAGCCAAGGCCAATGACCGATAGGCTCGTCAAATTTGGGCTCTTGGCGTTGAGCCAGTCGGTGAATTTTCGAATGCGCCCTTGCAGCGGCGTATCGAGGCGATAATTGGTCTCAAAGAGTGGTGCAAGTGCACAGATTTTGTCGCCCTGTCTGGCAACCATTACGGCAGTGGTGAAACCTGGTGGCTGGCAGCTTTCAACGGCGCGGTAAAATGACCAGGATTCTGGTTCGTCCGGTAAAATGGTGTTTAGCTCGCTCGCAGCGATGTCCGCGATCGACGACAAAACCTCATATGTAATTTTATCTTTGCGCGCAGCCGATATCGGCGCGGTGGGTGTTGCATCCGTTAAAACCAATTCCACCTCTTAGAGATTTAGTCAGGGTTAACCCAATTCCGAAGATTGCCATGTCTGGGCGGCCAGGCGTGAGGGCCAAGTTGGGAATTGGTTACTGTTCTGTCTTGGTGAACGGGTGAAGGGGGTGTCGCGGTTCGCTACCTGCCGATTGTGGCAGGAATAGTGGTAACCCTAAGGGCTTTCAGATGGTCGCTGGCTGCGGCCTAATCGTCATGTCTTGGATTCTTCTAGAGCAGCCGCCACGCGGCGGCGGTGGGGCATGATAATTATCCATGCGATCAGGCAGATTGCCGCAGATATGGTGAAAGACATTTGCAGGCCGAAGGCTTCGGCGAACACGCCGATGGCCAGTGCACCGACGGCCGGGGTGCCGCGATAGATTAATGAATAAAGGCCGACGACGCGGCCGCGCATTTCATCGGCAACGGCATTTTGGACGAGCGTGTGAGTTGTCGTGGCCATGCCGTTTAAAGCGAACCCGATCAGAGCGGCGAAGACCACACCAATCCATAGGACATCTGTTTGGCAGAATATCAACGTAACGCCAGCCAGCAGTAGGCAACCGGAGATACAGATTTGGGTCAGCCCGACGACGGTGCCACGCAATGCCAGCCAGACGGCGCTGGCGAGGGCACCAACACCCATGCCGGAGGCGAGCCATGCGAGGCCCGTGGCGTCGGAATTGTAAACACCGCCGGCAAATCCCGCGAGCATGTCTTGTAGCGGGCGCACGGCCACGGACGTCGTGGTCATCAGGATGAAGATCGGCCAGATGCCAGGGTGGCGATAGGCATAGGCAAAGCCTTCGTTGACGTCACGCAATAAACTGCTCTTTGGGCGGGTGCTGCGATCGGTCGGAGTGACGGCCATGAGTGATTGGAAAGCAAAAAAGAGGAGGGAGCCGAAAATGTGGGCGACGAAAGTGCCGCCCACGCCGAACCATGGGATGGTTATGGCGGCGATTGCAGGGCCGATAAAGCGCGAGCCGTGAAAGAAGGATGAGTCCATGGCGATCGCGCTGGCGAATTCGGTGCGCGGTACGGTGGTTGCAACGATGATTTGGCGGCAGGCGGAATAAAACGGCAAAATCAGCCCGGTCATCAAGGCCAGCAAAAACAGGATTTCAATGGTCATCCAACCGGCAAGTGTGAGACTGGCCAGTGCAATTGCCTGTAGCGCCATCAAGATCATGCAGATTTTGATGATGCGTACCGGATCGTTGCGATCAACAAACGCACCGCCAATCGGACCCAGAAACAGCATTGGGGCCAAATCCGCCGCCGCTACGACGCCAAGCCACGCCGGCGATTTCGTCAGCTCCCAGGCGAGCCACATAATGCCGACGCGTTGCATCCAGCTGGTGATGTAATAGGGCCCAATGCCGCTCATGAAGAGCGTGAAGTTGCGGTGCTGCCATATCTTCAATACCGCCGGCTTTTGGCGGCCTGCCGCATCATTCGGGCCAGGTGTCATCTTAGCAGCATGCCTCGTGATCGTGCATTGTGGGGTGGCGGCAGGCTTAGCTGTTCTGCAAAGACTGTCGAGACTGGCGGTCGCTATTCTGTCGTTCTTATACGTGAGTGCTGGACGCCATAAACGGTCAATAGTGGCGCAATAACGCCCACAAGTGCAACCGTGATCAACAAGATGCCGAGCTGGGTGTAATCGGCCGGCACGCTGATTGCGCCGGTTGTTTGGTTCTTGACCTCGCGTGTGACGACGTAAATCTGATTGATGTATTTGGTTAGCAAGCTGCTGGCAGACAGTGCAAGATTGACGAATGAGGCCATGACCGCAAAGAAGGTTGCTTTCAAATGCGACGGTGCATTGCGCGCGATCCACGCTAGCATCGGGATCATCGCGACTTGTCCTAGCGGCGATTCAATTGCGGTGTCGAGGATGGCAATAAAGCGCGCATCAACGATGCCGCCAGACCACGAGCTGGTCCAGTGGTGCAGCCCATAATAGAGCCCAATGTTGGGGAGCGACAGGATGCCGGCCGCCACGGTGAGCAAAACAATGATGTAGGCAATGGACCGGTTGGCCATGAGCGGACGCAGAACGATCATGCCGACCAATGTCAGAACCGAAGTGATGAGTGCAAGGACTGACAGGAACTGTTGGTCAAAACCCAAGACGTCGATTTCGAACCAGATCAAACCGGGCCCCGGCAGTGGGACGGCGCGGAACACGAAAATGATGACGGCCGTGCCAACCAGCATGCGCGCCTTTGCGGGGCTTATTTCCTGCACCAGGCGGGACATCAGAAAAATGATGATTGCCGATGAGCCGGCAAAAATGATTTCCTGATTAAATGGAATATTGGCAAGGCCCATGGCAATGACGAAGGCAGCAAACACGGCCGTGCCGCCAAGGATCCACCAGTTCGGCTTGGTGTCTCCAGGTGCCGGGTAAATTAGGCTTTCAACTTTTTCTGCTGCGAGCCCTGCGGCCAGCAATTTTCGTCGGCGCAAGCGCAGTTGGATCTGATTGAGCATGATGCCGGCGATCGAGACGATCGGGACAATCAAAGCAGCGAGATAGATCGTTGCGTAAATGTCGGCCTTCTGTGCCTGGTTCAGTTTTTCGACGCCGGAGAACATTGTGATGTTCAAGCTTGCCACCAGCGCCAGACCGAAGATGATGGCAAACCGGCCGAGGGTCTGCATCGTTGTGTGCTGCACTTTTATGTCGTGTTCCGAGCGCGGCTGGCCTTGATCATCGTGGGTTGGCACGGCCTCGACGGTCATGGCATCGGCCACGACGTCCTGAAGGACATAGCCGATGGGGGAGAGAATGACGCTCAAGACGAACCAGGCTTCGACCGGCATGATGTCGCGCATGGCGGCGGTGTGGGCGATCAGGCCATACATGATGAGGAGGCTGATCGATATCAGTGTGGCGCCAAGATAAACAAGGATCGCTTTCCAACGCCAAATCAGATCGACAAGATGACCGAGCGGCATCTTGAGGGCCCATGGCAGGCCGGCCCAAAAGGCGAGACCGGCAATGAAGGCTGCTGAAAGCGATAAATACTCTTTTACGAAGAAGGTGCCGACGATGGCGCTCAGGCCCTGCAAACCGGCGGCCAGATAAACCATCAATGGCGGTGCAAACGACCAGCGCAGTTGCCTGGCAAGATCGACGAAAGTGTCGTCTATCCATTGGCGGAGTGTCGATGTGCTCATTGGGGCGTCGGCTCTCTCTCTGGGATCTGCTATGGCAACCGGAAGGGATAGAGAGGCCGGCGCAGGAGCGCAAGTTAGCAATCGGTCATGTCGAGGGTTATGTGCAGGTGAAAAAGCACGGTTTCACCATCAGGCGACCAGTCCCATTTCGCGCTTGACCTGATCTCTCAAGACATCAATCGGTTTCAATTTGCCTTCGACTTCAAAGTGCCAAAACGTCCAACCGTTGCAGGCGGCCTTGCCCTGAAGCTCGGCGCCTAGGCGATGGATCGACCCCTTGGCACCATTGGCGGATAACGTGCCGTCAGCGCGCACCTCGGCGCGAATGCGTTTGCGGATGTCAAACAGCGCGTCACCAGGCTCAAGGATGCCCCGCTCAATGATTGTGCCAAACGGTACGCGGGGTTCGGCGCGCTTGCCTTTGCTTACCTCCAGCGCATCGGGGCCAAGCGGTCTCACCTTCCTGATGCGTTCGCGGGCGGCTTTCACATAGTCCGGATCGCGCTCAATGCCGAGCCATCTGCGCCCCAGCTTGCGGGCAACAGCGCCGGTGGTTCCAGTGCCGAAAAACGGATCAAGGACGATGTCGCCGACATTGGTGGTGGCGAGGATGACGCGGTAGAGCAGGGCTTCCGGCTTTTGTGTTGGGTGCGCCTTGCGACCGCCATCGTCCTTCAAGCGTTCAGGACCAGAGCAGATCGGTAACAGCCAGTCGGAACGCATCTGGAGATCGTCGTTGAAGACCTTCATGGCTTCATAATTGAAGGTGACTCTTGCCTTCGCATCGCGGGCCGCCCAGATCAGTGTTTCATGGGCGTTAGTGAAGCGTTTGCCACGGAAGTTCGGCATCGGATTGGTCTTGCGCCAGATGACGTCATTCTGAATCCAATAGCCCAGATCCTGTAAGGCGGCGCCGATGCGAAAGATGTTGTGATAAGAGCCGATCACCCACAAAGCGCCGTTGGGTTTGAGAACGCGGCGACACTCGCCGAGCCAGGCGCGGGTGAACGCGTCATAGTCTGCGAAGCTCTGAAATCGATCCCACGATTGATGCACGCCATCGACGACGGTGTTGTTCGGGCGCAATAGGTCGCCATCGAGTTGCAGATTGTATGGTGGATCGGCAAATACCAAGTCAATCGAAGCGTCGGGCAGTCTTGCCAATTGCGGCAGGCATTCTCCAGTTAGGACGCTATTGGGTTTGATTGTTTTGATAGTCTTACGCAACTTCGAACGCATTGAGATGACTTTTACTCCGCTACACAAACGCAAACTGATACACAAAGCTAACTGACTGGGCGCCAAAGGCGGGGAGGCAACCTCACCCCGGCAGGGTTAACAAATGGTTAACGCCACCATGGCCGGTCTTATAAGCCCATGATAATCTGTCGAACGAAAGGCGAACAAGTCGGACGTGCAACTTGGAGCCCTTCAGGTCAGCATGTCGACCGAGATGCTCGATAGAATTTGGGTGGTGCAAATGGCCTTTGGAGCAGGATGTGGTCTACGCGGTCAAAGAGATTTTCAAGACCTTGCAAGGCGAGGGCGCGCAGACGGGGCGGGCTGCGGTATTCTGCCGGTTTAGCGGTTGCAATCTTTGGTCAGGCCTGGAACGTGACCGCACATCGGCGGTCTGCCAGTTTTGCGATACGGACTTCGTTGGAACCGATGGGCCCGGCGGCGGTCGCTTTGCGACGCCGGCGGCGCTCGCGGCGGCGATCGAGTCGACTTGGGGAGAAAAACAGCCAGCGCGCTATGTGGTGTTCACCGGCGGTGAGCCGTTGCTGCAGCTGGATGCAGACCTGATAACAGCCGTCAAGCGCCAAGGTTTCGAGATTGCGATCGAGACGAATGGGACGATTTGCGCGCCCCATGGCATTGACTGGATCTGTGTCAGCCCCAAGGGCGGCGCCGAATTGGTACAGCGTTCCGGTCATGAGCTGAAGCTCGTTTATCCGCAAGCCTCGGCAGTGCCCGAGGCGTTTGAAGGATTGGCCTTCAAGCACTTCTTCTTGCAGCCGATGGATGGGCCAGATGTCGCAGCGCATACCGAGGCCGCGGTTCAGTATTGCATTCATCACCCCAAGTGGCGGATAAGCCTGCAAACTCACAAACTCCTGGGGTTGCCATAAGCACCTCGAAAGACGCCGGACCGTCCTGATACTCTGGCAATCGGAGAGCCAAATGAACACCCGCATTGGGCGGACATATCGTTTTGAGGCGGCGCATTTTCTGCCATTGGTGCCGGAGGGGCACCGGTGCAAGAATTTGCATGGGCACAATTATCGCGTCGATATCGTTATTTGCGGTACGTTGGATGGCCGTGGTTTCGTGGCCGATTTCGCCGAGATTGACGAATTGGTGGCGCCGCTGCTGGCCCAGGTTGATCACACCTTGCTCAATGATGTGGCCGGTTTGGACAATCCGACGGCCGAGGTTATCGCGCGATGGTTCCTGGATCGCCTTGATACCTGCGCTCTGGTGCGGGTCTATGAGAACGATGACTGCTGGGCAGAAGTCCAGCGATGAGTATGTCGCGCTCAAGCAGCGCAGCGATAGCGCAGAAGAAGATGGCGCGCTCGGCAGGACTCGAACCTGCAGCCTCCGGAGTCGAATTCCGGTGCCCTATCCAATTGGGCCACGAGCGCAACGCCGGGCAAGCTATATCACACATTTCAGTGATTATGCGAGGGCTGCTCTGCGCGCCGTCGAGGTGGCCAATTGGTAACGACTTTGGATTGGGTCAAGCCGAGGCTGAGAGGGTCAATGCAAGTTGCACGGGCTTGAAGGATCGGCGGTGGATTGGTGTTGGGCCAAGCCGCGACAAAGCCTTTTTGTGTTCCGGCGTGCCGTAGCCCTTATGGCGCTCAAAGCCATAGCCCGGAAAGCTAGCCGCATACTCAGTCATGATGCGATCACGGGTGACCTTGGCGATGATCGAAGCGGCGGCAATCGATAGGCACTTGGAATCGCCTTTAACGATAGCGCGGGTCTGGCATTCAAGATTTGGTGTGCGATTGCCATCGATCAGGGCTACGGTCGGTGATGTGTCAAGCTTGAGGACCGCTTGGCGCATGGCCCACAGTGTTGCATTGAGGATATTGATACGGTCAATGCGGTCCGGTTCAGCTATCGCGACCGCTACCGCGGCGGTTTCGGTGATGCGTGTAAAAAGGACTTCGCGATCGTCCGCGTTCAAGGTCTTGGAATCCGCGATGCCGGCTGGAATTTTCTGCGGGTTCAAGATCACCGCCGCTGCGACCACTGGGCCAGCCCAAGGACCACGACCGGCTTCATCGATTCCGGCGACAGGGCTATCGCCCAACTGGATGAGGGTGGATTCCAGTTCGAAACTCGGTCGGTTGATCGAATCAGTGCGCCGCATGCGCGGATTGTGCGCGGTCCTGCCGTGATGTCAAAGCGAATTCAGGATTTGGTCTCGACTTAGAACAATTGGAGTTGCCCTTCGGTTGGGCCGGGGGCTCGAAACGCGTTGTGATTGAGCGGCGGGCGGTTATCGTTCATCTTCATGCGTTTCTTTGCCAGGGCGAAGCGCTGGGCGATTTGCTCGGCATACGGGCCAGAGCCGCGCTGTCGGATTGAGAATTCAGAGCGATAATCGTTGCCGCCGTGGGCTGATTGCAATCGGCCGATGATGCGTCGGGCCCGGTCGGGGAATTCGCTTGCCAACCATTCACGAAACAGTTGTTTCAATTCAATCGGCAAACGCAAGAGCACATATTCGGCGCTGCGAGCGCCGCAGTCGCGGGCGGCTTCGAGAATGCGCTCTATTTCGTGATCATTGAGACCGGGCACGATCGGTGCCACCATCACGTGCGTGGGAATGCCGGCAGCTGACAACTGAGTCAGAGCCTCCAATCTCCGGTGTGGCGCGGCCGCGCGTGGCTCCATCTTGCGGCATAGCTCATTGTCGAGGGTGGTAATGGACAGCGCCACGCGTACCAGATTGTCGGCTGCAAGTTCGGTGAGGATGTCCAAGTCGCGCAATATCAGTCCGGACTTCGTAACAATCGTAACGGGGTGGTGGCTCGCTGCCATGACCTCTAGAATCTGGCGGGTAATGGCATAGCGTCTTTCAATCGGCTGATATGGGTCGGTGTTGGTGCCGAGCGCAATGGTTTTGACGACATAGGACGGCTTCGCCAATTCATTGCGTAAACACTCTGCTGCATTGCGTTTGGTGTAAAGCTTGGTCTCGAAGTCGAGACCGGGAGAGTGGCCCATAAACGCGTGGGTCGGACGCGCATAACAATAGCTGCAGCCATGTTCACAGCCCCTGTAGGGATTTATCGATTGATCAAATGGAATGTCGGGACTGGTGTTGGTGGAAATGATGGTCTTTGCCTTTTCAAATCTGACTTCGGTGCGGAATTGGGTGCGTTCTGATCCGTTCGACCAGCCATCGTCGATCGCCCGGCGACTGAGCGGCTCAAAGCGTCCGCTCTTGTTGGTGCGCGCGCCCCGGCCGCGGCGAAGGCTTTCGGGTTCGATAGCCGTTTCGTCAGGATTTGTTTCCGACGATCTTTGTCGTTCGCGGGCCATGGTTTGCCTGTGGCTTAGGACGTTATGAGAGCGGTTGAATCCTCTAATTCTTATTTTAGAACAAAGAAAGAACAAATCAAGAGATGATCAATCGGTCACGAGATTGTGTGCATGTAAGCGCGGGCAGGCGCGGGCGGGGTCCGGCAGCGTAATCGTATGTCAAAATCGTCGCTGTTGGGAGATCGACATCAGATGGTGTTTCTTGCAACTGTTTGGCTGGCCTGCGCTTTGTGGTTTAAGTCGCCAACGCCCATGCAGTTCTGATGCAACGATCGAAATTCGAAGCCGATATGCTGTCTGTCGTGATACCCACATTGAATGCCGAACGCACGCTGGCGGCGACGCTGTCGGCGCTTATGCCGGCAGCCATTAGCGGCGTTGTGCGCCAAGTGGTGATCGTCGATGGGGGATCTGACGACGCTACACTGGCCATCGCAGAGGAGATGGGGGCCGATGTCGTAACAAGCGCGACCGGGCGGGGCCAACAACTCGCTACAGGGGCGCGGGCGGCCCGCTGTCCATGGCTGTTGTTCTTGCACGCAGATACTGTGCTTGGTGACGGCTGGGATGGCGAAGTCCTGGCCTTTGTCGAGGCCATTGAGGCAGGCAAACGTCCGAACGCAGCGGCGGCATTTCGGTTTGCAGTCGATGATCGCGGCATTCTGCCTGCAGTGCTCGGGCACTGTGTGCGCTTGAGGTGTTGGCTATTTCGATTGCCCTACGGCGATCAGGGATTGATGATCTCGCGTCAGTTGTACGATGCCGTGGGCGGCTATGCCGACATGCCGCTGATGGAAGATGTGGAGCTGCTGAAGCGGTTGGGATGGCGGCGGATCGCAATGCTGCGTACGACGGCTGTGACCAGTGCCGACAAGTTCAAGGCCGAAGGGTATATGCGCCGCTCATTTCGAAATGTGGCTTGCCTGATGATCTATCGCGTGGGGGCACCGCTGCATGTCGTCCAACGAATTTATAGCGGGAACTCGATCAATGCGAAAAGCATCAAGACGTCCCAGAAAAACTAGGTTTCGCGGGCAGCGGGTCAATCAGCTGGTGATGATGGCAAAAGCGCCGGTGGTCGGCACCGTCAAGACGCGTTTGGCCAACGGTGTCGGCAGCGTGCAGGCGACATATTTTTATCGCCATATGGTGGCGGCACTGCTGGCGCGGATCGGTATGGGGCGACAGTGGCAGACCTGGATAGCAATCGCACCGGATATAGCGGTCGCTGGCCGGCACTGGCCGGCAAATGTTGGGCGTGTGCCACAAGGCGGTGGCGACCTCGGCCAAAGAATGCAGCGGGTGCTGGACCGGCGACCTGCCGGTGCAATCGTCATCATTGGCACTGATTGCCCGGCAATTCGGCAAAGTGATATCGCAACCGCGTTTCGTGCGCTTGGGGCGAATAGCGTCGTGATCGGGCCGTCGCCTGATGGCGGTTATTGGCTGATCGGAGCGCAGCGTACCTTCAGGCGGCCCAAACCGTTTGGCAATGTGCGTTGGTCAAGCGCTGATGCGCTTAGCGATACGCTTAGGAACCTTTCCCACGTATCTGTCGCAAAGCTCAGAATTCTCACGGATGTCGATACCGAAACAGAATGGCGGGCCTGTCGGGCGTGGGCGGGCCGATGCGTCTTGCCTGCCGACGTGGAACGCCAGAGCCTATGCTCAAGGCTGTCCAACAGTTAGGGATAAACGCCGATCAATCGGCCCCAGAGATAGTGGAGTGGTGTCAAGACCAGCAGGCCGATCAGAAAGACCGGTACTAAAACCCGCATTGCCACACGGGCCGGCACAGCTAACAAGGATGTGCCGATTAGCAGCGGTGGGGCCTGGTAGGGAAATGCAAAAAAAATGAAAGACGGTACGGTTGCCATGGCCAATGCCTGTTCGCTCCAGCCAGTGGCATTTGCAATCGGTTGTACAATTGGAATGAAGATTGATGGAGCGGCCGGCAAGGTCGTCAACAAGCCCAGCACCATGTTGAAGACGACAAGGACGAAATACCGCCAGAAGTTGGTCATGTCGGCGATGGGCACAACTGTTTGAAACCAATTCCAAAGGATATCTGCGACGCCATTTTGGCGCGCGACTGCACCGACCGCGATGACGCCGGTCAAAAACAGCCAGGGCCCAAGATTTAGCTTGGTCAAGGTTTGCGGAGGGAGTGCGCCGATCCCGGGCATCAGGCAAACGAGTGCCATCGTGAGGCCAATCCAGGCAGCGGCTATACCGTGAACCTCTTCTGTAACCCATAGTGCCAGGGTTGTGAGCAGGATGATTGCAAGACGCTGCTGTTCCGGTGTCGCAGTTTTCTTGTCGCCTTCATCTGCCGTGGCGACAACTGGGCGCGCGGGGATCTCACCGGGAAACGCACGCAAGATGCATAAGGGACCTAGCAGGAACGTACCCAGACCTAGAACGGGAAAATTGGTCGCAAAGTAATTGGGATAGGTGAAGGTGAAACCAAGGACCGTTTCAACGGTACCCAGCAGAACGATATTTGGAACGTTCGATGTCAAAATAGAAAAGGCCGGTAACGTCGTGCCGACCACCGCGGTCAGATAAAGGGCGTAACGCTCATTGCTCTTTTCAGCGAGTCCGAGTTCATCTGCGAGCAGCTTGATCAAGGGAACCAGAACGAGGACTCGGCCGACGGCGGACGGCAACACAAATGCCAAGAGAAAGGCAAACAACGCCAGCGTCCAGATCAGGCGGACATAAGTCAACTGCAATAGTCCGAGGCGCTGGAACAATGTGGCACCAAGGCTGTGTTCCTGAACGGCCATTCCAAACACAATGCCGGCAAAAACCAGCCAAACCGCCTTCGCGCTGAAGCCGGCAAAGACAACATCTGGGGGCGCAAGGTTCAGCAGCAAAGCGGCTGCGATGAAGGCCAGCGAGGTATAATATTCCGGTAGCGTCATCGTCGCCCAGAACACCACGGTTGCCACGATCAAAAGCGTCGTCTGGGTCTTCACATCGGATGTGAAGGGAAGTATGGCGGCGACGATTGCAAGCGTGCTCAGAGCCAAAATTCTCGGAAGTGACACGGGGAACCTTGTGGTTTTTTGGTGGTGGCTGGCGATGTGATGCGACGTGGAGCACTGCTTTCGCTAAAGGTCAATTGCTTTGCGCCGGTCAGCTAGCCCCAACTGGAGCAGAATAATAATTTTTTAACATCGATTAGTAAATCGAGGGGTTTGGTTAAGTATTGGCTTTGCTTCCTTGCGCATCAATTTAGCGTTGAGTGCGCCAATCAAAATACAGGCGCCAATGGTTTGAGAATTATTACCAATAATGAACTGGGAACGGTGTTGATCCCTGTGTATACTACTCGCAGGGAGCATGAGTTGGTGGCAAATTATGAATGAGATGGCGCCGCAGTATAGTCCTGCGCAGATTCTTGATGCGGCAAGACGTGCCGAGTCGGATGGGCGAACGGACCATGCCGTGCAATTTTACCGGCATCTTGCAATGCAGTTTGCGTCGACGCCCGTAGGGGCGATCGCAACGGAATCGCTCAATCGGCTAGGCGCACCTCTGGTCGGTAATGAAGATGCGCCACCTGACGGGCCGATGAACGAAATGGGTTTTGGTGAGGCGGATAATTATTCGTCTGCCATTAGTCGGGCTTCCAACGGATATGCGCACGGCGGCGGTGGGCCGGATGTGGACAGGAGCAAGATGCAATATTCGGCGCCCCCGTATTCGCCACAGCAAGGCGCTAGAGGGGCGCGACTGGCGCCGTTTCCAGAGCCAAATAAGGGCTATTTGCTCGGCCGATGCGTTGCTTTTATGGTGATCGTGGCCGGTGCACTGGCATTCTTCAGTGGCATTGTTATTGCCGGGGCCGCATTGTTTAAAGTGGCCATTGTCACAGACTTGTTGAAGGTTGTTCCGCTGCTGATCAGTGTGGAAGCAGGCTTAGTGATGCTTGCTGCGGGTATTGGTGCTGTGCTTATTGGGCAAGTGGCGCTGGCGATCTTCAATAGCGCAAATTCGGCGCGTGATGCGGCGGATCTAGCCGCTTATCAGGTCGAGATTCAATTGGGCCAGTCAGCCGATGGGGTTTACTCGTAACCGCCTAAGCCGCAGATCAAGTCGTCGACGACGATGACGTGTTGGCCGGTCATTGTTGCCGTTCAGCAAAGCCGCGTCGTGCAAATCCACCAGGTTGCATATTGTTCTCGTAAGTGTGCGGCGGCTGCTTCGGCCGTGGGCTTATCGCGGAAAAGCCCGAAAGAGGTTGGACCGGCGCCGGAGAGACGAGCGATTTGGCAGCCGTTGGTGTCTGCTAATGCTTTGATTGCGGTCGGGATCAGTGGAAAGAGATGTGACGCCGTCGTCGTCAGGTCGTTTGGATGCGCCTTCATATAGACTATCACGTCATCAAAGCCACTGAACGTTGGCGGTGCGGTGGGCTCTGGCGCATCGTTTGCGGCGGGGGCATTGAGGGCGCGGAAGACTTGAGAGGTCTTGTCCGGTGGCGTGATCATGTCTGGGCAGGCGAGGACAGCAAAAACGGGCGGCAGCGGCGACACCGGTGCCAGACGGTCGCCGATCCCGCGGACAAGTGTCGCTTTGGAAGCAAAACAAACCGGCACATCTGCGCCTAACGTCCTGGCAATTGTGAGCCAGTCGGTACTTCGCCACCTGCGGGGGTTCAATTTAGAGACGGCGCGCATTAGAGCAGCGGCATCAGCGGAACCGCCGCCGATACCGCTGGCAATTGGCAAGTGTTTGTGAAGCGTCACCGCACCGATGGTAAGACCCGGTTGGGCGCGCATGAGTTCGGCAATCGTGCGGTCCAGGATGTTGGGTGGTGAGATATCCTTGGCGAAAGGACCCACGACCAAGATATTTGCCGCTGGAGCGGCTCTGACTTCCAAAAGATCACCGGCGTCCTGGCCAAAGGCAACCAGGCTCAGCAGATCATGATAACCGTCGTCGCGCCGCCCGAACACCTCAAGGGTCAGATTGATCTTGGCGGGCGCACGTATGGTGATAGGGGTATCGATGCTCATTTGCTGGTTTTAAACGCCAAATCCGCGGGTTGTAATACGACACCAACGATACGCACGGATCGTCTGGTCGGGCTGCAGCAAGCGTTATCGTCGGCCTAGGCCGTGCACGCCGATCGGATGCAGACTGCACGCCCATTTGTTTCAGCGGAGCGGTGGCAGAAAATCGGTGGTTTTCTCGACTTTCTTGAGTGCCCGCTTATTCTTTGACGTGTTTTGCCGGCGCTTTGGTCCAATGCGATGTTTTTTGATCACCGGCTTTGGTAGCCCGTCGCGCAACTTCTTTTTGATCTTTGCTTTGTCAGCCGGCGTCGGCTTGAGCGTAAGGGCCAATTCCCATTGATAAATGGCCTCTCTGCGCCGACCATTCCGCCATAACGCATCGCCCAAATGATCATTCAGGATAGGGTCTTCCGGGCGCAACTCAACGGCACGTTCCAAGTACTTTACGGCTTTTTTGAAGTTACGCAGCCGATAGTGTGCCCACCCCAGGCTGTCCATGAAATATCCATCGTCGGGCTTCAGCGCGACCGCTTTCTCGATCATGCGCAGCGCGCGCTTCAAATTCAGCTTCTGGTCGATCCAAGAGTACCCGAGATAGTTTAAAACCTGCGGCTGATTGGGATACAGCTCCAGTGCCTTTTTCAGGTCGCGCTCAGCCGGCGGCCACCGCTTCATCCGTTCGAAACTGATGCCACGCGAATACCAATACCGCCAATGCTGGCGTTTTGGATTGGCAACCAAACTGATTATGCGGGAATAGTACTTTGCTGCCTCCGCATAGTTTTTTTGGCGGTGCATCAGTTCGCCCAATGCATCGAGCGGTCGGAAGTCTTTGGGATTGCGGTCTGCAATCTCTTCCAGAATACGCTTGGCGTGTTCGGTCTTTTTCAAGCGGCCAAGGTTCACGGCCTTGCGAATTTGAACTGCCGTATCCCATGGTGTGCCACGGGGGATTTCGTCATAAGCCTCTATGGCGCGATCGAAGCGACGCATGCGCTCATATATGTTGGCTAATCTCGTGCGCGCAAATAGCGATGAGTTGTCGATCATCAGCGACAGTCGCAAATAGATCGCACCAATCGAAATGCCACCTTCCGCCGCCAGTGCTTCGCCAAGACCATAAAACGCTTCACTCATGCCTTGGGCTGCATTCTTGACGACGCGTGTCAAGGGAATGTTGGCATCAAGCTTGGTGCTTAGTGCCCTGATCGTTGGGTGTGGCGTACCACCGCGCCGCAGGGTGTGGCGGGCGATAATGGTGCGCGCCAAGCCGAATTCGCCGATGCGCGCGGAATGGGTGGCATAGGCAAGGGCGAATCGTGGTGTGCTTGAATCTAATCGAAATATGCTGGCATAGTTGGCTTGCGCAACTTTGTGATCGTTTGCCAGTTCAGCGATCAGTGCCTTATGGTAGCGTACGTAAAATCTGGCCCATTCAATCTGATGCGAATTGTCGAGGACTTGCAGCGCGCCCTTGGTATCGCCCATCGCCTGCTTGAGCCAAGCGCGCGCCAATAGTCCCGTCAGCTCACTGATCGGGTTACCTACAGATTTGTCGAAATAGTTATTTGCGCTCGCAAATCTGCCGCGATGAAACTCTGAGGCACCCAGCCAGATCCTGGCAAGATGGCCTTTCTGTTTCAGGCTGGATAATTTCTCCTCAATCGTGCGCGCCCGCTTTTGTAATGCCGTCAATTCTTCATCTTGCACATCAGCGCGGGGCGTTTTCTCAGCGATCGATTTTCTGAGTGCGGTCAATTCTATTGTGAGCCGGGGCGTTTCAGTCTTGATCAGCGAGATCAATCGTTCTGCCAGAGCGCGCGCCTCGATCGTATTGCCTTCGATGGCTTCGACCTGAAAGGAGCGCTCGATAAGTTTGGCGCTGGCTTTCTTGTCGGATCTGGCACGGCGATATAGCGCCACCGCTGACTTCATATCGTATTTTGCCTGGGCGAAACGTGCGGCAAGAAAACTGCCCAAGATCGATTTCTGTGGTTCGGCTTTTTGGGTATTTTCTGTCCGGGCAAGAGCGTTTTGCGACGCAATCAGCAGCATCAAACCACCGATAAACGCTGCAAGTGCGTATTGCGTCGATTTTGAGAGCTGGCGGCCCATTGCACCTTCCTGAAAACGCTATCGAATCCAATAGGGTCCGATACTTTGGCTCGTGCGCGTCACGAATTTGTCAGACAATCAGAAGACTACGGCGAATTAGCGATTCTCGCAATGATTGCACATTCACCTTAAGATTACAGGATATGGCGATGAAAGCTGAGCTTTTCCACGACTTTCGGGCTTCAGGTTAAGGATTTGGCCAAATTTTGTCGCCGGCGCGTGTCCGCTCGCACACCCGGCTACATTTCAGTGTAGTTGGGCCCGCCAGTACCTTCCGGACAGGTCCAGGTGATGTTCTGTGCTGGATCTTTGATGTCACAGGTTTTGCAGTGCAGGCAGTTCTGTGCGTTGATCTGGAAGCGTGGGGCGCCGTCGCTGGCCTCTACAACCTCATAGACCGATGCCGGGCAATAGCGTTGAGCTGGTTCGTCATAGGTCGGCAGGTTGTGCTTAATCGGAATTTCCGGTCGCGCAAGCACCAAATGGACGGGCTGGTCTTCTTCATGATTGGTTGCAGAGAACGATAGATTGGTCAGCTTGTCGAACGTCAATTTGCCGTCGGGTTTGGGATAGTCGATTGGTTTTGCCTCGGATTTCGGCTTGAGGCCTTCATGGTCGGGTTTGCCATGCGAAAGTGTGATCCCAAAGCCGATACGTGGAATGATGGTGTTGGCCCACATGTCAATGCCGGCGAGGGCGACGCCAAGCGCGGTGCCGAGGCTAGACCACAGCGGTTTGGCATTGCGCACGGGACGCAGATCGTCGGCAATGGGCCCGGTTCGGACGGCCTGTTCATAAGCGGTGAGATGATCCTGGCGGCGGTCTGCCACGATTGCTTCGAAGGCGGCATCGGCAGCATGGATGCCGGACAGGATGGCGTTGTGGCTGCCCTTGATGCGCGGGATATTTACGAAGCCTGCCGAACAGCCCAAAAGTGCGCCACCGGGAAATGTCAGTTTCGGGATCGATTGCCAGCCACCTTCAGTGATGGCACGTGCGCCATAGGCGATGCGGCGGGCGCCATCGAATGTCGAGGCGATGGCCGGATGGGTCTTGAAGCGCTGGAATTCGTCGTAGGGGGACAGATGGGGATTGGTGTAATTCAGGTGGACGACGAAGCCGACCGCAACACGATTTTCTCCATAATGATAAAGGAACGAGCCGCCGCCGGTGCTGTTGTCGAGCGGCCAGCCAAATGAATGTTGGATAAGTCCGGGCTTGTGTTTGTCAGGCCCAACTTCCCATAATTCTTTCATCCCGAGGCCGAACTTTTGAGGGTCGCAATCAGCATCCAGTTTGAAATTGGCAATGGCTTGCTTGGATAGCGAGCCGCGGGCGCCCTCTGCGAGTAGAACATAGCGCCCGTTCAATTCCATACCCGGCGTATAGCTGTCTTTTGGTGTGCCATCGCGGTCGAGCCCCATATCTTGCGTGGCGATGCCGGTAACCGCGCCGTCCGATCCATACAACAATTCATTGGCTGAAAATCCGGGGTAGACCTCGGCGCCAAGCGCTTCAGCTTGTTCTCCCAACCATCGGACCATAGACCCAAGGCTGCCGACATAGCTGAAATGGTTCTTCATCAGAGGTGGTATTAGAAGGTTCGGAAGGCGAATGCTTTTGGACCGGGTGAGATAAAGGAATTGCTCCTGGGTTACCTTGGTCTCTAGCGGCGGGTTCTGCTCACGCCAGCCCGGTAGTAATTGGTCAAGGCCAACAGGATCGACGACGGCGCCCGATAAGATGTGAGCGCCGACCTCAGAGCCCTTTTCGACCACCACGACGCTTATCTCGTGATCGTGTTTTTCGGCGAGCTGGCGTAAACGAATTGCGGCTGCAAGCCCGGCAGGGCCGGCGCCGACGATGACGATGTCAAAGTCCATCGCTTCGCGAGGGGGCAGGTCTGGATGTCTTTCAGACATGGGCGCCAGTCGTCCTTTCCGATCGTGTGAGATGCTGCGCCTCTAAGAGGCAACACTGGTTGCAGCAGGTTGGCGGTATTAAATCAGGTCGGGCGTTGGGGATCTATAACTTGAGGCGGTTTTGTTCAGGATAGACTGGGGGTAAACTAGCTTGATGACCAATCAGATTGAAACCCGCCGTCAACTTGCCGCGCTGCTCGAATGGTACGCGACGATGGGGGCCGACGATATCGTTGCAGAGGGGGCAACGAACTGGCTGCAACGGTGCGACGTGGCGCCGGGGGCAGACCTATTGGCGAGGTTTGAGAAAGTGCCGGCGAATGCGCTGCCGGCGGCTGCCAATGTGCGGCGGAATAGCGATGCCGGTCCGCCGCAGCCCAATCTTAGTGCAAGGACACGCGTGCCGTCGTCGGCCTATCAAGGGTCTGGCGATGAGGCTGTCATGGCTGCGCGTGCGGCAGCAGGCGCGGCACAATCGCTGAGTGCTTTGCGTGACCTGCTGCTGCAGTTCGACGGGTGCGGGCTCAAGGCTACGGCCAAGAACCTCTGTTTCTATCGTGGAAGTGAACGTTCGGATTTGATGATTGTTGGTGAAGCACCAGGACGCGACGAAGACATCGCGGGGTTGCCCTTTGTCGGGCGCGCTGGCCAGCTTTTGGACAAGATGTTGGACGCCATCGGATTGAATGAGCCTATGGTCCACATAACCAACGTCGTTTATTGGCGGCCGCCTGGCAACCGCACGCCCTCGTTGCATGAGACCGAAGTTTGTCGGCCGTTTCTCGACCGTCAGGTCGGGTTGGTTGCACCGCGAATTATTCTGTTGTTGGGTGGGGCCGCGGCCAAAACAATATATCGGACATCGGATGGCATCATGCGCCTGCGTGGCAAGTGGCGTGAGGTCGAATTCGACGGGCAACCGGTCAAAACGCTGGCGACGCTGCATCCGGCCTTCTTGCTGCGTTCGCCAGGTCACAAACGATTGGCATGGCGCGATTTGCTAGCGGTGCAGGCCGCGTTAGCTGATGGACCGGCATCATGAGTCTGTCGCGACAGCATTGAGTTGGAGCATTTCTATGTCGAAAATCGATGAAAGCCGCCCGTTTATCGCCCTTAATATCTCAGTATTGACGGTATCCGACACCAGGGACTTGGCGTCGGATAGATCCGGAGCGAGTCTGCAATCCATGATCGAAGAGAGCGGGCATACTGTTGCCGAGCGTCAGATCGTTAGCGATGACGTAGGCGAGATCCAAACCATCGTGAAGGGCTGGATTGGAGACCCCGGTGTCGACGTGGTGATAACCACGGGTGGCACCGGGTTTACCGGTCGCGACGTTACGCCCGATGCTCTAAAGCCCTTGTTCGAGAAAGAAATCGACGGCTTTAGCACGATTTTCCATACGCTGTCGTTTGAGAAAATCGGCACCTCTACGATTCAGTCACGGGCGTGCGGCGGGCTGGCAAACGGGACCTATATCTTTTGTCTGCCTGGCTCGCCCGGCGCGTGCAAGGACGGCTGGCACGGCATCTTGAAGTGGCAGCTCGATAATCGACATCGCCCGTGCAATTTCGTTGAAATCATGCCCCGGCTTTTGGAGGGCGGCAAAGGCGGACGCGGTGGCTAAAGCAATCTGTATGGAATGGGTTGGGTGCGATCCTGTTCCACACAAAAAGTTGCGCGCTTATTCAGGGCCAATCATCTTTGCGCCTTAAGTTGGAACCGCCATCACGGCTCCAAGCTAAGACGCGATGATCTAGAGCAATCCGCTTGTCGTGGGCGGGCGCCGGACTGTGGTCTGCAATCTAAGCGTTGATCATATCGCGGCGCAGTTGCGATGCGACGGTGCTGCGCCATATTGCATGATCGTTGAGTGCGCGTTCGGCCATCAGCTTTTTCTTTGCCTTGCCACGCGCTTTGCCCTTGAGGCGTTGGCCCGCCGGATCCTTTGTTGGTGCAGCGAGCGGCGGTAGTAGTCCGAAATTGATGTTCATCGGTTGAAATGATGATGGCTTTGCAGCGTTCATCTCCGGGGGATCCATTTCAGTTCCAATATGCCCACCTGTTATGTGATTGAGCAAACCACCCAAGGCCGTGGTTGGTGGCGGCGGCGCGAGCGGCCTGCCGGTTTGTTCGGCAACCGCGAACAGGCCTGCCAACATCCCAATCGCAGCACTTTCAACATAGCCTTCGACACCGGTGATCTGGCCGGCAAAGCGCAGGGATGGCTGGCTCTTGAGACGTAACGTCTTGTCCAGGAGACGTGGAGAATTTATGAAGGTATTGCGGTGCAAACCACCGAGACGCGCAAAAGTAGCCGCTTCAAGGCCGGGGATCATGCGGAAGATGCGCTGCTGCGCGCCGTATTTCAGTTTGGTCTGGAACCCGACCATGTTCCAAAGCGTGCCGAGCTTGTTGTCCTGACGCAGTTGCACAACGGCATAGGGCCGCTCTTCTGGGGTGTGCGGGTTGGTGAGACCAACGGGCTTCATCGGGCCAAATCGCAATGTTTCGGGTCCACGCTCGGCCATTACTTCGATCGGTAAACAGCCATTGAAGTAGGGTGTGTTTTTTTCCCACTCCTTGAAGTCCGTCTTTTCTCCTTCGAGCAGTGCGGCGATGAAGGTTTCGTACTGCGTTTTGTTCAGTGCACAATTGAGATAGTCAGCGCCCGTGCCGGCCGGACCTTCTTTATCATAACGGGACTGGCGCCACGCGATGTCATGATTGATAGAGTCGTAATGGACGATTGGTGCAATCGCGTCGAAGAATGCGAGGGATTGCTCGCCGGTTAAGCGCAAAATCGTCTGGCATAATGGCGCCGATGTCAGTGGGCCGGTTGCAATGATCACGCTTTGCCATGTTGGTGGTATGTCCTCGATTTCACCAGTGACGATTTCGACCAATGGGTGTTCGGTCAGGGCTGTTGTGACAGCTTCGGAAAAACCAACTCGGTCGACGGCAAGTGCGCCACCGGCAGGCAGCCTGTGCGCATCGCCGGCCTTGAGAATGAGCGAGCCGGTGCGTCGCAATTCCTCATGCAGCACGCCTACCGCATTAAACGCCCAATCATCGGACCGAAAAGAGTTTGAGCACACAAGTTCCGCAAAGTTGGCTGTCTCGTGGGCGGCCGTCATCGTTGCCGGGCGCATTTCATGCAGCACGACAGGGCAACCGGCCTCGGCGATCTGCCAGGCAGCTTCCGAACCGGCTAGGCCGGCACCTACAACATGAATGGGGTCAGGGGCTGTCATGGGGTGACCATAAAGCCTGTCATGGCCAAATGGAATCAGTTCTGTGAGACCTGCGGCATAAGCACCTTTACTGGGTTTGCCGGACCAGGCGGATTTGGTGACGAATCACGAGTCTGGTAGATCACACAGCGAGTGCTATTGGTTTTGGGGGGCCTGGGGAATGCGCGGGGGGACTTGGCCGTGTGCCGGTGCAATTGCTGCACTTGCACTGGCCGGATGTACCCATCAGGGTTTTGGGTCGTTGGATGGCCATTACGCGATGTTCGATGCGACCCGGACGACGGGCTCGACCGTTTATGTCTGCCGTGCCTATGGATGCCGTGTGAAAACCAAGTTTCGGTTCACCAAGGATGATGTTGCGGCAATCGCCAGTTTGATGAACAAGACGAGGCGCGACAAGTCGGCTAAGGAAGAGCGCCGCGCGGTCGCTTATGCTATCGGATGGATGGAGCGGCGGGTTGGCAATGCGATTGGGACCCAAAAAGACCGACCCGGTATGGATTTTACCGCCTCCGGTGATCCCGGCCAGCAGGACTGTGTCGACGAAGCGACCAACACAACCAGTTATTTGGCGGTGCTGGCCAACAACAAGCTCCTGCGACACCACACCGTTTCCGTCCCGTTCGCAAAAGAAAACCTATTGCGCGGCGTATCAGGCTGGACGCATTGGACTGCGGTGTTGACAGAGGTAAAGACCGGGCAGCGTTGGGCTGTCGATAGCTGGATCTACGCCAATGGCGAAAACCCGGCCATTGTCGAAGCTGAGAAGTGGTATATAGCCTCACTTGATCAATTGCCGGCCGCAATGCGCTAGCGCATCTTTATCCTTATAATATTCGAGCACTTTTATCCGATCTGTGTAAGGACGGATATTGTTCTCGTCGGGGCATTGTCGGGCTCTATTGCTCGCCGCTCTTGGCGACGGCTGGATTGCGCCACAAATAGCTGGCGATGGCGACCATCGCGAGGCTGACCAAAAAGCCGACCACAAAGAATGACCACTTGAGGCCCATCACTTCAGCAATGGCACCCATGATCAAGGGGGAGATGATCGAGGCAATGCGGTTGCCGGTGCCGCGAAGACCTATGGCCTTGCCTTGATTCTCGCGGCCTGCGCCGCCAAGCGCCAGTGTGATGATGAGGGGTTGGGCCAGGCCGCCAAACCCAGAACGCATGAACATGGCCACTTGCAGCAAGAAATACGTCCCGAGCAGTGGCGTAATGCAAATCAGAATGATGCCAGCCCAAAGGGAAATCAATACAACCCAAAGGCCGCCGATATATTTTGCGGCGCGCTCAGCAAGGAGCGAAAATAGTGCGGCGGAGACAGCGGCTATCGAGCTCAAAAAACCAATGGCTGTGCCGGTAATTCCCATTTGATCCAGCCAGGCGACGTAGAACGAATTCTGGACCGAGTTTCCAAAGTGCATCAGCGCGCTGAGCAAAACGATTACGAGTACGGCAGGACGCGCCAGGAGACTGAATGCGGTGAAGTAGTCAGAAAGGTTCGGCAACAACATGCGCCACGTCGATTGGCTCGATAGGGGTGCGGTTGATGGATCGGGGCCACCGGGGCCTATTGCTGGTAGCATGAGGGCACATACGATGGCGCCCGAAGCCCAAAGGGACATCAAGAGAAAGGCCCCCCATGGGCCAAAAGCGTCCCATACCATTCCGGCCATTGGCGGCGCTGCCAATTGACCGAAACGAATGACAAAGCTTAGGCGGCCGGCATAGCGCGTCTTGCCGCGCATATACTGACCAATCATGGTCTGGGCGCCGAGCCAGCCCATGGACTCGGCAAAACCAAGCAGTGCCTGGAGTAGAATAATGACATAGATGGTTGGCGCGATCGGATAGAAGATCGGCATAATGGCGCCGAGAGTCGTGCAAAAGAGCAGCACCCGGCGGGCACCGATCCGGTCCATTAAGGCGCCAGCATGGATCGAAAAAAACAACGGGAGAAAATGGGCGGCTGAGAACACCAGACCGTAAAGGAACGGGGATGGGTTCAAAGCGGCAACATGCAGGGGGATGACCACCGATGCGACATAGAAGATCGTGGTTGAAAAGGCGCCTATGCCGTAAACAGCCGCTTGCGTCCGCCAGGGAACATTATCGTCGTCCCTGACGCTCATGAAATTATTCTCATCTGTCACCAAAGGGTTCGTTCAACCCGGCAAACTAGAGCCTGTCAGACTGAAATGGAAGGAGGGTGGTTGGCTTTTCCGCGCTTTGACGCAGGCGCTCGGCGATCAAATTCTTGCCGCTGATGCGGCTTGAAATTCGGTATCAGACGCGAAAAGACAGGCGGGGCAGTTCTTGTTGCGTGGAACGTGCACCGCCCTGACAGATGGGCTGAGGGAAATGCCCTTTGAATGATTCAATATGACCGGTTCTGCTGACCGGAAGAGTTCGAACGGCGGGGGGGCTGGTGCTCGCGGTTGAAAGAGCGATCATTGTTGTTTGCTTAGTTGGCCCCCCGTTGGCGGCTGAAATTTGACACCCGATAATCTAACTCAAAAACCAGATCATGCTCGACGGTAGCGCCAGCAACAAGGCGATTGGAGTAAGGTGGCGCAATTGTTGCGCGCGCCTGCGACGGCGGTGCAGTCTTGAAATATGCTGGGCGTAGCTGTCTCGGGTCACACGCAAAGACTGCGTGCGTTGTTGGCCGTGCTGCTGCAATACCTCTCGTGATAAGTGCTTGAGCGTTCTATTGTTGTCCAGCGCGTCCAAGCGATGAAGTTTGGTCGCCAGCGTTCTGATCTCATGGACGAGTTGTAAGTCTTCTCGTGCCTGGGGCTGATACAGGTGTGGTGGGTGTGTCGGCGTCGCGCCCTCAATGTGCATGGTATGCAAGGTACAAATCTCCCCATTGCCGCTACTGGTAGCGCAGGACAATGATTGACTTGCATCGATGAGCATATCAACGACCCGCCCCGCGCCGGTCTCACTTTTTTCATCGGGCAAACGCGCTAATCCCATATGCGCTCATCGCCCGCGCACGACGATCGTGGGTTTACAATACGTTCGAAACAAGACACGGGAGGATCATATCCACATGACAATTGTTGAAAGTGTTTTGAGGATATCCGGGGTTTAACCTGTGAGCCTTCTGAATCCAATCGCGTTTTTCTGCTGCTAGCGCATGCTCTCGCGCGCGCCACTTGTGGCGGCTTGCCAGACGTCGAGTGCCTGGCGTGTCATTGCAACATCATGCACGCGAAGGATCTGCACGCCTTGCGCTGCTGCTGCGATGGCCGCTCCTACCGAACCCGCAACCCGATCCTTTGCATGCTCTACTCCGGTGAGCGTTCCAATCATTCGCTTTCGTGAGGCGCCGATCAAAACTGGGCAGCCCGTGCCATGGAAAAGTGCGGCGCCGGCTAATAGGGCGAGATTGTTATCGAGAGTTTTGCCAAAACCAATGCCGGGGTCGACGACAACTTTATCCGCCCGGATGCCGGCACGCGTGCAGGCTTCGAGCCGTGCTTCCAAATAGTCGAACACCTCGAGGCAAACATCATCATAGGTCGGGGCGTCCTGCATGGTTTTTGGTTCGCCCTGAGTGTGCATCAGGATCACGGGCAGCCCGAGTTCGGCGACCATTGCAATGGCCTCCGGGTCGTAGGTAAGCGCGGACGTGTCATTGATTATATCGGCGCCGGCGCTTGCGGTCTGACGCATCACTTCGGCTTTGCGGGTGTCGATAGAGATGCGGGCCTCGACTTTTCCTGCCAGTCCTTTGATGACGGGGATGACGCGGGCGAGTTCGTCGTCCAGCGTTACCGGATCTGAACCGGGGCGGGTCGATTCACCGCCGATGTCTATAATGTCGGCGCCCTCTTCAACGAGCCTTAAGGCGTGGGCGACGGCTGCCCCGCATGTGTCATGGTCGCCGCCATCTGAAAAGCTATCCGGGGTGACGTTGACGATGCCCATGATCCGAGGCACGTCAAGGGAGAGGCCTGCCAATCTGGCGCGCGGCTTTTGCAGCGCTTCGAACATGTCGGCTGCCTGGAGTGCGCGTCGGCCCCAGTCGCGTTCGAGAAACTCGCCAAGGCCGGCAATGCGTCGTTCGACGGCAGCGCCGTTGCGTTCTGCGATTTCCAGGCCTGCGAAATCCAGCCAACCGCCGGCAAGGCGAAGTGCGCCCCAGACGTCGTCAGCGGCTTCCGAGTGGTGGGCCGGATAAAGGCCTATGGGACGGACATAAATTTCGCGCAGCATCGCTTTCGTTTCCGTTGCAGTCGTGGGGCAGGCGCTGCAGTTTTGGCAATTTTGTCATCGTCACGGTCACTATAGTAGCAAAAAAGGCCCAACACCCTCGAAACGGTGCCGAGCCTTGCATTTGCCTTGCGCCTCGTGACTGATGGGAGCTCAGTGCTTATGACGGCTGTGGTTCCATGCCGCCGGTGTCGGGTTCTTCCCGCGGAGGTCTGACGGCGCCGGCTGACGGAACCGCAGATCCAATCGGGCCCTTGGTATCTTCATCGTCTTCCGGACGCACAATCTTTTCGCCACGCATCACGGCCTGGCACTCTTCGCCGCTGATGGTTTCGAATTCCATAAGTGCTTGCGTTATCGCCTCGAGCTTGTCTTTGTTGGCGCCCAAGACGTCCCAGGCCTCGCCTTCGCCAGCCGTTACGATGCGACGGATTTCTTCGTCGATCAGTTTGGCTGTTTCTTCACTCATGTTCTGGCTTTGCGTGACGGAGTGACCCAGGAAAACTTCCTGCTGATTTTCATTGTAGCGCAAGGGGCCAAGCTTCGGGCTCATGCCCCATTCCGTGACCATGCGACGTGCCAGCGCCGTTGCCTGCATAATGTCATTGGCTGCACCGGTATTGAGGTGCTCCTTGCCATAGATGATTTGCTCGGCAACGCGGCCGCCAAACATCATAGCCATGCGCGCTTCACACCATTGCTTCGAATAGCTCAGGCGATCGCGTTCCGGCAGACTCATGGTGACGCCAAGTGCGCGACCACGCGGAATGATGGTCACCTTGTGCAGCGGGTCGCCACCCGGCACCAGCAGATTGACGAGTGCATGGCCAGCCTCGTGATAGGCGGTGGCGAGTTTTTCTTCTTCGGTCATGGCCATCGACCGGCGCTCAGCACCCATCATGACCTTGTCCTTGGAATCTTCAAATTCCAACTGTGTGACGAGCCGCTTATTGCGACGCGCCGCCAGCAGCGCGGCTTCGTTGACCAGATTGGCAAGGTCGGCACCGGAAAAACCGGGCGTGCCACGGGCAATAACTTTGGGGTCGACATCTGGTGCCAGGGGAACTTTGCGCATGTGCACACGCAGGATTTTTTCGCGGCCGGCAACGTCAGGATTAGGCACCACGATCTGGCGGTCGAAACGGCCGGGACGAAGGAGTGCCGGGTCGAGCACGTCAGGTCGGTTCGTCGCAGCGATCAGAATGATTCCCTCGTTGGCCTCAAAGCCATCCATTTCGACAAGCAATTGGTTGAGCGTTTGTTCGCGCTCGTCGTTGCCGCCGCCGAGGCCGGCGCCGCGATGACGTCCAACCGCATCAATTTCGTCGATGAAGATGATACAGGGTGCATTCTTTTTGGCTTGGTCGAACATGTCGCGGACGCGGCTGGCACCAACACCAACGAACATTTCAACAAAGTCAGAGCCAGAGATCGTGAAGAAGGGCACGTTCGCTTCGCCAGCAATGGCGCGCGCGAGCAACGTCTTGCCGGTGCCAGGAGGACCTACAAGTAAGGCGCCGCGTGGGATGCGCCCGCCAAGGCGTTGAAACTTTTGTGGGTCGCGCAGAAACTCAACGATCTCCTGGAGATCCTCTTTGGCTTCATCAACGCCGGCGACGTCTTCAAAGGTGACGCGACCATGACGTTCGGTCAAAAGCTTGGCTTTCGATTTGCCAAAGCCCATGGCGCGGCCCGAACCGGCTTGCATCTGGCGCATGAAAAAGATCCATACGGCAATCAACAACAGCATCGGGAACCAGGAGACCAGGACGCTCAGGAATGAAGGAACCTCGTCGTCGGTCGGACGGGCCTTGATCGAGACGCCGGCCTTGCGCAGGCGTTCGACGAGTGCGGGGTCTGATGGGGCGTAGGTCGTGAACTTGCTGCCACCGCCGGACTTCGTGAATTTGCCCGATAAGCGATTGCCCTGGATGGTGACTTCTTGGACGTTCTTTTGTTGTACTGCGGACAGGAACTCAGAATAGGTTATTTCCGTGCCGCGCTGGCTCTGTGCCGGGTTTTGGAACAGATTGAATAGGGCGACAAACAACAAAAGTAGAACAACCCAGATGGCGAAGTTCCGGAAGTTGGAGTTCATGATCGTTCCTTCACGGCCGGCTCATTTTGAAACGCGAGCACCGACGTTTTGTTCGGCACGGTCAGTTCGCCCGCCTATTACAGCATAATTAGGTAAAATAGGTGTCAGTGCCGGCTTTGCCAAGCGGTCCAAGGCTTTTGCAGTGAACAGGTTTGGCTGCGGTCCGGTGCCTCAATGCCTGCGTTTTCAGGGCTAATCAAGGTTATTCTGTACTTGGATAAGCACTGCCACAGGGTGTTTCGGGGCCTTGGTAGCGCGATTGGGGCCGCTATTGGTCGCTGCGCCGGGCTAATAGCGTGGTTTGCCCGGCGGCAAAAACTCACTGGAAAAGGCGGTTTCATATTGTTTTGGTTTACAAATCGTTAGTTTGGGGGCAATGGCCGAGAGCTCATCGAGAGCGTGCTTGAGTCCAGGATAGAGAATGGCTGCAAGCCGGGTGCCCGCCCAAAGGGCCGGAAGCGTTGCAAGCGCGTCCTTGATGGCAGGGGCACGAAGTCGGGCCAAATCTTCTGCTGCCTTGGACTTCATAAGTTTGGATGCGATGCTTGGTCCAAGAGCACGAATTTCCAGTCCGTCTGGTGCGTTGCTGGCAAGACTGACTTCGAACCTGCCGTCCCAAATAACCGTCTGGCCTGGGCTGATCGCGACGACAGGTAGCGGTTGACGCCCCCATTCACGCCAGATGCACAGATCCTTGCCTGGGCGGATATGAAGCTTGGTGCCGCCGAGCGTTTGGAGCTGGGGCTGGGTATCCGCGAAGTGTTCACCAGCACGCGAGCCGTGGTGGTGAGTGAAAATTGCCTCGAGCAGCGTTTCAGTCTGGCGCATGCGTGGCGGTAAGGCGTCGCCGCCAAAAAGTTCGATCAGGTTGGTCATCGTGCGCAGCGCGGTCTCTTCGCCGGCCGCGATTAGTCGATCAAGATTTACCTGTCCCATCAGCCCGTCATGCGTGTTGACGTGGGACCGAAAAAACTCGCTTGCCGTCCTGGCGGCGCTCCGGCGCGCTCTTAGGAGACGGCGGGCGCTTAGAGCAAGCCGGGGGGGCTCCAGGCCCAATGCCTGAAGTTGCGCTGCTGCGTTGCGGATACGGATGCGTTCAAAATCGTCGCTGTCATTGCTCGGGTCATCAATCCATTCGTGACCGCGGGTCTCGAGGGTGGCAGTGAGCCGGGCGCGGGGAATCTCCAGAAAAGGCCGGATGAGTTGGCAATCACCGCGCTCGGATACGGTCGGCATGGCAGCGAGGCCATCAAGACCGCTGCCACGGGCAAGACGCATTAACAGCGTTTCTGCCTGATCCTCCTGGTTGTGTGCTGTGACCACGGCTGTGGGGGTGGCGTCCTGTAATTTTTGTGCGTGTTCGAAGAGCAGTCGATACCGGGCGTTGCGTGCCGCCGCTTGAACGCCGGTTGCCGGCTTCTCGCCCTCCCAACGCGCCGTTACATGGTCAATGCCGAGGGCCTTTGCATGCTCTGCGACCCATTGTGCTTCGGTTGCTGCTTGGGGCCGTAAGCCATGGTCAATCGTGACGGCAATGGCGCGGCGCGGCGGGCCCGCAGTGCGTTTGCGCCATTCGGCAAACAGATGCAGCAGGGCCATGCTGTCGCGACCACCCGATATTGCCAAAACAACAGCTTTGCCTTTAAGGATCGCGAAGCAGGCGTCGACCTCTTCGTCCGTTAGAGGCTCTGGCATTCTACTAGCAACCTAATCGCCGCCGTTCGCTCTTTGCCTCCGGCGGCATGTGGGCGGCGTCGTTGGGAAACTGGCGCGCCATGTTTTTGAATATGCGACATGCATCGCGCTTTCTGCCGGCCCGCGCCAGCGATGCTGCGAACATCGCATAGCTATCCGGGGCGATCGGCTCACTGCGGTATTTGCGGACCAGATCGGCAAACTGTGTTGCTGCTGCTTGATAGTTGCGCAGTTTAAAATTGGATTGGGCCAGGCGGAATTTGGCGGTTGGGATTTGTGGATGATTGGGGTGCTCTTTCACAAAACGTTTGATGGCGCGCCGGGCCCCGTCGAAGTCGTCATTGTTGTAGAGATTAATAGCGGCAAGGTACGTGCGGTTGGCGTCCGGCGGTGTCGACGCGCCGGGGCGACGCGTCGCCCATCCTGATCCTGTCGACGGTTTGTTGAGCGCTAGAAAGCCGCGACCTCTGGGTGAGGATGCGGGCGCAGCAGCTGGGCTTTGCGTCCCAGCTTGAGACCTAGTCTGATCCGTTTTTTTGGGTTGCCACTGATTGGAACGCGGCTGCGTGGCGCCCGGTGGAGGGGTGGTCTGTTTTGCAGCCGGAGATTGACCGGCGCGCAGTTTGGCTGTCAGTTTTTCCACCTGGGATGTCAAAGCACGAATCTGAGTTTCAAGAATCGCGATCCGCGCGGCAGAGTTGGTATCGGTCGCGCCGGGCGCTGGCGTGCGACCAGGCGGCTGGGGGCTCGCGCCGAAGCCTGGTGCTGGTGGGCGGCGTGCGCCATTGGCCAGAGAATGCAACGTATCGATCATAACACGCATGTCGACGATTTGGCGCTCGATCTGGCGCACGCGTGCTTCTAACTGGCCCTGATCGCTGTCCTTTTTGGCGGCGCCAGGAGCTTGCTGCGCGCGCAACGCGTCCAACTGTGTGCCATTGACTACCGCTATAATGAGCAGGGTGATCAAAATTGGCACGACTGTTGTGTTGTGGGCCGGGTGGATCATGGCTGCATCAACCTCAATCTCTCAAGCATCCATTCTACAATTTGCGATCATCGTGGGCGTTTGACGGGAACGCGCGAAAGCGGTCGTGCTCAATCGTGATGATCTCGCGGGCTGAGCCGGCGTTGTTGGTGCACCATACCCTATATCACGCTGGTGCGGTATGGGCGCAGGGCCGTAAACGGGCTAGCGGAGTCGGTTTTTCAAAGTCAGCCGGTGTATGTTGTGCAATCGCTACGTCGGGCCACTGACACACTAGAGGCTTGCACGGTTGTTGAGAACTGTCTGAGCGCGCCGATTTTGTGACCAGCAGGATATATCGTTGCAGACAGCAACCGGACGCTCCTTGCCGAATGAAATGGTGCGTAGACGTCGCGCACTGACGCCATTTTGGGCCAGAAACCGCTTTACAGCATTGGCACGCCTGGCACCGAGGGCGATGTTGTATTCGCGGGTGCCACGCTCATCGGCATGGCCTTCAACCGTAATTGTATAGCGGGCAAACTGCTTCAGCCAACGCGCTTGTTTGACCAGTATTTGTTGGGCTTCCGGCGATAGGTTTGAACTGCCGGTGGTGAAATAGACGATGTCGCCAACATTTTGGGAGAAATCCCGCTTGGTGCCCGGTTTGGCCGGGCGGGCATTATTGGCATTCAAACTCGACTGGTTCTGATCCAGGCTTTTGTTGGCACATCCCATTACCGACATCGCTACAAGTGCGCTCATCAGCAGTGTTGCGAGTTGGGTTTTTCCACCAAGAGCAGGCATATGATCCTCTCCATTGACAGGCAGTTGCGGCGAAGGTGATACACGGTACAAAAACGAATCACGCAGGGCCAAGCACCGAATTGCAATTGCAGCGTTTGCCCATAATTGTGACCAGGACTAGGCGACGGTCGATAGACGCGGCAATTAACGTCTGAGAAAAGGACTAGGAGCGCTGATTTGGCAATTGGTTATTCGTGTTTTCCAACAGCTTCAGCCGACTCGGCCAATCCAAAGACGCGAAATGGTCGAGAAGATACAAAAAAGAAAAGGCCGACCAACGGTTATGGAAACCGGTGGTGCGGCCTGAAACTTTCCCCGTAGTTGGAAAAATTGCGCGCTGGCTTAGCGGGCAACCTTTTCAACGGCAGGAACTTCAGCACCCAGCTTCATCGGAGAGTGCGGAACTTCCTTACGGCAAGCCCCCAAAGCAACGGCTGCAGCAACTGCAGCAATAACGATAGCGCCCTTCATAATCTTTCTCCTATTGAGGTCCAGGAATCACAAAACAAGGGGACTATGGCGACGACGCTGGAGCCTTGGCTCCAAACTCCATCAGGGAATTGAAAATTCCCAAAGACAAGCACCAAGAACAATGGCAGCAGCTATTGCTGCAATTACATTGATGCCTCTCCCACCCGGCTTACTTTGCAATCCTAACTCATTTGCGGCTTTTGCCTCTTCCGGGGTACCGGGATGGGCGGCAGAGATCAAGAATAAGGGCACAGTGAGCGGAGTTTTGCAGCCCCGTTGATGCTGAATTGCCACGCATTAAACTGATCAACTGTGGGATTTTCTTTCGATATTTCGGGGGTTTGTGGCACCAATGCCGCATGTCGCGCTGACACCAAAGCGTCGTGAAATGAACGATTTTGACCAAAACTGGATTAAATTAGGGCATGCTTAACGGGAATCAAGTTCACCGTAAGAGCGGTGACCATGCCGGATCCGAGGCAAATGACGGCGTGCGAACCAATCGCTCATTATATCCAGTTATATCAACGGTATAGAGCCGGGGCCCACTGTTGACCCCGCGGGGCTCGCGAAAGAACATCAAAACCCGGCCATTCGGTGCCCACGTCGGGCCTTCGTTGGAATAGCCTTCGGTCAGGATGCGCTCCCCAGAGCCGTCAGGCTTGAGAACGCCGATCAAGAATCGTTCCTGAAGCGGTTTGGTGAAGGCAATATAGTCGCCTCGTGGTGACCAGACCGGTGTCGAGTATGATCCCTGTCCAAAGCTGATGCGGCGCGGTTTCGAACCGTCGGCGCTCATCACATACAACTGCTGGCTGCCGCCGCGATCCGATGTAAATACAATCTGACGCCCATTGGGTGAGTAGCACGGGCTTGTGTCAATGGCGTTGGAGCGAGTCAACGGACGCGAGCGGCGCGATGCGAGATCCCGCTCAACAATCGTCGAGATGCCGTCCTGTTCCCGGCTCATGATGATCTTGCGTCCGTCAGGAGAGAAGCGGGGTGCAAAGGTCATGCCTGGATAATCGTCGACGATTTCCTGGCGGCGCGTTTCAAGGTCCATCAATAGAACACGCGGTGTCGTTTGAGACGATTTGCGGTCGCCAGGGTAGAGCATGTAGGTGATCTTTTGATTGGTTGGGCTGAAACGCGGCGTCAAAACCCGTTCACGTCCTGAACTCAAAAATTGAATATTGGCACCGTCTTGGTCCATGACCGCCAACCGCTTGATGCGGTTGTCCTTAGGACCGCGCTCATCAATGAACACGATGCGCGTGTCGAAATAGCCGGTCTCCTGGGTGATCTTTTGGTAGACTTGGTCGGAAATCATATGGCCGATGCGTCTCCAACTGCGGAGGTCGATCTTTATTCGCTGGCGGGTGAGTTGTTTGCCCAAGACAACGTCCCACACTCCGAATTCCGCGACCGCGCGCCCCCGACGGTCGCGGTTTGTGATGCCTACGACAAGATTTTCGGCGCCGATTGCGCGCCAATCCGCAAAACGAGGGGCGACGGTTGTGGAGCGAATACGCTCGATAAAGGCGCTGGGGTCTAGGGGGCGGAACAGGCCGGACTTGCCAAGATTGTTGGTGATAATCCGGGTGACGTCGGCAGCGAGGCGTGGATCGTCGCCTAAAAACGGTGGGATGGCGATTGGGACAGGGCGCAGATTGCCCTGCGTCTGACGGCCGCGCAGGCCTTGGGCGAGGGGCGTTGTCGCGCCGATCGGTAGTGTTGTGAAGAGGGCCGCCGACCCTAGCCAAGTGAGCGCCTGCCGGCGCGTTGTGACCAATTTCGGCTCATCGGACATTTTAAATCTCGTTGGTTCGGTTCTGCTTCTACGACTCAAAGTGGACTTTCGAATGGCATCACTACATATCGTCCGGGTCAAATACCCACTCGTCGATGACTTTCCAATGCTTATAGAGCTTGGCGGGCAAGTTAAACGGTTGACATTGCTTTACTGCGCGAACGGCGGCTGCGGCAGCCAGGTTATACATAGTGCCGCCGCGTCGCCCCAGGACGCGCGGTTCGCCAATCAATTTGCCCTGCCGGTCGAGTTTCCAACTCAGTTTGACGTTTGGAATGCCGACCACGCCGCCGCCGCCGCCGGGAAGGCGCCAGCAGTCTCGGATCTGATTGCGGATGCGGCTGATCAGCAAGCTCTCTTCGCTGGCCGTTAGGCGTTGATCTTTGCCCTCTTTTGCACCGGCAGTCGGGCCTTTGGCTTTGGTCGGTTTGTCAGGCTCTTCTTGACTGCCGCCGCGCCGTCTGCGCTTGGTCGGGTCCTTGTCCAGCAGTGCCTGGCGGACGGCATCTTCCAATTGTTTTTTGCGGCGCGCACGGCGTTGACGTTCGAGGCGGGCTTTGCGTCGTTTTTCTGCGAGCCGCTTGCGCCGGCGCTCAGCGGCTTTTTTGCGCCGGCGCTCACGGGCTTTGCGCTTCTTTTCCGCCAAAGCCTTGCGGCGCTTGGCGGCTGCTTTCGCGCGCGCTTCGGCCTCAGCAGCCTTCTTACGCTTCAGAGCCAACGCTTTGGCTTTTGCTTCGGCAGCTTTCTTGCGTTTGAGGGCGAGGGCTTTTGCCTCGGCCTTTTTCTTGGCGAGTTGTTCTTTGCGCGCGGCATCCGGATCAGGTGGTGGTGTCGCAGATGGCTGCGGCGGCTTCTGTTTTCTCGCTTTCTTGCGTTTCCCCTTGTCCTGACTTTTGGCTTTCTTAGCCTGCAACTTCTTGGAGCGGCGATTGCCCTTTTTCAGGCGCACCAATTCATCCGGCGTGATGATTGCAACTTCAACCGGCTCAGGTTGCGGTGTCTTGAATGGCGGTGTTGCTTGAATATTAACAAACGCCCAAGCCAGCAGGCCAGCGTGGAGTGCAACAGACAGGACAAACCCGAGGTACACGGCGGGCTAGCCTCCAGATTCGATTTCCGTCACCAGTGAGAGCTTGTTAAAGCCCGACTGTTTGACCCGCGCCATAACGCGGGCAATCATACCGTATTGCGCCGCCGTGTCGCCGCGAACGAAAATTGTTTCAGTTTTTCCGCCGCGCGATTTGGCAATTGCTTGGAGTTTGGCGCCAAGTTGATCAAGCGGAATGGGTTTGTCGGATTCCTGGCCGAGATAAACTTGGCCTGTCTTGGTAACCGAAATCACCACGGGTTCCTTGTTCTGTGGCTGCAACGCCTTGCCTGCCGTCGCAGGCAATTCCAATGGCACACCTGCCGTCAACAGGGGCGCTGAGACCATGAAAATAATTAGCAGCACCAACATGACATCGACGAATGGTGTGACGTTGATTTCAGACATTGGCGAATATCTCTTGCCACGCCGACGGCGCCCACCTTGTCCGCCTTGTCCACTGCCGAGACTAACTCCCATCGTCGACTGCTCCTCCGGGTCTATGCATTATAGCGTTCGGCTGGCTGGTGACGTTCGCTGACATCGATCTGACGCGAGACGATGGCAGAAAATTCATCGGCGAAAGCTTCGAGGCGCTGAGAAAGGCGCGCGGCATCGGCAGCAAACTTGTTGTAGAAGATGACGGCCGGAATGGCCGCCAGCAAGCCGAGGGCGGTTGCGAACAGGGCTTCGGCAATGCCTGGTGCGACAACAGCAAGGCTCGTGTTCTTGGATGTGGCGATCGCCTGAAAGCTGGTCATGATGCCCCAGACTGTACCGAACAAGCCGACGAAGGGGGCCGTGGCACCGACGGTTGCCAAGAATAGCAAACGATGCTCCAGGCGTTCCATTTCGCGGCTGATGGTGACGTCCATGACTTTTTCGACACGCAGTTGAATGCCGCCAAGCGCGCGGATGCTGCCCTCGACGGACCGCTTCCATTCGCGCATTGCGGCCACGAACAATGCGGCCATTGCGATGGTGTAGTTTGGTGCCAAGTTGGCGTAGAGCTCATCCAGCGATTGGCCGGACCAGAACATCTGCTCGAACCGATCTGCTTCGACGCGTGCGCGGCGAAAGGAGAAGAGTTTTTCAATGATGATGGCCCAGGACCATACCGAGGCCAGAAGCAGTCCGATCATCACCACCTGCACGACAATGTGAGCGTGCATGAATAGCTCGATGAACGATACACCATTGGTTGGCGCGGCAGCGCTTTTGGCTCCTGTCAACATGCAATAATCCGTCTCATGTCCGTCTCATACCATGTGTTTCGTTGAGCGTTGGTCTTCTGTCCAGTCGCGTCAGGGTAACAGTGCATTCGGAAAGGGGCACTGTCGTGTTAAGCAGGTGTTTAGCGTGGTGTCGCCCGCTATGGCGAGAAACGCCTGCAATTCAACACTTTTCCACACAATGCATGGCCTGCCGTTAAGATCCTGTCGTCCGTTACGGTGAACTGGCGAAACCAGCCTGATGCACCGCAAGGTTATCGTCTTCGGATCTCAAGCTGATTCGTCACGGTTCTCCCACCTCCAAGCCCGATGATTTCCGCCAAAGAAGCGAGCGACTTTCTGTCCGAAATCGTGCTCTCGCGCATCCTGATTTCTGACAGGTTGGTCTAGCGCCGGACGGGCGGCTTGCGCAATACGCTGGTTCGATGTCCCCACGGGTCGCATATGGGCCGGGAACTTGGCCAAACTACGACGCCTTGTCTCCTGGTCTCGCCACGCGAGACTTCGGGGTGGCGGGCCAAGTCACGGAAAAGACTTCAAGACTCGTGCCGCTGATGGGCGGCAAAGGCCTGGCGCAGGGTTTGGGTCAGGCGGAGCGGCTTGCCCGACAGCGAAACAAGGACCACCATAACTTCGGCCGCTATGATCTGGTCGGTGCCGCGGAAAATGCATTGATCGAGCGTCAAATGCGCAGCGCCGATTTCCTTGGTGCTCGTTTCAACCTCTAGAATTTCGTCGATGCGGGCCGGTTTTAGAAACTCGAATGTCATGCGGCGGACAACAAAAGCGGCCGGTTCGCTGCCATTGGCGCCGGCGAGCAGATTGTGATGATCGTTGCCTAACAGGCGCAGGAAATCGGAGCGGCCACGTTCACACCATTTGACATAGGCGGCATGGTAGACGAGGCCGGAAAAATCAGTGTCCTCGAAGTATACGCGAATGGGCAGGCGATGACAGAGACCGCTGTCGCGCTCGACAATACGCCCGGCCAGGTCCGGCCACTCGACGTTATTGGCCACGGTTCTTTGCCCGCTCTTGATCGGTCGGCTCATCGCCGTCATCAAACATCGCGATTTGCGGTGTCGACAGCCGCTGCGGTCCTGCAAGACCAAGGTGGCGGTAGGTCTTGAGCGTGAGAACGCGCCCGCGCGGCGTCCGTCCGATGAAACCTTGTTGTAAGAGATACGGTTCAACGATTTCTTCTAAGGCGTCTCGCGGTTCGGAAAGCGCGGCAGCGATGGTCTCTATGCCGACAGGGCCGCCTTCGTAATTATTTGCAATGCAAGACAGGTAGCGATGGTCGAGGGCGTCGAGGCCTTGGCTGTCGACCTCGAGGGCGCGTAGGGCGCGATCGGCGACGGCGGAGTCTATTTTTGTGGCTCCATCGACGGCGGCAAAATCTCTAACCCGGCGTAAGAGGCGGCCGGCAATGCGCGGTGTGCCGCGGGCGCGATGGGCAATTTCTCTAGCCCCTTCCGGAACGATCGGAACCGATAGAATGCGGGCGCCGCGCGTGACCACCGTTTCAAGTTCCTCAACGGTGTAAAAGTTCAGGCGAACCGGAATGCCAAAGCGATCACGCAACGGAGTCGACAGCAGGCCGGAGCGGGTGGTCGCACCGACGAGGGTAAATTTGGCGAGTTCAATGCGTACAGAACGGGCGGCCGGGCCTTCACCGATGATCAGGTCGAGGTGATAGTCCTCCATTGCTGGATAGAGAATCTCTTCGACAGCCGGGTTCAGGCGATGGATCTCGTCGATGAACAGGACGTCGCGGTCCTCCAGATTAGTCAAAAGCGCCGCCAGATCACCGGCTTTCGAGATCACTGGACCGGATGTCGCACGAAAGCCGACGCCCAATTCTTTGGCCATGATTTGCGCCAAAGTGGTCTTGCCGAGACCAGGGGGGCCGGCAAAAAGCACATGGTCCAAGGCGTCGCCACGTTTGCGGGCTGCTTCGATAAAGACCCGGAGATTGGCGCGCGCCTGCTCTTGACCGATAAAATCGCCGAGTGTCTGAGGACGAATGGATGTCTCGTTTGCATCCGTCTCAGAATTCAAGCCGCTGACAATTCGATCAGTCATGGCGCGGGTCCTGGAAAGAGATTGATTCGCGATGTCCTTCATAGCACGATTTGGCATACAACACTGAATGGTGATGCCAAATCGTGATTGGGGTGGCCCGGTTCGGCGGGCTAGCTTCCTGCGGCGCGCCGGTCGGCGATGCGCTGCTCAGCGCCCTTGACGATGGCATGGCGTAGTGCAGCAGGCTCCTGAATGTCACCTGGCACCGACAGGTGCTGGGCGTCGGCAAGTTGGCGCAGATCTTCAGATGAGTCGATTTGGTTCAGCTGCGCGATGAGAGCTTCGCGACCGTCCCGTCGGTAGAGAGCGATAATGCTGAAGGCAAAGGGATCAAATTTTTTTGCCTCGGCGGTTTCGTTCATCATCAGCTGGGGGGGCGGCTCAGCTTGCGGCGTGCCATCTGTGGCATCGATGCGCTCATAGGCAGGCTCCTGATCGGGCTCCGGCCATGGCGCCATTTGCTCAAGCACCGATGCATCGTCAGGGCTGGCCAGCGGCGGGGCATCGGTTTTGAAATCGTGTTGTTGGTGCCCCCCCGGTTCACGTGCCTCAGACTGTCGCGTATCTTTCTTCGCTTCGGGGAAGTACCAGACCAACATGCGGTTGATCGGCTTTGTACACTGCTCGACCAAACGTTCGCGGACTTCTGGGGTAATGGTCGGCTCGTTTGCAAAGAGCGTGCGAAAAAATGCTCTGAGCCGTTCACCCGGCCATATCAGTTCGGGCTTTCCCATTTCGCTCAACCAATCAATTAAGCAGCCTGTCGCAGCGGCAGCATTGGACTCAATTCCTCATACAGTCTGCGCAAATCTTCCATCGCCTCACCATACTTCTGGTCCAGCGATTTTGGCTGCGGTTCCCAATCAAAGGCATTGGCGATTGCCTCGCGCTGCGGCAGCTGGGTCAAAAGCATCGGGTGACTGACCGATATATCCTCAACGAGAACTCGTTCTCGTCCCTGCCCACGCATGTAATTTGCCAGACAAATATAGCGGCGCTGATCGAATGCGATTTTTTCCACATCATCGATATTGCGCTTCTGCTCAATCAAAAGAGAGACGCGATCGACGGCGAGCTGAGAGACATAATCGGGTCGGAAGGGTACCAGGACGCGATCGGCGACGCGTAAGGCTGCCAATGCCGCCAAGGACAGGCCCGGCGGGCAGTCGAGAATGACCAGATCGTGCGACTTTCCAAATCGCCGCAGCAGACGCTCGAGCTTGCCTTGAACGCGTTGGCCGATCACCTCGGGATCATTGCCTTGATTGGATTCCTTTAAAAACAGTTCGCCTTGAATGTCCTCCAGCAGCAGCGAGCCGGGCAGCAAGGAAATCGCCGGCTTTTTGCCGCCAGCTAATTCAACATCGCCGACGCGGTGGAGCAGATATTCTTTGGGTGTCGGATTGTTGCCGTCGAAGTAATCGAAGAAGTAGTCGGCAATGGTCTGGCCGGCAAGTCGCGCTTGGCTCCAGCCTTGCCCGCCGAGCAGTATGAGGGAGGCATTGCATTGGGAATCAAGATCGATTAGCAGCACGCGTTTGGAGCCCAGTACTGAGAATGCGTGCGATAGCATCACTGCGATGGTAGACTTGCCTACACCACCTTTGCGGTTTGCAACCGCCAAAAAATGTGACATGCGTGGCCCTCAACTAAACACTTGGTTGCAGGAGTAACGCTACAGGATTATGCCTGCGATGTGGCGATATGGGCCGATTCTGGTGTCGCGCTCAACGCCGCGGCCTCCGCAATTGACGCTTAACGGCAAATGCGCAGATTTGTTGACGATGTTTTTTCACTCAAGAAGTGTTAGTCCGCGGGTGCAGCGTGCCGGCTTCGAGTCGTCAGTTTGTTCTTGGCTCAAGGAAGGTTAACGGTCTTTTTGAATTGACAATTTATACTCGTGCCAGGCGAAAAGGTGCAGCTAGCGCCGTGCGGGGTGGAAGTGGTGCACTCCGGCACTTAGCGGGACTGGCCGGTTGTATGAAATTGGGCTGTTTTGTTCCTGTCGCTTAATCGGTCGGCGGGGGCCGCAGTCACTCTACAGGATTGGAAGCTATGAAGCGTCAATACTTTGGAACCGATGGGATCAGAGGCCAGTCAAACCGCTATCCGATGACGTCGGAAGTGGCGCTCAAGGTCGGTATGGCGGCTGGAAAAACGTTCTCCAACGGTGGCCACCGCGCGCGGGTGGTGATCGGCAAGGACACACGTCTATCCGGTTATATGATCGAATCAGCTTTGGTATCGGGTTTTACAGCCGTGGGTATGGATGTTTTTATTCTTGGCCCGATGCCCACGCCTGCCGTTGCCATGTTGACGAAATCGTTGCGTGCCGATCTCGGCGTTATGATCTCGGCTTCGCATAACGTTTTCCAAGACAACGGTATAAAACTCTTCGATCCTGACGGTTATAAATTGTCGGATGCTGCTGAAGAAGAGATTGAAGCGCTGATCGACGCCAAATCTGATGCCTTGTTGGTTGCTCCGGAGCGAATTGGCCGTGCGACGCGCGTTGAGAGCGCGCAGGAGCGCTATATCGAATTTGCCAAACGGACATTGCCGCGTGATTTACGCTTTGATGGCCTGCGAATCGTGATCGATTGTGCGCATGGGGCAGGATACAAAGTGGCACCACAAGCGCTGTGGGAATTGGGTGCGGAAGTTATCGGTATCGGTGTTGAACCGAATGGGCGCAATATCAATGCCGAATGTGGATCGACGTCGCCAGCGGCATTGGCGGCGAAGGTCAAAGAGAGACGCGCCGATGTTGGTATTGCGCTCGACGGCGATGCTGACAGAATGGTCATTGTCGATGAGAATGGCACGACGGTCGACGGTGATCAGATCATGGCGGTGATCGCCGAAAGTTGGCATCGGCGGGGAAAGCTTACGGCCGGCGGGATCGTGGCGACGGTCATGTCAAATCTCGGCCTGGAACGGTTCTTGCGGGACAAAGGGCTGGGGCTTGTCAGAACGCCGGTTGGCGATCGCTATGTGGTCGAGCACATGCGCAAGCACGGCTATAATGTCGGCGGCGAACAGTCGGGGCATATGGTGCTTTCCGACTTTACGACAACTGGTGATGGTCTGGTCTCGGCACTGCAAATCCTGGCAGTGGTTGTGCAGACTGGTCGTCCGGTGAGCGAAGTGTGTGCGAAGTTTGTAGCGTTGCCGCAAATCCTGCAAAACGTACGCTATAAATCAGGAGCGCCGCTGGAAGATCAAGCGGTGGTGAAGGCAATCAATGCGGGTAAAGAAAAACTTGGCGACAGCGGCCGCCTGGTAATTCGTCCGTCCGGCACGGAACCGGTTATTCGAGTCATGGCTGAAGGTGATAACGAAGCGCTGGTCAGTGGGGTCGTCACCGAGATTGTCGAGGCCGTTACGCTGGCCGCTGATCGTTGACAGCAAAAGGTTGGACGTGGCGTCAAGATCCTTGGACGTTTGTCAGACGACTTCTGCTTGCGTGATATCCATATCCGGACTGAGTTGTTCGCGCAGCTGCATGCGGTAGCGGATATTTTCGATCTCACGCATCGTTGCGCGATAGCCGTGCTCAATCAATTTATCGGCGCGATGGAAATCGAACGGGCTAAAGCCTGCCAACATTGGGTTGATGATGGCGTCCGGCGGGTCCCCGGCCAAGCGTGAGCGTGCAATGCGATCTTGTACGATGTTGAAGGCATCGATCATGACGCGCGAGATGCCAGGCACGCTTTCCGAACTGCCGAAAAATTGGCGCTTCAAAAGATTGACAGCGCTGCGGTTCGGTTTGCTTTCAGGGGCAAACTTGGCAACTTCGGTCGCAGGCGGTTGCTCATCGGTGGCTGAGAGATTGGGAATGACAGTGCCGCGTCCGTACATATCCGCATTAAGATTAACTGCAATCACGTAGCGCGCGCCAAGTGCCCTGCACACGGTGACTGGAATGGGATTGACCAAGGCACCGTCGAACAACCAACGCCCGTTGATGGATACCGGCCGAAAAATTCCAGGCAAGGCGTAGGAGGCGCGAATCGCATCGACAAGGCGGCCGCGTGACAGCCATAACTCGTGGCCGGTGCCGATCTCCGTCGCGATGGCTGTGAAGGCAATGTCTAGGTCTTCTATGTGCATCTCGCCGAGCTTGCTGGCGAGTTCCTTGCACAGACGCTGGCCGCTGATCAGGCCAGTCCCGGCAAGGTTGAAATCGAGATAACCGAAGACGCGGCGACGGGTCAGACCACGGGCAAAATCCTCTACCGCATCAAGTTCGTCGGCTGCATGACAACCACCCACAACCGCTCCGATCGATGTGCCGGCAATGACGTCGGGATTGATGCCTGAATCATTTAAGGCGCGGATGACACCGATATGCGCCCAACCGCGCGCAGCACCGCCGCCGAGCGCTAAGCCGACTTTCGTATCATCCATATCTCAGTCCTTCTCCGGTTCCACGCGCAACCGACATTTCGCGTGCAAAGGCGGCCGGTGACTTTGCAGAATGGTGGTATGGGCAATTAAAAGGACGCTTTTTAACGATGGGCGTCAGTATACCCTGATTCACAAAGACGTTGATGCAAAGCGCCGCAAGCAATAGGCGATGGCGGCCAATTTACAACGCCCTAAATGTTATGGCGATCGCTGTCGTCAGATCGTTTGTATTTTAGTTAAGCTCAGCGTCGGGTATGCGCTCAAGCCTTAGAGGTTCGCCGCTCTTAAGAGAGCTTTGTGTGATGACGCGATAGAAGCATGAGCGCTCGCCGGTGTGGCAGGCGTTGCCGGGGCCCAGAACATTGACGGATAACCAGAGGACATCTTGATCGCAATCGGTGCGAATCTCCGTCACTTCCAACAGATTGCCGCTGTCCTCGCCCTTTAGCCATAACTTCTTGCGCGATCGGCTCCAAAAATGCGCCTTGCCGGTCGCAATGGTTTTGGTCAAAGCCTCGGCATTCATCCATGCAAACATTAAGACGCTGCCGGACCCGGCATCGGTTGCAATCGCAGGAATGAGGCCTTGGGCGTCGAATTTTGGCGTGAACGTGGTTGTCGTCTCGATCTCCGGAGATGTAGCTGGTGACGGAAAACGCGGTTGGTCTGCGGTCATGGAAGGCTCTATTGCGGCTAAGAAACAAAGTGCTCACCGGTGCTGCCGGCTGGTTCGATGTCGGGGCGATGGCGCCCAATTGGCAGCTACGCCGTAACACCCAGGTGATTATTTGGCGATCATATCAAGGAAGCGTCTTTGAAGATCGGATTGCTCTTTAAAGCTACCGCTGAATTTGGTGGTCACGATTTCCGCTTCGGTTTGCTGGACACTGCGCGCGCGCATGCAGTCATGAGCCGCTTTGACCATTATCGCGCTTCCTTGTGGTTGCAGAGCACGGTCCAAGGCCTGCAGCACGTTTTCAGTCAAGGCCTCCTGTGTCGTCAGGCGGCGCGCGAAAATGTCGACCAGACGTGCAATCCGGGCGATGCCGGTCACATGTTTGTCCGGGCAATACGCGACATGGGCGACGCCTGAAAAAGGTGCCAAATGATGCTCGCAATGGCTGAAGAAGCGGATGTGCTTGACCATGACGACATCGTCAAATGCCCCGACATCTTCCAGAATGGCGCTCTGCAAGGTGGCGATGGGGTCCTCGGCGTAGCCCGAGAAGTATTCATCATACGATTCAACCACGCGTTGTGGCGTTTCATTGAGGCCCGGGCGATCGGGATCATCGCCGCTCCAGGCCAGCAGGACGCGTACCGCTGCCTCCGCTTCGCTGCGGGTCGGGCGTTGGGTGCGCGGGGTGGCTGGGTCGGGGACGCGCGTTGGCAGGGTATCTGTCACAAAAAAGTCTCCGGAAGATCGCTGGATTGCTGGTTTTATCGGGTGTCAGGTGCGAATTGTCACAATTCAGTGGTCGCAAGGCCCAGCATTGCGTATTACATCACGTACGAGCCTGAGATGCAAAAAATACGCGGAACAGCGATGAGTAGTCTGAACGAAATATACAATTCGCGGATCCTTGAGTTGGCGGCGGATATCGCGCGTACCCAACGCCTCGCCAATCCAAGTGTATCAGCAACGGCACATTCCAAATTGTGTGGTTCGACGATTGCCGTCGATTTGCTGATCGAGGAGGGCAAAGTCATCGACTTCGGCCAGACCGTAAAGGCTTGCCTGCTCGGGCAGGCCGCAGCATCCGTGGTGGGGCGCGAAATCGTTGGCTCACGCTGCGAAGAACTCAGAGCTTTGGCTAAGACCATGCGGGATATGTTGAAGGCCGACGGCTCGCCGCCGGAGGGCCGGTGGGCGGACCTTGCGGTCCTGCAACCGGTCAAGGATTATAAGGCGCGGCACGCATCAACGATGTTGGTGTTTGATGCGGTCGTCCGCGCGCTTGATGAGCTTGCTGCGGCAGAGTCCGGCCAGAGTGCCGTGGTAGAAGTGTCCTAAGCCCTATCTGGCCATTGTGAAGACGTTGGTGCCCTTTTGGCACCGATCAAGATGCAATGCGTATTGATGTGCAGCAAGTTTTGCGATCAGCCGCTCAGTTGGTCCTCAAATTTCCCATCTATGTTTATCGATGGACGCTGAAGCCGTTTGTCGGTTGGCAGTGCAGGCACTTGCCGACCTGCTCGGAGTATGCGCTTCAGTCCATTGATCGAAACGGAGCGTGGCGGGGATTGTGGTTGACGCTCTCAAGGTTATCGCGATGTCGCCCGCTCGGGACAGCTGGCTATGATCCAGTGCCGGATATTCGCGGCGAGCGCTACCTGTTGTGCCCCTGGCGTTATGGACGCTGGACTGGCGCGCATATGCCGGAAGCCAATCGCTTGACGTCAACTGGTTGCGATCAAGAGTGAACGGGCGTGTCTGCCGGGAGCTCGTATCAATGCGGTGATGCAACCCCGGTCAGCGTCGGCGTTTCCTTGTCTTTGCCCATTCCAGGAATTGCTTAAACAGTTTGTCCTGAAATGCGCGATTGCCCGGTGCCGCACGACGAACCTGCTCGCGTGCAAAGCGCAAGTCGATGCGCTCCTTGGCCGTCTTGGACTGCAGCTGTTTGACCTTTTGCTCAGCATACCAATAGCGCTTCCAGCCCGGCAACCGAGCCGCCAGGTTTACGCCGCGCCATTTGGTATGATACGGGGCACTTTTGAAGTTGTCGAAGCGTTCGAAATAGCGGTCTATGAAGCGCGCAACGCGTCGGAATCGCTTGCTGGTCTTTGGCCAGTTGTAGACCACCAGCACCGCTGGCACGGCGATTGTTTCAATGCGATCATCGGGACGGATGAGATTGGGATAATCGCTGTGCATAAGTTGTGAGGGGACATAAAAGTCGTCGAAGCGGTCGAAGGGTATCGGCAGAATTTTGAAGCCGGCGTCATTTTTAAAGTTGGCCAGGAGGCCGTTTGGTTTGCCTCCGTCGTGTAGAACGGCTGCGACCTCGCCGGTTTTCATTTTTTCCAGCGCAATGGCGTTATTGATGTAGACGGGGCGGATCTTCACCCCTAGCCGCTTGAATATGATCGGCCCGCTGATGGCAGCACCAGCGCCCTTGTTGTGAAGGCTGACACGTCGGCCTTCCAGGTCGCTGATTGTGCGAATTTCTGGGCGAACCACCAAGTGTAATTCCGATGTGTACATGCTCGACACGTACTGGATGCGCTTGTTGAGGTTTCTGATTTTCTCGACATTGCGAAAATGTTCGAAAACATCGGTGTGTGTGATCGCAACGTCGATGCCCTTGAGGTAGAGCAGATCCTTGATGTTGTCAGCAGCGCCGCGGGTAACAACGGCAAGTATGCGCAGGGAGCCTTCTTCATTGAGATTGCGAGAAATTTCAGCGCCAAATCGCAACAAGGTGCCTTCGGGCGATCCCGTAGCAAGACCTAGTGTCCACTTGTTGCGACGTGCGACATTGCCCGATTCCCCACTTGCCGCAGCGGTGGGGGCACGTGTCGTTTGTGCCGATGATGGCGAGAGCAACGCGGTGAAAGTAAATACCGCAATGGCTAGAAATAAACCGAGTGGGTTGAGCAGCCAAATCCCACTGTTGCAACGATGAGTGACCATTTATTGTTCCACTAAGAAGTCCACTGTGTTGGACGAACTGGCTTTTGGCATAGCATCTTTACTGATGATTTTGGACATGAAAGTTTTTGCGGTTCCTTGGGATTATGCCGAGGTGTTCTACTAACGGAGCCGTAGCCGGGCCAGTTTTGCATCTGCTTCGGGTGATCCAAGCTCTTTGGCAAGCCTATACCATCGCCGAGCTTCACGAATATTGGGTGCCACTCCTGGTACAGTTATTTTGCCGAGTTCGATAGGATCGTATGTCTGGCCTAACATGATGGCGGCGGGAGGATAACGCAGCTGGGCGGCTCGTTGGAAAAACTGTCGCGCAATCGTGACGTTCAGATGTTTCATATAGCGCGCGCCGCGCTCGACCAGCTTTTTCGCGCGGGCGGTATTGGCTGGCGACAATGCAATTTTTGGCCGTGGCGGAATCCGTTCGGCCGGCGTGCTACCGGTATTTGCAGGCGTGCTGGCCGGCTCTTGCTTGGTCTTGGCCGGCTGGGTTTTTGGTTTGGTCTTGGTAGGCGGCGTTCTTGGCTTGGCCTTGGCGACAGGGGGCTTTGGCTTGGCCTTTGCCACGGGAGGCTTTGGCTTGGTCTTGGCCACAGGGGCCTTAGGTGTGGTTTGCCAAGCGGCATTTTTTTGCTCGCGCGGGGTGTCCAGCCGCTTCGGCTTCGGCTTCCGGGCAGCAGGCTTACGTGCCGGTGGTGCGGCGGTTGGCGGTGGTTTTTTCGATGGCGGCTGTTGGAGGGCGGGTGAGGCTATTTTACGTTTCGCCCTGGTTGACTCGTCTTGGGTGACAAGCCATGCCGGCGCGATCACCAGCTTTGAGTTGGCAGCAAGAAGCGTCTTACCTTCCAGGCTGACAAGCGACACCGAAATGGTCGTATTGCCGACCGCGGCGGCCGGTGCCGTGACACGTAGGTTGCGCAGGGCTTTCAGTGACACTGCCCAGGCGCCTGGTGAAATATTGTAACCATGGGATAATTTGATGGTCTTTGGAAGGCCGGTGATGCGGATGAAACTTTGGGCCGGCGCCAAGTCGGCGGGTAAGAGTTGAATGGCAAGGGGGGTGCTTTGGTTTGGTTCTGCAACAATAACCGCAGGCATAATTATCGATATCTTTTTGCCCTGTGCTATGGTCAATCCGGCAGTTGCAACCAACACAAACGCTGTGCCGAGGATTGCTAGTGCACAAGCCGGCGCGTAGGCAAAAATTGACGCGAAATATGCACCCAATTTTGGCCGGGACCGTTTGCTGAGAGTACTAAGGGTGGTCATTGACCAACCAACAACACAGACACTTCGCATTACCATCTCGTCCAGCCCCCGCAGTTGGGCCGCTGCGTAGGTTCCCACACGCTTGTTCGCCGGTCAACTCACCGCAGCAGCCGCATCGCCCACACTTTTGCTCCGGAATAACAAATGCTTCGATAGCGTACAAATGGTATCCACCCCGCCATCTGTCGTGGCAAATGCGGCAATTCTTAGTGCCTTGAGTTATTATCAATGGAATCGGTCAAATCTTTGCGGTCGGTCAGAAATATTGGCTAAGTACTTGACGCCGTTTTGGCCGCTTGGCACAAGCGCACTCGCCCACGGTTGGTAAGTCCATATTTTTGATTTGGGTCGTTGGCGGCGCAATGGCCCTGATCTTGGTTGTGACGAAATCGTAGATGTGGGTCAATCGAATTCGTGCGTCGTCAATCGGTCATGTATGGCCTGTGCCAACATGGGCAACAGTCGTCTTACCTGCTTGGTGGGCAGTGAGTGAGAGGAGACATTATGGGCGAAATTGTCGTTTCATTTCCGGATGGTAACTCGCGTACATTTCAGGCAGGTGTGACCGGCAGCGAGATTGCGGCGAATATTTCAAATTCGCTGGCAAAATCTGCAGTTGCAATTGAGGTTGATGGCCACCTTCAGGACCTGGCAGATGGCATCGATTGCGATGCAGCGGTGCGCATTGTCACACTGAAGGATTCAGAGGCGCTGGAATTAATACGCCACGACTGCGCACACGTCATGGCGGAAGCCGTTCAGGACTTGTTTCCAGGAACGCAGGTGACGATCGGGCCGGTGATCGAAAATGGCTTCTATTATGACTTTTACAGAGATGAGCCGTTTCACCCCGATGATCTGGCACGCATCGAAGATAAGATGCATGAAATCATAAAGCGCAATCAGCCCTTCACCAAGGAGATTTGGTCGCGCGATGAGGCTAAGGCGTTCTTCAAGGCACAAGGTGAGCATTTCAAGGTCGAACTTGTCGATGCGATCCCGGAGGACCAAAGCATCCGGATATATCGTCAGGGGGAGTGGCTGGACCTGTGCCGGGGTCCGCATATGCCGTCAACCGGCAAGATCGGTAAGGCCTTCAAACTGATGAAGCTGGCCGGCAGTTATTGGCGCGGGGACGCCAAGAATGCGCGCCTGCAACGCATCTATGGTACCGCTTGGGCCAACGGCAAGGACTTGTCGCAATACCTGACGCAGTTGGAAGAAGCCGAAAAGCGTGATCATCGCCGGCTTGGTCGGGAGATGGATCTGTTCCATTTTCAGGAAGAGGGTCCGGGCACGGTGTTCTGGCACCCCAAGGGCTGGACCATGTTTCAGGCCTTGATCGGTTATATGCGACGGCGGCTTGGCACCAGTTATAGTGAGGTCAATGCCCCGCAGCTGCTCGATAAGGCGTTGTGGGAGACCTCAGGGCACTGGCAGTGGTTCCGAGAGAATATGTTCGTGTCAACCTCGGCAGCGGATGATACCGAAGATGAGCGCGTTTACGCCATCAAGCCGATGAATTGCCCCGGCCACATCCAGATCTTCAAACATGGCTTGAAATCTTATCGCGATTTGCCGCTGAGATTGTCTGAATTTGGTATCGTGCACCGTTACGAGCCCTCCGGTGCCTTGCATGGTCTGATGCGAGTCCGAGGCTTCACGCAAGACGATGCTCACGTCTTTTGCACCGAAGATCAACTGGCCTCAGAGTGTCTCAGGATTAACGATTTGATCCTGTCGACCTACGCCGACTTCGGCTTTCAAGAATTCGTTGTCAAACTTTCAACGAGGCCCGATGAACGCGTTGGTTCCGATGCCGCTTGGGATCATGCAGAGGCGGTTATGACTGAGGTGTTGGAACAGATCGCTGCGCGTTCAGATGGTCGCATCAAGACGGACGTCAATCCGGGCGAGGGGGCCTTTTATGGGCCAAAATTCGAGTATGTGTTGCGCGACGCCATCGGCCGCGATTGGCAATGCGGAACAACGCAGGTGGACTTCAATCTGCCAGAGCGGTTCGGGGCCTTTTACGTCGATGCCGATGGAAGCAAAAAGACGCCGGTCATGATACATCGTGCAATCTGCGGGTCGATGGAGCGGTTCCTTGGGATTCTGATCGAGAACTTTGCCGGACATTTCCCGCTGTGGTTGAGCCCGCTGCAGGTCATGGTGTGCACGATCGTATCGGAGGCAGACGCTTACGCTGAGGATGTTCTGGCAAAACTCCGAGCGGCAGGACTGCGCGCTGACATCGATCTGCGTAATGAGAAGATCAACTACAAAGTGCGCGAGCATTCCGTTGCTAAGGTGCCGGTTCAATTGGTGGTTGGCAAACGCGAGGCGGAGAATGGCTCGGTGTCGGTGCGCCGGCTCGGCAAGAAGGACCAGGAGGTGCTTGGACTGGAAGACGTGATCCGTGCCTTGGTGGCAGAGGCCATGCCACCGGATATGCGGCGCAACAGCGCATAGCCGATGGCTGTTGCATGGATTTATTTGGACTATGTGACTTGGGCCTGGTGCGCATCCCCCCTGGGGCATGCGGGCCAGAGCGTTCCGGCGTAATTGGGGCCGGATCGTCTGGGGTTGATTGGCAAAGGGTCCAGGAGGGGCCGCCCTTTTATGCAGTTTCCTGAACTTACTTATGCGCAGCCAGGTGACCACTGGCTTAGGCGATGGACGATCCGCGCGATCGAATATTTGGCCGGGCGAAGTTATTTCGTTCCACTTTATAAAAAATGGAAAGACGAAATCATCCCATTGGGCGGCCCGATCATCGAGCCGGTGCTCGATCTGATCGATGTCAAGCTGGACCTCGGTGGGCAGACCTGGCCACCGACGATCAATCCGGATGTGCCTATTGTTATCGTTGCCAATCATCCATTCGGGATTGTTGACGGGCTTTGTGCGTTGAGTTTGGCGGAACGCCTTGGGCGGCCATTTCGCGTGCTCATTCACAAGGATCTCTTGAAGGTGCCGGAGATTAGGCCATACTCGTTGCCCGTCGATTTCGATGAGACACGGGAGGCCGTGGTCAACAATATCAAGATGCGCCATGAGGCTCTCGAACTGTTGAAGAACGGTACGACGATTGTCGTGTTTCCAGCGGGCGGTGTTGCAACCTCTCCAACGCCGTGGGGGAAGGCTGTCGACTTGCCGTGGAAGGTATTTACATCCCGCATGATTTTGGAGTCCAAGGCGCAGGTGCTGCCGATCTATTTTGAGGGGCAAAACAGCTCGCTCTTTCATGCTGTCAGTTGGATTAGCCTCACACTGCGCTTGTCATTGATCATTCGTGAATTGCGTACGCATGTCGGTCGACCCGTGAGGGTGCATATCGGTGAGACCATTCCGTTCGAAAAAATGACGGGACGGGCGCGCCAGGCTTTGACGACGGAACTCTACGAGACGGTTCATACGCTGTCAGGCGATCGCGTTGGTGATATTCGCGCGCGTATGTCGCGGTTGCCGGGCTATCTGCTGGGGTCCGGAATCAAGCGCGAAACACCGACTTAGGATGTGCGGGTGTTGTGGCTCGGTGCGTCAACCGCGGCCACGGTAGGGGCTGACCCCGGGATCGGGCAGCCATGCATCTTTCGGTGGCTTCCCCGTCTGCCAAAATATATCGATTGGAATGCCGCCGCGCGGATACCAATAACCGCCGATGCGCAGGTAATTCGGTTGCAGGGTCTCGACGAGCTGCTTTGCGATCTGGAGTGTGCAGGCTTCGTGAAAGGCTGCGTGATTGCGATATGCTGCAAGATAAAGTTTGAACGATTTCGATTCCAGGATCCAGTCTCCGGGCACATAGTCAATTACGATATGAGCGAAGTCGGGTTGGCCAGTCACAGGGCAGAGGGACGTGAATTCAGGTGCGGTAAATCGCGCAACATAAGTGGTGTTCGGATGTGGGTTGGCCACCCGTTCTAACGTGGCCTCGGATGGGTCCTTAGGTATGCGGCTTGGTCGTCCGAGTGCCGACAAGCCCATGTCGTTCTCGCGTTTTCGAGACGGCTTGGGTCGATTTGTGCGCCCGGTCAACAGCCAAACAAGATCGACATCGAGCAGATCGGCAAGATCGGCAAGCTTGTCTGCGGGCACGTCACAGCGGGCGTGTTCCCAATGGCTAACAAGTTGTCGCGAAACGGACAGTCGCCGCGCGATATCAATGGCTTTAAGGCCGGAGTTCGTGCGGGCGTCGCGCAGGCGCTGTGCCAATCCGTGTTGAGCTGTTATGTCGGTTGTTTTGGGAGGCATGCTGGTGTTGCTAGCATCTTGTCCATAGCAGCTCGCGGCCGTTGCTGTCTTGATAAAGGATCTATATACGATACTTAAGGTGTCTAGTAATTCGATACTTGATTGTCAATCGGGCGGCTGCGATTAACAGTGGTCCGTGTCGCGCACGGCATTGTGGTGGGGGACAGATTGGAAGAGCGCCGACAATACAAATACTATGACGTGGTCATGGTCGCCTTCGTCGTGGTGCTGGTCTGCTCAAATCTGATCGGGCCGGCAAAAATGGCAACCGTCGATCTGCCTTTTTGGGGACCGTTCGTGTTTGGGGCGGGCGTGATCTTTTTCCCGATTTCCTATGTGTTCGGCGATATCCTCACTGAGGTCTATGGCTATTCGCGGGCGCGGAAAGTCATCTGGACGGGGTTTGGGGCGCTCTTGTTTGCCTCAGTGATGGCGGCGGTCGTGGTGGCATTGCCGCCGGCGGGTATCTGGAAACATCAAGCCGCGTATGAGATTGCGTTCGGCAATACTTGGCGCATCGTCGCGGCGTCGATGATTGCGTATTTTTGTGGTGAATTCGTCAATTCCTATGTGCTCGCCAAAATGAAAGTGGCGAGTTCCGGCAAGTGGATGGGCGGGCGCTTTGTCGTTTCAACGATATTTGGGGAAGCCGTCGATTCAGCACTCTTCTATCCGCTGGCATTTTACGGCACGGGGATCATTCCGATTGAAGCGCTGCCGTCGTTGATGGTCGCACAGTTCCTACTTAAGACCTTGGTTGAGATCTGCTTCCTGCCGTTGACTTATATCATCGTCAAGCGTCTGAAGGCGGTTGAGCATGTCGATCACTACGACCGTGATACCGACTTCAATCCGTTCCATGTCAAGGCATGACGATCGTCTGGACTGCTGTCCGGTTAGCAAGGCGTAGGCGCGAATTTTGCCGACATGACGCGAGGTTACAGCGACGCGCCGGTGTCCGTGTTCAAACCGTGTTGTTTTGCCATTGTGTCCAGCCGGCAGCGCGCAAGTCGCAGGCCGGACAGGCGGCACAGCCATAACCCCAGGCATGGCGATGGTCTCTGTCGCCCAGATAGCAGGTATGGGTCTCCTCGATTATCAATTCGATAAACGGTTGTCCCGCGATGTTGTCAGCCAGTTGCCATGTCCCGGCTTTGTCAATCCACATCAACGGCGTGGCGATCTCCATCCTGCGGTCTATGCCGAGGCTGATGGCATGCGCCAACGTGCTGAGGGTTGTTGCGCGGCAGTCCGGGTAGCCCGAAAAATCCGTTTCGCACATACCGCCAACCAGAGTGTCAATGCCGCGGCGGTAGGCGATCGCGGCGGCGTATACGAAAAACAGGAGATTGCGGCCAGGCACAAAGGTATTCGGCAGTCCGGTTGCGGTCATTCGAATTTCGCTGTCGCGCGTCAGTGCGGTCTCGGAAAGGGTGGCGAATTCGCTCAACGTCAGGACATGGTCATCACCAAGCCGGTTTGACCAGGTGGTGTTTAGATCAGGCAGGCGATTGAGGATGCGTTTGCGTGCCGCCAATTCCGCGTCGTGGCGCTGGCCATAATCGAAGCCTAACGTTTCTACCCGGGCATAGCGGTCCAGCGCCCATGCAACACAAACCGTTGAGTCCTGACCGCCCGAGAACAGCACCAGGGCGGCGCTTTTATCGTCCATAGTTTTTCGATCCATGACGTTGAACAAATCACTCGCCGGTCGGCCGGGCCCTGACGGATGTTATTATTCCGACATGCAACCAAAGGCCGGTCGGTGTTGGCTGTGGGGTCTTGCGTCAGGCAGCCAAGCGGTTAAAACGCCTGCAACAATACAAACACAATGCAAACACGGGAAGACGATCATGACCGCAATTTCCGACATTATCGGCCGCGAGATCCTTGATAGCCGCGGTAATCCGACTGTTGAAGTCGATGTTTTTTTGGAGGACGGCAGTCGAGGCCGGGCTGCTGTGCCATCGGGCGCGTCAACAGGTGCGCACGAGGCCGTGGAGCTGAGGGACGGCGATGAACGGCGCTATCTCGGAAAAGGCGTGCAGCAGGCCGTCGACGCGGTGAATGGTGAAATCTACGAGGCAATGACCGGGCTTGATGCTGAAGACCAGCGCCGGATTGATGCCGAGCTTATCCTTGTTGATGGCAGTGGCAATAAGGGCCGGGTCGGCGCAAATGCCATTCTCGGGGTCTCGCTGGCGACGGCAAAGGCTGCGGCCCAGGCCAGCAATCTGCCGCTCTATCGCTATATCGGCGGCGCTGGTGCGCATCTCTTGCCGGTGCCAATGATGAATATCGTCAACGGCGGCGCGCATGCCGATAACCCCATTGATATCCAGGAATTCATGGTCATGCCGGTGTCAGCGGAGACCTGCGCCGATGCGATCCGGGTGGGCGCAGAGATCTTCCATACGCTTAAGCGGAAGTTGCAGGATGCCGGACACAACACCAACGTAGGCGATGAGGGCGGATTTGCACCAAACCTGAAGAGCGCTGAGGATGCACTCAGTTTCATCATGATGTCGATTGAGGCGGCCGGTTACAAACCGGGCGAGGATGTGGTGCTGGCGCTCGATTGTGCATCGAGCGAGTATTTTAAGGATGGTGCCTATGTCTTGGCCGGTGAAGGTCGAACGCTCGATCAGGCAGGGATGGCAAAGTATTTATCGGATTTGATCACCCGGTTTCCTATTGTCTCCATTGAAGATGGGATGGCCGAGGATGACTGGGACGGCTGGAAGCATCTAACCTCGGAAATCGGCGGGCGCTGTCAATTGGTCGGTGATGACTTGTTTGTCACCAATACGGTGCGCCTGGCCAAAGGCATCGACGACGGTGTTGCCAATTCGATCCTGGTAAAAGTCAACCAAATCGGTACGTTGACGGAAACCTTGGATGCCATTGATATGGCACATAGGGCCGGTTATACGGCCGTGATTTCGCATCGCTCAGGTGAGACAGAGGATGCAACCATCGCCGATCTCGCAGTTGCAACAAATGCTGGCCAGATCAAAACCGGATCGTTGTGCCGATCGGACCGCTTGGCAAAGTACAATCAATTGATCCGGATCGAAGAAGAACTCGATACGATGGCGCGCTATGGCGGCCGGGGTGTTCTAAAATAGGGTTTTTGCCGGCTTTCGATTGCTGTTGTTATTACTGTTTCAGGGTCAGGCGATAGCCCTCGTCATCAAACGGCCCCCTTTTGTCAGCAATTGGAACAGGGTAGCGCCAAAAAGGGCACTCTGAGGTATGAGTTTTTTACAGCGCCTTGTAATGGCATTGGTCGTGGGCAGCGCCGGTTTGGTGGTGTCCAACGCCGATCTAGACGCGCAATCGGCGCGTGACGACAGTCAGCAAATTCAACTTGCACAACGCCAGACCGGCGGCAACGACCCCAATGCTAAGTCGCGCAGGCGCAAGACGCGCGAAGAGCGCAAGCGGCGCCGTCAAAACCGCAGACAGCGCTCACGTCAGCAAAAACAGGTTGCGCCGTCTCCCCGAACGCAACGCCGCCAACAGCGAGAGATCCAGCGACGACGCACGGTACGCCAGCCGCCCAGAGCCAAGCCACCTGTGCGTGGACCGCAAAATGTTCGGCCGCGCCAGCGCACGGTAAGTCCTCGACCCAAGCGTATCGAACCACGCGTTCGCCGGGCCCGCGAGCGGGCGCTTCGTGAGCGACAGCGTCGTGGCCAGGAAATCAGGCGGCAAAGGGAAGACAGGCAAAAGCGCCGGCGCGCGACGCGTCCGCAACCTGCAAAACCACAGGTGGTGCGACCGGATCGGCGTACGATCGATGGTCGCGGGCGCCTTTCGGGTGAAGAACGGCGCCAGCGCAGGGAGGATCGGAAAAAGACGCGAGCGGGTCAGGATCGCAAGCCCGCCAGCGCCGAGCCAAAGCGCCGCCGCGCGATTCGTCCACAACCGGCAAAACCGCAGGTGGTGCGGCCGGATCGGCGGACGATAGATGGTCGCGGTCGCCTTACGGCCGAAGAACGGCGCAAGCGCAGGGAAGATCGTAAAAAGAAGCGAGCGGTTCAGGATCGCAAGCCTGCCAGCGCCGAGCCAAAGCGCCGCCGCGCGACGCGTCCGCAACCTGCAAAACCACAGGTGGTGCGGCCGGATCGGCGGACGATAGATGGTCGCGGTCGCCTTACGGCCGAAGAACGGCGCCAGCGCAGGGAAGATCGCAAAAAGACGCGAGCGGGTCAGGGTCGCAAGCCCCCCGGCGTCGAGCAAAAGCGCCGGCAAGATCAGAGATTGCGCAAGGCAATTCCAAACGCTGTCCCGCCACCGCGGGCCGGCCAGCCGCCAGATGCGTTAACGAGAGATCGTCGCCGACGTGCGGACGACGGTGATGCCAGGCGGCGTGATCGGCGTCGGGCACGGCAACGTTTTCGCTCGATGCGAGAAATCCGGCGCCAACGCCGCCGCGTGGAGACGCGGGATAAACGGCGTATCCTGCGTGAACCCGATGATCGGATGATCGTCAGGCGTGGGCGCAAATTGTTCATTTATCGCGATGATTCGCGACGGTTTCGTCGGCTGTCGCGCGACAGGAGGCGGGGCTATAAACGTCGCGTCCGTCCCAACGGCGGCAGTGTCACATCAATCCGGCGCGGCCAGTGGACGATCTATTCGGAGTTCGATCGCAATGGCCGATTGATCCGGCGCTATCGGCGCGGGCGCAGTGGCCGCGACTACGTGATTATCGATAACAGGCGCTTTTATCGCCGGGGCCTTGGTATTGCGCTTGGAGCGACGGCGGCAATTATCGCGCTTGCTCCGTTGGCAACGCGTGTGCCGGCACGCGACCGTATTATCGATTACGATCATGCCAATCATGACGATCTCTACAACACGTTTTTGGCGCCGCCGTTGGAGGTACTGCCGCGCCGCTATAGTCTGGTTGAAATCTTAGCCAGCCCGTCGCTGCGACTGCGGATGCGCCGGGTCGATCTCGGCTCATTGCACTTTGAGTCCGGCGCCTGGGAAATCCGGAAGGACCAGTACCCAAAATTGCAGCGCCTGGCTGATGTGTTATTTGAAATTATCGATAGACGGTCGGATGAGGTGTTTTTGATCGAGGGCTACACGGACACTGTCGGAACCGAAGAGGATAATATATCACTGTCCGATAGGCGGGCGGAGGCCGTGGCGATCGCGCTGACACAAGTGTTCGGGGTTCCAGCCGAAAACTTGGTCACTCAGGGTTTCGGTGAGCAATTCCTTAAAGTGCCCGTGGAGGGCGATGAGCCGCGAAATAGACGCGTGGCTGTTCGGCGCATTACGCCGTTGTTGGAGCAGGGCCACATTTCAAACCGGTAAGGGCCACAAGAGCCATCGGGGGGGCCACGAGAGCCATCGGGCGGCGGGGCTCTGGCCCGCCGCAGCGGTCGTCAAACTGATGCATATTGGTGATGGAAAACCAAATTATCTCTTTTTGAGATGACGGTTTACCTCGCTTTAAGCATGTTCGGGTACTGTCTCTTAGTTCCCACGTAGTGGAATGAACAACGTTCCGCGTACACCCAAGCGAAACAGACATGATGATGCGGAATACTTGGTGGCAAAGAGCCTCAGTGTTGCTTGGCTCGACCTTCATGACAATCTATTTCGCTCATCATGCACTCTACGGCACGCACGGATTGCAGGTTCGTGACAAACTGCTCGAAAGGTCGCGCGTTCTCGAACGTGAACTCACCGAGCTGCGCTCCGTGCGTGACCGATTAAAGATTGATGTCAATCTTTTGGACGGTAAGCCCCCAAATCGCGATATCGTAGAGGAACTCGCCCGGGACATGCTGGGCATGCTCTACAGAGGCGAGCGCGTGCTGCGCTGATTCATGGTTATCAAAGCCTTTATTGAACAAGCAATGTCAGATGGTTAACTCAAGCGGACCGGATCGGTCCCCTACCGCTCTTTGACCGAATCCGTCAATGCGGTAACGCCAGTGTCATTTGGGATTGCTTTCAGCCGGTTAAGATCGCAAATTGACGGCAATTAGCTTGCTTCGGGGTCTTTCTGCCGGGTCGCCGGCGAGCCCCCTGAGCGAAAACATTACAATTGGGGTGCTGAGTGGTTCAAGGAAATGGTGTTGACGAGGTTTGGAGCCGCGATAGAGAGCTCAAAGCCTACAAGGACATGCTGCTTATCCGTCGCTTTGAGGAAAAAGCCGGACAACTCTACGGAATGGGATTGATCGGTGGGTTCTGTCATCTCTACATCGGGCAGGAAGCCGTGGTTGTCGGATTGCAATTGGCGGCCGTCGATGGTGACCAGGTGATAACGACCTATCGCGACCACGGCCATATGCTGGCAACCGGTATGTCCCCGGACGGCGTGATGGCGGAATTGACCGGTCGGCGCGGTGGATACTCCGCCGGCAAGGGCGGCTCCATGCACATGTTTTCGCGGGAGAAGAATTTCTTCGGTGGACATGGAATCGTCGGCGCCTCGGTGCCGCTTGGCGGTGGACTTGCTTTTGCTAACCGCTACCGCGGCAACGCCAACGTCTGTTGGTGTTATTTCGGGGATGGTGCTGCCAACCAGGGCCAAGTCTACGAAACATTTAACATGGCCAAGCTTTGGTCGCTGCCGATCGTGTTTGTGATCGAAAACAATAAGTATGCGATGGGCACGTCGATCGAGCGCTCGGCGGCCACAACGGATTTCTCGCAACGTGGGCAATCATTCGATATACCAGGCGAACAAGTCGACGGTATGGATGTGCGGGCGGTCTACGAGGCAGGCAAACGTGTTGGTACCCAGGTGCGAAATGGTGCCGGGCCTTATATTCTCGAAATGCTGACCTACCGCTATCGTGGGCACTCGATGTCTGATCCCGCAAAGTACCGGACCCGTGAGGAAGTCGATAGCATACGCCAACAGAGCGATCCGATCGAGATGGTGCGTGGGCGTCTGTTGGAAGGTGGTATGGTGAGCGAGGAGGAATTAAAGACCATTGATGGTGAGGTGCGCAGCGTCGTCAATGCATCAGCCGAATTCGCACAAAATGATCCAGAGCCGGATCCGGCCGAATTGTGGACTGACGTCGTGCGTTAGGCTGATCTGTACGACACCATAATTGCAATGTGCCGAGCTATGGCGGAGAGCGTGATCAAATCGACCGTAGAGGCGGTAAAAGAATTAAAGAGTTCGAGATCGTAGAGACCAAATAATGCCGACAGAAATTTTGATGCCTGCGTTGTCGCCGACAATGGAAGAAGGAACCCTCGCCAAGTGGCTGATCAAGGAGGGTGACGAGGTCAGGTCGGGCATGGTGATTGCAGAGATTGAGACCGACAAAGCGACCATGGAAGTCGAGGCTGTCGATGAAGGTCGGGTTGGCCGGTTGCTGGTGGCTGAAGGCACCGAAGGGGTCAAGGTCAACACACCGATTGCCACCATCCTTGGCGATAGCGAAGACGCCGGTGCCGGCAGCGCACCGGCACAGAGCAATGGCGGCGGGGCGCCGGCTGCGATAGCGCCAGCCTCAATACCTGCAACCGCGGCTCCTGCGGCTGCAGCACCGAAGATGCCAATACCCGATGATATGGCGCTGCCGGCGGATGTCACGTTTCAGACAATCACCATGCGCGAAGCCCTCAGGGATGCGATGGCAGAAGAAATGCGGCGCGATCCCGACGTCTTCCTAATGGGCGAAGAAGTGGCGCAATACCAGGGGGCCTACAAAGTATCGCAAGGCTTGCTCGATGAGTTCGGTGACCGGCGGGTTATCGATACGCCAATCACCGAGCAGGGATTCACTGGCGTCGGTGTGGGTGCGGCGATGGCGGGGCTCAAGCCAATCGTCGAATTTATGACCTGGAACTTCGCCATGCAGGCGATCGATCAAATAATAAATTCAGCCGCTAAGACACTTTACATGTCGGGTGGTCAGATGGGCGCGCCGATGGTGTTTCGCGGGCCAAATGGAGCCGCAGCAAGGGTCGCCGCACAGCATTCACAGGACTATTCAGCTTGGTACGCGCATGTGCCGGGTCTCAAGGTGGTGGCACCGTCCAATGCCGCTGATGCCAAAGGTCTGCTCAAAAGCGCTATCCGCGATCCAAATCCTGTTATCTGTTTGGAAAATGAAATTCTTTACGGCACGCAGGCAGAGGTGCCGTTGGTTGACGACTGGCTGGTGCCGATCGGCAAGGCGCGTGTTGCGCGGCCGGGAACCGATGTGACGATTGTGTCGTTCTCGCGGGGTGTTCTCTATGCGCTTGAGGCGGCACAGCAGCTGGCCGCGGAGGAGATAGAAGCAGAGGTCATCGATTTGAGGTCGTTGCGCCCCATCGATTATGAAACGGTGTTCCAGTCGGTCAGAAAGACCAACCGTTTGGTGACGGTGGAAGAATCGTGGCCTGTATGTTCAATCGGCGCAGAAATCTGTGCGCAAGTGGCGATCAATTGCTTCGACTATCTCGATGCACCACCGGCCAAGATTTCTGGCGCTGACGTTCCAATGCCCTATGCCGCCAATCTCGAAAAACTTGCGCTGCCAAATGCAGATCAGGTGGTGGCGGCTGCCAAGTCAGTGCTTTACGTATGATGGGTGTTAGGCATCCAATGGCGCCCACCAACCATAATTCGCACTGGTGTCCTGAACCAGAAGTTCGTTACGAATTGCAGCGCCCTCCAGACGAACTTCTGGTTCAGGACATTAGAAAGCTGATGTTCCTAGTGAGGTCTTCGGATCAGAAGGTCGTTTCACAGCCAGCCGCAGATGGTGAACGAACTTCTCATCCACTTCGCTAGCCAGATTTAGGAAAACGCTTGCCATGTCGATCAATATTCTGATGCCAGCATTGTCGCCGACGATGGAAGAAGGCACGCTTGCGCGCTGGCTCGTCAAGGAAGGGGACGGGGTGCGATCGGGCGATGTTATCGCAGAGATCGAAACGGACAAGGCGACGATGGAAGTCGAAGCTGTCGATGAAGGTACGGTGGCAAAAATCTTGGTCGCAGAAGGTACCGAGGGCGTCAAAGTCAACCAAACGATTGCCGTGCTCGCAGAGGACGGCGAGGCGGTTGCAGAAATTGCTGATGCGGCGGCCAGTAGTCCTGAACCGCGGCCGTCACCGGACGGCGCCGGTGCGGCGACGCCTGCCGCTGACAGTCCAGCAGCAGCAAGCGCGCCAGCAACGGGCGCCAATGGCAAGGCGGCGACGGTTGAAGACCATGGCGAGCGGGTGTTTTCGTCTCCTTTGGCGCGGCGGATGGCTAAGGAAGCCGGTATCGAACTTGCCACACTCTCGGGAAGTGGACCGCATGGGCGAATAATAAAGCGGGACGTGGAGCAAGTCGTCAAAGGCGGACAGAGCCAAACCGCCGTGGCAACGACATCGGGAACGCTGGAGCGTGCGCCGGCGCCGGTTGAAGCGATGCAGGACAAACAGATCCTTGCGCTCTACGAAGAGGGCACGTTCGATATCGTGCCGCACGATGGTATGCGCAAGATCATCGCCCAGCGGCTGGTTCAATCCAAGCAAACGGTGCCGCATTTCTATCTCAACGTTGAATGCCGGCTTGATGAACTGCTCAAGGCACGTAGCCGCATCAATGCCGTCGCGCCGCAAGAGGGCCCAAAGGCATTCAAGTTGTCGGTGAACGATTTTATCATCAAGGCAATGGCGATTGCCCTGCAGCAAGTGCCCGATGCCAACGCCACATGGACAGAGGGCGGGATGTTGCGCCACCGCCATTCGGATGTCGGTGTGGCCGTCGCCATTGAAGGTGGTCTTTTTACACCGGTTATCCGGCATGCCGAACTGAAAACGCTTGGCGAAATCTCCAACGAGATGAAAGATCTTGCCAGTCGGGCTCGGAGCCGCCGACTAGCGCCGCATGAGTATCAGGGTGGGACGACCTCCATATCGAACCTCGGCATGTTCGGAATTGAAAGCTTCGATGCCGTCATCAATCCCCCGCATGCAACGATCCTGGCGGTCGGGGCCGGCCAGAAAAAGCCGATTGTCGTCGATGATGACGTCGAGATTGCAACCATGATGGCTTGTACGTTGTCGTGTGATCATCGGGTTGTGGACGGGGCGCTGGGCGCGCAACTCCTCAATGCGTTTAAAGCTTTGATCGAAGATCCCGTGCGCATGCTGGTGTAGAGCTTCGTCCACGGAATTCGGACCCCTCATTGGTTCCAGTTCTGCGCACGAAGATGATCGCCCATCACGCCTCGAGCACGTTTTTGGGCTCTTACCGGCCTTTTGGCGACTCAAATTGACAGCAGGTTGGTCTAGCTATCTGCCCGTTGCATAGGTGTTGGTTGGTCCGCCGAAAGTGTGACTATACTGTCACGACTGGCTGCATTGTCTTATACAAAATTAATAACCCCCGAATTCGCATGGGATTGTTGGTCTAGCAAGCTTGCCCGCTGATTTTTCGAGGTCTATGCGGGCAACATCAATAATGCGTTCTGTGAGTCGTGTGTCTCTTAATGCTTAGTCGAATAATATTATGGATGGGAGTCCTCAATCATGCGCGGCACAACTTGCATTACCGCAGCACTGTTCATTGGCGCACTGGGTCTGGCGGGTTGCGCCAACAATGGCTCGCTTGGTGGCGCCAATGTCACCACACAATCCATTCCAAAGAAGGCAAAAATGGATCCAGCATGTGTGGCGCTGGCTGCGCAAATCGAATCGATTCGCCAGGAGGGGACGGTTGGTCGAGTTGAAAAGGCGGCGGTCGGCAAATCCAAAAATGTTGTGATTAAGCGGGCGGCGCTAGGAAAAGTTGCCGAACTTAATAAGGCTAATGCCGAATATAAGGCCTTGTGCTCAAAAGCCGGCGCGCCCGGGTCCAAGACTGCCAATGCCAAAGCTCAGAAAAAGGTCGCAAGCGCAGCTAACGCGGCGGCCAAGAAAACTGCAGCGACAACCGCGCAAAAGGCGACTAAGGCTGCGAAGACGCAGTAAGCTCGGCGGAGATCTGCACACATAGATGGTTGCCGTGTGTGGTTGGCGTTAGAGGGCCCGCCCTATCACGGGGATTTGTGGCCCTTTGAATTGCGGCAAATCGCTGTGGCGGCTTAAACACGTCCTGATTTCGTCTTGTTGCCAAGATCTCATGCTTGATTAGAGCGTGCCAGCTTTGTGGTGCGAAGAGATCGAAACGCCTGTTATTGAAGGCACCACGGGGTTGTGGCACATGCCCTTGTGATGCTTTATAAGGTGGCCCTTGTTGGGCAGGTAAATTGTGTTGAGGAACGTGATGGCGGTTGCAGTTGGGCGTGTTGCGACTATTGGCTCGGCGTTTTGTATGATGACGCTGGCTGTCGGATGTGCGACGGGGCCAAATGGCGGGCCGACAGCTATGCGTATGCCGGCGGGCATGACGTGCGATTCGGTTCGCGGCGAGCTTGATTCCCTGGATCGACGCGGAACACGTTCTAAGATTGTACGGGCAAATGCCGGCAAGAAAATTTCGGCGAAGGCCAAGAAGGACGTGGCGCGTTACAACTATTTGTTGAATGTCTATCTCGGCGCCCGCTGCCATTCCGATACTTAGGGCGATCGGCCGATCGGTTCAATTCGGCCGAGCTAAAACCAGCCAATCCACTTGTTTTACTTATAAAATCTGAAAATGCGCTTGCGCGCCGGCGCGACCGCTCTGGTTGTGTCGAGATGACGCGCATTGTGCGGGCGCGATGAACAGCGCCTAGCCTTCATCCGGTATGCCTGTTACCAATGCACCCAACGGTTCGCAGCCAGCAATAGGTGAGGGGATGAGCACGAGCGCATATGACATAATTGTCGTCGGGGCCGGGCCAGGGGGCTATGTGACGGCAATCCGAGCCGCGCAACTGGGTTTTCGAACCGCAATTGTCGAACGTGAGCATTTGGGTGGCATCTGCCTGAATTGGGGGTGCATTCCGACCAAAGCCCTTTTGCGATCAGCCGAAATCTATCACCAAATGCAGCGCGCTGGCGACTATGGCGTGGTTGTCGACGGCAAGATAGGGTTTGATGCTGGCGCCATTGTGCAGCGCTCGCGTCGTGTGTCCGGCAGGCTGAATGGCGGCGTCGCGTTTCTTCTCAAAAAAAACAAGGTCGATGTGATCTGGGGCGAAGCGCACTTGGATAATGCGCAACAGATAACTGTTTCGGCATCCAAGAAGACGCCGTTCGAGCCGCAGAACCCGGTGCCAAAGGGTGTGCTCGGCGCTGGCACTTATGCGGCTAAGCACATCGTCATTGCAACCGGCGCGCGCCCGCGCCTGCTGCCGGGTCTTGAACCCGATGGTGATCGGATTTGGACGTACTTTGAGGCCATGGTTCCAAAAGACGTGCCAAAGTCGCTGGTGGTCGTTGGCTCGGGCGCAATCGGGATCGAATTTGCCTCCTTCTATCGGACGCTAGGGGCCGACGTCACAGTGGTCGAATTGCTCGACCAGATCCTGCCGGTGGAAGACGCAGAAATCGCCGGCTTGGCGCGGGCTGCCTTCGAGAAGCAGGGGATTGCGATCCATACCGGCGCAAAGGTCACGGGCGTCGAGAAGACGGCAGATGGCCTTTCTGCAAAAATTGAACTCAGTGAGGGTAAAACAACCCAGGTCGCCGCCGAACGCTTGATTTCTGCGGTTGGTGTGGTGGGAAATATTGAGGGCCTTGGACTTGAGGCGCTTGGGGTGAAGACGGATCGGGGATGCATCGTCGTTGATGGTTTTGGGCGCACCAATGTCAAGGGTGTCTATGCGATCGGTGATGTGGCTGGCCCGCCCATGCTTGCCCATAAGGCTGAGCACGAGGGCGTCATTTGCGTGGAGGCGATCAAGGGTCTCGATGCGCATCCGATGGACAAACTGAAGATTCCTGGATGTACCTATTGTCATCCGCAAATCGCATCTGTCGGTCTTAGTGAAGCAAAGGCCAAAGAGGCTGGCCATGATGTGCGGGTCGGACGGTTTCCCTTCACGGCAAATGGAAAGGCGATCGCGCTCGGCGAACCTGATGGCTTGGTGAAGACGGTATTTGATGGCAAGACCGGTCAGCTATTGGGGGCGCATATGATCGGCGCGGAAGTTACCGAACTCATCCAAGGGTTTGTCGTGGCGATGCAGCTTGAGACCACCGAAGAAGATCTTATGCACACCGTGTTCCCGCATCCGACCCTGAGTGAAATGATGCACGAGAGCGTTTTGGATGCTTTCGGGCGGGTCATTCACACCTGACTAGGTTTTGCTCACATCTGAGTGGGCGTGCGCTAATCGCAAGAGGAGAATAAAAAATGGACCCGAAAATTCAAGGGATCATCGTGTTTCTGGTCATAGGGCTTGTTGCCGGCTGGCTGGCATCGCTGGTGGTCGGCGGCGGCGGATTGGTGCGCTATCTGCTGAGCGGTGTCATCGGCGCCTTCGTCGGCGGTTTCTTATTGAATGCGACCGGGATCAACCTGGGTATCAAAAATGAACTCGTTTCGCAGATCGTCACTGCGACGATTGGTGCAATTGTTGTCGTAATAGTTGCACGGCTCATTTCGTAAATAGTTGTGTTCTGAAACCCAATATCTCTTGGGGAGGGGCTTATGGAAGATATCCTGAAACAACTACAGCCGCATTGGCATTGGGTGGTGATGGGGATCAACGGCGTGATCGCCGGCTGGCTCGCTGGACTGCTTGTCGGCGGCGGTGGTTTGATCCGCAACTTAATTGTCGGTCTGATTGGCGCTTTCGTTGGTGGGTCGCTGGTAAAGCTTGGTTATCTGCAGCTGCCGCCGGCGGTCACCGATATCACCAATACCGTTCCCTATGGCACCCAGATCCTGGTTTCCACCATTGGGGCCGTGTTGATCATTTTGGTAGCCCGTTTCCTCGGCGGGCGGTCCTGATCCGGTTTGTGGCCGTCGGAAGCCGGGTAGATCTGGAAATAACGCTGCTAATTCAGCACATGCGTGGAATTTGCACGATTCGTCCCTAAATCTGTGTGATATAGAGGTCTGATTGCAAATGAGATTCACACGCGCATGGTAACACTCTTCGATCGTCGCCCACGCCATCCTGAAAAGGCCAATCGGCCGGATACGCCGGTGTTGCGCAAACCCGACTGGATTCGGGTGCGAGCGCCCGGTTCGCCGGCTTACGTCGAAACCCGCAAGATCGTGCGGGCACACGGGCTCAATACCGTGTGTGAGGAGGCAAGTTGCCCGAACATCGGTGAGTGCTGGACGAAGCGGCATGCGACCATGATGATTATGGGCGACACCTGTACGCGGGCGTGCGCTTTCTGCAATGTGCGTACCGGACTGCCGGCGCCACTTGATCCCGGTGAACCCCATCGCGTCGGTGCTGCCGTACAGCACTTGGGTCTCAGGCATGTGGTGATCACGTCTGTTGACCGGGATGACTTGGATGACGGTGGCGCGCAGCATTTTGCAGATGTGATCAAGGAGATCCGCGCGCAAGCGCCAGAGACAACAATCGAAATATTGACGCCGGATTTTCTGCGCAAGGATGGTGCGCTGGAAATCGTCGTCGCGGCGCGCCCGGATGTCTTCAATCACAATCTGGAAACGGTGCCGGGGCTTTATTTGGCGATCCGCCCTGGCGCGCGCTATTTCCATTCCCTGCGTCTATTGCAAAGGGTCAAAGAGATTGATCCGACGATATTCACGAAGTCCGGGTTGATGGTGGGGCTCGGCGAAAGCCGCGAAGATGTCCTGCAGGTTATGGACGACATGCGCTCGGCAGATGTCGATTTCCTGACCATCGGTCAATACCTGCAGCCCACACGCAAGCACGCCGAGATCAAAGACTTCGTCACTCCAGAGGCTTTCGCGTCTTATGAGACCTCGGCTTTGGCGAAAGGCTTCCTGTTGGTATCAGCATCGCCGCTGACCCGTTCGTCCTACCATGCAGATACGGATTTTGAGCGGTTAAAGGCGGCGCGCCTTAGGGCATTGGGCTAGTCCAGCTCCCTAAGAGGCATCGAGGGGGTCTGAGTGAAGGCAGGAAGTTGCTTGACTAACTATAGAATGATCATCTTTGAGCATTGAGTTAAAACCACTGCGGCGGTTCCAGCATAACGCAGGTTGATCTAACGGGAAGAGGCTGCGGCGAATGGCAGACTATCGCATCACCCGGCGCGTGCCCTTCACACCACGCCAAATGTATGACCTGGTTCTCGATGTCGAGGCCTATCCACAGTTTGTGCCGCTGTGCGAGGCATTGGTTGTGCGCGAGCGCACGATCTCTGAAAATGGGCAAACGACGTTGGTGGCGCGGATGACCGCAGGGTATGGGGCGATTACGGAATCATTCACCTGCCGCGTGACTGGTACGCCCAATGATCAGCGGGTCGACGTGGCCTATATCGAGGGTCCGTTTCGTTATCTCGAAAATACCTGGACATTCAAGGCAATCGATGAAGGATGCCTGGTCGATTTCCAGATCGCTTACGAATTTCGCTCGCCTCTCCTGGCGATGCTTGTCGGTGCAATGTTCGATCGCGCTTTCAAAAAATTTGCCGAAGCCTTCGAAACACGCGCCCATTCCGTTTATGGGGCGAATGCCAAATCTGCGCCATATGCTCGGCACAACACTTAGTTAACAGTTTGCTAATCATTGCCTGTCAACGTCGGGTCGCGGTCAGTGCTGCGATCCGATACCACGGGGGCGGTTTGGGGCCGGCAGCGACAGTGTTTGCGATGCTTGGAGTGGTCGTCCGGTGCGGGTCTTTATTGAGTATCATCGGCAGTTTGTTGTTATTGTTGCCATCGGTTGCACAGTCGGCGCGATGTTGATGGGTTGTTCGTTTGGCTTCGAGCGCGGCAAGTCTGCCCGGCCGGGCGCGTCGGAGCGCTCAAACGACCCGCCGCGATCCGCCTTTTCCTATGGGCCTACTGGTCCGCAAGCGAGCCCTCGGGTAATCGGGCGGGGCTATTCGATCCCAAAAGGCGGCGGACGCGATAAGCTCGGCGCACCTTACTCTGTGGGTGGCCGCACTTTCGTGCCACGCCATGATCCCAGCTATGACCGAATAGGTATCGCCTCTTGGTATGGCGATAAATTTCATGGCCGCAAGACTGCCAACGGTGAAATTTATGATGCCGAGGCTTTAACAGCCGCGCATCCGACGCTGCCGATACCCTCCTACGCCTATGTCACCAATCTTGGGAATAACCGCACGCTGCTTGTTCGCCTCAACGATCGCGGTCCGTTCATGAAGGGACGGATTATCGATCTTTCGCGCCGGGTAGCGCGTCTGCTGGCGCTCAAGAGATCAGGAACCGGCCGCGTCAGAGTCCAATACGCCGGGCCGGCGCCGCTGAGCGGGCATGATCGTTATGAGCGCCAATTCCTGTCGCAACAGGCATGGTATCGCGCACGGTCGTATTAGAGAGGCCGCAGGCCGGCACAGGAGCGCCCCGGGCAGCTGTTTTTGGCGACAAGTTTATTGTGGTCATGTGAATATTGTTGAATGGGTATATTGACGCCAAGCGGTGGCCGTTGTTACTGCCTCGTCTGTTAATTTTAAACGATCTGGAAAGTCTCAATTGTGTGAGACGTGGGGAACTATCCAGAGTTATTACGGTTTGCATTAGAACGACCGGCGTAAGGATTGGCGCGAATGAGTGGACCAAACGGCCGGACAATAGCCAATTACCGCTGCATAAGCCGCCTGATGGTCGTGCTGTCGAGCTTCTGTGTCCTCCTAGCAGGCACGCAATGGGCGATTTCAGCCGGCGGGCAGTTTTCAACGCCGGCGAAATATGCGCTGTTGATGGATGCCTCGACCGGCTCCATTTTGTACCAGAAGAACGCCGATGAATTGATGGCGCCGGCCAGTATGAGCAAGCTGGTGACACTTGCGGTCGTGTTTCGCGCGCTGAAGGCCGGCAAATATAAACTTAGCGATGAATTCAAAATGAGCGTTAATGCCTGGCGGACGGGCGGGGCGCCGTCGCGCACGGCGTCAATGTTTGTGCCGGTGCATAAGACGGCGACCTTGGAACAGCTGATCCGGGGCATTATTGTTCAATCTGGCAATGATGCTGCAATAAGCATTGCCGAAAACATGGCGGGGTCTGAGGCGGCGTTTGCCAAACGGATGACTGCTGAGGCGCGCCGTATCGGACTTGAGAAGGCGACCTTCGGGAATGCCACCGGTTTGCCGCACCCTAAGCAGCTGATGACGGCAATGGAGCTGGCCAAGCTCGCCCGCTTCCTGATCCGTACCTATCCGGAATACTATCCCTGGTTTGCACAGAAGATTTTTAAGTATCGGCGGCATCGGTTCTTCAGCCGAAATCCGCTGCTCTATGCAAATATTGGCGTTGACGGATTGAAGACGGGATCGCTCAAGGCCTCCGGTCACGGCATGGTGGCCTCTGCCAAGCAGGGCAAGCGCCGACTCATTGCTGTCTTGAATGGCCTACGCACCAAAAAACTTCGCAAAGACGAAGTAAAGAAGATAATCGAATGGGGTTTCAAATCTCTGGGCGAGTTTCGATTGTTCGATGCCGGCCAGGTGGTCGGGCATGCCAAGGTGTGGGGCGGTGAGACCATGTATGTGCCGCTGGTCGGCGCTGCAGATGGCGTGATCATCTCGCTGCCGAAATATCCCATCGATCAAAGGATCAGGGCTGCAGTCGTCTATAAAAAGCCATTGAAGGCCCCGATCCGCAAAGGTGACGAGGTGGCTCACCTCAAAGTCGTCAGCTCATCCAGTGCGATTTCCATTGTGCCACTTTATGCCGGCCGCGATGTCAAGCGTGCGGGCATCGCAAGCCGGGGGCTCGACTCGCTATTGCATATGGCCTTAGGTTGGTTGCTTTGAAGCACGAAGATGCATGGCGGGGCAGGGGGTCTTGCCTGGGCCAATCCGAAATCGATCGAATGATTTTGGACTCAAACGCGGGCATACGTGGTCGTGTTCATTCGGATGCAATAGTGGTGTGGACGGCGAATGGTCGGAAAATTCGTCACGTTTGAAGGCGGTGAGGGGGTCGGCAAATCGACCCAGGCCCAACTGCTTGCCGAGCGCCTGGCCGGCGAGGGCATAACGCCTGTTGTAACGCGTGAGCCGGGCGGTACCGCGCTTGCCGAACAACTCCGAGTCTTGCTGATGGATGGGCCGCAGGATCGCTGCGCTGGCCTGGCGGAAGCACTGATCTTTTTTGCCGCACGTGCAGATCATCTGGAGCGGCTGATCCGACCGTCGTTGGCGCGCGGTGACTGGGTCATTTGCGATCGGTTTTCGGATTCAACCAGGGTCTATCAGGGCGCGGCCGGCGACGTTGACGATGCAGTTATCAAACAATTGGAGGAGATAGTCGTTGGTGCCACCGTGCCTGATTTGACTGTCATCTTGGACCTCGATCCGGCAATCGGCCTGGCGCGGGCGGATGAGCGACGGCAGCAGGCTGCCGGCGCAAACGCCGTCGGGCCAAGCGATCGGTTCGAAGGGCGGGATATCGCGTTTCATCGAGGCCTGAGGGATGGGTTCTTGGCACTTGCAAAACGAGAACCGAAGCGTTGTCATGTCATCAACGCCAACCGGAACATCGAAGACATCGCCAAGGACGTCTGGTCGGTGGTGGCGGCGCAATTGCTCGGAGGCAAATAGTCGTGGGTCGCCGGCCGCAAGTCATCGAAAGCGAAGAGTTGCCGGAAGCGGATTGTCTTGAAGGATTTGCGCATCCGCGCCGGACGGCAAAGCTTGTTGGACATGAGGCGGCGAAGGCCGTGTGTCTGGACAGTTTTGCGGCCAACCGCCTGCATCATGCCTGGCTTATCCGGGGTGCTTTGGGCATTGGAAAAGCGACGTTTGCCTATGCGCTTGCGCGCTATCTTTTGGCCGAAAATGATGAACGCACCGACGGTCAGATCGAAATCGATCCGGCAAGCATTACAGCGCGCCAGGTTGGCGCCCTGTCGCACCCGCGATTGATGCTCATCCGACGGACCTATGACCCAAAGAGTAAGCGTTTTTCTGCCTCGATACCGGTTGATGAGGTGCGCCGGCTGCGCAATTTTCTCACGCATTCGACGACGCAGGGTCGTCGGCGTGTGATCATTGTGGATCAGGCAGACGATCTGAATCTATCAGCGGCCAACGCACTCTTGAAGGTGTTGGAGGAGCCGCCTGAACGGACGCATTTTCTGTTGATTTCCTCAGAGCCGGGGCGATTGCTCGCGACAATCAAGTCACGCTGCCGGAGGCTTGAAATGTCTGCCCTTGGTGATGAGGATCTGAGCACGGCGGTGGGGCAGGCGTTGGCGTTCGCAGGCCTTGATCCAATTGCGCCAGAGGATTGGCAGAAATTGGCGGCGATCGGACGTGGGCGGGTGCGCCGGGTGTTGCAGCTCTCCCAATCCGACGGGGTTGAACTCTACAATCGGGTCCAAGCTTTGATCGCAGCATTGCCGAATTTGGCATGGAGCGATGTGCATAGCCTTGCTGATGATCTATCCGGTGCCGGCAACGAGCAGCGATTCGAAGTGTTTTTTGAGCTTTTGCTTGATTACGTGGCGCGCCTTATTCGGGGGCGGGCTACTGGGGTGGCGGCGATCGATGGTGGTGTGGAACCAGCGCGTGTGATAGGGGAAGGGCGTCTTGTGGCCTGGGCAGAGTGGTGGGAACGGGTCGTTTTGCGCAAGGCGGAGGCGATGGTGTTGAATTTGGACCGCCGCGCACTGATTTTAGAGACGTTTTCACGGCTGCAGGCCGTGGCGCGCTGATAGATGACTGTCAAAAGGTGTCCGTCGTTGAACTGATAGACACGTCTGGTAGGCGGGCAATGTTGCTCGAACCCAAAATATGATGAACTGATGAGCGAGCGAGATAAATTCTATATTACCACGGCGATATCGTATCCCAATGGTCTGCCGCATATTGGCCATGCGTACGAAGCGATCGGTACCGATGCGATTGCGCGCTTTGAACGCCTGGATGGAAAAGACGTGTTCTTTCTGACCGGCACGGATGAGCATGGTCTCAAAATGTGCCAAACGGCAGCAGCAGAGGGTGTGACGCCGGCGGAGCTTGCCGATCGCAACGGCGCGCGTTTTCGCGAAATGGTGGGCGCTCTCAATCTGTCGCATGACGACTTCATCCGCACCACCGAGCCGCGCCACCATGTTGCAAGTCAGGCGATCTGGCAGCGCATGGTCGATAATGGCGATATTTATCTATCCAAATATGCTGGATGGTATTCGGTGCGCGATGAGGCTTTCTACAGCGAGAGCGAAACGGAGCTGCGTGATGATGGTGTGCGGATCGGGCCGCAGCAGACACCGGTCGAGTGGACCGAGGAAGACACTTACTTCTTTAAGTTGTCGGCGTATCAGGATCGGCTGCTAAAGCACTATGAGGACAACCCCGATTTCATTCTGCCGCCTGAGCGGCGAAATGAAGTGACGAGCTTCGTCAAGGGAGGCCTTGCCGATCTATCGATTTCGCGGACCACCTTTGATTGGGGCGTCAAAGTGCCCGGTGCCGGTGACCATGTCATGTATGTCTGGGTCGATGCGCTCACCAACTACTTGACGGGCGTCGGGTTTCCAGACGCTGATGATGTGAAGTGGCGTTATTGGCCGGCAGACGTGCATGTGATCGGCAAAGATATTCTGAGGTTTCACGCCGTCTATTGGCCGGCGTTTTTAATGTCGGCCGGACTTGAGGTGCCAAAGCGGGTCTTCGCGCACGGGATGGTGCTCTATCGCGGTGAGAAAATGTCCAAATCACTGGGCAATGTGCTCGATCCATTCGAATTGATTGCGGCCTATGGCGTTGATCAGATGCGCTATTTCTTTTTGCGGGAAGTCGCATTCGGCCAGGATGGTAATTACAGCCACGAGGCGATTGTCAATCGGATTAATGCCGAACTCGCGAACGACTTGGGCAATTTGGCGCAGCGCTCATTGTCGATGATCGCTAAGAACTGCGATGGCAAAGTTCCGAAACCGGCTGCATTCACACGTGCGGATGAGGCCATGCTCGCTGCCGCCGATGGGCTTTATGAAAAGGTTCGGGCTGCCATGGACCGCCAGGCGATCAAGCAGTACCTCGACGCTGTTTGGGCGGTCGTCGCGGAGGCCAATCGCTATTTTGCAGGCGAAGAGCCCTGGGCCAAGCGGAAGAGCGAGCCTGAGCGGATGGCGACAATTCTCTACGTAACAGCTGAAGTCGTGCGTCAGCTGGCGATTCTTAGTGCGCCGGCGGTGCCGGACGGCGCGGCCAAGCTCCTCGATCTCCTGGGCCAACCTCAATCGCGTCGTGCATTTGCCGATCTCGGTGCTGGAGGCCGCATTGAAGCTGGTACACCTTTGCCAAAGCCAACAGGTGTCTTTCCCCGCCATGTCGATCGGGAAGATGAGGCGGGCCCTGAGAGTCGGAAAAAATAATCGTTATGCTTGTCGATCATCACTGCCACCTGGATTTTCCAAAACTGGCTGCGCAACGCACCGCGGTGTTGGAGCGTGCACGTGAGGCCGGCGTCGGCGTGATGGTAACGATCTCGACGCGTATCGCCAGGCTGCCGGAAATCCTCGTTATCGCGCAAGAGCATCCCAATGTCTTTTGTTCGGTGGGGACACATCCGCATTATGCCGATGAGGAACTCGACATTGAGACCGATGAGATCGTGCGCCTTTCAGGCCATGAAAAGATCGTCGCCATCGGTGAGGCGGGATTGGATTATTTTTATCAAAAGAGTTCGCGGGAGGGGCAGGCAGAAGGATTTCGGCGCCATATTGCTGCGGCGCGCGAGACTGGTTTGCCGCTTGAAATTCATTCGCGTGATGCTGATGAGGATACGCTGCAGATATTGGCGGACGAGCATGCAAAGGGAGCGTTTCCAGCAATACTGCATTGTTTTACCGGCGGGCGTGAATTGGCAATGTCGGCGGCGGAACTCGGCTTTTATGTTTCTTTTTCGGGTGTCGTGACATTTAAGAAGTCCGATGCGCTCAGGGCCATTGCGCGGGATCTTCCAATCTCCCAAATCTTAGTCGAGACAGATGCCCCTTTTTTGGCACCCGAGCCCAAGCGCGGCAAAACAAATGAGCCCTGTTTGGTGGGGCATACCGCGAAGGTCGTGGCAGATGTGCGTGGTGTGATGCCCGAAGAGATTGCGCAAGCCACCACTGAAAACTTCTTCAGACTATTTCAAAAGGTGCCGCGCTCGCTTTACCAGGGCGAGGGCGGGTCATGAGCTATCGGCTGACAATTCTTGGATGCGGGTCGTCGACCGGGGTGCCGCGGGTTGGCAATGAGTGGGGCAAATGCAATCCGAACAATCCGAAGAATCGGCGGCGGCGGTGTGCCGCACTTATCGAGCGATTTGCAAAGGGTGGCGTCACCCGTGTGCTGGTCGATAGCGGCCCGGATCTGCGCGAGCAATTGCTGGATGCTGAGGTGACGCGTCTTGATGCTGTTTTGTACACCCACGATCATGCCGACCATACGCATGGGATCGATGATCTCAGGATGTTGTCCTATGTGATGAAGAAAAGGATCGATGTTTGGATGGATGCGGCGACGGGCGCCGGGCTGACTGAGCGGTTCGCTTATTGCTTCGATGCACACCAGAATCCGTTTTATCCGGCAATCCTCAAATCCCATATGATCACTCCGGGGGAGCCGTTTGCCGTTGATGGGCCCGGTGGCCGTATCAAAGTACAGCCATTCTTACAGCGCCATGGCGATACTCAGTCGCTCGGTTTTCGTGTGCAAGACTTTGCCTATTCACCGGATGTCAGTGGCTTGCCCGATGAGTCCCTGCCGTTTCTGGAAGGTCTGGAGTTGTGGATTGTCGATGCGTTGCGCGATCGGCCGCACCCCAGCCACTTTAGTGTCGGTGAGGCATTGGAATGGATCGAGAAATTGCAGCCGACCCGCGCTGTGCTAACGCATCTCAATACCGATTTGGATTATGATCGCCTGGCGGAGAAACTGCCAGCTGCAGTTGTGCCGGCGTTCGATGGGATGCAGTTCACGTTCCAGGAATAGGTGGTCGCTGGGGCGAGAACACTTCGCCGTTGGCAGTGAGATCCGGTCGTGCGAGGTGGATAAACAACGGTGCGATCTCTTGTGATGTGGGCAGTGTCATCGGATCTTCGCCAGGTACGGCACGCGCCCGCATTTCGGTGCGCACAGCCCCGGGGTGCACGATATTGACGCGAATAGGTGTATTCGCCAGTTCCGCAGCATAACTCCGAGCCAATGCCTCGAGACCAGCTTTGCTGGCAGCATAAGCGCCCCAATAGGCGGGGGCGTGGTGGGCGGCGCCCGAGGAGACAAAGACCGCGCGGCCGGCTTCGCTTTTCTTGAGCAGAGGGTCCAGGGTGCGGATCAATCGCCAGTTGGCTGACAAATTGATCGCCAGCACGTCCTGCCAGGTGTCGGCGTCAATATGGGAGAGGGGGGAGAGGGCGCCAAGCACACCTGCGTTGGCGATCAGGATATCAAGTCGCTGCCAACGGGAATAAATGGTCGGGCCCAAAGCATCAAGCTTGGCGCCGTCGCGCAGGTCCAGCTGAACGATGGTGGCAGTGCCGCCCAGTTTCTGGATCTCATCATCGGTTTCCTCAAGGCCACCGAGCGTGCGGGCCAGCAAAATGACATGTGCACCTTCGCCGGCCAGCGCGATTGCCGCGGCTTGTCCGATGCCGCGTGAGGCTCCGGTCACGAGGGCTATTTTGTTTTCAAGGCTGTTTGTCGGCATTGCTGAAGTTGCATCATTATTGTGGTCGGGGCTGCGGTTGTGGTTGCGGGCGTGGTTTGGCTTTGTCAATCAGCTCGTTGACCTTGCGCTTTGCCTGGTCAAGATAGGGCTTGGCGGCTTCGCCCGCTTGCTTGGTGGCTTCCCGCGCCTTGTCGACATAGGGCTTGGCATTCTTTCGCGCCTGGTCAGAAATTTCCAACAGCTTTTTGGCGCTGGTGGCAGAGAGTTCTCGAGTGCGCTTCCACATGCGCGAAAAGAAATTGTTTTCGAGCATCACTTGTTCGCGCTTCAGCGCTTTTAGCGTTCGAATGAGATCGATGTGATCCTTGCGAATTGTCGGATCGGTTATGCGGGCGGGCGCGCCGGTAAACAGGACCAAAGGGGTGCAGGCCGTTACGATACGCGTCTTGGTCTTGATCCAACTGCCGGTTGTGATCTCTGTTTCCTCAGCAAAATAGACTTTCTTTCCTGCGATATCCTGGCGCAGAATTACTCGGTCGATAACCGGAATGATCCGGCCCTTCAATTTGTTGATCAGTTTGAAGCGTACGTTTGAGGGATCGGGAAACTGCACAAAAATAGCGATCGACTGATCGTCGGACAACGCCGCGGTGATCGCTTCGTCGGTGGTCTTGGCGTTACGGATCTGCTTTGCACTGCCAAGGCCTTTGGGATCGATTTTTTGCAGATAGCGGAATGTGTTATCGCTGCCGGAGCCCAGCGGTGGCAGGACAAATTTGATTTTGGCCGCGTTGACGGCAAGCGCGCCATAGTTGGTGATCTGGGGATCGCGGGTGACCGCAAAAACGCATTCGCGTACGTCATCGTTACGAATAGTGGCAAATGTTTTTGCGCCGCCCATCCCTGGGGTCAAGAGGGCAAATACGTCGGCCTGGGCGTAGCCGATTTGTCGGGGATCTCTTTGGATGCGTTTGATGTTTTCGGCGCTGCCAGGAGAGGTCCGGCATCTATAGTTGAATTTTGCATCGCGCAGCCGCTTTTCGATCGCTGGGCAAAAGTGCGAATGGTAGGCACCGGTCTTATCACCGGTGTTAATATCGATCGCGTTGGCCGCTGTGCTCACTGCAGCTATCGCTACGGTGGCGGCGGCAAAATGTGGCAGTCTCATCACAATATGGTCTCCAACTTCGTGCAGGCCATCCATGTCTGGGCGTCACGATGATGCCCGACCGGTTCCTGTCCGGTTGTACTTAGACCGAGTTAGTTGGTCGAGATAAATGGCGCAATAATGATGGCCTGCGGCCAAAGGTCAGAAAACCCTAGGCGCCAGCGTCCGATTGTCCCGATTCGCGGCTGGTTTCTTCAGCGACAAGCTCCTTTTTCGACAATTTGCCAATCATGGTCTTTGGAAGCTCGTCACGGAACTCGATATACTCCGGCAGCTCGATTTTCGAAAGCTTGGGCTCCAGATGTTCGAGAATGTCCTCGGCACTTGCCTGCCGGCCTTTGCGCAATTTTATAAAGGCTTTCGGAGCCTCACCGCGATAGTCGTCTTTCACGCCGATGACGGTCACTTCTTCGACTGCCGGGTGTTCATAGATCGCGTCTTCAATCTTACGGGGATAGACGTTGTAGCCGGAGCAAATGATCAGGTCTTTGATGCGGTCGACGATCTGGAAGAAGCCTTGATCATCCATGATGGCAACGTCGCCGGTGCGCAGGAACGGTCCAACGAAGACGTCGTGCGTGGCATCTGGTCGCTTCCAATACCCTTTCATGACCTGCGGGCCGGAGGCACATAATTCGCCGCGTTCGCCTACCGGAACCTCTTTGTTTGGATCATCGAGATCGCGGATGGAAATGATGGTTTGGGGCAGCGGTTGGCCGATCGAGCCCTCTTTGACGATACCGGACGTGGGATTGGCGGTCAGCACGGGAGAGGTTTCTGAAAGTCCATAGCCTTCCACCAATTTGCAGCCAGTCAGACTTTCGAACTGGCGCTTGACTTCCGGGGGCAGAGGGGCGCCGCCAGATAGACAAAACTTGAGGCTCGAGAGATCGTAGCTGGACAGCTTGGGGTGATTGATCATCGCGTTGAACAAGGTTGGCACACCCGGCATGCAGGTTGGCTTGGTCTTGGAGATCAGCTTCATGGCGTCGTCGAGCACGAAACGCGGCATAATGACGATCTCGGCGCCATGCGCAATCGAGAAGTTCATGACGACGGTCATGGCGAAGACGTGGAAAAATGGCAGCACCCCCATCATGCGCTCTTTGCCATCTTCGAGTTCGGGTGCCCACGCGATCACCTGCTTGACGTTGATGGTTACGTTGGCGTGGGTGAGTTCGGCGCCTTTCGGTATGCCGGTGGTGCCGCCGGTATATTGTAGGACGGCGGTATCTTCGATCGGAGTCACCGGAACTGGCGTGTACTTACCATCATTCTGTAGCAGCTTGTCCTCGAGCACGACTTTGGTCGCCCCGGCGGAGCGGGTCGGTTTGGCTAACTCCTTGCCCTTGAAAATGCGAAATAAAATGGATTTGGCCTTGGGGAGCAGGGCGGGGAACGAGGCGACGATCGCGCGGTCCAGGGTGCCATTGGCAAGCAGCGCATCGACTTTGTCGTACAACAGCGCCAGATCGAGGGTAACCATGATTCTGGTTTCGCTGTCGGTGACCTGGTTGCCGAGCTCTTCAATGGTGTAGAGGGGATTATAGTTAACTACGATGCCGCCCGCCTTGAGGATGGCGTAATAGTAAATAATGAAGGTTGGGCAATTAGGCAGCAGCAGGCCGACCTTGGTGCCTTTTGTGACGCCCAGCTCCTGAAGCGCTTTGGCGGCTTGGTCGGACCGCTGACCGATCTCAGAGAAGGTATTGATTTTGCCGAAAAAATTAGCACATGACCGATTGGGATAACGCTCGACGGCCCGGTCCAATAGTGCTGGCACGGGGGTTGCTTCGAATTCCTGCGACCAAGAGACACCTTCTGGGTAATGCTGAAGCCAGGGATAAGACTCTTCGATCGAAGGAGGTTTGGTGCCATTATCCTGCTTAGGGCCGTTAGTCATATGCGTTCCTCCCGCTTTATTCTTCAGCCGCTCTCTTGTTAGATCAAACAAGTCTACATATCTCGAGCTGACGAATGCTATAAGGCCGTAAATTGAGCATGATTTAGCATGGGGCGCTAGCTTCGGTTCAGTAAGATTTTTTGATATGTAACGAGAGTTACAGCAGGAAGGGTCGAACGGAGCGATAAACCCTGACAGAGACTGTCTGAGGATACTGAACCACTGGACTTGTGTGCTTTTTGCGTTTATTGCACGGCATTGCTAGTCCTCCAGGTGCGACTGGACACCTCAGATCTTAATAATAATCAGCCCTTTAGCGTCTTGAGCGGCTGGGGCAGGAGAGCGTAATGGACGACGTCGCAACAAAAATTATCGATATCCTCAAGAAGCACATGAAAGAGCCGCGTGATGACATCGGTCTGTCAACAGAGCTTACTGACCTCAAGATCGAAAGTCTCGATTTGGCGATGATCGTGTTTGATATCGAAGATACCTTTGGGATCGAGATTCCTTACAACGCTAATGAGGAGGCGGGTGACTTCAAAACCGTCGGCTCCGTTGTGGACAAAGTCCGCGGGCTGATTGAATCGGCGGGTTCTGAAGACGCGGCTGGCGCGAAAGCCTGAACCAGTGTAGCCGCCTGCATGCCAGCCGGCGTGCAGCAACCCCAAAGGACAAAGCTATGAGTAAATCAAACGACGCACGCCGTGTCGTCGTAACGGGACTTGGTGCGGTCACACCCATCGGTCAAACCGTCGACGAATTTTGGGCTGGTATGAAAGAAGGAAAATGCGGCGTATCAGACGTCGGCGGTTTTCCACTTGAAGATCTTAAGATCTTGATCGCAGCCCAAATCAAGGATTTCGATCACAAAGCAAGATTGCGCCATTTTCAGCGCGACAAAATTATCCTGCATGCGGATCGCTATTCATGGTTTGCTGCAGCAGCTGCTGATGAAGCGGTAAAAATGTCAGGCTTGGAATTTCCAGTCGAGAACCCTTACCGCAGCGCCTGCATTATCGGATCTGGCGCCGGTGGTCTCGTCACCTATGAAGATGCTTATCGTGATCTATTTATCCATAACAAACGCGCAACCCACCCGTTGACACTGCTGCGGATCATCGGGTCTTCGGCGTCCGCCCATGTCGGTATCGAGTACGGCATAAAAGGGCCGACGTTTGCCACCTGCAGTGCCTGTTCGACGGCCACACACGCCATCACGTTGGCGCGCGACTATATCCAGAACAATATGGTTGATGTTGCGATCGCTGGTGCATCCGAGGCGGTGATCAATTATGGGACGATGAAGGCCTGGCAGGCCTTGCACGTCTTGTCACCGGAAGGCTGCTTCCCGTTTGCCAAAAAGCGTAATGGCACGGTTCTGGGTGAAGGGGCGGGCATTCTGGTGCTAGAATCCTATGAGCATGCCAAAAAGCGAGGTGCCACAATACTCGCAGAACTCAAAGGCGCCGGGATGACTTCCGATAGTAAGGATATGGTCAATCCGGATATCGAAGGCCCGCGCGAGGCTATGCGCTTGGCCTTGGAAGATGCCGGGTTGTCTGGCGATAAGATCGATTATCTCAATGCCCATGGCACGGCCACAACAATCAATGACCGCAATGAGACCAATGCGATCAAGGATCTGTTTGGTGAGCACGCCTATAAGCTTGCGATTTCGTCGACCAAGTCGATGCACGGTCATCCTCTCGGCGCTGGCGGCGGTATCGAAGCGGTTGCCTGCATTAAAGCCATCAATGAAGGCTGGGTGCCGCCGACCATCGGTCTCGATGTGCCGGATGATGATTGCGATCTCGACTATATCCCGAACGTCGGGCGTGACATGACAGTCGACTATGCGATGTCGAATTCATTCGCCTTCGGCGGTTTGAATGCCGTGTTGGTGTTTGGTAGACCACCTGCCTGATCGCCTACTTCATAGAGCCCAAACTCAATAGAGTTGTGCAATCGGTTCTGGAGTTGGTGTGATGAAGTTGGAGTTCGTATAACGTCTCCGAGGAGGCAGAGGCGAGTTCCTGCCTTTGCAGCACGCCAGCAAGACATTCAGCCTCGTGCAATTTACCGGTCATGACGTCGCTACACTGAGCGCGGAAGTTGGCAGGTTATTGCAAGACCCCGGCCACTAGAGCAATTTCATCCGATCTGTTATTCGCGGTGCGATCCCGTCAGATCGGATGTTGCTCTAGCCCCGTCGGACTTTTATCATCTCACCCATGGTGACAAATCTGATCGGAAACCGGCGGGGTGAGCCAGGGGCCAAGACCAAACGAGGCCAACGCCAGACGACAGGCAAACGAACCTTGGTGCTTTCGATCGGGAAGATCAGCATCACGTGTACATTGCATGATACGCCCACAGCGGATCGGATATGGATGGCGCTGCCACTGTTTGCACCGGTGGAGACCTGGGGAGATTGCATCCATTTCGAAATTCCGGTCGAGACCGGGCGTGATCGGACGGCCAGGGTCAATGGGGTTGCTGGTGAACTTTATTTTTGGAGCGAGGATGATCGCGTGATCTTTGCCTTTGGGCCAACACCGATCTCGCGCCCGAACGAAATGCGCCTGCCGCGCCCGTGTAATGTCTGGGCTGAGACAGAGGACGACCTTTCGGTCTTTCGCGCGGTCGTGCCCGGCACAAAAGTGACGCTGGAACGTGCGGGATGAAGCGCTAATCGGGAACGCGGGCTGTTGCTGCAATTTCCAACAAAAACTCCTGGCGGGCCAGGCCGGAAATGATCAGCAACGTGTTGGGCGGATATTTTCCATCCGGATAAATCTCTGCGAAGATTTCTTTACGGGCTTCTGTCCAACCGGCATAGGGCTCTCGGCCGACAAGATATGTCGTATAGGCGAGAACGTCCGAGAAATTCGCGCCAGCGGCCTTTAGGGCCGTGTCCAGATTGGCAAACACCTGGCGGGCTTGGGCTTTAATGTCGTCGGGTGCGACCGGCTTGCCATTGGCATCCATTGAGGTCTGGCCGGCAAGATGGATGATCGTTCCGGGTGGGGAAAGGGAGACATGGGAGTACATTCCCGACGGTGGTGAATCGGGTGGGTTCAGATATGTTACCTTGGCGGTCATTGCTGTCTCCTCTCGGCATGGCATGATGGGTCTGAGGTTATTGGTCTAGCGTTGGTCGACGGGCTTGATCCAGACGTGATTGTCGTGAAAGGCAGCGCCGCCATAGGGTGCCGGCTGGACGGCACTGGTCAATGTGTTGATGCCCTCGCCATTTTCAAAGGCGCTGTTGGGTTGCAGTCCTTCAACGATGACGACACCGGGCTGGAGGCCGTCAAAACTCTCGGCTGTCAATAAGATCTCGCCGCGCTCATTGCCCATTTGAATTCTTGCACCGTCGGTGATCCCGAGTTTTGCCAGGTCATCGGGGTGGATTTTGGCAGCCGGGGCGCCCTCGCGTTTTAGGCTGGTGCCGGTTTCATTGAAGGTTGAGTTTAGGAAACCGCGGGCCGGCGAGGTGGCGAGCTTGAAGGGATGGGCTGCGTCCGGCTGTTCGCCGACCGGCCAATGGCCCGGCAGCTTGGGAATGTTATCGGCCTCGCCCCAGTCGTGATTGGTCTTGTTCGGTACTTTCGACCAAATCGGTTTGAAGCGGAACTTTTTGTCCGGCCAGGCAAAGCCAGACAGAAAATGCGCTTTTTCAAATGACGGTTGGCAGTCGAGCCAGCGATTGGCCTCTAGTTCTGCCAGGCTGCCACGGTTGGAATTCTGAAGTGTCCAATCGATAATTTCCCGCGGTGTCATCTCAAAGCCTTGATGCGCGGCGCCGAGGCGATGGGCAAGTGCGCAAAGGACGTCGTGGTTGTTGCGGCATTCCCCGGGTGGCGCGACGAGTTTGGGTGCAAATTGTAAATGCTGGTGGCCGCCGCCTTGATAAATGTCGTCGTGTTCGAGGAACATTGTGGCTGGCAAAACGATGTCAGCCATGGCCGCGGTGGACGTCATGAATTGTTCGTGGACGCAGGTGAAGAGATCCTCGCGCGCCATGCCCTGGCGAACCAGGCGCTGTTCGGGCACCACCTCCATTGGATTGGTGTTCTGGATGAAGAGTGCCTTGACAGGTGGCCCGCCCATCAAATCCGCCTTTTCGCCAAGCAGGATGGCCCCCAGCCGGCACATGTCCAGCATGCGGACCTCAGGGTCGCGGGCGTCGGTGCCTTCGATCAGCGACTTGTTCAAGCCATAGATCGCACTGTTGGACAGCAAGGCACCACCGCCCTCGTGCTGCCAGGCGCCCGTGACGGCTGGAATGCAGGTTACGGCGTGCACATTGTGGGCACCGTTGCGCTGACGGGCAAAGCCGTAGCCGATCCGAAAATAGGTGTTGGGCGTGGTGCCGATGAGTTTGGCGAACGCTTCAATCTCGGCTGTACTCAATCCTGTGATGGCGCTGGCCCATTCGGGTGTTTTATCGGCGACGTGCTGCTCCAGCGCGCGTGGGGCGTCTGTGAAGCGTTCAAGATAGGCCCGGTCCGCATACCCGTCGCGGAAAAGAATATGCATGACAGCGGTGGCGAGAGCACCGTCGGTGCCGGGCCTCAAGCATAGAGCCAGGTCGGCCTGGGCCATGGTCGCATTTTGATAAATGTCGACTGCTGCAATCTTGGTTCCGCGTGTCTTGCGTGCCCGTGTCGCGTGGGTCATCACATTAACCTGGGTCGCGACTGCGTTCGTGCCCCAGATCACGATGGCATCTGATTTTGCCATTTCGCGTGGATCGACACCCATCATGGTCCCGATGCCTGCGGCGTATCCGGTCCAGGCCAATGTCGTGCAAATCGTGGCGTACTGTTCCGAATAGCGCTTGGTGTAACGCAGGCGGTTGATGCCGTCGCGCATTACGAGGCCCATGGTGCCGGCGTAATAATAGGGCCAGACGGACTCGCTACCGTAGGTCTTTTCGGCAGCCAGCATCGCTTCGGCTGTAATGTCGAGGGCATCGTCCCAGCTGATAGGCGTGAATTGGCAGGAACCTTTGGGGCCGGTGCGCTTCAAGGGTTGGGTCAGGCGGTCCGGGTGGTGCAACCGTTCGCCATAGCGTGCAACCTTTTCGCAGATGACACCGGCTGTGTATGAGTTGTCTTTGGCACCATGAATGCGGCCAATCCGGCCATCGGCCAACAGCTCAACGTCGAGGGCGCAGGTCGACGGGCAATCGTGTGGACAAACAGAAAAGCCAGTGCGGATAATTTCGCTCATTTTGTGCGATCTCTATGGCGCGTGTGAGGTGTGCAAAGTTGTCGGCGCGTCGATGTTATGCGTTGGGGCGCCACACATCATCGGGCGCAATGTCTGCGATGCGTTGCTTGCCAATGTAGGCCATGGTGCGTTTCAGTTCATCTTTCAGAATATCCAGGGCCTTTTTAGCGCCCGCTTCACCACCGGCGGCTGTGCCGTAGAGGGTGGCCCGCCCGATCAAACAGGCATCTGCGCCGAGTGCCATGCACTTTGCTATGTCGCTGCCGCGCCTGACACCGCTGTCGACGATAATCGTCAGTTTGTCGCCAACCGCTTTGACAATTTCGGGCAGCACGTCGAGGGTCGAGGGGGCGCTGTCCATGTTGCGGCCGCCGTGGTTGGAGATAACAATGCCATCGACGCCATGCTCAATGCACTTTTGCGCGTCATCCACCCGCATGATGCCTTTGATCAGAAGCTTACCGGGGAAAATATCGCGCAACCGGTCAACGTCGTCCCAGGAGAGATTGTCGGCACGGCGGGCTTGCGCTTTTTGGTGCGAGGCGCGATCAACCTGACCGGTAATCTTGATCTGATAGCCTTCGGGATAGTTGACGTGCCGCGGCATGCCGCCGTTCATCATATAACGGCCCATAACGCCAGTGAGCCAGCCAGGGTGGGTCAGCATGTCGACCACGGATTTTGAATTGATGACATAGGGTGTGGCAAAGCCGTTGCGCAGATTGTGCTCGCGATTGGCGCCGTGGCCGATATCGACCGTCCACAGCAAGGCTTCAAAACCATTGCGGACCGCGCGTTTGACGAGCTCGTCCGATAAATGCTTTTCGCGCCACATATAGAGCTGCATCCAGAGCCGGCCGCCGGCCTCATTGGCAAGCTTCTCCATTGGCGTATTGGAGCCGGTGGCAAGGGTAAACGGTACCCCGGCCTTGGCCGCCGCCTTGGCCAGCTCGAATTCGCCTTCATACCAGGTGAGACCCGCCGTGCCTGTCGGCGCGATGGCAACCGGCATAGCCGAGGGCTTGCCGAACACCTCGGCTTCCATCTGCACATCAGAAATGTCGGTGATGATGCGGTTCAAAAGCTTGATATCATTGAAGGCACGTCGATTATTCGACAACGCGACCATGTCTTCGGTACCCTTGTCGATGTATTCAAACACGCCCTTCGGCAGTCTGCGCCGGGCGACTTCCCTTAAATCCGCAATATTGTAACAACGATCCAGCCGGCCCATTCGTCGGTCTCCTCCAGAGCAATTTGCTTCAGATCAGGTACAGAAAGTGTCCGACCTTAGGCAAGGCGTTCTAATGCAAGTGCTTTTGGAGATTTCTAGCAGTCCGGCGTGGTCTTTGTCATCTCACCATAGGAATCGTGTCACCAACACCGGATTAGCGGCGTCGGCGGTATAGACGGATCAGAATGACGTTCTGAGCCGGTAAGGGTGAACTACTGTTTGCCGGGCGCTGCGGTCGGCAGCCCGATATCGAGCCCGTGCGGATAATAGTGCCAGGCGATAAACAATGCGGTGAAAAATACCGCGGCCAATATGGCGCCAACCAGCCGGTTCTGGAATGTCAGCAGATGGCCAACCAAAGATGCAATGAATACGAAGATCGCATAAAGCGCCACATAGAGCCAATTTACCAGAGAGAAATCTATTGGCATGGGATGAATCCTTGTTTGGGTCTCGGACAGGTCTACTTCGTCGGGCATAGTTCATGGGCACTAATGCCTGTCAATTCTGTGCCGGGCGTTTTGTCCGGAGAATATCCCTTGTTAGGCAACCTTGCCGACATTGGCCACAGGTATGTGGCGATTTTGCAATAGCTACGGTCACGGGGTGAGGCTTGCGGGTCTTTGGATCGCTGCGGCTCAGAGCGATCATTTTTTGCGTCGTGTTGCAATCGCCTCAACGGTTGCAACTTGACGCACGATGATCTAGAGGGGCTTGTTTCGCAGTCGGATGTCTTCCCCATTCGTTGCATCGTCCATTGCTCTAGTCCCCGGAAAAACCACGTGACTGAATTTTTCGGCCTACCGATCGATTACCGCTTGCTGGCGGTCATTTCCGCTGCAGTCGTCGGTGGCTTTTTGCGTGGGTTCCTGGGGTTCGGGGCGGCACTGGTCATGATACCGATTCTCGCGCTGGTCTTTGATCCGGTGATGGCAGTCGGCGTTTACACCGTTGTCACGGCACCCACGATGTTTCAACTCCTGCCAACTGCGGTGAAAGACTCTGAGCGTGAGATTATTTTGCCGATGTCGATTGCAACGTTTGTCACTGCACCGGCTGGTGCGCTCGCATTAGTGTCGCTGGCGCCGGACTTGATGAAGATCTTTATTTCGTTGGCGGTGCTGATCATGGTCTTCTTGCTGGCTCGGGGGTGGCGTCTAAAGGGCACTGTCAGTCTGCCAGTGCTCCTGGCAGCGGGGAGCGTTGGTGGTTTCGTTCAAGGCTCGACTTCGATGGGTGGGCCGCCGGTTGCCGCAGTGGCATTGTCGCGACCAGGGACCGCCCAACAGCAGAGGGCCAACGTTATCGCTGTCCTCACGGCCATATTCTGTTCGTCGCTCATTCCGTTTTGGTATTTCGGAATGTTTACACAGAAAGCCGTTATCGCTGGTATTGTCTTAGCACCCTTTTATCTTGGGCTTAGCGTGCTCGGCAGCCGCTATTTTTCTAATTCCGGCCACCGCTTCTATCGTATCGGTGCTCTTGCGATGTTGGCGACAGTTGGGTTTGTAACGCTTATTGCAGCCGTGCGCAGCTATTTACAAACGCTTGGCTGATGAAACGGCGAGTTCTGCAAGTGCCTGATGTAAGCGGACCATCGCCAGGGTATCTCGGGCGCAATAAGCGCGCAGGTTTTGGCGTATGCGCTCGCGGTCGATGTCATCTTCCCGTCCGTTGACCAATTGCTGGAAGGCAATCGATGCCGCCTCACCGTCCTTGATGTTTTCGAGATCGTCATAGGTCAAATCGGGGACCAGACTTGGCCCAACTGTTTTGATAGAGAATGAGCCTTGGAATGACGCAAGATAGATGTTGGCGCGAACGATCGCCAGCAAATCGACAAGACGGTCGATAATTTTATGAATGTCTGCAGCGAAGTGCGGAAAGTCTCGCGCCAACTCATTCAGCACACTTTTTTCATAGGCTGAATAAACAATGACTGGGGTATCGTCGTCGCCCAAGGCTGCGATGAGTGACGTTGCAAAAGCTTCGCGTGGGTCGTCGCGGCCTTCGCCAAGAAATTCGTGATGGGCTATGGCATTGTCCGCGCGGCGCACGTGGAGCGACCATTGAAAGGGAATGCGCTGATAGGGTCGGGTGCCGACATAGATTGGCAGGGCCGGGTTCATGGCTTCGAAATCGAGATAAGAGACCGGTCCTGAAATGTCCTCGAGGGCGATGGCAAGGGACGGGGCAATGTAAGGTTTTTGAGATTGAATGACGGTGCGAATTCGATCCTGAATCGTGGTCAGATCGAAGTCATCCGGGATCTTGCTGATGCGCTCGATTTGACGCTCTTGTAACGCTGTAAACTTTTTTGCCGACATGTGCGGCAGCTTCATAATCCAATCAGCAGGCTTGTGTGCGGTACAGCGCTCCCAATAGGGACATATGTCCGGGCAATGCGGGCCAGGTGGGATGTCTGGCTCACGGTTGTCGGTGAGTACGCGGTGTTGTTCGATTATTTCTTCGCGTAGCTCGGGCAGGACATTGCTTACATCTTGCATCAAATCTGTGCGTTTGAAGAAAGTTGACCAATCGATCGGGCCCGAGCTGCGTTGATATTGGTTATTGACGTGAACCAGTTCGATTGAGGTTACAGATACGCCTATTTTGTGCAACACGTGGGCTTGAATGGCGGCGTCATCGACGTGTTCCGGCTTTGTGCGCGTCGACGATTTTACTTCGCGCAATCCCCATGCATTACCCTCAAGGCGTTCAATAACGTCGGCGCGAATGCGGATATTGTTATACTCGAAGGCGGCCTCGAAGATGGCCGGCACATTCGGATCGGCCATGAGTTCCCGGGTGCGGGCAACGGCTTCTACATGCTGCCAAGGGGCTTCCGTCACTTCGACGCCTCCTGGAAAGAGCTGGTGCGCATGTTTGCCGAGTTCGATGCCGACGGCGGCAGGCGAGCCTGGGGCTGGTTCCTCATAGTCCAAGCGTTCATGCCAACCGAGCCACAGCCAGCGCCGGCAGGTTATCCCCTGCACGTAACGCGACTTGGTCAGATAAGGTGTGGTGTTTGCCATCGCTGATGCCCCCGCTTGGCTGTTGCTCGGCAATTTTTTTGATGAGCTATCGGGAAGGACAGAGCGCCCCGCCCGATGGATCAATCGTCTGGTCGCTTTGGATGCGTCACGCCGATCATACAGTCACGCGTGACGAGCTTTGCCAATTGTTCCGGTGTCCAGCCGTCGGTGCCGTTCGGGCGCTTCGGAATTACGAAATAGCGGAGATCCGCCAAGCTATCGTGAACGCGAAGGGCGACATCATCGCCTATGACGGTGCCGAATTCGCGAAGCACGGCGCGTGGTTCTTTGACGACGCGGGCACGATAAACTTTGCTGCGATACCAGTCCGGCGGCAATCCTAAGATGGCGCGGGGATAGCACGAGCACAATGTGCAAACGATGACGTTATGGACGTCCTCAGTGTTTTCCATAACCGTCAATTTGGCATCCATTTTGATGCCGAAATCGGCGATCGCCTCATTGCCGTCTGCGAGTAGTCGCTGCTTGAAGGCTGCATCAGTCCAGGCACGCGCAACAATGTCTGCACCTCTGGAGGGTTGCCAGGAATCGAGTGCCTCAAATCCTTGCCGGATTTGTTCGTTGCTCAATATGCCCTTTTCAATAAGAAGCTCCTTCATGGCCAATACCATCAGCTCATGATGGCTGGGCGGCGAGGTGTCATCGGGCTGTAAGGGGGGGTGGCGATGGTCGTGGTCGTGTCCATGCTCTGTGTGATCATGCGGGTCTTGATCGTTAGTACTCATGGCGTTTCCTGTGTGTCGGCTTGGTCGTTGGCGTGCGCCAGCCAGTGTTCGTAGATATCGATATCGACGGTGTCTTGTGCGCTGCCAGCGTAGTCAGGCCAGATCTCCTGCTGGCGAAATCGTACGCGGTAGAGGTGTTTCTTTGGCAGGCCCGAAAACCCATAACCGAGTTCCTCAGGATTGAGAAAGGCGCCGCAGCTGCGCTCAATGACTCCGGTTTTCCCGCGAACATAATAAGGCGTTCGGCGATGGCCCGGTGGATTTGACGCTGAGACTTTCACTTTGTCGCCGGCGGAAAATAATTGCGTCATCGGCCATCCTCGGCAATGCGCGCGGCGATCGCCGCCATGCGCTGTTCCAGCTCGTCGCGGGTGAGGACGCCTTTTTCCAGCAATAGCTGGCAAGTCGATTCAATGCCGCGCTCGAAATAGCCGAGTTCGTTGTAGAGCTCGACGCCGAGTTCTTCTCTGGTGCGGCGGACTTCGTCCGTGCGGATGACCTTGGCCCCGCCGGCGCCGAGGGTATTGCCGAGAACCACCGACAACTTTTCCCATGGTCGCGCGTCCGTGACGTCCAATGGAATAGGGCCTGCCTCGAGCCCGCCAATGTCATGATAACCGCGGCCTGGTTGGCGGGTGGAAGAAAACTTGGTGTTGTCAGGGTCCATGCAATCTCCTCTCGGACGGGCATCTCTCTACTGGTGAAGGTCAGACCGTTTGCGGGGTCAATCCAATCACGTTTTTAGGCTATTTTAATGGGGCTGCCTATCAGTGCCGGTGATCGGGTGTGGATGCCTGGGGCGGAGAGGGGCTTGATACGTCACGCCTTGCCCGCAGAATACGCTCGGCCTCTTCGAGCGTGTAGCTATGGGGATTGCCTAGCGACACGGAATAGATGGCGCTGCTTATTGCCGGGTTCATCAAGTGCCAACGGTCCTTGCCCTCTTCTGCGCGCCTGAGCACATAACCCTTTCTGGCCGCCAGATCGCGGATTTGTTGTTCGTGATCGATGGGTGCTGTTTCGCCTGCCATTATCCACCTCTGCGCTATCCACACAGCTATCCTCTCGGCTGTCGCAAGCCGTCCAGGATCGTCTGAATAATCGAGTGCCAATGGCTTGGGCTGCCATGGCAGCCTCGAGGCAAAATCTTAGCGTGGCAGACAAGGTCTGACAATGCATTCAGGGCGCTCAGGCGCGCGCTACAAAGTCTTCGCGGATGAATTTTACCGCGCCGTCCTTGAACTCGATTTCCAAGATGTCGCCGGTGACACTCTTGATCAAACCGGCACCGAAAGTGGCGTGTTTGATCTTGTTGCCGGATTTATAGGTCGATTGCGGCGGTGCCGGTGCTTCTGCCGCTGCCTTAGCCGCGGTTTTTGCGGCCCCGGTCTTCTTGGCTGCACTCGAAGCGGGCGCGCGCTTGCTGGCGGTCGCCTTCTTGGCCGCAGATTTCTTTGCTGCCGGCCTTGCGGTCTTCTTAGCGGCGGTTTTTGCAGGCTTTTTTTCTGCGCTGGCCGACTTCTTGGCTGGCACCTTCTTGCTCGGTGTCTTGGCCATCAAGGGCTCCTGTTGTTGCAGGCTGCGCGAATTGGGGCGCTCGTTGCACGTCGCTCAGCCCCTCTCCTCATCCACAAGCGCTACGCGCCGGCCGTCCAATTGCCCGTCACCGCCCAAGCATTGGTCGACGGCTGCAAATTAGCGCTGAAGACCATAGCATAACCAGTGGTCTTTCGCGACATGCTTACCGGGCCAAAATTTATCATATTTACCGGACCCTTATGGGGGCATTATGGTAGATCTATCAGACAACTTGGTGGAATTTTACCAATTAATCATAAACATTGGAGGTTGTATGAGCGAAGACACCAATGCCCAGGCCGTAGATTTGTCCGGCAAGTTCCTTGTCGATCCTTATGTCAATTGGACCGAAGCGGAAGGTATTCCGGTGCATTTGGATTTTGGACACGACTTAATCTCGCTTGAGACTGGCGACTGGGATCGCTATGAGGCCAAAGGCTGCTTTGCCCACACCCACGGCCGGGGTGACTTTATGGCCAACTATGTCATCGAGGTTGCGCCTGGCCAGAAGACGCGGCCGGTCAAGCATCTTTATGAGGCCTTCTTCTACGTTCTGGAGGGCTATGGCAGCACCACGATTTGGTTTCCGAGTGGGCAAAAACAGACCTTTGAGTGGGGGCCTAAGGCGTTATTCGCCATTCCTCTCAATTGCCAGTATCAAATCTTTAATGGATCGGGTGCTGAGCGGGTCAAGCTATCGTGCACGAATGATGCTCCGCTGACCCTCAATCTCTATCACAATGTAGATTTTGTGTTTGATAACCCTTGCACGTTCGGGGAGCGTATCGGGGCGGCTAACCACTTCGATGGCGAAGGCGAACACCTACCGATCAGCCGCGGCAAGGATGTTGCGATGCTGAATGTGTGGGAGACCAATTTTGTGCCCGATCTCACGAGTTTCAAGCTCTATGAACTCAATGAGCGCGGCAAGGGCTCGTTGAATGTATCGTTTGTGCTGGCGGATGGTACGATGCATGCCCATTCATCGCAGATTCCGGCAGGGCGCTACAAGAAGGCGCATCGCCATGCGGCGGGCACGCATGTGCATGCGGTCGATGGCGTTGGCTATACGTTGCTATGGTATGAAGGCGAGAGTGAGTTCAAGGAATTTCCCTGGCGACACGGTTTCATGTATACGCCGCCGTTCTGGATGTTCCACCAGCATTTCAACACCGGGCCAACACCGGCACGGTATCTCGCCTGCAGCCTTGGCTCCAGGCGCTATCCGTTTATCGCGCTTAGAAAGCGCAGTGCGGAGGGTGGCGGTTCGATATCTGTGCAAAAGGGCGGCCGCCAAATCGAATATGAAGATCAGGATCCACGCATACATCGGCGCTGGCTCGACGCGATCAAGGAAAGCGGTGTCGAATCGCAGATGGGCGATATCTTTGATGAAGATGCATTACGGGCAATCCCGGACGATCAACTGACCGGGGTCATTCAGACGCCGCAGTCGATCGGCCCGGCCATCTGATCTCAATTCCGGGTGATGCCAAACAAAAGGGCCGGGATGACATACATCCCGGCCCTTTTGTTGTTCGTCAAAAAGGTTTGGTGCTTATTTGCAGTCGATCGCCAAGGCCTTTGAGCCCTTGTGCTTGAGCGTGCACACCATACCAACGGTGATCGCCTTGCGCTTGGCCTTCTTGCCGGCGATGGTCACCTTGGTCCTGCTGCCGCTGACACTGACCTTTTGTTTCTTGGAACCAAGGACAAAGGTAATCGAGCGACCGCCACGCTTGGTCGTGGAGACCTTGAAGTCTTTTTTAACTTCCGTCGGGATCTTGGCCTTGGTGATTTGGATGTTGCCATCGTACTTCTGGGCCTTGTTTGCTTCGGCAATAAGGTCCTTGGGTATGTCGAAGAGTGCAACGATCTTCTTCTGCAGTTTTTCGCCATCCATGATCAGGAGCGGCAAGTTCCGCTTCTTGGCTTCCGCCGTGAATTTCGGATCCTTGCCCGTTGCCACGAAGGCTTTACGCAGAGCCGCAACCCGCGCCTTCGGCACGCCCGGTGTGGTGGCGAATGGACGGCCATAGTCCTGGCGGCCGTAAATCAGCTCGAGAATCTGCTTGTCCTTCTTCGATTTGGCGAGATCCATGACGAAGGGAACGTTCGGCAATGCCGGATGTTTCTCAGTCGCCATTTGCACCAGGAGCTTAATTTTTTTGTCCTTGATCCATTGTGGGCGGGTTGACACCACGGACGACCATGACCAGCCGCAGCGGCCTTCGAGTTCCTTGCGCTCCATGGCGAAATTGATGTCATTGCCGCCGGGATAACCGGTGACCAACTTCATCTTGGTGCCGACTATGTTGTTCATGACTTTTGGGAACACGTCAGTGTCGCCAGATGGACCGGTGCCGCCGACGATCAGACCGCGTGTTTTTAGGTCTCCCACGGTATTGACTGGAACCGTGTGCCAGGCAACGCAGACGCTGACTTCGCTGTTCAAGCTGCCGAGCCAGTTGATCTTGCGGGCGTCATATTGCACGCCTTTTTCACCAAACACCTGGTTGGCAGGAATACCACGACCAAACGTTGCAACGTTGGTGCCGTCCTTTTTCATGACGTTATAGAGTTGGTTGACCAAGCGCATACTGCCTGCACCGGTCAAGTTCCTGGTGACAAATGACGGTTTGCCTGGGATGTGCCGGCCCATGTGGGCTGCCAGAACGCGGGCATAAGTGTCATAGCCGCCGCCTTGGCTGAAGCCGACATACATGCTCAGACGTTTGCCTTTGTAAAAGTCAGCAACCTTGTCGGCGGTTGCCGCTGTTGGCAGCATCAGTCCACCAGCAAGCAATGCAGGTACTGTGTATTTTCCAATTCGTGTAAGCGCATTCATAAACATACACCCTCCTTGTGGTGTCCTTATCGTCAGAGAGGTCGCATTAACCTCCATTCCGACCGTGGCTTATTGCCGGCCGGGCGAAACCTCCCATGTCCTAGAATTCTATGCAAGGATTTCGCCGAAAATATGCTCAATTCAAGCCTAATGCCGTCGTTTTTGGCATCAACTCGGCTCTAAGGCCGTCGCAAATGATGACCGGGTGGGGCTTGGTCGAGGTCTGGTTAACCAGAGGGCTAATGTGCAAAGTTTGCCAATTCCGGGATGTGAGTGACTATCAAATCGGCCATCTGATCAAGGGCATCGGTTTGCATCGGTGTCAGGTGCTTGATCGCACTCAAGACCTGGTGGGGATCAATCTGCTGGAGCTCGAAAGAGCGAACCCAACCTTGTCGCTCGAGATAATCGCGATAACTCATCTCGTTTGGTGTGAGTTGAAAGCGGGCCGGGGTGAGGCCAATGACTGGGCGTCTCAGTTGCACGGCTTCCGACAACATGGTGCTTGAATCATTCGTGCACATAATGATGTCGCTGGCGGCAAAGACATCGTCGAGTGTACCGGTTGCCGGATCACGAACGTCGACAAAGCGTTCGATCCCGGATCCTGACACGCCGGCCTGCTTGGCTACTTGATCGCTAACGCTGTCAGGTGTTCGGCGCGAATTGGTGATGGTCCATGCGATGCCAGTGTCATGATTTGTGTCGGCCACAAACTGCAGCAGTTGCTGCCAGTCCTGATCGGTAAAGCGAATGGTCCCGGTATTGCCGCCGATCAATAAGCCTGCAGTTGCCGGTGGCACATTTGGGTCAAGTGGCGGGCGTTGAAAGCGGTCGGCGTCAAACCGCGAAGGTTTGAGCGCCATTGCCTGGTTTGGATATTTTACTTGACGCTCATAGGACGTCAGAGCCAGCGAGAAGAGCGATGGTGAAAAGAGGCGCAGCGAGCCGTAGAAGATGTTTGGGATCTGCCGAATTTGTGCCAGGCAGGCATTGGCCGCAAGTGTTTCAGCGCCGGCCGAGATGATCAAATTCGCTTCGGGTAGGCTATCGGGATCAAGGCCGTAGATGCGTTTCAAGATCCAACGGGAAGAAATCGGGCTATTGGGGCCCGCGACGTTGGACACAGGCGCAAGGATCGTGCTTGACCATGCCCCACGCCGCACCTCACTGCGCCTGACCTCGGTTCGAAAGCGCCGCGACAGCGCCGTTGCCAGCCCTTCAGAAATGTTGAAGTGCCCGGCCCGACCGTCTGACAAAATCAGAATTCGCAAGGGTCCCATAGCGAGCATTGGTAGCCGATCTGGATCGTGGTTGAAAGGGTGGAGAGGTATGGAGTCGAAGGGGTATGTGCCATGTTTTGGTAAAGCGGGGCGCAATAAGAATGGGGTCAAGTATGGCGTCGGGTGCCGAGAAGCGTTTGCTCGGGCCGAATTCGGGGCGGGAGCCTGGCCCGGGTATCCGCCGGCCGTTGCGGCACGGGTGAAGACCATCAGTTCTGCGTCAGCGATATATTGGTGGGCCCGGCAGGACTCGAACCTGCAACCAGACGGTTATGAGCCGTCGGCTCTAACCATTGAGCTACAGGCCCCACCTTGTTGAATCACCGAAATCCGCGATCGGTTCACCCGCGCACAGTTGACGCGGCCCCGGCTCTCAGCGAGGGGCGCAAAATAGAGATAAGCGGGGTGTGTTGCAAGGGTGTAAATGCGCCTGTTCGTTATCCATTGGCTTAATTCAATTGAGATCCGGGTTGGGCTCGCAGCGGCGATGGGCTCATCTCGGAAAGAAGAACGGCGTCATGTCGCTCTGGTGATTCGTGGCCGCTGGTGTTAGCGATTTGCACTTTATGCAAGGCGTAAGGGTAAATTGCCAGTTTGGGAGTATCAGTTGCTCTATTGTTTGGGCCATCTTGGGGCAAATACTGGAATGGCTTTGCGCAACTGAAGGATCATCTCTCCTGCGATGTCGGTGCACATATTGCGCCGCGGTGCACATCAAATACAAACTATGTTAGCCTATATTCGTTGTACATTTGGCGGGTCTAGACCGACGAACAAATCCACATGGACATTTCGCCGGTTGGCAATCAGTCAGACCTGGAAATGTTCCTGAGATCGCGTGCTGCAATGTTCGCTCGGGGAGGAGGCCGTTTGCGTTCAGTTACGAGCAGGGGTGCGTGGCCGCCCTAGCATTCTATGACGGAGGGCAAAGATAATGTCATATAGTGTCAAGACGCATTTGAAACGTGTGGCAGAGCGCGAGCGGAAGCATCTGCAGATGCACGACCATAGGCGCACAGAGGCCATCAATGAAATCGCCCGGCTGGAGAAAGAGGTCGAAGAATTAGAAGCAAAGATGAAGGTATCGCAGACCGCTCACTTGCGGCTGACGACATTTCCAGGCGAAAGTGATGACGGCAGGCCGCTCTGTTCCAATTGCTGGATCAAGCATATCTCTTCTGATGGTGATGCGTATGGTATTCAGTCCGTATTGGTGGCTAAGGTCAATCCAGACGAAACCGATGATCATGAGATGTGGCACTGTCCAACCTGTGGCATGACATACAAGGAACCTCTCTAGAGTCACGATGGAGGACGCTCTTGGTTTCTGCGACATGCCGTGGGACGCGGCAAAAGGGGGTAGCGGACCTTTGCCCCAATAATTTCCACAATGTTTCAGGTGATGGTTCGGCCCGATGTAAGGGAAATTGCACATGCGTATTCCAGCGTGGCGGTTCTTGGTCATTTGGCCCGAGCAGCCGTCGCCCTGCAATTCGAAGCTGCTAGCCACGGAAAGTCCGTAGCAGTGACTGAGCCGTCCGACTTGCACGCACGCACACCCTTAAATGCGTGGTTCGTCATCTCTTGAGGGCGATGGGGCGTCGGGACGTGCGTAGGGGGAACGCGGGTTGCTTAGGCCTTACAGCACCAAACAATCGAAATCGATTTGAATATCGCCGTCGCGTAGTCCCAGTGATCAATTCGACCTAATACCGCTCGAAGGACCGATACATGTGGGCCTGCCGGGATGTGCCGAGGCGTCTGTTCTGACCTTTGAGCGACAGGCCCCAGTTTGTTGGGTTATCGAGCGCCGCACTCGACTAATGCGTGCCAGGTTGGTGCCTGCCCGTGCCGGTGCCGGACGCTTCATACCGATCCGTTTTGAACCGAATGGACCCTCGTTGCGACCTCTAATGAAGCGTTCGAGAGGCGCTTTCGCGTGACGGGCGCACCATCATGCCAATTGGGAGATCGGGTTATGAGGTCTATTAAGTCTTATCATTTGCTGATTGGTCTATCGGCGGCTGTGGGGGCATTGGTGGCAATGTTTCTTCGGTTCGAATTAGATATCAACGGGATCGTGATTGGACCAGGTGAGATCGGTGCCGGGCTTGGGGCCCTCAGCGGCCTCATGGTGGCGCAATGGCTGTGGCCATCTGAAAGGTAGGTGGCGCTGGTTCCATGCCGCGGGCCGATCGAAAATGATCATGAAAGAGCCGCGGGCCCACCACGCATACTCATGCGTCCCGCCGGAGGCGGGCCCACGAACGCAGCACATCACATGCGTTCTGCCGGTGATGCATACCGGTATTGGTCGTGATGTAACGGTGTAAGTCTTATGTCGCCAGTATGATCAATCCAATTACCGTTGTTACCGCAATAATTCCCACTGCCCACATAGTCCCGCGCTCACGCCCTGAGCCGACAATGGGCTCCTTATCTTCCAACGATCTGCCCTCCAGTGACGCTGTGTTCAATTGATGCCAAGATGGTTAACGCACGAGTTTGTCGGATTCCGTCGCTGGCGGTGAGTTGCCATGTTGTCGCGCCATGCAGGACGGTTTGCGGCTGCGCAAAAAAACTTGAGTGCGTTGCGTTTTGTCTCATCCGAAACAGTCAGTCTTTCCCCGTAGCGCTAGAGTGCATCTACTCCCGCAGAGTAGAGGGGATCGCCATGCGCGTGCTGAAAACATATGAGCAAACCGTCAGCTTATTCGTCGCACTCGCGATCCTCTCACCCCTGCTGACTGGGATCGGTGAAGAGCGGATGCCGGGCAGGACCCTGACCCTATCACTCGGCCAAGACTTTGAGCGGCGTACGCGGTCTCGGTGACCGCATTATCGGTCCAGGCACTGAATAATCGTCAATGAGCAACAGCAGCAGGATCGACGATCCACCAGTCTGCGTTTATGCTAGGAAGATCTTAACCCGGCCAACGCGATGGGAAGCACATCGGCGTGCAAAAGTCCGTTAAAATTGGTGACATTGTGGTCAATGCGGACATCGAAGACGGTGCGCGTGGGCGGGCGTGGCTCACGTTTTCCAACTCGCATGCCACGGACCTGTCGTTGTGGGATGGACAAGCAGACCGGCTCAAAAATCGTTATCGTATCCTGCGCTATGATACGCGCGGGCATGGCGGATCTGACGCTACGCCAGGCTCTTATACGATCGGTATGCTCGGTGAAGATCTTGTCAAGCTCTGGGATGCGTTGGGAATCGAGCAATCGGCGCTCATCGGGCTGTCGCTTGGAGGCACAACGGCGCTTGAAGTGGCTGCCGGCGCACCCGATCGCGTGACCGCCGTGCTGGCCTGTGACTGCCGCCATTTTGTAACGCCTGACTTCACTGCATCGTGGGAGCCGCGGATCGAACTCGCGCGGTCGAAAGGGATGGAGGCGCTTGTGGCCTCAACGACCGAGCGGTGGTTTAGCGCGGCCTATCGTGATCGTGAGCCGCCCGAGCTTGAAAGGGTGCGCGCGATGATTCGAGCGACATCGGTCAATGGGTATATTGGCTGTGCGCGCGCGCTGCAGACGATCGATGTGGTCGAGCGGCTCAACCAGATCGCCTGTCCGGTGCACATTATAACAGGGCGGGCCGATCCCGCCGCGCCGCCTGATCTCATTGCAGACATGGCGTCAAGAATTGCCGGGGCCACCACAGGTGTGATCGAGGATGCGGCTCATATCACCAATCTTGAGCAGCCGGCAGCGTTCAACGCCGAGCTTGAGAGGTTTTTTGAGCGAAGCCTCGGGTGAAGTTATTTCGTCAAAAGTGCGCGGAGGTCGATGATGATAATCGCGACCAAGCCGACGAGCGCAAGATAGGCCGTAATCGGGTCGAGCCAGGCAAAAGCGCGCGTGGCGTGCGCCCATATGACGAATACGGTGGCGAGGAGAGCGATCGTTAAAGAAATGTGATTTCTGTTCATGGGTGTCGGTTGTTGCTCGGCTGCGACGTGTTTGCATGCGTCCGGTTCTCGTCTATCGACACACCCAGTCGCCAACGCAATCATGTTCCCATTCTTTCCAACATCGTCCGCTGCGGCATTTTTGTACTTGATAGGATCGTTTGCGCGCACAGGGGTGCCATTTGGGTTTGCATCTGGGAGGCGGTCTGACACGCGCCGGTGGCGCTGCAGCGGGCGCCGTTGCAGGTGGTATGGTGACCGGCGGCGGCAAAGGAATGGTTGGTGAGATGGGTCGCGGTGCGGGGGTCAATTTCGGCAATTGCGGCAACGTCGTCCCGTGTGGACTGGTCCTGCCGGCGCCACGAGACCGCGTGCGCACCACAACTGAACCCGTCTGTGAACTTGTCTCGATGTTTGTCGAGTTGGGTCTCGAATAGTGGGCCGTGTGGGCGAAACTTGTTAGCCCAAGTACGACAAGGCCGGTCGCGAGCATAGAACTGAGACGAAACATTATGGCCTCCTTAAATTGAAGGGCCTTCTATCAGTTTATCCTGTTGCCACGATTTCACCAATCCGGTTTGGAATAAAATCATCTTGAGACAAAGGATAGGTTGAGACATGTACAAGAGGTTTATTGCCGGTCTGGCCGCCGGACTTTTGATCATGGCGCCGGTCGGACAGTCGGTACTTGCTGACGAGCGGACGGTGACCGTGCGCGCTGAGGGCAGTGTTGGCGTGAAGCCTGATATAGCGACGATCCGGTTGGGTGTGACGACAGTTTCTGACACTGCCAAGCAGGCGCTGGCCGAGAACAGTCAAGCCATGACACGGGTGATCGCGGCGCTTAAGCGCGCAGGCGTCGCGGATAAGGACCTGCGGACCACGGCTGTCAATGTCAGGCCGCGGTATTCTGGCGGCTATTCGTCTCGCTCAAAGACTGCCGGCAAGCGCGCGATCATCGGTTATTTCGTCACTAATCGGGTGCATGTCCTGCACCGGACAATTGCAACGCTTGGGGGATTGCTGGATGCCGCGGTGGCAGCGGGTGCCAATCAGATGCACGGCATTTCGTTCGGGGTGTCCAATGCAGAATTGTTGCGTGATACGGCACGTAAAAATGCCATGGCCAATGCGTTTCGCAGAGGCGGGCTTTATGCTCGCGCTGCCCGGGCCAAACTCGGCCCGGTCCTGAAAGTTTCGGAACAGGTTGGTTTTGGTCCGCGTCCACATACGATTTCTGGTCGCGCTGCAAGTTCAATGGCTGTGCCCATTCAATCCGGGGAGCAGAGAATTAGGGCCGTCGTAACTGTCGTCTTTGGGCTTGAGTGACGGCCATGGCGAATATGGTTTGCAATGGCGGTTTTGGGCTAACGCTGGGTCAGGGTGTGGTTGGCGGCTGATCAGCAAATCCTTTCACCCAAAACTGCATTGAGTGATCGCGTTCGTGATCGTCACCGATCTCCTGCCAGGCATAGTTTCCGATTAGTCCGGGGATCGGCTCATAGCCGCGTTTCATCCAAAATGAATCCAGCGGTCGGTAGTGGGCGGGCGTGCGCGGGTCGTTCGGATCGCGGATGACGGCGCAGAACGCCGAATGCGTTATGGTGCGACCGGAGTCGACGAGGGTCGCGGCGTGTTGTTCGCGATAGTCGAAAAATGTGTGACCGATCCCGCGGCCGCGATAGGCCGGCAGCAATACGCTTTCGCCACAATAAAAGATGGCGGTCGCGTCGTAGCCGGCGGCATTGAATAGGGGAACAAATTCTTCGGTGTGACCGGCAAGACTGGAGGCGGTTGCAACGCCGACGACGCTGTCACCATCGAAGGCGGCGACGACGATTGCATCAGCGGCCTCTGCGAAATGGCGCAAATAGTCCTCCTCGTAACTCTGACTGCCCTGATAGAGGTAGGGCCATTCGCGGAACACCGATATGCGCAAGCGGGCCACATCGCTAATCAGCGGCAGGCAGGCGCGTCCAGCGAACGTTTTGATGTCGATTGTCATGGCAGCGGGTGGCCAGAGACCTGAATGATCCAATCGGTCAGATTATAATAGGTGGTGATTCGGGAGATCTTGCCGTCGTCGATGGAGAAGAACGTGGCCGCCGGTAGCTGATAAGACTGGCCGGTCGCATCGGGCAGGCCCGGTTCGGTCTTCAGGTATTTGCCGCTGACATTGAACTCTGCTGCGGCGCGTGCGCCATCGGGCGTCGCCAGCACTACGATATCGCTTAGCTGCTCGTCATAATGATGCGCCATGCGAGCAAGGAAAGCATGAAAACGCTCTTTACCCGTACGCCGTTCGCCCTGGTTGACGTCATGGATGACGCTATCGCTGAGGCAGACCAACATGGCATCGATGTCGCCGGCATTGAAGGCGGCATAATAACGGTTGATCAGGTCTATCGTCTGGTTGTTCATTCGGGCCCCATTTGCCGGTTTTTCTGCCACTTTAACACCTTGCCATCGCGGCGGGTCCCGGAGTAATTGACTAGTCATGACTAATGTGATGAAGCAAGAATTCGTAGCATGTTTCCGCGGTCCTGAGAGAGAATTCCGGGTTCTTCATCACGCTGGAAAGAGATTTGTTCTCGTGTTCTTTGAAAGTCATGAATTCACTGGGGAGGGCGCTGCAATCGGTGAGCGGATTCATGACTGAGGACACTAGCACAAAAGCAGAGACTATTGTGGTGGCCGCGCTCTATAAATTCGTGGCATGGGCGAATTTCGAAGCGTTGCGCGGGCCGTTGGAGGATGTCTGCCGGCAAAACGGTGTGCAGGGAACGATCCTTTTGGCGTCTGAAGGGATCAATGGCACAATTGCCGGTTCGGACGACGGTATCCGCGCCGTGATTGACCACATAAAAGCGCTGCCAGGCTGCGCGGATCTCGAATGGAAAACATCGATTGCGAATGAGATGCCGTTCAAGCGCATGAAAGTGCGCCTGAAGCGCGAGATCGTGACCATGGGTGTGGCCGATATCGATCCCAATACCGAGGTCGGCACATATGTCGAGCCTGACGATTGGAATGCGCTTATTTCAGACCCGGATATCGTTGTGATCGATACCCGCAACGATTATGAAGTGGCCCTCGGCTCTTTCGAGGGTGCAATCAATCCCGAGACCAGGGCGTTTCGCGATTTTCCGGAGTGGGCCGCTCGCCATATTGAGCCCCATCGCCAGAAGAAGGTGGCAATGTTTTGCACGGGTGGCATTCGCTGCGAAAAAGCGACGGCGCTCGTCAAACGGCTTGGGGTCGAAGAGGTCTTTCATCTCAAGGGTGGCATTTTGAAATATCTGGAACAGGTCCCCGAGGAGGAAAGCCTGTGGCAGGGAGAATGCTTTGTCTTTGATGAGCGGGTGTCCGTCGGACCGGGCCTGAAGCCGGGGCCGTATCAGTTGTGTTCGGTATGCCGCAGGCCCTTTATTACAGGGACGCCGGGCGGTTATGCGGATCGGTTCTGCACTGGATGCGACAGCGCGGCGCCGGATAAGAAAAAGCAGGCTGCGCTGGATCGCCAACGCCAGATCGATCTCGCTCAAGCGCGCGGCGACGTGCATATCGGTGGGCAATCGCAAGTCGGCAACAAAAGTCGAAAGACCAGTGTGCCAAAGTGATGTAAGCAAGGGGCTTGCGCAACGCGGCCCAGAAGGGATTTCAGCCATGACCACCATCACAGCGGTCAACGCTACGGTCACAGTTGGGGATGTCAGTTTCGCAAATGACAAGCCAATTGCGCTCTTCGCAGGCCCCTGCCAGATGGAGAGCCGGGCGCATGCGCTGGAAATGGCAAGTGGGCTGAAGGAGATTTGCACCAAACTCGGTGTTGGCCTCGTCTATAAGACGTCTTACGACAAGGCCAACCGGACGAGCCTGTCGGGCAAACGCGGTGTCGGACTGAAGGACGCCCTGCCGGTGTTTGCCGAAATTCGCGAAACCCTCGGCCTGCCCGTCGTAACCGATGTGCATGAGCCGCCGCACTGCGCGTTGGTTGGTGAAGTTGTCGATGTTCTCCAGATCCCGGCCTTTCTCTGTCGGCAAACAGATTTGCTTGTGGCGGCTGCCCAGACGGGTCGGGTTGTGAAAATCAAAAAAGGTCAATTCCTGGCGCCGTGGGACATGCAATATGCCGTCGGCAAAGTGGCGGAGTCTGGTAATCCCAACGTGCTGGTGACAGAGCGCGGGGTGTCGTTTGGATACAATACGCTGGTTTCTGATATGCGGGCGTTGCCGGTATTGGCCGAAACGGGCTGCCCGGTGATATTCGATGCTACGCATTCGGTTATGCAGCCAGGCGGACAGGGTGGTGCATCGAGCGGTGAGCGCCGATTCGTGCCGGTGCTAGCCAGAGCGGCGGTTGCGGTTGGTGTTGCAGGTCTGTTTATCGAAACACATCAAGATCCCGATAACGCCCCCTCCGATGGCCCCAACATGGTGCCGCTCAAAGATTTCGAAGACTTGATCCGTGAGCTGCAGGCTTATGATCAAGTGCGTAAGGGCGGTGCGTGAAGCGCAGTAGTCTGCTGTGAAATAATCCTACTGAGCCCATTCGACTATCGCACAGAACCGGCTATCATGGTCTGTAATGTCGGAAATCTCGCTTGCTCAACTCGCATGCCTACTTGCTGCTGCCGCTATCGCCGCGCCAATCGCGCGCTGGCTCAGGGTCGGGGCTGTGCTCGGCTATCTGATGGCCGGCATCCTGATCGGGCCATATGGGATCGGGCAGGTCTTTTCGCTCTATAAGGCGCAGGAAATCCTGCATGTTGGGGAAGCTGGTGTAATCTTCCTGCTGTTCATTTTGGGCCTCGAACTCAAGCCAATACGGCTTTGGTCGATGCGCCATGCAATTTTTGGCTTCGGCAGCGCACAGGTCGGATTGTCGGCGTTGGCGCTGTTGGTGGTTGGCTATCTGTTGGACTTGCCGTGGCAGGCAGGCCTGTTCGCGGCGTTGGCCCTGTCCCTCTCCTCGACGGCATTTGCAATCCAGGTGCTGGAGGAGCGCGAAGAATTGACGACACGCCACGGCCGGTTGGCGTTTTCGGTCTTGCTGTTTCAGGATATTGCGGCGATCCCGCTGATCGCCCTGGTGCCGCTGTTTGCTGTCGTCCCGGCAGCAGCCGTGCCGCAGATGACCATTGCCGCAGCGTTGTTTGCGCTTGGCACCATCGCGCTCATCGTGCTGATCGGTTTTTTCGTGCTTGACCGAATCCTGCAATTCATTGCGCACACTAAAGTCAAAGAGGCGATGACGGCAGCCGCGTTGCTGACGGTAGTGGGTGTTGCCGGTCTGATGCATTTGGCCGGCTTGTCGCCGTCGCTCGGTGCATTCATCGCTGGGGTGCTGGTTGCAGAAAGTGCTTATCGCCATCAGCTTGAGGCAGACATCAAGCCGTTCGAAGGCCTGCTGCTTGGTCTGTTCTTTACCGCCATTGGGATGTCGCTCAATCTGACTTTGATTGTGAATCAGCCGTTGATAGTGTTCGGCCTGCTGATCCTGTTGCTCGTAATCAAGACAGGGATAGTCTACCTGCTCGGGCTTAGGCAATCGCTTGGGTCGCGGGCTGCGCGGCGGTTGGCTTTGTTTATCAATCAGGGCGGAGAGTTTGCATTTGTTCTGTTTGCGGCAGGGGCTACTGCCGGTGTGCTAGCCGTCCAACAAGCCAATCTGCTCAACATCGTGGTGACGCTGTCGATGGTCGCGACACCACTGTTGCTCATTTTGGACGATGTGCTGACACCCAAACCCGTTGAGGCCCTGCCTGCCTACGATGATCTGCCGCCGGATGCCGACCGCCATGTGATCATCGCCGGCTTCGGTCGGTTCGGGCAGATCGTCGGTCGGATACTCAGAGCCAAGCGGGTGCCGTTTACGGCGCTGGATAGTGATCCGGCGCAGGTGGCGACGGTGGCGCGCTTTGGCGGCAAAGCATTTTATGGTGATGCCAGCCGTCTGGAGGTGTTGCATGCCGCCCAGGCTGGTAAGGCGCGCCTTTTCGTGCTGGCGGTCTCAGATGCCGAGCAGTCGGTTGCGACGGCTGCCTTGGTGCGGCACCATTTTCCTGATTTACCAATATTTGCCCGGGCGCGTGATCGCCACCATGTGCACCGACTGATGGATCTTGGCGTGGTCTGTATCCGCCGTGAGATGTTCCTGGCCTCGTTGGACTTGACGCGGGAGGTGCTGAAAGGGCTAGGGTATAGTGCTCGTGATGTTGAATTTGCCGTCGATACGTTTGCGCGCCATGACGAACAACGCTTGGTCGATGATTATCGTCATGCAACGGATTTGCAGAAGTTGCAGGAATTGGCACGAACCGATGCAGAAATGTTGGCACAGCTGTTCGATGAAGATGCGCGTAGTCAGGACGAGACCGCAAGCGATGCGTCGGACGTAAAGGAGACGGCCTAGTCGGGCTTTGGTCGTTGGCTCTCAGGAAAGGTTCTCAGGTAGGGATCTATGGCGAGAGTTGTTTGCATAGGGAATGCGGTCGTGGATCGCATCTACCGGATCAGTGCCTTTCCGCGGCGGCCAACGAAGGTGCGCGCTGTTGACTTTATGGAAACCGGAGGTGGGACGGCAGCCAATACGGCGGCGTGTTTGGCGCGCCTTGGCGTCGAGGTCGAATTGTGGAGCCGGACGGGTGATGATGATCTGGGCGTGCAGATCCGACGCGGCCTGCACGCAGCCGGTGTCGACACGCGCTATGTGCAGCCGTTTGCCGATTGCCGGTCGTCGAGTGCAGTGGTCATCGTCGATGATAAGGGTGAGCGATTGATCGTGAGTGCGCGGGACGTCAATTTGCCTTCCGATACCAGTTGGCTGCCGCTCGAGCGGCTTGAAAACGCAGGCGCGGTGGTGGTTGATCTGCGCTGGTTGGAAGCCGCGCGTCTGGTGCTCGCGCGGGCAAAAGAACTCGGTATTCCGACGATTATCGATAGCGATTTCGGTTCTGATGAGGTGCTCGGCGATATTCTGCCGCTGACCGATTATGCGATCTTTCCCCAATCGATGCTTGGCGATTGGGCCGGTGGCAAGGAGATCGATCAGAAGCTCAAATATATTGCTGCGCGTGGGCCGGTCCACGCCGGCGTGACGCTCGGTGAAAACGGATACCGCTGGTATCAGGACGGCAGCATACAATCAATGCCGGCTTTTAAGATCGATGCCGTCGATACCACCGGCGCCGGTGATGCCTTCCACGGAGGATTTGTCGCAGCCCTGATTGAGCGCAACCAGATTCCCGCCTGTGTGCGCTTTGCCTCGGCAGTTGCAGCCTTGAAGTGCCGTAGATTGGGGGCACGCGCAGGCTTGCCGAGCAGAGATGAAGCCGAGACCTTCTTGTCGCAACACCCCGTGCTGCATTGATTTTGCTAAAGGGGCTGCTACAACCAAAGCCAAAGTGCGTCCCGCTCCGAAATTCCCTTTGGACGTCGGTGTGTCAGCCATAGACGAGCGGCAGCGCGACCGTTAAGTGGACTCCCACCTATACTGTCTCGAATATTCGTCCCGGAGGATACTGAGCATGGCCGAAGCCGTAACCCATTTGGAGATGGCAAATGCCATCCGCGTTCTGGCGATGGACGCCGTCGAAGCGGCAAAGTCCGGCCATCCAGGGATGCCAATGGGCATGGCTGATGTGGCGACGGTGTTGTTTCGTGATGTGATGACATACGATGCCGCGGCACCGAATTGGCATAACCGCGACCGGTTTGTGCTATCGGCCGGACATGGGTCCATGTTGCTCTATAGCTTGTGTTATCTCACCGGCTATCCAGGCGTCACGATCGATGATCTCAAAGCCTTTCGCCAGCTGGGCTCGAAGACGGCAGGGCATCCGGAATTCGGGCATATGCCGGGTATCGAGACAACCACGGGGCCGCTCGGGCAGGGGATTGCGAATGCGGTTGGCATGGCACTTGGCGAACGCATCCTGAATGCACGTTACGGGGATCTTATCGATCATTATACTTATGCGATTGCCGGTGATGGTTGCCTGATGGAAGGCATAAGTCAGGAAGCGATTTCGCTTGCCGGCCATCTGGGTCTCGGCAAACTCATCGTGCTGTTCGATGACAACGGGATATCGATTGATGGGCCGACGTCACTGGCGACAAGCGAAGATCAAATCGCAAGATTTGAAGCGGCCGGTTGGAATGCACTCAGTGTTGATGGGCACGACCCAGATCGCGTGCGCGAGGCTCTGGAGCGTGCGAAATCCGATTCCTCCAAGCCGTGGTTGATCGCCTGCAAGACGGTGATCGGCTATGGGGCGCCAACCAAGCAAGGCAGTGCCGCGACCCATGGTGCGCCGCTTGGGAGCGACGAGGTTGCTGGTGCGCGAGAAAAACTCAATTGGCCGCATCAACCGTTTGAGATCCCCGATCCCGTGCTGGAGGCCTGGCGTGCTGCGGGGCGACGGTCCCATGAGGCAAGAGAGATCTGGCAGGCAGCCTGGGGGGCGATTGATGCCGCACAACGCGCTGGCCTCGAAGATCCGTTAAACGACGACGTTAAAGCTGCGATGTCGCAGGCCATTGCTGATGCGAAGGCCGCGTTTATTGCCGATGGCAGCGTCAAGGCAACGCGTGTCTGGTCCGAGTTAACGCTTGGATATCTCACTGAGGCAGTGCCGGCAATGATTGGCGGGTCTGCCGATCTCACTGGCTCCAATAATACCAAGGTCAAGACGCAGGACGTCATATCAAAAGGTAACTTTGGCGGTTCGTACATTCATTATGGCGTGCGTGAACATGGTATGGCGGCTGTCATGAATGGGCTGGCCTTGGGTGGTGGCTTGATTCCCTATGGCGGCACCTTCCTGGTATTTACCGACTATTGCCGGCCGGCGATTCGATTGTCGGCACTGATGAAGCAACGCGTCATCTATGTGATGACACATGACAGCATCGGGCTTGGAGAAGATGGGCCGACGCACCAACCGGTCGAGCACCTCGCAGCCTTGCGGGCGATCCCCAACGTGCAGGTGTTCCGTCCGGCCGACGGGATAGAGACGGCGGAATGCTGGCAGTTGGCGATGTCGTCGCCCGAGACGCCTTCGATCCTGGCGCTCACACGCCAAGGTGTGAAAAATATTCGCACTGGCACGTCGGCGGAAAACCAGAGTGCACATGGCGCTTACGTGGTCTCGGAACCGGATGGCGGGCGTGATGTAACCCTCATTGCAACGGGCTCTGAAGTCGGATTGGCAGTGGACAGTGCCGAAGCCCTGGCTCGCGACAATATCAAGGCAGCAGTGGTTTCCATGCCGTCGTTCGAACTCTTTCGGGCGCAGTCCGCAGATTATCGCAGTCTTGTCCTCGGCAGTCAGCCGCGCATTGCCATTGAGGCCGGTGTCGCGCAAGGCTGGTTCGAATGGTTGGGGGGCAATGGGCGGTTCATTGGGATGAGCGGTTTTGGAGCTTCGGCACCGGCAGGCCACTTGTTCGAGCATTTCGGGATCACGGTTGAAGCGATCTCGGCGGCCGCGCGTGAGGTCGTCTAGAGACACTGGTTTTCGGTGAAGGATCGATCATGCGATTGGATAAGCTCAAGAGCACGGATGGCCTGGATTTGCGCGGAAAACGCATCTTACTGCGCGCAGATCTCAACGTGCCCGTACAAGATGGCAAAGTGCGTGATACGACGCGCCTTGATCGCTTGGTCGATGGTTTGCGCGATATGGCAGGTCGCGGTGGGCGCGTAGTGGTGCTGTCGCATTTTGGTCGACCAAAGGGACGCGATGATTCGCTGTCACTCAAGCCGGTTGCGGAAGCATTTGCCGACCTGATGGGCTGCAATGTCAAGTTTGCCGGTGATTGCGTTGGCGATGCTGCGCAATCTGTCGTTGATGGCCTTGGGGATGGGGATATCGCCGTACTGGAAAACACGCGGTTTCATGAGGGTGAGGAAAAGAACGATGCGGGTTTTGCCAAGGCCCTGGCCGGGCTCGGCGATATTTATGTGAATGATGCGTTTTCATGTGCGCACCGCGCACATGCCTCGACGGCAGGATTGGCGGATCAATTGCCAAGTTACGCCGGGCCGCTGATGATGGAAGAGATCAATGCGCTCAGGATGGCGTTGGAAGAGCCGCAGCGGCCAACGGCGGCCGTGGTCGGCGGCGCTAAAGTTTCGACAAAGATCCCGGTTCTGACCAATCTATTGGAAAAAGTGGACAAGCTGATTATCGGCGGCGGGATGGCTAACACATTCCTTCAGGCGCAGGGTGTGGCGGTCGGGACATCGCTCTGTGAGCCCGATTTCAACGATACGGTGCGCGAGATTCTTGCCAAAGCCAAGGCTCTCGATAGGGATATCCTGTTGCCCGTGGATGCGGTCGTGGCGGACGCCTTTAAGGCGGGTGCCAAGCATAAGACGGTTGATGTCGATCGCGTCCCGCAGGATATGATGATCCTGGATGTCGGCGAAAAATCAATCGTTCGCCTGGTTGGTCAACTTTCCGGCTGCCGGACACTGCTATGGAATGGGCCGTTGGGTGCGTTTGAGATCGCCCCATTTGGTGAGGGGACGTTCCGATTGGCAAAGGTGGCAGCCGAGTTGGTGAAAGCCAACCAGTTGGTTGCTGTTGCCGGCGGCGGTGACACCGTTGCAGCCCTCAATGCCGCCGGCGTTACAGATGACTTTACCTATGTCTCGACGGCAGGCGGCGCCTTCTTAGAGTGGCTCGAAGGGCGCGCGTTGCCAGGCGTCGTTGCCCTTACCCAGGACCATTAATCGGGTGCCGGCCGGTGGTACAGCGCTTGTTGTGTTCGATCTCGATGGGACACTGATCGATAGCGCCGGTGATATTGCCGACTGTCTCAACTCCGCACTGGAACAGCATGGGATTTCATCGTTGCCGGAAGATACGGTGCGCACGATGATTGGTGCCGGCGCAAAAGTTCTTGTTGGGAGGGCTTTACAGGCACATTCGATTTCGGCAAAGGCGCCACTGGTAGAGAGCTTGGTTGCGGCGTTCGAAGCGCGATATCTGGAACTTGGTGCCGGGCGCTCGAAACCCTATCCGGGCGCCCGCCAATTGCTCGATGCGCTGGCGGCGCGTGGCATAAAGATGGCGGTGTGTACAAATAAACCGGATGGTGTGGCGGGCGTGGTGATCGAAGCCTTGGGGCTAGCCGATTATTTCGAGATGGTACTGGGTGTCAGGGCAGGATTGGCCCGCAAGCCGGCACCCGACATGTTGGCGCATATAATGGAGCGGTTGAATTGCCCGACACACGCTTGCCTTGTCGTTGGCGATAGTGACATGGATGTCGGCATGGCGCGGGCCAAGGGCGTTAAGGTTATTGTTGTGAGCTACGGTTATAGCCAGGTGCCTGCGGCCCAACTTGGTGGCGATGGCGTTATCGATAACCTTCTGGACACATTGGAATTTCTGGATTGACGGGCGTGCGGGGCAAAGGTTGTGCCGGCGCGTGCAACGGCATGAACTTTTCGTGTGCGGTCTTGCCCCTCTATTGCCCAAAGGCCAATTGCAACGTAGCGATCCAATTTCTGGCGGGTATCGTGCGCACAGTCGTTCTATCTGGCCGGCTTAATGCTTCGGGCGAATAAAAGACATGATGGCTGAACTTTATATCTATTTTGCGGTCGCTGTTGCGGGATTGGTGAGTTTCCTGTCGCCGTGCGTTCTGCCGCTCGTGCCGCCATATCTCGGTTATCTTGGTGGCACGACGGTAAGCCAGGCATCGGTCGTGGATGGAATGGACAATACGGTCTGGCGGCGTGTCGTATTGGGCGCGGTCGTGTTCGTATTGGGATTTACGACGGTATTTGTCGCGCTCGGTGCCAGCGCCTCGCTGATCGGTCAGGTGTTGCGTATCTATCAACGAGAGCTCAGCATCGTTGCCGGGTTGGTGATCTTGTTGTTCGGGCTGCATTTCGTGGGCGTCTTGCGAGTGTCATTGTTTTATCAGGAAGCAAGATATCACGGCGAAATCGGCGGACAGAATTTGCTTGGTGCCTATCTCATCGGCTTGGCATTTGCGTTTGGGTGGACGCCGTGCATTGGTCCGGTATTGGGGGCGGTGTTGACACTTGCTGCGCGTGAAGGAAGCCTCGCTGCAGGCGTCAGCCTGTTGTTCGTCTATTCCCTGGGGCTGGGTATTCCCTTTGTCCTTGCCGCGATAGCTGTGCGGCCGTTCTTGTCATTTATGCAGAAGTTCAAACGCTATCTGGGGACCGTCGAAACCGTGATGGGCATCATGTTGATCGTGACCGGCCTGTTGTTTGCTGGGGAAGCGCTGGGCTGGGTGCGCGATAGTTTGCTGTCGGTCTGGCCGGGGTTGGATCGATATCGCTTCTGGATTGGTTTGGTACTTCTCATTGCCGCCATCTGGTGGATCATCATGCGCGTTGACATCAAGACACGGACGGCAGGTGTGATGGCGATGGTATTAGCGATGATGTTGATTGGCGGTTCAATTACCTGGATTGGCCAGTTTATGATCAAGACTTTTCCGGCGCTCGCTGAAATCGAACAAAATACAATGCCGAAATCGCTGGAGCACGATATTCTAAAACGAAGCAAATGAGATCGATTTGCCTGCAACGCCAATTCAAATGACAGCACCACCGACGACACCCTCTGTTTTAACCATTGCCGGTTCTGATAGTTCCGGTGGCGCCGGTATCCAAGCCGATCTCAAGACCTTTGCGGCATTTGGTGTCTATGGGGCGAGTGTGGTTACGGCGGTGACCGCGCAAAATACGCAAGGCGTGCAAGGGGCTTTTGCCATTCCTGCCGATTTTGTCAGCTTGCAGCTTGCCTCAGTGTTCGGTGATTTGCATGTTGCCGCGACCAAGACCGGCATGCTCGCCAATAGCGCCATCATTGAAGCCGTGGCCAATAGCCTTGATGCACATTGCAATGCGCCGATTGTCGTCGACCCTGTGATGGTGGCGACCTCCGGCGATCGGCTGCTTGATGGCGACAGCGAAGCGGCGTTGAAAGCCTTGCTGCTTCCAAAGGCGACACTGCTGACGCCAAACCTGTCGGAAGCTGCTGCGTTGCTCGAACGGGCGCAAGCCAACAGCGAGACAGAGATGCAAGCGCAGGGTGAGGCGCTCTGTGCGCTTGGGCCAAAGGCTGTGTTGATGAAAGGTGGCCATCATAACGCGGATGAGGCCGTCGATATTCTGGTGAGCGTTGATGGGTGCCAGCGGTTTGCCCGGCCATGGGTAGAGACCGACAACACCCATGGAACCGGGTGTACTTTGTCAGCCGCGATTGCGGCCGGCCTTGCTAAGGGCAACGCTTTGGATGAGGCCATTGCGGCCGCCAAAAGCTATCTGTGGCAAGCGCTTAAAAATGCGCAGGATCTCGCCATCGGTCACGGAAGCGGGCCCGTCGACCATTCACTCGGCAGGCGTTGACATTCTGAAAACGGTCGGTGGCGATTCGGCAACACTTGCTCAGTAATCCCGCGTTTTGCCCGCCCCGTCGGTCGGTTTTCAATTGTGTCAATTTCACGACGAGCTAGTGTTGGAAATGGTGAACTTGGGCGCCGTTTGTGCGCTGATTAATTGGGGCACGCTCAAATGCATAGTCTTACGCGTTTCGGTCTGGCCGGGGGTGTCGCGTGTGCGATGCTGGCAGTTGGCGTTGGCAATGCCGTGGCAGGCGGCTTCGCCGTTCGCGAGCAATCGACCACGCACCAGGGCGCATCTTTCGCGGGTAATGGTGTCGGCACATCGATTGGGTCACAGTTCTGGAACCCAGCTGCGTTGGGCAATGCCGGCTACGGTATCAATACGGAATCCGGTTATGCGCTGCTGATAACGTCGAACGAGTTTACGGCGATTGATGATCCAATTGCCGCGGGTGCTGCCGACGCGTTCGAGGCTTTTGCCGGACTGCCGACCACGACGGACACCGGCGGGATTGCACTGGTGCCATCGAGTTATGCGGCCTATCGTGTTAACAACAACCTGGTGCTCGGCGTTGGTCTTAACGCGCCATTTGGTCTGGGATCGGAACCTGACGTCGATAACTGGGTCGGGGCCGTGCACGGCCGTTCGACAAAGCTGACCACCTTCAATCTGAACCCCAATTTGGCCTATCAAGTTGCGCCGGGTTTGCATGTCGGTGTCGGGCTACAGCTGCAATATGCAAAGCTGTCGTTAAAATTTGCCAGCTCAACGCCACTAGGACAAAATGCTGTTCTTGATATCGAAGACAAGATCGGCGTTGGTTTCACGCTTGGCGCGATGTGGCAAGTGAGCCCGCAGACGGCGATCGGGATCGGCTTCCGTTCAAGCATCACCCATGACTTCGAAGGTGACTTGTTCCAGACCATATCAAATGTCGGTGGTCCGGTTGAGGCCGAGTTGGAATTGCCGGAAACAGTAACGCTCAGCATTCGTCATGCATTTAGCAATCGGTTCCGCGGTCTTGCGAGTGTTGAGTGGAGCAATTGGAGCCGATTTGATAATGTGCCCGTGCTGTGTACAGCACAAAACTTGTTGGTGGCGGCAGTGAATGGCAACTGCGCTGGGGGGGCAGATACGGCCACAACGCTTGAGGCGAATTGGGACGACGGTTGGTTCTATTCGCTTGGTTTCGAATATGATTATCAACCAGGTCTGACCGTGCGCGGTGGTGTGGCTTACGAAGAATCGCCAACCCAAACGCCTGGACAGCGCTTATTCCAGGTGCCTGACAGCAACCGCATTTGGTTGAGTGCCGGACTGTCCTACAAAATGTGGGCTAATACCACACTCGATTTTGCTTACACCCATATTTTCGTAGAGGACGCCAGCGTCCGCCGCGGCCAGCTTCTGAACGATAACTTTATTCTGAATGCAGATCGCGAAGCGAGTGTCGATATCGTTTCCGTCGGCTATAAGGTGCGTTGGGGCGGGCGGCAGCCTCTCAAATGAAACTGACCGATTAGCCTTTCAAAAACCCTGGGGGTGGGAGAAGTCGGCCTGTTCGTCAGGCCGGCTTTTTCTTTGCGTGTCATCACCCTATCGGCGCACTACTATGACGCCCGTTAATTCACTGCGATCAGGGTCGGTCTGGCGGGATTTCCTATGCACCTGCGTTTGTCGATGATGTATGGGGCGCTGTTTTTGTTGTTCGGCGTCCAAATGCCTTACTTGCCGGTGTGGCTCGATTGGAAGGGGCTGGGCGCTGACACCATCGCCATCGTGCTGGCTGTGCCGATGATTTTGCGCGTTATTGCAACGCCAATGATCGGGGTTTGGGCCGATACAACCGGTAATGCTGTCGCTGTCGCGCGGATCATTTCTGCTGCAGCGCTTATTTTTACCGTGTTGCTGGCGGTGCCTAGCACTGGCGCAGTGTTCTTCTTGCTCGTCGTATTGATGATGATTGCAGCCCCCAGTCTCATTCCATTGAGTGAGACGGTTGCAATGGCGGAAGTGCGCCGGGGTAGCGTCGATTATGGTGCCGTTCGGCTGTGGGGATCGCTGACATTTATCGTCGCCAATGTCTGTGCCGGCTTGGCGATCGATGCTGGCGGTGGCGGGGCCATCATTTGGATGATGATCGTTGGTAATCTGCTCGTCGTGGTGGCTCTGACGCTTCTTAGTCGTGGCGCAGCTCGCAGTGAAGGGTCAACTGGTAAAGGCCCAACCAGATTGAGTGCTGACAGCATCAAGGCGCTGGTATCACAGCGGTCGTTCGTGCTGCTGTTGTTGACGGCCGGATTGCTACAAGCTTCGCATGCCGTGTTTTATGTGTATGGGGCCCTGCATTGGCGTAGCCTTGGCTACTCGGCGGGTGTTATCGGTCTTTTCTGGGCGATCGGCGTGATCGCGGAGATTATCCTGTTTCATTATGCGCGGCACGTGCTGGTTCGTATTGGTGCGGTTGCGTTGCTGTTGATTGGCGGCGGCGCTGCAATCGTGCGTTGGAGTGGGATGGCGTTAGAGCCGCCGTTTGCCATGCTGCTGGTGCTGCAGAGCGGGCACGCCTTGACGTATGCGGCAACGCACATCGGTACGATGCATCTCATCTCGCGGATCGTGCCGCAGGATCTGGCCGGTACGGCGCAATCGCTGTTGGCCACCTTTACCTCAAGTGTGGCCATGAGTGGCGCCATATTGATTGCAGGGTTTGCGTATGTGCGGATCGGCGGACTGAGTTATCTTTTTATGACCGCGATAGGCATCGTTGGCGTGATACTGGCTTTGCGACTCAAACACTCTCTAGCGTTGGATTATCCCCAAACGCCTGCCGATGGCGGCAGTATGGTTGGCCCGCGATAGGTGAGGCCTGGATCGCGGTCCCGGCTCAACAATAGTGGACCGTCGAGGTCGATCCAATCTGCAAATGGGGCCAGGAGCAAGGCCGGTGCGATGGACAGTGATGTGCACACCATCGAGCCCAGCATTATTTTGAGACCCGTCCGCCGTGCTGCCTTGGCGAGGCGAATGGCTTCGGTTAGTCCGCCGGTTTTGTCGAGTTTGATGTTGATTGCATCATAGCGCATTGCGATGTGCGACAGGTCGGCGGTGGTATGGACGGATTCATCAGCGCAGATTGGCAGAGGGTGGGGAATCTGGCCGAGCAAATGGTCCTCTGCGGCAGGCAGGGGCTGTTCAATCGTCTCAAAGTTGTGTTCAGCGGCGCATTTGAGCAGGGCTTCGAGCGTATCGCCGGCCCAGCCTTCATTAGCATCACCGATCAGGCGGGCGTCTGGGCGGGCACAGCGGACGGCATGCATGCGTTCGGTATCTCCCTCGGCACCGAGTTTGACTTTCAAGATCGGAAATTCGGCGAGGGTGCTTGCCTCTGCCGCCATTTGTTCCGGTGTCGCAAGGCTGACGGTTTGACACGTGTTAATTGGGCCCGGTGCCGGCAGGCCGGCAAGATCCCAGACACGGGTTTGGGTACGCGCGCTCTGCAAGGACCAAAGGGCGCAGTCCAGAGCATTGCGGGCGGCACCTGGCTCGAAGAGTGATTGCAGGAGGGTTCGATCAAGCAGGCCTTTGTGATCCTGGGCAAGCTGTTCGATTTGCTGGCACGTTTGCTCAGGCGTTTCGTCATACCGCGGATAGGGGACACATTCACCGCGGCCTGAAACGGCCCCGTCTGAGAGCGTTACAGTGACCAACGTGGCTTCGGTTTTGGTTGCGCGGGAAATGACGAAGGGCGCACGAAGCGGCCAATGTTCGATGGCTGCGATAACCTGCAAGTTTTGATCGGCAAACATCGGTCTCCTGTGTCCTTGATCAGGAATTCGCCCACCGATTGCGGCGCTATTGTAGCGAATTCAGGCCCCGATCGCCGCGCGCGCTAGGTGATGCGACCGATTGCGTGGGCCAGGACAAGATAGGCGCGACCTACATCGGAAATCAAATATTGCTGGCCGGTGCGTCCGGATGGATCCTTGTTTTCGGCTTCTTCCAAGAGGTTTTCAAAATCGGTGATATAGGTGTTGGCAGAATTCTGATAGCTCGGATCGCTGCGATAACGGGACTGAGCTTCGTCGAACGTCTGGCGTCCGTCTGGGGTATAGATGCTGCGCACCATGATGCCTTGTTGGCCGGAGCCGAGGCGTGACCAAATCGCAGAGGCGGTATTGGGATCAATCGCGCGGGCGAGGCTGGCAATATCGATGGGTCCCATCATGGCCGGCTGCGCGTCTTCATCAAGCGACGCGTTGTTTAGGAGTTGGCGCAACGACCAACGGCCCTCGCCGGAACCGTTAGACGATGGTTTGGCGGCTGGTGCTGGAACCAGAGGTTGAGGCTGTTGCGATTGGCGTGCGCGCAATTCGCGATCCAAGGCATTGCCTACATTTGCCAAGTCGGACTGGCCTAGTTGCGGGCTGAGGCGTTGGCCGCCTGGTGGTGGCAGTGCACCCGCTGGTGGGCTCACCGGACCTGGTCGCCGTGAGGGAGGCGTTATATCCTGCTGGCGCGCCTGCTGTGCGGCAAAATTCGACAATTGATCAAAGGCACGCAATTGATCTTGCAATGCTTGTCGGACAGCGTTTGAGCCCTTCTTCGCGGTGGCAGGTAGGCCATCAATCTGCGCGCGCAAACGTTGTTGTTCGCTTTCCAACAAATTAGCGGCCTCGGCTGCACTGCGCCGGGCTTCGGTCGAGGCCTCCGAAACCTTCGACGTCAGAGTATTGATATTTGTCGATACCTCATCGGAAACACTCGAGAATTTGTTACGCAATTCTTCAAGCGCCCGGCTCGTGTCTTCGGTAGCCGACTGCTTGAGGCGCTCGATCTCGGCAAGCATGGCACGTGATTGCTCTTGTGCTGATGCGCTAAGTTCGGTGGTGAGCATACGCGCGCGTTTTTCTGCTTCCGTTAGAGAACCTTCAAGTTGCGATGAATAGCCCTCGAATTCGTTGCCAAGCACTTTGGTCCGGTCAGATAGGTTTTCAAGCGTCGTTTCCAGCTCGGCCTGGCGGGTCTGAAGCGTGTTGTCGATGCGGTAGTTGGCGTTCTCCAACGCATTGGCCGCTTGCATAATATTCTTACCCTGGTTCTCGAAGCGCTGGGTAACGGTGTTGATCTCACTCAGCAGGTTCTGCGAAATCTGCTGGAGGAGGTCGGACTGGCGAGAGAGCCCCTCGATCGCCTGAATTGACTGGCGTGTGATGTTCTCGCTGGTGCGCCTGACGGCATGAATGCCCTGCATCAGGTTTTCATCCAATTGATTGGCCTGAGTCCCCAAGATGTCGCCAAGCGATTGGGCATGAGATTCCATGGCGGCATTCATTGCCAGTGCCTTCTCAGCGACGGCGCCTTCGATCGCTTTGGTGGAATTCATGATGCTTTCGTCGAACAGGCGTAGGCGATCGTTGAAGGCGATGTCGAGGGCTTCAGCGCGATTGGCCAGGCTGGAATCGAGCGCACGGGTGTATTCTTCGAATACGCCCTGCAATTCTTCCGTCCGCTCGGTGAGGGCATCGTCCATGGAGGTGCGCTGATCTGCAATGATGCCCTGCAATTGTTCCGTGCGTGTATCCATCGTCGAGCCGATGGCGTCGGTGTATTCTTCAAGCACGACCTGAAGCTGCTCAGTGCGGTTGCCAACGGCGGCCTCTAGGTTGCCAGCCTGGGCAGCAATGGACGTTTCAAGTGCGGTGAGATTCTTGCTGGCACCATCGATGATCTGGGTCAGGGCGAATTGCTGTTGGGCTAGTTTTTCGATCAGATCCGGGTGTAGGCCGCCGAGGTCCTTCAGGAGTTCGGAAACCGAGCCGCTGGTCGTCAAAAGGGCATTGCGCTCGCCAGCGATCTCGTTGATCAGACCGCGAATTTTTCGCTCGTTGTCTTCATATGAGCGCTCGAGTTCTGCGACTTCGCGGTGGACCAAGGTTTCCAATTCGCCGGCCCGCCCGAGCGCTCTTTCGACGGCATCGTTCATAAACGAGACTTGACGGCGTACACTTTGTCCGAGTGAGGCGACGGATTGCTCGGCCATGCGGTCCGGTTCAGCAAGACGGATCGCAACCTCTGTCATTGCGGTGGAGCGTAATCGCAGTTCTTCGGTGCGCCAGACCAAAAAGGCCAAAAACCAGATTAGTAGAATTGGACAAACAAGTGTGGCGGCAACAGTCAGTAATTCAGGACGCTGGATGACACCGGCAAGTGTACCGATGCGGGCGACTTCATGGCCGAAGAAGGTCAGGGCAAAAGCAATGACAATTGCTGCCCAAATGCCAGATGCCGCACTGGCATAGACGAACGGTCGGTTCGATGGGCGTTGGTTTAGCGCGTAGATGAGGCCGCCGATTGACGGCAGTTCTTCATTGACGACGTGCTGATCGCGGGAGGGGGCAGCCGGCCTGCGACGCGCTGTTCTGCGCGGGGCATCACCACCAATATCGTCAATGGGCTCCGGCAAACGATCAGGCGGTGGGTGACTGCCATCGGGGATCGCTGACGGTGCCTCTATCGCTCCTGAAACTGGCTCCTTATCCTTGTCAGGCTTGCCATAGCTGCTGGTTAGTCGTTCTAGTTTTGCTGGCGCGTCTTTGATTGGCTTGGGGCCACCAGCGTTGGCGCGGTCCGTTAGTTGTGCCAGGGGCACTTTCGGCGGCGTTTTTACGTCGGCGTCCGGCGGGCTGACAATGCGGCCTTTCTCTGGTGTAGCGCCAGTGGCCGGCTTGTTGGTCAGGATCTTTGGCAACGCTAATTCGTCGGTCTTGCCGTTTGCTGACGCCGGCTTAGAAATCTTTGGGGCTGGCGGGGGGGTGGCCGGTTTTGTGGTGGATGTCGACGCTTGCTTGGTCACCGTCGGTTGCGGAGCCGCGTCGGTTTTTTTGTCACGGGGTGTGGCTGTCGGCGAAGCGCTCGATGGCTTGGCCGTTGGCGCTGAAGCGGCGGCAGGGCCGGCAACGGGCGGCGGCCCCTTTGGCGCACCGCTTGGTGTGCTGGCTTGTGCAGGTGCTTTGGGTGGGCTCGCATTTGCGACCGGCGCGGCGGGTGCAACGGCCGGCGCTGCTGGCGGGATGGTCTTCTTGTCCACCTGCTCAGTAGGTTTGTTCGTTTTTTCGCTGCTGCCGGCATTCTTGCTTGGTGTAGAGGGGAGCGGCGGCGGCGGGTTGGCGACCGTTGATTTTGTGCTTGGTGCAGGCTTGCTTTCGGCTGTTCTGCCGTTAGCTTTCGAGTTCCGGTTGTTATTTGACGGTTGGGCGGCGGGTTTCTTTGACGGTTGAGCGGCAGGTTTCGAGGCGCCAGACGGCTTTTGGGGAAGCGCCTTTTTGGTGCCCGACCCGTTCGCGCCGTTTGCACCATTAACATTTTTCTTGGCGCTGGTTAGGCGACCAATCAGGGACTGGTTTTTCGACATTTAGCTGTCCAGCTGTCCGCCCGTTAAAACGTCAAACGTATGACTTCATCTGCTGCCGGCGCAGCAGTCTACGCTTTACCTCGGCTTCTTCGCGAGCCAATTTCAGGGCCCGAATCCAGTTTACAGACCCAAAGCTCTGCGAAAAAGACGCCCCAATACGCCGGATAGATATCTATTGAGGCAAAACAAAGGTTTTCTTAGAGTTTATTCTATTGGGATGGTGACGCAAGGTCTGGCCCGCAACCTTCTGCGAGCTGTTCAGATAAAGGCATATTTTATCATGGAAATTCTGTGGATATGCCATGGTGGCGTGGACTTTCGCCGCTTGGATGTGGCGCGGCGAGCTCTGAAGGGTAATATCGCCAGAATCTCTGTTGGGATGACGTGAATGGTTACGTTAACAAATGGTTTCGAGCCCCGTGATGGTGAGCCATACGAGGGACCCGCCGTCGACCTTCGGCATCTGCATCGCTATATCGGCGATGATGACGGGCTGGAAGCGGAAATCTTGGACCTGTTTCTGGCGCAAACACCGGAAATCCTGGAAAAATTGATGCAGGCCAATGGGTTGACTGAATGGAGGGAGGCGGCCCATGCCCTTAAGGGCGCTGCGCGAGCGATTGGCGCCTGGCGATTGGCCGATTGTGCGGCAGAGGCGGAAATCAATCAAAATTGGCAACAGGATGCTGCAAAAAAGCAGCTGTTAGCTCAAATTTTTGCCGCTTTTGAAGAAGTTGCAGAATTTGTTCGCGAAAGGCGCTCCAAATAGGCGAAAGTCACCTAGACAATTGGTGCGGCGTTCAGCGCTTGATGCTTGAACTCAGTTGCCGATTGTGAATATCAATCACCACTACCATAGGTATCCCTGGCTATGTCATTTGGGTTTTGCGCGCGGGCGGGCAATGTGGCTTGCCAGCGGGTTCGAACGCCTTATGGCCTCGCCCCGAAGAGGTCGAATTAATGGCAAAGATCAAATTTATTCTGTCGGACGGCAGCGAACGGGAGGTGGAGGCCGAACCCGGCTTTACGGTAATGGAAGCAGCGCGGACCAATGACGTACCGGGGATCGAGGCAGAGTGCGGTGGGGCATGCTCTTGTGCGACATGCCACGTCTATGTGGACGCTCAATGGGTGGAAAAGACCGGCAGTCCATCCGAAATGGAAGAGGATATGCTCGATTTTGCGTTCGAGGTCCGAGACGAGAGCCGGCTGTCCTGTCAAATCAAGATAACCGAGGGTCTTGATGGCTTGGTGGTCCGAATTCCGGATAAGCAGTTTTAGGACAGCGCTTTCGTGATCGATATTGGATGTCGCGCTTTTGGAAGGAACGACCCGTTTGTCACTCTCAACACCATCACCGGCGGCGAACGCCGGGGAGCCGATCGAAACGGATGTCGTCATCATCGGCGCCGGTCCGGTCGGTTTATTCGCGGTCTTCGAATTGGGGCTGCTTGATATCAGTGCCCACGTGATCGATATTCTCGATCGCCCAGGTGGGCAATGCGCCGAACTCTATCCGGAAAAACCGATCTATGACATTCCGGGGCTGCCGGTCGTAACGGGACAAGAGCTGACCGATCGCTTGATGGAGCAAATCGCGCCCTTCTCGCCCGAATTCCATTTCAATGAACGTGTGGACGCTTTGACGCGGACTGACGACGGACGCTTTAGGTTGGTCAGCGATGGCGGTCTCGTGTTTCTGACTAAGGTTGTGATTATTGCTGCAGGCGGTGGCTCTTTTACACCGAAGCGGCCGCCGCTTGCCGGTATCGAAGCCTTTGAAGGGACGTCGGTGTTTTATGCGGTCAAACAGATGGAGGCGTTCAAGGGCAAGACAATTCTGATTGTGGGCGGCGGTGATTCGGCCCTTGATTGGACGCTCAACCTGCAACCGATTGCTGAACGCGTGACGTTGGTGCATCGGCGGGACCAGTTTCGAGGCGCGCCGCATTCGGTTGAACAGATGCGACAATTGGTGAGCGATGGGGCGATGGATCTGGTGATCGGTCAGGTCTCAGAATTGCATGGTGAGAACGGACAACTGTCAGGTGTGACGATCAAGGGCAAGGATGGCGAACAACAGGTGTCCTGCAATGTGATGATGCCGTTCTTTGGACTGACAATGAAACTTGGCCCGATTGCTGATTGGGGACTTAATCTCGAAGAGAATCTGATCCCTGTTGATACCGAGAAGTTCGAGACCAGCGAAGCAGGTATTTTTGCGATTGGCGATATCAATACCTACCCCGGGAAACTGAAGCTCATCCTATCGGGATTTCACGAGGCTGCCTTGATGTCGCAGAAAGCGCATCAATACATTTATCCTGACAAAAAAGTGTTGTTTCAGTACACAACGTCGTCGTCCAGCCTGCAGAAAAAGCTGGGCGTGCGATAATAAGCGGTCCGCCGACGTTGCGCAGGCCGTTTTAGGTCGCCGCAAGGCAGATTATCTCGACAATGCTTATGACGCCGAGGATGGCAACCAAGAGCCAAAGTGCTATTCGTCCACGCTTCCTCGGGGCAGCGTTTTGTGCGACCAGCATTAACGAGATGGCGGTCGCGGTGACGAGATTGATCGTCAGGACGCCGGCAAGGCCGAGACCCTCACCGGATTTGCTGGCGCCTTCTAGATAAAGTGCTGCGGCAAGACCGACTAAAACGGCGCCGAATAGACGGATCCAGAACGCTGTTGGTGTGTAAGCAAGTCCAAAAGCCCGGGCCACGGACAGGGGGGTTAGAAGAAACGCTAGACCACCGCAGAATTTCAAGACGGTCTCAACCCACAGCAACTGTTCCTTCATGAGGGCGTAGTCCGTGCCTTAGCGAGCGCGATGATGCCTAACCGACGGTTGTCGTGACGTGCCATTCGTCGATACCGCGTGGAGGCAGTCGGGAAGGATTGACTGCGTCGCTGGTTTCGGTCCGCCTAACAGATCAATTATTGGTCAACGGGTACCCGCTTGGTCTTGTCCGCATTCGATGATGGGTCGAAAACACCTTCCCAGTTGATGACTTCGCGACCTTGATCGCCTGAATCCCAGAAGCTCACCGTATTCTTCTTCTTTTTGACCGGTGCGGAGAAGTCGCCGGCCAGCGCGCGGGTCAAGTCTGCTTTGATCTTCTTAGTCTGGGTCCGCGAACAATAGGTCTCATTATTGGCTATGGCCTTGGCCACCAGTATGTTGGTCTTGTCATAGGCCTCTGTGGCTTTGACCAGCCCGTCACCCGCCCCAAGCGTACGTGTCTCAAATGCCAAATAGTCCTGTCGCAGTTTGACCGGATCGAAATTATACCCACACTTCGAAGCCCGGGCACTCACAGCGCCGAGATGGATGGCGCGGTCGGTTGCGGTCGGCAGCTTCGGGGCGGCTGATTTTTTGGGTTTACTTGGCCCGCCAAACAGTGAACCGGTGGTCAACTTCGGCAACGACGTCGAACCAGAGCCGCAGCCTGCCAGACTTAGGACGAGGGCAAGGGTTGCTGCGAGGCAAAAAGGCGATGTGATTCGGTTGTTCATGGTGTTCAGTTTGCTCAATTCGCGCAGCGGGTCAACGGTGGTGTTGCGTTTGGCACAAAACACGGTTGAAAATTAAGGCAATTTGACGGTGCTGGTGCTGATAATGTCGCTACTTCCGCCGAAATAGCTGTGGTCAGTTTATGCCGGTGCCGGCGCAGTTAACACAACAGTTCACGCATGCCGGCTTCGAGACCGGCGATGGTCAATGGGTACATGCGCCCATGCATCGCCTTTTTGACGAGTGAGATCGATGGGGAATGGGGCCACGCCTCCTGCGCCATCGGATTGAGCCAGATGACGCTTTTGTAAATGCTGGTCAATCGCGTCAGCCAAATCAGACCGGGTTCGGCGTTCATGTGCTCGACGGATCCGCCAGGCATCGTCAGCTCGTAGGGGCTCATATAAGCATCACCGACAATGATCACCTTGTAGCTCGCGGGATACGTGTGGAATACCTCGAGGGTCGAGGTCATGTTGGTTCGCCGTCGGCTATTGTCCTGCCATAAGCGCTCGTAGATACAGTTATGAAAATAATAGTACTCGAGAGACTTGAATTCGCTGCGGGCGGCGGAGAACAACTGCTCTGCGGTCTCTATGTGCCAATCCATTGAGCCACCAACGTCAAACAGCATCAGAACATTGACGGCGTTGCGCCGCTCCGGGCGCATGTGAATATCCAGATAGCCGTGATGCGCGGTTCGGTTAATCGTCTGCTCGAGATCGAGTTCGTCGGGCGTGCCTTGGCGGGCAAACTTTCGCAACTTGCGAAGGGCAACCTTCATGTTGCGGGTGCCAAGTTCGACATCATCGTCCAGGTCTTTGTAGTCACGGCGATCCCAAACCTTTATCGCACGATTGTTACCGGGACCGTGCTGACCAATGCGGATACCGGCAGGATTGTAGCCGTTGTTGCCAAAGGGAGAGGTGCCGCCGGTGCCGATCCACTTGTTGCCACCATGATGCGCGCTTTTTTGTTCGGCCAGGCGTTTTTGTAGTTCCTCCATGATTTTTTCCCAACCACCAAGCGCCTCGAGCTCCCGGCGCTCGGCATCGCTGAGGTGACGTTTGGCAAGGGCCTTCAACCAATCGTCGGGAACTGTTTGGCCCGGGGTGTCATCCAACGAGGTGATGCCGCGGAAGACCTCGGCGAAGGCGCGATCAAAGCGATCGATATGGCGCTCGTCTTTGACCAAGCACGCGCGCGCCAGCACATAGAACTTGTCGACGCTGCGATCCGCGAGATCTCGATCAAGGGCACGCATCAAAAGCAAATATTCCTGCAGACTAACGGGAATATCGGCTGCCCTGAGATGATGAAAGAAGTCGATAAACATTGGCAATTATATCCTGAGCGCGATGCAATCTCCGGCGTGGCAGGTGGCTGCCAATCTAGTCCAGAACACCTTCTCGTAGCGCTGTTACAACAGCTTGAATGCGGGTGGCCACGCCGTATTTCCGTTTGGCGTTTTCAACGTGATAGTTGACGGTTTTTTGGGAAATATTAAGTATGCGGCCAATCTGCCAGTCAGATTTGCCCGACGCGATCCATTTCAACATTTCGATTTCGCGGGCGGTCAATGCAACATTGCGATTGGCATCGGACTTCGCGTGGCGCAGACTTGAAAGCCTTTGATGGAGATACATGGCCGCGAGTGTGAGGCGACTGCGTGCAATCGAATCGAGATGAATTCTGGCACCGGCTATACTGACCAGACCGGTTTTTCCCGATAGCCCGAAAATTGGAACCACAAACCCATCGCAGATATTGTGATCGGGCCCGTTGGGAATGATTTGAACGGTCTGCGTCGGCACACAGTTGATGTCTGTTTCGCCGAACCAAGCAAATGGGTGATCAAATTTGGCGGCGGCATCGAGGATCAAGTCGCATGTCAATAATTCACAGTTGAGATATTCTTCAACCCAGATTCGCGGTCGCGTGCTGATCGCCAGGTTGTCAGAGGTGAAACTACCGGGGTTTGGGGCAATCACTGATGCAGCGCTTGTAAAACCGTATTCAGCTATGAAATCGACAAAGGCAGCCAAAAAGTTTTCTTCGGCGTGACCAGTGTTCAGTCGCTCGACGAACTCATGCAGCGACTGGGTTCTCATTGCATTGAGAGCAGGTTTTTCATCAAGCCCGTACATGCTGTCGCACTCTGCTGCCACTAGTGCCGTTCAATTTGCTAACGAAACATCTCTATTCAAATTACAATAACGTGTGCGATCGGGCATGCCAAAGTCGAATAAGCAATCTTCGTCAGTCAAGTCGGTGCTTGTTGCACAAAATATATACGGGCGCACTGACTGACGGCATTAAGGAATATAATTTGCTCCTATCGCTTGTGCCAGTTGCAGACCAATTATCAATGATGTTTGTCCGGCTATGGTGAATTAATTTCCTGATTTTCCGAAAATCAGGATTTAAATGCAAAGACCTGCGACAGAATGGAGCGGATACGGGGCGGCTCTGTTGCAATAAAGGGAAGGGGCCTGATTAGGCTCAGTGCTGCAAGGCCAATCCGCGCAGTCAATGCACCATTGAAGACACCTTCTCCGAGACGACGTGACAGCCGGCGCAGTATATCCTGGCCGATGAACTGCCCGAAAAGATCGTCGGTCAGTGCGAGGCCGCCGGTTGCGACAATGTGCAGGAAAACCATGCGCACCAGTTTCATCGAGCCTATGAAACCTGGTCGACCGCCATAAAGAGTGGCGAGACTGCGCAACAATCTCAGATTTTCAATCAAAACGAACATAACGGAGATAAGGCCTGTCGGGCTGACAGCCGTAACGACGCTGACACGACGCGCAGACTTGAACACCAGATGCTTGGCTGTGCGATCCAATGGCGCCATTATTTCACGATCGACGATACGCAACAGATCGCCAGGATCGTGGACGTCGCGCAGGTGATCTTTGAAGCGCGCTATCGGCCAGGCGAGATCTTTGCGGCCAGCCAGTCGGCGCATCAGATGGCGGATGGTTTTGCGCTCGGCATGCTTATCGTGATTGGCCAAGCAACGTTCGGCCAAAGTGCGGATCCGTTGCAGACTGCGGAGATTTAGAAGACCTACAAACTCCGAAATTGCAACTGCCAAAGCCGCCAATGTGGCAATGCCAAGCAATGTTAAGGCCGTCCAGCCGATCCAATCGTTACGGACCAGGATGTCCGATACCAGATTTGAAATCCAGACCGTGCTGGCGAGAAGAATCAACCCGGCGATCGCGGTAATGAATATGGTGCCCCATCCTGCGACGGATCTGGATGTTGGAGAGGTTGGATCATTGGTGTGATGATCGTCTTCGACCTTATCCGATGTCGCAATGGTTGCGTCGTCGATGGACAGTGAGGTCTCCGGAATAAGCGATGGATCGTCAGGGCTGAAGGCGCGCGGGCGACGTTTGCCTTTGTCAGCGGTCATCTGAGGTAATCTCCAAGCAAATGCTCGAGTGCGCGGTCGAGCCTGATGTGCGGCCAGGGTGCAGGATTTAAATCGGTCCCTAACGGATCGGACAAGGGCGGCGGGGCGAATTGAACGAATTTTACATCAAGACTGCCGGCATGACCGCCGAGTGTAGCTACCGGATCTGGCGGCAAATCGCCTGGGAAGATAACGATGTCGCGGGTGCCGTCGAAGACCTGCCCATCAATCATTTGGTTCGCCAGAGGGCGGCCGGCAACGCAGTGCAGCTGTTCGCCGGCGTCGCTGCTTGTGTGTTCGGTTGTGGCACGGATCGCGGCCATAGCCATAATGGTTACGTCGCTGCCGGCAGATTGGGTTCGAAATCGTGCCCGATCGGTTATGAGCCGTAAGGCGTGTTCCAGGCGATCATGGCTGGTATGTGCCAGATGATCGGCTTTGGTGGCAGCAAATACAACCCGGTCGATGCGCCGACCGCGTATGCGCGAGAGCCATGTGTTCGATCCGGGCCTGAAAGCGCAAAGCGCGTTTTCCATTGCTTGGGTCAGTTGGGTGACCGCCTCGGGGCCGTGATTTATGGCGCTCAGGGCGTCTACGAGAACGATTTGGCGGTTGAGCCGGGAGAAATGTGTCTGAAAGAACGGTTCGACGACGTGTCGCTTGTAGCTTTCGTAGCGCCGTGCCATCAGGGCCGCGAGGCTGCGAGGGCGAATGTCAGTATCCGGTGAAATGTCGAGCGGCGCGAAGGTCAGCATAGGAGAGCCCGCGAGATCACCGGGCATAAGAAAACGGCCGGGGCCGAGTGTGCCGAACGATACGCCGTCGCGACGGGCGTGGTCGATATAGTGGCTGTATAATTTGGCCGCCTCGCGAGCCGTGTCCTCGCTGGCGTCGCCGTCGCCATCCAATCCAGCGACATGGGACAGCCAAGCAGCGGCGTGTCCTGTGCGCAATGGGCTTCGCGCCAGGCGCATTTGGCGGTCGGACCAAACCGCGTAGGGAATGTCTAGCATCTGGAGGTCGGTAAGCCATTCGCCGGGATAATCGATGATGTCGAGATGAAGACGGCGGTTGCCCAGTCGGCGCCAAAGGGGTGCTGCGGATGTATATTCGATGGTGAGGCGAAGCTCAGAGATGTGTGTCGTGCTGTCGGGCCAACGCGGTGGGTTGGCCGTCAGGTCGCTAATGTGGTGCTCGTAGGCGAAACGAGGGACGTTGTCGTCCGGCTGCGGCTCAAGGTAGCAGGCGTGGAGCCGTTGCTCGGCGGCGGCTGCAAAGAACGGCAGGCGGCCACCACCTGTGAGATTGCGGACAAGGGCTGTGATAAATACGGTTTTACCGGCTTGGGCCAGACCCGTTACGCCAAGGCGGATGGTTGGTGTTGTCAGATCGTCGAGGTAGCGCTGCGCCGTGCCCAGAAGCGTTTGGTGCAAGAAGGACGTTGAGGTATTCGCCAATGCGGATCCTGACTGATTAGCCAATGTGCGATTTGAGCCTGACAGGCTCTAGGGCTGACAGTGCCGGGAATTTGTCCCGTTCTCAAGGGCTATCATGCGTGTTCGCCGTGGACACGGGACGTGCGTCGGACTTGCAATGCCTGATCAGCCGGCGCATCGAGGCTGTGCATTTGCGCTAAGCGCCTGCTCGGCCGTCAGGCGGCGAAAATCACGAATATGCCTGCAAACAGGACGATGGTTGCCATCGTTACAATTGTCAGGCTTCTAATAAGTTCAGTCATGATCATTCTCGATCAATTGGATGCCGGAATTCCGGGCTCGGTCAAATCCGCCAGTGGCACGGTCGGCGTCTAATCAGAACCGTGTACACAGGGTGGATCAATTCGCTCAATTTTAACAGAGTGGACTGAACGATTAGTGAATAAGCGCGTTATGTTGGATACACCTGTATGGGTCTTCGCCGCGACGCTGACGCGAAACCAAATTCGGTGCGCAAAGATTGCATGCACCACGTTTTCAACGCCGGTGAGACCGACGCTGCACGCATCCGAAAAATGGTCCCATACCAGGTCCTTGCCAGCGGCAAGCACCGAGTGCAATTCGTCGACGCGGTCTTAGGCGCAAGAGCGGCACGGCCGGGCGCTTGCTTGGTGTAAATCGCCAACGTCGGTCGCTCGGTGATGGATGCCGCGTCGGCCCTCGCAAATTCACCGATCGCTTGGTTTACGCCGCGACATGAAGGCAAGGCTTTCGAACAAATGTACATCCTGCTCGTTCTTCAGAAGCGCTCCGTGCAGCGGCGGAATGAGCTTGCGCGGATCTTGCTCCCGTAGTGTTTCGGGGTCGATATCTTCGTTTGCGAGCAGCTTGATCCAATCCAACAACTCCGACGTTGAGGGCTTCTTCTTGAGCCCAGGAACTTCTCGAATGTCAAAGAACATTCTTAAAGCCTCGGTCAAAAGACGCGGCTTCAGGCCCGGAAAATGGGCCTCGACAATAGCGCGCATCGTGTCGGAATCGGGAAAGCGGATGTAGTGAAAAAAGCACCGGCGCAAGAATGCATCGGGCAATTCTTTTTCGTTGTTCGATGTAATGATGACTATCGGGCGGTTTTGGGCCTTAACGGTTTCGCCGGTCTCATAGACATGGAATTCCATGCGGTCGAGTTCCTGCAAGAGATCATTAGGAAATTCAATGTCGGCTTTATCGATCTCGTCTATCAACAAGACCGGTCGCTCGGGGGCAACGAAGGCGTCCCACAGTTTGCCGCGGTTAATGTAGTTAGCAATGTCGGAGACCTTCGGATCACCCAGCTGGCTGTCACGCAGGCGGCTTACCGCATCGTATTCATAAAGACCCTGTTGGGCACGAGTGGTGGATTTGATGTGCCATTCTATGAGCGGGGCGGCGATGACCTCAGCAACTTCCTGAGCCAAAACTGTTTTGCCGGTGCCGGGTTCGCCCTTGATCAATAGGGGACGCTCCAATGCGATGGCCGCGTTGACGGCAATTGTCAGGTCGCCGGTGGCGATATACGAGTTGGTGCTGGTAAACGATTTTTGCTGCACGCGATTTGGTTTCTTCTTGCAATTTGAGTAGCAGAGGCCACCGTCAAAGATGATCTGCCGGGCTGTCTGCGTGATAATGTGATCGCTGCAAAAATGCGCCGATCACACCGGTACGGATTGTCCAGTCAGCCTAACCGATCATTTGTTGATCGCAAACCGCGAGACCTGCATCGCTTGTGGCAGATATGGCGATTTGGTTGATTGATCCAGCGCATAAAGAACGCCACCTCTTTGTGGGCTAAGAGGTGGCGCGGGGCGCCGTTCTGACGCCGCAACGTATCCAGTAACCAGGTCTTGGTATGACCGACGCTTGATGCCAGAACATGCGGCTGTCGACCAATCGCCTAATGGGGACAACGACGCTCCGATTTATCTGGGAAGAATATGGCTTGTCGTACGCAATATCACGCCACTCCGATTGCTTCCTTTTAAACTTGATAAATACGGCTTACGCATTGACTCCAATAAGCTTCTCCAAAGACACCGTTACGCAAATGGCGCAGATGTGGTCCTGTGTCGATGAGATAACCGCACCTGGCTTCCGGACACATTATGCCGGACGGTTTCACCTAACGGTTTGCCATACCGACACTCCTCAATACTCGTTTTTAAAAACGTTTACAACTTAAAGTTGAGGAAAATTAGAATTTTCTTCCAATAGTAGTATTGACGTGATGTGAAATCCGCAGCCCGGGCGGGAGGTGACGGCCTGCCGTCGGGCCGCCTGACCCTGCAAGTAATTATATAACGAGATGAGCAGTTTCTTTGTCTTGACTAGAGCGCGCGAGCAGTACAATAGACGGCACAACCGCGATTATAGATGAGATCCTTATGGCAGCCTCTACAAAAAAGCGCGCACCGGCTAGCAAAACGGCTAAGGCGGCAGTAAAGAGAGGATCAAAGACCGCACAGGCCAAGAAAAAGGCGTCAGTGGTTGATGCGGGAACTGCGAAATCTACCGATATCGTGCTGCCTGAAGGCTATTCTCCAGGTGATGATGAAGTCTTCATGTCCGAGGTGCAGCTACTCTATTTCAAGCGTAAGTTGTTGGCTTGGAAAGAGGATATTGTCCGTGAGACCAAGCAAACGCTCGATGAGTTGACAGCGGGGCCAGTACAACACGCGGATATCGCGGATCGTGCGACCTATGAGACTGACAGGGCGCTTGAACTGCGCGCGCGTGACCGCCAACGCAAGCTGGTCGGTAAGATCGACGCTGCTTTGGCGCGAATCGAGGACGGCAGTTACGGCTACTGTGAAGAAACCGGTGATCCGATCAGCCTTAAGCGGCTTGAGGCCCGGCCGATCGCGACGCTCAGCCTCGAAGCACAAGAGCGCCATGAGCGGCGTGAGCGGGTCTACCGGGAAGATTGAGGGCGGCAACGCCTAACCGTTTGGCGTTTCCTCCGCCGCCGCTGAGACGCTCATTGCGCTCGAAAACACCCTTGGTCATCTTGCAGTCGGGGGATATGTCTTCGAGCCTGGTGTGGCCACAGCGGAAATCTCAAAAATCGTCCTCGTCGGTCGTGGCGATCATTAGACTGAGTTTGCGTATCGATAATGTCGCTCTGCCCAACGGTTTGGTCATTGCGGGACCATATGAATGGTCCAGCCGATCCTTATGCAGGAGACCCCTTGCCTTGAAGCCGGTATTTGCCCTTTATTCGGTGACTTGGGCAAGATAGCATGAGCATAACGCCGTTTGGGCAATCAATTATTGTCGGGATCGAGGGGACGCGTCGTGAAGGGTACCTCATCAATTCGCGCTCAGGGTTATCAAGACCCTCTGTTGGTTGACGTCATGCGGGCGCATGGGTTTGAAGAGCTACCGCTTTATACATCTAGGCCGCCCGAGCAAAATGCCATGCGCCAAAGGTGGGCGGATCTGGCACCCCTGAGGAATGGACCGGTCAACGAAGAGCGGGTCACGTTCGAGAGCCCCGCGGCGGCGGCAAAACATGTCAAAGCCTTAGCGAAGGAGCTCGGCGCCGCCGATGTCGGGATCGCAGAATTGACACCGATAATGGTGCGCGAGGGCGTCGACCTTGGACACCACATGGTCATCTGCATGATCTTTGCTGAGGATTATGGGCAGGCGATGTATGGCGCGCGCGAGGTTGAGACAGAAGCAGCACGGGCATATCTCGCGTGTTCGGAAGTCTCGACAGAGCTTGCTAAGCGCGTGCGCGCGCTGGGGTATTCTGCAACCGCACATCACAACGGCGGCTCGGATGTGCAAGCGATTGCGGCGATGCATGCGGCCGGCCTTGGGGAATTGGGCAAGCATGGCAGCTTGATCCATCCGATTTACGGGGCGAGCCACCGGCCGGGAATTGTCACCACAACCTTAGAGCTTGCTGCCGATCAGCCGATGACGTTTGGTGTTCAGGACCGTTGCATGCATTGCAATATCTGCACCCTCAATTGCCCAGGCGATGCGATCCCAGCCAGCGAATTCGAGATGACGGAAGGTGTCAAACGCTGGCTGACCGATGTTGCGAAGTGCTATGAGTATTCTCGCCTCAGAGAGCAGTATTGCCATATCTGTGTCGACGTCTGCCCTTATGTACACATGGCCAATCATGATCCGGTAAAAAAAGATCTCTATAAGCAGTATATGCGTAAGCGCAAAACCGTTGGATACAAGACGCCAACCTGGTGGTCGGAAGACGAGCCTGAAGCGCTTTCCAAGACGCCGGCGTAGCTGTCCGGATTACGATTTATCTGCGGCTATGGCGCCCAGAGCATCTTGCCAAAACGTTTGGCTGGTCGGTGAGACCGGGTTGTTGCTTTGGGCAACGCGAGCTGAAATTGCGTCATAAAAGGCCTGTGCCGCTTGTTTGGTTGCAATTAGGCCGGTGCTGGTAATGATGCGCGTGATGCGCAGGTGATTGTGATTGTGAAAGACCAGCCAATGATCGGTGTCGCGGTAGAACGCTGTCATTCGTTGGCGGGCACGGGTCAGGTTTTCCGTGGCTGTGGCGTCCTGACGTATGGCCGTGATATCTGCGGGCTTCAGTACGGGGGAGCCCGGGACGGCTGAGCTTGGCGTATCCAATGGGAAAAGCCATTGGATGTAATCGTGTCGAATTTCCAGCTGGTGATCGTCAAAGGCCAGCACCGTTTCGAGGTCGCGGCCGGCGCCATCGCGGCCATGACCGGATAAAAACGCATGGATTGGTGAGGGCGTTCTAAGGCTCGTTGACATTGCACCCAACCTAAAGCAGTTCAACCTATCGGTTCTGGGTGCCGAATTATGCCGGTGTATGTGACGGGCCCTTTAGTTCTACGCGGTTACCCTCGGGGTCCTGCAGATAAATTGATGGGCCCTGCCCGTCGGCGCCATAGTGGTCAAGGACGCCGGTGTGTTCGATGCCGTTCCTATCAAGATGGCCGGCGATGGCCTCCGGGTCAAACGGATCAACGCGCAGGCAGAAGTGCTCCATGTTCTTTAACGCGCCGCCATCGGCGTGGTCGTCTGGGGCGGGGATAATGTCAATAAGGGCACTGCCTGCCCTAAGGTGCATTAAGCGGCCGCCTTTCTGTTGCATTTCGTGGGTGCAGCCAAGCACGTCCTTATAGAAGGTGGCCAGGCGGTCGGGGTTGCGCGATGTCAGGACAACGTGGTCCAGCTTCAAAATAGCGAACGGTACAGCCGGCATGGTGCGCTCCCTGGTTTTCTGGCGCCGGAGGCGATGCAGTGACCGATCTTAGCAATTCAGGTGTCGTTTGGGCACGCTTTTTCTATGCCAATCTTGATCGGCCGGGACAAAACCACTCGGTTAAGGCCTGTTGGAGGGCGCTCAACTGCCTTTTTGTGCCTCCTGTATTGTCTTCCAAATCCGGCTTGGCGTTGCCGGCATTTCAATATGGTTGATGCCGAGTGGCAGAAGCGCATTGACCAGCGCATTGGCAACGGCTGGCATGGCGCCGACGCAGCCGGCTTCACCGGCACCCTTGATGCCTAACGGATTGGTCGCGGTCGGTTGCGGATTGCTTGTGACGTCAATATTTGAGAAGTCGGCAGCGCGCGGCATCGCATAATCCATAAAGGAACCGGTTAGCAGTTGGCCAGATTCGATGTCGAAGCAGATATTTTCCTTCAGTATCTGGCCCACGCCCTGAGAAACGCCGCCGCGGATTTGTCCCTTTAAGAGCAGTGGGTTCATAACCGTGCCAACGTCGTCGACCACAGTGTAACGCAGCATTTCCACCTGACCGGTTTCGGGGTCGATCTCCAACTCGCAAATATGACAGCCGTTAGGATAGTTGGTGGTGCGGTTGTCGAATACGGCAGTAGCGATCAAGCCGGGTTCCAAGTCGGGTGGCAGGCGGGCTGGCTGACTCGCGGCTATGGCGACCTCTTGAATGGTGACGGATTCATTGGTGCCGCGACCGGTAAAAACGCCTTCGTTAAATTCCACATCTTCGACCTCAAGCAAATGTGCGGCGATCTTAGTGGCTTTTTCGATGACCCGATCGGATGCCATCAATAGAGCCGTTCCGGCAAGGGCTGCGGTTCGCGAGCCGCCGGTTCCTTCGCCGTAGAAAACAGCATCCGTATCACCTTGGATATATTGGACCTTGGAGGGGTCCAGGCCGAGTTTGTCGCAGACCAGCTGCTTGAAGACGGTCTGGTGGCCCTGGCCTTGGTCGATGGCACCGCACAGGATGGTTGCTGAGCCTGATCGGTCAAAACGAATTTCGCCGGCCTCAATGCCCGGTGCAGCCGATTTTTCGATGCTGTTGGAGATGCCGATGCCGCGCAATTTCCCGGCCTTGGCCGATTCCTGGCGACGGGCTTCAAAACCGGCCCAATCAGCATTGGCGAGTGCCATATCCATGGACTTTTCAAAATCACCGGAATCGAAAACGGCTACGAGTGCAGTCTGATAGGGGATGGCGCTTGCGGGAATTAGGTTGCGCCGGCGAATGTCGAGCACGTCAACGCCGAGTTCGTCGGCTGCGATATCGATGATCCGTTCGAGGAGATAAGCGTTTTCAGGTCGGCCGTTGCCGCGGTAGGGGCGCATCGAGTTAGTGTTTGTGAACACCGTCGTTATGTCGAGGTGAATGGCCGGTGTCGTGTAGACGCCCTGAAGCGTGATCAAATTCGAGATGGCTGAACTCTCGCCACCTGTTTGGAGATAGCTGCCAACGTTGACGATGTTGCGCACCCTTAGGCCGACGAACTTATAATTATCGTCAAGGGCGAGGGCGATGTCCGCCACATTGTCGCGGGCCTGGGCGTCGCTCAGGAATGATTCCGAGCGGGTACAGGTCCACTTGACCGGCCGCCCGATAATCTTGGAAGCCAATAAGCAGTGCAGATTTTCCGGATACACGGCAGACTTCATGCCGTAACTGCCACCGATGTCACCGGCGACCACGCGAACCTTGCTTTCAGGCACGCGAAGCGTCTTGGCGATTTCCTGGCGGAAATTAAATGCACGTTGCAGGGTGGTGCGGATGGTATAGCGCTCTTCGGCTGGGTCATAATAGCCGGTGCAAGCGCGCGGCTCCATTGTCGCTGCTGTAACGCGGTTTATATACAGGCGACGCTCTATAATGTGGGTTGCAGCAGCGAACGCCTTGTCCGTCGCCTCTTTGTCCCCTAGTTGATAATTATAGCAGATGTTGCCTTCGCAATCGTCCCAAACGCGGGGTGCACCATCCTTTATCGCGTCCTCGGTCGTAATGACGGCAGGGAGCGGCTCATATGACACTTCGATCAGGTCCGCGGCATCCATCGCTTGCTGAAGCGTCTCAGCTACGACAAATGCCACGTGGTCTCCGATCCACTTGACGGTATCTTTCGCCAGTGCGGGGTATGGCGGGCGGTAGAGCGGCTCGCCAGTGCTGCGCTTCAATATGGGTGACATGGGGACAGGTAAATCGCCGCAGCCCGCCTCAATCCAGTCGTCGCCGGTCAGAACCGCCAGCACACCGGGGGCCTTTTTTGCCGCCTCGATGTTGAGGGCGGTGATCTTGGCATGGGCGTGGCCCGAGCGCAGGACATACCCATAGGCCGTGGCGGGCATCGTGATGTCGTCGGCATAGCGGCCGCCGCCGCGCAGCAATCGGGGATCCTCGAAGCGGGGCACAGATTGACCAAGTGCAAATTCACCCATGGTTTCTCGCTCTCGTCATAGTGGGGGTTGATAACGGGCCTGACCTTCGGCAAAATGCTGCGATCGAAGGTCATAATCCCGTTTCGTAGCAAGCTCCGCGCTGATCGTCTATGGTCATTTTAAAGGCCATGGACTGTAGGTGGCAGAGCGACTATGAGTGGTCAGCTGAATGCCGACAGGTCGGAATAGGGAAGGGGAAAGCTTTGTCTATTGACGTCAAAATGACGATGAACGGCAAGGAAGTGTCCGGAAGCGTCGAAGCGCGGACACTTCTTGTGCAATTTATTCGCGAACATCTCAAACTTACCGGGACCCACGTCGGGTGCGATACAACGCAGTGCGGGTGTTGCGTTGTTCATGTCGATGGTAAAGCCGTCAAGTCCTGCACCATGCTTGCCGTCCAGGCCAATGGCCGTGAGGTTCGCACGATCGAGGGCCTGGCGGAAGCCGATGGCACATTGCACCCGATGCAGGCGGCCTTTAGGGAACATCATGGTTTGCAGTGCGGGTTCTGTACGCCTGGCATGGTGATGATGGCGGTTGATATCGCCCGACGTCTGCCAAATGCGGATGAAAAGACTGTGCGCGAACAGCTCGAAGGAAACATTTGCCGGTGCACAGGCTATCAGGGCATCGTCGAGGCGATCATGAGCGGTAGCCGCGAAATGGCGGCAAAGGGGTAGAGACCAATGCGCGATTTCAAATACCATCTGCCACAGGATGAAAATGCTGCCCTCTCGACAGTCAAAGGCGGCGAGGATGCCAAGTTTTTGGCCGGCGGCATGACCATATTACCAGTTTTGAAACAACGCCTGGCTGCACATAGCGACCTGGTTGATTTGTCGTCCATCGATGGCCTGAAAGGTGTGCAAGTGGACGGTGACGAGCTGATTGTTGGTGCAATGACATGCCATGCTGATGTCAATGCTTCGCCGGACGTGCAAAGCGTCATTCCTGCGTTGTCGGAATTAGCGGGCCAGATCGCTGATCCTGCGGTGCGTCATCGTGGAACCATTGGTGGTTCGATCGCTAACGCGGACCCAGCGGCCGATTATCCGGCAGCTGTCGTTGGGCTTAATGCTACCGTGGTAACGAATGAACGATCCATTGCCGCCGATGACTTCTTTACCGGTTTCTTTTCAACCGCGTTGAATGAAGGTGAACTCATTAAGGCCGTGCGCTTTAAAAAACCAGAAAAGGCCAAGTACCTAAAACTCCGCCATCAGGCGTCAGGCTATGCGGTGGTCGGAGTGATGGTCGCGAAATACCCGGATCAAGTCCGTGTCGCAGTGACCGGTGCCGGGCCGAGCGTGTTCCGTGTCAGCGAGATGGAGCAGGCCTTGTCATCTAATTTTTCGGTCGATGCGATAAAAGATATGTCAATTCCTGCCGATGACCTGTTGGAGGATATTCATTCCGGCGCCGATTATCGGGCTCATGTCACGGCGGTTTTTGCACGTCGCGCAGTGGCGGAACTGACGAGCTGATTTGTAAGAAAATTTTTCGCACAGCCGCAAGATGTGACGCAGCGCTACAGCGCTGCGTTTTTTTGTGCGCAAGATTTGACTAAGGGTCTGAAGTCTTCAGTTGCTGTTCTTATGCACCTAAAGGCTGATAGTGATTGTGCGTTTTGGGCACGTAATGTTTCGAATGCAGCTTTGGTCCGGTTCATCCTCAGAAATGTCTGCCCTTATTAATCCTCGCTTTGATTAATTGGCGAGATTGCCCGTGTGTCGGTGCTTAACGGGCCCGATCTCATTAGGACACGAGCGGCAGCGGACCGTTTGCCAACGCTCTCGTGCTTTGCAGACATAGATTTTTCGAATTTCGCCGACTGATTGCAGGTACGTTGCAGTCATCGCGAACGTTTCCTCGGCGTCGATCGGTGCGGCTATTGGGAGTGATACATGTGTTTGCTGCTTCTTCGTGGCGTTGTGATCGATCTCTCGTTTTGTCTGTTCAAACCAGCTGTCCGCTTGCAGACCAAGCGAAATTGTGTTGCGATCGTGCCCGAAACCAACAACGGCGGGAGGCGAGACTGCAATGGCGCTCAGCGATCACGGTGAGAAGTGGATCGATGTTGACGGTATCAGCACCCGATACGTCGAGGCGGGTGCGGGGCGAACCGTCGTGCTCATTCATGGCGGGCAGGCCGGGGATGCTACGGGTGGTGCAAGTGCCGAGGATTTCGGAACAAATTTTGCCGCGCTGGCCGAAAACTTTCATGTGATCGCCGTCGACAGGCTCGGGCAGGGCCAAACGGACAATCCCAACAGCGACGATGATTGGACGATTGGGGCATTCGGTACGCCATCTTTCGGGATTCTTGAAGGCGTATGGCGGCGGTCCCTACAACCTTATCGGTCATAGCCGGGGGGGATACGCGGCGCTGTGTTTGACGCTTGACCATCCAACACTGGTTGAAAGTTGTGTGTTGATCAATTCAAACACCGCGGCGCCGGGTGCAGGGCGCAACGAAGCGGTCTTTGCTTGCAATCCGCATGCACCCGGTACGATCGAAGCGGCACGCTATAACCTTGGGCAGTCGTCGTTTTCCAGTGTGCACGTCAGTGAGGATTGGTTGGCCCATAAGCAGGCACTGGTTGAAAGCGAAAAAGGTAAGGCGGCGACAGCAAAAATGTTCGGCGAAGGGTTCTTCGCGACGCGATTTTTGCCGGCATTGGTCTCCGATAAGGACAAGTTGTTTGCACGGATTGAAAGTGAAGGCGTAAGCCGTCCGGTGCTGATCGTCTGGGGCTATGACGACCCGACAGCGCCGGTTGATCTTGGGTTGCGTTTGTACGATTTGATCGCCGAAAAACAGGGCCGGACCCAATTTCTTATGCTCAATAAGGCAGGGCATTACAGTTTTCGCGAGCGCGTTGACGCATTCAATCGGGCGGTAACGGATTTCTTGGAGGGTGTGGCACATGGTAACTGACAGACCAGCTGTTAGGAGCGAAGATGTGCCGCTCGGTGCGGACCACAGCTTTCGCCCCACATCGCTCGATATGGGTGAGGCGCAATGGATTGATGTTGATGGTATTCGTACGCGCTATTTCGACCAAGGCGCGGGTGAGCGCATCGTCTTTGTCCATGGTGTGCAACAGGGCTCAACCGATGGTTCAAGTTCGTGCTATGCCTGGCAGCTAAATTTTCCGGTGTTGGCTAAGGCGCATAATGCGATCACGCTTGACCGCTTGGGGCAGGGCTATACGGATAATCCCAAGCGCGATGAAGACTATACAATGCATGCGAGCGTGCAGCATGTGATCGGGTTTCTAGATGCATTGGGCAAGAAGCCCTACCACTTGGTTGGGCATTCGCGCGGTGGATATATCGTGACGCGGATTACAATGGAGCGGCCCGATCTGGTGCGCTCATGTGTGCCGGTGTCGTCGGGGACACTGTCGCCCGGTCCTACGCGCACGCACATCATGGCGAAGGACCGGCCGCAACCGGAAGACACAAGGGAATCCATTCGTTGGTATCTGGAAGCTTATTCTTACAACCGCGAAGTCGCGCTTGAGACCTGGATTGAGGATGCCCTGGCGATTGCGAAGACCGAAAAGAACCTTGCGGCGGTTGCCAAAATGCGTGATGGCGGGCTCTTAAAGTCGCTTTTTGCGCCGCAACTCCATCGCCAGAAGCGTGAGGTTCACCGCTGGCTGTTGGAAGAGGGCATGCCGTGTCCAACGCTTGTTGTCTGGGGGCGCAACGATCCAGGTGCCGAATTCGAAAATGGGCTGCGGTTGATCGAAATGTTCATGCGCCATCAACGCGAGACGGAAGTCAGGATTTTCAATCGCTCCGGCCACTTTGTCTATCGCGAACATCCAGCGGCATTCAATCGCATGCTGCATGCCTGGGTCATGGCGCATCGTGAGCGCGAGGGTAATAAGTGAGGGACTATAATCTCAACCCGCTTTAAGCGTCCGACCAAACCTCCTTGGAAAGATCGACGAGCAGGCGGAGCTTTGCTTCCTCGTCCTGCTCGGTGAGGGGATTGCCGACAATTGAACTTGCAAAACCACATTGCGGGGTAAGGGCCAGCTGCTCTAAAGGGGCATATTTTGTGGCGTCCTCTATGCGTCGCTTCAGCGCATCCTTGTCTTCCATGACCGGAGATTTACTCGACACAATCCCGATGGCAACGACCTTGTCGCCTTTGGGCAAAAGGCGCAGGGGCGCGAAGGTTCCGGCGCGTTCTGTGTCGAACTCCAGGAAGTAACCGTTGACATTGATCTGGTTGAAGAGCACGTCGGCGACGGGATCATAACCACCCTCTGCAGCCCAGCTGCCTTCGCGATTGCCACGGCATTGATGCAATGTGACTTTGACATGATCGGGGACGACTTCGAGAACCTGATTGATGCGGCTGGCGTATTCGCTCAGCAATTGATCCGGATCATTGCCCCAGGTGCGCACAGTCTGGCGATATTGGTCGTCGCAGAGAAATGCGATGCTGGTGTCGTCGAACTGGATGTAGGTGGCGCCGGCGTCGATCAGGGCTTGGACTTCGAGGCGGTAGGCGGTGATGACATCGTCCCAGAAGGCTTCGGGCGATGTGTAATAGCCGTCACAGACCCCCTTATCGCCTAGGCCGTACATATGCAAAAGAATCGGTGCCGGCATGGTAACCTTGGGCAACAGCTTGGTGTTGGCCTTTAACATCTCAAAGGCGCGAACGACCGGGCTTGGTCGCCACTTGATCTGACCGGTCATCCACAGTCGCGAGAAGCCTCCGGTCACGCCCTCTTTGTTGCGCCAGACAATGTCACGCGTGCCAGTGCGGTCGGCCGTTACGCCTTCCCAGTTCATGACCAGTTCCAACCACCAGCTGCGGCGACGGAATTCGCCATCAGTTGCGGCTTTGAGGCCAGCACGTTCCTGCAGCGCGATTACGTCACGAATGCATTCGTCTTCGACGGCGGCAAGGTCCGAATTGTTGTGTGGCCCCAAATTCTGATCATGCGTTTGGGGTCCGAGGAACTGCTCGCGAGCCGCCTTGAGGCGTTCTGGGCGGAGTAAACTTCCGACATGATCAGCGCGGAATGGCGGTATGCTACGGCTCACAATGTTGTCCTCCAAATTCGTTTTCTTGAAGCGCGTGGTGCCGAATTATGCCTTAGTCGACATAAGGCCGGCAATCCTGAAATGGCTTTGTCGATAATTGGGCCGGGGGCGGGTGTCTTGCGCCGCCGCGCCGGCTCGGTGTAGCTTTTTGGCAGACCGCCGGTTTTCCTCGAATGGTGGTGTTGTGATGCGGGAGCTGGCATGGGTGAATTTACGTCTCGAGTATCGGCATGGCTGAAGCGCACGCCTAACCGCACATTCATCCTCTTTCCCGTTATCGTGATTGTGTTTGAGTTCCTACGGCGCGGTGTTCTCTTTCAAGTGATGCAGGTCGGTATTCCGTTTTTGATCTGGGGATATTTGCAGTATCGCTGGTGTGGGCGCTATCGGGTATGGCGCGGGGGTGGCGGGCCAGGTCTCGATACGCCGCCGACCCGCCTGGTCACAAAAGGTCCATATGCACATACCCGCAATCCGATGTACCTGGGTCATCTGATCTTTTTGATTGGTCTTGCGATTACGTTTTGGTCGCCGTTAGGCGTCTTAATCTTCGTGGGCATGGCGGTCTGGTTGCATTTTCGTATACTCAAGGACGAAGAAAAGCTTGAACAACAGTTCGGTGAAGAATTCTTAGCCTACAAAAGGCGGGTGCGCCGGTGGCTTCCAGGCTTGTTTTGAGGCTGGCCGGTTGATTGAATTCGCAGTGCGTGCGCTGGGATTGGTGACAGTCAATCGTTGTCAGGCGGCAGTATCTCCTGGATGCAAACCTGGTCGATGACGTGAGACCGGCCAATATCTGCAAGGTGTGCGCGTTTTTGATCGTTTGTGAGATGGGCGCCGACGCCTTGGGTCATTGCCAATGTCAGTGACCGGTCGGTCATGCCCAGCCAGAACGACCGTCTGACAAGTTTGCCGTCCTGGTCGCGCGCGAAAGGGCTGTCAGGCTCAACGCCTAGATCCGGTGTGTAATACTGGCTGCTCATTATCGGGTTCACCTCAGTATCTGTGTCAATTCAATTTGTCGAGGCATACTATACGCATGCCGGTGAACCAAGTGTGGCAATGCCTTTGGCGTCGAACCTGCCTGTCAATCGGCGCCTGGTGTTTTTGTTATCAGTTAGGATAGCAATAGCAATAGCGCCCTTCAATTCGCCATCCGTCAAATGGCTGACATCATAATCCCCACCGACTGCGGCATCGTCGAGATCAATCTCCAGCGTAAAGCTTTGCTTTGCGGGGAATGCCTTGAATTCGATGGTTCCGGCTTGGGAGCCGTCCTCAAAGCCTGTTATTTTGTCGACGATGACGGTCTTGCTCGGGTTTTGGTGGTTTTGTGGATAGAGCCAGTCAACGTAGGCGTTGCCCGCGGATGGTTTGAAGTCCAATCGAAGCGATGAAATCTGCAAGCCCTTGCCGCGAAGAAATTCTATTCGAATGCGGTCGGGGGAGGCTTCTGTGAAGGTCACGCGGACTTGTGGTCCACAGGCGTGGGCAATAGCCGGGCAGAACAGGTACAGCACAAGGAGCGCAAAGCTGACGCTCGAAAAGTTTTGCCGTGATTGTAACATTATGACGTCCTCGCAGTGGTGCACAGGTGGTGAAACCAGCAGGCGATGAGTATAAGGCAAACCGGCGTCGGATCGTAGCCGTCAATGTCAGGCTTGGTGTTGTTACATGGCCTCTCACTCAACGATTGAACAGGTCTTGGAGCTGGCGAAGACAGGCTTTGAAGCCGGTGAGATCATCGAAGCATGCCTCGGTCGCCGGTGTGATGGAAATTCTGAGGCCATGGCTTTCGATGGCGCCGGTGATCATCAAATTCTCGGCACCGCCAAAATCTTCAATGGCGTAATCGGGTCGGTCGCCGTCAAAGTCATATCTTTGGTTTGTTTGGCGAAACGTGCGGCAGCGGTCAACGTAGGGATGTGGCGTTGTGGTATAGCCGGCAACCGGACGACCTAGGGCCTGCATAAACCCCACTTCGAAAGCGGTACCTGCATCAACTGAAACGCCGCGGAATGGGGTTAAGTTGGCGATGAGTGCCGCGCAGCTGCGCATCAGCTTTTCGTTGGCCGCCGAAATGCGCTGAGCTTGGGCATGTTTTGTGAGGCTGGCGTCGGGCAGATCCGTGTCCACGGGAAAAGCGCCAATGAAGCCGTGTTCACTGGCAAGCGCGCACTTCCTGGCTGCAATATCTGTCGCATTGGGCATAAAGACTTCTGGGCCGGCCAGATAGATGCGAGGGCGATGAGTTTTGGTTTGCGGCATGATCGTGAAACTCGGTAGTTGGACTGACAGATTGACGCGATGTGAGAGTTGCAAGGGACACTATTGGTTCGCGGGATGCCAAGATTGGTGCAGGCCGCAGATTCAACTGCTGGCAACTGCTGGCAACCGCTGGGATTGATTGCTGGCCACTACGTCCAATGGCATAGTGCTCCCGTGATGCTGGACGTGAAGTAGATTTGTCAAAGGACTAGGCGCGATATGGCGTCGATAACCAAACATTTTACAACAGAAATCTATCGCGAAGCGCTTGCCGATGATGCTGGAGCCGATCGGGCGGATGAACTAGCCCTGACGATCCGGTCTTTGATGGTGGATGATGAGGCCGGCCAGCGCTGGTGTGAAGAGCATAACTATCCAGGATACACATCTTATGCCTCGGTCAATGATCTGGTATGGCGCTATCCGGTGTTTGCCAAACTAGCGGAAGATCTTGGAAGTCATGCGCATCGATTTGCAGATCACATTGGCTTTGATCTGGGCGGTGCGCCACTTGAGCTCGATTCGATTTGGGCGAATGTGGTGGTTGGCGGTGGGGTGCATTCCGGTCATATCCATCCCCACTCGGTGTTGAGCGGCACTTATTATGTCACAGTGCCGGAGGGGGCGGGGGCATTGCGGTTCGAAGACCCGAGATTGGCGATGATGATGGGGCGGCCGCCGCTGACGGCGGAGGCCGCGCAAGCCAATGGGTCATTCGTCACGGTTGTGCCGAAACCCGGCATGGTATTGTTATGGGAAAGCTGGTTGCGCCATGAAGTGCTTGCCGGTGAGGCGGATGAAGAACGGATCTCGATTAGCTTCAATTTCCAATGGGGTGCGTCTTGAGGACCGCGAACTAGCGAAATGGGGGCTCGTCGAAAGACCGTAGTTTGCGCGAGTGCAGGCTTTCCAAACGCTCTTTTAGGAGTCGCAAGGCTTCGATGCCGATTTCCAAATGTTGGCCAACCGCACTTTCATAGAACGCGTTGGCCATGCCGGGTAGCTTGATCTCACCATGTAACGGCTTGTCTGACACGCATAACAATGTGCCATAGGGCACACGTAAGCGGAAACCCTGCGTTGCAATGGTGCCGCTTTCCATATCAACGGCAATTGCGCGGGATTGATTGATACGTAAACGCTCGGCAGAAAACCGCAGCTCCCAATTTCGATCATCGTAGGTCACGATGGTGCCGGTTCGCAGGCGGCTCTTTAGATCGTCGCCGCGATCACCGGTGATATTGGCCGCCGCGTCCTGTAGTGCGATTTGAACTTCCGCGAGTGCCGGTATCGGTACTTCAGGTGGGACCATGGCGTCCAGAATGCCGTCGCGGCGCAGGTAGGCATGTGCCAAAACATAATCGCCGATGGTCTGTGTTTGTCGCAGACCGCCACAATGGCCGACCATAAGCCAGCAATTGGGGCGGAGGACCGCCAGATGATCGGTAATGGTTTTGGCATTCGATGGTCCGACACCAATATTCACCAGACTGATGCCATCACCGTTCGGTGCAGTGGCATGATAGGCCGGCATTTGAAAGCGGTGCCAGGGGCACGATTGGATGATTTGCTCTGCCTCAGCGTCCGTCGTGTTGCGGTTGATCCTGAGATTGCCTGGCAAAACCAGTTGTTCGTAAGACGGCCCGGTTCGCACGGCCTGGCGCGCCCAATCAAGAAACTGGTCAACATAGCGGTGGTAGTTGGTTAGCAGAATCCAACGCTGAACATTGCGCCAGTCGCTGCCGGTGTAATGGATCAAGCGGCGCAACGAGTAATCGGTCCGCTGGGCATCGAACAATGCAAGCGGTAGTGGGCCCTCTGGAGGGGTGATCCATTGTCCGTCGGCGACCTCGTCGCCAATGCTTGAGAGCTGCGGCACAGGGAACAGGCGGGCGAGGTTGGCGGCGGATGCATGTGAGCTGGTGGCGTCATCGGCGATGTCCCAGACATAGGGGTAAGGGATTTCTTGATCGCTGATGCCGACGTCCAACGTCGCACCATATTCAGCCACCAACGGCTGCAATTGCTCAATCAGATAAGGGCGAAATATGTCCGGGTGCGTTACGGTGGTCTGGTAGATGCCGGGTGTCTGCATTTTTGCAAAAGCGCGGCGGTTCGGCGGCGGCGGCCCGCCGTTGCCGGACCAGGTGACCCGCAAAAATGGATAGCAATATTTGCGCCGTTCCGCGGCCGTTGGTGGCCGGCCCGTATCGAGAAACCGCTGGAGCGCTTTCGATATCGCCTGGACCGACCGTTGGTAGAGCTGGTCCAGGGTATCGACCGCAGTCTCCGGGGATAAATCACGATGCGTGCGGGAGGGGGCCATGGCTTGGTCGTTGGAGTCGCCTGAGCGGTGCCGAAACCAATCTGATCTCGGTTCGATGCAGAAATGTACTGGTCACCCTGATGCTACGAATTCCTCCGCCACCTTGGTGGATGACCGCCAGGTGGCGGAGGAGACACTGTCCTAGTTGTCAAGGAAGCTGCGCAACTTCCTGCTGCGACTTGGGTGCTTCAACTTACGTAGCGCTTTTGCCTCGATCTGGCGGATGCGTTCGCGGGTGACAGAGAATTGTTGCCCGACTTCCTCAAGTGTGTGGTCGGTATTCATGCCGATTCCGAAACGCATGCGCAGGACGCGCTCCTCGCGCGGCGTCAAGGAGGCGAGGACCCGGGTCGTGGTCTCGCGCAAATTGGCAAGGATCGCAGCGTCGATGGGAAGCACGACGTTCTTGTCTTCGATGAAATCGCCGAGATTGGAATCGTCTTCCTCGCCAATCGGCGTTTCCAGAGATATCGGTTCCTTGGCGATTTTTAGAACCTTGCGCACTTTCTCCAGCGGCATCGCAAGCTTGTCCGACAGTTCTTCCGGTGTCGGCTCGCGCCCGATTTCATGCAGCATTTGACGCGATGTGCGCACGATCTTGTTGATGGTCTCGATCATATGGACCGGGATACGAATGGTGCGGGCCTGGTCTGCGATGGAGCGCGTGATGGCCTGCCTGATCCACCAGGTGGCATAGGTCGAAAACTTATAGCCGCGGCGGTACTCGAATTTGTCGACCGCCTTCATCAAGCCGATGTTGCCTTCCTGGATCAGATCCAGGAACTGCAGGCCGCGATTGGTGTATTTCTTGGCGATCGAAATCACCAATCGCAGGTTTGCCTCGACCATTTCCTTCTTGGCTTGACGTGCTTCACGTTCGCCCTTTTGGACGGCACGTACAATGCGGCGGAACTCCGGTATCTCCAGACCCGTTTCGGAGGCCAGAGTGTGGATTTCGCCACGGATCTTCTTGATGGTCCTGGTCTCGCCGTCGATCATCTTGAGCCAGGAGTTGCCGCCCGATTGCGACACGCGCTCAAGCCAGGTCTGGTCAAGTTCGTTGCCGTAATACTCCTGTACGAACTCCTGGCGCGGCACGCCATAACTATCGGCAAGGCGCATCAATTGGCCTTCGAACCGGACAAGGCGCTTGTTAATGGCGTAGAGCTGTTCGACTAGGCTGTCGATCCGATTGTTGTTCAGCGACAGGCTCTTGACGTCGGAAATGATCTCTTCACGTAGTTTGTCATAGGCATTGTGCTGTTGGCGGGTGCCTTGCTCACCAGCAACCTGTTGCTCCAGCATCTTATCCTGCTGCCGGCGCAGCTTTTTATAATTTTGTGCAATCTTGTCGAATGTCTCGAGAACCTTGGGTTTTAGTTCGGCTTCCATTGCAGCGAGTGAGAGAGCGTTCTCGAAATCATCATCGTCTTCGTCGTCTTCACCCTCACCCTCACCTTCCGTCTGGCCTTCGCCATCGGCGCTTTGCTTGTCTTCAGCCGGAGGAGGCGTTGCGCCATTGAGAGCGCTGGCGCCATTGGCTGCAGTGGCGGTCCCTTCTGGTGGTACAACCGGGGGAGGCGGCGCCTTATCCGGGCCTTCATACGTGGCTTCCAGATCAATGATGTCACGCAGGAGAACCTTGCCTTCGTTCAATTCATCGCGCCAAATGATAATGGCCTGGAACGTCAAAGGGCTTTCACATAGACCGGCAATCATTGCTTCATGGCCGGCTTCGATGCGCTTGGCGATGGCGATTTCGCCTTCGCGTGAGAGAAGTTCTACCGAGCCCATCTCTCGCAAATACATGCGAACGGGGTCATCCGTGCGCTCTGCCGGTTCTGATTTGGTTTGTGTTTGTGCGGGCAGATTGTTTTGCGTGACAAGGGCACCTTCGCCGGCATCTTCTTTGGGACTGTCGTCATCGTCGTCGTCCTCGTTGTCGACGACGTTGATGCCCATGTCGGAGAGCATGGCCATCATGTCTTCTATTTGTTCGGAGGAGACTTCCTCCGATGGCAAGACGGTGTTGAGTTCGTCATAGGTGACGTAGCCTCGAGATTTTGCCGTCTTTATCAGTTTTTTGACTGCGCGGTCTGACAGATCCAAAAGTGGGCCGTCGCGTTCACCTGCTTCTGCCGACTGTTTCGCTTCTGCTCCAGCTGCAGCTCTTTGCGCCATGTTTTGTGTTCCTATGACCAGGCTCACCCGTAGGGGGTGCCGCGGTTGATATCCAGTGCCCGAACGTCCTTGGCACAAGTCCGTTGCGGATGACGATACGCTCACGATCGCGACTGCGTGGCCAACCGTTAAACTCGTGCCCAATAGACTATGGAATGCGCTGCAATTGCCGGTTCGTTGGCAGACCCAGCCCGGAACCGGTGTTCGCGACACTCCTTGGTGCTGATCGTTGCAATCGCGTTCCGCCTGCGTGGTGCGGTCGATGCCGCGTCCTGTGTTTACAATTGCGGAGGATTATCAAGGGTCAGCGGGAAACTCCATTGTTTCTGGCTCAGCGAGGAGCGCTTTGATCTCACAAATACGGGTCAACGCTTCAGAACTGCCGTCCTCGTGGAAGGCCTGTTCGGCAACTTTCAACTCCTGTTGTAATCCGAATAGCTGCTGATGCAGGGCCAATGTGTGTCGCCAGCCCGCTTCCACTTCGATGGGGTCGGCCTTCGGATCCAGGAATCTGTCGCTGCGATGTGTCAATGCCCGCTCAAGAAGATCTAATAGTCCACCTAAGCCTGACTCACTCAATTGGTTGCGTAGGCTCGCTGTGTCAAGGGAATTGTGGTCGATTGCTGCGGTCAAAAGCGCGTCTTTGAGACGGCTCATGGCTTGAGAGGTTAACGCGAGCGCGGCCACATCCTCGATCGCCTCTGCCAGTAGCCAGGGATGGTTGATAAGGGTAGCGACCAGCAAAGCCTCGCGATAGGGCGGGCGGGCTGCTTTACCGGCTACCAAATGGCTGCGTTTGAGTTCGGTCGATGGAGTCGGGGGGGGCTCGCCGCCGGGGCGCTGTGTCCGATCTGCAACGCGCGGCGGTTTTCCACCTGCAGACCACCGCGGTGCGCTCTGTTTCGCGGAGGCGCGCCGGGTCTTGGACCAGCTCTGAAACATGCGGTCGCGCAAGGCGCGGGCATAGTGTTGGCGCACGGTCGGATCGCCAATCGCTGCTGTCAGACGTCCAAGGCGGGCTTCCAGGTCGGCACGGCGTTCGGGTGTGTCCCAGGTTCCCTGCTCCCATTCGCGATCGAACAGCACCTGTGCCATCGGGCTGGCGCGTGCGATGATGGCTTGGAAGGCTGCCGTCCCCTGCTGGCGTATGACGTCGTCTGGGTCCATGCCGTCCGGCAAGAATGCAAACCGCGCGCTCTTGCCGGGCTCCAGCCGGGGCAGAATGTTGTCGATGGCGCGATAGGCCGCCTTGCGTCCGGCTTCATCACCGTCAAAGCAGAGGATGGGCTCTGGCACGATGCGCCAAAGCAGTCTGATCTGTGCCTCGGTTAATGCCGTGCCAAGCGGGGCGACGCACTGGCTGATGCCGGCTTCGCTGAGGGCAACCGCATCCATGTAGCCCTCGACGACAATGATTTCGTCGCGCTCGAAAGCAACCGGGCGGGCACGATGGAAATTGTATAAATTTGCGCCCTTATGAAAAAGCGGTGTTTCCGGTGAATTGTGATACTTGGCCAGTTGATTGGGGTCCAGTGCGCGGCCACCGAAGGCAATCACGCGGGCCTTGGCATCGGCAATCGGGAACATAATCCGGTGGCGAAAGCGGTCGTAGGGCACGGCAATGTCATCTCCGCCAATCACGACGCCTGCCAATATCATTTCGCTGAGCGTGTAGCCGCGACCGCTCAAATGGGCTTTGAGGGCATCGCGCTTGTTGGGCGCATAGCCGATGTCGAACGTTTCGATTGTCGTACGCAGCAGTCCGCGGCGTTCGAGATAGGCGCGGGCCTCGTCATGCTCGGGCTGGCGAAGGGCAGCGCGAAAAAAAGCCGAGGTATCGGCCAGCAAGGTGTAAAGGCGGTCTCGCGTTGCCTGCTGGGTCTGATCGGCCTCATTGGGTTTGGGGAGCGCGACACCAGCTTCTTCGGCGAGGCGCTCGACGGCTTCCGGAAATGACAGACCTTCCGTCTTCATCAGGAAGGTAAAGATGTCGCCATGCTCACCGGATGCAAAGCAGTGATAGAAGGCCTTTTGATCGTTGACGAAGAAGGATGGGGTCTTCTCAACCTTAAATGGTGATAGACCGCGATACTCGCGGCCGGCCTTTTTCAGGGCAACCTTGCTGGCAACAACCTGGCTGACCGGCAACCGGGAACGGATGTCATCAAGCAGGTTGGGTGGATAGCGCATGTCGGGTCCCGAGGTTGTCGGACAGGCTCGAGGCCATGCTAAGCGATTCGGGCCGGCCCCTCAGGACTAATGCCCCGGCGGCCCCTTGCCTCTGCCCGTTTTCCAACAAGCGTTATCACCGTTATCCACAGCATTCGCACCATGCGGCTGTAGGGCTACTGCAACTTGGCCTTAACGAAGCCGCTGGCTTTGCCAAAATCCATCTGGCCGGTGTAGCGCTCTTTGAGAAGGCCCATCACTTTGCCCATGTCCTTGAGGCCTGCCGCACCGAGTTCCTCGACGATCGCGGCGACGGTCGCTTCAATCTCGGCTTCCTCCATTTGCTGGGGCAAAAATTCTTCAATTACATCGATTTCGGCTTGTTCCTGGGCGGCAAGTTCTGGCCTGTTTCCCTGCTCATAGGTGGTAATGGCATCGCGGCGTTGCTTGATCATCTTCTGGAGCAGGCCCAGGAGGTCGGCATCGCTCACTTCTCCCCCGGAATCGTTGCCGGCCCCCTGACCGATGCCAAGTTCGCGATCCTTAATTGCCGCCAGCATGAGCCGCAATGTGCCAAGACGGGTGCGGTCGCCCGACTTCATCGCATCTTTCATCGCTTGATTAATACGATCGCGCATCAAATCCTCCAGGCCACAGTATCGTGTTGAACGAGGGCGTTTCGGTTGCGCTCTACCACGAGGGGTGGTGATGGTGCACCCCGTCGCAACACCGATCTGGTGATGGTTTTATGCCTAACGGGCCAAACTCACAAGTCTGGTCTGCTGGCTGCCGACAGCCGTATTTGTTGACGTGGTTCTTCTGCAGACATAGATAACAGCGCTGCATAAGGGCATATGCCAAATTGCTAAGCCGCTCGGGGGCGGGTAATTTCGTGGTGCTGTTGATCCCCAAGCGCCCTAGGAGAAAGATTTGCCGCAAACAGAGTTTAGTGACGCCAACACGCCTTGGAGGGACGCGCCAGCCTCTGCCTGCCTGGTGTTGGCCGATGGTACCGTATTTCAAGGGCACGGCCTGGGCGCGACCGGTCAGGCGGTGGGTGAAGTATGTTTTAATACGGCGATGACGGGCTATCAGGAAATTCTGACCGATCCAAGTTATGCCGGTCAGATTATTACTTTCACATTTCCGCATATCGGCAACGTCGGGACCAATGACGAAGATACTGAAACGTCAAATCTCGCAATGCGCTCTGGCGTGAGGGGATGTGTGCTCAGAGCTGCAATAACGGTGCCGTCCAACTATCGGGCCAGGGAGACTTTGGACAATTGGTTGAAAACGCGTGGTATCATCGCGATTGCCGGATTGGATACCCGTGCGTTGACGACCGCTATTCGCGAAAACGGTATGCCAAATGCCGTCATTGCTCATGAGCCCAGCGGTGCGTTCGATTTCGAAGCATTGCGCAAAGACGCCAAAGCATTTCCAGGTCTTGAGGGCATGGATCTGGTGCCGGATGTGACAGCCGGGCAAACCTATCGGTGGGACGAGATGCGCTGGGTTTGGAATGAGGGTTATCCGCGCCAAGAGAGCCCCGAATTTCACGTTGTTGCCATCGACTTCGGCCTCAAGCGAAATATCCTGCGCTGCCTTGCCAATGCTGGTTGTGCAATCACTGTGGTGCCGGCGACGGCGAAAGCAGAAGATGTTCTGGCGCACAAACCGGATGGCGTTTTTCTGTCTAATGGTCCGGGAGATCCAGCCGCGACCGGCGTCTATGCTGTGCCGGTCATCAATGACCTGATTGAAACACGGTTGCCGATCTTCGGTATTTGTCTTGGCCATCAATTGCTTTCCATCGCGCTTGGCGCTCAAACCCGCAAGATGGCGCAAGGCCATCACGGCGCCAATCATCCGGTCAAAGACCACGTCACTGGTAAAGTCGAGATCACCTCCATGAATCACGGGTTTACGGTGGATCGGGCCACCCTGCCGGCCAACGTCGAAGAGACCCACGTCTCCTTATTCGATGGCACCAATTGCGGCATTCGCCTCAAGGATCGGCCTGTGTTTTCGGTCCAATATCATCCCGAGGCCTCGCCCGGACCCCAGGATAGCCATTATCTGTTTGCACGTTTCGCTGACCTGATGCGCCAGGCTAAAGCGTAGGATTATCGTTAGAGCGAACCGCAGGCAGAGTTCCAGCATGTGCAAAGCGATTATTGCCGGTGTAACAGCGGCGCTGATAGTGCTCGGGGGAGCGATGGCAGTTGCGCAATCTGCAGCGCCAAAGTCCGATGCGACGGCGTCTCATCCCCTGTGTCCTAAGCAGACAGACATCTGCCAGTTCTTCGCGACGGCAGGCAACGGTGTCGGCCAGGCAGCGGCACCGGTTCAGGCGATGGTTCGCGCGTTTGGCGCGCACTCGATTCTGTTGCTCGGTGAAATCCACGATAATGCGATCCATCACCGCGTGCGTGCCAAAATCATTTCTCATTTGGTTGCGGCAAATAAGGCTGGCGGCAAACCGGCGCTAGTGTTCGAACATCTGACAATAGCGCAGCAGCCGAAGGTTGACGCCTATCTGGCGCGCGTTAGGGAGATCGCGCGGGGCGATCGTGCGGAAGGTTTTTTCAAGGCCGTCGGTTGGGCCAAATCGGGCTGGCCAGATAGCAAAATATTTGAACCGTTGTTCACGCGCGCGCTCGAGGCCGGTCACTCAATTGTCGCAGCCAACGTAACGCGTGCTTATGTCCGTAAGATTGTGCGGGGAGGCGATACGTCGCTGACAGATGCCGTGCGCCAGCGATTGCGGCTGGTCCAACCCCTTGAGGCGGACCTCAAGGATGCCCTGTTGGAAGAGCTTGAGCGCTCGCATTGTGGCCTGATGCCTAAGAGCGCGTTCACGCGGATGGCACAGGGTCAGAACCTGCGAGATGCACATATGGCAAGCCAGGTCGGTGCGGCTGCAAATAAGCATGGTTCTGCGGTCTTATTGGCAGGAAACGGGCATGTGCGCGCTGATCGCGGCGTGCCGTATTACCTGCGGCGTATGGGTCATAAGACCGGTGTTGTGACGGTCATGCTGCTGGAGGTGTCTTCAAAGAAGACCAAGCGCATAGATTATATTGAACGGGGACCAGATGGGCGCCCGGCGGTCGATTTTATTATCCTTACCCGGCGGGCGGAACGTGAGGATCCTTGCGAGCGGATGCGACGCTATTTCAAGAAAAAGCGTTGAAATTGGATAAGTTATACACCACTAGAGTAGCTCAGAGCTGTGTCTAGTCCTTCGGTCCCATGGCCAAATCAGCGCGCTTGCAGTAGAGCGACTAGCATTCAGTCAGAATCGCTGCGATGCATGGTGGTTTCTATTGCTGTGCTTTGCGGTTTCAACTTCCTGCTCATTGATTTAGAACACCTGCGCCATGCCTAAACGAACAGACATTGAGTCCATACTCATCATCGGTGCCGGGCCGATCGTTATTGGTCAGGCCTGCGAGTTCGATTATTCGGGCACCCAGGCTTGCAAGGCCCTGAAGGCCGAGGGCTATCGCATTATTTTGGTTAATTCCAATCCGGCCACCATCATGACCGATCCGGATCTGGCAGATGCTACCTATGTCGAGCCTATCACGCCGGAAGTCGTGGCCAAGATTATCGCCGAAGAACGCCCGGATGCGTTGCTGCCGACAATGGGTGGGCAGACCGCGTTGAATACGGCGCTGGCCCTTCATAACCAGGGCATCCTTTCGGCGCTTGGCGTTGAGATGATCGGCGCCCGAGCAGACGCCATAGACAAGGCCGAAGACCGAGAACTGTTTCGCGAGGCCATGAAGAAGATCGGTCTCGAGACGCCGCGCTCGATGATGGCACACAATATGACAGAGGCCATTGCGGCAATGGAGTATGTTCGCCTGCCAGCCATCATTCGTCCGTCCTTCACGCTTGGCGGTACCGGTGGCGGGGTTGCCTACAACAAGGAAGAATTTCTCGAGATCGTCGAGCGGGGGCTTGATGCTTCGCCTACGACACAGGTCTTGGTCGAAGAAAGCGTACTCGGCTGGAAAGAGTACGAAATGGAGGTGGTGCGCGATAAGGCAGACAACTGCATTATCATCTGCTCCATCGAAAATGTCGATCCGATGGGTGTGCACACGGGCGATTCCATTACCGTCGCACCGGCGTTGACGCTGACTGACAAAGAATACCAAATCATGCGGAATGCTTCGATTGCGGTGTTGCGCGAAATCGGTGTCGAGACCGGCGGATCGAATGTGCAATTCGCGGTCAATCCGGAAGATGGCCGCTTGATCATAATCGAAATGAACCCGCGGGTGTCGCGATCGTCGGCCCTGGCGTCAAAAGCGACCGGCTTTCCAATTGCTAAGGTCGCTGCCCGCTTGGCTGTCGGCTATACGCTCGATGAATTGGAAAACGATATTACGGGGGGTGCGACACCTGCGTCTTTTGAGCCGACGATCGATTATGTCGTCACCAAGATCCCACGATTTGCATTCGAGAAATTTCAGGGTGCCGATCCGACGCTGACGACGGCCATGAAGTCGGTCGGGGAAGTCATGGCTATCGGGCGGACGTTCGGTGAGAGTTTACAAAAGGCTTTGCGATCGATGGAGACCGGCTTGACCGGCCTTGATGACATCGAGATTGAAGGGCTCGGTCTTGGTGATGATAAGAATGCCATTCGCGCTGCCCTTGGGCGGCCAGCACCTGACCGACTTCTGAAAGTGGCGCAAGCTTTGCGTTTGGGATTCAGCAAAGACGAGGTTTTCTCTTACTGTAAGATCGATCCGTGGTTTATCGATCGTCTAATGGAGATCATCGAAGCCGAAGCGCGAGTGGTCGCGCATGGGTTGCCGGAGTCTGAGAGCAATCTGCGGTATTTGAAATCGATGGGTTTTTCGGATGCGCGGCTCGCACGGCTGGCCGGCAGCACTGAGCAGGCCGTGCGTGATCTGCGGCTCGGTTATGGTGTCACGCCGGTCTATAAACGCATCGATACCTGTGCGGCAGAATTCGCCTCCCCTACAGCGTATATGTACTCGACATATGAGTTAGGCAGTGGCGGTGCCTACGCGTGCGAGGCGCAATCATCAGACAACCAGAAGATTATGATCCTTGGCGGTGGTCCTAACCGGATCGGGCAGGGAATCGAATTCGACTATTGCTGCTGTCATGCCTGCTTCTCACTGACCAAAGCCGGCTTCGAGACCATTATGGTCAATTGCAATCCGGAAACCGTGTCAACGGATTATGATACGTCGGACCGACTATATTTCGAGCCGCTGACGACCGAAGACGTGTTGGAGATTGTACGGGTCGAGCAGGCCAAGGGCACCTTGAAGGGCGTGATCGTGCAGTTCGGCGGGCAAACGCCGCTCAAGCTTGCTCAGCCGCTTGCAGAAGCCGGTGTCACAATTCTTGGCACCTCGCCAGATGCCATCGATCTTGCCGAGGACCGCGACCGGTTCAACGCCTTGATCGCTTCATTGGGATTGCGCCAGCCGGAAAGTGCCATTGTGCACACCCCCGAAGAAGCGCGAGTGAATGCTGAGGCGATCGGCTTTCCGGTCGTGATTCGACCGTCTTATGTGCTTGGGGGTCGGGCGATGGAGATCGTGCACGACAGCGGCGAGGTCGATCGCTACGTGTCCAGGCTGTCTGCGACATTGGACCGGCCGTCGGAGTTGGTGGTCTCGGACGCGCGCCCGCTGTTGATCGATCGTTACCTGTCGGATGCAATAGAGGTCGATGTCGATTGTCTTGCCGATGGAGAGACATCTTTTACGGTCGGCATCATGGAACACATCGAAGAGGCCGGCATTCATTCCGGGGATTCCGCCTGTTCGCTGCCGCCGCATTCGCTCAGTCCTGAAATTATTGCGGAAATGGACCGTCAGACGCACAAGCTTGCCCTGGCGCTCGGCGTCGTAGGCCTCATGAATGTGCAGTTCGCGATCAAAGATGACATGGTCTACATCCTCGAAGTCAATCCGCGTGCCAGCCGTACGGTGCCGTTCGTGGCCAAGGTGATCGGCGAGCCGGTCGCGGCAATTGCTGCTGAGATCATGGCCGGGCGAGCGCTCTCGGAGTTTGAGCTTAAGAAGCGCAACCTCAGGCATATCGCCGTCAAAGAGGCGGTTTTTCCGTTTGCCCGGTTTCCAGGTGTTGACCCGGTCCTCGGGCCTGAAATGCGATCAACGGGCGAGGTCATGGGTGTTGATCGGGATTTTGCTGCAGCATTCGGGAAAAGTCAGCTCGGTGCGGGCCAGCGCCTGCCGGAAGACGGTGCGGTTTTCGTGTCGGTCAAGGATAGCCACAAGGAGCGCATCATTCCGGCGGTTCGCGATCTCATGGAAATGGGCTTTGAAATCGTTGCGACACGCGGGACCAAGCGGCATCTGGAAGCCCATGGCATTACCTGCAGGGGGATCAATAAGGTGCTCGAGGGGCGTCCGCATATCGTCGACGCCATGAAAAATGGTGAAATTTCAATTGTCTTCAATACAACCGATGGGGCGCAGGCGTTGGTGGATTCCAAGGATATTCGGCGCACGGCCTTGCTGAACCACATTCCATATTATACAACGTTAGCGGGTGCGATTGCAGTCACAAAGGCAATAAGTGCAACGAAGGCCAATACTCTGACAGTTGCCCCACTTCAGGCATATATCCGGGAAGCCGGCTAGAGAGACGTCGTCTCTTGACCGAAAACCTTTTAGCCATTGATTGCATTTTGGTGCAGGTACGCCGCGTGATTCGCTGCCAGTCGTCTGTTGTGACGTCGTTTGGCTTCGTCACCGGCAGCCAGCGCTTCGAATGCGGGAAACGAACGGTTTTTCCACAAGGCGTTCGGTGCCGGTTGATCATCGGGGGGCTCATCGCCACCTATTGGGCCTGAATTCGTTTATGATTGCTATATCCATGGGCTCGTCCCACGGAGTGAGGAGACGACAGGTATGTCTACGGAACGGGTTCCAATGACATCGACTGGTTTTCAGTCGCTCGAAGCAGAACTCCAACGCCTGAAATCCGAGGAGCGTCCGCGGATCATCCAGGCGATTTCAGAGGCACGCGCCCATGGCGACCTTTCGGAAAATGCCGAGTATCACTCGGCTAAGGAAGCGCAGGGCCTGAATGAGGCACGGGTTGCAGAACTTGAGGACAAGCTGTCACGTGCGGAAGTCATTGAACCTGCCAAATTATCGGGTGATACGATCAAATTCGGTGCTACCGTGCGTCTGGTCGATGAAGATACCGAAGACGAAGTGACCTATCAGATTGTCGGAGAAGATGAATCATCCGTCAAAGACGGTAAGATTTCAATCCAATCGCCGATCGCGCGAGCGTTGATCGGTAAGAGCATCGGCGACATTGTAGAAGTGACGACGCCGAAGGGCGCTAAGTCCTATGAAGTGCTCAAGATTGCCTGGAAATAGCGCCTGATTGGTCGTTGACACAACCTGTTTCTTCTTTTTGAGAGCTAAAGCGTGATCGGCAAGCCGTGGGCTTGTTTTGCCGGTCTTATCGTCACGTGCGATTTCACGGTGGCAACGTTTGGTGCCGCGGCCAGTTCGCTCGTTACGAATGTTTGGAAGGTTGGCAAATCGGGGGCAACGCATTTCAAGATATAGTCAGTCTCACCTGATAACATGTGGCATTCGCGCACGAGCGGCCAGGCAAGGACCAGGTTTTCAAAATCGCGCAAATCGATTTCTGATTGGTTGTGCAGGCCCACCATGGCAAATGCCGTCACATGATAGCCCAGTTGCTCAGCGTCAACTTCTGCGTGGTAGCCCTTGATGATGCCGGCGTCTTCCAGGGCCCGGACACGGCGCAGGCAGGGCGGCGGCGTCAGCCCCACCCGTTGCGCGAGTGTGAGATTGCTAACGCGCCCGTCATTTTGAAGTTCACGGACAATCCTGAGGTCTATAGTGTCCAGCTTATGCGCCATCACCGCTCCATTCGGTAATATCTGCAAAGTTGACGTCGCCTGAACTTAGCACGGATTTCACAAAGCGTGCGCCCTTTGTGACTGGTCAGCCAGCACTTGGTCGTCACAGGGCTGGCTGCGGCCCAGGGCGACATAGACAGGAATGCCGGCCTCGCCCATACCCAGCTGATGACCGGACCGACACCCATACCGTCTCTTGAACCGTCTCTGGGCGACAAATCATGCTGGTTGATTACCGATGGAAAGACCGGCATGGATGTACAAGTCAACGGTGTGGCGGACGCGCTGGGTGTCACGATTAAAAAAAAGCAGGTTGCGCCCGGCGCCCTGTATCGCTGGCTGGCACCGTGGGGGCCGACGGATCCTCGCGACAAGTTCGGGCAGGACGGAAGCATGTTTGCGCCGCCATGGCCGGACTTTGCTATCGCCACCGGACGGGTGGCAATTCCCTATTTGAGACGGTTGCGCCAGCTTGCGGGGCCGGCAACCTTCACGGTCGTTTTGCAGGATCCGAAGACGGGGCGGAATACTGCCGATCTCATCTGGGTGCCGGCACATGATAAGCTGCGGGGCAGCAATGTGATTTCGACGCTGACGGCGCCGCATGGGTTTACAACCGCACGACTTAAAGCGCTGAAAAATAACACTCCGCCCGAGATCGCAGCTCTCTCCTCGCCACGTATCGCTGTGATGCTCGGTGGCAAGAATGCCGTTTATCGATTCACGGAAGACGATGATCGCCGCCTTGAGCGCGCACTAAGCTCATTTGCGCGCCTTGGTGCAAGCTTCATGGTGACACCGTCGCGGCGCACGCATCAGCGATTGATTGGAGCGGTTCGCCAGGCGACCGAGGGTGCGCCACGCATTATCTGGGATGGTACCGGGGATAATCCTTATGGCGATTTCCTGGCCAATGCAGACATGTTGATCGTCACGGCCGATTCCGTCAACATGACCGGGGAAGCATGTGCGACGGGACGTCCCGTTTACGTCTTCACACCAAGTGGAGGTAGTGCAAAATTCAATCGGTTTCACGCTGCGCTTCGCGATCAGGGGGCTACGCGCGTCTTGTCCGACGAGGTCGACGCGATAGAGACATGGGCTTATGATCCCATCCTGTCAGCAGACTTCATCGCAGGCGAAATACACCGGCGCTGGCAACGCCGCCAGCAGATGATCGGGGGATATTTGGCGCGAAAGGCGCGATCAGGTTAATCGACGGCAATTGAGGATGATATGCAGCACTTGAACATCGACAAACTGCGCGCGACGTCGATCGTTTCCGATCCGTTCAGTTATGTTGTCGTTCCGGGGTTCGTAAAGCCCGAGAGTATTTCGGCGATCAATATGAGCTTCCCGGATTTGAAAGCGGGTGGCTCGTTTCCGATCGATATGCTCGACGAGACGTCGCCCATTCGCGCGCTCATTCACGAGCTCGATGGCGAAGAGTTCCAAAGTGTGATCGAAGAGAAGTTTGATGTTGATCTCGCCGAGCGGCCCAAAATGTATTCGTTGCGCGGGATGACGCGCAATAAGGATGGTAAAATACACACCGACAGTCTCGACAAAATCATAACGGTGCTGATTTATCTCAATGAAGACTGGCCTTACCCAGGCGGGCGATTGCGCTTGTTGCGGAACAAGCATGATGTCGATGATTATCTCGAAGAAATAAAACCGGATGATGGAACGTTGCTGGTGTTTAAGAGGTCCGACAATTCCTGGCACGGTCATCATCCGTTCAGCGGGCCGCGGCGCACCTTGCAGATGAATTGGATGACTAACGAAGGTTCAAAAGGCTTCCATCGCTTTCGTCATGTCGTCTCCGCGGCTTTCAAGAAATTGTCGCCGGCGGGATAGCCAAAGCGATCTAGGGTGGGTGTTCAGGGCAACGTCTTTAAGAAGGCGCCAAAGCGTAACAGGCCTTCCGGCCAGGGCCCGTGGCCTGAACTGACATCCAGTGCGCCGCTTTCACCGGCCTCTGTGAGTTCACTGCCCCAGTCTGCGGCAAAGCTACGGGCGCGCGCCAGGCTACAGTGTGGATTGTTGCTCGGTGCAATTACGACGCTTGGCACGGCCAGGGGGGTTGTTGGCAGGCTGGTAAATGGAGACGTGCAGTGGTTTGCGCCCGAACCATTGAGAGGAGCGCATACATCTGACGGGGCGACAAGAAATGCGCCGCGCAACAGCGAAGGACAATTCTGTGAGAGTGCCCAGACGGTGGCCGCAACTCCCGTCGCATGGGCGACCAGGACTGACGGTGCAGAAATGTTTTGAAGCGCCGCTAATATGCTTTCTGTCCATGCCTCTGCTTCGATGGCGTGCGTACTTGGCGGGCCGACGACAGCGGCGCGTTTCAGGCGCTTGGCCCACCGGGACTGCCAGTGATCCGCATCAAGTGGGTTTGAGCCAGGAACGATGAGTATATCGACTTCTGATGTTTTCATACGTGCGGTTTCGGGAAACTCCGGCAATCGGCCTCAGTGCTGCGTTTCAGGATTGAAAGACGCGTTTGAAGATCTCGTCCACATATTTGGTGTGATAAGCGTCGTCGAACATGGCCTCTAGGTCGGCGGTTGAAAGTTTGCTGGTCACGTCGGCGTCGGCCTTCAGTTCACTCAGAAAATCTTTGCCGTCTTCCCAGGTCTTCATCGCATTGCGTTGGACGATTTGATAGGCGGTTTCGCGGCTCACACCGGCTTGTGTCAAGGCCAACAATACGCGCTGGGAATTGTGCAGGCCGCCAAGCCGGTCAAGATTGGACTGCATGCGTTCCGGGTAGACCACAAGATTTTCAACGACGCCGGCGAGGCGATTGAGGGCAAAATCGAGGGTGATCGTGGCGTCGGGCCCGATCATGCGTTCGACAGAAGAATGTGAGATATCACGCTCGTGCCAGAGCGCCACGTTCTCCATCGCCGGAATGCAATACGCTCTCACCATGCGCGCAAGGCCCGTCAGGTTTTCAGTCAAAACGGGATTGCGTTTATGCGGCATGGCAGAGGAGCCCTTTTGGCCGGGCGAAAAGTACTCTTCCGCTTCTAGAACTTCAGTACGTTGGAGATGACGGATCTCGGTGGCGATGCGTTCCATCGATGCGGCAATGACGGCGAGGGTGGCGAAATACATGGCGTGGCGATCACGCGGGATAACCTGACTGGACACTGGCTCTGCTTTGAGGCCGAGCTGTTTGGCGACATAAGCCTCGATGGCCGGGTCTATGTTGGCGAACGTTCCGACGGCGCCCGAAATGGCGCAGGTGGCTATCTCATTGCGCGCAGCAGTCAGGCGATCCTTGCAGCGGGCCATTTCGGCGTAGGCATAAGCAAGCTTGATACCAAATGTCGTCGGCTCGGCGTGTATGCCGTGACTGCGGCCAATGGTCAGTGTGTACTTGTGTTCGGTGGCGCGTGTTTCGAGTGCCGCCAGGACCCGGTCGAGATCGGTCAATAGGAGATCTGTTGCCCGCGTCAGCTGAACATTGAGGCAGGTGTCAAGGACATCGGAAGAGGTCATGCCCTGGTGGACGAAGCGCGCTTGCGGGCCGACGATCTCTGCAAGGTGGGTGAGGAATGCAATAACGTCATGTTTTGTCTCCCGCTCGATTTCGGCAATTCTATCCACATCGAACTCGGCATCCTTGCCCTTTTCCCAGATCACGTCTGCAGCCGATTTTGGTATCGTGCCGGCTTGGGCCATGGCTGTTGCGGCGTGCGCTTCAATCTCGAACCAAATTTTGAACCTTGTCTCGGGGGACCAAATCTCGACCATTTCGGGCCGGCTGTAGCGGGGAATCATTCGCCTCTCCTCGTCGGATGGGGCAGGTGCGACCTGCTGTCCTCGATCCGTAGCAAACGGCGCTATGGCCTTCAATGCGGCTTGTCAGTTATCCTGAGGATGGGTGAAAGAGGGAAGAGCGGTGGCAGAGACGATCAAAGCAGATGTGGTGGTGGCGGGGGCCGGGATGATCGGTGTTGCCAGCGCGCTGCAACTGGCCCTGGCCGGGTTTCGGACGGTCCTGATTGACCGTGACGGTGTCTGCAAGCATACAAGTTTCGGCAATTCCGGGCTCATTCAATGCGAGAACGTGGTTCCCTATGCGTTTCCGCGCCAGCCGCTCAAAGTGTTGTCTTATGCACTCAATCTGGCATCAGAAGCGCATGTGATCTGGCGCGATATGCCGTGGCTGTTGCCGTGGCTTTTTGCCTATTGGCGGCATGGATCGGCGCAACGCGTTCGTGCGACAGCAGTTGCCGCGCGTCCGCTGGTGCAGGCGGCTGCACTTGCCCACCATGAGATGGCCGAGAGCGCAGGGACAAGTCATTTGCTGCGTCCAACGGGATATCTCAAGGTCTACCGTACTGCGGCTGCATTCGATCAGGCCGCTGTTGAGGATCTGGCTGCGGCGCACACCTACGGCATCACGTTGGAGTTGAAAACGGAATCGGACCTCAAAGTTTTGGAGCCGGGTCTGATGGGTGCCTTTGCCGGGGCCGTCTATTATCGTCAACCGCCAAGTCTGGCTGATCCGGCTGAGTTGACGAATGCCTATGCCACGCACTTCGAATACATTGGCGGGCGGATCGTAACCGGGGATGTGCGGGCACTGAGCCAAGAGAGCGGTGGCTGGTCATTGGCGGCAGGTGAGATAACACTAATCGCACCGCATGTTGTGCTGGCGCTGGGTCCTTGGACCAATGATGTGCTGCAATCGCTGGGCAAGTCGCTGCCGATCGGTTTTAAGCGCGGTTATCATATGCATTATCAGCCAGTGAGTGATGTCGCGTTGACCCGGCCCGTCATGGATGCGGAAAACGGTTATCTGATTACGCCGATGAGGCGCGGAATTCGGTTGACTACGGGGGCGGAATTTGCGCGACGTGACCGGCCCCCCAATACGGTGCAAGTCGACAGAGCTGAACGCGCAGCGCGCAATTTGATCGGACTTGGCCCCAGGCTCGACGACCAGGTGTGGCTTGGTGCCAGGCCTTGCACGCCGGATTTGCTACCAATCATCGGACAACTGCCAGGCCATCCTGGGTTGTGGCTCAATACAGCGCACCACCATTTGGGTCTGACACTGGGGCCGATCAGCGCGCGCTTGCTGGTCGAGATGATGCAAGGTGTGGACCCGTTTACGGACCCGACGCCTTACTCGCCGACGCGGTTCTTCTAGATCCACATCGGTGCACTATTGCGGACCGGAAATCAAAACAGCGGCGGCACCATCGATGCCACCGCTGCACACTCTCTCTAACCGTTGGATCTCTTAGTTGATTTGGGCGTAGTTACCCTTTGACCAGCGGAAGAATTCATACGGCCTGAGATCCGGATCGCCCTTTTTATTGAACCGGAATTTGCCGAGAACGGTATCCAAATGGAGGGAGTTGAGCTTCGCTGTGACATCCTTTGTCTTGGTGGACTTGGCCTCCTTGACCGCCTGGACCCATGCTTGAATCGCGGCATACGTGTAGAGCACATACCCTTCCGGATCGATTTTCTTGTCCTGGAATCGTTTCACGACATCTTTCGCCGAGTCCATCTTGCGCGGGTCTGGTGAAAAGGTCATGAGCGTGCCTTCGCCGGCATCACCGGTGATCTGCCAGAACTCCTTGGTCACCAATGCGTCGCCACCGATCAGGAGTGCATTGAGACCCTGACTGCGCATTTGGCGAACGATGGCGCCGCCCTCGGTGTGATAGCCGCCAAGGTATACGATATCTATGGCGGCGGCTTTCATCTTGGAGACCAGAGCTGAAAAATCCGCGTCGCCAGCTGTGTAGGCTTCAAACAAGGTTTCCGTCTTGCCTGCCGCTTTCATGGCACTGCGTGTTTGTTCTGCGAGACCTTTGCCGTAAGCCGATTTGTCGTGCAGGATGGCGATGTTTTTGTCTTTGTAATTCGCTGCAATGTACTTACCTGCAACGCCACCCTGTTGGTCGTCGCGTCCGCAGACACGATAGATGCTTGGGCCGGCTCGTTCGTCGGTCAATTTGGGGTTGGTCGAAGCCGGTGAAATTTGCACGATGCCTTCCTCAGCATAAACCTTGGAGGCGGGGATCGATGAGCCTGAGCAAAAATGGCCAGCTACTAATTTCACACCCTGGCCAACCAGCTTGTTGGCGCCAGCGACAGCTTGTTTTGGATCGCAGGCATCGTCCTCAATGATCAGCTTCAGTTTTTTGCCGAGCACGCCGCCGGCTGCGTTGATGTCGGCGACGGCCATTTCGGCACCAATTTTCATCTGAGCGCCGAACGAGGCGTATTTGCCGGTCATCGGGCCGATTGTGGCAATGGCGATATCATTGCTTTTTTCGCCGCCGCAGGCTGCTAAACCTACGGCCAATAGCGCCGACAGAACTAACTTGCGGACCATTATTTTGCCTCCGTGTCGTTTCGTCTAATGTCTGTAAAATTCGTAGACTCTGGCCGGACCAGTGTCGTCAATTCCGTTTGTCGCCCCAAGTTATAGGGCTGGTGCGCCGATAAAGCCAGGGATACTGGGTGACCATCTGGTCGGTGCGCGTGATCTGATAGGAAAGCAGTGCGATAAAGGTCAAAACAAGGCTGTCGATAAGCCAATAATATACAAGCTTGGTCCAGCCGCCTGCGATAGCCCAATGAGTTAATTCCGTAGTGCTCTCCCACAGCAGGGCCAAATGACAAAAGCGAACGGCAAGGCCAAGCAGCAACATGAAGCCAACCACTTTGGCACGGCTGTCCCAGTGTTGTGCGATCGCGCGGCCGGCGGCTGCAGCGGCAGCCCCACCGATCACGATATCGAACATCATGAAGGCCGTTGGCGATGTATCCCAGAGCCAGGTCATTGCGTCATTTGGTCCATGTACCGCGTTTGCTTGATTGCTAGAGCAACATGCTTCTAGTTCGAATTATGCGATGCCGTCAAAGAGCGTCTAATTTGCTCGCTTCTTAGAACGACGATCATTTTATGCATTAAGTTGGAACCATTGAAGCGGCTCATATTTGAGCCACGAGGATCCTGGCCGGGCCGTGACCGATCTATGAGCAGCATTTCGCCGGTCAATGTGCACCCCCTTCCAAGTAGGCGGCGCGAATTTCGTCACGATGCAACAACTCCGTGCCTGATCCCGTCATCGTAATCTGGCCATTTACCATTACGTAGGCTCGATGGGCCAGTTTGAGTGCGTGATAGGCGTTTTGCTCGACGAGGAAGACCGTTAGGCCTTGGCGTTGATTGAGCTCGGCGATGATTTCGAAAATCTGCTTGACGATCAAAGGCGCGAGGCCGAGCGACGGTTCATCTAGCAGTAACAGACGCGGGCGGCTCATCAAGGCGCGGGCAATCGCCAACATCTGCTGCTCGCCGCCTGATAATGTGCCGCCACGTTGGGTTTCGCGTTCCTTAAGTCGAGGAAACAGCCGGTAGACGAAATCGCGATCGGCGTCGAAGTGTTGCGGCTTGGTCAAGCCGTTGCCGATTTGTAAATTTTCCAACACCGTCATGCGCGGGAAAATGCGCCGGCCTTCGGGCGACTGCGAAATGCCGAGGCGCATGATCTCGTGGGTGGCAAGTTGACTAATCTCGCGGCCATCATAGGTGATGCTGCCGTGGCGGGCGCAGGGATTGCCGCATATCGTCATCATCAACGTCGATTTGCCGGCACCATTGGCACCGATCATCGCAACGATTTCGCCTTCCCCGACATCGATGTCGACACCTTTGAGCGCTTCGATGTTGCCATAAAATGTGTGCACTGCGCGAACGCTTAATAACGGGGTCGTCATCGGCGGATCTCCGCTTCGACACTACCGAATTCTTCGTCTTCAACACCGAGATAAGCTGCGATGACATGGGGATCATTGCGGATCTGATCAGGTGTGCCTTCGGCAATCTTGGCGCCATAGTCCAGAACAACGATGTGATCCGAAATGTTCATCACGACGCCCATGTCATGTTCAATCAACAAGATCGATACATTGTAAGTGGTGCGGATATCATGCAGGAGCTGATTGAGTTCGGCGGTTTCGCGGGGATTGAGGCCGGCTGCTGGCTCGTCGAGGCATAGAAGTTCGGGGGCGGTGCACATGGCGCGCGCGATTTCGAGACGGCGCTGCTCGCCATAGGAGAGGCTGCCGGCTGCCTCATCGGCCCGCTCAATTAGTCCGACCCGCTCAAGCCAATGAGTTGCAGTATCGATGGCGCGTTGTTCAGCTTTGCGATAGCCCGCCAGTCCCAGAACGCCGCCAATAATAAAGCCTGACGCCTTCATCAGCCACTGGTGTTGGGCGACAAGCAGATTTTCCAAGCAGGTCATGCCCGCGAATAGACGGATATTTTGAAAGGTTCGCGCGACACTGGCATGGCGATTAATTTCATAGTCGTGCATGCGTTCGAGCAGGAAATGCTTGCCGTCTTTGCGTGTCAGCTGGATCATGCCGACGGTCGGTTTGTAAAAACCGGTGAGGCAATTGAAGAGGGTCGTCTTGCCGGCGCCGTTGGGTCCGATGACGGCGGTGATATTGGCGCGACGGGCGACAAACGACACGTCGTCTATGGCAATCAAGCCACCAAACCGCATGGTCAAGTGTTGAACGGTGAGGATGGTATCGTCGGTTGTCATCCGCGGCCCTCTTTAACGAGGCTTGCTGCAACGCTCTGGCGGGCCTTAATGGCAACCGATGGTGTGCGGTTAGTGATCAGACCGCGCGGGCGCCAGACCATAACGGCGACCATCGCCAGGCCGAACACCAGCATCCGGTATTCTTTGAGTTCCCGGAAGAATTCGACGCTGCCGATCAACACGACCGCGGCAATCGCCACACCCAGTTGACTGCCCATGCCACCCAAGACGACGATTGAAAGGATGATTGCACTTTCGATAAACACAAAACTCTCTGGTGAAATAAAACCTTGCTTGGCGGCAAAGAAAGAGCCGGCAAAGCCGCCGAACATGGCGCCGATCGCAAATGCTGACAGCTTGGTGGTAACCGTATTGATGCCAAGAGAGCGGCACGCGATATCGTCTTCGCGCAACGCTTCCCAGGCACGGCCTATTGTTTGTTGGCGCAGTCTCAGGGTTACAAGGTTGGTGAGGAGCGCAAGCGCCAGGATCAAATAATAAAGAAAAATGATGCGATGGAGCGGTGAGAACTCCAATCCGAAAAAACTCGAGAATGTGCCGCTGTCGCCGTCTTTGAAGGGCAGGCCAAAAAAGCTTGGGCGGGTAATGCCGCTGATGCCATCCGGGCCGCCGGTCAGTTCCTGCCAATTCTCAAGTACAATGCGGATGATTTCGCCAAAGGCGAGTGTGACGATTGCGAGGTAATCGCCGCGCAGGCGAAGGACGGGAAAGCCGAGGATGATGCCCCAGAACGCTGCGAGAATGCCAGCGAGCGGCAGGCAGATCCAAAACGAAAATCCGAAATGCTGGGCCAGCAAGGCATATGAATATGCGCCAACTGCATAGAAAGCGACGTAGCCCAAGTCGAGAAGACCTGCCAGGCCGACGACGATATTGAGGCCCCATCCCAGCATCACATAGGTCAAGATCAAGATGCCGAGGTCAACATAATATCGATCCGCGAAGGGCATGACCGGCATGAGAATAGCAAAGGCGATGGCTGCGGATGCGGCAATAAATCCTAGCTTGCCCCGTGCGGCTTCGGGGACCTTCACGCGGCCCAATGCGGTCTTGGCAGATTGCGGCACGCCGACCGTCGACAATAGAAACCGGCCGACGAAAACAAGTGTAACGCCAACGGCAATTTCTTTCCAGCGGGCAACAAGTGCGAGGCCGGTTGTTGATTCCGTGGTGCGATAGGCGAAAAGGGGGAAGCTCAGAAGCAGGGCGACGCCGGCAGCGAGCGCGGCATCCTTCAAGGCGTTGGTGAATCGGGGCCTGGAATTGGCAGCGGCGGTCAAGTTTTGTCTGGCAGGTGTGCTGGCCGTATCTGACATCGCTCACACCTTTTCGATTTCCGGGCGACCGAATAGACCGGATGGCATGAAGATCAGCACGATGGCAAGAATGGTGAAGGCTGCAACGTCTTTGTATTCGCCCGAGACGTAGCCGGACCAGAACGCTTCGATCAAGCCAATGATCAGGCCGCCGAGCATGGCACCGGGCAATGAGCCGATGCCGCCCAATACCGCGGCGGTAAAGGCTTTGATGCCGGCAACAAAACCAATATTGAAGTTGATGTAGGGATAGAGCAGCACGTACATCAGGCCTGCGACAGCAGCAAGTGCGGCGCCGAGCACAAACGTCAGCGATATCGTGCGGTCGACGTTGATTCCGCTTAATGCCGCCATGGTGCGATCCTGCTCACACGCACGCTGGGCGCGACCAAGCGGCGTGGCCTGGATCAAATACGTGAAAGCCGCCATTAGCACCACGGTTGTGACAATTATGATGATTTGGACATGGGATATGGTTGCCGTGAAGGTCGTCTCGTCACCCATCAACACGTTGGTGCCTGAAATGATGGGCGGCAGTGCTTTCACTCGTGCGCCTTGGACAATCTGGACGATGTTCTGCAGGGCGATGGACATGCCAATGGCAGAAATCAGAGGTGCCAGGCGAAATGAGCCGCGCAGCGGGCGGTAGGCAAGGCGTTCAACGGTCCAGCCCCATGCGGCTGTGAGCGCCATGGCAATCAACAACACCAGGATCAGGGCCAAAAACAACATCGCCAACGGCATTGAGGCCGCGACACCAACCATCAGGATCAATATCAGGGCGATATAGGCACTGACCATGAACACGTCGCCATGGGCAAAATTGATCATACCGATGATGCCGTAAACCATCGAGTAGCCGATGGCGATCAAGCCGTAGATGGAGCCAAGTGTCAGGCCGTTGATCAACTGCTGTAAAAAATATTCCAATCGAGGCCCCCGAATATTCTTGGCGGTCGTTGTCTGTCGCAACGCTCCGATGTCAGTTGGTCTATCTAGCTTGCAATCGCCTGTTCGGCTGCAACGTATGGCAGTTCAAGCGCGTCGGCGACGGGTTGGCAAGTAATGTTTCCCGACCAAACATTCAGACCTGCTCGCAGGTGCGGATCGTTTTGCATTGCGACCTTCCAACCATCATCAGCCAAGTTCAGAACGAACGGGAGGGTAGCGTTATTGAGGGCATGGGTCGAGGTCTTCGGGACTGCGCCTGGCATGTTGGCAACGCAGTAGTGGATGACACCATCAACAACGTAGGTTGGTTGATCGTGAGTTGTCGGCCTCGATGTTTCCGCGCAGCCGCCCTGGTCGATGGCAACATCAATAATGACAGAGCCAGCTTTCATGGATCGGATATGGTCACGGGTTATGAGCTTGGGCGCCTCGGCTCCGGGAATGAGAACGCCGCAAATGACCAGATCTGCCTCGCGCAAGTGGCGGTCGATGGCGTCACGGGTCGAATAGACCGTTGCCAGCGGACGTCCGAATTGGCGCCACAAATCGCGTAGAACGTCGAGATTGCGATCGAGAACCCAGACGTCGGCCCCCATGCCGAGTGCAATGTGGGCGGCGTGCGTGCCAACCATCCCGCCACCGATCACGACCACTTTGGCCGGGTCGACGCCAGGAATTCCGCCGATCAAAATGCCGTGGCCGCCATGCGCCTTTTCGAGATAGTAGGCCCCCGCCTGTACCGCCATGCGACCAGCGATCTCGGACATGGGTGCGAGGAGCGGCAAGCCCCCATTGGGCGATGTCACGGTCTCATAAGCAATGCAGGTTGCCCCGCTGGCCATTAAATCATTGGTCTGGTCGGGGTCGGGGGCCAAATGGAGATACGTGAATAGGACGTGGTCGGGGCGCAGGCGCCTGCGCTCTTCGGCTTGCGGCTCTTTCACCTTGACGATCAGCGTTGTCTTGTCAAACACAGTCGCTGCATCCGGTGCAATCTCGGCGCCGGCCCGCGTGTAATCGGCGTCATCCATGCCGATGCCGTCGCCGGCACCGGTCTCAACCAAAACGGTGTGTCCATGGGCGATCAACTCCCGCACGCTGGTCGGTGTTAATCCAACCCGATATTCGCGGACCTTGACCTCCTTAGGCACCCCAATGCGCATAATTGTTCCTTCGCTTTTGAGGACTTATTATTGCGCGATCTACAACATGTTGTGAGCGCCGTCACAATACGGCATGTCGTCAGATGCCTTGCAGCCGCACAAATTGTAAGTGCCGGTTGTCTCCGGTTTAAAGCCTTGTGGTGATATGCCGGTGCCCTTGTGCGAGCCGTCACAAAACGGCTGTGACTGTGAGCGACCACAGGCACACCACCAATATTCCTCACCGGCATTCAATTCGACCTGATATGGCCCAAGTTGGGCTGGTTTGGCTTGTTCGGCCATCGATCGTCCTCCCTTGAACTAATTTGTTGCGACTTTGGTCTTAACTGCGTGTACCGTTTTGTCCAGACCTTGCTGAAGCGAATTCTGCCCACAATCTCAGCAAATTGCAGCCTTAGATGATGCTCCAGCCGGGGTATGGCTGACGTGTTGTCGGTCGCAATCGACAGAATATCAACCACTTGTGTCTGCTCTTGTGGCGCAGACGGTTCACATATCGGCGGTTAAAGTCCTATATATCAACGGGTATTTCGTACGCTGAGGGTGAAGGCGCGCCCACCGGACCCGCGAATGCGGCAAATGTCGGCGCTAATTTCACTAGTATTCAGGGTTGAATTTGCGATTGGGTGCCAATGTTCGAAGCGCTGTGGCAGCCGGAAAATTGGGAGTCGTGAGCGATGAGCGAAGTCTACTTTGTCGCAGCCTGTGTCGCGGCGGTGTTTGTGCTGGCAATGACGCGGGGACGTTTGTGGATGTGGGCGGTGGTGAGCGGGCTCGCCGTGTTCATTTGGCAAAGTGGCCTGCTTGCAGGTGTCATGACCCTGCCAACCCTCAGCGCTGCGACGCTCGTTTGGTGGCTGCCAACCGCGGTGTTTGCTCTCCTTGCCGTTCCGTCCGTACGGCGTGGGCTCGTTGTTGCGCCGATTTTTTCCATGATCCGAAAAATCTTGCCGAAGGTTTCGGAGACCGAACAGGAGGCCCTCAATGCTGGAACGGTCGGGTTCGATGCAGAGTTGTTTTCTGGTCAACCCGATTGGCAAAAGCTCAGAAATATCCCTGGCATTGCGCTCACCGAGGAAGAGCGCGCCTTTCTCGATGGTCCGACAGTGGAACTCTGCCGAATGATCGACGATTGGCACATCCGCCACAATGAACGAGAGATCCCAGACGAAATATGGAAGTTCGTCAGCGATCATGGCTTCTTGGGGATGTTGATCTCGAAAGAGCATGGTGGCCTTGGCTTCTCAGCACAGGCGCAATCCTTGATCCTCGGCAAGATTGCGTCGCGATCTCCGGATGTGGTGACGATCGTCATGGTGCCTAATTCCCTCGGACCTGGTGAGCTGATCGAGAAATACGGGACAGCTCATCAGAAAGACTACTACCTGCCACGCCTCGCTAAGGGCCTCGAGGTTCCATGTTTTGCATTGACCGGGCCTACGTCGGGATCGGATGCAGCGACAATGCGTGATGTCGGAACGGTGGTGCGCCAAACGTTTGAAGGTAAGGAAACACTCGGGATCAAGTTGTCATGGGAGAAGCGCTACATCACGCTTGGGCCGAGGGCGACACTACTGGGGCTGGCCTTCTACCTGTTCGATCCCGAAAACCTCCTCGGCAAGGGCCAGGAGCTTGGCATTACGTTGGCGATCATTCCGGCGACCCATGAAGGCGTGAATATCGGTCGGCGGCATCTGCCCTCGGGCGCGGCATTCCCCAACGGGCCAAACTGGGGCAGCGATGTCTTTATTCCGATCGACTGGGTTATCGGCGGAGAGGAAAAAGTTGGCACCGGATGGCGGATGTTGATGGAATGTCTCTCGGCCGGCCGGTCGATTTCCCTGCCGTCTTCATCGGCCGCTGGCATCAAGTCGATGTTGCGTTCGAGTACGGCTTATGGGCGTGTGCGCCGGCAATTCGGGTTGTCCATTGCGCGTATGCAAGGTCTTGAAGAACCGTTGGCGCGGATAGCGGAGCAGGCGTATGTTGTCGAAGCGGCGCGCGCGACGACAGCAGCAATCGTGGCGGCTGGCGAAAAGCCGTCGGTCATATCAGCGATCATGAAGTACCAGGCGACGGAACGTATGCGTGGCGCTGTCAATGACGCGATGGATCTACATGGTGGACGCGGCATCTGCGATGGGCCGGCGAATTATTTGCAGTCGGCATATCAAATGGTCCCGGTCGGGATCACGGTTGAGGGTGCGAATATTTTGACGCGTACGTTGATTACATTTGCGCAAGGGGCGTTGCGCTCGCATCCTTATCTCTATAGCGAAGTGCAGGCAGCCCAGATGGAGGATCGCTCGCATGGATTGGCGGCCTTCGAACATGCGTTCTGCAATCATGTCGGCTTTGCAGTGTCGAACATTTTCGGTGCCTTATTCCACAATTTGACCGGAGGCGTGTTCGCGCGCTCGGCGCCCAACGCGGGTCGGGTTGCGCGCTGGTACAAGCAGGTGTCACGCGCGAGCCGTAACTTTGCGCTCGTTGCCGATATGACGGTTGCCGTTTTGGGTGGTGGGCTTAAGATCAAACAAAAGCTCACCGGCCGCTTGGCCGATGCACTTTCGGAACTGTATTTGTTGAGTTGCACGCTCAAGCGCTTTGAAGACGATGGACGCAGTGACGATGAACTGGCCATTGTCGAGCTTGCAGCGCGCAATAGTCTCTACCGCTTCCAACAAGCACTGAGCGGTGCGATTGATAATTTCCCGTCGCTGCCGGTCCGCATAATGCTGCGTTGGCTGGTATTTCCCGTTGGTCACCATTATCGCCCAGCCTCTGATGATCTCGGGCACAAAGTGGTGCGCCAGATCATCGAGCCCGGTGCTTTTCGCGATAAGCTTACGCGCGAAATCTATGTCTCGCGCGATCCGAATGACGCGACGGGCATTTTGGAGGTGGCCTTGGAGAAAGTGGTTGCCAGCGAAGCAGCCGAGCGCAAGCTGGAGAAGGCTATTCGCGAGGGCCACGTCAGGCGCTTCCATGGTCTCGATTGGATCGGTGATGCGCAGTCCAAATCCATACTGACGGCGGATGAAGCCGAATTGCTTCGAGAGGTTGAAGCACTGACCGCCAAGGTGATTGCCGTCGACGATTTCGATCCTGATGAGGTGCGCCCAAACTATGCCGGGCTCGGCCATAATTCGCGTGCTGCCCAGCAGCACAGTACTGCAGCTCAGTAATTTGTGAGGGAACGGCCATGGTGAGCGGCCTTGGTGATCTAAAAGACTGGCGCGTCAATATTGATGTCGAGCGGATAGCGTGGGCGGTGTTCGATCGCGCCGGCGAGAGTGCCAATTCGCTTGGTGCAAGGCCATTGGAAGAGCTCGGTCGTATTGTCAGCACCATCGAGGCGGAAGCCGCAGCCGGCAATGTGATCGGCTTGGTGTTTTTGTCAGCCAAGTCGTCGAGTTTTATTGTCGGTGCTGATATTCGCGAATTTGAAAATCTCGATACAGAGCAGACGGTCGTCGATGCGGTAAGCAAAGTGAATGGTTTGCTCGACCAAATCGAGGCCATGAAGATCCCTGTCGTTGCGGCCCTACATGGTGCTTGTGTGGGAGGCGGGCTTGAGCTGATACTTGCCTGCCATTATCGGATCGCCACGCGCGATCCCTCCTCGCGTGTCGGATTTCCTGAAGTGAAGCTCGGCATTTTTCCCGGGTTCAATGGAACGGCCAGATCTATCCGACAGGTTGGTGCGATGTCCGCGATGCAAAACATGCTCACGGGCTCATTGCTGCGACCGAACGTGGCGCGCGCCATTGGCTACATCGACGAGTTGGTGGCAACACCGGATCGTCTGGCGTGGGCAGCGCGAAAGGCAGTGCTGAGAAAACGGCGCTCCAAGAAGGCGGGCTGGTTTAAGTCGCTGGCTTCCAATGGTCTGGCGCGCGGGCTGCTGGCCAATAAGATGCGCAAAGAAACCGCCAAAAAGGTTAGGGAAGATCATTATCCTGCGCCTTTTCGGTTGATAGACCTGTTTGCAGCCAATGGCGGCAGTTATGCCGGCATGAAGGCGGCTGAGACCAAAGCGTTCGCACCGTTGATGGTGTCGCAGACTTCGAAGAATTTGCGACGCGTTTATCTGCTTTCCGAAATGTTGAAAGCGCAGGCGCCCAAGGGCCTCGCGTTTAGGCCGCTCAGGGTACATGTGATTGGTGCCGGGACTATGGGGGCGGATATCGCGGGGTGGTGTGTGGCCTCCGGCATGCAGGTGTCGTTGCAGGATATTTCTGCGGATCAGATTGCCAAGGGCATCAAGGCCCAAGACAAAACGCTCAGGCGCCGGTTTCGCAGCCGGACGGAATTGGAGGCGGCAAAGGTGCGCTTTATTGCCGATCCCGACGGGGCCTATGTCAGCCATGCCGACGTGGTGATCGAGGCCATCGTTGAAAAGCTGGAAATCAAGCAAAAAGTCTTCCAGGAGATTGAACCAAAGCTTAAACCCGGTGCTGTTTTGGCGAGCAACACCTCATCAATCATGATTGAGCAGATTGCTGCGGGGCTGGCCGATCCAGGCCGCCTGATCGGTATCCACTTCTTCAACCCGGTGGCGCAGATGCCGCTTGTCGAAGTTGTGCGCGGCGAAGGTTCACGACAAGGCGAAATCGATAAGGGGGCAGCCTTCGTCACCGCCATCAACAAATTTCCGCTGGTGGTCAAAAGCGTGCCGGGCTTTCTCGTCAATCGCGTCTTAGCTCCCTATCTCATGGGCGCCATGAAGCGTGTTGATGAGGGTGCCGCCAAAGATCTGATCGATGAAGCGGCGCGGGTATTTGGTATGCCCATGGGGCCGATTGAACTGGCCGACAGCGTCGGGCTCGATATCTGTTTGCATGTTGGGGAGAATGTCGGTTTTCCAACAGGTGGCTCGCAACTGGAGCGGTTGGTCAATGCGAACAAGCTCGGCAAGAAGACCGGCGAGGGGTTCTATGTGTGGAAAGATGGCAAGCCGGTAAAGGAGCAGACCGCGGCGAGCGCCGATGAACTCAATCGGCTTGGCCGTGAATTGGTGGCACCATTAATTGCAGAGTGTGAGGCGTGCAGGGATGAGGGCGTTGTCGAAAATGCCGACCTGGTCGATGCCGGCGTGATCTTCGGGACGGGCTTCGCGCCTTTCCGGGGCGGACCGCTGCATTACAGTGCGCACGAGGCCGGTGCCGGACAGCGTGCAGCCACAACGGTGGCAGCTTGAGCCCAACGGTTGCTGCACCAAATAAGAACACGTTCAGCCAAGTGAGGGTTTCATGACAGAGCAGTTTCGCCGGGTGGCCGTTATCGGCGGTGTGCGCATTCCCTTTTGCCGGTCCAATACGCTTTATTCGGAGCAGTCAAATCTCGCGATGATGACGGCATCACTGGAGGGGCTTGTCGAGCGATATGAACTGGCTGGCAAGCATGTTGATGAGGTTGTCGGCGGCGCGGTGGTGACACACTCGAAAGATTTCAACCTCGCACGCGAAGCCCTATTGGGGACCAAGCTTGCACCGTCAGCGTCCGGGATTACGATGATGCAAGCTTGCGGCACCAGTTTGCAGGCCGCGGCGGGGCTGGGGGCCAAAATTGCAACCGGTCAAATCGAAGCCGGGATCGCTACCGGTTCGGATACGACGTCCGATCCGCCAATCGTGTTTACAAAGCGGTTTGCCGATCGGCTCAAGGCGATGACCCAGGCAAAAGGTGCGTGGGCCAAGGTCAAAGCCTTCAAGGGCTTGTCGATGCGTGAACTTGCGCCGCAACCGCCAAGTGTGTCGGAGCCGCGGACTGGGCTTTCCATGGGCGAGCATTGCGAATTGATGGCGAAGACTTGGAAAATCTCGCGGCAGGATCAGGACAAGCTGGCTTATGACAGCCACAAGAAGGCAGCGAGTGCTTATGCATCTGGTTTTATGGAGGATCTGCTTGTGCCTTTTAGCGGTGTCTTTCGCGACAATAATTTGCGCGAAGACATCGATCTCGAGAAAATGGCAACGCTTCGAACGGTGTTCGACCGCTCCGATGCCGGTACGCTGACAGCAGCGAACTCTACCCCTTTGACCGATGGTGCCGCGTCTGTTCTGGTTTGTTCAGAGGAGTGGGCCAATGCCAATGGCCTGCAGCCGCAGGCTTATCTGACGCATTACCAAAGTGCTTCCAACAATTTTGTCGGCGGGGACGGTTTGTTGATGGCGCCGACAATTGCTGTTTCAGAGATGTTGAAGCGTGCCAATCTGACACTGCAGGATTTTGACTTTTATGAGATCCATGAGGCGTTTGCGGCGCAGGTTCTTTGTACGCTAAAGGCTTGGAAAGATCCCGAGTATTGCCGCGATGTGCTGGGTCGTGAAAACGTGATGGGAGAGATCGATCCGGCAAAGCTGAATGTCAAGGGATCATCGGTTGCCGTCGGTCATCCGTTTGCTGCGACGGGGGCCCGCATCGTCGGTGTTTTGGCCAAACTGTTGAGCGAGAACGGGCGTGGGCGTGGTCTCATTTCAGTATGCACTGCCGGCGGTATGGGCGTCGCTGCAATAATGGAAGCGGCGTAAACATAGTCGTCTCATGAACTTGATACCGACAGCTACGGGTTCGGTTTGAGCGACCATGCTTGTGCTTTTATGTTGGAAATTCAAAGCGGTTCCAACTTAAGGCGTGATGCTCTAGAGTGCTGCACGTTACGGCCGCGGGGAGATCCGGTTCACAGCGCCAATTCATCATAGGGATACGTCATGCGTTACGATGAAAATGATCGCGAGAGTTCTAATGTTGAGGACCGCCGGGGGCAGAGAGGCGGATTTGGGTTTCCATTTCCAGGCCGCCGCGGCGGTAGTCGCCCGATCCGCATTCCCATTGGCGGGCGTGGTGGTCTTTCGATAACCTCATTGATCATTATCGGGGTTATCCTGATGGCGCTTGGCATTAATCCGCTCGATATTCTGCGTGGCGGGCTTGGCGGCGGGATTCCGGGTGGCCCAGGTGGTCAAATTGCAGAACGACGATTGCCGCCACAACAATCAGAAAAGCTCGTAAAGTTCACAAAACGCGTATTGGCCGATACCGAAGATGTCTGGCGCGCTGAGTTCCAGCGAAATAATGGCGTTTATCGCGAGCCGAAACTGGTGCTGTTTCGTGGCGCGACGGGGACGGCTTGCGGGCTTGGTCAATCGGCGATGGGCCCCTTTTATTGCCCGGCAGACCAAAAGATATATATCGACCTGTCGTTTTTTGAGCAATTGAAGCGCCGATTTAAAGCACCTGGTGATTTTGCTCAGGCTTATGTAATTGCGCATGAGGTTGGCCATCACGTGCAGACGCTGCTCGGGATTGCTGCCAAAGTTCAGCAAATGAAGCGGCAATATCCGGGGCAAAAAAATTCCATTCAGGTGCGCATGGAATTGCAGGCCGATTGCCTTTCAGGTGTCTGGGCGAAGAAAACGCATCAGATCAAAAATCGCCTAGAGCCAGGCGATATAGAGGAAGGGCTTAACGCTGCCAATGCGATCGGTGACGATATGATCCAGCGTCGAACGCGGGGCCATGTGGTGCCGGATTCGTTTACGCATGGGACGTCTGCACAACGTGTGCGCTGGTTTAAGAAGGGCTTCGACACCGGTGAAATGAGTGTCTGTAACGGCACTTTTAGTGGACCTGCCTCAGCACTTTAGGCTGCTGTTTTGTGCTGAGTGATAAATCCGGGTAATCGGCCGCTAAAGTGGATCGCCGCGGTAGCCGGTCATGCGACAGGCGCCGCCCGAGGCCTTGATCGTCGCGCAAATGCGTTTGGCACGATCCGCGCCGCGCACCGGGCCTGCGACGAGACGCAAAGGATCGCCCGAGGTTTGATTGGTCAGCACATAGCGCGGTGACATGCCCTTTAGCGAGCCGGCGTTTCTGGCCTTGAGTTCGAGCCAGCGGAGCCTTAGCGCATCGAGCGATTGGCCTGCCGCGATTTCGATGCCGAAGGTTTTCGTTGGTGCCTTGCTTACTTTGGTTGCTTTGGGTTTGGCAGCAGTTTTGCGGATCGCTTTCGGTTTGCGAACCACCTTGGGTTTGTTGACGGTGCTGCGCAATTTGACAGGTGCACGAGTTGGTACCGGCGGGTGATGACGCGCAATGCTGCCGGTATTGATGGGGTTTGCCAGCTGTCCATCCTCTTTCGACGCCGGCTGTCCATTGGCGGTAATGGCACCGTCATCCGTCGTCGGGACAGAAGCTCGATCTTGGGGCAGTGCGGCAAGGTTGGGTTGTTTCTTTTTTAGACGGGTTTCCAGGGCGGTTACGCGTTGATTGAGCGCGCTTGTCGCCATCTTCTGGGCGATTGTCTCTTGCTTTACGATCTCTAGATCTTTGGTGATGTTATTAATGGTTTCGCTGGTCTGGCTAGGCTGTCTTGCGGCGAAACCATCAAGCGTCGGCGGTCCTTTGTGCGTGATGCGGTTTGCCACGCCCGGCTGAAAAGCAATCACACTCAAATAGCTGATCGCGACCAATGCCAAGCAGATCCAAATCAACTGGTAAGCGCCAAACACCTTGGCGTCACCCTGGCTGGGTGAACCGCTCTTGCGTGGCTTATCCACAGATGTCGGCATTGATAATCCTCCAAAGATGCTCCGTGAGGCAGCAACTCTTCTCAGCCACAACGTGGCCTTTCCGTGCGTGTCCCGTCCTGGCTTGAGTCTCAATTCGGGGTCAACAAATGGGTTCCAAAATCCGTGATGCGGGTGTGGAAATGGGCCAATCAGCCACAATTTGATGGCCTGGCGAAGTGATTCGCGCCAATTATGCTCGTCGATTAGGGATAAAAGTGAATGGCTCCCGGGTATGCGCATTTGGCATTGCAAGGGGCGGTTCGGTTGCTTAACACTCCCGGGGAATAGATTTGGCGGGGCTCGGGGGCGCAAGGCCAACTCAGTTTGTCTGGCGTGTTGCTGCTCTATTTGATGGTACCCGTTGTGATCGTACCGATGTAACCACAGGGTAATCTGATTTAGTTCGTTGCCAGGCCGGTCCAGCGTTCATACTAGAACTAGAGGCGAATGAGCAGACTGATGTCCGCAAACAATCTGATGACCATTGTGTTGGCTGCAGGCAAGGGTACACGGATGCGTTCCGATACTCCCAAAATCCTGCATGCCGTTGCCGGGCGGTCGATGCTAGGCCATGTGTTGGCAGCAACGAGCGATGTGGCGGCGAGCGCAACTGTTGTGGTTGTTGGTCCTGATATGGATCATGTTGCCGGCGAGGCGCGCAAACATGTGGCGGATGTTGCCATTGCCGTGCAGGGCGAACAGCGGGGAACGGCTGATGCCGTCTTAGCGGCGCGTGAAATGCTCACGCAGCATGACGGGGATGTGCTGGTGCTGTTTGCAGATACGCCGCTGATTTTGCCGCAGACATTGTCGCGCTTACAGGCCACCTTGGCAGCCGGCGCTAGTATTGCCGTTTTGGGGTTTGAAGCGCGTAATCCCACCGGATATGGCCGGCTCATTTGTGATGGCGATGGCCAGCTTGTGGCGATCCGCGAGGAAAAGGACGCGAGCCCTGACGAGCGGCGCATCACCCTTTGCAATTCAGGTGTTATGGGGTTTCGCTGCCCAAACCTGCTGCAATTACTAACGGCGATCGGAAACAATAATGCAAAGGGTGAATATTATCTGACCGACGCTATAGCCATTGCGCGCCAGCAAGGGCTGACGGCGGCGGTTACGGTGTGCGATGAGGACGAGGTGCTAGGCGTCAATTCGCGGGACCAATTGGCGGTCGTAGAGCGACTTTATCAGGAACGGGCGCGTCAGGCGGCAATGCAGGCCGGTTGCACGATGATTGCACCAGAGACGGTGTGGCTATCGTTTGACACGGTGATTGGGCAGGATGTGACGATTGAGCCTAACGTGTTTTTTGAACCCGGTGTCACCCTTGAATCCAACGTGCATATCCGCGCCAATTGTCACCTGAGTGGTGTGCATGTCCATAGCGGTGCGATCGTCGGCCCGTTTGCCCGGCTCCGGCCTGGGGCTGTGATCGGCCCCGATGTGCATATCGGTAACTTTGTCGAAGTCAAGAATGTGGACATGGGCGCTGGTGCCAAAGCCAATCATCTGGCGTATCTCGGTGATGGCATGGTCGGTGAGGGTGCCAACATTGGTGCTGGTACAATCTTTTGCAACTATGACGGATTTTCTAAACACCGGACCGAAGTGGGTGCGCAGGCGTTCATCGGGTCCAATTCGGCATTGGTGGCACCGGTAAAGATCGGGGACGGTGCTTTTGTCGGATCGGGGAGCGTGATCAGTAGGGACGTTAACCCTGATGCTTTGGCGCTCGAACGTAACGAACAGGTCGAGCGGCCCGGATGGGCGGCTAAGTTCCGAAGGATGATGAGCCGGAAAAGGTCTTAACGTCGCCGTTAGGACAAAAACCAAGTTTGCAGAAATTTTTTACGTCCGGGTGTTGGCCTGATAGGGCAGTAAGTTGCGTGCGGGGCGTTTATCCGCCCTGGTGCAGCTGATCATTTCGAATGTCGATCTGTGTCAGGATGGGCAGACTGGCCTAAACGCTGATGGGAACAAGTCACTATGTGCGGCATCGTAGGTATTCTTAGTGCAAAAGCTGTTGCCAGTGATCTGGTTGATGCGCTGCGACGGCTCGAATATCGCGGCTATGATTCCGCCGGGATCGCGACCATGGAAAATGGGTCGCTCGATCGCCGGCGTGCCGAAGGCAAACTTAGAAATCTTGAAGCGCGCCTGGTTGAGGAACCGTTGAAGGGCCATATCGGTATCGGGCATACGCGCTGGGCGACGCATGGCCGGCCGAGCGAAAATAATGCGCACCCGCATATGTCGGCGCGGGTGTCTGTTGTCCACAATGGTATCATTGAGAACTTCCGCGAGCTCAAAGAGCGGCTGGTAAAGCGGGGCCACACGTTTCACTCGGATACCGATACTGAGACGATCGTGCATTTGATTACGGATGCCTTGGATCATGGCAGTACGCCGATTGAAGCCGTCGCCCAATCGTTGGGAGATCTTAAGGGTGCATTTGCCTTGGCCATTATCTTTGCCGGCGAAGACAATTTGATGATTGGTGCGCGCCGCGGTTCACCGCTTGCCATCGGGCATGGCGACAATGAGATGTATCTCGGCTCCGACGCAATTGCCTTGGCACCGTTCACCGATACAATCACCTATCTCGATGAAGGGGACTGGGTGGTCTTGCGGCGTGATGGGGCCGAGATCTTTGATGATCAGGGCACGTTGGTTCAGCGGGCGCAAATCAAATCAGCCGCCAATGCCCTGTTGGTCGATAAGGGAAATCACCGCCACTTCATGGCCAAAGAAATTCACGAACAGCCAGAGGTAATCTCGCATACGCTGGCCCATTATATCGATATGGGAAAAGAGCGGGTGCAATTGCCCGACCTTGGCGTGGCTTTGGACAAAGTCGAGCGGGTCACATTGTCGGCATGCGGGACCGCCTATTATGCCGGGTTGATCGCCAAGTACTGGATTGAGCGTTATGCGCGGGTGGCGGTTGAGATCGATGTCGCCAGCGAAATGCGCTATCGCGAGCCGCCATTGCCCGAAAACGGGCTGGCAGTATTCGTATCACAATCGGGTGAGACGGCAGATACACTGGCAACATTGCGCTACTGCAAGGCTCATGGACAGACGATTGCCTCAATCGTCAATGTCAGAACATCGACCATTGCGAGAGAGTCCGATGCCGTGCTGCCCACCTTGGCGGGCCCTGAAATCGGCGTTGCTTCGACAAAGGCATTCACCTGTCAGCTGTCGGTGTTGGCTTGTCTCGCCATCGCGTTGGGCCGGGCAAGGGGTACGCTGTCGCGAAAAGACGAACAGGCCATGGTGCGCGCGCTGACGGAAGTGCCACGGCATATCGCGCATTTGATCAATAACGAAAGCCAGTTTGTTGATATCGCCCATGATCTCGCCAATGCCAGTGACGTGCTTTATTTGGGGCGTGGGACAAGCTTCCCCATCGCGCTCGAAGGCGCGCTGAAGCTCAAGGAAATTTCCTACATCCATGCTGAGGGGTATGGTGCGGGGGAGCTCAAGCATGGGCCGATCGCGTTGATCGACGAACATGTGCCGGTCATTGTGGTTGCACCCAATGATCGCTTGTTTGAGAAGACGGCCTCCAACATGCAAGAAGTGGCAGCGCGTGGCGGGCGAATTTTTTTGGTGTCTGATGCCGGCCGCGATCTCGCAGGTGACCAGGTTGCAGCCCACATCCAAGTGCCGAGCCTGCACGAATTTGCTACACCACTTCTCTATGTGGTGCCGATGCAACTGATTGCGTATCACACGGCCGTCACCATGGGGACCGATGTCGACCAGCCGCGCAACCTGGCGAAATCCGTGACTGTGGAATAGTCGGGATATGGGATCAGAAAATTCTGAAGAGTTGGCGAATCGATCTTAAGATTGGCTGTGCGTTGTATTTCTGGCGTTTGGTACAGACTGCTGAGTTTGTTTGAATTGATCTGTATTAACTCGTGATTTGACTGAATTATTTGCTTGCGTTTCATGATTGCCATAATCTTTGGGTCTTGATGCTGCATGAGCAACTGCTAGATCGTCCAAGGACGGCCAGCAATATGTGGGTGCGGTGCAGGTGTGGGAAATGTCATCGCCGGTACAATTCTTGATGCGCAATCCGCTTATGGCGCTGGGGGTTAGTCTCACAGGCATGATGGCCTTGATGGTGCTTACCTCGCCAAAAGCCATCGGTTTCGAAGCCTCGACCGCCGGCAAGCCGTTGACGTCCAAACAATCAGCACGCCGGCCATCTCCTAAGGCGCCGACAGGCAAGGTCAAAACGCCAAAAAAGCCATCGGCAGCTGCCAGATCGTTAAAGGGCGGAATCGCTGCCGCTAAGACCGGCAAATATCAGACGGCTGTGGTTAAGCTCAGCGCTGCGATAAAGGCTGGTGAATTGGGCCTGAAGGATACGGCGCGCGCCTTGATGTACCGTGGGATTGCCTATCGCAATCTGAACAAGCCGTCGTTGGCGATTGCCGACCTTTCGGGTGCGCTCTGGAAAAAGACGGCCTTGAGCCCGTCTGAGCGGGCCCTAGCCAGCCAGGAACGGGCAGCGGTCGTTGCTGGAAAACAACCAGCTGCGAGCCGTTCACAGCGCGCCGGGCCTGCAATCGCCGGAAGGCCAGGTGCCCCGCAGCGCGCACGGCGTACGACAAGCGGGTCTTGGGCGACCAAGTCGCGGGTGGCGGCTAAACCGCGAACGGTAAGAATCGGCAACAAAGTTTATACGGTCCCAAAAGGTTCGACGCCGAAAAAAAGGGCTGGCGCGGGTTGGCAAACAGGGCAAGCGACACCTGCAGCTAAGCCGTCCAAAAAAACCGCCCGTACTAATGCTGTTCGCCGGCGTGCCGGCAAGCAGCGGTCACGTCAGACGGGCTGGAAAACGCGGGCCGGTAAAGTTAGGCGTGCGGACAAGAAAGTGGTGGCGGCGCGACGGGTTGGCCGGAAGGTCGGGAAGAAGCGGCAGGCGGTAAAACTTCGCGGGACCTATCGCGTGCAAATTGCCGCCTTGCGCAATCGTGCTGATGCTGTCGCCTTGGCGCAGAGGGTCCGGCTCAAGCACAAGGGTGTGCTCTCTTCGCGGTCGCCACGGGTCGAGAAGGGAATCATGGGTAATATCGGGACTATGTACCAAGTCCGGGTTGGTCCGTTCCGGAGCGCAGCTGCAACCAAGAAATTGTGTGCCCGGCTCAGATCCGATGGGCTAGATTGCTTTCTTATCGGGCCTCGACGCTGAGCCGGCAACCGCTGATCGAGAGACGTTTAGCACGCCGCCTCGCCGTCAATTTTTTTCGTTAATCAAGTTCTGGTAGACTTGGCGTGTCGGCCCGATGGCCGCCAGCGCGTTGGCAGCGATAAGCGATTTGGGTCATGAGTAGTCGAAAAAGTGCGCAACCAACTCAGCGCGCCGACGCCAATGTCAAAGGCGATACGGCGATAGCGCCGCCGCGCGAAAGCCTTCATATCGGTGCAAGGCTGAGAACCTATTTCCTAACCGGATTGGTCGTCGTCGGCCCGGTGACCATTACGCTTTACATCACCTGGTGGTTTATCAACGTCGTTGATGCCTGGGTGAAGCCGTTTGTGCCTGCCGTCTACAATCCTGAAACGTATCTGCCGTTTCCAATTCCTGGGTTCGGGCTGCTATTTGCCGTTTTGTTGATCATCATGATCGGCGCTTTGGCGGCCAATCTGTTTGGCCGTGCGGTCATTTCGTCGGGTGAGATTTTCGTTGAGCGCATGCCGATTGTGCGCAACATCTATCGTGGCCTGAAGCAGTTCTTTGAATCCGTTGCCACAGCCGCCGCGCCGGGTACGGGATTTGCCAAAGTTGGTCTGATCCAATTTCCATCAAAGGGTATCTGGTCGCTGGTCTACGTTACGACGGAGGCGACCACAGAAATCAAGAACGTTGCACCTGGCGGAGACAGCGACTTGTTAATGGTATGGATGCCGACAGGATTTATGCCGCCAACGGGATTCACGTGTGTGATACCGCGCAAGGATATCATTTTCCTTTCGATGAGCGTTGAGGATGCCGCAAAAATCGTCGTCTCTGCCGGCATGGTCTCTCCGGAAGGCCAATCGACTTTGCAGCGCCTGGCGGACGCGGCGCGGGCCGAACAAGATAAGTAGTTCCGTGTTGCCTCCAAGGGCAATCTTGTGGCCGGTTAAGCGGTGCGGAACAGGCGCACGGCTTCATCGCATTCGAACAAGTAGAGCAGTTCGCGCACAGCTTTGCCGCGTGGGCTTAGGAGGTTGGCATCGTTGTGTAAGAGGAGGGCGGCATCGTCGCGGGCCGCTTGTAGCAAGTCTTCAAAACCCGGCACATCGGCCACGCGAAACTCTGGAACGCCGCTCTGGCGCGCGCCTAATACCTCGCCGCCGCCGCGCAACTCAAGATCTTTGTCAGCAATAATAAAGCCGTCTTCGGTCTCGCGCATGATCTTAAGGCGTTCGGTTGCCACGTCTCCGAGCGGTGCCTTATAGAGCAGCACACAATAACTCTGATCACCGCCACGCCCGACCCGGCCGCGTAGCTGATGCAGTTGCGCAAGGCCGAACCGCTCTGCGTGTTCGATCACCATAATGGTCGCATTGGGAACATTTACACCCACTTCAATCACCGTCGTGGCGACCAAAATCGAAAGCGCTCCCGCCGCAAAATCAGCCATAACAGAATCCTTCGCCGGGCCGGACATGGCACCGTGCAAGAGACCGACCCGCTTGCCAAAGATCTGTTCGAGATGGGCGTGACGTTCTTCTGCGGCAGCGAGATCACTTGGCCCGCCACCTTCGATGAGGGGACAGACCCAGTAGATCTGGGCACCGCCATGGACCGCGCGTCTTAGACCATCAACAACGGATTCAATGCGGTCCAAGCTTGCCAAAGTGGTTTTAACCGGCTTGCGGCCCGCTGGTTTCTCGGTCAGCCGCGAGACTTCAAGATCGCCATAGTGGGTCATCAAGAGCGTCCGTGGAATTGGTGTTGCCGTCATGACCAACACGTTGGCGCCGAGTTCACCGCCCTTTGCCTGAAGGGCTAGACGCTGATGCACGCCGAAACGATGTTGTTCATCGATGACGGCAAACGACAGGGCCTTGAAGGTCACATCGTCCTGGAACAGGGCATGTGTGCCAATCAGAATATCAATTTCACCAGCGGCAAGTTCGGCCAACAGACTCGTGCGCGCCTTGCCTTTTTCGCGGCCAGTGATGAGACCGAGAGTGAGCCCGGCGGCGTCCGCCAGAGGCGCTATCGTTTCAAGATGCTGGCGGGCCAGGACTTCGGTGGGTGCCATGAGGGCTGCTTGCGTGCCAGCCTCAACAGCGATGGCCATGGCGAACAAGGCGACGGCCGTTTTGCCCGATCCAACGTCACCCTGCAGTAAGCGCATCATGCGGTGTGGTGCGGCTAAGTCGGCGGCGATGTCGCCGACCGCCTGGCGCTGGGAATTGGTCAGCGAAAAAGGCAGAGAATCGGCAAGGCGTTCGCGGATGTGGCCATCGCCAGTGATAACTGGGCCTTTTTCCGATTTGAGCCGCTGGCGGACGAGGCCCAGGGCCACCTGGCCGGCAAATATTTCGTCATAGGCAAGCCGGAGCCAGGCAGGCCCGCCGTTGGATACATCGCCCGGCTCTTTGGGCTTATGCAGTGTCTGAATAGCAGGGGCGAATGGCGGCCAACCGCGTTCGGCCAACCATTGCGGGTCTTGCCACTCGTCGAAGTCGGGGACCAGGGGGACGGCCTGGCGAATTGCTTTCGATAGGACTTTGCCCGATAGGCCGGTTGTCAGGGGGTAGACGGGTTCGAGGAGCGGGAGATCTGCACGGTCTTCTTCTTTGACGATGTAGTCGGGATGGATCATCTGCAGGATCTCTTTGTATTGCTCGATCCGTCCCGACACGTAGCGGATCTCACCAAGCGGCAGTTGAGACTCTATCCAGCGGCGTTCGACATGAAAAAAAACGAGATCGAGGCGGCCCGTGTCATCTTCACAATTGACGCGGTAGGGCGCGCGCTTGTTGTTGCGGGGGGCTGGATGATGTTTCAGGACGCGTACCTTAAACGTCGCGATTGTGCCGGGCGCGGCGGCGCTGAGTGTGGGTTCGGCACGGCGATCAATGAGACCGGTCGGCGTGTGCCAGATGAGATCGATGATGCGCGGTTCAGTGACGCCTGGCGGTAGCCGCAAGGCTTTTTTCATCATGCCTGCAACGCGTGGGCCAACACCTGATAATGACGTTGCAAGGGCAAACAGTGGATTGAGTTTATCTGGCCGCATGTTTTCGCTGGTGTTGGGACTGGCAGATGGGCAATAGCCGTCGATTTTGCGCGGCTGGTCTTCGCGCTTGCAGTGGCCTTTCAATGCGCTGCCTCAATCAGGCCATTGCCAGGCAGAGATCGTCAATTATAAGACGGGGGTGCTCAAGCGTCATCCGTTTCGCGTCAAGTCTTTGAGCAATCATACGGCCTTTCAACAAGCAATGGCCGGCCAACATCTAAGGTTTTATGGCATGATCGAGGGCAAAATGGCCGACACGATCGAAATCCGCCGACGACGCGCGGCCTATAGGGCGCACCATCGCGGCACCAAGGAAATGGATTGGCTTTTGAGCCGCTATGCCGATGTGCATCTGGCGGACATGGTGGATCCGGATCTGGCAGTTTTTGAGGCGTTTTTGCAGTTGCCCGATCCTGAGATACAAAATTGGATCATGGGGAGTGGCGACGTAACCGACGACCGTTTTGTCGATCTGGTCGGCGCGCTTAAATCTTTTCATGGACTTTCTGGAAAGGATCATTAGAAACGGCTTCTCTTTCGTCTATCTCTTAGGATCGTTGGAATTGATCTCGTGGCGCAGATAAAGACGCTTACGCTTTCTGGTGTGCCAACCGGTTATGACGCCATGGTGCTGACGCGGATCGCCGAGGAGGCCTGCGGTGGGGGCCGCGGCATGGTGCTGCATGTCGCCAGGGACGACCGGCGATTGGCGGAACTTGAAGAAGCACTGGCCTTTTTTGCACCGAAAGCGCGCGTAATTTCGTTTCCGGCTTGGGATACGGTGCCGTATGACCGGGTCAGTCCAAACCCGGCGATCGTTGCCAGGCGGATCACTTCTCTTGCCAAACTGACGTTGGGTAAGCGGCGGGCCGGCCCATCAATCTTGTTGACCACCGTCAATGCCGTGCTGCAGCGCTTGCCGGCCAAGGAAGTTCTGCGCCAGTTGCTAAAGCCGATTGCGCCTGGCCAAAGGATGGATATCGGGCGGCTTGGCGACCGCTTGACCCGCTCAGGGTTCAACCGAACAAGCACGGTCATGGAGCCAGGCGAATTCGCGGTCCGTGGCGGCATTGTCGATATTTTTCCGCCGGGGCGCCTCAATCCGGTGCGGCTGGATTTCTTCGGCGATACGCTGGAGAGTATCAAGGCCTTCGATGCCGAAACGCAGCGGACCAATAAACTGGTGCAAAAGCTGATTTTGATGCCAATTAGCGAGGTATCGATCGATGCCGAGACCATTCAGCGTTTCCGCACCAATTATGTGGCGTTGTTCGGTGGGGCAACCGGTGATGACCCGCTTTATCAAGCGGTGAGCGAGGGCCAGCACTTTCCCGGCCAGGAACATTGGTTGTCGCTCTTCCATGACAAGCTCGAGACTGTGTTCGACTATGCGGAAATCGGAGAGATAACGTTCGATGACCAAAGCGTCGCCGCTATCGGTGAACGATTTGTCCAAATCGATGAACATTATCAAGCGCGGGTCGACCAACTTGAGGTCCAGCGCTTCGGCGCACCGCCATATAAGCCTGTGCCGCCAGAGCAAATGTATCTCGGCGAGCAAGAGTGGCAGAGCCTGGTCGCAGCCCGGCGTTCGCATCTCTTCAGCGTGCTGGAGCCGGCGGACCGTAGCAACGTCGTCAGCATGGGCGGTAAAATCGGGCGCAATTTTGCAAGCGAACGCACGGGTGCGGCAACGGAGTTGTTTCCGGCTGTTGTGGCCCATGTCAGGCGGTTGATCGGTGATGGTAAGAGGGTTGTGTTGGCCGCCTGGAGCGCTGGGTCCATGGAGCGCCTGACGGCGCTGTTAGCTGAGGCCGGGCTCGACGATATTCGCCCCATCGCGCGTTACGAGGATTGCCTGCAATTGCCCCCGGATAAGGTGGCGATCGGTGTGCTCGGTCTTGAGACGGGATTTGAGACGCCAGAAGTGGCGCTGATTGCAGAGCAGGATATTCTTGGGGACCGACTGATCAATACGCGGCGGCGCAAACGCAAGGCCAGCGATGTAATTACCGAGGCAACGAGCCTGAACCTCGGCGATTTGATTGTCCATGTCGATCATGGCATCGGGCGTTTCGAAGGGCTCAAAACGATCGAGGCGCTGGGTGCTTTGCACGATTGTCTGGAACTCGTCTACCACGGCGGCGATAAGCTCTACCTGCCGGTTGAAAATATTGAACTGCTAAGCCGCTATGGTGCCGATCAAGGGGATGCACAACTGGACCGGCTGGGTGGTGCTGCATGGCAATCGCGCAAATCCCGATTGAAAAACCGGTTGCGGGAAATGGCCGGCGAACTCATCAAGATCGCTGCCCTGCGGGTGTTGCGTGAGGCGCCGGTTATTGAGCCGCCGTCTGGTGCCTATGAGGAATTTATTGCGCGATTTCCCTACGAAGAGACGGAGGATCAGGAGGCCAGTATCGAATCGGTTACGGGAGATCTCGCAAGTGGCCATCCCATGGACCGGTTGATTTGCGGTGACGTGGGCTTCGGTAAAACTGAGGTCGCACTTCGCGCGGCATTCGTTGCCAGTCTTGCCGGTTATCAGGTCGCAATCGTTGTGCCGACCACGCTGCTCGCCCGCCAACACTACAAGACATTTGTCGATCGGTTCCAGGGCTTTCCTGTCAAGATCGGCCAGGCGTCGCGTCTGGTAAGCGCCAAGGCGCTTAGCGAGGTCAAACAAGGCATTGCGGATGGGACCATTGATATCGCTATCGGCACCCATGCGCTTCTCGGAAAGAGCATATCGTTTCAGCGGCTTGGATTGGTCATTATCGATGAAGAGCAGCACTTCGGCGTCAATCATAAAGAACGCTTGAAGTCACTGAGGGAAGAAGTGCACGTGCTGACGCTGTCGGCAACGCCGATACCGCGTACTCTGCAATTGGCGTTGTCCGGTGTGCGTGAATTGTCGTTGATCACCACGCCGCCAGTCGATCGATTGGCCATCCGCACATATATTTCGCCGTTCGATCCGGTGATCCTGCGTGAAGCGCTGCGCCGCGAACGGTTCCGGGGCGGGCAAACCTACTATGTTGTGCCGCACATTAAGGATCTGGAAGAAGTTCAAGAGTTTTTGTCACAAGAAGTACCGGATTTGCGGGTGGCGGTTGCGCATGGCCAGCTGCCGGCATCGGAACTCGATGACATCATGACGGCGTTCTACGATGGACAGTTCGACGTTTTGTTGTCGACGGCCATCGTTGAGTCCGGTCTTGATGTGCCGAACGCCAATACCATGATCGTGCATCGTGCCGACATGTTTGGTCTGGCGCAGCTCTATCAATTGCGTGGGCGCATAGGGCGATCCAAGACCAGGGCTTACGCTTACTTCACAACGCCACCTGGTAAGAAACTGACGGAGGGTGCGAATAAGCGTCTAAAGGTATTGCAGTCGCTGGATACGCTTGGGGCAGGGTTCTCGCTTGCTTCGCACGATCTCGATATCCGCGGTGGCGGCAATTTGCTGGGAGAGGAACAATCGGGACATATACGTGAGGTTGGTTTTGAGCTCTATCAATCGATGCTGGAAGAAGCGGTTACTGCGATGAAGGGTGGCGACATTGCCAGTGATGACCAGTGGAGCCCACAAATCAGTCTTGGAACTTCGGTCCTTATCCCGGAAAGCTATATTGGTGATCTGCAACTCAGGCTCGGGCTTTATCGGCGGCTGTCGGGGCTGGAGGAGAGGGCGGACATCGATGCGTTTGCAGCGGAGCTGGTGGACCGGTTTGGTGAGTATCCGGAAGAGGTCAAGCACCTGCTCGATGTGATGGAGATTAAGGGATTGTGCCGACAAGCGGGCATCGCGCAGATCGATGCGGGGCCAAAAGGCGCATTGATTAGTTTTCGTAACGGTGCATTTGCTGCGCCCGACGCTCTGATTGCGCTGATTGAGGAATCGAAGGGCCGGTTCCGCGCCCAGCCCGACAGCAAGCTGGTGTTCAAAGCCAATTGGGATCTACCGGAACCGCGCCTGCAAGGTGTGCGCGGGCTGGTCCGTCGATTGGCTGAAATGGCTGGCAGAGTCTCCGAAGCGGCCTAATTCGGTTGGCCGCGGTACCACCAAGTGTCAAAGCGCACGCCGTTGAGTGGTGCGACACTGGGGCGGGCAATGTGGTTCCAATATGCGATCCACTGATGGCGTGCATGAAACAACGGAATGACGTAATCGCCCGACAGCAAGATGCGATCAAGCGCGTGCACGCCTGCTTCGAAGGTGTGGCGATCCTTGGCGGATAACATCAAGGATATGGCGGCATCGACTGCAGGTTCGCGCACGCCAGGATAGTTGAGTGTGCCTTCCGTGTCCGCTGCTTTGCTCGACCAGCGGCTGATTTGTTCGTTGCCAGGTGAGAGCGAAGCGGGCCAGCGCCACTGTATCATGTCAAAATCGAACGTGTTGCGACGCGATTGGTATTGGGAGGTGTGGACCTGGCGAATAAGCACTTTTATCCCAAGGCGACGTAAAATTCGTGCATAAGCCAGCATCAATCGCTCTTGGCGTTTGTTGGCTGCCAGGAATTCGAATGCAAGTCTCTTACCAGTCTTGGTATGGCGCAGCCAGCCGTTCTGAGCGACGTAGCCGGCCGAGGTCAAGAGTGAATATGCTGACTTTAGCGCCTGGCGGAGGGCGCGCGGGGGGGTGTGCGTTGTCACGGTGCGATGGCCCGCCAAAATACGAGGGCTGACGACGCCTGGAAAACGGACAAAGATTTGACGCTCAACGGGTGAGGCGGGTTTGCCGACCGAGGACAGCTGAGAGCGCGCAAAATAGCTTGCCGTACGGGCATAAAGCCCGTGATACAGCTGGCGGTTGATTGTTGCAAAGTGAAAGGCTTCGATGAGGGCGCGACGAACGCGTTTATCCTTGAACACTGTGCGACGTGTGTTGAACACCAATGCCGACATACCTGCAGGTTGTCTGCTCGGCGTTTCGGTCAACCGGACCTGGCCGGCGCGGACTGCAGGGAATGTATAACTATCCGCCCAGCGGGCTGGGTCCTGTTCAATCCGTATATCGATCTGGCCAGTTTTGAAGGCTTCGAAGAGTGCAGCTTCGTCGCGATAGTATTCAATCTGTACGGTTTCGAAATTGTGGCGGCCGACATTTTGAGCGAGTGCTGAACCCCAGTAGTTGGGATTGCGCCGATAGGTTAGCGAGCGGCCGGGTTTGACGTTGGTGATCGTGTAAGGGCCGCTGCCGATGATGGGTTGTAGGGTGGTTCGATCGAAGGTTTGTTCGTTGAAGCGGTGGCGTGGCAGTATTGGCATCAGTCCCATGATCAGTGCAATTTCGCGATCATTTTGGGGGCCAAACTCAAACATCACGGTATGGGCGTCGGGGGTCGTGATACGCGCCACTTTGCTATAGTGCGCGCGCAGATACGGCCAACCCTTCGTGCTCAACATGCGATGCGAGAACACGACATCGGCGCTGGTAATTGGTTTTCCATCAGAGAATTTGGCCTCAGGGCGCAGGTAAAAGGTTATCGAGCGCCGCTCGGGGCCGATGGCAATGCGACGGGCAATCAGCCCATAAAGCGCAAACGGCTCATCGGCCGAACGACCCATTAGGCTTTCGAAGACATGGGCCCGAACGCCGCTTGCACTGTTGCCGCGCACGATGAACGGGTTGAGGCTATCGAACGTGCCAAGAACGCCCAGTCGCAGGCCGCCGCCTTTTGGCGCTTTGGGATTGACGTAGGGGAAGTGGGCAAAACCGTCTGCCAAACGTGGTTGGCCATGCATGGCGATGCCATGCGACGGCGTTTGGCGCGAGGATGATGGGCCGGTAGCGGTGACTTCGGCTGTTGCCGGGGCTGCGAGCAAAACGCTCAACATGAGTAGACAATGTCGCAGGGTGGGCAACTTGTGGCGTCTCTGCGGTTGTATCATGCGTAGGACTTGCAAAAGGTTGTTCATGGTGACGTAATTTGCCTCAAACGCATAACCTCTTCATTTAACCGCCAAATTTGTGGGGGTTGACGATGTTGGCCAGTTGCCGCAAAGACACGCCTGCCGTCATTACCCACAGTGCCTATGGTTCGCGGTGACAATGGCCATGGGATTGCCTCATTCAAGCCTTTACTCCGCGCGCAGTACTTGCCAATTGCATGCGTAGAAGAAGCCTTTAGTCATGGCGCCTGGCGGATCATATTCTAGGGGCACGCGGGGCCAAAGCCCAATGTTTGATATGGAGAAAATCGCGAATATGGCACAACATGCAATCCGAACACTTGGTCGGCTGGCGCCAACGTTGGCTCTGGCGACCGTGGCAGCGATGGGCGTCGCGGCAGTTTCCGATACCGCTTCTGCTCAGAAGGCGAAGAAAGCTAAACCTAAGAGCAACTGGATCAAAGTCTGCGATAAGATCAAGGTTCCAGTTCTTGGCAAAGACAAAAAGCCGGTTCGAAAAGATGCAACTGTTTGCAATACCTTTCATGAACAGGTCAATCCATTTGGGTTTGTCCGAGTGGCAATCCAAAAGATGGACTTTGTAAAACCGGACAAGAACACGCCGCCGCAGGGCGAGAGGCTGCAGATCCAGGTGCCGCAGGGCATGCGGCTTCGCTACGGAATCCGGGTCGCGCCGGCGACCGCGAAGGAATGCGATGCGTTGGGCAAGACACTCGTCCAAGCGGTTCGCAAAAAAGGCAAATTCCCATTTGTTGAAAAGGCTGTGAAAGCCAAAGCCAGTGTTCTGCCCTATCGCTCATGTGGTGGCGATGGTCGGCGTACGCCGCTGAGTTGTTATGCACAGGTGCCGGCGTCAAAGAAAATGATCGCGAGCATTCGAAAGGCATCTTGCTTAGCCGTTCAAACCTTTTCCGAAATCCGTGTGCCTCCCGTCTGGCTGGTGCGGATGAAAGGTTTCGATAAAGCTTACGGTGGTAAGCCGATTACCGGTAAGGACTATCGTTCGTTCCTCGTCAAGCGCAACAAATTGATCCTTCAGGCGCAAAAGAAGCGCCGTGATGCTGCCTTGGCTAAGGACCCCAAGCTCAGGGCCAAAGTTAAAAAGCTAGAGGAGGCGCAAAAGGCGCTGGCTAAGGAGCTTAGAGAGAAACGTGCTAAAGCGGCAAAGGCCAAGAAAGAAAAGAAGTAATAACGCACTAAGTCTCTGGCATGGCGGCAGAATTGGACGCGCCGCAGGACTTGGTAGACATTTTGACTTATGAAATATTTTAAAGTGCGGCCTGAACTCAGGTCGCACTTTTTGTTGGGCATGGGGCTCAGCTGACTGCAGTTCAGTCAGTGGAAAGACGGTCGACCAGACGACCGTCGGGGTTGCCTATTTAGCTTAGTGTTCCTGCAAGAAGCGGGCGTGATAGCGTCCATCCCGTCGCTTGCTAAATAATTCCTTGACCTGTGGATGCCGCAATGGTTGGCCGCTTTGATCAGGCAAAAGATTTTGCTCGGAAACGTACGCGATATACTCCGTCTCGTCGTTTTCCGCGAGCAAGTGATAAAATGGTTGATCTTTGCGCGGACGCACATCTTCTGGGATCGATAGCCACCACTCTTCCGTATTGTCGAAGACAGGGTCGATATCAAATATTATACCTCGAAATTCATAAATACGGTGACGGACAACGTGCCCGACTCCAAATTTTGCCTGCTTCATTTCGTTCGCCATAGCACAAACTCACCCGCATAAGTGCCTTCCCCAGTGTAATCCCAACGCGATGTATCCCTTAGTGTCAACGGATCCCATGCGGAGATGGTCAAAGCGTGGCGGGCATGTCACATTAAGTCCGACAAAGTATATTAGGGATGAATGATCACCTTTTTGCCTCAGTCGTGCGACGCGACGCCTGCATGTCGGGCTGGTGGAGATCTTGGAAATCGAAAATTGACAGTGTGCGGATCGGTGGCGACGGTGCAATCGTTGCAGCTTTTTCCACGTGTAATGATCGTCCGTTTGTGTTCCCGCACTCGATCCGAGAGCTTATTCCCATCGGCGATTCGACCACATCCATTGCTCGGGCGTGTCGCGGATCCAGGCTTCAAATTGCTTTTGCATTTGGACCATGATTGAGCGTACATCTTCCGACAAATTGTCTGTACGCGGCACTTTCAGCTCTTTCAGTTCAATTTTGAACCGCGTTTCGTTTCCAATCCGGCGACATCTACTTAACCAAATCCGTGCGCCAACGCGCCGCGCAACCATCGCACCAATAGCCTGGGTTCTAGCTGGTTTGCCAAAAAATGGAATCGGGATGCCCGTTCGATCGTAAAGATCGCATACCATGCCCAGATGGCCACCGCGTCTGACAAAATCCGTGATAACGCGGGCCGTGCGTTGATCATCGCCGTGATCGCCAGCAACCTTGCCGCGGCCAAACAGGCCGCCTGGATAAAGGTCTTTGCGCTGGTCGCGCAAATACTTGTCGACATATGGGTTGTTGACAGAACGATAGACGGCGGCAGGATTTGAGCCCGAGTTGGCCATCGGCCAGATGGCGAATTCCCAGTTGCCCATGTGGAGCGAGACACCGACAACCGCGCCAAGCTTGCCTTTATAGCGGCGGAACACCTTGGCATTTTCGACTTCGATGCGTGAGTTGTCGCTGAGGATTCGATCGATGTTCATCGTCTCGGCCATGACGCGACCGAGATTGTCCCAATGGGCGTTTGCAATTCGATCGCGTTCCAAGATGCTCTTTTCGGGGAATGCGATTGCCAGGTTCGCAAGCGCCCGGGCATGGCGTTTGGGCGATACGATCGGGGCAAGATTGCGCCAGAGCCAGGCGGAGAATCCGACCGATGCGGAGAGCGGAAGGATGCGCATGATGCCAACGATGCTGCGCAAAAAGGCATATTCCAGTCTGAATTGGATCTCTTGGAGCATGGTCATCCTAATGGATTGGCGTCGGTGATGTGTGGCGGGTGGCTCGACAATTGCGTCTCTATGTCATCCGGGGCGATGGCTTGCTCCTTAGACTTGAAGCCGCGACATAAGCCAGTTCTTCCATTGTGCGCAAATCCCGCGCTGCAATTCATATGTTTTTGTGTGCCAACTCTCTAACCGGGCGTTGCGCGCATTAGGTTTGGCAGTGGCTGTGGATTAAGGCCAAGCTGCATCAGCTGGCGCTTGGCAGGTGATATTGCGGAAATCGCGTGCAACCCAGCACCGCGCAGGAGATGCCCGGGCAGCCAGCCGACCGAATAGCTCTTGTTCAGGAGATCAATCGAACGGCAGCGCCGGGAAACATCTGCGTGGCGAAGGCGATGATACTGTTGCAGGACGTCGCCGCCGCCGGGGTCATTGCCGGACTTTCGGGCGGCGCCTGCGAGCTCAGCAATCTGAGCGGCGTCAGCAATACCCATGTTTAACCCCTGTGCGCCGATGGGCGGAATGCGGTGGGCGGCTTCGCCGATGAGGGCGACGCGATCTTGTGCAAACACGTTTGCCTGCAATCCTGACAAAGGAAATGCGGCGCGCGACCCGATGTCGATGATCCGACCCAGCAAACCATTGAGATTGCCTTCTAGCGCAGTGCTGAATTCATCTGATGCCATGGCAAGCAGTCGTTCGGCTTGGGTGTTGGAAACCATCCACACGAGGCTGGTGTTTTTCCCAGGCAACGGCACCGTGGTTAAGGGGCCATCTGGTAGCTGAAATTCGGTTGAGATATTGAAATGTGGTCGCGTGTGAGAAAAGCAGGTGATGATTGCGGTCTGTGGATAATTCCATGTTGATGTTGGGATGCCGACTGATGCGCGACAAGCAGAATTGCTGCCGTCTGCGGCAACCACCAATCGCGATTGCACGCTGGTTTTGTTGGTAAGCGCAAGTGTTGCCAAGTCGTTGCGAGATGAAACCGTGTCTGCCGTCCCTTCTATAGTTTCAATCGACTTTGTTCGTTCTATTGCCTTGACGAGGTGTTCGACCAATGGGCGATGCGGCACATTAAAGCCGAGCTGCTCGACGTTGATGTCGGCGGCGTGGAAAACCGTTTCGGGTGATCGCAACATGCCGGCGTGGCCATCACACAAACGTATAGCAACGATTTGCGCACACTGTTGTTCGAGTTCCTGCCATACACCAAGGTTTTGCAGCAGCGTTATACTGCCGGAAAATAAGCCTGCGGTTCGTTGATCCGCCTGCTGTGCAAGGTCCCCAATCGGCGTATCAGAAATCAGGGCTGTCACCAGATTTTGTTGTGCAAGACAGAGGGCTGCAATCAAACCTGTCGGGCCATTTCCAACGACACATGCATCGTAGATTTTGGCATCATAAATTTTGGCATCGTAGTTCTTGGCATCACAGGTTTTGGCAGCGTAAGTTTTGGCCGAACTTGCGCCTGGCTTGTGTCCCTTCTGGATGGGCGTTTGCTGCTTATGGGGCATGGTTAATTGCGCCGGTTATTGTTGGTTTTTCTTGGCTTATATACAGTTGTTTCTTGGGTTACCCATATAGTGTCTTGGTTCGCGCTTCTATATACGCGCAGTGTAGCCTAATATGCAGGTGTTGATCATATATGGGCCGCTTCACTCAGCTAAAACGGACTTCTCATTGCGAAATCGTTCATGAGACCTGGGTGAAATCAGGGTTTCGCCGAATTGTGGCATCAGATGCCGCACCTGTGGCCGTCTTGTGACCGTGGCAGAATTGGCACGCCATTTCCTTGATCAACATGGAAAAAGCGATTCGGCGTTTACGACCCCAATCTGAACCCCTAATGATAGATTGCACTGTGTAGGTCGAACGGGCCGGACCACAAGCCGGTCCAAGCTGATGTCGGCCAAACGTTTGAACGAGTAACTTGTTCGTGTGTGTGCGGTTAGTCGCGTGGTATACGGTTCAAGTTACGTAGCGTAGACGGAGAGTTGGTATGTTCGGGGGAGACCTCAAATTGAGCCGGCTGGCCACGTTGGCAGCAGCTGGTGTACTTGCAGGTAGCGTTTCGGCTCAGGCAGCAGACCTTGGTGGAAATTGCTGTGCCGACCTAGAAGAGCGTGTTGCAGAATTGGAAGCAACGACAGCTCGCAAAGGCAATCGCAAAGTCTCATTGAAAGTTTATGGCCACGTCAACGAAATGTTGATCTGGTGGGACGATGGCTTTGAAAGCAATGTCTATCAGAACACGAATGACGACAGCCGTACGCGTTTCGGATTCAGAGGCAATGCCAAAATCAACAGTGATTGGTCGGCTGGCTTCAAGATCGAAGTCGGTGCACGCAGCACCACGCGGTCCGACCGTGCGGACGCAGATCAGCCCGGACGTGTCGACTCTAATGAGTCTCTCGATCTGAGAAAGGCGAACTGGTATTTGCGGTCGAAGACCTTTGGTAAAATTACGGTTGGTCGTGAATCTACGGCAGACTCAGGTATCACCACCATCAATCTTGCTCGGGTAAACGCTCCGCGGTTCGACGACTTTAATGATCGTTTCCAAATCGTTGGGGCACCTGGCGGTATTACTTGGGATGACACGACTACCCCGTGGTCATACAATCCGCCTTCTCGCACCCGCGCTAATGGTGTTCGCTACGATTCGCCAACGTTTGCCGGTTTCAAATTGTCTGGAACGTGGGGTGAGGATGATTACTGGAGCGTAGCGATACGGTACGCGGGTGAACTCGGTGCTTTCCGGATTGCAGCCGGTGCCGCTTACAACTGGCATAATGACCCAGACCTTGAAGACGGCTGTACCCCAGACGGTGTTACTGGTGAAATAGATTGCGAAGCCTGGGGTGTAGGTGGCAGCATCATGCATACGCCGACCGGCTTGTTTGTTTCCGCCGGTTATGGCGAAGTCCAGGATAACAACCGTGATCCACTCGCCCTTGATGATAAAGATCACTTTTACGTCATCACGGCTGGTATCGAAGGTAAGTGGAGCTCTTTGGGTAAAACGACCCTTTATGGCACCTATTACTATGGGGAAAATAACCGCGGTGAGAGTCAACTACCAGGTCCGACGGCGGGTTCGTTCCTTTCTCAAGACACTTGGTCGATCGGTATCAATCAGCAGATCTCCGCTGCGGCGATGGATCTGTACCTTGCATACTACAATAGCGAAGCTGACATTGTAGATGGTAATGGGGCTGCGGTGCCAACCGAAGACTTCCAGGCTGTTATTACCGGTGCGAAGATCCGCTTCTGATCTCAAGCCGACGACAGCAATATAGGTAAGAGCGAGCCGCCTTCGGGCGGCTCGTTTTGTTTCATGGAGCTGATCCGAGAATTTGAACCATTGGTATAGGATGGGGGGGGTTGACTGATCTGCTTTTCGGCCCTTTGCAGTTGTGCCCCAATACAGAATAATAGGTTCGCAAAATATGCTCCCTTAGCTTTTCTATTCAACGTTTGACGCCTACCGACCCGACGTGGTTACATGTCTGTGGGATTGAGTGGATCACCCGCAGCAAGGAGCTTACGGATGCGTAGATTTTTGAACTAGCTGCTGCGGTGGCCTTGTGGTCTTGATCCGCGACTTCGGAACGATCAGGCCAAGGGTCTCGTCTGTAACTTTCGACTTTTCCATTATGGTTTTTGGAGGCGATAAATGAGTGATGAGCACGAGGGCATAAAGCCCGAACATGAGGGCCAGCAGCCCGAACTTGATCAACTCCAGGAAGATTTGAACAAGGGACGGGTCTCGCGTAGACAGTTCCTTGATAAGATTGCCGTACTCGGACTTGGTTTCGGCGCTGCCGCGAGCCTCGCCGGTAGAGCAGAGGCAAGCCTCGGCCCAGACAAAGAAGTTATGCTTGGATCAAGTGATCCGGACATTGACGCGATCTCCGAAGAGGCACGCGAAGAAGCGTTTGTAGACGGTGACGATTTGGATCAGGTTGCCCAATACAGGCGCTATCGTCGGTACCGTCGTGGCTATCGTCGGATCTATCGTCGTGGCTACCGCAGGTATCGCCGTGGCTATCGTCGTATCTACCGTCGTTATCGCAGGTATCGTCGTGGCTATCGTCGGTTCTACCGTCGGTATCGCAGGTATCGTCGTGGCTATCGTCGGATCTATCGCCGCAGGTATCGCCGCAGTTATGGTCGCGGCGCCGGCGGCCCTGGTTATGATCATAGGGATGGCGGCCCGGCTGACAATTGATCATTAAGTGCTGTCTCGCAAACGGCCGGTAATCATTGGCCGTGGTATTAGACCGACTGAGCATGTCGGCAAGAAAACTCTGGCACTTTCCGAAATTCTGGTTTCGGAAAGTGCCTTAATGTCATCATGGCTGGAGTCTGGAGCAGCTGCGCTTCTAAGTCGCCCCTCAGTCCGATGTTGCGCAGCAACTCTGGACTGACTAAGACATCATCGAAGCCGGGACGATCCGCACGTGAGTCAACGTCATTGGGGTTACGGTTGCGGCAATCGTGCAATGTTTTCTCGGCTTGAGGGACGCTTGGTTAGCGTCAAAAAAATGCCCGGTTCCGCCGCAGCTTCAAGCTCATCTTGACGAGGTCAACGAGCGAATCTGCGTGCATCTTGCTCAGGACCCAGGCCCGATAGATCTCGACCGTGCGCGGACTAATCCCCAGCCGACTGGCGATGTCCTTGTTGGTAAGGCCATCCACCAGCAAGTGCATCGTCTCCTGTTGACGTTTGGTCAGGCTATCGAAGCGCTGTTGCAAGGCCTCGATTTCCTTGCGACGTTGCAGGCGATCTTCATACAAGGACACGGCGTGGGCGACATTGTCCAATAGCTTTTGGCTCGCGACTGGTTTTTCAAGCACGTCAATCGCGCCGGCTTTCATAGCTGCCACAGCCAGTTCAATATTGACCGCACCGCTGACGATGATGACAGGGCGTGGATCTGCTCTCTCCCGAAGCGTTTCGATCAATTCTAGGCCGCCGATGCCGGTGAGCCTGAGATCGGTGATGACACAGCTCGTCTCGCCGCTCGAGTCCAACAAAGTCTGGGCGGCGCGGTGCAGGTCGACGTCATAGCCGTTGGCGATCAGGACCAGGCGCAGGGCATCCAGGTCCGCCGGGTCGTCCTCAACTATTGATATTGTGTGCATGGTTTGGCCTGATGGTCGCGTTCGCCAGAAACTCATCGGCCTGGCGGCCGTTCAACGCTGGTCCGGGCTGCAAAAATTCGGCGAACGAACACGTCGCTTGAACTGCGGTATATCTCGGATTTTATTAGGGGCAAACCCGTATTTTTGCTACCTCGATATCTCGATTGATGGCGAGTGGATATGTTTTGATCGTGCCGCCAGAGGACTGTTGTGGGTGTCGGTCCGCAGGTCTTACTGACTGGCGTTTTGCCGGCATCGAATCGAGAAGAATCAGACTCAGTATTTTTGGGTGTTGCCGATGGGGTTGGCGCACGCTTTGATAAGGTATTTTTAACGATTTGGACCCGAAAATACGTAGTATAACGTATGTATTGATGCCTATGACGTTACGCCTGAGCAACACTGGGGGGCAAATACTGGTCAAAACTTGCAGCTTCTATTTGCACAGGCCCGGAAGCTTTCGTAACCACTACCCATAGTCAGTCGTGCGGCGGGGACCTCTCACAGTCCTTTGGATGGTCAGAAGACTCTAATCACATCCACGCCGAGCAGGAAGCAAGCCCGGCGGGCTTTGTATCAGCCGCACAGTTAGTCAGCGTCAAAAGTTGTTTCAGCGTTAAGTCCGCGTTCGGTCGAATCCACGCGCGCTTAAGCCTGTGCGATTCATCGTGCCGAACTCGGTCTGTCAGCCGGGCAGCGCGTGCTGCTTCCTGCACTTTAACGAAGACAGTCTGGAGAAACATTATGATTGGGGGACTGATGAAGACGACCAGTCGCTTGGCCATCCTGGCCGCAGCAGGTCTGTTCGCCACGTCGGCACAAGCTGCCGATTTGGGGGGCAACTGTTGCACCGACCTCGAGGAACGCGTTGCGGAACTCGAGGCCACTGCTGCCCGTAAGGGCAACCGTCGCGTTTCGCTCACCGTTTACGGTCATGTCAATGAGATGATGATGTGGTGGGACGATGGTGTTGAGACCAACTGGTATCAAGGTACCAATGACGACAGCCGGACGCGTTTCGGTTTCAAAGGCAAAGCTAACATCGGCGGCGGATGGTCTGCCGGTTATAAGATCGAAATCGGCATCAGAACACACCGTTCTGACCGGTGGGATGCAGATGATGTTGCCAACGTTGATCAATTGATCGATATGCGCAAGGCCAGCTGGTATGTTCAATCGAAAACTTACGGTCGGCTTACGGTCGGTCGTGAATCAACCGCTGACTCTGGTATCACTACGATCAATCTTGCTCGTGTGAACGCGCCGCGGTTCGATGATTTTAACGATCGTTTTGTTGTTCGGGCAGCAGGTGGCGCACAACTTGCTGGTATCACTTTTGATGATACGGTGGCGCCATGGTCGTATAACCCACCATCTTCGGTTCGTAAGAATGGTATTCGTTACGACTCGCCGACGTTTGCCGGGTTTACGTTCTCGTCGACCTATGCCGATGATGACTATTGGTCAGTAGCTCTGCGCTATGCCAATGAATTCAACGGCATCCGGTTTGCTGCCGGTGTTGCCTATGGTTGGCATAACGATCCGGACCAGGAAGACGGTTGTACCGCTATTGCGGGATCCGCGGACTGCGAGGCCTGGGGCATAGGTGCCAGCGTCATGCACGTTCCGACCGGTCTCTTCGTTTCTGCGGGTTATGGTGAAGTCCATGACAACAACCGGAACGCTGCGGCGGTTGATGATAAAGAGCACCATTGGGTGGTCACGTTTGGTATGGAGCGCAAATTCTTCGCGCTTGGTAAGACCACCATTTACGCGACCTACTACGAAAGTGAAAACAATCGTGGTGAAGATGTAGTCGCGAGTTGTGCCGTCGGTCCAGTTGCTCTTGACCCAGATGGGGACGGTTATTGTACCAGCCTTGCAAATCAGACTTGGTCGATTGGTATTAACCAGCAAATCTCAGCCGCTGCGATGGATGTTTACTTGGCCTACTACAATGTTGAGGTCGACGTAAATGATCTGGCCGGCAGTATCGATACCGAAGACTTCAGCGCGGTCATCATGGGTGCAAAGATCCGCTTCTGATCTGAAGCAACACCTAGACAAAATTCGACGGGCCGCCTCGGTGCGGCCCGTTTTCTTTGGCAAATATGATCGCCAGCGTTCAATTCCCCCAAGTTCTACTGGATAAACATCGTTTAGTTGACGGAAATACAACACTCAATTTGAGAAGTTCTTCACGCATCGTTAACCAAGACGATTGCATCTTGAAACCCTGTATAATCTGCGCAATTTAACCGTTATGCGCATGTCACGTCAGAGGCCTTGAAATCCTATGTCAGCTCGTAAGCTTTTTTACGCTGGAGTATCGTTGGTACTCGGTGCCTCAATGGCCGGCGCGTTTGAATCCAATAAGGATGCGACGGGGGGCCAGAAGCCCGCCGACGTGCCTACCGCCTCCAAGCCAGGTGAGCCCGGTCAGGGGCTGGAGCTTACGACACCTAATCCTCCCGGCAGCAAGTCCGGTTCGCGCACGGAAGTGCGGATCCCGGGGCTCGGGGTGATTGGGACCATACCCAAAATGGATTTTGGACTGGAATTGCTCTACGGGGCAAGCGAGCCGGGGCGCAAGGGTCTTGAGCTGGATGAATCAACACCTGGCGAACTGACGGTTAAAGGGCGGGTAAAGCGTGAATTCTGACACCTTTGTCAGTTGATCCGCCGTCGGATTATTGTTACCAATTATTAAGAAGGTTGGGGCTTTCTCCAACGTGCCGTTGATCATTTGGACGGTTGAGAGATAGAATATCCGCGGATTTTTAATCGACGGATTTTGGTTTGGTTGACCGTTTGATTAGGTTAATGGCGCTTTGCGACACGAGCGCTATGAGTTTGAGCGTGGACCGTTGATCGGTTCAAGCGGGGAGCATATGAAAAGGTATTTGTTGATTTGTTTGAGTGCGTTGTGGGTGACGACAACCGTCGCTTATGCAGAGCCGCTCACGATGGCGGGAAAAAACTTGCGTCAGGCGATTTCCGGTCGCACCGTATTTCTGGCGACGCCTGTTGGCGCGGTGCCCATCAGATACCGGCGCAATGGGACAATGCTTGGCTCCGCGCGCGGGTTGATCGCCCAGGTTACAGGTTCCAAGTCCGATAAAGGGCGCTGGTGGATTATTGGCAATCGATTGTGCCAACGGTGGTCCAGGTGGATGAAGGGGCGCTCCTATTGTTATACGATGCGCCGGCTGGGACGAAAGACCGTACGCTGGAACCGCAATGATGGGCGGTCTGGTACAGCGAAGATCTCCAAATAACTGACGAACTGCGTCTTCGCTGCGCGCAATTCAGAAGCGGGTGTGGCAGCGCGCAAAACGTTCCGGGTTGTCGCGATAAAGCGTGATGAGTGTCGCGAGCGTTTGGTAGCGGTGCTGGTGTTGGTCGTTTTCAAAAAAAACGTGTTCGAGCGGTGGTAGGCCGTCGGTAAGCTGGTGCTCGGAAATAAACAGCGCCCGCAAAACGCGCCGGTGTGGCGAGCCTGGGTAGTTTTCATGAGTCGGTGGCGCAATGCCGTGGGTCATGCCGTGAACATCTTGGCCCAAAAAGCGCTTGCAGTACGTGACGATCTCGCTGGCCGGTATGGTGGCATGGTAGCCAGCAATCTTTTTCAATAATGGGCGTTCGCAATCTTCCTCCAAGCCGCCGATGAGGAGCCCTTCATTCTTTGCAGCGTTCATCGCTGCTTCAACACGGCTCAGAATGTATGGATTGGTCAAGAAGTCGCTCAATGCGATTTCCGGGCCCAGGAAGTAAAGCTCTTGAATAAATTGCTTGCCGTGGGCCTGGGCCAGCTGATGGCGCCTGTCGTGGCCCTGGCCGGTCTCGACGGGTACATAAAGCGTGGCTGCGATATGAAACTCACTGCCAAGGTTTAGTTTCGCACGGCGCCAGCCTGCCAGATATCGCATGCTGGCGACGACTGAACCGCCGATAAGCCCGCCGACGGCGCCGGCGGTCAGATCAAGCGCGTGTTCCCGGGCTAGGTCGATTAGCCAATCGATGGACATGGGCTGCTCGGTGTTGGGTCTGGCAACTTTCGGATTATTAAAGCGAAAGTGGGCTTCGGGGCTAGAGCGTGTGGGGCTCAGTGACCGGTCGCGCACATGCAAAGAAGTTTGTAATCGGGACTACGATTGGCGCCAATGACTGAGAGGCCCGCTGATCGTGCGGGCCTCTGAGAAATGATCACTGCAATTGGGCACAAATTGGTCAGCGATTGCGTCTGAGCAGCGCGATCAAACGGCGGGTCAGCGGCGTCAGGCAGCAATAGGCCAGGGATATGTCGCTGGGTGCTGGGCCGACGCCCTCGAGCAGTCCGCCGTAGGTGGTTGGGCTCGATTGCGCTTTGTGGATTGCGGTTGGTGTTGCCAGGCGTTGGTCTTGTGTAATGAAATTAGTGGCATTTGAGATTTGTGCTGCATGTCCCATAGCATGTTCCTTTCGGGTGTTTTGATATGTCGGCTGGGGGGTGGTCTAGAGCGTAATAATCGCCTCGGCGTATTGGCCTGGTACCCGCATGCTGCCGTCGGTTGCCGTATTAAAGCGTGCGATCGCAGCTCTTAGGTCGTCTTCAAGTGCACTTTCCTGTTCCGGGGGAAGGGCCAAGAAGGCCTTGTGTACGGGGCCATAGAATTCCTTGAAGAACGATATGAAATGATCCGGCGAGCGATAGCGGAAGATGAAGTCCCTCAATTCGACCTGGATGCTGCGTGCGGGGCTTGCGAAGTGTTGCTCAAGCCAATCCTGCTTGCCCCATAGCGCAGGCGATTTGATGCCGGCTGGTGGTGGTAAGTGGCGCCCCAATGTCTGAAACAATGCGCCGATAAAACTCTCTGGTGTCCAACTGGCAAGACCGATTTTGCCACCAGGACGACAGACACGAGCGAGTTCGCTTGCCGCTTTCTCCTGGTTGGGTGTGAACATCACACCGAATGTCGACACTACTGCATCGAAGGCATTGTCGGTGAAGGGGAGGGCTTCGGCATCGGCAATTTGAAAGTGCACGCCGAGGGCTTCTGCATTGGCGCGATCGCGACCGCGCGCCAAGAGTGTGCCGACATAGTCTGTCGAGGTGACCTGGCACCAGCGGCGGGCAAACGCCAGCGTCGCATTGCCGTTACCGGCGGCGACATCGAGAACCTCGCTGTCGGTTGCCAGATCCATGGTTTCAGCGAGTTGTTCGCCAACAATCTGCAGCGTGGTGCCGATTTTTGCGTAATCGCCGGATGACCAGGCCGCGTTTTGCTTTTGCTTGATGGCGGTGTAGTCAGGCGTGGCCTCGAGGCGAGTTGTCATTGTAGGTCTCCCGTTCGATGTTTTCTGTCCGGTGGTTTGCGTAAGACCGGCCGAAGTGGTTGTGCCGTCTTAAGGTTGTTGTGGCGCAAGGAGGCCCGGTCTGCTTGAGGGTTTCGGGGGGAAGGCGGGGGGATTTCGGGGAGATCGGCGTAATATGGCTAATTCTGCATCGCGGCTGGTCTGGGGCGGGGTACTCGGCTAGGCTAGGGCGAAAAATTTTGTGTGGTTGCGCAATGCTTTATCGATTTGACGGTTTTGAACTGGATACCGAGACATTCGAATTGCGGGCCGGTGGCGAGCGTTGCCATGTCGAGCCGTTGGTGTTCGATCTTATCCGGTATTTTGTTGAGACGGCTGGTCAAGTCGTATCGCGGGACGATTTGATAGAATCGGTTTGGCGGGGGCGGATCGTGTCGGATGCGACGGTTTCCAGCTGCATCAAGTCGGCGCGACGCGTGCTGGCGACGGCAGCTCCGGGGGCTGAATATATCAAGACCGTGCGTGGTCGTGGCTTCAGCTTTGTTGGCTCTGTGTCAACTGACGGCGTTGAGGTGCCTGCCGGTTTGGGAGTTGAGACACCACGGTCGTCTATTGAATGCGATCTGCCGGCAGTTGCGGTATTGCCGTTTAATGTATTGGGGGATGAGGGCGCGCTTGGCGTTATCGCGCGTGGGCTCGAGGGTACGCTCAGAACAGTGCTGACGCGCGTGCCACTCCTTCACATTGTCGCACGCACTGCCAATGCAACGATCGATGGCGACGTGAGAGCGCCGCAAGACATCGGTCAGCGACTTGGCGCCCGCTATATTCTCGACGGCAGTTTGCAGTCGGTCTCAAAAAACATACGTGTCAATGTGCAGCTGGTCGAGACGGTGAATGGTTTTCATCTATGGGCGCAGACTTTTGAGGCGCCGGCGGCGAATGCGCTGGACCAACTGATCTTAGAAATTCTACCACAACTTGAAGCCCAACTGGTGCGGGCTATGTTTCGCGATCTCGGCGCGACGGACGGCGAATTGACGCCGCGCCAGCTCGTGTTGCAGGCGACGGGCTTGCTGTCTTTGAAGGGCTGGCATCGAGACACATTCTGTGAGGCCGCAGACCTGTTGCGGCGGGCAATCAATGGCGAGCCTGATTTGGCGCTGGCGCATGGCTACTTGGCGATCATTCTTGGGCTTGGACATCGGGTTGGGTCATTGGACCAATCGCCAGCGGTTGTTGATGAAGCGATTGGCGAAGCGGAGCGGGCGCTTGAACTTGACAGCGGGGATTCCAATGTTGTGGGCGTTGCTGGATGTGCGCTTGCTGATGTCGGCCAGCCCGAGCGTGCGGTGCCGATCTTGAAAGCTGCGATAGAGATCAACGGCCACAATGGCCAAGCGTGGGCGGCACTTGGCTCTGCCTATCTCATTCTGCGCCGGAGCGGCGAGGCCATCGAGGCACTTGAGAAAAGTATTCAAATCAGCCCGCGTGACAGTCGATTGGCGGTCTGGTCTTCGTTGCTGGCGCTTGGGTATATGCAGCAGAATAATTTAGAGGCGGCGTTGGAGGCCGCTGAGCGCGGTTCGCAGAGCGATCATCGCTCCTATATTCCGTTGTTGGTATTGGCGGCTGTGCATCTCGCGAAAAACGATGCGGCGCTGGCACGGCGTGTCAAATCTCAGTGCTATCGCGCCAAACCGGACCTTTCTGAACGAGAAGTCGTAAGTTTGATCGGGCGGAATTTGGGTCAGGCATTTTTTCGATTGGAGAGTTGAGATTCGGCTAGGTTCTAGTTGCCGTTCGTCTCGGCCGGCTCCAGATCAATCTCCAGTGCGCACAGAACGCGAGCATGCATATTGTACGACGCAATCATGACGGTCAGCTCGACGATCTGTCGTTCGGTGAAGGTGGCTTTTAGAGGCGCGAATATCTCGTCCGCGACCTTGATGTCTTGGGTCATTGCATCCGTATAAGCAAGAGCGGCGCGCTCTTTGGCGGAGAAGTTGGAAGCCGATGCCCAGTCCGCAAGAGCGTCACATTCTTCGACGCTGACGCCCTCTGCTGCCGCGAGCTTGGGAACATGTTGGCGCAAAATGTATCGGGCCCCGGTGATGTGTCCGATCCGAATGATAATGATTTCACGCAATCGGCCATCAAGCTCTGTCCCCCATCGGACCGTGTTGATATGGTGAAACCAGGTTTCTGCAAGACCGGGGCTATGAAACAGAGCTTTGTAGAGATTGAGAATCGAGCCGCGACGACCTTGGCTGATTTGATGCGCAAGCGCGCCAATTTGCGGGTCGGAGTCGTGTTCTAGAAGTGTTATGCGGGCCATAGGTTTTGCGCTTTCAGTTCAGTGGGCTCCCGTGGCCGGAGCCGGGGGTGATATCTATGCCTACTATTATTGTCGATGATGACAAAGTTCTGAGATTTTTGCATGCCCTCTTGGATCCGACTGTGCCGCCGGCCCGCGCGGCCTCGCTCAGGGATTTCCTGTCGTTTGACATTCCAGACGTCGATGGTTGGGTCCAGAAAGTACAGTCGCAGTGCGGGATGCTCTACCCTTCTCGGGTCCTGATGATTGGCAATCAGCCAGAACTTCAACAGGTCATCTCGGCGGCCGATGCCGTCGTCGTCCAGGGGCTCAGTATTGGACAGGCCGAACTCGAACGGGCCGAACGTCTCAAAGCAGTGATCAAGTTCGGCGTCGATACCCGGAATATAGATCTTGAAGCATGCGCGATGGCCGGTGTCGAGGTTTGCCCAATTCGCAGACGCGTCAATGGTGCGGTTGCAGAGCATGCTATTGCGTTGATGTTGGCGGTTGGTCTGAAGATATGCGAGACCGACCGGGCACTGGATTTCGAGGCATTGCAAGCCCTTGGCTATCGCCCTCAGCTTTATGATCAGGCTCATGTCGCAGGGGCCAATTGGGCGCGGGTGAGTGGCTTGAAGAGCCTGCAGGGGGCGACGCTCGGAGCGTTGGGCTTTGGTGAGGTTGGCCGGGAGGTTGGCACGCGGGCGAAGGCGATGGGAATGGAGGTGCTATATCATCAACGCACACGCGTTTCGGAGGCGGATGAAACGGAAAGCGGGGCCCGTTATGTCTCATTTGACGAACTGCTGGCGCGGGCCGATTTTCTGAGTGTCCACCTGCCGCATAACGCGTCCACCGAAGGACTGGTGGATGCCAAGGCGTTCGGCCGAATGAAACCTGGTGCCGTGCTGGTCAACATTTCACGCGCGCCGATTGTTGACCGCGATGCTTTGATCGATGCACTGGCAAACGGTTCGCTCGGCGGCGCCGGCTTAGATGTACATTTTCAAGAGCCGACGCCACCTGACGATATCATTAAATCATTCCGCAACGTGGTGCTAACGCCGCACATCGCCGTCGGCCCCCGCCATCATGCGGTGAAGGATATGGAGGCTGTGGTGGCGGCGCTGGCGCGAGCCGTCAATTGACAATGTGTTTGCCCTACATGCCCTTCACGATGGTGCCAAGCCATAGCAGGATATACGCGAGCAGAACGAACTCAAAGCTTTTGCCGGCGGCGATGTCTGACAGGACGGGGATGGTAACGCCGGCATATTTCATCAGCATAACAACGGCGACGATAAGGGTGGAAATGATCCACACGACGAAGGTTGGTCGACTTAACATTATGTGTCCTCTCCTCGATTTTAGCGACCAGTATCCGTTAGTGATTCCATGTGGCGAGCAATGCGGTCTACATTAAAAAGCAGGGGAAAATCTGAAAGCTTCATATATTTATATTGGAGATGACCCAAGCGCCTCCGGCGGCGATTAGCCCTGCCACAACAATGTAGGGCAGAACCGAAACCAACACGCTGAGCAGGCCGATAAAGGCCTTCAGGATCTGCTCTGCCGCCCCCCAAAGCTGAACGACAACGCGATAGAGCGCAAAGCCAATACCAATTAGGACAATCGCTAGAACAATGATCTTCCAAGCCGGTAGACTTTGCCAATCTGATTTCAGGATGGTGATGATTTGACCGAACGACCAGGTCCAGGCCAGCCGAAAGAGATCGAACAGCGCTTCAATGCCTTGCTGCAAAAGCTTGATAAAGGAGTTGACAGCTTGGTTCATGCGCTTGGGTCCGCAACGAAACAATTCCGACCAATTGCCGTTTCCCTTAGCACCAAAACCGGGCCGGCTGCTTCGAACGTCGTCAAAGAGCGGGCAACTTCTCCTGGTTATGTGGCTTGCCAGCAACGCTCAGGATTAGTGAGCGGCCGCATTTCAGTGGAGGTCGGGACGATCCTCAAAGGCCGGCTTCGTGAAACTTCACTGGCGCGCCACTGGCTGTGCCCAGGATCTCGCCATCCCACATGACACGCCTGCCCCGAATGATCGTGCCAACCGGCCAGCCGGTGACCTTTTGGTTGTCGTAAGGAGTCCAACCACACCGGCTCGCCATGAGGTCATTGCGGATTGTTTTGGTGCGTTTGAGGTCTACGATGGTCAGGTCTGCGTCATTACCAACCGCGATGCGTCCTTTGTCGGCGATACCAAAAATGCGTGCCGGCCCGTGCGCCGTCAGATCGACAAATCGGGCAAGCGATAAGTGGCCTTGCGCGACATGGTCCAGCATGATCGGCACAAGTGTTTGGACACCAGGCATGCCAGAATGTGAGCCGGGGTAGGGGTGATCCTTTTCTTCGCGCGTATGCGGTGCATGGTCTGAGCCGAGCACATCGACGACACCTGCCGCTACCGCCTGCCACAGGGCCTTGCGGTGCCGTTCGGTGCGGATCGGCGGGTTCATTTGGGCATAGGTGCCAAGACGTTCGTAGCAGTCAGGCGCAGACAACGTGAGGTGTTGGGGTGTGACTTCGACGGTGGCCCAGGTTTTGTGGAGCGCTAGGAAGGTCATCTCTTCGGCGGTTGTCACATGCAGAACATGGATACGGCGGCAATGCTTCTCTGCCAGTCTGACAATGCGTTGCGTGGCTAGCAGGGCGGTTTCTTCATCGCGCCAGTCAGGGTGGGACGATGGATCGCCCGGGCGGCGAACATCCATGCGGGCTATCAACCGGTCTTCATCTTCGGCGTGAAATGCTGCACGGCGAGAGAGAGCGGCAACGATGCGGTCAAGTGACGGTTCATCCTCAACCAGTAGGTTGCCGGTCGATGAACCCATAAAGACTTTGATCCCGGCGGATGCTTCGCGTTTTTCGAGTGACGCGATATCGCCGATGTTTTCGCGCGTGCCGCCAACGTAGAAGGCAAAATCGCAAAACATGCGATTGCGAGCACGTTTGACTTTGTCTGCTAACGCCTCGGGCGAGGTGGTGAGCGGATTGGTGTTGGGCATCTCGAACACTGACGTAACGCCTCCGAGAACTGCGGCGCGGCTGCCGGTTTCAAGATCCTCCTTTTGTTCGAGGCCGGGTTCGCGAAAGTGAACCTGGGAATCGATCACACCTGGTAGAATATGCAGGCCTGACGCTTCTATGGTCTCCGCCGCAGAACACGAGAGCGCGCGACCAATCGCGGTTATGCGTCCGGCGCTCACGGCGATGTCCGCTGTGTCGATGCCATCGTGATTGACCACTGTGCCGTCCTTGATCAACAGGTCAACGAGGTCTGACATCTTCAATCTCCATGGTCGGCTTATTTGGATCGGATCGTGGCGACACAGATTAGATTAGATTAGATTAGATCAAAATCACCATGCCAACGTGCAAGTTGGTGTGATGACGGGTATATTGCTGCGTCAGAAATGACAAATGCTCTAGAGCGGACCGGAGAAAATCTGTTTGCCGGTGGTCTTCTCGATGTAGCGCCCAAATCTGAATTTGACCTCGGGGCCGTCCATCGGCGGTGAGCTGTGTTTTTCCGCTACCGGTTCGACTTCAAGTACGATGAAGGTGTGACCTGGGCCCATGACGGCGTCGTCGAAGCCTTGCGTCAATGCTTCAAGATCTTTGAACTCGAAAACCCGACCAATGCCAAAGCCACGGGCAATTTCAGCATAGTTGTTGTTGGTGCGCCCGGGTAAGTCGACATTCGACGTTGAGCCATACGCCCGGTTGGACAACAGGAAGTGCTTGAGATTGGGCAAGTCCATGTCGCGCTCGACCATCAGCATGCCGGTGTTCATGCAAAAAGCGCCATCGCCCGAAAATGCCCAGACCTCCTTATCCGGCAGGCCTTGCGCGATGCCGGCGGCGAACATCGTGGATAAGCTCATGGAGGCTTCCAGATAGAACACACGCTCCGTGTCGCCGGTTATGCCATGCCATAGCTCGGAACTGTTGCCGGCAGATGTGACGACGAGCTGATCGGTCCACCTTGAAGCGATTGCTTGCAAACATTCTCGGTATTTCATTTGGTAATCCTCATGCCAGGCCTTGCAGCACCTTCTTGGACAGAAGTGCGACGGTCGGTCGGGAAATCTTGTGGGCGTGGTGATAGGCCTCCTGGATGAGCGGGAGCTTGGCGCGCTGGTCGATCTTTACGTGCGGCAGGTCGATCGATTGCATCACAGAGTCGAGATAAAGTCCGTTCGAGACGTGGAACTTGGCGACATCATCCATGGTGCCGCGCTGGGTGACGAGCAGCAAGATCGGGATCTCGTAGGTGTAGTTTATTTTGGTCATGGCATAAATCACGGTCATCAGGCCTGAAGCGCCCATCAAGGCGGCAGCACCCGTGCCTGAAAAAAATGCACCGGAGCACAATCCGATTGCAGATTCCTCACGATTGACCGGGATATGCTTGATGCGTGGATCGGCCTCAAAGCTCCGGATGGTGGGGGCGATCCAGTCGTCTGGCAGACTGGCAACCAATCTCACACCGGCCTCGGCAGATTCGTCGACGATCGATTGCGCGACCTCATCAGAGTATCGACTTTTTTTGGGGGTCGGGTTTGAGGTGTCCATACGTAACTCCGCCATAGTGTCTGGTTCATAAGCAAATCATCGTCCTGGATGGCTGTCAAACCGGCTGGCGGCTAAGATTTCGTTGGAGACCTTTTGGGTATGTGTGCGCGCGTCAGCGATCCCAATTGTTATCCGGCCGCTTGGTGTGCCTGGTCTTTATCGATGTCAAAGGGCTGATTTCCAAAGCCGGCCAAAGGGCGCTATGGTTCTCGTCCAAGTTTGATGGGGAGGTTGGCGTGGGAGCGACGTTCGTAATTCGAGGCGCCCGGGTGTATCGCCACGAGGGTGACACCGAAATGCCGCCGATCGGCGATGTGTTGGTGCGCGATGGGGTCATCGCTGCGGTATTGGATGATGTCGGCGATGAAAATGCCGAGGTGATTGATCTTGCCGGTCAACTATTGGTGCCGGGTTATATCAACGGACATTATCATTCGCATGATGTGCTCGCCAAAGGTTTGTTCGAGGTCATGCCGCTCGAGCGCTGGGGTATCGTTGCCGGTGCGATCGGTAACAACCGATCGCTTGAGGAGGTGCGGCTGCGTACCCTGGTCGGTGCTATCGAGTGCGCGCGGAACGGTATTACGACGATCCAGGATTTTGCAAACCTGGCGAAATTCGATTCTGATTATATCGACGCGATGGTGGATGCGTACGAAAGTGTCGGGGTGCGCGTTATACTTTCGACGACGGTTCGCGACAAATCGCAACTCGAAACGATCCTGTGGGCTGATGAAATGGTGCCCGAATCGCAGCACGAGATTATTGGTACCGGCGCGGGAGACGGCATGGCGCAAGTGGCTTTTGTCGGCGAGCAAATCGATCGTATCGGTGACCGCGGCGGGCGGGTGATTTGGGGGATTAGTCCGTCAGCACCGCAACGCTGTTCGTTTGAGCTTTTGGAAAAGGTCGCACAATTCGCGCGTGAAAGGACCATACCGGTTTATACGCACGTCTACGAAACGCGGTTGCAACGCTTGTTCGCGCGGGAAAGGCTCGCGGCTTATGGTGGTTCGGCCGTTGGGTTTATGGAAGCTGCCGGGCTGGTTGGCCCGCATGTCACCATTGCGCATGGGGTGTGGCCCAATGATGAAGAGATCAAGCGTCTCAGCGATAGTGGTACCGGTGTGGTGCTCAATATGCTCTCGAATTTGCGATTGCGGAGCGGGGTTGCACCTTTGACGGCGTATCGCCGGGCCGGCGTTGCGTTATCTCTTGGTTGCGACAATTGCAGTTGCAGCGATGTTCAGAGCATGCTGCAAATCATGAAACTCTATTGCCTCCTGGGCGGTATTAGCGATCCGACAGGCGATGCGGTAACGGCTCGGGAGGCTATCCGCCTGGCAACGTTAGGCGGGGCTGCTGCGGCAGGCAAATCCGGTGTCCTTGGCGCTATAGAACCGGGTATGGCGGCTGACTTTGTGTCGTATGATCTCAGAGATCCGGCCTGGCTGCCGCTCAATGGTGCCGCGCGTCAGCTCGTTTATGGCGAGAGCGGGCGTGGGATGCGCCATGTTTGGGTTGCTGGCGAGCGAATCGTGCAGGACGGCAAGTGTACCCGGGTCGATGAAAGACATGTGGCCCGCCAGCTGGAGGAGACCATGCCCAAGGTCCGCGCAGACCTTGATCGGTTGATGCAACAATCGGCCGAGGTTGAGCCGGCGTTGCGACAGATCTATGAACGAGCGTTTGCAGAAGATTTAGGATATGATCGGTTTTTGCCGCGCTCGTGATTGGTTCTTGAGGTGCTAGGGTGCCGGTGATCCATCGAAAAAAAGCAGTCGTGTTTTAACTTTGCCTTAAGAAACGAATCAGCGACACATGAAAAGCTGGCGTCACCTTTCAAGAGTGTGTTTTTGTTGCCTCGGTAAACGGAAATACGGGTGCTCGCCGAGGCTATAAAGTGCTCCTCTTCATTTTTTGATCATTGCGAATCAGATTAGATGTCCAAATAAAGGCACGCGTCCGCGTTGCCTGCAGCTTGTGTGCGTACCTTCATAAAATTCGGGGCAGAGGGATGCACCAACAATGATATTCTCAAGATTTATCCAATTTTTCAAAATTTCAGCGGTGGCGCTTGTGGCAGCGTTCACCCTGCAGTTCGCGATGGTCAATCCGGTCCAAGCTGGTGGTGGCTATAAGGACGGGTATTATGGTGGTTCGAGCCATACCTATCCATTTGCTGTGTTTTCTGGCGCGGAAGTGTCAGAAGATGCACGGGACAGCTACGTTGGCTTGCTGCTGGCGATGAACGGCGATCTGGATCGCAGCGGTTTCCTCCTGCGATTTCTCGGTTACTCCGGTGGTTATGAATATAATGGACCGGGTGGCTTGACGGATGGTGATACGCTGCAAGGCGATATTTTATTCGGTTACCACTGGGTGAGGGGGCGGATGGATGCCGCATTCTTTGCCGGTGTTGACTTCGCCGACTATGACCTGACGCCGGATGATTTAACCAATCCAGTGAGAGGCGATGAGGTCGGCTTTAAAGTGGCTGTCGATATCGATACCAATTCCAGCGCGGCGGCTCCGCTTTATTTTGCACTGCGAGGTAGCTACTCAACGGCATTTGATGCCTACTACGGCATCCTTCGCGTTGGTCACGACTTTGGCAAGGTGACGATAGGTCCTGAGGTCTGGGCAATCGGCGATGAATCAGGTGATGCCCAACGCGTTGGTGGTTTTCTTGCCATCGATCTCAATCTTGGCGGCGGCACTGTTGGTCAGTTGAGCTTCTCGGCCGGTTATCAATTCGTTGACGATGACAACGCAGCTTGCGGTTGTAGCTTTGGCGAAGAAGGTGGATATGCGACTGTCAAGATTTGGACAGCCTTCGCTCGCCCGGGTTCTCTGCAGCCTCTGAAATAAAGATGATCTAAAGCGACAGAATTTGGTGACGCAAAAAGGCGGTCCGGGAGGCCGCCTTTTTTATTGTCAGTCAGCTGCATCGCAGATTGACTTATTTTACGGGAATGTCACTTGCCGCGATCAAGACTTCCGTTACGGTTGCGGTTTCGGGCGTTGCGGGTGTGTCGCAGCTTTGAAAATTGCGGAGGACCTGTTTGTACGGCGTGCCAGGGCGTACGATGCAACCGCGGACAATGCGGCCTTGGGCGTCGCGGATGATAAAAGCAGACATTTTTTTTGATCCTTGCGGCATTGGTGAAACTGGCGATCAGTGACTGGCGCTGGCAGATGTCTGTTGGCGGCAACGGGCCTTTTGAGTCGGCGTGATGATGCCAAAGACGTTACCCATGGGATCGCGGATAACAGCGACTTCGCCCATGTTGTCGACTTCGGTCAAATCTCTGATGATGGTGCCACCGTTGCTGCGTGCAGATGCGATAGTATCGGAGACGCTTTTGACGTGGACATACAAGAACCAACCATTGCTCGTATGGGCTGCGTCTGGATGTTTGGCATCCATTAGGCCGGCTTGCTGCCCGGTCTGAGCACTAAATATGGTGTAACGATCAATTTCCCTAAGCGGGGCGCTACGTTGATCATGGACGTCTACGATTTTCTGCCGCCATCCGAGGACTTTGGCATAGAAATTCGTCAGCTTGCGGGTATCGGGTGTTAGCAGTTCATTCCACCAAATATCGCCTGGTTTTGAGCATTGCGTGACTTGTGTCGTTGCAGACGGCGCGGGGCTTATGCCATCTGCGGCTTTGACGGCAGATGTTGTAAATATCAAGGCAACGAGAGATACGGTGGCAGCCACCATCTTTACGTGTATGGCAGTATTTTCGAGGGCCTTAACGCGCGTTGCGGCTTTCATCACAGTCCCTTTCGTTAATATATGCAAGGCTCGGAAACGATTAACATCTCAATTTTTGAAACGGTCGTGTCGTCAAAAGGTTTTTCGGATTGTCTGGATTTGAGACAATGCGAATCACATGACATTGGGATGCAATGCGTGTGCCATTAATGTTTGTCGTGGATTGGCGGGCTTGGTGTGGTGTTTGATGTGAGCGCGGTGTGCTGTTACTGGACAACTGTCACAATTCAGGGCAGGCAATTCTGTTCACCCATTTTAGGTATAATTGTTGGGTTCCACATATATTCGCGTATCAGACGTTTAGCTTAATTTGAATTACAGGGACGTCCGTTGTCAGTTGTGAAGTGGTAAAATATGCACAAAAATTACCACGAGGTTAAGGCTGGCGATCATCAGCAGCTCGGCCGGCGGTTGGGTACGCTCTTTGGCGAGCGTATTCGTGGCTATCTGTCTGAAGAGACGGCGCGCGATGATTGGCCGGGATTGCGTACGCGTGCGTCGGCCTATCTCGACTGCACTCAGCAGCATTTCCCGCAATATATTCTGGAGCTCAGTGCTTATGCAGAAAGCGCTGGCGTTGATGTATTGGATTTGTGGACGTTGAGCATTGAAGACGAGCTTGAAGCGGACGGATATGAACGATGTACAACTGCAGTCACGAATGGCGGGCGGTTGATCGGGCATAACGAGGACTGGTCTGCGGATGCGAAAGAAGACATTTGTCTCATCAGGAAGACCATAGGCGCTACAACCACACTTGAACTCTACTATTATGCCTGCCCGCTCGGCGGCGCTGCGTTCAGCGTTCGCGGGGACGGGTATGTGCAAGCCATAAACAGTATGCAAGCAACGGATCATCAGATCGGTGTGCCGCGTACGGTGATAGCGCGCCGGCTCTCAGAGATAACCGGGGGTGATGAGGAGATTCGGCGGGTGTTGGGTTTGGCACGCGCATCGGGGTTTGCGCACGTGATTGGCGACGCTGCTGGCGCGGTATTGGCCCTTGAGTGTACAGCCACGTGCTTTGCAATAACACGGCCGGTACTTCCTTTTGTGCATACAAACCATGTGCTCGCCGCCGAGCTTCAGGGCCTTGCCGACGATGATGACACCGGAACCAGTCGGCAGCGCTATGACCTGGCGCGGAGGCTGGTTGGCGCTGACATGCAAGGAGATGCGCTCAAGGATGCGTTGGGTCGAAAGAAAGGTAAATACCGCGGCCTCTTCAACAAAAATACGATTGCACGTGTCATCTTTGACCGGTCAGAGGGGCGTCTTTCCGTTTGGCTGCGCAGGGAAAAAGAGCTGGGCTTCATTGACTATCCGATCCTACCTGGTGGGGCGGGCCCCAGGGACGTGGCATGAGGTTAGGGCAAGGACATTTGGCCGGTGTGTACGCGCGCCTGGCACCACTTGCCACTGCGGACTGGTGGCAGAAACGTGGTGTGGCGATACTCCTGGCTGTCTGCATAATTGTTGTCGCTTATCTGATGGGCGGTCACTGGCGCTACGTGATCGACGATGTTGGGTTCAAGACCAATGTTGTGCCCCACACAAGCAACGATAGGCCCGTGGCGATCAACGCCAAGCTGTTCCTGCCGACTGCCGTCAAAGCTCCTTACTCGGTCGTGGTTATCCTGCCATCCAGCAGCGGAGTGCAAGCGGCTCGAGAGATCTATTATGCCCGTAAGCTATCCGAAGTTGGGATCGCGGCTTTGGTCGTCTTTAGCTATCAGGCGCGAGGGATCGAGGGATCGCTGTATGATCAAAGCAAGCTCGATTCCTGGAACATCGAAAACGATGCGATTGCAGCATTGCGCTATCTATCGCGCGACAAGCGATTTCGACCTGACAAAATCGCGGTCATGGGTGTTTCCAAAGGGGGAACGGCTGCGATGGATAGCGCGCTGATCGTGCGGCGCGGATGGATGAATCTCAGGGCAACGGACCCCAAATTTGCAACGCACATAGCTATTTCTCCGGATTGTGGCTGGCTTACGCGCTCCACTCAAACCACCGGGCAGCCAATCCTATTCATGCTGGCGGAACTCGATGACCAGACGCCTGCGGCACCGTGTCAGGCCCAGGCACAACGTCTCAGGAATGCCGGCAATCCGAATGTTGCAGTGATCCTTTATCGTGGCGTTCATCATGCGTGGGAAGAGCTTGGGCACAAGGCTGAATTCGATGAAGATATTGAGAACTATGCACAGTGCCGCGTTTGGGTCGAGGACAATGGATCTATGCGCAATGCGGTTGACGGTAAGGAAATCCCAGAAGACGGCTGGCATGCCTGGGCGATAGAGAATTGTGTAACTTATGGTGGACATTGTTGTGGCGGGTCAAAGCGCCAGAAGGAGCGGGCGACCCGAGATATCATCACGCATCTTAGAGCCCGAGGATTTTAGAGCCTGATAGATGGTGGCGGAAAAGGCATCGCGCGTCGTAATGACTATTCCATGTGCACGTATTTAATGATGGCAAAAATGAATGCCCCCCGGATTATCGGGCCGGGGGGCATTACAGGTCTGGCACGAGGGTTTAATGCCAGACCGTGTCTTGAGCACTCTACCTGTTCTTTTGCTCACTGAGGCAGAGGCAATTCGACGTTCGATTATCTAGGCGGGCTTCCGGTCGATCAACGCCTCTGGATTTGATGACACGTCGCCGACCTTCCACCTCGTCTGGGCGCTTTGATCAAGTCCACGTAATGGATCGTAGTAATAGAACATCCGCTGAGACTCGACGGCCGGTGCGCGGTAGCCTGTGATGCCGTGTGTGTCGTCACGATATTCGAAACTATGGACGTCGCGTTTGCCGCCACCGCCTGGAAGATCGACAATGAACAGCGGCGTATTAAACCCTGCCGTTGTGCCGCGCACTTCCCGTTCGAGGCGCTGGATATCAGGGAGTGCAACGCGGAAGTGTTCGGTGCCTTTGACCATGTCGCAAGCATAGACATAGTAGGGCTGAATGTTGACCCGACCGAGTTTCTTGATCAGGTCCTTCATGGTCTCCGGGCAGTCGTTGACGCCGCGCAGCAGCACCGTTTGGTTGCGCACGAATATGCCGGCGGCGAAAAAACGGCGCATGGCTTGTTCAACCACCGGCGTTACTTCATTGGGGTGATTGAAGTGGGTGTGGAAGAAGACGCTCTTGAAGCGTTCGCGGCCTTCTTCTGCGACCTCGACAATCGCGTCGAACCAGGCTTGGTCGGACAGCACCTTCATTGGCTGGACCGAGAGGACCTTGCTTGCGAAGCGAATGCGTTTGATGTGATCGATTTCAAGCAATGCCTTGCCGAGCATACGAATATTCTGCGGCTTTAGGCGGGCGATGTCACCGCCTGAAATTACGATGTCTTCCAGTTCGGGCGTGTTGCGAATGTAGTCGAGCGCTTGCGCCCAGCCGGTCGGGCTTGCAACTTTTTCCTTCGACTGGGTCTCAGTGTCCTGACCGACGGCGTAGCTTCGGGTGCAGAACTGGCAGTAGACCGGGCAGACCGAAGTTACCAGGAACAATGCCTTGTCGGGATAGCGGTGGACGAGGTTGGGAGCTGGTGATGTCCGCTGCTCCTCCAGGGAATCGACAACGAGGCAGGGATGATCCTCTTCCAACTCGCTTGCCATTGGCAAGAATTGCCGACGGATGGGATCGGTTTTGACATTCTGCCAGTCGATCAAATCCAGAATATATGGGGTTAGCCGAATGGACATGCCGGAGACTTTGAGGCCGGCTTCCACGTCCAACAGATCTTCCGGGGCGATACGATCGCCGACGTACGCGATGAGCTGGTCAAAGCGGGTGACGGAATTTCGATCCTGCCATTTATGATCCAGGTATTCGGAGCGGTGGGTGGTCTTTATTTTTCTCTTCGTTTTTTCTTCTTCAAAAAACTCAATTACTGACATTAACTAACCCTCGTAATGCTTTATTAAAACAAATTTATAATTCGTTTATAATTGTGAGGGTTTGGGACAGGCGCAATTCGATCGTTAAATAAAGGTAAATAGTTGTTTCATCGAATCTCGGTAAATTTCCTTAATTGAAAAACCGGCACGAATATTGCGATCAAAAATTAAGATGGCTGTGGAATGCGCTTAAGTCTTGCCCGAAGCCGGATGGTAGACCGCTTGATCTTGGGTCGTTTTCAGGTTTGTATTTGATCTGCAATCTGAGGCTTGATGTGATAAATAGTCGATGATTGGGTCTGTAGGACGGAACCTGAAATTGTTAATTTCTCAGCTGTGTCGATAGATGACGTTTGTTTTGTTAGTTCGAAGTCTGGTTCAGTACGATGCAGTTACAAGAAGCCAATGTGTTTCAGAATAGATCGGCGAATTACCAAGTCGGTGGTGATGTCGATCAATTTAATACAAAGCCAGCGATTGATGCGCATTTGGTGTGTCTGCACCATTTATTCGAAAAACAAGTTGACCGAGGCCCGGATCGATTGGCCCTGGTTTGCGGCGAACGGAATTGGAGCTATGAGGATCTCGAGGTCGAGGCCAATCTTCTGTGCCTATTCCTGCGCGAAAAGGGCGTAGGCCCCGGCCATTATGTTGGTTTAACGCTGGACAGGTCCGAGTGGCCGATTGTTTCAATATTGGCAATTCTTAAGGCGGGTGGCGCTTATGTGCCGCTGGAGCCGGGTTTGCCGGATGAGCGGATTCGCCGGATTAGCGAGACGGCAGATTTGTCGTTTGTGCTAACGGGTAAGGCTCATCAAGAGCGTCTGGCTGGCTTGTCGGCCGGCGAACTTCTTTGTCTCGAAGATTTCCGGCGTTGGCGACATGGCAGACCGGCGCCTGATCGTCTGAGCCCGGCACGCATAGGGTTAAAGGAAAGCGATCCTTGTTATGTGCTCTTTACCTCAGGCAGTACGGGACAACCCAAAGGTGTCGTGGCAGAGCATCGCAATGTCGTGCATTTCGTCGAAGCCTTTAACAGGGTTTGCTCGACGACGTCACACGATCGGGTCTTCCAGGGTTTTTCGCTTGGATTCGATGGTTCTGTCGAAGAAATCTGGATGGCTTTCTCCAACGGGGCGGCGCTGATTTGTGGCGAGGTCGATACGCCGCGGTTCGGTGATGATTTTGCGCGGGTGCTCAATGCACACAAGATAACGTTCTTGTCGACGGTTCCGACATTGTTGTCGACAATTGGCCATGATGTGCCGTCCTTGCGCCAACTGGTGGTGAGTGGCGAGGTCTGCCCGGGACATTTGGTGGACCAATGGGCGGTGCCTGGACGGACAATGTTAAATGTTTATGGTCCAACGGAAGCAACAGTAAATTCTACCGCGCGGGTTCTGGTCCCCGGCGAACCGGTGACTATCGGTCGGCCTTTGAACGGCTATCAGCTGTTCATACTTGGGACCGATCAACAGCCGGTTGCAAAGGGGGAAAAGGGTGAGCTCTTTATTGCCGGGCCAAGCATTTCACGGGGGTATTTGCGCGCGCCCGAGCAAACCAAGGCATCATTTGTTGAACGCGATGTCGATCGGGTATTCCTCAATCAGGCGGTCGATCGGCAAATTGCACGGCAATGTACGAACCTAACCAGTGCGGCTGATGACTTGTCGCTCGGTGAGACACGCGAAGAACGGATCAGGCTTCGGCTTTATCGCACCGGCGATCTTGTGCGCCTCAATGAAAAGGGGGATCTCGAGTTTTTTGGTCGCGTGGACAATCAGGTCAAGATTCGCGGTTTTCGAGTTGAACTCAGTGAAATCGAAGCGGCCCTGACAGACCTCGAATGCATTTCTGCTGCGACCGTTGCGCTTTATGGGAAGGACGGCGTGGACGTACTTGCTGCACACGTCTTGGCAGCGAACGGCCAAAAGGAGATCGATCGCGATCATGTCTTAAAGGCGCTGCGCGACAGGTTGCCGGTCTATATGGTGCCGCAGTACTTGGAGGTCGTTGAGAGTTTTCCACGGCTGGCCAGTGGCAAGATCGATCGCAAGAGTCTGATCCAGCCAGTGACGCCACTGCAGTCCAAGCAGGCGGATGACAGTTGGGATTTTGAGGGCGAAGAAGAGCGCCTGGCCGGCGTCTGGTCGTCAGTCCTGGGTTGTGGCGCGGTGGGTCCGGATCAGGATTTCTTTGTAGACCTCGGTGGTCATTCGTTGTTGGCAGCGCGGCTGGTAACCGAGATCAGAGAAGAGTTTTCCCTTAGCGTGCCGATCAGCGATGTCTATCGCTATCCAACCGTGCGACGTCTTGGTCAACATATGCTGGAGCTTGCAGAGAGCACCGAGGCGGCCCAGTCCGAGGAGAACGCGGTTTCAGACACGGTGGCCGTGCGTGCACAGCCCAAGTGGACGACGCTGACCGGTCAAGTGATCTATCTGCTGGCAATTCTGCCGCTGCTGTTTCTGCCAACCGTGTTGCTATTGCCGACGGCGATGAGTGCGTTGCGCATGGAAACGTCATTGGTGTCATTTGCAGCCCTTGCTATCGGTCTTGGGCTGGGGTTGTGGATGGTGCTGATCCTAACGGCGATTGCGGCGAAATGGGCGATCATCGGACGCTATAAGCCGGGTGGCTATCCAATGTGGGGTGGCTATTACCTGCGTTGGTGGATCGTCTCACGTCTGCAACATTTGAGCGGCCTCGGGGCGTTCAATGGTACACCCTTGGCGCCCGTCTTATGGCGCGCGATGGGTGCCAAGGTCGGCAAAGGCTGTGTTTTGAATTCCGCACAGGTTTATGCCTGGGATTGCATTGAGATTGGCGATGATGTCTCGATCGGTAGTGATACGCAGCTCGCTGGCTTGCGGGTCGAAAATGGTCGGATGCTCGTCGGGAGAATTTCGATTGGCAATCGCTGCTTTGTTGGCGCACATAGTGTCATCGGCAATGATGCACGCATGGGTGATGATTGCTTGCTTGGCGATCAATCCTTGTTGCCGGATGGCGTTACTTTGGCGGACGGAGGTGCCTACCGAGGATCGCCGGCGGTACCTGATGCCGTGTTGGTTCCGACAGGGAAGCCGTTGCGCGCGCCAGCGATCAAGTTGTTCGGTTTCGGTGCGCTGCAAATCGGGCTCGGTGTGCTGGTCACACTGGTGTGCTTGCTGCCGCTGGCAGCGTTCGGTGCGCTGCTCGGTGTGCTGGCGATAAATACATCGGTGATGTTTTGGTTGCCGGCGCTGATTGTTGGTGTGCCGGTGGCGATGATCGCTTTTTGTCTGTGGTTGGCGCTCTGCAAACGGTGGGTGCGACCGTGTGCACATGAAGAGACCGTGCCGGTTTATTCGCGGGCCTACCTTGAGCATTGGCTGGCAGGCGTGGTGATGGAGGTGGCGAAGACGGCCGGGATGTCGGTCTTTACAACACTCTACTTGCCAGCCTGGATGCGGCTCATGGGTGCGCGATTGGGTGCCAATGTTGAGATGTCGACGGTTTGGACAATTGATCCGGATTTGGTTTCAGCCGGTGATGGGGTGTTCTTCGCTGATGGGGCGATGCTCGCCAGCCATCGCATCCATCTTGGCCGCTGCATGATCGCACCGATTTCGGTCGGCAATCGGTCATTTGTGGGCAACAGCGCAATTTTGTCTGCAGGTGACAGGGTCGGTGATGATTGCCTGCTGGGCGTATTGTCATCGCCGCCAGAGCAGGGCCAGGCGATTGGCGATGGGACTGATTGGCTTGGATCGCCGAGTTTCCAATTGCCACGGCGCCAGAAGGTGACCTGTTTCGACGACAGTAAGACGTTTCGACCGGATCGGCGGACGTATCTTCACCGCGCGATGATAGATGCTTTGCGGGTGGTGTTGCCGGGCTACATAATTGGGCTCACCGGTATCGCGGGGGTCTTGGTCGTAAGTGCAGTTTATGCGCACTATGGTGTGTGGGGCGCCTATACGGCCATTCCACTTATGGCCTGGCTGGTGCTGGCGGCGGTGCTCGCCAGTGTGATCGGCTTGAAATGGGCGATTATGAGACGCTTTCAGCCGACAGTGCAGCCGTTGTGGAGCCCCTATATCTGGTGGAATGAGCTGGTAAATGGACTCTACGAGTCACTGATGGGGCCGGTTGTCGCAAACCTCTATGGTACGCCGTTCGCGGCGATGTTGCTGCGGATGCTTGGGTGCAAAATCGGAAAGCATTGTTTCATCGAGACCAATTTGTTTTCCGAGTTTGATCTGGTTGAGATTGGTGATGGCGTTGCCTTGAACAGCGGGGTTGTCATTCAAAACCACCTGTTTGAAGACCGAATTATGAAGTCAGCGAAGCTCGTTATCGCGAATGATTGCTCGGTCGGTAACATGAGTGTGGTCCTCTATGATACGCACATGGATGAAGGTGCCGTTCTGAAGCCTATGTCACTGTTGATGAAGGGAGAGCGCAAGCCTCGTCATACATGCTGGCAGGGTATACCGACACGCGAGGTCACCAAGTAACCTGTTGTTGTGCATCGGAGCATGGTGCGTCGACGTCTGGATGCCGCCTGTCAATCTGATTTCGGCGTGACGACGGATTGGCGGAGCGAGACGGCGTCCCTGATCTCCACATGCAAGAGGCGGGCGATGAGTGTTACGATGGACCGCTCTTCATGATCGATGGTGCCGTCTGCGTGGGTAATTTCCCAAAGTGATCTCACGACGGCTTTGCGGCCATCGCGGTCCAAGTTTTGGTGGATGATGCGCGTAAAGCGGTGTAGGTCAACGGCATCTGCCTGTTGCTTGCTGGCCCTTTCAATCAGCGTTTCAACATCGTCTGCAGACAGTGTGAACTGATCCCGTAGTATTTCTCTTAATTTTTTGTCTTCGGCAGGGGATTGATGTCCGTCCGCTTTTGCACAGTGGACGAGAAGTGCGGCGCAAGCAATGCGGCAGTCTTCATCGCTCAGCTTGGCCGGCGGATTTGTACTGAACAGATTTCCGAGAAGCGTGTCGAGGTTGGAGAGCATAGTCGTTCGGCCCGTAAATGATGGATTTTGTTATAGGTAGGCCGCGTGCCCGCGCAATACAAGCGTGATACCGCTTACAGTGCGCCGCACTGCGTCGGCAGGCAAAAATAGTTCGGCGCAGACCACATGTGCCATCCGCCGCAGTTTGTTGTTACCAATGAATTTGTTCGAGATCGAAGAAGCTCAGCTGACTCCCGTCTGAAAGTTCGATCACACCATCTGCATCGAGACTGAGGTCGAGGCTGTTGGCGTGCTCAGTGACAATACTGCCTTGATTGAGGGTGACGGTCCAATCCTCCCCATAGGTGCCGAGGGCTGCTCCGCCGTCCAATGCCACCGCATCGAGCCAGCTGCCGCCTGAACCGCCGTGGGCGGAATCGCTACCGCCGCCCTGGCCAAAGTGGAACAGGTCATTGCCGCTTCCGCCGCTCATACGATCATTACCAGCACCACCAACGAGCACATCATCGCCTGACCCACCGCTCATGCGGTCATTGCCAGCGCCACCAACGAGCACGTCATCGCCGCCGTTACCGCTCATACGGTCATTGCCGCCACCACCGCGGAGGACATCATCACCGGAGCCGCCATTCATACGGTCGTTACCTTGACCGCCGACGAGACGGTCGTCGCCCGCGCCACCGTTTATACGGTCGTTGCCCTGGCCGCCGACGAGACGGTCGTCGCCTGATCCACCGCTCATGCGGTCATTGCCGGCCCCACCACGGAGGATGTCGTCACCTGATCCACCGCTCATGCGATCGTTACCGGCCCCACCACGGAGGATGTCGTCGCCTGCGCCACCGCTCATGCGATCGTTGCCGGCCCCTCCACGGAGGATGTCGTCACCTGACCCACCATTCATACGGTCATTGCCGGCACCACCATTGAGGACATCATCGCCGGCGCCGCCATTCATGCGGTCATTGCCTTGGCCACCGACGAGACGGTCGTCACCTGATCCACCGCTCATGCGATCGTTACCGGCCCCACCACGGAGGATGTCGTCGCCTGCGCCACCGCTCATGCGATCGTTGCCGGCCCCTCCACGGAGGATGTCGTCGCCTGCGCCGCCGCTCATGCGGTCGTTACCTTGGCCACCGACGAGACGGTCGTCGCCTGATCCACCATTCATACGATCGTTGCCGACACCACCATTGAGGACATCATCGCCGGCGCCGCCATTCATGCGGTCATTGCCTTGGCCGCCGACGAGCACGTCATCGCCGGATCCGCCGCTCATACGATCGTTACCGGCACCACCAACAAGCACGTCATCGCCGCCGTTACCGTTCATACGGTCGTTGCCAACGCCGCCGACGAGACGGTCGTCACCTGATCCACCGCTCATGCGGTCATTGCCGGCACCACCACGGAGGACATCATCACCGGCGCCGCCATTCATGCGGTCATTGCCTTGGCCACCGACGAGACGGTCGTCGCCTGATCCACCATTCATACGGTCATTGCCAGCACCGCCAACGAGTACGTCATCGCCGCTGTTGCCGCTCATGCGGTCGTTGCCGGCCCCACCGCGGAGGACATCATCACCCGCGCCACCGCTCATACGATCATTGCCTTGGCCACCGACGAGACGGTCGTCACCTGATCCACCGCTCATGCGATCGTTACCGGCCCCACCACGGAGGATGTCGTCGCCTGCGCCGCCGCTCATGCGGTCGTTACCTTGGCCACCGACGAGACGGTCGTCGCCTGACCCACCATTCATACGGTCGTTGCCGGCCCCACCACGGAGGATGTCGTCACCTGACCCACCGTTCATACGGTCATTGCCTTGGCCGCCGACGAGACGGTCGTCGCCTGACCCACCATTCATACGGTCGTTGCCTTGGCCACCGACGAGACGGTCGTCGCCTGCGCCACCGCTCATGCGGTCGTTACCAGCACCACCAACGAGCACATCATCGCCGCCGTTACCATTCATACGGTCGTTGCCGGCGCCACCACGGAGGATGTCATCACCGGAGCCGCCATTCATGCGATCGTTGCCTTGACCGCCGACGAGATGGTCGTCACCTGATCCACCGCTCATGCGGTCATTGCCGGCACCACCACGGAGGACATCATCACCGGCGCCGCCATTCATGCGGTCATTGCCTTGGCCACCGACGAGACGGTCGTCGCCTGATCCACCATTCATACGGTCATTGCCAGCACCGCCAACGAGTACGTCATCGCCGCTGTTGCCGCTCATGCGGTCGTTGCCGGCCCCACCGCGGAGGACATCATCACCCGCGCCACCGCTCATACGATCATTGCCTTGGCCACCGACGAGACGGTCGTCACCTGATCCACCGCTCATGCGATCGTTACCGGCCCCACCACGGAGGATGTCGTCGCCTGCGCCACCGCTCATGCGGTCGTTACCAGCACCACCAACGAGCACATCATCGCCGCCGTTACCATTCATACGGTCGTTGCCGGCGCCACCACGGAGGATGTCATCACCGGAGCCGCCGCTCATACGGTCATTGCCGGCACCACCACGGAGGACATCATCACCGGCGCCGCCATTCATGCGGTCATTGCCGGCACCACCACGGAGGACATCATCACCGGCGCCGCCATTCATGCGGTCATTGCCGACACCACCACGGAGGATGTCGTCACCGGAACCGCCATTCATATGGTCGTTGCCTTGGCCGCCGACGAGACGGTCATCGCCCGCGCCGCCGCTCATGCGGTCTTCACCCTGGCCACCAGCGAGGCGATCATCACCTGCCCCGCCGCTTAAGATGTCACTGCCTTCATTGCCCAGGACAGCGTCGTCGCCGGCGCCACCAGTCAAGCGGTCATTGCCGTCGCCGCCGCGCAGGACGTCATTGCCGACGCCACCGCTCACGCGATCTTGACCTGCACCGCCTGATGCAAAATCGTTTCCAGGACCACTAACAATGCGATCATTGCCCGGGCCGCCAGTGATAAGGTCGTTACCCGCACCGCCACTGACCCGGTCATGGCCGGGGCCTGCGATAATGTGATCATCGCCATAGCCGCCGTAGACCCGATCGTCGCCGCTACCAGCCCGAATAACATCGTCACCTGCGCCGCCAGCCAAATGATCATTGCCGGCCCGGCCTAGGATTTGGTCGTCGCCATCATGTCCGTAGAGGTTATCGTCATTGGGTCCGCCGATCAGGCGATCATCGCCTGCTTTGCCATCTAAGAGGACGACGTCCAACTTGGTCGGCGGCGTCTGCGCCAAAGCCGTGCTATCTGCGGCACCCGATTGATCCAATTTTTGGGGTGCGGGCGTTTTCGATTGCTGACCGTTTGGTTGCGCTACTTCGTCTGCCACTGTCGTTGTCCTGAAAAGGTTCTGCCAAATGGGTTTTTGTCAACAGGCGCAATATGACGGAGGCATCTTAATTTCCGATAACCATGCGAGCAGTTCCGCAGTTTCGCTTAATATTTGGTAACCGTTATTGTTTCTATTTTTGCATAAATTTTAACACTAGGCCTGTACACCCTTATTCATGGCTCAATAGCCGAAATGCTTTTTATTTTTCAATATACGTCTGTGTGATTTTGGAATGCTCTCTCACAACTTGAACAGATGAATATTTTTGCCTTTGTGCATTGGATATAGGTGCCTGTGAATTTATTCGTGACGCGGCGGGTTGTTAACAGAAATTGTTGCTTGAAGTGACGCTAATGTCTGCACAATTGGGTATGAAGTACGGGATCGACCCCATAAAATCCATGCTGAGAGACGCGTGGTCGAATATTGTTGAACTGCCAGCGTCGGTCATCGTTTCATCTATTGTTATCAATGTGTTGGGCTTGGCGCTGCCGCTGGTTGTCTTGCAGGTATACGACCGCGTGCTCGTCAATAAAGCGGTTGATACACTGGTTTGGTTGATGGTCGGCCTTAGTGGTGTGATCATTTTAGAAGTAATCATCAAGATTCTGCGCTGCTATTTGATGTCATGGAGCGCGACCCAAAATGCCTATTTGACCGATGTAACCGCGGTCGGCCGCTTGCTCGGCGCCAAAGCAAAAGATGTTGAAAAGGAAAGTCCAAGCACCTGGATGGACCGTCTGGATGCCTTAGAGCAATTCAATGCCTTTAAATCAGGTCAATCCAGAGTTGCATTGATCGATCTGCCGTTTATGGCTGTTTATCTTGCAATTATTTTTCTGGTTGCCGGTGTGCTTGGTCTGGTTGTTATGGCTGTGGTCGGCGCTTTTGCCGTGTTTATTGCCTGTAAGTCGCGCGCCCTCAGGAATAATCTTTCCGAGCGCAAAGATCATGACCATCGCAGGTACGATTTTATTACCGAAACCTTGTCTGGCATCGAGGCCGTCAAATCTATGGCAATGGAGCCGCAGATGCAGCGGCGGCTGGAACGGCTGCAGAAGACATCGTCTTTGGTGATGTTTCGAAAGAATCTGCTGAGTAACGAGTTGTCGGCTGCAACCAGTTTGATGACCAACATTATTTTGATTGCAGTTGTGACTGTCGGTGCGGTGATGGTGATTGCCGGTGGCCTGACGGTCGGCGGGCTTGCATGTTCGACGATGCTGACGAGCCGGCTGATACAACCGATTGTGCGCGGAATTGGCGTTTGCATGGAGCTTGAAACGTCTTCGGTTGCAAAGGAACAAGCGGGCAAGCTGTTAGAGCTTCCCAATCTTGCAGCGCCGCAACCGGGCGGGATTGGTGTCGTCAAAGGTGGCATCTCGCTCCGCAATGTCACGTTCTCTTTCGAGGGGGCTGAGCGGCCACTTATCTCCGTTGAGGCGCTTGACATTGAGCCAGGTGAGACAATCGGGATCAAGGGCCAACAGTCCGTCGGTAAGTCTACGTTTTTGCGGCTCATCTGTGGGGATCAATTGGCAGACCTGGGGGAGATCACCATCGATGGGCTGGATGTGAACGGGCCTTATGGTGACGCGCTCAGGGAGCATATCAGCTATACGTGCAGCTATTCTGAGACGTATGAGGGGACCATTTTGCAGAACATTACGATGTTCCGCACGGGGCCAATTGTTGAAAAGGCCAAGGCCGCCGCGCGTCTGGTTGGTCTCGAAGCAAAGATCAATCGCCTGCCCAAAGGCTATGACACACAACTTGGCGGTAGCGTCACCGAGGCGGTGCCGGCAGGTATTTTGCAGCTCGTGGCTATTGCGCGCACTTTGGCATCTGAGCCCAAGATACTCCTGTTCGATGAGGCGAATTCAGCGCTTGATCTGCGTGCCGATAAGATTTTGCAAGATGGCTTGAGCAAGTTGAAGGGTCAACTGACCCAGATCATCGTAACCAATCGGCCGTCCTTATTGTCGATCGCCGATCGGGTCTTCGAATTGCGGGATGGCGCGCTTGTGACAGCACAAATTGCAGAGCCGCAAAAGGTGCCCTCGGGAAGCGTTGCGTAGAGAGATTGCGGGCCGGAACATGTCAAATCTTGCACTAGAAATTGACGATAAGGAAAGCAAGGCCGGTGTGCACCTGCATTGGGGGCACGGCGGCGGCTCTGATTCCAATGCCGTACATCGCCTGCATGCGCTGTTAAAGGCCAGCTTTGGCCAGTGTTACGATCATCAAATCGACGAACAGACCGCGGCTGGGGCATGTTTGCGACCGCTGCTGGCAGCCTTGCATTGGACCGGGCAAGCGCGGCATTTGGCGGAAGCTCTGCCGCACTTCGATCTGGTGCATGACATCGAAGGTCTTCGCATTGTTCTGGCCAGGGTCAATTACAAGAGCACAACCGAGCGCATGTCGCTGGACCGGATCCACAAGGATATGCTGCCGTGCCTGTTCGAGGCGGCCGATCGCCCGTTGATGGTCGTTGTGTCGATGGAGAGCGATGGACGCCTACTGGTCTTTGATAGTTTTGAGAAAGATTTCCGAACTATCGACCCCGATGGGGACATGGGTGTCGCCTATCTGTTCAAAGCGATCGACGGGGCTCAGGAAAAAATTGCCGAAGCGTCGTCAGGTTGGGTGCAGACACTGTTTGCAAAGTTTCACCGAACCTTTTTTGTTTTGTTTGGGTTGTCGCTGATGATCAAGGTGCTAGCACTGGCGGTTCCGATCTACATCATGAGCGTTTATGAGCTGGCCATTGGTACAAAATCACCATTGACGCTGGCTTCTCTGTGTGCCGGCATCGGTTTGATCGTGATGGTCGAATTGCAGCTGCGCAATCTCAGAGGGCGGGCGCTGGCCTACTTGGGCACCCGAATTGAGAATGTTATCGCCATCCGCGTATTTCAACGTCTCCTCTATATGCCCATTGCTCTTACCGAGACGGCGTCGTCCAGTTCACACTTGACGCGGTTTCGTCAGTTTGAAGGCATACGAGAGCTGTTTTCTGGGACTCTCGCCAATGCCTTGCTCGACCTGCCGTTTCTTATTGTCTTCGTGGTTGCGGTTTTTGTGATCGGTGGGCCGCTTGGTTACGTGCCGGTGGTGTTGATCGGGCTCTATTTGGCGATGGCTGTGGTGACGATTCCGCTGGCAAAGTCGCTGTTGCGTGACAATGGGGCAATTCGTGCGCGGCGTCGGAATTTTCTGATGGAGTTGACCAGTAAGCATCGCGGTATTCGAGACAACAATGCTGGACGTGTTTGGCTGCGCCGATTTGAGGGGCTGACTAGCCAATACCTGTTGAGCCAGTTCAAGCTGCATCAATTCAACATGATCGTGCAAACGCTCGCGCAGGCGTTTGCGGTGGCGGCCGGTGCTGCGACGATCGGCATCGGTACGATGATGGCCATTGGCGGTGACTTGAGCATGGGTGCGCTAATCGCGACGACGGCGTTGGTCTGGCGTGGCCTATCACCATTGCAGGTCACTTTCCTCGGACTTAATCAAGTCGGACAAGCCATCGAAAGCTTTAAGCAGATCAATCGCCTGTTCCGATTGCCGCAAGAGCGCAATCCGGGCTCGCTGCCGACCCATTCACGTTCGTTCCTCGGCAATATATCGCTGCAGAATGGGAGCATCCGCTATTCGTCCGAAGGCCAAGGGGCATTGCGCAATGTGACGCTTAAGGCAAAAGCGGGCGAGTTGATTGCAGTCACCGGCCCCAGTGGTGCAGGCAAATCTACGTTGTTGAAAGTGCTGGCGGGGCTCCACCGGCTGCAGGCGGGTGCGCTACTTTTCGATGAGCTCGACATCCGCCAGTTCGATGTTGCTGAAATTCGCCAGAATGTCGGTTATGTGCCGCAACAATCCGGATTGTTCTATGGGACAATCGCCCAAAACATAAAACTCGCGCACCCGATGGCGACATCGGAGGACGTCGAGCGCGCGCTGGCCGCTGTCGGTGCACTGGAAGAAGTGCATCAACTGCCTGATGGGATCCATACGCGCTTGCAGGGGCACAGTGAATATCGGTTGTCGTCCGGGCTGTTGCAGCAAATTTCGCTCGCTCGCGCATTCGTGAAAAACGTCGGCATTTACCTGCTAGATGAGCCAGGTACGGCTCTCGATAGAAATGGTGACTTGGCGCTGATGCGGTTGCTTGAAGCGCGCAAAGGCCAAGCAACCACAATTCTTGTCACGCATCGTCCTAGCCACATGTGGATGGCAGACCGGGTGATCGTGCTGCAGGACGGTGCCGTGATCGCAGACGGTAGTCCTGAAAAAATTGTGCCCAATTTCATGAACAGTTCGGAGCAGTCCGCTAGTGCGCGACCTGTGGTCGGTCCGGGCGTTTAAGGTAAGCGAAATTTCAGTCGTACATTGGTGAAGAGAAATCTTATGACAGCGATACTTAAGGCACTGACTGATCTCTTTCTAAAGCCGGTGAAAAACCTTGTAGGCAAGGTGGGGCAAGACGACATCAGTGGTCAACGGTTGACATTGCCGCTGGTTCTTGAAGACGGCCGTGTGCCGGGTTTGTTTCGCAACACGATCTATGTGACGGCGGTATGTTTGTTGTTGGCGATGGTTTGGGTGAGTGTCGGGCAAATTCGGGAGTTGGCGGTTGCCAATGGCCGCATTATACCGGCCGGGAGTATACGGCTTGTGCATCACTTGGAGGGCGGTCAAGTTTTCGAAGTGGCTGTACGCCAAGGCGAGTTAGTCGACAAGGGTGATCCTATTTTACATCTGCAGCCGGTTGCTGCCAAAAGCGATCTCGGTCAACTCAAGCTGCGTGAGGCCAATCTCCAATTGCAGATTGTCCGCCTTGATGCCCTGATCACCGGCACGTTGCCGAAGTTTGGTGCGCTTGCGGTGCGCTTTCCCAAGCAATCGGCAATTCAGATGCAGCTCTTTCGCTCGCAAATGGCGTTGCGAAATAATGAACTTATGATGTTCGATTCGCAGATTCTGTCTCGCAAGATCGAGGCACGGGCGCTTGGTGAAGAGGCGAAGGTGTTGGTGCGGCGGGCTGAGATACTTTACGGTGAGGTAGAGACCTATGCTGCGCTGCTGAAAAAGAAGCTGGCAACGCGTCGCACGTATCTGAGTGCGCGATCCAGCCACAAAAAAGCGCTGGCAGAATCTATTTCGGTGAACGGGCGCTATGTGACGGCGCAGGAGAAGGTGATCGAAGCCAAAAAGCAAAAAACCTCATGGCAGGCAAAGTCCCTGCAAGGGTTTGCCGAGGAACGGTCAAAGCTTGTGGGTGAGCTCGCTGAATTGCGCCAGCGGATTGCCAAGCATTCGGACCGCGTCGAGCGTCTGGTGGTTCGCGCACCGGTTCGTGGGGTCGTGCAGAAGCTCTATAATCCGACACCAGGCGAAGTCATCAAACCCGGTGGCATCGTTGCAAAAATCGTACCTGTGGATGTTAAGGTGTTTGCCGAGGTGCAGCTTGATCCCCGCGATGTGGGCCATGTCAAGGTGGGCGATATTTCCGAGATCCGAGTGTCGACCTACGACCCGAACGTCTTCGGCATGGTCAAAGGGAAGGTTGCGAAAATTTCGCCAACAACCGTGCAGCCGGAAAAAGGTAAGCCGTTCTACCGTGTGTTGCTTGCGATGGACAAAAACTATGTCGGTCGGCAAAAGCAACATCATATCATCACGCCGGGTATGGAAGTGCAGGCCAATATCGTGACGGGTGCCAAGTCGTTTCTGCATTACGTCTTGAAGCCAGTCAACAATTCGCTCGATCTTGCGTTCGCGGAGCGGTAAGCGCGTAAGGCTCTAGGCCGGCCGCGCCAGGGTGATCAATGCGGTCGCCTGCGTGGGCCGCGGGTCATGCGGTCGGAGAGCCGGGATAGGAGTTCAAACATCCCGGCTCCCAAGGCAATTCCGATCAACGGTGGAAAAATCCAACCGCCAATCATTTGATTTGTGAGCCAGATTGCGAAGGCAGTGAAGATCACGGTGGCGATCTGTACCCAACGGGGTGGAAGCGTCTCGCGGTAAGCCATCACGTGATCATGTCTCTATATAATCTCGGCCGGCGCACTGCCGTGCCGTGCTGGACGATCGGGCAAACGCCCCGTCTGTGGTCGCGGAGCGGCGTTGATTAGATTAGCTTGTCAGGATCGGTCGGGCTAGTCGCAGGTGGCCTCATTGCATCAATTCAATGAACGATCAACGGCTTTTTGTGTCGGCTCGGTAGCGGCGAATTCCGGGGACGCTTAGACTGGTGGTCAGCGGCTTGATCGATTATGTGTTCGGTGGCAAGGACGTAGCCGGCCAAGATCTCGCACGTCTGACCTTTGGATACAGCTGACAAGGACAGCCCTTATCACATGACCGAGCAAAGCACAGCCTCTGAAGCGCCGGACCGCGATGGCCCCGCCCATTTTATCCGTGACATCATAGCCGATGATCTGGCCTCGGGGCGGGTGACAGAAGTGGTGACCCGGTTTCCGCCCGAGCCCAATGGTTATCTGCATATAGGGCACGCAAAGGCGATCGCCTTGAATTTTGGGATGGCGCAGGAATTCGGCGGACGCTGTAATCTGCGGCTGGATGATACCAATCCTGTAAAGGAGGACGACGAATATATCGAGGCGATCCAGGAGGACCTGCGATGGCTGGGGTTCGATTGGGGGGGGACGACACTGTTTGCCTCAGATTATTTCGATCAACTGTATCGATGGGCGGAACATCTGATCGAGGCCGGTAAGGCCTATGTTGATGACCTCGACGCAGATGAAATTCGGGCTTATCGCGGTACACTTAAGGAACCCGGCAAAAACAGTCCTCATCGCGATCGGTCGGTTGAGGAGAATTTGGACCTGTTTCGCCGCATGCGGGCCGGCGAATTTCCAAACGGGGCAAAAACGCTCAGGGCCAAGATCGATATGGCATCGGGGAATATCAACATGCGCGACCCGGTGCTCTATCGCGTGCTGCATGCCCACCATCCGAGAACCGGCGATGCGTGGTGTATCTATCCGACGTACGATTTTGCGCACGGTCAGTCCGATGCCATCGAGGGCATTACGCACTCCATATGCACGCTGGAATTCGCAGATCACCGTCCGCTCTATGACTGGTTGATCGAAAACTTGCCGACGCCGAGCACACCCAAGCAGCACGAAATCGCGCGGCTTAATCTGACCCATACCGTTCTGTCCAAGCGTAAATTGATGCAGTTGGTAAAGGAGGGGGTGGTGAGCGGATGGGACGATCCGCGTATGCCGACGCTGCGGGGCCTCAGGCGGCGCGGTATTCCGCCTCAGGCGCTGCGCGAATTTGCGCAGCGGATCGGTGTTGCCCGTGCCGACAGCGTGGTCGATTACGGTTTCCTGGAATTTTGCACGCGAGAGCTTTTGAACAAGATTGCTCTCAGACGTATGGCGGTGCTCAATCCGTTGAAGGTGGTGATCGAAAACTACCCGGAGGGCCAAACCGAAGAGCTGGAAGCAATCAATAACCCTGAAGACGAGAGTGCGGGCTCCCGCCTGGTGCCATTTTCGCGCGAGCTTTATATTGAGCGCGATGATTTTATGGAGGACCCGCCGAAAAAATTCTTCAGGCTTAGTCCCGGGCGTGAAGTTCGATTGCGGTATGCCTATTACATCACCTGTACTGACGTGATCAAAGACGCCAGCGGTGAGATTACAGAGCTTCGATGTAGTTTCGATCCGCAATCGCGCGGGGGTACCACACCGGATGGGCGAAAGGTACGCAGTACACTGCATTGGGTCGATGCTCAAACTGCACTTTCCGCAGAAGTGCGACGTTTTCAGCAGCTCTTCGTCACCGATAATCCCAGTGCCGCTGAGGATTTGCTAAGTGTCGTCAATCCGAATTCAATTTCCGTCGTGCCGGATGCGAAAATTGAGCCCGCATTGGCTGAGCACGGCGTGGGAACACAGGTCCAATTCGAACGGCTTGGGTATTTCTGTGTCGATCCCGATACCAATGGGAACAATCCGGTCTTCAATGAGATTGTCCCATTACGAGATACCTGGAAGAAGGTTCAGAAGTCTCAGGCCTGAATTCGTTTTGCCGGAATGCGAAATCCGCTCCACCACTTTGCCCTGGTTATGGTGCGAAGACGGTATAGTTGATTGCGATGATGACGGCCACAAGGGTAAGGATAGCTGCAAGTTCCGTTACGAAGATTTTGTTTTTTGGGACAGCTCCACTGCCAACGATGACGGAGCGTATTGCGAATCCTGTGACCAACAGCGCTGAACCGAGCCAAAAAACGACGAACAATTTGCCGGGAATCTGATCACTCATAAAGGCGGGAATTATAGCAAGCGTGGAAAGAAAAATTAGATTTGTGGTGCATAGAGCGATGTTTACAGGCACGCCATGATGCCCACCCCTTGTTTCAGCGCGGCTTGCAGCAAACAGATAAATCGCCAAGAGTATGATGAGGTGAGATTCAATGTTGTCTATTTCACCCCAATCCTTTGGTACAAAACCAAACAGGATGCCGACAGCTGTGTTTACGAACAAGCTGTAGGTGTTTACGCAGTCAGCGACAGGCCCATAGAGATTTGCAAACTTAAAGCTTCGGATGAGGCTGAGTAGCGAAAAGGTGCCCAGGACCCAGCCCAACACAGCAAATATACTGGGCATTATCGAGATTGTCCCGGACGCCGGAGAGGGCGATTGTCGTGTTGCTTTATTGGCCTCTATTGAGGTCATAGTGTTGAACCATCTTAGATGAAGACGCCGTAGCTGAGCACTATTAAGATGTAGTCCGAGAGGATGACATCTGCAAACGTTCGAGTGTCCCTGTTGGTGACTTCTCCAGTGATTTGTCTTCAAACAAAAGCTGCTGTGTTGTTTTTTGGCAGGTGCGTCTGGAGTATTCGTGACGCATGATTGCGCTAGAGGTGGTGGGTTCGAGCAGTGGTTCCGATTTGGAGACGATCTATCGGTTGTAAGAGTGGAAAATCGTGGGAGAAAGTTGCGACCTGACTGCACCCCTGCCAGAAAAACAGCGATCACAATTGCGCCTTAAGTTGTTGATTCGATCGGTGACGGCTGAACGGCTTAAAGTCTTCGCGGTCCGGGACATCCCATTGAATGCGATCTAACAGGTGCTCAACTATATTTTTCAATTAACGCTTCAAGGTGCTCTCGGTCCTGTATGTCGCCGGCCTCTGCTTTGAGGAACTCGATTACCTGGGCAATGTCGTGGTCAGCCAAACCGCTCTCTGCTGCCGCCTGGTACGTCGTCGTAAGCGCATTGAGCAAGGGATAACGTCCGCCTATCTGACTAGCGAATTCATTAAGTCGTTGGATTTGGCGCAATCGACTATTGATACCGCGTGGCCTGGAATCATCGGCGTTTTTTGTCACCGCTTTGTCCGGGAGGTAATCCTCATAGTCGCCCTCCACCATAAGTGCCCCCCTGGATTCGAGCATTGCAGACGTGGCATTGGAGCCTGATATCGCATCAAGCATTGCACCCTTATCCAGACCCATGCGCTCTGCCAGTTGAAGTGCTTCAGCTGCCGCCAATACATGTGCTGCGACCAGATAGAGCGCGACAAATTTTGCGGCACGGCCGGCACCTAATGGTCCGACAAGAGAGACCTGGTCAGTGATGTCACGTAATGTTGCCGCACACCGATCGAAGACAGCCTGCCTCCCGCCAAGGAAGAATGCTGCTGTACGCGACTTGATGAAGTTGGGATTGCCACTGATCGTTCCATCCAGTAGATCAAGACCGTGATCCAGAGCAGCACTGGAAACCTTTCGTTTCACGGACATCGGAACTGTTGAAAGCTCAATCGCGGTCAATCCGGGGTGGATGGCCGAAAGTATGCCGTGCTCACCCATATAGACGTCCTCAACCGCGGAAGCCGGGCGTAACAACGTAATTACGATATCGCATTGGCGTGCGACATCGGCTGGTGAGAGGGCTGCAACGCCGCCTGCGCGTTCAAACTCAGTCATCGAAGAGCGACGGTATCCGACGACCTTGTAACCACGCGCGAGAAGGTTCTTGGCTGATGCCAGGCCGAGCTGGCCGACGCCAACAATACCGACAGGTTTCTTCATCGTTTTCTCAATTGTGCCTCTCTGTACTTCTGTTGTTTATAGGATATCATCGTAAGGACTATTGGTGAAACTTGAATGGAAGATGCTCATGCGGCTTGTTAGCTATATCCAGAAGGGAGAATTGGTACGCCAGCGTCGTTTGGGCGTATTGATTGACAGTAAGACAATTGGCGATGCACGCGCGGGCGGCGCTGCGCTGCTGTTTGATGAAGACGGAGACTTGCAAGCTGAGGACATAGCAGCACTGCGAATTCCATCGGAGTGCGCTTCGCTTCTCGCCGGCGGGCCCTGCGCGATGGCACTTCTGAGGCGGATCGACGGTTGGCTTCGTAGTGCTGCGAAGAAGAACAGGGATGCGCGCGGGCTTGCAGGTGAGAGGCTGTTCATAGACATTGACGAGGCACATCTTTTTGCGCCCCTTGCGCCGAGCAAGATTATCGCAGCCGGGCGCAACTATGGGGCTCACCTGAAAGAAATGAGCGGAACGCAGCGGCCGCATGTGCTGCCGTCCACGTGGCTCAAGGGACCTCATGCCGCTACCGGGCCAACTGACGACATTGTGCGCCCGATGGCGACAAACAACCTGGACTATGAGACGGAGCTTGCATTTGTCATAGCGCGGACGTGCAAGAACGTCGCGGAAGCCAATGCTTTTGATCACATCGCGGGTTACACGGTGACGAGTGATATTACGGCACGTGATGTCGGAAAATTAGAGAGAGCTGAAGGCAATCGATTGCTTGCGAAAAGTTTTGATGGCTTCTGTCCCATTGGCCCCGTCTTTGTGACACAGGATGAGATTCCCGATCCATATGCTCTGACAATTCGGACGCGCGTCAATGGTGAGACGCGACAGGAGGCGTTGGCCTCCGATATGATATGGAAAATTCCACAGATCCTTGCTTACGTATCGCAAATTGCGCTTTACCCCGGCGACGTCGTAATGACTGGCTCGCCCGAAGGCGTGGCGATGGGCGACGGTGGGCTCGCTGGCGCCAAGTTCCTGCAGCCAGGCGACGTTTTGGAAAGCGAAGTCGATGGTATTGGAACAATGCGAAACCAAATCATCTCGGATCCATTGGAGCCAAGCTGGAATTGGTAGTGCGTCAAAGGAATTGGGAGAACGCAATGGGTGACGGCGACATAACTACGGACGACAAGATTTGGTATGAGAATTTCGAGCAAACTTATCTGCCTAAGCCGGAAGACAGGATTGGGGCTGGTGGTGATGAAAATGCAAAAGTCCCACCGCCAACAGCGCTCATTCATACCTCTCTTGGAACGGATAAGAACTTCGAGCAGATGGTGGATTTTTACATGAAATTCTTCAACTGCCATGTTGTCAACTATCGCGATAAGAGCGCTCAAGGTGGTGCCAGGGCGGCCTTTATTAGTTTTGATAATCGCGATCATCGATTTGCAATTCTCGAGCGTCCGGGATGCGGCTTTGCAACCGGTCGCGGCGGGATCGCGCACATGGCGTTCCAATACAAGTCGTTGAAGGATCTTGTGGCGCTTTACCGACAGGCCAAGGCATGGGGCATTGAGCCGGTACATTGCATCAACCACGGCCAGTCGACGTCCTTTTACTATGAGGACCCAGACGGCAATGAAATTGAAACTTACATCGACAACTTTGATACACCAGAAGAATGCACGCATTGGAAGCATTGGTATCAGTTTCGCCCCGGCCTCGATTTCGATATGAGCCTTGGTTCATTCGATCCTGACGATATGGCCAAGCTTGTTGATCAAGGGATTGATGAAAAGGTACTTCGCGATCGAAATGAGCTGATCAAACTGAAAGAGCAAGGAAAAATCAGAAGCGGTACGCGGCGACCGGCACGTCGGGCGCAGGTGCAGGGATAGGTTTGTTGTCGGCTGCTTTGCCCCCGGTCCCGGACTTCTGTCCGTCACCTGCTTGCCCGAAATTGAGCTGGCGGTTCATGGAGAATTCTCGTTTCGTGGTTTTGGCGGCGCAGCGAGCAGAGACAGAGAAGCGCTCGCAGGTCATCGACAGCCAGGTCGCCTTTATTCTGCCTCAGGCGGATCAAGGCATGCCAGTCGAAGACTTATGCCGCAGAGCGGGTATCCGCCAGGCGATCTATAATAATTGGTGCAAGACGTATGGTGGCAGCATGCCATCTGAGAGGAAGCGGTTGATGCAACTTGAAGAGGGGACCAATAATCTCAAGCCGTTGGTTGGCGACCTGTTGCTCGACAGGGCAATGCTTCAGGATGTTTCCCCAAGGAGAACTGTCAGGCCTGCGGTGCAGCGCCAGTTGGGCAATGCGTTGCATCGCGTGTGGCAAGTCAGTATCCGTCTAACGTGATCAAGAGCCTGATCGTCTCACACCTCAACGGTTTCTTTTGCGCACCTCGGCCATGAACCTTTCACCAATCATAATTGGGTTTAGGTCTATCGGTGGCACGTCGATGTTTCCGGACTCGCATTTGCAGATGATAATGGTTTTTCTGTCTGATCCTAATGCTTCGTTCATCGCGGCAAGAGCATCGTTGGCTGAGCACTCGACAACGCGCTCACAACCACATGCGCGCGCCACGTCTGCAAGTGACGTCTTTTTGCCCGTATAGGTCGGCTGATCGCCGGTCGATCCGTAACTGCCGTTGTCAATGATGAGGAGAATGAAGTTGTCGGCTTCGTTATTGGCAATGGTCGGCAAGGTTCCCAGATTTGTCAGAACCGAGCCATCTCCGTCGATAGCAATGACTTTCTCGGATTGTGCCATGGCGAGACCAAAGCCGATCGACGAGGCAAGACCCATCGTGCCAAGCATGTAAAAGTTGCTCGGCTGGTCATCCAGCATATGCAATTCCTGCGATGGCAAGCCAATGTTGCAGACAACAAGCTTGTCCGATATTGCCGGAATAAGTGATTTCAATACTTCGCTGCGGTTCATTACGCGCCTCTCCAGAAGCTTGCATCCGCCAAAATTGCTATCGGTTTTCGGGACATGAACGAGTGATTCAATATGCCGTCAATTTCTTCAACATCGCTTGGCTTGTGAAAATGGTAAGTCGGTATGTGGAGTTGCGCCAACAGTGCCTTCGTATGGACGGCCATCTCAACTTGACAGGCAATTTTCTCGCCGACTTCGCCGCGAAAGCTGATCAGCATGGGCAGGGGGATTTGATAGTATTGGATCAGTGTAACGAGCGAATTTATGGTCACGCCGATCGCCGTATTCTGCATTATGATGCAAGAACGCTGGCCACCCAGAAAAGCGCCAGCACATAAGCCCATACCTTCGTCTTCCTTGTTTGCCGGAACGTGATTTATGTGCGGGCTTCGGTCAACCTTGTCGATTAGGCCTGCAAGTTGCTTGCAAGGGACCGATACGACGAACCTTATCTCATTCCTGATCAGAGACTCCAATATGGTGTCGTTGATCGACATTCATGTCCTCCCGGGTATTGCGATTTCAATCTCACCGGCGTGTATGTCCAATGATGAATTTCGTTTGCGAGTTGTGGTGCAACTGTGCTGCATCTGTTTACCTATAAACTCAGTTGCTATCCAGTCTTTTTGACTTCGTGTTCTCACCAGGTGTTGAGCTGACCTTTGACCACTTGTGGCAGCAGGTCATCTTGCAACTTCTTTATTTACCTTTCACGTTGTTTGGTACTTTAAGTCATAAAATCTCAAACCATGCCGGTGATGAGCCGCCGAAATGACCCAATTGGTCGGTCCGGGTTGAATGTTAGTTCATATCTGGTCTGTTGGGCAATGGCATAAGCGCTTTCGGTGCGGGAGGACTGTAGGCCAATGTGCTGAGCAGCCGCCTGCGGTTATAGTGCTGGTGCCTTTGTTCGATGATGATCTGGATCTCCTTCCGCCTGCAGAAGTTGTTGTCGTTGTGACGCTCACTTCTCAACCGCGCCATGAAGCTTTCAAGGTCGGCGTTCTGCCAAGGTGGGCTGGGCTCACTATACGCAGTCTTGGCGCCAACTGCACCGATCCATTTGCGCACAGCTGCGGCAACAAACGCCTGCCGATTATCAGATCGTATGTAGGTTGGAACACAGCGCAGAAGGAACAGGTCCGTCACGACATCAATAACATCGATACTCAAAAACATATAACCAGACATGATTGACGTGTTCGGACCGCAATCAAACTGCTTGCATAATATTGGGCTTAGCGAGCCGCGCTGGTGTTATGCAAGATTTTGAATATAAAATGAAATTGTACTAGTGTTGCAGGCAAGTCCGACTTGAACGAGGTTAAACATGATGACAAGGTCTGCGCGAATTGTTCGATACTGCGCCTGTTTCTTGACCCTAATGCTAATACTGGGCCTGGCGTTGAGCCCATCAGAACTAGAGGCGCAAAGTTTGTCTGCCAAATCCCCAGGGGCCTCGGACACTGCCGTCGCTCGCGCCCTGGAAGCACCAGTCAACACGCGGGGCGTGTCGGACAAGTTTTGGTGGAATGATTCTTGGTTCGAGAAGGGGCAGCTTCCGACGCCACAAAATTTTGAAGTTGTGTCGCGAAAACTCAGCTATAAGAATGCGAAGGATGGAACCGAAGTCTCTGCAATTCTTTATCGCCCGAAACGACGTGGCACATATCCTGCTGTCCTGTTTCAGCATGGACGCCGTGGTCTCGAGAAGCTCGTCCAACGCCTCCCGCTCAGATTGGCTGCCCGCGGCTTTGTCGTGCTTGCTCCCGATGTCTACACGGCAAGATTTATCGATCCACTGCCAATCGAACACCTCAAGGAAACCGAGCAGGATGTTGATGCAGGCGTTGAAGCCCTGCTGTCCCTGCCGGATGTCTCAACATCAAAACTCTGCATTTATAGTCACACCCGTGGCGGCTATTATGCTTTGAAAGTGGCAACGACCCATGGCCGGCAGGGCAAACAGATCGCCTGTTATGTTGCGACCTACCCACATTTGCAGGACCCGAATGCGGGCGAACCGATGCAAGTCTACCGGTATGCTCCTGAGATTAACAAGTTATCTATACCAGCTTTGATCTTCATGGGGGAATACGAGCAATATCAACGGCGACGCTCAATTGAGAGTGCCGTTCTTTCGATGAAAAGAGCCGGGAAGACTGTACGGCTTATCACTTATCCTGGAGTCGGGAGAGGGTTTGATTTCAGACCGGCCGGTGTGCGGACATTCGCAGATGATCTCGCGAGCAAGGACGCAACTTGGCGGATGGCGGTTTTTATTCGGAGACATCTCAAGAAGTGGCGCAAGTGAGTTCCACAGCCAGCAAAATATATCGATCGGCCAAGGACCGATTGATCCGCCAAGTGATATCCGTTCCAGGGTATGCGCCGCCGGTCGAGATCCCGCTGTCTCATGGCGGCTATCTACCTCGTCGCCATTCGCGAACATCAATGAGTGCCCAGTAAATAAAGGTGTTCAGCGTCAACCGCCTCGCCCATTTCGATTGCCTCAGATCATGATCGGGCGCGTCTAGAAGATCGACGCACCGAAGATTTTGATGTCGTCATCTTCGTAGCCAAGCACCAGTCGGCCCAACCATTCGCCCGGCACTTTTGTACTTTTCTGGCGATAGAGAACCGTCACGTGTTCACCCCGGCGGATAATGCCGATCGGATCGATCTCGGGCGACAGGTTCTTGGCCAGAGTGCTGTTTGCGAATTGCCGGCCCACTTCAACCTGATTGAGGGCAAGCGCCAACGATCTGGAGAAGTCCTTGACGAAGTCTTCATAGTTGGTCGCATTGGAATTCTTGACCAGCTCACCCCACATCGGGTTTGCAATGGACAAGATCTCGTTATCGGTATGGTCAATGATGTTCATGTCTTTACGAGGTGAGACCGCACTGAACATGCTGCTCTCAATACAATCAATCGACAACGGCCAAAAGACGTCCCGCCAAGAGACGTCCCGATAAGAGACCTCCCGACAAGAGCCGTCCCGCCACCAGCGCGCCGCCTCACAGCCTACTTTACGCCACTCTGGGCCGCCGCGGCATCACTGCTGGTGGCTTTGACATCGGCTGCGACTTCTTCTTCGGCGACGAGATGGTAGCACGGCGCTTTTTCCATGGTGTATTCCCCGGTCTCGGGATCGCGCCGCGAGACGGTCAGCACATGCCACTCGGCATCGTTCAGCTTCATTGCATCACCACGATAATAATAGCCCGGCCAGCGGGTCTCCTTGCGGAACAGCGTGTGCTGCGTCACGCACTCCGCGGTGCGATGGCGATGTTTTAATTCCCACGCGCGCAACAGCTCATGCAGGTCCTTGGCGGCCAGGCATTCGAGGTCTTCTTCCATCACCTTGAGCTTCTTCAGGCAGATGTTGAGCAGCTTTTCGTTGGTCATGTAACTGACGCTGACGCCGCCGCAGTATTCGTCCATCAACTTCTGCAGCCGGTCCAGGCCTTGTTTGGGGTGGATATAACTCGGGCTGACGGTACCGGCGACGATTTCGTTGCGGTAGACCGTATAGCGTTCCAGCGGCTTGTAGATCTCTTGCTTGCGCCGTTCGATCTGCTCAGCTGACACTTTGATGCCGCGCGCCTTGCCGTCGTCGATGTATTTGCAGGCGGCTTTTGCCGCCAGCCGGCCCTCGGTGAACGAGCCCGAGGAGAACGCGTGCGGCGTGCCGCCGACCGCATCACCGGCACCGAACAAACCTTCGACGGTCATCATGCGATTATAGCCCCAGAAGTATTCCGGCGGCGAAATGTCTTCCGGCCCGCTCGTCCAGCCGCCGGCGCCCGTCGCATGCGATCCCATCACGTAAGGCTCGGAGGTGGTGAGTTCGGGATTTTCGTTTTTGGGGTCGACGTCGGTGGCGGCCCACAACACCGCCTGGCCGATGGTCATGCCGAGAAAGTTCTCCCAGCCCACCTCTTCCAGGTGCGGGTCCTGGAAGGCCTGCATGGTGACCATGTGGATCGGCCCGCGCCCGGCATTCATCTCGCTGATCATCGCATGGTTTCTGAGGCAGGTCGGGATCGGCCGATGCGTTCTGTGTGAGAGTTCCGGATCGAGATACTCCTTGCCGACCATCTTCTGCAGTTCCGGGAACCACTTGGATTCAAACTCTTCGCCGAGGCCGTTTTGGGTATAGGTCTTGAGATGCAGAAAATAAGCACCGACCGGGCCATAGCCGTCCTTGAAGCGGGCCAGGACGATGCGGTTTTCCATTTGCGTCATCTTGGCGCCGGCATTGATCAGCAACCCATAGGCCGATCCTGATGACCACGGCGCATACCAGACCCGCCCGGCCCCCTCGCCGACGGAGCGCGGCTTGAAGATGTTGGAGGCGCCACCGGCGGCACAGATGACGGTCTTCGATTTGAAAACGTGGTAATTACCGGTGCGCACATTAAAGCCGACGGCACCGGCGACGCGGTTGTCTTTGGCATCGTCCATCAACAGGTGCGTGACGCAGATGCGGTTGAACACCTTGTCGGCGGATTTCTTGGCCGCCTCGGCGACGATCGGCTTATAGGATTCGCCGTGGATCATGATCTGCCAGCGCCCCTCCCGCAAATAGGTGCCGGTTTCGGGGTTGCGCATGATCGGCAGGCCCCACTCTTCGAATTGGTGCACGGTCGAATCGACGTGCCGCGCCATATCGAACAGCAGGTCTTCGCGCACCATGCCCATCAGGTCGATGCGGGCATAGCGCACATGGTCTTCCGGATTATTCTCGCCCCACCGCGTGCCCATATAGCAGTTGATGGCGTAAAGGCCCTGTGCGACGGCGCCGGAGCGATCGATATTGGCCTTTTCGGCAATGACGATTTTCTTGTCCTGGCCCCAATACCTGGCCTCCCAGGCCGCCCCGGACCCGCCCAGTCCGGCCCCCACGACCAGCACGTCAATGTCATCTTCGACGATGGTTTTATAAGCCATCAGTAATATACCCCTTCCTTCATCTTGAGGCCGGCCTCTTCGAGTGTGCGCACGTCGCCGTCGTCCATACGGATGAACTTTGGCTCGCTATAAAGGTGCTGGCTGTCGCGCATCTCCTGGCTGGGCGCCGGTTCATTCGCCAGCTTGGGAATGAACTTGCCCCACGGTTTGGTGGTGATCGGCGACAGGAAGTTTTTTTCCGTGCCATCTCTGAACTTGATGCGCCAGGCAATGGTGCCCTTTTCTTCTTCACGCCTGACACGCACGCTATGGCCGAGCGGTGCAAAGTCGGCATAGCCACGCGCGTCGATGGCGTTCTGCGGACACGCCTTGACACAGGAATAACACTCCCAGCACATGTCCGGCTCAATGTTATAGGCCCGGCGATAGGTGGTATCGATGTGCATGATGTCCGAGGGACAGATATCGACGCAATGCCCACACCCGTCGCATCGGGTCATGTAAACAAAGGTTGGCATCAAGTATTCCTTCTCTATTCGCTCACTCTCGATCGGCGCTCATTCAGTAGTGGTGGGGCTGCTCGCGCTTGATGCCAAGGCCCATATCCAGGGGCGCATCTTTCAACAGCTCCATGGAGTGGCGGTCGCTGTCGGCGGGATCGCGCCGGTCGGCAGGCTTGGGCAGATTATCCAGCGAGCCATCGGCTTCAGCGATGCGCTTTTGATAGGCGGCCGCCGGCTTGAAGAACATGTGTGCGAACTTCGACCACAGCACGCCGCCGAACAGGACGGCACTGGCCGGGATGAAGAGCGCCAAATACAGCGTGCTCAGCGCCGTCATGCCGAGCCCCAGCGAGACGGCCCAAAGCAGACCGAAACCGGTGGTCGCCAGCAGCGACAGAATAAACAGGTCGGCGCGCACGATCCGGTACCAGGGATTGCCTTCGGCTGCGACATCGGCCCTGATGAAAAACCAGAACCAGAAGCCGCCGATCAGCACCATTGCGGCCCCGACATGCCAGAGGACGGACACCCACGACGGGCCGGCCGGCGCAGTGGAGAACACCATGATGATGGTGGTGAGGAGAAAGATCACGAACCCGTACATGGTGAGCAGGTGTGCCTTGCGCCGGTCGGGGTTGCAGAATTCCGCCGAGGTGAGCACGTCTTCGGCAACCGTTTTGAACAGCGCCGAGCGGCGCTCTTCGGGGCTCAGCTGGCGCACCGCGGCGTCCTTTGCCTTTTTGGCGTTTGCAAAGAAGTATTCAGCACTTCTTTTATGCCAGACATCGAGCAGCGTGCCAGCCACGACCAGGACCGCCATGGCGATCACGTAGACCTGCATGACCGCCACCGGAACGGTCCCGGAAAGCGCGGCAAAAGGGTTTCCAAACAAGCTCAATTTAAGCCTCCTCCATCTGGCAATCTCAGCAAATTGTTGGCCATGCTATTGAATGAAAAAAGCTTTGCAAACGTTTTCATCAGTGCGCCGGCCGCATCGATTATTTCAGTGCACTTCAAAACATATGGATTGAGGTCTGTCAGATTGACCGATAAGTACCGAGCGGCAATTGGCTGAAGTCCCATATCATCTATCCTTCTCCTGAAGTACCGATTTTCTGCGCCAGGTGGCGCGGCTACGCTGGTGAGACCGAGTCGAGCGACGGTTACTCACCGAACGGGTGTGCCTATGCCGTTCACTTGAATTGGGATTTGAGACTTTTCCGATCGACTGAATTCGATTTGCAGCCTTCGGCTCAATACCGGTGGCACATTGAGGGCAGTGGCCACGCTCCATTTGGAAAGGAGCCTGTTGCGCGTGCATCAAAAAAAACCGGGTCTGCATTAATGGAGCAACGTCTCTAACCGGCTGGAGGCGGGCACGAGAGGTGCAAAAGCGGTTGGGTACTCACACTTACACTCTCGCTCACTCGATCGATTGCATGTCAACTCGTCAATTGTCCGATTAGGCCGAGAAAGATCACGACTATTCTCGGAACCAGGTGATACTGGCGAAAGAGCTCGGATTGGTGGTTAAAATTTGGTTGCCACCCCAAAAACGCCGGCAAGCGCACACTGCTCACACCGTGATTCTCACCAAAGTGTCGGATTTTCGGAAATCTCGACTAGATCATGAAAGATAGCGTTAACACCGAAATGCTATTGTTGAAAATTGACGATCAAAGTTTTCCGGCAAAGGCGTCCGCTACTGACATGGTCCCTAAGTCCTGAAGCTGAGATCGTTTTCGTTTGCATTTCTACAGGTTCCATTCCTCGTTGCGGCCGCTTCCTAGCCCATCTGCGAGTTTGGCTGTTAATAACTGGGGTAGGTGTAATGAGAGCTCAGCAACTCAGGTGGAGTTCAACCGCCGGCTGGTCGTCGAATGACAAGCCAATCAATGACGCACAACTGGTGCTCTTCTTTGCTTCGCGCATGCACTTTGAGCACACGCAGTCTTACTCTCAGCTCCAAGACCTCTTTCCTGCTTCACAGATTGTCGGCTGCAGCACAGGCGGACAAATAGCAGATTCGGACATCACGGATGAGTCAGCCGTAGCGCTCGCCATGCATTTCGAGCGCACCGCGCTAAGAGTGTCAAGTGAAGCAATATCCGATAATAGCGAGTCGTTTCTTGTTGGCAAAAAGCTCGGTGCATCATTGTCTCAGCAAGACCTGAGGAGTGTGCTGGTAATCTCCGATGGCTTAAGAGTGAATGGCAGCAGACTAATTGAAGGCCTAAGGAGTTCGGTCGGTAAAAACGTTATTATCACGGGCGGGCTTGCGGGTGACGGCGCGGACTTCGCTAAAACAATCGTTGCCGCCGACAAAACACCATCTGAAGGCCAGGTCGTAGCAGTAGGTTTCTATGGCTCGTCTGTCATCGTAGGTCACGGAAGTGCGGGGGGATGGGACACTTTCGGACCAAAGCGTTTGATAACGAAATCAGAGGGTAGCATACTCCATCGACTCGACGACAAGCCTGCACTCGATCTTTACAAGTCGTATCTAGGTGATGAGGCTGAAGGCTTGCCCGGTACTGCTTTGCTCTACCCACTCTTGATAACTGATCCCGACAATCACGAGCACAAAATTGTCAGGACAGTGCTGGCGGTCGACCACGAGACCGCAACGATGACATTTGCTGGCGACATGCCGGAAGGTTGGACCGCGCAACTCATGCGCGGCTACTTCGACAATTTGTCGAAAGGCGCCTCTGAGGCCGCCCAGATGGCGTCAATCGAGGGCCGTGCCCCGAATTCCGACACTGCAGCAATCCTAATAAGCTGCATTGGCAGAAGGCTCCTAATGGGAGAAAGCATTATTGATGAGATTGAAGCTGCAAGCACAGCTTTAGGTCCCGAAGCAAAATATATCGGCTTTTATTCGTACGGAGAAATCTCACCGCATTCGGTAAGCGGTTATTGCGAACTGCATAATCAAACCATGACTGTGACCACGATTACCGAGGCCGCTTAGCTCCATGCATCGCTTGTTGTCCAAACAGTTGCAGAGAGCCCGGAAACCTGACAGTTCGGTGGATTGGGATAAGTTCTGCGAGCAGGTTGAGAGAACATACTCTCAATTTGATCAGGATCGCATGAGAGCTGATCGCGCCACCAAACTTATGCTAGATGAATTGGACGAGATTAACCGTTCTCGCGACGAGACGCTCCTCAATCTGCAACTTGAGCACGACAAGTTAGATGCAGCCCTTAGAAATATGGGGCATGCGCTGGCCATGTTTGACAATAATGGCAAGCTCCTGGTGTTCAACACAAGGTATAAGGAGCTCTTCGCGTTGGACGATGTTGAAATTGGCCAACACCACGACGAGCTTTCCGCGAAAATCCGGCATAAGATTACGGCCGAAGAAACTGACGTGTCGCTTGTCCCACCCGTCGGTGACAATTGCACAACTCGTGCCTTGGATCTTACTTTAATCGATGGCAAAAAGATTTCAGCCACATATTCGCGCCTGCAGCGCGGCGGTTGGATCGAAATCTACCACGACGTTACAGAGCAGCGAAATGCTGCCGATCAAATCAACTTTCTGGCCAGGCACGATTCGCTTACAACGCTCCCGAATCGCCGCGTGTTCAATGAGGTAATTGTCAATGAGTGCCAAAGGGTCAAGCGCGGTGGTGAGCTGGCTGTGTTATGTCTTGATCTGGATCGATTCAAGCACGTAAACGATACGCTGGGCCATCCAATTGGCGACAAGTTGCTTAAAGAGGCGGCACAGAGGCTTCTTGGGACTGTATCAACCGTAGATACTGTTTCGAGACTGGGTGGCGACGAGTTTGCTGTGGTGCAGATTGACGTCCCGCAGCCCGAAGGTGCGATTCAGCTTTCGCGGAGGATTATCGAGGCTTTATCCGAGCCTTACTGTATCGACGGACATCAAGTTGTCATCGGCACAAGCATCGGCATTGCGTTGGCCCCTCTTGATGGTTTCGACGCTGATGTCCTTATTCGAAACGCGGACATGGCGTTGTATCGTGCAAAGAGCGATGGACGTGGAACGTTTTGCTTCTTCGAAACTGAGATGGATATAGCGCTCCAGGCGCGCCGGGAATTGGAACTTGAGTTACGCAGAGCTTCGATATGCGGAGAATTCGAGCTCTATTATCAGCCGATCCGCGAACTTAGTACGGATTTGATTAAGTCTTGCGAGGCCCTGATCCGATGGCAACACCCCACAGCTGGATGTGTGCCACCAGATAGCTTTATACCCCTTGCCGAGGAGATAGGCTTGATCTCTGAAATTGGTGAGTGGGTGGTCAATGAAGCCTGTCGAACCGCGGCAGGATGGCCAAACGAAATAAGTGTTTCCGTAAACATATCTCCTGTTCAATTTAAGACGAGCTCTCTGACGGGAATTATAAAACGGGCACTCAGGACTACCGGTCTCCCTGCTGGGCGGCTTGAGCTTGAAATTACCGAAGCGGTCCTATTACAGGATTCAGAACGTACCCTGGACATTCTTCACGAATTGCGTGAACTCGGCGTTCGCATTGCAATGGACGATTTCGGCACCGGATATTCATCGCTGAGTTATTTACGCAGGTTTCCCTTCGACAAACTAAAGATTGATCGCACTTTCGTAAAAGACTTAGACTCTGCATCAGGTTCAGGCCCAATAGTACGCGCCATCACTGATCTTGCCTCCAGCCTTGGCATGCGGATTACGGCAGAGGGTGTGGAGACGACCGAACAGAAAAAATTACTCCAAGACCTTAAGTGCACAGAGGTTCAAGGTTATCTCGTCAGCCGCCCGATGCCAGAGCAGGATCTCTTAATGCACTTGGACGACGCAATGCGTGAGAAGAGTTCTGCCGAAGCCGCCTATTGCGAACGCATCATGGCCGTCTCGTGATGGTCTAGACTGGAGCGAGAATATTCGCTCGTCCTGGTAGTGACCTGATCCTATAGTCGAGGAGATAATCTCAGGGGGCAAGGTCAGGGATTCCCGCATCTTCTTGAAGGTCCGGCAATTGAAGGACCTTTCGGTAAAGATCCCCACGAGCGGCGCGCAGCAATACTGAAAGATAATCTGCTCACCAATTCCCCTGCTTGTACCGCATCCGCAAGATCAAGAGCATAGACATGCCGCATCTACGCCTTGTCCAATAGCCCCATCCTTGAGAGCCTCCGCCGCTGTCATCGCCAGCTAGACGGAACCGCTGTTCGCTGCAACCTGACTAATGCAACAATTGGCCAATTCGCGCACGCTGCCCTCATTCTCCAAATTTCGGGCCGATCCAACTGTCGCCAAACGGTGGCCTCGATCATCCGGGCCTATCACTGCATTTTGCCCACCCGCTTCCCAGATGATAGGAGATACAAGTCCTGGGAGGCACCCGCGCGATACACGCAGAACCGAACCCAAACCATCAATCGCGCATAGGCACCATTGAACGCTACCTACGCGCGATCACAATGCGGCAAAGTGAAAGCCATTCTCTTCTTGATCGAGCGTGAAATCGTAGAATAACTGTCGATCCACGTGCTTATGGCTCTACTTTTTCTTCTTCTTCTTTTTCTTCTTGCCCATCAGTTTTTTTGCTTCTTTCGCAACATCCTTTGGAATGGTGTAAAGGTTTTGCACCAGTTTTTCGAGGTCGGCACCTGATACCGGAACAACCTCCATACGTAGCTTCCTGGCTTCCTTGTTAAAATTGGCATCCTTCATAGTGTCGTCAAAGGATTTGCGAAGCGCTGCAAGCCGTTCCTTTGGCAGTCCCGGTGGTGCAGCGAACGGCCTACCGAGCTCCGTACTCAATGCAATAAATTGCATGACTTGCCTGCCCTTGTCGGTCTTTATGTGCTCAAAAATACTTGGAACATCGGGCAGTTTCGGATTTCGTTTCGTTTCCATGTTGAACAAGACGCGCAGCTTTTTGCTCTTGAGTGCCTGCCCGCTAAGTTTTTGCAACGATGGATAGCTCTGGCAAATGCCGGATACCTCATTGCGGTTCATCGCAAGGTGCACTTCTTCCGAGCTTTGGTACCCTTCAACCACTTTGAATTTTGTTCCGACAAGCTTGTTCAAGACGTTCGGCAAGAAGGTCGGCACGGTTGCAGGCCCCGTACCGCCGACATGAACCGTCTTCTTTTGCAGATCGCCAACGCTCTTTACGCCCGTATCCGCGAACACCGCACAAACCCGACCCGCAATTGTCGGGCTTCCAATCCAGCCGAGAACTTTCGGGTCATATTTCACGCCTTTGCGCCCAAGCAATGCGTGCGAGGGTGCATTGCGTGTGAAAACACCAATGACAGTGCCGTCTTTGGGAGCGACGTTGGCCAAATGGTTCAGCGCCCTTAGACTGCCGGCACCGGGCAGATTCTTCACGACAATTTTTGGGTTTCCAGGAATGTGCTTAGGCCAATACCGCGCCACAAAACGGGCCCAACGATCATAACCCGATCCCGGCCCGAATCCCACGAGCAATGTTATTGTATTGTTGGCCTTATAGAAAGCAGCAGTATCTTCAGCATGAGCGACCGTGAGTAACACTGGTGTGACGACCAGTGTTCCACTCAACAGTCCGACCTTCAAGAGTTTGCCTGACATTTCGTTTCCTCCAAAAATATTGTTACGTTTCTACTCTCACCAGTTAATGATTCTGCCTCGTCTCATAATTATATTATTGCATCCACGAGTTGCTGCACGATAGCAGTTTACGAAGACAACCGCGTCTTCGCCAGCGGTTTCTGTTAGGGCAGTTGCCCAGCACTCAGGCAATTGTGGTTCGCACACCGCCATTTACGTGCAAGACCTGACCCGTCATCTGGCGGCAGTTGTCGCCGGCAAGGAAACGTACAAGGTTCGCAATTTCCTGTTGTTTGGCTAGACGCCGTGTCGGTGTTGTGGCAAGTCGCTCTTCATCGAACAAATGCTCGTCCACGCTGGTCGCAATTTTGCCGGGCACGATACAATTAACTGTGATGCCCATCGGACCGAACTCTACCCCGAGGGCTGCATTGAGACCCGCCATGCCTGCCTTTGCGGCTGCAACATGAACTCTGTTGGCGCGACCCGAGTGACCAGAGGCGCCACCGATATTCACGATCGTTCCCGATCCACGCTTCTTCATATGCGGCAGGGCGGCCTTAATACAGAGAAACGATCCGTCGAGCGTCGTGGCCAGAGTTCGCTTCCACTCGTCGAAGGTCAGTTGTTCGATGGGCATATGGTTTCTTACATTGGCATTGTTGACTATAATGCTTACCGTCCCATAACGACTAACCGTTTCGGCAACGATCTTTTCGACATCACTTTCGCTTGTAACATCGCCCTGAACTGCAATTGCATCCCCTCCGGCCGAGCGTATATCTGCAACCGTCGATTCTGCGCCCTCTTTTGCATTGCGGTAATTTACTGCGACCGCAGCGCCAGCAGCCGCCAACGTTCGCGCAATTGTGCTGCCGGTGTGGAGACCAGCTCCCGTGACTATCGCGACTTGACCTTGCAGTTCGCGGTTCAAATCATTTGCCATGTTTGTCTCTCTTTCATATCAAGCTCTGAGTTAACCCAATCTACTATCGCGCCGATCTTGCGAAGCTGGAATTCCAAGGCATAACTGCTGTTCAATGCATGAACAAGGCGCAATTACTACCAACTTGATGCGCTTCAGTTACGTGAACAACGGAACAAGCAGCCTCAGAAACAGATGACGCAATACCTACACATCTGCGTCTCGACAGTGACAGAGACTGCTGCCGCAATGGACCTCAACGTCTCCGCTGGATCATCTGCTGTCGGTCGTCGTCTCACCGTTCTATGACACCTTTGCCCCGGCAAGCGAACCTATGGTGCTGGTCAACGACCTATGTACAGCCATCTATTTTTACTTCACCAAGAGGCAACCGGCTGCGTGATGACGAACACACGATGAGGACCGGTTTCGACCAATCGACTACGGACAAACTCAGTAGCTCGATGTAAACAAACGGGAGTCTTAATCCATTCCAAACAATATTTGCCAAAGACAACACAAGCGATCGTACGACGCGACCGAATAGCCGCGTCGTAATTTCGTTGTCTGACCTGCCAGAACAGGCTATGGCCTGGCCCGCGCACGAGGTCAGGCCCTTTGCAGCGCCTTCTTCACCCGGTCCGGTTTGAAAGGAACCTTGCGCAGACGAACACCCGTCGCATCGAAGACCGCATTGGCAACCGCGGCCGGCACAATCCGTGTCGTCGGCTCACCCGCACCACGAGGGCCGAGTTCAGGACGGTTTATGTGCGCGATCAACACCTCGGCCGGTGCATCCGCAGCTTCCAGGATCGGGTAGGAATTCCAATCCTGGGCCTGGACCATCTTACGGTCGAACTGCACCTCTTCGAACAGCGTGCGGCTCAAGGCCTGGATCAAGTTACCCTCGATTGTACGGTCCAGGGTAAACGGATTGACGATCAGGCCATGATCCGCGCCAACATAGAAGCGTCGGACCCAAATACGCCCAGTCTTTCTGTTCACTTCCACTTCCGCGACGACCGCATTCACCGCACCGTTGCGCTGGGCATACGCGATGCCACGCCCTACCGCGACGTCGCCCTTGCTGCGATTGGGATTTGGCGATGGCCGCGTCTCCCATTTGGCAAGCTCGGCCGCTTTCTTGACGACGGCGCGATCACGCTCCTCGCTGATATAGCGCAACCGGAATTGCACGGGGTCAATTTTGGCGGCTGCCGCAACCTCGTCTATGAAGGATTCGGATGCGAAATGCACCTCTGCCCCGTAGGGATCACGAAAGTGTGCCGTGCGCAGCGGTGAGGCCTGTGTACGCAACGGTCCAAGCGCATCCCAGCTATAGCGTTTGTTGGGCAGTTTGTAGGTGTCCAATGGAACGCGCATCCGCCACTTCGGTGTACTGTCATGACCAAGCAAATGGCCGGCCAGTACTTCACTCGGATGGTTTTCCCGCGAATTCTGGTCGTGCCGCGAGAAGCCCTTGATATGGAAGTGATAGGCAGTGAAGTTGCCTTTTGCATCTATACCTGCTCGGCAGGTAACGACGGCAGCAGGTCCTTTTGGATCCCAGGCATGGCCTTCTACGCGCATCCATTGCACGCGGACCGGAGCGCCAACAGCTTTTGAAAGAATTGCTGCATCCATTGCTCCATCGCCGGCATCCGAGCGACCATACGAGCCGGATCCAGGCATCCATATACCACGCACGTAAGGCGTTGGTGGTTGGGCGCGTTTCCCGTTCACCGGCAGACCGAGCAGGATTGCGGCGCCATGAGCGGTATCGAACGGCTTTTGAGAATCGGTCCATACCGTTGCATGATCACCGCGATAGTCTGCGATGCCAAGCGATGGACCCATCCTTGCATGGCTCTGGAACGGCCACTCGTATTCCGCAGTGACAGTTTTCGCAGCCGCTGCGATCGCCTTATCAACATCGCCGTTGTTGCTGTGGACCTTGGACTTTTTCGGCTTGGCCTTTTTTATCCAGCTGTGAAGCTCACTCGACGTCGTCGGGAAGCCGACATCCGTCTCATCCCAAACAACCTTGAGCTTACGTGCTGCCTTTATGGCGTCCCACTCTTTGGGTGCGACCACGCCGATAAAATCCTTTTTGACGATCACCTGCACACCCGGTATGTCCTTGACGGAGCTCTTGTCGACCGACTTCACCCGCGCGCCGGCAACAGGTGCACGGACCATCCGGCCGTGCAACATGCCCGGAAGGCTGACATGAGCCAGGAAATCGTCGGTCGGAATAATCTTGCCCTCGATGTCCTTTCGGCGAAATGATTTGCCGACAATTTTATAGTCTTTGGGATCCTTTGGTTTTGCCCGTCCCTTAAGACCAAGGCGATTGCCATATTTTCCGTTCCATTTGATCGGTGTGTCGAACAACTTGCCCCCAATCAGTTTGCCGAACGAAACGGACTTCGAGAGATCACCTTTGGCATGAATGACGCCGTCAGAAATCGTAAGCTGATTGATGGGCAATTTGAGCTTCTTCGCCGCTCTTTCGAGCAACACCAGCCGTGCCTCTGCCGCCGCGGCCTGGAATGCAACACCTGATCGCTGCAAGCCGGTGCTACCAGACGCTCCGCCCTGATTGGCCGTAAGAGCGGTATCACCAAAGATGATATTGACGCGATCAACAGAGGTATCAAGCTCCTCTGCAATCATCTGGGCAAGGGCAGTATCGACACCCTGACCCATGTCCATCTTGCCCCAATAGCCAGTCACGATCCCCTTGCGATCAATTGCCAGCCATGTATCGAGTTGCGAAGGATTAAGTGTGCGCGTCAACGGCGCGGCCTCCGCAGTTCCATCTCCGAACAGAGCTTCGGTTGGAATGTTCATTGTCACGACAAGCGCACCAGCTCCTTTGAGAAGGTCGCGGCGCGCGATATTCAATTGGTTCTGTCTCATCATCCCCAAAACCTCACTGTCAGGATGCCATGTCTTTTGCGGCACGATGCACTGCGCGTAAAATCGCCATGTGCGTTCCGCAGCGGCATTTGAGCCCCGCGAGCGCCTCACGGATCTCGGCGTCGCTCCTTTTCGGGTTTTCTTCCAGAAGTGCAGCCGTCGTCATGACCCAACCGCTCATGCAGTATTCGCATTGTCCGGCTTCTTCTTCGATAAACGCCTTTTGCACCGGGTGTGGTTTTTCCGGTGTTCCAAGACCGTCCATGGTCCGGACCTTGCCGGTCACTGCTGAAATCGGCGTGATGCACGAACGGACTGCAACGCCATCCTGGATGACGGTGCATGCCCCGCATTGGGCGAGGCCGCAACCGAACTTGGGACCTTTCTTGCCAAGGTCGTTACGTAACGCATAGAGCAACGGCATGTCGGGATCGGCGGAAACCGTATGATCCTTACCGTCTACATTTATCGTGAATCGTTTTTCCATTGTTTCCTCCGCCCTCATCCAAATAACCGGTCATGATGGCCGCAAGGTCTTTGATGACTGCTTCTGCCACGTAGCTTCTATTGATGAGGGTCAACTAGAGCGTACGCCGCTCCTGTCGGTCTGTCACCAGTATTTGTACGGGGCACCGAATACTTGAATTCGGTCAAATCGAAGTGCCGTTATGAGAGCGTGCAGCACGAAGCACCGAACCTTCTAAAACCAATAACTCGTGCGAGTCTTCAATTGTTTACTGTTGGCTTCGGGTGAACCCGTGTCAGAAACTTAGACACCGCAATCCACGAGACCCGCTACAAATTAAGCCACTTGCAAGCTTGCTCGCTGCGAGCATAATTCCGGAAAATGTTACTACAGCGTCAAAAGCTGACGGTCGTTATCTAACCAATCCACGACCGCTGCATCGCATCCCCGAAAGCGAACCAAAAATCGACTTGGCGGCCAGGAGGCTCATTTTGCTTGAATAGACGGGCAGAGCGGACATCGATTAGCAGTACGGCGATCTCGCCCCTTGAACAATTTTGTTGCAGAATTCTCCGATTGAAGCGTCCAGATCACCGCGCGGATCTGGTTCGATGGCTCTTGTCTGGCAGTCATTGATCGGATTGGTCCGGCTTCAGGCGGTTTCGGTTGTTGCTTTGTAAGTCTTCTGAGGGTTTGGGCGATTGCTGCAAAATTAAACTCAGCCTGGTGGGCTCGTACTCGTCACAGTAGATGGTCAACCAACCGAAATCACTGCTCTGCAAGAAGCAAACCGAAACCAGCACTGGCCTGCTATCTCGGCGGGGCAATACGCGAGCCACAGGTTCGGACTTACCGCAAGGCGCCCCGTGTCTCATAGCCATCTTGCAACCAAGCCTGAAAAGCACCTAAAATTAACTCATGCATCAATTTCCTAAAATCGGTTGCACCGAATGACAAAACGCCATCAGGTCATCATTGTTGGCGGCGGCCCGGTCGGGATGGCGCTTGCGATCGACCTTGCACAACGCGGGGTCTCTAGCGCGCTGGTAGAACGCCGCAGCGAGCCGCACCGCATTCCAAAGGGCCAGGGACTCACCCAGCGCTCGATGGAGCACTTCCATTCGTGGGGTGTGGCGGACAAGGTGCGCGCGGCGAGGCTGTTGCCATCTGGCTTCACCATGAGCGGGATCACGGCCTACCGCGATCTGATGAGCGACTACTGGCATGCCCCACGCGTGCGCGAGCTGGTCAATGCGTATTATTTCCAAAGCAATGAGAGACTGCCGCAATATCTCACTGAGCAGGTTTTGCGGGATAGGGTAAATGAATTTGCTAGCATTGAAAACTGGATTGGGTGGTCGGCCACGACGGTTGAGCAATGTGGTCCGAACGTGCGCGTTGGCATCGTCAAGGAGGACGGTCGCCGGCAGGACGTCCTTGAGGGGGATTATGTGGTTGGCTGCGACGGGACCCACTCCGCCGTGCGCGAGCAAATTGGCATCACGCGCGGCGGCGCCGATTACGATCAGTTGATGGTATTGGCGGTATTTCGTTCTCGCGAATTGCACGAGGGGCTCTCACGCTTTCCGCCGCGTACAACCTTCCGGGTGATGCATCCAGACCTCAAAGGTTATTGGCAGTTTTTTGGCCGCGTGGATGTCGGCGAGGGGTTCTTTTTTCATGCGCCGGTCCCGAACGACACGACACGCGACAACTACGATTTTCACGGGCTTCTGCAGCGTGCGGCAGGTTTCGAATTCGCCTGCGACTTCGACTACGTTGGTTTCTGGGACCTACGTATTTCGATTGCCGAGACCTACCAAGTGGGCCGTGCATTCATCGCCGGCGACGCGGCACATAGCCATCCACCTTACGGCGGCTATGGCCTCAATAGCGGCCTTGACGATGTCGCCAACCTAGGCTGGAAGATCGCTGCGCGCCTACAGGGCTGGGCCACCGACACATTGTTGGAGACATACACCGAGGAACGACGGCCAATTTTTCACTCGACTGCAAAGGATTTTATTGCCGCAAGAATAGAGGCCGACAGACAATTTCTTGAGCGGCACAGTCCTGAGCAGGATGGTGCAGATTTCGAGCGCCTCTGGAAAGAGAATGTTGAGGAGGCAGAACCTAGGACGGTGGCCTACGAGCCGCATTACGAAGGCTCGTCAATTGTATTTGGCCCGCCCAACGGTGAGTCGAGCGCAGTCGGCACGCATGCATTTGCCGCCCGGGCCGGACATCATCTCCCACCGCAGCTATTATCATCCGGGCGTAATGTGTTCGAAGAACTCGGACCGGATTTCACCTTGCTGGCCCTTGATGCCGAAGCACCAGACATCAGCGCCTTCGAACAGGCAGCACAATCTCTGGGTGTGCCACTTAGAATCGTATGTGATAGCCGGCGCGATGGCCGCGAGGCCTACGAAGTCTCTCTTATCCTCGTCCGCCCGGATCGTCACGTGGCCTGGGCTGGTGACCACGCTCTAGCCAACGCGGATGCAGTGCTACGTCGCGTGGTCGGGCGAGCGTAGCGCCTTACCCGGGAAAGCGCCGATATTTCATCCATTTTGCTCATCCCATATGGTAAAAATAATAAAGTTATTGGGATTGATTTTTGTGCCAACAAGTGGCCCGAGGATTTGCCCGTTGCAGTGTACGGAGGAATCGCCCGCATTCGACAGGCCAATGTCAATATGCGATAATTCGATATCGCCTAAATAAGCACCAATGAACAAAAATCCATCAGGAGGAGTACTATGGAGCGTGACAAAAACCTCTTAAGCTTAGTCACAGCGGTGGTTGGAGTCGGTTTGTTGTCGACAAGCGCGTACGCCCAATCATCTGCAGAGAAGTTCTACAAGGGAAAATCCCTCGACGTGATCGTCGGGTATAATCCTGGCGGCGGCTATGATGCTTATACCCGCCTCCTTAGCCGGCACCTCGGTCGCCATATTCCTGGAAAGCCACGCCTGGTCGTCAAGAATATGCCGGGCGCCGGCAGTCTCAAGTCAGCGAATTACCTCTACAACATTGCCAAGAAGGACGGCACGGTGTTTGGTATGTTTGCAGGTGGGGTCGCAATTGACGCACTGATCGGCGGCCGCAAGACACGATTTGATCCGCGCAAATTCAATTGGCTCGGCAGCATTGTCGAATCTTCCAGCGCTTGCTGGGCGTGGCATACGCATGGTTTCAAGACGCTTGACGACGTCTTTAAGAAACAAATGCTAGTCGGTGCAACATCCGGGGGGTCTTCGACTGCGGCCTGGCCGAGAGCAATGAACGGTTTCCTCGGAGCCAAGTTCCGGGTGGTGACAGGCTACAAGGGCTCGAAAGGGATCGTCCTCGCAATCGAACGCAAAGAGGTGCAGGGCATTTGCGGTTACTTCATTTCATCTATTCGAAATGTCCGGCCAGATTGGCTGAGAGACAAGAAGGTCTACATGTTGGTGCAGGAGGCACGTGTCCGCCATCCTGACTATCCAAACGTCAAAACCGTCTTCGAATATGCCAAAGATGAAAGGACAAAAAAGGCGTTCAATCTCATATTCGGCTGGCAGGTGATGGGGCGTGCATTTTCGTTGCCGCCAGGCACCCCGGCGGACCGCGTTGCCGCCATGCGCAAGGCTTTCGACGCCACAATGGCTGACAAAGCGTTTCTTGATGATGCCAAGAACAAACGACTTGCTGTCAAACCACGTACCTGGAAGCAGGTTCAATCCTATTTGGACAATGCCTGGAAAACACCGAAGCCGATTGTGCAATCGGTCTTCAAAGCCTTGGGCCGTGATAAAGCGCGTCGGAAAAAGAAGTAAACTAGCCAGACACCAAAAGTTCTGTTGGGGGCGCTACGGCGTCCCCATCTATAAATAAAAACAACACTCGGTTTATAACTTAGGCATCGCCAAGAGTCTTTTCGGTCACGTCGATGTAGACGCCCTCCAAGTCCGTTAGATGAAACTCTCCGACCGGGCATTGCTTGAAGAGGGCCAACCTGGCTTCCCCTTCCGAACCATAGCCGAGCGGCTTAGTGACCATTTGTGGGTTTTGTCCGATTAGGTCGTCCATATCTCGTTTGAACGCCTCGATACTTTCAACCTTGAACCCGAAATGATCGAGCATCGGCGGCATCGGGTCATGGCCAACGAAATTGGCCATTGTCCACGGCAGAATAACCAGTGACACCCGGCCATCGGACAAATAATACGTCCCGCTGTCGCTTGGACGGTTGAGGCGCTGAAGCTCAAACACAGTGGTGTAGAACTCGGCCGCACGTTCAGGATTCTTGGAACGCAGCGTAAGGTGATTAATATAACGTTCCTGCTCCCAATCATTTTCCGCAAAGATATCCTTTGCCTTGCCTGAATTCCGCTCGGCAAGATCAAAAATGATGAAATCCGGGTCATGTCCGCTGTAGGCGGCGTTCGGGCGTTGGGAAGGGCGCTGAACGTATTCAAGGTCCGGGTCGAAAGCGCGTATGCGTTCAATAGCCAGTTTGATGCTTTCAACTTCGAATCCAAAATGGTCCAGCCCTGAGCGCCGCCCCTCTCGGCGCGGAATATTGTTAAGCCCGATCTGTCCGTCCCCGACCGGGCAAGCGCGGGCAGGGCGTCCTTGGTTCGAGGCTTTCATACCGAACAGTGCCTGGTAGAACCGGGCATTCTTCGCATAATGATCACTCGTAATCGCCAAATGGTTTATCTTTGCAAACATAGACGCCTCTCCCGAGTCCTAATTCTGATGGTTCAGAAACAAGCCTATTGCAATCGCTCTTGGCGTCAACCTCAATGCTGAAGAAAGCCCCGATCCCACAGCCGCGCGGGCTAAAACCCGACGCGCGGCAAGCCGTGATTGCAATCCAATCAAAACTAATTTTTACTTACCCCGGTATAACTTCCGAGCCCCCGTATAACTTCCGAGGAGGAAACGGCCATGCTGTCTCGTGAGGACAATGAACTCCTAACGCGCGTTGGCAAGGGGACGCCGATGGGCGAGCTCATGCGCCGTTATTGGGTGCCGGCCGCCTTCACGGACCAGATTAAGGAGCCGGATTCCCCACCGCTGCGCGTTCGCCTGCTTGGCGAAGACCTGGTTTTGTTCCGCGCCACCGACGGCCGCGTCGGCCTGCTCGACGAAAAGTGCCCGCACCGCACGGCATCCATGTTTTTTGGCCGCAATGAGGAAAATGGTCTGCGCTGCGTCTATCACGGCATCAAGTTTGATATTGACGGCAATTGCGTTGACGTCCCTTGCCTGCCGCCAAACACCGAAGACGCACGGCGCGACGCGATCAAACGCCAACTCAATATCACGGCCTATCCCTGCATCGAACGCGGCGACGTGGTTTTTGCTTACATGGGCCCACCCGAGCACCAGCCCGAATTCCCAGATCTCGAATGGACCATGGTCCCGGCCAACCAACGATTTTCGAGCCGCCATATACAGGAGTGCAATTGGCTGCAAGGTGTCGAAGGCGGTTTCGATGCCCCCCATTTGACGTTTCTTCATGGTGGCGGTGGTGAAGCAAGTCGACGGATTGTGCCGTCCTATTATGAAGTCATGCCAATGGATTTCGGATTTGCGGTCGGGACCGGCCGAGAAGTCAGCACCGATGTCGTCATGTGGAACATCAATATTCTGTTGATGCCGTTCCACAAGATCATCTCGTCCGTTCCCCACGCGGCGCATATGTGGATGCCGATCGATGACGAAAACACCATGCTCTACAGCATCGATTTTAACCCTTCCCGCCCGTTCACGTCCGAGGAGCAGGCTCGATCGAGGAGTTTTGACTGGATTCATACAGAAAACTTCCCTCAATCAGATAAAGCCGTTGCGAATAAATCGAATGACTACTTAATCGATAGGGAATTGCAGCGGAGCGGAAAATCCTATTCAGGTCTGAAAGGCTTCGGCATCGAGGATTGTGCAATCCAAGAATCGATGGGACCGATCGCAGATAGAACGAAGGAATCTCTGTTAGCCGGAGATGCAGCAATCGTAAAGTTGCGACGGCTCTTGCTGCAAACGCTTAAAGACCACGCGGCGGGCAAACCGATACCTGGAATGGATCCTAAAAGCTATCGCGTCCGATCGATACGATATGAAGCGCACCCGGGCGATGACTTTGCAGGGCAGGTGCACGACCGCGTGCGTGCCAAACCTATCGCCGCTGAGTAGAAAATACATCATGGCTATAGTCCGCACGCAGGGCAAGCCTATGGCCCCCAAGGTTAGGTCTACTTTTCGTTGTTGGGTGATGGCGTTGCCATGAAGATCACACGTTCGGCTCTCATTTAGGGGCGGAAATGTCAAAGATTGATGTTGCATACCTCTAGTTGTGGCGCGACGAGCTACACGTCTTGAGCGCTGGGCGAAGGTGGTCAAATGTCCAATGCCAGCGGTTCGGTGCGGTGGGCTGACCGGCAAACGCCGGGCGCGCACGTCAAAATCAGCCTATGTCGGTCATTTTGGCTACGTGACAGTCCTTCGAGGTTCGTGCACTCTCCCCCACACCTAAGTGTGATTTTCGGGGAGCAACATGAAACTCGGCTTCTTCACTATGCCCGTCCACCCGGCCAACCGCCGATGGCGGGAGACGCTGGAGGAGGATCGCGAGGCGTTCATCCTGGCCGATGAACTTGGCTTCAGCGAAGCCTATTGCGGAGAGCACGTCACCGATGCATGCGAGACTATAACCTCGCCGTCAATATTTCTCGCTTCTCTCGCGCACGCGACAAAGCACATCAAGCTCGGCACAGGCACAATCAATGTGCCAAACGCTCACCCTGCACGCGTCGCAGCAGAAGTGGCGATGTTGGATCATTTGCTCGACGGGCGCTTTATCTTCGGCGTTGGGCCCGGCGGGCTCCTGTCCGATGCCGAAATTTTCGGCAATATCGACGCCAACCGTAACGAAATGTTTGTCGAGGCTATCAATCTTGTTCTAGAGCTCTGGACGGCGGAGCCACCGTACGATCTCGAGGGCAAATACTGGCAGCTAAGTACACGGCGCCAATACTGGTCTGATATCGGGCAAGGCGTGATCGGCAAGCCGCTGCAGAAACCCCATCCGCCGATCGTCGTCACCGTCGTAGCGCCGTTCTCGAAAGGTGTCGTCGAAGCTGCCGCTCGTGGCTGGGAACCACTCACCGCAAACTTTCTACTGCCACAATGGGTCAAGACACATTGGCCCAAATATGTCGAGGGCTGCGAGCGCGTCGGCCGGCACGCCGACCCTGCAAATTGGCGGATTGCAAAGAACATCTTTGTCGCCGATGACGATGCAACGGCACGCGATTACGTGTACAGCAGGGAGAGCCCTTATCGCCACTATTACGATAATCTGCTCACCAAGCGGCGACGCTATGGCATGTTGGAGGTCTACAAACCTGACCGCAAGATGCACGACGACGCAGTAACCACAGACTATGTGCTCGATAATCTAGTGATCTGGGGTTCGCCTGAGAAAGTAGCAGATGAGTTGCTGGCCTTTCGCGCGGAGGTTGGGGCGTTCGGCACGCTGCTTTACGTCGGCCATGACTGGCGCGACCCGGCCCTGGCGCGCCGTTCGATGATACTCACGGCGGAAAAAGTCATGCCATTGGTCAACCGTGCGCTCAATGCCGCGCCTCCGTAAGCCCGGTAAGCCGGTCGAGCGTCGGCGTGCGTGTTGGAAGCAAGACCATCCCACAGTTCGCTGATCGCCAAGAGCTTGGGCAATGAGACCTAATTCTGCTGGGAGTGCGCTGGCGCACCGGGACTTGCCTTATTGAGGATCCCTGGGCGCTTTCCAAGCATCAGCTTCAATGCTAATTAGCTAGCATACATGGCATAATAAGGCCCTTGTTTTGCATTATGTCTCAGGTGATGCGGCGCATGTACAAGGGCGCGGGTTCAGGAGCCTAGGGTGACGGTCGCCGCGCGCGAACGGGCCGGTACGGCTTCACCACAAATGTTAAGGATGAATTGTTCATGAAAATGTCGATTGCGACAGTTTCATTGAGTGGCGATCTCGTTGAAAAACTGGAAGCGATTTCTGCCGCCGGTTTTTCAGGGGTCGAGATTTATGACAACGATCTGATGTCGTTCAATGGCTCGACGAGCGACGTCCGTAATATCGCGGCCGATCTCGGCCTAGAGATCGTCGCAATACAACCTTTTCGAGATTTCGAGGGCACACCCGACGCAAAGCGTGAGCGTGTTTTCTCACGGGCAAATCGCAAATTCGACGTTATGCAGGAGCTTGGCTGCGATCTCCTCATCGTTTGCTCAAATACTGCAGACGATAGCTCCGGCAACATGGAACAGGCTTCGAACGACCTTCGCGAACTCGGAGAATTAGCAAGCCAACGTGGCTTGCGGATTGGTTTTAAGGCGTTGGCTTGGGCGCGCCACATCAAGGACTACCAGCAAGCATGGCAGGCAGTGGCCGGTGCGAACCATCCCGCAGTGGGTCTCGTGGTGGACGGCTTTCACACCTGCGCTATGCAGGTAGATCCACAACCGCTTCGAAATATTCCGGGCGAGCGCATCTTTCTTGCGCACCTGGCCGACGCGAACGAAATCCCTCCAGACCTGCTTGTTCCCGGCCGGCACTTCACCACCTTTCCTGGCCAAGGTGAACTGCCACTGCCACAGTTCATGACGGCGCTGCAGGCGACTGGCTTCGACGGTCCTTTATCGCTTGAAATCTTCAATGATCAAGCATGGGCCGGCTCGGCGCGGAGCACTGCAGTGGACGGCCACCGGTCCCTGATCTTCCTGCTTGACCAGATCCAGGTGCGCGCGCCAGATGCTCCAGCCCCACTTGTCAATCTACCTCCCCGCAGCAATTGCTTAGGCACAGAGTTTATCGAGTTTGCAATCGACGAAAAAAGTGCAGGTGGATTCGAAAACGTCTTGCGCGGCCTGGGCTTTGTGCGCACAGGCGTGCACAAGTCCAAATCTGTGACACGCTGGCAGCAAGGTGCAGTCAATCTTGTCATCAACACCGAGAAGGAAGGTTTCGCGCACGCGTTTAACATCACACACGGGACTTCGGTGTGCGCCATCGGTCTGACGGTCGACGATGCTGCGGCTACTCTCCGCCGTGCCACGGGGCTACTTGATCAGCCATTCCACCAGGCTGTCGGCCCAGGGGAACTTGAGATCCCGGCGGTGCGGGGTGTTGGCGGCAGCCTGATCTATTTCGTTGACCGCAAGAGCGATCTCGGTCGTGTATGGGATATCGAGTTCGAGCCATCCGAAGCAGTGAGTGGACCACAAGCGGGGCTCCTCGACGTCGACCATATCTCCCAATCCATGCGCTACGAAGAGATGCTGAGCTGGTTATTATTTTATTCGTCCCTGCTCGATATTTCGCGGTTGCCAATACGCGATGTTCTGGATCCGGGCGGACTGGTCAAAAGCCAAGTGTTGCAGACGGCGGGCGGCGAACTCAAGCTTATTCTCAACGCATCCCAGTCCAAGCACGCACTTTCCTCCCGCTTCCTATTCAATGCGTTTGGCTCAGGCGTGCAGCACATCGCGTTTTCAACCTCCGATATTCTGGCCACGGCAAAAGCCCTCAAAGCAAATGGTCTCGGCGTGCTTTCCGTTCCAGAGAACTATTACGATGAACTCGAGAGCTCAACTGAACTATCGCCAGAACAAATTGAATCGCTAAAGGAGAACAACATTCTCTACGACCGCGACGAGGCTGGAGAATATCTGCAGATGTACACAGAGACGTATGAGAATGGATTCTTTTTCGAGATCGTGGAGCGCCGTGGCTATCGCGGATTCGGTGCGGCCAATGCTCCCATTCGCCTCGCTGCTCAAGCACGTATGTGGCAAGCTGGTTCAAGCATTCCTTGAGCGCGCTGCCTGTCGCATTAAGCTTGGACGACCATCAAAAGGAGCATGCCCGTGAGCCGCCTGATTTACATTCTAAATGGTCCCAATCTCAATCTACTGGGAAAGCGTCAACCCGAGATCTATGGTCACGAGACTTTGGCCGATGTTGAGCGGGACTGCCAAGCACTTGCCAAGACGTTGAACCTTGAAGTCGTCTTTCACCAAAATAATTTCGAAGGCGGTCTGATCGAAATTATCCATGAAGCGCGAACGAAGTCGGCGGGTGTGATCATCAATGCCGGTGCCTACACGCATACATCCATCGGCATTCACGACGCGCTCAATACACTTGAGGTGCCGATTGTCGAAGTGCACATTTCAAACATACATCAGCGCGAAGAATTCCGTCACCACTCCTATATCTCGCTGGTGGCAAGCGGTGTAATCGTTGGCTGTGGGACACAGGGCTATCAACTCGCCTTGCAGCGCATGGCACGCCTTATAGAGGCCAAGGCTTAGGCGATCGGCTGGCCAGGGCGTGCGTTCAGGGCATCAGCAGAGAACCAAGTTCCGCAGCGGCGGCTTGCAATTCGTCCAAGTATTTCTTTTTCATTTCAGTCTCGGCCATGGGTCGGCCGAGAATCACGTTGAGGCCGGCCACGACCCGGCCGCTGGTATCGCGGACGGGCACAGCCATTGTGCATAACCGAGACTCCATCTGTTGGCTGGCAATCGCATAGCCATTTTCACGAATCGTCTTCAACAGGGCAAGGAACTGCTTCGGAGATGTCACGGTATGTTCCGTAAAGCGTTTCAGACGAGTACGCTTGAGGTATTCATCAATATCCGCCTGCGGTAGGTAGGAGAGCAGGAGCTGGCCAATCGCCGTACAATACGCAGGCAGCCGACGGCCGACATTGAGTGTCGGAGACATAATGCGGGAGGTGGCAGAGCGCGCCAGATACGCGATCTCATCGCCATCCAATATGGCGAGTGAACACGATTCGTTGAGTTGATCACCGAGCCGATTGAGGATTGGCTGCGACACGAGTGACATTGGAGAGGTCGACAAAAAGGCGTGGCTGACCGTCAGGACGCGCGGACGCAAATAAAAACTCCCTGATTCATCGATAGCGGCGAAGCCGAGCTTGCTCAACGTATGAAGGCTTCTGCGCACGGCAGCCCGAGGAATGCCAGTTTCGCGGCTTACCTGCGCGATCGTCATGCGTCCATTTCTGCTCGAAAACGAAAGGATTACCGCCAAGCCGCGCGCCAGAGCTGTCACGAAATCTGGATCATCATAGTGCCCGGCAATGGCATCCATCAGTGCGTTCGCAGGCGACAGACTATCACTCCCGGCTTCTGATTGGACTCGCCGCGGCGATTGTCTAATCGCTTGAACGGTTTTCGGCATATCTTCAACCTTGGATCAACGTATCGTAAAATTTGGCGTTGCTTTTGCGTGCAGTCTTGGTGGGCGCAGCCCGCCCGGTGCCAAAGGTCTGGACGAAAACTTGGGTGCGGGCGCTAATGTTGTGCGGCATACGCACAACATTATCAACATTCGCCCTTGACGTCCACAGTGGTATTCGCCAACGTCGAGCTGACTACGGCTGCCGCTACCTGCACAAACCAAAACTCGCTTCGCGCGGAAATTGTGGTGTGCTGGCGCGCGATTTGCTTGCTGCCGATGTGCGGTGCCGCCAGTTGCCGGCGACAACGCGACATGCAGCACGATCCAGAACAACAGACGTCTATGGGAGGCATCAGATGGCACCTCATGAGAGCAAAAGACCGCTGTCAGCAGAACAGCAACAAGAACTAGACGAGTGCATGGAGCGGGCGCGCAAAGCGCTGGCGATCATCGAGACCTATGATCAAGCACGCGTCGACCGCCTCTGTCAGGCAATAGCTTGGTCGGTTGCCAATAAGCAGGCGTTCACGCGACTTCGCGATATGGGCATCGAGGAAAGCGGTCTTGGCGACGCCGAAAGCCGAATGGGAAAACGGATGAAGATCCGCGGCGTGCTGCGAGATGCGCTGCGCCAGAAAAGTGTTGGGATCATTGAGGCAATACCCGAAAAGGGGATCGTGAAATACGGCAAACCTGTCGGTATTGTCGCCTGCGTCGTCCCGTCGACCAATCCGGATCTGACACCTGCCGGAAATGCCATTTATGCCGTCAAGGCGCGGGACGTGGTGATCTTCTCACCCCACCCCCGTGCGAAGAACACATCATTCGAAACCGTGCGGCTGATGCGCGAAGCGCTGGAGCGCGAGGGCGCTCCGGCTGACATTCTCCAGTGCCTCACCAAAGCCAACATCCCAATGTGCCAAGAGTTAATGGCGCGCGCAGACATGGTGATCGCGACCGGCGGCCAGGCCATGGTGCAATCCGCCTATAGCTCGGGTACGCCGGCCTACGGCGTTGGTGCAGGCAATTCGACGATGATCATCGATGAAACGGCAAACATCGAGGAGGCCGCCAACAATACTCGCTTATCCAAGACATCGGATTTCGGATCCGGATGTTCGGCTGATGGCAACCTGCTCATTGAGTCGAGTATCTACGATCGCTTCGTTGAACAGTTGCAGGCGGAAGGCGGCTATATGGCGACCGCAGAAGAGAAAGCTGCCCTACGAAAAGTGATGTGGGATGATCAAGGCCATCGCCTGCCAAATACGGTGGCCATCTCTCCGCAACAGCTAGCCGAAAGCGCCGGCTTCAAGATCCCCGCCGACCGAAAGTTCATTGTCGTAGAGGGTGATGGCATAGGCAAGCAACACCCGTTCTCAAGCGAGAAATTGACCACCCTACTTGCAGTTTACCGCTACAACGGCTTCGACCAAGCCCTTGAAATGATGCGCGACATATACGAAGTAGGCGGCAAAGGTCACTCTTGCGGCATCTATTCTTTCGACAACGATCACATAGATCGACTTGCGAAGGCCGCACCCGTCTCCCGCATCATGGTTCGCCAACCACAGTCGAAAGCCAACGCCGGAGCCTTCAACAACGGCATGCCGATGACGTCGAGTTTGGGTTGCGGCACGTGGGGCGGCAATGTCGTTTCGGAGAACGTACATCTCAAACACTATATGAATACGACGTGGGTCTCCGTACCGATCAAGACGGATCAGCCTTCCGACCAAGAGTTATTTGGTGATTTCTATGACGCCAAGCTCGAGGCGGACATCGAATCCACTGCGGCGTGAGCACATCGGATCAAATAATGGCAAAGAAGACAGCAGAAGATATCGTCTCCGATGCATCCGCCTGGTGGCAGACATCCTTGATTGATATCGAGCCGGGCAAAATCGCGATTGGTGGTTATCCTATCCAGGAAATGATCGGTCGAGTTGGCTTTCCCGACATGATTTGGCTAATGCTGCGCGGCGATTTGCCGACACGCGGGCAATCTGAACTGCTCGAGGCAGCGATGGTGGCGAGCGTCGATCATGGGCCGCACGCGCCTTCCATTGCCATCTCAAGGATGGCTGTCACCTGCGGTGTACCCGTTAATGCCGCCATGGCGTCAGCGATCAATGTGCTGGACGACATCCATGGCGGTGCCGGTCAGCAATGCATGGAACTCTATCGTGAAATCGATGCAAAGGCGGGAAACGACGGTAATCTTGTCGATGCCGCCAAGGCCGTCATCGAGGTACGCCGTGCGGCAGGACAGGCGATCATCCCCGGCTTCGGCCATCGCTTCCATCCAGTGGACCCGCGCAGCGAACCACTCCTGAAGCTCGTTGGCCAGGCCGCGGAGGCGGGTTTTGTGACAGGTCGCTTTGCCGCGATCGGGCGCGCGGTCGAGGAGGCGCTGGCATCACTGAAAAAACGCCACATCCCAATGAACATAGATGGCGCGACCGCCGTCATCTTTAGTGAGTTGGGTTTCGAACCGGAGCAGGGCCGTGGCTTATTTGTCCTTTCGCGCTCGGTTGGCGCGCTCGCCCACGCCTGGGAACAAAAACAGCAGGGTCGCCGCATTATGGGCCCCATGCCCAAGGACATACCGCCAAAGTACGTCGGTCCTGAGACCCGGCATCTTACCAACAACGTCGGTGAAGACAGCTAGTCCGCCATATGCGCCGAATGACACAGGAGAACGACGATGCAAGACAAAGTGGCAAACCAGCTCGTTAAATATCTGGAAGGCCGGGGCGTTGAATATGTGTTTGGGCTCTGCGGCCACACCAATATCGCCGTGCTCTCTGCGCTCGAGAAAAGCAAAGTCAAGTTCATCAATACGCGCCATGAACAAGTTGCTGCACATGCCGCCGATGGTTATGCGCGGGCCAAGAATGAAACCGCCGTTGTTCTGACCCATCTGGGTCCTGGCCTTACAAATGCTGCCACCGGCGTCGCTAACGCCACACTCGATTCTGTGCCGATGGTCGTCATCGCCGGTGATATTCCAAGCCACTATTATGGCAAGCATCCGCACCAGGAAGTGAACATGCACGCGGACGCGGCACAGTTCGAAATCTACCGCCCGTTCGTAAAGCGTGCCTGGCGCGTCGAACGGCCCGAGCTGTTCCCCGAGATATTGGAAAAAGCATTCTCGCTTGCAGAAAGCGGCAGACCAGGCCCGGTCCTGATCGACGTGCCGATGGACATATTCTCCGCCGATGTCGATGTGGCCACGTTCGAGCGCCTACAACATAACACCAAGAAGTTCGCACGGCCCTCGCTGGATCGCGAGACAGCTACAGCAATAGTGAAGGCATTCGGCCAGGCCGAACGCCCTGTGATATATGTCGGCGGCGGCATCGTCAGGGCTGACGCTGCCGACGAGCTGCGTCGGTTCGTCGATCACATGCAGGTCCCCGTTGCCTATACCTTGATGGGAAAGGGCGCGGTGCCGGACGATCACCCGATGGTGCTGGGCATGACCGGCTTTTGGGGCACAAAGTTCATCAACGAAAAGTGCCGCACAGCCGACTGGATACTGGGACTTGGGACGCGCTTCTCTGAAGCCGACTGCAGTTCATGGTATCCGGAGTACACGTTTTCAATTCCGCCGACAAAGCTGATCCATATCGATATCGATCCCTGCGAGATTGGCCGTAACTTCCCGGTCGAGATCGGTGCCGTCGCTGATCTCAAACCCGCATTATCTGTGCTCAACAGCGTTGCAGCCGAACTGTTCCCTGATGGGTTCAAACGTCCGGAAACAGTTAAGGAGATCGCCGCAAATCGGGAGGAGTTCATCGCCGGCAACCTCGTTCATGCCCAAAGTAACGACTATCCGATGCGACCCGAACGTATTCTCGCCGACGTGCGTGACGTCCTGCCGCGAGATGCCTTGATCACCACAGACGTCGGTTGGAACAAGAATGGCGTCGGACAACAGTTCCCGATTTTGGAGCCCGGCACGATCCTGACACCCGGCGGCTACGCAACGATGGGATTTGGTGCCCCGGGCGCGCTGGGTGCCAAGCTCGCCCACCCGGATCGGGTGGTCGTGTCGCTTGTCGGTGATGGTGGCTTTGGCCAAAACCCGGCAATGCTTGCAACCGCTTACGAACAGGACATTGCTGTCGTATGGGTCATTATGAACAACAACGCCTTTGGCACGATCGCGGGGCTTGAACGCGCGCATTTTGGCACGACACACGGCACTGTATTCGAAAAAAACGGCAAACCCTATCAACCCGATTATGCAGGCATGGCCAAAGCTTATGGAGTTGATGGCATCACCATCACGTCGGCGGATGAATTCAAGCCAGCGCTCGAGCGTGCCATTCAATCCAACAGCCCCTGCGTTATTGACGTGAGCATGCAGAACGAGCCAGTACCGACCTTCGGGCACTGGAACATCATGGACATCTATTCGCCCGGCAAGTCCGTGCACCACGTCAGCACCAGCAGCTGAGGCCGAGAACAATTCTAGAGAACAACAGCACGGAGGGAATAGGCGTGGGACACCTCTACTCGCTAGCGCATCTAACGGTGCTGCAACTAACACCGCCAGAGATGGTCGATGTTGCGGCCAAGTCCGGTTATAACTTTGTCAGCTTGCGACTCACTCGTGTGACGCCTGACGAGCCGCTTTATGACCTCGCGCACGACCGCGAACTTATGAAGGAGACCAAAGCAAGGCTCAGTGCAACCGGCATCAAAGTGTTGGATATTGAATTATTCCGCATGGATCCGACATTGGAGCCGGAGACCTTCATACCGGTGCTTGATGCCACAGCAGAGCTCGGGGCTTCTCTGATCATTTGCCAGTTGCCCGATTCCGATCGCGCGCGCGCCAGTGACCGCTTTGCACGTTTGTGCGATCTGGCAAAGCCGCATGGCATCTTTGTCAACCTCGAGTTTCCTCATTGGACCGAGACCCCCAACCTGGCAGCCGCTGTCGATGTGCTGCGAGCGGTCAAGAAGGACAACGCCGGAATTCTGATCGACACACTGCACTTCGCGCGTTCCAACTCAAGCATGGAAGAGTTGGCAAACCTTCCGCGTGAATGGTTCCGTTTTGCTCACGTCTGCGATGCACCGAAGGAAGTGCCCGCCACTATGGACGGGATAATTCACACCGCGCGCGCAGAGCGCCTCTTCCCCGGCGAGGGCGGTATAGATGTGCGCGGCATTCTCCAATGTCTTCCCTCAGACATTCCCTATTCGCTCGAGATCCCCCGCGTGACGTTGACCAAGGCACTCGGACCTGAAGAAGTTGCGCGTCTGGCGCTGCGGGTCACCCGCCACCATTTGGACGAAGAGCCGCTGTTGGGCGTTGCATAGAGTGAAGCTGGAGGCTTTATGGAGAATTCAGGCAGCGGTACCAGTGTCGACAGCGTGCGCCCAACCCTGCTTGAGGGTGTACGTGTGCTCGATCTGACCAACGTACTGGCCGGGCCGTTCTGCTGTTACCAACTGGCGGTGGTTGGCGCCGACGTTATCAAAGTCGAGATGCCAGGAACGGGTGATCTCGCACGCGAACTCGGCGCTGATCCGGACCTCAACCGCAGCTACATGGGGATTTCGTTTCTGGCCCAGAATGCCGGCAAGCGCTCGATCACACTCAATCTGAAGTCGGAGGCCGGCAAGCGGGTTTTCAAACGCCTCGTTGAGACGGCGCAGGTTGTCGTCGAGAATTTCCGTCCAGGTGTCATGAGGCGATTGGCGCTCGATTATCCCGTGCTGCGCGAGATCAATCCCGGGCTGATTTATTGCGCGATCTCGGGGTTTGGCCAAGATGGCCCATTGAAGGACAATCCAGCCTACGATCAGATCGTGCAGGGCCTGTCCGGCGTGATGAGCGTAACCGGTGGCAAGGATGACCCGCCGCTTCGCGTGGGCTATCCAATTGCCGACACGATTGGGGGTATGACGGCCGCCTTTGCGATCACCGCCGCACTTGTGCGTCGTGACAGGACGGGCGAGGGCGAATTCATCGACGTCTCAATGCTGGAATCCACCCTGGCCGCCATGGGCTGGCAAGTGTCAAACTATCTGATCGGTGGTATAGCGCCCAAGCGTGCTGGCAATGACAACATGACGGCAAGCCCGTCGGGTACCTTCGCCACAGGCGATGGCCTGCTCAATATCGCGGCAAATCGTCAAGTTCAATTTGAGACGCTCTGCAAGATTGTCGGCCGCCCCGACTTGATAAGCGACCCGCGCTTTTCAGCACGCCAGGCGAGGCTCGCCAATCGCGCGGCATTGACCGAAGAGATCGAGGCTGCGTTGGTGAAACGCTCGGCCGTGGATTGGGCGCGCGAATTGAATGCCGCAGGCGTGCCGTCGGGTGAGATCCTTTCTGTACCGGAAATCCTCGGCCATCCACAAATCATAGAGCGCGGCTTCGTGAAAACATTCGACAACGTACCGGGCGTTGCGCGGGATGTATCCGTCATTCGCTCCGGTTTCCGGCTTGGCGACGGTGATCCCCACCCCGGCGTCCCACCACCCGAGCTTGGTGCCGACACAACCGATCTATTAAAGGAACTCGGTCTCTCGGATGAGGAAATTGCTACGTTGGCCGCCGACGGTACGACGTAAGCGTCAGCAATCCATTTTCTAACGACAATGCTTGCGAAACGCGCCGCTCATGACAAGCGGCGCGTGCAAACCAGTCATATGGCTATAAGGCCCCTAAATGATGACCTTCGTCTCAATTCCTGACGGGAAGATTTCATCGACCGAGGCGTGGCGGTGCGCAATACCCTGCTGGTAGGTGTAGAGCAACAACTGTTCCCAGGTCGCACGATTGGCGTCAACACCGAAGGGGAATGGGTCGCCTTTGATCATCTCTTGCACCCTTCTGGCATAGGTTGGCAGCCACGGCAGCGGATAGCGGGAGACGGCGGGATCGAAGAGGCGTTCGAGGCTGTTTTTGCGCGATTGTTCGAACGCGTTAAGAAGGTTCCTTGCAACCCAGGGATTATCTTTCAGGATCGCCCGCTTCATGGTGATAATGTGCATGATTGGCCAGATGCCGGTGCGCTGCCAGTACTCTTCCTCCATCTCCAGGTAGTTAGGAAACAGCCGCTCGACGTCCTCGTGGCCCTCAAGGAAGCAGGTGGGCGGACGAGCGATGATGGCGCAGTCGATCTCACCGGTCGCCAGCATTTCCGAAAGCGATCGCTCAGAAACCCGGGTAATTTCGACACCTTCCGGCAGATTGAGTTCGACCTTCTCAATGCGCCCTGGTGCATTGGCGCCAGCCTGATACCAATGAACGTCCTGAAGCTTCACGCCCATGTCGTTGTGCATCCAGCCACGCATGTAAACGGCTGCAGAGTGGGCCCATTCCGGCGAGCCGATCTTCTTGCCCTTCAGGTCCTCAACCTTTTTGATTCCGCTTTTCTTATTGACGTAGAATGAAGAGAAACGGAATAGGCGTGAGCAGATCACGGGAAGCGCAATGATGTCGGGATCGTCACGCGTAACTTGGGCGGAAAACTTGGCGCAGGACAGCTCAGCGACATCGAATTCGCGGTCAAAGGTCTGGCGGGCGAAAACTTCATGGTGCCCGAGGTTCAACCAGGTGTGCTCAATACCCTCGGCATTGACAATGCCAAATCGAAAATCGCGGAAATGATCATAGTCAGTTGTAGCAATCGTAAGCTTTAGCGGGCTCAACATGGGGGTCCTCCTTGTTCAGTCACTGATCCGGAGCAAATTCACCCAAACGCGTTGTTAGGAGCCCCTGCAGTGTTGGTGGTACGTAGTTAAATTCGTCAGGATGCGTTCGGGACAGAATTGATCATTCGTGAACGCACCGCGGAATGACCAGCCCCAACGAGTAGTCGAGGTCGAATGTTAGTTTGGCTTTGGTCGCAACGCAAGAAGTTGAGCATCTCTCGCGAGTTATTTCATAGTCTATGAGTGGCGGTAACGGATTAGGAATTGGTCCGTTAGGCGCGAAAATCAGCGTCGGCACTGAGATCATCGACCCACTTGCTCCCGCAAGCGGACACAACATGGCTTTGGCGTGAGACTTTCCACTACAAGATTGTCCCCATACCCACTAAGCTCGCCTGGACCATAGCAATTCCAACACTCTCCGTGAAAGGACCAACAATGCGCTATCGCCACACAATGGTGAGGGTCAGCAACTTAGAAAAATCGCTGCATTTTTACTGCGATCTCCTGGGCTTGGTCGAGACCCGTCGGATGGACCGTCCCGACCATAAGTATACTCTTGTCTTCCTCGCGGCGAACGAAGATGTCGAACGTGCCAAGACAGACCGGTCCTGCGAAATTGAATTGACCTTCAATTATGACCCTGAGACCTTCGACACATCTCGCAACTTCGGGCATATCGCATTCGAGGTTGAAAATGTTTATGACATTGCCGAACGGCTCTTAAACGCCGGTGTAGTGATCAACCGTCCGCCACGCGAAGGTGGAACCATGTTCGTGCGATCGCCGGATGGCATATCAATAGAGCTGCATCAAAAACCGCCCAAACTCCCTCCCAAAGAACCATGGGCGTCGATGCCCAACGTGGGGTCGTGGTAGAGACCTACAGTCATCTAGTCATTGGTTGGCCATACTGTTCCGACGCCGGCCGTGGGTAGGCAACACGCAGACGCGCCCGTGCAATGCCGGAAAATCTACAAAGACCACTCCAGATTGAATTGACTGGGCCGCAATGACGGTTCACGATAATTTCTGAAGCTTCAGACAGAAAGTGTTGTCTGGCAGACAATGGCACTTTGGGAAGGGAACACAATGTTCGCCAAGATAAATCACGTCGCCATCGTGAGCGACAACTATGCGCAATTGTCCAAATTCTATGAAGCGGTTTTTGGCATGCAGCCACCAGCCAAAGGCGGGCGACCCGCCCGCGCCGTAACGGTCGGCGACGGATATGTTGGGCTCAACATCAATCCCCGCAGAGCTGGTCGTTCAGCCGGCCTTGATCACTTCGGAATTGAGGTCCAAGACACAAAGACGGCATTTGATAGAATCGACGCCAAATATCCAAGCGTAAAACGATTGCAGCGGCCATCATCCCGTCCGTTTGCCGGGATCACCACGCATGATCCGGATGGCAACATGTTTGATATCTCACAAAAGGACATGTCAAACCGCACCGATGTCTATGTCGAGAACGATGGCACGGCAAATGAGCGCCATATCGACCATATCGCGCTGCGTACAATGAACCCCGATGCCATGGCGGAATTCTATCGGGACGTCTTCGAGCTTTCACCAGGAAACAAGAAAGAGGGTGATCCCAATCACTATTTGTCGGACGGCCATGTCACATTGGTCATCATGCCATGGGATATTACCGACTATGATGGCACAGGCATCATCACGATGGGGATGGACCATATTGGCTTCAAGGTGGAAAACGTTGATGCACTCAAAAAGGATGTCGACGAGATTGCGGCCAACAATCCCCGCCTGACTCCTGCCCCATTTACTGGGCCTGAAGGCCAAGCCCTAGAAAAGCTATTCGAACGAAGCTGCCCATTGGGTGAGCACCGCATGGCGGACTGCGATGGGACCTTGATCGATGTTCGCGCCGCATAGCGCGAGATCAGACAAGTTGTTATGAGCGCTACCGGCTGGGATCTAATGCCACGGCTGTCCGCCTAGACCGGTAGCATCTGCCAGGCCCACTCGAGGCCAAGCGCCTCGAACAGAGCTGGTGTCGGCCAAAACACATTCAATAGCCTATCGAACACGCCAATCACAAAGGCTTCGCCCAGCACTGCAATGATAAGCGCAGCTCGCCAACTGCCGCCGTGCAGCTTGACGTAGAGGAGCGCATAGGCGGCAATGGATAGGTGAAACCCGACCAGCCAAACGCTGGCGGCAAGCCCCAGCAACCATATGAATGCTTCGAGAGTTCGCCTCACCGTTGTCGCAAGCCCGTCTCTGGCCACGGCCGGGGCAAGGCCGGACGATGGATTGGAGAAGGCCCGGGCATGTAAACCGATTTGTAAAAGTGCAAGCGGAATGCCGACACCAGCGAGACAATAAATGATCAGCGCGCCCCGCAGGACCCAGTCACTGCTGTGGCTGGCAGCAGCAAGTAGCAGTACGATTACGAGCAGCAACATGACTATGTCGCCATAGCGCAACTCGCGTGCCATGGTTGACGGCTCAGAAGTGCCCAGTTTTTCCCCCCGCAGCATCTTGATCAATAACGGTGCGACCAGTGTCAGAAAAATAACGACCATAATCGCAATCACACCGGGTGTGAGCACCCACGACCACCCGTAACGGGCATTGGAAAGCCAAAGATATCGTTCGAGCTGACTACCGAGAACCACGGCCACCAGCATCGGCGGGCGTGGCCAGTCGAACAACTTCATGAAGTAGCCCAGCACGGAAAAAACCAGAAACGTCAGGATGTCCCACCAGACAAAGTGGGCAGCATAAGACGAACAAATGCTGAGAATGAGCGTCACCGGAACGATTATATAGAATGGCATTAGGCTTAGCTTGGCAAACTGGGGCGCAGCCCCGATCGCCAACCCAGCAGCAATTATGTTCGCAATGACCAAGACAACGATCATGGCCATCGTGTAGGGGAGCTGTTCGGTGAGCATCGAAGAACCGGGAATGATTCCAACGGAAATAAAAGCGACCAGCATCAGCGCCAGCGAGGTCGAGCCTGGAATACCAAACGCGATTGTTGGAATGAGCGCGCCGCCCTCTTTGGCATTATTCGAACTTTCCGGACCGATTACGCCGCGAACGTCCCCTTTGCCGAAGTTCTCCTTGTTTTTCTCTGACTGCACAGTATGGGCATAAGCGAACCAGTCAGCCACGGATGATCCGAGCCCCGGTAAGACGCCGACCCAGACACCAATGACCGAGCACCTGATGACCAGCCACCAGTTCTCAAGCGTATCGCGAACGCCGCGCCACAGCCCTTCCCCCAATTCAGCGGTTTCCGAAATAGACGTGCGCCGCACGGACAGCGCAATCATTTCCGGAATAGCAAACAATCCAAGTCCGACGAGCACAAGATTAATGCCGCCGACGAGGTACTCTCCTTCAAAGGCAAACCGTTCAATCCCGGTCTTTCCGTCCATCCCAATAGTGGACACCAGTATGCCAAGAATCGCCGCCAGCAAGCCCTTGATCGGGGCATTCCCGCTCAGCACGCCGACGGCGGAGAGCCCCCAGATGACCAGCATCAAGAATTCAGGTGAACCAAAACTCAACACGAGAGGCTTTAGGATCGGCAAGCTGAGAAACAACACGATGGCGCCGATAATTCCGCCAATAGGGGAGGCGCTAAATGCGGCACCGAACGCGCGGTTCGCCTCACCACGCTGTGCCATTGGAAAGCCATCGACGATCGTGGCCTGAGAGCCGGCGGTCCCGGGCACCGAGATCAGAACAGAGGGAAACGTATTTGCTGTATTTGAAACCGCCCCGATCCCCAGGAGGAAAGCGATTGCGGGATAGGGGTCGAGCGTCACTGCATAAGGCAATACGATGGTAATGAGGAGTAGGACACCGACGCCAGGCAGGGCGGCAAACAACGAGCTACAGATGATCCCGATGACCATTAGAAAAAGTGGCCAGGGTTTCATGATTTCCGCAACCGCGGTTACCAAGGCATCTATCATATTTTTTCCCGAGAAACATCGGCGGGCCGCGAAGCCCACCGATGCCAGAGATTGTCACGCGATTTGTGTGCCTGAGTTGGGCAACGCTTATTTTTTCTTCTTTTTCTTTTTCTTCTTGAATGCAGTAAGCCCATATTTCGCGCGTAATTCTTCACCGAAGTCGACCTTCGCTTTGGCACCGCTGTGGATCTCGTTCACCATTTTGGCAACGGTTGCACCAGGGATTATCGAGAGCTCTTTGCTGAACTGCTTACGCGCGATCTTGACGAATTCCGGATCACCCGTAGCCGCCAGATAAGCCTTACGATAGATGTCGACGAATTTCTTCGGGGTTTTCGGCGGCAATCCCATCCACTTGTCGATATTCGATGGCGCTGTCATCACATTGAAGGAATCCCAACTCAGTTTCGAGACCTTCGCCTTCTTTAGGAGATCGTGCATCGTCGGCGTGTTCTTAAATGAATCCCTTGGAACCATCTTTTCTCCGTCGAAACGCCCGTCTTGGGTGATCAAGACGATCAAATTGTCTTTCCGAAGTTGGTTGATGACGTAGGCATTGTTCGTTGCGAACATGTCGATCTCACCCTGGCGCAGGGCTTTGTTCATGGAACCAGTGCCTCTATAGCCCGGTATCCACTTCACGTTCCAGCCTAGATACTCGGCCCCCCACATTGGCATCGCTTGCCAGCTTCGCGTGCCGCTGATCGCTGCCACGATGACCGGTTTCTTTGATTTGTCAGTGAGGCGGGCTTTGGCATCCTTGCGCATAAACAGAATTGAGCCGCCACGATTTACTGAACCTATGAATTCAAACTTGGTTGGATCAAACCGCGCTGATTTCCTGCGCAGCGTGCCGGGGTGTACTCCGGTCGCATCGCTCTGCATGAACGTTAGGCCGTCTGGCTTTGCTTTGCTCATGAGATAGTTGGCGGCTCGAATCTTGCCCCCGCCCGATCCCATGTTTCGCGTAACGATCTTCGGCCTGCCGGGCAGGTGCTTTTCAAGATACTGACCGACCAGGCGACCCATTCTGTCGGTCCCGCCGCCCTCATTCGAGGCAATTATTAGGTTAAGTCGTTTGCCTTTGAAGGTGTCTTTTGCATCAACGGTTTCAGTGACCGCGACAGTGCTGATCAGGACTGTCGCAGCGGTATACGTAGCAAGCTTTGAATAGTGCATCTTATGTTCCTCCCGGATGAATAGGCAACAATAGGAACTCATGTTTTTTTGTGCCCTTGCTGCGGACACGAGCGCAGGTCTCTAAGCGACGCCCACAATTGAATTTGCCATCGGCAGTCCTCCTATGTGTAGGTTCAACGAGAGCTTCCACCTTGATCGGCTCGGAAATCAAGCCCTGATCGCGAGAAAAATCCCTAATTCGGGCACGAATGGCACGATTTTCTTCACTTCGCCAAACTCGTAGGACAGTACCGTGTTCCAGGTGTTCTTATTGGGAAGAAGCCTAAGCAGTACCAACCATGACCGGTGAGACCAGGTGCCGATTGTTTATTCCGATCGAAATCGAGATGATATCCATCGGGTGTCAATGTCGTCTCTCAGGGCAAATGGAAGCTATCAATAAGCGCGATCGCTAACGATACGCCTCGCTGCTTGCACTCACCGACGATGTTGCTTGTCCGGCCACCTATTAGCGAACATTTCGCGTGGCCTGCCGCAGAAGATCAAGCAAACACTCAACGGAAATGCAGTTCGTCTTTGACAATCTTATCGTGAACGGCAACTTCAGGGCCCTCATAAGGGGTTGCAACTGTCATCGTTTGATAGGCTGCAACGAACATGTGCTTGTAGGGCGGGCCTGAATATTTCTGATAGGGTGCGCCACAATACTGTACCGGTTTTACACGCTCCCACAGGATGTACCCGCGCTCATCCACACATTCAGCGTCAACGGATGCTGCCCGGCAAGCCCCGACAACCATTACCCGCCCCACCCATTCCTTGGTCCAAACCAATTCGCATTCAAAATGGCGATGACATTCGCCGACCCGGGGTGGTTTGACAGACACCGCAGGCAGCTCCGTCAATCCGGCTTTCTCAAGTTCATTGACCCCCTGTTCGAACGGCAGGCCTATAATGCAAGCCTTTTCAAGTACGTCGCGATCGAAAGACGGGAGATTGATGGTGAATTGACCTGTCTCTAGGATATTCTTATAGGTGTGCTTGTACAAACTCGTTGTGAATGCAATGTGCACGGGCTCGTGAACGACGCGCACGCATGTCGCAAAGGTCGCAGCATTAACGTTGCCGTGCGCATCAACCGTCGTGATGATCGCCAATTGACCGACATTCGCGAACAATCGATCCCAGGTCTCAGGGCGCGCATCGATCTTTTCAACTTTTGACATGGGCCTAGCTCATCTGTCAGGGGCTCGAAATCATAAAATCCAATCTTTAGACTATAGCTGGTTGTCTAGAATTCGGCCAACGCTGGAAAAGCAACGTTTTGGAGCCTACAACATTTCCGCGATGAGCTTTGCCACGATGACCGATGCCGCCAGCTGCACCGCGTAGATTTCCAAAGTATGCCGGCCGGTAAATCGCAACACACTCCCCCCCAATGCGCCCGGCTGGACACGACTTGCCCCCCGCATAAACGCGAACAAGGTTACGGACAGTACAACCAGCCCAACTCCGAATACTGTCAGCTGAACCGGCGTGAGCGTGAAGTATGACTGTTCGCAAAAGAAATAGACGCATGCTGCGCAAACAAGCGCCGCAAGCCGAAGCGGAACCAATTTCGCATCCCCGTCCAGAAATGCCCGCTGATACAACCCAGCAAGGGCCCACAGCCATCCCGACGTACCGTATTCCACGACCTCACCTGTGAAGGGAGCCGCTAGCACGCAAACGCCTGCCAATCCCACAAACCCGTTCCAGCCCCTGGCGTATTCCATGTTGAGGACAACATCGTGCACAATAGGTCGAAGCCAGCGTAGTACCGCAAAGCTCAAAAGGATATTCGGCGCAACCCACTCCCAGTTCTCAGCCCAGCTCTCGAGAACAGTCAGAAAAATACCGATGACGATCCAATTGCGGGGCACGGTCGTGGTGTGCGCGAAGCCGATAAGAAAGAAGAATACCGGCGCAGCGAACCGCCCGAAAACGCGAAACCATTCATTGTTCTCGACGAAATACATGCCGGTATGATCCACCACCACCCACACAATTGCCGCGGCCTTCAGCCAGTCTGTATTGTCGACAGCGTGGACTGTTGCGGCGGTGGTGTTGATATTATCCATGGCATGCACTTAAACGACGGCCCGTCATCCCGGTGGCAGGCTGGCATCTGCCAAGTGCGCTACCGGCACGCGCTTGCATAACAAAACCCAATATAAAATCTGTTACCATCGAACAATTGACCCACGCGACGCCAAAACGCTTGGCGTCTGCTCCCGTGGCGACATCGGGCCAAATTTAGCCATGCCGATCCAAACGTCTCAGGTACCGTAAGATAAAGGCGTCCACATCTAATAGCGATCACTGTTCACCGCCGCAATATGCCGCCGCCTCCATTCTCGATTATCAAGTGCGTTTCGAAATGCTAGGTGTTGAGAATGGTGAATTACGAGCTTTTTCTCACCCTGGGCGGGCTTTTATTGATCGGGTTGGTCGCTGACCAGATTGGCAGACAAACCCGGGTCCCACGCGTTACTCTATTAATACTGTTTGGTTTTGCAGCTGGACAGTCGGGTTTCAATGTTCTGCCCGATATCTCTCGAGAGTGGTATGACTTCTTCGCGACGGTGGCACTGACCATGGTGGCGTTTCTGCTCGGGGGAAAGCTGTCGCTGAACACGCTGAAGGAAAATGGCAGTGCGATTTTGGTCATTTCCCTAACGGTGGTTGGTGCAACTGTACTGGTCGTCGGGATTGGCCTCCTCGTGATTGGTGCCTCCTTGCTGACTGCAATGTTGCTAGCGGGCATAGCAACAGCGACGGCACCTGCAGCCACTCAGGACGTTGTGAAACAAACCGGGGCGAAAGGACCTTTTACAGATACGCTGCTGGGTATCGTCGCTATTGATGATGCATGGGGGCTAATCATCTTTAGCCTAATGCTGGTTATTGCCAAGTCCACGGTCGGTGACGGCAACTGGATGATACTGGCGAAAAGTCTTTGGGAAGTTGGTGGGGCCGTTGCAGTAGGCTTAGCTGTTGGGCTCCCGGCGGCTATCCTGACCGGTCGCCTGCAAGACGGCGAACCGATACAAGCGGAAGCTCTAGGAATCGTATTCTTGTGTGCCGGTTTTTCCCTCTGGCTTGAGGTTTCGTTTCTGCTAGCCGGAATGGTGGCGGGCGCAACAATTGTTAACCTCGCCGGGCACCACAATCGGCCATTTCATGAGATAGAACATATTGAATGGCCTTTTATGATTCTGTTTTTCGTTCTCGCCGGTGCGTTCGTAAACCTCGCAAGCTTGCAAATTATTGGGGTCGTTGGCACCGCATACATTGTATTGCGAACGCTCTCCCGGTTTCTAGGCGGCTGGATTGGGGCAAAGATTGCTGGCGTACCGGAACAGCATCGAAACTGGATTGGCGCCGCCTTGGTTCCGCAGGCCGGTGTGGCACTCGGCATGGCGCTTATTGCCGGCAATCATCTACCACAGATCAAAGATACACTCATGATGACCGTGATCGGCACGACCATAATCTTTGAGATTGTGGGGCCGATACTGACGCAAGTCGCCTTGCATCAAGTTGGCGAAGCTGACGACAAATAGCGCAAGCTGTTCTTGCGAGACAATTGACCAAATACCGTCCGCCTTGGCTTGCCATCAGCCCGTCGCAGTCGGGCAAAACTTTGCTAGCGTTGCGGATAAACGACAAAACGATGGTTCACAATTCAGAATTCGGCTTCGTGAAATGCTCGCGTGCATTCCAAGTTTCCGCTGGCCAGATGCAATGATAACCGCCATAGTGGCCGTGTTCAGCCAACTGGCACTTCACCTCATTGAGGTTCCGTTTTACTACTCAATTGAGAGAAATAAAAATTGGATATGCAGTTGGCGCAAGCGCAGGCGTAGCCATGTGCTATCGCCGCAGTCTCTGTTCAACTTGAATCAGGGAGCCAAAGATGGATGCGCGTGGTTCCATTGCAGTCGTTGTTGCTCTGCTTGTCGCCAGTCCCATTTTTAGTGCGCGCTCAAACGATGAAGGCGCTATTGTTGAGGTGCCGAGTGGCATTCGTTGCCTCAATCTTGCGTGTGTGAATGCCTTCACAAAAGCATTTGCGGTAAGTGAAAGGACTGGATGGCGGCTTTATGCGCTAGAACTTGGTAGGATAAGAAGCACACATAAGGATCAAGTTCACGCGCGCGCTGCTGAGATGACGGGGAGGGGCCTGTATGTCAGCGATCTCTGGATAAAGGAAGGACTAGAATTGGAACTGAATAAGGCGCGCTCAAAAAGAGGGCACACCTATTACAAGATTCGCAATCTTTTGTCCGAGCAGTACAGCTGGTATGTGGTGCCAACGCCGACCAGGCCACCCGTAGGCTTTTAGGATGCCGCGGACGGTCTAATGATTAATGGCGCCAAGCGTCTAAGTTAAGTCTAAGCCATTGAAGCAACCACAAATTAGTGCACAATGATCGGGATAGCCGAAGAGGCCTTAGATGCTCTCTTTGGGCTTATGCAGCAATCCGCATCTGGAGGAAATCATGACACGATACCGATATCGCGCCTTAACAAAGCAATGGACCATTGCCCTAGGCTGTGCAGCCCTGCTCGCAACCTTGGCAGTGTTCCCTCAGGCAGGCGTTGCCAAGGACTTCTACAAGGGAAAAACCATCAGGCTTCTTCTTGGAGCAGCACCTGGTGGCGGCTATGATACATATGGTCGCGCAATGGTGCGTCATATGAACAAACACATTCCCGGCAATCCGTCATTTGTCGTCCAGAACATGCCCGGCGCCGGAAGCGCCAAGGCTGCGGACTACCTCTACAACGTGCTTAAGAAGGATGGGCTCACAATTGGCGGGATTTTCCCCGGTGCGATTGTTGGCAAACTGCTAGACGACAGAAGCACGGCACGGTTCGATCCGGTGAAGTTCATTTATCTCGGCAGTGCTGCCTCCGACAACCGGCTATGCGTGACCTTTCATACCTCGAAAGTCAAAACCCTCAAGGACGCACAGACAAATGTTGTCCCGCTCGGCGCTTCAGCCAGAGGCGGCTCTACCCGCGATTATGCCTATATGCTGAACAACCTGATCGGAACCAAGTTCAAGGTTGTTAGCGGCTATAAGGGTTCAAAACGGATCGTTCTCGCTATCGAACGTGGTGAGGCAGACGGCATTTGCGGGTACTCTTACAGCAGTTTGCTGTCAGGTACGGACTGGGTGCAATCAAAGAAGGCAAACTTACTTGTCCAGGTTGCTCTAAAACCGACACCTGCTCTGACCAAGATGGGCGTGCCCTTTGCGCTCGATCTCGTGAAGGGAGATAATCGCAAAGTCATGGAACTCATAGTTGCTCAGCAAGTTTTCGGCAGGCCCTATGTATTAGCACCCGGAACCCCAGCCGACCGAGTAAAAATCCTTCGTGCCGCATTTGATGCAACGATGAAGGACAAGGGTTTCCTTGCTGACTCAAAGAAGCGCCGAATTATTGTGAACCCAGTAAGCGGCACCGAGGTCGAGGCACTCGTCAAGAAGATGTACGCGGCAGACCCAAAGATCATTGCGCGTGCCAAGACTGTGGTGCTCGAACCCAAGAAATAATCGCTGAAAATCAGATTAGGCAGAGAGTGGTTCTCTCTGCCTAATCCTGCGCAACGCTTTTATAAAAATTCGTGGAACTCGAAATCTGACAGTTAAGGCCCGACGCTGCCTGCGGCAAGCGGCCTGCGCGGCGCTTCAAAACTCGCGACACCAGCTAATCCTGCCATTATAGTTTCACTAGCCAAACAATTTGGAGGAGAAGATCATGTCGGACACATGGGTTGCACTCAAGGACTGGCCAGAATTGAGACTGGAAAAGCTGGATGATGCTGGTGTCGCCCGCATCACGCTCAACCGCCCTGAAAAGCGCAACGCTCTGAATCCTACGCTGGTCGAAGCTATTTTTGAAGCGCTTGAAATCATTCGCGCCGACACCGACCTCAAGGCCGTCATCACGACCGGTGCCGGCGGTGTTTATTCCTCGGGTCTCGATCTCAATTATCTGCGCGAAATCAGCCGTGACACCAATCGCGATTGGGACCGCCCGACTCTAACCATTCAACTTGCCGAAGCTCTGCGTGGTTTCCCTCGGATCATGATAGCCCAGATCCATGGTTACTGCCTTGGCGGAGCGCTTGGTATCGTCAACTGCCACGACCTCGTATTCGCTGCCTCCGATGCCCAGCTGGGCATGCCCGAAATACTTCGTGGCAGCTTCGGCCAACTTGTCACTTCAACGCTGATCCACGGCGCCATCCCGCTCAAGAAAGTGCAACTGATGCAGTTGGTCGGCGAGAACATCACCGGCGAAGATGCGGACCGCTGGGGCGTCATATCCAAAGCCGTTCCCGCAGCAGAACTTGAAAACTACGTAACACGTACTGCAAGAGGGATTGCCCAACGCCACCTCGCGCCACTTGAGCACTCTAAAATTACAGTTCAGATGGGCCGCGACCTGTCGCTATCGCAAGCCATAGAGCTCGACCAGCTTGTTGGGGCTCGACTACGCAGGGTCATGGACCCGACTGAATACAATGAGGAATATCTAAAATCTCAAAAAGGCGGCCCGAACCGAAGTTTCAAGAGGCCGGATGTATGAGTGAGGGATTTGCACTGTACCTCTACGCCCTACTCATCGAGTTAGGAAAATCGCTGTTAGGGTTCACCGCGTCCCCGACCAACCGATCACCTTCCGGCCTGTCTTGTAACGAAATCCCCCGGCGCATGGGTATCCAAAACGCGCCATTGGATCACCCGCGTCCCAGTGCGGTCTAATTGCGGCCTGCCATAATCTCCGACACCAAGGCGCATTGGCTGCGGCTTGAGAAATTGTCGCCAGTCGAACGGGCGCAATGAATTGTCGCATTGCCGATTGCGGCAATGCAGAAAAAAGGCGCAGGGGTGTTTGTGCCGTGTGCCAGGTACAAATCAACTCCGTGGACAGACAACCTCCAGAGCGCGGGAAGTCTCTAGCCCAAATTGGGAGTAGGGCCAGACGGCTCGGTTCTCCTGCAAGGGGCACAGATACATTACAGAATAGCGCGGGTGTGCAACCGTTATAGGTGGGCTGTGAAAAGGTGGTTGGAGAAGCAACAACGGCGATGCTCACCACCTTGGTCTCCCTCCGAACGCTCCGCCCTTGGCAGACTGAAGGGTGGCTCATAGGGTTTTCAGATATTTGCTCCGGACTTGTGCTGCCCGTCGTCGTGTGCAACTCCATGACAGCGCGCCTCGGGATTGAGGACTTTTGTCACCCTGTGACGCGGCTATCCAGGGGGCCTAGTCTACGGACAACACCGCGCGCCATTTGGAATTAGGGCTTGTCTAGACCTGAAGCTTCCAGCAGTGGTTACGACAACATAAACAATTTGAACCCAATTCGGTCGCATATCTGATATAGTCAAAGTAGTCATTTGGTCGGCGCATCTGCTGGAAGGCCATGTATGCAATTAAATACCGTGAAAAACGAAACCCTTAGCAGTTCGCGGATTATCATATTGATCTGTGGTCTAATTATTGCGTTTCTTGTTTGGGCCAGTCTTGCCGAAGTTGACGAAATTACCCGGGGCGAAGGTCGCGTAATTCCATCTCAGAAAACACAGGTCGTCCAAACCGCAGAACCTGGCGTGGTTAAGGCCATCTATGTCCGGCCAGGCCAAAGGATAAAGCAGGGAGACTTGTTGTATCGATTGGACAAAACGCCAACATCTGCAAATTTGGGTGAGCTATTGGCAAAGGCTCGCAACCTGAAGGTCAGGATCGAGCGATTACGGCTTGAGCGGGATGGTCCGCTCGACAAGGGCTTTAAGTGTGCTGACAACATTCGGACCTTGGCCCCAAACGCTTGTGAGAATGAAGAGCGGCTGTTTCGTGCTCGAATCGATAGTCTAAATAGTCGATTGTTGGTGATGAACGCGCGTTCCAAACAAAAAGAGCGCGAACTCGAAGAGGTTAACACCGACATCGGACGATTAAATAAGACACTTGATCTGGTAAAAAAAGAGCACGCCCTAATTCTACCGATGGCAAAACGGCAGATAGTCGCGGAGACGGAACTTTTAAAAATTCAGCGGACCTTGGTCGATTCTGAAGGCAAGCTAAAAACGGCACTAAAAACACGCAAGAAAGTAGAGGCTGGATTGAGAGAGGCGCGCCTGCAACTGAATGAACAGCGCCTCGCTTTCAAGCAGCAGGCGCAGTCAGAATTGACTGAAAAGAGGAGCGAGCTGTCCGTTATTTTACAGACAACACGAGGTGCAGAAGAGCGTGTCAAGAGGACAGATATCCATTCACCCGTCGATGGCATCGTCAATGAAGTAAAAGTCACCACGCAGGGAGCGTTTGTCAACGCCGGCGACCGGCTTGTCAGCGTTGTGCCGAGTGAAGATAACCTTCTTGTGGAGGCACGCGTAAAGCCAAGCGACATTGCCTTTATTCATGTCGGACAACCAGCGGTCACCAAGATTACGGCCTTTGATTTTTCAATTTTTGGTGGCCTTGAGGGGAAAGTCGAAAGCGTGGGTGCGGATACGGTGTTCGATCAGAATACCAAGGAAGCTTATTACCCCGTGATCATTAAAACAAAAGACACAAAGCTGCGCAGCGCCAAGGGGCAATTCGACATCATTGCTGGAATGGTATGCAACGTCGATATTATTACCGGCAAGAAAACGATCATGCAGTACCTGTTGAAACCAATCAACAAAGCCCGCGAACTCGCCTTCAGAGAGCGCTGATAAATATATTGCGAAGCAAGCATGCAAGACCGCAATAATGAAAGTCCAACGCTGGCCGGCCCGCCAGTTGGAGATAAATCTGAGCCAAGGGTCGCAGGAGAGCAATCTGCCTCGGAAGTTGTTTTTCGAACCGTAACTCACGCCGGCAAACGCAAGGCCTTTAAATTGGAAATGATTTTTTGGCGTGTTTTGCGGTTTGCGGCGTCTGTCCAGAAGCGACCGTTCGGCGAGTACGTATTTTCGATAATTGGGACCGAAGATAACAATAAGACTGCATCTCTTCGCGTGCATGCAATTGAGTGGATGAGCCAGCAGTTGATTAAGGCGCGAACCCAAACCATTGACCCCAGCGTCCTAAAGAGCATCGTCGGCTTATCTCAAGCGCCCAGTCTGTTAGTCGATGAACGATTGCAAGTCGTTGAACATAATCAGTGCCTTATCGATCTTTTGCGTGCCCGCCGTGACGACATTGATAGAGAAGAAAACACGCCAATCCGACTAACGTTATCTAAACCAGTCAAAAAGATTTCGGAGTCCTTGTTGAATTCCGGTGCACCATTTGCCGAAGACACTCTCTCCATCACATGCGGCACAGATCGCAGTCACCACAAAGTGCGCGTCTGCAGAGTAGCTGCGTCAAACGGAAATCTTCTTGGGCTCTTGATAGTATTTTCGGATCCACTTCTGGGGCAGCCTCGATAAGGCAGTCCTGTTCGTGCACTAATTGCAATAGATTTATTTTGCCACTTATGCATATTAGCCTAATCAATATTGGTCGAGTTGCCCTGGACGCTACGAAAATTCGGTAAACTAGTATGTTGACACGCAACCCCGCAACCACAACGTCTGAGGCGAGTGGGAGCGACGGAGATACTCTGTTAGATTGCCTGGACGTCGTCGCGCGCCATTATGGTCGATCTAGTGCTCGGGCGATATTGACAGCAGGGCTTCCTCTTCAAGATGGCCTGCTTCCCATTTCCAGCATAGGGGATGCTGCCGCACGTGTAGGATTGAAGGCAATTGTTTCGCGGGCGCGCATTAAAGACCTCGTTGGTACGGAACTGCCGGCAATACTATTCGCCAAGAAAACCAATACGCCATTTGTGCTTGTCGGCGGTTCACGCAAGCAGGGCTACCAGATCTTTGATCCGGTGGACGGCACCAATAAATCAATTACACACCGGCAACTGTACCGAACCTACTCGGGTTCGTGCGTCCGCCTAATTCCTGATCACGAGCTTGATTCGGGTAGGATTGCTGTACAATCGACCAAGAAGCCAAGCGCGTGGTTCTGGTCCGCGATCGGTCGGTATTGGCGCAACTATTCTGTCGTTATCCTCGCAAGCGCGTTCATAAATACGATTGCCGTAGCTGTGCCGATATTTATCATGCACGTATACGACCGCGTGCTTCCTAACCAGGCTATGACCACACTATGGGTCTTCGCGGCAGGTTTGGGCGTCGCTTTCATTTTTGATCTATCGCTTAAGCTCGCCCGGGCAAGGCTACTTGATCGCGTCGGACATCGCGTCGACATCGATATCGCGTCCCAACTATTCCGGAAGATCTTAAGCACGAAACTCTCTCATCGGCACGCCACGTCGGGCCTCCTTGCGAGCAGGTTTCAAGAATACGAAGCTGTTAGGGAATTTTTCTCCTCCAACACCGTGCTTCTATTTGTTGACCTGTGTTTCTTTTTCATCTTTGCCGGCGTGATATATCTTATTGGCGGCTGGATCGTCGTAATACCGCTGGCTGCATTTGCGTTTGTAATATGCATGGGGCTAATCCTTCAGGCGCGATTGACGAAGGTTGTTCGCCAAGCGCAGGCGGAGGCGTCACTCAGGCATTCTGTACTCGTGGAAGCAGCTACATCCTTAGAGACGATTAAAAGTGTCCGTGCCGAAGGGTATATTGCAAGACGTTGGGAAGATTATGCTCGCGCAGCTGCTGAAAGTTCCGAAAAGCTCAAAAACTTGTCGGCAATCGGCCTAAACTATACGGCGATGGCCCAACAACTTGTCGTCGTCGCGATGGTCATAGCGGGCGTTTATCAGTTCTCCGCAGGGCAAATGTCCATGGGTGCGATTATTGCTACGGTGTTGCTGTCAAATCGCCTGATTGCGCCACTCAGTATGATTGCGCAGAGCTTCACGCGTGGGCGGTATGTAATGCTCGCCCTAAAAAGCCTCAACGAAATCATGAGCAAGGCCGATGAGATGGACTCTGGGGTTGGTTTCGTCAATAGGGACGTTCATGCGGGCAAAATCGATTTTCGCAAGGTGAGCTTCTCATACCCTGACACGACTGCACGTGTGATTGATGACTTTTCGCTTGCCATATCGCCTGGAGAGCGCGTCGGTATCATTGGCCGGATAGGTTCTGGCAAGACAACGCTCGGTCGATTGATGACGGGGTTGTTTGAGCCCGACTCCGGAGAGATCTTGATCGACGACGTCGATATTCGACAATATCACCCACATATTATTCGCCAATCGATTGCACTGATGGTCCAGGATCCTGATCTCTTCTTCGGTACAATCCGAGACAATATCCTTATGGGAAATCCAGCAGCGGACGATGCGGCCATTGTTCGCGCCGCACAGTTGTCTGGCGCAGATCGGTTTATCGCAGCCAATCAGCAAGGATTTGAGATGAACGTCGGCGAGCGCGGCAGTCGCCTCTCGGTCGGACAAAGGCAATGCTTGGCACTTGCGCGCGTGTTTATCAATGATCCGAAAGTGATCTTCCTAGATGAACCGACGAGTGCAATGGACCAGCAAACGGAAAGGCAATTTATCGTCAACCTTAAAGGGGCCATACGACCCGACCAAACATTGATTGTTTCGACGCACCGTAACAGTCTACTGCAACTTATTGATCGCCTCATTGTCATAGACAATGGCCGCCTGATAGCCGATGGCCCGCGCGACAAAGTGATTGCTAGTCTCACGCAGAAACGCAACGAAGCACTTCGGGGCCAACAGCAGGCAGCCGCCCGAGATTGAGCTGAGGGTACGACCCGATTTCGGGGGTCTCTATCCCAACTTGTAATTGGCATGAGGGAGCAACGCCAAGCGACACTACGCCTTAGGCCGCTTTGGACGGACAGAGGTAAGCGTCAACAGTTGTCATTTCGCTATTGAACTTCAATAGCGACGATAGTGGCTCAGCATCCGCCCATAGAAGCAATCACACTTGGAAATCGCTTCATCGTTAATCTCGCGGCCTTTGAAAAAACCAATCGCTTGGCCGCAAGCCGCTTTCGCCTCAACTGCCCACGGAAAGACGGCGCGGCGACTTGCAATGACATGCTGCCTTTCAGACACGGCAACGGAATGATCATAACGTTTTTCGACCTCAGACCGCATAGCTGATGTGCTGGGCAAATCGAGTATAGGAGACCGTCGCATAAGAAAGCATGTTCTCGGGCTATGCCAGCCACCGTCTTTAACCGAGCCACCCATGTCAGCAGCCAAAACAATACCGGAAGAGCTGAGAATGATGACCAACGCGAATTTAACAATCTGAAACATTTTCATGACAACCCCCAACGCATAGCTCCAACATTTTAGCGAACAACAGAAACGACTGCTGTATCTTGGCGGCAACACAGGTCGCGCCGAAATCAAACAATTGAACCGTCGCTACCGTCCGAACCCCCATTGTTTTCAAAGATGACCTTTATACTTATGTCTAGACCAGTCACAGCGGGGTATTCTTCTGACGTGCCAGCCTGGTCCACATCGGCCACAGGTGCGCCACCGCCCTCACCAGCAGCGGAACCGGATGGAACGAGCTCAGTCCAGTTTGGCTGTTCATGCTCTGACGTTTGCGTCTCCAAGATCTTGTCCAGAGACACCTCGTCGGAGTCTTCCTCAAAGAGTAAATCAGCAAGATCGAGTTCTTCTTTGCCAATGTCTGGGTTCATTTCATATCTCAGTATATTTCAAATGGCTGAATTCAGCTCTATTTTGTTACCTCGTTGAGGTCCACTGAAACGATACGATAGGAGCCGTCATCATTGCGCCGCCTAACGCTAATGGATCGGCCCTTAAACGGGCCTTTGGATAGCTGTTTGATCATTGCTTCCATTATCGCATCGGCGCCGATGGCCGCCACAATCCAATAGTTCTGGCCGCTTTGCCACTCATTTGATTGCAGGCGAATGGGCTCATTAGGGGACTTACAAAGTCTTGCATCGACCTCGTCCGAAACGTATGCCCAAAGGATCAAGCCGGCAGAACCACCTTTTCCCTGCCCGATGATAAATTGGCGATGTTGGAGAGCGGGATAAAGTAACCAACTCAGGTCTGATAAACGATAATTTTTGTATTCTTCCGACAGTGAAAGAAGCCTAGTTATCATACCTAGTGTTTTGTCGAATTCAAACGCAACGGGCGCCCGCGCACGCCTTATCTTCGCGTTGGTTGTTTTGCCGTTGTATTGCTTGCCATTAGCTCTGGTTGAGGCCTGATTTGTTGTTGACGAGGGTACGGCGCCGGGTTGCCTAGCTGATAACCGTGCCGGCGTGCTTTCAATTTTGGTCTCTTGTTTCTTCTTTGACCTAAAAAACATTTCTGCAATCCATTTTAAAATCGTCCACAACTCACGTTGCGGCAGCTGTTCAATGCGAACCTAAACCACGTTAGTGAGCAAAGCAGGAGCCTCGCCATCATCAAACAAGATCAGGATATTAGTTGCGGCGGTAAGGGGAGCTGATTCAACCGTAACAGCATTTACAAAGCCATCCGCACCGCCATCTGCATCAACTTTCAAAACACGACTGGTCGAATCGTACTGCACAAAGTCATTGAACGTTCCCAACGTGGCCGCGCTCACCAACAGTTCAGTAATGTCAATGACATCGCCCTGACTTCCTGACCCGCTGTAATCGACAATCAAGTCATTCACATTAAATTCAGTCAGAATAAACGTGTCAGCGCCTAGCCCTCCAGTCTGAATGTCGTCACCTTCTCCGCCAATCACGATATCTGCATCGTCACCACCATCAATTGTATCGTTATCTTTTCCACCATCAAGAATATCCATGCCAGCGAGACCTAAAATGGTATCATTACCATCCAAGCCAGCAATAACGTTATCCTCCCCATTGCCGGTGAGATTGTCATCAAAAAGAGAGCCAATGGCATGTAGTTCATTGGCTGCCAATGTCACTGTTTGCCCCAAGCCCTCTCCTGAGAGATCAACAGTGGTCGCGGGATCAGGTGGCAATAGCGTAATGTCCAGGCTCGCTGAAGCAGTGTCGCCATCTGCGTCAACTAGCAGGAGTCCAAGCGTAAGATTGACTGGGTCACCTGGATCTATGAATGAGGTCTCAAAGTCCTTTAAACCAAATGGATCATCACCGTCAGCGCCGCCATCGACGTATAGAACTTCTAGGCTTTCGAACCCAGTTGGTCCCCCAAAGACACGCACTTTATCGTCGTCGGTCAAGCCGTTGACAATGACACTGCCCGTACCGTCGGCATTGATATCAACGATATAGGTCTGTCCATTGACCACGTACGGACCATCTGCCGTAATTAAACTTGAATCTACCCCATCATGTTGGATGATTATGCCAGTAATGATTGTCTGTGAACCATCACCAACAGTTGTCTGCGACGGTCCTGGATCACTATCTGGATCATCAAAAGTTTTAAATTCAGCGCTTGCGACTTTGTTCGGCTCTAATGCAAATCCGACCGAAGCGGCTAGCACTGCGTAATGACCGTCAAACGTATGGTCTCTATTGGCCGGAGTTGTGTAATCCCCAGAGCCGCTAGCTGGGTCGCCCTCTAGATCAATTATAAAATCGAGGCGTAAGCCTTCACCAGAGCCAATCGCCTGGCCCCCGCCGCCACCACCGGCACCGAATTCATTAGCATTATTGTTGACTGTACCAGTATTCAATCCAACTGGTGTGATCAAAAGATCTTCGCTGCTGTTATCTATAGGGGTGCCCGGAAGTGGACCTTCGTCGATAGACACAAACCCATTCCAATCAGCATTGCTACCGAACGCTTCAAAATTAGAATCGCCAAAATCAATGGTACTTTCACCACCATCTACGGTCCCAACCATGGTGACTTTATAGGTGTCGTTCGACGTCCCAATGGAACCATCGGGCTGAAGCTCAACAAAGAAAACAACACCCGAATCAGTTGTTGCGGTCGGTACCGTCACGCCGGTATACGCAATTAGCGTCTGCCCACTATCAATCAAGGTGTAGAAAATATCTTCCCCACCAGACTTCAGACCGCTGTTCGCACTGTTGAGGGCAGGATCGAAAACCACAGTTCCTAATTGATCGGCACCAACATTGTCATCAATGTTTATGTCGGTGTCCAGATCGCCGACAAACATCGCGTTTGCTTCGTTCAGCAAATAAGCGTTCTCTGTGAAGATCTTCTCTGGCCCATCATCGCCAATCGCGAAGTTGCCGCCAAGATCAACCGAGGCACTGTCGGTGGCGGTATCGCCATCGCCATCGGTAACGGTCGTCTCCTTGGTGAGACTGAGCTGGCCGTCCGACAGGGTCAGAATGTCGGTGGTATAGTCGGGGCTGGTGTCGGCCCGGGTGTGATCGAGCACGAGCGATTGTTCAAAGGTCACCTCGCCTGTCACGGCATCGACCGAGATGCGGAACACTTCATCGCCTGCATTCGGTCCGCTATCGAGGATCCCGGCATAGATCTCACCGGCGCTCACTTCTGACCAAACAACGACGATGCCGCCGCTGGTGACACCGGCATCGCCACCGCCGTCGTTGAACTGAACCTGGCTGCCGACGGCCACGTTGAGGGCGAGCGAGAAGGTTGACGACGCACTGCCGCCATCGGCACCAGCCATGAACGGCATGGTAAAGTTGCCAGAGAAGTCAACCGTCACCTGGGTCGGATCGCCATTGCTCGCGATATCGCCGGTCGGCAGACCAGTGCCGTTGTCGCCTTCAAAGTTGCCGTCGATCAGATTGCCATCGAACAGATAGACCGTGTCGGGCTCATCACCATCAGCGGTAACCGTCACCTTCGGCCCATCATCGCCAATCGCGAAGTTGCCGCCAAGATCAACAGAGGCACTGTCGGTGGCGGTATCGCCATCGCCATCGGTAACGGTCGTCTCCTTGGTCAGACTGAGCTGGCCGTCCGACAGGGTCAGAATGTCGGTGGTATAGTCGGGGCTGGTGTCGGCCCGGGTGTGGTCGAGCACGAGCGATTGTTCAAAGGTCACATTGCCCGCGGCATCGACCGAGATGCGGAACACCTCGGTGTTGGTCCCGGTCAGCACGCCGGCATAGACGGAGCCTGCCGTGATCTCCGCCCAGTCGACAGCGACGCCGCCGCTGGTGACACCGGCATCGCCACCGCCGTCGTTGAACTGAACCTGGCTGCCGACGGCCACGTTGAGGGCGAGCGAGAAGGTTGACGACGCACTGCCGCCATCGGCGCCAGCCATGAACGGCATGGTAAAGTTGCCAGAGAAGTCAACCGTCACCTGGGTCGGATCGCCATTGCTCGCGATATCGCCGGTCGGCAGACCAGTGCCGTTGTCGCCTTCAAAGTTGCCGTCGATCAGATTGCCATCGAACAGATAGACCGTGTCGGGCTCATCACCATCAGCGGTAACCGTCACCTTCGGCCCATCATCGCCAATCGCGAAGTTGCCGCCAAGATCAACAGAGGCACTGTCGGTGGCGGTATCGCCATCGCCATCGGTAACCGTCGTCTCCTTGGTCAGACTGAGCTGGCCGTCCGACAGGGTCAGAATGTCGGTGGTATGTAGTCGGGGCTGGTGTCGAGCCCGGGTGTGGTCGAGCACGAGCGATTGTTCAAACGTCACATTGCCCGCGGCATCGACCGAGATGCGGAACACTTCATCGCCTGCACCTCGGTGTTGGCCGCCGCTCGTGACACCGGCATCCCGGTCAGCACGAGAACGGCATAGACGGAGCCGGCCGTGATCTCCGCCCAGTCGACCGACAGCGACGCCGCCGCTGGTGACACCGGCATCACCACCGCCGTCGTTGAACTGAACCTGGCTGCCGACGGCCACCAGTTGAGGGCGCCAGCGAGAAGGTGGAAGACGCACTGCCGCCATCGGCACCAGCCATGAACGGCATCGTAAAGGCACCCGAGAAGGGCTCAACCGTCACGTATCAGAGGTCGGGCTCACCATCTCGGTCAACATCGCCGGTCGGCAGATCGCTGTGCCGTTGTTGCCTTCAAAGTTGCCGTTGATCAGATTGCCATCGAACAGATAAACCGTGTCAGGTCATCACCATCGCCATCCGTCACCTTCGGCCCATCATCGCCAATCGCGAAGTTGCCGCCAAGATCAACAGAGGCACTGTCGGTGGCGGTATCGCCATCGACCATCGGTAACAGACTGAGCTGGCCGTCCGACAGGGTCAGAATGTCGGTGGTATAATCGGGGCTGGTGTCGGCCCGGGTGTGGTCGAGCACGAGCTTTTGTTCAAACGTCACATTGCCCGCGGCATCGACCGAGATGCGGAACACTTCATCGCCTGCATTCGGTCCGCTATCGAGGATCCCGGCATAGATCTCACCGGCGCTCACTTCTGACCAAACAACGACGATGCCGCCGCTGGTGACACCGGCATCGCCACCGCCGTCATCGAACTGAACCTGGGTGCCCACCACGCCGCCAGCGAGGCCAAGCGAGAACGTTGAAGAGGCACTGCCGCCATCGGCGCCAGCCATGAACGGCATGGTAAAGTTGCCAGAGAAGTCAACCGTCACCTGGGTCGGATCGCCATTGCTCGCGATATCGCCGGTCGGCAGACCAGTGCCGTTGTCGCCTTCAAAGTTGCCGTCGATCAGATTGCCATCGAACAGATAGACCGTGTCGGGCTCATCACCATCAGCGGTAACCGTCACCTTCGGCCCATCATCGCCAATCGCGAAGTTGCCGCCAAGATCAACAGAGGCACTGTCGGTGGCGGTATCGCCATCGCCATCGGTAACCGTCGTCTCCTTGGTCAGACTGAGCTGGCCGTCCGACAGGGTCAGAATGTCGGTGGTATAATCGGGGCTGGTGTCGGCCCGGGTGTGATCGAGCACGAGCTTTTGTTCAAACGTCACATTGCCCGCGGCATCGACCGAGATGCGGAACACTTCATCGCCTGCATTCGGTCCGCTATCGAGGATCCCGGCATAGATCTCACCGGCGCTCACTTCTGACCAAACAACGACGATGCCGCCGCTGGTGACACCGGCATCGCCACCGCCGTCATCGAACTGAACCTGGGTGCCCACCACGCCGCCAGCGAGGCCAAGCGAGAACGTTGAAGAGGCACTGCCGCCATCGGCGCCAGCCATGAACGGCATGGTAAAGTTGCCAGAGAAGTCAACCGTCACCTGGGTCGGATCGCCATTGCTCGCGATATCGCCGGTCGGCAGACCAGTGCCGTTGTCGCCTTCAAAGTTGCCGTCGATCAGATTGCCATCGAACAGATAGACCGTGTCGGGCTCATCACCATCAGCGGTAACCGTCACCTTCGGCCCATCATCGCCAATCGCGAAGTTGCCGCCAAGATCAACAGAGGCACTGTCGGTGGCGGTATCGCCATCGCCATCGGTAACCGTCGTCTCCTTGGTCAGACTGAGCTGGCCGTCCGACAGGGTCAGAATGTCGGTGGTATAATCGGGGCTGGTGTCGGCCCGGGTGTGATCGAGCACGAGCTTTTGTTCAAACGTCACATTGCCCGCGGCATCGACCGAGATGCGGAACACTTCATCGCCTGCATTCGGTCCGCTATCGAGGATCCCGGCATAGATCTCACCGGCGCTCACTTCTGACCAAACAACGACGATGCCGCCGCTGGTGACACCGGCATCGCCACCGCCGTCATCGAACTGAACCTGGGTGCCCACCACGCCGCCAGCGAGGCCAAGCGAGAACGTTGAAGAGGCACTGCCGCCATCGGCGCCAGCCATGAACGGCATGGTAAAGTTGCCAGAGAAGTCCACCGTCACCTGGGTCGGATCGCCATTGCTCGCGATATCGCCGGTCGGCAGACCAGTGCCGTTGTCGCCTTCAAAGTTGCCGTCGATCAGATTGCCATCGAACAGATAGACCGTGTCGGGCTCATCACCATCAGCGGTAACCGTCACCTTCGGCCCATCATCGCCAATCGCGAAGTTGCCGCCAAGATCAACAGAGGCACTGTCGGTGGCGGTATCGCCATCGCCATCGGTAACCGTCGTCTCCTTGGTCAGACTGAGCTGGCCGTCCGACAGGGTCAGAATGTCGGTGGTATAATCGGGGCTGGTGTCGGCCCGGGTGTGGTCGAGCACGAGCTTTTGTTCAAACGTCACATTGCCCGCGGCATCGACCGAGATGCGGAACACTTCATCGCCTGCATTCGGTCCGCTATCGAGGATCCCGGCATAGATCTCACCGGCGCTCACTTCTGACCAAACAACGACGATGCCGCCGCTCGTGACACCGGCATCGCCACCGCCGTCATCGAACTGAACCTGGGTGCCCACCACGCCGCCAGCGAGGCCAAGCGAGAACGTTGAAGAGGCACTGCCGCCATCGGCGCCAGCCATGAACGGCATGGTAAAGTTGCCAGAGAAGTCAACCGTCACCTGGGTCGGATCGCCATTGCTCGCGATATCGCCGGTCGGCAGACCAGTGCCGTTGTCGCCTTCAAAGTTGCCGTCGATCAGATTGCCATCGAACAGATAGACCGTGTCGGGCTCATCACCATCAGCGGTAACCGTCACCTTCGGCCCATCATCGCCAATCGCGAAGTTGCCGCCAAGATCAACAGAGGCACTGTCGGTGGCGGTATCGCCATCGCCATCGGTAACCGGTCGTCTCCTTGGTGAGACTGAGCTGGCCGTCCGACAGGGTCAGAATGTCGGTGGTGTAGTCGGGACTGGTGTCGCCCGGGTGTGCCGTCCGACAGGGTCACCGAATGTCGGTGGTGTTCAAGATCTCACCGGCGCTCACTTCTGACGTCGGGGCTCGAACTGAACCTGTGTCGGCAAGCGGGTTGTGCCGCCATCGGCGCCAGCACGGCATGGTAAAGTTGCCAGAGAAGTCAACCGGCACCTGGGTGTCGCCATCAAACAGACCAGTGCACGCCTTCAAAGTTGCCGTCGATCAGATGCACCGGCATCGACCGAGATGCGGAACACTTCATCGCCTGCATTCGGTCCGCTATCGAGGATCCCGGCCATAGATCTCACCGGCGCTCTTTTGTTCAAACGCACAGTTGCCGCCGAACCGAGATGCGGAACACTTCATCGCCTGCATTCGTCTCCCCAAACAACGACGATGCCGGTCAACCGCCGGTCGGTGACCAGTGCCGGCATCGCCGTTGGTGTCGGATCCGCCGTCATCGAACAGATGAACCGTGGGTGCCATCACCATCAGCGGTAACCGCACAGCGAGGGCCCATCATCGCCAATCGCGAAGTTGCCGAAAGATCAACAGACTGCCGCCATGTCGGTGGCGGCCATGAACTGAGCCAGGCATCGCCATCGGTGTCTCCTTGGTCAGATCTGAGCTGGCCGTCCGACAGGGTCAGAGTCGGTGGTATAGTCGGTAACTGGTGTCGAGCCAGAGAAGTCAACCGTCACCTGGGTCGGATCGCCATTGCTCGCGATATCGCCGGTCGGCAGACCAGTGCCGTTGGTCGCCTTCAAAGTTGCCGTCGATCAGATCCGCCCAGTCGAACAGATAGACCGTGTCGGCCGCTGTGGTCGAGCATCACATTGCCATCAGCGGTAATCGTCACCGAGATGCGGAACACTTCATCGCCTGCATTCGTTGTCCGCCAAGATCGAGGATCGGTGGCATCATCGCCACCGCCGTCGGTAACCGTCCGACGGCCTTCGGAGGGCGAGTGAGAATCATCGCCAATCGCGATCGTTGCCCAGCCAAGATCAACGTAAAGAGGCACTGTCGGTGGCGGTATCGGTCAACATCACCCGGTCGGCAGACCATCGCCGCGATGCCGGTTGATCAGACCATTGCCATGATCGAACAGATAGACCGTGACTGAGCTCCGTCCGACAGGGTCAGAATCACCATCAGCGGTAACCGGCACCTTGGTGTCGGCCCATCGAACAGATAGTGTGGGCTCATCACCATCAGATCAAGTTGAGGCACTGTCGGTGGCGGTATCGCCATCACCATCGGTAACGGTCGTCTCCTTGGTGAGACTGAGCTGGCCGTCCGACAGGGTCAGAATGTCGGTGGTGTAGTCGGGGCTGGTGTCGAGCCGGGTGTGGTCGAGCACGAGCGATTGTTCAAACGTCACATTGCCCGCGGCATCGACCGAGATGCGGAACACTTCATCGCCTGCATTCGGTCCGCTATCGAGGATCCCGGCATAGATCTCACCGGCGCTCACTTCTGACCAAACAACGACGATGCCGCCGCTGGTGACACCGGCATCGCCACCGCCGTCATCGAACTGAACCTGGGTGCCCACCACGCCGCCAGCGAGGCCAAGCGAGAACGTTGAAGAGGCACTGCCGCCATCGGCGCCAGCCATGAACGGCATGGTAAAGTTGCCAGAGAAGTCAACCGTCACCTGGGTCGGATCGCCATTGCTCGCGATATCGCCGGTCGGCAGACCAGTGCCGTTGTCGCCTTCAAAGTTGCCGTCGATCAGATTGCCATCGAACAGATAGACCGTGTCGGGCTCATCACCATCAGCGGTAACCGTCACCTTCGGCCCATCATCGCCAATCGCGAAGTTGCCGCCAAGATCAACAGAGGCACTGTCGGTGGCGGTATCGCCATCGCCATCGGTAACGGTCGTCTCCTTGGTCAGACTGAGCTGGCCGTCCGACAGGGTCAGAATGTCGGTGGTGTAGTCGGGACTGGTGTCGGCCCGGGTGTGATCGAGCACGAGCTTTTGTTCAAACGTCACATTGCCCGCGGCATCGACCGAGATGCGGAACACTTCATCGCCTGCATTCGGTCCGCTATCGAGGATCCCGGCATAGATCTCACCGGCGCTCACTTCTGACCAAACAACGACGATGCCGCCGCTGGTGACACCGGCATCGCCACCGCCGTCATCGAACTGAACCTGGGTGCCCACCACGCCGCCAGCGAGGCCAAGCGAGAACGTTGAAGAGGCACTGCCGCCATCGGCGCCAGCCATGAACGGCATGGTAAAGTTGCCAGAGAAGTCAACCGTCACCTGGGTCGGATCGCCATTGCACGCGATATCGCCGGTCGGCAGACCAGTGCCGTTGTCGCCTTCAAAGTTGCCGTCGATCAGATTGCCATCGAACAGATAGACCGTGTCGGGCTCATCACCATCAGCGGTAACCGTCACCTTCGGCCCATCATCGCCAATCGCGAAGTTGCCGCCAAGATCAACAGAGGCACTGTCGGTGGCGGTATCGCCATCGCCATCGGTAACCGTCGTCTCCTTGGTCAGACTGAGCTGGCCGTCCGACAGGGTCAGAATGTCGGTGGTATAATCGGGGCTGGTGTCGGCCCGGGTGTGGTCGAGCACGAGCTTTTGTTCAAACGTCACATTGCCCGCGGCATCGACCGAGATGCGGAACACTTCATCGCCTGCATTCGGTCCGCTATCGAGGATCCCGGCATAGATCTCACCGGCGCTCACTTCTGACCAAACAACGACGATGCCGCCGCTCGTGACACCGGCATCGCCACCGCCGTCATCGAACTGAACCTGGGTGCCCACCACGCCGCCAGCGAGGCCAAGCGAGAACGTTGAAGAGGCACTGCCGCCATCGGCGCCAGCCATGAACGGCATGGTAAAGTTGCCAGAGAAGTCAACCGTCACCTGGGTCGGATCGCCATTGCTCGCGATATCGCCGGTCGGCAGACCAGTGCCGTTGTTGCCTTCAAAGTTGCCGTCGATCAGATTGCCATCGAACAGATAGACCGTGTCAGGCTCATCACCATCCGCTGTGACATCTACCTTTGGTCCGTCGTCATTTACCAAAACAACGGCTTCCGCCGAGGCAGTCAAAGCACTTGAATCAGTTACGACAACTTCAATTCCGGAAATTGTTACCTGATCGGCGAACCCAACATCCCCAATCTCTGAGTGCGGGAAAGCGTCGGTTAACGTGACAATAAAATCTATGAGTTGAGAGGTGCCGGCGGGAATCGAGGTGCCGTCCCCCGGCGTGGCGGGGCCTTCAAGATCTATGATGATTGCGATTGGTTCCGCAGGGCCACCTACGCGTCCTTCGAGTTGCCCTGACCCATTGATCGACCAAAAGACATTTATCAAATTGCCGGCGGCGTCGCGGACTTCGATTGACGAGGTGCCGCCAAATTCAACGGTTACAACATTACTGCTTCCAGCCGTAACAAGAAACTGCCCGTCGTCTGTCTCGGTTCTATCTGCGGGCTGCGTGCCTTCCACGTTGCCCGCTAAAATATCAGCAGGTGGAGGCGCGGCATCCTGCACCGTATCAAGCGCGCGCTCGTCGACGAGGGTTTGCAACGGATCAGTTTCTGGCCCGTCATGAACCGGAACGATTGTTGGTGGCTTCGACTCGGGGACGGGCGGAAACAACTCTTCAAGCGTACGCTCGGGAAACACCAGCCCTGTTGGAGGTAGAAGTGAGGTCAAGTCAAAGGTTGGACCAATGCCGGGCACCGGGACACTATTGTCGCCGCCGGATCCGACATCGCTGGCTTGGGCTCCCGCCGCCACACTGCGTGAAGTATCAAGCCCGAGCGCCGTTATCAGCGAATCCGACGGTATTTCTGCACCGCCGATGACCAGCGTTGGCACCTTCGTAATTCCGCCATCACTTGAGATTGCATTCTCGATAATGATCCGCGATCCATCCGGCTGGTTCAAAACGATGTTGTTTCCATCGATTTGAACCGATGAGAGCGATGTACCGGCGGGCAGATTGACCTTGTTCGTTGCGGGGTCAACTTGATAGCGGGTAACTTTGCCGTCTTCTTCGTTCGGCGAAGTTCCGGTTTGCGCCTGGGCAAGGCGAAATTCATTTTGAAAATCGGCGGGCAGAGATTGTTCAGTTGAAAGCGGACTATGGCCAGCAGCAGGAACAATCTGCCCACCACCAAGTGTCGAATTTTCCGGAAGGTTGCCGCTTGTTGGCTCGCTTGCCGCGCTGCCTTTGTCAAGTTTACCAAGAAGACCCTTGAGGTACCCACCTACAGACTGATCGCCAGCGGCCATAACGCAAACTCCAGAACGCCGTAAAACAACGAAATCCCCGACCAACTCTCCGACAAATCAAAAACGCGCCAGAATCGTACGGGTGTTAAACTAGCGTTAAGATTTCTAAGAAATCAGTGGAAAACAACTACAAATATTGAGCAAAAGCATACCATGGTATGCCCAGGGTGGGTTGACTGCAAAATAGTTAATACCCTGTTGCTTTGACTACAGCGGCTTGTTGAGGCTGGAGTTTGGTCGTGGACAGGGCTCCTTCCAAGAGGACGCCGCCCCGCGAGAGGACTAGGATCTTAACGTGCCACCAGCTTAGACCCTGATTTGATGGACGGGCAACCTTGCCCAATGTGGCATTTTTCCAGCGGCGCAATCACTGCAGCGGATACTTCTAAAATTGTAATGATTACATCAAGTTCTGATTGAGCATCTCAATCGATAAACGGCCAGAAGCAGCCGTTTGGTAACCTCGTGATGCGATGACTCTCCTAAACGGAGGGTCATTGTCCATGAAATGGGCATCCAGTACTGAGCACCTCAAAACACGGGGCAGGTTTTGGGCAATTCTTGCTCTGTTAATCGGCGTCATTTTGCACCCGGCCCGCGCCGGCCATCAGAATCTTGGGCTTGAGGCGCCAATTCGCGGTCCAGACAACTTTCTTCATGTTGCCCAAGTTAACAAATCCGGTCCTCTCGTGGGCACGAAAACGGCAGGGAATTCAGCCGAGTGCTGCGTGGTTAGAGGCGAATTCGGGGTACTGGGAATTAGGTCAGACCCTGAAGGAACATTCGAATGGACCTACCGCTTTCGATCCCCTCATGAAATCAGCCTTCTTGGGGGCAACTGGTCGGTTCCAGCACCCGCAGAGTTTGCCTCGATTCATATGGCCCCTAATACGCTGGGTGACACGCAGATTACGACCCGAGACCGAGATCAATCTTCTGTACAAAGCAGGGGCCGTCTATCCTCGAGAAAACAACAGAAAAAAGCAGCATCCACGCTCAGTCAGCCGGCTCTGGATCTTGCAGCCGACATACAACAGACACCTGACTTAAAGCTTCGCGGGACACGACCTTACCAACTCTTCGGCACTATGGCTGTCAGCATGCCCAATATGCCGTTGTTCAATTCGGCAACGAAGATCATTTCCAATCGGTTTCATTCTGGCACCGGCATCTGCATCGCCGTCGAAGAGATGGGTTGTTTGCCTGAAGTTCAGCAGGAATGGCGGGATATATTGCTTGCCGCTGGAGAGCTCATCGACCGTCGTGAGCGTATCACGTTCGTGAACGACAAGATAAACTCACTTATCCGGTATCAAGACGATATAGCCAATGGAGATTACACCGACGAATGGGCTGACCCAATTGAGGTGATGACCAAGCGCCGGGGTGACTGCGAGGATTACGCCCTTTTAAAAATGTGGTTTTTGGTGCAACTCGGGTTCAACGCGCGGGATATGTTTGTAGTCGTGGTGGATCCAGCTGACAGCAAGAAGCACCATGCCGTATTGGTATTAAGGTATGGAGATAACTGGCTCGTACTCGACAATAGGCACCGCAGAGTGAAGCATGATCATGAACTGACTGACTATCGAGCTATTGCCTCGATCAATGCGTTTGGATCTTGGATACATTCCAAACCCATTCGTCGTGCCGCGGACAAAAAATATCGCCGCCGATTAATGATAGCTACCCAGTAGTAGATTCAATAAAATCAATAATTTATGCTTTGGAAGGTTACACCGTTTCTCAACGAGTGTTAGAAAAGCCAGATTTGTACGCCTGCAAACGCTGGCCCCGCCCCTATCTCGTGATAGTTTCGCCACACTTTGGCCGCGAAAAATTGTGCGGCATCGAAAAGTCTGTGCGCTCCCGGTAAATTAAGGTTACGACATAAATGAGTTAACTAAAGTTACGTGAGTTCCAAGTTCTGAGTTCTGTGGCCGACGTCTGTATTTTGAACGTCGAAGGGTATTGAGGGCTCCCGTGAATTAAGGTTACGACGTTTGTGAGATAATGATAGTTTTGCGTGTTTTGAGTGTAATGATTTTGTAATCGACGTCTGCGTTTTAAACGTCGGAGGGTATTGTGCGAGTTTGGTGTAGTGGGTTGCGTATTGCGGCTGCGGGGGCGCTTAGTGCCGGACTCTTCGTTCAACAGGCCACCGCAATTGATCTATCACAGGCGGTTTCCATCGCCTTAGATTCAAATCCCGAAATAGGCCAAGCGATTGAAAATCGTAAGGCAATTGAATTTGAATTGCGCCAGGCGCGCGGCCTCTTCCTGCCACGTGTGGATTTGGAAGCACGGTATGGTGCCCGCAAGTTGGATAACCCATCTCGCAGAGCCGTTAATCGAGAAAACAAGCGGTTGTATCCCGGCCAAGTTGAAGGGATCGCGTCTTGGACCTTGTTCAAAGGATTTGCGCGGCGCGCTGAGGTAGAGCGGCAGGCCGCACGAGTGGACGGCGCTTCCAACAGAGTTTACGAGCGTTCTGAGTTTATTGCTCTTGCCGTATCCAAGGAATATTTGGAAATTCTGCTCCAGACCCGGATTTTGGGCATTGCCCGAGAGAATTTGCGATTTCATCGACGTGTCGCGTCACAGATTTCTCGCGGGCTAAGTGGGGGCACATATACCAAAGCTGACAATGAGCAGGCGAAGGAACGCGTCAAGGCGGCCCAGGCACGGATCGTCGAAGCGCAACAGGCATGGCAAGAGGCGCGAATAAAGTTTTTCAAGCTTGTCGCTCAGCCGCCCTCTCGATTGCGAAGGCATCCTCGGCTCGCCCGCACGCTCCCGAGGTCACTTGATACGGCAATTGGAATTGCGCGCAAAAGCAATCCGCGCATTAAGCTGGCTAAAGCGGATCTGGATTCGGCCACGGCACTCATCAAGGCCGCCAAATCAAAATACTACCCGGAATTGTTTCTTGAGGGCAGAGCGCGGGCCGGTGAGGATCTAGACGGTGCTGAACGGCGCACGGAAGACTACCGGGGCCGCGTGGTGCTGAAATGGAATCTATATAACGGCGGCATCGACAAGGCGAACGAACAAGAACAGATCCGCCGTGCAAGTGAAGCAAGGATGAGGCTGCATACCGTTCAAAGAGAAGTGGAAGAAGCGCTTCGCTCTGCATGGAATGTACGTGTGCGCCAGCGGCGTTTATTTCCTGTTCTCAGAGATCAGCAGAAAGCCGGAAAAAATGTCGTTTCGGCATACCTGGAACAGTTCAGAGCGGGTCGCAGAACGCTTCTTGACGTTCTGTCTGCACAGAACACGTATATCAATACAAGGACTCTTGCGGAAACGTCATATTATGCCCGTGAATTCGCAACCTATCGAATCTTGGCGTCGACAGGCAAACTCGTAAAGGCGCTTCGCCTCAAACACCCGCGCGCGTCAAAGGCTTATGCACGCAAACAAGCCAAAGTACCACCTACTCCAAAAGCTGAGACGCAAAGGCGCTATTCTCCGGACCGCTCCAAAAATCCCTGGCGTACAATCTTGATCAAGTAAGGATGCAAGATCCCTCAGAGTTGGGGCAATTCGCTGCGGAGCAAAAAAGTACTGCGCACCGAGTGTTGCAGGCTAGGAAGCGCTGCAAGGGGATGGGCCCTTCAGCGCCCTGAGCCGGGCCCTCGATAGCTATCAGTGTGTAAGGGCCCAATCGGCAGTTTTGGCCATGGCGCTGGCCGCATTAAACTACATCCTGAATATCGCCCCCCTGACCGAGCGTGGGCGCTCTCTTACCCGACCGCCATCATTGCCGGACTTTACGATCCATCTGCCATTTGCCGCGCGGCCCGTAATAATTCCCACGTGGTGACGCCACACCACAATTGCGCCGACCTGCGGTTGAACTGGACGACCATATTTGCGCCAATTCCAAGCCACGTTGAATTCCGGGCCACCGCCGTATTGGGTCCGCATCCACCAGCCACACCATTTTCGCGGCCGTGGGCCAACATCACCACCCCCGCTGTATCGGGAGGGTGCAGGAGCGCCACGGGAACGGCTTGACCGTCTATGCGTTACATTGTCGTCGCCGCGCAGGTCCCTTAGATACTCCAAGTTTTCCAGTACGTCCGCAACGCTATATGTGGGAAGTGAAATCATAAAACCTGCCGCTATTACAGCAATTAAAGACATCTTCCTCATGCTCAATCTCCGATTTTGGCAAACCGCCCGATTGCAAAGCACAGGATCAAAACTTCAGTAAAGGCCTAATGAGCCAATTGACACGACAAGTCGCACCCTAGCACCTATACCACCGCTCTTTGAGGCCCCGTTCCTGGGTCCTGAGGTGACGTTAGCGCAGCGCTAGGCTGTGCCCGTGTCGAGCCATCCCGCATGCCGACATCGGTGGCAGATGCGCTGGCGGCCTTACGCTAAGGATTTCGCTAGCCACCACTGGCCGTTCGCAAACCCTGGCATCGCGCACGGCGATCTCGGGTCTCAAGGAGTGAGGCAGAAGGTAACTTCATCGACGTGTCACATCGCGCAACTTAAGTGAAATCCCGGGCTGCATTTTCTCCGCCCCGGACCGGCACAGATAACCGACCACAAGGCGCGACGCAGCGTTCGGTGTTGTCCGCCGCTGAGAGGCAAAGCGGAACCGGAGGTCCCATTGCTGCAGGGCGACGTGTGGCGAGCGAAGGACCTTGGGGGCTGCTAAAACCTGGTGCAGACCGGACATAGCGACGACGGCAGCAGGCAAACAATCTGGCGCACACTTCGATCAGCGGATCGCGCCGCCGAACTTCGAGATGTTGAAAGATGCCACCCCGGAATTGCCTGACATATCAGACATGCGTTACAAAAAAGCAGGACCCTAGGCAAAAAAGGACTCCATGCATATCGAGGCAATCGATCTCCGGGAGGCGATGGTATTTCTCTTCGCCGCGGGGATTATCGTACCGCTGGCCCGGCGCCTCGGAATTAGTCCTGTTTTCGGCTTTCTTGTTGTTGGACTGGCAATCGGCCCGCATGGCCTGGCGCACTTTGCAGATACCCTGCCTTGGCTGCGACATGTTTTGATTACGGACATTGCCGGCGTACGCGCCTTAGCCGAGTTGGGTGTTGTATTCCTGCTCTTTATGATTGGGATCGAACTCTCGATCACACGACTATGGGCTATGCGGCGGCCGGTCTTCGGCCTAGGCGGTGCACAAATTCTGGTGACCGGCACAGTTATCGCGGTCATCGCCACCTTCTTCGACAACACTCTCACCGCAGCAATTGTGCTCGGGGCAGCGTTCGCGCTTTCATCAACAGCCATTGTAATGCAATTGCTGACCGAGAATCGCCGCCTCGGTACCGCAACAGGTCGTACGAGCTTCGCCATACTCTTGTGTCAGGACCTTGCCGTATTACCGATCTTATTTTTATTGGGTACCTTTGCTAAGCAGACCGACGCCTCGGTGCTGGCCGCATTTGCCTGGTCAATTGGTCAAGCGCTGATCGCTGTGATTACGATCCTTGCGATCGGGCGCTTGTTAATCAGACCAGTGTTCCGTTTCGTTGGCAGCACTGCCAGTCGTGAGATGTTTCTGGCGCTTGTTCTGTTGGTTATCATCGGCACGGCACTCCTTACCCAACAAGTTGGGTTATCAATGGCACTAGGTGCATTTCTCGCCGGGCTTTTGTTCGCCGAAACGGAGTATCGCCACGAGATTGAAGTCGACATCGAGCCATTTAAGGGGTTGCTGCTAGGTCTTTTCTTTGTCTCGGTAGGCATGAGCATCGACATTGCGCAAGTGCTCGCCAAGCCGCTATGGCTGATCGCGTCGGTCTTCGGCTTATTCCTGATTAAGAGCTCGATCATTTATGTATTGGCACGATTGTCAAATGAACCGCGGGCCGTGGCGTTGGAATCCGGGTTACTCCTGGGTCAGGCCGGCGAATTTGCATTTCTGATCATTGGAATTGCGTTTGGTTTGGGGCTGCTGCCAAACGATACGGCCCAATTCATGCTGATCCTTGCTGGTTTGACGATGGTCGTCACGCCGCCGCTGGCTCAGATTGCCCGCGTTCTGGCCCGCGCGGTCGAGGACCGTGAGGCGATTGTAGACAACGGCGATAGGACAATTCCAACCGAACTTTCGGGCCACATTGTAATTGTAGGTTATGGCCGTGTCGGCCAAATGCTCGGGGCCCTGTTGAGTGGTCAACAATTAACGCACGTTGGCATCGATATTGATGCAGAATTGGTCGCAAGGTACCGCGCGACCGGTTCCAGTGTCTTTTACGGCGATGCGAGACAACCCGAAATGCTGGGCAAAGTTGGTCTAGACCAGGCTGCAGCCTTGGTCGTGACAATGGACAATCCGCATGCCGCAGAACAAATCGTCGAGATTGCGCGCCGCCACTGGCCCAATCTTGTCATATATGCGCGTGCCCGCGATAAAGCGCACGCAATTCGATTGATTGCCCAAGGCGCGACCCACGCCATACCAGAAACAATCGAGGCGAGCCTGCAATTAGGGGAGATGGTCTTGATGGGGGTTGGTGTCCCAGACCAAGCAGCACGGAAGATGATCGAAGAGCGCCGCCTGTCGGAGCAATCTGCAGTTGACGAAAGCGGACAAAGGTAAGGCTAGTGGGAAAAAGCGCCTTGGTGCAAACGAAATCGACACTGAAGTTGACCGCACTCGCACTAATATCCTGCCCGTTTGATAACGCCCGAATAGCAAGCTTGTTGTTGAGAAGATGCCGCGTTAGTTTCCAAGCCTATGAAACCTATCGTTCTCATCACCCTCTACTTATCCGTAACGCTGTCGCCGCTATTACTTGCTTGGCTGGGCGCGCGCCCAGGCCGCAACTTTTGGGACGAAATTGCGACAGGAGCTGGCCTGCTTGCATTCGCAATAATCCTTGTCGAGTTCGTGCTTTCGGGTCGCTTCCGAACAATCTCACGTACGATTGGCATGGATGTAACCATGCGTTTTCACCAACTTCTCGCGCGCACGGCGCTCGCGCTAGCATTGCTTCATCCCTTCCTCTACCAATCCCCGTTCAACCCTCAATTACCCTGGGACCCAAGCCGTCAGCTGACACTTACTCATGATCTTGGGAGTCTAGGTACCGGTATCTTGGGCTGGGTCCTGTTGGTCACCCTGATTGTACTGTCGATCGGTCGCGAGGGACTTAACTACCGTTATGAAACCTGGCGACTGATGCATGGTATCGGCGCCGCCGTGATTGCTGCCCTTGTGCTGCATCACACGCTCACCGCAGGACGTTATAGCGCTGATCCTCTGCTCGCAAACACGTGGATTGCAATGTTTGCTCTATCAATGACGACATTGGCTTACGTCTATATTGTGCGACCGCTTGGGCAAATGCGCCGGCCGTGGCGCGTTAGCCAAGTCCGGCCGCTTGGCCTTAAGACCTGGTCGCTTGCGATTGAGCCTGTAGGACATAATGGGATCGCTTACAACGCCGGCCAATTTGTCTGGCTCAACGTCGGCAACAGCGTCTTTTCGCTTCGCGAGAACCCTTTCTCAATCGCCTCAGCGCCATCTTCTGGCCCGCAGCTCGAATTCATCATCAAGGAGTTAGGCGATTTCACGCGCACAATCGAACAAATCGCGCCAAACACACCGGCTTACATCGATGGGCCGCATGGCAATCTGATCACCGCCGGGCGCCGGGAGACTGGCATTGCCCTAATCGCCGGGGGGGTTGGAATAGCGCCGCTTATTGGCATCCTCCGCCAACTGCGTATCGAAAGAGACGAGCGACCTACGTTGCTTGTATACGGCAATCGGACCGCGGAACAAATTGTCGCCAAACAGGAGATTGATCACCTTTCGCTTGAGCACGGAACGGAGGTGGTTTTGACTGTCTCCCAACCGGAGCCTGGCTGGACCGGTGAAGTCGGGTTGATAGATGCTCCATTAATTCGTCGTCACTATAGAGCAGAGATGAAGGACTGGCTTTTTGTTCTCTGCGGGCCAGGTGCAATGATGGAAACCGTCGAAGACACGTTAATTGAATTGGGCGTGCCTTCAGCACAGATACTGAGCGAGAGGTTCCAGTATGACTAAGCGCCTGAATCAAATGGCAGCCCGCATCCGTTTATCGCTCGCCTATTGGGTTTTGAACGGTGTGATCGCACTGGCTTTATTGGCCTTTGCGTTGCGCTGATGCTTTGACAGTGCCTTGTCGGCGGTTTCGGCTAACGGTCGTCAACGAAGCGCATTAGGTGGCCCAATCCGACCATGCCGGCTGTGGCTGATCCTAGTCACTTCATAGGCGTATTTTTGCCGAAGCCACGCTGCGCCCGGTACATTAGTTGCTCCCAGACACATACGTTTCCCTAACCATGCCACCGCCGAAACGACATCGCCCGCTCGACCCGCGCGCGGGCCATAGTTACTGCAGCATCCCTTGGTGGAATGGACGCCTCACGGGCGACGTTCAACACCTCACGAGTGTTCCGGTGCACTTTCTCGCGCACGGCAGCCAGCGCCGCCTGTTCTGAACCGCCGTGATACTCGACAGACGCGGTGATCACACCGCCCGCATTGGCAATAAAATCCGGAATGGAAAGGATGCCACGCCCGTGCATCACCCTCTCTGCTTCGGCTGTGACGGGGATGTTTGCACCCTGAATTACGACCCGTGCCTTAAGCTGATCAACGTTGTCGGCGCGTATGACGTCTGGTCTAGCCGCCGGTATCCAAAAATCACACTCGACACTCAGCAACCGGTCACTGGAAATAGACTGCGCGTGCTGAAATTCTGAAAGCGGTTTGCCACTAAGTTTGACTTTTCGAAGTGCGTCTGTAGACAAGCCGTCTTCTGCAACGATGGCGGCACGGCTATCGGCGGCTCCGACCAGAATTGCGCCACGCTGCTCGAGGAAACGCGCGGCGTGATAGCCAACAGCTCCGAAACCTTGCACAACGACTCTGGCACCCTTGATCTGGATGCCGGCAATCTCCTCGACGGCTTCGGCGGCGGCGGCAATTCCATATCCTGTCGCGCCAATTTCATCGAGGGGAATGCCACCAATTTCTCTCGGTAATCCTACCGATCGCCTGGTCTCACTATGCACCCATGCCATGGCTCTTTCATTGGTGCCCATATCGGGACCGGGAATATAGCCACTCAATTCAGAAATCGACGCAGCGAAGGCGCGGATAAGCTGTTCCTTCCCAGTATCTTCCATGCCGGGATCGGCAAAGATGACGGACTTTGCCCCCCCATGCGGCAAGCCCGCGGCCGCGTTCTTCAAAGTCATGGCGCGAGCGAGACGAAAGCACTCTTCTAGAGACACGTCCGGTGCGATACGCGTACCGCCGATCGCCGGTCCTGCTGCCGTGTTATCGATAACGACGATAGCCCGCAGATTCAGCGCTGGCTCATAAATATGAACGATCTTTTCCGGACCAAGTGAATCTGCATAATGAAATCCATCCTGCATTGTGCGGCTGGCTCCCTGCCTGTACTAATCGATGCCAACAGATTCCAGAGCGGTTTTTGCGGCTGCAACAAATGCTACGGCTTCTGCACCAGTAATAACGCGATGGTCGAAAGTAAGAGAAAGCGGCAACACGCGACGGACATGCACCGCGCTCCGAACAACCCTAGCGGCTTCATGTAGGCGTCCGGCACCAAGAATTGCAACCTGTGGTGATACAACCGTCAATGATGCGTGAAGCCCGCCAAGCATTCCAAAGTTTGACAGTGTGATTGTTGCTCCCTGCAACTCGGTATTCGAAATGCGCCGGGAGGATACTGCCGACTTCGCCTCTTCTATCATCGCCCTCAGTTCGCCGTCACTCAGGTTTCCGGTATCCCTTAAGACGGGCGCAAACAGACCATCCTCGGTTGCCAGTGCGAGACCCAAATCAATGGTCTCGTGGGTATATATCGACGCGTTGGTTGGATCGTACCAAGAGTTCAGAATCGGAACGGCTCGGAGGCCCGCCCCAATGGCGCGGATTAATCTGACGCTGACATCGTCGCCAGATCGCCAGTCAGTAACATCGGCTTCTTCGGTGACCGTTGCAGAGATCACCGACTTGCTAGCCGATAGCGAATGCGCCATTGCTCTGCGTACCCCTCGCAAAGGCTTAAATCCAGGCAACTGCGACGCATGTTGACTCGCGGCGCGCACATCATCTGTCGTGATCGCACCATCAGGGCCGGAACCTTGAAGTTTCGAGATATCAATATTTAATTCACTTGCGAGTGCCCGAGTACGGGGTGACGCTTTGATCAATCCTGCAACTTGTTGATGACCATCTTTCTGTAACGGCCCCAAAGCCGACGTCTCGACGCCGCGTTCAATTTCACCAACCACGCTACCGGCGTCGTCCTCCGGTTGATCTTGGGTCTCAACGTCGACCAACTCGCTTCCGACTGCGACGACATCTCCTGCCTCAACGTGCAGCTGGCACACCTTGCCCGACCATGGCGCTGGGATTTCAACGACCGCCTTTGCCGTTTCGACAGAGACAAGAGGTTGGCCCGAAACGATATGATCACCCACGGTCACATGCCATGAAACGACTTCAGCCTCATCAAGGCCTTCACCAAGGTCTGGCAGTTTAAAGGTCCTCATGTGTACTTCATGGCCTCCTTGACTGCCAGTACCACATCATTGGCCCCTGGTAGGTATGAAGCCTCAAGGCGGGGAAGGGGCATCACGCAATCAGGCCCCGCTACCCGTGTCACGGGTGCCAGTAGGGATAGCAGACACTTTTCACTGATCCGTGCGGCAAGCTCACCCCCGTAACCGCCGGTCAGCGGTGCTTCATGAGCGATTACGGCACGGCCCGTCTTCTCGACAGACCGGCAGATTGCCTCATCGTTAAGCGGATAAAGCGTGGCAACATCAATGATCTCGGCGGAGATACCATCTTCCGCGAGGCGATCTGCGGCGGCTGCGATCTCATTCATCATCGCCCCCCAACCGATGAGCGTGACATCACTGCCCTCTCTGTCGAGAAAACATTCGTTGAGCGGCAAGTATTGGCCGTCGTCAATCACCGCACCCTTGGACGAACGATAGATCCGTTTCGGTTCCAGGAATACAACCGGATCTGGATCGCGAATCGAGGCCAGCAATAGTCCATAGGCGCGCTGCGGCGTCGACGGGATTACAACCCGCAATCCCGGAATATGCGCAAAGAATGCTTCTACGCTGTCGGAATGATGCTCAGGGGCATGAATGCCGCCGCCATAGGGCGCGCGCAGGACCATTGGGCAACTGAGCCTGCCGCGAGTCCGGGTCCTCAGTCTGCTGGCGTGATTGATCATTTGATCGAGAGTTGGGAACATGAAACCCTCGAATTGGATCTCGGCAACCGGCCGCAGGCCCTGCGCCGCCATCCCGACCGATAGGCCGGCGATGACCGCCTCCGCTAGCGGCGTATCGCGAACACGGTCCAACCCAAACCTGGTGGCAAGTCCATCGGTGGCGCGGAATACGCCACCGTTTACGCCAACATCTTCACCCAGAATTATGACGTCCGCATCGTCTTCCATCGCCCGTGCAATAGCAAGATTGACTGCCCCCAGTAGCGTTATCTCGGTGGCATCCGGTCGATCCTGTTTGCCTGTGGCGTCATCCGACGGTCCGGTCTGCACACCGTACAAATGCGCAAACATCGTCTCTGCCGGTTGCGGCGGTGTCTTAAGATAAGTATCCGCACCGCGCTCGATTTCTGCATGGCATGCCGACTGGAGTGCATGTTCCTCATCTTTCGTCCAGTCGAAATGCGACGTGAGGTAAGCGCGCAAGCGTGCGATAGGCTCAAATTGCCACTGCTCGCTGACTTCCTCATCGTCTCGGTAGCGGCGTGCATCATCAACGGTGGTATGGTCTGACAATCGATAGGTTTGGGCTTCGATCAACGTCGGCCCACCCCCATTTCGCGCCTTATTGACGGCTGCTTCCGTGACCTTGTGTACGGCAAGCACGTCGTTGCCATCCACGACGCAACCTTCAATGCCGGCCGCAATTGCTTTTTGCGCCAATGTTTCTGCAGCAGTCTGGGCCGAGCGCGGCACCGATATTGCCCATTGATTGTTGGCTATAACAAAGACGGCAGGCAAGTTCCAAACACCGGCGACGTTGATTGCCTCGTAGAAATCACCTTTCGAGGTTGCGCCATCGCCAGCAACGGCAACTGCGACGCGGGCTTCGCTTTTCTGCTTCAGGGCAAGCGCAACACCTGCGGCATGAGGGAAATGGCTCGCCACCGGGATGCAGACCGGAAAGTCTCCTTCTTGGTGGACATATTGACTTCCCCGCTCATCGCCACCCCAGAATAAAAAGAGCTCCGATGGCAAGACGCTGCGGGCAAGTTGCGCCGACTGCTCTCGAAACGAGGGCAGCAGAATGTCATTGGGGGCCATTGCACTCGCCAGCCCCACGCCGACAGCCTCTTGGCCGAGCGAAGAGGCAAACGTACCAAGTTGTCCCGTTCGTTGAAGTGCAACAGCTTTCTCATCAAATACGCGCGTCAGCACCATGCGCCTGTAAAGTTCCACTAAGCGATCTCGGCTACTGGCAATATCAGGAAGACCGCCAAGCGGCCGGCCGTTCACATCAATGCAACGTTCGACCGGATATGCACTGCTTTGTTGTTTGGTCAATGCCATCGCGTTTCTCGGTCACCCGTTATCGTTCGTCCCTCAGAACTGGATTAGTTCGAAGTCGGGTTATCTGCCTTGTCTGCAAGTTCCCGGGCCATTATCTCGCGCATCTTGAACTTCTGAACCTTGCCAGTCACAGTCATTGGGAACTCCTTGACGAAGCGAATATATTTCGGGATTTTGAAGTGAGCGATATTGCCTCTGCAAAAGGCTCGGATCTCTTCGGCATTCGCCGTCTCCCCTTCATGCAAACGAATCCAGGCGCAGACTTCCTCACCGTACTTCTCATCAGGAACACCAATAACCTCCACCGCATCAATTTTCGGGTACGTGTATAGAAATTCTTCGATCTCGCGTGGAAATATGTTTTCACCGCCCCGAATGAGCATATCCTTTATGCGGCCGACGATCTGGCAGTAGCCATCTTCATCAAGGACTGCGACGTCACCACTAGCGATCCAGCCGCTTTCATCAATTGCCTTGGCCGTGCGTTCCGGATCTTGCCAGTACTTTGGCATCACACAGTAGCCGCGCGTTTTCAGCTCGCCTTGTCTTCCGATCGGCACAACACGCCCGGCATCATCCACAATCTTGATCTCGATATGCGGCAGTACCCGTCCAACCGTCTCGACACGCCGCGCGACTGGATCGTTCACTGAAGTCTGAAAACTGACTGGGCCCGTCTCGGTCATCCCGTAAGCGATCGTGATCGCCTGCATGTGCATTTCATGCATAACCCGTTTCATCAGTTCAACCGGACACGGAGCGCCGGCCATTACGCCCGTCCTGAGGCTCGATAAGTCGAATGATTTGAAGTCCGGATCATCGAGCTCAGCGATGAACATAGTCGGGACACCATGCAAGGCAGTGCACTTTTCCGCCTCGATCGTTTCAAGCACGGCGTGCGCATCGAAACTCTCCGATGCAAATACCATCGTCGCACCATGCATCACGCAGAGCAGTGTGCCGAGTACCATGCCAAAACAGTGATACATGGGCACCGGGATAACAAGCCGATCTTGGGGAGAAAATGCCATTTGGCCGCCCACGAAGTAGGCGTTGTTTACAATGTTATGATGCGTCAACGTGGCTGCTTTTGGCGTACCAGTCGTACCGGAGGTGAACTGTATGTTGATGGGGTCGTCGAACTGCAACAATTCGCCCAGATCATCGAGGCGGCTCCTTGAGTTTGCATCCCCGCGCTGGGAAATATCCGCGAAGTTTAAAAAACCTTCGGAATGTTCCTCACCAAGTCGGATGAGCCACCTGAGGTTTGGCAACGCCGCGCATTCAAGGCTGCCTGGGACTGCACGCTCCAGCCCCGGGATGAGTTCACCCAACATCTCTATGTAGTTCGAGGATTTCAGTTGTGCAGCCGTCATAAGCACCCGACATCCCGTAACCTCAAGAGCATACTTAAGCTCAGATAGCCGATAGGCAGGATTGATGTTTACAAGGATCAGCCCGGCCTTAGCCGTTGCAAACTGCGTCACCACCCATTCCGCACAATTGGCCGCCCAGATGCCGACCCGGTCGCCCGGCTCAAGACCCATTGCAATAAAGCCTGCTGCAAGTTCATCGACCTTCTCGCCAAGCGTTGTCCAGCTCCACCGAACAGCCTGGTGACGTGAGATCAATGCATCGCCATTGCCATAGCGGTTTACGGCTGCATCCAGTGCCTGGCCAACTGTCAAGGCCGTGAGTGTTTCCTGACTGGCACCGTGGACATAGCTAAGTGGACTTGCAGGCATCTCGTTACCCCAAACAACCGCGGACGAACCTTCCGCAAATGGGCACATCACAATAATCAATCGTATCACTCTGCTCTGACACGAAATTGATCTCTCTCAAGCGGTGTCAGCCGGTACAGGTACGCACGATTTGATTGCCAGTCGCTCCAACGTTGCGACGCCTTATGGATGAGGCTTGACGGGCCGATGTCTTGATCGCTGTCAATCGGACCGTCAACCTCCATATGATCTTTGAACTCATTCGGTTTCCACTTGACCAAACGACCGGTCTGATTGGGGCAGCGGAATGATTTTGATGGGCCGAACCAAATTTGTTGCCCAGATGCCGGCGTCGATCCAAAACCCTTTGTCGATAGCTATGGGTGAGGAATTAGCCTTGGGTGTTCATGTCCAGCGTATGATGAGCCGACCCTCTGTAAATGAGGTTGCGCCGGATCATCCATTTCTCAATCTCAACCGCGACCAAGCTCAGCGCCGATAGCCCGACACAGATCGCCAGGTCGAACGCCGGCAGCGGCTGAGTATGAAAGACGGCATTGAGCGGCGGGAAGTAGATAATCATCAGTTGCAGCGCCGCAGCCAGAACTACAGCACCAAGCATTGGCAAGTTGCTCAATATACCGATGGCATACAGGGAATCGCGTTCACTTCTCACAGCCAACGAGTGGAACAATTGTGACAATGTCAACACCGTGAACACAACAGTCTGCCAATATTCAACCCCCCGTGAAATTGCCCAGGCTTGTGAGGCGATCGACACACCGCCGACAAACAGACCATACCACACGATATGCTGCCACATGCCGCCGGCAAACAGATTCTCATGAGGCGCACGCGGTGCGCGGCGCATGATATTCCTATCAGCTGGTTCCGCCGTAAATGCAAGGCCCGGCAAGCCATCCGTAACGAGATTGATCCAAAGGATGTGTATGGGCAGAAGCGGAATGGGCAGGCCGAAAACCGGGGCGAGCACAAGCGTCCAGATTTCTCCGGAGTTGGAACTCATCGTGTCCTTTACGAACTTGCGGATATTGTCGTAGATCCGGCGACCTTCGCGAACGGCGGATATGATGGTCACGAAGTTGTCGTCAAGCAGAACCATGTCGGCGGCTTCCCGGGCGACATCGGTACCCTTCGCGCCCATCGCCACACCAATATTGGAAAGTCTCAAGGCCGGCGCATCGTTAACGCCGTCTCCGGTCATCGCAACGAACCCCCCGTGCTCTTGAAGTGCGGCCACGATACGAATCTTCTGCTGCGGACTGGCCCTCGCATAAACACGAACATGCTGGACGCGACGGGCAAACTCCGCATCGCTCAGCTTGTTCATCTCACTGCCTGTCAGCACATCGTCACGGTCAGAGCAGATGCCCAACCTCTTCGCAATAGCGCGCGCAGTACCGGGATGATCGCCGGTAATCATTACCGGCACGATACCGGCTGCAGCGCACTCCTTCACCGCCGCTTCAACGCCTGCTCGCGGAGGATCGATTAGCGCCGCAAGACAGATCAATGTCAGCTCATTCTCCGAGTCCGGCGTTATGCGTTGCGGTTCGCTGTCATACCTTCGGAATGCTACGGCAAGCACACGATACCCTAAATCAGCAAGCTCCTCCGCCCGCGCAAGTTCAACCTCGCAATCGAATGGGCCTCCTTCGACATGCGCAATACAGCGCGGCAGCACAGCTTCAGGTGCGCCTTTACAATAAAGTACAGCACCGCGCTCCTTGCGGTGTAACGTGCTCATACGTGCGCGCTCAGAATCAAATGCCAACTCGTTCACACGAGGAAATTCGGCTTCAAGGCGCAACTTGTCGAAACCGGACGAGTGAGCGGCCTCCAGCAGAGCAAGTTCCGTTGGCTCGCCAGTCAGCTTGCCGTTCTCTTCAACGTGCGCATCATTTGAGATTGCCAGCGCCCGCCCGACCTTTCTGGCCAGGGCTTCGTCGAGTTCCGCAAGGTGGGTATAGGCTTGTCCGTTAATCACAATGCGCTCAAGCCGCATCTTATTTTCGGTAAGCGTGCCGGTTTTGTCTGCACAAATGTAGGTCACCGAACCCAGTGTCTCCACCGCTGGGAGTCGACGGATAAGCGCGTTTTTGGCTCCCATTTTGCTGGCTCCGAACGCCAGCGAAATTGTTACGACGGCAGGCAAAGCTTCCGGCACAGCAGCGACGGCCAGTGAAACGGCTGTGAGAAACATCAGCAATACCGGCTCCCCGCGAAAGACACCCGCAGTAAAGAGCAGTATGCAGATCATGACGATGGCGATCGCCAATCTGCTACTGAATGCTGCTAAACGGCGCTGCAGGGGCGTGGCCGTAAGAGGCGTCTCGTGCAGAAGCCCGGCTATTCTGCCTAACTCGGTCTCCATTCCCGTTCCGACAACGACGCAGCGACAATGACCGCGCGTCACGAGCGTACCCTTGAACGCTAAATTTAAACGGTCGCCGATTGGCAGATCGCCGTCGTCGAGGACATCGATAGTTTTGTCGACAGGTGTCGATTCGCCCGTCAACAGTGATTCGTCGACCTGTAGATCGGCGGTCTCAAGGAGGCGAACGTCAGCCGGCACCGCATCACCAGCCTCAAGCAGAACAATGTCGCCAGGAACCAACTCGGTGGCAGGGATGATGGAGATGGTCTTTTCACGAACGACCCGCGCATTGGGCGCGGCAAGCTGGCGTAACGCGGCAATTGCCTTCTCGGCCCTGTACTCCTGCACAGCTCCAAATACCGCATTAACGACAACGATAAGAATGATCAGAGCCGCGTCCTGCGGTTCACCAACGATTCCGGCTACGAAAGCTGCAACGACCAGTATAATAATGAGCGCGTCTGAGAACTGTGCCAGCAGCATGCGCCAGACACTACGTTGCGTCTGATCTGGCAACGAATTTGCACCGTACGCCTGCAGCCGCTCGCCGGCCATCCTATGTGAAAGCCCCTGATCATTGCTCTCAAGGCGGCGCATTGCTTCAATTGGTTCCAAGCAATGCCATGGCGCATCATCACGACCCGGCATACCAACATTCATCCGAGTGACTTGCTGGGCCGGTTGGTTGGTCATATGTAACCTTTTGTTGGCACAAACTCCGAGCAACTCTGCCCACTTTCTCCTTCGGGCAATTCAATGCATTGACGAGGATCAACAAGGCTAAGGCGAGGCCGTACGGTTGCAACGTACGACACCGTCGGGGCACAATCACCCATGCTATGAGAGAAAGGACTGACCCTCGGCGACGATCAATTGGTTCGCTGTGCATTTTTGAAAGCGCTACCACCGGGTGCCAAAGCGCGCCTTGACCTCGCTGGCAAAATCGGACCATGGACAACCAACACAGTTCGCCTTTTGGGATCATTCGCTAGACGGATCAATACCAAGTTGCCGGCATGATCTTGAATTGTGTCCATCTCAATGAGCCAAAAAATAGGCAGCGATCCTACTTAAGATTTGTTGACATCCTCGTAGCGCCGTGTCATCAACGTATCCGCAACTTAATGCCTGACAATGCTAAGCCCAGCATCTTTTTGCTGCCCAGAAACGAATTGAACAGCAAATATAGTGCGCGCCCTTTTCAAACCTGTTTGAAACCCGCGGGCTAAGATCAAACCGATCCAATTGTTTTGGCATCCTACTCCAGGCAAGACACAAAATTTGTTGACCATTTTGCAGTCGGCGCCGGAAAAGCACGGCGTCGACGTGACAGTCGATGGGTCAGACATCGAGTCCTGCATTTAACCAGATCAATTCGGTCGCTTCACGGGCCGGATACACTGTACGCCACCGAAACGCTGACGGCAGCCGATGTGACTTTTTCCAGAATTGGCGCCAGGGTTCTCACACCGAGATACCGATCTTCTTGCGGAAGCTGTCCGCCAGCGCCTCGCATAAATGCGACGAGAGCTACGATTGCGATCACCAGAAATATGATCGCTGACCGCATCCACCAGGATCTAGGTTTCATAATGACCTTGCAAAGTTCTCGACCAACAAACTAAGAAACAGACACTGTATCGCCCGGATATTTCGACCTCCGACGACGCCGGATTGGTCACTAAATTAGTCGCGAATCCATGGCCAAGAATTGATTTTGCGCAAAGCGCCTGCCGCCGTGATTGTTTTTGGTCCTATCTAATACCCTCAAATTTGAAGGAGGCCTCTAGATGACGAATACATCATGGCTACCATCACTGTGGAAGGATTGGACGGAAGATACGGGCAGCCCGTTCTCTTCTCTCAGGAAGCAAATCGATTCATTGTTCGAGGACTTTGACCACGGTTCATCGACGTCGAAGAGCGCCGGTCTGGTCGTACGCTCCAACGTGAGCGAAACCGACAAGGAGATTTGCATTACGGCTGAATTGCCCGGCATCGAGGAAAAGGACGTCGATGTCTCCGTAACCGGCAACCGGATCACCATCAAAGGTGAAAAGAAATCGGAAAAAGAAGAGAAGAAAGATGAAGAGGGGCGTCAATTTCATCGCATTGAACGGTCCTCCGGATCATTTTACAGGTCGATGACGCTACCTTTTGAGATCGAAGCAGACGCCGTCAAAGCTGAGGTGAAGAATGGCGTCTTGACGGTTAACATTTCCAAGCCGGCGACAGAAATCGAGAAGACTAAGAAGATTGAGGTTCAGAAAGGGAACTGACGACCAAGAGGCCCTCATGGTCGGGATTTCAATACGCAGCAAAGGACGAAGTATGTCGCATCATAAGTCCTGCTAGGGAACAGTGTTCTGCGACGCCTTACGCTACGCGCATAATCAATCAATGCGCGTCTAGGAATTCACTTGCGAACTCTAAAGTGAGGGTCTCTCTCGACCGGACCGCCGTGATGAATCTGATATTCAGGACTGGGATGATTGCCGCATGTCTGACAAATTTGACCATTGCTACCAGTCCTCCATGACGAAACTAACGTTGCAGTCTGCAATTGAACAGCATTAAGCCTCTGGAGACCATCGGTTGGTCGAACAACAATAGTTCGCGCACAATCAAACTCGAAACATGAGAGTCCTTGCCCGAGGAGGGGTGGCCATGCATCGACCAAAGCAGGCGCCCATGCTTCTATCGAACGCTCAAGTCTCTTGACCTCGCCAACGATGGTTCAAGGGAGGGATTGCTTGAGATCGATGGTTGAACCGGGCTCCCACTACCCAAGAGCATTTTGCTCCGCCCGGCGATAGCAGCGTCGTTGAATAATGGGCCTGACAATAAAGGCTTCTGTTTCCGATCCAATTTCCCTTTGGGCGCCTGTTGAGGAGGCTATCATGAAGGCAATGGTTCTTGAGGCTGTTGGAAGACCACTAGAGTTTATCGAACGCCCTACGCCTGAACCGAAGTGCGGGGAGGTGCTTGTGTCTGTCTCAGCCTGTGCAGTGTGCCGAACCGACCTCCATCTCGTTGATGGCGACCTGCCCGATGTGCAGTGCCCAATCGTGCCTGGTCATGAAATTGTTGGCCGCATCGCAGCACTTGGCTCACAGAACAGCCGTTTTAGACTTCACGATCGCGTCGGCATACCCTGGCTCGGTCACACGTGCGGTGCTTGCACTTTTTGCAAGTCGGGGCGCGAAAACCTATGCGATAATGCCCGTTTCACCGGTTACCAGATCAACGGCGGCTTTGCCACACACACTATTGCAGAAGAAGATTATTGCGTCCCGATCCCAGAAGGCTACGAGGATGTCCATGCCGCACCCCTCCTATGCGCGGGCCTGATCGGTTACCGAGCACTCAAAGCGGCGGGCTCGGCGCGCCGACTGGGCATTTACGGATTCGGCGCCGCCGCGCACATCGTGGCACAAGTCGCCAACCACCAGGGGCGAGAGATCTATGCCTTCACCCGGTCTGGCGACCGGCGTGCGCAGGAGTTCGCAAGAGAGCTCGGATGCAAGTGGTCTGGGAGTTCAGACGAAAGCCCCCCGATAGAACTGGAGGCGGCCATTGTTTTCGCACCGGTGGGAGAACTCGTGCCGACAGCTCTAAGAGCAATGGAGAAAGGTGGAACACTGGTGCTCGGTGGCATCCATATGAGCGATATCCCGTCTATGCCGTACGCCATCCTTTGGGGTGAGCGGGTGATCCGTTCCGTCGCCAATCTCACGCGCCAGGACGCGCTCGACTTCATGGCGCTGGCCTCTGATGTAAGAATTAATACCACGGTCGAAACATTCGCCCTATCGGAAGCAAACGCAGCTCTGGAGCATTTAAGGCACGGCAACCTGACTGGAGCAGCTGTGCTCCTGCCAACTAGCACTTGATCAACGAACTTCACAGGTGCAGTCCAGCAGCATAATGGATTGCTCTGGCGGCAGCCGGCATCGAATCGCTGCGGCCGACTTTTTATCTCTCGTTTGCGGGCGAGCCGATCGACCGAGCGAACGTCCACTCGCCGGGACAAAATGGTTGATGTCTGTCAAGGCGAGATCGACCAAAAAAGTCAAAGAATTCCATTACAATTTGAAAACGGTCACGGTAAACCAACGAGTGTAGACAGATGGCCCATTGGATAGATGCAACCGCCGAGCATAATAAACGGCCGGTCAAGATAAACGCAGACACAGTCGCGTACCTCGTGCAAGAACTCAGGGACGGTCCCACCCACATTCATTTTGTTGGCTCCGCATTTACTTCCGGCAAGCCGGATCTATTGGTTCTTGAGGAGCCAGACGTCTTGTTGGCGCGGATGGAACACCGGGGTTAGCAGCCTCTCCGCCCGGGCCGCAAACGTGCCGGGCAGCCCGTGTGAATTATTTCAGCGTAATTCAACCGCGCGAACATGATGACTTATGGCGCGCTCGATGAACTCAAACCAAATCACGCGGGATGTTGCGCTCCCAGCTTCGCGAGAACACGCGCCGCTCTCCAGCTCCATCAATTTCGTAGGCGTCCAGATCCGCCCTGATGTGGAATGATGCCTTGTCTGCCATCAGCCGGGTTCGCGCCTCGGTCCTGATATGCCAATCCCCCCTAGAAAGGCTGCGAGTCCAATGTGTCTCGCCGCGGATCGATGCAAAGTCGTCTCCACAGGAGCGATACCATTCGTCGGCCCGCGTTTGGACGGTCAAATCAGACTCTTTAAAATGCGTTGTGCCCCGGTCGTCTATCACATGGAGAACAGACTCATCACTCGCAAGGTCCCGATACACAACCCAGCGATGCTGCTCGGGTTCCAAGGTTGTTTTATTAGGTGGTGACGCTCCTTCAGGGTCATGAAATCGAGGCAAAGCGCAGTCATCGGTGGGCCGCGGGCGACGCACCGGCAAGGTCAATTTGCTCTTGGCCAGATGGAACGTCAGACGTACGGGTTCGGGAGGCGGCCATGCCAACGGCCAATATGATGTTGAAAGAGAAAGACGAATGCGGTGACCTGCAGGAAACATCTGAGCAATCTCATTAAACTTTAGCGTGATCCGATATAGTTTGCCGGGCTCAAGCGGTTCAGGTGTCTCACTACCGCTACGGTGCGTCAGGTTGAGAAGTCCATAGGTAACCCGCGTTGCCTCATCGTTAGGACGAACATCTGACAACCGTGCAGCCAACATCGCAATCGGACGATCAGCCACTACACCGATCTCCAAGAGGGGTGCACCGAGCAATTCAATGGCTTCATTCAACGGTCCACTTTCAAACACGAGTGCCCCACCGTCCTCCTCGCGCTGGTCATGCGCGAGATCTGGCCCCGATGCATAGGAGCACCATTTTCCAGCAAAAAGTCCAACTGTTAGTGGGGATTGAATTGAAACCTTGGCATCCGGTCCTTCGGTTTGAACTTCTGCATTGGGCTCAAGTGTCAACCGCTGTTGGGCGAGAGCAAAGTCAACCTGTCCAATATGTTGCGAGGGCCATGATGACTCGCCAATCCATCGCCCCGGCCGGTGCTTATAACTTGTGGTCGGTGGGACACTCTCCTGCATCCAGACACGCAACATTGGCTCATCCATAACCCCCGTATCTATCCCCTTTAGCCAATGGTCCCACCAACGAAGGAGTTCTTGCAGAAAGCCAATCGCCGGGCCTGGTTCCCCAAAATGCGGGTAGCGATGGCCCCACGGCCCAACAAGACCCTTACGCGGCACCCTCAGTCGGGCAAGCAGTCGGAATATGGCATTCGAATACCCATCGGACCATCCGCTGACTGCCAGCACCGGACACGCGATTGCGCCATAGTCTTCACAAATAGAGCCATGTTTCCAATAGGAATCACGGCGTTGGTGCTCAAGCCATTTTTCGAGCCAAAGTCCGCTGCCTTCTAGGCGCTCGAACCACATGCGCCGCCAACATGTCCCGACGAGTTCCGGATCCGGAGGCAAACTGTTGTAGGAAAACATTACGGACGCCCAGGACAACGTATCACCCAAAAGGCACCCGCCCATATGGTGGATGTCATCGGCGAAGCGATCGTCGGTGGCACTTGCGGCGACAATGGCTTTTAGGGGGGCGGTCTAAGTGAAGCAATCTGCAATGCATTGAACCCTCCCCACGAGATGCCCATCATCCCGACCGTCCCATCGCACCATTGTTGATTGGAAATCCAATCAATAACCGCAAGTCCATCGTCGAGTTCTCGCTGAAGATATTCATCCTCAAGCACGCCTTCCGATTCCCCACTGCCGCGAAGGTCGACCCGGATACAGGCATAGCCGTGGCCGGCTAGATAACCATGGGTCACCTGATCCCGAACCGCGGTTCCAAACCGTTTGCGATAGGGGATATATTCCAGGATGGCTGGCACTGGAGACAGTTCCGAACCTTTTGGTCGCCAGATTTTGGCGGATAATCGGATCCCGTCTGCCATGGCAATTTGGACATGCTCGTCGACCACGACTCGAAACGGAAACTCATCTACAACTTTCATGAATCTAGGACTGTTGGTTGAGTAATCTTGAACGGCAACAACTCCTGCGCCTTTTCATGCCTCTTCAACAGTTCCTCTTCATTATCGCCACCAAGGAAAATCTCGGCAATCTCGAAGCTATAACTGTCCTGATAGGGCAAATGCGCCAACTGCTGACCCTCGTGGGCAAGGACACGCACAAGCCCGTTTGGAAATTCCTTCTTGAAGAGAGCGATATCCTGCGCGCCTGGCACTTTGTCGACTTGGCCATCAACAAAAACGCGTTCCATGAATTTGGCTGCAACAGGCCAATGACCTTTGCGATAGGGCATAGACGGGCGGCGTCCAAGTGCAAGGTCAATCGCCACCTGCTGGTGCGAAATACCATCCACCATCCAGATTATTGGACAATGAGATTTCGAAATACGGGCATTGACTTCAAGAATTCGAATTTGGTCGGTCTCAGGGTTCCAATAAAACTCCATGTTGAAGGGCGCGTTAGTGTAACCGATATGACGAATGAACCGCTGAGCCGCGTCAATCATGCGAGACTGAACTTGGGCGGACAATTTGGATGGATATTGATAGCGGGAAAAGCATGAGTGATGTTGGCCCGAACGGATAGAATCGACGACAGCGTAAACGACGACCTCGTCACCGAACGACCAACCTTCGAGCGTACACTGCTTGCCTTCCGATATAATCTCTTCGGCAATGCAATAACAGCCGCCGATCCCTTTAACCGCATCGGGAACGTCCACCATGGCAAGAAAGGCATCGAATGGATCGCCAAAATGTCGGATGCCGGCCTGAATAATCGGCAGTGCAGCTAAGAATTCCTGTTCATTATGGATCTTGAATCCCAAATACGAAGAGTGCGCCTTGATCGGTTTCAACCAAAACGGGAAGGCAAGTCCAAGCGCTTCCATTGGGTCGGGCGCGAAGGGATCGACGGCTCGGAATTGAGGTACCATGCTCTCCAGCACACTCAGCTGCTCGAGCCGGGACCAGTATTTGTGCTCGCACGCCGCAACCGCAGACAAAGTTGGCCCGGGAAGCTCAAACCGCTGCCGCAGCACCGGCACGAGTACGGAGGACGGAAAGTCCCAATATCCAATTATGGCGTCAATTGAACCTGAAAACGTGCGGAGGCGCCGATTGGCGGTCTCGAGAAGCGCCAGCAAATCTATTTCACGCGACGTTGGACGAACGGCCTCATGATAGTCGAGCAAATTATGAAATCGATACTCTCGAGCCGCAGGAAGCTCGTTCATGAGAGCAAGGTTGAACGGTTCTAAACCTATTACGAAGACATTTAACATTCAGTTCGCACGTTTGTATTTCCAAGAAAATCGCTTAAAGGATAGATGCGAGCAGCCCAGTTACTATTGACGAAGGTCAAGTCCCGGCACACCAATTACCTGAACAAATTGCCAGTTGCATGGGTTCAACTGAGCCGGCTTGCGGCATGCGTCTACCGACACCGGCCGCTCTTGGAAAAAGACCTATCTAAGGGTGTAAAGGATTGTAACCGATACGAGATAGACAGCGAGCACCACCAGAGAATCATAGCCCATTCGAAGTATTCGGCCCGGTGTGCGCAACGTCAAACCCAGAACATACACTGCTGTCATGATAACACCACAGACGACAGCGAACTCGGCAGATTTATCAGCGTGCTGGAGCACAGGCCCTGATGCAAAGGCGATATCGGCGGGTAGTATCAAAAACACCATAATAAGATTACTGCCAAAAATGTTCGATATTGCCATCGTATAAGAATGCAAACGGATGGCCATGACCGTGGTGCTGAGCTCCGGAAGAGACGTAGATCCGGCAAGCAGTGTTGCCCCGATGAAGCTCGTACCGAGCCCGGTCTGTTCCGCTAGCCCCTCAGCGGTGGCCACGAGCAGCACGCCGAATACAAGAATGGCAAGCGTGGCCAAAGCAGACCGCTGATAGAGCTTCAAATCAGTCTCCGTAGACATCCGAACCAAAAGGTTGTTCTTATTCGTCGTTGCCGGGGGACGTGGCAAATCCACGGGATGCCAGATCGCTCGTTGGTCCTGCTTATTCAAAAAATAAATGATCCAGATATAAAGACACGCCAGGAGAACTGGTCCAAGTCCAATATGACCTATGAGTGGTACGTCTCCGACCAGAATCACGGCATGTAGCAGCGCCAGAACCACGATCAGCAGAGTGCCCTCGAGAATGGGTGTCGGCTTGCGCGGAAATCGGCTGATCGCAACGCCTGCCGCGGTAGTGTCGGCAAGCGCCAGAATTGCCGTCTGCAAGGCTACACCGCCGAACATATTATTGAGAAGCAGACTGGCCTGATTGTTCAGCGCCGCAAACAGGGTGGTTACGATCTCTGGTAATTCGGTCGCGGCTGCCAGGTAGATCAGACCCACAATATCCTTTCCAAGGTTCTTGCGGTCCGAGATCTCCTCTGCTGCCACAGCGAGGTGAGTTCCTGCAATCCAAACCGATATTGCAGAAATTAGAAAAACAACAATGTTTGCACCAAGCGGCAGCTCAAAAATCACTGTGCCTGCCCTATTTTTTAGATCGTCCGATCTCAATTAGCGCAAGTCACACCTGGTGCTCTTGACTCAACGCAATGAGCCAAATGTCCTAAAATGGCAATCGATGTCTGGTGATAGTCGTGTAAGGCAAAAAATTATGCTTCTGAATTCACGAGAGCTTAGGCGATTCTCAATCGTATTTGCCGAGAGATTACAGGGCAAAGTGAGTGATCTGTTGTTTGATCCGTTGCATTGGCACGTACCGTATCTCGCGGTGAAAAAAGGTGGTCTCTTCAGACAGAAGACAATGCTTATTGACACCTCCAGTATACTGGTGGTCGAACACCCGGAAGAGCGAATAATTGTTAAAGAGACCAGCGACACGGCCGGCCTCGTCTTGAAATCAGGCACGGATGCGGCCGCACAACGATACGGTCTGCTTACCGGCGACAGCCTTGAGGAGATGACGGCCAAAGCACGGGACTTGCGACTTGGCAGGACGCACGGACTTATCGTTGAAACCCAAACGTGGCGCGCGAGGTATCTAATCGCGGACACCGGTGAGAGTCTCACCGCAAGAATAGTCATTGTACCGATTGCGCTCGCCAAGTTGGCAGAGGAACATTCCAACACAATTGCCATCGATCTCGTCTCGGAGGCCTTACGCAATTGTCCAGAATACGACGGAGACGCCGAAATAACGCGCGAATTTGAAGCTTATATTCACGAGTTCTTTCAGGTTGCACCTTACTGGTAAAAAGCCGTTCGGTCCTGCATCGCCAGCTTCAACTAGAGGCGTATAGAACCCGGCAATGATCCAACACGCCAAATGGGGTAGCCTTGGGCTGTCCAGATCGGATCGCCATCAAGCGGACCGTGCAAAACTGACAGTTGGTTGACATTGGGTCCAGCAATGGGGAGAGGCACATGCAGAGAATTCTCGTAACAGGTGCTCTTGGGCAGATCGGCAGCGAACTCGTTCCATCTTTGTGTGAGCGATATGGCGCAGAACGCATAATTGCTTCAGACGTCCGAATGGGTAAGTCGGAACACATCACGACGTCCGGAACACCTGCAACAGATTCTTGTTGGCGCTTCGAACACGTTGATTGCACTCAGCCCCATCAAATACTTGAAGTTGTTCGCCGCCATAACATCGGAACGATCTATCACTTGGCGGCACTGCTCTCGGCGGTGGCTGAGGAAAGACCGCAGGTCGCCTGGTCCGTAAATATGGGCGGGATTTACAACGTTCTCGAAGTGGCTAGACAGTACGACTGTGCCGTCTTCTTTCCAAGTTCCATCGGCGCCTTTGGACCGTCGACACCGCGCGACGGAACCCCTCAGGTCACGGTCCAGCGCCCGACTACGATGTACGGTCTAACCAAGGTCTCGGGAGAACTGCTGTGTGACTACTATGCATCGCGCTTTGCGGTTGATACGCGCGGCCTGCGGCTACCGGGACTCATCTCCCATGCGACACCGCCTGGCGGCGGCACGACGGATTATGCAATAGAGATATTTCGGCAAGCGCTGCGGTATCGCCACTACACTTGCTTTTTAGGCGCCGACACGCGACTGGACATGATGTACATGCCGGATGCCATTCGAGCCATGCACGAACTCATGGAAGCTGACGGGGCAAAACTTTCGAATCGGAATGCCTTCAACGTCACCGCGATGAGCATCACACCAAGTGAACTCGCAAGCGCAATCCGCAAACGCCTGCCGGACTTCCAAATCGATTATGAGGTCGATCCGGTGCGTCAGGCAATTGCCGATTCCTGGCCAAGATCTATAGACGACTCGGCAGCACGCGAAGAGTGGGGATGGGAACCACAATTTACGCTTCAGGCCATGTGTGACGACATGATCGATAGATTGAAGACGACCGTGACACCAGCCAAAGCATAATAGTTTGCAACGGGAGGCTTGCCGGCCATGCCACATGAGAAGTTAACGGAGCTAATAGCTCAGCGCCTGGCCGAACTCAATGCGGCTGGCTCCACGAAAGGCGAAGAGCGGGTGATTTGCAGCGTGGTCCCGCCACAGGGGGGCAAAGGGCCACGCTTCCTGCTCGAGGGCTATGGCGAGAAGCAGTTTCTCCGCATGAACGCAAACGCTTATTTAGGTTTGTCCTTTGACGCGGAAATGATCAGCGCCGAAGAGGAGGCGGTCCGGACATTTGGCACCGGACCAGGTGCGGTGCGCTTCATCAGTGGCACCTGGACCCCCCATAGGATGCTAGAGCAACGCCTTGCAGTATTTCACGGACGCGAAGCCGCTATGATCTTCAGCTCGGCTTACGCCGCGGTCATGGGGCTGCTGCCCGGTCTTATCACGCCTCAAACCGCGGTCATCAGCGATGCCCTGAACCACAATTGCATCATTAATGCAACGCGTCTTGCTAAACCGAAAGCCAAATATATTTATGCCCACTTGAACCTGTCTGAACTCGAGCAACATCTTTCAGAAGCACATCTGACATGCGAACGCGCACTTGTTGTCACTGATGGCGTATTCAGCATGAGAGGTGATTATGCGCCTCTTCGAGAGATTATGGCACTGGCCCGCCAATACGATGCTGAATACCGTGAAGGGGTAATCGTGGTTGTCGACGATTCCCACGGCATTGGTTCATTTGGTTCAACGGGTCGGGGCACAGAGGAGGTCACGCAAAGCGATCCTGCTGATATTCTAGTGTCAACGCTTGGCAAAGCACTTGGAGTAAATGGCGGTTACGTTGTGGCCAACACCACAATTATCAATTTTCTGCGAGAAACCTCACCGTTCTACATCTATTCCAATCCGATTACTCCAGGTGAAGCAGCTGCCGCAACAAAAGCCCTGGATATCCTCGACAGTCCCCGCGGAACCAAATTGCTGAAGCATCTGCAGACCATGACAAGCCGGTTTACACAGGGCCTGGTCGATCTCAATCTTGAGACCATCGCGGGCCCGCATCCCGTCGCGCCTCTAATGGTGCGCGATACGCCGCGCACGCAGAAGATCGTCGCAGGCTTGTTCGAGCGCGGCGTTCTTGCTACGGGGCTTGGCTATCCTGTGGTGCCAAAGGGGGACGAAGAAATTCGCTTCCAGATCTGCGCGGATCATACCGTCGGTGACATTGACGAGGCGCTGGAAGCCATCCGCGCAACGGCCTTGGAATAACTCAAGCCGTGACGCCAGTTGACCGAGGCTAGAATATTTCGTTGATACCGGCGCGCGTGTGGAAAGAGTTTAGATTCGATTGTCCAGCCGTCAACTATTGTGCGCGCGGTTTTGGATCGAACTCTGAGACGACTTCCGTGGGCTTCAGCGTTTCCAATTCTTGTCTTAGCCAACGTACCTCATGCTCAAGGAGCGAAATCCGGCGCTGCAAAGCAACGAGCGCCCAGAAACCGGTCGTGGCAATAACGAGAAAAATGACATTCTGTATGGTATCCATTTCCGCCTCTACTTCCTATCAGTCGTCTTGCGAATGTTGACCCAGATTACGGCCAACCAGAGGTGAATGATCTTGAGCTATGTCAGTTGCCGATCACGAATTGGCGCGACCTGTCCTATTTGCACAGCCCTCACGCCACCTCCGCAATAACAGTCAATTCATGGGCGTTGCTGTATTCGACCAGGCTCTTGAACCGCGCGGCCACGAGTGTCGCTTTGATGGGGATCAGACCTACATCGATATCTTCGGATATCTTGAGTGTTCGAGCCTCACAGTCACAATTAAGACGCAAGAGCCAGGTTGGGCATTTTATGTTCGGTTGGGTTGGCTGGAAGTCGCTAGCGAGTGTATCAATTTGTTGCGCTTACGTATGCGTATGGACATACCAAGCTGCCTTGCTGAAATTGGGACTGCCCCATGCCATGTTCACTGCAGAGGTCTCGCATTGCTTAAGCGCCGGCATTGACGACTGCAGCGCGACGCCCATGATCAATAGCCTCATTCGCCTCTCCTTCGCTAATTCGACTTTGCCTTGTATGAGAATTAATGGTGAATAGTCTTGGATTACTATCGGTGCTGTGAAATGTTTAATAGGTGGCTAAGGATGCCACTGCGTTGAGATGGTGATCCGCTTACACTCGTTTCGGTCGAACTGAATGGCATCTCTTTTGTTGAGTGAGTTCTAGTAGAACCGTCGGCAGGCAAATCCACCATATGGGTGGAATTGGCACAAAATGGACGACGAAAGATGCGGCAACTTTTGGAAGTCCTGGTATTTTCGCTGCTGCCGGCTTCGGGAATTCTGATCGGCAGCCTCTTGGCGGAGTGCATGCGCACGCCAAAGTGGCTCATCGGAGCATCGCTTCATGCGACTGCCGGCGTTGCAATTGCCCTTGTCAGCTTAGAATTGATGCCGCGCATCCTTGACGTTACACCGCTCGGGTTAATCGTCCTTGCTTTTGTTGCGGGCGCGTTTTGCTACGTGCTGATCGCATATGCTTGGGGTGGCTCCAGCCATCGACCGGGAAAAGGGCAGACGGGCGCCTGGATGGTATATCTGGCCATTGCCACGGACCTCACGAGTGATGGCTTGATGATAGGTGCGGGTTCGGCAGTTGGCAGTCAAGTTGGTTTTCTACTCGCCGCGACGCAATCGATCGCTAATCTGCCGGGTGGTTTCGCGGCAACCTCTAACTTTCGTGATGACGGCATGCCGTGGCGCCGGCGCTTTTTGTTGTCGCTCGCCCTTGTTATCCCCGCGCTTTTGAGCGCTGGGGCTGCGTTTCTTGTATTGAGGGGAGGAAGCCCTTTAGTCCAAAACATGGTGTTGACATTTTTTGTAGGTCTGTTGTTGCTTGCCACCATCGAAGACGTCATTCCACAAGGCGATGAACCTGAACCGCCGCGTTGGATATCGACGCTCGCATTCACCCTTGGCTTTTCCGGGCTTGCGATTCTCACCGCAGTTATAAACTAGCAACAACATCGGCCGCCGGTCGGTGACCGGGAACTCTCATTCTGCAAAATGCTCTTCAAGGCGGTCGAAGGCCAAATTGATTTCATCTTCCGTCATTCTGCTCTGATTAGAACTGTGCAATGTTTCATGTTGCTGGGAGGTTGAACCTTTTCGGCTCAATAGGCCGACGGCTGGCGCCATGGATCTTGGACTGATAAAAATAAAAAGCATAAGCGCGCAATCCAGTTGGAGGTCCGTCGATGAATTATGATGTGGTCGTGGTGGGCGGCGGCGGCGCCGGCATGAGTGCGGCCCATTCGGCCCGTGAACAGGGGGCGACAGTGCTGGTGCTGGAACGCGCGCCACGCGACAAGCGGGGCGGCAATACTGCTTTCGCCAATGGCACATTCCGCATGGTCTATCATGGCGCCGAAGACATCAAGGCCGTCGTGCCCGATCTAACCGATGCGGAGATCGCCGCCTCGGACTTCGGAGCGTACAGCCCCGAGAGCTACTTCGACGACCTGGGCCGCATCACGCAATATTGCATCGATCCGGATTTGGCGGAGGTCCTTGTTCACAACAGCGCAGACACGGTGCGTTGGCTGGCCGGCCACGGGGTTAGATTCCTACCCAACTACGGTCGCCAGGCCTACAAGATAGACGGTCGGTTCAAGTTCTTTGGCGGCTCCGTCATCTATGCAAATGGTGGTGGTGAAGGCCTGATGGACGCTCACTTCAAGGCCGCGGAGGCGACCGGCATCGAGGTCCGTTATGGTGCGCGCGCCCTAAAGCTAGCGCGTGCCAAGCAGAGGATCGCCGGCGTCGAGATTGAGACCGAGGGTATTTGCGAAACGATCCACGCCCGCGCTGTTGTTCTTGCCAGCGGTGGCTTTGAGGCCAATCGTGAATGGCGCACGCGCTACCTCGGGCCGGGCTGGGAGATGGCGAAGGTGCGGGGTACGCGCTACAACACAGGCGACGGAATTCGCATGGCGCTCGATGTCGGTGCGCAGCCCTACGGCCAATGGTCGGGCTGCCATTCTTGTGCCTGGGAGCGCAATGCTGGGGATTTTGGCAGCGTGGATACACGCCACCACGGCTTCCGCCACAGCTACCCGTTCGGCATCGTGGTCAATGCTGACGGTCAGCGGTTTCTTGATGAGGGCGAAGATTTCCGCAACTTCACCTATGCGAAATATGGCCGGATCATACTCCAGCAACCAGGCGGCTATGCTTGGCAGGTTTTCGATCAGCAAACACAACACCTACTGCGCGATGAATATGGACTGGGCAAAGCCACGCGCGTTCGGGCCGATTCGCTTGCTGACCTCGTCAAGCGTATGGAGGATGTGAATGCGGAACAATTTCTAGCAACCGTCGCAGAATACAATGCGGCCATAACGCGAGATGTGCCGTTCAATCCTAACCTCAAGGACGGACGACGCACGAACGGCCTTGCCCTCAACAAGACGAACTGGGCGACCGCGCTCGAACAGCCTCCATTCGTCGCATATGCAGTCGGCTGCGGCATAACGTTCACGTTTGGCGGCGTAAAGATCGATCCAACAACGCGCGTTTTGGACATCGAGGACAACGCTTTACCCGGGCTATATGCGGCCGGTGAGATGATCGGCGGCATCTTCTATTTCAACTACCCCGGCGCCAGCGGTCTAATGTCCTCCGCGGTTTTCGGCAGGATTGCTGGCCGCCAGGCCGCTCAGTTTGCCAGCTCGGCGGCGCGGTGACAGGTCCGCCTGGGGTCGTTTGGTCTGCCCCCTCAATGGAGACGGATTGTTTATCTTGTCCGCCAGGCCGGGTTTTCGTCTGCAATCGTCGACAGAAGTTTCGTGGGTTTGTAGGACTGCGACAGGTTGGAAATGATCAACTTCTGCCGCCGTGCCGGTGCGCAACAATCGTGTTGCATTGAAGCCCGGTTCTGATGCCTTCAGTATGTGCGCCGCAACATTCTGCCCGTTACGTTGCAATGTGCCGCTCTGGTGGTTTTGCACCCGAGTCCATCTTTTTCCCTTTGCCAGAAGGACTATAAGGAAACAGGCGGATCTCAGTCATCGTCCATATGCTCTTTGGATGTCGACTTGAAAAATGTTTTCTTTTTCAGTGTCCATCGCTGAATATTTGCGATAGTGATCGCGCAATGATATCTGAGGTGCACCAATAAGCATGGTGAGGTCAAGCCACGCTGCTGCGTAGCCAAATTCTCCAATCCGGCCGGACAGCGTCAGCAGAAGATCCTTTGATCGGCTTGCGTCCGGCAACAGCAACTTAAAGTCCACAGCGCTGATGTTGAATCCATTCAGGTATCGGTAGCCAATCGACAACTGAACATTGTCTGAAAAATAATAGCCGGCATCGGCGATCGCGAAAATATCATCGTGACTGGCGTACCCAGCAGGAAGTACTGGTTCCTCGAAGCCAACGATGGCTCTAAGATCCCAATCTCCCAGATACGAATGTGCCTCTAAGCCGCCCCGCCACGTTTTCCAGTTTGGCTGATGCCGAGCAACCCACTGACCGTATATTCCAAAAAGGCCTGCCGAAGGATCACGCCAAAAAACATGGCCAGCGACGCCTCCCCCAAACTCGCCATGGGAAAAAGCCAATGCGGTATCGCCCTGAACCCCAAAGTACCGACCGATTGGGGCTGCGAGTGAGCCGCCCACAGCAGCCATCCCAGTACCATTGACCGAATCATCCAGCCATCCGCCGACGATGTACGCCCGACCATTGAAATTGGAGATGCCTAGGCCATCGCCGCCATCAACATCGCCAGCAAGTGCAATCCCACTAGCGCCTCCCGACACCAATAGAAAAGATAGAACGATTAACCCGAGTATCAATCGGACCGTGCGCATTGTAGCGAGCCCCATGCGGAACACCATGACACCTACGGGAACTATTAGATTCTCCGATCGCAAAAAAGTACACTTATGTAACACTAACAGTGTGAAGGTACATGACCAGCGATCCTTGCCGCAAACAGCGCGACTGGGGCAAGACTTCAACCTAGGACTCTCACAATGAGTGGATGAGAAAAGAGTCTCAGGTCAGCGGAAATTCACCACCAGTCTGATGCGCCGCAGCGATTTTCGCAGAACGACAACCGACTCGGTATGTACAGAAAGCACACGCCGTCTGATCGTCCGCGATCAACTTATGGCGTTATTGGCTTCTCGCGGCCATTGGCCAGCTGCCAGGACTATCATCCCGAATGACTTGGAGAGGCAGTCAACTGGTTCTTTCCGAACCATCCACAAAGATGGGCCAGATAAAAACGCTGACCTTGGCTCAGACCTGAGTGATGGCCATTACCAGTGGTACGCGGGAAATCATCGCGCGATACCGACATGCCTCCGGTTGCTGAGCCTCAAATCCCAAGCTAATAACTATCAAGCCAATTAGTTGGACAGCTCATAGCCAACCTCAGACTCAATACGCAGTGTTTCCTGCACCGCCGGTCGCGACATCATCCTGTCGTGGTGCGATTGGAGTGCTGGAAACTTTGTTGGCGGCAAATCGAGCCAGTTCTTTATGCGCCAATAGAGGCGGAACAGATGGATGTCCGCAACCGAGTATTGACCAACCGCCCAGTCATTTGATCCAAGCCGTCTGTTTGCAATGTCAAAAACCTTTAGGACATGATCGGCTCCTTTCGCGCGGGAGCCATGGAGTGTCGATGCCGTGAACGACATCCAGGAAATGATCTGCGCTTCTGCCTCAATATCTTGAGCCGGCCACAGCCCGGCATCCGGATACCGGCGCGCGAGGTAGTATAAGTTTGCCGCGACTTCCGAGAGGACGCGCCCATCAATCAACAAGGTTGGTACCTTGGCCTCAGGATTGAGATGCAGGAGTTGCTCTTCGCGTTGTTGTCTGTTCGCTAGCGAAACAGGAACGCGTTCGAATTCTACACCTATTTCATGGAGTGCGATGTGCGTGGCCATCGAACTGGCCCCAGGAGCGAAGTATAATTTCAGCATGATTGTCCACCTATTTTGACACTAGCCTTTCAAGGCGGCCGTAATAGCCGACCAAGTCAGGCAGAACGCGCCACATCGTAGCAGCGCCAGTAGGATTTGGTACGTCCCATTCACCATCGTAACGCTTAACAGGTTCGAAACACAAAAACTGCTTGCGGTCGGCAAATTGCCAACGCGGACCCAGCCCCCGAGAATAAGACCGCTACGAAATGCGCCACATCTGCAATGGCTCATCTGAGCCCATAGGCCAGCGCTGGGCGATTTTCGCTAACGAGGGTGCAGTGGAGAGTGGTGCGGAAATGCGGACATAGGTCCACTGTCGGGGGCAAAGCCGTCGTCGATCTGTCAGACTACGACCGGCAGAGATTGACCCGATCCAGAACTAGTCCCCAGTCAATCGAACAGGTTTCTGAGTGAAGTAGAGCTGTTGAGTTACTCGGAAGCGCGCGAGGCGCTGTGTTCCTTGCAATGGTTCCGGTTCTTGCTGTTATTATAGCGATGCCGGTTCTTGGCGAATATCCTAGCAGCCTAGATGTGGTTGGTATCGTTGCGGCAACGACGGGTGTCTATCTCGTCACCAATGCCCGGCTGGGCACATTATAACGACTATTCGAGGAGGAACTCATGCCTGCGTTCTGGATCGGTAAAGTACAGGTCAAAGATGAGGCCGCGTATGGCGAATACGCAAAGCGCGCCGGGCCGGCCATTGAAAAGCATGGCGGGCGCATTCTTGCTCGCGGTGGACAGCAAGTTACGCTGGAAGGCGAAGAATTCCCGAGAATTGTTGTGGTTGAATTCCCGTCACTTGAAGAGGCTGTGAATTGTTACAATTCGGAGGCCTATCAAGAGGCCTGGGCGTATCAAAAGGGGGCAGCGGTTCGACAGATCTGTATCGTAGAAGGGTTGTAAGAGGGCTTTGCCTAATACGCCTGACCGATCCAGGTGCTTAGAATTTGTGATCTCAAACCAAAACTGAAGTCACCAAAAATTTCATCCAGACAATGTCTTTACGGTGCTGTCGTGTATTTTCGGAAATGGCCGCGATTGTTGCAAAACGCCTGTTTAGTTCAATCAGTAAAGTGATTATCGGTCGGCTCCTAGTTTTGCAACAGTTGCGGCCCGTGCCTGAGATCGGGGCAGGGCGCGGCGTTTGCCGCTGCTACGGATGCAGCGGAAGGTTGCGCCGAAGCGTGGACATAGGTCTGCTATCTCCGGCAAAGCCGTCGTCGAATTTTCTGGCAACGACGTTTGGTTGATGACCGAGAATTGACAAATCCGAATGTCCGGAAGAGAGGCGCCGCTAACCCCGGCGATTGTGAGCTATACGGCGACCGACGGTTCAATATCAGGGGGAAATATCTCTTCCGGCCGCAGGTGTCTGCCAGTTACGCCTTGCTCGTAAGCATATCTAAGAAACGCCTCAAGCGTTCTCCGGTTTGCCTCGATGCCAAACGGGAACAAATCATTGCCAAACAATTGCTCCAGTGTCTCCACATAATGTGGCAACCAGGGAATAGGGTAGTTTGAGCAGCCTTCGTAGCGTATACGTTCTAGGCTGCGGTTCTTTGAGTCCTCAAACGCAAGGCAAAGGTTCCTTGCTATCCATGGATGTTGACTAAGTAGATCGCGCCGCATGGCAACGACATGCATTATGGGGTAGATGCCAGTGCGCCGAAAGTAATCTGCTTCGAGCTCTCGATAATCTGGAAACAAACGCGCCACCTTGGGGTTGTTGTTTTGAAAGGCGCCTGGCGCATTAGCCGTCATGGCCGCATCGATCTCACCTGAGACCAGCATTTCGCTGAGCGTCTTTTCCGTTTCACGTTTCAATTGAAGCCCGTCGGGAAGATGGAGATCAACCTTTTCCGTGCGTCCGCTCGTGTCAATGCCGGCTTGTACCCATTCGATCGATGTCAATGGTACGCCGGCATCATGTTGCAGCCAGCCGCGCGAGTATACGGCCGCCGTCTGCGCCCATTCCGGAACACCCACGCGTTTGCCCTTAAGATCCGCCGCAGTGCGAATGCCCGCATCGATATTGACGTAGAACGAGGCAAGCCGGAATACACGTGACGCAAACACCGGCAAGCCAATTATGTCTGGGTTGGGCGTTGCGACTTGCGCGACGAACTTGGCAAATGACATTTCGCTTACGTGCCACTCGCGACGGGCAGCAAACCGTGAGAAGATCTCGTGCAGGTCGAGATCAAGCCATAAGGGCTCGATTCCCTCTGCGCCAACCCGGCCGAATCGGAAGTCTCTGAAATGATCGTAGTCCGTCATTGCAATGGTCAGGGGTATTTTCGCCATCTGTCATACGCTCTTCTTCTTGTTGCCATATCTCGTCCTCCTACCACTATACGATCAGGACGACTATTTCAGTCAGTGCGGATAATTTTATTCAGAACCCTCATCGCCTCGATGTGCGGCCTATAATCCTCATTGAATTTACTCTCAGGGTGCCGAGACAGAGCAAACTTTCTGACTCTGACTAAGACGGCTCATGGCCCACTTCGACCGCTTATTCAGCTAGCTTCTGACGACCAATTGTTCGCTGCGGGGGTGTGTATCACGAGCATCGCCTGCCGAAACGGGGGACGCGACTGTACGAGAGATGATGGAGGGCCCTTCGGTTTGGTCAGATTTTACATATTGTAAATGACATGCAACACTAGCTATCCATTTGGTAAGCCAGGGGAGAATCTGGCGATGGTTGGCGTTGAATGGTGAGACCTGTCGCCTGTCCCGCACTGCCACCGAAATACCGAACGATGCGTTAAGGCACCTTGTATTGGAAGATGAAGCCGACCGATGCGGGAAATCAACCGATGCTCTAACCGGGAGGAGAAGTAACATGACCGGTGAAAAGAAAATTACGTTATTGAGCGGTGCTGTCATGGCATGTGGATTGGCTGTTGGTTCGCACGGCATCGTCGAGACGGCTGCAGCCTCCGATTTCTACAAGGGCAAAAACGTAAGGATCCTGATTGGGCACAGTCTGGGCGGATCTTATGGTGGCTATGCACAATTAGCAGCCGCGCATTTCCACAAGCATCTTGGCGCCGCCAAAGTGGTGGTGGAATCTCGTCCTGGAGGCGGTGGTCGCAAGGCTGGCAAGTATTTCTTCTCGAAAGCTCCGACAGACGGACGCATGATCGCTTTGCTGTCCGATGTGATGGCCCACAACCAGCTTCTCGAACCGAAGCGGGCGCCATGGGACATGCGCAAGGTCAACTACATTGGCAGAATTGCGACATCGGGCGCCGTCATTGGCGTCAGAGCGGATACCGGCGTGAAAGATATTAAGGGACTGCTGTCAACAACTCTTAAGGCAGGCTGTTCGGGCAAAACCTCGGCGAGTGCAACCGTACCCTTGCTGATCAAGAATTTGGACGGTGCCAAGTTTCAAATGGTGTGCGGCTATCGCGGGTCCGGACCTTTCATGCTTGCCCTGCGCCGAGGCGAAGTCAACATGGTGGCACTAAATTGGGGGACATGGGCAGCAAAGCTTAGCGATGAACTTGCGGCGGGTCGTTTAATTCCGCTCCTCCAGGCAGGCGAAACACGGAATAAACTCATTCCGAATATTCCGCTTATTCAAGATGTCATAGGTGATTCAAGGTCAAAGAAGATTTACGCGTGGGTCGGTCTTTCCTCTGACATTGGGCGTTCGCTAATTGGTCCACCGAACCTACCGAAACAGCGGTTGGTGGAGTTGCGATCTGCTTTTGCAAAACTGATAAAAGACAAAGATTTTATTGCTGCGATCAAAAAAGCGAAATTCCCCTATGATCCGGCACCAGGAGCTGAAATTGACAAATTGCGCGACAAGGTTCTGACATTTGATAAGAAGCTTGTGAAGGTTGCTGCGAAAGCGATGCGGGAAGGTTACAAGAAGGGTTGCCTTAACTGCGGCGGCAAGAAAAAGAAGAAATAAGCGCGATCGGGTAAGTGCTTAATTGGACTGTCGAGAACAGTTGGCGTTCGGCTTTCATGATATCGCCTGCAATCACTGGGCACTTGGCCCACGGCGGGCGATAACCACTACCGGGATTGCGCAGGTTGTGTTGATGAGGAGCGAACCTATGTCCATTTGCGTGGGCAATGTGGTCGCTAGTTCGACAGCCTATTACCGCGTTATCGTTGGCGTCGTTTTTAGGGGCTCGGTCACGGTGACCGAGCCACAACCAGGGTTCGGGCAACTGCAGTCGTTGGCGAGCAAACTCCAAACCCCAAGTGATTTCCAATGTTTATACTCACCGCAGTTGGTGCACACGTTGCCATCACTCTTGCGGTCACCTGACAGCTAGACAGTCTTGCAGAGGGTGCTAGTGTGAATTGGAATGTACAATCAGGGCCGAAGCCCGATGCATTGAAAGAAACATATCCTGAATGAGTCACCCCAAGCCGAGCTCAATCAAAGAACGGATCGAGGGCCTTGCTCTCATTGACGTGCACCACCACGTCGTCCTGCCCGCATATGAGAAAGCGCTCATACGTTCGGGCGCCCGCGACCCTTCGAAACCATTGAGAAAAAACGCAACGTCAGACGAAATCATAGAAGCAATGGAACGCTTCGGGATTGCCAAGGCGATTATCAATCCCCTTTCGGCGGCTGGTGTTCATCATGGCAACGACGAACATGCCGACTACCTCGTTCAATCAACGACAGAAGCATTGGTCGAATTCGCTGCGCTCGCTCCTGACCGTCTGGGCATCTTTGCGCCCTTATCATTTCCTGATGTTGCCAGTGCGCTCCGCCAACTCGAGACGGCACTCGGCAGCTTCGCCGCCGACGGCCTAATTCTCATGACCAACCAAAACGGAGTTTACGTTGGCGATCCCTCCGCCGAGGAACTATGGGCCGAACTTGACCGGCGCGAAGCAACTGTCTTCATTCATCCCACGCGTCCTGCCAATCACGGTAGTCTAGGGCTTGAAATTTGGGCGGCAGTCATCGAATACCCCTTCGAAACCACACGCGTCGCAGCAAATCTAATCTATAACGGCTATATGGCGCGCTTCCCCAACATCAAGTGGATCCTCGCGCATGCGGGTGGCTGCCTGCCATATCTTTCGCTCCGCCTCAAGCTTATGGAAGAGCAGGATGAGAAATCACCTCCATTTTCAGAGCGTCATCCGGAAGGCACAAAGCCTTATATCGGCCAGTTCTATTTTGACACTGCGATCGCCGGATCAAAAGCGGCCTTAGGGGCTCTGCAAGAAATTACTGACCCTACGCATATAATGTTCGGCAGCGATTGGCCGTATATCACCGACCATTTGGTGACAGAGCAATTGGCAAATATGCTCGCTCCCGGCGTGTTCACGGATAACAACTTTCGCGCCATGGAAAACGCTAATGCGAAGCGTCTGTTTCAGCGTTTCGGATAGGCGATTAATCGGTTGGGTGATACTTTTTGTGCGGATCATGCCCAGACCACAAACAACCTACTGCTGACATACCCCCACAAAGCTGGAGCAGCTGTGAATGGACGTTGACTGTTGTTGGCCTGCCCTTGAGCGCAACCCAGTGCCGGGTGACGACCGGTTTCGTGGCAGACACACAAGGTCTCGGAGAATATATGGGCCTAGAACCGCCAGACTGCGATCGACGGTAGTTTGCCCCAATCTTACTTCTTCAGATTTCATTCAAGTTCGGCGCGATGAAGGGGTCAGGCAAGATCCAAATTACATGAGTTTGAATCGTTCGAAATGCATTTTTTCGGATCCAAGACCAGGTCCGGTACTTTGTCTGGCCAATAGAATTAAAGGCTGCCACATGCAACCAGAACTTTCCGTTTCGGATGAGCTCAGCTAAGATACGCATTGTCAGTGGAGCGATGGGAAAAAGCGGGGTGGGTGTTATGCGCCTAGATATATTGAGCGCCGGTGCGGCACAAGAAATCGTCTCGCTTCTGTCTCGCCCATTCAAAGAACAAACCGGAATTGAAGTTCAGGGGCAGTATGGTGCCGTCGGTGCCATCAAGGAAAAGCTTGTGGCTGGTGAACCTGCTGATGTCATTATATTGACCAGCGCGTTGATTGCGAGCCTGTTGGAAAATGGCTACGTCGTCGCAGGGGCATCGAAAGATGTTGGCATGGTTCGCGCTGCGATTGCGGTGCGCAAAGGCGATAGCCTTCCAAGTGTGAATGATGATGCCGGGCTTGGTGCGGCGCTAAGCCAGGCAACGGCGATTTATCTTCCAGACCCTGAGCGCGCGACCGCGGGAATTCACTTTGCACGCGTCATCGATAGTTTGGGCTTAACCGGTGAATGCAAGGACAAATTGCGCGCATTTCCAAATGGACATGCTGCAATGACCGGCCTAGCACAGGATACGGGCAGCGCACCAATTGGCAGCACCCAGGTCACTGAAATCCTGACGGTGCCCGGCGTTAGTCTGGCTGGATTTTTTCCAAAGCAATTTGAGCTGAGCACGGTCTATACCGCGGCCGTGGCCGCTAAGTCCCGTAGCCCAGCCGCGGCACGCGCCTTCGTCGAGCTATTAACAGGCGACAGCACCGGCCAAGATCGCACCGATTGCGGCTTTGAATGACAAATACTGGACTCCAGCTCGCGATCTGACCTGTTTGCGAGTGCTGATGGTTCATCTCTTGCGGATTGGACCCAATTGACGTGCCACACCCCGAAACTCTATTATATCAAATGAAACATCGTATGATATAGTGAACCGAAACGGCTGCGTGCGCCGGCCAGCCGTCTATACGTCATCGGCGAGAATCAAGACCAAAAATTCAATTACCTAGTCAACAAGGGGCCCACTATGACAACGACCGCAATCAAGGCAGGCAACCTGATCGATGGCACCGGTGCCGATCCAATAAAGGACGCGGTCGTCGTTATAGAAGATGGTACGGTCAAGCAGGTCGGAAGTTCATCGTCAGTAAAAATTCCAGATGGCGCCGACATTATTGATGCCTCAGAAAATACTGTCATGCCGGGCATGATGGATTTGCACATCCACCTTTGCATGTTCAATAATCGCACGTTTAAGAATTATCGCGTTGCGCAGTGGGAAGTCACTCCTGAACTGCAGCAGATGTATGCGCTGTTTCATGCCCAATTGTGCTTCGAGATGGGTTTTACGACCCTGCGCGATCTTGGGCTACAATCATCTCGCGGTCTAATGACTGCCCAAATGTGTGCTGTCAGAGACGTCATCAACTCGGGCGCCATAGCGGGTCCCCGCCTCGTCATCGGCGGGTTCACCTATATGACGGGTTCGCACCTGGAGCTTATTCTGCCGCGAGCGTCTATTCGCCAGGGCTTTGAGAATGCAGACGGCCCATGGGAACTGCGTAAATTAGCACGGACCAATCTGAGACACGGCTGCGATGTAATCAAAACCTGTGCGTCTGGCGGCGGTGGGACCGACAAAGAGGAGCCTGACGTCATCAATATGACTCAGGAAGAGTTGAACGCGATTGTCAACGAAGCACACAATCTTCATAAGCGCGCAGCGGTGCATTGCTTTACACCTGATGCACATCTTCGCGCTGTTGAGGCCGGGACAGATACCATCGAGCACATGGTGTTCCACACTGACGAGTCTCTCGACGCGATTCAGAAAGCCGACATTTGGATGACACCAACCCTCGCACACCGCACCGATCACGCGATAGAAATCCGGCGTGAAATCGGCACCCCGGAATTCGTTCTAAAGAAGATGAAAACCATACAGCCCAGTTGCTTCGAAACATTCCAGGCATGTCATAAGCGTGGCATGAATATCGCACTTGGCACCGACATGGGCTATGAACCCGGCATGGGTACCAATGCCTATGAGATGGAGATCTATTGCGATTTGGGTATGTCGCCAATGGATGCGATTTTGACTGGCACCCGCAATGCAGGTATCGCGCTCGGGCGCGGTGACGAGCTAGGAACACTTGAGCCAGGCAAGATTGCCGACGTTGTGGTGGTCGATGGTGACCCGTTAGCGAATATCAAAGTGCTTCAGGAGCGCGAACGGATTCTAATCGTAATGAAGGAAGGCGACGTCTATATCGACCGCCGTAAGGGACATCCGCGCAGGGAAATCATCCATGCCCAGCCGGACACCTGGAGCAAACCGGACGCATAAGTCTTAGGACGTTTCCCGTATAGATATGGCAGAACCCGCAAAAAAGATTCCGGTCATCGTGCTGACTGGATTTCTAGGCAGTGGCAAGACAACGCTGCTCAACCGGCTCTTGAAGGATCCGAGTCTCAAAGACACGGCAGTCATCGTCAATGAGTTCGGCGAGATCGGACTTGATCACCTGTTTATTGAAACACCAGAAGATGAAACCGTTCTGCTAAATAATGGTTGCTTGTGTTGTACGATCTTGGGTGATCTTGGAGTGACCCTTGCATCGTTGATGGCCAAACGACGCGACGGGACCGTGCCGACTTTCGCGCGCGTGATTGTGGAAACCACCGGGATCGCGGATCCAACTCCTATTCTTGAGACGTTGGTAAGCGATGACGTCATAAATGAGCACTATGAACCTGGCGGTATCGTCACGGTTGTCGATGCGGTGCACGGCCTAGAGCAACTTGAAAAACAGTTCGAGGCACGCCGCCAGGTCGCACTTGCCGACCGCTTAATGATCAGCAAGGTGGACTTGTCATATCCAGAAGAAATCGACGTGCTTTCGAGCCGTCTATCCGCAATCAATCCGGCAGCTTCGGTCAATTTGCTGCATGAAGAGGCGACCAACCTTGCCGAGCTGATTTTAAGTGTGACTGCTACAGCCGGACGCATTGGGCCACAGGCGGGACGAGACCATCTCGTCGGACATTTGGGTGAGAAGGACCGGGAAGGCGGGCATGGTCACATTCACAATCACGGTCGCGATCAGGATGTTGAAACCTTTTCCGTCGTGCGCGAAAGCGAGCTTTCGCGCGAAGGATTGAATGTCTGGCTCCACAACGTGGCTGCATTTGGAGGGCAAAAAATCCTGCGCATCAAGGGAATCATCAACGTTTCCGGCCGGCCTGTCTCAATAAATGTCATACAGGCGCTGGTCCACGACCCCATAGAGCTTGAGTGCTGGCCGGATGACAATAGACAGACGAGACTGGTGTTCATTACCCATGGCCTGACGCGGGACGACTTGGAGCACTTGGTTGCATCACTGGACTACAAGCCCTGGATCCGCCCAGAGCAGGACAAGTCGATTGACCCCAAAGAGTTCCAACGATTCGTCGGCATGATATCACCCTTCCGGAAACCGGATCAGATCGACAAGCAGTGAACTATGTGTGCTAGCACCAAGTGAGCCATGTGTGCTTGCGCCACAAGCCGGTTTCGACGGACATGGCGTTATTGGGTGTCGATCGCTTTTTCGAGCGCTCGTGTGGGGACGAACTTTGCAATGCGTGTTGGCCCATCGGTTATCCGCAAACTATAGCGAACGCCTTGGTCTATGTGAACAACATCTCCGCCGCCGAGTATTTTGTCCTCGCCGTCAACGCTGGCATCAATCCGTCCGACAAATATGTATAGGAATTGTTCGTGTTCAGCGGCATCTTCTTCGAGCACACCTGTGCTGCTAAAGTCTAGAAACTCGAACGACAGGTACACGCCTTCAATCTTAGTTTGACGGTTTGCTGAAACGGCCGACTGGTCCATCTGATCGATAATGTCATAATAGCAATTGTGCAAACCCGTGACGATTGCTTGAGACTCCTCTGGTTTCTTTTCGCCGCCAGCCCATATCCCCGCCTCAGTCTTTTCTTTGAGTTCTTCCAACGTGGGGGCCACTTCAGGCGGCGCCTCGTCTGCCGCAATTCCTGAGAGGTTCCAGGTATTGTCTTTGACGTAAAGATAACTGATCGGGCCGGACTCTGTTGCCATTATAGAGTGACGCGCATAAGCAGGGATGTGCATGAATACGCCAGGTGGTACAATGCGACGGTCATCCCCCACCACGCCATTGATCTTGCCGAAAATCGGAAACACCATCAATTCGTTGGGATGATAGTGAAGCTGTGATCCGGTCCCCGCGGCCTTGTTATTGTTGCGTAGCGTCATATACTTGCCTTTGACGACGCCACCCTTTCCCGTTGACAGATGTGGATTGGTTTCAATCTGTTCCAAGTTTTCAAAGCGATAGTAAGCCATCGTCTTTTCCTTCTGGTCACTAGCGGGTCAATCGCAACGTTAAATCGACTAATCGTCGTCGCCCTGGATCGAACTCTTACCGGTTCGCAAGATCTTTGGCAGGAACAGCGAAACAACAGCCAGACAAAGAAAAGTGATAACGATCGGACGATCGACAAATGTCAACAAATCGCCATTACTCATCACCATCGACTGTCGAAACGATTCTTCCATGCGGCCGCCAAGAACAACGCCGAGTATGACGGGGGCAAGCGGGAAGTCGTGACGGCGCATATAATAACCGATGACACCGAATATGCACATAAAGATCAGACTGAGAACCAAGCCATCTTTTATGTAAACGCCTGCCGCTGAAATGACGATGATCAGCGGCAGCAGGATGCGCATCGGCAGGTAGAGGATCCGTACAAACAGCCCGATGAGCGGCAGGTTCAAGATGAGGAGCATGATGTTGCCAAGATAGAGCGCAGCAATGAGGCTCCACACAACGTCCGGGCGCTCAATAAACAGCAATGGTCCCGTCTGGATATCGAGCACAAAAAATGCGCCCAGCATAACGGCAGTCGTTGAAGATCCTGGAACGCCAAGTGCTAGCATTGGCACGAAGGCGCCAGCGCTGGCCGCATTGTTGGCAGATTCGGGGCCGGCCACGCCTTTGATTTCACCCTTGCCAAAGCGTTCAGGATGGCGCGAAACCTGCCGCTCGATCGAATACGAAATGAATGCCGCAATCCCGGCCCCCGCACCTGGCAGCACCCCAACACAAAATCCTGTAATCCCCCCGCGAATGATTGCGCCGAGAGACTCAATAATTTCTTTAAGCTTGATGTAGACTTTGTGCTTTAAGACCTCTCCAAGGGTATTTTCGCGCAACCGTTTGGCATTGACGAGAACTTCCGAGACAGCAAACAGGCCGAGGGTTACAGCGAGAAATTGTACGCCGTCCCACATTGCCTCATAGCCGAACGTAAACCGTCTGACACCCATCAAGTCTTCACCGACCGTTGAAAGCATCAGCCCGAATACCAAAGCCATGAGGGCTTTTACCAGCGAGGAGCCAGCGAGGCTGGCCACAGCAGTCAAACCGAAGACGTAAAGGGCAAAATACTCCGGTGCACTAAAGGCTAGTGCCGCATCGGCAACGAGCGGGCCAAGCAACATCAGACCAACCACCGCAATGGTGCCTGCGATATAGGAGCCAATTGCAGCAATACACAGTGCCGGTCCAGCACGGCCCTGGCGCGCCATCTCATGTCCGTCAAGACAGGCGATCACCGCAGAGGTGTCACCTGGTACGCGTAGTAGGATAGACGCCGTCGAGCCACCATACATCACGCCTGTGTACGTCGCAGCCAACATGATGATTGCGCCGATAGGATCAAGCGCAAAAACCAAAGGCAACATCATCGCTAGGGCGCCGGCCGAGCCGACACCGGGAAGCACTCCGACGGCCGTGCCCAGAAACGCGCCAGCGAACGAATAGGCAAGATACTTCGGCTGCAGAGCCAGCGCGAAACCATCCATCAGGAGGGACCAGGTATCCATGCCTCACCCCACCAACCAATCGCGCGCTTTTTCAATGAACGGAAACCACTTTCCAACCGGCGTGGTTTCTCCCAGCGGAAGCTGGGCTTGGAGCCCGTAAAAGAACACCACAAAAACCAGCAGGGTCAGCCCTAGTCCATAGGCAACCGCCCTCATCCAAGGCTCGCCTAAGAAACGCATGGTCACTGTGATATACAAGAGTGTAGCGATCAGAAAACCCAGCTCTTCAAACAGCGCCGCATAAACCAAGGCAATCGCGATTGGTATAAGGTCGATCACCTCGCCCACGGCCTTGCGACCCGTCTCTTCTTCTATGCCGGGACTAGAAAATTTCTGTTGAGCAAAAAATATTGCGACCAGGATGAGGCCGAAAACAACAAGCAGTTGGGGAAACGTTGCCGGGCCGACAACGTCCTCCATGATCGTCTTTTGTAAGCTGAATGTTTCCCGCCCATAGGCGATCAGTAGGATCGCGAAAAGAACGACGATAAGCCGATCTTGGGTAAATAAGTACCTAGCAAATTTACGGACCATACGGAGCAGCTTCCCAAGTGGTATCTGAGCTGTCCGTCACACTCGCGATGTTCGCGGGAAGGATTTTCATCGGTGCGTGACGGATTACATCACCCAAGCCGGTCTCAACCCAACTACTGATAGAAAATGGCCGGCCATCCTCAAAGGAACGGCCGGACACGTTTATATCGCATTGGATTGTCGGCACTGACTTATTTCTTCTTTTTCTTTCTCTTGCCGATGAGATTCAGCTCTGTGCCGAGTTTGAAATATGCTGCATGCTCAGCCTTGATCATCTTGTCGAGGTCGCCACCGGTCGTCCAAATTGGAGCTAGGCTGTTCTTGCTAACGTAGCCCTTGAATGACTTGGATTTACGGACCTTATCCATCAAATCGATATAGAATTTGACAGCAGCATCACTGTTGTCTTTGGAGAACCAAAGACCACGATACTGTTTCAGGATCGTGCCTTTGTATCCGGCTTCATGGAATGTTGGGACTTTGAAGAGGCCCGTCTTTACCGAAGCGGCCAGCACGCGCATCTTGCCGGCTTTAACGAACTTTTGAACCTGTGCGGGGTTCTCCATCACGAAATCGACGTGTCCGCCGAGCAACTGGAGAATGCCTTGATCATCAAATGGCGTGTAGTTGATCTTCACGCCGGCGCCGTCAGCCAGCATCTTCCCGACGAGCGAGGCGACGTTACCGAAAGCACCGCCACCTTGAACGATCTTGCCGGGTTTCTTGCGGGCCGCCTCAATAATGTCCCCCATGGACTTATAGGATGACTTTGCATTCACGGTCATCAGCATGGGTGAAACCACCATTGCCGCGACGCCACGGAAGAGCGTGTGATTGACGTTTGACTTCGCCAAAATCGGATTGTTGATTTGTGACGGGGTCAACACCTGCAGAACATGCGGGTTGCCTTTGTTCTTCACACCGACGTAAGCCCGGGCCTTGCCGCCGCGCGCGCCGCGAATTGAGCGAAGCTTTATGCCTTTGGGCAGAAGCTTGGCATCTTTGATGGCTTTTACCACGGCGCTAGCGAACGCATAGGTCGACGACGTGGTTTTGACGTGCGCAATAATCTCTACTTCCTGTGTCGGCTTCCACGCCGCAGCCGGAAGTGTCAGGGCACCCATGCTGGCTATGCCCGCCGTGGCAAGGACCACAGCCCGTTTCGAATACTTGCTGAGCACTTTTCGTTCCTCCCGATTTACTCCGGTGTCTGCGACACCCACTCAACACAAAAATAAGAGATTTTTAGGCGGGCTGTCTCCCCCGTCCTAATACTTCATCCGACCTCTATTGCACGGCCTTAAGCCGCTATTTTGCTCTCTAGAAAACTAGATGAGCGTACCGCCGCCAAGCGTGTCGGTGTGTCCTTGTCGACGATCAACTCGTAATCGGAGCCCTTCGGTATCTCAATTATTCCAGCGGTTTCGACATCCATTTTATCGTTGCCAACCCGCCCTGAGACGCGCCCCGATAGCACATAGAAAAAGTATTCGTGATCCGCGCTGGCCTGCGCCTCTTGGTAGCCGTTGGGAAGCTCATAAAACCCGAATGCAGAGCGCTCACCTTCGATCCACGTGATTTGTGTGCCGTGCTTAAACGGCTCTTCTAGTGATGACAGCATTGGATAATAACAATTGGGCACACCGTCTATGATGATATCCGAATGTGACTCGCCATCCTTCATATCCGTGTTACCGCCCTTGCGATCCTCGAGTTCACCAGCATTGAATTTTCGATTGGCCTCCTCAACGCTCATCGCTTGATCGGGAAGTTTCTCGTCTGCCGCGATCCCGACGATCGTCCAGGTGCAGTCCTTAATGTAGAGGTAGGCGCAAGGGCCGTCTTCCGTTGCTTTCATGGAATGGCGGACATTGGGTGGCACCAAAATAAATGTTCCAGGCGGTACGACCCGACGGTCTTTGCCGACCACGGCGTTAATCTTGCCTGCTACATTGAAAATCAGGAGCTCGTTTGGGTGATAGTGTAGCTCAGAACCAGTTCCGGCTTTTTTCTGGTTCAGGCAGTAGTACAGATATTTGCCCTCGATGATCGGCGATTCCGCGCTCGATAGATGCGGTGTAAGCTTTACGGATTCCATCTCCTCGAATCGGTGGAAGGGCATGCATCGCTCCTAGACTGTGTACGCCAAATTGCGATCCTCATATTGCAGGCAGTGGCAGCAGCTCCAAGCTTAGGGCCGAGGGTCCTGTATGAAGCGGTTCACTTTAGCAGGCTATTTGGATCACCAGACAAATCTTTGTTTCACAACGATAGTCTAAGACAATCGTGCACCACGCGTCAAACCTTTACATATCCCGACACTACTAGAGAACGTCCCCAAAGCGGGGATGGCATCCCTAAGGTGAAGGGGGGGAGGGCGATCTATTTGCAGCGCGACGCGACGTTATGCTGTAGAGAATTGTCAGCACACATAGACAAAGAATTACGATGGTAATTGGTCGAGCGAGAACCTGTGTCAGGTCACCATTATGGATGGTCAAAGCGCGATTGAGATTCTGCTCGACAATCGGTCCCATTACGAAGGCCAGCACGATCGGCAGCGACGGTATTTCAATCTTTTGGAAAATGTAGCCAATCGCCCCCAGAATCAAAACCATAATGATATGTGCGCCATAGTTGGCATAAGCATAGGTGCCCATGATGATCAGGAGCATGACGATTGGCCCCAGAATGCGTCGTGGCACGCGAGAGACCATCGCGAAGGTCCGGCTGCCTGCAAGACCAATGAGCAGTAAGGCGATGTTCGTGAAGATCAAACCGAGAAAAATCGAGGCGATCAACACTGGTTGTTCACTGAACAGCAACGGGCCAGGCACAACACCCTTGCTGACGAGTACGCCGATAAGAATAGCCGCGGCCCCCGAACCAGGAATACCCAGTGCCAGGGATGGTACCAGTGTGCCGGCGACAACGGCGTTGTTGGCCGTCTCAGGGGCGGCAACTGCTTCTTCCACGCCGGTGCCGAAGTCTTTGCCGCGCCGCGACCACCGCCGCTCCTGTGTATAGGCGATCATCGCCCCAATTGCTGCGCCGGCGCCCGGAATTGCACCTATTGCCGTACCAAGCAGGCTGCAGCGTATCCAGGTCGGCAACAGCGCCAAATAGTCGGCACCCGAAAGGCGGTTGCGCTCACGAAGTTCCGCTGTGTTGGAACCTGCCAAAACAGCCTTCTCAACGGTCTTTCTGTGCTCGATCAGTAGGCGAAAAGCTTCCGGTCCGGCGAGCAGACCGATAATGACCACCACCAGCGGGAACCCGTCGGCAAGATAAGATTGCCCGAATGAAAAGCGTATCCCTCCGAAGCCAGAACTGCCCGCGGTTGCCAGCAACAGGCCAAGCCCCGTGGCAAGAAAACCGTAGGCCACATTGCGTCCAAAAAAGCTACCGATAATCGACAAGCCGAAAAGGCCAAGGGCGAACATTTCGCCAGGGCCGAACTGAAGGCCGAAATAGGCCAACGTGGTACCTGATAATAGAAATATCAGGGTGCTCGTGAGACCGCCGATGACGCCGGAATAGAGCGAAATCCGCAAGGCGCGTTTTGCCAGACCCTTTTGGCTCATGGCGTAACCGTCGAGCACCGTCACGGACTGCGCCGGTGTGCCTGGTGTCCTGATCAAAATTGCGGGTATGGAACCGCCGTATTCTGCCGCTGAATAGACGGCAAGCAGGAACAGTATTCCGTGATCCGTCGCCATTGCAAATGTAAGTGGGAAGAGTAACGCGAGAGATTGTGCACTTCCAAAGCCCGGCAGCGCGCCAAGTATGATGCCGGCAGCGACCCCGGCCAGAATGATTAGCAGTGATTTAACGGTTAGCAGACCGAAAAGAGCGTTTGGAAAACTAGAGAGTACGTCCATGGTCTGGCGCCAACATCAAAAGTTGAGATAGCGGGGAAGGAAGGCGAGTGGCACATGAACCCTAAGTAAAACGATGAACACGAACCAAAAGAGGACAGTCAAGGCTAGAGACGCGGCAAGAGCCATGATGATTGCGGCCATCCACCCCATTCGTAGGCGCGGGACAAACAGGATGAACATCAAGGCCGCGGTTACGATTTCAAAGCCCAGTGGCTTGAGCAGTGCTGCATAAGCAATGACAAGCGCAAAGATGTAGACGAAGTGGAGCCAGTCGAACTTAAAATTGTCGTCTGCATCGTTGGCGTGATGGCTGCTCCCGGCTACCCCCTGCCAAACGGAATTTGCAACGATAGCAATTGCCCAAATCGCAGTGAAACCGATCACGAGCCGGGGAAAGAAGGCATCTCCAGGGTAGCCCGGCAGAAATGATGGCGCCATCCTGAACGTTTCCCACAGGAGTACACCGAGGAAGGCGAGACACAATGCGGCAGAGACCAGAACGGCATGGCGCCTGCGCAAACTGACCACGCCCCGTCCAGCGATTTCTGCATCGGACTCTTTTTCTGACCCGGACATCTACACAGTTCCCAATAGCCAAAACCATTTATAGCTGAGGTCTGGCTTTTGGCATCGTTAATCACGGTACCCACTAACGCACAGCGATGCACGTAGTTTCGGTCGAAATAACTTACGCAGCGCGCCAGAGTAGCATTACAGCCCACCGGATCGAGCGGTAGGCTGTAGTATTTTGGGCTGGGACTATTTTTTCAGGATGCCGTTTGCAAGCATGAATGCGCGGGCATCTTTCAGGTTTTGATTGAAGTCCTTCGTGAGCTTTGCGCGATCATCTGAAAACAACGGGATCACGTGCGGCTGTTTGGCAAGATACTTCTGATAGGCCTTGGAATTGGCGACATCCTTGGAGGCATCAGAAATCCGCTTGATGATGGCCTTTGAAGTTCCCTTCTTGACGATGAAACCTTGCCACTGATGCGGGATTTTATACTTTGCGCCAACCTCGTGAATCGTCGGCACGTTCTTCCACAGCGGGTGGTTGAGACGTTTCTCATTGAGCAGAGCGATCGGGCACACCGTTCCAGCTTTGATGTGAGGGTTCCATTTGCCGGGCTGTGCAAAACCGACGCGCAAGTGTTTGCCAACAACATCTTTTACAACGCCACCAGTACCCTTATAAGGAACGAAGCGTAGCTTGATGCCTTGATCATTATTGATCCGAATGTGTTGGCGGTGATGGATTGAGCCGGGTTTGTTGCTCCCCATCGCCAATTGACCTGGCTTCTTTTTGGCCACCGCAATCAGATCTTTCCAGGACTTTATCCCTTTGTCGTCGCAGCGAACCGCGATGGCATACAGGTGACGCTCAACGCGTGCGACCATATGGAAGTCACTAAATTTTTTCGTGAAGTGCGGCAGATTGAAATAACCCGCATGACTTCCAGAAATATGCAAGATGGTGTAGCCATCTGCGGGCTTGGAAGACGTGTAGACAACACCTTCATGGTTGGCGCCGCCAGGCTTGTAAACGACATTGACCGGCACGCCGAGGCGATTTTTCTTCGAGAGCTCGTCAGCCATCATCTGGCACCACCGCGCAGCCCCCGAACCCGCTTTCGTCGAGCACACCAACTCGATCGGCTTGTTTGGATATTTTGCTTCTGCCGTGGTGGTGTTGATCCCGAACGCCATGGCAATTCCAACTGTTGAAGCGACAATTGTTTTGGTCACGCTAGCTTGCGTCATGAATTCCTCCGTTTACATGAGATTTCAGGCACCGAGTGCCCAATTCCCTATCGGGTGCGATTCTTTCGATCACTTAGTCTACGATAGGCATCCATGCGGATAGTGTATGGGTGATGCCCGTATCGGTTCACACTGTAGACCAAAAGATCATTTTTCTGCAATCACCAATTCAGGCTTTGGCGTCAAGGCGCCTGATTGTTGATCAGTCGGCGCTTTGCAAGGCCTTGATCGGCCGCGCCTCAAACGGCCTCTAGCGGCGCAATAAGCCGGTCATCCGGCACTTGCACCCCACCACGCTCGCCAGGAGTGATGCCACCCCAGCGATCGATGTAGACATCCGGAAGCGGGCGATCGCCGGGGACAGATAGCCATAGCCTGAGGAGGTGGCGCTTTCGGTGATCCTCAGGCCAGTCTTCAAATGCTGTCCGGTCATGCAAGGTGGTGTGATTATAGACCCACTGCATATCGCCGGGCTTGAAATCCATGTGCAAATGTAGAGCTGGGTCGTTCGCGAGTTCATCGACCAATTCAATTGCGGCTCTTTGCTCGCTGGACAATGGCGGGACGTCATCGAACCGTTTAGCCGATTCAATGTAGCGTTTAAGGAAATAGGCGGAGAGGTAGCCCTTGTACCACGTAAAGACCGGTGTCAGTGAATATCCTTTTTGGCCTGGAGCCTCCTCGCCACGCCGATCAACAGCGAACGGTTGAAATAGGGTCGGCAGCAATTCAGGCGCGCGCCTATAGATCTCATTGTAAATGGTGATTGAACTGACCAATGATGATGCGCCGCCAGATTTTGCGGTTTGCAGACAGAGCAGGGCAACAATGTCGCTTCGATCGGTGTGAAAGGTCTGCCGTTCGGCTGTCTGATATACGCGCGCAGTCGGATCGTGTTCAGCATCGCGGCCAAGGTCCTTGACATGACCCAGGATGTGGCCTTTGGCGTTTTGCGCGCGCACATTGCCAAAATGTGTGCCTATGCCGTAGAAGGCCGTCGCGAGCTCCCTGTGATTCCATTTGTCCGACGGAAGTCCACGCAAGAGAGCAAATCCTCGGCCTTTTGTGACCGCATTGCAAATGTCAGCCAGCCTCGAGCCCAATCCGGGCAACGGAAATCTGTCCTTGGTTATTGCAGCAATTTCGACATTGTTCGCGACAAGCGGTTCAGTCGCAGCCCAGACTTCTTGGATTTCGCCCTCGGATAGCGGGTAAATCCACGACTGGTCTTTGCTCAGCTCTGGCCCATACCATGATGCCGGGCCGTCAAGCGGTGTCGGCAATTCAGCCAATGACTTAGGTGGACTATATTGTGCCATGTTACTCCTGCCATAAGTTGCAGTCCTAGCGCCAATATCAAAGCAACTTGAGCTGGACCTCGGCCGGTTGTTCCCAGAATTTCACGATGTCCGTTTGGTCGAGGTCGGCCCCGATCTTTTGAGATGCTTCTTCCCATACGTGGGCCGTTGTCTCGGCAAGTGGGGCTGGAACGCCGAGGCCCTGCATCGTATCGACGGCGATCCTCACGTCCTTGGCAATCAGGCTCATCGCCATGCCGGTTGCGAATTTGCGCGTCAGGATGTGCGTTTTCACCTTTTTCTCAAACGGATGATTTCGGCCCAGCGTTGCCGCTTCAACGGATTGCAGCAAGGTCTCGAGATCGATACCGAAGCGTAGTCCTGCAACGAGCGCCTCGATATAGACCCCCAACACGGCAGCGTTGATGTAATTGTTGAAGGCTTTTAACGCGTGCGCACTCCCTAACGCGCCGCAATAGTGATTTTTCTGCCCGATGGCCTCGAAGATCGGGCTCAGATGATCGACAACGGCTTTATCCCCAGCTGTGAGAATATCGAGGCTGGCATCTTTCGCGAAAACAACGCCACCGGCGACCGGCGCGTCAACCACGTGAATATCCTTTGCATTAAGAGCTCGGCCGAGCGAACGGGTATCGTTCGGGTTCGATGTGCTCATATCGATGACGATTTTACCGGCTTCCAGTCCAGCAGCCACGCCACCCTCACCCAGTACGACGTCGCGAACAATGCTGCTCGTCGGCAGCATGGTGATCACGGCATCGCTTTGTGAGCCCAACGATTTCAGGTCTTGTGTGGAAGCGCAGTCATGTTCCGCAGTGAATCGCGCGAGGGCCTCCGGATTGATATCGTAGGCAACAACCTCATAGCCGGCTTTCGCAAGGTGACCGGCCATCGGATAGCCCATACGGCCTAAACCGACAAAACCAATGGTCTTAATCGTACGCGGTTTACTCATGACAGGCCCCTTCGCTGCCGGCTTGGTATGGCCAATCATCAATCGGCGCGGATGTCCACAAATTGACCAGACTGAGCGGACTGCACAATGGCTTCCAGGATGGCGATATTGTTGACGGCCTGCGTCTCGGTCACAGGATACGACCTGTTGCCGGCAATCGCATCCGCGAAGGCTTCGAGTTCCGCTTGCTCGATATCCGCCGCGGGAAATTGCTCGATCGTCTCGCTGTCGCCACCATACCGCACGGCCAAAGTCTGATGGCCCCTAAGCTCCGCCCATCCTTTCGATCCGAAACATGAAAAGCGCCACTGTTCACCGGTTGCCGCATGCGACCCCAAATAACCCGTACACCCTGATGCGAACTTCAACATGACACTTGTCGTATCATCCATTTGGATATCAAGGACGCGTCGGTCTGAGAATGCGCCAACGCGTGCCGCCGGCCCCGCGAGCGAAATCATCAAGTCTGTCATATGCAGGCCGCGACCGGTCATGGCACCAGCCGGGCTTTCTTGGTCGTTGGCGCGCCAGCCTCCAGGATTCGATTGAAACCGATAGCCTGAAGTACCAGAAAAATTGGCCTCGAAATGCAAGAGCTTGCCCAGCTGGCCATCTTCCACGAGGTGCTTAAGCCGACTGACAGAGGGGAGAAAGCGCCTGTTTTGGGCGACGCCCAGCAAAACGCCGTTGGCATTGGCTGCATCGAAGGACGCCTGAGCATCGCTTGCCGTCAAGGTCAGGGGTTTTTCGCAAAAAACATGTTTACCGGCTGCGGCCGCGCTCCGGATTTGCTCGCCATGTTGCGAGTGGGGGGTTGCCAGGACGATGATAGAGATTGCCGCATCGCCGAGAACATCCGACAAATCGCTTGTCACTGGTAGCCCAGCTTCCTTTGCGAATTCTTCGACGTTGGACGGTGTGCGGGTAACACCGCGAGTGAATTGGATCTTATCGCTCTTGTTAAGCACAGAGCGCACCAGCGTCTGGCCCCAAATTCCCATACCCACAATTGCCGCGTTCAACACTGTGACTAACTCCGCCTACGTCTGTCAGCTTTAAGGGCTCTGTTGCAAAACCCTCATCACTGAGCAAATGAACCAATGGTTCAAAATTAATGGCTGCCTATGAAATTGGCAACCTCACGCGCGACGGTTGCCCGTCGAGCGCTTGTCTTGCTGAAATCCGAGCTCCGCCGAAATCGCGTTCGCGCACTTTACGACATGCGGTGCGAGCTGAATGAGTTTGGTCTTATCCAGGCGAAGCTCGGGGCCGCGCACATCGATCGCGCCAATGACGTTACCTGAACCATCAAAAATCGGTGCTGCCACGGCGGCTCCACCAGGCAATGTTTCACCCTGGCTGATCGCATAGCCCTGCTGGCGTATCTTGGCGAATTCCGCGCGAAGTTTCACCGGATTTGAGATTGTGTTCTTTGTAACCGGTTTGAGTTTGGTCGTCGTAATGATGTTGTTGACTTTTTCCTCATCCAGAAACGCCATCATGACCTTTCCGGATGCACCGACATATATCGGGTCGGCAGCACCAATGCGTGGAGCTATACATAATTCGTAGTGAGAATCACTGGTTTCGGCGACGACCCGCTCCAAACCCCTAATGACGTTCAAGCAAACGGCCTCGCCGGTTGCTGCCACGAGTTCATCGATATACGGACGACATACGCGCCGAGCGTCCGTCTGCAATGAATTGACTAGGCGGTTCACTCCGGTCCCGAGCGTATAGCGTTTCGTCTGTTCTTCCTTGCGGACCAATCCGTCCCTCTCGAGCGTTGCAACGAGCCGTAGAGTCGTTGCCTTGTCGAGACCGACACTGCGGCAAAGATCGGATAGCCCCACCGGAGACTGGCTTTCCGCGACGCAAAAAAGTATGGAAACGGCGCGCTCAACCGAACGCACCGGCTTGCTTGATCCGGACGGTGTTTTGCGGCTTGCTCTGTTCCGGGTCATCGTTGAGGGAGATTTCATTTGGTTAAAATTCTTTCTTTTTCAGCCGAGGCTAGGAGCAGCTAATATCAATTGTTGAGCGCGGTTAGTCAAAGTATACAAAAATTTGGGGTGTCTCAGACTGGCAGACCCGATTAGGAGGATGGAGAAATGAGTACAGCGGGCGACGCCATTGTGATTACTGGAGCCAGCCGGGGCATTGGCCTTGCCACCGCCAAGCGGCTAACGGCCGAAGGGCGGCCCGTTATCGGTATCGCGCGAAATCCACCTGAAGCTGGTTTTCCAGGAGCGTTCTATAGTGCAGACCTCGGTGATCGAGCCGCGACCGAAGCCCTCCTCAAAGAGATCAGCGCTTCGCACCAAGTCACTGGGCTGGTCAACAATCTCGGGCTCAATATTCTCCAATCTGTCGAGGACGTCGATTTGGAAAGCTTCGAGCGCGTGCTGGATATGAACTTGAGGCTCTCGCTTCAATGCACTCAGGCGTTTTTGCCAAGCATGCGCGCCCGCGCCTACGGCCGCATTGTAAACGTCTCAAGCCGCGGCGCGCTGGGGCGTCTGCAACGCACCAGCTATAGCGCGGCAAAGGCCGGCATGATGGGAATGACCAGGACATGGGCGGTTGAGCTTGCCCAGGACGGGATTACCGTCAACGTTGTGGCACCGGGAGCTACCGCAACGGAAATGTTTCGAAAGAATAATCTCGACGGCAAAGATCCCAAAGTGGTTGATCAATGGCTTGCTGAAATTCCCATGCGCCGATTCGGCGAGCCAGATGAAATCGCAGCCGCGATCTGCTTTTTTCTATCTCCATCGGCATCTTATGTAACCGGTCAGGTTTTGTACGTCTGCGGCGGTATGACAGCCGGCTATGTCCCGATGTAGTTTTTGGTCGTGCTGCCAAGTCCCTGTTTTCGTGCAGACTGATGTGGTGCAGCTGGCAAACCGTTATTTCGTTTGGTTGACAGAACGCATGGCCAACCTATGATTGCCCGGAGAGTTGGCGCAGGAGGTGTACCGCGATCACCAAGCTATCCGTCTTAAGAGTATGGTAGGGCAAGCGGTGGAGTTATCGTTATGCAGATACGTGCACTAAAAGGCGACTTTGCAGCTGAAGTCACCGGCATCGATCTAACTGGCCAAGTTACGACCGATGATATCCGAGCCATTAAAGCGGCTTTCTTCGAACACGGCGTCGCAGTCGTCAGAGACCAGCACCTGGAACCTGCTGATTTATGCAAGTTTTCCGAATATTTTGGTGATCTCGACATCCATCATCTGGCAGAAGGCACAATCCCCGACTTTCCCCAAGTCCGTGTTTTGAGCAACATCAAGAAAGACGGCAAGTTCATCGGTCAGTTCCGCGGCGGTCATTATTGGCATACCGACTTGACGTATACTAAAAAGAACGGCCTCGTGACGCTTCTCTATGGCCTTGAATGCCCGCCCAAAGGCGGCGACACACTGTTTGCCGATATGCGCGCCGCTTTTGATGCCCTGCCCGAAGACATGAAAAAGCTGCTGGATGGCAAGATTGCGGTTCACGATCGCAATCATCGGTATTCGCAACTCTATCCCGAGCGTCCCCCCCTAACAGCCGAGCAGATTGCAAAAGTGCCGCCGGTCGATCAACCGGCCGTCATCGTCCACCCCGTAACCGGCCGTAAATCTGTCTACCTCAACAAATCGCTTATTCGTACCATTGGCGATCTGGACGAAGCCCAAACTGAAAAATTGCTCGAAAAACTCGAAGCATTCTGCACCGAAGATCGATTCGTCTATGCCCACAAGTGGCGCGTTGGCGACTTGGTTCTGTGGGATAATCTCGCGACCATGCATTGTGCTACTCCTTATGAGTACGATCGCTACCGTCGTCTGATGCACCGCACTCAGGTGTGCGGCGCGCCACAATCACTTTCGGTTTAGGGCGCATCAGAGGCAAGAGATCAACAACCAAAAATCAAGGAACCACCGCACGTGAAATTAGCGCCAAATCGCTTTAAGGCCGCAATCAAGGCCGGCAAGCCTCAGATCGGTTTGTGGAGCATGATGTGCAGTAATATTGCAGCGGAGATCACCGCATATTCTGGTTATGATTGGGTCGTGCTCGATATGGAACACTCGCCCAATGACAATTTCTCGGTGTTCAGCCAGCTGCAGGCCTATGGTCCAAGCCGAACCGAGCCGATTGTACGCCCACCGTGGAATGATCCGGTGATGGTGAAGCGTGTGTTGGATATCGGCGTCTTCACACTGCTATTCCCCATGGTTGAGAATGCCGAGGATGCCAAACGAGCGGTTGCTTCAACGCGCTATCCCCCGCGCGGTATCAGGGGTGTTGCGCTCGGCAACATGGGCAACAAATTCGGTCGCGTGACGGATTATTTCGAACGCGTCGAAGAGGAACTTTGCGTTATCGTCCAACTTGAGACCGAGAATGCGATCAGTAACATCGCCGAAATCGCTGCCGTAGATGGCGTGGACGCGTTATTCATTGGACCATCGGATCTCTCGGCAAGCATGGGCTATTTGGCCAAACCAGGAAACCCCGAGACGAGTAAGGTCATCGCGGCCGCCTTAGCCGATATCAAAGCTGCCGGCAAACCGGCTGGCATCCTTTCGCCAATGGAAGAAGACGGGATAGCCAAACTGAAAGATGGCTTCACGTTCGTAGCGGTTGGTTCAGATAACGCTATTCTGGCCCGCAGCATTGATGGTCAGTTGGCGCGCGTGCGCGAGGCACTTGGCATAGAGGCACCGAGTGTCAGAATTGATAATGCCACGTATTGAACGGGCTTAATCAGGCCGAACTCAATACACCTCCCAGCCTTCGACAACTGTGCGATGCATGAAGCGGCGTTGCGGCAAGGCATAATCACCAATCGCCTTATGCTGGGTTGCGATGTTATCCCAGATCAACACATCACCCTTTTGCCACTTGTGGCGATAAATGGTCTTTTCATCGGTACAATGATCGCAAAGTTTCTTTAAGAGTGGCTGTGCCTCGTCTTCGCTCATTCCCTCTATGCCAAACGTGT
>CBDCWA010000003.1:0-1197348 GCA_965223255.1 Hyphomicrobiaceae bacterium | reverse complement strand
GTTGGGCGCACGGGAACCTGGCCCGATATCCCGATCGCTCGAAGCTGGTTTAACTAGTACACCAGTGTTGCAAAAACTTGCAAATGCAAAAAACTTCGGTCACATAGTCTGTGTCCTTCCAGCGCAACTGCATTCACCTTGAAGCGAGTTGTCGCGGCAGGGACAGATCCTGCAGCGGGCGTAGATCACCAGACCGAGGTCTACACAGAATTGGGAGAGTGGCGTGTCAAAACTTAGTCTTGCACAAGCGAACAAGATCATAGACGGCGCATTCACCGCGGCCTCAGAGGCCCAGGCGCAACCCATTGCAGTCGTCGTTCTCGACGTTTCGGGCCACATCATCTCCGCGCAGCGTCAGGATGGCGCAAGTATGTTTCGCATCACAGTCGCACAGGGCAAGGCTTGGGGTTGTGTTGCAATGGGCGAATCCAGTCGTGGACTAGCAGACAAAGCAAAAGCCAATCCGAGTTTTATGCAGGCGCTTGCAGTAGCCGCAGATGGCAAGCTGCTGCCCAATCCCGGGGCGGTGCCAATTCTCGCGGATGGCGAAATCATTGGTGCGGTTGGTATAAGTGGTGATTCTGGACCGCAGGATGAGGCGTTCGCGATCGCTGGTGTTAAAGGTGCCGGCTTGATGGCTCCATAGGCCCATTAACACTGCAGCAGCAAAAGCCCGATAGTGTTTCAGACGGGAGCATAGAGTTCGCGATGACTCTGCCTATGGTAGACCTGTACCTCCTCATCGCGATTTCATTGACATATGTCGCTGGCGGCTTTGCCAAGGGTGTGACCGGCTCCGGCCTACCGCAGATTGTGGTGCCGGTCATTGCGCTTTTTACCGATGTTCCGACCGCGGTTGCTCTCGTGCAAATTCCAACCATGTCGATAAACATGTTGCAGGCATGGCCCGCGCCGCAGCAGCGCCACGAGGTTTTGAGTTACTGGCCGCTTTATACAATTACTTTGGTGGCGACCATCATTGGCGTGGTTCTGATCTCGATTGCGCCATCCAGTTTTCTCTACCTATTCATGGCAACGGCAACACTCGGCGCGATCCTCCTTTTGTACTTCAATCCAAACTTTGTCTTGCCGACGAGGCTCAAACATCCACTAGGCGTAAGTGCTGGATTTGGCGCCGGGGTTTCTGCCGGAATGTCTTCTTTGGCGGGGCCATTTCTGGTTCCATATTTTCTGTCGCAACGGATCAACAAGGACGTCTTCATCCCAGCAATCAGTATTGCGTATCTCGCGACAATAATACCGATACTGATTTTCTTTCCGTTACTCGGCGTCGTTGAATGGCGCGTGTTCTTGCTGTCGGTCATTGCTGTTGCGCCATCTATTTTGGGAATGGTTCTGGGAAACCGATTGCGCAACAGAATCAACGAGCTACAGTTCCGCCAATGGGTATTGATCGTACTGAGTGTCTCGGTTGTCGGCCTCGTCTACAAGGGCGTTTATTAGGGCCATTTAGTTTTGATTGAGTGGCTTTCAAAACTAACATATTATGAAACGCAATTTCATCTGGTGTGACCACAGTCAATTGCCGGAGCAGTTGGAATTGACGTGATGTAAGCGAATAAGCGGAGGTTGAACGTGCAGAAGCAGGTCCATTCAGTCTACAACCAAGGAATGAAGCGTTACGTCTATGAGATGGCCGAATTGAAGGAAAAGCCTACTCACGAGACGAGCTGTGAAGTCATGCCGTCGCGCAAGCTGTCAGGAAAATCCAGCTCTGAAGGTGGTGCGTTGTTCGGGGACAAGGTGATTGTCGGCCTTATTCACAAGGCAGCCGGCACGGGATCGAAAAGACATACCCATCCCAATGAGCAATTCAATTTTGTCTTGCAAGGTACGCTGCAGTGCGACATCGACGATCAAACGGTGATTTGTCCTGCCGGCCATTGCGTTCACATTCCAGCCGGCGTCGAACATTCTTGCATAGCGACACCGGAGGCAGACGTAGTGTTCTTCGTGGCCAAAGACACACGCCACGGGATTAGCGGTCCACCGGTTGATGGGATCGAGGATGGACCAAGATTGCACCCTGACTACAAAGGAAAAAAGGACTAACCACTCAATGCTGGCGGGCAAACATCTCGTCAGCCAAACAAAAACACTAGATAAAATAACGTTCTACCTGGCAATGGAGGAAGCGATGAAGATAACGCATGCAATACAAAGTGCGCTCAAAACAGCGCTGCCAGCAATAGCGCTCTTAGCAGCCGGCAGTATGTTGACTTTGGAAGCTCGGGCAGATTTCAAACCTACAAAAGATTTGTTGTTGGTCACGCACTCAAGTCCTGGTACGGGCAATGATCTATTGCTGCGTGCCTATGTACAAATCTGGAAAAAGAATAAGCTGTTGCCGGCTGGCATAAAGGCCAAGGTTCGTAACGTTCGCGGCGGTGGCGGCAAAAAGGCACGCAAGTTTGTAGCCGTAAAACACAAAGGCAATGAGCATTTGCTGTGGAGCTATACGCCGACGCAGCTAATGCGCCCGCTCATTCGCAAGTCCAAGATCGACCACAAGAGTTTCACGACCATCGCACTGACGGCAATTGACCCGCTGATTATTGTGGTCAATGCGTCTTCGCCATACAAGTCGATGAAGGACCTTGTCACCGCCATCAAAAAGAACCCAAACAAGATCAAACAAGGCGGCGGTCCGTTCGGAAACAGCTCGTCAGTCGTGGGTGTCCAACTCAAGAAATCGCATGGGCTAAAATTCACCTATACGCCTTATAAGGGTGGTGGCGACGCCGTCATCCAGCTTCTCGGCGGACATATCGATTTTATCGTCGAAAATCCTGCCGAAGTCCGCGAGCATGTAAAGGCTGGCAAGCTGCGTATATTGGCAGCAATGGAAAAATTGCCGTTGTTCCCAAAAGTTCCGACGTTTGAAGCGGCCGGGTATCCGATCAGGGTCATGTCGCCATTCCGCGGCGTGATGATGCCGCCAGGCGTCTCCAAAGCCGCCGTCGCTTATTACATCGATCTCTTTAAGCGCACCCAGAAGACCAAAGACTGGAAAGACTACCTCACAAAGAACGCGCTCAACGAGACATTCATCGCCGGCGCGGACATGCAGAAATGGGTGAACAAGGAAGCGGAAGATCGCACCGCGGTTCTGAAATCAATCGGCATGTTTAAGCGCTTCAAGAAGAAAAAGAAAAAGAAATAATTTCTATGCAACTGTCGACCCGCGGTTGTGAAATTCTGCGGGTCATTTCATTGCCGGCGGGCAGAATGCGTCACCCGCCGGCAGGCTTGGTCTAATATAACATTTGCCGGTTCATGAGACGAAAGTTTCTCACGTCTGACCGCTTGGCAGCGATCGTATTCGCCGTCGTCATCCTAGCCTATGGCTATGAAGCCATGCAGCTCGAGGCTACTTTGGAAGGCGATGTAATCGGCCCGTCGTTTTTCCCAAAGCTTCTCGTCGTGTTCGGGCTAGGACTTGCGGCCATCCAGTTTTTTGCCTGGCGTGCACCACCACCAAAGGATGAAGGCGCAGACAGCGTATCGGAAAAAGCCGAACCAGGTATTTTCCAAAATCTCGCGAAACAGCTCGACGATCTCTTGCCTCTCGCCTTGATGGTTGCCTACGTCGCGCTCTTGTTTCCACTTGGTTTCATTATTTCCACAGTTCTCTACACCACAGCGACGATGAAGCTGCTGCGTCAACCGACGTGGTTTGGCGCCTTTGGTTTTGCTGCTCTGCTAACCGGTCTCGTCTTCGTTGTTTTTCAGCTAATCCTGGGTATACCGCTGCCGGTCGGCACTCTGCTTGAGGGCGTGCTGGGGGGGACCTATGGCGGCTGATGTTCTCACTCATTTGGCCAGCGGTTTTGCGATCGCCTTCCAGCCACACAATCTAGCGTTCGCACTCGCTGGTGCATTTCTTGGCACCATGGTCGGCGTACTGCCCGGGATCGGGCCATCGGGCGCAATTGCCATTGGTCTGCCAATCGTGCTCCTTGTCGGCGACCCGACGAGCACAATCATAATGCTGGCGGCCGTATACGCTGGCGCCATGTATGGTGGGTCGACGACATCGATATTGTTGAACGTTCCCGGTGAGTCGGCATCCGTCGTTGCCTGCCTCGATGGTCATCAAATGGCGCTTCAGGGACGTGCAGGGCCGGCATTGTGTATCGCCGCCATCGGGTCCTACATCGCCGGCACGCTTGGCGTTGTCGGATTGATGTTTCTTGGCCCCTGGCTTGCAAACTTTGCCCTGAAGTTCGGTCCGCCCGAATACTGCGCCCTTTTCATTTTCGGGTTGTCGGCCGTTGCGGCGCTGTCTGGCAAGAGCCTTGTCAAAGGCTTGATGGCAATGGTTGTTGGTCTTGCCCTGTCCACTGTTGGCGCGGATATCACTGGCGTTGAAAGGTTCGTTTTCGAATCGGAATTTCTCTTCGACGGGATCGAGCTTTTGGTCATCCCGATTGGTCTATTTGCAATTTCCGAGGTGTTGATCAATGCCTCCGAAGTCCGCGCCAATGTCATCCGCAAGGTTCTTGAACATCGCATTTACATTTCGCTTAAGGAATTGGTGGAGAGCGCAGGGGCCATCCTGAGGGGAGCTGCGAGCGGCTTTATGGTCGGCGTTCTCCCGGGCGCCGGCGCTTCGATTGCATCTTTCATATCCTACTCGATCGAGACCCAGGTCAGCCGCCATCCGGAACGGTTCGGTAAGGGTGAAATAAAAGGATTGGCAGGACCGGAAGCCGCTAACAATGCCGCCAGCGCTGGTGCCCTGGTGCCGATGTTGTCCCTTGGGGTTCCAGGGTCTGGCTCAACAGCGGTTATGCTACTGGCTCTAGTTGCGCTTGATGTGCAACCTGGACCGCTAATGTTTCAGCAACACCCAAATGTGGTTTGGGGTTTGATTGCTGCCTTATACCTCGGCAACATAATGCTCTTGATCCTCAATCTGCCTCTGGTTGGGTTGTTCGTTCGAATTCTTTACATACCGATGCGATTGCTCCTGCCAGCAATCATCGTGATCGCTATTGTTGGTGTCTACTCGAAGAACCATGCCGAGCTCGACCTTTATCTGGTCTGCGCGCTCGGACTAGTCGGGTTCTACATGCGCCGCCATGGTTATCCCTTGGCGCCCGTCATCCTCGGCTTTGTGCTTGGAGAGCGGTTTGAGGAAGCGCTGCGTCAGACCCTCATTCAATATCAATACGAGCCGCTGAAACTGCTTGATCAACACGTGGCGATTTTCTTCCTCGTTCTAGCTGTTGCGTTTATGGCCCTACCGGCACTCCTCAATCGCTTATCCCGCCATAGTTTTGAGCCGGAAGAGGCCTAAGGAGCCAGCAAATTGACCCGCAGATCTCCAAATATCCTGCTCATTACATCAGACATGCAGCGTGGCGATTGCTTTGGTCGGTTTGAGACGCGCGGTGTTCGCGCACCGCACATCGAACAACTTGCTGAGGACGGGGTAAGATTTGCAGCGTGCATAACGCCAAATCTCGTCTGCCAGCCTGCCCGCGCGTCCATGTTGACCGGCATGCTGCCGCTGACCCACGGGGTCTACGACAATGGTGTTGATCCCGATCCAACGCTCGCACGCATAGGCTTTGCAACGCAATTTGCCGACAATGGCTATGACACTGCATTTTTCGGCAAGGCGCATTTTTCAAGCCGCGAGACATTTGCGCCAACCGGATCTCCCGAATGCAAACAGTCTTCCAGAGGTTATGGCGACAATTGGAACGGCCCTTATATGGGCTTTGATGATGTCCGCCTCTGCGTATTGGGTCACCTACAAATGAGCCGTAAGCCAGTGCCGCCTGAAGGCCAGCACTATGAACGTTGGTTTGCATCTCGGGGTGCGCGCGATGAAGCCTGGCAGCTTCATACAACAGAGTTGGAGCCAGTAACCGGCGCAGTCAGAACCTGGAACTCGGCGCTTCCCGCCGTATGGCACACCAGCCAGTGGGTCGCCGATCATACCATTGAGTTTCTAAACAAGCGTAGGGGCGACAAACCGTTTCTTGTCTGGGCGTCATTTCCGGACCCGCATCATCCCTATGCACCGCCGGCACCTTGGCACAATGAATACGATCACCAAGACGTCACCATGCCAGCCAGTCATGAACTCGATCTTGAACGGCGGCCATGGTGGCATAAGGCCGCCCTCACCGGAACACCAAAGCTGGACGATCCGGCGCTGCGCCAAAACCGTAAAGATGCGTCTGGCGCAGAACCCCAGAGCGACCGACAGTTGGCCCATATGACGGCAAACTACTTTGCCATGATCTCACAGATCGACCATCACGTTGGCCGGATTCTTGACGTTCTGGACGCGCGCGGTTTGGCGGAAAATACAATTGTGGTCTACACATCGGATCATGGCGATCTGCTGGGCGATCATGGTCTCTACATGAAGGGCCCGATGCCATATGAGGGTCTCCTGCGTGTTGGATGTGTTATGCGAGGCCCGGGCATTTCAAAAGGTAGGACAGTTTCTGATCCGGTATCGACGCTCGATCTTGCTGCGACGTTCTATGAGTATTGCGATCTCGAACAGCCCCCAGACATTCAAAGCCGCAGTTTGCGACCGCTCATCGAAACCGATAGCGCTAGCCGGGACGTCGCCTACAGTGAGTGGCACCTGCTTCCCTTACGATGCGGGGTGGAATTACAACTGACGACGGTCAGAACCAGGACCCACAAAATGACGCTTGAGAAAAAATCCGGTGCCGGGGAATTGTATGATCTGACAACAGATCCTGATGAAATGGAGAATTTGTTCAGTAGTGCCCATCGCAGTGCCGTGCAAAGGGAATTGGAAGATATGATCCGCGCACGCCCTGGCCCGATACGGAGCCAATTGAGTGAGCCGGTCGGTATCGCATAGCTATTTGCAACACAGAGGAGAGAAGAAATGGAATACAAAGATATCTTATACGAAGTAAAGCGGCCTCACGTTGCCTGGATTACCCTCAACCGGCCCGAGGTTGACAACGCTACCACTGGAGACACGTTTGTCGAACTGGCGCACGCCTTTCGTACCGCAGATTCGGACACCTCAATCGGCGTCGTGGTTCTGACGGGAGCTGGAGACACCCACTTCAACGAAGGCGGCCAAGTCAAGCAACATTTGACCAAACGGCCTGGAACCCACCGCGTACATTTTATGAAACTCTTGGATTGCGCGACATCGATGCGCAATTGCGGCAAACCTATCATTGCCGCGGTGAACGGCCGCGCAATTGGAAGTGGCAACCAGCTTCAGCTCCTCTGCGATCTGGCTATTTCGTCGGACCGTGCTGTTTTTGGTCAGCATGGCTCGAAGAGAGCTGGCGCTCCTATGTTCTGGGGCTCAACTCTGCTCAGTCATTTCGTCGGCGAACGCAAGGCGCGCGAAATCATTTATCTGTCACGTGAATACTCGCCGCAAGAAGCACTTGAGATGGGATTGATCAATAAAGTCGTGCCGCATGACGAACTTTACAATGAAGTCAATCAATGGTGTGACGAAGTCCTGGAAATGAGCCCGACATCATTGCGGTTCCTGAAAACGTCGATGAACGCAAAGACAGATATGCTTTATCCAGCCTTGTTCCATGCCCGTGAAATCATCGATTTGTTTTCCGATGCACCAGAGCGAATGGAAGGGACGAGCGCTTGGGTTGAAGGGCGCAAACCCGACTTCAATAAGTACCGCGCTTAGGCGGCAATTGGGGCGGCTCTGCCGCTCTGTTTTGTCGAGGCACATTTGCTCAGTTGCGAAGCCAAGCACTGAGCAAATGGTGTCTTAATTCGCGATGCGCCGACGCAAACACCGATTGCCCACATGTCGCCCTTTCAATTCAACCAAACCGGTTCCAAGATAACATTTGGTTCTGGCTGCCGCCGCGACATCATAAGGCTGGCCGATTCCGTAGGCGCACGAAGAATTGCGTTGGTCGTCGATCCGCATTTTGCCAAAGCGCTCCTTGGGGACGCCTTAACGGAAGCATTACAGACCAATGACCGGACGGTAGCAAAACATGTCGTGCCGGATAATGAGCCTACCACTTGGTCCATTGATGCCTGTCATAAATGTCTCGAGGAATTTGAACCGGATATGGTTGTGGCCATTGGCGGCGGATCAACAATGGATACGGCCAAAGTCGCACGCATCAGACTGGCAAATGATGCGACCTACGAGGCCCTCGGTCAGAGCGAACTCGTTCCACACGATTCGATGTTTGCTTGTATGCCAACCACGGCTGGTACGGGTGCCGAAGTTTCACCGGTCGCTGTCTTCGGCGATGACGACCGGGAGATCAAATTGCGGGTCACGGCATCAACGCTGATTCCGCATCATATTGTCCTCGATCCAGAATTAATCACATCACTGCCCGCAAACGTTACCGCTGTCACCGGTATCGATGCACTGTCGCACGCCATTGAGGCATACGTCTCACGTCAGGCCTCACCGATTTCCGATGCACTGGCGAAAGAAGCGATCTCACTCCTCGTTCACGCCGTTCCCATTTGCTTTGAACAACCGGACAATATCGATGCGCGCGGACAATGTCTCGTCGCGGCAACGCTGGCTGGCATGGCATTTTCGAGTGCGCGTCTGGGCCTCGCCCATGCCATTGCAGCACCCCTCGGGGCTCAACACAATATTGTCCATGGCCAGGCGATTGCTTTGGCTTTACCGGCGGTGATTGCGTTTAGCGAACCTGTCCTCGGTGCTAAGGGACGCCATCTTGCCTGCGCATTTAATGCGCGGTCACCTGCCGCGGGTATTGCACGGTTTGCCAACAGCCTCAATCTTGATAAGGGTCTCGATTCTTTTGTTCATTCGACCACCGCGCGAGATGATATCGCGGCAGCTGCCATGCAAAGTAACAATCTCAGATCGGCACCGTTGACACCGACTGAGAAGGACATGCGCGATATCTTAGACTCTATGCGCAGACCTCAATCCAGTGGACTATCCAAAACATAATTTAGCAGGAAGAAGGACGCCACCACGGCTATTGGCGGCCAACGGATGACGCCAAATCTTGGCTGCTCTTTTCCCATTCTTGCTGACGCGACGAGTATACGACGACGAGAACGATAAGAGCGATCAAGATCAGCGATATAGGCCGCTGCAACGTAAAAACGACGGGGCTTCCCTGCGAGACCACCAAGAGGTCACGCAATCCATTTTCGGCAATTGGTCCCAGGATCAAGCCCAGCAAAACGGCAGCCGTGGAAAAGTTGAACTTATACATCAGATAGCCAAGTACCCCGAACGCCATCATGAGAATAACGTCACCGACGTTGTTGGAATTTGCGTAGGTTCCGACAATTGAGAATATGATGATGAGTGGGGCAAGCAGACCTTTGGGCATCACGGTGATGTAGGCCATAATGCGTGAGAAGAACACGGCCAAGACACCCATAAGGACATTTGCAAAAATGAATCCCCAAATGACGGTATAGACGACCTCCGGATTGTTCTTGAATAGCCTGAAGCCCGGCTGAAGCCCGTGAATAATTAGTGCACCTAGAATTACGGCTGCCGATATGCCTCCCGGCACACCCAGAACGAACATCGGGATCAGCGAGGTGCCGGTTGAGCCATTGTTAGAGCCTTCCGTAGCCGCCAGTCCTTTGATCTCACCTTTTCCAAAATTATCCCCGGGTTTGCGCCGCTGAATTTCCCAAGCATAGGCAATCCATTGCGCGACACTCGCACCAGCAGCAGGGACAATACCCAGAACCAGCCCGCAGCCCCAGCCACGCAAAAGCGACCACTTCACATGGTTGATTTCCATCAGCCTCGGCCATATTCGCCAACTGAGCCGGCTCTTACCCGATACGGTCTCGTGCGCTTTCGCTTCGCACAGCTCCAATGCCTGCGCAAATGCAAACAGGCCAATGATAGCAGGCATAATGTCTACGCCGGACTGCAATGTTGTAATGCCGCCAGTGAAGCGCGGAATTCCGGAATAGAGATCGATTCCAACCGTTGCCAGGAAAAGGCCGAGGCAACCGGAAATCAGCCCCTTTTCAAGCGATCCGAAGGACACTGATGCAATGGCGGTGAGGCCTAGAATGGCAATCAGAAAATACTCAGATGGACCGAACAGTAGCGCGACCTGAGAAAGTGGTGGCGCTACGAGCAGCAGAACGAGACCTGAAATCAATCCACCAATAACCGAAGCAAATGTGGAAATTCGGATTGCCTCGATGGCTTTGCCTCGTTTTGTAAGCTCAAATCCCTCGATGGCAGATGCAGCGGAGGCGGAGGTCCCCGGCGCCCGTAGCAATATCGCGGAAAATGACCCCCCATAGATACCAGCGGCATAACACGAAACCATCAGGACGAGAGCTTGGCTCGGTGGCAAGTGAAATGAAACGGGAATGAGGAGCGCAATAGCCATCGGTGGGCTAAGGCCGGGGATTGCACCAATCACCAGACCGATGATCACGCCCACTATTACCATCGCTGACATTTCCATGGATAGAAATGCAAGGGCGTAGCTGAACGTGGTCTCGATGCTCATCTGGCTGCACCCGCCGCTAGATGAGCAAGCCGCGGGGAAGGTTTGCCCCTAAGAACAAAACAAAGAACCCATACATTAATGGTATGAGGGCGAGGACAGCAATGACAAGGGCTCTCCAGTCCCGAACGCCGAGCAGCAGTGCTCCGAGGCTAAGAAACAAAAGTGTGCTTGTGAAATATCCCAGAATGAAAATTGCAAACAGATAGCCAGCGCTGAGCGCAAACATACCGATGACGCGGAACACCCTGAGGTCAAATGGCATCTCAATGTTCGCAAGGCGTCTTGCGAGAACGGATCGCAGATCCCTGACAATTCGTACAAGCGAAAGCGCAATAACGCCGCTGGCAGCAAAAATCGGCATGACGCCGCCGCCGCTGGGCATGTCGTGTGCAATCCAAATTATATAAGCCGCAAGAGCAACAAACAGACCATAGACAATCACTGGTCCTGCTATGAGGTAGGCACGCATGAGCCAATCCACTCTTAATAGATGCTAGACCCATCTTCGAGGCGGACCAGACTATCTCGTCCGCTCCGCCCCGGGTTTGCACTACAGATCTATTTTTTCTTCCAATATTCGACAGTCTTCACGCGCGCCTCGGTGCTCTTGATGAAGGCCTTTAGTTTCTCGCCACTTACATCCCATACCGTGCTGGAATTGTTCAATTCCTTTATGCGGTATTGGGGGTTCTTCTGCGCTTTTTTGATCGCAGCCTCAAAGACCTTGTATTTTGCGCCATCCAATCCTGGTGCAGCCACGAGTGTTCTTCCAGCAAAGCAAATGTTGTCAACGCCCGTAACTTCCTTAAAGGTCGGTACCGATGGCAGAAACTGGGAGCGCTGCTCACTCAGTACAGCAAGCGGGATCATCTTGCCCTCAATGATATGAGGCACATAATATGAAATGTTGCCAGCAATCGCGTGGGTGTGCTTGCCAAGAAGCTCCTGGATCTTTTTGCCATCGTTATTGGCGTAGACTTTTGCCACTTTGAAGCCCTTGATCTTCTTCTCAGCATAGGCAAGCCCCTGATAGTCATCCGAGCCTATCGCTGTGGTGCTGACAATGATCTTGTTAGGGTTCGCTTTTCCATAAGCGATGAATTCCTTCAATGTCTTAAAGCGCTTGTCATTTGTGCCAACCAACCACAGACAGGGATCGAAGGTTTGTCCGCCGATGAAGTTAAAATTAGCAACGGTTTCCTTGCGGCGCATTTTCGGGTCAAGGTAGGCAAATACGTGAGGTAGATTGACCAGGCCAATCTTGTGATCGTCCTTCTTAGGATCCCACGCGGCCATCTGGGCCCAGGCGACCCAGCCACCACCGCCAGAGATATTCACCACTTTGACAGGCACGCCAAGCGCAGCAGAAAGGTATGGTGCGAATAACCTCGCGCTACGGTCTGTGCCGCCACCTGTCTTCCAAGGCACAACCAATTCAACAGGTTTACTCGGAAATTTCTGTGCAAGTGCCGGCGTCGCGGCTACTGCGAAGCCAGCTGAAACCACCAACGCCGTCGTCGCGATACGATCTATCAGTCTGTTAATTTTCATAAGCTTCCTCTCCTCTTCCTGTTTATGGCCACAAGGCGATGTCGCCCGGGGTCTTATGCCCGAGCTGACTCTGGTTTCGTTCCGGATGACACTCTCCACCGATGTTTTGGCGGTGCAGTAGATCCGCGAACAATCAATTCAACTGGTAGGCATTCATTATGGTGAAAATTGACATTGGGCCACTCAATCATTTCGACCAACGCGTCTGCCGAGCGCCGGCCAATGCGGCGGGCTGGAATGCGCAGAGTCGTAAGGCCAGGCTCAAAGGCTGATGATCCACGAAAATCACCAATGCCGACAACCGAAACGTCTTCGGGAACACGCAAGCCTAGTGACATGGCCGCAAACAGAGCACCTTGTGCGATCACATCGTTCCCGGCGAGAACCGCAGTCGGCGCATTGGAACGCGCGAGACACTCTTTGATCTGTTCCTTGGATTTTTGCACATCGTAGGGGCAGGCCATTTGACGCTTCGATCTGGTAGATGCACTTACAGCGGACATTGCCTTAAGAGCACCCTTCTTACGATCTGCCGCCCGGTCGTTGCCGCGCTCTTCGCCAAAAGCAAATAGAATGCTGCTGTGACCAAGTTTGACAAGATGATCAGCTGCCATCCTTCCAGCTTCGCAATTGTCAAATCCGATGCAGGGTAAGCGACTGTCTTCATCATGGTTCCAGACGCAGACGGTAGGCAGTTTGTGTTGCCGCAATTGACGTAGAGTGCGGGGCGTGTGCTCAAGGCCGATAAGCGCTAGCGCATCAACACGCTGTTCAAGCAGAGATTTCACAAGGATCTCTTCGCGTCCCAGATCATATCCGTGCGCAGCTATGACCATCGTTCGCCCATGCAGGGCCAATGCGGAGGAAAACTCCTGCAACAACTCTGAAAAGATGGCGTTGTCTATTGTCGGCACAACGATGCCGATGCAGCCCGTTTCCCCGCCGCTGACACCGCCAGCAACTCTGTTGCGCACATAGCCCAACTTTTCTATTGCCGCCTCGATGCGTTTTCTCGTTTCATAGCGCACAATGGCTGGCGCGTTGAAATAACGCGAGACTGTCGCAGGAGAAACCTTTGCGTCGGCCGCCACGTCGACAATGCCCGCACGCCGGCCTTCTCTCGTCCACATTCGAGCGCTCCCATCGCAAAAATGAAAACGTTTGCAAAACTATTTTCATTATCTAGCATGGGCTGCAAAATTGCCACAAGAGCAATCGACCGCGAGGTCAAAAAAAGATCTGCGTGGGAACGGCCCGATGGAATTTCTGGATCACTTTGGTGCGGTGTTTACGCTATCGTCGATGGCCATCCTTTGTGCTGGCACAATTGGCGGGCTGTTATTGGGGGCAACACCTGGGTTGTCGCCAACGATGGCGGTTGCCCTACTTATTCCGTTTACTTTTCATATGGATCCGGCCCAGGGTCTCATGCTGCTTGGCGCCGCTTACACGTCGACTGTTGCCGGAGGTGCGGTTAGCGCCATCCTGCTGAAAATACCTGGGGCTCCCGCCAATATCGCAACCGCACTCGACGGAAACGCGATGGCACGTCAAGGCGCAGGAGCAAAAGCGCTTCAGATGTGCTTCATTTCCTCGGCAATCGGCGGTGTGCTCGGCATTTTCGTTCTGATCTTTTTGACGCCAATCTTAGCGAGGTGGGCGCTCGGCTTTGGGCCATCGCATCTATTTTGGGTCGCCATACTTGGGGTGACGATCATCGGAACGCTGGATTCCAAATCAATCGTCAAGGGCCTTCTTGCCGGGTGCATCGGGTTATGGATTGCGATGATCGGCTCCGATTCTGTCCAAGGCGTTGAGCGCTTCATATTTGTGGAGCAGTTGGAAGGCGGGGTCCACATTATTGCCGCACTGATTGGTCTGTTCGCCATTCCCCAGGTCATTGAGATGGTTCAGGGTGGCCGCAAGGCACGCGATTACTCGATCATTGAAGTACAGGCCCATGCGATCTGGCGTGCAGCAGCCGAAACGGTTTCAAAAATTCGGGCCTTGTCGATCGGCAGCGTTGTCGGCGTCATCATCGGCCTAATTCCCGGTGCCGGTGGACAGATCGCCGGCTTGGTCGCCTACGATCAAACACGTCGTTTTTCACCACATTCAGAAAAGTTTGGAACAGGTGAACCAGAGGGTGTCATTGCCGCAGAATCCGCAAACAACGCCATGGTAGGGCCATCACTGGTGCCTTTGCTGACCCTGTCGGTGCCAGGCAGTCCGACGGCTGCCGTGCTACTTGGCGGGCTATTAATTCACGGTATTTTTCCCGGACCAGACCTTTTCAAGCAGCACGCGGCTGTCGCCTACGCCTTCATAAACTCTCTACTGATCGGCCAAATTCTGATGTTGATTTTCGGCCTCTACATTGCCGGCTTGGCGGCCCACGTCGTGCGTATCCCACCGCCGATACTCGCTGGCACAATTCTGGTATTGGCCGTGTTCGGATCATACAGCGTGCAAAATTCAATGAACGATGTCGCTATCATGATGGTCCTAGGCATCGGAATGTATTTCTTATCGCAATACGGCTTCAGTCCCGCACCCCTCGTGCTTGGAATCATCCTGGGTCCAATAGCCGAGCACAACTACGTGCAGGGGCGCATAATTGCGCAATCGCAAGATGGGCTTTTCTTCTATTTCTGTACCGGCTGGCTAAACCTGTTGTTGATCTCTCTCGTCGTCCTATCGGTCGTCTACAGCCTTATCGCCGAACTTCGCATGCGAGCGAATAAAACCGTCGTCCAAGAGGTGCGCCATGAGTTATGAGGTCACTGCGGGGCGAACGCAGCAGACGATTGCTGCAGTACTCATACTTGCGCTTTCTCTGTGGATTGCGTTCGTCAGCTTTAATGTCAAAGACCCGCAGCCCTATCTGTTTCCGCAGCTGTTTTCAGTCGTCATGGTCGGTCTATCCGTCGTTGCCGTTTTCCGAGCGCTCAGGGGCGCCAACCGCACGGGCGTCGGAATGACAAAAGAGCAAACGCGAAACATCGCGCCAGCCATCATCTTGATGTTGGTATACGTTTTCTTGTTGGTGCCGTGGCTCGGTTTTTACGCCGCAGGAACGGTATGCCTCTTCACGCTCTACACATTGTACGACCCAAATTCACATCTTTCTGCGCGCACTTGGGTCATGCGTACAGTTGTCACGGTAGGCTTTATGGCATTGATCTATTTGGTTTTTGCTTTGGGTCTACGCGTTCAAACACCGACAGGCATTTTACTCTAGCCGGAAGAATTCGCCGGCAGAGAGCCCGGGGCGTCGCCCCTTAAGTAAACGGAGGAAATGAAATGAAATCGATAGGGATCGGAATTGCTGCACTTGCCGCATCGACGTTCTCCGTCTGCGCGCCAGCAATGGCTCAAAACTATCCTAACAAGCCGGTCAGCTTGATGATTGCTTATAGCGCAGGTGGCGCAACCGATTTCCAAGCGCGCATTGTAACGATGGTCTCTGCAAATAAGGAGTATCTTGGACAACCAATCGTCATTATTAATAAGCCGGGTGCTGGCGGCAAAGTTGGCTGGAACGCGTTTGCATCCAAAGCAAAAACGGACGGCTATGAGCTCGGTGCCTACAATGTCCCGCACTTTATTGCTCAATCGATTAAGTTCAAGACGAAATACAACATTAGAAACCTCGAGCCAATTGCCAACTGGGGTGCAGATCCCGCTGTTTTGGTTGTCAATAAGAACAGCAAATTTAATTCTGTTAAGGATCTTGCCGCGTTCGCCAAAAAGAACCCGGGCAAAGTAACGGTTTCCGGTGCCGGCTTATTTGTCGGTCATCACATAGCCTTTTTACAGATTCAGAAGGCCCTCGGCGCGAAACTGGCTTACGTACCGCATAAAGGCGGCGCACCGGCGTTAAAATCAGTGCTTGGCGGCCAGGTTATGGCTGGCGTGAACAACCTCTCTGATTCCTATCGCAGTCGGAAGAACCTCAAGATTCTCGGAATCGCCGATTTGCAGCGCGACAAGGAATTCTTGCCGAATGTTAAAACCTTTAAGGAACAAGGATATGCTGTCGATGACTCTTCGGTAAATTTCCGGGGCATAATGGTTCGCAAAGGAACGCCAAAGGCAGTCATTGACAAGCTTGCCGCAGCGGTGCCGAAGATGTTCGCAAACAAGCGCGTCGCAAAACAAATGAAAAACGGCGGGTCGCCGATCCGCATCTTGAATCGAGACCAGGTCAAGAAGATGTGGGCCGAGCGTGAGACGTTTCTAAAGGGCTTACTCAAAGGCCTATAACACATTATAAGGCATCTCACTCATTCTTCGGGCCGCCACCAGACCGCAGGTCTGTTCGTGACGGCGGCCCGAAGGCAGCATGATCAAACACTTTGAGATCCTATCAACATTATTCGGAGACCGTCGTGAGTGCACAGGTCGCTTCAAGCACATCAATGGCCCCAGCTGAGGACAACCAAGGCCTGCAACAAGCTGAACAAAGCGTCGCCCTGCTCGTCGAGCGTGCCCGCGAAGCGATGCGGGCATATGAAAACCACGATCAAACGCGCATCGATGAAGCAGTGACGGCACTGGCTTGGTCCATATACAAGCCGGAGCACGCGCGCATGCTGGCCGAGCTCGCGGTTGAGGACACCGGACTTGGCAATGTTCCATCAAAGATCATCAAGAATACCCGCAAAACGTTTGGTACACTCAGAGATCTGATGCGTGTCAAAACCGTCGGCGTCATCGAGGACGACCCACAGCGCGGTATCGTAAAGTATGCCAAACCAGTCGGTGTGGTGGCAGCCGTGTGTCCGTCCACCAATCCAGCTGCAACACCCGTCAACAAGGCGATGATGGCGCTCAAAGGTGGCAACGCAGTGATAATTGCGCCGTCGCCCGCCGGGCAACACACAACCCGCAAGACCGTCGAATTGATGCGGGCGGCATTGAAGCGGACTGGCCAGCCTGAGGATCTTGTCCAGGTGCTGCCGCCCCCGGTCAACAAAGACATGACCCAGGCGTTGATGAATCAGGCCGATCTTGCTGTTGTAACGGGCAGCCAGAATAATGTGAAACGGGCGATGCAGTCGGGAACCGTAACCATCGGCGTTGGCGCCGGCAACGTGCCGGTGATCGTTGATACGACAGCCAATTTTGACGACGCGGCAAAGAAGATTTGTGCCTCCAAGATTTTCGATAATGCGACTTCGTGTTCGTCTGAAAACGCGGTCATTCTGTTGGATGACATCTATGAGGAGGCTATGGTGTCTCTTCAGCGCGCCGGCGGCTATCGTGCGTCATCGAGTGAAAAATCACGAATTGCTGAGACCCTTTGGAAGGGCGGACACCTCAATCGTCATGTGATTGCCAAAGACCCCGACATCACGGCAGAGCTCTTCGGTCTGCCGGAAGAGGCGAAATCCGCGAAGTTTTTTATGGTCGAGGAGGAGAGCGTCGGCGGCAAGCAGTCCTTCGCAGACGAGAAGCTGTCGCTCGTGCTGACCATTTACCGGGCGAAGGACTTCGACCATGCCTGCGAGATCGCAACGCAAATTCTCAATGTAACCGGGCTCGGCCATTCCGTCGGCATTCATACTGCCGATCTCGACCATGCCCACCAACTCGCCGCCCGCACCGACGTCGTTCGCGTTCTTGTCAATCAGGCCCACACGTTTGGAAATGGTGGTGGCTTTGACAATTCTCTACCGTTCACGCTTTCGATGGGTGGAGGCACCTGGGCGGGGAATACGATTTCTGACAATCTAAGCTGGAAAAACTTCATCAACATTACGCATCTTGTTACCACCATTCCAGAAGACAAACCCAGTGAAGAAGAACTGTTCGGTGCCTACTGGGCGAAATACGGGAAATGACGAGCACGGGCAAAGAGCACTGTTATGAATTTCAATGAATACGCTGCCAAGGCGCTCCTTCGGGCAGAAGGGATTGCAACGCCGAGTGGCAAGGTCGCTGATGATCCCGAAGGCGCCGCCAGAGCGGCCAAAGACCTGGGCCCTTGCGTCATCAAAGCACAAGTTCCAACCGGTAAGCGCGGCAAGGCTGGCGGCATAAAGCTCGCTGCCACTGCCGATGAAGCTGGCACGGCAGCACGCGATATCTTAGGTATGGCGATCGATGGCCATGTTGTCAGCCGGCTTCTGGTTGAAGAGCAAATTCCAATTGCCAAGGAGCTTTATGCAGCAGTCATAAGCGATCCGGCGAGTAAGGGGCCAGCGGTCTTGTTTTCCACAATGGGCGGGATGGATGTCGAGGAAGCGGCATCCAAGGATCCCAACGCTATGAAACGTTGCCAAGTCGAGATTAATGAGGGTTTCAGTATCGCGCAGGCACAGAATCTTTGTGCAAGCCTTGATCATGCTGCCTCGGCCGCAGCCGTTGCCCAAGCGCTTGTTCAACTTTACAGCGCATATCGTAAGTACGATGGCGAACTGCTTGAAATCAATCCATTGGTTTTGACAGATGACGGCCGCGTGATTGCACTTGATTGCAAATTTACCTTGGATGATTCCTCTGTTCCTCGCCAAGCTCAAATAGCAGCAGATGCAGCACCCGAGAAGCTCACTGCACTGGAAGCCGAAGCGCTGAGCAACGGCCTAAAGTACATCGAACTTGACGGTAATGTGGGTGTGCTGGCAAATGGCGCTGGGCTGACGATGACGACAATGGACGCCATTACCCATTTTGGTGGTTCACCTGCAAATTTCTTGGAGATTGGTGGCGAGGCGTACACCAAGTCCAAGGTTGCCTTGGAGATACTGCTCAAGAATCCCAACGTCCGTAGTCTGCTCGTCAACTTTTGTGGCGCCTTCGCCCGAACTGATGTCATGGCAGAAGGCGTTGTCAATGCTTGGAAAGAACTCAAGCCTGACATTCCTATAGTCTTCACGATCCATGGCACGGGAGAAGACGAAGCCGTCAGTCTCGTCAAACGTGAATTGGGTGAAGAGCCGTTTGATCTGATGGATGACGCTGTTGTTGCTGCCGTTAATGCGGCAAAGAGAGCATCAAGATGATATTGCGCAAGCACCACAAAATTCTTGTCCAGGGAATCACTGGTAAGCAAGGCACGTTCTGGACAGAAGCGATGCAAAATTATGGTGCAAATGTTGTTGGCGGTGTGAATCCTAGGAAAGCAGGGACCGAGCACCTAGGCGTCCCTGTATTCGAAAGTGCGGCCAGCGCGGCCAAATCAATGCCATTCGATGTGGCCCTAATGTTCATTCCGCCAATGATGGCCAAGGCGGCCGCGATTGATGCGAGCGAAGCAGGTGCAAAGCTTATCATCTGTCTCACCGAGCATATCCCGATCCAGGATGTCATGGAAATGATGGCCTGTGCGCACGCGAACGATACTCAGATCGTCGGCCCCAACACTGCGGGATTGGTGACGCCGGGAGAAACCTTCGCAGGCATTATGCCGGCCTTCAACAGCAATGTATTTCAAGCTGGTTCCGTTGCCGTCATCTCTCGGTCCGGCAGTCTGGGCACTCTGGCCTGTCTCATCATGTCGCAAGGCGGTTTTGGACAATCCGTCTTTTATGGCGTTGGCGGTGATCCCATAATTGGCACGACAACTCGTGACGCCCTGGAAATCTGTGATCAGGACACGAAGACGCAAGCAGTTGTCATTTGCGGTGAGATTGGCGGATCGGCAGAGCAAGACGCGGCTGAGTATGCAAGCACGATGAGCAAACCTGTCGTCGCTTTTATTGCAGGGCGCTCATCGCCGGCTGGTAAAAAAATGGGCCACGCAGGCGCTATCGTAACGGGTGGCAAGGGGGATTACGGATCAAAACGCAAATCGATGGAAGGTGCCGGAATAGCAGTCGCTGACGTCCCCAGCGACATTCCGCAGTTATTGTCACAGCGTTTGCGCGCGACGGCCTAATGGGTGCAACAACATTATGGTGTGAGAAGGGTAAGGGTGATCATCATGAAAATGACAACAGAGGAAGCCTTCGTAAAAGTGCTTCAGATGCACGGTATCGAACATGCATTTGGCATTATCGGTTCTGCAATGATGCCAATTTCCGATCTATTTCCCAAAGCAGGCATTAGATTTTGGGACTGCGCGCATGAATGCAATGCCGGCATTATGTGCGACGGCTATACCCGAGTAACCGGGAAAATGGCGATGGCCGTTGCCCAGAACGGACCCGGGATCACCAACTTCGTGACGCCGATTAAGACGGCGTATTGGAACCACACGCCGATGCTGTTGGTAACGCCACAAGCAGCGAACAAGACCATTGGCCAAGGCGGTTTTCAGGAAGTCGAACAGATGGCGCTGTTTCGCGACATGGTCTGTTATCAAGAAGAGGTTCGCGATGCTTCGCGCATGGCGGAGGTTCTCAACCGGGTTATTGAGAAGGCTTGGCGCGGTTCGGCACCAGCCCAAATCAACGTACCACGCGATTTGTGGACCCAGGTGATCGATATCGAGCTGCCGCAGACTGTGCGGATAGAACCCTCACCCGGCGGCCCTGCAGCCATCGCCGAAGCTGCGAGACTGCTCTCCAATGCAAAATTTCCAGTCATATTATCGGGTGCGGGCGTGGTTATCGGAGATGCAATTCCTGAATGTGTCGTGCTTGCTGAAAAACTCACCGCGCCTGTTTGCAGCGGTTATCAACACAATGATAGCTTTCCCGGCAGCCATCCACTTGCGGCAGGGCCTTTGGGTTACAATGGCTCGAAAGCCGCAATGGAGCTGATCGCCAAGGCGGACGTAGTCTTGGCGCTTGGCACACGGCTAAATCCGTTCTCGACATTGCCCGGCTATGGCATCGATTATTGGCCGCAAGACGCCAAGATCATTCAAGTTGATATAAATCCCGATCGCATCGGCCTCACAAAGAAGGTCACGGTAGGGATTGCCGGCGATGCCAAGCTGGTTGCCAAGCAACTCCTCGAGCAGTTGGGGCCCAACGCCGGCGAGGCTGGTCGAGAAGAGCGTAAGGCTGACATTCACCAAATAAAGTCGGCCTGGTTACAGACGCTTTCTGGGATGGATCACGAGGATGACGATCCTGGTACGACATGGAACCACGACGCGCGAACTCGTGAACCGGACCGCATGTCCGCGCGCATGGCATGGCGGGCGATCCAATCTGGACTGCCGAAAGATGCCATCATCTCGAGTGATATCGGCAACAACTGCGCCATCGGCAATGCTTATCCAACGTTCGAGCAGGGCCGCAAATATTTGGCGCCGGGATTGTTTGGTCCTTGCGGCTATGGATTCCCCTCTATTGTTGGCGCCAAGATCGGCTGTCCTGATACACCGGTCGTCGGTTTCGCCGGCGATGGCGCGTTTGGCATATCGATGAACGAAATGACTGCCATTGGCCGAGAGGATTGGCCGGCGATCACAATGGTGATTTTCCGAAACTACCAATGGGGTGCGGAAAAGCGAAATACGACGTTGTGGTTCGACAACAACTTTGTAGGTACTGAACTTGATCCCAACCTGAGCTATGCAAAAGTTGCAGAAGGCTGCGGACTGAAGGGTGTGCAGGTCAAAACGCAAAGCGAATTGACCGAAGCACTATCAGCGGCCTGTGAAGCTCAGAAGCAGGGTGTCACGACTTTTATCGAAGTGCTTTTGAACCAAGAATTGGGTGAACCGTTCCGGCGCGATGCCATGAAAAAACCGGTCATCGTTGCCGGTATCAACCGCGAGGATTTCCGCCCCCAACAGGTTGATTAATCCTCTGAGAGGACTGGGTCGTGTATCAGGATTGGCCGCCGCTAGCCGTTGCGATGACGGCGGCCATGACAACGTCATCAACAGTGGCACCGCGCGACAGGTCACATATCGGTTTGGCGAAGCCCTGCAGGAAGGGCCCAATCGCTTGAGCACCCGCCAGCCGTTGCACAAGTTTGTAGCTTATGTTCGCACTGTCGAGATCAGGGAAGATAAGAACGTTGGCACGGCCGGCAACGGCGCCCGTTGCGCCCTTGTTTAGGGCAACACTCTCGACTAATGCAGCATCCGCCTGCAACTCGCCGTCAATGACCAAGTCAGGCGCCTTTTCTGCCGCCAGACGAACCGCTTCGCAAACCTTATCAACTCGGGGATGCGCGCCTGAACCTTTGGTAGAAAAAGACAGCATGGCGATCCGTGGTGTGTCCGAAAGAAGGGACTTACCACTCACGGCCGACGCTATGGCGATATCGGCAAGCTCGTCTGCGCTGGGCTCGATGTTGAGTGCGCAATCAGCAAAGATATACGTCGTGCCATCCTTCATGACCATGACAAAAAAGCTGGACGGCGTTGCAACCCCTGGTGCTAAGCCAACTGTCATCATGCCGGCCTCGATGACCCGTCGAGTTGGCATTGAGGCGCCGGCGATCATAGCGGTTGCCTCACCCACTGCCAGCATGGCAGCAGCAAAATACACGGGTTTGCGCGCCAGCCGAACGGCCATTGCCTCAGACATTTTCTCGCGCCGTGACGCAATAAGCCGGCCGTATTGCGCGAGCCGGGCGTTGTCCGAGGGCGAAACGATCTCGATACCCTCTACCGGCACACCTTCCTTTTGGCCGAGTGCTTGGACCGCTTCCGTTTCGCCGATCAATATGGGTTCTGCGAGGTTTTGGTCTTTGAGCCGGCGGGCGCCGGCAAGAATACGGATGTCAGTGGTTTCGGGTAATGCGACCTTGAGACCTCTGCCACGTACCCGGTCCAACACGCTTTGCAATGCATCCATTCAGCTCTCTCCGGAATTATCATTCCAGTCCACGACAATCCATAGAATTCAGAGTATTCAGGCGTATCTTCGCCGCCCAGCCAGCCTTTTACAACAAGGAGCAGAAGATGAGCAATGAAGTCAAAATCAATCGTGGCTTAAAGGGCGTCTATTTTGAGCGTTCGGGCGTCAGCGATATCGATGGCTCCAAAGGCGAGCTGACCTACCGCGGTTATTCGATTCATGACCTTGCCGAACAGTCCACATTCGAGGAAACCGCTTACCTGCTGATTTACGGGGAATTGCCAAACAAGGCAGAACTCAATGCCTTCGAGGCCCAATTGAAGGCAGCCCGAACCTTACCTTCAGCCCTTTACGATATTATCCGGGCATCGAAAGACGCCCATCCCATGGACGTATTGCGAACAGCGGTGTCTGCTCTACCGGCTTTCGAGCCGGACGCTTATGAGACCAACGAAGACGCCATGATCGCCAACGGCCTCCGCATTACGTCACAAGTGCCAATTATCATCGCGGCGCATGATCATATTCGCAAGGGACGAGAGCCAATAGCTGCTGATCCAAATCTATCGCACGCAGCGAACTGGCTGTGGATGTTGAAAGGTGAAAAGCCATCGCACGATGCAGCTCGTCTTGCAGATCTTGATTTTGTGCTACATGCAGAGCACGGATCCAATGCATCTTCGTTTGCGGCGCGCGTCGTCATAGGCACCGACGCCAACCTGCATGCGGCAATCGTCGCAGGCCTGTCTGCATTATCCGGTCCGGCCCATGGCGGGGCGGCGGAGGATGTCATGAAGATGGTCGAAGAGATCGGCGAACCAGGCAAGGCGGCGGACTACGTAAAGCAGAAGCGGGCCAACCGCGAACCAGTAACGGGCTTCGGCCATCGTGTCTATCGTGCCGAGGACCCCCGTGCACGTCACATGCGCGAAGGTGTTGAAAAGCTCTCCAGGGAAAAGGGCGAACCAAAGTGGTTCGAAATTCTTCAGGCCGTCGTCGCGGCAATGAAGCCCTATGCCCGCCATGGCCTCAATGTAAATGTCGATTTTTACTCCGGTGCCATCTATCAGCTCTATGAGATCCCAATGGATCTCTACGTGCCGATCTTCGCGATTGGCCGCATACCGGGATGGACGATTCAGTGCGTTGAGCAGAAGCGATCCAATATCTTGATTAGACCGCTAACACTTTATAATGGCGCCGAACCACGGAGTTATATACCGATCGCGCAGCGATGATGACTGGACGGTCACCTCGATGTTTGGACATCGTCACAACTACTTTACGCCACCCTGGGCCGTTTCGGCATCACTGCTGGTGGCTTTGACATCGGCTGCGACTTCTTCTTCGGCGACGAGATGGTAGCACGGCGCTTTTTCCATGGTGTATTCCCCGGTCTCGGGATCGCGCCGCGAGACGGTCAGCACATGCCACTCGGCATCGTTCAGTTGCATTGCGTCACCACGATAATAATAGCCCGGCCAGCGGGTCTCCTTGCGGAACAGCGTGTGCTGCGTCACGCACTCCGCGGTGCGATGGCGATGTTTTAATTCCCACGCGCGCAACAGCTCGTGCAGGTCCTTGGCGGCCAGGCATTCGAGATCTTCTTCCATCACCTTGAGCTTCTTCAGGCAGATGTTGAGCAGCTTTTCGTTGGTCATGTAACTGACGCTGACGCCGCCGCAGTATTCGTCCATCAACTTCTGCAGCCGGTCCAGGCCTTGTTTGGGGTGGATATAACTCGGGCTGACGGTGCCGGCGACGATCTCGTTGCGGTAGATCGTATAGCGTTCCAGCGGCTTGTAGATCTCCTGCTTGCGCCGTTCGATCTGCTCAGCCGACACTTTGATGCCGCGCGCCTTGCCGTCGTCGATGTATTTGCAGGCGGCTTTTGCGGCCAGCCGGCCCTCGGTGAACGAACCCGAGGAGAACGCGTGCGGCGTGCCGCCGACCGCATCACCGGCACCGAACAAACCTTCGACGGTCATCATGCGATTATAGCCCCAGAAGTATTCCGGCGGCGAAATGTCTTCCGGCCCGCTCGTCCAGCCGCCGGCGCCCGTCGCATGCGATCCCATCACGTAAGGCTCGGAGGTGGTGAGTTCGGGATTTTCGTTTTTGGGGTCGACGTCGGTGGCGGCCCACAACACCGCCTGGCCGATGGTCATGCCGAGAAAGTTCTCCCAGCCCACCTCTTCCAGGTGCGGGTCCTGGAAGGCCTGCATGGTGACCATGTGGATCGGCCCGCGCCCGGCATTCATCTCGCTGATCATCGCATGGTTTCTGAGGCAGGTCGGGATCGGCCGATGCGTTCTGTGTGAGAGTTCCGGATCGAGATACTCCTTGCCGACCATCTTCTGCAGTTCCGGGAACCACTTGGATTCAAACTCTTCGCCGAGGCCGTTTTGGGTATAGGTCTTGAGATGCAGAAAATAAGCACCGACCGGGCCATAGCCGTCCTTGAAGCGGGCCAGGACGATGCGGTTTTCCATTTGCGTCATCTTGGCGCCGGCATTGATCAGCAACCCATAGGCCGATCCTGATGACCACGGCGCATACCAGACCCGCCCGGCCCCCTCGCCGACGGAGCGCGGCTTGAAGATGTTGGAGGCGCCACCGGCGGCACAGATGACGGTCTTCGATTTGAAAACGTGGTAATTACCGGTGCGCACATTAAAGCCGACGGCACCGGCGACGCGGTTGTCTTTGGCATCGTCCATCAACAGGTGCGTGACGCAGATGCGGTTGAACACCTTGTCGGCGGATTTCTTGGCCGCCTCGGCGACGATCGGCTTATAGGATTCGCCGTGGATCATGATCTGCCAGCGCCCCTCCCGCAAATAGGTGCCGGTTTCGGGGTTGCGCATGATCGGCAGGCCCCACTCTTCGAATTGGTGCACGGTCGAATCGACGTGCCGCGCCATATCGAACAACAGGTCTTCGCGTACCATGCCCATCAGGTCGATGCGGGCATAGCGCACATGGTCTTCCGGATTATTCTCGCCCCACCGCGTGCCCATATAGCAGTTGATGGCGTAAAGGCCCTGTGCGACGGCGCCGGAGCGATCGATATTGGCCTTTTCGGCAATGACGATTTTCTTGTCCTGGCCCCAATACCTGGCCTCCCAGGCCGCCCCGGACCCGCCCAGTCCGGCCCCCACGACCAGCACGTCAATGTCATCTTCGACGATGGTTTTATAAGCCATCAGTAATATACCCCTTCCTTCATCTTGAGGCCGGCCTCTTCGAGTGTGCGCACGTCGCCGTCGTCCATACGGATGAACTTTGGCTCGCTATAAAGGTGCTGGCTGTCGCGCATCTCCTGGCTGGGCGCCGGTTCATTCGCCAGCTTGGGAATGAACTTGCCCCACGGTTTGGTGGTGATCGGCGACAGGAAGTTTTTTTCCGTGCCATCTCTGAACTTGATGCGCCAGGCAATGGTGCCCTTTTCTTCTTCACGCCTGACACGCACGCTATGGCCGAGCGGTGCAAAGTCGGCATAGCCACGCGCGTCGATGGCGTTCTGCGGACACGCCTTGACACAGGAATAACACTCCCAGCACATGTCCGGCTCAATGTTATAGGCCCGGCGATAGGTGGTATCGATGTGCATGATGTCCGAGGGACAGATATCGACGCAATGCCCACACCCGTCGCATCGGGTCATGTAAACAAAGGTTGGCATCAAGTATTCCTTCTCTATTCGCTCACTCTTGATCGGCGCTCATTCAGTAGTGGTGGGGCTGCTCGCGCTTGATGCCAAGGCCCATATCCAGGGGCGCATCTTTCAACAGCTCCATGGAGTGGCGGTCGCTGTCGGCGGGATCGCGCCGGTCGGCAGGCTTGGGCAGATTATCCAGCGAGCCATCGGCTTCAGCGATGCGCTTTTGATAGGCGGCCGCCGGCTTGAAGAACATGTGTGCGAACTTCGACCACAGCACGCCGCCGAACAGGACGGCACTGGCCGGGATGAAGAGCGCCAAATACAGCGTGCTCAGCGCCGTCATGCCGAGCCCCAGCGAGACGGCCCAAAGCAGACCGAAACCGGTGGTCGCCAGCAGCGACAGGATAAACAGGTCGGCGCGCACGATCCGGTACCAGGGATTGCCTTCGGCTGCGACATCGGCCCTGATGAAAAACCAGAACCAGAAGCCGCCGATCAGCACCATTGCGGCCCCGACATGCCAGAGGACGGACACCCAGGACGGGCCGGCCGGCGCAGTGGAGAACACCATGATGATGGTGGTGAGGAGAAAGATCACGAACCCGTACATGGTGAGCAGGTGTGCCTTGCGCCGGTCGGGGTTGCAGAATTCCGCCGAGGTGAGCACGTCTTCGGCAACCGTTTTGAACAGCGCCGAGCGGCGCTCTTCGGGGCTCAGCTCGCGCACCGCGGCGTCCTTCGCCTTTTTGGCGTTTGCAAAGAAGTATTCAGCACTTCTTTTATGCCAGACATCGAGCAGCGTGCCAGCCACGACCAGGACCGCCATGGCGATCACGTAGATCTGCATGACTTCCACCGGAACGGTCCCGGAAAGCGCGGCAAAAGGGTTTCCAAACAAGCTCAATTTAAGCATCCTCCATGTTGCATTGGGTTAAGCATTACGAGCGCACAGGTCAGCGCACCTTCAAAGCGGCAGAGTCTTTTGTCGACATTGCCGCATGTCGCCGATTTGTAACGGCTCTTCATTTGTTGTTCCCTTTAGGTTTTGCCGTGTGCTTCCACATTGCCTTCTTTTTGAGTGCGTCTGCAACTTCGGGTGGCATGTATTTCTCGTCATGCTTGGCCAGCACCGTTTCTGCAATGAATTCCCCGGAAGCAGATAATTTGCCCTCTGTTACGACGCCTTGGCCTTCTCGAAATAGGTCTGGTAATACGCCTTTGTAACGCACCTTAATGACCCTTTGCGTGTCAGTAATTGCGAATGTAACGTGTGTTCCATGGCCGCGCTTAAGGGAATTCTTGCTGACGAGGCCACCGAGCCTAAATTTTTGTCCTGGTTTAATGTCTTTCTCCGCCACTTCTGATGGCGTGTAGAAGAAAACAATTGTGTCGCGTAGGGCCGTGAGCATAAGAAGGCTGGCGACCATGAGAACGCCCACGGCAACTAAAATCAGAACTGAGCGTCGCTGTTTACGTGTCATGATTTACAAGCACTCATTTTCGCTTGGTTTCCAAGTGCGGGATGCTGGCCCACCTAATCAAGGTCATGTCGAGCAATGGCCCGCACTTGGGTTGGCGATATTCTAGCCGAATATGTCGTTGGTGATGCCGGCATACCAACCTTCAGACTCCTCGTAGGTCTTTTTACGCAGCGACGCCTTTTCATTGACTTTTGAGATGAACTTGTTGGTTGGCTCTATCTTTTTGGCACCTGCCTTGTAAGTCGCGCCGACTTTGACACCGTCATTGGTGGCAATCAGGCTCCAGCAGGTATTGGCAAAACGCGGCGCAAATTTTCTCGAACCGGTCAACGAATTTCGCACGCTCATTGCTGCAACCTTGGCCTGGCTGTTGGCGGAAAACCCGGATTTCGGCATGGCTGCTGCAATCGAAGCATCGCCAATAACATAGACATTTGGATCTTTGGCGGATTGCATCGTCGCAGGAACGATCGGGCACCAGCCGGAGCTGTTTGTCAGACCGGCGATTTGCGCAATCTTGCCTGCCATCTGGGCCGGAACAATCGACGCTGCATCTGCCTTGACGGTGTCGCCATCTGTCTTAAACGTCATCTTCTCGAGGTCGAATTGTTTGACACCTCCACTGATTGACGCAGGTATCCATTCAACCATGCCGGAATAGTGCTGATCCCAACCACCTTGGAACAAGCTTTGCTTTGAAAATTTCTCTTTGGGATCGAGAACAATGATCTTGGCTTTTGGGTTCTTTTGTTTCAGCAGATGGGCGATCATTGAAATACGCTCGTACGGTCCGGGCGGACAGCGGAATGGATTGGGAGGCGGGACCATAACGAATGTTCCACCCTGGCGCATATTTTCGACCAGAGACTTTAGGAGTTGAACCTGGGTTCCCGATTTCCAAGCATGCGGCACGCGCGCACTTGCTTCTACTGAATACCCCGGCACCGAATCATATTTGAGATCGATACCCGGTGAGACAACAAGGCGATCATAGGAAACTTTCGCACCTGAAGAGAGTTGCACGGTCCGGGCATTACGATCGACACCAATCGCCCAATCGTGAATAACGCCAACACCGTGTTTGCTGGTCATGACATCATAAGAATGACCGATTGAGGAATACTTGCGAAACCCGCCCAGATAGAGATTGGAAAAGAAGCACGTGTAATAGCGTTTTGATGGTTCGATCAACAGCACATCGATCGCGCCTTTGGAATCTCTTGCAATGTATTTCGCGGCGGTCCCACCCCCGGCACCACCGCCGATGACCACTACCTTCGGTCGCGCGGCATGGGCGACATAGGGCATGCCAATTGCAGCGGCCGCCGTGGTCGCGCCGAGCATCGTTGAGAATTGACGTCGATTGAGTTTTGTCATAGCTAGTCCTCCTCGTAAGAGCCTGCTTAGTTTGGTTTGATTGTTGCGAAGTAAGCGGCTAGTGCTTCAATGTCTGTCTTGCTTAATCCACTTGCGATGGTTTGCATGACTTTGTTGGGGCGCTGTTTGTTTTTGTAAGAATTCATAACCGCTACAAAAGCGGCAGGATCCCAGCCAAAGATCGGCGGAATGGTTCGTGCCTTGGCTGAATTACGGTGGCAGGTGGTGCATTGGGAAGCGAGATAAGCGCCAAGCTCTTTGTCAGCTCCGTAGGCGCTATGAGATGAGAGTAAGCAGCCAACAATTATCGCAATGCAAAATAATGAAGGCAACTGTCCGCCCTTAGGCCTTACGGTGATAGGTTTGTTGCATCGAGTCATGTGTGTGCCGTAACGTCACGAGGAATGCTTTAAAGCATGAGGCCGTTATCCACCTGCAGAAATGAAGATGTTGTCGCTGGTTCCGATTGTTGCACGGTTGTCGGCAAACGGAATATCAAGCGTTTGCCAGGTTTCAACCAACGCATCGCGGAGCTGTACGATGTGTTCCGGGCGATGTTGAGGTGTCGGCGTAATACGTAATCGCTCGGTGTTTCGGGGCACCGTTGGATAGTTTATGGGCTGGATGTAGATCGCGTGCTGCTGCAACAGACGATCGCTTGCAGCCTTACAAAGCTCGGCATTGCCGACCGCGATTGGCAGGATGTGCGTATCCGTCTCCATCACCGGCAGACCAGCGCAAGTCAGCAGGTGGCGGGTGTTGGTTACCGCTTGCTGTTGGGCCTGCCTTTCCGATTTCGATGTCTTCAAGTGCCGAATGGATGCTGTCGCGGCCGCGGCAAGGGGAGGCGGCAGGGCGGTGGTAAATATAAAGCCCGGCGCATAGGAACGTACTGCATCAATCAATTCGGCCGAGCCAGTAATATAACCACCAAGAGTCCCATAGGCTTTCGCCAGCGTGCCCTCGATGACGTCGATTTCCGTCATCAGGCCTTCTCGTTCAGCAATACCACCGCCCCGCGAGCCATACATGCCCACCGCGTGCACTTCATCAATATAAGTCAGGGCATTGTAGCGTTTTGCAAGTGCTACGATTTCGGTGATCGGCGCAACGTCGCCGTCCATCGAGTATACGCTTTCAAAAGCGATAATCTTTGTCCGACTGGGATCAACTTGGGACAGCAATTCTTCTAAATGCGCCATATCATTATGTCGAAAGATCTGACGCGCCGCACCCGACCCTCTGATACCTTCGATCATCGAGGCATGGTTCAATTGGTCGGAAAGGATCAAACAATCTGGCAGTAATTTAGCTATGGTCGTAAGTGATGTCGCGTTGGACACATAGCCGGACGTGAAGACCAGCGCGCTATCCTTTGCGTGAAGGTCTGCAAGCTCGGCTTCTAGTTCGATGATTTGATGGCTGGTGCCGGAAATGTTTCTTGTGCCGCCCGCACCGACACCGGTTCGTTTGGCAGTTTTCAACATTGCTGCAAGGACGTCGGGATGTTGGCCCATGCCGAGATAGTCGTTAGAGCACCAAATGGTAATCTCCTTTGACACACCAAGTTCGGTTAAGGCAGCGTGCGGAAAATTGCCGGCAGACCGTTCCAGGTCAGCGAAATATCGGTATCGCCGCTCCTCGTGGAGTGCGTTCAACGCCTTTTGAAAATGCTCGTCATATGTTCCCAAGGTACGATCCTTTCGGTAAGCGTCGGTTACCTAATGATTGTTCCTGCTTCGCCCCGCGATCCGACCGAATACAGATTTCAACAGCATTGAAGCTGAGTTATCCATTAGAAGGTACAGGCCGAACCACGCGCCAAGCCATATAGAACCGAGCACAATTGGTGCTGAAATCGACAACACAGACACGGCCGATAAACCTTGGCCGATGGTACAGCCGCCGGCATAAACGCCACCGGTTCCCATCAAGAATGCACCTAAGATATGCCGCCGCATTTCTCGGGCATCATCGGCCGCTTCCCAGCGGAACTCGTTTCTCACGCTAGCGCCGACAAACGCACCTGCGACCACGCCAACCGTCGCGCCTATGGCAAATGTTATGACCGAACTGCTCATGGTCATCAAAAACATCAAGGACTGACCGACCGGCAACGCGAAGGTGAACGAATACATTGACTGAGGGTTGAAGGGATCTGAGAGCAGGTAACCGGTTACAAACCAGCCAAATACGACTACGCTGCCGACGGTTACGCCCCAAAACAAGTTAGATCCCGATTTGCGAAAGCGCTCTGAGCTCAATGCCCAACCCGTGAGCAGTGCCACGACAGCAAGAACCAAAACGTAAGTAAATATATTGGCGCCACTGGGTGAAAGATCTAGCAGCGTTCGTCGGGCGATGAGCCCTTCCGGCAGAGCAAACCGATCAAGAAAGGCTGTTCTGAACATTGCTGTCGGCCCCGAGACCGCCATGTAGGCAGACGCACCGAGCACGATCAAAATGCAGAACGACCTAAGATCGCCGCCACCTGCTCTGACCAGCGTGCCAAATGCGCATGTGCCGCAAAACGCCATGCCAAGCCCGAACAATAATCCACCGAGTATCCATGCCACGAGATTGAGCGAATGGTGTTGATAGACCGAATTGGTCAGGTCGATAAGGCCAAGGCCGGCAAGCAAAGTCGTTCCGGCTATCGATGTGGCCATCGCAATGACCCACATCCGGAAACGTCGCCGATCGCCGGCATAGAGCGTGTCCTCTATTGCCGCTAATGTGCAAAAGCGACCCATCCGGGCGGCGAGACCCAAGATGAAGCCACCCAAGCATCCTGCAATTGCGACGGCTGCCCCGTTCGGCAATTCGGGCACTATATTCCTCCATATGTTATCCGTCTCCGCACGGCGGCGGTCGACGTAAACATATATTATTTTTTGAATACTATATTGTGCCGTTCACTTAACAGCAATGGTTATTTGCTTTAGCCTTTCGAATAGGCCGCGCTGCCGCCTTGGTCTAATCCTCGGCGCAGAACAGGTCGTACACCAACTCCATCATTTGCAGCACCCGGTCATCTGCAATCGAGTAGAATATGGTCTTACCGTCGCGGCGCGCTTCAATAATATCGTCAGCCCGGAGGCGCGCTAGAAGCTGGGAAACCGCCGGTTGGCGCATTGACAACAGTTGCTCAAGTTCGGTTACGGATTTCTCTCCGCTTGAAAGGTAGCACAAGATCATGAGCCTGCCTTCATGACTCAAAGCCTTCAAAAAAGCGGTCGCTTCCTTGGCATTCTCCGCCATTTCATCTTGATGAACCTGGAGTTCAAAAGCGGTGGAAGTGGGTAACGGCAACTGAAAACGTTCCTTCTCTATGGCGATTTTGGAGAATTGACCACTGCCTGGTGGGGCAACTTCTTCATCAGGACGCCAAGCAATCCCCAGAAAAAATCCTCCCCCGGGTAGCCTCTTATTCGACCAATTTCGCGGCCTCCGTCAACCAAAATAAAAGTCGGTGTGTAAGAGCCCTTGTTAAGAAATGCTAAGTCAGAGGGTAACTTTGAATGCATATCGATGCGTCTTAATGGAGCACGTTTGCCTTCCGTTGTCTTCGGATAGATCGGCGCGATTTCTGTGTTCCAGATTTCACACCATTCACATCCGTCCTCCTCAAGCATGACGAGCTCCGCAGCACTGGTTTGCAGCGATGGGATGAGCAGCAGCATGCAAAAAAGCACTGCGCTCCAAACTCGCGGGTAGCTGTGGACCCGGTGGTGGCGCAGTCGGCAGGGCATGCCTAATCCCTCGTATAATGCTATTGCCATATCGCCCCATCATATATCATAAGTCATATGTGAAGTCAGCAGTGCAGGCCACCCAATGGACTTTAACATTACGATACCTAGCGCCTTTCTTGCCGGCTTTCTGTCATTTCTTTCGCCTTGCGTGTTGCCTCTCGTGCCGCCTTATTTGTGCTTTCTGGCTGGGGTCAGCTTTGAGGAACTATCGGCAGAGAAAAAGTCGATTAGCGGCTCTGTCTTCTCCACCGCATTTGCCTTTGTTCTGGGATTTACCACTGTATTCGTGGCTCTCGGGGCGACCGCAACCATCCTCGGAAAATTCATCACGACATACCTCAGTTGGCTGACGGTGGTGGCTGGAATAATCATTATCCTAATGGGGCTCCATTTCTTAGGGGCTCTTCGGTTGAATTGGCTTTATCAAGACACACGGTTTCAGGTGGCGAACAAGCCGCCGGGCATGCTGGGCGGTTACATAATCGGTTTGGCGTTTGCTTTCGGGTGGACGCCGTGTGTCGGTCCTGTCCTTTCGGTCATATTGTTTATGGCCGGTGCTGAACAAACGGTATGGAAAGGGGCCACTCTTCTGTTCGCATATGCCCTGGGCATTGGCGTTCCGTTCTTGATTGCAGCGCTGTTCGTTGGGCCGTTCTTGGGGGCTTCTGCGAGGTTCAAACGTTATTTTCCCATAGTTGAAAAAGTTATGGGGGTGCTCCTGATCGTCGCCGGACTGCTGTTTATTACGGGCTATATGTCGAAAATGGCTTATTGGCTTCTGGAACTCTTCCCGTCATTGGGAAAGATTGGCTGAAATCGTATGCCAACGTATTAATCGGAGTAGTGACATGCACAAGATGGTCTTCGCAGTTGCAGCAATTGTCTTGGTCGCAAGCAGCTATGGCGCAATAGCCAAGCTTGGTCCCGATGGTCTGCACAAGCAGCCATGGTTTGCTTTGACCTTTAGGGATATCAGAGAAGACATTGCCGCAGCAGCGAAGGCAGGTAAGAGATTGGCCATCATCTTCGAGCAAAAGGGCTGCGGCTACTGTAAGAAAGTCCACGAAGTATTACTTACAGATCCGAAAATTCGGGACTACATCAAGGCCAACTTCATGATGGTCCAATACAATATGTTTGGCGATGAAGAGGTCACGGATCTAGACGGAAAGGTGATTTCGGAGAAGCTTGCCGCTAGGCGCTGGGGCGTCGTCTTTACACCGACTATTATGTTTATGCCAGAGGTCGCACCAAAAACAGGAACAGCAGGCAAGGCCGCAGTGGCACGCATGCCGGGCGCTTTCGGTAAGGGAACATTCCTTCATATGTTTCAATGGGTTAAGGAAAAGGGCTACAACTCAAAAGAACACTTTCAAAAATATCATGCGCGCAAGTTAATGGGTGACGGCAAGGCGAAATAAAGTCTCGGAAACTTTGTGCTTCAGCGGTCTCATCGGACAAACTTTCAGGTACACATAGAAAAAATCGAATTTTTAAATTGATCTGATGCCCGCCTTGCGCTTACAGTGATTACAAACAGTTGCAGCGTCTGTGCTTGACGGTCTGAGCGTTGCGCAACTTATAACGCACGATGGGGAGGTTAATCATGCGAGTAGCGACAATCATTGCTTCGGTTGCATTGCTAGTCTCGGGGACTGTGTCTCTATCCGCGGCAGATGTCGTACCGCCTGATAAGGTCAAGTTTAAAGATTTAGCGGTTGCGAAGTCGCTAACGGGCGTTCCCGGTGACCCTAAGAAGGGCCGCAAGTGGATGATCAATCGCAAGCTCGGTAACTGTCTTGCGTGTCACAAGAATAAGGAAATGAGCGAGCAACAGTTTCACGGCGAAGTTGCGCCACCTTTGGATGGTGCCGGTAGCCGATGGAAAGCTGCGCAATTGCGGGCCATCGTGATCAGTTCGAAAAAGGTTTTTGGCAAACAATCTTTGATGCCGACATTTTATCGAGCCGGCGACGCGCCGAGAACGCTCAAGAAATTTCAAAACAAGACACTTCTTTCCGCGCAGCAGGTAGAGGATATCGTGGCGTATCTGGTTCGTCTGAAAGATAAGAAATAGCCCCTAAGCGGGTATCTGAATACCAAGGAGAAGGTTCATGAATATTACAAGGCGCGATGCATTGGTGATCGGGGCGAGTGCCATCACGGTGGCCGGCCTCGGACTGTCCGTTGCCGAAGCAAAGGGCAATAATTCAGCAGCGATTATTTCAAAATTCACCGGCGGCAAGTCAGCGGCGAAGGGGAAGGTCAAATTGACAACGCCTGAGATTGCTGAAAATGGCAATGTTGTACCGATCTCGGTTGCTGTCGATAGCCCGATGACAGAAAAGTCTCATGTCACGGATGTGCTTATTGTGGCTGACGGCAATCCTCGCGGCGGTGTGATTACCTTCAAATTTTCACCGATGAGCGGTGAGGCGTCTGCTGCTACCCGCATTCGGCTTGCCAAAACACAGAATGTTATTGCCGTCGCCAAAATGAATGATGGCAGCTATTTCATGGATAAGAAACTCGTCAAAGTTACCATCGGTGGATGCGGCGGTTAGGTTCTAAAGGGCGAGGAGAAAGATAGATATGTCTAAGCCAAGATTACGCGTGCCACGCTCGGCAAAAAAGGGCGAGGTCATAACAATAAAGACACTCATCGGTCACAAGATGGAGACCGGGCAACGCAAGGGTAAAGACGGCAAGCGTATTCCCCGTCGCATCATCAATAAGTTCGAATGCACATTCAATGGCAAAGTCGTGTTTGCCTGCGCTATCGAGCCTGCCGTTTCCAACAATCCATACTTTCAGTTCAAAGTGAAAGTGAACGAGAGCGGCAAATTTGTTTTTAAGTGGTTCGACGACAACGGCAAAATTTACGAAGCAACCAAATCAATAACTGTCAGCTAACAAAACATATGTATGCAAATCTAAGAAGGCATGCGTTGAATTTTAGACTGATACGGGAGGATACTGGATGAGGCGGACACTCATTGGTGGAGCAACCATTATCACGGCGCTCATAGCCTTCAGCGGCGTGTCGCAAAGCGAGCCGAATTTAAAGGCCAAACTGGTTATCGACGGCAAAACGATCAAGACGATTGTCGATGCTCCGAAGAATCATCCTCTCGGTGATAAGCTGATCTCTGGTTGGCATTATCGCAAAAAGGAGACGCGCGCACTTGCCGCCGATGACTTCGAGAACCCTGCCATGCTCGCAGTTGGTCTCGGAGAAGACCTTTGGAAGAAAAAGGACGGTGCAGCCGGCAAGTCGTGCGCCACGTGTCACAAAGATGCTAAGACGTCGATGAAGGGCGTGCGCGCCAGCATGCCGAAATGGGATCCAAAAGCCAAGAAACCGCTTACGCTTGAGCAAAACATTAATCGCTGCAGGACCGATCGAATGAAAGCTAAGGCATGGAAGTGGGAATCCAACCAAATGCTTGGCATGACGGCATATGTCGGATTGCAGTCCCGCGGCATGCCCATGAAAGTTAAGACCGACGGTCCAATGAAAGCTTGGATCGAAAGGGGTAAAAAGCTTTATTATAAACAGGTCGGGCAATTAGAAATGGCGTGTGCTGGTTGCCATGAGAATTACAATGGCAAAATGATCAGGGCCGATCACCTCAGCCAAGGGCACGTCAATGGTTTCCCGACCTATCGATTCAAGTGGCGTAAAATTGGTTCCATGCATCGAAGGTTCTCAGGCTGCATGAAGAATATTCGTGCCAAACCTTATAAGCGCGGCAGCAAGGAGTTTGTCGCCCTTGAGGCGTACCTGGCTTCAAGGGGTGCCGGGCTTGCAATCGAGACGCCGTCCTTACGGCAGTAAGCAGTCATTTGGGTAAGGTATAGCTGGCGGATCCATGAGTGTCCGCCAGCTTTTTTTTCGACGCTGATCCGCGCATAACCAGCGTATTCGGTGTGTAAGCAGATGGGGCTCACCAATGGCGACGACCTTGAATAGACGTGAGTTTACCGCGGCGGCGTTGGCAGCCGCGAGTGTGGTAGGAAGTGGCTCGCTGTATTCCCTGGCCGCTCAACAGCGCCTTAGCGAGAGCCAAATCCTCGATTTCAAAGGCTACGGCAACGTTACCATTGCGCACATCACCGACATCCATGCACAGCTGAAGCCCATATATTATCGTGAACCATCGATAAACATTGGCGTTGGCGATGTGGCCGGTCTTCCGCCGCATATTACAGGTGCAGACTTCTTAAAGCTTTATAACATCGCGCCAGGCTCACCGAAGGCTTATGCGTTGTCGTCGGCTGATTTTGCCGCACTGGCAAAATCATACGGTCGAATGGGCGGTATTGATCGTGTTGCCACTGTCTTAAAGCATATGCGCGCGGAACGCCCCGGAAAAGTTTTGCTGCTCGATGGTGGCGATACATGGCAGGGCAGCTACACCTCAAACGCAACCAAAGGCCAGGATATGGTCACGGTGATGAATGCCCTGAAGCCGGATGCCATGACGGGGCACTGGGAATTTACGTTCGGCGCTGACCGGGTCAAGCAGATCGTTGATAGCCTGCCGTTTGCTTTTTTGGGCGGCAATGTTTTCGACAATGAATGGGGGGAGCGCGTTTTTCCCTCAACAAAAATGTTTGAGCGTGGTGGCGTCAAAATTGCAGTCATTGGGCAGGCTTTCCCGTATACGCCGATTGCCAATCCGCGTTGGATGTTTCCAAAGTGGTCATTTGGTATTCGAGAGAGCGAGATCAAAAAAAATGTAAAGGCGGCACGTCAAAAAGGTGCGCAACTTGTCGTACTGCTGTCTCATAATGGCTTCGACATTGACCGCAAAGTCGCAGCCAGGGTGCCAGGCATTGATGTTATCCTGACCGGACACACGCATGACGCGTTACCCGAACCTGTTGTCGTTGGTAAGACGCTGGTCATTGCTTCTGGATCGAATGGAAAGTTCTTGTCGCGATTGGATTTGGATGTCTCGGGTGGAAAAGTGAACGGTTACCGATATCGGCTCATTCCTATCTTTTCCGATGCAATTTCAAAAGATCCCGACATGAGCGCACTAATAGATAGGGTGCGCAAGCCTTATGAGGCAAAGCTTGGCCAGGTTCTAGGTAAGACTGAGAATCTGCTCTATCGGCGCGGCAATTTCAACGGCACTTTCGACGATCTGTTCTGTGATGCACTGCTCTCAGAACGTGATGCTGAAATCGCGTTTTCGCCGGGCTTCCGTTGGGGGACAACATTGCTTCCGGGGCAGGCGATTACAGTCGAAAGATTTGCACACGGCTTGTTCAATGTCTTATCCGGCAGCCTATCGCATCAAAATGACGGGCAAAATGTTGAAAGATGTCTTGGAAGATGTGGCTGACAATCTCTTCAACAAGGATCCCTATTATCAACAGGGTGGCGATATGGTTCGCGTTGGCGGAATGGGATACACAATCAACGTCAATGCCAGCGTTCATAAACGCATCAGCGATATGACTATTCTGAAAACCGGTAAGCCTATAGAGAGCGACAAGACCTATACCGTGGCTGGCTGGGCCTCGATCAACAGGGATACCAAGGGCCCTGCCATTTGGGATGTCGTCACCAACTATCTCAAGAAGAACCCGGTTGTTCGATTGAAGCCAAATCGGTCAGTGAAGGTCGTGATTTGAACGGGGCGACGTGCTGGGCACCGGTAAGATGCACTTCGCAATACGAAACTCGCCATCCAATTGAATGAATGTATTAGAGTTCATACAAGTCGCGCGCAGTTAAGGAGCCCGGTCGTGTCCAGTCAACCGATAGGGCGCCTACAACGCATAGAAGTGACGGCGCGCTGCACTGTAACAAGAGAATCCAGTCATGGGCCGTAAGTGCTGAAGGAGTTGTCAAAAATGTTCAAGGTGGCAAAGGCTCCTGCTGTCGTATTAGGAGCATTCATTGTTTCTTTGCCAACTCTTGCCTCAGCAACGGACACCCAAAAAGGTAAGAACTTGTTCGTACGCTGCCTCGCGTGCCACAAAGTAGGCGCCGGCGCGCGTCACGGCGTTGGTCCTCACCTTAATGAAGTTTTCGGCCGAAAAGCCGGCACGATTGCAGACTATCGCGGCTTTTCCTCCGCCATGAAAGCCGCTGGCAAGAAGGGTCTTGTTTGGACGAATGAGACGCTAGACAAGTACATAGAAAATCCGCGCAAGATGATACCTCGCACCCGAATGACGTTTCTCGGTATGCGCAATAAATCCGACCGCGCAGCGTTACTGCTCTATTTGCAGGAATTCTCAAAGACCACTGCAAATAAGCAACCAGAAGAAGCTAACAAGACGCCGGAGAGGAGCAAATCTCCATAGTTCTTCCGACCAACTTTAATGCCGTCAAATTTGCTCGTAATTGGACGAGTTGCAGAACATCAAATGCCGTATGAACAGCTAATGCCGCGGGCATCTACGATGGGAGAAACGTTATGAAGATCGCAAGCCGCTTGGTCATAGTCTGCGTTCTATTGCCAGCGAGTATGATCATTGGAACTGCCAATGCCAGTGACAAAAATTTCGCGACATTTCGCGTGCTGAAGCCAGATCTGGCATTGGCGGCAGCGCAGGGGGCTCTCAAGCATTGCCGCAAGAAGGGTTACCAAATAGCGGTGAGCGTTACCGATCGATTTGGCGTGTTGCAAGTTACGCTGCGTGATCAGTTGGCCGGCCCCCATACGCCGGATACGGCATTCCGCAAAGCTTGGACCGCGGTGAGCTTTAGGACCGACACGCATGAGTTAGGAAAGCTGACCGAGAAAGGCGAAGCCTGGGCAATCCGCAAAGTGAAAGGTGCTTTGCCATTGGGTGGGGGCGTACGCATTCTTGCCGGCGACGGTGATATGGTCGGAGCAATTGGCGTATCAGGCGCACCGTCGGGTAGCGCGGATGGCGAGTGCGCTAAGGCAGGCATAGAAGCTATAAGCGATCGCATTGCATTCTAGGTGCTTGTCACGCTTCGCCGGGGATTACCCAAACGCCATACTTCGATCGGTTGTCCCGGCGTTTTGGCGGGCGAGGAATTCATTTGTGTCGAGATGGCGAGGCGGTGCCTGGCTGATCTCATTGACCATCCGAGCGATCGGTCGTGTCATAGATTTGCCCGGGCTCAGGTAATCACATTCATAATTCAGCTTATTTTTCCGACCATCGCAATTACATTTTGGCAGACCAACATAGATGCAGCGGACGTCGACGATAGTAGCCCGGATACGCGTCTATGGAGCTTGTGAACTACGAAATGGGTTTGTGATCAAACGGTCGACGGGGGCGTAATCGTCAGTCAGGATCAACGCATTGAGCAGGATACTGGCTTTGCGCATTGTTTCTGCGGGCAGAGTTTGCCAACGGCGATCGGCAACGGTCTTCGATCGAAGCTCATTTTGAGGGGTGGGTTTGCTGCTTGCGCGAACAATGAATGTCGAGCGCCCGCCAGCAATGGCTTGTGATGTATCGAGCCAGATCTCGACGACCGGAAAAACCATCTTGAGTGTTTTAGCCAACGACAATACGAAACGCGGTTGGCCAAAAAAATCTACCGCTGTCATGATATAGCTACCATCTTCGGTGAGCCGGTTCTTCACAAGTCTAAAGAACTCTAATGTTACGAGATGCTGAGGTACGGCAATGTCGTGGAAGGCGTCCGCGATGATGACTTCGTACTTTTTCGAACTGGTCGCTCGCAACGCAGACCGCCCATCTTCATGATCCACTTTGAGATGAGAGGTCTTGCGCAGCCACAATTTATCAATTGCAAGTTTAGTTACTGCAGGGTCAATTTCAGCGACGGTTATATCGACATTGCGTCCTTTTTCGATCCATGCTCGGGGCAACGTATAAGCACCGCCGCCTATAAAGAAAGCAGAGATTTTCTTTGCCGGTGGAAACTGCAGTTGAATCAGCCGGTCGGTCAACTCGACGTACGAGCTGAAGAATTGGCCCGGTTGGACCTTGAAATTGGTGCCATGGCTCAGGTGATCGATTATCATGGCGCGGGCTGGCTGGCCCAGGTGGCGCGACACATCGATAACGCGCAGACAATAATAAGAGCTTTCGACGCCGCAGTTGGAAGCGAATGCCCGAACTTTATACCCTATCGTAAGGTAGGACAGCACAAACAAGAACAAACAGATAATCAGTGTTTGCGGCACAGTTCCCGACTTGCGCCATTCAATTGCAAAGAACGCAAGGGCAAGGAAAAAATACACTAAGGATACCAGTATGATCGTCCCCATAGATCCGAGCCACGAGATGAAGACGAAGCCGGCTGCCAATGTGCCGAGAATGCTGCCAAAAGCACCGGAGGCAAACATTGCTCCGAGGATCCGGCCCATACGATCTGGCGATTCGGTTATGGCGATCTTAACCAGAATTGGCGTTGGAACACCGACAAAAAGACTGGGCAGAAAAAACAGCACGGTCGTCAACAGAAGGATTGTAGGGACCGACGACAGGCTAAGTCCAATTATTGGGCCTGACAAAACTCGTATCAATACAAGCACGGCGCTGGTGCTCACCGCACACAAAAACAATGACCAGGCGACAGTCTTGTAAGCGTCGCTATCACTGTTGTCGGCTAGGCGTCCCCCAATCCAGTGACCAATGGAGAACCCTGCTAGCACAACCGCAATAATCGATGTCCAGGTGTAAAGCGACATACCGACATAAGGAGCGAGCATTCGTCCTGCCACAATTTCGACAATGAGGCCGCAAGCTGCGGTTATTCCCACAATCACTATGTAGGCGAGCGTCGCAATATCTCGATCTGCGCTGACCATTTTTGCCGTTCTTCCATGCATTTTTTGTTGTTCTGGAGCATTATTCAATTTTTTGCATTAGATCATTGCCATCCTTGATTCATATGTGCAACATCACAATTGGGATGTGAAAATTCACGTTCCGATGTCGGCTCACAATTGCCGGTTGGTTGCGATCAATTGGCATAGATTTGAGGAAGGATGCAGCATGAGGCATGCACTCTGGACCAAGGCTATTGCTGCTATCTCAGGTGCCCTGAAACTTGCCGCCGTCATTCTGATGGCAGGCGTGTTCGCCACACAGATTTCTGTCGCCCCAGCTACAGCGTCAGATGTCGAGCTTTTGAAGCAGCCGTGGTTCCATCAATCTTTTTTGGATTTGAAGGAAGACCTGAGCGAAGCTGCAGCAACCGGCAAAGGACTTATCGTAGCATTTGAACAGGCCGGTTGTCCTTATTGCCGCGAAATGCATCGGGTCAACCTTAAAGACAAAGAGACAGTGGCCTATTTGCGGAAAAATTTCATCTTCGTGCAATTGGATCTTAGAGGCTCGCGTAAGGTCACCGATTTTGATGGTAAGACGCTCGAAGAGCGAAAACTTGCACGGCGCTGGGGTATAGTTTTTACGCCAACGCTTTTGTTGTTTTCGCCGACCAGCGCCAAGACAAAGGGCAAAACCGGTTCGATGATGGCCTCTGCGGTAATGCCAGGGTACTTCAAGCCGTTCCACTTTCGCTCGATGCTAGAGTTTGTTGCAGCCGGGCATTATGCGAAAAAGCATTTTCAAACTTTCGTGGGCGAACGGGCCAGACGTCTTCGCAAGGAAGGCAAGAAGGTTAAAATCTGGTAGTTTGGAAGAGCCAACAGAATGGCGGTGTTGCTCACCTCCGCTACCGGCGCTCCCCGGCCCCAATATGCGATCGTGGTATTGGGGCTTTGCCTACTCATTGCGCTTGCGTTCGTCGCCGGCCGAGACAATTCTGATCTTGCCCTGACGGTTGCATTGGGTGCACTTGGTGGTGTCGCTCTTTATCATGCAACATTTGGCTTTGCCGGTGCCTGGCGGCGATTTCAGAAGGAGAGCCGTGGTGCTGGTATTCGCGCCCAACTGTTGCTGATCGCGCTTGCGGCGTCGATATCATTTCCATTGATTGTCTATGGTAGCGCCCTTGGCTGGGAGGACGACACGTGGGTGTTTTCGATCGGCCTTGCCTCGGCAATAGGGGCGATCATGTTTGGTATCGGAATGCAGCTTGGTGGTGGTTGCGGCTCCGGTGTGTTGTTTGCGGCAGGTGGTGGTTCGCTCCGTCTCGTGTTCACCCTGTTCGGGTTTTTGGCTGGATCTTTTCTTTGGACAATTAGCCATGAAGTTTGGCGAGATCTGCCAACGCTGCCGGCGTTATCCTTGATCAAGTCGATGGGCTTACCACTTGCTTGGTTGACAACTTTGGCCGGTCTGGGAGGGCTAGCTGTCGTAACTGTGTATTTAGAGAAGATATCACATGGTTCGCTAGAGGCAACCAGGAGAACAAATAGCTGGTTGTTTGGTAATTGGAGCCTGCGACTTGGCGCTGTTCTACTGGCGGTCGTCGTCATCGGTTGTTTGATCGTAAACGGACACCCCTGGGGGATTACGTCGGCTTATCCGTTATGGGCGGCAAAACTTGCAGATCTTGCAGGGCTGCCGGTTAGAGAGTTCCGGTATTGGCAAGGTTCCGAATTTGAACGATCAATCCTGGTGGATACGACCAGTGTGATGAACTTTGGCGTGATTCTCGGTGCGCTTCTGGCCGCGGGTCTGGCTGGTCAATTTGCGCCTAAGGTTCGGATATCGTTTCGGTTGATAGTCGTCTCAATCATCGGCGGTGTGTTAATGGGCTATGGCGCTAGATTGGCTCATGGTTGCAATATTGGCGGCCTTATTGGCGGTATCGTTTCTGCTAGTGTGCACGGATGGTGGTGGTTGTTATTCGGTGCTATCGGCAGCGCCGCGGGGGTCAGGCTGAGTGAACGTCTCTTGTCCCGTGGGAACTGGCGTTCTTTTTGAGATGGGTTGCGCTAGCCATTGCTTGATTAACGGCGCCGCTTCGCTGTATACATTCAATAATTCATATAAAAATATGCATCAGCGAGCCTGGTAGGGGGAGACGCTGTGAACGCGAGTAATTGGAAAGCCGCAAGTGCCTATCTGGCGGGCATCCTGACAATAGTCGGTGGCAATGTCGTTTTCGACGAGGTCAAGGAGACCAAGCTTGCGCAGGCAGCTTGGCGCACGTTGGGATTGGAGCGGAATAATCCTGAAATGGCAAGAACAGCAAAGCCGCAGGGACCGCAGCACACTCAGTCTAAATCTACCATCAAAGCCAGTGCGACCAGTGCGACACAAATCAAATCAGGTGCCGTAGCCTCGCTTGTCGCAACTGCGAATAGCACAGCGGGCAAGATGCTTTTCAAGAGATGTGCGGCTTGCCACACGATCGGTAAGGGGGGTGCGAAGCGGATAGGCCCAAACCTGTGGGGCATTGTTGGCGCAAAAATTGCGGGTGTCTCAGGCTATCGCTATTCAAATGCCTTAAAGAAGCGTAACGGAATATGGACATACGAGAACCTTGATGCATTCCTTAAAGCGCCGAGAAAATTTGCCAATGGCACGCGCATGAGTTTCGTTGGTCTAAGAAACGCAAAAGACCGGGCCAATTTGATAGCCTATATGCGTGATCATGCAGATACAAAACATCCCTTGCAATGATCTCGCAAAGCCATTAGCAGTGGCCATATTCGTCGGGCTTTGCCATTAGCCCATGCCACGAAATTAGCGGCGGATCTGGCGGCCAATCCACATTCCGAGCACCATTGTTGGCAAGAAGATCAGTGCCACCTCGTTGAGCAATAGCACGGAAGTGATTGCTGGACCGGGGCATAGTCCGATCAGCCCCCAGCCTATTCCAAATATGATTGCGCCGGTAATAAGGCTAGGTTCGATAGCTGTTGCACCTGGCCAGTGAAATAGTTGAGCGAAAAGCGGTCTTGCGGCTTGGCGCAAAATCAAAAAGCCAATCGAGGTTACCGCAATAGCGCCTACCATCACGAATATGAGGCTAGGATCCCAATTTCCAAAAATATCGAGAAAGTTCTGCACTTTTTGCGGGTTTGTCATCCCAGAAATAATCAGGCCAAGACCGAAGATAATCCCTGCCAGCAGCGCCAATAACCCTTGCATGTTATCCTCCCATCAAATGGCGCAAAATAGCGACGGTTGCGACACCACTTGACATAAAGACCAGAGTTGCAATTACCGATCGCAACGAAAGTCGAGATATTCCGCAGACCCCATGACCGCTGGTGCATCCACTGCCGACCACCGATCCTATTCCGACCAAGAGTCCTGCCGTCGATAAGAGCAAAGTGTTGTCTGAAATGGTCTGCACGATAGTTGATTTGGTCATTGCTTGATAAATCAATGGCGCCAGTACCAGACCTGACAAGAAGCACAGCCGAAACAAAATGCTGCTTCGTTCCACAGGCGGTAGCAAACCGCTTAAAATGCCGCTGACGCCGGCAATGCGACCGCAGGTCCACATCAGCATAACGGCCGATATGCCAATGAGAACGCCGCCAGTAAAAGAGGAGATAGGAGTAAATTCGGTCATGGACTTAGCCGTCTGTTGTTCGTTTTCCTAGCGACAGGGTATCGCTGTGCTGCAATCTTGGAAATTTTTCAAATCTGAACTCAGCTGCCGTCTTTTAATCCAAATGTGATGATGGCAGGTGTCGGTGCTTTAGCTTTTTCGGGCATTCATAAAATTTGGTTGTAAGCCAACGGTTGGGCCGGTCGCGGAAAGCTCGATTGGGCGTTGTCTAAGTTAGCCCTAAATATCATATTCATACAATTGAATGTTTGTCCAATTATGCTGATCGCAATCAGCAAACGAGGAGCCAACTGATCAAGTTGCGAGGGGCAAAGAAGGACGAAATATATTATAACGTCCCGCGCAATGCTGATTGCCGTCGAATATGTTGCGCGATTGGCGTGATGACGCATGGGTCTCTGCCAGCGCCTATATTGTCCCTGCCGCAGCACAGCATTCGCCTTGACGAAAATGGTATTCAAATCATATCATTCAATTATTCGAATGTGTAACAGTCATTGCATAAGCGGTGAATTGCTGCATGAGAAGGGCCGGTTGGGTGTGAAGTCAAGCGCCCATGCTGCTCAACAAGGGAGGTAAGGCATTGAAAATAGGAGAGTACTTGGAAAAGGTCAGACAATCGCCTGTTACCTGCCACCATAACGATTCTGTGCAAGAAGCCGCAACCAAGCTCAAGGAGAATGGCATCGGCGCAATGCCGGTGATGAGTTCAGACGGCAAACTTGTCGGCATGCTATCTGAGCGAGATTTGGTTAGAGAATTTTCGGAGCACGGGACCGCTCTTGAAGATTTGTCGGTCGGAGACATCCTCACAAAGAATGTAATTTTTATGGGGCCGGAGGCTGACCTTTCTGATGCGATGAAAACCATGAATGACTACGGTTTTCGTCACATACCAATACTCAGCGACGGAAAGCTTCTCGGTGTCATTTCGATCCGTGATTTGCTTGTCCTGGCAATTCCTTTTGACGGTGCGATATCAGAGCATCCGGTGTTGTCGAAATCATCTCGATAAGACGACAATATGGTAAAGTGCAGAACGGACGGCGCCCTAATTTCCATTGGAGCCGGGTGCTTGCAGTGTTAAAGCCTGAGGCCAACGTGGGTCTATCGGCAGCAGAGCCACGAAGAACATCTGTTCAATGACCAATAGTTAGGATTGTGCTCTCATTAAGTGGAAATTGTCGAGGGCGTGCCTAAGCCCGCCGAAGCGCGAGCAGCGTAGAGTTTTCACCTCGCGCCGTGACACAATCGGTCGCCAATGCCAGATGCGGAAATAACATTCAACAATTCAGATTATTAGTTGTGTGAAGATAGGTAGCGTGCGACAATGTATAGTAGGCGCGATCGAAATTGTTTCGCACGAATAAGAGAAGGAGGAAACAATGAAACGGAATGTGTTTTTTGGTTTTCTTGCGGCTTTACTTATAGCTGTTCTTGCGCACCCGACGACGTTGTATGCCCAGAAAGGTTATGGGAAGCAGAAGGTCGTCTATCATATAAATTATGATAATCCGAAACAACAAGCTGGAGCGATGCGCAACATCCAGAATCATATCAATGCAGTCGGCGCGGAGAACCTCGACTTAAAGGTTGTCCTGCACGGAAACGGATTGACCTTATTGCTTGAGCCTGAAGCTCTCAAGCGCACCAGGAAAATGAAGTACGGCAACGCCACTCATACCATGACTGCTAAGATCGAAGGTTTGAAGAGCCAAGGCGTATCTTTTCAGGTTTGCGCGAATACGTTGCGAGGTCGCAAAGTGAATTATGAACAAGATCTCTATGGCGTCTCGAAGAAGGATATCGTGCCTAGCGGAGTTGCTGAATTGGCAAAGCTTCAGGCGCAGGGCTATACATACATTAAGCCGTAAATCCTTTTTGCACTTCGGAATGTGTTGCGGCACATGATCCAACTACGCCGCTAGTCAGCCCCGCCACCATTGCGACGGGGCTTTTTTTGCCTTGGATCAAGATAAAGAATTCATTCTTTGTCATGCTGATATCCTTGTGAACTGCGGCCAGCTGATGCAAGGCGCAGATGCTTTTGCGCTTCATTCAACCGCGTCGGCTTTTGGTTCGCCAAAGCTAGGAGAAGGATAAAGGAATGTATGACGGAACCAAAAGAACAGCTTTGATCATAGCTTGCTTGCTCTTCGGTGTTGTTCAGGTGGCGGCTCAGTCCGCGGGTTACAAGATTACGTCGAAAAAGGGCAACTTCGATGACGTTGTGTTTGAACTAAGCGGTGCCATTGTCAACAAGGGCCTTGTTATTGATTACACCGGGCATGTTGATTCAATGCTATCGCGCACCAGTGGGGCCGTCGGTGTGAAATCGCCCTACAAGAATGCAAAGTATATCCAATTCTGCTCGGCCAAGCTGACCAATGAGGCTGTAAACGCCGACCCAGCAAACATGGGTATCTGTCCCTACGTGGTTTTCGCGTACGAAACAGTTGCAAACAGCGGGACGATCCATATCGGTTATCGTCGACCAATAGGGGCTGGTTCGGGGGCATCTCAACGAGCATTGGCAAAGATAGAGAAGTTGCTCAATGAAATCGTGCAGTCCGCAGCCAAATAGCTATTGGTTGATCGACTTTGTCCGGATTTGGTCTTGACGGACATCCGTGTCGAGCAAATCGAACTCCGCCTTGCTCAGACTTGTATGCTCGCTGCCCCGAGGTACTGCGTGTTGCCCGAAATGATTGTTCGTCGTCTGGGCCACGTGCGGCCTAGCAGAGGGGGCGAGCGATACTGTTGGACATTTGCATGCGGGGTTTCGGTCCGTCAGCGAATTGAGCAACCCGAAAAATTTAGCAATTGCTTCAACTTTTTTTGCCCTGGCCGGCGCGTGCGTGGCACCCTGCCTATTGCTTGGTCGTCGGTGCCACATCTTGGCAAAATCGCTCGTGAAGGGCTGTGACGATGTTTCGAACCAGAGGATCGTCCATCGAATAGTGGGCAAAGGTGCCCTCGCGCTCGACCTTCACCAAGCCATCCAGGCGGAGGCGCGTCAGATGCTGCGAAACGAGTGCCTGCCTGGCACCAATCGCCTGGCAAATTTCGGTCACCGTCTTGCTGCCTTCCATCAAGCAGCACAGGATCATTAGACGGTGCTCACTGCCTATCGAGCGCAAGAACTGGGCCGCATTCGAGGCAGATGCATACATCTGCTTGGCAAAATCTTCGCCAATCAGAGAAGCTTCTTTGTCATTCTCACTGTCGCGCTCGTCGGTTGCTTCGCGCATCATCATCCAATCGTCGCGTTACTCACCCGCAAGAAGCGGAGAACAAGGCATCGTTCAAGCGAAGGAGCGGAGATGCCTCATTTTATCGATTGACCGGTTCATAGCTTTAAACCGGTTCATAGCTTTAAAAAGTACTCTCCTGATAGTAAATTCGCAAGATTGAATATAAACAGAGCCAATTCGGGGACGAGCCACCTAAAGGGTGGGCGAATGCAGGACGGGACGTCGATGCAACTGATCGAGGATTTGAGGCGTCAGCAGGCGGTGGAACAGAGCTATTTCCGACAGCATCTCATTTCAGAGGATACCAGACGGCTCACCCAGTTGCTGGATCTTGCAGCCTCGCATGATGAAATTTCCGCTTTTGTTGCGGCTGGCATGAAGCTCGGTTGGACGACCGACGATCGTCGCACCCATGAGTTGCGGTCAACACTCGAGCCCCTCTTGGTGGCGGTTTACACCCTCTTGAGATCCGACGCGGCGTTGTCGGATCGGACCCTGCTTGATCAGCAAATTACGGAGTTGTGGCAGGCGTTCGATAATGAGCGTATGGATCGGTTGGTTGGTTGTCTATCTCGGGTGCCGCGCCCGACGGACATTTCAAGTTAGAGGCACCTCGCGGTCCGTCCCGACTTCGAGATTGAGAGAACCGTTGCGCTGGATCACTAAGGAATAGCCGACCGAAGCAACGACTTGATGCCCTGGGCGCATCTGTCTCGCGTTGCAAATTCGAACCGCGATGAACCGCTGTCTGGAGACCCCAATTCATGCTCTAAAATCCGGGCGGTTGTACTCGGCGGCGTAGATCACTGTCTGCGAGCTCTTGCCTCCTCCACGAGGGTGCGGGCCAATGCAGCCAGATCGCGGAAGCGCGATGCGCGCGCATATCGGGTTATTGGGACATCAAGTCTAAGCCGTTGTTCGATTCGTAATCTCAGCTCGAAGGTTGATAGGGAATCGATTCCGGCATCATCTAAGGTCTCGCATGTCGCAATGTCGTCGGCGCTCGTTCTAAGTACTTTGGCAGCTTCTGTATGCACTAATCGCAAGGCCGCATCCTCGAGGTCATCACCTTGCAAGCCCGCCAATTCACACGATAACGCGTCTGTTGTGTCGTTTGCAGCGGTCACGAGACCAGCCGTCCGATGTGATTGCGCCAGCGTTGGATGTGTTGTCGCCAAACGCCTCCAGTCGGCTGCCGCGATGGTCAGTGTAGGCAGGCCGGAATCGAGGCACTTGGCAAGACACGCAATGGCTGTCTCATTGTCGATACCGATCCAGCCGGTACTCGCCAAATAACTCTGCATCTTCTTATTACGAGCAACATGACCGCTCTCATCGAGCGCGCCCCAGTTGATACATTTTCCCGGAATGCCGCGCGCCCTTTGCCAGTGCACCAGCCCCTCGAGAAAGCTGTTGGCGGCGGCATAATTTGATTGGCCGGCCCATCCCACCACTTGGGCAAGGGACGCAAAGGAGACGAAGAAATCCAATTTCGTTTCTGATAATTCAACGGCACGGGTGAGATTGAGTGCACCATCGATTTTCGGTGCCAGCACCCGGCTAATCCTCTCTCTGGTCATGTTTTGAAGTAGAGCGTCCTCATAGACAACTGCGGCGTGGATAATGCCACGCAGCGGCTTGTCTGATGCGGTCATCGACGCAACCTGATTCACAACCGATTTGGTGTCGGCGACGTCGAGACAAAGCGTCTCGATCCGCGTGTTGGACATCTCGAATTCGCCGGTATCGGCACGGCGTGAGGCAAGTACGACACGCCCCGCACCGCGCTTTGCTAGCCATTCGCCGACTGCACGACCAAAACCGGTGGTGCCACCCGTCACCAGATAAGTCCCATTCGAATCTAGGGGTGCACCATCTGCCAGTCCTGTTTCGATCTCGGTCTCCGGGTCGTCGATCCGAACCACGACCTTGCCAATGTGTTTTGCACCCGACATAAATCTGAACGCATCGCCAATGTTCGAAGCGCCAAACGCCGATGACGGAAGAACCTCAATTTCATTCGCCTTGAGCATCGACATAACTTCGTCGAGCATGACGGCTGCATAGTCCGGCCTGTCCGCAATCAGAGCTGCGAGATCGATGACGTGAAACGAAATATTTGAACGCAGGCTCCCGAGCCCTAAGGCGCTGTCTGCGTACACATCACGCTTGCCCAGCTCGAGGAACCGGCCATATGACGCAAGGCAGCTTAGCCCCTTGTCGATGAACGGGCCTTCCAGCGCATTGAGCACGACATCGACGCCGCGTCCGTCGGTCGCGTGCAGCACGTCGTCAGCAAAGCCAAGGCTGCGTGAGTCAAAAACATCAGCAATGCCAAGAGCCTTAAGGTGTTCACGTTTTTGCGGGCTACCGGCCGTTGCAATAATGCGCGCACCAGCACGCCGAGCCAATGCAATGGCAGCCAGACCCACACCGCCTGTTGCACTGTGAATGAGAAGGCTGTCTACCGACTGCAGACGGGCAACATAGTTAAGCGCATAGTGGGCAGTTAGAAATGTTGATGGGATTGTGGCGGCTTGAATGTGCGAGAGAGCGGGCGGTGCGCGCTGCAATGAAACAGCGGGCCAAGTAACAAAACGTTGGAACGCGCCGCGTCCCATGCCAAGCACGTGGTCACCAATATCAAGCAATTTGACGTTGTCGCCGCGCGCGATTACAACGCCGGAAAGCTCTAGGCCAAGCGCTTCGATAGCCGGTGTCGGTTCAGCGTATTCCGGCAACGCGCTTGATACCGCCATGACGTCGCGGTAGTTCAAACCAACCGCTTGAACCTCGACAGTCACATCATCGGGGCCGAGAGACGTCTGCGGCGCCTGTTGCCATCGTAGGCCATGGGGGCCTGGTGGCCCGCTATGGCGCAACACAAAATTACGAGCGTTGTCCAGCTTGGAAAGCGGTATGCTGGACGGTATCAAGTCGCTTTCATCTAATTCACCGAGGCGGGCTGCATAGGCTCTACCAGAGCGAACCAAATACTCGGTCTCTCGGCTGTTTCGTGAGACGATGTCGAAAAGAACGCTGAGATCGCGTGCCGTGTCCGCATCGAAATCGACGAGCTTCAACAATAGGTCCGGCACCTCTAGTGAAATAGTACGAAACAGTCCGAGCAGGGCAGACTGGATGATGCTGGCATCGCTCACAGCGTCTTGTGGTTCAAGCACCCGCGCGTTTTGGGTCAGCACAGTGATTGGCGGCAGCGGCTCGTCAGCGACAGATTTTGCGAGTGCTTGACCGAACGCCGTGGCACGCAAAACGCCATCTGATGCGGCCACAGCTATATCCATTCTTGGCTCAGCCAATGGGTGTAATGGCATTGCGTAGATAATTCCGGCCAATTGCGTTCGGGCGGCGCACCCGGCGATAGCTTCCATATAGGTGTGGTGATCGAGGCCGGATTCAGCGCTGATGGAACAGATCTCGACCGTTCCGCCGTGCGCAGAAAATGCATTGGCTATGCGCTGCGATGTGCTGCAGTTCTGGGCGGCAAATAATAACCAGGTGCTGTCATGAATGGTTGGGGCAGCGTCTTCGACAACGGGTTCGAAAGTTTCAAAATAGCAGCGCGGTTTATCCCCACCACGTGTGGACCAGTTCTGCGCCTTATGCATGCGCCGGACCCAAATCCCATTACAATGCAAAATCGGTGAGCCGGTGTTAGAGGTTATCGAAACGCTGGCCACTATCCCATTGGCTCCAGCGCGTGTTTTTGCAGTGGCACGGCAATGTCTTCCGAGGTTGCCATAGACGGCAACCCGGGCAATGCCGACTGGAACCGATCTGCTTGCACCGATCTCCGCGTCGCAGGCAAGCATAAGCTGAAAAGCGCAATCCAATGCTCTGGGGTCCAGAACGAATGGTTGTTGTGCCGAGTCGGAATGATCCTCGATGCCAATCTCTCCGACCGCTTCACCGCAATCTGCCGATATGGATTGAAGACCTTGGAAATGGGCTCCCCAACCAAAACCATTTTCATCCGCCGTCCGGTAGAATTCACCAGCATCTATTGAATGACTTGGGAGGGTCGGATTGGGGAGATCAACCGGTGTGGTTTTCTGCAGGGGATAGATCGTTGCCTTGGCGCGCAATTGCCACTCGCCCGAACTACCCCGCAACCGTGAATTGATGGTCAAGCGCCGCCGAGTGACATCGTATTGAGTTCTGAGTTGAAAAGAATCGTCTGCATCGATGCGGAGCGCGGCGGCAAATGTGACGTCGACAAGCTCAATTGCCTCGCAATCCAGTACCTCGCGCGCGGCGGCGGTAAGCATGTCAACATACGCTGCGGCTGGGAAAATGCACGCGCCGTCGATGCGGTGGTCGTCAAGAAAGGGATGTGTTGAGAGGCCGATTTCAGTCGTCCAGACCGGCGTTGGGCTCACCTCACTTCGGCCAAGCAATGGATGAGCTGGCGGTGGTCGCATAACCTGGGCCGCTTCTTCGGGCTCCCTCCAGACATCGCGCAGGATCCACGGTTGATGTGGCAGTGAGATGCCACGACCGCCCTGCCCGTTTATGGCAGACCAGTTGACTTCAACACCGGAGACATAGAGCTGCGCTGTGGCGACTGCGATGGACACCAGATCGCCCCAACGCCTGTCGAGCGTGCTCACCGTTTTGACGGAGCGGCCCTTAGCGGCGGCACACGCAGCCGTCATATTTGAAAGCGTGCGATGCGGTCCAAGTTCTATAAACGTATCGCCGCCAAGCTCCAACGCCCGCTCGATCGCCTGTTGGTAGAGAACGGGCTTGCGCAGATTTTGCCACCAGTAATCGGCATCGAACCTGTCGTTCGTTTCGCCGGTTACGGTGGAGATCACAGGCAGGGTTGGTGGTGCGGTTTCCAGTTTGCCAACCGCTGTTTTGAAGTGTTCTTCGACCGGTGAAAACCAGCTCGAATGATAGGCAAAGTCGAGCGCCAGCTTGCGTGTCAAAACAGTCGGGTCGTCGCGATTCAACTTCTCGATGAGCGCATCTATAGCTGCTTCATCGCCGGTTAGCGTCACCATGTCTGGCGAATTATAGCCGCCGATCTCGATACTGCCATCAACGGGCAGCAAGGGCTTTATGGTATCTGCGGCGAGACCAATCGCCGCCATGGTACCGAGGCGGTCGACCTGCCCTCGAATTAGTCCGCGTTGATTGACCAGCCGCGCGATAGCCTCAAATTCAAGGCCTCCGGCAAGGTAGGCCGCAGTTACTTCGCCGAAGCTGTGGCCGAGGACCATATCGGGGCGCACGCCTCTCGTACGCCAAAGCGCCGCGAGCCCTGCCTGAAACGCGAACATAACGGCTGGGGTGACGGCGGCGTCGTGGATCCTGCTATCCGCCTCGTCCGCACCAAGAACGTCCAGCACCGACCAGCCACCAATCTCTTCGAAGACGCGATCGAATGCCTCTAGCGTTTGACGGAAAACCGACGATTGCGCGATCAACTCGCGGCCCATTGACCACCATTGTCCGCCCTGACCGGTCAATGTGAAGACGAGCTTGCGTCCCGTTTCGGCTTTACCGGTGATGATTTCCGGCGGCGCGTGGCGGTCTTCTGCAGGCCACTCGCGTCCCTCGGCAAGACAAAGAAGCCGCTGGTGAAGTTGCTCGGAAGTGGTGGCAATGATCACAGCACGATGTTTGTCATGATCACGTTGGGCGGCGATTGCACCGGCAATCTCGCTAACGCTGCATCGGGCAAGCGAGCCGCACTCGATCGCCGCTGCAAATCGCGCGGCAAGGTGTTGCAAATGCGGCCCCGTTGGCGCCGATAGCGGGACAGCAACTGGGTGCGGTTCACTCGGCCTCTCAGTAGCGCTGGCAATTGGAACGCAATCGCGGCTTGTTGAGGTTTGACCTTGGACACTGCTTAATAGCACGCATGCGTTGGTGCCACCGAACCCAAAGGAATTTACCAAGGCGCGCAATGGCAAAGCGTCGTCTCTGAGATCCTGTGGTCGGTTGACTACCGCGATGCCCAATGCCTCAAAGTCAATGGCCGGGTTGGGGTCCTTGAAATTGCGGCTCGCTGGGACGTGGCGATGATGAACAACGAGTGCCGTCTTTATCAGCCCTGCAATACCAGCTGCCGGTTCAAGGTGGCCAATATTTGTTTTCACCGAGCCAATTAAAAGTGGCATTTCACTTTGGGGCTTGCCGAAAACCGTGCCAATCGCGCTTGCCTCGATTGGATCGCCGACAAGTGTCCCCGTGCCATGGGCTTCGACGTAGTCGATATCGCTAATCCCGGCTTGCTCAGCGGCAGACTGCATCATCGCAGCTTGGGCATCGCGGCTGGGCTCGGTAATCGTGCCGGTTCTGCCATCCTGATTGACTGCCGTTGCGTCGATTACGGCATAAATTCGGTCTCCGGCCGCAATTGCCTCATCGAGTCGACGCAACAGGACGACACCGACCCCTTCGCCGCGCACAAAGCCGTCGGCAGCAGCATCAAATGCGCGAATGCGTCCAGTAGGCGATAGCATGCGCGCCCGGCTGAATGTAATGAACATGCGGGGGTCAAGGAGAATATTTACGCCCCCTGCAAGCGCAATATTGCACGAACCATCCGCCAGATGACGGCACGCCGCATCGACTGCAACGAGCGAAGATGAGCAGGCGGTATCTATGCCCATGCTTGGGCCAGGCAGGTCCAGCCGATTGGATATGCGGTTTGCAATGATGGAGAGAGCGGTTCCTGTGCCGGCATGGCTGTCACTCTGCCCGCTCCGATAGCGTTGAAGAAATCCGTAGTCGACGTTTGACACACCGATGAATACACCGGTTTTTTGGCGCCGCAGCTCCTCAAGAGGTAATCCTGCGTCCGATGCTGCCTCACAAGCCGTCATCAGCAACAATCGTTGCTGCGGGTCCATGGCTTCGGCTTCACGCTGTGATAGGCCAAAAAAGGACGCGTCAAAATTGCGTATGTTGCTGAGAAATCCGCCCCATTTGGAGTAGGATCGGTTAGGCAGGTCCGGTCTGGGATCGTAAAAGCCGTCCAGGCTCCATCTCTCAGGCGGGATTTCTCCGATGCCGGTGCGTCCGTCTCGCAGCAATAACCAGTAGCTTTCAGCGTCATCGGCGCCGCCAGGAAAGCGACAACCGATGCCGATGATGGCGATAGGCTCCACGTGCAGGTCCTTCTTTTCCCTATTGGCACCGACGACAATTACGTTAAAATATGCAAATATATGAATGCAAGTCGAGTTCACCTCACCGGTGCCCCTCTGCAAACGGAGCTTAGTTATATGACCTGGATGCAAAAACTCCATGCGATTGAAGAACTGGAGGATTGCGGGTTTGATCCGGTTCTTGTTGCGGAGATGGAGCGGCTTGGGTCTCGCCGGCAAAGTGTCATCCGGTTTTCCACCCCCACCTTCAAGGCCTATGCAACTTCGGAGTTAACGGGGTGTGGCAAGAACTCGTTTCCGGCTTTCTCTGTCACGGCCGCGGCTTGCGCACTGGACTGCGACCACTGCCAGGCCAAGATCCTGGAGCCCATGATGCCTGCCACCACACCAGAGATGCTGGATCGCAAGGTGCGCGATCTCGTATTGCTGCAGGACCTCCAAGGGTTCCTGCTGTCGGGTGGCTCCAATCGCCGTAATGAAATCAAATACGAAAAATACCTCCCGGTGGTTGAAGGACTTAAGCACGATTACCCTCACCTCAAAGTCGCAATACATACGGCGCTGCTCGATGAGCGTCGCGCCAAATCGATCGAAAGCGCGGGCGTCGACACGGCGATGATGGACGTGATTGGATCGGCCGAGACCATCCGCGACGTCTATCATCTCGACCGCCCAGTCGACGATTTCGAGACAACGTTGGCGGCGCTATGTGCGACGCGCATGGAAGTGGTGCCACACATTGTCATAGGCCTGCATTATGGCCAAATACTTGGCGAAGCCAACGCGTTGGATATCTGTGCACGCCACGGCATTCATTCGCTTGTCCTTGTTGTTGTGATGCCATTTTATGCACGCGCTGGTACGTTCACTACGCCCGACACCGGCGATGTCGGTCGCATCTTCATTGAGGCACGCCGCCGGCTTCCGGACAACGACGTGCTCCTGGGCTGTGCTCGCCCCGCGGGAATGCACAAGCGGGTAACCGATGCCTATGCCGTTATGGCAGGTCTCGATGGGATCGCATTTCCGGCGGATGGCGCGGTGGCACTTTGCCAAGCAATCGATCGCCCATTCGAGCAGCAGCACGCCTGTTGCTCTATCAAAATCGGGGGAAATTTGCAGGCCCGGCCAATGGCAGCAGCGTGTGCAGGATAGGGGGCAGGACATGAGTTGTTTGAAACGTGAAGTTGCCTTGCCGTCTACGAGCGGCGCCAATGGCGTCGATTTCAATGCTCCTGAAGCAATGATACCGCGGGCACCTGTGCCAACGCCGCGCGATGCCAAGAACGGCGGTCGGGTCAAGCTTGCCAATGTACCTCCAGAAGGCGTGTACTTGCCAAACAACAATCGGCTGGCGCCCCATATGCGCTCGCCCGAATATGTTCAATTGTCGACGGCAGCAGCCATCACCCTCGGGATCATGCCCGGAAAGATGTTCGGCTGCTCGTGCACCCGATGTCTGAACCTTCTACTCAGTTATCCCGAAGGCTGTCGTGCAAATTGCGCCTACTGCGGGCTTGCACGTCATCGCGAGGCCGATCGCGATTATGCGGATCGCAATTTTATCCGTGTCGATTGGCCGGCGGTGCCGATGGCGCAGATCGTGGAGAAGGTCGCGGCTGATGGCAATGATACGCCATTTCATCGCATGTGCATCTCGATGATCACGCATCCCAACTCTGATGCAGATACTGTCGCAGTCCTCAAGCAGTGGACCGACCGCATTGACCCGGCGACTGTGCCGGTTTCAATCCTGTCGAACCCAACCACCATGACACGCAGCGACGTAGCAACATTGCATGATCTTGGTGCCGATATCTTCACCGTTGCACTGGATGCTGCAACACCAGAAATCTTTGATCGCACTCGCGGGAAAGGCGTCCAGTCGCCGCATTCCTGGGCCAAGTACTGGGAGATTCTGGAGCATGCGCGCGATATATTTGGTGATCAGAAATTTGGTGCGCATATCATCGTCGGCATGGGTGAGACGGAGCATGATGTCCTGTCACTCGTCCAACGTCTTGTCGACATGGGCGGTCACAGTCACATGTTCTGTTTCTTTCCCGAGCAGGGTTCGCTGATGGACCACTTGCCAGCGACGCCGCGTGACCAGTGGCGGCGTGTGCAGCTCGCGCGGTATCTTATCGACTACCGTGGCGTGCGGTGTGAACAAATGCGGTTCGATGAGAACGGCCGCGTGCTCGATTTTGGCGTTCCAAAGTCTGAGTTGGACGACATTATTGATCAGGGGATTGCATTTCGCACCAGCGGTTGTCCTGGCAAATTTCGAGAAGACGTGTCCGCCTGCGATCGCCCCTATGGTGACAGCCCGCCGTCCGACATCGCCAGTTATCCGTTTCAACCTGTGGCGGGCGACGTGCGAAAAATTCGCCACCAGCTCGGAATGGAGAAACCGGGTGAGCCATATGTAGAGGGTGAAGAGCTGGAGATCGATCGTCGTTAGTATGACAATCGAGACTGCGCAATCGTGTCATGACCACGCCTTTCAGAGTAATCGATACTGGTATCCGAGACGGCCGGCTGCAAATCGCCTTTGATGAGGCGCTCATTGAGCTACACAAGTGCGGCAAGACACCCGATACCGTACGTTTTCTAAGATTTCCGCCAACTGCGTTGGTCGGCCGTCATCAAGCGGTGAGCCACGTTCTCAATCTTGACAACGTTCGTGGCAAAGGAATCGGGATCGTGCGCCGGATCACTGGCGGCGGCGCCATCTATCTCGACGAAGGGCAAGTCGGTTGGGAAATCGTTCTGTCACGTCGACGCCTACCCTTGCCGACGTTGGCGGATTACACTTCCAGGATTTGCGAAGCCGTTGCGTATGGGCTGTCGCAGACATTCGACATTGATGCACGCTTCCGGCCGCGTAACGACATTGAGGTCGACGGACGCAAAATAAGTGGAACTGGCGGATTTTTTGATGGCGATACGCTTATCTACCAAGGTACCGTTCTGATCGATGTTGATCCGTCTGCGATGATGGCGTGTCTCAATGTTCCCGCTCCGAAGCTCGCCAGGCGGGACCTGGACAAGTCGGAGGCTCGCGTAACAACGTTGAAGTTCCTTCTGGGCCGCACACCCGGAATCGAGGAGGTACACGGTGCCGTACTGTCGGGCCTGGGGGAAAAGCTGGGATTAAGTTTTGAGCACAGAGCCCCTTCCGATCCGGAGGAGGCTTTGGCGCGTGCTAAGTTTAACCAAGAGATAGGCACCGATGCGTTTGTGTACTCGATCGACGACCCGCGTAGGGACGATATGCTCGAGGCTACGATCACGTCCGCTGGAGGCTCGGTGTCGGCATTCGTGCGCGTCGAGGGCCAAGGACGTGCCGCCAGAATACGTGAGGTCCTGTTAACAGGCGACTTTTTCTTGACGCCGCCCCGCATGGTTTTCGATTTGGAAGCGCATTTGCGCGGCGTCCCCATAAGCGACGTTGCAAGTGCCGTCGATCGGTTCTTCAGCGTTACTCAGCCCGAACTACTGACCATTGCGCCTGCAGATTTTAAGAGTGCGATTGAGTGCGCCGTGGCGGCTGGATCATGAAGTATCTTACGGTCATACAGCATACGCAGTCCGAATTCCTCGGCCACATTGAGGATCACTTCGAGGGCCGCGGCATCCGTTTTGGCTACACCAGGCCATTCGTCGATGGCGGCAAGCTCCCCGATGTATCGACGATTGGAGATGGCCTCGTGCTTGTTGGAGGCGGGCCGTGGGGGAGTGCCACGCAAAGCCGTCTGCTGCCGACATTGGAGGCGGAGGTTCGCCTGACAAGAGCATGTTTGATGTATGGCAAGCCGGTGCTCGCGCTTGGATTGGGATGCCAGATTCTTGCCATCGCCAGCGAGGGAACTTCAATCGAAGATAGTTTGACGCTGAAGGTGGGAACCGCACGCCGCGTGACGGACGGAGCATTGGCCGGACGTCTTCCCGTGGAGTTCCCTATCGTGACGTACGGGCGCGATCGTGCCCAGCCACCCGCATATGCAGAGGTATTGGCGGTAGATGACGCGGGCGCTCCAGCCGTTTTCCAAATTGGACCAAATGCGTTTGGCTTTGTTGGGCATCCGGGATTGAGACCTGCCATGATCGAGGATTTGATCATGGAGTGCGACGAAACACCACCGGATGTCGATAGGATTCTGCCGCGCATTAGATCAATCGCGCCTTTGATGGAAGATGCCCTGGTGCCGATCATGGCGGGCGTCATTGAGTTGACGGAGTGGATGGATTTATAACCAAAAAAGTCCGACAAATTTGCCGCCGCAGAAGCCGATCCGGATTGAATTCAAAAATACGAATATTTGCTTGTAATGAGAAAACTGCAGGGGTAAGGTGGGGCGTCGATCAGTTGTTTACTGATTTGATTGGACGATTTCGGCTTGCCTGCGCCACGACGGCAAGGAGACTAGAATGTTCGGTTGGTTCAAGCGCAAAGCCAAAAAGGATACAGCTGCGGAAACCAAAACGGATACAGCTCAGGCAGCAGAGGGAGGAGGAACGAACTTGCCCAAGCTTCTGATTGTTATGGCGAATACGGACCCACGCAATGGCGAGGAGCTAGGCGCCCCAATTTTTCAGGCCTCCGTGGCAGCCGCCTTGGATTACGAAGTTGAGGTTATCTGCACCGCCACATCAGGGCGTTTGATGAAGAAGGGGGTCGCCGAGAAGTTATTCGTAAAGGAAGGCAGCCCAAAAAGCGTTTACGATTTTATCAAGGATGCACACGAGGCAGGCGTAAAATTCTACTGCTGCTCGCCCAACCTAGACCTCTTTGATATGAGTAAAGAGGATTTGATCCCCGAGTGCTCCGGCATTGTTGGCGGCGCCCATATGATTGAAGAAGTCATGGAGGGTGACACCAAAGTGCTGACGTATTGATGCATTTCAGTATTTCGCGAGGCACCCTAAATGGCTGATGGCACCACGACCAGAGTTCAGGATTATATCGGCGATCCTGTGAGCAACGAGCCGGCGGTTCCACGCGAAAAGTTGGAAGAAATTTTCCAGGACCTGCAAGATGACCTCCGCTTTGATCACGAGCTGAACGGCTGCTTGAATTGCGGTATCTGTACCGCGACGTGCCCCGCTGCACACTATTACGACTTCTCACCGCGCGAGATCGTGCAGCTGTTGTGGACCGAAAACCTCGAAGGCATCTATGATGCTATGCAGGAAAAAATCTGGTCTTGCGCGCAGTGCTACACCTGTGCGGCCCGCTGCCCATTCAAGAACTCGCCAGGCGGGCTTGTAATGCTGATGCGTGAGGTTGCCATCAAGCATCAGATGCAATCCGCCAAGGAAGTGCTGAGGCCGTTCTCACGTGTGATGTTGAAGCTTGTCTCGACAGGTAATCAGTTGGCGCCCGACATGATCAATCCGCAGCATTTCGCGGATTGGGGGCCAAACATTACCAAGATTGATGCGCCGCTCAAGCTGCTGCGCAAGGCAATCCCTATGGCGACACTGAATACCACGGAGACGGCTTGGGAGGTCAACCTCAAGACGTCGGTTGAACTCTACACAATTTGGGAAATGACAGGCGTCTTGGACCAGCTCGAGGGCATCGACGAAAATCTTTTTGACGTGATCACCGACTTCATGGAAGAGAGGCGCGAGGATTGGCAGGACTTTCTCGATGAGCAAGAAGAAGACGATTGACGCCAGCAGGTCATTTGCCGGCGCAACGCGGGGCAATGATTTGCGCCACCCGGAAAACTGAGGAGCTGTTGATGAGCACTGATAACACAGGTCGCCCCGGCCAGTCGGGCGAGACTTTTACAGGTCACGGCAATGAGTGGCGGCCATCAAATCTGTCACCTACAGAAGCACAGCGTGCGACCGCCTGGGTCGAGCAGAAGATCGACAAGAGATCTATGCTGACGAACAAGGACCGCGTCGAGGACGTTCGCGATGCTATGTGGCAACTTGAGAAGGACGGACAGATCGTCGTCCATCGGGTCACCGAGCAGCATAAGCCGATCGAGGCGCAAACGCTCTACGGCTGGACCAAACGTATACCGACCACGCAGCTCTGGCATCACAAGAGCTGCGGTCAATGCGGCAACATTCCAGGCTATCCGGTGTCGCTACTTTGGCTGATGAATAAGATGGACATCCAGTTTCTTGACGAGACCGACCAAACGAGCTGTACGGCGTGGAACTATCACGGCTCCGGTATCGGCAATCTGGAAAGTCTTGCTGCCGTCTTTCTGCGCAACTTCCACCAGGCCTATGTCGCCGCAAAGGCTCAGGGCCTACCAGAAGGCTATTATTACCCGCTGGTACATTGCGGCACGTCTTTCGGCAACTACAAGGAAGTTCGCGGCTATCTCCTGCACTCGGCAACTCTGCGCGAGAATGTGACCAAGATCCTTGGCAAGCTGGGTAGGCTGGTTGACGGTAAGCTACTGATCCCTGAGGAAGTCGTGCACTACTCCGAGTGGCTGCATGTGATGCGCGATGAAATCAAGAAGCACCAGGTCATTGACGCCAGTCATGTCCGAGCGACAATTCATCCGGCCTGCCACGTCTATAAGATGGTGCCGGAGGATGCGATTTACGACGAGACTGTCTTAGAAGGAAACCGTGTCGCTGTTTCTACAGGTCTCGTCCAGTCGTTGGGTGCAGAGGTCATCGATTACAAGACATGGTACGATTGTTGCGGTTTCGGTTTTCGCCATATCATTTCCGAACGAGAGTTTACGCGCTCCTTTGCCATCGATCGCAAGATCCGTGTCGCTGTCGAGGAGGCTAAGTCGGACGTTATGATCGGGCATGATACGGGCTGTATCACCACGCTTGACAAGAATCAGTGGATTTCCAAGGCTGAGGGTGAAGATAAGGCAGTCGAGCTTCCGGTCATGGCGGACTGCCAGTTTGCAGCCCTGGTGTGCGGAGCCGACCCCTACAAAATCGTCCAAACGCATTGGCATGCGAGCCCGATCGAGGCCTTGTTGGAGAAACTTGGCATTGACTGGCGCGCCAAGAAGGCCGAGTTCGAAGCGTATCTCAAGCAAATTCAGACCGGCACGGCCGACCAACTTTATGATCCGCGTTTGCGCATAACCGGCGGACCTGGCTTCAAACCAGTTAAACGCGAGGTGATTCCGCCGCCGCCTGCGGATTAGTATCAAACGTTTCTCCCTGTCACTACCGACGAGTGGTAACAGGCAAAGCTGAGAGCGGCAGGCTTTAATCAGATGCCGTTGTCGCCTCTGAATTGAAAGACAGCGCTCGCAGATTATTGCATTCAGCGAGCGCATTTGGATCGCACGAAGGACCTCGAATGATTAAGCCCATACTGATCGTTGGTGGTGGACCTGCTGGGCTCGCTGCCGCGCACGCAGTGGCGAGCGTTGGTCACCAAAGCGTGCTTGTCGAGAAGGCAGATGTACTGGGTGGTGCCCCGATCCAATCAGGCTATGCCAAGCTTGTGCCTTCAGGTCTGTGGGCTAAAGATGCAATCGGCGGCATGGTGAGCCGCGTTGAGGGCAGTTCGCTCGTTGACAAGAAACTTAATACAATCGTGAAGTCGTTCAACGGCGAACCAGGAAATTTTGTGGCCGAACTCTCGGATGGTACACAGGTCGAGGCGGGCGCCGCGATCCTCACAACCGGATTTACGCATTTCGACAGTGTCAACAAGCCGGAGTGGGGTTTCGGTTTGTTTCCTGACGTCGTAACGACCACGCAAGTCGAGCAAATGATATCGGGTGGGCAGGGTGTGCGTTGTCCATCGGACGGGCGTAAGCCGAAGCGCGTTGCGATATTACTGTGCGTTGGCAGCAGAGACCGCCAGATCGGTCGTGAGTGGTGCTCAAAGATTTGTTGTACTGTTTCTGCCAACCTCGCGATGGAAATCCGCGAGGAACTTCCCGAGACCCACGTGTATATCTACTATATGGATATTCGCACATTCGGTCTTTATGAAACGGACTACTATTGGCGGAGCCAGGAAGAATTCAAGGTTAAATATATCAAGGCACGTATCGCTGAGGTGACGAGCGACGGTAAGCAGCTCATTGTCAAAGGCGAAGACACGCTCGTCAAGCGTCCGATCACTATTCCGTTCGACATGGTCGTGCACGCGATCGGTATGGATCCCAATGTCGACAATATGACTCTATCTGCGGTGTTTGGCATCGATCTACACCCGCAGGGTTACATTGCGCGCAGGGATACCTATGGCGTTATGGGTGCGACGTCGCGCGACGGCGTGTTCGTCGCAGGCGCAGCTATTGGCCCCGAAACGATTGACGACAGCATTGCCCAGGCGAACGCTGCGGCATTGAGTGCGCTTGCCGCAGCTGGTGGTGTCAACCTGCAGGCGGCGGAGTAAACAACGCAATGGCAAGATCAGCCACCAAAGTTGGCCCATCGATAGAGCGCCCGGTGTTGGAGCTTTCCGGTCCGAAACTTCGGACCGCGCTGGAGACACTTGTCAATGGTTCTGAAGCCGTCGGCGGAATAGAACAGTTTGTCGAGGCGGTGAAACTGAAATCCAAGGTGTTCCAGGATTTGCTCGCCGAAGGCAACGCTTCTGGCGTCGTCCGCCCTGAATTCGAGCAGGTGGCGCAATTGATGGCCACTGTTCGGCGTCGGTTAAGCCGCCTGATCGATGCAGAAGGCTGGCCGAAACTACAAGCAGCCATAGTAGCTCTCCTCGATGGCGCAACCGATACACCCACAGCCGACAGCCGTATCGCCACATTCGTGGGGACGTTCGAGGAGGGCAAAGACAGACGCTTCGTTCGCGATTTAGCGGCAGAGATTCTTCATAACGTGCTGCCCGAGCACTATCCATTGATGCAAAGGTGGGTGTGGGACGCCAAAACAAATTCCGGCGTGGTTCGAGAAATTTGGCACGGACATGATGTCGATCAAATGGTGATTGACGTTGGCGATGGCTACGAGACATTCCTTTCACTGCGCGAGGAGTTGTCGCAGTTCCTGGCTGAAAATGGCGTATTCCGCGACATGCTCTGGCACGTCGATCTGCTGTGCGCTCAGGTATATAGTGACTACATCAATGCGCAGGGCGGTGCATGGCTTAAAACCGAGTTTGGGTCGGATGGCGATCCGCTCGAGCACACACGCCGAATAATGGGTGTCGATCGCGTCGCCGTCAAATATGTCGGTAGAGATAAGTCGATTGACGGTACCGCTCGGACATTGTCACCAAACAAGTTTATTTCCTAAGGACGCTACGGCATGCCCATCCACGAACAATCGCTGATCCGTCCTGAAAACCTCAAGACCCATGATAACCTTGTAATCGATGGCGTTGATGTCTCCGGCCACTGGTCGACATTCATCGAAAGCCGCGTGATCTCGGATTACAACGAGGCCATGGAAGAGGAGATTGCGGCCCTGCCGGGCGGCGAGAAGATCCATCGTTGCTGGCAGTGTGGATCATGTACAAACTCTTGCACCGTCAACGCGCTCGAGCCGCGCTTCAATCCACGCTATTGGATTTATCTGATCCGTACCGGTATGGAAGCCGAGTTGCTGCGCGACAAAGATCTGATCTGGCAGTGCGTTTCCTGCAACAAATGCACTTACGCGTGTCCGCGCGATGTTGAGCCCGAGGGTGTTATGAAGGCCACCGCACACTGGCTCGAATTGAAAGGACACACACCACAATCGCCGTCAATGACGTTCGATAAGATCTTTACTGAGCAGATTGTTGCGCACGGCAGGATCGAGGACACCAAGGTCCTGATGCAGTTCCTAAGGCGAACCAAGCAGTCGTTGACGCAGGATTGGCTAAGGCAGATCGTGTGGAATATTGGTATGCGATTGCCAGTAAAATGGGGATTGAAGGCGGCCTGGAACTTCGTATTCCATCCGAAAACGCGCGGCTGGAAGAAAGCACGCGTGGCGATACAAGACTACATTATTGAAGTTGAGCAGCAGCATAAGGAAGCGCTTAGCGTCGGCAAGTCGACTGCAGTCAATGAAGCATCAGAGCGCAAGCTGCAGGCAGCCGAATAGGGGACGACGGAAGAATGGTGGACAGCACAGAGCGAGCCAAGCGGCTGCGACAAGTCGCGTACTATCCAGGTTGCGCCCTGGAAGGCTCCGGCAACGGGTATGACGTATCAACGCGGGCGATTGCATCGAAGTTGGGTCTCAAACTACGCGATGTTAAGGACTGGAATTGCTGTGGCGCGATGGAGGTTAAAAATATTGACCCCAAAATCCAGACCTATCTGTCGAGCCGTGTTCTTTCACAGGCCGTCAACAAGAACCGCAACAACGTGGTCATGGCACCCTGTAACGGCTGTTATCACAACCTCAAAAAGGCCGAATACGATCTTGCGAATGATGATGGCTCGCGTGACGTCGTAGAAAAACTTTCGAATAAGGCCGGCCATAAGACTTACGAAGCCGGGCAGGCCGAGACCATCCATGCACTCGACTGGATCAAGGAGACAATCGGCGAAGAAGGATTGCGCGAACGGACGAAAGGTAAGCTTTCCGGTCTCAAAGTCGCCAACTACTACGGCTGCATGTATGTGCGACCACGCCACATCTTTCCTGAAAAGGACAAGGGGCCCGGCAGCGAATCAACATCTAAGCCACATTTCATGGATGATCTGCTGGCTGCGGCCGGCGCCGAGAACGTAGAGTTTCCACTGAAGACGGCGTGTTGTGGCGGCGCACATACCCTTTCCGATAGCGATACTTCGACAAAGCTGGTGCTCAACATATTGCAGGCAGCCGAGGCGAGCGGGGCAGAGGTGATCGCTACTGAATGCCCGACCTGCCATTCGGGCCTGGAGATGCATCAGATCCGGGCCGAAAAGAAGTACGGCAAAAAGACAAGCGTGCGGATCCTCTACTTCACCCAACTGCTGGGCCTGGCACTTGGCATTAGTCCGCGTAGACTGGGTATTCATACCAACATCTCGCACGCCCTGGACTTCATTCGTGACAGGGGGCTGGCGTGAGGCCTATTGCGGCAATCGAAGCTCGAATAGAGGAAATTCAAGGTGCGCCTGAAGCCGAGTGTGCTGGTGAACTGGTACGTCTTGGCGAAGAGGTCCTTGAGCATTGGCTTTTAGCCCATGGCAAAACACCGACATGCGAGAAAAAGGAAGGGTTCCGGTTACTTGCCCTCCATCGCCAGGGCGCAAAGGGTGATCCCTCGTTCAACGCCTGCCGCGAGACCTGCCGTGAACTCGCCTACCACTATAATCTCGTGACGCTCGAACCTGATCATCCCAGCGTGCTTAAGCGGGTTGAACTCGCAGCGCTTGTCGCTAAGCATCTTGTCCTGTTTGTCGGCGGCAAGATGGAAGTCGCTGGACTAGGAGAGTTCTGCTGTGCGGCAAAGCCAGTGAGGGAAAGCGACATCGCGGCGCGTTAATGTGTTGAAGCTTCACGATACGGAACCTTCGCGCTATAGTAGTTGAAAATCGATCAACGGAGCTGCCATCATGCCAACCGTCAAAGGCTGCAACATTCCCGACGAACTCCTCTACGACGTGGAGAATCACATCTGGTTTAAGGAGCAGGGCGACGGTACGGTCAAGCTCGGAATGACGACGGTCGCTACGGCAATGGCAGGCCAGCTTGTTGCTTTCACACCCAAAAAAGTCGGCCGGAAGGTCGATACCGGAAAGTCCTGCGCGACAGTGGAAAGTGGTAAGTGGGTTGGGCCGGCAAAATCAGCTGCAGCCGGTGAGGTGGCAGAGGTCAACAGTGATTTGGTTGCAAACCCTGAGCTGGCAAATGAAGACCCCTACGAAAAGGGATGGTTCATCATTCTGAAACCGAATGATTGGGAAGCAGTGAAATCAACACTAACGCCTGGAGCACAAGTCGCCGCGCAGTATGAAGCCAAGATGGCGGCTGACGGATTTGATGGCTGTGCCTAGATCCGCCACTTGCGGTTTGCTACCGGCTTACACAAGAGATCGATAGTTAAGCTTTAGAAAAGGCGCGTGCCGGTGATTGGCAACGCGCCTGATCTTTCATGTACGCTGCCATCAACCGTGAGCCATCATGCTGCGCGCTCAATGAGGAATCGATAGACACCGGCATCTTCTGAATGTTCGACAAGCTTGTGACCGGTTTGACGCGTAAACGCCTGGAAATCGGCCACTGCTGCCGGGTCAGTCGCGAGTATTTCCAATGTACCGCCCATCGGTAGCTCGACGATCGCTTTTTTTGCCTTGATGATTGGGATCGGGCAATTCTGCCCCTTTGTGTCGAGTGTCTTATCCGCCATTGCCAATTCCTTCTGGACTCAGATAACAATAATTCACGGGCCATGTGCTGGTGGTGGTGATGGCACCGCAAGGTGGTTCGTTGTTCATTTCCAGCGAGTGATAATCAGCAGAATATCACATCACAATATTCGAATATAATGCCGCTAACAGGGGATTGGCAATCCCGCATCGCGTCAGAAATGTGCCGCGCTCCGGTCGGCAGGCTGCAATGAAATCGAATACCTATATCGAGCTAGCCGCTCAAAATGAGACTCTAATTTTCTGAGCCTAATCAGGTTTTCATATCGATACCATTGGCCCATAAATTTTCGGCGCCAATACGCGACACTTGAGACACATTCCAATTTTCTAATGCATTTGTTTCTAATTCAATCTATGCTCGATCTTGGCCTGAATTGTTAGCAGCGCCAAAGGGTTGCGTTGGCCAGCATAAGTCTATCGCCGGGCTTGGGGTGGCGCCAACACCGAGCCGAATTCTGAACAACAGGGAGGGGATAACGTTGGAGGTACTGCGGGAGGCGATCGGTGCCAACTCGGGAACTTGGCTAGCCGTCGGCGGCCTCATTATCGGGTTTGTGTTTGGTTTTATCGTGATGCGGACCAACTTCTGCACGATGGGTTCAATCTCTGATTTCATGTCGTTCGGCGACTTTCGTCGTTTCCGGGCCTGGTTGCTTGCCGCCGCGACAGCCCTCGTTGCAACGCAACTGGCAGCGGCAGGCGGTGCGGTTGATGTGTCAAAGTCGATGTACGTCGGCGCCAACTTAAACTGGCTCGGCCATATTGTTGGCGGACTTATGTTTGGCTACGGCATGGTGTTTGCTGGCGGTTGCGCCAGCCGCAATCTTGCTCGCGTCGGATCGGGTGATCTGCGCTCACTTTTGACGCTCATCGTGATGGGGCTGTTTGCATATATGACCATCGGCGGGTTGCTGGGACCAATCAGGGCGTTTGCGGAGCAGACGACTGCATTTAATCTCCAGTCCATCGGCGCTAGTTCGCAGAGCCTTGGCAGCATAGTCGCCAGCTTTCTTCCGGCCGACGCGGTGTTCGCCAATATTGCCGTGGCGACCATCATCACCGCTGCAATACTCATTTACTGTTTTGCTAACAAGGACTTCCGCTCATCACCAACGCACATCCTGGCCGGGCTGGGTATCGGCGCGTGCGTGGTTGCTGGATGGGTGCTGACAAGCCTTGCCTACGATGAATTTGCGACACGACCCACGTCGCCAATTTCCCTCAGTTTCGTTCGCCCGACGGCGGATTCGATTGAATGGTTTGAGCGGTTTACCGCTGCAATGGTGCCCGGCTTCGGTGTAACAACGGTGTTCGGTGCAATCTTGGGATCGTTTGTAGCAGCTCTATCGATGGGCCGTTTTCAATATGCCACGTTTGCCGACATTGCCGATACCAAGCGCAACTTGTTCGGTGCGGCACTTATGGGGATCGGCGGCGTAATTGCACTCGGTTGCACGGTCGGTCAAGCAATTACGGGCGTATCCACCTTGGCGCTCGGGTCTTTTCTTACGTTCGCAGCAATTGTCGTTGGCGGTATCGCCGGCATCAAGCGAATGGAACAATTGCTGATGGCTGACGCATAAAATTCACGCAGAGGCCTCGCTGACGCAAAGTCTAAATCTGGGTCTCACGCTAACATACTGAGGCCGAGAAGGATTAAGCATGCGATAAAGACCGTTTCTGCAACAATCAGTGCTATGGCAGCACCTCCTACATCAAGTACTTTGCGCAGGGACGTTTTCATGCCCACAGCGGCAATCGCGATGAGTAATGCCCACCGCGAAAATTCGCCAAGCATATCTGCTATGGTCGCGGGCATAACACCAAGAGAGTTTAGTCCCGCGAATGCCACAAAGATGATAATGAAAAATGGTACGAGCGGCGGACGCTCCTTGCCAGTCTCTGTGGAAACATCCAATCTGCGGATTATTAGAGATAGCAGGATAATTATTGGGCCGAGCAGTACGACGCGAATGAGTTTGACGACTGTAGCGGTGTCACCGGCTTCTTGAGAGACGGAGAAGCCTGCGCCCAGAACTTGCGCAACATCGTGGATTGTTCCGCCGAGAAAGACACCGGTCGCTCGCGCATCTAGGTCCAGTAGCTGGGTCAGAATAGGATAGCCGATCATAGCAAACGTGCTAAGCACCGTTACCCCCAGAACGGTGAATGTCAGGTTGCGCTCTGAGTGCTCACTCTTGGGCAGAATTGAAGCGATTGCAATTGCTGCCGATACACCGCAGATGGCCACCGACCCTCCTGTGAGTAGCGCCAAATGCCATCCCCTCTTCAAGAATTTAGCCCCTATTAGCCCAAAAAGGATGGTAAGCAGAACCGCGCTTACCACGAGCAAGATCAGCTCGATGCCGAGCCCAGTCAGCAAATCCACACTAATCCGAGCGCCGAGAAGGGCAACGCCCAAGCGCAACACCTGGCTGGCGCAAAAATTTATGCCTTCAACGCAGCGCCCTTCCTCAGCCAAGAATTGAAGAGCAAGTCCAAGCAGCAGTGCCAAGAGCATCGACGGGGCGCCGTAATGGTCAGAGAGGAATTGCGCCGCCACAGCGACAACAGCCGTTACAAGGACACCTGGGCCTAGGTTAGAAATGTAATGAGAAATCCAATGTTTCATGGTCACGTTTGGCACTAGATTTTGCGTAAGCACAAGGGCAGAGCGGAGGCGCATACGTCCTTCGCCTGCGTAGAGTTTGACGCCCTCTGCAAACTCTTGATCGTCTCTGATCGATACCGATTTCGGTGTTGGACCCAAAAGTCCGTGTCAGTTCAAAAACAAAACGGCCCGCGGCGTCGATCAAGACCACGTCGGATAGTGATGTAAAACGTGCTACCTCGCACATATCCATCCGACTTAAATGTCTCAGTCTGTGTGATGTCATTCGTTAACAATTGCATGTGGTGCTGGGTCACTTTCGCATGTTTGTGAGGCGGGTTTTCCGACCGTTAGGCTCATAAAACCGGACATTCATGTGCAAGTTCGGTGGCTTGATGCCAGTAGTGCTTTAAGAGTGCGTTTGCGGGATTTCTGGCCCGACAGACCGCAAGATTAGTCCTACATAGGTGAGGTACTCGAATTTCGAGCTTTTCGCATTTTGAACTCTTCAACGGTCTGAGCTTCTGAAAAGATTTCAAAGCAGATGCCATTCGGATCGTGGAAGAAGATGGTATAGCTGGAACTCCCATTTTCAAGGCCACCGCCCTCGGGGCCCTGAATTTGCGGGCCGGTCACTCTTATACCATGAGACACGAGCTTGTCCTTCCATGCATCTACAGAAGCGCGGCTCTCTGTCTCCAAAGCAATGTGATCAAGGCCAAGCTTCTCCTTTTGAGAATCGCCACTTGGCAGGTGATCACCGTCTTCGAACAGCGCTAGGTTGTGGTGCCAAATGCCATCGAGGCTGATGAAGGCAATACGCCCTCGGGGAAGCTCGTCTGTACTTGTTACAGTGCCCCCGAGGAGCTCCAGGAATTGGATCTCTTCTTCAAGATTGCGAACGTGAACTCCAATGTGACGTATTGTCAGAGCTTTCATCGCGTCTCTCCTCCAGACAACTTCACTCATTCGTTCAGAAGCTTCCAGAGCGTGCCCATGCTTTTGTGCGTTTCGAATGCTGATAAATAATCATATAAATCTGCAGCCGCCTCTGGCGAGTAAACTTCAGACGCGCACTCGAGAAACTTGGCTTTCAACTGTTCATCGCTCATTGGGGTGTCTCGGGTCCCCGTGGGCCTTAAGACAGTTTCATCAACTTGCTGTCCATCGCTGAACAAGATCGAAACTCTGGAAGGGCTAAAGCTTGCTGGCGTAGCGGCCGTGAGTTCTGGTTCGACGACGATGTCACAGAGCGTGGCCAGCTGTCGCAAAAGAGCGTTGTCAAAGGCCGTTTCTGAAAATGCCGAAAGTGTCGGCGCGCCGAATGTCAGGGTATAAGGGATCAAGAACCTTGGACTGAAACGAGAGCTGTCTTCATCCCAAGGATAATCATCGAGCGCACGCTTTTTTGTCCGTTCGGTTACGCCGATAATTATCCGGCTGATTTCAGTTGGTCGCTTGCTGGCGGTTGAATGCAGCCGTAGTGCCGCCTCGATAGCGCAATGGAGGACGCCTCCGCAGGCAAACGGCTTTATCTTGTAACCTGGATCTTCGAGATAGTACCGAGAACCGAGATCCTCGAAACAGCTGTAATCGACCGCGCGTTCCCTTGCGAAGGCGTCGTAGAATCCGTTCCGGCTTTCTATGGCTCCCGGATTGGCGGTGAATTTTCTTTCTGCCAGTGCTATTGCCAATACGCTGTTGCGGGCCGCGAGCCCTGTATGCAGCGGCTTGGTCATGGTGCCGAAGTTTGCGCCTACTCCGGATGACATGGACGCATTTATGCCGAGGGCATTTTCGCAGACCGTGGCGGGCTGGTTTGCCAAAGCTGCAATTGCAGCCGTTGCTGCTATCGTCCCAAAAACGTTTGAGCCATGCCAGGCTGGATCGCTCGATAGCTCAGGACACGATTGAATTAGTCGGGCGGAAACTTCTGTGCCGATGATATATGCGCGAAGCATGTTTTGGGGGGTAGCGTCAATAGTTTGCGCGACAGGCAGAAGTGCAGGGACAAGTGGTGCCGTTGACTGGCCACTCATGAACGAGAGATCGTAATCGAGAGCTTGAGTGGATATGCCGTTAATTAGTGCTGCAGTTTGAGTTGACGTTTTGAAGTCTTGGCCAATGACGGATACGGTTCCGCTCGCTTTTTCTACGGCGGCCAGGTCAAGGGCAATTCTTGTCGCAGGCTCTTTGCTACCTGCAATCATCACACCGATAGTGTCGATAAGTCCCGTCTTTGCAATGTCAATAAGATTGGAAGAAATGTTCTCAAGCCGCAGGTTCTGGCAGAATTGAGAAATCATATTCGCGACGTGCATTCTACATTCATCGCCTGAACACGGCGATGCCTCAAAGGCTGCAGGTTGAAGTGCACTTGGGCACCTGGGTAGCTATGAGTTCTATCATGTAAGATCTCTCCATTGCCAAAAAAGGCGATTGTGTTGAGCCCTATCGCGACAGGCAGAATTTGGCGCCGCACAATTTGAAGGACTGGGAATTGATGTTCGAGGCGACATGGGTGTAGCGCACCCGCACCGCGTCGGCCTCGCGTCTTGGCTGTCTACAAACACGGTGGTGATACGAGTGATTAGAAAGCGCTTCCAAGATCGACGCCTGTCAACTTAAGGTTGACGAGTGTCATGGCCGCGTAGCTTGGACAAGCTGGCGGCCGAAGCCTGGGATATTGCGGCGTTACTTCGTATTCTGCGCGTTTCGCCGCTCACCATCTCTAGCGTACCTATTGTGCCGTGTGGCCGGCCATAAAAATGCCCGGGAGAATGAGAATCGAACGGTTTTTGATCCGTCTGGATTTTGAAACAGCCAGGGTCATCAGCCGGCGGTCTGGGTCTGACAAGTCTATGACAGCTTAGCCGCCGATAGCAGACCTTAGCCCGCGATCTGCCTACCAACGGTAGGTTTCGCTCGTTGGCCCGCGTAGACCAGCTTTGTAGTGTTCAAGTTGGTCGGTTTAAGTCGACCGTTCTGTCCACTTTAATAATTGACCTTGCGTTCTTGAGACCGGTCGCCGTCGGCTCTGCAATCGGTCTCAATCGGTGTTCCAGGCGCCAGTCCGCAGCACTATTTTATCTTTTTTTCGACTGGAAGGCCCTTTTGCCTTGTCCATGCGGCCATGGAGCCATCATACAACTTCGTTTGCTTGTTCCCCAGGATTTCTGAGGATACAAACCAGCCAATTGATGCCAAATGGCCGGTGTTACAAAAGGTGATCTGATCGCCTTTGGTCGGTACGCCAAGAGCCTGGTAGATCTTCTGTAGCTCGGTGCGGCTTCGAAAGGAACCGCGGTTGTTCCGAGTTAGCCAGCTCATCTGCACGTTCTTCGCGCCTGGTATCGTGCCGGCGGCTTTTGCCTTACCGCTCTTGCTGATGCCATGGTGGTAATCACCTGGTCGATAGTCGACGATTAGCGACTTGCGATCTAACGCTTTTTTTACGTCGTCATTGGAGATGAGCATCTCTTTGCGCAATCGCGCCTTGAAAGGTTTTGGTTTTGGTATCACCCCGCCTTTTGCGATCGGATTAACCGGCTTTTTGGTCTTTGGGTGTCGCTTCGACCAGCCCAGCCAGCCGCCGTCCAAGATCGATACCTTGTCGTGGCCAAGCACTTTCATGGTCCAGTAAATGCGAGTGGCCGCGCCCATATCGGCGGCGTTCCTACCTTGCGGCACAACTATGACATGGCTATCGTTCCCAATGCCCAGCGACCCTATCAGTTTTTCCAGCTTGGGAACCGGGGCAAGCATCCCGGGAATTCCGTTCTTGTCCTTCTTGCGCCAGCCATCCTTTGCGTAGTCCGTATAGACGGCACCAGGGATATGCCCCTTCTTGTAGACGGCCCTAGGGACCCGCTGGCGTGCGCTTAAAACGACGATCCCAGATTTGGCGATATTGGCTTTCAGCCAAGCAGCATCGACCAGAGGCCGTATATCTTGAGCCTGTGCCGAAGTGACTAGTAGTGCTACGACCGCGACTGCGTTCACAAATGGTCTCATGGAACATTCCTTTGGTCTTGGGCCGCGTCGGCAAGCCACACTTATCTGGATGGTTGCGACGGGGCTGCGCGCCCATCGACAATAAACGATGAACTGGCAGAACCAACAGAAATCCGCAAATCGAACAAGGTATTTTGCAACCTTAACACGTGCTGGCGGGAGCAGGCTCATGACTCGCCGATGGTTCTTCCTGCAAAAGGGCAATATTGGCCGATCTTATTCGTTGTCAGGATTAGGTTTTGAACAATGAAGTCGTGTCATCACGAGCAATGTTCGATGGGCTAAGTCACAATCAACTTACCTCAGAAACCTAGTCCACCAATTGTCTTGTGTTTATTCGTTGCAATCCGCCGCCATGACTTTTCCCAATGAGATGGCTGAAATTCTCAGTACGTATGCCAAACCACGTCTAATTCGCGCATGATCACACTCGTCCTCCGGTTAGGTTCGTTTCATTTTATTGCCAATCAGCAGCGGTGAACGTCCAAGGCTGATAAGGCCTTCATCTTTTAACCTCAGCGGTGAGCGAGTTGCGTTATCGCGTTCAGCCCTTAGCTCGTCTTCGAGAAACGACAGCTCTTGGCCGGCAGCATGCAATTGCTCAATCACCTCATCCGTCTCCTGATGCCGAGCGGCAACCAGGGCCCATAGGATGGCAGCGCGCGTACCCGACTTGCAATGGGCAAAGACCGGTCCTGGCAGTTGGATCAATGCCTGCTCGAATTGATCGACGACATCTGTCTCGAATATCGCGTGGCTTTCCGTTGGTGCATGCACGTATCGGAGGCCCGCGCGAAGGGCTAGGCTGGCAGCGTGATCGGCACGCATATACTCACCGTCTTCTGTGTCCGGGCGAGCGTTGATGATAGAACGGAAGCCAGCGTTGCCGAGCCAATCAATATCGCCCGCTTCAATCTGCGGTCCAATAGCGAACTGCGCGGTGATGTATTGTGGATTGAGCACGCGGTCAATTGCCTCGCTAAACGAGCGGATCAACTACGATTGGTCTGTAGGCCCGGATTTCTCGCATTGTATTGGATGCTCTCCAACTATACTTTAAAGTAGGGTCAGTGAGAACAAATAGGCTTATGGAGGCTAGCAAGTGATAGACGAACGGGACGCCGGACTCTTGAGACTACTTCAGGCGGACGCTACTCTATCAACCGCCGAGATTGCAAGGCGGACAGGTATGCCGGAGGCGGAATGCGCTGAGCGCATAAGCCGGCTGGAAAACGACGGTGTGATTAAGGCGCGCGTAGCCGTCATCGACCCGCGGAAGGTCGGAATGGGGGTGACCGTGTTTGTGGCCATCACTGCACCGGAGCACAGCGAAGAATGGCTCGATCACTTCCATGCCGCTGTTCGAAAGTTTCCTGAGGTCGTGGAATTGTACCGCATGAGCGGCGCCGTGGATTATCTGCTACGTGTTGTTGTGGCAGACATCGACGCCTATGATGCGCTCTACAAAAAACTCATCGCAATCAGCAAGTTTCGAGAAATCAGTTCAACTTTTGCGATGGAGCAAATTAAGTTTACGACTGAAATTCCTCTGCCTGACAAAAGGCAGGGCTGACTTTAATCCTATCAGCTAAACACTCAGTCGGGCGGGGCGTGCTTTAACGACATAGATAGCGCATGGCCCGTTGGCGACGTGCGCCAGTGTTTGAATAGGATAGACGATCACTGCAACTGCGCTCAGCACCGTTACGCCAAGAACGGTGAATTTAAGGTTGTGTGCTGAATGCTCAGTTTGTGGCAGAACGGAAGCTATTGCGGTTGCCGCCGAGCTGCCACTGATCGTCACCTTGGGGCACAACGTGCCGGGCTCCGTACAATCATATTTAGATGAGTATGCTCAGAATTGGACGCAGGTAGGGGCTAATTTTGGGTCAATTCAAAGGTGCTATTCCGCACGTGCACTTGATAAGTACCTGAAATAGTTGGTGCCGGCTGAGGGACTTGAACCCCCGACCCCCTGATTACAAATCAGGTGCTCTACCAGCTGAGCTAAGCCGGCCTGGTAATTTGTGACAGGACGAGAGCATGTGCGCGGCACGCCCTGCACGGTCAAGACAACAGTCAATCCAGATTGGTCAGCTTTTCCGGCCTAACTTGGGCGGCTATGAGATACCAATCCTTTGCATGCGCTGCCTCGGCCAGTAGCTAGCCCCAAGAGGACGGTCGACGAAGCCTCCGGTGGCCAGTAGCCGCTGGCGGTGTGACGCGGCGTTATAGCGCGGTCTGGGGTTGATTGCCAGGGGTGATAAGACGTTTGCTTGCGCGCCACCAGTGGCCGTCGGCAAAGATCGCAATAACTCGCGCCTGGGTTGAGTGAGTTTGTTGGCCCAAAGGGCTTGCGTTCACGCTGCCGGCAGGGCAACCATATTCCGTTTTGTTCCTATTCGGTGCCTGAAATAGGAATAGACTCATAGGCTAATATGAAGCAGGAGCCTGCGTCAGGGCAGGCAAGTTGACGGAGGGATCATGGCCGACGGGGAGCAGCCACAAGGATCATTTAGATTTTCGTTCGGCCTGGAAAAGCTCGGGCTGGTGGCGCTCAAAGTCCCTTATTTGTCGGCATTACTGATCATTGTCCTGAGTGGTCTGGCAATCGTCGGTGTTATGCGGATGCAGGTCGACGATTCGTTGTCCGAGCTATTTCGCACAAATACCAAAGAATTTCGCCAGTACCAGGAGATCGATCGGCGTTTTCCGTCCAGCGAGTACGATGTTTTGGTCGTCATCGAGGACAAAGACCTCCTGAAGCCGAAGCAACTAAAGATCGTCTCCGAGGCGGTCGTCGAGCTGCAGCTGTCCGATGGCGTCAATGGGTTGGTCTCGATGCTGTCGGCACGCGGCAAGCCGGATAAGACCGGATATGTGCCGCCGATCGTGCCTGATGTCTTGCCAAAGGGGGCAGCCTATGACCGCATGATTGGCGATTTGAAGTCCAATGAGATCGTAGCCGGTAAATTTCTTTCGGCCGATGGGACGCTGGCGCTGGTCGTGATTTCGCTTGACCGCAAGTTGGTGCGGGAGCGTGGGTCGAGAGATGTGATCGGTGGCCTGCAAAAGGTCATCGACAAGTTCCTGATCCAGAAAGGTGTGGCGGCCAAATTGACCGGCGCGCCGGTGATGCAGCTTGAGATACGCAATGCCGTCGAGCGCGACCGTCTGGTCTATAACGGTCTTGGCTTTTTGGTCGGTGCGTTGATCGCTTTTTTGTTTTTCCGAAGATTGTCGCTGACGCTGATTGCCGTTCTCGGTCCGACGATTGCCATTCTTTGGACGCTTGGGGTGATCGGTGGGCTCGATTTCCGTTTGAATCTCTTCGTTAATGTCATCACGCCGCTTATCTTGGTGTCCGGCTTTTCGGATTCAATGCATCTCGTCTTTGCGATCCGGCGAGATATCATTGCCGGTGTCGACCGGGTCAGTGCCGCCAAACGTGCGGTGCGGGACGTAGCGCCGGCGTGCTTGCTGACGGCGATGAACGCCGCCATAGCACTCCTATCGTTTTCTTTCGCAGAGTCGGCCCTGGTGCGCACGTTTGGTGTCGCAGCTCTGTTGGCTGTCGGCATCTCCTACTTTGCCGTGGCCGTCGTGGTTCCAACGCTGGCCGTGTTTCTCGTTCGCCAGGAAAAAGCGCCCCAGGTGAAACCGGATCCAAGTCAGGATGGCGGCGTTGGCGTATTGCAGACTGTGACGACCGCTATCGTCGCTGGCGTCGCGCGACGGCCAACGATATTTTTTACGCTTGGATTGATCGTGGTTTTGTTGTGTGGGGCGGCGTATGTGCAACTTGAGCCGCACTATAGGCTTGCCGATCAAGTGCCGGATAAAGAGCAGGCGCTGGCCGCAACCGACCGGCTCGATAAGAAGCTCACGGGCGCCAGCCCGGTTCATGTGATGATCCAGTGGAAGGGGAAAGCATCGCTTTATGATCCGCCGACCCTGGCCGTCATTCGCGCGGCACATGTCGTGATGGAGAAGGAGGCGGGGCTCGGTAATGTCTGGTCGCTGGATAGTCTTCGGCGATGGCTCGCAGACGGTGGGGACCCGCGTATCGAAACTGTCAAAAAGTATGTCAAACTGCTGCCCCAGCATTTGGTCCGCAGGTTCATTGCCAAAGAAGAGAATGCGGTGCTGGTGACGGGGCGATTGCCGGACCTTGACGCCAGCGAAATTCTACCCGTGGTCGACAAGATCGATAAGGCGCTGGCACCGGTGCGCAAGGCGCACCCCGGTTATGAAATCGCGGTAACGGGTCTGCCGGCGATTGCAGCCAGAAATAGTGCAAAGCTGATTTTCGAGCTCAATTGGGGACTGGTTGGCGACATGTTCGTCATCTTTGTGTTTCTTGGCATTGCGCTCAGATCTTTTCTGCCCGGTGTTTCAAGCATATTGCCGTCGCTGTTCCCGATATTTGCAACAGGCGCCCTGTTGTGGTTAACCGGCGAAGGTTTGCAGTTCGCCTCTATCATTGCAATTACGGTAGCGTTTGCTTTGGCAATCGATTCAACCATCCACTTTTTGAACCGGTTCAGACTGGAAGAAGCCAGGTTGGGGGTGGATGCTGGGAATGTGCACGAGGCGCTGGTGCGCACGGCGCAGCATATCGGCCCGGTCGTCGTGTTGACGACCATCGTATTGGCGCTGGGCTTGGGTGTTACGGTGTTATCGCATCTACCTTCGCTGCGTCTGTTCGGGCGGCTTGCCGCGGTTTGTCTGTTCGCATCGTTGATCGGTCAGTTGATCATTTTGCCGGCGACGATCGCACTCTTTCGCCGGTATTTCCCGCGCAAGGTGGATGAAAAGCTGGCCGAAGGGGCGCCGGCCGCCACTTAGAGTGTGGTGGCCATCTACCGGCGCAATTCGCTGCGGTGCTCTGACCAGATATTGATTAGGGTTGCTGCAAAGATGATTGCGCCTCCTAGCAGCACAAATGCATCGAACGGCTCGTTATAAATCACGATCCCAATCGCTGCGATCAACGGCAAACGCACGAAATCGAGCGGTGAGACGACAATCGCGTCGCCGTAACGGAAGGCACTGACCAAACAGAAATGCGCGCCAAGCGATGCCACCGCTATGACGATAAGCCAGAACCATACATCCGGAAAGGGCAAGGCCGGTGTTCCGCCGGTTAACAGCAATGCCATGACCGTTTGCATCACTATCATGTAGATCAATACGGTTAGGGGAGCTTCGGTGCGGGTCAGGACTTTTGTGGCAAGCATCGCACCGGCAAAGGCGATTGCGCAGGTCAGTGCCATTGCGGTGCCGATTGAAAATGGCAGGACGCCGGGGCGCACGACGAACAGGACGCCCAGGAAACCAATCAATGCTGCAAGAAGGCGCGTGGTGGTTAAGCGTTCTCCAAGAACGAACGGTGCGAGCACTGCGACCCAGAGGGGGGCCGTGAATTCGAGGGCGAAGAGCTGGGCCAGCGGAATGAGGGTCAGTGCTGCAAGCCAGGTTGCCTGGCCAAGCAGGTGGACGCTGGAACGCACGAAATGCATGCCAAGATGATCGGTTTTGAGGGAGGCGAACGATTTGCCCATGGCTTTGAAGACAGCAAGAACCACAATGAGTGCAATCGCGCCGCGATAGAAGATGAGATCGATGACGGGCAAGGTGCGGCCAGCTTCGCGGCCGGCGATGGCCATTGCGCTAAAGGAAACGACGGCGCCGGCCATCCAAAGTACGGCAAGCGGCATTTGGTTTTGGGTTGGTGGTGCGCCTGCGGTCCGGTTTGTCCGTGATGAAGGGGGCTGGTCGTTCACGCGGGGACAGTCTCCGGAGGATGGTGCTCATGCTGGGTCTTAGGTGGATTGTGTTTGCCAAGCAAATTGGTTTGGGGCAAGGACATATTGAAAATTTGAAGCAGGCACAGGTGAGTGCGAAGATGGTGGAGGTTTTCCATGATGGATGAATTGGAAGGAGAACGGGCGCGGTTCGATGAACGATTTAGCGCTGCGGGTTATTTTTACGGCAAGGAACCGAACGCGTTTTTGGTCTCTCAGGCGCAGTTGCTGCAGCCTGGACAAAAAGCCTTGGTGCCAGGAGATGGCGAAGGTCGCAATGGGGTATGGCTGGCCGGTCAGGGCCTGGATGTTACGTCATTCGATCCCTCGTCGGTGGGTGTTGAAAAGATAAAGCAATTGGCGATCGAGAAAGGGGTGACGATAAAGGCTGAAGTGGGGGATTTGGCGAACTGGGATTGGGTGCCCGATGCTTTTGATTTGGTCGTGTTGACGTATGTGCATGTGGACCCAGAGATACGTCGGGTCGGTCACGCTGGCGCGTGGAGGACATTAAAATCCGGCGGACGGGTGATCTTGGAGGGCTTTTCGCCACGTCAGCACGAGATGGTCAAGGCTGGCGCTAAGGGCGGGCCGAAGGAGATGGACAGGCTCTTTAGTAAAACAATGATGCGTGAAGAATTTCCGGGTGCGTTGTTCGAAATTTTGGAAGATACTGATGATGTCTTCGAAGGGGAAAGTCATAGTGGGCGATGCGCTGTTCTTCGCATGGTGGCGCGTAAACCTTGAGATTGAGCCAGGTGGTCGTTCCTGTGCTGTCGTCACAGGGCAACGCAGGGCGTCAGCATCGGGTGAGGGATACAGGTGAATCTTGTCGTAAGGATATGGCGAGGTCTTCGATTGGCTCTGGTACTTGCAGTAGCCATGTCAACGTTTGCCGTCCCTCCCGCGCTGGCACAGGTGGACAATAGTTTTGTGACCATGCACACCCTCAAGATCGAAGGCCGCTTCATGTGCATGGCTGATCACTACCATGTCGGTGCTAGTTCAGGTCAGGCGACGAAAGAGGTTGCGCGGCGCGAAGCCATATATAATTGGGCAGGGTTTACATCCTTAGAGTATGGCGATCACTGGGCGACGTTTCTGGCGTCGAAGAGCCGGACCTTGAAGTGCAAAAAATCCAAGGGTGGCTGGGGCTGTGTTTTTCGTGCGCGGCCTTGCCGCAAATTGACGAAATCGGACCGACGACAGCGAACCGGGAAAAGGCGCAAGCGCGGTAAAAGGAATTAATGCTATTGAATTGGCCGGGGCGATTTGGCTAACTAGCGTGCGCGACCAAGTGCCTGCGAGACGACCCTGCGCACTATGAACGTCAGCAGGCGTTTGGCAAGCCAAGACAAAATGCCGGTATTCTCAAAACCAAATAAGCGGGCGAATTGATCGCGGACCATTGTCGACATACGCTTGCCGTTCAAACGGCCATTGCGGCGGCGAACCGCGGTGCTCAGTGCATTATAGGCATGGCTCGTTGGCGTTTGTGCGGATGCGTCGCGCATGTTGGCGGCGACGCGTTTGGAATTGTCGTCAAAGCTGGCGTGCGTCTGGCGCGATAGGCTGGCCAAAACAATGGATGCGATTGCGGGCAGCATCGCCTTTATCGTTGTCTCCGAAATGCCGGTTGCGCGCGATGTCCGTGCAGCAACAATGCGGCTTTGTTGTTTGGTCCGAAACAAGCGTGCGAGAGCTTCGGTGCCGGCCTCAGTTGTCTGACCTGATTTGAGTTGCGCTGCAGGCTGCAAAAAGATCTGATAGTCGGTTGTCCCTAGCAGGTCGACGAGATCGGCGATGCCGCCGCGCGAGAGTGTATTGCGTTCAATGGCTTCCGAGATGGCAGGTAGGACGTGATGCAGGATTGCCGATGTCTCACCGGTCGACAATGAAAATGTCGCGGCAAGATTTTCGACAGCCTGCTTATCACTGCTTTTGGTTAACAGTTCATACAAAAGCACCTTCTGCTCCTGCCTGGGTGAATCTGCCAAATCAAGATTGTACAGGACTGACATCTGTCAGCACATGCCGGTGACCATTCTGACGCAGCTGCGACAGCGCGCAGTTCTGGTAATGCCCAAGATCATAATGGTCTTTTGTTGCAGTTGAATGTGCTCAGGACCAGTTGGCGGCTGGCGTGGCCCCGGCGTTAATCAGGGCGTTATTCGAAAGAAGAAGGCCGCGGAATTGTTGGTTCCGCGGTTTCTTTTTCGTTCTCTATCACTGGATGCGGGCTGGGTTTCTCAGGGGTTGCCAGAGATGGTCTTGACGACACTTGAGGTTGGACGTTCTGCACCTGGTGCGGGTAGCCCTTTCACGTGTTTCTCGATCATGCGATCGTATTTTGGGACTGTCGTGACCGGATCCTTAGCCGTCATGTGCACAATCTTAAAACCGCCTGCCTTTAGCTTGTCGAGCAGCTGCGGCAAGGCCTTGGCGGTCACCGGTTGGATGTCGTGCAACAGAACAATGCCCTTGTTGCCGTTGCGTTCGATGCGGCGCAGAAGCCTGCTGACCATACGCTTGGCAGAGCGGGGGCGATATTTGAAGTCAAATGAATCCACATCTGTCGAGAACACGGAGATATTGCGCTTGCTCAGATGAGAGAGTGTGTCTTTGGAATGGCGCAGAAAGGGATAGCGAAAGAACGGGCTTGTGGGGCGGCCGGCGGCTCGGACAATGGCGCTTAGGCCTTTTTCGATTTCGATAAGTGCCTTGCTGCCGCCGCGGCGCAGGTTCTTATGCGACCACGTGTGGCTACCGACCGTATGGCCGGCTTTGACGATCTCACGCAAGACTTCGGGATAGCCGATCGCGAGGCGCCCAACCGGAAAAAACGTCGCTTTGGTACAGTGGTGTGCCAGCGCCTTTAGAACCGTGCGGGTGTGGGATGGTAAGGGGCCGTCGTCGAAGGTCAAAATCACCTCCTTAGCCTGTAGGAAATCGTGTACCTTGTAGTGCTGGAAGCCGAATCGCGGGCCTTTGGTGGTGTCGATCTGCACCGTCCGCGCCACGCCGAGCGCGTTCGGGTTATGTGGGCATGCCTCAGCGGCAAGCGGAGAGAGCATTGCGAGGAGAAGCGTGAGCTTTAGGGGGGTGGCCAGTCTCCAGGTCATAATCGGGTCTCCAGGTCTTCAATATTGCTCAAATTCTAACCGATTGGGGCGTTGTTGTCTTATTCCGTATCATTGGCGGCGGCAAATGGCACAGTATTCGATCGGACGATGGGGCTGAGGACTTGATTGTTTATCGTCGCGGCCTCAATGGGACGTGAAAACGGATCATGAGTATCAGCGGTTTGGGGCGTACCTAGTACTTAAATGTGCCGATGTTGCGAGGTTGAGGTAAAAACGAATACAATTAGGCGTTCACAAGTATTGGGAGGACTTTTCATGGCGCACGATGAAGCGGGCGAGGTGCACTGGCACGAGCCAAAATCAGGTGAGAATGCTGGGTTTGGCGATTTTAAGCGCCCTATGATGCCCTACGACCGGTTCATGGAGGAGGAAGGGGTTCCTTGCTATCGTGGGATTGGGGTACGACGGGTGCAGGATTTGCCGATGGCGCCGTGGAAGCGGCTCGGCGGCAAGGGCACCTTTATCCAGCTCTACGGCACCGAAGGCCTGTGGGGGATGTACGTTATTGAGGTGCCAGCGGCCGGGGCGTTGAATATCGAGCGACACGTTTATGAAAAGCAAGTGCTGGTGGTCGAAGGGCGTGGCTCGACGGAAGTCTGGAATGAAGGGCAGGACAAGAAGCAAACGTTTGAATGGCAGCGTGGCTCGCTGTTTTCCATTCCGCTTAACGCGTATCATCGCTTCGTCAATGCCACCAACGCACCGGCTTTGCTGCTGTGTGGGACCGGAGCGCCCAATATCATCAATCTCGTCGACAATCGAAAGTTTGTGTTCGACTGCCCGTTCAATTTTACCGAGCGCTATTCCGGTGAGGATGATTATTTCCTGCAGAAGGATGATATCGAGCCAGATCCGGTGCGCGGCTTGGCGATGAAGCGGACCAACTACATCGCCGACATGATCAACTGCGAATTGCCATTGGACAATCGTCGTTCACCCGGTTATCGACGCATCCAACCGCACATGGGTGAGCAACGTTTCCACCTGTGGATCGGTCAACACGAAAACGGTCGTTATTCGAAGGCGCACAAGCACACGTCCTCTGCCATACTCATTTGTGTGAAGGGCAAAGGCTATACCTACACTTGGCCGGAATTTCTCGGTCAGACGCCGTGGGCCGACGGGCTTGGCGATAAGGTGTTGCGACAGGACTATGAGCCGGTCGGACTGGTGTCGGCGGCGCCGATGAGTGGAGATTGGTTCCATCAGCATTTTGGTGTCAGTAAGGACCCGCTTCGTCTGACGGCGTGGTTCGGTCCCAACAACCATGATGCGATGCGTCCCGGTGTGCCGGGCGAAGCAATGGCAGATGTGTGGGCGATGGATGTCGATAAGGGCGGCAAGGCGATCCCCTATCGACTGGAAGATCCCTTCATTCGCCAGGAATACGAGGAAACGCTCGCTAATGAGGGCGTGACATCTCGTATGGAGGAAGAGCTTTACAATCCACGATCGGCTGCAGAGTAAAATCGTCCGATCGCCAGCAACAGACAACGTAACAGGGAGTTATTTACATGGCACATGATGAACCAGGTGTTGTGCATTGGCATGAACCGAAGGGTGGCGAAAATGCCGGTTACGGTAAATTCGGCCGGCCGAAAATGCCCTATGACCAATTCATGGAAGACGAGGGCATTCCGATCTATCGCGATATCGGCGTGCATCGGGTGCAGGATTTGCCTTTAAAACCCTGGAGCCGGCTTGGCGGCAAAGGGACTTATATCCAGCTCTATGGTACCGAAGGGCTTTGGGGTTCATATGTTGTCGAGGTGCCGGCCGGTGGCGCCTTGAATGTCGAGCGCCATATCTATGAAAAACAAATATTGGTGGTCGAAGGGCGCGGCTCTACTGAAGTCTGGCAGGACGACGAGTCAAAAAAGCAAACCTTCGAATGGCAGAGGGGATCGATGTTTTCGATTCCGCTCAATGCCGGGCATCGGATGGTCAACGCGACGAACTCGCCGGCCCTGCTGTTGTGTGGAACGTCGGCGCCCAACGTGATGAACTTGATCGATAACCCGCATTTCATCTTCAACTGTCCGTACAATTTTTCCGATCGTTATTCCGGGGCAGATGACTTTTTCAAACCCAACGACGATATCGTGCCAGATCCGGTTCGTGGACTCGCACAGCGGCGGACGAATTTCATACCGGACATCATCAATTGCGAATTGCCATTGGATAACCGTCGCTCGCCGGGGTATCGGCGGATCGAGCCTTATATGGCTGGTCAGCGTTTCTACTGCTGGATTGGTCAGCACGAAAACGGCCGTTATTCCAAAGCACACAAGCATGCCTCAGCGGCTGTCCTCATCTGCGTGAAGGGTAAAGGGTATACCTATACTTGGCCGGAGGTGTTGGGCGAAAAGCCATGGGCCAACGGTCTCGGTGATAAGGTCAAGCGCCAGGACTATGAACCGGTGGGTATGGTCTCGGCAGCGCCGATGAGCGGCGATTGGTTCCATCAGCACTTTGGTGTCAGTAAGGAGCCACTTCGTCTGACGGCCTGGTTTGGGCCAAACAATGCGCGGGCGCGAAAGCCTGGCCTGCCGGGTGAGGCCATAATGGACTATGGCGCCATTGATCTCAAAAAGGGCGGCAGTGCGATCCCCTACCACGATGAGGATCCTTATATTCGTGAAGAATATGAGAGCTTGCTCAGGAAAGAGGGCATCGAGACGCGTATGGAGCCTGAGCGCTACCAAAAGCCGGCGGCTGAGTGATTAATCAGGTTATGGCCGGTCCATCTGTGCTGTCTGGGTGATGACATGCACCGGTGGACCGGTACTGAGTCGGCTGGCAATCGGCAAAATGCTGGACAATCGGCAGCTTCTGATCCTGTGACGCCGTGAAATTGCCTGAAACCCCTCCGATTAAATTGGCTTTGATTATAAGGCGGCCGCCACCGCGGCCGCCCAATTGTGTGAGGCTCGATATGCAGTTCATTGGCCGGTCTTTGGCAGCGATCCTGATCATGGTGGTGGTGTTTGGCACAGTGGGCACGGCTGAGGCGTGCCGCAATAGGGGTAGTTTTTCCACCTGGTTGGATCAATTCCGTGGTGAAGCAATCCGCAAAGGTGTATCGCGGGCCACTGTTCGTGATGCTCTGGACGACGTGCAGTTTTCGCGGCGGATCATTGCCCGCGATCGGCGTCAGGGTTTCTTTGCACAGAGTTTTCGGTCGTTTTCGCGAAAACTGGCGACCAAGCATCGGGTTCGCTCGGGCGGGCGAAAACTGCGCCAACACAAGGCTATCTTTCGGTCCGTTAAACGCAAATACGGCGTGCCGGGGCCGGTTATTACCGCGTTTTGGGCGCTTGAAAGCGATTTCGGTGTCGGCATGGGCAAGGACAAGGTTCTCACGTCGCTCGCCACATTGGCCTACGATTGCCGGCGTGGCGAATTGTTTCGCCGCGAGCTCTTAGCCGCACTGCGCATTATCGACCGCGGGGATCTCAGGCCCTCCGATATGATCGGATCTTGGGCTGGTGAGCTGGGGCAGACCCAATTCCTGCCGACCCACTATCTCAAGCATGCCGTTGACTACAATGGAGACGGGCGGCGAGACTTGTTCCGCACGCCGGCCGATATCATAGCCTCGACGGCTGCCTATATGCGGCATATCGGTTGGAAGCGGGGTCAGCCGTGGTTGCACGAAGTGCGCGTGCCGCGGCGTATGCGGTGGCGTGAGGCGGATCTCAGGATTGCACATTCGCGCTCGAAATGGGCGGCGTGGGGTGTGCGTCGGGCGAACGGCAGCGCCTTGAAGAAGGACGGTTTGCGGGCCTCGTTGCTGCTGCCGATGGGACGGCGTGGGCCGGCCTTCCTCGTCTACGATAATTTTAAGACCGTTTACCTGGAGTGGAATAAGTCGCTCAACTATGCGACGACCGCCGCTTATCTGGCGACACGATTGGCTGGCGCGCCGCGCATGCGGTTGGGTGACAAAGACATTCCTGTTTTAAAAAAGCGTGCGGCCATGCGGCTGCAGCGTGTGCTGCGCCGGCGCGGGCATGACGTCGGAAAAATTGATGGGATCCTTGGGGCCAAGACACGGGCTGCAGTCAAGAAGGAACAGATTCGTTTGGGAATGCCGGCCGATTCCTATCCGACGCCGGCATTGCTGGATCGGCTGGGTGGTTAGCGCTTGTCGCTAACCCACATTGGAGAGCAGATCACCAATAACGCTGGACAGGTTGGCGTAATCGTCAATTACGGCGTCGGGAGAGAAGTCTGCAATGGGCGCCGGCGAATAGCCGAAGGTCACCCCGATAGCCGGTATGTTGGCTGCGCGTGCCGTCTTGATGTCGGTATCGGTATCACCAATCATGATTGCATGGCGGACGTTGCCGCCGGCCTGTTCTATGGTGCCTATCAGGTGGCCGGGGTCGGGTTTGTGAACCGTGAATGTGTCGCGGCCGGCGATGGCTGCAAAATGATGATTGAGCTCCAAAGCTGAGATGAGACGGTTTGACATGTCTTCGCGCTTGTTGGTGCAGATGGCGATGGTGGCGCCAGCGCTTCGCAGCATTTCTATCTCGTCAATCACATGCGGGTAGGGTCGGCTCTCAACGGCGATATTGTTGGCATAAAATTCCAAATAGATTTCCAATAGATGATCAACTTCTGGGTCGGTAAGTTCTACGTCATTGGCCATTAGAGCCGCTTCGATCGTGCGTTTCGCGCCATAGCCAACGTAGGATTTGATGATGTGGGGCGATGCTGCCGGTAGACCTCGGTGGGCCAGGCAATGATTTGCAGCGCGGACGAGGTCGGGCGCGGTATCGATCAAGGTGCCGTCTAGGTCAAATACAATGGTGGTGCCTTGCATTATTGGAGCATCTCTCTTGTTTTCGGTCGCCCTGATGTGAGAGCGGCACCCGTCATCCAGATTAAGTCAGCCAGGCGCGGAAGCGCTGGTTCAAAACCGAAATCGAGGGGTTGTCAATATTTGCTGTGGCAGTGCTAGTCTTGCCTATGGTTGTGACGGTTTTGACGCAATTGCAGAGATTGGTGATGGTTTGTAGGTCCGAATCTTCGGTTAATCACAGACATGCACAAAGGTGGCTTGCGCCGGTTAGCGCCCTGGCCTATTCGATCAAGCAATACCTGGCCCTTTGAGGGGATGGTCTGATGCTGAGGGGGATTGTAAATGGATGATTGGAAAAAGTTGGCAGCCGATACGGCGTTGAGCTTTGTCGAGCCGGGGATGAAGCTTGGGTTAGGGACTGGCTCGACAGCAGCTTTTTTTGTGACGGGTTTGGCGGCGCGCGTGCGTGAAGGCTTGGATGTGGTCTGCGTTCCAACCTCGCAAGAAACTGAGCGACAGGCGGAACGCGAGGGGCTTAGGCTCACCACGTTGGATGAAACGCCAATGCTGGATATGGCGGTAGATGGTGCCGATGAGATCGATTCCGAACTGCGCCTGATTAAAGGGGGGGGTGGCGCACTCTTGCGCGAAAAGATTGTTGCAACGGCGGCAGATCGTCTGATCATTATCGCGGATCAATCGAAATTGGTGCAAACGCTCGGCGCCTTTCCTTTGCCGGTTGAAGTTGTACCGTTTGGGCTCGAGTCGACCCGCCAAATAATGTCTATTCTTGCGCAGGAGGCTGATTGTGAGGGAGAAATCAAGTTGCGAACGGATGCGCAAGGCGCTGCTTTTGTCACCGACAATGGCAATTACATCTTGGATTGTGCGTTCGAGGAGATACCGGAGCCTGAAATTCTGAGCGATGCCCTGCAGGCTGTGCCCGGCGTTGTTGAGCACGGGCTTTTCATAGGCATCGCGGATGCAGCGGTTATTGGCGGGGCGGACGGTGTCAAAATATTGGAAGCACCCGATGAAATCGATGAAGACGATTGATTGGATGTTTGGCCCGGTGGCCCTGCGGGACAGGTGAGGAAAGTAGGCTTAATGAGCACGTTCGATTACGATTTGTTCGTCATCGGTGGTGGATCCGGTGGGGTACGGGCAGCGCGCATTGCCGCCGGCCATGGCGCCAAGGTCGGATTGGCTGAAGAATATCGGATGGGGGGGACGTGTGTCATCCGCGGGTGCGTTCCCAAAAAGTTGTTGGTGTATGCCTCCAGGTTCTCAGGTGAATTTGAGGAGGCGCGTGGCTTTGGTTGGTCCGTTGAGAGCGCGCAATTCGATTGGCCGACGCTGATTGCCAATAAGGATAAGGAAATCTCGCGCCTTGAAGGGCTCTATAAAAAAGGGCTGGATGGCGCCGGTGTCGATGTGTTTGAAACGCGCGCTGTATTTACCAGCCCGAATACTCTGTCGCTTGAAGCAGATGGCAAGAGCATATCGGCCAAACATATCCTGATTGCGACTGGCGGCCGGCCAAACGTGGATGAGCGTTTGCCCGGCGTTGAACACGTCATCACATCAAATGAGGCGTTTCATCTGCCAGAGCTTCCGAAGCGCATCGTGATTGCAGGGGGCGGTTATATCGCCGTCGAATTTGCAGGGATTTTTGCTGGGCTCGGGGTGCAGACGACGTTGATCTATCGTGGGGAGAAAATTCTGCGTGGTTTCGACGACGACATGCGTGATGGTGTGACGGACGCTTATCGGGCCGATGGGATCAACATCATAACGGGTTTGGTGTTCAGCCAAATAGAGAAGACGCCGGCTGGTGTTGTCGGCACTTTGACCGACGGAAGCCAGCTTGAGGCTGATCAAATCATGTTTGCGATTGGACGCAGCCCGAACACGGCGGGTCTCGGATTGGAGGAAGCCGGCGTTAAGACATCCGATGGCGGGGCGGTTATTGTCGATGAGCACTCCAGAACAAATGTGCCGCATATCTTTGCCGTGGGTGATGTGACGGATTGTGTTCAGTTGACACCCGTTGCCATCCGCGAAGGGCATTCGTTTGCTGATCGGTTGTTTGGTCGCCGGCAGTGGAACACCGATTATGAAATGATCCCCACCGCAGTGTTTTCGACACCTGAGATTGGTACAGTCGGATATACAGAAGCGGAGGCGCGCGAGCGTTTCGGGGATGTCGATATCTACAAGTCCACATTTCGGCCAATGAAGTCGACTTTGGGCGGCGGTGAACACCGAATGATCATGAAGTTGATCGTGGAGCCTGAGGGCGAGCGGGTCATCGGTTGTCATATATTCGGGCCGGATGCCGGCGAAATGGTACAGGTAGCGGCCATCGCTATGCGTTTGGGCGCCAAAAAGTCTGATTTTGACGCAACGATGGCGTTGCATCCAAGTGCAGCTGAGGAACTGGTCACGATGCGTAGTAAATGGGTGCCAGCGGCAAGTTGAATGTAAGAGGGACGCGTAATGGGTCGGTTGGATGGCAGGGTTTCAGTTGTTACGGGTGGTGCGGACGGTATCGGGCTTGGCATCGCGCGGCGATTTGCGCGCGAAGGTGCCGTTGTCTACTTGACCGATCTCAATGGTGACAAGGCGCAGTCGGCGGCCAAGGCGCTAAACGATGACGGCGGCAAAGTGATCGCAATGACCGTCGATGTTGCAAAGGGCCAAGATATTACAAAGCTTTTGCAAACGATTGATGGGGAACATCAACGCATCGACGTCCTGGTCAACAATGCTGGCATAAATATTCGCAGCGATTTTCGCCATCTCGATGAGGTGGATTGGGAGAAAATGCGTGAGGTCAATCTTGACAGCATCGTGCATATTGCGCGCGATAGTTTGGAATTGTTGCGCAGATCGGGGCAGGGATCGCTGATAAATATCTCCTCCATTACCGCGCGGCGTGCGGTGCGTCAGCTTGCCGGTTATGCTGCCACCAAAGGGGCGGTTTCGGCATTGACGCGGGCATTGGCGGTCGAATATGCAGCCTTCAACGTCCGCGTCAACGCGATTGCACCAGGATTTATCGAAACCGCCCTGACGGATCGTGTTTTGCGCCACCCGGCGATCAAGAAAGGGCTGAGCGATCGCACGCCTATGCGGCGGTTTGGAACCGCAGATGATATTGCTGGGGCCGCATTGTTTTTTGCGTCCGACGATTCGCTGTATGTCACTGGTGCTGAGCTCGCCGTAGACGGTGGAATGGCGGCCGGCGTCTAATCGCCTCTTACAGCATCATTCGGGTTCAACGCTATCAATATCTGGTCTAACCGTATGAATGGCTGGTTTAAGTCGTGCCGATTGTTGCTTGCTGGGCTGGCGCTTTGTCACCAGTTCTGGGTGGTGCGGCCAGCGCTGGCGGAGATCTGGAGCTTTTCGAAAAATACGACTGTCGTGCGCTTTACATATGATCATTTCGGATTGTCGCGGCAGTCAGGGCAATTTCGCGGCGTAACCGGTCAGCTGCAATTTGATCCGACCAGGCCGGAAAAAGGGCGGGTGTTTGCGATAATCAAAATGGCATCGCTAACGACAGGTGTCGCCAAACTCGACAAGCTACTAAAGTCCGCTGACTTTTTTGATGTCGTGCGCCATCCCACGGCGACATTCAAGAGTTCCGGTGTGCGCCCCCTGATCGCCGGCAAGACAGGCCAGGTTTCTGGCGATCTCACGTTGATGGGGATCACCAAGCCGATCGTGATGACAGTGCGTTGGAATTATACCGGAGTTCACCCACTTGCATCGGTCAACCCGAGTTATGCTGGCAAGTGGGTATCCGGATTTTCTGCGTCGTTTACTATTCAGCGCAGCGCCTTTGGTCTAAAGCGCGGTTTGCCGTTACTTGACGAGCTCGTAACTGTCGATATCGAAGCCGAATTTACGCGTCGTGGCTAAGCGGCGGCGGGCCTTGCTTCGATTATATCGCCGGGAGTGTCTTGCGTGGCTCCCCCGAAGTCTTGCGCGCCGTGCATAACGATTGCGATAGCGCCGGCGCTTGGCGTGGCGGTGGCGGCGAATCGATTTGCCGGCGCATTTGTGAAATCGAATGCGGGGGCCATTGTCGATGTGAATATGGCTCATGCCGCAGCTGTAGGTGCCTACACCACCTGAGTGGTTGGCCTTCAGCCAGCGGGCGACTGCCCGGTATTTGCCGCGAGGGGGATAGAAATCGACCGCACGGCAGGACGCGTGATAACTACGCCGCCCGGAGCCTGCTATGCGGGCGCCGCGGCGGTAAGTGGAAATCACGCGAACCGCGCCGAATTTGCTTTTTATTTGTGCCAGCTTGCTCTTCAGCGAGCCTGGAAGACACGAGGCCTCGGCGGTTGTTGGAACAAGTGAAAACATGATGGCGAGCGCGCAGCCGACGATGACCGCATAGCGCCAAATTGGCGCAAGCAACTTTATCATTGAAACTGTCCCGTGGTTGGTTTCGATCACTCATGGCCGCATCAGATTGATGCGGATCGGTGTCTCGCAGCTGAACTGCCGGTGCGATTTTCGCGGGGAAGGGCAGAGATGCGCTACACGGCGCGGGGTGGTGAAGCAAAATTGTGTCAGAAAAAAGGGTTGTTTGATTATTGTGATGTGAAATATGAGCATCTGCCAGTGTTTGAACTTGGTTCAATGGCTGCGCATGCCGCCGACTTTTGGGGGTTTTCGACCTATGGCGATGGCCGAGGTTTACAGGGGATGTGCGGATGGCTGATCGTGCTCAATTTCCGTTCGCAATGCGGCCGCGCTTCTCGCTATTGCGTGATGGCGATTGCTGGGCGTTCAAGATTGGAGGATTGGCGGCGGACTTCGCAGCGCCTTGTGGATTGGAAACCAGGCTAGTGTCGGCCGGATTTAGAATTCTAAGGTTTCTTTGACCAACCAATCGATAATGTCCTGGACAGCCTGTTCGTTGGATTTGCCTGCACCAAGTGCTTTATCGTAAACGGCGATTTGTTGATCGGCGCTGGTACCGCGCTTAACAATCGTGCGCACGTGCTCAATTTCCTGGGTGCAACCTAATGTCGCTGCATCTTCTTCGATTAGCTGGATCAATTCTTCCATCAAATCAGGAAAAGGGATGAGTTTGCCCTTGCCAAAGTCGAACAGTGAATTGCTGACCCCATAGCGTTGGGCGCGCCAGCGGTTTTCCTCGAGAAGGAAGACTGGATAAGTGCGCCAGCTTTGGTTGGCGCGGCGCAGGCGATACAGCAGGCGGGTGGTGCAGACATAAAGCGCGGCAATGGCGATGGCATCATCGAGACGGGTACAAACGTCGGGAATTCGCAACTCCAATGTTGGGAATTTACAGGACGGTCGGATATCCCACCAAATCTTGCTCGCGTCTTCGATAATGTCGGCTGACGTTAGGACTTCAACCGTATTGGCGTAGTCAAACCAGCTTCCAAAGCGGCCCGGCATGCCGGTGCGCGGCAATTCGTGCATGACGGATAGGCGGTAGCTCTTAAGACCAGTGTTCTCGCCCTCCCAAAACGGAGAGGAGGTTGAAAGCATCAGGAGGTGCGGCACGAAATAGCGCAAATGATTCATTAGATCGATGCGTGTTTCGTTGTCGTGAATGCCGACGTGGACGTGCATGCCGCAAATGGCGAGGCGCCTGCCGACACCTGCAAGATCGCGTGCCAAGGCCTGGTAGCGTTCCTTTTCCGTGGTCTTGAGTGTGCGTGCCCGCGCGAGGGGGTGGGTGGCGGAGGCCATGGGGGTTAGGCCATGGGGCCGTGCCAGTTCGGCAATGGTTGATCTGAGCCGGCGGAGCTGATCGCGGGCTTCCGAAAAGGTAACGCAGGGCTCGGTGCCGACCTCGATCTGGGTGCGTAAGAACTCGGGTGCGACCTGTTTGCCCAGTACAGCCTCGCAGGCCGACATCAGCTCCTTCGGGGCAGGTGCTAAATCCCGGGTTGCGGTGTCGACGAGATGATATTCTTCTTCAATGCCAAAGGTGAAGGTCGGCTTTGGTAACGGCACGGGTTCTGTACTTTCGCTTGCGATACAGTCATTGGGTGTGGCCGGCAGCGTCGGCGGTCCAAGGTGTTATAATTGGGTTTGGACGGGACGGAAATCGTTTGATCACCATTCCGGCCTTTGGAAGCCGCGTTGCGCCAGGCCGAACAGAGGCAAGGGGTGCATCCGGCTTACAAGGAGTGGCCGAGAGGATGTTGATTTGATAGGGGTAGAACGTTATCGCCACGGATTACCGATAATGCCCTCGTTTGTGCGCCTTGCTGAGTGATATAGGGGCGATGGATCCCAGAAAAGTAAGGTTGAGGAGTGTTATAGCGCGCCCGTCCGGTTTGGCAGATTAATGTTGACGAACTTGATGGTTGATACAACCAAAGGAGTTTCAGATGGCCGCTTCATGGTCTCGCGACAGTTGGCGCTCAAAGCCGATCATCCAGGTGCCGACTTTTCCGGATCCGGAGATGTTGGCGGATGTCGAAGCGCGGTTGGCAACGTTTCCGCCGTTGGTATTTGCTGGTGAGGTCCGCGAGTTGAAGGCGGGCCTTGCGGAGGTTGCCAAGGGGCAGGCCTTTTTGCTGCAGGGTGGTGATTGCGCCGAGAGCTTTGCAGAGCATGGTGCCGACAATATTCGCGATTTCTTCCGAGTCTTCTTGCAGATGGCGATCGTCTTGACCTATGCAGGCGGCTCGCCGGTGGTCAAAGTCGGTCGGATTGCGGGCCAATTTGCAAAGCCGCGGTCTTCGCCGGTTGAAAAGCAAGGGGATGTCGAGTTGCCGAGTTACCGGGGCGATATCATAAATGGTGCCGGTTTTACCGCTGAAGAGCGCACGCCCGACCCCGATCGTCAATTGCAGGCCTATCGCCAGTCGGCCGCGACGCTCAATCTCTTGCGGGCATTTGCTATGGGCGGATTTGCAGATCTGGAGCGGGTGCACCAGTGGAACTTGGGTTTTGTATCAGATAGTCCGTTGCGTCATCGCTATGAAGAACTGGCGCAGCGTATTTCCGAGACGCTTGATTTCATGAAGGCCTGTGGGATTACAGGCGAGACGACGCCGCAACTAAGAGCAACCAATTTCTATACCAGCCATGAAGCATTGCTATTGGGCTATGAGGAAGCAATGACGCGGGTCGATTCCACGTCGGGGGATTGGTATGACACGTCCGGTCACATGGTGTGGATCGGCGATCGCACACGGCAACCGGATCATGCGCACGTTGAATTCTGTCGCGGTATCAAGAACCCTATTGGGATCAAGTGTGGTCCGAGTTCGGACCCCGATACGCTGATCAAGTTGTTGGAGATCCTTAACCCAGGTGATGAGGCTGGCAGGATCGTGCTGATCTGTCGGTTTGGTTCGGACCAGGCTGAGGACTTGATGCCGCCGTTGATACGAGCCGTGAAGGCTTCCGGGCGGACCGTCGTTTGGTCATGTGATCCCATGCATGGCAATACCATCTCGGCGGCATCGGGTTTTAAAACCCGCCCCTTCGATCGTATCCTTAAAGAAGTCGAGGTTTTCTTCGATGTCCATAAGGCTGAGGGCACCTATGCTGGTGGCGTCCACGTCGAAATGACGGGACAAAATGTGACCGAGTGTACCGGTGGCGCCAAGATGCTGTCGGAGGCCGATCTGCATGATCGCTATCACACGCATTGCGATCCTCGTCTCAACGCCGATCAATCGTTGGAAATGGCCTTCCTGATCTCCGATCGCTTAAAGGCTCAGCGAAATAAATTGTTGCGTGCCGACGACGCCGCCTAATTGCTGATTTCGTATGCGCTCGAAATGTTTGACCCAAGGCTGGATGTCGTCTCTTGGGGCTATCATAGTTTGAATGTTGGAGCGCTAGTCTGTGGCGGGCATAGCGTGGGGTGGCGTTGATCAATGCGCTAAACTCTATAAGGTCCGGGGGTATGGGCGCGGATCTGCTGGATGTAATCTGGAGCTCGGCCGTCAGGGCCGGTAATGACTAATAGGTCGCGATTGCAGGCAATGAGTGAAGACATCAAAAATTCGATGCGGATTGCGTTGGCCCAGCTCAATCCGGTTGTTGGCGATATTGCCGGTAATGTCACCAAAATAAAAACGGGGGTGGCGGAAGCGGCGGCGGCTGGCGCTGATTTGGTGGTGTTTCCAGAGCTCTTTGTGACCGGATATCCGCCTGAAGACCTTGTGCTCAAACCGGCCTTTGTGGCTGCGGCCCGCAATGCGGTCGAAGAGTTGGCACAAAGCCTTACAGATGGTCCTGGCGTGCTGGTGGGTACGGTTTGGCCCGAGGGCGGCGCCGTCTACAATGGCGTGGTGCTGATCGACAGGGGCGAAATCGTTGGTGTGCGTTTCAAAGCGGATCTTCCCAATTATGGGGTGTTCGACGAAATCAGGGTGTTTGAGAAAGGTGATTTGCCAAGCCCCTTGAACTTTCGGGGGTTGCGCTTCGGGGCCCCGATTTGTGAGGATATCTGGCGGGAAGAGGTGTGCGAATGTCTCGTTGAATGCGGGGCAGAACTGCTGATTGCCATCAACGGCTCGCCGTTCAGCTGGAAAAAGCATGATGTGCGCACGAATGTCTCGGTGGCGCGGGCGCGGGAGAATGATGTGGCGCTGGTCTACCTCAATCAAGTTGGCGGGCAGGATGAGTTGGTCTTTGATGGCGCCTCCTTCGTTCTTAATTCAGATGCGTCATTGGCGGCACAACTTCCGGATTGGGAAGAAACTGTCGCGATCACAGAGTGGCAACGCGGCGCGGATGGTTGGGTTTGTGTTGGTGGCCCGAAGGCGTTGATCACCGAAGGTGATGCGGCCGCCTATAACGCCTGTGTGCTAGGTCTTCGCGATTACGTCGACAAGAATGGCTTTCCCGGCGTGGTGCTGGGCCTTTCGGGCGGCATAGATTCTGCGCTCTGCGCAGCGCTTGCGGTCGATGCTTTGGGCGCGGATCGTGTCCATTGTGTCATGATGCCCTATCGCTATACCTCGCAGGAAAGTCTGGAGGACGCCGAGGCGTGCGCGAAAGCGCTCGGCGTTACGTACGATATCGTGGCGATTGAAAAGCCGGTCGAAGGATTTTCAGCGGCGTTGGCCGATTTGTTCCAGGGGCGGGACCCGGATGTGACGGAGGAGAATATCCAGAGCCGGGCCCGCGGTACGATCTTGATGGCAATCTCGAATAAATTCGGTGCCATGGTGGTGACGACCGGTAATAAGTCGGAAATGAGTGTCGGATACGCGACGCTCTATGGTGACATGAACGGCGGGTTCAACCCGATAAAGGATCTCTATAAATTAGAGGTTTATCGGCTGGCTCGTTGGCGCAATGCCAATTCGGCCATTGGTAGCTTGGGGGCTGAAGGTACTGTCATACCGGAGAGAATCATCACCAAGGCGCCGACCGCGGAACTCCGCGAAAACCAAACGGATCAAGATTCGCTTCCGCCTTATGAGGTGTTGGACGAGATTTTGAAGGGACTCGTCGAACAAGAGCTTCCGTTACGAGAGATCATTGCTCTTGGCCACCCCCAAGAAACCGTTGAGCGGGTGGCGCGGCTGCTCAACATTGCCGAATATAAGCGACGCCAGGCGGCACCAGGTGTTAAGATTTCGGCGCGCAACTTCGGGCGCGATCGGCGCTATCCCATCACCAATAAGTTCCGCGAAGATGTTTCGCTCGATCTTGGGGAGCGCGCGCCGTCGGCCTCGCCGGTGCCTCGGCCCAGGGCTGACGGCGGTGATGCATTCTGATGCACCTACAGCGCAATGGTATGGGCTCGCGTTAGAACGGCCCCATTGACATATCCATCGGGTCGGATCGTCAGACACTTCTCTAAATGTTGCAATTTGGTCTCAGTTTTTGGGATGAGAAAAATTTGCTCTACTTATTGAAAATTCACAACTTTTGATCGTCTACGTCAAAAGTGCTGCAATCTGGCATCGCTCGATCTGGAACCTGCCTTTTTGCTGCCATGTTTTCAACAGTTGTCGCTCGCCGGCAATTGTTGGCGCCGACAAGTCCTCCTAACGTTGGCATGATTTATTGGATCAGGAGGCGACACATATGAGTTCAGGCAATCATGCTGGCGACCAAGGTTCTGTTTCACCGCTAACGGATCAGGAAAAGGTCGTGGTCGACGAAATCAAACAGCTGCTGAATGAACTTGAGCTGGCGGGGGCGGGCGAAAGGTGCAGGGGCGATCTTTTGCACCTGTCTTGGGATATATTGAAACAATCCTCCGAGGAGCGACTAGTGGCGTTGCGAAATGCACGCGATCGCTACATCGTAGATGTGATGCGCTATCGCAGAGTGGATGTTGGCAGCAGGTTGCAACCCGCCATTTAGAGAGGATAATCAGGTGTTTGCGCGGGGACGGCGGCGAAGTTAGGTGCGCCGCTTGGCGTGGCGTTGATTGGAAAGCGATCTAATTGAGACGACGCCAGGGCTGATATCCCATGGCGTCGTTTGTTTTTGCAGTCGAAATTTCACCTGGCGGCCGGCGCAACTTTCGAGGTGTTCGATCTCCAAGGCGGTAAGTCTTACATCTAATCAGAGATCTATCGACGTGGCGGCCCGAAATATGGCCTGCGCGGCTGGCTATTAGGCAGGCGGGTGCCGAATTGTGGTGCGCCTGGTGGCGAGGCGCCGGGCGCGCCTGGCTTTGCGCTCCCATCGGGAGGTGCGTATTCAGATGTCTTACAAGAACAGCCCTTAATGAACTCCTTGCGGTACTTAAATGCCGTCTTCAAGGTCTTATAGGGTTCCTTGGTCCGGTGGGAGACGGCCTGGTCGATGCCGGCGCCGGGGTTTTGATGATAGTAGAGCGCAGACGGGGCCGCACACCTGGCCTGGCAGGCTTCGGCATCACGGTTGAAGTGGTTAGGCAGCGTCGAGAAGCTAACGGGGAAGTAGTAGCCGTCGCACAACCGCACGCATATCGTGCGATAGGTGGCAAAGGGGAGTTCGCCGAAGCGATTGCCGCCACCGCCTATTCCGCCTTCGTCTTGCCAGATCGACGAAAATGGATTTGAGAACTTCTGTGCTTCCCGGCGATAGGTCTCGCCGCAATTATTGGCGGCGAGTTCGCGAACGATGTCTCTGCGGAGGGACGGGCTATAACCGGAATTGGCCTGTTGGCGCTGGGCCTCTAGTGTCGCCAGAGTGCGTTGGGCTTGTTCCACCTGTCGGCTGAGTGCAATGCAGCGTCGTGTGCCACGCAGGCGACGCGTAAACAGGAAGACTGTTTGATAGCAATCGAAGCGCTCCAGTCGGGCTTGGCCAACGCGTAATTTTTGGCGGGCTTCCCGAATTCCTTTGAGAATTTCCGGTAGTCTGGTGCGAGTGTGAATGCCGCGATTGGCTTCCTGGGCGAGACGTTGTTCAAGTTGCAGACAAATGGCTGAGCGGCGCCCGGTAAAAGAGGATGGGGGCGTCGGACCAGGCGCTCTATCTCGATACAGCGGCGCGCTTGGACGGGGGGGGCGATCGTCTTCCCATGGCCAGCGCCAATCCTGGCCTAACGCGGGTAGCGCGCCAACGAGTGCGACCAAGGCAATGGCGGCCAAACGTTTGGTCAGACTGTTGTAATTTTGTCGGCACTTTGCCATCGCATCCCCGGGGCGTCGCTCGCCATCATGTTAACAACTGGTCTCGTAAGGCGGATCAGAGGATCGTTCACCATATGCGGCTGGCTCTGAAACGAACCTCGGATCTAAAAACCTCACGCGTAACATAGACTTGCTCGTGTCGGTGTTGAACCAGAAGTTCGTCCAAACGGAACTGCAGCTCGTCGCCAACTTCTGGCCCAGGACACTAGCACCGCTTGATTATGGGTACAAAGTTGGACGCAAATTGGTCCACATTCCGGGCCATCGCGACGGGCTGCACTACGGGTCTGGCCTGGCTTGAGGCCAAATTCTTGACGCTTCGGCGGATGCAGAGCATAACGGCGCCATGAAAATTGCCGCGCAGATACTGGCCGTAAACATTTGTTGCGGCATATTTAAGGATTGCTAGCCTAATCGCTGGCGCGTGGCACAGCCCCTGTTGTCGAAAATTCGAAGCTGGTGCCGCCACCGTACTGAGAGCAGATCATCGTACGCCCGGCTGGAGCGCGTATACCAATTGGAAGTCGTGGGCGATGATCAAAGGGGGCCGCCGTGCCGTTGCAACTTTACAATACGCTTAGCCGGCGCAAAGAGCTCTTTGAGCCGCTCGATCCTGCCAACGTGCGGATGTATGTGTGTGGGCCGACGGTTTACGATTATGTTCACATCGGTAATGGCCGGCCAATCATCGTGTTTGATACGCTGTTCCGGTTGCTGAGGTATCACTTTGGGGCGGATCATGTCACCTATGTCCGCAACATCACCGATGTCGATGACAAAATAAATGAGCGTGCGGCGCAAGACGGAATCCCGATTGGTGAACTGACCGAAAAGACTACCATTCAGTTCCACGAGGACATCGCTGCACTCGGCGTGCTGCAGCCGACGGTCGAGCCAAGAGCGACCGCGCATATTGAGGAGATGAAAGACATCTGCGAGGCGCTTGTCGCGAAAGGACATGCGTATGTGGGCGATGGTCACGTGCTCTTCGACGTCGCTTCGATGGCGGATTATGGACGCCTCGCGAACCGGTCGATCGAGGAAATGGAGGCGGGTGCCAGGGTTGAAGTTGCACCTTATAAGCGTGGGCCGATGGACTTTGTCTTATGGAAGCCGTCGAAAGCGCATGAGCCGGGTTGGCCTTCGCCGTGCGGCATCGAGGGCGTGGGGCGACCCGGTTGGCACCTGGAATGCTCCGCGATGTCGCGCAAACACCTCGGGGAGGTGTTTGATATACACGGCGGTGGAATAGATCTGGTGTTTCCGCATCACGAAAACGAAGTGGCACAGTCGCGGTGCGCCTATGGCACGGACGTGATGGCACGCTATTGGCTGCATAATGGCATGCTGCAGATCGAAGGTGAGAAAATGTCGAAGTCGCTCGGCAATTTCTTTACGATCAATGAGGTATTGGCGGAGCTGCCCGGTGATGCCTTGCGCTTTGCCATGGTCAGTACGCACTATCGCCAGCCGTTGAATTGGACCCGCAAGGGGGCCCAAGAGGCAAAGCGCACTTTGGATAATTGGTATGGCCTCACGCAAGATGTGGAACCGGGTGGGCCGATATGCGCTGATGTGCTTGAGGCTTTGGATGACGATCTCAATACGCCAAAAGCAATTGCAGCACTGCATGAGCTGCGGGCTCAGGCGGCGGGTGGCGCTAAGGCGGCGGCGCGTTGCCTTTTGACTTCGGCACAGTTCATGGGGCTCATGCAGGCAAGTCATAGTGATTGGCAGGCTTGGCGTCCAAAATCGTTTAAAGTGGATGAGAGTGCTGTCGAGGCGTTGATTGGTGCACGACTTGCCGCGCGCAAGGAAAAGAACTGGGCTGAAAGCGACCGCATTCGTGATGAGCTTGCAGCAATGGGCGTACAGCTCAAGGATGGCAAAGACCCTGAAACCGGGGAAGCCGTGACGACATGGGAAGTGAATTCATGACCGACAAAAAGGAACAGCCGCCGTCAGGTGGAAATAGCCTGACAATGTTTGCTGTCATCTTAGTGGTTACCGTACTCGGGCTTTTGATGCTGCGTGCATTCGGCTTGAGGTGAGCCATGGGGAAAGAACGGCTCTTTTTGTTCGATACAACGCTCAGGGACGGGGCGCAGACAACGGGCGTGGATTTTTCCGTCGAAGACAAGCGGCGCATTGCCGAGGTGTTGGACTCGCTTGGTGTCGACTATGTCGAGGGTGGCTACCCGGGTGCCAATCCAACGGACACTAAATTCTTTTCGCAAAAGCCCGAACTCAAGGGTGCTGTCTTTACCGCGTTCGGGATGACGAAGCGGGCCGGTCGATCGGTCTCCAATGATCCGGGCTTTCAGCAAATCCTGCAGTCGTCCGCGGATGCGATTTGTCTGGTGGCCAAGAGCTGGGATTATCACGTCAGGGTGGCGCTCGGAATTTCCAAAGAAGAAAACCTTGAATGTGTGCGGCAATCGGTTGAGGCCGTTATTGGCGCAGGCCGCGAGGCGATGATCGATTGCGAGCATTTTTTTGACGGTTACAAGGGTAATCGGGATTATGCATTGGCGGTGGCCGAGACCGCGATTGAAGCTGGTGCGCGTTGGGTCGTCTTGTGTGACACCAATGGCGGGACATTGCCGCATGACGTAGAGCGGATTGTTTTGGATGTTACATCGAAACTGCCCGGCGACCGCCTTGGTATCCATACACACAATGACACCGAGAATGCGGTTGCCAATTCTCTGGCGGCCGTGCGGGCAGGCGTGCGCCAGATCCAAGGTACGCTCAACGGTCTGGGCGAGCGGTGCGGAAATGCCAATCTGACATCGGTTATTCCGACGTTGTTGTTAAAGAGCGAGTTTGCAGAAAAGTTCAAAACGCGGGTGACGCCGGCGCGGCTGGCAACGCTGACGCATGCAAGCCGTGTGCTCGATGAAATATTGAACCGGTCGCCGAATAGGCATGCACCCTATGTTGGTGAAGCGGCGTTCGCGACCAAGGCTGGCATCCATGCCTCCGCAATTCTTAAGGAGCCGGAAACTTACGAGCACGTTTCGCCGGAATCGGTCGGCAATCGGCGGCGCGTTTTGATCTCCGATCAGGCGGGGCGATCGAACGTTTTAGCCGAGCTAGCGCGCATAGGGGTCAATGTCAGTGACAAGGATCCGCGGGTTATGCAACTGCTTGATGAGGTGAAAGAACGCGAGTCGATTGGCTATGCTTATGAGGGCGCAGATGCCTCGTTTGAACTCCTGGCGCGGCGTATGCTCGGCCAGGTGCCGCAGTATTTTTCAACCGAAAGTTTCCGCGTAATGGTCGAGCGTCGGCACAACGCGCTGGGCGAACTCATGACTGTTTCAGAGGCTATAGTGAAGGTGCATCTCAACGGGGAAGATCAGCCCTTGGTCGGATATGGTGAAGGCAACGGCCCCGTTAATGCGCTGGACAAAGCCTTGCGAATGGACCTCGGTCGCTATCAGAAGTTCATCGCCGACGTGAATTTGGTCGACTACAAAGTGCGAATCTTGACGGGCGGCACGGAAGCTGTGACGCGGGTTTTGGTCGAAAGCCGGGACGAGAAATCTGGTGAGCGGTGGTCGACGGTTGGGGTGTCGCCGAATATCGTCGATGCGAGCTTCGAGGCGTTGGTGGATTCCATTACGTATCGCCTCTTTAGGGTGGGCGCGGATAAAACCAAGAAGCGCTGACCGTCGGGTATTGGGGGTTTTGCTGACGGCCTATGCCTGCCTCTTACTGGTGTCAGTACCAAATACCCGGCCAGCGGTAGCGCGGGCGCAATTGATTTGGTCCAAGCCCGAGCAACGAGATCATCGGTCCTTCGGCGACGACGATGGGCGCGCTTGGCTCTGGAATGGTCAAGCTCAACAAGCGCTCGATGCGATCTTTGGTTTCAGGGTGCGACCGCAGGACCGAAGGATGCGGGATACGCCGGCCGGGGACCGGATACATAAAATCTTCCCACATATGGCCGGCATGGCGCTCAAGCCGATTTAGGGCCGAGGCAAGTCCGGTCGGATCGCCAGTTAGGAGTGCGGCCTCCAAATCGGCATCGTATTCGCGCGCGCGGGAGAGAGCGAGTTGCAGCAAGCTGGAAATGGCCGGCGCCAAATAAAGGAGCAGGATTGCGATCCACGAGATGTACACTTCGCCGGTTGCGAGCGCAAAGAGATTGAGGATTGCCATAAACAGCGCGGTATAGGACAGCAGCTGGGTTAGTCGGGACATGATGTCCGCGATCGACATGATCCATAGGTCATTGTTTCTGATATGACTGATTTCGTGGGCGAGGACACCAATGATTTCGCGTAAGCCGAGGCGGCGGAGCATACCTTCGGTGATGGCAATTGTAGCGCGCTTTGGTGTGCCGGTGGCAAATGCGTTGAGTGTTCGGCTCGGGATTACGTAGAGGTCTGGTATGGCTGCAAGTTCGGCGCGGGACGATAATTCGCGCATGATGTGGCCAAGCTGCTGGCTGGCGTTATAGTCAACACGCTGTGCGCGATACATGCGCATGACCGTAGCTGGCGGGATGCGCGGGGCAAAAATAAAGAGGATGGCAACCATTGCCACTGTCCAGATGATACCCTTCCATCCGAGGATCAGCACAGCAGACGTGGTGACGACGGCCCATATGCCGCCGAGCAGAAGTACGGAATGCAGAATATTGCGCAGGCGGTGTGCGCGTTGCATTTGCGGGTCGATGCGGGCGGTCAAAGGTTTGCTCTTTCGATTAAGTTCTGCGCCTGCACATTTCGTTATGCGTTAGAAATTCCTGCTGACAGCTGGTTTTTGGCGTCGGCTCGTTTTCTTCCGGGCAGCAGATGCCAGCTTTATGGCGGTGGGGACCACGTCGTCGACGGTGGTTACACTCGCGAATGTGACCTCGAGGCCATCACGAATGAAATGTTCCTCGCGCATATGATCAAGCAACACGATGAAGGGGTCCCAGAAACCTGCGATGTTGACTAGGATGATCGGCTTGTTGTGCTGGCCCAGCTGCGACCAGGTCAATTGTTCGACCAGCTCTTCCAATGTGCCGATGCCGCCCGGCAATGCAACAAAAGCATCGGAGTGCTCGAACATTGCCATCTTTCGTTCGTGCATGTCGGCCGTGACGATGAGTTCATTCACATCTTTAAGCATCAGCTCGCGTTCGGTCAGAAACTGCGGAATAATTCCGGTAACGTGGCCGCCGGCTTGCAGCGCTGTGCGGGCAATCTCGCCCATGAGGCCGATGCTGCCGCCACCATAGACAAGGCCAATGCCGGCATCGGCGAGCGCCTGTCCTAGGCCAACGGCAGCCCTTTTGTAGCGGGGATGCTTGCCGAGTCCCGAGCCGCAATAGACACAAATGTTTTTGATCGACGAGGCTGTCCGTTTGGGCGCAGTCTTGTGCGATTTGGAGTTGAGTGTGCCGGTTGAATTTGCGGTCTTTTTCTTTGCCATGTGGTTCGACGGTCCAGGTTGGGGGTTTCATAACTCTAGAGATAGGCGAGGTGCTGTCAGCGGCCATCGCCCATTTACCTTTAGGGCTAACAAATAGTGTTTCACTTTGTCCAAATAAAGCTGTGGTGTGGTGAAGATGTCTGTGCAATGGGGGGTGCAGACTTATGCACATAAGTCGCAGCAGATCGACAATTCGGGCGCCATAGCCTAATAGCGGGCTATGACAGAATACAGGACAGTATCGCGCCGGGTGCAGGATTTCTCGGCCCAGGGTGTTGGCCTCGCCAAACGAGTCCTCTTGGGCTTAGTTGGCCACCTGCGTGTGGCCCGCCGGGAATTGGGGGAAGGCAGCGAGCATGCGCGGGTGCTGAAGGGCCTCTACCCTTATGTCTGGCCGCGCGACAGGCGGGACCTGCAATGGACCGTAGTGGTGTCTATGCTGCTGATGTTGGTTGGCAAATTCGTCACCATCATGATGCCGTACGCCTACAAATGGGCGACCGATGCTCTGGTCGCGGTCTCGAAGGGCGGGGCGCTGACCCCTTCGGTGATCTTTTGGGGGGTCAGCGCGCCGATTTTGGCGACGGTGCTGTATGCGCTCTCCCGAATTGTCATGACGCTGATCATGCAATTGCGCGAGGGCATGTTCGCCAAAGTCGCCATGCATGCCGTGCGCCGGCTGGGGTTGGAGACCTTTGAGCATATGCATCGGCTATCGTTGCGCTTTCATCTCGAGCGCAAGACCGGTGGATTGACGCGGGTGCTGGAGCGGGGGCGAGAAGGCATTGAGCGCATATCGCGCATGGTGCTGATGACGTTTTTTCCGACGATCGTCGAATTTCTTTTGGTGGTTACTGTCTGTGCGATCGAATTCGATTGGCGCTATGTGGTCGTTATTGTGTTGATGATCGTGTTCTACCTGTGGTTCACATTTTGGGCTACGGAGTGGCGGATCAAGATCCGGCGCGAAATGAACGAGAGTGATTCCGACGCGAATGCCAAGGCGGTGGACAGTCTTTTGAACTATGAAACCGTCAAATATTTTGGTGCCGAAAATCGTGAGGCTAAGCGCTATGATACGTCATTGCAGACCTATGAGCGCGCAAGTATCAGCACCTACACGTCACTTGCAATTCTTAATTCCGGACAGGGTGTAATTTTTTGCGTGGCCATGGGCGTGTGTATGGTCATGGCGGCGCTCGACGTCATGGCAGGGGACAAAACCGTCGGCCATTTCGTAATGGTCAATGCGCTGTTGTTGCAGCTGTTCATTCCGCTCAATATGGTCGGCACGACATACCGCGATATCAAGCAGTCGTTGACCGACATTGAAACGATGATGGATATCCTGGACCAAAACCCGGAAATCGCTGATCGACCTGGTGCAAAACCGTTGGTGGTTGCCGGTGGGAGGATCCGTTTTGACAATGTGAGTTTCCAGTATGAAAACGGCCGGCCGATCCTCAAAGGCCTGACATTCGAGTTGCCAGCGGGGCAAATGGTTGCAATCGTGGGGCCGTCTGGTGCGGGGAAGTCCACGATTTCGCGCATTTTGATGCGGTTTTATGATATCTCCAAGGGCTGCGTGACGATCGATGGCCAGGATATTCGCGACGTCACGCAGGCGAGCTTGCGGCAGGCCTTCGGCGTCGTGCCGCAGGACACTGTTTTATTCAACGACACGCTTTTTTATAACGTGCAATATGGTCGGCCTGATGCTGGACGCGCGGACGTCGAGGCGGCGGCTAAGTTGGCGCAAATCGATGATTTTATTCAGACCCTGCCGGACGGTTATGAAACCATGGTGGGTGAACGCGGTCTGAAACTCTCAGGCGGGGAAAAGCAGCGTGTGGCGATTGCGAGAACTATTCTCAAGAGTCCGCCGATCCTGATCCTTGATGAAGCCACAAGCGCGCTCGATAGCCATACTGAGAAAGAAATCCAGGATGCGCTCGATGAAGTGTCGCGTAACCGAACGACGCTTGTGATCGCGCATCGTTTGTCGACGATCGTGCATGCTGACAACATCCTGGTGCTTGAGAACGGTGAACTCGTCGAACAGGGCACGCATGGGGCGCTGCTGGCTCAGGACGGTCTTTATGCGAGCCTTTGGAACCGGCAGCGGGAAGCTGAAAAGGCGCGTGAGGAACTGGCCCGTACGCTCGAAGAGGCAGAAAAAGCGGGTGCTTTGCGTCCGGCTCAATCGCGAATGCCGCCTGAGTAGACTACTTCCGCACCACAGATCAAAGCACGTTGCTTGCGCGTTCGATTGCATAGGCGCGATATTGCGCCGGCAGCATCGAAAACAAATAGGCGATATAACCAAAAACTAGGACAAGGCCTTCCCAGCGGCGGATACGAAAATCAGTGGTGGCAAATAACAGGAAGGCCAGTGAGGCCGCAATCATGATCCAGTTATCGTAATAGGCAATTTGCTGGGGGATCGTGGTCGGTGCAATAAGCGCGGTCAGACCACCAATGCCGAGTGTGTTGTAGATGTTGGAGCCCATTATATTGCCGAGTGCAACGGATGAATAACCGCGCAGGGCAGCAACCAGCGAGGTTGCAAATTCCGGCATGGACGTGCCGATTGCGACGACCGTTAGGCCAATGACTTCTTCCGGGACGCCACTCAAGCGCGCAATGCCGACGGCGCCATCGACAAGCAGGTGGCCACCGCCAACGATGATCAACATGCCGATGATTGCGAGGCCAAGATTGGAAAACAGCGATACTGCTGCGCCGTCAGCGGGATTAGCCGAGGGGGCGGGATGTTTTTGATCAGCTTTTTCGTGTTGTGAACGTTCGCGGATTTGTTTGTGGGCCTCTGCTTTTTCATAAGCGCTGGTGTGCTCGTGACCGGCGAGCCTGTATTCCTGATAGCAGGCGTAGGCAATGTAGAGAAACAGGCAAACCAAAAAGACAGCACCGAAGATGCGGTCGTATGGCACCAGTAAGCTGGCGGCGGCGAAAAGAACGGCTGAGACCAGCACAATAACCCCATCGCGCTTTAAGGCCTTGGATTCGACGGCAATCGGATAAAGGACGGCTGACAGACCGAGGATCAAAAGAATGTTGGATATGTTGGAGCCGACGAAATTGCCGATGGCGATGCCTGGCGCATCGCGTAGCGATGCGTTGACGCTGGTCACCATTTCAGGGGCTGAGGTGGCAAAGCCGACCAGCGTCAGGCCGATGAGAAGCTCTGATATGCCAAGGGATTTGGCAGCTCTGACAGCACCTCTGACGAGAAGTTCGCCACCGATGAGCAATAGTAGAAGACCGGCAAGGACCAATGCCGTATTGATCATCATGTTTGGTTGTCCTTCCAGTTCAGTCTTGGCGCATCTGAATTCGAATTGCCCAACGCTTCTGGCCCTGTTCTCGGCGGCCTCAATCTAAAACGTGACTGACCATGCCGTCGGCAAGCTTCGGTTCGAACCAGGTGGATTTCGGCGGCATAATTTCGTTGGCATCGGCGACGGCAAACAAATCGTTCATCTGGGTTGGGTAGAGCGCAAACGCAATGGCCATCTCGCCAGAATTGACGCGTGCCTCCAAGCCTTCCAGGCCGCGTGCGCCGCCAACAAAATCAATCCGCTTGTCGGTTCTTGGCTGGGTGATGCCCAGGAATGGCTCAATCGCATGTTTGCTCAAGAGCGAGATGGACAAGCGCGCGATGGGATCATCTGTTGGAACGCGCTGCGGTTTTATGGTGAGCAGGTGCCATTTGCCGTCCAAATACATTGCAAACTCGTGGGCGCTTGCTGGCTTGGTCGGTTGGCTGCATGGCGCAATCGTAAAGTGTTCGGCCAGCTCTTCTAGCAGTTTTGCCGGTGTGCGACCGTTGAGATCTTTTATTACCCGGTTGTAGTCGAGCACGGTCATTTGATCGTGTGGGAAAATCACCGATAGGAAATAGTCTTTGCTTTCAGGGCCATCTGAGCGGTCGGTCGATACGCGTTCGGCGGCGGCGGAACGGTGGTGACCGTCGGCGATGTAAATCGCGGGCAGGGCATCAAAGTCGGCGGTGATCTTGTCGATGGTGTCATCGTTGTCGACGACCCACAATTGGTGGCGCACATCGTAATCGGCAGTGACGTCGACGGTCGGCGCTGCTTCGGTGACGCTCTCCAATAAGGAATCGATGTGGTCAGCGGCACGATAAGCCATCATGACGGGGCCCGTTTGGGCGTCGATCGCATCGATCTGGCGCACCCGGTCATCTTCTTTGGCGGGTGTTGTCAGTTCGTGTTTGCGAATGCGGTTGGTCCGATAGTCAGCCACGGATGCCACAGCGGCTAGGCCGGTTTGTTTGCCCCCTTGCCAAGTCAAACGCCAAACGTAGTAGCAGGGTTTTTGGTCGCGGACGAGAATGGCATCCGTAATCATTTTCCGGAAATTATCGCCAGCCTTGGCATACACCATGTCATCATAAGGATTAATGCCAGGATCCAAATCGATCTCTGGTTTCGAAACGTGCAGGAAGCTCCATGGCTTGCCGGCAGCGCGCTGGCGCGCCTCCTCGGTGTTCAATACATCGTAAGGTGGCGCCAGGACGTCTGCAGCCTTGCCGGCTGCTGGGCGAAGGGCGCGGAATGGTCGAATAAGGCTCACAGGGGACCTCCTGGCTAATACGATGGACAATAAGGTGTTGGGTCGTGACTATGTAGGCGCTCGCCTTGTGGCACCTGTGTTTCGGGTGAACGAGCGTGGCTTGATTGTAACAGGCAGAGTGACATACCAATCATTTGATGACCAAACAACGCGCAATTCTCCTTGCAGGCCCGACTGCCAGCGGCAAGTCGGCGCTAGCGCTTTTTCTGGCCCGGAAACATAACGGGGTTGTGATCAATGCGGACAGTATGCAGGTGTATCGCGACCTTCGCATCCTCACTGCGCGCCCGAGCGTGGATGATGAGATCGGAACTCCGCATTCCCTTTATGGCCATGTGGCAGGTGATGTGGCTTATTCTGTCGGTCGCTATCTGGTCGAGGCAGAAGCGGCAATCGCCGCAGCCTGGGCGGCCGGGCGGCTGCCAGTGATCGTTGGCGGGACGGGCCTCTATTTTCAGGGTTTGCTGCAGGGTTTGTCGCCGGTGCCGGAGATCCCCGAGACTATCCGGGCGCACTGGCGCCAGGCGGGCGCAGGGGAGGATGGGGCCAGGCGCCTTTACGAACAGCTCACCTTGCGCGATCCAGAGATGGCCGAGCGTCTTGATGCCGGCGATCGCCAGCGGGTGACACGCGCCCTTGAGGTCATCGATGCGACCGGTGTCTCGTTAGCCGAATGGCAACGTGAGGGGACCAAGGGGGTGCTTGATGGTGTCGATAACATACGCTTGTGGCTTGATGTGCCGCGCGCCGAAATTTATGCGCGGTGTGATGCGCGGTTCCTATCGATGATTGAAGCGGGTGCCATCGAAGAAGTGCGCCGCTTGCTTGATCAGAAGCTTAATCCCGGTCTGCCGATTATGCGGGCGCTGGGGGTCAGTGCGCTGACGCAGGTTATCCGGGGCGAAAGCAGCTTGGAGGACGCGATCCAGATAGCCCAACAGGCCACACGCCATTACGTGAAGCGCCAAGCGACGTGGGCAAGACGTAATATGATTACATGGAAGCATGTAAATATGAAATTATTAGATAGTATTTATTCTGATAACTTTTCGATTATTGATTTCCAGGCATAATTGGCTTATGTCGCTGACCGCGCGCTTGGTGCCGCATGTCGTCATGCTTGGTGATTGGGGCGTTTCGGGGCGCGAATACTTACGGCTGGGAGATACAAGATGGCGCGGAAAATGACCGGTGCCGAAATGGTGGTCAAGGCCCTGGTGGACCAGGGGGTGGATTATGTATTCGGCTATCCTGGTGGGGCCGTGTTGCCGATCTATGATGAAGTTTTTCAGCAGGAAGATCTGCGCCACATCCTGGTGCGCCAGGAAGGGGGCGCAGTGCATGCCGCGGAAGGTTATGCGCGCTCAACGGGCAAGGTCGGCGTTGTGCTGGTCACTTCGGGTCCGGGGGCGACCAATGCTGTCACCGGACTGACCGATGCATTGATGGATTCCATTCCCGTTGTCTGCATTACCGGGCAGGTGCCAACGCATCTGATCGGCTCCGATGCATTCCAGGAGTGCGACACAGTCGGCATTACCAGATCGTGTACGAAGCACAATTATTTGGTCGGGAAGATTCAGGACCTGCCGCGGGTATTGCATGAGGCGTTTTACGTCGCCCGCACCGGCAGACCGGGGCCGGTGGTTATCGACATTCCAAAGGATGTACAGTTTGCATCGGGCAACTATGTCGGGCCGTCTCCGGTAAACAATCCGCATAAGACTTATCGTCCAAAGGTCAAGCCGGAACCCGAAGAGATTGAGGCGGCGATTGCAATGATTGCCAACGCCAAGCGACCCGTTTTCTATACGGGTGGCGGTGTGATCAATGCCGGGCCTAAGGCGAGCCAGTTGCTGCGGGAATTTGTGCGGCTTACAGGAGCGCCGATCACGTCGACACTTATGGGGCTCGGGGCCTATCCGGCATCTGACAAGCAGTGGCTCGGCATGCTTGGCATGCATGGAACATTTGAGGCCAATTTCGCTATGCATGATTGCGATGTGATGATCGCAATCGGCGCGCGCTTCGATGATCGTATCACGGGGCGGCTCGATGCATTTTCGCCAGGGTCGCGGAAAATTCATATCGATATCGATCCATCATCGCTCAACAAAAATGTGTCGGTAGATTTGCCGATTGTCGCCGACGCGGGCTATGCGCTTGAAGCTTTGGTGAAGAGTTGGAAAACGGCCGTGCCGCAAATAGACCGTCAAGCGCAAAAGAGTTGGTGGCGTCAGATTGATGAGTGGCGCGAGAAAAAATCACTCTCTTACAAGCCCTCACCGGACTACATCATGCCCCAATATGCTTTGGAGCGGCTGTATGCGCTGACCAAGGATCGCGATGTTTATATCACGACCGAAGTCGGTCAGCATCAGATGTGGGCTGCCCAGTTCTATCACTTTGAAGAGCCGAACCGCTGGTTGACATCAGGTGGGCTTGGGACAATGGGCTATGGCCTGCCGGCTGCGATCGGTGCACAAATCGCTCATCCCAAATCGCTGGTCATCGATGTGGCAGGAGATGCATCAATACTCATGAATATTCAGGAAATGTCGACGGCGGTCCAATACCGGCTGCCGGTCAAGATCTTCATCTTGAATAATCAGTATATGGGTATGGTACGTCAATGGCAGCAATTGTTGCATGGGAACCGGCTGTCGGAGAGCTACACGGATTCGTTGCCGGATTTCGTGAAGTTGGCGGATGCCTACGGGGCAACCGGTTTCAGGTGCTCCAAACCGGATCAGTTGGATGATGTGATTACGCAGATGATCGAAACGCCGGGGCCGGTGATTGTCGATTGCGAAGTCGCAGCACTGGCCAATTGTTTCCCCATGATCCCGTCCGGCAAAGCCCACAACGAAATGCTGATGGGCGAAGATGTCACCGATGAACAGGTTGCCACCGCGATCGGAAAATCCGGCAAGTCGTTGGTCTGAACCCGTGGTCTGCGAATTATGAAATTGGTGATTGCCAATAAGCTTTATTCGTCTTGGTCGCTTCGGCCGTGGCTTGTGTTGCAGGTGTTCGCTATTCCGTTCGATGATCACGTGATTCCTATGTACCAAGACGACACCAAAGCGCGGATGCTGCAATTCGGGCCGACGGGAAAGGTGCCGGTGCTCGTCGATGGCGATATAACCGTTTGGGAGAGCCTCGCCATCATCGAATATCTGGCAGATAAGTTCCCTGATCGCGCGATTTGGCCGGAGGCCGCTGATGCGCGTGCAATGGCTCGGGCGGTATCAGCTGAGATGCATGCCGGATTTCAGGCGTTGCGGGTGGCGTGTCCGATGAACCTGACAAAGCGGTTCGCCCGGCGCGATCGGGGCGAAGAGGTGGCGGCCAATGTCGCGCGCATTGAAGCGCTTTGGCGGCAGGCGCGCGGTCGTTTCGGCGCTGGTGGACCCTATCTCTTCGGTGCTTTCAGTGCGGCGGATGCAATGTATGCTCCGATCGTTTCGCGCCTTGATACCTACCAATTCGATGTGGCAGAGGATACGCGGGACTATATGGATACCATTCTTGCTGATCCGGCTTTCGTGCGCTGGCGCCAGGACGCGTTGGCCGAACCTTGGCAGATTGCCCATTATGAGGACGGTGAAACCGCCGTCGAAATCTTTCACAATCCGCAATGACCGCAGCGTCGTCGCCCTAAGGCCTCGAAAGTTATAATCCATGGCAAAGTCAACAGCTTCCCAGTCACACTATTCTGGCCCAGCGCGCGTAGAGGATATCGTGCAGCGTACGTTGGCGGTCGTTGTCGATAATGAGCCAGGTGTGTTGTCACGCATAGCGGGCTTGTTTTCAGGGCGTGGCTACAACATCGACTCTCTCACCGTGACCGAGACCGAACACGCCAAGCATCAGTCGCGCTTTACGATCGTTACGAAAGGCACCCCTGCCGTGATCGATCAGATCAAGGCGCAGCTTGACCGTATGGTGCCCGTCCATTCGGTGACCGACCTGACATTGACGGGTGAGCCGATTGAACGGGAGTTGGCGCTCATCAAGGTGGTAGGCAAAGGTGATAAACGGATCGAGGCATTGCGACTGGCTGAGATATTCAAAGCCGAAGTCATTGATGCCTCGACCAAGCATTTTGTGTTTCAAATGACCGGGCGGTCGATCGATATAGAACGGTTTATTGCGATCATGATGGATCTTGGCTTGGTCGAGGTCTCGCGAACAGGTATTGCTGCCATACGACGTGGTGTGGAAGGCGGCTAGAATGGAACAGCGTCTGACTATGGTTACGCTTGGTGTCCGCGATGTTGGGCGGGCGCGCAAGTTCTATGAGGGCTTGGGATTTGTGGCCGCAAAGTTTGAGTCCGATGATATTGCTTTCTTCCAGATGGGCAGCACAATTCTCGGGCTTTATGGCCGCCAAGCGTTGGCTGACGATGCCGGCGTTGAAAATAGTGTGCCAGGGTTCTCCGGTGTCGCACTGGCGTGGAATGCCAGAAGCGAAAAAGACGTCGATGCAACTCTTGACGAGGTTGTGCAAGCAGGGGGTCGGCTCGTGAAGGCACCGCAAAAAGTATTCTGGGGTGGCTATTCTGGCTATTTCGCAGATCCAGATGGTCATCTATGGGAGGTGGCCTACAATCCAGGTTGGCCAATGGATGACGATGGACGGGTGCAATTGCCCGGCTAAGTATAATAGCGTTAACGCAAGGACCAATTGGGCCGGTATTCCAAATTCCGATGGAAAGTCGGGCGTAAATTGGCTAGAGCAGCCGTTGCATTACACAGTCGCCATAATTCGTAACGCCCGTTGGGTTCGGGCCAAAACAACAGAGGACTAGTTTCATGCGCGTCTATTACGATCGCGATGCCGACATCAATCTCATCAAGGGCAAAAAAGTTGCCGTCGTTGGCTACGGCAGCCAGGGCCATGCGCATGCGCTCAATCTTAGAGATTCGGGGGTGTCGGACGTTGCTATCGGTCTCAGAAAAGGATCGGCATCGGCGGATAAGGCGAGCAAGGAACGCCTTCAGGTTATGGAAGTCGCTGAGGCTGCCAAGTGGGCAGATGTGGTCATGATGCTGACGCCCGATGAGTTGCAGGCTGACATTTATCGGGAGCATCTTGCGGGTAACCTCAAGAAGGGCGCCGGACTGCTGTTTGCCCATGGTCTCAATGTTCATTTCAACCTGATTGAGCCACGCGACGACCTCGATGTCGGAATGGTCGCGCCCAAGGGGCCGGGCCACACGGTCCGGGGCGAATATGAAAAAGGTGGCGGTGTTCCCTGCCTTATCGCTGTGCATCAGGACAAGTCCGGTAACGCACACGACCTGTTCCTATCTTATGCCTCCGCGATTGGCGGCGGGCGCTCGGGGATTATTGAGACGACGTTTCGAGAAGAATGTGAAACCGATCTGTTTGGCGAGCAGGTGGTCTTGTGTGGTGGTCTCGTTGAATTGATCCGGGCCGGCTTCGAGACCCTGGTTGAAGCGGGCTATGCACCGGAGATGGCGTATTTCGAGTGCCTGCATGAAGTAAAACTGATCGTCGACCTGATCTATGAGGGCGGTATCGCCAATATGAACTACTCAGTTTCAAATACAGCTGAGTTTGGTGAGTATGTTAGTGGGCCAAGGGTTATAACGCCTGAAACCAAGGCAGAGATGCGCCGGATCCTAAGAGATATCCAAACCGGGGCATTCACGTCTGAGTGGATCCGTGAGTGCAAGGCCGGTCAGCCCCGTTTCAAAGCCATCCGGCGCCTGAACGATGAGCATGCCATTGAAGAGGTCGGCCAGCGTTTGAGGGATATGATGCCATGGATCAAGGACAAGGCTCTGGTGGACAAAAGCCGAAACTAATCCGTTAGCGTGTGACTTTTTACAATCGCGCAGGGCTAGGGCTTGCTGACCTGGCTGGTGATAAGAATAGCCACCCAAACCGTACGCGTTTGGGTGGCTATTCATCTTAATAGTTAATAACAACGCCGCCTTTGATCAGCCATGCTTTTCAGGGCGCGGCTGACGGTTCTTGAACTTTTCCAAGTGACCGGCCAGTTCGGCGTATTCCCGGCACGTCCGCCCGCACCGTTTTTCAATTTCAGCCAGCTCCTTTTGCGCTGCGTCTGGCTTGTTCAGCTGCAGATAGGCTTCGCCGAGGTATGCGCGGGCTGCGTTGAAGTTGGGGTTGATCTTGAGGGCCTTGCGGTAATAGGGCAGGGCAGCCTTGACGTCACCGAGTTTGCGGGTCGTAAAGCCAAGATAATTCAAGATACGCGGATTGTTCTGGTTGGAGGCCTGCAGGAAATAGCGTCGGGCTTCGGCATATTTGCCTGCGCGTGCCAGCCAATAGCCGGTGTAATAGAGTTGGTCATCGCTCAACGCTGCCTGGTTCTTTTTCTTCTTACATTTTGGTTTGTTTTTATTTTCTGGCTTTTTGCAGTCAATTTTCGGCTTCGGTGGGGGATCGCTGTCCATGGCTTGAGACAGGCCGGAAGTCATAGCGCCTGCAATAAACAGGGCTGATACTGCGAAAATCAATTGTCTTGGCTTTGCGGTCATACTGATATCCTTTGCGCGCTGGCGTTGCCTGATGCATCATAAGTGGTTCGACTGGATGTCACTCGGCGGTCGCAGGTGTTGGCTTAGGCATCTCCCTCTAGGCATCCCCATTTATGGGTTCAGAATCTGCCGTTCGCAAGGCGGCAGACTAAGAGTTGCAGTATCAGAGCTAATAATGAACAGTGTTGCAAGTCACAATTGTTCGCGAAGTCGTGACAGAAATTGTGTGGTGCGAAGGGCAGGATATAGAACAGATCGTAACGACGGCGCGGCCGGGAACTGTAATAATTTCAATCTGTTATAACGGCGCGTGACGAAGGGAGAGACGATGGTAGCGACTGGCAGCACCACATTCAGAATGGTGCAGCTTTCAGATACGCACCTCAGTGCCACCCATGCCTATTTCGAGGGCAATTGGTGTGCTGCGCTGGCCGAGGTGCGCAGCGCCAAGCCGGACCTTATCCTGCACTCCGGAGATGTCAGCTTCAATGGGGCGGCGCACCCCGGTGATTTGCAGATGGCGCGCGCGGCGATGGACAATTTACCGTGCCGATGGCGTGTAGTGGCAGGCAATCATGACATCGGTGAATCGCATCGGGTGCAGCGCTTGGGCCAAAACTTGAACAGCGTCCGACTGGCGGTGTGGCAGCAGAATTTTGGTTCGCCCTGGTGGTTTGAGGATTTCGGGGCCTGGCGGTTTATCGGCTGCGATAGCCAGCTGATGGCCAGCGATGCGGCAGAATGCCAAGAGCAAGAAGCGTTCCTCGCTACTGCGTTGGCTGAGCGCGAGGGCCGCGAAGCATTTGTCCTAATGCACATGCCGCCCTTTATCGATGACCCGGAAAACCCGGAATATACAACTGCGGCATTGCCGATTGATGTTCGCAAATGGTTTCTGGGCCTGTGCTTGCGCTATGATGTGCGGGTCGTTGCCAGTGGGCATATGCATGTCCATAGAGCCGAGATGTATGGCAACACCGAATTCGTTTGGGCGCCGACCACAGCTATGGTGGCTGTTCGCCGGCAATGGAAATCCTATCGGCAATTTGTCCAGCCGGGCTATCTCGACTGGGCATTCGACGGGCGGCACTATTGCTACAAATTAATAACGCCAGAATTGATGTCGAGCATAGACATGTCATCTTGGACCAAACATAACGGAGGCACGACGACCACTTTGCCGCCGCGACCTCTCAATCCCTTTTATCGTCGCCAGATGTTTCGAGAGCCAGCAATGATCTCACCTGACGTGTGAGCTGAGAATGAGTAACCTGATCCGAATAGAAAATTTGCGTATCGGATTTTCGCTCTTTGGGCGGATGCATGAGGTCGTCAAAGGGGTCAATATGCGCATTCCGGCCGGCAGCGTGGCGGCGCTGGTCGGCGAATCCGGATCCGGCAAATCCGTAATTTCACAGGCCATAATGGGCATCCTGCCGCGGACGGGTCGTGTCACCGGCGGGCACATCTTTTTTACCGATCCTAGAACACGGCAAACGCTGGATTTGGTGACACTGGAGCGGGATGGCGCGGAAATGCGCATGCTCAGAGGCTCGCAGATGGCGATGATTTTTCAAGAGCCGATGAATTCGTTGTCGCCGCTCTATACGATCGGGAATCAAATCGAAGAGATGCTGGTGCTGCACTCAAACGTGCGGGGCAAGGAGGCGCAGGCGGCGACGATTGAGATGTTGCGCCTCGTCGGCTTTCCGCAGCCGGCGCGCGCCTATCAGATGTATCCCTTCGAATTGTCCGGTGGCTTGCGTCAGCGGGCGATGATTGCGATGGCGCTCATTTGTCGCCCGTCGTTGTTGATCGCCGATGAGCCAACGACGGCGCTCGACGTTACCATCCAGGCGCAGGTGCTAAGCCTCTTAAAAGATTTGCAGGGCGAGCTTGGCATGAGCATGCTGCTGATTACGCATGATCTTGGGGTTGTGGCGAACATTGCCGATGAGGTTTCAGTGATCTATCACGGCGAAATCATGGAAGCCGGACCGGTCGACGCGATTTTTCGAAATGCCCAGCATCCCTATTTGAAGGCTCTGCTACATGCGGTGCCACACTTCGATATGTCTGAAGGCGAACGGCTGGTCTCACTCAGGGATGACGCGATTGACACATCCGCGCTCACGCACCGCTCGGCCTCGGAACGTGAGGCGGCGTCGTTGCCGGCTAGCTCAAGCCCGCGGCCGCTATTGTCGGTGCGCGACTTGAGCAAGTCATTTGAAGTCAAAAAAGGCAATTGGCTTGGTCTGTCATCGGAGCCACCCATCCGGGCTGTCAATGATGTTGGTTTTGACGTTATGGAGGGCGAGTGTCTGGGCCTCGTCGGTGAGAGCGGCTGTGGCAAGAGCACGCTGAGCAAGATCGTCATGCGGGCGCTTACCCCTGATAGCGGCTCGGTTACCTATTTTGATGATGGCAATCCAATTGATGTGTTGTCGCTCAATGGTCAGGCGCTGAAGGCGTTTCGGCGCAAGCAGCAGATGATTTTTCAAGACCCCGTAAACTCACTGTCGCCGCGCATGACGGTGTTGTCTATCTTAAAAGAGCCGATGCAAATTCATAACCTGGGCTCGGCGGACGAGCAGACTGCGCGTGCCATTGCGCTGATGCGGGCGGTAGGGCTCGACCCGCGTTTTCTCAATCGATATCCGCACAGTTTTTCTGGTGGTCAGCGACAGCGGATCGGCATAGCGCGGGCGCTGGCGCTCGGGCCCAAGTTGCTCATCTGTGATGAACCTGTGTCAGCGCTGGATGTGTCGGTTCAGGCGCAAGTGCTCAATCTGCTGCGCGATCTCAAAGCAGAACTCGGGCTTACCTATTTGTTCATCTCCCATAATCTGGCGGTGGTGGATTATATGGCTGATCGCATCGCAGTGATGGCGCGCGGGCAAATCGTGGAAATCGCGCCGCGACACGTGCTGTTCCGCAAACCTGTCCACCCCTATACCCAAGCGTTGCTGGGGGCGGTACCGTATCCTGATCTTGATCGTCCGCTTGATTTCTCGAAATTGATCAATGGTACGGGAAGCGACCCGACGGCATGGCCTGAGCCGTTCCGCTCAGACCCACGTGGGGCCGACCTGACGCACCATGATCTCGGTGAGGGGCATATTGTTTTGGCGACTAAGTCTGTTGCATCGGAGGCGCTCAGGATATGAGGATTATGCGCCATCTATCTGCTGTTGGTGTCGTTGTTTCGGCTGTGCTGTTCGACGTAGACGCGGCGCGCGCGGGCGGCAGCTATTTGGAGCCACCGAGTCTTGCTGATGCTGTTCGGGCCGGAAAATTGCCGCCATTGGCGGCACGGTTGCCAAAAGTTCCGCGGCGCATTGTGCTTGGTAAGCTGGGTTATAAGCCTGGCAAATACGGCGGTACGCTGCGCCTCCTTATGGGCGGGCAGCGCGATCTCAGGATGATGACCGTTTACGGTTATGCGCGCCTCGTCGGTTACAATCATGGCTTTAAGCTGGTGGCGGATATTCTGGAGGACTTCAAGGTTGAAGAGGGGCGGATTTTTACGTTTCGTCTGAGAGAGGGGCACAAGTGGTCCGATGGCCGCCCGTTCACGTCTGAAGATTTCCGCTATTATTTCGAGGATGTGCTCAGCAACAAAGACTTGTCGCCGCTAGGACTACCGGCGGCCATGCTTGCCGGCGGCAAGCCGCCAAAATTCGAAGTCATCGACAAACTCACGGTACGGTATACCTGGGAGAAACCCAATCCCAACTTTCTGACGGCACTTGCAGGTCCAAGGCCGTTATTTATTTGTGTGCCGGCGCACTATCTGCGCCAATTCCATAAACTATACGCCGATCCAAAGGTGCTTGCAGCCAAAGTGAAAGCTGCGCGCGTTCGCGCTTGGACTTCGCTGCATCAGCGAAAGGGGCGCCAATACCGGAACGAAAACCCAGATCTTCCAAGCCTCGATCCTTGGGTCGCTGAAACGCCGCCGCCATCCAGCGTGTTTTATTTCAAGAGGAATCCCTACTATCACCGCGTCGATGAACGTGGGCGCCAGTTGCCCTATGTTGATAAGGTGCGGGTGACGATCGGGTCGAATGCATTGATTGCGGCAAAGACCGGCAGCGGTGATTCCGATTTGCAGGCGCGGTATATCCGCTTCGACAACTATACGTTTTTGAAACAAGCGGAGCGGCGTGGCGTGCTCAAACTGCATTTGTGGGATCATGGTCAGGGATCGCGGATTGCGCTGTTTCCGAATCTGAACGCAAAAGACCCTGTGTGGCGAAAGCTCTTTCGCGATGTACGGGTGCGTCGGGCTCTTTCGCTCGCCGTCAACCGCGATGAACTCAATCAAGTGATCTTTTACGGCCTGGCACGTCCAAGCGCCAACACGGTATTGCCGGGCTCGCCGCTCTACAAACAAAAGTATGCCAAGTCTTATTCCAGGTTCGATCTCAAGGAGGCGAACCGTTTGTTGGACGAGGTCGGCTTGAAGCGCGGTCCGGATCGCCTGCGTCGCCTGTCCGATGGGCGTCGGGCAGAGTTCGTGGTAGCGATGGCGGGCGAGAGCACTGAGGAATCCGATGCTTTGGCCTTGATCGCAGACACATGGCTAAAAATTGGAATCAAAATATACCCGCGCCCCACGCAACGCGATTTGTTTCGCAAGCGGGTGTTTTCAGGTGAAACGTTGATGTCGGTATGGCGTGGGCTCGGCAATGGTCTGCCAACGCCGGAGATGAGCCCGGCGGAGCTTTGCCCGTCCACTCAAACGCAATTGCAATGGCCGGCCTGGGGGCTGTTCAATCAAACGGCTGGCCGGCGGGGAGAGCCAACCGCGCTGCCCAAGGTGATGGACCTGCTCCATCTCTACCATCAATGGACGCGGGCGCGTGAGTCGCAAACGCGTGTCACTATTTGGCACAAGATGTTGGCCATTCATGCTGACCAAGTCTACACCATTGGTACCGTCAATGCGACGAAGCAGCCGGTGGCCTATTCACCACGCTTGGTCAACGTACCGGCAAAGGCCGTTTATAGCTTTCATCCGAATGCGTTTTTCGGCCGCTATATGCCCGATGCCTTCTGGTTCCGGAAAAAGAAAAAATAAGCGGGATCGGCAGAATGTTATCTTACATCGTGCGCAGAATTCTTTTGATGATCCCGACACTGTTCGTGATCTCTGCCTTGATATTCACGCTGATCGAACTGCCGCCAGGTGATTATTTCGAAAGCTATATGGCAGAGCTAGAAGCGCAGGGTGAATCGGTCGATGAAAAGCATATCGCCTACCTGAAGAAGGAATATGGCTTCGATAAGCATCCGGTGGAGCGCTACTTCATTTGGGTCGGGGGATTGCTGCAGGGCGATTTTGGGTGGTCATTCGAATACGAGCTGCCGGTCAACAAGGTGGTCGGTGATCGCATGTTTCTAACCATGATGGTCGCTTTTCTGACGATCATTTTGACTTGGGTGATCGCTTTCCCGATCGGAATTTATTCAGCAACGCATCAGTATAGCTGGGGAGACTATGGTCTGAGCTTTCTCGGACTCATAGGCATTGCGACGCCGAATTTTCTATTGGCGCTGGTGTTGATGTATCTCGCCAATGTTTGGTTTGGAACCTCGATCGGGCACATCATGGCGCCCGAGTATCTCAACAAGGCGATGAGCTGGGGCAAATTCGTCTCGATCCTTGAGCATATATGGATCCCGGTATTGGTGATCGGGACGTCCGGAACCGCCGGGATGATCCGTCATATTCGTGCTAATCTGCTTGATGAATTGCAAAAGCAGTATGTTGTAACGGCGCGTGCCAAGGGCATGCATCCTTTTCGTTCGCTCGTGAAGTATCCGCTTAGGGCCTCTCTCAATTTCTTTGTCTCGGATATCGGATCAATCCTGCCGACGATCGTGTCGGGTGCTGAAATCGTTGCTATTGTTCTGTCACTTGAGACAACAGGTCCATTGTTGATTCGCGCTCTGCAAAGTCAGGATATGTATCTGGCTGGGTCGTTTTTGATGTTTTTGGCATTTCTGACGGTGATCGGCGTTCTGATATCCGATATTGCGCTGGCTTTTCTCGATCCCCGAATTCGATTGCAAGGGAAGGCCAGTAAATGAGCGCGCAAACGAAACAGCCTCGCTCACGCCGTCTGCCGCATTATGTGTCGCGGGCCCCGTTTGATCCCTACACAATTGAGGTTCTCTCTCCATCGCAGGAGCGCGCCGTCGCCGCCTCACAGTGGCGGTTGATCTGGTGGAAATTTAAGCGTCATAAACCAGCCGTCATTTCTGGCGTATTCTTGCTGATCTTATTGTTCTGCATCGCGTTTGCCGAATTCCTGTCGCCCTATAATTATCAGTCGCGCCACACCAGCCATATATATGCGCCGCCGCAGGCGGTGCGCCTCTACCATGAGGGACAGTTTATCGGCCCCTTCGTCTATCCGATGCGGTATCACTTGAACATGGAAACGCTGAAGAGGGAGTACACGCCGATTACCTCGAAGCCAATGCCGCTGCGGTTTTTTTGCCGTGGCGATAGCTATTGGTTCTGGTCTCTATTCAAGACCAATGTGCATCTGTTTTGCCCGCCCAAAGGGGGGCAAGCGTTTCTTTTGGGAACCGATCGACTTGGGCGCGACATGGTGTCGAGAATTATCAATGGTGCCCGTATTTCGATGACCATTGGTTTGTTAGGGGTGGCGGTCAGCTTCGTATTGGGGGTGGTGCTCGGTGGCTTGGCCGGTTATTACGGAGGTCTATTCGATCTGACGTTGCAACGCATTATTGAGATCTTGCAAAGTCTGCCGTCCATTCCATTGTGGTTGACGATCTCGGCATTGGTACCGGTGACGTGGAGCCCGCTCGCTGTATATTTCTTCATAACCATTATTCTTGGCATGATTGACTGGACCGGATTGGCGCGCGCGGTGCGCTCGAAATTATTGTCTCTCAGGGAGGAGGACTATGTCCTTGCAGCCCAACTTATGGGAGCGGGCACGCCTCGTATTGTCGGTCGACATATGGTGCCCGGCTTCATGAGCCATTTGATCGCGACGGCGACGCTGGCCGTGCCGGGAATGATACTCGGCGAGACGGCCTTGAGCTTTTTGGGACTTGGGTTGCGCGCGCCGATTACCAGCTGGGGGGTCTTGCTGACGGAGGCGCAGAATATCGACGTGGTTGCACTTTATCCGTGGCTGCTCTTACCTGTCGTCCCTGTGATCCTGGTTGTCTTGGCTTTCAACTTTTTGGGAGATGGATTGCGGGATGCGGCTGATCCTTACTAAATGCCGACTTGGAGGCAGGCGGAAAACCGTGCGCTGCGGTTCGTGTCTCCTATGCCTTGCAGCGCAATTCAATTTGAGTTCATCAATTTAGCGGGTGGTACGATCATGTCCAGCGACAGACATATCCGGGTCCTCATGTACAGCCACGACACGTTCGGGCTGGGTCACCTCAGGCGCTCACGCGAAATCGCTCATGCGCTGGTGGACGGCATAAAGCAATTGAATGTTATGATTGTATCGGGATCGTCGCTGGCTGGTGCTTTCGATCTCAAAGCGCGCGTCGATTTCATCAAAGTGCCAAGCGTCATAAAGCTCTATAATGGCGAATACACGTCGTTATCTGAGCATATTGATTTGTCAGAGACGCTGGAAATGCGCCGTGCGATCATTCGGCATACAGCGGCAATCTTTCAACCGGATATCTTCATTGTCGATAAGGAACCGCGGGGGCTCAAGGGTGAGCTAGAGCCAACTTTGGAATACCTCAAAGAGCAGAATTGTCAGGTGGTATTAGGACTTAGGGATGTGCTGGATGAGCCGGCGGTCGTCGCAAGGGAATGGGGCAATTCGGGAGCTATCGATTGGATCGATAGATATTATGATTCCGTTTGGGTTTATGGGTGCGAAGGGTTCTGGAACCCGTTAGCGGGACTTGATGTCGGTTCACCGGTTACAGAGAAGACGAAATTCGTCGGATTTCTTGCACGTGATGAGCCTGCGGCAAAGCCGGGGCCACATCGTGAGTTGCCGGATGACTTTGTCTTGGTAACGGCGGGTGGTGGTGGTGATGGTGCACCCTTGATGCGCCAGGTGCTGCAGGCCCATGCCACAGCACGTCACGATACACCCGCCAAAGTGTTGGTACTTGGCCCGTTCATGCCGAATAAGGACCGGCAGGAGATTCATGAGCTTGCGCGACGCTTCCGCGACGTCAGCGTCATCGATTTCGACAACAATATGGAGCGTATAATTCGCAAAGCCCGGGCTGTGATCAGCATGGGTGGTTATAACGCCTTTTGTGAACTGATCTCGTTTGATAAGCGCTCGCTGATTGTGCCAAGAATGGTGCCAAGGCGCGAGCAGCTCATCCGCGCAAAACGGGCGGCAGATCTCGATCTCGTTAGCGTTCTGGACCCGGTTCAGGCGGATGACCCGGACCTGCTCAATCAGGCGATCGATGGCATATTGCAGCGCGCCCTGCCGTCGCAAGCGCCACGCCAAATAGACCTAGGGGGACGCCGGCGGATTTGTGATATCGTACGCCATGTGTCAGGGAGAGAATTGCAATTCGCGTCTGAAATGGAAGTGGCGCCATGACCTCGACGCCGGACAGCCTGTCTCAGTCGTTGTCAGACGGGCGCCGCCTGATTGTGGTGCTCAAGGGCTATCCGCGGTTATCCGAAACCTTTATCGCACAGGAGATCCTGGGTCTGCAGGAGGCAGGCATTCAATTGCATCTCTTTTCGCTGCGGCATCCGACAGATGACAAATGTCATCCCGTTCATGAACAGATTACGGCACCGGTAACTTACCTGCCGGAGTATTTGCACCAAGAACCCATGCGTGTCATGCGGGCCGTGTGGCGTGCCGGGCGACATCAGCCATGGTTCTGGGCGGCATTGCGGGCGTTCTTCTCCGACCTGAGGCGGGATTTCAGCCGCAATCGTATACGTCGCTTTGGGCAAGCATGTGTCATGGCGAGTGAGCTACCGGACGATGCCGGTTGGCTTTATGCGCATTTCATTCATACGCCATCGGCGGTAACGAGATATACAAGTCTGATGTCGGACATGCCGTGGAGCTGTTCTGCGCATGCAAAGGATATATGGACCTCACCCGATTGGGAGTTGCGCAATCATGTTACGGGCGCTGCCTGGGTGACAACTTGCACGGCCGCCGGCCAGCAAACTTTGGTGCAACATGCGGACCATGTCGATAGGGTCCATCTTGTGTACCACGGACTGGATCTTGGCCGCTTTGTGCCGGCTGACGCAATCAGCGAGGCGGGTGACGGAGATGACCCAAACAAACCCTTGCAGATTCTCACCGTCGGACGGGCCGTTCCGAAGAAGGGGCTCGATGTGTTGCTGCGCGCTCTGGCGAAACTGCCGAATGCGCTCAACTATAATTGGGTTCATATCGGCTCAGGGCCAGAGCTTCGTCGCCTGAAGGCGCAAGCCCGGGTACTTGGGATTGATCGACATATTAAGTGGTGTGGATCGCAAGCTCAGGCCGCAGTGATTGCGCACTATCGGGCCGCGGATCTGTTCGTCTTGCCGTGCCGGATCGGTCAAGATGGCGACCGGGACGGGTTGCCGAACGTTCTTATGGAAGCGCAAAGCCAAGGGCTTGCGTGTATCTCTACCAACGTATCGGGGGTGCCTGAACTCGTGATCGATGGCGAGACGGGCGTGTTGGTCGAGCCGGAAAACGATGAGGCGCTGGCGCAGGCCATTTTGCGGCTTGCCGAGGATTGCGGACTGCGATCCAAGTTGGGTCAGGCGGGTGCAGATCGGGTTGCGCAATGCTTTGACGCGCGCGCTGGGATTGAACAATTGGTCCATCTGTTTGGCAGACGGGCTGCAAATGCTCGTTCGACGGCAACTTTAGAGAACGTCTGATGCCGCGCCGCATTCTCTTTTATGTGCAACACCTGTTGGGCATCGGGCATGTCGTGCGGGCGGCACGTATCAGCCGGGCCCTGTGTGAGAACGGCTTCGAAGTGCGGCTGATCATGGGCGGGTTTGAGATTACCGGCCTTGATCTCAGCGATCTCGATGTTGTTCGACTGCCGGCGGTCAAAGCAGGGCCAGATGGCTTTACCAGCCTTGTAACGCCCGGCGGCCAGGTAGCGGATGATGCCTATAAGGCGCGCCGCTGCGAACTATTGCTGGAGATGTACGATGCTTATCGGCCGGATGCTATCCTCATTGAGGCGTTTCCATTTGGCCGACGGCAAATGCGATTTGAGCTCGATCCCTTATTGACACGTGCGAAAGCGCATGTACGGCCGCCGCTTGTCGTCTCATCGGTGCGCGATATTATTCAGGAAAGCCGCAAGCCCGGGCGGGCCGAGGAGGTGATTGAAAAAATCGATCGCTACTTCGATGCAATACTGGTGCATGGGGATGCGGACTTTGTCGATCTTGGTCAAACGTTTCCGGCAATTGACAGGATTCTGGACCGTGTCCATTACACCGGTATTGTTGCGCCCAAGCTGGTCCCTGTGTCGATTGCGGACAAAAGCGCGGATGTCGTGGTGACCGCAGGTGGCGGTGCATTTGGACAAACGTTGCTTAAGGCGGCAATAGCAGCAAAACCTTTGACGGCTTTGCGGGATGCGCGATGGTTGGTGAGTACCGGCCCCAATATTGCCGCCATAGACCGTGACGCGGTTTTGGCAAGTGCCCGCGCCGGGGGAATCGAAGTCACGCCCTTTATCGAAAATCTTGCCGGTACGCTGCACAACGCTAAACTCTCTATCTCGCAAGCCGGCTACAATACGGTCGCCGACGTATTGGTGGCGGGTTGCCGGTCGGTGCTCTGTCCCTACGCCGAAGGTGGCGAGACCGAACAAAGTGCGCGCGCTGAACTGTTATCATCCAAGGGACGGGTTGCGGTGGTAGGTGAAGAAGTCTTGTCGCCTGAAGTATTGGCGCGGGCAATTGACGAGGCTTACCGGCAACAACCCGGAGCCATTGCGATCGACCTTGATGGCGCAAAGTCCTCGGCGGTGATCCTCGCGCGGTTGATGGCGGAGCGGCACTAGTCGGTTTTTTCTGCAGGGACGGTCAGGGCGGCAGTGATGCGTGCGGCAGTTGCCTGAAGTGAGCGTTCTTTCGCAATAAACGAAGGCGCGCTGGCGGCCAGCTTGGCGCGACGTTCAGGGTTGGTTGCAAGCATGCGGATGGCGTTAGCGAATGCCTCCGGCGTCAATTGGTCGACGAGGTGGCCGGTGGTGTCGTGGACTATGGCCTCAGGCACGCCGGCCGTTCTGAAAGCGATTGAGGGGACACCCAAGGCTGCGGCTTCGAGGTAGACCATGCCAAAACCCTCGCCATAGCCTGGCCAAACTAGGATGTCTGCATGGGATATGGCTTCTAAGGTTTCTGTGCGCGAGAGCGCGCCGCGCCACGTGATGCGGTCTTCTCCAAACGAGGCAAAGTGGGTTTTGACTTTGGCGCATTCCGAACCATCGCCGACAATAGTCAAATGCAAAGGGAGTGTGTCTAGTCGGCGGAACGCATCTGCCAGAGTTTTATAGCTCTTCAATTTGTCGCCGGGACGCATCATGGCGACCGCAATTAATTGCAGAGCCTGGTCCGATGGTCGTGTGTGTTTTGTGGATGGGAACTCTGACGTGTCCACAAAGGGAGGCAAGTCGCGCAACCGCGCGCTGTCGACGAGCGCTGCAAGGCCGGCTTTGTCGCGGGCAGAAAAGACAAAATGTAGGTCGGCTTGGCGCAGCGTTGACTTCAATATGTCCTGATGGCGTTGCCAGTTGTCATGGTCGTGCTTTGGTGCATAAGAGGCTTCGGCCGTGAGGTATGGAATGGATAGAGCCTGAGCGATCTCAGGTCCGATTAAATCAAGGGATTTGTAATAGGGGTGATAGGTGAGCCAGCAGTGGGGGGCTTGATCGGGCGCATCGGTTTGCCACTTTTTCATCACTGTAGAAATGATTTGCTTGGCCTGGCGTTGATGGAGGTTAAGTGCGTCAGGATCTGGTGTTTTGGTGTAGGTGCGCAGGGTTGCTGCCAGTTCGACCTGGTGGCCTGCGGCGCGGAGAGCCGCGATGAGCAGGCGTGCCATCGTGCGGTCCCCGGAAGGGACCGGATGATCCGGTGACTTCATCGGCGCATAAAAGGCAATCCGCATCGCACGCAATCGTTAGATTAAGTTGATAGCCAGGCCCTCACATTAGCGCTAAAGAGGTTTACAGTTCCAGACGTGGTGCGTATGACGATTGCAGGATATGGCGTTTGGGTCATACTCTGGTCACCGACTATATTTGGTGTGTTGTCGCTAATTGAGTGCGCTTAAAAGATCCGAAGCATTGGCCGGCGCGGTGTTCAGATTGGGGAGGCGCTGTGGACCAAAATCTGTTCCGCTTTATCTGGCGCCACAGTCACAAGAGCCAAATTGCGGTTCTGTTGCTGATTGTCGTTTCGCTGCCGTTTTACTTTGCGTCTCTGGATATTCCTAAAATTATCGTCAACGAAGCGATCCAAGGCAAGGCGTTCGTTGATGGCAACACCACAGCCAAATTGTTTCATTGGACTTTGACGCTGCCGTCTTGGTTGGGGGGTGGGCAGTATACAATCTTTAGCGGGTTCGATCTTGAGCGAACTGAATTCCTGTTGGCGCTGAGCTTCCTGTTTCTATTCTTGGTGTTGATTACGGGTGCCTTCAAGGCGGTGATCAACCTCAGCAAGGGTGTGCTTGGTGAGCGGATGCTGCGGCGGCTGCGGTTCATGCTGTTTCAGCGCTTGTTATTGTTTAGCCCCGAGCATATCCGTGCGGTGAAGCCGGCCGAGGCGGCGAGCATGATCAATAATGAAGCCGAGCCAATTGGCGGCTTCATCGGAGATGCATTCATACAGCCGGCGTTTCTTACTCTGCAGGCTGCAACCGCGCTGTTCTTTATTGTAATTCAAAGCTTCTGGCTCGGCATGATTGCTGTTACCGTCGTCGTTATACAATCGATTATCATTCCCTATCTGAGGCGTGAGCAATTGCGACTTGGGCGCATGCGTCAGCTGGAGGCGCGCCAGTTCTCAGGACGGATTGGTGAGGTGGTCGATGGCGCGCCGGTAATCCATACGCATGGAACGAGCCTCTATAATGAGGCAGAAATCGGCGGACGACTCAGCCGCTTGTTCGATATTCGCGTTCGTCTGTTCAAGCGCAAGTTTGCGGTAAAATTTCTGAACAATCTGCTGGCTAAGGTGACGCCGTTTTTCTTCTATGCTGTCGGTGGCTATCTCGCCGTCAAGGGGTCGCTTGACATCGGGCAGCTGATTGCGGTGATCGGGGCTTACCGCGAGTTGCCGCCGCCGATCAGAGAACTCATAAACTGGGATCAACGCCGCGCCGACGTGACGATCAAATATCAGCAGGTGCTGGCGCAGTTCGGCCCTGACCGGTTGCGCCGTGAAGATACATCCAACCTGTCACCGCCGGGACCGAATGAACCAATTAAACTGGCGGGATTGCGGGTGCAGGATCAGCGTGGTGCCACGATTTTGGAAAGTGTGAGTGGCACCATCCCGCGCCCGGCCCATATCGCACTCACCGGTAACGGTCTCGGTGCGCGTGACGTGCTGGCGCAGATATTGGGACGCCAAATTCAGGACTATACCGGAAGCGTGATGGTGGGTGGACATGAATGGGCCAGCCTGCCGGAGACTTTGGCGAGTAGGGTGCTCGCATACAATGGCCAAGTGCCTTATCTGTTTGCGGGCTCGTTGCGGGACAATGTGATGAATTCGTTGCGCCGTTGCCCACCGGATGCGGGCGAGCGCCGAAGCTTTAGCGGTGAACAACGGAATTTTATTAAAGAATCTCTACTGTCTGGTAATCCGACAGTCACTGTCGATGATGACTGGTTTGATTATGAGGCCGCCGGCGTTGCAAATCGCGACGAACTCGATCAAGCGGTGTTGGAGGCCCTCAGTATCGTTGGTCTTCGTGATGACATCTATCGATTCGGGCTGGACGGGCGGCTGCCAGCGAACACTGGACCGGATGTGCTAGAACGTGTTGTTGCGGCGCGCCAAGCGGTGCTTAAGTCTCTCGAAGAGGAAGGTCTTTCAGAGCTGATCGCACCCTTCGATCCACGGACTTATAACGATAATCTGTCCATCAGCGAGAACTTGTTATTTGGGATTCCTGTTGGAGAGAGACTGGCGGTCGAAGGGCTAGCCTGCGAGCCCTATTTCCTGTCGATCATCGAAGCTGAGGCGTTGGTCAATCCGCTCATCGAGATCGGTGTCAGGATGGCCGAGACGACGCTTGAAGTGTTTGGTGAGGTTGCTGCCGACAGCCCGTTGCTTGAGCAATATTCATTTGTGCCGCCTGATGAGATCGACGCGTTTCGCGGTTTTGTCGAGGCGGCGCGCAAGGTTCGCGATACGCCCCGTTTGCCGGTCGAATGTCGTACCAAATTGCTAGACCTTGCGTTACGCTACATCGAGCCGGTGCACCGCTTGAATCTGGTCGACGATCAGCTGCGCCGGCGCGTGTTACGGGGGCGGAAGAGTTTTCGCACGTTTTTGCCGTTCGATGTGGCGCAGGCGATCGAATTCTATGAGCCAGACGAAGTGATGATGGCAGCGCCGCTGGGCGATAACCTGCTGTTTGGGCGGGTTTCGCAGAAAGTTGCCAATGCGGACAAGAAAATTGCTGAGCTGCTAGGGGCGGTGCTGAAAGATCACGATCTGATGCGTACTGTTTATGCGCTTGGGCTTGACTACGAAGTTGGCCCTGGTGGCAAAGTATTGTTCCCCGGCCAGCGGGCTGCTGTTGCAGTCGCGCGTTCGCTTATCTGCCGGCCTGATATGTTTGTATTTGATGGAGCGTTCGCAGCGTTTTCTTCAGCTGAAGCGCATGCCATTGTGAACCGGATACGGAAGGCGCTGTCAGATAAGACGCTGATCATCACTGTGTCCGAGGGAGAGCCCGTTGATGATTTCGATCAGGTGATCCGTTGTGAGGGTGCAAGAGCGCAAATCGGGCCATCGCGCGTCGCGGCTCCATCAATCGGCGAAGACCGTTCCGGCTCGGCACCCGTTGAAACGGTGGAGGCGAACTCTCAAAGGTCAAGGTGAGGATTGCGATGTCTCTAGGTGATGAAACGCAGGTGTTGAAGAGTATGGATATGTTCAAGGATGTGGACATGTCAAAGCTCAAATTATTGGCGTTGACCAGCAAACGGTTATCTTACGCCTCGGGAGAATTCATTTATCATGAAGGCGATGCACCGGATGCTGTGCATATAGTGCTTGAGGGGGCGGTGCGTGTGCAGCGCCAGCGCGGCGATGATGCCGTGGCGCTTGCCGAGTTCGGGCCGGGGGCGTTGCTCGGCGAAATCGGTATTCTATGCGACAAGAGGCGCAGCGCCAGCATTGTTGCATTGGAGCAGTCGGACGTTATGCGGGTCGATCGCACAACGTTTCTGGAATTGTTTTCTTCTGTTCCTGCGTTGGCACTGGCGATCGCGCGGACATTGGCGGAACGGATCGAGGCGGCGAGTGACCGGATTGTTGAAAATCCGTGATGGCATGCGGGCAAATATTGGCGAAGTGCGAGTGAATAAATGAGTGTTACAACGCCTGGCAGAGACGGCACAGCGCAACCAGGTGTGCAGGCTGGTGTCTATGGCATGCGGCAGTGGGAGCGCCAGACGCGGTTGATCACCGGCATGATTTTACTGTTGTTTGTTGCAACTCATCTGATCAATCATGCATTGGGCATTTTCGGCATTGCATTCATGGAGGCGGTGCAGGTCTATCGCACAGCAGTGTGGCGATCCCTGCCCGGTACAGTTCTGCTCGTCGGTGCATTTGCCGTTCACTTAATGCTCGGCGTCAAGCGATTGATTGACCGGCGGACATGGCGCATGCCGATGCAGGAAGCTGTTCAATTGCTGCTCGGGCTAGCGATCCCGGTGCTGCTGATTGAGCATGTATTGGCGAGTGGTTATTTGGCGCGCATGACCAATATCGATGTCACCTATAGCGCGACGCTTTATCATCTGTGGCCGGGCTTGGCACTGAAGCAGACGCTTCTGGTCCTGGTCGTGTGGACGCACGGTATGATTGGGGTTCACTACGCGGTTCGTTCGCAGGCTTGGTATTCGCGCTGGCGCGATGGAATGGTGGTGTTTGCGGTGATCGTGCCAGCGTTGGCGCTGGCCGGTTTCGTTGCTGCAGGGCGTGAGGCGGCGATTTTGGCGGATCAGGCGGCGGCGCGCTCGCAAGAAGTTCGCCAGCTCTATGCGGCTGCAAAGGCGGAGGTTCAATTCTGGCTTTATAGCGGTGCTGCTGTCGTTGTGGTCGTTCTGCTCATCAGGGCAATCTACCAGCGCTACGCGAGAACGATCGATGTGCGCTACATTGGTCATGGCGATATCGTTTTGCGCCAGGGCAGCACAATTCTGGAAGCCAGTCGGGCCAATAATATACCGCATCCCTCGTTGTGCGGCGGACGTGGGCGTTGCTCGACCTGTCGTGTTCTGGTCGTCGAAGGCGGTGATCATCTGCCGCCACGAAGTGCGATCGAAACGGGAATGTTGGAACGGATTTCCGCGCCGCCGCATGTGCGCCTTGCCTGTCAGCTCAAGCCGCGCCAACCGCTGACCGTGCAAATCCTGCTTCCAATTGAGGCCCAGTCCAGTCAAATCGATTGGGAAGAGGAGGCGCTTAAGTGGGGCGTAGAGCGCGAAGCTACAATTTTGTTCGTTGATATGCGGGCATTCACGACATTGGCGCTCAAGCAGATGCCCTATGACCTCGTGTTGCTGCTCAATCGGTTCGTTGCAGAGATGAGCCAAGCGATTGAGGCCAATGATGGGCGCGTCGGAATGTATCTAAGTGATGGATTGATGGGTGTATTTGGTGTCGATGGTGGTCGGCGCAATGGCAGCAAGGCGGCGCTTAGGGCTGCGCGCGATATGATCCGCGCTGTGGGTGCGCTCAATGACCAGTATGCGGCAGCGATCCCGATGCCGCTGCGAATTGGGATTGGTATACATACCGGCCCGGTCGTGCTGGCGCGCGTCGGCGATGAAGAGCGCGGCTTCATGGTGACGGCACTTGGCGAGACGGTGAGTATTGCGAGCCAGCTTGAGGCTTCGACCAAGGATCATTTGTCCGATTGCCTGGTGTCCAAAGAGACATTTGACAAGAGCGGTGAACGGGCGATGGGCGAAGTGCCGATCGACATCCATGTGCGGGGGCGTGATGCACCCATTCGCGCTTATGGTCTGGCGCTCGATCATGAACTCACCGCAGATGCCGCGGAATAGTGTGGCCGTTCAATCGCCAATTTATGCGCAATACCGCGTGCCGGTGCTTGTATTTGACATAAAGCTCGATGGAACTGAGTAGCAAGAGCTGGTTGCGCTGGTGACCTTTGGCTCACAACATATTCCTGTTAAGCTTCGTGGCGGCAAGGTCGGCCTTATCTGGACTGCTTCTTCGGTGGGCTTGAGAGGGACAAAAGAAACGCAACCAACTGGTGTCGTTCTGCTTTGGACAAGGGTGTCACGTGACGTAGCTCTGGTGCAAGCGTCGGGCGTTGGCGCAGGTTTTCTTGATAATGCGTGATGACTTCCTTGAGCGTTTTGAGCGAGCCGTCATGCATGTAGGGGGCCGTCCAGCGCAATTCACGTAATGTCGGTGTCTTGAAGGCATGGTTGTCTGATGGTTTGTTCGTAATGGCGCCGCGTCCGAGATCCGGCGATGGCAGCCCGATGTCGTGAAAGCGGTCATCGGTAAACCGCCAGCCGCCGTGACAGGCGAGACAGCCGGCCTTGCCCGTAAAGACGCGAAAGCCAGCAATTTCATCTGGCGACAATGCTGCTCGGTCGCCAGTGATCCAACGGTCGAAGCGGGTCATGGGTGGGTCCAAGGTGCGCTCGTAGGTGGCAATGGCGCGGAGGATGAGGTCGCCGGTCATGGCCTTGGCATTGGGAAAGGCCTGGGCGAAAGCAACCCGGTAGGTCGGGTCGTCCAATAGACGTTTGATTGCTGCTTCCGGGCTATAGGCCATTTCGTCCGGGTGTTGGATGGGGATGCGGGCTTGCGCTTCGAGTGTTGCGGCCCGACCATCCCAAAAGAATGATTTTGCGTGAGCTACTCCAAACAATCCGGGCGTATTTCGCTCAAGATACGTTCCTGCTCTACCGCGGGCACGCTGCAGACCATCGCTGAGTGCGCGCTCAGGGCGATGGCAGGTGGCACAAGACATATCGCCATCACGTGACAGGCGACCCTCGGCGAATAATCGCCGGCCCAAGGCGATGCGCCGGCGCCACGTTTCAATTTTGTTGCCAGGCGGCCTGCTTGGCGCGGGCCTCACAAAAATTGCCTGCTGTGCGGTCAAGTCCAATGGTGTGGTGGATGTGGGCGGCTTGGCGCCAAGATGCCAGATGCTAACCGCAGCCGCTGCTGCCAGTCCGGTCAGAACAAGGCCGATTGTTGTGGTGCGGTTGGCAAGCATGATCCTGGTCAAACTCTCCAGCGGGTCTCAGGTGTGCTGGTGTGCGCAAAGCGCGATCCTAGCATAACGAAACAGTTGGGTAAGCGTTGGCGATTGCCGGCACTGGAGTTTTGATGTTCAAGTCACTACAACTTTGTAAGCAGCATGCTTGGTGGCTCGGATAACCATGGGCCGGCAAGTTTAGCGACTGGGAGGAACACGTTTATGTTTGCAAATCCGAATTGTCAGGTTATTGCGCTCGAAGAACATTACCGCGATCCGATCTTGGCGCCGCGGGGAGAGGGTCGGTCCCGCGATCCGCTGGTGACGGACAGGCTCTATGACGTCGGTGAAGAGCGTATCCGGCTGATGGACGAAGCCGATATCGATATACAAGTTTTGTCGCACGGTTCCCCCTCGACGCAAGAATTGAGCGCGGAAGATGGGCCGGAAATTGCGCGTGGCGTGAATGACCGTCTGTTTGAGACTATTCAGCTCAGGCCTGACCGATTAGCCGGGTTTGCGGTGATCCCGACAGCGGCGCCGGAGGCGGCTGCCGATGAATTGGAGCGGTGCGTTAAGGATTTAGGGTTCAAGGGTGCGATGATCCACGGCATGACAGATGGCCAATTTCATGATGACCGAAAGTTCTGGCCGATTTATCAGCGCGCGGAAGCGTTGGATGTGCCGATCTACTTTCATCCCTCAGCACAGCATAAAGCGGTGGTCGATGCCTATTATCCCGATCATACTTATCTATCGCGGGCATCCTGGGGGTATACGGTGGAGACGGCAACGCAGGCTATCCGTCTGGTGGTGGGTGGTGTTTGCGAGGAGTATCCCCGCTTGAAGATCGTCCTAGGTCACCTCGGCGAGACGCTGCCGTTCCTGGTGGAACGGATCGATGAAACTTTGAAGCGGCCAGGTGGCGCACCGCTTTCGTTTCGCGAGATCTTCACACGGAATTTCTATATCACCACGAGCGGCAATTTTTCGACGCCGGCACTGCTTTGCTGCATCATGGAACTCGGCATCGACAGGATCATGTTTTCGGTCGATTATCCCCATGCGGATAATCTGGCGGGAACAGAATGGATGAAGGGTGTGCCGCTGTGCGCAGAGGACAAGGAAAAAATCTTGTCGGGGAACGCTAAGCGCCTGCTCAAGATGTAGGCGCGCAACAGGTTTTGTTGCAGGCGCATTGGACAAGCGGCGATAGGCCGATGAGCCGGCCTATCGTAGCAATGGACTATCTTAGATATTGTTGGCGATAAATTCAGCGGTCCGTTCGCCGGCGAGCTGTGCGCTTTCGGGGTGGAATGAACCACGCGCATCGCAGCTAAAGCCATGGCCTGCGCCCTGGTAAATGTAGAGCGGGCTATCTGGCTGCTTTTGCTTGACGATTTCGACTTTGTCCAGTGGGATCCCCTGATCCTCGGAGCCGAAGTGGAACATCACCGGACATTTGGGTTTGGCGTCCGCCATGTTCGGTACATCGCCGCCATAGTAGGAAACGGCAACCTTGAAGCCATCGAGCTGGGTGGCCGCGGCCCAGGATAGTGAGCCGCCCCAGCAATAGCCGACGACGCCAACACTGAGCCCCTCCTTGGTGAGCAAATCGCGGCATGCTGAGATGTCGCGCAACGCATCTTCATAGCTGACATTGGCGCGTAAGGCTTTTGCTTTGTCAATATCTTCAGGCGTATAGCCAAGCTCGACGTCGCGCTGTGTTCGATCGAGGATTGCAGGGCATACAGAGACGTAGCCGGCAGTAGCGAAACGGTCGGTGACATCGCGCATATGGCCATTTACACCGAATATTTCCTGAATAACGACGAGACCACCTTTGATGTTGCCAGTCGGGTCAGATCGATATGCGGAAAATGAGTGGCCGTCCGCGGCCGTTAAGGTGATGTTCGATCCCATCGCGATACTTCCTTTTGCGCGTAGTCAGTTTTTTGGGGAGGGCTTTACCTAAACGTTCAGGCGTCTTTAATTGGCCCCTATGTCGCGCCCTTTGGCTAACGAAGATTGCTCCTGAGGGCAAGGGAAATTGACTGAGGTCAACCCTTTAGCTTGATCGGGATCAAGCATATAAATGTCGTTTTCAGACTACGCTTAGCTGTTCGAATTCATGAGCTAGATGCTGCGCATTGGACTAATCTCTTTGAGACAAGTAATTTTGTCAGCGAACAAAACGGGAGCGATAAGCACATGCGGCGGTTCGGTTATTGGCTTGGTGGAATGGGTCTCGTCTTAGTGAGTGTCATGATTGCCCTTTCGCTTGTTGCCAGTACGCATGGGCAGGCGCAGCAGGGGCAGGCGCAGCAGGCCGGCAAGCCGCAGGCTGGTGTGGATTATTGGCAGCCGCTTTGGCTGCAGCGTGAATTGTGGGGCGCCGGCAATCTGCCCAAGGGGATGCAGGCACGCGTCCTTCGGCATTGGACATTTACGCATTATGGCATTCCCAAAGCCTATCGAGCCGCGCAGTCGCCGATTAGCGATAAAGCGGCGGCGATCGTCGCCGGGCGGCAGCATTATCAACGTCACTGTGCGTCGTGTCATGGGGCGCAGGGTATGGGCCACGGAAAAGCCTCTCATTCGCTCATCCCGTCGCCTGCGCTCTTAGCTTACATGGTGCGGCGGCCGATTTCAGTGGATCCCTATCTGTTGTGGTCCATTTCCGAGGGCGGGGCAGTGTTTGGCACTGCCATGCCGGCATTCAAAGACAAGCTCAAGCGCAGGTCGATCTGGCAAATCATCGCCTTCATGCGGGCTGGCTTTCCGCTCAGAGCCAGGCCGCCATTGCCGCCAAAATCGCCCTAGCGTCAACGGACCGTTTCAAAAACCGAAAGGACAAAACAATGTACAAACAGATTGTCATAGCAACCGATGGATCTGAACTTGCGCATAAGGGTGTTGTGCATGGTTTGAAGTTGGCAAAAGCGCTCAATGCAAAAGCGACGGTGGTGACTGTTACGGAGCCCTGGACGGCGGTCGTTAGCGGCGAAATGGCTATGGCGTTTCCAATCGAAGAATACGAGAAGGGGGCGGCGCAAAATGCTGAGGTGATACTTGCGGCGGTGCGCAAGGAGGCGGAAAAACTCGAATTTGCGTGTGCGACCGAACATGTAAGCGATTCCTATCCGGCGGAAGGGCTGATCAATAAAGCGCGTGATTTGAACGCCGATTTGATCGTGATGGCCTCGCATGGACGGCGCGGGTTGCCTCGTATGATCCTGGGCAGTCAGGCGGCCAATGTGCTCTCGCACTCAGCCATTCCGGTGTTGATTGTAAGGTGATCGCGCCGGATAGGCTCGTGTCATGACTGTTCCTCCCCGCCCTGATCGCTGCCGGCCCGTGCGATGGCTGCCTTGGTCAGGGCGGCACGCACCGGATCGAGATCGCGGATGTGTATATCCGATTGCGGGAATGGGATTTCGATGCCGGCCTCTTTGAAGGACTTATAGATCTCCATTCGCAGTTCCGTTAATGCGCCTAGGCGTGATGTGACGTCGGCGAGATAGACGCGCAATGAAAAATCGAGCGATGATGTGCCAAAGTCTTCGAAGACCACAAATGGCGCTGGGTGGGCGAGCACATTGGTTGATCCGGCCGCGATATCCAGCAGAATCTTGCGAACCTGTTCGGGATCGGAGCCATAAGACACGCCGACTTTGATGATGCCACGTCCCATCGCGTTGCGATGGGTCCAATTGGTGACAGCGGCGGTGATAAATTCTGAATTCGGTATGATGATTGAGGAGCGATCAAAAGTTTCGATCTCCGTGGCGCGAACACTTATTTTGCGAATATAGCCCTCGTTACCATTCACTATGACCCAGTCGCCGACTTTCACCGGTCGTTCGAATAACAGGATCAGGCCTGAGACAAAATTATTGACAATGGACTGTAGCCCGAAACCGATGCCGACCGACAGCGCGCCGGCGACGATGGCAACATTGGTGATATCGAAGCCGGCATAAGACAGCCCGATCAGTGCAGCGATGGCCGTGCCGACATAACCAACAAACGTCTGCACTGAGTTTGCCACGCCGTCGCTCGACGCGGTGGTCTCGCGGATCAGTTTCGTCAGTCCGCGTTGGACAATGCGTGTGGCGGCGATCACGCCGACAAAAATGGCGATGGCCAGAACAATCCGCGCTAGTGATATATTTACCTGGCCGATCTTGAAGCCAAACAGGGCGGCGCTGATTCCGGTTTGGATGTCGGCGGTGGAGAAGCCCCAGGTGAGCAACACGATGGGTACGGCAGCCAGAAATAGGACAATGTCCGCGAAGGTTATCAGGAGCTTGGTGATCAGGCGCCGACGACGACTGGGCGCAGTTTGATCAAGCGATTCGCCTTGTGCAACAGGCTGGTTCTCTTCAGGCGAACTCTGGCGGACAACGTAGCTGCGCACCATCCAATGCAATATGACAGCGAGCGTTATACCGCCGGTGAACAGGAGCAGCTGATTGAGGAGGAAATGACCTAAGGATAAATAGCCGGCCAGGGTTGATAGGATGACGATGATAGCCAGGGCGAGCAGCGGTAACTTGAACCAGCGCGGCCGGAAGAGACTTCGTGGTGTGGCAGCGCTATCGGTAGTGACGAGTGGTACGTAGACGATGGCGATTAAGAGGAGGGCTACGATGCTGTTGGCAATGGCGCGCAGGCCGAGGCTGACAGGCACTGGCAGCTCAAGTGCTGTGATCAAGCCTCTTAACATGAGATCGAGACCAAAGATCAGGGCTGTCGCCTGCACCAGCATGACTAAGCGGGCCGCATACTCGGATGAGAGATTGAATAAGCGCCATTGCGGTCGGGTCGGGGTAAGGACGGAAATGGATAGCGTGCGCGCTAACAAAAAGATCATGATGGCGCCGAACAACGTTCCGGCCCAGGCGTGCAAGTTCGGCGGAATGATGTCGACGCGAATTGCCGCTAAGATGCCAATGCCTACCAGTATAGCTGGCGGCAGGCTCAATATCGGTAACGTCGCTAATGCTGCGGTAGCTCGTTTGTAGAATGGCGGTCGGTTGGCAATCGGCGGTGTCAGGCGTTCGAGCTGGTATTTATTGAAGAGCGGCAAGAGAGCGGCAAGTAGCAGGGCAATGGTGGCGAATAGGATAACTTGCCACCAGTGACGGTTGGCTGCCATCTGAATCGTTCGCCACAATTCGCCAATTGTTTTCGAGACTGTTGCATTCTGGGCAGCGACCGCGCGCCAGAAGCTCGGGTTGAGTGGCGAGGTCTCACGATGCAAAAGCCTTGTTGTGAAAATGCCCTGACGCAGCGCGATGATGCGCCGGACAAGCTGGCTGGTGCGGGTTTTCGAAAGGGCGAGTGATCTGACGACCGCCTGATATTGGGCCTCCAATCCGGCCAAACGCTGGCGCTCGTCGGTGATGCTCTTGGTTTCCGGCGGGGCGTTTGGTGCCGGCTTCCGGCCAAGCTTGGAGATCTGATCGCGGATGGCTTTGAGTTGGGGGGCGGCGCGAGCTTGTTGCTTTTCAATGTCCGTCTGGATCTGGCCTAGTTTGGTGCGAATCGTCGAGAGCACCGTATCGTCGGTTTTTTGCTGATCAATGGATTGTTCAGCGGCGGTAATCTGTTTTGCGATCTTGTCCTGGGCCGCGGCAAGTCCCGTGATGACTTTCTCAGCCGGTTCCAAGGCTGGTGTGGTCGCAGGTGGCTGGCTTGGTTTTGGCGGCGCGGGCTTACCAGTTTGCGTCTTTGGCGCCTGTGCAAGGACGGGGCTAATCGAGACAACAGCGAAAAGAATACAAATTGAGAGCAGCGCGATGGCGCATCTTGGCCAGGTGTCAGCGGGATGGGACGTTGGGCCCGCGTTCAAATATCGGTTGCGCTGCGTCATCCCGATCCTCCTCAAATGTTCCGTCTGGCGCTGCAATGTTGTTTTCGATGACCACGTCAATTGGACCGCCCGTCATGATGAGATGCTCAACGTCATCGCGACGGATCAACAGCAGACGGCGCTTGGCGTCAACATGTGCCTGATCAACGACTTCCAGCCGTTTGTAAGCCTTTGGTGCGAAAAATGCGCCTGCAAGACCGGTAGTGGGAGAGCCCGTCGTGAGATATCCACGGATTAACAGGCCGGCGAGCACAAGAACGGCTGAAATGAATAGTATAAGCAATAATAAAGACAGGATTTCCCACATGGCCTGATCCGCGCCATCTTAATGCGCGGTCCCCTCTTCATTGACGTCTTGTCGACAGGAATTAAGGCATTGGCGCTTCGTCGGACGTTCCTAGTTGTCCCAGCGCGCTGCATTCCTCCGATCGACGAGTGAGCTATAGACGGAATTTAAGGTGAATTTAACCCTGATGTCGGAAATCTTATTTTGCTGCGTATGTGGTGCGGGGTGATACGTGACGAGATTGGCCGATGATCGGCTAGGCCGGTTGCGGGACCTCTAGCGCAGCGTATCGATGATTTCTGATGCAGAGGGAAGTGTATGCGCTTGGTATTGCGTCGATTCTTAGGCCCCCTGAGCGTTCAGAATCGTGTAATCATCGATCTTATGAACCGGATAGGGATGATCAAACCTCTGGGCTCAGAGGCCGACGCGGCGGCGCGCGTGCGGAGCGGTGGGGCTTTTCATGCCACTATCGGATTGGTCCTATTGGCGGGTCTTGCGCTGTTCGTGTTGTTGGCACTGCGCGCGCCGGAACCTATCGGTATCACGATCCTCGCAGGCCTCGCCTGCCTCGGGATTTTCTTCCTGTTTGGGATCGCTGCGCGCCTAATACGAATTGGCGGTGTTGGGCAGTCTGTTGAACTTTACGAATCGCTGTTTAACGGATTGCAAGAGGGCGTGTTGCTGACCGAGCCAGATGGACGCCCAATTTTTGCGAATCACGCCTATCAGCAAATCGTCGGGTGTAATGCACTTGGTGATGTTAATTCCATGGAATTGTTGTTCGCAGATGTGCCAGCGTGCTCGGAAGCATTTTTTCGCCTTGCTCGGGCTTCGGAACGGGGCCGGCGGCACGTTGAGGAAGTCAATCTTCCGTCGTGGCCGGGACGCGAGGGTCCGGTGGCCTTTCGCATTTCGGTGGAGCCGGCAGCTGATCGTTTGCAGCCGGAAGGCAGCCCGCTACCTATTCTGTGGCAGATTCTCGATCTGACTGAATTGAGGCGCGCCGAGGCACGGCGTATGCAGGCGACACAGGCCCAAATTGCCCGGTACGAGCAATTGGGGCTTGGCGTCTTTGTGTTTGGTCGTGATGGCCAGATCACCTATCTCAATACTCAACTCAGACGTTGGCTGCATCATTCGTCGGGCGATGCCCACAAGACGTTGCAGTTGGCGGATGTCGTCGCCGAAGACGGTCTCGCATTGCTGCAATCCTTGTTTGACCGCAAGGATTTGCGGGGTGAGCGCATCGATCTGGATTTGATTCGTGAAGATGGTATTCGCTGGCCGGCATCCATAACGTTGTCGCGTGAAGGTGAAATGCTCGCCGTGGGTGTGTTAGAGCGACTCTCTGATGCGCTGGGGCCACCGAACTCGAGCGCGCCGTTGCGGTTCGCTAAATTCTTTCAGGCAGCACCGTTTGGTATCGCGCTTGTGGGGGCTGATGGTGTGATCCAAAGTGCCAACGCGGCGTTTGGTCGACTGCTGCAGATTGGTGGGTCTGTGCGCGGCAGCAATGCCATGGATGTGCTCGGCAAGGGATGTCATCGCGACAGCCATGATAGTATTCAGCAGGCATTGCACGCAGCTCTCGCCGGCAAGGCTAATATTCCACCCTTCGATCTCACTGCGGGGGTGGGGCAACAATTCACGCGGCAAGTATTTATGACGTCTGTTGGACGTGGGCGTAACTCTAAAGGCGGGGTCATGCTCTATGTCATCGATGCCACCGAGCAAAAGTCGCTCGAGCTAAAATACGCGCAAAGCCAGAAACTGGAAGCCGTTGGCAAATTGGCTGGAGGCATAGCGCATGATTTCAACAATGTTCTAACGGTAATAATCGGCTTTTCCGACCTGCTGCTCGGCACCCACCGCCCGAGCGATCCGGCTTACAAAAATATTTCCAGTATTCGCTCCAGTGCCAACCGTGCGGCACGGATGGTCAAACAACTGCTGGCGTTTTCCAGGCGCCAGACCTTGCAGCCGGAGGTCCTCGCGGTCGGTGAGTGCCTTACTGATATCTCCGTGCTCTTGGCCCGTCTGCTTGGCGAGCAGATCGAACTCGATATCATTCCAGGGCGTAAGCTTTGGCAAGTCAAAGCAGACCGCACGCAACTTGAACAGGTCCTGTTCAATCTCGCCGCAAACGCCCGGGACGCTATGCCGGATGGTGGTAAGCTGGTCATAAAGACGCGGAATATCAGTGAACGCGAGAGCCGCAAGCTTGAAGCGAAAGGCTTGGCGCGTGGCCAGTATGTGGCGATCGAGGTTGCAGATAGCGGTACCGGGATGTCGCCCGAAGTGTTGGGGCAAATCTTCGAGCCATTCTTTACGACCAAAGATGTTGGCAAGGGGACCGGTCTTGGTCTGTCGACGGTTTACGGCATTGTTAAGCAGACGGGAGGTTATATTTTTGCAGATAGCGAAGTGGGACGCGGCACGACGTTCCGAATTTATTTGCCGCGCCATCTGAGCACAGAAGATGATGAATTGGAGACACCACAAGCCAGTGGTCTCCAGGCTATGCAGGGCGATGGTAAGGATTTGACAGGTGCAGGCAAAGTGCTGATCGTCGAAGACGAGGACGGTGTGCGCATGTTTGCTGTCCAGGCCCTCAAGCGCAAAGGTTATGATGTGGTTGAGGCCTGTGATGGCGTTGAGGCCTTGGACATCCTCAAAGAGGCCAAATTCCAATTCGATATCGTTGTCAGTGACGTCAAGATGCCTGAGATGGATGGCCCAACCCTCTTGACTGAGGTGCGTAAACATCGTCCGGATCTCAAGTTTATCTTTGTCTCAGGCTATGCCGACGATGCATTTGCCAACAACCTGGATCCCGATGCAGATTTTAGTTTCCTGCCGAAGCCTTACACGCTTGCGCAGATTGCGGCTGAGGTGAAAAACCGGCTGGGTTGAGGTGCTGGCTTGCCGGTTGCGGTCAGGGCATGACAGGTCGAACTCCCAGTGATTTTTGGTGGGTGAAATGCGGCGACACCTTCCGAATCACTTAACATTGCAATTACGGCGTAAACGGATTATTCTAAGTGGCGTTCAGTCGCCACCCTGGTCCGGTAAATATTATTTAGATCAATGTGTTGCGTGTGTTCTCATGTCGCTCGACTTATGAGAACAAATAGTGTACATTAACGCTACATTGCTGACATCAATTTCATGCCATAGGGTGGACGAAATGAGCAAACCGGAGCTGCGGATCATCGAGGGACAGGCGATGGATAAGGAAAAGGCGCTTGATGCCGCGTTGGCATTGATCGACAAAAATTTCGGCAAGGGCTCGATCATGCGATTGGGCGCCAACGATCATTCGATCGACGTCGAGGCGATCCCGACAGGATCGTTGGGCTTGGATATTGCGCTCGGCATTGGTGGTCTGCCGCAAGGGCGGATTATCGAGATTTTCGGACCGGAATCGTCCGGTAAAACGACGCTTGCTCTGCACGTTGTCGCAGAAGGCCAGAAGAATGGCGGTATCTGTGCCTTTATCGATGCGGAACATGCGCTTGATCCGGTCTATGCGCGCAAACTGGGTGTGAAAGTCGAGGATCTGCTGATTTCGCAGCCCGATACCGGTGAGCAGGCATTGGAAATCGCCGATACACTGGTGCGCTCGGGTGCGATCGATGTACTGGTCATCGATTCCGTTGCTGCTCTGACACCGCGCGCTGAACTCGAAGGCGATATGGGTGATAGCCTGCCTGGTTTGCAGGCGCGATTGATGAGCCAGGCGCTGCGCAAGTTGACGGCGTCTATTTCCAAGTCAAGGTGCATGGTCATCTTCATCAATCAGATCCGCATGAAGATCGGCATTATGTTCGGCAACCCAGAAACGACTACGGGTGGCAATGCCCTCAAGTTCTATTCTTCCGTGCGTTTGGATATTCGCAGAATTGGACAGATCAAGGATCGCGATGAAGTGGTGGGCAATCAGACCCGCGTGAAGGTTGTGAAGAATAAGGTCGCGCCACCCTTCAAACAGATCGAATTCGACATCATGTATGGTGAAGGTATTTCGAAGACGGGTGAATTGATTGACCTCGGGGTAAAGGCCGGCATTGTCGAAAAGTCGGGTGCCTGGTTCTCCTATGGCGATCAGCGGATTGGTCAAGGTCGGGAAAACTCCAAGCTCTTTTTGAAGGAAAACCCGAATGTCGCAGCCGATATCGAACGTGCGATTCGCCAGAATGCAGGCTTGATCGTGGACGGCATGTTGGCCCAAGATCAGGGTGAGGCCTCGGATCAGGCAGATGAGGAAGAAACCGGTGAGTCTCTGGCTGAAGTTGTCGAAAACGACAATGCGGTCGGGACGGCTGGTGGGCGCAAACGCTGAGGTACGCTCGAGAGCGTGCGTATCACGACATTGTCGGTTCGCCGCTAAACGTATACGGAGATAATAGGGGGTCCGTCTGGGCCCCCTTTTTTTGGGGCTTTAAGCACATCAGCGTTGCTGGAATAGGCGTAGGATGATAGGTCGATTTTGCGTTGGTGAGGCAGGTGCGGGCACGGACTGACCCACTTGATGAGAGAGAATGGAATCTAGATGACGGGCGTTAACGAGATCAGGAAGGCTTTCCTCGATTACTTCAAGGATAATGGGCACGACGTGGTTGCGTCATCGCCGTTGGTGCCGCGCAATGATCCGACGCTGATGTTCACGAATGCCGGCATGGTGCAGTTCAAGAATGTGTTCACGGGCCAGGAGAAGCGGCCCTATACACGGGCTGCGACATCACAGAAGTGCGTGCGCGCCGGTGGGAAACACAACGATCTCGACAACGTTGGCTATACGGCGCGCCATCACACGTTCTTCGAGATGTTGGGAAACTTTTCCTTTGGCGATTATTTCAAGGACGAGGCGATCGCTTTGGCCTGGCGATTGATCACCAGAGAATTCGGTCTCAATGCCAAACATCTTGTGGTGACCGTGTTCCATGAAGATGAGGAGGCGTTCAGTCTTTGGAAAAAAATTGCCGGATTGCCGGACGACAGAATTATTCGGATCGCGACCGCGGATAACTTCTGGCAGATGGGTGATACGGGCCCCTGCGGGCCGTGCTCGGAAATCTTTTTCGATCATGGCGAAGCGATTGCCGGTGGGCCGCCGGGATCGCCCGAGGAAGATGGGGACCGGTTCGTCGAGATCTGGAATCTTGTCTTTATGCAATTTGATCAGCGCGCACCCGGGGATCGCGTGGCGTTGCCGAAGCCGTCAATCGATACCGGAATGGGGTTGGAGCGCATCGCTGCGGTGCTGCAGGGGACACATGATAATTACGAAACCGATTTGTTTCGCTCCCTCATTGCAGCGTCCGAGGATCTAACGGGCGTTCCGGCCAACGGTGACAATGCCGCTTCCCATCGTGTTATTGCCGATCATTTGCGGGCCTCTTGCTTTTTGATCGCCGACGGTGTGCTGCCGTCCAATGAAGGGCGAGGCTATGTCTTGCGCCGGATCATGCGTCGGGCCATGCGCCATGCGCATTTGCTCGGTAGCCGCGAGCCGTTGATGCATCTGCTTGTGCCGGCGCTCATGCGGCAAATGGCTGATACCTATGTTGAGTTGTCGCGGGCGCAGTCCTTGATGACGGAAACATTGCTGTTGGAGGAGACGCGGTTCCGCAAGACTCTGGCACGTGGGCTTGGTCTGCTGGACGAGGCGTCTGCTGGTTTGACGGCCGGCGCAAAGTTCAGTGGTGATGTGGCCTTCAAACTCTACGATACCTATGGTTTTCCGCTCGATCTGACCGAGGACGTGCTTAAAGGACGTGGTATCAGTGTCGATACCGACCGCTTTAATGTGGCGATGGAGCAGCAAAAAGAAGAAGCGCGTCGTGCCTGGAAGGGTTCTGGCGAAACGGCGACGGATGAGATTTGGTTCGATGTACGGGAACGGCTTGGGGCCAGCGAATTTCTCGGGTATGAGACCGAGGAGGCTGAAGGTGTGGTCGTTGCGATCATCAAGGCGGATGCCGACGTCAATGTCCTGAAGGCGGGTGAAGAGGGCTTTGTCGTCGTCAATCAGACGCCGTTTTATGGTGAGTCTGGTGGTCAAGTCGGCGACCAGGGCGTCATTCGCGGCAGCGATGGTGGGGTGTTTGAAGTTTCTGATACGCTAAAGAAGCTCGGCGACCTGTTGGTCCATGTCGGCACCCTTAAAAAGGGAACTCTGAAGCTTGGCGAGACGGTGACATTGAGCGTCGATCATCAGCGGCGGACGCGGACCAGAGCCAATCACTCGGCCACCCATCTCTTGCACGAAGGGTTGCGACAGGTGCTTGGGACACATGTCGCGCAAAAAGGATCGCTGGTCGATCCAGACCGGCTGCGTTTCGACTTTTCGCATCCCAAGCCTATGACGCCGGAGGAATTGGCGACCGTCGAGCAAATGGCAAATGATGTCGTGGCCCAAAATGTGGCCGTCGAAACCCGTGTGATGGCGATTGACGATGCCCTGGAGTCGGGTGCGATGGCTCTGTTCGGCGAAAAATACGGCGATGAGGTGCGGGTGGTGTCGATGGGGCTGCCAGATGCCGGTACGGGTGGCAACAAGGCATGGTCCGTCGAATTGTGCGGTGGTACGCATGTTGCTCGTACTGGCGATATATCACTGGTCCATGTTGTCAGCGAGAGCGCCATTGCCGGCGGTGTGCGCCGCATCGAGGCGATGACGGGAGATGGTGCGCGGCGGTATTTGATTGAGCAGGATGAACGAGTACGTGAGGCCGCAGCCGTACTGCGCATCAGTCCGGGTCAGGTGGTCGAGCGGGTAAAGGCGCTGGTTGATGAAAAACGTCAGCTCGAAAAGCAATTGGCTGATGCTAAGCGGCAGCTCGCGTTAGCAGGCGGGGCCGGGGCTGGGAGTGATGGCGATGGGAGCCCGATCAAAGATGTCGGGGAGGTGAAACTGTTGGCCAGGCTGGTGCAGGGCCTCAATCCAAAAGATCTGCGCGGCCTCATTGATGACGGCAAACAAAAGGTCGGCTCAGGTGTTGTTGCAATTGTGGGCGTAAGCGATGATGGCAAAGCCGGGCTTGCTGTTGGCGTGACGTCAGATCTTACTGAGCGCTATAATGCGGTTGATTTGGTCAAGGTCGGTGCGCAAGCACTCGGTGGCAAGGGCGGCGGTGGGCGGCCGGATATGGCACAGGCCGGCGGGCCAGACGGCGCCAAGGGACAGGATGCTTTGTCGGCGATCGAGGCAGCGTTGGCGGCGCGCTAGCATGCCTGTTCAACTTGATGGCGGCTGCACTTGCGACAGTGATTGCCTAGCCTAAGAAGAGGGACAAGACCCATCGTCTAACGGCCCTAAGTGCCAGTCGATCGAGGAAGTCGCAGATGATCTTCCATAAGGTTGTGAGCGCAATAGCTATGATAATCTGGCGCCAGGTGAGTTCTGGCAACCGTATGACCAGGCTGACGAGATCGATATTCAAAAAGAGCTGTTCGACGAGCGTGCCGATAAGCGCTTCCGGTGGGGTGAGCATCGTGGGCCTCAATATTTGCGCAAGCGCAGCATTGATGCCGCGCCGGTGTTCGAGGCCCATCAGGGCAGGCTACGTTGGCTATGCACGTTCGAAGGTGAAGGAATTGGTTGGATTAGGGGGCAATACGCCAGGCGGGCGTTTCCTAAATCCTGCGAAATCCAAGATATTGAGCGGTTTCGAATTTTACCGTGATTTCATAAAATCTTAACTCCATAAAATTCAATAAAGTCAATGGCTTGTCCTTGTCTAATCATATAGAATATAACGAATTGAATCGTATGCAATAAAATGGATATTGCATCGATTGAAAGGGAATGACAGTATCAAATGCAATGGTGCGATCGGTATCAAAAGCGATTGCCAACGCTATTCCCTTGGCTTCAATTGTGCGTTTCAACTTATGGCTCAACGCTCCAATCTCGATAAAGCTCGCACGGACGAACTGGCAAGCAGCTTTCATATGCAAGTCTTGCGGCCATTGCTGACGTTGGCCAACGAGTCTCCAAATGATGCGCTGGTGGTGATCCAGACTATTCGTGGCAAGCTCGATGCCTTGGAGACCTTGTTAGGCGATGCGGAGCCACTTCAAGCCGGTCGTAGCGTTGGGACTGCACCGACTGTGATCAATGGATCTGGCGATAATGCTGCGGGTGGGCGCGACGAAATGGAGGATATCGGGCGTAATCAGCGCAGCCGGGTGCGTGAAATGTATCTGCTTGAGGCGTTGAGTTCTGATGCGCGGCCATTTTCACTGCAACAGCTTATGCGATGTCTCGAAGAAGAGGGATTTGGTGATGCAAGTGCGGCCGTCGTCAGCCAGCTGCATCGCATGAAAAAGGTGGGCATTATTGAGCAGCCGGCCAATGGTATGTATGTCGTGACCAAGGAGGGGCTCGGTCATCTCAGAACCCTCAAGGCAAGCTTCGGTGCATTGGTGAAGGGGTGAGGCAACTAAATTATCAGTTGGTGTTGGGATATTGACCGCCAGCACCTAGAGCATCCTTATCCGACCTGGGCTTGCGATGCGATTGCGTTAGATTGCAGATTGCGTGAGCTTGGCGGCTAGCAATTCGTCAATCTTGTCCAAAAATCCTGTCGTCGTCAGCCACGGTTGTTCAGGGCCGACCAGGAGCGCCAGGTCCTTGGTCATATGGCCGGATTCGACTGTCTCGATGCATACCTCTTCCAACGTTGCCGCGAAGGTTTTGAGGGCGTCGTTGTCGTCCAGTTTGGCGCGGTGGGCGAGGCCGCGAGTCCATGCGAAAATCGATGCTATCGAATTAGTTGACGTCGCATTGCCCTGCTGGTGTTCGCGATAATGGCGGGTGACGGTCCCGTGGGCGGCCTCCGATTCGACGATTTTGCCGTCCGGTGTCATCAGGACCGATGTCATCAAACCCAGCGAGCCAAAGCCCTGAGCTGCCGTATCCGATTGCACATCGCCATCATAATTTTTGCAGGCCCAGACATAACCGCCCGACCACTTCAGGGAGGAAGCCACCATGTCGTCGATGAGACGGTGCTGGTAGGTCAGATTGCGTTTGTCGAACTCGGCCTTGAATTCGGCATCGAAGATCTCCTGGAACAGGTCCTTAAAGCGCCCGTCGTAGGTTTTCAGGATGGTGTTCTTGGTTGAAAGGTAGACGGGATAATTTCGCGCCAGCCCATAATTGAAGGACGCGCGCGCGAAGTCGCGGATCGAGTCATCCAAATTGTACATCGCCATCGTCACGCCTGGGCCAGGTGCATCAAGGACCTCGCGTTCGATCTCCGTGCCGTCTTCGCCAACAAATTTGAGTGTGACTTTGCCTTTGCCGGGGAATGTAAAATCGGTTGCGCGATACTGATCGCCAAAGGCGTGGCGACCAATCACGAATGGCTCAGTCCAACCCGGGACGAGGCGGGGGATGTTCTGGCAGATAACTGGCTCGCGAAATATCACACCGCCAAGAATGTTGCGGATCGTGCCGTTCGGTGAGGGGTACATCTTTTTGAGATTGAATTCTTCGACCCGGCCAGCGTCTGGTGTGATGGTTGCGCACTTGATACCGACACCATGAGTCTTGATTGCGTTGGCGGCCTCGACTGTTATCTTGTCATCCGTGCGGTCGCGCTCTTCCATCCTGAGATCATAGGTCTCAAGGTTGAGCTCCAAATAGGGTTCGATCAACTTTTCTTTGATGAGTTGCCACATAATGCGGGCCATCTCGTCGCCGTTCAGCTCGACGACGGTTCCGGTAACCTTGATCTTTTGCATAAGTGTCCGACCTGTATCAGGATGCTCGGGCCATGACTAAGATGGGCTAAATGTGCGCTTGTGAGACACAGCGCCGGCAGAATGGCCCGGTGGCTGGCTGGCATCGGCGAATGGAGGATTAATTGCCTGATGCATCCAAAAATGTAAAGGCGAGCAGTGGCGTTGGCGGTGGCGAGCCGCGCTTCAGGGATACTGAGGTGTGTGTCGCAAAAATCGTCCGTGCCTGTCATGACCAGAGCGTGCAGCAAGGGCTTGTAAATCTCGCGCTTGCGGAGCTCGATGAAGCGGCGCTGGAGGGCGTGCTGACCTATTGTGCCGAGCAAGCGTGCGTCGCTGACGGTGTGGTCTGTCCCGGATGCCGGCGGGAGAGCGAGAAAAAGGGGCTGCGGGATCTCGATAGCTTTCTTAACCAGTATGAGATGGTTGATGCCAGGCGAGCAGATTTGCGGGTCCAGGGGAACGGTCGGGGTGCCTTGACAGTTGAGAGCCTTGATGACCTAGCCAATGATTGGTCAGGTGAGGCTTATTGGTACTGGGCGCGGCGCGTGTTACGGAAGTTGCGTCACGGGGTGCGCCGCGCCAATGTCAAAGGCCATGCCTTTGCCGCTGAGGGGGCCACGCCAGAGATCATTTTGGTCGAACCACAACTTGCCGACAATATCGGTATGGTGGCGCGCGCGATGGCCAACTTCGGGCTCGATGGTTTGCGGCTCGTCAATCCGCGCGATGGATGGCCTAATGAAAATGCACGGATCGCTGCATCCGGTGCAAATTTTGTTATCGATGAGGCCCAGGCCGCTGCAACACTGACGGAGAGTATTGGAGATCTCAATTGGGTGTGCGCGACGACGGCGCGTCAAAGAGACCTGGCAAAACCCATCTTGACGCCGGAGCAGGCCGTCGCCGAAATGGCGCGGCGGATTGGTGATGGTCAACGGTGCGGCATTGTGTTTGGGCGTGAGCGAAATGGGTTGGAGACAGACGAAGTGGCCGTCGCGGATGCAGTTGTAATGATTCCGGTTAATTCGGCTTTTGCGTCAATAAACCTCGCACAGGCGGTTTTACTCATGGGTTATGAATGGCTTAAGCAGTCAGAGCTTGGAACGCTTGGAAGAGTGACAACCTACGAGCATCCGGTGACCACCGGTTTGCCACAGCGCGGGTCTCCACCGGCAGAGCGAAAAGATCTTTTGGGCTTTTTTGAACATTTGGAGGAAGCGCTTGAAACCAAGGGATTTTTTAATCCGTCGCATAAGCGACAAAGTGTGGTGAGAAATATTAGAACAATGTTTATGCGGATGGGCGCTTCCAAGCAGGAAGTTCAGACATTACGTGGTATTGTAGCAACGCTTTGTCGTGCACGCGGGACAGGAAAAAAACTGCCTTGATGTTGCCCATTTTCGAGCCGAACCACCGGCTGCGAGACATTCGGGGCGCGATTGAGGGGCGGGGCGTTCGGTGATGTGACCACACTGGATCGCGAGAGGAAGTAGGGGCATTACAATATGACGATGGTTTGGAGAGCCGTTTCAGGTGCGGCGCTAATGACTTGGATCGCTACCGCGATATTAGTGCTGCCGGCTCAGGCGCAGGGCCTTAGCGATGCGTCCGTCAGAAAAATCATGGATTATGCGTGGGCATTTACGCCGGATCGGTTCACGCAACCTAGCGGAGAGACAATCGAAATTGACAAGAAGAAGCGCGACGCTGTGATCGTTCCGCTGGATACCGCAAAGGAAGTGATCAAAGTTGGCCGGTTGTCGGCGCATGCGCAAATGTGCCTGCTGATCGAAGAGCAGGTGCTCAATCACCGCTCCCTGATGAAGCGAGAGCACAACAAGAAAAAGTGGTCGCCGCAGCAAATGGTGTACATTAACCAGCTGCATCTCATTACTGTGATGTTGTTGACCGGTAAGGTCGGGTTGGAGGAAAAGGGCGAAGGCAAAAAGGCGATTACGCGAACCAAAACAAGCAAAAAGCAGCGCAAGACCTGCACACCGGAGGAGGCGGCGAAGGTCAAGCAGCGTATTCTTGACTATGTAAAAGGAGGTCCGCCCGTGAAGTTCCGCGGGTTGCCGCGCCGCAAAGCGCCGAAGCACCCGGTTGGAAAGTAATTTTGACCTTGATATTGACTATGCTGCCAATGGGCAGTAGGAGTTCGGTTGAACGGGCCCGTTGGGCCCGTTTGTATTTGCGCACCCGCGGGCATTTGTCTGTGTGCATTTCATATGCTTTGCAAGTGATGGACCGGTCGCTGACGGGCGGGTCTAAATGTTTGCGTAGCGGTTGCACCAGAGCCCTGTCGGCTCGCTTGGCGGCGGGCAGTAGGAGGGGGCGCTCCCAATGAGGCCTGGTCGAAAGATCCGGTCTTTGAACGTTGAACGGAGTGCCAGAGAATGAGTAAGCGCATCAGCGCCAAGCACAAAATCGATCGCCGTTTGGGCGAGAATATCTGGGGGCGGCCAAAGAGCCCTATCAATAAACGACAGAGCCGGCCAGGACAGCACGGTGAGCGACGCGGCGGAAAACTTTCCGACTTCGGCGAACAGCTGCGCGCAAAGCAAAAGCTCAAGGGCTATTACGGTAATATCACTGAACGCCAGTTCCGGCGGATCTATGAGGAAGCTGCGCGTCTGAAGGGCTCGACGTCGGAGCTGATCATCGGCCTATTGGAACGCCGGCTCGATGCCGTCGTTTATCGCGCTAAATTCGTGCCCACCGTTTTTGCGGCGCGCCAGTTTGTCAGCCACGGCCATATTCTGGTGAATGGCAAGAAGGTTGATATCCCGAGTTATCGTTGCCGTGTCGGTGATGTCATCGAGGTTAAGGATAAGTCAAGACAACTTGGCCTCGTTCTCGAGGCGGTGAAGAGTGCAGAGCGTGATGTGCCCGATTACCTCGATGTCGATCACAACAAGCTGACGGCCACGTTCGTTCGTATCCCACAGCTGGCTGAGGTGCCGTTTCAGGTCATCATGGAGCCGAATCTGGTGGTGGAATTCTATTCGCGCTAAAGCGCGGTCATAGCCATCCCTGGTTGGTGTGCTAAGGCATGCCGCAACGTCGTTGGACGGCAGAGAATTTAGGTGCGGCCCACTATGTGGGCCGCACTTTTTATTGTGGACTATTGAGGATTGCCGGTTTTGGGCTGAGGTTGCTCCGAGGAGGTTTCCGGACCAGGTTGCGGTGTATCCTGATCGCTCGTGGACTGGCCGTCGTCGTCCATCATCGGATCATCGTCCGGCTGATCGTCATGATCGTCGTCAGAATCCTCTTCCGGGTCCTGATAACCATCCATGCCATCCATCATGTTGGCCGTGTTCGTGACCTGTAACAAATCCGAACGACCGGAATGACCGGTGCAGTCAAAGCCAATCTTTCCCATCTTGAGCGCATCGAGCTTGCAGTCGGCGTAGAGTATCGTCTCGCCTTCGGCAGGACCGGCGATAATTTCGCCCAAGGGATCGATTACCGCGCTGGCACCCGTCAGTTCATGCTGGACAAAAGACTGGTATTGTTCCGGCACATCTGCCTTGGTCAGCACCGATCCGCTACAGAGGACGAAAGCACCGGTTTGCAACGCGAACGCACGCGAGAGGGCATGTTGGCGCGGCCACATCGCGGAGTTCGGTTGCTTGCTGTCTATATCGCCGCCGGGCCAGGCTGCGATATGGAACTGAGTACCTTGTTCCGCTAGAACATATGTCGGTGTTACCATCTGATGCTCGACACTTGCCAAGGTACTGGTCATGCCGTAGTCGCGTATTTGAACGGTGAGGTCGCCACCATCACCGTCTGCCCAAACCATGCGCTCGCGAGGCGATGGCCTCATCTTGCGGTGTTTGGCAATGATCTCGCCGTTGGCGTCGATGTACAACATTGTTGAATACAACGTGCCCTGGGTCTCGCTGCTGCGTTCCGAGACGCCGATGACAATGTCGACCGTCGCTTCGCGGGCGGCCGAGCAGAGGGCTTCGGTGGCGGGGCCTGGGATCTCGACGGAGTTGTCGAGGTAGGCGACGGCCAAGTCCCACCATTTGTCGTGGTCGGCAGCACCCAAAGTGTGGATGGGATAGCCTGGCAGCCAGGCTTCACCAAAGGCGATTAATAGTGCCCCTTCCTTGCTGGCCTGACCAATTAGGTTGACAGCTTTTTCGAGGCTTGCATCGTGATCCAAAAATACAGGCTTAGCCTGCACAATGGCGACGCGGACGTCAGAGGAGTCTTGCATTGTCATGCTCCATTAATCCGTAAGGCGGCAACGCGCGGCGCACTTGTGCTTAGTGGGAAAAATACAACCCGACCGTTCCAGGACAATTGTGTCCCGGCCGTCAAAGCTCTCGGCGAACCGTGCATGCCAATTCAGTTCTTTTATTCTTGTGGTCGATGATCTTGCATCGACAGAGAGACGGCGCATCGCTTCATAAAACGGCCCGTCTTCTTATGCATGCCACTCGGCTATTTGTTTGAATCTATTATCTCAATCGGCCGAAAGCTTCTTTCTCCTTAGTCTTCTGTTTCGTTCAATCATCCAGGACGTTGGCGCGTCGGGTACGTAGGGTTCGTCCATGTCGTCCATAGGATCTGAATAGTCTGCAACCTTCAATATCATAGTTGGCGAGAGTTTGCGCCATATATGATCAAAAATTTTCTTCCAGCTTTCGCAGTACACACTAACATTGTCGTAGCCATTGTCCGGTGACCACCGCTGCGCCAAATGGCCGGCGCCGCAGGCATCCATATATTCACACTTCTTGCAGGTGTCACACAGTTCGAGGCTTGCCTCATAGGCTGTGCGCCAACGCGCATCCTTCGTAACGTCCTGAAGGGTGTGGGTCTTGACGCTCGTGTCGGTCTTGGTGCTGCCGTCGCCTGTAATCCGCAAGACATCCAATGGTTCCAGTGTGCCATCGGTCATGAGGGTGATCGTTTCAATTGGCCCAAGTCCAATGGTATCCGAGCACGCCATCCCGGCCATGGTGCCGGAAATCATGGCGTCGAGCGTGCTGATGCGGACGCCCTTTTTGGCGTATTTTTCATGCCAGACGTCAAACAACTTTGTGAAGTATGCATCGATGGGCGGTGGGTTGTCGGCGTGCGTGGCATCCGGCGGCAGGATGTCAAAGCCTGTTATGCCCAGATCGTTGACGATGTAGTCGACAAGAACCTCTGGATCCGTTGCTGGATTGCACACGGAGATAATGCCTGGATCGATACCGACTGCGCGAAGATTGGCTATGCCTTTGAGTGTCTGGGCGTGTGTACCTTTGCCTTTAAAGTCAATTCGTGTCTTGTCGTGAATTTCTGGCGGGCCATCAATGCTGACGCTGACATTGATGTTGTAGGTCTTGAGGATCTCGGCCCACTCTTCGTCGACCAGGATTGCGTTTGTCGCAACACCGCAATCGATGACGCAGCCCGTCTTTTCGGTGATTTCTTGTAGCTTTTTCTGAAAAGCGATGAAGCGATACTTCGGAAAGAGCAGGGGCTCGCCGCCATGATAGATAATGACAAATTCCGGGAGATTATGCGCCTCAATGTGTTCGGTTAACCGTTTGCAAAAGGCATCTTCGGCCTCAACGGTCAAAGTTGCCGGTTTGGCGTAGACTTCGCTATCGCGGAACCAATAGCAATACGTACAGGCGATATTGCACCGCGATGCGAGCTTGACGATGACAAAATTGAATACCGGATCTTCCCCGAGTGGCTTGGGTATTAGTTCTCGGTCGTGTGATGCGATTGCTTCGGACATTGTTTGAACGCGCCCTTTTACGCCCTCGTTTGTGTGACCGGCAGTTGGTGTTGCGATTGCTATCCACTCGCATCGCGAGGTCGACGGGGCAGCCCATGATCGCGGTTATCTGCAGCGGATTGTCGTCTGCGCAAGGGATAACACATATCCACACTGCGAAATGATTGTGGGTTTTATAAGCCTGGCTTCAAGAATGTGAACATAGTTGTGCCGAAGGCGCGTGGCCCGTCCTATCGTCTGAGCGGAGATGATGCGGTAGCGGATCTCCAACGCGCATGGCAGACCACCGGTGCGTGAACAACCACAAGCAAATGACATAATGCTACCACACCCAAGATTTGGGTGTGGTAACACTCATTGTGTCAAATGCTACTCGCCAATCAGAAACGGCGGTACCTACGATAGACTCTGCGATACCGACCATACCGGCGATAGCGACGGTAGATCCTGCGGTACCGACCATACCTACGATAGCGCCGATAAATCCGACGATACCGACCATATCTACGATAGCGACGGTAGATCCTGCGATACCGACCATACCTGCGATAGCGCCGGTAGATCCTACGATAGCGACGGTAGCCCCGGCGATATCTGCGGTAGCCGCGACGATAGACTCGACGATAGCCACGACGATAGCGACGATAGGAGCGACGATAGCGCCCGTACTGGGCGACCTGATCGAAATCGTCATCGTCACCGTCTACAAATGCTTCTTCGCGAGCTTCGTCAGAAATCGCGTCAATGTCCGGATCACTTGATCCGATCATTACTTCCTTGTCTGGGCCGAGGCTTGCCTCAGCACTACCGGCCAGGCTTGCGGCTGCGCCAAAACCAAGCCCGAGTACTGCAATCTTATCAAGGAATTGTCTGCGCGAGACCCGTCCCTTGTTCAAATCTTCTTGGAGTTGATCAAGTTCGGGCTGTTGGCCCTCATGTTCGGGCTTTTGGCCCTCATGCTCATCACTCATTTGTCGCCTCCTAAAACCATGATGCAGAAGTCGAAGGTTACAGACGAGACCCTTGGCCTGTTCGTCCCGGCAAACAAAAAGATCAAATGGTCAAAGCACTGCACTAACGCTGGTCGGGTCCTAATTCCGTTGCAAGCCTATCAAATGCCTTCGCTGGTTCTGACAACGGAGACCGTAGGTCTTGGGCCCATCAACGATAATGCAGCTAGGATTCCTAAGTTACACGGCCTTGATGGAAGCGCCAACCGAAAACTTGGTTGGCGGGGAAAATTTTTTTGGGTTTTTAATGTTTTGGGTAAAGCGTTCTGCATTGGACGAAGATAGATTGGCGTCAGTGCGAGGCCGGGATACCTGACCATGTTGCAGTGCACATTCAATTGTCAGGGGCATTAGCCCAGCCGTAGGCGAACATCGTCATCAGGGCGGACGCTGCAAAATAGTAAACGCCTGGTTGCACAGACGCCTCCGAGTAGCCGCTGGAATTGATGTAAAAAATCATCAGGGCCAAGACCATTACATCGGTCATGGAATATCGTCCCAACCACTCCATTGTCGATACGGATCGGGCGCGGAATTCTTGCGGGATGTCGGGTGAGGCGACGAGGGTCATCAAGTAGAACAACTTGAGAAACGGGAACAAGACGGAAAACACGAACAACACGAAACACAAAAAGTATTCGCTGTTCTGATAGAGCGCGTAGATGATGGTGGCGATGGAGTGCTCACGTGACCATACGTAAACAGTAGTGAATTTTATCACGGGTAGTATGGTTCCGAGTACAAAGAATACTGTTGCCAAGATTATGAAAAAACTCAGAATGAAATTTCTGAGTATGGGTCTGCGTCGCAAGCGCTTGCTTGGCACGCCTGATAGCTGGTCCGGCTTGATGCGCTGGCCGTGCACGGTGGTTTCGTCGGGGATGGTGACCCATTCGCGGGGGCGCGTGTGCCTGGGTTGAGCCGTCGTTTTACGCAACCAGGCATACGCAACAATCATCAGTATGACGGCCGACGTGAAGAAATACACGCCGCTCAAACTGGCTGCATCGTAGACGCCCTGGCTCTTGATAAAGAAGATTGTTAGCGCGAGTACCAATACGTCGTGCATAGACCACTTGCCGAGCCATTCGAGAGCCCGCAATCGGCGGCTTTGCCGCTTGATCTCGTTGAGGGATAGGGTGGACAACAAGAGCAGATAGAGCAGCTTGAGAATCGGCAGGACAATCGAAAACACCAGCACCAGCAGACCCAAAAAAATCTGCCCGTCCCTAATCAGGACATTTACGGCAGAGATCAGTGAATGTTCTGTGGTCCAAAATACAAACTTGGTGAGCTTGATGATCGGCATCGACACGCCGAGCGCCAAGCACACACTGGCGCTGATCAGGGCCAGTGCCAGCAAGAAGCGACGGCCGCCAAGCCTTACACCACGGCCCGGTTCAGTGGTTAGCTGGGGTCTGCCTGGAACTTGTGGCCGTACCATTCTGGCTCCAAGACAAACGTCACTTCGACTCGGTCAATTTGGTAAGTCCGCTGCCGGTCTGTTGGCGTGGAGCTAAACGACACCAAATACAATCACAATCAAGCCAGGGCAGCGTTTTTATTATACGAGACACCTTTTTCATCCAATATTTGATGAAGTTCACCGTCTTGGAACATTTCGCGGACGATGTCGCAGCCGCCGACGAATTCGCCCTTGATGTAAAGCTGGGGGACGGTCGGCCATTGGGAATATTCTTTGATCCCTTCGCGCACACCCAAGTTTTCGAGCACATTGATATCGTGATAGTCGATGTCGAGATGCTGCAGGATCAAGTCTACCTGCTGCGAGAATCCACACTGGGCCATGCTCTTATTGCCTTTCATGAAAAGCACGACGTCGTGGGTTGCAACGGTTTTGGCGATCCAGTCCTGGATTTCGCTGTCGGGTGTCATCTCAATGTCCTTTCGCTGATCACGGGCAATTCAAAGTTGCCGGTCGCTAGCCCTCTTAAATGGGGTCGAAGGCCGTTCGATGTCAATTGGGCGGGTTTAGTCAGGGACCGCTGTGGTCAGGGCAAGTGCATGCAACTCTTGGCCCATACGGGTCCCTAAAGCCTTATAGACCATTTGATGTTGCTGGACGCGAGACTTGCCTTTGAAGGCGGCGCTGACGACGTGGGCGGCATAGTGGTCGCCATCGCCGGCCAGGTCCTTTATCTCAACCGTGGCGTCCGGAAATCCGGCTTTGATCAGCTGTTCGATTTCGCTGGCCTGCATAGGCATGTGGCACTCCTCGTTTGCAAAAATTAACGCTCGGACGACTGAATTGCGTCATTTTTCAGCAGCGTTGCTGGGGTGTCCAGTCTGGCCCATGAAACTTGGTAGCCAGGCTTCGTGGGCGCTGCGTAGGTCGCGAAGTCTTATGGACGTTTCACCGGTTAATTTTAGGGCATCGCCGCCAGTGCGTCCAACAATCCGGGTCGGCAGGGCCAGCAAGCGAGCGCGCTCAATGATCTGTTCTGCGTCGGTTGGAGCTGCGGCGAGCACATACCGGCCCTGGTCTTCGCCAAACCAAATAGCGTGCGCGGGCAGACGTCCTTCGTAAGGAAAAAGATCGACGCCAATATCGCCAGACAATGCCATCTCTGCGATAGCAATCAAAAGGCCGCCATCAGAGACGTCGTGGACCGTATCGGTGAGGCCATCGCCAATAAGATTGCGAATAAGGTTGCCCGCTTTTAGTTCGTCGGCCAGATCAACCGGCGGCGGGGCGCCTTCGCGTTTTCCGACAGTGAAGTCTTGATACAGGCTTTGGCCAAGCCAGCCTTGCTCGGCCCCGATCACCAAAAGCAATTGGCCAGCCTTTTTGAGTGCACTATCAGCGCGCTTGTCCATATCGGCCAAAAGCCCAACCGCGCCGATCGCTGGTGTTGGCGGGATAGAAATGCCGTTGGTTTCGTTATAAAGCGATACATTGCCAGAGACGACGGGGAACGACAGGGCGCGGCAAGCCTCCGCCATGCCGCGAACAGAAGCGACGAACTGGCCCATGATTTCCGGGCGCTCGGGATTGGCAAAGTTCATATTGTCAGTAATGGCTATTGGCGTTGCACCGACAGCAGTGAGATTGCGCCAGGCTTCGGCGACGGCTTGTCTGGTGCCCTGGTCGGGATCTGCCGCGACATAGCGCGGTGTGACATCACAGGTGATGGCAACCGCTTTCTTGGTGGCGTGGACGCGCACCACAGCCGCATCGCCACCTGGGCGCCCGATCGTGTCGCCCATAACCATGTGATCGTATTGTTCCCAGATCCAACGGCGTGAGGCGAGGGCCGGCGTCGCGAGCATGCGTGTGGCGGTCTCGAATAGAGCGCCAGCTTCCGGCGGCGGGACCCACTGCGGCAGTATCGGTTTTTGCAGCTTGGGTTCGGTCCAGGGGCGTTCATACATCGGGGCCGAGTTGGCAAGTGTCGGAACTGGAATATCGGCCTCGATGTTGCCGTTATGGCGGACAATGAGGCGGCCGCTGTCCGTCGTCTTGCCGATGATCGCAAAATCAAGGTTCCATTTTTCAAATATGTTTTCCGCCTGCCGTTCACATCCTGGTCGCAAGACCATCAACATGCGTTCCTGGCTTTCAGACAGCATCATTTCATAGGCCGTCATGGCCTGTTCTCGTTGCGGTACTTTGTCGAGATTAAGCTCAATGCCGACACCGCCTTTGTCAGCCATTTCAGCGGTCGATGAGGTCAGGCCGGCTGCACCCATATCCTGGATGGCAATGATGGCGTCCGAACTCATCAGTTCGAGGCAGGCTTCAATCAACAGCTTTTCAGTGAAAGGGTCGCCGACCTGTACGGTCGGGCGTTTTTCATCTGAGGCATCATCGAATTCCGCAGATGCCATGGTGGCCCCATGGATGCCGTCGCGACCGGTCTTGGAGCCGACGTAGACGACTGGGAGATCAGTCCCGCTGGCGGCCGAATAAAATATCTTGTCGGTACGCGCGAGGCCAACACACATGGCATTGACGAGTATGTTGTTGTTGTAACCAGAATCGAAGTTGGTTTCACCGCCAACGGTCGGAACGCCGACGCAATTGCCATAGCCGCCGATGCCACTTACGACGCCAGCAACCAAATGCCGCGTCTTGGGGTGTTCGGGACTGCCAAAGCGCAAGGCATTCATATTGGCGATCGGGCGGGCGCCCATGGTGAAGACATCACGCATGATGCCGCCGACGCCCGTCGCCGCACCTTGGTAGGGTTCGATATATGACGGGTGATTATGGCTTTCCATCTTGAAGACGATGCAGTCGCCATCGCCGATATCGACGACGCCGGCATTCTCGCCGGGGCCTTGGATGACCTGCGGACCGCTGGTGGGGAGCGTCTTTAACCAAACCCGGCTCGATTTATAAGAACAGTGCTCCGACCACATGACAGAGAAAATACCTAGCTCCGTCATGGACGGTTCACGTCCCAAGATCTCGAGCAAGCGCTCATACTCGTCGGGATTTAGGCCGTGCTCTGCGATGATTTCAGGTGTGATCATCTGGGTTTGTGTCCATGTCGCGCTCTGCCTCCGGGTCGACTGTTGTCGTCGGTTCAGTGATGCAGTGCTGCCGATAAAGCTTCAAACATTGTGCGCCCGTCTGTGCCGCCGAGTGCCGGTTCGTAGAGCCGTTCGGGATGCGGCATTAGTCCAAGAACCCGGCCGGTGCTGCTGCAAATGCCGGCGATGTTGCGTTGCGAGCCATTGGGATTGGACGGTGCATCAACGTGGCCGTCGGGGTCGCAATAGCGAAACACCACACGGTTCTCGCCTTCCAAACGGTCCAGCGTGTCAGTGTCGGCAAAATAATTACCGTCGTGGTGGGCGATCGGAATCGTAATGATCTGGTCTTGGCGGTAGTGACTGGTAAAGGGTGTCTCAGACCGCGCAACCAGCAGATGCACGTCGCGGCATATAAAATTCAAGGATTGATTGCGCATCAAGGCGCCAGGGAGCAGGCCGGTTTCGCACAATACCTGGAAGCCGTTGCAGATCCCGAGCACCGGTGTGCCGGTTTTGGCGCGATCGACGACGGTGCGCATGATCGGCGCTTGTGCAGCCATGGCACCGCAACGCAAATAATCGCCATAGGAAAACCCGCCCGGCAACACGATGAGATCAGTGGCTGGCAATTCGGTTTCGCCGTGCCATACCATTTTGACCTTGGCGCTACTGGTGCGTTCGAGGGCAACTTTTACGTCGCGATCGCAATTCGAGCCAGGAAATACAATTACAGCAGCCTGCATCGATCTCCCCTTCTGGTCGCGATTGAGCCAAATCAGTGGCTGGTCGTTTCGGTTGCACGATTGGGCGCCCAGCCGTCTAGGTGCCTGAAATTGCGGTTTGGCAAGCGTTCTGGCATTCCTTGCCAGTCTACACAAGGCGGCAAATTGCTTATTCGGTGGGAAGAACGGCGACGTTATGGGCCTGAACAACCGGCCTAATGCCGGAACAGTCTCCAGGCCGACTTACGGCAGCATGTTGCTTGCTTCGTAAAGAGCGGTCATTCTTGAGCATTGAATTGGTGCCCTCTCAGCGGTTCCAACTCGAGGCAGGGTTATCTAAGTTACAAGTTCGTAACTGTAGTTCTCGATAACGGTGTTGGCGAGGAGCTGCTGGCACATTTTCTCGATCTGGGCGCGGGCTTCCGCTTCATCTTTGCCAGCCAAATTCAGTTCGATGAATTTGCCTTGACGGACATCCTCGACGCCTGAAAACCCCAACGCCAGAAGCGCGTTCTGGATTGCCTTGCCCTGTGGGTCGAGGACCCCGTTCTTGAGCGTTATTCTGATATGAGCCTTCATTAAGATCGGTCCAAACTCGTTATTTGTGCCGTCCGGCAGGATTGGAGGCAACCAGGATCGGCCCTTGCCCGCGTGGCGGGCGTTCGTCATTCAGGACACCGAGGCGGCGGGCCACCTCCTGATATGCCTCAATAATGTCGCCGAGATCGCGGCGGAACCTATCCTTGTCCATCTTATCGCCAGTTTTGGTGTCCCATAACCGGCAACTGTCGGGGCTGATTTCGTCGGCAAGGATGATGCGGGCAACGTCATTATCCCAATGGCGACCGAACTCAATCTTGAAGTCCACCAGGCGAATGCCAATCCCGAGAAACAGTCCGACGAGGAAATCATTCACCCGCAAAGTCAGCGCCATGATTTCGTCGAGCTCCTGGGCGGTGGCCCAGCTAAACGCGGTTATGTGTTCTTCCGAGACCATCGGGTCGTTGAGTTCGTCGTTCTTATAATAGAACTCGACGATGGAGCGCGGCAATTGTGTGCCTTCTTCGATGCCAAGACGTTCGGAGATTGAGCCTGCGGCAACATTGCGAACAACAACTTCTACCGGTACGATTTCGCATTCACGGATCAATTGCTCACGCATGTTAAGGCGTTTGATGAAATGAGTCGGGATTGAAATTTCGCCGAGACGCTCGAATATGTACTCTGAGATCCTGTTGTTTAAGACACCCTTGCCATCGATCAGCGCGTGCTTCTTGGCATTATAAGCGGTAGCGTCATCCTTAAAATGCTGGATGAGCGTACCTGGCTCGGGGCCTTCATAGAGGACCTTTGCTTTGCCTTCGTATACGCGCCGGCGCCTGTTCATGAGTTGTTGAGCCTTTGATCAATCATCAGTCATCATTTTTTGGAGTGCGCCATGCATGTTCCCGTAATCTGGATTGTATACCTGTCGATTTAGAGAGGTCCGGCAGGTGCGAGATCCAAGGGGCAATGCGGCGCCAGATCGGGACATTATCTGAACCGACCTGGGTACACAATCTCATCAAAAGGTGGCTCGGTAAATGGGACTATACACTGGTGATCTTTGCATTAATTTAGGCGCTGAGAGCAGGTTTCGATAGGCTCAGAAATTTGAGTGCTAGCTGCAACCTTAACATCGTTGGCGATATGTTTCAGGAGACGAATGGATGACAACATTTGACGAACGAGAAAAAGCTTTCGAAAGAAAGTTCGCTTTAGATCAAGATCTTAAGTTCAAAGCCGAAGCGCGACGGAACAATAAGATCGCTCTGTGGGCGGCCGAAAAACTTGGTATTTCCGGTGAAGCGGTGGACCGTTATGCGAAAGAGGTAAGGCGTTCGGACCTCGATGAGGCTGGCGATGAAGATGTTTTTCGCAAACTGCGCAAGGATTTCGACGACAAGGGCATTAAGGTTACTGACGAGGAAATTCGCGAGCAGATGTCCGTGATGCTGGCCCAGGCGGTTGAGGAATTAGAAAAATCAACCGATGATTGAGTTTTGAGCCGGTCGCGGCCCGGTTGGGCCAGCATGCGAAATGGACGTGATGGTCGGCTGGCGGACGCAATCGATCGAGATTGCGAGCCACCGTCTCGTGCTGATTTTTTGTCGCGCTTTCAGGTCCGCAAACGTCGCGCGGTCGTCAACGTTCCTTGGGTTGATAAAGGCCAACAATCAGCGAGAAAAGTATGAGCAATAGGGCACCGGTCGTTGGGTCATAAAACTCTGCCCTGCCCAAGTTGGCTGCGGCCCAGCTGTCTAAAGCTGTATTTTTGAAGAACACCGTACCTTTGATGGCATAGGCCCAAACCACAAAGGCTAGCATTGCGATTGCTGCCTGCATTTTCCAGGCGGTGATCCCGGCACGCCGCGCCAAATGCCAAACGTAGAGGGGTGCCAATAGCAGGCAGGCCAGAAAAACGATGCCCGGCAGGCTCAAGAATATGGCGGAAAATAACGCGCCAATCCCTTCTGGCTGCGCGACTGCTGCATCTGTTGCTGCGCTGGCATCCGGTGTGCGCGTGACAGCGTCGCTAGAGACTGATTGTGCAGCATTGCTGGTCTTGCTGTTCACTAGACTGTCTAGACTGACATAGCCGCCGACAACTTCTGCCGGGATATACTTTGCAACGCGATCCTTATAGGCGTCGCCCTCGTGACCTCTTGGACCTGGACCACGATGTGTGGCTTCACCACTACGCTTCGGTACTACTAGTCTCGTCATGTGAGCCCCCTGCTCGTTTGACCTCGAAATGCAGGGGCAATCTAGCGCGTTAGTGGGATAATGCAATGAAAGGGCCGGCAAATAGGGCGTCCGCAAGATAGTTTCGGAGCGCCGTTGGCTAGTGGATGGTCATGTCCTGATCGAGCCAGACTTCCAAAGCTTCAATGAGGCCGTCCAGAGGGCGATAGCCTTCCGTTACAATGGCAAAACCCTCCTCCGTCGGGCCGGCGAACAGGGTTGGAAAGCCGCTGATGCCTGATTGCTTGGCAGTCATGAAGTCTTGCTGGGTGGCGGTGCGAGCCTCGCTGGAGCCCATTTCATGCATGAAGGCACTGCGATCAACACCCACTTCGGCTGCGATGTCGGCGAGAACTTCGGCAGAGGTCGTATCACGGCCCTCGGCGTAGAAGGCGCGCTGGATGGCATGCATGTAAGCCAGGGCAATGGATGAATTGAGTAGCCGCATGGTGACAACGGCACGACATGCAGGCTCGGTGTCGTAGACAAACCCGTCACGGTCGAAAAAGGCAAAGTCGAAGGGCTGGCCGCTGGCCTTAGCAACGCGTTGCCAGTGGCCGCGCATTGTGGACTTGTCGTCGTCAGTCATGGCGCGGGTGTTGCCGGCACGCAGGCCGCCCATAAGAAGGGTAAGGGGGAGGCGGGTGTGTAGTTGGTCGACGATAGAGCCGATCACCGGGGAGAACCCGTAACACCAAGAACACATCGGATCAGCAACATAGATCAGCTGCTTGGTGGTGTTCACGTTTTCCATTTCCGTCTCCAATCGTACCCCCTGCAAATTTACGACGGGGAATTGAGCAATTGGCAGTGATCGCGTATGACACAGTGCACTCCCGCAATACATAAGCATGCAGCGAGGCGTCCGCCATGGCGACCCCCCAATATGTCTATCATATGCATCAGGTGTCCAAGACCTATCCTGGTGGTAAGCAAGTCCTTAAAGATATTTCGCTCTCGTTCTTGCCAGGGGCGAAGATCGGTGTAGTCGGCCTAAACGGTGCCGGTAAATCGACATTGCTCAAGATCATGGCCGGAGAACTTACTGATCATACCGGCGAAGCATGGGCGGCGGATGGTATCAAAGTCGGTTATCTGCCGCAGGAACCGGAATTAGATGCCGACAAGTCCGTGCTTGAGAATGCCATGGAGGGCGTCGGTGAGAAGAAAGCGCTTATCGATCGGTTCAATGAGCTGGCGGCCAACTATTCGGAAGACACAGCCGATGAAATGGCGGCGCTTCAGGATCAGATCGACGCACAGGATCTATGGGATCTCGATACACAGGTTGAGCAGGCGCTGGATGCCTTGAGATGCCCGCCCGGCGATAGCGATGTGGCCAAACTTTCAGGGGGTGAAAAGCGCCGCGTGGCCATCGTGCGCTTGCTCCTTGCGAAACCGGATATCCTGCTGCTGGATGAACCAACGAACCATCTGGATGCCGAATCGGTAGCCTGGTTGGAGCGCTATCTAAAGGATTATGCCGGATGCGTTATCCTGATAACGCACGATCGCTATTTTCTCGACAACATTACCGAGTGGACGCTTGAACTCGATCGGGGCGAGGGTGTGCCCTATCACGGCAATTATTCGAGCTGGCTGGAGCAAAAAGCCAAGCGTTTGGAAGTTGAAAAAGGTCAGGAAGAGAGCCGGCAACGACAACTTAAACGAGAACTCGAATGGATCCGTTCATCGCCGCGGGCGCGGCAGGCAAAGGGTAAAGCGCGGCTCGCAGCCTATGAAAAATTGGCTGATGAAGCCGGCAAGGATCAGGTCGGGCGCGCGTCGATCCAAATTGCGCCCGCTGCCAGGCTGGGCAGCCTGGTGCTTGAAGTCGAGGGGCTCAAAAAGGGCTTCGGCGATCAGTTGTTGATCGACGACTTGTCGTTTCAATTGCCGCCGGGCGGTATTGTTGGCGTGATCGGGCCCAATGGCGCCGGCAAGACCACGCTGTTTCGAATGATTACCGGCCAGGAACAACCCGATGGCGGATCACTGAAATTGGGTGAGACGGTGTCGCTCTCTTACGTCGATCAAAGCCGGGACCATCTCGACGACAAAAAATCGGTGTGGGAAGAAATCTCGGGCGGTCTCGATCAAATCCAACTTGGCAAGCGCGAAGTGCCGAGCCGGGCCTATTGTGGCTGGTTTAATTTCAAGGGGCCTGACCAACAAAAGAAGGTCGGTATGTTGTCGGGTGGTGAGCGCAACCGGGTGCATCTGGCCAAATTGCTCAAAGAAGGTGGCAACTTGTTGCTGTTGGACGAGCCGACCAACGATCTAGATACTGAAACGTTGTCAGCACTTGAATCGGCACTAGAAGATTTTGCAGGTTGCGCCGTGGTGATCAGCCACGACCGCTTTTTTCTCGATCGGTTGGCAACCCATATTCTCGCGTTTGAAGGCGATAGCCACGTCGAATGGTTCGAGGGCAATTTTCAAGCCTATGAAGAAGATAAAAAGCGGCGGCTTGGTGATGCGGCGATCGAACCGCACCGTATTAAATTCAAACGCTTTGAACGCTAGAGCAACCTGTTTCTAATTGACGTCATCCGGATTTCAATCAACAGCAGAACGTTGCGCGAGCATTGGGGGATCGACTTCGAGCACGTTGTTGCACCGAATGTGGCGGTGCAAACGTCATGCGCGATTATCTACGCGGTGCTGCTATTGCTGATTAAGGGCAAGGAGCAGGGCGCGGACCCGGCCGCCGTTCTCGGTAATGAAATTCACGAACAAGTCGCGCAGGAAGGGCGATAGCCAGGCGCTGTGTGGGGCAAACGGGCTTAGCGTAACAACCTGTGCATCGCGGACCAAAAATGTGCGCCCGCGCGGGATCAACAGCCAACGCACCTCGTATATGGATTTGTCGGCCAAATGGACGCGGCTGTTGACGTAAATGCCGCGATTGGTCCGGCTGACTGGCGCCAAAATTTCGGCGTAGGCTACAGGATACTTGCGCGCTTCATTGGCTGCATAGCGGGAAATATAGCGGACCATACCTTTATAGTAGCGCGATCGATCTTTGCGCATCAACCGCGGCTTAAAATCGCCCAGCGCGTAATGCGCGATTTCGCGGTAATGACCGTACTTCTTGATCACTTTGTAAAATTTGTCGGGGGAACCAGATTTGGCCGCTCCGATCATCTCTTTTGCCACGCGCTTCATAAATTTGATGGCAGGATCAGCGCGCTGCGCCTGAGATGGCTGTGCGGGGGCAATTGTGAACACCAAAACCAGTGTTGCTAGCACAACGCAAGCGCGCGAAAAGAGCCCAGATGAGAACATTTTGCGATCCTGTAAATCTTCTTGCATAGGCAGGGCGGTTCGTATCGACAACTAGCGGCAGGCACCCTGCGCCGCTATAGCGACGAGACAATGGCGATGGTTGTGAATTGTATAGAGGCTGTGTGGCCTTGACCAACAGAACTCATAGTCGCTGTTGATATGTTTGTCGGGCTGGCAACAACGCAACATTGATCTGCGCTTAATGGCGTGGTCCGGGGTGCGGGGCTGAGGCGGTCTTGCGGTAATTTCTGCGATCGCATTGGGCGGGTGAACTATTGCCGGGTGACGTTCGGGTGCAAGGCGCGGGGGTGGGGGAGCCCTACTCCCGTTTCAGTCGCTGGGATCGGTGTTGGTGCAGGACGGCTAAGCTATTGTGCTGGCTTATACCAAAACCACCTATTTTAGCCAATTTTAGATTTGACATATGTAGATATCTTTATATGATGCGGCGCTATGCGTATTCATACTCCAACCTCCGCGGCGATGGCGCCAGAGCCCTTTGTTGCGGCGCTGAAGGCTGCCGCTGAGCCGACGCGGCTGCGGATTTTGGTATTGTTGCATGCCGGCGAGATGAATGTGACAGATTTTACACGGGTGCTTGGCCAGAGCCAGCCGCGGATTAGTCGACATCTCAAGTTGCTGGTTGAATCGGGGCTGGTGACGCGCTTTCAGGAAGGTAGCTGGGCTTATTTTCGGTTGAATGAGCGCGGTGCTGCGGGCGCTCTGGTCGAGCGGCTGATTGACTCTGTCAATATCGATGATCCGCAATTTTTGAGAGACCGTCAGCGTCGCGAAGCGCTGATGCAGGAGCGGGTGCGTGAAGCGCAGGCATTTTTCGAAGCCTACGCCGAGGAATGGGACCGTATTCGTGCGCTTCATATCGATGATGGCGCCGTTGAGGCGGCCATGGTGCGTCACGTCGGCAATGGCGTGTGCAATCTGTTGGTTGATATCGGGACGGGGACAGGGCGCGTTTTGCAGTTGTTCGCCGAGCATTATGAACGTGGCCTTGGGATCGATATCAACAAGACGATGTTGAGTTATGCGCGCGCCAAGTTGGAGGCGGACGGGATTGCCCATGCACAGGTGCGCTACGGCGATCTTTACGGCCTCAACCTGGAGGACGCGAGTGCAGATATCGTGGTGCTGCATCAGGTGCTGCATTACCTGGCTGATCCCAGAGCCGCGATAGCAGAGGCCGTTCGGGTTCTGAGGCGGGGCGGTCGATTGTTGCTGGTCGATTTCGCGCCGCACGGACTGGAGTTCTTGAGGGAGCGCTATGCACATGTTCGCCTCGGGTTTCCGGCCGGTGAAGTCGAGAGCTGGCTGTCGGAGGCCGGTTTGGTGGATGTCACAACAGAACATTTGCAGATGCAGGCAATGCCCGATCGGGCGCAGCAGAATTTGACCGTGTCTTTGTGGACCGGTTTGCGACGAAAAGTGGCGAAGCAACGCCAAACAACCACACCACAATTCGAGCGTTTAGGGACCGCGAAATGACGCAAGATCGCCAAAGCAGACTGTTGGGCGGGGATGACATCAAAGTTTCCTTTGAGTTCTTTCCGCCAAAAACTGAAAAAATGGAGGCGGCGCTATGGAGTGCTATCAAACGCCTCGCGCCGCTACACCCTTCGTTTGTGTCCGTCACTTACGGGGCCGGTGGTTCAACCAGAGAGCGGACACATGCCACGGTCGAGCGGATCGTGCGTGAGACGACGTGTGTGCCGGCAGCGCATTTAACATGTGTTGAGGCGACGAAAGAGACCATCGATGACGTCGCACTTGGCTATTGGAATGCAGGTGTGCGCCATGTTGTGGCATTGCGCGGTGATATGCCTGGCGGACCTGGTACGCCCTATCAGCCTTATGCGAATGGCTATGAAAATGCGGCCGCGTTGACGGCCGGTTTGAAGCGGCTTGCAAATTTTGAGATTTCCGTCGCCGCCTATCCTGAGCAGCATCCAGACAGCCCAAGCGAAGATGCAGACCTCGATAATCTGCGCGCCAAATTTGATGCTGGTGCGGACCGGGCAATCACGCAGTTCTTTTTCGACAACGCGGATTTTCTTAGGTTTTTGGAAAAGGCGCGGGCCAAGGGCATCACCCAGCCGATCGTGCCGGGCATTGTACCAATTCATAACTTCAAGCAGGTCGCGGGTTTTGCCGGTCGCACCGGGGCAACGGTGCCGGATTGGCTGGCCCGGCGCTTTGATGGTCTTGAGGATGATCAGGCGACGACGCATCTGGTCGCCGCCGCGGTGGCAGCAGAACAAGTGCTTGATCTCGTCGATAACGGCATCACGCAATTTCATTTCTATACATTGAACCGGGCGGATCTGGTCTATGCGATTTGCCACCTTCTGGGGCTGCGGGCCCGAACCGGTAATACGGGCAATGAGGTTGCTAATAAGGAGGCGGCTGCGTGAAACCCGATGAAGTGTTTTCCGCCCTGGAGGCTGCTGCTAGCTCACGCATCCTGTTTCTAGACGGTGCCATGGGTACGGCGATCCAGGGCTACAAACTCGACGAGACAGCCTATCGCGGCAAACGATTTGCCGATTGGCATTGCGATGTAAAAGGCAACAATGATCTGCTTGTGCTTACGGCACCTGAGATCATTCAGGCTATTCACGAATCATATCTCGCTATCGGCGCCGACATCATCGAGACGAATACATTTAATGCGCAACGGATCTCGATGGCGGATTATGGCATGGAAGAGCTGGCAGGCGAGATCAATTACGAAGCGGCGCGGTTGGCCAGGAAAGCCGTAGATGCGGCGATGGCCGAGACGCCCGATATCTCACGGTTCGTTGCAGGCGCCGTCGGGCCGACCAATCGAACGGCCTCGATTTCGCCGGATGTCAATAATCCTGGCTTTCGGAATGTAACATTCGATGAGCTTGTTGATGCCTATGCCGAGCAAATCCGCGCGTTGGTGGAGGGGGGCGTCGATGCCATTCTTATTGAGACGATTTTTGATACGCTCAATGCAAAAGCGGCAGGTTTCGCAGCGCTGACGGTGTTTGAGGAAACGGGTCGGCGACTGCCGTTGATGATTTCGGGTACGATCACCGATCGTTCCGGCCGGACGCTGTCAGGCCAAACAGTGTCAGCGTTTTGGCATTCGATGCGCCACCTCAAGCCTTTTGCAATTGGGCTCAATTGTGCGCTGGGGGCTGATGAGATGCGGCCTTATCTTGCCGAATTGTCTGCAATCGCAGACACGCGGGTTTTGGCGTATCCGAACGCCGGGCTGCCAAATGAGATGGGTGAATATGACGAAACGCCAGGCGATATGAGCCGTCAGATCGGCCCGTGGGCCGCGGACGGTTTGGTCAATATTCTCGGTGGCTGTTGTGGTTCGACGCCAGAGCATATTGCCGCGATCAAGGCAGAAGCTGGAAAAAGCCCGCCGCGGGATATCCCGGACATCCCTGTGAGAATGCGTCTCTCGGGTTTGGAAGCATTTGTGCATGGGTAAGAATTTTTGCTGCCGCTATGCCTCGTTGCGCGGCGGTCCGATCTCTTAATGGCCAAACTTGGCCCGATCCGTTGAAGGTGATTGAACGTGACAGGAAATGCGGCTGCCAGCTTTATCAACATTGGTGAGCGTACCAATGTGACAGGGTCTGCGCGGTTTAGAAAATTAATTGAAGCAGATGATTATGCCAAAGCTCTTGACGTTGCGCGTCAACAGGTCGAGAGCGGTGCGCAAATCATCGACGTCAATATGGATGAGGGCCTGCTCGATTCAGAGCACGCGATGACGACATTCTTAAACCTTATCGCGTCTGAACCGGATATCGCGCGGGTGCCGGTGATGATCGATTCGTCCAAGTGGAATGTCATTGAAGCCGGCCTGAAATGCGTGCAGGGAAAGGCGATCGTCAATTCCATCAGCCTTAAGGAAGGTGAGGAGCCGTTTCTTGAGCAGGCGCGCAAAATTATGAAATACGGCGCCGCTGTTGTTGTCATGGCGTTCGATGAGGAGGGCCAGGCGGACACCGAAAACCGCAAGGTGGAAATCTGCACGCGGGCTTATGAGTTGCTAACCCAGAAACTCGGCTTCCCGCCAGAGGATATCATCTTTGACCCGAATATTTTTGCGGTTGCAACCGGCATTCCCGAACATAACCAATATGGCATCGCCTTTATCGAAGCGACGAGGCGGATCAAACAAATATTGCCGCATGCACATGTTTCGGGTGGCTTGTCGAACCTGTCGTTTTCGTTTCGTGGCAATGAACCGGTCCGCCAGGCAATGCATGCAGTTTTTCTCTATTATGCGATTCAGGCGGGCATGGACATGGCTATCGTCAATGCCGGCGCATTGCCGATCTATGATGATATCGATCCTGACCTCAGAGAAATGTGTGAAGACGTCATCCTCGACAGAAGAGAGGATGCCACCGATCGGTTAATCGATGCCGCTGGCCGTTTCAAGGGCGAGGTGACCAAGCCCAAGGAGCAGGATTTGTCGTGGCGTGAGGCGACCGTTGAGAAGCGTCTGGAACATGCTTTGTTGCACGGTATCACGACGTTCATTGAGGACGATACGGAAGAGGCGCGGCAGAAATTCGATCGTCCTCTGTCGGTGATCGAGGGGCCCTTGATGGCAGGTATGAATGTCGTGGGTGACCTCTTTGGCGCTGGCAAAATGTTTTTGCCGCAGGTCGTTAAGTCAGCGCGGGTGATGAAACACGCGGTGGCCTATTTGCAGCCGTACCTCGAAGAAGAAAAGCGGGCGGCCGGACTTGATGAAATGCCGGCAGCCGGAACGATCGTGATGGCGACCGTCAAAGGCGATGTGCACGATATCGGCAAGAACATCGTTGGTGTCGTCCTACAGTGTAACAACTATGAGGTCATTGATCTCGGCGTGATGGTACCGGCACAGAAGATTCTGGACACAGCAATTGAAAAGAATGCCGATATTATCGGTCTGTCCGGTTTGATTACGCCATCGCTCGATGAAATGTGCAGTGTTGCCGCGGAAATGGAGCGGCTTGGATTCGAATGCCCATTGCTAATTGGCGGGGCGACGACCAGTAAGGTGCACACTGCCGTGAAGATTTCGCCGAACTACAATCGCGGCCAGTCCGTCTATGTGCCGGATGCCAGCAAGGCCGTCGGTGTGGTCTCCAATTTGTTGTCGGAGACTAACAACGGCCAGTTTGCTGAAGGCGTGCGCGTCGAATACGAAAAAGTACGGGCAGGCTATCTCAGGGGGCAGTCCCGCAAAGACAGATTGCGATTGGAAGAAGCCCGATCGAATAGGCTGGCATTGAATTGGAAAGGATATGCGGCGCCAAAACCGGAATTTATCGGTTGCAGGGCATTTCGATCGTATGATCTGGCACAGCTGGTTCCCTATATCGATTGGACGCCGTTCTTTTCAACCTGGGAATTGAGTGGAAAGTACCCGGTTATTTTGGATGATCCAATTGTTGGCAAGGAAGCTCGGAACCTGTTCGATGACGCACAGAAAATGCTGGCGCGCGTGGTTGAAGAAAAATGGCTGGAAGCGCGTGCGGTCATTGGACTGTGGCCAGCGGCCGGACGAGGCGATGATATCGTTGTGTTTAAGGACGAGGCGCGCCGGGACGAATTAAATATACTTCATACCCTTCGTCAGCAAGTTAAGCGTCGAGAAGGCAGTGATCGGGCACATACGGCGCTTGCCGATTTTGTCGCGCCGGAATCTTCTGGCCTTAAAGATTATATCGGGGCGTTCGTGGTAACGGCAGGGTTCGGTGAAGAAGAAGCGCTTGAGCGGCATATTGCAGAAACGGATGATTACGGTTCGATTATGCTGAAGGCGCTTGCCGATCGATTGGCCGAGGCGTTTGCCGAGCACATGCACGCGCGCGTTAGACGCGAATTCTGGGGTTATGCGTCAGATGAAACTCTGTCGAATGCGGACCTCATCGCAGAGCGTTATCAAGGAATTCGTCCTGCCCCCGGATACCCAGCGCAACCCGACCATACCGAGAAAGGTACAATTTTTGCGTTGCTTGGCGCAGAGGCGGCCACCGAGGTTGGGTTGACCGATTCATTTGCGATGACGCCTGGCGCCTCAGTTAGCGGGCTCTATTTTTCACACCCCGAAAGCCATTATTTCGGGGTTGGGCGGATCGAAGAAGATCAGGTGGCTGACTATGCGAGGCGCAAGGGCTGGTCGCTTGAGACGGCAGAACGTTGGCTGCGACCGGTGTTGAACTATGAGCCGGCCAAAGGGCAGAACGCAGCAGCATAAGACTGCTTCGCCTCAAATCGGAACTATTCTCGTCGTAATCGTTCGTTGATATGCAGTGGAATACCTCTTATTGCGTCCAGATGCGGGTGAAAATCCGCGCGTTGGACGCTAAACTGGATGTGTTTCTGGCGTACCGTGTGTTCTGAATCTGGAGGATCGTGATGATGTTCGCTGGGCGGGCTTTGTTGTTGGTCGGTGTGGTATGTCTGGCTGGACCAGCCCTTGCACAAAGCAGCACGACTTTTACAGGTGAGCAATGGATGCACGCGCGGCTTAGTAGCTTGGTGCGCGCGAACCGCAAGATCAGTTATATCGAACAGCGCATGATGCGGTTCTTCCAGAATTCCGACATTGACGGCAATGGTGTGTCGCTGAGCGATCATAAATTGGCGCGTCAAATGCAGGCTGCAAGCCAACGCGGGCGCGAGATCGGACGTTTGCTTGGGCGAGATCTCAACGGCGATGGTAAGATCACGCGATCGGAAGTTGAGGCAGCAGTGGGCTCACGCGCCCGTCAACACATCTATGTTCAAGGGGTGCTGATCAAGCCCACGCCTGGGCAAGTTGCCAAGGTTTTGGATAAGTTGATGAAGCGCGAGATGCGCAGCGATCGAAACAATGATGGTGTGATTTCGTTTGCAGAACTGGCGGCGGCGGCCAGCAAGAAATTTCGCCGTCCAACCTATTTGTCCTATAAGGAAAAGCAGCGCGTGCCCCTGACGCTCGATGGCAATGGCGATGGGCGTGTAACACTCAAGGAATATAAAGCGGCGTTGGCGCGGGTCCTCATGAGCGTGGACCGCGATGGTGATGGCACGATTTCGTCGCTGGAAGCATCCGATTTTCGGTCGATCGGCAGCGCCGCGTTGCGGGCTGAGCGCAGCGCCTACCGGCAGAGACGCCAAAATGACAGGTTGGCTGATCTGGTAAAGCAATGTGCATTTCCGAAAGCCGGCAAGTCTGTCCAGCTGATGCTGGTCGGTGCTTATCAAGGACGGGGTATAAGTGATATTTCGATTGGTGGCGACGATGTCGAGGTGACTGCGAGCGAGGTCCGGATTGAACCGGGTGCCGCACCGCTCTATGTGGTGCTGACGAGCTATAATGCGATGGTATGGAAATTTACCGGGGCAACGGATCGTGTGGCGCAGGTGGTCGTGCAATCGATCAGGGGAACCGGTAAGGCCGGCAGCCGCAGCGGCGTCGTTGGATTAGCAAAGTCACGGGTGTATTTTTCACCGAAAACGCAATGTCTGCGTTATTTTTCTTCTGCATCCAGTACCACGGGTTTGCGGACGTCGACCCGATTGGCACTGTTGGTCGGGCGCAAACCGAACCGGGTCTTCGGCAGTTTTGGCGCCGCGCGGGTTAGCTTGCCTAACGGGCGTATCGAGCAATCGGTTCATATTGCAACAGGGGCGTTGCCCGCTTTGGACAAGGCCGGTGCGCCGATCTGGCGGGCGATGAAGCATTACGCCCCTGGCGGATTGGTTTCGGTTCAGCCAAGCAAGGTGGTTGCAAAGCAACCGGTTAAGCGGGTGTCGGTGCTGCCGCATATGGCTGGAATTGCACAGTTGCTCGACAGGGGCGTTTTGGAAATCGTCGATCGCGTTCCGGCCTTCAATTTGCGCGGCATTGGCCGTGGTGGTGGTGGTGCCTGGGGACCTCCTCTGGGCACAGGTCGTGGTGCAGCACAGTCAGGTCCCCAGCACCCGCGCGAATTTCGCATTCTCAAGAAAATGCGGTTCCCTGCTGGGCTGACGCGTTCGCATGGCGTGCGTTTCTTGCTCGGCCGAGGTGTGCCAATGCCGTCCGGTGATCCAGGCGCCTCATGTGTTATGAGCGAGGATACTGGACAGCGGGTCGCCGGCCGCGGCCGTTGTTAGCCGCTCTTGCTGGCAACATCGATTTTTTGGACGACAAAAAAAGGGCCGCTCATACGTGGCGGCCTCGTACATCGGATCGGTTGATGCTTGTAATCTGTCATGCGCGGTGGACTAGATCGCTCCAATCACAATGGCTGTCAGAAAACCAAATGAAAGTATTGTAAGCAACAAATTCAGTCGCACTGTTAGGGTCATTGTCGCTTCCTTTCCCAATATGGTCCTCTTCTGATGCGCCCGTCTTCGATGCCTGGGACCTGTTAAAAGATTTTACAGCTTGGTAACCCGAATAAGCAAGATCCTTGTATTGTGCGATGCGAAAAGTCTTGTTCTCAGTCGCGGACTGTGAAGATTTGCTTTGCGCATTACTGTGTGACGCAATTTCTATATTCTAATTCAACGGTGTCGTCGGATATGCTAAGTTTGAGACACTGGTTGATATGCTGAAGATCAAACGATTTACCGCGCTGCACCAAAATGAAATACTAACCGACGACCTGGGCTGAATTGTGGAAAAGTCAGCCGTCTGTCAGTTGTCGTCAGAGACGTTGCGCCAGTCCTGGGTCGGCGTGGTTTGACAGGCGAGAGGGCGCACGATACCGCTTACGTGTCGCTCTGGACGCCAGGGTTGGCCGCGCGCTGAACGAATTTGGGCGGTGGTGCAAATTGTAATACGAGGCGAAAGGCGGCTCGAAAACTATATGACCATGCAAGACGAATTACAGGGGCAGGTATCGGGCCAGGATCCTGTTTGGATTGGGCTACGCGAAGAAGCGGCAGAGGCTGCATCGCAGGAGCCGGCGCTCGCCAGTTTTTTTCAATCCATGATCCTCGATCATGCGCAGATCGAGCAATCGGTGGTTCATCGTTTGTCGCTCAGGCTAGATCATCCTGATGTCAGCGCCAGCCTGTTGGCGCGTGCGTTCGGTGAGATGATCGAATGCAATCCAAACCTCGGGGCCATTTTCCGGGCCGATTTGGCAGCGGTTTATGACCGCGATCCGGCTTGTACGCGGTATGTCGAGCCAATGCTTTACTTCAAAGGTTTCCATGCGCTTGCGACGTATCGATTTGCACACGAACTCTGGAAAGTCGGACGACGAGATTTTGCATTTTACCTGCAGAGCCAGTCATCGCGGATTTTTGCGATAGATATTCACCCGGCAGCGGTCATCGGCATGGGGCTCATGATGGATCACGGGACAGGTATTGTGATCGGTGAGACAGCCCGGATCGGCGAAAATTGTTCGATACTGCATGAGGTGACGCTGGGTGGAACAGGTACGGTAAGCGGTGATCGCCATCCCAAGATCAATGACAACGTCATGATTGGGGCCGGCGCCAAGGTGTTGGGTAACATAACTGTTGGACGCTGTTGCCGGATTGCCGCCGGTAGTGTCGTGCTCAAAGACGTGGATGAGTGTTTGACGGTCGCAGGCGTGCCGGCACAAGTTGTCGGGCCGGCAGGATGCCCCGAACCGGCGCGGACAATGCATCAACTGTTGCCGGACCGCACTCAATCTTAAGTATTTTGGCAAAGCATCGCGCTTTGCGATTTATTTTTAGCCGCAAGGAAAGACGAGGGATTAATGAAAGAAGATCTGCCGCGATTGGAAACTTACTTACGCAAAGTTTTCAAGGATAATGCGCTCCGGGTCGTGATGGCCCCCAAGAAGGATGACATGGCGGAAGTCTATATCGGCGAAGACTTTTTGGCACCGCTCTATCGTGAAGAAGAAGACGGTGAAATCAGTTATCAATTGCAGATGGTGATCCTCGATATCGACCTGGAAGAGAACACCTAGCTGAGGCTTGGCAGGGCAATTTCAATCGAATTGCCTTGGGGGAGGGGAGATGCTCTACAGTCTCGATGGTACAACGGTCATAGCACCAGCCTCGGGACAATATTGGGTGGCCCCTGGCGCGGTGGTGATCGGGCAGGTCACATTGGGCGAAGATGTCAGCATCTGGTTCAATGTTGTGGTCCGGGGGGACAATGACACGATCGCCATAGCGGATGGATCGAATGTACAGGACGGCTCGGTGCTGCATGTCGATCCCGGCTATCCCCTTTCGATCGGTCCGGATTGCACAATCGGCCACATGGCCATGTTGCACGGTTGCACCATTGAGACCGGGAGCTTGATCGGAATTGGTGCCACCATCCTCAATGGTGCGACGATTGGTAGGGATTGTTTGATCGGTGCCGGTGCGCTCATACCTGAGGGCAAAATGATCCCGCCGCGCTCGGTTGTGCTCGGCGCACCGGGGAAAGTGGTGCGCGAAGTCACAGATACGGACCTGGAAATGATCCAGCGCGGCGTCGAAGGCTACAAGAAAAAATGGCGCCGTTTCAAGAGCGAGCTTAGAGCCGGTACGACTTAGCTGCGACCGTTCCAAGGAGCGGGAATTTGCGTCCTATCCTTCACGGTCTGACCCATCACCGCAGGCTGTCCGATTGAAAGCGGTGCGGGCAGGTGATTGATTTATCTGGTAGACGTAGACGTTGCCTTGGTCGACCAATTGGTAGCCGGCTGACTGGTCAAAGGCGCTTTGACCGGCCAATGTTGATCCGGATCCAATGACATCCAGGCCATCGGATTGAGATACGATTGGCGCATAATGAATGTGTATGGGGTTTGGTGCCAGAGGCGAACTTTGTGATCCTTATTGTCCAAAATAAAATCGCCTTGATCCGTGCGCGCTGTGAGGACGGCATGGCCATCACCTTGTTGATCGCGCACGACCGTCAGCAATAAGGCGCTCGCCGGCCAGCCGCGCTGCATCAGCAGACGACGCTTGAGAAGGGCGTAGTCTTCACAATCGCCTCGGTATTTGGGTAGCGTCCAATGCTCCTCGCGGCCATAGAGTTCGAGGTCGGTGGCGGGGGTAATGAACTTGTTGACCCGACGATTGACTTGGTCGAGGACACTCAGAAGTTGCGGCGTGGCCGCAAAGCGCTTCTTCGTACGCCCGTCACTTCGGCATTCGTAGCGGTGCTTTGCGCAAAATTTGACATAACCGTGTGGCGGCAGCGTATTGCCAAAAACCCGCATGTAGGAGGATTTCTTGATCTGGCTGTTCTTATGGCCCAGATCCGCAAGAGCGGGGGTGGACCAGAGCAGGCAGACCGCAGTCAGTAATCGAAAACATTTACGCATCAACGTAACCCTCTACTAAACGCTACTCTGTGTACCCGCCGCCGCATGGTACCCAGTCTTATGCTGCCAATAGTTAAGCAGGTTGGCAAAAGATATTTTCGCTCGTATCGCATCAGCCAAAGTACTTCCTCAACGCCTCAGGCTGCTGGATATCCGTGAATTCTACGCCAATTCCTTCTTCATGATAGCGAACGACCCGCGCGCGCAATTTGCCAAGTTTTATTATGCAGTTTCGTGTTGGACGTGCGTCAGTTTTAATTGAGGCGCCAGAAATTGACACGTCAAGAATATGGACGTCCAGTATCTGGCCGTCATTAAGTGTCATTTTTGAGGTTGTGTCGTTCAGTCTGGAACGGACGTGCCGGCGTGGCAGCTCCGGGACATTGGCGTCACGATTGAGGAGCCAGGTGAGCTGTTCTGCAAGTTTTTCGCGCTTATGCTCGGTCATGGAAAATCGCATCGCAAAGCCATCCTCAAGGATGTGCGTGGCGGTGCCTTCCAGACCGCCGATGTGGTCCAGATAAACAATGAGATGCTCGCCCTGCTCAACGCCGGAGGGGGCTGTAAAAGTCGCTCCGTCTAAGGAGATTTGCAAAAGTTTGCAGGGATATTCTTGCTTGTCCGCGCGCATGAAGCGGCCCAGAAGCGTCAGGGCATACGTCTTAAAGCGTGGCTCGTCGGCCGCCTTTGTAGTTGGCTCAGTGGGTGAGCTTGGAATGACCGGGGCTTCGGTGGGCAAGGACATTAGAATAATCCCGGGGACGATCTGCAACGTACGCTGTGGCTGTTTTTGCCTAGTCTGAAATCTCTGAATTGGCTGCTTGCGGCATATGCGACACCCTAGCCGCAAAAAAATTAAAGATTACCTAATAAGTGCCCTTGCCGAAGGGGTGCGGCCCCGGCTGTTTCGGGGCGTCGTGTGGGGCGCGATGGGGGCTCAAGCGCGCTTTGCGAGGCCGCCTTCGATCAATTTGAGGTAGGGGTGATGGCCTGTTTTGCGGGGCGCCTGATAGGGGGCCATGCGCGCCGAAATGCGGGCAGGTTCTGAGCCAGCACCCGTGATTATTTCGGGGTGGAATAATTCCGTTGTCGTTAGATCGACATCAATGATGGGGTCGAAACCGAGCCATGGTGGATGGCGTGCCACTGCCATCGTGCCAAGTATGCGATCGACAGCCAGACCTGAGAGTGTGACAGGCAACAACAACATTTCATACGAAATACGGTGGCCTTCGGCACTGGTTGCATTGAAGGTGATGCACAATGGGCGGATGCGCGCGCAGAGGGCGTTAAGGGATTGGTGAATCTCGGCGCGATCGCGAGGAGACCAGAAGTCCAAAAACGACGATCCGCGAAGCTCTGCTTCAAAATACTCGCAGATACGCGTGCCAGCCAGGCGAAATGGATATGCACCTTGATTGGTGTGTTCCAGCATGAAGGTGTCGCTGAGGATATTGGAAAGCTGGGTCGGGTCGATATCAAAGCGGTGCGGCATCGCACGGTCGCGCCGGATGTTATTCCAATGGCGGAATAGATACTGGCTGGTCGGATGATGTAAGATTTTGGTCATATGACTACTGTCGTGCGCTAACATTTTGTACCAATTTGGAACATGTTGAACCCAAATTGATCAATGGTTTAGGTGTCGACTGTTGCAAACGCAGTTATCATGCCAAGGTGCGATGAGCCCGATGGAATTGAGGAGGTCAGGTGGCAAAAAGAGAGCCAATCGTTAATGCGCCGGCGGTGGTAACTGTTACGCTGCTGATATTGATTGGGGTGCATGCGGTTTTGTCGCTCATGGACCGCAAAGACGCTTTGTATGTACTGCATTACTTGGCGTTCCTGCCGATCCGTTATGGCGAGGTTGGAAGCAGCTTGCCCGGTTATCCGTGGGCCAACTTCACCTCGCTCGTGACGCACATGTTTGTGCATGGTGATTGGGTGCACCTGATCGTTAACTCTGCCTGGTTTCTGGCCGTCGGTAGTGTTGCGGCGCGGCGTCTGGGGACGGCGCGGTTCCTTTTGCTCGGGGCATTGTGCGGATTTGCCGGCGTTGGAGCGTTCTGGCTGGTGCATGCCGACGAGGCCACACATCTGATTGGCGCGTCGGGGGCAATTTCAGGGATAATGGCTGCGGTTTTGCGGTTAATATTCAGTGCCGAGGCACCGGAATTCCGGTGGATGTTGAGCCACGACCCGAAGCGTATTCCGCGCGCCAGCCTGCAATCGCTGCTCTATAACCCGAAAGCGCTGTGGGTCATTGGGCTTTGGGTCGGGTTCAATTTTTTGTTCGCGATGAGCTGGAGCAATACGCTGGTCTCCGGGACAATTGCTTGGGAAGCGCATCTGGGCGGTTTCTTCATGGGGTTGTTGGTGTTTGGCGCTATCGATCCGGGAACTGGTAGCGGAGAGCACATACCGGAGCCGGACAGCCCAACGCTTTAGTCACTCTTGCTTAAGGGTCGACCGGGTCACCGGCCCGCCGTTGATGTGATACGTGGCCTTCGGGTGGCGGATTGATCGTTGCTACAACTTTCGGTGCGTAAAAATCTTGCGCGATGGATGGATTAGCGTGCCCGGTTAAGGAACGCTTAATTCTTGTGCCCGATAGTTAGATATCAGAACGGTTTGCTTCGCGCTGGTGGTGCGCACATACGCATTTCGTTGCGTCCGTGGGGGCTTTGTGCCGCGAGCATAGCTGCAGGCAGACCGATCAAGCTGATGGCCCGGTTATGGCCGTTGTGGCGTGTGTTGCTTTGGAGCCAACCTCAGGTGTGGCTGTTCGCAAAGCAGGCATTGTGTCTCAGTATTCGTATCCTCAGTACCCCAAGATTTAGTGCGCCGGGCAGCGAGACCGCTTGCCCTACAGAGGGATTGACGGTGATGACTGATTACTTGAACCGCACGATGCGAGCCGTGGGGGCCGCTCTATTGGCAAGTGTCATGGCAACGAGCGCAGCGGTAGGCAATGGCCTCAACGGATTGCGCGGCAGTCATGCTGCGGTGCCGGTGCCGGCGCCTATTCCTGTGGCGGATTACAAGGCGGAGTATTACTTCCGGCTCGATGCATCTTACGGCTTTTCCAGTGCAGATGGCCTGTCGACAAACCTCTATGCCGATTCCCTGCGATTTGATGATGGCTTCTCGGAATTCGGACGATTTGGATTGGGCATTGGGCGCTATTACGGGCGCTTTATTCGCGGTGATTTGACGTTCGATTTTCGCAATGAAACAGAGGGTTTCACAAACACAACCGCAACCATACCTGCCGATGCCGGCGCCCCGAATTCCAGTTATAGCCAACAAATACAGGACGAGATCTTCGTCAACAATTATACCGGGCTGGCCAACGTTTATATGGAGATTCCAGCCTCGCGCCGGTTCAGACCGTATATCGGTGCCGGCGTCGGTGTTGCCATTCACCGCATGAAGCGGACCGTCAGCGAGACTACAACCTGTCTACCCCTTGTTGCGCCGGATACGGATTGTGACCAAGTTCAGCCTGGCAACCAGACCGGTGGTGCTACAATTAGTGACCAGTCGGGCTCCGAGAAGAACTGGACGTTTGGATTTGCCGGCGCCTTGATGGCCGGTGCGGTGTGGAATATGTCACCGAGAACCAAGCTGGACATCGGTTATCGCTTCCTGCACCTGACGAGCGTTGATTTCTCGCATCAGCTGACGGGTGAGCAAAATGGTGTGACCGGTGCCTTTCAGACGCGTGTGACGATTCCCGATCAAAACATTCATGAATTTCGTGTCGGTTTTCGCTACGACATCGAATAGATTTGTAGGCCTAGGGCGTGACCTCTCGAATAATGTAGCGGTGACCTAATTCGGTCGCTTGAAGTTGAACTGGCGGGCCCATTGCGGCCCGTCATTTTTTTGTGCCGCTATAGATCGTCGTCGCGGGGTGGAATTTGTAGACCACGTTTAACGGCGGGGCGGTTTGAGATCTGTTGCAGCCAGCGTTGGACATTGGGGTAGTCCCCAAGTGCGATTTCCTGCATTTGCCAGCGATAGATCCAGGGATAGGCGGCGATGTCGGCGATGGAATAATCGCCGGCGAGGTAGTCGCGTTCGGTCAGTGTGCGCTCCAGTACGCCATAAACACGGTTGTTTTCGTGTTGCCATTCCGCCAGGTGGGGATGGGCTTGATTGTTGTCGCGACAGCGGATTTGCCAGTGCACCGCCAGGCCCGTGTGTGTCACGTGGCCTGAGGCGAAAAACAACCAATTCAGAGTTTCGAGGCGGGTGGTCGGCTGTTCGGAGAGAAATTGGCCGGACTTCTCTGCGAGGTAGAGCAATATGGCGCCGGATTCAAAGAGGGTCACCGATTCGCCGCCAGGTCCGTCGTCGTCCTGTATGCAAGGAATGCGCCCATTGGGGTTGATTGCCAAATACCAATCTTCTTTTTGCTCTTTTCGCTCCAGTGCCATGGGACGGACTTGATAGGCCAATCCCGTCTCTTCAAGCATGATCGCTGCCTTGCGACCGTTCGATGTGGCTTTGCTGTAGAGGGTAATCATGTTGCGCTTCCTGTGCGGGTGGTCGAAGTCTTTGATGGTCCCGGTCGCCATCGTGCCGGATTTATGTCCCGTTCGGCAAGCTATGTTGGAGAGTGGTCAGCGCCAATTTTGGCGCTGCCAGCGGTGCAGCAAAATCGTCAGGCGCCCAACAGAAGCGGCGTCGTCACTTCGATGAGATGATCGACGTCGAGGTCTTCCGATACAACGTCGTAATCGCCATCGATCTTTAAGGAGGCGGCACCGTGGACAAAAGTCCAAAGCCGCACAGCAATCTGGCGCGGGTCTCCCGGTACATGATTCTTGCTGCAATAAATGGCAACCTGCTCAATCACGCGGGAAAAGCATCCCAGTCCGTCCTCGATGACCTGGCAGTCCTGTTTCAGGATCGGGTGTTGGCCGAACATCAGACGGAACAGGTGTTTCTGTTCGACGGCAAAGCGCACGTAGGCTTTGCCCATGGCGATTATACCTTCGAGTGTGCCGACGCCAGCCTGTTCGACAGCCGCCATCGATCGGTCCGACATGTTGTCAAAAGCGCGCGCGACGACGGTTGCCAATAGCTCGTCGCGATCGGAAAAATGCTTATATGGCGCGGCGGTGGAAACACCCGAAATGCGGCAGGCGTCAGCCAGCGTGAAGCCGTCGGCGCCGTGCGTCGAAATGAGGGTATAAGCGGCGCTTATCAGCGTCTCGCGCAAGTCGCCGTGATGATATTTGGATTTTGCGCGGATTTCGCCGCTGGGGCTGGCCTCCTGGCCGCCCGCTGCATTTCTGGTCTTTACCGATTCCTTCGCCATCGTTTTCCGGGTTTAGCACGCCCTGGGTGCGACATGTTAGCCTCACTAACTTGTGACTTGTAAGTTAGTAGATCTAACATATGTTAGGCGGCGTAACATTGCAATAGATGCGATCGGTGGAGATGGCGATGTCCGGGCAATTGGCTGATGGAAATTCGGATCGGGGCTGGCGCGCGACGATGCGGGCCGCGGTGGTCGCTACCAGCAAGGCGCTAGTCGTTCTGGCCTTTGTGGCGGCAGCTGGCGCTGGGACCTGGCTCCTCTATCTTCGCGCCGCCGGGGCGGCTCCGCCGCAAGCGTATCCGCCTATTCCCGTCGCAACGGTGTTTGCGAAAAAGGCAAAAAGCTATGCCGTTACAACCCAATTTGTGGGGCGATTGGAACCGCAGCGCCAAACCAATCTGGCGTTCGAGCGGAGCGGACTGGTGCTCAAAGTCTTGCGGGAAGAAGGCGAGGCCGTCCAAGCCAATGACGTGGTCGCCGTTCTCGACGTTGATAAGCTCAAGGCGCGCCGACGCCAGCTGGTTGCGCAGCAAAAGGAACTGGATGCCCAACGGACACTTGCCAAACTGACGCTGAAGCGGCAGCGGTCCTTGCGCCAAAAGGGTTGGGCGCCAGATCAAAAATATGATGAGGCGGTTGCCGGACTGGCCCGCTTCGCTGCTGCGATCGATCGGGTCGCAGCGCAAATCGCAGAACTCGATATCGACATCCGTAAGTCGCACCTTAAAGCGCCCTTCGATGGTCGCATCAGCCGGCGCGTCATTGACGAAGGCGCGGTGGTCGCCGCGGGAATGCCGGTCGTAACATTGCTCGAAAGCAGCCGGCGCCAAGTGCGGGTCGGCGTGCCGCCGCACGTTGCAGGCTCTCTCAAGTCCACTGCAAACTATCAATTCCGATCCGGTTCTCGCCGCTTCAGCGGCACGCTCGCCGCTCGGCGGCCTGATCTCCAGGCCAGCACACGCACCGTATCGTTGTTATTCAATGTTGCGCCAGGTGGTGGCGTGCCGTTCGGAGAACTGGTGACGCTTGAACTCGAACAGCGCATTGCAGCCGATGGATATTGGTTGCCGCTCACTGCATTGCGAGAGGGCCATAAGGGTTTGTGGACGGTTCTTGTTGCAACGAGTCGCAAGGGTCGGCCTGCAAGAATTATTGAAACCGAGGCCGTGGAAGTTTTGCACACGGCAGGCGGGCGCGTTTTTGTGCGCGGGACGCTCAGGGACGGCGCGCGGGTTGTCGTCAATGGAACGCATCGCGTAACGCCCGGTCAACGGGTCGTACTCGCAGTGCGCCGGGCAGGGGATTGAGTGCCATGACGACGCTATTATTCAGAGACGGACGGGTCTTTGCGCTTGTCATTTTGATGATTGTTGCAGCCGGCGTGTCAGCATTGACGACGATTGGGCGGCAGGAAGACCCAACCATCACCAACTTGTTTGCGACTATCGTCACGCCTTATCCCGGCGCCGATCCAGCACGCGTTGAAGCGCTGGTAACGGAAAAGATCGAAGTCGAACTGCGCGAAATCCCTGAGATCGATACGATTAGTTCTATATCACGGCGAGGTGTTTCGGTTGTTCAGGTCGAACTTTCGCAAGTGTTGTCAAAGGAAAAAATTGAACAGACCTGGTCAGAAATTCGCGATGCCATTGCGGCAGCGGCGCGGGTGTTTCCGAAAGGTGTGCCGCAGCCGAAATTCGACAATGATCGCGTCGGCGCGTTTACATCGATCGTTGCGATACTGGCCCGGCCCGGCATCGCCACCAATCAAGCTATCATGCAGCGTACGGCACGCGCGCTGCAAGACCGGCTTAGGAACGTCTCCGGTACGAAACTCGTGCGTCTCTATGGCGCCCGCCAGGAAGAGATCACGCTGAGCGTGGACCCTGTAATTTTGGCGTCGATCGGTATCACGACAGAACAAGTCGCAACCGCAATCGCCGGGGCCGACGCCAAAGTCCAAGCCGGTCAGGTGCGCGGAAAAGCAAACGATCTCCTGATCGAGGTTGCCGGTGAACTAAAATCGCTCGAGCGTATTCGTGCGATCCCGATTACCCAAGGGCGTGATGGCCGTATTGTCAGGGTTGGTGAAGTCGCAAAGATCAAGCGGGGTTTTCGCGAGCCGGCCGCCAGCCTTGCACTGGTGGACGGAAAGCCCGCCGTGCTGGTGGCGGCAAAAATGGAAGACGATCTGCAGGTTGATGCCTGGTCAAAGCGACTAAAAGCGGCCGTAAAAGATTTTTCTAAGGGTCTGCCCGGAGGCTTGCAACTCAAAGAGCTGTTCGACCAGGCAACGTATACCGCTGAGCGTTTGTTCGGTGTGCTCCAGAATATGGTCATCGGTATTGCGCTCGTGGTGGGTGTCTTGTTCCTCACGCTCGGCGCGCGCGCGGCGTTGATCGTGGCGATTGTCATTCCGCTTGCAAGTATCATTTCAATCGCCGGACTAAAGTTTGCCGGCGTGCCGATCCAACAGATGTCGGTGACCGGATTGATTGTGGCGCTGGGTTTATTGGTCGATGCGGCGATCGTCATGACGGATGATGTCCGCAAACGCCTGGTGGCGGGTGAATCGCGCCTGCGGGCGGTTGATGCCAGCGTCCGTCGTCTTGCGATTCCTCTTTTGGCGTCAACCGTGACGACGGTGCTGGCGTTTATGCCGATGGTATTGTTACCTGGTCCGGCTGGTGATTTCGTCGGCTCCATCGCCATTGCGGTGATCATCATGCTGGTCTCTTCATTGGTTCTGGCAATGACCGTGACGCCGGCGTTGGCAGGTTGGTTACTCAAGGCGCCGGTCGAGCAGGCCTCTGACGGGTCATCGAGAGGTACCGGGTCGCCTGTGATGGGCAAGTTCCTGACACTCGCCCTCAGTAATCCGCGTATCACCATTGTTGGTGCATTGATTTTGCCAGTGATGGGTTATGCAGCGTTCCCAACCCTCAAGCCGCAATTCTTTCCCGGCGTTGACCGCAATCAGTTTCATATTCAGGTCAAGCTCGCAGATGGGGCTTCGTTTCGCCAAACGAGGCGAATTGTGCGCAAGGCAGAACGGATCGTGCGCAATGAATCGGGCGTTACCGGCATAACATGGGTGGTGGGAGAGAATGCACCTGCCTTCTACTACAATATGATTGCCAATCAGGATGATGAGTCGACTTTTGCCGAGGCGCTGATCACGACCAAGTCGGCGGCGGCAACAGAAGAGATGCTGGGCCGGTTGCAGCGTCGCCTCGATCGAGATGTGCCTGAAGCACGCTTGATCGTGCGGGGGTTGGTCCAGGGGCCACCGGTCAATGCTCCTGTGGAAATCCGGATTGTCGGACAGAGCCTTGCGACGCTGCGCGCGCTGGGCGACCGGATCCGATTGTTAATGCTCGATGTACCGGGGATCGTACAGGCGAAAAGTGAGCTTACGCCTGGCGCGCCGAAGGTTCTTGTTAACCTGTCTGAGGAAAAGGCGCGGCTTGCAGGGCTAAATCTTGGCGGCGTGGCGCGACAGCTTGAAACGCAGTTGGAGGGTGTGACCGGCGGGTCGGTTGTCGAAGGCAGCGAGGAATTACCGGTGCGCGTGCGGGTCGATTCGCCTGGCCGGTCATCGGCCGATCGTGTCGCCTCGGTACAAATCCTGTCGGCGCGTGGCGCCAATACCCCTGTCGAAGGAGACTATCGCGGCATACCCATTACGGCGTTGGGACGATTGGATATCCGGCCGCAGAAGACACCGATTTATCGGCGCAACGGTGAACGGGTGAATACCATTCAGGCTTATGTTGAACGCAATGTCTTGCCCGAAGATGCGCTGCGCAAGGTGCAAGCGCGAATTAAACAAGCCGGTCTCGAGATTCCTCCAGGTTATCGGCTTGAGACCGGCGGCGATTCCGATGCCCGTGACGAGGTGTTGACAAATCTGTTGGCGTCCATGGGTTTGATTGTGTCTTTGACGATTGCAACGATCGTCCTGACGTTCGGGTCATACCGACTGTCATTGGTAACGGCTGTGGTCGCGGTTTTATCGATCGGGCTCAGTCTGTTGGCGCTTGCCGCCTTTCGCTATCCCTTCGGTATTCAGGCGGTGATCGGTGTTATCGGTTCTATTGGTGTTTCCATCAACGCCGCCATTATTATTATGACGGCGCTGCAAAAGGACGCACAGGCGCTTAACGGAGATGTTGAACGAACGGCGGAAGTTGTGCTTGCCCAGAGCCGTCATATCATCTCTACGACGGTCACGACGTTCGGTGGGTTTTTGCCTTTGATCCTGGCTGGCGGCGGGTTCTGGCCACCCTTTGCAATGTCCATTGCAGGTGGCGTCTTGTTGTCGACCGTGGTGTCGTTCTTCTTTGTCCCGCCGGCGTTCTTGTTGTTTGCCCGCGCAGGGTGCCTGCCGGGTGAGGCGCGCGCGGCCGGATAGCACGTAGCTGGCACCAGTCTTAGAAGCGAATCGACGCCGGGTCTCAGAGACGATAAGGTGGGGTATCTAGCCCGGTTGTGTGTTTGCTATCCAACTCACGTGGCGTGTGTTTGGTGCGGGGGAGCTTGTCTCCGGTGTTTCCTATGGGGTGTGTGCGTGCGGCGAACATAGCGCTGGCACGAAGATTGACAACTATGTGAGGTCGTCCTTTTGACTGCGATAGAGCCGCGCTTAAATCTCAGGCTGCACATTCCGCTGCTTTTTCATGCGGTCTTCGCACAGACGACAATTGGGTTGGTCAAAATCAATCTATCCTATCGTGCGCTCGAACTCGGTTGGCCAAAATTATGGATTGGGTTGATTGCTGCGACGTTTGCCGTTGTGCCAATTTTCATTGGGCTGTGGGTTGGGCGTTTCATCGACAGGGGGCACGATGCACTGGCGGTGTGGATCGGCTCGGCGTGCACGTTGATCGGATGTGCACTATTCGCGTTTCTGCCCTCGACGGCTTTGAACTTGCTTGGTGCCAACGTGGTGCTTGGCTTTGGTCACATGTTTTTCATGGCCGGCTCACAAATCGTTTGTGAGCGGTCGGGCGCAGGAGGTGACCGGCGTGATCTGGCGTTCGGCAACTATATGGTTGCCAATGCGATCGGAGCGGGGCTCGGGCCGATGGTGCTCGGTCTGTTCGGCGGGACGGGGGCAATACCGGATACGACGCTGTTGTTCTACGTGGGTTTTGGCGGTGCAATCCTGACGATGATCGTGGCGCTCATGATGCGACCGGCGCCCGCTAGACCGAAGGGTGCGGCGCAAAAGAAGGTTCTGCCATTGCGTGAATTGTTGCGAACGCCCGGTCTCGTAATGTTTATTTTTGCCAGCGTCATGACCATTACATCGCATGATCTTTTGAACATCTATCTCCCACTGCTTGGAACCGAACGACAAATCGATGCAAGTCAGATCGGATTGGCGCTGACCCTGCGCGCGGCGGCGACCATGGTGTCGCGGTTGCTCTATACGAGAACGCTGGCGCTTGTTGGGCGTATGCCGTTGATGGTCGGGAGTATCTTTGCCGGTGGCCTAGGAATGGTGCTCCTAGGTATGCCGTTGGATGTAATCTATGTCCATATTGGCTGCATGTTTATCGGCTTTGCACTTGGGTATGCGGCGACAGTCACTCTCACGGCGGTTGTCTCTGCGGCGCCTGTCGAAGGACGCGCGACAGCGGTGTCGCTGCGGATCGTCGGCAATCGTGTGGGCCAGGTGGGCTTCCCCATTCTCGGTGGGTTGGTGGCGATGACTTTGGGGGCCGGCGGTGTCTTTGTTGCCACCTCATTGGGACTGTTTGCGGTTGCCACCGGCATCTATGCAAAGCGGCGCAATATATCGCGATGATGCGCGGCGGTTTTGGGGTTCGGCTATTTGCCGATTGCAATCCCGTCCCGGCGTGGATCGGCGGCACCAAGCAGACGGCCATCATTCGTTACGCTGATGGCGGTGAGCCCGCTGCGCATACGTTTAGCTTTGGGGCAGGGATGGCCGAGGCGGCGCAACGCTTGCACGTGACGTGCAATTCGGGTGCGACGTTCAACTGTTGATATGAGACCCTTGCCGCCGCGGCATTTGCTGCTCGTCAGGGACTGGCCGCTGTAATGGGGTTGATTAATTGCGCGTTGCGGATCCAGCCCGTGAAATAGGACACCGGCGATGGTCTGCGTGACATAATCCGGAATTGCGGCACCGCCTGCGGCCCCGACGACCAGGCGCAGTTTTTTGTCCTTGGTGAAAACAATGGTCGGTGCCATCGATGTGCGCGGACGTTTGGCCGGCTGCATGCCGTTGGCTTCGTGTCCGGGAGATATCCAGCCTTGGCGGGTGAAGTTCACGAGTGCGTTGTTGAGGATCATGCCGCGCGCTTCCATCTGCGTGCCAAATGACGTGTTGTTGGTTGTCGTCAGTGCGACAGCATTGCCATAACGGTCGACGATTGACACATGGCTGGTCATATCCTGGATCGGCCATTCATCGCTGGTGGGAGGAAGAAGTCGTGGCACCCCGGTCGTTTTGGGTTTGCCGATGGGAGGCCACGTGATGGCGCGGTGGCGTGAAAACAGCGAGGCGCGCTTTTCCAGATAGGCGTCGGTCAGTAAGCCGGCGGTCGGCACCTTGTAGAAATCAGGATCGCCGACGTGTTGACGCCGGTCCAGCTGCACAATGCGGCTTGCTTCGATCGATAGATGCGTGTGGGCAAGCGACCCGGGCCTGAGCTCCTGAATGCGATTGAGTGTCATGATCGCCAAATTCGATAGCACGATAATGCCACCAGCGGAGGGCGGCGGTGCGGTGCAGATGATGTGACCATCAAAGGGCTTGCAGATCGGCGCGCGCTCTTTAGGCCGATAGCTGGCGAAGTCCTTTGGGGTCATGGTACTCGCGAGGACCGCTGGCCGGCCGTCGTTGGTTGAAAGTTTGCAACCCGTGGTACGCGTGCGTTGAACGATTGCCGGCGCAATTGTGCCGGCCGGATCATAGAAGGCTCGGGCGCCCTTATCGCGGATCTCGCGCAGGACGCCTGCAATTTCGGTATTGCGGATTCGTGTGCCAATTGGTTTCGGTATGCGTCGTGATGAACAATAGCGCCGGCGTAAATCCGGATACCGGCAACGACGTAATTTGCGTCGCACCTTGCCTTTCAGAACGCGATGCATGTAGCGCGGTAGCGGATAGCCGTTTTCGGCATGCGTGATGGCGGCATCGAACAAAGTGTGCCAAGGCAGTCGTCCTAGTTGGCGGTGTGCCTTATCGAGAACGGCGATAGTGCCGGGAACGCCTACCGCACGGGCGGTCATTAACGCTGCGAGGGGCAGCAGCCGGCGCCCTTTGAGACGACAATTGCCACGATCGCTTGGCAGCGGCTGGCGCAACGCGTGACCCACATCCGCAGGGGCTGCGGCAAGACCATCAAAAAACCGAACGCGGCGTTTTCGTGCGTCCCAATAGGTCAGGATCGTGCCGCCGGCGAGGCCGGAGCCCTGGGGCTCCACGACCGCGAGGACGGCTTGGACGGATACTGCGGCATCCATGGCCGTGCCACCTTTGGCGAGAATGGCACAACCGGCCTTGGCGGCAAGGGGATTGGCGGCTGCGACCATATAGCTGTGTGCGATGGCTGGGCGGGTGCCGCCGGGGCGCGAGTTGCCCGTGCAGGCGGCGGTGGTTGCTGTCTGTAAGACAACAAGCAAGGCAACACCCAAAATCGCCAATTGGATGATGTGCTGGATAGTGCCCGATAGCGCTGCGGAATTTGCAGATTTTTGTCTAGGCGACACCCTCATGGATAACGTATGCTGGGTGGAAATCATAAGGTCTCATTTGATCGCAGGTCGTGAGGCAATTGGGAAGTGGAACGAACAAAATGGATAATGGCTCTCAACATGGAATTATCGCTAGTGAAAATATCAAACCGCTAAGCCGGATTGATGTTGGCGGAGCGGGCCAGGTTACAATCAGTGGAAACTATGCCTACCTCGGTTTTATGTACGGACCGGAAGGCACTGCAATCTACGATATTTCGGATCCACGTGCGCCGAAATTGATGTCACAGCTAAATCTCGAAAACCCGCAAACCCATTCGCATAAGGTGCGGGTGGTAGATGACATCATGATCGTCAACAGCGAACGGCATAAAGGCCCGGCCAAAGACTATGACGATGGCGGCTTTCGGATCTATGACGTAAGCAACAAATCAGCACCCAAACTCATTCATTTCGAAAAGACCTGGGGCAAGGGCGTGCACAGGTTCGATTGCGATGAAACCTATGCCTATATATCGACCGAGATGGAAGGCTTCGTTGGCAATATCCTGGTAATTTACGATATCCGTAAGCCTTCAAAGCCAGAAGAAGTGGGGCGGTGGTGGATGCCGGGCCAAAACGTGGCGGGCGGCGAGACGCCTGATCCAAAAGGCGTCAATCATCGTTTGCACCATGCCTTGCGCTCTGGCGATTTGCTGTTCGCCGGGACGTGGATGTCGGGCTATTGGATCATTGATATTTCTGACATCTCAAACCCAAAAACCGTTGGCCATTACGATGTCCATCCGGAAGCGGCTGAGCCGAGCCACACATTCGTGCATGTTCCATTCGAGGTTGCCGGCCGCCAGATCGCCCTTGCAACCGATGAGGAACGCGCCAACCGCGGTGATGATGAGGGGCGGGCGCATGCGCCGTTTTACGTGTTCGATGTGACGGCGCCAGAAAAGCCGGTGAAGCTTGCGGAGTACCATGTGCCGGAGAGCGCGTCGCCTTACGCAGATTGTGGGCCAGGGACGCGCTACGGTGCGCATCAGTTGTGTGAGAAAATCGACGATACAATCAGTTATGTGACGTGGTTCGGGGCAGGTCTGCGGTTGATCGATTTTTCTGATCCGTCAGCACCGCGTGACGTCGGCCATTATATTCCGGTGCCGGGTGAAGGCTATAAAGCGCCTTTGACCAATGACGTCGCGAGGGATCATCGCGGGCTCATCTATATCACCGATAAGGGCCGCGGTTTCGATGTGATCGAGCATTTGCGCTAGAATTCAGCGCCGAGGCAAGTGTCGAAGTAGCGCTGTTGGTGGCGCCGGCTTTACTTGATTATGACCATCACGCAGCCGGCAAACACGCTGAGAATCGCCAGCGTCATGCGGGTGGTAATGCGTTCGCGCCGGAAATAGAGATAGCTTGCAAGCAAAGTGAAAACGGGTGCCGCGGCGATTAGCGGAGATACAACTATGACTTCGCCAAGGTCCAGCGCCAGATTGAGGAGCGATAGGCCGAGGGCGTTGATGAGGCCGCATGCCGCAAACCAGGCGTAGCCGGGGTTTATGGGCGGTAGCGTATTACCCCGTAGGCGGTAAAAGGTGTAGATCATTGTGATAGATATCGTGGCCGCGATGAGGGCTGCCATGAAGGGATGCGGCTGATCGGTCAATCCGAGTTTGATTGCGGCATGGGAAATAGCGCGGGCGAGTGCAGCGCCAAGCGGCAGCAACAGCGCCCAGAGCGGCCAGTTTCGAGGCACGTTCTTGTTGCGCCCGGCCAGCAGGGTCACACCGGCGGCGACGACTAACGTTCCCGCGATGGACAGTGAGGTGGCGCTTTCGCCGATGAATACAATCGCCAACACCATCGCGAAGACGGGGCTGGTGGAAGCGACACCGGCGGTGAACGATGGACCGAGGCGTCTGATACTGAGTGCGGTCAGTGCTAAGGAAATGCCGGGTACGACCAGTCCGGCAATGGCGAAATAGGCCGCGGCGGGCGTAAACAGCACGTGGGGTGCAAAATATAGGGGAGAAAATATCCACATCGCCAATGCCGAGGTGCCGACATTGATGACGGTGCCGGTCGGCGCGTCGACGTGATCCAGGCCGTTGTTTTGGAGATGGTTGATAAGACCAAACATCACGCTGACGAAGAGCGCGATCGCAGCGGCGAGATATATAGGGTCGCCCCACACGTGATTGTTTGTCCTTATAGGGTGTGCGGTGGCTTGCCGCGGTCAGGTCGTTTGGTCCATGTCAGGTCGTGCTAGCACTTTAAGATTTAGCACTTTCAACCCGACATAGGCCAACCGGTTTGTCATCTCTCAGCCTGGCTCGGTAAAAGGGTGGCGTAGCGAAAATGGTAAAGCCAATGGCCGATAATGGCAGCCTATCAGTCTAGCCTGCAAATGGTGTGGACTGGAAGCCACAGTATTGAAAAGCCTAGCAGATCTTCCCTATTGTATCCCTTGAAAGGCTCGCCATCGGTGCATTTGAGGGGCATAGATACCGCGGCAGCCAGTTTGGCTCAACGGAGCGCAGTTCGATTTGCAGATAGGCGAGGCGTGGAACAAGTGGTGTTACGTATTCTGGGCATTGCACTCGGTGCAATGATTATCGCAGCAGAACCGACAACCGCGATGGCGCAAAGCAGTTGGAACGGAGGTCGCCCGATATTTGACAGCGACGTTCGCCGGGAACAACAACGCCGCGCCAAAGAGCGGGAGAAGCGGCGAAAGAATTACCGGCCGGTCTATCCGCGCTATATGAAGGGCGGGCCAAAACCGGATATCTCGCCCGAAGCCCCGTCAATTGTATACCTGGCGCGGCGGGAGCGACCTGGCATGATCATTGTTGATACCAAGGGGCGCAAGCTTTATTACACGCTGCCAGGCAACAGAGCTTACCTCTATCCGATTTCGGTCGGCCGGACCGGATTCACCTGGACTGGTACAAGCCGTATTTCACGTGTCGCCTCCTGGCCGTCGTGGACGCCACCGGCATCAATGCGCAAGCGCGAACCTTGGCTGCCAATTACTGTGTCCGGCGGTATCAAGAACCCGCTGGGTGCCAAAGCGCTTTATCTCGGGAGTTCGATTTATCGCATCCATGGCACGAATAATCCGAGGTCTATCGGCCGAGCGTCATCGTCGGGTTGCTTCAGGATGATGAATAAACATGTCATTCATCTCTCCCGTATTGCCCGGATCGGAACCAGGGTGCGCGTTGTGTCCAGCTATGCGGGCGCGCGGACGGTGTCGATCGGCTGGCCGTTCTGAAGGTCGGAAAATTTAAACCGCGTTGGCGATGTCAACGATCGTTGTGCGGAACCACTCGTGCGCCGGATGGCTGGCGAGCCGGTTGTGCCAGACGAGGGTTGCGGTTGCGTATTCACGTGGACCGGCAAAGGGGGCCGGGCGCGTCGCGATATCGTAGAGGGGAGCGAATGTGTCTGCGATGCGTTTCGGGGCCGTTAGCACGAGGTCCGAACTGGCCAGGAGGGCCGGGGCCGAAGAGAAACTGTTGATGGTGACTGCAATTTGACGGGTAAGACCGTGCTCGAGGAGCGCCCTATCGACAAACCCGGATGGATCCCCGCGCGGCGACATCAACAGGTGGCGTGCCGCAGCATAGCGCGGGATCGATAGGCGCCCTTTGGACAACGGATGGCCCTTTCGCATCATCAGCACATAAGAATCTTCGATCAGAGATTCTGTACCAAACCTTTCGGGTATCTCGCCGAATGCGGCGATGCCGAAATCTAGTTCGCCTGCATCCAACAACTGTAACGTGCGCCCGGCGGATGGAACGAGACACAGATCGATGCCAGGTGCCGATTGCTGCAGGTGTTGGACGAGGTGCGGGAGTAATGTCGTAACAAAATAATCGTTGGTACCGATCAAGAAGCGGCGATGCGCGGTTTTAGGATCAAAGCTTGATTGGTCAAGTGCGATTTCGATGCGTTCTAGAGCATCACGGATTGGCCCTGCCACTTCCAAGGCGCGTGGCGTTGGCTGCATGCCGTCGGGTCCACGAATAAACAGATCATCTTTGAGATGGTGTCGCAGACGGTTGAGCGCATTGCTCATCGCCGGCTGGGACATGCCGATCTTATCACCGGCGCGGGTGACATGGCGTTCGCGCATAACGGCGTCGAACACCAATAGCAAATTGAGATCGATTGCAGCTAAATTCATGGAAATGATAATATATATATAAATAATCAATTTCAATTATATTTCGTCATGCCCTATGTTCAGCGCATCAACCAACGCGGCAATGCCCGCAATCAGAAATGGAGCTGATCATGAGCAAATCTCTCGAAAACAAGGTCGCAGTCGTCACCGGTGGTGGATCCGGAATCGGATTGGCGACCGCCCAGTCGCTGATCGATGACGGTGCCAAAGTCGTCATTGTCGGGCGCGCGCAGGCGACGTTGGATCGTGCGGCAGCCGCGCTGGGATCCAAGGCTGTAGGTATCGTGGGTGATGTGACGCGCAGTCAGGATCTCGATCGCGTATTTCGGTCAATCCGCGCGAGGCACGGTAAGATCGACGTGTTGTTCGTGAACGCCGGTATTGCGGAATTCCTGCCGGTTGAAGAGGCGGATCCCGCGCATTTCGATCGCTTGTTCGAGACCAATGTCAAAGGGGCTTACTTTACGATCAAACATGCGCTCGAACATCTCAATGATAATGCATCAATCGTTCTCAACACCTCTGTTGTGAATGCGGTCGGCTTGCCAGGCGCCAGCGTCTATTCGGCGACAAAAGCAGCGTTGCGGTCTTTTGCGCGATCCTTGGCGGTTGAGCTGGCGCCGCGCGGGATACGAGTCAATGCGGTCGCGCCGGGGCTTACGGAAACGCCTTTGATCGGCAAACTTGGCCTGGAAAAGGAGGCGGTGGAGGCCTTTGGCCAACAAGTGGTCCAGCAAACGCCGGCTGGGCGCGTGGCGCAACCCAAAGAAATCGCGAATGTGGCAGCCTTCCTCGCCTCGCCGCAAAGCTCATATGTCAATGGGGCAGAATTCGCTGTCGATGGCGGTTTCGCGCAGGTCTAAGGGAGAGACGGGCCGCCTGAAATCAAATCAGAAATCAATTCACGAGGGGCCTCGCGAATTGCGAGGCCCAGAAAAGGGAGAAATCTCCATGGGCCTTTATGCCATTATCCTGCCACCTGATGATTTGGTGCAAATGCCATTGCCCGCCGGGCCAACGACCGAAGACGAAGTCGTTTGGGAAGGTGTTGAATCCGGAGTGTTCCGGTATGTCGGCCCAATCCATGCCCAGCGGGGTGCTGTCGTTGAAATGAATACCTTGGATGCCAATGTTGCCAACCAACAGCTTGCCAATCTCCTGTTTGTCAAGGAAGGCTTGGTAAGTGCGGAGCTTCTTGATCCAGGTGGCCAAGATCTGGACGGCCAGTCGCCGACGTCGTCAAATGGGTCTCGAACACCTGCCCGATCTGATGGGCGTGCGGCGTGAGGTTGCCTGTGACATACAGCAATAGGCGCGCGGCTTGGCAGTAAAAATGGGAGGCGCGTGCAGCCAAATGCGGCGTTAACAGCGAAAGGTCTCGGATGGCACGTGATACCATCTTGTTCGATATCAATGAAACGGTGCTCGATTTGGCGTCGCTCCGGCCCAGGTTCGAAGCTGCATTTGCAGATGCCGGTGTGGCGGCGACCTGGTTCTCGATGTTGCTGCACAGCTCAACGGTTTGCGCGTTGACTGGTGTGCAGACAACTTTTGGGGCGTTGGCCGGCCATATGCTGGATACTTTGGCGGCGCGTCGTGGTGTCACGATCAGCGCCGAAAAGCGTCAGGATATCCTGTCCGGTTTTCATCAATTGCAGGCCCACAGTGATGTTATCCCGGCGCTGGAGACATTGCGTCGGGCAGGTTATCGCACTGTTGCGTTCACAAATTCATCGCACGAACTTGTGACCAATCAGATTACCCATTCCGGCCTTTTGGACTATTATGATGAGATTGTTTCAGTCGAGGCGACCGGAAGTTTCAAGCCGGATGGCAAAGTGTATGCCTTTGCGGCAAGTCGGCTTGGTCGCCCGGTAGAGGCTTTGCGTCTCGTGGCAGCGCATGATTGGGATACGCACGGCGCGCTCGTGGCGGGTCTAGAGGCAGCCTACATAGACCGCACCGGTGCGCCATACCATCCGCTTTATCGGCGTCCGCAGATTTTTGAGACGACTATGATCAATGTGGCGCGTCAGATCATTGCCCGAGATGGCGCGCCGTAGCTGTTTGATAAGGGTCCCGGTGTCAACCAATACGCGGGCCAAAGCAGGTCGAGGAGTGGCGTTATGCGAACCCTGGCGAGATGGCTTGTTGTTGTGGCTTGGTCTTGCGTGTTGATCGGTGGCGCGGTGGCGCGAACGCCTGTTGATCTCGAATTGGTGCTGGCCGTCGACATTTCCTATTCTATGGATGATGGCGAGCAGCGCCTGCAGCGTGATGGCTACGTGCAGGCGTTTCGTAGCCCGCAAGTCCTGAGTGCTATTGCCTCCGGCCAATATCGTCGCATTGCGGTCAGTTACGTCGAGTGGGCGGGTCTCGATGCGCGTAAGGTGATCGTGCCCTGGACGTTGATCAACGGGCCAGCCAGTGCCAACGCATTTGCTGATCTCTTGCAAAAGAAGCCCTTGGATAACGATCGGCGGACGTCGATCTCTGCCGCGCTGGAATTCGCGCGGGCGTATTTCAAGAAAAGTCCGTTCAAACCGACCCGTCGGGTGATCGACATTTCTGGCGATGGGCCCAACAACATCGGCAGACCGGTGACGGTGGTGCGCGATGAGACGGTTCGACAGGGGATTGTCATCAACGGGCTGGCGATAATGACGCGGCCGAGTACAGTCCATAGCAGGTATGATATTCCGAATTTAGACCGCTACTATGCGGCGTGTGTGATTGGCGGCGTCGGTTCGTTTGTTCTGCCGATTAGGTCTAAGGCGGAGTTTGCAAGCGCGATCCGACGAAAATTGGTGCTTGAAATTTCTGGATATCAACCGCCTGTGCCGGTGATCAAGGCGCAATTCCAGCTGCGCAATCGCGCCAAAGCCGATTGTCTGATCGGCGAAAAGAAGCGCCGGAGCTATGAGTTCTGGAGCGATCCGCCATAGGGATTGCGTGCGCCAGAGTGCGCAGGGTAGGCATGGCGTCTGGCCGAAACTCTTGTTGAAATGAGCACGGTCATGGAAGGGGTGGGACATGACCGATGGCAAACGATGGCGCCTGGCCGAGCTGGTTTTGCTCGTCATATGGGGCCTGGTGCTGGTGCGGCTCCTGGTGCCCGGGGTTGGAGGCACCGTGACGGGTGCCCTGCTGATGGGACTTTATATCGCGTTCGCGCTGTTCGATATCCGGCGGCGAACGCTCATCCTGTGTACAGGGTTGACGTTGGTCGGGGTGGCGTTTGCCTATTATTCCAACAGCTGGGGCCTGATCGTTGAAGCGCTTAATACGGCGACCATATTCACCGCTTTTTTCGGCACCATCACCGTCCTTAGAGCGACGGCCGAGTTACGGTCTGAAACCGAAAAAGCGCGGCAGGTGTTTGCGGAATTGAGCCAGGGTCAACAATCAGGAGCCTTTTTGATTGGTGGCCATTTTACAGGTGCAATTTTGATTGTCGGCGCAATGGCGGTGCTTGCCCCAATCCTCGGAGATAAGGCAACCGAGGACGCGCGCCTTCGCGCCGCCTTGTCGACGATGCGAGGGCTTTGTCTGGCATCCCTATGGTCGCCGTTCTGGATTGCCATGGCAATTACATCGCAATATCTGCCTGACGTGGACCTTTGGCAGATATTTGCATTTGGCATTCCACTCAGCGTGCTTGGTCTCGTCATGGCACATGTGATGTATTCAGCAGACACGGACATTCGGGAATTGTGGCGATCCCTCAACGCATTAAGCGTGATCGCGTTGCCGGTTGCGGTGTGCTCGCTGGTGGTCGTGTTGCTGACAACCTTGACGGACCTAACGACCCTGCAAAGTGTGGTGGTCGGTATTCCGGTGCTCTGTATGGCAGCTCTTGCCAGTGCAGGTGGCGGTGTGCTCCGGCAGATGCTTGGGCGTGTTTACGGCGGTCTGCATCGTATTGCCGATGAAGTGGTGCTGGTGACCGTGGCGCTGGCGCTTGGCAAAGTGGTTGGTTACACCCTGACGCGTATCGGTCTTGCAGAGGCCTACCAAGCAGTTGATTTGCCACAAGAACTACTGATCGTTGGGATGGTTTCGATCATCACGCTTGCGTCGCTTGTCGGCGTGCATCAATTGGTGACGATCACGGTCTTGTTGGGAATCGTGGTGCCAATGGCCAACAACGTCGCCGACGTGGTGGTGATGGAAGCAGCCCTACTGGGCTGGGCGCTGGCATCAATGGTTGGTATCACGGCCGTGGCTGTGGCGGGGGCCGGGGCCATGTTTCGGGTCCCACGAGATGCTTTATCATTTGGTCCCAATTTAAAGTTCGTATTGGTCTATGGCATTGCTGCCGTCCTCATCTTGATGCTTGCCAACCGCATAATGATAGGGACGTCGCTGATCTGACGCGGTCGGGCTATTCGGGCAAGCCTGTGCGTTGTCTGCCTAACTCTTGTTGTTACGTGCAAAATCTAAGCAGGCGGCATGTATCTTTCGACACAAGTATTCTTCGAGTTTCGGCAACTGATCGTGATCAAAGAACTGCTTTGGAAAAATGGCCGTTAGTGTCAGCCACTTTTGATGCCCTTTTTGCCCGGATGATGTTTTGATCAGAAAACCGCATCCAATTTTTTGGTTGTGGACCATAGGCTTTGTCTCCCAAGGATCGGGACTGTGCCGATGGCGAGGTTCGCGAGATAAATGGCGACAAATGGCCTTGGTCTCTCGTAGTGCTTCGGCATTCCGATCATCTTTCAGATATTCGGTTCAACAAATTGCCCACAGATCGGATATTCCGATACGGATCGGTCGTATACGCTTTTCGAGGTGAGAATTTGACAGTGCCTCAAGGCCATTGGGGGCAATGGCGGTAGCGGCTTAAAATTGGGGAGACAGTGGGGGTCTGTTTCGCGTTCGGTCACTTGCGCCAGGCACGCCAGCCAGGCTGAGTTATCGCTGGAGTTCCAGTGCCGAGATGCGGTCCAAAGCCTTTGAGAGCGCGGTTTCAAGCGCGGCTATTCTGGCACTTGTATCGTCGTGAACGGGCAGATCAGGCTCTGCCTCGCATGTTTCGGCATCGCATTCGCAATCATCTGCAACGGCCAGATGCTCCATGTGCTCCAGCTGCTCCATGTGCTGCAAGACAGTATCATAAAACGCTTCGGTTTTGCGAAAGGTCTCATCCGAGAGATGGTCGGACAACGCTGGGTCGGTGCCTGAAAGTGCCGTTACGGAAAGGCTCCGAAGCACTTTCGAATGAAAGATCTCGACCGAATGACGATCAAATTTGCAGATTTGATAGATCAAGATCGAAAGGTTGCACATTATGTGTTCAAACGCGCTATGTGCAGCAGCGTTTTGGTAGGTATTTCGATCGTGCACGCTTTCTCGATCTATCAATAGATCTGAGTGTCGACGTAGCTGCTTTATTAACGCATCAAGCTTGTCCGAGTCGTTCATTCACAAGCCCCGTAAGCAATATGATTTTTAACAGTACCTTGAGGTAATTTGCTGATCAATTCAATAATCAACGCCCCGCTTGCCAGAAAGCGAGGCGCCTTATTGTGAGCCTGCTGAAATGATTGGCGGGAAACAGGCTGACAAAAATACTTACTAGATTGGAAATTAGCCAGCAGCAGGGCAGCAGAAACAAATATCAGAGATGGGTGGGAATAGGTATTTCTGGTGCATATCGCCGCCGCTATTTTTTGCCAATCTATTATATCTTTGCGGGTAAAAGCTGAGAATTTTTTTCTGGGAAAAAACAGTGGCGTTACGGATGGACCGCCGCTCAACGGCCAGCACCATCATGACTGCGATTAGGATGGGCCTGGGGGATAGATAGCATGAACCCTAACCTTGGCAAGCTCGGGTCGGACGACAGGTCTGATTGGATAAATCAAGAAATGAAACAGGGAGAACCGCGGCGGAAACGCATTTCGATGCAGTAAGATGTCTGGATGACGTCATTGTGGGGCTGCGCTGAATATTGCAAATACTCGACGCGAAGATTTTCAAATGCGAGGTTAATACTCTTTGCGTGGAATAAACGACGGATGAGCCGCCGCCTAATGGTGCGCAATTGGCCTTTGCGGTGGAGATATGGGTCCGTGCGCGAAATAATGTGAGATTTCACTTATACCTTCGATCTAATGCTTTTATTTCACAAATGTTATTTTTGTCAGCAAATTAAGAGAGGCTTAGTGAGATGCTAGGCGCGCTGCGATTGGTCATGTGTGTTCGCTAGCAGCTAGTCGCGAGATTTTGCTCTTCATGGTCGGTAGGGTGCTCGTTTCAGTTGCTTGAGTTCGATTGAATTTCGACACAGGGCATAATCTCGTTGCACAAGTCGAGCTCGATGGGTCACCTTGAACCTGGGGCTGAAAGATTTGTGTAAGCGTGCCGTGCAGTTCGCGACCTGTTGACGGTTGAAGCGGCAAGAATTGGCAGCGCGCGTTTCAGCGATTCCTTGACAAAAACGGGCATTTCGCAGATACAGGCCGCGGGACACCTCCCCCCAACGGGAGGCTAACTATCTGGAAGGGTAGATACATGACAGTGCCTGAAAAGCCGGCAATGCGTCCGGCTTGTGCCAATTTTTCTTCCGGCCCCTGCGCAAAGCGCCCCGGCTGGTCTCCCAAAGCCATTGAAAACGCTGTGCTCGGTCGATCGCATCGTGCCAAGGTCGGTAAAGACCGGATCGTCGCGGCAATCGACAAAACCAAAAGCATTCTCGGTCTGCCGTCTGATTATCACTGCGGCATTGTTCCGGCGTCGGATACCGGTGCATTTGAGATGGCGATGTGGACCATGCTCGGCGCCCGGGGGCTTGATATTCTTGCCTGGGAAAGCTTTGGAGAGGGGTGGGTCACAGACGTCACCAAACAGTTGAAGCTCGCCGAAGTCAACGTAATGCGGGCCGATTACGGTCTTCTGCCGGATCTGGGCCAGGTCAATTTTTCAAATGACGTGATCTTTACCTGGAATGGGACGACATCGGGGGTCAAAGTTCCCAACGGCGATTGGATTCCGGCCGATCGCGGAGGTTTGACGTTTGCCGATGCGACGTCGGCTGTGTTTGCCCAGCCAATCGATTGGGCCAAGGTCGATGTCGCTACGTTTTCCTGGCAAAAGGTAATGGGTGGGGAGGCTGCGCATGGCATGCTGATCCTGTCACCGCGCGCAGTCGAGCGCTTAGAGACCTATACGCCGGCCTGGCCTCTGCCAAAGATTTTCAGGCTGGCTTCAGGGGGGAAATTTCTGAAGGGGATTTTTGCTGGCGATACCATCAATACGCCGTCACTGCTGTGCGTCGAAGACTACGTCGATGCTTTGACCTGGGCCGAAGGGATTGGTGGTTTGAAAGCGTTGATGGCCCGGGCCGATGCCAATGCGCAGGTTCTGTTTGACTGGATGGATCGAACCGCATGGGTCGAGAATTTGGCGGCTGATCCGGCGACGCGGTCGAATACGTCGGTGTGTTTCAAAATTGTCGACCCTGCCATCCTGGCGTTGCCGGAGGACGGCCAGGCAAAGTTCGCAAAGGATATGGCGGGTTCGCTCGAGGTGGAAGGCGTGGCATTCGATGTCGGGGGCTATCGCGATGCACCGCCGGGTCTCAGGGTGTGGGCAGGTGCCACGGTTGAGCAATCCGATATGGCTGCGTTGACGCCTTGGTTGGACTGGGCGTTCGAAGTGCAGAAAGCCAAGTTGTAGTCGTTCGAGATCCATCAGCCGCCAGGTAATTGTCGTTTTAATCACGGTGTGCCGGCGGACTGATTGGACGTTTGTTTTTCTTTTTTTATGCGCGCTGGGCGGTAATCGCGCAGCATAGTAGGAGGAACCTGATAATGGCTCCACGTGTGTTGATTTCCGATGAATTGTCCGAAGCTTCTGTGCAGATCTTTCGGGATCGGGGGCTTGATGTGACGTTTGAACCGCAGCTTGGCAAGGACAAGGCGAAGCTTGCCGAGGTGATCGGCCAGTACGATGGTCTTGCGGTTCGTTCTGCAACCAAGGTGACTGAAAAGGTTATCGGGTTAGCAGAAAACCTGAAGGTCGTCGGGCGGGCCGGCATTGGTGTCGACAACATCGATATCAAGGCGGCGACCGCAAGGGGTATTATCGTCATGAATACGCCGTTTGGGAACTCGATCACCACCGGCGAACACGCAATTGCAATGATGATGGCATTGGCGCGCCAAATTCCCGAGGCCGACCATTCGACGCAAGCTGGTAAGTGGGAAAAGAATAAGTTCATGGGCGTCGAACTCTATAGTAAGACGCTGGGTGTTATCGGTTGCGGTAATATCGGGGCAATTGTCGCAAACCGGGCACTGGGGTTGAAGATGCGGGTTATCGCATATGACCCGTTCCTGACGGCGGAACGCGCGGTGACGCTTGGTGTCACGAAAGTTGAACTCGATGAACTATTGCGCCGCGCCGATTTCATCACCTTGCACACGCCGATGACCGATAAGACCCGCAACATTATCGATGCTGCAGCACTCCAAAAGTGCAAGCACGGCGTGCGGATTGTGAACTGTGCGCGCGGCGGCCTGGTCAATGAAGAGGCTTTGGCAGAGGCGATCAAATCCGGGCATGTGGCAGGTGCTGCATTCGACGTATTTGTGGAAGAGCCGGCGAATGAGAATGTGTTGTTCGGGCTGCCCAATGTTATCTGCACGCCGCATCTTGGCGCGTCGACTTCGGAAGCGCAGGAGAACGTGGCGCTGCAAATTGCCGAGCAGATGTCTGACTATTTACTAGAAGGCGCCATCACCAATGCCATCAACGCACCCAATATAACCGCAGAAGAAGCACCGGTTCTGAAGCCATGGGTCGATGTGGCCGAGCAGCTTGGCTCGTTTGGTGGTCAGCTGACGGAGACCGCTATCAAGGGTATTCGGATTGAATATGCCGGCGATGTTGCGGAGCTTAATACCAAGCCGTTGACGGCAGCGGCGGTGGCCGGTGTCCTGCGTCCGTTGCTGTCCGATGTCAATATGGTGTCCGCGTTGACCAGCGCAAAAGAACGCGGGATCAATGTGAAAGAAGAAAAGGGGGGACGCAGGGGGGCGTTCGGCTCCTACATCAAACTGACGGTTCAAACCGATCAATATGAGCGTACGGTCGCGGGCACCATTTTCTCAGACGGGCGCCCGCGGATCATTCAGGTGCGCGATATCGACATGGAGTTTGAGGTGAGCCCGAACATGCTGTTCGTGCGCAATCAGGATGTGCCAGGGTTTATCGGCCGGTTCGGTGCTGTGCTGGGGGAGGCCGGTGTCAACATCGCAACATTCAATCTCGGTCGTGACAAACCCGGCGGAGATGCGATCTGTGTTGTGGCGGTCGACGAGCCTGTGACCAGCGAAGTTCTCGAACGCGTCAAAAACCTTCAGGATGTGGTTCGGGTCTGCCGTCTGGCGTTCTAATGCCGGCAATGGGGCCGGCAGGCGCAGCAGGTCTGGCGGTCCCGGTCATAGTCGTGTCATGATAGCCCGCGAGGTTTGCGATAATTGTTTTGAAAGAAGTCGTTCATGTCTTGGAGCGGGCTATGAAAATCATGTTGCGTTGGATCGGAGCTGGGGTGTGGATCATGGCGTCGATCGTTGCTGCGCAAGCGGCGATCGAGGTGCAGTCCAAAGTCGATGCGGTAACAGTATTTCCGCGCGGCGCAGAGGTGGCCAGGATCGCCCGGGTCAAACTTGGAGCTGGCAGTTACCAACTGCTGTTTCGGGATATACCGGCAACGGCGATCGGGCGTTCGGTGAGGGTTGAGGGTCAGGCAACGGGCCGGCTTCAGATCGGCTCAGTCGATACCCGGGTCCTATATGTGCCGCGGGCCGATGCCCAACAGCAGGCGAGTAAACGCAGAGAACTTGAAAAGCAGATTGAGGCGTTGAAGGACGAACGCCAGACATATAAGTCCGAAGTCGCGATCGGCGAAGCGCAAAAACGGTTTGCAACCAATCTTGTCAAATTGCCGGTGAGTGGGGCTGCATCGGGTGGGCGTGGTCAAACAGTGGTGCAAGAAGATTGGTCGGAACTGTCAAGTTTGATCGTTGGGCAAATCACGGCAGCTGAGAAGGCCTTAAATGCGGCGCGGATCAAGATCCGAGAGGTTGATCGCAAAATCAAAGATCTGCGCAAAAAAATGTCGCAATTGCCGCCACGGGTGCGGCGGCGAATGGAAGTGAAGGTGACGGTTGTGGCCGCCCAGGCGCTTGAGGCCGATTTGACCGTACGATATCAGGTGCGCGGCGCACGGTGGCGAGCGCACTACGATGGCCGGCTATCTACTGGGACACGGGGCCAGCCGCCGACCCTTGCGATCACCCGGCGCGCGGCAATTACCCAGCGAACGGGCGAAGCCTGGAACAACATTAAGCTGTCATTGTCAACAACGCGGGCCACGGCGGGCACGTCAGCGCCTAACCTTGGTTCACTTAAAGTTGATTATCCACCGCCGGCGCCGAAGCTCGGGACCAACAAGTACAGCACGCGGGGTTTTGCTGACCAGCGACGAGCTGAAAAAGCGCCGGCACCGGCGAAACCACAAGCTTTGGAGGCACGCGCCAAACGAAAGGCGACCAAACGGACTGCGGTGTCAGGAAGACTTGCCAGTGTGCAGAAAAGCCGGTTCCAAGTCGTCTACGCGGTGCCAGGCCGGGTGACCATCCCTGCGACAGGGCAAGCAAAACGCGTTGCTATTACGTCAACGAAAATCACGCCAAAACTTTCGGTGCGTGCAGTGCCGCGCCGCCAGATGCGGGCCTATCTGTACCTGTCAATGAAGGTGCCAAAGGGCGAACCGTTTTTGCCAGGCCGGATTGCATTGTTCCGCGACGGGACATTTATCGGCAATGGCCATCTGCCGCAACTTGCAGGCGGGGAGAAGCATGAGCTTGGATTTGGGGTGGATACGGCCGTGCAAATCAAGTTCGCGGTATTGAAGGAGAAACGCGGCGAGAGCGGGCTGATTTCTTCATCGCATACAGATGAGCGCAACTTCCGCATAACCATCAAAAATCTTCGCGATCGTGCGATTGCCTATAAAATCTTTGACCACGTCCCGGTGTCGCTCAATGAGGAAATTCGGGTTAATACGACTTTCAAGCCGGCACCGACCAAGCGCAATTTTGAGAACCGCCAAGGCGTTATGGTTTGGGAGAAAACACTAAAACCCGGTGGCGAGCAGGGTATTGAAATTGGCTACACGCTGACGTGGCCCAGCGGTAAGACAATCCGGTATCGCTAACTGTCGGCAACGTGGCCGCAGGAAAATTCACTATCGGTTCAAACTGTGCGCCAATTGGCGTATGGTTGGGATGAAGACAATAATTGATGCGATGGTTCCACGGTTTGTAACGGGGCTGCTCGCGTTAGATGGGCCCACTTGGCGATGGGCCGGCATATAAGGTTAGGCAAAGGGACCGCAATGGCGAATGTGGTGGTGGTCGGGACGCAATGGGGCGATGAGGGCAAAGGCAAAATTGTCGATTGGCTGTCAGAGCGCGCTGATGTCGTCGTGCGGTTTCAAGGCGGGCACAATGCCGGGCATACGCTGGTCATCAATGGCGTGACCTACAAGTTGTCGCTGCTGCCATCCGGCGTCGTTCGGCCCGGAAAGCTGGGTCTGATCGGCAATGGCGTGGTGGTCGACCCCTGGGCGCTCATTGAGGAAATCGAACAGGTGCGGACCCAGGGCGTCAACATTACACCTGACAATTTAAAAATTGCTGAGAATGCAACCCTGATCCTGCCGCTGCATCGCGAACTCGATCAACTTCGTGAAGCCGGAGCAGGCGCCGGCAAAATTGGAACGACAGGACGGGGGATCGGACCGGCATATGAGGACAAAGTTGGCCGACGGGCGATCCGGGTGCAGGATCTGAAGACGCTCGAAACGCTGGGCCCCAAAGTGGAGCGGATTTTGGTGCATCACAATGCGCTTAGGCGCGGGCTTGGTGTGCAGGAAGTTTCTGGTGAGGCCCTTGTGCAAGATCTTGAGGGGATTGCGCCAAAGCTGTTGGCCTATATGGCCGCCTCTTGGGAGTTATTGGAGACCATGCGGCGCGAGCGCAAGCGCATCCTGTTCGAAGGTGCGCAGGGCATTCTGCTCGATATCGATCATGGGACATATCCGTTTGTTACCTCATCGAATACGGTTGCGGCGCAGGCGGCGACCGGATCCGGATGCGGGCCCAGCAGTATCGGGTATGTTCTTGGAATCGCCAAAGCCTATACGACGCGCGTTGGCTCAGGACCTTTTCCCACGGAATTGGAAGATGAAACTGGGGAACTCATCGGCACGCGCGGCAATGAGTTTGGTACTGTAACGGGGCGCAAGCGACGGTGTGGTTGGTTCGATGCCTGCCTTGTCCGCCAGGCCTCTGCCGTTGGTGGGATCGATGGTATCGCGTTGACCAAGCTGGATGTCTTGGACGGGCTGGACGAGCTCAAGGTCTGTGTCGGTTACGAACTCGACGGCAGGCGCATCGAGAGTTTGCCGGCTGGTCAGAATGCACAGGCGCGCGTGCAACCGATCTATGAAACATTCGATGGCTGGAGCCAGTCGACAAAAGGCGCACGATCGTGGGCCGATCTGCCAGCGGAAGCCGTGAAATATGTGCGCACAATCGAGGAATTGATCCGTCGGCCGGTGACGCTTTTATCGACCAGTCCAGAGCGCGATGACACGATTTTGATGCGCGATCCATTTGAAGACTAAGGCCTTACTTTTGGGATCGTTATTTTCAGTGGCGCTTCTGGGTGCTGCAAGACGAATTAGACGGCTGCTTTGACCAATCCTTGATAAGACTGCAGCGCATCTTCAACGAGGTTTTTCGCGAGCAAGCGCAGGTAATCGACCGGGCCAGGCAATATGATTTGCCCAAGGGGTGCGGGCGAAAAACCGAGCGGGCCGTAATAGTCGCTATCGCCGACCAGGATGGCGAGCTTATACCCGTCTACTGCTGCGGCGGCGACACTCTCGCCAACCAAGACCTTGCCATAGTTCTCACGGCGATGCTGCGGATGGACGGCGAGCGGGCCGAGCATAATGGCACCGGGCGTGTCACCGATCGTTATGGGTGTCATGCGCACGGCGGCAATCAGTGCTTTGTGGTGCAGCAGGATACGACAATAGGGCGTAAAGTTTGGTGTGCCTTCGCGAATACGAAAGGCAGTGCGGGTGTACCTGCCGGGCCCAAATACGAGCTGGTGCAGGGCGATGATGTCGTCCAGGTCGGCCGCTGACGGTGGGCGACAGGTGATGTCTGCCGATGTCTTCAGCAATGATTGGGCTTGATCATTGGGTGGCAAATGGTTGTCCTCACTCGATCACCGCGCCTCCGGGCGAAGCTGCCCTGGCGTTCGATGCCCTGCGCGTCGATGATCGTCAGTCATTGGCTCAAGCAACTCAGGGTCTTGGCCTGCAATTGAAAGGCGCCATAGCATGTGACCTGGTATCGATCAATGTCGGCCTGGCGGTGGTGCTCTGTTGGGATGTCACCACATGTCCGTTGGGGCTTCAGTCCCGAGGTACTCTTGCAGGCGGCGATGAACGGCGGGGACGGCATCGGGCGGTAGGGCATCCAGGGAAAATGTTTGGCAATCGGCGATTTCTAATCGGCTCCTGGGACGGTCCGTTTGGGTCCAGTCGCGAACGATAAAGAGCGCTATGTGATCAGATGGGAAGTATTCAAAGTTGGCATAAAGGCCGAACAATTGTGGTCTACCGTTAACTTGTATGCCGGTTTCTTCGTGCACTTCCCGGGTGAGTGCGGCGTGCGCGGTTTCGTTTTTTTCGACACCGCCACCGGGAAAGTGCCAACCGGGCCGGTAGGAGTGACGAATGAGGACAACCTGATTATCGGCGCCAATGATTATACCTTGTGCGCCCATCGTCAGGCTGCGACGCTTGCGCCAGTAGCTTTGCACGGCGCGCAAGTATAAGGGTCGGGGGAGGGGGCGCGACTGATCTGCCATGGTGGTTTTCTGACTGCCCTTGGTGTGACCATACGGGCAGCGATGTGCCGGTGGTCCGGGTGCTAATCGATCGTGGACGCCATGGTCTGTCCAAGGCCTGGCGAGGAATCCGATTCGATCAATCTATGCACACGGCGTCCACGGCGCAATTGGTATCCGTGCAATTGCCGGTGACATGTGGGATAAATACCGATATGGCGACCACTATTGCGCATTTTTCTGATCTTCACATTGCGCCCGTATCTGGCTTCACAGTTCGCCATTGGAATGTGAAGCGTGCACTGGGTTTTCTCAATTGGCACCTAAAACGACGCCACGTCCATAAGACTTCGGTATTGCAGGCGCTGCTGCGGGATGCCAAGGCGCGCAATCCAGATCACATCGTGATTACCGGAGACCTCGTGAATATTTCGACACCGTTTGAATATGAGCAGGCGGCGCGTTGGTTGGCAGATGTCGGGGCGCCGGATGTGGTGTCGGTTGTGCCGGGCAACCATGATATCTATACGCCGTTGTTGCGGGATCCCGGTGTCGGACGTTGGCATGCTTACATGCGGTCCGATGAGCATGTTGTAGGCGCCGGCTCAGTGGCAGCCGGCGATGTTAGATTTCCGTATGTGCGACGCATCGGTGATGTTGCAATTGTCGGTGTGAATTCCGCGGTACCCACTGCGCCGGGGTATGCAACCGGATTTATCGATGCGCCTCAATTGCAGGAGTTAGAGCGGCTGCTCGAGTCGCTTGGCGATGTGGATTGTTTTCGGCTGGTGCTGGTGCATCACCCACCTTTGCCGGGTTTGGCGGATGCACGACGGCGATTGAGGAACGATACGGAATTGGCCGAGATTTTGCAGAAGGTTGGTGCTGAACTGGTCGTCTATGGCCACAATCATCGCGACCAGCTGTCATGGCATACGGGGCGAAGCGGTGATATGGCCATTGTCGGGGTGAGTTCCGCATCAGCAGCGCGGCGGCATAAATCAGAAGATGTCGGTCGCTACAACTTATATACCGTTGCGCGCGTCGATAACGGTTGGCAATTGCGCATCGATGGGTGCGCAATCTCAGCCAACGGGGATAGCGTCGTCGATCGTGGGCGGCAAAGTTTTGACTTGGTGCGTTGAGCGCTATCGCCGGGTTGGGCACGCGCGGCAAGGGGTTTGGCGCTGCGGTTGGAATTGGTCGTCGATCAAATGGGGGACTGTGCGAATATGACAGCGCGTGCCGGTGTGTCGCCTGAGGAGCAGAAGAATTTTCCGTTGTGGGCCGTGGTACTCGCTGCAGCAATGATTGCAGGGCTGTCTTCCGGCATACGCCACGTCATGGGGCTTTATCAACGGCCTGTCACCGAACATCTGGGATTGGGGCGCGAGGCCTTCAGTCTGGCGATTGCAATTGCAAATATCGTGTGGGGTTTGGCGGCACCGGTTGCTGGCGCAGTGTCCGATAAATACGGTACTGGGCGCGTTGTCGTGTTTGGTTCGCTGACAACGGTGATCGGTCTTGTGACTATGTGGATGGCCACAAGCGACGCGCATCTTTTGGTGTCTGGCGTTTTCATGGGGCTCGGTATTGCCGGAGCGGGAACCAATGCGATGGTTGGCGCCGTCGGTCGCAACGCGCCGCCTAACGAGCGGGCGGCGGCCATTGCCCGCGTCGGTATGGGGGCTGGGGTCGGCGTGTTCATCTCATTGCCATATACGCATTTGTTGATCGCCTGGTTCGGATGGCAAACATCGCTTATTGTATTGGCTTCGACCGCAATGGTGATGTTTGCTCTTGCTGTTCCGGTTAGCGGACGGCCGATGTCATCAACGCCGAAAGACATGCCGTCGCAGAGCCTGGGCCAAGCGCTTGGCGAGGCCTTTCGCCACCCAAGCTTCTGGCTGCTCAATGTCGGCTTTTTCGTGTGCGGTTTTCACGTTGTCTTTTATGGCGTGCATCTGCCGGCCTATGTCGCAGACCAGGGGATGGCGCCTGAAATCGCCGTTTTTGCGCTGACGCTGGTCGGCGTCGGTAATTTATTCGGCACCTACCTGTCCGGCGTGTGGGGGCGCTATTATTCCAAGCGCGTTGGGCTGAGCCTCATCTATTCCGGTCGTGCTGTTGTATTTCTTGGGTTCTTGTTCCTGCCCATCAATGGGACGCTGGTGTTGGTGGCCAGTGGCATCCTTGGGCTGCTGTGGTTGTCGACTGTGCCACTCACCAGCTCTCTCGTTGCAACATTCTATGGGCCGAAATGGATGGCAATGCTTTATGGCATTGTGTTCTTTTCCCATCAGGTGGGATCGTTCTTAGGTGTTTGGATGGCGGGACGGCTTTATGATATGACGCAGTCCTACGATATCATGTGGTGGATATCGGTCGGCCTCGGTGTATTCGCTGCGCTTATTCACTGGCCCATTAAGGAAAGGCCGGTGTCGCGGATTGAGCGGCAAGCGCATGCATGAGATAGTGGACATGAAGAGTTTTGGATTATGGCAGCAGGCAACCAACACGATCACTCGCCACCGCGAGATGCGCCGCCCAGCTGGCTTTGGTGGGGCGGGATCGTCAGCCTCACCTTGTTAATCAGCGGCGCCCTCTACCTCTACGGCGTACGAGGCGCCGCCATTGTGGTCGAAATGGCTGCTGCCGCCTGGGCCTATTGTTTCTGAAGGCCTTGATGGTGTTGGGCTCGTTTCTCGTCTGTGCGGGTGTGCGACAGAAGAGGACGATCAATTAAGACGCGAAAACCGCTATCAAACGCAATCAAATAGTCGGTTGGCATGGCACGTGATGATGAACAGCAGGGCGTTGTAAGGCCAAGGACGCTGTTGTGGGTGCTTGGTCCAATGGCACTTGTCGTGGTGGCTGTCGGGGTGTTGTGGCTCATCGGGCCAGTGGGCGGCTAATATCTAAAACAAACTCAAGGTGATTGGTGTGCCGTACTTGCAAGTGGATGTTTGTCGAACCTATCCGCCGGTCGTGAAGCAGGCGCTCGCGCGGCGCATTGGCGATTTGTTTGCTGACATCATGCAAACAACGCCGGAACAAGTAACCGTTGCATTTCGTGAGCTTGGCGAAGGGAATATCTGGCGTTGCGGTTATGGTTCGCCGGAGCCTGCGGCCCTGTTGATGTGTGACATCCGTCGCGGTAGGTCGCCTGAGCAAAGAGCGCGTTTGGCCGAAGCATTGGTTGGGGCATGTGCAGAAACCTTGGAGCTTAGGGCCGATCGATTGGCAGTGGAATTTACCCAACATGCCGGCGACGAAATGTATAAGGCTGAACGTGGAGGTCTTGGGAAGGATTGGGTTGCCGGTGAGGGGGAGGCATAGACTTGGTGGTTGATATGCATCAGAGGCCGTCTCATGGCGCATGACAATAAAGTGTTGCGATCAATCGAGACGGATGATGGCCGGCATTGCGTGGATATTTTCTGCCGCCCAGATGGCAGTCTTGGCTTTGAGCTCTATCGCCGTGATGCCGAGGCTGGTGGCTGGTTCGCGATCGGACATTTTGGGGCTCGGGCGTGGCCGAATGAGGCAGAGACTCTCAAGGCTGCCCGTGAGGCGATACCGTGGTTGGAGTCAAGGATAACGTAGGCCTGATACTGCGAAATTGTTCGCGCATTCAAAGTGACTGGTAATTTTTTCGTACATCACAATTTCTCGGCCGATTGGTGTCACATCAATATGTTTAGATGAACTCGAATTGCATCAGGTCGGTGACTGTAGTTTGAAATAGCAGAGACGAGTGCATTGCTTGGGTTTGAAATGATGAAACGTAACGTCGCGTGTTTTGGTCTTGTGGCCTTGTTGGTCGGGTTGGTTTGTGGCCCGTTTGCCATTCCTAGTGCTGATAGTGTCGCGGCGGCGCCAGAGGCGGATAACTTTAGAGCGACATCCGTGCGGTCAATCTTGAGGCGCGATGGGGTTTGGCGTTCGCGCGGCTATGGCTGGATATGGGAGGTGAAGGGGCGGAAGATTAAGGTCTTCGACAAAACCCGTGGTGCCTGCACCTATAACGATGATGATGACGAATTGGCGGATGATTTGGATGGCCCAATATACGTTAGTAGGGATCGCAAGACGATTAAGCTGACAAACGGTGATCCGAAATACCAATATATTTTTGATCGAATTGACCGGCTGCCGAGACTGTGTCGCAGATCACAGTCAACTCGCCCGATTGCGATATTCGACACAGCCGTAGAGACGTTTTCAAAACATTACCCCTTCTTCAAAGTGCGTGGAGTTGATTGGGTGCGTCACGTCGAGACGGTTCGGCCTGCGGTGTCGGAGAGTTTATCTGATGTGCAATTGTTTGGCGTAATCAAGCGACTGCTATCGCCAATCAATGATGCGCATGTGAACATCCGCGCTGAAATCGATGGTGAGGATTACTACTTCAGACCACGGCGGCCACGCCGGGCCATAACCGCCAGAGAACGTGCGGCTGCTATGAAAGGCCCGGGATACTGGAGCAAGGACATCGGCCCGGACTTGCTTGGTACGGGCGCGCGCATTCTCGGGGATGAGCGCGTGCAGTACGGTTTGATAGGCCGGGACATTGGCTACTTGATGGTTGAATCGAGTGGTTGGGGGCTGCGTCGTGCTTTGGGCCGGCGTCTCGACCGGGCGTTGTACGCCATGCGTAACACGAAAGCTTTGGTGATCGACCTCACACGCAACTATGGTGGCACCGACACCACCGCGCGGGCCTTCACGCGCCGGTTTTTGAAACAACGAACGCTCGGGTATTATCGCTATGCCGGTGATGACCCAAAGGCAAAACCGCAAGCGATCTATTTGCAGCCAAGCCGAAGACGACGGTACACAAAGCCGATCTATCTGATTACCAGTCGCACAACGATTTCGGCGGCCGAATTGATCGTGCTTGTGCTTAAAGGGCTGCCGCATGTCACCCATATTGGCCAGGTGACGCGGGGCTCTCTGTCGGATGTCCTTCGCAAGAGACTTGCCAACGGTTGGACGTTGAGTTTGTCGAACGAGATCTATCTGTCGCGGGACAAGACGTCTTGGGAAGGTGTTGGAATTGCTCCGGATATACCCGTTACTGTGGTCAATGATGATGTGAATACGACTGTCAATGTTTCCGCGGCGCAGCGTGTGTTGTCTTTTATTCGCAGTCGTCTGTAACCGGCGCCACAAACGTGTGCGCTGGCAAATTGTGGCATCGGAGTAACGCCACCAGCTTCTCACGAATTCCACATTGACGCGCTTCGAAATCTGAGATTTGATTATTAGCGTGTCGGTTCTGTCATAGCTTTGGCTATGACGGTGAAAAGGGAATACGGTGAGTGGGCTTGGCCTGCAATGCCGTAACTGCCCCCGCAACTGTGAGCAGCGAGCTATCTTCGCTCATGCCACTGATGTGACCTCGTAGGGTCTATATCGGGAAGGCTGGAGGTAGCGTTTGAGCTGTAAGTCAGGAGACCTGCCGGTACAGGCTGCCCATCTCCCGTGCGTGGGGCGCGGAGGAGCGGAGTTTCTCGTAGTGGCGGCTGAACCATAACCGGCGAAGAGCTCGGGGACTGAAGAGGCGCGTCAGCTGCTAAGGGACAAACCAATAGGCTTAGACCAAGCCAGCGATTGATTTCATAAACCTTGGTTTTTTGCGTGTCATCATTGGTCTTTTGAGTGCTCCGCCCCAGGTGAGAAACTATGGGGAGCCTCATGACAGTTTGTATTCTGCCAAAGCGATGGCTTGGCATTTCTGCCGCGTTGATGATCACACCTATCAATGGGCCGGCATTTGGCCAGCTCGCGACCTCGCCAACGACAAGGTTGCCGCCGATCATTGTCGATGTGGTGCCGGCGCCCGAGAGCAAAAAGAAGAAGGCGGCCGCAAAGCCAAAGCGCCGTCCGGCGCTGGCGGCTGCAGAGCAAAGTTCCACGCCGCCGCGCGCGAATGCCGTGTCACCGGAGGGTTCGAGCGGGCGTGTGGTTGTGGCACCGACCGGGCTTTCGACATCAGTTGAGAAGACGGCAAGTGCGGTTACGGTGATTTCGTCTAAGGAAATCGCCGCGCGCCAGTATCGGACGCTGCCGGATGTGTTGCAAAGCGTGCCGGGGTTGAATGTTGTGCAGACGGGAGGTGCTGGCGGACAGACGTCGGTGTTTATCCGTGGTGCCAATTCCAATCACGTGAAGGTGCTGATTGATGGCATCGATGTCAGTGATCCCAGTAGTGCCAATCGTTCGTTTGATTATTCGCAACTGCTGGTGGAAGATATCGAACGCATTGAGGTGTTGAGGGGGCCACAAAGCGGGCTTTATGGTGCCGATGCCCTGGGCGGCGTCATTGTGATTTATACTAAAAAAGGCAAAGGCCCGCCGCGTGCAACGGCGATGGTTGAAGGTGGGGCGCAAGGCACGTTCAATCAGGCTGCGAGTGTTAGGGGCTCTTATAAAAAGTTTAACTTTGCGGGCAGCGTCACGCATTTGCAGTCGCGAGATATCGAGGTGACACCAAAGAATTTGCTGGCTCCAGGTCTTCCGCGCTTCAGCAATTCTTATGAGAATTGGACCTATTCGACAAAACTGGGGTTTCAGGCCACGACTGCGGTCTCCTTCAATGTTGTGGCCCGGCATACGAATTCGACGCTGCTTTTTACAGAGGCATCGTTTCCGGCTCCGACCTTCCTGTTTACCTTGAACAATAAGCAGAGCCAGCAGGACGTCATGCAGACGTTTCTCAGAGGGGAAATGGTCTGGAGATCGCTGGGCGGTCGGCTCGTAAGTTTCTTCGGCACAAACTATGCAAAGACCGAGAGCGAGACTTTTAGTCCCGCGTCGTTTTCGGGGCTCGATGGTCAAAGGGTTAAGTATGATTGGCGCAGCATCTATCGTCTGGCACCAGGTTATACGCTCGTTGTGGGGGGCGATCATCAAGAGGAGGATATGGAAATCCGCCAGGATGGTGCCAGCGGCAGCTCATTTTTGGAGGTGGGAGAATGGAATAGGGGTGGGTATGGACAGCTAATCGCCGAACCCTTCGAGGCTCTGGTGCTTACCGCCAATATACGCATCGACGATAACGAAAATTTCGGTCAACACACGACCTGGCGAATGGCCTCAGCATATACCTTGAAAGGTCGTGGCACAAAATTGAAGGCAAGCGTTGGAACGGCCTTCAAGGCGCCAACGCTCAGTCAGCGCTTTCAGGATTTTCCGGCCCTTTTCTTTTTTGCCAACCCCAATCTGCAACCGGAGGAAAGCATTGGCTATGACATAGGTTTTGAACAATTGGTGTTTCCGGGTTGGTTGCGGTTCGGCGCCAGTTATTTCCACAACGACATCACCAATCTTATTCAGTTCAAAAGCAGTGGATTTACGAGCACGGTCGTCAATATTGGCGAGGCGGAGACCAAAGGTGTGGAGGCGTTCTTTGCTGCGGATTTGAGTGCCGACATCCGAGTGCGGGGTGATTATACCTATACGGTCGCAAAGGATGCCATTGCCAGGACTGAACTTCTCCGCCGCCCGCGACACAAAGCGACCCTAACGGCTGGCTGGCAGGTTACGGCGCCGCTGCTCATCAGCGGTCAATTGTTGTTCGTTGGTAGGGCGCGCGACATCGATCGTGCCACAAGCGCAAGCGTTACTTTGCCGGCCTTTACGACCGTCAATTTGGCGGCGGATTATAAGTTGAATGACAAATTAAGTCTGTTCGGGCGAATCAATAATTTGCTGGATAAGCGATATGAAAACCCGGATGGATTTCTGGCACCAGGCTTTGGCGCCTATGTCGGCATTCGGGTCACAAATTAGATTGAGGAGGATTGGACCGCGACCAGACCCGCATCGCTGCGCGTTCATATGACTTTTGTATGGCGAGAAAAAACTTCCAACAATTAATTCAACGCCACTTTGGTCGCATGCGCTTAGCACGCGCTGCGTGCTATGACATCGCTGCAATCGCTAGAGCAACCGGCTTTGAACTGGCATTTCACCGATTCCAGTTTACGGCTGACAAGTTGCTCTATTTTCTATGGACGTTCATCGTGCTGGATGTTGCGAGCCGAGATGGGGTGGTCTTTGAGACAATTGTTCACAAGACGCAGACGGTTAAATCTTGCGCTGCAGGGCGGCGGCGCTCATGGGGCGTTCACGTGGGGGGTGCTCGATCGCCTGTTGGAAGATGATGATTTTAGTTTCAGTTGGGTGAGCGGCACCAGTGCTGGGGCAGTTAATGCGGTTGCCCTTGTTTCCGGGTTAGCAAATGGCGGGCGTGATGGCGCGCGCCAGGTCTTGCGTAAGGTTTGGGAAGGCGTCGAGACGGCTGGCGTTCCGGATTTCTTCTCGTTTTTGCCTGGGTTATCAGGCCGGCGGGCGCTAGCGGAAATGACACCGTTGCTGTCGCCATATACGTTCAATCCCATGCGCATCAACCCGCTCCAGGAATTGTTGTGCAGAGAAATTGATATGGAGGCGGTTCGCAAGTTCGATGAAATGGGCGTTTTGATTGCTGCGACCGAGGTGGTGACGGGACGCGCGCGGCTGTTTACGCGCTCTGAGTTAAGTGTGGAAGCGGTACTGGCCTCTGCCTGTCTGCCGACATTGCATCATGCGGTGGAGATCGACGGTGTGGCATATTGGGATGGCGGCTATTCGGCTAACCCTGATGTGCTGAGCCTGGTGCAGCGCAGCACTGTCGAAGACACGCTGATCGTGCAACTCAACCCGACACGGATAGATGCGGTGCCACGCACGGCAAGTGAGATTCTGGCGCATGTTAATGACCTGACGTTTAATCAACCGTTGTTGCGAGATATTTCCGTCATTGTTCAGGCCAAAGATGCTGGGGGTGGGGCGTTTGCTTCGGCGCGATCGGGATTTGCAAAATTGCGCCGGCACCGGTTTCACTTGATCAGCGCTGGGCGCCATACGATTGGTTTGGATGGCAGCAGCAAAGTGAACCCGGAACGACGGCTCGTTCGGTATCTGTTTGAGGCCGGGCGAGCGGACGCTGAGACCTGGTTGGTTGAAAGCGGACGGTTGGTGGGGCGCAATGACAGCGTCGATTTGCGCAGGGCATTCCTGCTCGACACGGAAGGCCAAGACGATGACGCCGGCGAAATCCCCAGGCGGAAAGCGCAAACACCTTAGTTGAATGGCGTAGTGTAGCTAGGCGGTGGCTCAGTCGCAGCAAATCGAATACTAATTTAACAATGAACGGGGCACGCCGCCGGCTACGTGGAACACCGGCTGGTGCTGCCCTATCTCATTCTAATTTGGCGGTAGATGTGATGGGAACAATGCGTCCATTGGCAAGACTTCGGATCATATTGCGGGATGGTGCTGCTATCGGACCTGGCAAAGTGGATCTATTGGAGGGCATCCATGAGACCGGCTCAATTGCAGCGGCTGGCCGACGCATGGGTATGAGCTATAAGCGGGCTTGGTCGTTGACGGAGACGCTTAATGGCTATTTTGACATGCCGCTTGCCGAGACGGCCAAAGGGGGCGCGCGTGGTGGTGGTGCGCGGTTGACTCCGCTTGGTGAGGAGGTGCTGCGGCGCTATCGCCAAATGGAGGCGGACGCGGCTTCGGCCCTTGCTAAAGACCTGAAGGCGCTGGGCCGGCGGGTGACTTAACACATCTGCAGGATTGCGCGGGGGAGAGGAACTAGTATATATCTGCGATATGTTTGATTGGATATATCGGTTGCACCGTTAATGATAATTTTTCGAACGGCCTTGTCGACGGGAGGGAGTGTGCGTGAGGTCTTGTGCGGCTGTGTTGTCTTGGTGATGATTGCACAGGTGTTGGGGATTGAACAGGCACACGCGAAAGAGCGACCACTGATTGCTGTCGCGGCAAATTTGCGCTTTGCAATTCAACCGATCAATAAAGCTTACCGCGCGCGCGGTGGCCGGCTGCCGCGGATAAGTTTTGGCTCGTCCGGCAATTTGGCGCGTCAGATCTTACGCGGTGCGCCATTCCAATTGTTTCTGTCCGCCGATGAGGCGCGTGCGCGTTTGCTGGAGAAAGGTGGAAAGGCTGCTCAGCCAAGTGTTGTCTATGCGGAGGGGCGGTTGGCGATCATCCTGCGGCGAAGCGGCAAATCAGCGCCGCTGAAGTCGATACGTTCGATCTTTAAAGCGTACGACACACGAACTGGTTTGCGACTGGCTATTGCCAATCCCAAACTGGCGCCCTATGGGGTGGCGGCGAGCGCGTATCTGCGCCAAGCGGGATACTATGATGGTCTAAGTCGTGCGCTGGTGTTTGGCGACAATGCCAGTCAGGTTCTGCAATTCGTTGCAAGCGGTGCAGCGTATGCCGGTCTCACTGCCTTGTCATTGGTCAGTACGAAACCGATGCAAAGTAAGTTTGTGGTGTTGGTGATTGCACCTGAATCTTATCCGCCTATTCGCCAGCGCATGGTGTTGTTAAAGGGCGCCGAACCGGCGACCCGGGCATATTTTCGGTTTCTGCAACAGAATGCGGCGCGAGCGATTCTTGCCCGTCATGGTTATGGCATGCCGAATTGAAAGGTCAATTAATGTCGGAGAGTGCGTACGCAATAAAAATTTCGTTCATGCTTGCCGGTATTACGTGTTTGATCCTGGTTCCTCTGGCAATTGTTGTTGCGCGCTGGATGGTGCAACGGGACTTTCCAGGCAAGGGGTTGCTTGAGGCGTTGCTGCTGTTACCGCTCGTGTTACCTCCGACGGTGCTGGGGTATTATCTGTTGGTCGCCATGGCACCCGACTCGCTACTCGGCGCGGCGGTGTTGGCTGTGACCGGCAAGCCCATCGCATTTTCGTTTTCAGGGGTCGTTATTGCATCCTTGATCGCTAACATCCCGTTTGCTGTACAGCCAATACAAAGATCATTCGAGGCGATCCCACAGAGCGTTAAGGAGGCCGCGTGGGTTAGTGGTTTGTCCGCGTGGCAGACGTTCGTGAAGGTCGAATTGCCATTGGCTTGGCCAGGTATCGTCACGGCGGTCGCGTTGGTTGGTGCGCACACGCTGGGTGAATTCGGTGTGATCCTTATGGTGGGTGGTAATATCCCGGGTGAGACGCAAACTGTGTCGATCGCCATATACGATCGTATGCAAGCGATGCGGGACGCTGAGGCCGGTTATATGGCGCTCTTGCTGTTGGGCTTTTCGGTGCTGGCATTGGCGGTGGTACAAGTCACAGCGCGGCAACGGCGGTTGAGGCTCGCATCGTGATCGATACGGTGACGGGAACGGGGCTGGCGGTTACGTTCAGCCAGGACAAACCGATCTTTCTGGCGGTTTCATTTACGGTGGCGCCGGGTGAACTGGTGGCCTTGGTGGGACCGTCGGGGAGTGGGAAGTCTACGGTGCTCAAGGCGATCGCTGGGCTGCGCCGTATCCGATCGGCCACGGTAACGTGCAATGGGGCAGTTTGGGTTGATACCGCGGCTGGTGTCTTTATAAAACCGCAGCGCCGCCAGATCGGTTTGGTGTTTCAAGACTATGCGCTTTTTCCACATATGTCGGCGCTTGAGAATGTTGCTACGGCGGTGACGGGCGACTCGGTCAACGAGCGTCGGGCTATCGCGCGTGATCTACTGGCGCGCGTGCGTCTCGGTGGTCTGGAACAGCGCCTGCCGTCAGAGTTATCGGGTGGGCAATGTCAACGGGTGGCGCTGGCGCGGGCATTGGCGCGACGGCCGCAGGTCCTGCTGTTGGATGAACCATTTGCCGCTGTCGATATGATGACGCGCGAGCGCTTGAAACGCGAATTGGCGATCTTGCGCCAAAGTTTGCGCATCCCAATCGTGCTGGTGACTCATGACCTGCAGGATGCCTATCTTCTCGCCGATCGCATCGTGGTCTTGCATCACGGGCAAAAGCTGCAGGAGGGCACGCCGCGCGAGGTCTGGGCGCGGCCGGCCAGTGCAGGCGTTGCACGCTTGCTTGGCGAGCCTAATATCTTTGATGGGGTGATTGCGCGTGCCAAGGATGGTAGCGGAAAACTCGGGATTGATTGGCAGGGGTTCTTCATCGAATTAGCGCATACGGATGGTCTTCGGGACGGAGAAAACATCAAATGGTTTGTGCCGCGCGATGGCGTTGTCGCAGTGAAGGGGGCAACGGGGACCGGGGACCTCGGTGGGGGTGTTATTGTACCGGTTGCCGTGTCGGAGGCGATCTCGCTGGGAGACGATATTAGCCTGAGGGCAAATGCACGACATGCGCCAGATCAGGTGCTGACACTGAAGGTTAGTGGCCATGATGGCGACGGCGCCGCATTTGAGGCCGGGCGGCAATTTGATGTGGTTTTGGATGTCAGACGGATCAGAGTGTTTGCCGGATAATGCGCTATTTGTAGGGGGCTGGAGCGTTATTTTGCCGGTAATCCGGCTTGTCATAGCGCTGGCGGGATTTGACAATTTGCGGAGAGATCTTATCTGAAGAGAGAGGTTTTCTGAAGACAAGGCGAAACCGTCTGAATTAACGATTTTCTGCCTGGATTGATCCAATGATGCCAGGCGCGCGTAAACTATCTGCTTTCTGCAGTTATGGTGTATAACTTAATGGTGCCATACTGGCGCACTAGATCAACCAGGGAAAGGACTGAGACCACAGAGATGTGCAGGGACCGTACCTCAGACCCTCTCATGCGGGGCCTAGCGGGACCGTTCCTCCTATCTCACAGCCTGTCTTGGCGAAGTCCAAGACGTGGAGCGTTAAGACCCATTGCGTTGGGCCGAATCGGGTTTTTTGAAATCCTGATCGGTGGTGATGGGCACAATCCAGGCGACGTATGGCAAGCTGCCCTCCGACACGTTATGCTTACAGTGTCTCGCCTGATTTCAATCAACGATTTGCACGGAATCGAGGCGAAATATGCTAAAAACTGGTATGACGGCACAGGCACCTGACATTGGAACGGTCTCGGCACAATCCGGTCGACAGTTGGCCAAAAATAAATCGACCCCGCAAAACCAGCCCCTTGGTCCATCGCAGCGGCATGCTCAGGATGGTGATGTCGCTAATTTCCGCGCGGAGGCGCTAATGTTTCGAGATAGGGCACAAACAGTTCTCCCTATCGAATTCAAGGGCCAGGTGGTCGAATTGGAGGCGCATGCATTCGAAGACGATACCGCTGCATATCAGGCCATGGCGTTGGTGCACCGGAGCGACAAGGGTGCAAGCGATGTGCCGATCGTGCGTGTGCACAGCGGCTGCATCACCGGAGATATTTTTCGATCGCTGAGATGTGATTGCCATCAGCAACTGCAGATGGCGTTGGAGGTGATAACGGGCAGCGAGAACGGTATCATTGTGTATCTGCCACATCACGAGGGACGCGGAATCGGTCTCGTCAACAAGATCAAGGCTTATGCCGCTCAGGATCGCGGTTTGGATACCGTTGACGCAAATCTGTCGATCGGTGCGCCGGTCGATGCCCGAGAGTATGAATTGGCGTCTAAAATTCTGAAGGATCTTGGGGCGACGAAAGTCAAATTGCTGACCAACAACCCACTCAAGGTTGAAGCACTTTCGAAGCTCGGCATTGATGTTGTCGAGCAAGTTGCCCACGTGGCACGCCCCTCGCCCTACAATGAGCGCTATCTTGCAACCAAGCGCGAGCGAATGGATCACAAACTTTAGTGATTTGTGTGTGATCCTGGCCAACTATTCGTACGGGCCGGCTGATAGCGGCCCGTGCGGTTGCCTAAGGGTCGGCGACAGGGTCCGGCGATTGAAATCCACCCTCTTCGACCAAACGCGAAAATAAACCGCCGCTTTTGCGAAGCGTGTCAAACGTACCTTGCTCGACAATACGGCCCTTTTCGAACACTAAAATGTGATCGGCCGTTGCAACCGTCGATAGTCGGTGGGCGATAACAAAAGTTGTGCGGTCTCGTCTTAGGGCGTCTATCGCACGCTTTACTCTGGCCTCGGTTTCATTATCCAGGGCGCTTGTCGCTTCATCCAGGATCAAGATGGGCGCATTCTTCAATAGGGCTCGTGCAATCGCTATACGTTGGCGTTCGCCGGCGGACAGCGCCTGGCCGCGCTCACCGGCAAGGCAGTCATAGCCGTCGGGCTTTTGCGAAATGAAATCGTGAGCTTCGGCGAGACAGGCTGCATCGACAACGTCTTGTGGACTGGCGGTGGGATTGCCCATCAGAATATTTTCCGAGATTGATCGATTGAATAGACCTGCATCCTGGAACACGACTGCGATGGCGCTTCGAAGCGATTGACTGGTGACGTCGCGAATATTGTGTCCGTCGATGAGAATTTGACCGGCATCCGCGTCTCGAAAGCGTTGCAGGAGTGCAAGTGTTGTGGTTTTGCCGGCTCCGGTCGGGCCGACCAAAGCCACAGTCTGTCCGGCCGCCACCTCGAAAGAGAGGTCGAAAACACCCTGATTGGCATCGGGAAATGCAAACGAAACATTGTCATAGACAATGGTGCCTTTGACGTTGGTAAGCGGATATGCGTCCGTACGGTCGGGGGCGGCGCTTGGCGTGTCCAATAATCTGAATAGCGTCTGCAGTGTCGGCGCCTGCATAAACACGCGCATGAGAAATCCGGAGAAAACATCAAGTTTGGCGATCAGTAGGCCGGCAAACGCGGCGAAGCTCACGATTTCACCAATTGTGATGCGTCCTGTTTGAGCAAGCCAGCTGCCAAGGAACAAAATTGCGAGGAGCGTTATCGTTGCCGCACTGCGGGTGAGAACGGTCAGGATGCCCCACCAAGTCAATACCGGGTATTGCGCAGCGAGCAATGTTTTCATCAATTCGTTGATGGCATTTGTCTCGGCCGACAGACGGGTGAAACTTTGGACAACGGTGACGTTGCCTATTGCGTCGCCGAGGCGTCCAGCAACTGCCAAATGGTGTTGCTCGACTTTGGATTGTCCATCGGTTGTCATTTGCACAACGTAGGCATTTAACAAGGCATAGAGCCCGGCCAAGCCGACAAGCAATAGAGCCAGTGGCCAACTGATATAAAATGCAACAGGAATGAGCAAAACGACGCTTACGACGGCAGCAATTTGCTCGCGAAATAGACTGAGCCATGTTGCGAATAGCGCATCGCTGCCTGCTAGGATCGTGCGCACGAGTGTTCCCGAGCCGGTTTCTGCGTGATACGCAACGGGCAGACTGATGGATTGTGAAAAAGCGCTTTGCATTGCTGCCAGGCGATTTCGATGTGCAAGTCGGTCGGCCATAATCGCGACGACAACGCTTGCAAGAATCGCAAGCAAGCCAACCAGGGTCCAGAGAATCATAATAGGTAGAGCATTTTGATTGCCAATGAGCGCATCGATGACGCGGCCGAACAAGATTGGCTCGGCCAGCAGAACAAGCGCTATAAATGCATTGGCGATGATTAGGGCCAGGGCTTTTTTGCGTTCGTGGCGTAAGAGATTAAGGGCGCGTCGATAAGTGGAGATAAGGTCCATTCAACTCTCGTTCAGGCCATCCGCGGCGCGGCATCAACGTCACATAGACTAAAGGGTGGTATTGGCATTATTCGGTCACCAAATTGTCGGGAAGATCGGTCATAGGTAGACACCTTGATTGACAAGAATAGGATGTGGTCATGATCATGTCACGGTGGGTAAATGATGTTCGGTCATAAAGAATCAGATCCAGGGCAGGATTACGATCCTTGCGATTTCTTAAGGGGGCTGATGCCCCATCAATCGGTCGTGGTCGCACAACTGGGCCAATCACTCGATGGACGGATTGCCACTATGTCCGGTGATAGCCAGTGGATTAACGGGCGGGCGGCGCTTACCCATTTACATCGCCTGAGAGCAAATGTTGATGCCGTCGTGGTCGGAGTCGGCACCGTTTTGGCCGATGATCCCATGCTTACCGTTCGGCATGTTGCGGGCCAGAGTCCGGCCCGCGTTGTCATAGACCCGAGCGGACGCTTGCCGCATTCAGCACAGGTATTCAATGATGATGGTGCAGCGCGCTATCTGATTACCAGCGATGCGGCGGAATGTGCGCCGAAGGGCGTCGAAGTGATCGCGATGATGCGCGATGGCGGCATGTTTCCGCCGATGTCCATCTTGGAAGCGCTGCGACGCCGCGGTCTCCGGCGCATTCTGATTGAGGGCGGCGCCTGCACCATATCGCAGTTTATGGACGCCGATGTGATCGACCGTCTGCATGTACTTGTGGCGCCACTGATTCTTGGCTCAGGCAAGCCCGGATTGGCATTGCGGCCGATTTCGCACCTTGCCGATGCCAACCGACCGAACACCAGAGTGGTCGTGCTTGGTGATGGTGATGTACTGTTCGACTGCGATTTGTTGTCGCTAAGACAGACGCGCCAAATGCGGGGAGCCTAGGCCCAAGCCACTTAATTTGGCCCCGCCCGGACAGGGTTTCCGTCTTCTGGTGTCATGCTGTCGATCGGCGGGATTGCCAGGGTGTCGGTTTGCCCGACGATGGCTGCGGTCCGGGCAATAGAAGACCAGCGCGCGATGTCTGGTGCCTCGATGGTGTTCGTATCATGGACTGCTGCGGCAAATCGCTCGGCATATGACGTAATGAGACACTGGTCGTCGGCGGTCAGCCTCCAGTCGCTGGCACCATCGCTGACGCTGTAACCAGCCATGGTGTAGGCATCTGCTAATTCGGCCGGCGCAGTAGGGCCGGTTGCGACACCCAACCCTTTATCCGCAATTTGATAGGCATGATAAGCCGCCCGTAGTTGATTATCTAAGGGGTGGCGTGGCTGCCAGGATTGTTGACCGTTGTAGGTCAAAAGCCCATAGAACACGGCGCGGGCGTTGGCTGTTAGCTTGACTAACCGACGTATGAACTGAGCTGATGCGCGCTCGAAAAACGCGGACGCAGTGACCAGATCAAAAGGCGCGGACAGGAGCGTGTCCAAATTGGTAAGCGGGTCCGCGACCTCGAACGTGATCGAAAATGCTTTGCCGGCCTTGTTCAGCGCCAATTCTTTGTCGGAGACTGATGCACTGTCAGCCCACCGGCTGAGCGCTTTTCTCGCCGCCGCCAGATTGTCGGGATCGGGATCGGTCAAGTGCCAATTTTGACGTTGTGGCAGCAGGTCCGCGCTGGCGCGCAGATTAGCACCGATCCCCGCAGCAAGATCGACGACGGATATGGAGTTGCGCAGAGAAAATTGCGCAGCCAATTGAGCGGCCAGCGACCGGTTTCTAGACCTTTGATCTGCCGGCTCGCGTAGGGACAGCCAGTCCACAGAAGATCCCGTCATTTTGAGAAATCCTTGATGGCTGCGGCAATGATTGCCGTGGCGCCATCCCAAGTCGGTAGCAATTGTGCACCTTGCCATGATGCACGCGCCATCGCATTTCGCAATTCACAATCTTGAAAGAGCTTATCTAAAGCCTGCGTCAACTGATCGGTTTTGCCGGCCTCGATGAAGAGCGCGGCGCCTGGCGGCACGATATCTGGTACTGCGCCTGTTCGCGTGGTGATCATTGGCAGGCCGTGGGCAACGGCCTCAGCCAGCGCCATACCGTAGCCTTCGAAATTGGACGGCATGACATAAATGTGAGCTGTTTCATAAGCACGGCGCAATGCGGCATCGTTAACGGCGCCGGTGAGTTGGACCCGGTTCTGCAACCCAAAACTGTCGATCTGATGCCGCAGTGCTGCATACTCAGACGTGCCAGAATTCAGCGCTCCGACAATGGTCAAAGTCCAATCATGATGCTTGAGGGGCACCAGCGCTGAAATCAGATCGCGATAGCCCTTTCGAGGAGAAATCGCGCCGACGCTCAAGAGGCGAAGTGATCCCGACGACTGTGGCGCTGGCCGGCGCGGATCGGTGCCGGGTGGTGCCATGGTGATCTTGTCCGGAGGAACACCGAAATCATCAACCAAATAGGCAATGGTCTTGCGGCCCGTGACGATTACATGATCGGCGTGGGCCAGCGCTGCAGTCTCACTTGCGTGCAATTTTCTTGCCGTCGCGTCGTCTAGGCCGGTTTCATAGGCGAGCGGATGATGCACCAGGGCGATGATCGGCACCCTGATCTGGTCAAGGGTTTTGTCGGTGAATGTCCCAAACGCCAGACCGTCGACCATCAACACCGTCGTCTCCGGCAGCTTGGACAAGCAGTCCGCGGCCGCCTCCAAATCAGCCGCGCTTGGAAACGGGTAGGCGCCTTGCAGTTCGAGATGCTGAACAGCGATATTGTGGTTCGGGAGCCGGGATAGAATTTCGCGGTCGTATGCGTAACCGCCGGTCGGACGTGTCAGATCGCCGGGGATTGCGAATATGCAGCGGCGCACAGGCTCTATTTCCATAACGTTGATTCGAATGACGCGCGGGCGAGATCCGTCTCGTGCAGAGTGACGCGAAGTTTGGTTAGTTCTGTGCCATCTGTGCCAAGCGCGCCCTCAGAAATTGCGGTTACCAGCTGATCATAGATATGGCGACAGAGAAATTCTGTGGTTGTTAATTTGCCGTCAAATTGGGGTAGTGCGTCGAGATTTTGATAGTTGAGGGGCTTTAGTATCGCGTTGAGGGTCGAGAGGGCAGCGCCGATGTCAACGACGACGTTCTTGGCATTCAAAGTCTCACGAAAAAACGCCACATCGACGATGAAGGTCGCCCCATGCATAGCGGCGGCAGGGCCGAAGAACGGATCTGGAAGGCTGTGGGCGATCATGATGCGATCACGAACCTCGACGCTATACATTGTCCAAGTCTCCATTGGGGGTGAAACGAATAACAGGTGGTAGGGTCGTCGTGTCGGGTGCGAACAGCTCCGGCAGGCGATGGGGGGTGTCCAAAAAGTTGATTTCGTCGCTAACCAGCGTGTCGAGCGCATCATCGCTGAGTAAATGTAGTGCCGTGGCGAGACGGCGGGCATGCGACCAGCGGGCACGATGGGACGGAGCGATTGCGCCGACCTGGGATGCGATCAGTTTCAGGCGTTGGCTGTGGAAGCGTCCGCCTAGCGCAACACTGATCTGGCGGTCGCCATACCAGCTCATTTCGACGATTGTGGCCTCATGTCCGGCGACTGCAATTGCAGTGTTGAGCCCTTCGGCAGTGGCGCTGGTATGGAAGACGATATCAGAACCGCCCTCGGCTTTCGCGGTTACGGCAAAGGTTGTACCGAGTGCCTGGCATATGGGTTCACGTTGGGCGAGTGGGTCTATTACGGAAACGTCGGTGGCGGGAAGTCTGGTTGCCAGATATGCCGTCAGCAATCCGACGATGCCGGCACCGATGACGGTGATGCGATCTCCGGGAGCGGCGCCTGAATCCCATATCGCATTCAGCGCGGTTTCCATGTTCGCTGCGAGCGTGGCACGGCGAATCGGAACGTTATCAGGGATTGGCACGACACTATCGGCAGGCACTATGAAATGGTCCTGATGTGGATGCAGCGTAAAGACACGGCGTCCGATCAGATCTTTGTGACCTGCCCGCACTATACCCGTCGCGCTATAGCCATATTTAACGGGGAAAGGGAATTCGCCGTCTTGGAATGGCGCGCGCATGCGCTGCCATTCAGTTGGCGGAACGTGGCCATTAAAGACGAGGCGCTCAGTGCCTCGGCTAATGGCACTGTAGCACGTTTCTATGTGGACTTGTTTGTCGCCAAGGAGCGGTAAAGTGTGGTCGCGCAATTCGACTTTACCGGGCGCGGCGTACCATAGTGCTTTGGAGATCTTCGGTGTGGTTTGCATGTGCGTTGGCACCATATATCTGTGTCATGGCTGCGGCGGCACGGGCACTGAAATGACTGGGAAAGGGACCGTTGGGCGTGAATAGCGATCGTCTTGTCTCAGCCTTGGATCCGCTTGCCGGGCCACCTAGCGTCAATACAACGCCTGGCGGTCTACAGTCTATGGCCGTGTTGAGGCGACGGCGGCGGATTTTTTTGATCCTCAATTTGGCAACTTATGCTCTGCTGCTTGTTTGGGCCGGGATGATCGCTCATGCCGGAGGCTGGACGCTTGTCGATCTTGTGATGGTCATTTGCTTTGCGATGATCACGCCCTGGGTCGTTATGGGGTTCTGGAATGCTGTAATCGCACTGTGGTTAATACACGGGCATCGGAACGGATTGGCAGCTGTTGCGCCGTTTCTCGATCAGCTTCGCGAGAGTTGCCAGCCGGTGGCCAAAACGGCCGTGCTGATGTTGATCCGCAATGAGCAACCCGGGCGCGTGCTCGCTAGATTGAGGGCGATCAAAGCCAGCCTCGATCGAACGGGTGAGGGTGACGCATTCGATTATTTCATATTGAGCGATACCGATCAGCCAGACATTGCGGTGGCAGAAGACGCAGCAGTTGAAGGCTGGAAAGCGGCTGAAGGAGATGATGGCTCGGCGCGGATCCATTATCGGCGCCGGTCGCTTAACACCGGCTATAAGGCCGGCAATGTGCGCGATTTTTGCGAACGTTGGGGCGAAGCGTATCATGTCATGCTGGTGCTTGATGCCGACAGCTTGATGGGCGGGTCCGCAATAGTCGATATGGCTCGCGTGATGCAGGCGCATCCGCGGATCGGTATCTTGCAGGGCCTGGTCGTCGGTATGCCGGCCAACAGCTTTTTTGCCCGTGTGTTTCAGTTCGGAATGCGGCATGGTCTGCGGCCTTATACGCTTGGGCAGGCTTGGTGGTCGGGAGATTGCGGCCCGTTTTGGGGGCACAATGCGATGGTCCGGATCAAGCCGTTTCGAGAGGATTGTTGGTTGCCTGAACTGCCAGGACGCGGGCCGCTGTCTGGCCAGATCTTATCGCACGATCAGGTCGAGGCCGTTTTGATGCGCAGAGCGGGTTTCGAAGTGCGCGTTCTGCCCATCGAGATGGAGAGTTGGGAAGAAAACCCGCCCACGATCACTGAGTTCATAAAGCGTGATGTGCGGTGGTGTCAGGGCAATTTGCAGTACCTCAACTTGTTGTCCATGCCCGGATTACATGCGGTCAGTCGGTTTCAGCTCGTGTGGGCCATTTTGATGTATGCCGGCGTGCCTGCGGCTACCGTGATGATCGCGTTGCTACCATTTGCAGCATTAGAGGCGGGTGCCGTCGCAACTTATCCGGCTGGCAGTGTGATCGCACTCTATTTGGTATTCATTTTTCTGCTGCTTAGTCCCAAATTCGTTGGCTATGTGGAGGAGGTCTCCGACCGCAGAGGCTTGGCGCGGCACGGGGGCGCAATGCGGTTTCTGGCTGGCGCTGTGACCGAGCTGATTTGTTCCTTTCTGCTGGCAGCAGTGACATCGTTCTGTGTTCTATTATTCATGGTCGGATTGTTACGAGGACGGGGTGCCGGGTGGGCTGGCCAGGTGCGCGACGCCGATCGGCTGAGTTGGGCATCTGCACTCCATGCTTTTTGGCCCCAGACGCTGTTTGGTACTGTCGTGCTGATGGCGCTCTACTGGGTCAACCCGACCGTGCTTGTTTGGAGTTTGCCATTTACGTTGGGTTATGTGACGGCGGTTCCCTTTGCGGTTGTGACGGCGATGCCGTCGCTTGGGCGATGGGCGAAACGCGTCCGCCTTTGCGGTCTGCCGGAGGAGTTCGCCCCGCCGAAAGAGTTTCGGGGCTTGTAAGTTCTCTATGCGCGTCGGGCGCCGGGGCGGAACGCTGGATGCGTCAATTCAGTTCTAACAGGTGGTCTGATGTCTTAAGTCAGGCCAACAAAACAAGGGCCTCTGGTTATTTGGGCGGGACGAGTGGTAAACTATAAGCGATAGACTGTTTGATCGAGGGGATCACCATGGCGGAGGACTTACAAAAAGCACACCCGTCGTCGTTGGCATCGAATATCGTCGATGTCGCGCAACTGGAGTGGATTTCGACGAAGTTTCCCGGGATTGACGTCAAAGTGCTATTTGAGGATCCCGAAAGCGGCATGCTGACGGCGCTGTTCCGATGGCAGCCGGGCGCGGTCCTACCATTGCATGAACACGTTGAAATCGAGCAGTCCTTTGTCGTGGAGGGCAGCTTCGAAGACGACGAGGGTATCGTAACGGCCGGCAATTTCGTCAGTAGACCGGCGGGCAGTCGCCATACCGCGCGCTCGATCACCGGCGCCGTGGTGCTGGCGATGTTTCTGAAGCCGAATGTTTTCATTGGAGAGGACGGTTCGGCTGAAACTTTTGAGGTTGGTGCCGGGCAAACGACCTAACGCCAGACTACCAGGTCAACGCCGGCAGTGTGGCAATTGGCATGCTAGAGCGTCCCGCCAGTAATTCTGCCAGGCGATCTGAGTTCACGGTTCGATCGACCATCAGGGTGTCGTGATGAATACCCTGGGCGATAAATATGAAGTCCAGGCCTGCGTTCTCCGCGCCCGTCATATCTGTGGTGATGCTGTCACCTACTGCGGCGATGCGCTGGCGATCTAATGAGGCGGGTCTAAGTCGGCCCGCAGCAGCAATTGCAGCCTCGTAAGCGTGCGCCGAGGGCTTGCCTTCCCAGTAGACCGTTCCGCCCAGGCTTTCATAGAGGTCGCCCAAAACGCCGGCGCATGGGAGACGCGTGTCACCGACATCCACCACGCGATCCGGGTTGGCAATAATGAGGGGCAGATCCGCGGCGTTGGCCGCCTCGAGGTGCTTGCGATAATCTTCGGCCGTTTCTCGTTGATCGTCGATCAGACCCGTTGCGACCACCGCGTCGGCGCCGGCTATGTCGGTGGTTGAGACGGGGAGGTTTTGGTAAAGACGATGGTCATAGATCGGCCCGATGTGATGAATGGTCGTGACGCCGATGTCTTGAATACGCTGGCGCGCCAAGTCGCCGGCTGAGACAATGGCGTCCCAGGCCGACCGCCTGACGGTTTTGCTTGCGAGAACTTCTGCGACCCATTGAGCTGTCGCCGGGGCGTTGGATAATAGGACGACGGTGCCGCCGGCCTGGCGAAAGCGTGCCAAAGCCTCGCCCGCAGCCTGATATTCAGTGATTCCATTGTGAAGCACGCCCCAAATGTCACAAATCAGGACGTCATAGTTTTCAAAGAGTGGACCTGCGTTAGAGGTTATGTACGGGCCGGTCATCGCATCTCAGTGGTCGGATTTGCCGCTTGGTATTTGCGACAATTGACTATGTGTCAACGTGTCAACCGCGCATGATTGGGATATGGTGCTTTTTCGTGTCTGGTTACAAAAGGGGTTCTAAATGGCTGACGATATCAACATCATTGGACTATGCGGAAGCTTGAGACAAGGGTCGTATAATGCGGCATTGCAACGGGCGCTACCTGAGCTTGCACCGGCGAATATGCGTATTTCGCCAGCCCCGTCATATCGAGAATTTCCGATGCTCGACATGGATATTGTATCCGAGCAGGGGGTGCCGGCGCCCGTCATCACGCTCGCAGAGGCAATCCGCGCCGCCGATGGCCTGATAATTACCACCCCGGAATACAATTACTCTGTTCCAGGAGTCCTCAAGAATGCGATCGATTGGGTTTCGCGCGTGCCCGGTCAGGCGTTCGCCGGCAAACCGGTGCTCCTGCAATCGGCGGCAACAGGTTTGCTTGGCGGTGTCAGGGCGCATTATCATTTGCGACAATCCATGGTCTTTCTGGAATGCCTGGTTATGAATAAGCCAGAAGTGTTCGTTTCCCAGGCCGCGACCCGATTTGATGCGGATACCCTCGCCTTGACGGATGCGGGCACACGCGATCTCGTCGGCCAACAGCTTGCGGCATTCGGCGAATTCGTAAAACGTATGAAGGTCTCGCAAGATCGATGAGCAGAGCAAAAGACCTCCGCACTCTCTTGGCGGAAGATACCTGCCATGTCATGCCCTGCTGTTGGGATGCCTTGTCAGCGAAGATGATCGCCCAGGCTGGGTTTAAGTTCACATTCATGTCGGGATTTGCTGTTTCGGCGTGGCGGATCGGCGCGCCGGACGTCGGGTTGATCTCGTATGGCGAGATGCTGGATCAGGGCCGCAATATTTGCACCGCCGCCGGTATTCCGGTGATTGGTGATGCCGATACCGGTTATGGCAATGCCTTGAATGTTGAGCGAACTGTCACCGGCTACGCCCAGGCGGGGTTCGCCAGCGTCATGATCGAGGATCAGGTGTGGCCGAAGCGATGTGGGCACACCCAGGGTAAACGTGTGGTCGAACGCGATGAAGCTTTCGATCGCATTAAGGCTGCGACATATGCCCGGGATGCATGCGACGGTGATATTCTGATCCTGGCCAGAACGGATGCGCGTGCGGTCCATGATCTGGGTGAAGCAATCGCGCGTGCAAAAGGTTTTGCTGACCTGGGCGCGGATATCATTTTCGTTGAAGCGCCGGAAAACGAAGATGAAATGGCCAGAGTGTGTCGTGAGGTGCCTGGTATTCACATGGCCAATATGGTCGAGGGTGGGACAACGCCGATCCTGCCACCGGCGCGATTACATGCGCTGGGCTACAGGTTTGCAGCCTACCCATTGACGCTAATGTCTGCGGCGATGCGGGCCATCAAGGAGGCGCTTGCTGATTTTTCTGCTGGCGCGCATCCAGATCAGAGGATCATGGACTTTGGCACGCTGCGAAAGACCGTTGGCTTTGAGGATTACTACAAGGCTGAGAAACGTTACGTATCAGACCGACGTTGAGTGGCGGTCGGTGGGTTTGTGAAGATTGGCGTTGGCTGGCATAAACACAATCAGGTGGCGGTGCCAGACTTATCATCCGTCATCAATAAATCGTCTTGCACATCATCGAAGGACGAATAGTTCATCGTATAAAGACGGTGATACAACCCTTTGGCGCCCAATAACTGTTCGTGTGTGCCCTGTTCGACGATTTCGCCATTGTTCAGGACAATTATTCGGTCTGCGTGGCGGATCGTTGCCAATCGATGGGCGATGACGATGCCGGTGCGGCCTTCCAACAGGCGTTCCAGGGCAAGCTGGATCTGGCGCTCGGTATAACTGTCGATGCTGGCGGTCGCTTCGTCCAAGATTAGGACTTGAGTGTTGGCAACCAGGGCACGGGCAAAACTGACGAGCTGGCGTTGGCCCAGCGAAAGGTTGCCGCCGCGTTGCTCGAGCATGGTGTCATAGCCATTAGGCAGCACTTCGATAAAGGAATGTGCGCCAACCGCCTTGGCTGCAGTCATGACCTCTTCGCGGGAGGCATCGGTCGCATACCTTATATTCTCGAAAATAGTGCCGGTGAATAAGAACGGTTCTTGCAGCACCATGGCAATATGTTGGCCGAGGCAATCTTGGGTGAGGTCGCGAACATCATGGCCGCCGAGGCGGACACTGCCTTGCCAGACGTCGTAAAAGCGGTGAATGAGAGCGGTTGTGCTGGTTTTGCCAGAGCCGGTCGGGCCGACGATGGCAACGGTTTCACCAGGAGCTACCGAAAAACTGATGTTCTTTAAAACCGGCTGGCCGGGTAGATAGCCGAAGGTGACGTTGTCAAAGACGACTGAGCCATCGATCTTGGCCGGTGCTATTGCCCCTTTCTTGTCGGTGATGGTGATGGGGACATCCATGACTTCGAAAATTCTCTGGCCGGACGCCATGGCGCGTTGGAGGACTGAGTATTGGACGGTGAGGGAACGGATTGGATCAAAAAAGCGTTGGACGTAGAAAATAAACGCGACCATCACGCCCAGTTCAAGCTGTTTGGCCAGCACCATGTAGCCGCCCGCGACTACGACGATGCCCATCGCTGCTCCTGTCAACGTGTCGACGATGGGAATCATAAGCTGTGAAAGTTTGGCGGCGCGCAGATGCGAATTGAGATTATCGCGGGCCTTGACCTCGAAGTCCTGGAAGTTGGTGTCTTCGCGCTGCATTTCCTGCACGGTGCGGACGCCGTTGATGTTCTGGGCAAGGGTGCCGTTAACCGTCGAACTGGTTTGGCGGGCGCGCATGTAGGCCTTTTTGGCGAGTGGTAGCCAAACCATCCGGACAATGGCGAGCACCAGGAGGACCGATAAGGTGAGCGCTCCTAATTGGAAATCGAGCCACAACAGCACGGTGACAATGCCGATCAATAATAGGATGTCGCCGATTGCAGTGACCGTGGTGTCGAGAAATTCCTGCAGTGCGCCGACATCGCCCTGGAGGCGGGACATGAGCCGGCCGACCTCCGTCTTATCCATGAATGACAAGGAGAGATGTTGTAGGTGAAGATACATGGCGCGCCGCAGATCGAACAATACGCGCTCGGCAGTCTGGCCAACGATCAGATCCTGAAGATAACTGGCAACGAGATTCACCAGAATGACACCCAGGAAGGTTGCCACGATCAGGTTGAGCTTTGCCGCGTCGATGGCGCCCGGCACAAGTGCATCGTCAATGGCCCAGCGGATGATGAGCGGGATCGATAGCTGGGAGAGTGTAAACACGACGACAGCAACAAGGGCAATGGTGAGGCGGTGTCGGTACGGCCATAGGAAGTCGGCGAAGCGGCGCATAATGCGGCCATCGAAAGCGGCAGCAAACAGCCGTTCGTCCATGTCCTCTGTGAGGCTCATTACGTTCAATGCACTGGCGGTTTGAGCGCTGCTGGGCGGCTGTTTCTGGGAACGGTTTTCGGTCATCGGCGCCCCGCACTTGCAGTTGGCGCCATAGCGTTGGCATCAGAGGTGGCCGCTTGCTCGTCCGGTAGGTCCGGATTATTAGTCTGCAGGTCATAGAGCGCGTGGTAGTGGCCGCCGAGGTTTAGCAGCTCGGCATGTGTGCCGCGTTCAACAATACGGCCCTGATCGATAAAAATGATCTCGTCGGCATGCAGTAAAGAGCCGAGGCGGTGTGAAATGATGATTGTGGCTTGCTGTTTGGTGAGATCTTTCAGGGCGGCGCGAATTCGCTTTTCGGTGGCGGCGTCAACGGCGGCCGTCGAATCGTCGAATACAATGATTCCCGGCGACAGAAGAATGCTGCGGGCGATGGAAAGGCGCTGGCGCTGGCCGCCGGATAATGAGACGCCGCGTTCGCCAACCAAGGTGTCATAATTTTCCGGGAGGCGGGCAATATAATCATGCAGTTGGGCTGCCTGCGCTGCACCGATGATGTCGTCGCGCCCGGCGGTTGGCTCGCCATAGGCGACATTGTTGAAGATCGAGGCGTTGAACAAAAACGTGTCTTGCTGCACGAGGCCGACAGCAGCGCGCAGCGACTTAAGGGTGACGTGGCGAATATCCTGGCCGTCTATTGTTATGCGCCCAGCGGTTGGATCGTAAAATCTCGGTATCAGTTGCGCGATGGTCGATTTGCCGCTGCCCGGTGGACCGACGATGCCGAGTGTTTGGCCCGCTTTGACTTCGAATGAGATTTGATGAAGCGCGGGAATGGACCGCGAACCGTTCGAATACTCGAAGCCAACATCTTCAAACCGGAGCTTGGCTGCACTCACTCGTAGCGGCTTTGCGCCCGGTAAGTCCATGATAGCCGGTTTGCTGTCCAAAACTTCGAACAACCTGGCGCCAGAAATCGAGGCCCGGGCGGTCGAATTGACGATCATGCCGACCTGGCGGACGGGCTGCTGAAGAATGGCCATGAAGGCCAGAAACTCGGCTAGCTTGCCGACCGTCAATTCGCCGGTAATGATCTTGTGGCCGCCGATCCACAACACCAGCGCCATTGCAACGTAGTACACAAACGACATAAACGCCGAGTTTGAGTATCTGATCCGAATGCGCTCCATCGACATTTCAACGGCTTTAGCTGAGGAGTCATCGAATTTTGCGAGTTCGTAAGTGCGGGCTGCGAAGGCGCGTACGACTCGAATGCCGCCGAGGTTCTCCTCCATTATTCGCGTCAGGATTGACAGGCGCTCCTGCAGCGCTCGCCAGGTGCGCCGCAGCCAGATGCGGGAGACAATCATGCGCCAAATGACGAAGGGCACAAAGCTCAAGGCGACACATCCAAGGAGCGCATCGGTTCTGATCAGATAATAGCCGCCATAAGTCAGTAACACTGCAAGCACGATGGTGCGCAGCATGGCACCATCGATGAAGCGGCGAACGCCTTCGACATCCAGCATGCCGCGGGTGATGAGGTCTCCCGAGTGAATGCGGTCATGAAAACCGAAGTTCAGGTGTTGTAGCTGAGCGAAATAAGATAAGCGCAGTTGATAACCAATTCGCTGGCCAATGGATTCACCCAGATACCCATGTCCCATCGTAAACAGGCCGCGCAAGGCACCGGCGGCCAACAGCATCATCGCGGCAAAGAACAGGGCGCTCTTGGCTTGTTCAGGCGTGTTCGCGGCGGAGCCCAGCAGGCTATGCGCCTGGTCGACCGCGGTGCCCAGGTATTGCGGAATGAGAAGCTGGAAATAGGCCGCGATAACGGTGCACGCGATGGCAATCGTCAAACGCAGGCGATAGCGCGCCGCCATGTGCAATACGCGCAGGAGTGCGTTTCGACCGTCGGTCGAAAAGAGTTCGGCCGCTGCTAGTTGATCGGCCTGGTCCGGTATGCGCGTTGTGTCGGGCAAGGGGCGGTCCCAGGGGGTCAAGTGTTGGTTGTAGGAGTCAGATTAGCGCCATTTGCCAGCCCTGCGCAAATTGTATGCTCAGATGGTTTGTCGATTGAATGCAGATTATTTGTGTGATATGTCCTCACACCTTTCGCGGCAGCAAAAATTTGCCCGAATCGCGTCTTAGACATCCGGTTATAGCGCGAGGCTCAATGATTTTGAGATCCAGGTGCGCTTTAATCAATTGGTCAGAATGAAAGGACCCGAATGCGAACAGCCAAAAACAACCAACTGGTCAGTCCAGAGGGTGGCTTGTCGTGTTCGACAGATAGGCCGTCCTTGACCTGATAAGTCTGAACTCTGTCCGAGCAGGCTTTGTTATTCCCGGCAATTCAGTTTTCAACGCGCATGCGTATGGATGTGCGATTGGCCGGTCTGGGCTGACATTCTCATTCATCAATTAGCAGCAGTGGCGAATGGCTTAGCGACATTCAGCGCTGCGCATTGGCTCACTGCATAGGCCGGGCATTTGGTGCGACCGACAACGATATCGTTGCGCCCGATTGTTGCCCTATGCGCAAGAGGAAGAGTTGTGTCATGCCTGCCCAAGAGGCAGTCAAGGCTGGTCCTATTCGGCCGGTGCTTGACACCCAGCTGAAACGGTATCACCGGAGCTATCGACGCCGATTGCGCAAGATCGCAAAATCGTCGGTGGTGCTGGGCGACCTCATTTACACATTTCCTGGTTTGGCGATCGTGCTCGCAACGGAGCAGGGCAAGCTCGTGAAGCGTAAGGAGGCCATTTGTCTTGCGGCGGATGGTAAGTCTTTGCGCGCCGTAGCGGAGGCTATGGAGTTGCCTTATTGGCTGCGCAAAGTGCCGCCGGAAGCGTTTCAAACGCCACTTGGATTTCTGCCCAACAGCGAGGCCTTCAATCGACGCATTGCGAACGTCATTCCGGCGGACGTCACTGCCTGCCGCATGTGGTTGCAGTGGCTGATTGCAGGCAATCGTCTGGTCGGCGAGGATTTTGCCTTGTGGCTGGCCGGGCAGAAGATCTATTCCGAGCATGGACCAGGTGCGTCGATTGTACTGCCGCTTGCTGCCTACGCCTGGTTTTCGCAGGCCCGTGGTGTGACGGCCTGCGGCTATATCCAGCGTGGCTGGCATGGCAAAGCCAATTTCGTACGTGCGGTTGATGAAGCGCGAAACTTTGTCCTGCGCCTGATCCTCGATCACTGCCGCGATGTCGCCGGTCAACATGGCCGGTGGTATGCAACGCAGCGGGTTAGCGGGTATCGCTTCGTACCTTTGACGAGTGCACGTGACCTCGACAATGAGGGCGACCGGATGAATAACTGCGTTGGCAGTTACTCGTCGATGGTGGCGAAGGGCGATTGTCTGATCTACGGCATTCGGCGCGGCAATCGCCATGTGGCGACACTAGAAGTGCGTCCCAATTTTTCCAACGGGGGCGTGCCGGTGATTACTCAATTGGAGGGCCCCTCCAATGGGTATGCGGATGAAGGCGTTGTTCGTGCCGCTGACAAGTGGCTCAAGCGCCAAAGCCGGTTTCCGGTGATCGCCCGCAACGCCAAGGCGAGGGTGGCTGTCGATCCAGAGCGCTGGGTCCGGTTGTGGGAGCCGTTCTGGATCGCTATCGGTCAGCAGCGGGCGCGTGCGGATGCGCCGGTTGCGCCGCAAGTTGCGACGATGACTTCGTATATCGAAGAGTTGACGGAACTTGCAAAAAAGCGCAGGTGAGAAGATGGTTCCCACCCGCAGCGATTGTGGGTGGGAGCCGCCCGGCCAGTGGGATATTATTGGCCTTGGTAAGGTGGTCTGACAATTGACGGATAGGAGCTAATGCGATGGATGCAGATATGCGCCAGCTCAAGGCGCAGGCACCGTGGATCGGCCTTCGCGGGCGTATTGGTGTCATCATTCCGTCGACCAACATCGGGGTTGAATACGACTGTCAGCGTATCATTCCGGAAGGTGTCACATGGCATTTCGCGCGCTTCTTCGTCGAACAGCCGGATCTTTCAAGTGATAATATGTTTCTGGCGTTTATCGATGCCATTCGCAAGACCATTCCGGATGCGCTGCGCGATGTCATGACATGTGAGCCCTCCTACATCATGATGGGGATGTCTGCGGAAACCTTCTGGGGTGGCCTTGAGGGGAATGCCGAATTCGAAGAAAAACTGCGGGAGGTTATCGGGCCTGATATCGGCGTTACCAGCGGTGCTGCAGCGTTGCGTGGTGCTATCGACTGCTTTGGTGCCAAGCGGATTGCCGCACTAACGCCCTATCAACCGGTTGGGGATGAGCAGGTCGAACGCTTTCTCGTTGAAAGTGGCTACGAGGTGACCAAGGTCGTCGGCCTCAAGTGTGATACAGCAACTTCGATCGCCCATACGCCGCAAAAGGAAGTTATCGATGTGGTTTTGAATGAGCTTGAGGGGGAGGATGTGGATGCCATCGTGCAGGCCGGCACAAATCTTTCAACCCTCGATATCTTTCCGACACTCGAGTATCAACTTGGCAAACCGGTCATCCCAATCAATGTCGCGACGATCTGGCATGCGCTGCGCAGCCATGGAATCGATGACAAATTCCATGGTCGCGGCTGGTTGCTCGAGCGATTTTAGTGCTGCTGCCACGCCGAGAGTATCATCCGACTGTAGGCGGTCGCCAAGGCGATCGCTTGGAACATGTCGGATATACCGCTAGTTGGTGGATGTTGTCTCGCGTTTTTGGGCTGTCGCATAGGGTTTGAAATAGACTTCAACCCGCATGCCTGGAAGCAGATCAGCGCCCTTTACTTCAATCATCGTCTCCAAAACATCGAGGTCGGTGGGCTTGCGCGGCCCCCGGGCGCTGAGCCGTCGACCGCCGAGCGATTTGGCAATCTGGTAGACCTTGCCCGAAAACTCCTGCTTAGGGAACGAATTGGATTTGATGGTTACCGTCTGGCCGATCCGGATCTTCGAGATATCGCGTTCCTCGACTTCGGCGCGAACGCGCAGGCGGCTGATATCACCCATCACTGCGACCGGGCTTTGCGGGCTTGGCGCGACCGCTTCACCCGCGCGAATGTTTAAACGCAACACAGTGCCATCGGAAGGTGCCCGGATACGGGTGCGCTCGAGGGCGCGCTCCGCCAAAGCAAGCGCCGTGCGGGCATTGGTCAGGGCCGATTCAGACCTGGTCGGCAGCGGTGCATTTTCTTCGTCCTGCTTCTCAATCCAGGCTTCTCGCTTCTCCTTGAGGTTCTTTTTTGCTTCGGCGAGGGCTGTGCGGGCCTCGGTAACTTTCTTTGCATTCCCCTTATTGCTGGCAAGATCAAGCAAGGCTTGGTCGAGATCAATACGGGCTTCATGGACATCACGTTCCGCTTCGGCAAAGTTATCCTGAATCTTGCGGCGATCTCTGACCGATTTGCTGACCGAACCACTATCGCGCTGGCGTTCGCGAAGGGCTTCGGTGGCTTGGGCTGCGCGCAATCGGAGCCTTGCGTCTCTGTCGTCAAGAACAAGCAGCACGTCGCCGGCTTTTACGCTATCATTTTCTTTGACCACAACACGTGTGACCGTGCCTGAAGCTTCAGCTGCGATTCTGATTTCGCCGCCCCATGATTCAACGCGACCAGGTGCCGAGGCACTCCAATTCATAGTTGGCGGGGTTGCCTGCTTGTCGACCGGCGTTGCGGCCTTGATGGTTTTGGCGGTGCTGCGGTTTGATACGTCAGACAGGTTGCTGGCCGTGTAGGCAATTGCCACAGCAACCAAAGCTGCAACAATCAATGTGCTGGCCGTCGAATCAACTTTAGGCATGGGCTTTACGCTTTCTGGTCCGATCTATGTGGGTCACGTTCTTTTGCTCGCCGGCCCGGCGTTCTTCGCCGACAATCTTGCCGTCCTCGATCTTTATGATGCGATCTGCGTAGGGGTGGGTGCGCGGGTCATGAGTGACGGCCAGCACGGTGCGGCTTTGGTCTTTTGCAATTTCCGATAACAGCGCCATGACCGCATGCCCGTTTTCACTATCCAGGGCGGATGTCGGCTCGTCGGCCAGAATGACCGAGGGGGCGCTCGCTATCGCACGGGCGACGGCGACACGTTGTTGCTCGCCGCCACTTAGATTGCTCGGGTAATTGTTTAGGCGTTGGCCTAGACCAACTTCGCGCAATGCCGATTCTGCACGGATGATGGTTTCAGCCGAGCCCATACCGCGTACATTGAGGGCGAGACGAACGTTTTCCAAAGCTGAAAGCGTCGGGAACAAGTTGTAGGATTGGAAAATAAATCCGATATGGCGCCGGCGCACGGCAGCCAGCTGTTCGGGACTTAAACCGGTTATGAGCTCGCCGGCAATTTTTACCTCGCCGGACGTCGGTGCCAGAATGCAGCCCAGGACGGATAACAGCGTTGTCTTGCCGCTGCCTGAAGGGCCCATCAACAACGTCAGTTCGCCCGGATTCAAACTAATGTCCACGCCATCAAGAGCGCGAACAAGGCCTGCGCCTTGTCCAAGCTCTTTGACGATGTTTGTCGCCTCGAGTGTTGGTGTCGTTGTCATCTGCTGAATACTATCGCTGGATCGAGTTTAGTGACTTTTACAATGGCTGAAATTGCGGAGATCGCGCACATCGCCAGTGTGATTATGAATAACGCCAGTGCCAGTGTCGGGGTCATAATGATGGGTAGTGCCGTGTGCTCACTGAATACGACGACAGTGAGGGCAATCGCCATCCCCAGCGCGTAGCCGATAATGGCGCTAAATCCCGCCTGGGTCAGGATTACGCGGTGGATATAGCTGGATGAGGAGCCAAGGGCGCGCAACGTCGCGAACTCCGTTAAATGGTCCTTGGTACTCGAGTAAAGTGTTTGAGCGACAATTACCGTACCAACGAGGAGACCCAGTAACGCGCCGCCGATCAATGCAACGCCCGCGCCCGTCGAATACAGCCATTGTTTTAAGCTGCGCTGGCGGAATTCAGCCTTGGTTAGAACATCCGCGTTCGGCAGGCGACGTTTGAGCCGTTGGCGCACGGATTCGATATCGCTGCCAGGCGCGAGCTGTACGAGATAATAGGAGGACCTTTGGCCTGGTACACCCAATAGCTTGCGGGCCCGACTGAGAGTCGTGAAAATATAAGGTGCCATCGTGAAGGAGCGAATACCTTCTGTCAGAGCAACAACCTTCACGCGCCCGCGCTCGATCTGGGCAATCTCACCAATGCCTTTGATGTCGAGTTCCTTGAGATAACTGCGATCGACGGCGACGGCATCCGGTGCCTTGATGGCTTGCGCGTTGCCGCGAATGATGCCCCAGGGCTTAAGGCCGCCATCGTCGCCGTTGGTGCCAACTATTACCGTGTTGGCACTGCCGCCGCCTGGTTTGCGCCATTCGGCAAACGATACAATGAGCGGGACGGCGCGCACAACGCCGGGCGTGGCGAGGGCGGCGTGGCGTTCGCGCGGGGTCAGAAGGATGCCGCCTTCTTCAAAACTTGTCGCGCCATAGGCGGTGATCCAAAGTTGACCCTCGGAATGTTCGATCATGTTGATGATCATTTGGCGGGCGCCGAAATAAACGCCGAGCTGTACTGATACCAGGACGACTGAAAATAGAATGCCAACCAGCGTGACCAACAGGCGCACGCGGTCGTGGATCAGGTTGCGGATAGCAAGCGTTATGATCATTTTATTTGTTCGTTTGACCTTGAAACTCTTCAGGCGCGCTCGTGTCAAAAGGTGCGCCTTGGCAGATCCGATTATCCGGCAGTTCCCTCTTGGGCTGCCCCAGGCCCAGCGCCAGCCGGTTCCCGGCCGCCGACGGCTTAGCCTCCGCTATATAGGAGCTAATATCCAAACTGGCCACATTTTAACATCGAACGCGTTAACCGCGTGCTCAAATTCGTCGCACTCAGATGCCAAGAATGGGATGCCGGTGGGGAGAAATCATGGCAAATTCAGTGAATTAATAGACCTTGGTCTCAGTTTTGGCCCGTTTTGGGGCCTAAGGCAGAGTTCACTATATCTGGCGCAGCCCTGACTAGGGGCGCGTGTGGTCGGAAAATGTACATAAAAGTTAGTGGCATGATAATGAGTAGATTGGCAATGAGGGCCCGCAAGTTGGGGCTGATGGGCGTGGTCGGTTTTGCGATACTGGGCTCAGCTGGCGCTGTGGCAACGGGTGTCGCTCAGACCTCAAGTCCGCCAGGGTATGCCGGCATATGGATCGATGATACCGGCAAGGGTGCCGTCCAGATCGCTCCTTGCGGCAGCAATTTGTGCGGTCGGATCGTCTGGCTGAAGACGCCCATAGATAAGGCCGGCAGGCCGCTCAGAGATGCCTTAAATCCAAAACCGGCTATGCGGACGCGGCCGATCTGCGGGTTACAGGTCATTGGTGCGTTATCGCCGCGGCAAGACGGCAGCTGGGACGGCGGTTGGATCTATGATCCAAAGGCCGGCAAAAGCTATGATGTGGCTTTGCGCCTCAGGACGACAGACCGGCTCGAGGTTACCGGCTATCTCGGTGTCAAGCTGTTGAGCGAAACGTTTGTGTGGAAGCGGGCTGCGGCAGGTATTCCGTTATGTATGCCGCCTTCCGGCGCACGACGTGCCGCGAATTAGTTCGCGACGCTGACCAAGATAGGCTTATGTGTTCAAATTGACCATTTTTGAACGCTGTTCCCCATGCGCCACAGACTGCAAAATTGTTAGTCCGAGGGCCCATTAATCGGGCATTTTGCGGCAAGCAGACATTGTAAATTGCTGGGCGTCTATTACTATCTGTCATCTGATGATCGCCACACAGCTGGAATTGTGGCCGGCCAATTTGCCGGCCTAGCTAGGCGCTTGTTGTTGCTCATGCAGGTGATGGCTGGCGGTCAGGCTTTGGTCTCTTGATTATGAAGGGTTAGAGCATGCAACTGACTTGTTTGCCGTTGTTGGCTGTGGCGTTTTTCCTGGGGGGGTGTGCAACCATTACTCAGGGGACGGAACAGGTTGTCGCAATCGACTCAACACCGAGTGGGGCGTCATGCGACCTAAAGAGGGAGCATATGGTTATTGCGCGGGTCTCGAAAACACCGCAGACCGTCGTCGTACCAAAGAGCATAAAAACTCTAAATGTGACGTGCGCTAAAGCCGGTATCGGGCGCGCGACGGCAACGCTTGAATCAAAGATCAATCCCATGGTCGCTGGCAATATATTGATTGGCGGTTTGTTTGGCGGTGTGGTCGATTCCGCGTCAGGCGCTATGAACAAATACCCGACTACTTTGAACGTGGTGTTTCCTGGCTACTGGGCTCCGGAACCAAAGACTAAACCTGAACCCAGGCGCGAAATCCTTGATGAGGATGGTGAGCCTATCGGCTAATCGGGTTTTCGCCGTTGGGGTGTCTACTAAATCGTAGGTGCGGCTTCGTGCGGTATTCGTCCTTGTTCAGGCGGTGGCGGCAAGCGTCCTCGTTCTGGGGTCGTGGCGCGCCTTGCCGGGCTGCAGATTGGATGTGCGCTACGGGACAGGCTCACCATTCGCGGCGGCAATGAAATCCGCGATGAGTTCGCAGGCAAGCGTGCGCTGGCGGTCCTGCAGGACGCGATAGCCGGAATTCTCTAGGAGCAGGAGTTCGGTACGGCCGGCAAGGCTGCGCTGCAGGAATTCTGATAACTTCCGATCAATTCCGTCGTTTGGTCGACAGATCATGGTCTGGCAAGTGATGGTGCCAAGGCGTGGCGAGATGTGGCGCCATAGGCGCTGGAGTTCCAAGATGACACCGGCTGTGTATCCGGGACTGGCGGACGCTGAGGTGGGGGCTGTGGCTTTAACCTCGCGGCGGGTTGCATTGGTATGGGGACCGGCGGCCGGTCCCGATAAGCCGAAAGGCGGCTCTTCGTGCAGATGCGTGTAATTGGCGATCGGTTTCAGCCGCGTCAGAAGGGCCATCGAGGCTAGGGGACCTGCAAACCAGCCGGGCGGCCATACCGCGGGCGTGCACAAAACCGTTGCCAGGGGTGAATGCAGGTGGGCCTGGTCAAGGGCCAAAAGTGTGCCGGTCATATAGCCGCAGGACACAATTTTTTCGCAGCTTTGAGACAATTCGACCTGGGCTTGGCTGAGCGTGGCGCGCCAATGCTGCCAAGTGGTGGCGCTCAACAGACGTTGCGAGCCGCCGTGGCCCAGCAGGAGGGGGCAATAAATCGAGTGGCCCCGGCCGGCCAGGTGGATGGCCAGATCGCGGCAATCTTCCGGCGTGCCGCCAATGGGATGGGCGATAAGAACGCCAATGTCACCGCCAGCGATCACAAGGTCTTGTTTGGCGTTGAGTTTTAGGTCGGGATACGTCATCGGCGCCAGTTTTGTTAGACCATATCGGCATTTGGCCATCATTAGCCCGGTTGGACCACCGGAAAAGAGAAGATTAGCCTCTTGTTGTTGCATTGACGCGTTGAGGCACTATAGTCCGCCGCTATCTCACTCACGCATCGTCGACCAGGGGTCAAACGGATCGTACAGCGTCCGGGCACTCTCTGCGATGATCAATAACTTCCCTGGTAAAGGACCAGTTTGCCTATGATTATCACCCCGGCATATGCGCAAGGCACCTCCGGCGGTGCAGATTTCATCTCGCTGTTGCCGATCATATTAATGTTTGTGATCTTCTATTTTCTGCTGTTTCGCCCGCAACAGCAGCGTATGAAGCAACATCGTGAAATGGTGGCGAATATTCGGCGCGGTGATACCGTTGTGACGGCCGGTGGGCTGGTTGGCAATGTGACCCGCGTCAAAGATGAGCACGAGATTGAGGTCGAGATCGCTAAAGATATCCGGGTGCGAGTCGTCAAGCAAACCATTGCTGATGTTCGCGCCAAGGGTGAACCTGTAAACGATAACGGCTAGTTGCCATATAGCGTGCAGGACGGGGCGCAACCACAAGGGTGTGCCCTGCGTGCGGCAACGGCTGCATCAGCTGGCTGCTTCTCGTCATGGTGCATGGCGGGCCCATACTAAGGACTGATGAAAATGCTGCACTTCAGCGGTTTTAAGACGATCCTCATCCTGGTTCTATGTGCGCTTGCACTGGTTTTTGCAGCACCGAACTTGTTTTCTGCCAAGACGCTTGAAGGCTTTCCGAATTGGCTACCAAAAAAGCAGATCGCATTAGGGCTCGACCTGCGGGGTGGCGCGCATATCCTGTTGTCGATGGATACCAGGAGTATCAAGCGTGATTGGCTCAAGAAATTGCGGTCGAGCGTCAACGGCATACTGGTCAAGAAGGCCATTCCGAAGATCGGCCCACCGGGGCTGGGCAAAGATCAGATAACGGTGCGATTGCGCTCAGCGGAAGACGTCACGCGGGCGCTTGCCGAGCTCAGGACGCTGGCCAATCCGCTTGGCAATCCGTTGCTTGGTACCACGGGGACGGATCTTTCCATTGCTCAAGGCAGCGGTAATACAATCATTATCAAATTGACCGAGGCCGGGCTGAAGCAGCGTATAACAGGTGCGATTGCCACAGCGGTTGAGACCATTCGACGGCGGATCGACAATCTCGGCACTGCCGAAGCGAGTGTGGTGCGTCAGGGGCTCGATCGTATTCTGGTGCAGTATCCCGGACTTGAGGATACTACGCAGCTTAAAAAGCTGATCAATAAGACGGCAAAACTCACTTTTCACGATGTTGGTCCGGATGTGACAGTTCCGTCGTTGGATACCCGGGTGCCGGCTGGTTACAAGGTGTACCCGTCGTCGGAGGAACCCGTTGTCTATTATGTCCTGAACGACGATCCTGTGGTCGACGGTGATGAGTTGGTTGATGCGCAGCCTGGCTTTGATAGCCGGACCAACGAGCCGATCATTACGTTCCGCTTCAATCATTCAGGGTCTACCAAGTTTGGCAATTATACCCAGAACAACGTGCATCGGCCGTTCGCTATTCTGTTGGACGGAAAGGTGCTTTCGGCGCCGACGATTCAGGAGCCTATTCTGGGCGGGTCAGGCCAGATTTCTGGATCTTTTACGCCCGAAACTGCCAATACCTTGGCCATTCAGCTGCGCTCCGGCGCCTTGCCAGCCAGCCTCACGATTGTCGAAGAACGCACTGTCGGGCCGTCGCTTGGGGCGGATTCCATTAAGTCGGGCACGTCGGCTTTCGTCTATGGTGTGATCGCGACAGTCATTTTGACGATCTTCATGTACGGCACGTTCGGCTTGTTTGCGGTATTGGGGCTGGCGCTCAATGCAACAATGATCATTGGGCTCATGTCGGCCATCGGTACGACATTGACGTTGCCGGGTATTGCGGGATTGGTGTTGACGATCGGGATGGCTGTTGATGCCAACGTGCTGATCTATGAACGTATCCGCGAAGAGTTGCGCGCGGGTAAACCGGCGATCAATGCCATCGATTCTGGTTTTGGACGGGCGATGGTGACGATCCTCGACAGCCAGCTTACGACCTTGGCGGCAGCACTTATTATGTTCTGGCTGGGTTCCGGTCCGATCCGTGGATTTGCAGTTACGCTGTCGATCGGTATCTTTACATCAATCTTTACCGCTGTAACCGTGGTGCGCCTGATTGTTGCAACCTGGTTGCGCTTCGCCCGGGCAAAATCGCGGTCGGTTGATGTTCCCATTTGATTGAGGTTTCGATGACACTCCTTCCCTTCTTCAAGGGCCGACAATTGATTAGACCGGGGACGCAAATCCCCTTTATGTCGGTTAGAGATTTGTGCTTTGCCATTTCGCTCGGGGCGATGGCTTTGTCGTTGGCGCTGTTCATTGGCAAGGGGCTCAACTACGGCGTCGATTTCAAAGGCGGCCTGATGGTGGAGCTCAAGTCCAAGGCAGGCCCGGCAGACATTGCTTCCATCCGCACAAAGGTCGGCGGGCTGGGGCTCGGAGATGTGCAGATCCAGCGCTTTGGTGCGCCGGACGATGTCATGATCCGCGTCGAACAACAGCCTGGTGGCGAAAAGGCGCAGCAGAAGGCCTTAGAAAAAATTATCGCAGCTGTTGGCGAGGGTTTTGAGCAGCGCCGTGTCGAAGTCGTCGGGCCCGCGGTGTCCGGAGAATTGCGCACGACAGGTATCATTGCCGTCTTGTGCTCTATTCTTGCGATCATTCTTTACGTCTGGTTCCGCTTCGAATGGCAGTTCGCCATTGGCGCCGTGGTCGCGCTGACGCACGATGTCCTCGTGACGATCGGCGTGTTTTCATTGCTTAATTTGGAGTTTGATCTGTCGACGGTGGCAGCCCTGCTGACTATTCTTGGCTACTCGGTCAATGATACCGTGGTGGTTTCCGATCGCATTCGCGAAAACTTGCGGCGCTACAAGCGAATGGCGCTGCCGGAGCTGTTGGATCGCTCGATCAACGAAACGCTGGCGCGAACATTGATGACCAGTTTGACGACGCTGGTGGTGTTGATGTCGCTGTATGTTCTGGGTGGTGAAGTCATTCGGAATTTCTCATTTGCTATGCTGTTTGGCGTGTTAATCGGCACCTATTCATCGATCTTTATCGCGGCGCCGTTGCTGTCCTATCTCGGCGTCAAGCGAGATTGGTCCGGGCTTGGGAAAGATGCCGTTGCTGCTGAGTAACGCTTGGCCGGCAGGGGCATAGAACGAAGAGTTCCTGAATGTCGGGTGATGAACGACAGGCGTTTTATCCTGGTCGCGCTCCGATCGATGCCTACGGAAATGGCGGCTTTCGGTTTGCTGAGATGAGTCATCGGGGATCGATCCTGTGTCTCGCTTCGGGCGTTTCCGCATGGCCCGTCGCCAGCACTGTGGCGCTGCGTCCGGATGATTTTGCGCCGGTGTTCGCGCCGGATGCCGGTGTGTCGGTGTTGTTGCTGGGAACGGGCGATGTACAGGTCTTCCCTGATTCTGACATCCGGCGCATTTTCATCGACCGCGGCATTGCGCTCGAAGCAATGGATACTGGCGCTGCCTGTCGCACATACAACGTACTGCTGGCGGAGGGCCGCCCGGTTGGTGCCGCCCTGATCGCTGTTGGGGATTCTATACAGGGACGCGAACGGCGCTAGGTCGGACAACCATGGGCAGGATGCGGCAATGGAAGATGTGATCCGCATGACCGCGCGCGCTTTCGAGCAGGACCGTTATCTATCTGCGTTGTTGGCGCCGCGCCAGGTTCGATCCGATCTTATAACGCTTTATGCATTTGCTGGTGACATTGGCCGCATTCCCTCGGTCGTAAGCGACCCGATGATCGGCGAAATCCGCCTGCAATGGTGGCGTGATGCCCTGGAGGCTGGTCGTCGCGGGCAGGACAGTGGGCACCCGATTTGCGATCGCATGGTTGATGTGGCACGTCGTCATGCACTCCCAGATGGCTTGTTGCTCGGGGTGGTGGACTCGCAGTCGGGGTTGGTCCAAGGGGCGGTGATCGAGGATGATCAAGGCCTCAAAGCGTATCTTGCAAAGCGGGAAAGCGGGCTCTTTGCGCTGGCGTGGCGGATCCTTGAGGGGCCTGACAGGGGCGAAGAGCCACCGATGTTGCAAGAGGCCGGACAAGTCTATGGGCGGGCGCGACTATTATCGGAGTTCGCCGGGCGGCTGGCCGAAGGACAGCTAGTGTTGCCGTTGGAATATCTTGGCCGGTTCGGCGTCGACGTTGCAGCGCTACGACGAGGTGAAGCCTCTGGGGCATTGCTGTCAGCGCTAGAAGCGTTTCGAGAAGATGTGCGGTTGCGGTTTCGGCGCCTTGTGGAGGAGCTGCCCGGCGCATCTCGCAACACCCGGCGTGTTCTGTTGCCGCTCGCCCTTGTGGAGCCTTATTTGTCAGCGCAGGAGAAGCTTGGGCCAGCATGCGTGCGTGTTGCGGGTGATGTTGGACCGCTTAATAGGATCTGGCGCTTGTGGTGGGCACATCGGTTCGGAACAGGTTGATTGCATTTGAATGGCAGAGGTCTGTCGGTCAATTGGACCATGAGGAGCGGCGGCGCAGGCATGCGGGTTTGGTGAATGATCGCGGTAGGATGCAGCTCAATGCGGCGACAGAGCCGTGCCGGTATAGTCGCAGCAGCGATGGCCAAGGGCCTGCTGGTCGCACTGTCGGTATTGTCGTCGATGGTCGGTGGTAGCGGATTTGCTCAGGCAGACGTCACGCTGCAGTGGTCGGTGGTGCAACCGTTTCGCTTTTTCTCCGATTCACGTGACACGGATCTACATCGCAAAGTCTTTATGAATTTGGCCGACGAGAAGCGCAAAGCGGCGATTATCGCTGCTGAGCGTGGTCTTGCGGACGGCCACAAGGGGGGATGGGCGCGCTTCTTAAAGGGCAAAACGTGCTGGGATGCGGATCGTATACGCAATCTTTGTCCCAAGCGCGGGCCATATATCAAACCACACGCGCACCAGGTGGCACTGCGGCTTCGAGGCGACAATCAAGATGATCTCGCAGGCGAGTGTTTGTGGCAGATCGAACGCCTGAAGCGTCAGCAGCGCAAGCGACGGTCGAGCGCGAAGCGCCCTCAGCGACGTGAATTCAGCCATCCTTGCCTGCACGGCATAAAAATCAAAGTGCCATTTCCTGATGGTGTTTCCATCACCGTCTCGCGTCAGGGTGAGGCACTGGTGGCTGGAACGGTGATCGTCAAGGACATCTTCGTCGTTGGGTTGGGCGACAGCTTTGCGTCCGGCGAGGGCAATCCGGATGTGCCGGTCGCATTCAGCCCAAAACGTTCGATGAGCTATGGCGATTCCAAGAGCAGTCCAGATCTTGCCGGGTATCCGGCGCGCAAAGGCAATTGGCAGCGCATTGGCGATCAAAGATTTATTGAGCACAATGCGAAATGGCTCGATCAGGCCTGTCACCGATCGCTTTATTCGCATCAATTGCGGGTTGCCTTGCAGTTGGCGATTGAAGATCCGCACCGGGCTGTCACGTTCTTGGGACTTGCATGCTCGGGTGCGCAAATCGTCAACGGCTTGTTTTTACGCTACAAGGGCCACGAATGGGTGCCGGATCCGCCTCTGTTGTCACAGATTTCCGCTGTCGCTGCTGCCCAATGTGAAGGGCATGAAGCGTTGTTCCGGGATTTGCCCGAGGCTTATCATATCGGCGGTAAAATTCCCGATCTGCAGGGCGGTCTGCAGCTGCGCAAATGCGACAAGGACAAAGCCCGTCGCATCGATCTGTTATTGGTGTCGATCGGCGGCAATGATGTCGGTTTTGCAAGGCTTGTTGCGAATGCGGTTTTGCCGCGACGGTCGACGCTTAGAATGCTTGGCGGTTGGCTCGGCCAAGTGCATGGCGTGCGGGAAGCCAGCGTCAAAATGCGGGAATTGGCGGCGCGCTACAAGTCGTTCAACCGGGCCTTGCATTTCATTCTGCATATTCCATGGCAGGAGGCAGATCGGGTGTTATTGGTTGGTTATCCGCCACTGGCGCTGTTGGAGGATGGGCGTACGATTTGTCCCGATGGTACCGCAGGAATGGATGTAATCAACGAATTCTATTTGTCGCGCGAAAAAGCCAAGCGCAGTGACACGGTGGCGCGGGCGCTGCATCGGGCGATGCGGCGCGCCGCCCTTCGGCACAAGTGGACGTTCGTTGAACAGCATCGCAGGGCCTTTTTGGGGCGGGGAATTTGTGCGGGGTATGCAGATGCGGCACTTTCGAGTGTCGACGATTTGCGCATGCCGCGCGTCGTCAAGGGGCAATGGCAGCCCTATAATCCTGCCGCGTATCGGCCTTATGCGCCGCGCCAACGTTGGTTCCGCACGCCTAATGATGCGTTCCTCACCGGCAATTTCCACGTCTCGGCAAAACTGTTTCGCGCTGCTGCACGGCAAGTGCAAAACCTTCAATGGCTGCAGCTCTTGCTTGCCGCGACCTACTCGGGGGCTTTCCATCCGACGGCAGAAGGCCAGGCGGCGATAGCGGATGCCGTGATCAAAAAGGCTCGCAAAGTTCTGGTGCGATATGGACAAGGGCGCGGTATGGTGCGCACCTTGTTTACTCCAGTTACTGTTGAAGGGTCCAAACGACCATGACCGAAAGCATTGCTGAGTGGTTGAAATCGCTTACGGCCGATCTGCAGCGCGTTGTCCGCCGATTTATGCTGCCAAGTCTTGCGGCGTTTTTGTTGACGTCCTTCCACGTTTTCGAACTTGATACGTTGGTTTCATCCGACAAGAGCGTGGCGCTGCGCATTTCGGTGGGCTTAAGTTGCTTTTTCTTTTTGACGTTGACTGCGTCGCTTTATGCCCAGTCGCGCAAATTTTCGATCAAAACTGAAATCGCCATGGGCCTGGCTGCCGGACTGGTGATCATTCTGTTGATGCTGCTCTGGCGCAATATCTATTTGACATTGTGGCCACTCGCAGCCGGTTGCCTGCTGCTTGTCGCCGTTGCGCCCTATGTCAAAAAGGAACGCGACGAGGCGGCGTTTTGGCTCTTCAACCACAATTGTTGGATCGCAGCGGCAGTTGGATTTATAGGGGCCATCTTATTCTGCGGCGGTATATCGGCAATTCTCTCTACCCTTAAATATCTGTTTGGGATCCCGATCGCCGCGAAGGTCTATTACAAGGTTTGGATCGTTGGCATGTGCTTCATATCGCCGATGGTCTGGTTGAGCTTGATGCCAGAGGAATTTGACCGGCGGGTGACAGAAGGCCCACAGGTTGAGTTTACCAGTATCGCTGTGGACGTCCTCACAAAGTATATCCTGGTGCCGCTGTTGATTGTCTATGCGGTGATCCTGCATGTCTACGCCGCAAAAATAGCGATTGTGCTGGATCTTCCCAAAGGGCAACTAGGCTGGCTCGTTCTCACCTATGGGGGAATGGTGACGGTTACGGCGCTGTTGGCGTTCCCGACACGTGAAAGCAGTGGCATGCATGTTGCGCTGTTTTGGCGGTATTGGCCGTTCCTCCTGATTGTTCCCATCATCCTGCTGTTTGTGGCGATCGGTGTCCGGATCTCAACCTATGGCTGGACAATGGACAGATATATCGTGGTGCTGGCCGGTGTTTGGCTGATTGTGCTTGTGGCCAGTCAAAGTCTGCAGTCGTGGCGGGATCTGCGGTTGATACCCGCAGCGTTGGCCGGGCTGTTGCTGCTCGCGTCATTTGGGCCGTGGAGTATGTCCGGTTATCCATTGAGATCGCAAATCAGTACGCTTGAAACGGCTCTGGTACGGGCTGGTGTTATCAAAGATGGCAAGGTGGTTATTGCAAACGGCAAGGAAGCAGACTTTGGCAAGGATGCCAGGCGCGTGCATGGCGCCCTTAACTACCTGCGCGGACAAGGGCGGTTGGATGTGCTGCGGCCGATGTTTGAGGGTGTCGAACCCAATCCCTTTGTGACGGTCAAAGCCAAGTCGGGTTCAGGATCCTATAAGCTCGCCAAAGCGATCAAGAAGCGCATGGGTGTCGGTAGGGAGGGGTCCTCGTCTGGTTTTCGGTATAGTACATTTGGCGGACGTCAGCCCTACTTTCTGCCAGGACCCGGGCGTAACACCGAAGGGCTGGGCGTGTTCGGCCCGCTCTGGCTCAGCAACACGTCCGGCAAGAAAGCGCATAAGATCGGCGGCGGGCGTGAGGTGCGGCTCTCGGTCAAGGACAACAAGATCGTAATCATATTCAAGCCAGGGTCTACGTTCACGCTCGATATTCTTGCCGACAAACGAATATTGAATGGCTTGGAGAGCGGCCGGTCCAAGAACCAAAAGCAACCGCGAACTCTCAGGCTGGTGACGAACACAGATGGTCGTGAACTCGTGCTCCACCTGATCAGTTTGAGCGTGCGTTCATGGGATGGCGGGCCGCAGACATTGCAGTCCGCGCGGGTTTGGCTGGAAATCCCGTCGCCAAAGTGAACCTGAAGGCTCTGCGATCAGATGCGCTATTAGCCATTCGACTTGCGGTTCGCTCAGTACTTTCGCATCAAGGCGACGAGTTTGCCTTGAATCTGGATTTGATCGGGGCCGAAAATCCGGGTTTCGTACTGCGGGTTGGCGGCTTCGAGCGCCACGGTGGACCCGCGCTTACGAATAGTTTTCAGCGTCGCTTCTTCACCGGCGACAAGGGCGACGACGATTTCACCATTGGTCGCCGTATCACAGCGCTTGATGACGGCAATATCGCCATCATGAATGCCGGCCTCAATCATGGAATCGCCATTGACGGTCAACGCGAAATGTTCACCCGTCGACAACATATCCGGTGGGCAGGCGATATCGTCAGTGTGGTCCTGGATCGCACTAATCGGGACGCCGGCGGCGATACGGCCCATCAGAGGCACAGTGACCGGTGCCTGGGCGAGCTGGGCTGCGATATGGGCAGGTGGGACATCGGCCGGGGTCGGGTTTGCGCCGGTGCGCGCGGCTGAGTTCGCCGTCGATGCCGCGCTCGCGGCATCGGGGCCGACGGCATCGGGCAGCTTGAGGACTTCAAGTGCCCGCGCGCGATGCGGCAGACGCCTGATGAAACCGCGCTCTTCCAGCGCCATAATCAATCGATGGATGCCGGACTTCGACTTTAGATCCAGCGCCGTCTTCATTTCGTCGAAAGATGGCGGGATGCCATTGTCCTGCATATGGGCGTGTATGAAGAGCAAAAGCTCTTTCTGTTTTTGGGTCAGCATCAGACCCTCCGTGTCTCAAGACTGCGTGCAGCCGGCCAGGGTGACGAGCGTGACGGGCGCCGGCAATCGAATCGCATATTCAACATTTATACAGTATATGTTCTCCAAGTGTTCTGCAAGAGTTCTTGTAAACGGGGGGGCGGGCGGCGAGGTAAAGCGGTCGCGGTCAGCCGCTTGCCGGGCTCACGGTGTCGGCCGGTAGGCGGGTTTTGCGGGTTCGGCGGCTGGCTTTCTTTCGATGATGCGCCGCGCCGCAGCGGTGAAACCGGCTCGCGATTTGGCGCGGCTATAGAACATATGGCCACCTGGTAACACGCGATGCGTGACACGGTTTTTGTTGGACAGGATCGGGACCTGGTTCAACACCATTTGGGTGGCGAAATAAGGGGTCACGAGATCCGTGAAGCCATGCGTTATCAGCACCCTCAGCTTGTCCTGGTCCTTCAAGACATCGACCAGTTCCTCCACTGACTCTGTTGCATTGGGCGTGTTGGGCCAACGCCACCGGTAATTGACGCGTCTGTTCTGGAGCACATATTTGGTGCCGGGATGCCACTTAAGGTGGTGGCTATGAAGGTCATTCATGGCCTCGATCAGCTTTGGTGAGACTGTACCGGTGAAGGGATCGCGATAACGGCGTCGGCGCGCTTTCGTTACACTTGTGGGTTCGGTGACCGATCCGTCATAGAGGCTCGCCTTCAGTTTACGGCCTTTGCGCAAGATGTTCAGGAAGTCGCTGGCGTTTAGTCTGCCGCGCCGTTTTTCGATGGCCGGGCCAGGCAAGCCGGTGAACCGCGCTATGTGCGTTGCCATGCGCCGGATGGCGGCAATATCGTTGACGCCGCGATGGAGATCGACAAGAAAATCAGAGCGTGCATAGCGTTCGACGCTGGTCAAACCGGCGCGGGTGACACGCAAGCCAATGTCTTCACGCGCGACGGCAACCAAGGACGGCAATAGGCCAGCGAAGTGCTTGGGGACGAATTCGCCGCGCCGGCCTTCAAAGTCGAGGACCGGTGATATCAAGATCAACGCCGCAGTACCAATGCCGTATTCATCCTGTAAACGATAAGCAATTTTGGGTGCCCGATAGCCGCCATAGCTTTCACCAGCCAATGCGATCGGCGCTCCGGTGCGATTGTATCGATAGAGCCAATCTCTGATAAATTTGGAGATGCTGCGCATATCTCCGGCCACCGAAGCGATCGAGCGGAATATCTTTGCCGTACGTTTTTTGTTTTTGGTTTTGCGGATGCGGCTGAAACCTGTTTCGACCGGGTCGATGAACACCAGATCCGTGAACGGCAGCCACGTATCCTGATTGATACGTAACGCTCGTTTGGTTTCGCGCTGTTGGTTGTTTTGAGATCCAGGTGCAAAGTCAATACGCCAAGGCCCCATGGCACCCAAGTGCAGCCACGCAGATGCTGCGCCGGGCCCGCCATTGAAGACGAAGGTAATGGGGTGATTTTTAGGGCTTGTCGGTTGCGTTTTAAGGTAGGCCGTAAAGGATACGTCGGCCAAAATCCCAGATGATTTTGATTGGATGGGCAGCGTGCCGGCAATGGCGGTGAAGTGAAGCGTTTCACCGTTTAGTTTCATCGTATGCTTGGTGGTGATGGGGGGCGGTGGTGTTTTTGACGGTGAGGCAACGGTTGACCGGCTGTCATCGGCCAGGCTCGGTCCAACGGCGAGCATGAGGCCGGCGAAGGCCAGGCAGCAGCCTTGCAAGAAACCGGACCGCAGGGTTGGCGGGTGCGTGACTGGCAGCATGTGATTTCAGCTTCTGTAGTTCGTGTCTGTTATCCGGGCCAGCTGACAGACAACGCGCGCACACTTTTATGCCTCGCATGATACCGCGTAGCTTAGCCGGCGGGCTAGTCAAAAAGATGGCCGTCCGCGTGGGGTGGTCGGTGATAGGTTCAAGGGCACGAATCCTGTAGAATTCGGTGGCTTGGGGCCCGCCGGCACTAACATTCAATAGCCAGTCTTGCGGAACGGGCGGTTCAACCGGAGGGTGGAACAAGATGAGACCTAGCGGCTATGGTATGCCTTTTGGACTGGGTTTGGTCGTTGCGATAGCTGGATTGTTGGTCGGGGCCGCGCCGGCCGAGGCCGATACGCCGTCACCAGCGCCGTCATTCAAACTGCCTAAGCATGACAATACGTTGCGGGATGGCCGCGTGGCGCGCGGCAATCGAAATATTCTTGCCGCCTGGTTTTCGGAGCCGACGCGCGGTTATGCCCGGCATGCGCTGGGCGGGGAGGTCGAGCCGAAGATGTTGGTGGTTTCGACTGCCAAGCGACTTATCTTGCGCTTCAAATTGCCCAAACACAGTGTTTTTGAAGATCGCGAGCCGCGAATTGTCGACGTCGATGGAGACGGTCTCGACGAAGTTTTGGTGGTGCGCTCCTACTTCACCAAAGGCTCAGCGGTCGCCATCATTGGTGTGAAGGGTGCGACACTGTCGATCGTGGCCGAGACGGAGCCAACGGGCATGCCGTTCCAATGGGTCAACCCTGCTGGTGTCGGCGATTTTGATGGTGATGGTAAGCGTGACATTGCAGTTGTTCGGCGGCCGCATCGCCTGGGCGAGCTCGACATTTATACGCTTAAAGGTCGGCGACTGGAGCGGATCATGACGGTGCCGGATGTTTCCAATCATGCGCTGGGCAAACGCGATCAACGTCTGTCGTTGGTACGGGATTTTAATGGTGATGGCATCGTTGATCTCGCCATTCCCAGTTTCGATCGGCATGTTCTGCAGGTCCTTAGCTTCAAGGACCGTAGGGTAAATGAGATTGCAAGTTATATACTGCCGGCTCGCGCGTCAGGTAACTTCCGGATTGTAAAGCGGCGGCGACGCGAGATGATGGCGATCGGGATTGGTGGTGGCCGGTATCATTACATCCCTGTGCCATCGATCGACTGACGCTTGTTGCAGAAACCAGGTGTTATTGGGCGTCGTCCCGAGTTTCAATAATAGCAGAAGGTTGCTCGAGTCTTATAGAGTGATCGTCCCTGGGCGTTAAGTGTGAACCAATGTGGCGGTTCAAACTTCAGGCACGATGATCGATCGTTTTAGTACTCGAGTAATACCCGATCCGACAGACGCGCATCGCGAGTCACAGATCGGGAGAGATTGCTCTAGGTGTCGAGAACGCTCTCATGGAATAATTCATCGACCGCCAATTCACGGGAAATCAGCCCTTGATCGTGACTGTACATGATGAACTGTTCCAGGTTTTTTTCGTTGGCGCGTTTGCCGAATGTCCAGGGGTCTTTGCCGAACATATTGCGCTCGCGTTCCACCAATCGGCGCCCACCTGCGAGGCTTGACCAGTTTGGATCGGAATAATAGGTCCAGGAAATCTCTCGTGCTTGTTTGAACACATCGATGAGCTGGCGGCATAAGGCAGGATTGGCATCGGCATGCTGCTTGTGGACGGCGACAATGTGCATGATCGGCCACCAACCGTATTTGCGGAAATATCGTTCTTCTTCCTTGTCGGGATCGGGAAACAGTCGTCTGACCGGGATTTCGCCTGAAGTGATGGAATTCGGGGGATGCGGCTGGATGACGGCGTCGCATTCGCCATCGCGCAAGAGATGGCCGACATCGGTTGATTTCGGAAGATAATCGATCTTGACGCCGGGCTTGGGCTCGAAGGCTATCTTTTCACTGTCCTGCAACAGCCAATGGATGTCTTCCCAGGGCGTGTCGTATTCAAACTTTAGATCGCCTTTGGCAAGCAATGACAATGTCGTTTGAAATGAGCGGATCGCGACTTTCTTACCGATCAGGTCGGTCGGCTTGGACAGTTGGCTATCTGCGCGCACCAGAATGAGGCTGGAGGAAAACAATCGGCGCGGGAAAACCGGTACACCATAGATTGGGACCTTGCGGTCCATAGCCATGAGAAACGTCGACATCGAGAATTCGGCAATGTCAAAGGCACCTTGGAGCATGGCGCCGTGGCGATCCGAACCGCCGGCAAGGGGGTGAGACTGGCCGACTTGCAGGGCATTTAGCGATAGGCCCTCCGGCATCTTGAGCGTGCCATCAAAGAACGGCATGTGGCGGTCATAGCGGTCGAGCGCGATCGTGTAGTTCATTTCACTTCCTCCGGTATGCGTTGGCTATTGTCCCTACCTTAAGACATGGTTGGTGCAAGTTCATCTCTGTCGGAAAATCGATGGTCGTTTTAGCAAAACGATGCGGCGCTTAGGCCATGGTCGTCTTGATTTCCTTGAAGCGGATGTCGGGCGCGCGTTCGGCCGCCCAATTGAGCGCGAAGTCAGACGCTGCAAGGAAGACATGGTCGCCGTCGAGATCTGTTGCGAGTGCGGATTTGTTCTTGTCGATGAAGTCCTGTAATTGCTTTGGCTCGTCCGCTTCGATCCAGCGCACGACGTCGAAGGAGACTGTTTCGAAGGCGGTTGGCAGGCCGTATTCTTGTTCAAGTCTATCGGCAAGGACATCCAATTGCAGACTGCCGATCACACCGACGATTGGGGGCAGGCCGTCGAGCGGCGAGAAAATCTGTACGACGCCTTCTTCTGCCATCTGCTGCAACGCTTCGCGCAATTTTTTTGCCTTGATGGCATCGTCCAACCGGACGCGACGGAGAATTTCCGGTGCGAAACTCGGAATGCCGAGGAACGTTAGATCTTCGCCCTCGGTGATCGCATCGCCAACGCGGAGGAAGCCGCGATTTGGAATGCCGACGACATCACCGGCATAGGCTTCGTCGGCGATCGAGCGGTCTTGGGCAAAGAAGAATTGCGGTGCCGAGAGGACGAAGGTTTTACCGGTGCGCACGAGCTTTGCCTTCATTCCGCGTGTCAGCTTGCCGGAGCACACGCGCATAAACGCGATACGGTCGCGGTGGTTCTTGTCCATGTTGGCTTGAATCTTAAAAATCACACCGGTCATCTTGGGTTCGGTCGCCTCGACCAGTCGCTTGTCAGCCCTTTGGCCGGCAGGCGAAGGGGCATGAGCGATCAACAGATCGAGCAAATGACGAACACCGAAATTCTTCAGGGCGCTGCCGAAGACAACCGGCGTCAGGTGGCCTTCACGGAACGATTGGAGATCGAACTTGTTGGCGCCGTCGCGGACCAGTTCAAATTCATCGCGCCAGTCTTCGTAAGCGTCCGCGCCCATCAACCGGGGCAGTGTCTCGTCGTCTGAACCGGAAAGGACGGCATCGTCGCGGTCGTCATCCATCAGGCGAAGCGTGTTGTCGGCAAGGCCGAATGTGCCCTTGAATAATTTGCCTTGGCCGATGGGCCAGACGATGGGGGCTGTGTCGAGGGCCAGGACCTTTTCGATTTCGTCCAGCAAATCGAGGGGATCGCGGGTCTCGCGGTCCATCTTGTTGATGAAGGTGATGATGGGTATGTCGCGTAGGCGGCAGATCTCGAACAGTTTGCGGGTTCTCGCTTCGATGCCGCGGGCTGCGTCGATGACCATAACGGCAGAATCGACGGCGGTGAGTGTGCGATAAGTGTGGTCGGAAAAGTCTTCGTGGCCCGGTGTGTCCAACAGATTGAAGACGGCATCGCCATACTCGAATGTCATCACCGAGGTGACGACCGAGATGCCGCGCTCCTGCTCGATCGACATCCAATCGGAGCGGGTCGACTGCTGGTTCTTTTTGGCGCGCACCTGGCCGGCGAGCTGAATGGCACCGCCAAACAATAGTAATTTTTCGGTGAGCGTGGTTTTACCAGCGTCGGGGTGCGAAATGATCGCAAAGGTGCGCCGGCGCTCGATTTCCTGTTTGAGTTTGCCTGCCACCTTGGGCGCGGCCGCGGGTTTAGCCGCCGTCTCCATCGCGCTCTGGGCTTTAGTGTCATCCATGATGAATTTAGTCCATACAACCTGAGATGCGTCGTTGCCAGGCCTTTTACACCTGTTCGCGTTGAGATGCTAACGCGTTGGGTAAGTCGTGGGTGATGCCGGTCGGCGGCGGGATCAATACCGTCACGGGCACCAAGTTGTCCCCGTGCTTGCCTGGGTTGGCCTGTTCCAAGTTCACTGCAATCTTTTCTCGCGGCCAGGGGTGCGAGCCTGGTCGACGGTGAGGCGCGGCCTAGGCCGCCTTGTCTTTGGCAACCGCACCTTGGGGCACGAAAAGCTGGCCTTCCATAAGTTTGCGCGCGGTGCGTAAGAGGCCGGCCGAGTGCAACTTGAACTCGTTGCCGTCAAGGCCATAGTCCATGGCGACCTCGATCTGGCCCATCGGGTGTTCGATCTTCAAAGTCACTGGATTTCCTTGCGGGATCTGAGCCAGGCCGTCGGCAACCGTGCCCGGCGACAAGGCGCAGGAGCCGATGCAGATTGAGCCGGTGACAGCCAGCGAGGGATGGCAGACGGTGGGCATGAAATAGCGTGCGTTGATGACGCCGCCCTCGCGCGGGGCGCTGAGGATGCCAAATTTGGGCACAACCTTATCGGATACATCGCCGAGACCCATGCGCTTGCCGGCTTCGCGGCGGATTGGTTCCATGCGGGCATAAAAATCGGTGTTGGCGTCGAGGTCTTCGCGCGTCTCATACCCGGTAAGCCCAAAATCTTCTGCCCGCGCAATGGCCATCGGCATAGCAACGTCGATGCAGGTGATATCGATCCCGTCGATGTTTTCCTGACGACTTCCGGTCGGGAACATCTCGCCGCACTTCGAGCCAATGACGTCCATGAAGTTTAAAACAATCGGGGCTGCCGTGCCGGGTACGCCATCGATGCGTGCATTGCCTTCATATTCGACTTGCCCACCGGGTGTTTTGACGACAGCCTCAACGCGTGCGCCGGTGTTGACAGACAAGATTTTTACACGCGTCTCACCATCGCTGGCTGGGAACAGCCCCATTTCGATGGCAGCAGGTGCGACACCCGATAGCATGTTGCCGCAGGTCGGCGAGTAGTCGACCTGGCGTTCTTTGACGGCGACTTGCGCAAAAAAGTAGTCGATGTCTGCCCACTCGTCTTTGGACGGTGAGATCATCACCACTTTGGTGGTGACATCGACACCGCCGCCTATGCCATCGATATTAATGGGGTGACCGGCACCGACGGCGGCCATCAGCCATTCTGCAAGATCATCGAGATCTTCAGGAAGCTCGGCGCGGTTCATGAAGGGGCCGCGGGAGGTGCCGCCGCGCATGAAGAGGGCTGGGACCGATGTGAGTGGCATTGAGCATTCCTTTGCGGGTTTGGAGAACTGGGAACAGCCGGACGCCTCGTCGTTTCGCTCCTAATACAGGAATTGCTCGGTTAGGATGCGCTCGTCAAGACTATGGTCATGGTCAAAAAGCATGAGAAGCTCGATTGCCTTTTGTGATTGAATTTCGACTTGGTCGATCGAGCGGACCTCGAGATGGTCTGCAACGGCATTGACTGGGCGTTTGGTCGCTTCGATAACTTTGATGGAAATCTTGGCGCTTTCCGGCAGAAGTGCGCCGCGCCACCGTCGTGGCCGGAAGGGGCTGATGGGTGTCAGGGCCAGGAGCTGGGCATTGATGGGCAGAATGGGACCGTGAGCGGATAGATTGTAGGCCGTAGAACCAGCAGGTGTTGCTACCATAATGCCATCGCAGATGAGTTCAGCTAACCGCACCTTGGCGTCGACGCTGATTTCAAGCTTGGCAGCCTGATAGGTCTGGCGGAAAAGATAAACATCGTTGATCGCAAGCTGATTATGGATTTGGCCCTCGCTGTCGGTCGCCGTCATCGACAAAGGGTGGATGCGGGCGAGTTCGGCGGCGTCCAGGCGGGCCTGCAAATCGTCTTCACGATATTCGTTCATGAGGAAGCCCACCGAGCCCCGGTTCATACCAAATATCGGAATATTGTCGTGCATGTGTTGATGCAACGTTTGGAGCATAAGGCCATCGCCGCCGAGAGCAACAATAACGTCGGCTTTATGCGCCTCGACCTGACCATAAACGCGGCTCAGGTTTTCCAGGGCGGTCTGAGCTTCCGACGCCTCGCTCGCCACAAAGCAGATTTTCTCGTAGTTTGTTTTGGGTTTGGTCATTTCACCTGCTGGTGCATTGGGGCTCAGTCGCGTTCGGGAGGCCGTTGATCGGCAGCGGGTGCCAATTTGTCTGGAAATGTCACGATGTCCGACGATACTGGAGCGGTTCTCATCTATGCAACCTATCCTAGTTCAGAAGTTGCGCAAGCGGCGGCGCGTAAACTGGTTGAAGATCAGCTGGTCGCCTGCGTTAACATTTTGCCCGTGATGCATTCTGTTTACGTTTGGCAGGGCAAGGTTTGCGAGGACAAGGAAGTGGTTGGTCTGTTTAAGACGCGTGCCAGTCTGGCTGATCAGGTGGTGCACGCAGTTGAAGAGAGTCATCCTTACGACACACCTGCAATCTTGATACTGCCGGTGACAGGCGGGGGTGTAGGGTTTCTTGACTGGCTTAGAATGCAAACGCGTGGCGATGGGCGCGACGCCAAGTCCAATTAATTTTCGCCAAATGCCTGACGCGCCCAGTCGGTCTGGTAGACAGATCTGGCGCGGCGGCGATTGATCCGGCGCGGGCGCTTCTTGCGTATCGTTTTGACTTTTTTGACGCGCGTTTTGGCGGCCGGATAAACGATAACTCTTGGCGCGTTTGACGTGCGGGGCTTGGCGGCACTTAGTGGTGCGCCCAATGACATCCGCCCGGCTAACAGACTGCGGTTGTGTGTGCCTTGTCGTGTGGCAGTCGCGAGCGTTGTCGGGGGCGTGATGACAGCTGCACGCACACCCGTGCCGGGTCGTTTTTTGTTATCAACATTTGGGTGTTTGCGCTTGGCAACTATGGTCCTTGTGCGGCAGGACTGGTGTGGATGAATGGTGATTAGACGCAGCAATACCTCGGTGGGTTCTGAGACAGGTAGTGTAGCGTTGATCGTGTTCATGAACTGGCGCATCGCCCGCTTTGAAGCGGGCCCCCAATCGCCATCGATCTTGGCGCGATAGCAATGCGCCGCTTTCAGGCTGCGCTGCAAATGGCGGGCCAGTGCTGCTTTGCCAACGACTGATTGCGCAAAGGGGCGGCTTGTGTGGTGCACGATGTTGCTAGTGGGGCGATCTTGCTCCCATTTCAAAATCTGCTCGCGATCGAGCATGGACGTGGTTGGAGGTTGGTCTGCAATGGAGAGCGTCGCTGTCGCGACAGAATGGAAAGACAGGGTATTGGGCGGAGCGGTTGACCATGGTGCATGGCCAGATGGTGTATGGGCGTCAGCTTGATTTTGGATGTCGGATTTGAGCAGTTCGGCAGCTGTGATTAAGCGAGGGTCAGGCGTGGTGGGGCCGTACCAATAGTGCGGCGCCACAAGCATCAAAACGAGGGCCGGGATAATCAAGAAACGCATCACGAAACTATGCTCACACAAATATTCAATGCCAATTTCAGGTTAAGTATATCTCAGGGCTTTCGTCTAACACATCAAAATAACGGTCGATTGCGGTGCAAATCGAGCAATTTTCACGCAAGCGGGGCGATCGAGGCAGTTGCCAGAGCCGACGCTGCGACGGTGCCGGTTCAATTGAGAGACGATCTAACAGTGTTCAGATATTTAGTGCGGGCAAATGTTATGGCCTGAGCGATGAGGCGGGGTGGTTATCGGTCGAATTTCCGCAATGCAACTAGATGTTGTGTGACGGATCTGTGATCGGCACTAGATTTTACCAATTGTGGGTAACTATGTGCATAATTTGTGGACCAAAATTGGTTAATTTGACCGCCTGACGATGTTGCGATGATGACACGTCTGCGGGCTAGTTTGCGGGCGTTAGTTTCTAGTTAACTGAATCTATTAGCGAAACCACTCGAATCATCTAGTGTCCGCGTGAGGGAGCGCCTCCAACGTAAAACTGTTTTTGGGGCGTTCGGTCGTTTCTTCGTTATCCACCGATGGCATCAAGCGGCGATCCAAGTGTGGATAGTTTTGAAGCGGTTTCGCGTTTTTTCAGTCCTTCATAGATGGCATTTCTGGTGCTGGTTTCTGCCGATCCGTCAGCTGGACGATTGGAGCTCACGGAGGCCGGGAATAATAAAAATGCCGAAATGCGATTATGCCAGGCTTTAGGCGACGACCTCGATAAACAGGGAAGCTCCAGGTTGTTTGGGCGTCAAAGAGCTGCTCCGATAAAGATGGAGAGGGCAATGCATCGTCATGCTCTAGGGGTAATAGGGGTACTAGCTGCCGGCGTCTTGTTAGCCGTATCGGCCGCTATGAATTGGCGTTTTGGGTTCACTCTGGGTCGAACAGAGTTTGATGGACAGATCTATGGTGCGGCCAGTGCGGCGGCCGACTGTCTGAAAGCGCTGGTTCCATTCTTCTTATTTGCCGCAATACGTAATCGGATGTGGTCGCAAGCGATCGCATCTACTTTGGTCTGGGGGGTTGTCACGGCCTATTCGTTGACATCCGCTTTAGGCCATGCCGCGTTAAATCGTATGGAAACTGGTGGTCAGCGTGTGCTTGAGGTTCAAGCTTACAAAGACGCACGGTCAAATCTTGAACGAGCTAAGAGCCAGCTAGCCTGGATTCCACAGCATCGTCCGGCAGCGACCGTGAGTTCCGAGCTTCAGGGTCTTAAGACCAATCGTCGCTGGTCACTGTCATCTGGGTGTACGGATATTACGACACGCAAAAGTCGGGTGTTCTGTCAAAAGGTCCATGCACTTGGTGCTGAGCTGGCGTCTGCCAAGAAGGCGGCCAAGCTCGAAGCGCGCATCGCTTCTATTCAAGTGAAGCTCGCGCGTTCGGATGGTGGGAGTCTTGCGACTTCCAAGGATCCGCAAGCGAAGGTGTTGGCTGACTTGTCAGGTATGAGCATCGAGCATATGCAAATTGCGCTTGTCGTATTTATTGCATTGTTGCTTGAGGTTGGCTCAGGCCTTGGCATGTACATCGCCTTCAGTCAATGGCGTATCAATGATCGTGTGGCACCTGCTGCACCTGCCATCGCCTCTTTGGCGCCGCAGGCTGCACCCGTGTTACCGGCCAAGACGCCTGCAAGTAAGCCGCGGGCAAGCGCGAATGACAATAAAACCGTCACTCCTGCTGCCACAAAGCTGGTCGCTCCAGAAAATGATGTGGAGCGGTTCTATAAGGAGAGAATCGAAACACAGGATGGTTCGAGTCTTACTGCAACAGAACTTTACGAGGATTATTGTGAGTGGTGTGAAGTACAAGGCAAGGAGCCTCTAGCGCTTCCTTCCTTCGGTCGTGGATTTGGTGAGTTGGGTGTTAGAAAAGAAAGAATAGCAGGACGCATTCGCTATATCGGCGTTGCGTTGAAGACAGGGGCAGGCAATGCGGAGGCTAAGAATTCGACGGCTTTCCGATCCAAGGCTGCCTGATAAGCTCAGGCGCTGAGAGGGCGCTGAGCCCAGCGCCATTCACAGCAGGAGAGGTCGCGAAAGCGGCCTCTTTTTTTATGCCTGAGCCGATGCAATCTTGAGGGCGAAAGCATATTCGAACGCCACTTCCTTAAGGCTTTCGAACCGACCCGAGGCGCCGCCGTGGCCTGCCTCCATATTTGTTTTGAGCAGCAAAAGATTTTGATCGGTCTTGCGAGCGCGCAATCGCGCTACCCATTTCGCCGGCTCCCAATACGTCACCCTGGGATCTGTTAGACCGGCAAGGGCCAGGATGTGCGGATAGTCTTGGGCGGCGATATTGTCGTAGGGCGAATAAGACTTGATGTTGTGATAGGCGTCTTCAGAGGCAATCGGGTTGCCCCATTCGAGCCATTCCGGCGGGGTGAGCGGCAAGGTGTCATCCAGCATGGTGTTTAGCACGTCCACAAAGGGGACGTCGGCAATGATGCCTAGGAACAAATCAGGCGCCATGTTGGCGACGGCGCCCATCAACATGCCGCCAGCCGAGCCGCCATGGGCGATAATATGGCCCTTGGAGGTGTAGCGCTGCTCTACTAGGTATTCGCCGACGGCAATAAAGTCAGTAAAGGTGTTTTGCTTGTGGTTGAGTTTGCCATTGCGGTACCAACCGTAGCCCTTGTCCTTGCCGCCGCGAATGTGGGCGATAGCGAAGACAAAGCCGCGATCGATAAGCGATAGCCTGTTTGTCGAGAAGGACGCCGGAATGGAATGGCCGTAGCTGCCGTAACCATAAAGCAGCAGGGGAGCGCTGCCATCGAGGGGTGTCGTGCGCTTGTAAAGAAGCGAAATTGGAATGCTCTCGCCGTCTTGGGCGGTGGCGTAGAGGCGGCGCGTCTCATATTCCTGCGCGTTGTGGCCACTTGGAACTTCCTGTGTCTTGCGTAGATCACGAGTTCTTTGGACAATATCATAATCGAAGACTTGCGCCGGTGTGGTCATTGAAGAGTACGAAAAGCGCAGCGTTGTGGTGTCGAATTCATAGCCCGGCGACATGCCCAAGGCATACGCCTCTTCTTTGAACGAAATGTCATGTTCTTCGCCGGTGGCCAGGTCCCGGATCACGATACGCGGTAGCCCGTCTTCGCGTTCCAGCCGTATCAAATGTGACTTCAAGACGGTAAAACCGAGGATCAGACGACCTGATTTGTGAGGGATCAATTCCTGCCAGTTTGCCAGTCCAGGATCGGCCGCTGGGGCGGTACAAATGCGGAAGTCTTCGGCACCGTCGGAGTTGGTCAAAATGTAAAAGAGGTCGCCGTTATTCTCGATGTCGTATTCGTGTTCCGGTTGGCGCTCTGTAACAAGTGTTGGCAGTGTCTCGGGCTGGTTGGTGTCAATTAGGTGAAGTTCCGAGGTTTGATGATCGTGCGTGGTGATCACCAACCAATCGCTGGATTGTGTCTTGCCAATTGAGATGTAGAAACCGTGATCTTTTTCTTCGTAGACTAGGTGGTCGTCTGCGGCAGGCGTTCCGAGCGTGTGGCGATATACTTTGAGGGGGCGATGGTTGTCATCAAGGCGTACGTAGAAAAGAGTTTTGCTGTCGCCTGACCACTCAACGGCGCCGCTGGTGTCAGCTATGATATCATCGAGGTCTGCACCGACCTCGAGATCGCGTATACGGATGGTGTAGTATTCAGAACCCTTCTCATCGACGGCATAGGCCAGATAGCGGTGGTCGGGGCTATGGGCTGAAGCGCCAAGTGACCAATAAGGCTTGCCCTCCGCTTCCTTGTTGCCGTCCAGCAAAACGTGGTTGGGCTCTGTGGCGTGGCGGGGCTGACGGCAAAGGATTGGGTATTGTTGATCCAAAGCATAGCGCACGTAGTAGGCCCACGGCCCGTCCGGGGCTGGCACGGTGCTATCGTCTTCTTTGATGCGTCCCCGCATCTCAGCAAAAAGCGCGTCCTGCAATTCTGCTTGGTCGGCAAGCTGATCGGCGGCATAGGTGTTTTCGGCATCCAGATAAGTCCGGATTTGAGACTCCAAGACGGACGGGTCACGCATAACCTCTTGCCAGTTGTCGGCACGCAGCCAGGCGTATTCGTCGGTCAGCGTGTCTCCATGCCATGTGGTTTGGACAGGGTGTTTAGCGGCCTGTGGTGGTTCTGTGGCAGCCTGCTTGGTCGTAGCCATTAGATTTTGTCCCTCGGTGGATTGCGCGCACGGTTATTGTCCCACGACGCTGTCTCGCGGTGTTGTCTCATGGGACGTGGCGTCAGGCAATCAGGCTTATTCCGACGGTGGATCCTGTTCGCCCGGTTCGAAGTCCAGTGCGACGCCGTTAATGCAATAGCGCTGGCCGGTGGGCATTGGGCCGTCGGGAAACACATGCCCAAGGTGCGCGTCACACTTCGAACAGCGTACTTCGGTCCGCATCATGAAAAGCGAATAATCGTTGCGCTCCGACACGGCCTGAGGGGCGATTGGTTCATAGTAGCTTGGCCAGCCCGTGCCCGAATTAAACTTGGATCGCGAACTGAAGAGCGGTTGATTGCAGCAAACGCAATGAAAGATGCCGTCGCGCTTTTCCTCATTGTAGGGATGCGAGAAGGCGGCCTCCGTGCCATGTTTGCGTGTTACGGAATAGGCCTCAGGAGATAATGACTGGCGCCACTCGTCGTCCGATTTTACGATGTGGTCCGATTGTTCATTTTTGGTCATTGCTGCGCTCCCGTGGTTGGCACATAAGCCGGATTACATCAAACCTCGGTCAATGATCTATATAGGCGTAGTGCTGGCAGTTACCAACGGCTCTTCACATCCCGCGATAAGTGTATAAATTAGCAACGTTCAGAATGGATTTCATAGCGCTCATCTCAGCTGGTCCGACGTGATGGTGCGGATGCGTTCTGATCGTGCAATCTGAGACTACGCAATAATTGACGGCAACAAGATGAGGTACGAAACATGGGTCGGTATGCCTAACAGAATAATAACCAAGAACCCAACAACATTATCCATTAGTATCTACAATATATTGACAGTAAACAGTGATGATGTCCTAAGATAAAATAACTATATGCGAATGTTATCAAAATAGTAGAGCAGAATCAGAACCAGATTTTTTGATTATTCTAAGTATCCAAGTAAGCCTGGCGTTTTTGTTGGTCAGTACGTCGAGGCTTTTTCCGGTCGGGGCATTAGGAGGGCTTGGGTCGCAATGCGTGGAGAGGGTTTATGGAAGAGATGGGTAAGCGGGATTTGGTCGAACTTACGGCCAATATCGTGTCGGCGTACGTCAGTAAGAATGCAGTGACCGCCGCGGACTTACCAAGCCTTATCAGCGATGTACATGTTGCCTTGACCAAGGCTTCTACGGTCGTGGCCGGGCTTGATCGGGAAGATCTGCGCCCTGCTGTCAACATTAAGAAGTCGGTTACGGCGGACTACATCATCTGCCTCGAAGACGGCAAAAAATTCAAATCTCTAAAACGGCATCTGCGGACGCATTATAACTTGTCGCCAGAGGAATATCGGGAAAAGTGGGGCTTGCCTCACGACTACCCGATGGTGGCACCCAATTATGCGCAGGCGCGTTCGCGATTGGCAAAAAAGATGGGGCTCGGTACGCGTCGCGAAGACTGACGGGTGCGGAAGCTGTTGCCGGCTTGTTCCTCGATGTTAGTTCGATCGGTTTGTGTGACAAATCTCCGGAAATTTGCAAACGGTTCGTTGCGTCATCGCGGGGCATGTGTTTGACGCCTGTTCCATGTGGTAAAGCCGCTCGCGTTCGCTGAGATAAGCTGCCAATAGCCTGCGGTGGCGGGTGAGATCGTAGGTCCATCGATGGGATAAGGCGGCATTGCGTTGTCCGTTTAGAGCCCGGCGCAATTGCGCAACGATCCGGTGCTGGCCGGCGATGGTTGCAGGCCTCGAAAGCTCTTCGGCCAAAACTGGTAACAGCCTAGCCAGGTCCCTAATCCGCTCATAGTGATTGTGCCCGCGCGATGATGCGCGTGAGGGCGATGGGTGGGACGGACAACTGCCATACGGGCAGGCCAGAAGGTTTTGAGGTTTGCTCAACCGGCACGGCACCTTGGTTCAAAAGAAAAAGGTTGCGCGTGGCAGGTTGGCATGATTTCGCGCAGCGGGGATACATTGCAGCAGGGACGGGCCTGGCGCAGTTGAACTTGCGCAATTCTTTTGATGCCAGTGCCCGTCGGGGCGCGTTTACCCCAATTTCGGGTTATCCCCGTTGTTCACCATCACACTAATACTGGGAAAGACCCTCAGATGCCTGCGTGTAGCATGGCCGCACACGTTCAGCAGTATAAAGATGATTTGGACGAGGTAGATATGACCGATTTTGTTGACACAGATGACTGTCGATCCGATCGGCAGGATATTGTGGTGAAGACGCGTGAGCCTGCAGCGCACCGGCATGCTTTGCGCGATTTGCTTGAAGCCTGTGTTGCGGCTGCATTTGCAATTGACCCGCACGCTTTGCGATTGCCGACAAGGGGTAGAGCGCGGATCGCATTCGCCCGACAAGTCGCGATGTATCTTGCCCATGTCGCCGGTGGCCTGACGCTAACCGAGGTTGGACAAATGTTTAATCGTGACCGGACAACTGTCGCGCATGCCTGCAATGTGGTCGAGAACCGCCGCGATTCTGATCCGTTCGACAAGGGATTGGAACGACTCGAAAATGTCATTCGCGGTATTTCGCAGCGCCAAGAAGGGCGCGGGGGCCTACGTCGCTAGGTCGATCGAATTTGCATCTCTTGGATTTTTTGTTTGGAAGAGAATGTGTGTCTTACGCGTGAAGGGGTGTTACATGGCTAATGGTCACTCGAGTGTGTTTTTTCGATTGGTGGAAAAGTTGGAAGCCGCTGCGGCTGGGCAAACGAGCACTGGTGCGTGTGACGCCCAGCGCTTGACCAATCAGGAATTGGCAGACGGGCTGGAAGCGGGCCTCATCAAACAAGATGGTTCTGGGCGGTTTTTACTGACGTCACACGCAATCAATCTGTTGAAGCGGGAGACGCGACAAGCGGTCCAATCGGTTACGGCCCAGCGCGGCAAAGTTCACGTCCACAAATCGACCGGGCGACGGCGCACGGTCGCGCGACGATCTGAGACTCCCCTTGATTGGTTGTTGCGGCGCAAAGATCGACGGGGGCAAGCCTTGATCTCGCAATCGCTCTATGATGCGGGTTGTCGGTTGGCCCGGGATTTCGTGTCTGGGCAGATGGCCGGTCGGGTGACAATGGACTGGTCGCGGGTCGGCGTTGGACGTGAAAAACCGCGTGGCAAGGGAGGGGCGGCTGTGGAGCTTGGCGATCGGGTCTCTGGTGCACAAGATCGCGTGCGATCCGCACTGGCAGCAGTCGGACCTGAGCTCAGCGGCATCCTGGTCGACGTTTGTTGCTTTGAGATTGGCCTGGAAGATGCGGAAAGAAAAGCCGGCTGGCCAACGCGATCGGGTAAGGTGGTTTTGCAGTTGGCGTTGGAGCGTTTGGCGCGTCATTACGGTCTCATTAGACATGAGGCGGGGCCGCAATGGTCAAGACTGCGTCATTGGGGTGATGCAGATTATCGACCCTTGTTCGAGGTCGATGCTGAATGTGTTGGCTCAGGTGAGGAGACGGCCAGTTCAGGCTAAGGGCTGAGTTAGGCCACAGCGCTAGATGATCGCGCCTTAGGCGTAGAGCAACTTATCTGCTTTCATATGGTATCATCCTCAATCCATTCAAAAGCAGGTCGCCCTAAGGTTCTGCCTTATTGGCAAGTGCGGCTTTGGCATCTGCTCGGATGCGCTGGACCATGGCGGTGAGACCGTTGGCCCGCTGGGGTGTGAGATGCTCGATCAGGCCAAGTTCTTCGAACATGGCCTCCGGCGCTGCGGCAATGATATCTTCGGGGGTGCGGTCATTGTAGAAGGCCAATAATATGGCGATCAGACCGCGGACAATATGGGCGTCGCTGTCGCCCGTGAAATGCAATTGCACGCGCTCGGGTGATGCAGGGTCGGTCGTTGGCCTGCTCATCAGCCATACTTGGCTGGCGCAACCGCGGACCTTGGTGGCATCGGTCTTAAATGCGTCATCCAGTGGCTCCAAAGACCGGCCAAGCTCAATGACGTAGCGGTAACGGTCCTCCCATTCGTCTAACAATTCGAAATCATCGCGGATCATATCAAGCGTCATTTTGTTGCCAAATCCTGATTGGTGTGCAAGACCCAATTGCATTAGTGTTCACCCTTATCTAATTCGCGACACGGGTGAGGGCAACCAGCGGCGGCGTGGTGGCCATGTCGTTTGAGGGACCTACCTGAGCCAGTCATTAATACACTATTTACTCTTCCCCCGACATAGTGCGAAGCATTTCCAAAGATGGACGCTTGCAGAGCGTCAGGGCTCCATGAATGAGAATCGCATACGTATTTGTTTGGCGGTATTTGCGCTGCTGAGCACTGGTGTGTTCGTCAACACTCTCGTCCTACAGCCGAAGACGGGGATGAGCTTCGCGGTTTGGCCGGCGAATATGAACGGCACCGGGCGTGATCCGGCTGCAGGAGGGCAAAAGGCGGACGAGTCGGTTCGACGCGATGTCGCGCGGGAATTGAACAGGCTTGGATATTTGACATCGCGATTGTTGGCCAAATCACCGATGTCGCTACACGCGGCAATTGTGCACTATCAGCTCGATTCTGGCGACGCTGTCAGTGGGCTTGCCAGTGATGGTCTGCTCGGAAAATTAATACTGCGAACGAAGCGACCAAAGGCTCAATTTCAGCCGGTTGCCGCAGTGACGCCAGATAGCAGGGCAGCACAGGTTGTCGGGATTATTCAAGCGGCGCTAAGGAAGAAGGGCTACACAATCGACAAGATCGATGGACAGCTCGGCGAACAGACGGTAAGGGCAATCCGTGAATATCAGATGGACAAGGGCTGGATAGCGTCGGGCAGGGTCAGTGCTAAGTTGTTCGTCTCAGTGCTGGCGGAAGCACGTGGAAAATAAGCCCGGTTGCGACGCATAAGTGGGTGGGCCGGTCGAGAGCTGCGTTGACGATTTATGCGATTAAAAAGTGTCGTTTGGGTCAAGGCTTATATTCGTCGCTGTGCGGTTGGGGGCGCGGCTGCATTTGTTGTGCGCCATGGTGATGACGATGCAGGTGCGGTCTACATAAAAGTTTCCAGGCTCAATGGTCAGGCAGTGCTGTATGGGCCAGCACCGATGTCACTTGATGGCGCCGATGAAGACCGGCGCTGGTCAGTTCACATCGGCGCAGAACCGCGCCCGGAACAAGAAATCGATTCTTATCTCGCGCAGCAATTCTCGTTTGATCAAGATATCTGGGTGATCGAAGTGGAAGACCTGGAGGGGCGTCACTTTCTAGAGCACGTCGTGGCATAAAGCTGACGCTTAACTCGGGATTTGATTGTGTGAATCAAAGCGCACTTCATGCGTGTGTCAATCCTAGTCGCGAGAAATATTATGTTGCTTTAGGTCGACAGCGTTATTGGGGCTCGCTTGTCGGACATAGATGGCCGCCAGGCGGGTCCGTAAATGAGGCTTGTCACAAAACTTGGTCTCGCCGATCGCTACTTAAAAGAGTTTGCCTGCGGTCCGCTCAGCCGACAGATATGCCACAATAATTATAATTTGTTGTCAGCGTCTGGTCAGTTGTTAAGGTTATGTTAACCTGGAATTAGATCAAATACGAATCGTAGCCTCGCTTATGTTTTGAATGTTCGAGTTCGTTTCGAGGCAAATCATTGGGAACGAATTCGGAGAAGCGGATACGAAGATGGCGACGATATTGAAATTTCCTGACCGGCAAGCTCTAGACCGGCGTTCGAGTTCCACACAATCTTTGAAGCGCGGTGCGGACATCATTATTTTTCCTGGGATTAGGTACGAATATTGGGAAAAACGCGCACCAGTGCTCAGCATACCATGTGCACTTGAGCCCAAACACGCAGACCGAAAATAATCCTAAGAGCTTGAGAATGGGCGCAGTTGACACGAAGCGCCTGAGATCGCGCGCTCGGTTTGTTGGGCGTAAGCGATGCCGCCGAGCGGGGCGCGAATGACTATAATGCCCTGGTTTGCTGGCAATACGATTTCATTATTCTTGTTTGTCTGGACCCGTGCAATAGGCCGAATTCCCATAAATAATCCACCAGGCGGGCGCAATAGAACGTCTACTTTTGTCGTGCCATCAGCGCGGCCCGGTGCGTCGTAAAAACTTGTTCCGTCTTTGGTGTAGACCGAAAGTGTCCAGCCGGTGGCGGGCAGCTCCGCTTTCAGCGCAATGGAACCCTGACGCGCATCAAACTTGCAGATGGCATAACGTGTGTTGGGTTGTTGGTAGGGGAGCACTTGGACGCTAGGGCGCGCTGGCGGCAGGACGACAAATTGATTGACTGGCAGCCCTGCGCTGAGGCGCATGAAGGCTGTATTCGTGGACAGGTAGGCTGGGATTAACGTCGCCACAATGTGGACGATCAAAATGCACAACAGTGCGAGAACCGCCTTTGGCACGTGTTCTTTTGCGATCTGCGCCAACCTCATCGACAGTAGACCCTTTCAATCTGCGGCAGTTGCAAAGTCGTGGTTGGGCGAGGCTGTGCGGTGCCGGGACTGTTTTGGTCGGCGGCAGCGGCGCCAGTGTTGGTGTTGGTCGGTGTTGACGTCGGGCTCGCCCGATTGGGTTGAAGAAGTGTCAGCACCAGAGTCAGGCGGCCGGCACCTGCAATGGGTAGCCAATTGCCGGGACGCGCTTCTCTTGCAAGGGTTACGACGAAGCTGTTGTCGGGTCGGGTTATCACGGTTGAGCTGTCAAAGGCATAGCGATTCGCGGCGTTGGGGATTAACAGGCCGCTGCTATCGTAGACTGCAATGCTCCACCATGTGGCATTTAACTTGCGGCTTTGAATGCGGTATTCGCAACTCGAATGCAGTCGCCTGCCGCTCGAATCAAACCGAGCCTCGAAGGTCGATGCAATGCGACCACTCAATGGTAAGATTCCGTAACGTGTGATGCGTGCCCGTGTATAGGGGTCCGCGCTCGCACGGGCGGCATGTGGCCATTCGATCCATGAACCATAACGCTTGGTATTGAAGATGGTTCCTTGTCCGATCATGTACCAGCTGGAGCCAATCCCGATTAACAGGACGAGTGCAGTATAAGCTGCCGCGGTTAGGCTGAAATCGCTGGTGACGAGCAGCAGCCGGCGGATGCGGTCGAGATAGAAAAACCAGGCGGGTGAGGCGGGGAGAAAGCTTTTCATGGCCGGGCCTGGTCAGCGGGTGAGCGATGGGCGCTGATTGGCCCGGGCGGTTGATTTGCGTGGCGGGCCGGCATTGGTGTCACGGCGCAACCCTTGGCGGTGCGGCTGGCCTCGACGGTCGTCGCTGCGTTTGCTTTTCTTTTGTTTGGCGGGGCGCAAACTCTGTGTTGTGGCCGTGCGCATATCGGTCGCGAGTTGGCGCAATAATTTGCGGGTCGCTGTCGGCATAATGCTGCGGTTTTTTTCCGACGGCTTCGGCTCGCCTGTGCGTTTTCGCAATTCGGCGAGGCGGCGGCGCTCTTCAACTTGTGTCGGGTGCGTCTCTAGGCCTGGGATGTCAGGGATATCCATGTCTTTGTGGGCGACCGACATAAATGCCTGCCAGGTCATGGCTGGCAGATTGCCACCAGTTACGCCGCGGCCGTTGCGATAGACCGGGCGATAGTCGTCGTTGCCGAGCCAGACGCCGGTAACGTAGCGGCCTGTGAAACCCATAAACCAGGCATCACGATAGCTGGAGCTGGTCCCTGTCTTGCCGACGGCATTTGTAAATTCCAACGCGGCACGCCGGCCCGTTCCTTCCTTCACCACCAACTGCATCATGCGGTTGGCCTGATGGACGACGCGGGTCGGCAAAACCTGGCGTGGGGGAGGCGCATTGTCGCGACGCGAATATAGGAGCTTACCTTTCGAGGTGAAGATTTCCATTATGGCGTAGGGACGGACGTATTTGCCTTTGTTGGCAAAAACGGCGTAGGCGCCAACATGTTCCAATGGTGTAATGCCGGTATCGCCCAGCGCCATCGAACAGCTGGCGCGAATGCCCTTGATTCCTAATTTTTTTGTAAGGGCGACCACGCGGCGGCGCTTGACCTTAAGGGACAGCAGCACAGCCACCGTGTTCAGCGAGCGTTTGAATGCATTGGCGAGCGTTACGCGGGCACCAGAGCCATAATTCCCAGTATAATTCTTGGGCGACCAGCGGCCGCACGCGACGGAAACGTCGCGCACCGTCGAATTGATTCGATAGCCGTTCATGAGGGCTGCGGCATACACATACAACTTAAAGGATGAGCCTGGCTGGCGCTTGGCATGAGTGGCACGATTGAATTGGCTTTCGCCATAGTCGAGGCCGCCGACAAGCGCGCGGACTGCGCCGGACGGTTCCATCGATACAATCGCGCCCGCATTTGGATTTGAGCGGCGGTCGGTGCTCCGAACAATGGAATTCAATGCGCCTTGGGCGGCTTCTTGTAAGCGCAGGTCGATGGTTGTGCGCGCCGTCAAAACGCGGTGGCCCTTGCCACGCATGAGGCGTTGGATTTCCTCATAGGCCCAGTCGAGAAACCAATCCGCTCTGCTGTCACGCCTATTTTGAACCACCCTGGCAGGCTGCAATCTTGCCGCATGCACCTCACCAGGCGTGTAATAGCCGGCTTCGACGAGGTTGGAGAGGACCTCGTTTGTGCGCGCGCGCGAGCGGGGGAGATTGATGTGGGGGGCAAACTTTGTCGGTGCCTTGAAAAGGCCAGCCAAAAGTGCAGCCTCGGCCAGGTTTACCTCGCGCACCGATTTGCCGAAATAGAACTGAGAGGCGGCTTCAACACCGAACGCGCCGCCACCCAAATAAGCGCGGTCAAGGTAGAGTTTCAGAATTTCCTGCTTTGTAAGGCGCGATTCGAGCCAAAGGGAGAGAAACAGCTCTTTGATTTTTCGGGTCAGTGACCGTTCTGATGACAGGAAAAGATTCTTGGCCAGCTGCTGAGTGATGGTCGAGCCGCCCTGGACAACGTCGTTGGCACGCAGATTTTCGATGAGGGCGCGGGCTGTGCCAATAAAATCGACACCGATGTGCTGATAAAAGCGCCGGTCTTCGGTTGCAAGAGTGGCCTTGATGACATGTGGCGGGATTTCTTTGAGAGGTACGGCATCATTAAGGTTGATACCGCGCTTGCCAATTTCATTGCCGTTAACGTCCAGGAATTTGACGCTGAAGTCGCTCATTTGGCGCCAGCGGCCTTCGTCGATCTCAAGGAAAGCTGGCAGCGCTAGGCCGTACATAAGGATTAGCCCGCCGGCGCCGAGCGTCAGGCCCTCCGATGCGGCCTCGTTTAGATACCGGCGCCATCCAGTGAGGCGGAACCTGGCGAAAAAACTGGAAACACTGGCAAAGCCGTTGCGCAGACGCTCGCCGGCTTCGGCGACCGTGGAATCGATCCACGCATCCAGCCCTAGCCAGTTAATAAGGCGATTGCGTCCGCCTTGTTGGAAAAACCAATCGTTCACAGGGCAGCCTATTCGTTGATAAGGTGTGTCCCACACACTGTGCAATACGGTATAATCTTGCAATCCCAAGGGCTCGGTATCGGCCCAGAGTTCGCCAGAAATGTGGTTAGCCACAAAATCTTGTGTTCCGCAATGGGAGGAGGGCGATTGAGAGACACAGATCGACGGTTCTGGCGCCACAAGGCATTGGAAGATATGACAGATGACGAATGGGAGGCGCTGTGCGATGGGTGTGGACGATGCTGTCTCGTGAAGCTCGAAGACGAGGATACGGGCGACATCTATCTCACCAGTGTTGCCTGCCGCCTGCTTGATCCGAAATCGTGCCGTTGCCGGGACTATGAAAATCGATTCGCAAAGATGCCGGATTGTGTGTCGTTGTCACCGGAGACCGTGCGCCAGGTCAGCTGGTTGCCGGTGACATGTGCTTACCGGCTGGTGCGGGATGGATTGGATTTGCCTTGGTGGCATCCATTGGTTTCCGGAGATCCCCAGACCGTACATCAGGCCGGCATCGCGGTCGGCTCATGGGTGACGTCGGAAGCTAAGGTGCCGGCCGCCGAAATTGATCGCTACATTATTGCTGATTTTAGTGGGGACGAGACTACACCTGATCAGACTACCCCACAGCCAGAACAAGGATCAAAAATATGACCGATGAAAATACACCCAAGTTCGATACTCTGGCTATTCATGCCGGTGCCGCGCCCGACGCATCAACTGGGGCGCGAGTTACACCAATCTACCAAACGACGTCTTATGTCTTCAATGATGTCGATCATGCAGCAGCGCTGTTCAACTTGGAGGTGTTCGGTAACATCTATTCACGGATCATGAATCCGACTTCAGCGGCGTTGGAGGGCAAAGTTGCTGCATTAGAAGGCGGCACGGCAGCGCTTGCTGTAGCGTCTGGTCATGCGGCACAGTTTTTGGTGTTTCACACATTGCTCGAGCCTGGTGATGAATTCGTTGCGGCACGACAGCTTTATGGGGGATCGGTCAACCAGTTCAATTACAGTTTCAAGAAATTTAATTGGAATGTCGTGTGGGCGGATGCGACTGATCCAGCGTCGTTTGCCAAGGCCGTCACTGACAAGACAAAGGCGATCTTTATTGAGAGCATTGCTAATCCCGGCGGTGTGATCGTCGATATTGAGGCGATTGGACAAGTTGCGAAACAGGCCGGTGTCCCATTGATCGTCGATAACACGCTAGCCACACCGTATCTCTGTCAGCCGAAAACGTTTGGCGCGGACATCGTCGTCCACTCGCTGACTAAGTTTCTGGATGGCCACGGCAACTCGGTTGGAGGGATCTTAGTGGATTGCGGCACTTTTGATTGGTTGGCAGCCAAACATCGCTACAAGACACTTGTCGAGCCCAATATGTCCTACAACGGCATGGTGTTGGCTGAGACATTTGGAGATTTTGCCTTTGCCATTGCGGCGCGGGTCATGGGGCTTAGAGATATCGGGCCGGCGATCGCACCAATGAATGCATTTCTTATTTCTACAGGTATCGAAACGCTTGGTCTGCGTATGGATCGGCACTGCGAAAATAGCCTGCATGTTGCGCGGTATCTTGCCGGCCACCAGAAAGTCGCCTGGGTTCAGTATGCCGGACTTGAAGACAATTCCTTTTACAGTCTGCATCAAAAGATTTGCCCAAAAGGCGCGGGAGCGGTTTTCACCTTTGGACTGAAGGGCGGCTACGATGCCGGTGTGGCGCTCGTCTCAAATCTGAAATTGTTTTCGCATCTTGCAAATATCGGAGATGTCCGAAGTCTCGTCATTCACCCAGCATCGACCACCCATCGTCAGTTAAGTGACGAGCAGCGCCTGGCTGCCGGGGCGGGCCCGGACGTTGTTCGACTGTCGGTGGGGATTGAGGACAAAGACGACATCGTTGCAGATCTGGAGCAAGCGCTCGGTCACATTGGCGCATGATGTTTTGCAAACTTGCAATAGAGTTTTCAATTCTCTTAGAAATGCGCGGTGGTGTTAAGGCTAAGTCATCACGAGAATGAACTGGGCTAGCACACTATAGACGGTGCGCTTCTAGCTGGCGGTAACACCCGGCGCGAATGCCTCATAGGGTGACGGTACAAGCACGCGATGACGACTGCGTTGCATGACAAAAGCACGGGCCGGCCGCAATTGCTGATCTGGTTCGGGGTGGCGATTGTTTGGATGACTGCACTTACAGCGGGTGCGGTTGATTTTGGTGATCTCACAGGCTTTGCATTTTTGTCGCTGGGTCATGGCTTAGTCTACGGTTTGGCCGTGTGGTGGGTGCTAAGCGGGCGCGCTGAAGCCAATGCGATTGTTGCCATCCTGGTCGTTGCGGTTGTGTGCCGCGGGCTGGCGTTGACGGCGGAGCCGTATCTGACAACAGATGCCTTTCGTTATGTGTGGGATGGGCGCATTCAATGGTATGGGTGGAGCCCTTATGGGCAGGTGCCGGCGAGTGAGCAGCTTGTCGCGTTGCGCGATGACCTGATTTATCCACATATCAATAAGAAGGACGTGGCCGTTACCGTCTATCCGCCGTTTGCGCAAATGCTCTTCATGGCCGCCAACGCCATTTCCGACAGCCTGCTGGGCGTCAAGGTGGTGATGACGATCATGGATGGCATCGTCATTGGGGCCGTTCTCTATTGGTTGAAGGTGCTCAATCTGCCGGCGGAACGGGTTATCGTTTATGCTTGGCACCCATTGCCGATTTGGGAATTCGTGAGCCAGGGACACATCGATGCCGGCGCAACGGCGCTGTTGATGTTGGCGATTGTCGCAGTGTGGACGCAGCGCCAATCGCTTGCCGGTGGGCTTTTGGCGATGGCGGTGATGACCAAGTATTTCCCGGTGGTTGTAATGGCCGCGGTGTGGCGGCGCTGGGATTGGCGCATGCCGGTCGTCTTCATCATCAGTTGCATCTTGTTGGTGCTTCCCTATGTGGTGCTGGGATCGCCAAATGTTTTCGGTTATCTCGGCACACACCTCGACAATGAAGGCTATCGCGCCGGGCTCGGTTTCCATCCGTTGTGGCTCTTGCGTGCATACGGGTTTGGAGACGTGCCGGGTTGGGTGTTTGTCGCTGCGGCGCTGCCACTGTTAGGCGGGCTGGCGCTCTATGCGCTTTTCAGGCGGTCTGCGGACGATTTCAAGGCTGGCTATCTGGTCCTGCTGGCTGCCGCATTCGTCTGGCTGACCTCGCCTCACTACAGCTGGTACTTTGCCTGGCTTATTCCGTTACTGGTGGTCCACACGTCGGTTTCCGTGTTGGCGATGACGCTCTTTTCAGTCGTCCTCTACATTCCAAAAGTCGCTGGTGGGGTGACGTGGACAGAGCTCTATTGGCTAACCTATTACGTGCCGATTGTGATTGGTTTCTGCGTCTATCTCTTGCGGTCGAGACTCAATCCGCACTTCAAGATTTGACCTTGACGTAACTGCCAGGTGCATCTTCGATGACGCTCAGATTTTTGCCTGGGGTGCGCGCGGCGATTTTTTCACCGGATTTGCCAGCAAGCCATTGTGACCAATACGGCCACCAGGACCCCGGTGTTTCTTTGGCACTTTCGCACCATGCCTCGACAGTGTCGGTGGCTGTGCCGCCGGTCCAATGCTGATATTTTACGCGGCTAGGATCAGGCGGGTTGACGACACCGGCGATGTGGCCCGAGCCGGCGAGCACGAATTCTACGGGACCGGCGAACATCTTGGCGCCAATGAATACGGATTCTGCTGGCGCGATATGATCTTCGCGGGTTGCCAGCTCGAAGATCGGCAGCGTAATCTTGTTGAGGTCAAGTTTGGCCCGGCCGATTTCCATGGCACCTTTGGCGAGCTTGTTTTCATGATAAAACTCTCGCAGGTAAAAGGCGTGGTTGGCGGCCGGCATCCGCGTTGAGTCCTGGTTCCAATAAAGCAGGTCAAACGGGAAAGGCTTTTTGCCCAGCATGTAGTTGTTGACGATGTAGGGCCAGATCAAATCTTTCGGGCGTAGCATGTTGAAGACGGTTGCCATGCGTGAGCCGTCAAGATAACCGCGCTCTGCCATTATCTCTTCGAGTTCGGCCAGTTGATGATCGTCAATGAACACCAAAAGATCGCCAGCCTTGGAAAAATCAACCTGTGTCGTCAGGAAAGTGGCGGAGTGATAGGGATCTTCGTTTTGGTGTGCCAAATAGGCGAGTGTTGACGCTAAGAGTGTGCCGCCGACACAATAGCCCAACACGTTGATCTTGGCTTCGCCGGTCTCACGCTTGACGGCGTCGGTGGCGGCCAAGATCCCGTCGCGCATATAATCTTCGAATGTCTTATGGCTTAGTTTTTCGTCGGGGTTTACCCACGAGACCATGAAGACCGTGAAACCTTGGTCGACCGCGAACTTTACGAATGACTTGGGTTGCGTCAGGTCGAGAATATAAAATTTATTTATCCACGGTGGGACAATCAACAGTGGCGCCCGGTAAACATCGGTAGTGGTGGGGGTATACTGGATCAATTGAAAGATGTCATTTTGAAAGACGACCTTGCCCGGTGTCACGGCAAGGTTTTCACCGACGTGGAAGGCGGAGACATCCGTCTGGGTGATCTTTAACAAATCGTCCGACTTGGCGAGATCGTCCTTGAATTGGCGCATGCCATTGACGAGATTGGCGGCATTGGTGGTCAAGATCTCGCGGACGATTTCAGGGTTGGTGGCGGGAAAGTTCGATGGCGATATCGCGCTTAAGAGTTGGCGCAATTGAAATTCCGCCTTCGCTTTGGCGCGTTCATCAAGACTATCGGTTGCCGCAAGCTTCTCTTCCGCCCATTGCGACGTAATGAGATAGGCTTGTTTCCAGAAGTCGTAATACGGGTTGTCGTTCCATTCCGGATCTTTAAATCGATTGTCACCAGGTTGTGGGATTGCGATCGGGTCGGGGCTGGCGCCGGCCACTCGCTGCATCGTGGCATTCCAGAGGTTGGCATAGCTCTGGAGGAGTTCGATCTGGGCTTGACTGGATTTTACTGGATCGGTGGCCCAGGCTTGGGCAAGGCTCGTGACCGTCTTGGCGGTCTCTGCTGCGTCCGTTGCCATGGACAAGGGGTTGGCGTCAGCCTCTTTGCGGCTCCAATAGAGGGACATGGCTTTGCCCCCTTCTTCGATCAGCGCCACCATGTTTTTCGCAAAATCCTCAGGGTCATCGATCCACATCGGCGGCTTGCCTTCGTCCGGCGTTTGCTTGGATTTGTTATTGGTCATTTGGGTTGGTGCTCCGATCCGCCAGATGGAAGTGATTGGTGGTGCAATTGGGCGTGGGCTGAACAGCTTTCAATTGGATTCCCGAACTATTATACTGCACTGCAACATCGGCGTTAAGTGATAATCCGTCGGCGAGGGGAATTGGAGCGTTTTCGCGTGGTGGCCATGGCGGGCAGGGTCCAAGACTTGGCCTGGCGGAAGGGCTTGGTGGGGCCGCAACGCGATATGGTCGGCGCCGTTGAAAGGGAGCGGCCAGGATAGATTTGCGGGCGCGGGACTTAGGTGGCCGGGAAGTTGATCCTAATGCGTTGCGAAGGCGGCGGAGGGAGCGTAAAGAGAGTGTCTGCGCAAAGGCTTTTGGGGGGCTGCCGGCGCCAAGAAATAGTGAATAACAGTTTTGACAACGCTCAACACCGGTGAGACTGCCGTGATCGATGATTTCCATAGAACCAAGCGTTTGCCGACCTATGTTTTCGCCGAAGTTAACCGGTTGAAGGCCGCGGCGCGTGCGGCCGGTGCGGATATCATCGATCTTGGGATGGGTAATCCGGATATGGATACCCCAAAGCATATCGTCGAAAAGCTGGTCGAGACGGTGCGAAAGCCGCGCACCCATCGCTATTCGGCGTCAAAGGGTATCATCGGGCTCAGGCGGGCACAGGCGGCTTATTATGACCGCCGGTTCGGGGTCAAGGTCGATCCCGAAACCCAGGTGGTGGCGACCATTGGTTCCAAGGAAGGCTTCGCCAATATGGCCCAGGCCATCACGGCACCGGGCGACGTTATCTTGGTGCCCAATCCCACCTACCCCATCCATGCCTTCGGGTTCATCATTTCCGGCGCTTCGATCCGGCATATCGAAGCGGGCAACGGTGAAGATTTCTTGCGTGCCGTCGATCGCGCCGTCCGCCACTCGGTGCCGCGGCCGATTGCTGTGGTCTTGAGCTATCCGTCTAACCCAACCGCGATGGTGGCGGATCTCGACTTTTATCGGGAAGCGGTGCAACTGGCCAAGAATCTGGAGCTGATCATCCTATCGGATGTCGCCTATTCGGAGATCTATTTCGAGAACAATCCGCCGCCGTCGGTGTTGCAGGTGCCGGGTGCGATGGAGATAGCGGTGGAGTTCACGTCGCTCAGCAAAACCTACAACATGCCTGGCTGGCGCATGGGATTTGCCGTCGGCAATGAGCGCTTGATTGCGGCGCTGGCGAAAGTGAAATCCTATCTCGACTATGGCGCATTTACACCGATACAGGTCGCAGCGGCGGCTGCGCTTAACGGACCGCAAGATTGCGTCGAAGAAATTCGTCAGCGCTATAAGAGCCGGCGCGATACCCTTATTGAAAGTTTTTCGCGGGCCGGCTGGCCGATCCCAAAACCGGCTGCGACGATGTTTGCCTGGGCTCCTGTGCCAGAACGCTTCAAGGGGCTCGGCTCGGTCGAATTTTCGAAAATGTTGATCGAGAAGGCGGACCTTGCCGTGTCACCCGGACTGGGTTTCGGGGAATATGGTGAAGGCTTCGTGCGCATTGCATTGGTCGAGAACGAACATCGAATCAGGCAGGCTGCACGCAATATCAAGCGCTTTTTGAGCGCTGGTGATGAACGGTTAGACAATCTGGTGCCGGTCAACGATCAGACTGCATCTGAGACGGTAAAGTGAGCGGTATGCAGTCTTCCCTTAAGGTAGGTATCGCCGGGCTTGGAACGGTTGGGACAGGCCTCGTGCGCGTGCTGCGGGCAAAGCGAGAGCGTCTGGCATTGGCTGTTGGACGCGAGATTGATGTGGTGGCGGTCAGCGCGCGATCGCGCGATAAGGCACGCGACGTCGATATCAGTGATTGTGAATGGTTCGACAGCGCTGAGGCGTTGGCAACGAGGCCCGACCTCGACGTTTTTGTAGAATTGATCGGGGGTGAAGACGGTGCTGCCAAGGCATCGGTTGAGGCAGCGCTCAGAGCCGGCAAAAAGGTCGTTACCGCAAACAAGGCGTTGCTCGCCCGTCACGGGCTTGAACTTGCAAAACTGGCGGAGACCAGCGGTGCCGGGCTCGCCTATGAAGCTGCGGTGGCAGGCGGAATTCCAGTGATCAAATCACTTCGGGAATCGCTTACCGGCAATGGTATCCGTCGCATCTATGGTATTCTTAATGGGACATGCAACTTTATCCTGACCAAGATGCTCGACGAAGGGCGGTCTTTCAGCGAGGTTCTGAGTGAAGCGCAGGCGCTGGGCTATGCAGAGGCTGATCCGAGCTTCGATATCGGTGGCTTTGATACGGCGCATAAACTAGCGATACTCACGAGCCTGGCTTTTGGGAGTCAGCCGGCGCTCGACAAAATCGACATCGAAGGCATTGAAAATATTGCGCTCGAAGATCTGGAGGCAGCCGATGATCTTGGATATCGGGTAAAGCTTCTGGGGGTGGCGCTTAGGACGTCTTCAGGGATCGAGAGCCGGGTTCATCCGGCTATGGTGTCGAAGCGTTCGGCGATCGGTGAAGTGTCAGGGGTGACCAACGCCGTCGCGATCAATGGCGATGTGGTTGGCGATCTTCTGCTGGTGGGGCCGGGCGCAGGCGGTGAGCCCACGGCATCGGCTGTGGCTGGCGATATATGCGATTTTGCACGCGGGATCAGTCTGATGCCGTTCGGTATTCCAGCAACAGAATTGAAAACGCATGCGCGGGCCAAATTGGGCGAGCATCAAGGGGCTTACTATGTTCGACTCTCGGTCTTTGATAAACCGGGCATGATGGCGGCCATCGCGCGAAGGATGGCCGATGAGCAGGTGTCTTTGGAAAGCATCGTCCAACGGCGCCCCCGTAAGACTTTGCCGGGGATACGTGCTGAGCGGCGTCCCGGTGAGGAAGCACCGGTCATATTGATCACGCATGAAACCGTTGAAGCGTCGATACGGTCTGCGTTGGCAGCCATTGAGGCGGACGGCACTGTGTCGGCGCCACCGCAGTTTATCCGGATTGAAGATCTGTAACACACGTGAGTTAGGAGACACCCGATGGCCGATGGAAAATCGAAAGCGATTCTGGATCGGATTTTGGTGCTTGAGGTGGCGCGGGTGACCGAGGCGGCTGCAATCGCGTCCGCGAAGCTGCGGGGGCGGGGCAATGAAAAGGCTGCCGATAAAGCTGCTGTCGATGCCATGCGCCGCGAGCTCGGCCGCGTTAATATTCGTGGCACGGTGGTGATCGGTGAAGGGGAAATGGATGAAGCGCCGATGCTCTATATCGGTGAGGAGGTCGGGACGGGCGACGGACCAGAAGTGGATATTGCTGTCGATCCGTTGGAAGGCACAACGATCTGTGCCAAGTCGATGCCAAATGCGTTGGCCGTGCTGGCGATTTCCGAGCGCGGCGGTCTCCTGCATGCCCCTGACATCTACATGGATAAGATTGCTATCGGGCCGGGGTATCCGGACGGCATCGTCGATCTGGACGCTACACCAGGTGAAAACATCAAGGCTTTGGCCAAAGCCAAGGGCTGTGATGTCTCTGAGATCACCGCATGCATCTTGGATCGCCCGCGACATAGTGAATTGATTGCGGGCGTGCGTGAAGCGGGAGGCGCAGTGCAGCTCATCCCGGACGGCGACATTGCGGGCGTCATTTGGACTACTGATCCACGCCAGACCGGCATCGATATCTACCTCGGCATCGGCGGGGCACCTGAGGGTGTGCTGGCGGCGGCGGCGCTGCGATGTATCGGCGGGCAAATGCAAGGCAGACTTGCGCCAACGAAAGAGGAAGAACGCGCGCGCGCCATTTCGATGGGGGCCGACGTCGACCGAAAATATGGAATGGCCGACATGGTCTCCGATGACGTGGTATTTTCAGCGAGCGGCGTGACCGATGGCTCGTTGATGAGTGGTGTGCATTTCAATGGTGATTTTGCCGAAACTGAGACGGTGGTTATGCGATCGTTTTCGGGAACCGTAAGACGGATCAAAACATCATTTCGGAATATCGGGACCAAGCTTGCTGGTCTTTAGGGCAAGGTGTGAAATGGGAGTTGAATTGTGACAGTAGATAAGTTTGAAGATCATTGTTGGCAGGATGTTGTGCCGGCCGATATGTTGGAGGTTTATAAGCATTACGCGCGTGAGACGTTCGTTGGTGAACGCCCGGCATTGTTGGCCATAGATCTTTATGAGCTTGCCTATCAGGGCGGCGCACTGCCGGTTCCTGATGTCGCAAAAACCTATCCGTCGTCCTGCGGTATCCATGCCCACAATGCAATACCGCCAACGCGGGATTTGTTCGCTGCGGCGCGGGCAGCAAAAATTCCGATCATCTATTCAACAACGGAAACGCGTGAATTCAGTCAGCCCCGCAGCGTCATGGCAACCAAGCGTAAGAAAGCGCCAGTTGATCCGGCCCTTTACGATATTCGCGCAGACTTCAAGCCGCAGGATGGCGATTTGGTCATCAATAAGCAAAGGGCTAGTGCGTTTTATGGTACGCCATTGATGGCGCACCTAACGCAGCTTGGCGTCCAGTCCTTGCTTGTCGTCGGCGAAAGCACGTCCGGCTGTGTGCGGGCAAGTGCGGTCGACGCCTATTCAAATGGCTTTCATGTGGTGTTGGTTGAGGAATGCTGTTTCGATCGCAACGAGCTTAGCCACAAAGTCAATCTGTTCGACATGCATCACAAGTATTGTGATGTTATGGGCGTTGGTGAGGTGATTGGGCACCTTGAAGGGCAGAGGGGATAAGGACGTTTGTCATTGAAGCAAACGCTGGCTTGCGAGATGGATTATGTATCGGTGCTGTCAGTGTAGGCGCGGGGTGTGCCGCTGGGATCGCTGATATTGAGGGCGCTTTCTGTTTCGGATGATGATTGCGGCTCAATGTAAGTGGGGCCGATCGGGACCTTGCCGTAGCCGCCCGGTAGATCCAGAACGTAAGTGGGTTGGCAGAGGCCCGAGACCCGCCCCCGGAGCCTGCGCATAAGGTCCTGGCCTTGTCCGACGGTGGTGCGGAAATGGCTGGTACCTGGAGCGCGATCCGCGTGGTGTAAATAATAAGGCTTTATGCGATTTTCCACAAAGGTTCGGAGCAGGCTTTCGAGGCTGGCGGGATCATCATTGACGCCACGTAAGAGCACGCTCTGGCTGACCATGGGAATTCCTGCATCGACGATTTGAGCGCAGGCGGCTCGCGCCTGGGGCGTGAATTCCCGCGCGTGATTGGCGTGCAAGGCGACAAAAACGGCTTTGTCGGCGGATTTGAGGGCGCCAACAAGTTCAGGTGTCACGTGCTCAGGCGCCACGACGGGGATGCGGGTGTGCCAGCGTATGACTCGTACATGTTGAAGGCTGGCAAGGGCAGTCGTAATCACTTCGATGCGGCGCGGCGATAAAATCAGCGGGTCACCGCCTGAGACAATGACCTCCCAAATCTCTTTGTGATCGCTGATATAAGTGCATGCTCGTGCGAGGTCCTTGCGGCTTATTGCTGATGCTTCGCCCATGCCGACGGTTTCGCGCCGGAAGCAATAGCGGCAGTAGACGGCACAGACCGATGCGGCTTTGAGAAGGACACGGTCGGGGTATCTATGGATCAGGCCCGGGGTAACCTCGTGCGGGATGTCGCCGATTGGATCGGTCAACTCATCCGGTGTGGTGATGAGTTCGCGTGGGCTTGGCTTAAACTGTCGGGCGATGGGATCGCTATTGTCTTGCGGGTCGATCAGGGCTTGCATGATCGGTGTAATGGCGACGGCGTAGCGGTCTGCGACCTGGCGCAAGCGGTCGTCTTGAGAGATTGGTGGTAATGGCAGAGTTGGATCTTGATGGGCCATGGTGATGTTGCTTGTGTTTTGTCGGGCTCGGGTGGATCAGTCAGGAATAGGCGTCCACATTACATCGTCAAGGGACGTCGCCCCGCAAGCCAGCATGACCAACCGGTCGAAGCCGAGTGCGCAGCCGGCGGCAGATGGCATGGTTTCAAGAGCGGCGATAAAGTCTTCGTCGATGGGATAACGTGCGCCGTAGATTTTTTCGCGTGCCTCCATTTGGGCCTCTAGCCGGGCTCGTTGTTCGCCTGGATCGGTGAGTTCGCCGAAACCATTGGCCAGTTCGATACCGGCAGCGTAGACTTCGAAGCGTTGAGCGAGGCCCGGGTTGCCCGGGCATGGGGCGGCCAGAGCTGACTCGCTTGCTGGGTAATCGATCAGCAGTTCCAAGGCGTCATTGCCAAGATCCGGTTCGAGGCTCGCGAGAATTGCAGAGAAAAGTGCACTCCACGTCTCGAAGCGTTTGAGGGTCGGATCGAGGCGTTTTGCCTGAGCGATGAGGGCACGGTCATCTGGCCCATCAGCCGTAATGGTTGCCAACAGGTCGAAGCCACGGGCGGCAAACGCATCTGCCACGGTCGTGGTTTTTTCCAGCGACGGGGGCGCGCAAGCCTTGTCGCGCCACTCGAATATTTCGGTATCTGCAACGTTTGCCGCTCTGCGGATCAGAGCCAAGCAGTCGGCCATGACTTGTTCATAGGCCGCGTTGGCGCGATACCACTCCAGCATGGTGAATTCGGGCGCATGAAGGGGGCCCAACTCGCGGTTTCGATATACTTTTGAAAAGGTGAAAATCTTGGTTTCGCCAGCTGCGAGGAGCTTTTTGCAAGCAAATTCCGGTGAGGTATGGAGATAGTAGGTTCGCTCATTGAGGGCCGGATCGATGAAACACGTCTCGAATGCGTGCAGATGTGTTTCATTGCCGGGTGATGCCTGCAAGGCGCCAGGTTCTATTTCGATGAAATCCTGGTCGAGAAACCAATTTCTAAGACTTTGGAGGATTTTTGCGCGCTGATGCAGGCGAACTTTTCGGTCTTCATGTCGGCCAGCATGCCACCAGGCTGATGATTTGTCGGTCATAAGTGTCTCATGGGCGGCGTCGATGTTGGCTATGTGGCTTCGGCATGACTTGGCGTTAGCGAGCGAACGCGGTATGAACCGCCACTAGGCGCTCGGGCAACCTGCATTCATTCGGGATCAAGAGAATTGCGATTCCAAAATAAAGCATGATGATCTACAGCGCGGCGGGCGATAGATCCAAGTCGCCTTTGTCAGTGGACCAAATGGAGAACGGCCTTGGTAAAGGTTATTGCAAGCTCAATTCGCAAAGGCAACGTCCTTGATCTTGATGGCAAACTTGCGGTTGTCATTAGCGCGGAAAATATTCATCCCGGTAAGGGCAATCCGGTGACGCATCTGGAATTGCGACGCATCGCGGATGGTGTCAAGGTGGTCGAGCGCTATAAGACGACCGATCAGGTCGAGAGGGCGTTCGTAGAAGAAGTTTCATACAACTACCTCTACGAAGATGATCAGGGCTATAATTTTATGCATCCCGAGACCTTCGAGCAGGTGGCTGTGCCGAAGGATGTCGTCGGGGACATGGCCGTCTATCTGCAGGAAAATATGGCGTGTAGTATTTCGTTACATGAGGGCAATCCAATCGCCATAGAGCTGCCGCAACGGGTTAGCTTCGAAATTGTCGAGGCGGATCCGGTGGTGAAAGGACAAACAGCTTCATCATCTTATAAGCCGGCTGTCTTGTCGAATGGTGTTCGTATAATGGTGCCGCCGCATATTGAGGCCGGCACGCGGGTCGTGGTGATGACCGCAGATGGCTCATATGTGGAGCGGGCGAAGGATTGAGCTGCGAACGGTTCAGGCGAGGCCACTATTGGTCGATGTCGCGGCGGATTTCAAAGATTTCCATGATTTTGGCGCCGCGGTGTGGACCGTCACAGACAAACTGCCATTTACCGTCCGTGTAAGTGTCGCACATTTTCACACCCTTGATGAGAATCCAGTGTCCTTCCTTGCCTTTCGAGATGGCGAGAATGTAATGCGACCAAGCGTTACGCGGAATTTGCATCCATGACCAAACCGAGGGCCGTTCTTTGCGAGCAAGGTGCATATAGGAGTTTTTCAATTCCATCGAATAACCGAATTCACTAAGCACCGCTTTCACTTCATCGGCATCGGTGCCTTTGACTTGACGATCTGGATCGTCAAGGCGTCCGCCTATACGGTTAAAAGCTTCCTCGATTTTGCTGATGGACCAGCCGGTGATGGCGGAGACGACGTAAGGGCCACAATATGCCGTCCGACCGGTGTCGTTGTTTGCATCACTTAACGTCGAGGTGACCCGTTTGGTCCCAAGCATTGGCGATCTCTTCCCATATTCATTTGTGAATTGCGCAGCATGTGTGCCATTCGAAGGGTCATGCTTCGGAGTTAACAAACAGTTAACTTGATGCCGCGATGGGATCGCTCGTATGGAATTAGAGGGCTTCGCTTAGCAGTGACAGCTGGCGCGGCAGGGTGCCGCCGTTCTCGTCGGTGAGGGCGGTCGGATAGTCGCCGGTGAAGCAATGGTCAGAGAATTGCGGGCTCAGCGGGTCGCGGTGATCATAGCCCATGGCACGATAAAGGCCGTCGACGCTCAAAAAGGACAGGCTTTTGGCGTTGATGAAGTCGCGCATTTCCTCGGTCGACATTTGGGCTGCCAGAAGCTCTTCGCGCTTCGGGGTATCGATGCCGTAATAGTCGCCAAATTTGATTTCAGGGCAAGCGATGCGCATGTGCACTTCCTTGGCACCTGCTTCGTAAATCATTGATACGATTTTCCTGGAGGTTGTTCCCCGCACAACGCTGTCATCAATGAGCAGGACGCGCTGGCCGCGAACGACACCTGAGTTGGCAGAGTGCTTTAAGCGCACGCCGAACGCGCGTATCTGCTGTTCCGGCTCAATAAAGGTGCGTCCCACATAATGATTTCGGATAATGCCGAGCTCATAGGGAATGCCTGACGTCTGGGAAAAGCCGATGGCGGCGGGAACGCCTGAGTCGGGGATGGGGACAATCACATCGACATCGGCCGGAGATTCGCAGGCCAACTCCGCGCCCATTTGTTTTCGCACCGCATAGACGCTTCGCCCGCCAACAATCGAATCGGGACGTGCGAAATAGATGTACTCAAAAATGCAGGGTCGGGCCGGCCGTATGGGGAAGGGGCGATGGCTTTGCAGACCGTGCTCCTCCGTAATCACAACCACTTCGCCGTTTTCAACCTCGCGGACGAATTCGGCGCCGACGATGTCGAGCGCGCAGGTTTCCGATGCCAGAACATACTTACCGTCGAGACGGCCGATTACGAGAGGACGGATGCCGACCGGATCGCGAGCGCCGATTAACATGTCCTTGGTCAGGCAGACCAGGGCGTAGGCGCCTTCCAGCTGTCGTAAGGCATCCACCAGACGTTCGACAGTGCGCCGTTTTTGAGAGCGGGAGAGGAGATGAAGGATTACCTCGGTGTCGGATGTCGACTGGAAGATGGCGCCTGATTCGATCAACTCGCTGCGCAGAGTTCTGGCATTTGTCAGGTTGCCATTGTGGGCAATCGCAAAACCACCTGTATCCAATTCTGCAAACAATGGCTGTACGTTGCGCAGAATGGTCTCACCGGTTGTCGAATATCGCACATGGCCGATCGCAGCATGGCCCTTGAGGCGCTCAATTACCGGAGCATCATTGAAATTGTCACCGACGAGTCCGAGCCGGCGTTCGGAATGAAATTGATTGCCATCAACGGTAACCATACCTGCTGCTTCCTGGCCGCGATGTTGGAGCGCATGCATGCCAAGGGTCGTGAGGGCCGCGCAATCGCGAAGCCCCATGAGGCCGAAAACGCCACATTCTTCATGCAGGCGATCGTCGTCAGGATGTGGCTCGCAATGGGGTTGTAGAGGTGGCTGCAGAGAGGGCGCCGTTCGCGCAACGCCGGAAGTCTCCAGCATCGGGACATCTTTCATGATAGCCTCCCACAATCGATAGCGGCGCTGGGTTAATGGCCCACGGACGTCACACCATCTTCAGCCCTCAAATCCGCGAGATGACACATATATGAATTTAATCAGGTTGTAAGGTGTGTGAAGTTGCCGCGCAAGATCAATCAGGCGGTTCGCTGTGGTTCGTTAAGAATTGAGTGCGTGCCGTCAGCGCCAGCGTGCTGCTATTGTTGGGGGAGCTGGCTGCCGCCTTGAGTCCGGCCGCTCAACGAGGCCGGCATATGGCGCACCAAAAGGCGGCGTAACGCGTTGCCGGTGCCCTGAATCATAGTGATCGATTGAGATTGGCGAACCCATGGTGGCTGTTTGTCCGGTGGAAAAAACTCAGCGACAAACATGTACGGTATCACGACCAGGATAAAGCCGCGCAAGACACCAAATACGAAGCCCAATATGCGATCGATCATACCGACCCGGCTTTCCAAAATGGAATCGGCTATGCGGGCGGTGATCAAGTGAACAATGATCAAAACAATTAAGAATAAGACCGCGCCGATCGCGATCTGAATGACAGGTAGGGGAAAGGTGGTCTGCTTCGCGATGTCCTGGGCAAAGGCCTTATGGAAGACGACAAAGTAAATGACCGCGCCACCGGCAACGATCCAAGACAGGATCGATAACAGTTCGCGGGACAACCCCCTGTACATGGCAAGCAGACCGGATATCAGTGCAATCGCGATCAGGATGGCGTCGAGAATGGAGATCGGGCCCAGCATGCGCGTTTTGTCCTCATGTCGTCGTGTCAAAGATCCAGACGGGCGATGTCAGATCACGAAAGTCGAGACCGCTTTTTAGGGATAATGATAACCCAGGGTCATGTGTCCAGTCCAAAATGAGAAAATTGCACGCGGTGCCGGCGGAATATTAGGCATGTTCTGATGCCTGAATGCATCAGTATGCGCCAACTGGCCACACTCATTGGCGCAATGCTGAAATTGTATCCGTCAATTGTTTCAGTTGGGCAATGCGTTGAAGTTGCATTTTTGTGCTCTTTGGCTCGAGGTCGCCGGATGCCGGGCAGACGGCTGACTTGAAACCCAGTTTTTCAGCTTCTTTGAGACGGGCGGGCGTTTGAGCGGCGGTGCGTACGGCTCCCGACAATGCAACCTCGCCAAAATAGATCTGATCATTGCTGAGGCAAATATTCCATAGCGAGGAGAGGAGGGCGGCGGCGGCAGCGAGGTCGACGGCTGGTTCAGTCAAGCGCATGCCGCCGGCGACGTTCAAATAGACATCATGCTGGCTCATGGTGACGCCGCAGCGGGCGTCGAGCACGGCGAGCAACATTGCGAGGCGGGCGGTGTCCCAGCCGACGACGGTGCGCCGTGGCGTGCCAAGCGGGGAGGGTGCAACCAGGGCCTGGACCTCGACCAGAATCGGGCGCGTGCCTTCGATGCCGGCGAAAACGGCGGCACCTGGTGTGGTCTCGTTGCGTTCACCGAGAAATAGCTCAGAGGGGTTTTGTACTTCGCGGAGGCCGCCGGCGGTCATTTCGAAAACGCCGATCTCGTCGGTGGCGCCAAAGCGGTTTTTCATGCCGCGTAAGATGCGAAAGGGGTGTCCGTTGTCGCTTTCGAAATACAACACTGTGTCGACCATATGCTCGACAACTTTTGGCCCGGCAATCTGACCTTCTTTGGTGACATGCCCGACGAGAATTACGGCGGTTCCGGTCTGCTTGGCATAGCGTATCAGCAGTTGACTGGCCGCGCGCACCTGACTGACCGTTCCTGGTGCAGCCTCCAGGCCATCAGTCCAAAGTGTCTGAATGGAATCTATAACGATAAGGCTCGGGGGTTTGCCTGCTGCCAATGTAGCAAGGATGTTGGCCAGATTGGTTTCGGCGGCAAGATCGACGCTCGCGTTGGTAAGGCCTAGGCGCTCAGCACGCAAACGGACTTGGTCGGTGGCTTCTTCGCCGGAAAAGTAGATGGTGCGATGGCCGGTCTCGCTGACGTTGGCCGTAAGCTGTAAGAGAAGTGTCGATTTGCCGATCCCGGGTTCGCCGCCGATTAATACAGCGGAACCGGGGACGATGCCGCCGCCGGTGACGCGATCGAGTTCGGTAATGCGGGTTGGAATGCGGCGCGGTGGCTTGGTGGAACCGCTCAGTGCTTCGAGCGTGACGGCGCTGCCGCGGCTGGCGGACTTTAGCCCTGTACCGGGTTGGGCCAGGGCCGTGGTTTGTTCTTCGACCAGGGTGTTCCAGTCGCCGCAATCGGGACACTTGCCGACCCAGCGCGGTGTTGTTGTACCGCAGCTTTGGCAGACATATTGCGCCTTGGGGGCCTTGGCCATTTAGGATGATCCATCGAGATAAAGGCGCACCGGGCGGGCCCCGAGGCCGGTTAGTATTTCATAACTGATGGTGCCGGCCAGATCCGCTAGGCCGTCAATGTTGGCATTCGGCCCGATCAGTTCGACCCATGCTCCTGGCGCCGCAAGTGTCTCAGGGACGTTCGTTATGTCGATCGTTGCAAGATCCATCGATACCTGGCCGACGACCGGGGCGGGATGGCCGGCAATGTAAGCCGTGGCCCCCTGTGCGTCGGTCCTGGCGCCAAAAATCCGGAAATAGCCATCGGCGTAGCCGCAAGCGACGGTTGCGAGTTTGCGCGATGTTGCGGATTGCCACGTTGCGCCATAGCCGGCGGTCTCACCCTTAGTCACAGTACGTGTCTGCAAAATTCGGGCGTATAGGGTTGCGACTGTGCGCATCGGCGCTGTCTGGGCCGGGCTCGGGTTGCCGCCGTACAGGGCAATGCCTGGACGCACCAAATCAAAATGATAATCGGTGCCGAGAAATATGCCGGCGGAATTGGTTAGGCTGGCCGAGATGTTATTGAATTTTTTGCGTATCGTTTCGAAGGCCAAGCGCTGGATTTGATTTTTTGGGTGATTGGGGACATCAGCGCAGGCGAGATGACTCATAACGGCGGTCAAGTTGAGGGTGGCAATCTGCTCGGCATTTTTTGAATTGGCCAAAACGTCTTGGTCCGAGAGGCCTAGTCGGTTCATGCCGGTATCAAACATAATCGCAGCAGGGGGATTGGCTTCATGTGTCCGACAGTACGTCGTCCAGACCTCTATTTGTGGAATGCTGGATAGGACCGGTCGCAAATTGTGCTGGTTCAGGTCGCCCGCGCTTTGGCTGGTCGAACCGTCGAACACGTAGATCACCGCCGCGGGTAATGTTTGGCGCAGGGCCAGGCCTTCATCTAGGGATGCTACAAAAAACGTCCGACAGCCGATAGCCGAAAGTGCCGGCGCGATCTTGTCGATACCCAGCCCATAGGCGTTAGCTTTGACGACGCTGGCGCAGTCCGCCGAACCCACCGTGTTTTTCAAGGTCTGCCAGTTGGCCTGAAGGGCGGCCAAATCGATTTGCAATGCCGCGCGGACATGGTCCGGGACGGGCGCTTCTGGACCAGCCTGGACTGGATGTCGTCGCGGTGTTGCCATGGACGGCACATTACTGCGGGAGTTGATGATAGTCACGTGCGAGGTTGTCGAAGCGGGTCAGATTGGCCTCGAATGAGAGGGTGACCGTGCCGACAGGACCGTGGCGTTGCTTGCCGACAATGACTTCCGCCTTACCGCAGACGCGATCCATCTCAGCCTGCCAAGTGGTAAATTCAGCGGTTCCCTCGGCAGGTTTGGTGCGCTCGACGTAATATTCTTCGCGGAACACAAACATGACCACATCTGCGTCCTGCTCGATCGAACCGCTTTCTCGCAGATCCGAGAGCTGGGGGCGCTTGTCTTCGCGTTGCTCAACTTGGCGTGAGAGCTGGGAAAGCGCGATGATCGGTACGTCCAGCTCTTTAGCAAGAGCCTTCAGACCTGTTGTAATTTCCGTGATTTCCTGCACGCGGCCGCCAGCGGAGGCTTTGGCAGAGCCGGTCAGCAGTTGCAGGTAATCGACGATCAAGACGTCGAGGCCCTTCTGGCGTTTGAGTTTGCGTGCGCGGGCGGCCAGCTGGGCGACCGAGATGCCGCCTGTCTGATCGATGTAGAGGGGCGATTCAGCCATCTTTTGACTGACTTCGACGAGGCGGCGGAATTCATCCTCCGAAATCATGCCGCGGCGGATTTTCTCCGACGAGATTTCCGCCTGCTCAGATAGGATTCGGGTCGCCAATTGTTCAGCCGACATTTCGAGCGAGAAAAAGCCGACGATGCCGCCTGCAGTTGTCCGGCGTGCGCCATCTTCGCCGACTTCGCTTTGGTAGTTCTTGGCTATATGATAGGCGATGTTGGTTGCAAGGGCGGTCTTTCCCATCGACGGCCGACCGGCAAGGATAATCAGGTCGGAGGCTTGTAGCCCGCCTAATCTGCCATCGAGATCGATCAGTCCGGTGGACAGGCCCGAGAGGTGGCCGTCGCGTTGATAAGCAGCGTTGGCCATGTTGATGGCGGTGGTCAACGCATTGCCAAAGCTCTCGAAGCCTTGACCGTATTTGCCGCTTTCAGCCAGGCCGTACAGCTTGTTCTCGGCCTCCTGAATCTGTTCGGTCGGTGGATAGTCGACGGGGGAATCGAAGGCTCCGTTGACCATTTCCTCACCAATCGAGATTAACGCTCGGCGGACGGCCAGATCATAAATGGTGCGGCCGTAATCGGCGGCATTCATGATGGTCGTTGCCTCAACCGCAAGACGGCCCAAATATTGCGGCACCGTCATGGTGTCATCGATCGGCTCGAGGTTTTCAAAAAACGTGCGCAGGGTGATCGGCGTTGCCTGTTTGCCGGCTTGGATCAGCTTGCCCGCAGTCTCATAGATTTTGGCGTGCAGGCTTTCATAGAAATGATCCGGCTCCAGGAATCCGCCAACGCGGTCCAGCGCCTCATTATTGATCAGAATGGCACCAAGCAGGGCCTGTTCTGCCTCAATATTATGAGGCGGTTGACGATAGGTGAGCGGTTCGTCGGCCGCTGCCTGGGCACGCAATAAGTCTGGTTGGGTGGTGAGGGTCTGTGTCATGCCTCAAGGGCTAGTCTGATTCTCTGGCGTTGTGGGGGGATACGGGTTTGGGATGGCGCGGCCATCCCCGTGATCCACTGTATCCACAGAGGCGCAAAGATAATGGTTGCAGGCCAGCGAATCAGTCGCAGCGCTAAAACTATTCGCCGGCATCCCGGTAAGGGCTTGCCGATTGCTCCTCGCGTTGCTCTAGCAATTGCTCTTGCGCGGTGATGTAGTCACGGGTGATCGGCAAGGTGGTGAGTGACTTGGTGAGCTGAATTTGGAACACAAATAGATTGTCGTGGCGGAACGCGGCTTCCGAGGCAGCCAGATAAAACTCCCACATTCGGTAAAATCGCTCGTCCTTCTGGGTGAGAATTTGATCGCGGTGATTGGCAAATCTCAGGCGCCAGGCGCGGAGCGTTTCAGCGTAATGTAGGCGCAGAATTTCAATGTCTGTGACGATGAGATGCGATTGCTCGATGGCCGGCAGGACTTCGGAGAGCGCAGGGAAATAGCCCCCCGGGAAGATATATTTTTCTATGAACGGATTGGTATAACCCGGCCCATCGGCGCGGCCGATAGCATGTATGACAGCGACGCCGTCGTCGGCCAGGCGGTCTGCGATTAGTTTGAAGTATGCTGGTATGTGATGAATGCCGACGTGCTCCAGCATGCCGACAGAAACGATACGATCAAAGGTGCCGGTGGTATCGCGATAGTCTATCGGCTCGAAGGTTACGACTTTTGATAAGCCCATGGCCTCGGCGCGCCGGCGCGCTGTTGCGATCTGATTTTCGCTCAATGTGATGCCGGTAACGCGAGCGCCGGTGTTGGTCGCCAAATAAAGCGCCAGACCACCCCAGCCCGAGCCAATGTCCAGAACGTGACAACTTGGTGTTATGTCGAGTTTGGCTGCCAGGTGGCGTTTCTTGGCGCGTTGCGCGGTTTCCAGGCTGTTGCCGGCATCCTGAAAGTAGGCGCAGGAATACTGCAGATCATCATCCAGGAAGAGGCGGTAAATGCGTTCGTCAATATCGTAGTGATGGGCGACATTGTGGCGCGCACGACGGCGCGAATTCAGTTGCTTTAGGCCGCGCGCGGTTTTGCGTGCGGTGGCCATAGCGCGCATGGCCAACGGGGGATGCGTGCTGGTGAGATTTCTGATCGCCAGAGCAACGAAGTCATAAATCGAGCCGGTGGTGACGACTAAGGTACCGTTCATATAAGCTTCGCCGATCGCCAGGCTCGGTCGTAGGGCAATGGCGCGCTCTGCAGCCTGTGTCTCGAGTTTTATGGCGATACGGGGTGGACTTGCGTCACCAAAGACGTGTGTCTGGCCGCTGCAATCAGTGACATGGAGATCACCGGTTCGCATTATCGTGCGAAACAAATAGGACAATGGTGCGAACATTGTGTGCACCCCATTCATCCGTTGTCATAGTTGCCTAGATCATCGTGCATCATATTTGAACCGCCGCAAGGGTTCGCACTCAATGCACCAAGATGATCGCTCATAAAAACGCGAGCAGCTTTTCTGCTCTTAATCGGCACCGCCCGGTGGTGGGCAGGAGCGAATATCCCGAGGCCAGTTGGGCCATTAAATGTGGCCGCTCTATGCCGATAATCATCACACTGGCACAATTGGTCGTGCCTGAACTTGCTTCAAGTCAAATAGAGCGGCCCGGCCATCATAACCACGATTGGCGGCCTCGCGCGGGCAGAATGAAGGCGCCAGCCGGTGCTCTCGAGGCGAGGTCAGCTGGCGAACGTGATCAGCCAGCGCTGCCATCCACTTGTGGCGGGGCTTCCTGTTCACCCTCGGCCGCGGCAAGATCTTCCGGTTTGGCGTCTTCTTCGAATGCTTCGTCAGGATTGAACGTTTCGAGTTCGAGGGCTTCGTCTTGGACAACGGTTACGTCCTCACCGCGGGCCTGGCGTTCGGCCTCTTCTTGCGATCGCGCGACATTTATGCCGACCTGAATCTCGACCTCTGGATGCAGGGATACGGCAACTTGATGCACGCCTAGGGTCTTGATTGGTGTGGTTAGCACAACTTGTCGGCGATCGAGAGAGAAGCCGGCTGCGCTGATCAACTCAGCGATGTCGCGGGTCGAGACTGAGCCGTAAAGCTGGCCGGTATCGCCGGCCTGACGGATCGTTACATAGGATTGGCCATTGAGTTTGTCGGCGACGGCCTGGGCCTCGGTTTTGAGCTCTAAGTTTCGCGCTTCGAGTTGCACGCGACGCTTTTCGAATTCAGCAAGGTTCTCCTGCGAAGCGCGTAAGGCTTTGCCCTGCGGAATAAGATAATTGCGAGCATAGCCGTCGCGGACCTTGACTACGTCGCCCATCTGGCCAAGCCGGCCGATGCGCTCGAGTAATATGACTTGCATGGGGGTTCTCCGTTGTCGTGCTGTTGTGCCTCAGTGATCGTGTCGGATCGTTTTGCTGGCGTGCTAACCAGGTGATGTTGATGGTGGATCGGTGGGGGGCAGCGGGCGGCGGCGCAAGGGCGAGACCGGCTCTGACAGGCCGATTACGGCAAGGATCATGCTGCTAAATGGGTTGAGCATAACGAGCGCCAGATAGACCATCACAAGAATGAGCCCGCGCTCGCGGATTGGTCGCGTTATCCAATGGAGGATGGCCAGGCCTACCAGTGTGTATGCTGACAAGAGGGCAAAGGCGAAGCCTGAGGCGATCAGGCCGGGCATGCCGCCAAGGAATGTCGCCAGCGCTGCGGCGGCAAATATTATTGGCGTCTTTGGCGGCAGCGTGATAGCCGCCAGATCCGGCCATGGTCGGATCAGACGGCCAGAGATGCGGGCGGCATGTCCGGCAAGCCAGAGATTCAGGATGGCAAGAATCATCCAGGACGTTGCGAGGGCGCCCGGCAGCGCTGTCACCATGAGCTTCACGAAGGCGTCTTTGTCTGCCTCCGTCAACGGACGTTTGATGGTCGGTGCCAGCGCGCCGCCCTGGCTCAACATCTTGTCCAGGTTTTGGCGCATGGCTTTATGCAGCGTCTCGACGTCAAAGCCGACCATTAGCAGAACAATGGCTGCCAGTGCGCCGCCCCACAGCGCCGCATAGGCCACGATGCGCCCGGGTGGATACCACTCAAGCGTGAGCGTCTCATTCGGTTCCGCTGCTGGCACCTGGCGGCTTAGCATAAGCAAATAGGTGAGTGCGGCCATCGGCAAGCCAATAACCGCGGCATAGAACGTGGCTGCCGGCATTGCGCCGAGGCCAACAATGACCAGGGTGCCGGTCGCAGCCGCCGCCAGTCCTGCCGTCGCGCCCCATCCCAAGCCGGCTATAGCCAGCGGGAGTGGTGCCAGGAAGAATGTCGCGAAAATGCCGAATAGACTGGCGCGGGTGATGGAGACAAAGAGCAGGGACGACACAAGGCCGCTGCCAATGCCAATCAGGAGTGCTCTTTGCATCATTTCAGCTGTCCCGCTCTAGGGCGGTTAGAGCAAGGGGGCTTCGTGGCTCCCTACCCAACCTTCGATACCTGTTATGCGACGTCGATCTGGGCCGGTGCCTGACGGCCAGCATCGAGGCCGCATACTACTTAATTACATAGGGCAAGAGACCCAAGAAGCGCGCCCGTTTGATGGCGCGGGCAAGTTCTCGCTGTTTCTTGCTGGATACGGCGGTGATCCGGCTTGGCACGATTTTGCCGCGCTCGGAAATATAACGGCTCAACAACCGCACATCCTTATAGTCGATGCGGGGCGAGACGTCGGACGAAAAGGGACAGGTCTTGCGACGGCGCTGGAAAGGACGGCGCGCAGGCCCGCGTGATGCTGGTTCTGCCATGATATTCTTCCCTACTCAGCTGTTGGTTCTTCGGTTGCAGCGGAGCGGCGGTCCGGCGCTGGGCGATCTGATCCTTGTCGGTCGTGGGATGGGCGCTCTTGGCGCTCACCGCTTGCGCCGCGGTCTCGGAATGTTGATCCTCCCGGACCGTCGCCACGGCGCGGGCCCCGAGGACCGCCGCGGCGTTCGTCGCGATCACTCTTGCGCATTTGCACGCTTGGTTCTGTTTCGTGGGCGTCAACGCGAATGGTCATAAACCGGATGACATCTGACGACAGCCCCATCTGGCGTTCCATCTCGGCAACCGCTTCAGGGCTCGCATCTATATTCATCATTGTATAGTGCGCCTTGCGGTTCTTTTTTATCTTATAGGCAAGCGTCTTTACGCCCCAATATTCGGTGCGTTGGACGCTGCCGCCGGCGCCTTCGATGATCGAGGTATATTCCTTGGTCGCGGTTTCGACCTGTTGGGCCGATACGTCCTGACGCGCCAGGTAAACATGCTCGTAAAGGGGCATGATCTGTGCCTTTCCAAATGCTCTTTCCGCCCCTCAGTGCAAAGCCTCTCTTGAGCCAGATATGCCGGGCGGGCCGGCAGGAAAGGCCAAGATCCAAGCCATAAAGAGCGAAGACACTGGAAACCACGGCGCATTTTACCGTTGCAGTCGCTGCTGCTTTCCGTTCAGCCTTCAACCGAGGGGGCTCTTACGGCCTTGCTTCTAGTCGATGCCGGGGTATGTGGCAAGAGTTTTGGCGTTTTGCTTGACACGTTGCAATGGCATGTGTCTTTAGCCCCAAGACATCATAACAACGATTGACGGTCGCGAAGGCGCGGTCGTTTGAGGGTGCGAGTTTTATGGCGATTGCATTCGTTTTTCCGGGCCAGGGCAGCCAAGAGGTGGGTATGGGAGCCGATTTGGCAGCTCGATACCCGGCAGCCAAGGCCGTATTTGATGAAGTTGATGAGGCGTTAGGCGAAAAGCTCTCTGAGCTGATCTGGAATGGCCCCAAGGACACGCTGACATTGACGCAAAACGCCCAGCCCGCGCTGATGGCGATGTCGCTGGCCGTTATCCGGGTGCTTGAAGCTGAACGTGGCCTCTCTCTTGAGGACCGCGTCTCGTACGTGGCCGGCCATTCACTGGGTGAATATTCCGCGCTAGCAGCCGCGAAGGCTCTTTCGGTCGGCGAAGCAGCAAAGCTGCTGCGGATACGCGGGCAGGCGATGCAGGCCGCGGTACCGGTCAACGAAGGGGGAATGGTTGCGCTGCTTGGGATTGGCATTACTGCGGCAGAGGCCCTTGCAGCAGAAGCTGCAGGCTCGGACGTTTGTGAGATCGCAAATGACAATGAGCCGATGCAGGTTGTCGTTTCAGGACATGCAACGGCGATGGGCCGTGTTCTGGAGATCGCCAAATCGCATGGCGCGCGTCGGGCGCTACCGCTGCCGGTGAGCGCGCCATTTCATTGCTCTTTAATGCAACCGGCGGCGGACGCAATGGCGACGGCTCTTGGCGACATCGCGTTGCGAAAGCCGGTGGTACCAGTTTTCGCCAATGTTGTGGCTGCGCCGGTCGAGGAGCCAGAAGAAATCGGTCAGCGTTTGATCGAGCAGGTGACCGGCACCGTACGTTGGCGGGAAAGCGTGGCGAATATGGTGGCGGCCGGGGTCGACGATTTTTATGAAATCGGTGCGGGTAAGGTGTTGGCTGGCCTGATAAAAAGAATTGCGTCGGATGTTCGCGCAACGTCGATTGGACGCCCGGATGATATTGAGACGCTTGGGACAGAAATTCTCGGCTAAAGGTGAGTTATGTTTGATTTGACCGATAAAACAGCGCTGGTGACCGGGGCAACCGGGGGAATTGGAGAAGCCATTGCACGGGCGTTTCATGGCCAGGGTGGCAGAGTGGCGATATCAGGACGGCGCCGCGATAAATTGGAGGCGCTGGCAGGTGAACTCGGTGACCGTGTGTCGATTTGCCCCTGCGATCTCGGCAATATGGAAGAGGTCGACGGGTTGGTCGACAAGGCGATCGAAGAACTCGGCAGGCTCGATATCCTGGTCAATAATGCCGGGATGACAAAAGATAACCTGTTCATGGTCATGAAGGATGAGCAGTGGGATGAGGTTGTCGCGGTGAATCTGACATCTACGTTCCGACTGATGCGGGCGGGGTCACGCCACATGATGCGGTCCAAGACCGGTTATGGCCGCATCATAAATATCTCGTCGGTATCCGGTATCGTCGGCAACCCCGGTCAGGCCAATTATGCCGCAACTAAAGCCGGAATTATCGGTATGACCAAGTCGTTGGCGCGAGAAGTCGCTACCCGCGGTATTACCGCAAATTGCATTGCGCCGGGCTTCATTAAGACGCCGATGACCGATGTTTTGAATGAAAAACAAGTCTCTGCGATCATGGATGCTATTCCTGCCCAGTCTTTTGGCGTGCCCGAGGATATCGCGGCGGCGGCAGTCTATCTGGCCGGTGAGAGCGGGCGCTACGTGACCGGTCAAACACTTCATGTCAATGGCGGAATGGTGATGATCTAGCGGCAAATGGGGTTATAGTGACTGGCTCTGGCCTGTGACAGGGGTATGGCAGCCGCTGAACCCTGGTCTTGCCCGGGGAAGTGTGATACGAGCCGGCTGTTTTGGATGATCTTTGAGGCTGAATTCTCTGGATCACGCGCCATACAAACCGGAGGATGTCGGGTGTGCCAATCCGAATAGATAATGACGTGGAGCGCGCATTTTGGCATACGTGTGGAATTCTAATGGATTTTAGCTGCAACCTAAAAAGAGGTGAGGGGAACTGATGAGCGACAGCGATATTGCGGAACGTGTAAAAAAGATCGTCGTACAGCACCTGGGTGTTGAGGCAGAAAAAGTCACTGAGAACGCATCGTTTATTGATGATCTCGGCGCAGACAGCCTGGACACCGTCGAATTGGTGATGGCGTTTGAAGAAGAATTCAAATGTGAGATTCCGGATGATGCAGCCGAACATATCCTCACGGTCGGCAATGCAATTGAATTCCTGAATAAACATGCTGGCAAAGCCGAGGCATAAAGCTGCGGATGCTGCACTTGATGAGTGCCGATAGCTTGGCGTTGAAAACTGTCGAGTTGCGCGGGCGCGGGTAGTGTGCGGCGATTAAGGTCGGATAATGGCATGCGTCGTGTGGTGGTGACAGGGCTTGGGTTGGTCACTCCTCTTGGGTCAGGGGTCGATAATTCGTGGTCACGTCTGGTCGACGGAGAAAATGCTGCCCGCCGCGTGGAAGAGTTCGACGTTTCCGATATCTCCTGCAAGATTGCCTGCTTTGTACCGCGCGATGCTGATAAGCCTTGGGACTTCGATCAAGATGCCTGGATGGAGCGCAAAGAGGCGCGCAAAGTCGATGATTTCATCTTGTTTGCTGTTGCTGCTGCTCGCCAGGCGCTGGATGATGCGGGCTATGTGGCAGACACCGCGGAAAAGCAGGAGCGTGCCGGAGTCCTTATTGGGTCGGGAATTGGCGGGCTGAATGGCATCGCTGAAAATGCCGTGCTGCTACAGGACAAAGGTCCGCGCCGCATCAGTCCTTTTTTTATTCCAGGACGACTCATAAATTTGGCGTCCGGTTATGTATCCATCCGAAACAATCTAAAGGGCCCGAATCACGCGGTCGTGACGGCGTGTTCGACGGGTGCGCATGCGATTGGTGATGCTGCACGCCTGATCGCGCTCGGAGATGCTGACGTGATGGTCGCCGGTGGTGCGGAAAGCCCGATTTGTCGGCTGGCACTTGCCGGTTTTGTCGCGTGCCGGGCGCTTTCAACGCATTTCAATGATACGCCGACCAAGGCCTCACGGCCCTATGACAAAGATCGTGACGGTTTTGTTATGGGCGAAGGCGCGGGCATCGTCGTGCTTGAATCTTATGAGCATGCGAAAGCCCGCGGCGCTGAGATCTATGCCGAGCTTATCGGTTATGGCCTATCAGGGGATGCCTTCCACATCACTGCGCCGGCAGAAAATGGTGATGGGGCCTTTCGGTGCATGAAGGCTGCGATCGCGCGGGCTGGAATTGCGCCAGAAGAGATCGATTATGTCAATGCGCATGGCACATCAACGCCGATGGGTGATGAGATCGAATTGGGCGCCGTGGAACGGTTGTTTGGAGAGGCAGCAAACACGCTTTGTATGTCATCGACAAAGTCTGCGATCGGGCATCTGCTGGGCGCTGCCGGCGCTGTGGAAGCCATTTTTTCCATATTGGCAATGCAACACAATATGGTGCCGCCGACACTCAATCTGGATGAGCCATCGGTTTCGACACCAATCGATCTGGTGGCACACAAATCGAAAGCGCGGGAGATCAATACCGTGCTGTCGAATTCATTTGGGTTTGGCGGGACTAATGCGTCGTTGGTCTTCAGGCGTCTTGATGCCTGAGCCCGTGCGGGCAACCCTCCTTGGCCAATAGATAAAGCAACGGTTCGCCATATTGTTGGGTTAAGCTGATTTTGAGAGTTGGGGATTGCCTGAAGCTTTGGCTATGTGCCGTAGGACCTATTGCGATGATTGTGATGTGCATGGGGGGCAGGGCGTGTTGCCAATCGTCGGAACGCACATATGAGTAGACGTCGGCCAAATAGTCTCAGGGTAGTGCAACCACCGCGCAGTCCTTATCAGGCGCTGGAGCCCACACGGCCCTCGCCGCGGCAACGGCCCCCACGCCGTGTAAGACAAAATCGCCCGTTCAACAAAACACTGCGAACAATCAATGGACTTTTTACGTTCGCCTTGGTGTGTCTGTTGCTCATTGGTGGCTTCGTGGTTTGGGTCGACACACAACTCAGCGCAGCGGGGCCGCTCTCGAAAGAGGTATCGTTTGTGGTGCGCCGTGGCGAGGGCGCACGCGATATTGCCAAGCGCCTGGCGGCCAAAGGCGTTATTTCCAGCCAGTACTTGTTTGTCACTCATTATGTTGTGCGCTCGATGGCCCAGCGGTTCGGTGGTGGCAAACCCTTGACGCTGAAAGCCGGAGACTATGTTTTCAAACCTAGGGTATCGATTGGCGAAGTAGCCAGTGCGCTTGTGCAAGGCAAGACGGTGCTGTTTCGCATCTCCATTCCTGAGGGGTTGACCAGTTATCAGATCGTGCAACGTCTCAATAAAGCGCCGAACCTTACCGGTACGATTTCACAGGTGCCTGCGGAAGGCAGCCTTATGCCGGATACCTATCGGGTGCCGCGGAACATGGATCGAAACGACGTCATCGGGCTGATGCAGAAGCAGATGCGGAAAATGATCAGCGCGGCGTGGTCGAATCGGCAAGAAAACCTACCCATCAAGTCACCGGATGAGGCGATTGTTCTGGCTTCGATTGTCGAGAAGGAAACCGGACGCCGGGATGAACGGGCGCTGGTGGCAGGCGTCTTCGTCAATCGTCTGCGCAAGAAAATCAGATTACAATCGGACCCCACCATTCTGTACGGTCTCGATGGCGGCAAAGTAAAATGGGGGCGTCCCATTTATCGCAGTGAGATCAAGAAAAAGACGGCGCACAACACCTACGCGATTGATGGTTTGCCACCGACACCCATCTGCAATCCGGGTCGCGCGGCAATTCTAGCAGTGCTTAATCCTGCCCAGACAGCGGCCTTGTTCTTTGTTGCGGACGGTCGTGGCGGGCACATATTTTCCGAAACCCTGAAGCAGCACAATGCGGCAGTGGCTAAATGGCGGCGCATTGAGCGACGTTTACGCAGGGAACAAAAGAAGCGAAAGCTCGCTGCTAATAATGGGCAGGGCGGCGAGGCGGCCGCTAAGCGCGACGCTAATGGTAAGCCTGTTGTGCCGCCTGCCGATGCGGTGTCGGCTGCGGGGGGTGGCATCCCGATCCCGATGCGTCGTCCAGGACGGTAGGGCCGGGCCAGCGCGGAGGTGGATCGCTTGTGTTTGCCCGCTATCCGGCGCGCGCTGGGACCTGGACGCTGGCTGGGACCCTGGCCGGGACCCTGGCATGTCTCCAATAGCGGTGGGTGTTTGGCGAATAATCATATATACCGTCGCTTGAGTTCGACTATTTGTGTGGGGCATGTGACGGGTAGTTTGCGGGTGCTGATCTTAGGGAGGGGCTCAATTGACTGTCAAAAGCATGACAGGTTTCGGGCGCTCTGACGGCGCTTATGGAGCGGCGCGCTGGCATTGGGAGCTGCGTGCGGTTAATGGGCGGGGGCTTGATGTGCGTGTGCGTCTGCCGAATGGCTATGAGGCTATGGAGCAGGATGTTCGCCGACGCTGTAGTGCACGGTTCAAGCGGGGAAGTCTTAATGCGACGCTGATGCTGAAGAGTGAGGGGGCCGATGTCGATGTCCGCATTAATCAGCAGGCATTGGCACAGGTGATCGCTGCAGCAAAGAAGGTTGGCGCGGCTTTAGGAACATCATCGGTCAGCCCGGACGGCGTGTTGCGGGTTAAGGGCGTGATCGAGACCATAGAAAAAGAGGTCTCGCCCGCCGATCAAGAGGCGCGGCAGGCGGAGTTGTTGGCGTCGCTTGATTTGGCACTTGATGCGGTCGCGATGGCGCGTGACCGGGAGGGTGCGGCAATCGCCACGGCACTTGAGCAGTACATCCGGGAAATCGATGAGCTCGTTGGTGAGATTCGTGGTTTGGCGGCTGCTGCCATCGAGACTGCAAAACAGCGTCTGGGTGACCAAGTGGCAAAATTGCTGGATCGCGGCGCCGGACTGGATGAGCAGCGCCTGCACCAGGAGGCCGTTTTGCTGGCAACACGGTCGGATGTGGAAGAAGAGATCAAGCGTCTTAGTGCGCACATCGAATCGGCGCGGTCACTATTGACCAGCGACGGTGCGGTCGGTCGAAAACTTGATTTTTTGGCGCAGGAATTTAATCGGGAGGCCAATACAATTTGCTCAAAGGCTGTTGATGCGCGTATGTCGAAGGCTGGATTGCAATTGAAAGTCGTGATCGATCAACTGCGTGAGCAGGTGCAAAACGTCGAATAGGGAGGGCGGGGAGATGACCGATATTGCGCGCCGCGGCATGTTGTTGGTGCTGTCATCACCGTCGGGCGCCGGTAAGACGACTTTGGCAAAGCGACTGTTGGATCTCGATAACAATCTGCACTTATCGGTTTCAGTCACGACACGGCCGGCACGGTCGGGCGAAGTTGATGGCGAAGATTATTTTTTCGTCGATCATGACCGCTTTCAGGTGCTGCGCGATAGCGGCGATCTTTTGGAATGGGCAAAGGTGTTCGATCATTTTTATGGGACACCTGGCGCCGAGGTCGAAGAACGATTGGTGCGCGGCGAAGATGTGCTTTTTGATATCGATTGGCAGGGTGCACAGCAGCTGGCTCAGAAGATGCCGGAAGATGTTGTGCGCGTGTTTATTCTGCCGCCATCGGTGGCGGTGCTTGAAGAGCGGTTGCGGGGGCGGGCACAAGACAGCGAGATTGTCGTTCAGCGACGGATGTCGGAAGCCGTTAGCCAAATCGGTCATTGGTCCGAATACGACTATGTGATTGTCAATTCGGATGTTGAGAAAAGCGTAGCGGGTCTCGCGGCAATCGTGAATTCAGAACGTTTGCGACGGACTCGTTGTCACGGTCTTGCCGGTTTCGTAGAGGATTTGCAGCGGCAAGCCGATTGAAAATTTGCGGCTTGTATTCGGGGGACCAGCGATTTAGGTCTGGGTGTCAGTTGGCGTGTAGGGCGGCAGATGAACGACCAAAACGGTGAAGATATCATCGCCATTCGTGGGCTTAGATTTCGCTGGTCGGGTACTTCCACCGCGTTCGGCGTCGACGAGTTCGCATTGCGCAAAGGCGGGCGGACGTTGTTAAGCGGTCCGTCGGGGAGTGGAAAGTCGACATTTCTCAACCTGCTGTGCGGGGTGATCAAGGCTGATGTGGGGCTGATCCAGGTGCTCGGCCAAGATCTCTATGCGCTATCGCCAGGTCAGCGGGATCGGTTTCGCGCTGCCCACTATGGCGTCATTTTTCAGATGTTCAATTTGCTCCCCTATGGATCAGTCATCGATAACATAACGCTGCCGCTGCACTTTTCGAAAGCACGGAAAGCGCGGGCTGAAGACTTGGGTGGTGGTGAGACCGAGGCCCGACGCCTTGCTGCGCAGCTCGGGCTTGGGCCAGACATTATTGAGGCAAGGTCGACTGCAGAATTGAGTGTCGGCCAGCAACAGCGGGTGGCCGCAGCACGCGCACTTATCGGCCAGCCGGAATTAATCGTTGCAGATGAGCCGACCTCGGCTTTGGATAAAAACAGTCAGCAGAATTTTCTGGAGTTGTTGTTTGCAGAAATTGAGCGCTCAGGTGCGACGCTAATCATGGTCAGTCACGATGAGGGGTTGGGCCGGCATTTCGACCGAATAGAACCTATTAACGGCTTCTTTTATAGAGTGCAGCAGGAGGCCGCATGATCGTCTTTAGATTGGCGATCAAGTCGCTTCGTGCACGCTGGCTTACGGCAATTCTGACCGTGTTGGCGATTGGCGTGAGCGTCATGCTGTTGCTGGGGGTGGAGAAGATTCGCTCTGGTGCGCGGCAAAGTTTTGTCGATACCATTTCCGGGACCGATCTGATCGTCGGCGCCAGAAGCGGTAATATCCAGTTGTTGCTGTATTCGGTTTTTCGCATTGGCAATGCCACAAACAACATCACCTGGAAGAGTTACGAGCGCATCTCCAAGCGGCCCGAAGTGGCGTGGAGTGTGCCGCTGTCGCTGGGCGACAGCCACAAGGGGTTTCGCGTGCTCGGGACGAGCCCGCAATACTTTGACGTTTATCGCTATCGACAGGGCAAACAGCTTACGTTTGGAGCTGGCAAAAGATTTAGCAGTTTGTTTGAGGCGGTGATCGGTGCCGATGTGGCGCGCAAGCTCGGTTATAAGGTCGGGCAAAAGATCATCATCGGTCATGGGTTAGGTGCGGTATCATTCTTAAAACACGACGAATTGCCGTTCGTGGTTGTGGGGATTTTGGACAAGACCGGCACGCCGGTTGACCGCACTGTGCATGTGAGTCTGCGCTCGATAGAGGCAATTCACGTCAATTGGCAAGAGGGTGTGCCGGCGCAGGGGCAAAAATTTTCTGAGGCAGAGATCAGAGCTATGCGCTTGCAACCGCGGGCCATCACGGCTGCGCTCATCGGGCTCAAATCAAAGCTTGCCATATTCCGGCTACAAAGGGCGATAAACACCTACAGACTTGAGCCTATGTCCGCCGTATTGCCGGGCCTCGCCCTGCAGGAATTGTGGAGCCTGGTGGCAACCGCAGAACAAGCGCTGGCTGCGATATCCGTGATGGTTGTGGTGACAGCCCTGTTGGGAATGGCAATCATGATTTTGACGACGCTGAACGAGCGGCGGCGCGAAATGGCCATTTTGAGATCAGTCGGTGCGAGGCCGGTAACGGTGGTCGGGTTATTTGTCGCAGAAGCTATCGTTTTGACCAGTCTGGGGGTTGGCGTTGGCACTGGGTTGGTCTATGGCGGATTATTGTTACTACAACCTTGGGTGGATCAAGTGTATGGTCTTTACCTGCCAATAAGCGGTCTAAGTTATGAGGATATGCTGACGATGGGCGGCGTCGTCGTCTGCGGGGCTGTCATCGGATTGCTGCCGGCATGGCGGGCTTATCGATTGTCGGTCGGCGATGGTATGATGGTACGAATCTGAAACGTCGTGAGGCGCCGAGATGATGCAGATTGTCAAAGTGGGTCTCGTGGTCACCGTTATACTCGCGGCGACTGCTTGGTCGCACGCCACGCCTGCCGGCAAGAAAATAATGCATTTGGAATGGCGCCAGCTGGTACCGCCCGATGCTCGGTTCGTGCCAAAGGCGCGGCGCTCCCCGTTCGATCTTGGTAAATTGCGCGATCCAAACCCATTGGTCCGGCCGCCTCCACCGCATGGTCAGGATGGGCAATGGATGTCGCGGCCGGCGCGGCCGATTCATATGGCCCCCAAGGTCGTATCGACGTTGGATGGCAAGCGAATTCGGATCGGTGGATATATTGTGCCGTTGGATTTTGATGCCAAGTCGGTAAAAGAGTTCCTGCTGGTGCCGTTCGTCGGCGCGTGCATCCATGTGCCGCCGCCACCGCCGAACCAGATTATTTATGTCAAAACGACGCGTGGATTTAAGATCAAAGGGTTGTTCGATCCTGTCTACGTTACGGGCGTTTTGAAAACCAAACTTACATTCACGGGCCTGGCACAAACTGGCTACAGCATGCAGGCGGACAAGACGGAGATGAGGGTTGTACAATGATCAGTCGAGCCTTTGTTGCCATATTCGGTTTTGGACTAGTGCTAGCGGTGCTCCTGGGGGGCTCGCGCGTCGATGCGCATCCGCATGTGTGGGCCAAAATAAAGAGTGTGGTTTTGTGGGAGAAGGGGCAGGTCGTCGGGCTCAGGCATGAATGGCTGTTTGATAAGAACTTTGCCGCCAGTATTCGCGATGAATTTGATACGGATAAAAACGGACACTTGTCACGGGCAGAACTGTCAAAACTTGTAAAGCTCAATATGGTTGCGCTTAAGGATTTCGGCTTTTTTACCGAAGCTAAATTGGGCAAGGAAAAGCTTGTCCTGCAAGACCCGTTTGATTTCGATATGGCGCAAGTTGGCAAAGAAATTTTGCTGCGCTTTTCAGTGCGCTTCAAGACTCCACGTAAGCCAATGGCGCGGCTGATGTTTACGGTTGAGGATCCGACTTATTTCACGTCGTTGAATTTTGAAAAGGCTGGCGGCGTCCAGATCGGCAAGGGGGCTCCGGAAGGTTGCGGCGTTACATTGCAAAAGAAACCGCCTCGCACCGAACAGGAGCAGCGCTTGTTTAACGCCTTTGCCTCACAACTCGGCGACATCAACGGGCCATTGGGCAATCCGATGATGGCCGTTGTGTCCTGCGCTGGGAAATCATGAGTTCCGTTCGTCGCTTCAAGCCTGCTTAGGCGGTATTTTGCGTTTCGCCATCGAGGCAGACCGCCAGATGTGCAAAATCCTCTGGCGACAATTGCTCGCTGCGCAATCTTGGATCTATCTCTGCCTTGGCAAGCAAAAGCTCCGGGTGCGGCACAACCTGGCGGAGACTGGTGCGCAGCATTTTACGGCGCTGTCCAAATGCGGCGGCAGTCAGGCGCCCAAGGGTGGTGACGCTGCATGATGGTTTGGGATTCGCAATGGGAGCAAATGTTACAACCGCGGATGCAATCTTGGGTGGGGGCGTGAAGGCGGCCGGGGCCAGCGTTAGCGCAATTTGCGGTGTGGTTCTCCATTGCGCGATGACCGACAAGCGGCCATAGGGCTTTGTTTGCGGGCGGGCGACAATGCGTTCGGCCACTTCCTTTTGGAACATCAATACCATGCCATCAAACCATGGCGGCCAGGGTGCGGTTTCTAGCCAATTGATGAGCAGGCGGGTGGCGATGCCGTAGGGCAGATTGGCGATGATGTAGATCGGCTGGCTGTGTCCGCCGATAATGTTGTGCCAATCGACTGCCAATGCATCGGCATGAATGATGCTCAAGCGCTGGGGATAGGCGGCTGAGATCGCATCAAGTACCGGCAGGCAGCGGGAATCCCGTTCGACAGCAATCACGTGTTTGGCGCCTTCGAAAAGTAAGGCGCGGGTCAGGCCTCCCGGACCTGGACCAATTTCTACGATCGTTTTCTCGCTCAGGGGAGCTGAGAGGCGGGCGATCTTGCGGGTGAGATTGAGATCAAGAATGAAATTCTGTCCCAGCGCCTTGTCTGCCCAAAGCTGATTGTTGTTGATGACTTGGCGGAGGGGGGGAAGTCCATCAGCAGCTGTCTTGTCTGGATCCGTGGGCATTTGGTCGGGGGCTCAGACGGGTTTGGCCGCTTGCCGGTTATTGGCAAGGACGGCGGCGCGGTTGACGGCGGCAACGAAACTCGTTGGCGAAGCCTGGCCCGTAGCGGCGATCGAAAAGGCTGTGCCATGATCCGGTGATGTGCGAACGAACGGCAGGCCGAGGGTGATGTTGACGGCGCTGTCGAAGGCAAGCGTCTTGATCGGGATCAGCGCCTGATCATGATACATGGTGATGACGACATCATACGTTTGGCGAGCTGCGCTATGAAATAGAGTGTCCGCCGACAACGGTCCGATGACCTGAATGTCCTTGTGGCGCAGCGTTTCGAGTGTCGGGATGATGATGTCCTGTTCTTCGCGTCCCAGAGTGCCCTCTTCACCGGCGTGCGGATTAATACCAGCGACGCAAATACGTGGCGTTTTGATCGCAAAGTCTTGCCGCATCGCATGGTCGACCGTCTCAATTAGGGTGGTAAGATGTTCTGGTGTGATGTGGCGGGGGACTTCGCTCAGCGGGATATGGATGGTCGCGGGCACAACGCAAAGAGTGTCGCAGGCCAGGAGCATTACCGAGGTATGTTTGGTGCCAGGGAAATGCCGGTCGGCGAGGGCGGCTAAGAATTCGGTATGACCGGGATAGCCAAAGCCAGATCCATAAAGCGTGGCCTTGGATATTGGAGCCGTCACGAGCGCGGCGGCATGTTCGTTCATGACGTTTTGCGTTGCCTGCGTGATGCAGTCTATCACGCATTGCGCGTTGGCTTGGTCGGGGTGACCTGGAGACACGTCAGTCGGGCAGGTGATGGGTACAACCGGCAGGGTGTGCCGTTCGCCGATCGGGCGCTGGGTCGCAGCGCCTTCGCATTCTATTATTGAGATGTCACAATTCAGTTGTTTGGCGCGCTGATTGAGGATGGCTGGATCACCAAATACGACAAGATCCGGCAGCGGCGCGTCAGTCCTAGCCGTTCTTGCGGCATGGGCCATAAGAATGATGTCCGGACCGATCCCTGCGGGGTCGCCCATAGAAACGGCAAGTTGCCGGTCGGGCATCGGATCCTTTGTGGTGGGCATGATGGACAGGGTCGCTGTTACAATTCTTCGATGCGTGCGCGTCGACGCAGGTCGAGCAATAGCCCGCGCGCATTTCGTGCCAGGCGCTCGCTCATAATTTTTGCACGTGCCTGTTTGCGGTCGTTAGCGCTTGCTACGGTCGATTTTTTGCGTGCGCAGAGGACATATAGATGAAACCCCTCGTATGCGGGTTGGGGTGGCAACACGTCGCCAGTTTTGGCATGACGCAGAAAAGAGCGAGAGGGCTCAGGGATTTCCTTCAGCACCTTGGTGCCGAGGTTTGTGAAGCTGACACCCTTATATTTTTTTGCAACTTTTTTGGTCGTCTGGCACCCCTTGAGCGAGCGGGTAATGCGGTCGCCCGTGAGTTGGGCGGCGATGCGTTGTTTCTTGGTTGAGTTGGGTGCCAGTTTTAATGTCAACCGGTGTAGGTGGAAACCGGTCTTGTTGTCTTTGTTCGTCGACGATGCAGAGGTGATCACATCATCGAGTTCTTTGAGGTTGGGGCGGACAAATGGCTGGTACTTCTGGCGAATGACTTCGCGCCACGTAAACTGCGCAATCAGAGTTTGGCGCATCATATCGATGCTGGTGCCAAGTTTTTCCAGGTGTGCGGCATATTGTTTCTTGGTCTTCTTGGTGCGTTTGGCGCGGCTTTCCAGAACTTTTTCTGCAGTTGCCTTGATCTTGTTCTTATCAATGCGGATGCGCAGTTCTTTCGGCGAATTGAGTTTGATTTGCTCGTCGATCAAAGCTTGACGTGCCTTAGAGTGCAGGGTGCGTGCATAGCTTGAGCGTGCCGATTTAAAAGCGCGTTGGCTGATTTGCTTTTGGTAGCTGCGCAATGCGCGGCGCAATTTGGCTTTGATTTCGGGCACCGAAAGAAGGAATTGATTTTCCGATACGATCTTTTGTTGGATTTTTGCCCAGCGGCGGGCGGCGCTCTTGCTGGTGGCAATCTGTTTGAAGCGCTTCTTTACCCGCTCATTGAGTTTAGGGTTGAGAGCGAGCAGATTTGCCCGCATTTGAATTTCCAGATTTGTAATCGGCAAGCCATTGACGAGTAGGACTGCACGGTCCACGTTTTTGCCAGGTTTGCGCCCCTGATAACTCGATACGGCGGTCGCACGCTTGCTGCGCTGCTTGGGGCGCGGATTTTGGTTGACCGTTGTCGTATTGGTGCGCCACTTGCTGCGCTTGGCCGGTTTGCGCGCTTTACGCTTTTTGGTTTTTGTCGTGTCGGGCTCGGTGATGACCAGGCCCGGTAGCGTCTGGGACTGTTGTGCCAGGCCGGACGTCGCCAAGGCCGGCGCCAGCATTATCGCTATCAATAACATGACCCGTTTGGACGGCCGGCGCACTTGAGCACAGGGCCTGATGGACAAACGCAAGCGGTTTGCGAATTTCGGTTTGGTGCTGGTCGTGATGGTCTGCATCGCGCTTACCTGATAGTTCCCTGCCGGTCTCGTTGTAGAATCACCTCTCACTAATGGGTGAGGTTGGCGCTAGAGTGGCAAGAGGGCAACCGCTGACAACAATTAGTTATTGGAAAGCCGCAACAAATCAGCGTTGTCATGCCGGTTGCTGGTGTCGTCCGGCCACAGTCATGCCTCACTTAGGGCTTTTGAGGCTCCGGGGCAATCCTGGCGGTCCAGGGACGCCGTGGTTAACGTTCTTTGGCCCCAAAACTGCAATGTTAAAGCAGCAGTCCTCCAGCGGCGTGTTCGACGTTATGTCAGCCAGAACCTGGCGTCCAAGGTGTTTCTATGCCAGTACCAACTACGGTGTGCCGGTGTTGCTGGTGCCAAAGTCGAAAACATCAGTCTTGAATTTATACTCGCCGAGGTGCTTGAATTTAAGTTGCACCAAGAAGGTCTTATCTTTCGGGATGCCGGCATTTGGATCGTCAATGAAGTTTTCTGAGTAGGTCGCAGTCAGGACGAAGCATTCGTCAGCGTATTGTATGCCGACCGCGTCCTGTAACCTTTCACCGGCGTCGATGTCGTAGCGAAGTTGACCAAGCAATGTCCAATTCTCTGTCAGCCGCAAACCGGCGCTGGTCAACACACTTTGCTGGTCTGTTGGCAGGCTTAATGCATCGTTCGCGGCCGTGTAGGCATAGGTTGCCTGGAATGATAACGGACCATATGACGTCTGGGCGAAGGCATCGGCGCGTGCAATTGCGAATGAATCCTCGTCAAGTCGAACTTGTCCAAGCGCGCGGAAATTCGAGATCGGTGCCAGATAGGCTGCGAAGACATAGTCCGAACGATCGGTCTCCAGGCCGCTGGCCGGATTAAACAAACTGCGGGTGCCGCCCGGAGCGGTGCCGGGCAGATTGTAAATGTTGTCGCCGCTGACGTGATAGCTCTGACCTGCAAGGAACCTAGCAAAACCGCCGCCGTGGGATTGGAACGTATACTGCATGCCGTAGTTTATGCGGGTGCCCGTTTCAACGCGGTCGAGGCCGGAGTTGCGATCAATTTCGAATAGGTTGGTGTCGTCGAGTACCAGACTACGGGAATCTTCGTTCGGCAGGCGACGCTGGTTGGTGCTTTCGGTGCGGGCGATGACTTGTGCAATCGGTTCAATGACATGCGAACTGTTGCGTCCGCGGCCGACAAATGGGAACGAATAGAGCAGGCCACCGGTGGCAATTCCGCGGGTTACGGTTTGATTGTCTGCCAAAAGATTGGTTGTCGGGTCGACGACATCGCGGAAGTCATAGAAATCGCCGCGCAATTGAGCGAATGGCGTAAAGACTTGGCCGATCGGATCGATAATTCGTCGGCGCCAATTTACGTTGGCGCTGAGGCGCGCGGTTGCCGAATTGACGTTTTGGGTGACGACGTTGGCATCGACAAATGTCAGATCCTGGCTGAAGCTCAGGGCATTGACGTTAAAGCTCAACTGACCGCCAAGGATCGGATCGGCGACGATATAATTGTAATCGACAACGGGGTGCACGCGGCTTTCCGATTCCGGCGTATCGTTCAATAACAAGCCACCGAAATGATAGAGATAAGCGCCGAAGTAGTTGCGGTCCGAAATCCCTTCGACGTGAGCGGAATTGACACGGTCTGTCAGCAGGCGCTTTTCGAGTTTGTAGAAACGTCGGAACTGATCATCGCTTTCGATGATGATATCCCAACCGGCGTGCCACCAAGACCCCAGCGAAAAGCGCCCATGAGTCTCCACTGAGCCGCGCCAACCGTCCAAATTCAATCGGGTCGCTGGATCGATGCTGTTTGGCAGATCACCGCTGTCTTGGTCGATGCCTGCCAATTTCAAATTGTATTGGCCGATGATGCCGCCAAAGGCCACGCGGTGACGCCACTCGCCTTTCCAGAGGATGCCCTGTTTCGACGTATAAGCCGGGTGGAAGGTGAAATCGTAGTTCGGGGCCAATGCGAAATAGTAGGGGGTCTCAACGATGAAACCCAAATCGCTGGAGCTGCCGAATTCTGGGAACAGGAAGCCGGACTTGCGCTTGACGGTTGGATCGGCATGCTGGAAGTACGGCATGTACAGGATCGGATATCCAAACAAATTGAAGGCCGCATCCTGGTAGGTGATCGTCTTGGCCTTTTGATCATGGACAATGCGCCGCGCCGACAGACACCAAAGCGGTGCCTTGCCCGGCGGGCTGCGACAGGGCGTGAATTTCGCACGCTCGAATTCGGTGACGCTGCCACCACGACGGATGGCGCGGGCAGCAGCGATGCGGGTGTTGTCTTTGCCGACAACACTCAACGACTGAATGAAGCCGTCACGGAAGTCATCGGTTAGCGTCATGCTCTCGCCTTGCGTGATAGAACCGTCCGGCAATTTCAAGCTGACGTTACCTTTCGCCGTCAAGGTGTTGCGCTTTTGGTCGTAAATGACCTCATCGGCGTTCAGAATGTGATTGTTATAGAAAATCTCGATGTTGCCGCGCGCAATAACGCGATCATTTTTGCGATCATCGATTAATTCATCGCCTTGAAGGTGAAGAGGCTGTGCGCTTTGCTTTTTGCCAACACCCCCGAACAGCGGCAGGCCCTTGCGCTTGGTGTCAAAAGCCGGCGGCGCCTGGTTGATGATCGACTGTGCGGCAAGGTGGTGGTGGGCAGAGGAGAGCAATAGACACACGAGCGCTAGCGCAGCCAGAGCCACGCTGCGTCCAACAATGTGGCGCGCGAGCACGAAGCAGGTCAATGCCCGCCTCGTCTTAGGCCCTCTACGCATCACTTCAGCCGTCCTCCTGGTGCAATAGCACCGTTGTGGTTACGAAGATCGATACCGCTATCGGAACCCATACAGACACGAGGGGCGACACCAATCCGGCGACACCCAATTGCCTGGAGACTTCCGCGAACAGAAGGAACCCGAACCCCCCAATCATTCCAGCTATAATCATAGACTGTATGCCGCCTGATCGGAATGACCGTAACGACACAGTTGCCCCTAAAAGGACCATCGCAATAAGGAGAATTGGGCGGGCCCATAAGAGTTGATATTGAACCTGGAAAACATTGCTCGATAATCCTGACCTTTCAATGCCTTGTATGACCTTTGGAAGTTCCCAAAATGACAGGGCCTGGGCTTTGGCCAAAGCGTCCTGGGCATGCTCGGCCGTGAGGTGTGTCTTGAGATGGTAAACGCGGTGGCGGACAGGGCGGCCACCGTACTTAGAGATCCAGGCATCGTTAAGGGTCCAGACCCCCTTGCCGAGGCGCGCCGACTTGGCATCGATGCGGGCGACAAAGTTGCCTTTTGGGTCAAACTGAAGGGCCACCACGCGGGTCAGGACAAGGCCTTTTTTTGACACGGCGGCCGCGCCCATCAGGCTTGGGCCCTCAGGACCCTTTTGGCGCAGCCAATTGAAGGCCCCCTGGCTCAGCAAGAAACTTGAGTGGCGACCAAAAACTTTGGCAAACATTTCATCGGCTTGGGCGCGAGAGGCGGCGGCGAGCGGATTGTAAACAGTGATCGACAATACGCCCAAAAGGAAGGCAATAACGATGCCCGGCAGCAGGAACTGCCAGGCAGACATTCCGGCCGCCCGCATGACGGCGATTTCACTTGAACGGTTGAGGAAGAGCAGAGTGGTGATGGCGCCGACCAGGACGGCAAATGCCAACAGCAGTTCGGTATAAGCGGGCAGGCGCAACAGGGTCAGCATGATAAGTGTGGGAAATTCAACTCGTCCGAACTTGCCGGATTGGCGTAACATTTCCATGAAATCGATCATGAAAATCAGCAGAGAACACAGAGCGAACACCGCCACGAATGTGAACAGATAGCGGACAGCGAGATAGCGGCGGAGGGTTGCTTTGGTCATCATGGGGCTGATCCAGTTCCGCTTTCGACGTACTTGGCCCGCCGGGAGGGTGGTCGCAATCGCGCTAGCCCGTCCGCAACAGCTGTCATGATGCGCGACAGCCGCGAACGGTGCAGTGGCCGGGCGCGCCGGTGGATCAAATAAATACCCAAGAGAATGCCGAAGATCGGCACCGCGTAGAGCAGGGGTGCTGCACTTGCATTGATGACTACGGTGTTTTTTGCGCCCATGCCGACAAGACGCAGTCCGATGGCGACGGCGAAGGCTGCGATGGTGGCCTCCGTCTTGTTTTGCCGTGTGGATTGCGCCTGGCCGACGAACGCGACCGCGAGCAAGACGAAGGCAAATGGATAGAGTGGATTTGAGAAACGCTGATGCAGTTCAGCCCGATAGAGGCCAGCCTTTCGTTTATCGGCTTTGTTCTTGGCTTTTTTGCCTATTAAATCGCGTTGCAGCAATTCGTGGAGGTATAGTTCACGTGGTTTTTCAGTGGTTACGGCTCCGGGCCGATGAAAGTTGGCCAGATCGAAGGCATAGGTTGAGATTTTGACGACGTCGGCAGGGCCATCCTTGCCGGAGCGGGTGATGATATGGCCCTCCTTGAGGATCAAAAACGTTGATTTTCCACGTTTTTGGATGGTGCCGCGCTTTGCCAAATAGGTTGTCGTATTTTTGGGGTTGCGCCCGTCGTGCATCATGACGTCCGTGAGCACCCCATTTGTGTCGCGGTCAGCGATGTGAATGATCAGACCGGCGGTGGGAGTTGAAAAGCGGCCAGGACGCAGGACCTGCGCCATCAGATCAGTACGCACTTTGATCACATATTGGCGCAGAAGCTTGGAGCTCCAGGGCGTTACGACATGATTGACGAGCGTCAGGGCAACAGCAACGACAAGGGCTAACACGAGGAGCGGGCGGGCGACCCGCCACGGGCTGGAACCGGAAGCGGTGAATACGATCAACTCGCTGTCACTGTTGAGGCGGTTTAGAATATGAATGACGGCAATCAGCAGGGCGATCGGGGCAATAATGACCAGCAGGTTGGGAAGCGCCAGTGTCGTCATCTTCAACATGGTCCAGCTGTCCTGGCCCTGGGTGGTGACGACCTTAAGTTGCTTTAGCGCGAGCGCGATCCAGACGACTCCGCCAAGCGAGCCCAGGATGAGCAACAGGGCGGCCGTTGCTTGACCGAAGATGTAGCGCCCAAACATCGCCATCAGCGAGACCTGATCCCCCTGGCGTTAGATCGCCGTTCGCCCGTCCTGCAGCGCTGGCTTGCGGTTGATGCCGGCAGCACGTGATCCGGTGCTGGCAGCGATCTGTCAAAACCATTTAACGCACTGATTCGTGGTTGTTTTCCGATGACACTCTGACTTGTCATGGTGGTCTAAATGTGGTCAGAACCAGATACAACCCGCAGGCAACGTGGGGTGACATGCCAGAATGGCGGAAATTCGGCGAATCCACGTGGAAAACCACGAGTAATGCGCGCGTCTTTCGGCTTCGATATGGTGTGGCTTATAGAGGGCTGATTTGGGGGCCAATTGGCACGGGTTTTGCCGTGCTCGTGAAGTGGATCAAAGGTTCGTGCGCCGGATGGGGCTGGCTCTGAAACGAACCTCTGATCCGGAAACCTCACGAGAAACGTAATTTTGCTAGTGTCCCGCTGGTTCAGGACACTAGAGTGCAGGAAAAGTAGGTAGATGTTGGAAATCGAATTTGTCGGGCTTGGAGCAGCCTTGTCACCGGTAACGGTGGTGCTGGCGGGGGATGATTTTGCGCTGGCCAGCGTTGGGCAAAAGCTCGACAGAGCTGCTGGTGGAGCGCTTACGGAGGCTGCGCAGGCCAGCGATTTCAAGGGCAAATCGAAGTCACTGATTGAACTTCTGGTGCCGCCCAAGATCGATGCCAAGCGGCTGATGATCGTTGGCGTTGGGAAGTCGGAGAAGCTGGGCGCGAAAGACTGGGTGGCGCTCGGCGGCTTTGTTGCCGGTAGCGTGCAAGGGCGGAAGGCGGCCGAAGCTTTGCTTGTCGCCGAGGTTCAGGATTTTGGGAAATACGAGGCTGATGAGGCGGCCGCAGATCTGGCGCTCGGCGCAATCCTGCGTGCCTATACGTTCGACAAGTACAAGACGAAAAAGAAGGGCAATGGGGCAGAGGAGGGCGATGAGGCTGAGAATGGCGAGCCCAAGTCTGACACCAAGCTCAAACGCCTGGTGATTGCGACGCCGGATCCTAAGGCTGCGCGGGCCGCTTTTGTTGCGCGCCAAGCGGTTGGTCAGGGGGCGATTACGGCGCGTGATTTGATCAATGAACCCGCCAATATACTTGGCCCCGTTGAATTCGCGGACCGCGTCGCGGCGCTCGACATCGATGGGCTCGAGGTCGAAGTGCTGGATGATGCTGCGCTGCAAGAGCTCAACATGAACGCACTGTTGGGTGTCGCGCAAGGGAGTGTGCGCCCAGCGCGCGTGGTGGTTATGCGTTGGTATGGGGCGAAGTCGAAACGCACCAAGCCGATTTGTTTTCTCGGCAAGGGTGTGACGTTCGATACTGGTGGCATATCGATCAAGCCCTCCGGCGGCATGGAGGAGATGAAAGGCGACATGGGTGGTGCTGCTGCTGTCGTCGGTGTGATGCAGGCGCTGGCGCTGCGCCAGGCGAAGGTCAACGCGATCGGTATCATCGGACTTGTTGAGAACATGCCGTCGGCGATGGCACAGCGGCCTGGTGATATCGTGACATCGCGTTCAAAGCAGACAGTGGAAGTGCTCAACACGGATGCCGAGGGGCGTTTGGTGTTGGCCGATTGTCTGACCTATGCGCAAGACACGTTCAATCCGAAAGTGATGATCAATCTGGCGACGCTCACGGGGGCGATTATGATGGCGCTCGGCCGCGAGTATGCGGGTTTGTTCGCCAATGATGATCGTGTGGCCAACGATCTCATGAAGTCCGGGCAAGAGACCGGAGAGCGCTTGTGGCGGATGCCGCTCGATCCTGCTTACGACAAGCTGATGAATTCGCCTAACGCCGACATGAAGAATATTGGCGGCCGGCTTGCCGGCGCGATTACGGCAGCGCAATTTCTGCAACGTTTCGTCAAGGATACGCCGTGGGCGCATCTGGATATCGCGGGCGTCGCGTTTTCGTCCGGCAAGAACGAGACCAATAGGGGATGGGCCTCCGGCTGGGGCGTGCAGTTGCTTAACCACTATGTTGGCCAGGTACATGAGAAGTAGGGAAGAGGTGGTCGGCTGAGGGTGTGCCGGCTGGCTTTTACCATGGCGGCTCGAGACGCGAGTGCCTGCTGCCGCGTTGTGGAGTGAGAGGGTGGCTGATCGATGCCAACCTGGGTTGCATGTCCGGGACATAAATAATTGATTAATAATCTGTATAATCAGTTATTTTCCATAATATATGTTATGCGAATGATATGTCGGACGCAGAAACGCTGCTGGCCACGTAGAACTTTTGGCTCTCAGTCTAAGGTGGAGCTTTTGGTTTTTAGTCTAAGTTGGATTGCGCGGAGTGAGCAATGCAGGTGCACACTCGTGGCGCCTACGCGCGTCTAGCGTTCGCCAGCTCCCGCTTCATTCGACGGGAGTCACCCCATGTTGACAACCAAATTACTGTCTCGGTTGCCATGGTCACGAATCTGGTGAGCAAACGCGTCCAAAGGTGTCTGGTTGTGATGTGGTGCTGCGCGCGAGTGAGGTGTCTCAGTTCTTCACGTTGAATTTTGCTGATTATGTTATGCAAGTCGGGGTCCCGTTCACGTAGGTAATGAAGTTGATCCTGCAGGTGGCTGTGGACAGTGCTCTCAACTGCTTCGGTACAAATCCAGATGCCGTGTCGACCCATCATTGCGGTGCAGGCACCCAAGATGAATCCGCCTTGGCCCCATAAGGACATAATCCGACATGGGCGGGCCGAACGTTCCGTCATGGCATGTTGGAACGTTGAGCAGTGTTGAATTTCATGCCCTAGCATTTCTTGGAGAAAGGGTATCAGATCGGGATAGAAGCGCTGCGCAAACCACAGCTGCGCACGGTAAATCCTGATCGCTCCGTATTCCCCGGCGTGGTTGACTTTGAGAATGCGTGCAATGGTTTGGCGTGGATTTTGAGTCATGTCATCCTTATTCTGCTTGCCAAAGGAGTCATGGCCGGCCACCTTGCGGCCGCGGGACGTGTCGGCCACGTTTGTTGTCGTAAGATCAACGGATGCAGCAGCGAGCGAAGCCAACCGCATCGTGCACGGCACGCCTTTCGACTTGTAGATCGGCCGAATATCGTTCACGCCCCTGACGACAGTCCAGGACTTTTCAGTGCCTTGACCCAAATGGTTGCGTCCGACAGTCTTATTCCTCCTCGAGGGTAATCATGGTGGGTCGGGATCATGCAAGACTTCGCGCAGTGGCTGGTGACATCAGAGACCGTCAGGGAGGCGTATGGCGTTATTTTCGTTGTCGGACTGATCGTGTTGCCGTTGGTGGGCCTTTCGATCTGGTATCACACGAACATCGGTCGGACCAAGGGCGGGCGCGCACTGATGAAGGACCAAAACTCTGCAAAATACAGGCCCGACCCCATCAGGAAATACACCAATCCGGTCGGTCTGTTTCGAGGGGCCGGAGAACTTCACAAGGGCATCATGTCGGGGGCCTATGGGGACGACGCCAAACAGATGCAGATGACCGTCTACAAGTTTTGCGCGATCTGGCTGGTCGTTGTTGCTCTCGCTCTTGCCCTGCCCTTCGTTTTGGCATGGGTTGCCGGTGTTTGAGGCTGCGGTGCCGGGCTTGGATTGCGGTGGACATAGACCCGGAAATGCAGATCACGCTTACAGTGTCCGCGCAAGGCGAATGCCGAAAGTGAAGTAACGGCTCCAAGGTCGGGCCCGGCCGCGGTAGGCCGAACGGTGGCCGCGTGGTTTGGCGAGCCAGGCACCGCCGCGCATCAGGCGAACGGGGCAAGGTGATGCGGTTACCGCGGCGGCATCTTTGGGTGCGCCTTTGTAGTTGCCGCGGTAGCAGTCTTCGACCCACTCCCAAACATTGCCGTGCATGTCGTAGAGCCCGAACCTGTTAGGCTCGTAACGGCCAACGGGCAACGTCTTGCGCGCGCTATTCGTCTTGGTGGGTTGGAAGGTGTTGCCCCAATGATAAACGGTGGTGGTTTGCGCGCGTGCGGCATACTCCCATTCGGCCTCGGTCAGGAGGCGGTATTGTTGCCCGGTTTTCGCAGATAACCAGGCGGCATAGGACTGGGCGTCGTTCCAGCTGACATTGCTAACCGGGCGCTTGCTGCGTCCCCAACCACTGTCGCTTGGCTTATAACCATTACAAGCCCCGGCCTTCACGCAGGCATCCCACTCATCAAAAGTGATTTCGTATTTGCTGACGGCAAAGGGTCGCGTGATGGTCACCCTGCGTTGCGGGCCCTCGTCGGTGTGGCGACCCTTTTCGCTGTGGGGCGAGCCCATTGTAAATGTCCCGGCAGGGATGATGACCATTTCGGGGCAGGTGTCGCATTCTTTGAACGTTTTGCCCGCTTCAGGTGATAGGCGTCTAATCTTGGCGATCCTTATTGAGGGATCTTCGAGGCTTGCCTGCCAACGCATCTTTAGGTAGCCCCACCATCCTCCGGCAGCTAACAAGGCGAGACCAACCGTCGTCCCAACCCCTATGAGGACACGACGCAGCAGTACGCCATGACTTCGTTCGCCAGATTCCTGTCGCAAAACGCTGACCTGATTCATCTGTTTGGTCCAAATAGGATGTTAGTTCATTGGTGGTCTTTGGTGCAATGAGACGATCATCGTGGGTGCCGGCTGGCATTGCCCTAAATCGCGGCGTCGGCGTTTCTTATTATAATCGCGTCGCCATCGTGCAATGATGAGCTGGTTTTGATGCGCGCAAAGTCCGTTCTGACGGAATAGCATCGCGAGGCACAGATCGGGTACCATTGCTCTAATATTATAGGGATAGAGCTTGTGTTTTGGGGTTTTCGAAAACTATTGTGCAGTCAAATCAACGCGCCAATCACGTCGTGCATCGATATCAGTTGCACGCATTATTCGACCCCTGAACCGCGGAGAGGCAATTTTATATGATCGGCATCGTTTTTCTTGGAAATCGGCAAATCGAACTACGGGAATTTCCCGATCCAATACCGGGACCGCGCGATGCGATCCTTGAGATCAAGGCGTCTGGTATGTGCGGTACGGACTTGCGATCCTACCGGCACGGCAAACCAGCGATGGCGCAATCTATCGCCGGGCACGAACCGTGTGGCGTCGTGGTCGAGGTGGGTGATGGTGTCTCAGAACGGGAAGCAAAAATCGGCGATCGCGTTATGGTTCACCATTATGATGGTTGTGGTGTTTGTCGGCATTGTAGAACGGGTTGGACGCAACTGTGCGATGAAGGCTCGATCTCTTACGGTTCAGGAAAGGGAGATGGCGGACATGCCCGTTACATGAAGGTCCCGGCACATACGCTTCTTCCCCTGCCCGACGAATTGTCGTTTTCGACAGGTGCCGCTATTTCCTGCGGTACCGGTACGGCGTACGGCGCATTGAAACGGCTCAGCCTGCAAGGTGACGAGACGGTTGCGGTCTTTGGTCAAGGCCCGGTGGGTCTGTCGGCAACGCAGTTCGCCGCGGCGATGGGGGCGCGGGTGATCGCCATCGAGACGTCGCCAGAGCGCCGGCAGCTGGCGCTTGAGATGGGAGCGGATGTTGCGCTCGATCCCGCCGAGACGGACCCCGTTACTGCGATACTTGATCTTACGCGTGGAGAAGGCGCTCATAAGGCTGTTGAAACATCTGGTAATATCGAAGCGCGCGCGGCCTCCGTGCGAGGGACGCGGACATGGGGAGAGACGTGTCTTATCGCGGGCAACGGTCAGATTACACTCGACGTCGCCCGTGATCTCACGCATCGCCAAAAAACGGTCATTGGCCATTGGACATTCTCGAAGAATGGACAGGCAGATTGCGCTCGTTTCATTGCTGACCGCAAGATCGATGTCGACAAACTTTTTACGCACCATTGGACACTGGAGCAAGCGGACGAAGCCTACCGACTGCTCGATCAACAAAAGACTGGCAAAGGCGTTTTCCTGCCGAGTTAATCGTTGATACGTGCGCCGGTGGGGGTTTGGTTATAGGGTGCCAGGTCCGTGGCGTCACAGCCTCCTGCATGACACTGATGTGTGCGTCATGCCGGCAATAACACCCTGGTCGTGGCCCAGCGCCTTGAAGGGTTTGGCAAATGTCGCGGCCTCCATCTCCTGCATCCAAGAGCGTTGCACTTTCTGGTAAATCGCAAAAGCGGTTGCCACAGTGCAGACGTCCTTGACCCTGGCAAGGAGCGCTTGAGATGTTTCTGGGTCATCAAAGAATTGGTATCTTTATGCGCTGAGATTGGTATCTCTCGGCGCTGGGCCGTCTTTAACAATAAACGCGTGAACAAGGGAGGGTGAAATGGCAATGGATCAGACGTCCGCCACCACAGACGGGGGGAAACGAAAAGCGCGCCCGCTGGGGATCAATCATGTTGTCCTCGAAGTCGATGATGTCGAAGCGGCGCTGAAGTTTTACGGCAGCTTTCTGGATTTTGAACTAAGGGGGCGCAATTTAACGTCCGGCAATGCGTTCATCGATCTCGGTGATCAGTTTTTACAGATTCGTGAGGGGCGGACGCAAGCACCGGATGTCAAACGCCACTTTGGCCTCGTGGTTGATGACCGCGAACCGATCCGAAAAATACTGTTGGAAATGGGCATCGCGCTCATGGAGCGCGGTCTGAATTTCACGGATCCATGGGGTAACCGTGTTGAGATCGTGCCCTATGACGACATTCAATTCACGAAGGCGGATCATGTTCTAAGAGGCATGGGTGTTGAACCGATTGCAAAAACAGAAAACGCAATAAAAGAACTGGCGGATAAGGGCATGTCGCCTGACTAATGTGCAGCAGCACCGACCAATAATCGGCAAAACATCGGTCGTCGCTAGTCCGCTGTGGGCCTGATTGGCCGGAGATGTTTGGCACAGTTCACCACCTTGGTTGACGGTAAGCAGGCGTAGTCCTCAAACATGCGACCTGTCGTGGACCTAGAGGGCGCGCTGATCCGATGCTGAGTTGTATGTCTGAGTTTAGGAGCCGGGTTGGGATGGTCTCTTGGTCAGAATGACTTAGTGCTTGCGCTCGAAAACCACATCGGCGCATTGCACAAGTCCCTCGATGACATCAAAGTTGACGATATCTGTGACTTCGAAGCCTTGTGCCGCAAGAAATGTGATCATGTCATTCGGTGCATAGAGGTCCTTTCTGCGCAGCTGTAATTCGACGACGACGGTATCGATGCACTTCAGGATCCCGGTGCTGCCTTCAAGCACCGCCAACTCAAACCCTTCGGTGTCGATCTTAAGTAGGCTGGGGCGCATGATATCGTCCGGGGATAGAATGCTGTCCAAGCGTTTTACCGGCACTTTAATGGTCTGATCGTCGGTAGAGGCTTGGGCGACGAGACTGCCGCTAGAGGTGCCGGCGCGGTGCATTATGCTCTCACCCTCTTCACGGCCCAGCGCGACTTTGTGGAGACGCCCCTCGCGTCCTTTCAGCACTTTGCTCTCGATCGCTGGGAAGAATACCGGTGCCGGTTCGAACAGTTCCAAAATCGCATCAGGAAACCGCTGATGCAGATCGCTCGTGCCCCATCCGACCCCGACGTCGATAATGTGCTTTGCTGAGATATGAGAACGCAGTCCGGCTAAACCGACATGTTGAATAACACGGCAACCGACCAGGTTGGCAAGATCGCCGAGCTTCAAGCGAAACTTTCTCAAAATCCAGGCCTTGGGCTGCTTGAAAAATTTGGGCTTGCGTGAACGCCAATCCAGATTGCTCGAATCTTCGGGATTGAAGGCAGGCGCTTTTGGCGCGTTGGGAAGCGGTTTTGGTGGTGAACTCATGCCAAGATCTTAGTCATCCAGGGTCATCCGGGCTAGCCTCAACAGCCATTGGGACGCACCACTTGTAGGTGCCCAATTGCGCATGGGCCATGATCGTCTGATATCTGTTACGCATTGCAAAAAATGGTCGAGACGTCACGCCGCGCCGCCTCACTTTGTCGTGGCGGAAAGCTCAAGGATCAGCTTGCGCCGAACCGCACGCGTGAACGATTTGGCACCATCAACAGTAACTACAAAACTTCCCGGCCCGCCAATAATTTCCTGCTTAAATGCTTTCTCCAAATCGTACCAGACGGGTTGGCCGGAACAGTCCGTTGCACGACACAAAATAGCGAGGCCGTTAATGATGATTTTGTCGGCGAGTGCTGCACTGCGTGCCATCGATATCGGTGGACCGGAAAAGCTGTTGGCACTGTCGGCGGAAAAATCGATCACTTTGCGCGCGCCGTCATAGGCATTGTTACGGATGGCATTGCGCGCGGCAAGCAGTGCTGAGCCGATGGCGTTGGAGCCAATGGCGCGGCGAGGTGCCTTCAACAATCGTTGCGCGAATGCCGCGGCCGTCTTTTTGTCGCTGATGACCATCCAGGGTACGACGACGTCCTGGGAAACTTCATCGGCCCACTCGATAAAGGTAATTGCGATCTTACGATAATAGCCACGTTTGATGGCCGCCAGTACATTGCGCGATTGGAGTGCCGTTGCGTACCCCTGACGCTGCAGCGCGATTTCTTTATCATCAATGGACTGTGATGCATCGGCCAAAAGCACCAGCTCGACGTCAACACGCATTTTGGCATGGGCCGGTGCAATCGCCAGCGAGAGTGCGGCAATCGCCAGAACAAAAAATGAGATGGGTTTCGTCATCGCTTTTATCCCGCCTGCAATTGGGATCCATCATAGCATGACAGTTGTATGTCATGACAATGACGGCGCACTGATGACGAATGGTGCTGATCTTGACTCTTGAGGTGCAGGCGTAGCGGTGTGGATGCTCGGGTAGCGAGGTGCAACACCACTTAGCCTCAGACGTAACGATTGATCGGTCTGGATGTTTGTTCAGATGTGCTGGGCCACGATGGCGCCCACAACGATTACGCTGAGCGGGACGATTGAGGCCACGGTAAGAATGAAACCTTTCACAATTGATACTCCCTATTGTCGGCCGCCGATCGTCCAACGGACACTGCAGGCGGCTTGAAGTTAACAATCAAAATCAAATGGTTATTGGTTGCGAAGCCGGCTTGCTCACAAGCGGCGTCAGCTATTGGTCGATATGGCTGGCGAAAAGGTTCAAAGGCGCGTGGGAGCTGACCAATTGGGATTGGGGACGATCAGGCCGTAACCGGTGCGCGGGCATCGCGGCGGGTTTCACTAATCATCAATGATAGAAACCCGGCCGTGGCGGCCAAGATCACGGAGATGATCCAAACCCAGTCGTAACGCGCATAGAGGTCGAACAGATAGCCACCCATAAATGAGCCCAGTGCACCGCCCAAGGAATGAGCGGCAAATATTAGACCCATGCTGAGGCCCATGATGTTCCGGCCCAGGTGGGTGGCGACCAGACTGGCGACGATTGGAAAGGTCGCGTAATCAAAAATCCCGAACAGCACGGCAAAAATGTAGAGGGCTGGCAGATTGCCGGCAATGTGCATTAACAAAATGAAGGTCATGGCCCGCATAAAATAAATGCTGGCCAGCAGCATGGGCCGATGTAGCCGGTCCGAAAAGTGGCCATAGGCGATCATGCCGATCATGCTGAACAAGGAGAGCACGCCGTATGCGGTTGCACTTTGTAATTGTGGGAAGCCGCAGGCTACGGCATAGGGGATGAGATGGATTTTGATGACGCCGACAGTTGTGAAGCCGCAAATGAAAAAGCCGGTTGCCAGCAGCCAAAACGTTTTGTCGGACGCCAAGCGGGGTAGTGTCGCGCGTAATGTTTGGCTGCCCGCGGAGGTCGCGGCACGTGGCTTGGCCGGTGCATTTCTTAGGATGTAGAGCAACATCACCATCAACACGATCATGGCGATGGACAACGCAACATAAGAGAGCCGCCAACCTATCTCCAAGAGCATTAAGCCCAACAGGGGCATGAGAGCCAATTGCCCGCCTGTCGAGCCTGAGGTGGCAACGCTTGTCGCCAAACCAATGTTGGCATCGAAATATCGCACGACCGTGGTTGAGACGAGAGAGGGCGAGATTACGGCAAAGCCTAAGCCAGCGACCAATCCAAATAAGACCATCAAGTGCCAGTTTTCGGTCATTACGGCGCACAGTCCGAGTGCGGCGGCGACCAGGGTTATGGCAACGGCGAAGACGCCGCTGGGCCCGAAACGGTCGAAGGCCAGGCCGGCGATTGGCGCGGCCAGTGCCATCACTGTCATCATTACAGCGGCAACGCTTGAGACGTAGCCGTAGCTCCAACCGAGTTCGGTGCGCCAAGTCGGCATCATCAAACCGATGGAGTTACGCGCGGTAATACCGACGGCGAGCACCAAAAACATCGCAAAGACGACGATCCAGCCCTTGCGGCGATCCTCGGAGGTGACTGTTACCAAGTGGGCTTCCTTAATTCGCCGCTTGCTTTTGTGACGTGCTGACCCTGTTGTGTCGGCATCAGGTGGGTTCGGTCGGACAGGCTCCTGTAAGTCTGCATCTCAATCTGGCAGATAGCCGGTTATCCGCATTTTGTCGACATAGTGTTGCCAGGCCTTATTCTGCGATCTTGGTTTGAGGATCTGCGGAGTAATCTTTTCGGATTGTTCTGGTGTCAGGTACTGTGGTGTGCCCATCTGGCGCGCGATCAACAACATCTCGCAGGCTTCCTCCAGAAAGATTGTCAGCAGTGTGGCCTCACGAATATCGTGGCCGACCACAATGGATCCGTGTCCGCGTTGAAGGATGGCGCGGTTATCGCCCAATTGCTGCGCAAGTTCCTTGGCCCTGTCTTCTGATTTGGTTTGGCCAGGGCTCGTGTAGGTTGGCATCTTTTTGTGAAAGGGTGCGCCATAGTGGTGCACGGGTACGAACTCTTCATTTAAGGTGCTGAAGGCTACGGCATGTTTGGGATGAACGTGCACAATGGCATTGACGTGGGGGCATTGCTGGTAAATTGCGGGATGGGCCTTAAAGTTTTCTGCGCCATCTGCAATCGCATGAATTTTGATGTTGTCCTTTGTCGTCAGCGTCGGGCTGGTCACGGGCGATGCCATCATCATCCCATCGGCAAGGCGGCAACTCACATTGAAGGCGGCTTCGGATACGCCCTCTGCGGCCAGCATCCTGCAAGCGAAGACAAACGTTTCCTTGAGCTGATCCAATTCGTCGATTGACCTGGTGGGACTCACGAGCCCACCTGCATCATCCGCCATAACTGCTCTCCTGCCGACATTTTTTGATTGACTTGGCTGAATGATAAGATGTCGCGCCCATTTCGTCACCATCCGAATTGTCAGGCCTCGCGCCGGGCGTGCTTGACGGGAGGTGAACCAGGGGTGCAGGATGTTGCCAGAAGGTAAGCATAATCCCTGTGGCCTTTTAAGATCAGCGGCCATCGCGATTGAACGCGATCCGAATTGCATGGCTGGTCGCCGCCAGTGCCTAATCGGAAGTATGACGCAAGCGCTGAGGCCACACCCACAATTCGTGATACCTAACCCAATGGGAGTGAATCATGCCAGAATTAGCTGTAGATGCCAGTAAGTTTGCCGGCATGTCGGAAGAGCAGGCCAAGACGTTTCCGCGGCGAACAGTTGTTGGGGAAGAGCTTTCGGAAGACCAACTGGCGGCGATGCCCGATATGATTTCGACTGACTCCCACGTTATGGAGCCCGATGAGTTATGGCAGGAGCTGCCAAGCCGTCTGAAAGACCACCTGCCGAACGCGCCATTTCGAAATAATCCGCCAGGGGCAACTGATCCGGATCTGCGCCTGCAGGATCAGAAGAATGATGGTGTTGCCGCAGAAATCCTATTTCCCAATTATGGTATGGCGCTGTTCGCCGTCGAGGATATCGAGACACAGCAGGAATCATTCAAGCTCTACAATGATTGGATGCATGACTTTTGCCAGACTGATCCGAAACGGCTTTACGGTGTGCCGCTGGTTTCTTGTTATGACATCAAGGCGGGCATCAAGGAGATGCATCGCGGACATGACATGGGTCTCAAAGGGGCCATGCTGTGGCAGGTGCCGGATCCCCGCCTGCCGTTCACCTCAGAACATTACGAGCCGTTATGGGCGGCCGCTGCAGAAGCCGAGCAGCCAGTGATCTGCCATATCCTGACGGGGCATTCCTATAGCAAGACAGGACACAAAGGGGGTATTGCAGGGCTCAAGGATTCAACGAATACCAAGACCGCGGATTCTGCCAGCACACTGTTTGATTTCATATTTTCAGGTGCCTTCGAGCGTCACCCGAAACTGCGGCTATTACTGGCCGAAAGCGAGATCGGCTGGATGCCGTTCTTGCTGCAGCAATGGGACTATTATTTCGACCGGCATGGGCAGCGGTTCGAAATGCCGATAAAGCGCAAGCCCAGTGAGATCTTCGCTGAACATGTCTATGGCACGTTCCTTGAGGACTATGTTGGAACACGTGCGTTTCCGTGGTGGGGCGAGAAGAACTGCATGTGGTCGAACGACTATCCGCACTTCAACATGACCTTCCCGCATTCGCGCCAGGTCGTTGAGCGGCATTTGAAGGGACTATCCGAGGAGAAACGCCGGCGTTTGACCTGGGATAATGCGGTGGATCTGTTCAAGCTCGATCTTTAATTGATAGCGCTTCGTCCTGGTGTACGAAATGCAATGACCGGCGGTGGCCTGGCGCCCATGTGGTGTCAGTGGGTTGCATTGTGACGTTGGCTTGCCGTCGGTGAAAGGCTTGCGAATTCGGAAATGTCAACGAGCGCATGGTGGTGTGCTACAAGACGCCAATTCATTACTGACGGTACGCAGCTAACCGGTTGTTAAAGGACTGTCCGCCATGCGCTACATTGATGCTTTTAATCACTTTTTCCCGCAACGCTTCTTCGATTGGATGGTGGAAACGCCGGCTGGTCAGAAGGATCTTGGCAAACGCATGATGGGTATACCAGCGCTCTACAAGCTTGATGAGCGCAATGCCATCGTTGATTCCTTTAATTCGGACACGCAAGCATATGCCCAGGTTATTTGCCTAGGTATGCCCTCGATCGATCGACTCGTCGGACCCGATGAAGCGCCTGAAATGGCAAAAATCGGTAATGATGGATTGGCTGAGATCGTGGCCAATGACCCAAAACGGTATCCGGGTTATGCCGCGTCGTTACCCATGAACAACCCAACCGCCGCCATCAAGGAGGCGGAGCGTGCGTTGGCAGATGGTGCGAATGCGATCCAGATGCATACCAACATCGATGGCGCGCCGATCGATGGCGAGGCGCTGTGGCCGCTTTACGAAGTCATTGAGAAATCCGGGCGGCCGATCCTACTGCATCCGATCCGCACGCGTGAGATGGCCGACTATAGAACCGAAGATAAGTCGAAATACGAAATCTGCTCGGTGATCGGCTGGCCGTTCGAGACCGGTGCCGCACTTGCGCGTTTGGTTTTCTCTGGGATCATGGACAAATATCCGAACCTGAAAGTTATTTCCCATCACCTGGGTGGAATCATTCCTTATTTCGAGGGCCGCGTCGGCCATAGTTGGGACCAGCTTGGCGCGCGCACGTCGGACGAGAATTATGCAGAGTTGCTCAAGACCTTGAAGAAGCGGCCTTATGATTATTTCAAGGCGTTCTATGGCGACACGGCGCTCGCGGGCAGCCGGGCGGCAACGATCTGCGGCCTGTCGTTCTTTGAAGCTGATCATGTGTTGTTTGCTTCCGATTGCCCGTTCGATCCGGAAAAAGGCAAAGGCTATATTCGAGCAACAATCGGCGTGATCGACTCCCTCGATTTATCGGATGCGGATCGTGACAAGATATGCCATGGCAATGCCGAGAAAATGTTCGCATTGCAATAGTGTGGCGCTTCGGAAAGAGTGATGGCAGCGTGCATATTTTTTGATGGGCCAAGTAATTTGAGACGATACTAGGGGCTGATTAAGAACCGTCTTGTTGACTGTTAGCGCGCCAATGGGCGGTTGCTTTGAAGCCAGACTTCACTGGATGCAATGTGTCGTACATTGCAGGCGACCCTCACTTAACGGCAACAAGCAGTGCGTAGTTCTGGGCGGGGGTCGGATCTTCCACGTTGGCTTCGAGATGTATAAGCGTTTGCGGATTGCTAAAGCCGGCCGTGCGTAAGAATTCCAGATGTCGGTCGATTTCAAATCGGCCTGCCTCAAACGCCCAATCGGTGCCCTCTGGCTTGATGAAGTCGCCATTGGCCATCAGGCCGCCTGGTGGGAGGGTTTCAAAGCAGCGGGCGTAAACTTTGGCGATAGGCTGCGGGCCGCCCAAATCATGCAGGGCCCACGTTGATATAACGGCGTCCGGTTGGGTAGATAGTTTTTCGGGCCAGTCCTGAGTCATCAGATCGGCGTTCGTAAACGTCACCCGCGATGCTAGCGCACCAAGTGTTTCGCGGGCGACGTCCATGAACACATCGGAGAAATCAAGCGCTTCAAAGGTGATTTGGTCGTTGCGTTCCAGAATGTGGCGGGCCATGTAGCCAGGACCTGTTCCCAATTCCAGGACATGGGCGCGATCTTTTTCGAGGCGGTTGATCTGATCAAGGATGAGGTCGAATAGTTGTAATCGCGGCGCGGTTGGGACGAAGCGGTTCGCCCAATTGCGGACGAACTCAGCGTCGTGAAACTCATGCTCAGCGCCAACATAACCAACCATGTTGTGTTCCCGTACTGGTTTTTCGTTTGACGTAGGCTTGTGCGCGCATTGTAGGTCGCAATTGCCAGGCGATCACATAAACGCGAATGCAGGTCGAATTCCCTTTACCCGGCAGACGAGACAGCGCAAGCTCGGCTCCAAAACCGCCCGGTGACGGGAATTTCCTTTTCTGGCTCTAGGCCGATGTGTGAGATCTTATCATGAACAAACAAATCCCCACAGTCTTACCGCTTTTGTTGACGGTGTTGGTGCTTGGCATGTGGCCGTTGTCGGTACAGGCGGCACCGTTTTCACCGCTGGATTCGTCTATCGTGCACGAGCAAGCCCGGAGCGGGCTTGCGTATAAGATCCATGGCCGGCATTGCTCGCGGCGGCGTGGCCATCGTCACCGCTGGGTTTGCCGCGAAAATCGCAAGCGGCGCTATCGACGGCGGCAGTATCGCGATGAGCAGAGAAGCCGATATCCCTATGGCAATTATCCCGACTATCCAACGTGGGCCGATCGCGCCTTCACCGATGCGGAGGAGCGGGACGGTAATGGGCGGAATTGATATTGGCGTGTCTGACGCCCTTCGCCAAACTTAGATGACCGCTGTCATTGGCGCATTGGCAAACAATGCGTCCGGTTGTGTCGGAAAACCCAATCCATCGGATGTGTCGGTGCTGACAGCTTTGTTGGCACCGATCGTGGCAGCGATCATGGCGCCGTCGATGATCGTCGCAAAATTTGACGCCTGTCGGCGGCGGCTGAAGATTGGGACCGATTAAACCTGGTCGGTTTCGCTGCAGGTCCGACTGAGGCCGAAATTTGGATTTGGTGCCGGTTTGGACGGCGCGCCTGCTGTGATGAAGCCACAGTTTTGCGGTAAATGCGCTCGACGGTGGATAGCGGGTCGGTGCCGTTTGGCAATCGTGATACAAGGATCCAGGTCCAATAATTCTATTCAATGTTTTTGAACGCAGATTATTTTTAATGAAGTCCATTTTCATAGCGGTGTCGGCAGGTGTCTGCCTGCTAGCAGGTGTAGCCTCGCCGGCCAAGGCTGATGGTTCGTTCGGTGGTCTGGGTATCGTTGGCTGGACGGCCGGCGGCTTTATCGCGATTGCGCCGACCTATGAAGGGTCCGATGACTACGAGGTTGTGGGCGCGCCTTTCATATATCCAAGGTTTGGTGGGGCGGGGGGCCGGCTCTCCGTCCGTGGCGCTGATGATATACGCTACCGCCTGATCAACGGGCCGCGCCTGGCCGTAGGACCGCTCGTTGGCTATAAATCCGATCGTGATGAAGATGACGGCCCGCTATTAGCGGGTTTGGGCGACGTCGAGGGTGGTGTCGTTGTTGGTGGGTTTGCAGAATTCAAGCTGCAGCCGTGGCTGACGTTCGATGTCTCTTATCATCGCACCGTGACCGGCGACGTTGATGGTGGTCAGGTCCGGTTCGGCTTGGCGTCCGAGACGCCGGTAACGCCGGCGCTGACGCTTCTTGCAAGGGTCGGTGCGACTTATGCCGATGACGCCTACATGGGTGCTTATTTTGGCATCACCGCGGCGCAAGAGGCGACATCCCTGGCGCTCTTGCCCGAGTACGATGCTGGGGCCGGGATCAAGGATGTTCATGTCCAGCTCGGTGCCGACATCAAGCTCAGCCAGACCTGGGGGCTAAAAATTAGCGGCCGCTATGGATACTTGGTCGGGGATGCCGGTGATAGTCCGGTGGTCGAAACCCGAGATCAGTTTTCGGGCTCTGCCGTTATCACTTACAAATTCGGTGGGCGCTAGGACGGTTGCTTTTTGAGCCGGGTCTCGTGCCAGGTGATAAAATATGTGGCGCCGAAGATGACGATAGCGCCGATCCACGTCCAGATGTCCGTGCCTTCGGAAAACAAATACCAGGCGCAGACGACGCTAAAGGGCAGGCGCAGGAAGTCGAAGGGCATCACAGCGCTGGCGTCCGCAGATCCGAATGAACGGGCCTGACAGTAGTGCGCGAAAGATCCCGTAAGACCGACGGCGATGAGAAACAGGAAATCTTCGAAGGTCGGTATGGTGCCAACAAAAAGGGTTGGGATCAGCGCCAGTGGTACGATCAACACATTCTGATAGAATACGATAACCGAGGCATCGTCGGTGCGCGTCAAGAACTTCATGCTTAGCCACGCCCCGGCGTAGAACAAAACGGACAGCAGCATCATGGCGACGGGCAGGCCGATGGTGCCCTGGCCCGGTCTCAACACAATCAAGACGCCGATGAAACCGACAATGGTTGCAGCCCAGCGCGGGAAATCCACGTTCTCGCGCAGCACAATCGCAGCGCCTAAGGTGACGACGAGCGGAATGATAAAGGCATATGTGGTGGTGTCCGCGAGCGGCAGGAACGGTACCCCATAATAGTACGTCACCATTGCCAGCAAAGAGAATATTGCGCGGGAGATATGAAGCGGGAACTGCTTGGTGTGCAAGCCGCGTCGGCCATTTCTGATCAGTGGCGGCAGCACAAAAACCAAACCGATCAAGGCGCGAAAAAATACCACCTCGACCGAGGGATAGCGCCCTTCCAGGTAACGGATGCAGATCAGCATCACAGTAAAGGACAGGCTTGCCAGGATCATCCAAAAGGCGCCGGCTTTTATGTTACTTTTCGAGGACATTCAGTGGTCTCTGCCGTGTTCGTCGCTAGAAGGCAACCGGCGCGACAGGGCAACCTGCATTAACTCGCAATCCGGCTTGAGTTGCATGTCGGCGGTAGCCCTAATCCAAATCCGGCTTAGCGCGTCGTGAGGCTTTCAAGGCGCTGCGTCGCCTTTTCGTTTCGAGGCGGCGGCGCTTTGCGGCGGCGCTGGGTTTGGTGGCAATTCGTGGCTTTGGTGGCATGACAGCGGCCTGCACCAAGCCGATCAGTCGATTGCGGGCGTCTGCGCGATTGCGCGCCTGACTGCGGTGGCGGTTCGCCGTTATTACGATCTCATCGGTGTCGGTCAGGCGACGGCCGGCGCGGCGACGCAAGCGTGTCTTGATCGCCGGCGTCAGGCTTGCTGCGCTTGCGACATGAAACCTCAGCTGGACGGCGCTTGCCACTTTGTTGACGTTCTGGCCGCCGGGGCCGGCGCTGCGTATGAAGGTCTCGGTATACTCGGATTTCGGAATGGTGATGGTTGCGGTGATCCGCAGACTGCCGTCATCCGTGGGCGTTGGCGTGTCATCGCTCACGGTATGCGCTCCTCAAGCTTGCGCACCAGCTCTGAGATCGCGACGGCATAAACAGCGATGACGAAGCCGGTGAGCATGTTGACGCTGACCAGGATGGCGAGGACCTTGGCGACGTCCGCATTGAAGATGAGGCTTAAGAGGCGCACGACCATTTCGTCGAACTGTTGCTTTACGCCGAACAGGAATTCGCTGGCCTGCTGCAATGTCGGCTTTTGCGGTAGTTCGAAAATTGCCGTCCAGCCGAGTTCGGTAAGACTTGGCTTGGGCAGAAAGCTGACCGCGAATGAATAGATCAAGCCAAGCGGCGCTGCGAGGCGGAAATAGCCCCAACGCGATTGGCTGAGCCCAAATCCGATCGATAGTCTGCGCAAGAGGCTGGTGCCGACGAAGATCGCGCCTGCGAAAATGATCGCGACCCACAAGAGGCGGTCGCCGTCTGTGCCGGAAAACGTCAACAATGCCATGACGCCGGCCAACAACCCCTTGAAGAGGGCCTCAAAGAACGCAAAGGCATACGCTGGGGCCGACATTGCGCGTTGGCTGTCGGCAAAATAAAACTGCAACTCGAGCTTAAGCCGTCTTGGTTCCAGAAAGATCCCTAGTATGAGACCGAGGCTCGCCGTCAGCGCTGCAAAGATCAAGGGGTACTTCAAGCCGAGCCAGGCTGCGCCGGCAATGGCCGCGACTTCCAGCGCAAGGATGATACTGTTGAAGATGAAACGCACGATGAACATGAGATGCTCTGGGGTTGAAGTCGGGGATTGTGGATGCAGCTGATCTCAGAACGAAAGCTTGGTGTGATCCAGTTAGCATAGACAAAAGTGGGACTTATGACCAAATCGCAACAAACACGCTCTATCGTGGAACTCATCGACGTGATGGCCAGGCTCAGAACGCCGGATGGTGGCTGTCCCTGGGATCTAGAGCAGACATTCGAGACAATCGCGCCTTATACCATCGAGGAAGCTTATGAGGTGGCAGACGCCATTCAGCGGGGCGACCTCGTTGATCTGAAGGAAGAGCTTGGCGATTTGCTGTTGCAGGTCGTCTATCACGCCCGCATGGCGCAAGAGGCTGACGCATTTGATTTCAGTGATGTGGTCGGTGCGATTGTCGACAAAATGGTGCGCCGCCATCCCCATGTTTTCGGAACACCGGAGGAACGGGCGGCCGGCGTTACAGAGGGTTTTTGGGAGCGAATCAAGGCTGAAGAAAAAGCACAAAAGGCGCAAGAGCGAATAGCGTTGGGTAAAACGAAGGCTACAAATGAGCTAAGCCTATTGGATGATGTGCCGGTTGGCCTGCCAGCATTGGTTCGCGCGATAAAACTTCAAAGCAAGGCGGCGCGAGTTGGCTTTGATTGGCCGAGTGTCGGCCCTGTTGTTGATAAGTTGAAGGAAGAGTTGGCCGAGCTCGATAGCAGTTTGACGGCTGGTGACCAGACTATGATCGAAGAGGAATTCGGCGATCTCTTGTTTGCTATGGCAAACGTTGCGCGCCATCTCAATATCGATGCCGAGGCGGCGTTGCATGGTGCCAATCACAAATTCCGACAGCGATTTGGATACGTAGAGGAGGCGCTGCGCAAAGATGGTCGCGGGCCCGAGGCTTCGACATTGGAAGAAATGGACAGCTTGTGGGATGAGGCCAAGGCGCTTGAGGTGCGTAAATGATCCACCTGGCGCGGCTGGTCCTATTCGTCATTAACCGGGGAGGTCGGCGCGTGGCGTCCGGGGCTGCCGCATTCTTCGACGGTTACTGTGCTGTTCTTGTCCGTACCTAATCGCGCCTGCAGCCGTGCGTGTTTGGCGTTTGAGAGGCGCACTTCAAAAATTTGCGTCCCGTCGTCCGCTGTTGTGTTTTCCAACACATCGGTATTCTCATAGAGCCAATTCACCAGGGCACCCTCGGTGATTGGAACGTGAAGGCGAATGAGCTTGTCGTCTGCGCCTAATCGTACATCGAGGGTGTGCAACAGCTCAACAATTCCCTCGCCTGTAACAGCAGAAATCAATTGCGGTCGGTTCGCTTCCCGCCGCGCCTCGTGCCAACGTTTTTCACGGGTTACGGTATCGAGTTGGTCGACCTTGTTCCAGACCTCCAGAATGGCGGTATTGGTCGAGACGGTTTCAATCCCGAGATCGGCGAGGACGGTGCGGACATCCTGGCACTGCGCATCGGTTTCCGAATGGGAAATATCGCGCACATGGAGGATGAGATCAGCCGAGACCACCTCTTCCAATGTGGCGCGGAAGGCGGCAACGAGCATGGTTGGCAAATCGGAAATAAAACCGACCGTGTCTGAAAATATCACGCGCCTGCGGCTTGGCAGCCGCACCTCGCGCATGGTCGGGTCGAGGGTTGCAAACACTTGGTCTTCGGCACGCACGCCAGCGCCAGAAAGGCGGTTAAATAGCGTTGATTTGCCGGCATTAGTGTAGCCGACGATGGCGATTATTGGAAATGGGTGACGCGCGCGCCCTGCTCTGTGCAACTTGCGTGTGCGCACGACGACGTCGAGTTCAGCGCGGATCTTGTCGATCCTAGCCTGCAACATCCGGCGATCGAGCTCTAGCTGACTTTCACCGGGACCGCCAAGAAATCCAGCCCCACCGCGCTGCCGCTCGAGGTGGGTCCAGCTGCGCACCAGGCGGCCACGCTGGTAAGTCAGATGCGCGAGTTCGACTTGCAGAACGCCTTCGCGGGTCTGAGCTCTGCGGCCGAAAATCTCAAGTATTAGTCCGGTGCGATCGAGGACCTTGGCATTCAATTCCTGTTCGAGATTGCGTTGTTGTACAGGGCTGACCGCATGGTCGATGATCACCAGCTCTATTGTGTCCGAGGCTACAAGCTCAGAGAGTTCAGCGACTTTTCCACGGCCAAGCAAGGTCGCCGGGCGAATGCGGGGCAATGGGCAGATCATCGCATGTGCGACGTCTAAATCGATTGCCTTGGCAAGGCCAACAGTTTCGTCCAGGCGATCCTGCGGCGAGTGAATGATGGCGCGATCGGTTTGTTGTTGTGAGGTGGTGGTCGTTGTGGCTTGCTTTGCCGGCTCTCGGGGTACAGGGACAACAACCACGGCTCGAGCTGTCGTGGCCTTGGGCATGGCACGATCATTTTGGCCGGGGATTGGCGAAGATTTGGGATCACGAGACGTGGGTGTTAGTCCTCAGTGCCGTCAACAGTTTCCTGATCCATAAGCTGCAATGGCTGTCCAGGCATAATTGTGGAAATGGCGTGCTTATAGACGAGCTGCGAGTGCCCATCGCGGCGCAGCAGAACGCAGAAATTGTCGAACCACGTCACAATTCCCTGTAATTTTACGCCGTTGACCAGAAAAATGGTGAGAGGGATTTTATTTTTTCGAACGTTGTTTAAGAACGTATCTTGAAGGTTTTGCGCTCGTTCGTTGGCCATTGTTTTTATCCGAGATGTTTTGGTTGTTGTTATGCGCGTTTGCTGACCGGTCTTTTGGTGGAGCTTAGCGCAGAATACCTAAGATTTCACCAGATTGTTTTGCCAACTGTTGGGCAGCACCTTTATTGCAACTGAATGATTGCAAAAAGATGGTGTTACCCGGTGCAAAATTGGGCGAGGGAATGGCTGTATACTGGCTTTCTCAAAAGAAATCCAGACGTACACTGAATAACTGTTCCACTTCTCTGACATGGTCGGCTCTGGCGAACAAGATGACCCGATCCTTTGAGCGCAATTCAGTCTCCTCGTCTGGAATGATGGTTTCGCCCTGGCGGACCACAGCGCCAAATTTTATGCCGTCGCCCAGGCCGAGTTCGCCAATTGGCTTGCCGACAACAGATGTGGTGTCCAAGGCTTCGGCTTCAATCAATTCGCCCGCTCCGTTGTGGACAGAATGAACGCTGCGAATGCGTCCCTTGCGCACAAACTGGAGGATCCGAGATGTCGTGACGGTGCGCGGATTGACCTGGGCATCGACGCCAAGTGAGCGGATCAGGGCGCTGTAGCGTGGACTGTTGACGAGACATAGGCTCGATTCACATCCCATTTGTTTGGCGAGGAGAGAGGATAGGATGTTGACCTGGTCATCATTGGTAACGGTGACCATCGTGTCAGCTGCAGGCACTTCGGCTTCGCGCAACAGTTCCTCGCTGAGGGAGCTTCCCTGTAAGACGTGAGCCTGTTGCAACTGTGCGGCGACCTCGGCAGCGCGTTCGCGGTTTGCTTCTATGAGTTTGACCCTGATGTTGGCATTGCGCTTTTCGATTTGGTCAGCGACATAAAGTCCGATGTTGCCACCGCCAGCGATGACCACGCGGCGCGCCTGCTGCTCTTCGTGGCCGAATAATTTGAGTGTTCGTGTAATTTGATTGCTCGGGACGACGACGTAGGCGTCATCGCCGGCCGCCAAGCGCTCGTTTTCTTGCGGAATGAAGAGGATGCCGCTGCGGACAACGGCGACAATCGTTGCGGGCAAGTCCGGAAACAGCTCCGAGATCTGGTGGATGGGTGTATCCAGAACCGGGCAATCTTGACCGCACGCAATCCCGATCGCCGAAATCTGACCATTATCGAATGTCGCCGTCTCGAAGGCCCCCGGCAGTTCAAGGCGACGAAGGACTGCGTTGCCAACCTCCACCTCCGGCGAAATGATATTGTCGATTGGCAGGCTGTCGCGGCCAAACAGGCTCGACCATTCGTGACGGAGATAGGTTTGTGCGCGCACGCGGGCAATTTTGGTCGGAATGCCGAACAGTTTGTCCGCGACCTGGCAGGCGACCATGTTGACCTCATCGTAAAGCGTTACTGCAATCAGCATCTCGGCCTGATCGGCACCGGCGCGCGCCAGGACGTCCGGGTGGGCACCGTGACCGAAAGTGGCACGCACGTCGAGAAGCTCGTTGGCGCGTTCGACAAGCTCGGGATTGCTATCCACAATAGAGACGTTGTTGCCTTCGGCCGCTAGGCTTTCGGCTATGCCGAGACCCACCTGGCCGGCGCCGCAAATCAGCACATTCATCGCCATGGCGCGTTATCCTGGCTTTACCTGCAATCTCAGTCTGTAACACTTGGGCCGGTTGGTGCCCGAGACCATCGTGCGTTTATCTTGAAGCGTTTTTAAATCTCCAAATCAGCGCTCAAAGATGATCGACCATTGCGTACCGAGCAACTCATCTGCATTTGTTCGAGATCGTCCCGATCGCCAACAATAGCAGTTCGCTCCAGCGCACAAGCAACAAGGCTGATGACTTATATGGCACCTAATGGCTGAAAATGTTAGGTGCCGGTTAAGCCGGCGCGCTGTTCCGAGCTTACACCCAGCGCCCGCAGCTTGCGGTGAAGAGCGGAGCGTTCCATACCCACAAACTCAGCGGTGCGGGAGATGTTACCGCCAAATCGGTTAATTTGTGCTAGCAGATAATTGCGCTCAAATATTTCGCGGGCCTCTCTAAGTTGTAACGACATGAGATGCTCATCACCGCCGTTGATCGGCAATGGAACGTTGGACCCTATTTCGTCGGGCAGCATGTCGGCGTTGATGGTTGCCTCCTGCTCGCCGCCACTCAAGATCATCAATCGCTCAATATTATTGCGCAGCTCGCGAACGTTGCCCGGCCAGTCGTGGGTCTGAATTACGGCAATCGCGTCTTCCCCAATGCGTCGTGGTGGCAGGCCGGAGGTCTGGGCAATCTGATTGATGAAATAGTGGATAAGCTCAGGTATGTCGTCACGTCGCTCGGCAAGACTTGGGACGCGCAACGGGACAACGTTTAAGCGGTGATAGAGGTCTTCGCGAAAACGTCCCTCTTCCATCTCGCGTTCGAGATCGCGGGCGGTCGAACTAATAATACGAACATTCACGGCAACTTTCTGGTTGCCGCCAATTCTGAGGAATTTTTGTTCGACAAGAACCCGCAGCACTTTGCCCTGGGTCTCCAGCGGCATATCCGCGACTTCATCGATGTAGAGTGTGCCGCCGTGCGCCTCCTCTAGGGCGCCGACTTTGCGCGGGCCACCGGTGACTTCCTCGACGCCGAAGAGTTCCTCCTCGACCCGGTCAGGTGCCATGGCGGCAGCATTGAGGACGACAAAGGGGCCGTCGGCGCGTGTCGATTTTGCGTGCATGACGCGGGCCGCCAGTTCTTTGCCGGTGCCTGATGCACCGCGGATTAGGACACGGCTGTTGGTCGGCGCAACGCGATCGATTTGGCCGCGCAACTGGTTGATCGCAGCGGAATGGCCAACCATTTCCTGGCTTTGAACGGTGCGTTCCTTGAGCTGTTGCACTTCTCGGCGCAGCTGTGACGTTTCAAGGGCGCGCATTGTGACAAGCACGAGCCTGTCGGCCTTGAAGGGCTTTTCAATATAGTCGTAAGCGCCTCTTTTGATCGCCGTCACGGCGGTTTCGATATTGCCGTGACCAGAGATAATTACGACCGGCAGGTCCGGATGAATGGCTTTAATAGTGGACAGGACCTCGAGACCGTCGAGACGACTGCCCTGCAGCCAAATGTCAAGGATGACCAGATTTGGTCGTCTGTTTTCGATGGCGCGTAATGCCTCATCACTGTCGCGTGCCAGGCGGCAGCTGTGACCCTCATCTTCTAATATACCGCTGATCAGGTCGCGGATGTCGGTTTCGTCATCAACGACGAGAATGTCGGAAGCCATCTCTCACTCCTTGAATTCGTAGTCTCATCCTGGTTGCGAAGTTAATTCTGCTGTCGAACGGTCACTGGCTTGTTCAACCATTGGCAGTGTCAAGCGAAGGCGGGCGCCATGCGTACTGGTTTCCGTCAATGGTGCATCGTCTAAGGACAAGGCGCCACCATGTTGCTCCATGATCTTGTGGACCATTGCAAGGCCCAGACCGGTCCCCTTGTGACCTTTGGTCGTAACGTAAGGTTCCAACAGGCGGTTTCGGTTTTGTTTTGGCAGACCGGTCCCATTGTCAATAACATCTATGATGGCGGTGTCATCGTCGACCGACAGGCGGGCAATGACCCGGCCGCGGAAGCCTGGTTCACACGAATCACTCTCGGCATATGAGTTTACCGCTTCAGCAGCGTTCTTTACGAGATTGGTCAATGCTTGTGTCAAAAGGCGACGGTCAAACAAAGTGGTGACCGCGTGGTCTGGCAAATCGAGTGCAAAGTCGATGTCTGATTCGCTTTCACGAAAGAGCAGGATCGGCTCTTGTACCGCATCGCGCAGATCGTGGGGTGACATTTCGGGTTGCGGCATTCGGGCGTAAGCAGCGAACTCGTCAACCATCGTTTTGATGTCGCCAACTTGACGCACGATGGTGTCGGTCAGTTTGTCGAAGGTTTCGCGATCAGATTCGATGTGGGTTGCATATTTTCGTTTGAGCCGCTCGGCAGAGAGCTGAATCGGAGTCAGAGGGTTTTTGATTTCGTGGGCAATACGGCGGGCGACGTCGGCCCAGGCAGATGTGCGCTGGGCTACGACCAGTTCGGTGATGTCGTCGAAGGTAATGACTGTCCCTTGCTGACTGTCGTCACCGGGTTGGGCTTCGCGGCTGGTCATTGTCACAGCAAATGTGCGCTCTTCGGTGCCAATCTGAAGGCTAAGCTGGGCCGGTGTGCGTTGGCGTTGATCTTCAGCGTGATAGGTGTCCAGGAGTGCTGAAAACTCCGGCGCGACATCCGAAATGTGCTTGCCCAGCAGTTCGGGCTCATTTTTTGCCAGCAGGGTTTGGGCCGAATTGTTGGCAATGGTTATGTTGCCGTGGATATCCAGGCCCAAAACGCCGGCAGATACGCCCGAAAGTACGGCCTCCATGAAAGCGCGGCGATCGATCAGTTGTTCGTTGACGGCAACCAAGGCATCGCGCTGGCCCTTAAGCTCCGATGTCATGGTGTTAAAGGTTTCAGACAAACGTCTTAGGTCGCCCTCGCCGCGAATGACGGGGAGGACAACTTTGAGATTTCCCTTTGAGACTTCCTGGGCAGCACCGATCAACCGCGTAATCGGGGCGACGAAGCGGCCAGCAAACCAGATGCCGACCCAAACCGCAGCGAGCAGCGATGTCAGAGAGATCATCAAGTACAGAAGGCCGTGAACCAGCTTGAACCCGCTACGTCGGGAGCGAAACTGCTCATAAGCGATGACGCCGGCCTCGGTGCGTTTCAATTGGTTGACGACGCGCGGGCTGACATGACGGGCGACATAGAGGAAGGCGTCATTGTCACCAGGCAGTTTGGCGATGGCTGCAATGCGATAGCTGCGGTTTGGCAGCAGGACCGGGATCTGGCCACGGGCGGCTGCTTTCATTTTGGCTGCCGATGGTTTGACAAATGGTAGGCGATTGTCATCGAGCGACTTGATGAGTGGAATACCGTTGCGCGAAAGAATGTAGGCGACGGTCAGGTCACGCAAACCGGCCTGGACGAGAACCATGTTCGAGAAATTACCGATGTCGCGCTTATATTCGGCTGCATTGCGCTCCAGGTCCTTCACCATATTGACGGTCTCGGTGCGAATAACCTGGCCATGTTCAATCAGGTAAGCGCGGGCGACGTTGCGGGAATCCTCGATAATTTGACGGGTGCGTTGGGAAAACACATTGTCCACCGCCCGCGCGAACGTGGTGGTTGCCGCCGTTGCCAGCAGCAGGGCTGGAAGGGCGGCGATAATACTGAAAAGGGCGACGATACGGATGTGTAGGCGGACGCCTGCATCTTTGTTCTTCCAGCCGAGCCAGAGCCCCCAGAATTGCCAGGCGATGACACCGATCATTGCAATGATGAGGGCCACGTTGAGGAGCAGAACGTAAACCACAACGTTATGGCGAGGCACCACGGGTGTAAGGCCGGTCAGGATTAGGAAGGTGGTCAGTCCAGAAATGAGTGATAGGACGGCGATGACCAGGCCGATCCAAAAGGCAAGGTCCTGGGTCTCGGCCCGCGGCAAGCCGGACGCACTGAGATCTCTAACCTGCGATGTCGTCGTTCTCGATGTCTTCATCGAGGCCCACCGAACCTTGACGCCTCGCAACATCGCATTCTGCGATGTGGCCGCAAGCGTTCCCCGCTAACAACATAGTGACTAGGAAGTATCAGTGAGCTTACCTAAATGGCAAAACTGTGACAAATGAGCGACAATTTTCATGATGTGGCATGCTTCTTGTTGTGGGAAGGTTACATTAGCAAGCAGGATCATGATGTTACGGCCACAACGTATTGTGGTTTCGATGTCTCTCAATGCGCGACCGGCGGTCGTCTTTGGGTGCCTGGGTTCTTGATTACCTCAATCTGGAGATCGCGGATTCGGGCCCGAAGCGTATTTCGGTTGAGCCCAAGCAACTCAGCCGCCTTGATCTGGTTGCCGCGCGTCGCCATCAGGGCGGCACTGATCAGCGGTACCTCCACTTGCTGAATGATTTGGCTGTAGAGACCAGCAGGTGGCAGTTCAGGGCCATATTCGGCGAAATAGCCGGCCAGATAGCGCTCGATCATTTCGGGTAATGAATCGATCGCCGGTGACTGGGTGTCATAGGGCTGAGGCAAGGTTTCTGCGAGTTCTTGATCAACGGCTTCAGCCGTAATGGTGTCCTGGCTATAGAGCGCGATCATGCGGCGGATCAGATTCTCCAACTCACGCACGTTGCCGGGCCAATGATACTGTTTGAGCCGTTCGATGGCTTCTTTTTGTATTGTCTTTTGGGTCTGGCCTTCATCGCTTGCTTGCAGCAGAAAATGGCGGGCCAGACTGCCGACGTCATCGAGACGCTCGCGCAACGGCGGCATGCGGATTGGCACGACATTGAGACGATAAAATAGATCTTCGCGAAACCGACCCTGCTGGATTTGGTTTTGTAGATCGCGATGGGTCGCAGCAATTATTCGGACATTGGTTTTGATCGGCGTTCGCCCGCCGACGCTGGTGTATTCGCCTTCCTGGAGTACGCGCAAAAGACGCGTTTGCGCTTCCATCGGCATGTCACCAATTTCATCCAGGAACAGCGTACCGCCTTCCGCCTGCTCAAAGCGACCCGTGGTGCGGTTCTGGGCGCCGGTGAAGGCGCCTTTTTCGTGGCCAAACAATTCACTTTCGATAAGTTCGCGCGGGATCGCGGCCATATTCACGGCAACGAATGGGCCGCTGCGCCGTTTGCCATAGTCGTGCAAGACGCGCGCTGCCAGTTCTTTTCCGGTTCCCGATTCCCCGGTAATCATGACGGTGAGATCGCTTTGTGTTAAGCGGGCGAGCACACGATAGATTTCCTGCATCGGGGCAGATCGCCCGATCAGCGGCAAGGGATCAGCACCATCGTGCCAGTCCTGGCGGGTAACGCGTTTGCGATTGGGTTCGGAGAGCGCGCGTGCAACAACGGCGACTAGCTCGTTGAGGTCAAATGGTTTTGGCAGGTATTCGTAGGCGCCCTTTTCTGTCGCCGTCAATGCCGTCATCAGTGTGTTCTGCGCGCTCATTACAATAATCGGAAGGTCCGGTCGCAATTTCTTTATGCGCGGGATGAGATCAAATGCATTCTCGTCCGGCATGACCACGTCGGTGATGACAACTTCGCCCTCACCCTGATTGATCCAGCGCCATAGCGTGGCAGCGTTGCTGGTGGTGCGGGGTGAATAGCCAGCGCGCGCCAACGCTTGGTTGAGGACGGTTCGTATCGCCTGATCGTCGTCAGCAATGAGGACTGTTCCCGTGGGCATGACTAGGTTCCGTTTTGCTGTGATTGAGGGGCTTGGGACTGCATGGGCAGCAGGGTGCGGAAGATCGTGCGGTTGTTTTCAGAATCGCATTCGATGATACCGCCGTGATCGGCAATGATCTTGGCGACAAGCGCTAGCCCCAGGCCCGTCCCGGTGGGTTTCGTGGTGACGAATGGATCGAACAGATGCGACCGCAGGTCCGGCGGCAGGCCAGGTCCATTGTCTTCGACTTCAATCATCAGCGGCAGGCCGATGCGTATCGCGCTGCCCGGTACCGATAGCCTGACGCCAGGGCGAAAAGCGGTCCGCAATATGATGCGGCCATTGTCAGCGCTCGGGCCGATGGCTTCGGCAGCATTCTTGATGAGATTCAAGAAGGCTTGCACCAGTTTGTCCCGGTTTCCCGAGACGAGTGGCAAGGAGGGGTCATATTCCTCAACGACGTCGAGCGCTTGGGCGAAGCCGGTTTGAGCGATGCTTCTGACGTGGCCGAGAATGGCATGGATGTTGACGGGCTGAAGGATCAGCGGTCTTTCATCGCCGAAGGATTCCATACGGTCGACCAAACCGCGGATGCGATCGGTCTCGGTGCAGATGAGCTGGGTCAAGGTGCGATCATCGCTCGGCAAAGTCGGCTCTAACAGTTGCGCGGCGCCGCGAATGCCTGATAGCGGGTTTTTGATTTCATGCGCCAACACCGCTGCCATTCCGGATACTGATCGCGCCGCAGCCCGGTGCGTCAATTGGCGCTCGATCATCTGGGCCATGGCGCGCTGTTGCAGCATCAAGATTATGTTGTCGGGCTGTTCAGCCGGCTGGCCGATAAAGACGTCGACGCGATAGCGCATCTCGGCGCGGGGTAAAAAGATGTCTAGGCCGTATTCGTTTACGGTGGCTCCCGTCTTTCGGACCTGTTCAACCAGCGCAATGAGCGGGCAGCCGAAGGAAAAGATCTCATCAATTGTTTGGCGTTTCAGCATCGCCTGGCTGGCAGATAGAAAGTTTTCGGCCGTGGTGTTGGCATAGATGACGCGGTTGTCCGCATTGAGCACCAAGATTGTGTGCGGCAGGGCAGACAACACAAGATCGTGTGCGACCGGCCTGGAGGTCGTGACAACAGGTTTGGGCCGCGATGATGTTTTTTGTTTCTTGGTCGGGCTAGGCGGCATGGCTGCTCGCTTCCCCGTAGGCGGTTTTGAGACCGCGCACGACAATATGCGGATTTGTTTCCTGACAGAGTGCTGCGCGCCATGCCTTTGCGCGATCAGGTGAGAGTCCGCTGGTGACCAAATACCAGCCTAAGTGTTTGCGGGCGTTCTTGAGTCCGGTGGTTGTGCCATAGTGCGTCAGCATCGATTCATAGTGGGTGATGGCAATCGTGGCTTGTTCACTTGGCGGGGGTGCACCGGGGTCTTTACCGGTGATCAGGGCGGTTGCAATTTGCGCAGGTCGCCAGGGCGCGCCGTAGGCACCGCGGCCGATCATTACGCCATCCGATCCAGAGCGCTGCAACGCCAATCTCGCAGAGCTGGAATCGGTAATGTCACCATTGATGACGACCGGGATCTTGACCGCAGCTTTTACGCGTCGGACATAAGTCCAATCGGCGGTACCCTTGAAAAACTGATTGCGTGTGCGGGCATGCACGAACAGACAGCGGATGCCGGCTTGTTCTGCGCGTGCCGCCAGCTGCGGGGCATTGCGTTGGCGGTCATCCCAACCAAGGCGCATCTTTAAGGTGACAGGCTTTTGGCTGGCGTGGACGACGGCTTCGATGAGACGGGACGCGTGATCGAGGTCGCGCATCAATGCAGAACCGGATTGCTTGCCGGTCACCAGTCGTGCCGGACAGCCCATGTTGATGTCGACGATGTCAGCGCCCTTGTCGTTGGCGATACGAGCGCCTTCGGCCATCCAATGGGCCTCACTGCCGACGAGTTGTATGACATACGGCACGCACCCGTCGCCGCTGGCCCGCCTATTGGCATTGGCGTGCGCCTGACAAAGATCTTTGCTTGCGACCATTTCCGAGACCACAAGGCCGGCCCCCAATTTTTGGGTTAATTGGCGGAATGGCAAGTCAGAGACGCCCGTCATCGGTGCCAGAGCTATAGGCTTTTCAATGATAATGGGCCCGATTGTCAGCGGTTTCATCAAGTCTGCAACTGTGGCTTGCTTAATTAATAGGCACCTTTGTTTGATGCATTTTGTTTAGGCAACATAGGTCTCCGGGGGAGAATTGACAAGCGAAACCTGCATTATTCTCGTGTTGGATTGCCACAGGGCACGCACCACCTTATCCCTGGAAGTGAGGTTTGCCTTCAATAGTGGGTGGTGGCGCAGTGGGAGCGAGATGACGATTGCAGCTCTTATCGTGGCCGGCGGGCGTGGGATTCGCGCCGCTCGGGCCGGGCCAGTGCCGAAGCAATATTTGGCATTAGGCTCAAGCACCGTGCTTGGCACGACGATCGCCAGGTTTCTGGGGCTGAAACGGGTTGACCGGGTTGTTTGTGTTATCGGCGCAGATGATGTGGAGAATTTCGAAGCCGTGGTGCGCGGCATCGGTGCCCAAGAGAGTGCAAAGCTAGGTGCCCCGATTGTCGGGGGCGCCAGTCGGCAGGCGTCTGTGCGGCTTGGATTGGAGGCATTGGCAAAAGATCCAGCGATGCCTGAAAAAGTGCTTATTCACGATGGCGTGCGGCCATTTGTGACGGACGAGGTCATTCGGCGGGTGATCGATGGCCTGGACCGGGCGGCGGGTGCTGTGCCGGGATTGGTGAGTGTCGATACCTTGCAAGAAGTTGATGCAGATGGACGTTTGGTCGGGACTGTGCCGCGGGATCGCTTTTGGCGTGTGCAGACGCCGCAAGGTTTTGAGTTTTCAGTGATTTTATCGGCGCATCGCGCGGCGTTCGAGGCTGGCGCAGGGCCCTTTACGGACGATGCCGCTGTGGCCTTATGGGCTGGTCAGGATGTGGTGATGGTTGAGGGTGGTGAGAGGAATGTAAAGCTCACGACCGAGGAGGATATTGCGCTGGCACAAAAGCTCGCAGCGGAAAAAGGGGGCGCCATGGATGTACGCACGGGCACCGGTTTCGACGTGCACCGGTTTGCCGCCGGCGATCATGTTTGGTTGTGTGGCATAAGGGTTCCGCACAGCCATAGCCTTGAGGGCCATTCCGATGCCGATGTCGGATTGCATGCCCTGACAGATGCCCTGCTCGGTGCGGTCGGGGCGGAGGATATCGGGGCGCATTTTCCACCCTCTGATCCACAATGGGCCGGGGCTGCGTCGCACATATTTGTTGAGGCCGCGGTCGGGCGGGTCAGAGAGGCTGGCGGGCGGGTCACCTCAACGGATATTACCCTTTTATGCGAGGCACCGCGCATCGGGCCCTTACGCAATGAAATGCGAGCCCGCATCGCTGCCCTCCTCGAGGTTGATCAATCCCGCGTCAATATCAAGGCTACGACGACGGAAGGCCTGGGGTTTGTGGGCCGACGGGAAGGTATTGCCGCTATGGCGATAGTTACTGTCGTTTTGTAAAGCGATTTAGGGGATGGGCTGCGACAGAGGTTGCAGTGCCCGTACGAATCATCACATGGTAGTTGTGGGTTGTATCGCCCTTGAAAGGATTGGAGCGAGGCCATGAACATCATGCTGGATCAGCCTGAGTCAATGTCTGCGGATATTGCAGAGATTGCCGAGACCACCGCCTCGAGTTGTTTGGCGACCCGCGTGCGGCAGTTGAGCCGCATTATTACGCGGGTCTACGATGATGCTATGCGACCGTTGGGCATTACGGGCAGTCAGTTCACACTTCTCACCCAGCTCGCCCAGCGCGACGGCATTACTGCGGTTGAAATCGGCCAGAGCCTGGACATTGAGAAATCGACGCTGTCACGTAACCTCAAACGAATGCTTGCGCTGGGGTTGTTGACAATGGATCCGCCGGCTGGTCGTCGTGGGCGTGGTCTGCATCTGACGCCTAAAGGACAGGCCGTCATCAAGGATGCCTATCCAATTTGGAAGGCAGCGCAGGAGCGAACCGTCATGGCGCTTGGTGAAGAGGCGCGTGGCGAGCTCAATCAAATGGTGTCGCAGGCTGAAAAGCTTGGGGTTGATTAAATCCCGGCTAGGTTGGCGTAATTTGGGTCTCAACTATGATCGATGAGGCGTTGGTCGAGACTAGTCGACATTTGCTCGCACTTTGCCGGCTGAAGACAATTAAGATCGCCACAGCTGAGAGTTGCACAGGTGGTTTGATTGCGGCCGCGCTGACGGCGGTGGCGGGGTCGTCGGATGTGTTCGAGCGCGGCTTTGTTACCTATTCCAATGAAGCTAAGAGTGATCTTCTGGGTGTTGCGCCCGGGATGATTGTTGCCAACGGGGCGGTAAGTGCCGAAGTAGCGGCTGCCATGGCGCAGGGCGCTGTCCGGAATTCCAATGCACAGGTTAGTGTTGCAGTAACGGGCGTTGCCGGGCCCGGCGGTGGAAGCGAGGAGAAACCTGTTGGTTTGGTTCATTTGGCGACATGTACCGCCGATGGCGCATTGGTCAATGAGGTACAGAATTTCGGCAATATTGGCCGCGAGACCATCAGATTAAAGACTGTGGAAGCGGCGCTTGCCATGCTTCGCAATGCTGTCGCTTGAGATTGTTTTCCACCTAGCCTATATCGAAGCCTGCCAGAGCCTATGGTTTGGCTAGAGATCTAAGGGATTGCGGTGACATCGCTGTGCTCGTTATGGAGGGGTGGCCGAGTGGTTGAAGGCACCGGTCTTGAAAACCGGCAGGCGTTAACGCGTCTCGTGGGTTCGAATCCCACCCCCTCCGCCACCAAATGTTGAAATTCATTGATTTCATTGGCGTAATTTTTCTTCCTTTTGATCGCTCCCACATGTTGTCTTTCAATAGCGCTGTTTGAGCTGCCGTCCTTTTTTGCGCCATGTGCCGTGTTCGCCATTGGTCGGGACGCGCCGCATGTGCGCTCGCTCTGGTGCCATTGCAGCGGTTCGACGATCATCAACCCGGTTGCGCCTGGCGAGGTATATCCGCACGCATACGTCGGCATTTTTAGCAGTGGAAGTGTGGGAAAAGAGCCCGATGGTCGAGGGCGGCAACGTTTCGACCGCGCTAGGTTCTACCTACCTTATGCGTCCTGCCACGCGTAATGGGGCGTTCTCTCGCCACGCGCGAATCTGATGACGTCAATCACATCAATAATCAAGGATATCGAGTTGAACGCGATCAGGCTCAGGACCCAGTAATACAGAAGCGGATCGCTGAGTTTGTCGGGAAGGTCAAATGCAAACCAAATGAGCATCGGTATCCAGAAGATGTGCCCGATCCCCAACAGACGCACAAATCCTAATCTTGCGTAGATAACCGTCATTACGCCAACGCCAGCAATCGTCGCTAGAAGGGTGGTGAGACCGTACTGTGTATGGAGGAAAGCGAGCGATCCGAGATTGACACAAATTAGCGCAGCGACCCAGGCGCGCGGCAGTGACCGGAATCGAAACAGCACAATTCCCAGCATTTCGAGGGGCAGTCGCAAGGATATGGTACCCTTTTTGCTGTGCTAGTAAGCTTGTTAATAGCATCAGCGCAACGGTGTCACCAGAAGCGCAGGCGGGCGCATGCTTCGCTCCCGAATGCTTATGGGAAAGCGGCTGTTGCTGAGCCTGGCCAATTGGGGTCAATTGGCGCCGGTTTTGACTGGACGCTTCCTAGACGGTGTTTGCCCGATAGCGGAGTTTGTCAACGCTCGGCTGAGGTCTTGGTTCGGAATATTGCGGAAGTTCGCCGTCAGCGCGACCGGCGCATCATTGCCACCAATTCAACCAGACCGGTTCCTAGCACGATGATTACCACGGCCCACAGCACCACATATCCGCGGGTCGGTAAGTCAAACGGATCAACGAGCAACCAGACGAAGACTGTCCCCGCACCGAGCATATTGATTATGATCGCCCCGCCCAGTCCAAGCCCGCGCCAACGATCTGCATTCCTCCGTTCGATCCAAAGGGCGATGCCAATTCCAAGTAGCACCGCACCAAGCACGGTGACATAGAAATATGAGTTGGTCTCAGGCAGCCCAAACAACGTAATTATTTGTCCAGGGAACGCGAGGAGGGAGACGCCCAGAACAACGTTTATGATTGCATCGATAGCTAGTAGGTTGCGACGAAGTTGTTCCTTCATGGTGCCATCATTGCACGGCCATTCGGCCGGCATCAATGAGCAGGCGGATTTATCAAGGTTCTCGCCTGGCTGTTTTCTTACAGCGAAGTTCGCATGGCGACACGCGTGATACGAATACTCAAGCAACAAATTTCACCGCGCATTGACGATAAGTTCTGCTTTTGACCTCATAAGCTGACTTTATCGCGCGCTGGCAGCGGTCATCGCGAGGCCGATAAGAGACTATATCCCTGTTCCGGACGCTTAGCGGACCGGCTTGGCGTGCAAACCGGCAGTCGCGCCAAACGCTTAGATATCCGTTCGGTACCGCCCAACCCAACCGGAAAATACCGGAAAGTTCCGCTTGCACCCTTGCCCGCCTTCTTATCGCCCCATGGCCTAATGTTTCCAATCCGGACGAGTCATGGTGATCCTACTGCAAAGCCAGTCAATCAGACACGCGGGGCTGCGCAGCAAGGACAACACAAACCCAAGGGGATGGGGCGATGTCAAACACAAACACCAAATTCGATCTTGGCCAAGAATTTCAAAGATGTGCGAAGGCGCGATGGCAAACCATTGTTGCAATCGAGTGGCCGGAAACAAAGAAGCGACCAATCCGCAAGATCAATGCGCTGCCGCTGGTCTTGATCTCACTGATGTTGATTCCAATTGCTGGCTTTGGGTTGAACGATCCCAAGGGGCCATTCAAGGATGCGCCAATTGCGACCGTGATGACTGCGCCGGCGGGCGGTTCAGTGACCTAACCTAAGAGGATTCAAGACGTAAGCGTGCTCCCAAAGCAGAAGCCGGCACTGCTGTGGCCGATGATCATTGGGTCCTTCATAACGGTTATTGCCATTCAAATTGATTTGCTTCGTTGCGGTCGAAGACCCCTAACCCGAGTGGTGTTGTTGTACCGTCTGTTGCCATATATTCCCATATTTCTTCGGCTAACAGGAAATTGTGTCGGGCTGTATCGTTTGGACCCAGTCACGAAGGCTTGATCGTAATGACCAGCACGAATTTTGAAATCAGGGCGTATCAATCGGGTGACCTGGATACACTGCAGCAGATACGTGAAATAGCGTTCAGACCGGTGTTCCAATCCTTCCGGGACATTGTGGGGCGGGAAATCGCTGACGTGGCTTTTGCGCGCGCAGAGGCTGAGCAGGCAGAGCACCTGTCTGAGCTTTGCGACCCTAAAACATCGCAGCAGGTTTACGTCGCCCTTGTGGATCAAAAGATCGTTGGTTTTGTCGCGGTGTCGTTGGATCATGATCAGAGGCTGGGTGAGCTGGGGCTCAATTGCGTTCATCCGGATTTCGCCAACCGCGGTGTCGGCACCGCGCTTTACGAATTTGCTTTGGCCGAGATGAAAGCGGCTGGTATGGCGGTGGCCGTTGTCGGTACCGGCGGTGATGCCAGCCACGCGCCGGCGCGGCGCGCCTATGCCAAAGTCGGGTTTGCAGCGACGCTGCCCAATCAATGGATGTACCGCGTACTGTAAGGCGCAATGCCAGAGCCCGGCTTGCATGCCGGCAATCTTGGTGGCACTTTCGCCGGCGGTCGCGTGAAAAAGTCGGCGGAAGTCAATGAGTAAACAGACAACATCTGGCTGGATCGGCGCCAGTTTAAAGCGCCGGGAAGATGCCCGTCATCTCGACGGTGCCGGTCAGTTCATCGCCGACATACGTCTGGCCGGGATGCAGGATATTGCCTTTGTTCGCAGCCCTTATGCACATGGGCGCCTTAAAGGGGTTGCCAAGCCCGCGGGCTATGAGGAGCAGGTCTATGTGTTGGGTGACCTCGGCCCGATAAATATTCCGGAGGCAGGTCCGGAACTGGCGAATTTTCGCTTGAGCCCCTATCCGCCACTTGCAGATGATCGTGTGCGTTATGCCGGGCAAATGATTGCAGCTTGTGTTGCCGCCTCACGCGCTGCGGCCGAGGATCTTGCCGATAGGGTTGAGCTGGATATCGAGGCGTTGCCGGCTGTCGTCGATTGTGTGGCAGCAATGGCCAGCGATAGCCCTCGATTGTTCGATGCCTGGCCTGATAATGCGCACATTACATCAACTGTCAGCGAGGGTGATGCGGCGGCGAGAAAGACCGCACCGATCAAAGTCTCGCGGCGGTTTCGTATGAACAGGCAGGCGACGGTGTCGCTCGAAGGACGCGGTGTCATTGCGATGTGGGATCGGCGCGCGGAAGAGCTCGTTGTCTACCTATCGACGCAGGGCGCGCATGTCATGCGGATCGGGATAGCACAAACCCTTGGGCTTGCTGAAAACCAGGTGCGGGTTATCGCGCCGGATGTTGGTGGTGGGTTCGGCGGTAAAAACCGCCTGATGCCAGAGGAACTCGCGGTGGCGGCGATCGCGATGCAGGTCGACCATCCCATAAGATGGCTGGAAGACCGACGCGAGCACCTCCTCGCCTCGCCGCATGCGCGGGATCATACCTATGATCTCACCATTACCGCCGAAGAAGACGGCACGCTGGTTGGCATTGAAGGCGATATCTACGTTGATGCGGGCGCCTATGCCTTGTGGCCGACGGGTGCCTTTATGGAAACCAGTATGGCGGCGCGCAACCTGCCAGGGCCTTACCGCATAAAATCCCTGCAAGTGAATACCTGGACGGTAGCGACCAACAAGGCGCCGATGGGTCCCTATCGCGGCGTCGCGCGGCCGGGTGCGTGTTTTGCGATCGAGCAGCTTGTCGATGCGGTTGCGCATGAACTTGGCCGGGATCCATTTGACGTGCGGCGGCAAAACATCGTGCGAAAGGAAGAGCTTCCCTATCGCACAATCGGTGGCATGACGTTCGATACGGGCGACTATGTTGCCTCGCTGGATATGGCTGAAAAGATGATCGATGTCGATGCGATCCGCGCGCGCCAGTCTGCCGGTGAACCGGATGGTCGTGTCATCGGTGTTGGGTTTGCATTTTATTCAGAACAGAGCGGCCATGGCGCGGCTGAATGGACGCGACGGCGTGGCCGGCTTATTCCCGGCTACGATAGCGCCCATGTGCGGATGAATGCGGATGGCAGTGTGCATCTGGCCGTTGGCACGCAATGTTTTGGTCAGGGGCATGATACCGTCTATGCGCAGATCGCGGCACACGAGCTTGGGATCGATCCGGCCGATGTCAAAGTCCGTTATGGTGATACCTCCACCACGCCGTTTGGATTTGGCAGCTTTGGATCACGCTCGATTGTGTTCGCAGGTGGTGCGGTGGCACGCGCCTGCCGTGAACTGGCCGGCAAACTCAAACAGATCGGGGCACATTTGATCCAGGCCGATGCCGGGGCCGTGCAATTGCAGGATGACGCGGTCTCAAGCTCTCGTGGATCGGTGAGTATTGCAGAGATCGCCAGGGCGGCGACTGTGCGCCAGGAAAAGTTGCCGGAGGGTCTTGATCCCTTACTCGAAACGACAGCCACCTACGCGCCTGAAGAGTCGGGTGGCGTGTTTTCGTACGGTACACATGCCGTTGTCGTTGCTATCGAGCCTGAAGATGGCACGACGGAGATTTTGGATTATGCGGTCGCCGAGGACTGCGGCACGATGATTAATCCGATGATTGTCGATGGGCAAGTGCAAGGCGGCATTGCGCAGGGGATCGGTACGGCCCTTTATGAAGAGATCCCGTTCGATGAGGCCGGACAGCCGCAAGCCACGACTTTTGCCGATTATATGATGCCCTGTGCGCCTGAGGTGCCAGCCGTCCGTATCGCTCACATGATCACACCGGCCGCTGGCACGACCTATGGCGTCAAAGGTGTGGGCGAGGGTGGCGCCATTGCTCCGCCGGCGGCGATCGCTAACGCTGTTACTGATGCCTTTCGCGATCTCGGCGCGCAATTCACCGAAACACCACTCACGCCGCGACGGGTGTCCAACGCCATTGCGGCGGCACGTGAAAAGAAAGAGGGAGATGGCACATGAAACCAGCTCCCTTTGATTATGTGCGGGCAAAAAGTGTCGAAGAGGCTTGCGCGGCGCTCGCGGCACCTGATCTCACTGTTGCCGCATTAGCCGGTGGCCAGTCGCTGCTGGCGATGCTGGCCCTAAGAGTTGCAGCAGCAGATGTGTTGGTCGATATCAGTCGTTTGGATGAGCTGCGTGCTGTGGCCCGTACGTATCGCGCAGTGCGCCTTGGGGCAGCAACCACACACGCGGCAATCGAGGATGGCGATGTGCCCGATCCGACTGGTGGTCTCATGCGCCAGGTGGCGGCAGGTGTTTCTTATCGATCGGTGCGCAATCACGGGACGATTGGCGGTAGTCTGGCGCTTGCTGATCCAGCTGCTGACTGGCCCGGTTGCTTGCTGGCCCTTGAGGCTCTGGTTCATATCAAAGGGCTTGAGGGCGAAAGGTCTGAGCCCGTCGATGACTTTTTGCGCGGTCTTTATATGACAAGCCTTGGCACCGGAGAGATCGTGACCGGTCTCGAAATCCCAGCGCTTGGCGATGACGACAGGTGGGGTATGGCCAAGGTTGCGCGTAAGTCGGGTGCCTTCGCAGAGTCTATCGCGTTTGCAATTACGGGCAGAACCCGAACCGCAGTTGTGTTGACGGGGCTCGATACACGCGCGCGGCGATTGGTACTTACCGAAGCGACACTGGCCGAAGCGAGGTGTTGAAGAGGAGAAGATCAAACATTCAATCGATGCCGATATTGCTGGCATCGAGCCTGCCAGTGACGGCTATCAGCGCCGGCTGCACCGATCGGTTGTGCTGAAGGCAATCGGAAAGGCGATCCGGCAATGAGTATGCGGTTAGTTGACATAACCATTCGTCTCAACGGCAAAGAAGATACCAATAGGGTTGAGCCGCGCCTAAGCCTGGCAGATCATATTCGGGACAATTGCGGCCTGACGGCGACGCATCTGGGATGTGAACATGGTGGGTGTGGTGCATGCACCGTGATTGTGGACGGTGCTGTGACCCGATCCTGCTTGCAGTTGGCCGTGATGGCTGATGGCCGGTCTGTCGAAACGTTCGAGGGCTTGCGCAAAGATCCGATAATGGACGTTTTGAAGCGCTGCTTTCATGAGCATCACGGGCTGCAGTGTGGGTTCTGTACGCCGGGCATGCTGGTTATGGCGCGCGATATCTTGTTGCGCCATCGGGCGCCCGATCAGGCAACCATCCGCCGTGAACTCAGCGGTCAGATTTGCCGCTGCACCGGGTATGCAGGGATTGTAACGGCTATCGAGGCGGCCGGTGCTGAATTGGCCTCATAGGGGCTCGAGCAATATCCACGCTGGCAGCCCGGTGGCATGAGTCACGGTTCGGAGGATGGTGCTCTAATGCTTTAAGGGTTGCGACGTTCTAGGGCTGTCTGCTCTCCCCTGCCCTATTTCAGCGGTTTATGGCTTTGGGAGCTTGTCGCCGAATTTCGCGCGCACCTTGTCGTCCAATTCGCGACTTGCGCGGGCCACTTTGGGGAAGGTGGCAAGGCGTTTGTAAGGGATGCACGCATCGATGATAACGCGGGTGTTGCGCCGATCGGTCTCAGTGTCATAGCACATCGGGTCCAAGGCGGAACTCCAGCCGCCGCGGATCGTTTCCAGATCCTCTCGGGCATCGACGCGGGTGCACATGGCCCAGATAACATCGTTGATGTTGGTCGGGTCAATATCGTCATCGACAACGACCGTCCAGCGATTGTTGAAGGCGCCGGCATGACAGTGAGCGGCAACCATAGCGGCTTGCTTGGAATGGCCCGGATACAGTTGTTTGATTGAGACGGTGAGCCAGAAGCGGCTGCCGCCGGCCTCGTGGGCCCAGACACCTTGCACGCCAGGTATGCCGGCGGCTTCCAGTTGGTTCCAAACCGCTCCGCAGCGGTACGCGCCGAAGTAGAAGGTGTTGTCGTTTGGTGGTACTGCCGGGATCGCACCGAGCAGGATCGGATTGTTACGGTGCATGAAGGTTTCGATTCTGATTGCCGGTTCCGGCCTGGCGTCGCCCGAATAATAACCGGTCCATTCGCCAAGTGGTCCTTCAAGGACCTTGTCGTCGGCATGTACGAAGCCTTCGAACGCGATTTCGGCATTGGCCGGGACCGGAAGGCCGGTCCTCGGCATGGTTATGACTTCGATCGGCTCGCCCAATATACCGCCTGCCATATCGTATTCGCTTTTGCCGTAGGGCACTTCGAGGCCAGCCAACATGAAAAGCGCTGGGTGCATGCCGGCAACCACAGCAATTGGACAAGGCTCGCCTCGGTCATGGTATTTGCGCATGATGAAAGTGCCATGTTTGCCGGGCGACATCATCAGGCTTGCTACTTTCGGTTCATGGCTCTGGATGCGATAAGCACCATAATTGACCCAGCCGGTATCAGGATCTTTCATGATCACCATGCTGGCCGTTCCAATGAACGGGCCGCCGTCGTGTTCGTGCCAAACAGGCGTTGGAATGGTGGTGATATCGATAGCATCGCCTTCGAAAACATTTTCCAACAGGGGCCCGCCATTGACCTGGCGCGGCGGATAAGAATTTTCCTTGCCCCAATAAGTCCGCCACCATTGGATCAATTCCATTTCAGAGGTGCTTGGCTTAAGGCCTAATGCGATTGCGATGCGCGGCACAGATGTCAGGATGTTGGCGAGGATGCGATGGCCGTTGGGGAAGCCTGGCACATCGTCAAACATGACGGCTGGATTGCCCATTTTGCGCATGTAGATGTCGACGATGCCGCCGATCTCTTCGGTTGGCTCGGCGCCCGAGATCGTCTCAAGTTCTCCGGCTTCCTTAAGCGCGTCGATCCAATTGCGTAGATCCTTGTTGGCCATTTGCAGCCTCTTCCATATTTACGTTTGCGCTGGCACGCAGATGTCTCGGGCCGTTGTTACATGATCATTTCAGAGTGGCAATCCATGCGCTGTGAAGCGGCCATATCATTGCAAACGCGGGCCAGTCATGGCAGTCTCGGCGTCCTTCCTGGCTCGATTAATCCACCCTGGTAGGACGAGGATGGTGTGAAGGCTCCAAAGTTTTCGTATGTGCGTGCCGAGAGTATCGCACAGGTCATTTCCTTTCTTGGCGATTATGGTGATGACGCGCGGATTCTGGCCGGCGGGCAAAGCTTGATGCCGTCACTGAATATGCGGTTGTCGCAACCGCGGCTGATAATCGACATAAATGGCCTGGAAAAACTCAAAGGGATATCTCTTGAGGGGGCGTATGTGCGGATTGGCGCTCTGGCCCGCCACAGTGAAGTTGGCGCGTCTTCGATCGTTTGTAGGCATCTTCCCCTGATTGGCGAGGCGATGCCGCATGTCGCACATGTTGCTGTGCGCAACAGAGGCACATTCGGTGGCAGTATTGCGCTTGCCGATCCCGCGGCCGAGATGCCGGCATGTGTCCTTGCCCTTGACGCGACAATAGTGGTCGAGGGGCCGACGGGGCGGCGCGAAATCGCAGCCGATGACTTCTTCCTGCACCTCTATGGCACGGCGCGGCGTGCCGACGAGTTGCTGATCGAAGTAAAAGTGCCGATTGCCAAAGCCAACCAGGTGTTTCGATTTTCGGAGTTGGCGCGGCGGCACGGGGATTTTGCGTTGGCCGGTGTGGCGCTCAATTTGGAGATGGATGATCGCGCGGTGACCGGTGGACGGCTTGTGTATTTTGGCAGTGAAGATAAGCCGACCAGTGCCGAGGGGGCAGTCGCTGCGCTTGTGGGTAAAGATTTGACGCCGGTGACGCGGGATGCAGCTGTTGCTGCGCTTGACGCTGATCTGGACCCGATGACCAATATTCACGGCAGCCGGGCGATGCGTCTGCATTTGCAGAAGGTGCTGACGAGGCGCGCCCTCGACAGTCTTATAGGGAAGGCCGCAGCGGCATGACAGAGGCGCTTGAGGAGACGGTGGAGATCGCGCTTAAGGTGAATGGCGAGCAGGTGATAGCCCAGGTGCCCGTTCGTCAGCATTTGGTCGACTTTCTGCGCACTGTACTCAATCTCTCCGGCACTCATATCGGGTGTGAGCATGGGATTTGTGGCGCCTGTTCGGTGCGTGTTGACGGCGTCGTTGTCCGGGGTTGCCTGATGCTGGCGGTGCAGACGGACGGGGCTGAGGTTGTGACCATCGAAGGACTAACCGAAAGCGGCGAAGTCTCAGATCTGCAAACGGCCTTCGTTGAACGAAATGCCCTGCAATGCGGCTACTGCACGCCAGGCATGGTGTTAACGGCGGCCGAGCTTCTGGCACAAGAGGCGCAGGTATCGCGCGAGGAGATCCGCAAGTTCATGTCGGGAAATTACTGTAGGTGTACTGGATATCACGCAATCGTTGACGCGATCGATACGACAGCGAAGGGGCGAGGATATGCGCCAACGTCAGATGACACGGAGGCCTGATGTCTGAAACTCCTAGCGGTGGGCTGACACCCCTGGATCGGCCAAATAGCTATATCGGACGTAGTCTTACACGGCATGGTGCGCGGCGTGCGGTTGGCGGGCGTGCGAACTATACCGACGATATCGTGTTGCCGCGCATGCTGCATGCTGCGTTTTTGAGAAGCCCACATGCGCATGCCAAAATCGTGTCGATTGACTGTCAGACCGCGCAATCCGCACCAGGTGTTGTGCTGGTCATGACAGGGCCGGAGTTGGTCGCGATGTGTCACGGGCCCTGGATGGGTACTCTGACCTGTTTTCCTGGAATGAAGTCGGCGCCGCAATATCCGATGGCCGTTGAGCGCGCGTGCTGGCAGGGCGAGCCGGTTGTTATGGTTGTTGCGCAGACTCGCGCGCTTGCAGAGGATGCCGCAGAGCTGATCGACGTCGTGTGGGAAGAGTTGCCGGTGGTCGCGGATAAGGAGAGCGCCCGTGATCCAAGTGCTCCAGTTCTGCATCCGGACCTTGGCGACAATATTGCTTTTGAAAAGACAATCGATACCGGGGGCGTCGATGATGCCTTCGCCAGCGCTGATCTGGTCGTCGAGGACTCGTTCGATTTCGCACGCCATACAGCGGTAAGTTTGGAGCCGCGGGTGCTGCTTGCCGATTTCGATCCGATCGGTGAACGGCTGACGGTTTGGACCTCAAGCCAGACGCCGCATATGATTCAAAATCTCTTGGCGACGACACTCGGGTTGGCTGAACACAATGTACGAGTTGTAGCGCCGGATGTGGGTGGCTCGTTCGGGCTCAAAATTCATTCTTTCGGTGATGAGATTGCAGCTGCCGCGGCAGCTATGAAACTTGGGCGGCCGGTAAAATTTTTGGCTGATCGTATCGAATCATTTCAGTCCGATATTCATGCTCGGGAAAATCTGGTCAAGGGGCGCATGGCGCTAACGAAGTCAGGTGAAATCACTGCCGTCGAGATCGATGTGCTGTCCGGTGCTGGGGCCTATTCGCAATACCCGCGCACATCGGTGTTCGAGGCTAATCAGATCCTCAATATCACTGCGGGTCCCTATAAGCACCAACATTATCGCGGCACGGCCACTGTGGTCCTGCTCAATAAGGTGCCGACCTCACAGTATCGTGCCGTCGGACATCCGATCGGTAATTCGGTTGGCGAAGCGCTGGTCGATATGGCTGCTGCACAGCTGAATATTGATCCGATTGAGATGCGCCGGCGCAACGTGATCCCTGATGCAGCGTTTCCTACGAAAACGGCCTCAGGTATCAAGCTCGCCGATATGTCTTTTACGGCATGCATTGATCGTTTGATGGAACGGATGTCGTATCAAGAATTGTGCGCGGAACGCGATCGCCTGCGCAATGATGCTGTTTATCGCGGCATCGGCATTGCCGCTTTCATCAAGGGTACAGCGCCTGGACCGCATGGTTATTATGGTGCCGGAGGTGCGCCGATTGCCTCGCAGGATGCCTGCACCATCAAGATGGAGCCGAACGGTGGCATAATTTGTGCGGTTGGGGTCACGGAACAAGGCCAAGGTGTCGATACCGTGATGGCGCAGATCGCTGCAACGGCACTGGGCGTTGCGATTTCAGATGTGCGTATGATTTCCGGCGATACGGATGCGACGCCGTATGGTGGTGGGACCTATGCCAGCAGGGCAACGGCGGTGGGTGGAGAGGCGGTCTACCAGGCTGCCCGCGACCTCAGGGTTGAATTGCTGCACTTGGCGGGTGCGTTGCTGCAGACGGATGCAGGCACACTCGATATTGTCGACAGCAAAATCGTAGATGCCCGTAATGGGGTTGAGCGTTTGACGCTGGCAGAACTTGGGCGCATTGCGCATTTCCAAGTGGGTGATCTACCGAATACGGTGCAGCCGAAGCTCAGTCACACACGGCGATGGCGGCTGCTCGATGAGCTTTACATTTTCACCAACGGCATTCATGGCGCTTATGTCGAGGTCGATGTTGACACTGGATTTATTCGCCATTTGAAGCATTGGGTCGTTGAGGATTGTGGGCGGGTCATCAACCCGCAATTGGCCGATGAGCAAGTTCGCGGTGGCTGTGTTCAGGGTCTTGGCGGCGCGCTTTATGAAGAATGCGCCTATGATGAAAATGGGCAGCTATTGAATGCCAACATGGCGGACTATCTGACGCCGATGGCTTTTGAGATGCCGGATATTGACGTTGTTCACGTTGAGACGCCGACGGGTGTGTCTGAACTCGGCGCGAAGGGTGTTGGGGAATCCGGCACCGGGGCCGCCCCGGCGGCGATGATGAACGCTGTCAACGATGCCATCAGGCCGCTGGGTGCGAGGGTGAGTAAACAGCCGATGACGCCCGAAGTGCTGTTAGAGGCTCTCGGCCGCATCTAGTGTGGTTGGGGATTGGCAATTGGTTCAGTGGGGGTCTAAGCGGGGTAACTGGGTCTTGGATTTGGGGTTTCGGGGCGGCGTTAACGACGATCCCAATAATTCGCGCGAAAAACGAGATTGCGGCTGGCGGGGTTGGTAAGATTATCTGGTGTTTCATTAATCGATGTTGAAGCTGACAATATTTTCATTGAGTGGAGTTCGCCGTGGCTTCGATTGACCAAGTTGCTGGTGGCCGGGATTTGCCGTCCGGCCAGCCGCTGTTAGAAGACCCAGCCGAGATTGGACGGCAATTCAATAAACATCCGTTTTCGTTTACGCATAATCTGGCGGGGCATTCCTTGTTCGCGTTGCCGCGGCTAAAAAAACTCGCGGCATTCCTGATGCAACAGGATGGTGATCGCACAGTGCGCTGGCAGACCAGTAACGCTCCCATCGAGTCTGGATGGAAAATTTCCTATGAGGATATGAGCGGTCTTTCGGAGGCCATTGAATCGATCGAACAGTCGGGATCCTGGGTGTTACTCTATTCGGTCCAGCGCGACCCCGAATACCGCGCGCTTCTCGATCAGTTGATGGCGGAGATTATTGCCGCGACCGGTGTCAGTCATGATGAAATTACTTGGGAAGATGCCTATATCTTTATGTCTTCGCCGCAGTCTTTGACGCCCTATCACATAGACCATGAAGCAACATTCTTATTCCAGGTACATGGCAGTCGAAGGGCGCGTATTTGGGATGCGAACGATCGTGATGTATTGAGCGATCTGGAAATCGAATCCTATTATGCCGGCGACTTTTCAGCCGCGACCTATCGGCCGGAAAATGATTCAAAGGCTTATGTGTTTGCCCTGACACCCGGCAAAGGCGTGCATCATCCATGTCGTGCGCCCCACTCGTTCAACAATGGCGAAGTGTATTCTGTGGCGCTGGGCGTTCATTTCTGTATTCGAAGCGTCGACCGTCAGGCTGGCGCCTATCAGATTAATCATTATTTGCGTCAGCTTGGTCTCAATCCTAAGTCTCCTGGGACCTCGCGCTGGCAGGACAATATCAAGATGTCAACGATCAGTGCTTTATCCAGCCGCAACCCGGCCAATAAGGATGAACTGCTTCGTTCCGGCATTCGCCGTCTCACCTATCCGATCAAAGTGTTGCGTGATCTAAAATCATCTGTCAGCGGCACAAAATCAACAGAGACGAAATAGCCGTTATGGCCCTGATGGGCGCTAGCGTGAAGGTTTGCCACGTTGATGTGTCAGGGGCCCCGGTTCGGCCTGGCCCATGGGTATGCGCTGGCGTTGCCACCAACGGTCTTGTTTGAGGGCCGCCTCGATATCTTGATGACCATTAATGGTCGATGGTGCCGGGTGTGCTTCGACATGGGGAATGACCGTGTCGCGAAGAAAGTCTGTTTTGGCCAAGAGGCAATTGTTCGACCAATTTAAGACTTGCGATGTGGTGAGCCAATTGCCGTGGTTTGTTTGCGTGATCAGGGCCGGGTGGCGAAGATCAGGATGTTCCTCTGCAAACAGCGCGCAGCCTCTGAGGCTTGGACGTCTTAGGTTCTCATAGATCCTCATGTGAGTGGCGGTTGGTTGGCGCTTCGATGATGTCTCGTCCGGAGTTGTCGCGAGGGGTTGTTCTATGCGGAAGTACTTCTCGTAGCGTAGGCGTCGGTCGAAGGCTTCACCGGGCTGGCGGCGGGAGCGCATAGAAAAGACCGGGCAGTTATGTTCCCGCATGTCGGCAATGGCGCGGGTCGTGACATCGCGGAAATCGTTTTGTGCCACGATTGCCGGGCAATCGTTCTCAACAAACAACAGGAATTCGGTCGTACAGGCGTCTACGAGACCCTTGAAGCCGCCAAATATGCCGATGTTCGCTGCATCGCCTATGGCCTCGAACCGATAGGCCTGTGCAAGGTTGCGGTCCTCGCCGGTTATCGTGTTGAAGAAAATCCTGCGATTGGGAAATAGGTCATCAATGCCACGCGACCGGAAGCTTGCCAGGGTTCGCTCCAAGACGTCGCGCTGCTGCCAACTCAATACTGACAGGGTTATGTCGAGAAATTCCATCACTTGGTATCTATGCAGCCGTTGAGTTTGTTGGGTTGGGATCGGTAGGACTTGTTCGACCTTCATGGCGCTTATCTAGTCTAATATACTGAATGGCATCAGTATGGAATTTTATTGCTGAGAGGGTTGGGCTGACTTATACGGGTGGTGTGGTTGAGTGCGCCTGTCGTGCAACTGGTGGGCGATTGGTTGAATTCAACGGGGTGACGCAAAATTTTCGATCAAAAATATTATTTGCGGGCCGTGTCGCTCAGTCCGGTATGGAGTTTGGCGTCGTGAGTTCGTGGTGTACTGGAGCAATTTGGTTTGGGACGGGTTGCAATTCTGGGAGGCGGAGGGGTCGGCGTTTGCGCGGCGCTGGAACTCGCCGATGCAGGATTTCACGTTGATATTTTCGAGCGTAGAAATCAATTGGTCCGCGGCGCTAGTCGCGTAAACGAAGGCAAGATTCATCAGGGCTTCATTTATGCCAAAGACGATCCCGATCTAACCGCGCGCTTGATGGCGATAGGAGCCTTGAGTTTTGTTTCGAACCTGGGGCGCTGGATTGATGTTGGCAATGCCCTGTTTACATCAACGCCATTTATCTATGCGGTTCACAACGACTCATTGATGAGTGTCGAGGCGCTGAAAGCTCACTTTGAGTGTTGCAGAAACATATTCAAGGCAACCCAAGCGGGCCAGGAGCGGTCGTATCTCGATCGAGGTGAAGCTATAGACTATCGGGAAATGTCAGCTGATGAACTCGCTGACATTCTGGATCCGGACGCCTTTAAGACCGCGTTCGAAACAACTGAGTGTGCTGTTGATCCAAGGCCTATTGCAGAGGCATTGGCAACCGCCGCTTCCGAGTGCGCAAGAATTTCGGTTTTGCATGGCGCTACCGCTAGGGGTGTCGAGAGACGGCGCGACAACCGTTTTAAAGTACACTATGCGATAGACGGTGAGACTATGACAGATGGGCCCTTTGATGCGGTCATCAATGCGACATGGGAAGGTCGCCTGGAGATTGATCGATCATTGGGATTGACGCCGCGGCGCTCCTGGAGCTATCGCCATAAGTTTGGCAACCGGGTGCTTGTATCTTTGAAACCTACGGACCTGCCCTCGGTCACGTCGGTTCTGGGGCCATTTGGCGATATCGTAAATTTTGGAGACAATGGATTTTATCTGTCGTGGTATCCGACCGGCATGGTTTCTATGACGCGTGATCTGGCGCCTCCTCCAGAATGGGATAAGCTGGACCGTGCGCAGCGCTTGGAGGTGTTTTATCGAAGTCTCGCGCAGTGGCAACGACTGTGTCCGAAGCTCAGGACTCTTGAATTTGGCGAGGATGCGATTGATCCCGTTAGTGGAATGATATTTGCCTGGGGCGACACGGATATCGATCAGGAGAACAGCTATTTGCATACGCGCCACGAGATTGGTGTTGAATCTTTTGAGGGCTATCATTCAGTGAATACTGGGAAGTTTACAATGATGCCGCTGATTGGATTAGAGGCCGCGAACCGCGTCCTTGGCAGGGCATGCGCGTTAGGTGCGCCCTAGGTCCTTGGCTGGAGCTCGAACTCCAGGAGTGTCACAGTGCCTCGCGACACTTCGAAGTCTATTCTGACCGGGCCCGCCGCCTGTCTCAGAGACAGGACAACCGTACAGACCCCGTCAATGGCTTGATGCACGTCTTCCAGGCCAGGTGTTCGGATTTTTACGGCGGCGGTTTTTCCGTCAAGTTTGACACGAAAATCGAGGGCCTGCCCGCCGGCCGGCAGAGTGAACATGATGCTAGCCGGATTTGTTGACACTTGTGCACTGGAATTGGGCGTGCGCTGCCAACCGTCGATTAGATACAGGTTTGCCTCGGGAGAGTTGGCGTGGATTGTGCTTCCCGCTTCTAAGCGTTGTGGCGCGGTCGTATCGCGCCTGATGCTGCTGATCCAGGCACCTTTGCCGAAACCCTTTCTTATGTTTCGAACTTCGCTTGGATGCAGATTAAAATAATTCATCATCGATTGTGCCAGGCGATTTAGGTGCCGGCGCTTATATTTGCGCCTGTAAAGTTCTTCGCCCTGCCTGACTGCGACGCATTCGAGGAGTGCGCGCAAATTTGACTCTTTGCCGTTGATCCAGCCAAAGACGCGGTCATGCTCGTCCGATTTGGTTTTCAGGTACGATAACCGTCGTTGACCGGCAAGAATACAAATGACCGATGGACGGGGATGATATTTAAGCGTGCGCCCCAGTCGAGCGGCACGGAACAACCAGTCTTGTGACGCTGACATACGCAGCTCGTTTTCGAGCTGCCAGGGGCCGGCCAACTGTGCAAATTCGCGTGTCATAGCCCAACCCGATGCGACGTAAAAGACGTGGGGGTCATAGCCGTCGGGGCCAACCGCGCCATCGAGCACTAGATCGTCGCAGGCTGGATCAGGTGGGCCTGTCGTTTGGCTCGCGTCCTTGATTAAGATTACCGGGTGCCAGATAAAATCTGCATCAGTCGTAGCAAAAAACTGCAATGCTTTTTCGATATGGTCCGCGAGATACAAGTCGTCGTGATTGAGAAAAAAGATGTAGTCTCCGTTCGCTTTTTCTAGTCCGCGGTTGTTGGGGGCGCCTTGGCCGCCGGAATTTGTCGGAAGGTTCTCAAACGAAACCCGTGGCTCCTCGAATGCAGCGATGATGCGTTCGGTATCATCAGTGCATGCGTCGCCAACAATGATTAACTCCCAATCGGTAAAGGTTGAGGCCAAAACGCTGCGAATGGCATAGGACAAGACATGCGCACGATTATATGTGGCGCATATGATCGATACTTTTGGTCTCAACATTTGTAGACCCGGCCGGTTTGGAATCGTCGTGTTTGAACGGCAAAGCCATTAGGGTGACGGGACTTGAGAGGACAACTCTATCATGTCACCCGTTTGACCGGAACGCATGATTGCGAGACACACTTCCAGTGTCGCCTTACCCCAGCGCCCGTCGGGGAAGACTTGACGGCCTTCGCTGATGGCTTCGGCAAGTTCTGTTAATTCAGCTTCTCTGGCACCACTTGATGCACACGCTACCTCTTCGCATCCCGCTTCTGTGTAGACATAAAGTCCATCCGGTGACTGGCGCAGCACGCCGTGTTCCAAGAGGACGATCGTCAAGCCAAAAAAGGGCTGACGGCGGGCTGCTGCGTCGCGCTTGCCCTCTTCGCCGCGGGCTTGGGCGACGGCGCTTTTCACGTCGGGATCGGCAGGCCCCTTGATGCGCGGGCGGCGGCCCGGAAAACGTCTTGCCTGGGTTTGCGGAAACCCGCTTTCGCCAATGCCCCATGTCAACTCGGTCACATCGAAATAGCCATAGCCGTTAAAGGCAACGCTTGCCGTGACGCCATTGTCGAATTCCAACAGGGCATTGAAGTGGCCATAGGCATCAAAATTCTGATCACCCTTGCCGGCTGTGCCGCGCACATTGCGGACCAAGCCGCCACCGAGGAAACGGACAATGTCAATAATATGCGGGCCCTGGCGATAAACGATGCCGCCGCCCTGGGTTGTATCTAATTCGGCGGCAAGGCGCGGGCGTTGAAGCCAGTCATTGTAATTCACCGAATGGATTTGCAGGACCCGGCCAAGCCGTTTGCTGTTGATGATCTCGCGCATTTTTTTGATCGGGGCTTGATAGATTTTCGAGTGGCCCTGCAGGAAGTGAACGCCGTTGGCGTCAGCCGCCTCGATCATACGATCGCATTGATCGAGCGTGACTGCGATTGGTTTTTCGCAAATGACGTGTTTGCCGTTCTGAGCGGCACAAACAGCGTGTTCCTCGTGGCGTGTATTCGGTGTCGAAATCCATATGGCGTCGAGATCATCACGCGCGGCAAGTTCGGCGACAGTGGCAACTGTTGGGCGATCGTACGCGGCTTCGAAGGCTTGGCGGGCTTCAATGCGGATATCTGCGCCGGCTGCCAAATAGAATGCGCTTGAGGTCTTGAAAGCAGGGAGGACCTGGCTGGAGGCAACACCTAAGCCGGCGATGCCAACGCGCAGTTTCGGCGTTTCATGGTGACTGGAATTATTGTGGTCCACCTCGGGCGCGCTCCGACCAAAACTCTGCTTGCTGCTGTGAAAGTCCGATAGTGATTTTGTCGTTCAGCTTGGCATCACGGATGACACCGATTGGATCTTGCCCTTTTGCCACGGCATCGATCTGACGGCGCAACATGCGCCGGTACATTGCTATGCCCCGATCGGTGGTGCCGAGGAATTCACGCGAGCGATCGGTGATGGCGCCTTGCGTTTCCCAGGCCATGCCGTCCTGAGAGCCGAATGTCTCCATATGATATTCGCCCTTTTCATCTTTGATCGGTGGCATGTATTCGATCGGAATTTCGTCTTGGTTGATCTTCTGGCCATTTTGGGACGGTGCGAATTTGACCCTGTAAATCTGTGTGTGGGTATCATCCACGGGCACCCGGAAATGCATCATGTAATTGGGATGTGGCGGGAGAAGTAAAATGTTCGGAAATATTACCGGATGGCCTTCTGTGTCGTCGAGATCCTCGTCCTCATAGACACGCTTCTTGATGATGCCGCCCCAATTCGGTTCATCCTTCTCGACGAAATCAAGAGCCGTGAATTGGCGATTATGGAAGGCACCATCGTCGTTGCCTTGCAGGGTCAGGTTGTAGCCGTGCAGATAATGCGTGTGGGCTGGGTCGACAGAATTCTCCATGACCTGCAGCCAATTGCATTCCAGAAGCGGTAATACGTAGATGGTGCGTTCGACGTCGTCGCGAACTAGGGGTTCGTAACGCGGCAGCAACGGTGCCGGCTCAGGCCCCAAATAGGCGAACAATAAACCCGACAGTTCCTGTACCGGGTAGGTCGTCGCCGTGGCCTCATCCTTCAGGTTGCTGTCGGCGGGCTCAAAGGGTTGCTCTATGCATTTGCCGGTGCAATCGAATTTCCAACCATGATAGGGGCAGCGGATTCCATCGTCTTCGACAAAACCATAATAGAGTGACGCCATGCGGTGGCGGCATTGCTCCTCGATTAGGCCGATGCGCCCAGAACCATCGCGGAAGAGGACCAGGTCCTCGCCCAGAATTCGAACACGCTTTTTGGGTGATGCAGGGGTCAATTCGCTGGCTGGAGCAATTGGCATCCAATAGCGGCGCAAGAGCTCTCCGGCCGGTGTCCCTTTGCCAACCCGTGTTAGGCGATCATTTTCTTCTGCTTTCAGCATGGCTCTTGCTCTCACATCTCGTTGTCAGTGCGATCGGCGCCCGTCAATCGCAGGTAATAGTTCCAAACCGCTTGGTGGCGATTGGCCGCCGGGGCACTGGCCCCCGATTTGCGTTTGGATCTGAAGCTTTCGATATCTGCATCCGATATCGGTCGCGGATTGCCAAGCTGGTAGGCTCGCAAGTTCATCTCTGCTAATTCATTGAGCCTGATGGCCGTGAGCGTAGCTGTTTCAACGTCCGGCCCAACCGTGGTGATGCCATGGCCGCGCATCATGGCCGCCTGTTTGTCGCCCATCACGTCACAAAAGTCGTTGGCAAGCTCGTCTGTCGTGATGGTCAGACTGATTTGATAGGTTGGAATGCCATCCAGGAGTAGTGCAAGGCTGCTCGGGTCATAGCCGCAATAGAGGGGCAACAACGGTTTGTCACAGATTGTAAACAATATAACCGTCGGGGGATGGACATGGACCACCGCGTTGACTTCGGGACGGCGACGATAGATCCAGGTGTGCAGGCACGTCTCGTGTGGTGGCTTGATCCCGTCCGGCCCGTCGATTTGACGCCCGTCCAGGTCGACTTTGATTACTTGATCCGGCTCTGTATAGCGCACGCCGGACTCAGCCGGGCCGCGCCCGCGAATAAGAACATGCTCGCCGTCCGGTGTGCGCTGGCTGACATGACCTGTCGTTGCCTTGGTCAGATCTAAGCCCCCAAGGATGCGGCAGGATTGTGCGACCAATTGCCGATCGTGCGCCATCTTACCTCTTCTGCTTGATCAAGAACCGATCCTTCAACCTCTATACGCTAAGCTTAAAGAGCTTGCGGGCATTGTCTTCAAAAATCTTCTTCTTGTCTGCGTCAGATAACCAAGTAATGGCTTCCACCAACGGGCGGGTGTCGTCCATCCACAGCCCGGTTTCCGGATCTTTAGCGGTACCGGCACCCGGGCGCTCAGTGCCGAACAAACAACGCTCTGGTGTTGCCCAGCGGAACAGCATCTCGAGTGCATCCTGGGTGTAGAGAGCTGTATCGAAATAGAGCTTGCGCAGGCTGTCCTCGAAGCGTTCCGCTTTCTTGCCCTTGATGCGCGCGGCACGGAAGCGCCCGATTTGATAGGGGATGGCACCGCCGCCATGGCATACAACCAACTTCAAGGTCGGAAAGTCTTCAAACACCCGTGACTCAAGGAGCGAGATGACGGCAATACTCTCTTCAATGATGAAGTTGAGGGTGTAATTGCGGCGGTTGGAGCGGCAGCTCGCCGAATGGATCAACGCCGGCACATCGAGTTCGACAAGCTTTTCATAAAGCGGGTACCAGTATTCATCTCCGAGCGGCGGCGGCTCCGGCGGAAGGCTTTCGTTTGGATCAGGATTGAGGAGACACCCGACCATGCCAAGCTCTTTGACGCAGCGTTCTAGTTCCTCAAGCGAATTTTTAGGGCTGACACCCATGTTCTGCGGCAACGAAGCCATGCCAATGAATTTGTCCGGGAACAGGCGGCATTGCGCGGCGGTCAAGTTGTTGCAGGCTTCGGCAAATCCGTGCACTAGGCGTTCCGGCTTTTCTGAATGCATGAGCTGATAAGGACGCGGGGATATAATTTGGATGTCGGTGCCGACTTCTTCGAGTTGCTGCAAATGAGAATTGCCGCCATGCACGGGCTTGTGAAGCGCTGCCGAGATTAACTCGTCGCTGAGCGTTAACGCGCCGCGCGGGCGGGAGCGGGCAGCGAGAAGATTGGCCTTATATGCGAACAATTCTGCTGGGGCCGTGAAATGGGCATGGCAATCGATGATCACTGGCGTGTCCTCTGCATCGAAATGCGTCTTGCTTCGATATTTTGAGTAAGCGAGACGCGCATTATTGCTTGTTGATTTGAGTATACGCAGAATTGCACTTGTCCATTGGATGGTCAATAGCGTGAGACTGCCGACTGGGGTGTGCCGGCCGTCGCGCATTGACACTGTGGTTGGTGCAGCGGGGTGTGATAACCAACGGAATTACTGGCGGCGGGGTTCGGGTGGATAAATTGGTGGCCCTTGAAGCTGGTAAGGTGTATGCCAAAAACAAGCGAAAATGCGGGTTGTACAATCGGGCCAGACGATTGTACGAATGCACGAAAAGACGCATCTTTTTGTGCTAGTCGTGTATGGTTCTTTGGAATTGCCTTGACCAGTTCGGGCATGAATTGAAAGCGATGGGTCGTTTGAACCCTTGGCGATATCGATTTGGGGAGGAACGCGCATGGCCATTATCATAACGGATGACGACGTTCGCCAGCATTTGTCCATGCCGGAATGCATTGAAGCGATGCGGATCGCATTTTGTGATTATGCGGCGGGTAAGGCCAAGACGCTTCCGCGGGTGCGCTATGTGGCGGAGACGCCGGACCCTAATCGCACCTACTTCTGTAATGTTCACGTTGGCGCGGTGCCGAGTTATGGCATGGCGTGTGTGCGTGCCGGTTCGAATACGATATTTGATGACGGCAGCCAGCCGGACCGCAAGGTCGTTAGAAACCCGGAGCCAGTCAATTGGACGGTGATCATTCTCTATGATCTTGCAACCGCTGAACCGTTGGCATTCGTGCATGAATCGCATTTGAGCGGCGTTCGCGTCGCTGCGACGACAGGGGCGGCAGTGGATGCGATTGCCAGGCCTGAAGCGCAAGAGCTGGCGTTATTCGGGACGGGCCGGCAGGCGCGCTCGGCAATCGACGCGATTTGTGATGTGCGTCCCATCAAGCGAGTACGCCTTTATAGTCCGAATGAAGACCATTGCCGTCATTTTGCCGACATCAAGGCACGCCCGGGCGTGGCCATAGATATCGTGCGCGAGCCGCGCGAGGTGGTCCGCGGGGCAGATATTGTCGCCTGTGCCACCAATGCGAGCCGGCCGGTGTTCGAGGGCGAGTGGTTGGAAGCGGGGCAGATGGTCTGCACGGTGGTGAATTCTGATGTCACGTGCAAACGCAATGAGGTCGATGAGGCGACGTTTGCGCGTGCGAGCGACATTGTCGTGAATGATTGGGCAAGCGTTGAGAGCAACGGCCAGGTGGAATTGTTGGATCCTATTGCGAAAGGTCTTGTAGATCGAGCGTGTGTCGTGGAATTGGGCGATGTATTGAGGGGCGATGCACCAGTGCGCCAGAGTGACGATAATCTTGTGTTTTATAAGAACAACACCGGGCTCGGGATGCAATTCGCGGCGGCCGGCGCCGTGGTCTACCAAAAGATCAAGAATGAAAACTCCAATAAAGTGATCCCCCGCGAATGGCTTGCGGCTGAAAAATACGCCCAAAGTTAAAGCAACAGGGGATCTGACGGACTCGCGTCGTGTTGAATAGATCGGATGATGCGCTGGCTGCGTCTTGCATCCAGTTGATGGATAGCAGTTGGCGTTATTCGCCGCTTTCCAATATTTCTGCCACTTCGACTTCGCGGCGTTCCTGGGCCGAGCGCACGCCGGCTCTGATCACGGCTAAGTTGCGCGATGCCCAAAAGCCATCGGTCTCAGGTGGTTTGTTGTCACGTATACACGCTGCGAATTCGTCGAGCTCGGCGCGGATGTCATCGGTTTTTTCCAATGACACTGGATGGGCAATGTCCTCATGGCGTTTTAGATATCGCAGGCCATTGAAGAGGTCGTAATAAGCGCTCATCTCCTTGCCATAGATATTCATCATGTAATATTCCGAGGCTGAGGCGTAACTTGCCGTCAGATTGGAAATGGCGCCGTTTTCGTGTTCCAGGATTAAATTTGCGATATCTGGATTGCTACCAGGCAGCACCAGTTGATTAGAGCGGCCCATGACGCGTACGACATTGCCCATCAAGTATTCGAGAACATCGACATAATGAATGCCGATTTGCAGCATGACGCCGCCCGGCATGCCGTCGGATTGATAACGCCAGGAGCTCAGATCAATTTTTCCGACCCGGTCGCGGCTGATGTTGGCTTCGGCCTGCACGAGTTTGCCAAAGTTGCCCTGATTGATTTGATCTTTGATCCAGCGGAAGTGGCTTTGGCGCCGGCGTTGATATCCGAGTGAGAGAATGACGCCGGCGTTCTTGCAGATTTCGGCGATCTCGAAGCCTTCGCGCACCGTATTGGCGATCGGTTTATCCAGGAACACATGCTTGCCGGCTTCGGCAGCCTGACGCGTGGTCTCGAGGTGGACGTTATTGGGCGTGGTGTTGATGATGGCCTCAATTGTGGGGTCAGCCAGAATTTCGTCATAACTGGCAGCCGCCTTACAATTGTATTTGTCCGCAAACGCCTGGCGCTTGTCTTCTGAGCGCGTAAAACAGGAGACGATTTCGAGATCGTTGCCGCGGTCTATGCCGTCCGCCAGAACGTCGGACCACCAGCCCATTCCAAGAACCGCAACACGGACCTTTTTGCTCGTCATTGTCTCTCTTCCAGAATTGTTGTTGTGATGCGGGGTTAAACGATCATCGATCGTGCTTGGTTCTACGCTTGGCTCAATGGCCTGGATGTCAATGTGATGTGTTAAAAGTCGGCGCAATGAGTTGGCGCAGCAATGTCGAGAGTTGCAGGCATTGCGTCAAGGGGTGGTATGACCAAAGCCTCATTTTTCCGGCCGAAAATTTGCTTTTGACGCGCGTTATTTCATGGCTTGAAAACTGGTGGCGAATTGTCGCTGCCAGTTTGCTGATGAGGCGCGTTGGTGCCGTTCGGTTGCAGGTTCAGAAATTCTACAACATTGGCGCGCAGATCGTCTGGTTTTGGGAAACGGCCATAGCGGCGCTCGCCAATGCCACTGATGACAAAAAATATGACAAAGCATCCAGCGAGCGCCTCCAGGAAATCAATTGGTAATGCCCAAACGGCCATTGCGGCAATAATCGCGCAGATGTGCACCAGAATACGTTTCGAATGGGTGTCGCTCATGGTGGTGGGTGGCTTCTTCGATTGGGCGTTGAGGTTTGAGGCGACCGCGAGGCCTTCAAGGCGAATTGTCAAGTGCACTTCGTTAACAGCAACGATCTGTAGCTTGGTCAATACCCCAGATATTCGCCGAGGACCGAGCGCGGCCAATAGACGTGCATAACCTCGTTATAGATGCCAAAGATAAATCCGGTGATCAGCGCGGTCAGCACAATGCTTATCAGCCATGAGGCGCCGTAGAAGCGGGAATAGGTAAATACAAACAACGGAAGAGCGATCTGCAGGCCTATAAGGGCGATGGCGGCCAACAATCCTATCAGCCAGGCCCAGATTTCGAGGCTGCCGAGGAGGGCTTTTCTGGGGTCCTGTTGTTGGATTTGCGGGAGCTCATATTTTAGGTTTGCCGGCTGATCGGCGGGCCGGCGCATGAAGATGTCCAGCAGCAATTGCATCGTGGCGAGGACGACGCCAAGAGAGCCCAGGACGAGAATGATAATTGAGGCTCTAAGCGTCCATCCGGAGGCGATATAAACGGCGGTAGCTAACACGACAATAATGAAGACAGTAAATAGATCGCTCACCCGCAGTGTCATGGTGTGCCTCCACCCGTTGTACTGTTTGCATTCGCCGCTTCGCGTTTTTGTTCCTGAAACGCGTTCCAGACAGGCCAGAGTAACGTGAAGAGTACGAGAGCAGCGAGTATCAATACGCCTGGTCGCCAAACCCATTCCATGTCGTAGCGCGCAACCGACAGCCACAAATAAAGCTCAACTTTTTCGCCGAGGACAAAACCGAGAACCACCGGCGCGCGCGGCCAGCCAGTGACTTTGAGGAGGTAGCCAAACAGGGAGAGGAATAGCAGTGCAATAATGTCGTACATCGAAAAGTGCGCGGAAAAGGCACTCAGAAAGGTCAGAGCGACGATAAACGGGACCAGCACATAGAATGGGAAAAAGCAGACGTAGGCTGCCGGCTTGATCATGGCCCAACAGATTAATGAGGCGATGATCTGCGAGAATGCCAGGGCAAAAATAATTGCATAAATGTAGTTGAGCTGGCCCGACAACATTTCCGGGCCAGGTTGAAGGCCAACCGCAACAAATGCAATCAGCAGCAGTGCCATAGATGTCGAGCCCGGAATGCCGAACGCGAGCGTCGTGATCAGGGCGCCGCCTTCTTTGGCGTTATTGGAGGATTCCGGGGCAATGACGCCTCTGACATCGCCTTTGCCGAAACGCTCCGTATTTTTCTCGGTCTGGCGTGCATTGGCATAGGCGAACCAATCGGCCACATCGCTGCCAAGGCCCGGCAAAATGCCGACCCACGTACCGATGACGGCCGATCGAAACACCAACCATTTGTGGCGTAGGCCATCGCGGATGCCCTGCCAGACGCCGGTCTCACCAAGGGCGGTCACCTCTGCCACCCGGCTCTTGCGCGCTGCAAGGGCAATCATTTCAGGGATTGCGAAGACCGATAACGAGATCAGGACGACGCTGATACCCTCCCACAAATACGGTTCATCAAAATCGAAGCGCATAACGCCGGATTTTACGTCCTGGCCAACCGTCGACAAAAGCACGCCGATGATTGCGGCCGTCAGGCCTTTTAATGGGGCGCCGGAGCTGAGTGTGCCGACCATGCTCAAGCCCCAGATGGTGAACATGAAGAGTTCCGGCGCGCCAAAGGCGCGGACCAGGACCTTCAAGATCGGGAGTGAGGCAAACAGAAAAAAGGCGCCGATGAGACCGCCCAGCATCGAGACCATGAAGGCGGCGGACAAGGCCCGTTTGGCCTCGCCGTTTTGGGCCATGGGATAGCCATCCAGGACCGTCGCCTGTGCGCCAGATCCGCCTGGTACCGCAACCAGCACGGATGTAAAGGTATTGCCCGTATTGCCGACAGTCGTCACGCCGATCAAAAATGCGATGGCGTTGATCGGCTCCATCAGCATCGCGAATGGCAGCAAGACTGCAAGCTGCGCTGGGCCACCGACGCCAGGCAGTGCCCCGCCCCACACGCCAAGCAGGACTCCGAATATCAAAAAGCCCAACGGGACGGGCTGGGTGATCGCAGCTATTCCTTGGACGGCCGCCTCGAGCATGACCCGCGCACCCTGTTCTTGTCGCTGTTATTCGGCAGCAACTTTTGGTTTGTGGGTGCAATGGGGATGATAGTCGCCCATGGCGCAGGTGGCACCCGCCTTCTTTAGGGCCGCCTCGAAGTCGCGATGGATCTCGGGATCTTCGTCGTCGAATTCGACCTGGTCTCCGCCTTGCTTGACGCTGGTGTAGGTGGCGCCGCGCATTTTGTTAGGTTGCATGACGGACTTGAATTTCCAGCTGTTCCAGCGGATGGCCATATAACGGGCCGGCGTCGCGCCCGAATTGAAGTGTTGATGCCACCAGCGATCGGGAGGCACGATGACGCTGCCGGGCTTCCAATCAAAGCGCTCCGGTGGTGCGCCGTCAGGGTACATATGTGAATAACCCTGCCCGCTTAAGATGATCACGTGCGCGCCGGGGCCGTGGCGATGACATTTCTTGTAGGTACCAACCGGGAATTCGGAGATATGAGCGCACATGGTGTTGGAGGCCAAATCAAACTTCATGTTGGTGCTGCCCTTGCCGCGCTCACCATAATCAGCCAGGCCCAACGTGCGCGTGTCTGATACAAAATTCGTCGACATAAAGAAGCGACCCAGGAGCTCGTAGTCCTTGTCGAAGAAGGATTCGGTTTCGGGGTCAAAGCGATCCTTAAACGTGAAGTCGTTGTTGAAGATGAAATCGTGATTATGGAAGAGGCGCATGATGAAGCAGCTGTTGGTCACCGCAAAATAGCGTGCCGGTTCACTGCCGCTGGAATTGAAGTGCTGATAATGCGCGTTAAGCGGCATCGCAAATAGGCTGCCCGGTCCCCACTCGAAGGTATGCTTCTGGCCATCGTGTTGCCAAACCGTTGTCGCGCCGTGTCCTTTCGTTACGTAGACGGTTTCCTCATAGAGATGCTTTTGCGGTTTCATCTTGCCGCCGGGAGGGATCTCGCAAATGTAGGCGTCGTTCGTGCCACCTGTACCTTCGAGATTGACGAAGCTTGCGGGGGCGCCTTTAAGGTCCCAGTGTTCCAGTGGCACTTCGTCGATGTCGGCAATGAAATAGCCCTCGACGATCGGTATGTTCTGGGCCGTCTGCCAGTCCTTGTAAGAATCGATTTGTTCCGGAATGAAATCTCGATGTTTAGGATCGGTCACTTTGGACATCGTGGGCGTTCCTCTTTTTTTTGGGCTAATTTCTTAAGTATGTGGTTTAGAGATTAGCCGCCATGGCCATCCAGAAATTGCGGATTGTCCTTGTAAAGGTTGTCGATGAAGCCGCTGTCGTCGATCTGGCGTAGGAAATGGAAGTCCCATAAGGCCAGGGGATGGATGCGTGCGGCATCGCCGTTCTTCTCGTCCTGTTTCAAGGCTTCCAAGTACACGTTTTGAATGGCATCGAGGCCCGGATAAAGCTTCGGCTCCAATTCCGGTGCCAACTTATCGTAGACGATTTCTGCGGCAGCGCGATCGAGCTTGCCATCGTTGTCAAAGCGATCCATCAGGATCTTGATGGTCTCTTCGCGATTTTGCTTGAAATAGGCGATGCCTTCCAAGGTTCCCTTTAGAACGCGCTCGATGAGATCAGGGCGCTCATCGACGAGTTTTTTGGACGATGACATGGTCATGAAAAATACCATTGGCTGTGGTGGGACCGGGATTACTTTAAGGCCCTTGCGCCTGGCGAATTCCGTTGAGGGTTGGGTGAGGAAACAGGCATCGACGTCGCGGTCGATGAGCATCTGCGTCATGTTTTTTCGACCGACTGGTTCGGATGTTTCATTAGGTAACTCGGCAATTGCGTCTTTGACCAACTCGACTTCATCCTTATCGGCGTCGATGCCGTTTTGCTTCAGATAAAGCCAGGTATTGAGGCCGGGATGGCGCCCGCGGGAGCCGAATTTTTTGTGTCGGACGTCAGCCAATTTGGTGATGCCCGTATCTTCGCGGGTAACCAAGGAGACGTGGTTTTTGCTCATTGTCTGGCCGAGATAGACCCATTGGTCACCGCGGGCGCGGGCGGCATATGTTGATACGTGATTGCCGGAAACAAATTCGACTTCGGCTTTCGGAACAAGTTCATGGGCGTCGTCGCGGCCGATCTGGCGCTCATAATCAACCTCTAAATCCTGCCGCTTCCAAGCGCCGCAATCGTTGATGACGTGCATGAGGGCCAAGTGGCTCGATGACCGGTAGGGAAAACTGATATGGTCCATGGTGTTGTCCTTATTATAACTAAGCCTCAGGTTTCCCGGTCGGCATTGGAGGTATTCGGGTTCGAGCGGCATATTAGAGCCAAATTTCAGTAAGAAGCAACCTGTCCGCTTCGGCTCGTGTTGGCGACATATGGTTTGCATGGAGGGAGATTGGCCAACAGATAGGCTTGGTGTTAGCATCAACACGTGATTGGCAGGTTGATAACGTCTCGGGCGGCGCTGCCTGCCGTTTAACGAATTTATTTTCCACTGGGCCAGGCCTTGTTGGAATAGAGATGCATCTGAAGGATCTTGTGATGGCAAAGATTGTTCTTGGTATTGGGGCTTCGCATGGCCCGAGCATTCAAAGCCCACCTGAGCGCTGGGCCAAGCTTGCCGATGGCGATACGCGTGATCCTCGGTTTGATTATCAGGAGTTGTTGCAGAGAGCGAAGCCTGGTTTGGACCGAGAAATCACGATTGATGTGCAGCGAAAACGTCATGCCGCAACACAGACCGGATTGGTTCAATTGCAGGAGGTTATTGCGGCAACAGATCCTGACGTCTGCGTTGTGGTGAGCAATATCCATCGCGTTCGCCCAGAGGATCATCATCCGGTTTTCGGGATTTATACGGGTGAAGAATTTCCCGTAAAACGGCGGGCCGATGAGCCGTTTGATCCGGATGCCCGGTTCAAGCCGGAACGGAGAGAAGCAGCAATCGAGCTGGTCGATCGACCTGCCAAGGCGGATCTTGGCAAGCATGTGCTTGCCACGCTTATTGACAATGAATTCGATGTAGCTTGTATGGATCAACTCCCAAGCGGTGCCGCATTAGATGATGCTTTTTCATTTGCTTATAAGTGGTTGTTCGCTGACGCGGTCTACCCCTTATTACCGGTGATGATCAGTCGCGACCTGCCCAATCAGGCGACACCAAAACGGGTCTATGATTTTGGCCGGGCTCTGGGTCAGGCCATTTGTGCGTTTCCGAGTGATCTCAAGGTTGTGTTGATTGCATCAGGTGGGCTCAGTCATCAGATTATAGATGAGGAACTCGATCAGCGAGTCATTAGGGCACTTGAGACGTCTGATAGCAAAGACTTGCAGGCGCTCCCGCGAGATCGTCTGAATATTGGACCCGGTACGCCTGAGATCCTGAACTGGGTGGCGGTGTCGGCGGCTATGGATCCGATTGCGATGAAGCTTGTTGACTATATTCCATGTTATCGCTCACTCGCTGGCACGGGACACGGCGTGACGTTTGGGGTGTGGCAATAGGTTCTGACGACAGTTTGCATTTATGATCAGATCCTCGGACACATTGGCGCGGTGCGGCGATCGCGCTTGTTCGGGGGGTGGGGCGCATCGCGGCCGAGCGCTGATTATAGGTGAAGTTCGAGCAAACCGAGATTGGCAACGGCGCCCGTGATACGTTTGCTCGCTGGCTCTAACTGTCGTCGCGCAGTATTCGAACGATCATGACTTCTGGAGGTGAGCGAGATAGTGAGCGCGGAGGGTGAAAAACGAGCCGGCCATGGTGCCGCTGGAATGGTACAACTGCGCCAGCTCCTTAGCTTTCGGAACTATCGTGCGTTTATTCTCGGTGATGTCGTTTCGCTTACCGGCAATTGGATCCAACGGGTGGCCGTCGGTTGGCTGACCTGGGAGCTTACGCATTCGACGACTTGGCTCGGCATCATCGCGTTTGCCGACCTATTTCCAGCCGTTCTAGCCGCGCCAATTGGTGGAGTTATCGCCGATCGTGGGGAGCCGAGAGCAATATCATTCAATACCCAATCGCTTCAAATGCTGCAGGCCGTGGCTTTGTTGGGGTTGTATGTCTCCGGCTTTTTAACGATCTGGCTGTTGTTGATTTTGACAATTCTTCGGGGCGGTCTTGCCGCCATCAATCAGCCAGCCCGTATGTCTTTGGTGCCCTCGCTGATGCCGCGAGAGCATCTCTCATCCGGACTTGCTCTCAACTCGTTGGCCTTCAATCTATCACGGTTTATTGGTCCGGTGATCGCTGGTTTTGCTATTGCGGGTGGCGGCGTGGGCCTGGCAGTGCTGTTGAATGCCCTCTCCTATATCCCAATGCTTTATGCGCTTTGGATTATCAATGTTCCAGCGCCACATAGGATCGCATCGCCCCGGTCGGTGCAAGACACATTGGATCAGATTGTGGCGGGTTTCGTGTATGTGAAGGAGCGGCGGGAGATTGCGCTAATTATGATCATGCTAGCGCTGGTGGCCTTGCTGGCGCGCCCGATCAGCGAACTTCTACCGGGGTTTACGGCTCAAGTCTTCAATCGGGATGCAACAGGGCTTGCCTACATGACTTCCGCGATGGGTCTCGGGGCCATATTGGGTGGGTATTCACTGATCGGCGGGAGGATTTGGCCCAGTCTGGTCCACGCCTTGTTCTCAAATATTCTCGTCATGAGTTTCGCGGTTGTGATTTTTGCCCTGACAACAAACTTTCTCTTGGGTCTGTTGATGTTGGCGGCAATTGGTTTTGCACTTGCCGTAAACGGGGTGTGCACGCAATCCCTGTTACAGGCTTCTATTGACGATAGTTATCGCGGGCGGGTCATGAGCCTCTACGGGGTGATCTTTCGCGGTGTGCCAGCGGTTGGCGCGGTTGCTATCGGTGTTGCATCGGATGGATTCGGCCTTGCGATGCCAACGGTTTTGGCCGGTCTCTTGATCGGGTTGGTCTGGTTGATAATGATGCGCTACCGGCCCGGTCTCAGTAAATTCTTTGGCCAGTCAAGACGTCGCGACTAGGTTGGGTGTCCAGATGCTGTGTGGGTTTGATGCTGGAAGTTGCACTGAGCTCTTCAAGGGCCCGCAGCTATTCAAAGCATCGTCAAAATGTGTAGCTCTTGATGAGCTGACGCAAAGTGGATTTCGTGGCTACGCTGTATGTCAATGTTATCGATTTGATGGAGATCGTTTGACTGGACATTTTTGGGGCTGGGTGGGCAATATTGCAAACAATTGTCCTGCAGAGCTGAACGCGTAGGCCAGGTTGGTCACCGGTGCGCTAGGGTGGCGGGTTTGGGAGGAAAAGGTATGACCGATAGCAAGCGCGAGATGAAGTTGGGCATGTTCTTCGCGCCCGGCGGGCACAATATGGCCGGCTGGCGTCACCCGGACGCCTATCCACTCGGGTTCAGTTTGGAAAGTTATATTAAGGCGGCCCAGACAGCCGAGCGGGCTTGCTTTGATCTGGTGTTCGTTGCGGATGTGTTTTCGCTGTCGCCCCGGCGCAACCGCGCTGACGCCTTCCGATTTGAGCCGCTAACTCTGTTGTCCGCTTTGGCAATGAAGACAAGTCGCATCGGGTTGGTTGCGACTGCGTCAACGTCTTTCAATGAACCTTACAATGTGGCCCGGAAGTTTGCGTCTTTGGACCATATCAGCAACGGCCGCGCCGGCTGGAATATTGTCACCTCTTGGTCGCCCATCGAGGCCAACAATTTTGGGCTGGAAGAACATATTGATCATGGCGAACGGTATCGACGGGCTGGTGAGTTCGTTGAGGTGGTGCGTAAACTTTGGGATAGCGGTGATGATGGCGCTGTCGTGATCGATAAGGATAGTGGCGCATTTTTTGATAAGGAGCGCGTGCAAACCATCGACCATGAGGGCGAATACTATAAGGTGCGGGGCCCGCTCAGCGTGCCGCGCTGCCCGCAAGGACATCCCGTTCTGGTGCAGGCTGGATCGTCGGAAGATGGTATGAACCTCGCCGCGCGCGTGGGCGAGGTGATCTTTACCATTCAACGTTCGCTCGATGGTGCCAAGGAATTCTACAGTGCGATCAAATCGAGAGCTGATGCCAGTGGCCGCGATCCGCGGCATGCGAATGTGCTGCCTGGGGTGTTGCCTTATGTCGGACGTACGCGACAGGAAGCTCAGGACAAACACGATCAACTCCTGGCTTTAATCCATCCACAGGCGGGCCTTGGGGCACTGTCGCGAATGGTCGGTGTCGACTTGTTATCGGCGGACGTGGAAGCGCCATTTCCTGAAATCGATCTGAGTAATGTGGCGCAAAGCCGTGTGGTCGGCATCGTCGAAACCGCCCACAAAGAAGGTATGAGTATCCGTCAGGTCTATGAACGGCTGACGGTGTCGAAGGGACACCACCAAATCATTGGATCTGCGAGTGAGATTGCCGATCTGCTGCAGGAATGGTTTGAATCCGGTGCTTGCGATGGTTTCAATATCATGCCGCCAATGATGCCGAACGGCCTGAATGACTTCGTCGAATTAGTGGTGCCCGAACTGCAGCGGCGCGGTCTCTTCCGGACGGCCTATCGCGGCACTACACTGCGCGACCATCTGGAACTGCCGCGTCCGGCGTGGACACCGCCAAAACGTCATTGACCATCGATGGCGGCTTCAAAGGTGTCAGTGGAGCTTTGGGGTCTGCAACGATCGGATCTGGATGGTCGCGACTGCTTCAAGTCGAACTCCGCGTGCGCTGCAAGCGACTAATCCAACGTTTCAATAAAGTTTCGGGTCATCTCATTGATCACCTCGGGATGCGAATAGTGATAAAAATGGCCTGCGTCCTTGACTAGTTCGAATTTGGCTGCGGGGATTTGATCTGCAAGAATTCTGGCGGACTCGACGTGGGTCGTATCTGAAAGGCCGTGGACTTCGTCATCACCGACGGTGACGTGGCAGGGTACAGCAATATCTTGCAGTCGGTCCCGCGTATCATGCCATTGACGGGCATTGACGTGGGCCAAATAGGTGTCGACCGGCGGCAGCGCCGTCAATAATGCTTGCACAAGTTGTTCCACTCTTTCGGGATTGGTCGTCGCGAAAGACTTTGTGAAGCCGATAGCAATATTGTGCTCGCGGATGTAGCGTTCGTAGCCGAGCTTTATTATGCCCAGGCATATCTTGGGCGGTATGCCGCCTTTGGCCTTGTATCCGGCGCCAGAGGAGTTGAGCACGAGGGCCTTGACGGTTGCGGGATGGTCCAGGGCAACGAGTTGTGCAACCCGCCCTCCCATTGAATGGCCAATGACCACCGCGGGGCCAAGACCAACATGAGCGATGAGGGCTGCAGCATCGGCGGCCAGGCAATCGGTTGAATAGTCCTCACTGGTGGTGGTCTGGCCGATACCCCGCTGATCAAAGATGATGACGCTATGGTCGCGCGAAAAATCCGGCACTTGATGAGGTTGCCAGAAGTTTGCACCACAGGCTGTGCCCGCGATGAGGAGAAGCGGTGGGCCGTGGCCGTGAACCTCGTAATAAATGCTAGCACCACTGACGTCCAAATTCGGCATTATTCCTCCAAAAGTTCGCCGTCGGATGTCCCCACGGTCGTGGTTCGTGCATCGGTGAGCGGGCGCGCTTTCGTAATATGCTGCCGCTCACTCAATCTTGAGAAGCTCAACCTCGAAGATGAGGGCTGTGGCTGGGGGAATGTCAGCGCCAGCACCGCGGTTACCATAAGCGAGATTGGCCGGACAAACCAACCGACTTTTGCCGCCGACTTTCATCAGTTGTAGCGCCTCCGTCCAACATTTAATGACGCGGTTAAGTGCGAAGGTGGCAGGTTGCCCGCGTTTTACAGAACTATCGAAGACCGTACCATCGCCAAGCGTGCCGTGATAATGCACCGTCACTTTGCTGGTCGCTTTTGGTGCCGCGCCTGTCCCCTCCTTCAGGGTTTTTATGACTATACCGGATGCTGTTTTATTTGCGCCGGCCGCTTTCTCCTCTTTCGCCAGCAATGCCGTACTCACTGCTGTCTGCTTCTTGATGAGCGCTGCTTGGGCTCTGCGCTGGCGCTCAATGATTAACTGGCGAACTTTTGGTTGCCAATCTTCTGTCTTCACGCGCGGCTTACGTTTTAGGGCGGATTCGATCATCGCCTCGGTTATTACCCGCATTTCGGCTTCCGTAAACGACAACATCCGCCATTCTTTGGCAACGGAGTAACCAAACGTATAGAGCGTTTTGTTTTTGTCGGTATCGAGTTTGGTCTGAGCGGCACTTGGGGCGATCGCGCCTAATGTTAGGACAGCAGTGAGGAGCAGCCCTAAGGGCTTGGCGACGGTCATTTTGGTGGTTCCTTTGGATGTTGGATTTAGTCGTCAAAGTAAGGGCCAGCGCGATTTATATGGGGGGTGAGGCAGGGGAATACCAGCACTGGAATCGGTGGGGACCAGCGATCCTGGTCTCGATGCTTGCAGGCGCTTAGCCGAATTGCTCTAATCCGAAGAACAACACACCAGCGGAGGATTGTCCAATGGCGGATACGGGGTCGTGGGAGCCGCAGAAGGAATTCACCAAATCGGAGATTCTGGCGATTGACAATGTTGTCAGATCAATGCCGGATATTGCCACAACGGAACAGGAAGACATTTTCCGGATTAGAGAACTGGGGTTCGATTGGGATATCGGTGTCGTGCGGCACGCGCCTGGTGATCCGGGACAGCGTCGGCGCGGAGCGGATGGCAAGTTCACCGGGTTTTTGTTGTTGCACGGTGGTGCGGGCGATTTTAAGTCGATGGCGCCGCTGGCCCGTTTGCTTTCAGGCAAGTTCGGCTATACGGCCTTGGCGATGACGTTTCCCGGCCGGCATAACTTCGCCGATGCGTCTCGCGATTGGCCGGATGACACGATGATGCCCGATGGCTCGGTGCGCACACCGATTTGGCTGCAGGGGGAGACGATCACGCGGGATCAGTATGATGTCGTCACCGACGAGGCAATGCGAGACCGTTATGGCCGGCGAATATTGGCGCGCGCCAAACCCGGCACGCTCTTCTATGATCGGATGGCTGCTTGGCCTGCGGCATTCGAAGCAGCCATGATAGAAGCTTGCCGACGCCATTTTCCAGAGCCCGACTGGGCCATCCTGACCAATGGGCATTCAACGGGTGGCGCGTTTTCAGCCTACATCACACAGCGTATTGCCAACGTCATCGGCCAGGCGGAAATCGAAACCGCGCCTATCGGATATATCAACGAACAAAAACATGATTGGTCAGGCGCGCTGGGTAAGGTCGGCGCGAACGATCGGGTGAAGAGCAAGTCCAATCCGCGCACCGATCCGTTCAACGAACTGTCGATCCGGTCCTGGCGGGATCTGGCGCGTTATGCCGGGCCGGAAGCGCTTGGCAAGCAAGGTCCGGACGCACTGATGAAACTGCCGCGTCTGATGGAAGACGTTCTGGAGCGCTGGGACCGCGGCAAACACCGACCGAACTTCAAGGCGGAATATATTGTCACCCACAATGTGCGCCAGTCGTTGGAGGCTGCCGCCCGCGCGGCAAGTGATCGGCTCGGGCTAACCGGCGGCGAGACACAGGCGCTGGTTGAGCGCTATCTTGGTTATTGTCGTTATGACGAAAGTCCGGACGCGAAGCCCGTACCGCCGATCCTGTACCTCAACTCTAAGTATAGCCGGGACAACAGTCTGGAAGCCTTTGAGGGTGTCATACTGGCGATGCTTGGAGAATTGAAGCCGGCGCCGAGAGCGCGGGTGGTCATGCTCGATGCCGGCCGGCACGTCTATTACCAAGGTGATGAAGACTTGGAGATGGGCCTTGCGCCGACTGCGGCTAAACTTTTCGACGACGCCATTCAGGGCGGATTTTATGTTGTGTGAGGCGTGATTTTGGGATGATCACGTCTACTATGCCTGCGCGCCACATATCACGATGAGCACAACACCGTGAATACGTCACCGTTTCGACTCGGCCTGTCGCACGTTCAACCGGAGCCGCGCCTCAACTCAGTTGGTGACATGTCGTGGGCAAAATAACGAGGAGATTGTCGTGCGCGTTTGAACGACTTGACGCCTGAAGCTGGCTTCAGCGCGCACCGAAATCTTCAGTGAGTCGCATTGGCTAACTCAAAGGGAAGTGGGTCGGATCAAGCGGATTAGTTGTAAAGGCTGTCAGTAAAGCCGCTGTCGTCCAGACGTTTGACGAAGTGCAGATCCCAAAGCGCAAGTGGGTTGATGCGTTTGGCATCCTTATCCTGGCGGACCGCTTCCTGGTAAACGTTGTCGATGGCGGCCATTGATGGATAGAGCTTGGGATCGAGCGATTGGGCCAGTTCGCTATAGACGACGTTGACCATCTCGTCGTCCATCTCGCCCTCGCTGGTATGATATTCCTTCATAATGGCGCGGGATTTCTCGGGTTCCCGTTTGAAGAACGCAATGCCCTCAAGAAGCCCTTTGATAAATCGTTCGACCATGTCGGGGTGCTTTTCGACGAGGGCCTGGCTGGTCGACAGTGTCGTAAAGTGAATCATTGGTAATGGTTCGATGTCGATGATCTTGAGGCCGGCTTTCTCTGCCATCATGCTCTTAGGTGGTGTCAGGAAGGTTGCATCGACATGGCCGGACTTCACCCATTCCCACTTGTCGCGCCGTTCATTTGCCTCCTGACCAGGGGCTGCGTCCATCTCTCCTTTAGGGATTTTGACTTGATTGACGAGTTCGACATCGTCCCGGTCTACGTCTAGTCCGCGCTGCTTCAGGAACAGCCAATCGTTGAGTTCGGGATGGGATCCGCGTGTGCCGATCTTCTTTTCCTTGAGATCCTGAATCCCATGAATGCCGGAGTCGGGCCTGACGCAAAGGCGATGGTTTACGGTATTGCAGGTTTGGCCGAGATACACCCAGTTTGATCCTCTCGCGCTATGGGCATAAGGCGAAACATGATTGCCGCCGACAAAGTCTACGGCACCTGTGGTCACGCTCTTGTGGGCATCGGTGGAGCTGATATGGCGTTCATAATCGACGTCGAGGCCATGCTTTTCCCAGGAGCCGGATTGGCCGACCACGTGAAGCAAGGCGAGATGGGCACCGGCCCGGTAGGGAAATGTGACCTTGTCCATAGGTATGTTCCTTCCTTCGTTTATCAGCTGGCCATGGCGCCGGCAGACGTGGCCTAGAGTTTATACCTTTGTCATGTGCTTTCGCCAGAGAGACTTGTGGTCATCTTGTTCTGGGATGACTTCAGAAAGCACGACGATGTGAGACAAATCATTGGCGTCGGTTTCAAGATCGGCGTGAATGGGCATGCCGTTTTGTTCGATTGCCTCGATGCCTTTGAGTATCTGGCGGCGAGCGGCAACGATGCATTTATCTGTAGTTGCAAGATGCTCGCGAGTGCGATCGTGAACCTGTCCTTGCGTTTCTGAGGCAAAGGCGTCGTGGGCCATAAAATATGGTCCCATACCGCTGAACGTCTCTGCCATAGTGCTGCGATCTTGCAGATAGCGGTTGGCGCGGTTGCGCACGAGACGCCCATCGGGGGTCACTTCGCCTTGCATCTTTTCAAGATAACGCGTGCGATCAATGGGTCGCGTTCGGTTTATGGTTATATCAAAGCGCAAATGTGATTCGTCGTCGATTGGAACATGCCAATTGATTTGATGACCTTGATTGACGCGGCCCTCATTGCCGACGATCGAAGCCTTGTTCGGCATAATAAAGTTGGTTATGCGCACATACTTTTTGCTGTCGCCAGCCTGGCGCACCGAAAAAATGCGAACGCCGAAATCCGTATATTCAATTTCGATATTGGGTCGGCGATCGGACCCATAGAAGGTGTCGGCGGAGCGATTGCTGCCGGGGACGGCGCGCTTGTCCGGCGGGATCGCTGTGGCATGCAGGTACGACAGGTGGGCCGGGTCAATATTGCCTTCGAGCGCTTGCAGGTAATTACAATCTAGAATGGTTTTGTTGACGAACCGGTTGGGATCAGGGAGACAGAGCGCCTCATAGTTCGGGAACGGTGGTGGGTCGCCGGGCCCCATATATGTAAAAATCAGATTGGCCACTTCCCGGCAGGGATAGGCGATATGGCGCACCTTGTCTTTGTAGGTTTTGTCGGGCTCTGCAGGTTGGTCGAGACACCGGCCGTGTCGATCGAGCAACCAGCCGTGATAGAGGCACCTTAGGCCTCCGTCTTCGAGCCTGCCATAGGAGAGATCTGCACAACGGTGCGGGCAATAAAGGCCAAGCAAGCCAATGGAACCGCTATCGTTCTTGAACAGGACAAGGTCTTCGCCGAGGATCTTGATGGCTTTGGGTGCGCTACCCACTGGGAGTTCGTCGGCAACGGCTATCGGTTGCCAATATCTGCGTAATAGCTGACCGCCCGGTGTGTCTGGTCCGGTTCGGGTTAAGCGTTGGTTGTCACGTGCGCCGACCAAAGTCGCTCTCCATTGTTAAGCCGACACGATGCAAAGGCACGAAAAGAGCTCCGGATGGGTTGCACACGGAGCTCTTTGTTTGCGATTAGCACCTTACCTTACGGGCTTCGACGCGATCACCACGCTTGGCCCAATTCAGGTTGCAGCTCATGCCAGACTTGAGAGCTGAGCGCGGCGCCAATTTGCCACCGACCATAATTTCCGAGCGGCTGCCGCTGACCCGGAGCTTCATTTTCTTGCCGCCATAGCTAAACAAAAGAACGCGGCCATCGCGCTTGACCTCGTCGAATTTGACGTTGGCCAGGCAATTGACCTTGCGGGCTTCCAGGCGGTCGCCGCGCTTCTTCCAATTCATGAAACACACCATGCCTGGTTTAAGGGCGGAACGCGCCGCGAGGGTCCCGGCAACGGTTATCTCCGAGCGGCTGCCGCTGACCCGGAGTTTCATCTTCTTGCCCTTATGGGCAAAGTGGAGAACACGGCCGTCGCGCTTGACGTCGTCAAAACTCACTTCAACGAGAGGCTCTGCCTTGCGCGAAATCTTGGGCAAACCATATTTGGCGCGCAGGCGCGAGATTTCCTTAAGGGCACCAGGTGAGAGGACTACCGCACCTTCTACGAGCTTGCGCGTCTCTGGGCCGGAGAGAACGGAATAACCGCCACCGAGAATGCTGTTGGCTTGTTTGACAAATTTCGGGCTCGATGTTGCAGCCTTAAAGGAAGCGCGCAGGATATCGAGCCGGGCCTTCGGCGTTTTGGGGCTGACGGCAAAATATTTGTCTACCGCACTGGGGCCGGTCCAAGCCGCATAGGCCGCCCATTTATCGCCCTTCGGTTTCTTGTCGCCGAGCAATTGTACAAACGTCTTGAGTTTGGGCATGTCTTTGCGACGTACTTCCGTGGTCAGGGGAACGGCGCCTTCATTGTTGAGAAAGCGCTTGAGGATCTTTTCTGTGCCTGAGCCAAACATGTCGACTTCACCGCGACCGTAGGCGAGATAGATGTCACGGGAATTGGGGTAGCCCAGAACGAACTTTAAGTTCCAACCGAGATATTCAGCACCGAAGACGGCAATGGCATCTTGTGGCCGGTCGGTGCTCACAGAGCCCATGGCGACCGGTTTTTTGGATTTGTCGGTGAGGCGTGCGAGTGCTGATTTGCGAATGAGCTGGACGGATGGGCCGCGTTCGACGGAGCCGACGAACCCCCATTTGGTCGGGTCATAGCGCACCGCACTTGATTTGCGCGCCACGGGTCCGAGGCTGCCGCCGCCGGCAAACACCCCGACGACCAGTCCTTCTGGACGCACTCTTAAGTGGAGTTCATTACCTGCGATGACTTGCAGGCTTTTGTTACGCACGAGCACCTTGGGCTTACCTGGAATGTGTTCGCCCCAGAACCGGGCAACCAGCCGCGCCGTGGTATCCGTGCCACCGCCGGGCCGTGAGGCGACCATAACGGTCAGGGTCTTGCCCTTATAAAAATTTTTGTCCGCTGCCTTGGACTGATCGCCAGCGGCGAGGAGCGACAGAGCAAGGGGGGTGCAGATCGCAAGTCCGCAACCGCGCGATAGTAATCGTAGCCAATCTTTGGCATGTGGCTGAGCCTGGTACATTGGTTTTCCTCCTTATCCGCCACGCGTGTGTTTAATTCTAATTAATTGTCGCGGCAGGAATGCCTTTTGCAAATCGTGCCGTTCAAGCGAAAAACTTGGCGCGTGCTTCGTTGGCTGAGGGGGTGTGTTCCCCGACAGGCAAGAGAGATGCTAGCCGAGGTCCGGCGCCAAGGCTAGTGCAGATCCCTAAGTTTCTTACAAGCGGGCCGGAGCCATTAATCACCGATTGCATATTCCGGAGCCATTAATCATCGATTGCATATTGATGGCAGTGGAAAGGGCGATGAAGTTTTTGGTGCGCTGCAAACTTGTCGCTGCAGGCAGAAGGCCATAGACTGTTGGCTCGAGTTACCTGGTATGGGTCCCCTAACGGTGCAGGGAGGATCGGCGTTGAGACCTGAATTGAATGAACGGTTGACGCGGGTTGGCAAGGGCACGCCAGCGGGCCAACTTCTACGTCGCTTTTGGATGCCTGTTGCTGCGAGCGGAGAGCTTACGGAAGCTAAGGCGAAGGTGCGGGTTCGCATAATGGGGGAAGACCTTCTTCTCTTCCGTGATGGCAGTGGTCGGCTGGGTTTGGTTGAAGAGCAATGCCCGCACAGGAGCGCATCCCTTTTTTATGGGTTCATCGAGGACGATGGCGTGCGTTGCGCATATCACGGCTGGAAATTCGACTGTTCGGGTGCGTGTATCGATCAACCCTTCGAGGAGGCCGACGGTCCTTTGAAGGATGAATCCGGTACAACGTCCTATCCGGTGCAGGAATTAAGCGGTTTGATATGGGCTTATCTTGGACCGCAACCCCAGCCGTTGTTACCAAAGTGGGATGTGCTTATTCGCGAAGATGGCCAGCGCGCCGTTGAGATTCTTCCGGTCCTGAATTGCAATTGGTTGCAGGTTATGGAGAACTCCGTTGATCCCTGCCATACCTATTATCTTCATGCCCATACGCTGGCAATGAAAGGACGAGGATCGGAAGGCGCCTATTATTATCGCCCGATTGAACGATTGGACTTTGCGATTGTAGAAAACGACAACTGGTGTGGTGTGGTCAAGCAACGCACTTACGGCGGCGATGAAGGCGAACAAGAGCTTGGTCATCCTGTCATATTCCCAAATATTTTGCTGTCACCACAGCGCGATTATCTGATGATGCATATTCGGTTGCCCATTGATGACACGCATACAAAAATATTTCGTGTTCAGTTCAAGCCGAACGAAAGCGGTAAGCCGGAGGCACAGCCCGACAGTCTGCCGCTACGCCAAATTGATTCCTATCGTGGGTCAGATGGCGAGTATCACCTCGATACGTTTAACTCCCAGGACGCGATGGCGTGGGAAACCCAAGGCGCGGTCACAGACCGATCGCGAGAACTTTTGGGTCATAGCGATCGCGGCGTAGTGCTTTATCGGCGGCTGTTGCGAAAACAGATCGACGCCGTTGAGGCTGGCAATGAGCCTCTCGGTGTAATCCGTGATCCGGCACGCGCCGAGGGGATCAAAATCGAGGTCTCAAGTGGTCAGGCCCGCATGGCCAAGGCGCGGCAAATGGCGAAGTGACGAGGTGCAGACTGGGTTGGGTCGCGTTTCGCCGACCGGGAAGGGTGACATGACAGATAATGCCAAGGATGATCGGGCGAACGATCCAGAAAACCTCGTCTTTAAGCGGCCGCCACAATATTATTACCTGTGGCAGGAGCGCCAAGGGATTCCGGTTCATGACACATTCTATGTCGAAGACCTGAAGACGGTTCCAGTGGCCAATTGGGATTTTTTCGACTGCCCGGCGTGTTTTGTTAATCTGACGGATTCGTTTCTCGTTGGCAGTTTTGTGTTGGAAATTCCGCCTGGCAAGTCGTTGAAAAAGGTGCAGCACCTTTTCGAATGTCCGACCTTTATTGTCTCCGGGCGCGGCAAAACAGTAATCGAACAACCTGGTACAGCACCTCAGGTTATCGAATGGCAGGAGGGTAGCCTTTTTGCGCCGCCCCTCAACACCGATTATCAACATCACAATCTGGACCCGGATCAGCCCGCGCGCCTGCTGGTGGTGAACAACGCGCCACTGATCATGAGCTTGTTTCATGATGACGATTTTATCTTTGGCAATACGCATGCGTTTCAAAAGCGCTATTCCGGCCAAGGCGACTATTTTTCCGGCGTGCCTGAATACTTGGGTAGTCGGCTGTCGCGCGTGAATTTCATTCGCGATGTGCGTGATCTGGACCTTTATGATTGGGCGATGCGGGGCAAAGGTGCCAAAACAACGTTCCTTTCGATCTCCGACAATACGCTCGCGGCGCATGTATCATCGTTCGAAGTCGGCACTTACAAGAAAGCCCACCGACACGGTGCGGGCGCACATGTGGTGATCCTGGATGGTGAGGGGTATTCACTGCTGTGGGAAGACGGTAAGCCACGCCAGCGCGTGGAATGGCGTGCTGGGACAATGTTTGCGCCACCTGAATGGTGGTGGCACCAGCATTTCAATACCGGTGATCGCCCGGCGCGATATTTGGCCTTGCGCAACAACAATCCTGAGCATCCCCTGCGCACGGGCCTGCCGCGCTTTCAGGGCGATTCCAAAGATGGGATGACCCAATTTGGTAAAGTGCAAATCGAATTCGAAGATGAAGACCCCGAAATTTTCGATGAGTATGCCGCTGAGTTGGTTAAGACGGGTGTGGAAATCCGCCAGCAGCGGCCGGGTAGCTAGCTTTGGGTTCCTGGAGCCCAGTGTTTAGAGATGATGAGGACGTAACGTGACAGACATAAGTGATCAAAGTCCAGAGCCGGTCCAGGCGGAGTTCAAACGCCCGAAGCCCTATTATGAGATCTGGCAGAATAATGAGGGTATTCCGGTCCATGACATGTTCCATGTCGATGATCTGATGGCCCTGGAGCTGGGCCGCTGGGACCGGCTTGGGTGTGATGCTGCGTTTTTAAATTTGGCCGATCATTTCATCTCGTCAGCCATGATCCTGGATCTGGATCCGGGCCAAAAGACCATTCCCTTCCGGCATATGTTCGAGACCTGGGTGTTTGTGGTGCGCGGCAAGGGGGAGACGCTCGTACGGCAGGACAATGCACAAGACACAGTTGTGCCGTGGCAGTCGCGCTCATTATTCGGTCCGCCGCTGAACACCACCTACCAACATAGAAATACCGATAGTGAAGAGCGGGCTCGGATTCTCATGGTTACCAATGCGCCGTTGACCTTTAATCTTTATCACAGCGATAAGTTCGTGTTTGAGAATGATTTTGTTTTTGATGATCGTTACAACGGTGAGCAGGGCTACTTTAATCCCACCTACGAAGTAATGGCGCCGCGCTATATTCGCACCAATATGGTGAGCGATGTACGTGACTATTATCTGCATGAATGGAAGGACAGAGGAAATTCGGCGCGCTCCATCTTCTTGTCTATGAGCCATCACACCATCGGCGCGCATGTGTCGGAGTTTGCGCCTGGCACCTATAAAAAGGCACATCGCCATGGGCCCGGTGCGCATGTGATCATTCTTCAGGGACGGGGGTATTCTCTAAATTGGCCGGAAGGCAGTGAACCGAAGCGTGTCGACTGGAAAGAAAACTCAATGTTTTCACCACCAGACATGTGGTATCACCAGCACTTCAATACCGGGGCGGAGCCCGCCCGCTATTTGGCCCTCAAGAGCAAGGGCGCGCCGGAGCATCCCATCCGCATTGGCATGCCGGGGCCCAATGCCGATCCCGAGACGGCCAAACTGCATCAGATCGAATATGAGGATGAGGATCCGCAGATCTACGAGGACTTTGCTGCGGAGCTGAAACGGAACGGGGTGGAGATTGCGCAACAGCGGCCGCGTTACCGCAACACCTAATGGTTTGACGGGCTCTATGGTAAGCCGAATTCATCCCAGCGCGCTGCGACCTGACGGGTCAGTTGCGCATTGATCTTGTTGACCGGCGGCAGCTTCAAGTCCTTAAAGCCCATTGTTGCGTCGATCCCCATGCCGCGCGACGGCGGATCAAAGTCAACGTCGCCGCGGTTGCGCATCGGTTTATCGTGTTGTTTGCCGAGAATGACATCGACCTCGGGGCGGGCAACCGAGACCACCCGCCACATCACCTCTTCCCAGTCCCGCACATTGCAGTCATCGTCGACAACGATAATCCAACGCCAGCGTTCGCCGGTGTCTTCCCAGATGCCGTTCATGATACGGCGGGGGTCGTCCTTGTCGCGGATTGTTGCGGCAACGATCAGCATGCCGTGACGGCCGACCTCGGGAAAGTAAACCTGTTTGATATTGGTCAGTCCGGTCTTTTGGATAATGCGCGATTGGAGAGAGCCTGAGCGGAGGAGCTGGCGGGGATAGTCTTCAATGCGCTGGCAGATCAGTCCATAAGTTATTGGATCGCGACGGTGGGTAATGCAGGTGATGTTGACGACGAACGCCGTAGTGTTTTCACCATAAAAGCCGGTGGATTCGCCATGCGGGCCTTCTGGTGTGCGCTCATTTGGCGGGATGATGCCCTCGATAATCATTTCGGCGTGGGCCGGCACCAAGAGATCATTGGTTTCGCATTTGACGAGCTCAGTTGGGGTGCCGCGCCAGCCGCCGGCCGCTTCGTATTCCATAGATCCATCATCGCCAGGGCGAACCGGGCTGCCGTTGGCAAGGGTCAATAGCGGGTCCATGCCCATGACGATGGCGATAGGGGTGGGCTTGCCATTGGCTTCATTTTCCAAAATGTGATCGCCGCCGCCGGGCCCCGACGACGCATTTCGGCCGCGCAGACCACCTGACCATGAGAGCACCTTCTTGTCTTTGATCATGACGCGGTAAGCGCCCATGTTGAGGATGCCCGTTTGGGGATCGCGGGTGATCAGACCAGCCGTCGTGCCAAGATAGCGCCCACCGTCGTGTTCATGCCAGAAGGGCGTCGGGATCATATCTATGTCGACGTCGTCCGCGCCGATGATGACGTCTTTGCATGGGCCGGTCGGCAAGGTAACGGATGGAATGCGGTTATCCATGCCCTCGACGACCCGTTCTTGAATGCGCTCTTCATCGGGTTCGGTATTGAATGTGACAGCAAGCTGCTCAGTCGTTGAAATGATGTTGGTGACAAAGGGCATGCCCTCATAGCCCTTTACGTTCTCAAACCACAGTGCCGGACCTTTGCGTTCGAGAGACCGGGCGGCAACGGCGCCGAGTTCGAGATGAGGATCAACCGGGGCAGTGATGCGGTGGAGAAGGCCATTCTCTTCGAGCAGGTGCAAATACTCCCGCATATCCTTGTAATTGACCGTTGGGCGATTGGTTTTCTCGGTGGCCATCGCGTTTCCTCACTTAATCGGTTTGATGGGTTTTCAGTATCTATTTCGGCACCGAAACGTTTTCTTTGTTTGCTTCAGAGGCCGCCGTAGCAGCGGCGCTCAACAGGGCATCAAGTTCCTCGAGATAGGGACTGCACGAACCGGTATTGAAGTAATAGACCTGTCCCTTTCGGTAATTCGCGAGATCGCCGTAGTCCTCAAGTGAAAGGTCTATGTACTTGTTGTTCTCGGGATCGCGAAAGGTATTCATCGGGTCACCGCCCTCCTCCACTATCTTTATTTGGTCGAGGAGCAATTGGCGAAAAAGTGCAAGGCCGCGGTCTGAGCGTCCCAACCGTTCCTTTGTGCGATCGAGGATTGGGCCCTGCGCCGTCCAGCACATAAGGTCCTGGCCTAAGACAAAATCAGGAAGGTCAAGGATCGGAACTTCATAAGTCGGCACGGGGTCCTGCTCCGGCACTTTTATGTGTTTGCCCGGTAGATAAACTTGATAGCCCAAGTGCCAGGTGTGGGTGTCATCGATGGGTACCCGCATCTGAAACTCGGAATAGCCAAGCTGGCCGATGCGCACGTAGTTGGGGAAGACCAAGGGGTGGCCTGTAATCCAGCCCTGAGCGGTTTTTTCGTCGTCGCCTTCGCGCAATCGCAGTTTCTGGATACCGAACTCGGTCAGCCTGAAATCAATCTTGACGTGTTTCTTGCCAATTCGATCATAACGTTCGACCTGGCGCTGATCGGTATTGCCCTGGCGTTCGAGGGCATATTTACCCAGGCGCCCATGGGTCCACTCGACATGCACGGTGTCGACGGAATTTTCCTGGCACTGAAGCCAGTTGCACGGCAGCATAGTGGTGCCGATTTGTCGGAATGCGTTGTCGACGACAAACAGGTCCCAGCGCGGGAGGAGCGGGACGGGGGCGGGGCCAAGATAGGCCCAGATCAAGCCGCCGAGTTCTTCGACCGGGTACGAGTCAATTTTGACTTTGTCTGCGAATTTGTCTTCAGGATCTTCGCATGGCTGATCAATACACTGGCCGGACTGATCGAACATCCAGCCATGATAAGGACAGCGTAACCCTTCTTGCTCGGGAATGCCACGGGCCAAATGCACACCACGATGCGGACAATGCGAGCCAATCAGGCCGAGCCGTTGCTGGCGGTCGCGGTAGAGCGTTAGGTGTTCGCCGAGGATCGTAACAGCCTTGACCGGGTTGTCTTTGATATCCTGTGAGGTTGCCACAGGATGCCAATAGCGGCGCATGAGTTCGCCCATCGGTGTGCCAGGTCCTACGCGAGTGAGCTTTTCATTTAATTCGGCGCTCAGCATCTTACGTCTCCGTCGATTTACGCAAAAAATCCAACTATAAGTCCAGCGTGCTTGGTGCGAACAAATCTTCAATGGCCTGTTTGGTGTTGGTCAAGCCCTGCTCATGCGAATAATCGATTATGGTTTGCAGCATCGCGCGATTTGCTTTGATGCCATAGGGATAAGGGTCGGGCCCGAAGATCTCGCGTGTTCTAGCCAGGTAATCGGCACCAAATACGAGGCCGGTTGGTATGCTTTCGGACAGTGTTTGGGTCGCAATCTCTTTAGCAGCCAGGAATGCCTTATATAGATTGAAGGCAAGCCAGGGATGGGCGCGGTATACATCGCCGCGGATGATGTAGGTGTGATTGGCAGGAATGTAGCCGTGTTTGCGATAGAAGCGCTCGCCCTCTGCAATTCGATCAGGGAACAATGGTTTGACGTTGCTCCAATCAGCACCTTGGGCGCGGTTTTGAGTTGAGCGATCGATGAGGTTTGAGCCGCGCCTGAAGGCCCGGGTGACGGGTGCGACATCGATTTTGTTGGCGACAAGCATAGAGGCCATACTCTCGTTGGCTGGTATGCGACTAAAGGAAATGCCGTCGGGTGGCTTGAATTCGGTTGCCCCGCCGTGGCTCAGCTCTTCTGTGCGCTCCATAAACCAGTGCAGTTTGTATTGGGAGACGCCGAAGTCATGCTCGAGTATCCCGCGTGTCCACAACGCCGCTGTTTGTTGATAGTCGCCGTAAGCGATGCGCTTGCCTTCCAGGTCGTGGGCATCATTGATGCCGGACCCAACGTGATAGGAAAGTTGTGTGTGCATGAAGCGGCGGCCGGGGAACGCCGGGATGGCGATCATGTCCGCGCCATGGGATTTGGCGATCAAGTAAGACGACAGGGACATTTCGGCGACTTCGAACTCGTTGAAATTCAATTGGCGCCAAAAGGTCTCCGAGGGATCTGAGTGGGTCGTGATCAACTCTACGCCTTCGACTTCGACGCGGCCGTCAAAGAGCGGCGCGACGCGCTCGTTCAGTCCCGATACGAAACTCAATTGTAGTTTAGCCATGCGCGTATGTCCCGTGCTTGTGCGCCCAAGACCGACAATCGGTCGCTAGTGATCTTGCACTGGTACCTGCCGGTGCAACGTGATCTCTTTGCTCTCGTCAACTGACTGGGCAATTGCGGTACAAACTTCAAGCGTCGCCAGGGCCCAGCGGCCATCATGAAAGATCGGGCGGTTGTCAACAATTCCGCCGTATATCTCCAACAGTTCTGCCGCACGCCCGTGCAGTTCAAGTTCAAGCGGAATTTCTTCAACGCCATTCTCGCCATAAACATAGATGCCATTCTTACTTTGGCGCATCGTGCCGCGATCACAACTTACAACTGTTAGGCCGAAGAATGGCTGATGTTTTGAGGGCTGGTTGCTAGCCCGCTGTATCGGGTCGGCAGCGCCGAAACGGCCGGCCTCTTTTTCGCGTTCGAGTTCGCGCTCCATGGCGTCAGGCGAAAGTTCTTTAAGGCGGGTGTATTTCTGGCGCTGGCGTTTGTTAAGATCCGGCGGGCGATCGTCGCCACCTTCGCTGATCCACCAGAACAATTCTGAGGTGTCGAACAAACTGCGGCCATCATAAATGAGGCTTGCCACTGCGCCGGTTTCAAATTCCAGAAAACAGCTCCAGCCGCCCTCGGTTTCCGACAGAGAATCCATTATGGCTTTTGCCTTGAGAGATTTGACCATGCCGCCGCCGAGTTGGCGCACGATGTCGACCTGATGTGGGCCTTGGTTGTAGATCGGTCCGCGGGTTGTCTTAAGTTCGTGAGTGAGGCGGGAGCGATGATTGAAGTCGTTGAAGTTCCACGTTTGGATCATCAAGACGTCGCCAATTTTTCCGCTAACAATGATTTCGCGCATTTTGCGCATGGGCGCATCGAAGCTGTGGGTGTGGCCAGCAAGCATTTTGACGCCGGCTGCATCTGTTGCCTTGATCATTGCATCGCAGTCTTCAAGCGATAACGCCATGGGTTTTTCGACGACGATGTGCTTGCCGTATTTGGCGGCAATCTCGACATGCTCGCGATGGAACTCTGCTGGTGTCGCAATATAGACAACGTCGATATCCGAGGTGCGGCACAAGTCCTCGGGATTATCAAACACTTTGCCGCCGAATTCCTGTTTGAATTCGTCCAAAGCGTGAGGCCGCAAATCGCAGGCATCCGTAATGACGTAGGGCAAGGTGTCGATTTCATATCGTCGCGCCATAACCTTGCTGGTTGCTTGGCCGAGGCCAATGAAGCCCAGTTTTAATGTGCGTGTCATGGCGTAGCCCTCGCTGACTGGCGTTGATCTGACCTTGTTGGCCAGGATAACGCAATCAAGCGCCGGGACAAGCTGCTCTATTGCTAAAGTTTTGCGTGTTTATGGCTTGTCTGAGTGGGGGCACGTTTGACGGTGATTAGGTTATCTGCCACGATGCCAAGGAAGGAAAAAATATAAGAGATGACGGGCTTAGACGGCCGGTTTTATCAACTTAAAACGGGAGATAGGAAATGTTCAAAAGGTCTGCGCCAGCTAAGATTTCAATTGTTGTGGGAGGCTTGGCGATGATGGCGTCTCCGGTATTTGGAGATGACGCCTTACGGGCGAAAATGATCGCCAAGGCCAAAAAAGAGGGTGCCCTGGTTACCGGTGGTAGTAATGCTACAGAATTCCGCGACAAGCTTAAGGGCTTTAAGAAGCTCTATCCGTTTATTCGTATTAAGGCCGTCACCGCTAATACTTCCAACACTATTAACCGTGTCGTGCTGGAGGCGAAAGCCAAACGGTTGACAATGGATCTTGTCGGGATAGACGACGCCGGTGCGGAATTGTTGGCACGCAAAGGGCTGCTTTCGAAGCATAGATTTCCACATTTGAAAGATTTTGTGAAAAATACCCAACCTGCGCACGGGCTTTACGTTGACATCGTCGGCAATCCGCGCGTGCAAGGCGTTTATAATACAAAGCTCATTCCAAAGGATCAGGTTCCCAAGAGCTGGGATGACGTCAAGAGCAAAAAGTGGAAGGGCAAGACTATGCTCTCGCGGTCGTCGGAAGAGTTTCCGGCGCGGCTGGCATTCATCTGGCGTAAGGACGGCAAGATGAATTGGGATCGCTCGTTTAAGTTCTTTGGTGAGTTGATCGACAATCAAAAGCCAATCATCGGTCGCGGTTACAGTGGCGGCAATCAGCGCGTTGCGGCTGGCGAAGTCGGTATTTTCTGGTTTGCTGCTATCGGTGCTGCGGCACGCCTTGCCGTTCGAAAGAAAGCCCCGGTGGCGCTTATTGCCTTCCCGAACTTCCCAATCACCTATCGATCGTTGTCGATTCTAAAGGGTGCCAAGAACCCCGCTTCCGCCTGGCTAATGATCGATTATTTGACGTCGCCGGCCGGACAGCTTGAGTATACGACGGTGGTGAGTGCTAAACTGCCGTTGAACAAGAAGGCAAAAGCCGGTCCGTTGGCGCAGTGGATGATCGATCAAGGTGCCAACACTAAGAATGGTGCGTTGTCGGATCCCGCAGTGGCGGCGAAGTTGTATAGTGACGCGGCACTCAAGAAATCTGAGAATTTCTACTTCAAGAAGTTGGGTATCAAGTAGACTGGTGCGAGCCAGTGCTTAGTGCAAGGCATGCGCGCGGGTGGACATTTATGTCTGCCCGCAGCTGCCATTCTCCCGAGGCTTTGGGCTTATGACGGCAACAGCAGACGATTTTGTAAGACCGCGGATTCGCCGCTTTAGAGGCGACAAGCAAACCATCGCGTTCTGGTGCTTTACGATAACCATCGGCTTTTTCGTGATTGTTCCGCTCGGTCTGCTGCTGCTCAACAGCTTCCGGTCGGTCACGGTCGGCGATCTCAACTTTGAATTTACGAATTTTACGTTCGGCAATTACATCGAAGCCTATGCCAGCCCGGCGACGTACAAGATGCTGGTGAATTCGTTTGTTTTTGCCATCGGATCCATGATTGTTGCGCTGCTGCTCGGGGGCACGCTCGCATTTCTCTCCGAGCGCACGGACCTGCCGTTTCGATCACTGATTCCCGCGATGGTGATGGTGCCGCTCGTGATGCCATCCGTCGTGAAAGGAATTGCGTGGGTCTATCTTCTGTCGCCGCGTATCGGCGTGATGAACATCGGTATGGAGACTCTGGGGTTAGGCGGCAATTGGTTTAATGCCTATTCATTGTCGGCGATGATTTGGGTCGAAGGGCTCAGTATGAGTCCGCTCTCCTATCTGTTGATCGCAGCTACACTACGGCAGATGGATCCGGCACTGGAAGAGGCTGCGCTTGGCAGTGGCGCCCGCATGCATACCGTGCTTGGACGTGTAACGCTGCCGTTGGTTATCCCGGGTATCGCGGGTGTCGCAATTCTTCTCTTTATTCGCGGGATAGAAGCGTTTGAGATACCGCTTCTGCTCGGATTTAATTCGGGTATCTTTGTGTTCAGCACGAACATCTATTATGCGCTGCGCAGCGCCTTCCCGCCCAATTATGGGTTGGGCTTTGCCTACAGCATGACGCTGGTTGCCATCGCTGTCGTTGCTTTGATCTTTTATCAGCGTCAATTGAGAAACTCAGAGCGCTATACCGTCGTGCGCGGCAAGGGCTATCGCCCGCGGGCGATTGAGCTTGGGTCATGGCGTTATCTCGGTTGGGGCTGCATGCTGGGTTATTTCTTCTTCATCGTGCTGCTGCCCATGATGGTTCTAATCTGGGCGTCTGTGCTGCCCTATTACCGTCCCCCGTCCTATGAGGCGCTGGCGACGGCTAGTCTAACAAATTATGTGGAACTCGTTTCCGTGCCGGAACTCTGGCATGCGGTGTGGAATACAATTCTTCTGGCCGGCATCAGCAGTTCCGTCATAATGGTGCTAGCATTTTTTTCATCCTGGTTCGTCTATCGGACGAATTTGTTCGGTCGCAAGGCATTGGACTTCATTGTCTTCCTGCCCTATGCGCTGCCCGGTATTGTAATCGGGGTGGCGTTTATGGTGGTGTTCCTGTCGTTTCCCAATCCAATCTACAATACGATTTGGATTATCGTTCTTGCCTACATCGTGAACTATTTGCCGATTGGGACGCGGTTCACGAATGCGGCGATTTTACAAGTTCATAAGGAGCTCGAGGAAGCGGCACAGGCGAGTGGGGCAAGTTTCTTCATCACGATGCTGCGCATTTGGCTGCCGTTGCTGGTGCCGGCCTTGATCAACGGCATGTTGTTCGTTCTGATCCTATGCATCAAGGTGATTTCGATCGCGGTGCTGCTGCAGGGTCCGGATAGTACTATTTTGCCGGTCTATCTCTGGAAACTGTGGGATGTCGGTGATGCCGGTGCGGCCGCGGCGCTCTCGGTATTGATGGTCTTGACAATTTCGTTGCTTACTTTTGTGGCGCGAATTGCCGGCGGTAAAAGTCAAAGTGGCAGGGGGGAAACATAGTGGATGCAATAATGTTCCAAGGCTTGGTTCGGAGCAGCGTGGGGTGTGACGTTGGAATGCGTCAAGGTGAGGCGAGGCAATGATCCGAGTCGATGAACTGCACAAATCCTTCGTGTCCCAGGAAGGAGATATCGTCAGGGCGTTGCAAGGCGTATCATTTGAGACGACGCCGGGTGAGTTCTATACACTGCTCGGGCCCTCAGGGTGCGGCAAGACAACGACATTGCGCGCCATCGCGGGTTTCGAGAACCCTGATACAGGCAATATCTGGCTTGGCAACGAAGTCGTCTTTTCTCGGAAGGACGGTATCGATGTCAAAACGGCACAGCGGGATTTCGGGATTGTCTTTCAGTCTTATGCGATTTGGCCGCACATGACGGTGTTTGACAATGTTGCCTTTCCACTCGTGTACGGGCGATCGAGAAGGCCTAAGCGAGAGGTGCGCGAGCGTGTGGATCGGGCTTTGAAACTGGTGCAACTGGACGCGCTGGCGGACCGCCCTGCCCCGTTTTTAAGTGGGGGGCAGCAGCAGCGTGTCGCTTTGGCCAGGGCTTTGGTGCATGAACCAAAGGTACTGTTGTTGGACGAGCCGCTGTCTAATCTCGATGCAAAATTGCGGGAGGATATGCGCTTCGAGATTAGAGAACTCGTCAAGAGGCTCAATATCACGACTCTCTATGTGACGCATGATCAGCTGGAAGCTCTGACAATGTCGGATCGTATCGCGGTAATGAGCGGCGGGCGGATCGTACAGGAAGGCACGCCGGTCGAGATATATAAAGCGCCGAAGGAGGAGTTTGTTGCCCATTTCATTGGTCAGGCGAATTTCCTGGAAGGGGAAGTTTCCGTTGTGAATGGGGCGTCGCGCGGCGCTGTTGTTACAGAAAATGGTACAATTGAATGCAACGTCGAAGCGCCATTAGTAGTCGGAGATAAGGCGATCGTTATGATCCGACCGGAGGATGTTGAGATTTCGGACGAGGGCTCAGAGGGCCAGAAAAATCTTATCGACGGCGAGGTGCAGGCGGCATTGTTCACGGGTGAGGTGTTGGATTGCTGGATTACAACGTCGGGTGGGCGCATACGTGTGAAAGCACACACGTCAAGTGGTCTGACGCCGGGTGGGCGCGTGCGGCTTCATTTTGCACCGGAGCGGTGTCGTGCGATCCCAATGACATCTTAAGCACGATGTCGGCAGTTATGATGGGTAAGCAGGGCGCTTTCAATTGGGCGTCCCGCACGTGGTCGGGCCAGGAGTAGCATCACATGACAATCGCGTATCACGATCTCAGGACATTCCTCGAGCTGGTCAAGAATGAGGGTGAATACGTCGAAATCAACGGTGCGGATTGGGATAAGGAAATCGGTGCCCTCACCGAGGCGGTGTCAGAGTTCATTCCAGAACCACCACTGTTGATGTTCAATAATATCAAGGGGCATCCAGAAGGCTTCCGGGTGATCAGCTTGTTCGGAGGCAGCCGCAAACGGGCGGCGCTCACGATGGGCTTGCCGACAGATAAGACCAAGTTGGAGTTGATCCGGTTGCTGGCGAAGAAGATGAAGGCGGTTGATCCCATTCCGCCGCGGGAAGTCAACACCGGTCCGGTGCTCGAGAACGTTATGGGTGGTGATAGCGGCGTGCCTGTCGATATCTTGAAATTCCCGTCATTGCTTTATCACACCAAAGACGGTGGGCGTTATATTGGTACTGGCGATTCGCTGATCAATCGCGATCCTGAATCCGGCTATGTCAATATGGGCACCTATCGCATGCAGGTGCACGGGCCGGATCGGCTTGGGTTGTGGATGAGCCCCGGTCAACAAGGACGTGAAATCTGCCAGCGCTATTGGCGCGAGGGCAAAGCCTGTCCCGTCGTGGCGGTGTTTGGCGGTGACCCGCTCGTTTTTCGTGCCTCACACGTGAAAGTGCCGTGGGCTAAATCAGAGTTGGATATCGTCGGAGGTTGGCGGGGTCAGCCGCTGGACGTTGTGCTTGGCCCGATAACCGGCTTGCCGATTCCAGCCTATTCGGAAGTTGCGATTGAGGGAGAGGTGCCGCCGCCGGACGAAGAAGCGCATGATGAGGGCCCGTTTGGAGAGTGGCCCGGATATTACTCCGGTGGCACTCGTGGGACAGGCGAGCCGCAGCCAGTTATTCGCATTAAGGCCGTCTATTACCGAGATGATCCGATACTGCTGAACCAGGCGCCGCAATGGCTCGGTGCACCGACGCATGGTCTGGCGCAACCGGCTGGCGTGGTGTGGGATCAAATCGAGGCTGCTGGTGTGCCAGGCGTAGTTGGGGTCTATTTTCACACCACCTTTATGTTGGTGGTAGCGATCAAGCAAATGTATGCCGGCCATGCCAAGCAGGCCGCCCTGGCGGCAATGAGTTGTGCAGCTGGTGCGCGCAATGGCCGGTATGTGGTCGTCGTCGACGAAGATATCGATCCGACGAATTTAAAAGAAGTTGTATGGGCGATGCAGACGCGTGTCGATCCTGCCGAGGATATTCAGATCATGGATGGCTGCTGGTCGACACCGCTCGATCCCCGCATGCCGCCCGACCGGCGTGCCTCCAAGGATCATACCAACGCGAGAGCGATTTTCTACGCCGTCCGTCCATGGGCCTGGCGCGATGAGTTCCCCGAGGTAAGCAGAACAGAGCGCTCGCGTCTCGATGAGGTTATGCGCAAGTACAAGGACGTGCTGCCATTCCCTTCGGTCTAGGCGCTATAGGATTGCGCGCCTCTAGTGCCGATTAACAAGGATTTCGGTCGTGAATAGGCAGGAAGAAAATGCGCTGCTGACCATGACAGGTCCGGGGACAGGATGCGGTGCGCTGCTACGCCGCTATTGGCAACCTGTTGGCCTTGCCCGCGATTTGAAGGATGGGGTCCCGGTTCCGGTAAAGATCCTGGGTGAGGATCTGGTCTTGTTCCGCGATGATCGGGGCGAGATCGGACTGATAGGGCTGCACTGTCCGCATCGATGTGCCGATCTGTCCTATGGCAGGCTGGAGGATGGTGGTTTGCGATGCCTCTATCATGGCTGGCTGATTGATCGCTATGGGCGCTGTTTGGATCAGCCGGCGGAGCCACCGGAGAGTGGTCTTAAAGACCGCATTCGACACACAGCCTATCGCTGCCATGAAGCTGCAGGAACGATCTTTGCCTATATGGGTCCAGGCGCGCCGCCCCGTTTTCCAAACTTCCACTTCGTCAATGCACCGCCAGAGCATGTCTATCAAAGCCGTGTACGTCATCGGTGCAACTATCTGCAGGCCAATGAGGGCAATATCGACCCGGCGCACTTGTCGTTTTTGCATGCCTTCGCAAAACCGCTGCCGGATCGCAAGGGCGACTATGGGGCCTCTCAAGACGTGTTGATCCGGGATCCACAACCAGATTTGGAGATTGAGCGAACGCGCTTTGGGGTGCGGATTTATGCCAGCCGTGGAGCCCCGGATGGGCGCACATATTTGCGGGTGACGAATTATGTGTTTCCGAATCTGGCGTTTTTTGCCGGTAGCGATCAACGCTATGGCGAGGGCGGGTACTCGGTGCACTGGCATGTGCCGATCGATGACACATCGCATTGGCGTTATGAGTTCTACTATCATCCGCACCATGCGCTGGACAAGGTATCATTGGTGAAGAAGGCTGCCGGTGAAGTCGATGAAAACGAGGATCCTGTTCGCGGTGCCCACAATCGATATAGGCAGGACCGTCGGTCCATGGGAGGCGCCTATTCGGGGATGGGTGATGTCTTTTTTGCTCACGACACGTTTGCCGTAGAGTCACCCGGGCCAATACACGATCGCTCGCGTGAGCGGCTTGGTACGACCGATATGGCAATCGTTGCGGCGCGCCGGATGATGCTTGCCGCGATTGACGCATTGGCGCGCGGTGAATTGCCTCCGCTGGACCTGCGGACAGAAGCGGACAATCAGTTTTGGGATCTGGTTGTTCTAAGCCGAATGCTGCCGAGTGGTGAGAATCATCAGACCCATTGCGCCGATCTCATCGCGCGATCAGATTTTCACGCGTGCGCAAAATAGCCGTCACGCCCCAAGGCGCCTTTTGGCCTAACGCATCCTTTCGCGGTTCAATACCCCAGGCGATTGCCGCGGGCCGAGCGCGGTGAATAGTCAAGCATGTCCTTACGTTAGAATTCGAGATTTGGCTCGGCGATCAATCCCAATTGGTGATATTGGTGATATTGGCGAGACGGCAAGCCGCGCAAGCGAATGCTTATCTCGATGCCTCACTTTTCTGGCCGGATCAATTTGTTTTCGCGATCTCTTCCAAGACCGGCATAATAAAAGGCTTCATGGTTCGGAAGTCTTCGGTCATTGGGAAGTGGCCGAGATCTGGCAAAGCAATAAACTTTGCACCGCTGATCTTTGCGGCCAATGCTTCGCCTTCCGCGATGCCCGTTCCCGGGTCGTATTCGCCGTTCAAGATGTAGACCGGACAGCGCGTGGTATCGATCAGATGCGCCGTCTTATTGAGATCGTGCTCGACATGGCGATAATAAAGGTCTCCCGCAAAGACACCGGGCGCGCCTTGGCTGTAGCCCCATGACACTTCGTGGCGGTAGGCCTTTGGACTTTGCGGCCCACTTAGGCAATACATGGATGCTGCAGCACGGTCGGCACCATTAACGCGTGGATGGCGGTAGTAGCGCCAGGAATTTTGGGCGTCTGCCTGGTGCGTTTTGGCGCTGCGAAGGCCTTCCTCGAGGGCGATGACGGCGCGGTATTGGTCGGGTTGGTCAAGGGCGAGGTCGGTTGCAAGTGAGCCGCCCATCGAGCTGCCAATGAAAACCGGACGCTCCAATTCGAGAGCACGATTCAGGGCCAGATGAAATGCAATAAAAAACGACTTTGTAAGTCGATATTCCCTGGCCCACCAATCGAGAGACTCCGGTGGCAGCGATTTACCGTGATAGGGGAGGTCGGGGACAATGACCCGGTAACTCTCTGTAATGTCTTTATCGGCGAGGAACTGGCGCCATTGCTGGCCATCGGACCCGGCCGTGTGCTGGCAGACGAGCGGTATACCGGTTCCGCTTTCCTCGTAGTAAACGCGGTATTCAAGACCTTCCAAATTGAGATAAACGTACCGACCAATCGTGTCCTCAAATCTAACTCTCGGTTTTTGTTCTTCCCTGTTGCGGCAAGTGACCTGACAATCACTCTCGAATTCACGCAGCACCTCGATCATCCGCGTGAGTGCTGCGTAGTAGGCGTTGTAGAGTTCGCTATTTCCCGACACATTGCAGGTTGCGAACCGTACGCCAGCGTAAAGGTTCTGAAAGCGCGGGGGTGGTAGCGGTAGGAGGAGCTTGCGCCAAAAATCCTCGGTTCCAGTGATGCGAATATCTATGGCGTCGTCCTGGCCCAATTGCGTGCCGACTGAGTTCAACTGACCACCTTGAAAGGTTAGAATTCGGGTGTGGGAGCCTACATCAAGCACGAGGCTCAAGGCCATGTCGCATGCAACGAGCGCAAATTCAGGATCATTGTTCAGTTGCTTGCGGAACGCTTCGCCATGGTGCCTATCAAAGAGCCGTATCGGCATGCCTTTTTCCGTTTCCAGTGACTGACACAGATTATTGTCATGTCGCCTAGGGAGAAATTCTCAACATAACCCGCGCGCTCAATTGGCGAGGCGGGCTGCGTTCTGGCCGGCTTTTCGGCTAAAGACAAGGTTCCTGGTCTGGCCGGTGCAGGAGGGATAGTTGTGATAAAACAGCCCGATAATATCACCCGACGCGTAAAGACCGCGGATTGGTTCGTTGCTTGTATTCAGCACGCGTGCCTCGGTATCGACGGCAAGGCCGCCAAACGTAAAGGTTATGCCGCCGGATACGGGAAGTGCGCGAAACGGGGGCTCATCAAGTTTCTGAGCCCAGTTGGATTTTTCCGGCGAAAGACCGGTGGTCCGTTTGCCGTCCAGTATCGACGGATTGAACGGCGTGTCTGCATCGACGGCGGCATTATACTGTGAAACGGTGTGCTCCAGGACATCAGGATTGAGGCCGACCTTGGTTGCCAGCTCCCGGATGGTCGTTGCTTCCTCATGGGTCGCAGGAAAATCCGGGCCATGCCGGAACATGGCGATGCCTTTCTTGTCGTAAATCTGATAGGCAATATTGCCAGGCTGGTTGCGGACCGCACGGCCGGTCTTGGCATAAGTATAGGAGTGAAAGCTCTCACCTTCGTCGAAGAAGCGTTGGCCCAGCGCGTTGACCGTAATCCCGTGGCAGTAATCATAACGGTTCATCTTGTTGCCGCGACCGTCTTCTCGGAGCGGCGTTTCGAAAGCCGGCGCGCCGGCATCGATTGGCGTTTGGTGTGCACCCTGCCAGTGTCCGGTCGCCTTTGCGCCAAGCGCCAGAAACATCATGAGCACTTCGCCAGTGTTATGTTTTGAGCCGCGCACCTTCAGGAGGTCGGCATTGTCACCAAGATAACGTGCGCGCATTTCCGGGTTGGCTTGAAATCCGCCAGCACAGGCAATGAGCGCCTTCGCTTCCAGATCATATTCGTTGTCGGGACTTAGAACGCGCACGCCGCTCACACGGTGCGCATTGCCATGGATCGCCGACACGCGGCTTTCAAAGCGAATATCGATGCCAAGGTCTAACGCGATCTTGCGCCACTGCTCGAGTTGGCCTTTACCACCACCCAGTGTCTGCACGTTGCGGCCCGGTTCGAAATAGTATTTGCCATTGATTGTGGTGAATTTCTCTTGATGCCACTTGATGCCCGTCTCGAGCGCCCAATGCGCCGCTGCGTTGGATTGATCGACCACCATGTCGGCAAGCGTGGGATCAATAAGGCCTTGGGTAAGGCGGTTTAAATCTGCGATGAATTCGGCACGAGTGTAGGGCTCGATCTGCATTCTATCGAACTCAGCAGGGTCGACGTCCGGGATGAAAGCATGCACTTCCTCCTTGCCTGAATGCACGAAACGGAAGCCTGTATGGGAAAAGCGGGCGTTGCCGCCGAATTCGGGTTCCGGCGCCTTTTCGAGCATAATAACTTTTCCAGCGCCGCTCTGGTACGCTGAAACTGCTGCCTCAAATGCGGCACTACCCGCGCCGATAACTAACACATCACATGTTTCGGTCATCACTATACCCAGTCAATTCCCGCTCATCCTCGCCCGTGCCTTGCCGCAAAGGCGTTAAGCATCGTCGGACGAGTTTTTCGCTTCGTCAAGACGGATTCAGTCGAGTTTATGGTGTTCCAGTAGGCAAATGTTGACGCAAAATAGTTCTGGTGTGCCTTTGATATTTGGTCCTATAGTGATGATGGCATGCAAGGTGGCGTCAAGATTTGCCGCTGTTGGCATTGATGATCGTGCATGAATACACCGCTCGCGTGTCGCCCACGACTGACGCGATTGCTTTTTTGTGTTGATCAACGTGGAGGCGCTGTCCATGCGAATCCTTTTTGTCAATCAGGCTCCCCGCACTCAAAAATCAAAACCTCCATATGATGTTGCTCGTATCGAGGCACAGCTAAACGGCTATGCTACAGCCGGCACAAAAATTGAAATTGGTTTCCCCGAGCCGTATGAAGGCTCGCAATTGATGGAGTCGATTGGCTCGCAGAACATGCTGAATGGGCTGCATCACATGATGGAGACCCCGGCGATTGTCAGAAAGATATTTTGGGCTCAGGAAAACGGCTATGACGCGGTGATTTCGTCGAACACGTTTGATCCTGGTGTTGACGGCGGGCGGCTGGCCGTTTCAATTCCCGTGATTGGACCGTTACGCACGAGCGTCCATGCCGCAGCCGTCTTGGCAGATCGAATTGGAATTACCGTGCCCCTGCCGCCGCACGTGCCCTACACCTGGAAGATTTTGCGCACCTATGGTCTGGATCGGTTTGTGACAGACATTCAGCCGATCGGTGTTTATACGAATGTGCAAGAGCGCAAGGCTGAGATTGTTGAGACGACAACGCGGCTCATAAAATCGCTGGTTGACGACAAGCGGTCAGAGATTATCGTTCCGCTTGGTGGTGCCCTGATACCCTATGTCGTTGATCCCGACGATCTTGCCAAGGCAACTGGCGTGCAAGTCCTCAATACCAAGGCCATTAGCATCAGGTTCGCTGAAATGTGTGTCCATTTTGGAATGACGCATTCAGCTGTCGCATACCCGCGCGCCGATCTCAAGCGCGAGGATTTCGAACAGAGCGTCTAATGCGTGGAACTTTATTGCTTTGACAAAAGAGCCGAATAATACGGCCCAAGAAAACAGGAACTGGAGAGGAAACAATGAAAGACTTGAAAGGAAGACCTTCCAATATTCGATCGCATTTTGTTTCTGCAATGCTGGTAGCTGCCGCCATCGGTGTGATGGCAGCTAACACGGCAGGCGCGCAAGACAAGCTTCCGGCCAACTTGGCTAATGATCCTGTAACAAAGAAACTGGGTGCCAAGGTTGTCGCTGCTGCCGTCAAAGAGGGTGTCATTAACTGGTATGGCGGAACGACGACCCGCAAGTTTCTGAAGAGAGGCGGTAAAAAACGGTTCGAAAAGCGCTTTGGCATAAAAATCAAAACGCTGACAGGGAAGAACCGGAAAAATACAGATCGGATCCGGACTGAGGCGTCGGTTGGCCGGTTGGTCGTTGATGTGTTTGATGCAAATGATCAGTATATGCTCGAACTGCATAGCATGGGTCTGCTAACAAAGTGGCGGCCGCCCGCTCCCGAACTTGACCGAATAAACAAGAAAGCGTTCGTTAGGGAACCGGTCGGTTACTGGTGGCCGGTGCATGTCAGCGCGCAGGGCATCGTGGTCAATCCCAAAATGGTCGACGCCAAAAGTTTCAAGTCATACTGGGACATCGTCAAGGCGGAATACAAGGGCAAAGTCTGCATCCGCGATCCGCGTTCTGCGGGCGGTGGTGCCTGGCATATGCTCGGCATCTATAACACCAAAGGGCTTGGCGTCGACTATATTAAGAAACTCAAGTCTACTGTCGCGCCGTTCATTATTCCCGGCGGCAGCAAGGTGATCCGCGATGCAGTTTTGCGCGGGCAATGCGCCATCGGCTTTTCCGGCCGTGGTGATTTCTTTCGCAAGCTCCCAAAAGGTGCACCGTTAGCTTGGGTGGTTCCCAAGGAAGGTCTGGCATGGACACCTTCATCAATCACAATCATTAAAGGTGCCAAGAATATCAATGCCGCCAAAGTCCTTCTGACGTGGTTTTATGAGGTCGAGCAGCTGAAGCTCTGGTCATTGCGGGCAAGGCCGGTTCCGCACCCCGATGCCAGTGTTGCTGTCCCTCAGATGGCGATACCAGACAAGGTGCTAATGGACCGTATTCCGGACAAACAGCTGGCCGCTCCGAACTTCTTCTTTAAGGAAATGGAAGGCGTGTTTGGTATCCGGTAAGGAGATCAATTATGCCAGAAATTGCGCTGCTAGATCTCAGCAAGCGGTTCGGAAATCTCAAAGCGGTTGATGGCGTGACGTTGCAAGCAGCGGATGGAGAGTTCTTGACGCTGCTTGGTCCGTCCGGATGCGGCAAGACAACGACGCTTAGGATGGTCGCCGGTCTAGAAGAGCCGACGTCCGGCTCTATTCGCATCGGCGACCGCTTGGTTTATGAGTCAGAAAGCGGCGTGAATGTCCCGCCCGAAACCCGTGGGCTTGGGATGGTATTCCAGTCCTATGCGATTTGGCCCCATATGACTGTCGCCGAAAACATTGCCTACCCCTTAAAGATGCGACGCGTGGCGCGCGCCGACGCGAAAGTCCTGATTGAACGCGTCCTTGATCTCGTCGGGCTGTCTGGAATGGGTGACAAGCCGTCGACGCAGCTGTCTGGAGGCCAGCAGCAGCGCGTTGCTCTGGCGCGCGCCCTGGTATTTGATCCCGAACTTCTTTTGCTCGATGAGCCGTTGTCTAACCTCGATGCTAAACTGCGTGAACAAATGCGGTTCGAACTTCGCATCATGCAGAAGCGCGTCGGGCTCACGGCACTTTATGTTACGCACGATCAAGAAGAGGCACTGACACTATCGGATCGGCTCGTCGTGATGAATGCCGGTGTCATTGAGCAGATTGGCACGCCAACCGAGGTATATGAACTGCCTGAGACGCGGTTCGTGGCAGAGTTCATCGGTAAAGGCAATATGATCGATGTTACGGGACATGTAGAGCGTCAATCGGATGGCGCGCGGGTGACGCTCAAGACGGTTGGTGATCAGGTATCAACACTGCTTCTTGACAAGCAATCGGTCCGCACGGCCAACGGAGCGAATGGCAAAGAGGCTGATGGGCGCCGTGATACATTGTTCGTGCGGCCTGAACGGATTGAGCTGATGAAGAATGCCGTCGCCAGCGCTGATCACCGTTGTCACCTGCCCGGCCGAATTAAGGCGCGTGCTTACGTTGGCAATCATATCGAATATCTTGTCGCAATCAACGATACCACCGACTTGAAAGTCGAGTATCGAGACAAAGATGACATTCCGATCGATGAGGACGTTGTACTTGCGATTTCGCCAGATGAAATGATCCTCTACACATAAAGCCGAGACAACATGACAACGACGTCGGCCGAAAATGCAGGAACCGGTGCAGCAGCACTTAGAGCGCCATCGGCTATCGCCAAACCGTCGCCATCAATCGCCTCCCGCCTGCACATCCGGCCAACTTTTTTCTACTACATCCTTCTTCTATTTCTGCTTGTTCTTGTTTTTTATCCGTTTGCTGTGCTTCTTATTGCGAGCTTTTTTACCGGTCAGCCAGGTCGCCTCGGATCATTTACACTCGCAAGCTATGCAGCTTGGTTTCAGAATTGGGATCTTTTGCCAATCCTTGCCAACAGCGTCATCTACTCGTTAGCCCGACTCGGTATTGGTCTCTTTTTTGCTTTGTTGTTCGCTTGGGCGGTCGCACGCACGGACGTGCCGTTCGCAGGCCTGATGACTTGGATGATCCCGATACCGTTCTTTGTGCCAGACCTGCTAACGGCCTTTGCGTGGTTGATGCTCGGTAATCCTCAAAACGGCCTCATTAATACGTTCGCCCAGCAGTGGTTCGGGGTACAGGGCAACGTTATCAATCTCTATGGCTGGGGTGGGCTGATTTTTCATGCCTCAATGAACACAATCTCGTTCATGTTCATGATGCTTGTTGGTTTTTTCAGGCAGATGGATGCGTCTTACGAGGAGGCTGCCATCACGCTTGGCGCCAGCAAATTCAAGGTCATGACGACAATTACGTTTCCGATGCTGATGCCGGCGATTTTGAGTATCTCACTTTTGGTGTTCGTCTCCGGACTCGAGTCTTTCGAGAATCCGTTGTTATTCGGCAATCCGGGCGGCGTGTATGTGTTCTCGAACGAAATATACCGTATGTTGTCTTACCGCCATCCACCCCAATACGGGGCAGCGACGGCTCTCAGCGTTATCCTGATCGTCGTAACTTTCGCGCTCATGGTCGTGCAGTGGCACAAGCTCGGTGGGCGTCGGTTCACGGTTGTGACCGGTAAAGGCTACCGCCCTACCCGATTGAAACTCCCCAATGTCGCGCGCTGGGGCATCTTTGCTGCCTTTGTCGTGTATTTTCTGCTCGCGGTCGTTATTCCATTAGTTCAGATTTTTGTCAGTTCGTTTTTCGAGGTATTCGGACTTTATGGGTGGCAATACCTAACGCTCAACAACTGGACCAACGTCCTCAACGATGAACGCGCAATGCGCGGCCTTGGCAATACGATTATATTTGCCGCCTTGGCAGCTGCGGCGGTTGTCGTGATTGGTGGCCTGGTTGGCTACATTCGCGTGCGCACCAGGCATTGGCTCGGCTATGTTCTGGAGCTGATTGCCTGGGCACCATGGACACTGCCGGGGATTGTCATGGGGCTTGCGTTGTTGTGGGCATGGGCCCTGCCGCCGCAACCCTTTAACCTGTACGGCACGGCGCTCGTCATCATCTTTGGGTTCATCGTTAAAGGTCTGCCGCTCGGCGCCGCAACGATGCAGTCGGCCATCCATCAGGTGAGCACGGAATTGGAAGAGTCGTCACGAGTACACGGGGGCACGTGGCTGAAGACGGTACGTTACGTGCTGTCTCCCCTTCTGCGCCGCGGTGCATTCGCCGCTTTTGTGATTGTCTTCGCGATCGCCGCACGTGACTTGACGATACCGTTGCTCCTTTACACGGAAGGTACTGAGACGCTGACCGTAACGCTATTGTTCTATTATGAGGACGGCGATATGGGCACACTAGCGGCCGCATCGATCCTGCAGTTGGCTGTCGTTATGACCTTGCTCGTTCTTGACCGGTTGACCCGCAAGAGCGACGACTAAATGGGAGAAACCAATGCTGACAGAGAAAAGCGCAAACTCTATGAGTGACGACAACGCAACCGACTTGAAGATTGCAGACGTAAAATGCCATCCCGTCAAACTTCCCTATAAGGGAGAAATCAAATTCCGTTCGGTAAGTGAAAGCGTCGGGCAGTATGCCTTTCTACGCATCATCCTTGATGATGGAACCGAAGGTCTTGCGGAGGCTGTCTGCCGCCCCGAACAGCAGGGCGAAGATGCAAAATCACTTGCATATCAAATCGAGGCGTTTTTTAAGCAACGATTGATCGGGCTTGATCCCCTTGCACATACGTCAGCTCTAGCTGCTGTGGGACGTATCAAGGGATGCCGAACCGCGAAGGCACTCATCGACGTCGCGCTCTGGGACCTCAAGGGCAAGGTGCTCGAGCAACCGGTTTGGCGTCTGCTGGGTGGAGACAAACCGAAGCCGGTGCCGCTGACGTGGCTCGTTCACGGCAACACGTGCGAGGACCAAGTTCGCGAGGCTATCACAATGAATGAGACGCGCGGTTATTCCTCGATGAAGCTCAAGACCTGGAAGCGTTCTGACGAGGATGTCAGGTTGGTCGCCGAGGTGCGTAAAGCGTTGGGGAACGATGCCTTCATTTATATAGATGGCAACGGCAGCTATTCAGAAACTGAAGCGCGAACAATTCTCACGAAGGTGCTGGATTATAACGTCGCTTTTATTGAGGAACCCTGCACATTCAACGATCCGGTGCGAATGGCGGCGCTGGCTGGTGATCTACCAATTGCGCTCCTCGGTGACCAGACGTGCGGTTCACTTGCCGCTGTCCACACGCTTATACGTCTTGGTGCGGTAGGTGGCGTTAGCGTAAAGCTCAAAAGGACGGGTTTTACCGAGTCCTTGAAGATCATCGCGGTTGCCGAAGCGGCAGGTCTGCCGGTCGTAATCGGTACAGATTCCGAAAGTCGGCTAGCTGCACTCTCGCGCATGCATCTGCGTTCGGCAATTCCCAGCCTCTCACCCTATCCGACGGAAACCCATTTTTTTGACAAGCTGCAGGATGATGTTTTCTCCGGCAGTTTTAATTTTTCCAACGGTACGCTTACACCCGATGATTCACCGGGCTTTGGTGCATCGCTGGATATGGCCAAACTCGAAACCTACGCATTCTAACTATTAAGGTGGCCAGATGAGCTATCAGTCTACACAGGCAGAGTTCTCGATCGCGCTAGCTGGCGACTGCATGCTTACGCGTCGGCTCAGCATTTTCGAGGAACCCGATTTTCTTGCTTTACGACAGGTTTATAAGGAGGCCGATGCCGGCTTCGTGAACCTCGAATCCGTGGTCCGAAATCCCGATGAAGGTGCGCCAGGTATCACCCGCGGCACGTACATGACAACACCACCTGGTCTTCTGGATGATCTGAAATGGTATGGTGTCAACATTGTTGGCACAGCGAATAACCATGCCTTTGATTACGGCGAACAGGGATTGCTTGCAACCATCTCGCATCTGAAAAACGCGGGCATTGCTTACGCGGGCAGCGGCGCTAATCTCGCAGAAGCACGGCGTCCGGGTTACCTCGATACAAAGGGGGGGCGTGTTGCACTTGTCGCGATGACAGCGACGTACCGGCCGTGGAATGCAGCCGGCGACCAGCGCCCCGACATACGAGGGCGGCCTGGCATCAACCCGTTTGCCTCGTCAAAATCGTATACGGTCGATCGTGCGACGTTCGAGGCCCTACAGCGCATGAACCGTGAACTTGGCTTTGATCAGACGAGAAACCGAAATCGCACGCACTTTTACAGTGAGTCCGAAGCGCCTCCGGATGTGACAGACAGCCTACATTTGTTTGGTGAAACAATCGAACTGGGCGACGCTTTTGGCGCGCGGAGCGAGGGAAGCAAGAATGATATTGATGATAATCTGCGATGGATTCGGGAGGCGCGCCAACAGGCGGATTGGGTTGTAGTTTCCTTCCACAGTCATGAATTTTCCCAGCGCAGTCTGGTGGAAGCTAAAACGCGAATTGATCTCAAGGAGCCAGCGGACTTCATTCCGGCTTTCGCCAGGGCCGCCATCGATGCCGGCGCCGACATCTTTGTGGGTCATGGATCGCACACGCCACTTGGGATAGAGATTTACCAAGGCAAGCCGATCATGTACTCGCTTGGCAATTTTATATTCCAAAACGAGACGGTTGAGGCTTTCCCCGCGGATGCATATGCCCGCTTCGGGCTTTCGTATGATGCTACGCCATCCGAGTTTCTCGCCGCACGAACCGGAGACGGGACGAAGGGGCACGTCGCACATGCGGGGTTCTGGGAGAACATGGCGGTGACTTGCCATTTCGATAGTGGAAGGCTGTCAGAGATCAAAATACATCCCGTCGATTTGGGATTTGGGATGCGGCGCGGTCAACGCGGCCGACCGATGCTTGCGCGTGGCGACATAGCAGACCGGGTAATCGCGCGGGTAGCAGACATGTCAAGGGCCTATGGTGTCAGCGTTCAGGCAGAAGATGGTATTGGTGTGATACGTCTTTGACTGTGAAGCGTTATGAATTTTCGGGGTTGCACTAGTTATGATCCTCAACGGGACTTCTAGTGGCATCACGACCGTGAGGGGATGGTAATGCGGGTGACAACGGTTGAGTTGTATGTGGATATTTGGCGACTTGTGACCTGGCAGACTGATTGTTGAATGGTGACTTGTTGTGCAGTCTTGGTTTGGGCTGGCGTGCGTTCTAGCTGAGGAAAAAAGATGAAACAAGGACGGTCGGCCAATGCAATGCCCCAAGGATACAATGACGTTGAAGCGCTCTTGCATCCCAACAACATTGCCATAGTGGGCGCCACAGAGCGGGCAGGAAACTGGTCCGAAGTTATTTGGAACAACCTAAAGAGGCATGGCTTTGCGGGCGCTGTTTATCCCGTCAATCCCCGCTACACCACCATATGGGGTGGGCCGTGCTATCCAGATGTTGCGAGCCTTCCAGAGCCTCCCGACCATCTCGTAATCATTGTTCCAGCTTCAACGGCCATTGAGACGCTCATTTCCGGGACAAAAGCTGGTGCCCGAAGCGCCACGGTGTTTGCCGGCGGATTTGGAGAGACGAGTTTTGGTGAAGAGCGCGTTTCTGCCGATCGGTTCCAAGAAGTAATTGCAGAACTCGGCCTTGCTGTCTCCGGGCCCAATTGTATGGGTAATCTGTCGGCCCGCCACAAAATGCTGACAATACCTGATCGGCGTATCGGTGATTTGGTGCCAGGTCCAGTCGCCGTCATAGGGCAAAGCGGCGGTATAGTCACAGCCCTTGGTAGAGCCATGGCAGACCGCGGTACCAGATGCGGCTATATGATTATGAGTGGAAACGAATTGGGTTTAACGACAGCGGATTATTTGCGGTTTTTTGCGTCGGATCCCGGTACGCAGGTCGTCGCGGCTTTTATCGAAACGATCCGAAATCCCGATGAATTTGTTTCAGCTTGCAAGTTGATGCGGGACAGCGGAAAGACTGTCGTGGCCTTCAAAATTGGTGGTTCGGAAACCAGTCAGGCCGCCACGCTTTCGCATACCGGCAGGCTCGCCGGTTCGTTACAGGCATTCGATGCGGTCACATCTGGAACAGGTATCATTCGTGTGAATAGCCTCGATGATGTTGTCGAAACAATAGAGTATGTTTTGCATGCCGCAACACCGGCAAGTAATAAAGCCGCCGCCCTCACGTTTTCGGGCGGTTTCAAAGGCCTTCTTCTCGAATGTGCTCAGAGAAACGGCATCGAGTTTCCCGAACTTGCGCCGGATACCGTAAGTGAGTTGGAAAAAATCCTTGGCTTCACAGCAACTCAGGGAAATCCGATCGACGGCGGATTTGCAGCGTTCTCTGGTCGCGAAACCTATTTGGCTGCTATCGAGGTTCTATCCAGAGACCCAAACACGGACATCTTGCTCTTACAGGAAGAGCTACCGCGTTCCCAAGTCGCGGAAGAGAAAATTCAGAATCTTAAAAGTATTAACGACCTAATCGGAAAATCGATTCAAAAACCGCTGGCCGTCGTCTCAATGACGTCATATGCGTTCACCGATTTCTCCCGTGATCTGAAAAAAGCACTACCGAATATTCCATTCTTGCAAGAGGTCAATAAGGGTCTTCAGACGATCGCTAATGCGAGCCGGCTCGCAAAGGCCAGACACTATGCGTCACAGGGCGAGGATGTGATTTCCGAACAACGCGCGATTCCTCCCGAAGTAATGACAATTATATCTACTGCCTCTCAAGAAAAAGAGCGTATGAGGGTGTTGAATGAGGTCCAATCAAAGACGTTGTTAAAAGAATACGGCCTAGGGGTAGAGAAGGAATACGTGGCCGCCGACGTCAATGAGGCCGTCGATGCTGCACGCTTGTGTGGTTACCCGGTAGCCCTGAAGGCAATTTCATCCAGGATTACTCACAAGACCGATGTTGGTGGCGTTGCACTTGGAATTAAGGACGAGTCGGCCTTGCGGGCCGCCTTTGAGCGGATAGAGAATAACACGGCTGCCGTGCTGGGAGAGCGGCCACTGGACGGCATGCTTGTTGCACCTTACGTGCGCTCTGGCACGGATATTCTATTGGGCATTCAGAATGACCGTGAATTTGGACCGGTTGTGGTGTTTGGTAGCGGTGGTGTTGCGCTCGAGCTTTATCAGGATATTGCGTTCGGCGCCCCGCCGATCGATCGTGCAACAGCAGAGGACATGATTAATTCAACACGTGTCGGCCGCTTGATTGACGGCTATCGTGGACAGGCGGCAATGGACAAGAACGCCGTAATCGATGCCCTCATGGCGATTGGCCGGGTTGCCAGCGACCTTAGTGACTACGTTCACTCTGTCGACGTCAATCCCTATCGCGTTTTCGAAGACGGAGAGGGCGGCGTTGTCTTGGATTCACTCGTTGTTTTGAAAGGCGTCGAGCCCTAGCCGTCGGCCCGGTGATCGGCGATGGCCGCTAACGGTGATAAAGCGGAACGGTTTCTGACGTCGGGGCCCAGGTCTGCCAATGAAGAATACCGATCGCTAACCTTACAGACAAACCCGATCGCTTCATGCCCATTGCGGACCAATGGGCAAGCATGCAAGACTTAGACAAAACCAGCAAGAATCATTGGCACCCGATGGAGGAAAATATGAGACGTAAATATTTGAAGGTCTGCCTTGGAGGCATGTTTATAATCACCGGCGGTAGCACAGGCACGGTGGCCGACGTGTCGTTCAAAGGCAAGACCATCGAAATGATCATTAATTCTCGACCCGGTGGTGGTACGGACGCGAATGCACGTCGCATTGGCAGTTTTCTAAGTAATGAGTTGCCGGGAAAACCTCGGATCATCTATCGCAATCTTCCCGGTGGCGGTGGCATCAAGGCCAACAATTATTTCTTTGCCAAGGTGAAGCCCGATGGGATGACGTTACTTTCGGGATCACGTACGCAGGTTAGCCCCTATAAGCTTCGCCACCGTGCGGCAAAATATAATCCTGGCAAATATAGCTTCGTTGGCGGAACAGCGCGTCTTGGCACAATCATTATGATCAACAAAAAAGTGACCAATAAGCTGACTGATGCCAAGAGCAAGCCGTTGGCTTTTGGTGGCATCGACGGAGAACGTACCGGCGCGCACGCTGCGGTATGGGGCAAGGAATACCTCGGCTGGAATCTGAAATTCGTTCTAGGCTATTCCGGTACTTCGGCGATGTTGCTCGCTGCCCGGCGTGGTGAGATCGACATGGTGCACAACCAGACCCTTTTTAATGTCATGCCGCTGTTGAAAGACAATATGGTGGCGATTGCGCAACTTGGCAATCGTGATGCGACGGGCAAGATGGTGCCGCGGACATCATTTCCAAAGGTGCCTGTCCTGGGTGACCTGATTGCCTCGAAATTAGATGCCAAGGCTAAAAAGGCCTACCAGACGTGGCTCGACGACCAGACCGTCGAAAAATGGGTCGCGCTACCGCCACGTTCGCCATCCGACTACGTTAAGACCTATCGTGCTGCCTACGAGCGTGTGATGAAGAATGCTAAGTTTCTGGCAATCGCAAAGCGCGAATTCGGCGATGACTTCGGTTGGATTTCGGGCGCGCAAATGGATAAGGTTGTCAGGAATCTGGTCGCAACGACAGACGAAGATCTGGCGTATTTCATTGCTTTGCGCAAAAAGCACGGTCTGGCGGCCAGTCTGACTAAGAAAATGAAGACGGTGACAGCAGCCATAACCGACAAACAGCGCGGTGGCCGGCGCATGTCCTTCAAGGTGAAGGGCAAGACCCACAAGATCAAAGTTTCGGGCTCGCGTACGGACATCACCATTAACGGTGAACTTTCATCGCGCGGTAAGGTCAATGTGGGAATGGTTTGCAAGATAACCTATCCAGGCAATGGTAAAGAAGCCAAATCTATTGCCTGCAAAAAGTAAAACAGTTGGGTGCGCGGCAGGTCTCTGGTGCGCACCCGGCGCGACCTCATAGCCAAAGCGTATTGTAGCTGCATGGCCCAATAGCCGCAGTACGCCAGTGCACGAGCCTTCCAAGTGCGGCGTCTTCCGTTTGATTCCGGAACAAGATAATGAGTGAGCTTTATAATCCGGACGCAATAATTCAGGGTGTGTCTGGAATCCTTAGCCCACGGGTCCTGGGACTAATGCTGCTTGGGGTGATCGCCTCAAGTATATTTGCCGCGATCCCAGGAATAGGCTCGCTTATCCTGCTCTCCATGGTTATTCCCTTCGCTATGTCGCTCGACCCTTATGGTTGTATAGCGCTGCTGCTTGGGATTGGCGTCGTTTCCAATACCGCGAATACATTTTCTTCCGTGTTGATTGCAATTCCTGGGAGTGCTGGCAGTCAGGCAACGATCCTCGATGGCCACCCCATGGCCAAGCGTGGTGAAGCGCGCCGGGCTTTTGGTGCAGCGTATACCGCTTCGGCTATCGGTGGCATTTTCGGCGCAATTGTATTTGTTATCACGCTGCCTGTGATGAAGCCCCTAGTGTTCGCGTTCGGCTCGCCTGAATTCTTGATGCTTGTCCTGTGGGGTTTGAGTGCGGTTGGTATCCTATCCGGCAGTTCGCCAATCAAGGGGCTTATGGCAGCTGTCCTGGGGCTTGGCATTACATTAATTGGCACCGATGCCCGGACCGGCATCGAGCGGTTCACGTTTGAAGACTACTATCTATGGGACGGCATTAAGCTCGTCATCATTGCCCTTGGCGTGTTTGCGGTTCCTGAGCTGGTTGATTTGGCGGTGCGCAGGACAAGCGTGTCGCAAACCGGTGCCCTTGGAAGCGGGACATGGCAAGGTGTTAAAGACGTCTTTCGCCATTGGTGGCTTGTCATAAGGTGTTCCGTGATTGGCGTTTGGGTCGGATTTCTACCCGGCCTCGGCTCTTCAGTGGCCGATTGGTTCGCCTATGCGCATGCCGCACAAACCGAAAAAAACAAGGAAGCATTCGGCACCGGTGATGTACGCGGGGTGATTGCGCCGGAAAGCTCCAATAATGCCAAAGAAGGTGGCGCGCTGATCCCAACGACTATTTTCGGCATCCCCGGTTCCACCTCACTGGCTCTCATGCTTGCCGCGTTCATTGCTGTCGGTATTACGCCGGGCGAGAAAATGCTGAGCTCTCAGCTTCACTATCTCTATGCGATGCTTGGTGTTCTGGTAATCGCTAATCTCATTGCGACGTCGCTCGCGATAGCGTTTTCAGATGCCTTCGCACGATTATCGGTCGCGCCTTTCTTCGTGATAGTGCCAATGACGCTCATTATGTGCGTCGTCGCTGCCTTCAGCGCAAATTATTCTTATGCCGATATCCTGTTGCTAGGTGTATTTTCGGTAATAGGCGTGTTCATGAAACGCTACGGCTGGCCGCGCCCGCCGCTCTTGGTCGCCGTCGTACTCGGGCCGCAATTGCAGAACTATCTTTGGTTGACGACGGAACGCTACGAATTCAGTGAGTGGCTTAGCCGGCCCGGCGTTATTATCATAGGTCTTGTTATCCTCGCCACAATTCTGTCGCCGATACTGACCCTCTATCGCAACCGCGGCAGAGAGCAACATTTTGACGTCAAGAGTGACGCGCCCATCCCTCATCCTGCGGGTGACATTGTACTTGTCGTCCTCTATGCCGCTCTCGCGATTTTCGCCATCATCTCTGCAACCGAATGGCCCCCGAAGGCGGCGCTTCCGGTCTATACCTTTGCCTGCGCTGGATTGGCCTTTGGTGCCATTCAAGTGGGCTTGTCCGCACGTGCAATTTTTGGGTATCAACCCAACAAAGATAGTGCCTCGGGGGAGCGGGGCAGGCGCTATGCTATTATCTCGTCTTGGATTGTTGGGCTTGGCCTGTCAATAATCGTTGTTGGATTTCAAATTTCGTTTTTCTTGTTCCCACTTGCCTACGCCAGAGCCCACGGGGCAAGCTGGCGTCTGGCCCTCTTTCTCGGTGTGATTGCCCTGGCAATTCTCATCGGTCTGTTTGATACAATCATACATATTGTTTGGCCTGAACCGCTGTTGCAACAGGTCTTGGGTATCGGGCAAAAGATTTGGTATTAACGGCAAGGCAACAGAAACGTTGGCATCCAGCCTGAAACGCATTCCCTAGCGTGACTGGATGCCGATCGTGTCGATCAACGACCAATTGGGCAGTTGGGCCATGGTTTTCCTGTCGAAAATGCGCAGCCGTATCGGAGCATGGAATTCATGAGGCGGGTGGCATCAGAGGTCAGTCGGTCTGGTGTGTCGGCGGCGCTGGTTAGCAATGATCTTGATACTTGGATCGATCATCAGTCGACACAGGTCTCAGGCAAGTCACTGCTGGTCGGTGCCATCCGCGGATCAACCGGATCGAAGCGTTGCTGGCATGGCGGTATGGTCAAACCACTCGAGCTTGGGCAGTTGTTGTTGGAGGCTCAACATTCTGATAAATTTAAATTGTGATAATCATTTTAGTGAGGTTTGACCGGAGACCAATATGCGGGTGTTGGTGACATTGTTCATATGGTTGAGTTTCACTATCGCTGCCCAGGCCGAAGACATCCCGGGTTTTCCGAAAGAGGCCTTCGGCAAGATCGTCTTGTCCTCAAAGCAATACAGTGGCGGCAAGCTTGAGGCCACGATCGGCGATTATAAGAACGAACCCATCAGTAAGTATGGCATCGGTTCGCCGTTTGCCAGGCTCGGACGGCCTGTGGGACGGCTTGATGTTCTGACTGACACGCGGATGTTTCCCTGCACCGGTTTTTTGATTTCGCCGAAGCACGTGATGACGAACTTTCATTGTGTGCCAGGTCTGCTGCAAATGCCGGATGTGAAGAAGGCCGGAGCCACGAAAATATTGGCCATAAAATTGGTGCTCGGCTACGTCCAGGAAGGGGTAACGGATCAGGCAAAATCGTACGCGGTTTCACCAAAACCAGTTGAGGCCAACGAGCAGCTTGATTATGCGATCCTAGAAATTAAGGGTGAGCCCTCAAAAATATTCGGGGTTGTTAAGCTTGCAGCACGGCGTGTCCAGGACAACTACCCACACTGGATCATAGGACATCCGCTGGGTGAGGCACAAAAGATCAGTCGCGAAGGCTGTATGACGGCAAGACCTGCCCATTCTGCAAACCGCTTGAGGCACAGGTGCGATACCTTGCCGGGCAACTCGGGATCACCGGTCATCGATTCTTTTACGCACAAAGCAATTGCCATCCATCACGCAGGATCTCGGCGCAATTCGATCAACTACGCAGTGCCGTTATCCGAGATTGCCAAACAATCCAAGCTGCTATCCAAGCTTCTAAGGTTACCAGCCGCCAAGAGGCAATTTGCGTCACAAGATGAAGCACGCAATGCCTGGCAGGCTATAAAAGATCTTACCAGTCCAGGCGTCTTCGAGACCTACATCAAACGCTATCCGGATTTCTTCTACGCCGAGTTTGCAAAGGCGCGCCTGAAGGAGTTAAGGGCCAAACAGAAACCACTTGGCGTTGCGTCTCTCGCCAATCCGCAAGTCGGGAAATTTGAGACTCCAAACAACCCAAAGCAACTTGCGGAAGTACTGCAGCGAGCGTTGAAGCGCGTGGGATGCTATACTGGAAGAATTGATGGTGACTGGGGGCCAGCCTCAAAGCGCGCTATGACTGCCTATAACAAACATGCGAAGGCCGCCTATCCGGTTGCAACTGCCTCTCAGCAGGCCGCAGCTGCAATAAACAAGGTGTTTACACGAGTTTGTCCTACGAGTCCAAAACGAGAGGTCAGCACTAAAACCAGAGGTGCGACTAAGGCAAGGGCACAAGGTCGCAGCTGTAGGTGGGAGAGCAGGACTGCATGTAGGATAAGGTTGTGCGGTATAGAGTTAAGGTGCGGTTTAGCGGGTGTTCGCCGGGGATCATGCAGGAAGTTCACACCATGGTCGAAACGTAGAAAATCATGCCGCTAGTCTTTCAGCACTCCTCTAATTGAGCTGCCGCGCGCTTTCACAAAACGTGTTCCAGGCCCTCAGCAGAGAGTCTTCGATAGCGCTGGCATGTCAGATTATCTCAGAACAGCGCTAGCCCAAGGCGCCCGAGACCAAGCGGTGCATTTCCGTCGGACACCGCGACCGGATTGGAAGATCAGGGAGGCGCCTAATCTACGCATTGGCGTTGAGGCGCTTTGCTTGGCGGTCAAGGCGCGGCGGCATTAGAGTGCTCGTCCCTGCACGAATCCGGGCGTTACGCCAAAGCGCCGTCATCTCTCAATGGTTGCCCAAGTGAAATGGCGCATTGCCGGACACGGGCATCGACCGATGAGCATTGACCAATGTCAATGCTGCTCGGGGTGGTTCAATCCAGGGTGGTTTGGCCAACGGACGAAATATGTAAAGCCCATGGATCCCGACCCAGACAAAGTGGTCCCTTTTCCGGCGTCCTCTAACCCACTCATTCGCTCTGTAAGAATATTGTCGAGTGGATCAGGGGAGGTGCACCCAGAACATGTCAATGGTTCCTGGATGCCGCGCATGTGGTGGGTGTTGACGTCAAGAAGATGGGTCAGGGTGCCGGTCCAGTTCTTTGTAATTGATCATCGCGATGGATTGGTGGTGGTGGACACCGGCGTTGATCCAGCAATCGCAACCGACCCGAAATACATTCGCAGCCCAATTGGGCGCTTCTTGCTGCACAGGATCTTCCGGTTTCACATTGAGGAAAAGGATCGTTTGGACCGGAAGCTGGTTGCGGCCGGATTTGCGCCCGCAGACGTATGTAAAGCCTTGATCACACATCTACATTTTGACCATGTGGGCGGTATTCGTCATATACCGCAGGCTGAACTTGTTGTCAGTGGAAATGAATGGAGAGTTCTGGATCAGCCTCACCCTGAGCGGGAGTGGGTGTTCCGCGAGCATATTCAACTTCCGGCTGCGAAGTGGTGCCCCATCGAATTTGCGCCAACCACCGATCCGCGATTGCGGGCGTTCGGGCAACACTACGATGTTATGGGTGATGGTTCGATCATCCTATTGCCGACACCAGGTCATACGCCGGGTTCGATGTCAGTTCTGATCTTGCCCCATGGGTCGACGCCAATACTTCTTGTGGGAGACCTTGCTTACAGCGTTGAATACATCATGACGGATAAATTGCCGGGCACGGGCAACGGCCGCGTTCTCAGAGAGTCCTATAACAAAGTACGTCAGCTGAAAGGACAGTTCCCAGATCTGATTATCCTTCCCTCGCACGATCCAACCGCGGCGGAGATGCTCAAATCGTCGCCATTGGCTGCATAGAGTGCGTTTGCTGATACAGCATGATTGACGGTTTGGATATGATGGATCAGAGCCATCCTCAAGCCAACGCCGCCGGCAGTGGGGATCTTGCCTTCCATTTCTATTAGATCAGGCGCTAGGGAGATTTAGATTGCGCGCTTTCCGAGCGTATTCATCGTCTCGAACCACCGCTGTCGCTGTTCGTTAGTGACTGACTCCACAGACCCAAACAGCGTGCTGCGGATAGGCCTAATACCAACAAACCCCAAAATGTTGCGTTCTAAATTTCTGAGGCTATGGGCAAAGAAATACCAGCGATAAGCAAGAGCAGGCATTCCCATAGTTATGATGACCCTGGCAGATTTGCCTTTGAATAGGGGTATCGGAAAACCATCACCATAACTAAGCGCAATACCGGGTCGGAATGCCTGCTCAAGAAAGGCCTTCAGTAAAGCAGGCATTGTTCCCAGCCATAGCGGATAGATCAGAACGAGATGATCGGCATCGACACAAGCCGACTGTGCATCTCTGACCCCCTCCGGTGTCCCGTCCGCGCCGTGTTGCCATTCTGCCTGAGATCGCAACAATGGGAAATTCAGTCGTCCCACGTCGACGAGTTCAACATCGTGATGCGCGGATTTGGCGCCCTCGATGTAGGCATTGGCCAGCGCATGACATAACCTGTTTCCCGCAGGATCGGGATGCCCTTGAATAACGACGATCTTTGACATGCCAACCTCCCGAGCCGTTGCGGTTGTGAGCTTAGCTTCGCATCTGTTGCATCCCTTGATTCAGAGCAACGACCAAGAAATTGGTTCTCTGTGGGTCAACCGCTACAAGTTGTGGCTAAAAATTGCATGACGGCTTTGCCATCGACAGAGAACTTATGCCTGACGTCGGCAGCGCTTTGCGCTCCTTTCCCGCACGTCGGTGTCGCCGGTTTGGGGGTGACGTTGGGACCGGCAAAGGCCTGACGTGATCGAGCATTGCCTTCAGAGCTGTTCAGGCCTGAGTAGGCGTTAGAGTACGGTGAGTGAGTGGACCGACTTGCATCCAGAATGCTGATGCCAAGGCGCAATTGACCTGTCTCAATGCACCCAATCGACATATTCGATTTGTTGGTGTTGGGGTGCTACGCTCAAATATTCAGGAACCACAGAGATGACTGTCCCCGCAACCATCAATCATACCGTTCAGCAGACGCAGGAATGGCTCAAGGAATTGCGAGATTCGGCCGGTCTCGTGGACGAGACCGAGGCGCTTGCAGTTTTCCGCGTTGTTCTGCACCAGCTCCGCGATCGCCTTCCTTTGGAGGAAGCGGTGCAATTGGCGGCACAATTACCAATTATGATCCGTGGATTCTATTACGAGGGCTGGATGCCTCGTAGGGTTCCTGATACGAGCGCGAAAACGGCTCAGCAGTTTTTTGACAAAACAACCATAGAGCTTCTGCCGCGTCGCTTGCCCCCCGAGCCGATCGTTACGAGCGTCTTTGCGATTCTCGCCCATCATCTTGACCCAGGTGAAATCTCGGACGTGATTGCGTGCCTTCCGGATGAGCTGAAGGGTCTATGGCCGCTTACAGCGCGAACTTTTAAGGAGCGCATGCGCTAATTTCTCGGGCATGATCCATCCATTGAGGGTTGGCCTGCATGCTCGCAAACGAACGGCAAGCCGTGCCGGCGAAGTGTCGATAGGATGCAGTTGAAGGTTAGTTGAGGTCACTCGCTATGGAAGAGCATGTGTATAAAGTTTCTGATGACAGGCAGAGTCGTGCACATATCAATAAGGCCAATTATGAAGCTATGTACAAAGCCTCGATAGAAGACCCTGAAGCCTTCTGGGGCGAGCACGGCACACGGATCGATTGGATCAAGCCATTTACAAATGTCAAAAACACGACATTCGGTCCGCCAGACGTTTCAATCCGATGGTTTGAGGATGGCACCACGAACGCTGCGATGAATTGTATCGATCGCCATCTCGAGTCACGCGGCGATCAGGTTGCAATTATCTGGGAAGGTGACGATCCCTCGCAATCGAAGCAAATAACTTACCGACAGCTACATGCCGAGGTTTGCCGTTTCGCAAACACGCTCAAGGCCGCAGGCGTCAAAAAAGGTGACAGAGTAACTCTCTACATGCCGATGATCCCGGAGGCAGCGTATGCGATTTTAGCGTGTGCGCGGATCGGTGCTATCCATTCAGTAGTGTTTGGGGGTTTTTCCGCGGACGCGCTTGCGGGCCGTATCACCGATGCCAAGTCGGAATTTGTAATCACAGCGGATGAAGGTATGCGCGGTGGTCGAAGGGTGGCGCTGAAAGCCAACGTTGATGCAGCTCTTGAAAAGCTTACTGACGTGAAGGTTTCGCATGTCGTTGTCGTCAGGCGGACCGGTGGTGCGGTCAACATGAAAGAGGGGCGTGATATCTGGTACCACGAAGCGGCCGCGGAGGTTCCTGAGGATTGCCCGTGTGAAGAAATGGGTGCGGAGGATCCCCTCTTCATTCTTTATACATCGGGATCGACAGGGAAACCAAAGGGCGTTTTGCATACCACAGGCGGGTACCTTGTCTATGCTGCAATGACCCATGAGTACATATTTGATTACCACGAGGGTGATGTCTATTGGTGCACTGCGGACGTGGGATGGGTAACGGGTCACAGTTATATCATCTACGGGCCGCTTGCCAATGGCGCCACAACACTGATGTTTGAGGGCGTTCCGAATTATCCCGATTACTCGCGGTTCTGGCAGGTGGTTGACAAACACCAAGTCAATATTTTTTACACTGCACCTACGGCAATCCGTGCCTTAATGCAAAAGGGTGATGAGCCGGTTAGAGCAACTGACCGCTCTTCGTTGAGGCTGCTCGGTTCGGTTGGCGAGCCGATCAACCCAGAGGCATGGGAATGGTATTATCGTGTTGTAGGAAACGAACGCTGCCCTATCGTCGATACGTGGTGGCAGACAGAGACTGGCGGCATAATGATCACACCATTCCCAGGCGCTACGGACCTCAAGCCCGGTGCCGCAGCCTGGCCATTTTTCGGGGTCGAGCTCGAGATTGTCGATCAGGACGGCAAGGTACTTGAGGGTGCCTGCGAGGGCGGTCTCTGCATCGCGGAGTCCTGGCCAGGCCAAATGCGCACGGTTTATGGTGATCACGAGCGATTCCAAGAGAAGTACTTTTCGACCTATCCCGGCAAATTCTTTACCGAGGACGGATGCAGGCGTGACGCTGACGGTTACTATTGGATCACCGGTCGGCTTGACGATGTGCTGAATGTTTCGGGGCATCGATTAGGAACGGCCGAAATTGAAAGTGCGCTCGTGGCACACCCGGACGTTTCGGAGGCAGCTGTAGTTGGATATCCTCACGATATAAAGGGCGAAGGTATTTTCGCGTATGTTACGCTGATGCAAGGGACTGCCGCTAGCGATGACTTACGTGACGCACTTGTAAAATGGGTGCGCGAGCAAATAGGACCAATTGCGTCACCTGATATCTTACAGTTTGCGCCGAGTTTACCCAAAACGCGTTCCGGCAAAATAATGCGCCGAATTCTCCGAAAGATCGCTAAGAACGATTATGATGACCTTGGTGACACGTCCACGCTTGCCGATCCAAGCGTGGTTGAGGCGTTGAAAGCGGATCGGGCTCGTTCCGTTTAGCGCCAATTGGATGATCTCACGAGCATATCTTTTGAATTGCCGTTGGTGAGCAATGGTGCAGTGCAAGTTGTGCGTCATCATAGTCTTTGAGACGACTGCGGCGATATCGAATGGCAGATCTTGGTCATCGTTTGGGTTGCATCGCTGTCGCTATAGCGAAACAGCGCCAGCGATGCGTCATGGGGTGGTAGGAGCACCGCGCTCATGAGCCATGATCCTCCACAGGTAGTCAGGGCCTCCGATGTGCCAGGTCCTGATGTGCAATGGGCCGGAGTTTGTCGCCGAGGCCGTGCGCAAATGGATCGACGCCGTTGGAGCCAGGACTGCGTACATTGAGCCCGGCTCACCCTGGGAGTACGGTTATGTTGAGAGCTTCAACGCACGGCTAAGGGATGAACTATTCAACGGCGAAATCTTTTACACCTTGAAGGAGGCACAGATCATCATTGAGCAGAGGCGCCAGCACTATAACCAGAAATGCCCACACAGCGCCGTCGGATACAGACCTCCGGCACCGGAAGCCCTCATCCCGATGCATCAAAGGCCGCCTATGAAGTTACATTCAGTCCGGACCGATCAAACGAGGCTGGTCACGCCGGTACGATTTAGTCCTGGCGTCGTGTTGTCCATTTCACTCTTTGGTTTTTTCAATGGCGCCTCTTCTTCTTTTTCTTACGAAAAATTTTATGGCAGCCGCTGCAGGTGGCGGCCATTTTCTTGTAAAGTGGTCCAGCACGCTCTTTGGTCAAAGAGGCTTCCGATTCTATTTGGCCTGCGGCAGACGACAAGTCAGTCGCTAAGCGTTTGAACTCCGGCCAGTCCTGCCATATCTCTGGTACGGCCTCGCTGGGTCCTTTGATGCTGCCTTTCGGAAACATCATCGGCATATGATTTGCGTGAGCGGCGATGACTTTGGCTGATTTCTTAGCCGCAGGCGCATTAAAATCTGTTTTGCCGCGGATCATTTGGCCGATAATCTTCATATGCTTGCGAATGTCCTTCATCAGGTCCATCCGCTCTTTAACGATACCCTTTGCACCCTTGTGGGCCATGGTGGGCGTTATTGCCACTAATCCAATAGCCAGCGTGGTGATGGCAATTGTGCCGAACAAACTATGGTGCGGCAGCCTCGGCATAGCGTTCTCCCTAGGTAGAGGCGCCGGAAATTAGGCCGGCGCTGTATTTACGTTATCCAATCGCGGACTCGTTATCCTATTTTGCTTTTTCCAATTTCATAATGGTTAATTTGCCGCCAATGTCTTTGGTCTGAAACTTGATTTTGTCGCCGACTTTGAGCCCCTTGATCATGGACTTTTCTTTAGCGGTGAACACCATGGTCATCGGCCCCATGTCCAAATTGGGAATGGGTGCATGCTTGATGGTCACCTTCCCTTCTTTGTTCTTTACCTCTTTGACTTGCCCGTCGATCATGGGCAGGTTTTCGGCGTTGGCGGCCAATGGCATTGCCGTTATAGAAATGACGGCAAGTGCAGCAAGTGTTTTAATAATAGTCATGCTTGTTCCTTTCGGTGGCTAAGTTAGGGCTGATCCTTAAATTTTAATTCCATCTCGACGCAGTTCGTCTGCTGTTGCTGTGCGAACCATGGTGCCTTCCGGCGGTACGTACCAACCCGGGTCTGCGAAGCCCGATACATTGTTTCGAACTTTCAACATCGTGAACATCCCGCCCATCCCGATGTAGCCGTGCGGGCCCTTAGCGCCCACCATCGGAATAGAGTTTTTCGGAATATCCATATACTTGGCGTGTTTACCCATATCGGCCATGCCGTCGTGTCCCATCGTCATGTAACTTGGCACTGATTTCTGAACCGCGTTGTCGACCACATCAGGCTTGACCCCAACCATATTGGCCAGGCCGTGGCCCATCTGGTTCATGGTATGATGTGTCATGTGACAATGCATGGCCCAGTCGCCAGGGTTGTCAGAAACAAATTCGATATTTCTCGTTTGACCAACAGCTACGAGCACACTTGTCTCAGGCCACAAGGCCGCTTCGGGAACGACGCCGCCATCCGTTTCGGTTATGCGGAAAGAATGTCCGTGGATGTGAAAAGGATGGTGGTCCATCGCTGATAGGTTGCCAATGCGGATACGAATTCGGTCGTTGGTTTGACAGACCAGTGGCGCAGTACCGGGAAAAACCTTTCCATTTATCGTCAGTGTATTGAACCCTGAGGGGACGCTTGTATCGGGTCTGTAGGCACCCGGCTTTATATCCATTTCGTGCAACATCAGCGAAAAGTCACGATCAGGGCGTGGATGTTTCGGTTTCCGCGGATGAATAACAAACATACCCATGAGCCCCATGCCTTCTTGGGTCATGGTGTCCTTGTGCGAATGGTACATAAAGGTGCCGTGCTGAATGCACGGGAACTCATACTTAAATGTCTCGCCAGGCTTTATGGGCCGTTGCGTTAAACCGCTCACGCCATCCATGTTGCAAGGTAGGATAAGACCGTGCCAGTGAACGCTGGTTGGCACCTTGAGCTTGTTGGTGACATAAATTCGAATTCGGTCGCCCTCAACTGCTTCGATTAGAGGACCCGACATTTCCTTATTGTAACTCCACACGATGGCTTTGAATCCCGGAGCGAACTCGTGCATAATTTCTTCGGTAACGAGATGGAAGATTTTAACGCCATCTACGACCTTGAACGGCAGCGTTGTTCCGTTCGGTTTGTGGACAGGGGTATAATCCTTTCCGGGTTCACCCGGGGGATAGGTTCCATCAGGATCGACGGTACGTGCATACCAGTCATTGCCCTTGGGCGTAACGTAACTATTTGCAGGAGCCGTCTTAATCTTCGCAGCAGGTTTGGATTTTTCAGGACTATGGCCTTTATGCCCGGCATGGCCTTGCGAAACAGCATCTCTCGAAGCGGTGGCTGCGCCAGCGACAACCGCACCTGATGCCGCAAGGAACTTTCGCCGCGTTAGGTAATTGGACCTAGTCATCATCAGTGTCCTCCTTCGTCACCGCCTTCGGCAGGCGCCGAGGCGACCATAACGGGTCCGCCGCTCCCCTGACCGGGGAGACGACCGCTCAAAATTTGCTGCAGATTGATGCGAGCACGCCAGTAGGCACGCAAGGCCGAAATATAGCGGCGCTGAGCAAGGATCTGTTCCCGCTTGGCGCGCACCAGTCCAAATACGTCACGCTGCATTGCATTGTATTGCTGCTGCGTTGCCAGAAGAAGTCGGTTTTGTTGCGGGATGATGGCGCGTTGATAGTAGACTGCTGTTTTGGCAGCGGTCAAAAATTCGCCGCGGGCAATGCGTGCCGCCGAGCGTACCTTTACACCCATTGACCAATATAGATCTTGGGCTTGACGAATTTCCATAATGCTACGTGCCTTTCTGGCTTGGCCCTGGTCAAAGATCGGTAGAGTGACGTCAAAGGTTAGGCCAAGCTCGCGTTCGTCCTCTTTCTTCTCCCATTCCGGACCACCGCGAAGGCTGGGAATAAGAGCCTGCTTGTTGGTTAGTTGGTGTGTGTAGCCCAACGTGATAAGCCGCTGGCGAAGTTCTGCAAGATTTAGGCTTTCGTTGACGGCGCGTCTCTCAATATCCGAAAATCTTTTCCGGCTGTTTCTGGCTGGTCTTAGGCGCCGCGGGGCTGACCAATGTCTCGTTTGACGGCCTGTCAATCCCATGAGCACATTCAAGGTTTCACGGGTTTTGGCTTCGTGTGCTACAGCAATTGCCAAATCGAGCTTGATTTGAGTAAGTACGTTCTGTTGTTGCTCAAATTCAAGCGGCGTTGAATTGCCGGCTTGTCTGATTGCTTTGGCCGCCGTCAGGGTCGCACGTGCAGTTTTTTCGACGTCCTTTAGCAAAGACACTTCCTGACGTGCCGCGACATAATCAAAGTAGGCACGATAGGTATCAGACGCCAAGTCGATGACCGCTCCTGATACTTTGATTTTGGTCTCTTCAAGAGCTGATGTTGCTACGGCTTGCCTATGGCGTTTCCAAATCAGACTGATGAAGTTGAATACTGTACCAAGCGCTATATTTGCTGCAGCTGCCTCGGGTTTGTAGGGCCAAAGGACTTCACCGTCCAAAGAGGGATTTGTCAGTAAGCCGGCTTGGACAACGTCTGCTTGTGCAATACCAAGACTGGCGTAAGTTGCTTGAAGAGACTTGTTGTTGAGAAGTGCGATCTGGGCCGCGGCGGACGGTGTCAACCGACGCGACAATCGGCGATTAATGAGGCGTTGTGATTTGACCTGATAAGGACCCTTGAGGTCCCATTTAATGCGTTTTCCAGTACGGGATCTCACATCCTCTGCAACGTCTTGAAACGCCAATTCCGGAGAAACGCTGGCACAACCTGCTAGCCCCAACACGATTAGACTGCCCGCAGATAGCAAAATTGTCTTGTTCATGGTCTTCCCTCCCCGTCAGTGCTGATGGTGTGAACCACCGCCACTTGCCGGCTTCTGCGATCTTGGCTGGACGCTTGGTTGTTGCTGGCCTGGCAATTGTGGGCGCACGGTTTGAAGCTCCGGTCTCAAGGATGCAGGCGCGCCGATGGGTCGTCCTGATTGAGATGACGCATTTGCCGGATGGTTAGGCGATAACCCAGTATCGGGAGGCCGCGGTTCGCAGCCTATCAACCCGGCGGATAGCAATACGCATAAAAGCAATCGAATCATGATCGCGTTCCTCCTGACAGGGCCTGAACGGTTCTTTTCAATTTTAAGATTGGATTGGTCTAGCGATTTTCGCGTGCGTCAGCGTAAATACAAAATGCGTGGTGGTGCAGCATTCTGCCGCTCATACATTTTGTATCAGATGCGCAATCGGGGCGACTGAGCCAAAACTTCTAACTGAGGTGGAACACGACGCCAAGAATACCAATATAATGGCTCAGCGCGTGCGCGCCTCGGCATTCCTGTTGCACTCTTCCCGTCTTCGACGAGAGCAGCAGCGACAATCGCACTATCATCATTGCGGCCTATATCCGGTAAGGACGCCGCAGTCGCCCAAATTACGCAATTGGACAAGCAATCGTGGTCCTGATGCTTGCCATGACCGGCATGATCCGTGGGCTGTCTTTCTGATTTTGTGCCAGAATGATGATGATGGATTGATGCAGAGTGATGTGCGCCAATGTCTAACACGAGTTGGTTAGATTTGAAGGCATGCGTGATGGCGCATGGCGCAAACGCCAACACTAAAACCATCAATATTGCCAAAAGGCGGCGCATGATTTTTCTCAAACACCTAAAGATTGTTTAAGCGTTTAACCGGTTCATCATTTCATTACAATGCGTTTCATAACTCTTGCTCAGTTACAAGATCAATGTGGCACTTTCGCATCAAATTTACGTGTGTGGTATGATCCAATTGTCAGCCATTCACTCAAGAAACATCGAACAGGACTCTGGCAGCGGAGTAACAAAGTGGGCCGCTTCAGATATTGAGACACTTGACCTTCCAGCAGGTAGAAGGTCCAAATCGCTGGAGTGTTCACGAGCGTTTAAGATTCTAAGATTGGAGCGAGATGGTGGTCCAAGCAGGGAGCGGAAACTCTGACCACGCAACCCGTCCGGACGCGACGGTGCGTGATCCAGTTTGCGGCATGATTGTGTCGCCTGCTTCTGCCCGGTTCATGAGAAGGTTTCGGGATAGGCCCTTCTATTTCTGTTCCGAATCTTGCGAAAAAAGATTTGACGCGGAACCGGATAAATATCTCGATGGCCGGCCCATCCCCGAGCCAATGCCAGAGGGGACGCAATATACATGTCCAATGCATCCGGAGGTCGTGCGCGACCAACCCGGCGATTGCCCAATTTGCGGGATGGCACTTGAGCCTATCGGCGGCGCAGAAGGCGAAGCAGGGCCAAATCCTGAGCTGATTGATTTTACGCGCCGCTTCTGGTTTGGATTGGCGCTGACCATTCCCCTTCTTATTGTCTCCATGGGCCCGATGGTTGGTCTGCCAATTCGTGAATTGATGGGGCCGGCTGCACCCTGGGTGGAATTGGTTCTTGCAACGCCGGTTGTGGTTTGGTGTGCGGCTCCATTTTTTAGACGGGGATTGGCATCGGTAGCCAATCTCAGCCCCAACATGTGGACTCTGATCGCTTTGGGGGTTGGAGCATCTTATGGGTTCAGCGTTGCCGCCACTGTCACTCCAGGCATATTCCCCGACGGCTTTCGAGACGCATCAGGCCATGTTGGCGTATACTTTGAAGCCGCTGCTGTAATTATCGTATTGGTCCTCCTTGGCCAAATACTTGAACTTGGAGCCCGTGAGCGGACCAGCGGCGCGATAAAAGCACTGTTGGAGATGGCTCCCGTTACGGCGATCCTTATCGATGCCAGCGGGCAAGAAACTGAGATTCCACTTCAAGACATCAAGGTAGGCGATAAGGTCCGAATACAGCCAGGTGCAAAAATACCGGTCGATGGCGTTGTGATTGATGGGCGTTCGGTAGTCGATGAATCAATGCTCACGGGTGAACCGGTGCCCGTCGAAAAAGCTGTCGGCGAGAAAGTGACCGGTGCAACACTCAACGGCACAGGTTCGCTCATTATCGAAGCGCGCCGCGTCGGCAGTGACACAACGCTATCGCAAATCGTCGAAATGGTGGCCAACGCTCAGCGCTCCCGAGCGCCCATCCAAAGACTCGTCGATATTGTGGCCGGCTGGTTCGTACCAATTGTTATTGCAGTGGCGATTGTTGCCTTCGTTGTCTGGTCGCTGGTAGGTCCTCCACCTGCGATGGCCTACGCCATTCTCGCAGCCGTATCTGTTCTCATTATTGCCTGCCCTTGTGCTTTGGGACTTGCGACGCCGATGTCAATCATGGTCGCTACCGGACGTGGCGCGCAAAGTGGGGTTTTGATCAAGAATGCCGAGGCACTAGAGCGTTTTGCCAGCGTCGATACCCTGATTGTCGACAAAACTGGAACTTTGACCGCTGGAAAGCCGACGCTCGTGGCTGTGTTGCCAAGTGCGGGACATAACGAGAATGAAGTTCTGCGTCTCGCAGCCAGTTTGGAACGAGGCTCAGAACACCCGCTTGCTGATGCCATCGTTACTGGTGCGGAGGCGCGCGGTTTGACCATGGCAGCTTCGACAGATTTTCAAGCCGTAACGGGGATGGGCGTTAAGGGCCTCATTGAAGGACGAGAAGTTGCGCTTGGCAATGACAAACTGCTGGGTGAGATGGGGCTGGACAGTAATCAACTTATCGATGTCGCAGACACGCGCCGTCAACTGGGCGAGACGGTAATGTTTGTGGTAATTGATGGCGCCTTGGTCGGACTTGTTGCCGTTGCTGATCCGGTGAAAGACACAACGCCTGAGGCTCTAAAGGCCCTACATGCCGAGGGCCTTAATATTGTTATGGCGACGGGAGACAATGAACGGACAGCAAGAGCTGTCGCTGCAAAATTAGGCATTGACGACATTCGCGCTGATGTGTTGCCTGCTGACAAGGCACAGATTATTCGCGAATTGCAGACGACTGGCCGCACCGTCGCAATGGCTGGGGACGGCGTTAATGATGCGCCGGCGCTGGCCCAAGCTGATGTGGGCATTGCGATGGGGACCGGTGCGGATGTCGCAATAGAAAGCGCTGGCTTAACGCTCGTGAAGGGTGATCTCAATGGGGTTGTGAGAGCACGGCGGCTCGCCAAGGCCACAATGGCCAATATCAGGCAAAATCTATTCTTCGCATTTGCATATAATGCCGCAGGCGTGCCGATTGCGGCAGGTGTTCTCTATCCACTATTTGGCACTCTTCTATCACCGATGATTGCCGCCGCAGCGATGAGCCTTTCATCTGTCTCCGTCATTGGGAATGCATTACGATTGAAATCAGTAAAGCTCTGATGAGACCAAGATACATTTGTTAGCCTCACCTTGACCGGCCATTTGCTTAACTCAGTAAGTGCATCGATTACCATGGGGTGAAATTCTAATACTAATGGCGTGCCGGAGGTCGTAATCGGAGATATGGTCCGTGAATTGGTCAGATTGTTGGGGCGTGTGCTGGTTTATTGGCGGCAACAAGGTGCGCTGACGAGATTTAGGGCAGGCCAAGTTTGGTCGGAGGTGGGGGCGATGCTTTGACGTAACGCTCAACCTGCAATCGGCGATGGTTCGGGCTGGCCATGCGCGCGCTTATCGGTTCCATAGTACGGAATATTTTAAAGAGCAAAAAACAGCACGAAGAAAACGACGTGGCATTTGGCAGGGCTTCCATGTGCGGCCTGGCGTATTCCGAAAGTGCAAGCGGAAAGGCAATTCTCCGCGTGAATGCTCCCGTTAAGGCGGGCGGCCCGCACTCATCGACTTTAATCCATAGCTTTCATCTGCCGTGATATAGAAAAAAAGCTTAGAATTATCGTAGCGAATTCGAATTATTACCGCCTATACAGTATAGCGAGGTGGGGATGGACATGTCCGATTGCAGCGGCGATATCGGCGATTACAAGAATTGGAGTTGGGCGCCCTTTTAGGTGTGTCGATATTGGCTAAGGCTTAGGGAGGTAATTCAATGTCAACGCGTTTTGCCCGTGCGGCTGTATACGATGCGCCAAATACGCCTTTTGAGATAAAAAAGTTTCCGTTGCGCGATGCGCGCCAGGATGAGGTTCTGGTCCGCGTCACAATGGCGACGATCTGCCGATCAGATATCCACTCGTGGGAAGGCCACCGTCCCAATCCGTGCCCCGGTATACTTGGGCATGAAATCATTGGCGTGATCGACCAGCTTGGCGATACCATCAAGCACGATATGCGTGGTGACCCGATCGCCGTTGGAGACCGTATTACATGGACCGAATATTTTTATCATGGAGACTCCTACTATCGAGACATTCATGACATGCCTCAGAAATCGAATGGACTGAGGAAGTATGGCCACGACCTGGTTGAAGAAGATCCTCACTTTCTGGGTGGATTTGCAGAATACTGTTTTGTCATGCCGGGAACGGGCATTCTCAAACTTCCCGACGACCTTAGCGACGCAGAGGCCACGCCGATCAATTGCGGCGTTGCGACCATGGTTTCTGTGACCGAGGCCACCGAAATTCAAATGGGCGACGTTGTCGTAATTCAGGGACTGGGCCTGCTGGGGCTTTATGGATGTGCCATGGCCAAAGCACGCGGCGCGCGCCTCGTCATAGGTCTCGACGCTGTCGCAGACCGGCTGGCAGCCGCCAGCAAATTCGGTGCGAATGTGACGATTGATATTTCGGGGCGGACAGAGGATGACATCGTAGATCAGGTGCGCCAGCTTGCGCCGCCTGACGGGGTCGACGCGGTCATCGAGGTGTGCGGCATTCCGGCGGTGATACCGGCAGGTCTTCAGATGTTGCGGGTTGGTGGTCACTACACGCTGGGCGGAATTGTTAATCCCAATGCTAACGTCTTAGTTGATGCCAACATGCTTGTAAAAAAATGGATTACGTTGCGCGGCATTCATAACTATCATCCTCGCCACTTGGTTCAGGCATTGGATTTTGTTGTTGCGCATCGCCAGCAATTCCCGTTTGGCGATCTCGTAGATTCGATATTCAAGCTCGATGATCTCAACGATGCATTCAAACGTGCCTCCGAGCGGTCGGTTCTTCGTGCCGCAGTTGTTCCGTGACCTAAGTTTAATGATATACCGGCTTGAGAATAAGCCGCCTCTTGGTCGGTAGCGCTTTTTGGAGACTGGCTGGTGACAGAGAGAAACAAGCTAACCGGCAACGAACCTGCACAATCGGAAAGCGATGTGAACACGTCGCCGCGGCGTGCAGAATGGGCCAAGCGCACGCATAGCGACGCGGCGAAGCAATTGCTCAAGCAGGATGCGGCAGCCTTCCTCCATCAGTCCGTATCAACGCCGTGTCTGAGCGCCGTCAGGAAGGCCGAGGGTATTTATCTCGAAGACTTTTCGGGCCGTCGGTACATGGATTTCCATGGCAACAATGTCCACCACATCGGCTACGGGCATCCACGACTCAAGGCCGCCATTCGGCAGCAGATGGACGATTTACCCTTCGCACCACGGCGCTTCACTTGTGAACCGGCGGTGGAATTGGCGGAGAAATTGTCGGCAATCTCTCCAGGTGATCTCTCGAAAGTCCTGTTTGCAACCGGCGGTTCTGATGCTGTTGAGATCGCACTCAAGATGGCACGCATCGCCACCGGGCGGTACAAGACGATATCATTCTGGGAGTCTTTCCATGGTGCCGGGTTTGGTGCCTCAAGTGTGGGCGGCGAAGAGCTTTTTCGGGCCAAAGCCCTTGGTCCTTTGTTACCGGGCACCCAGCATGTTCCGCCTTTCGACGGTTATCGCGACCCGGACCCGTTCGCCTCCGCGCACTTGATCAGCGAGATTTTGAGGCGCGACGGCGATATAGCGGCCGTGATCGCCGAACCGATGCGGTCGACGACGGCACACGTACCGCCACCCGGCTTTTGGCAACATGTCCGGGACGCCTGTGTTGCAACCGGTACACTGCTTATCTTTGACGAAATCCCGACCGGGCTCGGTAAGACCGGTGCCATGTTCAACAGCACGCAAGAGGACGTGGTGCCCGACATCCTTGTGTTGGGTAAGGGACTTGGAGGGGGCATCGTACCGATTGCAGCAACGATTTGCCGGCCGGAACTTGACGTGGCGGGTGACTACGCTGTCGGCCACTATACGCATGAAAAAAATCCGGTCCTGGCGCGCGCAGCGCTGACGACAATCCAAATCATCGAAGACGAGGGTTTGGTGGAGAATGCGCGCCGTGTTGGCGCCCATGCCTTGGAGCGGTTGCATGACATCAAGTCACGCCATCAGGTAATTGGCGATGTGCGTGGTCGTGGTTTCATCATGGGAATCGAACTGGTGCGTGAGCGGGAGACAAAAGAGCCAGCCCCTGACATTGCTGAGGCTGCGCTCTATGCAGCACTTGACCGTGGCCTAAGTCTCAAGACAACGATGGGGCACATATTGAGCCTGACCCCGCCGTTGATCACGACAGCTAACGAGATGAACGAAGCTTTGGACATTCTCGATGAGGCAATCTCTGAGGCTGCTAGCGAAATCTAGGATCATTTCACCGTGTTACGGCTTACATACTGGCCATTTCGGAGACGAGATCGAGAAACGCAGACACTACGATCTTATGCTTTGAGTCACGCCTGCAGATGGCACATTCAACAACTTTGAGCTTCACATCTGCAACAGCCAGCTTGTGCAAGCGATTATCGTGCCCGAATTCGCTTTCGCTGACGACACCAATTCCGAGACCTGCTGCAACTGCTTCGCGAACCGCTTCACGGCTACCCATCTCGAGAATTCGAGCCGGTTTGATTCCTTTGCGTTCCATCGCGGCATCGAAAATTGCCCGTGTTGTAGAGCCCGCCTCGCGCGAGATTAATGTTTGATCGGTGATTTCCTGGAGACGGACGCTACGGCGCTGCGACCAGGGGTGACCTTTGTCTATGAAGATAACCAGTTGGTCGCGGCGAAAAGGCTCTACATGGATACGTTCAGTCGACTCTATCTGTGGCAGGATCCCGATGTCACTCTTTCCACTTTGGACGCTGTGGAGCGTTTCGGTCGAGTTCGCGAATTGAACTGCGATCTGGACCTTTGGATAGCGACGGCTAAAGGCCGCCAGTTGTGGAACCATCGCGTAGGGGGAATCAGCACAGATGCGGAGACTCCCGTTTAGCAATCCCTGGGCGGCACACAACAACTGCTCCGCTTCACTCTCCGATGCGAAATAGCGTTGTGTGATCTCGAAAAGTGCGCGTCCGAAGTCGGTCAGTATGACCTCGCGGCTGCCGCGTTGGAAAAGTACCACGCCATATCCCTGCTCAAGTAACTTCACATGTTCAGAAAGGGTTGGCTGGGACACCTGTAACGCTGCTGCAGCGCGCGTAAAGCTCGCCTCATTTGCCACTGCATGAAACGCGCGAAGCTGAGAATGATTCATAGTCTCGCCCAATAGTACTGTTTGGCATTATATATTGGACAGATACTAGATCTGTGAGGGAAATTGTGCAATTGCGCGACTTCCCATAACCAGAGGCCAATAATGTCAAAAAGCACGGCAGCCAGGCGTAATGTACAGGTGAGCTCTTCGCCGACCGGGGACCCTTGGCTTCTTACCCCTGGGCCATTAACCACCAGTCCTGCGGTCAAAGAAGCGATGCTGCACGACTACGGTTCGCGAGATCACCATCTGATTGCTATCAACCAGCACGTTCGGGATCGCCTGGTCGAAATCGCCGGCGGACAGGGTACCCATGTTTGTGTGCCGCTCCAGGGGAGCGGAACATTTGTTGTCGAGGCGATGATTGGCACTTTCGTTCCACCAACCGGCAAGCTGTTGGTGTTGGTCAACGGTGCATATGGTCAACGGATCGTGAAGATCGCAGACTATTATGGGATGGCGTGCGCTACTGTCGAGACCTCCGAAGACCAGCCGATCGACCCTGAGGCCGTCGGGCAGGCGTTAAAGAACGATGCAGGCATAACGCATGTGGCGGCGGTTCATTGCGAAACAACAACCGGTATCTTGAATCCGATAGAAGACATTGCAGCAGTTGTGGCGGACCACGGTCGAAGCCTATTGATTGACGCCATGAGCGCATTTGGGGCGATCGAATTGGACGCCCGCAAGGTTCAATTCGATGCGGTTGTGGCGTCTTCCAACAAGTGTCTGGAAGGGACGCCTGGCCTCGGATTTTGTATTGCCCGCGGTGAAGTATTGGAGGCTACGAAGGACAATGCGCGCTCGCTGAGCCTGGATTTGTATGATCAATGGAAGGCGATGGAAGCCAATGGCCAATGGCGTTTCACGCCACCGGTGCATACGATCGTGGCCTTCAACACGGCATTGGATGAGTTTGATGCTGAAGGCGGCGTTGAGGGGCGCGGGGGGCGTTACTCGGAAAACTGCCGAACGTTGATCGCAGGCATGCGTGAGCTTGGCTTTCAATCGTTACTACCTGATTCACTGCAGGCACCGATCATCGTTACTTTCTTAACGCCAAAGGACCCTAATTTTGTTTTCGAGGACTTTTATGATTGGTTACGTGATCGTGGGTTCGTGATTTATCCCGGCAAGCTAACTATAGCGGATACGTTTCGGATTGGTTGCATCGGTCGATTGGGCAAGCGCGAGATCGAGGAAGCACTTGCCGCAATTAAGGATACACTGCAGGAATTTGGCGTCGAGGACTGTGCGCCCTAACGACGAGAGAATAAGACGCAAGACAAAGGATCTGACGTATGTCTACACCCACAACAATTAGCGTCAATGGCCGGAACTATAGGTGGCCTGACCGTCCCATCGTTGTCATTTGTTGTGACGGTAGCGAGCCGGAATATACCGATGATGCTATGGCGCGCGGGGTAATGCCAAATCTGGCAAAGATGGTTGCCAAGGGCGAGGCGTTGCGCGGGTCATCCGTTGTGCCGAGCTTCACCAACCCGAACAATCTGTCGATAATTACTGGCTGCCCGCCGTCTGTCCACGGGATCTCTGGGAACTATTTTCTAGATCCAGAGACCGGACAAGAAGTTCTGATGAACGACCCGAAATTTTTGCGTGCGCCAACAATATTTGAAGAATTCCAGCAGGCCGGCGCAAAGATCATTGTGATTACTGCAAAAGACAAGCTTCGTCTTTTACTCGGTAACGGCCTCACGTTCGGAAGGGACGGCGCGATCTGCTTTTCCTCGGAAAAGGCGGATCAAGCCACAATCGAAGCAAATGGCATTGACGCTGTTTGCGAGTTTGTCGGAATGCAGGTGCCGGACGTCTACTCGGCTGAGCTTTCTGAGTTTGTCTTTGCCGCGGGGACCAAGCTTATGGAACGCGATCGGCCCGACCTAATGTATCTCTCGACGACGGATTATGTGCAGCATAAGTTTGCGCCGGGGACCGCGGGCGCAGATGCCTTCTATGCCATGATGGATGGGTATCTCGGCAAACTCGATGCAAGTGGCGCCATTATTGTCCTAACGGCTGATCATGGAATGAACGCCAAACATCTGGCCAACGGACAACCGGATGTACTGTATTTGCAGGATACGCTCGATGAGTGGCTCGGAGAAGGTCGCGCCCGCGTGATTCTTCCGATAACTGATCCCTACGTGGTGCACCATGGGGCCCTTGGATCTTTTGCGACTGTATACTTACCTGACGACGCAGACAGTGGCGAGATTGCTGACAAAATCCAGAGACTTGAGGGTATCCAAGTCGTGTACGACCGGGAAGCCGGCTGCAAGGAATTTGAACTTCCAGAGGATCGGTTGGGAGACTTGATCGTGGTGTCACGCGGCAGCAAGGTTATCGGGACACGAGAACGCGAACACGACCTGTCGGGCCTTAAAGAGCCTTTGCGCTCGCACGGCGGCATCTCCGAACAGGAAATTCCAATCATCGTCAACGGTAAATTATCCGGCCTCACCGGACCACTGCGCAATTTCGACGCCTTCTCGATTGCTTGCAATCACGTCACGCCCGTAGCGCGGGCAGCGGAATAGGAAATCGCCATGAACGAATTAACACCCAGCCGCCCTGTGATCCAGGAATCGATGCGGATCGGTGGACGCAAGGTAAATGCGGAAAATGTTGTGGAGGTGCGTTACCCGTACACAAATGACGTCATCGGTACCGTTCCAGCAGGTAACGCGGAGCATGTGCGCGAGGCCTTCGAGATTGCTGCGGCATACCGGCCAAAACTCACACGATACGAACGCCAGCAGATCCTTTTTCGCGCGGCCGAGCTAATCCGAGAGCGTCGCGATTCGATTGCGGATGTTTTGACGCTGGAGCTTGGCATCTGCAAACAGCATTCCTTGTACGAAGCCGGCCGGTCATACGACGTTTTCACTTTGGCTGGCCAGCTGGCTATTCTCGATGATGGCCAGATCTTTTCTTGTGATCTCACGCCGCATGGCAAAGCCCGCAAGATTTATACCAAGCGTGAACCCGTCCGAGCCATTTCAGCAATTACGCCTTTCAACCATCCGCTCAATATGGTGGCGCACAAGATCGCGCCAGCCATCGCGACCAATAATTGTGTCGTATGTAAACCAACAGAATTAACACCGCTGACCGCGATCACCCTTGCCGACATCCTTTATGAAGCAGGGCTGCCTCCCGAGATGTTTCAGATCGTAACAGGCTGGCCCGATGACATTGGTGATGAGATGGTCACCAATCCTAATATCGAAGTGGTTACATTTACCGGTGGTGTAAAAGTCGGCAAGATCATTGCACAAAAGGCGGCGTATAAACGGGCGGCGCTGGAGCTTGGCGGCAACGATCCATTGATCGTGTTGAATGATCTGGAAGATGCCGATCTTGAAAAGGCGGCGGCCGTTGCTGTCGCTGGGGCTACAGGGAATTCTGGCCAACGTTGTACAGCTGTAAAGCGGATATTGGTCCAGGAAGACATTGCGGAACAATTTGTTCCATTGGTCCTCGAAAAGGCAAAAGCCATTCGATTTGGCGATCCACAGGACCCTGAGACACAGCTCGGATGCGTCATTCATGAAGATGCTGCCGCAATCTTTGAGCGCCGTGTCTACGATGCAGAAAAGCAGGGTGCAAAAGTACTTTATGACCCTGGGCGTAAGGGGGCGCTGCTACCGCCGATCGTGGTTGATCACGTCCCTCACGACAGCGAGCTGGTATTTGAGGAAACCTTTGGTCCCGTCGTGCCGATTGTGCGCGTTCCTAATGACGACGAACAAGTCATGGCCATTTCGAATTCGACGCCGTTCGGTTTGTCGGCCGGTGTATGCACTAATCATTTGGGCCGTATTACGTCATTCATTGAGGGTCTCAATGTAGGAACCGTCAATATTTGGGAGGCACCGGGCTATCGCATCGAGATGTCACCGTTCGGCGGTATAAAGGATTCGGGGAACGGCGTGAAAGAAGGTGTAATGGAGGCGATGAAGTTCTTTACGAATGTAAAAACCTATTCGCTTCCGTGGCCGGCGTAAGGTCACTTGGATATGATGACACCGTGCTGCTGCGCTATCAAACGCGGGTCAGTAGATTTAATCTGTACTGGATCGCCCCCCAACAGCTCATTGCAACGCTCAAGTGTTTCGTCTTCAAGGCGCTGCATGGCTTCCGACGTATAAAATGCCAAGTGGGGCGTCAAAATGACATTGTCCATTTGATAAAGTGCACTTAGCGGGTGGCCGGTCTTAGTGAGCGGTTCTTGCGAAAAAACGTCAAGACCAGCCCCGGCGATGCGTCCGGCATGAAGGGCCTCCACGAGTGCTGCCTCATCGACGATCTCTCCGCGGGAAACATTTATCAACAATGCTGTTGGCTTCATGCAGCTCAATTCACGTGGGCCGATAAGATGCCGCGTGGCGTCATTTAGAACGCAGTGAATGGAGACAACATCGCAGGCTTTTAGCATTACATGAAGGTCGTCATGTTTCTGGACGCCAGCCGCCTGCATTGCGGCTTCGTTAACGAATGGGTCATATCCCAAGAGGTCTGCCCTAAACCCATTGCCAGCGATCCGCGCCATGCTGCGCGCGATGCGGCCGAAACCTACCAAACCGATTGTCTTGCCGGCTATGTCAGAACCCATCCATTCAGTTGTTGGCCAGGCCCAACCTTCGGTCTGCATCGCGCGTTGGATGGGAAGAACCTTCTTGGCAAGTGCAATGATCAATGCCATCGCACCTTCCGCTACGGTTTCTTCAGCATACTCGGGAATATTTACAACCGGAATCCGGCGCGCTTTGGCGGCCTCAATATCAATCGCGTCGATGCCGACGCCATATTTGACTATCCCCTTTAGTCTCTTGGCTCCATCTATTACTCGGGCGGTAATCGGTGTGTAGCACATTAACAAAAGGTCTGCGTCTCGGACCTCCTTGGTCAATTCTGCTTCTCCAATCCCGTCCGGTAGCAGCACCAAATTAGCGCCTTGCGTGCGCAGTGCATTGTCCAAGTTCGGGCATTCCAACTCGCGATCAGTCCTGACAATTTTGACCTGGTTGGCAATGAGCGCCTCCTGCTTGGGGTTAGCTTCCGACATTGATTGTCCTCAATTGCTCTCAAATGAGATCTGAAAACTCTTTGCTGGTCTCTAAGAACCCGTGAATGAGCCTCGAACTGCGGCGCTCCTTCAGACACGCAATCTGGCGATACATCAAGATGTTCGAGTCTGAGATTTTTATTTCCCGCAGTCGATCATCTATCGGCAGTCCTTTTTCGCCAATAACGCCAATTCCAAGCCCGAGCGCAACCGCCTCGCGCAAGGCATCACGATTGTTGATTTCCATTGCCACTGTCGGTGAGATTCCGGCGTCATTACAGGCTTGTTCGAATAAGGTGCGTGTGCGGGAGCCACGCTCACGAATAATGATTGGCTGATCCTTGAGTTCCTTAAATCGCAATGCGCGCCTGCGACCCCACGCATGATCCTTATTAACATAAGCGACAAGTGGCCGGGCTCCAAAATCGACATAGTGCAATCTTCGGTCGGTTTCGGCTGAGGCGAGCATGACGACATCAGTCCGAAAATCTAATAGGGCGTGCAAAGCCTCATCCGAATTGCAGATCGTTAGCGAGACCGTGATGCCCGGATAGGTGCGGGAGAATCTCGAGATTACACCGACAACGTCCATTGGATTTACAGCCGATATGCGCAGGTGCCCGGAGCTTAATCCACTAGCAGACTGTAGGAGCTCTACAGCTTCTTCGCTGGTCGTAAACATCCGCTCGGTGATCGACAACAGGGCCTTTCCGACCTCGCTCAATTCAACCCGGCGTCCGCGCCGGTGAAATAGCTCCACACCGAAAATCTTTTCTAAGTCCGTTACTTGGCGTGTAACGGTTGGCTGGCTTCGGTGCAGCCTTTTTGCAGCGCCGGTGAAGCTTCCTTCAAGCGCCACCGCCTGAAACGACCGCCAATGGGTAAAATACATAGAAAATTCCTATTCGAGATGAACAATATTGATATTTGCTCAATAGAAACTTTCACAGGACAATTCCAGCAGAGTCAACATGAAGTGCTGGTAAACGGGCTCTGGGACCGTCGGAATTAGCTCGGTCTGGTGCTGAGGTGGGCCCGAGGAGTAGCCGCAGATGGATGTTGCGCGTCATGCGCCTGAAGCCGAGACTGGAAGCGGTGGCGGCACCACGTCCGAACCGCGAGGGCAACCTGAATACATTGAACTTGAGACGTTAACCCGCAGGGGCGACGTCATTGCCGGATTGTTCTGTCTTGTTGGCGGCTTAATCGGATATTTCTTTGTGGTACCGGCAGCAGTTTTCGTGCCCACAAAGTTTGCTGGCACAGTAAATTCGCCGGCATTTCTGCCGAACGCCCTCTTCCTTATATTGATTGGATTGAGCGCGGTATATTTGGTCCAAAGTTTAGCCGCATACTTGCGCGAGCAGACGCAAGGACGTGTGAGAGCGTCTGATTGGCTTTTGGCTGGCGGAACGGCGGCGATTTGCATCGGCTATGTTGCGGCAATCTATATCATCGGGATGACAATAGCCTCCGGGCTCTCAGTTGCCATAGCCATGTATTACTTCGGAGAGCGCCGCTTTTGGGTGATCGGCCTCGTCGCTGTCATCCTACCAGCAGCACTTTGGTACTTCTTTGTGAAGATTGCCCACATTCTGTTTCCGGTCCCAGTGTTTGGAGTGCCGGGTTGGCTTGAGATGGCATCGCTGTTTGATGGCGCGGCAGAACAGGTGCGCCTCACCGGAACGCTGATAGGGTGAGGACAGAGTTGTGATCGATTTTAGTATCCTGATCCAAAGTTTCTTTCTGATTTTGCGGTGGGATGTTTTGCTGGCGTGTTTCGCCGGCGTTGTCTGGGGAATGTTCGTTGGCGTCACACCTGGCCTAACCGGTATCATGGCGGTTGTCATTGCCCTGCCGCTTACGTTCTTTATGGACCCCCAAACCGCCATCGCGCTTCTGCTGGGGATCTATGTGACAGCCATATATGGTGGATCGGTCACAGCGATTATGATCGCCACACCCGGCACACCAAACGCTGCGGCGACGCTTCTTGACGGCTATCCGCTTGCCCGACAAGGCAAGGCCCGCCAAGCACTGGATATGGCGCTTTATGCATCATTTACGGCTGGCATTCTTTCAACAATTGTCGCACTCGTCATCTTTCCGGTCGTTGCAACATTCGCACTTGAATTCGGTGCGCCGGAAGTTTTTGCCGTGATCGTCTTTGCGATCACCATCATTGCCGGCGTATCTGGCGAATCCCTGATCAAGGGCTTGATTGCCGCCTGCTTCGGGTTTCTGGTTGCAATGATTGGTCAGGACCCAATACACGGCTCCAGCCGCTTTACCTTTGGTATTCACGACTTTCAGGCCGGCATGCACATTCTGACCCTGCTGGTTGGGCTTTTCACAATCCCCGAAATCATTATCCGCGGGGTCGAGGCATTCAAGTCGAAAGAGACGGTCACCGTCGGTGACATGGGCCCAGCAATGACATTCCGCCAGTACTTTAGATTCTGGCCGACGTACCTGAGGTCTTGCGCTGGTGGTTCACTGTTGGGCGCACTACCGGGCTTGGGCGGCAGTCCAGCCGCCTTTCTTGGATACTTCATCGCGCAGCGCTTCTCCAAAAAACCTGAGGAGTTTGGGAAAGGCTCTTTGGAAGGTGTCGCGGGTGCCGAAGCCGGTAACAATTCCGTCTGCGGGCCTGCTCTCGTGCCAATGATGAGCCTTGGCATCCCGGGTGACACGACGACGGCTGTATTGATGGGCGCACTCATCATACATGGCCTGAATCCAGGGCCATTGTTATTCGAATCGAACCCTCAATTCATCTACAGCGTATTCCTGCTCTTGTTTCTCAGTCTTATGCTGCTCCTCATCGTCGGCACGGGCGTGGTGCGATTGGCGAAATGGGTGGTGCGTATGCCAACCCAAATCCTGTTTCCCGTGGTGTTGATTCTGGCCACTTACGGGACTTATGCGGTGCGCGGCACAATGGTCGATGTCATCGCCATGTTTGGTGTCGGCGCCCTTGGCTTCCTACTTCGTCTGCAAAAGATTCCCGCAGCGCCATTCGCCATTGCTTTCATTCTAGGGCCACTATTTGAGAATGAACTACGTAAATCGCTGATCATATCGGGCGGTTCGCCGGATATCTTCTTCAAGAGCTGGATTTCAATCACGTTTCTGGCTCTTGCAGTATTGAGCGCCGTGCTTTCGGTCTATCTCCACACTCGTCTTAAGGGATCAAAAGCAGCACGCGTTTTGACTGAATAATGCGAAGGCCAAACATTCGCAGTTATAGTGATAAAACAACTAAGAAAATGAGATATGAGCTGTAAAAAACGGAGGAAGTTATGAGACATCTCAAAAATTTAGGTCTACCAGTCAGTGCCGTTCTCATGGCCGGTGCGTTGGCTGCCACACCAGCTATGGCTCAGGGATATCCCACCAAGCCGATCAAGCTTGTTGTTCCATCGGGCGCTGGAGGTTCGACCGATACCGCTGCGCGGATCATGGCGATCAACATCCAAGATCACATCGGCCAGCCGATCATTGTCGTCAATAAGAAGGGCGCCTCTGGCGGTATCGGAATCAACTTTGCATTGAAAGCAAAGCCTGACGGATATCTGCTAATGGAAGGCATGATCGGTGGTCATGTCCTGCATCCTTCAATGAATGCGGCGGCGGGATATACGCCTGCCGACTATACGCCGATCGCAATGACGCAGATGAACCCCAATGTCCTCGTCGTCAAGGCAGACTCGCCGTACAAGAGTTTGAAGGACTTGTTAGCTGCCATAAAAGCCAAGCCAGGTAAGCTAAAGTTCTCGCACGCAGGTGCCGGTAGCATTCACTTCTTCGGCATTCATCTTTTGCTTAAAACTGCAGGGATAAAACAGGGCTCGGCAATTGCGGTGCCTTACAAGGGCGGCAAGCGGTCCATGGCGGGCCTGCTACGTGGTGAAGCCCAATTCCATCAAACAAACCTTGTGTCTGCGATTGGGTTCATCAAATCGGGTAAGGTGAGAGCGCTTGCAGTCACCACAAAGAAGCGTTTGAAAGCCTTTCCGAATGTACCAACTTATGCCGAACTTGGTTATCCGCAGGTTGACATTTTTGGCTGGCGCGGTGTGATCGGTCCAAAGGGCTTGCCCAAAGCGATCGTCGACAAGTGGGCGAAGGCTGTACAGGCCACTATGAAGCGTAGGGGTTGGAAGAAGATGGTCAAAGCCGTCGGTGATGTGCCCCGCTACATGGGACCAGAAGAATTCAAGAAACACATTGATCGTGATTTCAAGCGCTATCGCCAGATGGCCAAGGATCTCGGAATCTTGGTGAAATAGCAGAGAGCGTTAAGACGCACCACGCCGCTCCGAAGCATCGCTCGCTCGCTTGAAACGCGCGTTGTGATACATCCGGGGTCCGGCAGGGTGCGTCTTAACATATTACCTACGGGAACATCATGACTGATCATAGGCCGCCTAACGTCTTGTTTGTGTTCGCCGACCAGCTGCGTGCCTGTTCGGTTGGTTATGCCGGCCAGGAGCAGGTCCACACGCCAAATATTGATAAATTCGCTGGCGAAGGCGCAGTCTTCAACAACGCCGTCTCTTTGTTGCCGGTGTGCGGCCCATACCGGGCCAGTTTGATTACGGGCAGGACACCGCTGTCGAACGGTGCCATTCTGAATGACATCGCACTAAAAACCAGCGAAGTTTCGGTCGCGCACGCTTTCAAGGCTGCTGGGTATGATACTGCCTACATCGGCAAATGGCATCTCGATGGCCCCGACCGTACCGCGCCTGTCCCGCCCGGGCCGCGCCGGCAAGGCTTCGATTTCTGGATGGGCGCAAACTTTGAGCACAACTACAACCACTCCGCCTACACAGATAATGACGGCTCGGTGAAGCATTGGGAGGGCTGGGACGCCGAAGCCCAAACGAACAGCGCGATTAGTTACCTCGATGGCAGAGACCCACATACGCCGTTCTGCCTTTTTCTTTCATGGGGACCACCACATCATCCCTACCGGCTCGTGCCAAAGCATTACCTCGACCAATACGATCCGGCCAAGATTGTCGGACGGCCTAACTGCCCGGATGTTCCACGCGATGACTTATGGGGATATTACGCGCAAACCACATTTCTGGACGATCAGTTTAAGCGACTTGTTGACGCCCTTGATTGGCGGGGATTGAGCGACAATACGATTGTCGTTTTCTCATCGGATCACGGTGACATGCACGGATCTCATGGCGTCTACAAAAAGCAATGGCCGTGGAGCGAATCTCTCTTAGTACCGTTCGTACTTCGCTACCCAGGTGTAGTCACAAGTGGATCGGCATTCGACACACCGATCAGTGTGATTGATGTTATGCCGACACTCCTCGGGCTTGCCGGTGTTCCAGTGCCGGATGCTGTAGAGGGTGTCGATCTCTCACCATTCATTCGCGGGGAACGAGACGATCCACCGGGTTCGGTGCTGATCATGAACCCTTGTCCATTTAGCATCGGGGATCCACGCGGACCCGATCAATACCCTGATTACAACGGAATGCGGCTCGAGTACCGCGGTGTTGTAAGCGATCGCTACACCTACGTGCGCACGATCGATATGCCCTGGCTTCTCTACGACAACAAAGCCGATCCCTATCAGATGAAAAACCTTATCGACGATCCAAATTTGGACGACGTGCGCAAAGATTTGGAAGCGCAGATGCAAGCACACATGGATCGGATCGGTGACCGGTTTCTTGATCGCGAAGCCTACTACAAAGAATACGATATCGTTCACGATCACCGCGGCAAAGTAGCGGCTCTTGTTGAGAATATGTATGACCGTTCAGGCTGAGCATCGGAGGCAAACGTAAATGTATTCAGGCGCAATTGTCTCGAAGCTTGAGTTATTGAAGTGTACTTTTGCGATGGCTTCTTCGCATTGGCAAGATGACGGATAGAGGCTCCAAGAATGAGCAAAATTACGGAACGAAATAACGATCGATCGACCATCGAGACGTGGGGTTCAGTTACGATTTCACCGACCGACGACGTTGAAGTAGGTAGCTTTGCAACTTGGAGATTGACCTTTACCGTCGGTGATTATGCGATGGACGTTGGCGGCGGGCTTAAGATCGGAACCAGACGCCAGGCCGATTTCGGAGCGGCACAATTCACCGACCCTAAGGCAGACAATTATGCCACAGTCAGCTGCTCGCGGGAGGGGTCTCGCTTTGAAACATATTTTGACCATAGAGGCCATAAGAGGCCGTTCAATGCCGTGGTCGTGATTAGGCTAGCTGCCGGCCCCCTTTATCCGGGTGATACGATCACCGTGGTTTTGGGTGATAGGTCCGGTGGCTCACGTGGTCTCGCTGTGCAATCCTTCCCCGAGAGCGCCTGCGATTTCGCTGTATTCTTGGACCCGCTCAGCTCTGGTGAATACAAGCGTGTCTATTGTCACTCGCCGACATTCCGTGTTCTAACCGGACCTTGTGAGTACTTTACGGTCACCGCACCAACCATCGTGAAATCCGGCGCGCCATTTCGTGTTCAGGTCCGTGGCAATGACAGATTTGGAAACCCGACCCCCGTTGACACATCTCGCCTAACCTTGGAAGCCGATCCCCCTGTTGATCTAACGTTGACCGGCGCAAATGGCAGGGCGACGTGGATCGAAGATATAGTGTTAAGAGAGGACGGCGTTCGCCGTCTGGCACTCAAGGACCAAGATACCGTTATCGCGGTTTCGAACCCGATTTTGGTCCGCAATACGCTAGACCAAATTATATGTTGGGGTGATACCCAGGCTCAGACTGCATCGACCGTTGGCATTGGCACGCCAGATGAATATTTCGCGTATGCGCGAGATCTGGCAGCAATCGATTTTACGACTCATCAGGGCAACGATTTCATTTTGTCTGATGCCGATCTTGAAGAGGTTCGGTTGGCGGCAAAGAAATACAATGAGCCTGGACGCTTTGCGGCATTCTTTGGCTGGGAATGGTCTGGACCAACAGGCACCGGCGGCGACCGCAATGTAATGTTCTTAGACGATGAAGGTCCAATCTTCCGCAGCAGTCATTGGCAGCTTAGCGCTGATGAAATCGCGGATGATGCCCAAGAGTCGGAGTGCGTTCATGCTCGCGATCTGCAAGCCAAAATTCGCCAATACATTGCCTCGACTGGCAAAAAGGTGATCATGGTTCCCCATATTGGCGGCAGGCGTTCCGACTTCGAGGTTCAGGATCCGGAACTCGAACCGGTATTTGAGATTTGCTCCAACCACGGGATCTTTGAGTGGCGCCTGCATGAGTTTTTATCGGCCGGCATGCGGGTTGGTGTCGTCGGCGCCAGTGACGATCATACCTGCCGTCCCGGCCTTGCCTATCCATCAACTCCTGAAATGACCGTGCTTGGAGGATTGGGTGCAGTTGGGGCACGCGAACTTTCTCGGAAAGGCATTTACGATGGGCTGATGGCACGACATAGCTATGCCACAACAGGTGCACGCTTATACCTCCATGTAGCTGCTGGAGATCACGTCATGGGCGATGCCTTTACTGGCGAAGCCCCAGTGCACATTATGGGGAACGTTCACGGCACAGCCCCCATTGAGTACATCAGTTTGTTCAATCGCAGCACGGAGTTAAAACGTTTCCAACCAAACCCGCAAACTCGAAATCCAAATCGCATCAAAATAATTTGGTCTGGCGCGACTCATAAGGACCGCGGCCGGTTCATGAATTGGAACGGCGGTCTTGAGATTGCTGGCGGGCGCCTAGAGAACGCCTCACCATTAAATATCTTTACTGCAAAATATGGGATTGATGCGTTTTCGGCGCATCACGTGAACTGGCGGTCAGTGACGTCCGGTCAAGAAGAAGGCGTGCTGCTGGATGTCGACGGTTCTGATGATGCCGTTATCAAAATTGCGGCAGGCCCAGCCCAGGTTGAATTTGCACTGAAAGATGTTCGCGCAGGTGATCTGCGCTGGGAATTAGGTGGACTGGAACAATACCTAACGGCCAGCACGCTTCATACCGAAGGCGGAACTTACGACGCTGAGTTCGAATTCACCGACGAAGATCCAATCCATGGGGAACAAGCCTATTGGGTCCGGGTCGCACAAACGGACTTTCATCTTGCGTGGAGCAGCCCGATCTTCGTCGAGATGAGAAAAGGAACATGATGCGTATTCAAACGACGTCGCATTGAGTGCAATCGAGCACGGTTTATAGTGCCAAAATGAGGTAAATTGGAAGGGAGTGCTTTTGGGCAGGATTTAACAGTCAACAAATAGCGGCAGGATAAGCGGTGGCTGGTGCCCTGCTTATCAGGCATAAACTTTATAGACGCCCCTAACAAGGAAGCAATTGCACGTCTGGCCCTATTTGTTGCATTCCGGACAGCGGGACTGGCTTGGATTGACGCACGCCAAGTGTTGGCAATGGTCATCCACAAAGACGTTGTAGCATGATGTCAATGTCGGGAACGGAGCTCTTATTTTTGATTGCAGGCAGCGCCGCCTTGTTGATTTGGGGTGCGCGCATGACCCGCACAGGCATGGCGCGTGCATTTTCAGCGCGCATACGGGCTGCCTTGGCTGTTGGGACGTCGAATCGTTTTACCTCACTCTCGACAGGCATTGTTTCTGCGATGATTCTGCAAAGCTCAACGGCGGTTGGGCTGATTGCAGCATCGTTTGCAAGCGCTGGCGCATTTGGCGTGGCGGCTGGCTTGGCCATCATGCTGGGGGCAGATATCGGCAGTGCCATTGTCGTTCAAATACTAGCGTTGAACATCCATAAGTTCTGGCCGATCTTGTTCTTCGCTGGCCTCGTCGTGCACGCCAGTTATGACAAAAAGAACCGGCTTTTGAAACAATTGGGCCGGGTTTTGATGGGATTGGGATGTGTATTTCTGGCGTTGCAAACCCTGTCGAGCGCGGCTGGTCAGTTGAGCACGAGCAGCGTGCTGTACAGTTTGATCGGCGCCCTTGCTCAAGAACCATTTATTGGTTTTGTACTGGCGGCGCTCTTGACTTGGCTCGTTCATTCGAGCCTCGCCGTCCTGCTTCTATTGGTGGTGATGACGAGCAATGGCCTGTTCTCGAATGAGCAATTCGCGTTCTATCTTGTGCTCGGTGTGAATGCCGGCGCTGGAATTCCTGCTGCCGTGCTTGCGCTTGCCGAGCGCAGTGCTGCCAGGCAGATCCTGTTTGGCAACCTAGTGTTTCGATTGAGTGGTGCAGTTCTGGCCGCTTTGACGATCAGCTACTGGTCGCCGTTGGTGACAAATATGGTCACGACTCCCGGACAGCAGCTAATCGTCATTCATCTACTGTTCAATGGTCTTTTGGCTGCCGTGTTCATCGGCGGGCTCAACACTGCTGCGCAGGTGCTCTCCCGCCTCATAACAGACCCACCAGTTGAGGATGACCCCGACGCACCCCGCTTTCTTGATCCGTTGGCCAAGCAGGTTCCTGGACTTGCCCTGTCAGCGGCATCGCGTGAGACAATCCGTATGGTCGGCAAGGTGGAACACATGCTCCAGAAGTCGATCGAAGCACTTGAGACGAGCGATCGACAACTATGCACAACAACGCGCAAGCTCGATGATGGCGTGGACCGACTATATCAGGACATAAAGCTCTATCTGACAGATATCATCCACGAGGAGTTAGAAGAGGAGGAGGGAGCACGAGCATTCGAGATCTTATCTTTCACCGTCAACTTGGAACACGCTGGCGATGTAATCGAGCGCAGTTTGCTTGACACGATTAGGCAAAAAATTCAGAGCGGACAAGAATTTTCCGAACAAGGCTTCTCTGAGTTGATGGACGCCTACAAATACGTCAGCGAGACGATACATCTTGCATCAAAGGTCTTTATGGAAAAGCAACTCAATGACGCGCAATTATTGATCCGCCGCAAGGAGCAGTTTCGGGATATTGAATTTACAAGCACAACGAATCACTTTGAAAGATTGCACGATAGACTGCCCAATTCGGTTGCAACAACATCATTCCACATCGACATTATGCGCGACTTAAAGCGGATAAATTCATTGTTTGCGTCATGCGGCTATCCTTTGCTGGAAGCCGCAGGGAGGCTTAAAGACAGTCGTTTGGCTTGAAACTCGTTGCCAGCCCAAGTGGGTGGCGTTGCCAAGCGCCATTCCGGAGTTTGGCTTCCCAGAACTTGGTCAATAGCTGACAATGATTTGGCTTAGTCCGAGTTGCAGAGTAGGCACCTAAACTATGATAAACTCACGATGACCAAATCAAGAATACAGGTCGGCGCCTTGTGCCTGAAGATTGCAGACAAGAGTCGGCTGCACGTATTACTTGTTACCTCTCGTGACACCGGACGCTGGGTCATACCGAAAGGTTGGCCAGAGAATGGCGACAGTCTTTCGGGTGCAGCCCTGCGCGAAGCTTTTGAGGAGGCTGGCGTTCGCGGGACTGTCGGCGCAAGTCCAATCGGTAAGTATTCTTATCCCAAGCGTGAAAAAAATAGCGAACGAGAACTCGACGTAAGTGTGTATCTATTGTTCGTCAACGAGCTTGCACCCAATTGGCCAGAAGAAGATCAACGTGAGCGGAGATGGTTTGATTTAGAATCGGCTGCAAAGGAAGTCGATGAACCAGAACTGTCAGCTATTATGATGGAGCTGGCCGGGAACGCTCATAAATGGGACAGTACTCGGTGAAATAACAGTGGTCGTTTCAAGTGCGCTCAAATCCGAATGCGACTGCCCTTCGGATCATAGGCCGGGCGCAAGTGCGCCGTAGCGGTGAAAAGCTCACCGCCAATGTCAATCTCGAACCGTCCAGTTTCGATGAATTTCCGGTCCGCAAGGCCATCCGCATTAACGACATAGCCCAACGCGACAGCACAGCCCAAGGTGTGGCCATAGGCAGCGGACGACACTTCGCCAACAGCCTTGCCGTCGCGCAGTATCAGTTCTTTGCCCCAAGCGATAGCATCAGGATTGTCAATCGTGAACTGGACGAGCCGGCGTGTGATGCCCTGTTCTTTTTGGCGTAACAATGCCTCGCGGCCGATAAAGTCGACGGTCTTATCCATTGCGACCGCAAAGCCCAACCCAGCCTCATAAGGTGTATAGTCAGGTGTCACGTCCGTGCCCCAGGCGCGATAACCCTTCTCCAGTCGAAGTGAATCTATCGCGTAATAACCGGCAGTGCGGAGATCGAATGCGGCACCTGCCTTGATCAGAGCATGGTACACCGAAACGGCACATTCGACAGGCACATAGAGCTCCCAGCCAAGTTCGCCGACATAGGTAATACGATGCGCCCGTAAGGTGGCGTATCCGATTCCAATCTCACTGCTTGTGCCGAATGGAAAGACATCATTGCTTAGATCGGCGCCGCTTGCTGCGGCTAGCAACTCACGTGACCGAGGCCCCATGATACTGATCACCGCATAGGCCGAGGTTACATCGGTGAGCGTGGCATTTAATCCTGGGCTGATGTTGCGGCGGATCCAATCGGCATCGCGGGTCGCCTGGGCGGTGCCGGAGACGATAAAATAGGTATCTTCGGACCAGCGCGTGACTGTTAGATCACTTTCGTACCCGCCGTTGGAATTTAGCATGCCTGTGTAGACGATCCGCCCTGCATCGACCCCGACATTGTTGGCACAGAGACGCTGCATAACCGCTTCGGCGTCTCGACCTTGCACGACGAATTTCGAGAATGATGTCACGTCGAATATGGCAACCGCCTCGCGCGCTGCACGGTGCTCCTCAGCGGCGTAGCTAAACCAGTTTTGACGGCCAAAGGAATATTCGATCTTGGGTTCGACACCCTTCGGGGCAAACCAAATCGGCCGCTCCCATCCCATTTTTGAGCCAAAGCAGGCCCCGGATTGTTTCAGTTGCTCGTAAAGTGGCGATTGGCGAAGTGGCCTGGCCGATTCCATTTCGAGATTTGGCCAATTCATGGCGTAGTGCTTGCCAAGTGTCTCGACGACGCGGGCGGCAAGCCAGGTCTCGTCGGCATGGAATGGGGCAAAGCGGCGAACATCCACGGGCCAGAGATCCATGGTTGGTTCACCGGCGTCGATCCACTCCGCAATTGCCTTGCCGGCACCACCTGCAGTGGCGATACCCATTGAATTCATGCCAGCACAGATGAAAAAGTTCCTGAGCTCAGGAGCTTCACCGATTATGAAATTGGCGTCCGGTGTAAAACATTCCGGTCCGTTCAACAGCTGACGGACTTCTGCGGTTTCCAGTGCCGGGACCCGCATCAGGGCATTGGTCATCAGGATCTCGAATTGATCCCAATCTTCATCTAGCAACGCGAATTCGAAGTGATCTGGGATTCCATTCATGCCCCACGGCTTGGCTTCTGGTTCGAACCCGCCCATGACAAAACCGCCGACCTCTTCCTTGAAATAAATATAACCGTCGGGATCGCGCAGCACTGGTAGGTCGGGGCTAACGCCATCGATTGGTTTGGTTATGAGGTATAGATGCTCGGCCGAATAAAGCGGCACCGATACACCGCACAAACGCCCGACTTGTCGTGCCCACTGGCCTGCACAGTTGACGGTGACATTACAATTAATGGTGCCCTGGTCGGTCTTAACACCCGTGACGGCGCCACTGGTAATTTCAAAGCCGGTCACTTTGACTCCCTCGAAGATTTTAGCGCCGGCAGCGCGCGCGCCCTTTGCAAGAGCCTGTGTGACATCCGAAGGGTTGACTTTGCCATCACCCGGAATCCAGACGCCGCCGACAAGATCGTCGGTGCGCATCATCGGCCAAAGCCGCCCGGCCTCCTCGGCGCTGATTACTTCAGCCTCAACACCTTGGGCCCGTGCCGATGCGGCAGTGCGCTTGAGCAACGTCATGCGATCAGTCGTACGGGCAATAGAAACACTGCCACAGCGCTTCCAGCCGGTGGCCTGGCCGGTTTCGGCTTCCAGGTTTTCATAGAGTTCGCAAGAATAGCGAATAAGGCTGGTCAGGTTTGCATGGGCCCGCAACTGACCAACCAACCCGGCCGCATGCCATGTGGTGCCGCAACTGAGTTGGCCTTGTTCGACAAGCACGATATCGCGCCAACCGAGCTTCGCTAAATGATAGGCAACGGAACAACCGACAATTCCACCACCAATTATCACCACCTGGGCATGGGTGGGTAGTGTTTTGTCCATTGGCTAGCCTATCCCTGAACTGAATTGGAGCGAGCAGGCGTGTTCGAGCAGACCGATGCCGACGCACGCCGATTTGCCACGCAGCTTGAGATTGCCAGCCCACCTCGAACCTGTAAAGTGAACAAGTTATCGTGGATTGGTGACAGATTGCGGATTGTCAAATCAAGGGGGTCGTTTGATGCCAAACGAACTTGGAAAGAGATTGTTCACCTATGCCGTGATGACTGACACGCACGTCAATCAAAGCGAAACCGAATCCAATTCCGAGTTCGAAGTCAACAAGCTCGCCAATGGGCGGATGCGTCACGTAATACATGATCTAAACAGGCGCGATTTGGCATTCGTCATACATTTGGGGGACCAGTTGCATCCAGTCCCTGCAGTTCCAGACCTGTACCAACAGGCCGCCCAGTGTTTTAAAGAACAGATCGCAGACCTGAAACATCCACTTCACGTTCTGCCCGGCAATCACGATATCGGCGATAAGCCCATCGATTGGGGTCCTATGGCAATCGTGAAGGAGGATTTTATCGCGTTATGGCAGTCGCACTTCGGTGCAGATTTTCGGGCCTTTGATCATGATGGCTGTCGCTTCATCCTCTTCGATTCCCAAATCATAAACTCCGGTCTTGAGTTGGAGGCCAAACAGCGAGCCTGGCTAGAAGCTGAGTTGAAGGCAGCCAACGCTAAAGGGAAACGAATTTTTCTAAACTGCCATTACCCACTTTTTCTCACCTATCCGGATGAAGAGGAACATTATGACAATCTCGCCAACCCTGGCCGAGAATGGCTCCTGAAGTTGATCGAACACCACAAGGTGGAGGCCATATTTACCGGTCACGTCCACAATGTTTGGTACAATCATTATCGCGGAACGGATTGCTACCTTGTGCCGTCGACGGCGTTCATTCGCTTGGACTATTCCGAGATCTACCGTGTGGTTCCCACGCCGGAGATGCAGTTCGGGCGCAATGACATCGGCAAGTTGGGATATTTTCTCGTCCACATATATGAAGGCGGTCATATCTGCGAATGGATTAGGACATATGGTGAAGTCGCGGAGGCTGGAAAACCACCCCGCACATCTCAAGACCAGATTGCCACCGTTCATCCCCGACAAAATTCAAACACCCGGTTTGGATTCGATATGCGCCAAAATTGGCTTGAGGTCATAGAAGTCCCGCCCTCTGGAGCGCTTGACGAATTTGACCGCAAACGAATTCGCAATGACTACGGGTTAATGGCAATCATCGATATGGGCGTGAAGCGATTGCGTATTCCTCTGCGTGATCTGCTTGATCCTGCGCATCGCGCACGGCTTGATGATTGCGCGCGACAAGGCATTCTCTTTACGCTGTTCTCATTCGGCATTCCCGACGGCCGTACCCTCGACGTTGTCACCCAAGCCCGCGGTCTGATTGACATTTGGGAAATTGCCGACGGGTTTGACAAGTTGCCTGCAACTGTGGAAGCAGCATCCACGGCAGCGAACGCAGCGGGTATATCGCTCGTTGTTTCAAAATTTCGCTCGATAGATGAATTGAAGCACGGCGATACGAAATTCTACCACACCGGCAGCCATGGATTTACGCCATATGACGGCGAACAGCTTGCCGAGTTGGCGCAATGGGATGGTGTCGCGGGTGCCATATTTCGCATACCAGGGGAACTGTCCCCCTGGCAGGCGGCACGAGAGGTTGGCGATGTTTGCAACCAGCACGGGCTCAAGGCGTCGCTGCATATACGCATGACAATGGGGAGCCCAGGTGCGTCGCCGGCCGGCGACGACTGGGTCGCAAACAGAGTTGCTGAAGCGCTTGCCGTATCTGCCGCGTACGGCGACATGCATGTCTACCTTGACACGTTCGCCGATGTCGATCGCGGCTACTACAGGCGTCATGGGGTTGTCGATCGGTTTTTCAATCCGCGCTCCGCCTACCACGTCGTGCGGCACATGAACGGTTTACTAGCCAACGCGATTGGTGAACAAGCCGACGGCGTATTAGTGCCTGCAAAGGATGTAACGTCCATTTCTTTAACCGACGGCCAAGGACGCCGTTATTGGCTTGTTACGCCTCAGAGTGCACCGAGAATTGGGGAAGCAGCAGAGTCAGGCTTGTTAATCGATCTATTGTCCGGTGAGCGGGTGCCTTCAGAATTCGTTGACGGCAAGGGCTTCAATTCGAAAATGCCTTCTGAACTGTGCCTGTGGATGCCGGGCCAGTAGACGTTTCATCTTGAAAACCAAACTAAATATGAGCCACTACACCAGACCGCCCGCCGGACCGTCTTGGTCCTTCGCAGCGGATGCGTGCCGAACTTGGATGGGTCGAGCCCAATACTTGCCACCCATTCCTGCACAAGTCGTGCATACTGCCGTGTGGTCAGTCCAGCTGGCTCGCGGCTACCTGCAAGAAGGAACTGAGCTGGTTTGCGTTCTGTCAACCGCAGGTACTCAGCGATTGCCAAGCGTGTTTGCTCGGTCAGTTCGAACTTGACCGGCCGGCCAGTCTTACGCTGACGAACGATGTCGCGATCAACAGCATAACCGCGTGGCGCAACATCCTCTACACGGATGGCAACAACATCACAGCCTCGCTACCTGCTATCGACCGCAAAGTTGAACGGCGCAAGATTGCGAATTTCTTTTTCGAGTTGGAGTTTGGTGCGAATGGCCCAAACGTGCTTTGGTCTAAGGGGTGGACTGGAGCCGATCATTTTCCCTTTGTTCCAAGGTTTACGATTGACGTTCGGATATACGGCGATTGGTTTCTCAGTCATGGGTTTCTCCATAGATTTCAACGGAGAGACCACGATGGGCTAGGATGTCTGGTTGCAGTATGCAGCGGCCATTATAGGGTATACCGTCAGGGAGCGAAGCGACGCGTTTGACCTTTCAGACATTCTAGTGCAAGCAGAAAATGACGTAGCCGCAACATTGGTGGGCCTGGTGGAAGCCGCCTTATCGATTGATACCGTCACCAACGTTCGCGCATAGCTCTCAGGGCTTGTCTGCCGAACGTCCTCAGTCACCCTGCCAACCGTAGCGCCGTCAGGAGAGTTCTAACAATGTCCACGCACCGCCGCCTGCATTTCAATGCGTTCATGCGCCCCTCTTCTATCCATGCTGGCGCATGGCGCTACCCCGGTGCCTACAAGGAGGCGAATTTCAGCCTTCCGCACCACATTCAGTTCATAAAGAAACTGGAGGCAGCAAAATTCGATGCATACTTCATGGCTGATCACATGGCTGTGCTTAACATGTCGATCGACGCCTTGAAGCGCAGTCACACCACGACCTCATTCGAGCCTTTCACGCTACTCTCTGCACTCTCGCAACACACGAGCAACATCGGTCTGGTGGCCACCGGCTCGACGACGTTTGATGCGCCATATCATATCGCCCGACGCTTCGCGTCGCTCGACCATTTGTCGAATGGCCGTGCAGGCTGGAACATTGTCACAACATCCAATCCTGACGCAGCTAAGAACTTCGGCATGGACAAGCAAATGGAGCATGCCGTCCGTTACAGGCGCGCACGCGAGTTCTACGATGTCGTGACGGGGCTTTGGGATTCCTGGGCCGACGACGCATTCGTGCGAGACGTCGAAAGCGGCGTGTTTGTCGATCCGGACAAAATGCACGAACTAGGCCACAAGGGCGAGTTCTTGTCCGTTAAAGGGCCGCTTAACATCGCCCGCCCGGTACAAGGCTGGCCGCTAATTGTTCAGGCCGGTGCCTCCGACGCGAGCAGGCAATTAGCCGCCGAAACTGCTGAGGCGGTGTTCACAGCCCAGGCCAACATAGACGTTGCCAAGGATTTCTACGCTGACGTGAAAGGCCGCATGAAAAAGATCGGTCGCAATCCCGACCATATGGTCATTCAGCCGGCATGCTTCGTGGTTGTTGGCGACACGTGGGAAGAAGCCAAAGCCAAACGCGACAAGCTCGACAGCCTTGCCAACTTTGCCAATGGCCTGGGTGCGTTAACAATCGCACTCGGTGTCGATGCGACGAAATTTGAGCTGGACGATAGGTTGCCGGACGTCCCTGAAACTGAACAAAGTAAAAGTGGACGTGAGAGAGTTTTAAAGCTGGCGCGTGCCGAGAACCTCACGGTTCGTCAACTCGCACAGCGTCTCGCCGGCCACCAAGGCCTGTCTATGATCGGGACGCCAAAAATGATCGCCGATGAGATGCAGACGTGGCTAGATCAACGGGCTGTCGACGGCTTTACTATCCAGTTTCCTTACCTGCCCGGTGGCCTAGACGATTTCTGCGACAAGGTGATACCGGAACTTCAGGCGCGCGGCCTGTTCCGCAAGGAATACGAGGGTACGACGCTGCGCGAAAGCTTGGGGCTGCCGCGGCCGGAGAATCGTTTTTTTAAGCGGTAGGTGAGCGCTGCAGAGTATTCAGACGCGCACATGTTTCGGTAGAATTTGCGTCACCGACATCAGCGCCGCTCCCGCGCAGCGAGGGCTATCGGTTGGACAGCGAAATCAACGCCATTTTGGTCGCCTGTCGGAGTTCTAGCCGACATCCCCGGCGGAAGTGCCAATCAACGTTCGTGACCCTTAACGTACATTTTGATCGCAAAAATTCGGTCGTTAAGAATTAGGTAAAAACCACCGAGATCAATCTCTCAGTGCAATACCGGTTTGTGTCGCCGGCGCTCATACCTATCAAGGCAATCTGAACCGAAAATTAGACCCTCTCGGGCGATGAGGCTCTTGCGAATAAAGGCATAAACCGACTTGCGAAACCTTTCGAACTTCTGTTTGGTTTCGGTGCTCAATTTCGGCAAATCATGCTTTGAACGTTCCCTCTGGAAGTCCAGATCCCGAAAGTTAGAGGCGTACAATCTACCATGAACCCAGTGGTTGCGCTTTGAGAAATCCGTGGGAGAGAATTGCAGTCGGAGGAACTCGCTCGGTATGACAGATTTCATTATGTTTCCCTCAAACAAGTGTATATCAGGATCGTTAGGTCGAAATATATTTACAACACTGTAAGGAAGGCGATTGTCGCGCTCAGAGCATAATGTCTGGACTTCCCGATACCTACAGTGAGACAATGAGTCGTCCTCATCCATTGCCGCTAGAAACTTTAAATCAAATCGGTGCTTGAGCAGGTTGCCGATATCATTGCTGTCTCGCGGGGTTGTATAGAAACGTATCTGATAACCCATAGCAATTCCTACTCACCCGCAAGATATCTGATCACAGACCACAAAGTTATGACCGTGGACTCATGGCACGCCAATGATCGAACTTGCAATTGCAAGGCTCTATATTCAAAGATTGGATCCACACGCATCACCTCTAACCTGAATCGATTAGTTGATGTCGGTGAGAGCTGTTGACCAGAAATCGACCAACCCAGCGTAATGGCTAGCCGCAGGTGTGGTTGTGCCGTCATGACCTACAGAATTGACTTCAAACTGTAATAAGATCGAAACAATCTCAGATATCTGTTCCACGCTCAACTCAAGCCAATAATAATCTTTATATCCATCATTTGCGACCGGCGGTCTTCCAATGGGCGAGCCATGAAGTATCTTTAGCAGCGCATTTGCCAGCATGGAATTTTCACCGTGCACACATTCGATTGTTTCTCGAAGCAAATCTGCTCTAACCCGCATTTCATCAGCCGCACTTCCATGAGCCCACTGACAGCTCTGCACTATTGTTCGTCGCTCGAGTGATCCTATATCACGCAACAAACAATACGCGGATCGCAAAAAATCAAGTCATTCTCGAATCAAATCGACTTCTGCTGATGGCCGATACTGTTGCAAAGCTATTTTGGCTCCTTCGAGAGGCTAAGTTATCAGTCTGCGGCGAGAAGTACGATTCTGAATTGCCTCCGTTCTGACATGCGATTTCGAAAAATCTTAGGGATCGGAATACAAAACTAGGGGCCAAGTGATAATCGCGCTACTGATTGCAATGATCGGGCGTTTTGTAACAATATCGGTCCTTCTGAAACCAGGGTTGAGCGTAGCTTGCGGTCGGCTTTGAGGGGCGAAGCTGAAGGTTTTGTCGACAGTCAGGTAAAGATCTGGCGACGGTTCCATTCCAAAACCTCGCGGGCGCGGCTACGATGAGAATGATGCCCAGTATCGTGAGGTTGGTCATGACAATTCGCCCCATCATTCAATCAGATGCTGCAACCGCAAAGAAGCTCCTAAAGCGACTTGGTTTTGGTGGTTCTAGCCGGGAAATGGGAGAACGCATCAATCGCGTCCTTATGAGTACCGGCCACTTTGCGGTCGTCGTAGAGCAGGAGCAACGGATCATTGGTTTGGTACATGCCTTCGAAAGGCCCGCGCTCGAAAAACCGTTTGAGGTGATAGTTCAGGCGCTCGTCGTCGATAAGGATGCGCAGGGCACTGGTGTAGGACGTGCATTGATGTCTGCGGTCGAGGATTGGGCGCATGCCAGGGGCATTAAATCCGTCGCCCTATACACGCGTCATGAACAATTATTCTATGAACATCTCGGCTACGATGTCGTATCTGCCCCCAATTTCATGAGAAAGTGCTGGGCAGGCAGATGAAAGGCATGCTCGTTTGACCCCCAGGCAATTCAATGTTGGAACAGTCTCTATTCCACCATCGTATACCGCTACAGATGAAGCGTTGCCCTAGCCCTGACAATGTTCTTTGAGTTGGTGCGATCACAATGCGTTCGGCAGGCGATTGCCAACTAAGACGTTGAAACTTGTCATGTCCACGCCGATGTTCGCGCTACGATGCCGGGAGAACATAACTCATGTATGATCTCATTCTGCTCGATCTTGACGGAACAATCAGTGATCCAGCAGTCGGCTTCGGACGTTCAGTAAACTATGCCTTGTCTCATTTTGATTATCCACCAATCGAAATGTCGGATATTGCGGATTTCATCGGTCCTCAAATCGACGAAACGTTTGCGAGAATTGCAGGTCGTTCGTCAATCAACCATATCCGTGATCTCGTCGATAAATACAGGGAACGGTACGCTGACGTTGGTTACTCTGAAAATGAACTATATCCGGGAATCAGCGAAGCACTTGAATTGCTCGGCAGGTTGGGGGTTCCTATGGCCGTATGCACATCGAAACGTGCAGACTTCGCAGAACGCATTCTTCAAATGTTTGAGTTACGTCACCATTTTCAGTTCATCGATGGAGGCGACGTCGGCATTCACAAGTGGCAGCAAGTCGAGAAATTGCGTGCTGAAGGAAAAGTAAGCACTTCAACCGTAATGGTTGGTGATCGTTCGGTGGATATGGTTGCTGCACATCGTAATGGGTTAAAGGCAGCGGGAGTTCTTTGGGGCTATGGTTCAAAAATGGAACTCTTAAACGAGAAACCAGCCCACATATTAAGTTCCCCAGTTCAGCTGCCCAGTCTCGCGGATGGAACTGCAATTATTTATCGCTGATCTTGGTGAGGCATAGGGCAATCTTAGCAAATGGACCGTTCCCTACGTTTTGGGTAGCAGGGCATGACAGTCGGTCTTAGCGCCCGTCAGACTTAGATCAAATCAATTCTGTATCTTAAGCGGCGCGGCGATCCAGTAGGAAGGTGATGCAATGCGATGTTGCTATATTGCCGGCTCCCTCCGCGCCACCAGAAGGTTATCCTCTCTGGTTATGAGCACAGCAAAATTGTACCGATCAATATCGAGTGCAATATCGAGGTCAGCGGGATGCAAGTGCGGCTTGGTTGGATCGTGAAAGTCGGGTATTTGAGGTCCCGCTAGAATGACTTCGCGCGTTCCAAACTGGTTTCCGCGCCGACCCTGCAGTAGATTGCGCAGATGAATAGCGCAGAGTTCGTCCTCATCCGAGCGCCGTGAGCCGTTCAGTCCCATCGCCACTAGGGTTACGTCTGTTGGTGAGTGCCTGAGAATAGCGCGCGCGGTCGCTGATGCGGTTACCAGTGATCCGGCATACAGGCGGGTGGCCTGCTTCGCGGCCACAACGCCTTGTGTGCCAGCGCTCGTACGCTGAATTATGGTCTGCCCTTTGAGATCAACTTGTGATGCCTCGAAGGGGGAATTGCCAAGATCAAAACCGGCGGGTGCGCGCCCTCGAACCTCTCCCATGCAAAGTTGTCCAGTTCCCGCAGCGCGTAGCTCCAAGGCTTCCTCAACCTCGCTGACAATGATGATCTCGGTCGCACCATTGGCAAGCGCAACTGCGGCCGTCGAGAACGCTCGAAAGACATCGATGATGACGACTGTTCCAACGGCTCGTTCAGCGCCGGCGATCAAACTGGATATACCAATATTCATGTGCGTCACTCCCAGCGGTGAGTGGTGTGAGGCCGGCAACGGTCTCACGTATCGCTATCGCAAATAACGAGCTGGCCAGGTGCCACGACCAAGGCCGGATATGCCTGGGGACTCCTAATCTCATTCGCTCTGCTTGGCTACCCGATTGACTTTCGGGAGTGACCCCCGACCGACCAATGGACACGACAGCTCCCGATCCTGAGGAGTCATCGCTACAACATTATGCACGGCCACTATGAGCTCTCCGGATGAGATTGCTTAAGGTCAAGTGTCATCACGCAAATCGACCACCACGGTCCAATAGTAGGTAAGTTCAGTTGCAGCGATGCGCTGCGCCACCACTTCGAGTGATCGCTAGAGATCTTGAAGGGAAGGGAAGTTCTTGAGAATCTCGTAGGTCGTGCCGTCTGACAGTTTCCGGATCTGGTAAGTATTGCCGGCGGCGTCAGTGCGGGAAATCGGCGTGCTGGAGCCTTCCACAAACCGGTTATCAATCATCAGGAGGCGCCCGCCTGGAGCCAATTTTGTCGTGATATGTCGAAGAAACTCTGGTTGATCGGAATTAGCAATATGAGACCACCAGAAATGCGCCATGCACGTGTCGAACCGTCTGCCAGTTTCTGGCAGCGCATAGGCATCAGCTTTCAGGTTGACATCGATCTTAGTTACGCTTTTCGTTCACTGATGAGGCAAAACAACCGGCGAGGCTGAAACTCAAGAGGAATGAAGATGGTGTCCTGGCTTCTCATTGTGATCGCGATGGGTTTCATACTTTATGCAGCTGTTGTGAACTTTATGTACGTATTTGCGGCATTGAGAGCCATACCCTATGTGCGCAGAGGTAAGACGATAAGCTATCTGTTTGACCTCAGTATGATGCAGATCGATGCTGCCGGTAGACACGTAGACCCAGCACATTCAGATATGCACGAGCACACAAAGGTCCGGTTCCGACAAGGCATTCGATCGACAATAATCGCATTTGCCGTGACGCTCGTGGTCATTGTACTTGATACGTTTATTGAGCTTTTGCGGTAGTGAGCGCTTAGGAAACCCGAGCGGGCCAGCTTAGGTTACATCCCATTAACGGACATTAGCGACGCCAACACAATGGCCCAGCTTTATGAGGTTGGGTCACCGCCACACTTGCATTGACGATCACGATGAAGCGCAAGCAATGGCGGAAGCGCCATAGCGGCCCATCGCTACTGAGTTAGCGCGTTTAGACAACCTCAAGCGGACCGTGTTCGTCACAGTGACCGTCATGCGGATGATGTAGCCGGCCATTCACAAGATAGCAGACATGGTCACCGTGCGGCACAGCTTCATGTCCGCACCCGGGCCCATGGACGTGACCGGCTTCGTGTCCGCGCCCGTCAGCGACGAGCGGCGCGCATGCGCCTGGGTTCTGATCCGTAACCTCGATCACGTGCTCGTCGGTATGGTCGTCGTGGGGATGATGCAGATGACCGTCGTGGAGGTAGTCGATGTGGTCTCCATGCCGAACGGCTGTGTGTCCGCAGCCGGGGCGTGAACATGTGTATGGTTGTCGTGCTTAGGATTTGTACAGGCCATGGTCATCTCCCGTTGCCTCAAGTTCAAGGCGATGGTTCTGCGGCGTGATCGAGAATGTCCCGAACAAGGCCAAATACATGCTCGTCGGCGAGCGCGTAATGGATATGCTTAGCTTCCCGACGCCGGGTCAAAAGACGAGCCGCGTGCATCAGCCTTAGGCGCGCTGACACTGTGGCAAGCTTCTCACCCTCGTCCTCGGCGAGTTCGGTGACGCAGCGTTCGCCATCTGCGAGCCGAAGCAGCAAGCGTAAGCGCGCAGGATCGCCCGCCGCTCGGAGCATTGCGGCAGCGCTCTCCAGTGTCGACGACGTTGGAACGGTGACGCATGAGCGCGCCGGGTGAGCATCAGAATCGCAAGAAAGTGTGTCAGCAGACATTGCGTTCTCAAATAATCATTCAATAGATCTATTGAATAAACGAATGACGGTCTGAATGCATGCAAAACCAGGGGTTCGTGAGCCGCGTTGGCGAGTGCGGGTTGGGTATGGCGGCGCGCTGGATTGACTGTGATAACGGCGGAATGAAGCGACCATGACAATCAGCATCGCCGCCGTCTGCCCAAAAAAGGCGCAAGAGACAGGTGTGTGTCACTTGCGCCAAGTCTGGGGAAACCCCCGGTCTACACGTCAAAGCTCGGGGGCCTTGTTGTTCGCACTATGAAGCGACAAAAGTAGTAATGTTATCACATAACAGTTTATGGGCAAGGCGAGAAAGGCTGACCGATGTGAGATCTACGAGCGAAGTTTATGGATTTTGGGCAGGTGACGTCGCATCAGCACGCTGTGGCCGTCGCCTGATGGCCCGAACAGATTAAAGGGTCTCGGAGTGCCTAGTGCTTCTGCTTAGGATTCAAAATTGCTACGAGAGGCTCGATATTAAAATTTCTGCCGATAATCGCGATCTTCGTCCGTTTGTCATCGCTCGGCCAACAGGCGAGTTTGTCGATTGGGTGTACAAGGTGCTGCACCCCGTGCACAACCACGGGATGATCTGGGTCATCAGAGAGTGCAAAAAGGCCTTTCAATCTGAGGAGATTGGTTCCTGCTGTTAGCTTTAGTGAATTGAGAAAGAAATTAATGACCAGCGGACTTATAGGCTCGTCGACGGTAATGACATGGCTATAAATATCGTCCCCGTGGCGGCTGCGGTTTATATGGTCGTGGCCATGACTGTTATGTCTTTGATCTTGATGTTCGAGGACGTGTTCTTCTCGCAGCCAACCCAGAACGTCCTCTCCCCTAGTCCGCAGGTCATATGTTCCGGCTGGTGAAAGAAATAACTCGCGCACTTCACACCAATCACTATGGCGGTCCAAAATTCGAACGCCTGGATTAATCTCGGATATCCTCTGTCTTGCTCGGTCAATGAGTGGGCTGTTGGGCGCCCAACCCAGATCCGTCATTGTGAGTATGACGGTGTCCGAAAGGGCAAGCTGCCTTACTGCCTCATTATGAATCTCGATCGTATTGAACCCATTAACTGTATCGAACAATGTGACGAGCTGTGCCAATGCGAATTGCCCGCTTACGATGCTGTCAATCAATCCTGCAGCAGGAGGCGCAAGCAACGACGCAACAATTGGTACCGGATCGATTAGCCCCGTCGTTTCGACAATCACACGCTTAAACGGGCCAATTTCTCGGTCCTTGCGGCGTCGCCACAAGTCAAATAGCGACTGCTTGATATCACTCGAGGCTGTACAGCAAAGGCAACCTGTCGTTGTCCAAATGAGTTCATCGCTAAATTCTGAGACCAGGTCATGATCAATCTGGACATCGCCGAACTCATTAATGAGCACCGCTGTTTCTTTGAACGCGGGGTCGCGTAGCAGAGCATTGAGCAGCGTTGTCTTACCGGCGCCGAGGAAACCTGTGACGATCGTAACTGGAATAGGTGCCATGGCCTTACGCTCTTGTGTTGCGAACGACCGTGACTTGTCGCTTCTACTTGTGGACGCAAAGTGCGCGGCGGCAGAGTGTGTAGTTGTGCAAATGTCCAGCAGCGATTGCACCGGCGCCAACAAGTGTTGCGATGCGTTCGCCGATTTCGCCGAGGATATCATGGCCCATTAATGCTGCGATCACCAATACGGTCACGCCAGTAAGACCCAGAAGCGCAACCAGCCAATCCTTGTGCACCCGGCAACCTAAAAAGAGCGCGGCGATACTGACGGGAATGACCAGCCAGAGTAGCCACAAGTGGAAGGATTCTTGCCCGAAAATTGTAGCTCCAAGCGCGGGAAACACGCTGAGCAGCAGCGGCAGAGTGAGGCAGTGTATGGCACAAATCGCCGAGGCCGATACGGCAAGTTTGTCCAACGAAGGCGTATGTCTCGATAGTACGTCCATGATTTGAGCCTGATCGTTATGTTATAGCATTACATTTCAAATGTGTTGCTATCAGTCAAGCCCTTTAACGCTTGCTCATCGGCAACCCGCTGATTTCGACACGAATTGGAAGATGATCGAGAGCATCTTGATCGGACGCCAGATCTAGTTGCTGTTATGTCCGCCGATGGCCGATGACGTCGGACACCAACGGTCGCTATCGGGCCATTGCGTCACCCAGGGGTCCTGCGTCATTCAGTGGGTGACACTGCACTCTCCTGTTGATGTCCGCTAATCAAGGTATTGCGACCGTGCTTCCGCGCCCACCTTAGACATGAACATGGATATGGCTGAGGGCAGCTTCCTCTACATTGCGTACGGCAAGCGGCGGCTGCCCAATCTGCCAAAGGCTGATGGAGGGATTAAGAGACGAAAGTGGGCTTGGAGAGTCATGACAGTTCTTGTCAACGTAGTTTGTTCAAATGCCGGGAGGTCTCGTAGAGTTGGCGGAAGATTTTGGTTTGATCGGCTATCATCAAACAGACTGCATCCCGTGATCGTTTAGCAGCTTGTCCGCCCTAGCACGCTGGGCAACGACAATAGGTGCGACAGCGGGCAGACGGTAAATCGTTTTGCGTCGATCGGGACCCGAGCGCGACCCCGAACATAAAATTCGGATCAATCCGCTTTTGCCGTTTCGCCCTAATTATTCGTGTTTTAAGGGAAATCATTGGTTGCGGGGGCTCGCAACCCTCACAAATTGCTTTTTGCGGCCATGGATCTAAGAGTTGTATCTAGTAGGGAGTTGAGATGGCCGAATGTTCCGCTTCCCTCGCGTTAGTGGCCATAACTCAGTGTTAGGCCGACTTTGCGGATGGCCTTGAGGTGGTCGTGGGCCAATGGTTCAGTGACTGCTTCACCCTCATTTGCAGACATTATATTGCGCCGTCCCGTTGTCTGGTAAGGGCCAAAGGCGTCCTGACACATATGTGTATTGTCCAAGTTTGGGGGCTAGATCAATGCTAAGGACCACTGCAAAGGAAGGCCACGCCTCCTCCCACTTCATTTAGGGCGTTAATGCTTAGCGCGCTCTCTTACTTGCGCATTCTGCTCGAAGAGTTGACGGTCGCGTGAATATTGCGCGCATAGTCGACTGCACCGGGGACGTCCATGCCATAGGCCGTGCGCAAGTAGTCCTTGACGCCCTCAGTGGCCGGTGCAGGCGCGGCTAGCATCATTGCGCAGAGCTCATCAAGACGAGCGTCCAATGTTGCTTGCGGCACAACCTCGCTCACAATTCCAAACGTCAGTGCGCGCTTGGCGCCAACAACGGCAGTGGAGTAGACCATATAGCTCAGCGCCTTGCGGTCGACTCGGTCGACCAATGAGGACATCACCATTGTCGGCATTATCCGATGGCCCATTTCAGGGATTTGGAACGTCGCCTCATCACCGGCCAGCGTGACGTCGCAAAGTGCCGCCATCGAGCACCCGAACCCGAACGCCCGGCCCTGGACAACACCGATGACCGGAACCGGTGCACGGCGGAACGAGCCATAGCAGTTGAAGACGACATCGCTTTGCTCACGTCGGTCCAACGCTTCCGGCTGGCCGCCTTTGCGTGCGCCCATGGAGGCTCGCCCGATGCAGAAGTCATTTCCAGCACCACGCAGTACGACTAGCCGAAATTTACCGGAGCCTTCGAGAAGCCTCGTCAGTTCAAGCGCCATATCATCAGACATGATATTGCCGTCGTCAGGCCGGTTTATAATAATCCTGAGGATCTGTTCGTCTTCTTGAACCAGAATATTTTTGCTCATCACGAGACCTTCTTTCTCGTTGCCGCCAAATAGGACTGCACGTCCTCAGTGGCGCGCAACACGTTCGGAGCCATCGCAAGCATCTCGATATGTTCGATGGTGTAGACAGCAAGTGCATCGACGATGGCATTAATGACGATCCCAATTGCCAGTGTGGTCCCGCCCTCTCCCACGGCGCGACTGCCAAGCGGGTTCATTGGTGAGTACAAACGATATTACCACGACGCAATGCATTGGCCCTGATTTGGAATCTTATGTTCCTTCGTTTGGGTCATGGTAAAGCTCTCCGACGATAGCCGTAAGGCCCGGTTCCCCTTTGGTGAGGTGATATTGGCCGTCGCTGTCCCGGCCAAGCTTTCCTTCCTGTCTCAGCCTGTCAAGTTCACACGCAACCTCGCGGCCATCTGTGCTCCCAACTGCTTCGACAATATGCGAATAGAACATTGGACCAGCTTCCAGCGCCTGCTCGACGCTCTGGAACCGAGCGGGCCCGTCAAATGATTTCGCTGCCGCTCTTGTGTAGACGATATCACTTGTTCGACCGTAGGGACGTGTGCAATCGAATCCGACCTTGGCCCCGGTAGACCGTCCTTGCAAGGATGGGTCCATTGTCATGCCCATCATGCCACCCAAAATGATTAGGTCCTGGTCACCCTGAAACCGCGTACCGAGCCCCCATTCGACCTGGCGGTCGTCGGTGATGTCGATGTCTTCATCGAACACCATGATGTGCTTTATCCTGTGAATGGCAGCGAAGATCGCCAGCATCGCATTACGTCCTTCGCCGCGGCGGTGTTGCTTGAGAGATATGCGAAGGCCCGATGAACCGCCGGATAAGGGGCGCGAACTCACGGCCACCGGTTCCCGACACACGTCCTTCAAAATTTTCATTGCTGTTGCTTCGGTGCGTAGTGCTTGAATATTCACGGAATCGGTCTGGTCCAATACGAATGCCGAGCCGTGTTGCAACGTTTGATACATGGGATCAGACCGCATCGTGATGGCCGTGCAAACGAAGACGGGATCCATGTGGATCGCCCCGTAATAGCCCATGTACTCCCCGAACGGTCCTTCCGGCTCGAAATAACCTCGCTCGTCGAGATAACCTTCAATCACGACCTCAGCATCGGCCGGCACGAGGATGTCGGCGGTCAGACACTTTACCATAGGAGCCGGCTCGCCTCTGACAGTGGATAGCATGTTATGTTCGTCGCCCTGCAGGCGGGTTGTCGCGGCCACTAAATCCAACGGATGCGCGCCTATCGTGAACGCAATAGGGAGCCTTTCCTTGCGGCTCGCACACCCCTGCAGTATCCGTTTAAGGTCGGACGGAGCGGTGACGTTGGTGCCAGCTTCGTAACGGTTGCGCAACGAGAGGCGTCGACTGCCGACATTGATACGGCCGGTTTCAGGATCCCGCACATAATCGATCCCGGAACTGATGTAGCAGCTACCGTCAAATTCATGCTGGGGATGAAAGGGCAACTTCGTCAAATCCACGTCCTTGCCGATGATCTTTATTGCATGGACCGGTGCTTCGTCGGAGGGGATTTCAATCGAGGTCTTTGGGTCCGCAAAACGACTAAGGAAGTCGTCATAGATTCTGTCGGGTGAAGATTGGTATGCAGCAATGAGCCGCTTTCTGCTGGCCGCGGCCTTTGCGATCATTTCAACTTTCTCGGGCCCTACCTGCTGGAACAATACCGCCTTGGGAGTACCCTCTATTATCGAACTCAACTGGGTAAGCGGTACGGCTTCATCTCTTACCTCGGCCTCGTCTATTTCAAGAAGGGTTCTCACAAAGCTGCGGAGCCGAAACTTCTCGAAGTCGAACTCATGTGCGGGCATAGTCGTTGAGATCATTTCAAATTCCTTCGATCATAAAGCCGAGTTGGCGCCCCAATGGCGATGCCCTCGAGGAGCAAATCTAACTTACGCAAATCGAATGTTAGTTTATGTGCCGCCATCGGTACAGCGTGTGGCGGGTCCCAATGGGATAGGTCTTCAGCGTTAGATACCGGAGCTTGACGATTGCTGCCCAATCAAGATTGTATCGCGATTGTTTCGGGACGATAATTCGAATCTTCCGAAGTATTTTGCAGATGTGGGTTGACGCTCAAAAGTGCAATATCTTGACGCCCAGTGCTCCCGCCATGGCAGGACTAGAAGCTTCCCTGGCCCCAGTTCTTGGCGTTTTGCATCTGGGAGCCCGGCGCCGTAGAATGCAGCCAGTTGATTTTTTCAAGCAGGGTCTCGTCAGATATGCGCAGAAGGAAGCTTTCCTCGCTTGCTTGCCACTGCGCCTGGTGCCATGAGGGAATAACGAATACGTCGCCGCGCGCCCAGTCGAACTTTTGCCCGTCGCATTCTACGCAGCCAGCGCCTTGTTGCACGGCATAACAACAATTGGCGGTCGTCTCGAATTCGCTCACCTGCGCGCCTCCGGTGAAGCGCCGCCATTTCAGCCGCAAAGTATCGAGTAATGGCGGGCCAATTAAGATTTCCTGCATTCCAGGCAGGACTTCGGATGCTGCTACAGCCTTGGGTCCCCAAACGGAAAATGGAAAGCGAAACGGAGAATCGTCAGCGATCTCCGTGGCCTCTTGCACGAATTCACCGTGATATTGCTCGAAAAACATCGGCCCCAAAACATGGGTGAGAGGCGCGTCGAGAAAATCGATCCAGTAGGCGTTTTCGGGTCCGTCATTGCTGTGGCCATGCCAGGCCCAATTCGGAGTTAATAGGACATCGCCCGGCCGCATTGGCACCTTCTTACCTTCGACGACCGTATAGGCCTTCGGCCCAGCCTCGAGAATGAAACGCATTGCGTTTGCAGTGTGGCGGTGGCTGCGCGCAACTTCGTGGCCCTTGATCATCTGATAGGCACCTACGATTGTGCGTGCGGTCGCATAATTATTGCCAAGAATCGGATTATGTAGGATGAGATTGCGGCGTTCGGCATATTCCATACCGACGAGGCGGGCTGCACCGTCTAGGCCTGCGCGGGCGTGTTCGTACCGCCAATGGGCAGGTATGAATTCCTTTTTCGGAACCGGATACATAGATGGTTCAGGTTTGTGCCAACCGGCACCCATGCCCACAGGGATAAGTTTGTTGTAATAATCTTCTAGGTCAGCTGCATTCAGCAGGTCCTCGGCAATATCGTCTTTCATCACAGGCCTCGTGGTATAGCTCAAAGGGATCACTCTTTTGCTCGTTCCCGAGCCGGTGCGGGAATGAAAACATTGCGTTGTCCAAAGCCGACTTTTGGGTAAGGAATGTCGCCGGGTGGCTTACAGCCGCGCACCGTGTCAACGAGATCGAGTAGATCGAATGGCAAGGTATCGCCGCGCCAGGCGACGTGATCGTCTGGCCGCACCAAAACGAGTTTCTTCTCGTAGACATGAACAAGATCAGGTTGACTGCTTTGGAAGACATCAACAGGTAGGCCGCGTGCTTTTGCGGCGGCAAGAAAATCATCTACGTCAGGCGAGTCGTCGCCAAGGCGCATCAGTAGGAAACCGGCACCGAACAGATCTAGGGTCGACCTGCCATCTGTCGTGAGCCAAACATGTGGCGCACGGTGGCCCGGTCGCGTCGTTTCGACGTATATGGCCGGGTCGTCGGATGGCTCGGGCGTGCCGTCGGGTACTATCGCAGGTGAGTGTTCGTAGCGATACCCAAGATGAATGCCAGTCGTGAACCATTCCCGGCGCATAGCGTTGGTGTAGCTGCGGCCAAATTCCGCACGCGCTACATCTCCTTCAGCGCCAGGTTGGAAGGCTTGCGGAGGCGGCTTGGATTTTACCATACGATCGAGATTGCCGCCCGCTTCGGTGATGTTCCGAATGCCGATGGGACGGCGTTCGATTTCGTAGGTCTCGAGCAAATGCGGCCCTGCCCAGCCTTTCAATTCAGCGTCAAGTTTCCAGGCAAGATCGACGGCGTCCTGAATGCCAGTGTTCATGCCGAACCCACCGGTTGGCGAGAACATGTGGACTGCATCGCCACACAGATAGACCCGTCCCTTGGCGTAACTGTCAGCGACCATCAGTCGTCGTATCCATGGCATGACGGAGACGATTTCGAATTCAAAGTCTACGCCGACGATCTTGCGGATGAACAGCGCCAGCTCCTCTTCGGAATAAAGGCGCGGTTCGCTGGTGCCGACGATTGAAACGCGGTAATTGTCGCGCCCGTCGATAGCCACGATAGTGCCCCACATGCCGTTTTCGTCAAACGCGATGAACCTGTAGAACTCGCCTTTATTGTGTAAAGTTTTGAGTTTGGCGCTCCGGAAAATGATGTTCGTTGTGTAGGTTAACGCCGGGTCCCCCGACAGCGTCACGCCGAGTTGCGCGCGAACAGTGCTGCCGCCGCCGTCGCAGCCGACGAGATAGTCGGCCTCCACCGCCCGAAGTTCGCTAGAGACGAGATCCTTGACTGTCACCGTGACCTTATCGCCTCCGTCCTCGAAAGAAACGCACCGGCACAGGTGGCGGATAGTGACCGATGGCTGGGCCTGCGCAAAATCAAAGAGGATCGGATCGAACATGTTCTGCGGTACACGCTCACGCTTTTGTGGGCTTCCCGGCGCCGACTGCTCCACCCCGCGCGCTGCAAACCGCTCGCGTCCGAATTCATACCCGGTAACACTCACCCCCCAGATATAATCCTGCCGGTAGTCCAGCGGGTAAGGTGCATTCCGCACGGCATCGAGCAAACCCCAGCGCCGGCAGAATTCCATCGTCCGCACTCCAACCATATCCATCTTTGGCTGGATCACCGATCCATCGGACTGTTCGACTACCAGGCAAGAGACGCCGCGTCGGCCAAGATCGCCAGCCAATGCTAATCCCACAGGGCCGCTACCAACGACAAGTACCTGTATGCGAGAAGGAATGGCTGGCGTCTGGGTCTCTATCATGGCACCTCCTGCACATTGCATCCGGCAGATGTTACTGATCATGCTAGGCTATGGTCAGAGATTAAGACCTGACTAATATCAAATATATATTCTACGATATAAAATTCATCTCAATGTTTCGAACACTGGGGATTAACGGCACCGACCTGCATCAGCTGAGACAACCCAATGATCGATCTCATACGATGGTTGGTGAATTGGTTTTCGGGCTATACAAAAAACCAGCAGCACGGTGGCTACTCTTTTGAGATGATTAGAATCTTAGTATTGAATATTCCCTTGCGGCAGTCTGTCCAGGATGGTCACAGGCATTCCCCAATCGCACCCTATTGGACCGAAGACGAAGATCGCGGATTTATCCCTGCGGGCCACCAGATGCCGATTGTAGTCTGGCAATCCCTTGACCGCATTGACCCTCATGAGCTGAAGTTATCGAGCGCTGAGTTGACGTCAGTGAAGGGCCAGCAGCGGGCATTGATTGTAGCGCGTAGGCGTAAACGTAGAGCTTGTAGACCGGACGACGAGCTAGCTTTCGGCGCCTGATCGAATGGAGAACCTTATGGTCAGGAGTGAGAAAAATTACGGTGAAGGGGGCTTTATTCGAAAATCCAATATGACAGGATGATGATCGCTGGCCTGGTTGGTATCCCTGCTGTGGAATACCTCGCCACCGACAATTTGAATCCCGTCGTTCGCCAACACGTGGTCGATGCGAATAGCTGAGCTCTTATCAGTGTTGATGAGATCGGTTGGCATAGAATACCGTCTGCCGTTACGAGGGATGGCGTCCCTTAACCCCAACTTATTAAGTGCACCAAATACGAGCTTACCGCTCTCAATAAAGAGATCTACTGAAGCTTCTGGAGTCGAGGAAAATGCGCGAAAGGCAGCAATTAGTCCGTTGCGGTCATAATGGTCCTCTGGGCTGATGCAATTAAGGTCACCACAAACAATCAGTGGGCCCATCACGTCAGCGACCAGATTCTCAAAGTCTTGCGCTTTGTTTTCAGGGTAACGCCTGGGATGAGGATGATAGGAGGCGATGGTCAACCGGCCTGCTGAACTATCGATCTCAGCGATGACGCCGCCACGATTATAGATTCTCATTTCTCGAGATTTTATAATGGGATGATGGCTTAGAATGGCATTCCCCCACGCATCGTCATACAGCGATGCGCTCTGGTGTGGAAAACCAAACAGGTCACCATAGTCAATTGCTTTACCAGCGTATTGGCGGCAAAAGAGTGCCTCGTTGAGTACCAAAAAATCAGGATCGAGGTCTGTGATTACCCTTCGTATCTTCGCGGCGCGATCACGATCAATTGCGCGGCGCTCCATGGCCACGGGAGCCATCGGTTGAAGACCCTCAAGAATGTTGTATGAAACCAAACGCATGGAGCTTAAGTTCTTATTTTTTCTGTGATTGAACTGGGAATTTTCCACGGTGTCCGATCCGTTCTACATAACCATTGGTCGCCGCCGAAACGAAGCAGTTGGTTATCTCTGGCTGGTGCTTTCTGGGCTCTCCGTTATCGCTATGGTTCACGCCTGGCCCAAAGAACTGCCAATACTTGGCGGCCCGATGATATTGGCATTCTTTATTGTGCCCATCTTACTTTATCGCCAGGGCCATCGCCACTTTGTGCCATCTGCGGTCAATCTCGAATTGCAGGACCCGCGTTCGCCGATCCTTTTTTTGCGCTCGTTCAAGACCGAAGGACAAATGGTAGATGATGAAGAAGCCATCGCCAAAGTTCTTTCTCGTCTTGGCCCCGTCGTCGCCATCGGTGATCCAAGTAACCCATTGCCAACTTTAGGTGCTGCACGGGATTTCCTGCCGGAAGATGCGTGGAAACAAGTTGTCCTGAAACGCCTCGAACGGGCTCAGCTTGTTCTGCTGGTCGCTGGCAACACGCCGGGACTTGCGTGGGAGATTGAGCAATGTCGTAAGCTTAAGGACCCATCAAAGCTTATCATTGTTGTTCCAGAGGGTGAGACGGTCTACCGTAGCTTTATTGGGCTGACCAGCGCTCACGGCTTTAGCCTTCCGTCATATGATACTTTTAAGGACACTCATACCCCAGTTGTCGGAATCATTACATTTGACGACGGGTGGCAACCAGTGCCTAAGAAACTGACGCGCATTGTCGTATTCGACCCTATTAATATGTTTGACAACGAGGTTGCGACTTGGCGGGCGACATTCGAATTTTTACTTGCCAACTCTCCGACCGCATTGCGTGGCCAAACAGAGATTGGCGGATGGTCGCAACACTGGCGCGCAATTGTCTTAGTGCTAATCGTCATAATCGGGTTTCTCGTTTCCAAGCACTGGCTATCTTGAATTTGGAACGAGACGCAAGGGATCAACAGTACCCAGTCGCACATTGACGTGTTGATAGCAGCTTTACCATCAAAACTGGCAATTCGACGAGCGAATGTCGAACGCTTCCGCTGTTCCCTCAACTCCCGACATCGCCCAGCGCTGAGCCGACGAGTCCTTTGGGCCAGAATCGGGCACCGCAGTGGATTTTTGTGTGGCTTCATTACCGGCAGTTGTGCCCAGAACCCCACATGCACTTTTCCAGGGTGCATAAAAAAACTTGTTGCAACGCGCCGGCAGCCTATGATCCCGACTAAGGCAACTCTGCTTTTTGGCAACCGAGGGAGCATGAATATGGCCCGGATAAAGCATTTGGTTATCAAGACGCCGGATCCCGAAAAACTCGCGGAATTTTATGTGAAGGTCATGGGGTTGGTGGTTACGCACCGTTCAGAAAATGGCAATATTTCGGTGAGCGATGGCTATTTTGACCTCTCGATACACACAAACAAGTTCGACAAGTCACCTAGCGGGTTGGATCACTTCGGCTTTGAGGTGGATGATTTCGAACCATTCCTAGAACGCTGCAAGCAATATGGCTTTAGCCCACCAAATAGGCACAAGCCTGTTCGCCCTTTTGCGGAATACCGGGGAACTGATCCTGGTGGCAACAACTTCGATCTGTCCACTAAAGGATACTTCCACAGCACTCCCGCTGGACAAAGTCCCGATGCCGATTCAGCCGATTGATATCGCCGGCAAGTGACCGAGCCCCGTGACACTCGCCTAGTTTGTAGTCGCTTGATGAATTTGACGGTGCCCAGCGTGGCGTTCAGGAGCATTTGCGGCTTCATGTCCCCGCTGAAGAATGAACTTTAGCCCAAATCTTTGCGTTAACTCCTGAAGGCAGGCACGTCGCATTCGCCACATTCAGCGGCCAGGCTGCTTTGCGTACATTGGCCTTCCCACCCGACAACGAGGCGACACGCAAAGCAGGAATTAAAGTCGATCTATTTGTGATGGTATTTCCCAATCTTGATTATCCGGTGCGGGACATTATCCGAATCTCGGGCGCCTTCGACGCGTTCGTGAAGCGGAAGTTATAAAATCTAAAGTGCGAGCCACTTTCAGAATTGATCATATTTCGGACCAATCGCGCGTAGTTCCATTTTTGTTCAACCGCCGCCGGGGCCCAGCGCTGGGCGAACGAGTCCTGTTAGCCATAACCAGATGATACCGGCGCCAAACCATCACACCACTTAGTCGTTGGAAACCAACGTTTGGGGATAGGTGGACCATACGCTCCGCTGCAATTCGCGCTCTTTGCGCAACAGTGGGATCGATAATGACCTCGTGCCTCAATTCGCGCAGACATTCAAGAATAGTTTCACGCGTGATCCTCTTCATGTGGGGGCACAGATTCCAGGGTTTCATATACTCAACGTCGGGCGTCTCAATTGCAACGCTGGAGGCGACCGAGCGTTCTGCTACCAAGACCGCCTGGCGGGGACGGTTTGTCTTAATCCAGCTAATTAATGGGCATGAATCTCCAGCATGCCCCTCCTGTCCGTCCTGATTGATTGCCATTTGGGATATTTATGATCGTGCGTGAGCGCGCGTTGGCCCTAGGTTGGTGCCCTAAGATAGCAGCTCTGCGCGGCGGCAACGCCTTTGCCCAATTCAACTTTGATACCAGCCTGATGCATGGCAAGTTCCGTGCCGGCAATCGCCTGCAGGATCATTAGTTCGTTGGTCCATCCGATATGTCCGATACGAAATGCCCGCCCAGCGAGTTCGCCAAGGCCGAGGGCCAATGACAGATTATAACGCTCAAATGCAATGCGGTTGACTTCGGCAGCATCAATCCCATCGGGCACCATAATTGTCGAAACCGTGTCGGATTGCCTCTGCTTGTCTTTGGCGCAAAGCGGCAAGCCCCAGGCAGTAACCGCCGCGCGCACCCCCTCTGCGATATATCGATGGCGGCGATAGACATTCTCCAGCCCTTCGCCAAGCAGCATGTCGAGCGATGCCCTAAGACCGCGCAGCAGAGTTGTGGCCGGTGTATATGGGAAATACCCGCTCTCATTCATTTTGAACATGTCGCGTAGATCAAAAAATGCACGTGGACACTCTGCATCGGCCATCGCTGCCATGGCCTTTTCACTGACCCCAACCAGCGCCAATCCAGCCGGCAGCATTAATCCTTTTTGGGAACCAGAAACTGCAATGTCGATACCCCACGCATCCATGCGGAATTCAATGCTGGCGATGGAACTCACACCGTCAACCATAAAAAGTGCTGGGTGGTCTGAAGCGTCCAGGGCTTTGCGTACCGACGGCAAATCGTTGGTAACGCCCGTCGCCGTCTCATTGTGACAGATCAGGACCGCCTTAATCTGATGCGACTTGTCGGCGTTGAGACGCTCGGCGAGGGTCTCGTTGGGTGCGCCTTCACCCCACGGCACTTCGATTACTTCGACATCAAGCTTATGGCGGCGACATAGATTTGCCCACAAAAATGAGAATTGGCCATAAACAGGGATAAGCACGCGATCGCCCGGCGACATGGTATTGCTCATTGCCGCTTCCCAACCGCCAGTGCCCGAGCCTGCGAACAGCGCAACCTTGCCCCGCTCGGTTCCGAAAATCTTTTTGACGTCTTCGAATAACGGCATCGTGAATTTGGGGAAACTCGGACTGCGATGGTCCTCAAGAGCAACGTCCATTGCTGCGCGAATTTCGAACGGCATGTTGGTTGGGCCGGGGATTGATAGGCTGTTGAAACCCACTGATGGCATGATAAGTCCCTTCTGCGCCAACTTCTCTTCTAGCCGGAGTGATATCAAGTCCATCAGGGACGAGTCAAAAGTAGGAGCTGATTTTGAATCTGCTTGGGCCGAATGTCGTTTTGACGACACTCACACTGCGCGATTTGCAGCAGCCTTGATCATGCGCTGGGCCGACCGCCCATTATTTTTCGAGGGCTGCTGCAAGCTGGTCTTGGCGCCGATAGGCCCAATACCACACACCAAGACAGCAAACGGCGCCAAGAGCCACTGGTGGCCGGAGACCAAAATAAGCGGCGAGCGATCCCATCAGAAGTGCACCAATCGCAGGGCATCCCCGCGCAACCAACGTATAAAAGCTCATAACCCTGCCGCGCATTGCATCATCGGTTGCAGCCTGCAGCAATGTTTGCTCGGTGACGCCAACTGTAACAATGCAATAGCCTGAGACCGTGGCGCAGATGAGCGCGAATGTAAAATTGTCGGTTGCGGTAAAGCCAATTACCGACAGAATTAACAACAATAACATTCGGATCATGCGCTTGGTCAGCCCCACTAAATTGGATTGACTGGCCAAGGCCGTGCTTCCAGCGAGCGCGCCAACACCGACCATGGCGGTGAGCCACGCCAAGCCACTGGCCCCAAGCCCAAATACATCGTCGGCAAATCCAGCCAACAAGTCAACGAATGGGCGCGCTAGAATATATGTTGACACAAGAATTACAAAGAGAGGAGCAATTGCCGCGTGGTTGGCCGTATAGCGAAACCCTGCCATGATTTCGCCCGGCATGCCACCAACGGATTTAGACTTACGTTTGACCTCTGGCGCAATAAGCCTTACCGCATATAACGCGCCAACAAAGATCATATCGGCCACGACCGTAAAGCACATAGCTGCTGCGACGCCCCACACCCAGATCATGATGCCAGCAATAGCCGGACCAGTGATGCGGGCGACATTAAATGCCATCGCACCGATGCCAATTGCCGAGGCGAGGCGTTCGCGCTCAACCAGCGAGTGAACAATAGCGAGACGTACTGGAAAATTGAAGGCAAGAACCATTCCGTTTGCGCAAACCAAAACAGCAAGAATTGTGATGTTTATCAGGCCCAGTATCGTGCAAACTGCAATTGACGCGGATATGGCAGCAGATATTGACATGTAGAGCCGGAGGGCACTCAAGCGATTTACGCGGTCCGCCACTGCGCCGGCAATTGGAGCAAGAACCACGTTTGGAAAAAAGTCTACGAAAGCGATAATCCCTAACCATTTGGGGTCGTGCGTGAGTTCCCAGGTCAGCCATTGGACCGCCACACGCTGAACCCAGATGGCCAGTTGCGAGGCAAAGTTTCCGAACATGTAATTTCGAAAATTCTGATTGCTCAAAGTCTGTTTGACGGTATCGAATTGAATTGGGATCGCCATTAGGGTGGGTCCAAGTGATCTGTTAGCGCACGTCCGGCTGGTTCTGGATTGCCGCACTGACTTCCGATTGCACGCCCAATACCATTATTTCGCGGGGCTGCCCAAGCCTCGCCTACATGCTGGCGGCGTCAGGCAGTGCGCGGGCTCTCTTCTTATCCTGCGGTGCATTTTGTTGAAGGGAATCCTTGCAGGTATGGTGACCGGGCGCGTAACATCGAAGTGTTCTTCAAAGACATCCGATTTCCTGAGGCATGGCATGGCAATGTGTATCGGGCTCAGGGGCCGGCGAGAAAGTGGGTATTCGCAATGTTATCAACGGCGCAAAACGAGCTGATTACGCAAACGGGTCCTGGAACACCGTGTGGCCGATTTCTGCGAAGCTATTGGCAACCCATTGCTACGATGGAAGAGATGCCAATTGGTGGGGATCCGATGCCTGTACGCATCATGAGTGAGGATTTGGTTCTGTTCCGCGATGACAAGGACAGGCTTGGGCTCATCGGCCAATATTGCCCGCATCGGGCAACAGATCTCTCTTATGGACGGGTGGAGGACGGCGGCTTGCGTTGCCTCTATCACGGCTGGCTATTTGATATTAACGGCAAGTGCATCGATCAGCCGGCAGAACCTGAGGGCAAGAAGTTCTGCCATAAGGTGCGTCATACCTCTTATCCCGTTCAGGAGAAAGGCGGAGTGATATGGGCATTTATGGGTGAAGGTGAACCGCCACTCATTCCAGATTTTCAATTCTTGACCGGACCGGAACCCAATCGATTGACCTTCCGTGTCGTTCAGATGTGCAACTGGCTTCAAGGTTTAGAAAGTTCAACCGATCCCGCGCACACAACGTATCTACATCGCAGGCCAGCCGGAATTCCGAGCCAACGCTCCGGTGCCGATATAAGTGCCATCCGCGGAACTGAACCTCCAGAGATAGATATCGAGCACACCAGTTTCGGCACCAGAATATTTGCACTACACAATACTCCGGATGGGCGGAAATACCTGCGCGTTAACAACTTCGTCTATCCTTGCGGCGCAACGCCATCTACTTCCGGCGGCGAAGGTGGATATCAGGGGCGCTGGTACGTGCCTATTGATGATCACAGCCATTGCCGGTTTGAATTCTTCTATCGACATTCTGAACCTCTGGATAAGGATCGGCTCAGAAAGAACAGGGCCGAAAATGTTGATTTGGACAACCGGCACAAGCGCCGTAAGGAGAACCGCTATCTTCAAGATCGCAACGAGTTGAGACGCGGCGAAAGCTATGGAGGAATGGGGCTGCACTTCCCTTCACAGGACGCATTCGCAATAGAAACTCAGGGTCCGACGCCAATCCAGGATCGCACCAAGGAACATCTGGGCTCTACCGACGTTGTCATAATCGAGGTGCGCAAAGCGTTGTTTAAGGCGATCAAGCAGATGGAAGACACCGGTGAAGCGCCGTTCTTGATTCGTGATCCTGCGGACACGCAGTTCGACGACTTTATCTGCACCTCTACATACATTGGTGATAACGAGGATGGCCGCAGCTACTGCCGAAGAGTACTGGCCGCAAACCAGGCTGCAAAATAGCAGTTAACACATATTCCCAACATTCGCCGAACGATGAGAGGTTCACACATGGATTTGCAACTCAGTATTGGCATGGCGGATAATCCACGCACACGACCGATTCTGCAGGGCAAGGTAAAGCCCGATGGTATAGATCTGATCTGCACGGCGGTTCACGCTTCAGAGTTGTTTTGGCGGCAGCTCCGCTTCGCCGATTTTGATATCTCGGAGATGTCGATGTCATCCCTGATGATGGCGGTTGCCGGTGGGGATGATCGATGGGTTGGCATACCTGTATTCACAACGCGTCGTATGTTCCAGGTCGGTACTCTGGTACGAAAGGACAGAGGCATCGACAAACCCAGTGACCTTGTCGGTAAGAAGCTGGGCGTGCCCGAATATCAGCAGACGGCAGCACTTTGGACCCGCGGTTTTCTAGAGCACGAATACGGCGTACATCCCCGCGATATCGAATTCTGGATGGAACGAAACGACGACCACAGTCAGGGAGCTGCAACCGGTTTCAAACCACCCGCCGATGTAAAGCTTTGCTATATTCCAAACGATACAAACCTTGGCCAATTGTTGTTAGACGGCAAACTTGACGGTGCTCTGCGTTACTTGGCTGGGACCAATAATCTGGTTGATCGCTCGACCGTCGATCTTTACCGGCACCCTGATTTTAAAACTCTATTTCCTGACCCCCACGCCGAAGGGATGCGGTACTATAAAAAGACAGGTATTTATCCGATCAACCATGGCATGGTTATCAAGCGAGAGGTTGCCGAGAAGCACCCCTGGGTCATTCTCAACGTATTCAAGGCGTTTGAAAGGGCCAACGAAATTGCTGAGAAAGAGCGTATGGAGGCCGTTGGATATCATTTGGAGACAGGGCTTGTGCCGCCCGAGTACCGCAGCGCGCTGGCAACACCGCTTATCCGCCATGGCATTCAAGCAAATCGCAAAGTACTAGAGACCGCTGCTCAATATTCTTTTGAGCAAGGCCTCACCCCGCGCCTCGTCAAACTCGAAGAGTTATTTGCTCCGTCTGTGATGGAGCATTAGCGACAGCACTCGATCCTCTCAGCTTACTCCCACGCCGCATAGGCCATGCCGCATCCCGTTCCGCCCTCCGATCGGTATGCTGGCACGTAGTCGATAAGGTTCATTTGCAAGTCTGTCTCTGACACGATACCAGCGAGTGTTATCCAGTTCTTCGTTTCAGAGGTCCCGGAAAGAAAAATGTTCTCGGGTTCAGAAAAGATTGCTTCGGTATCCCGCGCCTTCAGCGCAGCCAGAATCCGTTGATCGAATTCTTCATCGACAACAAAATGGCTGATGCCGCCCGATGCACAGATCGCAATCCGCTTATCAGCGTTTGCGCCGTCCCAACCTCTAATGGCACGGCCAATAGATTGGCCGAATTCATAGCACCTCTTTGCGGTTGGTTGATTGGGCGGGAAGTAGGTATTCAGCAGGATTGGAACAATCGGAATCGGCCGGTCTTTGAGAATGCGACGATATATGAATCCAACGGCGTGGCCAACGCCGATCGGGCCTTTGGCATTCGCACGCTGTGTCATCGAAACGGCAACATCGAATTCATCGGCGATGGTTTGTTGAATTATCGCCCGAGCAAGATCAACCGGCACAGGGTAGACATGATCCTCCGGGGGATAATAACCCGACATTGCGATCGCGACCCCTGGAGATTTCTTTTTCATGAGGTCCTGATCAAGCGCAGTATTGATGACTTGCTCACCGCAATAGACTGTAAATGCGGGTTGAATGTCATCGTGAAACCACTCGTGCTGATCGTCACCGACGATAACTACAATGTCCGGATCGATGTCATCAAGTTTTTCGGCAAGACGATCGAGCGCATTTTGATTTCGCTTATGGCGCTCCTGTCGGGTTTCCAGCGAGGCTTCCTTAACAAAGTCTCGTTCTCCTGCACGCCGCTCGATCAGTTCTTCGAATGAATAGACGCCACCACGAAAAGGATGACTTGGGTTCTTCCGGTCATCGGCGGCTCGCAGGTCCCACCTTTCGGGGGGCGTCGAAAGCAGCGGCCCGTGCGAAGATCCAAATCCATATACGATCTTAGCCATCTTAATGCGTCCCTGTAACAATCGTTAGAAATCATTGCATGTCGATCTTAGACGTAGCAAATGATTTTACAGTGCTTTGCAGGCTCCGTCGCCAACTTGCGGGCAAGCGACTTCCGGATCACCTGCGCTGCCTAATCGGTCTTGCGCAATGAGATGCAGGACTAGGCAGCAATTAAAGCAGAGAAATTGGCTTGAAATCGATTTCCTACGGTTGGCGTTGATAGTGCCAGCCTCCTTGCTGGTCAGCCAAAAAATATATAGCATACCATCTGGCATGAGAAATCCATCTTACCGCACGAAGTAAGTGACCAGCGCCAGTGTTGCAATGCACTAGGCGCACCGTGTCCCCCAAATTGGAGAGGAAACAGCCATGGACAGCGACACAATTCAAAATAATATTACGGGCATCAGCCACAGTGGCTTCTACGTTGAGGATCTCGATCGAACGACCGAATTCTATACCAAGGTTCTTGGTGCGCGGGTTGCCTGGCGCAATGACAAGTCCAAAAACCCACTCATGAAAATTTATATAGGAGACTTCGGATTATCGATTATTAAATGGCCTCCTGACATCGAGAAGTTTGAAGTCCCGCATGCGATCCACTGGGCCTATCGCGTGACGCCGGAGAAGGCTGAGGAGACGGTGGAGTATATCAAGTCACTTGGGATAGAGGTTGAAGGTCCGGTCGGACACAAACGCGAACAGGGAATTGTTAATTGGTTCTTCCTGGATCCGGATAACTATCGTGTCGAAGTTGAAGCCAGATACGCAACAGGTGAAGAAGCGGCAGAAGTCCTCGAGCGCGGTAAGGATAATCGTCGTGAAGACATGGGTCTATATGGCGGCGATCGAGTCTTGAAGACGAAACCATCGTGATGCGTCCTAACGCATCTCCGCCCTATCGGTGGATTTGCGGGTGGCTGATAGTCAATCAAACTGCTTCAACAAAGCATACGGGAGAAGGAAGTTCGCCATGATCAAGCGGCTTCAAGTATATGTAGTGGCGTTAGCGTCAACGCTGATAATTGTAGAAGGCACTGTGGCAGCGGACCTGCCAAAAGCAACGAAGAAAGTTCTAGCCAAACTCAAGCTTGATGCCTCAATTCTCAAGGGGTTAGACAAGGAACTTAAAACGCCGAAGGCGTGGCTCGACGGCGCTGCCAAGGAGAAGGAGGTTATAATTCTTGGTACATGGCGAAACCGCCAATTTGCAAAAATGACACCGGCGTTCAAGGAACGCTACCCGTCTGTCAAATTGAATTACCACCGGGCTTCGACGTCAGCGCGTGGAATGAAAGTCGTGATCGCGTTACGCGAGGGCCGTGTCATCGCCGATGTGCTAACCAGCATCGCCGATGCGTATTTGCAGTTTAAGAAACTGAATGCCTTCGCAGATCTTCGCAGCCTACCGGTTTTCAACACTCAGGATAGCAAGCATGTTGGTGCCGACGGGACATGGTTGAGCTTCAAGTTATCGTATCGCTGCATCGGTTATAATACCAGCAAGGTGAAGACATCCGATTTGCCAGCGACATGGGATGATCTCTTAAAAAATCCAATTTGGCGGGACGGTAATCTTGCTCTGTCCAATCATCCTAATGCATGGCTGCTTGCCCTATGGAGCACTAAAGGTGACCAATGGGGGCAAAAGTTCACAAATCAGCTGTTCGATAATGTGCGCCCGCAACAGCGCAAAGAAGGGATGTCTGCAAATACAGCACTCACGGTTGCCGGCGAGTTTTATGCCAACATTCCGGCGCCTGAATGGCGGGTTAAGAGGTATGCTGACAAGGGTGCGCCGATCGGCTACCACTGTCCAACCCCGGTACCGATCACCTTGTCTCAGATCGTGATGCTCGAAAAAGGAAAAAACAAGAATGGTGCAAGACTATTCATAAACTGGTTGCTCAGCCGTGAAGGGCAGATCGCGCAATATGCAGCGACAAGCTCGGTACCGATTCATAAGGCTCTGCAGTTGCCGAGGTTCGTACCGTTCTCCAAGACAATTGTCGGCAAGAAGCAGATCATCCGCAACGACGAAAAATTAGGCAATAAAACGCACATTGATATGCTGAAGTTGTGGAAGACGAAATGGACTTCGCCTGTCGGCAAGGGCCGCAAGAAGAGGCGTAAGAAGAAGAAATAAAACTGTCCGGCGAGCAGACGAGTGGAGGTTGATTGGCACTTGAAAGTGCTTGGCAGCGTTCCTATCGTCTGCTCCTATGGCGTAAGTCAAGCTTGGTGTTAGCGGCCTGTTTCCTGAATTGCCGCGCCCCTACCGAAGCCGAGATATCGAAACAGCAATGTGATGATCAGTAGGCCGATAATGAGCAGGGTTCCGATGGCGCCAACGGCCTCAATTTCTCCTTCGTCCCACATATTCCATATTAGTATTGCAAGAACCTGGTTTTCAGAGCCTTCATAAAGCATAAGTGGTTTTCCGGCCTGGCGGACCGCCAGCAGCATCGACCAAATCCACACGCCGATGAACGTGGGAAGAAGTAGCGGCAAGAACACCCGGAGCATAGTTCGCAGGCGAGCTGCTCCCGACACGTAGGCGGCTTCTTCAAGATCTTTGTGAATCTGAAGGATTGCGGCATTCATCGATCGCGTGCCGTAGGCAATAAACCCGACGGTGAAGGCCAGCGACATGGCAAGGACGCCGCCGTGAATATCAATGCCAATCTTTCCAGCCTGCAAGAACAGCCAGAGAAACGCCAATCCCATCACGATCCCGGGAATTGCGTGCGGCATGAACGCCAATTGGTCCAGAAGACCTCTGCATCGAAATTTCGAACGAACGATGACCAAGGAAATAATGAATGAGACGATTACAGTCAGTGTCGAGGTCAGTACGATCAAGTAGACCGTGTTGGCCAGTACGCGACCAAAATTCGGTGTGGTCCATAGATCGACATATCGCTCGAACGTCATGTTTTGAAAAGCCGCCATTGATGGCGCCTGAATAAAGGGCAAAAGGGACACGTAGAGGAGTACAAGAAACGGAAGAATAATCGAGAACAGCATGAACAAGAATACGAGGGCAACTGCCGGCCATCGCCAACGCCCGAGATCAATCTCACGCGGCCTATATCCTTTGCCTGTTATGATCGTAAAACGCTCCGAACGGCCAATGACACGCGCGTAGAGCCACGTCGCTACAATCGCAATCACAACGTAGATAATTGCAAGCGCGTTGGCATCTCCATAAGCTGGCACACTGGATGGAGACTGCAACACGGAGTAGATCTTTGTCGAAAAAACATATATCGATGCTGGCAATCCGAGTATGCCGGGAACCTCAAACACCTCAAGTGCGGTCATGAATTGGTAGATGGTAATGGCAAGGAGACCTGGAAGCATTAGTTGAAGGGTGACCTTCCGCATTGTCGATCGTGGATTGGCACCCGACATCGCCGCTGCTTCCTCCAGGCTCGGGTCCATAGAGCGTAGTAGTGGCACCAACATTAGGAAGGCCGTCGGCACCAGACGCAGCCCCTCTACAAAAATCATGCCTCCTAGAGAATAGATGTTTATAGGGTCGAGACCGATATACTCTAATGCCTTATTGAGAAAGCCGATTCGCGGGCTTAACAATAAAACGTAAGCCATTGCCTGTAGCATACCTGGCATCGCGAGTGTCATTGGCACGCCTGCGTAGATCCAGATTTTGCCTGGAATATTCGTCCGCTCCACCAGCCACGCAAGTACCGCTGCCAACGAAATGCCGAAAGCCGTCGCGCCAACCACATAGGCAAAGGTATTATAAAAAACAGTGTAGGTTTCCGGGTCGAGCCAGACCTTTTTGTAGTGGTCCAGTGTCAGCGCTCTGAGGCTTAGATCCGTTGGCAATTCATTCGCTGAAAAACTGCCTAATATCAGGAAGGCAAGCGGCGTCAAAACTGCAAAGGCGACGACCAGAAACACGGACCATTGAAATAGGTTCAAGCGGTGGATGAGGGCCCAACCGTATTGGCGCGCCGAATGGATTGGTGCGACCGCAACCATTACTGCATCCGCGGAATTGTTTGGTTGGAGCCCAATAAGGGGCTAGCCCCCTCCTCGAACACATAACGCACCGTCGTCTCCCTATTTCGGGTAGCCAAAACCGTTGTGCGAACGACGAGCCTTCTCATTGTCTTGTTGACAAATAAGTTTTGCGCGCGCCTGACTGTCGGTCACCTCCGCGCCTCGATTTCGGCGACATTACTGTAAAGTCACAGTGTGCTATAGGAATGATCATTGTCAACTGGCTGTGGCCAGCGATAATCGTGATGGTGGTGATCCGTTTACGGCCTGACCACGTTGAATAGGCGCGTTATTTTGGAGGCATTGGTTGTGAACGACATCTCAGGACAGGAGATCCTAGTAGTCGGCTACAATATTCCGGCCTCCGTCGGAATGCGTGAGGCCGACATTCAAACCCCTTGCCTGGTGATCGACCTCGATGCTTTCGAAGCGAATGTCCTCGCAATGCGCGGCTTTTGCGAACAAACCGGGGTTCGCCATCGTGTTCATGCCAAAATGCACAAATCAGCCGATATCGCCCGCTATCAAATTGAGCATGGCAAGGCCTGCGGAATCTGCTGCCAAAAAGTATCGGAGGCTGAAAGTTTTGCGAGAGCAGGGATAGAAGATATCCTCATTACCAATCAGGTGCGCGATCCACTAAAAATCGAACGACTTGTCCAATTGCCGGTGTTGGGTGCTCGTACGATAGTTTGCATTGACGACTGTGACAATGTCGCCGAGCTATCTGTAGCGGCTATGCGCAACGGCACCAATATTGAATGTTTGGTTGAGATTGATTGCGGTGCGGGACGATGTGGTGTCGCTAACGGAGAGCCAGTTGTGGATCTCGCAAAAGCGATTCTTGAAGCCAATAATTTAACGTTCGCCGGCATTCAGGCCTATCAGGGTTCAGCCCAGCATGTTCGAGACTTCAGTCAACGAAAAGAACACATAGATAATGTCATTGAGCAAGTTCGAACCACATTGGCGTTGCTTGAAGCAGAAGGCATAAGATCAACCATCGTCGGCGGCGGCGGCACAGGTTCATATATGTTCGAGGGTGGTTCAGGCGTATTCAATGAGCTGCAGTGCGGATCATATGCCTTCATGGATGCAGACTACGGACGGATCCACGATGAGCGTGGCAAACCGGTGTCGACGTTTAAAAACGCCCTGTTCATCTTGACGTCTGTCATGAGTCACGTGAAGCCAGATCGGGCCGTATGCGATGCCGGTTTGAAAGCGCAAAGCGTGGATTCTGGTCTGCCGGTTGTTTTCGGACGTGATGACATCGAATACATCAAATGCTCAGACGAACACGGTATCATCGAAGACCCGAACGGCACCCTTAAGATCAATGAAAAACTCAAACTCGTCCCAGGCCACTGCGATCCGACATGTAACGTTCACGATTGGTTTGTTGGTATCCGAGAGGGTATGGTGGAGTGTGTATGGCCGATAACGGCCAGGGGGCTCAGTTACTAAAACCAATCCATCAGTCTCACCGAGCGTAAAATCACGCGTTTAACCGCTGAGTGCACGGCAACTATCCAACGGCAGCTTCACTCTAACGGATTGCCCTGCATCGACTTCCGTCGAAGGGTGAACGCGAACGCGCAACGAAACATCCTTGAGTGTTACATGGATTTCCTTCGATTCTCCCATGAAAATCGCTGCGCTTACCTTGCCCTCAAAGATGTTTTCATTGCCCGTATGGTCCCTGGGAACAATGCTGATATCCTCGGGTCGAACAAGGACGACGACATCGCTTCCGAGCTCAGAACCATCAGGTAAGGCACATTGTATTGGTCCGCTGGACGTCTCGACGCTGCCGTGATTGCCACCATTGGCTGGCAGCCTGGAGACCTTTCCTTCAATGAAGTTTGTCAGTCCGATGAAATCGGCGACAAACCGAACTTTAGGGATTCTATAAATATCCAGCGGCGAGCCTTCTTGTACGATCATTCCTTTATCCATCACCGCAATCCTGTCCGACATCGTTAACGCCTCGAGCTGATCGTGCGTCACGTAGACAGTGGTAATGCCCAATCGCTTGACCAGATCTCTCAGCTCCGTCCTGGTTTCCTCTCGCAATTTTGCGTCAAGATTGGATAGCGGCTCGTCGAGCAACAAAACTGGTGACTCTCGAACAAGTGCGCGCGCAAGCGCTAGCCTCTGCTGCTGGCCGCCGGAAAGAAATGGTGCAGGACGGTTCTCAAAGCCTGATAGCTGCACGAGCTCCAGTGCTTTCATTACACGTGAGCGAAGTTCGGTTCTAGATAATTTCTCTTTCATCTCCTGCAAAGGAAACGCAACATTGGCAAAGACATCCATGTGGGGCCAAATTGCATAGGATTGAAAGACCATCGCAATGTCACGCTTGTAGGCAGGGGCCATTACATTCTTCTCTGCATCAAAAACCACGACATTGCCTATAGCGATTGTGCCGGCTGATGGTTGCTCCAGCCCGGCAATAGATCTCAGGGTGGTGGTTTTGCCGCAACCAGACGGGCCGAGCATCGTATAAAATTGTCCCTCGGAAACTTCGATGTTTATGCCCCGGACGGCATGCACCGGCCCATCCAAACTCTGGTAGTGAACGTGCAGATTCTCTATTCTTATCAAGTCCAACCCTCAACAAAAATTAAGCCTAGCGTTTGGGCATTTTCCGTGTGCGGGAACAGGCCGCATCGCGACCTGCTAATCTATAATATGCATTAGGAGCTTATTGACTAATCGTAAAACGGTTTTGCCAACCCAACCAGTCCTAATTGCGAATTTAAGTCGGTGGCTGCTCCGCAGCCGCCATCGCCCCGGTCGACTATTTGATCGGAGCGGGTCCAAACTGCTTGTCAAGTCTGCTGTTGCAGTCCATCGCTTCTGAGCGGTAAAACGCCATATGCGCAAAATTGATCTACCACTCCACAGGACGGGAGATGAACAACTAATCGCGTAATAACAGTGCGGCCATGGCTAACTCACTCAATAGCGGTACTTAAGAATGCAGTTAGCGCTCAGTGCGCCGATGTATGAGGTGATATTGCACTTGCTCAGGACTGCAATGGGTCAAACTCTGCCGGTCGTGGTCTGACAAATCGACGACAGCTATGTCCCAATCAGCGGACCTATGTCCGCATTTCCGCGAAACTTTCCGCTTCAAACCCCTTAGCGGTAATCGTCCAGCGCTGGGCTGAGGTCCGCGTCGGGCCAATTTCGAGCAAACGACTACACTTCGGAAATCGCGGTCGGACCCCGTAACGCCGCTTCCGCACCTATTTGCACGAGAGCGATGCAATCGATGCGCTAAGCGAAATGGTCCGATCTCGAGAAGGGACGTGCTTGCCTATACGAATGCAATCGAAGTAGGAATGCTCGGCTGCTGCCCGTAAGCTAGAAAGGTCCTTGATCTGCTCTTGAGCGATTAACAATGGAGTCCATAAGGCAGCACCGCCCTCGACTTCAATCCAACACGCTTGATCGCCGTCCGTTTCGCTTTCAACGACAATTTCGGCGTCAATTTGATGACGCAAGAGTAGCTTCACAACGTCGGCAATAGTCGTACTGCTGCAGAGCCCGTCAACTTGAATAACCCGGTCGTCTGCAATGAATAGAAAGCATTGATCTCTATTAGGAGGAAGGTTGATGGCCAACTCAAGCGTTGCTGCAGACACGTCGTCCGAGAAAAGAAACGTCAAGCACTTGTAACTCCAAACCACGGGCCATAGTGGCGACGTAGGAGGTGATCGGTTCTCACGGCACGACCAAGCCTTTCCGAGATCTCCCAAAACTGCGCCTGCAGGCGAGGTGTACCAGGCTAAAGGTGTGTCGAGGGTACGACCAACATTGGCGGCGCTCGAACCGGTGGACAGGCCGAAGATCCGACCGTACCGCAATACATCTAGGAGGGTCTCATTTTTCATCTTGTCAACACCACGGTTGTTGCCAATAGTCTCCGGTTACTTCCTTCAGCCATCGGCAATTGCCCGAAGATAGTGTTCGCCATCGAACCGCAGCGGCATGTAGGTACTGGTATTGATGTTCGGCATAATGCGATGCGCATATATGCTATCGAGTTGCATCATGTCGTCCACGGTCATAAGAAGTTGGGCTGTGTCGCTGATCGATAGCCCGCGAGCACTGACCATTTTATGGGCGCGTTGCGCTATGCTCGGCCAACCTTCACAATCCGCAGCAGAGTAGATGATGGCAACGGAACTCCCGATCACAATCGACATGTCACTGTTGTGTTGCTCAATTGACAGAAGAACTTGACTTGTTATCCCTGCAGCCGCGGCGATCTTGAGAAAGTCGGATGGTTTGCTATGACCGTGAAAGCCGTCCAGCTCGACGCCATAGGCTGTCTCGCTCCAGTTTCTCGCATCGTTGAGGCGGAAATAATCCCCCTCCAGAGAAGCCGCGCGCTCAATCTGGAAGAACCACATGTTTCCGGTGAAGCTGTCGAACGATATCTCGAGGTGATTTCCATACTTCCAATATTCGGGCCAATTGACTCCGTCATTTAGTATCCAGCATTCCGGGGTTCCAAGAGCGTCGGCAACATCAGCTGGGCGCATTGCCGTGTGAAGCGGACCCAACTGTCCCGTAAGGATGAACTCTCTGAAAGATACAAGTTGACCCATAATCATGGCTCTTTCAATTTGCCGATGCGCTGCGGGAAGGCGGGATACATCAGCTTTAACCCGCAACGAACTTTATGCGATATAACGCAGACAAGTTGTTCGGCCTGTACCACATGTAACCGCAGCCTAATCTGTTCAGCCGTAACCATCTGTCAGAATGTTCCACGGGCGCTGACGTCAGACACTTCCACCACCCAACGAGCGCGGGACAAAGGAGGACAACTTTAGCAGGCTATAGGGCAATATGTTCATGAAGTGAAACAGCCAAAGTCGTCTCAGGTATTAAGCGGCCGTCCAAAGACGGCACAGCTATGTTGGCAATATCAGCCCGGACGACTTCGAAAGACAGTCAACCGGGTCTTTCTGAACCGTCCACAAAAAACGGGCAAGATCACGACGCTGACGTCAGACCAGCGCAAGCCGATGTCCATTAACGGGGGTGAACCGGTCGCCGAACTATTGAGCAACCTGTCAACGCAAGCTAACCAGAGAATCGTCGATAGACATTCCCTAGGAGGTTCGCCATATCCAAGTGGTGCAACAATTACGCAAAGGCCCACAATGAGTTTCTTTGAAAAACTAAAGGACGCAGCGCGCGATGAATGGCGGGCTTACGTCTCTCATCCATTTACAGAGGGTTTAGGCGATGGCTCCTTGCCCAAGCCAGCCTTCCAGCACTATTTGATCCAAGATTATCTTTTTCTGATCGAGTTCGCACGCGCCTATGCGCTTAGTGCCTATAAATCCCGTTCGCTCGAGGACATGCGTGCCGGCGCTCAAGGCCTGACGGCCATACTCGGCGTTGAGATGGATCTCCATGTCAAAGTCGCGAAAGGCTGGGGGCTATCACCATCCGATCTCGAAGGTGCAAGGGCAGAATCTGAAACGCTGGCCTATACGCGTTATGTGCTTGATACGGGTATGCGTGAGGATTTGTTAGCGCTTAAAGTTGCGCTCGCCCCGTGTGTCATTGGATATGCCGAAATTGCACAGCGGCTTGCTGCTAAGCCAGGTGCATTGTCTGAAGCTAATCCCTACAGACCATGGATCGCGGAGTATTCGGGCGAAGCCTACAAGCAGATCGCCAGTTCAGCAGAAGCCCATCTCGACAATCTAACAACGCGTTACCTGACACCTGCACGCGAACCAGAACTGATCGATATATTCAAGGAAGCTACGCGACTTGAATGTGATTTCTGGGAAATGGGCTGGCGCCGGGGTGATCATACCAGTTGAGTTTTGTCGACTGATTAATACCAGCCACTGCATTCGATATCCTGCTCGTATGCCATGTAATGCAATCCGATTAGAAACCTACAGAAATTGGCATTTGCCGACGGGTCCGGATGTTGGCTGCGATATTACCCGGCCTAGTTAATGAAATCCGATCATCAGATAAACTGTCAGGTCTCTTTTTTGACCCCAAGCTGCCGTCGTGGCGATCTGCAACACTAACGTTGCAACCTTGCCGAATGCCACCTCCCTCAGCATATGGACCGCAACATTCTGCCCGTTGCAGCGCGATGCGCCTGCATGGCCGCTTCTCACCCGAGACCTGTTTCGCTGTCGTTTGCGCGATGGGCCATATGTGGAAATCACGCAATTGTCTATGGTTCGAAATTCCGGAATTGCGTCGGCGCGGCGAAAGAGATTGGAACGTTGGGCCGAATTTGCTGCTGACATTATCGGATGTCGAGCCCTGCCTTGCGCCATCCAGCTAAAGCGGCTTCGCTCAGCGCGTCATTGACACACCATATATCCAATTCACCGCGCACGATCTCACAGAACGTCGGACAAACGGCGAGCAGCTCATCAGTTTCATGCTCTGAGGCCGATATATCGTTTGCATCCGCATAGTACCAGGAGAGAAACGCGTGGTACCAAATGAAGCCTGGCATAGGTGCTTTGTTCAGCTCAATAATGGCGTCTAAAGGTGCACCGTCCAACGCATGCCGTAGGGCAGGCGCATGATGATACCAACCAGGGTGGACCGGACTGAGCTCAATTGCACGCTCGATTAGCGGTAGACCACTGACCCAATCTCCCTGCAGCGCAAAGCAGTGACCAATATCAGCGATAACATCCGCATGCCCTGGATTGAGCTCAAGAGCACGCTTGGCCGCCACCTGAAACTCTGGAACATTACGGCGATGGTAATTGGTCAAAGCAAGTGCTTGCTGCGCAAATGCATTGGCCGGGTCACAGCTTGCCGCACGCAGCGCATGCTCATAGGCGTGATCGAGTGCATTGACCGATGGGCGTTCGTTTATATGGAACCGATACTCGTCAAGCAATATAATCGACAAAGCAGCCCAGCCATCGGATGAGTTTGGATCCCGTTCAAGTGCTCGAGCCAACCCCTCTCGAACTTCCAAATGTTTTTGCGGGTGGTGCGACGCGTAGTAGTCGTAGTACCGCGCAATCCACGCATATGTTTCCCAGCGTTTCGATCGTCCGGGGCGTTCTGAGCGTGCAACATATCGACCTAACGGTCCGTGATGGTCTGCAACACGGCCAGCGATCAGCAGAGCGATTTCATCTTGGATCTGGAATACACCTTCAGGTGTGCAAGTGCGGTCGAACTGCTCGGCCAGGATGTGACCGTCACTTGCCGCATCGATCAGCTGAACTGTAACACGAACGGCACTATCGGACTTGCGCACGCTCCCCTCGACAGCAAAATCAACGCCCAATTCCTCATGGAGTTGTCGGATGTCAGCCCCCTCGCTGGCGAGCTTTGCAGTCGTGGAACGTGAGAAAACGAACAGATCCTTGAATCGCGCGAGATTAGCGATGGTCTCTTCTGTCAATCCATCAGCGAAATACTGATCTTCCGAGTTGCCGCTGTAGTTCTGAAACGGCAGCACTGCCACCGAAGGTCCGGTCGGTATCGCAGATTTATTTTGCTCGGCAGTTTGTGGTGCCTCGTGATTCGGCTCAAGTTGAATCTGAAAAACCGGGGCATATGTGCCTTTTGGAATATATATGCGGAGCGGATCATCCTTGCCCGCTTCTCCATAGTAGAGATCGAGCCGTCTGCGTAGCTGGACTGCCTGTACCCGCACGATTGTGTCGACATGCGGATCGAAATCTTCCGGCCGATCAAACACTTCAAGACCGATAGCATAGCCTTTCAGCAGATGCTCATTTCCAGCGAGGCTCTCAGTCACGACGTACTTAAGAAAGCGGGACAAACGCGGTGCATCGCTGAACTGAGGGCTTTCCAGAAGGCGGTCGAGCTGGCTTGTAACCACGTCCGCCGGAACCGGTGCGGCGGCGGTGATACCCTTATCGTCTGGCGCAGGTTTTGTGGCCATCGGTCCAACGCCTTTAGCAAGCGCTCAAATAAAAAGCTTTTGATTTTGCAGCATCTTACACGCTCTTCACCGTGAGTCACTCTTTAAACGTCACGCCCTCCGCCAGTGTCGTTATCGACCGGGGCGCAACCTGACAGCTGCCTCGATCGAAAACGCCATTTCGGCAGATGCAGAGGAGCAAACAAATGTCCGATCACAAACAATTTATTGAAGACGCACAAAAGCAGCTCGATACGCTCGGCGCTGACCTCGACAATCTCGATGGTCAACTCAAATCCGCAGGCAGCAAAGCAGATGCCTGGTGCACGAGCCAGATGCAGCAGCTTCGCAGCCAACTGGCAGACGCCAAAGCACATGTCGACAAGGTTGCGATGGATGCCCAGAGCCAAGCAACCGTCGTAATCGACCAAGCCAAGGAAGATACGGAGCGCCACTGGAAGGCACTCCAGGCCGCCGTCAAGACATACCGCGAAGTCGTCGATCGGACCGTTCCAAAGAGCTGAGCAGAGTTAGCCAACCATTTATTTGATTGTTTGACACAAGGAGTATCACCATGACCACACTCGGAAAAGCACTGATTCTTTCTTCCATCTTAGTCACCGCTTCATCGCTGGCGCTTGCGCAACAATCGCGCCCACCAATTGTCGGTGGAACAATCGTCAGCGTCAAAGTCGATGTTAAGGGCGTCGTGGCAAAGGGGTACCGCGCCAGCAAGTTGATTGGTTCTGCGATCTATAACGACAAGAAAAAAATGATTGGTTCCGTTGGTGATTTGATTGTCAGCACAAACGGTGCGGTCAATTTGGTCATTGTGGATGTCGGCGGATTTCTCGGTGTCGGTGCCAAGCACATTGCCATACCTGCCCAACTGTTCAAACCGGGCAAGAACAACCGGATCGTGCTGCCCGGCGCAACGCGGAAACACCTTATGGCGATGCCGCCTTTCCGATTTGCAAGCTAGCCCAATCGAGCAGCACGAAATCAATGGAGCATACAATGACAACTCAATCCAACAATGGCCTTTCGGCAAGACTGTCATCACGGGAGAAAATCCTGTCTGCAGTATCAGCCAATCGCGGCTATTTCATACTGCTGTCGATCTCGCTTGTACTTGCGGGGCTTGCGGCAATCATCTTTCCCGTTGCCAGCACATTGGCTGTTGAACTCACGATCGGCATGATCTTCCTGTTCGTCGGCGCCGTGCATTTCATCCATGCATTTGGTGTGCGAGATTGGGGTGGGTTCGTCTTTGAACTCCTGTCTGGGCTCATTTTCGCCGGGGCCGGTGCAATGTTGCTGGCCCGGCCGGTTGAAGGAACCGCGGTGCTGACAGTCCTGGTCGGTGTGTCATTCCTCGCCGGCGGCATCGTTCGCACGATCTTCTCGTTTGCCATGGATCGTGTTGCGAGCTGGGGCTGGATGTTCGCCAGTGGAATGATGTCGATACTGCTCGGCATCCTTATTCTGGCAAAATTCCCCTCGACGGCCCTTTGGGTGCTTGGCGTGATGATTGGGATCAATTTCCTCACCGCCGGTTGGGCTTTCCTGATGCTGGCAATGGCAGCACAGGCAGAGGAGCCGCAAGTCTCGACCGAAACGAAACCCACTTAACAGAACAACCAGGTTCTGCGCGGAGCGGAAGGCGGCCCTCCTCCCCAACACACCTCTTCCGGTCCGCGTGGTTCACCCTGAAAACCTGTCAGCTTTCATTCAAGGAGAACGACCATGTCACGTAATTGTCTCATTCAAAGATCTGCCCTTTGCGTAAGTATTGCCAGCGCCGTGATGCTGTTGGGCAGTGCCGTTGCAACAACAGCTGCCGAGAAAGGCCACCATTGGGGGTATTCCTCAGAAAATGGACCATCCCACTGGTCGAAGATGAACGGCAAGTTCAAAACCTGTGGTGCCGGCCGGCAGCAATCGCCAATCGACATCCCAACTATGACTGGTGGCGGGGCACCACAACTCACATTTGACTATGGCAAAGGACGCGCAACCGTCGTCAACAACGGCCATACAATTCAGGTCAATGTTGCAAAGGGTAACTCTATAAAAATCGCTAACCGAACCTATCGTCTGGTGCAGTTCCATTTCCATACCCCTAGCGAAAATACAGTTGATGGTCTGCACTATCCGATGGAGACGCACTTTGTCCATGTGGACGACAAGGGCCGGCTGGCGGTAGTCGCGGTAATGGTGAAGGTTGGCGTAAGAGGCCTGATTGATGAATTACCCAAGCCAAGATTGAGGGGGTCCAAAGCCAAAACCAAAGGCGCCATTGATCCGGTCTCGCTGATTCCAAGCGATCGTCGCCACTATGCCTTCAAGGGTTCGCTCACGACACCACCGTGTAGTGAAGGCGTAACATGGATCGTGATGAAAAAGCCTGCGACCGCCGACATTGCCACCATCGCACGGATGAAATCCATCTTGGGTGCAAACAACCGGCCGGTGAACCCCCATAACGGTCGGCGCATTTCTGTATCTCACTAGTCAACTCGGCCGGCAGCGGAAGCTGTCGGCCTAAACCAAGAGTATAGGGGCACAAGACAATGGCCGAAGCAGCACTCACAACATTCATTGCCGCACTGTTCTCGATGATGAATCCGATTGGCGGTGTGGGCATTTTTGCTGGCATGACCGCCGAACGGGATCAGGAGGATGCCAGACAAATCGCATGGACCTGCGCGCTCGCCTGCGCGATTACTTTGCTCATAGTGACCTGGACCGGTGGCGCGCTTCTTCAGTTTTTCGGCATCAATGTTCATGAGCTGCGAGCGGCCGGCGGCATTATCGTCCTGTTGATTGGACTGCACATGCTGTTCAACAAGAGCGAACACAAACAGAGTTCATCGGAAGCCGACGACGCTAAGGCACGGCAGTCTATCGCAATCGTACCTCTCGCCATTCCTATTGTCGCTGGTCCAGGGACTATCGCTACCGTCCTCGTTGCAGCTGAGCGGCATCCTGGCATCATGGCGAAGGTCGATCTTTCCATTGCAGTCATTGCGTTGTGTGCGCTGACCGGCCTCATGTTTGCCTACTCGAAACCCATCGCCAACTGGCTTGGTGAAAACGGAATGGCGGTTGTCACCCGCATCATGGGAATGGTTCTGACAGCCATCGCCATGGGCATGCTGACAGCAGGGCTCAAGGGCATGATCCCGGCGCTAGCGGTTGGCGGATAGGCATAGCTACCGATTGAAAATGTAGAAGGTCGACATTGGTTGGAAGGTGTCATGCGCAACGAGCATAAGAAAATTTACCCAGGGCGTTCTAATCGCTTCATCCGTAATGCTAATCATGCAATGGCTTCAGTTTGCCAACGTAGTGCCGCTGTCCTGGACAGAAATGGAGGGTGGTTGGCGGGGATCAAGACTGTATTGCTCTCGCTGCTCAATGCCACGCTCCTTCTGGCTATTGTCCTTACCATCCTTGGGCTTGCTCTGATCCACAAGGTGGAGAGGTTCACAGGGAAAGTGATTTCAAAAGTGCATTTTTCACTGCTTGAAGAAGCTGAGAAAGATGTGAAGACAGTTGCCAAATCGATTGTCGCTGCAGAGCGAGATCTTCGTCGAATTTCTGACCGCATCACCAAGCTTGTTAACCAGCCGGTCATCGTTGGGACGCCAGGTATTGAACAGCAGCTGCGCGGATTGGTTTCGCAGGTCAATACCTTGCAGAAAGACATTGTGGGATTGGAGGTCTCTCACATGCGGCTCTCCGATCGTTCCATCCAACAAATCGCATCCGCCATTGCCAACACAATCATCAAGCTTCGCCATTGCAGCCATGAAAAAATTTCTCGTTCGGCAATGCTAACGATGGCTCAGCGCCCGCACACTCTATCGCCATTTAATGAGGTTGCAAAATGAACATTGCACGTAGTCAAATAGGTGAACAGGAAGCCAAGGCGTTTATCCTATCTGCCGTGGCGCTATCTGCGGGTGTTTTCAATATAACATTTTGGTTCGGCGTGTTCGAAACAGTATTCTTTGAACACTTGTTCTACATATGGGTGGCGTCTACTGTGGCACTTGTTGCCAGCATGTTTGTTCCCCCCGTTGATGCTCTTCCCGCTCTGGTCTCTTGGCGGGGGCGGTTCGTACTGATTCTGCCGACGCTCTGGCTGCTGATTGAGGCCACTACGGATACGTCAGCGACTACGGCATTTTGGGATGACAGGGCTTTGCTAGTATTGTCGGCTGTTATCGTACTTTTCACACTACCCTACCTAATTTATGTTTTGGTGTTGCTGGCTGTGCCTGACATTGACCAATTGCGAACGCCCGTGCTTCGCTATGTGTTGATCGGCCTGGTAACAGCAATGGCATTTGCCGGTGTTGCTATCGGCAAGAACCATCCGGTTTTTCTGACGTGCAACGACTTCAAAGTCGCCGGCGACGACATCCCCGACAATTGTCGCAAGTCGATGAATAGAAACCTCCAAAAGTAGCAGGTCTAATCTCGTATTCTCGTGGGCAACACTGGAATATCGTGGACCGTAAAGGGCATCATCAAAAGGGTGACGGCGACGAAAACTGACTTCCGAGAAGCCATACCGAGATTGCTGAGCACCTCCGTAAATGTCTCCAGTGTTGTTCTGCAATGGGTCAAGATAGAAGAGGCCGAGGCGAACAAATCGCGTCCGGTCTGACGTCAGTAGCCGCAATGCGACAAACGAAACAGTAAGGCGTCCGACCCGAGATCGCCTATCGTTGGCCAATTGGCACAAGTTGGAGCCTGTGCAAAGATGCTGTTGACCGAGCAACGAGTTTCAATCCCCGACTGACGAACGACGATGGTCGCAAAAACTATTCTCTGGGTTGTCGCTGCGTTTTACGCATACGGAGCAGTCGTGCACGTATTAAACATGGCTGGTTTCAGCGGCTTTGATTGGGTACGCGCGCCACTGAAATGGCAAGTCCTCGACGTTGTCTATTTGATCTTAGATATAACCGTAGTGATTGGATTGGTACTTGGATGGCGAGCCGGTTATTTCGCATTTTTCGCGGCGGCGGTAAGCCAGATCGTTCTCTACACCTTGTTTCGCTCATGGATCATTGATGTTCCCGAGGAGTTGGCTCGCCCGCCGGAGGAGGTCCGCTACTTGGACACTCTCGTAATATTCCACGTTGTCACGATTGCACTCGTCTGCCTGGCCATTTGGCTGCAGCGATCATCGCTTCCAACCACTTCCGGTTAGGGTCATGAACGTCGTTTGACCCCAACGTCGGTGATGTCGGCTAGACCTCCGACAGCAGACTAAACCGGCGTCGAATTCCGGCATTCCACCGAGAGCCGACGCCGCCCATAGTTCGGTTGACGGTAGCGATGGGCCATATAGCGGACAAATATTGCAACTGGCTATTGAGATGCTTAGTCAGAATTATGCCATCCGCGGAGTTGTAGCCGGCTGGCATCGAATCTAACTTTACACTCTCAGGCCGCTTGCTGCAGAGCGCTAAGTTGGCGCGCGATGAACGCCTTAAGCATTTCGTGAGCGCGATCTGTGTCGGGCCCAGGTTCGAGCACCCATAAGTGGCTGCAGCCCTCGAAGACCGAAAGCTCACATTCGCCACCCGCGTCCCGATAAGAGTCTCTGAATTTCAACTGAAAGGCGGGTAAGACATTGTCATCAAGTCCACCCTGCATGATCAGCAGCGGTGGTAACTCAACCGGCTCTTTGCGATCGAGGATCATCTGCGGATTGCCTTCCTCAATCGCACTGAAAGGATCGAAATACACGTGATGGCGTTGCACCATTTGCTCGCGTCCTTTTGCGCGCGCATTGTTGTAACGCGCCAACGGATCGCTGATCGGTGAACGCGCAGCCACGTAGCAGACTTGCGCGTCAATTCTGGAATGTCCTTCTAACGGCAGTTTGTTGTAACGCGTATCTTGCGGCCGCATGCCGAGCAACAGAGCCACATGGCCGCCAGAAGAACTGCCGAGCACGCCCAGCGTGGCCGGATTGCCATTCCAACCGGGCGCTTTCATCTTCAACCAGCGAACGGCGTAGTTTGCGTCTTGTACCGATGCCGGATACGGGGCTTCGCCGCTCAGGCGAAGATCCACGGATACTGTCAGGATGCCGCTACGCGCCATGGCTTCGGCCATTGCCACATTGGCGTAGCGGTCCTTGGAGGCCCAGGCGCCACCGTGCAGATCGAGCAAGACCGGAAACGGCCCGTCACCGACCGGTTGACAAATTCTGGCGAGCAGCATTCGCGTTGGGACCTCTCTGAAGTCCTCTTCCCAAATCTTGATTTCAAAATTTGCGTTTGGATCATAGTCGGCTGTCATCGGGCCGTTCCTTTGCATGTTTTGTGTTTGGTTTAGCTACGAATTTGGATTGGATTTTTGCGCATTCTATAAGTCGTTGTTTGAGTACTTGCCCGTGAGCTGTGGTGTGTGGCCGCCCTCGGCCCCACTGTCTGCATGTTGCAGGCGGGTGAGACGCGCCCATGTTCGTTTCAGCTTGTCTTCGACGTTGAACATCAGCCGCCCCAGACCGTCGATCTCCAACTCAACTTTGTCCCCATCCATAAACGGGTTCAAGCCGCGGTGGTTTGTTCCCGTGGCCAACACGTCACCAGGCTCAAGGGTGTGTACGGAGCTCACCCATGAGATGCAATGCGGTATCTTGTGGGCCATATCATCCGTGTTGAAGTCCTGCATAAGAGAATTGTTATTCCAAAGGCGCACCTGGAGGCTTTGCGGGTCTGCAATCTCGTCCTTTGTGACGATATAAGGGCCCATTGGTGCGAAAGTTGCGCGGGATTTCGATTGGTAGAATGTGTTTCCCGGCGGCGGCAGACCGCGTGCAGAACCATCAATAAAATTCGTATAACCAAAGATATAATCCATTGCCTCGGCTTCCGAGACGTTGCTGGCCCGCTTGCCAATGACAATGGCAAGCTCCGCCTCTCCCTCGAAAATGCTGGCGCCGACATCTGGCAATACCATCGTGTCGCCATTGCCAATGACGGCACTGGACGTTTTCATGAACGCGTTGATTTGGGCGGGCTTGTCGCGCGTGCCGTCTTCCATGTAATTGACGGCCATGCAGTCGATGTTGCCTGGTTTAGGCAGCGGGGGCCGAATGCGTACGGAGGTCAGCGGCACGCCTTCGTTTCCTGCCGCATAGGCCTCGATCTTATCCCGGTAGGCGGCAAAATTTTCGATTAGGCCCTTGATCCTGTCCTGGGCGGTTAGTTGCGGGATGTCACTGACAACTGATGAAATATCTATAACGTTGTCGCCGTTGAGGACACCAAGCTTATAGTCGTCGAAATGTAATAGCTTCATGTATTGCCAGCTCCTTGTCAGCTAATGGGGTCAGCGACCCCGCGGCCTATTACCATGCCTGCGTCTGCCCGACCGGGCCTGTGTATTCCAAGATTTCGAGCCCTTTGAAGCGATCGATGAGGAAGATACGGCCCTTTTCATCGACATAGACATCATTCGACTGCACAGTCTGTGTTCCATCGGCAGGACGGGGAATGAAATATCCAACCTCTACCGGGCCGGTCGGATCGGCAATATCGACAATACGCAATCCGCCTCTGAACCACGCGATATAAACGAGGCTGTCCCGCATGCGTTCGTGACACTGGTGGGCACCGAATCTGGCGACCCGCGGATCAAGTTCGCCGAGGCGATAGGGCGTGTCCTCTTCCGAAACCGTGTAACTGGAAAGCGGTTGAGGATCGGTTTCGTCGGTGACGTCGAAGATCCACATGAATGCCGGAACCTGGCCTGGCCGCGGGCGGCCAGGTTGTTCATCGACGACAACTGCGATGTCGCGGCCGCCAAGCTGGAATGGCATTCGCGCATAGGTATGCGTACTCGGGCGGAACGGTGGATGATAATTGTAGTGCGAAAGCATTTTCGGCTTGGTGATATCGCTGATGTCCAGGATGACCATGCCCGCAGCGTGATAGCTGACGTAGAGACGGTCCCCAAAACGAATTGGATGGTGGCATTCAAAGCGAAGACCGCCCCAGTCTGCCTTTTCGCCACCCGCCGTCCATTGGCCCGGCAGCCACCAGCGCGAGACCTCCTTCGGGTTCGACGGGTCGGTCAGGTCGAGGATAACCACAATGTTGCGCGCGTATCCCTCTACACCGGTTGAAATATAGGCATATTTTCCATCGAAATCGAACCGGTGCACACCGTTGCCATGAGTCTTGTAAAAGGCCAATTCCTTGGGATTGGTCGGGTCAGCGATATCAAATACGCGCAGACCGCCGGCGTCGTATTCGGTCTTGGCGGCCTTTTCAATCGCCGGCAGGTCGGCTGCTTTATAGTTGAACTCAGCCGCCAGCTCGTCGTCTGTCGGCGCACGTCCAAGCTCCTTGGTGAGGCGCTCGCGGGCGGCTGGCAACTGCCGGCCTGCGGCTCTCAGATGGCGCGTATGATCCTCGTTGTTGATGAGCATGATATTGTCGTGCACGCGCACTTTATGGGAGTGGTTGCCAATCTCCATCTCCAATTTGCCGATGACTTTGGGGTTGGCAATATCAGAGATGTCGATGATCGAAGTGCCGGCCGGCGGGGCTATGTGGCCGACAAATGCAAGGTTTCCTTGGACAACCACCTGACCACCGCCGGGGACATCAATTCGACCGAGACGCCTTACGTTCATTGCTACGTCATCAATTGGCTTTCCATCCATGATTGCATCTCCTTTTATGCGCCGCGCCCACAGGTGTACGTGTTAGCCTTAGGATCGAAAGACGGTGCAGGCCTGCGGCGTGAATGACAACGACAATTGTGCCCCAACTTTTGCTTCCACTGTCGGATCCAACTTCGCCCTGAGGGCCTGACCGTTTGCCGATAACTGACAGTCTAAGGACTCGCCCAGAAATGTTGTGCGCACAATTTTCGCTTCGAAATGATTGATGGAGTTTTCGCTAGGGCTTGAGTCAATCCTGAGGCTTTCTGGACGAACGGATATAATGACATCATGGTTAGCGTTAATGTCAGAATCGACAGAACAGAGAAAATTCCCGGCGTCCGTTTCGATCTCCGCAAGGTTCTGTCCGTGCATCTGTTTGACACGTCCTTCCAGGAAATTGACGACGCCGACAAACTCAGCAACAAAGCGGTGCTTCGGTCGCAGATAGATGTGGTTTGGGCTCCCCTCCTGGAGTATGCGCCCTTCGTTCATCACCGCTATCCGATCTGACATAGTGAGCGCTTCCAGTTGGTCATGAGTTACGTAGACGCTGGTAATGCCCAATCGTCGCGTGAGCTCCTTGATCTCCATCCGCAATTCGTCGCGTAGCTTTGCATCGAGGTTGGACAAGGGTTCATCCAGAAGCAGCACCTCTGGCCGCGAGACGAGCGCGCGCGCTAGTGCAACGCGCTGCTGCTGGCCACCCGACAGGAACGGCGCAGGCCGGTCCGCATAGGTCTCCATCTGCACGAGCTTTAGCGTTTCCATCACCCGCTCCGATCGTTCGGCTTTCGGGATAAAGGATTTCCTTTGCTTCAGCGGAAAGGCGACATTGTTGAATACAGTCATGTGCGGCCAGATCGCATATGACTGGAACACCATACCAATTGGCCGTTCATTGGCCGGGACAATCCGCTTGTTTGAGGCGACGACCTGATCACCAAGCACGATCTCGCCCGCTGTCGGGTTTTCAAGACCTGCGATGCATCTGAGGGTCGTTGACTTGCCACAGCCGGAGGGTCCGAGCAGCGTATAAAAACAGCCTTCCTCGATTTCAAAACTGACGCCTCTTAGGGCTTCGACGTCGCCATCCGAGGAGCGAAAATTTTTGCGGAGATTTTTGACGCTTACTTTCATTGCCCGATGCCCTAACGCTGCTCGCTCAATCGCATGACGAAACGGCGGAGAAGGAGCGTAAGCGGGATGAGCACCAGTATCATCATGACGCCCAATGCCGAAGAGAGTGTCGCTGACCCTTCCTCCCAATACTCCCACAACAGAACTGCAAATACCTCATTCTCGCGGCTCGCCAGCATTAGCGGAATTGAAAATGATCGCAGCGCATGTACGGCAACCCAAATCCAGCCAGCCGCAAAAGCCGGAAACAATAACGGCAGCGTGATCGCGAACATCGCACGGAGGGTGGTCGCGCCGCTCACGTAGGCCGCCTGTTCCAACTCTTTTTGGACCTGCATGATCGCGCTGTTCATCAGCCGAGTTCCAAACGAGATATACGAGACAACAAGGCCCATAATGAGAATGGACATGGAACCGTAGAGGCCAAGGTAGCGAAGGGGCGGGCTGAGGTACGCCATCAAAAGTGCCAATGCGATAACGATCCCCGGGATTGCATGCGGTAGAAAAACAAAGCTGTCGAGAAATGCCGTGCCGCGCACCTGGGAGCGGACAATCACCCAGGACGTGACGAATGCAAACAGCATGGTTGCTGTTGCCGAAACAATCATCAGTTGGAATGTATTCCAAATGACGTTCAAGACACGATCGGTCTCAAGAACCTCAATGTAGTTGGCAAAACTGACGAGTGACAACGCGCTCGCCGATGGCACACGGTAACTTGGCAACAATGATGCCCAGGCTAAAATTATGAATGGTGCCACCACTGAGAGCAGAAAGTAGAGGAGAAATAGGCAGAACGCCGGCCAACGCCATCTGCCGATCGAAATGACACGCGGCCTAAAGCCCTTGCCCGTGATGGTTGAATATTTCTCTGAATGCCTGATTACTCTGCGATAGCCGATCAGCAATAACACCATGATCAGCATATAGGTCACACCGAAGACCGCTCCGAGGCCATAATCGAGTGGCGCTTGGATGCGTGTTGTGAAATAAATCAAGGTCGAGAGCACGAATATGCCGCCTGGCAAGCCAACCGCCAAAGGCGCCTCGAAACTTTCCATGCTGGATATGAAAGAGTACATGCCCGCCGCCATAATCGCGGGCAGCATGGCGGGAAGCGTCACTTGGAGGAACGTCGCAAATGTTCCTGCTTTTGAGACACGTGCCGCCTCTTCAAGCGCAGGGTCCATCATCCTGAAAGAGCCAACGACCATGAGGAATACGGTCGTCACGCCGCGCAGTCCGTCGAGAAATATCAGGCCGCCAAGCGAGTAAATGTTTATCGGTCCCTCTTTGATTGCGATGCCGATCATTAAGAGCAATTCGCGGATGACGACATTGAGCGCACCGATCTTGGGTGAAAGCAGGAGCGTCCAGGCCAATGCGAACAAGACGCCTGGAATAGCCATCGGAACCAATATCAATACCCATGCGAGATTGCGCATAGGCATGTCGGTCCGTTCAATCAGCCATGCGAAAAGTATCGCAATTGCGAGGGTGAGAAACGTACCGACTGCCGATATCCAAATTGTCGTCACCAACGACTGGTAGAAAATCGGCATCGAGTAGGCGGACTTGTAATTGTCCAAGGTCCATCCCTCGGGCACTGATGGATGACCTTCAAGAAAGCTATTGATGATCAGTCTCGCAACTGGAATCAAGATGAGAAAGGACAGGACGAGAACAACTGCGACGATCAGAAAGTTTCGCCTTGTAGCTTCCCATAGTCGTGCTAGCGGGCCGATATAACCGCGATCTGTCACACTGCCGTGAGCAACCATGACGTTTGTCCTTCGCGCGGGAACTGGGCGCATGTCATCGCACCAAATAGGAGCGATGACATGCCTATGCCAATACAGCTAGCGCGCCTTGGGGAACCCCCAGGCTTGTATGATTTCGCCACTTGCCTTCGTTTCGGCTTTGCCGGCTGCGGACCAGCCCCCCCAGATAGGCTTGGCATTTTTTTCCTTCATCATTTTCCAAGTCTGGGAACCCTTGATGAATGGAGACGCGCGTCCTTGAAGGTAATAGTGCTTTTGGCCAGCCTTGGAGACCAGGAAGCCTACCACGAGGGCGGCTGCATTGGGAGACTTTGCGTTCTTCATAAGAGCCAATGCTTCGCCAATCTGAACCGGAACATCGCTTGGGAAAACAAACTCAAGCGGTGCGGACGGATCGCGAGTTTTCACATTGACCAAGCCGTGCAGACCGGGGCCACACGCAATCGGAAACTCACCGGTTGAAACCTTGGTTGAGGTGTCTGTCTGACCTCTGCTCCAAATGGGCTTGTTTGCTCTAAGCTTGCGGTGAAATTCGAGGCTCTTCTTGCGCCCCCAGCCGACCCATAGGGCGGTATAGGCGCGTGGGCGGGTTATAACACCGACCTTGCCTTTCCATTTGGGCGATATGCAGTCTGACCATTGTTTCGGTGCTTTATCTTTTGGCACGAGCTTGGTGTTATAAATGATGCCGTACATGCTGAAACTGGTTGCTACATAATACCCTTTGGGGTCGAACGCATCCCGGTCAGCACTGGGGAACAGTTTCGCCCAACCTGCCTGAATGATGACACCTGCCTTCTCGTACTGTGTTCTTAGCTCTCCTGAAACGTTGACGAGGTCAAACTTGTTCACCCCCGCGATGGCTTCGTTGAGAATCCTTTCGCGGCTTGCTAATCCGCGTACGCGTGTAACTTTGACTTTAACGCCGGTCGCTTTCTTGATTTCTTTGACGAGCGCCTTGCGTAGTTTCTTTCGCCACGTCACTGCCATTTGGATGGGCCCCTCGCTCTTGGCTCGTTCTTTGACCTCATCGATTGATTTGCCAAGTTCTGCGCCAATGACTGTCGGAACCGCAAAACAAAGCCCGATCGAGACAGCTGTTACTAATGAAATTCCGTTTGAGTATGCTCTTGCTCTCATTTTGTTTCCTCCGCGAAGTTTAACTATTGGTGCTTGGAAATAAGATCGACCTCCGAGCCATCGGACGGACCGCGCCCCAGATGTTGCGATAGGCGCTCTGGTGTTTGCGGAAGCTTTTCGCCCGCGCCTTTCATGTGCCGTGTGCAGTTCTGGTTGTTTGCCAACATACAGTCGCCGGCCACGTGCGGTTTGTAAGACTGCGTGAGTAGTGGCATATTGAGCGTCGCGACGATCTCTTGTTGATCGATGTTTGTGATATCGATGAATGTCGTGCTGGCAGGCGATGCGATATTCGCGATGAAGGCGTGGTCGTCCCGAACCACGACCTGTCTGCCGCCCGGGCTCTCTAACCGGGTTAGGCTCCGCACCTTGTGTGCAACAGGGGCCTGGTGCAGCGCTTTCATGACTTACACTTTCAATAAGGCCAACGCCTGTATTAGAAAACTAAAAGTCATTATTGGGAAGTCGAAAACTTCAGAGGTGTCGTCTTGCTGTAAAACAATCCGCGCTTGCAGAGATCAGCAACCCTTGTGAATCAGAAGAACTTGGTTGTTTTGGGTGCAGGCGCGAATTGGTCGAGACAGTGAAAATTATTCCCAACTCAAATTCGGCGGCGGGCGAAAATCGAGATATGTTTCAAGGCGATCCCTGCTCTGGATAGATGCCGACATGGGTTGGCGTCCTAGCGAAGTTAGTCTTAATCACAATGAATGTATTTGCTAGTGGGACCTGGTCAATCGATACGACTATGCCGGTTGTCATCAACACGCAGTTTATCCACCACAGTGGTTGCGTGACATGACTGTGTTCGAAAACGCCTGTTAGTGATCAGATTAGGGGATCGACTTTTCAGATTAAGGGATAGTCATTCGCGTGTCGCTTAAACAGACATTTTCCAAGGTCTTGCTCCGTGAAAACCGTTTGGCCGGCCCAAGCGGGCCGGCCTCATGGGGTCCTGTTGGCCACTAGCTCTTGCAGTCGACCGACTTCGCTTCGCTGCCGTTGCCTGGGTAATTAAATGTACAGGTCATACCGGCCTTTATGTTTGATCGTTTGTCGGACTTGCCGTTGATCATAACCTTGGTGCGCGATTTCGAAATCTTGGTCGTCACCACCTTGCCCTTAAATTTAATCGAGACACTTCGACCTTTTCTTACGATCTTGGTTACGGGGCCCGAGTGTTTGACCATAGACCCCTTACTCAACATCTCTTTTCTAAATGTTTTGATGACGTCATCAGGTGTACTCATCAAGCGTTGATAGAGCGCACCCATGTCTGTCGCATTGGTAAAGGCTATCGGGCGACCGGCACGTTTTGCTTCCGATTGAAGTTTTGGGTCCTGAAGAGCAGCCTTAAAAGCGGCGCGGAGAATGGCGACCCTGTCTTTGGGGACGCCTGGCGTTGTCATAAATGGGCGACCTGCCGCCAAAGGTGCTTCAACAAGATTGGACAGTTGCCGTGCGGTAGCCGATGTAAGCACCCTGCGGATATGTGGCGCATTTCCAAACACAGGTAACTTGTTCCCAAGGTACGCAACGATTTTTAGATTTTGATCCTTGATGGCTTCTTTCAGGCTATCGTAACTGGCAGCCAATCCGATCACGTCTCCGCGGGCTAAGGCCAGAACCCTTTCATCCGTCCCTGCGTAACCGGTGATGGGGCGCACAGGCATGCCGTCGATTTTAAGCAGCATAATCCGCTGATAAGAACCGCCGCCGCGCCCTTGTGCTCCGAATTTTACTTCCTTGTTAAACCTACGCAGATCTTTCATCGAGTTGATGGGATGATCGCGCTTGATCACGTAGACGGCCGACAATGAAGCAGCCGAGCCGATGGCAATGAGCTTGCGGACGTCATATTTCACACCGGCTGTGCCCAGTCTCTGCTGGGTGGCGATCTCGCGACTGACGATAGCCATTTCGGTCCCGTCTCGTTTGGCGCGTTGCATCAAATAATTGGTTGCGACGATGCCGGATGCGCCTTCCATGTTGACGGGAATTCCGGTGGGCTTGCCCGGAATGTGTCGTGTAATATGCCGAAGCACGAGGCGTGCGTAAAAATCATATCCGCCGCCTGCGGCAGATCGAATGATCATCTTTAACTTCTTGCCCTTATAAAAAGAATCGGCGGCCGCTGCGCCCTGAAAAACGGCGGTGCTCAACGTTAGTGCAGTTCCTGTAGTCAGAGCGGCAAACATGGGTACGAGGCGAATGGAGTGCATGACAGATCCTCCCAGATCCATTTTTGATCATCGCTCAGCCTCGGTCACCAATATGACATTGTCAAGCAATTGGCTGTAAGCCACTGCAAGCCCGGTCTGCCGCACATCTGTGCCAAACCCGCTCAATCGGACTTTGGGTCTGAGACCACCACCCTATCAGGTCGAATGCTATCATATCCATTGGTGGACAAGTCAAAATTATTCCCGTCCGGATCCATGCCGCGATACTCGGCGAAATGGCGATCTCCCGGTCGCCGCTTGGGGGGCGTATATCCGAGTTTTTCGCAGCGAGCGACGTATTGCTCATTATCGCCGACTTCAAAGCCGAAGTGGTTGAAACCACTTGGCTTCCCATCCATTTTGTTCGTGTGGATCGATAGATTGAGATAGCCATCGGTGAGCGAGATGCCACCGTTCCTGGCGCGGTGCGTAATCTCCAATCCCATAACGTCGACATAAAATTTTGCTAATCGCTCTGGGTCCGTCGTGTTGAAGACGAGATGTTTAATCTTAGCCATCTGAAACTCCTCTATGGTTCGCGATGACGACCTATACCGGTCAAACTCAGGCAATCGACTTGCAACCCATTGTAGCGGTATGGGCGCTAGCGATCCAACTTTGCATTTGCGATATCACTTGCTACCGCTTTTGATTCTGAACCAACGAACGTTGACTCTCCAACTAAAATAGTGCCACGGACCGATTTCCACTTCTGCAATTGTCCTACTGCCTCAGGCGCCCCCAATTTCGGTCATCGCCCTATTTGACATTCTTGTAACCCCAACAAACAAATTTTTGCTGATGTCTGCTTCGGGTCAAACTCGGTCATTGGCGTCGCACAAATCAATGCCCGATCTACCCCTGAATTCAGAACAAGGCTGCATCTCCGCGTACAATACTAGTTTTAGTCTGCTCTTGGAGATAGAGCAGAATCGGCAGCGACGAAGAGCGATGGCCGACTTTGACCCACAAGAGACTCTGTGTACGTGCGCAACATTGGTGTTGCATTTAAGCGCGATGATGCGGTCATCTGCATGTGCGCCGCACCGACTGCAATCATAGTGGCAACCTCTAATGTTGCTGGTGGAACAGATCAGCTTAGAAGCTCAACCCATCAACCCCGCCTTCGTGAGCCCCGCCAAGTAATGTATCTTTACGTTCTCTCGCCACGATCTCATCGGGTGATCTTCAGCCCATTTTTGTGCCTGATCTTTGAATTCGCCAACTGCCTCGCGTGCCTCATCATTGCGGCCGAGATGGCCAAGCGCTGCGGCAAGCGTAATTCGCGCATCAATGTAGTCCGGTCTTTGGGCAGAGGCAGCCCGCGCCAAATCAGCAGCCCGCTCAAAATCACCAACGCAAAGGTTAGCGGCTGCGAAGTGGGCGTTCACAATATAATTGCGAGGGTCCAAGGGATTGAGTTCTAGGGCCTTCTCAAACCAAGTGAGAGAGTCTTGCGCGCGTCCATAAAAGTAGAGAAAGGCACCATAGCTCCAGCAGGCCCCCGAACTATATGGATTGAGCTTGACCGCGTGTTCCATTTCGAGAAGTGCATTCTTGGGCGACTCGGTCATGTGATATCCGCGCGCCATCATCAGGCGTGCATCACCGTTGGTGTTATCAAGTTTTACTGCCTGGCGCGCCATTTCAAGACATTTTCTTGCGGCTTCGGCGCGGTTTTCGCTGTAGCGCATTCGAAATTCCCGCCCGTAGGTGTAGGAGAGTCCCGTCCAAGCTTTGGCGTAGCTGGGATCAAGATCAATTGCTTGCTCAAACGCGGTGCGAGCTTGTGCATTGGTTTCCTTGGTGCCCTGATAAATCAAGTGATAACCCTGAATGCAGAGGTCCCATGCGTCCAAATTTGTTGGGGGCTTTAAGGCGATACGCTTGTATTCGGATTGCGTAATTGCGGGATCGACAATCGAGACAATGCGTGAGGTAATCTCATCCTGAACGGCGAAAACGTCGTTCGCATCCTCATCATAACGATTTGCCCAGATCTGATGCCCGCGTTCAGCATCCGATATTTGGACCGTTACACGGAGTTTCTCCAATGAGCGGCGAACACTGCCTTCGACAATATACCTCGCGCCGAGTTCCTCGCCGACTTGTCGAATGTCAATGGATTTCCCCTTGTAGGCAAACGCACTATTTCGAGCGATTATCGGAAACGAATGCCAAAGCGCCAACGCCGTAGTGATGTCTTCTGTCAAGCCATCCGCAAAATATTCCTGCTCGGGATCGCCACTCACGTTTCGGAAAGGCAAGACGACAACACAAGGGCGTTCTTCAGTGCTACTGCGATCGATAGGACACCGTGCAGCTTCGGCCTCCACCGAACTTGCCGTCGGAGCTTTGTTTCCGCTGATTTCATCGGCACCGCTCCTGATTTCGCGAACATCACCAACGAACCGAAAACCTTTCCGGGCGATGGTCTTTATCAGCCGTTGATCCTTGCCTGTATCACCGATCGCCGTTCGTGCTGCGTTAATCCGGCTGGTGAGTGTTGAGTCCGAAACGATCCGGCCATCCCATACAGATTCAATCAAATCGTCCTTGCTTACGACGCGGTTGCGGCTTTCGACCAAGTACACCAGCAAATCAAAGACTTGCGGTGCAATCGTCATTGGCTTTGGACCAAGCCATAGCTCCCTGCGGTCAACATCGAGCGTGTAATCACCGAACTGAAATTGCATAACACCCTCCTGGAGGGGACGAAAGTTCAAGGAATTATCAAGCTAAAGAGGACCGGCTGTCAAAGCCAATCGTTCGAGGCTGTGACAGTGTTGTTCATGACCGATCAACAGAGCAATCGCGGTCACAACCGATGGAGCAGAAAATGCAGAACACAGCAAGACACCAAGATATAGCTCATCTTGTTGAGCCAGACATCAAGAAGTCAGCATCAATCAGTGCTACCGCCATCCTTACTAGCATTCGCTCATTTTGGTCGACTGTCGATCAGGCTTTTCAGGCTACCGACATCTATCACAGATCGATTAGCCGTGGCGCAACGCCTGGCCAAGCCGCACGGCGATCCTTTGAGCACCTGCAACAAAGCTGACGCGGTATCCCTGCCAGTGAATGATCGGAATAATTTCCCATAATGGGAGGAGACAATGAAACTACACTGGTCACCCCGTTCGCCCTATTGTCGGAAGGTAATGGTCGCGGCGCACGAATTGAGTCTAGCAAATGAAATAGAGCTGGTCGCGACCCCGGTCACGATGGCGACCTCAAACGCAGAACTTCGCTCTGATAACCCTCTCAACAAACTACCCACTCTGGTTGTAGACGAGGGGCCTGCCATCTTCGACTCATTCGTAATCATCGATTATCTCGACGAACTTGCTGGAAGCAACAAACTCATCCCGCGAATTGGGGCATCCAGGCTCCGCGCATTGCGTCTGCATGCCCTGGGGCAAGGTCTGATTGACCTTCTCGTTCTCGCACGCAACGAAGAGTTACGCCCGAGTGAGATTCGTTCCAAACCCCACATGGTGGCGAACTTGGAGAAGCGCAGAGCTACGGTTCATCAGCTGAACCAGGAAGTGGATGACGTCGCAGCCGAGCCATTCGGCATTGCTCAAATCACGGTCGGCTGCGCCTTGAATTATTGGGACTTCAGATTTGGGTCAGAGCCTTGGCGGGATGATGCACCTCAATTGGTTGGTTGGCTATCATCCTTTGATGCTCGGGACTCTGCGAAACGCACGATTTTTCGCACGACGTAGAAGCTGCGGATATCAAATCCGTTGGCATTGGAATGCATTACAAGTTCCGGACTAGGAGACTAAAAAATGGATATCATGCTCTATTATGCACCGCTGACTTGCTCGCTGGTACCATTCGTGACGCTCACAGAAGCGAACGCCAATTTCAAAGTGCATCCATTGGACCACCGCAAAGGAGATCGCTTCTCGCCGGAGTACTTAAAGATAAACCCAAATCACAAGGTGCCCGCGCTTATGGTCGACGGGAGACCGTTGACGGAAAACGTGGCGATCAACGTCTGGATTGCAGAGGCATTTCCGGAAGCCAAGCTTTTGCCTGATGATCCGTGGCAACGTGTCAAAGCAATCTCGATACTGTCATGGTGCGCGACGGGCATGCATCCGCACATTTCGCGGGCCAACACGCCGTCCAAGTATTGTGACGGTGACACAGCGGCTGAGAGCGTACGTAAGTATGCAGCAGAATTTGTTTGCGAAAACTTTAGCGTCGCCGACGCCATGTTGGCGGGACGCGACTACTTCTTCGATCACTTCACCGCAACCGATGCATATTTCTTCTGGTGTTTCAGGCGGTCCTCGCAGCTCGGGCTTGACCTGTCAGCATTCCCAAATTGCACGGCGCACTTCGAGAGAATGCTCCAGCGCGAAAGTGTGCACAAACTTGCTGCTTTTGAAGCAGAAGTTCAGGCAAAATTCGCGGCAGCCGCCTGACCGAGGAGATGAGCGATCACCTCTTGCTATCGAGCTGCGTTGCGGCAAACAATGGCATGCATGGCTTTTGGGGCATAAGACGTGCCGCGGACTTTGGCCAAGGCCGTTTGTAGAATGTTTATTGTCTAATGAGGTCTTCCAATGAGTTATTCGGAGTTACTGACCAAGACACGTGAATATGCGGTTGTCACACAACTGATGGGCGTTTTGGGTGCCGAGCTGCGCCTGCGCCAAATGGGACAAGATGGGGATCCCCAGGTGCGTCAGGCAATGACAAACGTTCTTGAAAATCTTGACCCCACCCTGTTGGATGGGTTGGAGTCAGGCCAAGCCGCCGCCATTGTAGGGCATCTGACTTCTGCGCTTCAAGACGCGCTTGAATTTATAAGTGAGCCCGGTCGAGCAAGTGGATGGGTTTTGACGGACCCGGATATTCTGCAAGAGCGTGGTCGTGGGTCTCGCGCCGTCGCAAGACATATCGCCAACCTTGCAAATCCGAGACCGGCGTTGCAAGACGCCCTAACCAATGGCGATTTCCTAGACATTGGCACCGGAGTAGGATGGCTGGCAATTGAGGCTGCAAATCTATGGCCCGAAATGCGCGTCGTCGGAATTGATATTTGGGAGCCATCTCTGACGCTCGCCGAAGCCAATATTTCTGCCGAGGGGTTGCAGGACAGGATCACGCTCCGACGCCAAAACGTCAGTGAGATTGGCGATAATGAAGCGTTCGATGTCGTTTGGCTGCCTGCGGGATTTCTGCCTCGCCAAGTTGTCATTGATGCCTTGCCACGCCTCAATCACGCGCTAAAGCCCGGGGGTTTCCTCATCTTTGGGGGAATCGTCCCAAGTTCAGGATCGCTAAGCCAATTACTCTCTGACTTGCAGATAATCCGACATGGCGGTCATCCGTGGCGGGTCGAAGACGTTACGGAGCAACTTCAAAGCACAGGCTATAGTAATATTGAATGCGTCGAAGGTGAGAGCGGTAACAATACCCGCATAATTGCCCGGATAGAATGAATTCCGCGATTTATTGTGATCAGGTGACGTATAAATAGACCGCAATTCACTTGCTGTTCTGGTGATAGCTGCACGTCGAGACGATGCATAAACGCCCAAGCGTTGAAACGCTCATCGCGTTTGTGAGCGAGATTCAGGAAAGACTCACAACAGCCGCATGAGCCGATAGGATGAACGAGCGCGCCTCGCTATCGAAGTGGGTTAAGGCAGTCGGTGGTTGGATAGTGATAAAGCGGGGCTGGAGACTGGGAGGTTGTCATGGATATTTCCATTATAGCAAATATTGCAGATGTTCTTGCTGCCATAGGTGTTATCGGTTCGCTGTTATTTCTTGCCGTGCAAGTGCAAAAGAACACCCAATCGCTACGCATACAAACACAGGAGGTGCGTTTTGACCGCGTAGCAACGGTTCACTCCCGTGCACTAGAACCGGGCGTCGCAAGCGTGATTGATAAAGGGAGACAACGTTTCAATGAACTTAGCCCAAGCGAGAATATCATTTTTAATGCTTGGGCGAGCGAGTATATAGGATACACCAATTCTTTAATTTTTGTCGAGGACGAAGGGCTCCTCACGCCGACCATAGCTGTACAGATCGACCGGCGCATAAATTGGTTTTTCAAGCATGCGGGCGCACGCGATTGGTGGACGTATGAAGACCGTCACCCATTCCCAATGCGTTTCGAAACAATATTGGACGCCAAGATTGCATCGTGTTGGCCGGAGAATCCCTATCCGCAGGGGGGTGTCGAGACCGGCGACCAATCACAATCGCCCAGTTAATATCTAGGGGCTTTATCGGGCAGCGAGTCCTAGGACTGGATCAGCTGGCTAGTTAACTCCATGGGCGATGCAATTTATCGTAGCGGCCAATAAATTTGAAGAATGGTACAGCAGCATGAACGACGATACATTCGACCCGCGAATTGCCGACATTGCGGGAAGCGGCCGCATTAGGCTGGCCCTATTCCAGCCGCAATATAAAAGGACCCAAACGGGCGATCTGACCTTTCACGGCGTAGGGCTTGTCGGCCATGCGTTAATCAGCGAGCTGGCCCAGCGAGTTGGGATCGCGGTGGAGGTCGTCGAGCAACCAGCTCCGCCAGAGACAATCAAAACGCTCAACGCCGGCGGCTGCGATGTCATCGTTGCAGGATTCGAGGAATCGCGCACCAAAATCATCGAATTCACCCCACCCATTGCCCAGTGTGAATTCTCTTACCTGGTTCCCCCCGGTTCTGCTATCGAGGAAACTGGCGAGGTCGACCGCAAGGGCGTTCGCATTGCGGTCGCGGAGGGCCATGCCTCATGGATGACGCTCAAGCGGTCGGTCAGGCACGCGGAAATCGTCGGCACCTCGGTGCCGGAAGAGGCGTTTGCGCTGGTCTGTGACGGCGGTGTCGATGTGTTCGCTCTGCCGCGCGTTCAATTGCTGAGTCACTTCGTTCCTTTGCTCCCAGGATCGCGCATCCTATCGGAAGGCTTTGGCTATAACAGACCCTGTTTTGCAGTAGCAAAGGGACAGACAGAGCTTTGCAGTTTTATCAGCGAATTCGTGGAAGAAGCCAAAGCCTCCGGTCTCATAAACCGGATTATCGATGAAGCGGGGTTGACTACGAGCGGGTTCGAAGTCCCTGAATAGTCCATACGTCCGTTTTCTGATCCGCATCCTCAAGTCAGCGTGACCATTCATTTAGCGCCATCCAAACACTCGCAGCGCCAACTATCCGGGGACTTGCCCGCGTACGGCGTTGGCACGAGCCCTATAGGCAATGCGACCATTTTCGTCGGTTGGCAGACGCTGTCGCAATATTGTCATGAGACGGGTAACGTCGGTTGAGCTCAGGTCTCCATAAAGGCTCGGCTGGTGGGCCGACCAATAATCATCAAAACTTTTAAATTCCAGCGGCAGTTCTAACGAACAGGTATCCACATACCTTAGGCCAGCTGTTTGAAATACATTTGCCAACCCCTCTATCGTTCGTATCTGAGTTCCTGGCCGTCCGGTCCCGGTTCCTTTCAGAGAACGAATGACTTCGTCAAAGGGGCGATAGGGATGACCCTCGGCATATGCGGGCCACACATAGGCGGCGACGGTACCATCAGGGCGGACAACCCGGCTTATTTCGGACATAGCCTTGGCCGGGTCAGGGATGTACTGGATGACCAGCGCCATCACTGCAACGTCGAATTCATTGTCTCCAAAGGGCAAGGACATCGCATCACCCGGCTGGAAATCGATAATACTGGCGCTCTGCCTCTTTCTCGCATAGGTGATCTGGTCCTCGGAGGGGTCGATGGCAGAGAGCACACAGGGCGCGTTTCTCGACAGAACGAGTTCGCTGAATGCTCCGGTTCCGCAGCCAATGTCTACTCATCGCAGGCCATTGGGCAGGGACAGCCAGTCTAGGAACTTGTCTCCTGCAATACGGCTCATTCGCCCCATTGCCTGGTCATAAGCTTCGCTGTCAGCGAAAAAACGTTTCTGTTCGGACATGAGAAATCTCTGCTACCGAAGTGACTTGCATCTACGGAGGGCCTGCCTCCGGCCTAGCCCAGGCTGTTTCAGCGCCAGTCAATTGACCGAAATATACCAACCGCCGTTCACGTGAATTGTCTGGCCGGTGATGTAGCGTGCCTTCGGACCGCAAAGGAAACACACCATGTCGGTGATCTCCTCGGGCCTGCCTTGCCGGCCAACCGGAATATCCTCCATTTTGAAATGTGCTCCCGGCGGCCCGCCAGGTCGTTCAATGTTTCCGAGAGCAACACAGTTGACGGTAATCCCCTGTGGCGCCAGTTCGACCGCAAGCGAACCAGTGAGACCAGCGAGCCCCATCTTCGCTGCCGAATTGGGACTCTGGTTGGGTTTTCCAGCATGCGCAGACGAAGACCCGATATTGATGATTGTCCCTTTGCCGTGTCGGGCCAGATGCGGAACGGACGCCCTTATGCACAGGAAAGCCCCATCAAGTACGTTGCTGACGATGCGGCGCCAGTCTTCGAATTTTATCTCCGTGATCGGTCCCCTTTTTGGGCCATGAACGGAATTCACGAGGATGTCGATCCTGCCAAACGTTGCCGCTGTGGCGTCGACCATACCCTGTACCTGCTCTGGAGACGTTACATCGGCGAGATGCGAGATAGCTTTACCGCCGCGTTCCTCGATTTCTTTGACGACAGCGTTGGCGGCGTCCGCAGACGAGCGTGCGTTGACCACTACGGCCGCGCCAGCATTGGCCAATGCAATGGCGATTTCTCGACCTCTGATTCCTGTACCACCGGTTACGATTGCGGTTGTGCCAGCCAACTCTTTAGTCAATTCGCCTGAGGTCATCACACCTATCCCTCTGGTTTGCGTGACATCATGAAAATCACGATCTAAGCTTTGCGAGCCGTTATGAGGCTTCTGCCTTGAGTTTCAGGCCGACAGTCAATATCGACGAATCCAGCATTGGTGAGCCAATGGCGATACCGCGCCTCTTTGTAGGCCTCTCCGTCTTGGAACGAGTTCAAGAACATGAGGTTTTGTCCGACGCACAGTTCGGGCGACAGGCCACTGTCATCCAAGACATAACCGATGACGAAGAGCTCTCCCCCGGATCGAATGCCCGCTCCTATGTTTTGTGCTGCTATTGCACAATCATCGGGGGCCAGAACCTGAAAAAACGCGCGGGCTGTCGCGACATCGAAACTTCCGCCAAACGGTGTTTTGGTGGGGTCGCCGACTTCCACGGTAATCCGATCATCGAGACCCGCCTCGCCAATCATTTCTTTGGTGATAGGCACAACGGCGGGCAATTCTGTGACCGTCACGGAAAGTTGGGGATGCTCCTCGCAGAGTCCGATGGCCACGCCACCAGAGCCGCCACCAATATCGACGACGCGTTTGGCTCGTCCAAAGACAGAATGTTTTGCAAGTGCATGACCTGCCTTGATGGCATTGGCATGCAGGCCCTTCAGGAAACCGCTGAGTTCCTCGGTCGACATCCCTTCGAAGTCAATTTTCGCCTTCGGTGAATCCGATCTTATGGACTGCTCAGTGACCAAGAGTGCGCTCCAATGGTTAGTCCAACCTTTCCAGACAGCGCCAATATAATCGGGGGAACTCTCGACCAGATAGTGTGCCGTAATGTCGGTGTTCGAGAACCGTCCCTCATGCAATTGCAAGAAATCAGAAAGGACCAGTTGTGACAGGAGGAATTCAAGGCGTCTCGGTTTAACGCCAAGGGCGTCTGCCAACGCCGCTGCTGTCATCCCACCCTGGTTCAATGCCGAGAATACACCCAAACCCAAGGCTGCACGCACAGCCATAGGCGTGACAGGAGCATCCCTCAAGCGGTCAATAGCGACTCGCGAGTGTGGGTCTGATGATCTAGAGGTCATGGTCGCCTCTCAGCCATTTAAATTGTCTAAGTCGTTATTAGGACTGTGAAATGTTAGCCCAAACCCGCAAAAGAGTCTTTGTGAAATAGTTTTGTTCGGGAACTTTGTGCCAAGCGCATTCCTGCTCCACTCAAAAGACAAATGGGACATTGCTTATCGGCACCCAACACCACATTCGCCGTTCGAGACTTTCAGCTTGCAATTGAGATCGTGTAGTCTTCTGGCTCCTTTCCCGTCGCCTATTGCTAGAGACAGATTATCCTATCCGGGTCATACTTCGGCGTCGTCAGGACCATTAGGTTAAGAGCGCGGAGGGCCCCCAAACGATGAATTTTGATTGTGATGACTATCTTGATCGCATTAGCTTAGGGATTACACCGAAGCCAACGGAAGAAGGACTTATGGACCTTCACAGGGCGCAGACCCTGTCAATTCCGTTTGAGAATCTTGATATTCATCTCGGCCGTGGAATATCACTCGAACCTGAGGTGCTCTTCGACAAATTGGTCAACCACCAGCGCGGTGGTTATTGCTTTGAACTCAATAGTCTATTCGGTATGGCGCTTGACGCGTTTGGATTTACGCGTCGGCCATTGCTTGCCCGCTCGCAACGTCGGGGAGCCCCGACCTCGCGGACGCACATGCTCAACCTGGTTAGTCTCGGTGGGAGGGAGTGGGTTGCTGATCCCGGGTTTGGGCCTATCCAACTTCGCACACCGCTGCCGCTCGAGCTGGACCGGATCGAAACACAGGATGGAATAGCGTTCCGTATGATCGACGGCGAAAACTTTGGAATGATGCTTCAGTACCAAGAGGATGGAGACTGGCGAAACTGGTATAGCTTTGACATGGAGCACGTCTTTCCCGTCGATATTGAGATGGGAAATTATTTCACCTCGACGCATCCTGACGTCTACTTTACTCAAGTCCGCGTAGCTGTCCGAACTGTTCCATTCGGTAAAACGACACTTATGGATTTTCTACTGCGTGAATATGCTGACGGCCAGATAGCAGAAACCGTCTTAGACCCTGGCCCACCTTATCTGGAAGCCCTCGAAGAACATTTCGGTATCGTGATTGACGTGCCGTATGACGCACTAAAACCAGTTCGCGATGACGCCGGCCAGAACTGAACAAAACATCGTTCCAACTGGTGGATGCAGCGATACGCCAGCGGGCCGAGGGACTCGTCACATCTTCTATCTTGATTTGCGATTTGCACTCTCCTGAGCTCCAATATCATGATGGCCGTTACTGAACACTGAGCATGACAGGGAGTTTGGCATGGATTTGTCCACCATCGGGAGCTTTGCGGAGGTATTAGCAGCAGTTGGCGTTATAGGGTCTCTGATCTTCCTTGCCGTTCAAGTGCAAAAGAATACCCAGGCTTTGCGCAGCCAAGTATTGGAAATGCATTTTGATCGTGTTGCACTGAATTATGCCCGTGCCCTAGATCCGGATGTAGCCGACGTCATTGAAAAGGGCCGGCGAAATTATGAGACTCTCAGTGCAAGCGAGAAGATCATTTTTAACGCTTGGGCGAGCGAATATGTCCTCAATACTGATCATCTTATGCTCTTCAAGCAAGAGGGACTTATCGTCCCCGCAGCAGCCACAATGATAGATCGCCGCATAGAGTGGTTCTTCAAGCACAATGGTGTCCGCGCCTGGTGGAAGGACGAGGATCGTCACCCCTCTCCAGACCAATTCGAACGGATGTTTGATGAACAAATAAAGTTGAAGTGGCCCGAGCGATCTGAACCGGCAAAAATCGAACCAAATAGTCATCCAGAAAACCCCGCTGAATGACTGTTCTGCGCCATGGTTGGATGGCTCTGGATAACAGCCAGATTTGGCATTTTACGTTCCGATTAATCTCCCTATTCCGGAACACCAGCCCTACGAAGACCGTCCACAAGCCTCTCCAGGTCGTCATCTCGAATGCCAGTCGTTGATGTCTTGGCCAGGTCCAACGTAAAATGAGGAACAACGCTTAACAGCCCACGCACCGCCTGTTCCGCCTGTTCGCGGCGATCCAACAACCCACAGCCCGCCGCAAGCATGCGCCAACCTGCTGGATGGTCAGGTGCTGTCTGTGTCATCCATTCCGCCCACTTTACCTGCTCCGTATAATCACCGGCAACAAAGGCGGCACAAGCACGTTGTAAAGTGAACCAGGCATGCGCTGGATCGCGTGGACTCAATCGTTCCGCTCTGTTGATGTGCTCGATCGCTTCATCGTATTGACCGCTCCACCCAAGAGCGGCGCCAAGAGCAAGCTCCGCAAAGGCCATATTCGGATTTAGCTCCACCGCACGGCGAGCTGCGCGCTCAGCTAATTCAAGCATTCGCCGATGAAGATGAACCGTACTCAGCGCCGCCTGGGCCCAGGCATCATGTTCATTGGCCGCCACTGCGCCTCTGGCACTTTTGTCCGCCAGTTCGCGCGTATCTGATGGATCATCGGTCCAACCCCACACGACCTGCCAACTACAGGTCAGGGCTAATCCACTAAGCGCAAGCACACTCATCGGGTCTATTTCAATCGCCGCTTCAAAGTTCTTTCGCGCTTGGGAAAGGCTGTCCTTATCTAAGTGCCAAAGGTGCCAATTGCCTCTAATGGCATAGTCCCAAGCATCAAAGCTTTCCGGGGCCTTGTTCTGAATCCGTAATGCCTCAGCCAAAGCAAATGACGGCGCGATGGCGCTAGAAATCGCTCCGGCAATCTCGTCTTGAACGGCGAAAATATCATGGAGATCGCGATCATAACGCTCGGTCCAAATGTAGCGGCCGGTAGGGGCGTCAATCAAATGTGCTACAATGCGGACGCGATTGCTATCTCGACGCACACTGCCGTCAAGAACATATTGCACGCCAAGTTCTCGTGCCACCACTTGATAGTCGACCGTTTCGCCCCGGTAAGTGAACGACGAGTTGCGTGCAATTACAAAGAACCAATGAAAACGACTGAGAGCATTGATGATGTCGTCTGCGATACCTTCGGCGAAATAGTCTTGATCCCTGTCACCGCTCAGGTTGGTAAAGGGCAGGACTGCTATCGATGGCTTTTCTGGCAACGGCAGGCGACCGATATCTCTGGCGGGATCTGATGCGCCACGAGCTTCGATATCAGTTGTTTTATTTCGATCTTCGGTCGAGCTTTCGTCAATCACATCTGGGTAGATGAAACGAAATCCTCGTCGGCGTAACGTGCGAATGTATTCCTGTCGATTTCCATCATCGCCAAGAGCCCTGCGCAATGCGTTTACTCTGCTGCTAAGTGCAGCCTCCGAGACAATTCGGCCACGCCAAACAACATCGATTATCTCGTCTTTTGAGACGACCCGGTCTCGGTTCTCTATCAAAAGCCGCAAGAGATCAAAGACTTGCGGTTCAATGGTCACCGGTCTGTCGTTGTGGCGCAACTCCAGGCGTTCTGTATCGAGATAAAACTGCCCAAATCTAAGCGTCATGACGCTTTGGCCTCCAGCAGCCGAGCAATTTCGTCATTCTCAAGCGAAACTCAACCCGAAACAAGGATTTCTCAAGGTTGTCTTCAAGCAAGCAGACTGTTGATCCCTAAGATAGTCGTTGTTCGATAAACAGGAGACGACAATGACAGCTCAATTGGCGATTGCAAAGGTGCAAAACAACAAGCCATTTACTTGGCATTCGTTGACACCAAAGGCACCTCAACAACCACAAAACCGAGCTTTTACACGACCACGCGATCAACCACGCGAAAATCTGTCAACCACAGACCGCGATCGGCAAGTGCTGGCGAGCTACAAAGCATCATTAGAGCAGCTATGGCGGCGCGGGTTCATGTGAGCTGTGGAGAAGGATTAATGCTCGAACTTTATCACAACGATATCTCGGTGTGTTCCCAGAAAGTACGCCTTGTTCTTGCTGAAAAAGGCCTTGCCTGGACCGGACACCACATTAACTTCATGGCTGGCGAGCAGACAAAGCCTGAGTATCTGGCGCTCAATCCATAAGGGGTCGTGCCGACACTCGTTCATGATGGGCACCTGATCACCGAATCGACACTCATATGTGAGTACCTGGACGACCAATTTCCGGACCCACCATTGCGGCCCGCAGATCTCGTCGAACGAGCACGTATGCGCCAGTGGGCGTGCTTGCCTGATGATGGTTGGCATTTGGCTTGTGGATCCGTGAGTTTCGCTGCGGCATTTGCCCAACAACTGCGTGCCAATTACGATGATGCTGGTTTCGAAGCTCGTCTCGCTGCTATGCCCGATCCCGCCCGCGCCGAGCACCAACGTCAGATTCTTGAAAAGCGTTTTGATGCGCCTTTTGTTCGCGATGCCGTGCTGTTTCAAGATCGTGCCTTGGCTGACATCGAGGTGCGCTTGACCCAACGCCCCTGGCTCGCCGGTGATGATTACAGCCTGGCAGAAGCATGCATAACGCCGTACTTGGAACGCCTCGATCGTCTTGGACTTTCATCGATGTGGGAAGGTTGTCGCCCGAATGTCTCAAGTTGGTTTAATAGGATACGGGCACGACCAAGCTATACGAAGGCCATTTCAGAGTTCCCACCCGCGACATATGACGATCGGCTAGTCGAGCAAGGAAAGGTGTGTGGTCCGAAGTTGCGCCAATCCTCGGCAGGGAAACCTAACAAACCTGGTTGAGCTGTTTCCTGTACCCAGCAGCATGAGCCGGCCGACCAAGCGGACCACCCTGGTTCGTGGTCACGGCTAACCCGATTTCGCCATCCACCCAGTTCGGAAAGAATTTACTGTCTACCCCTGAAGCGCGAGTTCAACGAATTTGCTCAGGAGGATTTGCCAGGTTTATTCCGATTGGAAAACTTGCTCGCTACCAGCCGCAACTCATCAATGAAGAGCTGCGCCGCCGGCCCAAGGCTGCGGCCCTTCAGTATAATAAGGGAGCAGATCCTGTGCCGTCCAGGGAATTGAATAGGCAGGCGTTTGACAACCTGCTGCTGAGCCGCACGCTGAAGCATAACCCCTGGCACGGCTGTCACAAAGTAACCGCTAGACAGGAGCGCGAGCCGATCGACGGATGTGCATGCTACAACCGACTGAGGTGCCTTTAGCCCAAGCGATTGAAACGCTTCAGATATAACTTGAGTAACAAACCCAGGTGGTAGCGGCAGCAACCACGGCTCTCCAGCCAAAACTTCAAGCCTGACACGTCGCTTTTTTGCCAACGGATTGTTTGATCCAACCACGACTGCAACTGGATCCTCATACAGGAATTCGACGTCGATATTTGAACTCGTAATCACTGTGTCCAACGAATAGAATGAAAAATCGACGTTACGGGATTCAAGTTCGGAGACCAAAGTGCGAGGTGTCACTCGGATGATTTGAAAGGTCATGCGCGGATATCGCGGTGCAAGCCGTTCAATCACAGTCGCGGTGATGCCATGAAACTCGGGGTCTACGCATCCGATACGAACCTCGCCCACACCCGGGTCGGCAATAGAATTGATCTCCTCAATTCCCTTCCTCAAGTCGTCAAAAACGGTACTGCCACATTTGAGGGCGGCTTTCCCATGCTCGGTCAGGGCGATGCCACTTGCGCTGCGATCCAGAACGCGACAGCCGAGCGCCTGCTCCAGGCCAGCGATGGCCTTTGAGATGACCGGTTGTGAGACGTGCAGTCGATTGGCAGCCTTTCCCATACTTCCTGCTGCAACGACCTCCATCAGGATCTGCAGGTCCCGCAACTTAACGCGGCTTGCGAAGTGCTGCATTCTGGCCATACACCAACTCATTTCTAAAAAGCTATGATGGCATAGGATAATAGAACTAACTGGCTATGACTATAAACTGATATGCAAGATCCAGGAGGGCGCATGAATGAGTTATCCTGATCTGCTTGCCAAGACACTCGAATTCGCCAAATCGGCGCAGTTAATGGGAACATTGGGGGCTGAACTGCGCTTGCGTCAAACGGGAGAAGAAGGCGATCCGAACGTCCGCGATGCGATGCGCTCCGTTCTGGAAAAGCTTGAGCCCGGTTTGTTGAATGATCTCGAGCCCTATCAGATCTCAGCAATCATCGGTCGTCTAAGCACGGCGTTTCAGGATACCCTTGAATTTATAAACGCCCCGCACCGAGCGTCCGGCTGGAATTATACTGACCCGGCCATTCTTCAAGAGCGCGGGCGCGGATCACGTTCCATCGCCCGAAACATTGCCAATGTCGCGCACAGGCGACCGGAGATGGAAATTGCTCTGGCGAATGGAGACTTTCTCGACATCGGCACCGGCGTCGGCTGGTTGGCAATCGAGGCAGCCAAGTTATGGCCTGAATTGCGGATCGTTGGTCTTGATATTTGGGAGCCCTCCTTGAAACTTGCCGAGGCCAATATTGCCGAAGAGGGTTTGCAACACAGGATTACGCTGCGGCGCCAATGCGTCAGCGACATCGACGATCGGGCGGCGTTCGATGTTATATGGTTGCCTGGGCCATTTCTGCCCAAAGAGGTCGTGGTCTCCGCGTTGCCGCGTCTACATTGCGCACTGAGGCCAGCGGGATTTATCATTATTGCAGGAATATCAAACGCCTCGGATGCGTTAAGCCAATCGCTCACAGACTTGCAAATAATTCGAAGTGGCGGGTACCCATGGCGCGTTGATGAGATCACCGAGCATCTCCATGTTGCGGGCTTCAGCGACATCGAGTGCATCGGCGGAAGCGCCGCCAACAGCTCGCAAATTATGGCTCGGCGCCCTGCCTGTTGATACCGCTTTCAGTCTATCCTCACTAGATGTTGGAGTCCGTTCAGGGTCAGAAGTCCGCATGGGGACTGCTAGCCGCACTCCCGCTCCACACCTGAAACCGACCGTAATCGGGCAAAAGCGGGAACGGCGACGCGATACCTCCAAAACCGTCCGTCATGCCGAGCTGTAGCGAAACGTTAGTCCGGGCACGTAGCGCTGTAATGCGACAACGGATGATCAAACGGAATATGCTTTCTGTGAATACGGAGTTAGTGGTCGTTGCTGTGAAAATCGCTGCAGCGCATCACCTTGGTGGTGAATTTCGGCGTCCTCCGATGACTGCTTGCAGCCCTACCTCGTCGGTCGTCGAACAATTGCCCGACAGGCCATTTTGACACTCTAACGTCATACCCACAGCCAAATAGGGATCCTCTCAATACATCAGCTTTAGAAGCTCAGAATGCCTTTGAGCCATGTCTACATTAGGAGTTCGCTATACTTTCAAAAATAATCCGTATCGGTTTTGGATAATCATTCTTTAGCGCCACCCAGGCGAGTTGAATGTTCTTTCTTCTGGCTGCCGTTTTTAGAGTGCTTTCAAACTCGGCCCAATCAACATCTGACGCAAAACCATCTCGTTTGGCCTGGATGACGTGACAGATCCTTCTGACTCTCCAAGTGGCCAAACGTTGTGCACGGTATTTATCAATCTCATCAAGCGCATCGTAATTCTCACCGGCCCTCATGTGGAATTCTGCAAATTCGCGATTCTTGAAGATCTCTTCGATCACCGAATTCTGCGACGCCCGATGATCTTCCATCATAGAACGCTCAAGAACTTTTGAATTCTGGCGCACCTGGAGTGCTAAGAATATGATGGATGCGACCAATACGACGGCTGCCACAATTTGACTGACGAAGTAAGCCTGTTCGAGCGTCATCTCGAAGTTCCCATGGTGTGAAGTGCGGCAAGCAGCCCTCTCGCCTATCCGTGATCCGTGCTACCTAAATCTTTTGAACTGTCCCATGGCCGATGGCTTCATATTCGAAGCCAGACAGCCAAAGTCGAAACAAAGCGTTATACCCCTTCGACAATACATATTTGTCGAACCGCGGCCCCCTTTTGATAGGCCCAAGCCGCTTGGTAGTCTTCAGAATTGTAGCAACTCACAGCCTGTTCAAGAGACGGAAATTCAACCACAACAATTCTCGGGAATTCCTCACCCTCCAGCGTCACTTGTTTGCCGCCGCGAGCAAGGATGCGCCCGCCATGCTTTTCAATGGCTGGCCCGGCGCGTTTTGCATATTCGCTGTACGCCGCCTCATCTTTGACCTGTACTTTGCCGATCCAGAACGCAGGCATGATTTCCTCCTCTCCTATTCGTTATGATGTGCCCAGCCGAGCATTGGTGACAAGATAGACCCCGATAGTCGCCGCAACAATTCCAACAATATCTAGGCTACCAGGATATTCACCGAGAACCGGCATTGCCATGATGGCAGCAAGAACCGGAACCATTGCGAGGAATACGGCACCCCGCGCGCTTCCGAGCAACTCAACCGCTCGGTTAAACGCAAAGAAGAAGAGGACGCCGGCGAGCAAGCCTTGGTAAAAGCCTTGAAAAAGAACTTCCGACCAGGGAGCGGCCATTATTTGGCTGTCGACAATGAAAGGATAAACTGGAACATAAATCACTGCGGAAGATAAGCAGACTATTGCAGTGGCTTCCATCGGTACAATACCAAATCGGCGAAGCGCGATTGTATAGATTGCCCAAAGGATCGCACCTAAAAGGAAGAGACTATGCCCTAAAGTCTGCAGACCAACTGCATCAAAAAGACCAGCACCTCCGATCGCACTCGCCCCGACAAGGGTAAGCGCGAAGCCAATGATCTGCCGTCGGGAGAGTGTTTGGGCCAGAAATGCAGCACCAAGCAGGGCCGTGAAGGTGGGAATCGTACCGGCAATCAGTGCGCCGCCGTGTGCTGCCGGTGCAAAGTTTAAGCCCCAGACCGCAACGAGGCCATACGGGAAGCCACCACCAAGCACAAGCAGAAGCCAGGCTTTCCAATTGTAATTTGTCAGTCGCGAAAACGTGCGAATGGCAAGCGGTAAGATGACCAACGCAGCAATTCCGTAGCGTAATGCAACAATGTCGTAACCGCTTAAGGTCTGCTCGCACCCCATGCGGGTGATAACAAGCCAACCTGCAGCGATAAGGGCAGCGGCCAAGCCGCTCACAACCCCAAAAACAGCCCTATAGCGGATTTGTTCAATCGTTCTTGAACCGTCCGCTTGCCAAGAATAGACCATCGTGAGCCTCTTTCAGAGATAGCGTCGACGGTTGGCCCCACCAATCTCAGCCCATATTCAGGCTGCCATCTGCGGCCTGATACCTTGTACGACTGTTCGCCTTAGAAGGCGGCGTTCTACATGAGGAAAGTCAGTTCGTGCATGAATGGTGCAGCGGTTGTCCCAGATGACAAAGTCATTGAGTGTCCACTTGTGCCTGTAGACATTTTCTGGTGCTTCCATGTGCGCGAAGAGTTCTTCGAGAAGGGTGTTGCTTTCGGATTGCGGTAAACCTTCAATCGCAACCGTCATAAGCCGGCTTGCAAAGATTGCCGTGCGGCCCGTATCGGGGTGCCTTATGAATATTGGGTGGTCCACTTCGCCTGAATAAGCGCCGTGGTTGACGCCCTTTACAACAGAGCCAGCATAGTAGCCATGCACCGCGTTGCGGCCATGCAGCTTTTCCTTCAGGTGCTGTGGCAGCGTATCGAATGCGCGGTACATGTCAGCGAACAGCGTGTCACCGCCATGCGATGGCAGTTCAATCGCATACAGCATGGTGAACTTGTAGGGATCAGCGTCATAGGCCCCATCGGAGTGAAACATCATTTCACCATCAGGTAGAGTGCCTATGGGTTGCCCATTTTCACGGATGTTGGTGACAAACATCACCGAATCATCAGCAGTGCCTTTTTCAAGGCGCTTAAAGTAGCGTTTTCGCCTAGGTAAATCGCCAAAATAGCGTGTGAATCGCAACTGATCGTTTTCGGTTACGGCTTGGCCTGGAAAGATCAGCACCTGATGTGCCATCCAGGCATCGTAGATCGCAGAAATCTGCTCCCTGCTCATCTGCTTGGAAAGGTCTACGCCGGTTACGCTGGCACCAAGCGCCGCGCCTGTTGGTTCGATTGAAACCACCATCTTTGGTCCTCATCAATGTGAGTTTCCTGGCTATATCTAGCGCTTGTTTGCTTCGCAATAGCGCCTACGGGCCACCGAGAAGACCAAATTTCGTGGCCGTTTGCTTGAAGGTCCTGTAGAATTTGCCTTGAGAAATTCTCGATTCTTTCTTGAGGTGGCGCCAATGCCATGAGCTATGAATTTGGAAAATTTGTCCTTGATACAGAGCGCCTCGAACTCAGTAGTGGGGAGGGTGCCGTCACTCTTGAGCCGCAGGTCTTTGCCCTCCTCGCCTATCTCATTCGTCATAGAGAGCGAGTGGTGAGTAAGGATGAATTGATCGAGGAGATTTGGGGAGGTCGGATTGTTTCGGACGGAACTCTGAATTCGCGAATAAATGCTGCTAGACGTGCTGTCGGCGATTCGGGCGTTCTTCAAACCGTCATCAAGACATATCCAAAAAGAGGCTTCAGGTTTGTTGGCAAGGTTGTCGGTGACGATGATCTGCAAGCCCAATCAGAACCACCGCCAAATTCATGTGAAGACGGGGGCAAGCCCTTGATCGCCGTCTTGCCATTCGATGCCATGAGCGACGCGATCGAACAGGAGCATTTTGCTGATGGACTGACTGAGGACATCATAGCTGAACTTGCTAGAATTTCAGGCCTTGAAGTAATCGCCCGCCACTCTTCCTTCATATATAAGCGGCAGTCAGTGACGGTCAGGCAGGTGGGCGGGGAACTTGGTGTGACCCACGTACTGGAAGGCAGCGTCCGGTTGGCAAACAGCCGGCTTCGGATTATTGCCCAGCTTATCGATGCAAAGACCGAGCGGAACCTTTGGGCGGAGCGGTACGATAGGGATGCCGATGACATATTCGCTATCCAAGAAGACGTAGCTCGAAATGTCGCCGACGCCCTTCAAGTCAGATTATCGGCGAATGAAGGCGAACAACTCACCCACGTCCCAACCGACAATCGGGAGGCGTACGATCTTTATAAACGTGCCCACCGGACGTTGTGGCCGACTACGCGCCAAAACATCCGTTCAGCCGAAAACATGTTCCAGCGCGTCATCGATATGGCCCCAAAATTCGCCGGTGGTTATGCCGGCAAGTCATTTGCTAAGGCGCGGGCCGTCCTGTTTGGCCATAGCGAGGATCCTGACGTTGAGACGGCTACCGCAATTGATCTAGCCGGACGAGCTGTAAAGAGCGATCCCAATTTTCCGGACGCACACTCAGCTCTCGGGTTTGCGTACGCCGTAGTTGGTGAACACAAGAAGGCTATTGCGGCGGCTCTAAAGGCTGTCAAATTACAGCCAGGGGACGCGGCGACGCACTTTAATTATTCGCGCTGCCTGACTGAGGCAGGCCGATTTGATGAAGCCTGCGAAGAGGGTAAAATGGCCGTCCGTCTCGATCCCAAATACGTGGAAGGGCCATATCGCAACAATGTCGGCAGAGCTGCATTTCTCGCCGGACATTACCAGGACGCAATGGATATCTACGAGGAAAACGCGGCGCATGGCGGTCCGTCATATCTTGGACAGATGATTGTCAGAACCGCTGCAACCAGCTTTGCGGGACATGCTGAAAAAGCGCGCGCGCTTCTCAACGAGATATTGCAGGAACGTCCGGATTTCTCAATCGATAAGATTTCTGAGATGCGTCGCAATTTGCATCCAGGCGAACTTGAGAAGCTTCAGGAAGGACTACGCGAGGCCGGGTCAGCCCAATAGCTATGGAATGTTGCCTTTGCCTGTTGCACAAACGTGAACGAGATCAACCTTGGGTGAGATGCGAACAGGCAGGCGCCTCGCACAGTAACGGGCCGATTGATGCGGCCCCCACGCCGACAAGTCCAACATCGAGCTTCAATGCAACGCCAGTGTTGCGCACAGGCACAGAGTCTGGTTGGGGTCAAAATGGTCGATCCGCAAATTATTCGTCGACCGACGAGGTAGGGCCGAAAGCGGTCGTCAGACAAGGAAATTCACCACCACCGCGATGCGCCCCAGCATTTTCATCCTTGGCCTTGGGGCATCTGCGTAGCTTGATAAACACGCGACGGCGGATCGTTAGTTCCCAGACATTGGCGGTATTGGCCCTCCTCTGCCGTCGTCCCAGTGTATTCCGAGGTCTGCTTTGAGGGGCGTCGCGATCGCGAACTAGAGCATCATTTGTGCCATGACGCGGAACGGATACACCGTCGCCGAATATCGGGCTCACCCCTTGTTTGACCTAAAGAGACTGCTAAATTGTGAACTCGACAATCGGAACTAGAAGTCTCAAGGATTACATAGGTAGGCTGCAAAAGATGGTGGCTGGATCATTGAATCGACGGACTTTTCTGGCAGCACTTCTAGCGTCTGTGTCTGCACCCAGCTTGCTCCATGCAGAAGACGTTTGGATCGACGTGAAGAAGAGCGCGACATGCGGCTGTTGCCAAGCCTGGGTTGATCACCTTCGCCAATCAGGATTTCGAGTAAAAACCGAAAATCTGATAATGGGCGCACTGATGCGGTTCAAGCTAAAGCACGGTGTACCACCGAAGTTAGCGTCTTGCCATACGGCGCGCGTAGCAGGCTACACTATTGAAGGTCATGTCCCAGCCCGAGAAATAGCACGTTTGTTAAAGGAGCGACCTACGGCTGTAGGTTTGACCGTCCCAGGCATGCCCATCGGTTCACCGGGCATGGAGTCGGGAGATAGGCGCGATAAGTATGACGTCCTCCTTATCCGCAAAGATGGAGGAACGGAGGTCTACACGACCTATGATGCTAGGCCGTGATCTCTCCGGGCTGGTATTCTCGCGGATTTAGTGTCATGGGCACTTGAGACGATTATGAGCCTCCAGCACAATTTCTTGCTCGGCTTGAGGCTTTCCCATTATGCAAGGGCTACGTCCTTTGTCCGGAAATGGCCCGTGACTGACATCAGCCCAGAGCTGGGCAATTTCCGCTAATGAGGTTGAAGCGGAAAGAGATGCACGGAAAAGCTGACATAGGTCCGCTATCAGGGGCCAAGCTGTCGGGGATTTGTCAGAGAACGACCGACGGTTTCGAACCTGAATGGAATTCGTCGGGTTTCCTCGCTGCTGCAGACGGCGACAATACGTCTGATTTGTTTGCAAGCTTAACCTCAATCTTGCGCAACAGCCTCATGTTAGCGGCATGTCGAACGAACCTCGATTACCAGAAGACCTCGTGACCCTTTCCCACCTCCATGATGCAGCTGGCCGGTCCTTCTCGGGCGGCGTTCCTGCAGCAATGACCAGGTTTTCCGATATAGAGTGCACAATGACGCTGATCACTACCGTTTTGAAACTTGGAAAGGCTTCTCGAAGACCGCGTTCCGAACACGGCCGAGCGCGTCTATCGCGATGTCTTGATGCCGTCGATGAGATTGATCGCTCTTTGGAGCGCTATGTCGTAGAGGCAGTTTTCCAACGCGGTCCGGGAAAGCTCTCAATGCATGGTCTGCGGCACCTTCGTGACCGGCCCTCCCGGGTGCGCTTGGAAGAACTGCTGGCACGTGCAGACACGCGGCCAGCATTCCTCAGTCTGCTTTTTGACTATGCGGTGGCGCTCGACTTATTGCAGCCCTCTGGTGAAGGGGATCTAGTCAAGTTGTATGAGCAGTGATTGAGTGCAGGTGATGGCCAAGACAGTTGGGTTTGGCGACTGGCCGAAGATAGTGATGCTTTGGGCGTCATTGCCAAGCACGCGTTGAGGACCGTCCAAAAACAAAATAACCCGATTGACTACCGGGGCCCGCTACGAGATCTGAGGAATCATCCGACGCGAAGACGTCTGCAAAACCTTCTTAGGCACCGCGATGAGGCGCGCGCGTCAATCTACCGGTCGATGATAGCGTTTGCAGCTCGGGAGCTTGGCTACCTTGATCCGGACGGCGATCTCTCCGATAGCGCAATCGAGAATATTGCCAACGCCGCCGACAAAATTAGATCCATTGCTGCCGAGGCCTGCGCGTGCTTTGCGGCAAGCAGTCCAAAAGTTCCGACCGACCGCGCTCGGGATGATTACGGTAAAAGTCTCTGCCGCATCGGGCAGTCGTTGAAGGGCAACACGCTGACTTATGCAACTGTGTCGGATTCCCTGTCGAACGATCAAAGTGATATCCGACGTGGCTTGGATCTCGATTTCGTGGTGGCGGGTCTTCGTCTGATCGATCCGATGGCTTCCATCGGTGAAGCTCAGCGGATCATTGATACCTGGCGTGGCTGGCGCCCAGACCCAAGTCCTGCGTCGTCAAGCTGAGGATATGCACGCGCTGATCATGCCTGTCACATTGAGGGCATGCCTGACCCCAAAGACAGCCACTGAACATTTAATCACGAGACGTCCCCACAGAATGGGCGTCTGGTCGAACTCGTTCGGCTGTTGGGACGACTGGCTGGCCGCGCTTTGATGCGCGGCGCTCGTGCTACTGACCGAAAGTGCCACACAGGCGGGATTAGGACCGATGAAAAAGATCAAGAATGACCACCTCGACACCTTCTATCACGTGAAAGACGTGGCCGACGTCATGATGGTGTCCGACCGGTCGGTGCGCCGTTGGATCGCTGAGGGGGACTTGAAGGCACACCGGTTCGGTCGCGCAATACGGATCTCTGATCAGGATCTGAAGGACTTCATCCGGTCGCGGCGTGACTGAGTTCCAACAAGTACACTTAAGACCTTACAAGTCTTATAGATTTTATATCATCGTTATTACAAGCATGAATACATCGCTGGCGGCGTCCGGACGGATGGACTGCTAAAGAGGCTGCAAGACCTCGAGCGAAAGCGAGCTAAACTGCAGGAACAGGTCACAAAGGGCATCACGCCGACGCCCCGCTTGCATCCCTGTCTCGCGGGCCTCTACCGCGAGAGAGTTGAGGACCTTCAGGCGGCTCTCAATGATCCCGGCGCCCGCACCGAAGCCGCCGAAATCCTGCGCGGCTTGGTTGAGCGGATCTATGTCCAGAGTGACGGTAGGGCGCATTATGTCCAGCTCACCGGCGACGTCGTCGAGCTGATTACGCTGCTGCCGGAAGGCTCAACTGTTCCCGAAATGTTCGAGAGTTCGGAAAAAGTGGTTGCGGGGGTAGGATTTGAACCTACGACCTTCAGGTTATGAGCCTGTTCTATTGTATTTCTCATGAAATCACCTTAGACTCGCTGGGACTTAGTATCTCGTTGATTCTTTTGAGTTAAATAGACAAGAATCGTCTATTCTTGTCCCATCGAGTCTCAGCGAATCTTTGCTCTGCTGGGACCCGAGTGGGACCCCAGCGGGACCCGGGTCCCACGATTGGCGCATGAGGGATACCATGGGGACGCGGAGATTGACCGCCAGATTTGTGTCGAATCTTTCTACGGCTAAGGACAGAGAGGATTGGGCAGATGCTCTGGTTGAAGGCCTTCAACTGCGTGTAACGCGCAAGGGGGCAAAGACGTGGTCTTTGCGATATCGGCGCCATAGCGACAATCGCCGCCGCCGCATTAGACTTGGTACGTATCCGGAAATCTCGCTTGAAGAAGCACGGAACCGCGCTCGGGAGGAATTGGGCAAGATCGCGCGCGGCGCTGATCCGGCCTCCGGTGTCAAAGAGCGCAAACAAGCGCCGACCTTTCGGGAGCTTACAGAAGATTGGTTTTGTCGGCATGCTGAGCCGAACAAGACAAGTCGGGCCCTTTCTGATGACCGATCAATGCTTGAGTTGCATATCTTGCCTGAGATAGGTGATATTAAGTCTACAGAACTTACACGGCGCCATATCATTTCGTTGCTGGATAAGGTGTCGGCAAAATCGGATGCGCGAAGCAAGAGCAAAGACCGCCGCCGGCTTACGCATAGGCCAAACCGGGTATTCGAACTGGTTCGGTCTATATTCCGGTGGGCAGTTGGTCGCGACCTTGTCACCTTCGATCCGACTGTTGGTCTTTCACCACCAATCAAAAAAGAACCACCGCGCGAGAGAGTTTTGTCTCCCGAGGAAATCGTCGTCTTCTGGCAAGCGCTGGGCCGGGCCCCGCGGGACCGATATGAATCGGCTCAGGTTGCAGACGCCATTCCGATGCGATTGCCTACCGCATTAGCATTAAAGCTTGCACTGGTTACTGCCCAGCGCATTGGCGAAGTGACGGGTATCGAATGGACGGAAATTGATCTGAATGATTTAGCCCCTACCTGGACCATTCCTGGCACGAGGTCCAAGAACGGCCGGCCAAATCGCGTTCCACTATCACCTCTCGCAGTAGAAATTATCAGGGAAGCGCGTTCCCTTTCCGAGGGTAGCCGTTGGTTGTTCCCTAACCCAAAGGGCGATGGTCCGATGAAAGCTCACGCTCCGACTAAAGCGCTCGGCCGCTCACGTGGTCAGATTGGAATTGAGGATTTGCGCGTTCATGATCTTCGACGGACGGCCGCGACGCATATGGCAGAGCTGGGTATCTCGCCACATACCATTTCGTTGCTTCTCAATCATGTATCGGCGCGGTCTGGAACGATCACTGCTCGCGTTTACGTCCAATACTCTTACGACCGGGAAAAGAGGGAGGCACTTGAAAGGTGGGGCGCGCGAATCAGTGAGGCATTATCACCCCATAAAATTAAAAAGGTCGTTGAATTTCTATCTCAACAGGCATGACGGAAAAATTTTTTTTGGGTTTTGAATTATAAATAGACTTTAAAAAATGGCGCGAAAACAACTCATTGTTTTTTATGAGAATAACGGGGTGTTATTCAAACTAACTTTTAAAATTACACTTATAAATTAAATACTTACGCGGCGTGATTGGAAATATTATGGATTGACGTGGGAACTCTTCGGATATACCAGTACTTACCTTCTTATTAACCATTTTATTTATTGAAAGGTAATATTGGAAGATGAAACTTAATTCGGAAAAACTTTCGTGCCGGATATTAAATATTGGCCAAGTTTTACAGCGAGTTCCAGCTGGTCGTTCTACGATCTATCGTTGGGCTAACGAGGGTGTGTTCCCAAAGCCTAAGAAGTTCGGCCGCCGCAAGGCTGGGTGGCTGGAATCAGAAATTGCAGACTGGATTAATAAGGAAATGAGCGCGTAACGGAAACGCCCCAAGGAGCGTGTTTTGCTCCCTAGGGCGTTCCGATATTGCGTAAGGCGAACTTTGGTAATTCTGGGTGTAATTATCTTAGTAGTCCTGGTTAGATTTAGCAACTCCTAAGTCTGATTTTTCTTATAAACAATCGTGATATCGGAATCTGTTTCGCTCCTTTTGTAGGAGCTTAATGATGTCTATATCGGAGTCGTTTGGACCACTAGAACTTGATCGAATTCCCATACGCACTTTGCCCCTAAGGCCCGGAATTAAGTCGCCATTTCTTGTCCCTGGCACGGTACATTTAGTTTTTGCTGAACCAAATGCGGCGCTTCCGCTGGAGTTCTCCAACCAGTTGGCATATTCCAGCGCGCTGGGACGACCGAACTTAATGGGCTATTTGCGAAATTTCAAAGAACCCAAGAGAACCCTCCTCGCTACCCGGGTGCCTATTTCGGCGCTCAGAGATCACTGGCAACAGTTTCGGAGTTTCCACGGGTTGCAAGAGCATTGTCTAAACGGACGATTTTCTTATTTCCATGGCGCGCACTCTCGCTGGGGAATTCATCAGCGTCGGCAGTTTTTCAATTTCATAAAATACGATGAAACCGAAGTAGCTATTCTGCCTTCGTTGCAACAGCAAACTGATTATTCGGATGCGCGAGCTATCGCCGAAGAGACCGGATGCTCGATCATATATTTGGGGAACTGGTGCTACGAGCAGGCGATGTCTCCCGCGAGAAACCTATCAACAGTGTTTCAGCTCAGAACGGTCAAGAGCGAGGAGAGGGGTCGGATGCGACTGCTCAAGGAACCCCGTCCATCTGAAAGGCTCGATCAAGACGGTCCCCTGCTCTCCCTCGATAACCTACACAACACACAAAGCTACGCGCATCCCAACCGGATAATCTTTTCTGCCCAAACCGAAAGAGCTAACCAATTAGGTCGCAAGACCGGCGGTGCAAATCTTCAGAAAAGGATCGTCAGCTACAAACCTATTGCTATTGTGGAGGAGCGGTGATGCCTGGAGATGGTGGCCACTTCGATTGTTCCGTAGAGGAGTTTGAAGAGAGATACGCTCTAGCATGCCGGATGATTGACGAAGGCTTTGCCGTCTTCCCACTCTGGCCGAACACCAAGTTACCTTATGCCGACGAAGGTGTGACGGTCGCCACGCGTGACAAAGCGAAGTTGCGCGAGTGGTTCGAGCGGCGGCCAAATATGAACTACGCCGTTGAAACCGGTGGCGGCGTTGTCCTAGATGTTGACGTTAAACACGGCCAACCCGGCTTGCAGTCTCTAGAAGATTTGGCTGTTGATGGCGTGGAATTCCCCAACACGCTACAAGTCACGACGCCAACAGATGGGATTCACATCTATTATTCCAGCGATACGGCTATCGGCCAGCGCGATCTTGCTCCGGGCATAAACGTAAGAGCAACGGGCGGATACGCCGTTGGACCGGGGAGCACGATAGACGGTGAAGCTTATAAGATTTCGAACGATACCAAAACGGTTTTGGTTCCTCAGACTCTTTTGCCGCGGCTAAGTAAACCCGGCGAAAAACGGGGAAACACACAAACGCCGCTTTGCGAGCTAGACCTGCCAAGTAATGTGCAGCGCGGTATAGCCTATCTTGAGACCCTTCTTGAAACTCTAGAAGGCACGCGCAACAACACTGCTTTCAAAGTTGCATGCCAGCTGAAGGAGCACGGCCTGAGTGAAACGCGGATTTACGAGACTATGCTCGATTATTGGAACACCAAATGTAATCCGCCCCTTGACGAATACGAATTAGAGAAAGTGGTTCAATCGGCTTGGCTCAATAGCAAATCAGCGCCCGGTGCAAACACCCCACAAGCAGACTTTTCCGACATTCCATCACCGCCGAAGTTTGAAGACGATGAATCTGACGACCTATCCGAAGATTTCTTCACAACTGCGACGCGCTGGATAGACAAGGTCCCCGAACCTACCAAGTGGGTAGCGGAGGGGTACATTCCGGAAGGTGTAGTTACGGTTCTTTCTTCGGCAGGTGGACGCGGCAAGACGATGCTTACTCTTCAATTGATGATTTCAGTAGCGTCCGGAACCGACTTTTTAGGCTACAAAGTCGAACAGGGCCATGTAGCCGGTCTTTTATGCGAAGATAGTGACAACGAGCTTCATAGACGAACTAAGAACATCTGCAATCAGCTGGACATTGACTTCAAATCAATTGCGCATCGAATGCACATTAGGAGTGCAGTTGGTCAAGACGTGACCCTTGGAGATGGAAAAGAGCCAACTAAAGACCTTAAATCTATTGATAAATATATAAAATCTAATCCAGAGATGAAGTTGCTTGTCTTGGATGGGGTATCCCATCTATTCACAGGGAACGAAAACGAACGGAGTGCTGTCACTCGGTTCATCAACGGCCTCAATGGGCTTGCTTACGAAAGCGAAATTGCAATTGTCCTGATTGCGCATGAGAGCAAGGGCTCCGCAACCAATGATACCCACGCAGCGTCCGGATCTACCGCTTGGCTCAATACCCCTCGCTCGGCACTCAAGCTTGATTTTGGCGAGGGTGATAAACCCAAGCGTTCGCAAAAATCTAAAAGTGGAGCGGATTCCAAGATACGCGTAATAACTCATATAAAGATCAATCCAAGTGAGAGCGGTCCCCTACCACCTCTGACTTGTTTGTTTGATAGAGGTGTTTTTACTCCGCTCTCTAACAATCCAAAACGTGTTGCCGATTGCAAAACCTACGTTCAGGCGAAGTCAAAGGAACTGATTAAAGCTGGTTACAACCTTAGTTCTTCTGAGAATGCCGGGAATTACATTGCCAAAGAACTGCAACAGAAGCAGACCGATACCGATTACAGCCGTGCAGAGATCAAGGCGGCAGTAGCGGTGCTTGAGGGCCCGTGGCTGCAACTTGAAGAATACAAGTCCGGAAATAGAACCATCCGCAAGCGATACGCCTTAGTCGAAGATCATTCCGAGGATGAACCGCCAGCATGCTGAAGACATCACGTTGTCTCACGAAAGCAGTGCACCCGGTTCGGGATTTGCTCCCGGTGCACCGGGTGCAAATCATACCGGCGCAACCAAGTGCAACGCTTCGAAAACGCCTATTTTACGGGCATTTTGGAAGTGCACCCGGTTCGAAATTGCACCCGGTTACAAAACCAACCGGAAACCCCCGAAAAACGGGGCTTTACCCGGTGCACCCGGTTCTACCCCTAAAGGGGTACGTCCTACCGGGTAGTCGGCCGCCCCTTTAGAGGGCGCGGCCCCAAAATATAAAAATTGGTCCCAACTTCACGAAATATCATTTTCAAAATTCAAATCTTTTTTCGGCTCGAAAGGAGACCGGCGGGGCGCTGGCGCATTTTGAATTGCGAGGGTTATAAAATTAAACCAGGGCCTGAACCGCATTTCAAAAAGAGAAAGTGTTCTCGCTCAAAGGCATGCCGAATTTCGTATAGTTTTTTCTCAGGACGGGTAGATCGGGAATCTTTTGTTTATGACTTCGCCCTAACATCAAGCGGCCCCGATGCGGCTGGTAACCCAACGAGGGCCTAAGCATGAACTAACATGGGATGCACACGAATGTTCCGCGTCACCCATGACTTTGCACGGTGCCCAACGCAGATGAAAGCTAGATCTGGACATCGCCGCTGCAACGGGACAGCTCGCAACTACAGCAGGTGTCACGTCCGGTGACCCACTCTCCTCTGCCGTTTCAGTTTGTGATGCTACTAACGGTTCGAAGTGGTCTGCGGTACAGATCCTGCCTTGGTTCGCTTTGATCACCGTGGCGTTCCCGGAGCTTAGATCTGCCCTGAGCGTCTTTTTGACCCTGACAGGGGGGGGTGTGGTCAGAAAGGTCGAAATTCCCGCGTACGGACTCCTACCGTCCAGGAAACGGCAATTCCAGATTGAGCATTGCTAATAATTGGTACTGAAATCCGAAAACATATAAGAACGGCGGTTTCGGTTTTAAAAAGTCTATATATTTTTTTGATCAACTATTGGGTGGCCTGAGATTTTTCATCGATTTATTCCCACACCTGGCCGATTCGGATCCCACCAATCGGGTGAGATGAACCTACCTAGTTCGGGGTCCATATAGCGCGCATTGAGGAACAGATAACCGGTTTCCTCGTCATGGCTTTCTCCAATGTAACCCTTCGACTCGGTGTGCGTGCCCGTCTGAATCTCTTTCTTGCCGAATGCCAAGTAGATCGTCCGCTTAACCTCGGCGCCGGTACTGTCAGAGATCACACGGATCGTTTTTAGATGATCCCGGTGATGGAAGAATTTGGAGGCGCTGGCGCCGTTGCCGCGGCGTTTGACATCAGCATGGACATACTTGGTCCAAACACCGGTTGGTGAGATCTCTACGTCCTTATCGAGATAGAGCGTATCGTCATTGCCGGCGGTCAATACCTTGCGCTTGATGACGCGGGCGTTGTCGGCACCATAGATGTAATTGTACTCAGTTGCCCCGATCATCACCTTGGAAAGCTTGTTTTCAGCATCCCAAGTCAATTGATGATTGACGCCGTTGCCGACCTTGGATTTGAGATTGCCGGCCGCATCGTAGGTCAAGGCATAAGGCCCGGCCTGCGTTGCCGCATGCGGACGCACAGCGCCTGATCCCTGGGTCGGATAGGTATAGGTGCCCACCTTGGAGTTGAAGGTCATGTTGTGGGCAGAGTCGTACGTAAACGTCTGCGTTAGATTGGGATCACCGACATTGGTGGCACCAGTCAGCCGGTCAAGATCGTCATAGGTATAGGTCCAGCTGTCGTTGGCCCGGCCAGCATGCGTGATGGCATCAATACGACCCGTTGGCCCTAAGGTATAGTTTTTATCTCACTTATAAACCAATTGACCAATTCAACAAAAGATTTGCACCTAAACTGCTCTTTCACATCCCAAAATATGAAATAATTGGGTATTATTGGTGATGTCGCTGATATATGAATAATTACGGGTAGTATGTCTTCACTGCCTCCAACGATAACAGCACCATCTTTTAATCCATTTATTCTCAGGTAGTTGTGGTATTCTTCAAGTTTTTCCAATTTTTTGTGACGTCCCTCCAAAAAATCTTTGGTTCCAAGCAAATCAACCTCTATAAAGAATTCCCGCCATCCATCAAAAGTAGACAAAACTGACTTAAATTCGTCGCTAAAAGTTATACCGGCAGCTCTTTCAGCCTGTGATATGGCATTTGGGGTCGCCGGCCCATTCGGTTCATAGGTCGCAAGACCGTCACGCTTATTCAAATCTTTCTGCATTTTTGCAAGCCGATTCAAGGCTTCTTCCAGCTCTTCGCTTATTCTATTCATCGTTGAATGACCGTGGGTTTACTGGTCAGTTCCATGATCACCATAATCATCACCGAACGGATCGTCATCTAGTCCCCAGCCGCCAGCGCTGGCCGCCCCGGCCGCCCCGGCCGCCCCGGTACCAGTAGCAACTCCATCCTTGGTCCCATGCTTCGCATCGTAAGCTGAGTAGTCAAGCACGAATTCCGTTACGACATAGCCAGGCTTATACGGACCAGCATATCCACCTATCTTGGCATTAATACCAGGATCCATGGCCATAAATCCAGCCGGCGGATTCTCTGGAAGTCCATGCCAGGCTGTATCAGGAACATGCCCAACTGCCTTACCTTCATATGCGGCGGGATCCCGTGCTCGCTCCCTTTTGTTCGCTTGGTTTTTTCGTGATTCCAGGCCCTGCGTACTCCTCTTAGAAAACTCAAACCCTTCAAGAATTGCTCGATTGGATCTTTCCACAAAAGTCTGCATCTCGCGAACTTGTTCTCGAGTCGCATCTGCCGGTACCGAAAACGTGACTGGTCCGCGCTCTGGTTCTTTTTTTTGATTTGTCGTTGATCTTGAGGCGTTTTTCGCGGGGTTCCCTGGCGTTGGTGTCGTTTTGACCTTTGTTTTAGGTTTGTCCGGTTTGGGTGCTGTAGCCATCGCCAAATTTAACAAGCTACGTGCTAACGCCAAAGCTCTCGGGCCATGTATGGCGATCTGCTCGATTGCCTTAACAATTGGCACGACAACATGCCCATTTTCATCAGACTTGTTAATCGGATTATTGTGCGCATATGAGTATCGATTGGTTCCGACGCCTTCCTGATTCGGATCCCACCAGTCAGGCGAAATAAAGCGGCCAAGTTCGGGGTCCAAGTAACGCGCATTGAGGAACAGATAACCGGTTTCCTCGTCATGGCGTTCTCCAATGTAACCCTTCGACTCGGTGTGCGTGCCCGTCTGAATCTCTTTCTTGCCGAATGCCAAGTAGATCGTCCGCTTAACCTCGGCGCCGGTACTGTCAGAGATCACACGGATCGTTTTTAGATGATCCCGGTGATGGAAGAATTTGGAGGCGCTGGCGCCGTTGCCGCGGCGTTTAACATCCGCATGGACATACTTGGTCCATTCACCGGTTGGTGAGATCTCTGCGTCCTTATCGAGATAGAGCGTATCATCATTGCCGGCGGTCAATACCTTGCGCTTGATGACTCGAGCATTGTCAGCGCCGTAGATGTAATTGTATTCAGTTGCCCCGATCATCGCCTTGGAGAGCTTGTTTTCATCATCCCACGTCAGCTGATGATTGATGCCGTTGCCGACCTTGGCTTTGAGATTGCCAGCCGTATCATAGGTCAAGGCATAAGAACCTGCTTGGGTTGCCGCATGCCGTGCGAATGGCAATCCTGACCCATATGAAGTCGGTCTGGCAGGATTACCTCGGTGCTCGCCAGGCCTCAACAATGGGAATGTTTTCAATCATACCAAAAGAACAATGGCTTCATAGTGCTTGGTACAAATACTCTGGTGTGAATCTCGCCAGTACTTTCCCAGTCTTCCCAACTATCCGTTTCAAATTCAGGATCTGCTCCGTCGGGAAACCAACTTAAGACTTCGTCTGGAGTTGCATCCGTGCAGAGATTTTGAGGAATTATGCGTGCGTTGCCTTCAAATTTGACCCTGGGCACGTCTTGACGGCATGTGCCTTACGTTTCAGCCTCAGCCTTATCCAGCTTTAACCAGAATTTCTCATCCGTTCTAAGCTTGAAGGCAAGCTGCAAGACTTCGTGCATGACTGCTGCAGCCTTGGCAATGTCAACTCCGAGAATTGCGACCAGATGTGACGTTGCAAAACTCTCGTGATCCAAGGTGCCATATTCAAATTTGTACCCCCGATCTTGAAGCAGAGAAGTAATATTTGCCAGAACTTGACTTTGGATGCGGTCGGTCGGGAAATTCATAATCAACATATCCTGACCGTTCTCGTCTCTTGTTTTCATTGCTTGAACAAGCTCGAGCGGATTGTTGGTTGTCATTGTAAGGGTTGAATATTGAGGACATGCACTAACCAAAGATTCGAGGTATGGTTCAAGTGCTTCTACACCGACGCGAAGGCCGTGTTTTTTTGTTTTCCGCACAAAGATTACTAACCAGACAATCAGTCCAAGACTCAATATACCCAAACAGTAAATGATTAAGTTAAATGCATTACCGATATGTTGCATGAAAATCGTTTCCTAGAATAACGTCCCAGCCACCTGCCCCAGTGCACGGCCCACTCGCCCAAAAGTCGTCTTTGGCTCTTGCCTTGGGTCTGTTACTGTATGATTAGTTTTTCCTTCAATATACCCTAAGGCGAATTGAGCAGGCGCTTCAACAAATGCAGATCTGCTGAACCCGGGATTCTTATCCTTACCCATGAACCGCCCTTTTTTGTCCATGGGTTGTAGTCGGCCGGCTCTGTTAACTTTGACCTTATTCGGGAAGCCAAGCAATGCTCTAGTTCGAGCAGGAAGCGCATTGATCGCCCGCGCTGCTTTCTTTGCGGCTGCTCTTTTGGCTTGACGCGCTGTTTTCTTGGTCTTCTTTCCAAACGCCTTAGCAGCTTTTTTTGCGGCCTTGATTCCCGCAGCCATTGACGCAACTTCAATGTCTTTTTCGGATCGCTGGGCGGTTTGGGGTGGCCCAACCGTTGTCTGGGTCGTGGTAGTTTGAGTAGTTTGTTGTGTTTTGTTTGATCGTGCAGCAACCTGAATCTCGGGCGCTACCGGATCCGCCACAACTCCTGGTGCCGCGGCCGGTGTTTCCTGCTCAGTAACGTCGGCACCCGGTGCAGTACTCTGCTCGGCATCTTCGTTAGCAGAAGCGCTTGCGGATGCGTCGGCATCGTCGTCGCTTGCGTCGTCATCCGCTTCATGCCCGTTTGGGTCGGATTTATTGATAGGATCATTGAATGAGTATGAATAGCGGTTTGTGCCAACACCATCGCGATTCGGATCCCACCAATCGGGGGAGATAAAGCGCGCAAGTTCGGGATCGTAGTATCGCGCGTTGAGGAATAGATAACCGGTCTCGGCATCATGGCGCTCGCCTATATACCCCTTTGGCTCGGTGTGCGTACCCGTCACTATCTCTTGTTTGCCATATGGACTGTAAATTGTGCGGTTGACTTCTGTGCCGCTTCCATCGGTAACGACTCGAATGGTCGCTAGATGATCGCGGTGATGAAAAAATTTGGATGCCCCCGTGCCGTTACCACGGCGCTTAACGTCTGTATGGACGTATTTGGTCCACTCACCCGTCGGTGAGATTTCCGCATCCTTATCCAGATACAGTGTATCCTCATTGCCAGCGGTCAAGACTTTGCGCTTGATGACTCGAGCATTGTCAGCGCCGTAGATGTAATTGTATTCAGTTGCCCCGATCATCGCCTTGGAGAGCTTGTTTTCATCATCCCACGTCAGTTGATGATTGATGCCGTTGCCAACCTTGGATTTGAGATTGCCTGCTGCATCATAGGTGAGTGCATAAGGCCCCGCTTGTGTCGCCGCATGCGGGCGCACGGCGCCTGACCCCTGGGTCGGGTAAGTATAGGTCCCGACCTTGGAGTTGAAGGTCATGTTATGCGCAGAGTCATAGGTGAACGTCTGGGTTAGATTGGGATCACCAACGTTCGAAGCACCAGTCAGCCGGTCGAGATCGTCGTAAGTGTAGGTCCAGCTGTCGTTGGCCCGGCCAGCATGCGTGATGGCGTTGATGCGTCCTGTCGGCCCTCGGGTGAATGTGATGTCCTGGAGAACTGTTGCGCCCTTAGTGGTCTGGACGCGGGTTAGCCAACCGCGTTGATCATTATAGGTATTGGTGGTGGTGACACCATTGGCATAGACGGCCTGGGTGACCTGGCCGCGTGCATTATAAGTAAAACTCGTCACATGGCCTGGGATTGCAATCAATCGTTGGGCTTCGTCATAGGTCCATTGACTGGTGTCGGAGCCGACAGAATCGCCGTCGGAATACACTTTCTTGAACAGATAGCCACCGGCATCATGGCCATGGGTAATGCTGTAGCTCGTGGAGTTTAACGACCAGGCGCGGCGCACCAGATTGCGGTTGGCATCATAATCGTGTTCGGTGCTGCCCCAGGGACCACTGGAGCCGGTTAGTTGCCCGGTATTGTAATAGCCGGTACGCGCTTGATCATAGGTGTTAACGTGCCAAGCGGTCGCGGTTGACGAGCCGGATGGGAAGTGATCCCGCCGGGTGACACGATCGCGGCCATCGTATTGGAAGGAGGTCTTGGCGCCATTGGCATCGAGCTGCTCGGTCATACGCGCAGCAGCGTCATAGGTGAATGTCCAAAGCCCATGGTTGGGGTCATTGGCGGTAAGCCGCCGGCCCAAGCTGTCATAGGTATAGGTCCAAGTATTACCGGGTTCATCGGTGATAGTGGTAATGCGATCCAAGGGATCGTAGACCATGGTCATGCGGTTGGGTGTTCCACCGACTTGGCCGCTATTACCAGTAAACCGTTCGATCTGCACAACGCGGCCATGGCCGTCATGATGGGTGCGGGTGTCGCGGCCAAGTTCATCGCGAATGGTGACGGTATTGAAGGCATAGCCCCCACCTAAATAGGTATTGGTTATGGTTGCTGCGTCGGGGAGCGTCGTAAGTGTCAATCGATTGAGTGCATCATAAGTGAATGTCGTGAATTGGGCACTTGCCGATTGATCCGCATAATAAGGCAGCGACTGGCTCTGCTTTTCACCGCGCGCGTGATAATGCGTTGCCGTGTAAATCCAGGAATGTGGCGAGGGCGCACTTTTACCAGTGAGCACTGCTCGCCCAAAGCCATCATACCATTCGGCAGTTGGGGTGACGGTTGCGGTCACACCAGACGGGGGGGTCACAACCGCACGCATTGTCTGCGAGCCAGGCACACCTTCGTTTTGGCGAACGACGGTCGTCACTTTGCCGCCGGGAGAGGTAATGGTCGCAGTCCGGCAGAATACGTCGTATGTGGCAACGGTGGCCGGATTGTCGAACTCGGTGACCTGCGTCGGGCGTTGGCAGACCGCATCGAATACGGCCGTCACTTTTTGGCGGCTGTCTCCACCAAAGTAGAGCGGATTCCGAGTCTCGATTGGGAATAAGTGATAGGTGGTATCGAAGATTGTCTCGGTGCGCTGACCCAGCGGATCGACGGTCGCCGTGCGATTGCCATAGGTATCGTACTCAAAGGTCGTCGCAACCAAATTGGTGCCACCTGACGGTGGTTGATCTAGCCAGGCTTCTTGTTTGGTGAGTTCGCCTTTGGTGCCGACCGTCTGGTTCCAAGTCGTTGCCCCATCATAGTAGAAGAAGGTCTCGGCCAATAGCGTGCCGGTGCCACTGAGGCGGCGTTCCTTTGCTGGCAGGCTGACGATGTAGTTCGTCGTATTAGGCAGGAACGTGTGCGCGATCTGACGATCGTCGGCAGTCGTGGCACTATCGCCCTTCTCAACCAAAAGCGTCTGGTTGTTATAGATATCAAACGTGCGCTCAATGCGCGATGTCTTGGTGACACCGCCGTCATAACTGATGCGTTCGCTCACCGTGTTCTGAGCGGTATAGGGCAACGCCGCCGGATTGGTATTGACCACCCAAGTCTCGACGTCCTCGCGCAGCAAAGTGCCGCCGCCGGTTGGCGAACCGTGCCAGTGCTCAAGTTTTTCCAGCGCGCCTGCAGAGGCCACGTCCTGGCGGAAGGTGTAGTGGCGTTCGGGACAAACGGTCTCTCCCGCATTGCAGGGTAGCACCGAAGATGCATTTCGAAAGCCTAAGAAACGGCGTTCGACGTTATCAAAAAAACCACCGGAATACCCGAAATACGTGTCACCAATGACACCGGTGCCATTGTCCTGGCGCACCATCGATATCGTCTGCAGTACGAAGGGGAGATAATTGTTCGTCCAATTCGTCGATGGTGTGTACGTCAGGCTGGTGATACCACCGAACTGGTTTTTCACCGACGTCATCAAGTCGGGGTAAGTGCCTTGGGTGACCGAAACCTTCATTGTGACTGTTGAAGGCGGTGCGCGATATAGGATATCTGCTCGACCGTCACCGTTGAAATCCGCAACTACCTTAATGGCCGGTGGTTTACCAGAAACTGGGGGCTCTAAGAGATTAACAGAAGCAAAACTGTTGCCGCGTGAGAGGAACGTGTAATCTGTGAAATACCACTGATAATGATTGGACAACGCGATATCAGTTCGTCCATCGCCGTCAAAATCACCGGTTAGGATAGGGAATTCCGAACTCGATACTGACGTTGTTAACCAGGTTGAGTATTGAAAGGCCGAACCCGTTGAAAGATGAACGCGAAAACTTATGTTTGAGTACCCGCTCCGTCTCGGCTCAACGATATCGGCCAATCCGTCACCGTTAAAGTCACCAACCGCTGGTGCGATGCACGTTTTCGGATCATCCGCTGACGTTGAGCAATAGAGGTGATCGTTTAAAATATCGAGCGGCGTTGAAGTAGAGGCCAGTACAAATTTTTGACCATCTGATAGCCAAAGCTGTCCCGTCAGAGCATCGAAAATGTCCGTTTTTCCATCACCATTAAAATCTCCGGGCAAGAGGAACCGACGCGGATTATCTCTGTAGATCGGGATCTCGCCGTAGACCGCCACTGGCCCCGATGCAACATCCTTCAATGCGAGTTGTTCATTGCTAGTGACGTACAGAACTTTTCTTAGCGACGGGGCTGAAATATAGACCTCGTACTTGCCGTCAGCTTCCATGTCGACAACAGGGAAGTCCATCCGCGAATCGAACAAGCTCTCATATTGTGAAATGACAAGCGTATGCTTGAGCTGAAATACTGTTCCCGAGAGTTTAAAATATTGGGCTCGATCACTGTCGACCTCGCCGTCGTCACCATATTCACCATAATTTAGTAGGCGAACAAGTTCGTCTTTTCCATCGCCGTCAAAATCCTTGGCAATCCAGGACTCGCCTAAGAATGAGTTGCTATGCGTACCTGGCAGCGGATCATCAATGCCCGGTATTGTTATGTTAGTTGGCGTGCTGGAGAGCCCTGTTGCGGTGCCATAGTAGATGACAGCATTGGGTTCTATTTCACCGCAGTAAGGTTGACTGTAGCTGTCATCGCAAGCGGGCTGTGTTTCTAAGCGCAAAATGTCGGTACGATTATCTCCGTTAAAGTCACCCAGCACCCATTTGTATTCGTAATTTCCGCCGGAGATCTGAGCGAAGAGCATGTGGTAAGGTCTACCTACCCACTCGAGGACAGAATGAGTAGCAGCAGCCGTTGACGCTGTCCCATTCTCGTAAGCGAATGTTGTGGCCGGTAGTGACGAGCCGCCTGTGACGGCGCCATTCGCAATGGTTGCATCTTTGCCGTACGGCGTTACAGACGTCATACGCGAGGCAAGTGTTGCCGTGCTGGCATCGTAGGCCAGTGCATAGGCCGCAACGCGTGATCCCGACGTCTGCACATCTACAGTCTTCAGACGTTTGTCGATGGTGGTGATGCCGGCCGTGTTGCCATGATGGAGATTGTCAGGCCGCGTATCGTAGTGGAACGTGATTACTGTCCCGTTGTAGCTGATGGTCGAGACCAGGCAGTACGGCAACGCAGTGCAGCTATAATTGTACGTGACAACATTGCCATTGGTGTCGGTAATCGTCTTCAACAACCAACGATAATTCGATGTGACATTCGCCGATGGCGTGCTTGAATACGTGAATGTGCCGATTGAGTCATACTTGTATGCCGTGCCGTCCCGACTGGTAACAGTCCACGTGTTGGTGCCGCTATCAAACGAAATCTTGCGGTAATTTTCGAGGCGCGTCGTATGCGTGCCGCCGGCGGTACAGCTTGCCCCTGTCACACCGGTACCGCAAGGCGCCATCTCGCTACCATCGAGATTGTAAATGTCAGTGGTATCAAACCTAGGGGCACCATCGGTCCGCGACGCGCGAATAATTTCCGAGAGCCCGTCAAAGCGCCAACCGCGTCCCAGCATACCAGACGTCGCACCCTTGGGGCGAATTGCCTTGTTGGAATCGTAGACCAACGTCAGCTTTGGCTCGAGGCCGCGGTAACTCGGAATCTTGAATGTATAAGACTGAGTATAGCTGCCGTTCATCGGCGGCTCCCAGGCCTTTTGGAATGTTTTGTCTGCTTCGCCCTTATCGGTTGAAATGTTATTTTGAATCGTGGAGCTACTCGACGACGATTGTGCTGTCGCGATTGGTTCTGAAACAACAGGGTCTTCCACGTTCTTGATGGGACCCTTCTTTGAGAGATCCTCGGTCTTTTCTGGCTCTTTGACTTGGCCGGGCTGAGCGTCAGATGTTTTGGCCTTGGGATCCGGCGCGCGCTTTTGTTGTGCTGGCGGCTTACCTTTCAAAGGCACACTAATCAGGCCATTGGCATCGACTTGACCGGAGCGCTTAGCAGCATCAAGAACTGCCTTGCCGGAACTTGGTGATACGTTTGTTGAAGGACTTGGAATACTAGGCGCAGCGGTAGTGGTAGCGTTACTTGTGCTACCAGAATTAGTTGATTGTTGCGCATCAGCAGAGCTTGTTACGGCTCCGAATGTAAAAGCCGCACTAAACAGAAACACCAAAAAACGGGAAGACAAACAAGATCGAACCGTCGTACGCATACCCTCACCCCCAATGCCGCTTTAGGGATAGACCATTCGCTGAATTTACTGGCTTAATGCACTGAAATAGCACTAAGTAAACAGATGATCATTGAGGAAATAGTTAGTTGTCAAGACAAATCGTATACGGTTTATCTTGATGCACCGCATTAAAAACATTGAACAAAAATCTAACGCATTGAAGAAACGAAATGTTCAATACCACAACAAAAATGGCATAAAGATTCTATGACAAATGCTATGTGGCAAAGCACAATCAGTGCTGAAACCATCGCGACAAGTGCGCTTGTACTTGTGCTGGCATATGTCGTTGTTGTCGACATAAAGATCTTTCGGATTCCTGATTTCGCCAATGCAATCATTGCACTAATGGGACTCACGATTGCCGGCACCAATGGTACCGAAGCCTTAGTCTGGGCTGTGACCTCTTCGCTAATTGCGTTTGCCGCGATTTGGGCCTTTCAACTCCTCTACTTCCGTGTTCGGAATCGCGACGGTCTCGGTTTTGGTGACACAAAATTCATCGCTGCTGCAACGACTTGGGTCGGACTGGAAGGCCTGCCAACAATGTTGCTCGTCGCTTGTTTAGCTGCTTTGTTGTTTGTTGCTGCGAAGTACGCCTTTACTCGGTCCGTATTAATCACTGATCGTTTGCCATTCGGACCGTTTCTGGGCCTTGGTCTACTTTTGACGCATTACTTTGGTCCTGCAGACCGATGGATACTCCCATTGTGAAGATACTTGCGGAGGACCATCAATTGTCTAAATTTGCAGTCCAACTCCTCGGAGTATTAGGTCAGACACTATGAGTAAAACAATTCAATCCGCGAAGCCGAAACGACCGTCGTCGCAGATTTTTGGTGGAGACACCGGATTGACGCTGGTTGAATTACTAGTGGTGCTTGCAATACTGGCTCTTGTGGCGGGGCTGGCAGCACCGCAGGTTTTGCGCTATTTGGGATCGGCCAAAACAGAAGTTACAAGGACTCAAATCAACAATCTCGTCAGCGCTGTGGAACTGTTCTATCTCGACGTTGGCAAGTACCCGACCAATGACGAAGGTCTCAAAGCTCTCGTAAGACCACCAAACAACACACCAAAATGGAAAGGCCCGTATCTGCGCAAAGCTAAGACCGCGCTAAATGATGCATGGGGCAATCCCTATATCTATAAGATTTCAAACGATCGTCAGTCTTTTGAAATTATTAGTCTGGGGCAGGACGGCCGTCCCGGAGGGACCGGAGCTAATCAAGATATTTCCAGCGCCAAATGACCATTAGTTTTGACCAACCTCGAGCGTAACGGTAATGGGTAGCCATTTTCGATGATCGTTTGCGCCAAACAGCACGGTCATCTCCACTAGTCGCGGCAGATTTCGTGACTGTTGCCAGCGATTGCTCCAAGTCGCAGTTCTTTGTCCCAATCTTTTTCCAAAGTACCGGAATCGCACGTTTTCAATCTTCTTGAGCAGGGGTCGCGTGTTGCTACTTGATTGTTGAGTTTGTACCGCACTCTTAGACCGCCGCAACAAGCTTTGGTGCATTGTCAGGTCCTTAGAATTGGATTGCGCTCTTTCGTCGCCAATAATTTTGCTTACGTAAAGGCCACCATATTGGCCTGCAGTGGTGTGACTTGATATCAGCGTCAATCTCTTCGAAGTTCCCTCAAAGTATACATATTTTTCAGGTTGTCTTGGATCGCGCAAAACCGCATTTGTCTCGGATATAATACGCCGTAGTAGCCGCTTGACCGCCAGAACGCGCGCGGTCTCGGAACGTTCCTCTAAGCGCACTTTGGCGATGCGTGCACCATTGATTGCCATGACAATCAGCACCGCAATGAGGGACAATAGCGTCAACGACACAAGCAGTTCTACAAGGGTAAAGCCCCTCGTGTTGCGATTTTGACCGCACTTCGCGCTTGCTGGATTGAGACTAGTCCCTGCCAACATAAATGGTTCGAAGTTCCAATATGCTCTCATTTTTGGGATTGAATGCCCGGAAAATGACCCAACGCGCTTTGAGCTTGGACGAGGACAAATGACCATTCTCCATTATTTTGGTCTCAAGCCGCCACCGCCCACCACGACTTAATCGACCAGCTCTATTTTCTATTATTGCAGCATTCTCAGCCGCACGGGCCAGCACAGAGCGGCCGATCTCTAATGCCTCTTCCTTTTGAGACATTTTAGTGAGCGTTAGAATAGTGCCAGTTATCGTGGCATAAAGCGCTGAAATCGCTAAAACAGCAATCACAAACCCGACTATGACCTCGATGGTGGTCACACCTGCTTCGCCATGCGAACTAACCGACATTGGCGTTGACCTCGACGGCACCAGTCAACCAGTCGACACTAATCTCAGTCCAGCTTGTATTTTTCCTAACAATAATGCGCCCGCCACTGCTTGCACCATCATGGAAAAAGGCAATATGGTGCCCGCCGTCGTCATCTCGAAATCGGCGAGGGGCTGTAAACCTGACTGTTATCAGAACGTTATGCGCCAGTACCTTTGTTTTGCCACCAATCAGGAAGGTCCTAGATTTCGCATTATACCCAAACAACTGGGTCCTGCCTTTGCGAATTGCCTGACTTCTTGCCTGTCGCAAATTACTAGCGATGGTGGCGGCGAGTTTGTCGACGCTCTCCGAAATGTTTGCGGACCTAAAGTTCGGGCTAACGATGGCTGTCACCGCCGATAGGATCACCAAAACTACAATGACCTCAATCATAGTAATCCCGGCATCCCTGCGTTCCGCTGCCTCAGATATTGCACAACGCTGCGTCATAGCACCAGCCGATTGACGCTGAATATGGCCTGCATGACCGATAAAATAAGGCCGCCAACAATCAATCCAATCACGATCGTTAATATTGGTGTTAGGAGCGCAATCCCCCGATCAATTGACCTTTGCAGTTCTTTTTCATGAAAGTCCGCGAGATGAATGAGCATCTCGCCCAATCGGCTGGTCTGCTCTCCTACAGCGACAAACTCTTTGACTACTTTGGGAAAAGCATTCCCACCACTGAGTGCCTCACTCATCGTGTCACCACCTCGAATCTTCTCGACCGCTTCAGTGATTGCGCGCGTTATCACTCTATTGCCGCATACCTTGCTACCGACCGTCAATGCTTCAATGATACCGATGCCACTAGTAAGCGCCGTACCGGTTGTGCGAGCAAAACGGATTATATTCGAGGCTTGATTCATTTGCCCCCAATAGGGCAACCGCAATGCCAATCGATCCATTTGGAATCTATAGGTCTCGTTCCGAGAAAGTACTAAGAGTGATATCAAACATAAAGCTATCGCCCCAACAACGATCTGCCAATTCTCACTCAAGAATATCGCAAAGCTGTTTGCCAGTCTTAGAGCAAATGGCGGGTTAGCTTTGCTTGCCTCAAACAATGGCATCAACGAGGGGACCAGGGCCAAAATGATCACCGCGATTGAAATCATCGCCGTTACTGCAAGAATGATCGGATAAGTCAGGGCGGAGGCGATTTTTTGGCTTGTCGCTTGGCGTCGCTGAAGATAGTCACTACTTTGTTTTAAGGCGTCTGCTATTTTGCCACGAAGTTCGCCGCCGCGGATAAGGCTTGGGACAACTAGTGGCAGCGACGGTGCTCGTATTGAGAGCGACCCCGACAATGATTGGCCGCCGCGTACATCTTGTTGGACACCTTGCAAAATGTCTTTTATTTGGCGTCGATGCCTTTGAGAACAGACGACTTGCAATGCCCGATCTATTGGCAGATCAGCTTCCAATAGTGTCGCCAGTTGTGTAATGACGTCGCTATAGTCTTGTAGTGTCGGACCGTTAATGCCGACCAACCAGGCTTTGCTGGAAACAGAACTCGCTTGCTTCCCTTCGAGCGTTTCAAATGGAACAAGACCTCTCGCGCTTAACCTGTTTGCGGCATCGATAGCGGTTTGCGCATCAACCGTTCCCTCTTCGATGTCGCCCGACGTCGTATAGGCGCGATATTTGTACTCAACCATCGCTTAAGACCTTGAGACGCGAAGAACTTCATCAATTGTCGTTGTTCCCACCAAGACTTTTTCGAGTCCCATTTCGACCAGCGTTTTCATTCCATCTGCCTGCGCCAACTTTAGGAGCTCAAAATCACGAACGCCATGTTTGATGTGCGATCGGAAACGCTCGGAGACTGCAAGCGCCTCAACAATTGAAGTCCGCCCGAAATAACCGGTTCCGTAGCATGCCTTGCAGCCCACTGCACGCGAAAGCTCGGCATTAGCAAACTTCTGATACAGGGCGGGCGCGTGCTCCTGGATAAGCCGATGTTCTAATTCTGTAATGCGCGATGGTTTGGTACATTGCGCGCATAAGCAGCGAACTAGTCGTTGCGCGAACACGCTGATCAAGGTGGATCCAATGAGATAATCTTCACCGCCCATTTCAAGCAATCGGGTGACCGTTGCGCAGGCATTATTTGTGTGCAGGGTAGAAAGCACAAGGTGACCGGTCAGGGCCGCCTGAATACCCGCTCTGACCGTTTCGATATCTCTCAATTCGCCGACCATAATCGTATCAGGATCTTGGCGCAATATTGAACGAATTGCATGGGCGAAGTTGAGCCCAATGCCTGGCCTGACTTGGATCTGATTGACGCCGGAGATTTCGTATTCGATCGGATCTTCTATCGAAAAGACTTTGGAACTGCCGCTATTGAGTCGCTGTAGTGCTGCATAAAGTGTCGTCGTCTTACCGCTGCCAGTTGGCCCAGTAACAAGAACAATACCATTGGGTTGGGCGATCGCATGCTCTAGTACGGCTGTCGCCTGCTGATCAAACCCCAAAGCTTCTATCGAAATTTCGGTTGCCTTTTTGTCGAGAAGTCGCAACACGATACTTTCGCCATGCATGACAGGGGTTGTAGACACGCGAACATCTATCTCGCGACCCGAAATGACAAATTTTGCGCGACCGTCTTGCGGCATTCGGTTTTCAGCAATGTTGAGGCCAGCAAGGATCTTGATACGGGATACAATGCTGGACTGCACGTCAAGCCCTAAGCGCTCAACTTCTAGAAGCGTGCCATCTATTCGGTGCCGAATACACAAATTGCTTGCCAAGGGCTCTATGTGAATATCGGAGGCTCTGGCAGCTACGGCGGTTACCACCAGACGGTGAACGAGTTGTACAATTGGTGCTTCGCTTGCCCTATCACGAAGTCTTTGCAGATCATCTTCGCTTGGCTGACCGAACTCGCCCTCTGTAGAGCCCGGTCCTGAAGTCTCTGCGCCCTGAGGCTGATATAATTTGTCAATGGCACTAGTTATGTCGCTTGCTAAGGCGATGCGCACTTCTAACGGTTTATCGACGTAGTAGCAAAGTGCCTCAAGCGCATCGTATTCAAATGGTCGGGCCGTGGCGACCACAAGACATGCCGCCGTCTCTCGGAGTGGCAGAATTAGATTTGCGAGCAAATAATCCGCTGAAAACTCATTGGGTCGAATAGCAACGCCGGGTATGTCTTTTGTTTCTGTTACAGCAAGCTGGCAGAAGCTCGATTGGGCGGCAACCAAGTCTTTGACCTGTATTAAACCGAGTTCGCTCAACACAACGTCGACCGGCTGGCCAGTGTCCAAATGCGCTTTTAGGGCTCTGTTGGCATCGTGTGGCTCGATTGCATTTTGACTGATCAAATATTGCAGGAATTGCTCGGCCAGGACTGTCCGATCGACCCTCTCGCCATAGACATAGGGTTTTCCTTGCTTTGATGGTGCCGTATCATCCATCTCAAAATGAGCCCTCCGTAGGGCCTTTAGCAGCGATCAATCGTACCGCTTGATAGCAGCGATCAATCGTACCGCTTGATGGCCAAATACCACCTTGATAACATCATAAATATGAGCACAAATCATTCTGATTAGTACACCAAGTAATAGCTCCATTGGTCAAGGGGTTCTGTCGTGACCTCGTTTGGTTCCATCCAAGACATACTCGCATCGGGGAACGGTGTCAGACCATTATGGCAGGATATGCTTCGATCTCTTGGTCCTTTTGTCCCGCATCCGCTGAGGTGGTTGTTCTCAGCATCTTCCGATGAGCTCATTTGCAGGTTGTACGACAAGCATCGTTACAGCATTGTTCGCAGGCGCCTCAGACCGTTTTCCAATCCAGAAGAAATTGTCATTGAGAATGACATCACGTCGGATCAGGCATACAAACATTTGATGGCGGCATGGCAGGGCTCTGGTCCGTTGACAACGCTTGCTATAGATGTGTCACCCAGCCTCTGTCTTGTCAGATATCGCAAAGTTCCTCGTCAAGCTCGCAACAGGATCAAGGATATATTGTCACTTGATTTGCAGCGCCTCAGTCCATTCAAGTCTGACGATGTTTTGCTTGGTCATGCCACAGTATCTGATCACAATCTGACAGGCGAAGATAATCTCTTGTCCGTTTGTCAGGTTGTCCTGAAAAGGGAATCTATCACACCGATTCAGAAAGTGTTTGCCAGTCACAAGAGCCAGGTCTCGCGGATTTATTGCCGCCCAGACGACACAGTTGAACCAATTGAAATTGCGGTTCCAGCCTGCCCCGAACAGGTGAGATTGCCAACTATTGGATACTTGAACAGTATCACTGCAGGTCTTGCTGGCGTCGCCTTTCTGATGATCCTAGCGACGGCAGGCACGGCAATTTGGCAACAAAACCGAATATTAAAGAGCCTGGACCACGACATATCTGTGGCGCGCAAAGCTGCCATTGCCCAGCAGAAAAAACGTGCTTCGAAAAAGTCCATTAAAGACAGGATAAGTCGATTCCGACTGTATAAAGTGTCCCACTATACATCAACTGAGGTTTGGCACGAGATAACTCGACTACTGCCGCCCGACGCATGGCTCTCTAGCCTCAACTATGAAAAAAGGCGGGTCATGATCGATGGATTCTCCCCTGCTTCTGAAAAGCTTATCAGCCTATTCGCAGATTCAAAGATGTTTTCGGCTGCTCGTTTTCGCTCAGGTGTTGTACGCGACGCCGTTCAAGAAGCAGATCGATTTCAAATTGAGCTCACTTTAGCGCCACGCATATCAGCAATAAAAAACGCAATGCATTCCAAGGCGGCTCCTGCAAATGCTGATAAGAAGTAAGTACATTAATCAACTCATCGGAATTGCGGCACTGGTGGTATCGTCAGCGGCGATATGGTTCGTTACTATTACGCCAATTTTGAACTGGTATCGATCGAATGCGACGTCGATTGAGAAGAATACGTACTTGCTTGCGAGACTTAAGATCGCTGGGCGTGATGCTGGAAACAGAACGACTCACTCCTTCGATCATTATAAGGGCGACTTCTTGAATGTTACTAACCAAGCACGTGGTCAAGCACAACTGCAGCTACTTATTCGCACTATCTTACAAGCGCACCAAACACGTTTAGACAGCGTACTACCTTTGAGCCGCCCAGCTAACAACGGCCTGCGATATGTCGCGCTCAAAATTCGATTCACAGGGCGGCTGCGGAATGTTCTCAAGATCATTCATGAAGTTGAATCGAAAAGACCATTCCTCATCGTAGATCGACTCAATATGCGTCCAATTGGTCCACTTCGAAGAGGCCGCCAATACGGTCCTCAAGCGCAAGACTACTTAGTCGTCGATCTAGACATACGCTCGGCGATTTGGCCCGGCGCACAACCAGTCAATCGTGCGGAGCAGTAACATGCGGCGCCTCGCGATCATCGTCATTTTACAACTTAACTTGATATGCTTGATCTGTGGGCTCGCCTATCTCATTTGGACAGGACCAACCAACCTGTTAAAAATGTCGGTTGCAACAGAACTTTCCAAGACTCCGCGAGATACTCCGCCAGTTATATCCGGCACACATAGGATCAAGCCGCTCAAATATTACAAAACCACGATTTCACAGCCGGTGTTTTACAAAGGGCGGCGCCCACCACCTCTGACCCAACCTCCAAAGCCAAAACGACCGCAGCGTTCTATATCGAAGCGACCTCGATCATTTGCAACGCCGCCGCCTGACTTAAAGGTGCTGGGCCTTCTGATCACTGAAAGGGAGCGCAGAACATTGCTCGAAGACCGTTCGGGAAAAAAAGCATGGTTCAAAGTTGGCCAGTCCATAGGCGGCTGGCGGATAATCTCGATCAAAACCAATAGCATCACTGTTGTATTAGGCGCTCGCCGCATCGAATATTCGCTCTATCCCAGGGCCCAGAACAATTGACGTATACCTCTCTGCCACGTTAACCAACCTTTATGGTTTTATACTGAGTAACAGTAAAAAGAGGATGTGGCGGACATGGTACGGCGTAAGATTCTCCCACTCGTAGTCATACTTGCTTCTGCGTTGCAGGGATGTTCGGCTACAAATCTCGGCCAAGGTTTGCGGAACCCACTTCCGCTCTCAGCGAGCAAGCCAAAAAAACGAGCAACCGGCGCAAGACTGGTTCACCGTCAGAATTCCTTACTCGCAAACTTTAGAAATAGTCGCTCACCGCCCGTACGCAGAACTCTAGTCAAGGGTACGGGAGAATTTCTCGGCTCACCGAAGGTTGTTGTTGAAGCGAAAACTCATGCCGGCAAAGATGGGGTTCGCTTGAACCTTGTGAACGTTTCAATCACACAAGCTGCCAAAGCTGTACTTGGTGATTTGTTAAAGGTGAATTACTCCGTTGACCCAAAGATTCGCGGTCGCATAACACTTCAGACGTCTAGACCAATTCCCAAAGCGGCAATCGTCATGGCCTTTGAAAATGCTTTGCGCGCCAAGGGCGCTACGATTGTTCAATCTGGTGGCTCCTATCGAATTTCTGCCAGCACAGCGCGCCATAGCACCGTTGTCACACGGGGCATCCGAAAGAACCAATTGGGTCTGCAGACGCTTGTCTTGCCACTGCGTTATATCTCGGCAAGCGAAGCCAAGAGACTAATCGAGGCTGTCGCAAGCAAGGGTGCGGTTGTCGATTCAGACAATACGCGCAACATAATCATGATCTCTGGGACGGCAAGTGAGCTGCAACACCTAACACGTCTCATTGATATGTTCGATGTCGATTGGATGAAGGGGATGTCATTTGGGTTAATCCCACTCAAGGCATCAGATCCTGAAAAGATCGCGAAGGAACTTAAGGCGCTGTTTGGCACTCATAAGGGCGGTCCACTCAAGGGCGTCGTGCGTTTCATACCCAACAGACGTCTTGGGTCTGTCCTGATCGTGACCTCCAACCCCGCCTATCTCGACAAAGCCAAGACATGGGTTGCCAGACTTGATCGCCTCGCACATCAAAATGAAGTGCGCCTATTCGTCTATAAGGTGCATAACCGGTCTGCGGCTGAACTTGCTACATTGCTGGAAGGCGTGCTTCGGACAGATGCTAGAACAACACGCACACCGCAACCGTCTCAAATTGTTGCGCCTCGTTTTACCCAAGAGACCACAACGTCGCGACGGTTTGGTGGGCGATCGTTGACACCCTTCACGCCTTCCACGCCGACAAACAATTCGGCCCAGTCACCAATTGTGGGGGCACAGACTGGAAAGCCGCGTGCCATCACCGCAGGAGGTGCGCGCGTTGTTGCGGACACAGGACAAAATTCTCTGCTTATCTATACGTCGCCAAAGATGTACACGCGTATTCGAGGCATTCTTGAACGCCTAGATGTTCTACCTACACAAGTATTGTTAGAGGCGGTGATTGCTGAGGTCAGTTTAAATGATGACCTGAAATTTGGCCTCAAATGGTTCCTTGAAAAACGGCGCCACCAAATCACATTCACCGACGCCGTGAATGGCGCTGTCGCCTCAGCGTTCCCTGGTTTTTCTTATTTCTTTCAAGCTTCTAATGTGCAAGCTGCACTTGATGCCGTCTCTGGTGTCACCAAAGTCAATGTCGTATCCGCACCATCCTTGATGGTGATGGATAACAAGAAGGCGACACTGCAAATCGGTGACCAAGTCCCGATTGTGACGCAGACAGCGCAGGGCGTTACAAATCCCGATGCACCGATTATCAATGCGATCACGCTCAAAGATACTGGTGTCATCCTGTCCGTAACCCCGCGGGTCAATGCCAGTGGCCGTGTGATCCTGCAGATTGAGCAAGAGGTGAGCAGTGTTGCCGAGACCACGACATCGGGTATCGATTCACCGACCATTCAGCAGCGTAGGGTGCGCACAACTGTTGTCGTCAGCGATGGCCAGACCTTAGCACTTGGCGGGCTCATACAAAATCGCAAGAGCACCGTAACAACTCAAGTTCCCTTCCTAGGTAATATTCCAGTTGTCGGTAGCGCCTTTCGAAATAAGTCTGACAAGAAGGAACGTACAGAACTTGTTATCTTTATCAGACCACAAGTCGTGCGCGATCGCGTGGAAGCAAAATTTGTCACTGATGAATTCAAACAGCGCTTGAAGGAGAACCCTATCGCAAAGACTCCGGGCAAGAACGTCTATGAAAAAACATTCAACCGGGTGATACGTTAGGCCATGCGCTGCCCGGCTGGAGCATATAGGCAAAGGGTCAAAAACACCGGTTTCGTGCTTGTCACCGTTTTGTGGGCCCTTGGTCTCCTTTCGGCGCTCAGTATCGCGTTTACTGTTGCAGTGCGCAGAGATCTTCAGGAACGCGCAGCGCTGATTGAGCAGGCTAACGCGCAGCTCCTCGCCGATGGACTAACGCGCTACTTTGCTGCAATTGTTGTGCATCAACCAGATACGCTAAAGGCATTCAATTGGAGTGAGTTTACGCCTAATGGCTTCAAGTGTCGAAGTGGGCCATTTATAGCAAGAATCGACATCGTCAATGTTGGTGGTCTAATTGATATTAATGCTGCCTCCAGACCCACGCTCGTGGCTCTGCTCAAAGGTCTTGGCCTGCCGGAGGACAACGGAGTAAAGCTCGCAGAAGCAATTATCGATTTTCGCGATCGAGACAAGACGACACTAGCCGGCAAACCGGAAAGAGACGTCTACCGGACAAAGGATCTTCTGCATGGCCCAAAAGACGGACCATTTGAATCGATCACCGAGCTAGACCAGGTCGCTGGAATGACCAGCGATATCCTTGCCAAGCTCGATCATTTCGTGACTATTTGGTCGGGCCAACCTTTTCCGGATGTCTCGCGTGCGCCGATATCGTTGTTGCGGGCATTGGATCCGCAAGGACAAAGCGGTGATGGCACTCGTAACATTGCGGCAACTCGATTACGCGTTGCGACTCTGTTTCCTCAAAAAGTGCGGACGGCTGGCAATGCCTATCGAATCGCAACCATTCTGTATCGTGTAGATGGCAAACGACTGGCGTCCAGACGCGCAGTCATACAAAAGAAATCTGATACACAATTTGGCTTCAGAATGCTCGAATGGAAAATTGAGCGCGGAATACGGCGGATGAGCAACTCAGATGACCAGCTAATTCAGTGTCAGGAACCCTAGGGTACGGTTGCATGAGTCACGGAATAAGAGCCTGCCTGAGCTGCCGCATTCGGGCGCACGGCGCTTGCCCTTGGGTCGTGTAGGTATAGGCCCCGGCCTTTGAGTTGAAGGTCATATTGTGGGTAGGATCTTCAGCACATCTTCAACTGAATGTCGCTTCCTAGCCATCGCATCCTCCAAACAATGCTAGACCACAATTTTATCATCGTCGGCACAGTTTTGGGCGGCTAACTCAATCTAATCGCTATCTAGTATGTTTCCGTGTTATCTTACGATTTAAACGTCGCATGACAACTGCATTTAGTATGAGACCTTCTTTGATAGATCGGGACTGAAAATATTTTCGCCGAATTCTCGCATCCCTTAGAAATATGATCGGCACTATTATTAAACCGCACAAAATGAAAAATGTGATTGAACCCCCAACTACGGCAGCGATGCCTCGTTCGATTAGAGCCGAACCAGACAGTCGATTCTCATCGTACTCGTTCAAAATAACAATAAGAGCGATGATAGGTATTACTATTACGAACGTTCGCCAAGTAAGTACAACAACTCGCCGACACATGTCGCCATAAACAATGACTCGTTGAAAAACGCTATGCTGTAGAGACATTCTTAAACCGAAACCTCCGAAGAAGTTTAACGATTTTCAATGTTAACATAGATTTGGTCACTTCCCAATTACCGCTCGCAACCATACTTCAATAATTTTAATAAGCTTCGTCATCACTGTCTGTCGATGCGGCTGAATTATCTTTATCTGCCTCGGATTTACCCTTTCCGGCATGCTCGCCATCGCCGGCACCAATTCCAGCAGTGGACTTTTGAGTACCACCTATGCTTGCCATGGCATTACCAATGCCGGCTTGGTCAAGTCCAGTTCCAGTTTGAATTGAGTTGACGCTGAAGGCAGCCAGGTCAGGGCCGCCCAACGTCAATCCCCGCGATTGAAGTGCTCCTTTCCTGCCAAAATTACCTGCTTCGAAGTCAGTTGGACCAAAACCATGGACCAAGGGATGGTCTCGTCTTCCCGTGCCGAAAGATTGGCAAGTGGTTGGGGTCAGGGGAGATTGGGATCCGATTTGGTTCCCTAAACCTTGTAATTTGTCCTTGGCAAAGGTAGCTCCTCCCCCAACACTAAAACCTATTCCGAGTTGGCCGACGGATTAGTCTGAATGTACCGTCAGAAATCATCGTCGCTCTCATCCGTATCATTACTGCCGGAATCCAGTCCTCCGGCAGCGGCAGCGTCAGACTTTTCCTTTTCGCCTTTGTCCGCTTTGCCAAATGCCGCTTCGGTTTTATTTGATCTACCTGGGTTGGATTTTGATGAGCGCGATGCGGCGGCTGATGCGGCTTTAGCAGCCTGGGCAGGTCCTTTTAAGCCGAGGTTCTTACCGGCTGCAGGCGCTGTAATAGATTGTATATCGAAAAAGCCTGGACCTCTACGACCAAATCCATGGTCAAGGGGATGGTTATGAGGTCTGCCTGGGCTTTGGTGAGTATTTGTTTTTTGGTTCTCTATAACACCCTGTAATTTGTCCTTTGTGACGTTAGTTCCTACCCCAACACCAAAACCTATTCCGAGTTGGCTGACGGTTGATTTAACCAGGCTCTCGGCCTTTGAGGCGATCGCACCGCCAACTGGACTCGTTGCGGCGGTTGCCGCCAATGACGCCAGAGTTTCTTTTTTTGAAGGTGTCTTCCCATCCATCTTGCTACCAATTAGCGATCCCATTTGGCCGAGTGGTGTACCAACAGAAAAACCAAGGGCTGCTCCAACCGCTGCGGGAGCTTGACTAGGCGCTCCAAGTGCCATTGCTGCGCCGGTAAGACCGGCCGCCAGCCCTCGAGCCACAGTCCCGCGACCAAACTCACCTTTTGCTATATCTACGGTAACCGCAACAGCAACGCCAACTGCAAATCCAATTCCAATATTCAGAGCGATATGCCCATTCTCATCTGATTTGTTGATTGGGTCGTTGAAGGCATAGGAGTATCTGTTGGTTCCGACACCTTGCCTGTTTGGATCCCACCAATCTGGTGAGATGAAGCGGCCGAGCTCTGGGTCCATATAGCGCGCATTGAGGAATAGATAACCGGTTTCCTCATCATGTCGTTGACCGATGTAGCCCTTTGGCTCGGTATGGCTGCCGGTCTGGATTTCCTTTTTGCCGAACGCCAGGTAGATCGTCCGCTTAACCTCGATGCCCGTACTGTCGGAAATCACACGGATGGTCTTCAGATGATCTCTGTGATGGAAGAACTTGGCTGCGCCAGTACCATTGCCGCGGCGTTTGACGTCGGCATGGACATACTTGGTCCACTCACCTGTCGGTGATATCTCCGCATCCTTATCGAGATACAGCGTATCTTCGTTGCCGGCGGTCAATACCTTGCGCTTGATGACGCGGGCGTTGTCGGCTCCGTAGATGTAGTTGTATTCCGTGGCCCCGATCATCACCTTGGACAGCTTGTTTTCAGCATCCCATGTCAGTTGATGATTGACGCCGTTGCCAACCTTGGATTTGAGATTGCCGGCGGCATCATAGGTTAGCGCATAAGGCCCTGCTTGGGTTGCCGCATGCGGGCGCACGGCACTCGCCCCCTGGGTCGGATAAGTATAGGTCCCGACCTTGGAATTGAAGGTCATGTTGTGCGCAGAATCGTACGTGTATGTCTGCGTTAAATTGGGGTCACCGACATTGGTGGCACCGGTCAGCCGGTCAAGATCGTCATAGGTGTAGGTCCAGCTATCGTTGGCCCGGCCAGCGTGGGTGATGGCATCAATACGACCCGTTGGCCCACGGGTGAAGGTGATGTCTTGGAGGACTGTTGCGCCCTTTGTTGTCTGAACGCGCGTTAGCCAACCGCGTTGATCATTGTAAGTGTTAGTTGTGGTAACACCATTGTCGTAGACGGCCTGGGTGACCTGACCGCGGGCATTATACGTAAAGCTCGTGACATGGCCTGGGATCGTGATCAGATGCTGTGATTCGTCATAGGTCCAGGGATTGCTTGAGGTGCCCACCTTGTCGCCATCGTTGTAGGTCTTGCGGGTCAGATAATTGCCGGCATCGCGAATATGTGTGATGCGATAGGTTGTGCCGTTAAGATTCCAGCGCCGACGCTTCAAATTGCCATTGGCATCATAGTCCAACAACAACTGACCCCAGGGCCCATTGCTTTTGGTCAAATTGCCTGTGTTATAAAAGTTAGTTCGCGCCTGATCATAGGTGTTGACGTGCCAGACCGTTGCCGTTGACGAGCCGGATGGGAAGTGATCCCGACGCGTTAGGCGATCGCGGGCGTCGTATTGGAATGTGGTTTTGGCGCCATTGGCATCGAGCTGCTCGGTCATACGGTCGGCGGCATCATAGGTGAACATCCAAAGACCATGGTTTGGATCATTGGCAGTAAGCCGCCGGCCCATGCTGTCGTACGTATAAGTCCAGGTGTTACCTGGTTCATCGGTGATGGAGGTGATGCGATCCAGGGGATCGTGGACCATGGTCATGCGATTAGGGGTGCCGCCGACTTGACCATTGTTGCCGGTAAACCGCTCGATTTGCACAACCCGGCCAAGACCATCATTGTGGGTACGCGTATCGCGGCCAAGCTCGTCACGAACGGTGAGGGTGTTGAAGGCATAGCCACCGCCAGAGTACGTGTTGGTGATCGTCGCTGCATCGGGGAGCGTCGTCAGCGTTAGACGGTTCAATGCATCATAAGTGAAGGTCGCGAATTGGGCGCTTGCCGATTGATCGGCATAATAAGGCAGAGACTGGCTCTGTTTTTCGCCGCGGGCGTGAAAGTGCGTCGCTGTGTAAATCCAGGTGTGTGGCGCCGGCGCGCTTTTTCCGGAAAGTACGACACGGCCAAAGCCATCATACCATTCAGCGGAGTCTGTGACAGTTGCCGTCACGCCTGACGGTGGCGTGACATTTTCATGCATGGCCTGCGAGCCAGGTATACCTTCGTTCTGGCGCACTACGGTCGTCACTTTGCCACCTGGTGAGGTGATTGTCGCCGTCCGGCAGAAGGCATCATACGTGGCTGTTGTCGCCGGATTGTCGAACTCTGTTGTTTGTGTTGGGCGTTGGCAGACGGCATCGAAGACGGCCGTCATTTTTTGGCGGGTATCGCCGCCAAAGTAGAGCGGATTCCGAGTCTCGACTGGGAACAGGTGATAGGTGGTATCAAATACTGTCTCGGTGCGTTGACCAAGCGGATCGACGGTTGCCGTACGATTGCCATAGGTATCGTACTCAAAAGTGGTGGCAACCAGGTTGGACCCACCAGACGGCGGTTGATCAAGCCAGGCTTCTCGCTTGGTAAGTTCTCCCTTGGTGCCAACCGTTTGGTTCCAAGTCGTGGCGCCGTCATAGTAGAAGAAGGTCTCGGCCAATAGCGTACCGGTACCGTCGAGGCGGCGTTCCTTGGCGGGCAGGCTGACGATGTAGTTCGTTGTATTTGGGAGGAACGTGCGCGCGATCTGGCGATCGTCGGCAGCCGTGGCAATGTCGCCCTTCTCAACGACAAGCGTCTGGTTGTTATAGATGTCAAACGTGCGCTCAATGCGCGATGTCTTGGTAACGCCGCCATCATAGCTAATGCGATCGCTCACGGTGTTTTGTGCAGTATAGGGCAGCGCCGCTGGATTGGTGTTGACGACCCAAGTCTCAACATCCTCGCGCAGCAAGGTGCCACCACCTGTCGGCGAGCCGTTCCAATATTCGAGCTTTTCAATTGCGCCAGCGGACGCCACATCCTGACGGAACGTATAGTGCCGCTCTGGGCAGACTGTCTCGCCCGCATTGCACGGCAACACCGAGGACGCATTGCGGAAACCTAAGAACCGGCGCTCAACATTGTCGAAAAAACCGCCGGAGTACCCGAAATAGGTATCCCCAATAACACCTGTGCCATTATCCTGGCGCACCATTGAAATCGTCTGCAGGATGATGGGGAGATAATTGTTGGTCCATGTCGACGATGGCGTGTATGTCAGGCTTGTCGTTCCACCGTACTTGTTTTTCACTGACGTCATCAAATCCGGGTATTGTCCCACTGTGACGACGACCTTCATAGTCACTGTCGGCCCGATCTGTGGCGCTGTGTAAAGAATGTCGGCTCGGCCATCGCCGTTAAAATCCGCAACCGCTCTTGTTAAAGATATAGGTGGTGTCCCTCCTGAAATCGGCGGGTCCATTTGGTTGGTTACTTCGACGAAAGATGTGCCACGTGAGGCCAGAGTCTTGTCTTGACCATATAATCCAATGTCCGTTCTACCATCACCATCAAGGTCGCCTGCTAGCATTCGCCCAGGGCCAGTAGCGCTGGTGTACCAAGTAGAGTATTGCAGTCCGGTTCCGGTCGAAAGGTGAACGCGAATTTCGCCCGATGTGCCGACGACGCGCGGCTCTGCAATATCAGCTAAGCCGTCGCCGTTGAAATCCCCCACGACGGCTTGAACACATATCTTTGGATCGTCTTGGGACTGTGTGCAATAGAGGTGCTGATTGCCTGTTTCGAGCGGTGTGGAAGTGGAGGCAACCACAAGATTCTGGCCATCTGAAACATAAAGTTCGCCAGTGACAGCGTAAAAAATATCAGTCTTACCATCACCGTTAAAGTCTCCGGCTAGCAGTCTAGGTCTTGGATCGACTAAAAAAGACGACACAGGGGCCCTCTTTGCGGGCGGACCATCAAAACTCTTGAGTGCTAGTTTATGGTTCGCGTCAACATACAATACCGAGCTTGATACGGTGGGATGGGCGCTTACGCTTTTGCCAAAATAGATTTCGTATTTTCCATCACCATCAAAATCTCCTGATGGATAGTCTAGTGCGGGCTCTAAGGTTTGGTATGAGCCAAATATACGAGTGTCCTTGAGTTCAAATGTAGTGCCAGTTAGTTTGAAGTATTGAGCCATGTCATTGGGGCCATCGCCGGTCGATTCATCATCCCAAACATCCCCAATGTCCATCAAACGAATCAATTCATCCTTACCGTCACCGTCAAAGTCCTTGGCAATCCATATCTCACCGTTGTACCTCGCTTTAACGACGTTGGCGTCCGGATTGGAACCTTCGGAATAAGGATTGGAAATACCAGGCATGCTAATATGAACTGGCGTGGTTGAGATGCCGGTTGAAGTGCCATAGAACATTTTGCCAAAGGAGATCTCGCCACAGTATGGCCGTATAGGATCACCTTCGGAAGGGTCGGGATCGTTGCATGCACCCTGAGTCTGTAGGGCGAGAATATCGGTCCGACCGTCACCATTGAAATCGCCAAACACATACTTGTACTTGTCTGCTAGTGTTGAACTATTCCAAGCGTCCTCCCATACATAGGGCTTGCCAATATTTTGAAACAACGTGTCGGTCACAAGGTTTTGAGACGTTGTTCCGTTCTCGTATGTGAATGTTGTTGCGGGCAGCGATGAGCCGCCGGTGACAGCGCCATTGGAAATGGTTGCATCCTTGCCGTAAGGCGTCACCGACGTCATTCGCGAGGCAAGCGTTGCTGTGCTGGCATCATAGGCCAAAGCATAAGCCGCGACACGAGAGCCCGACGTTTGCACATCCACAGTCTTCAGGCGCTTGTCGATCGTTGTGATATCGGCTGTGTTGCCGTGGTGTAGTTTGTCGGGCCGCGTCTCATAGTGAAACGTGATTACCGTGCCATTGTAACTGATGGTCGAGACCAAGCAGTATGGCAGCGCAGTGCAGGTATAATTGTACGTGACAACATTGCCGTTGCTGTCGGTGATGGTCTTCAACAACCAACGATAATTTGACGTGACATTGGCTGATGGCGTACTTGAATAGGTGAAGGTTCCGATTGAATCGTACTTGAACGCCGTGCCGTCACGGTTGGTCACCGTCCATGTATTGGTGCCGCCATCGAACGAAATCTTACGATAATTTTCAAGGCGAGTTGTGTGCGTGCCTCCAGCCGTACAGCTTGCTCCTGTTACACCGGTCCCGCATGGTACCATCTCACCGCCATTGAGATTGTAAACGTCAGTTGTATCAAATCGGGGTGCGCCATCGGTCCTCGATGCCCTAATAATCTCTGAGATCCCGTCCAGCCGCCAACCGCGCCCCAGCATACCAGAGGTCGCACCCTTTGGGCGGATTGCCTTGTTGGAATCGTAGACCAATGTCAGCTTTGGCTCGAGGCCGCGATAACTCGGAATCTTGAATGTATAAGACTGGGTGTAGCTGCCGTTCATCGGCGGCTCCCACGCCTTCTGGAACGTCTTGTCTGCTTCACCTTTATCGGTTGAGATGTGGACGGGAACTATACCACTGCTCGAGGACGACTGCGCACTAGCTATCGGTGCAGAAGTCGCAGGGTCTTCCACTTTCTTGATGGGACCCTTCTTTGAAAGATCCTTGGTCTTTTCAGGTTCTTTGAGTTGACTGGGTTGTGCATCAGATGTCTTGGCCTTGGGATCAGGCGCGCGCTTTTGCTGCGCGGGTGGCTTACCTTTCAATGGTACGGAAATCAGACCCTTGGCGTTGACCTGACCTGAGCGCTTTGCCGCGTCAAGAACAGCTTTGCCGGAGCTTGGTGACACGTTTGTTGACGGACTTGGAATGCTCGGCGCTGCAGTAGTGGCAGCGTTACTTGAGCTACCAGAATTAGTTGCCTGTTGCGCATCAGCTGGGCTTATTACAGTACTGAACGCTACAGCCGCCCCAAATACACAAACAAAGAAACGGGAAGAAAAACAAGACCGAACCATCGTACGCATACCCTCACCCCCAATGCCGCTTTAGGGTCAGACCATTCGCTGAATTTACTGGCTTACTGCACTGTATTAGCACTAAGTAAACTGATGATCATTGAGGAAATAGTTAGTTGTCAAGACAAATCGTATACGGTTTATCTTGGTACCCTGCATTAAAAACATTGACCAAAAATCTAACTCGTTGAAGAAGCGAATTGTTCAATACCACAACAAAAATGACATAAAGATCCTATGACCAATGCTATGTGGCAATGCATAATCAGTGGTGACACGTTCGTAGGCATCGAAATCTCAAACACCAGCGGCGTGATAGTTCCGAACTGATTCATTCAACTTGGCTGATCTTGCCCGACACGATCGCCGATTGATCACCCATCGTTCTGGCAAGCCTCGTTGACGTCATCCCGCCAATGAAATTGAAGTGCGCGAGCCTACGAAGTATTATAGGGACCAACATATTGAGGCGGCCCTGAAAGTATGCAGTCAGAACCGCTTGCAGAGCCCTGACCAGGTAAGTGCCGAGTACCATATCTGGCGCTCTAACAAGCGAAAGCGTCTGTGAGAACTTATAGAAATGCAAGTGATTGGGGTGAATTCGTGCAAATCGATGTAAGCATTAGCGCGGCGCAATGGATTCTTCTTTTCAAGTCCACTTATGACGGATCCAATCATATGGCTTCCACGTTAATATTGAAAAGTCTCTATTGGCCGCTGATGGCACAGTTCTAATGAATGAACGCGTCATGCCGATGGGACACATCTCCAGCAAGTCCACTAAGGTCCACGGCATTAGGCGGAAGGATCTAAAGGGTTGTCCGTCGTGGCCCGAAATCGAGGGCGGCGTTCGTTACCTTCTCGCTGGCCGGCCGGTCGTCATCTACAATGCAAAGTTCGATGTTCGATTGTTGGATAAAACGGCGGCGAAATGGGACTTAGAGCCTTTCGATATCGACGCGTTTTGCGCGATGCTGGCTTATGCGGAGCATCGCGCCGTACCGCATCAATGGCGCAAGAACGATTTTAAGTGGCAGAAACTCGTTGAAGCCTGCCGGTATGAAGGCATCGACACAACGCGCGGTCATTCAGCGCTTGCCGATGCAGAGATGACCCGTCAACTTGTTTGGCGTGCTGTAAGATCAACCGAACCGGCGACAATTCCCAAGGCTGCCTAATACCTTTGTTTTGCCGTTCAATCTAGCGATTGGCGTTTTTCAGCTGCTAATGAGAAACTCAAATGACAAACAGCCAAGCAAAACATCTTTGTCCCGTTTGTGGTTTGCCGACCGACGAAGAGCCAGAACGCATCGGCCAAGCATCGCAGATCACATGCCATCGTTGTGGCACTTTCCAGTTGCCAGATGCGAGTTCGGCAATTCTTGGCGACCCGAGCCGCAATGATGGACTGCTCAATTCAGAGATAAAGAAGGCCAGCGTCGGTCACTGGTTGCAAGAAAGACAACGCGGCGGCAACATTCCAAAGCTCCGATCCAACACCTTGAAGCAGCTCAGTGCAGAAGCTTGGTTTCCTTCACTGCATGACCAACGTGACCACCTTCTTCGAATGGTAGGAGACGCCGCGTTATCGCCAGGGGAGAGAATTAGAATTAATTCTGTGTGGCACCAGTACGCCGTTGGTGCAAGGACACCAGGTGCAGTTGCTGCGATCGTTGACCATATTGTGTCTGAGGGTTTGGCCCGTGCCGAACCGAGTGGTGGCGCCGGCGGTTCTCTAGATATTGACATACGTCTAACATTTGCTGGTTGGCTTGCGTATGAAGAAATCCAGCGCGGTCAATCGCGTGGTCGAACGGCATTTATAGCTATGCCTTTTGGTCATCCCGATTTAGAGGATGAATGGCTGCCCGCTCTTCGCGACGCCGTCGGTGAAACCGGTTTTACTCTTCGCCGTAATGATGACGAGCCGAAGCCCGGGCTCATTGATATTAGGATGCGAGTGCAAATCCAGGAGGCACGCTTTTTGCTCGTTGAACTTACCCACGCGAATTTGGGCGCCTACTGGGAAGCGGGCTACGCGGAGGGCCTTGGAAAGCCGGTCATATATACTTGCCGAGAAGGTGAGTCGGCTCATTTTGATGTAGACCACTCGCTACGCATCGAATGGAGCCCTGACGCGATGGAGCCGGCTTTAGAGCGAATAAAGGCAACCATCCGCAATTCATTGCCGGACGCCGATTCGGAACCAGATGAAGGCTGATACACGATCGCACGGGCGCCAACATGAATGCATTTTCTAGCAGTTTTTTGCCATCCGCCGGCTTTGTTGAGTCCGTATCCTGATCCTAAGTCGCAGGCTTCTGCTCCCGCAATTCGAGGCGCGTCCAGGCGATTTCTTGCTTCTCGGTTGGTATCCGTTTCACGGCGGATTCGATCCGATAGTTTTTGTGCCGATTGATGAAGCGCGCCACCCAATCGTGATCGTCACGATAGAAGACCAGTGATTCAGCACTCCTGACGATCAAGCTGTTGATGGTGCGGATTTCTTGATGCCCGACCTTCCGTCTCTTACTGCCGAAGCCCGGGAAAGTGAAATCATCGCTGCGTTTGCGATTGAAAACCGGGCGGATGCGGATGGCGATATCCGGGGCCAGCGGTACGATTCGATTGAGGATATGAATATCGGCCGATTCCTCGATAGCAACCGGATAGTCGCTAGTGAAGAAAGGGCTTGAAGTTTCTTCGTTGATCAGGATGTCCCAGTGGTGATTTCCGAGATTGTTGACGTGCCGCATCACATTGCTAATGCCGATGGCCTGCGGGTACTTGCCGTCAATATCGAGGACAACGGTCCCGTCGGCCAGTAGTTCGGACAATGTCTTACCCCCGAGTTCCGGAGGCGCCTTTGGTAAATCGCCACGACGGTCAAGCATCGCCGCGGTCACCTCGAGAGCCCCGCGCAATGGCCCTGAATTAAGCCTCATGGCTGCTGGAGAGCACGTCAAGACGTACGCGACGAAACCGGCGATGACGTAGACGGTATCAGCATCGACCTTATCGGCACGAAGTGCGTCCAAGGCCCCATTGTACTTGGGCTCAATGGTTGTCAGGAACTCCTCAATGGCACGCGGCTCTGTCAGATAGTCATTCGTACTTCCCTCTTCGATGCGGCAGACATCACTTGTCCGGCAATTGAAGGCCTTCATGTCCGACTTTCGAATAGAACAGAGCATCTCGCCGAGTTTGGGAGAGTGGAAATTCCTCAAGTGAACCTGGGAGACGTAGTGATCGAGAGGCATGACAAAGCTGACGGTATCAAATGGCCGAAATGAAAATCATAGTCTAGCGTGCGCATTAGGGAGGCGGGCTTTGCGGCCCCTGCCCAGAATTGTCCGTTGATCGAGGTATCGTGAGCATTCGTTAATGCCATTACCAATTCCGATGGAGGCCAACCAACCACTAAATAGAAAACGCCAACTGATCGAGCGTCAACAACGCTTGTAGTGCCGCGACCTGAGTGTAGGTATCCGCAGCAGCTTCCCCGTGCGCCACCGCGTGACGAGAGCCGGCAGTCCCATTGCCTACCATAGGGTCGAAATCCGCAAAAGTTCGCTCGGTTAGATACGAAGCAAAGGCTTCTGGCAACAGGAGCGTATGAGGACTACCCGCCTTGCGCTGGGCACTCTCAGCTGCGAACGCAAATAAGGCGTCAATCTTGGCGCCAGTGCCGTGCGTCGCCCGGTGCGCAGCATTCAGGACACCTTGTATCTCCGTCAGTACCGTCTTTATCACCGCCACGGGGTTCTCGAATTTGAAACTTTCTAGAGCTGATCGCAGCACGATTTCTCGGGACGCGAAGTGGGGCTTTGCAAGCCATCTTTGCAGCATTCCGTCCAGCCGCTCTTCATCAAAAGCCGCGACAATCTTTTCTTCGACATCATTAAGTTCGAATCCTGCCTCACAGTGCTTAACGAGTTCTCGGAACTCACTCGTGATTATCTCTGCAAAGGGAAACCAGCCGGCAGCAACGAGCTTGTCGAACACGTCCCTGTTCGAGATCGCGTCATAGATATGGCGGTACTTGAGGCTGCGATAGAGACTACCAAGGGTACACTGGAACTCATCCTGATCGAATTTCTCATCGGGATTGAAGTTGAAATAGAGTGCGAATCTCCAATCCTGACGGAGCAGACAAATCACTTTGTCCGCCACGCCTATGTCGACAAAAGGAAATGCAATCGCATTGACATCGATGATGTCGTGGTCGAAGACAACGGTGCCGGCCGCAATTGAACGTTTGGTGAGAATCCTCAGTGACATTGCGGCGGTGTCCGCCCACAGCGTTGCTGTGTGGTCGGGCTTGATAACAAAGAGAAGCGTCTTCACACGCTCAATATCGAACGAAACTCCGGCAGCGTTGGTGTGATGCCGGATGGTGCCGGAGATGCTTTCGGCAATACGGTGAAAAATAGGATCATCGGAGGTCAGCGCGAGCCGGGTCCAGACCTTAGCTATTTCGCCGGGGCGCGCGGCTTCAGCCATGACGCCATTAATGGCGACGCTCTCTAGACGAATGGGATCACCAGGGTTGTTCGAGGGCACACCCGGCGCTTGTGCCTTTTCATCGGGCTGATTATTCGGAAGGTTTAAAGTGCCATCCGTAGTCATTTCAACCTGCCTCTTGCGGTCAAATTACAAGTCGTACGCATTAGCGCCCTGGTCCGATGATGACTCATAGGGTGCGCTAAACGTTTTGATAAACCAATGTGCGGGGTTACAAACGCGGCTGTGTGGCCTTCGGATGTGTATGGGGGTCAGCGACTGCAATTTCAATAGGGTAAGAAACTATCGTCCTTGATTGGCGGCCCATGTCTGCCAGCACGGGCTAGGCCGGTGGTGCAACTGTGCAGTAGAGGTTTTGGGGTGCACACCGCAGAGAACAGCAGGGTGCAGGCAGCAAACGTCAAATACCAATGTGCCAATAGGGTACTGTTGCGCCAATTGGGACCCGAGTGGGACCCCGAGCATAAAAATCAGATTTATCCGTTTTCATAGCCTTGTTCTAATTATTTGATAAAAATGGAAAAAGTGGTTGCGGGGGTAGGATTTGAACCTACGACCTTCAGGTTATGAGCCTGACGAGCTACCGGACTGCTCCACCCCGCGTCACCAAACGAGTTGACACACCGCCTATGGTCCGTCGCCATACCGACACACGTACAAGCGCTCAGTGCTGCACCCGTGCATCGTCATGGTGTGTCCTGAAAAAAATCCTTGCTCCTACCCTTCTCAATTGCACGATTGGCACGAGCAATGCGCCGCTTGCGCTGCGCCTGGATCCTGTTTCGGCCATGGCGACCGAAAGTGGGCAGCTTATAGCATAATCGGCCGGAATGTGAAGCCCTGACGGCCGAATAACGGTGCGGCTTTGCCGCGGTTCCCATTCATCAGACGCGGGGTCAAGGTTCGCTCTGGCGATTGGGGCCACGGCGACGCGCAATAGACTTGGTCGCGAAGGCAAGAGCCAGCCAGGCGAGGGCCGCGAGGACCAAATATTGTATGGCTTCAATGTTGCCGGCCTGGGCGCGTTCAATGACTTTGCCGAGGAGCGCGATGACGGCCGTCTTAGGCAGAATGCCAATCGCAGTGCCGGCAATGAAGGCGCGATAGGTCATGTCCGACAAGCCAAGCCCCATGTTGACCACAATGAATGGGGCGGACGGTATGATGCGGACCAGCAGGGCTGCCATGAAACCATTGCGCCCAACCATCCCGGAAATCCGGGCCAGCCCGCGCCAGCCGCGCCGGCGTAACCAATCAATGCCAAAATAACGTGCCAGCAGGAAATTGACCGAGGCGCTGACCAACGTCGAAAGGATCGAATAGAGAAAACCGGTCAGCGGGCCGAAGGCGGCAACCGCGACGGCGATCAGGAGGAATTGTGGGGCGCCGATGAACGAGGCAAGCGTGAAGGACAAAATGGCAACCGGAAGGGCGAACGGGCTGTCCACGAAGGCGCGAAATGTGGTGGCAAGAATGCCATTCTCATCAAGGCCGATCAGATTGGCGCTGATCCAAAAGACGGCCGAGAGCGCGATGATGGCCAATAACAGGCCGGCGATGGTGCGCAAAGTGGCCGTGTCCTTGCCTTTTAGGATGGCGCTAAGGCGTGCCAAGCGTCCCGAGTTTTCGTGCAATGATTTCATCAGCCCTTGTTTGGCGCGCACCGATTGGCCTGCTGTAGCGGATCCAGTGCCTGGGTTGGTCGATGGACCGGCCGGTCGGAAGCTTCGATATTAGCCCATTACGCTTCAGGTTCGAAGTCCTGACGTCCGGGTTCGGTGGTTTTTGGTATCACCGTGCGCCGGCGCAACCAGCGCACGCCGAAGAGGTCATATATACCCACCAACGCGCGGCCCAAATTGTTGTATTTCGAATGTCCAGCGATGCGTTGGCGGTCGTTGACGGGATGATACGCGACTTGATGGCCATAGCTGATAAACAGGGCCGGCAGATACCTATGCATACTGGAGAAAAAAGGGAGACGCAAAAAAGCCTCCCGCCAGTAGACCTTGATGCCACAACCGGTATCGGGGCAGTTGTCGCGGAGCAATGTGTCGCGGATCCAGTTTGCCGCCTTGGAAGCCAGTCGTTTGGAGCCCTCAGCCTGGCGATTGGTCCTGACGCCACCGACCAAAGCCGGGCCTTGTCCACCTGCGGGTGCCAATACGGCTAGGAGGGCTGGAATATCCCTGGGATCGTTTTGGCCATCGCCGTCCATGGTGGCGATGATCTCGGCGGTGGCGGCCATAATGCCGCTCCGAAGGGCCGCGCTTTGGCCGCATCTTTGAGCGTGCTTGAGATAACGCAGGCCGGCGTAGTCCGGGCTGGCTTGCAGCGCTTGGACTTCTTGGCCGGTCGCGTCGTCGCTGCCATCATCGACGACGATGACCTCAGCCAGGAGCCCAGGCGGAACGGCGCTATAGGTTTCCTCTATGAGTCGGCCGATATTTCCAGCTTCATTTAGGGCCGGGATGACCACCGTTATCCGCATTGTGGGCCCCTGATCTGGGTCGATGTTCATGTGGTCGTTACCGCTGGACAGGCATGTCGGTTTGGCTGGGGCCGGGGTCGGCAGACTTGACGCCTAATTTCGGCCTGGGCCAGCATAGGAGAGCTTGCGCTCGCGCGATGAACGAGAAATCTGCATCAGGTGCCGGTACGGTTGGTGGCGAATCTCTTGTTCTGGCTCACACTAGCAAATCTATATACCTCGTGTCCTTAGTGGTTCATGAGTTCCTTTGCGAGGGTAGAGCAAATGGTGAACGAACGCGTGAGCCAGGACACTAGCAGGCTTTGTGCATCTCAGACAACACTGTAACTCATGGGTCTGGTCTGCATGCAAATCGGGTCGTATCCGGGCCTTGGCCCACGATTGCGCGAACCGGCCAAGATAGTTCTGAAGGATTGGACAATTGATCACGGTGCCACCCCTATCACATGAATTGAGCGAGCAGGATTGGTTCTGGCGCTTGGTGATTGGGTTGGCGCTGCTGCTCGGCGTGCGGTTGATGGCGTTGGCAACCAATAGCACGGATCTGTTTTTTGATGAGGCGCAATACTGGGTTTGGAGCAAGGATCTTGATTTTGGTTATTATTCAAAGCCACCGCTGATCGCCTGGGCCATTCGGGCGGCGAGCGAGGTTTGTGGCGACAGCGAGTTTTGTGTCCGCCTCCCCTCCCCGATCTTCCACACACTTACGGCGCTGTTTATCTTCGCCACGGCGCGGCAACTCTACGGTGCGGTTGCGGGATTTTGGGCAGGCCTGGGATTTGCGACACTGCCGGGTGTATCTTTGTCGTCCGGAATCATTTCGACCGATGCACCATTGCTGACGTTTTGGGCAATGGCGCTGTTTGGGTTTGTGGCATTGCGCGGCGGGCGAAGCTGGTGGCCGGTCGTGGTGCTGGGACTTGGAATTGGGCTCGGGCTCAATGCCAAATATGCGATGGCCTATTTCGTTGTGGGATTGACGGTGCTGTTCGCGTGGTCGCGGGAGGATCGCTGGCTGGCGCGGGATTGGCGGCTGTACGTCGCATTGGCAATCGGCATTGCGATGATTTTACCCAACATCAATTGGAATCTACAAAACGGATTTGCAACATTTTCTCATACCGCTGACAATGCGAAATGGCATGGTGTTTTATTTCATCCAAATAAGGCATTGGAATTCTTTGCAGCACAGTTTGGCGTTTTCGGTCCGATCTTGTTTGCCGGTTTGTTGCTGATTGCTTTGCAGGTTCTGAAACGTGAACCGAGCAAACATGAGAAACTGTTACTCTCTTTTTCGCTGCCGATTATAATCATTGTCACATTACAGGCTTTTATTTCACGCGCTCATGCGAATTGGGCTGCCGTCAGCTATGTCGCAGCAACGGTCCTGGTGATTGGCGCCCTTGTCCAAAACAGCGACTGGAAGTGGCTTAAATCATCGTTTCTAATTCATCTGGTTAGTTTGGGATTGCTGATTGGCGCAACGACATATGCCCGCCAATTGGTGCTGCCGAATGGGGTGTCGCCGTTTGCCCGCACACTGGGCTGGAGCCAGCTTGCCGATCGCGTCTCCAAAATCATCCAAGACGCGGAGCAGCGAGGTGATCCCATCATGAGCATTATGAGTGATGAGCGGGCGGTTGTTAGCGAACTCCTCTACTACATGCGCAACAGACAACCTGAGGCAAGGGCCGTCATAACCGCTTGGCGTGGTTCAACGCGGCCCAAAGACCATTTTCAGTTGACGCGCGCCTTCCAGAGCTCAAAACGGCAGCCGGTGTTGTTTGTTACTCTGCGCCGACACGCGCCTGAAATAACATCTCGATTTAAGTTCGTCAGAAAAATTGATGAGGAGTCTATCAAAACAGGTGCCGTCTCGACGCGTCGCGTTGTTTTTTTTCGGCTCGACGGTTTCACGAAATAATCAAGTAATTAATAACTCGCCGGATTGCATCTTGGTAGCACAATTCGAGGGTACATTCCGAAAACGGTGCCGGATTAGTCGTAGTTCTTGTTTTTGCCCTAATTCATCAGGAAAACTCTAATTGATGTTGCGCGCGCGTCAGACGTGGGCACTTGCGTGCATGCGGCCACTCCTTGTTGTGTTTGGAGGTTGAGTGTTGGTGTTGCGGTTTTGCGTCGACAAGACGTGACATGCGTTTGGAGTTGGAGGGTGAGTCTAAAGTGCCAGCGGGAATGATAACGCCGATTCTGCGATATAAGGATCCGAAACGAGCAAGCGAGTGGCTTAAGGCGGCATTTGGTTTTGAGGTTGCACGCACTGTTGCAGACACTGATCAGCACCAACAGCACATCGTTCTAGGCTACGGCAGTCAGGTGGTTTTAATCTATCCAGCTAGCGGATCGTTGCTGGATGATTTCATGGGCCAGCCGGAAGATGTCGGCGGCGTGACAACGCACCTTTGCTATATCGATGTCGATGATATTGACACTCATTTTGGTAGAGCTTCAAAAGCTGGTGCCAGGATCGTGGTGCCACTCAATGATGAAGTTGAGGACGATAACGCTAGGTTCTATATGTGCCGCGATCCGGAGGGTTATCTGTGGTCTTTTGGAACGGTTATACACGCAGCGCCACGCACAGCCAGTGTTGGCGGTATCGTTAGAGGCGGGGCCGCTGACGAGTCGTCGCCAGTCAGCGCTTCGGTACAGACGACACAACCGCCACTGTCGTTGCCTGAACTTCAAGTCGGCGGCAAATTTGGGCAGATGCTTGGGGCACTCTCTGTTCGGGCAAATCCTCAGATCGCAGGGATGAGTTTGGTCGCCGGGGTGTGTGCGCTAGTGATCGGTGTTGCAAGCTTGATTGGTGCTTTTTTTACAGAGCGCAGTGATGATGGCGTGGAAGAACGGATTAAGTCCGCTGTCGGTATGGCCCGCCAGGAGGGCGTAGAAGAGGTGCGGGTGGTTCGGAGCAGATTGGGCGCCGAATTGACCACCGTTAGTAACAAGCTGCAAACCTTGAAGGCGCGGCAAACAAGCAGCAACAAGGCCTTAGCCGATGCTCGGCGTCTGTTGTCCGAGCGGACAGCAGCATTGAAGAAAACCCGTGAGGATGCAGAGCGCGTACGCGCCGAGTTACGTGACGCAAACAACCAATTGCAGCTTTCGGGCAAGAAATTGAAAGCAGCGCGTGCTGGCACACTCGAAGCCAACCATCGACTTGAACGGCAAAGCAAGGCAGTTAAGGCCTTGCGCGCTTCCAGCGCCAAGCTCGCGACCAAGATCAAACAGCTGAAGGCGAAATTGGCGACGTCTTCAAATGCACTTCGGGCACAGCAGGAGAGTGCTGAGAAAAAATCATCGTTTGTCGTGAAGCTTGAGCGTGAGTTGGAGCAGGTAAAGGCACAAGGCGCTGCCTTTAAAGCGCGGACAAAGGCTAGGGAAGGAAAGGTTGCCGCGCTTACCACGGAACTCGCGGATGCGAATGCACGCATAAGGGGGCTGCGCGCGAAGATCAAAGAGCTTGAGCCAAAGGTTCTGCGATACACTCGGTTGGAAAGGGAAAGCCGGAAACGGCTTCAGCGTGATGCGAGTGCGCGGCAACGCGCGGAAGCTAAAGTTCAAGCGCTGCGCAAGACAATTGCCGACCAAAAGATTGAAACGGCAAAAGTCCTGGTGCGGGTCAAGGCCCTGCAAGCAAAAAATGCTGCTATTGCGGCGGCATTGAAAAGTTCTGAAGCTGCCCGCAAGAGACTGTTGTCAGAAAATGGAGCTGCACGCCAGTTTACGCCGATTGGTGTTGCCAGAAAGGTATCTGCCAGCTCGGTTGCACCGAAGGTTTTTACAAAGCTCAGAGATGTGCGACGCGCTAGTCTGAAGCTGGAGCAACGCTTGGTGCCGCGGACTAAAGCAAGAGCTCTGGCAAGGGCATCAGCACGCAATGCGCAGATTCGGTCCGATGACAGTGCCCTTGCGACCTTGTCCCATCTCAAGGTTGTGGTTATTTCAGCGGCACGTAAGATTGAAGCGCTTGATAAACAAGTTAAGGCCGAACGTAAGAGGGCTTCGGCGGCGAGTAAGCCGGTATCTGTTGCAGCGGTGTCCAAACCTTTCGGTGCGCAAGCCAAACCCCCTCCAGACAGTTTGTTCGAGACACCCTGTGGTCGCAGCGCCTGGAACCGTGTCATGCAGAAATTTAACAGGCCGAGGAAGGCAATGCGTGGGCTGGCGGCACGCTTATGTTCAGCCGCTAAGACATCCGCTGAACCAGCTAAATGTTTGCATGCGGTTATGACAGGTGCGCTGAGCTGGGGACCGAGCAAGAAATGGCCGCTCAGCAATGCCGTAAACTTGTGCAGCGGATCGCAGAACGCTGGTACGACGTTATCTTGCTTCAGGAGGGAGCTTGCGGCGTTGAAAAGCTGGCGCAGAGCCATTGAGCAATGCACCGCGTATCAATAGGGTCCCAAGCACGAGAGGCCAAGCATATACCTAGGACATGACAGAATTCGAGACGCTCATTCGCGTCTCGGATTTGTGCCATCGCGGGGCAGTTGCCAGCCCATTCCTGGCGCCGACGCCCGATTGATCGGCGGCGTGCTGCCTAGAGTGCGCGGACCAGGCAGCCGCTCAATAAAACGATGTAGGCAATCAGGACGGTAAGGAATTCGTGGCCCGAAATAAGGGGAATTGACGCGCCGAAGAACTGCACCACGATGGCGCAGACCACGAGGATGAGCGACAACATGAATGTTATGATACCGGGTGATTTTAAAACCATGGCGAGATCTCCTGGCATAGTCATCAAATGGGCGGCGAGCGCGAGCGATTCTCCGGGCGCTTATAGCAGTGCTCAGCGCAGCCCGCACGATCTGTTTCAAAATGATGTGGATCACCGCAAAATTGCGCGGATTTCAGGACACAGGGGGCTGGTAATTGAAGCCGGTACCTGAAACGACGACTTCAACGGCGCCGTCGGAGATATTTGGGTGCGAAATTCTGACTGCCAGAACACCATCGTAACCGGCGGCTGCTGCTTTTTCAGATAGTTTTTCCAACGCACGATCAAGGGTTATATCAATTAGCGCCTCATAACGCGTCATTTTGCCACCAAGCGTATTGGTAATGGCCTCTCGCATATCGCGAATAATGTTGGCGCCGCTGACCGCACTGACACAAAGCATGGCACCGTAGACGATCGGTGTGGCGCCCAGATCCTGTGATGTGACCAGTTTGATCTGCGACATATCGGGTCCCTGATTGGAATTTCTGTAGATAACTTGGTGGGTGATAGGCTAGACGCGGCGGCGGGCAAAGAGAAGCCGGCGCAGAACGAGAAGCAAAAATAATAAAGAAATGACGGCAGACACCAGGGCAATCGGGTGCTTCTCCCACATCAAAACCGGGCTAACGCGGCCCTCCAACACCAAATTGGAATGCCTGCGCAGGGTGTTGATGTCGAAAACCGGTGGTGACAACAGCATCATGCGAACGGCTGCCGACTGGTCCTTGCTTGAAAGCACAGCGTCGCGCACGCGGACCGAGGCAAGGACGCGCATGCGCGCCGGTGTCTCTGCGACAGCCTTTAGGACGTCTTTACGCGGACCAGGCGCCAGACCTGTGAGGTATCCAGAAAGCGTTTCCAATTCGGCGCTTCCCATGCTGCGCGCCAACCGCATTAGATTTTTGTCGTTTAAGTCGAACAGGCTTTCTCTTGCTTCTCTGCTAATTCCGGCCAGGCGACGAATGGAGATGTCATCGTTAAGACCGAACAATCGTTTCAGAGAGGCCTTGGAGAAATCGCCAGGATCGGCCCGCTTGTGCAAATCGTACTCTGTAACACGTCGTAGATCGGAACCGGCAAGGGCGCTCCAGCGTATTGCTAGTTCCAACGATTGCTTCTCGCGCGCGATGATCATGCCTTGCTCTGAAAGCTCGTTGACGGCGCGCTGTAGAGTGCCGTCCTTGAGGCGGCGCAATACGCCGGCCTCCTTTTCGACCGGTAAAAGAAGTGCGACCACTTCATCGAGGCGACCGAGATCGCGGGCCCTGGTGGTGTTGAGGAATTGCCGAAACGCCTTATTGCGCTCGGAAAGTTCAAGAACCTTGGCATGACCGCGCCGAAACTCCCGCCAGACCTTGACAACGCTGTCTGCGGTGGCTGCAGCAATTTCGTTCGATTGCATTTTGATTTGCGCGGCGATGGTGCGGGCGATTTCTGCTTTGACCTTTTCCTTCGTCGTTCGTGACTTCATCTCTTTTGCGATGATCGGGAGGACGCCGGTTCGAAGATCCCAAAGATCTTTGGCAATCAGGGCGACGCCTACGCCACCGGCGACAATCGATACCAGTCGTCCGAGAACAGAACCGACTAATCTTTGGCCAAGTCGTGCGGCCATGTTGCCTAGCCGACGACGCACAAGAATTATTACTGCACCAGCGATACCAGCGCTCGATTGTGCTGCAATGGCGCCTTTGCCGACGATCGCTTTGCCGGTCGCAGGGTCCAGGTTAAAGGCTTTGCCCGCATCTTGTGAGACGACACCGGCAACGGTCGTGCCGTAGCGCGGACCCAAGTAGGCCTTGATGCATGCCAGTGCCGGCTTGGCGGAATCTATGGTTGCGATTTCGAGGTTACGGGCAACGTCTTTGCCAACACCAACTGCCAGTGTATCCAGCGCGGTCTTCACGACTTCTGAGCGGTAGACACGCTCTGTAACCGTGACGGCAAGTTTCTGAGATACGTCTTTGTAGGCCAATGATTTCAGGAGTTCGGCCCAACTTGTTTCCTTGCGTACTTCGACGATCGCCAGATCAACGCGATTATCTATCAGGCGGTTCATGCCGATGCGGTGCCATTGCGCATCGACCACCGCCTGATAGTTGATGATTTCGAGCCCCTTGGCCAATGATTGAGTTGTGATCCGTGCTACGGCTTTCTTGAGCGCGTCGTCGTCTCGGGCCTGGCAGGCTTCATATTCCGCGCGTGAGAGCTCGCGAGCCGCGGCCGGACGGGAGGAGATAGGAAGCGTCGTTACGACCAGCGATAAGCTAAGGACGAGTGATAGGCACTGGTGCAGATAGCGTTGCATTAAAGTCTCGTTTGTTCGCGCGCCTTATAGCGCCGCCTCCAGATTCATTGCCCGGCTCACCATGCCTACGTTAGACGCAGATAAGGAATTTAAGTGATAGTGCGCCACCGTGTCACCAACAAGACCAACGGACTGGGTATTTTAGTAACTATGGCATCGAGTAAATTGCCGGGAGTTGCGTAAAAATACCAATACCAGGGAGGGATCTGGCGGGGCCATGAGCAATGTACTTTGGGGTGTGGCAGCTTATATCCTGGTGCAATTCGCCGTCGGCGTATGGGTTTCTTTGCGGATCAAGTCGACCGCGGACTATGTCCTGGCCGGGCGCCGGCTCGGCACGGGACTACTGGCATTTTCTGTGTTTGCAACGTTTTTCGGCGCCGAGGCGATCGTTGGCACAGCCGGCAGTGTCTATGAAAAAGGGCTGTCTGGCGGGCAGGCCGATCCGTTTGGCTATGGGTTTGCGATCATCTTGGTGGGAGCGGTGTTTGCGGCCGGGTTATGGCGGCGTGGGCTTATTACATTTGCGGATTTCTTTGCCCAGCGCTATGCGCCGTGGGTCGGAAAACTGGTTGTTTTCGTCCTGTTGCCCGGTTCGCTGTTTTGGGCTGCAGCACAGGTCCGCGCGTTTGGCACTATCGTCAGCGCGGCAAGCGGAGTTGATGTGCAGATCGCGATCGGGCTCGCTGCCGTCATCGTTATGGCCTACAGCGTCCTTGGCGGGCTGCTTGCGGATACCTGGACCGATCTCATTCAGGGCCTGGCAGTCATTGTCGGTCTCATCGTATTGCTGGTCGTCATTTTGGTGCAGCTTGGCGGTCTCACAGCTGCCGGCAGCCAGATCGCCGCAGAACGCCTGACGCTGGTGGCCGCCGGGCCCTTCAATTTCTGGTCTTTTGCGGAAAATCTGGCGGTGCCGATTTGTGGCACCGTGGTTGCGATTGAGATTATTTCTCGGGTTCTGGGCGCACGCAGTGGCGAAGTGGCGGCGCGCGGCGCTGTCGCGGGCGGTATTCTCTACATTGCCATCGGGTTCATTCCCCTGTTGCTCGGCTTGTTGGCCCCTGCCCTGGTTCCCAACCTTGCAAATTCCGAGCAAGTTGTCGCGGTTCTGGCCGAAAAATACCTCCCGAACCTCCTCTACGTGATGTTCGCAGGTGCTGTGATTTCAGCCATCCTGTCGACCGTCGATTCGGTGCTGCTGGCGAGTGCGGCCCAAGTATCGAATAACCTCGTCACCCCGGCCCTCAGGTCGCCAACCGATAGCCAGAAGCTTTTGATCACCCGGTTGACGGTGGTGGGCCTTGCCCTCCTGGCGTTTTGGATCGCGCTTTCGTCCGGTAAGGTTAAGGATTTGATTGAGACGGCATCCGCGGCCGGCAGCTCCGGCGTGTTCATTGTTGCGGTCATGGGATTGTTTACCCGGTTGGGCGGCGCCTTGGCGGCGGCTGCGACAATAGTGATCGGCATCACAAGTTGGTCATTTTTTCGCTGGGGAATAGGTCTAGAGACGCCATATCTGGCGTCGCTCGCCCTTGCGGCCATCACATACGCGACGTGCTGCGGTATCGAAAAAGCCAGAGGTTAACTTTAACCCTCCTGTTAAATTGTTGAAATTGAATAGATCTGCGATGTCCATGGGGCGGGCAGAGGCTTGGAAAGACGCTGTCCGACCGGGTTAGAGAGGCGCCGTGGTCCTGGTTATCCAAGGCCATCACCGTTGCGGCTTATTAGCGGTTTGCGTTGGCACGCTCTTAGACTGAGGCTAAACGAGTTTGTTTTGCCGGCGCTCAAAGAAGATTTGATGAAACAGGCGAACAATCAATGGGTTCTGGGAGTTAGTAGAGTAATTATATGAACTGCCACGTGTTTGTTGATTTTGACGGGACGATTGTCACCGAAGATACCACCGACTTATTGCTTGAGCGGTTCGCCGATCCAAGTTGGCATGCCATTGAAGCGCAGTGGCGGGCAGGACTTATTGGGTCTCGCGAGTGCATGGTGCGGCAGGTTGACCTTCTCCGCGCGAGTCCGGAGCAAATTGAAGACACATTGCGCGACGTACAAGTGGATCCAGAATTTGCCGCGTTCGTTGGGGTGTGTACGGAACTTGGGTTTCCGGTGACGGTTGTGTCGGACGGACTTGATCTGAATGTCCATACCGTGCTGTCGCGGGCCGGGTTGGCGTTACCCTATTATGCCAACCGAATGGAGTGGTTGGGCGGTGATCGCTGGCGGCTGTCGTTTCCCCATGCATCAAGCGCGTGCAACGTGCTGTCGGGAAACTGCAAGTGCAAGGTTACAGAGCAGGTCCAGGACAAGGTGCGCATCATGATCGGTGATGGCCGCTCTGATTTCTGTGTCGCTGGGCGAGTGGACCTCGTTTTGTGCAAGGGCAGTCTGACAGCACATTGCGTCGGGGCCCAGTTGCCGCATTTGCCGTTTGAGGATTTTGGAGAGGCCAAAGGTTTGTTGCTGTCGTGGGCGGCCAAGTTGCCAAGCGTGCCAACTGTTGTGGCAACCCATCAAGGAGAGAAATAGCCAATGGATCAGCCGGTTTCCGGATCTGGTGGGCCGCAGTTGCCCGAGATTGCCTACGACGAATTGTCGGAGGATGAAATGCTGGCGCTCGAAGCTGTGTATTGCTCGCATGGTGACACGGTACACTACGTCGAGCCGCCGAAGCTTTTCGATCGCTGCGAAGGGTCTTTTCTATACGATAGCGAAGGCCGGACATTTCTCGATTTGCAAATGTGGTATTCAGCCGTCAATTTCGGCTATCGCAATGAGCGCCACAATGGTGCCGTACGCCAGCAGTTGGACAAGCTACCGCAACTGGCGAGCCAATATCTACATCGAGAGAAAATAGAATTGGCGTCGCGGATTGCGCGGCGTATCGAAAACACCTGGGGCGACAAAGGCCGGGTGCACTTCAATGTCGGCGGCTCGCAAGCCGTTGAAGACGCGCTGAAGATCGTGCGCAATGCCAGCAATGGCAAAAGCCTGATGTTCGCATTCGAAGGTGGATATCACGGTCGTACGCTTGGTGCTTCTGCAATCACTTCATCATACCGTTATCGGCGCCGCTATGGGCATTTTGGCGAGCGGGCCCAGTTCGTCCCATACCCCTATTGTTTCAGATGTCCTTATGGCAAGAAGCGGGAGGATTGCGGGCTGTATTGTGTCGATCAGTTCGCGCGTCTGTTCGATAGCGAATATCATGCGGTGTGGGATGCCAAAGCAGGCGAAGCGGAATTTGCTGCCTTCTTCGTCGAGGCTATCCAGGGCACAGGCGGTTATATCGTGCCGCCGCCGGGCTATTTCGAGAAACTCGGCAAGATCCTTGAGGCGCGCAAAATTCTGCTGGTCGACGATGAGATCCAGATGGGGTTCTATCGTGCCGGGAAGTTTTGGTCGCTGGAGAATTTCAATGTCAAACCTGACATCGTCGTTTTTGGCAAGGCGCTCACCAATGGCCTCAATCCGCTGGCGGGCATCTGGGCTCGCGAAGAATTGATCACGCCGGAGGCATTTCCACCGGGCTCCACGCACTCTACGTTCAACTCCAATCCCATGGGTACCGCAGTTGCACTCGAAACCGTGAAAATGCTCGAAGAGGGCGACTACGAAGCCATGACGCTCGCCAAAGGCGCCTATTTCCTTGAGGGGCTCAAAGACCTCAAGGCGCGCTATCCCATCGTAGGTGATGTGGATGGCCTTGGAATGGCCATGCGTATGGAGATTTGTGAGCCCGAGGATAGCTTCACGCCGGCAAGGGCCATCGTTGACGAGATGGTCGATGAGGGCCTGAAGGGGGACCTCGAAGTCGACGGCAAGAAATATGGACTTGTGCTGGATATTGGCGGATATTATAAGAATGTCATAACTTTAGCACCAAACCTTCATATTTCTAACGAAGAAATCGATTTGGCGTTGAAGCTTCTGGATAGATTGCTGCATCGTGTGAGCAAGCAATGAGGGTGGCGGTATTTCTTTACTGTAGCGCCAATCAAGCCGGCGTGCTGTTCGCCAGTGGAGGTCAAGTCGCGTGTTAGCCTTTTTCGTTCATTCCAGCGCCCAGTAGGCTCGGGCGGACGTTCTACAAAATCTGAGGAGCAATTGAATATCGCGGGATCGGTCGGGATGCTGATCCGTCTCGTAGGCATGAATGCGCGGGCGTTAATATTGATCCGCAAGCTGTGCGTTTCAGTCAGCGGGTCGTCGCTTTGTAAAATTACCAAAAAAGTATGACGGAATAATCATGAGTAGTAACGACTACAGCGAATATGTAAGGGGTGGGCGTGTTGGGTTTTTATTGATCCACGGCCTAGGCGGTACGCCGCATGAATTGCGTTATGTCGCGCGTGGATTGGCACGTGAAGGACATACCGTCTATTCATGCCAACTTGCTGGCCATTGCGGATCACTCGAGGAGTTAAGAAAGTCCACATGGCGTGATTGGTATGCCAGTGTCGAGCGGGCGCTCGATCGGCTTCGTGAGGATTGTGACATTGTCATCGCCGGCGGCCTATCGATGGGGGCGATATTGGCCCTTCGGCTCGCGCAAGAGCGGCCCGAGCATATCCAAGGCCTGACGCTCTTTGCACCCACTTTGGTGATGGATGGCTGGGCTATGCCGTGGCACAGCGTGATCCTTCGCTATATCCGACCGACGCCATTTAATGTGACGGCCAATCTTACCGAACGGCCGCCTTTCGGTATCAAGGATGAACGGATCAGATCGTTCGTCGTCAAGAGTATGCTCAGTGAGGATGCTTCTCAGGCAGGGGTCTACAAGACACCGGTCCGCTGCTTTTCTCATTTCAATTGCCTCGTTGCGGACGTTAAAAAGCGGCTCAATGACGTCAAGGCGCCGACGCTGATTGTGCATCCACGCGATGACGATATGGCCAGCCTGGACAATGCGCTGTTGTTGCAGCGAAAGCTTGGTGGGATGGTCGAGATGGTGGTGCTTGACGACAGCTATCATATCGTGGTGCTGGATCGTCAGCGGCATCTGGTTGTCGACCGAACCGTTGCTTTTGCGGCCGCTCTTGTGCGTCGGTTGGCCGATGCCAAGGAAAAAGAAGGACTGCAACATCGTTATCGGGAACAGGCCGAAGGGGCCTGATCCTGTAGGCATCGTGATCCGAGCTGTACCTGGCGAGCGATTAGGTCAGGCAGCAAGTCACTCTAGGTCTGCCATATACTTGCAATTAATTACGTTGCTTAACGCAGTCCGCATCGGGTAAGGCTCGGTGCGTGACGCCCGCGGCGGCTAGCGATATATTCGGGCTTGCAGCGCGAACATTGAGCGTCTGCCCTGCAGACATCCCGAGAGATCATGGCCAAATCGCAAAATCAAATTGACACCGAGCTCGCGCGGATTGCCGATGCCCTTGAGCGGCTGGCACCGCAGCTGCCAAATGCGCCGGACTTCAGCGTTGCTAGCGCCTTCGTTTGGCAGCCGGACACTGCGTCATTTAGTGCGGTTCAGACGCCAAATCGGGTGCCGCTTGCACTGCTCAAAGGTATTGATCGGACGGCCGATCAGTTATTGGCCAACACGCGGCGATTTGGCGAGGGCTTGCCGGCCAACAATGCGCTGTTGTGGGGCGCGAGAGGGATGGGGAAATCATCGCTGATCAAGGCTGTGCACGCTGAGATCAGTGATGAAGTCGGAGACGCCAGCTTGAAGCTGTTAGAGGTTCATCGAGAAGATATTGCCAGCCTACCTGAATGCCTCGAATTTCTACGCGCGAGCGATTGTCGCTTTATCGTCTTTTGCGATGATCTGTCGTTCGATCACGATGATACCAGTTATAAGTCCCTCAAAGCCGTGCTGGAGGGCGGTATAGAGGGGCGCCCGGATAATGTTATCTTTTATGCCACGTCGAACCGACGGCATTTGATGCCCCGCGATATGATCGAAAACGAGCGTTCGACGGCGATTAATCCAGCCGAGGCAGTTGAAGAAAAGGTATCTCTGTCGGATCGCTTCGGCTTGTGGCTTGGCTTTCACAATTGCAGCCAAGACGATTATTTCGAGATGGTGCGCGGGTATAGCGCGCATTTTGGACTGGTGATCGACGATGAGGCGCTCATCCGCGAGGCTTTGGAATGGAGTATGACGCGGGGTGCGCGTTCGGGTCGCGTGGCCTGGCAGTTCATTCAAGACGTTGCCGGACGCCTTGGTCAAAAGCTTGATTCCGCTTAGGCGCTCCTGATCTGCATAATGTCAGCTGCGCGAATGACTTAGGTAGGGTCGGGGCCCTAGACCGGTCGCGGGCATCTAACCAGGTGTGGAGAGATACTTGGTTGGGTTTACGGGTTGGGAGTCTTTGCGGACCTCAAAATGGAGTTCAGGGCTTTTTGTGCGGTCCGAAATCCCCGACTTGGCGATGATTTGGCCGCGCCGCACCTGGTCCCCACGCTGAACCAGCAGGTTTTGATTATGTGCGTAAGCGGTAATGATATCGCCGGTATGGCGCACCAGCAGCAGCTTGCCGAGCCCCTTAACTTCATGACCGGCATAGGCCACAACACCGTCGCCCGCCGCGCGAACGTCGGTGCCGGGCGGGACGGAAATATCAATACCTTCATTAAAGCTGCCGTCCCCTCGTTTGCCGAAGCGGGAAACTATCCGACCGGTCACCGGCCAGCGCAGCTTGGCGCTCGCCGCGGCAAGTTGGGGCTTGGACCTACGCTTGGAACTTTGCTTGGCAACGGGATGTGCAGCAGGCGATGCTGTAACATTTGGATCTGACCCGGAAATGACGGGACGTTTGGCAATTTGTTTGGCAGAGGGTGCGGCCTCGATCGCGCTGCGCGTGCCTGGCACGCGAAGGACCACGCCGGGGCGCATGCGGCGCGGATTTTTGATGCTATTGGCCGCCCGCAACTCGGATACCGACACACCGTGCGATCGCGCAATTCTGTATAGGCTGTCACCGCGTTTGACGTGATAACTGCCGGTCCAATTCAAGGCTTTTGTCCGACCGGTGAGGCGTGGTTTACGGGTGACCGCTGCGGGAACTACTTTTGCTTGCCGATTGAGTGTAGGGGCGGGAAGGCGCAGTATTTGACCGGTCTTCAAATAGGAGTCGGTGAGGTTATTTTCGGTCTTCAGCGCTGAAACCGAGATGTTGTGGCGACGGGCGATGCCGTAGAGGGTGTCGCCACGGCGGACGGTGATCGTGCCGGTGGGCTGGCGATAGGTCGAGGCGCGTCGTGGTGGTGGTGTTGTCGGTATCGGAGCGGCTCTGGGGGGGACTGCGTTGGCAATCCTCGTTTGAGGCTTGACCGGCGCTAGCGGACCATTGCTGCGTATTGGTGGCAGGTCTGTGCGTTCTACGGGCGCGCGCGGGGAATAGTTGTAGGTCGGTCTAAATGTGCTTTGATCGGAATGCGGCTCGTAAGAAGGTGGTGACGGCTGGCGCATGCGTTCTTCCGGAACCGGGATGCGGGTCGACACTTTCTTGCCGCCAAAACCATAGGCCGGTTGGTCGAAGCGGGTAATATCGGCGCTACAGCCCGAGAGCGCCATTGCGGTGAACAGCGTTGCTGTGCAGGCGATGATCTTGTGGCGAATTGGGAAGCGACTGGACTTTGCGACTTGCATGGTTACACACCTCTTTACCTTAGATTGGTTAAATCCGGTAAAGGTTAAAAGTCGTTTAACGACGTCTAGAGGTGTTCGCCAAAATCATGCAATGAACGGGCTGGCGCTCGGCGTTGGCGCGAGCCGCGTCCTTAAATGCTGATCATTCACCAGGTTGTCCCCAGCGAACACCGCCACGGTTCTCTTCCCCAAAAAATTTTTAGTGCGCGATTGTGTGGCAATCGCGGCCAAGTTGCGGCGTTGATGTGTCAGTGCTGGTCTGCAGGCGGTGGCATCAATCCGCCGGCCGGATGGCGGCAAGGCTTTCGCGATCCGTAAAATCGATATTGAGAGGCGAGATCGAAATTTGGTTATGGAAGACGGCATTGAGGTCTGTGCCTTGGGGCGGTTCCGAGTGTTGGAACTGGTAGGCAAGCCAATAGTAGGGTTGGTCCCAGGTATCCTTGCGGGCGTCGATACCTAGGCGGGCATGCATTCGCTTGCCCTGATGGGTAATGGCGATGCCATTGACCTCGTCAGGCTCACAATCAGGAAAGTTGACATTCATGAAGACGCCGTCTCGCCATGTCTGTCCCAGCAGATGGTCGACGACTTTTGGCCCATGTGTTCGCGCCGTCTGCCAGGGTGGGCCACCAGGTCTGCCAAATGCCGACACCTGGCTGAAGGCTATAGCACGGATACCCATCAAAGTTCCCTCGATAGCGCCGGCGACGGTGCCGGAGTAGGTCACGTCCTCTGCGAGGTTGCTGCCCCTGTTTACGCCTGAGAAGATCATATCGGGGGGGTGGTCTTCGAGAATGCGACGAACGCCCATAATGACACAATCGGCCGGTGTGCCGCTTACCGCATAGTTGCGTTCGTCCACCTGGCGCATGCGAATGGGCTGGCGCAATGTCAACGAGTGGGCCGCACCCGATTGATCAATTTCAGGGGCAACACTCCAGACGTCGCTGCTAAATTGCTGAGCTATGTCGCGCAGCACCTTTAGCCCCGGCGCATCAAAACCATCATCGTTGGTGACTAGGATTCGCATGATCGTCGTGTCTTCCGGATTGGCTCTTTGAGGCTAAGCCGGCGGTGCCAAGTATTGAGTTCCGTTCATATAGGGCTGCAGGGCTGGCGGGATCATGACATGACCGTCAGCTTGTTGATAATTCTCCAGGATAGCAACAAGTGTGCGGCCCACGGCAAGGCCTGAGCCATTTAGCGTGTGAACATAGCGAACATCCTTGCTGCCCTGCGGTCGGTAACGTGCGCCCATTCGGCGCGCCTGGAAATCACCACATACCGAACAGCTCGAGATTTCCCGATAAGTATTCTGGCCCGGCAACCAGACTTCAAGGTCATAGGTTTTGCGTGCGCCAAAGCCCATGTCGCCGGTCGACAAAACCATCGTGCGGTAGGCGAGCCCGAGCCGCTCGAGAACCGTTTCAGCACAACGCGTCATGCGTTCGTGCTCGTCGCCGGACTGTTCGGGTGTCGTGATCGAAACGAGTTCGACTTTGGAGAATTGATGTTGGCGGATCATGCCACGCGTATCTCTGCCGGCCGCGCCAGCCTCGGATCGGAAACAGGGGGTCCACGCCGTGTACCTGAGGGGGAGCGCCGCTTCGTCAACAATGCTCTCGCGCACCAAATTGGTCAGCGAAACCTCCGCTGTGGGCAGGAGCCAGAATCCCTCCTTGGTCTGGAACAAATCTTGTGCAAACTTCGGCAGCTGGCCGGTGCCGAACATCGCGTTATCCTTGACGAGCAAGGGCGGGTTGACCTCTTGATAGCCAAACTCGGTGGTGTGCAAATCGAGCATGAAGTTCGCCAGTGCCCGCTCGAGGCGCGCAAGTTGGCCGGTCAGCACAACGAACCGCGCGCCGGACAATTTCGCGGCCGTTTCAAAATCCATCAAACCCAATTCTTCACCAATTTCGAAATGCTGCTTAGGCTCAAATTCGAATGTTGGTATGTCACCAACTTTGCGGACCAGGACATTATCGTTTTCATCCGCACCTTCAGGCACGTCGCTTAGCGGCAGATTGGGGATGGTGGCCAATTCCTGGTCGAGGGCGGCACTCAGTTTGCGCTCCTCTTCCTCACCGGATTGAATGAAGGTTTTTAATTCTGAGACTTCCTGCATCAGGGCGCTGGCTGTTTGTTCGTCCTTCGCTGCTTTGGCTTTGCCTATGTCTTTGGATGCGGCGTTACGCCGGGTCTGGGCGTCCTGCAATTTCGTGATGTGCTGGCGGCGGGCATCGTCAAGTGCCACAAGTTCGCTGGCGCGCGGGGCAAGCCCACGCCGGGCGAGGCCGCTGTCAAATTCGTCTTGGTTGTCGCGAATCCACTTAATATCGAACATCAACCCAATCTCCTTAAGTAAACGCACCTTACTGGGTTTCGACGAGCTATAGGCGGACTAAGCTTGTGGGTCCACTTACAATTTTGTTTATATTGTTGATAGGACGCCTACTTACGAAGCTTGCGAGGTATCGGTGTCTTCGGCTGCCTTGGCTTTGCGGTTGAGCCGTTCCACCCGCCGGACAGCAAGAATGGAAAGCTCGTAAAGCAGGCAGGTGGGCAGGGCCATAATGATCATCGATATGGCATCGGGGGGCGTCAGGATTGCTGCGGCTGCAAAGATGCCGACAATTGCGAAGCGGCGTACCTTTACAAGGCCTTCGGCGTCAACGACGCCGGCGCGCGCCAAGAGCGTCAATATGACGGGTAATTGAAACGATATCCCGAACCCGAAGATCAGTGTCATGATCAAGGATAGGTACTCGCTGACCTTCGGTAGCAATTCGATGGCGGCTGCGCCACCTTCAGCGGCTTGTTCAAAACCGATCGAAAAGCGGACCAGCAGCGGCATCGCGACGAAATAGACGACACACGCCCCGATGACGAACAAGACAGGTGTAGCAATCAAATAGGGGCGGAACGCCTTTTGTTCGTTCTCGTATAGGCCAGGGGCCACAAATTTATAGAGCTGGATGGCAACGATCGGAAATGACAGAAAGGCTGCACCGAACATCGCAACTTTGATATCGACAAAGAATTTTTCCAGCAAATGGGTGTAAATCGTTCGCGCTTTGTCGGCGCCGACGACACTGACGTAGGGCCAAAGGAGAATGTTATAAATGTGTTTGGCGATGGCGAAGCAGGCAACAAACATCAGGAAGAAGGCAATCACGGCATAGATCAGGCGTTGGCGCAGCTCGATCAGATGTTCGAGCAGCGGCGCCTGACTGGCATCAATTGTCTCTTGTCCTGGCCGCTGGGTTTGATCCGTCTGGCTCACGAGCCGTTATACTCCGCTTTTTATCGTTTCCGTTCCGGCGCTTTCGCGTTGTCTCGGCCCCTCTTCAGTTGGCATGTCAGGTGCGTCGGTCTGTTTTTGGTCGTCCGGTTCGGCATTTGAGGTCTCAGACGCTGGGGCTGCGCCATCAGATTTATCTTCGCTCTCGGTCTGATGGTCTGTCTCAGTTGTATCCTCCGGCTCATCGAGGCTGGCGCGTGCGCCTTCCTGGGCTTTTTCCAAAGCACTTTGGGCGTCCTCGCGGACTTCTTGGAGTTCTTTCTTCAGCTCTTGGATTTCGCTTTCCTGCATAACATCTGAAAAATGTGAGCGGAACTCGTCGGCATGGCGCTTCAGGATGCCCACATAGCGTCCTACCGCGCGCATCATTGCCGGCAATTCCTTAGGGCCGACAACGAGCAGCGCGATGACGCCGAGTAGCAATAACTCGCTCCAGCCAATATCGAGCATCTAATACGCTCCTAGAGTGACAACAAAAAAGCCGCCTACCGGCACCAATCGCCGCTGCCATGGCATCGTGCAAGGCGCATCAGGCGGGGCTCATCCCGTCTTTGTCGGCTCGCCACCCGCCGCCTGCGGTGCCGGTTTTGGCTCCGATGTTGCAGGGGTGTCAGCGGCCTCTGCCTTCGGCGTTGACGCGGCTGTCTTGGTCGCCGTGGTTGATGCGGTCTCCTCTGCCGTGTTGGTCGCTTCGGGCGCATCGGCCGTCGTAGCCGCAGGGGCGGTCTCAGTCGCATCGTGATCGATTATCTTTGGATCCTCAGGTTTTTGGTCCGAGGTCTCGGCTTCGGCCTTGGCAGCATCGTCGTCCTGCATGCCTTTTTTGAAGCTCTTTATGCCCTGGGCGACTTCGCCCATGAGATCGGAAATCTTACCGCGTCCGAACAACAAGACGACGATAAGCAGCAGGATAATCCAGTGCCAGACGCTGGTTGCACCCATTAAAGTTCTCCTTATATGCGGCGCTCGCGGCGCCATAACTTGCCGGCACTATTACAGATCGCCTGTATACACTCAAGGCGCTGTCAAGCGCTACATATCGGGCTAGATAAGGCCAATTTAGGCATCTTCTAGACATTTGGACGGAAATACTCGTACTTCTTTCGGATCAATCTGGATGCCGATTTCCGAGCCAAGTGGGGCAATTCTACTTTCGCGGCTACGTACCGTCATCGGATGGGCATAACCGGCAACCTCGATATCAATGTCGATTATATCGCCTAAGAACCGGGTCCTCAGTATCTTTACGGGATGACCAGAGCCCGCTGGCACAAATTGTATCGCTAGGTGGCGGATGCAAAGGACGGCAGTGGTGCCGTCTTCTATGCCAGGCGCATCAAATGTGCCGAATGCAAAGGACAGCTTACCGTTCTCAACGACACCCTCAAGTTCGTTGTGATTGGAGAACATCCGAGCGACAGCTAAATCGGACGGATCACGAAACAATTCCTGTGAGGTGCCAACTTGCAAGATCCGCCCTTTGCGCATGACCGCGATCCTGTCGCCCATATTCATGGCTTCTTCCGGATCATGCGTGACAATCATTACGGTTGCACCGCTGGCCTTCAAAAGGCGAACGGCTTCTTTCTGGATAGTGGTACGCAGGGACAGATCCAATCCGGAAAATGGCTCGTCCATGAGAACAACAGAGGGTTCTGGCACGAGCGCCCGTGCCAAGGCGACGCGCTGTTGTTGACCACCCGAGAGGACATGCGGGTACTCGTTGGTATATCTTTCGAGGCCCATGCGGCGCAGAATATTACGCCCGATCGATTCAGCCTCCGGCTTGGGCAGATGGGTCAGGCCAAACGTAACATTGTCGAGGATTGTGAGGTGCGGGAAAAGCGCGAAGTCCTGGAACATCAGGCCAACGTTGCGTTTTTCAGGCGGAACGAAGGTGTCCGGACCGGCGACTTCGACGTGGTTGAGGAGCACGCGGCCGGACGAGGGACGGGTGATGCCCGAAGCAATTCGCAGCAGTGTGGTTTTGCCGCAGCCTGATGGGCCAAGCAGGCACATAATCTCGCCTGGCTTTACGGTGAGGGAGACACCGTCCAGGGCGAGGTCTTCGCCATACCGCTGCTTAATATTCTCAAAGCTGAGTTCGGCAGATACCGAAGTCGACCCGGTTACGTGCGATCCCGCCCGCTCTACACTCTGATGGTCCCTCCTTAGCATGTCATCAAACTATCCATTACTGCCGGGGTAATTGCCGGCTTATCGAATTCATTGGCCGTCTGCCTTTTCTCTTGTGTTCGCCAGGGCAGGACCGTCATGATCATCCTGTTCGTGTTCCTCGCCAACGTCAAATAGATCGTCCTCTTCATCGTCATTGTCGAGGGGGAGTTCGTCGGGCATTAATGCGGCGACATCCTGGGGCGTCGGCACGGTAAAATCCGGCGGCAAATTGGATTGTAGCAGGCCGGCACCTTTCAGTTCGGTAAGGCCTGGTAGATCCTGGATCGACTCTAGCCCGAAGTGGACCAGAAAGTGCTCAGACGTTCCATATGTGATGGGTTTGCCGGGTGCGCGGCGGCGCCCGCGCGGGCGTACCCACCCGGTTTCCATCAACACGTCCAACGTGCCGCGTGAGGTCGTGACGCCGCGGATTTCTTCGATCTCGGCTCGTGTTACCGGCTGGTGATAAGCAATAATCGAGAGCGTTTCGAGGGCCGCCTTCGAGAGCCGACGTCGTTCGACGGCGTGTCGTTCCAGGACGTGTGATAGATCTTTGGCGGTGCGGAACATCCAACGACCGGCGACCTTGACGAGATTTATGCCGCGACCGGCGTAAAAGGCGCTTAATTCGGACAACAGCGCTGCGACATCGTCCTCGGCACCGATGTGCTTGGCGAGGGCCTGTTCGCTGACTGGTTCGGTCGCAGCAAATAAGATTGCTTCCAAGATTCGCAGCTGCTGTCGGCGATCGGCCGACGGCAACATCGCAACGTCCGCGGGTAGCCCATGGTCAGTGGTCTCGGCGCCATCCGCTGGCACGTTTGATGAACTTGATGAAGTTGGTTCGATCGGTGCATCGGGATCTGCATCCGCCGGCGCTTTATCGGCTGTTGCCGTTGCAGAGCGTGGTGGAACCATGCGATTTCGCTCCCTCAGCTTATATTGTCTGTTCGTGTGTACGCATGACTATACCTCGTTGGCGATCGGGTTTTCACCTGATGCCTTGCGGCGGAGGTAGATCGGGCCAAACGGACGGTCCTGGCGGATATCGACAACGCCTTCGCGGGCCATCTCCAAAGCAGCACCGAACGAACTGGCGATGACCGTTGCCTTGTCCTCTTTCCTGACCATGAATTGGCGCAGATAGCCACTGAATTCACGCCAATCAATGGCCAGGCGGCCGAGGATGCCCTCTAGGGTCTTGCGCGCCTCCTTGATTGACCAAACGGTGCGGGCCTTGACCACATGTACGGGTCGGGCCTCCCGGTTGCGTTGATCGGCGTAGGCTCTCAAGAGATCGTAAATTTCCGCGGTATGTTCAATTTGGCGCACGGTCTTGATGCGTTCTGGGGCACCGCGTGAGAATACGTCACGGCCGAGCTGACTGCGCGCCATCAATGCAGCTGCGGCATTGCGCATCGCCTCTAGGCGCTGCAAGCGGAAGGCCAGTTGGGCGGCAAGCTGTTCGCCGGTCGGTTCCTCTCCAAGCTCATCGGTCCTGGGCAGCAACAACTTGGATTTGAGATAGGCCAGCCACGCCGCCATCACGAGGTAATCAGCTGCTATTTCGAGATTGAGGCGTCGCGTCTCGGCAATAAACAACAGATATTGTTCGACCAACTGGAGCACAGATATCTGTGCAATATCAATCTTATGCGTGCGGGCCAAGGCGAGCAGTAGATCGAGCGGACCGTGGAAGCCGTCGACATCAACGAGCAGTTGTGCATCGGGCGCAGGCAGAGTGGTGTCTGCGTCCTCCAGCCATAGGTTGGTCTGCGATGATGATGGGTCGTGAACGGTCATCTGGTTTGCATTGTTCGCTCTAATCTATCGAGCGTAAGATTATACTGATTCAGGGCGCGCTTCGGCTTGGGCCGGTTATACCCCCAGGATGTCGTCGAGGATATGGATTGCTTCAACATGGTCAAATGGTTGTATGTCCTCTGTACACCTTAAGCAACGGCCAAGGCGAGCCGCCCCAGCCTCCACCAAAAACGGCGCCGCCGCCGCGGCATCTACCATTTCCCTCAGGTTGCCGTTGCAATGTAATATAATATCAGATCCTGCCGCGATTACTGCCTGGGCGCGTGAACCAATGCTTCCTGTCAGTGCCTGCATCGAAAGATCGTCGCTCATCAACAGGCCGTCAAATCCGATATGGTCGCGTATCACCGCCTGTGTGACGGTAGGGGACACGCTGGCAGGGTTTATAGGATCGTAGGCGCTATAGACGACGTGGGCGGTCATTGCGGCGGGTAAGTCGTTGAGACGGCGGAACGCCTCAAAATCGGTTGCGCACAAGTCGTTGCAATTTGCCTCAACGGTTGGAAGCGTAAGATGACTGTCGGCCAACGCTCGGCCATGGCCGGGGATATGTTTGATGACCGGAACAACCCCGCCGGCGATCAACCCATTGGCAACTGCCCGACCTAATACTGCGGCTTCGCCCACATCGCTGCTATAGGCCCGATCACCGATGATGTCATGGGCGCCAGCCCAACGGAGATCGAGCACCGGGGCGCAGTTCATAGTGATTCCGAGTTGGCGAAGGTCATGGGCGGTCAGACGGGCAATTTTGAATGCTTGATCGGCTGCGTGCTCAACATCGCCCTCTGCCACTCGGAGAAAGTCTGCCGCTGTGGGCAAACGGCGCCAGTGGGGCGGGGCAAGGCGCTGGACACGGCCGCCCTCCTGGTCGATGGCGATCAGGACGTCATCACCGAGGATACTCCGCGCCTCGCCCACGAGAGCGGTCAATTGGTTTGGCGAACCACAGTTGCGGGCGAACAGGATCAGTCCGGCGGGACGGGCATCCGCCAGGTATTTACGTTCATCGATCGTAAGTTTCAGTCCCTCGAGGCCGACGATGAGAGCGGCCTTCGCGCTCGTCATTAGCGTTGCCGTTGATAGGAGGTGACCCAGCACCCTTTGTGGCCGGCAGCCTTGAGTTTGCGACAAACAGCATAGGCGGATTGGCGGGAGCCTGCCGGACCGATAACCGATCTATAGACGATGCCAAGGCCGCGCGCACTTTGATCTGATCTTTGGACATCCGGTATCTTGCCGGACAAGACCGAGGCGTATTTCTGCTGAAGGTCAGCGAAGGCACGCAAGGCAGCGATGCGGCTTCCCTTGGAAGAGACAACGGCGACATAACCGAGGGTGGTTCCAGAAGCGGCGGGCGCTTTCGATTTTGGTTTCGGGCGTGGTTTGGACACCGCGGGTTTCGTGGCCAATCGCGCAACCTTCTTTTTGGGTTTTGGTTTGGGCGCTGCCTTGGCCTTGGGTTGGGGTTTAGCAGCCGGCTTCGACGCTTTGCCGGGGGCATCCGGGGGCACGGTAATGATGCGGGCAACGCTGATGCGCGGTCGTCCGGCTGGCGGATTGCTTTGCGGTTTCGGCGCTGTCTTCTTGGGCTCTGACTCGCTGGCACCACCACTGAATTGGTTGTCGATTACGAAACCAGGGATTGCGGTATCAGCGTCGGCGTTGGAGGATGACGCGGACGACTTTTTTGCGTTGTTTCCACCGACGACAAACGTCTTGACCTTGCGCACGCCGTTGGCGTCGGCCTGGGCTGTCGGTGCAGCCTTGAGTTTGCCCGCACCGCCGCCGCCGAGACGACCAAGGAGCTTGCTGTCCGTGCCGCCAACCTTGCGGCCACCGCTATCGGCGGGTGCTTGTCGTGCGGGGCCGGCATCTGCACGCACGATCGGGGCGGCGCCTTTGCCGTCGGCGCCAATATAACTCTTGTAGGCGTACGCCAAGCCACCGCCGACGGCAATCGAGCCTATGAGGGCGGCAGTCAATAACCAAACACGGTTGCCGGTGCCTGGCTCATCATCATCGTAGTAATATTCGTCGTCTTCTTCGTGGCCGGTCGGTAACGGGCCGGCATTAAAGCGTTCCTGCTGGCCCTGAAACAGGCCATCGTCATAATAGCCGCCGCCATGCGGGCGATTGTCGAAGCGATTATCGAGGTGGGGTTCGTGCGGCGACTGGTGATTTCCGAAGCCGGGTTGGGACTGGCCGGCGCCGTAGTTGTTGAAGTCGTATGATTGGGAGGCGTCAGTTCCGCCATATAGATAGGGGTCGGCTTGCTGATATTGGCCGCCAGCTGTTTGATCATAGCTATTCGGATAAGCCAGACGATCCTGCTCAGGCTGGAAATGCGGAGGTAGACTTTGATCGGGATAGTTGTAGCCCCCTGCATTGCCAAACTGTGGCTCAGGCGCCCGCTGGCCAGGCTGCGTCGGTGCACCGGTTGGCGGCAGGGTTCGCTGTCCGCCCCAGTTGAGTTGGCGTCCTGTTTGCCTGGGAGGTTGCGACCGGGACATTCATCCACCCTTTTTTTGATCCCCACACTTTAGAATCAGTATTCTAACGCATCTCGTCGGGCGCGTGCACACCTAGAATATTTAATCCAACCCCCACAACTTGTTGGATAGCGGAGATCAATACCAGACGTGCGGCGCTCGTTTCCTCCTCATCTGGGCAAATAAAGCGCAATTGTGGCGAATCATAGCCTTTCGTCCATTGCTGGTGAAAGATCGATGCCAAATCGTACAGGTAAAAGGCAATACGGTGTGGCTCGTGGGCCAGGGCTGCCCCCTCGATTAACCTTGGGAACTGCGCAATGCGGCGCATCAGATCGCGCTCGCCGTCGTCGGTCAACAGGCTGAGATCGGCTCGCTGCAACACTGCACTGCCGGGCGCGAGAGCCGCGCTCGTTTCAGCTGCCGTGCGAAAAACGGATGCCGCTCGGGCATGAGCATATTGCACGTAATAAACCGGATTTTCTTTTGCCCGCTCGATAACTTTGGCCATATCGAAGTCTAATGGCGCGTCGTTCTTGCGATAGAGCATCATGAAGCGGACGGCATCGGAGCCGACCTCATCAACAACGTCACGCAGGGTGACAAAAGTGCCGGCGCGCTTGGACATGCGGACCGGCTCGCCTGCCCGGAAGAGTTTGACCAATTGGCATACCTCAATATCGAAGGCCAATGGCCGATCGGCCAGCGCTGCCACCGCCGCCTTCATGCGCGGAATGTAGCCGACATGATCGGCGCCAAACACGTTGATGAGGTGATCAAACCCGCGGCAGATCTTGTTGTGATGATAGGCAATGTCGGCTGCGAAATAGGTGTAACTCTGGTCCGACTTGATTAATGCGCGGTCGGTGTCATCGCCAAAATCGGTCGACCGGAAGAGCGTCTGAACCCGATCTTCCCATTCATCGTCGTCATGCCCCTTCGGCCGCTCAAGCCGGCCCTCGTACAACAGGTTCTTCGCTCTGAGGAGATCCATGGTCGCGGCAACCTCGTCGCGATTTCCAGCGCGCAAAGAAGATTCCGAGAAAAACACATCGTGATGGATGTTGAGTGCTGATAGGTCAGATTTGATCATCTCGAGCATCGCCGCTATCGCGGAGTTGCGAATGATCGGCAACCACTCGTGTTCCGGTCGATCGCGTAACGCGTCTTGATGCTCTTGAACCAACGACTGACCAACGCTCTTGAGATACTCGCCTGGATACAAGCCGTCGGGGATCTCACCGATATCCTCCCCCAGCGCCTCGCGGTAACGCAGATAGGCAGACCTAGCGAGAACGTCGACCTGGGCACCGGCATCGTTGATATAATATTCGCGGGTCACGTCATGGCCGGCGAACGCCAGTAGATTTGCAAGAGCGTCACCATAAACGGCACCGCGGCAATGGCCGACGTGCATCGGACCCGTCGGATTGGCTGACACATATTCAAGATTGACCTTGATGTTTTGGCCGACGGTACTGCGGCCGTAGTTCGCGCCTAGTGCCAGGGCGGCGCGGATGACGTCGGGATAAACATCGGGGGCAAGCGTGATATTGAGGAAGCCTGGCCCGGCGACTTCGACGCTTGAGACAATTGGATCTTCGATAAGGGCGTCGGCAATCAAAGTCGCCAAATCACGGGCTTTAACGCCAGCTTTTTTGGCCATAACCATTGCGACGTTGCAGGCCAGATCGCCGTGTTTGGGATCCCTTGGCGTCTCGACCTCTATGCGCACTTCGGAAGGGTTCAGGGTCAGTTGACCGCTCTGGTGTAAGGTTTGGAGCGCATCGGCTATGTGGCGCTCCATTTCAGCAAAAATATTCATGTGGATTGCCCTATCGCGCTTGCTTGGCCTACCCGCCTTACAACAGGCCTATTGTCGCTCATGGGTGAAAGCGGCCTCCGCAGTTAAAGCAATTCCGGGGTAGCGTCAAACAATCGGCGATGGTCTTCGATGGCGTAACGATCGGTCATGCCTGCTACGAAATCTGCTACCAATCGCATCTGTTTTAAGTCGTTCAATTCTCGAGCGGCTTCGGCCCAGGTTTCGGGTAGGGTCTCGGGGTGCGCACAATAATGGACGACGAGATCCTCTACGATGGCTTCTGCATTGGTCATGACTTTCACCACCCACGGGTGGCGATAAAGGCGCGCAAACAGGAATTTGCGTAAGTCTTGCATTTGCGCCCAAAGCTCCGGTGAAAAACGGGCGACACTGTAACCTGCTTTGCGAATATCTGCCGGCGTTTGTGGTGCAAGCTTCTGCAAGTTGGCGCGCGAGGTTGCGACCAGGTCAGCAATCAGGACGGTTATGAGTTGGCGTACAACCTCATAAGTGCGGCGCTCCCTGCGCACCGTAATGCGGGTATCGCCGCCCGTCGACGGTGATGCATTCGCCAGGATTTGAGCTGTCAGCGTGACGTCGGTCATATCCTCGATACTGATCAATCCGGCGCGCAGTCCGTCATCAATATCGTGGGTCATCCAAGCGATATCATCCGCCAAGGCAGCGACTTGCGCCTCGGCGGAAGGATGCTCGCCAAGCGCCAAATCCATTTGGCTCTGAAAGTGACGCAGAGCCCGGTGCATGAGTTTGCCAGCTGCACTCGTCGGAGGGGGGGCCGGGCCGTTATGCTTGATAAGACCCTCGAGCGTTTCCCAGCACAGGTTGAGACCATCAAAGTCGGGGTATTTTCGTTCGAGGGCTGTCACAATGCGAAAGCTCTGGACATTGTGGTCGAAGCCGCCGCAGGCGCGGACGATCCGATTGAGGGCCCTTTCGCCAGCATGGCCGAATGGAGGATGGCCAAGATCGTGGGCGAGGGCCAAGGCTTCCGCCAGATCCTCATCCAGCTGCAACTGACGGGCCACGGCGCGCGCGATTTGGGCAACTTCTATCGAGTGGGTCAGGCGGGTGCGATAGTGATCGCCCTCGTGAAAGACGAACATCTGCGTCTTGTATATGAGACGTCTGAAGGCGGTTGAGTGAAGAATCCGGTCGCGATCGCGCTGGACCTCATTGCGCATCGGACACCTTGCCTCGGGATATACGCGCCCGCGTGACGGCACGGCGCTTGCTGCATAACAGCCGATCCGTCGCTCACCAGGAGCCAGTTGTTCACCATATGTGGTCATGGCAGGCCGTGCTTCTATCACCCCTTGTTGGCATGTATACCTTATTTTGATTCTGTAGCATTGGTGGCGTTGCCTGTTGCCGTATTGGCCCTGTCGCGCGGCGGGAATTCGGTGGTAAAGACAATCATTTGACTTCGCGCGGTTGGTTCTTATGTTCCTAGTGTGTTCACCCGGGGTCTTTTGGCCCAAATGGACTTGGCAAATAGCAGTAAGTTCTGCTCACTGTTATTGTTGAGGTTTTGCGAGCACGATATGGCCCAACGTGGCTGTTACGACGTTGGCAGGGTCTATGAGAGGCATTGGAGCATTATGACGAATGCAGTGATACTCAGCGAACGGGCGGCCGAACGCATCAAGGCGATCACTGAGGCGGACGGCAAACCTGCGATGCTCCGGGTCAGCGTCGACGGAGGTGGTTGCTCCGGGTTTCAATACCGCTTTGAACTGGTAGAGAAGGCGGCCGGTGAGGATACCATCGTCGAATGCAATGGAGCGCGATTGGTCATCGATCAAATGTCCTTGTTGTACCTGGCTGGGTCGGAGGTGGATTTTTTCGATGAATTGGCGGGTGCCAGTTTTCGGGTCGACAATCCTAACGCGGTTGCCTCGTGCGGTTGTGGGACGAGTTTTTCTATTTAGGCGAGACGACGCGTGAATTGCGCTGACGCTTGCAGTCCGAGGGTTTTCGACCGGTGGGCCGATGAGAATTGCGACATGGAATATCAACGGGATAAAGGCGCGGCTTGAGGGGCTAAAAACCTGGTTGCAGGAAACTGCACCCGATGTTGCTTGCCTGCAAGAGATCAAGAGCGTCGACGAGGGTTTTCCGCGCGAGGATATTGAGTCGCTGGGCTACAATGTCGTCACGCATGGTCAGAAGAGCTTCAATGGCGTTGCGATTTTGTCGAAATTCACAATCGAAGATGTCGAACGCGGTCTACCGGGCGATGACGAGGATATTCAGGCGCGCTATATCGAAGCCGTAATCACGGCGGCGGAAGGCATCGTTAGGGTCGCCTCGATTTATATGCCGAACGGCAATCCGCTGGGGAGTGAAAAGTTTACCTATAAGCTTGCGTGGCTTGAGCGTTTTGAGCGCCATGTCAAAGCCCGCTTGGAGCTGGAAGAGCCGTTGGTGTTGGCGGGTGATTACAACATCATTCCCGAACCCGTCGATGCCAAGCGTCCCGAGGCTTGGCTTGAGGATGCGCTTTATCAGCCCGAAAGTCGGGCGGCCTTTAGGCGGCTATTGGCGCTCGGACTGACAGATGCGCTGAGAAGTTGTCAGCCAGGCAAGGATGTGTTTTCGTTTTGGGACTATCAACGCGGTGCCTGGCAGAAGAACGATGGAATACGTATTGATCATCTTCTGTTGTCACCCGACGCCGCCGACAGGCTGCAGGCCTCCGATGTCGATAAGATGACCAGGGCTTGGGAGAAGCCTTCGGATCACGCACCGGTGTGGGCAGAATTCTCGTTTTGATCCGCTCAAGACCCGGTTGCCAAAGGGTCTATGACAGCGAGGTGTTCTATTGATCGCTCTGGCCGGAGCCTGTCATGTCGCCGTGCATTGCAGGGACAGCCGATGGGGAGCGAGGCGGATTAATTGTCTGGTCCGGATCTTTGAGTGGTTGTAGTGGGACCGGCCGGCCGTTGCTGCAAGTCCTGATGAAACGTGGATCGAATCGTTTTTTCGCCGATGCGGGACGGGCAGCCAAACGCACACCACTGCGATAGCGCTTCTGCCAACTTGCCACCTTCGCCTTACTATTACGCCTGATGGTGTCGGACGTGCCACAAAAGATCTTTTGGTAGGTATCCTCGATCCATATGCGCTCCGCATAAGGCGCGTTTTGAACTGCCATCGAAATTAGCGTGTAGGCCATCAGCGGGTCGCGCTGCACCTGCGGTTCGCCTTGCCACAGGCGATGGCTGCCGGTCCAATACAGGTCAGCCAGTTTGGCTTGCGCCCCAGGGTGACCAGCACGGGCCAGACGCGAGAGGAAGTGAATCGCCAACCGCGGATTGTGCGCGACACCATCGCCTGACAAACGCATGCGGGCCAACTCGAACTCAGCATCTGTGTCGCGGAAGAAGGCGGCTGCATGATTGAAATAATCAACCGCCCGGCGCGGGTCGGCTGGCAGCCTGATCTCGGAAATGCCAGATTTTATGTAACGTGCAAAGGCTGTCAGTGCTTGGCCGGCAAAGCGGACGCGAGGATCAAGGTCTGGGTCGATATCTATCAGGGCCTGGGCCAGTTTCTTGTAGAGATGATACGCCTTGACGCGATCAAAATATTGGGTTGTTTGGTCGGCAAAAATGCGTGCGCGATAGAAATCCGCTAGCAACACACCGTGCTTGGAGGCTTTGGTGAGTGTGGTCATAGCCCGTTTCCAGTCGCGATCGTGATAGGCGTTGACGCCAACCGCATAGGCTACGCGGGGCGGCATCTTTGTCGTTGAGTTGTCGCTTGCTGATGCCGTACCCGCAACAGCAGTCAACGCAACGACAAAGGCTGCCCACAATAGGCCCGATGCGCCCCCAACGAAGGCTTTATATGTCCGCATAACAAACATCTTCCGCTTTGGCTCCAGGGTGAGTCACTGCACCTGTACGTGCTGGTCCTACTTGATCGGCGAATTTTTTAAGTGCACCGGATTGATAAGGGTTGTGTGGTGGTTTCCAGCGCTTTCGCCGCTCGGCGATCGTTGCTTCTGGCACATCGTGATCCAGGATGCCTTGCACCGCATCAAGCTTGATTATGTCGCCATCCTCGATCAGTCCGATTGGCCCGCCAACGGCTGCTTCTGGGCCGACGTGGCCGACACAAAATCCGCGCGTTGCGCCGGAAAACCGGCCGTCGGTTATCAGGGCTACCTGGTCGCCCAAGCCACGCCCATAAAGCGCGGCGGTCGTCGAGAGCATCTCACGCATTCCGGGCCCGCCTTTTGGACCCTCATATCGAATGACGATAACATCTCCGGCCTGGATGCGATCTGCTTCAACCGCTGCAAAGGCATCTTCCTCGCAGTCGAAACAGCGGGCCGGTCCTGAGAACACAAGTGATTTCATTCCGGCCACTTTCACGATCGCGCCTTCAGGCGCCAAGCTCCCCTTCAGCCCGACAACACCACCGGTCGGGGAAATTGGTGTGGCGACCGGATAAACAACTTTTTGGTCTTGGTTAAAGACGACGCCTTCAAGGTTCTGCGCGATCGTCTTGCCGGTTACCGTTATGCAGTCCTCGTGGAGATAGCCACCATCGAGTAAAGCGCGCAGGATCTGCGGCACACCACCGATCTCGTAAACATCTTTGGCGACGTACTTCCCGCCGGGTTTGAGATCGGCGATATAGGGCGTGCGTTTGAAGATTTCTGCAACATCGAAGAGATCGAATTCAATCCCGGCCTCATTTGCCATCGCCGGCAGATGCAATGCTGCATTGGTGGAGCCGCCGGTCGCGGCGACAATGGTCGCGGCATTTTCAAAAGCTTTGCGGCTAGCAATTTCGCGGGGGCGCAGACCATCGGCTAGCATGCGCATGGCGGTCTTGCCGCTTTCTGTCGCGTAATGGTCGCGCCGCTCATCAGGTGCAGGCGCTCCTGCTGAACCCGGTAAGGCCAAACCAAGGGCTTCGGACACACACGCCATGGTGTTGGCCGTAAACTGTCCACCGCACGCCCCTGCGCCGGGACAGGCGACGCATTCAAGATCATGCAATTCCGCGTCGCTCATTTCACCTGAACTGTGTTTGCCTACGGCTTCGAACACATCGACAACCGTGACGTCCTGGCCCTTATAGCGGCCTGGATTGATAGAACCACCGTACATGAACACGGATGGTACATTGAGGCGAAGCATCGCCATCATCACGCCGGGCAAGGACTTATCACAACCGGCAATCCCAACCATCGAATCGTAACAATGACCGCGCATCGTCAACTCGATGGAATCAGCAATGACCTCGCGACTGACGAGTGATGACTTCATGCCCTGATGACCCATCGCGATGCCATCTGTGACAGTGATGGTGCAGAATTCACGCGGCGTGCCACCGCTCTGTTTAACACCTGCCTTGGCCGCTTGCGCCTGGCGCATTAATGCAATGTTGCAAGGGGCGGCTTCATTCCAGCAGGAGACGACACCAACAAATGGCCGGTGGATCTCCTCGTCGGTCAGGCCCATGGCATGATAATAGGACCGATGTGGTGCGCGCGCTGGGCCCTCCGTCACATGACGGCTGGGCAATTTCCGCTTATCAAACTTTTTGGCGTCCATCTGGTGGTGCGTCCGAATTTCCTTGGTGCACGGCGCGGCTGAACACGATTAAGCCACCAATCAAGCCCCCCATGAAGCTCGAATCGTTCTGTGTCGGCTCGTATTTCAGCGGAAGCGCTGTGCCCATCCCCGTCAAAGGCAACCGCCGCATATCTATTCATTCACGACCGTAGATCCTCACCACGGCCAGGCCCGATAGATCGCTGGCCATTGTGGCTCAATAGAGGCAGCATTGGGGAATGTCGTGGTAGTTGAGCAACAGATCTAGATTTTCGAAAATTGTAAAGGCGGGTGATAAGAACCAAGCCGCTCAGGTCGACACCGTCATACTGGATGTTCAGACATGGAGTGGCCGTATGAGTGGGGCTAATAATCATTCTGTCGATTTATTGATTAGTGTTAATTAATATGTTGAGTAACAGATCAGTTGTATGAGGTTTTAGTCTTAATGATGAGGATTGGGGGGCGTCGTGAGCAATAGTGATAACAGCCCTGGTGCCGCAGCCCACACCACGCCTGGTGTGCGCAGGACGTCGCTTGATTGGGTCCGGCCAGACGGCATGATCTTGCTGTCGATTTTCAATACCATAATGCGCGTCTTGACGTTCGGCATCTATCACTTCTGGGGAAAGACGGAGGAACGACGGCGGATCTGGTCTGGGGCGCGGCTGGAGCAGCAACCGTTGCAGTATACCGGTACGGGTTGGGAACTCTTCATTGGTTTTCTAATCGTGTTTGGGCTTGTTTTGTTGCCAGCGTTCTTGGCGATGTTCTTTGTCCATCTCTGGTGGGGGCAAAAATCAACTTTGACGTCGGTGATAACGCTCATCTTTTATATAATTTTGGGGTTCTTATTCGGTGCGGCGCTCTACAGAGCTGCACGCTATCGCTTATCGCGAACGACCTGGCGCGGCATTAGAGCGGGGCTCGACGGCGATGGCTGGGATTACGCCTGGACATTCTTTTGGACCGCACTCCTCATTCCGCTGACACTTGGATGGATCATGCCGTGGCGGACGACAAAGCTCCAAGGCCTGATGACCAATCGTATGCGCTTTGGTGACCGCTATTTCTCTTTCTCGGCAAGCTCGGGTTATTTGTACGGGAAATTCGCGGTGGTGTGGGTGTCGGTCCTGTTGCTCGCATTGATCGGGAGCGCCGTCTATGGCGCCTTCGTCTACTCATTGGTGCCGCCCGACAGGCCAACCATGCCGATTGAATTGCAGTTTCGTATTATGGCGGTTGTGTTTGGTGTGATGATTGTCGGCTACTTCATTTATCTGGTCGTCTCTTCCTGGTATCGAGCCAGAATGTTCAATCATTTTGCGCGTCACACAACCTATGAAGGCGTTGCCTTTGAAGGCCGGATGACCGGTCGCGGTCTGGCCTGGCTCAGTGTAACCAACTATTTGCTGGTCCTTTTTACGCTTGGAATTCTAACGCCGGTAGCGCAAGCCCGCTCGGCGCGCTATATGATTGATAACTTGTCGTTTGATGGCGCTGTTGATTTCGATGCCATCGTCCAAACGGCGCCGGACAACAATCAGCGGGGTGAAGGCCTCGCCCAGGCTTTCGATGTCGACGCGTTCTAGCATAGCTCCGAGTGCTGTTTCTGTGCAAATGTGGTCCGGGCGATTTTCGGACGGACAAACCGCTCGCGCCGAACAACGCGACGTGCGTCTTGCCAATGAAGGCATCGTCCTTCTCGATGATCGAGGTCGAACGCAAGAGGTCGTTCCATTCGATAACTTGAGCGTTGGCACGGGACTAACACCCAAATCCAAAGACGTGCTTTTGACCTTTGCAGATCCGGCGGGCGCGTCGCTGTTCGTTGAAGATGCCTCGTTTGTTGCCGAACTCGCTCGACGTGCACCGCAGTTCAAGCGCTCATCGCAGCGCTCAAAGGCGATACGGCCGGTGGCTATTGGTGCGACGGCTGTTGCCGCAGTAATCGGGCTCGGTTGGTGGCTCGACGTTCGCCCGGTGCAGGGGTTGGCGCGGATGTTGCCTGATTCAGTGCGCCAGTCCTTAGGTGATAATGTCGTGCGCTCGCTCACCAAGAAGCGCCCGGCCTGTGTCAATTCCAACGGCCAGCGTGCCTTGCAGAGCCTCGTTGCACGATTGAGTGCCGCCAGCGGCAGTAAAAAAACGTTCAAAGTCCAGGTCGTGAAGTGGCGGTTGGTCAATGCCTTTGCGACACCCGGTGAACGCGTGGTCTTGACGAGCGGTCTTATTCGTCAAGCGCGAAGTCCGGAGGAAGTGGCGGGTGTCCTTGCCCACGAAATGGGACACGGTATCGAACTGCATCCCGAAAGCGGATTTATCCGTGCGATCGGTCTGTCTGCGTTGGCGGAAGCGATGTTCGGAGGGGGGACGATTGCCAATATTGGGTTGGTTCTGACGCGTCTAAAATATTCCCGTGATGGCGAGCGCGATGCCGACCGGCACGCATTGCGAATCCTTAAACAGGCAGAAATCGGTGCACAGGGGTTCGCGGATTTCTTTCGCCGCCAATGGAAGCGGCGGCAAAGCCGGGTCGGGAGGCAATTCAGTGTTTTTAGCACCCACCCTGGGGCCCGTGAACGCGCACGTCTCGCGGAGCGCCAGGCGGCATATCCTACACGCCCAGCGTTATCGGCGGGGGATTGGTCTGCGTTACGTCGCATATGCCTAGGCGCGCGCTGAAGCGGGCAGAGCCGCCCTATCGGGCCCTTTTCGGCCCCACCAAACGGTATTTTCCAAGTTATGAGCAAAATTTAAGGTTGCATTGCCGTTTGATGGCCGATTTTTGGCGCTATACTGACTGGCAGATGAATTTTCCGTCGGGATCGTCATGAGTCTAGGAATTCGGCAATGATCTATCGCCTGCTTGGATATGCGATGCTCTTTCTGGCACTTGGCACACTTTATGTGTTGTCGCCGTTTTGGGCTGCCTGGTCGTTGAACGAGGCGATCAAGAAAGGCGATACGGCATTCGTTGAACGAAAAGTCGACTGGGTCAACGTGCGCGCGACGCTTAAGCGGTCAATCAATGGACAGCCCGATGTGCTGCCGCAAGCTGTAGCCCTTGGGGCAAGGGTGAAGCCGACACTTTGGCAGCGCGTAAAGTCCGCCTTTGGCCAAACCATGGTGGATCGGTTCTTGGAGACCTATGTTACCCCAACCGGGCTATCGCAGCTCGCCAAATATCGCGCCACATGGCGGGCAGTTGCGGGAGAAAAAGCACGTCCATGGACGGAGCGCATTGTGCGGTTTTACAAGCGCATTCGCCGGGCTGAAATGACTGGTTTAACCCGCGTCGAGTTCGAGATCGTCGACAAGTATGTCAAGGACCGGTCTTATGCCGGCGTGTTCGTACTCCGCGGTCTTGAATGGCAGTTGCGCGAGCTGCGGGTGATCTCTGAACGCCCCGTCGTCGCCAAGCATGTACCAGGGGTCAAATCCTGAGATGTTGCGCGAAGTGGTGGGTTTGAGGCGGCGGCTATGATGATAACCCCACTGCCGGAAGCCTCTAAGAGTGCCCTTAGTTCAAATCGAGGCAAGCTACCGCAGCTCTTAAGCGCTCCGCGGTCGCTTCGTACTCGCTGCGCCTTTCACGATTTTCCTCAACGACTTCGGCCGGTGCCTTGTTGACGAAATTGGCGTTTGCAAGTTTGCCGTCGATCTTTTTAATCTCGGCCTCGATGCGTGCCACTTCCTTTTCCAATCGCGCGCGTTCGGCGGCCATGTCGATGACATCGGCAAGTGGCAAGGCAACAGTCGCATCCTGTACAACGATGACAGCGCCACCGGATGGTGCGCTATCGGCAAACGATATGTGATCCAATCGCGCAAGGCGGCGCAGGCTATCATCGTGGTGATCGACGCGGGAGCGCCATTTCTCTCCGCCGCCAACAATCACCAACGGAATTTTTGCGCCGGCAGGTACACGCATTTCAGCGCGCACAGAACGGATATCGCTGACCAACTGTATGATCCAGCCGATTTCATCATCGGCTTGCGCGTTGGACAAACCTTCACAAGCTGGCCAATCGGCGAGTGTCAGTAGGCCGGTCCGCTCCGGGCCGTATTCGCCGGTCCGCGTCCACAATTCTTCGGTGATGAATGGCATGAACGGGTGGAGGAGTTTAAGGATCTGATCCAGGGTCCAGGCCGTGCAAGCGCGAACTTCTGCTATTGAGGCGGCATCATCGCCATTCAAGATTGGTTTCGTCAGCTCGACATACCAGTCGCAGAACCGTCCCCATACAAACTCGTAAATAGCAGTGGCAGCTTCGTTGAATTTATATTCGTTGAGCGCGCGCGTGACGGTATCGCGGGCGCGCTCCGTCTCGCCGACGATCCACTGGTTGACGGTCTCCTGTGTCTGGCTGGGATCGAATTCTGGATCGCGTACGCATTCGTTCATTTCTGCAAAACGCGCCGCGTTCCATAGCTTGGTTGCAAAGTTGCGGTAACCTTCCACCCGAGAGGTGGCAAGCTTGATGTCGCGTCCTTGGGCGGCCATTGCTGCCAGGGTAAAGCGCAGCGCGTCGGCGCCATACTCCTCTATAAGCGCAAGCGGATCTATAACGTTGCCGCGCGTCTTTGACATCTTGTTGCCCTTCTCGTCGCGAACGAGGGCATGGATATAGACATCATGAAATGGGATCTCGTGCTTGAAGTGCAGGCCCATCATCATCATCCGGGCGACCCAGAAAAAGATGATATCAAAGCCTGTCACGAGTACGCTTGTCGGATAATACCGTGCGACTTCCGGCGTATCGTCGGGCCAGCCCAGGGTTGAAAATGGCCACAATCCGGACGAGAACCAAGTATCAAGAACATCTTCATCGCGGGTCAATTCAACGGCTTTGCCGGCGTGGAATTGTTTGGCTGCGGCTTGGGCCTCGTCGGCATCATGGGCGACAAAGATATTGCCGTCACCGTCATACCATGCCGGGATCTGATGGCCCCACCAGAGCTGGCGGGAAATGCACCACGGCTGGATATTGTCCAGCCACATGAAATAATCATTGGCGTAGCGCTCGGGGACAAAGCGCGTCTTGCCTGCGCGAACCGCTGCAAGTGCCGGCGCTGCCAATGTCTTCGCATCAACGTACCATTGATCGGTCAGATAGGGTTCGACGATGGCGTCGCCGCGCTGAGCATGAGGGACGGCGTGGCTGTGTGGCTCAATTTTTTCTAACATCCCTATGCCGGCGAGATCGGCGACAATGAGCTTGCGCGCTTCAAATCGATCCAGTCCGCGATAGGCCGCGGGTGCATTTTCGTTGAGTGTTCCGTCGGGTTGCAGAATGTTGATCGCATCAAGCCCGGCACGCTTGCCGACGTCCCAGTCATTGAAGTCATGGGCCGGTGTGATCTTGACGGCGCCGGTGCCCTTTTCAGGGTCCGCATAAACATCTCCAACGATCGGAATGTCGCGGTCGCAAAGCGGCAGACGAACGCGCTTACCAATGAATTTGCCCAAGTTTTCGTTGTCGGGATGAATCGCAACACCGGTATCGCCCAACATTGTTTCCGGGCGGGTCGTGCCGACCGTGATGTAGGTGTTGCTGTCTGTTTCGTCGTAGTCGGTGTCGGCGATCGGATAGCGGATATAATACATGTGACCGCTTGAATCGCGATCGAGGACCTTCGACAGGGCGGCCGGATCGAATGGGACCAATGCCCCGTCCTTGTCAACCTGCATGCGCGACCACTTAAACGAGCCAATGTGATCGCGGGGCTCGACTTCCAGATCGGATACCGCGGATTGAAACTCCGGATCCCAATTGACGAGGCGCTTGTCCTTGTAGATCAGGCCCTGGCGATGAAGATCCACAAAGACTTTGATGACCGCACGCGATAACCCATCGTCCATTGTAAAGCGTTCACGCGACCAGTCGCAGGAGGCACCGAGGCGCTTGAGTTGGTTGACGATAATACCGCCCGATTGCGCCTTCCATGACCAAACTTCATCAAGAAATGATTTGCGGCCAAGATCCTTGTAATTGATTTGGCGCTCCGCCAACTGCTGTGTGACGACAAGTTGTGTTGCGATGCCGGCGTGGTCTGTGCCCGGTTGCCACAGCACATCCTTGCCTAACAGGCGCTGATAACGGCACAGAATGTCCTGCAGCGTGTTATTCAGGGCATGACCCATGTGTAATGAACCGGTGACATTGGGTGGCGGTATAACTATGCAGTAGGGTTCGGCATCACGGCGGTCTTCGCGTCCGCACTTGAACGCGTCCTGGTTTTGCCACGCTTCATGGATGCGGGCTTCGATTGCGTTGGGTTGATAGGTTTTCTCGAGCATTCTGCGATAGGGGCCCTTATTGCGTAACGGCCATTGCACTGTGCTTGGCCAACGTTGCGCGGTGGTCTAGATTTTCAAAACTCGTCTCGGGGTCAACGCGGCCAGCCTTGCTGGAGGCACGCGCCGTGGGCGGCAGGTGCATTCTTAGCCTTGTCTTCCATGTAAGGTCTCGTGCATCGCGAATTGGTTAGGGTTTTTTCTCACCATCAAACAATTTTGTTGTTCGCTTTGCGATGTCATCTTTGACGACTTTTTCAATGATCGTTGGCAGATTGGAATCAAGCCATTCGCGGAGCATCGGGCGAAGGAGCTCGGTGACCGTGTCTTCTATGGTGCGCGATTGAATTGGGGCGGCCTGGCTGGTTGCCTCAGTAGATGTTGCAGCATCGGCTTGAGCCGCTGGAGTTGGCTCGGCGGTGCTCATTGATTGGGTAACGGGTGAGCCGTTTGGCGCCAAACTCGCCGCAGTTTGAGGATCTCCGGTTGATGCATCGGGTTGCTGCGGGCTTGTGGGAGCGGCTTGGCCAGAGGATTGAGCTGGGACCTCAACGGACTGCGACGTGGGAGTGGGATCACTGCTGCTTGCCGGCGCAGTCTCGCGTGAAGTTTCGCCAGCCGCTTGCGTGTCTGGTTGGGTGCCCTTGGTCTCTAATCCGGCAGCTTGACGCGCACGGCGGCGGATGGCTTCGATTTCGTCCGTCGTGGGTTGACTTATGGACTTGGCGGCGAGCGGGCCGGTGGACCGTGGCGTCGCATCCGAAGTCGATCCCGGTGACGCTTCTGTTGGTGCCGGGGTGCCAGCAGGGGTTTTGGGAGCGGCATTGGGATCATGCACCGGATGAGCGTGTGCGCCATTTGGGGCAGAATCAATCTGTGCCTTTAGGAGACTGTCGAGCGAGGCGTCAATGTTGTTGGCCCCAACAGCTTTTTGAGGCGCAGGTTCTGCCTCGCCCGTTTTGGGTTCTTCCGAGATGATCTTCTTAATAGAGGCGAGAATTTCATCCATGCTCGGTTCGGTCTTGCCATCCGATCCGCTCATTCTGCGCTCCTTGTGTGATCAGCCATGTCCATTACAAATCAAGCGCTTTGCCTGCATTTTCGCAGGCTGGCCTGGTCCAGATATAGCCGACCTCGAACGATTACAACAAGGGGGATTGGTCAAATCGTAGGAGCAAGGGGCGGTCGCGTGCCTGTGCGAACAGCCCTAGCGGGTGGTGTGAAGACATCTTGCGCGCGCCACGGTGATACTATTTTTTACTTTGTTTTCTGGACTTAGGCCGCCAGACATTAAGTCGTTCTTTGCGCCCGTCGGCGTGCGTGATGCTCAGGCCAAACCATTTTCTGCGCACCTGATTGTAGTGTACTTTGGCATCATAAATGGTGCTCGAAAGTTTCATGGATTTGGCGGACAGCCGGCCAATTTGAGTGAGGAGTGTGTAGGCACTGACGATCTCGTCGCGGATATTGGTGACCAGAGCCACCTCGGAGTTGAGGAGTTCGAGTTCGGCGTTGAGGACATCCAGCAGTGTGCGCTGGCCGACGCGTTCTTCCTCACGGACCCCTTGCAAGGCCGTACGATCAGCCGTTACGCGGGTGCGGGCGGCAACCAGCTGGGCGCGCGAGGCGTTGAGCTGAGACCACGCCGAAATGACGTTGGAGCGCACCAGTACGCGATTTTGTTCAATTTCCTGGATGCGGCTAATGTGGGTGTGCTTGGCAGCCCGTACGCGGGAACTCACTAGTCCGCCGGTGTAGAGCGGCACGGATAAACGGCCAACGACGCTCAGGTTGCGGGTCTCTTTTGTGATACCTGGGACATCGAATCCCTTACTACCGGATGCCTCCAGTGAGAGTTCGGGGAGCAATTCACCTTTGATTTGGGTAATAACGTGGCGGGCGGCCGCTTCGCGATACAGGGCGGCGACAATAATTGGGTTTTCCTTATAGGCGATTTTGATCGCCGATTGACGTGTTTTCGGCAGCCGCGAATACGGTACTTTCGGCTGGCGCAGACGGCCGGGGGCAAAGCCGATTACCCTTTGGTACTCGGCGCGACTGGCTTTGAGCGTCGAGCGGGCTGCCTCAAGCTGGGAAACGGCCAGGGAGCGGCGCGAGCGGGCCTGTGCCACATCGGTTTTGGTAACTTCGCCGACATTGAAGCGATCAAGGGTTGCGCGCAATTCGCGTGACAATACCTTTAGATTGTTCTCATTAAGACGAACAACCGCCTGATCGCGCACAACATTCACATAAGCGGTCACCGCCGCGAGTAGCACGTTTTGCTCGACATTGCGCAGGATGGCGCGGCCGGCTCTGACGTTGGATTCTGCCTCGCGTAATTGACCGATAGTTCTGAAACCTCGGAAAATGGGCTGGCGCACATCGATCGAGAGGGATTTGGGGTAGACCCGGCCATCGCCCGTCGACGCCGGTTTTGATCTTTGATTGTCATAAGTGGCCGCGCCTGAACCGGTCACACTGGGCCGGAACCCTGCTCGCGCCTGAGAGACTTGTTCGTCCGTGGCTCGAAGGCGCGCGCGTTCGGCATCGAGTTCAGGATTGGTCCGATAGGCGGCGGCGAGCGCCTGACGCAGGGTTTCGCCAGAAGCAGAACTAGGATAACCGGTTGCAACAACACAGAGACTTGCCATGGCGACGCACACAATGGCCACTTGCGGCGAGCCCGTCGCGCGTTGCTTGATCTGTCTTGATGTCATCTCTGCACCTCACGCGCCGTCGAAGTGGGTGATGGCGCGCATGGCCCCCTGATTTAGATGCGACTGATGCAATCGGAGTCTACGGGATTCTAAACACGCAACCAAAAATAACTTCGCGCAGTGCGACGTGGGATTTTTGTCCCCCCAGTGGCCGTCGCAGGCGGCAAACTGATTTGCTGTTTATAAAGTGCCCAAAATCGAGCTTTTTTACAAGGTCTTATTGACTTTGCGCGAGTCAGTCGCGTGGCGCAATGTGGCGATATTCACACACTCTGGAAGAGCACTTGGTCGGCCAGTGATGACGGCTTAAAACGTGAACACCTCTTTAGGTTCGAAGCCCGGCAAGAGTCCAGTTGATGCTTCGAATAGACGGCGCTGGTCAAACGTTTCCCGCAAGCGTCGCCACACGACGACGTCACCAAGCTGGCCGGGGCTCATCATGACCGTTATCAGTCGGCCCTCGTCCTTTAATTGATCCAAAATGTCTTCCGGGGCATGCGCCAGCATACCGGATACCAGAATCGCGTCGTAGGGACCCTCGTCTGGGTAGCCGTTCTCAAGCGGCCCTGTCACGATCACGGCATTATCGATGCCAATTGCGCTCAGATGTTCCGTCGCTTCGGCTGCCAGCGCCTCATCCGATTCGAGACCGACAACGGTTTGCGCGATCTTTGAGAGCACCGCTGTCGCATAGCCGGTTGTGCAGCCGACGTCGAGAACGAGCGCATCAGCCTCTAAATTCAAATTTTGGATCAATCGGGCCAATAGCCGGGGCGCCATAAGTGTTCTGTTATTGGGTAGGATGATGTCTTGGTCAGCATAAGCGCGGTTGCGAAGCGGTTCGGGCACAAAGACTTCGCGGGGTACGGCTTTCATAGCCCGAATAACGCGGCCGTCAGTTATGCCACTTGGACGCACTTGACTTTCAACCATGTTTTCGCGCTGGGTTTCAAAGGTGATCATCGATATTCCTGCTTTAAAAAACTGTATCCCGTCTGTCTCGATTGGTGTCGCCACGCCAGTCTTACCCAATCTTTGGATCAGCGGCCAGTCACCCGGACGTTTCATCATCTTGTGCCGTTGACGCGGGTCAGGTTGACATTGCACCGCGTTGAACCTTTGTGATACATGTCGCTGCCCTAATCGCAGGGACTGACTGAGGCCACGTGGCGGAGTGGTTACGCAGCGGATTGCAAATCCGTCTACGCCGGTTCGAGTCCGGCCGTGGCCTCCAGTATAACTCCTCGAGTTTGTTTCATCGCTCGGTCACCCGACGCGGTCCGAAATCATGGCGACAAGTCATGATTTTGTGATGTTGAAGATGAAAAAACTGGGGAAATTCAAGCGCTTCCACTCATCTTTAAGACTTCTTCATGAGAATGTCCTTTTGTTAAGCTACTCATGAGTTGCATTTCAAATTCAACTGGAGGTGACATGAAGCGCTATCTTAGTCTGCTGGTCACCGGGTTTGCAGCGCTTGCGCTCGGTGGATGTATCGGGGAATCGGTTCAAGTTCCCCCTGCCTATCAGGGAAAAATTCTAACCAAGGAGGGCTTTCGGCCTGGCCTTATCTCACCTTCCCAGTTCCGGCTTCCGATCTGTTTTTTCTACTGCGATCGCCTGATCGTTGTGGAATCGAGTGATTTCGGTTTGCAGGAAATGTTCCGCAAAGATCATGCGCTTTATATGCCGAAGTCCGAACTTGCGATGCCATTCGATGTGCGCGGGACATTCGCGGTCAAAAACGACGAAAAGGTGCTGCAATCGTTGTTCGACCGGGTCCCGGCAGCCCGTCCGCGCGGTGCCTTGCGCGGTTTGGTGCACGGCGTGATATCAAAGAACCGGATCTATCACACCTACGGTAAAGCGGTGGTCCGCGATGTCGTTCGGCGGGTTGTCTCGGAATATACGATCGAACAGGTCGCGTCGTCGCGGGCAGCGATCAACTCCAAATTGATCACGGCGGTGAATAAAGCTTTGGAGAGCACGCCGTTGATCGCGCGGCGTTTCGGTCTGGCCGACGTGCGATTTCCGAAAGTGATCCTCGATCAAAAGGAGACGGCGGCCCGTCGCCGGATCGCTATTCAGCAGGAAGAAGCAGAAAAACAGATCCGGCTGGTGAAGCTGCAGGCCGACCTTGAAGCGGCACGTGCAGAGCGCCAAATTCGGCGTGAACGCGCTCAGGCCGTACTCGAGGAAAACAAGATCTACGCCGAATCGGTCTCTCAAAAATATCTGGCCTATCGGCGGCTCGAAGTCTTGGAAAAGCTGGCAACCAGTGCAAACACCAAGTGGATCCCGTTTGAGGCGCTCGGAACTGTCGGCCAGAGTATGGCGACATTTCGCAGCGACGCTGCGCGGGCCAAAGCCGCAGCAAATAAGAAAGCCAATTGAGGGTACTTGAGCGATGGAAATTCAGACCAGTCCTGAGGCCTTGGGGCTTGCCACCTATCAGGTTGTGATCGCGGTCTTGGGCGTATTGATCCTGTTTGCATTGACCTGGCGGGCAATGCGCGCGTTTAACAATCGGGTCCAGAAAGCGGGACAATCGCAGCACAGTGATCTCGTGCACATTTTTTGGCCGCCGGCTGCCTGGGCGCTGTTGCTGGTGATCGGCGCGATTGTGTTCTCGACCTTTCAGGCCTATGGGCCGAGGGTTGCGATCAAAAAAACACCGCTCACCGTCAATGCCCCGAAAGATGCCAAGGATGGAATTAGAGATCTCAGCCCAAAGGAAACATCTGACGAAGAACGCGTGCGCCAGCAGCGCAAGCTTGAAGCCGAAACACGCGAGCGCGTAAACCTGCCGGCTGAGACCAAGAAATAGGTGCTGGCGCGTGGCCCGATATAACGTGTGATGGCGGTCCAATAAGGGCTGGCATCAGGCTGGTAAGTCTGCTATTTGAGGGCGTTCCAGAGGTGGCCTGATCCGCGGTAGCTCAGCGGTAGAGCAACCGGCTGTTAACCGGTTGGTCGTAGGTTCGAATCCTACCCGCGGAGCCATCTTCTCCGAATTCAATCAAGACTTGCGGCCGATGGTCATTCAGCAGCCAACGGGCAGCAGCCAACGGGCAGCAGCCAACGGGCAGCAGGCGACACGCAGCAGGCAACGGGCTCGTCTTCGCCAAAGTGACGCGTGTTTTCTTTCCTTTAGTATGGTGCAAGCGTGGTGCGTCGTCGCGAGAGAGATTGGTCGCTGCGCGCGCCCGTCCGTGACTTGCGTCTTGTTGCCGACACGATTTAGGTGATTTCCCAGTTGCCAATTGGTGCGATAGAGATTCGGGCGATTGCTGTCCTAACACCTGGACCGCAGGACGCCTGAGTAGAATCAGTTTTGAGATCGCCAAGGTTCGAATGCTGCTGGCCGCTGCATATTGCTACCGTTGGACCATTAGAGATTTTGCAATGAGATTGTCGGGTCTCTGCCAGCCTGTAAGCACGTGCATCAGTTCACACGCTTGACTGTGACACGCAAGGTGCCGGGGCGATCATAAAGGCTAGGAAAAATTGGCGGAGGGGGATGGATTTGAACCATCGAGACGGGGCGAACCCGCCTGCCGCATCAGTTCTGATGGGTGCCTTAAGCCTCTCAGCCACCCCTCCGCTGCTCTGTATACAGTGCTATAGTTAACAAAATGTGTACAAATGATCAGCTAGGGAATTACCGGAGTTTTGTTTATTTTATGAGGCGTATACAGATTGTCTGCAGCATGTTTTCTTGTCACTTTAGGCACCATAGGATATGCTCCTACCACGTTGGAAATTGTTGGTGTTAGACAGTTCGTGTGGCAGTGCAAATCGCCGTGGCTCGCGAGCGAAGGGACGCCGCATTTTTGTGTTTTACGTCGAGGGGGTCTGCTTGCATTGGTTCGTCTTCATGCCTGCTCTCGTTTGCAAGGCGTGGTCTTTCACACTCATTCACTCTAGTTTTCAAGACACGACATCTGGTCCATGACAAATCATCCCGAGCCTGAGCGCTCGAAGTTTGAGCGACGACTAATCGCGGCTGCAACAAGCATTGCGGCTGTTGCGTTTATCGGTCTTTTGGTGCTGGCATTTGCCTAGTTTGTGCCAGTCAGGTCGTATGTTGAGAATCAATAGAATCCGACAATATAGAATGCGCTCGCAATGATGGCGATGGCATAACCGCCTTTCCAGGTCGCGGCGATTTGTTCGTCGTCCTCAAGACGGAGGGTTAGAAATCTGTCATCGCTCTTCAAATGATCAACGAGACCGGTGATGGTTTCGTCATCAATATTTGGGCCATGGAACATTTGGGCGGGGGCAAGATTGTCAATCCGGGCAATTCTGTCGTGCGGGGACTTTTCGACGTCGGAACGGTAAATAAAGAGTGCCCATGCGGGCAACGAAATCGCCAAGGCAAAACTAATGATGGCCGTGATGATGATGAACATGACCCACGTCAGCAGTACGGTGGCGATGGTGGCGCCAATATAAGCATCTTCGCCACCCGTCGTCCCGAACACCTTAGCGACGGTATTGAAGGCCATCTGGATTTGAGGGCGGAGCCAGTCAGTGCGGGCGATAAACAAGGCCAAGAGAAAAGCGGTCGCAAGCCCGGCCATTATGACCTTCCATTTCTGGGCGTCCAATGCGGCGATCACCGCATCGATTTCCGGGCGTTGGACCGAAAGATCAATCGGTATCAAAGGCGGCGACTCGTCCGTGCACACCGGGCAGGCGTCAACCCTCTCGGGGACAATCGTCTGACAATCATTGCACATCAGCGCCATGGGACTGATCCCTCGCCTTACAACAGGTCTGTTGGCCAAATATAGCGCGAGGATGGTGCGGCATGGTTCGCCCATCCACAGCTAACGACAATTGCGGTCGCTACTAGCGACGTTTGTTCGCGAGACCACAGCCGACCAAGGTCCGGTGGATCGCCTTGGCGGCGCCACCGGCACGAAATGCGGCTTCCTGTAAGGTCTTGCCTGAGACGCGGAGTGTGACGATCACGCCGACTTTTGCCGCGGCGATGGTGCGCGCATGGTTGACGACTGCGGCACTCTCATGGATGGAAACAACAGCGCCGCGGGCATTGGCAAGGCGGGCCGTCAAGGTAAGGGGCTGTTGGTTGTCGACACGCAGGATGAGGGCAAGATGCGCAGGCTTTATGGCTCTTGTGGCGGGCGTCCACTTGAGACGGGAGGTGAAGCGCAATTGGATTCTTGTTTGGCCCTGACATGAAATAGCGAGGGCATGCCCGGTCTGGCGGCCAATGGCGATGTGGCGATCGACGCCACCCTTCACCTCTTGCGATTGGTGGACCCAACGTGCAGCGGTTGGACCTGCAAGGAGTATTGAACCGAATATTGTGATGGCAAAGAAGGTCGTGAACGGTCGCAACGCCGGTGCCTCCGGTTGCTTTATGCCTATGGTGTGATCATCTTTGTGCGTTAAGTTGCTACTTTTGCAGCCATTCCAACTTAACGCACGAGGATCTGGTGTGCGACACCCTCGGCTATTGACCTGAAGGCGTCAAGCGCGCCTTCATGCCGCTGCAAAACAAGAATTTGGAGATGCCTGGACATGTTTCGTGTCGTTGTTACAGTTGCTGTGTTCTATCTGGCATTTGTGGCGTGCACGTATGGGTCGATAAACGCGCAACCGGTGATTGGTACGGCCGCTACGATTCTGGCATTCTCTATTGCCTTGGTATTGGCGCCTGAACGCGGAAAGCTTGCCGCGATGGGTCTGTTCTTTGGCCTGTTTGGTCTTGCGGCGGAATCCGGGTTGCAGTTTGCCAGCCTCGTCAACTATCGAACACCCGGGACCACAATTGTAGGCGTCCCGGTTTATGTCGTTGGGCTATGGATCGTCTTTTCAATCCTGATAACACCGGCACTTAATTGGCTACACCGTCGATATATATTGGCAATCGTACTTGGGGCAATCGCCGGCCCGTTCACGTATTATGGCGTCGCACAACTGGATGCGCTTTCGATGGCCGAACCGGTGTGGATCGGTATTGGGGCGACTGCTCTCATTTGGGCGACCGTCATGCCGTTGGCGCTTTTGCTGCAGGCAGCTCTTGATCGGCGCGGAGTGTCATAGTTCGGTTGCCGGTGCCGCATCTCACTCTTCATCAGCCTTGTCGATTGCGCGAACAGAGCTGTTCGGTTCAACATCGCGGCGCCGGCGCTGGCGAAACGCTTCACTGCGCTCCGGCCAGTCGCCGCGCGTGGCGGCCATAGCGTTTTTGTCCCACTCGTCAGTCCACTCGCCCAAAGAATATCCGAACCATGGCATTTCGGGGCGAAGCTCGGGTAAGCCCAAACGTTCCCAAAGAGCCTTGGCGTTATCCATGAATTCCTTTTTCGGCAGCGCCAGTGGCGGCATTGGGTGTTTCATTGTTGCATCGATCAGCATTGCACCATCGCCGGTATCTTCCTCCATGCGCGGTCCGTGGCCGCGTTCGCGATGGGGAATGACAAGAGTGTCGACCGCCGGATTGCAGCGATAAGACATTGCCCAGAATATTGCGTCGGGATTTGATGGGTCTATATCGTCGTCGATGGCAACGATAAATTTTCCAACCACCGCCTGCAGGTTCATGGCGCCATGCATGGCCCGCCATATCTCGGTCTTCGGCGTGTTAGGCTCGAATTGCAGGAAAACAAAACGGCGTAGATTGGTGAGTGGCTCGTGCATGGCGACGCGCCTTATGCCCTTGACACCTAGGGTGTCGCGCAAATGCGCGAGGTACATGGGCTCGTAGGCAAGACGTTTTACTACACTCGATTCTGATGGCGTGACTTGCGAAATTATCGATGTCAAAACAGCGTCGCGCCGATGCGTGATCGCGGTGACTTCGATCACCACATTATAATCCTCGAGAGCGACGTAGCCATGGCTTTCGCCGAACGGCCCTTCCGGCTCCAGATAATCGGGATCGATATATCCTTCAATCACAACTTCCGCTTCTGCCGGCACATGAAGGTCAACCGAGTGCGCTTCGACGACCTGGATCGGTGCCCCGGCAATGCCACCCGCGACGGCAAGTTCGTCAAGACCCTGGCGTAAGCGCTGCGGACCTTGAAAGGCAACGACCGGTGGCGCGCCTAAAACAATCGCGACGGGTGTGCGTTCGCCTTTGGCACCGTACTTGCGCCAATGCTGCAGGCCGCCAGAATTTAGATTGGCAAGGATCATCATACCAAGGCGACCTGAGGATTTGAGATGGCCGCGATAGGTCCCCATGTTCTGAATACCGGTTTCCGGATCCCGGGTGATCACGCCCGTCATGGTGAGATAGGGGGCGGCATCAAAGCCGGGTGTGGAGATCGGAATGGGAAGGGACTCTAGGCCCTTGCCGGGCCCTTGCAAGTCTTTGCCTTCGATTATGATGTCATGAACCGGGCCTGTTGAAACCAATTTTGGTGGAATCGGGTTTTGGATCGCGTTCTGCCAGGCCGGGCCGATGTCTTCCAGTCGTTCGACACCCATTCCTATGCGGTAGATTTCGGCATTGGCAGCGATCGCCCCGACGATTACCGGTAGAGTGTACTTTCGTCCCTTCGAATCCGTGATGTTGGAAAACAAGAAGGCTTTGCGGTTCGCCTCGGGAATGCCGCCGCGAAACTGCCAACGCACCAGGGGGTGCATTTCCGTATCTTTGTTTATCGGTTCGTCAATGCGGTACAAAAGATCCGCCGCTTCCAGTCGCTTGATATGATCATGAAGGTCAGCGTAGCCGCGTTTGGGCCTATCAACAGTCATCGTCATCGTTCAGCCGGGTTTCGGCTGCCTCAAATCAATAGTGGTGGCGACGTTATGGTTACGTCGGTTTGGCTTCAGTGATTGTGCCTGCGGCTTCCAGGTCGTCAATATCAGCCGTCGACAGTCCAAGAATGCGGGTCAGGATTTCTCTCGCGCTTTCGCCAAGGCGCGGCGGATAGGTGTGATAATCATCGCGGCCCAAGAATTTGATGGGATTGCCGGCAACCTTGACCCGCTCGCCCGAACCGCCTGCGAGATCGAGCACCATCTGGCGATGCAGTACCTGTTCATCATTCAGTGCGCGGTCAAGTGTGTTGACGACGGCCGCCGGCACCTCAGCGGCGACGAGGCGGTCAGCCCATTGGGTCGCGTCACGTTCGAGAAATGCGGCTTCGAGGATCGGCCAAAGTTCGTAGCGATTTGTGTATCGGGCGGCATTGTCGGTGAAACGCTCATCGCTGGCGAGTTCCTTGCGGCCAAGGGCGGTGCAGAGTTGCTGCCACATGCGTTCCGTGTTTGCTGTGATGACGAGATATGTATCTCCCTTACATGTAAATGAGCGATAGGTCGGAATGGAATCATGCCCTGTGCCCTGGCGTTTGGGCGCTTCGTTGGAGGCGAGATAATAGGCGGCTTGATAGACCAGCATCGCGACCTGGCAGTCGAGCATGGCGACATCGATGCATTCGCCGCGCCCGGTTCGCTGCACGGATGCCAACGCGGCCAGAATGGCAATATCTGCGTAGAGACCGGCGGCAAGATCGCCAATCGGTATCCCCGACCGCACCGGTTGGCCCTCCACTTCGCCGGTCAAGCTCATGCCGCCTGAGAGGGCCTGGACAATCATGTCGTAGGCCGGGCGGTCGCGATACGGCCCATCCTGACCAAATCCGCTGATTGACGCCCACACGATCGATGGTTTTTCCGCCGCAATGGTCTCGTAATCAAGGCCGAGTTTTGCCAGCACGCCGGGTCGGTAATTCTCCAAGACGACGTCACTTGCCAAAGCGAGATCACGAACGATTGTTTGGCCGCGTTGCGACTTCATATCGATAGCGACGCTGTGCTTGTTGCGGTTGATGCTGAGATAGTAAGCGCTGTCATCGGCGACAAAGTGGGGTGGCAGGCGGCGCGTCATATCGCCGGCTGGCGCTTCGATCTTGATTACCTCTGCACCGAGGTCGCCTAAGATCTGGGTGCCAAATGGCCCGGACAGAAACTGCGTCAAATCGAGGATGCGCAAATGCGATAGGGGACCTGGACGTGTGGCTCTTTCAGTCATGCATCGGTCCCTTATGGCTTCTGTGCTGCTGGCGGCTATTCGGCGGGATCGAAGGCGCCGGCCGCACTCAACGTCTTGATGATTTGCTCCGGCACCAAAGGCGTCTTGTCAAACTTGACCTTGAATGGTGTCAGTGCATCTTCGATCGCTGAAACGATTGCTGCAGGCGCCGGGATTGTACCGCCCTCGCCGGCCCCTTTGACTCCTAACGGGTTGAGCGGTGTCGGCGTGATGACGTGTTCAATTTGGCAGGTTGGCACATCGGTTGCCATGGGAATCAGATACTCGGCGAATGAAGTGGTGAGGGGCTGTGCGTTTTCATCATACTTCATCCATTCGAAAAGCGCATTGCCGAGCCCATGCGCCACGCCGCCCTGCACCTGGCCGTCAACGACCAATGGATTGATGACCGTGCCGCAGTCATGGGCAACAGTATAATTGAGAAGCGTTACTCCACCGGTCGCGATGTCGACTTCAACTTCAACGATATGCGTACCGCTGCAATATGTACCCTGAGACGGTTTGAAATAGCCGGTGTGTTCCAGACCGACGCTGTCCTCGTCGCTCATCGAGAACCCCGGCATGCCCTGTGCCCGTCGCGCTAATTCGCCGAAAGATACAGACGGCTTGTTGTCACGTTTGGACATGGCTCTGCCGTCTTCGACGTCGATATCCGCTTCCTCAACGCCCAAGGTTTTTGCGGCAAGGGCGACAACCTGTTTGCGGACTTCACTGGCTGCCATCATGGCTGAATTGCCGGCGTTCACAGCCAGGCGACTGGCGAACGCACCGACACCATTTGAGATCGTGGCCGTATCGCCGAGGACGATTTCGATATCTTCGATCGGGCAGTCGAGGTTGTCGGCAACAATCTGCGCTAATGTTGTGCGGGTACCCTGGCCTTGTGTTGTCGCGCCTGAGGCAACGCGCACCTTGCCGTTCTGTTGTATGCGTACCGTTACGCCTTCAAAGGGTCCAAGACCCGTTCCCTCGACGTAGTTTGCAATACCAATGCCGATGTAACGGCCCTCTTGCAGTGCCGTGGTTTGGCGTTCCTTGAAGGTGTTGTAATTCGATGCGGTGACCGCGGCAGCCTGGCCCTTAGGATAGTCGCCACTGTCATAAATCAATGGTCGACCATCTCGGAATAACAAGCCAACCGAATACGGCATCTGTTCCGGCTGGATGAAATTACGACGGCGGATTTCGGCCCGGTCTATGGCAAGTTCACGGGCGGCACGATCAAGCAAGCGCTCCATAACGAATACGGCTTGCGGTCGCCCGGCGCCCCTGACCGGCGTTGTCGCGACCTTGTTGGTGTAAATGACTTGTACATCCAGTTTATAGGCTGGCAGAACGTATGGACCCGGCACAGTCACGGAAGCGATATAGGGCATGATGATGCCCCAGGGTACATAGGCACCGGAATCATGCAGCATGGTGCCGCGAACACCCAGCACTTTACCCTCATTGTCGAGCGCGATTTCCATGTCCCAGAGCTGATCACGTTCCTGGGTTGCGCACATGAAATGTTCGCGGCGGTCTTCTATGTGCTTGATCGGTCGGCCGGTGATCATTGCTGCAGTGGGGATAACACCGTCTTCTGGATAAAAGATCACTTTAGGGCCAAAGCCGCCGCCGACATCCGGCGTAATTATGCGAATCGATTCCGGGCTGCGCCCCATCACGTCAGCCATCATCCGCTGGGTCATGTGTGGCGCTTGAGTGGTGGCCCAGACCGTTAACGCATCGGTGTCCGCGTCATACTCGGCGATCGTGCCGCGCGGCTCCATGGCCATGCCGCCACCGCGGTGTTGCCAGATGGAGTCGCGGAAGACATGCGGTGCCGCTGCAAACGCCGCATCGATTTCGCCGTAGGCGACAGTATAGGTGGCAGCGATATTGTTCTCGCGCCCGGCGTGCGCGGTTGCTGCATCGGGTCGCGCTGCCGTGGCGAGATCGCTCGCTGCCCCCAGGGGTTCATAGTCGACATCGATCAGCGCCAATGCGTCTTCCGCCTGATAACGGCTGTCGGCCAGCACGACGGCAATCGGCTCGCCGGCGTAACACACCTCGTCTCTTGCCAAACAATACTGCGGTTGCGCATTCGGCATGGCGGCATTCGGCACTAAAAGCGGCAGTGGTGTGGTGCGCACATGCTCCGGCAGATCTGCAGCGGTCAAAACGTGGGCAACACCTGGCGCTTCCAATGCCGCCGCGGTCGTGATGCTATGAATTTTCGCATGACCATGAGGGCTGCGCAGAAAGGCTGCGTAGAGCATGTCGGGTCGGCTGATGTCGTCGATAAACCGTCCCTTGCCTTGCAAGAGGTTTTGGTCTTCAAAACGCTGGACCCTGGCACCGAATTGTTTGACGCCCATTACGCGGCCTTTCCTGCGCGGCGCGTCGGGGCGGGGCTTGTCGGAAGCTGGAGCAGCACAACAAATGCGCTTTTGGGGGTATCGCTCGATCCGCCGATGTTCAAGACACCATCCGTCGCGGCTGACGGATCGTCCGTCAACATCATCACGCCGTCTGTAAATACATACACGGCAGCCGCAACCGCCGCCAGTTCCCGACTATCGAAATTCGGTGGAACATCAATGCGGGTGGCTTCACAGGGGCGGTCGCGAACAATCCGGCCCTTTGTGAGAACAGCTTTAAGGTGTTCACGGCTTATCCGTGACATCAGTACAAGGGGTGCTCGACAATCGGTTGCTCACGAATCTTGACCGCTGTACCGAATAACCGTTGTGATTTGGGGTCGTCGGGGTCGGTCCATGTATCGAGCTGAACGACGTCGAATCCGCTGGCGTTCAGGACCGATTTCAAGCCGGCGGGCGTTGGAACAAACCAGTTGTCGCTACCTTTATATTTATTCGGGTAAATGAGGCAAATCGGTGCGTTGCTGTCGATTATTGCTTTCGTATCGAGGTTGGCCGGATTACCAGCGAGATCTTCGATATATTGTACCAGCCCTTCACCTTCAAAATGAAGTGTGCCGCCCATCTTCATTGCCGCCGCTATGCATTCAAACGCAAGTATGGGGTGCTTTAGATGGTAGTACACACCCCGAAAAACCACAACATCGAGATTGTTGAGTTCTTCGCAGGGCAGATCGTAAACGCTGCCTTGATAGTGAACCGCAGACGAGTTCATTATTTTTCGAGCGGCATTGAAACCGACGCGGGCCGGATCCTGTATGTCGAGTGCGTAAGCAGTAGCTCCGCGCCGCTCCAATTCGAATGTAAGCGCTCCGTCCCATGCGCCTATATCTACCACCCGCTTGCCGTGCAGATTCTGCGGTATGCCAATGGCGTCGGCAGCATGCGACGGAGAAATCTCTGAAACACCCGGACTTTCGAGCCCAGGTCGCAATTCGAAACGGTGATACCAGTTTGTCGAGTTGACCAGCTCGCGCGCCTGTTGGTCATCTAAGGTTTCATCAGTTGGTCTTGAAATAATAACTTTACTCATCGTCAGCCTCACTACTGCTGCTTTCGTGTGTTCATCTCCTACCACTTAAGGTCTCAGACACAACCAATTGTTTCAGTAATACCAGTGGACGGTTCAGTACGGAATGGACCGGAGCCGAACTGCAACATGGCCTCAGAACCTATCCGAACGGCTTTCAAATTGTGCCAAAACCCGCTGGCGCGCTACAGCTGGGTCATGTGTGGCGCTTGGGTGGTGGCCCAGACCGTTAACGCATCGGTGTCCGCGTCATACTCGGCAATCGTGCCGCGCGGTTCCATGGCCATGCCGCCGCCGCGGTGTTGCCAGATGGAGTCGCGGAAGACATGCGGTGCCGCTGCAAACGCCGCATCGATTTCGCCGTAGGCGACAGTATAGGTGGCAGCGATATTGTTCTCGCGCCCGGCATGCGCGGTTGCTGCATCGGATTGCGCCGCGGTGGCGAGATCGCTCGCTGCCCCCAGGGGTTCATAGTCGACATCGATCAGCGCCAATGCGTCTTCTGCCTGATAACGGCTGTCGGCCAGCACGACGGCTATCGGCTCGCCGGCGTAACACACCTCGTCTCTTGCCAAACAATACTGCGGTTGCGCATTCGGCATGGCGGCATTCGGCACTAAAAGCGGCAGTGGTGTGGTGCGCACATGCTCCGGCAGATCTGCAGCGGTCAAAACGTGGGCAACACCTGGCGCCTCCAATGCCGGCGCGGTCGTGATGCTATGAATTTTCGCATGACCATGAGGGCTGCGCAGAAAGGCTGCGTAGAGCATGTTGGGTCGGCTGATGTCGTCGATAAACCGTCCCTTGCCTTGCAAGAGGTTTTGGTCTTCAAAACGCTGGACCCTGGCACCGAATTGTTTGACGCCCATTACGCGGCCTTTCCTGCGCGGCGCGCGCGGGCCGCCGCCAGAGCTGCCTCTACAATGCCGGCATAGCCTGTGCAGCGGCATAGATTGCCGGTGATAGCAATGCGGACCTCTTGTTCGGTGGGGTCTGGATTGTTTTCGAGAAGTTCTGTCAGAGTCATCAGCATGCCGGGTGTGCAATAGCCGCACTGCAAGCCATGCTTGGCTTGAAAGGCTTGTTGGAGTGTATTGAGTTCGCCATCTGGCGCAGCCAGGCTCTCGACAGTTCTGATGGAGCGGCCGTCGGCTTGTACTGCAAACATCAGACAGGACCGCGCCGACATATCGTCGACCAAAACCGTGCAGGCACCGCAGACACCATGCTCGCAACCAAGATGTGTGCCGGTCAGCCCGAGGTCGTGGCGCAGAAAATCAGCCAAGGTCAAGCGCGCCTCGACTGTTTTGGTATGGCGAGTGCCATTTACGGTGAGCGTAATGTCGAGCGTATTGGTCATGATGTTCCATTGTTTGGCGCGCTACCGACCTTGGCTATTGCTGCCGTCAGGGCGCGTCCTGTCAGCATGTGCGCCAGGTGTCGGCGATAATCCGGCGAGGCGTGAATGTCTTCAATGGCATCGATGGTGCCGGCGGTGCGGGCGGCAGCGGCGATCGCATCGGGCGTTGGTTGATTGCCGGTGATCGCCTGTTCGGCTGCCGGCAATCTTTGCGGTGCAGTGCTGGCACCACAAACCGCCAGAGCGCATTTGGAAATGGTGCCATTGGCCGCTAACTCGACGAGTGCCGCAACGCCAACTACGGCGAAGTCGCCATGACGGCGGGCAAACTCTTTGAACGCGGATCCGTGTCCTTTGGACCAGGGCGCAATTTCAATCTCGACCAACAGTTCGTCATGGCCGATCGCGGTGGCCATGAAGCCTCGATTGAAGTCGCTCATTGGCACGGTGCGGGGGCCCGAGGGGCCGACGATTTTCAATTGGGCGTCGTAAGCGGCGAGGATCGCAGGGAGTTCGGCCGCTGGGTCGGCATGCGCGAGGCTGCCGCCGATAGTCCCGCGATTGCGTGTCTGGCGGTGGCCCACCAGGGCAAGTGCCTCGCGGAACAACGGTGCGGCCTCGGCAATGATTGGCGAGAATTCGATTTCCCGCTGAGTGGTCATGGCGCCGATTTTCAGCAGGCCGCCATCGAGATTAATTCCGGAAAGAGATGCGATGCCGGCCAGATCGACAAGGTGATCGGGGACCACAAAACGAAAATTCATCATCGCGATCAAAGACTGACCGCCTGCCAAGGCCTTTGCGTTTTCCAACGTTGCCATCAATTTGACAGCGTCCTCGATGGTTGCCGGCTTATGGTAGGTAAATGGTGCTGGCTTCATCGGGTGAATACCTGGATCGAGCACGCGCCATGATCGAAGCCGGAAATACCGCCGCCGGTGGCATGACTTAGGCCGACCTTGGCGCCCGCGACTTGATGGTCACCACTTTCGCCGCGCAACTGGCGGACGATTTCGACGGCCTGCGCGACACCCGTGGCGCCAACCGGATGGCCACGAGACAACAGGCCGCCAGATGGATTGACGACATTGGTGCCGCCAAGCGAACTCTTGCCGCTTGATAAGAATTCATAAGCACCGCCACGCTCACAGAACCCAAACGCCTCGTAGTACATGAGTTCGGCAATCGTGAAGGCATCATGGATTTCGGCTACATCGATGTCTTCTGGCCCGACCCCAGCCATTTCATAGGCGTGCTTGGCACCACGGGCCGTCAATTCCGCCCACGTCATGTCACGGTATCCGGTGCTGTATACGCCTGACGTGACCTCGGTCGCGGCGACCTTGACCTGAGCGCGCCCGAGCCTGCGCGCCGTCGCATCGCTTGCCAACACCAATGCAGCGGCACCGTCACCGGTGGGGCAGCAGTGCCAGAGCGTGAACGGATCGGCGACAGGACGTGCCGCCATCACCTCATCGCGGCTCACGCGCTTGCGGATTTGAGCGTTCGGATTAAGGGCGCCATGGTCGTGGGCTTTGACAGAAACATCGGCGAGCTCTTCACGCGTCAGACCGTATTCATGCATATAACGGCGTGCACGCATGGCATAAAGCGCCGGCATCACCATGCCCTGGCGGACTTCCCAGTCTTCGGTCTCCAAAGGTAATGTGCCGCCGCCAAATTTGGTCAGCTTCTCGACACCGACGACCAGCGCCGTATCGTGACAGCCGCTGGCGATCGCCATCCAAGCTTGGCGCAAGGCCGATGAACTCGAGGAGCAGGCATTCTCGACGTTGATGATTGGAATGGCACTGAGGCCAATCGCTTTGGCGACACGCTGTCCGGACATCATCCCGCCAAGAGCCGAGCCGCAATACATGACCTCAATTTTTTGGGCAGGCAAATCTGCGTTCTTCAGGGCCATCCGCGCGGAAGGCCAGCCGATGTCCGCAAGGGTCTGGTCCGGAAACTTTCCGAAGGGCGTCAGGCCAGTGCCGATGACGTAGACGTCGCGCATTTGCTCACCTCGGGACAAACACATAGGTCATGATGGGCGTGCCATCTTCTTGTTGACCAACAGCTGCAATATCCAGCCCCACTGTGGCGCCGATCTCAATCGTTTCAAGTGGCGCCATGATGTGCCCCAACGCACGCAAACCGCCAGGAAAATCGACATAGCCCAATGCGTATGGCGTATGCCAACATTTGGGTGCGGCATGCACGACTGAGTATGAATAGAGGGTACCTGGCGCTTCGAGAGCGAATTCGGTCATGCGGTCTGAAAGACATGCAGTGCAGACTGCCGTCGGCGGATAGGTCTCGTGACCGCAATCTTCGCACATGGCGGCCCTCAGTCGGACCTGGCCGTCGTCCGAAGGCCAGATTAACGTCTCGTCGATCAATCGGGGCATTGTCGGATCGGCCCCATCGGGGAACCCTAGAGTCGCAGCGGGCATTGTTCCTCCATCGCCTGGCCTGGGCGAGGTCAAGCACGATTATTGCCTCGATAGGTAGTCGCACCCTATAAGCAGTGTCAATCTGGGCGTTAGCCGCGGTGTCGGCGGACAAGCGAAGAGGAGAATTGGCGTGAGCAATGCGTTTCGGATCGAATACAATGATGGATTAGGCACCTCAACGCTAACCCTCTGCCGGCCGGATGATGGCAATCGGCTGACGACCAGCGATATGGATGCGCTTGGTCAAGCTGTGTTCGAAGCCGGCAGCCGACCCACGACCAAGTTCGTCGTTATACGCGCTGAAGGCGCGCATTTTTGTCTCGGACGTGCGGCGGCGCCGAAGCCACCCTCGCCGCCGTCAGCCCTTGAAGTCCGTGAACGGATAACGAAACCAATTCTGGACGTTTACGCCCGTGTGCGCGCGACACCCGTTCCGGTTCTCGCTGTCGTGCAGGGTAACGCCGAAGGATTTGGATGTGCGCTGACGGGGCAATCGGACCTTGCAATCGCCGCAGACACCGCGCGCTTTTCGCTGCCGGAAATGGATAATAATCTGCCGCCGACGCTCGCCATTTCTGCGCTCCTGCACAAGGTGCCGCCAAAGCAACTGACCCATTTGGTCTTTACGCGCGAGTCTATCAGCGCTGCCGAGGCTCTCGCCTTCGATATCGTCAACAAGGTCGTACCGGCCTCCGATCTCGCAGAGGAGGCCGAACACTACATCGCACAGATGGCCGACCGAAATCGGCGGGCCTTATGCGTCATAAAAGAATATATGGCAACAGCACCTTATACCGACCCATTCACCTCCGCCCGCCTGGGCGCCAACATGCTGGCCACCGTGTTTTCGTCCCCGAACGATGTGTAACGCCGGCGCTTGGCACATTGAGATCTATCTCGCCGGTTTGTGTGGAGGGGGTGTCGCGATGGTGTTGGTCCACCGGATCGTGACGCGAGAGTGACCGTCTCGGCATCCATAAAGCGAGTGCTGGTCTAGGGACAACAGCGCAGGCCCATAGGGCAACACCTGTTCGGTGCTTTGCAATCCTCACGTGACAAATGATTTCAACCAGCCTAAGTGAGCAAAAGTAAATCGCACAACGCGGGTGATGGGTATTGCGCCCGGGTTGCTGCGGCCTCGCCACTCGGAGCATCCATCGGTCATGTTGGCCTTGCCATTCCCGAATATCGATCCCATTGCCTTGCAACTCGGACCGCTCGCCATCCGTTGGTATGGGCTGGCCTATGCGGTCTCGCTGATCCTCGGATGGTTGTATATCAAGCGGCTGATTACCACACCGGGCCATTGGGCTGACCAGCGATCCCCAATCAATTCCGATAACTCCGAGTATCTCATCGCCTACGTTGCAGCTGGCGTCATTCTAGGTGGGCGACTGGGGCATGTGCTGTTTTATCAGCCGGGCCACTATGCCTCGAACCCGCTTGAAATATTAGCCATTTGGAGAGGTGGAATGTCCTTTCATGGCGGGGTGGTTGGGACAGCTCTGGGAATTATATTGTTTGCACGCCACCACAAGGCAAATATGTGGAGTGTCGGTGATCTGGTGTGCGCCGCCGTACCAATCGGCATTTGTTTGGTGCGGATTGCCAACTTCATAAATGGCGAGGTCGTCGGCCATTCGACTGCTGTGCCCTGGGGCATAGTTTTTCCAGGTTGGGGCGATGTACCGCGGCATCCTGCAATGTTATACGAGGCCTTGCTCGAAGGAGCGGTCTTATTTGGCGTACTTTACTTGGTCGTGCACAAATTCGGCGCACTCAAAACGCCTGGCCTGACCACTGCATATTTTTTTATCGGCTACGCCTTGGCCCGGCTTTTTTGCGAACTATTCAAGATTGTCGATTTCCGCCTGGTTCTCCCGCCCTGGCCAATTACAAAAGGTATGGTCCTCAGTTTGCCAATGCTGCTTTTTGGATTGTGGTTATGGCGACAGAGCCAAGAATGGGCGGCTGGCCAAAAATCTAAGGGTTAGCGCCAATGGCTAGTCCAAAACGACATCCTCGTGAAGGAACGCCAGCCTCAGTCACATAATTGATACGGATGCTCTGCTACAAAGCTCGTGAACGACTGATTCAGGAGCTTGACATGACGCAGACTGCGACACTGAGACCGCTGCGTAGCCTCTCCTATCAGATCTCCATAGTGGTTCCCGACGATTCCGGGCCCGAAGCTTGATGGCCTTTCTTGCCACACGCAGATGCGGGACAACCGGCCGATTAATGGCGTTCGTCATCTAAATTGCGGCGACTGGGTGGGCAATTGTTCGGCGATTTACGAGACTGATGCAGGGGCATTGGAGCTGGTGTATCATCCTCTTTTGCCACACGCACGTGGGCAAGGCCGGCGAACAGGCATTAGGCCTAGGGCGCCGATGCACTCGCGATAGATAAATGGCATCCTTGGTGCGACACAATGATGACCGAGGCCGCAGAGATACTGGCGATGGATGGACACCTAGCGCGCCATAGTTTGGACCGTGTGTTGAGCCGGAGGGAGATCTTGCGCCGCGATCTGGGGGATCTGCAGTTTTTTGATCGCGCGCTGTTGCGGGGCATGGCGTTGATGAGCCGCCGACAAGTGGTGCGAATAGATGGCCTGGCCCACATTCAACCCGGTCAGGACCCTTTTATTTTAGCGCTCAATCACAGCTCGCGCGGCGAAGCCCTGTACGTTCCGGCTATCCTCGTATTGCTTAGAAATGGCGAACGTCTACATTTTTTTGCAGACTGGAATTTTAGAATGATCCCCGGCATGAATTATCTCTATCGCCGGGCCGGCGCCATTACGGTGCCACGCAAAGCCGCACGACCAAGATTTCTCAATCGCCTGAAGCCTTATTTTACCGATGAGGTCGCGCCGATGACCCAGGCCGGCAATTATTTGCGGGCTGGCGGATCGGTCGGAATCTTTCCTGAAGGCACTGTAAATCCTTGCCGGAAAAAGCTTTTGCGGGGTCGGTATGGTACGGCGCGATTGGCTATTGAGACGCAGGCGCCAGTCGTGCCAGCCGGTATTCGCTTCCCTTCCCTCGATGAGGACTCGCCGATTGTCGAAGGTACACCCTTCGAGATTCGCATCGGTGCGCCGATGGTTCCTCCCGCCGTCACGGCATTAAATGAAAATCGTGATTTGGTTCGGCGATGGCATGGGGACATTATGGGGGCCATCGGTCGGCTCTCTGGAAAGGCTTGGACGGCAACGGCATAGGAGAAAGATTATGCGGATCAGAGGATTGACGTCTGCAAAGCGCATTGCCACTGAAACCGAGCGGCAACTGGCGCTGAAAGTTCTCAAAGCCACTTACCAAGAAGAAAAGGCCTGGGTCGTTGACGCGGAATCCGTGTTTCCTGCTTCTGATCTCGAGGCCGATAATGTCTCATGGTTCCTTGCAACCAGTCGGCACAAGCCAGTTGGTGTGCTGAGGGTCGTCTATGATCCACCCATCGAGCAATATCTGGCTTATGGTCCCAAACCGATTGATATCTCTGCCGACCTCAAGGTTGAAGAGTTTATCAAAAGTGAGCGCATCGCTGAGATTGGCCGGTTCGCTGTCGTACCGGAGCGGCGCAATGGTGTGGGCGTGGTGTTGAGCCTTATGCGTACCGCCACGCGTGAGGTGGTCGCCCGCGAATATACGCAGCTTATCACCGATGTCTTTGAAGACGAGCAACACAGCCCATTCGGCTTCCACACACGTATCGTCGGTTTTAAACCGATTGCCACACACGACATCGGAGAGCTCAAATATCGCGGCAAGCGCATTACTCTGGTTCTCGATATCAAGGTTGCCTATCAATGTTTTAGGGCGAGAGGTCACTGGTTCTTCCGGACTATGACACGGGGCTGGACGGACGCCATGCACAAGAGGCTGGCGACGTAATCAAATCGCACGCCCGCAGCCATGATTTGCAGCGCCCTTTTAATTTCTGCCGTTGCCGCCGGTGCTGGACAAGCACTGCCGGAAGCGCCATATCGGCGCTTGCAGAGGCGGTTCTTTTGTCATTGAGGCATGACGACAATGAAATTTTTCAAATGGCCCGGGCCCGGCGATCTTTGGACGGCAAATTTCCAGGGTGTCAAATTCGAGGTGACTTTCATTGCCGAAGGGCAAGGTTGGGCTTTGATCGCCTATGACGAAGATGGCTACGACATGCGCCGCGAAGTCGCACCCGACCGCCAAGCAGCATTCAAAATGGCCGATGAATGGTGCAAGGAATTGCAGCAGTACGGCGATCTCGAATAAGGCGGGACGCGCCAGGGGGCATAACGCGCTTAAATTGATGCCGTCGACCAGCTGTCGAACTTTCGGGTTGCTTGTGCACTTAAATTTGATAGGCATTGCAGCAGGCAACCTGGTTCGTGCTGTTAGCCATGGCGTGCTGGCTGCTTATGGTTTGCCTTGAGTGCGGATCAATAAGTACGCTACAGTAATAATAAATCCTCATGTCCGTCACATCGAGGCACTGAACTAGAAGGGACTGGTCGGGTCCGCTGAGGGCGGTCCGCAAGGGAGGCGTCTGCGCCGGGATTGGAAGCGAATGCTTGAGAATTTCGTGGGCCTGTTGGGGCCGCTAAGCACTGCGGGTCTTCACTTTTTGAGTATTAAATCGCTCGCTTGGTTGGTCGCTGGTACGTCCATCGGACTTTTGTTCGGAGCCATTCCAGGTCTGGGTGGAACGACTGCATTGGCGCTACTGATCCCGCTGACTTTCGGAATGGAAAAAGCGGATGCCATCATGTTGATGGGCGGTTCGATGGCAGCCACTTCGACGGGTGGCTCGGTGTCCGCAATTTTGCTCAATACACCAGGCATTGCACCAAATGCGGCGACGACGTTCGATGGCTTTCCGCTTGCCCAACAGGGACGCGCGGGCGAGGCCATAGGGGCGGGCGCGACGGCCTCTGCCCTGGGCGGCTTGATCGGCGTCTTTACGTTGCTGCTTGTCATTCCAATTGCCAAGGAGATCGTACTGCTGTTTTCAGCGCCTGAATTCTTCATGCTTGCGCTGTTTGGTTTGTGCGCTATCGCAGTCTCGACGGGGGACCGACTCCTGCAAGCACTCATAGCGGCGATATTCGGATTTCTCTGCGCATTTGTTGGGTTCGATTATATCTCAGGGATTATCCGTTATACCTACGGGATCGACGCCCTCTATGATGGCATTAAGCTGGTACCGGCGCTGATCGGCCTGTTTGCGATTTCGCAAATGATCGACCTTGCGGTTAAGGGCGGTTCAATTGCCGAGAATCCGGCCGGTGTTAAAATTCAGAAGGTCTCGTCGGGGATCGTTGCGGTGTTTCGCAACTGGACGACGATGCTAACCGGTTCAGCGATCGGCACGTTCATTGGGGCGGTGCCGGGCGTCGGTGGGACCGTCGCAGGCTTCCTCAGTTATTCAACCCAGGTGCAGCGCGACGGCAATCCGGACGTCCCTTACGGGAAGGGCAACATCAAAGGCGTTATCGCTCCGGAAAGTGCTAACAATGCCAAGGACGGGGGCTCGCTCATTCCGACGTTGGCGTTTGGTATTCCGGGGAGTGCCGAGACGGCCGTTTTCCTGGGTGCTATGGTCTTGCATGGATTGGACCCAGGGCCGACGCTCCTTATTGATGAAGAGGATGTCGTCTTTACACTTGTGCTGTCGTTGACGATCGCTTGTGTCGTGGCAACCTTGATCGTTTTGGCGCTGGCGCGACCAATGGCGTATCTCACACTCGTTGAAGGTCACGTCCTCGCACCAATCGTGACGGTCGTCGCATTGGTCGGCGCCTATGCGCTGCACGGCGAATTTGGTGACGTGATCATCGCGCTGATTTTCTCTGTCATCGGTTACTTGATGATCAGGTTCCAATACCCCCGGATCACGTTTACCATTGCGCTTGTGCTCGGAGAAATTACTGAGCGCAGCTTCTTTCAGGCGCTTGGCATTTCCGATGGCAGCTATTCGGTTTTCTTCACCCGGTATATTTGTCAGATCCTGTTGGTGATGATCATTATCAGCCTGGCAATTCCATATATGAGGAGCCTATTTTCTAAGGAAAAGCGTATCTCGGGAGACGCGGCATGAATGAAAGAGGCATTCCAGGTATTTCGATCGTTTTTGGCCTGCTTTCAGTCGCCACGTTCACGATTTATAGCTTGCTGCATTATGACACAGCGGGTGCGTTCAAATTCGTGGAATTTGGAGGCTTCAGCCGCGTTCAATTTCTCATATTGGGAGTGTTCGGGTGGTTGACGGGCCTTGCAGCCTTCTGGCCTGTGACCGAGCGCAATCAGAAATCTGCCCTGATTTTTGCCTTCTGTATCATGGCTGTGATGATTTTCTTCATTCACGAGACCTATCAGTACAAGGGCAAGGTCCGGCTGTTCCCATTGATTATTGGTTATACTGGCGTTGCTTTGTGCGCTCTCGATATTCTAACCACAACGAATACGACGATTGGGCGCATTGTTAATCGCCTGACCGGCTCAGCTCTTGTGGCTGACGACATCGTTGCACGGTCCGTCACACGGGAGATAATTGTTTGCCTTGCCATGTGTGGGTGCGTTGCTTTGATATATCTATTTGGGTTCCTGCTCGGCGGCGCAGTCTTCGTGATGCTTTGGATGCTGATTGGCGGGCGTAAGTCGATCTTGGCAGCGCTATTGGGTGGCGTCGGGACGTTCGCCTTTGTGTGGTTGATGTTTGAGCAAATCCTGAATTACACGCTGCACAGGGGTATCTGGACTCAATGGTTTTGGGAAACCTATTTGGGTGTTTCGTGATCCACACGAACGCGCGAAGTGGAGCCGGCCACAAGCGTCTGGCCGGCCTTATTTTTTGGCGCGGAGGGCCGTGGCAACTCACGCGCTGAACGAGTCCCAAGGCGCGAACGGCAGGTGGTCTGGCGTTAGGGGGCGAGTGCCTCGCGCACGACAGGCGCTTCTGGATCTTTTTCGCCTGCTAACAGCTTGGCACCGTCACGGTTATAGATGTCGGGGCGAAACGCCACGCTGCCGTCGGCTTCTGCCCATGCCGTCAAGTAAGTAAAGAACACGGGGACCGGCCGGGTTAGTTTGACGGTCGTCGGTTCACCTTCCTCTATGACGTGGTCGACGCGATCACGCCTGCCAAAACCTGGCTCGTATTTGGCGATCCAGGAGACTAGGTCGAACACGTCCTGAACCCGAACGCAGCCGGCGCTGAAGGCCCGCCCTCTGGTTCTGAAAAGCGGTTTCAGCGGCGTATCGTGCATATAGACGATTTCTTTGTTCGGCATATCGATGCGGACTAGGCCGAGCGCATTTTGAGGGCCCGGCTCTTGCCGAAAGAAGACTTTGCGGGGATCGACGGCCTGCCATCGAATGTTCGTCGTGTCGATCTGGGGACCATCGTAACTGCCTTTGCGGGCGGTGATCTTTTCTTTTGCCAGATAGCTTGGTTCGCGAATAAGTCGCGGGATCAGATCCAACTTGGCGACACTTAATGGCACCCGCCAGTAGGGAAAAAAATTCAGATTTAAGATGGTTGCTTTTATTTCCGGTGTTTGGCGGTCGGGTTTGCCGACGACGACGCGATGACGGCGTTGGACCTCATAGCCCTGAACGGCTTCTAGCTGATAGGCTGCGGCGTTGACCAAGACATACCGGTCAGGCACCCGCTGGCGCATCAGAGTTTGAATGCGGCGATAATTCAAACGCAATTGATCCAAGCGATGTTGCGCGGAAATATTCAAATGGGCGCGGGTCGGAATATCCAACCGACCACTGGTGCGCAGGCCATGGCGGGCCTGAAACCGCTTTACGGCGGCTTCAAGATAGTCGTCAAAATTGAAGCTTGATGCGTAATTGGCGTGCCTGCGGGACAGATCGCCGGTTATCAGCAAACGCTGGCGCACCCTTGGGATGACTTCGTCGTCATCGCCAGCGCGTAAATAACGTCCCTTGCCAATCAATGGCCAACCGCCGCGGGCAACGATTCGCTCGTGATACTTGATGGCGCGCGACATGCGACGCAACATCTCGTCGCTCAGCCATGGTGTCTTGTCCGGCCTGAGATCGTCCAGCGGCGCCTGGGCGCGCTTGCGCCGGCGCTTCTGGCGCTTGGCAGCGCCCGCCGGCGGACCAAAGCCAGGTAGCGTCTTCCACCACTCATCCTGGGCCAGGGCACGGTTCGCCCCAAGCGTGGCTACAGCACCAACCAGAAGCGAACGGCGTGTCAATGGCGTGCCAGCGCGACCCTCTTGCGCCGTCGAATTGGCCGGTTTGGTTGGTGATTTTCTTGCCATAAAGCTCTACTCGTCTTTCCCGCTCTGCCGCAGCCTAACCATCGATCCTTCAGCTAACATCAAATTTTGCTTGAGGATAGGCTTAGGCTTTTTCCCCCAAACAAACTGTGGTTACCAGACCGTGATGAGGTGCGACAGCTGGCCCCCGGATCACCCCACAGACGTTCAGGATATTTTGGGGGCCGACCATGGCGAAAGCTGGGCCCGCGGGGCATTTGAGCAAGCATTGGGGTGAGCCGATTGCGGCAAAATTCAAATTGTGAAGGTACGTTGCCGATTGGAGTGCCGTCGAGACGTGGACTGGGCGCACGGCGCCCGCCCTTAAATCAACGCCTTGAGCGCCCGGAAATTAGCAAGGGCGCGGTTTCTCGTGAAGGTCTGGTCAACGATGGGGTAAGGATAGGTTTTTCCAAGGATGATGCCAGCCTGCCGAAGAACTGGCTCCGGGGCCTGCCAGGGGCAATGGATATGCTTGCTGGGTAGGTTCGCCAATTCGGGCACATAACGGCGGATATAGTCGCCGTCCGGATCATGCTTCTGGCTTTGTTTAATTGGATTGAAAATCCGGAAATAGGGTGCGGCGTCAGTGCCACAGCCCGCTACCCACTGCCAACCGGCGGAGTTTGATGCCAGATCGGCATCAATAAGGCAGTCCCAAAACCAGCGGGCGCCGCGTTGCCAGGGAATGAGTAGGTTCTTGACCAGAAAGGAGGCTGTGACCATGCGCGCGCGATTGTGCATCCAGCCGGTGGTCCAGAGTTGGCGCATGCCTGCGTCGACGAAAGGATAGCCGGTCTCGCCCTTGGACCAAGCTGCAAAGTGGTTCGTGTCATCGATAAACTTGAAATTTCGGAATTCGGGCCGGAGAGGCGCCGTTGGGAGCTCTGGCCAGTGATAGAGGAGGTTGTAGGCAAAGTCGCGCCATACCAGCTCTTTTAGGTATGCCTCATCATGACCCGCTTCTTGGATATTGCCAGCGCGGGCACTTATGGCGTTCCAGACTTGCCGCGGGCTTATCTCGCCCCATCTGAGATGCGGGGACAGACGTGAAGTGCCATCCCAGTCGGGGCGCTGGCGGCCGTCATCGTAAGCGGCCAGGGCTTCGTCCAAAAAACTGCTTAATCGGTGGTGGGCGCCGATCTCGCCTGGCGACCAGTTGCTCGCAAAGTCGCTGCCCCTGTCGTTTTCTTGAGCGAGTGCGCGCCAAGCCTCATCGTCGTTCGAGAGCGTCTCGATTGGATGCCAGTGCACACTCTTGGGTGGCGGGAGAGCGGATTCGAACGAGCGTTTGGAAACAGTCCGCCAGAACGGCGTATAGACCTTGTAGGGCGCATTGCTTGCCCTCAGCACCGTGGCTGGCTCGCAGAGCAAATGTCCATCGTGCAAATTTAGCTTTACGTTGTGATCGCGCAGGTTTTGCTCGAGTTTTTTTTGGAGGCCGCGGCTCCAAGGCTCATAGGCAAGTGAGGCGAAAACATTGCGTGCCTCTATGGCGCGCGCTAGCCGGCAGAGTTGGTGGCAGGTGTCACCCTGCAATAATAACAATTTGCCGCCAATGCGTACCAGTGAGTCATTGAGTGCGCGTAGGCTTTGCGCCAGCCACCAACGAGCGCCAGCCCCGGCACGCCATTGTCCTGCAGCCTCATGGTCGCAGATATAAACCGCGACAATCGATGCACCGGATCCGAGGGCGGCAGTGAGTGCAGGATTGTCAGCCAAACGGAGATCATGGCGGAACCACATGATGGCGGGCGGCTGCGAGGAAGGATGTCGTGGCTGGCGCTTTATCAAGTGGTGTCTCCTGGTTCGCGCTTTATCGCGATCTGGCGGGCATCACGTCGTAGGCGAACGCATTGTCATGGGATCAGGCACCGAACACAATCTTCGCTCGCTGCTTGCATCTTATTTGAGTTTGCATCAGACAAAATAAATCGCTGGTGTTACTCCCGGTATGACGAGATGTTCCGAAACGCTCGGTTTGCCGAATCGGATCTTCTGTTTGCAAACTAAACATATACATTGTTTGAAATCCGGTGCGAACGCCAGGAGGGTTTAGCCTAGTTGCCAAACAGGGCCTCAAATAAACTCCGCGGGCGTCGTCGTCGGCTGCGACGGGTACGGCGGCGGCTGCTATTGTCATTGCGCGCCCAAGGTGCCCAACTGGGCACGCCACGATCATCGACACTTCGGCGGCGGCGTCTGTACCCGGCAACACTCGATCGCGGGGTGATCGATTTGATCACCAGACTATCGCGTATTCCGTCGGTACCGACGATCTCTAGTTTGTTGGCCTGCCAGGTCCAGGCCGCTTTGCGTTTGCCCTGGCGATGGGGGACAACTGCAAGCCACTTCTTTGCAAATATGTCGATGATGGCGACGTTCTCGCGCACTTGACGGGCTTTTGCAGGACCAATCCAGCCGCCCCTGAATCTCAGCACGCCGTAGCGCTTATGTGCACCTTTGCGCACCTGCCAATCAATCAACTTGGGTGGTTCGTCGCCGATGACTTCGAGCGGCACCTTGAGTCTTATGTATTTGGCGTGGCGTGCAAAGAACGACTTGCCTTGCTGCGTAACTCGCCAATCGCCCATTGGTTCGCCAACCGGTATGCCGCTGGTGACATCCTCGGCATCATCTTCGTCCAAGCGCTCCAAGGCTTGGCGTGCAAAACGGAAAGAAGGATCTTGGGCCAAGGCAGCGCGATAGGCGCGGCGGGCAGCTTCAGTCTCTCCACTCGACTCGAGGATCTCACCGTCGACCCAGATCACGTTGGCTTTCTTTGCATTCAGGCGTTTTGCTGTTTGAAGATCGCGTTTGGCTAGCGACAATTGCTCGGTGTGTTTGTAAGCAAGGGCGCGATAAGCGTAACTGTCCGCAGATCTCTGATCGAGGGCAAGGGCGCGCGTGAAGTCTGTCATTGCCAAGTCGTACTCTTCGAGCACAATGCGCGCCAGACCACGCGCGTTATAAGAGTCGGGACTTGCCTCTTTCTTGTCTATGGCGGTGGTGAAATCTCGTATCGCTGCTTCGGTATCGCCACCGAGGAGATAGGCTCGGCCTCGGGCGTGATAGAGCTTAGGATCCTGGGGGCGGAAGGCGATTGCGCTTGAGAAGTCTTTTACCGCGCCGGCAAATTTGCCAAGTTTGAGGCGGGTGCGGGCGCGGTTGGTATAGGCACCTTCAAATCTTTGATTGGCATTGATAGCGTGAGTGAAATCGCGCAGGGCAAAGTGCGGCCGAAGAGAGCGTAGATGGAGACTGCCGCGCGCATTGAGGATCGTGGCGTTGGTCGGCTCAAGGCGCACGGCGCGGTTGTAATCCAATAGCGCGGCACCTTCCTGCTTCAGCGACAGCAATGCCGTGCCGCGGTTTAAGTAGGCGGCCGTGTAACCCGGAGCCAGCAGAATGGCGCGATTGAAATCCTTGATTGCTTCGCGATCCTGACCGATACCCAACAGGACACTGCCGCGGTTGTTATAAACGGACGGGTTTTCGGGATAGAGTTTGATGGCGCTATTGAAATCATCCAGGGCCTCTTTAACGCGGCCAAGCCGGGCGTAGGTGATGCCGCGATCTGAATAGAGAGAGGCTTTGCGGTGGGCGGGAACGGTTTTCTTTGACAGCGCTTGAGTATAAAAATCCAGCGACTGGTCGTGCTTGCCCTGAAGCTGGGCGCGCACGGCAAGACGCACCAGGCGGTCGGTATCGTCTTCGGCCCAGGCATGGCTCCACCAAATGAATGGACTGGCGAGGGCAATTAGCCAGATTGTGATGCGAGGCATAAGACCGCTCCATTGACCCCAACACCGACGGGGCGCGCGCCAATCGACGATGGCGTGCGAATTGCCGATATGATCAGTGCCATTCTTGCGCTCCATTGTCACGACAATCGGTCCAAATCATGCCTGTGCGACAAACTATCAGTGAATTGCATAAATTCGGTCCGTCCCGCGTCTTTTTTTGCCGTCTCCGCACATAGATCGCTAGCCGGCGGCTAATTCGGCCAGGACGCCGGGTAGACTTTCGGGCAAATCTTCCGCAATCAGTCCCGGACCGAATCGTTGCGCGCAAGCGCCGTGGAGCCAAACGGCGGCACTTGCAGCTTCGAAAGGCGGCATGCCCTGAGCCAGCAGACCGGCAACGAAGCCAGCCAACACATCACCGCTGCCGGCAGTGGCAAGTGCCGGCGGGGCGTTGGCGTTGATTGCAGCACGCCCATCTGGTTCTGCAATGACCGTGTCTGCGCCTTTTAGGAGCACGACTGCACCACTGAGCTGTGCTGCCCGCATGGCCCGCTCAAGACGTGATGCCTGGCTCACGTCCCCTCCGAAGACCCGGGTCAGCTCGCCATCATGCGGCGTCAAAACCGTCACTGCCGGAGCGCGTTTTCTGATCGCCTGGAACAATGTGCCGGCATCCTGTTCAAACGACGTCAGGGCATCAGCATCAAGGACCACCGGTTGAGGCAACGTCAGTGCAGCACATACACTTTCGCGCGTGTTGGCGCCGACACCGTTGCCGGGCCCCAGAATGAGAGCGGTTATTTTGCGCTCGGCAACAATGCGGGGCACATCTTCCGGGCCGGACATTGGCGTTAGCATGACCGCTGTCAGATGGGCGGCATTGACTAAAACGGCGTTCGGCGGTGATGCCAGGGTGACCAGACCGGCGCCTATGCGAAGCGCGCCCCGCGCTGCCAGACGAGCGGCGCCGGTCATTGACGGCGGTCCCGACGCGACAAGGCAATGTCCGCGCTTGTATTTGTGGCCGGTCAGCGATGGAACGGGCAGAGCCCGACGCCATAAGTCGGGCGTGTTGACATAAGTGGCGGGCCAACCTTTGCTTGTCGCGGCGCCTGCCAAGGTTGGGTTGGAGAGCACGTGATCAGGGATCCCGATGTCTGCCACGACGACATCGCCGCAATATGTGCGGCCGGGCAGCAGCAGGTGGCCCGGTTTGCGACGGAAAAAGGTGACTGTAACATCTGCCTCGACGATTGCAGAGCCAAGTGGCTGCCCCGTCGTGCCATCCAGGCCGGAAGGGACATCTACGGCCAATATCGTGACGGCGTGTCCATCTTGGCGGCGTTGATTGGCGGCAATAACCGCCTCGTGAGCTATCCCCGCCAATGGTTTCGAGAGGCCGGCGCCAAATAGAGCGTCGATAATCAGATCCCCATCCGCAATGCAGGCAGGATCAAGCGTAATGGTGCTGCCCGTCCAATTTTCGGCCATCGTGGCGGCATCGCTTTTGAGTGCTGACTTGGGACCGGTTGCAGCAACGCGAACATCGAACCCGCGAGTGGCGAGAATGCGCGCTGCGACAAATCCATCGCCGCCATTGTTTCCCGGCCCGCAGAGTACGAGTATGCGATCATTGGGCGTACGAATACGCTGCGCCGCGGCATTAGCGACGGCGATACCAGCAGTTTCCATCAATCTGAGACTTGGCACTCCCGCCGCAATGGCTAGCTGATCGGCTTGGGCCATTTGCGAGGTGGTCAAGAGTTCAATACCAGGCATGGCTGCTGCAACTGCCTCCTCTGGGATAGCCGAACATAACAGACTTTGGAGTACTTCTCATGTTGCTTAAGATTTCATCATATTGGTGTCTTTTTAGGCAGTATTATGCACTTGGGTATGAGCAACGGGCTTAGAGATGGTGCTGAAACTTCGTAAATTCAACGGGTTAGTCCATTGCGCGGCAACTGGCACGACAGATGCTATGTCCGCTAAGGTCTGAGGGATCCATCGACTTGCGGTCCTACGACGGCTGTCGCCTGCGACATTGACGGCCCCGCAGGCGGGACAATTGTTGCCGTATTAAGTGGCCGCTTGTGAGCAGCACAACAGAAGACCTGGCCGATTGGCCGGGTGCCGCCTGAGGAGGAACATAAACGCATGAAAAAGATCGAGGCCATCATCAAGCCTTTCAAACTCGACGAGGTCAAGGAAGCGCTGCAAGAGGTCGGTCTGCAAGGCATTACAGTCCTAGAGGCTAAGGGATTTGGACGTCAAAAAGGTCACACCGAGCTCTATCGGGGCGCCGAATACGTCGTTGATTTTTTGCCGAAGGTGAAAATAGAAGTGGTGTTACCGGATGACATGCTCAACAAGGCGCTTGAGGCCATCCAGAACGCTGCAAAGACCGGCCGAATTGGGGACGGGAAAATTTTTATCTCTGATATTCAAGAAGCTATTCGCATCCGTACTGGGGAAACGGGAGCGGATGCCATTTAGCACAACCTCGCAACACCGCCATCCAATGGCCGCGAGTTTCACCGGCAGCTGGCCGCTCACTGGTCAGCTTTGCCATCCGCCCGTCTAAACCAACTCAACCGATCGAGGGGAAAAAGCAAGACATGACTACACCTGGAGATATCGTCAAACAAATCAAAGAACGCGACGTTAAATTCGTTGATCTGCGTTTTACCGATACGCGGGGTAAGATGCAGCACGTTACGGCGGACGCGAATTGTGTCAACGAAGATATGTTCACCGACGGCTACGCCTTTGACGGCTCGTCAATTGCTGGCTGGAAAGGCATCGAAGCGTCTGACATGCTGCTGATGGCCGATCCGGAATCTGCACATCTCGATCCGTTTTTTGCACAAACGACAATGGCTATCTTCTGTAACGTCGTGGAGCCGACGACGGGTGAGCTTTATGATCGCGACCCGCGCGGCATCGCCAAAAAAGCGGAAGCGTACCTGAAGCAAACCGGCGTGGGCGACAAGGTGTTCTTTGGCCCGGAGGCTGAGTTTTTCATCTTTGATGATGTCCGCTTCAGTGCTGATCCATACAACACCGGCTTTAAACTCGATTCTTCGGAACTTCCCGCCAATACGGGCACCGAATTCGAAATGGGGAATCTTGGTCACCGGCCGCGGACAAAGGGAGGCTATTTCCCGGTCCCGCCGGTAGATAGTTGCCAAGACATTCGTTCCGAAATGCTGTCGGTTCTGAGCGAGATGGGTGTCACTGTTGAAAAACACCACCATGAAGTGGCCGCCGCCCAGCACGAACTTGGCATCAAGTTCCAGACCATGCTGCGCATGGCAGACCATCTGCAAATCTATAAATATGTCGTCCACAATGTCTCACAAGCATACGGCAAAACGGCAACATTTATGCCGAAGCCGGTGTTCGGCGATAATGGTACGGGTATGCATTGCCATCAGTCGATCTGGAATGGCGATCAGCCCGCGTTTGCTGGCAACCTGTATGCAGATTTGTCAGAAACCTGCCTAAACTACATTGGCGGCATCCTAAAACATGCCAAAGCGATCAATGCCTTCTCCAATCCGACGACCAACTCTTACAAGCGTTTGGTGCCGGGTTATGAAGCGCCCGTCCTGTTGGCATATTCCGCTAGAAATCGCTCGGCGTCGTGCCGGATCCCGCATGTGGCCAGCCCGAAAGCAAAGCGCGTCGAAGTGCGCTTTCCTGATCCATCTGCAAATCCCTATCTGGCGTTTGCCGCGATGTTGATGGCCGGGCTTGACGGTATTCAGAACAAGCTCAATCCGGGCGACCCGATGGATAAGAACCTCTATGATCTTCCGCCGGAAGAGCTGAAGGAGATTCCGACCGTGTCGGGCAGCTTGCGCGAGGCGGTGCAGTCGCTGGATGCAGACCGGGCATTCTTGAAGATGGGCGGCGTGTTCTCCGATGATATGATCGACGCCTACATCGAATTGAAGATGGAAGAGATTGAGCGCTTCGAAATGACACCGCACCCGGTAGAATTCGACCTCTACTACTCGGTCTAGGTCTCAGACTTATCAATATCCACAGGGCACGAAGGGGGCACGTTGTTGCCCCCTTCTTTTTGGCTTACAAGTTTTTGGCTTACAAGCAAGCGATGCTTATGACATCAGTTTGTTAGATGATTTGATACGCTAAGTAATAAATCTTACTCGTTGTTAGGGGTTTACGAACACGTGCGAAGTTCTCAGTTAGGTCGAGTCCGATCTTCAAGTTGGCCGTCATCGTCTGTTCATTACGAATGGAGACCCGCCATGGTCAATAGACCCTCGAATTTGACGTGGCTGATCGCCACGGTGCTAACCGGCCTGGTTATTGGCGTTGTCTATTTCGGCGGTGCCAAATTTATCCCTTTGGCAGGTCCGTTGATCGCAAAACACAGCTTCGAAGTGCTGCTCGGCGCCTTTGGACTTTTGTGGCTCGGCACGATTGTCAAAGGCATGTAAGGCAGCGATGGCTATCGGAGCATACTCAGTTCAAGCATAAGTCTTATGACACCTTTCAAGACCAAGATCTGCGACGCAAAAGATCGCGTCGCAACATGTTGTGCCACCTGATGTTTGGCTGTTCCGGACTCTAGACGACAAAGCTTTCCAACAGCTCTTTTGGATCACCGTATTTCGAGGCGGCGGCAACGACCTTTTCGTCGCGAAGTGACATCAGGAAACCGTTGTCGATCAGCGTCGTGTCGCCAACCTTCACAGTGGCATCGAACATGATGCAGTCTTGGTGGGTATGTGGTTCCTCCCACTTTGGAACTGAGCGCGCAAGAAATTCGCTCGGACGGTTGGAATCGGTTCCGAAATGCAGCGCGCCTGGCGAATTAGAACCAGCTGGATAGGCCTTGTAGCGCGGGTACTTCGGATTGAAGCCGCAGCCGAGCTCATGCAAATGCGCGTCGACGCCTACGAGCATGTCGCGCAGATTTTCGGCGTCTAATGACTTGCCGTGCACCTTCACGATGACATCGTCCTTGTACTCGATGCCAATGGCCTCCTCGAACGGCTTGTCGAAGCCGATTGCCCATTGCGGAAAAATCACACCTTCCATCTCGCCATGACGATTGGTGGCATGCTTGAAGCAATTTCGGTCATAGAGGTTGGGGCCATGCGTTGGCATGAAGTGAACATAACAGCCGTCGTTATCTGCCTTGTCCTGGCCGCGCCAGCGATTGGTCGAATGTAATCCCTTGACCATTTCAGGCGTGAATTTGATGCTAAGGTCACTGCCTCGCGGGCAGGAAAACGTCATGTCGAAATCGCGATCTGTTGGGTACATACGGGCCGTGGCACGGATGATCTCACCGACCAAGTCTACGGGAAAGCGGGCCTGCGGGGTCTTCAGCAAGTCCAGGTTGCGGAAATAGGTGATTTTTACCCAGCGCTGTCCTTGCTTGGCGCGCAGGTTTACGAAAAACGGATCGTTGACAGAACAGAACCAGGTCGACACAACAAACGTTGCCTTCTCCACCAGTCCTTTGACTTCCTCGGGACAACGCGGGATCTGGGATGACGGTCCCATAAACTCGCGCGCTTGCACACCACGCATATTGGCGATACCTGACAAGGCGTCGACAACGCGCCTGTCCAACAAAGGATCGGTCAAAAACAGGACTTCATCGGTTGGGCGGATGGCGAAGACGGAAATCATATTGTCGATCGCCTGGAAATAGTTTCGGGTGTCGGTGTTTGGAAATACGGTATCGGCGGGAAGGGCTGCGGCCGATGGAGACCCTACAATGTCCTCTCGGGTCGCGGCTTTGAATGTCATTGGCGTGTCCTCCGTTGAGAGCTGGTGTATGTGTCCGAGCAGTGGCCCGTTTTTGATCTGAAGCGTAGGCACCGACAGCAATGGATGTCAACGCCATGAGCGGCGCCGGTGGCTCGACATTGAGCCCCGAGTCCTTATATGGCAGGCATCAAACGAATTGACGGCGCAGAGAGGTAAGAGATGCCTGGTCGCAGCGATAACCCTTTGTTGGCAGATTGGTCGACGCCATTCGCCTTGCCACCCTTTAGCGACATCCGACCGGAACACTTTCCAGAGGCGTTCGACGTCGCACTGGCGGCGCACAACGATGCCATTCAGGCCATTGGCAGCGACCAATCCAAGGCGACGTTCGCCAATACGATAGAAGCCCTTGAGCGCGCAGACGATCTATTGAAGAAGGTCGCAAGCGTCTTCTTTAATCTCACCGGCGCCCACACGAATGATGAACTCAAGGCGATCCAAAGAGAGATCGCGCCACAGCTTGCAGCGCACTGGGCGCAGATTACCGCCAATGAAGCGTTGTTTCGGCGCGTCGATGACGTCTATCGCGAACGTGAAGAGCTTGGGCTGTCGGCGGAACAGTTACGGCTTGTAGAGCGTTGTCATTTGAGCTTCGTGCGCAGCGGGGCGGCGCTCGAAGGGCATGCAAAAAAGAGACTTGGCGAAATCAAAGAACGGCTGGCCAGCCTCGGGACCAAGTTCACGCAGAATATTCTCGCAGACGAAGCCGACTACGAACTGGCACTTCATGGAGCGGACGCGCTTGCCGGACTGCCCGAGTTCCTTGTCGAGGCCGCGCGTGCGGCGGCCATGGAACGCGGATCCGAGGCTTCTCATGTTATCACGCTGTCGCGTTCCCTCATTGAACCGTTTCTCACATTTTCCTCGCGACGCGATTTGCGCCAGACGGCGTTTGAGGCGTGGGTGCGGCGCGGCAAGACCGGTGGTGAAACCGACAATCTAGACATCGTCAAGGAGACCTTGGCGCTGCGCCGGGAGCGGGCAGCCTTGTTAGGTTATGAGAATTTTGCAGCGTTCAAGTTGGATGATTGCATGGCAAAAAGCTCGGCTGCGGTCGCGGCGCTGTTGGACGAGGTCTGGGCGCCGGCACAAAAACGGGCCAGGGAGGAATTGGCAGAGCTGCAAAAGGCTGCCGCTGCGGAAGGTATCAATGACCCGATCAAGCCTTGGGACTGGCGCTATTGGGCCGAAAAGGTGCGACAGCAGAAATACCAAATCGAGGAAGCTGAGCTTAAGGCTTACTTTCCGCTGGATTCAGTTATTGATGCGGCCTTCGATACGGCCACGCGGTTGTTTGGTCTGACGTTTCGCGAACTCGAGCCGGGGCTTGGCTATCACCCGGATGTGCGGGGCTGGGACATAACAGACCGGACGGGGCGCCATGTCGGGGTATTCCTTGGAGATTATTTCGCGCGCTCGAGCAAAAACTCGGGGGCCTGGATGAGCAACTATCGCGCACAACACGCGCTCGATGGTGAGGTCAGGCCGATTATCGTCAACGTTATGAATTTTGCCAAAGGGGCAGACGGCAAGCCGGCGCTGTTGTCCTTCGACGATGCGCGCACGCTGTTTCATGAATTCGGTCATGGTCTGCACGGCTTGTTATCCGAGGTCACTTACCCGACCTTGTCCGGCACTTCTGTCGCCAGAGATTTCGTCGAGCTACCGTCGCAACTCTATGAGCACTGGTTGGAAGTCGACAGCGTATTGGCGAAGTTCGCGCGCCACTATGAAACGGGTGACCCCATCCCGACATCGCTGCTGGAGAAGTTGAAGGCAGCGCGCACGTTCAATCAAGGTTTTATGACCGTCGAATATCTGGCGTCCGCAATTGTCGATATGGCTTATCATGGCCCGGACTATGAACCGGAAACGGCCGACCCAATAGCGTTTGAAGCATCCGTACTGGCAAAAATAGGTATGCCCGATGAGATCGTCATGCGCCATGCAACACCGCATTTTGCACATGTCTTTGCTGGGGATGGCTATTCGGCAGGCTATTACAGCTATCTCTGGTCGGAAGTTCTGGATGCCGATGCTTTCGGAGCCTTCGAAGAGGCCGGCGATCCATTCCATCCCGATACAGCGGAGCGTTTGAAAGAGAACATCTATTCGGCTGGCAATGTCCGGCCAGCAGAGGAGGCTTATATTGGGTTTAGAGGCCGGCTGCCGAGCACCGAAGCGCTGCTCGAAAAACGCGGGCTCCTGGAAGAAGCAGCGCCGCCCGGAATCACGAGCTAAGTGCGTTCTAAGAATAAATGTATGCGATTGCGCCCACCAATAGCAGTGCTGCATATTGGAAAGTCCGCGCGCCTAAGGTGGTAAATGCGAACCATACGCGTGATGTGATGCGAATGGCGCAGCGGCAGAGTTCGTTGGCCGCGATGCCGGCGAGAAAGGCTAAGGCCAGTGGCCAGTTGTCCGCGGCTTTCGCCATGTCTTGGCCTGCCGCGTCGGATTGGAGGTTGGTCCAAAAGTCTTTTAGCGCCGGAATAGTTTCGAACAGCGACACGCCAACCAGGCCAATCACCAGAATTACAACTATTGGAAACATGTTCCACCCACGCATCGAACAGTTAGCTGTGATTCATTTCGAACACAGCGCACCTCAGGTGCCATTATCTCGCAGGTTGGCAAATATTTCCTTAATGACCGGCCTATAATGCGCTCTCGCCTTCACGAGGTCACAGGCAGGCGCCACATTGCAGGTGGATCAGGCCGGCGCCAATACAGGAACAATCTCATGCGCCACACGAGACTACACCAAACAATGGGCGCCCGATGGTATCTATGGGGAGCTGTCGTGGTGGGCTGTCTCGGCCTATCGAGCGGCAGCCCCGCCGATGCAGACGTTGTACATCCGTGGCTGGGAAGTGGTGGCCAACAAACCCTCGCTCAACGTCTTAGTCCGCCCGCCGGGTTTGTTCGCAGACCGGCTGAGGTTGGAAGCTTTGCCCGGTGGCTGAGGCAGTTGCCAATGAAACCGAAAGGGGCAGGTGTCTACCTCCATAATGGTTTGCTAAAACCGCGCCAGGATGTGCATACAGATGTTGTCGACATCGACATCGGCCGGCGGGATTTACAGCAGTGCGCCGACGCCGTGATGCGACTTAGGGCGGAGTGGCAGCTGGCCAGCGGGCGGGTTGGTCAGATCGGCTTCAAATATACCGGTGGCGGCAGGGTGACCTTTGCGCGTTGGGCGCAGGGCTGGCGGCCCAATGCCAAGGGCACGCGTTGGTCTCGACGCGGGCGGGCCGATAACAGCTACCCCTCGTTTCGACGGTATATGCGGCATGTCTTTGCCTATGCCGGCACTTATTCGCTATCGCGGGAGCTCAAGCGCGTGGACCGACAGGCGCTGGGCATTGGCGATGTGTTCATCAAGGGCGGATTCCCCGGCCACGCTGTGCTGGTTGTCGACATGGTCCAGAACCCTGCCACAGGTGAAAAACGCTTTGCGTTGGCGCAAAGCTATATGCCTGCGCAAAACATTCATATTTTGAAAAATCCGCAGGATCGCAATGGCGGCCCTTGGTATCCGGCAACTTTTTCGTGGCCACTGGTAACGCCGGAATGGACCTTTCATCTGGGGAGCCTGAAACGCTGGCCCTAGAGTGGCGCGGCTAAATCGAAATGGATTGCTGCGCTTATCAGGCGAACTTCATTTGCCGCAGCTGTTTCAGTTGCGTCGGCATCAACCGACGATCTCGGCTTCTGTGAAATTGAGAGCGATCTCTCGTTTCGCTGATTCCGGGCTATCCGAACCATGAACCGAATTCTCACCAATGGACTTGGCGTAAGTTTTTCTGATTGTGCCTTCCGCGGCCTTTGCTGGGTCGGTTTCGCCCATCACTTCGCGATAATGGGCTATCGCGCCCTCCCCCTCCAGCACCTGCACGACGATGGGTGCCGAGGTCATGAACGTGCATAACTCATCAAAAAAAGGGCGTTCGCGGTGTTCAGAGTAGAATTCTTCGGCCTGGGCGCGTGACCACAGAACCCTTTTTTGCCCCACAATGCGCAATCCGGCCGCTTCAATCATTTGGTTTATGGCGCCGGTCAGATTGCGACCGGTGGCATCCGGCTTGATGATGGAAAAGGTCTTCTCTACTGCCATGATTTCCCTCGTGTTCGGGGTGTGAGAATAGGGGTTAGCCTCTTGTTGCAGTGCGTTATAAAGGCTCGTCTGGCGCTCAGCAAGCCATTGCCGCCAATGGGCGTTTGCGGCACACGCACATCTTTCGGTCATCCCCAATCAGTGACGCATTACCATAATTCTGCCCTGATCAATGGTGTTGTTGAGCGTTATTCTGGTGGTCCCAATTGGGGGAATTGCCTTAAAGCACTCAGAATATTGGCACACTTTTGTGCAATGTGGAGACTTCGACGACCCGCCATAATGTTGAGGCACTGCAGTTGTCAGTCCGCTGTGCTTTTTAGTTGTGGGAGAGTGCTCTCCGACGATGGCTGAAAACGATTGGCAATCTTGCAGATGCTCGGGTTTTGGCGCACAAACGTAAAACTAAGGAGTTCGGCGCTCCTCAAACCGACTGGGGGTGGGGCCGAAGAAGCACCGATCCATTGGTTCTATGGCAGATAAGACCGAAGACGCTGAGTGGTACATCGCACGAGATGGGCAGCAGCACGGGCCGCTCTCAGGCGTCGAGATTCAAAAATTTATTGAGCTGGGTCATTTAAGGGCCACAGACCTCGTCTGGCGGGCCGGCTTTGCAGACTGGCAGCTGGGCCATGAAGTTTTTCCTGAAGCAGCAATAACGGCACCAGCAGCGGCCCAGCCCGCAACGCCGGCTGAGGGAAGGGGTGGACAAATCCAGCCGGGTGGAGGCGCGCATCGATTGCGCCCGGACCCTGATCAGCTGCTAAATCAGCAAAGCGCTGGTACGGGCGCACGCCAATCAACAAGCAGCACACAGCAACAAATTGGAGGCAGCCCGCAATTTGGCCGGCCCATTGGACAGGCACAAGCCATGGGACAGGGACAACCCATGGGAGGCGCGCCGCAACAAAACATCGGTCAAATGGGTGGGCCACGCGCGACTAATCCACAATCGGGAAAGCGCCCACAAATGGGAGGCTCACGGGCCGCCGGCGGTTCGTCAAAGGGCGGCGGGAAAAGACGGCGCAGCAAACGGGCAAATGGTGATGCACCGGCAAGGGCCAGTGGCCGCGGGCGCCGCGTGATTTGGGGTTTGGCTGCCGTCGTCTGCCTCGCCGCACTGGGCGGGCTGTCATGGTTTGGCTTCAAGCACCTCGGTGCCTCGTATTCTTTCGGTGGCTCATCGGGAGTTGTCGAACAGCAGTTGCGTGCCGCACTAGATAAACTTGCAACCAATTCGCAAGCCTTCGCCAAATCCCCGTTCGTCAGTAAAGGCAACACAGCCGAGGAAATCGATTCCTATTTGCAAGGTATGCCTCTCTGGCGACTCCTGAAAAAAGACTATCCCGAATGGTATGGGACCGTGGCTAAGACCGTTCGTTCTATGCGGGATGGGCAGCAATCAGAGGCGGCCATTAGTGAGGCCTTGGCGAAATCGATTGCGCAACTGCGCCGCAAGAACGCCAAACACGCCTTGTCAGCCTCGTCACATAATTTCGTTCACATTGCAAAATCGTTCGCGTCGAATTTAAAGGGGTTGCAGGACGCCGGACCCAAGGTCTGCTACGATTTCATATCCTATGGCGAGGAAGCGCCAACACTGATTGCAGAAATGAAAAGACCCGGGGTGTCGTCGTCCGTGCATCGCCAGCTCGTGTCGATCTTTCTGGCCGTCAAGGATGGCCGCACGAATGCAAAGGCTTACGGCACCGCCGCTAAAGAGGACTATGAGCGCCTGAGCACGACACTGAAGACAAAATACAGCTGGAAGCCGGCTGATCTGGACACATTTTCAAATCCCACGAAACTCGCGCAGGCGCCGCCAAATAAAGTTTGTAAGATGGTCCAGGACTGGTTCGTGGCGCAAATCGGTTTGAAAGATGAAACCGTGCGGGCGCGGCTACTCTATGAGAGCTTGCGCCCCTTGGTAAGCGGTTAACTAGAGATCGCGACCCCGCGCTCGGAGGTGTCTTGGAGCGGGTTGACGTGCTATCTGACCGTTTGATTTGTCCAATAGTCGTCGCGCGCACCGCTCATGCTCCACATCAATGAACTCAGTTACCGGATCGAAGGGCGCCCGATCCTCGAGGGTGCAACACTGGCCATTCCGCACGGCCACAAAGTCGGGCTGGTGGGGCGCAACGGGGCCGGTAAGACGACCCTGCTGCGCTTGTTGGCGGGTGAGATCCATGCCGATGACGGGACGATCACGCTCGCTAAGAATGCGCGCCTCGGCTACGTCAGCCAGGAGGCGCCGGGTGGGGCTGACAGTATCCTCGAGTGGGTACTCAGCACGGATCGCGAACGCGTGTCGCTGTTGCAGGAAGCCGAAATCGCCCAGGACCCGGGCAGGATCGCGGACATTCACATCCGGCTGGCGGATATAGATGCCCATAGCGCGCCGGCGCGGGCAGCCCAGATCCTTGCCGGACTTGGCTTCGATGAACACGACCAGCAATTGAGTTGCGGGAGTTTTTCCGGCGGTTGGCGCATGCGTTTAGCGTTGGCCTCGGTGCTGTTCCTGGAGCCCGATGTGTTGTTGCTAGACGAACCCACGAACTACCTCGATCTGGAAGGAACGATTTGGCTTGAAGCCGCACTCAAGCGCTATCCGAATACGGTGGTGATCGTCAGTCACGATCGTGATCTGCTCAACCAGTCTGTTCACGCCATCGCCCATCTCCATGAACGTCGTATCACCCTCTACCAAGGAGGTTATGATGATTTCGAGGCCCTGAGACGAACGCGACAGCAAGCAGATCTGCGTTTGAAGAAGAAGCAGGACGAAGAACGTCGACGTATTGAAGCCTTCGTCAACCGCTTCAGAGCACAGGCCTCGAAGGCGACACAAGCCCAAAGCCGGCTCAAGGCTCTTTCTAAGTTGCAGCCGATTGCTGCAGCGATGGATGAAGGCGTGGCTCCGTTTGTTTTTCCGGTCGCCGAAAAGAAGATCTCCAGCCCGCTGTTGCGGCTCGAGAATGCTGCGGTCGGCTATGAGCCTGGTCGGCCTGTGCTCCGAAACATCAATCTGCGTCTCGATCGGGACGATCGAATTGCATTGCTGGGTGCCAATGGAAATGGAAAGAGTACTTTTGCCAAATTGATTGCTGGGCGGCTTGAGACGATGTCCGGCGCGATTTTCGGTGCCAAGAAGGTTTCCGTTGCGTATTTCGCCCAACACCAGCTCGACGATCTGGTGCCTGATCGTACACCATATCAATACATGTGCGATCTGTTGCCCCAACACACGGAGGCCCAGAGGCGGGCCCGCCTCGGTGCCTATGGCTTCGGGATCGATAAAGCCAACGTTGCCGCGAAGGCCCTGTCAGGCGGCGAGAAGGCACGCCTCCTGATGATGTTGACGACATTTGGCGGGCCGCATGTCCTCATTCTTGATGAGCCGACAAACCATCTCGATGTTGATAGCCGGCAAGCGCTCATCGAAGCGCTCAATGATTACGATGGCGCGGTGATTTTGATTAGTCACGATCGTCATCTGGTGGAGGCGTCGGCCGATCGGCTGTGGCTCGTCAGCGAAGGGACGGTGCGCGCCTTCGACGGTGATTTGGCAGATTACCGTGACTTGCTGTTGGAGCAGCGGGCCCTCAGCGCAGACAGCAAGCGGGAGGCAAAGGCCGGGCCCCGTAAGACAACGAACAATCAGTCCGCCAACCGGCGTGCCGCTGCTGCAAGACGCCAGCAGCTTGCCCCACTCAAAAAGGCGATGACTTTGGCAGAGGAAAGGGTGCATCAGGCCCAATCCAAGCTTGATGAATTGGAGGCACTTTTTAGAGATGCCAAACTTTATGAAAGTGATCCTGAAGCCGCCAAGCAGTTGGCGCGCGATCACGGTCAATGGCAAAAAACTCTGGCGGATCTTGAAGCAGCCTGGTTAGAGGCTGCCGAGGCTTATGAAGCGGCTGAAATGGCTGCGCAGGAGGGGCATTCCTAGGGCGCTTAGAATGCCGGTCAGTTGACCGTTGAGTTATGCACTTCTGGAAATAAAGCTTACTTGACAAATGCGCGTTTTGGGTTCGTTCCGTCCACATCGCATATCGGCAGTGTATTACTGAGTAAGATGGCTTGCATGGGGACGGAATCCGTTGATTAGATCGTGTCGGGGATCGGTCTGAATCTCGATGGCGGGGTTGCGAGATTGTAGTCGCGGCGCGCGCGCTTGGGCGACTAGACCGGTTCCCCTCGAACGTGGCAAACTCCAATTCCTCGAAATGCTTTGGCTGCCCAAGTCTGGCCAGCGCGCACAGCGATGGTCAATACGCTGTTGCGTTTGCCAGGAAGGTGGCGCGACAATCGCGTCGTTGTTGAATAGTAGGAGTATGAAATATGAAGATTTTGGGATCGCTTGGCTCGCCGTTCGTGCGCAAGGCGTTGATTTCAGCGAGCGTTAAAGGCCTGGACGATCAGGTAACCTTTGTGCCTACAAGCGCACCCGAAGCTCAAGCGTTGCGGGCCAAAAACCCGCTAAACAAAATCCCGATCTTGTTTCTTGACGATGGCGCCACCGTCTACGACAGCCACGTAATTTGTGAATATCTTGATGGGCTTGGCAACGATGTAAAATTGTTCCCTGCGGGCGGGCCGGAGCGTCTCAAGACGATGATACGCGGCGCCTTGGCAGATGGGCTCGCGGAGGCGGCTATTCTGGTCGCCTACGAAAGCCGATTTCGGCCGGAGGAAATGTGGGTGCAAAGCTGGGTCGATCGCCAGCAGGCAAAGGTTGAAGCGGCGCTTGGCCATCTCGACGCCGATGTGCCGAGATTCGGTGGCGCACCGGACTACGGCCATATCTCGCTGGCAACAGCAATCGGTTTCGTCGATTTGCGTCAAGGCGATGGCTGGCGGTCTAAATATCCTAAGATCAGTGCGTGGCTGGACGATTTTGTCAATCGCATCCCCAGCTATAACGCGACGCTGCCGAAAGGGTGACACCATCGGGCTTAGGGGTGGCGCCTCGACGAAGTATTGCGGGCGCGATCATCGGGCCAGCCAATCACCAGTCCCTATGCGCGGCAGACATGCATTCTCAAGGGCATAGAGATAGGTCCATGCGTGTGTTTCTCGCCCGTCCCACGCCATGGTGGTGGTGCGTATTCGTAAGTACTCGCCGTCGGTTGTGCCCTCTGGCGGCAAAAGACCTTCGTAGGGATCAAGCCACCGAAATGTTGCGGCAGGTGCGCGCAGGCGAATGATGTCTCCGTGCACCAAACCGCTGGCGTTTGGTTCGTGGATCAGGCCCGGATATCGTTTCAAGTCCACAAGTGCGCCCTGGACAGTGGCAACGCCGACGTGCCGCGCTTCACGGTAAAGCCGGGCTCGCGCCATTTTTCCACCCGGGTCAGTGGCACCGGGGCGTAGCGTGCCATACACAAATAGGAACCGTGGAAACATATTGTGCCCTCGAAATCACGAGATTGTTGGTAGCGCGTGAAGGGGCCTTTGGCCCAAGATGCGGCAACAGACGGGTCCGCCAGTCTGCTGGCACTTTGCAACAGCACGCTTGCCCCAGATTGTGTCGCGACGCCGCACGTATTGAAAGGAGATCTGATTTATGGGTTTCAAAAAGTTTATCCTTGGTGCTGTGATTGTGGCCGCAAGCAGCTTGGCTTTGCCGACAAGCCCCATATTGGCGGCGGAACCACCGGTATTCACCGGTATTGTGCGCGGAGTCGCTGTTGGTGGTTATGATCCGGTTGCTTATTTTACCGTTGGCAAGCCTCAACGTGGCAGCAAGAAGTTTACCACCAAGTACATGGGCGCCACCTGGCGCTTTCGAACCGCCGCCAACCGAGATGCCTTTAAGGCCAACCCCAAAAAGTATGCGCCACAATACGGCGGATATTGCGCCTGGGCGGTTGCACAAAACGATACCGCAAAGGGCGATCCTAAACATTGGAAGATCGTCAAAGGAATGCTCTATCTCAATTACAACGCCAATATCCAGCGGCGCTGGGAAAAAAACTATGCCACCTTCATCAAGACGGGTGACAAGAATTGGCCTAAGGTGCTTAACCAATAAGCTCTTGATCCAAAGGGCATGACCGTTGGCGTGGAGCGCTGCTCCGTCACTCCGCCAATTGGTCATGCCTGGCGGGCCTCTTAGAATATTTTGAGAAAAGGTCTGGTCAACATCAGGACCAGAATTACGGCCACGCCGATGAACGCCGGAATGCCTAGCGCAATCCATATGCGCATCAATTTGTGAACCCGCTCCGGCAATGGCGCTTGTTCCTCGACGGCGGCCTCAGCCAGTCTCTTGACCTCGACCTGGATCCAGAGGACCGGCAGCCAGCATAATCCCACCAGAACATACAAGATGATCGAGACCAGGAGCCAGCCCTCGGTGAAGGGCCAGCCTTTGAGTATCGCAAGGGTTGCCCCGGTGATCGGTTGCATTACAACTGCAGACGCCGTGAAAATGATATCTGCGATAACCACGGACCGTCCGACATGGGCAATCAATATCGGGTCCAACGTGCGGTAAGCCATGAGCATGAAATATGCAATGCCGATCCCGGTCCCGAGGAGGATGGTTGCGCCGCCGACATGTAGCCAGACCATAACGTCGTGAAGATTGGGCATGTTGGCACTGCGTCGGTCGTTAGCCAGAAATCTTGGAGAAGTCAGCTACATTTAGCGTGGCTGCACGTATCTGTGAGAGCAGTCGCAAGCGATTGACACGCGACTTGGGGTCCTCCGCATTCACGGTTACTTTGTCAAAAAAGACATCCACGGGCTGGCGTAGATCAGCGAGGGCATTCATCGCACCGGTAAAATTCTCAACATTTATGGCGGCTAACGTATCCTGCTTTGCGGCCTCCAGTGCGGCCGCCAATGCGGTCTCCTCGTTCAATGTCAAAAGCGCGAGGTCATAATCACCTTCGTAAGTGGTGCCGTCTTTCTTTTCTTCGATAGCCAAAATGTTGGATGCGCGCTTCACACCGGCGAGCAGATTGGTGCCGTCCTCGGTCTCGAGAAAGGCTTCAAGCGCTTGTACCCGGCGCACGATCAACGCCATATCGTCTTGCTCACCGAGTGAGAACACCGCGTCGATGAGATCATGGCGCGCACCAGCGTCGCGCATGTAAACGCGAAGGCGGTCGGCAAAGAATTCGAGGAGGTCGGCGATTGCCGCGTCTTTGTCGAGCGGCGCTTGGCCAGACCCATCTGTTTCTGCGGCGCGGGCCGCGATATTTCGGTTCAGGGCAGTTGCGAGAACGTCGCGCAATTCGACGCGCAAATCGTTTTCGAGCAGAATGCGAATGGCGCCCAAGGCGGCGCGGCGCAACTGGTAAGGATCACCCGAGCCTGTCGGTTTCTCGTTGATGGCCCAAAAGCCGGTCAGGGTGTCGAATTTGTCAGCCAAGGCGACCGCGACGCTGACGGCATCTCCCGCCTCAACCAGCGGCACGGAATCGTTTGGTCCTTTCGGCTTATAGTGTTGTTCGATGGCGCGAGCGATTGGCTCCTTGGTGCCTGCGGCTTGCGCATAATAGCGCCCCATCAGGCCTTGCAGTTCGGGAAACTCACCGACCATGCCAGAGACCAAATCCGCTTTACAGAGCTGAGCTGCGCGGCGTGCGTCTTCAGCGACAGCATCGACCTTGCCGGCCAGCTCAAATGCGAGTTCGGCAATGCGTTCGACACGATCTTTTTGGGTCCCTAGTTTTTCGTGGAACGTGATGCCATCGAGCTGGAGGGCCATTTCGTCCAGTGGACGCTTTAGATCCTGCTCCCAGAAGAATTTCGCGTCCGATAACCTGGCGCGAATTACCTTTTCGTTGCCAGCAATGATCTGCGTCCCGCCGTCTGCGGCAACGAGATTGGAGACACCGAGAAATCTATTCGTCAGTTTGCCGGTCTTTGGATTGCGAAGCGAGAAGCACTTCTGATGCGCCTTCATAGATGTCGTGAGACACTCGGCGGGCACGTCCAAGAAGTCTTCATCGAATGTACCGCAAAATACCGTCGGCCACTCGACCAGCCCAGCTGTCTCCCGGAGCAAGGCGTCGTCTTCGACGATCTCCAAATCCATTTCCGTTGCAAGCGCGCTCGCCTGTTCTTTGATCATTGCGGCGCGTTCGTTGGTGGGCAACAGGACGCGCTTGGTGCGCAACTTCTTGCCATAGTCCCTAAAGGAGGTAACGGAAAATGGCTTGTTGGCGTGAAAGCGGTGTCCGCGCGTCTCATTTCCGCTTGCCAAGCCTGCCACGTCGAAGGGCACGACTTGATCGTCCAAAATGCACAAAATCGATTGAATTGGACGGACCCAGGTGAATTCGCCGCCACCCCAGCGCATGGATTTCGGCCATGACACTGCGGTCATGGCTTGCGGCACGATTTCTGCGATGATGCTGGCTGCCGCCCGGCCGGGTCGTTCGATACGCGCAACGTAATACGCGCCCTTTTTGTCGTCTTCAGCGATTTCTGCTTGATCAATACTGGTAAGGCCCGCTGCACGCAAAAATCCATTGAGCGCCTTGTCCGGTGCGCCAACGCGCGGACCTTTGCGCTCCTGCGATACCGCTGGCGACATTGCGGGAATGTTCGCCACAAACAGCGTCAAGCGACGGGGGGTTGCGAACGCCAATGCCTCGTCGAAGGCTAAGCCCTGTTCGGCCAACCCTTTTGTCACCAAGCTTTTGAGCGCTTCGGCCCCCTCTTCCTGCATGCGGGCTGGGATTTCCTCGGAGAGGATTTCGAGAAGCAGATCGGACATCTTTAACCTTCTATTTGCAGTGGGGTCCAATCAATAGGGCTGACCTAGGATGACGCGCGCTATCTGGGTTGGGGCCGGCGTGTTGGCAAGGTAGAGTAGACCTGTAAGCGCCAACGCGAAACCGACAAATTGTGATACGCGGGATTGGGTGCGGAATGCAAAATAGCCAACTACGGCGATCGGGATCGCAATAATGGCGAGACCAATAAGGTGCGGTGCGAGCATCAGACACGTCCCCCTTCGGTGGCAAGCCAGGCGCCGCAGCATGCCATCGTCAATTCACGCACACGCAAGATATAGCTTTGGCGTTCGGTGACCGAGATCACGCCGCGCGCGTCGAGAAGATTGAATATATGTGATGCCTTTATGGCCTGATCATAGGCGGGCAATGCCAGCAGGTGACCGCGCTCGTCACGGCCTTGCTCGATCAATGTCTGGCATTGGTGCTCGGCATCTCTGAAATGACGCAGAAGTATCTCCGTATCGGCATGCTCAAAGTTATAGCGGGAATATTCTTGCTCGGCCTGGAGGAAGACGTCGCCATAGGTAAATTTCTCAGCGCCTTCCTTGCCGTTAAAGTTCAAATCATAAACCCGATCGACACCCTGAACATACATGGCCAGGCGCTCGAGGCCGTAGGTGATTTCGCCTGACACAGGCCTGCAGTCATATCCACCAACTTGCTGGAAGTAGGTGAACTGCGTCACTTCCATACCATTGCACCAAACCTCCCAGCCAAGGCCCCATGCCCCAAGCGTCGGACTCTCCCAATCATCTTCGATAAAACGGATGTCGTTGACTGAGGTGTCGATGCCTATGGCATCCAGACTTGCAAGGTACAGGTCTAAGATGTCCGGTGGTGACGGCTTCATGATAACCTGAAACTGATAGTAGTGTTGCAGGCGATTGGGGTTTTCGCCATAGCGACCGTCCTTGGGTCTGCGTGATGGCTGTACGTAGGCGGCATTCCACGGCTTGGGGCCAAGTGCGCGCAAAGTCGTCGCGGGATGGAAGGTCCCGGCGCCGACTTCCATGTCATAAGGTTGCAGGACGACACAGCCTTTGCCGGACCAGAAGGTTTGCAAAGTAATGATTAAGTCCTGAAAGGACTTAGTTGGTTCCAGTTTGCGCGATTTTGACTTGCTCATGTGCCAGGGTGCCCCAACAATTCAAAAAATGGCCAACCGGTGCAGGATGCGAGGGACCGGTAGATGTCAATCCGGCGGCGGTAGGGTGCTTGCCCCCGCTCAGGCGTCATCGAACTAGGTGATAGCACGGCGCTGGTCCGAAGTAAGTCTGGGCCGCGGGAAAACTTGGCGCCATCAACACTCCTTATTCCGCGGCCGGTAGGACCTGGTTTCTTCGTCCCACTCCAGTGTCTCGCCGGAGTTCAAAGTGCGCTTTTCTTCCCTGTCCTGTGGACCGCGACGGCGGTTTTGTCTGGTCTTGCCAAGATACTTGTATCCGACATAAAGGCCCAGAGCGCCTGCAGCGAGTGCTGCAAGAATGAGATGTGGCATGCCTCCCCTCTCACTCCATTTCAATTTACAGACCGAAGCGCGCCCATAATGCCCGCTCTTCCAGGGCTGAGACAAGGTCATGGGCGCTCAGCAAGGAGGAGGTTGTGAGACTGGCAGCACTCGGCGGCCGGCGGAAACGGTCCATCAGTCCGCCGCCGCCATGCTGGACGACGCGCAATTGGACCCGCGGGCCGTGAAGTTCTAGCATCTTTGCGCGTACATCCGCGATACCATCAATCAGCCCAAGCTCCTGCGCTTGGGGGGCGGCCCAGAAGGCACCGGAAAAGACCTGTGCATCCGCCGCATTTAATTTACCTGCCCGGCGGTCTTTTACCACCCCGATGAAGACGTCATGGACAGACCGCTGGAGATCCTTCAGGCGCTCGATGTCCGCCGGTTTTTCTGGCTGGAATGGATCAAGGATCATTTTGTTTTCACCGGAGGTATATACCCGGCGGTCGATGCCAAGGCGTTCGATGGCCTTGTCCAATCCGAAACCTGCTGAGACGACGCCAATCGAGCCCACAATGGACGATGCGTCAGCATAAATTTCATCTCCTGCCGCTGCGATGTAATAGCCGCCCGATGCCGCAACATCCTCGCAAAATACGTACACGCGCTTGTCTTTCTCTTCCGCGAGCTGACGGATTCGCTTGAAAATTAGACTTGATTGCACGGGAGAGCCTCCGGGCGAATTGACCAGCAGGGCTACGCTTTCAAGGCGTGACATCGAAAAGGCTCGGTTGAGAGCATGAGCGATGCCGCCCAGCGACAGGCCAGGGCGTAGAGGTGTCACCATGCCTATGGCGCCCGCGAGGCGGACGACAGGCACAACTGGTCGTCTGGAGAATAATCCCATCGTTTGCTCATCCTTGGTTGAATGGGTCGGGCACGCGCGATTGCCCGTCAAATATGCGTTTCAATCCAACGTGGTGCAAGCCAGGCCGGCAGACACGCCTGAGGCAGTGGATTTCCAAAAACTATTTTGCGCCGGAAAACAAGTCGAGATGAGCGCCTTCGCTCGAGGCAGCCTTGACGACTGGTCGAAATGCGTCATCGGGGCCTTCATGAACAATCAATCCTGGGCGTATCGACAATGGCGCACGACTGCCCTTTATGCCTTTAATGAACATGCGTTTTGCAGGTTCGTCCGCACGAGAGTGAATGGGCACAATTTCAATGGCCCCGAAACGTCCGGCAAGGGCCGCCATGGCCATCGGCAGGGTATCGGTTCGGTTGATCATAACCAGCATGCCCCTGGCAGTGAGCATTCGGGCCGCAAATCGGATCCAGGCCTCAAGCCCGCCATCCGGCATCTGGTGGGATGCCGCCCTGAGGGCATTTTTCGGGCTTTGGCTGGCGCCTTGTTCCAGATATGGCGGATTGGTAACGACAATATCCTGGCTTTCGGGTTGCAGTCCAAGGGGCGCCAAAGCCCCCGCCTGTGCCGTCAGATCCGCTTCTATGACACGCACCCGCGCCGCCAGCTGGTTGTGGGTGACATTCCAAGCTGCCATTTCTGCGAGTTCAGGCTCGCGCTCCACAAGCGTGACCTGGGCGTCGGTGATTCGCCAGGCCAGTGCCAGGCCTATTGCCCCTATCCCTGCTCCGGCATCCAATATGCGGACTGAACGCCCAGACAAAACCGGGACCGCCGCAGCGAGGAGAATAGGATCGATGCCGGCGCGATAACCAGCCTTTGGCTGTACCAGCTCCAATCTCCCGCCAAGAAAGAGGGTCGGGGTGATGAGCTCCCCCGCCTTGCCAAATTGGCGCACGGTCGGATTAAGGTCGTTCATTCCGGATCACGCAAAAAATGGCCGAGATCAGCGTCCCGTAACAGCTGACGGGCCTCGTCGAACACGCTATCGGGCACCAAAATCCGGCGCGGCAGAATGCCGATTGACCCTTCCATAACGCTCATATTCTGGTCCGCGACCATCGGATGCATGCCAGCTTCACGAAGAAGTGTTTCGACGGCTGAGATCGCAACCATGTCATTCGATCGCATTAGCTCGCGCATTGGACTAACTCTCGCCTTTTCACCCGCTCAGGATTGCGCCAAAGTACCGCAAATTGCCTCAGCTCAAGGATGCCTATATCAATAGCACGGGTAACGACGAGGAGCATGCCTTGGGACTAACAGTTGCAGTCAAGGACGAAGGGGCCGGGGCCAACGGCCGGATCCAGCCGATGTTGGATCTTGTCGATGGCGAAATGGATGCGGTTAACCGGTTCATTTTGTCCAAGATGGCATCTGACGTGGAGCTTATTCCCACACTGGCTGCCCACCTGATCGAGGCGGGCGGTAAGCGGCTTCGTCCCATGCTGACGCTGGCCGGTGCGAAGTTGTGCGGTTATCAAGGTGATGGGCATATTGCGCTCGCCGCCGCCGTGGAGTTCATGCATACAGCCACGCTGCTGCACGATGACGTGGTCGACGATAGCGACACGCGGCGCGGCCGGCTGGCTGCGCGTAAATTGTGGGGCAATCAGGCTAGCGTGCTGGTTGGCGACTACCTTCTCGGCCAGGCGTTTTGTATGATGGTCGACGTCGGGTCGCTTCGAGCGCTGCAAATTCTGTCAAATGCTGCAGCCGTCATCGCAGAAGGCGAGGTTATGCAGCTTGCCGCGGCAAAAGACATTACAACGTCGGAAGCCTCCTATTTGGAAATCGTCGGGGCGAAGACTGCGGCTCTGTTTTCTGCAGCAACTGAGGTCGGTGCGGCAATTGCCGAACGGCCGATGAGCGATCAGAAGAAACTTGCAAACTACGGCACTAATCTTGGCATTGCATTCCAGCTTGTCGATGATGCCCTGGACTATGCCGGCAATAGCAAAACGCTCGGAAAATCAGTCGGCGACGATTTTCGCGAAGGAAAAATTACGTTGCCGGTGATCCTTGCCTGCCGGGCGGGGTCTTCTGCGCAGCAGGCCTTTTGGCAGCGCACACTGGTCGACGGGACAATCGAAACGGATGATCTCGAGACGGCTGTCTCCTACCTGCATCAACATCGGGCGATTGAAGCGACGATTGAACAAGCAGCCATATATGGCGAACGCGCGCAGGATGCGCTGGCCGATTTTCCAAACGGGCCTGTGAAGTCAGCCATGTTGGACGTCGTCGATTTCTGCATTGCACGTGCTTATTGACGGTTTTGTTGCTTATGCAGACGTGACCACGGCCGTCGGCCGCGCCTACCCTCTACAGTCTCAATACGAAGCGTCATACCAGAGCGGTAAATGGCGTGGACACCCAGCTGTGTAAGTGCTGCTGCATCGATGATCAGACGCGCGCCACCACAATTCGTTGGCCCGTGCATAGGCGCGACAATGATGTCTGCATGCTGGCAGGCCGTGCGGAACGCCACCGGGTGCGTGATCTTCTCGAGTTTCAATCCCGACAGATTGACGCGACACGCTAGATCATCACAGCGAAATGCGGGACGACGTAAGACGACGGATGGGTGGCGCGGGTCGCCATCGTGGGCCAGCCATCGCGTTAATTGAAATCGCCCACCGCGTCTGGATCCCGCGGCGCTGAGTAGGCCGTCTGTGCCACGTATCGCAACAACGCGGGCATGTTCGCCAACGAGGATATTCGGGTAACTGCGTATCGGGGCGGCGACGAGCCCCAGGATTATTAGGGCCAGGCCGGCAAGGCGCAGACGGGTTCTCCACAAACAAAGCCAGACGCTGCCCAAAACCAACAGAGCGAAACCTAGGGCGGATATGGTGCGAATGTGGATCACGGCGCCGGGTAAGTCCGCGACCCGGCTTGCACACGCCGTGATCCAGGTGATTCCAAAGCCCATGGCCTGCAAAGGGACCGCCTCGAGACCGAAGGGCATTGCCAACAGTGCCAGCAAAGCCATTGGCATTACAATGACGTTGCATATCGGTACGGCGACGAGATTTGCAAGGACGGCGTATTGTTGGCTCTTGTGAAAGTGAAACGCTGAAAATGGTAATACGGCAAGGCTGGCAATGATGGTTGAAGCAATAATGCTGAAGATCATGATCCCAAAGACCGTGTACATGGCTCGGTTGTGCGATCCGCCTTCGTACCTCCTGCGGTCTCGAAATGCCTCATAACTTGCGACCAAGGCCGTGACAGCTGCAAACGACATTTGAAACCCAACATTCATCAGGCTCTCCGGCACCGCTATCAGTATGATCATTCCAGCCAGTGCAACATTGCGCATGGTGATGGCGGGGCGATCACATAAGATGGCGATGAACATTACGGACATCATGATCCAGGATCTGAGTGTTGCATAAGAGGCGCCTGAAATGAGGAGATAAGCGACGGCTGCGAAGAGCGCGCATATGGCGGCGATCTTTCTAATCGGCCAGTGGAGCGCGAGTGTTGCGCTAATGGCAAGGGCGTGGCGCATCAGCAAGTACACAAACCCCGCCATGATCGACATATGAAGGCCCGAAATCGCCAAGATGTGAGAGAGGCCTGCATCGCGGTAGGCGTGCAGGGTCTGGGGCGATAGGCCGCCACGCTCACCGGTTATGAGCGCCGTCGCAACGGCCGCGGTCTGGCCCGACAAATGTTGGTTCACACGCTCGCGAATGTTTTGACGCAGCATGCGTAACCGTTCCCACAGGAGCGTGGAGAGCCCGACCGTCCCCGTTGTCGGCAACAGACGAACGGCTCCATGGGCGTACCCGAAGCCACCGATCTGTTTGTAATATGCGGCGCGGGCAAAGTCATAACCGCCCGGAATTGCGGGCCTGGCCGGTGGTAAGAGCGTAACGCTTACCTGCAGGTGCTGGCCGGGGTGGAGGCCGATATCAGTGCGGCGCGTTATGAAGCGCACATAATTGGGCAATTGTTCACGCCTGAGATGTGCCAGTGTCGCGACGCGCACCGTTAATCGGTGGCCGCCACTTGCACGCGGTTCAACCTGCACCAGGCGCCCGGTGAGCGATGCTTTGCGCACCGTTTGCTGCAAAGCTGGGGCTGCCACCCAGAGGGTGCGGACCTTTGCGGCTGAAACGCCGGCAATGGTGCTGAGAAGTACAGCCGGCACGATAAGGCCCAATACGCCTTCGCGCCACAGCCGTTGAAGAAGCATGCACAGGACCAGCAGGCCCAAGCAGAACACCATGGATGGCTCGAATTGTAATGCAAAGTAGATAGCAATTCCGAGGCCAAAGCAGACCGGGAGCCAGAGGAACCAGCGGGCGCGTTCTCGATAGAGGCGCGCTTCAAACCATCCCAGTGGGCCAGACGTAGCGCGCGTTTGAGTGTTGTTTCCCGAGCGACCGTGACGCTTGTCGGCTGGTGATCTCGTACCACTTTCGACCATGCTAAAGCCGCCCTCTCTTACAGCCCCAGGCCGCATGTGCTAAACCCCGCCCAGAGTGGTAGCCAATAACTTAGATTATCCGAACAATGACGAATGACACAATCCTGGGTTCTGATGTCGTAACGCGCTTTGCGCCTTCTCCGACCGGCTTTCTCCATATCGGAGGCGCGCGCACGGCCCTCTTCAACTGGCTTTATGCCAAGCATACCGGCGGCAAGTTCCTGTTGCGCATCGAGGACACCGACCGCAAACGCAACAGTCCGGAGGCCATTGCGGCAATTCTAGACGGTCTGGCGTGGCTTGGCCTTGAGTGGGATGGTGAGGCAGTGTCGCAGTTCTCGCGTGCCGACAGGCACAGAGAAGTCGTACAAGACTTGCTGGCCAAGGGTGCGGCATATAAGTGCTATTTGACGCCCGAGGAGTTGGACGCCATGCGCGAAGAGGCACAGGCCGCCAAGCAACGGCTGCGCATTCGAAGCCCGTGGCGCGATCGTGATCCAGGCGAGGCACCCGGCGATTCACCGGCGGCCATTCGATTGAAAGCGCCGCAGGACGGCGAGACCATAATCAACGATATCGTTCAGGGTGATGTTGTCTACCAGAACGCGGAGCTGGATGACCTCATCCTTGTGCGCTCCGATGGTACACCCACTTATAATCTGGCGGTGGTCGTCGATGATCATGACATGGGTGTCAATCATGTCGTGCGCGGGGTTGATCATCTCACCAATGCGGCGCGCCAGGTCCATATCTACACTGCTATGGGTTGGCGTGTGCCGCAGTTCGCGCATGTCCCACTCATTCATGGCAGTGACGGTGCCAAGCTTTCCAAACGGCACGGCGCATTGGGCGTTGAGGCCTATCGCGAGATGGGATATCTGCCGGCAGCGCTGCGAAATTATTTGGTGCGGCTGGGCTGGAGCCATGGCGATGATGAAATATTTTCTACAGAACAGCTCATAGACTGGTTCGAGCTCACGGCGATCGGTAAATCGCCGGCGCGCTTTGATTTGGCTAAGCTTGAGGATCTAAACGCTCAGTATATTCGTAACATGGCCAACGATGATTTGTTGGCGGCGTTCAAAGCGTCGCTGCGTTATCTTGTGGGTGGTAGCGAATTTGAAAAGCGCATGGATGTGATCGGTTGGTCTGGATTTCGCATGCTCTTGGCAAGCCTCAAAGAGCGGGCACGCACGCTCAATGATTTGATTGCGGGCAGCAGTTTCTTGCTTGCTGAGCGCCCGCTTGCCATCACAGGCAAAGCGAAAAAGGCTCTGGATAACCAGGCATGCGAGCGGCTAATCGGTCTTGCCACAGCCCTTGAGGCCGTTGGCGATTGGCAGCCCAAAGAACTAGAAGACAGCGTTGGTCAATATCTTGCGGCCGGGGATCTCAAACTAGGTCAAGTTGCACAGCCACTTCGAGTCGCGTTAACCGCCAGCACTGCCTCGCCGCCAATATTTGACGTGCTGGCAGCACTTGGACGCGATGAGGCGCTGGCACGGATTCGTGACTGTAAATGAAATGCCGGCAAAGTTTTGAGACACCTGGATAATTCGAGTACCTTGCAGTGCAGCATAATGTATACTACTCACTTTATCAGTGAGATAATCTGGCCCAATTATACGTTGCACGCACGCGGAGGCGGCCGGCCACCTAGATGACGATAATGGAAAGGACTGGCAATGAGTGAACAGGGTAATCCAGCGGTCACACGCCCAAATGAGAAAAAAACCGTCATCAATATTGCTGGTCAAGAGACGGAATTGCCGATGCGCAGCGGGACTATTGGTCCTGACGTAATAGATGTCGGCAAGCTCTACGGTGACACCGGCCATTTTACTTATGATCCCGGCTTCACATCGACCGCAAATTGCTCATCGCAAATTACCTATATTGATGGTGAAGAAGGTGTCCTGCTTTATCGCGGCTATCCTATCGAGCAAATCTCTGAACAGTGCGATTTCATTGAGACCTGCTATTTGCTTTTGAACGGTGAAATGCCGACTCAGAGCGAGTACGATGAGTTCCGTAACACCATCACGCAGCACACGATGGTGCATGAACAAATGACGCGGTTCTTCACCGGATACCGGCGCGATGCGCACCCGATGGCAATCATGGTGGGGACGGTTGGTGCATTGTCCGCTTTCTATCACGATTCAACCGATATTAACGATCCCAGGCAGCGTGTGATCGCGTCGCATCGTATGATCGCCAAGGTGCCGACGATTGCGGCAATGTCCTACAAGTATTCGATAGGTCAGCCTTTCATCTACCCGCGCAACGATCTCGATTATGTCTCAAACTTTCTGCAAATGTGTTTTGCGGTGCCGTGCGAGCCGTATCGGGTCGACCCGGTCATATCGCGTGCGCTTGATCGCATTTTCATTTTGCATGCCGATCACGAACAGAACGCTTCGACGTCGACTGTGCGCCTTGCCGGGTCTTCAGGTGCGAACCCGTTCGCTTGTATCGCTGCAGGTATCGCATGCCTATGGGGTCCGGCGCATGGCGGCGCCAATGAAGCAGCGCTCAACATGCTGGAGGAGATTGGGACTGCCGATAAAGTCAAAGACTATGTTGATCGAGTCAAGACGGACCCGAGCGTGCGCCTGATGGGCTTTGGTCATCGCGTGTATAAGAATTACGATCCACGCGCCCGCGTTATGCAACAGACGTGTCATGAAGTTCTTGACCTCCTGGGCGTCAAGCATGAGCCATTGCTCGAGGTGGCACTAGAGCTGGAGCGAATTGCACTGCAAGACGACTACTTTATTGAGAAGAAGCTCTACCCGAACGTGGACTTTTATTCCGGCATCACACTGCGGGCGATGGGCTTTCCGGTTGATATGTTTACGGTGTTGTTTGCTGTGGCTCGCACGGTCGGTTGGATTGCGCAGTGGAAAGAGATGGTAGAGGATCCGGAGCAGCGTATCGGGCGCCCGCGCCAACTCTATATCGGACCTGACCGACGCGATCTCGTTCCCATTGGGCAACGCGGCTAATTAGCGGACCTGCGATCTGCAAATTTGAGAACGATTTCGGCGGCTGTTTGACTGGGCGACGTGCCGGCGCTCAATAGGTGCGCGCGAACGCGTGCGAGACCGGCAAGCTGTGCGCTTCTTACCGCGCCATCACCCAAGATTCCCGAAAGCGCCAATGTGAGTTTTTCGGATGTGCAGTCCTGTTGGATGAACTCCGGGAAGGTATTATCGCCGAGGACCAGATTCGGCAGTACGGCCGAGTGTGCAAAGATCAGCCGGCGGGCAATGAAGGCTGTTGCGGGATCGACGCGGTAGGCAACGACCATCGGGACACCGGTGGCAGCTAGTTCTAATGTTACCGTGCCGGAGGCGGCCAATGCCGCGCGCGCCAGTCGGAAGGCCATAAACATGTCGTCACGGCCCTCCAGAATGTGGGGCGTTATAGGCCAGCGCGCTGCTGCGGCTTCAACTTTTTCGCGGACAGATGAGACTGTCGGCAATAGGATTTCAAATCTGTGGCCACGCTCCAGTAGGCCATCTATCGTTTGTCCGAACGTCGGCAAAAGCCGTTCGACTTCACTCATTCGACTGCCCGGAAGCACCACAAGTTTTGGCACCGTCGTTTCCAAGTCTAATCGGTCTGCAAGCGCGCCGGGATGCAATTGGTTGTCAATTCTATCAAGTTCTTCAACCAGGGCGTGGCCGATATAGGTGCACGGCGGGCCGCCGAGGCGGCGATGGGCCTCCGGTTCAAACGGCAATAAGCCCAAGACATGATCGACATAGGGCCTCATTTTGCGGGCGCGGCCCGGCCGCCAGGCCCACACACTCGGGCTGACGTAATCGATGATGGGTATATTCGGGTTACGGCGACGAATGCGTTTGGCGATGGGGTGGGTGAATTCGGGACTGTCGATGATAACAACAATGTCAGGGTCAAATGCGATCGCGGCTTCGACGGTCTGGTAAACTCGCTTAACAAGCGTTGGCAATCGCCGCGCAATTGCGGCTGGGCCCATCACGGCAACGTCGCCGAGCGGGAAGATGCTTGCTAGGCCTGCTGCGGCCATTGTATCGCCGCCTACGCCGGCAAATTCTATCGCGCTTGATGCCTGATCACGCAGCGCGCCAATGAGCCTGCCGCCTAGACTGTCGCCAGAGGGCTCTCCGGCAATCAAAAAAATCTTCTTGGGCTTAGTTGGCATCGTCATCGTTTACAATCATCAGGGATATGTTGTGGTTTTGGCCAATAGCTGCCGCAGCCTGAATGGCGCCCGTGTGTCGCACCGAGGATAACACCAGGCCAGCGAAACCGGCTTTGGCAACTTGCGATGCTATAGCTTCGAGCGCCACGGTTTCCGACCAGTCCAGCACCAGCACACCGGTACGCCGCTGCAGGGCCGTCAGACCCCAGGGCTTATTGCGACTGGCGCGGGTCAGCGCGCGATCGGCATTGCATGCGTGCTCGACGGCGAGGGGATATTCGCGTGAGACTGCAACGGCACCATCACCCCAGAACGGTCGCAGGGCGGCCAGTAAAGCTGCGCCGAAGTGCGCATCACGGATATGACGCTGAGAAATATGTGATGGCGTGAGTTTGGTGATTGATATGTTGGCGCCAAGTTTTTCTTTGGATTGGCTTTGGCCGGTGTTGAAATCTCGCGAAATCAAAAACAGCCCGGCGGTTCTGGCTTCATCTACTGTTTTGGCCTTATCCGCAATGAGGACCGCCCTGCGGGCGACGGCAACGCCAGCGAGACCAGCTTGTCGGGCCAGCGCAATGGTTGTCGGGCCGATGGTCGGCATGTCGACTCGAATTTCCTGGCCGGCCTTCGGGGTCTTGATCAGCACCGCTTGCGCACGATCCCCTGAGACTGCACCTGTGTCGACAAGGCGCTGCAGCATGGCATCGGTGCCCTCTGCGCCTTCGATGTCCAATATTGCCGTCGGTCCTGCGACAACGGCCTGTCCGAGATCAAACGGGGCCATCTCGGCTAATGCATGGGCGCCAAGACGAATGGCCGCGTCCTCAGGCTGACCAATACGCTCATTGGTCACCAAATCCTCTGTCGCCACAAGTTCGGGCGCAACGTCGCGCACGCCGCGAACCACAAGACCGCGTCGTTCGAACATGTGCACCACGCGGCGCAAAACGCTGTCGTCACCACCTTTTAGAAGCCCGATCAACTCAGGTAAGGCGAAAAAAAAGCCAAGGTCGGGACGAATGCGGCTGAGGTTGGGGCGGCGCACACTGCCTACGATTACCATCTCTGCACAATCGGCGTCTCGCAGGCTCTGAACCATTGCGCCGATTCCCCCCCAGTTGACCCACGTATGGGAAAAGGTGGCAATCGCCGGGTCGGCTTCGCCTTCTATTGCAACGATGTGTACGGGGCGATCCCGTGCGGCGATGGAGCGCGCGACTTCTAGTGGGAGTTGGCCGCCGCCTGCAAGTATGCCCAACGGCTTGTGTTGGTCGATGGACACCGGCAACGCTGCCTCAAGTGCTCGGCGTGCACAGCGCCCGCTTGCCGCCTGCGCGGATAAACTCGAGTATCTCGTTGATGGTCGTATGATCACCATAAGCCTGGGCAACATCTTCCATCCGCTCGGTCAATGTCCCCTCATTGGCAAACAACAACCGGTACGCGCGTCGCAGATCGTGGATCTCTTCACGCGAAAAACCGCGGCGCTGTAAGCCTATAATATTGAGGCCCGACAAATAGGCCCGGTTGCCCAGCGCCATCCCATAGGGAATTAAATCGTTTTCAAGCCCCGACATGCCGCCGACAAATGCATGCGCGCCAATTCGCGCGAACTGAATAACCGCGGCCCCGCCGCCTATGATGACATAATCACCAACGACACAATGACCGGCCAGCATGACATTATTGGAAAAAATGACGTTGTTTCCAACCCGGCAGTCATGCCCGACATGTGCATTGGCAAGAAAGGCGCAACCATTGCCAACCTTGGTGACCATGCCACCGCCTTCAGTGCCGGGGTTCATGGTCACGCCTTCGCGCAGGATGCAATTTGCGCCGATTTCCAGCGTCGAGGCCTCACCCTTATATTTTAAATCCTGGGGCTCGTGACCGATGGAGGCGAAGGGAAAGATGCGGGTATTGGCGCCGATGGTCGTGCGTCCGGCGACCGTGACATGGCTGATCAGTTGGCAGCCGTCGGCGAGGGTGACGTCAGGGCCAACAATGCAAAAGGGGCCAATCTCGACCCCTTCACCCAAATTGGCGCCTTCCTTGACAATCGCCGAGGCGTGAATCCTGGTGTTAGACATTGCTGCTCGAAATGGCTTTCGTTTCGGGAGTGTCGGCGATCATTGCGCTCACTTCAGCTTCGGCAACCACCTGACCGTCAACTTTTGCTTCGCCAAAGAACCGCCAGACGCGGCCACGGCTGCGAATCTTGCGGACATGGTAATGAAGTTGATCGCCAGGTACGACGGGGCGTCTGAATTTAGCTTTATCAATCCCCATGAAAAAGACGACTTGCGGAACGTATTGCTCTCCCAAGTTGCTAACGCACAAAGCGCCTGCAGTCTGCGCCAGCCCTTCGATGATAAGTACGCCGGGCATCACCGGGAACTTCGGGAAATGGCCTTGGAAAAAATTCTCGTTGATCGAGACGTTCTTCAATCCGACGGCGCTTTCGTCGCCGTCCATGTCATAAATGCGGTCGACCAAGAGAAACGGATAACGATGCGGCAGTAGCTCCATCACGCGGGCGATGTCTGCTGTGCCTAGAGCCTTACCTGGTGTCACATCGTTCATGGGCGCCAAACCTCTTTAGTTAGCGATGCTCTTAACCTCGATCCGAGTACCATCGCAAGTTATTTACCTTCGCTGCCTTTATTCGCCAGGCGCTGCATTGCCGCGCGCTGACGCCCCCAATCGCGTATCGGAATGGCGGGCGTACCTACCAAACGTGCCCCCGGCGCAACGTCATCCTTGACATGGGAGGCGCCTGCGATCTGGGCTCCCGCGCCGATCATTATATGACCTGCAGCACCGGACTGTCCGCCCATTGCAACAAAATCTCCCAATGTCGCAGATCCAGAAATGCCGACCTGGGCGACTAGGACGCAATGGCGGCCGATCACCGCGTTGTGCCCGATTTGGACCATATTATCAATTTTTGTGCCTTCTCCGATAATCGTATCGTTAAGAGCGCCGCGATCGATGCAGCAATTTGCCCCGATCTCAACATCGTCCTGGATGATCACACGGCCAATCTGGGGCACTTTGCGGTGCCCGTCGGGGCCCATGGCAAAGCCAAATCCATCTTGGCCCATGCGGACGCCGGCATGAACAATGACCCGGTCGCCGATCAATGCATGGGTTATACTGGCACCTGGGCCGATAAAACAGTCACGTCCGATACAGCAACGGTAACCAATTATAGCGCCAGCTGATATGCGAGTACCGCTACCGATTTCTGCTTCTGCCGAAACGACGGCCCCGGGCTCGATGATCACGCCGTCTTCAAGGCGGGCTGTCGGAGACACATACCCGCCTAAAGCAGATCGGCCAGCACCATCTTGAAAACCTGTCGATGGTCCTCCGACAATCGGATGGGTGGCGCCGGGATAGAACAACCAAAGGGCAGCCGCGAAACCGAAATAGGGTTTGTCCATGATCAAGGAGTGGGTCGTGGGTGGGAGTTTATCGGCATGGGCCGGCGCAACGATGCATGCGCCGGCGCTGGTCTGCGAGACTTGGCCAAGGTACTTCTGGTTGTCGACGAAGGTAAGATCTGACGGGCCTGCGCGGTCGAGCGGACGGACGTCCTGCAGGGTCTTGCCAGGGTCGGCGTTCGAGGCCATTTCGGCCCCGATTGTCTCGGCGACCCGGCGAATAGCAAACGGACCTGCGCGTTCAAAAAAACCTGGATGCTGCATCGTCTCTGCCCTCACCATTGATGGCGTCTTTCGCGGTCAATATTGCTTGGACACGCGAGACGCGCGTCGGCAACATATGCACTCGCGCAAGTAATTTCCAGCCTTATATGGAGGAGCGGGGCAACAACGGCTAGCGGTGCTTTGTTGCCAAAGATGCCATAGCGGGAAGGGTGCAAAATGCGGCACCAATGCACGGGCGGTACCCAGGCTCATTGCTGGACGCCGCAGTGATGGATTTCGATCGCTAGCAGATCAGCGCCAAATCAAACGCCCCGAGCAAGGGCCCTAGAACTGAGTTGAGGCACCGAAGCGGATTTCCTGGATGTCGTCAAAGGTCTCTTTCTGAATTGCGTGGGCATAATCCAGGCGGAGCGGTCCAAGTGGTGAATTCCACAAGATGCTGGCGCCAACGGAGGCGCGGATCGATGATGAGTCTGCCAGCGTCGGCAGACCTTGGGCGTCTTCGCCGACGCCGAATACCGAGCCGGCATCAAAGAATATTGCACCCGAAATGCCATACTCTTCCGGAATGATCGGCAGCGGATAACGGACTTCCGCGGTTGCGGCCCAGAATGTCTTACCACCGAGTGCATCGCCGGTTGCAGTGTCGCGCGGACCGAAACCGGTCTTGTCGAATCCACGGATGGTCTCGCCGCCCTTATAGAAAAGATCGAGCAGACGAACACCGTCATCGCCCCAGCCTTCGATGTGACCGCCAATCACCCGGCCAACGAGCGTCACACGGCGGGTCAGGGGATAATAGGCACGCGCCTCTACCTGCGCGCGCACATACTGCGCATCGCCTCCAGCACCTGCTAGATCTACTTTACCGGATAAGTAGTAGCCACGGTTAGGATTGCGGCGATGATTGCGAGAGTCATAGGTTACCGCAAAGCCAAACGATGAGGTGAGATAGGCACCGCGCGCAGCTGCCGATACAATGGCAAGTGAAGCACCCGCATCGACTTCATAAATGTCGTCGTAAGAAATGGTGTAACTGGTCGACATCCAAAGACGTTCTGCCAGTGGGAAGCCAATCCGCACACCTCCGCCGCTCTTACGGCTCTTGTAACCCGATGTGCTAATGCGGTTCAGTTCCTTGTGGAAGAGATCAAAACCGGCGGCGATATTGCGATCGAGGAACCTGGGTTCGGTGAAGCTCAGGTCAATCTGCAAGCGTTCTAACGAGCCGCCCAAGCGCAAGCGCAGGAATTGGCCATTCCCGAGCAAGTTACGCTCGATGAACTTGATATCGCCAATCACACCCTCTGCCGTGGAATAGCCGGCTCCGAACGACAATTCTCCGGTCGGCTTCTCAACAACATTCACATCAAGGACAACGCGGTCACGCCCGGAGCCTGGCCGGCGGCTCACCTTCACGAATTTGAAGAAGCCGAGCGACTGCAAGCGCTTCTTGGCCTTGTCGACAAGGAATGGGTTATAGGCATCACCTTCGGCGAGCCGGAATTCGCGGCGAATAACGTAATCTTTGGTGCGCACATTGCCGATAACATTGATGCGCTCAATGTATATACGCGGGCCCTGGTCAAGGTTGTAAGTAACATTGATTAATCGAGCGCTTGGTACGCGCACGATATTGGGGCGGGCTCTTGCAAACGGATAACCGCGTTTCGACGTTGCGAGGGTGAGCTTCTCAACTGATTTGTCGATCAAGCTAACGTTGTAAACCTGTCCCTTCTTGGTCAGAACCGTTGGGGCAAATTGATCAGCGTTGATCGATGCCAGTTTGCTGACGACACTAATTTCGCCGAAACGATAGAGTGGACCTTCGTCAATGACGATGGTCAGAATAAAGCCGCCACCCTCGCGATCAATTTCCGCGGTTGCTGCCGTAACCCGTACGTCGGCATAGCCGTTTTTCATGTAGTACTGGCGAACAAGGGCACGATCGAGATTGAAACGATCGGGATCGTAGGCGCTTGCACCCTTCAGGAAGTCCAGCCAGCTCGACTGCGGCGTTGAAATGACATCCCGCAATTGGGAATCAGAAAATGCGCGATTGCCGACAAAGTTGATGCTCTTGACCTTGGTCTCATTGCCTTCATTGATCTCGAAGACAACGTTGACACGGTTTTGTTGCAGCTGAATAAGTTTTGGTTGAACGGTGGCGGCGAACCGGGCTTGGCGCCGATAAACATCGAGAATGCGCTGGACGTCGGCGAGGGCGCGCGAGCGGGTATATACCGAACGCGGCCGGAGCCGCACTTCTTTGGCGAGAACCGAATCCTCAACCTTTACGTTGCCTTCGAAGGCAACCTTGTTGACGACCGGATTTTCAACGACATAGACGATCACCGTTGAACCGCGACTTTCGATCTGCACGTCGGCAAACAAGCCAGTGGCGAACAGTGCCTTGATCGAACGATTGCTTTTCACGCGGTCGTAACGGCCGCCGACTGAAAAAGCCAAATATGAACGGATGGTCTCAGGCTCGATGCGCCGGTTGCCCTGCACTTTGATCGCGCGGATGACACTGGCTTGTGCCACTGCACTGGTCGGTGACAGCGTTAGCGCGAGAGCACTCGCGCCTAACAGTATGCTCAATAGCATCAAACATACTTTGCTCACGCTCAAAGCTCCAGACTGCGGTGTTGGCATCCCTGGGATTGCCCTTCTGCGCCGATCCCCCCTTGTCCAATCAACAGCGTCGGCGGCGACGTTGATTGAGTATTCACGTAACCCCGTGATTCCCGTCTTTACTCACGCTCACGAGCGCGTTCAGAGGTCCTAGCTTACTGTTAGTATGTCTTAACGATTCCGGCAGATTTTTGAAAGAGGCAACATTGTCTCTTCTGCACTGATTCGTTTTGCTGAGGCCGATTAGCCTCACCCCGTTCCGGTGATCCATCGTTGGACGATATGCAGATCATTCCATGTTGCAAACACCATGAGCATTAGTACAATTGCGAGACCGATTCGAAACCCGATTTCTTGGGTGCGTTCGCTTAATGGCCGGCGCAGCACCGCTTCAAATGCGTAGAACAAAAGGTGCCCACCATCGAGCAGGGGAATCGGGAACAGGTTGATCATTCCGATCGCGACAGACAAAAACCCAATAAAGTTAATCAAGGCAACAGGGCCCAACTCGGAAGCAACCTTGCCGGATACGTCTGCAATGCGGATGGGTCCGCCCAATTGATCGGCCCGCTGCTGGCCGAGAATGAGATCCCTCAAGAAGGTCAGCTGGGTGGTGATGATCTCCCATGTTCGCTCCGCGCCGAACACCACTGCGCCGAACGGGCCAACCTCTTTGACAACTGTGCGCGCGGTGCGACTGGAGCTTGTTATACCGATCAGCGGGCGGGTAACCTTGCCGGCAATCCGATCTTTATGCTCGCGGAATTCCGGGCGGACCATCAGCGTTTTGGTGGTTCCCTTGCGGGCCACGACAAAGGCTAGTTCACGCCCCGGGCTAAGCGCGACAATTCTTTGTAAATCTCTGAATTCTTTTACTTTTTTTCCATCTATGCTGACCACTAAGTCGCCGGGTTCAAAGCCGGCTGCAGCGGCGGGTGTACCAGGCACCACCTTGCCGACCCGGGGCTCCATTGAGGTCACGCCCCAGATCATTGCCATGATGGCGAATATGGCGATGGCAAGGATGAAATTGGCGATCGGTCCGGCCGCGACGACGGCTGCCCGCTGGCCAACGGTCTTTGAGTGGAAGCTACCTGCCCGCTCTTCGGCACTCATGTTGGCCATCGCCTCTTGCGAGGGCACACTGGCGGCGTTGTCGTCATCCAGGAACTTGACGTAGCCGCCAAGGGGGACCCAAGCAAAGCGCCAGCGTGTGCCATGCCGGTCGTTGAAGCCAAAGATCTCGGGGCCAAAGCCGATGGAGAACGTTGTAACCTTGACGCCGCACCAGCGGGCAACGAGAAAATGGCCAAGTTCGTGCACGAAAACTACGACCGTTAGAACAAATAGAAAACTTAGGAAGATGAGCATGTGACCCCATATGCCGCTTTATGGCCTTGCAGAGCCCGCCACAATAAACGCTTGTCGCAGGGCACTGGCATTACTGCTTAAGAATTTGGTTAATTGTTTCAATAGATTAGATCTCGCGCCATCATCCGCGCCTCCGAGTCGATCGCGAATACGTCTGCAAGGGTTGCGGGGGCGGCCATTAACTGTTTCGCTCGTGCCCTGTCAAGGGATTTGGCGACTATCGTGGCAATGTCAAGAAATCCTATCTTTGCATCCAAAAATGCTTCGACAGCTATCTCGTTGCTGGCGTTTAGGACTGCCGGGGCGGCGCCCCCCTCAATCATGGCCTCGCGTGCGACACCTAGCGCCGGAAATCGGTCATAATCGGGCTTTTCGAAGGTCAGGGCTCCCAATTGAGCGAGATCCAGGCGTTCGGTCGCCGTCGGAATGCGCATCGGCCAGGCCAGGCCCACTGATAGCGGGATGCGCATGTCGGGCATGGCCATCTGGGCAACCACAGCGCCGTCGCAATAGGCCACGAGACAATGGACGATCGATTGCGGGTGGACCAGGACGTCAAGTTTTGCCGGCTCGAGAGCAAACAAATACTTTGCTTCGATAAGCTCTAACCCCTTGTTCATAAGGGTGGCCGAATCAACGGAAATCTTTTGCCCCATCGACCACTTGGGGTGGCGCACTGCTTCAGCCGGCGTCGCCCTGGCAAGCCGCTCTTTGCTCCAGGTCCGGAACGGCCCGCCAGAGGCCGTAAGCGTTACGGTCTCAATGGCTGCGATATCGTCGCCGTTCAACACTTGGAATACCGCAGAGTGTTCAGAATCCACCGGTATCAGAGTGCTACCGTTGGCTTTGACGGCGTCAGTGAACAGTCGGCCTGCGGCGACTAAGCATTCCTTATTGGCCAGCGCCACACGGGCACCGCATTCAACCGCAGTCAAGGTCGGCGCCAATCCTGCCGCGCCGACGATGCCGGCAACCACGCAATCCGCGGGCATTGCGGCTGCCTCACACAAGGCAGTACTGCCAGCCGCTGTTCGCGTGTCGTGCCCGGCCAGTAATGCCCTTAGTTCGTGATACTTGGCTTCGTCGGCAATGACGGCAAATTTGGCCCGGTGCGCAACAGCAAGCCGGGCGAGATCCACGGCGTTGGTGTTGGCGGTGATCGCCTGAATGTCGTAGCTCTCGGGGTTTGCGCTGATCAGATCAAGCGTGCTGGCGCCGATGGAACCAGTTGCACCAAGTATCGAGACGCGGCGAGGCGCTGATGTTGTAGACGCGTCGTTCTGAACGTGCCTCTCCAATTTGCCCTGCGCTCCTGATGTTGTCGGCGGTTGCTAGTGTCGCAAGAGTAGTGCGGCAGCCGGTGCGTTCGGGTCAAGCGCCAAAGCGATACCTGTCGCCACAACGACTGCCGCGACAATGCCGTCCATACGGTCCATTACGCCGCCGTGACCGGGGATCAAATCACTGGTGTTCTTGACGCCGAACTGGCGCTTGATGGCAGACTCTGTCAGATCGCCAATCTGGGCAGCAACGGACAGCGTCAATCCAATGCCGGTGAGCGCGACAGTGCTTGCAGGGTTTGTGAAGGTGGCAAATGAATAGGCTGCAAAGCCGGCCGCTATAATACCACCCAACAACCCGGCCCAGGTCTTCTTGACTGATAAGGCCGACCAGAGCCGCGGGCCGCCAATTAGTTTGCCGACCACGTAGGAGAACGTGTCTGTGGTCCACACCACGGCGAATATGAAAAATACTGCCAATAGACCAGCCGGCTCAGCCGAGCGAAGCCAGATCAATCCGAGGGCCGGTAGCCCGACATACAAGACGCCCAACGCAGACGGCAGACAGCGACGGTTGTACGCCAGAATTGCGACCACCAGCGTTCCTGCGCCCAGTACAGCTAGGCTCCAGAAAACTTGGCCGATGAACAACAAAATTGCCGCTGCCGCAATGCTAGCGCAATGGCCAAGAAAAATGGCGCCCACATGCTCATTGCGGCGCACCACCTGGCCCCATTCCCAAGCCATCGCCAAGCCGATGGCGATGATCAATCCCAAGAACCAGAAACCACCTAGATAACCGGCTGCCAGGGCCAGAACGACAAGCACCAGCGAGGACGCTGCGCGCATGCGCAGATCGCCATCCTGTTGCAATTTACGCTCTATCAGCGAGCGTTCTGAAATTTCGCCGACCATCGACGGGCCTCAGGCTGTGGTGCGCTTTGACAGCCCGCCGAAACGACGGTCGCGCGAGCGGTACTCGTTGATCGCCACCTCTAACAACGATCTGTCAAAAGCCGGCCAATGCGCATCCAGAAATACGAACTCAGTATATGCAGCCTGCCACAGTAGGAAGTTCGACAACCGCAGTTCGCCGCTTGTACGAATGAGTAGATCTGGATCCGGCACACCGGCGGTATCCAATTCGGCACCTATAGTATCTTGTGTAATCTGTTCTGGCAAAAGCTCACCAGCGGCAACGCGACGCGCCAGGCTTTGAGCTGCCCGCGCGATTTCCGCCCGTGAGCCATAATTAAACGCAATGATAAGGGTTAACGCCGTGTTGTCCTGGGTGAGACTGACCGCGTCATCGATTAAGGCCAGCAGATCCTGGTCCAGGTTGTCTCGTTCGCCAATGACAATTATCCGGACGCCGTGCTTATTGAGTTCTGCTAGGTCCCGCCTGATGAAGCGCTTCATCAAGCCCATAAGATCATCGATTTCATCTGCCGGGCGGGACCAATTTTCCGAAGAAAAACTGTAGAGCGTCAGGTAGTTAATCTTCAATTCCATTGCCGCACGTACGGTACGGCGCACGGCCTCCACGCCTTCGCGGTGGCCCAGACTGCGAGGTAATCCGCGGGCGTTCGCCCAACGACCATTGCCATCCATAATGATGGCTACATGGCGCGGCATCGACTGATTGTCCTGGTCGTCAGTTAAGGCTGGTTCGTCAATATGCGCCACGGCGTCGATTTGCTCTTTTCTGGCCCGATGGTCACGCAGGCTTGTATGGCCCGGGCGTTTGCGTTGCTTCAAGATCATTCGGTGCTACCGCTGTGCCTGCCTGCAATAGCGGCAGCGCCGATCGTTGAACTGCCCCCCCTTATACTGCACCCTTGGAAATTGATCGAGCATTGGTGCGACATCACCTAGCTGACCGCAGCTCCTTATACAGCGCACCGCTAGACTGTATTAATTTCCTTGTCCTTTTGTGCCAATACACCGTCAATGTCCTTGACCACGGAATCAGTTAGCGTTTGGACGTCGCCGGATAGCTTGCGATGGTCGTCTTTGCCGATGCTGCCGCTTTTTTCCAGGTCCTTGAGCTGATCCATTCCATCGCGGCGAACATTGCGTACCGCGACCTTGGCCTGTTCGGCATATTTGTGGGCTATTTTGACCAGCTCCTGGCGCCGCTCTGCCGTCAAAGCGGGAATTGGCAGGCGGATAAGTGTGCCGTCAACAATTGGATTGAGCCCGAGATTCGATTCGCGGATGGCCTTGTCGACAGCCGAAACTGCCGCCTTATCCCAGACTTGAACGGAAATGGTTTTGGGCTCGGGCACCGAAACCGTGCCGACCTGATTGAGCGGCATACGCTGGCCATAAACTTCTACATGAATCGGATCCAGCAAGGCTGCGCTGGCGCGTCCAGTCCGTAGCCCGCCGAAATCCCGCTTGAGTGCATCGATGGTCGCGCGCATGCGCCGTTCCAAATCACCGATGTCAAAGTTGTCGTCCGCCATGATACGATTCCCTGTGGTTTTCATTGTCGGGGCGTGATCGTCGAGATGTCACCATGCTGACCAGCATCTCGGCGCTGTCAAGACTTAATGGCTCTGGCAGCGCTCCCTTCAAGGATCGCCGACCTTGCCCGGGCGTGCCAATTCGCTCAGCTTTGACCGTAGAGACCGTCACATGCCTCGATCACGGGGGCTAGTTGCCAATGGTGGTGGCGCGGGCGTTACCAAGCAGGACGCGCAGGATATTACCAGGTTCATCGATGGAAAAAACGATGACGGGCAGATTATTGTCGCGTGCCAGAGCGATCGCTGCACCATCCATCACCTTGAGGTTGCGCCCGAGCACATCATCATAACCGAGTTTGGTGTAACGCTCGGCTTTGGGGTCAATTTTTGGATCTGCCGAATAGACGCCATCCACTTGCGTGGCTTTTGCGACTGCGTCGCATCCCATTTCCATGGCCCGCAGGGAGGCGGTCGTATCGGTGGTAAAGAATGGATTGCCGGTGCCGGCGGCAAAGATTACGACACGGCCCTCGTCAATGTGCTGGAGGGCTTTGGGACGAATGTAGGATTCGCAAATCGTCGGCATCGGGATGGCAGACAGAACGCGCGCCGGTGTACCTCTATTTTCAAGTGCGTTCTCCAGCGCGAGCGCGTTCATCACCGTCGCCAACATGCCCATATAATCAGCAGTCGCGCGCTCCATTCCTGCTGCCGCACCCGCCAAGCCACGGAAAATGTTGCCGCCACCGATGACAATGCAGATTTCCGCGCCCGCTTGGCTTGCCTCGCCGACGTCGTCGGCAAGGCGATTGGCGACGTCCATATCGATGCCGTATTGGCCCTTGCCCATCAAGGCTTCGCCAGACAGCTTGAGCAACAGGCGTTTGTAGAGCAGTGGCGATTGTCCGGTCATTGTCATCCTCAGCTGCAACTCAATTGCGCTGTTTTGATCCGCGAAGTCAGCGCGTCCGTCAAGTCCGGTTTGATCACATTACGTGTGGCGGGGTGCAACGTATGCGCTGTGAATTGCGAGCGCGTGTTGGTCGGCGGACAAAAGCCGCCCGGTGTACGTACCAGCGGGCGGCTTTGCAAGCTTTGCGAGTTTTTTTGCTGATCAGCCGCCGCCGACCGCAGCTGCCACTTCCGCTGCAAAATCCTGTTGTTCTTTCTCGATGCCCTCGCCCAGCGCGTAGCGCTTGAAGGCCATAAGCTTAATTGATCCGCCGATGTCTTTTTCGGCGTCCTTGATTGCCTGCTCGACGGTTGACTTGCCATCCAACACATAAATTTGTTGAAGCAATACAACCTGCTGGAAGTACTCTTTGCGCAAGCGGCCTTCCACCATCTTTGCAATGATGTCGGCGGGTTTGCCCGAGGCGGCGGCCTGCTCGGAATAGATGGCACGTTCGCGCTCAACGGCATCAGCCGGTAAGTCCTCGACAGTGACGGCAAGCGGGCTTGAGGCGGCAACATGCATGCAAAGCTGGCGGCCAAACTCCAACAGCTTTGCCTGATCGCCGTCGCTTTCCAGTGCGACGAGGACGCCGATCTTACCCACGCCGTCGCCCAATTTGTTGTGGAGATAATCTGCGACAACGCCCTTGCCAACGGTAAGCGCATCGGTGCGGCGCACACTCATATTCTCACCAATGGTGGCGATGGCATCCTTGACGACGTCTTCGACGCGTGCAGATCCGCCCGGATATGTGCTGGCCAACAGCTTGGCTATATCGCCGGATGCTGCTGGCGCGAGGGTGGCGATGGTGCGGACCATTTCCTGGAACTGCTCATTGCGGGCAACGAAATCCGTTTCGGAATTGACCTCGACAACCGCGCCAGTGCTGCCATCGACGGCAAGCCCAATCAATCCTTCGGCTGCGATCCGGTCGGACTTTTTTGCAGCCTTCGACAACCCCTTCTTGCGGAGCCAATCAATTGCCTGATCCACGTTGCCGTCGTTTTCCTGCAGCGCCTCCTTGCAGTCCATCATCCCTGCGCCCGTCTTGTCGCGCAGTTCTTTGACCATCGCTGCCGTGATCGTTGCCATATCTAATGCTCTCTCACTGTTGGGTTGTTGTGGCGCCGGTCTGAGCTTGAGGCCCAAGGGTCATCGTCTAACAACGATGACCAAACCGCCTGGGATACAAACGACCAGTAAAGCCGAAAGTTGAGTTTAGGCGGCGGCAGCCTCGACCAGCTTCTTAGCTTGTGCAATCCAATCTTCTGTGACAATTGCCCCATCCAATTTCAGTTGCTTGTCGAGGGAGTCGCGATTTGGTTCGTCAAGGTCGGCAATCTGCCAGAAGTGATAAACGCCGATGTCGTTCAGGCGCTGCTCAAGACGTGGGCTGATACCGGTGATCCGCTTGAGATCATCCGGGTCGCCGCGTGGCGCCTCAATACCCTGGAACTGCACTGCCGGTTCGGGCAACTGTTCGGCGATCGGTTGCTCGGCAGCACCCAGGTCGACACCAGCTGAAACCTGCGAGCGCTCAAGGCCGTCGAGCGCAGCCCGCGCTATCAAATCGCAATAGAGGGTGATGGCACGACCGGCGTCGTCATTACCGGGGATCGGGAAGTCTATGCCATCCGGATCGCAATTGGTGTCGACAACAGCGACAATCGGGATACCGAGCTTGCGCGCTTCTGCAATGGCAATGGCTTCTTTGTTGGTATCGATCACGAACAACAAGTCGGGCGTGCCGCCCATGCTCTTGATGCCGCCTAAAGCCTGATCCAGCTTGTCACGCTCGCGGGTCAGATTGAGCAATTCTTTCTTGGTCCGGCCGACGCCTTCACCAACCAGAATGTCTTCCAACTGCCGAAGACGGCGGATCGATTGCGAAATCGTCTTCCAGTTGGTGAGGGTACCACCCAGCCAGCGGTGATTGATGAAGTACTGAGCCGAGCGCCGCGCGCCCTCCGCTATCGAGTCGCTGGCCTGACGCTTGGTGCCGACAAAAAGCACTCTGCCGCCCTCTGCCACAGTATCCGACACCTTGACGAGCGCTTGGTGCAAAAGGGGCGTCGTCTGGGTCAAGTCGACGATGTGAATGTTGTTGCGAATGCCGAAAATGTATTGTGACATTTTCGGATTCCACCGGTGTGATTGGTGGCCAAAGTGAACGCCAGCTTCCAACAGCTGACGCATATTAAAATCAGGCAGCGCCATGAACTTGTGTCCTTTTCCGGTTCGACCGCCGCAAACCTATGACGTTGGAGCCAAGATGTCCTGACAACAACCACCGGAGCGCAATGACGGGGCTTTTCATCCGTCAGGCGCAGGGTCTGCGTGTGTGATTGGCCCCGTAGATAGCCGCCCTGGGGATGCTTGGCAAGGCCTCCTTACAGATATTTGTCATCCAGATTGACACGCGTGAGGTGGATCAGACGTTCGTTACGATTTGCAGCACCCTTCGGGCGAACGTCTGGTTCAAGGCGGACACTAGACCGGTTTGGCGCGCGTTGCACAAAACCTGGTGGTTGCGTCCAAGGCCCTGCGGGCGCGATCGGTGGCTGAGAGGCCGGCCAGCGATTTGCTTGGCGCCTCGACACTGATGGGAATGTCATCCGGCATGGCGTCCAGCAATTGCGCCAGCCAAAGGGCGCCCTCTCCCGGCAACATGCGGGCGGTTCGCGATTCTTGCTTGAGCTCGGCCTGGCTCTTGCCTGCGGCCTCCAATGGCGCGGCATCGCAAAAATGGACGAGCCGAAGGAGGTCCGGGTCAACTTTGCCAAGGTCGCCCGGCGCGCCACCCGATCGCGAGAGGTGAAAGGCATCGATAACGAGACCGATATTGGGGTGTCCTGCCTCGGCCACCAGCGCGCACGCCTGATCTAGCGACGTGCACGCGCTATAGGGATTAAACTCGACCAAGGCATCAAGGCCATATCGAGCTCCGAGATCGGCGATTGCGCGTATGCCAGCCACCTGATCTCCACGGTCTTCTGCCTCGATAGGACAGACCAGAAATTTTGCCCCGAGTTTGGCGCTGAAGGCGATAACATCCGGCCACGATTGCGCCGGCTCGACACCGCGGATCGGGAACACACCGATTTCCAATACCTCAAGTCCGGTTCGCGCCAAGCCAGACGTCAGGGCCTCTTCCTTTGCTGGCTGGCCAACGATCTCAATATCCGACGGCAACAAAGGTTGTAGACGCAGGCCGACATGTGTGAATCCGGCGTTTGCTGCGGCTTCCACCTGACCAATCGGGCCGGCATCCAGAATTGTAAGGGCGGCGAGCGAAATGATCGACATGGTCGGCACACGGTGGTTGGTAACTTGAGCTTAGAGATCTGCTACCATCACAATACCAGGCAGAGTGGTCAACTCACCGCGCCGGGCCGGAGACACATCAAACGTGCCGTTCAAGGCAAATTCAACTTCGCGGCCGGGTTTACTCAGGCTCACCGACAAGCGTATTTCACCGCGCCCCGGCTTCAAGTGCTGTTTAAGGTCAGCCCAAAACATTTCTGATCGCTGGCCACTGAGCTCGGCCTCGTCGACGACCAGGCGCAAGCCGCCCTTCAGGCCTGCCACGGCCTCATTGAGCGACTGCAATGCTTCGATGCGCAAGCGAACGCTATCGCCATCGCGTTCTGCCGACACCGTGATCAGGACAGGGGTGCCAGGCTCAAGCAAGTCGCGTGCGGTCTCCAGGATATCCGAAAAGATGACCGCCTCGAATTGACCGGAGGAGTCTGAGAACATCCCGAATGCAAATTTATTGCCCTTTTGCGATTTGCGCTCGCGGGCAGAAACCACGACGGCGGCAAGACGGCCGGCCAGCGTGCCGTTTTGGGCCGCTGCCTCAAATTCGGCCCAACGGCTGGCCCCTAGCGTGCGCAGGGCTGAGTCGTATTGGTCTAGTGGATGGCCGGATAAGTAGAAGCCTGTCGCCGAGAATTCTCGTTCCAGGCGTTCCATGGGCGTCCAAGGGCGGGCCGGGCGCATGTCGATCTCTGGGCCTGGACCATCTGTTGCACTCGCGAATAGATCATCGATTCCAGAGGCCGCATTACTGGCCAAACGATTGGCAAGCGCCATCATTTGTTCGACATTAGCATGCACCAGGGCCCGGTTGGGCTCGAGATCGTCAAAGGCCCCAGCGGCGGCCAGTGTTTCGAGCGCGCGTTTATTGATGGTCTTGGTGTCCATGCGGGCGGCAAAATCCGAAAGCGATTTGAATTTGCCCTCCGTGTCGCGGCTTTGAACAATGCTGTCGATGGCCGCTTCGCCGACATTCTTGAGCGCTGCGAGCGAATAACGAACGGCGCCCGGCTTGGCGTCGCTGCCAGGCGTGGCACCGAAGTCGACGCCTGACGCATTCACACTCGGCGGCAGCACCTCTATGCCGCTCTTGCGGGCCTCGCTGGCAAACAGCGCCAACTTGTCGGTGTTTGCCATGTCCAGGCTCATTGATGCGGCGAGAAACTCTTCGCGGTAATTGGCCTTCAAATATGCGGTGTGATAGCTGACCAGGGCGTAGGCGGCGGCGTGCGACTTGTTGAAACCGTAGCCGGCAAACTTATCGACAAGCTCGAAGATAAACACGGCGTCATGCTTGTCGACGCCATTGGCGACGGCGCCATCGACAAAACGCTGTTGCTGAGCGGCCATTTCGTTCTTGTCTTTCTTGCCCATGGCACGGCGCAGTAGATCCGCTTCACCAAGCGAATAGCCGGCCATGACCTGGGCAATCTGCATCACCTGTTCCTGGTAGATGATGACGCCGTACGTTTCCTTCAGAATCGGCTCCAGAACAGGATGCAGGTAATCCACCTCCTCCTCGCCGTGCTTGCGATTGATATAGATTGGAATGTTATCCATCGGGCCCGGGCGATAGAGCGCCACCATGGCAATGATGTCTTCGAAGCGGTCTGGGCGCAGCTTCTTCAAGCTTTCACGCATGCCGGTCGATTCCAACTGGAACACGCCGACGGTGTCGGCGGCCGCCATCAACTCATAGGCCTTGCGGTCGTCAATGCCGACCTGCGTCAAATCTATGTCGATACCGCGGCCCTGCTTGATGAGGGCCACTGCCTTTTCGAGTACGGTGAGGGTCTTCAGGCCCAGAAAGTCGAACTTCACCAGGCCGGCTGCCTCAACCATCTTCCAATTGAACTGGGTGATCGGAAAACTTGATTTTGGATCGCGGTAAAGTGGTACGAGCTCAACCAGCGGGCGATCGCCGATCACCATGCCGGCGGCATGGGTCGAGGCATGGCGATAAAGGCCTTCGAGCGTTTGTCCAAATTCCAGAAGGCGCTCGACCATCTGGTCATTGTCGCGTTCCTCCTGCAAACGCGGTTCTTCATCGATGGCCTGCGCCAGGGTGACCGGTTTGGCTGGATTGTTCGGCACGAGTTTGCACAATCGGTCGACTTGGCCGAACGGCATCTGAAGTACCCGGCCGACATCGCGCAAAACAGCTCGCGCTTGTAATTTTCCATGCGTGATGATCTGCGCGACACGATCGGCGCCGTATTTCTGCTGGACATACTTGATCACTTCATCGCGTCGATCCTGACAGAAGTCGATGTCAAAATCCGGCATCGATATGCGCTCCGGGTTCAAGAATCGCTCAAAGAGCAAACCAAATCGCAATGGATCGAGATCGGTGATGGTCAGCGCCCAGGCAACAAGCGAGCCCGCACCCGAGCCGCGCCCGGGACCAACCGGAATGCCTTGCGCTTTGGACCATTGAATGAAATCGGCGACGATGAGAAAGTAGCCGGGAAACTTCATGCTCTCAATGATGCCGAGTTCAAACTGCAATCGCTCGCGGTAGTCTTGTTCCGTGTAACCTTCTGCGACGCCGTGTTCGTTAAGCCGCCAGTCCAAACCGGCTTCAGCCTGAACGCGAAGCTCTTTCGCTTCGGCGGCAAATTGCTCTTGCGGCGTTGCCCCAGCTCCGGCCGACACAAATCGCGGCAGGATTGGGGCCTTGCCAAGCGGACGAAACGTGCAGCGCTGGGCAATTTCAATTGTTGCGGCCAACGCCTCTGGCAGATCGGCAAACAGCGCTGACATTTCAGAGGGGCTCTTGAAATAATGCTGTGGCGTTAGCCGGCGGCGATCATCTTCGACCACATATCGGCCATCGGCGATGCAAAGCATTGCATCGTGGGCTTCGTATTCATCTGGATTGGCAAAGCAACACTCGTTGGTTGCGACGATGCCGATGTCGTTGCGGTAACTAAAGTCCAATAATATTGGCTCGCGGCGTGTCTGATCGCGGTTGCCGTGTCGTTGCAATTCGACATAGAGGCGATCACCGAATATCTCCTTGAGTGCCAAGAGCACCTGTTCGGCCTCTTGACGGCGGCCATCTTGTAGCAGGCGATCAATAGGCCCTGCCGGACCGCCGGTCAGGATAATCAATCCCGTGCCATTGGTTTCCAGGTCGGCCAGCGACACATAGGGCTCACCGTCATCGCCGCTTTCAAGATGCGCCTTACTCACCAACTTCAGGAGATTGGCGTAGCCAGCGTCATCCATCGCGTAGAGCGCAATAAGCCCATCGCGATGAGGGTGAAGGCGGACTGGCTGCTGGACTGCGGCCAGCGGATCTGTATCGGTTTGCTTGACTTCTAGGGCGAGGCTGACGCCAGCAATCGGCTGGACACCGGCGGCGGCCATTTTTTCTGAGAATTCGAGGACGCCGAACAGATTATTGGTGTCTGTAATGGCAAGGGCTGGCAGCTGTTGGTCAACGGCGAGGCATACAAGCTTGGCGATCGGCAATGCGCCTTCGAGCAAAGAATAGGCGGAATGGACCTTGAGGTGCACGAAGGACGGCCAGTTCCTCGTGTCGATTGGGTCTGCTTGAGAGGTTGGTGCCATATCGCTGCCTTTCCTGGCCGTCTCATCGGGAGGCGCGCAGTTAGATTACATGAAGCGCGAATGATTCGTCCAAAGGTCTGTCGCACTGTGGAGCGGATGGTGATCAGGCGCTGTGCAAAAGACCATTTTCAAGCCGCAGACAACGATGCATACGGCGGGCTAGCTCCATGTTGTGGGTGGCGATCAAGGCGGCAATGCCGGTATTCGCAGCCAACTCCAGCAACTGTGCAAAAACCCGTTCCGCAGTCGAAGGATCCAAATTTCCGGTGGGCTCGTCCGCCAGCAAAAAACGGGGAGCGTTGGCGAGCGCGCGGGCGATCGCCGTGCGTTGTTGCTCACCACCTGACAATTCCGCCGGGCGGTGGTGAACGCGCTCTGCCAGGCCAAGTTTGTCCAGCATGCCGCGCGCATGTTCGGCGGCTACGCGACGGCTTTGTCCATTGATCATCTGCGGGATAATCACGTTTTCCAATGCAGAAAATTCAGGCAGCAGTTGATGGAATTGATAAACAAAGCCGATCTGCTCGCGGCGGACACGGGTGCGCGCTTCGTCTGAGAGTTGGGAGCAATCCTCACCACCAACGATGACACGGCCCTCGTCTGGTGTCTCCAAGAGACCGGCAATGTGCAAAAGTGTCGACTTGCCGGCCCCCGATGGGCCAACCAGAGCAACTGCTTCTCCAGGGTGCAGTTGCGCCGAGGCACCGTCGAGGACCGTAATCGTCCGATGGCCTTGGGTAAAACTGCGTTTCAATCCGTCCAGGCGCAGGATCACATCATTGCTCGAAGTCGCCACGTCAATCCGCCTACTCGTATCTGAGGGCTTCTACCGGATCGAGGCGGGAAGCGCGCCACGATGGATAGAGCGTTGCCAACACGGACAGCGTCAGCGCCATGACGACTATGAATGTCGTCTCATTGACGTCTATTTCAGCTGGAAGGCGCGTCAGATAATAGACGGTTGGGTCCATAAGTTTGGTGCCGGTTATGGTTTGAACGAACAATCGGATACTCTCAATATTCAGGCAGAAAATAATCCCCAGAATTAGACCCGCAATAGTGCCCACCACTCCGATTGATGCGCCGGTGATCAGGAAAACACGCATGACGGCACCTTTCGTTGCGCCCATCGTGCGTAGGATCGCAATATCTCGCCCCTTATCCTTCACCAGCATCATTAGGCCGGAAATAATATTGAGGGCGGCGACAAGGATGATCAACGAGAGAATGATGAACATTACCGTCCGTTCCACTTCCAGCACCGTGAAAAACGACTGATTGCGCTGGCGCCAACTTGTGAAATGAATCTTACTACCCAGCGCTTGTTGCATGGCCTTGATGCGGGCATCGATACGCTCGGGATTGTCGGTCATGATTTCAATTACGTCGACGCTGGGGCCGCGGGAAAAGTATTTTTGTGCTTCAGGTAGCGGCATGAAGACCATTGTGCGGTCGTATTCGCTCATACCCATCTCAAAAACCGCGATGACCGGATAAGCTTTTGAGCGCGGCGCATTGCCAAACGGGGTTGTCGTGCCGCGCGGCGACACCAGGGTGACGACGCCACCACGTGTGACCCCGAGAGCCTGTGCCATGCGACTTCCAATGGCAACACCCCTTTGCTTGTCAAAACCGGCGATCGATCCGGCGATGATATTCTTGGACACCAGTGGCAGCGCGCGCAGGCCATTTTCGCTGATGCCACGGACCAGGCCGCCTAGCGCCTGTTGTGGTGATGACATCAGCACCTGGCCCTCGATTAACGGTATGGCGTGCTTTATGCCGGGGACCTTCTGCAAGCGTTGTGCAACATCTCGAAAATCGGTGAATGGACCATCGGTTGCACGCTTATAGGCAACGGCATGACCGTTCAGGCCAAGGATCTTTTCAAACAACTGCAGGCGAAAGCCGTTCATAACAGCCATTACAATAATCAACGTTGCTACGCCGAGCGTGATGCCGACAAAGGAAAACCCCGCAATCACCGAGATGAACCCCTCCTTGCGGCGGGCACGAAGATAGCGCATGGCCAGCAGCCATTCGAAGGCAGAGAAGGGTTTTGTTGACTTTTGATTGCCCATGCTGGGGTTGGGTCCTGCTGTCCGTTATTCGTTATACGAGTATGCGTTGGCTTGTTATCTGATCGATGACACGATCAATGCCGTCCTCGATGGAGTGCTCGCTTTTGGCCCCCGTGGACCGCACCTTCAGTTCCATGGTTCGAGATTTTGCGCCTTTCGGACCAATGACAATTTGTATCGGCGCGCCAATCAAATCCATGGTTGCGAACTTCCCTCCTGCCCGCTCGCCGGTATCGTCATAAAGGACCTCAATTCCCGCCGCATGAAGCTTGGCATAAATATCGTCACAGATCGCGTCGGTTGCCTGATCACCCGCCTTCAAATTGATGAGGCCAGCCTCGAACGGGGCCACCGGCACTGGCCAGACAATACCGGCATCATCATGACAGGCTTCGATTATGGCGCCGACCAAGCGCGAGACGCCGACACCGTAGGAGCCCATCTGCAGCGGCACCACCTGGCCATCGTCGCGTTGAATAGTCGCTCCCATTGAGGCCGAATATTTGGTGCCGAAATAGAAAATATGACCAACTTCGATGCCGCGCGCCGTGACTTGCTTGTCGGCCGGCACCTCCAGGGCAAACCTGTCGGGATCGTGCATCTCATCGGTTGCAGCATACTTTGATGTCCAGGCCTGGAAGATTGGCTGCAGGTCGCCGTCAAAATCGGTATCTGCGGGCGGGATCGCGCCCTCGATTAGATCCTGATGGCAATAGACCTGGCTTTCGCCAGTATCGGCAAGAATGATGAACTCATGGCTGAGGTCGCCGCCTATGGGACCGGTATCGGCTGCCATCGGCACAGCCTTGAGGCCAAGACGCGCGAAGGTGCGCAGATAAGCGGTAAACATGCGATAATAGGCGCTACGCGCGCCGGCCTCCGTGAGATCAAAGGAATAAGCATCTTTCATCAGGAATTCGCGCCCGCGCATAACACCAAAACGCGGGCGGATCTCGTCGCGGAACTTCCATTGGATATTGTAGAGAATGAGGGGCAATTCGCGATAGCTCTTCAGGCTGTCGCGCACGATCGCTGTAATTACCTCTTCTGCGGTGGGACCAAAAAGCATTTGGCGGCCGTGACGGTCCTCGATGCGCAGCATCTCCTTGCCATAGGCCTCATAGCGTCCCGATTGGGTCCATAAATCGGCCGATTGGATCGTTGGCATCAATAATTCGATGGCGCCGGCACGATTTTGTTCTTCGCGGACGATCTCGTCAATTTTGTTGAGGACGCGCAAACCGAGCGGCAACCAGGAATAGATGCCAGCCGCTGACTGGCGAACCATACCGGCGCGTAACATCAATTGATGCGAAATAATTTCCGCTTCTTTAGGTGTGTCACGAAGAATGGGCAGAAAATAACGGGTGAGACGCATGTCCGATCCGGTCCTGATGATGCCAAGCATGCCCAAGACGACACCGCGGCGCTCCGCCTTTGCTCGGCCAACGATCCGCGAAGTGCTTTGGGCCGGTGTTGCTGACCGCTCTTAGCCGCTTCACATGCGCTGCGCAATATTCGGGCCGGTGTATTCAGCGGTTTTGCGGGCTCTGGCAGAATACACCTGCCATAATTCGCGACATTATCGGCCTGCCCCGGGGCGGTGTATCCTGGTTGGGCCCGCGCGCCGTTGGCACCCTTGGAGCCAGGCCATGGAGAGCAGATTGCGCAAACGGTTGAAAAAACTATGGTTAATTTTTGACGTCGCAACAACAAAATTTGTGCAACAGACAGCATTTCAAGAGTGACAGGACGTCGCGACTGTTTTACAGTCCGGGCGTCAATGGATTGGGGAATCAAACTATGGCGTTAAAGCGAACGTCATTGACCCAAGTCTGGGGAGACGAACTTAGCCGCTGACGTCGTAACCGCGTGCAGGCGGCGTGACGTGTAATGTGTCAGACAATCAAGATTTGCATTCCATAAATTGGCATGTAGTGCACATTGCATATAGGGCGTAAGAAAAGAGCAGGACAGCGCGCTGTCCTGCTCTTTTTTTGTGCAGGTCACCCGCACTTAAGATAGCCAATTGGTTTCAGTTCGGTCTGACCGGTTCTAAGGCGCGCCATCGGCAAAAATCTTCGTGCCGACAACAAGATTGAAAAACTGGTCAATAACGTCCTTGGTTCCAGGCGTGATGACCGCGATATAGACCAGCGCGAACACAATCGCTGCAATCACCGTGGTTGTCGAAAAAATGCGTATCAGATTGGGCCGGCTCGGTGCGCTCTCCGGCGTTCCTGGGACGATCTCATCGGCTTCGGCTTGGGTTGTGACGCCGAAGGGTAGCACTGCAAAAAGCACGAGCCACCAGATTATGAAAAAGACAGCGATGGCGAGAACCGGGTTCATATCATTTACACCAAGGGTTCAGACTTGTTCCAACTCGATAAGCGTGCCGAAAAAATCCTTTGGGTGCAGGAAGAGTACCGGCTTGCCATGCGCACCGGTTTTGGGCTCGCCGTCGCCTAGTATGCGCGCACCAGAGGCGACAATAGCGTCGCGCGCGGCAATGATGTCTTCGACCTCATAACACATATGGTGAATGCCGCCGGCGGGGTTGCGTTCGAGAAAGCGAGCGATCGGTGATTGTTCGCCTAAGGGTTCGAGCAATTCAACCTTGGTGTTGGGAAGCGTAATGAAAACCACGGTGACGCCGTGCTCGGGCTGGGCCATCGGTTCGGAGACCGTAGCGCCGAGTTGATCGCGATACGTAGCGATGGCCGTTTCAAGATCAGGGACGGCGATGGCTACATGATTGAGCTTGCTGAGCATCGGTCACTTCCCCTTGGTGGGCGCTGAAAACTTGCTCCCCAACAGCGCCGGTCAATCCGTTTGACCCAAGGCCAATTGATTAGACGAGCGCTATCAAAACTTTTACGATCGGGCGCTTACCCCAAACGCGATCGATGGATGTGCGCACGGCACTATGCACAGCCTTGCGCGCAAGGTCGATGTTCTTTCGCCGCTTGGGTGGAATACCACTTAGGGCCCCTTCTACTGCATCCAATACGATATCAAGCATTTCTTGGCCGTCGGGCGCCTCCAGGGGGACACCATCGAGCTCTGCCTCAGGCTCGCCTACCAATTCACCTCTCCCGTCGAGTGCGAAGGCGATAGCAATGACGCCGACCATGCTCAAGCGCCGGCGCTCTCGCACGGGACCGTCCACCTCTGGCACCAGCAGTCGACCGTCGCGGTAGATCCTGCCGACAGGGGCCTCATCGATAATGGCAGCCGGGCCCGGGACCAGACGCACAATGTCACCGGTTCTCGGCAGCTTGACATCCTCCACACCAGCCTCTTGTGCAAGCTTAGCATGGGCCTGCAAGATGCCGGGCTTCACCGTGCATGGGGATGGCCATCTTGGGCTTGAGCCATTCATACATCCGGCGCAGCTCATTTCGCCGGGGATGGCCGGTTACATGCACGAGTGCTTCATTTTCAGTGATAACTTCGCAGCCGCGCTCAGCCAGGTTGTTTTGGATTCGGCCAACTGATCGCTCGTTGCCGGGGATCGTGCGCGATGAGAAGATCACCATATCGCCGTCAGACAGTTTTATATCGGCATGCTCACCAAGAGCGATGCGCGCCATGGCAGCGCGCGGCTCGCCCTGGCTGCCGGTGACCAAAGCCACCACTCGGTGTGGATCGATATAAGAAAAATCGCGTTGATCGCGGTAGGTCATATTGCGGTCTATGTAGCCGGTCTCCTGGGCGACTTGGATTACGCGGTGAAGCGCGGGGCCCGCCACAACCAGTTCACGCCTGGCCTGTTGTGCAGCACGTGCAATGGAGGCAACACGCGCAACGTTTGAGGCAAACGTCGTGACCGCGACGCGGCGTTTGGCATTTTTAATAAGTTTGGCAAGCGATGCTGCGATATCCTGCTCGGAAGGCGAGGCGCCTTCGCGCATGGCGTTGGTTGAATCGCAAATCAGTGCCGCAACACCTTCGTCGCCCAATTCCTGTAACCTTGCGGTATCGGTCGGCGGCCCGGCTAGCGGGGTTTCATCGAGTTTCCAGTCGGCGGAATGAAACACCAACCCGTTTTGTGTTCGGATGGCCAGTCCGCTTGTCTCCGGGATCGAGTGGGCCATGTTGACGAGTTCAAGGTCAAAGGGGCCGACTTTGAAGCGGCTGGACGGCTGGACAACATTCAACGGCAGTTTAAGTGTCGGTGCATACTGTGATAACTTGGAGTTGAGCATGCCGGCGGCAAACGGTGTTGCATAGATCGGCACCTCAAGGAGGGGCCACATGTCGAGAAGTGCGCCGATATGATCTTCGTGGGCGTGCGTTATGACGATACCGGCCAACTGACGGCTCTTACCCTCAAAGAACTTAAGATCCGGTAATACGACATCGACACCCGGCTCGTGATCGCCCGGAAAAGTCAATCCGAGATCGACCATCAACCATTGGCGATTGTCAGGTGGACCAACACCATAAAGGTACACATTGAGGCCGATTTCACCCAGGCCGCCAAGCGCCAGGAACACCGTCTCAGTAGCACGCGATCCTGATTTTTTTGAATTGTTGTCTGGCAAGATTATTTCCGACCTGTTGCAACACTACCCGTGTTCGTTAGACTGATTTCACCGGCCTCAAAACGTTGCGTACGACCCGGCGAGCTTTCAAGCAGCAATGCACCGCATTGGTCAAGTCCGGTGAAGATGCCGTCATGACTTTCGCTATCCACCGACACCCTTATGCGCTGGCCGAGAAATTGCGTGCGCGCCAGCCAGGCGTCGATGATATCTGTGATACCGGCTCCTGCTTGCCAAAGGGCGATCGCGGCTTCGATGTGTTGAGCGACACGAATGCCGGCTGCCGCCCGCGACACGTCGTGGCCGTGGGCGGCAAGAGATGTGGTCGCGCGTCCCTCAATCGTTGGCGCGGCCGAGATATTCAAGCCGACGCCAACCACGGCGATCGTTCGGTCTTCAAATTGGGTTGACTGGATGAGAATGCCGCCAAGCTTCGAAGCCCCCACCATCAAATCATTGGGCCATTTGAGCGATAGGTTCGGTAACGCTGCTGGACCGCCGACAAGGCACTGTACGGCATCAAATGCGCCGATGCCGGCAGCTAGTGACAATTGCGGCAGTTTGCTGGCTGGTGCTTTGGTTGCCGCGATCAAACTCTGGTAGAGGTTGCCCGGCGGCGATTGCCAGGTCCGATCAAGGCGACCGCGACCATTGGATTGTTGATGGGCCGAAATCCATAGAGGGCCGCACTCGCCAGCAGCCGCACGACGCATAGCTTCAGCGTTGGTCGACTCCACGACTTCTAGAACGTCTATACGCGGCGAAATGCTTCGCCAATTCCGATTGTCGGTCATCAATACTTGAATGAGGCCGCGGCAATGCCCGCAACATCCACCAGGGGTGCTGGAACAACCGTATAAAAGATTACAAGAATGGCAGCAATCGTCATGATCGCTCCTGCCTTCGAGGGCACTGGAAGGAAGCGCTCGCCCGCTTCATCGAAGAACATAAGCTTGACGATGCGCAAATAATAATAAGCGCCAACCACACTGGCGAGAACACCGATGATGGCCAATGGATAGAGACCCGCCTGGATTGCGGGGAGGAATACGAAATACTTGGCCCAAAATCCGGCCAGCGGCGGGATGCCGGCCAGCGAGAACATCAAAATTCCGAGGACGAAGGCCATCGGTAGATTGTTCTGTGCCAGGCCTGCGAGTTCATCGATATCATCAACCGGGCCGCTGTCACGGCGCATGCACAAAATGCACGCGAACGTGCCAAGGGTCATAATCAGATAAATCGTCATGTAGATCAGGACGCCCTGCACACCGGCTTTCGTGCCGGCCGCGAGACCAACCAGGGCGAAACCGATATTGGCAATCGAGGAATAGGCCATCAACCGCTTAATGCTCTTTTGGCCAATGGCAGCGAAAGCACCGAGCACCATCGAGGCAATCGAGAGGAAGATGACGATTTGTTTCCACTGCAGTGCGACATCCGGCAATGCGCCATAGACAACGCGCACCAACAAGGCGATTGCAGCCACCTTAGGGGCAGCGGAAAAGAACGCCGTAACGGGTGTCGGCGCGCCTTCATAAACATCCGGGGTCCACATGTGGAATGGAACCGCGGAGATCTTAAAGGCGATGCCGGCCAACAAAAACACGATGCCGAAGATCAGCACGATGCTTTGGCCACCCGACGCCGACGCCGCCACTTTGGCAATCCCGGCAAACGCAGTCGTGCCTGCAAAGCCATAGAGCAGTGAGGCGCCATAGAGCAGCATGCCGGATGACAAAGCGCCAAGGACAAAATACTTGAGGCCAGCTTCGCTTGATCTGACATTCTCACGGCGGAAGGAGGCCATGACGTAGAGCGAAAGGCTTTGTAGTTCGAGCCCGATATAGAGCGCGATCAGATCGCTCGCCGAAATCATCATCATCATGCCGGCGCTGGCGAGGAGCACCAGCACAGGGTATTCGAATTTCATGATGCGATGTTCTTTGAACTCGTCAATCGACAGCACGAGGGCGGCTGCGGAGCCCATAACCACCAAAATCTTCATGAACCTTGCAAAAGGATCCGCCAGAAATGCGCCCATTTTAGCCGTTTCACCACGCGCCAGGCAAAACGGGTCGGACGCGGCGCCGGCCGCCTCTGCGGGACAGAACAACATCTTTGCAGCCATCGGCTGGCCGAGCAAAAGAGCGCCGGCTGCCAAAAGTAGGCCGACCGAGAGCCAGCAAACGGTCTCACCGGTGCGTTGATTGTCCGGTAGGATTACCCCGTACATCAACAAGGCCATGGCGCCGACGACGAGTAAAAGTTCTGGCCATATCGGCGCGATCTGGGTCAGCATCGTCATTGCGTTATACCTGCTCCGCGTTGAAGCTTTGCGGCTTTGGGCCGTGTCGCCGCACGGTGTTTCGTCACGAGATTCTTCACAGAGGCTGCCGTGACATTGAGTACGGGGGCCGTCGAAAAGCCAAAGAAGATGGTCAGCGCTACGAGCGGGGCAAGGATTGCAATTTCGCGCGGCGTCACATCGCGGATGCTTTGAAGATTGGCGCGTTCCAATGTGCCGAATATGACCCGGCGGTAGAGATAGAGCGCGTAGGCCGCCGACAAGATGACACCGGTCGTCGCCAAGACGGCGACAGTGGTGTTGGCGCGGAATGCCGACAACAAAGTCAGGAATTCGCCGACGAAGCCTGAGGTGCCCGGCAGGCCAACGTTGGCCAGGGTGAATACCATGAAACAAAACGCGTAGATCGGCATTCGATTGACCAGACCGCCGTAAGCCGAGATCTCTCGTGTGTGCATGCGGTCATAGACAACGCCAACGCACAAGAATAGCGCTGCTGAGACGATGCCGTGCGACAACATTTGATAGATGGCACCGTCAATGCCGTGTTGCGAGAACGTAAATATGCCCATCGTCACAAAACCCATGTGGGCGACCGACGAATAGGCGATCAATTTCTTGATGTCTTCCTGGGCGAGCGCCACAAGTGACGTGTAAATGATGGCAATGACCGAAAGGGCAAAGACAAAGGGCGCGAATTCCTGACTTGCCACCGGAAACATTGGCAACGAAAAACGCAAGAAACCGTAGCCACCCATCTTCAATAGAATGCCAGCCAGGATCACGGAGCCGGCGGTCGGCGCCTCGACGTGGGCGTCCGGCAACCAAGTGTGGACCGGCCACATCGGCATCTTCACCGCGAAAGAGGCAAAGAACGCCAGCCACAGCCACCATTGCATGCCCACCGGCAAGCGGAATTCCATGAGCTTATCGATTTCAAGCGTCGGGCAGGTTCCATTGGCCAGCACTGTTGCGCCGGCGAGCTTGAGGGCTTCCGGGCAGGGTGCGCTTGCGGTGTGCCAATACATGGCCATCATGGCCAACAGCATCAGCACCGAGCCCAGCAAGGTGTAGAGAAAGAATTTGAAGCTCGCATAAACGCGACTGGCGCCGCCCCATACACCGATGATCAAGAACATCGGAATGAGACCGGCTTCGAAGAACAAGTAGAACAGGATCAGATCTAGTGCGCAGAATACGCCGATCATAAGTGTTTCCAGGAGTAGAAACGCGATCATGTATTCTTTGACACGATGTTGAATGGACTCCCAACTCGCCAAAATACAGAGCGGCATCAAAAACGTGGTCAGAATGACGAACAACATGGAAATGCCGTCGACACCCATCTTGTACTTGATCGGGCCGAGCCACGCCATTTCATGGACGAATTGAAAGCCGGCCTTAGTTGGATCGAAATTCCACCAAATCGTCAGTGATACGAGAAACGTGACGAGGGTGGTCCATAGGGCCACAAAGCGCGCATTGCGGTGGGCATCGCGCGGCAAGAGCGCGATCGAGACAACGCCGAACAGCGGCAGAAAGGTGATCAGCGAGAGGATGGCTTTGATATTCAAACTCATTTCACGCCCCCGCCGGCGAGCATTAGATAGCTAAGGATCAAGGCAACCCCGATTAGCATCGCAAAAGCGTAGTGATAGAGATAACCGCTCTGGAGCTTGACGATGCGGCCGGTGACGGCGAGCACGCGCGCTGCCATGCCATCTGGTCCGATGCCGTCGATGATTTTGCCATCGCCGGTCTTCCAGAGCACGCGACCCAGCCACATTGCCGGGCGAACAAAGATGCGCTCATAGAGTTCGTCGAAGTACCACTTGTTGAGGAGGAATAGGTACAATGGCTTGAATGCGCGTGCCGTCGCCTCGGGCAGCGATGGCATGCGAATGTAATAGAGCCAGGCCAGTCCGAACCCGATCGCCATTGCAATAAAGGGTGCCCACAATACCCATTCGGGCACGGAGTGCATGTCGTGCAGGATGTGGTTGTCCTTGCCTTCAAACAATGATCGGGTCCAGAATTTCTTATAGGCGTCGCCGATGAAATACTTGGCAAATATCAGGCCTGAAGCAATGGCGCCGACTGCCAGGATGATGAGCGGGGCCAACATGACCCAGGGGCTTTCATGGGCGTGCTTGTAGGTGTCGCGCTCCGCTCGGCTGCGCCCGTGAAACGTCATGAACATCAAGCGCCAGGAATAAAAGGATGTCATGGACGCGGCGATGACCAATAGCCAGAAGGCATAGTTGCCATAGGTATTGGCAGCGAACGATGCTTCGATGATCGCATCCTTGGAGTGAAAGCCGGCAAATCCTGCAAGGTGGGGGATACCAACGCCGGTTAGCGAGAGCGTGCCGATCAGCATCATCGCCCAGGTCCAGCGAATCTTGCGATAGAGCCCGCCCATATTTCGCATGTCCTGTTCATGATGCATGGCGTGGATGACCGAGCCGGCACCAAGGAACAGCAATGCCTTAAAGAAAGCGTGCGTGAAGAGGTGGAAGATGCCGGCGGCATAAGCGCCGATACCGCAGGCGACAAACATGTAGCCGAGCTGCGAGCACGTCGAGTAAGCAATCACGCGCTTGATATCGTTTTGGACCAGGCCCACTGTCGCGGCAAAGAAGGCGGTGACGGCACCGACCAGGGTGACGATGTGTAACGCTGTTGGCGCATATTCGAATACGGGTGATAGGCGTGCGACCATAAAGACACCGGCCGTAACCATGGTTGCGGCATGGATCAAGGCAGACACAGGGGTCGGGCCCTCCATGGCGTCAGGCAGCCAGGTGTGCAGCAGGAATTGGGCTGATTTGCCCATCGCACCCATGAATAGCAGCAGGCAAATGCAGGTGAGGATATCCACCTGATAGCCCAGGAATGCCATCGTGCCACCGACCATCTTCGGGGCTTCTTCAAAGATGACATCGAACTGAACCGATCGGAAGACGGCGAACAGACCGAATATGCCAAGTGCAAAACCGAAATCGCCAACGCGGTTGACAATGAAGGCTTTCATCGCTGCCGCATTGGCCTCAGGTTTTTTGTACCAAAAACCAATCAGAAGATAACTGGCCAGCCCCACGCCCTCCCAGCCGAAAAACATCTGTAGAAGGTTGTCGGCCGTCACCAAGGCGAGCATGGCAAACGTAAACAGGGAGAGGTAGGCAAAAAAGCGCTCTCTGTGTTCGTCCTCCTGCATGTAGCCGATGGAATACAAGTGGACCAGCGAGGAGACCGTGGTGACGACGACCAGCATCACAGCTGTCAAGGTATCGATCCTAAGCCCCCAAGAGACCTCGAGGTCATCCGAAGTCATCCAATTCATGATTGGGACTTTGATGATCTTGATGGCGTTCTCGCTAAGACCAACTTCGAAGAATACGAGCCAGGATAATAGGGCGGCCAGGCCGACGAAGACCGTTGTCAGGACTTCCGTGACGCGGGTGCCGAGGAAGCGGCCGAAAAACCCGGCAATGAGGGCGCCTGCCAGCGGCAGATAGAGAATAGCGGTGTACTTCATCCCTAGCCCTTCATGATGTTGACGTCTTCGACCGCAATGGAACCCTTATTGCGGAAATACACAACGATGATCGCCAATCCGATCGCAGCTTCGGCAGCGGCGACGGTGAGCACGAACAATGCAAAGACTTGTCCGGTGAGATCGCCGACGAAATGCGAGAACGCAACGAGATTGATATTGACCGCCAGCAACATCAGCTCGACGGACATCAAGATGACGATGACATTCTTTCGATTGAGAAAGATGCCGAGCATGCCAAGCGTGAATAGTATTGCTGCTACCGTCAGATAATGGCCAAGCCCGATGATCATGACTTCGTCTCCCCCGATGGAAGGACGGCCTTGCCAGGCTCAACTTTGACGATCTCAATCGCGGTGGCCGGCGTGCGTGCGACCTGGGCACCGATCGATTGTCTTTTGACGCCCTCTTTGTGACGCAGCGTCAAAACGATCGCGCCGATCATCGCAACCAGCAAAATCAGGCCTGCCCCCTGAAAGAAATAGACATAGTGGGTATAGATCAGGCGTCCGAGCTGCGCCGTGTTGGCGCCTTGAGCCGGGTCCGTCGCCACCGGTGCCAGCCGGATGACGTCGGGCGAGGCGATGTATGTGCCCAAAACGAAGATCAGCTCGACCAGAACAATACCGCCGACCAACAGCCCGAGTGGTGCGTTCTTGATGAAGCCGGCACGCAATTCGGCAAAATCCACATCCAGCATCATAACGACGAACAAAAACAGCACTGCTACGGCACCGACGTAGACGATGACCAGCAGCATTGCCAGAAATTCAGCGCCGAGCAGGACAAAAAGGCCGGCCGCGTTGAAGAACGCCAGGATGAGAAAGAGGACGGCATGGACCGGGTTGCGGGCCAAAATCACCATCGTGCCGGCGCCGATGCACAGACCGGCGAAAAGATAAAAGAATAGCGCTGCAAATGCCATTTGATCGCTACCGCCCAGCCTTATCTGTTACCATTCCTGTTGTCCCCAGACCGCCTCCGGCGGTGGTCAAGCTCCTGTTCAACGGCCTCGACATGTCCCCTCCACAATTGGCGCATCCTGGCCTTTTGGTAGGGCCAATACCCGAACGCCGCTGCCAAGCCAACTATCAGGACGGGCGACCACACAAACCCGAATGTCCAAAACCTGGTGATCCCCCATACGAGAAAGACCGCCGCAGCCAGAACCGCCAAGCCCTGGGCCCAACCCCAACGCCATTCCAACCTAAGCTGGTCGGCGGCGATCTCGCCGTAGCGAATAAGTTCATCATTGGTCAAGCTGGCCAAGAGTTCCGGCCCACCTCCACCGTCATCGATATTTTGCATCGCGTGCAATATTCTGCGCTATCTCGCGTTCCCAGCGATCGCCGTTCGCGAGCAATCGGTCCTTGTTGTAATAAAGTTCTTCGCGGGTCTCTGTCGCGAACTCAAAGTTCGGGCCCTCGACGATGGCATCTACAGGACACGCCTCCTGACACAGGCCGCAATAGATACATTTCACCATATCGATGTCGTATCGTGTCGTGCGCCGTGTGCCGTCATTGCGGCGCGGGCCTGCCTCAATGGTAATGGCCTGGGCCGGGCAAATCGCTTCACACAGTTTGCAGGCGATGCACCGCTCTTCTCCATTGGGATAACGGCGCAAGGCATGCTCGCCACGAAAGCGCGGGGAAAGGGGGCCTTTCTCAAAGGGATAGTTCAATGTCGACTTGGGCCGAAAGAAGTACTTCATCGACAGGAAGAATGCGGAGACGAACTCAGCGAGGAACAGCGATTTTATCGGTTGCACTAGACGCATTTTTCGCTCACTTCCCCGCGTGCATGCCGAAATAATACATCAAGGCAGGGATTAGAATCAGATCGACGGTGGCCAGAATTCTCAGCGCATTGGCAGAGCGCAACGCATCTTCGGTCTTGGCCTCGCGCTCCATTCGCTTGGCAAGCCACATCAGTAACACATACGTGGTAAGGCCGACAGCTAAACCGATCAATCCCCAGTATGCAGCTTTCGACATCGCCTCTCTCCCCCACCTCAGCCCGCCTCATTCGCGATGTGCAGGACACCAGCGACTACGACAACCATGAGTAGAGACAAGGGTAAGAAAACCTTCCACCCCAGCCGCATCAGCTGATCGTAGCGATAGCGAGGTACCATCGCCTTGACCATCGCAAACATGAAAAAGACTAGCACCAATTTGGCAAGGAACCAGAATATGCCAGGGATTTCGGTCAGCGGCCAGACTGCCAAGGGCGGCAACCAGCCGCCTAGAAACAAAATTGTCGTCAGCGCACACATCGTGGTGATCGCCACATACTCACCAAGCATGAACAAGAGATATGGGGTGGAAGAATATTCCACCATATAGCCGGCTACCAGTTCCGATTCAGCTTCCGGCAAATCGAATGGCGGACGATTGGTCTCGGCCAAGGCGGATATGAAAAACACCACAAACATCGGGAACAAGGCCAGCCAATACCAATCCAGCATCGAGGCGGGCAATCCGAGTTGTGTGCCGATGCCGGTTTGTTGGGCCTCGACGATCTTGGCCATGTTCAACGACCCGACGCAGAGCAATACCGTGATGATAACGAAACCGATGGAGACCTCGTAGGACACCATCTGGGCTGCTGAACGCAGACTGCCCATAAACGGGTACTTGGAGTTTGAGGCCCAACCGCCCATGATTACGCCATAGACACCGAGCGAGGAGATCGCCAGCAAATACAGAATGCCGACATTGAGATTGGCAATGACCCAAACGCCGAGCGAGTCCTTGTTGACGGGAATGACAGCCCATGCGGCAAGCGCGCACACGCCGGTAACGATCGGCGCCAGCAGAAAAACCGGCTTATCCGCGCCGGCTGGAATGAGCGGCTCTTTGAGTACGAACTTCAAGAGGTCGGCAAACGATTGCAGCAGGCCAAAGGGGCCGACGACGTTTGGGCCGCGACGCATTTGAACCGCAGCCCAGACCTTGCGGTCCATCAGCAGAAGGTAGGCGACGATCAACAGCAGCGAGACCAAGACCAGCAAACTGGCGCCGACCCAAAAGGCGACGTTTAGCGCTGTCTCTAATACAAGATCCCAATCGATCTGGCTCATCTGCCGGTGTATCCCCTTGTCGCTTGTGTTGCTTATCTATTCAGCTGCTGCAGCCTTTTTCTGCGATGCATCGCGCAACGCACTCAGTTCCGCCATAACGCGAGAGCTGCGTGCAATTGGATTTGTCAAATAAAAGTCGCGGCTGCCGGCCTCGAATGATTGGCTTGTGGTAGCGCCAGCGATGCTTGCCAAGCTTGCGATATCTTCAGCCTTGCCAGGCTTGATCTCACCAATGGCGGCAAAATGCGCCACCAGTTCGTACATTTTTGACCGCAGGCCCGTCAGCGTGTCGTATGGGAGCGTCTTGCCGAGTTTTTCGGATATGGCGCGGATGATTTTCCAATCCTCTTTCGCTTGACCTGGCGGGAAAACCGCTTGTGATGTCATTTGCGCACGGCCTTCGGTATTGACGTAGGTGGCAGACTTTTCGGTGTAGGCGGACCCGGGAAGAACGACGTCGGCCCGGTGCGCGCCACGATCGCCATGACTGCCCTGATAGATGACAAACGGGCCAGGCGCGATATCGTGTTCATCGACACCTAAGTTGTAGATAACGTCCAGGCCGCCAGCCATCATCTGGCGCGCCGACATCGCATCTTCTTGCGGAACGAACCCGAGATCGAGACCGGTTACGCGGGCCGCTGCTGTGTGCAGGACCGAAAACCCATTCCAGCCATCTTTGATGATACCTAGTGACTGCGCCGCCTTGGCAGCGAGTGCGAGCACGGCTTCGCCGTCCGCCCCGGTGAGTGCTGCCTGGCCGATAATTATCATCGGGTGCTGCTTTTCAGCGGGCGCGTGGGCGGCAAATTTGGCCAACGCCTCAGATCCATCACCCAAGTAGGTGTAGTCATAGCCGAGATTGGGCTCACCGCCGATCATGCCCAAAAGCATATCGCCCTGCAGCCAGCGCTTTCTGATGCGGGCATTGATCAGGGGGGCGTCGTGGCGCAGATCGGTGCCGACAATCATGATGGCATCGGCTTTGTCGATACCGGCTATTGTGGCGTTGAAGAGATAACTTGCGCGGCCGAACTTCGGATGAAGTGCGGTGCCGTCAGGACGGCAGTCGTAGTGATTGCTGCCGAGCGCCTGCATCAGCTCTTTGAGTGCGAACATCTCCTCACCACCGGCGAGATCGCCGGCAATGGCACCAATTTTTTGAGGCGCTGCCGCTGAAATGTTTTCTGCAACTGTGGCCAAAGCCTCGTCCCAGCTCACGGGCTCAAGGCGGCCGTCCTTGCGCACGTACGGTTGATCAATGCGTTGGGTCTTCAGGCCATCGACGACATGGCGGGTTTTGTCGCTGATCCATTCTTCATTTATGTCATCGTTATTGCGCGGCAGGATGCGCATGACCTCGCGTCCGCGCGTATCAACGCGGATCGCCGCACCCATGGCATCCATCACATCGATGCTTTCGGTTTTGCGGAGCTCCCAGGGTCGCGCATTGTGAGCCCATGGCCGATGGGTCAAAGCACCGACCGGACAAAGATCGACCACATTGGCCGACAGTTCCGACATCATCCCCTTTTCAAGGTAGGTGGTGATTTCCATGTCTTCACCGCGGCCGATGGCGCCCAGTTCCTCAACGCCGGCGACCTCCGTCATGAAGCGGACACACCGGGTGCACTGGATACAGCGGGTCATCGCCGTTTTGATCAAGGGCCCAAGGTGCTTTTCATCGACAGCGCGCTTGTTTTCTTCGTAGCGCGTACCGCCGACGCCAAACGCCATCGCCTGGTCCTGCAAATCGCATTCACCGCCTTGATCGCAGATCGGACAGTCCAAGGGGTGATTGATCAGCAAAAACTCCATCACGCCTTCACGCGCACGCTTGACCATCTCCGTGCGGGTGTTGATGGCAGGCGGCGCACCGTCGCGACCCGGCCGTAAATCCCGCACACCCATTGCACATGAGGCAACGGGTTTGGGAACGCCGACGACCTCAATCAGACACATCCGGCAATTGCCGGCGATCGACAGGCGTTCATGGTAGCAAAAGCGCGGGATGTCGATGCCAACCTGCTCGCAGGCCTGCAACAACGTGATGCCGTCGTCTACCTCGTGCTCGACACCATCGATAACGATTGTCCGTGCCATTCAGCTCCCCGACTATTGGTTGACCGGTGACGCCGATGCGATGGCGCCCTGCCCCAATTCCGCCCCGTTCCTACACGGCTTAGCCCAAATTATCCAGTGCCAACCGGTCGTCGTCAGTGTCATTCGGCGGCCGCCTTTGGATGTGCTTTGTGATAGTCTGCGATGCGTGCTTCAATCTCAGGTCTGAAATTGCGAATGAGACCCTGCACCGGCCAGGCTGCGGCATCGCCCAATGCGCAGATGGTGTGGCCTTCGATTTGCTTTGAGACCTCGAACAGCTTGTCGATTTCCGCCAGCTCGGCCTCGCCCCGGCTCATGCGCTCCAAGACGCGCCACATCCAGCCCGTCCCCTCTCGGCAGGGTGTGCATTGGCCGCAACTCTCGTGCTTGTAGAAATAGGCAATCCGCGCAATCGCTTTGATAATATCGGCGCTCTTGTCCATCACGATGATGGCAGCCGTGCCCAAGCCGCTTTTCAGCGCTGAGAGCGAGTCGAAGTCCATGGTCAGGTCCTGGCAAACATCTGAGCCAAGACAGGGCATTGACGAGCCGCCGGGAATGACGGCGAGAAGATTGTCCCAACCACCACGGACCCCGCCGGCATGGCGTTCCAAAAGTTCGCGCAGCGGAATGCCCATTTCCTCTTCTACGACACAGGGAGCCTCGACATGACCGGATATCTGAAACAGCTTTGTGCCCGTATTGTTGGGTTTGCCGATGCCTGCGAACCAATCGGGCCCGCGTCGCAAAATAGTTGGCACCACGGCAATGGATTCCACATTGTTGACCGTCGTCGGGGCGCCATAGAGCCCTGCACCGGCGGGAAAGGGCGGTTTTAGCCGGGGTTGGCCCTTCTTGCCCTCGAGGCTTTCCAACAGGGCGGTTTCCTCACCGCAAATGTAGGCGCCGGCCCCGTGATGGACGTAACACTCAAAGTCCCAGCCGTGGCTATTGTTCTTGCCGATCAGGCCGGCATCATAAGCTTCGTCGATGGCCGCCTGAAGCCGCTCGCGTTCGCGGATGAATTCGCCGCGGATATAGATGTAACAGACGTGCGCCCGCATGGCGAAAGACGCGACCAGACACCCTTCGATCAACAGATGCGGATCATGACGCATAATTTCGCGGTCTTTGCAGGAGCCGGGTTCCGATTCGTCGGCGTTGACGACCAAGTATGATGGACGCGGATCGTCCTTGGGCATGAAGGACCATTTCAAGCCGGTCGGGAAACCTGCACCACCACGGCCGCGAAGGCCCGATTGTTTGACCGCTTCGATGATTTCATCATGCCCAGTCTCGATCAGGGCTTTGGTATTGTCCCAAGCCCCTCTTGCCTTGGCAGCGGCAAGACCTGGATCGTGAAATCCATAGAGATTGGTGAAGATGCGATCCTTATCCGCTAGCATAGGCAGATCTCGTCCCTCGGCTCATCCATTGCCGCCTTTGTCCGGCGGTCGATAGGTCCACAAAAAAGTGCCGGTCGCGCCGCCGAAAAAACCGGCAACGACCAGTCCGATATCAATACTTGTCTTGAACAGATAGCGCACTAAGAGAAAAGACGCCGAACCAGCTGCAATACCGAGCATAACCGCTCTGAACTTGCGTCTGAATTCTTTTTGCTCGGGCTTTTCCATAGCTAATCCTTACTCGGCCGTAGTTCAGGCGCTGCCCGTTGTTGCTTTAAGCGTTGTCGGGCCTGTCACAGGTGCCGATGCTTGCCGGCCGATCTGAGAGCCCGGCTTGGGGGGCTGGCCTGCGGCAAAACCATCGAGGACTGCCTCAAAGAGCTCGGGCGTCAAATCTTCATAAGTGTCCTTCCAGATTTGGACCATTGGAGCGTTGGCGCAAGAGCCCAGACACTCAACCTCTTCCCACGAGAATGCGCCGTCTTCGGACGGTGTGTGGGACGCGGCAGCGATCCGGCGCTTGCAGACAGCTATTAGATCTTCCGAGCCGCGCAGCATGCAGGGTGTCGTGCCGCACACCTGGACATGCGCCTTGGTGCCGACAGGGCCGAGCTGGAACATCGTATAAAAGGTGGCAACCTCGTAAGCGCGTATCTCGGCCATGGCGAGCATATTCGCCACATAGCGGACGGCCGGCTCTGGCAACCAACCGCCATGTTGCTCTTGCGCACGCCACAACAGCGGGATGACAGCCGAGGCTTGTTTGCCTTCCGGGTATTTGGCAATCGTCTGGTTCGCCCATTCAAGATTTTCGGGCGTGAAGGAAAAGCTTGCCGGCTGGTCGGGATGAAATCGGCGAACGGCCATTGATCAATCGTTGCTCCTCAAGACAACACAACGCTTCTGTTGAGGCGCCAACCGCTGGCCCGGCTCAAAGCGTCATGACCTATTCCATGACAGCGTCACCTTGCACCGCAAGATGACTCCGACGGATATGGACTAAGGCCAACGACCGGAGCTGGCAAGCCGAAGCGGGACAACTGTGCGTCAACAAGGCGCACAATAGACATGTTTTTATTGATTTCGCTTATAAGCCGCGTGACTTTGGCGTCTGCTCAACGTCTCCGACGGGCCGCCAGAGTGCGCGTTGATCCGATTTTGCCGTGGCCGGTGCTTTGCGCTCGAACGTCGATGGCAGGCTATTTTTGACGTCGGCCGGTTTGCTCGCCGTGGTGGGTGCCAGCCATAGTGCAACAAGGACTATGGCAGCCACGGGGCCGAGAAACAGAGACGTTTGCGAGGCTACGCGCAAAAAGCCGGTCCAGAACACAGCAAACGACAGGCCAGCTGCAATGATAAGCCAGCCGCCGGCCTCGCTGCCACGGGCCGTCGCGGCAACAAAAGCAACGGTGACACAAGCGAGACCGAGCAGTACCGGAATCACCGGTATTTCAGCCTGCAGCTTTCCCATCGGCCACCCATAGTATTGGGCAAGCATGCGGTAGGTGGCGAGACTTAGCCCCCAGCCGAAGGCCAGGATTGCCAGGACAAAAGATGTATCAACACTCATAGGACCCGTCCGCCCCCAGGCGATTGCAATGTCGTCCGGTATCGAGACCGGATGTTTTGTTGGACCCTCACCAGCGCTAACAATGGCGCAGCCGACCGCAATGCGCCAGCACCAGTCATCGGGGAGGTTAAGATTTGAGGGGGGAGAGCAAGCCTTGCCGCTAGTCTGCGGTCAGATGGATGATCTCCAGACAATTGCCGTCGGGATCATGGAAGTAGGCGTGGCGACCAGGAAAGGTGTGATGGCCGGTATCTTCATATTTTATGATCTCAATACCGCGGGCCTTCAGGATGGCCATCGCGCGGTCGAATTCGTCCGCTTCGACCATGAAGGCGTGGTGATGGGCATCCTCTCCTGGTTTATTGGGATTAACGTGATCCGCCATTTTGGCAAGTACGAAATACTGACCGCAGCACTCCATAAACGAGTAGCGGCGATTAGACCGAATGTGGCGACACCCCAACAACTCTGAATAGTACTTGGCGGCTGCAATGTGATCTCTGACGCCAATTGTAAAATGCAGAATGCCGGTTGCATTGATGCTATCGCTCGCCGCGACATCATGTGGTGTGAATTGGTACTCGGTCATTGGCTCGCCTCCATCTCCTTCAGGATGACAGGACTACACAAAAGTGCAATAGGCTTTCGTTTCTCAAGCTTGTCAGCGGTCAATCTCGCCGAACACAACGTCAAGCGAGCCCAAGATCGCCGATACATCGGCCAGCATATGGCCGCGATTCATGTAATCCATTGCCTGTAAATGGGCAAAACCGGGCGCTCTAATCTTGCAGCGGTACGGTTTGTTCGACCCATCGGCGACAAGATAGACACCGAATTCGCCCTTTGGTGCCTCAACTGCAGTATAGACCTCACCGGCTGGAACGTGGACGCCTTCGGTATAGAGTTTGAAATGGTGGATCAGGGCTTCCATCGACTGTTTCATGTCGTCGCGCCGCGGCGGCACAACTTTCGGATTGTCTGCGACCACCGGTCCGCGTCCTGCTTCAGACAACAGCTCCTCGCAACACTGGCGCATGATTTTCAGGCTCTCACGCATCTCCTGCATACGAATGCAATAGCGGTCATAACAGTCGCCGTTTTTGCCGATTGGAATATCGAAATCCATATCGGAATAACATTCGTAAGGCTGTGCCTTGCGCAAATCCCAGGCGGCGCCAGAGCCGCGCACCATCACACCTGAAAAGCCCCATTGGAAGCACTCATCAAGAGAGATCACGCCGATGTCGACATTGCGCTGTTTGAATATGCGATTGTTGGTCAGTAGACCCTCGATGTCGTCGAGGACCTTTGGATGGCTGTCGCAGAACGCCGCAATGTCCGATATCAATTCGTCCGGCAGGTCCTGATGCACGCCGCCAATGCGGAAGTACTTGGCATGCATGCGCGAGCCGGAGGCGCGTTCGTAAAACACCATCAACTTTTCGCGCTCTTCAAAACCCCATAAGGGCGGCGTAAGCGCGCCAACGTCCATGGCCTGTGTCGTAACGTTGAGGAGGTGCGAAAGTAGACGACCGATCTCCGAAAATAGGACGCGGATGAGTTGGCCGCGACGGGGCACGGATAAACCCAGCAATTTTTCCGCTGCAAGGCAGAATGCGTGCTCCTGGTTCATCGGAGCGACATAATCGAGCCTGTCGAAATAGCCGATCGCTTGGAGATAGGTCTTGTGCTCGATCAGCTTTTCGGTTCCGCGATGGAGCAGACCAATATGGGGATCGACGCGTTCGACAACTTCGCCATCGAGTTCAAGCACCAGGCGCAGCACGCCGTGGGCTGCGGGATGCTGTGGTCCGAAATTGATATTGAATTGGCGAATATCCGTTTCTGTCATTCTATTTGGCCTCAGAGTCAAAGGCGGCAAACACTTCGGCACCGGTCATCTTATGCGTCGCCTCCGCAAAATTATAATAGTCAGGCTTTTGATCGATGAATATTTCGGTGGTTAGGCTTGGCGCGCCAAGATCGTCAAAGGCGGCAGCTGACACGGCCGTATGCCCGCCACCCTTCATGCGCCAGAACAACGATGTGCCGCACTTCTTGCAGAAACCGCGCTCACCCCAGTCGGATGACGAAAAGACGCCAACCGCGTCTGACCCTTGGAATTCAATATCTTCCTCAACCTCTACGACAAGCAATGCGCCGCCAGACCAACGCCGGCACATGCTGCAATGACACACAGCGACCTGCTCACTCTTGAGTTTGGCTGTAAAGCGCACCGCACCACATAGGCATTGGCCGTGCCTGGTAACAAATTCACCCATCCTTGCCTCCACCCTCCGCAGCCGCATCGCCGGCTTTTTCGTCACCGGGCAAGACGTACTCACCGCCTTCCCACGGGCTTTCGAAATCAAAGTTTCGAAATTCCTGGGTAAGCTTGACGGGTTCATAGACAACGCGCTTTTGAGCGTCATCGTAGCGCACCTCGACATAACCTGAGAGCGGGAAGTCCTTGCGCAACGGGTGGCCCTGGAAACCATAATCGGTCAACAAGCGGCGCAGATCCGGATGGCCGGAAAATATTATGCCATACATGTCGTAAGCTTCACGCTCGTACCAATTCGCGGCAGGAAATACGCTCACGACACTTGGTACGGGTGTATGTTCATCAACGCTGAGCTTTATGCGAAGGCGTTGGTTCATGGTCGGGGAGAGGAGGTGATAGACGACGTCGAAACGCTCTTCGCGCCCCGGCCAGTCAACACCGCAGATGTCGATCAAGACGTCAAAACGACTGCCGGACCCATCGCGCAGCCCCCGCAACAGCTTGATAATCTTGTCGGGTTTGGTGGTCACGTTGAGCTCACCAAACTTGATCTGCCAATCGACGATCAAATCCGCCATACGTCCTTCCAGCAGATCCGTGATCGCGCTGAAACTTTCGTCAGACCGTATTGCCATCTCTCAGCATTCCACTTCGGTTGGGGCAGCAGTGCATCTAGGCCCGACCATGGTGCCCTGGCCTCTAGCGGGCAATTGTGCCGGTGCGCCGTATTTTGCGTTGTAGCAGCAGGATCCCGTAAACCAATGCTTCAGCGGTTGGCGGACAGCCCGGCACATAGATATCCACCGGCACGATACGGTCGCAGCCACGCACCACGGCGTAAGAATAATGGTAATAGCCGCCACCGTTGGCGCATGACCCCATCGAGATCACATAGCGCGGCTCCGGCATCTGGTCGTAGACCTTGCGTAATGCGGGCGCCATCTTGTTGGTCAACGTACCAGCGACGATCATCACGTCAGACTGGCGGGGGCTGGCGCGCGGGGCAAAGCCAAATCGCTCGACATCGTAACGCGGCATCGAGGCCTGCATCATTTCAACGGCGCAGCAAGCGAGACCGAACGTCATCCACATCAAGGACCCCGTACGCGCCCAATTGATGAGATCATCGGTGGTCGTGACCAGAAATCCCTTGTCGGCAAGCTGATTATTGATTTCCGTGAAATAAGGATCTTGCGGTGCCGGCTTCGCGCCACCTGAAGCCGCACCATCGCGAGCCGTCTCGAATACCGGTTTGGGGGGCAAAATCAATCCCATTCCATCAATCCCACTCAAGGGCTCCTTTGCGCCATTCATAAATAAAACCGATGGTGAGCACAGCCAAGAACACCATCATCGACCAAAAGCCAAACGCGCCGATCTCGCCAAATGCCACGGCCCAGGGAAACAGGAATGCGATTTCCAGATCGAAGATGATGAACAGAATGGCAACCAGGTAAAAGCGCACGTCAAATTTCATGCGCGCATCATCAAAGGCCTCGAATCCGCACTCATAGGCTGAGACCTTTTCGGGATCAGGCCGTTGGATAGCAACAATGAACGGCGCCACCATGAGGGCAAGCACAATGACGAGCGAGACGCCGATAAAGATGATCAATGGAAGATAATCCGTCGGGATATGGCTCATTCCAGCCCCTGGCAGCTACCACGCGGCAATGCGGCCGCCTCTGTTCAAGGTGTTAGCCTAGTCGGGGATGGCGTGCAACTGCCCTTGTGCACGGCGTCACCCCGCCGGTGTCACCGCGCCGGCGTCACATGCTATTCGCTTCTTGGAAATTGGCTATCGGCGACCAACTGGCGCGAGTGACGGGACTTGAACCCGCGGCCTCCGGCGTGACAGGCCGGCGCTCTAACCAACTGAGCTACACCCGCGTCCCTAGCACGATTTTGCCGTGCCCAGATCAGATGCGAGGAGATACGTGAGGTGGCGTGCTTCGTCAAGGGTAAAGAGGGGAGGTGGGGCCTGTCCGCGCAGGCGGAAGGGGTGGGCGCACACCTCGACGCAAGTGGTGTTTAGGCTGGGTTGAAGCGCTCGGCTTGGCCACTGTGAGCACTGCTTTCGCTCCCGAGAGGATGGGCCACAAAAGCAATGCGTGTCGTGATGGTGGGCGGTGAGAGGGTCGAACTCCCGACATCCTCGGTGTAAACGAGGCGCTCTACCACTGAGCTAACCGCCCCTGCCGGTTTGTCATCCGGGCCAGAGGCGAACTAATAACCGCCTGGCCGTTCGATTCCAAGCCAAAATCATGTGACAAAAAAATTGAGCGCTCGATCTGAGCGCTCTTTAGTCCCTTGCGCCGCCGCGGTCGTTGCTGTCGCACGCGCGCCGACGCTGGTTGACGCAGGCCAGCGCAAGGCAAGGCCGCAGGAATATTGGCCTCAAGAATTGATGCTGTCTTTCAATGTCTTTGACGGCGTAAACTTGGGCACGTTGGAGGCAGGAATCTTGATGGTTGCGCCGGTGACCGGATTACGGCCATCACGTGCCTTGCGGTGGGCGACCTTGAACTTGCCGAGTGGCGGAATGGAAACTTCCTCACCCTTCTTCAAAGTCTGTTCGATGTAGGACAGCACAGCATCCACAGCAACGCCGGCCTTCTCCTTGGTTAGATCCGCCTGCTCCGATACCGAATCGATAAGATCTTTTTTGCTCATTAGTGGTTCCTTGTCCCTGTGGATGGGATCTCTCCTGAGATCCATTTAGAGGTCCAGCCGACGCATGCGTTCGACCAGTACCCCTCAAAAGGTATCTGCCTTTAGGAGGCAGAACGCGCCTGCAGCCGACCGAATCTGTGGCTGCTGGTCCAACGAGGCCAGCACCAAAGGCCCATAAATCGGGAACGTCAAGGGCCAAACCGCCCCAGAAAGCCCGAAAATACAGGAAAATTGACAGCTCAGCGGGTTTTTGTGGAAAAACGAGAGCCCAGCGTGCTTAACGCCGGGCTCTTCGGGGTCATTAATGGCAGATTGACAGCTTGGCCTGCGTGGTTAATGGGCCGTAATGCGCGGACCCTTATCGCCGTCCTTCTCCTCGCCTTGTGCGGCAAGACCTGCCGCCTCCTGCTCCTCAGCCGGGATAGGATCTGGCATCTTGACCATAGCGATACGTAAGACGTCCTCCATCATCCCAACCGGCACGATCTCCAGAGCATTTTTGACATTGTCGGGGATCTCGACCAGATCCTTGGCGTTGTCTTCCGGGATCAATACGGTCTTGATGCCGGCGCGCAGGGCCGCCAACAGTTTCTCTTTGAGCCCACCAATCGGAAGTACACGGCCACGCAAAGTGATTTCGCCGGTCATAGCGACATCCTTGCGAACCTCTGCACCGTTCAGAACCGAAATGATTGCCGTGACCATCGCAACACCGGCAGACGGGCCGTCTTTCGGTGTGGCCCCCTCAGGGACGTGGACGTGAATGTCGCGCGTCTCGAACATATTGGGCTTGATGCCGAAATCGGCAGCCCGCGAGCGGACATAGGCATTGGCGGCCTGGATGGATTCTTTCATGACATCGCGCAAGTTGCCGGTCACCGTCATCTTGCCCTTGCCAGGCATGATGGCGCCTTCAATGGTCAGGATTTCGCCGCCGACTTCCGTCCAGGCCAATCCGGTGACAACACCGACACGATCTTCCGACTCGACTTCGCCATAACGATACTTGGGTACGCCCAGGAACGCCTCGATATTGTCTGCGGTCACGTTCACCGCAGTTTCGTCGGTCGACATGATCTCCTTCACCGCCTTACGGGCCAACTTGGCGAGTTCGCGCTCCAAACTGCGCACACCAGCCTCGCGAGTATAACGGCGGATAATCTGCAGGATCGCATCATCATCAACGCTCCACTCACCATCTGCCAAACCGTGATTTTGTTGCTGGTTCGGCATCAGGTGGCGCTTGGCAATTTCGAGCTTCTCATCTTCCGTGTAGCCGGCAATCCGGATGATCTCCATACGGTCCATCAAGGCCGGCGGAATGTTAAGCGTGTTGGCCGTGGTCACGAACATCACATTCGAAAGATCATAATCGACTTCGAGGTAATGATCGTTGAATGTCGAGTTCTGCTCGGGATCCAGCACTTCCAGTAACGCCGCAGCAGGGTCGCCGCGGAAGTCGGAGCCCATCTTGTCGATCTCGTCGAGCAAGAACAACGGATTTACGCGCTTGGCCTTACGCATCGATTGAATCACCTTGCCAGGCATCGAACCGATGTAGGTGCGCCGGTGGCCGCGAATTTCCGCTTCATCACGCACGCCGCCCAACGACATCCGGACGAATTCCCGGCCGGTCGCATTGGCAATCGATTTACCGAGCGAGGTCTTGCCGACACCGGGAGGGCCGACAAGGCACAGGATGGGGCCCTTAAGCTTGTTGGTGCGGGTTTGGACGGCGAGATATTCGACAATCCGCTCCTTCACCTTCTCCAGGCCGTAATGCTCGTCGTCGAGTATCTTTTGTGCTTCGCCCAGGTCCTTCTTGACCTTGCCGCGCACACCCCACGGGATCGATAGCAACCAGTCGAGATAATTACGCACAACCGTGGCTTCGGCCGACATCGGGCTCATCTGGCGAAGTTTCTTGAGCTCGGCGATCGCCTTGTCACGGGCTTCCTTAGACAGCTTCGTGCTTTCAATCTTTTCTTCGAATTCAGCGATATCGTCGCGTTCGTCGCTGTCGCCCAGTTCCTTCTGAATGGCCTTCATCTGCTCATTCAAATAATACTCGCGCTGGGTCTTCTCCATCTGGCGTTTGACACGCGAACGGATTTTCTTCTCGACCTGCAAGACGGAAATCTCGCTTTCCATAAGCGCATAAATGCGCTCCAGGCGTTCGCTGATGGTCGTGATTTCCAACAGATCCTGTTTGTCCGAGATCTTGATCGCAAGATGCGAGGCGATGGTATCGGCGAGTTTTGAGTGATCGTCGATCTGGCCCAATGTACCCAAGACTTCGGGCGATATCTTCTTGTTGAGTTTCACATAGCTTTCGAATTGATTGATGACCGAGCGCGCCAACGCCTCGGCTTCGTCATCGGCGCCAACGTCCTCATCAACAAGCTCAACTCTCGCCTCAAAATACTCAGCGTTGTCGGTGTATTGCACAATCTGGGCCCGCTGGGTTCCTTCGACCAGAACCTTAACGGTGCCATCCGGCAGTTTCAGCAACTGTAAGACGGAGGCGAGGGTGCCCATTTCATAGATGCCGTCGGTCGACGGCTCATCGTCGCCAGCGTTCTTCTGTGCAGCGAGCAGAATTTGCTTATCGGTCCGCATAACTTCTTCGAGGGCTTGAATCGACCGCTCGCGCCCTACGAATAGCGGCACTATCATGTAGGGAAACACAACGATGTCACGCAAAGGCAATACCGGGAACACGTCCTTGGTGCTGTCCATTTTTGTCTCTTTCATCCTATGCTTATGCGCCGCGTGCGCGACCCGAAACATTGTCAAAAAAATTCATTCGTCTCGCACCGCAGCTGCCAAACGCCTAATCGGTGCTCATCTGCAATAAACCTTGCTTCGTTCCGTACCTGCCGGCTCAGCCTTGCGGCACGCTGGATATAACCGTGCGCCAGAACCTAAGCCTCTTCTCTACCATTCGATTGCGGCAAAATGGGTCTCGATCCGAACCGGCCTGCCGCGCAGTCCTATTGTATTAAATAGGTAGGGTATGGCGTGCAACCAACCCTTGCCACTACGCTCTAGATAACGCCACCCTACCCCCATGCCGGCCATCCCCCGAATTGACGGCCTGCTTGCAGTCAGCTCGCCAGCGTTAGGCGCTGGTTCCCTTTTCTTCAGCCATATCTGCATAGATTTTCAATGGCCTGGCGCCCCCTTCAACAACCTCAGGGCCGATCACGACCTCTTCGACGCCCTTCAGTCCCGGCAGCTCGAACATCGTATCAAGCAGAATGCTCTCCATTATCGAGCGCAATCCGCGGGCGCCCGTCTTGCGGTCGATTGCCTTGCGTGCGATCGCGCGCAGCGCCTCAGTCGGGATGGTTAGCTTCAAATCCTCCATCTCAAACAGCCTCTGGTACTGCTTGACGAGAGCGTTCTTTGGTTCGGAAAGGATTTGCACCAATGCCGCCTCATCGAGATCTTCCAAGGTGGCAATGACCGGCATGCGACCAATGAATTCCGGGATGAGGCCAAACTTGAGCAAGTCCTCGGGCTCGACCCCACGCAGCACCTCGCCAGTGCGCCGGTCTTCAACGCCGACGACTGTCGCCGCAAAGCCTATCGACGAGCCCTTGCCGCGCCCTTGAATGATTTTTTCAAGGCCTGCAAAGGCGCCACCGCAAATGAACAGAATGTTGGTGGTATCGACCTGCAGGAATTCCTGTTGGGGATGCTTGCGGCCACCTTGCGGCGGTACGGACGCGACCGTGCCTTCCATGATCTTCAACAAGGCCTGTTGCACGCCCTCGCCTGACACATCGCGGGTTATCGATGGATTGTCCGACTTGCGCGAGATCTTGTCGACCTCGTCGATGTAAACAATGCCACGCTGGGCGCGCTCGACGTTGTAATCGGCGGCCTGTAGCAGTTTCAGGATAATGTTTTCGACATCCTCGCCGACATAGCCGGCCTCGGTAAGTGTGGTGGCATCGGCCATCGTAAAGGGCACGTCCAAAATACGGGCCAGGGTTTGCGCCAGCAAGGTCTTGCCGCAACCGGTCGGACCGATTAGCAGGATATTCGATTTTGCCAGTTCGACGTCGTTGTTCTTCGCTGAATGATTGAGGCGCTTATAGTGGTTGTGCACCGCCACCGACAGGACACGCTTGGCGTGATCCTGACCGATCACATACGAATCCAGTACGTTTTTGATCTCGATGGGGGTTGGCACGCCATCGCGCGACTTGACGAGGGTGTTTTTGTTTTCCTCGCGAATGATGTCCATGCATAGTTCGACGCACTCGTCGCAGATGAACACTGTTGGTCCGGCGATCAGCTTGCGAACCTCATGCTGGCTCTTGCCACAGAATGAGCAATAAAGCGTATTTTTTTCTTGTGACGCCATTCGGTTCTCTCACTCATCGTTGCCAAACCGGTCCTCTACGCGAACCGTTTGCTGTCTATTCCCAGGCCGGCAGCGGTCATCGGCTCGGCTAGGGAATCTCTCGACGATCTGAACATGCCAGGCGGCTATCGATCAAGCTTCGATTAACAGCTCAATGTACCTCTAGATGCTTGACGACGCAGGTTCATCACACCAAGCGTGACAAAAATGTTACAGCCCTGCAGGCGTCCAGACCATTACCGTATAATCGTCCAAAGTAAGCGCGGCGCACACGGCGCGCAACATCTCGTCGAATCAGACGAAAATTAATATTATTACAAATGTTTGACCAATTATGAAAGAACCGCATCTTGGCCCTCGAATGCGGTTTTTATTGTGGTTACCTATCGCGTTAGGTTGTCACGCCGCAGCAAATCATAACCTCCTGGCTCAGGGCGAGTGTTGAGGCAGTGTGACAGAATGTGGCACCGGAGACCAGGTCTGACAGGTATTTCTGAACACCGTCTGGCGAACGGCACGGAACCCAGTGGTATTGGATTGTCAGACCGCCGCCACTCCTGTCCGTTAGGCATCCGGAGTGGGTTCAAGTTCGCTGCGCTCCAACATCACCTGATCGACAATGCCGAATTCTTTGGCTTGGTCCGCGGTCATGAAGTAATCCCGGTCCAGCGTGCGATCGATCATCTCGTAACTCTGGCCTGTGTGTTTCACGTAAGTCTCGTTCAAGCGCCGTTTCATCTTGATGATGTCTTCGGCATGACGCTCAATATCGGACGCTTGACCTGAAAACCCGCCGGACGGCTGGTGGACCATAATGCGCGCGTTGGGCAGGGCAAAACGCATGTCTTTTGCACCGGCGCACAATAAGAGCGAGCCCATCGACGCCGCTTGCCCGATACACAGGGTGGATACGGCTGGACGAATAAACTGCATTGTATCGTATATCGCCATGCCCGATGTCACCACGCCACCGGGCGAATTGATGTACATCGAGATTTCCTTCTTCGGATTTTCGGATTCGCAATACAAGAGCTGCATACAAATCGATGAGGCCATATGATCTTCGATCGGGCCGGTCACAAAGATGATGCGTTCCTTAAGCAAACGCGACGGTAGATCATAACCGCGCTCGCCGCGCTGGGTCTGCTCAACTACCATCGGCCAAAACGTGTTGGTGAGTGTGTCAATGGGATCGCGCATGATCGGATATCCTCCTTGTAATTGGTCGCAATTGGACGGCGAGAGCCGCCATTTTCTGCATGCTGTCTGAGCGCAACTGATCCAGTTCGATACAAGTGATCTCGCGCGTGATTAGCCCGACGGTTCCATATATATGCGTGTCTACAGGCGCCATTTCGAGTCATTCGATGGCGCGAATTCTGCCAGGCGACAAGTCTAAAGGTCCGTTCGCTCACAGCTCACTTGGATAAAACCCAGCGAAATGGTGGGTAATTCCTGTTGCCGCCGGCCATCCCGCATGACCCCAAGGCGTGTCTGCGGCTTATCCGTCAGCCTCCGGAGACGTTGTGGCCTCGGTATCCTCGGGTGGTTTTAACAGTTCCTCACTGCTTACCGTTCGCTCGGTCGGCTTGGCGAGCTCAGTGATGAAATCTATGACTTTTTCTTCGAAGATTGGGGCGCGTAACTCCATCAACGCGTTGGGATTTTTTTCATAGTATTCAATCACTACCTTTTCCTGGCCGGGAAACTGTTGGGTTTGCTGCAAGACGGCCTGGCGTAATTCTTCCTGGGTAACTTCAACCGAATTCTTGTCGCCGATTTCGCCGATCAACAGTCCCAGGCGGACACGGCGCTCTGCCAGCTTCTGGCACTCTTCTTTGGCCCCCTCCTCGGTCTTGCCTTCATCTTCTATGGTTTTACCGGACTTTTCTAGGCGCTCCGTCATTTCCTTCCACATGGCTTCGAATTCGCGTTCGACCAAGCTCGGCGGCAGTGAGAAATCGTAATCTTTCTCCAAAGCGTTCAATATGTCTCGCTTCAGTTTGGAGCGCGCTACGCTATCGTACTCGCCCTGGATCTGGTCGCGCACCATTTCCCGAAGCTTCTTTAGATCTTCAGCGCCAAGCGTCGTAGCAAACTCATCGTCTATCTGTGGCTTGACCGGCCTTGCGACGCTCTTCACCTTGACTTCGAACTTGGCAGCCTTCCCGGCCAAATCAGCGACCTGATAGGCTTCCGGAAATGTTGCCTCCACGGTCGGTTCATCACCTGCCTTGGTACCCTTCAGGCCCTCTTCAAAGCCTGGAATAAAGCCGCCCTGGCCGACGACAACCGGCACGTCTTCTGCGCTGCCACCCTCGAACGCTTCGCCATCAATATAGCCGGTGAACGAGATCTTGACCTGATCCTTTTCCTCAGCAACGCGCCCGTCTTCTTCCTGATAGGAAATCGCCTGCTCGGCCAAGCGGTCGACGGCCTCGTCGATGGCGGTTTCGTCAACTTCGGCAACCAGCTTTTCCAGTTTTAAGTTGGAGAGGTCTTTGATTTGAATTTCCGGCAGCACTTCGAAAGACAGGTCATAGGCTAAGTCAGTTTGACCAGCGAGAACTTCCTCTATCTCCTTATTGTCTTCGGGCAATTGAATGCTCGGTTGCATTGCGGGGCGCTCATTGCGATCGCTGATGACCTTTTTGCTTGATTCATCTACTGCCTTTTCAAGGATTTCTGCCATGAGTTGGCGACCGTACACCTTCTTGAGGTGCGCAAGCGGGACTTTGCCCTTGCGAAATCCCTTCAAATGAACCTGGGCCTTAAGCTCGTCGAGCCTGGTGGAAAAGCGCTCGTTGATTTCCGCTGCCGCTACGGTTACGCGCAATTCGCGCTTTAGACCTTCGACATTCGTTTCCGTAACCTGCATAGCCCAAAAACCTTTTTCGTCTCTGTTGCGCCGCTCGACGCTCGATTGCGCCCAGCGCACGATTTGCGCTCACAATCGTCCGCCTTATGGCAAGTGTTGGTGCGGGCGGAGGGACTTGAACCCCCACGGCCAAGGCCACCAGAACCTAAATCTGGCGTGTCTACCAGTTCCACCACGCCCGCACGATTTGTCTGGTCGCTTCGCTTGTCCGCGCCAGTGGTCCACCATGGCGCTGCGGGTTCTGCGCCGTCGTGGCGCCAGTTGCAGTGTCATGGCGTGATATGAGGTGGCACATATATCTGGCCCACTCCATCAAGATCAATGCCCAAATCACATCGGAGTGGACGAAAATCGCCGCGAAAGGAAGAAAATTGGCTCGACGTGCCATCCCGGGAGTGTCCCGCTCTTCGATCAGCCAGCGCTTTCCCCCTTTTGGAGAATTGCTTTGTGGCACCTACACGATGTTTCAAGTGCACAGGCATTGAGCCAGCGCTTTGCAGGTGCGATTGGCCGGGTTAGTCTCTAGGTCCTATATAAATTGTCAGCTGCTTCCGGCAGGTAGGCCAATTTGCCGATACGAAAGGCACTTTGCACAGGTCCCAGAGGGCCAGTGTCGCGACCGGCGAAGGAGAACAAAATTGCGGATCGCCAACACAGTGGCCGACGCCGTTGGCTCTACCCCACTGATCAAACTTGCCAAAGCCTCGGAGCTCACCGGCTCCACGATCCTCGGCAAGGCCGAATTCATGAACCCTGGCCAATCGGTCAAGGATCGCGCAGCTCTATTCATAATCAAAGACGCCATCCAGCGCGGTACATTGCGGCCCGGAGGGACAATTGTTGAAGGCACCGCTGGCAATACGGGGATCGGCCTCGCGGTGATCGGCGCAGCCTTGGGGTTCCGCGCCGTGATTGTGATCCCTGAAACGCAGGCGAAAGAAAAGAAGGATGCTCTACGGGCTCTCGGTGCAGAGTTGGTGGAAGTTCCGGCTGTGCCTTACAAGAACCCCAACAATTATGTGAAATATTCGGCACGGTTGGCCGAGGCATTGGCCGCCAGCGATCCCAACGGGGCCGTATGGGCCAATCAATTCGACAATGTCGCCAATCGCCAAGCCCATATCGAGACGACAGCAGAAGAAATCTGGGCGCAGACCGGTGGCAAAGTCGACGGCTTTGTTTCTGCCGTCGGTTCGGGTGGCACGATTGCCGGCGTGTCGATGGGTCTTAAAGCCAAACGTGCGGACATTCAGATTGCGCTTGCCGATCCGCCCGGTGCAGCTCTTTATAGCTACTACACCACTGGAGAGCTGAAATCCGAGGGCTCATCGATTACCGAAGGGATCGGGCAGGGTCGGATCACGGCGAATTTAGAAGGCGCTGAAATTGACCATGCCTACCGCATTCCCGATGAGGAATCGGTTGCCATTGTATTCGATGTGCTCGCGCACGAGGGTCTCTGCCTGGGTGCGTCGTCGGGCGTAAATATTGCCGGCGCCATGCGATTGGCTGAAACGCTCGGGCCCGGCCATACCATCGTGACCGTGTTGTGCGATTATGGCACGCGCTATCAATCGAGGTTGTTTAATCCGACATTTCTGGAGAGCAAAGGACTGCCAGTGCCGGCGTGGCTCAAGACGACACGCGAGGTGCCAGGCGTTTTTGTTGACCCCGATAGCGAGACTTAGGACCCGATCAGATGCCCGTCGATATTAGCAGCAAGCCTCTTGTCGCCCCGGACTGGCTGGCGGGTCACCTGCAGTCGCCAGACGTGATGGTGTTCGATGGCTCCTGGCATTTGCCGAATTCGGGTCGCAATGCCCGCCAAGACTACGTGACGGCGCACATCCCAGGCGCCTTTTTCTTCGATCTGGACGATATTTCAGATCAGTCGAGTGCGCTGCCGCATATGCTTCCCGATGCCGACACGTTTACGACGCGCATGGCACGCATGGGGCTCAATCAAGATACGGCCGTCGTGGTTTATGACACGGTCGGATTGTTTTCGGCAGCGCGCGTCTGGTGGACTTTCCGGGCCTTTTCACATGCCAACGTCGCGGTGCTTGATGGCGGACTTGCGCGGTGGCAAGCGCTTGGGCTGCCGGCAACCGATCAACCTCCGGCCCAGCGCGCGCCCGGTAATTTCTCAGCGCGCCTGAATACTGCGGGCCTCGCAAAAATGAGCGATGTGCGCACTGTTTTGGATGATCATACCGCCCAAGTCGTTGATGCCCGTCCTGAAGATCGTTTTTGCGGACGGGCCAGCGAACCGCGTCCCGGTCTGCGCAGCGGTCACATGCCAGGGGCGTTCAATCTGCCCTATTCCCAAGTCCTCGATGAGGACGGGGCGCTGCTCCCGCCAACCAAAATAAGATCTGCATTTCTGAACGCCGGGATCGACCCAACGCAACCAATAATTACCAGCTGCGGGTCCGGCGTGACGGCCGCTGTCCTGTCCTTTGCCCTGACGGTCGGTGGCCACGAAGATCACCGCCTCTACGATGGGTCTTGGGCCGAATGGGGACAAGCGGAGAGCGGCGGTGCGGTCGATAAGTCGTAACGATCACTAGCGGCAGGCGTTTGCGCGTGACCAGAATTCTCCGCCTGGGCCTTTCATTCAAACGGCCGGCGGATTATCGTGAGAGCAGCCCGGGCGACTGCAGAAGGTGCCAGATCCTAAAGTCCACCGGCCGGACAGCCGCAACCGAGGAGGTGGCGAGACCATGACGAGTGGAAATACTGACCCAGGGGAACTCGATCCATTGATCCGCGACTTGCTGCAATGGATTGAGAGGTCGCCCAGAACCTATGACGAGGTGATGGACGCGTGGCGCACGTCTTGCCCGCGCTTGACCGTTTGGGAAGACGCTGTTGATCGCGGCTTTGTCGAGCGCTTAAGAACCGGCGGGGCGACAACAGAAATCCGGGTGACGGCTCTCGGTCAGGCCTTCCTGGAGCGGCCAGGCGAGTTGCAGACAGAAGCCTCGGGCTGGCAGAGCAAGACCTTGCAAGAGGTCGCGTCATGACGACAATAAACGGCTACCATGCGCACGTTTATTTCGACGCTGAGACGATCGAAAAAGCGCGTAGCCTGTGTCAGCGTTGTAGCGAAACCTTTGGTATCCGTATGGGGCGCGTGCACGAACGCCCGGTCGGCCCGCACCCTGACTGGAGCTGCCAGCTAACCGTTCCGGCAGAGGCCTTTGGCGACGTCATCCCGTGGCTGGCACTCAACCGTGATGGGCTGGTCATCTTTGTGCATCCAGATACCGGCCACTCACTGAATGATCATCGCGACCACGCGTTGTGGATGGGGGCCGTACGCCCGCTTAATCTTGCTCAGTTTGAAAATCGAAGCTAGCCAAGCGTGACCATCGTCGCAGCGAAGTGAAACAGAAGGCTTCGAGACCCGTTACAACCGATAGCCTGTACGTGGGGAGGACCAGAAAATGGATGATTGCCGGGCTGCTGTGATAACCGCTCATAACGAACCGCTCGAGATTCAACGGGTCCCGATCCCGGAACTGGATCCTGGTTCGCTCCTCGTGAAAATTACTGCATCAACGTTGTGTGGCACCGACGTACACCGTTGGCATGGCCCGCTTGGCAAGAATGATAGCCTGCCAATCATAACCGGCCATGAGCCATGCGGCGTTATTGAAGACATCGCCGGAAAGCGCACCGATATTTTGGGCAATCCGGTCAAGAAGGGCGACCGCATTGTATGGAGCTATGTCGCCTGTGGGTCCTGTTATTACTGCAGTGTCGCGTTGCAGCCGTCGATCTGTCGTGGGCGGGCGTCATGGGGACATAATCGTTCAGATCAACATCCCTATCTGCTAGGGAGTTGTTCGGAATACATGTACGTGCCGCCGGAGTGTCTGTTGGTCAAAGTCCCCGACGAAGTCTCCTCGGTATCGGCGGCCGCCTCTGCCTGCGCCTATCGAACGATTATGCACGGCTTTGATCGGCTCGGTGCCATCAAGGCACATGAAACTTTCCTTATTCAAGGTTCGGGTCCACTCGGAAATTTTGCCGCCGCCGTCGCCAAGGATCATGGGGCTGCAAAGGTTCTTGTAATCGGTGCACCCGCGCACCGCTTGGAAGTGTCAAAACGCATGGGCGCAGATGACGTATTGAATCTGGATGACGTACCGGATCCGGCAGATCGGCGTGAGTGGGTCTTGCAGCAGACCAATGGCCGGGGGGCGGACATCATCTTCCAGGTCGCCAACAATGCAGCGGTACCTGAAGGCCTGACCATGCTTCGTGGCGGTGGCCGCTACATGCATATCGGTGCCGGTGGTAAAGGATTGGTGGCCGTCGAGGCGTTGCCTGAGCAGTTCGATTTGCGCCACGTTCGCTCAGCAGAGCCGCGCCATTGGTTACAGGCGATCAATTTTCTCGCCACCCGGCAGGACAGATATCCCTTTGATGACATGATCTCAAAGACCTACAAACTCGATGACATCAATGTCGCGATGAGCGCCATGGCCAACTACGAAGTCGTAAAAGCGGCCATCAGCTTCGATTAGAGCCGGTCAGACTTGAATGAATTCATCCTGGCAAGCCGCGACAATCGCTGCCTGATCCGCGCCTGGTCGCACGCGTCGCAGATTTGGCTGAGGCAAGACGCAACTTGCCTCAGTGCGAGGTGACAGCACCCAAGAGGGGGTCATTTGGTGCCAACTGTCGATCCAGCTCTAAGCCGGCGCGATCTTTTCCAAACCAGACTATGGTGCCCTCGAGACGGCGCTGATTATCCAACACGATGGTCACATATTGACCGATCAGGTTGGCGGATATCCCCGACAGGCCAATGCCGTTTGGCGACACATCGTTGATCAATACGAAATAGCGTTGCGAACCATGCAAGAGCTCTGCTGACCACGAGGCATCTCGACGACTGGCTTGGCGACGTTCTGCCCAACCTGGTGCGGTCAATGTGCCTTGATCGAGGGCGGGGTATCCGCCATCGCGGGCGGCCGCCAGCAACATCATTATCTCGCCATCGTCGATCTTGGAAGCCGTCCCCCGGTTGCAGATGATAATCGCATGCAATTCGAACAATATCTCGATCGTCAGATCGCACATATTGCGCCAGAGATCTGCCAGGTAGACGATTGAGTCGCGACCGGCGTCCTGCTTGATCGTGTGGCCGTCCAATTCCCTGGTCAGCAACGCCTTGGCAAGATGCAGGCCGGTCGACAAATGCTGGATTAAGCCGATTGTTTCAGGTTCCAGCGCATTGGTATTACCAGACCCGATCAAGACTTGGTGCATCACCGGCTGGGGAGGCATAAAGGCCCCGACGCCTTCGGCCATCTGCTTTTCCCCGGCTAGCCACAGGTTTAAGCCGCAAGTTGTCGTCGCCGTCAAACGCGCGAGCCCTTGGATTTCTTGGTGCAAGATGTCTGCATCACAACGTGATGTGCCACCGGTCTCTGCACCCGAATGTTCGTCGGGCGAGAACGAATCACCGTCTGCAGAATTGTCGTTCCAAAAAAAGCTCATCTCAAATGTTCCTAATGCGGACTAAAATAAAAAGGTCCGTTACGATCGCAAGCTTAAAATTATTCCGTGAAAAAACGTTTAAGCAAAAATAGACGGAAAATTTTTGCATTTATTTTCATCTGGTTATGGCAACGCTAGTTCCTGTTTAGCGGTATTTTCAGCCGGCTGTTAGGGGATTTTTAATCTATCGATTAACCCTTCGGTCACAGATCTGGCCGGTTAATTATCCCCTAATAATCCATATGCTTTGGGCTGTAGTTCATTATACGGAGTAGCTCGGTTTTGTTCGGATAAGAGCTGTGCCGCTCCAATTCGGTCTGGGGAGCTCTCTTTTGGGGGCTCTTGACAAAGTGCACCAGTGAACCGGGCACCGAATGCTCTTTTGACCCTGCGCTGCTGATTGGCTGAGCAATATTTCGCCGGCTAAATCGGCAGGTGTGCCGGGTAGTTGGCGAGGCTCTCGTCTTATGGGGCCGGGCGGCGAGGCCTACCTAGTCATCCAAGATTGTCCGCTTCATGGGTGTTTTGAATGACGTGTTGCTATCTTTGATTGTGCGACCCAATACAGGTTTGCTCTGGCAATGATCGGACGCAGGTTTGATCGCGGTCGGTGGCGAAGCCGGGGTCGCAGAGTTACAGCGCTGTCCGGTGGGGGGCGCTCAGGACGCCAAAGCTGAGGGCAAAGAGCGCTCTTTCAGATGCGTGCACTTGGTAGGCCGGGCGGGGATCGAACCCGCGACCATTCGATTAAAAGTCGAATGCTCTACCGCTGAGCTACCGGCCCAAGAGGCCCGTCAATACAGGCTTTCGGGTGGCATTTCAAGCATGTTCTGGTGCGACAGACAAAGACCGAACACGACAGGTACTCCTGCGCGCAGTCCCGACACTTTTTCCTACGCATGGCTCCCCAAGCGTTCAATATAGGCCCGACCCGCGCTAGCTGCGAAACGACACTTTGGCTGTGTCGATGTTCAATCGAAGCCAGGAAATTGAAGTCAGCTATAGGTTTTGACCAGTCCGGTTCGACGTTTAGTTGTTTGGCGTCAAGAGTACAGAAATTGCCGCGTAGCGCTCGCGGCAAGATCTGACTGGTTCTCGTGCGGCTATTCTTTAAGGCCCAGCTTCTCTGCTATTGCATTTCGCCAGCGAGCGACCGCCTTGGCGTTGGCGCCTTGCAACTCCTTTGTAACGTCGCCCATCCACATATGAGCAGCCACAAACGAAATCAGTGCGGCGAAGATTGAAAGAACGCCCAATGCAGATAGCACGCTTGATCTTCGGAACCACGATGGCGTGTCCTCAACCAAAGCTAAAACAACAATGCAGCACCCGAAGATAAACGAAAGATGCATCATGAGGAAAAGAATTTTGCTGCGATGCGTATGACGCCAATATGACCAACAGGCAACAACGTACAGCAATAGTGCGACTGACATGGATGGCCAGAGTACCCAATGCACAGCCGCCCACTCTCTTATGCTACTCCAGTATTCCACGGCTATTCCCCGGTGTCCAAACGCAAACAATCGCAATACTATATTGGGCATCAATTATGTTGTGAAGATCTATCCTGATCGCGCTATGACAGTTGAAGCGGTTTCTCGGCGAAGTTCGGTTCTTGTATCCAGCCCACCGTTCACGACTTGCTCGTTCAGACCCTTCAACGACAACCCCTCGTTGCGGCCGTGCCGATCTCAAATGTGAGATGGGCAAAACCAAAAGATCGGGGCGCTTAGGCTCTCGGGAAGCCAATCAGCAACGCATCTGAGATGTCCCTCGCATTGATCTTTGAATGGCCATGCGCTGACTGTCTCGTATTCAAGCTCGTCTTAGATGCACAGGCTGTCGAGAGATTATTGATCTTCGATCGAAACCGGAGCAATGTTCCCAAACTTGTGATTTCGATTAAGGGATTTGTGAGGATTGTTTGCTGGTTCCGTTGATACCATTTGTGTTGGGCATGTATCCGTTTTGGAGGCAACAAGGGATCCGAGATGAAGGGCGACAAATGCTCCGCGAAACTGCTGTGCGCGATGTTGGAGGCAACTATTGAACATTAAGCTGATTTTGGGCTTGGTTCTGGCTGCGGTTGTGGCGCTGGCTATTGGCGCCACGATGTTCGCTGCACCTATGGTCTCGTCAATTTGCAGGGCACCGCCTTCTCCCGGTGTTAATTGGACCAAATGTCAAAAAACAAGCTTGATGTTAAAAGGTGAGAATCTGCAGAACTCCAAGATGAGGAAAGCTGATCTATCATATACGGATTTGAGACAAGCGGACCTCAGAAAGGCGAACTTGACCGGAGCGATCTTGTTTCGATCAAAATTGGACCTGTCAGATTTGAGTGGCGCGAATCTCACCAGAGTCCAGGCGCGCAGAGCAAGCTTTCGCAACGCAAAGTTGGTCGGAGCAAATTTGACAAAAACTGAGCTTGGCCGTGCCAATTTTTCGAATGCGATCTTAACCGACGTTGATCTTTCGAAGAGTAATGTGTCGCGTGCCAATCTGAGCGGCGGCCGTCTTAATAACGTATCATTGGCCTTTGCAAACGTCTCTCGTGCCAAATTCAAGGATGCCAAGTTTCGAAGGGTCGATTTTAGAGGCGCCTACATGCTGTTAACACAAGTTCGTGGTGCGGATTTATCAGGGGCGCGCAACCTGACGCAAGAGCAACTCAACCTCACCTGTGGGGATAAGTCGACGAAGCTGCCCGCGGGTCTCACTCCGCCGGAAAAATGGCCGTGTTGAGCCCATTCGTCTTGGACGCCGGACATCTCAATTCGCTTCAAGCTTCGGAGTATCCGTTTGCTCCGGGCTTAGTCGCAGAATATCCCCTTGGCCAATGACCTGGTCTTAGGGTGCCAGTTCAACTCCGGCGACCAGGTGTTCGTTCTGTCAAGCCGGACCCTCAAAATCGAGAAGCGTCATGTCGAGAATGACTGATTCTGTTATGCTTTCGGATAACGCGCACGTTCAAGAACGACTGGGCGTCGCAAGATTAACGCGGGCCGTATATCAGAGGCAGAATATTTCGCCCATACTATCGAGACTGAAGATCGCGCTCACGGACAACCCTAACGACGCAGCAGCACTGATGGATCTCTCAGTTCTTGAGCAACTGAACGGGAATCTTGAGGGCGGGCTCGGTTTTCAGTCGGCTGCCCTGGATATTTGCCAGCAATATAGGACGAAGACCGGTGCGAAGACGGCATTCAACCTTCTGGCGCTGGCAGCCCCCATTGAAATGGGAGGGAACACGCCAATTGAATTTCTGCTTGAGGGTTCGGAAGTCTGTCTGACAACTCTTTATGTTTCTTCAGACCGGCCATTGCCGTCACCCCTGCCTGAGCACGATGCCGCTATGGTTATTGCACCAGGGGATTCCGACAGTACGCGACAATTCCTTCGGGCGATCGAGGATCATCTCGCGCATTGGCCACGACCAGTGTTGAACATGCCTCAAAAGATAAGGAACACCGAACGCGAACAGCTTTACGCGTTACTAGGTGGCCACCCAAAAATCAGTGTTCCCACAACAATACGCTGCAATAGAGCGTTGTTAGGCGATTTAGGCCAAGGGAGTCTCACTATCAGCGATGTTCTCCCGGGGTTGGATTTTCCGGTGATTGTGCGCCCTGTTGGCGCGCACGCTGGTCGCAACCTTGAAAAACTGACGTGCTACACAAAAATCGAGTCCTACCTGAAAAATTGTCAAGACCCCGAGTTCTTTGTTTCGGAATTCTTAGACTATCGAAGTGCCGACGGGGCTTTTCGAAAGTTTCGTATCGTCTTTGTGAACGGCCATCCACTTCCCTGCCATATGGCAATCGCTGACGAATGGAAAGTCTGGTACTTGAATGCCGAAATGGGACGGTCGCGCGCGAAGCGGGCAGAGGAAGAAGACTTTATGGTGAACTTCAACCGCGGCTTTGGTGTTCGCCACGGTGAAGCATTATCCGCAATTGCACAATCAATAGAGTTGGAATACTTCGGCGTTGATTGCGCTGAAAGTAGTGATGGGCGTTTGATTGTGTTTGAGGCGGACAATGCCCTAATTGTGCATGACATGGATTCTGATCAGGTGTTTCCGTATAAAAAACCACAAATGCAAAATATTTTCTCGGCTTTTGTCGATATGGTTTTATCGCGCAAGGACTCCAAATCTACATTTGATTAGCCGTGCGTCGGCAGGGTTGCGCATGTCGCTTGGTGGCCGATTTGCGCATTGACGCCAGCGCTGAGATAGGTCCGCTAGCCGTGGGATACTGTCATAGCTTGTCCGTCAATGAGCGGAAGAGAGCCAGCCGAAGCGGACTTTCGACTGGCGCAAAACTGCGCCGACGTTCGGACCTTTGATGGTCCTCTTGTTGCGGCCAGGTCAATAGCCATAGACACAGACATTAGATCTGAATCAATGCCGTGGCACTGCGCTTGGGTCATTTATATTTACCACATGAAATTGTCCTGACGAACGATCGTCAGACTTTGCTTGCGCCTTTCACGAGAAGCAGTTTTGGGAATGCCGCACTACAGTCGCTTTCCTAAAAACGGGATTTTGCGATGACTTTAACCAGACGCCAGTTCTTGAAACACACTTCTAGCGCAGCTATCGGAATCGTCGGCGGCAGCCATTTGCTGAGCGCCACGTCGAATGCCCGCGCCAGCGGGGCGGGCTTCCATGCCTTACACATTCCGCCTCTATTGGACGGTAAGATTGAGGGCGGCGTGAAGACCTTCAATCTCGCCGTCCAGTCCGGACGCACCAAATTTTTCGAAGAGGTCTCTACGCCAACCATCGGCGTCAATGGCGCTTTTCTCGGACCAACATTGAAGTTTCGTGCCGGCGATCATGTTCGTCTCGACGTCACAAATAAACTCCGGACCGACACCACCTTGCATTGGCATGGCCTGCATGTGCCAGCTAAGGCGGATGGAGGGCCGCACCAAATCATACGACCTGGCATTACCTGGTCGCCGTCATTTCAGGTCAAGCAAAAGGCTGCAATGTTCTGGTACCATTCGCACCTTCTCGGGAAGACGGGTTCTCAAGTCAACGACGGTCTTGCTGGCCTGATACTGGTCGAAGACGAAGAGGCCAAGTCACTAAAATTACCATCTGAATACGGCGTTGATGACATCCCGCTGGTGGTGCAGGACCGGCGCTTTGCCCGTGACGGTTCCTTTTCTTATTTGACGTCCATGCACGATGAAATGATGGGGTTTAAAGGCGACGTCATCCTGGTCAACGGAACGGTCCGCCCATATTTGAAAGTTCGAAGGCAACGCACGCGTCTAAGACTCCTGAACGGTTCGAACGCTAGGATCTATAATTTTGGTCTCTCTGATCGTCGTAGTTTCATCCAGATCGCAACCGACGGCAGCCTCCTTGAACGTCCTGTTCGATTATCGCGTCTACGTTTGTCACCCGGTGAAAGAGCAGAAATTCTCGTCGACGTGCAACCGAACAGCAGCGTTTCCCTAATGAGCTATCCGGACCGCGCAGGGTCGCGGGGCATGATGCGCGGTATGATGCGCGGGATGGTTGGCAACACTGAGACCTTTGAGATCCTCGAACTGCGATCTCAAAGCCTTGAGACGTCCGACAAGGAATTGCCAGACCGGTTGGCCGAAGTGCCACGTTGGAAACGTGCCAAAGCACAACGAGAACGTCATTTCAGCCTCGACATGCCAATGATGGGAATGATGCGAGGACGTGGCGGCATGATGCGTGGCCGTGGTGGTATGATGGGTGGTCGCGGAATGATGGGGCACCATGGCATGATGGGCGGTCTCATGGGAATAAACGGCAGATCGATGGACAAAAACAGAATCGATGTGCGCGTGCCGCTTGGCGCAATCGAGATATGGACAATCCGCAACGATACGCCACTTGCGCATCCATTCCATATTCATGACATTCAGTTTCGGATTTTGGATCGGAACGGTCGTACACCATCACCGGGCGAGCAAGGCCTAAAGGATACAGTCCTCGTCGACCCTGGTGAGACCGTGCGGGTAATCACGGAATTTGTGGACTATGCCGATGCAAATACGCCCTATATGTACCATTGTCACATTTTAGAGCATGAAGATGCCGGCATGATGGGCCAATTCGTCGTCACGTCGTGATATTGCTCACAACCGTTGCCGTGACATTATGGCATTGCCTGTTTTGCCGGCTTGTCAATTTATGCCGTTGGCGCGCTGCAATTCACGCACGTAGGCGATGATCTTTTTGACATCGTTCTCAGTCACACCAATGACTGGCGGCATATCGCCGAATGGCCAATGGTGGGCACGGACGCCGAATTTTGCAGCCCGCTGAAACGAATAATCGGAATGATGGTTTGGTTCATAGATTTTATGAACCAACGGCGGCGCAACACCGTTTTGACCAGCGGCATTCTTGCCATGGCACAGTGCACATTTGGCATCGAACAGTTTTTTTCCCGCCTGCGCATTGGTCGTCAGAGACGGGACTATGACCTTGACCATCGCAGGGCCTGTTCCTCCATGGTGCTGACCGGTCCTCATAACTGACAGGGCGACGACCAACGCAACGACGATCACGACTGCAAATAATAGTTTAAGGGGGCCTGGAATGGCGGCGAGTCGATTTTGGACCATGGCGTATTGTCGTCTCTAATTGGTGGCTTTGACGGGTTCAGCGGACAGATCATCAAGAATTGGGCAGTCGGGACGGTGGTCACCGCGGCACGCACTAATCAAAGTTTCAAGCGTGCCTTTCATGCCTTTCAGCTCTTGGATCTTGGTTTCAATCTTTTTGAGATGCTGCTTTGCCAAATCTCTTACGTCGGCACTTGCACGGCTCTCATCCTCATATAGCGATAGCAGCTGGCGGCATTGATCAATCGTAAAGCCGAGACTGCGCGCGCGATGGAGAAACCGTAGCTTGTGCAATTCCAGTTGGCCATAAATGCGGTAGCCGTTGTCACTGCGCGGTGGGTGGATTAGACCGATGTCTTCGTAGTAACGGATCGTCTTTGCCGGCAGCCCGCTTGCGCTGGCTACGGCACTGATGTTCATCGGCTCGATGTGGTCCGTCATTGGCTGCTCATATTTGAAGAATTTGAGTTGAGAACATCCATAGCGCCACGGCGACCATCATGATGTTCTCAGTGAGAGAAATGAAGCCGAGTGGCACATTGCTATTGCCGCCGACGCAAGCGCATCTCAAATCACGTTTGTCGATGTAGACCGCCTTGATCACCGAGATTGCGCCAACCGAACCAATCAACAACGCCACCGGTGCGGCGATCCAAATCAAAGCGCCGCCGGCGATCATGAGACCCCCCGCCAACGCTTCGGCAAACGGATAGATGTAGGCGTATCTAATCCAGCGCATACCAATGAAATCATAGGTAATAAACTGATTGGAGAACGCTTCTAGATCGCGCAGCTTTTGGATAGCTAAGACGCACATTGATATGGCAATAAACCACTCAAAGGCACGCACCGTGAACACGTTGGCGAACGTTGCCCAACTGAGCGCCATCGCCATAAATGCGCAGACGGCAAAGATCGATATGATCGGTTGGTAAGTGACGCCATCTTTGCTGGCGGTGCCTGAGACATTAAAGTGTTGTTGTAAGTCACTAAACCCGCCAATACGCTCGCCGTTGATGAAGGTCTGCGGTGTCGTCTCAACACCGTGTCTCGCTTTGAAGGCCTCGATGTCCTCGCGCGTGAGCAGCTTGTGTTCACGCACGGCAAAGCCCTTACGTTCGAGCAGATCTTTTGATTTCAGACCAAAAGGACAGATGTGTCCATCAATAGCCATCCGATAAAGTTCGGCAGTTTGCGCAGCCATGCGTATAACCTCTACGAGACTTGTGATCTTTCACAGACATAACCCTTCCAGTTACTGGAATGTCAAGATCTTGCCGGCAGTCGCAGACGAGCTCTGCAGATGCCCCTTCACCGACATCAGGCTGGCACTGCGTGATGACCGCCGTTGGCGTTGAAGCGAAACCTTGCGTGAAAAAGCGAGCTTGGGTCCGCTTATTGGGGCGACGCTGTCATGGATTTAACAGGACACGATCCTCGGTTGATGAGCGGTTGGCGATATCCGGGGCCCTTTTCAACATTCGCGATCTTAGATAGCGTTTGAGACAGGCAATGCCATGATCAAATAATCCGGGAGGTTTCATGCAACTGTTTGTTGTGATCGCGAGGGCACTCGTAGGTGTACTCACGGCGACTGGATTAGCGAACGCGCAGACAGCAGCCTATCCCGGCGGGTCGATCTATGATCTGGCGCCGCCGATGAAGCAGGCGACCGGGAACACCTACCTCGAAGCCTTGGTGCTCTCAAAGCGCCAGAACCGCATGAAGGAAATGCGGGACTATCCGGCAAATGCGCTGTTTCGAAAGCTGGCCCGTCCTGTTGGCCGACTGGCCATGGCCGTTCAACTCTCTGGTGGCAAACGGGCGATCTCCTATTGCACCGTTAGTCTGATCGCCGATGATCTTATCCTCACCAATCATCATTGCATTCCGGGCAATCCAGTGGGGAAAGTCGTGGATGCGCGTCTTTGGATGGGATTTTTGACAACCCGTCATGCCAAGGGCGTCAGGCAATATGGTGTCGACCTCCGACCTGTCGAAGCGGATCGCAGGCTTGATTATGCTATTCACACGGTACGTGGCGCGCCGGGAAAGACCTGGGGCACCATCGATTTCGCCGGCAAGCCCCAACTCTATGACCGTCAGGCCCTCTTCATTATTCATCACCCGGCAGGTGACAAGCAGCATATCACGCTTGGCGATTGTCAGGCCGGTGCGCCGGTCACCGAACGGGACGATCTCTTGCATGTGTGTGATACCATTGCCGGCAGTTCCGGGGCGCCGGTGTTCGATTCGGATACGCGCAAGGTTGTGGGGCTGCATTACCGCGCCGTAGAAATCGGCAAACTAAACGCGGCTAAACGCATTGACCGCCTTATTGAGACGTCAAAGACGCTGCAACGGCTGATCAAACAACGCCGGTCAAAGCGCTTGAAGCCGTTGATGGGGAAGCCGAGCAAGAAAAATCCCGAACTTGCAACCCTGACGCTGCCGGACAAGGCTGGAAACCCCAATAAGAAATCTCATACTGCAGCCGGTGCAAAGACCACTAGACCATCAAAACAATCGCTAGGTGTTGGGGATGGTTTCATTCGACCCAATCAACGGTTCACACTTACCACGGGGGGCACCGTAGAATTAGGTAGGGATCGTGCTCTTCTCGCAGTCACACATACCTACGGTCCAAACGGTGGCACGGTCAGTGTGCGCTTGGCGGGCAAATCAGCAAGCTTAAATCCGGGTCAGTTTGTGACTCTACCCAGGGGCGGGTGTCGTTTGTATGTATTGCGCGCAACGTCACGAGATGCCAGGTTCAAACTGGCTTGCAAAGATGATCGCGCAACTCCGAGTGGAGTCGAAGGTAACGATATTTTCGTCCAATCGGGTCAATTATTTGAACTTGAAATTGGGCGGTCAGCGGAGCTTGGTAAGGACGGCGCAGTGATGGCCGTCAAGTACACCAACACATCTAATCGTGGCGTCGTTGATGTCATATTGGGTGGACGGCGTAAGAGCCTAAATCCTGGACAGCACATTTCGTATCGATCCCGTTCGGATGGCCGATGCGTCGTTTCGGTGCGCAGAGTAACGCGGAACAGTGCGGTGTTTCGCTTGCGGTGCCGTCGGTGAATTCGTCTGCTGAAACAGTAGTGAAGTTTGGCCTGATCTAATGTTGTAGGTGATCTGGCTGTCGATGAACTTCGAGCGCCTCATTGTCCCGCCTCATTGTGCGGTCGAGGCCGCTAAACGCGATTCATTGGTTCAGTATTGGGGAGCAGGTCAACCCGTCCACGGGAATTTGGACGCCAAAGACTTGGCGCTGGCACCGATTAAGCAATTGGGTCAACAGATCCAATAACCACATCGATCCTACTCAGGTCCTTTCGGCGAGAAGTTGCCACCAGTTCGGATGACAGGCCAATTGGGACTCTGTGATTGAATTGTTTCCGGTTTTAGGAGATCCTGATTATCCGTTGGATTGCGGAGGAGGCTTGGGACATGGTCCAATTGGCAGATCTCAATACAGCTCATCGTCTTAGTATAAGACCTGTCGGTGTGTATCTCGGCGCTGAAATCACCGGGATCGACCTCGGTCAGCCCTTGGATGATGCTACTGTTGGCGCCCTCAAACAGGCACACGCTGAGCATGGTGTATTGGTCTTTCCCAATCAGAAGATCAGTGCTGAAGACCTCAAACGTTTTGGCAGGTATTTTGGCGAGCTGACCGTGCATCCATTTTCGACCAGCAGCAAGGATAATCCAGAGCTTATTGTCTACGATAACAAGGAGGGTAATCCACCGCCGCCGACCGACGTCTGGCATAGCGATGAGACGTTTCGCGAAGCGCCGCCCATGGGCACCGCGCTTTGTTCGAAAGTGATCCCGGACATCGGCGGCAATACCGCGTTCTGCAGCATGAGCGCAGTCTATGAAGGTCTATCCGATAAGATGCAGTCGTTGGTGTCAGGATTGGAGGCCGTGCACGACTTCAAGCCATTTAGGGGCTTATTTCCCAAAACGCAGGAAGGCCTCGAACGCATGCGCAAATATGAAGACATCTATCCGCCCGTTACCCATCCAGTCGTCACCGTGCATCCGATAACGGGGGCCAAGGTGTTGTTCGTCAATCCGCAGTTCACGCTTTATATAAAAGGAATGGATGAGGATGAAAGCCGGACCTTGCTCGATCTCTTGTTCCGAAAGACCTACATCCATGAGTATCACTATCGGCATAGCTGGCAGCCCGACATGGTGGTCTTCTGGGACAACAGGTCGACCCAGCATTCAGCACTGCATGATTATTATCCAAAACGCCGGCTAATGGAGCGCATCACCATTAAGGGTACGCCACCTATCGCAGCAACGCCACCTGCGGACCCAAGCGAGGTGCGCCGTGTGCGTATGCCATCGCTGATGGACATCAAGGACCGGCCAAAAAGACAACATGAACTATAGGCGGTGCGCGGAGGGCCGACGCAGGACGTGGTCTAGACCATAAAAGAGCAGCTTAAAGTGGAGGAAACGCAAATGAAAACGATCAGCCAGCTGGCATGTGCCGCAATTGTGGCCGGCATGGCCGGCCCAGCCGCCGCCCAGACCGTCGGCATTGGAACCGGCCCGCAAGGGTCATTGACCTACCGAACAGGAGCCGCGGTTGCCAAGGTTGCGAGCGAAGTGCTGAAAATGCAATCGCTGGTGCAGCCCTATTCCGGTAACCAGCAGCACATCGCACTGGTATCGAAGGGAAGACTGCAGTTCGGTGTCAATAACATCGAGGAAACAACGGCGGTCGTGAACGGATCAAATCAATTCAAAGGCCAGAAGCCAAATAAGACGTTTCGTGTTGTCGCCAGATTGTTCCCGATCCCTGTCGGTTTGATGGTGCGTAAAGATTCGCCGATTACACAGATTGCCCAACTGAAAGGCAAACGCGTTCCGACAGGTTACACCAGCCAGAAAACCGTGACGTATGTGATCAATGCCTTGTTGGCTGCTGGCGGGTTGACCATCAAGGACGTCTCGCAGGTGCCAGTTCCCAATACATCACGCGGGACCGCAGCATTCATGGCCGGCAAGGCCGACGTCGCCATGTCGTCGCTTGGCGGCGCGCGCCTTCGTAAGGCGGATGCTTCAGTCGGCGGTATCCGCATATTGCCGATTCCGCCTGGCGCAGACAAGGCGCTGGATCGTGAAAACCCCGGCTCCTACGTCATCACAATGAAACCACGGAAGGGCTTTCCCGGGATCACCAAACCAACACGGGCCATGGCCTACGATTTCTTGCTGAACTCCAGCACAAACGTCCCGGAAGGCGTCGTCTACAAGTTGACCAAGGCGCTTGCTGAGAACAAGAAGATCTTGGTCTCGGTCTCCGGGATCTATCGGCGTTTTTCAAAGAAACTTATGGCGCGGCCCTATAAGGGCGTTGAATATCATAAGGGCGCGATCAAGTACTACAAGGAAGCTGGATTGTGGCCGCCGAAGTAGCCGATACTTAATCGATACGGCCATGAGATGGATTTGAAATCCGAAGAAGAAGTGCTGAGCGAGACCGGCGCGTCGCCATTCGTAAGTGTTCTTGTCCGCTCGCTCGGCGTCGTGATGATCGTCTTGGCCATAGCCTGGGCGCTGGATCTGTATCGGTCCATAGGATTTCTGCCTTACAGTGAACAATTCCTTGGCACCATGCTTGGCATCAGCATGGTGATGGTATTCCTTTGGATACCGTTTGGCCGCGGGCAACGGCAGGGACCGGTTCCGTGGTACGATTGGCTCGCCTCCGGCGTTGGCGGACTTGCATGCGCGTATCTTGTCATTCGCTACCCGACACTCTCCGATACCTATTCTACCCAACCCATCGATGCCGTTGTCGTCGGTGCGATCCTCATTGTTTTGACGGCGGAGGGCCTAAGGAGAACGGTGGGCCAAGTCCTATTCTATGTGTTTTTGTTTTTCATTGCATTTGGACTATTTGGACAGTTCGTGCCGCGGCCTTTGACCGGTCATGCGATAGGGATTGACGAGCTCAGTACCTATTTGACGTTTGATACGAACTCACTCCTAGGCACTCCACTGCGCATTGTCACCTCGATCGTTGCCGCATTCCTGCTCATGGGCAGTTTGCTCATGCACTCGGGTGGCACAGCATTTTTTACCGATATCTCAATGGCTGTCATGGGCCGCTATCGGGGCGGCTCGGCCAAGATCGCTGTCACGGCATCTGGGTTATTCGGATCAATATCGGGAAGCGTTGTGTCGAATGTTGTATCAACCGGCGTCATTACGATCCCACTGATGAGACGGGGTGGCTATTCGGCACAGTCGGCAGGCGCCATCGAAGCTGTGGCCTCAACAGGTGGGCAGCTCATGCCGCCGGTGATGGGTGCCGCCGCGTTCTTGATGGCAGAGTTTTTGGAGATTCCTTATAGCGAAGTGGTTTTGGCCGCGCTTATTCCATCCATCATCTATTATGTTGGCTTGTTCATCCAGGCAGACCTTGAGGCGGCGAAGCTCAATATCTCGCGGGTTGATTCTGCACTGATCCCATTAGCAGGCCGCGTTCTGATGCAGGGTTGGATCTTTGTGATCCCGTTTGCGGTATTGATCTACACGCTGTTCTGGTTGAATTGGCCTCCCGAAGTGTCCGCGCTGGCATCGAGCGCCATCGTATTCGTCGAAGGCTTGGTCTTTGGATACAACGGCAAACGTCTTGGCATCGAGGGAACCTGGAAGGCGCTCTCCCAGACCGGTCTCAATTTACTGGAAATTATGATGATTGGCGCCGCTGCCGGCATGATCATCGGCATTTTGAATCAATCCGGCCTGGGCTTCGCGCTGACCATTCTGCTCGTCCAGCTGGGGGGCGAGAACATTTTCCTGCTCTTGGGTCTCGCGGCGATTATCTGCATCATACTCGGTATGGGCATGCCAACAGTCGGCGTCTACATCCTGCTTGCGACGCTGGTTGCCCCGGCAATGGTCAAGGTCGGGATCGAGCCCATCGCCGCACATCTCTACGTCCTCTACTTCGGCATGATGTCGATGATCACACCGCCCATCGCAATTGGCGCCTTTGCTGCCGCGACGGTGGCAGGGACCGATCCTATTCGAACCGCCTTTTCAGCCGTGCGCTTCGGCTGGTCCGCTTTCATTGTGCCATTTCTATTCATTTTTTCGCCGAGCTTGCTGATGAAAGGGGACTGGGTGTCGATTGGCCTAACCTTCTTCTCCGCACTTATTGGCGTCTGGCTGGTGACAATCGCGGTGATCGGGCACTACCGAAAACCCGTTTCGCCTTTGTCTAGGTGCTTGTTCGCATTGGCCGGACTGGCAATGTTGATCCCTTCGGACGCGTTTTCAGGGGCAATCTGGACAGACGTGTTTGGGGCGGTTCTTGGTGGTCTCCTCTATACCAATGAAATTAGAAGGGATGACCGGTCTGATGCCGCAGCTGTGTCGTGACCTAACCCCTGCCAAACCCCTAGCAACCGGACTGTCGATCTATCGGACGCCTTCTGATGATGATCCCAACACGTGGGCGGGACGGATGATGGTCTTTGTCTGTGCGGCGCGCTCAACTGCCAACAAAGTCGGTTGGACTGGCGCTCAGCTGTCGGGCGAATATGTCCGTCGACAATTTGCGTTGCACTAGCGGGGCTCGGGGCCATTCAGCTTTTCAGCATATTGGGTAGCAAATTCCACGAGACGACCATCGGCAATTGCAGCGCGTATGGTCGCCATCAATTCCTGGTAGAACCAGACATTTGCCCAGCTTAATAACATGGGGCCCAAATACTCGCCCGCCTTGAACAAATGATGCAAATAGGCCCGCGAGTAACACCGTGCGGCCGGGCATTTACTCAACGGATCCAGCGGCCGGGGATCTTCGGCATGGCGCGCATTGCGCAGGTTGACACGGCCGGCCCATGTATAGGCATGGCCGTGGCGGCCGGCCCGAGTCGGCATCACGCAGTCAAACATGTCGATCCCCTGAGCGACGGCGGCGATAATATCTTTTGGTGTGCCAACGCCCATCAGATATCTCGGTTTGTTGCCGGGTAAGAGTGGCACGGTATGGGCGAGCGTCGTGACCATCGCATCGTGGCCTTCGCCGACCGCAAGTCCACCAATCGCATACCCTGGAAAGTCCATAGCGACGAGCGCGTCGGCGGACCGTTGGCGCAAGGCCCGGTCCGTGCCGCCTTGTACAATGGCAAACAGCGCTTGGCCCGGCCCAGCCGCACCGGCGCTGCAGGCAGCAGCAAATGCGGCTTGTGCCCGTTGCGCCCAGCGCAGAGACAAATCCACTGCCCGGGTCAGTTCAGCGTCGGCTGCTGGCAAGGCGACGCACTCATCCAATTGCATTTGAATGTCGCTACCAAGGAGGCATTGAATTTCAACAGCGCGCTCCGGGGTCAGCATATGCTGGCTGCCGTCGAGATGAGAGCGAAACATAACGCCCTCATCTGTAATGGTGCGCATTGGCGCCAATGACATGACTTGGAATCCGCCTGAGTCGGTCAGAATAGGATGCGGCCATTGCATGAAGGCGTGAAGACCGCCCAGGGCATGTATGCGCTCGGCGCCAGGACGCAACATAAGGTGATATGTATTGGCCAGCACGACGTCGGCACCGGCCGCCCGGACCTGATCTGGATAGACGGCCTTAACGGTGGCCGCCGTTCCGACAGGCATGAAAGCGGGCGTACGTATCATGCCGTGTGCTGTCGTGATCTCGCCCAAACGGGCAAGACCGTCATCTGCTTTACGCTCAAACCCAAACGGGCGCTGATCTTCCCTCACGGTTCTTCACCCGGATAGAGTAGACAGGCATCGCCGTAGGAATAGAACCGATATCCAGACTCGACGGCGTGTGCATAAGCTTGATGCATAACATGAAGGCCGGAGAAGGCAGAGACCAACATAAACAGCGTCGAGCGTGGGAGATGGAAATTGGTCAACAGGAGATCTGTCCCCTTGAAACGGTAGCCAGGGGTAATGAAGATATCGGTTTCGCCGGTGAAGGGCTCTAATGTGCCATCGTCCTTGGCGGCACTTTCGAGGACACGTAGAGAGGTCGTTCCGATCGCGAGTATGCGTCCGCCGGACTGCCTCACACAATTGAGTTTGCCTGCGGTTGGTGCATCAAGAGTGCACCATTCCGCGTGCATTACGTGATCGCTGGTCTCGGCCGCCTTGACGGGCCGGAACGTCCCGGCCCCCACATGCAGTGTTACGCAGAGAATTGAAATGCCACGATTCCGCAATGCTGAGATGAGGCGCTCAGTGATATGAAAGCCGGCCGTGGGGGCTGCGATCGCCCCGTCGACTCGGGCATAGATGGTTTGATAAGTGTTGCGGTCCTCTGGCAGCGTTTTGCGCTTTGAGGCGATGTATGGGGGTAATGGCATCTCGCCATAGTCTTGCAGCGATGTGAGGAGGTCTTGATCACCAGACCTAAATGCGAGTGTTATTTCACCGCCCTCGTGTTTGCTTTCAACGGTTGCTGCGAGCGAATTGACTCGCCGATTGGTGGGACTGGTGAAAGTTATGTGGTCACCTGCCCGCAGTCGACGCGCTGGGCGTGCAAATGACAGCCAACGGTTATCGCCCAGGTTTCGAACAAGATTGACTTCGATCTTTGATACGGCCCCATCACGTGTGCGGGTGCCTGTTAGGGCGGCGGGGATAACGCGCGTATCGTTGACCACGATGGCGTCGCCGGCGCGCAAAAAATCGGGCAGGTCCAACACGGTCTTGTCAGCGCAGACCTGCGCACCGGCGGGCGAAACCACGAGCATGCGTGCGCTGTCCCGCGGTTCGGCCGGATAAAGGGCGATGCGATCCTCGGGAAGTTCGAAATCAAATAGATCAGTACGCATTTTGGTTGGGGACGTGGGCCGGTCTGATGCCTCACCGGCTCACTCAATAGGGTCGGCGCCTTAGCATGTGTTGCGGTTCAAGCAACGTCTGCTGCAACACGCAGCGTATTGATGCGATCGGGCTCAGCGACCGGTTCACCGCGCTTGATTTTGTCGACGTGCTCCATGCCCTCAATAACCTTGCCCCAGACGGTGTATTGGTTGTCGAGGAAACGGGCATCGTCAAAGCAAATGAAGAATTGACTGTTGGCGCTGTTCGGATTGGATGCCCGGGCCATTGAACAAATACCGCGAACGTGTGGCTCAGCCGAAAATTCTGCCGCCAGATTGGGATGACTGGATCCGCCCGTGCCAACGCCGTTGGGACAACCGGTCTGCGCCATGAAGCCATCAATGACCCGATGGAACACGATACCGTCGTAGAAGTTTTCCCGTGCAAGTGTCTTTAATCGCTCGACGTGGTCCGGTGCGAGATCGGGCCGCAGTTCAATCACCACCGTGCCGTGGCTCATGTCCATGATCAATGTGTTTTCGGGATCTTTAATGTCGGCCATGCGGCCCTCCTTTTCATTTGGAAAACTAGTCTATTACGTCAACCGGTTAATTCTTTTTGTCGGACAGAATATAGGCCTTAATTATCTTGTCCGGTTCGCCCGTGATGGCACCGGAGCCCGGTGCGCCTTTCTTGATCTTGTTGACGACGTCCATGCCCTTGATAACCTTGCCCCAGACGGTGTACTGACCGTTGAGATGGGGCGCCGGTGCAAAGCAAATGAAGAACTGGCTATTGGCGCTATCGCGATCCTGTGTTCTGGCCGCCCCGACCGTACCAGTCACAAAGGGCTCGTCGGAGAATTCCGCTTTGACGGGCGGATAATTTGAACCACCGCGTCCGGTACCTGTCGGGTCGCCGGTTTGCGCCATAAATCCGGTAATGACCCGATGCCATTTCAGACCATCGTAAAACTTTTCGCGAACGAGCTTTTTTACCCGTGCGACGTGGTTAGGCGCCAGGTCTGGGCGCATTTGAATCCTTACGTTGCCGTCCTTCAACTGAAGTATCAGAGTGTTGTCGGGGCCTTTCGGAATCGGGGCCGGCTTCTGGTTGGTGGTGGTGACGGGGGCATCGCTCGAACAGCCCGCGATAAACAGCACCGCTATGGCAAAGACCAGACTACGCATTATTCCTTCCTCGAAGCTCCTAGGAGGACGTGTTATTCATATCCCCTGTGCCGGCATCTAGCCCATTGGTTCATTACACTAGAACAAACCGCCGCCCATAATGGAAATTATTGGCGGGATATTGTTCTTTGGCACTCAGGACTGCCGGCTAACCGGCCCCCGGCCCAGGTGTAGGCGGCTTGCGTCTTGCCGCGACAGCCCGGGCAGCAAGCTGTTTGGCCACACGATCTGATACGAATTTCGAAACGTCGCCTCCCATTCCGGCAATCTGGCGCACAAGACTTGCTGCAATATGGCGCACGCCAGGGCTGGCCGGCAGGAAGATGGTTTCGACATCCGGTGCCAGGTCGCCATTCATTCCCGCCATCTGAATCTCGAAGTCGAAATCTGTACCGTCACGCAAACCACGGATGATTAAGCTTGCGCCGTTGGCCCGGGCAGCATCGACGACAAGACCGTCGAACGTGACGACCTTAATGATGGCATCTTGCTTTTCCGCCAGGACGCGGGTCTCCTCTTCGAGCATCGCAATCCGTTCTTTGGCCGTGAACATCGGTGTTTTGCCATGATGAACGCCGACGCCAATGACCAGTTCGTCTACGATCGACAAGGCGCGGGCAATGACATCGGTATGCCCGTGGGTTACAGGATCGAAACTGCCAGAATAAAAGCCGATTTGCGCCATTTCGCCCCTGCGTCCAATTCTTCTATCCAACCGCTCGCCTCGGTAGAATGGCCTAGTCGTATGCCAAGGGCCAGATCACGATCGGATTATCGTTAGACCGGCACTGGCGATGGAATACCTTAATCATTCTCGGCGGGCGGCACTGGTGGATTTCCTGGCCCGTCGTGGTCATTTTCCACATCGTTCTGGTCGTCTTCATCGCCATCGTCGGGAATGTGCTCGACAGATACAACACGTTCGCTGTCATCGGTTCTGAAGACCCGGACGCCCTGGGTATTGCGGCCGGCAATGCGGACATCATTGAGCGGGCAGCGAATGAGCTGGCCGGCGTCCGTCACCAGCATAATCTGGTCGGTGTCGGCGACAGGAAATGATGCGACGAGTCCGCCGTTGCGCTCATTGACGACCATGGCGGCGATGCCTTTGCCGCCGCGCCCCGATACGCGATACTCATAACTCGATGTTCGCTTGCCAAAACCACGCTCCGATACGGTCAGAACGAATTCTTCCTTGGCCGACAGCTCCGCGAAGCGTTCAGGGGAAAGCTCGCCTTGGGCGTTGGCTGCTTCAGCTTCCTCATCACCAATCGCCTCTTCCGGGAGTTCGTCACCCTCTTCGCCGGTTTGTGCACGGCGCAACGCGCCAGCCTGCTTGAGGTAAGTTGCGCGCTCGTCAGGTGTTGCCTCGACATGGTTGAGAATGGCCATCGAAATGACCTCGTCCTTGTTGTCGAGTCTAATGCCGCGTACACCGCGAGAGTCCCGCCCCTTGAACACGCGCACGTCTTCGACGGCAAAACGGATACTTTGGCCGTTATGGGAAGTCAGTTGGACATCCTGACCTGGCCCGCAGATTGCAACCTTGACGATGCTGTCCTCCGCGTCGAGCTTCATCGCAATCTTGCCATTGCGATTGATGTTCTCGAAATCGGTGATGGCATTGCGGCGCACATTGCCGGAGCGTGTTGCAAACATCAGGTCGCGCTCGCGCCATTCGTCTGGATCTTCCGGCAGCGGTAGAATGCTGGTGATCCATTCATCCTGTTCGAGCGGCAGCAAATTGATCAATGCCTTGCCTTGCGATTGCGGTGTCGCCAACGGCAGGCGCCAAACCTTCATGCGATAACACATACCCCGCGACGAGAAAAACAGCACGGGCGAGTGTGTCGACGTGATAAAGATCTGGGTGACAAAGTCTTCATCGCGCGTCGCCATGCCGGAACGACCGCGTCCGCCACGGCGCTGGGCGCGATAGGTCGAAAGCGGGACACGCTTGATATAGCCACGATGGGATACCGTCACCACCATGTCCTCGCGCTGAATGAGATCTTCGTCATCGACATCCCAGTCAACGTCAATGATTTCGGTGCGGCGCGGGACGGCGAAGCCCTCTTTGACCTCGACCATTTCCGCCTTAACAATGTCCACGATGCGGGCGCGCGACGACAGAATTTCCAGGTAGTCCTTGATCTCGTTCGCCAAGACCTGCAGATCTTTACCGATTTCATCGCGCCCCAGAGCGGTCAAGCGCTGCAATCGCAGATCGAGGATGGCTTGGGCTTGTTCCACGGATAAGCGCACCGTTCCATCGGGGCTAACACTGTGGCGTGGATCAGCGATCAACTCGACCAACGGGGCGATGTCTTTTGCCGGCCAGCTGCGCTCAAGCAATTGTTGACGTGCGTCGGCCGGTGTTGGGGCATGCCGGATCAAGTGAATTACGTCATCAATGTTGGCCACTGCGATCGCCAGGCCCACCAATATATGAGCGCGCTCTCGCGCCTTCTTGAGTAGGAATTTGGTTCTGCGGCTTACGACCTCTTCGCGGAAGGCCGTGAAGGCGCGGATCATATCGCGCAAATTGAGCTGCTCGGGCCGGCCGCCATTCAATGCCAGCATGTTGGCGCCGAATGTCGTCTGCAAGTCGGAGTAGCGCCACAACTGGTTCAAGACCACTTCCGGCACCGCATCACGACGCAGTTCAATTACGATGCGCATACCCTGGCGGTTGCTCTCGTCCCAGATGTCGGAAATGCCCTCTATGCGTTTTTCGCGAACCTGATCGGCGATCTTTTCAATCAACGTGCGCTTGTTGACCTGATATGGAATGGCGGTGACGATCAGAGCATGGCGATCCTTGCGCACCTCTTCGACTTCGACACGCGCACGCATCACAATCGAACCGCGCCCGCGGTGATAGGCGGCCGCAATACCGCCGCGGCCGAGGATCGTCGCACCGGTCGGGAAGTCCGGTCCCGGTACATACTCACATAACTCGTCGATGGTGATCTCTGGATTGTCCATATAAGCAAGACAAGCGTCGATCACTTCGCCCAGATTATGCGGCGGGATATTCGTTGCCATTCCGACGGCAATGCCGCCGGCGCCATTGACCAACAGGTTTGGGAACTTGGCTGGCAGGACACTCGGCTCTTTTTCCGAGCCATCATAGTTTTCCTGAAAATCAACAGTATCCTTTTCGAGATCGTCAAGCAGGTACTGCGAGACCTTTGCCAGGCGGCATTCGGTGTATCGCATCGCGGCCGGCGGATCGCCGTCGACTGAGCCGAAATTGCCCTGGCCATCAACCAATGGCAGGCTCATTGAAAAATCCTGCGCCATGCGCACAAGGGCATCGTAGACAGCGGAATCACCATGTGGGTGGTATTTGCCGATCACATCACCGACGACGCGCGCCGACTTCTTATAAGGCTTGTTCCAGTCCAGGTTGAGCTCGCTCATGCCGTAGAGAATGCGCCGGTGCACGGGCTTCAAACCGTCACGCACATCGGGCAACGCGCGCGAGACGATGACGCTCATCGCGTACGCCAGATAGGAATTCTTCATTTCATCGGTAATCACGACCGGGCGGATATCGCTCGGGCCCTCGGTCGCACCGCCATCGTCGTTATTATTTTCGCTCACTATTGGTTCCGCTCAGATCTATTTGTCGGTTATTTCTGCTGCGCGCGAGACTTGCTTTACGCCGCTTTGGCAGAAGCGCATGAGTTTACTCGACCCCATCTTTGACAGCAATGCACGCCAAGGCCATAGCGACAAAACTCCCCAGTTTTCAAGGGTATCAGACCAGATGTGGAGAATTTAATCGTGCAAATAGTCGGCACATCCCGCCTTGCGGGCCCAATATTCCAACGCTCGCTCAATCATTCGACCGCCGGGGCCAAAATTCTCGCGGATGGCAATCTCGCCAGGCGTCAAGGTCTTGATCTCGCCGCCGAGTCGAAGGGCGTCCATGACGACCTGGGCATTCTGTGGCAAATAGATGGCAACTTTCAAAACTTCCGCCAAATTGCGGCCGGCCGCGGTGAAACCGTGGCCGCGCATCAACACGGCGCGGTTGGTGCCCATTGCCTTGGCAAGATCGTTGCCCTGGTCGATATCGGTAACGAGAAGGCCGGTATCGCCGAACTTGTCCTGGCTGTCCCACACCGGGATGTCAGGGCCACAGGCCGATGCCGTATGGATTACCAAAGGCATTCTGACAGTTGAGATCGAGAACGGCAGGATTGTCTGGGCGTGACTATGCACGACGCAGGATACGTTGGGATTGGCGGCCAGCACACCGGCATGAATGAAACGTTCGGCATAAGGCGCCTCGCTACGTCCATCGGCGACCTCACCATCCATGCTGAATTCCATGATGTCATCCGGCTCGACCAGTTCTGGGCTGCGCGAGCGTGACAGGAGAAAGCGATCCGGATGGTCAGGGTGGCGGTGACTGATGTGACCAAAGGCGTCGACAACGCCTTGATCGGCAAGAATGCGGTTTGCGACGACCAGCTGGCGTTTCAGTCGCTCTATTTCTGACATGCTGTTCCCCCCTTACTGGCTCACTCAGGCGAAGCGATCGGACGTAACCAATCGAGACTTTGCAGGACTGGCTGATCAGAAGCACGAAGGAGATATGCCTCCTTTGACGTGGTCCACGTCACGGCACAGCTCGATGGTATGGCAACGATGTCACCGCGTGCGCATTCGAACGTACCGGCTGCGGTTTGGGCTCTGGCATCGCCTGCCATCACCGCAAATACGGCGTTGAGGGTTGTTGCCTCGTTCGCCCACGTGCTGCCAGCGTCCAACCGGGTCACGTGCAGCGCAATCGATGCCATTGCCGGGCGACCGAGTTCGATCTGACGCACACCTGCATGAATTTCGTCTGCTTCGCTCAGTGCGGCTACGGTGGCCTCCCAAGCAAAGCGATGCGGCGACCCCGGATTTACGCGATCGGCCTGCTCGACCGTGTCTGGGTGCTGTTCGAAAAACATCGGGCCCAGCAAATGCACGAGCGGAACGTCAAGCACATCGATCCAATAGGCATCACGCGTACTTTCATTGATGTGGCCATGCCAGAGCCAATTCGGAGTCAACAACACGTCGCCCGGCTGCATAGGGATCTTTTCACCCTCAACAATGGTGTAGGTCCCTGGCGCGGTATCCAAAACCAATCGCAAGGCATTGGCGGTGTGGCGATGCGAACGTGCGGCTTCTCCGGCCTTCACCAACTGATAGGCGCAAACCAATGTCTGCACCGTCGGGTAGGTGTTGCCGGCGACAGGATTGGCCAGAATTAAATTTCGCCGCTCAGCCAACTCCGTATTGACGAAACGGCCGGCAGCGTCGAGCGCCGGTTTGGCGTGGCGATAGGGCCAGTGGGCCGGTGCCAAAGATTGCTTGGGCTTTGGATACATCGACGGCTCGGGCTTGGCCCAGCCATTTTTCATTTGTGCCTTGTCGAGAAGTGCGAAGAGTTCTTCCATGGAACTCGCTCGCTCAAAGGCCTCCGGCGTGATGTCACCCATGTCTTGGGTCTCCCATCAAACAGTTAGTGCGCTTGCCAGTCAACGTGCCCAACTGGCAGGAACAGGTCATCGACGTTGGGGCGTGAAGCAATCAAGCCCTGCTCGTGCATATAATCGCATAAGGCCTCGAGGGTCTCACGGTTTTCTTCGATGCCGTATGGCCAAGGATCGCCATCTTCAAAAAGGTCTTCAATCTCGTCCAAGTCGTCAGGCATCCAGGGCAGCATGTAGCGCAAGTAAATCGACGACTTCATTTTGTTCAGGGCGATGTTTTTGGCTTGCGAGAATGCCTTATAGAGACTGGTTGCAATGAACGAATTCGCCTCATAGATCTCGCGCCTGATAGCAATCAAATGCATAATGGGGAAAATCTTGGTGCGCCGATAATATTCCTGTTCGATCTGGCGATAGTTCGGAAATAAACGCTGAAGATCGGGATTGGTGCGAAAGCCTGTTGGCAGACGGGTGCCGATGATGGCGTCGACTTCGCCTGCCGCCATGAGTTCACTCATGGTCTTGGTCGATGTATTGCGCTCGATGTGTGTTGGCACCGCCATCGGCAACACGGTTGGATTGCCGTGCGTGCCGGGCGCGTTAATGCCGCCTTCAACCCAGGAAATCTTAGATAAATCGACGCCGTATTCGTGCGCAAGATGACCACGAATCCAGACCGCAGCAGTCATCGTATAAAGCGGCACACCAACCCGCCGGCCCTCGAGGTCTTTGGCAGCCTTGATGCCCGAACGGGCGTTGATGGTAATCAATCCATGGCGGAACATTCGCGAAGGAAAAACGGGGATTGCAACAAACCGCGGATCGTTTGCGACGTGGCGGGTAATATATTCCGATGCCGAAAGCTCTGCGACGTCAAATTCAGCCCGCGCACTCATGCGGTCGAATACATCGCGGGGATCGTCATTGACGATAAAGTTTAAATCTATGCCCTCTGGGCGAACCTCGCCAGACAACAATGGCACCATCCGGTCGTAAAGCCCACAAGCGAAATTCAGCCTCAGTCTTCCCATGAATGCGTTCTCTGTTCCTCATTCGCTCAATATTGGAGCGCGCTTCAGTGAGATTGACACGCATTGCACGTGCCGGCCACTTCGATTTTTATGTTGGCAACCTGAAACGCAGCATCCGATGCCAACTTGGTGAGCATTTCGCCACACTCTCGCGCGTGTAGCTCAACGGTTTTTCGGCAATCGCGGCAGATCATAAACACCACCGGCTCATCATGCGGGCCTTGATTGCACGCCACATATGCGTTCATGCTGTCAATACGGTGGACCAGTTCCAACGCCTGCAGCTTATCGAGCGCCCGGTAGATGGTAACCGGTGCCGTCAAGCCTTGGGCGCGAACCTTACTCTGTTCCAACACTTCATAGGCGGACATGGGTTTTCTGGCTTTTGATAAAGCCTGCAACACCACTTTCTGGTTTTTAGTCAGCCGTTGGTTATCGCTCATTGTCCTGGCTCCGTCGAAAGCGTCTCACAGGTCCAGCAATATTGACAGAAATCGTGCAAATCAGAAAGATCAAGGACGCTGCAACGACGATTGACGGACCGGCGGGGGTATCCAGCACAATGGCACCGCTTAAACCCGCAACAACACTGGCGATGCCCAACAACGCAGCGATGACGACCATTTGTTCCGGATTTCGGGCGAGTGTGCGGGCGGCAGCCGGAGGGATAATGAGCAGCGAAACAATTAACAGAATGCCAACAACCTTCATGGCAATTGCGATCATTATCGCGATCATGATCATAAAATAGATCGATGCGCGCTCGGGGTTGAGCCCTTCAGCAGCGGCAAGTTCTTCGCTGACCGTGCCGGCTAATAATGGGCGCCACAACCACCACAACAACGCCAAAACCGATGCGCCGGCGAGGTAAATGACCGTGATATCAAACGGGGTAACAGCCAAAACGTCTCCAAACAAATAACCCATCAGATCGACGCGAACCCACGGCATCAGGGCCAACAGCACGATCCCAGTGGCAAGCATGGCGTGGGCTAAAAGGCCAAGCAACGTGTCATTGGATAAATCCGATAATCTCTGCATTACAATCAGCAGCGGAACCAAGGCGAGGCCAACAATCAATACGCCAATCATGGGCGCCAATGACAGCAGCAGAGCAAGTGCAATCCCCAATAGGGCCGCGTGCGAAACCGTGGCACCGAAATACGCCATGCGACGCCAGACAACGAAACAGCCAAGAGGGGCAGCGACTATGGCAACGCCAATTGCAACGGCAAGGGCAGAAAGGACAATGTCATCTAACATCAAATCGTGCTGTCCTGCGATGTCTTTGCCGCCGCATGGCTGGTGTCGGAGACCACGCTGCCATCGGGGGCATGCGCATGATCATGATGATGGTGATAAATAGCCAGGGTATCGGCGGCACGGGGTCCGAATAGGCGCTGGTATTCCGGGTTGATGCTCACGCTTGCCGGGGTGCCCTGGCAACAGACATGACCGTTCATGCAAACAACCGTATCCGTTGCAGCCATGACAATGTGTAAATCATGAGAAATCAATAAGATGCCGCAGGCCAGTTCATCGCGCAGTTGGCCGATCAAGTCGTATAGTGCCACTTCGCTGCTGAAATCGACCCCCTGGACCGGTTCATCCAAAACCAGCAGGTCCGGCTTGCGTACAATCGCCCTTGCCAGAAGCACGCGCTGGAATTCGCCTCCCGAAAGATTTTGGACGTCCGCATCGATCATTGTCTTTAGGCCAACACGTTCGAGTGCCGCGGCAACATCATGTGGTGAATGGTGCTCAGTCAATGTGAGGAGGCGGCCAACGGTCATCGGCAATGTGCGGTCGATCGTCAATTTTTGAGGCAGGTAGCCCACTTTCAGGCGCGGTCTGCGATGCACAGAGCCCTCGTCTACCGGGATCAAACCGAGTGCCGCACGAACCGTGGTGGATTTGCCGCCCCCGTTGGGACCGATCAAGGTGACGATTTCACGCGGACGCACCACCAGATCGACACCGCGGACCAGCCACCTGCCATCGCGTCTGATGCCAAGAGATTTGGTGGTAATCAGTGGTGGGCCAAGGTCTTGACCACTGCGATCTATCATCTGAGCCCGATGCTCCCAACCGACGCGATGCCCTTGAATGTTATACCATAACGTTTATACACGTTTGTGCTCGAAAACCTAGATTGAGAGACATTCTTTGTGATGCGCCGACCCCTTGCGTTGTATTTGCGCTTATTGCTGATGGTGTCGGTGGCGGCATGTGCACTTGTCTTTAGCCTGCGACCGGGCCACGCAACGCCCCGCAGTGTCGCGGTGTCCATCAAACCCATTCATTCGCTGATTGCCGGTGTCATGCGCGGCGTCGGTTCACCCGACCTAATCATCTCCGGGACCGCCTCACCGCATGCTTATGCGCTTAGGCCGTCTCAGGCGCGGGCCCTGAGACGCGCGCGGCTGGTATTCTGGGTGGGCCCGAATCTCGAGAGTGTTCTTGTGACACCGCTAAAGGCCCTGTCAGGCAAGGCTAAGGTCATCTCGCTTGGGTCGCATCCCAAAATCCACCGCCTGGCGCTTCGCACGCAGCGAATATGGGCAAATGGTAAACGGCACGGCTCGCAACATGGCCATGATCACGACGGCCATGATCATGGCCAAGGTTTTGATCCGCATATTTGGCTGGACCCGAAGAACGCAAAAATAATCACGCAGATCGCCGGTCGCGCACTTTCTCGGCACGATCCGAGCAACACGTCAATTTATGCCGCCAATGTGCGTCGTCAACTGGGCGAACTGGATCGCCTATTGGCGGCAATGCGCCAGACGCTTGGCGACACAAAAGGGCGAGCGTTCATCGTCTTTCACGATGCCTTTCAATATCTCGAGGATCGGTTTGGCCTTACCAGTCTCGGTGCAATAGCCCTCAGCCCGGACCGCCAGCCAGGACCACGGCAGCTGTCTCGCTTGCGCGCACTCATCCGTGGGCGCAACATCGGCTGCGTGTTTCAGGAACCACAATTTCCCTCACGCATTGCGGCGGCATTGGTACGCTCAACCAATGCGCGCCTTGGTGTGCTTGATCCGATCGGCAGCGCGATCGCCGCTGGACCCGATCATTACGGCAAGCTGATGCGCACCAACGCAAAAGCACTCAGCAATTGTCTCACCCCAGGGTGAGCTGTGCATTGACGTCAACGGCAATTCATAAGACCGCTGGGGTTATGTTGGTTGGTCTTGTGCCTGCCGACCGGTGAAGCACTCGGCGGTTATCGCCGGCGACAAGACGCATGGTCTGGCGGCGGTGGCGGTGAAATATTGGATTGAGCGGGGAGCGGTCATGGCGGCTGGTGATTCGAAGACGATTGTTCTTTTGCCCTTGGTGCCAATTTCCGTATCGCGATTGCGAAATTTACAGCTGCTGCGCGGCGCGGACGACGGGTGGGCTCGAGCGCAGCATCAACGAGCGGTCGCCCGAGGTATGCCGATTGTTTTTGGACGTACAGTCAATGGCGGATCATCGGGCTGCCGTGGCAGCCGAAAAGCGCCACGGCAAGACCAATTTTTTTTGACAGACTCTAGAACGGAATTTCGTCGTCTAGTGGCTTGTCGAAACTTTCGCCACCGGATGCGCCGGAGCCTGCGGCTGCCGGTGCACCGGCATAGCCTTGATCGCCATAGCCGGCCTGGCTTGACTCCGACATGCCACCGCTGCGGCCATCCAGCATCGTCAAGGTTGCATTGAAGCCTTGTAAGACAACCTCGGTGGAATAACGATCCTGTCCTTGCTGATCCTGCCATTTGCGCGTCTGGAGCTGGCCTTCAAGATAGACTTTGGAGCCCTTGCGCAGAAACTGTTCCGCAACCCGGCACAAGCCTTCGCTAAAGATGACGACACTGTGCCATTCCGTCTTTTCACGACGCTCGCCGGACGCTTTGTCCCGCCAGGTTTCGGACGTCGCGATCCGAAGGTTGACGATCGGGCGTCCATCCTGGGTGCGGCGCACTTCAGGATCCTTGCCAAGATTGCCAACGAGAATGACTTTGTTCACCGAACCTGCCATGTGGACTTCTCCTTTCAAGGCACTTTGTCTCTAGGAAACCAACCAGGACGCGATTGGTCCTCAGGTTCTCTGATGTGCCGTTAATCGCACGTCAGACGGCGTGTTAATGTCGCATACAGTTGTGCCGCCTAACCAAATCTCCGCAGACCGTTCGCCACCCCTATTCCTCTGAGTCGCGTTGCATCAACCTATCGCGGTAAAGCCGCCGCTGCGCGGCTCGTGCTTATTTCTCCACACATTCGTCGTATCGGCCCGACACCCTTCGCCGCATGATAACGGCCTTAGCACCGATGGCCCGGACGAATTACTCGGTGGATCGGGCAAACTTGCGGCCAGAAAGAGATGACCACGGTGCACCGGCGGTGACCGCCCGCTCAGCCAATGTTCTATATATGTTCTAATATCCCAGTTTGCCGCCTCGGTCAACGTTGAGACGGGATCGGATCTCCGCCGCCATCTGGGCTGGCCAGCGTGGGTTGCGGGCGGTTTGGTTGTTGCGGGCGGTTTTCACGCTCTAAATCCACCCGCGCCGTGATCTCATTGACCAAGTCAACCGGCGCGCCCTTGCTGCCCGGGCAGTTGTTGCCCATCAGGCGATCATGAATTGGTCCCAGTCTACCTTTGAAACTCGAGGCTTGGGCGCGACGCAAAATGCCGGTTGCGACCGCGCCTCGGCGCCAGCGGGCCTTACACATCAAGTTGGCCAGATATTCCGTCAGTTTGTTGGGATAACTCGGGCCAACTTCAGCCCGGCTAACGGCAAGGATGTTTTGCCAACGTTGATGGTCGGGTTTGGAACGCCAAGACCGGCTCTTGTTTATATTGAGGATCGGGGCCAGCCGATCACGGACTCTTATACGCACGCCAGGCGTGGCAATACTGCTCAATCGCTTGCGCAGTGCCTTGGCCGTGGCGGGCTTCAGCACCGCAATATTGAGGACACTGGCATCGGCCACGGCCAGATCGCGGATTGAAGGCGGGGCCGTGAGCCAAATCGAGATGCCGCGCAAATCGGCGGCTTTGAAAGCGGCACCCCGCAAATCAGCACCTTGGAGCTTGGCCCGGATCAGTGCGGCGCCATTTAAGTTGGTGCCCCGCAACACGCCGCCCTGCAGGTGGGCGTAATTCAACGTTGCACCCTGCATTTGTGCGCTTGAAAGATCGGCGAATTGCATCTGGGCGCCGGTTAGATCCGCACCGCGCATAGAGGCAAGCAGGAAGTTTGCGCCTTGCATTTTGGTGCCGCCGGAGAAGTCCGCCTTATCCAATACTGCCGAGGAGAAATTGGCGCCGCTCAATAGTGCGACTTTGAATTCGGCATTGGTCAGATTCGCATCTTCGAATTTTGCATTGGAGAAATCGCCACCGGCGAGGCGGGCGTCATTGAGGCGGGCACGCGAGAAATCTGCGCCCTTGGCCGTCGGGCAATTGGCGGCCTCGCGATTGTCCGTTACGAACAATTGGCTGACGTCGGCGCATTGCAGTTTAACCCACCTGAGGTCCGTTCCGACAAGACTGGCACCATCGAGATTGGCGCCTGTTAAATCCGCACCATGCAGATCAGAGCGGTCTAATTTGGCGTTTCTCAGATCGCGCCCGCGCAATATCAAGGTTGCTTCTTTGCCGGTAACCGTTTTGTCGCGTACCAGATCGGTATCCTGGACGATCAAATTGCGATGGAAAATTCCGAATAGGGAGCCGTCCTTGCTGCTCGCGAGAAAAGGCAAAGTGAAACCGACGTCATAACGCCCCTGCCCCGCAGTCTTCGCATTCTTGCTCTGGAACAATGCCGAAACGAGTTGATCGAGGCGTTCGCCAGGGACAGTGGCAACAAACAATGAAAAGAACGCCGTCGAGCCCATTACCGCAATCGTGACCAAAAGCGCCAAGGGATGGTGGATGGTGGTTCGAAACAGCGCAGCCCAAAACGACGTTTCCATACGCATCAGGAAGATACCGAGCAACATCAGAACCATGATATCAAGCAACAGGCAAATGCGATGGGTCCAAGTTACGACGACGTTGTGGTAGGGCAGGAAGCTGATTTGGATATAGAGCAATAAGATAACGGGCAGGATTACCAAGGTCAGCCACGACATGCCGTGGAGAAAGGCACTCATGATAACGCTGCGGTGCGGGCCGGCGATGGCCTGCACAAAGAAGAAATTGTGGACCTCGAGACGCAATGGATGAGCCCGACGGCTCGAGCTTTCCAGGCGGCGGACGGCATTGTCGAACTCCAATGTCTTGCGCGCCAGCAACACAAGTTGGGAGACCAGGCCAAGATGGAAGAGCAAGAGGATAACGGGGGCAAACTGGAAGAATTGGGCCTGTTGGATTTCAACTTGCAGGATCGGCAGGCTAACCGGTGTTTCCAGCAATAGATCTCGGTGCGTGACGCCGGCGATCGCCACCATCAGATAGACCATGATGGCAAGGAAGATCAGCCATGCTGTATGGGCTGTGTCGCTCGAGCGATTGACCGCTTCCAACAGACTATAGGGGTTGACGGGCGTCTCGTCGTCTGCTGCGACCTGAACCTGATCCACATCTGACATGTCAAAAGCCCCTTACTGCACTCAATGACCGCTAATCGGGTGATCATACCCTACTAAACTGGGACGTCCGCGCAATAAACAAGAATTGGCGGCGCGTAAACAGGTACATTTGCCAGTATGACTCTCGGCTGAACACTGTGTCACCCTTGTGTCACGCTCGCCCGCCATTCCGGAATTTGTCGAGCTTGATTGAAGGCAGGCTTTGAAAAACAGGTGTTTGAATGTGAGCCAGATTGGCCAATCTTGGCAAGACTCTGCTATGGCTCAAATATGATTAAGGCCACCACGTCTACCAAAGGAGATATTGACAGTGTACGACTGCTCCAAATGTCCAGGCTATTGCTGTTCCTATCCCATTATTGCGATCACCAAGAAAGATGCCGAGCGTTTGGCGAAGCATTTTGATATGTCGCCTGAGGACTTCGCGCAAAAACACCTGAAGGCGCGCGACGGCTACAAGCGTACGCTGAAACGAAAGAAGGATGAACACTTCGGCCGGATCTGCAAATTTTTCGACAGCAACAAGCGCAATTGTCAGGTTTACAAAGCGCGGCCCGGAATCTGCCGCCAGTTCCCAGCGGAAAGCCGCTGTGGCTATTATGACTTCCTAAAATTTGAGCGACGCCATCAAGATGACCCGGAATTCGTCGCCACTACGGATGGGTGAAGTTGTGCCGAGCCCTTGTCGGTGAGGCAGCGGGTGTAAATATCTCACGGCAATGATGAAGTGGTTTGCATCCGTCACCCGACCAAGAGACCAGTAGACGATGATTACGCTTTTTACATTCGGCCCCGCCTTCGGCCTGCCCGATCCAAGTCCGTTCGTCATGAAGGCCATGATCCTTCTGAAGTTGGCCGGGCTTGAGTATGAGACGGATCCAGGCGGTTTCAATAAGGCGCCAAAGGGTAAGCTTCCCTACATCCGAGACACGGACGGGACGATTGTTGCCGATTCCGCTTTGATCCAACAACATCTGGAAGAACGCTACAACATTGATTTTTTCCCGGGCCTAAGCGCTGCGGACAAAGCTGTGGCGCTGGCCTTTGAGCGGTTATGTGAGGATCACCTTTATTGGGCCGTCGTCCATAGTCGATGGATGAATGATCGAAATTTCAATGCCGGACCGCGCGGCTTCTTCAAGGCCATACCAGCTTTTCTACGCCCTTTGATCATCTCAAAGGTGCGGCGCGATATCCGCCGTAATCTCTATGGTCAGGGCTTGGGCCGGCACACGGATCAAGAACTCTCAAGTCTCGCCGTCGCAGACGTTCATGCACTCTCCGATTTCCTCGCTGACAAACCCTTTTTGATGGGCGAGGCTCCCTGTGGTAGCGATGCCAGTGTCGCTAGTTTCGTGTCCGGCTTGCTGTGTGACCGCTTCGAAAGTCCGATGCTTGATGCAGCCCGTGCGCGACCAAATCTTACCGCGTACCGCGATCGCTGCCTGGCCCGCTGGTTCACAGAGGCTGACCTTAAGCGCTAGGGCAAACCACGCGGTAATAATTTTGAAAGATCGTTTGCAAAAAGAATGAGCCCTGGGCTGGCGTTGCACATCAGGGCTCTGGTACTCATTTTCGATTTGCCCCGCCCGCATGTGGCTGGGCTCGTTTGCTGGTCGCGTACGACCGACTATTTATCTCGGCCATAATGCGCCAGCGGATTACTACAAATTGTCGGTTTGATTTAACGGCGCGGCGTCAAGCGCAAATTCATAGTGGTCTTACCGCACTTTTTGCGTGCCCGAGCTATGCCCGCTTTATCCGCGCCGGGACCTCACTGAAGAGCGAGATCCGTCCGACTGACCAGGTGGTTCCATGCCTCCTCCTCCGTCGTCTTCACAAGCTGTGCTTCCAGCTCTTCGCTCAACGTCACCTTGGTGGTGTTGCGCTGACGATAGCCTACCATCGTCGCGGCTACCACACCTTGGTGGCGTTATGACGGTCGTCCTCACAACCCTGGGGTGCTGCGGACGCGCAGGCCGGCCTTCTTGACGTAGGCCTATGGTCAACTGAAGAGCCTCGCAACGCAACGTCACTCAAAACAGCGACGACCATCAAAAAGGAGTTTCTGCCGCTATTTTCATCTTGTCAATCGATGATTACAAAATGTGATTTAGATCAAGGTGCATCGGCCGATTGGGCTGGTGGTCCGGAGGCGGTGAACACTAAGGCCATAATCCCTATATTTATCAGTGATTATCCGCAACTTGGCCGGACTTGAGGAGAACCGAGCGGGGGGCTTGCTTCGTAGCAATAGGCTGGCGTATGGCAAAGCATCACTGAAACGGTTCCGTTGCCGGTGCCAAACAATTGCGCTACCCGGACAGATAATGAGTACGCGAAAATCAAAACCCTCGACAAATGGTGCCCGTCGGCCCGGCGTTAACGGTGCTGCACGACAGACGTCGCAACCGGAGCTCGGGCATGATCCGCGGCTTATTCAGGTGCGCGGGGCCAGAGAGCATAACCTCCGTAACGTTGATCTGCAGCTGCCGCGCGATTCACTCATCGTGTTCACGGGGCTGTCGGGTTCAGGCAAGTCATCACTGGCTTTTGACACCATTTATGCCGAGGGCCAACGGCGTTATGTCGAGAGCCTTTCCGCCTACGCGCGCCAATTTTTAGAAATGATGCAGAAGCCGGATGTCGATCACATCGACGGCCTGTCACCGGCCATTTCGATCGAACAGAAAACCACGAGCAAGAATCCCAGATCGACAGTCGGGACCGTGACAGAAATCTACGATTATTTGCGGTTGTTGTTTGCGCGTGTGGGTGTTCCTTATTCGCCAGCAACCGGGCTGGCGATCGAAAGCCAAACTGTCAGCCAGATGGTGGATCGTATTTTGGAATTCGACGAAGGGACGCGGCTTTATTTGCTCGCCCCAATCGTTCGGGGTCGTAAAGGTGAATTTCGCAAGGACCTTGCCGAGTTGATGAAGAAAGGGTTTCAGCGAGTCAAAATCAACGGTGCGTTTTATGAAATTGCCGACGCACCGAAACTCGACAAGAAATTCAATCACGATATCGACGTGGTCATCGACCGCATCGTTGTGCGCCATGATGCGCAGGACGATGAGGCAATGTCCGAACTTGCAACCCGTCTTGCCGATAGCTTCGAGACGGCGTTGGCCCTGGCTGATGGCCTGGCGATCGCAGAGCTTGCCGACCAACCTCTTCCGGCTGCAAAAACCAAGGGCCCCAATCGATCCAAGAACGAAACGCACACGCGCATCATCTTTTCGGCGCGCTTTGCGTGTCCGGTCTCCGGCTTCACAATCGATGAGATCGAGCCGCGACTGTTTTCGTTCAATGCACCGGCCGGTGCGTGTTCGGCTTGTGATGGGCTTGGGACGGAATTGCAATTCGAGGCGGATCTGGTTGTGCCGGATACATCGCGCTCGCTGCGGGCCGGGGCAATTTATCCGTGGGCCCGAACCGGCAATACCTCGCCCTATTACGAGCAGACGCTTGAGGCATTGGCTGCACACTTCGGAATTTCCATGGACACACCCTGGGCTAAGCTCGGTCGCAAGGTGCGCCAGGCGATCCTTTATGGCACCGGCGAGGTGGCGGTGGCTTTTCGCTACGAAGATGGTGTGCGCAGTTACGAGACCAATAAACCTTTTGAAGGGGTGATCCACAATATCGAGCGGCGCTGGCGGGAGACCGAGTCCGATTGGGTGCGGGATGAGCTCTCGCGGTATCAGGGCAGCCGCCCCTGCGCGAGCTGTGGCGGCTATCGCTTGAAGCCGCAGGCGCTTGCCGTGAAGATCGGTGAAAAGCACATCGGCGAAGTTTGTGATTTCTCGATCCGCGACGCTAACCGATGGTTCGAGGACGTCCCCGCGACGTTCAACAAACAACAAGCCGAAATCGCCACACGCATTTTGAAGGAAATTCGTGAGCGCCTGAAGTTTCTGAACGACGTCGGGCTGCAGTATCTGACGCTGTCGCGGTCATCGGGAACGTTATCTGGCGGCGAAAGCCAGCGAATCCGGCTGGCGTCGCAGATCGGCTCCGGCCTGACGGGTGTGCTCTATGTGCTGGACGAGCCCTCGATCGGGTTGCATCAGCGCGACAATGATCGCTTGCTTGGCACACTGCGGCACTTGCGCGACCTCGGCAATACGGTGATCGTCGTCGAACATGACGAAGATGCCATCCGGGCCGCCGATCATGTTGTCGACATCGGGCCTGGGGCGGGCATTCACGGCGGCAAGGTCGTCGCCGATGGCCCGCCTGCAAAGATCATCGCGTCTGACAAAAGTCTTACCGGTCAATATCTAAGCGGCGCGATGCAAATCCCGTTGCCGGCCGCCAGGCGACAACGCCAGGCGGGTCGGGCGCTCAAGGTCGTGGGTGCAAGCGGCAACAATCTCAAGGGGGTGAATGCCGAGGTTCCACTCGGGCTGTTTACCTGCGTTACCGGTGTTTCCGGTGGGGGCAAGTCGACCTTGCTTCTCGACACACTCTATCGCGCAGTGGCGCGAAAACTTTCCGGCTCACGGCCAACACCGGCACCGCATGAGAAGATCGACGGCATTCAGTTTCTCGACAAGGTGATCGATATCGACCAATCGCCGATCGGGCGCACGCCGCGCTCCAATCCGGCCACCTACACCGGTGCTTTTACACCGATCCGCGAATGGTTCGCCGGACTGCCGGAGGCCAAGGCACGCGGCTACGCACCGGGGCGCTTTTCATTCAACGTCAAGGGCGGGCGTTGCGAAGCGTGCCAAGGCGATGGCGTGATCAAGATTGAGATGCATTTCTTGCCAGACGTCTATGTGACCTGCGATCAGTGCAAAGGCAAACGCTACAATCGTGAAACGCTTGATGTGACGTTCCGAGGCAAGTCGATTGCCGACGTTCTCGACATGACCGTCGAGGAAGGCTTTCACTTCTTCAAGGCCGTACCGGCAATTCGCGACAAGCTCGAGACACTGTCGCGGGTCGGGCTCGACTACATCAAGATCGGTCAACAAGCGACCACGCTGTCCGGCGGTGAAGCCCAGCGCGTGAAGCTGTCAAAAGAACTGTCGCGGCGGGCGACAGGGCGCACGCTCTATATTCTCGATGAACCGACAACCGGCCTACACTTTCACGACGTCGCAAAGCTCCTCGAGGTGCTGCACCAATTGACGGATGCCGGCAATACCGTGGTGGTGATCGAACATAATCTGGAGGTCATCAAAACGGCGGACTGGATCATCGACCTTGGCCCGGAAGGCGGCGACGGCGGCGGCGAAGTTGTCGCCACCGGCACACCGGAAGATATTGCCGCCTGTGCCGCCAGCTATACCGGGCAATATCTCAAGGCGTTGTTGAAGCGGCGCGCAAAGGCGCCTGCCAAGACGACCGCGAAGCCCAGCCGCAAGACGGCGAGGCGGCCGCGGGCACGGGCTTGATCGGCTGGTGGTTGGCAAAAAATGGTCGGGGCAGGGGGATTCGAACTCCCGACATCCTGCTCCCAAAGCAGGCGCTCTACCAGGCTGAGCTATGCCCCGACATGCCGTCGTCGCCACGCCATCAAGGGCCCGTGCGACCGGACGTAGGTGTTTGCCGCGTTGCGTCGCATACGTCAAGCCGGCAAGCCCCTTGAAATCGCCATTACGGCAAAAATTATTTGGCCGGCTTCAAGCTCGGGTGGATGACGCGATCGCCCGGGCCCAAGCCCAGTCGCTTAGCTTCACCACCGGCGATCTCCAAGACCGCAATGACCGGACCGTGCGATGCAACAATCGTTTCAGACAGCGGTTCGGTCTCGGCGGCAACGCGATGGATTGTGCCATCGGCTCGAATGAAGATCATATCCAGCGAAATATAGGTATTCTTCATCCACATTGAGATTTCTTGTGCCTTGGCATAGGGAAATAGCATGCCGGTCCCGGCTGGCAGCTTGTTGCGGAACATCAGCCCACGTGCCTTTTGGGCGTCCGTGACGGCAACTTCTATCTTAAAAGTGTGTGTCGCAGTGGCGGTCTTGATCGTCAGGGTGTCTGTGGCCTTTTGCTTGGCCTGGTCTGCGCATGCCGTCACCACAACCCCCATCGTTACACACAACAAAACAAGAGCCGCCCGAAGGGCGGCTCCGCAGTCTCGCGTAATTGTGCTTAGCTTGATGGCAGCGTCAATGCTGCGAGGGACCGCTGTTCTGAGTGGCGCCATCCAGCCGAAGATCGGCGACCATACAGCCTTTGGACCCATGTCCCCACCTCACTTGCACAATCTGACCCGGTCGCAACTCGGTGAAGCCATGACGACGAAGCGTCTCCATGTGAATGAACAGATCTGGCGTTCCGTCGCCGCGCGTGAGGAAGCCGAAGCCCCGAACGCGGTTGAACCATTTGACCATGGCCCGTTCCCAGTCGCTCTCCGCCTCTACCACAACATGGGTACGCTGTGGAAGCTGAGAGGGATGGATGCCGGTCGACAGATCCATGCTGATTATTCTGAAGGCTTGTAGACCTTTGGGCCGGCGCAGTGCTTGGCAGTGCACACGGGCCCCTTCATAGGCCGTTTGATACCCCCCGGCTCGTAGGCAAGTTACGTGCAAAAGCACATCTTCCAGCCCATTATCCGGGACAACGAACCCGTAACCCTTCGAGGCATCGAACCACTTTATGGCCCCGGAAATCTCAAGAACCTCAAGGCCTTGTATCTCTTCCTGACTGACCGGTTCGAAATCGGTAATCGGTGTGTTGGCGACATCATGAGTGTCAGACTGATCAAAGTCCCCCATTTGCTCCCCGCTACAATTTGCTCAACATTTGTGACACTACCGGACAAGAACTCTACAGTTACGCCCTAACCGTTTTGGCCCTCGATGGCAGCAGTCGTAAAGTACACCTATTCGCGTCTGGGCAAAACATTTCTATTCGTCGACGATGCTCAATGTGACTAATTTATACCGTGTTTATCAGGCGAAAACTCTAAGGATAATTTGCTGTTCTAATTGAACTTTCTTGCGCTGCCTTGCAGGTCGCAAAAGCGTTAAGAACAACGTGGATAAAAGATGTTTGAGCCCACTTGGTCGGTGTGTGCAATGGTGCGAACGCAGTGCGAATCAAATCTGGTGATTCGGTCAGAAGCCGCTGAGATTATTGTATTTGGCATAGCGCCGGATCGAGCGTTTCAGCACCGGCAATCCCCCATTTTGACAAAAATTTGGATGACCGCTTATCTCGTTCCAGAGGACAAATCATCTCGAACCGATAGATGGGCAAGGAGAAGGTTGAATTTCGCCGTGTTTTCAATTTGCTTACGAAACACTTTGAGTCTTATCGGGGTTAATGGGCAAAGATTCTGCCTTCGCGACTTCGGGCCGAAGCGATGCGCAATTGCCACAGTGGGGTGCAATGGCCGGCATAAAGGCGCCGAACGATTCGAACCACATTTTGATTATGTCACGCCAAAGTCTGTTGCGCATTGACGTTCGGGCACTCATGTTTAGACCTGGAGTTTAGCGAGAACCACTGGTGACGGGATGATTGCCATGGCATCAGACGACAACATAGAGACCAATGACGCGAAGCGGGCCGCAGCCATTGCAGCGGCAGCGCGCTTTTCCATGCTCCGGCACGGCCGGGAAGGTTCAACACTGGCCCAAGGCGCTGGCATTGCGGGGGCGGGTCGGGGTGGCGAAGGATCCGCTGGCGGTGCCCTATTTGCCATCCTTTTCGTCGTGGTAACGCTGGTTGGCCTATTGGGCCTGTTGATCGCACTCGGCCGCTGATACCGCGATCTGAGGACATACCGCCGGCCTTCACGCGTCCTTTCATAGGCAGGTTTGACGAGCAGGGTCTTTGAACAAACGTTAGCTAACCGTAGGTCTTCAGGACATGGCGGGCGATGACGTGCTTCATGACCTCACTTGCCCCTTCGGTAATGCGATAGCTGCGCTGCTGACGCCACATACGCTCTATGGGGAGGTCGGTCGTCAGCGCAATGCCACCATGAATCTGCATACAGGTATCGATGGCGCGAAAAGCCATTTCATCGGCGTAATATTTGGCAACAAAGGCCTCCTGGCGGGCGTCCAGGTCCTGGTCAAGCATGGTTGCCGCCTTATAAACGAGCAGGCGGGCCGCTTGCAGCTCGATATACATATCTGCCAGCATCCATTGGATGCCCTGACGCTCCGACAACAAGCGTCCGAATGTCGCGCGCTGCTTGGCATAGGCGGTCGCCATCTCGAGACTGCGCTCAGCAACGCCCAACGCGCGGGCCCCATGTTTGACCCGCCCGGCACCCAGCCACTTCTGAGCCAGAACAAACCCTCCGCCTTCGACGCCGACCCGATTGCCGGCAGGAATGCGGACATTGTCGAGGACGATTTCCCAAGGTTTGTCGCCCATCATCGTCTGATAGCTGGTGGTGAGTGTGACGCCTGGCGTATCCATGTCGACAAGGAAGCATGATATGCCGCCGCGAGAGCCCTTGTCGCGATCTGTAGCCGCCATCAATTGCATGAAGTCGGCCTTGTGCGCACCGGTGATGAAACGCTTGACGCCGTTGATGACATAGTGGTCTCCATCGCGGACGGCGGTAGTGCGCATGCCGCCGGGGTCGGAACCGGCATCCGGTTCCGTTTGCGCAAAGCAGGCGCGCTTTTCGCCGCGTAGCACGGGCATCAAATATTTTTCTTTAAGTTCGCCTTCGAGGCTGAACAGGATGTGGCGCACCGTCGGGCCAGTTATGGAATCGCCGCGGGCCGGCAAGGCAATTGTCCGCGACAGTTCCTCTACGATAATTGCCTTGGCCAGCAGCGATAGGCCCGGCCCGCCATACGATTCCGGTATGTCCATGCCGTAGATGCCAAGTTCCTTGGTCCGGGCCGTGAACTTTTCCTTGAATTCAGGCTTCAATTCATTGTCGACAATCGTCTCGCGTTCGACGGGGATCATCTCGTCATCCACAAAGCGTCGCAGTTCCGATTTGAAGAGCCGTAATTCTTCGGGGAGTTCAAAATCCATGGCGTGCTTTCCTCTTCATAAGCATGATCACTGCGCGCTATCATCGGTCCAGAGTACGCGGACGTCGACTGCAACGGCCCCACGGCCGGCCTCACGGACGATCAACGGGTTGATCTCGATGTCCTTTATACGCGAGCGATGCGCAAGATACAGCTCCGACAGGGCCTTGATGGCAGTTACAAGTGCCGTGCGATCGCATGGGGGCCGACCGCGGTAGCCATCCAGCAAGGTCGAGAGTTTGAGGTTGGACACCATAGTTTCAATGTCGTCGGTGGAGACCGGCAGCATGCGCATCTGTACATCTTTCACCAGCTCAACAAGGACGCCACCGGCACCGACCAACAACATCGGGCCATAGAGCGGATCGGTGTGCAAACCCACAATCGCTTCGACGCCGGCAACCTGCTCCTGGACGTCAAAGCCATCGATTTTCGCATCCGGATAAGCGGTCTTAGCCGATGCCAGTAACTCATCGGCGGCACGGCGCACATCGTCAGGCGTCGCCAGATTGAGCTTGACGCCGCCAGCCTCCGTCTTGTGGAGAATGTCTCTGGAGGCAATCTTGAGGACGACGGGAAAGCCTATCTCTTGTGCGGCTGCAGCGGCGGCATCCGCTGTCGCGACCTGGCGGGTCACCGGTGTCGTGATTTGATGCTCGGCCAGCGCGGTTGGCAATGTGGACGGCGTTAGATCACTTGGCGGCGCCGGCGGCGGCTGGGCTGGATAACGGCCTTGGCGCGCTGCATGGAACCACAGGGCGTTTAATGCACGAAGCGTTGGCTGTAAGCCTTGCAGATAGGGAAAGCCGATCGCGTCTTGTTGCGCAATGCCGCCTTCATTCATCTGATAGACCATGCGGGAGAAGCCGACGATTGGTTTGTCGGTATAATCAAGCAGCGCTGACAATGGCGACACGTCCTGGGCACCATCCTTTTTGCGCGACAGTTGCCCGGCAAAGGCCAACATATGGACATCGGGCTGATCAAGGACGATCTGGCACCATTCGCCCGCCGCTTTTAGAGTTGTCGGGATGCCCGCATCGAGCGGATTTTTGGGATTGATACCCTCTTGCAATAAGGGCTTCAAACGCGCGCAGGTCGCCTCGGTAAACTCGGCAAAGGATGAGGCCTCGGTTTCAGCATAGTCATAGAGAAGATCAACCGTGCCGCCGGACGTTGTGACAAAACCGATGTTTGGTCCCTTTGGCCGACGCCCAGCCTGAAAGGCGAGCGATGTTTCCAACAAGTCGTCCAGATTTTCGCAGCGCACGATGCCATGGCGTTCGCACATGGCCAGGAACGCCGCATAATCGCCACCGATGGCACCGGTGTGAGATTGTGCCGCCTGTTGCGACTTTTCCGTCATTCCGGTTTTGATGGCGAGGATGGGCTTGCCGGCCTCAAGGGCTCGGCCGGCGGCAATCATAAAGGCTTGCGGACGCCGGATCCCCTCGATGAACAACACGATTTGGCGCGTTTCAGGATCGTCGACGAGATAATTGATGAAGTCCGCCAGGTCGAGATCGATCTCATTGCCGGTCGAGTAGCCATAAGAGAAACGCAAACCCCGATCGGCACCCGATTTCATAAAAAACTGTAACGTACCACCGCTCTGAAAAATTGCGGCAACCGAACCTGCGGGCGCACCGCCAAGCTCGGTGTTGGGATAGGCATGCAAGCGTTCGCGATAACTGAACCCACCCATACAATTGGGTCCAGCCAGGCGGATGTCATTGGCAGCCGCAAACTCCTTCAGCCGGGCGCCGCGTTCCTTGGATTTTGGATCATCGCCGTCACCCAGCCCGGCGGCATAAATGGTGGCCGATTGCACGCGTGCTGCAACGGCATCTTCGAGTACCGGCAAGACAGCTGCCGCCGGTACGATTATCATGGCGTGCTCAACCGGCTCGGGAAGATCGCGTAACGAGGCATAACAGGTCTGGCCAAAGACTTCCGATTGGCGCGGATTGACCATGTGGACGCGGCCTTTATAGCCGATCTGTGATATGTTGGTGTGGATCTGGCGTGGCCAGGCGCCGCGCTCAGAGGCGCCCACGATGGCGATTGATGTGGGTGCTAATACCGTTTTTGGTGAGCGAAAGTTTGCCCTATCGGACGTCATGTCGTCGCTGTCTCCCCGATTTAGTCGCAGCTGAGGTCTGAATTTGATCGCCTATCCTGCACTTGTTGTTGTCACAGTTGTTGTTAAGCCGTTGCGTGGCGCAGCGCAATCTTGATAACTAATTCCATCTCACGCCCGGACGGCAAATGATTAACCAAGGGAAGGCGAGCGGCAATATGCGGATAGGCACGGCGGAAGAAAATTCCACTTTCATGACCCAGGGCCAGGCGATCCAGGCGCTCTCGGAGGAAATGGGATTAGGAGAGAAGGTCGAGATATTGGCCTCGCCTTTTGCCAGCACACAAAACGCGGCACGGCTGGACGATGGTGAAATCGAATTCGGATTTATGGCTTCCAATTGGATCGGGCGGGCCCTGAACGGGGAAGCGCCGTTCGATAGGCAAATCGCATTGCGCATGGTGGCGCCGATGAACGTCGGGCCGCTTTATTTTATCGCGCGCGCCGATTCCGGGCTCAAGCGCGTTCGCGATATCAAAGGCAAACGCGTGTCCGTCGGGCTCTCGCAAAGCGGCATGACACAGCATGCCCACGTGATTTTCGATGTCTTAGGAATTGGCTTCGACGAGTTCGAGGCGCATCACTTCGACTTTAAGACCGGTGGGGCGGCGCTGGCCGACGGCAAAATCGATGCCCAGTTTCAATGCCCTATTCCCAATAAAATCATATCCGAATTGGATGGCCGCTGCGATCTTCGGGTACTTGAACATGAGCCAGCCGACCTTGAGCTTCTCCTTGAGAAGGTCTCGTTCTATCGGCGCGCGAGAATGCCGGCAGGCGCACTCAGAGCGCTTACGGCGGATAGCGATCAGCCGGGCGTTGTCAATGTTCTCGTCTCGCATGAGCGTGTCGACAGTGCTATGGTCCAGCGTTTGACGGAAATCCTGGCGAAGGGTGCAGCGGGCCTTGCAGCGCACTGTGCACTTTTTGACGGGCTTGAGGACTTGTTCACGCCGCTTAAATCCGACGGGCGCAAGGCACTTGAATTCGGCGGCGTACCATTGCATGAGGGGGCACTTGCTGCTTATCGCTCACTCGGACTCATTGCGTGATTGATCGGGATCTGTTGGTGTTTGATTAGTCAGGCGCCTGTTACCAACGAATACTAAAACTTGCTGTGACACCATTCGGGAGGACATAACATGGCAGACAGCACTAAACCGGCGGATGATGCCATGACCGCGCCGGACCGGCTTTCAAATATTCGCCCGCATTTGGCTTATCGCGACTTGCGCCAATGGATTAGCGAAGCAGACAAGTTGGGGGAGATTCGCGAGGTCTCGGGTCTCAACTGGCAACGTGAAATCGGAATGGCGACAGAACTCGTGCAACACGATGAAAACGCGCCGTGCATAATTTTCAACGATGTCCCCGATACATTGCCCGGCTCCCGCGTGCTGGTTAATTTCTTCGGCGGCAAACGCCAGCGGATGACGCTTGGATTTCCCGAACACCTCAACAAGCTTGAAATGAGTTCAGCGTTCCGCACGCATTATATGTCGGAACTCAAAACCATCCCGCATGTCGTCGTCAAGGATGGGCCGGTATTGGAAAACAGGATGACGGGCGCCGATGTCGACATTACAAAGTTTCCGACGCCGAAATGGCATGAGAAGGATGGCGGGCGCTACATTGGCACCGGCAGCTTCAATGTTACGCGTGACCCGGATGAAAACTGGATCAATTGCGGCACATACCGCGTCATGATCCATGATGAGAAGCGGGTCGGCTTTTATATTTCACCCGGCAAGCATGGCCGCATCCAGCGCGACAAGTACGAAAAGCGTGGTGAGCCTATGCCAGTGGCCATTGTCGTGGGCTGTGATCCAATGTCGTTCTTGATGGGATCAAGTGAAGTGCCCTATGGCGTTTGCGAATACGATGTCATCGGGGGCATTCGTGGCGAAGCGGTTGAAGTTGTGCACACACCGATCACTGGTTTGCCGGTCCCCGCCAATGCAGAAATCGTCATCGAAGGCTATGTCCAGCCGGGCAATGTCAAGGCCGAGGGGCCGTTCGGCGAATGGATGGGCTATTACGGATCAGACCAGCGCAACGAACCGGTAATGGATATCGAGGCGATCTACTATCGTACCGATCCGATCCTGTTGGGTTGCGTGCCGCAACGGCCACCCGATGAAGTCGCGCGGTATCGCGCGCTGACCCGTTCTGCAATCATTCAGGAGAATATTGTCAAGGCCGGCGTGCCGGACGTTACCGGCGTTTGGGCACACGAGTGCGGGACGTCGCGGCTGTTGTTGGTGGTCGGCATCAAGACCCGATATGGCGGGCATTCAAAGCAAGCCGGGCATGTCGCCTCCATGTGCCATTCAGGCGCTTATGCCGGACGGTACGTGATCGTCGTCGATGACGATATCGATGTGACCAATCTTGAAGAGGTGATGTGGGCGGTGCTGACGCGATCCGACCCCGCCTCCTCAATCGATATCATTACCAATGCTTGGTCGACACCGCTCGATCCACGCATCGAACCCTGGCGCAAAGAGCGGGGTGACTTCACCAATTCTCGCGCGATTATTGATGCCTGCCGGCCGTTTGCCTGGAAGGATGAATATCCGGACGTCAATCAATCATCGCCGGAAGTCCTCAAAGAGGCGCAGGAGAAGTTTGGGTATTTGTTGAAATGACATTGCCTGTGTTGACGGCCCGGCACAATGGATGCCTATCCGCCGGGCTGTCGGTCTAAGTCTGATACACTAGGGCGATTTCGGCAAAACGTGATCGAGCAAATGAAGCAGGGCCCGCATGCCATCGACAGCAATGCTATGGGCGGAGCCAGCACCGGACTGATCGTTGAATATTTCAAGCGAGAGCGGTCCTTCATACCCTGTTGCTCGCAACGCAGACATGAAATCCAATAGCGGAAAATCGCCCTGGCCGGGCACGCACCGAAAATTCCGGCTCCAGGAAAGATAATCCATATCGAGAGCCGGGGCGTCGGAGACCTGAGCGAGGAAAATTCGATCGGCCGGGATTGACCGGATGGTCGACAGATCCGTGCCACGCGCCATGATATGGAATGCGTCTAATATGAGACCGACGGCGGGGTGATCGGCGCGGCGGACAACTTCCCAGGCGTCGCGATAATCATTGATATGACGCCCCCAGGACAGGGCCTCAAAACCTAGGCGCTTGGCACGCGCTGCGGCTTGCTCGCCCAGCTCATGCAAATCGCTCGCGGCCCGCGCGAGGCCGCCAATGCTATCCGAGGCGGTATTGGAGCAAACCATCAACAGGTCGCAGCCTAGCTCGTCCATCAGATCGAACGTGCGCGCCGCCCGCTCGAAGGTCGCTGCGCGCTGGTCGTCCGGCATGCCCTCGAAATCCCGAAAGGGCTGAAATGTGATAATGTCCAAGTCAAGGTCTTGGCAGCGTTCGCGCACGGCCGTCGGTGTGCCAGAAAACGAAAGAAGATCGTTCTCGAAGATTTCGACGCCCTTGAAACCGGCGGCGGCAATTTTCGTCAGCTTATCTTCAAGGGTGCCGCCCAATGAGACTGTTGCAATGGATAACTTTATGGTCTTAGCCCCAGCAACTTTCGCCTCCTGCACCTTCGCACGGGCCATCACTCAACATATTCTGGTGGCGCGCCGGTCAGACTAGGCACCTAATGCCTCGCGAAATGCCTGGCGGCGCTCCTTGCGGTACATTTCGACATATGAGCGCGGACCAAGCTCACCCTGCTCTATATGCATCGTGACGAATACCGGGCCCGGTTCGACCAATAGCCCCGGCAGGCGCGCCTCAAAATCGCTTAAGTCGCTTATTTCATAACAGCGCTCAATGCCTGCAGCGCGGGCCATCGTGGTGAAGTCGACTTCGGTGTTTGGAATGGGATGACCGCCGTTGGCCTCATAGGTCCGGTTTTGATTGACAAAATGGATAAGGTTGGACGGTGCCGCAGCCCCTATCGTCACCAGCGTCCCAAGGTTCATCAAAAGGCTGCCGTCGCCGTCCAGGACAACGACCCGTCGCTCCGGGCGGGCAAGCGCCAAACCAAGACCGTGCGATGAACAAAGTCCCATCGCGCCATGAAAGAAATAATTCAACGGCCGGTCGTTGATCGCAATCCAATCGGTCGCCGTCGAATAGGATGAAATGACAATCTCATCAGTAATGTGGGCCTTTAAAACGTTGAGGTAGGCTTTGCGGTCAATCATCATACCGGCCTCCGACCAATGAGGAATGCAACCGGTTTGGGTGTCGCATAAGCCGCTTCGATAGCGGGCGTTATCTTTGGAATGTCGTCGTCGCCGTCGATATAATGATGCTCGATGCCGATGACGTCGAGTATTGGCTCAAGGACGCTGATACCGAATTTCTTCGATTGGGTGGGTGGGACATCCGGTTCCTTCGACAACAGGCCGACCATCATCACCATGGGCATGCGATGCTCACAGGCAATGGAGCGGATGGCGTTCATGGCATATAGAAAACCAGTGTATTGAATGAGGATGAGTGCGCGCTTTGGTCCATAGGACAGGCCGGCGGCAATGCCAAAACACTCGTCTTCTTTGCAAACACGCAAGAGTTTGAACTGATTGCCTTCCGCCACCCGCTTTAAGAGACCTTGGCTGGTGTGCAAATCTGGCACTGACAAAACATAATCGACGCCAGCCGCTTTGACTGCATCCAAAATCGCCGGGCCGCTCAGTTGTTTGGTATCGCTCGCCGCCTTGGGCGCAGCCTCTATTGTCATCGTCGGCACCTCCTCGCGTCAGGTTTTACGGCAATATAACGCAATATTACTGCAACACCTACTGCGGGAGCGGGATGAAGTCCACATCATCGCCTGGCACTGTAGCGAAACGGCCCTGTACCCAATCTTGCTTGGCGATTTCGATCCGGTCCTTCGATGAAGAAACAAAATTCCACCAGATATGACGCGGACCGTCCATTGGTTCGCCACCGAGCAACATGATGCGGGTATCGCTCACAGCCGATACAGTAATGCGATCGCCCGGCCGGAAGACCAGAAGTTGACCCGCTGCAAAGCGTTGACCGCTGATTTCAATGCTGCCCTCGGCAATAAATATCCCACGCTCATCATAATCGGGATCCAATGGGAGCTTTGCACCCGCCTTTAGGTTGGATTCGGCGTAAAAGGACGGATGTGGGAAGTCGGCCGGAGAGGCTGTACCATAAAGCTCGCCCATGATGAGCCGAATAGTCTTATCTGTTTCGGAAATGACCGGTAGATCCTCAGCGGGAATGTGGACGAAGGCGGGCGCAGTTTCCTCATGCGATGCCGGCAATGCCGCCCAGGACTGGATGCCAAACATGCGCCGAGGTCGGGTGATGGCTTCAGGCGTTTCGCGTTCGGAGTGCACGATACCCTGGCCGGCCGTCATAAGATTGACGGCACCAGGCTTGATCGCCTGGGCCGAACCCAAGCTGTCGCGATGAAAAATTTCGCCTTCAAACAAATACGTCACGGTCGCCAGGCCGATGTGCGGATGGGGGCGGACATCGATTCCACCGCCGACCATCAGCTCAGCGGGACCCATCTGATCGAAGAATATGAACGGCCCGATCATCTGGGTTTTGGCAGAGGGTAACGCTCGACGGACTTCGAAGCCCCCGAGATCCCTGGCCCGCGGCACAATGACATGGGCGATCTCAGCTGGTAGTTTTGAACTTTCGGACTGAGGGGGGCGGACAGGTTTATCGCTCATTTGCATTCTCCACTCGGCCAGCCATTGTGGTGACTATGACGACAACTTAGGTATTCGATTGGGACCTTCACAGAGGCAGGGTCATGGAAATCAGAACGGATATTGAGATCGCCGCGCCGCCCGAGGTCGTATTTGAGGCTTCAATCGACCTGGAAAGTTGGGCCAAACACATCGAGGCCATCACCAAGATTGAGATTTTGACACCTGGTCCCATCGGCATTGGTACGCGCTTTGTCGAAACCCGGATGATGTTCGGGCGCGAAGCCAGCGAGGAAATGACAATCTCAGAGCTGGTTGCGCCGGAACGGTTCGTGTTGACGGCCGAGAACCATGGCACCCGGTACGTCAGCCAGCATTTGTTCGAGCCCCAGGGAGATGGCACCAAATTGACGTTCGCGTTTTCAGGGGTGCCCGTGACTTTCCTCGCCCGCCTATTCGCGCCGCTTGGGCGCGTGATGATGCCGTCTGTCGTCAAAGCGATCGAGGGCGATTTGCGGGATTTGAAAAAGGCCATTGAATCGGGTGAACACCAACAGACTGCCAGTTGATAACACCAAGTGTAGTGCTTGACCTTTCGCAGCGAGGGGCTTCCAGATCAGCCGATGAGCGAGACACATAATAATAGTACCGACAATCTCGGTCCGAAAGCTGCTTCAGCGTGTTGCCCGCCGGCTCAGACGACAAGCGGACGGCGGCGCATTGACTGGCTGTTATGGGGGAGCGCGGTTCTCGTTGCGCTCGGGTATTTTGGACATCTGATATTTGGCACTGTTGGTGATCATTCGGTGGTCGGCCATTTTGCGGCTGGCGCGTTCGAGCTCATGAATATGATGTGGTGGGGCATCCTGCTGGGCATCGTGTTTGTCGGCCTACTCCATCACGTGCCGCGCGACATGGTCGTTGCAGCGCTCACCGGAAAACGGCGATCGACCGGCATTTTGCGGGCCACGGCGGCAGGCGTGCTGTTCGACTTGTGCAGCCATGGCATTCTTATGGTCGGCATGAAGCTATATGAGCGCGGCGCATCGATTGGGCAGACTGTTGCCTTCCTGCTGGCGAGCCCGTGGAATTCTCTCAGCTTGACGGTGATCCTGATCGCGTTGATCGGCTGGTCGTATACGCTGCTGTTCATATTGCTCTCCGCAATCATTGCCATCATTACGGGTTGGCTGCTCGATACTTTGGTTGCAGCCGGACGCTTGCCTGACAATCCGGCGCGCGCCATCGCCGCCGAAGACGCTCAACACCCGAGCTTCCGCGATGCGTTTGGTGCGTGGAAAACTACTCTTGAGCCCAGTTGGAAGGGCGCTGGCGAGACGTTGATCGCCGGCCTAACGGGCTCACGGATGGTGCTCAGGTGGTTGTTGTTCGGGGTTGTCCTGGCAGCCGGTATTCGTGCCCTGATGCCCGCAGACGCCTTTGCCTCCTGGTTCGGGCCGACACTTTTAGGCGTAATGGCGACTGTTATGGCTGCGACGATTATAGAGGTGTGCTCGGAAGGGGCGACGCCGATTGCCGCCGACCTGCTCAACCGCGCCTCAGCACCCGGCAATGGATTTGCATTTCTGATGGCGGGCGTTGCGACCGACTATACCGAAATCATGAGCCTCAAGGATACGACAGGGTCGTGGAAACTTGCGCTGATGCTGCCGATTATTTCCGTACCACAAACGTTGCTGGTTGCGGTGCTGCTCAATGTATTTCGCTAGTGGTGCTGGTGCTGTGATCGCAGGTCAAGCGTCATAGCCGGGATTGATCCGGTCGAGCATTTTTTTCATCGATGGCCAGACGCTGGGGCGCGCAGTGGTTACGGGTTTATCGGCGGCGAATTGCTGGGCTGTATGCTCCAGCAGATTTTCAGACAGCTCGATCACCGTACCGCCAGCCTGCATAATCGCCAGTTGGGTCTTGCAGGACTTTTCCATGGCGTACATTTCCTTGAAGGCCTCGCCAATGGTGGCCCCGCATACGAGCAGGCCATGGTTGCGTAGAACCATATAATTCTTGTCACCCAGATCGCGTACCAGCCGTTCACGCTCATCAAGATCCTGCGCCTTGCCTTCGAAATCGTGGTAGGCAACGCGTTGATGGAAGCGAGTGGCTTTCTGGAACCAGGGCTGCAATCCCTCCTGCATCGTCGCGATGGCCATGCCTGCCACGGTGTGGGTATGGAGTACGCACTTGGCGTCGGGGCGGGCGGCATGTATCGCCGAATGGATGACGAAGCCGGCCGGATTGATAACGTGGTCGGTATCCGAAACGATGTTGCCGTCGAGATCCACCTTTACCAGGCTTGATGCAGTGATTTCGCTAAAATGGACGCCATAGGGATTGAGCAGAAAATGCTCGTCTCCACCCGGCACACGTACAGAGATATGGGTCGCAAATAGGTCATCCATGTCATAGTGCGCGACCAGACGATAGCAAGCTGCAAGATCAATGCGGGTTTCCCATTCCGCGTCGCTCATCTGGGCTTGGGCAACCTTTAATCGTGTAAAAACCGGGCTTGCGCACATTGCATTTTCTCCATGGAATTCCGCGTATCGGGGGGCAGTATGTCGCGGACATCTTTTCGGTTCAATTGAAATCCCCAACTGGTGTTAGTGGTCGTCATCTCACTGTCGTCTAAAACTGCCAAAGAATACCGCGTTCGCTGCCGCATTTCGCTGCTGCGTTCATTGTCGCAAGTAGATGGGGCACTATTGATATGACCGAAAAATCCAGTATCGATGCGGAGATCGATGTCGCAGACTTGTCATTCGACGCGTTTGACGAACTGGTAAACCCGCCACCGGCAACGACAGATTTCGATGCCGTCGCAGACCGCGCGCTGTCACGGCGCGGGTTCCTTGGCGGCAGCATGGCTGCCGGTGCTTTAGCCTTCGTTGGCGGCAACGGCGTTATCGGCATGCATTCCGCGTTCGCCGCCAGCCGCCTCGGCTTTGAGGCGGTCGCTGCAAACGGTAATGACACCATTACGCTGCCCAAAGGCTACAGCTGGCAAATCGTGGCGCGCTGGGGCGATCCGATGTGGTCGACAGGTGTTCCGTTCGATCATAAGACCCGCGGCACCGGCGCCTCTCAGGAACTGGCGTTTGGTGACAACAACGACGGCATGGAGCTTTTTACCAACGGCACCAATACGGTCCTCGCCGTCAACAACGAATACACCAATCTGAGGATTATGTTTGGCAACCGGCCGAAGCGGCGGCCACAGACAGCTGATGATATACGCAAATGTAAAGCGGCGCATGGCGTGTCTATTATCGAGATCGCTAAGACCGGCGGCAAATGGGGGATCGTAAAGGATTCCAAATTCAACCGCCGCATCACACCGGACACGGAGATGGAGATCACCGGGCCGGCGCGCGGGCACGAGCTGTTGAAAACAAAGGCCGATCCAAGCGGCACAAACGCGCTTGGCACATGGAATAACTGTGGTGGCGGGCGCACACCGTGGGGCACATATCTCACCTGTGAAGAGAACTTTAACGGCTATTTCTCGTCGAGTGCGGCGTCATTCAAGCCATCGGACGCGCTCAAGCGGTATGGCATCAAAGGCCGTGATTACGGATATAGCTGGGCGTCAGCAGATGAGCGCTTCGATGTCTCGAAGCACCCCAATGAAGTCAACCGGGCCGGTTATGTCGTGGAAATCGACCCGCTCAATAAGGATTCAAAACCCAAAAAACGCACCGCCCTCGGACGGTTCAAGCACGAAAACGCTGCGGTCACGATTGCCAAAGGCGGGCAAGTCGTCGTCTATCTTGGTGACGATGAGCGCGGTGAGTATCTCTATCGATTTGTCAGCGCAGAAAAATACACCGAGGGCGGCGACAACTCGAAATTGCTCGAGACCGGCAGGCTCTACGTTGCCAGGTTCGAAGACAATCTGACTGGAAAATGGATCGAACTAACGCCGGCAGCATCTGGTATGAAATCGGCCGCTGAGGTCTGCGTTTACACGCGTATGGCTGCCTCAGCCGTCAACGGCACGACCATGGATCGGCCGGAATGGGTTGCAGTCAATCCGCTCAAAGCGGAAGCTTATTGTTGCCTTACCAAAAATAAAAACCGCGGCAAGAAACCTAACATGGGCGGCGATCCGACACCTGTAGGAGGGCCCAATCCGCGCAAAGCAAACAAGTACGGACAGATTGTTCGCTGGACGCCAGCCAATGGCGATCATGCCGCAAATGACTTTACCTGGACGCTTTATGTCACGGCGGGCAATCCAACCGTCCATAAGGATGACCGCAAGGGCTCAACCAATGTGACCGCCCAGAACATGTTCAACGCGCCTGATGGGCTGGCCTTCGACAGCCGGGGCCTGCTGTGGATCCAAACCGATGGCAATTACACCAACAAGGGTGATTTTGCCGGCATGGGGAACAATCAGATGCTGGTTGGCGATCCCGAAACGGGGGAGATCAAACGCTTCATGGTCGGGCCCAACGAGTGCGAGGTGACCGGGATCGCCTGGAGCCCGGACAAGCGGACATTGTTCGTTGGCATTCAGCATCCTGGTGAGAAAGGCAAGGGGCGCAGTCACTTCCCGGAAGGCGGCGCCAATCTGCCTCGTTCAACCGTTGTCGCGATCACTCGGAATGATGGCGGCGTCATCGGTTAAGGTCTCAAACACAGGGCCTCAACTCAGCGAACTGGAGAGGAACACGCCTCTCCCATTCCTGATTTAAATTGCCAGAGCAGTCGTTGCAGCGAGCGAAAAGCCGTCAGCCCGCTTTCTTGATCAGCGCTTGGGCCTGCTTGCAAAACGAATTGACAGCGTTGTCGCGCGGCTTCTTTTTCGAAATGTAGGGTCCCCATTCATCTTTCGCGCGCGTGCTTAGGACTTCGAAGAGCGCCCAACAGCTGCCAAGACCCTGCGTCTGGAACTTTTTTGCTCGTTGCATAGCACCACCGTCATTTGGGGTGCCGCAGACCTGTGGCGCCATGCTCATGGTGACGAGATTTATAACAGCGCGACGGTGTGGGCAGGCAAGCCCTTGCCACTCGGCCGTCGAGGCCGGATTGGCTAACACAAATCCCACGGCTTTGGCGTGTTCGCTGGGTCCCATGTTCGGGTTTTGAATATAGGAGTAACCGAATAACCCGATCATCGCGATAACCACAAGAATGGCCAACCAACGGACGACTTTCATATCTTTCATGTCCTCAATTCTTTCATCCAGTCTGATTGCGGGTCCACATGTGCGGCTTCGACAATAGATACTAAGATGATCACTTCCTTGCTCTTTAGCACCGCATTGCAAGTGCTGGCATCGGCGCAATGCCAGTCTTCTGCGACATGCTGCTGGGTTATCGACCCCGAACGACTTCCACGTGGTTTGTAGATTATCTACGGTCTAATGACGACGCACAAGTGACGAGACAATGGCGGTTGCTAAATTGTTGAATCCCTTACCTCTCTGACAGCATTTTGCGCACACGGTCAGGCGTGAACGGCGCCTCGCGCAAACGTTTTCCCAGCGCCGTTGAGAGCGCATTGGCAATCGCTGCGCCGGCAGGGCCCTGGCTGGCTTCGCCCGCGCCAAGGTAGGGTTCGCCGGGCCGGTCAACTAAAACCGTTCTGATGTCCGGCGTTTCGGGCAGGCGCATGATCGGATACGTCTCCCAATCCCGTGACGTCACGCGCACGGGGTCGAACCGCACGCGTTCGCGGAGCCAACTCAGGGCCTGCAGAAAACCACCTTCAAGTTGATTTGATAAGGCAGCACGGTTGACGATTTGACCTGCATCGCCCGCGACGACTGCGCGATGGACGCGAAACTCTCCCGTCGCTTTATCTGCGCTTACCTCGCAAGCGACCGCGGCATAACCTTTCATGTTCTTATAGCGGTTGAAGGCCAAGCCGAGTGCTGTCCCAGCGCCTGGCGACTGAGGGGCCCACCCTATGGCTTCGGCCGCCGCCGTCAAAACATCGCGACCGCGTGGATCGCTCAGGTGACGCAAGCGAAATGCCAGCGGGTCTTCGCTTGCCGCCTCAGCCAGCTCGTCCATGAAACATTCGATCGCCAGTATATTTGCGAAGTTGCCGAGACCGCGCAAGGAACTGGTGCGCAGGGGCTGCGCCGCGACAAAGTGAGAAACGACCCGCTGGTCGGAAAAATCATAATAGGCGCGCGCGTTGCGATGCGCGCCCGACTCTTTGCCGATCAATGGCTTGTGGGGCGGGAACGGACGCGCCGGCGTTTTGTGCCAATCAGCGACCAGACATGAATGATCTGCGGTGGCGGGTCGCGGGCGGCCTTGGTGGGTCGTCGACCATAGATCCAAATTCCAATCGATGATCGTGCCGCGCGCATCGAGGCTAGCCCGCATTGAAACGGCCTGGGCTGGATTATAAGGTTCCCAGGCATGTTCATCGGCGCGAGTCCACTGCACGCGCACAGGGCGGCCCGGGACTTCGAGCGCCATGAGCGCTGCATCATAGGACACATCATCGGCGCCGTTGTGGCCATAACAACCCGACCCTTGCGTGTGAATTACGGTTACGGCGTCTTCCGGCCAGCCGAGTGATGCTGCAATACAAGTGCGCAATGGATACGGCCCCTGGCTGGGCGACCAGACGGTCAGCCTGTCGTTTTGATAGAGGGCCACGGCTGCTGATGGACCGATCGACGCATGCATGATGTAAGGCTTGGCATAGAAGGCTTCCAAGGTCTGCGCGGCGTTGGCAGGCGGGTCAGACCGCTCCGGCGCCGGGATATCCTGTGTGGTGCCATCTATGACCGGGAGAGCTGCAGTTTCGTTTTCCAACAACCAGGCATGGATCGCATCTTCGTCAGGCAAGGTGGCGGGCTCCGACCATTTCGCGGCTCCAGCCACAGTGTCGCGCGCTTTTATGGCTTCCCACTCCGAAGAGGCAATGACGCCGAGGAAGTTGCCATCCCTGACCACTTTTACATCGGATGGCAATTGCGACAACGCAGCCTCATCCAACACATCGAGCCGGGCATCATAGGAGGGTGGGCGCGCAATACAGGCATGCAAGAGGCCGTCAAAAGCCAAATCGTGGACGAAGATGGGCGCACCTGTGACCTTGGCCCTCGCATCGCGCTGAGGGATGTTTTGGCCAACGATTTTGTAATCACTCGGCGACTTGGGGTTAGCCGCACCCGTCGCATGGGCATCAAACGGCCTACCGGCCATCAACTCCCAATACGTGACTTGGCGATTTGTTGCCGGTGACCTGATTGTACCGTCTTCGACGCTCAAGCCCTCTAATGGGACTTGTAACTGTTCCGCCGCATGGGACAACAGGACGGCGCGGGCTTCGGCAGCCACCTGTCTGATGGCGCGGCCCGTTTCTTCCATCGAGCCGGACCCGGATGTAACCTTTTCATCGACCACCTCGCCTGTCGCGCCGCTCACTACGTTGATGCGCGCGAGGTCTACGTCGAGCTCCTCTGCGGCGATCATTGCGACCGCGGTGGTTATCCCCTGACCAATTTCAACTTTGCCGGTGCGCACCGTAACCGTGTCATCTGGATTGATTGCAAGCCAAGAGTCGATGGCACTGTCGCGCGCCAAGCTGCCCGGTAGAATGGGTTTATCGTCGCTCATGGTTGTGTCATCTCCTTCGCCGCACGCTTTACGGCTGCAAGTATGCGCGCGTAACTGCCGCAGCGGCACAAGTTGTCTTGGAGGGCAGTGCGTATTGCAGCATCATCGGGATCGGGCGTTTGATCGAGGAGCGCCTTGGCAGCCATGATGAAGCCAGGCGTACAATAGCCGCATTGTAAGGCCTGTTCGTCAATGAACGCTTGCTGCAGGGGATGCAGGTGATCGTCGCCGGCCAGTGACTCAATGGTTTCGATTGCACGGCCGGCAACGTCCTTCAAGGCCGTGTGACACGAGCATATTCTCGCACCGTCCAACAAAACGGAACAGCTGCCGCATAGGCCGTCACCACAGCCGTACTTTACGCCGGTCAATCCGAACGCGTCACGCAACGCGTACATCAGCGGCATGTCAGGATCGGCCGTTAGGGTCTCGGGCCGACCATTTATTGTGAGGGAAATGGTCTCGGGCATCGGGCCTCTTGCTCCGCGTAATTTTACTCTGCAAGAGCCTAGCCTATCAGACAGGCCGCGGCCTACATAGTCGTAGCTGCGTGCAATCGACCGGGTTGTCACCAGGCACCGGTTGTAACAAGTGGATGTGGCAGTTGGTGCGGCGTTGTGCCGTTGGCACCAGGACGCCTAGAATTCTAGGTTCAAGCCGCTTGCGGACCGCTCGATTTGGACAGTTCTTGTCTTGGCGGTTTTGGTTGTGCCGGTCAGGACATTCCACAAGGAATTATTTCGGATTGAGACGGTTTTTGCGTCCTTGGGGACATACACCAAGGCACCGTTGCCGACGGCAACCGAATAACCGATACCGACAGCCTTCGTGATACCGTGCCAGATTGTTTCGCCGGCCTTGCACAGCGTCTTCTCCCGTTCGCAGATCGTCGACAGATCCGAGAACGTGGAATGCACGATGCCATCGGCATCAGCATGGGCACTGGGCTCGCCGCTCCTGACGCCGAGGATCAAGGCAAGCAGCAGCAGCCAGAAAGGCAACCTACGAAACATGACGCAAAATACTCCGATTGCGGAATACCCGTAGGCTAGCTATTTTTCGCTAATATTGGATTAAGACGTTAAGGCTGTTCTGCTTAACCACGCTGCTGTGAGAGCTACGATTGGCTTTTTGGTTTACAAATCGTGACCGGTGGATTGTCCCAGTCCTTCAGTGCAATTTCACGCACAGAGCCCTATGGTTTGGTGGATCGGCGAGAAACGCTGATCGCGTTTGGGGCAACAAAAGCACAACATCTGCCATGCGATGGTTAAAGCGTGAGTTCATACTGTTGTTGGGCGTCGTGGGCGCCAGCCTGACGGTGCTGGCGCAGCTGACGCAAGTTGTGGACTACGTGCCTGCCATCACTGCCCTGCTGGAGGCTTGGACGGCCTTCCTGGACAGACTGTGGAAGCCGCCGTTTGATGCAATGGGCATCAAGTTGCATCCGCACCACCAAGGTGCGCTCAGCGCGGCTATCTTTATGACGATGATTGGCGTCGGTGCGCGGGTCTCTGCGCGTCTAGGTGGGGCCCCTCTCGAGCCACTTCGGCTCGGGCGCTGGCTCGACGACATGACCTGGCCAAGCCTCTTGGTGTTTGCTGGCTTGTGCATCGCCTTTTTGATCGGTCAGGATCCAGACCCGAGCCGGGCGCAACCCCTGGTGATATTTGGCAGCCCGAAACTCGGGCAATACTCTTTTGCACTCATCGTCACAGCTGGCTATATAGCCGGCGATTTTCTTGGCCATCACGTCTTCCACCACCGCCTTTTCCGCGTGGCGGGTTTGGTCGCAGTCACGCTGGCGGTCAACTATAGTCTGGTGTGGTTGTGCGCGCGCGGAGTTTGCCCCGATCATTTCTTCAGTCTGTAGCCCGTCCTGAAAAACCAGCTAATGATGGCGATGCAGATTGCCAGGAAGATGAACGTCGCGCCAAAACTCATCATGATGCTGACGTCCGATATCTCAGTAAAACTCCAGCGGAAGCCGCTGATCAAGTACACGATCGGGTTGAACAGGCTGATGGTCTGCCAGATGGGTGGCAGCATGTCGATGGAATAGAAGGTCCCGCCAAGGAAGGCGAGCGGCGTGATGATTAGGAGGGGCACGATCTGGAGCTGCTCAAATCCGTCCGCCCAGATGCCAAGAATGAACCCCAACAATGAGAAGGTCACGGCGGTCAGAAACGAGAAACGACAGCATGATGAAGGGGTGTGCGATCTTGAGGGGGACAATCAACGAGGCCGTCGCCAAAATGATGAGGCCTAAAGCGAACGATTTGGTCGCAGCTGCACCAACATAGCCGAGAATGATCTCGACGAAAGAGACAGGCGCCGTTAGGACTTCGTAAATGGTGCCCGTAAAACGCGGGAAATATATGCCGAACGACGCATTTGATATGCTCTGCGTGAGTAGAGAAATCATAACTAAGCCCGGAACAATGAACGTCCCGTAGCTGACACCTTGGATCTGGTCGATGCGTGAGCCGATGGCTGCACCGAAGACCACAAAGTAGAGGCAGGTCGACAGTACCGGGGACACGATAGACTGGGTGAGCGTGCGCCCTGTGCGGGCCATTTCGAACTTGTAGATTGCCCAGATGGCGTGCGTGTTCAATGTGAGCGTCATTGCTTCGGCCTCTTTACGAGATCTACGAATATCTCTTCCAGTGTACTTTGGGTGGTGTGCAAATCGCGGAACCGCAGGCCGGCCGCTCGGACATCGTTGAGGAGCGCTGTGATACCTGTGCTTTCACTACGCGCGTCATAAGTATAAATCAGCTCCGACTCATCGTTCGCCAGTTCCAAATTGTGGTGTGACAGCGCCGGCGGAATGGTGCTGCAAGGCTCGGCCAATTGCAGCACGAGCTGCTTCTTGCCCATTTTGCGCATCAACGCATGCGTTTCCTCGACGAGAATGAGTTTGCCATGATTGATCACGCCGACGCGGTCCGCCATCTGCTCGGCCTCTTCAATATAGTGGGTGGTGAGTATGATGGTGACACCGGATTGCTTGAGATCGCGCACAAGCCCCCACATGTCCTGGCGCAATTCCACATCCACGCCGGCCGTGGGTTCATCAAGAAACAAAACCGTGGGCTCATGGGAGAGCGCTTTGGCAATCAACAGCCGCCGCTTCATGCCGCCAGAGAGCGCTCGAATGCGGGTATCCTTCTTGTCCCATAGCGACAACGATCGCAGAACCTTTTCAACATGGGAGTTATCGGGGGCTTTACCAAAGAGACCGCGTGAGAAGACTGTCGTGCTCCAGACCGTTTCAAAGGCGTCGGTGGTCAATTCCTGGGGCACAAGACCGATGCGGCTGCGCGTTTCCCGATAATCGCTGAGGATGTCATAACCATCGACGGTTACCTGTCCGGCCGTCGGCATTACCAGACCGCAAATGATTGATATCAATGTGGTTTTCCCGGCGCCATTTGGCCCCAACAGGGCAAAAATCTCACCCTTGTCGATATCAAGGGAGACGTCCTTTACGGCCTGGAACCCCGAGGCATACGTCTTGCTCAAATTTTTTATTGAAAGGATGGATGTCATCAATCCCGCTCACATCGCCCCGGATCTACCGGTTGCATATGGCTTGGCCTGGTTGAGATGGTCAAGGCATAGCGGGTGGCGGAGCAATGCCAAGGCATCTGCATCCACAGCTGGCAGCTATCGGGGTGTCTTGCGCCTTAGCTGATTTTCAAGCGAGCACAACACCTAGCAAGTGCGCGTTCACATAAGGTGTGAAACACATAGGGTGCGAAAATTGGTTCTGCGCAAGCCATGCCAATTGGGGCTGATCCAAATCTCACGCAACGCATGACTGATGCGACATGACGTCCGCTGCCCAAAATATTAAAACTGGCATTCTGATTTGGGCATTGCGCCTCGTTGGGGAAGGGATTATGACCGAGTGATCCACGCCAACGCGTGGTTAGGGAAGTGTGGCGATGCGATTGCCGCGGACCACTCGGTTTGCCGGGCGCATTAATGTCTCCTCTAGACGCTCGGCAAAGGGTCAGACACCGGGAAGGCGGGGACATTCCCGGTGTCTGTCTTAGAAGTGAATTGCTCCAACTCCTAAGTTTCAGGTGAGGGCTGGCATCTCAAGTCCTGGATACAGGATCGGCCCTCTAAACGGTGTAACAACTGACCCATAAATCGCAAGCTAGGTAATCTTCGAGCGGCACGAAATTGTCGTTGACTTATACTGCGCACGAATTTGCTGATCTGCCGTTGGTACAACGGTGAAATTTGTTCCCTGCTGCTCCGACTTGGAATGCCGAATATTAAAGCAGACTGCGATGCAATACCTAAGTTTACAGTTGCATTATTTAAACTTGATCGACCGCCTCCCTGTTTCCGTACTGCTATCTCCAATTTGGGATTATTAAACCTTGTTCACTAACGTTAGCGTTTGGGGCCTATGGTCGTCAAGTCACACTATTCACTCGTGTGGGTGCTGATATTCACTTTCTCGAAACATCCCGAAATATTCGTGACCCCTATTTTCAGTTGCCTATTCGCCGATCTCTAGAGTTATGAAAATATCTGGTGCGATTTCAAGTCGATGCGGAGAAATTCACGGCAATGACGAAGTATGAGTCCGTACGGCGTGCGCAGCGGGTCGTGCTGACCGTTCGACAGACTGGGTGGGCTGCAAGCCAGCCATACGCCCAGGACATTGCAGCGCTGTGGCAGGAAAAGGCTGCCGCCAATGCCAATTTCTTCAATGGTATTGTTCATGTGCTCGTGCAGCAGACGTGGGCCGCAGATGACTATTACGGCGAACTCGTTGCCACGGACTTTGCCACGTTTCTTGCCTGGCGCGAGGGGGTGTTTGAAGACCCGGACGTCCGCGACACTTTCGGTGCCGGGTTGCTGATCAGTCGGGATGGCATGGTGCTGCTTGGACGCCAGAGACCCGGAAATTTGAACTCCGGCATGACATATCCGCCCGGCGGCTTTATCGATGCCCGCGATGTCAGTGATACCCGTTGCATCGGTCTGGTCGGTAGTGTTGCCCGCGAAGTTTCCGAAGAAACTGGAATTGATGTCTCTGATCTGGCGCAGATGCCAGAAACCCTGGTGGCCGAATGCGGCACAATCGTTGCGCATGGCGTGTGTTGGCGGCTGGCCCTGGACGGTAAGGAGATGGTGGCCATTGCCAAACGTCATATTGATGGGAGTGACAATAGCGAACTTGAAGATGTTGTGCTTATTCGCCGCCGAGATGATCTTGACCGATTTCGCGTGCCTCGCTACGCACAACTGCTCGTCAATGAAGTATTGGGCGGGTCGGTCGATATCTAGGTGTAGTGCTGCAGGCGCTTCTCGCTAGAACAAGCTAATTATCGATCTTATTTGTGTTTTGGGCTTGAACCGTTTTGCTGTTGCCAATTTTGGCACGATGATCCGGCCAGAATTTTTGCCAGGGGCATCCAGCGGCACGCGAGACTTATTATGGCATTGGACTTTCATACACTCGATGTATTTACGGACCGAACCTTTTCCGGCAACCCGTTGGCTGTGGTGCTGGATGCCGACGGGTTGGATGGCGGTCATATGCAAACCATCGCGCGGGAATTCAATCTGTCCGAAACGGTTTTTGTGTTGGAGCCTGACAATCCGTCACATTCCGCAAAAATCCGGATATTCACTCCGGAAATGGAGGTTCCGTTTGCCGGTCACCCAACCATCGGCACCGCAGCATTGCTGGCGGAACAGCGGTCGCAGGGGCCCGGTGTCGGGCAGGACGCGCTTGTCATTCTGGAAGAACAGATCGGACCAATCAGAGTTGGCGTACGCGCCAATAAATCCGGAGCGACGTTTGCCGAATTCGACGCTCCGGCGTTACCGGTTCATACCGGCACACTCGCACCCGACGATACGATCGCTGCAGCGTTGCAATTGATCCCGTCGGAAATCGGTTTCGCCAATCATCGCCCTATTCGTTTTTCAGCCGGCAATGGATATGCGTTTATACCGGTTGCGTCAGGTGACGCTCTGGCCAAGGCGGGGCCGGACCTGCGCCATTGGGACAAGGCGTTTGGCAATCAGGATTTAATCGGGGCGTACCTCTATACTCGGGACACAGCCCATACCCGATCCGCCTTCCAAACCCGAATGTTTGCACCGGAATTCGGTATTCCCGAGGACCCGGCAACAGGTTCGGCAGCCGTTGCGTTTGCCGGCGTTATCCATGCGTTCGATGCACCTCCCGATGGTATGCATCGGCGCACACTGGAACAGGGCTATCAAATGAACAGGGAAAGTGAAATCACCCTGACGCTTGGCATTGAGGCGCGAAAACTCAGTCTGGTGCGGATCGGAGGCTCGGTGGTCAAGGTCAGTTGTGGTCAGTTGGCTGTCTAGGCTCCAAATGGCGCAACTTGGGTGCTTATCGATCGTCGCTGGACCGGTGTCGCTCGCGAAAACGGTAAGAGCTATTGGTTTTGGCGACGATTTACCCTACATACGAAGCTTTCTTGGTATTAGTTGTCGTCAAGCATTGATTTTCTTGGCAATTACTGGCTAAGACTACTCCGTCCTCGCGTCAGTGGCCGGCACGGTGACTGATGCACAATCGGACTGAAGGTACGATAGATTATGCGCGCGCGAAAACATACCGCACAGTGCTGCTTGCTGAGAGCTGCCAGCCGGCCGGTTGACGCACGCCTTGCAACGCGCCTCCTCCTTATCGGCCCCTGAGCAAAGCGGCCTGCATCGGCAGCGCCCATGCTCAGGGGGTCGGATAGGAGAACGATGAATAATTCGGGCGTTGATCACAATACATTGGTACTTTGATCCGCCCTTGCGAGGACTTCACAATGACTGCGGAAATCGAAAAAAAAGTCGCAAATACAGATAATGTTTTGATCTTCGATACGACCTTGCGCGATGGCGAACAGTCGCCCGGCGCAACGATGACGCTCGAAGAAAAACTGGAAATTGCAGACCTGTTGGATGAACTTGGCGTCGATATTATCGAGGCTGGTTTTCCAATAGCTTCGGACGGTGACTTCGAAGCCGTCTCGAAAATTGCCGGGCTTGTCAAATCAGCAACGGTCGCTGGTCTGGCGCGTGCCTCGGACCGCGACATAGACCGGTGCGGGGAAGCCGTGAAGGCTGCGCGGAAGCCGCGCATCCACACCTTTATCTCGACCTCCCCAATTCATATGAAATGGAAGCTGCAAAAGGAACCCGACGAGGTCCTGGAGCTTGTGGCCCAGTCGGTGACGCGCGCCAGAAATCTCGTCGATGATGTTGAATGGTCGGCAGAGGACGGGACACGAACGGAAAACGATTTTCTTTGCAAATGCGTCGAAGCAGCGATCAAGGCTGGCGCCACGACTATCAACATCCCTGATACGGTCGGCTATACGGTACCGGAGGAATATTTTGCCCTAATCTCGATGCTTCGCGAACGGGTTCCGAATTCGGATAAGGCCATTTTTTCGGTGCATTGCCACAATGACCTTGGCATGGCGGTCGCCAATTCATTGGCAGGGGTGAGGGCTGGTGCGCGCCAGATCGAATGTACGATCAACGGGATTGGCGAACGGGCCGGCAATGCTGCGCTCGAAGAAGTCGTCATGGCAATGCGAACCCGCGGTGACGTGCTGCCGTTCAATACCAATGTCGATACGACACTGTTGACCCGTGCGTCCAAACTGGTGTCGGCCTCGACCTCGTTTCCGGTGCAATACAACAAAGCGATTGTAGGCCGGAATGCATTCTCTCACGAAAGTGGCATCCATCAGGATGGAATGCTGAAACACACCCAGACCTATGAAATCATGACTCCGGAATCGGTTGGGGTGACAAAAACGTCATTGGTGATGGGGAAACATTCCGGCCGCAATGCGTTTCGCACAAAGCTGCAAGAGCTTGGATATGAGCTCGGCGAAAATGCCTTTGAAGACGCATTCGATCGCTTCAAGGCGCTGGCTGATCGCAAGAAGGTTATTTTTGACGAAGACATCGAGGCGCTGGTGGATGAAGAGATTGCCACTGCGGCCGATCGTATCAAAGTAGTTTCGCTGACGGTTATTGCTGGCACCTCCGGTCCTCAGTCGGCAACCCTGACCTTGGATATTGAGGGTGTGCACCAGACCATACAATCAGGTGGGAATGGGCCGGTGGACGCCACGTTCAACGCGATTCAAAGCCTGGTGCCGCATCATGCGACGCTCGAACTCTATCAAGTGCATGCCGTCACAGAGGGCACCGATGCACAAGCAGAAGTTTCCGTCCGCCTCCAGGAGGACGGGCGCACGGTGACGGCACGGGCGGCGGATCCGGATACGCTTGTTGCGTCGGCGAAGGCCTATATTGGTGCGCTCAACAGGTTGATGCTCAAGCGAAATAAAGGGACCCATCCACAATTTGCACCGGCAGCCGGCGAGCGATTGAGAGGCATCTAGGACACAATCTCGCGTTGCGGGCGACAGGCGTATCCTTCAGATATCTAGCTTGTCGCCCAATTCTGTTATGATTCTCGTAGTGAGTCGGTTGGTGTGTGCGGTACTGGCGAAGCGCATGCATGGAATGACTCGCCAGCTGTTTCGACAGCCAGTTGTTAGCTTGGTATGACCGCACAATCGAAAACACGTTTCAAGGTTGCAGACGTGTCCAACGTTTTCTCCAACGATATCGCAATTGATCTCGGCACTGCAAATACCCTTGTCTATGTCAAAGGTCAGGGGGTAATCCTCGATGAGCCGTCCTTGGTTGCCATCAACACTCGTGCCGGGCGTCGGGAAATTTTGGCGGTTGGCGCAACAGCTCGAGATATGATCGGGCGGGCACCCGACAACATAGATGTGATCAGACCGATGCGGGACGGTGTTATCGCGGATTTTGTCGCGACCGAAGAAATGCTGCGCCAGTTCATCGGAAAAACGAAGAAAATGCTCGGGTTTTTTAAGCCGCGTATCCTGGTCTGCGTGCCGGCAGGCGCAACGCCTGTCGAACGGCGTGCGGTTTTTGAAAGCGCCAAGTCGGCGGGCGCCGGAAAGGTTTATCTCATCGATGAACCTGTCGCGGCGGCTTTGGGTATCGGTCTTGATATTGATGTCTCGATTGGGACGATGGTGGTGGATATCGGCGGTGGGACCAGCGACATCGCGGTTTTGTCCTATGGTAACGTGGTGCAGGCGCGATCAATTAAATGCGCCGGGGATGCCATGGACGAAGCGATCATCCGCTACGTCCGACGCCAACATAGCCTGGCGATTGGTGAGGAGAGTGCCGAACGGATTAAGATCGAAGCCGGCTCCGTCGGGGACAATCCAGAGCGGGCCGAGTTGGAAGTCCATATCAGCGGCAAGGATCTGAGCACCGGGCAGCTCAAGGAGGTTGTATTGGGTAGTCGTGACATCGGCGAAGCGCTGGGACCCGTTGTCGATATGATTGCTGATTTTATTCAACGATCTTTGGAAGATCTGCCGGCAGGCATCAGCACTGCAATCTGCGCAGGTGGTATTCATTTGAGCGGCGGCGGGGGCCAATTGGATGGCCTGAGCGAAGTCCTTGGCCAACGAGTCGGGGTTCACTTTTCGCTACCGGCAAGACCGACGCTGGCCGTCGTGCGTGGCGGTGCAATTGTGTTGGACGACTTGAGATTTCGTCGGCGCTTGTTGATAGCCCCATAGCAATCATTGTTTGGGCCCCAGTGCGCCTTTACATCGCAGGCCCCTAATGGTAAACGCTGTGCCTCTTCTGCGTTCGCGAAGTATCATCATTGGCTCGGGTGTATAGCTCAGTTGGTAGAGCAGCTGACTCTTAATCAGCGGGTCCAAGGTTCGAGTCCTTGTACACCCACCAGAGAAATCAGACACTTGCATAATTGAGACAATGGTCCATACACCAAGGTGTGGCCCATCGGTAGCTCAATCACGGCGTGCGATAAAAGTCTTCCGACTAGCACCGTGGTGATGCAGCAAGCTGAGCGTTGATCCCCTTCGACCAACAAACAATTGGCCAGGCATGGGATTGCTAAATCGAGGCGGCACCAGGATGCACTGTTGGGTATCCATTCACGCCACTTGATTTGAAAAGTGCCCTCGATTGTCAAAGGATGCGTCGCGGCGGCGCCACTATGCAGCCTGCCATCAGGCGTTTTGCGAGGCGGGTGTAAAATGCTTGGAGATGATCGAAATCAATTGGGAGATGAGCGGCTTTTGAATTTGAGCCTTCCAGGCGATCGCAAATTCTACCAAAAGCGGATCTTTGATTTCCCGTTTTAGCGTCTCAGGGCCACAGATCGCAGAACGAGGAACCAATGCCAGGCTTTCACTTGTCAAGAGGTACGCCATGATCGATCGGAAGCGGATATCCTGTTGATCGAACGTAGGCTCAATGCCGCCGGAATTAAATTTTGCAACTAAGGCATCGAGGAACGGTGTGTACATTCTTTGGCTTGGCGAGAGTGTAATCTGGCGCTCCTGGAGGTCGACCCAATTCAGTTTCCGTTTTTTTGCCAATGGATCGGTTCGCCTCATGGCGACGACCAATGGTTCTCTCGCGATCGGCATCGTTGCTATGCCATTCGCCTCGATGGGCAATTGCAGAATACCGATATCGATTTCGTTCTTTGAGATGGCAGCAACTTGATCAGGTGTTGGCAATGCCTCTAGCGGCAATCTAACCTTCGGGACCTCACGCTGGATTAGGGCGAGTATCTTGGGGGCAAGCTCGGTCATTGCGCGTTGGGTGCTGGCAATGCGCGCCTCAACACGGTGTCCTTTTGAAATCACCCGGATTTTCTCGAGCACCTGCTCCGAATGGCCGATCAAGTTGTAGGCTTCTTGAAGCACCACCTCACCCATTGGTGTCAGGCTTAACCTGTTCCGGTCGCGCTCCATAACCTTGGTATCCAAAACGTCTTCCAGTCGTTGAATTCGAACGCTGACGGCCGACTGACTTGTCGCAAGCCGTTTGGCTGCGCGGCCAAAGTTTTCTTCTTCGGCGACGGCAACGAAGGTGCGTAGAAGGCCAAGTTCCAGTTCGTTTTTCATACTACTGATCGTAATTTAGTATCAGCTAGATGCAAAGAGAATTTTTACAAATTGGGCACTCATCCCCTAGAATGCAACAAAAAAGAGGACCGATTCACTCTGGTCGCAGGAGAGGAAACCACCATGAAGCGCAACCACTCATTTTTGGTCATAGGCTTGTCGTGCATTGCCATGCTGAACGCTAGTGCTGCAACAGCAGATGATTTCTACAAGGGCAAGACCATTAGGTTCTTGATCGGCCATGGTACCGGTGGTGGCTATAATTTGTACTCACGCCATCTTGCGCGGCACATGGGGCGCAATATTCCAGGTAAACCGACCTTTGTTCCGCAAAACATGCCCGGCGCCGGGTCAATGCGGATGACCAACTACCTCTACAACATCGCACCCAAAGATGGCACGGCGGTCGGCATGCCCGGCAATACGATGCCGTTGGCGCAGCTGCTGAAATACAAAGGCTTCAAATTCGACGTCAGCAAGTTTAACTGGATTGGCAACCCGTCAGTCGCGAACGGCGTAACAACTGTATTGAACAAGCCAGGTGCGACGACAATCGATGATGCGAGGAAGCGCGAGATAATCTTGGGCTCCACGGGCGGCCGTTCTGCATCTACGATTATTCCTAGATTGATGAATGCATTTCTAGGCACCAAGTTCAAAATCATTCAGGGTTTTGCCGGCGGTGGTCAGCTGAACCTTGCTATGGAGCGGGGCGAAGTGGATGGACGCGGATCCGTCAGTATTGAAACTTGGTATGCCACCAAGGGGCAATGGGTTAAGGAAAAAAAGATCGCCCATATCGTCCAGATCGGGCACAACATAGACAAACGCATCTCAGACGTGCCTCTACTCCACAAGTTGGCGGCGAACCCGGCGGACAGTGAAGTTCTGAAATTGATGTCAAGTTCGGCTGTCCTCGGCCGTCCGGTCGCTGCGCCGCCAGGCCTGCCTGCTGCACGTGTGAAGATACTTCGCGATGCGTTCGATGCAACGATGAAGGATCCTGCGTATCTGGCAGAAGCCAAGCGCCAAAAGATGCGCATAACGCCACTGGCCGGTACGGAGTTGCAGAAGCTGGTCGCAACCATGTTGAAGACGCCAGAGCCGATCATGAAGAAACTAAAATTGGCGATGAAATTCGGCACAACATATAAATGTGTCCAGTTCACTAAGAACCCGAAAGCCTGCCGCAAGAAAAAGAAAAAGAAGAAGAAAAAGTAGTTGCAAGTCGCACTGCATAACATTTTGGCTACATACCGCGCGTGCGCCATAACGGGCACGCGCGGTCGATAAATACCGCGCTCGCCTGGCTGTGCACTCACCTCAGCCCCCGCCTGTTGAGATCCGACCGGCCACGACAAATCACATCTATGATTTGATTGGATTGCAGACACACCATACAACGCGTTGAAAGGTATTGCCGTGACTGACCCTACTAACATCAAGAAATCCGAAAAAAGTTACCAGTCCGACATTATCGTGGATCTGATCAAACAGTTCGAGTTTCCCTATATTGCGCTCAATCCTGGTGCCAGCTATCGCGGCCTTCACGACAGCCTTGTCAACTATGGCGAGAACCAACCGCAGATGCTGCTCTGCAATCATGAAAAAATCGCGATCCAAATGGCACACGGCTACGCCAAAGCGATCGGTAAACCGATGGCGGCAGCTGTGCATAATGTGGTGGGGCTTCTGCATTCGAACCTTGCTGTCTACTACGCCTATATCGATCGGTGCCCAATCTTCTTAATTGGCGCGACAGGGCCCATGGACGAGAAGCTGCGCCGCCCATTCATCGATTGGATCCATACGGCCTTCGCCCAAGGGTCTGCGGTGCGTGACTACACGAAGTGGGACTATCAACCTGGTTCGATTCATGGCGTGCCGGATTCGTTTGCGCGGGCTTATTCCATTATGATGACGGAGCCGCAGGGGCCGGTCTACATGGTCTATGATGCCGGGCTGCAAGAGGCAGAGCTGACCGAAGATGTCGACGTGCCACCAAAGTCAGCGGTTCGTGTTCCACCGCGCATGGCAGCCGATCCGGAACTGATCGAAGAAGCCGCCGATCACCTCTTGCAGTCCGACTATCCTGTTCTACTCACGGAGTATGCGGCGCGGGCACCGATTGGTTATGAGCCGACGGTTGCACTCGCAGAGACGGTCGGTGCTGCCGTCTTTGATATCAACAAACGGCTTGGATTTCCCAACCGGCATCCTCTCAACGTAAGCATGCATGGCGACGCGTTCAGCGCGGCTGACCTGGTGATGGCGCTCGACGTTGTCGACTGGACCCGCGGTTCACACAAGCCGAATTGGGAAACCCGGAAAGTAGAATCACTTTGCAAGCCAGGGTGTAAATGGATCGACGTCGGATTTGCCGACATCGAGATAAGCAAATGGGCAACCGACTACAACAAGCACCACAATTGGGATATGCGGATACTTGCCGATACGGCGCATGCCATCCCGGCGCTTACGGCGGCAAGTCAGAAACGCGTTGCCGGCGATCCCGCTCTGGCACAAAAGATCGCTGACAGAAAGTTGGCAATCGCCAGCAAGCACGAGGCGCAATGGGAAAAGTGGCAACAACAGGTGCGCGATAGCTGGGACCAGATGCCGATGCATGAATCGCGAATGGCGAGCGAAGTGTGGGCGGCGATCAAGGATGAGGACTGGGTGTTGACGGCGGGGACACTCAAGGAGTGGGCGCGACGGGTTTGGACATTCGATAAGCCCTATCAGCATCCGGGACGAGAGCTTGGCACAGCCACACAGATCGGCATGTCGCTGGGCGTCGCACTCGCCTACAAGAACACCGACAAACTGGTCGTTAATCTTCAGCCGGACGGCGATCTCATGTTCGATCTTGGCGCGCTATGGATCGCAAGCAAGTACCAAATCCCCCACCTCGTAATCATCTATAACAACCGCGCCTACTACAATGACTGGGCGCATCAGATTTCAGTGGCCAAGTCGCGCGGCACCGATCCTGGGCGTGCCTACATCGGCATGGACCTTTATGGACCTGAACCGGACTTCGCGACGATCGCAAAGGGATTGGATTGGTATGCAGAAGGCCCGATCGATGACCCGAACGAGATTCAGGCGGCCGTTAAGCGCGGCATAGAACAGGTCAAAGCCGGCAAACCCGCGCTGATTGACGTGATTGTAGCGCGCAGAGACCATATCTGATCAGCGCGCGCTGAATGGCCATGCCGTTGAGTCCCCGGAGGACGTGATGACCGAGACGACGCAGACGTTCGCGTTGCCAAGTATGCAGGACAACGTGAGACCTGAAGTCTGGTCTGTCCGGGTCGACCTTGCTGCCGCCTATCGGCTGGCAGCGGGTATTCATGTGATCGAGGCGTTACATTTGGTGTATCGCATCAACAATTTTTGTAAGGCGCAATTGCGCCGGCAAAAGTGTACGACATTTTGGTTGACCTGGCATCTGCAGCGCAGAAACCGTTTCCAGACATAGAAAAGTTGGGAGGTCGTGAATGGCACCGGATGATGGCAAAAATCTGAGACGAAACTCCATGAGTGAGACTGAGCGTGAAACGCGAATTCATTTGGCCGCAGCCTTCCGCGTCGCGCATCATCTCGGTTGGAACGATACCATCAATAATCATATTGCCGCGCGGGTTCCTGATGAACCGGATGCCTTCTTGATGAACCCTATCGGTCTCGGGTGGCACGAGATCAAGGCATCGGATCTCATTAAGTCTGATTTTGACGGCAACTATCGCAGTGAAACGGACATGAAGCTTGCCCCTGCAGGGTTCAATTTCCACAGCGCAATCATTCGCGATAAACCGGAGATAAATTGCACGATCCATGCGCATCAATTGCCAATCGTACTGGTATCGGCGATGGAGGATGGACTTATCTACTATGACCAGAGTTCGTGTGCTTTATACGGCGACGTCGCTTACCACGACTTTGAAGGGCTTGCGGAAGAAGCAGATGAAGCACCGCGCATAATTGCTGATCTAGGTGACAAATACACAATGATCATGCGCAACCATGGTGCGCTTTCGGTCGGCCGTACGATCGGAGAAGCGTTCAGTTATATGCGTCGCCTGGTCCACGCCTGTGAGGTGCAATCGCGACTGCTCGCCTCTGGCGTTAAAGTGACCGCAATCCCCGAGGCGATTGTCGCGCATACCAAATCGCAACAGTTCCAGAAGTTTGCAGGTAAACCAATCGGCGCGCTGGACTGGAAAATGTATCTGCGCCTGGCTGAGCAGCTGGACCCCGATTTCAAGCAGTGACGATCGCTAACCGACAAGTGGATGTGATTACGCAGGGGCCGGAGGGGCGTGCCGGCAAATGAGGGATTTCCGCACCACCCTCCAAACGTCTGGCAGAAGCCCTGAGAAAAATCAGTTTCTCAGCCGTTCAATGACTAAGTCTGGCGCACTCGTTTAGCGCTTATAGAGGCAAGGTGCGGTGCAATGCGTGATCGGGCGGCCCAGGTTTGCCCCTGCGATCGCGCCAGCCGTCGGTGCCGGACACCAAGTTGCATATGTCGCCATATCTCCATAAATCCAGCGCGCAGAACTCGATCGCGCAACTAAGGGAGAGTTCAACAGGTTTCACACCGGCCCGGGTCGTTAATCAATTAACCCTGTGCCGGGAGTTTTTTGACGCAGGGGTTGAATATGGACTGACCTTTGGGAGTCAGCTATGTGACGAATGGGGGAATTTTGAACGACACGATAATGGGATTATTGCAGCGAAACTTGTGGCGCCGGTTGGCGCTTGGCAGCTTATTGATTTGCATATTTGCTGCCCAAGGCGTGGCGAAGGAACCACGGCTCGAGGGCGCACTCAGGATCGAGCTGCAGGCCGACCGGATCTATCGTGCCGATGATCCGGATGCGAAGGGATCAGACGTTTTCACCAAGAGCAAGGCTTTGCTCGGTTGGTATTTTGGCTCCGGGTTTTCTCTGAATACGGAGCTGGTCTTCGAGCCGGTGCTCGACCGTGGCGCCGGCGAGGATCGCTTTTTTGGCGACCATGGGTTGTTTGCAGAACAGCTTTACGGCCAGTACAAGTTCGGGCGCACGCTGCTGCTTGCAGGGAAATATAACCCCGCCTTCGGTTGGGCATGGGAGCGCGCACCTGGCCCCTATGGACGACAATTAGCCCAAGACTATCAGTTAACCGAACGTGTCGGATTCAGCTTTGCGCAACAGCTCGGGCCAACTGCTGTCGGCGACTTAAGCGTGACGGCGGGTATTTTTACCGCTGACCGTAGCGCGCTGAGCCAGTCTCTCTTCACCCAACGCGGTCGTCTCACCTCCGCCGACGGAGGCGCGAGCAATACCGACGGTTTAGAGTCTTATGCCGTGACACTTGATGGGCAAACGCCGTTTGGTTTTGGCGGCGTCGGTTGGCATCTGGCTTATCGCTTTCAAAAACGTGGCCGCGCAGCCGAAGACGTCGATGATGAGCACGGCTATGTCGCCACACTTTACGGGCAGCACAAATTCGACGACATCGGCCTGGAGTGGCTTGGCGAATATGTTTATCTCGACAATGCCTATGCCAGCGCTGATACCGCGCGGTATTGGACGCTTGCGGCCAAAGTCATTTTCCAAGAACGTTATAACGTTGCTTTGTCATTCACCAAGCTGAACCGGGATGTCGTTGGCGGCGCGGATTTGGATGATCACCTGTTTCAAGCCTCGGCAGGTGTGAAGACGTTTGGTGATTGGTGGATGGACCTTGGCTATCGCCACACGCGACTCGAGGCCAGCGATGCGCACACGATTGGTCTGTGGCTGACGAAAACTATCGAGTTTTCTTTGCCAAACGGTAATGGAAGACCGTTGACGTCGCCATAGAACGACCTTCTATTTGTTGGCAAATGCGTTACCAATAAACATCGGATACGGCGCTCGATTCATCATCAACGATCCTCTTTGTGCCTCTGATTGGACTCGTTGAGGCCGCATAAACTTGCGTACGTTGGTTTAGCCAGGAGCGGGGCGCGCGTTGAACGGTACGATCCAGAACTGATACGCAAAATAAAGCGTAAGGTAGATGCTCGTGAGGATGACAACTGCGCGAATGACCGGACGTGGTGCGATCTTTGCAAGCAAGGTGCCAAGCCAGGAGCCGATCATGGTGCCGCAAATCATCAGGGCGACAACCGGCCAGACGACTGCACCAGCAATCGTATAGACCAGGGTTGCGACGGAATTGTTCAAACCGACCATTAGATTTTTCGTGGCGTTCGCAATCCGATAATCGCCGCGCGCTCCGATCGACAAAACAGCAAGCAACAATACACCGACAGCGGCACCGAAATAACCTGTATAAATCGCAACCGGTATCATGCCGTAGGTAGACGTCTGCCATCGCGCAGAGTGGGCTTTTTGATGGGTAGCGAATAACCTTTCGACAAATGCGCCAACGCGCTCTGCATAGGCGAATAACAGGGTTGCCAGCGCGAGAAGTAGCGGTACTAATAATTTGAATGTGGCAAGCGGGGTTGCCATCAGCATTGCCGCACCGATGATCGTGAACAGATTTGAAACAACAATCAGTTTGATCAGAGAGCGGTCCAACGGCGGCAGTTTTTCGCGATCATAATAGGCGGCGGCAAAGCTGCTCGGCATTAGTGAGACCAGCAATACAATCGCAGCTTCTATTGGCGTCAAGCCAAACCACAACAAAACCGGGAATGCCAGAATTGATGAGCCGCCGATGAGTGCCGACATGGCGCCGCAAAATATCCCAAGGCTCAGCAATATGAGAATGTTGAGTGGCTCGAATGCCAATTAACAGGTCTCCTTGGAACTTGTTCTAAAAACGAGTGGACTTGACGGTACAAGCGCGCACGGCTGGCAGATGGTCACGAGCATCCCACCGGTGACGACGGGAGTGGTGTGAGAGGAATGACGGAGAATCCTAGGCGGTCTGGCAGGTGGTGGCAATCTCTGGATTTTGCGTGTTTGGCGAGAGGCTCGCGAAAGCACCCTCAGGTAACGAATTGCGGTCGGTTGGGCGGCAAGATGATCGTTGTGGCGCATGGGGGCATGGCATCGCATGGTCGCGGTCGCATAGTTTTCCGACTATTGGAAACCGAATCAGCTTCCACGATGCAAAATTAGAGCTCGGGATCTGCACGGTAAGTGGTTTCTATGTGTACCGTCGATGCGGCATCGGACACCTAACCGGCACCCGCCATCGCCATGCATGCGCGCCTATGCACTGTGCTTTTGCTGCGCGGCGGGGTGTGTTATTCCATGGCTCTGAAACTTGCCCTCCGCCAGGCTCTATGGACTTTCATTTATAGACCTCAATCTCCTGTTTCGACGCTCCATCATGGAACACGCAGCATTAGTCGTTCTTATCGTTGTTATTTTCTTTGTTGCCTTCCCGTTGTTCTGGGTTGGGATGGTTTTTCTCATCTCGCGGCTCAGTGGCTGGGGGCGGCTTGCACGCTCGTTTGCGGCAGAGAGGCCGGTTAGCGGAGATGTGTTCAATTGGTGTAGCGCTAGGTTTGGCCTTTTCACGAACTATTCGCACTGCCTCACCATTACCGTCGCTGACGACGCCATTCACATGCAGCCGTTGGCGCTGTTTAAGTTCGGCCATGCGCCATTGTTGATCCCCCGCAGAGCCGTCACCTATCGACGCTCATCGTTCTTCTTTATGCCTAGGTCTGAGTTGCAGATCAGAACCAGCGATGGCGCCTGGCCGCTGAGGATTACGCTCTATGGCAAGCGCCTTACCGATCGCCTTGAGGTATGGGCCAAGCAGACGGCGGGCTGAAACCAAAAGGAACACATGAGAAGATGTCGTCATCTCAGCCTCGCCTGCAATGGACTGACTTTGAACCGGCGCAATTGGAAATGCAGTATAATCCACGTGCCCTCGACACAGATGTCGAAGCTCTGGCGCAACTTAGGGCAGACGACAATGCAAAAGGACTTGTCTGGCCGGGACGCCAAGCGGATATCGCCTACGGCCAACATCGGCTGGAGACCTTGGATATCTACCCCTCGGCTGGCGGCAATCGGCCGGCGCCGGTACAGATCTATATCCACGGCGGCTATTGGCGCGCGCGCGATAAGCAGGATTTCGCATTTATTGGTGCGGCGCTCTCGGAGGCCGGATTTATGGGTGTCGTCTTGAACTATCCATTATGCCCTGAGGTGGACCTCGACGCCGTCGTCGCCAGCGCCAGAACCGCATTTCAATGGGTGCATGACAATATCAAGGGCTATGGCGGTGATCCGGAGCGGATCACGCTCTCCGGGCATTCGGCGGGGGCGCATCTCGGTGCAGCCATTATTGCTGAGGATTGGGCGGCACGTGGGCTGCCGGACGATCCTCTCAAGGGTGCGGTGTTAGTGAGCGGCATCTATGATCCAGCGCCGGCCCAACACATTAGCGTCAATGCCGAGCTCAATCTCACGCCGGACCAGATCGCGCGTCATAATTATGCTCGCCAGGCACCGGTTATCCGTTGTCCGGTCCACGTGATCGTCGGCGGCGGTGAACCCGAAGGCTGGATCGCCCAATCGGCCGATTATGCCGATCATATTCGGGCCGCTGGCCTCAGTGTCGAATTTAAGGTCTCCGGCTCTGAAAATCACTTCACACTGCTCGATCATTACCGTGACCCGACGTCGGACACCTTTTCGGCTATCCTGGACCTTGCCGGCCTCTAAACGCCTCAGCGGCGGGCGTTTGACCCGAAGTTCGGGCAAAATTCTACAAAAAACATTGTTCGAGCCGGAACATGCCCGGCAATTGTGTCGCTTGGAACAGCGTCAAGGCGCCCTTTGCCGTCTCCTTACCCCATGAGGCCATCAGGCCGCACTTTCGAAAAGGGGAAGGACTAATGAAACGCCTAATCAGCTTTATTACCGCCGTATTCGCGATTGTTGCCTCGTTCTTTGGTTCAACCGGACACAAGGACTGCAACCAAACCAAAAAACCAGATGTGCAAATCGAAGGCTGCACCAAGATCATCAAAAATACTTGGTTCGACACCAAGAAAAATCGTGCGATCGCCCACAACAATCGCGGGCTAGCGTACGCAAACAAGAAAAATTTTGAGAAAGCACGAGCAGACTTCGAAGCTGCAATCGCGCTTAATCCGACTTATGCAAAGCCGTTCTATAACCGTGGCAACAGCTGGCTAAGTGTCGGCAAGCTTGCCAAAGCGGAAAAGGACTATACCCAGGCGATCGCGCACAACAGCGATTTTGCAGAGGCTCACCTCAACAGAGGTCTGGTCTATTTGCGCCAAAACCGCATTACGTTGGCGATGAAGGATTTCAACCAAGCCATCCGGCTCGATCCCAATCAAGCGGTTGCCTACAACAATCGCGCGATCATCCATAAGCACTATAAGCGGTTCAACGACTCGCTTGCCGATTTCAATCGTGCGCTTCAACTGAATCCGAGCTATGCGCTTGCGCTCAACAATCGTGGCAAGCTCTATATCAAGATGGGTCAGCCGAACAAAGCTTTTGCCGACTTCACCGCTTCCATTCGCAGCAATGCCAACAATCCGATGGCGTTCCTTGAGCGTGGCCAGATTTCCCGGCGCAGGAATAATCTGCAAGCCGCTTTGCAGGACTATAACAGCGCAATCCAACTGATGCCCAAGAATGCGATGGCATTTTATTGGCGGGCTGTTACCTATAGCGCGCTCGGGCGCAAGGCGTTGGCCATGAGTGACTTCAATCAGGCGATTGCCATCAAGCCGAACTTGGCGCCTGCTCACATCGACCGTGCCAACATCCTGCTCAACCAGGGCAATACGGATGCCGCGCTCAAAGGCTATAACGTCGCCATTCGCCAAGGTCGCTTTCTCGACGTGGCTTACAACAATCGGGGCACTGTCTATCTGCGCCGCGGCATGTTGAACAAAGCTGCTGCAGATTTCAATCGTTCGCTTAAAGCCAACCCGCGTTATACGCTTGCCATTCGCAATCGTGGTGATCTGGCGCATGCGCGTGGCAATTATGCTGCCGCCCTGGCTGACTATGAACGTGCAATCCAGTTGAACCCGCGTCTTAAGGGCAAGATCAAGTTCACGAAGGAGTATGTCAAGATCTTCAATCAGCGTGGCACGCGTTACCTGAAGGCGCGTAAGTACCAGCTGGCTCTGCAAAACTACGACAAGGCAATTGCTCTTGCGCCGCGCAAAGCTTACCTCTGGTACAATCGCGGTCTGGCCCTGCGTAACATGAAGCAGTACCAACTGGCCGAGAAGGCTTACACCCAGGCGATTTCGCTTGATCCGAAGGACCCGACGAACTTCTATAAGCGTGGTGCAACCAACGATAACCTGGGTCGCTATGACCGTGCCATCGAGGACTATCGGCAAGCTTTGCGCCTCAACCCGCGCTATGCCTTGGCCGCCCTCGATAAAGGTGTCGCCCACCATCGCCGCGGAGAGATGCGCCAAGCTATGCGCGACTTCAACAAGGCCATCAAGATCAAGCCCACGTATGCGCTCGCTTATTACAACCGCGCGGTAGTGCATGCGAAGCAAGGTCGTGTGCGTCGGGCGCTGAAGGACTATACGACCGCCATCAAGTACGATGCACGCGACGCCGATTCCTACAACAACCGTGGCCGCATCTACATGAAGCTGCGTAAGTTCGAACGGGCGCATGCCGACTTCTCCAAGGCGCTGGAGATCAACCCCCGCCACCGCTACGCAGGCAAGAACAAGATCGAAGCCGAACAGAAGATGTCCAGCGGTCAACTGTCCGGCCTGCGATAAGGCAGACGTGCAGATCGCTGTCTACGGTTCCACAAACCAAGAAAGCGCGCCCTCGTGGCGCGCTTTTCCTTTCAAAGCGACAGTAAGACCTCCCACCACAGTATTGCGAACCGGTGGCGCCTGATGCATCCTGCCCCAGATCTCAATCGTGATGACGGGAGCCCACGGTATGCCCAAGAAAATGCATTTGGCCTTCGATATTTCCTTTACGCACCTCGATGGCCGCTGGCGCATGCCCGGGTCGTGGACCAATCGCGTATATCCCAATCTCGACGTCTACGAGGAAATGGCGCGGATTGCCGAACGCGGCCTCATCGATATGTTGTTTTTTGGCGATGGCACCGGCATCCCCGATACCTACGAGGGCAAGCGCGACGAGGCTGTCCGCTGGGGCATTGGCTGGCCGCGACTCGATATGAGCCCTGTCGCCACCGCCATGTCGCGGGTCACCGAGCATGTTGGTTTTGGGCTTACCTATGCATCCACCTTCATGCACCCCTTTTATATCGCGCGGCTATTCAATTCGCTCGACCACGTCACCAATGGGCGTATTGCTTACAATGTCATCACATCAAACCGGCCGGCCGATGCCGCCAACTACGGATTTGACGAATTGATGGAGCACAGCCGGCGTTACGACCGGATGGAAGAGTTTATCGATGTGTGTCGCGCCCTTTGGGATAGCGTGGCGCCAGATGCCTTTGAGTGGAACCGTGAAACAGGTGTCGTTGTCGGCGATCCTGGCAAAGTGCATGCGATTGACCACGACGGTGAATTCTTCAAAGTGCGCGGGCCATTGAACTGTCCTCCCTCCCCACAAGGCCATCCGGTTTTGATTCAAGCGGGGTCCTCGCCGCGCGGCATTCGCGCCTCTGCATATATAGCAGATCATATCTTTGCCCGCTGGCCGCCGCTCGAAGCAAAGGCCAAACATCGCGCCGAACTCGATCAGTCGTTGGTGGCGTATGGCCGCGATCCGGAAAAGGTCGGCATCCTTTGGGGCCTCGGCGTGTTGGTCGCTGAAACGGAAGCGGAAGCCAAGGCGCGGCGCGAGGCGCTTTTGACCATGATCCCGCCCGAGGCCGTCGGACCCTATCTGTCGCACAATTCGGGGTACGATTTTGCTGACCTGCCAGACCGCATCGAGGTTGCCGCGTTGAATGAGGAAATCATCAAGAAGAATGCATCGCCAGTTGGATTTGTGCATCGCCTGATGCGGGACCTTGGCGAGGATGTCGTGCTGTCGCGTAAGGATTTCTTCGAATACGGCCTTCGAAATGCGACCAATTACGATCGCACTTACGCGGGGACTGCCAGTCAAATCGCGGACGTGCTGGAAGAGCATTTCGAGGCAGGTGGCAGCCGTGGCGGATTCATGATCGTCCATCCGCAGTCTGTGCCGCGGGATATTCTTGATGTCGTCGATTACCTCATTCCAGAATTGCAGCGGCGGGGACGCTTTCGCACCCGCTATACGGGGCGGACGCTGAAAGAGAATTTGCTGCAAGAGGACTGAGACCTGCTGACCATGCAGGTCTCTGGCAATGGAACTTAATCGAAGCGACTGCCGGTCTGGTTGCCAAGTTCGAGCATCATATTTCGGTAGCTCGCAACGCCGGCGGCATGCGCGGCTTTCGCGGTCTCGCTGGCGTCGGATTCGGGTGCTGCTTCAAGGGGAAAGATGTCGTGATGTTGGCGCCCGCGCACGAGGGTGACCGAACAAACCGCATTTGCATCGATCAGGCACTTGAACGGGCGCACGTATGCCGGCATGAAGTGCATACCGATGCCAATCCGACGATCGTTGCTGTTGTTGCCGGGAGATCCGTGAATGGCACAAGTATGGTGCATTGATATTTCACCTGGTTCAAGCGGCATCTCGACCGTATCAGCCTCGTTAAAGTGATGCTCGACGTTCTGACCGCTTGACAACAGATTGTTCTCGACAGGCTCCAAGCGGGTCGGCAACTGGCCAAGTTTGTGGCTGCCGGGCAAGACCCGCATGCACCCCGTTTCGTTGGTCGCGGGGGTCAAGGCCAGCCAGACCGTTACATTGTCCAAGGGCTCTAGGCCAAAATAGGTCGAGTCTTGATGCCAACTGACGAAGCTGCCGGAGTTTGCCTCCTTTATCCAACTGGTCGATGTGTAAATCAGGAGATCGGGACCATAAATGTCTTCGACTGCGTCCAGGATTACAGGATGACGGATAAGTTGCTGCGCCCACGTGAACAGCAGGTAATTCTTGCAGCGCTGATCGCCGCGCAACGTCATGCCTTGCGCGTTCTCGAAGGCTTCGAGTTGGGCGCGATAGCCGGCCGCCTCCTCGGCGCTCATGACCCGCACGGGCGAGAGGTAACCATTGTCGCTAAAGGATCGGATTTGCTCAGAGCTCAGGACCTTGGGCGCCGACACATTCATCTCCTCTCAGATGCTCATTGCGCCGCCAACTCAGCGGCTCGGCCGTTTTGATTGGACGCGTGACGTCCGACGATTTACCGGCCCGTCGACAGCAACATGGGCGCTGGCTTGACTATTCATCGACCTGTGCCACCAGGCCGACGGCTTCTATTCCGGCAACGGCGCAGGCTTCATCGGCATCGGCCTGATCGCCAGACATACCGACTGCGCCCAATACGTTGCCGTCTTTGTCGCGCACCAATACGCCGCCGGCAACCGGGATCATGGGGCCGCGGATCGCATTGGCGGCTGTCGGCATGAAGCCCGGCACGTTTTGTGCGCGTTTCGCGAGGCCACGTGTGCCCATACCAAAAGCGACAGCGCCATTGGCTTTGCCCATGGCAATTTCAGCGCGCTGCTGGCTGGCTCGATCCTCCGTCAAAATAGTCCGTATTGCTGCTCGCTCATCAAGCACCACGACCGACATCGGTTTTAGATCGAGGTCGCGCGCCTTCGCGAGTGCCATCTCGGCAATTCTTTTGGCGTCTTCGAGGGTCATGTGACTCTCCCTTGCTTGGGCTGAATTTCAAAATGGCCTATCAGGCTACAGTGAACAATTGCGTCATATCTACGACCGCGGCGGACGACTGCGATCCAAAAATGTATGCCTTCACGGCAATCTCTCAACCTTTGCAAGCACCATATTATCCGTCATAAACTTGAGAGGAAATTAGTCAGACTGTTGGAGCGCCAAGATTTGGCGGATGCATTCCAATGCACCCGGCGCCTCGATGGTACGCAGGCTGGCAAATAGTTTTTCAGCCTGTTCGCGTCCCAATATCGGAACGACCAGCCCCGTAAATTTTGTCTGCTGCGCCTGCCAAGTCATAGGATTATCACGATGGCCAAGGACGCACGTGGTCTTTTCGGCCAACACTGTGCCATCGCTCAGGTGCACATCGACTTCGGCTTCGATGTTGTCCATCTCTGGGATGGCGGTCGCCGTCACACGGGCTGTCAATTCCTTGAGCGATGCATCGTTAAGTGTTTCGGCACAGAAGTCGCCTGGCGTCAGGCTATAGCCATTCAGGCCGAGCGCAATGCAGAAGGGAACGCTGAACTTACCTTCGAGCGGTGTCGATGGCCGGGTTTTGCCCGCCGTCACCAACGCATTGGTGTGGACCCGCGCTTCAACTTTTTCGATGGTCCGACCATTTAGTCTGTTGGCGATTTCTCGTGCCGCATCCACGGCCGGGTGTGTTGCGCGACAGCAGGCGTAAGGCTTGAAGCCGTCAGTGCGAAGCCACCACTCATCATCGAAATTCAATGCCGGCGGCGAAACTTCGCCATCCTGGATAAGCGCGTCCAACACGCCACCTTCCAACTCGAAGAGCGCATGCGCTGCGGTAAAGCCGGCCGACGCAAGATCCACCGCCATTATGCCATCCATGGCTGCCTTGCCGGCATGAAACGGTTTTGAATCGGTGCCAAACGACGCCACCAAGCCGGCAGCCGTCGTTGCGGCAACGCCCAGCGCATTGGGTATTCGCTCGCGTGGCAGTCCCGTTAGAACCGCGGTTGCAGCTGCAGCACCGACGCGGCCGAAGACACAGGTTGGGTGCAGGCCTTTGCGTTGCAGTGTGCGCCCGACGCCGGTCTTGCCGCCGCCGCCGAGACGGGCCATGATTTCAAATCCAGTAATGAACGCGGCCAGAATCTCCTCTGCGCCGGCAGCAAGATCATCGGCAACCGCGAAGGCTGTCGTGCCGCAAACGGCGCTTGGGTGGCCGGCGCCGCCGGGATGGGAATCATCATAGTCAAAGGCGTGCGCCATGGTGCCGTTCACCAGGCCGGCAAGGGCGGGCGTGGTTGTGGCCCCCAGGATTATTCGGGCCTTGCCCTTGGCACCCCAGGATAGCGCAGTGGCTCGGGTTGCGGCCACGCCCGGTTGGTTTACGGCCCCAATCGCCACGCCAATGCAATCGGTCAGAGCAAATTTGGCAAGATCGATCACATCCGAGGGATAGGTACGTTGGTGGGCCGTCGCGATATAATCGGCCAAGGCCTCACCGCGAGCGAATTGCAGCTGGCTTCGCCGGGATCCACTACCTTCTGCCATGATGATTTCCTCCTGGCTTTGACCTTTTTTCTATGCAGCATAATGCGCGCAATTCGGCAATCGTTGCAATTGGGCGCAATCGCAATTGCGCAGGCCGCGTGCTGCCTTGCCAAATCGCGCGGGTGATGCTTGGTTTATGCGGTTGCCAGGGAGCCCGCTTACATGTCGCAAAGAAACACTGTGCCAGCACGGACAGACGCCGTCATCGTCGGGGCGGGATTTTCCGGCCTTTACTTGCTCTATCGCCTGCGTCGACTGGGGTTGTCAGCGCATGCATTTGAGCGCGGTAGCGGTGTTGGCGGCACCTGGTATTGGAACCGCTATCCCGGCGCACGCTGCGACGTGGAAAGCATGCAGTATTCGTTCTCCTTTGATGAAGACTTGCAGCAGGACTGGCATTGGCCGGAAAAGTTTTCGGCCCAGCCGGATATCCTTGCCTATATCAATCACGTCGCGGACCGATTTGACTTGCGCAAAGATATTACCTTCAACACTTCGGTAATTGGGGCGACTTATGATGACGCAGCCGAGCGATGGCTGGTAAAGACGGACGATGAAGGCACCGTTTCGGCGCGTTATCTGATCATGGCTACGGGGTGTATATCAACGGCCCAGATCCCCGCCATCGATGGCCTCGAAAACTTTCGCGGCAATGCCTATCACACCGGTCAATGGCCACACGAGCCGGTTGATTTCTCAGGCCAGCGCGTGGCGGTGATCGGAACCGGCTCATCCGGTATTCAAGCCATACCAGTGATCGCAGAAGACGCAGCGCATCTGACGGTTTTTCAACGCACCGCTCATTTTTCCGTTCCCTCTCAAAACGTCCCCATGACAGACGCATACGAAGCCGAGTGGAAGCGCAACTATGCGGCGCGCCGCCAGGAAATGCGGTATGCGCCGGGCGGAAGCATGAAAACGCCCAATGACGTCTCCGCCCTGGAAGTCACGCCAGAAGACCGTCGTGCCGTCTATCAACAACGCTGGGATATGGGTGGGCTTGCATTTCTTGGATCGTTCAATGACCTGTTGAAAAACCGGGAGGCCAACGAAACGGCGGCCGAATTCGTTCGCGAAAAGATTCGCGCAATCGTCAAAGACCCCGCGACGGCGGAGTTGCTTGCGCCTGATACCTATCCGATCGGTGCCAAACGCTTGTGCGTCAATGCCGGATATTACGAGACATACAATCGCGATAATGTCGACCTTGTCGATATCAGTAGCGGTCCGATTGAAAAAATTACTGCGACCGGCCTTGTCGCCAACGGGCGCCCCTACGACTTTGACAGTATCGTTTTTGCGACCGGGTTTGATGCGCTGACCGGTGCAATCCTCAGGGTTGATATCCATGGCCGCAATGGACTGGCCCTCAAGGATAAGTGGTACGCTGGCCCGAGGACCTATCTGGGTCTGATGTCTGCGTCTTTTCCCAATTTGTTCTTGATCACCGGACCGGGCAGTCCATCTGTCAAAAGCAACATGATGACCTCCATCGAGCAGCATGTCGATTTCGTCGCCGATCTTCTTGCTGACATGGCCGAGAGAGGCATGTCACTCGTCGAGCCGTTGTTGAGCGCGGAAGATGAGTGGGTAGACCACGTGCAAGACGAGGCCAATAAGACGCTCTTTCCGTGCGCCAATTCCTGGTAAATGGGTGCCAATATTCCTGGCAAACCGCGGTTGTTCATGCCGTACATTGCCGGGGTCGGCACGTATCGGCGGATCTGTGAAGACGTCGTCGCCGATGGCTATCGCGGTTTTGAATTCCGAACCAAGGCTATGGCGGCGGAATAGCCACCGGCTCCTTCCTGCTTTAGCGCTGAGCACGCATGCTGTTGCGATACATTGTCAGAAAGTCGTCAAGCGCCTTTAATCCGGCAGGCGTCAACGCGCCATCCGGGTAGGGCTCCGGCTGCCAATGGCCGTGGGTATCTTTGCCGCATACAATTATGCCGGTGGCACCCTCGTACTGAACCTGACGCACATGGGTGGCAGCAAAGTGAATGGCCACCCCAATGCGCGGCCAGTCGGCGTGGTTGGGTTCCGAAGAATGCAAAGTCTTGTTGTGATGGATGGACATTTGGCCGGCTGCAAGCGGCATTTCTACGGCATCGTTATCATTGATGCCGTGCACGGTCTGACCACGCGACAGCATGTTATTGGGGTCGCGGGTTTCTTCGTGTTCCATGATGGCGGCGCCGAGATGCGAGCCCGGAATGATTTTCATGCAACCTGAGCGCGATGTGGCATCGGTTAATGCGATCCAGGCCGTCACCGATTCAGGTGGCTCGAGGCCATAGTACGTCGAATCCTGATGCCAGGAAATGAAGCGTGGATCATGCGCGTTCTTGGCAAAAAAGGATGATCCCCAGCAGACGACGTTCGGTCCTAGGAGATCTTCGATCGCATCGACAAGGCGCGGCGTTTGAATCAGGTCCCACAGCCAAGGGATTGGCAAATGTGCTTTCATGCGAAAGCGCCCCTGGGCGCCGCCCGACGTTTCACCATCCAGCTTAAGATAGAGCTTCTTATAAGTCTCTGTTTCCTCTGGCGTTAGTACATCCACCGGCCAAACCGCACCAACCCGTTGCCATTGATCAAGCTGGGCATCATTGAGAACCTTGGGCATGGAAGCCTCCTCTAGGTCATCGCCAGATCACCGTGCTTATTGCATGCCAGCTGCAATTTCAAGCGGTGGTGCGGCGAGATCTTGGCCAATCTTTTGGCGGTCGGAACGAGCGGGCCAATGGGTCTTGCCTGCGAACGGCCGCACAGCTAAACGCCTAACGCGAAAGCCTCACGGCGGTGATCGCCAGCACCTGCAAGATTACCGGTCGGCAGCCACTCAATCGCTTTAGCGGACCCATAAAAATAGGGGTCGCCGCCGCGGCGCACCTGATGGCCCATGCCGCGCAATGCGCGCGCCATGTCTTCCGGGAAACTTGGATCGATAAGAAAGTCACCGTCCTTGCGATTGCACCAGCGTGGGGCCTCTACGGCGGCTGCAACGTCATAGTGTTTGTCGAGCAGGCTGACCAACAGCTGGGCCCCAGTTAGTGTCTGGCTAATACCACCCGGCGAGGCGAGCGCGTAGCGCGGCCGACCTTCGCCATCGTGGACCATGATCGGACATAGCGTATGGAAGGGCCGGCGCCTGGGGCCGACACTCTTCGGCAGTCCTGCCTGATCGCTGAAATCCTGCATCCTGTTGTTGAATAGAATTCCGGTTGCCGGATCCAGAAATACGCTGCCGAATACATTGTAAATGCTTTGTACAATGATGATCATGTTGCCTTCGGCATCAGCAATCAATACGCACGCCGTACCACCGCTACCGGTGATCCGGCCGGCTTGCGATTGCTGCAATACAGCTTCGCGCATCCGCTGCTTCATGTCTTCGTTGAGCAATTGGTCGCCGGCATTAGGTAACAGCATCGGATCACCAATGAGATCGACACCGTTTGCAAACGCTGCCTTCATGGCGCTCATCTGATAAGCCATGGTCAGCTCAGGATCGCTGCGAAAAGCTTCCGATGGCACAGCGGCGAGGCCGTCAAGTTGCATTAACAGCAGTGCGCCGCAAGAATTCGGTGGCATGACCGAAACCCGATGGCCACGGTATAGTGTTGTGATTGGTTCAACCCAAAGTGTTTCATAGGATTGCAGATCTGGCGCAGTGATCAAGCCGTCTGCGTTGTCAAATGCGGCGACGATCTTGGCAGCCGTCTCGCCTTGATAAAACTCGTCCACTCCCTGATCCGCGAGGCGGCGCAATGTGGCTGCAAGCGCGGGCTGGCGTAGCGTTGCCCCAAGCTGCAAGGGGACGCCGTCAGTAAAATAGAGTTCATTGCAACCGGGATCAGCCAGGAGTTTGCCAGCCGCCGGCGACAGGCGTGTCGCCAAAATGTAGGAAACAGGATGCGCTTCGGCGGCGGCGATCGCCCCGTCGAACAGGCCCGACCAGTTGGCGCGACCAAAGCGGGCGTGCAGATCTCCCCAAGCGCGAACGAGCCCCGGGACTACGGCGGCCCTGGGCCCGATCGCCGTCATACCGCCCGAAAACACTTCCGGAGTTGCCCGCTGAGGCGCTACGCCGGACGCATTGAGCCCGAAAGTCTTTGACGCCGCGGCATCATGATACAGGACAAAGCAATCACCGCCGATGGTCGTTGCCTGGCCCAAGACGGCCGATAACGTCGCAGAGGCCGCGATGGCTGCGTCGACGACGTTACCACCGGCCTGAAATGCATGCAGTGCCGAGAGCGTTGCGGATGAATGACCTGTTACGGCCATCATCCGTTGGCCATAAACCGGCGCCTTTACCGGTGGGCGGTCCTGTTGCGGGTCCGGCATGGTCGCCCCCGATCTTTTTTTACCACTGCTTTATTCTATTCGGCTCGCGTCCGCCAAACTATCGAAGAGGGCGGTGCGCAAGAGAAACTTTCGCGCCGCGACGGGATCTTCCGCGGTGCGGCGCAAGTCGTCCTGGTTCTTTTGACGCACGGCGGGGTCCTTTTCGGCGAGGCGCTTTTTGTTCTGTATTGTTAAGGCCTGGGTGTGCTGGATGGCGATGTGACGACGTTGGCGTTCATAGCGGTCGAGCACATCCTCGTCGGCTGTGCCACGAAGGATTCCCACGAGCTTCTCGCATAGGTTGAACGCGTCGTGGACGCCGCTATTGAGCCCCATGGCGCCAATCGGGCTGTTTACGTGAGCGCTATCGCCAACAAGAATGCAGCGCCCTTTGCGGAATTTCTTAGCGACCCGTTGATGGACGGTGTAGAGATTGCAGCCCTGAATGATGTAGTCACCCTTGAATTCAATAAAGTTATCGAGCAGGCGGTGCAGATTTTCAGGGGCCAGCACCTGCTCTTCGGTTTGATCGGGCTGGGTTGGGAAATGGACCCGCCAGCGATCAGGTGGGCCACTCCAGTGGAACAGGTTCGACCACTCGTCCGGGTCTGAAATATAGTTGCGCTCGGCAAAACCATGATCGCGAAATTCGTAAGTGACTTCAATGTTGAGGGTGCGCTCGGTTTCGGTAAAACCTTCGAACTCAATGCCCAGATCCCTGCGCAGGATGCTGCGTGCGCCTTCGGCGCTGATCAGGTAATGGGCTGCGATACGCTCCTCTTCGCCAGCCGGATTTATGACGCATGCCAAGACATCATTGCCCGATTGTTCGAACGATTTAAACGTTGTGCCAAGACGCACGTCGATGTTGGGGTGTGCCTTTGCAAGCTTTAGCCCCTCTTCGACGATTTTGATGCGCTCGCACTGCAACGCATAGGGGAACCTGGTATCGTCCTTCAGTAAGGCATGATCGAAGGCGGCGATCAGTTTCCAGCCTTGTCGCTCCCAGTAATGGAAAACCGGGGCGATGATGCCGCGCGGTTCCAGTTTTTCGTAGAGACCGATCTGATCATAAAATTCAAGCGTAGACGGGTGATTGGTGCCAGCACGTGGCACCTGTTCCAGAAAATTATCGTCGTCACGGGACTCGATCAGACAAACCTTGACGTCCTCTTTGGCGAGCGCCAGGGACAGGCAGAGGCCGACCGGGCCGGCACCGATGATTACGATCGGCGTTGAGTTTATCGTCATCAAATTTGTATCGCTGGTGTTGTTCTCACAAGAAATTGGAAAGGCTTAGCGGCAGAGAGCGCTTAATCGCACGCTGCACTGCTGACTGTCTCCTAGCGAGGTGGATCGGAAGTTCGTTCACCAAGTGCGACTGGTTCTGAGCCGAACATTTAATCCGAAAACCTCGCGAGAAACATAAACTTGCTCGTATCGTTTTTGAACCGGAAATTCGGCCATAGGGTGCTGCAAATGGTAACGAAGTTCTGGTTCTGGACACTAGTCTTCTTTGGGGACGACCTCTTTGACAGCACCCTTCCAACCTGTATGGGTCAAATCAAAAACGATGCCCAGCGGGTCCTTATACTTAGCTTCGTAATAGGAATTGGGCGACGTCGGGCGGCCAGCAAGATATGTGCCCCCGGCATTTACGACTTTCTTTTCCGCTTCGTCCAAATTGTCGACCCACATGCCGTAATGGAAGAGACCGATTTGTTCATCGTCGCTTTCTTTACCGAGCAGTGCCACGTTCATCGTTCCGTCTGTCATATAGATCCCACGGCGCGCTTTGCCCGCCCGCTTCATATCAAATGCTTGTTCGAAAAACTTTGCCGCCTCTTCCGGATCCGGAACGATGACGGCGATGTGACGGAGTTTGGCCATAACAATCCTCTCTGAGCGGGAGCAATGTCCCGGTTAGATCCGCTTTAGCATCTGTAATGCGGATCATCATGAAGTTGGTTCCATTGGGTGATCTTACGGGCAATGGAACGGTGGAGGCAAGCGCATCTGTCGGCTCATCGGGCGCCGGGCCCTCTATTCCAATCCGGTAGCAAACAATGCCTCCGGCTCGACAAGGCGCGGTGCCAGTTCTTGCTCGTAGAGATATTGGCAGAGAGCTGCGACCGTTTTGCGATTATCAGCCAAGCCATAAGAAAAAAAATCCTCTCCGAACAGATCATACGTCTCTTCCATATAGTCGATCAAGAATGGCAACGTGATGTGCAGGGCATCGGTATCGTAGAGCCCATGAACGGCAATATCCCGCGCTTCAACAAAGGCCTTATAAAGGCTCGCGGCAACCCATGGATTGTCCTGATAGGCATCTTCGCGAACGACGATGACGTGCATGATGGGGAAAATGCTGGTGCGCTTGTAATACTCGATTTCGGCGGCCTTAAAATCCGGAAAAAGCCGCTTGATGAACGGCTTGCGCGCAACGAAACTGTCCGGCAGATAGAGGGTAATGATGGCGTCCAATTCGCCAGCTTCGAGCTTGCCTTCAAGCGTCTCCTTGTCAGACAGGTGCGTGATGTCGATGTTGCTTGGTGCATTGGTCGGCAATACGTCCTGATTGGGCACGTTCAGGCCACCGATATACCACTGCATGTCGGCGGCCTTAACTCCATAGTCGTGTTGCAATAGGCCCTTTATGTAAACGAGCCCGGTTGAGGCAAACCTGATCGTGCCAACGCGTTTGCCTTTCAGATCCTCGGGGGTGTTGATGCCGGCATCGGCGCGCACATAAATACAATCATGACGAAACATCTTGGAGAGCATAACAGGCAGTGCGACCATCGGGCAGCGATCCTCTGCCTTGCGGATGATGTAAGATGAGAAAGACATCTCGGAGACTTGAAATTCGCCGGTCTCCAGCATCCGCACAAAGGCTTCGCGCGGGCGCATGACCTCGACATTCAAATCAATTCCATCGGGCTTGACGCGGCCATCGATCAATGGACGCGTGCGGTCATAGTCCCAACAGGCGAGTGACAGCGATACGTTGCTCATTCCAGCGTTTCCTAATCCTTCACGTGTCTTGGTTGTTGGTCAGGTGCCGACGACTAAAGGCGCCTGGAGTCGAGCTAGCGCCGCCAGCATGCTCAAAGCGGTTACGCGGCCGGTGCCGGGATTATCCTCGGATGGCACGTTCTCGATTTTGACTTCGATGCGTGCTGTATCCGCTTCCACAACAACAGTATGGGTATTGCGCTCAATGGCCGGATCCAACCAAATCTCGAGCGAAGTGTCATCGGGTCCGGCGCCGGCCAAGGCAACGGCGGCGGCAACATTGACGTTGGCCGGAAATCGGCGGGCGCCTTCGCGCGCTGTGCCTTTGAACAAACATTCGGGTTCTTGATGACCAGATAGATCCATATGCTTCTCAACGACATCTTTGGCCGTCTGGAGCGATTTTGCCGGTTTCCTTGTGACCATGGTGACCGACCTTATCTCCCCAAATCGCACGGCACGGATGGCATCCAGACCGACGATGGCGCCGGTAGCCAGAATGAATTTGCCGCCATTTGCAGCGCCGACGTCCACAACATCCATATTGTCCAGGAGCGCGGCACCGCTGACGGAAATAACCGTCATGCCGCCCTTGAGCGCTGGTTCGACGACCTCTCGAAAGGCGGCAGCGGGAACACACTCCAATAACACGCTGGCATGATTGCAAAGGTCTGCTGAGGGGACGACAGGCACAGGCTTGGCTAGCGTTTGTTTGACGATCGCCTCGGTGCGCGGAGGCTCACGCGCGCCAATCGCTGCCAATTCGAACTCAGGCATATCTGCGACCATGCGCTTGGCAATGACTTTGCCGATAGAGCCGAAACCGGCGAGGGCAACTTTCGTCGTCATGATATCTCCGTTGGAAGGGTGCTCAATGCGGGCTCGTGTGTTGAACCGGAAGTTCGTTACCATTTGCAGCACCCTATGGACGAACTTACGATTCGAGAAGGACACGAGCAAGTTTATGCTTTTAGCGAGGTATTGGGATCAGACCTTCGTTTCAGAGCTACCCAAACATGGTGAACTAACTTCTGTTCCACCTCACTAGTCGAATACGGTTTCGGAATAATGTGCTGGATCTACGGCTGCTTCTATGACCGTCGGGCCACTTGCCCGCAATGCCCGTTCAAGTGCCTCGCGCAGGCTCTCCGGATTGCGAACACCTATTGCTGGCACGCCGAAATAGTGCGCCGGTGGTGCCTCGTCCGTCGCTGGTAATGTCGTTGTGCCATAGTGGGGATAATTGCGACGCTCTTGCTTAACCTTGATCAAGCTCAGCCAACGGTCATCCAATACGACCACCGGCAGCGTTAAGCCTAGGCGATGCGCAACAGTGAGCTCACCACAGGTCATCTGAAAGCAGCCGTCACCGAGTAAACAGACGACCGGCAAGTCTGGCCGCGCAATTTTTGCAGCAAGAGCCGCTGGCAGGCCGAAGCCCATGGAAGACCAGCCATTGGTGATCAGAAACCGCTTGGGGGCCGCCACGCGCCACTGCGATGCAATCTGATGGGTATGTGCACCGACGTCGAAGGCCAGAACTCCGTCGTCCGGCAAGACGTCGCGGACGATATCAATCGCCTGATGTGGCGAAAAATTTGGCGTGGCAGGGCGCAGAGCCTGCTGGAATTGGCGGCGATGGGTTGCGATCTCTTCTGCATCCCAGGCCGACGCGTGTGCAGTCCCGGACAAATAGGCAAGCGCGCTATCAAGATTGCCGACCACCTGGTGGGTGAGCGTGACGCTGTCGGCAATGTCTGCAGCTTCGATGTCGATATGCATGAGTGGCGTTGTGCCGATCCACGCCTCATATTCGACTTCTATCGTATCATAGCCGATAGCCACGATGAGATCGGCCGTGGCAAGGTAGGCGCGTTGAATCTGGCGCCGCCCGCGTTCGATACACCCGATGGACATCGGATGGTTTTCATCGATCATCCCCTTGGCCATGGTTGTCGAGGCAAACGGCAAGCGCCAACGGTCGATAAGAGTTTGCAGCGCTGCCGGGTCCCTTAAGCGCATCGCATTGGCGCCGATCACAGCGATCGGCCGGTGTGCTTTGGCGAGGAGATCAGTGGCCTTGGCCAATTCGGTCTCGTCCGGCGCGGCGAGCGACTTGATTTTTGGTGCACTGCCCGCTGTTTCAGTTGCAGGCGCCAAGGCCACATCTTCCGGCAGGTCGAGATGGACTGGGCCCGGCGGTTCCGACATCGCAATCTCTAAGGCGCGCGCTAGCGTTGCTGCGATCTTTCCTTTCTCGAGGCGGATCGTTGCCTTGGTGATCGGTGCGAACAATGCGTGGTGATCGACCCACATCTGAATGCGGCGCCCCAACTGCGCTTCATTCAAGTTGCATGTGATAGCAATCATCGGCGAGCGATCAAGATATGCGCAGCCGACACCCGTTGCCAGATTGGTTGCGCCAGGGCCAAGGGTCGCAATCGCCAATCCGGGTTTGCCGGTCATGCGGGCGAAAACATCTGCAGCAAAGCCCGCTGAGCCTTCATGGGCGGTGAGCACAAATTCGATGCCGCCGGTGCGCATGGCGTCCATCAGTGGCAACACGTTACCGCTCGGCACGCCGAAGCCATGTGTGATGCCTGCCGCTTTCAGTATCTCGACGATCAAATCGGCATTGGTCAACGGATCGTGTCTCCCATATTGGTGGATTGAATCGTGATGCCCTCAATAGCACCTTAGCGGCTAGGGTTGCAAAATGATCGAACCTGTCGTGGCCCGTGCCTCCAAATCGCGGTGCGCACTGGCGACATCAGAGAGGCGATAGGTGTGATTGACGTTAATCCTGACGTCGCCCTTTGTGACCACGTCGAACAAATCCTTGGCGGTTTCCTCGAGCTCGGATCGGGTTTCTATGTGCGGAAATAATGAGGTGCGGGTGGCAAAGAGCGCTCCCTTTCTACCGAGCAGGCCCAAGTCGAAGCCTTCGACGGGTCCAGAGGCGTTGCCGAAGCTAACGAACAACCCAAATTTCTTTAGGCAGTCGAGGGAGGCTGGAAACGTATCTTTGCCGACGGAATCATAGACCACATCACATTTTGCACCGCTCGTGATTTTTGCGACCCGTTCGACGAAGTCCTCACGGCTATAATTTATCGTATGGCTCGCGCCATGCTCTGCAGCCAATGCGCATTTCTCATCCGTGCCCGCGGTCGCAATAACTGTGGCACCAAGGCTCGAAGCCCATTGACAGGCGATGAGCCCAACACCGCCTGCTGCGGCATGGAACAATAGGGTGGTTTCCGGCCCAACGCGATAAGTCCTGCGCAGCAGATAACGTACGGTCATGCCCTGCAACATCATCGCCGCGGCGGTGTCGTAGGTTATGCTGTCAGGGAGCTTTATGACGCGGTCCGCAGGAATCGTGCGTTCACTGGCATAAGCGCCGATCGGGCCGGCATAGGCAACGCGATCGCCAAGTTGGAGGTCGTTGACACCATCGCCGATCTCGGTCACTTCGCCAGCCCCTTCCATGCCGAGCACGGCCGGCAATTCCGGCAGCGGATAGAGGCCGGTGCGCCCATAAACGTCAATGTAATTGATGCCGATCGCGTGTTGCTTGAGTTTGACCTCTCCAGATTTTGGCCGCGCAACGTCGCCGTTCTCAACGCTCAGAACCTCCGGGCCGCCATGGCCATGAATGCGCACGATTTGTGCCACGAGAACACCTCCGCTATCGAAACTTGGAAATTTGTCCCTTGGTGTGGCATGCCTCGCCCGTGATTGTCCACGGGACACCGCTTCCGCCGGACCCAATATGGAGAAGAATATTGAAAATTGCAGTCCCGGATCTGATCTCGAATTCCTATTTTCCGGCCGCGGCTGCTGTGGAACTCGGTTTTTTTTAAGGACGAAGGCCTCGATGCGTCGCTGGAACTCATCTGTCCCGTCGATAAGACGCTGGAAGAGCTTCGATACGGCAACATTGATTTTGTCGGTGGCTCAGCGCACAGCGTGCCGCACGCGTTTCCGGAATGGCAGGGCGCGAAACTGCTGGGGGCCTTGGCACAGGGTATGTATTGGTTCTTGATCCTGCGTGCGGATCTGGCCGCAAAGCGCGGCGAGATCGAGGCTATCAAGGGCCTTCGCATCGGTGCCGCACCATTGGTGGATCTTGGCCTCAAGCGGCACTTAGTGCAATCCGGCATCGATTTTGAGCGCGATGGCGTCGACATCGGACCGGTGCCAGGTGCCTTTACGGGAAATAGCAAGAATTTCGGCGTGGCGGCCGCGAAATCTCTTGAGGATGGCAAAGTCGATGGCTTCTGGGCCAACGGCATGAGGGCGGAAGTGGCTGTCCGCCGTGGTGTCGGCACCATGGTGATTGATGCCAGACGCGGTGCTGGCCCTGCGGATGCGTTCAATTATACCATGCCCGCGTTGATTACATCGGAGCTGCTTATCCGGGACAATCCAAACGCCGCGGCGGCGGCGCTCATAGCCTTGGTGAAAACGCAGCGAGCGCTGAAGGCGGATATCAGCTTGGCGACAAAGGTCGGACGGGCGCTGTTGCCAGCTGATGCAGCGGAGATGATCGCTGATGTCGTCGCGCGCGACCTGCCCTACTACACACCCGTGGTTACCCAAGACTTCGTCGCCGGGATGAGTGCCTTTTCAAAGGCGATGGGGCTAACGACGCGCGACCTCAGCTACGACCAGGTCGTGGCGACGCAATTCAGTAACTTATGGGAGGCCTAACCTCCCCGCATGCCGCGCCGCTATTCGATTTCATCGGCCTTGTTTTTCATAGCGATCAGCGCGCTGCGGCGGACAAAATCGCGGTGGGTTTCGGGGTTTGCGGCTAGCTGGCGTAAGTTGTCGAGGGCTTTGCGGCGCTGCTCGGGATCGCGTTCTTCCAACGTGCGCTTGTTGGCGATGGACTGGGCCTGAACATACTCGATCGCCGTTAGGCGGCGCTGGCGATCATAGCGTGCGAGCAACGGTTCGCTTTCAGCACCATGCCAGATCTCATAAAGCTTGTCCGCGAGGTTCAAGGCGTCTTGGAAGCCGCTGTTCATACCAATGCCACCAATCGGATTGTTGACGTGGGCAGAATCGCCGGCAAGTGCCATGCGACCTGCGGCAAAACATCCGGCAACGCGTTGATGCACGTTGTACATATTGCGATGGACAATCTCGACATCGCCAGCGCCTGGCAAGCATTCGGCAAAGCGCGCCTTAATCCATCGATCCCCCATTACCTCTTCGTCGGTTTCGTTGGATTTGGCGGGGAATACGCAGCGCCATATGCCTTCGAAATTCTCGCCGGGCACTTTCATCAAGGCAACCCAGCGCTCCGGATGGGCGCAATAATTGCGTAAGCGAAAGGCCATGGCTGCTTCAAGGTCGCGCGTCGTTGCCACCACATTGAAGCGTTCCGGCCAGGTGAACCCCTCGAACGACACATCCATGGCGCGCCTGACCAAAGACGGTCCGCCATCGCAGCCGACAAGCCATTTGCCGCGGTGCTCCTCGACAGCTCCATCCTGGCGCTTAACCTTCAACCAAACGTCATCAATTGTTTGCCCCACTTCCACGACCTCGGCCGGGCGGATCATTTCGAAACACGGCCAGCGGCTTGCTTCCGCCAACGCAATATTGACGGTTTTGTGTTGCTCTAGTTGGATGACGAACGGGTAATCCGTCTCAGCGGCCAGCAGGCCGTAGTCGAACTCCGCAACCACGTCCTGCGTTTCGCGATCGCGCCATTGAAAGAGTGGCGAATGCAAACCTTCAGCGATGACGTGTTCCGTCAAGCCCAACGGGGCGAAGAGATCAAGTGTTGCCGGCTGCAGGGTGGCGGCACGATGATCTTCTGCGGGCTTGTCGAGTTTATCGAAAACTGTCACGGGAATGCCGCGGCGCGCGAGACTCAACGCCGTGATGGTGCCGACCGGACCACCGCCAACAACCAGAATACGTTCGGAGTTTGACATTCTGCCTCTATAGTCTGTTGTCATCGCTTGGCGTGGCGCCCCAACGGGTACAAGTCAGTCCGCCATCAAGTGCCAGGTCAAAAGTCTATTGAATTTCTCTGGCTGGTCGAGCCAGAGAAAGTGATTGGCGTTGTTGAAGACATGAAAGTCGGCGTTTGGAAAGGTCTTATAAAAGGCATAGCCGGGATCGATGCCCTTGTTGGAGTTGCGACCCCAAATGACAAGCGTAGGACAGGTGATCTTGTGCACCAATTCGCGCAAATGCTTGCCATTGATGTTGTATTGCGCATTGTGGCCCGCGATTTTCTTTTCGTGCCAATAGGCTTGGCCGCGATGCTCCATATAAAGCGCATTCCAGCGCGCCGATAGTTCCAGGACTTTGTCAAGCCACTCCTCTGTCACCATGGCCTTGTTCTCAACGAATACGCCCAAATATTTGCGAAGACCGTCCCGCGTTGAGGAATAGCCCGCTTTTGGCAATTTTGAGTTCGGCTCGAACACCTCATCGAAGTAAGGCAAATGTCCGCTGCCATCGACGGTGACCCGAGCGCCGTCGACATCGATCATTTCCGGTTCAGCCGGTGCACCTTCCTTTTTTATGGTGGCTCCCGAAGCACTGGCGCTGTCGATCAACACCAATTGCTGCACGAGGTCCGGTCTATTGATGGCGATATAGGCCGCAATCCAACCGCCCTGCGATTGGCCGACCAAATGCACCGGGCGCTCAAATCCCATGGCATCGATGGTCGCAATCACATGTTCTGCGCGAACGGTCACATCACCCAAATCACTGAGTGTTCGCGGGGCATCGGTCGACCCATTGCCAAGCTGATCGATGGCGATCACGTGAAAATGTTCGGCCAGTGGAATAACCGTCGGATACCAGCGGGACACCCCGAGGCCGACTTCGCAAGCCCCTCCGTGTACCAGCACCAGCGGTTGGGCTTCGGAATTGCCGGCTTCGATATAATGCGTGTGATAACCGTCAGCGGTGATGGTCTTGCTTTGCCAGGCCTCAGGGCAACTAAACAGCGTCTGCATGACACGTCCGAGTTGTTAGCCTTTCTTGGCACCATTCATAAGCCAACCGAATTTTTCCCGTGCTTCGCGGGCAACCTCAGGGCTCGGTGCGTTGCTCGGTGGGAACTTGTCGCGCCAGCGATAGGGCCGGCACGCGTCGATAATTGCGCAGGAGTGAGTCGTGTCGCCCAGGGCCCTCTTTTCAGGTGTTAAGGAGGCATCGGCATTGGAATCCCATACACCTTCTAGGAACTGGATGGCGGTTTTCGGATCTGCGCGCGTGCACATCGCCCAGATCAATTGCTCAAGATTGGTGACGTCAACATCGTCGTCAACAACAATGACGTACTTTGATGCATAGGCTGCGGCACCGCATTGGATGGCGACGACCCCAGCCTGCACCCCGTGACCGGGATGGCTCTGCTTGATGGATACCCCATGCAACAAGCGTGAGGCACCGGTTTCATGGCACCAGACTTGTTGGACACCAGGGACGCCCGCCTTGACGAGATTGTCCTTCATCATGGCAGAGCGCATCACGGCACGATAGCGCGCCATTTCGTCCGGTCCGCCCCCCATTGGCGGGACACCCAAAAGAATCGGATCGTTGCGATGATAGATCGCTTTGACATCGACGACCGGTAGATCGCGAACCCAGCCGGCATAATGGCCAGTCCATTCACCGAACGGGCCTTCGGGATGGGTCTTGTCAGGATGGACATAGCCTTCGAGAACAACCTCGGCATCAGCAGGGAACGGCAAGCCGGTGATTGTGCCCGTCACCATCTTAACGGGCCGGCCACGCAGGCCGCCAACGAGATCTAATTCAAATACGCCATATGGCGCTTCGGTGCCGCCAAAGAAAAATGCTAACGGATCACCGCCGAGCACCATGACGATCGGCAAGGGCTCACCCTTTTTCCAGTGCTTTTCTCGATGGACGAAGCCGTGGTGGCCTCGGGCCATCGATATACCAACCGTAGTTTTGTTGTGAACCTGAGCGCGATAAGCACCGGCGTTCAACCAATCATCTTCGGGGTCGCGGGTAATTGAATAGGTGCCGGTTCCGATGTAACGGCCACCATCTTTTTCATGCCAGACCGGTGCTGGGAATTTCTCCAAATCAATGTCGTCGCCGGTCAGGATATTCTCAAAGATCGGGCCATCATCGACCATCTCATGGGGAACAATCTTCTGCTCTGTAAGATAGGCATCATGGTAGGCGTTGCTGAGCTCCCACTTGTTCAGATGCTCAGGCAGACCCAAAGTCATATTGCGGCGGTTGCCGGCGAAGACGTTGAGCAACAGTCGATAACCCTTGGGACTGCCCGGCACCTCATCGAAGACGACACATGGTCCATGCTCCTCACGCAGGATGGCTTCCGCAGCAAGCCCGATGTCTTTCTGCCAACTGGCCCCCTTCACATGCACGACCTCACCCATCTGTTCGGCGCGCTCAAGCCAGCCGCGGAGGTCATCATAGGCAATATAGGCTGAATCATTGCGTCGTTCGGTCATCGGGCTACTTCCACCATTCCTGTTGCGTTCTCACGAAATAATACGGCTGGCTGGCACTTTAGTTGAGCCACCGACGTCCGCAAACTCCAAATTCGTCATTTGATTTTTGGTTTAGTTGACGTCAGCATTGCAGAATATGCAAGCTTAGCGCGCATAAGACCGCAAATTGACGCAACGCACAATCAATCCAATGGAGGTAGATATGTCTGATGGCGCACTTGGAACTTATGAAACGGTTAAATTTGAACGGGAAGGCGGCGTCACATTCGTCATCTTCAACAGGCCCAGTCAGCGCAATGCCATGAGCCCGCAGCTCCATATGGATATGAACGAGGCACTCGATGATGTCGCCAACGACGATCAGACCAAAATCGTTGTCCTGACAGGTGAAGGCAAAGCATTTTCTGCCGGCCAGGACCTCAAGCTTTACTTCCGCCAGAATGATGGAGATGCAAAAGCCCGCATGAGGTATCGCCGTGCCTCGCATGAATGGCGTTGGGTGAAATTGAACCGCTTTCCAAAACCGACGATTGCCATGATCAACGGCTTTTGCTTCGGCGGTGCCTTTACACAGGTCAGCGCGTGCGATTTCGCCATTGCCGCCGATGAAGCGCTGTTCGGTCTTTCCGAAGTCAACTGGGGGATCGTTCCCGGCGGTATCGTTTCGTGGAATGTGGCGAAAATCATGAGTTATCGCGATGCGATGTGGTATGCCTGCACCGGCGAAACGTTCACCGGCAAAGAAGCCGCAGCAATGAAATTCATCAACAAGTCAGTCCCCCTCGCGGATCTCAGGGCGGAAACCTTGAAGATCGCAAACATGCTGATGGAAAAGAGCCCGATGACGTTGCGCTATACGAAGGATGCAATCCGCAGCGTGCGGGAAATGGATGTCGATCAGGCCGAAGACTACCTGGCAGCGAAAGGCGAAGCTCTCAAGCACGGTGATCCAGAAAATGGCCGGGAAAAGGCGCTGGCGCAATTCATCGACGAGAAAAGCTACAAGCCAGGGTTCGGTACGTTCAAACGCTAGGGCTTGGTGCCTTCGACAACCAGCACAAATGCCCGCCCTCGCTTGACGCCGGGGCGGGCTTCGCGGCGCGCTGGTCTGAACTTATTCGCCGTAGATCTTCAGAACGTGACGGGCGATCACATGGCGCATCACTTCGCTTGCCCCTTCCGTAATGCGATAACTGCGTTGCTGTCGCCACATGCGCTCGATCGGCAGATCCGTCGTCAATGCGATACCGCCATGAATCTGCATGCATGCATCGATGGCGCGGAAGGCCATCTCGTCGGCGTAGTATTTGGCGACGAATGACTCCTCGCGGGCCGGCAATCCCTGGTCGAGCAGGCTGGCCGTCTTGTAGACCAACAGGCGTGCGGCCTGAAGTTCAATGTAAATATCCGCCAGCATCCACTGGATGCCCTGGCGTTCTGCCAAAGTGCGGCCAAAGGTTGAACGCTGCTTGGCATAAGCAGTGGCCATTTCCAAGCTGCGCTCGGCAACACCAAGCGCGCGTGCACCATGCTTGACGCGCCCCGGACCCAGCCATTTCTGGCCGAGGATGAAGCCACCGCCCTCTTCGCCAACCAGCTGTGTCGCTGGAACGCGCACGTTGTCCAGTACGATCTCCCAAGGCCGATCGCCCATCATCGTCTCATAGCTGGTTGCCAGCGTAACGCCCGGCGTGTCCATATCGACCAGGAAACAGGAAATGCCGCCGCGCGAGCCTTTGTCTCGGTCCGTCGCTGCCATCAACTGCATAAAGTCGGCGCTACCGGCGCCGGTGATGAAACGCTTCACACCGTTGATCACATAGTGGTCGCCGTCTCGCACCGCTGTTGTGCGCATGCCACCGGGGTCTGAGCCAGCATCGGGCTCGGTTTGCGCGAAGCATGCGGTTTTCTCACCCCGCAGAACCGGCATCAGATACTTTTCCTTCATCTCGCCTTCGAGCGTATAAAGGATCGCGCGCACGGTCGGACCAAGGATACTGTCACCGCGCGCGGGAAGTGCCGCGGTCCGCGACATTTCCTCAAGGATCAGCGCCTTGATGACGTTGGAATAGCCCTGTCCGCCAAACTGTTCAGGAATATCCATGCCGTAGATACCAAGCTCCTTGGCACGGGCAACGAACTTTTCCTTATAATGCGGCTTTAGCTTGGGATCGTCATCGGGATCGGGCTGCTCGAGTGTGTCCAGCTCAACCGGTATGAGTTCGTCATTCACGAAGCGGCGCAGCTCTTCCTTGAACATGCGGAGTTCTTCGGGGAGTTCGAAATCCATGGGCTTATTCTCCTTCGACGCCATCTTGCCAGATTACACGCACATCGACCGCCACAGCGCCATCGCCTTCAGGACGGACCATAAGGGGATTGATTTCAATGTCTCGGATCCGTGCGCGATGGGTCAGATAAAAATCTCCAATCGCTTTGATCGTAGCGATAAGGGCGTGACGATCAGCCGGCGGCGCACCGCGAAAACCGTCAAGCTGTCGAGACAGCTTCAGCCCCGCCAGCATGCGTTCGATGTCCTCAGTCGTCACCGGCAGCATGCGCAATTCAACATCTTCCATCAATTCGACAAACACTCCGCCGGTGCCGACCAGCAGAATTGGACCATAAAGCGGGTCTTCGTGCACACCGACGATTGCTTCGATGCCGGTAACTTGCTGCTGGACCAGGAAGCCATCGACGACTGCATCCGGGGCATACCGCGTTGCACTGGCCAGGAGGGTGCCGGCGCCATCGCGGACGTCTTGTGAATTCGCCAAGTTGAGTTTCACGCCGCCGGCTTCGGTTTTGTGCAAAATGTCCTTTGACTCGATCTTTAAGACGACCGGAAACCCAATCGAGTCGGCAATCTCTACTGCTTCATCGGCGGTCTTTGCCAGCTCAGACCGTGGCACGGTTATTCCGGCCTTCGTCAGCGCAGCGGTGAGCTCGCGTGGTGACAATGCGCTGGATGGCGCAGCATCTGGCATTGCCGGGAATTTACCGCGACGCTCGGCATGGAACCACAGTGCATTCATGGCCCGCAATGTCTGTTGCAGCCCCTGCACTTGCGGAAACCCCAACGACAAGAGCCGTGGTAGAGCGCCTGGCACCATCTGATAGCACATCCGCGAAAATCCGATGATCGGCTTATCGACATAGTCCGGCAATGTGCGCAATGGCTCGAGCGCCTCGTCCGTGTCCGAACTCTTCGGCAATGGACCTGCATAGGCCAGCATGTGGATATCATCCTGATCCAGGATCGCTTCACACCAGGCGCGTGCGCCCGCTGGTGTGGTCGGTATTCCTGCATCAAGCGGGTTCTTGGCTTCGATGCCGGCCTGGAGCAGCGGTTGCAAACGCGCGCAGGTTTCCTCTGTCAAATCTGGAAAGCTTGTCGATTCCAATTCTGCATAATCATAGAGGAGATCAACCGTGCCGCCCGACGTGGTGACAACGCCGATGTTTGGACCCTTGGGCAAACGTCCGCCCTGGAAAGCCAGGGCCGTCTCCAGAAGATCATCGAGATTGACACAGCGGACAATGCCAAAACGCTCGCACATTGCGAGAAAGGCCTTGTAGTCGCCGCCGATTGCGCCGGTGTGCGATTGGGCGGCCTGGCGTGACTTCTGGGTCAGGCCAGTCTTGATGGCAAGTACCGGTTTGCCGGCTTCAAGTGCGCGTCCGGCTGCAACCATGAAAGCATCCGGACGGCGAATGCCTTCGATGAACAAGACAATTTGCTTGGTGCCCGGATCGTCCACCAGATAGTTGAAAAAGTCCGCCAGATCGAGGTCCAACTCGTTGCCGGTCGAAAAGCCGTATGAATATCTGAGACCCCGATCCGCACCAGTTTTCATGAAGAATTGCAGCGTGCCGCCGCTTTGGAACAGGACACCGGTTTCACCCACCGGATATGCTGCAAGATCGGTGTTGGGATAAGCATGCAGACGTTCGCGATAGCTAAACCCGCCCATGCAATTGGGGCCGGCAATGCGAAGATCATGATTGGCGATAAACTCGCTCACCCATTTGCCGCGGGTGATGGAATCTGGATCAGTTCCGTCACCGATGCCGGCGGCATAAATCGTCGCCGACTTAACGTTGCTCGCAGCGGCATCCTCAAGGATCCCCGGCACGGCGCCGGCAGGCACGATCACCATCGCATGATCAATTGGTTGGGCGATATCGGCAAGACTTGGATAACATTTCCGGCCATACACTTCTGATTGTCTGGGATTGACCAGATAAATATCACCTTGGTAATTCGCTTCCTGCAAATTGGCATAGATTTGGCGTGGCCACGCACCGCGCTCGGAAGCACCGACGATGGCAATCGACTTCGGTGCAAGCACCGTCTTGGGCGATCTGAATTCAACTGACTTTGCGCACATTGCTTTCTTCCAAGTCACAGGCGTCGTGTCTGAATACTCTTGTGTCCTGAACCAGAATTTCGCTACTATTTGCAGCGCCCTCCAGACGAACTTCTGGTTCAAGAAAGAACACTAGCACGTTTAAGTTTCTCGTGAGGTTTTCGGATCGGACGATTGTTTCAAAGCCTGCCGCACATTGTGAACGAACGTCTGATCTAACTCACTAGGTCTCAGCAGAATAATCGAAACCTTTTTGAAAGGCATCCCAGGCCTGCATGCGTTGCCACCAAGCGCCAACGGACGGGCGTTTAGACCAATCCACCAATTGGGCCATCCTATTCGCCTCGAAACGTTCGATAAAAGGCGAGATTGAAATATCAGCAAGTGTTGGCGCCCCACCGCACAGCCATTGACGATCTTTCAGAGTGGTTTCCATATTATCCAGGACGGCCGCAAGGCGGTCCCCAGCAAGACGCATTTGCGCGTCGCTTATTCCGTTTTCGATGCGGCTGCGCAATTCGGCTCGCTTGGTCTCGGTCGGATACCTGGCGATCAAAGCTTCTCGCTCCTCACGCGACAATTTTGTATAGCGATCGCGGCGACCTTGGCGGATGAAGGATACGACGTTAACGCTGCGGTGGGTGACATGCTCGAAGGTATCCATCCAGCGGCGCATCAGCGCACGCTCGTACGGCTCTGTCGGTCGAAGCGCTGGATCGGGAAAAACATCGTCAAGATATTCGAGTATGACGTTGGATTCGGTTAGCACGCGGCCGTCATGAATGAGTGTCGGCACAATGCCATCCGGATTAAGCTTAAGATAGTCCGGGTCTAGATTTTCAAATTTCGGCAAGGCAATGAGGGCCGATGTCCATTCGAGCTGCTTGGCGGCCAAACAAATGCGTACACGTTTGGAGCAGGTCGAGGTGCGCCAGTGGTAAAGCTTGAGCATCTTGGATTCTAACCTCCGTAGGCAGCGTAATCTACTGAAAGGGCCGGGTGAGCAAAATAATTGCCTGAATTGTAAGCAAAACCGGATTTATGCTTCACATATTGGCCCTGTCGTGCCAAGTTCACCTGTACACCGCGGCCGGCCTGTCAGCCGGATTATTGCCGTCGAGGCACTTCACGGAATGAACGGATGGCTGTGCATTAAGTGGTCGCGGCACAATTGACCCCTAAAAAATGGGTAGCATGACCTTCAACAAAGGGAGAGACGTATGTCGAAATTTGTGAAAACTGCTGCTTTGGGCGCCGGTATTTTGGCGTTCGGTTCAGCAGTTGCAATGCAAGGCGTGATGAGCGCTGCGGAGGCGGCGCCGTTTTACAAAGGTAAGCGGGTTACCATCCTGATCGGCCACAGCGCCGGCGGATCCTATGGCGGCTATGCGACCTTGATTGCTAATCATTTGGGTAAGCACCTCGCCGGTAATCCGAGAGTCGTGATGGTCTCTCGGCGTGGCGGTGGCGGGCGCAAGGCGGCCAAGTACTTCTTCACGAAGGCGCCACGCGACGGTACGATGCTCGGGCTCCTTCCAGACGGCATCTCGCATAGCCAGTTGCTAGAGCCTAAGCGCGCGCCGTGGGATATGCGCAAGGTCCATTATATCGGCCGTGTTGCCACATCCCACTCCGTGTTTGGTGTTCGCTCCGACACGGGCGTCAAGGACGTCAAGGGGCTGCTGACCACAGAACTGAAGGCAGGCTGCTCCGGTAAGACGTCCGCCAGCTCCATGCTTCCGCTGCTCGTAAAGAACCTGGACGGCGCCAAATTCCAAATGGTTTGTGGGTATGCCGGATCGGGACCATTTATGCTCGCTATGCGTCGCGGCGAAGTTAACATGATGGCTCTCAACTGGGGCACCTGGCTCGCAAAGCTGGGCGACAAGTTGAAAACCAAAGAGTTTGTTCCGCTGATGCAAGTCGGCGCGGAACGCAACAAGCTGATCCCGGACATTCCTTTGGTTCAAGACGTGGTCGGCGATGAGCGTTCGAAGAAGATCTATGCTTGGGTTGGCCTTTCCTCAGACGTTGGCCGGTCAATTTTCGGCGCACCAAATATGCCAAAAGCTCGCGTGAAGGAATTGCGCGCCGCTTGGGGCAATCTGGTCAAGGACAAGGAATTCATTGGCGCGATCAAAAAGGCCAAATTCCCGTTTGACCCGGCAACCGGCGAAGAAATTGACAAACTCCGCGATAAGGTGCTCGCATTCGATCCTAAACTGGTGAAGATTGCTGGCAAGGCGATGAGCGAAGGCTACAAGAAGGGCTGCCTCAACTGCGGCAAGAGAAAGAAGAAAAAGAAGAAGCAGTAAGCAATAGCACTACGCTTCGTTCGTTTCAGCCAGCCCCGCGATGCGGGGCTGGCTTTTTTGTGGCGTGATCGTCGGTGGATTGTACTAGCTGGTCGCGGAGCGAGCCGGCGTTAACCTAAAAGTAGGGAAATTTGGACATGGTGACCGCGACCATACCGGGTGTTTCAAATTGGCGCAGCCCAAGTGAGACCCCGGCAAGTCTCTGTTTTGTTCCGTCGACTGTAGTATCTGAGAAAGAGTTATGTGATGTCGCGTCTATTTCGTTTGGTAACAGGTGCAATTGCTCTCTTCAGCATTGCCATTGCCGCCCCCTCCGCCCAAGCCCAAGGCTTTTTCGACTCGCTGTTCGGTGACAGCGCGACCGGCTCCCGTTACTCCGGGACCGGTTATGTCTCCGGCAGAGAAGTCGTAAGTTTCAGCAAAAAATATGCGCCGGGCCAAATCATCGTCAGCTTTGCCGATCGCCGCCTCTATCATATCCGCAAACGCGGGCAGGCGGTTAGCTATCCCATTGCCGTGCCGCGTCCACAAAGCCGCTGGTCGGGTGTGCAGCGCGTCTCGCAAAAGCGCGTCAATCCAACCTGGACTCCGACGGCACAAATGCGGCGAGAAAATCCAAAATTGCCGCCTATCGTTGCCGGCGGCCATCCGCGCAATCCACTTGGACCGCGGGCGCTTTATCTTGGCAGCACGCTTTATCGCATTCACGGCACCGATGCACCGTGGACGATTGGGCAAAACGTCTCCAAGGGCTGTGTCCGGATGCACAATTCGCATGTAATCGAACTCTATAATAGCATCCCGGTCGGCACACGCGTCACAGCGACCTACAAGCAGTTCCGGACCGGCCCCTCGTTCGCAACGGTCGCGTCAAATACCACCAGCGAACGTTCCCCATCCGGCGAGGAAAAGAAGCCTTTTGACCCATTCGGCCTGCGCTTTTGACCCTTAAATCATAAGCGGGTGCAGTGCGCCTCGGACATTGGTGAATTGGCCAATCAAAAATGGCGAGCCCTTGAAATCGATAGGGCTCGCCTTTTGGCGTTTAAACGAGACGGCTTTGTTCGACGGCGGCTGCAATGAAACTCGTAAATAGCGGATGCGGCTCGAACGGCCTCGACTTTAGCTCGGGGTGAAACTGCACACCGATGAACCAAGGGTGGTCCGGGTACTCGATGGTCTCAGGTAACAGGCCGTCGGGTGACATACCAGCAAATATGAGGCCAGAGGCTTCAAGTTTGCGCCGGAAGGTCGTGTTCACTTCATAACGATGGCGATGGCGCTCGGAGATTTCCGTTGCGCCATAGATGTCGGCGATGCGGCTGCCTTCAGCAAGGCGGGCCTCATAGGCCCCTAGGCGCATTGTGCCGCCCAAGTCCCCGCCTTTCTTGCGCACTTCGAGTTCGTCGCCCTTGAGCCACTCCGTCATCTCAGCAACGACAGGTTGTTTTGCGGCGCCGAATTCCGTCGAAGCCGCCTCCTTGAGACCAGCCAAATTGCGGGCCGCATCAATGCACGCCATCTGCATGCCAAAGCAGATGCCGAAGTAAGGTACGCGGCGGAGGCGGGCAAATTTTGCCGCCAGTATTTTGCCTTCGGCGCCACGCTCGCCGAAGCCGCCGGGCACCAGAATTCCATGCACGTCTTCAAGTACGGGGGCTGGATCTTCCGATTCAAATGTCGCGCTATCGACCCACTCGAGTTCGACCTTCACCCGGTTCGCAATGCCGGCGTGCATAAGGGCTTCGGTTAAAGACTTATAGGCATCGCGGTGTTCTGTATATTTGCCGACAACGGCGATCTTGACCGAGCCTTCAGGATTATTGATCGCTTGGTTGATTTCTTCCCAGCGCACAAGATCGGGCCGCGGCGCCCCGGTGATCCCGAAGGCCGCCAGAACCTGATCGTCCAAACCCTCATTGTGATAGCCAAGCGGCACTGCATAAATCGACGGCATATCAAGAGCTTGGATCACCGCTTCTTCACGCACATTGCAGAAAAGCGCAATCTTTCTGCGCTCTGAGCGGGGGACTTGGCGGTCCGTCCGACACAACAGAATATCAGGCTGAATGCCGATCGAGCGCAGCTCTTTGACGGAGTGCTGGGTTGGTTTGGTCTTGAGTTCACCGGCTGACGGGATATAGGGGACAAGCGTCAAATGGATGAATACGGACTGGCCGCGCGGCAACTCGTTGCTCAGCTGGCGAATGGCCTCGAAGAATGGCAGGCCTTCGATGTCGCCGACAGTGCCCCCTATTTCCACCAATACAAAATCAATGCCGTCGTTGCCCCAGGTCACGAAGTCCTTGATGGCATCAGTAACGTGCGGGATCACCTGGACGGTGCCGCCAAGGAAATCGCCGCGGCGTTCCTTGGCCAGAATCTGCTGATAAATACGGCCGGTTGTAACGTTGTCCGTCTGTTTGGCGTTTACGCCAGTAAAGCGTTCATAATGGCCAAGATCCAGGTCCGTTTCAGCGCCATCATCGGTGACAAAGACCTCGCCATGTTGATACGGGCTCATGGTGCCCGGATCGACATTGAGGTAGGGATCCAGCTTTCGAAGGCGGACAGAATACCCACGCGCCTGAAGAAGCGCGCCGAGCGCGGCCGATGCGAGGCCTTTGCCAAGAGAGGAGACCACACCGCCGGTAATGAAGATATACCGTTGCATGGGCCTCTATCCTAAACCCGAACGCGCGTGATTCGAAGCCCGATTTGTGCCGGTATCCACGATATTTGCCATGCCAACCTCAAGGCATGCTCGAAGATTGCACACCTCTGTGCCCGCTTCGCATCATTTCGATTGAGGGACAGTCGGCCCAGTATTCGCAGGTTTGCTGGGTTTGGGGGGCGTGCCCGCGGTGGGCTTGTTCGCCGGTTTGGGCGTCGTTGCGGGGCCCTTGCCGGTGGGCGGCGCAGGGGTCGTGCTGGTCGGCTGACTGGCCGGGTTATTGAAGATCGAGGTCGGAGCCCGCGACTGCTTCGCCAATATCGATAACGTAATGCTGGTAATGAAGAATCCGACTGCCAAACCAGCCGTAATTCGGGTCAGCAGATTAGCTGTGCCGCGACCGGTCAAAAACCCACCACCGCCGCCGCCGCCGCCGATGCCCAGAGCGCCGCCTTCCGAGCGTTGCATGAGAACAACGCCGACAAGTGCGACTGCGATCATCAAATGTATTACGAGCACGACGGTGGTCATCTGCGCCTCGCCACTAAAATCGGATCCTGGTGAAGATGGTGGTCCTTACACTATCAGAAAAGGCTCCGCCAGCCCCGGCACCCAAGAATCTTCTACGCGCGGCGCGACAGTTCACCCGATCGCTGCGATTTCGCACACAAGCTGCCACGTCGCCAACGCCGGTGCGCTATTCGCCTCCTGGCGCCCACTTAGTTGGCTTGAGCCGATCCAAAAGCCGCAGAAAAGCCGAATATCCGGGATTGACGAGGGAACGGCGGGCGGCGCGGCGGCAGCGGCGGGGCGTCAGCACGATCGGGTTTCTTATCACCATTTATAAGATTACGGTCCGCCCGCATCGGCAAAGGCGGTGCTGCATCGGGGCAGCGAAAGGTGACCTTTTCGTGCATTTGGATGAATTCCAGAACGCGCTTTATACGTTCGGGCGGCAAATTCGCTTTTGCCCATACCGCGCCCTTCTCGTAATCGTCCATTACGCCGGCGTCGACGAGATCATCCAACGCGATCCGCAATTTGTCGCAGTCGTCGGTGTTCAACAGTTGGGCGGAGACGGACAAAGGCGAGAAGATAGCCAGGACTGCTGACAAGACAACGATTTTGACAATCGATTTCGTACGCATACTCATGAAACGCGATCCACCTGCGCTGGCCGGACACTTACCGCAGTGCTGCGTCACGTTATCCCTTATGGCGCATCGCATCAATCATAGGCCGCAATGACGCCGAGAAAATCCGTTGCCGTTAGACTGGCGCCACCGACCAATGCGCCATCAACATGCTCCACGGCCATCAATTCTTTGGCATTCTTGGGATTTACCGAACCGCCGTACAGCAAGCGGAACAGCGATTGCTGGTCGCCGAAGCGTGCGCGCAATTCCGATCGCATCAAGGTGTGAATGGCGGCGACATCGTCCGGTGTCGGTGTCAGGCCGGTGCCAATCGCCCAGACCGGTTCATAGGCGATGACGGTATTGTCCGGGGTCGCCGTATCAGGTGTAGAAGCTTTTAGCTGGCGGGCCACCACGTCCCTGGTCAGCCCAGAGCGGCGCTGGCCATCGGTCTCGCCAACGCAAATTATGGCAATCAAGCCCGCACGATACGCCGCCTCAGCCTTGGCCAGGACATGACGGTCCAATTCGCCATGATCAGCGCGGCGCTCGGAATGGCCGACAATAACGGCGATTGCGCCGGCATCGCGAAGCATTTCAGCTGAAATATCACCGGTATGGGCGCCCTTGGCGGCCGCATGGCAGTCCTGTGCGCCAACCAATAGGGGAGCGTTACCGGCCAACGCGGCCATTTCTGCGATCATTGTGGCCGGGGGGCAAATCATCACGTCGGGCGCTGCGTCGTCTGATCGCCCCTCGAGCGCAGTGACGATTGCGTTGGCCTCGGCCAGGGCGGCGCGCAAGCCGTTCATTTTCCAGTTCCCTGCAACGAGAGGTCTTATCCCGGTCGTAGCCATCCGCTTAATCCCTTTATTCTGCCAGCCTCTGGGCATGCCCATTTCAGCGCCCCAAAAAGTACAAACACACGCTCTTGTCCAGCCCATCACCGTTCATCACATTATTGCGTACCTTGCTTTATTGGTCCGGCTAGGGTTGATATGACCACACGATGGGAGGCGGTAGGGCAATCGCTGGCCGCCGCGGTCGCTTACGGATCACGCATGGCGCCGTCCTGCGGCCCTAAAAGTCTGATGGGAAACGGAGTATTTTTATATGTTAGAGGCCCTCCGCAAGAGCACATCCGGGTGGATCGCCAAGGTCTTTATCGGGCTACTGGTGCTGAGCTTTGCCGTCTGGGGAATCGAAGATGTCTTTCGGACCTATCGACAAGGCGAAGTGGCAAAAGTCGGGGACATGGTCGTTTCTGCGCAGCAGTTTGAACGGGCCTACCGTCGTCAGATTGAAAATGTCTCGTCGCGGTTCGGCCGCGCGCGCCTGACACAAGAACAGGCCAGACTGCTGGGCATTGATCGGCGCACGCTTACAACGTTGCTCGGCAATGCGACGCTCGACAATCATTCCAACGCGCTCAATCTCAGATTGGGGCGCGAGACGTTGGTTGAAGACGTGCGCTCGACACAGGCCTTCAAAGGGCTGACCGGTCAATTCGAACCGGCACGCTTCAATGCCTTTCTTAGACGCAACGGTCTTAGCGAAAAATCATTTGCCGAGTTACGGGAGCGCGAGATATTGCGCACCCATTTGACGAGCGCCTTGCTCTACGGTGTTACGGCACCTAAGGCGGTCATCGATATTCTTTATCGCTACGACCAAGAAAGGCGAAAGGCGCAATACTTCACGATTGACCCAAAGGTGTTGCCAAAACTTGCCAAGCCAACTGAGGCGCAGCTCAAGAAACTCTACGAAAGCCAGAAGGGGCAATTTGTCCGACCCGATTATCGCAAGGTTCGATTATTGGTCGCGACCACCAAAATTTTGGCAGGACGGACCAAAGTTAGCGACGAAGCGGTCAAAAGAGCATTTGAGCAAGCGAAATCGCGTTACGATTCACCCGAGCGTCGGCGCATTGAACAAATCGCCTACGATTCTGAAAAGGACGCAGCTGCCGCACGCAAGAAGATTGCCGGCGGACAATCATTCCTTGATGCCGCCAAAGCGCGCGGGGCAACAAAAAACGACATTGATCTTGGTCTGCTGACCAAGAACGCGCTTGATGACAAGGCAATTGCAGATGCCGCCTTTAAACTAAAGAAAGGTGAAGTCTCGCAGCCCGTTAAAGGCAAGTACAAAACGATGCTGCTGCGGGTGGGAGAAATTCAACCCGCCAAGAAAAGCAAGTTTGAAGATGTGAAGGAAGAAATCCGCACCCAAATCCAACGCGACCAAGCGCGGCGGGTGGCCCGGAAAGTGCACGACAAGGTCGAGGATCTCAAACTCTCAGGTAAGTCCTTTAAAGAGGTGGCCGACGCGCTCAAAATAAAGTTCGTCGAGATTCCAGCAGTCGATAGTGAGGGTAAAGCGCCAGACGGCAAGCCGGCAATCACCAATCCAGACGCTGCAGTCCTCGTTTCCAGAATCTTTGCTTCTCAAGTTGGCCTTGAGAATCCGTCGGAACAAGCTTCGGACGGTGGCTATTATTGGTATGAAGTGGTCTCGATTACTCCCAAGGCCCAAAAAGCTTTCAAAGAGGTGCGGGAAGAGGTGGCGAAGCTTTGGCATCGTCAGGAAACGCTAAAGGCGGTTACCAAGCTGGCTGCAAAGCTGATTAAAAGAGCTGACGCAGGGGGTGAATTCAAAGAATTGGCAAAAGAAGCCGGTGGCACGGTCAAAGAGTCGAGCGCGGTTCGGCGTAACGATCGTGGCGGCGGGCTAACCGTCAACGCCATTCGCAGGCTATTCGCGTTGAAGAAAGGCAAGGCCGCGTCGGTGATCAGTGACGACGGGAAAACCCGTGTCGTCTTCCGACTGGAAGAAATCATCGCTGCGAAGGATCCAACGCCGATTGCGCTTGGTCAGCTCAAGAACCGCATGGACCAGGATATGCGTACCGACGCGGTCGCAGCTTATGTTGCAGCCCTGCAAAAACGTTACACTGTCAATGTCAATCAGCCCGTGTTCAACAGGTTGACAGGGCGGGCAGCGCCAACCCAGCCCACCAGATAGGTCGAAACTTGAAACGCGCTCAACCAAGGGCACCACAGCTTGATATAGAGCCGGGTCAGGCCGAATTCGCCAAAACCTATAATGGCGGGGCGGCGCAGGTGGTGTGGACCAAGCTTGTTGCCGACTTGGAAACGCCGGTCGGTGCCTATCTTAAGGTCGGGCACGGCCAGGCCATGAGCTTCCTGCTGGAATCGGTCGAAGGCGGTGCTACACGTGGGCGCTACTCGATGATCGGCTTGCATCCGGATCTGGTGTGGCGCGCTAATGGCGAAACGGCAGAAATCAACGAGACGCCGCAGCGGGCGAATAGCACGTTTCGTAAACAACAGCAGCCGACACTTCCTGCATTGCGTGCGCTTCTAGCCCAGTCCGCCATATCTTTGCCCGATCACTTGCCACCAATGGCAGCCGGCATATTCGGTTACATGGGCTACGACACAATCCGGCTCGTCGAACACTTGCCTGAGCCCAACTCGGATGCGCTCAACGTACCTGATATGGTTCTCATGCGCCCCACCGTAATCATAATTTTCGATGCGGTCCGCGACGAGATGACGATCGTTACACCGGTCCGGCCGTCGGCCAAGCAATCGGCAGAAACTGCCTATCGTGCGGCGCGCAAAAGGCTAAACGCCGTAGTGGGCCAACTCGCATCGCCGCCAACACCGGCGCCGGTCGCTCGGACTGGACCGCATCGGCTGCCAGAGCCAATTTCCAATACGTCGCCTAAAGACTATATCAGCATGGTGGAACGGGCGAAGGACTATATTCGCGCTGGCGACGCATTCCAAATCGTATTGTCGCAGCGTTTTTCCATACCATTCGAGCTGCCGCCGTTCGCCCTCTATCGGGCGCTGAGACGGACCAATCCGTCACCGTTTCTCTTTTATATAGACCTTGGCGATTTCTCCCTTGTCGGCTCATCGCCGGAAATTCTGGTCAGGGCCCGGGATGGTGAAGTGACAGTTCGGCCCATTGCCGGCACGGCGCGGCGTGGTCGCGATGCCGACGAAGACCAGTTGCTGGCCGAGAAGCTTCTTGCCGATCCAAAAGAATGCGCCGAACATTTGATGCTCCTCGATCTCGGGCGCAATGATGTCGGGCGCGTTGCCGAGATCGGCTCTGTCAGCGTCACTGAACAATTCACAATCGAACGCTATAGCCATGTGATGCACATTGTGTCCAATGTCGTTGGCGCGCTAAGCACCAAGCATGATTGCATTGATGCGCTGATGGCCGGGTTCCCGGCCGGAACAGTGTCCGGAGCGCCGAAGATCCGGGCGATGGAAATTATCGATGAACTGGAAAAGGACAAACGCGGTCCTTATGCCGGCTGTGTCGGTTATTTCTCGGCAGACGGGCAGATGGATACATGTATTGTGCTGCGGACCGGTCTGGTGAAAGACGGTGTGTTGCATGTTCAGGCCGGGGCCGGATTGGTCTATGATTCAATTCCGGAAAATGAACAGCAGGAATGTATAAATAAGGCCAAGGCACTTTTTCATGCCGCAGAAGAAGCCATGCGGTTTGCCGGTGGGAAACGGAAAACACGATCCGGCAACGGCAGCGCTTTTGGCTGATGTAATTGCTGCTTGGCGGATCAGACCTTTCTATAGCGGGAGAGAGCCATGCGCGGTCTGCTTCTCGATGAGTTTCAGGTCGGTGAGATCGTTGAACATACGATCCGTCGGACGGTGACTGAAATGGACAATACGCTGTTCTCAGCACTGACACACAATCCTCAGCCGCTGCACATCGACCGTGAATACATGTCCAAAACCGAGTGGGGCGAGCCAATAATGAACAGCCTCTACACACTCGGGCTTATGATTGGCATTTCTATCAATGACATCTCCATGGGCACGACGATTGCCAACCTGGGCATGACGGATGTGCGCTTTACGGCACCTGTCTTTCACGGTGACACGCTGCGCGTTACCACTGAGGTTCTGTCCAAACGTGAGAGCAAGTCGCGGCCCGATGCCGGCATCGTAGAGTTGCATCACAAATCTTTCAATCAACGGGATCAACTGGTCGCCGAGTGCCGTCGCCAAGTGATGGTACGCAAGACACACCTTGAGAGGTGAAGCATGCGCTCGCTTCTATTTGTTCCAGGCGATGACGAACGCAAGCTGGCTAAGGCCCCGACGCTTGGAAGCGATGCGATCATCATCGACTTGGAAGATTCGGTCGCCGAGACGCGAAAGAGCCATGGCCGTGGTCTCGCGCGCGATTACTTGCAGCACCGGCGCGAAGCTGAAGCAACAGCAACCGGGCCGCAGTGTGTGGTCAGGATCAACGCGCTCACCACGAAGCATTGGGAAGAGGACTTGCGTCTGGTTGCGCCACTTCAGCCTGATGCGCTGTTGCTGCCAAAATCGCAAAACGGCGAGGATGTGCATCGATTGTCCGTACTGCTGGAATCGCTCGAAACGGACGCCGGGCTCAAGGTCGGTGCCATCGGTATCATCGCGCTCGCCAGCGAGACCGCGTTGTCACTTTTTCAACTCCCGAGCTACGTTGGCGCCACTGGCCGGTTGTCAGCGCTCGCGTGGGGTGGGGAAGATCTTTCAGCGGCAATTGGTGCGCGTGCGGTCCGCAACGACGATAATAGTTGGACGGCGCCCTTTCAGTGGGTTCGCAATCTCATCTTGTTTGGCGCTCATGCGGCAGGCGTCGATGCCATCGATACGGTTTTTACAGATCTCAGTGACCGAGATGGACTTGAGCGCGAATCAAAACTGGCAGCCAGGGATGGATTTTCGGGCAAACTTGCTGTTCATCCGGACCAAGTGGCCATCATAAATGCGGCGTTTACGCCACCGGCCCAAGACATCGCACGGGCTGAGCGCATCGTCGCCCTGTTCGCGCAGGCACCGGATGTCGGTGTTGTTGCCCTTGACGGCGAAATGATTGACCGCCCCCATCTTGAACGGGCGCGACGGTTGCTCCAGCGGGTGGGCGTTTATAACAGCGTCTGATGCCATCAATTCGCTCGTCTTCGGATGCGAGACTTGCTAAGGGGAGGCAACCTATGAACATGGTTTGTCGCTGGCCCAGTGGTGGCCCGCGCGGCACGAGGTGAACAACGCGATGCGGACAGTCCTAACACTGGCGGTGCTGATCCTATTGCAGATCCCAATGGCGGCAGCTGCCCAGCAGCAAGAGCCACGCCTGATGGTTGTATTCGATGCATCCGGCTCGATGTGGGGAAAATTGCCCGGCTCCTCATTGACCAAGTTCCAGCTGGCCAGTGCAGCGTTGCGCCGGTGGTTGCCCAAGGTTCCCGGACAGGTGCGCTCAGGTCTGATTGGATTTGGCGGCGGAGCGAGGGGATGCGGACAGGTGGACTATTTGGCACCACTGGCCAAACATGACACCGAACGCGTGGTGCTGCCGCTTGGCAAATGGAACCCGCGCGGCAAAGGGCCGATCGTGGGAGCACTGGCGCGTTCTGGCCAAACCTTGGTCGGCAATGGGCCGGCGGTCATCATTGTTATACATGATGGCGCGGACAATTGCGGCGGCGACCCCTGCGCCATGGCGCGTCAACTCAAGAAAACCATTCCCGGTCTGAAGATCCACCTTGCCGGTGTTGGCCTTAAATCCGAGGCCGCCGAAGCAATGGCCTGTGTGGCGCGCGAGACCGGCGGCAAACAGTTCAATGCCGCCGCGGCAGAGAGCGTTGAGCCGATCATTAAGCAGATCGTTACGCTCGCCGCCGCCCAACTGCTCTCTGCCTCACCGCGCGCGACGCGACCGCGCCTAAAGCAAGGCCCCCGACGGGCGCCGCGTAGCCAGTTTGCCGGTCAAGGCTTGCTTGCAACGCTCGGCTTTGCAAAATCCGATTTGCCGCTTGGAATAGCCATGAACTGGCGGCTGCGCGCGATGTCTAAAGCGTCATCAAAAGCGGCGGAAGCAAATGGCGGCCGTGTCATCGCAACGGCCAAAAACTCATACCTGCGCGTCGAACCGCCGCCAGGAAAATACATTGTCGACACATGGTCCGGGGCGTTGAAATACTCGAAAGCATTCGAGATCAAATCCGGCCGCGGTACGCACGTCAAACTCAAGACCGAGTCAGATATTGCAGCAATCAATGTGCAGGCCAAAGTCGGTAAAGGCCAGCCTTTGACCCCTGAGGCCGTGGTTCGTCTGGACCCGCTTGGACCGGCTGGATCGCGCAGTGCTCAGATTTATCGTCTCGCGGAGTTGCCGATCCTGCTGCGGGCTGGCGCTTATAAAGTGACCGTTCAGGATGGGCAGCTAAAGGCCCAGGCAAACGTCGATCTTAAAGCCGGCCAGATTGCAAATGTTCCGTTCGCATTGCCTGGTGGACGGTTGAAGCTTATTGCGAAGGTGGCTGGTCCTGATGCCAATCCAGCCAACCGCTCCCTACTCGCGGGCCTGCGCATCCTCTTGAAAGAGGATAGTCCAGACCTAAGGCGTCAGCGCCGAGAAGTCGCGCGCACGGCAGCGGCTGTGTCAAACTGGACGCTGCCGGCCGGCACATATTATGTGACAGTTCAACGCGGCGTCTGGCAGGCAACGCGGCGCATTGTCGTGACGCCTGGTGAACTTACCACCGTGACGCTCGATCTGCCGTTGCGCCGAATAAAATTGTCGGCCGTCGCAAGCAGCGGCACCGTTGATGCCAATACACCCTTCAGTTGGTCAATTTCGCCCCTTGGCTTACGCGGCAAAGGTCCGCTCAAGCGGCTTTTCGGGCAAACCGTCGAAGTCGTGCTCGGGCACGGTCGCTATCAGATCGAAAGTCGAATTGGAAAACAAAATGCAGCTGTTTCGCGGGTACTAGAGATCGCACCGGATAGTGCACCTTTGCAGCTGTTCCGGCATAATGCCGGTATCCTCCGGCTGACGTCAAATGGCTCGGAGGCCTCTCTTGGGACGACCAGCATCTATTGGGAAGTTCGCCCCAAGACTAAGCGATCGGGCTGGGGCACAGGTGCGAAACAACCGGTAATGCTGCTGGCGCCCGGAACGTACGATCTGATCGCGCGGATCGGCAGACAGGTTCTACGAAAGACCGTGACAGTCGTTGCGGGAAGCAAACAAGCGATTGCCATCGATGTACCGTGATACGCCTGTCGACACGTCGGTGTCCACCATTGTGAAACACGTTGGAGCTAGGGCTATGAACCGATTGCTTGGTGTTTGCAGTCTTGCTGCAGGAGCGCTGGTCATAATCATCGCAAGTGCGGATCTTGTAGGCGCGCAGGGTATAGAAATCCGCGGAGCCATTACAAATAACCCTGCCGCCACACCCGGCCCAGGGCGCAACAAAGCCGCACGTCCGGCCCAAGCCCGACGCGCCACTCTGCCGGCCGGCCAGTCAGGCGTTCAACTGGTCGCATTTCTGACCGACAGTGCAGCCAAGGAAAACGGGGCGCAGATCGAGGACGGCTTGCTGTGGCGCATTTACTCAATTCAAGTGGCGCGCGGCAGTCAGCCCAAGCTCGTCTTGAAGAACCGCGCAGCCAGTCCCGTTATACGGTTGTCACCGGGGCAGTACTTCGTCCACGCCGCCTATGGTAAGGCCTATATTACGCGGCGCATCACTGTGCCACCGAAACAACTCATCACTGAAAAGTTCGTACTCAATGCCGGCGGTCTGCGCGTCACGCCAATCGTGACCAGCACACGACCTATCCCTCTGAGCGCCATCTCTTATGATGTGTTCAATGACGAGCGCGACCAGTTGGAAGGGCAATCGAAGGTTGTCTCGGGCGCCCGACCTGGCGCAATCGTGCGGCTCAATTCAGGCCTCTATCGCATCGTGTCGCGTTACGGCAAAGCCAATGCCACCGTTGAGGCGCGGGTGACGGTTGAACCGGGCAAGCTGACGGATGCCAAAGTCAAACACCTAGGTGCGCCTGTTTCGTTTAAACTTGTGGCGCGGCCCGGTGGCGAGGCGATCGCGAGCACGCAATGGACCATCCAAACGGCTGGTGGACGCGTGGTCGTCAAGAGTGCCGGCGCGCTGCCTCGGCATATCCTGGCACCCGGAAAATATGCTGTCGTCGCGCGTTCACGCGGGCGCGTTTTCCGGAAAGTTTTTGCTGTCGAGAACGGCAAAGACCTGACCGTGGAGTTGCTTAATCAGTAAGGATTGGTACGCACGTCCACTCACCCGCCATTAGCCGCCATGGCACGTTCGATGAGGCGCGACCAATAGCCGATGCCATAAGGTATGGCTGCGTCTGAAAAATCATAATCGGGCTGATGCAATCCGGCGCTCGGACCATTGCCAAGGAATATAAAGGCCCCTGGCCGTTCGTTGAGCATAAACGAGAAATCCTCAGCGCCTAAAACCGGCAGCGCTTGGTCATCAACATTGTCAGGACCAACGACATCGCGCGCCACGTCTGCTGCAAACTGCGTCTCGCGGGCATGGTTGAACGTCACCGGGTAACCCTTGCGATATTTGACGCGGGCTTCAGCCCCAAAGGCCCGCGCGGTCCCTTCGGCAACTTCCTTAATCCGCACCTGCAACATGTCACGCACCTCAGCGCGCAAGGCACGGGCGGTTCCGATCATCTTGATCTCTGGCGGAATGACGTTGAAGGCTTTGCCACCTTCTATTGCGCACATGGAAATTACGGCCTGGTCCATGGGATCGAGGTTACGCGCCACGATCGATTGCAACGCGACAATGATGTGCGCCCCGACAAGGACCGGATCTATACACTCGTTTGGCTTTGCCGCATGCCCTCCGCGGCCGGCCACCGTGATCGACACCGTGTCCGATGCGGCCATGATCGGACCCGGACAGATTGCAAACTTACCGATCTCAAGGCCTGGCAGATTGTGCAGACCGTAGACTTCCTGAATGCCCCACCGATCCATCAAGCCATCGCGGATCATGGCGCGGGCCCCGGCGCCACCTTCTTCAGCAGGCTGAAAGATGACGATGGCGGTGCCATTGAAGGCACGGGATTGGCAAAGGTCGCGCGCGGCGCCAAGCAGCATGGCGGTATGGCCATCATGGCCGCAGGCATGCATTTTGCCCTCAATCGTCGACGCATATGGGAGCTGCGTTTGTTCGACGATGGGCAAGGCATCCATGTCGGCGCGCAGGGCAACAACGCGCCCAGAGGTGGTTTCGCGGCCCTTGATCACACCGACCACGCCGGTCTTGGCGATGCCTGGTGTTACCTCATCGCAACCGAACGCCTTGAGCTTTTCTTCGACGAGCTTTGCCGTCCGGCGGACATCATACAAAAGCTCGGGATTGGCATGGATATCCTGGCGCCAAGCGCTGACATCCGATGGGATTGGGCGTTCATTGGTCATCGGGGACGATGGCACCATTAACTCCTCTTAGTGCGATGTGCCGGTTTCGAGCGCGCTGGCGTGAGGGACGACCCTGGCGGGCTGGCGATCCCGGCAGGATTCGAACCTGCGACCCTCTGCTTAGAAGGCAGATGCTCTATCCAACTGAGCTACGGGACCCTGCGCCAGCGCTCGTTCTAGCACAAATCTGGCGCCATTGGAGCCTGGCGCAAAATTTATACGGCATTTTGAACGCCAGAACGTCATCCGGCCCAAGGCGATCGCCGGGGCGATCGAATGGCCGCAAAGAGATGCTCTAAGCTTAGTAGCTTGAGCCAATGTCATCCGACCTGTGACGTGCATAGCGAATCCGTCAGATCGAATACGCCTCTAGCGGTGACGTGACGCCTCTGTTGCAACGTTTCGCACCGACGAGATGTTAATGCGTCCAGGCCTTGCGGCGGCCGTATTTGAAATTGTCGGCATAAGTCTTGTGGACGGGCTTGCGTACTTTTGGCGCCTCAAGGCGATAGGCAATGCCGTTGTGCTTGGCATAAGCAATCGCCTCGTCCGACGTTGCAAACGTCAAGCGCACCTGCTGGCGGGTATCGGCAGAACTCGTCCACCCCATCAGCGGATCAATCTGTCGCGCCGATTCTGGCTCAAACTCCAAAACCCACTCTTTGGTGCGGCCCTGGCCGGACTGCATCGCTGTTTTGCTCGGCTTATAGATGCGTGCGGGCATGCGTCGTGCTCGATTTGGCTCGTTTCCATCGCTGGCTGGTGAAGTCAGTCATTGTGCCTGACTTCGCCAATTCGTCGGATGTATCATAAGGGCTTACGGGCCGCCAGGGGCAACCGCAGCCAAAATATCCGCAGGCCTGATCGGGATTCTGGTGATACGCGCACCAAACGGTGTCAAGGCATGATCAACAGCGGAGACGATGGCGGCGGCGACCGGCAGAGTGCCGCTCTCACCGGCGCCTTTGGCACCTAAGGGATTGAGCGGTGTGGGCGATGACATATGGGCGCGCTCTAGTCGCGGTACGGCAGGTGCGGTGGGCAACAAATATTCTCCGAAGTTCATTGTCAGCGGTTGGCCATCGGGCGCATAAATCATCTCTTCAAGAAGCGCATTGCCGAGCCCGTGCACAAGTCCACCGACAATCTGGCCATCGACAATCCTTGGATTGATTAGACGACCACTGTCATGAACCACCACATATCCCGTCACCGTGACAATCCCGGTTTCGATGTCGACCTCGACTTCAGCGACGTGGGTGCCATTCGCGTAGGTCATGGCTTCAGGCGCGAATGTTGCCACCGCCTCAAGCCCCGGTGAGCTGCCGGCCGGGATCGCGTAGCCGGGCAGAGCCGTGAGGGCCCGGGCGATATCGCCGAGGGACACCGATTTGGCAGCGTCGTTACGTGCGCAAATTTTGCCGGAGTCGATGACCAAGTCCTGGATCGAAACATCGAGGATGGTCGCCGCCGCAGCCAACGCCTTTTCACGCACGGCGGTGGCCGCCACATGAACGGCCGAGCCGCCGACCGCTGCTTGCCGGCTGGCAAATGCGCCGACGCCTAATGCCGTCGCTGCCGTATCGCCCATGCGGACACTTATCCGGTCCATCGGCACATCAAGGGCATCGCTGGCAACCTGTGCGAGCGTCGTGGCAAGGCCCTGGCCTTGTGACGTTACACCCGATGCGACATGCACATGACCGGAGGGACCAATGCGAACCGTGGCGCTTTCAAAGGGACCGCGGCCAGACCCCTCGACGTAATTCGAAAGCCCGATCCCGATATAACGGCCGTCTTGCAAGGCCGCCTTTTGGCGTTCGGCAAAATCGTCATAACCGACACGTGCCAGCGCTGTCGCCTGGGCGGCGGGATAATCGCCGGTGTCATACGTCATCGTGCCGCCATCGCGGGTTTTCAGCGGCGTGACGTACGGCATGTCCTGCGGGCCGATCAGATTGCGGCGGCGAACTTCCATACGGTCCAGCGACAATTGCCGGGCGATCTCATCCATAAGCCGCTCCATGGCAAACGTGCCTTGCGGGCGGCCGGCGCCGCGGGTCGGTGTCGCTGCGACCTTGTTGGTCAACACCAACGACGCTGTCAGTGCATAGGCCGGCAGGCGATAAGGCCCGAGAAGATTCGTCGTGGAATTAAATGGAATGGTAAGCCCGTAAGGCGTGTTGGCGCCATGGTCGTGAATAAGATCGCCGCGCACGCCGAGCAATCGGCCATGTTGATCAACAGCGGCTTGCAAGTGCCAAAACTGATCGCGCTCCTGTGTGGTGGCGACGAAATGTTCTTTGCGATCCTCGATCCACTTGACGGGTCTCGCAAGGAGGTAGGCGGCAAGCGGCACGACAATCTCTTCACTGTAAAATACAAACTTTGGGCCGAAGCCGCCGCCGACATCGGGGCAGACAACACGCACGCGATGTTCGGGCCAGCCCAAAAGGTCGACGATCAAACCCTTGGCGCGATGCGGCATTTGTGTTGCATCCCACACCGTCAACAAATCCTGGACGTCATCATATTCGGCAAGTACAGCGCGACATTCGATGGCGTGGCCACCGCCCTTATGTTGATGAAGGTCGAGTGTCACGGTCTGATGCGCGCCAGCGAAGGCGGCGTCCAAGTCGCCATAGCCGGTTGTGAATTTTGCGCAAAGATTGTCGGGAAGTGACGAGAGCGCCGGAGGTGCATTGTCCGCCAGTGCGGTGTGCGGATCTATGACTGCAGGTAAGGGCGCGATATCTAGCGCAATTGCTGCTGCGGCATCTTCAGCCAGGGCGCGACTTTCTGCCACGACGACGGCGATTGGTTGGCCAACGTGGACCACCTCTGTGTCGGCCAACACAGGTGGGTTGACTTGGTGGCGGATGGCCGGACTGGGCAAGGCCAAGGGCAGATGTGACGCTGTCAGGTAGGGGGCAAGATCGGCCAGAGTGAATATGGCGCGGACACCCGGCATGGCGCGCGCCTCATCGAGGGATATACTTTGAATCCGCCCATGCGCATTTGGACTGCGCAGAAAATGGGCATGCAGCTGATTGGGCCGGCTAATATCGTCCGTGAACCGGCCCTGGCCGCGGATCAGGGCTGCATCTTCGACGCGCGGAACCGATTGACCGACGATTTGGTTTACGTGTTGCGTCAATTTGGTCCCCTGCAGCCTTGATCAATGCGCGCGAAATGCGTACCACCCCAGTGGCAGACGAGACAGCAGCACGCGACAGCTAAAATGTGTCAGTGTACCATCAATCCGGGATTATAGATGGCACCAGCATCAAATCACTTGGAAACCGAGGTCTTGGTGATAGGCGCCGGTGGTGCCGGTATGTATGCCGCCATCGAAGCGGCCGAGCAAGGTGCGAATGTCATCGTTGCCGACCGCAGCCTCATCGGGCGCAGCGGCGCGACGGTGATGGCGATGATGACCGTCGCGGTGGCGGTCGGTGAAGAAACGCCGGATGATTGGCAGCATCATTACGCTGATACCTTGACGGCCGGGCGCGGGCTTTGCCGGCCGGACTTGTCCCGGCTGCTTTGCGAGCAAGGCCCGGAAGTGATCCGGCAAATGGATGCCTGGGGCGTCGGCTGGGCTCGCAAAGATGGGCATATCGCGCAAGCGCACGCCCCAGGTCACGACAGGCCCAGGTGTGTCTATGTCGACTTCCTGAATACCGGCCCTGCCGTCTCGAAGACACTGCGCGCTGTCCTGCATAAACAGAAAACGGTGCGCCGTATCGGCGATCTGCTCGTCGTCGATCTTGTCCGCCAGGATGGTGTGGTTAGCGGTGCCGTCTGTCTCGATATGGCGGGTGGTGAGCCGGTGACGATCGCCGCCAAGACCACGATCATTGCCGCCGGCGGGCTGACACGGCTTTATGGACGCAGCAGCGCCTCCTCCAATATGGGTGGCGACGGTTATGCGCTCGGTCTCAGGGCGGGCGCCAAATTGATCGATATGGAATTCGTGCAATTCTTCCCGATCGGGCATCTTGCACCGCGCCTCATCGGTCTCGATCCGATTATGTGGGATCCGTTCCGCTACAAGCTGGGCGGTAAACTCCTCAATGGCAACATGGAACCGTTCACCGACCGCTATGGGACGGCGGAAGACGGCACCTATGTCATCACCCGAGACAATGCAACCTACGCCATTATCAAGGAAGTCGAAGCCGGACGCGGCAGTCCGCATGGCGGCGCCTATCTGAGTTTTATGCACAAAAGCGAGGCTGAGTTGAAGGCGGCGTTCGGGCCGGTCATCGATAAGCTTGCAGCCAATGGTATCGACCTTACAAAAATGCCGATCGAGGTTGCGCCAATTGCGCATTATCACATGGGCGGTATCAGCGTGGACGTCGACATGCAGACAGGTGTGCCAGGTTTGCTGGCTTGCGGTGAGGCGGTAGGTGGCGCGAATGGCGCCAATCGGCTCTCCGGCAATGCCATCACCGAGGCGTTGGTGTTTGGGCGGGCTGCTGGGCGAACCGCGGTTGATCATCTGGCGCGCCTGGGCGATGCCTTTTGCTTCAAGCCTGAAGCAGCCGAGGCAACCTTGGCCATGATATCAGGTGAGGGCGCGGACCCGCGAGAAGTAAATACGGCACGCATGCTCGCCGATCTGCAGGCCGCAATGTCGAAAGATGTCGGACCGTTCCGCACCGAAGCCAGTCTAGAACGCGCACTTGCGACCATTACAGACCTTGAACAACAGCTTGGCGAGACACCGGTTGGCAAGCCTGGCGGCTATGATCTGGCGCGGCTCGATTGGTTCGACTTGCGCAATATGTTGCTGGTGGCGCGCGTTGTTACGGAGGCTGCACTTTTGCGCAGCGAAAGCCGGGGCGCGCATCAGCGGGAGGATTTTCCAGGCATGCTGGATAACTGGCGCAGAAATCAGTTTGTGTCTCTTAAGGATGGTCGGCCGGTAGTTGAAGCAGGCCCGCTGCTGGAAGACTGCGAGGTGGCGTGATGAGCAAAACCGCCACACTGATAATCACCAGGCGTGATAGGGATGGTGCCACTTTTGAAGAGACCTTTGCAGTGCCATTCGAATCCGGGCAGTCCGTGCTTGACGGCCTGCGCTGGCTGCGCGTGCATAAAGACCCGTCACTGGCGTTTCGCTACTCGTGTCTCAGCGCAAACGCCTGCAAAGAATGCATGATGTTGATCGATGACAAGGTGGTCTACGCGTGTCTGGCGAGACTAGAACCTCGCGAAATGAGCATCCGGCCGTTGCCGAAAAAGACCGTGATTCGGGATCTGGTCACCGAAATCGGTCCACCGCCGGAACGGTTCAAGGCGAAATAGGTTGGCACGCGCCTTTTTGCCCAACACCAGTTAGCGCGTTGACCAAGCGAAGCGGCAAGTGGACAACGGTATGGCGGACATAACGACGAATGTCATTATTGTGGGTGGCGGGCCTGTCGGCATTGGGCTTGCGATCGAGCTCGGTCAGCGCAATATCCCGACGGTCGTCGTCGAGCGCCATCAAACGCCACAACCGATCCCCAAAGGGCAAAATCTGACACAACGGACCATGGAACACTTCAGGTGTTGGGGCGTCGAAGATGAGGTGCGCCGTGCGGCACCTATACCGGTCGACTTCGGCATTGGCGGGCTGACGGCCTATAAGACGCTGCTTGGTCCCTATCATTACGATTGGTATCAACGCGCCCTTGTGCGGCCCTACTACGCTGCCGACAACGAGCGGTTGCCGCAATACATGACGGAGGAGATTCTGCGCGATCGCGCTGGCCAGCTCCCCTCCGTGACGCTGCTCTTTGGCGCGACAGCCGAGGGCATCCGGCAGGATGATAGCGGAGCCGAAGTTTGCATCGTCCAAGATTGCGATGGGACATCGCGCACCGTGCGCGGGCAGTATCTTGTTGGCGCAGATGGCAGTCATTCGCTGGTGAGAGAGCAGGCAGGCATCGGGCAGGAGCGCACCGAACATGATCTTTTGATGGTGCTGTTGGTGTTTCGCTCTGCCGGTCTCAACGATCTATTGGCAAAGTTCAAGGGTAAGTCGTTCTTCAATGTTATGAACCCTGATCTCAAGGGCTATTGGCAGTTCTTTGGACGCGTTGATACCGGTGAGACGTGGTTTTTCCATGCCCCCGTGCCAGCCGGTACGACGGCCGACAGCTTCGATTTCAAAGACTATCTGCATAAGGTGGTCGGTGCGCCTTTCGATCTCTCGTTCGATCATATCGGCTTTTGGGACTTGCGGGTCGCCGTTGCCAGTACCTATCGCGCGGGGCGCATATTTATTGCCGGTGATGCCGCGCACAGCCATCCGCCCTATGGTGGGTTTGGAATCAACACGGGCTTTGAAGATGTCCGCAATCTGGGTTGGAAACTTGCCGCCACTCTAAATGGCTGGGCGGGGAACGGATTGCTTGAGAGTTATTCTCTGGAGCGCAAACCCGTTTTTGTTTCGACGGCGCGCGACTTTATAGAAAATTTCATTGCCGAAGATGCCGCGTTTTTCGACGCGTTCGATCCGGATCGTGATCTCGCAGCATTCGAACAGGCGTGGCAGGACCGCAGTTCCGGTTCGGTCGCGCAAATACATACATTTGAGCCAAATTATGAGGGCTCGCCGATCGTTTTTGGGCCACCTGGGGGCATCTCCGGTGCTGTTGGAACGCATGCATTTGAGGCGCGCCCAGGCCACCATTTGGCGCCGGTCAAAACTGAAGCGGGCGGAACTATGTTCGACCGGTTGGCCAGTGATTTCACGCTAATGGTGCTTGGCGCGGACGGCGATCTCGCGGACAAGCTCACGGCGTCCGCGGCGCGGCAGGGCGTCCCGCTCACTGTGGTTAAGGATGCGAGTGGCGTTGGCCGGGCGGACTATGCGGCGGATCATGTGCTCGTGCGACCCGACCATTATGTTGCATGGACCAGCCAACAGGACAGTCGCGATCCTGATGCTATAATAGGCCGCATCATAGGTGCTGACGAACGTGCACGAACTGGCTAGCATCACCAGATGCTTGCGAGACAATGGATCAGACTACGACAATAAAGGCGTCGCTCATGACAGCGGATAAGCAGCAACCCCGGCGCAACTTTCAGGACTACTCACGCGTTCGTTATGGCATTTACACGGACCCGGATGTCTATGTTCATGAGCAGGACAAAATCTTCAGGGGCGAGGTCTGGTGCTTCGTTGGTATGGAAGCCGAAATTCCAAACCCCGGAGACTTCAAGACGACTTTTGTCGGCGATACACCGGTAATTGTGTTGCGCAACGATGCTGGCACGATCAATGTCTTGGTCAACCGTTGCGTGCATCGCGGCAATCTGGTGTGCACCAAAGAAAATGGCAACGCGCCCTACCTTACCTGTCTCTATCACAATTGGACTTACACCCTTGATGGCGCCCTGCGTGGCGTGGCCTTCCAAGGCGGTACGGATGGCAAGGGTGGCATGCCTGCTGACTTCCAGAAGAGCGAGCACCGCCTGCGCAAGCTGCGAGTCGAAACCTTCTGCGGCATCATCTTTTGCTCATTCAGCGAGACGGTGGCGGATCTCAAGTCGTATCTCGGGCCAGATATGCGCGACAATATGGAACGTGTAATCGGGCGGCCCATGACGCTGCTCGGATTTTACAGCCAATATCTTCCGAACAATTGGAAGCTCTATATGGAGAACGTCCGCGATAGCTATCATGCAAGCCTGCTGCATCTGTTCCAAGCCACGTTCCGGCTCAACCGTCTTTCGATGAAAGGCGGCATTCGGCTGTCGGATAACGGCTGGCACCATGTCAGTTACTCGATCGCTGCTTCCGATCGCGAGGAGGAGGAATATTCCGCGGGCAAGTTGCGGGCCGTCGATGACGACTATGCGCTTCAGGACCCGACGTTGATGCAGGGCTGGCCGGAGTTCGCCTGTGGCACAACGCTGGCCATCCAAACAATCTATCCCAATCTGGTCATCCAGCAGATTTCGAACTCACTGGCGCTGCGGCTGTGTTTGCCGAAAGGACCTGAAGAATGCGAATTGTTGTGGTGGGTGCTCGGCACGCAAGAGGATACCGAGGCACAGACAACCGCCCGCATCAAACAAAGCAATATGGTTGGGCCGGGCGGTCTGATCTCGCTTGAAGATGGGGTCGTCGGCGGCTGGGTGCAACGGGCAAGCCAACGCGACCCGGACGACCAAACTTTTATTATAATGGGTGGTCATGACGTCGCGCCAAGTGAAGAAGGCCGCGCCACAGAAGTCGCGATCCGCGGATTCTGGAAGGGCTATCGGGAACTGACAGGGCTGTGACAGTCAGCATGACTGCGACAGAGAACACCAGATGAGCGACGGTGCCGATATAATCGAAAACCTCATCACAGATTGTGCTCACGCGATCGACGATGACCGGCTAGAAGCGTGGCCGGACTTTTTTGCCGAAGACGCGACCTACACCATCACCACAAAGGAGAGCTATGCCAAGGGCCTACCGGTCGGTGTGATGAATTGCACCAGCCGCGGCATGATGGTGGATCGCATTTCAGCCTTGCGCCGCGCTAATGTATTCGAGCCGCATAGCTACCGTCATATTCTCTCAAGATCGCGGATTACGGCGCAGGACGATAACGTCTACGATGTGCGCACCAACTTCGAGGTTATCAGGATCATGCAGGATGGTGCCATGACGCTTTTTGCATGCGGCAGTTACTTTGACCGCGTGGTGCTCAAGGGCGGGGTAGCGCTGTTCCAACAGCGCGATGTCGTTTGCGACTCGCGGCGGATCGATACGCTGATCGTTATTCCCATCTAAGTTTGCTGTGCCAATAAGCGTGCAATATTCTTTGTCGCGGCGATCATCGCGTCGGGCTTGGCAACGCCCTGGCCAGCGATGTCATGTGCGCTACCATGCGCAACCGAACCGAAGAGAATGCCGGTCCCAATTCCTATGGCGGAGCCGCCAAATGGTGTTGCGCACTTGAAAGGGATGTGACCCTGATCGTGCAGCATTACGACGTAGATTTCGTGGCGGTCGGTGGCGAACATAGAATCCGCCGGCAATGGCCCCTCGACATTGAGTCCCATTTTGCGGGCGCGCTGGATTGCTGGGGCGACGATCTCTTCGTCCTCACTGCCGAACAGTCCGCCTTCACCGGCATGAGGATTGACGCCACCCACGCCAATCGAAGCATCGGGCGCACCCGTTCGGACAAGAAAATCGTGCGTCGCGGTTATGGCCTTTAAGACCAGCTCCGGCGACAACAATGAAAGTGCCTGGCGGACCGACACATGCAGAGTTGTATTGACGATCCTTAGTTTTTCCGACAGCAACAACAAAAAGTTTTCATCCCTTGGCACACCCATTTCGTCTGCGACCAAGGCCGGATAACCAGCGAACGCATAACCTGCCTGATTGACCGACGCCTCGGTGTGCGGTGCTGCGACGACTGCTGCAACATCTTTGGCGCGGGCTAACTCGATAGCGCGGCGCGCATAGTTCAAACAGGCCTGGCCACAGGCTGGCGAAACTTCACCGATTGGCCAGGTTTTGCTGCCAGGGTGGGCGAAATCGATCAACCGCACCTCCGGGCCATCGCCAAAGCGCATCGTTGTCGCATCAATCGCGACGGCCACACCAGCGCGATCGGCGTGCAACCGTAAAACATCACCGTCGCCAATCACCACAGGATCAACATCGCGATTGATCGCTGGATCCTGAAGCATCTTCAGAACGATTTCAGGTCCGATACCAGCCGGATCACCGATCGGTAAGGCAACTTTGGGTCTGGTCATGATGTTGGCTCAACATGCAGTGGCCTCGTCACATAAGGCTTGGCAACCAGAGAGCTAACCCCGGCCACACAACAAGAATCACTATGAGAATGGCATCGCAGACCAGGAATGGGAATGCGGCCTTGGCGACTTCTATCAGTGTCACGCCTTTCGGTGCCACTCCAAGCATCACATATAATAATAGCCCGAAGGGCGGCGTCGTGCCTGCCATCTCAATGGTTATCAGGACGAATAGCCCGAACCAGATCAAATCGAAACCGAGTGCCTGCGCCAGCGGAAAGAATATCGGCACAGTAATCAACATCATGGAGGTTGCGTCCATGAACATGCCGAGCACGATCAACACGATGAACATCAGCATCAATATCTGCAGTCGGTGTAGTTCGAAGCTGGTCACCCATTCGATCAGCCCTTTGCTTGCGCCTGAAAACGCAAGCATCTGAGAGAAGACGGTCGAGTTCATCAGGATCAGGAAGACCATCGCGGATACGCGGATGGTGCCGTCCAGTGCGGTATTGATAGAGTTGAAGGTAAGAACCCGAAAAAGGGCGGCAAGAACCATGACACCGGCAACACCGACAGCAGCAGCTTCGGTGGGCGTTGCCAGTCCGCCAATGATCGTACCGATCACCATCACGACGACCATGGCCATCGGCACGATATTGGTCATAACGAGCTTAATCCGCGTCCCCATGCTCATCGGCGGCACATCGTAGGCCGGAGCTGAACCAGGGTTTCTGATAAGCTGCAGCGTAATCATTCCCACATAGAGTCCCGCCAGGACTAGGCCCGGTAGGAAACCTGCAATCAGCAGCCGGGCGACATCGATTTCTGCGATGGAGGCCAGAAGCACGGCAAGCGCGGATGGCGGTATGATAATCGCCAACCCACCCGTGCCGAGGATCGGGCCCATCGACATTTTCCGGCTGTAGCCGCGACGCTGCATTTCCGGCACCATCAATGAGCCAAGCATCGCGGTATTTGCCATCGATGAACCAGTCAGGGTCGAGAACATCGAACCACCGGCGACAGTGAGGTAACAAAGCCGTCCTGGCAGGCGGCCGAATATTGCATCGAGCCCGTCGAAGACCCGCATCGCAAGCCCGGTGTGAAAAAACAGCGCGCCCATCAATATGAACATCGGCACCGGCGCCAGGATGAAGCGCGTGATGAGCTGTGTCGAATTATCGACGACCTGAATCAGTCCGTCCGGGCCGGCAAATATGATGATGGCAATCATGTTGGTGGTGATAAATGCAATGGCGACGGGGACACCCAGCATCAGGAACCCGATCACCATGCCCAGCAGCAATGCGAAGGCCCAATACCATTCCATGAGCTACATCCCCTCGCGTGCATCTGTACGCTTGGTGTACATATCGTCGTATCCAAGCAGAAAGCGAAGGAACTCTATGGTCAGCAGCCCAAAACAGATCGGCATGGGCGCATACAGCGTCCATTGCAGCATATCAATGCCGCGCTCATCGATCATTTGATCCAGATACGCTTCTTTCAGAAGCAGCAAAGAATAATATGTAAACAAAATACAGACGATCGTCGCCACGATATAAGCGAATTTGGCGGTGTACCACTGGACCGAAGGTGACAATAATTCGGTGACCGCGTCGATATAAACATGGCCCTTCTGGCGCGCGAGCCAGGGTCCCGACAGCATCGTGAACCATAGCAGTCCGTATTCGACATAACCATGCGTGCCGTCCCAAGCGCTGATGCCCGGATCAAACCACTGCAGCCGTTTGTTGATCGCCACAAAGACCGACATGAACACGTCGACCAAAATCAAGACAAATACGGCAAACACCACGACCATTGCGCACACTTTGAGTGCGTTCAAAAGCCATAGGTGAAATTTGGCAATGGCGCTCACTACAACCCCTTGAAGAGGCGCTTCACGGCTGCGGCGCCTCCAATGTCAGTAAATTGCTGTCAAACTTGAGCGACCTGCCTTGCGTTGGGCTCGGCCACACGGCTGTTTTGAGCAGGTTGCTCGGTTTCCAATGAACGATCATTCCTGAGCGTCAAATTGCAACCATTGAGGTGATTGCAATTTGGACACCCAATGATCTAGTTGCCAGCAATCATTTTTGACTTGAGGGTCTTGTAGTCGACCGTGTACTTGCGCTTTGCAGCGTCAGCCCAATTGGCATTAATGATGGTCTTGATGTAAGCCTTGGCGTATTCCGGCGGTAATTTGAACCGCTTTACGCCGTCCTTGTAGACCTTTTCATTGTCGATCGCGGCCTTCTTTTTCAGCAATGCACCAGACGCGTTCTCATAGTGCAGGCCAGCTGCAATCAATTGCTGCTGCGCCTTCTTAGGAAGGCTGTTGAACTTTTTCAGATTCATCGTGACCATGGTGGTCGAGCGGAAGAACCCTGGCTCCACACGATATTTGATGAACTTTTGCCAACCGCGGGATGCGACACCACCTTCCGGCCAGGCCAGCCCGGCCACGACGCCACGCTCCAGCGCAGTAAAGAGTTCGGCAGGCGAAATACCCTTGGTGTTGGCGCCCATCGCCTTGAAGAACGGCGTGTAGAGCGGTGTGGTACGCACTTTTATGCCGCGCAGATCGATGCCGGTTTTCTTGCTGAGTTTCGGCTTCTCTTTCAGCCAGATAAAGAATTGGCTGTAGCCGTAGAAGTTGCCCCATCCCAGAATCTTGGCGTTCAGCTTCTTGGCCCAGGCTTTCGACATCAGGTCATAGCCGCCGTTCTTGCGCCATTCCTGAGGCGTGATGGATGAGATGCCCGTGAGGCGGGCTTCTGGCACCAATGGCGCATAATAGGTCGTCGGCGACATGATAATGTCGATGAGACCGCGTTTCATCGCCGCTCCCTGCTTCTTGTTCGGCGTAACTTCGGGCCCGCCAATGTATTTCAGTTTGATGACGCTCTCGTCCTCCTTCATTTTTTTCATAAAGGTCTCAAAGAATGCCGTGCTTTGATCATGTTTGCTGTTGAGAGCGGTCGAGACTTTTAATTCAGTTACCGCGAAGGCCGGGAACGCGAACGCGCTCACCACCGTTGCCGTTGCAATGGTCCACATCTGTTTTTTCATCGTCTTCCCTTCCCTTGTATTGGCCGGTTCTCGGTCTTGGCGCTGTCCCCCAAATCAAGGGACCTTTCAAACGGAATATGCTACAAAAGTCGACGGCTGGAGTATCGTATACGCACGGTTATCCGTAAACCCGTTAATGCGCATGGGGAATGCGATCACTGTTCAGGAGGGACGGACCTCGCCTTCTATGGTTGTGCGAAGCAGCATTCTGCGCTCATTTGGGGAAAAATCTGTGCGCGCATGCATTGAACACCTGTTGTCCCAAACGAGTAAATCGTGCGGTTGCCAGACGTGCTCATACACCCAGCGCGGATCTTCGGCGTAAGCAAAGACGCGTTCGAGAAGCTCCCGGCCCAAATCCCGGTCCATACCCTCGATTTCTTCCGTCATCAGACGATTGACATATACTGCCTTCTTCTTGGTCTCTTCATGGGTGCGAAAGACGGGATGATAGGACTTATTGATTTGCGCCACGCCGGTACCATCACCACGCTTGGCTTCACCCAATTGGTAGCTGTGATAGGCGCGCTTGCCCTCGAGCGCGGATTTCAGATCGTCGGGCAGGCACTCGTATCCCTTATAACAATTCGCGAATAAGGTGTTGCCCCCCTCAGACGGGATCTCGACAGCATACAGGCAGGTGCCTTTGTGGGGCATTTCGACATGCAGCATATCGTGATGGAACTGCATCTCACCATCCGGCAAGGTTCCGATTGGAACGCCGTTCTCGCGAATGTTGGAGATCAGCATGATGTTATCCAGGAGCTGGTCGTAACCTGGCGGACGCAGCTCCACGTTGCGGCTCAGATTGGCGTGGCGGCCGAAAATCTTAGTCGCCTCGATCAATTGCGCTTGGGTCAACGCCTGACCACGGAACACCAGGACAAGATGTTCGAGCCACAACGCATAAATCCGCTCTTTGGTCTTCTGATCTACCGGCTCAGTCAGGTCTACGCCGTGCACCTCGGCACCGATGTGGTCAGATAATGGGATCGCGCGCATGGTCATGTGTCCTCAGGTTTCGGCAAATCGCCTTGACGGGGCCATCTGTCGTCCTCTTGTCGTCATGCCCGTCAATGCGCTAGAGCATCATGACCCCCTCACAGCGCTGGATCAAGATACTGATGGGTGCGCCGCAATTGATAGAGGATGCCATGACAGCCATCGACCTTGCAGGTAAATCAATAATCGTATCCGGTGCCGGGAGCGGGCTAGGCCAGGCCATGACATTGGGGCTTGCTGGTGCTGGTGCCAGCGTGCTTGCAATCGATATTGATCCGTCTCGCATCGCTGAAACGGTGCAGAGCGCAAAGGCGCTTGACGGCCAGGTTGTCGGTCAAGAATGCGATGTCCGCAGTATTGATTCATGTGAAACTGCCGTCAAAGCTGCAATAGACCGGTTGGGCGGGCTTACTGGCCTGGTCAACTGCGCCGGTATCGGGATGCCGCATCTCAACCCGAACTATATTTCTGATCCGGTCCACTTCTGGAAAGCAGATCCGTCACGCTGGCAGGATGTCATCGACGTCAATGTACGCGGCCCATTCCTGCTCGCGCGTGCTGTTGCGCCAACCTTGCTCGAAAGGGGCTGGGGACGCATCGTCAATGTCACAACGAGCTTCAATACTATGATCCGCGGAGCAAATATGCCTTATGGGCAGTCCAAAGCGGCGCTGGAGGCCGCCTCAAACAGCTGGTCGGAAGATCTGAAAGATAGCGGTGTGACCTGTAACGTGCTGGTTCCTGGCGGGGCGGCGAATACCCGGTTGATACCGGAAGAGTCACCTTATGATCGCGATGCACTGATCCAACCGGATGTCATGATACGACCGATCATCTGGCTGATGTCTGACCTGTCAGATGGCGTAAATGGCCAACGCTTCGTTGGGCGCTACTGGGCTGCCGACGCAGATTGGCAGACGGGGGCGGCGGCCTCCGGTGCACCAATTGCTTGGCCGGAATTGGCCGCAAAAGCCGCACAAGGCGGTCAACCGAAACCCAAAGGCGGATACAATATTTGACAGCTGGGCAGGGGAACGCGTGTCCCACAGCCCTCGGCTGGTAGAGAAGGTTGTTGCACATGGATAGGGCATGACGTCAGACGAGGCGGTCTACGATTACATTGTTGTCGGGGCTGGTTCAGCCGGTTGCACGTTGGCAGCCAGGTTGAGCGAAGATCCAACGATTCGCGTTCTGGTATTGGAAGCTGGGGCATGGGACCGCGATCCCTGGATACACATTCCGCTCGGCTGGGGGCGCATTCTGCAAAAACGTATGCACGATTGGATGTATTTTGCTGAACCCTCCGAAACAATGAATGGTCGACGGATCGAGTGCGCGCGAGGGAAAGTCGTCGGCGGTTCGTCCTCTATCAATGCGATGGCCTATTATCATGGCCACCAGGTCGATTATGACCGCTGGGCCTCCTTCGGCTTGCCAACCTGGTCCTATGCGCACGTGCTACCCTATTTTCGACGCTCCGAGACTTGGGAGGGCGGGGCCGATACCTATCGCGGTGACGGCGGCCCGCTCACCACCCATTACTCGACACTAGAGGACCCGATTTGCGATGCGTTCATTGCAGCGGGCGCAGGCCTGCAGCATCCCTTCACGGAAGATTACAATGGTGACCAGAAAGAAGGGTTCGCGCGCATCCAGATGACGTTGCGCAATGGCCGACGTTGTTCGACTTCGACGGCGTTTCTGCGTCCGGCTCGAGGCCGGCCAAATCTGGATATTGTAACGGGCGCATTGGCGGAACGTGTGATCTTGGATGGCCAAACGGCGGTCGGCGTTGCATACAATGTAAAAGGCCGGTCACAACTTGTACGCGCAGAGCGTGAAGTGCTGTTGGCCGGCGGATCGATCAATTCACCGCAACTGCTGATGCTGTCGGGGATTGGTCCCGCGGACCATCTCAGGGCGCATGGGATAGATGTCGTCGCCGATCTGCCCGGAGTCGGCAAAAACCTTTATGATCATACGTCGGCTGCGCTGTCCTTTCGGCGCAAACAAGGGGGGACCTTTCAACACAACATGCGCCTCGATCGGGTCGGGTTATCGTTGGCTCGGGCCTATCTCGGCGGCGGCGGTTTTGCCGCTGACCTGCCGTTTGGCATCACCGCATTTTTGAAAACCCGGCCCGAAGAGATCGTTCCTGACGTGCAACTCCTGTTTTGGATGGGGGCGACGACAACGGCTGAACCCTATTTGCCACCCTTCAAAACGGCGTTTCAGGACGCTGTCTCAATCCGTGCTATGCCGATGCGGCCAGAAAGCAGTGGTTCGGTTACTCTGGCCTCGGCCGATCCAAGGGACTTTGTGCGGATCAACCAAAATTTTCTCGCCACCGAAAACGAATGGCGCGTTATGCGCCGTGGCCTCAGAATGATCCGTGAATTGGCGGCGGCGCCGGAAATGCGTAGCTTTCTCGGAGATGAAATTGTGCCCGGCGCCCGTAAGGATAGCGACGCCGATCTCGATGCACATGTGCGGCAGACCATGATCACGGTGCATCACCCAATCGGCACCTGTAAAATGGGCGGCGAGGCTGACCCAGCGGCCGTGCTTGATGGCAATCTCAAAGTGCGTGGCATCGAGCGGTTGCGGGTGATCGATGCGGCTGCAATGCCCGATTTGATCGGTGGGGCGACAAATGCGCCGGTCATTATGATGGCGGAAAAAACAGCGGATGATATTCTTGGCCGTCCGCCGCTACCGCCGGCCGCGATTTGAGGCAGGTCTTGGGCATGCCTATTCCGCGCCGTCACTTGGTGCCCGAATCTTTCAAGAATCTTTCAAGAAATTTTGATCTTTGACGGCTTGAGACTGATCTATCATTGGTCGACGTGCGCGCCGATCAAGGAGAGAGCCATGGATAGCGATCGCCGATTGCCACTTGTGCTGCTGTTGCTAAGGATATCCGTGTTTGCAGTCATGTTGGTTTGGACTTTGGACAAATTCATCATGCCAGGACACGCGGCAAAGGTGTTCGCGAAATTCTACCTGATGCCAAATTTGGATCAGACCACATTGATGGCGATCGGGGCTGTGCAATTGGTGATTATAGTGTGTTTCTTGATCGGCTTTCAAAAGGCGCTCAGTACCGGCCTTGTACTCGCCATGCATACCGTTTCTACGTTGTCCACATACCACCACTACATCAATGTCTTTCAGCCTAAGACGACGCTGTTGTTCTGGGCTGCTTGGCCGATGTTGGCAGCCTGCTTCGCGCTGTTTTATTTGCGTGATCAAGACACCTTGGCGTCGTTGAACAAATAGCGATAGCGTAAGGATCTCGGTATGGTGCGCACTTATGTTGCCGTGCTCGTCGCTTGAGGGCCCGGCCCACTGGCGCGTCTGCGGCAGGGGCCAATCAAGCACGCGACAGCCAGGATCAAGCCGGAGACCGTGGCGATCATGCCGGCGGCGCTGACCGCGTTTGTTGCGCCAAGCCACTGAGGCCCATAACCGGCTGCGATATACCCGATGAGCGCCGATGCCACCGCGAAGACCACGCTCCAATTGACCTGAGCGACCAAATTATTAGTCATCAGGCGGGCTGACGCCGGCGGACAGATAAACATTGCAATGACGATAATCGAGCCGACGGCGTCGAAGGCTGCCACAGCGGCAATGGCTGCGACCATGACCAAGGCAATGCTCAGGCTGCGTACCGGCAAGCCAAGCGTCGCCGCAAAGGCCTCATCGAACGTTGCGATTTTGAGTGGACGCCATAGCACGAGGGTAAAGAGCACCACAAAAACGGCCACGCCTGCCATGCGGGCCAGTTCTGGTGGCAGTTCGCCCAAGGCGCGTGGATCGAGCAGCGATTGCCAGCCATCGGCACCAATCCAAATCAGGCTTTCGAGATTTCCGTAAAGTGCGTGTTCGACGTCCAAATGCACGGCGCTGGTGTCGGTTTGCTCCAGCAGAAGGACGCCGGCGGCAAACATCGAGGTAAACGTTACACCCATCGCCGCGCCGGGTTCGATCTTGCCCAACCGCTTGATGGCCTCAATCATGGCCACGGAAATGATTGCGGCGGCAATTGCACCAAACATCATTGGCCAAGTGCTCACGGAACGGGTTATCACGAACGCTACCACGATGCCGGGCAGAACAACGTGGCTGATGGCGTCGCCAATAAGCGCCTGACGACGTAGTACAAGAAAATTGCCCGGCAGTGCGCACGCGATTGCGGCCAATGTTGCGATCACCATCGGTGGCAGGCTCACCTGTACGAATTCCGCGCCCATGTCCTATCACTCCTGAACGGCCCTGGGCGGACCTATCTGATCATCAACAGCCTGGATTTCATCCTTGGTCAGCACGTCTTCGATTGGCGTGAGGCCGTCGTAACGGCCGGCGATCGCGTCGTCGTTGTATAGCTGGCGCACAATTTCCCAACGCTTTTCATCGCGCAGCGCTTTGGCGGCCTGCGCGCGTCCGGCAGGCGTTAAAACGCCATCGCTGCGGATCAGTTTTTCACGCCGCAGGACGGTAATCGTCAACGCATCGAATACCGATTCGCCGCGCGCCAGCGCCAACAAGCCCTGCCGGCGATGGACGCTGAGTTGGAAACGGCGATACCGCAATAAGGCGGCCAGGACACCTCGGTTGGGGGCGAAGAGTAAGGACGTCACGAACAGCATGGTGCAAACGAGCACGACAATCGGACCCGTCGGTATGCTTGGCAAGGCTGCCGAGATTGCAGTGCCACAATAGCCGGCGAGGGCGCCGGTTGCCCCGCTGATCCATATCATATTGTCGGTACGATCGGTCCAGAACCGGGCCGTCACGGGCGGGATAATCAACAATGCGATGATCAAGATCAGGCCGACCATTTTGAGACCAGTTACGGCCACCGCCAGCACCAGTCCCATTATGGCAATGTCAACCAGTCGAACATCGATGCCGTAAGACGCTGCAAACTCGGCATCGAACGCGACGACTGTCATCGCACGCCGCAACACAAATACCAATACGACGCAAATGGCGCCGCCCAGTGCGATCAGCACAGCATCGGTAAAAATCATCCCCGCTGTTGCACCGAGCAGAAAACTCTCCAGCCCCGCTTTCTTACCAACGGTCAGGGTTTGGATAACCGTCAAGAGGACAACACCCAATCCGAAAAAGACGGATAGGATGGCGCCAATCGCCGCGTCCTCCGTCAACCTGGTATGACGGACAATCCAATCGATACAATAAAGGCCGATGCCGGCCGTTAGCGCGGAGCCGACGAGAAGACCTATCAAATTGCGCCCGTCACCCCCCAGCGAGACCATGATTAGGAAGGCCAAACCGACACCTGGAAGCGTGGCATGGGCAAGGCCGTCACTGACAAGCGCGCGGCGCCTCAGGAACAGAAATGTCCCCGTCGCGCCGGCTGCGAAGCCCAGGAGCGTGGCCGCGCTCATGACCAAGGTCACATTATAGCCGGCCTGCAGGCTCAACGCTTCTAACAGCGGGGACATAGGTTGGTCTTAATCCGTCGTGGGCAATCGCAGTTGATTTATATGCGCATTGGCCAGACGGCCACCATACGTCAATTGCAGGTTGTCAGCATTGAACGTGGTCGCGATGGGACCATCTGCAATCTTGCGCACATTGATCAACAGAACGTGGTCAAAATATTCTGCAACTGTTGTTAGATCATGATGCACGCATATGATCGTTCGCCCTTCAGAACGTAGAGACTGCAAAACGTCTATGATGGTGCGTTCGGTCGCGGCATCGACACCGGCAAATGGTTCATCCAGAAGGTATAAGCGTGCCTCCTGAGCCAGCGCACGCGCCAGGAAGACACGCTGCTGCTGGCCGCCGGAAAGCTGGCCGATTTGGCGGTCGGCAAAATCCGCCATGCCCACCCGCTCCAGGCATGCGAGTGCCGCCTGGCGCTGGCTCTTGGTCACAAATCCAAACAGTCCCAATTTGCGATAACAGCCCATCAATACGACGTCGATAACGCTGGTCGGGAAGTCCCAGTCGACCGACGCACGCTGCGGTACATACGCGATGTGCTGGCGCTGTTCTGCGATGGGGCGACCAAAACATGTTATGGTTCCTGAGACCGCCGGAACAATCGACAATATCGCCTTCAACACTGTCGACTTGCCGGCGCCGTTGGGCCCGACGATCGCTGCCATGCTCGCCGGTGGAATAGTGAACTCCAGAGAAAATACGGCCGGCTTATCGCCATAAGAAACGGTCAGTCCTTGAACAACAAGTGGACTTTCAGAGGCGAGGGCGGGCTGTTGGGCGTGCCCGTCACTGGTCGCGATCTGCAATTTTGGCTCTTGCATCACCTCGTCCTCACGTCCTTGTCTGTCTGCCTAACGGCAAGCCTGCCAGACATCCCGCGCGATGGCGGTTTGCCACCCAGGGCGCGTGCAATCGTTGTAACATTGTGATCGATCATTCCGATGTACGTTCCTTCATACGTGCCGTCCTCGCCCATCGCGTCGGAAAAAAGTGTCCCGGCAACGCTCACGGCATGCCCACGCGCACGCGCGCCTTCCACGAGCGCGCGAATATTCCGATCTGACACCGACGACTCGACGAAGACAGCATGAATTTTGCGGCTGACGATTAGCTCGACCAATCTGTTGATGCGATTCAACCCGGCCTCGCTTTCGGTCGAAATGCCTTGGATGCCGATGACTTGAAAACGGTAGGCCTGGCCAAAGTATTTGAAGGCATCGTGCGCGGTTAGAAGTACGCGGCGTTTTGTGGGAATGGTGGCCAGCGCACGCTCGGCATAACGCGCGAGTTTATCGATACGTGCCAAGTATCGCTTGGCATTGGCGCGAAATACGGTGCCCGCATCTGGAAATGCCGCGCTCAATTTATCGCGTAGCGCAACGATGACTTTGGCCCACAGCCGCGGGTTCATCCAGACGTGGGGGTCAAATTTATTCTTATAGACATCGTGGGTCAGCAGGACGTTTTTGGGAAGTTCTTCGGCAATCGCTATAACGGTTCGCTTGCGGCCTAGCCGCTGCAAAACCTCTTGCATCTGTGCTTCCAAGTATAGGCCATGCCAAATGACGATGTCGGCGCGTGTCATGGCGACAATGTCGGTGCGCGTTTGACGGTAGGCGTGGGGATCGACGCCTGGCCCCATAAGCGCTTTGACATCAACCCGTTGGCCGCCCAATTCGCGGACCGCATCGGCAATCATACCAGTCGTCGCCACGACCTTGATGCGGCGATTTTCGGCCTCGACCGGGGCGGCAAAGAACATGCCACACAGCATAATGACCGCGGCCCAATATGCCGTGTGCCACCAAACTGGGCGGGCGCGCTTGTCGTACCGTGTGATCGCGGTCAATGCTGTTCTATAAGCGAACACCGACTGTGGTGACCTGGTTGCCTCGTCCATCACTGCATGCCCTACGATCCTGTTTGCGTGCTCCGGACCAGAATTTGCGTTGTCCGGCGGTGCCCGTACCCAAAACTTTGGTTCTGGAGGGGCACGAGGCGGCTTGAAATCAGCCAATATCGACTTTGTCATAAATACCGCTAATTGTCAGCAGGTAATTCATTTTGTTAGCATTGTCTAACATTTTGTCAAATACCGATTCGCGGGTATGAGTGGGCTATCAACCACGGAGGTCGTATGGCCGGCGAAGATGATCGCACACTCACGGATCAGCGGTATGCCGCTCGCTTCCAGCGGGTGCGCGACGCCCACCAAACGGAGGTGGCCGAGGATTACGTCGAGTTGATTGCCCAACTTATCGATGAGACCGGCGAAGCGAGGGCCGTTGATCTTGCCAGCCGTCTTGGGGTGAGCAAGGCAACCGTCAATAATACGGTACAGCGCCTACAGCGCGACGGGTTCGTGACGTCGCTGCCGTACCGCGCGATTTTTTTGACCGACAAAGGTCAGACGCTGGCCGAAGCCTCCCGCGTGCGCCACGAATTGGTGCGCGATTTCCTGATCGCGCTCGGCGTTGATCCTAATACGGCGGATGCAGACGCTGAAGGCATGGAGCACCATGTCAGCGATCTGACACTTGAAAAGTTCCGAGAGTTTCTGAAGGCCCGCAGCGGCGCGTAAATCGCTGTTCTTCACCTTGCGTGGTCTTTGTGGCGCCCTGCCGGTTGCCCCCGCTTGGGAATTTTTGCATATTTATGCAATGTCTGTTCCTTGTTCAGAGCGCCAATGACCGAATTTTTGACGACCAAAGAAGTCGCGAAATTGCTGCGCATCAAAGAGCGCAAGGTCTACGATCTGGCGGCATCTGGCAGTTTGCCGTGCTCGAAGGCGATGGGCAAATTGCTGTTTCAGCGCACCGCTATCGATCGCTGGCTGGCGGGCGATCAGGATCAGGCGGCGGGCGCGTTTGAGACCGGCCGGCCCATCCCTAATGTGCTGCTTGGCAGCCATGATCCCCTTCTCGACTGGGCGCTCACTGAATCACAGTGCGGTATTGCGAGTTGCTACGACGGCAGCCTTGATGGCATCCGAAGATTTCTCAATCGAGAAGGCCTAGCCACTGGTCTGCATGTCTTGGACCCCAAGGCCGAGACATGGAATACCTCGATCGTACAACAACACTTTGGCCAGTCGCCCGTGGTTTCAATCGAATGGGCGATTCGACAACGCGGGCTCATCATTGCCAAGAGTGATCTCGGGTCAATTGCCGGTATTGAAGATCTTGCCGGGCGTCGCTTTACGCCGCGCCAGGTCGGCTCCGGGTCTCAACACCTGTTCGAGCACCTGGCCGCAATGAGCAATCTTGATCTTCAGGCGCTAGACCTGACACCGGCGGCGCGAACCGAAACCGATTGCGCCTTGGCGGTGCTCACGGGAAAGGCGGACGCCGCTTTCGGCCTGGCTGCGATTGCGGCGCAATACAAGCTTGGTTTTGTGCCAGTGATCGAGGAACGGTTCGATTTGGTGATCGACCGGCGTGCGTATTTCGATGCGCCGCTTCAGATGCTGTTCGCGTTCTGCCAAAGCAAGGCCTTCGCGGCGCGGGCAAAAGAATTCATTGGCTATGACTTAGATGGACGGGGGCGCGTGCACTTCAATGGGCCCTGAGCAATGGGCCCTGAGCGCAGTGCTTAGCGCGCCGAGGCAGGTCAACGGTTCTTTTGTGCATTCGGAAAGAACAGCTGACGGCCGTGTTTCCTGTAGCGCGCGATGGCTGCCTGACCCTCGTTTGAGAGGAGCCAGCTTACAAATATCTTGGCCAGCTTGTGTTTGCTCGCCGGACACTTTTGTTTGCTGATCACCAGTACACCATATTGGTTGAAAAGCGCGGGATCACCTTGCACCAAAACAGTGTGTGTGCCCTTGTTGCGAAACGCCAACCATGTTGCGCGGTCGGTCAAGACATAGGCGCCCATGGCGACGGCGGCGTTCAAGGTTGCACCCATACCCTGGCCAAGGGCGCGATACCATTTGCCCGAGGCCGCCCTCAGGTCGATGCCGGTCCCTTGCCATAGGGCGCGCTCTTTCTTGTGGGTGCCGGACTCATCACCTCTCGAAGCAAATAGTGATTTGGTCTTGGCGATATTTTTTAGAGCATCACCAGCACTGGTCTTGCCGGCAATCGCGGCGGGATCTTTGGCCGGCCCGACAATGACGAAATCATTATACATCAGGTCGTAACGCATGGCGGCGTATCCCGCGGCGACGAACTTGAGCTCCGCGGCTTTGGCATGGACGAGCAGAACGTCGCCATCGCAATTGCGCGCATTCTTTAATGCCTGGCCCGTTCCGACCGCGACGACGTGTACCGTGATGCCCGTCTTGGCGGTGAAGATAGGTAATAAATACTTGTACAGGCCAGAGTTTTTGGATGAGGTTGTCGATTGCAGGATGATTGATCTTTCGGTTGCGGAGGCGATACTTTTGAACGCCGCGCACGATAGATTGGCCGCCAAGACCGCAATGACAAACCGCGCAATCATATCAGCGTTTTCTCCGTCCGAAAAACATTAAACAACCAGCTCACCAGCCAGGTAGGCGCGCGCGTCCGGTGAGTGAGGTGCGGCAAAAAACTGATTGGCTGCTGCGACCTCCGTCACGCGGCCACCACTAAGAAACACAACGTCGTCGGCAAGTCGACGGGCCTGCCCGATGTCATGGCTGACAAATATTATTTTGGTGCCATCGCCTTTGGCATCACGCACCACCTGTTCGATGCGCGCGACCGATGGCGGATCCAGACTTGCGGTTGGCTCGTCCAGAAAAAGTATTTCGGGATTGGTGGCCAATGCGCGCGCTAACGCCAGGCGCTGTTGTTCGCCGATGGACAGGAGGCGTGCAGGTTGCGCGCGCTTGTCCAAAAGGTCGACGCGTTGGAGGAGATCGGTCGCGCGGCTTCGCCATTGTGAGGCTGGTCGTCCCATAGGACGCAACACGAAGTCCATATTGGCATCGACCGACCGGCGCAGCATTATGGGGCGTTGGAAGACCATGGATTGGCGGGCGCGATGGGCTGGCGTGAATGGCGCGCCGCCGAAACTAATCTTGCCGGCGGTCGGCGCAATGAGGCCATGCAGCAGGCGTAACAAGAGGCTTTTACCGGCACCGTTGGGACCCATGACGACGGTAATTGACGTCGCTTCGAACGTGAGATCAATGCCGTTGATCAAGGGCGTTTCATCGGGCGCGTAATAGAGACCATGCACCGTGATCGGAAACAAAGACGGGCGCGCAAACGATGTCGGTGGTTTTGCGACTGTTATCGCATTTGGTGTATCGGGGATCTCACGCATAGGCATACCGTTTGGCGGTCAGGCGCAACGCCATAACCATGGCATTGACGGTAAGCGCGATGACCAGCAACACAAGGCCCAGCGCTAACGCCAGCGCCAGGTCGCCCTTCGACGTTTCAAGGGCAATGGCCGTCGTCATCACGCGTGTTAGATGGTCGATATTGCCACCAACAATAATAACCGCCCCGACTTCGGCGATGGCGCGCCCAAATCCGGCCAGCGCCACCGTCGACAGCGCGTACCTGGCATCCCACAACAGGGCGGCAATCTCGACCCGTCGCGACAGTGACCAGGACCGAAACTGCTCGTGGTATTCATTCGCCAGATCTTCCAGCACCTGTAGTGACAAGGCCGCGATGATCGGTGTGATGAGAATGACCTGGGCGATGATCATCGCGGTCGGCGTATAGAGCAGGCCGAGCCAACCGAACGGTCCCGCACGAGAGAGGTGGATATAGACCAGTAAGCCGACGACAACTGGCGGCAGGCCCATCAGCGCATTTACTATAATGATGACCGAGGTGCGGCCCGGAAATCGTGTTAGCGCCAGGACGGCGCCCAATGTGAAGCCAATCGTGGCCGCGATGGTCAGTGCCACAAGTGAGACACGCAAAGACAGAAGAACGATTTCAAACAAGTCCGTGTTGGCACTCGTCACCAGCACCAGGGCGAGGTGGAAGGCGTCTCCCAGATCCTGCATAATTTCCGTAACCTTGCAGATTTTGTTGTTATTTCCATTGATGCCTGTTTTTGCCGGCAGTGGCAAGGCCGGATGAGCGGGCAGGCGCATGAGGGGCTAAGACGTGACGGGCAAACCGGAGGTGTGGCCAATTAGACCGTCATGACAACGCTGGGGGTGATAGGTGCGCAATATCCGGTCTGTGAGACTCGCATCGCGAGTAACAAACGAATGAAATTGCTATGATACCTCAAGGGTAAATCGTCTTTATCCGGCCGTTCGGCAGCCTTGGCGACGGCGCAGAGCCAGACCATGGCTCTTGCGTTGTTTTGGACGGGGCTGGCAGCCGGCCACCGGCGGCGAGGGGCCTCTACCGCTCCGGTTGGTCGGATTATTGTCGGGCCCGGTCAGCTCACTTCATACCACGTGCTCATGCCGCCGCGTTGATGGGCGAGCATATGGCAGTGCAGCATCCAGCGCCCCGGATTGCTGGCCTGAAAGGCGACGGTGATCACGTCGCCGCGCTCGATAAATATCGTATCACGCCAATGGGCGCGCGCCGGGCGTCGGGAGTGGGCGATTTCGCGCACATGATGACCGTGGAAGTGCATCGCATGCGGCCAGGCAGTGTTGTTGACCATCCGGACTGTTACGGTTTGCCCTTTGGTCAATCGCACCAACGGTTTATCTGGCATTCCGGCAACCCCGTTGAAAGCCCATAGTTTTTGCTTGGAGCGGGCCAGCTGAACCAGATCATATTGTTTTCCCTTGTAGGTGATCGAGCGCATGCGGGTCATGGCACCGCCGCCCATGTCGAGGTCGACTTTAACCGCCTTGTCCAAATCCAGGCGATCAGGCATCGGATTGGCGGGCAGGACCAGCGGCTCTCCCAGCGGTTTAGGGCGCTGGCGCTGGTGCGGGTGATAGACGATCTCGGCCACTGACAACCGGCGCCGGCCGACATCGACCAAAATGGGCGACGTCGTGCCAGGTTCTTGAGTGCAATCCAAGACGACATCGGCCCGTTGGGCCGGGGCCAGCAGAATCATGTTTTTTGGTGGCGTAAACGGTTCAACCGGTTGGCCATCCAAGGCAATGACCTTGGGGGAATGGTGTTCGAAGATCACTGCGATTATGCGGGCCGTTGCGGCGTTGAGGAGCCGAACGCGCAAGCGTTCGCCGCTCTTGACGGCAAACTTGCCGAAGGATTTTCCATTTAATGTCAATACATTGCCGAGCCGCCCCATGTGCGAGATGTCGTGCAGGCTGGAAAAACTCTGCTCATGAAGTTTGCCGTCCCGCGTCAAGCGCCAATCGTCGAACATCATGGTGAGTTCACGGTCGACCTTTGGCGCGGCATCCATTTCCTCGACGATCAGTAGGCCATAGAGGCCGCGTGCCAGCTGCTCCCAGGTCTGAAAATGCGGGTGATACCAATAGGTTCCGGCATCAGGCGGTCTAAACCGGTAGGTGAAGCTGTCGCCCGGTTTGACCGGCGGCTGCGTCAGGTTTGCAACCCCGTCCATCGCATTGTCGATGCGAATACCATGCCAATGGACCGTCGACGGGTCCTTAAGCTGGTTATCGAGTGTTGCAGTGAAGGGCTGGTCCTGGCGCACCCGCAATACGGGCCCAGGAACGACGCCATTATAACCCCATATCGCGGTTTTCAGATTGGCGTCCTCAAGCAGGCTGGCGATACCGCTTTTTGCAACCAGCCGGTGGCCTGTGGTTGGTTCCGCGATCGTCTCATGCAATGGCCTTGTTATACCGCAGACGAACATCGTAGATGTTCCACCTATGAGCATTTGTCGCCGGCTTAGCATCCGAAAACTCCCTGGTCGCTGTGATTGCCACATTGCATGAGATGGCGTCTTGCAGCACCAAACGCAATTGACTGTTGTTTTCCAGCATTTGAATAGGCGAAGGCGTTTGGTTTGAATGTCAAACCCTAAACCAAAGTATGACACTCCTTTGGCGTGATTAGACTGGTTATAATGCTTCCAATCTGGCGCTAATCTGTATAGGTTCAAAGATTAAAGATAACGATCCTAGTGTGATGGGAGGATTGCGCCGAATGTCACCCGACTTCGCCGCCAATCCAGAAACTAAAATCGATGAAGATGTGCTTCGCGCGCACGTCTATCAGTTGATCGCGCGCTTTTTGTCAGCGCCGCCGACGGCTGAGACATTGGCGCTCGGCGCCAGACTCGAAGGCGATGCCACGCCGCTCGGAAAAGCCGTTGCGACTTTGGCGCATCTGTGCCAGCGGATCGATGCCGATCAGGCAAACGACGAGTACCATGATCTGTTCATTGGCGTCGGACGGGGCGAACTCCTGCCATATGCCTCGTATTATCTCACCGGCTTTCTGCATGAAAAGCCATTGTCGAAATTGCGAAATACGATGAGCGACTTGGGCATCGAAGCGCGCGATAATGTCGGCGAACCGGAAGATCATATCGCCAGCCTTTGCGAAATCATGGCCGGCCTGATTACGGGTGCTCATGGTGCCGCCGTCGGGCTGCGTGAACAACGCGCATTCTACAATGCTCACATTGCGCCGTGGGCCGATCATTTCTTCAAAGATCTCGAAGCTGCCAAAGCCTCGGTGTTGTACGTCCCCGTCGGAGCTGTCGGGCGGGCATTCATGGAAATTGAGAAGAACGGTTTTCTGATGCTTGGAGATGATGTCCCCGGGCAATGAAAATGCGGAACAGACCCATGCGAAAGAGGGTCGCAACCTGGAAGGAACCTGAGACAATGAAACGTGACGACGCGCCGTCAAAAACCGGGCGGCGGGATTTCCTAAAGCTCGCTGGCGGTAGCGCGGTGGCCGGCACCGTTAGCTTGGCCAGCACTGCGGCTGCTGCTTCGCAAGACGACAATCAACCAACTGACGACGGGCGCTATCGCGAGACCGAGCACGTCAAAACGGTTTACCGGCTTGCACGCTTTTAAATGAGCAACTGAATGATCCAGGTGACTGGATATCACTGACGGTACGAGATGTGACCGTCAACCTAAAGAGGAGGATGCGATGCTCAGGAAGAAGATGGACGGGGTAGCGAATGGCCCCCGTTTGTCGTCTGCCCTCAAAGAGCTAACTGGAGGCGCAATCGACAGGCGGACGTTCTTACGCAGATCCGGACTGACAATCGGCGGCATTGCCGCGGTCAGTGCTATGGACGGCGGACGCATACGTCAGGCGGAAGCCAAAGCGGCTAAGGGCGGCGGCGGCAAGATCGAGTTGAAGAAATCGGTCTGCACGCACTGTTCCGTCGGCTGTACCGTGATCGCGGAAGTGCAGAACGGCGTTTGGATCGGACAGGAGCCAGGTTTCGACAGCCCCTTCAACTTGGGAGCACATTGCGCCAAAGGTGCTGCGGTTCGCGAGCACGCACACGGCGATCGTCGGCTAAAACACCCGATGAAGTTGGTTGGTGGCAAATGGAAGAGGATTTCCTGGGATACGGCCATCAACGAAATCGGCGACCAGATGCTGAAGATCCGCAAGGAAAGCGGACCGGACTCCGTGTATTGGCTGGGCTCGGCGAAATTCAATAATGAGCAGGCCTATCTGTTCCGCAAATTGTACGCGTTCTGGGGCTCCAACAATGGTGACCACCAAGCCCGTATCTGTCACTCGACCACGGTCGCAGGTGTTGCCAACACCTGGGGCTATGGCGCGATGACCAACTCCTACAACGACATCCACAACTCCAAGGCGATGATCCTGGTCGGCTCCAATCCGACTGAGGCCCATCCCGTGGCGTTGCAGCACTTGCTCAAAGCGAAAGAGCAAAACAATGCTGCAATGATCGTTTGTGACCCGCGCTTTACGCGCACGGCAGCCCACGCCACAGAGTTTGTGCGCTTCCGTCCGGGCACAGACGTCGCCCTGATCTGGGGCATTCTGTGGCACGTCTTCGAAAACGGCTGGGAGGATAAAGATTATATCAACCGGCGCGTTTGGGGATTGGAATACATCCGCGAAGAAGTGAAAAAGTGGACACCGAAAGAAACCCAGAGGGTGACCGGTGTTCCAGGGTCCCAGCTTCGCCGCGTCGCACGTACGCTGGTGACCAACAAGCCAGGCACGATCATCTGGTGTATGGGTGGCACGCAGCACACAAACGGCAATAATAATACACGTGCCTACTGCGTCCTGCAGCTGGCGCTCGGTAACATCGGCAAGTCCGGTGGTGGTGCCAACATCTTCCGTGGCCACGACAATGTTCAAGGCGCAACGGATATGTGTGTGCTGTCGCATTCGCTGCCTGGTTACTATGGCCTCAAGAAGGGGTCATGGCAGCATTGGTGCCGCGTTTGGGGTGTCAGCTATGACTACATGAAGGGTCGCTTTAAATCCGAAAAGCTCATGCAGTCGAAGGGCATTCCGGTCTCACGTTGGATCGACGGCGTGCTGGAAAAGAAAGACAACATGGACCAGCCGGACAATGTTCGCGCCATGGTGTTCTGGGGCCACGCGCCAAATTCGCAGACCCGCGGGATCGAGATGAAGAAGGCCTTCGAAAAGCTCGATCTGTTGGTCGTGATCGATCCGGTTCCGACGGTCTCAGCGGTCTATCATGATCGTAAGGATGGTGTGTATCTGCTGCCAGCCTGTACGCAGTACGAGACCTATGGCTCGGTTACCGCTTCCAACCGCTCGCTGCAGTGGCGTGAAAAAGTGGTCAATCCGATCTTCGAATCTCTGCCTGATCACACGATCATGTATAAGTTCGCCAAGAAGCTCGGCTTTGCCAAAGAGATGTTCAAGCAGGTCAAGGTCAAGAATGATGAGCCTTTGATCGAAGATCTCACACGCGAGTTCAACAATGGCATGTGGACGATCGGTTATACCGGCCAATCGCCAGAACGCCTGAAGTTGCACATGAAGCATCAGGACACTTTCGATAAGACCACACTTCGCGCGAAGGGTGGCCCGGTCGATGGTGACTATTATGGTCTGCCCTGGCCCTGTTGGGGTACAGCCGAGATGAAGCATCCCGGTACGCCAAACCTTTATGATCCGTCCAAACCGGTAGCTGAGGGTGGTCTCAACTTCCGGGCACGGTTCGGCACCAAGGCACCGGCGAAATGGGGTGGCGCAGACATCCTGGCCGCAGGGGACGTTGAAGGCGTGTCCTACCCAGTCGGCAACGAGTTGAAGGCCGGGCATCCGGAATTCACAATGGCAATGCTCGAAAAGCTCGGGTGGGACAAAGATCTCACTCAAGCGGAGAAAGATGCGATTGCCAAGGTGGCTGGTTCGAAGACAAACTGGAAGACTGACCTCTCAGGCGGTATCCAGCGTGTCGCGATCAAGCATGGTTGTGCGCCGTTCGGCAATGCCAAGGCACGAACAGTGGTCTGGAACTTCCCGGATCCAGTGCCGACCCACCGCGAACCGCTTTATACCAACAGGCGTGACCTTCTCGACAAGTACGCGACGTACTCCGACCGGAAGCTCTATCGTCTGCCAACCAAATATGCTTCGATTCAAAAAGTCGACTACTCGAAAGAGTATCCGATCATTCTGACCTCGGGCCGCTTGGTTGAGTATGAAGGTGGCGGTGATGAATCGCGCTCCAACAAATGGCTGGCTGAGTTGCAGCAGAATATGTTCGTGGAGATAAATCCTTATGACGCGAACAATCTGGGCATCAAGGATGGCCAACAGGTCTGGGTCGAAGGCCCGGAGAAGGCAAAAGTCAAAGTCTTGGCGATGGTGACGGAACGCGTTGCCAAAGGCGTGGCGTTTATGCCTTTCCACTTCGGTGGCCACTACCAAGGCAGGGATTTGCGCAGCAAATATCCGAAGGGCGCTGATCCGTATGTGCTTGGTGAGGGCGCCAATACGGCAATGACCTACGGCTATGATTCCGTGACACTGATGCAGGAGACCAAGGCGTCGCTCTGCAAAATTTCTAAGGCTTAAGGAGACTGGATAGATGGCACGGATGAAATTCCTTTGTGATGCTCAGCGTTGCATCGAATGCAATGCCTGCGTCACGGCCTGTAAGAACGAGCACGAGGTGCCGTGGGGCGTAAACCGTCGGCGGGTTGTCACGATCAGTGACGGCAAGCCAGGGGAGCGTTCGATCTCGGTTGCTTGTATGCACTGCTCGGATGCACCTTGTATGGCGGTCTGCCCCGTGGACTGCTTCTACCAAACCAACGATGGTGTGGTGCTGCACTCAAAAGACCTGTGCATTGGTTGCGGTTATTGCTTCTATGCTTGCCCGTTCGGTGCGCCACAGTACCCAAAGGTCGGCAATTTCGGCTCACGCGGCAAGATGGACAAATGTACATTCTGCGCCGGTGGACCGGAGAAGACCAACTCATCAGCCGAGTTCAAGAAGTACGGTCGCAACCGTCTGGCAGAAGGCAAACTTCCGCTTTGTGCGGAAATGTGTTCGACCAAAGCGTTGCTCGCCGGCGATGGTGATGTCGTCTCCGACATCTATCGCAAACGCGTTGTCGCCCGCGGCTTCGGCTCGGGGGCCTGGGGCTGGGGACGCGCCTATCCGGGCAAGGCCGGCTAACTTGGCAGATCATTGGCGGACGGGCCGGTGCCACCGGCCCGCCGTCGTCTCGGGCATTACTCCACCGCGGCTGGATCTCGCCGCGGCAAGGTCCAGCAACACTAGCGGTCGCTGGAGAATGATGACCTGGCCTTTTGGGCCGACATTAGATTGCCTTTATGGGCATAAGAACGATGACATGAGAACGATGACATGACGCTAGCCAATGCGTCTAACAGGTTGTACGAGCCCGCCGCAAAATGGCAATTGCGACCTAGCCGATGGCTGGCGTTCACATTGGAGGAAATGTTCATGGCTCCAAGAACGGACCCAACAACGGTCCCGAGTACGGCCCCACGATTTTCAAGACCAAATTATTTGCGCAATACGACAGCGCTGATCGGCATGGTTTTGGTCGCGGCGCTGTTCGGTCTCGTGCTGCTGACGACGCATGCCAATGCGCAGTCCAATGTCCGGCCGCCAAATGATGCAACCATCAACGTCGGCCCAGGTGGCAAGGATCAAAATCTCCGGGGTGGCATTCCTGCGCGCAGAATTCCACCACCTGATGTGCAGGGTGGCAGAGTTCCGGGCGATGTGCTCGGCACAAAGTCACAAACGGATTTTTGGCGCAAATTGCGCAACGGTTCGTTTGGCAACACGCAGGTGCGCGGCGCCGGCTCCGGTCAAACCATTCAGGGCACAACGAAACGGTTGACGACGGAAGACCAAATTCGGGCCGCTGCCAAGCGCGGATTTATCTCAACCGCCGCAGTTAATGATCTGAGCTCCAATGGATGGCGTGCGGTAAAAAACGGCCCGCTTGTCACCTATAGCGCAATTGCAATGGTGGGCATTCTCGTCCTTTTGATCGCGTTCTATTTCATAAGGGGTCGGATCAAAATAGATTCTGGTTTTAGCGGGCAAACGGTGACGCGTTTCAATTTGGTTGAGCGGACGGGGCACTGGCTGCTGGCGACCTCTTTCATCATTCTCGCGCTGACCGGTCTTGCCTTGACGTTTGGGCGTTCTGCATTCGTGCCGATATTCGGCAAGGAGGCATTTGCGACAATCGCGCTTGCCGGTAAATGGCTGCACAATCATGTGGCCTTTGCCTTTATCGTCGGGCTTGCGATCGTCATAGTCGCGTGGATCAAGGATAACTTGCCGAGCCGCACGGATCTCCGATGGATCCTCAGCGGCGGCGGTATTCTTTGGAAGTCGCATCCGCCAGCTAAGAAGTTCAACTTCGGCCAGAAGATGGTGTTTTGGTTGGTCGCGCTTGGCGGGATTTCGATATCGCTGTCCGGAATTGCACTGATGTTCCCGTTCAAGTGGCACTTGTTCTCAGAAACATTTGCAGTGCTGAACATCTTCGGTCTCGGCCTTCCGACCAATCTGTCACCGGTACAAGAGATGCAATATGCCACGCTTTGGCACGCAATCATGGCGGTGTTCCTGATCGTCGTTATTATCGCGCACATCTATATTGGTACAGTCGGCATGGAAGGTGCGATCGATGCCATGTGGAGCGGTGAAGTCGATAAGAACTGGGCCAAAGAGCACCACAGCCTATGGTATGATGAGGTGTCAAAAGGCGATGGCGGCAGCGCTGGCAGTCGCAGCGACAAACCTGCTTCGCCACCTGCCGCACAGCCGGCGGAATGAGTGGCCGGTGGCTATGGGATATCCAAAGGGCGCGATGGGCGGACCGGTCTCCCATAGCCGCGTGTGCCCGCGAGCCCAGTATCGCGATGGCACACGTAGCGTAGTAGACTTTCGCCATACCGCGATACCAATACGCCCGCTCTGGCGTTTTGCTAAGGCCGCCTGTAGCGGTTTTGTCGGCATAGCATTGGCCGCAATTTCCTGCGCCTCACAAGCGGCAGACCAAAACAAGACCAAGGGTACAGGCGAGCAATCACGCCTCGCCGTGGCGGAGAAACTTTCCGGACATGGTGGGCCTGTGCACGCAGTCCAAATCAGCAATGACGGACGACTTGCGGTGACGGGAAGCTTCGACTATGCCGTCGCGTGCTGGGATCTCACGCAGCGGCCGGCAAAGCAGATCTGCCGTTTCGACCAGCACGATGGCCCGGTCAAGGCGGTGCTGTTGGTGCCCGGTACACCGTTCATCCTATCGGCTGGCGACGGTGGCTATGTTCGGCTATGGGATCGCAAGACAGGAAAGAATCTCTTCACCTCCAAGCGCCATCTCTCCGGCATTCATGGATTGGCTGTGAGCCAAGACGGACGCTGGGCGGCGTCTGCGAGCCGCGACCGAACAGTCCGCATTTGGGACCTCAAAGCACGCAAGATGAGCCATGAACTCGTCGGGCATACGGGGCCCGTCAATGCTGTCCAGTTCTCGCGCGACGGCGCTTATCTCTTCTCGGCGGCAAGCGATGGCACCGTGCGTCGCTGGCGGCGGGATCGAGGCATCGTCGAAGGCATCCTTTACAAACACGGGTTCGGTGTGACGGCGCTACGCCTGGTGCCAGGACAGAATGCGCTGATTTTCGGTGCCATTGATGGGCGCAGCGGTGTCATTGATGCCAAGACTGGGGCGCTCATTACATCGTTTCCACGCCACGACGGCCCGGTCCTTGCCGTGGCGACACTGGCCAAGCCCGGCCTCATAGCGCTTGGCGGGACGGCTGGTAAGGGCAGAAAAGGCGTGATCCGTGTCTATCGCAGCGGCGACTGGGCATTGCTGGAGGCGTTCGACGGGCCGCGCGGGCCGATCTGGGCGCTGGCTTTCAGCCGCGACGGGGCGAAACTCTATCATGGCGGCCTCGATGATTTTGTCAGCGTCTGGCAGGTGCGGCCGCGAAAACCCTTCGAACCCGTCGCCGGCCCCTTTATCCGGCGCTTCCAGGTTTCGCGCACGATATCTTTGGGCGAGCGCCAATTCGCGCGCAAATGCTCGCTTTGCCATACACTGAAGAAAGATGGGAAGAACCGCGCAGGACCGTCGCTTTACAACTTGTTTGGGCGCCGCGCCGGAACGGTCGCCGGTTATCCCTATTCGGACGCGCTCAAAAAGTCTAAGATTGTTTGGACAGCAGAGACGATCGGTAAATTATTCGATCTGGGACCAGACCACTATACGCCTGGTTCCAAAATGCCGTTACAAAAAATCAGCGACCGCAAGACACGCGATGCCTTGATCGATTATTTGAAATCCGAGACATCGCCTGGCGCTGAGCCCACTGGGCCAGGCGGAGATCGGCAGAAAACGGAGTAGAGACATGAAAGCTTTCTTGCTGAGCTTGATCTTGATGGCCGGCATCACGATCGTTTCAGCTTTTGCCCTGCAAGCCATCGATATGTCTTCAAAGACGGAAAATTCAACACAGTCCGGCAACGTTAGGCTTTGAGGCAAAGTCTAACACGGTGCGCGGGGCGATTTCCCAAAGTGCATAAAAGGCTTTGCCACTCGGCGCCGCGGCAAGACTTGCGGTCTCTCGTTTTGGCGACTTGCAGCCAACAGCGATGCACTCTTCTAGGCCATGCCGGCGGCCGGACAACCGATAAGCCTCTCATCGTAATTGTGTAATGCCGCAGAGCACTGAAACACCACAATTTCCGCCGCTGTTAACCGGGCACCCAATTGGACAGCGTGATAACTGCTTTGCAACGGCCTGCCAGCGCGTTGCGTGCGATGCATTGGACGGGGGCGATGTCGTCTGGTCGCAAGATCCGTACCGTGCCGAGATAGCCATTGTGTTGCGCCCTGAAGTCAAGCTTGAGCGGGCCATTGAGATGTTGCCGCTCGCCATGGTCGCTTGCGGCGATTGCCTGGGCGCGCTGACCCCGCCGCAGGTCGGTGTGACGTTCAGCTGGCCGAATATCCTAAGGATCAATGGTGGCGAGGCGGGGCGCGTCTTGGTCGGCCTTCCCAGCCAGGTTGCGCTTGATGACGTGCCCGATTGGCTTGTGGTCAGCGTTAGTCTGGCGCTGCATCACCAGGACGATGCAGGCGAACCCGGTGAAGATCCGGGATCGACGTCGCTCGGCGAAGAGGGCGGTGAAGACCTCACACACATCGACGTCCTGCAATCCTACAGCGCACATTTCATGACCTGGCTCAACACCTGGCAGGATGACGGTTTCAAGCCCGTGCATGCCGCATGGTTGTTTCGCTGGGAAGACAAAGACCTTGAGTTCATCGATCCGGCAGGTGAACGCACGGTGCCGGGTTTAATGCGCGGGCTGGACGAAACCGGCAATCTGCTGGTCACCGATAACGAGGGGCGCACGCAAATGGTACCGCTTGTCGACTATGCCATCCGGCATGGTGATGGAAATGGAATGGACAGCAAGGGAGCACCATGAAACTCTTGCGGACCATAAGGTTCGACCAATCCGATACATTCGTCTTTGACATCGCGGCTGAGGAAAACGAATGGGCGGTTTCCGGTGCCTTTGCGTTTGCAATGCTGCAGGCGGATGCGCTCTCCGGCAAAACGCGCCAAGCGTTTGCCAATGGGTTTCTTGGCACAACCTCGTGGGGGCGTGCTACGTTTGCTGTCGTCGCCAGTGCGCCGGAACAAACGCTCGATGAGATCGTTCTGCGCCTCAAAGATTTGTTTCTCGCCGACTATGGTGCGCCAGGCGAGGCCGAAGCGCTCGCCGCTGCCAATGAGGAAGCCAATTTCGTCAAAGACCTATGCGTCGATGCGCCGATCAATACCGTTTTTACGGTGCACCGCAGCCTGGATGACGCTGGCAATATCGCCGAGGCGTTTCGGCGCATTCAACCGCCGACCGATTCACCGATGCATGCGCGAATTTGGGCAATAGAAGATGATTAGATCATTGGGCGTTCACTCGAAAACCTCAGCGGCTGCAAGTTGACGCGCCAAGACGATTGTTCTTCAAAGTATATGGAGCCTCACCGTTGATTGGTTCATGGTCTGCGCGGGAAGGTGGCGATAAAGGAAGTTTGGACTGAATGGCACGCGACTTTTGGAAATCGGCCGGCATGCACTTGCTCGAGCGCAATGATGATGGATGGTTGACCGTCACCGATGACTATATCCGGGCTTATCTCACGCGTCCTGAAATCCACCCGATCGATACGTCGGCCGCCGAAGAGATTGCCCTGTTCGAAGCGTTGATGGCCAATCCGTTCGAAGCCGTCAGTGACGATCGCCTGGCCGGTCTTGGGGACGATGATGTTGCCGATAATTACCGCGTGGTCCTGTCCTTTCGTGACCTGCTCGCAGAAGCAGGAACACTCGAGGGAGCCTATCTGCGTTTGATGCGGTCCGGGGCGATCGCGCTGCCACCTGTCTTCATCGATCAGATGGTACATGTCATTACCCGCAATATTCTCGCGGATTGTGACGATCCGATCCGGCTCAAAGCCGGCGAGCTGTTGTTTCGCGATCAACGCGTTAGCCTTGAAAATGGCCGGGTCATGCTGGCTGATGAAGAGATTGTCGACATGCATGGCGCCAATGCGGGGGGTGGTTCGATTGGACAGTTGTTGATCGAAACCGGGACGCCGTTGCGTGAAGTGACACTCGATGTCTTGAGCGACGACAATAAGGACATCTATTGGTTGCGTTCGGACCGCTTCGATACGGTCGTCGATTTCAGGTTCGGCCTGCCGGTTGTCGATGCGTTCTGCCGCGTCATTGAGGCCTGGATCGGCCACTTATTGTCGCTCGATGTCACAGTGCAACCGCAGCGCGCGATCGAAGACGAGGCATGGCGCTGGCATATCGGGTTCGACCGAGACAGCTCGGAATTGCTCGACCGGTTATATAAGGGTGAGAGGTTGTCCGAGCAGGACAGCCAACGCATTTTGGCGCTGTTCAAGATGAACATTATGAGCACCGACGCGCTCAGGACGGATATGCAGGGCAGGCCCGTCTATCTCGCGGTGGCGATGAGTTCCGACAAGACTCTTAGGGTGAAGCCGCAGAACCTGTTGGTGAACTTGCCGCTCAAATCGCTGTCTTAGGCCTGGCTGGTTTATTTCGCTCACGATGCTGATCCTCTCCTTGCTCGGGCATCTACGCGCGTGCGGCGCCGGCATATCGGTCGGCGTGGCCTATTGCTCTTTGTCGGTAACGTCGCTTGAGCGATCCATCTCCTCTGCCTCACGAATATAATCATCCGTTGTGCGCACGCGCGGCGGCTCGCCGAGGCTCATGGGATCGTTGCCGGCGTTGGCAATCGCAATGACACGGCAGTCATCACACATTTGTATGACCTGGACCTGCTCCTCGTTTTGGAACATTGCGTGCTTGCCCTTCAAGGCAGCGATAACCTTTTCGATAGAGCTCTTGGTGCCGAATGGTTTGCCGCAAGATATGCACTCGAACGGGCTCTCTTCGTTCAATACCTCCGGGCGCAGAACGTCATCGGAGAACGAATAGCGCGGCGTCAGGCTAATGACACTCTCCGGGCACGTGGTCCGACAAAGGCCGCATTGCACACACGATAGCTCTGTGAATGATACCTGCGGCTGGTCGGGATTGTCCGATAGCGCGCCGGTTGGACAGGCGCTGACACAGGATAAGCACAATGTGCATCCGGCTGTGTCTATGGTGATGCTGCCATAGGGCGCGCCTGATGCAAGCGCGATTGCGTCTACTTTTTGAGGGGCCTCTTCGTGCAGGCGGGCAAGCGCAGTGCGGGCAATCTCGCGTTTGGACTCGCCGATCATGAACGCGCGATGCGATATGCCTTTGCCCGGCACGAGTTCTGCCAATGCGCTTGCGGCTGCATCCGGGTCGCGCTCAGAAATGATGAGTGCGCGAAGATCTTGATAGCCCATCCCGGCCATCAACGTATTGGCAAGCGCAATCTGCTGTTGCAAGGTGGCGGCTTCCTCGGGATATTGTGGCGAGACGAGTATGGCCACCTGACACGCGCCCAGCGCAACAAAGGCCGCGATAACTTCATGGCCGAGTTGCAACACCGAGTAGGTCGACATCGGGATCACGTGTGCTGGTAATCCCTCCCCAAAACGGGCAATGGCGGCAATCTGTTCCGCCCCATGTGACTCATCGTGCAGCAGCAGAATTGGCTGGCGGCCGCCCGCCGCAAGAAATGTCTGCAATAGAATTTTGGCGCGGGTCACGGTATCGTTGCGCGGTGGATAGGCGTAGCTGACTGCACCGGTGGGGCAGGATGCAGAACAATTGCCGCAACCGCCGCAGACCATGTGATCGATGACGACACCATCGCCGTCAGGGGCGATGGCACTCACCGGGCAATTGTCAAGGCAATTGCTACAGCCGACCTGGCCGCTGCGCGCATGTGCACAAATGTCTCTGTCGTAATCTACATACAGAGGCTTTTCGAATTCACCTATGAGATCGGTTGCCTCGAGCATGGCTGTTGCCAGCGCTAGTGGTTGGCGCGGATCGACGCGCACATAGCCATCGCGGCGATCGGCATCCTTGAATAGCGGGCTTGATCCCGACATATCGAAAATTACGTCACACTTGGACGACGCCCCATCCCGCGCCATCACAAATTCGAGGCTGTCGCGGGAGGACGGCTGGGTGGGCGCATAGCCGTTAACGACAACTTCAAAATTACCAAGCGTGCCCGCAGCTTTTGAAATCTGGCCCTTATAGATCGGGACGCTAGCAACACTGGGGGGAATAATGTCGTCGACATCGGTCAACACAACCGAAACATTGAGACGGCTTGACAATTGTTGAGCCACATCGAGCGCCTGTTGGCCGGCGCCATAGACAAGGCAAAGCCCCGAGGACTTGATGGTCGTCAAACGCGCAGGACGCGGCTGATATTGTGCCTCGGCGAGCAAGGCAGCAATCTTTGCGTTGGGATCGGCACCTTTGGCGCACCAGCCGGCGCGCTCGCGAATGTTGGTGAATTCGACGTTCGACCGGCCCATTTCGTCGCCCAGCTCGCGAAACAGCGGCGCCTCCTGGGTGCAGGCAACGAGTAGCGGTTCGCCGCTCTTAAGTGCCGTGCCGTAAGCCTCGATCTGGTTGCGGCAGAGATTGGTAAAGATGGTCGGCTCGCTTTCCAGATCGAATGCAGCCTTTAGCCGGGCAGCGTCGATATCCATTGTTTTTTCGCAATTGCAGATGAGCATTCGCGATGTCGCTAAAGAGCTGGCCATTGTCGCTCCCTGTGGTCCCGATTTGGTCTGTGACGTTATACCGATTGCGGCTTTCCTGGGTCCGGTCTGCGTGCCTTGGCATTAAGGTGTATGCACCCAATGGACGTGATCACAATAGTCCTTTTATGCCGTATACTATAGATGCTGCCCCGAAAAAGTGCGACTTTGGGGTAATTGATATATGCATGCGCAAGGACGACTTCGTTTATGAAGCCAACAACTTCCATTGCCATCGGCGTGCTTGCTGAACGGCGAAAAATTGACCATCCCTGGCAGGATTATGAATGGGAGCCTGTGGGGGTTTGGGCCCATGCACCAAAGATCGATACCGTTCAGGAGCTGCGCCGCGGTGAGGACTTTGTCCAGTATCATTTGGCGACAGAGCCCTTGGAGCTCTTTCGAAAGGAAACCGAAGCCTACAAGGTCAATCTCGATGAGGCGCAGCCGGTGATCTATGTCATTTTGCGCGAAGACGAAGATGCAGATGATGGTGCGCCGATGTTGGTGCATTTGGTGACCGCATCGCCATTCGAGGCACAAGACTATCTTGATTCTGGCGATGAAATTGTTGCGCGTCTCGACATGCCAAAGGACGTTGAAGCCGTCATTCGCGCTTTCGTCGAGGCGCATCATGTCGAGGAGCAATTCAAGAAGCGCCGCCGTGATCGTCTCGTGTTGGAAGATCACAAATTTGGACAAGAGCCGATCTTTGAAACCCGCAAGCGGGCCCTTAAGGAGCACGATCGTGACAAATGAGGACGACGGCTTTCTAAAGCGCTGGGCGCAGCGCAAGGTTGAAGCCGACAAGGAGACAAAGCCGCCACAAGAGGTTGAGACGCCGAGCGTCGTTCCCGGCCGGATGATTACCGAGCCAATTTTACCCAAAGACGTGGACCACGAAGATATCGCTGTCAAAGATGGGGCGGGAGAGCCAAACGCCGACGAGCCGGAACGCGTACCAGACCAGGAAAACGACGTCGAAGATTTTGAAAATTTCGACTTCGATTCTCTTACGTACGACTCCGACTACTCGCGCTTTATGAAATCGGGCGTGCCTGACGCCGTCCGTCGCAAAGCGTTGCGAATGCTTTGGCACTCAAATCCCATTTTGGCCAACGTCGATGGGCTCAACGACTACGATGAGGATTTTACTGATGCCGCGGTTGTCATCGAGGGCATGAAGTCTGCCTATCAAGTCGGCCGGGGCTATTTGACGGATGAGGACATCAAGCGGGAAATCGAAGGCGAAAGCACAGATGACGTCGCCGCGAATGACGAGCAGTCCGCGGACGATACGGATGCGGTTGCGCAGTCAAATACGGAGCACAATGATGCGGACGAGGCCGCTACAGACGATGGCGAGAGCGATACCGATGATGATGTCCCTTCATCGGAACAGGCCGTTGCCGCGAATGATAAGGGCGATCGGCGGGACGGCTGATGGACACCGGCATTCGAAGCGTCGTTCGGGTGTCACGTCTCAGGGTCGAGGCTTTCGTCGGCCAAATGCCGGCGTAGCATTTCCTGATATTGGCGCATCATATGGGTTACGAATTCTTCGTGATCGGCAACGTCGTGAACGCGCTTTGCAACATGCGCACTGTATCGGGCTGAGGCATACAGGAAGGCCAAATGCAGCTCTGTTGCAACGATCTTCTGGTTGAGGTCGTTGGCGACATCAATGAACTGATCCGCCGCCTTGATGAACGCCTGTTCATCCAAATGACCGGCTTTGCGGGCCGCCCGGCGGCTGTTCCTGCTCATTCGATCCATGGTCTGTCTCGCTCAATCTTGTGTCGCAATTCCAAATCAAACTCTATCACAGGCCCGGCTGATGTTCGTCCCAGTGCGTCGTTTTTCTGGGCGATCGAGGGGCTAATTGACTTAAAATAAAGGGATTTTTAGAGTTTTGTTAAAAATTCTCTCTGTCGTATTACTGTCATAAAAGACAATCGAGGCAAGGCTCCGTCAGTGATTGGTGGGTTGTGAGCTCTTTCAAACGCCCGACGCTGAATTCGAGGATGCTCGGAGATGCTTAGACATATGATCTTCTTTCGCTCGGCAATGGTCGCGGACGGAAAGAGAACAAAAGTACAAACAGTGCTAAATCGATTTGAGCCTGTGGATCTTGAGCTTTTGCCGGTTCGACCGTCCCAGAAAGGCTCGGACGGCGCCGCCCGCCCCTTTCTCCGCACGAGAGACAGCGTTTTGCCTCGGCGATAGGTGGTTTTAACACGTCTGTTTAGCCCGAATTGGCTCTGAGCGGTGCGGTTTGCCCGCGTTGTCGGATGGCAGCGCGGGCCGCAAAAGGCCGCCGATGCCTATCCGATTATCTCGTCACGCTTGCGGGATTGGTGCATCTTGCCCAATTTACTGCATACGGCGGTTTTTTCCCACCTTGACATCATGGTGTTGTGATCAATTTCTAAGTATGCTGCGTCGATTGCAGGGCGCCCTAATTCTCATTGGGCGCTGATCTGTCGTTGCTCCAAAATTTGTTTCGGGAGGGCAGTATGCGGTATCTCATCTATATTGTCTCAACCTTGGTGGTTCTGGCGCTGCTCGCAGCTGGTGCGTGGTTTTTCTACCCAATCGAGCCCGTCCTGCGCGATAGGCTTGAGAAGGTTGCGAATGCCGCTGGCTACGATCTCATAGTTGCTGGTGACATGCGCCTGACGCGACAACTTACGCCGCGCCTTACTATGAAAGGCGTGTTGGTTCGCCGCAGCGATAAGCCAAAAAGCTATCCGGTACTTACAGCGCGCGTCGTTTCCGGAAGCATATCTCTTAGAGCACTCCTGCGCGGGCGCTACAAAGTGGACGAGATTGCGATCGACGAACCTAACGTCAGTTATCGCATCGATGAGAAAGGCGGCAGCAATCTTGCACCGCAAAACATAACGCGCTCCGGTCCTCAAAACACAATTCCGAAGATCGTCATTAGCACTATCCGTCTACGAAAGGGCAAAGTGAGCTATATCGATGAACAGTCGAAAACCAATCACACCATCTCGGACGCTAACGCCACGTTGAAGGGCGGCGCTTTGGATGGTCCGTTTACTTTAACGGGCAATGGCACATTCAAAAAGACACCATTCAAACTCGATGGCAAAGTCGGCTCGTTGACAGGTGTGGCCGGCAACAAAGGTAGCAAAGTCGACGCGAACGTGGCGAGCGCGATTGGATCGCTTGCGCTGAAGGGCGACGTTCGCACTTCGGGAAATAACATCTACGTCGGCCAAACCGCGTTGAAGATTAATGATATTGGCGCGGCGGCAGGGTTGTTCGGCGAGAAATCAGAGGCATGGAAAGACGGCCCCAAGCTCTTTTCATTGAACGGCAAGACAGAGGCCGGACGGACGGCGCTCAAATTCTCCAACGCGAAACTGTCGCTTGACGGCACAAGGGCTGAAGGCGATGTTGCCGTCACGTTTGCCGGATCAGCAACGGCTGGAGCCGGCGCCAAGCCAGTTCTGACGGCAACGCTGGTTAGCTCTTTTGTCGACCTGGATTCAATCCTTGGCACGGGCACACCCGCCAGGCGTAGTGCAACACGCGCGCCAGCCGCAGCTGCCGCCGCCAAACCCATTGAGCAGGTAACCGCCAAAGCGTTATTGCGTGATTATGTTGCAGCGCTTGAAGCGCGCGATACCGTGAGACGCAGTGCCCCCAGAATTCGCCGGCGCAAGCCGGCCTGGAGCACTGCGCCCATCGCTTGGCCAGTGCAGGACACGTTTGGATTAAATGTGACCCTGGCGCCCAAAAAGTTGCGTGTCTTTGATCAGATGATCGAAAACAGTCGTTTCGTTGCAATCTCCAAAGACAAACAATTGGTGGTCAATTTGATTGGCGCCAAAACACTGGGCGGTACTGTCAACGGTCGCCTGACTGCAAAGGCTCAAGGCTCTGCAACAATATGTGACCTCACATTGACGGCGGAGAAGGTGCAAATACAAAACATTGCCCGCATCATCGAGCGACCTAATCTGGCTAAGGGAAATGCTACCGGACGGTTCGACTTGACATCCGATACTTGCAAGACCCAACGCAGCCTAATCGCCGGTCTAAAGGGCAAGGGGCAATTGCGCCTGGGTGACGGCGCGGTGGCGTTCAAAACGAAATTCGACTCGATCCTCAGATGGTTTGGCATAACCTCGCCGGTACCGTTCAAGAAAATGGATGCGTCTTTCGCGCTTGCGAAAGGAATTGCGACCAACAGCGATTTGAATGTCACCGGGGCCCCGGTTTTGATGAATGGCCGCGGGCAAGTGCGAATGCCGGACAAGTGGGTGAACTTCAGTGCCAAGTTCCGCAAAGCGTCTTCGGTAAAGCGGACCACGCGATTTTTTGGTTTCTCGCCAACATTGACCATTATCGGCCCATGGGATGCGCTGCAGTACAAAGTCGATATTTTCCAATCATTGTTCCGAAGTCCCCAGGCATTGAATGAGGCAATCGGGCAATGGCGCAAGGAAAACACGCTCGACCCGGAGTTTCGGGAGCTCCTGGACAAGGTGCGTCGAAAGGACAGCAGCTTGCCAGCACGATCACGCTCGGCCCTGGAGCGTAGCCTCGAACCGCCGCAGCCGGACCATCGTGCCCCATCGACGTCGCCGACCAATCCATCTCCAGGCGCAGCTTCTCGGCCACGACCATAATTCTTACGGGCGCCAGTGCTTGATGGCGCCTTAGAGACCCGGTGGTGATCGCGCCATCTGCCAGGCCAACTGGCAGACGGCCGGTTGCCTTGAAAACTGTTGACATAACAATTGATTTTTGTGCTGGCTGTGGCGATGGCCGGGCGATTGGAGAAGGTATGGATTGGTAAACCGGCGGCAGGCGCCCTTGGCTCCGTGCAATAATGAATGGAATTTGTTCTTAACAATCTGAAGCAGGCGCATTATTTCAAAATAACCGGACATGCCACTTGAGGCGACAGCAGATGGTCTACTCGCTCGTTCCAACCCTTCTGGCGGTCGTTGCGCTCGTCTTGCTCTTTGTTATCGGACGAAAGCGCCATTATGCGCGCTTGAGGCACTTGAGCGAGGCTCTGGCGCGCCAGTCACTTGGAGGCCTGCAACTTGCAGAGGCAGCGCGCGCCCGCTTTCAGCGGGTGGCGCCTGGATTAACCCGGATTGACAATTTCCTCAGCGCTGAAAGCTTTGCATCGCTTGCTCATAGCGCCAAGGACGTGACAAAACCTGAGCGCAGCTATGTACCAGCCCATAAGAAGGGCGGGACAATTGCCTACGAGACGTTGTTCAATCAGATGCCACAAATCGTGGCCTTCTATCAATCGCCACACCTGCACGCACGCATCTCCGAGATCGTGGGGACCAAGGTGACTGCGACACCGTTGCATGACCAAAGTTCCTGCTCGCTTCTATGTTATCAGCGCGGTGGCGATCATATCGGCTGGCACTTCGATCACAATTTTTATCGCGGGCGCCATTTCACGGCATTGCTCACCATTGTCAATCAGGGGCTAAAGCCATGCGATCTGTCGTCTGCAACGCTTGTGGCAAAGGTTGACGGTCAAGCGATGCCTATTGAAACGCCGCCAAACGCCCTGATCGTATTTGAAGGCTCGAAGCTCCTGCACAAGGTAACGCCAATCGGTGATGGCGAGCAGCGGATCGTGTTGTCGATGACCTTCACAGAAAATCCCGCCAATGCCTGGTATCAAGGGATTGCGCGGCGCGCCAAGGATATGGCGTTTTTTGGCATTCGGGCGCTTTGGACGTAAGGTTGCTATAGGATTGATCACAGGAGATGTTTTGATGCTATTGACGACGACAAATGCCATCGAGGGGCAAAAAATTACGGCGTATAAGGGCCTCGTGATGGGAGAAGCCATTCTTGGTGCCAATATTTTCAAAGACCTGTTTGCTGGCGTCCGGGACATCGTCGGCGGCCGGTCTGCCGCCTATGAGCAGGAATTGCAAAAGGCGCGCGAGATCGCGCTGAACGAAATGCAAGAGCAAGCAGCCCGCGTCGGCGCCACCGCCGTCATTGGGATTGATTTCGATTATGAAACCGTTGGCAGCAATGGATCAATGCTGATGGTGTCGGCGACAGGTACCGCTGTCGTCGTCGAATGACGCAATGGGGGCGGGCGTTCCCAACCCACTTCCCAACCCACGTGGGCTTTGCGGACTGGCTAGTGTCGCGCAACCGCAATCTGTCCGGTTGGGCGATGAACCGGCGTGTAGAGCCTCGCATCCCGTTTAATATCGCCTTTTGGCAAATCAAGCTGCGGCACCGGGGCTGGTCGGGCTGAATAGGATTTTGGTACATCATAACAGCCGGCCAAGCAGTCGACCTTTTGAGGACCTTCGGCGGCAGTCGATGCTGGAATTGCGCCTGGTTTAACCTCCTGCATCAAGCCTGTGGCCTGAGACATTCCCTTGTACACGTTTTTGCCGGGCTGGCCGGAGCAACCAGCGACACATGTCACGGTGCTGAGGAAGGGTTTGCTTATGGCTTCTGGCTGAACGCCCGCCTTTTGGCGCGCTTTCAACTCGGGCTCAGCTGTTGCACCCGCCTCACTTGCAATAGCAGCTGAGGTGGTGATTGGATTGAGTGGGTTGGCCGGAAAAACCATAGCCATCGCGATCATGGCGCACACAGGGGCCCAAAGGCCGCGTAGAACTCTCATAGCTTCATTCCCTTCGGAAGAATGTACAAACGCTGATCAAAATGCAAAGCACACGGGCGGTCCGGCGCCGCAAAATGACGGCGCTCATCGAACCGTGGGTCATGCCAACCTATCGAAGGGGTATTAACAGATCATTTACTTTGACTGTCGCTCGCGCCATTTCGCCAGTTAGCGCTTGTCATTCTCGGTCGGGTAACTCCAATAGCGATTGTTACCGCTGCCCTTTTCCAAGAGTATTGGCAGCCGCTGCTTTGGCGGGCGCTGGCTTGTCTTGATCAACTTCTCGATGTCTTTCAAAATCACCGGCCGCTTGGCATATCCTGAATGATTGAGTGAAAATAATTCGGTATTTACGGCCGTCACATCGATGGTATCGATGCCGGCGACGACCAATGGGCCGGTATCAGCGGGAACTTCGCCGGCCCGCGCTGAACCGCCCCAAAAACTGCGCGAGACCGTCAGCGCCCGATCATTGGAGGCAGCGAGCAAGGTCATTCCTCGCGCTAAGCCTTTGATCTCCTTTGCCAGAAATTCAAATGTATCGCGATCCACATCGGGGGCTGCGAGGATGATTTCGCCAATCGACACTGAACTCGGCGCCGACTGTTTGATGTCGCGCAATACCCGCATCACCAACTGATTGCCCATCGAGTGCGCTATCAAGCTGACTTTCTTGGCACCGGTCTCCTTGGACACAATTTGGAGAAATTTCTTCAGATGCGGCTCCGCCTGACCTGTGCTCTCGCGGTCATTGCTATAGTCCTGCGGGCTGACAGCGCCGTTGGACGGCCAACTATAAAGAAACGGGGCACCGTCAAATTTTAGATCATAGGCGATCTGCGCTGTTCGGTAGAGCGCGTTGTCGAAGGTGACTGAAAACCCATGCACGAAAACCAGGGCGTGGGATTTAAAGTTCTTCGATGCATTCAGGCGGGCACGGACGAGAGCCAGGAACTCTTCTTTGGTAAGGGCCTTCAATGCTTTCAAGGTGAAATGCTTGGCGGGATCTTCCTTCTCCTGATAAATCACAATCTGGGTGAAGGGAAGCTTATAGACCCACGGGCGTTCGACATTAGGCACCTCGTGCGATTTTGGTACCGTGACCAAGGCGCGCCCCAGTTCCAGGCGCTTGGCACGTGCAGGTCCATAACCGATCCGCTTTGGCTTGTCATCGCGCGCACGGTCGGTGCCATAATAGACTGGAACGACGTCCCACTTCCGGCTTTGCGCACCGTCCGCCGCAAGCGAACGCGAGCGCGTCGTTTTCTCATTTGCGAACCGACGATCAGCCTTGCCGGTTGGTGGAGATGCACCTCCCACACCCTCGCCGGGCGCCGGCGGTGCCATCGGCCTGCTTGGTGGCGCTGTGGGCTTGCTTGCTGGGCCTCGATCCGCAACAGGCCCGCCGCGCGGTTTGGGCTTGGCCGCCTCTGTCGTCGGTGGCGGCGCGCTTTGCGTTTTCTTGTCGGGCGGGGCATCACAGCCGGCGATCACAACGGGCAACGCCAGGGCGATACAATATGAGGCTATGCGCAAAGCGTTCGATTGCTGGTGCGCGCCAATCGTTGGTGAGGACCGCCGCACACGCAAAAGGCTTTGCACCATGAGGGACAGGTCTCTTTTATGATTCAAAACTAATCCAAACCCAAACATTGTCCTGACTCCCCATTCAAATCTTGAGAGGCTTATCGCCACTTTATGAAGGGTGGTTGACAAGCGCAACTGGTGGCGGGCAATTGCTCTGGTCAGAATGGCGCCTGTGTGTTTGTTTTGGCCGACATTCGATGAAAAGATGGGTCGTGCACGATGCCAAAGCGACACAGTTCGATACTGCTCACGGGGTTTGGACCGTTCCCAGGCGTTCCAGTGAACATATCCAGCGCTCTTGTTGCACGATTGGCTGAGGCGGCACAGGCGATTTATCCAAAGTCGGCAATTGTAGGTGCGACGCTGCCGACCGAATGGTCTCGTGGTTTGGCCGCACTGGAGCTACTGATCGTGCGCCATCAACCCGATATTTGCCTGCACTTCGGTGTGTCCCATACCGCCAGCTGCCTGCAAATTGAGCGACAGGCCCGGGCCCTGGTCAATTTGAAGCCCGATAATGCCGGTGCCGTAGCGGACCAGGATTTGCTCGATGGTGACAACGGCGTGCCGCGCGCGGCAACATTGCCACTCCAGGCAATCGTCACACGATTAAATGCGCTCAGTGTTCCGCTGAGCCTATCAGACGATGCAGGAGGTTATTTGTGTAATGCCACACTGTTCAGCTCGCTCAGTCTTTGCGAAAAGTTGGATAACAAATCCATTTGCGGCTTTTTCCATATTCCGCTCGTTTGGGCGGAGGATGACTCTCGTGGCGAGACGACGCTTGGTTTTGCCCAGTGCCTTGAGGCCGGTCTCGCCATCTTGGATGTCTGCCTCACCGCGCGAAGCGGCCATCATGACGAAGTTGTTTGACAAAGTCGCGCAAAGTGGTCGACGGCCTGACTTCCCCAACGCTTGCGCCGCGCACAGTGCTAATGATTTGGTGTTTAAGGCAAGCTGCCAACGGTTGGAAGAGTTCAGCCAGGATGGTGCTTATTGCGGCTTCGGCGGCCCGCTTGCCGCCGTCTTCGATCTTGAGGGCAATGCCGATGCCGAGGGATACAATTCCGGCACCATAAACGCCTTCCGCGCCGGTCTTCAGAAAGACTTCATTCGCAGCAGCCCGCAAGACGCGTGTATCAAGCCGTCCGGCACCCGCGACATAGTCAGGGGCGGCCCAACAAGCGGCACGTAGGCGTCGCAGAGCGGCGGCGTGGGCAGGTGTCTCGGTGTCATCTGCTAGTCGTGCGAAACCGCGAGCCAGGACCGTCAATGGCATGGCCCAATTGGGCACACTGCAGCCGTCCTTGGCACAGTGCGCGACTTGAAGCTCAGTGTCGCACACCGCCTCGATGGCTTGGCGAACGCGCGCCTGAACGGGATGATCGAGGCCCGTATAACCAGCCAGCGGCTCTCGCATATGCTTGGCGGTCAATAGCATGGCTGCATGCTTGCCGGAGCAATTGTTGTGCAATTGTGTGGGCGCTTGATGACATTGCGCGAGCTGCAGTGAATACGTCTCGCCAATCGGGCGATGGGCGCCGCAGGCCAAATGGTCCGGGCTAAGGCCCGCCCTCGCAAGAAGTGCAGCCGCTCGCTTTGTGTGAATGGGCGCGCCGCTATGCGAGGCACACGCCAGCGCCAAATCGGCATCCTTCAATTGATAGGCATCGCCAGCGCCGGTCTCGATTAAGGGGATGGCCTGAAAGATTTTTATCGTTGAACGTGGAAAAACAGGCGTCTCAACGTCTCCCAGCGCAATTGCTGTGCGCCCGTCGGCGCTGGAGACGGCAATTGCCCCGCGATGACGGCTCTCAACCAAGCCGCCACGCGTGACTTCTATAAGGTCCGGATTCATTGCGGTGGGCTCCGTGACCGCGCCGCGGCCGTGTGCCGACGGCATAGCCTATAGTGCGCCCGGCTGGGGGCACGGCCTATCCTAGGACATTCCGCAGCCAACTGGAATCAGAACAATGGTGATTAAATGCAGATCAGTGACCCGAGACCTTATGGCCGATCGTTATTGGGAGGCAAAATGGACCCATCGACGCCATTCAATCATAACGCAAGGGGAATTCGCGCAGGTCCAGAGCCTCGCGACAGCCAAATATGAGAGATCTTTACGGGATCTAATGTATGGCGGCTACTGCCCGACCGGCATTGTCGAGCAGGGCGCCGGCGTCATCGGTGGTGCGATCGTGCTCGTAAATCTCGCGCGGCGGTAAAGTCTCCAGTGCCGGACTGCAACCGATTTCCTCATAACGCGTGAGAGACAGCGGAAACTCATTGCCAGCGCTATCGCGAACCTGAACCTGCGTTGGCACTGCCGTGGTGGTGTGGATGTAGACAAACAACCCTGTGAGCTTGGCCATTGCCGTGTCTCCATAATGTTGCACCCTAACCGTAGCGTAGTTGAGTCGCCAAGTGGTCGTCTATCTTAGATGATCGTAAATATGGGCTGAGACGCTGTTTCATTCGGCACAGTGATGTTCACAAAGGCCTGAAAGACTGTGATAGAGAATGGGTGCTATATGACATTGTCCACAGACTTGTATGGGAGAGGCAATGAGCTGGGTCGATCATACGCTTGATTGGGTTGGCCGTCGTCTGGCCGGTCGGCACGGGATGGACTATCGCGCGCCCTCGGGGGAACACATCGTACAATGGGATTTGGCGGTGCTGCAGCGGACCCTCAGGCCAGGCGATGTGTTACTGGTCGAAGGCCGTGATCGAATTTCGGCGGCAATCAAGTATCTGACACAGTCGACATGGTCGCATGCCGCACTCTATGTCGGCGACGCGCTCGGTCCGCAACCGGACGGCAGCGAAGCGCATACCCTGGTGGAGGTGAACCTGGGCCACGGATGTATGTCGGCCCCCCTCTCCAAGTATAAATTCGTCCATACCCGCATCTGCCGGCCCGTCAACCTGACACCAGACGATCGCCAGCGCCTTGTCCAATTCATGATCGACCGCATCGGCCTGAAATATGACGTGCGCAATGTGCTCGACCTAGCGCGTTACCTGTTGCCCTATCCGCCCGTGCCGCGGCGCTTCCGGCGCCAAATGATCGCGCTGGGTTCGGGTGAGCCAACCCGTGCCATATGTTCAACGCTTATTGCCCAAGCCTTCCAATCCATACGCTATCCCATACTTCCCCGTATCGAGCGGATAGAGCCTGACGCCAGTGATGCCGGTACAGGCGTGGCAATCGGAAGTGAACCGGCCGGCACAGATGAGACGGCTGTGCGCAGCGAGCTTGCCACCAGCATGGCCGGCTACTCGGTCGATGAAATCTTGCATATCCGAAATCACAGCCTATTTGCACCGCGCGACTTTGATTCCTCGCCGTTTTTCCAAATAGTTAAGCCCACCATAGAAGAGGGCTTCAATTACAAGGGCGTGGTGTGGGCCGATCAGGTCGAAGCAGCCGGTCCCAAAGAAACCGCGACCGCCGATAGCGCTGCAGATTCAGACAAAAAATAGTTGTATGCCCCTCTTGTTTTTCAATGTCTCAAGGACGAAGCTGGCTTGGCTGCGAGCGCGCACGATAGTCGTGCTCATCTGAAACTTGGATGGCGAGACGATGGGCTCACGATCAAATAGCCTTGAGCAACGGCCGGCAATGGCTGCGAGCGGTTTTCCCCGCACCAGGATGCGCCGTAATCGGCGCACGGCATGGTCACGGCGATTGGTCAGCGAAGCAACGCTGACGAGCGGCGATTTGATCTGGCCGATATTTGTTGTGGACGGAAAGGGGGTTCGCGAGCCCGTGGCTTCAATGCCAGGCGTGCATCGACTTTCGATCGACCTGGCGGTGGAAGCTGCCAAGGAGGCGACTTCGTTGCAACTGCCGGCGCTGGCGCTGTTTCCTTACACAGCACCGGATTTGCGAACTGATGACGCACGCGAGGCCTTCAATCCCGATAATCTGGTGTGCCGGGCAACCAAGGCGATACGCGATGCGGGCTGCAACATCGGTATTATGCTCGACGTTGCCCTTGATCCCTATACCAGCCACGGCCACGACGGATTGTTGCGCGATGGTGTGATCGTCAATGATGAATCGTTGGAGGCGTTGGTCAAACAATCGCTGGTCCAGGCCGATGCCGGTTGCGATATCATTGCACCCTCCGACATGATGGATGGGCGGATTGGCGCCATCCGCGACGCGTTGGAGGCCAACGGGCATCATGACACCCAGATCATGTCGTATGCGGCCAAATATGCGTCCGCCTTTTATGGGCCTTTCCGCGACGCTGTAGGCTCATCGACGACACTAACGGGTGACAAGCGCACTTATCAAATGGATAGCGCCAATGGCCGAGAAGCGCTGCGGGAAGTGGCACTCGATATTGACGAAGGCGCCGACATGGTCATGGTTAAGCCTGGCATGCCCTATCTGGATATTGTGCAGCGCATTGCCACAACGTTCGATGTTCCAACCTTTGCCTACCAGGTGTCAGGCGAATACGCGATGCTGCAAGGGGCAAGCCAGCAAGGGTGGCTGGACGGCGAGCGCGTCATGATGGAAAGCCTGATGGCCTTCAAACGGGCCGGCGCAGCTGGCATCTTGACCTATTTTGCACCCACGGCCGCAAAACTGCTGCAAAGCTAGCCATCCAAGCTGTCCTGTGAGTTGATCGTACACATCTAGCTGTGTCATTAGCTGGTTGCTCTTAGCGCCTTTTTTCTTCTATCATATCACGTTAGATTGGCTGGCGGCCGGAGCTTGTGTCGATCTTGTAACCGTTGAGTATGTAACGCCATCAGAGGGACTACGCCTGAATGACGGAGCAGCGTAAGAATTTTCCGGAATTCTATGTCACCGCGCCGCAGGTTTGCCCTTATCTTGCAGGTCGCCTTGAACGCAAGTTGTTTACGCATCTCACACACGACAAACCCGACGCATTGGTCGACAATCTCTTGAAGGGCGGCTTTCGGCGCAGTCAAAACGTCGCCTACATGCCGTACTGCGAAGGTTGCCAGGCCTGCATATCCGTGCGCGTGTTGGTCGATTACTTTGAACCCGGCCGTAGTCTGCGTCGCGTACTCAATGCCAATGCGGACGTCGTTGCACGACGGCTGAAGCCACGCCCGACACCGGAACAATATCGGCTTTTTAGGAGCTATATAGATGATCGTCACGGCGATGGCGGCATGGCGGATATGACCGTGCTCGACTATGCCATGATGATTGAGGATTCGATTGTTGATACCTCGGTCACCGAATACCGCTTGCGCGATGTCGACCGCGATGGCGAAGACGGTGGCCCTGGACGCCTGATCGGGGTTGCCTTGACTGACCGGCTGTCCGATGGCCTGTCAATGGTCTATAGTTTCTATGAAACCGATATGCCCGGCCGCAGCCTCGGTAGCTTTATGATCCTCGATCATATCGAACAAGCGCGGCGCCTCGGCCTGCCTTATCTTTATCTCGGGTATTGGATCGAGGGTTCGCGCAAAATGAGTTATAAAACACGTTTTCAGCCGCAAGAACGGTTGCGGGCAAATGGCTGGGAACTGGCCTGACCCGTGGGCCCATCGCTAGGGGTGAATACGCGCTTTTTGACAAGCCCGCAATATAGCTTGCTGATCATAAAGGGTTCAGACAATGGCAATAGAAATCATCGATACACATGAAATCGCGCACCGTGAGAAGAAGCGCACCGTCGTATTGAATACGCGCAAGATACATACCTGGGTGCACTATTACGGCACACCGGGTGACAAGGACGACATGCACTGTCACAACGAAGATCAATCTTTCTACTGTATTGAGGGCGAGTGCACGATGCGCTTTCCCGATGGTGGCGCAGCGGTCCTAAAGCCCGGCATGGCGGCGCTTATTCATGGCGGCAGCTTCTACCAACTTGAGAACACAGGCGACGGGCCGATGGTGCTCATGGGCAATCGATCCGGGTCGCAAGACAACATCAAACACATCAATTATGAAACACGCAAGGATGTACGGCCAGAAAAGCGCCAACGCGTGCGCGATGGCAATCCGGTTTGACGGTTCTTGTTAGCGCGAGAGCAACCGGCATGAAATCGTAATCGGCACGATCCCGATTCCATACAGAAGGTTGCTCGCGTCTTAGGAGCCGATCATCTTTGCGCCTTTTAAGTTGGAACCGCCATCACGGTTCCAACTTAAGGCGCGATGATCTAGAGAAATTGCCGTTTTGACGCATTGGCGTAGCGATCGCTGAGGTCGGATGATGCGCTAGCCGCCAAGCTTAATCCTCAAACAACAGATCGCCCTCGACAGTGCAACGGCGCAAAAGACGCGGTTCGTCTTTTGGGAAATAGGTGCGCGCATGAATGGTACAGCGATTGTCCCACATTAAGAAGTCACCCAACTTCCAGACGTGTTCGTAGACAAATTCCTTGCGCTCGCCAATTTCATAGAGTTGCTCGAGTAATGCATCGCTTTCCTCCGGTGAAACACCTTCGATGCGCTGAGTCATCAAGCGATCGACAAACAGCGATTTGCGGCCGGTTTCGGGATGCGTGATGAACACTGGATGGAAATGATGCGGCGAGCCTGAAATGTCGCGATCGAGATCAACCTTTTCCGAGCGCTTATACTCATGAATGTGAAGCGCCTTACGTCCCCTCAGTTTGTTTTTCAATTCTTCGGGAACTGCGTCATACGCCTTGTACATATTGGACAACAATGTGTTGCCGCCATAAGAGGGCAATTCGACGGCATAGAGGAATGTGTATCGATATGGCCGTGGCGTATATCCTGAATCGATATGATACCACATTTCGCCATCGCCAAACGAGCCGATCGGTTCGCCGTCGATCGTCTTATTCGAGACCAACATCACGCGCTGATCATTCTGCAGCACACCCTCGGTGCGCTGTTTGAGTTTCTCAGGAGCTCTCTTTCTCAAGCCCAGATCGCCAAAGTAATTCGCGAACCTGAGCTGCTGCTCCTGGGTGATTTCCTGGCCACGGAAAACCAACACCAAATGTTCCTGCCAAGCCTGCTTTATTGCGGCGATCTGCTGTTCGCTCAGCGGCTTGGTGACGTCAACACCTCTTATCTCCGCACCGCAGCCTCGGGATAAGGGGACAACTTCAATATCCAGTATTTCTTGCATCAGCTCTTACCTTTACCTGTCGCCCGTGACCGCAAACGACGATCGCTGTTCACTGTTTAAGTGCTTTGTCCAGTTGTCGAAACATAAAATCCCATTTCTTGGTCTGTACCTGGACCAAGGACTTCATCGTACCTTGAAGCTCCAGCAATAATTTACAATCGGGTTTCGGCGCGGCTGCGCCCTGTTCGCCTTTGGAGGTAATTTTGGCAAGCAGTTCCCCAATCTTTTCGTTGAACTGTGAGATCCTTTCATTTTGTACGAGGCTCGTTCCCTGCTTGATGAATTCTGCGTGCGACCACCTGCGCTTGGCTTTTAATTGGCGCAAGCGATTTTGAAAAACCGGACGACGCTTGGCATTAAGTGTACCCAATGCGAGCGCGGCCTGATCAACAACTTGCTCAAAATCCGACTTGGCACAGGACTTTGCCGCCTTGAGATCCGCTATCATCGACAACAATGCTGTTGCGGTAGCCGCGAAAATGCAGGCCATCGATCGCAGCCAGCGCCACGGGATGATGCCGATTGTATGGTCCAATGCTCCAGCCATGGTCGCAAAATGTAAACCGAGGGTCCCGGCGACGGCAAGTCAGTGCCGCCGCGGCTTCGGATTTTGTCAGCCGGCCAAACGATGTTCAATTAAAATGTCGTGCCAAACCTGTTAGATCTTGGAAACCCACGCGGTGCAATGCGGCCTGATTGTGCACGCTGGCCGCGCCAATCCCGCAATTCCGCCCAGGCTAGTGTGTGGATCCGCTCGGCCGCATCCACCCAGCTCAATCCCTCCGCCTTGTCGAAGGTTACCGCATCCGATAAGCCGCCATCCTTGAAGCGTTGCAACCGGATCCCCTTGCCGCGCGTCATTTCGTTTAATTCATCAATCGGGAAGATCAACATCTTGCGATTTTCACCGATTGTTGCCACATGGTCACCCTCGACCGCGACACAAACCAAAGCTTCGTCGGGCTCGGTGACATTTAAAACTTGCTTGCCCTTTCGCGTTGAGGCCACAACCTCGTCTTCTGGCACGACAAATCCATATCCTCGCGTCGAGGCGATCAACAGCTTGCGTTCCGGGGTGTAGACGAAGCACTCCAATATGGCGTGGTTCTCCTCGAGGTCGACAATGAGCCGAACCGGCTCTCCGTGACCGCGCCCGCCGGGCAATTGGCTGGCTTCGATGGTGTAGAATTTGCCATTGGTCGTGAACATCAACAGCTTATCGGTGGTATGGGCGTGGATAGCGCACCACAATTCGTCGCCCTGCTTAAAATCAAGCTTGTCCAGGTTTTCCTGATGGCCTTTCATGGCTCGGATCCAGCCCTTGGCGGACAGGATCACAGTAATCGGTTCCTTCTCAATCAGGGCTTGTTCAATATCGACTTCTATGTCGGGCGCGTTACCCAAGTCAGTGCGGCGGCAGCCAATATCCGTCTTCTTGGAATACCGTTCGCGGACGTCACGTATTTCGTCACCGATGCGGGCCCACTGCATATCCTCTGATTTGAGCAGCGCTTTGAGCTCGCGCCGCTCTGCCGTCAAACGCTTGTGCTCAGCGCGAATTTCCATTTCTTCGAGTTTCGAGAGCGACCGCAAGCGCAAGTTCAAGATGGCATCTGCTTGCACGTCGCTGAGCTTGAAAGCCGCCATCAGCTTCTGCTTCGGCTCGTCCTCAAAGCGAATAATGCGAATGACTTCATCAATGTTGAGAAACGCAATCAAATAGCCGTCCAAGACCTCAAGGCGATGCTCAATCTTCTTCAGGCGGTATTCGGAACGGCGGACAAGAACCTCGACGCGGTGCTCCAGCCACTGGCGCAAGACGTCACGGAGCGACAAGACGTTTGGCACCTGGCCGGCCGATAGGACGTTCATGTTGAGGCCGAAACGGACCTCCAGTTCGGAATACTTGAATAGACTTTCCATCAACAACGTTGGATCGATGTTGCGGGACTTTGGCTCGATGACCAGACGGATGTGTTCTGCACTCTCATCGCGCACATCTCCGATCAACGGTAATTTTTTGTCCTGCATGAGGTCTGCCAGGCGCTCCACCAATTTTGCCTTCTGGACCTGATAAGGAATTTCCTCAATTACGATCTGATAGCCGCCGCGTCCGGTATCCTCTTTGGACCATTTCGCGCGCAAGCGAAATGACCCCCGCCCCTTGCGATAGGCTTCTATGATATTTTCCGGTGACTCCACCAAAACGCCGCCGGTCGGGAAATCAGGTCCGGGAACGAATTCGACAAGCTTTTCGATGGTCGCATTGGGGTGCTTGATCAAATGCAGGAGGGCGGCGCATAACTCGTCGACATTATGGGGCGGAATGTTGGTTGCCATGCCAACGGCGATGCCGGATGCACCGTTCGCCAATAGATTTGGAAAGGCGGCAGGCAAGACAACCGGTTCATTTTCTTCACCGTTGAACGTCGGGCGGAAGGCAACCGTATCCTCGTCAATCGCGGCCAGCAGCTCGGCAGCCGTCGGTGACAGACGCGCCTCGGTATAGCGGTAGGCAGCAGCATTGTCGCCGTCGATATTGCCGAAGTTGCCCTGCCCATCGATCAGTGGATAGCGCACGGCGAAATCCTGCGCGAGACGGACGAGGGCATCATAGACAGCCTGGTCGCCGTGCGGATGGAATTTGCCGATTACATCTCCGACAACACGGGCGCATTTCTTGTAGGCGGAGGTCGGATCCAATTTCAGCTCGCGCATCGCATAAAGAATACGCCGATGCACTGGCTTTAGGCCGTCGCGAACGTCAGGCAGCGCGCGCCCCATGATCGTTGACAACGCATAAGATAGGTAGCGCTCTTCTAGCGCATCCTTCAAATTGATGACCTCAATCGGGCCATCTCCTGGGAGAATCGGTTTGTCGCTCATAACGCTGCTTACTGCTGCGTGGCGGATAGCTCAAGTGGTTGGCGTGCAACAACCTGCCATCGCACACAAAATACCAACGCCTGAAGGCTCAAAATCCCTATAAAGCCCCGTCAAAATTGAGCTTTTTAAGCAGCTCCACGGCCTTGCGTTCATGGCGCACCAGATCCGAAAGCAAGATTTTTTCTGCCTTCAGCTTGCCCCAGCTGCGCACCAAGGGCGAGGGGTCCACATCGTCTCTGATTGGGTATTCCGACAAATCCTGGGCATAGATGAATTGCGCGGGCTTGGATGTCAGGAAGTCCATCAGCACAAGTGCGGCATTGCGGTTGCGTGCATTCTTGAGGAGCGCCATGCCGGATACAGAGACGTGAGAGCCACGGTCATTGGCATTGGGGAAGATCAACTTGATGGATTGGGCGGCCGCGCGGTCTTTTGGCCGGCTCTTGTCGGTGAGCATCCGCCCCACGTAATAACTGTTGATGATCGCAATCTGGCATTTGCCCGATTTGATGAACATTATCTGTTCGCGATCACCGCCGGTCTGGCGGATCGCCAAATTGCCCTTGACGTCCTTGAGCCACCGCTCAGTCCATCCGGCCCCCATATGGGCAATCAATGAGGCAAACAAGCCGCGGTTATAAGTGTGAGAGCCTTCGCGCATACACAAGCGGCCCTTCCATTCAGGATCGCCCAGTTCCTCATAAGTCAACGCTTTGAGTTTGGAAAAGCGACGTTTGGAGACCACCACGACGCGGGCACGTTTGGTCAGGCCAAACCAGTGACCTGAGGGGTCGCGATAACTGACCGGCATGCGTTCACGCAGGAAGGATTCGAAAACGGGCTGGGTGATACCGGCCTTTTTTGCGGCAACAAGCTCGCTCAAATCCCGCGTCAAAATCATATCGGCAGCGCTGTGCTTGCCCTCGCGCGTAATCCGGGTCACCAAGTCCTTCGACACATTGACCAAATTCGGCCTGATATTGGTCAAGTTCTCAAATACACCCAGGAGCGGCTCGATCAAGCCGCGCTCGCGCGTGCTATAGATATTGACAATGTCGTCGGCGGCCGGCGCCGGTGTTGGGGCGGGCACCAGGCTGGACAGTGCAATGACAACCACCAGTGCCATTCTAGGCATTATGCTTGCGAAGAACCTCTTATTGCCTTCCCATTTTCGCATACTCATGTGTACTCTGCTTGATGATACCGTTGATTGCCGATGCTGCGTTGTCTTAGGCGATTTAAGGTTGGAGTTTCTATAGCACGGTGCCAATGATTTTGGCAGGTTGATCGGGTTTTTGCCACCGGGCGGTGGCGGGAAGCCCACAAGGGGCTCTTACTCTAATAAGCACCTGATAAAGGCAAGAAAATAACAACCAGCAAAAAGCTACCAAGGCTCCGCTGCGAGCCGTCATAGCAGTGGAAAACCTGACGACCTCATTGGAACTGTCTCCCAGCGTCACGTGCTGCGACTTGGAGCAAGCCCTTGAGTTGGGACCACATTTTTGTTCCAGTGCATGATTTATCTTGCAAACCGGACATCTCAGTTCGGCCCTGCAGTCGCGCCTCGGTGGCGAGAAGATATTTAGATCCACACAAGAATTGGACCGCTAAATACGGTCTGGTGTGTTCTAAAACGCTGAATACTGTATGATTTGACAAGTGATTCTGCTTGCGAGAGTGGTCCGCAGGTCGTGTTTAAGCCCTGCGTGCCGATGTGGTTTGCGTATTCCTTTGCCCGAGGCGCTAACCCATTTGGTGGTCGACCATGCCGATCGTACCAGAGGTCCCAAACATGCAGGCCGTGGAAGCGACAATCGTCCTGCAGGCCAATGCCTTTCGACGCGCGAACCGCCGGCTAGCTCTAAAACAAGATCCTGTCCTGACCGCTGCTGCGCGCGCCTATGCCCGCTATTTGGCGCGGACCAACAAATTCTCGCATACCGCAGATGGCCGCCAGCCCATGGTGCGCGCGAAGGCCAGCGGCTACAAGGCCTGCCTGGTACGTGAAAACTTGGCGCTATTCATGCGTTCGCGCGGCTTTAAGACCGCCGCTTTGGCACGGCGAATGATGACCGGCTGGAAAAATTCGCCGGGTCATCGGCGTAATCTTCTGGCCCCGCTGGTTCAGGATATCGGCGTCGGGATTGCGCGCGCTGGTCGGCGCCATCGTTACATAGGTGTACAATTATTCGGTCGATCGCGGCGGCTGAGTTATCGTTTCGAAGTTCTTAATGGTGCCAGGCAAACCGTGGCCTTTCGCGTGGCCGATAAAAACAATCGCATCCGCCCGGACTACAAGATTCGTATGACAGCGTGCGCGCCGATGGTTGTTACGTTTACGTTGTCCGACACGCTCAAGCCGCAATATCAAGCGCGCGACGGCCTGGTTTTCGTGCTCAGTGGTGGGCAAAAGGGGCCGGTCAATCTCACAGTGCGCAATGCGCCGGATCTCAGAGCCAATACGGTGCGCAACTAAGACGCGTTAGGCGATTTGGATCCGACGTCGTTGGCGATTGCCCTTACCAGGCGCTGGCGGCACTCCGGTAACTCTTCTTCGCGCGGGCCCAGCACTCGGCGGTGCAGGAAAAAGCCCGTCAACTGTAGCGCCTCGCCAATCTCCTTGGCCGTAATGACATGATCGCGCCCACCTAATAGGAATGCCGGTAGGCGAAGCAATCGATCCTTATAAGGTGCGCCGGCGGAGGCAGAAACCGCGCGGCCGGTCTTCGGTGACACATAGATGAGATCGTCGTTGTGACCGGTTGCAGCACATTGTGTGAGATCAAGACCAAACCCGCATTCTTCCAGCAGCATCAGTTCCCAGCGCGCATAAAGCGCCGGCCAAACCGTGTCATCGTCCAAGAACGATAGAACAAAAAGGGATACTTCAAACAAATTCGGATGCGGATCGCGCTCCGGCAGCAAACGCAGCAATGCCGCAAGGCTCATCAGCGCTGATAATGTCGCCGGGGTATCCATCGCGCGCGCCGCATACCCCTCATTCAATTCAATCGTCGCGTGGCCAAGTTGATCCGGCAAGCGCGCGCGCCAAGTCACGTCGACGTGGTTGCCGGTCTGCAGAATTGGGCGGAGACGACGAGAACGGGCACCATGGACGAAGGCGGCGTGCCGACCATGCCGGCGGGTAAACACATCGACGACGGCCGCCGTCTCGCCATGCGGGCGCACGGCCAACAGGATTGCTTCATCCGTCCATTCCATGGGCCGGATGGTAACGGACTCGGGCAGAAATGGGGAGTGGAGAAAAAAGGACGGTAGCACCAGGGGGAGGACACGCGGGGAACGGGGGAAGGAACTGGCCTCGACCCAACCGGTATCTACCGTCCATATCTCGTGGGTCGCGGTCAGCCCTTGGAAGGTTCACGCCGCCCTGCAGATTTTTTTGTCCCCCTTCAAATAAGGGGTTCTATTTTGATTTTGGAAGGTTGAGGCCGATCCCGCGATAGCGTTCGGGATCTTCTGCCCAATGCTCGCGCACCTTCACGAACAAAAATAGATGTACCGGCACTTCAAGGATTTCGCTGATTTGGGCGCGCGCCGCCGCTGATATGGCCTTGATGGTGGCACCAGACCGACCAATGATGATCTTTTTCTGGCTGTCTCGCTCGATAAAGATCGTCTGCTCGATGCGCACCGAGCCATCGCGCAGGGTCTTCCAGGTGCTTGGCTCGACGGTCATGGCGTAGGGCAGTTCGTCGTGGAGGCGGGTATACGCCTGTTCACGGGTGATCTCTGCGGCCAGCAAACGCAGCGGCAGATCCGAAATATCGGCTTCTGGATAATGCCACGGACCGGCTGGAACGCGGGTCGCGAAATAACCCAACATCTCGCCGAGGCCGTCCGCCTCCAGCGCAGAGATCATAAAGACCTCTTCAAATGCAAGTCTTTCGGTTATCTCGTGCGCAAGGGCCAGGAGACGATCCTTGTCTTTGATGCGATCGATCTTATTCAAGATGAGAACGCGGGGGCATTTGAACTCCTGTAGGCGTTGAATGATGTTGGCGGTATCCTGGTCAATGCCCTTACTGGCATCCACCATCAAGGCAGTGACATCCGCCTCACCGGCGCCGCTCCAGGCCGCTTCGACCATTGCACGATCAAGTTTGCGACGGGGATCGAATATGCCAGGCGTATCGACGAAAACCAGTTGGCTGCGGTCGTGAATCGTAATGCCGCGGATCGGCACACGTGTGGTCTGGACCTTATGCGTTACAATGGAGACTTTGCTGCCGACCAATGCATTGACCAATGTCGACTTGCCGACATTGGAAGCGCCAATAATTGCTATAAAACCGAATCTTGTCGGCTCATCTGGCGCTTCGACCGTGGCTTCTGGACCTGAATCCGTCATTGCGATGATTTCACCAACACGCCCTCACGCTCAAGCAAGGCGCGCGCCGCCGCTTTTTCCGCGGCACGTTTCGACGTTCCCTTGCCAACTGCAGGCTCACTTCCCACTATGCGCACCTGCGCTCTGAACAATGGCGCGTGATCCGGGCCTTCGCGAGAGACCTCGGAATAGGTCGGCAGTGGCAGACCCTTGCCTTGTGCCCATTCTTGTAGGGCTGATTTTGGATCCGCTGAAACCATTGGTATGGCATTGAGCCGATCCCCCCAAAGCCGTGCGATAATCTTACGCGAGGTGTCAAATCCCTTTTCAATAAATATAGCACCCAAGAGCGCTTCCATGGCATCGGCGAGTATCGTCTCTTTTTCCCGCCCGCCGCTGTCGTTTTCACTCTCGCTCAAAATGAGATAATCACCGAGCGCGATGGAACGGGCAATATCAGCACATGTCTCTCGACGCACCAACCTATTGAATCTGCGAGCCATCTCGCCTTCATCCGCTTGCGGATACGCATCGAAGAGTATCAAGGCAATCGATAAGCCGAGCACGCGATCGCCCAGAAATTCCAACCGCTCGTTATCGTCCGCGGAGGTGCGCTCTGACCGGACCGAGGCGTGCGTCAGTGCGCGGGCTAACAGCGCGCGGTCTTTGAAGACATGGCCTACATTCTTTTCCAAATCTGATGTCGAACGTGCTTCGCTCACAATTTGTTGCCTAATCCAGTGCCCCCGACCGGCCTAATTAGCGCACCAAATCAAAGAACCTCGACCAGCGAATGTCAAATGGCCAGCGCCACGGCGTCCACAACCGGAACGCCAATGGATCATCCGTGGCCGCCGAAAAGAATACGATCTCGGCACGCCCGACAAAGTTCTCAAACGGGACAAAACCGACGTTGTAGGGGGCCCGGCTGTCGGTTGAGTTGTCGCGATTATCGCCCATCATAAAATAGTGCCCCTTCGGCACCTTGAATACTTTGGTGTCGTCGAAAGCGCCCCGGGCCTCTGAATCCAAAACGCGATACTTCACGCCATTCGGCAACGTCTCTTCATAGACAGGGATGGGGCGCGGTGGGGCACCACGCTCACGTGTGACAAATGAGCCCCGGCGAACCTTGGGAATTGCCTTGCCATTGATATGCAGGACGCCAGAGCGCATCTGAATTTCATCGCCTGGCAGACCAATCACCCGTTTGATATAGTCCGTGGAATTATCGCGCGGTAGCTTGAAGACGGCCACGTCCCCACGCTTTGGCTTACCGGCAAATATGCGCCCGGAAAACAGGTTCGGTGAATAAGGGAAAGAATGCTTGCTGTAGCCATACGATAGCTTCGATACGAAGAGATAGTCGCCCACCAATAATGTCGACTTCATCGAGCCGGAGGGAATGTTGAACGGCTGGTACAGGAAGACGCGGATGATCATTGCGAGGATCAACGCCTCAATAATGATCTTAGCCGTGTCCCACCAGCCGCTGTCGCGCCCCTTTGGTGTCTCGGTCTCCGTGCTCATAGGGTACTCCTTGAGAACTCCTTGGCTGGTCGCAAGGTCCTGAAAAATAAGACCTGCGTATATCCCTTTCGGGATCGCGGCGCAAACGTACCGCCCCTTCTCGTCGTAACGCAACACTCACATTGTGGTTGGCGCCTCAAACATCTTGCACGGGACGGCTGAGATTATGACGATTGCCTGCGCCGTCGGTAAATCATCTGTCAGAGTCAAATCAATCTGCGCCTCGAAACCGTCAGGTACGAGGCGCGCCAGTTGTGCCGCGGCGCCCCCAGTTAGCTGAAGGGTTGGGCGGCCTGATGGCAAGTTTACGACGCCCATATCGCGCCAATAGACGCCTTGGCGAATGCCGGTGCCAAGGGCCTTGGCGCAAGCCTCTTTGGCCGCGAACCGCTTTGCATAGGACGCCGCGCGGTTGCGCCTGCGGTCTGATTTGCGCCGCTCAATATCTGTAAAAACACGGTTTAAGAACCGATCGCCGTGGCGCGCAAGCGTACGCTCGATGCGGGCGATCTCGATGATGTCATTGCCCAACCCCAAGATCATACCGCTTGGCCCGCCCGCGAAATCTCACCGGAACGGGCGCTGCGGGCCTCGCTCATCAAGGCGCGCATCCGCCGGACCGCGGAGTGTAGGCCGCCAAAAATGGCCTCTCCGATCAGGAAATGGCCGATGTTGAGCTCAACAATCTCGGGAATTCTCGCGATCGGTGCAACAGTGTTGAAGGTCATACCATGCCCGGCATGCACTTCCAGGCCGGCTGCTGCGGCGCTGGCCGCCGCAGTCTCCAGGCGCACCAATTCGGTTGCCAAGCCTTCGGCATCTTCCGCAAGAGCCAATTCGCAATAACGGCCCGTGTGTAACTCGACGACGTCTGCACCAAGGCTGGCCGCGGCAGCAATCTGAGCTTCGTCCGGTTCTATGAATAACGAGACCCTAATGCCGACGCCCTTCAGGCGTTCGAGAAAGCTGGTTAGGTCGCCCAATGCTGACACAACATCCAGACCACCTTCCGTCGTACGTTCCTCTCGTTTTTCCGGTACGAGGCAGCAGGCATGCGGCAGGTGGCGCAGGGCGATGTCGAGCATTTCTTCTGTCGGCGCCATTTCCAGGTTGAGCGGCAAGGTAAGTTCGCGCTTCAGACGGATGATGTCGTCGTCGGAAATGTGGCGACGATCTTCGCGCAAATGGGCGGTTATGCCGTCTGCTCCTGCCTCTAGGGCGATGTGGGCCGCGCGCAATGGATCAGGATGGCGACCACCTCGCGCATTGCGGATGGTTGCCACGTGATCGATATTGACCCCCAGGCGAAGTTTCGTTGTCTTATCGGCCATGGTACTCAAATCCATTCAGCAAGCGCTGGTGCTCAAGAAAAAACGCGTTCCACTTTGCTCACCATCGGCTTGCCACGCAGGCCCGCCATTATACGCGTTAAGTGAGCAAGATCCCAAACCTCGATCTCAATCAGCATTTCGGTGAAATCGGCCGCGCGCTGTATCATGCGTAAGTTGTCAATATTTCCGTCGGCCTCGCCAATCACTTTTGCAATTTCTGCCAGCGAGCCGGGTTCGTTTAGGGCGCAAACCATTATCCTTGCGGGGAAGCGTTCCGGGCGGCTGGGGTCCATGTCCCAGGTGACATCGATCCAGCGCTGCTGCTCAAAATCCTTAAGGCGCGGAGAATGAATTTGGAAGATCTTGATACCTTCGCCCGGCATTAGAACCCCCACGATACGCTCGCCGGGTACGGCACCCCCCTCTTCAAAGGTCACCGGTAGATCATTCTTGATGCCGCGAATTGGCACACCCATGTCGGCGCGATTGTCTTCGGCACGCTCGCCGGCATTTGCGGCAAATCGGAATTTCAAGCCGATGACCTTGGCGAGATTAAACCAGCCCTCCTGGCCCTGGCCATGATCGTAGCGGTTGCGCGGACGATAGTGCCCAGTGCCACCACTCTCGTCTGCAATATTGGGGGCGACAACTTTCAGCACATCTTCCATGGCAAGCTCGTTTCGCCCAACCGCCGCCAATGCCTCTTCAACCGACTTTTGTGATAGGCGCGGCAGAGCTGCAGCCAAAAGCTCGTCATCGTATTCAACATCAACCGCTTCCAGCCGTGCGGTAAGCAGGCGGCGACCAAGCTCGCAATATTGTTTGCGCAAGGCGTCGCGGGCGCCGCGGCGAATGGCCGATTTTGCCCGCCCGGTAACGGCAATTTTTTCCCACGCCGAATTTGGCGTCTGGTTTGGCGAGGTTAGTATGTTGACCTCGTCTCCATTTCTAAGAGCCGTCGCCAAAGGCATCTTGCGCCCGTTGACGATCGCCCCGATCGTCGAATTGCCGATATCCGTATGGACGGCATAGGCAAAATCTATCGGTGTTGCTCCGTGTGGCAGGGCAATCAGACGTCCCTTAGGCGAAAAGCAAAACACCTGATCATGGAAGAGCTCAAGCTTGGTGTGCTCGAGAAACTCTTCCGGGTTGCTGCCTTCCAGAAGCATCTCCACGAGATGGCGTAGCCATTTATATGGGCCGATGTCCTTCGCATCGCCGAGATTGGCGATCGGTATGGCGCCGGCGTCTGTTTGGCCATTGACGGCATGGCCGTTTGTTTGGACCGACGCTATCGCTGGCTGTTCTTTATAGAGAACGTGCGCGGCAACACCATATTCGGCCACATTGTGCATATCGACGGTTCTGATCTGCAGCTCGACGCGCTGGTGGCGAGGCCCCACTATTGTGGTGTGCAGCGACTGATAACTGTTCTGTTTTGGCGTCGAAATATAGTCCTTGAAACGGCCAGGCACATACCGCCAACCGGCATGCGCCATGCCAAGAACACGATAGCAATCGGCGATGGTGTTGACGATTACGCGGAAGCCGTAGATGTCAGACAGTTGTTCCAGAGAGATCCGGCGGTTTTCCATTTTACCCCAGATCGAATAGGGCTTTTTTTCCCGCCCCGTGACGGTGGCTTCTATTCCTTCGCTGGCCAATCGTTCCTCAAGGACAGCACGAATTTCCTCGACCAATCCCTTGTTGCGCTCCTGCAGCCGGGCTAGGCGATCGACAACGATGTGGTAAGCCTCGGGATGCAGCCATCGAAACGCGTGATCCTCCAGTTCCTCGCGCATCGCCTGCATCCCCATGCGGCCGGCAAGCGGGGCATAGATCTCCAATGTCTCCTCGGAGATGCGCGCACGGCTATTGGCTTTCATGTGGCTTAGCGTGCGCATGTTGTGCAGGCGATCGGCAAGCTTGATCAGCAACACCCGGATATCACTGGAAATGGCGATCAGGAGTTTGCGGAAATTCTCCGCCTGCTCGGCCCGCTTGGTAACCAAGTCCAGTTTCTTGATCTTGGTCAGGCCATCCACCAGCAAGCCAATCTTGGGCCCGAACAACTGATCGATCTCGGCGCGCGTGGTATCGGTGTCTTCAATGACATCGTGTAGTAAGGCGGCAACAATAGTTGCATCATCGAGTTTTAGCTCGGTCAATATTGCTGCGACTTCCAAGGGATGGGAAAAGTAAGGATCGCCGGACGCGCGCCGTTGCTGGCTATGCGCCTTCATCGCATAGACGTATGCGCGGTTCAAAAGCGCCTCATCGGCCTTGGGATCGTAGGCCGTGACCCGCTCAACAAGCTCGTATTGTCGCATCATGGCTGGCTTACCTTCCTTTATAAGGTCGTCAGCCAATTACATTCAGTCAATAGATAAAGGCGCTGAGGCTTAAGTGCGCCAGAACGAATGGTATTTTGGCCAAGCACCAGCATCACCGAACCGGGCTAGATTGGCACTAATCTGGGCGGGCCAACAGCGGCTAGCGGCTGCCGCGGCCGCTGCCACCGCCAATCGCGGCAGAGGGCTCGGTCGGGGTCAAGCTCTCAAGGCCGCGCAGCAGCTGTTCCTCAGTCAAGATGTCAACAATGGTGTCGGTCGACTGATCATCGCGGCTCAAGATCGGTGCGCGCCGCTCAGTTGTTAATACTGGCGCTGCTTCCGCCTCCGGCTCATCCACTTCAACATTCTTCTGGATCGAATGAATGAGGCCTTCGCGCATATCATCTGGCGGGATCATCTCATCAGCGATTTCACGCAATGCAATAACCGGATTCTTATCATTGTCCGGCTCAACGGTAATCGCACTTCCTGTCGAGATCATGCGGGCGCGATGGGCAGCCAACAGCACAAGCTCAAACCTGTTTTCAATCTTATCAACGCAGTCTTCGACCGTGACGCGCGCCATCCGTCAAGCCCTTCCAATATGCTAAGTTGTGTGCACAACAAGGTTTTGCGCGCATGCTTTATGGCCCAAGCCGGGTGCGCGCTGGATACTGGTGCGCTTATCTCATGAATACCAGCGACAATCAACAATAGTATTGGTGTGGCCGCTGGTCAGATGTTGGCGCAGTTGACTTATTGACCGCCCAAACACCGGATGCACCCAATACGGCGAGATGTCTGCCAGGGGTGCCAATACGAAATGGCGTAGGTGGGCCCGCGGATGCGGTAAGATCAATGAAGCGCCGCGTGCGTTGTAGCGGCGCGGGATGCGTTTGTGCCGCGGTGTGTTCGGCCAACCAACCACCCGTGCCTTATAATCAATTATGTCGATATCCAGCGGACGGGCGCCGAATTGTCTGACCCTATTACGGCCGGCCCGCTGCTCCAGCTGCTGCAGAATGCGTAAAAGACCCGCCGCCGGTAGATCCGTCCGACATAAGACCGCAGCGTTTAAGACCTTGGGTTGCAAAGGCAGTTTTTCGGGTACGGTTCTATATAAGCGCGACGCCTTAAGGACCTCTATTTTATTGTCTTCCAGAATATCAAGCGTTGCACGTAACGTTGCCCTTGGGCTTCCCAGCACACCCCTAGTATTAGACCCTAATGCAAGAACAACCGACGCACCCTGACGGCTGTTGGCAAAACCCTCTTTGGTTTTTAGATCTTGTATCGCCACATTCAAATTATTGTAACAACTATTGTATGCGATCAATGGTTTCTGAATCCTGTTCGATATGTCAAAAATTCTGGTGTGGGTCAAAGGTGGCTTTGAATTTATTCGTATATGTGATCGATAGTGCCTAAAATACGCAGTTCTGCAGTCGACTTTGACAGTCCATTAAATCGAACTTATAGGCTGACTGAACATGCATTTCTATACCAATGAACGAATCGCGTTGTTCATCGACGGCGCTAATCTCTATTCGACTGCAAAGGTTCTTGGTTTCGATATTGACTACAAGAAGATTCTCTCGGTGTTTCGACAAAAGGGGCAGCTTGTTCGTGCTCTTTATTATACCGCGCTGATCGAGGATCAAGAATACTCCTCAATCCGTCCTCTGATCGATTGGCTCGACTATAATGGCTATTCCATCGTTACGAAGCCAATGAAAGAATTCACTGACTCAATGGGTCGGCGCAAGGTCAAGGGCAATATAGACATCGAATTGACCGTGGACGCCATGCGGCTCGCCAGTCAGCTTGATCACGTGGTCTTGTTTTCGGGGGATGGTGATTTCCGATCGTTGGTGGCGGCGCTGCAAGAAACGGGTAAGCGTGTCACTGTCGTCTCTACGCTGCAGAGCCAGCCACCGATGATATCTGACGAGTTACGCCGCCAAGCCGATCAATTTATTGATCTCGCGCAGTTGGAAAGTCTGATTTGCCGAACCCAACCCAGCCGAAACGCCCGCCAAGAGCGTGACGACAACGAGGCGCGCGACGAGGGCGACGACTATGGCCCGGTGCCCTACGACCTGGATCATGACAATCTGCCCGAAAGCGTGTGAGCCTGAAGTCTCTGGGCGGTTAAGTTGCTATTATCTATATCGTTTATTGATGCAGCGCGTGGCTTGCGGCTACGTGAAAGGTGTTACGTCCCGGGAATTCTATGGTCGGCGATTGATACGCGCCAGCGGGTGTGGTTCACTCCTGCCACCATGCAGGGGTAGATAATCACGAAATCGATGCCAAACCATACATCTAGGGCGTACACGGCACCGGCGATGCAATCGGCTGGGCCCGCCCGCGATATGCCACATGAACCGACTTTTGACTGTCAACTGTGCGAAAGATTAGTGGCTTTTCGCGGTGAGAACCGGGTTGCTTATCCTGATTGGTTCAATTCTCCGGTGCCTACGTTCGGTGGTGCGGATTGCGCGCTCTTGATCGTTGGATTGGCGCCGGGGCTTAAGGGTGCAAACCGAACCGGTCGCCCTTTCACGGGCGATTATGCCGGGGACCTTCTCTATCCGACACTCATTAAATATGGGTTTGCCAACGGCGCCTATGGCGCACATGCCGACGATGGATTGCAACTCATCGATTGTGCCATCTCGAATGCGGTGCGCTGCGTGCCCCCGAAGAACAAGCCAACCAGTGAAGAGATACGTACGTGCAGAAGTTTCCTATCGGCTCAGATTCATGGGCTTTCAAACTTGAAGGCAATTTTGGTGTTGGGACGGATCGCGCATAATAGCACTATCGCCGCATTGGATCTTCGGCAGAAAGACTATCCCTTTTCCCATGGGCGGCGGCATAATACGAGCGCGGACTTGGTTATATTCGATAGTTTTCATTGTTCGCGCTATAATACCAATACAGGTCGCCTTACCGAAGAAATGTTTTTTAGTGTGTTTGAAAATATCAGCTGTTATCTCAAAAATGAAACCTAAAGTATTTCGCGCCCACTTTTTCATTTGTCCTGTTATATAAAAACTTTCTCAATGATCGCGTGTGACCGACGAAAATGCGCTGTAGAAATGCGCGCGGCTGAAACCAACTAAAATACCTGACGAGAAAATACTTCAAGCATTACAGACGTGGTAGTTTAAAACTTGGGAGGAAGCGCCTGTGCGTGGCGCGTGCGGGCCCCGATTTTAGACTACATGCCTGGCGAGGGGCGCGCGGCGTCGACCTTCGGCATCCGGTGACGTGAACATCATCGGACTATGCGCGATGCGATCCCGTCAGATCGGATATTTCTCCGGCTATAGTTGCCGTATGCGGCTCAGCACGTCTTGGGCGTGGGTATCCGGTGGGTGGACGGGATAGATGGTCTGCACCAGGCGCCCGTTCTCTATCAGCAGGGTCAGACGCTTGAGATAGGCGGTGCCGGCCGTCGTGAATATCGGCAGATCAAGGGCTTGCTGAAAAGCTCTCGCATGATCGCTGACGAGCGCGTACGGCAAACCGAGGCGGGCAGAAAAGTCCGACTGGTCCTTTGCCATTTGCAGGCTTAGGCCGATGATTTGCCAGCCAGCCTGCGCGTAGGCCGCGTGGTGATCTCGAAATCCTTCCGCCTCAGGTGTCGAGCCATGCGCGCCAGGGATGTCGTCCCAGCCCGGTGGATTTGGTTCGCCGGGCGTGCCGGTCCAGGGATAAATGAACAGAACAAGGCGACCGGGCAGGGTGGCCGGTGCAATCTCGCCACCGGTGGTTGCAGGTAACGCTATACACGGCAATGGCAGGCCAGGACGAAGATGGGCAACTGCATCATCGGCAATTGGGGCGGGCCACGGCCAGTCGGAAGCCATCTCTTAATCCTGCCAGATCATCGTCATACAAATGGTTTCGCAGCACTCGGTGGAATGTACCACACCAAGGCAATTGCCGTTCAAGGACCCAGATTACGCCTGTTCGTGCCTGCAAAGTCCACTAGCCAGTATGCGGCATAGAGGGTCAACGCGAACTCACCGGTCAACCTCGATCCCGCATTAAACGAGCCTTTTGCCGGTTCCAGTCGCGTTTGCGCTCGCTCTCACGCTTGTCGTGCAATTTCTTGCCTTCCGCCAGGGCGAGCTTGACCTTTGCCTTTCCCCGTTCGTTGAAATAGAGCGATAGCGGAATCACTGTCATACCGCGCCGCTCAACAGCCGCAGCAAGCTTCGCAATCTCCTTGGCGTGGAGTAACAGGCGGCGTGGCCGACGCGGATTGTGCTGGAAGAATTTTCCAGCATCCTGATATTCGGGAATATTGGCGTTCACGAGCATAATGCCGTCATCCTCGATCGCGGCATAGCTCTCAGCAATATTCGCCTGGCCTTTGCGTAGCGATTTCACCTCAGTTCCTGTGAGCTGAATGCCGGCCTCAAAGGTCTCCTGGATCGCGTATTCAAAGCGCGCCCTTCGGTTCTCAGCGATCAGCTTACTGTCGGCGCCCTTTTTTTTGGTCGCCATTGTGGTCTCCTTTGCAGTGTTTGCCCACTCAATGGCCGTAGTGTTTGCAGCCTTGCAAACCGGCGCGCATGAGTGATGCTGTCGTCGCGCAAAACGCTCGACCACGCGGTAGGCTGGCCGGTCATTACCGTTTGCGCGACGTTTCGGATTGTCTTCTAGTGCACGCGCTAGGCTACCGGCTCAATACCCGCATGGCGGAGGGCGGCGTCGACCTTGGTTTTGGTATCCTCGGTGATCGGCGCCAAGGGCAATCGGGTTTGCGGCTTGCAAATGCCGAGGCGGGAGGCAGCATATTTCACCGGCCCAGGGTTCGGTTCCACGAACAAAGCTGTATGTAAGGGCATTAATCGATCATGCAAGCTCAGCGCCGTCGCGTAATCGCCGTCCAGGCAGGCCTTTTGGAGCTTGGCGCAAAGTGCTGGAGCAACGTTTGACGTGACGGAAATGCAACCGACGCCGCCGTGGGCATTAAATCCCAGCGCCGTCGCGTCCTCGCCGGACAGAAGTATGAAATCTTCACCGCACAAGCGACGCTGGTCCGAGGCGCGAGCCAGATTGGCCGTTGCATCCTTGATTCCAATGACGTTTGGCAATTGGGCACAGCGGGCTATTGTCTCGGGCAAAATATCGGCCACCGTGCGGCCAGGTACGTTATAGAGTATGATCGGCAGATCGGACTTTTCAGCAACGGCCTTCACATGGAGGTATAGCCCCTCCTGTGTCGGTTTGTTGTAGTAGGGCATGACCAAGAGTGCTGCGTCGGCGCCGGCCGATTTTGCAAATATTGTTAGGTCGATCGCCTCGTCCGTGCAGTTGGAGCCGGTGCCGGCAATAACCGGAACGCGGCCATTCGCAACCTCGATGCACAACTCGACAACCCGCTTATGCTCCTTTGTAGACAAAGTGGGGCTCTCACCGGTCGTCCCAACCGCCACAAGGCCGTTGGTCCCTTCCTTTATCTGCCAGTCGACTAAGCGGCGAAAGGAGGACTCATCAACTCCGTCGCCATCAAAAGGTGTAACGAGCGCCGTGCAGGATCCCCTGATCATTGGCTTGCCTTATCTCATACGGCACAAGTCGCGCAATCTGGTGCTGTGTGCCCTGATCCCGCAACCCGCAACTAAAGTTGTCGTAAAAACGTCTGCAAAAACTACCGGTTTGCCTCTCGTGATGCAATATGTTGACTTGAAAGCTGCACTGTTGTCTCGTCGCCATGCCCGATAGACTTAATTATGTCTTAAGCACTTGGTAGGGGTCGGCCGACCGGTTCAATTGCCGGCGAGGCCCAAGGATCTTGCACCGGGGGATCAATGTCTTTCGATTTTCGCTGGTCTCCCGTCCGCCGGATGGCTCCAAGCGCGACCGTCGCGGCTGTGGTCAGACTGACTAGTATCGTCGGGCTTGCCTGCTTCATCGGGGCTGCGTCGCCGCCACCGCCGCTTGCAAAACCGGATCGCAAAGCCAAGGTCAGCAAAAAACATACCCATCCGGCGCCAAAACCCGGCAATATCAACGAAGAACGGGCACATGTCCGCCGCTACGATAAGGCCATTAAATCGCTCAGGGAGACAACGGTTTCGCAAGCCGACTGGACAAGGCTCAGAATTGCAATAAAGGCCATCGAGAAACGCCAACCAGAGAAGGCGCAAGCGGCAGCGGCAAAACTGTCCAATCGACTCGCACAAAAACTCGTTACGTGGCTTCGGCTCTATCGTGGCTATGGCACGGCACAAGAGTACTACGATTTTATTGCAGCCAATCGCAATTGGCCGGATCAGCGCCTGTTGCGACGTCGACTTGAGGCGCAACTCTTGGACGATAATATAGACAGCGCGCTCATCGCGAAGGCTGTCGGCAACGGACAGGCGCGAACCGGAGCTGGGCTTGCTGCCTTGGCGCGCCAAGCGCTCCGCGAGGGACGTAAATCAGATGCCACGCTGTTAGCGCGGCGCGCCTGGCGCGATTATGATTTCTTGCCACGAAACGAAAAAATCTTTTTGGCTGAATTCAGACGTATGCTGCGCCCGGCAGATCATCGCTGGAGGATCGACCGGCTGCTTGGAAAATACGTGCGATGGCGCGTGCACCGACGCAAGCAAACGGCACCCGTGAAGCGTATGTTGCACTTACTTTCCAAGCCTGAACGCAAAAAGGTGCGCGCCCGAATCGCTGCCTATCATGAAAAACGCAGCGCGACCCGACTCCTGCGCAAACTCCCAGAGCAGAAAAGACCGGATTGGGGTCTTGCCTTCAATAAGGTGCAGTGGCTGCGCCGGAAGGGAAAACACAGCCAGGCTAATCGCATCCTGCTCAAGGCGCCGCGCGACCCTAAGGTGGTCCCCAACCTAGACAGCTGGTGGCACGAGAGGATGCTCGCTGCCTACCGGGCATTGCGCAAAAACAAACCAAAGACCGCTTATCAACTCATCAAGGATGTCGGACCAATCGGCGTTAATGCTGCCAACGCCCGGGCGTTCTTTGCCGGCTGGCTGGCACTGCGCAAACTCGGTCGGCCGCGTCAGGCCTTGCAACACTTCAAGACGCTCAAAAAGAGTGCTGACGGGCCGTTGAGTCGATCTCGCGCCGAATATTGGTTGGGCCGAACCTATGAGGTCTTGGGCGATCGGGCGGCAGCGCGTGGGCACTACCGCGCCGCGGCGCGCTACTTCGATACCTTTGACAGCCATTTGGCCCGGCTGAAGCTTGGTGGGGACGTGCAAACCCTCAGGATTTCGTTCCCCAATCCACCGACGCCGAAAGACATCAAATCGTTCAGGGCACGCGAGACGGTGCGGGCAGCGGTATTAGGCGCAAAGGCGGGCCTGAAGCCGCGTTGGGTCCGCCGCTTCCTGTATGATTTGCGGCGCAAGCTGCGCTCAGAAGCTGAGTTTGCGATGCTTGCCCATCTGGCGGAAGCCCTCGGTGACACACAGATGGCCGTCCGGGTTGCCAAGACAGGCATCGTACGCGGATACAATCTTGGTGTTTATGCCTATCCGCTACACGCATTTCCGGCCTATTCGCCACTTCGTCGACCGCCGGAAGTCGCTTTGATGTTGGGTATTGCGCGCCAGGAAAGTGAATTCAATACGTTGATCAAATCTGGGGCCGGTGCGCGGGGGCTCATGCAGGTGATGCCGATCACTGCACGACATGTCTGCCGGGCGTACAAGATCAAATGCAGCATCAGGCGTCTCACAAAGGATAAGACCTATAACGCGACCTTGGCGTCTGCCTATATCGGAGACCGTATGCGGGAATTCAGTGGCAGCTACGTGCTGACACTTGCCGGTTACAATGCGGGACCCGGCAGGGTACGCCAGTGGGTGCGCGAATTCGGTGATCCGCGGCGGCGCGGCGTTGATCCGATAGATTGGATTCAGCGGATCCCGTTTAAAGAAACCCGGCTCTATGTGCAAAAGGTACTCTCAAACCTTCAGGTCTATCGCGCACGGCTTGCTAACGGCAAAACGAAGATCCGGATATTGGATGATTTGAATCGGGCGCGATCTGGCGGCTCTGCATCAAGCCAGCGGCGGCGTGCCGATGCCTTGCAATCCGAATGACGAGGGAGGATCGGTTTGGCGGAGCCGGAGACGAATTGCGAGGCCATTCGATTCACAGTGCGCGATGGTCTGACGTTGCATGTCAGTTGCTACAAGAGTGCCGGCAATGGACGACGCGCGGTTGTATGCATTCCGGGACTTACCCGAAACAGCCGGGACTTTGATCGCCTCGCCAAGTTTCTGAGTAGCGGGCCGGACGGCCGAGACGTTTACGCGATCGATCTCAGAGGCCGTGGCCTGTCCGACCATGATCGAGATTGGCGCAATTATGTGGTGCCCATCGAGGCCATGGATGTCATTGACCTTATAACCCTACGCGGCCTGTCGGAACCGATCATAATTGGCACCTCACGTGGCGGGCTGATTGGCATGGCGATGGCGTCCATCCAACCCAGCGCTGTTGGAGGTGTCGTACTCAATGATATCGGGCCGGTGATCGAGCATAGCGGCATGATCCGCATCGCAGGTTATGTCGGGCGCATGCCGCTGCCGGCAAATTGGCCGGAGGCCATCCTGCAAATCAAGTCCGCCAATCGCGAACAATTCCCGAAACTGACGGATCAGGACTGGGAGGAACTGGCGCGGCAATGGTTCAATACCAAGGATGATCAACCGATCCCCGGCTACGACGGAAAGCTTGGGCGAACGATGCATTATAAGGATGGCAAAGTGCCGCCGCTTTGGGGGTTGTTCACTGCCGTTCGTCGCGTTCCCGTTCTTGTTATTCGAGGTGCCAATTCGGATATCCTATCGGCCCAAACGGTCGAAGACATGTGCCAGCGCCATCCGCAATGTGCCACCATTACAATTGCTGACCAAGGCCATGCGCCGCTGCTCAAAGACCCGACAAGCCAGGGAGCCATTCGCAAGTTTCTTGTTGCTGTTGATGAAGGTGCAGCGATCTCTGGACAATCTTTTGACTAAGTGAGCCAGTCCTCGGCGGACGTTTCGAGCAATATCGGATCTGACAGACTGGCGCCGCAAGACACAGATCGGTTGCAGGTGCTGTAACACTATAAGGCTGGGGCGCCATTATGCGGTTTAAGACAAACCGGATATGTTCCAAGCGATCGAACGGCGCACCATATAGTGCTACCAAGACCTTGTAATGGAAGGCATTGCGTTTGCGCGTCGGACTATTCTGACTTTGGTGCAGGGCGTGAGCGGGCCGAAAAATCTGTTTCGCCACCCGACGCCAGGATGCGTGCCTGACCGATCCAGTCTTCGCGCTCTATGCGGTCCTTGAAATCCAATTTCGCACTGACACGCTCAATGTCCGGCGCAGACCACCGGGCAATATGCTCGTAACGGGTAACGCCCAGATTGAAGAGCTTTTGCTCGATCGTAGGGCCAATGCCCCGTATCAATTTCAGATCATCACCGGTGGGCTCCGGAGGGGGGTCTGTTGCAGGCGGAGTAGTCGCGTCGACGGCTGCGCGACGTTGGCTGCGCACAAATTCCGTCTCGCCACCGTTTGCCAAGATCTGCGCCTGCTCAATCCAATTTTCGCGATTGACGCGACCTGGGACTGCAAGGGTCATTTGAAGCGCAGCTACGTCGGCGGCACGCCAGGTGGCAATCTGATTATACCGTTTGACACCAGCATCATTAAGTTGCCTCTCGACGTGTTCATTGATCCCAGCAATGCGCTTGAGATCGTCGCGGTCTGCGACGGCATCGGGAAAGTGTCGAATGAAGGCTCGCGTATCGCTTGGCAGCGGCGGCTGCAGGATTGGCTTGGATGGTGGCCTCGGTGCGGCATGGCGCGGGCCAGCCACCGTCGTTTCACCGCGCGCACGCCGCGCTGCATAACGGGTCAACGCACCGATCTCGAGAATCTTTGCCTGTTCGATCCAATTCTGACGGGCAACGCGCCCCTTGCCGCCAAAAACGTCCTCAATCTTTGCAACGTCATCGCTCGTCCACGCCGCCATCGCGGCAAAGTCTGTTACGCCACTTGCCGCAAGTTGGTCTGCCGTTGCTTGGTCGATGCCCGCAATATTTGTAAAATCGGTCGGCTCCGACGGCATTGCAACGTTTGCAGCGACACTCGCCAGTCCCGACGTGCCCGCCGCAATCGGTAGAGTGTCCTCAGCTGATGCAGCAGCACCATCATTTTGCGCAGATGACCGAGTAGCGGCAGCGGCTGCGGCAGCAGCGGCGGCGGCGAGAGTTGCCGGCCCTTTCGGGGCGGTTGCCAGACTTGCCTGGCGCTGAGCCGTTGATTGACCTGCCGTGCCAACGCGCGAATGCGTCGTTTGAAGATTCGGTTTGTCAAAAAATGTCCGTCGGACCAGGCAGGCAATAAAAGCGCCGAGGAAATATGCAGCCAACAGCATCAACGCAGTTTGCCACAAGAGTGCAGTCATGGTCGTCTCTCCCTTGAGCAGCCTGGGCTTGACCGGCCTGCCGCATGATCGGATCAACACCGGATTGCTCTGCTGTATTGAAGCAATGGTCCTTTGCCGTATGGGTTATCCTCTAGACGGCCGGTGTCTTGGTCGCATTGATCGAGACGACGGTCGTCAGTGTCTCTTTCAAAACGACCGCATTATCAGTCTTCCGCCTTGTTGCCGCAGGAAAACCAGCCGACAAATAACCCGATAGCGAACGCTGCCAACACATACCAAAACAACTTGACGAACAAGTAGTCCATAGTCTTTGCCTTTGCTGCAAACGGCCACCTGCAGCCCGCCTCGCTGGCTGGCCCATGCCAATCATTCCATCGAGAATTGGAAATCTATGCGTCTATTCTTTGCCTTGTTTGCACGTGACGAATTCGGGACCAACGGCCGGGTTTCGCCATAGCCCACAGCCTTAATGCGCTGCTTGCTCACACCTGCCTTGGCAAAGTAGCGAGCAACAGCATCTGCACGACGTTGCGAGAGTTGAAGATTGCGCTCGGCATTGCCATCGGAATCGGCGTGCCCCAAAATCTGGACCTTTGCGCGTGGGCACCGGGCGAATAAGACCGCCAATTTGTTCAACGTTCGCACGACTCTTTTTGGAAGGCGGGCTTTGCCGCGGGCAAAATTTATTCTGGTTTTCGACGCGCTGCGAATTGCCGTACCACAGTCGAACTTACGGCTATTTTTCGGTGGCAGCGGTATCGAGGGTGGCAACGGGACCGGGCGTTGCAGGACTGCCTGCTTGCGCGGTCGCTTCGTTGGAAGGGCTACGCCTTGGCCTTGTCGTGTGCCGCTGTCGGCAGATGTTTTTCGATCTGCGTCTCCTTGCAGGTTCTGGGCCGCTTGAGCTGCATCTTTTTGCGCACGTGATGTTGCCGGCGTCGGAGCGCGTTCTGGCAATTTCCGTTTTTTGTCTGGCGCTGCCGGTTTGCTCGCCGCACCAACCGCTTTTTGGCGGGCTTTGCGCTTGGCATCCTCCTGCGCTTTGATCCGCGCCTCCTTGGCGGCCCATAGCATCGCATCGGAACGGACTTCGATGCGATCGCTACCGGAATACCCGTCGGGCAGATCACGCTTCAATGTCGTTTTGACCTCCGTCGCTGTTACCGTATCCGGCGCCTGTCCCTCGACGATCAGCTTCTGGGCGCGGATCATTGCGACACCGGTGCGCAATCGAGCCAGAAGCCTGACGCCGACGTCCGCGACAACCGGCCATTTGGCGCTTAGACTCAGCTTGACCTTTGAATTGTCTACGACCGAGGCGGATGGAAAATTCGATTTTACCGCAGCCAGGATCTTTGCTTTGGTTGCCTCGTCAGGGACCTGCCCGCTTAGCACCAGCCGGCCGTTACGGTGTTCCGCCTGCCATTCGAGGTTCGGCTCCGGCAAGGCAATCAAAGTGATCTTTGCATCCAGGTTGCAGGCCCGGTTCACCCCTGCCCGGACCAGGGCGGTTGTGGCCTCGATCGTTTTCTTGCTGGAAGACTGTCCGAGGAGCTTCAGGTTCTCGTCGGTCAATACCAATCGTCCACCCTTGAGCTTTTCCAATCCTTGAATGCCGGACCGTAAGCAAACCAGCCACCCTTTGCTTGCGCCTCTGGCAAGCGTGGCACGATCTACAAGCTTGCGCGCCGGGCCGACTTTCAGGGTCTTGGCGGTGTCCTTTAAGGCGCTCAAAATGCGCTTGCGTGCGCTTTCAGACGGCACATGACCCGCCAATCGGATTGTTGACTGCGTTATCTCAACCGTCGTCACAAATGGTTTGGCAAGTGGGATATCTGGCTGTTTGAATGTGATTTTTTCAATAACTGCAAACGAAGCCGGCAGGTCGCGCTTCAGAGCTGTTCGCGCAGCGATGGCGGTTTTTTCCTCCTTGGCCAAACCTTCCGCTGTCAAGGTCTTATCCTTGAGAGCGAATTTTCCCTGCTCAAGCTCGGCTAGAGTTGTCAATGCGCGGAGCACGGCGGTTGACCATTCCGCAGGTTGGCCCACTGCCGTTTTCATTCGGTCTATGACGGTTGCATTTGGAAATAGTTGCTTGATGTGGGCAAAAAGCTTATTGCGCTCTGCTTCGCTTGGCACGTGGCCCATGAGTTCAAGCTGATTACCTTTGAATTCAACTGCCCAGACAAAGGGAGATACGCGCGGCGGCAGAACCTTGTCGTTTTTCAGTCGCAGCCCCTTGGGCAGGTTTTGGGCCAATTCGCCACGCACTTTCTGATAGGCCTGACTGGAACGCGCCGTGCCCTTCACGACCAGCTCACCGCCTTTGAGTTCGACCTGACCACCGGCGCCCAATCGGCCCAACTGCCCCATGGCAAATTTTACCCCGGCTTGCCAATCGACGCGGTGCATGTTGCTGCCCGAAACGACCATCTCGTCTTCAACGGAATGCTCGGGAAATCTTGTGCGAGCGTATTGCACTATGTCCTGGCGTGCGCGCTCGTTGGGCACAACCCCCATAAGCCTGACGGCGGATGGTTCGCGCATTGCAGACCATGAAAATGGACGTGGCGGAGGCGGGCGCACCACTGCGCTGGCTTGGACGGAACGCACGCCCCAGACCTGGCGCGCCGCCTGCACCGCCTTTTGGCGGTCTGTTGCCGACGCGGCTCGGCCATCTATGACACCATCGCGCCCGAGAAACCCGGCTGCGGCCCAACGCTGGCCGACTTCTGCCAAGCGCTCGCTGGTGCGCTGACGCAAGTCGGATTCGATTTTTTGATGTTCGCCAAGGAACGCTATCCACACGAGCATCGCGACCGGGATCAAGCCCCAAAGCCAGCGTCCTGGAAAGCAGCGCATAAGCCCTGACCTCATCTACCTCGTTTCTACCTACTCATGCCTAAGGCGCTGAATTCGCCAATACCATGGCAACAAATGTTGCAGCCACACAATTGGCGACCCGCTGTGTCGCCCGCGCCGAACAATCTCGGTCATTGCAGGACGCGCACGGCTACCAATATAGATCAAGGCGGTCGCCAATAAAAGCCGCCGCCATCCTACAGCCGTATCTCTAATGCGTTGATTTTTAGGTAAAGTTGCGTTTCTTGATCCACTGAGGCATACCCACGACGCTCTCCGGGCGAGAGGCCGTGAAGACGCAGGGGGCCCAGTGCCAATGACTTCTCTTGAGACAGGGCTTGGCGAAGTTGTTATTTGGCCCAGCACGGCCGCTGCACTGTGTCGGTTGCCAGCGGTTTTTTGCTGAATAATGCTGGGATTGCGACATGAATGGTTGATGAACGGCATATTCAGTTTCGATTAAATGGCGCGTCGATAGGGTGTGATCACCCTGCAATCCATCTTCCCCGGCGTGATCCACGGGGGTGCTTAGCGCAGGGTCTGGCACCCCCACCCCTTCCCTCACATCAGATTTAGTCTGCCGCGCACGGTCTTAGGTTGCGGCAAGCGTTGCAAGTGCGGCAGCGGCTTCTGCGACCATCGCTGCATCGACATCCAAATGCGTTACGGCACGCATGTGGTATGGCCCCTCGACCCCGATACGGATGCCCCTTTCTAGCAAAGCTGCTGCCAGCTCTGGGGCCGAGTGGCCGGTGGCCGTCACATCGAAAAACACCAGGTTCGTTTCGATTTGTTCCTGCACTACAGTTATTCCAGGTATGGCTGCAATTGCGGCGGCGAAGGCTTTGGCATTGTCATGGTCTTGCTGCAGGCGCTCGACGTGGTGGTCCAGTGCGTAAATGCCTGCCGCTGCAATAATACCGGCCTGGCGCATGGCGCCGCCGAATCGATGCTTCCAAACATTGGCACTGGCAATAAACTCCTGGCTGCCAGCCAATACGCCGCCCACCGGGCAACCAAGGCCCTTCGACAGATCCAGCCAGACGCTATCCAGTTTGGCCGTATAGGCCGCGGCTGGCGTACCGGACGCCACGACCGCATTCATCAAGCGGGCGCCGTCCATATGGACCTTCAATCCCGCCTGGCGCGCGCATTCGATCACTGCAGATACCTGTGCCTCAGGCCAAACACTACCGCCGCCACGATTTGCTGTCTGCTCCAAGCAAAGCAGCCGCGAGCTTGGCGCCTTTATTGTTCGGGGGCGCAGGGCCGCTTCAACATTGCCGGCACCAAAACGGCCATCATCTGTGATGATTGGGCGTACAAAGCAGCCGGCAAAGACTGCGGCGCCGGCCCCTTCTGACCCTATGATGTGGGAACTGTCGGCGGCAATTATCTCATCGCCAGGCCGGCAATGAACGGCAATCGCAATCTGATTGCACATCGTACCGGAGGGCAAAAACAGCGCTGCCGGTTGGCCCAGCAGCGCTGAGACCCGGGCGCAAAGGGCGTTGACGGTGGGATCTTCGCCAAGTTGCTCATCCCCGACCTCAGCCGACGCCATAGCCTGGCGCATAGCATCGGTGGGACGCGTCGCGGTGTCGCTAACGAGGTCAATGCGCACAGACATGCTCTGCCCCCTGTTGAGGCCCTCGGGACTGACGGCACGCGAGTATAGCTGGCGTGGCAAACCAAGAGTCCGGGGAAAACTTGTTGTTATTGCTTGTTTTTACTTGCGTCATCTGAACTTTGTACAGGGGTAATTGCAGCCGGGGTCCGGCTGTAACAGGCGCCGGACGGCGCGACCGGTTGTTACCAGCGCAATGCTCCCGATTGTGTCGTAGGGTTTCGGAGCGCCGGATTTTGTCGAATTTGGCAAATTGCGTACAATAACGACACTGATGCCATAAAGTCGTCGACACCTCATGCCTTGCGCACGGGGCGTCTGGGGTTAAATGGGAAAGGGCAAGAACCAATGGCAAATCTTCTATCAAATCTTCGAAATACGGTGATCGCCGGCTTCGCACTGACGGCCGTGATGTACGTGCTGGTGCAGTTGATACTCGGCCGATCGATCGGTTTTATTGATGGCGCTTGGTGGGTGTTCTGTTTTCGCTGGTTGCATGTCATCAGCGGTGTGATGTGGATTGGTCTGCTTTGGTACTTCAATTTCGTACAAATTCCCAATATGCCGAATATTCCTGACGAACAAAAACCAGCCGTTTCAAAGGTTATTGCGCCGGCGGCCCTTTGGTGGTTCCGCTGGGGCGCCATGGCGACCATCGTGACAGGGATCATCCTGGCCTGGATGAACGGCTATCTGTTGAGCGCCATCTTGCTCGGACTGACCGATAGCGGCGCCAGCACGCCGATCGGTATCGGCATGTGGCTCGGTACGATTATGTGGTTCAACGTCTGGTTTATCATCTGGCCCAATCAACAAAAGGCGCTTGGATTGGTAACGGTCGGGGATGAGGAAAAGGCTGCGGCAGCGCGCACTGCGATGTTGTTCTCGCGCACCAATACGTTGCTCTCGATCCCGATGCTTTATTGCATGGTCGGCATGTCACACGGTGGCTTCTAATAGTCTTGACCCGGACGAAGAGGCGATGGCATGACCGGTTTTTTCTGCCGGTCCTATATCACCTCTTCGATCGGTCGGCGCCGGTTATTCCGCATCGCTGGAGGGCTTATCGTTTTCGAAGTCTTCGGCCGCGTCATCACCGGTAACAGCAACATAAGACAGGCACAGATCGATGTGGCTGTCTTTTTTGTTGTTTGAGCCTGTGCCACCAGACTCCTGTTTGCTTGTGCTCGCGACTCCAAATTCCACTTAAGCAAGACACGCGACATCAAATTTAATGACTTATTGAGAATTCAGGTAGTTATTTCCAATTTGTTCATATCTCGTTTTAGGCGCAACAAACAAATTACAGGATTAATTCCCCTAATTGATACACACATTAGGGGAATAGCAATTTTTAACAGTGATCCTTGAAGTCAGACCTCATAGTGCCCAACGAGGGGAATCGGAAATGACTTCCAAATTTGATACGGTGCCGGTACCGGTGACGATAATTCAGACAATGAACGAAGAGTTACAACAACTCGAAGACTCCATCGCCTGCCTCAGGGCTCAGATGGATGGACTGTTGTCTACGATCGAAGCTGAGAAGACGCACAGCGAAATTACCAGCACTGAGATCGAACCGGCGACACTGGCCGGCGCCCTGGCTTCTGTTCAGATGCTTGACGATCGCGGCGGCGACACTGCCGGCACGGCAGACGTTTCCAAAAACCTTTCGGTGGCGAAGGGCGACGATTTTGCCGATTTGTTAAATGACTCGGATGACCTTCGCCCGGTGATCTCGTTTGACGAGAAGCCGGTCGAGACCGCCATTCAATTTGATGAGGTAGGTGATACAGCCAGCGCACTAGATGCCGCCTCTGACGTCGAGGACGCGCAAGCTGCAGACGACGGCGATGACGACATCGCTGGCGCTGACGCCGATAAGGATGAAGAACTTTCGTTGCCGCAAGAGGCAACCAACGACGATACCCCTGTTGCCGCATCGATTGGTGATGATGTGGACAAAATAGAAGAGGGGGGATTGCTTGATGAGGCTGAGCCTTGCGAGGATATCTCCGGCAGCGACGCGAAGACTGACGACGCGAGCGCACCGATCATCTTCAGCAATCCGGTTTTGGATATCGCCACGTCCACCGACGAAGAAACTCAGACCAAGAGCGAGGATGCGGCTGATGACGATCTGTCGAAAGTCGACATCGAGAAGACCGTAATCGCCGAACAGGCGTTGACCGCAAAGCCAAAGCGCCGGCGCCGTTGGGGGCTTCTGGTCATGACCTTCTTGCTCTCTGCCGGCACCATTGCGGCAGCAGTATTCGGCACACCCTTGATGGCTGTGGCGATGCCTTAGCCCGATCTCAATTGGTGCCCCGAAAGCGACCGCCGGCTGGCACCAGCCGGCGGTTGATTTAATTTTGGGCCGTGTCGATCCCACCGGCTTTGTCAAAAGACAATACAGCTGATAGATCGTTGATCCAAAGGTCGGGGCACTCGTGCCGCAAATTGGACGGGGGAGCAGTGATGACACTCGTAATAGACAATCCAACGATCGAAAAGATTCTCGATCCCGCGGAAATCAACGAGGCCTCAGAACTTGCCGCCCTTGAGCTTGCAACCGGCGGTGCGATCAATGCGCCGCCCTATCGCGTGTTTACACCCCGCGATCCCGACGATTATCGCGAGCACGCCAGGTTTCCCGAGCACGGCGGCACGCCAACGCATCATTGCTACACATCATTGAGCGGGGCGATTGCTAAATTGGACGTGACGACGGATCGCATCGATTCCGATATCATCACCTACTTCGAGCACGACGGCCGCACGCTACAGCGCCGTGTGCCCGGACGTAAAGATGGCAAGTTCTGCGGCTTGATATTCGTCTACAGCTCGCGGACTGGCGAACTTCTCGCGATCATCCATGACGGCTTTCTCCAGAAGTATCGGGTTGCCGGGACCGGTGCGGTTGGCGCCAAATACCTTGCGCGCAAGGAGTCGCGCGTGCTCGGTCTGGTTGGCACGGGGTGGCAGGCAACAGCCGCGGTCCACTGTTTTGCCGCCCTCAATATGCTGACCACCATAAAAGTCTACAGCCCGACCCCCGGCAAGAAAGAGGCTTTTGCAAAAGAGATGTCGCCAGAAGCTGGGATCGAGATCATTCCGGTGGCCTCAGCGCGCGAGGCCGTTCGGGACGCCGATATCGTTTATATGGCGACCAACTCTAAAGACCCCGTCGTTATGGCCGACTGGCTGGAGCCAGGTCAATTCGTCAGCAACGTTTCGGATGTCGAGCTTGAGCTTGCCGGATGGGAACGATGCGATGTGTTGACAATGAACCGTCATGGGCGACGGTGGATGCGCCATGCCATCGGTGGTGTCGATGTCATCCCCGAACATGGCAAGGATCAATATACGCGCGCGACCAGTATCGAATGGGACAAACAAGTTTTACTTGGCGATGTGATATCCGGCAAACACCCGGGGCGCACGTCGGACGATCAAATTACCGGATTGGTATTGCGTGGCGACGGCGTGCAGTTCACTGCCGTCAGTCACCTCATCTATACGCGCTGCAAAGACATGGGGCTCGGCACAGAATTGCCGAGCGAACTCTTCCTGCAGGATGAAAAATATATTCCGTAGCCTGGCTGCGACTAACGGTGAGGCCAGCGCCTTATAGCCTTGTCCTGTTTAACGCCCGCCTCTCAATGCGGCTCTCACCAGCTGACCGATTACGCGGCGCATAACTGAACGGACCGCATAGGACGCCGCCTGGCCGGCAAGTGATTTGCCGCCACGTGGGCCGCGACCAAATATGGTCTTGCCGAGCCAGCCGCCCCAGCTATTGGAATTCGCTTTTTCCTCTGCCTCGAGTTCGGCTTCTTTTTCGGCCAGCGCTTTGGCACGGGCTGCCAGAATTTCGTGCGCACTTTCGCGATCTTTTGTCTCGTCGTATTTGCTGGCGACAGGACTGCGCTGCATCAATTGCACGCGCTCCGCTTCGCTCAACGGTCCAATCTGGCCCTCCGGTGGGCGAATGAGCGTGCGCTGAACGATTGAGGGCTCGCCCTTGCTTTCCAGCATCGAGACCAATGCCTCGCCGACCCCCAATTCCTTGATGGCCTCCTCAGTATCGAAGTCCGGGTTCTCCCGAAACGTTTGTGCGGCGGCACGGATGGCCCGCTGCTCTCTTGGCGTGAAGGCGCGCAGTGCATGTTGGACGCGATTGCCGATTTGTGATGAAACCGTGTCCGGCACATCAAGCGGGTTCTGGGTGATGAAGTAGACCCCAACCCCTTTCGAACGCACAAGACGGGCAATCTGTTCGATGCGGTCGATCAGCGCCTTCGGCGCGTCGTCAAACAAAAGGTGCGCTTCGTCGAAAAAGAACACGAACTCCGGTTTGTCCTGATCGCCCACTTCCGGCATGGTCCGCCACAGCTCCGTCAACAACCATAATAGGAAAGTCGCGTAGAGCCGCGGCTTTTCCATCAATTTGTCGGCGGCCATGATATTGATAATGCCAAGCCCATCCATGCTGACGCGCTTGAAATCCTTGATATCGAGCGCCGGTTCGCCGAAAAACCTATCTCCGCCCTGTTCTTCGAGCACCAACAAGCGGCGCTGGATTGCACCGACCGAGGCTGCCGCAACATTACCGTACTTTGCCGCCTTGTCCTCGCCATCGTTGATCATGTAATCCAACATCGAGCGAAGATCATCGAGATTGACCAACGCGAAATTCTTGTTGCCCTCCTTGACCTCATCGGCGGCCAGACGGAAGGCAATCGTCAACACGCCTTCCTGAACCTCATTGAGTTCCATCAGGCGGGAGAGGAGGAGTGGACCCATGTCGGCCAAGGTGGTGCGTACCGGATGGCCTTGCTCACCGAACACGTCCCAGAAAACGCAAGGGAAGCCGCGATTGTCGTAATCCGCTAAACCGATGTCATCGAGGCGCTTGTTTATGAAGTCTTTGCGCTCGCCAGCCGTGCCAATCCCCGATAGGTCACCCTTGATGTCAGCAGCGAAGACCGGCACGCCAGCTCTCGAGAAGCCCTCGGCCAAAACCTGTAAGGAGACGGTCTTGCCGGTGCCGGTGGCGCCAGTGATCAGGCCATGACGATTGGCCATGGACAGATCCAGGTACTCACCGCCCTTGGCGCTGGTGCCGATATAGATTTTGTCTTCTTTGAGCATGTCATCGCTCTCCCTGCCAACAGGTCATCCGAGGCCGACTCACACCCGCCTTCCGACGGCCCTCTTGCACGAGATGCGGTATAAAATCAAACCCGTGTTGCATCTCAGACTTGGATAAGTCTTTTTCTTGCGCTTAGTGGCGCTATCAGGGCAATGGTGTTTACAGCCGGTCTGGCTGGTTCGCTCGGCGGTATCGTCACGACCAAGGCAGAATGGCAATCGCTTAGAAATTATGGTTCGATTGACGCCATGACATCGCGTTCAAAGACAGACACGACGGCGCTCGGCAAAGCGTTCCCGCCGGCCAAATTGGCGGACTGGATGGCGCTGTGCCAACAGACCCTCAAGACATCCGATTCGGCCGATCCGTTGTCGCACAAAACGGCCGACGGGTTAGATGTAAAGGCCCTTTATACTGCAAACGATGTGCCATCTGAGACCCCGTTCGAAGGCGTTGGGCTGAATGCCGATGGCGGGCGGTCGTACGGCTGGGATATTCGCCAACTGCATGTGATTGGAGATGTGCCGACGCTCACAGATCACATCTTGGAGGATATTAAAGGTGGCGTTGGATCCGTTTGTTTGCAGGTTGCAGCAAGCGGCCAAACGGGTGTCGACGTCACCAGACTGGCCGACGTTCTGGCGGCTATTGATAAGTCTACTATCGGGGTGGCGCTGCAAGCCGGGGATCAATTTGTTGATGCTGCGCGCGCGCTTACGACTTGGTGGCAAAAGGGCGGCTTTGCCGGCGACAAGATCAACGGCGCATTCAATGCGGACCCACTCGGGGCGCTTGCCGCAGCTGGCGGTCTCGATGGGCCGCTTGGCGATAAGCTGGTTGCACTTTCGTCATTGATGGAAGCAAGCTTTGATTGGCCGAATGTCACAATCGCGATTGGCGATGGGCGACCCTATCACGCCGCAGGTGCCAGCCCGGCGCTGGAACTCGCCGCGGCGATTGCAACGTTGGTTGACTATCTGAGGGCGTGCGAAGCGTCGGGGCTCGCGCCAGACATTGTGCTGGGAAAGATCGCCATCGGTCTTGCCGCAGATACCGACCAATTCATGACGATAGCAAAATTTCGCGCTGCCCGGCGTCTGGTTTGGCGCATCGGGGAGGCAGCGGGGCTCGCACCACAACGGCGGCGCATTCGGCTCACCGCCACAACCAGTTGGCGCATGTTGAGCCGGCTTGATCCGGCGAGCAATATCTTGCGTTCTACAATTGCGGCAAGTGGTGCTGCGATCGGTGGGGCGCACTCGATCACAGTCCTGCCGCATACTTTGGCCCTTGGCATTCCTGATTCGCAGGCCCGACGCATTGCCCGCAACACCCAGCATGTCCTGATGCAGGAAGCACACATTGCACGGGTCAACGATCCAAGTGCCGGTGCCTGGTTTGTTGAATCTCTCACCGATGATCTGGCGCGCGAGGCCTGGGCGAACTTCCAAGACATCGAACGCCAGGGCGGTATGGCGGCGGCACTAAGAGCAAGTTTTGTCCAGGACCGGGTGAGCGAGGCGCAGTCGGCACGGTTAAATGAGATTCGATGCGGCAATAGTCTGCTGACCGGCAGTTCGGCATTTCCGGATCTCGACGAAGGCCACGACAGTGTCACGCCGTGGCCCGAAAATATATCACCGCCTGGACAACACGAGCCGGTGACGCCACTGTCATTTATACGCGACAGCGAACCTTTTGAACGATTGCGTGCTCGAAGTGATGCGCAACGGAACGAAAGCGGCAAGCGCCCATCGGTATTCGTTGCGTGTCTTGGTGATGATGCTGGTTCCGATCTGCGCGCCGCGTGGGTGCGAGGCTTTCTGCAAGTCGCTGGCATCGAACCAGTTGGCGATCATCACCGATTAACGGCAAGTGGCGAGACGGGATTGGCCTTCGCCAAGACGGGGACGACAGTCGCCGTGGTGGCCGGCTCCGACGATACATACGCGCTGCTCGGCGAAGCGACGGCAACGGCGTTGAAGTCTGCTGGTGCGGTGTCGATATATGTAGTCGGCGAAACGCAGAATATCTCAAACGAGCTCGTTGCTGCGGGCATCGATGGCTCGTTATACCCAAAAATGGATCTCGTGGGCGGCCTTGAGACCCTACTTGACCGGCTGGCAGAGGAGGGCGTGTCGCAATGAGCCGGCTCCCCGATTTCACCGTGCTGCCCTATGCGCCGCAGCAAGCGTCTTACCTAACCGCACCCGCATCGGACGCCAAGACCGCATGGCAGACACCTGAAGGCATCGCCCTGAAGGCCAACTATGGGCCGGACGACCGGCACGGCCTTGATTTTCTTGATACGATGCCCGGCATTGCCCCGTTCTTGCGCGGGCCTTACCCGACGATGTACGTCACGCGCCCTTGGACCATTCGACAGTATGCCGGCTTTTCGACAGCAGAAGAGTCGAACGCGTTTTACAAACGTAATATCGCTGCTGGACAAAAGGGATTGTCCGTTGCCTTCGACCTGGCCACTCACCGAGGCTACGATAGCGATCACCCACGGGTCCAAGGTGACGTTGGGATGGCGGGCGTGGCCATCGATTCAATTTACGACATGCGAACGCTGTTCGATGGCATTCCCCTCGATCAGATGAGTGTCTCGATGACGATGAATGGGGCGGTGCTGCCAGTGATGGCGCTGTTTATCGTCGCCGGTGAGGAACAAGGCCATGCGGCCAAGGCGCTGTCGGGTACCATTCAGAACGATGTCTTGAAAGAATTCCTGGTTCGCAACACCTACATCTATCCACCCGAACCATCGATGCGGATCGTTGCCGACATCTTCGCTTATACCGCGGAACATCTGCCGCGGTTCAATTCGATATCGATTTCCGGTTATCACATGCAAGAGGCAGGTGCGACGGCCGATCTCGAACTGGCCTACACCATCGCCGATGGCCTTGAATACGTGCGGGCCGGCTGCCGGGCCGGTCTCGATATCGATACCTTTGGCCCGCGATTGTCTTTCTTTTGGGGCATCGGCATGAACCATTTCATGGAGATTGCCAAAATGCGCGCGGCGCGGCTCATTTGGGCGGCGTTGATCCAATCCGAATTCGCACCCAAGGACCCACGCTCCCTCGCACTGCGGGCTCATTGCCAGACATCCGGCTGGAGCCTTACGGCGCAAGACGTGCACAACAATATTGCGCGAACCATGATCGAAGCAATGGCCGCCGTTCAGGGTGGGACGCAATCACTGCACACAAATGCGCTCGACGAGGCGATCGCCCTGCCGACAGATTTTTCGGCCCGGATTGCACGCAATACCCAAATCGCCCTGCAACTCGAAAGCGGGCTTACACGCGTTATTGATCCATGGGGCGGCAGTTATTTTATCGAACGCCTGACCCACGACCTTTGTCAGCGCGCACTCCAACATATCTCGGAGGTCGAAGCGTTGGGCGGCATGGCGACAGCCATCAACGATGGTCTGCCAAAACGGCGGATCGAAGAAGCTGCGACCAAAACGCAAGCCCACATCGATAGCGGTCAACAAACTATTATCGGTGTTAATGCCTATGAAACCAGCGATAATGCACCAATCGATGTGTTGAAAATCGACAATGCCGAAGTGCGCCAAACCCAGATCGCGAAACTCAAAGCCTTGCGCGCCGAACGCGATAATGCGCAAGTCCAGTCTGCACTCTTTGCACTGACAGAGGGGGCGCGCGGTGATGCCAATCTGCTGGAGCTTGCCGTCAACGCGGCACGCGCCAAAGCAACGGTGGGCGAAATTTCCGATGCCCTCGAAGCGGCGTTTGGCAGACATCGCGCGACACCCACAGCGATTGATGGCGTGTATGTGGCCGCCTTGGGCAAAGAAGATGCTGCTGTCACGGCCATCGCCAACCTTGTTCGGGACTATCGGGCGATGCGTGGTTCAGCGCCCCGACTGTTGGTGGCAAAAGTCGGACAAGATGGACATGACCGTGGCCAGAAAGTCATTGCGAGTGCATTTGCTGATCTCGGTTTCGATGTGCGCCTTGGGGCGCTCTTTGCAACACCTGAGGAAGTCGCAGAACAAGCCTGTGCGGAGGACGTCGATATTGTCGGCGTCTCGTCGTTGGCGGGTGGACATCTCACGTTGGTGCCGCAGCTCAGGGCTGCCCTTAACGCGCAGGGCCGGGATGATGTCATGATCGTCGTTGGCGGTGTTATTCCAGAAGGTGATCGAGAGGCCTTGTTTCAGGCCGGTGCAACGGCTGTGTTCGGCCCCGGGACAAGACTGCCGGAAGCTGCGCAAACCCTAATGACTAATCTGAAAGGACGCGTCGGGCACAACCGGCCTTAGTCGGTTTCGTAGGCGGGTGAGATGGCCTCGCAGAGCGGAGAAACGTGTAGCAGGAACATCAGGGCGCTGCGAATTCGCGGGTCAACGGTTAATCCTGTTGGAAGACTTCACGCATCCAACGTGGTCTGGCCGTCGCGCGCGATCGCGCCAGTCGCCTGCGATTTCGCGCCTTGCGCTTTGCCCGCTCGCTGTTTTCACTGTCCGGCGGAATCCCAAACGCTCGCCGAAGTTCAGGATCGGGGCGAACAATCGGATCTGTCGATAGGTCTAGGGCCGGATCGGCTGGCTTGGCAGTTGGCGACACCGCGACCGATTGTGACTTGGAGTTGGGAAGCGCCCTTATCTCTTTGGCGATAGACGCTGCCTTTGTCAGGCTCGTCTCGGTCGGCGAAAGAAAAGTAACGTGCACTGCCGCCACGGCGGCTACAAATAGTCCCAAAAATGTGAGAAAACCACGCATTGCCATCCATCCCGTTACGCGGATCAGATCCAAAACAAGTTCGGTAAATGGTTGGTCCAAAACCAGAGAACAAATCTAATGGGGCCTACTAATTGCCCCGATATTACGCGGTGATCTTAACTAATTGGGGGTCGCCGGGCAAGACGAATGATGCGCGACCAAATGCGACCGGAGAGCAAAAGGGTGGTTGTGCGTCAACACCAAAAAATGAACGTCATTAAGGGTCGTCAATATGATCAGTCACCAGACCGCTACGGCGGCGGAAATCTAGTTCAGCTCAGCGGCGCGGCTCTTTCCACCGACAGGTCTTGTTGCGTTTGAGCTTTGGCGCCGGGCCGCTACTTATCCGCATCGCGAGACCGGTCCTTGCGAAATGATATTGGCCGCGCCTGTCAAAACACCCCATGCTCGGATGCAGGCCTTGGTTAACGCGAAATTTCTTCGGTATCAGTCGAAAGCGCTTAATCTGATAGCCCGGCCGGGCGCTTTGATCGAGTTGGACTTCCAGCACAACAGGTGTTTTGCGTGTGGCGCAAAGGGTCGTCGAAGTGAACGCGCTGCCCAGATAACCAAGTGTATCGGCGCGCCAATTCCCCTGGTGCTTGTCGTCAGCCAGACGCCAGCGATACTCATAATAGATTTTTGCATAATTCCGATGCTGATAATCCCAACTCGTCAAATAGATGCAATAACGATCAACAAGCTTGGGCGGCTTGATCTTGGTCTGAGCTTTTGCCGGCACGGGCGATAAGCAGGTGACCGCAAGCGCGGCACACACTGCGACGGGCCATCCGATCGATCTGGGGGCCTGACAGGTCATGGCGATATCCTTGCCGGCATGGTGGTGCCTATCCGGTCGTCACTGGTCGTGGTTATTCGAGGGCTGTAATTCAACGCCCGCGGGCAGATATGCCTCTGTCAGACCTTGCACACGCGATCGATAATATCTGTGGCACAGATTGAACAATCCGAGGCGGGCCAAGATCGCGCACGGCACAACCAGGCTCCAATAAAGCCGCAAGAATATAATGACTGCATCCGGTTGATGGGCAATCGTTGCAACGATCTTCGGCGCAATTCGATAATAGTTTTCGATCTCGACCAAGCCGCCTGGCAGGCTTGCCAATTGGCGATCGCGAAACCAACGCAGCGTCCGCAATTCCCAACAGCTGTCAGCCAACCCAACCGCGCCACATGCCGCTGTTGTTATGAAGCAGCCGGGATCGATGTACATGGTTTCGCATTCATTGGCTTCTTCCTGCTTCTGGAGGTCGGCCATCTTGGTCTCGGCTGCGCCAATCGCTTTGGCCAGACCTGCCAGCGGGAACCTGACACGCACTTGATCGCCATTCGCATGGGTAAGCAAAAGGCTTGCGTCGTCGGTGACCTTGGCTGCCTTGATCGCTTTGATTGCGCTCTTGGCCAACGGGTAATTGGTGAAACCGTGCTTAAGTGTACCAATTGTGCGGGAAGCGATACTCAGTTCCAGATAGCGTATGACCGGAAATTCTATGCTGCGCACAATCCGCCAGCCGCCTTCTGAGATAATGATCGTATATGTCTGAGGCGTGCTATAAGGTCGTTGGTCGAAGCGGACCTTTTTCTCGACCCGATAATCGATGTCGGAAACCGCTACCTTCCAACCGTGAACCGTAAACACTGAGCGACAAATCGGCAGTGTCTGCTTTGCCCAAGCCGATTTGACAGATGTGGCATGGGCCAGCGCGGCGATCGCGGCCAAGGCCCGACGGCGCGAAACATGTGAGCTCAACATGCCATTGCCCGAATAACTCAAAATTCCGCCTACAAACTTAAAACCAATTCTCGGATATGCTCTGGTTGAGACAATTTCACTTCAATTGGTCGTGTTGTAAAGAGATTGGGCAGGCATGTCTGCTTTTCGCGCCACTGCTGTGACAAATTGGAGCGGCGAAGATAGAGCGACGGGCTTGCCTGGCGATGCCCTGCGCCGCTCAGAAATCCAGGTGGATGACGGGAACTGTCGCGCCTACAGGTTCCGGGCCAGCTTCCGGGGGACGCACGATCAGCAACGATGCTTCAGCGAGTGCGGCCAACAATGAGCTGTCTTGGGAGCCTACAGGCGACACGCGGCGCGTGCCATCAGGTGCGATCTCAAGCGTTGCCCGCATATAGTGCTGGCGGATCCCGTTTGCCTCCAGCGGTGCTGCAAGGGGTAGTTGCTCAATGGCAAAGTCTGTGTCCTCGAGGCCAAGCATTCTGCGAATTAGCGGAACCAAGAAGATGCGCGAGCAAATCATTGACGAGACCGGATTGCCAGGCAGTCCGATTACTATCTGGTGGCCGAGCTGGCCAAATATGAACGGCATGCCGGGGCGCATCGCAATGCGCCAGAAATCGAGCTCCATGCCCAGATCCTTGAGCACGGGGATCACCAAATCGTGGTCGCCGACAGAGGCGCCACCAATCGTTACGATGATGTCCGCCGTCTGGGCTTGTGACAGTTTGGCGGTAATGTCGTCGCGGGTGTCTTTAGCAATTCCGAGAAACGTCGGGTCGCCGCCGGCCTGAGTAACAAGCGCTGAAATTCCAAAGGGATTGGAACATACGATTTGATCCGGACTGGCCGGTGCGCCGGGCAATACGAGTTCGTCACCCGTTGCAAGCAGTGCAACGCGCGGACGCCGACGCACGGGAATTTGTGAGTGGCCCATGGCGGCAGCCAGAGTCACGGTGCGGGCATTTAGTACAGATGGCGCGGGGATCAGTGTATCGCCTGCCTGGAAATCAAAGCCGCGCTTTCGGATGTGGCCCGGGTCCGGGCGGCCCTCGTTGATGACGACGGTATCGCCCTGGCGGGTTGTATTTTCCTGTACAACGATGGCGTCCGCGTTGTCCGGCAGTGGCGCCCCCGTAAAAATGCGGACTGCCGTGCCAGGCGTCACCCGGCCTTCAAAGCGGCGGCCCGCAGCACTTTCGCCTATCACTTGCAGATTGGCTGGCAGCTTCTCGACGTCGCCCTTCAAGACGGCATACCCATCCATCGCAGAGGCATCGAAGGGCGGTTGTGTGCGCCGCGCGCTTAGCGGCTCTGCCAAAACACGCCCATGCGCCTCAAGGGGGGTAACGCTCTCAATGTCCATCAACCGGGCGGCGCTTAATACACGCGCCTCGGCTTCCTCGACCGGTACCAATGCCATGCCAGGTTCCTACGTCTCTTGCTTGGAAGCAGCTACAAAGTGACCGGACCGACCGCCTGACTTTTCGATCAGTCGAATGTCCGAGATCGCCATCGACCGTTCGACGGCCTTGACCATGTCGTAGAGAGTCAGACAGGCAACTGAAACGGCCGTCAACGCTTCCATTTCGACACCCGTCTGGCCGGTTACCTTGACCGTAGCTTCAACCTCAAAACCGGACGGTTTATTGCTCGGACGAAGCTCCACAGTCACCTTGGAAATCGCCAGCGGATGGCAGAGTGGAATTAAGTCATGCGTGCGCTTGGCCGCCATTATGCCTGCAATGCGGGCGGTCGCCAAAACATCGCCTTTGGCTGCTGCCCCGCTTTCGATCATGGTGCGCGTTGCCGGCGACATGGAGATGAAACCGCGGGCAGTCGCGCTGCGCTCGGTGATGTCTTTGGCTGAAACATCCACCATGTTTGCTTCGCCCTTGTCGTTCAAATGCGAGAGCTTTGCGGTCATGCTGCCTCACCTGTCAGAAGCATTCTTGTGGCTGCCGCCACATCTTGGTGGCGCATCAAAGATTCGCCAACAAGAAAAGCGTTGCTTCCTGCCTTTTGCAAACGGCGTATGTCGGCATTGGTAGATATGCCGCTTTCCGAAATTCCCAGCCGTCCATCCGGCAAATGCCGAACCAGCCGCTCGCTTGTCTCCAGCGTTGTCTCAAACGTCTTGAGATTGCGATTGTTGATGCCGATCAGACGGCAATCCAAGCCGGCGGCCCGATCCAGTTCTGTTTCGTCATGGACCTCTGCGATTGCATCCATGCCCCACTGGCGGGCTGCGGCGGCCAATTCACTTGCCAAGCCGTCCTCGATCTGGGCCAGAATAATCAGAATGCAATCTGCACCCCAAGCGCGTGCTTCGGGTACCTGGTAGAGATCGATCATAAAGTCCTTGCGTAAAACGGGCAGGTTGCAGGCCGCCCGCGCCTCACTCAGGTAGGTCGGTGCCCCTTGAAAGGACGGCGCGTCGGTGAGGACCGAGAGGCAGGCTGCACCGCCTGCTTCATAAGCCTGGGCGAGAGCCGGCGGATCGAAGTCGGACCGGATAAGACCCTTCGACGGGCTCGCCTTCTTGATTTCTGCGACAAGTGCGGGTCGACCCGCTGCAATGGTGCTTGATAGAGTATCGGCAAAGGGTCTTACCGGTGTCGCAGAGCTCGCCAATGCCTCGATCTCAGAGGGCGGACACTCCTGTTTCGCGCGTGCAATCTCTTCGCGCTTATAAGCCGTAATCTTTGACAATATGTCGGTCATCGTTACGCCCTGTTCGAGACCTCAATCAGTTTTTCCAACGCACTGCCCGCTGCGCCGCTGTCGATGGATTTGGCGGCCGCTGAAACCCCCTCCGTCAAAGTGGCGGCCTTGCCGCCAACGATCAATGCCGCCGCCGTATTCAACAATACAATATCGCGGAACGGACCCGACTCTCCAGACAGGACGGCGCGAATGGCCTTGGCGTTCACACTTGCATCGCCACCCTTAAGGTCCGCCAACGTTACGGTATCGAGACCGGCATCTTGGGGTGCGATGTCAAAGGTTGTGACTTTGCCATTCTTCAGCTCTGCAATGTGCGTGGTGCCCGTAGTCGTTAGCTCATCCAATCCATCTGCCCCATGCACCACCCAGATGCGCTCGGAACCAAGCAGGCCGAGTGTCTCGGCAATGGGCCTCAACCATCGCCGGTCGAAAACCCCAATGACCTGGCGCTTCACACCCGCCGGATTGCAGATTGGGCCAAGCAGGTTGAAGATCGTGCGCACGCCCAGTTCGGCTCGGATCGGTGCCCACTCTTTCAAAGCTGCGTGATGCATTGGTGCCCAAATGAAACCAACACCAGCATCTTCAATGCAGGCCGTGATCGTGGCCGGCGGGATGTCGAGTTTGACGCCCAATTCACCGAGGACATCCGATGCGCCCGATAACGAGGACACAGATCGATTGCCATGCTTTGCAATTTTCAACCCGGCGCCAGCCGCGACCAGTGCTGAGCACGTCGATACATTATATGTGCCATGACCATCACCACCGGTACCAACGATATCGACCGCACCTGCTGGTGCGTCGACCTTGGTCATCTTGGCGCGCAATAACCTGGCGGCGCCGGCAATCTCCTCAACGGTTTCACCTCTGACGCGCAATGCCATGAGGAGGCCGCCCATCTGCGCCGGTGTCGCGTTTCCAGCCGTCATGAATTCCAAGACGCATTCGATTTCATCGGCTGTCAGAGACTCACCTGTTGCAGCCTTGGCAATTGTCGCCTTCAGTATATCTTCGCTCATCGGTTGTTCCGTCTGTCATCAGATAGGGCTATTGATCTCAATTCGTTGCTGTTGTTCGTCGCTCATGCCGCCGGCTTGTGCTGCGTGCGCCGCTTAGCCATTACCTTTATGCCGGCAATCTCAAGGAAATTTGCCAGCACATCATGACCGGCCTCACTGGCGATACTTTCAGGGTGGAATTGGACGCCGTGCAAGGCATAGGACTGATGTTCAAAGCCCATGATCAGGCCGTCCGCCGTTTCTGCCGTGATAGTGAAGCCCTTGGGTAAGCTTTTGCGCGCGACGACAAGCGAATGATAACGGGTTACGTCCAGGGGAGCCTTGAGCCCCTTAAAGACCCCTTTGCCGCTATGGGTAATGCTGGACATCTTGCCATGCATTGGCTTGGTTCTGACGATCTTGCCGCCGAGCGCCTGGGCAATGGCCTGGTGGCCTAGGCAGACACCAAAAATCGGGATTTTTTCCTTGGCCTCATTGACCAGATCGAGGCAGATGCCCGCTTCATTGGGTGTGCAAGGCCCTGGCGACAGCACAATCGCTTTCGGGCGGCGCTTGATAACCTCGGAGGGCGTGATCTTGTCGTTACGGTAGACCTCGCACTTGGCACCCAACTCGCCCAGGAAATGGACCAGGTTGTAGGTAAAGCTATCGTAGTTGTCGATCAGGATAAGCATATTGATTGACGCGGTCTGTCACCCGCTCTTGTTGTCGTAGAACCTGGGCCTGTTGTAGCCAAAATGAGACCGCCTGTGCACGCCAATAATATTGTCGATTGGCATTTGCAGTGCGGATTTGCCCTGGTGGCGGATGTTAATCGATGGTGTGTCCATTGACCAGTGAGCGTCAAAACGATCTGAGCCTTGCCTTAATCGACGTCCGGATAGGGCGCCCCCCACGCCAGGCGGTCGAGATCAAAGGCAATCCTTAACAAGGGGTCGTCCTGCGTTTGACGAACGATCGGGAATGTCATCTGGCTGTCCTCGCGTTTTGCGACGCTGGGATGCACCCAAACCCTGTCACGCGGTGGTGCCACCTCCAATGCCTGCAAGGCAAAGGTCGTGAGGTCCAGGCGCAAGACCGCTGGGCCCTTGCCATGTTTTTCGCGATGGCGATGATCTATCAGACCGAACAAAATGAGCCCGCGCGCAGTCACTGTGCCGACGGGCCATACAATCGGTGGGAAAATGTGCTGCGGGTAAGTGTAAATCTCAGTTGTACCGTCAGGGTTGGTGACAATGATGTCGTTGTAGATCCAGGCATCGACACGCTCGTCTTCGAAATCGTTGATCTGTCCCGCGATCAGAAGGCGTCGACCATCGGGAAGATCTAGTTCAAGTGGCTCATCACGCACGGCAGTCCAAACGACATCGCCGGATTTACCATTTTGAGTCGGCGGATCGCCGAAATGCAACCGGGCCCGACTGGGTGGCCATCGGTGGCGCACCATTTCTTTCCAAAAAGGATTGTCGGACTGTTCGGGATTGGCTGTGCCGTGCTTGGGCGATTTGTACTGGTGATAGACCTCAACGGGGACAGGTAAGATTGACGTATCACCCGGATCAATTCGGCACCAGTTCATGTTCGCAAGATCCAGGCGGTACAGATCCGTGTTTGGCTGATAGTCATCGGATGTGTGAACACTGCCACCGAAAACCAACAGCGCTCCGTCGTCACGCCGCTCTGTCTGGTGACGCGAAATCCAACCAGGCCCATCGCCGCTGGTTGCAATGGCTTCAAAGCGATACGTTGCAATATCAAACTTGAGTACCTGCGTTTCACCCGGGCGGCGGCTGTCGCGGTAACCAAGAGATCCGATTAACAAAATCTGGCCGTCGAGCAATGTCGCGCTATGGAAATCCGTCGGCGGGAAGGCCTCTCGTGGATAGAGATAAATTTCAAATTCACCATCCGGTTTTTCAACGACGACATCGTTATAAATACAGAAATCCGGATCGTAATAATCCTCATGCTCGCCGGCAATATGAATGATGCGACCGTCCGGGAGCTTGGTCGATGTGCGCCCAAACCGGTCCCAGCTCCAGAATGGCCCCGGTGTGGCGTCGCGGTAGGCTAGGACAGAAAAGTCTAGTGCAAGCTGAGACTCTTCGAAATCGTGTCCGAGATGCTGGCGCAAGGCATAGCCGGTCCACGCGCCACGGATTGCCTGCAGCCACAACGGATTGTCAACGCGCTCGGGATGTGACGTGCCAAAACGCGTGCGGGTTTCTGGGGTGGTGGCCTTATCTTTTCGGGCTTTCTTGGGCATGTCTTACACTGGGGTAGAGCTACTTGTAGCGGCGCATCCCCTAATTGGGCACGCGTGAATTACAGTTGGAGGCAGCGAGTCGAATTCTGCCGCCACTCCCTAAGCGAGCTGCTTTGGCGTCACGTAGCGCTCGAGTTTGCCGCTTGCTGTGTCGATGTCCCGCCAAGCGGCCTGCTCAAACGTAACGACCGCCAAAGCTGCAGTCGGGAATTTGCCGCCTAGCGCGGCCAGATCGCGTTTCTTGCCTGAACGAACCAGTGACAGAGCAAGGATATGCATGCCAGGATTATGACCGATGACGAGGACATGTTTGGCAGTATCGGGACATGCACGAATGTGCTCGATGTAGGTTTCTGGTGCCGCCAAATAGAGCTGCTCCAGATATGCAATCTCTGGTGTCGGCGGCGCTAGCTCGGAGAGAACGAGCGTCAGGGTCGCGCGCGTGCGCACAGCATCCGAACACAGCACACAATTCACCGGTGGCAAGTTGGCGGCCATATATGCGCCGACCAACGGTGCCGCCTTGGTACCGCGCTTGGAGAGCGGCCGGTCGTGGTCGTCCAGATCTTCATCCGCCCAACTCGATTTGGCGTGCCTGAGCAGCGACAATGTCAACATATGGCTTGTGCCTATTTGCAAAAATGATAATTGCGCACCTTGTGTGCTATGCGGTTTTCAACGGCTAGCACCACACTTAGGGCTTGCCAAAATACTTGCTTCGAATGGCCTGCCAGCGCTGCGAGTTTTTGACATTGAGTAGCGCCCGGTTGACCGGTTCTCGTAATGGACTGCCGGACGGTAACACGATCCCATAATCCTGCGGTGCAAAGACTTGCGGCAATAGATCCAGCTGGCCGCGATACCGGCGCATGACCTGGTAGCGCAGGATCGGTTCATCGTGGACAAAGGCGTCTATCTCTCCCGATGCCAATGCCGCAAGCCCGCTTTTAACGTCAATGTAGGACACGGTGCGAATAAAGCTCTTGTCGAAATAGGTCCGTGTTGCGGACTTGCCAATGATGCCGACACGCGCGCGTGGCAGATCTGCCAAACTGCGGACCGGTCCTGAAATCTGGTCGAGAGTTAAGGCGCTCGTCAGCTGGGCCGTGAACACAGCCGTCAAAATGAGAGCGGCGAACATCCAGACCACGGCGATTAACCTGCCAACCGGCGTAATCGGTGCCTTATCGCCGTAGCCGACCGTGGTCATGGTGACAGCCGCCCACCAGAAGCCGTTGCCAATCCCTTCGACCGGCTCATTCTGAAACTGCTCGGTGTTCTTATGGCGTTCCACAAACCAAATCACGGCGCCCGTAACCAGCAGCAAAAACGCAAGCAGGCCGACCGTCCCCAAGAAGGCCGGCGAGGCGAGTGCCTTGATACAAGCCCAGAAGCTCAGGCCGTGGCCCTTGGTAACGGCGATGGCCAGCCCGGAATTGTAATAACTGTGAGAGAAGTCGATGAACTGTTCACGTTTGGCATTGATCGTAACGGCTGCAATGCCAGCGTCGACTGTGCCGGACTTTGCCAGATTAAGGAGATCGGGTGTCGATGATGCCGCGCGCCAGGTGATCTTAAACCCAAGATCGCGGGCAATCTCGGCAAAAAGGTCGATTGCAAGCCCCGACCATTGCCCATCAGCAGTGCGCATCGCAAATGGTGGTGCCAGTTTGGTCGCGACGGACAATGTCTTGGTGTCGGGCTTGGCCACTGTCGGCGCCTGGGCATTTGCAGGACATGTTGTCAAGACCAGCGCCAACAGGCATGCAGAGATCAAACATGAACAGTTTTGCAGGGGGGCGGGCAGCACAGACTCATCCTCGGCGCGTTGGCGCATATCCGTTTCCAAAAGTGGAATTTGAGGCAACTCTATACGATCCGAGAGGGGTCAGGCAATTTATGACCGTCTTCGAATTATTGTCGAGGGTGCTGGACACCGGCCGAAATTAACGCGTAGGTGTTGCACCGAAAGGACAACAATTCACGTTACAACCCAAGATGCGCTAGATTTCGCCCGGTGCGTGGCGGAGGAGCAGATGCCGGATAGATATAATACACCTTACAAGGTCGGCCAGGACAATGTCCGGCGTTGGGGCATGGATATGCACAATCCGGTATTCTGGATTTCCAGTCTGCTGGTCCTGATCTTCGTCGTTGGTACGTTGGTTGCACCTGGATCGGCGAAAGTCCTATTTGCCGGTGCACGCGGCTGGTCAATCAAAAACTTCGACTGGCTGTTTATGTTAGCCGGCAATATCTTCGTCATTTTCTGCCTGCTTTTGATCGTGTTGCCGGTAGGGCGCATCCGGCTCGGCGGCGCGGATGCCAGACCGGAATTCTCAACGCTTTCATGGTTCTCAATGCTGTTTGCAGCCGGCATGGGTATCGGCTTGATGTTCTGGAGTGTTGCCGAGCCCACCGGCTATTACACGAATTGGGCCGGCACGCCGCTCAACGTCGCCGAGCGAACGCCCGAGGCTGCGCGCATGGCCATGGGTGCCTCACTCTTTCACTGGGGACTGCACCCATGGGCCATCTATGCCGTCGTGGGTCTGACACTGGCATTTTTTACTTTCAACAAAGGGTTGCCGCTAACTATTCGTTCTGGTTTCTATCCGTTGGTCAAAGACGGCTCATGGGGGTGGTTCGGTCATGTCATCGATATCGTTGCAGTGCTCGCGACGATTTTCGGACTTGCAACGTCACTCGGATTTGGCGCGCAGCAGGCAGCAAGCGGGCTGAACTATCTTTTCGGTATTCCAAACGGGCTTCAAACCCAGATCGTCGTTATATTCGGCGTGACTGCGGTGGCCGTCATATCGGTTATTCGCGGGCTCGATGGCGGCGTCAAAGTTTTGTCCAATATCAATATGGCCCTGGCCGTGACGCTGCTGGCCTTTGTCATCGTATTCGGGCCAACCTGGTACATTATCGAGACCATGGGCTCGACGGCCTATACCTATGCCAAAACCATATTACCGCTCAGCAACTTCCTCGGGCGCGAAGACGAAAAATTCTATCACGGCTGGACCGTCTTCTACTGGGCGTGGTGGATTTCATGGTCACCGTTTGTCGGTATGTTTATCGCGCGGGTCTCGCGGGGGCGTACGGTGCGCGAGTTCATCACCGCAGTGCTCCTCGTGCCGACGGCGGTGACGGTTGTATGGATGAGCGCGTTTGGCGGCACGGCGATAAATCAGGTAACCAATAAGGTGGGTCAGCTCTCTCAGGGCATAACCAATGAATCGCTGGCGCTGTTTCAAATGCTAGAGAACTTGCCGTATGTGCAAATCGCATCGTTCGTTGCCATTGTTTTGGTGCTGGTATTCTTTATTACGTCATCGGATTCCGGATCGCTGGTGATCGACAGTATTACGGCCGGTGGCAAACTTGATGCCCCGGTCGCCCAGCGCATCTTCTGGGCGGTGATGGAAGGCATCATCGCTGCCGCATTGCTATTCGGCGGTGGCAAGGACGCGCTCGGTGCCTTGCAAGCCGCAGCCATCGTTGTCGGATTGCCGTTCTCACTCGTACTGATCGCGATGTGTTTGTGTCTGTATCTCGGGCTGCGTCATGAAGAGCGCTATGTGCTCAACGGTGGCGGTCAGCAAACCAGTCAAACGACTTGATCGCGATAGGCCGGTGGTCCCTGCCACCGAGATGATGGAATCACCGCTTCGTAGACGGCACGCGCGATCGCGCGTGCCAGACAGTCAGCAGCAATGGTACCGATCTCGGTCAAGGCCGTTGGTGTCGACAGTGGCCGGCGCTTGGTGGAGACCGCAAACACCGTATCACCATCCATCGGTGCGTGCACCGGACGGAGCGCACGCGCCAGACCATCGTCTGCCATCACTGCCAAGCGCTTCGCCTCGGCCTTGGTCAGATCCGCATCGGTCGCAACCAGCGCAATAGTGGTCGAGGGCGGCGCACCATGCTTGGTGCGGATCACAGTAGCGTCGGCCTGGCCGGCTGCAGGTAAGCCCCGGCCACCGAACTCTTGATCGCGCTCAAATGGCGCCGCCCAAAAATGCGGGCCATCGCCAATCACGGCTGAACCGATCGCGTTGACGACCACAATGGCGCCGATGGTGTGGCCTTGCGATGTCACGGCGCTTGCCGAGCCAAGCCCTCCCTTGAAGGTCGCTGTCGACGCGCCATAACCGCCGCCGACACTACCGAGATCGAATGCACCGTCCGTGGCCGCCTGAGCCGCGCGTTCACCCAAAGCCCAATACGGCGGCATGCTATCCCAGGCCTTGTCACCTCCATTCAACAAATCGAAGGTGATGGCCTGCACCACAATCGGAACCGTGGCAGTGCCGATGGACAAGCCTTTGCCTTGCGTTCTTAGGACAGACATAACGCCGCCCGCTGCATCGAGACCAAATGCCGATCCGCCCGATAAGACGACTGCGTCAACACCCTCTAGTGTCTTGTCCAATGCGAGCAGGGCGGTATCGCGGCTGCCGGGAGCCCCGCCGCGTATTGAACATGCAGCGGCATTGGGCTGATCGATGATGATTGCCGTCACGCCGCTCACGACCTGCTCGTCATGGGTGTTGCCGACCAAAAGTCCAGGAATATCGGTGATCAGGTTATGCATGGGTCTTTGAACTCCCGGGCTCGATCAATAGGCGGGCAGTCGGTTGCCGCCAATTTCAACCAACCGGCCGGCCGGTAGCTGCTGCTCCTATTCGTCGCCCAACAAAGCTGCATTGATTCCAGGGATTGGCCCAGGGTAGTTTCAGGCGATCCGAACCAGATGAGGTGACCATGTCAGGCTTCGACCCCAATACAGCTTACAGTGTCAAAGGCAAAACAATCATCATTACAGGTGGTGGGACCGGTATTGGCAAGGTCTATAGTCAACGGGCTGCCGAAGGTGGTGCCAAGGTGGTGCTTGCCGATATCGCCGGTGAAGAGGCAGAAAAGACGGCTGCGGGGATCCGCGAGGGCGGTGGCGAAGCGCTGTCGGTCATGACAGATGTGACCAATCCGGACATGGTCGAGGCGATGGTCGACAAGACCATCAAGACCTACGGAGAGGTCAATGGGCTGATCAACAATGCCTCCTTGATGAGCACATTGCCGCGCGGCGAATGGTTCAAGATCCCGGTCGAACAATGGGATCAGGTCATGGCAGTAAACCTGAAAGGTATCTTCCTGTGCTGCCGCGCCGTCTATCCGCATATGAAAGCACAAGGCGGCGGGCGGATCGTCAACATATCATCGTCACGCATTTGGACCGGTATGCCCAACCGGTTGCATTACACGACCTCTAAGGCCGGTGTTATCGGGCTTACGCGGGCGCTCGCCAGCGAGGTCGGGGCAGACAATATCGGGGTTAACGCTGTCACTCCGGGCCTGACGCTCAGTGAAACGCAGGTCGCCTCATCATCATCGAATTATCTGGCCGCAACCGCGCAGGGCCGGCTTTTCGAACGCCCGCAAGTCCCCGATGACCTCGTCGGAACCGTTTTATTTTTGCTTTCGGATGCCAGTGGATTTATTACCGCACAAACGATAAATGTCGACGGCGGGATGACGATGCATTAAGCAAATGGCGCGGAATGCCCGTTCTCGAGACGATTTTTGCAAGAGTGGGGGGGGTGGCGCCGATAGATGCACGACGGAGGATCTTATGGCCACGACAGCGGTTAAGCTTGACATCGAGCCCCTGAGCCCCGCGCTTGGCGCGCGTATCAAAGGTGTCGATATCAGCAGGCCCTTGGACAAGGATACCGTCGATGCCATACGGGCGGCGTTTTTGGACTATTCGATGCTGGTATTTCCGGACCAGGATATTTCGGAAGAAGACCAAGGTCGGTTTGCCGGTTATTTTGGACATGCCGATGACAGCAACTACGCGCGCGAGATGAAGAACGTCGGTAAAGGGCGCGAAAAAGGCATCATGTTCATCACAAACATTCGCAAGGATGGAAAGCCAATCGGCGCGCTGCCGGATGGCGAGATGCATTTTCACTCGGATGGCGCACATCGTGACGTGCCGTATCGGGCAACAACGTTATATGCGCAGAAAATTCCTTCGCGCGGCGGCGAGACGAAGTTCGCGAATATGACCAAAGCCTATGAGGCGCTGTCTGACGACATGAAAGCAAAGTTGGAAGGGCTGACTGCGCGTTACATCTATGATGTTTATGCGACACTGCGCGATCAGACCGACGATGACGACGAAGATTTGTCTAACTCGGCGCATCCTCTGGTTAAGGTTCACTCGGAAACAGGGAAAAAGGCGCTTTATCTCAGTCGATTGATGGCGCGATTTATTGTCGGCATGGATCGAACGGAAAGCGACGCTCTGCTGGGCGAGCTATTTGATCATTGCGAAAAACCTGAGTTCATCTATGCCCATGACTGGCGCGTGCATGATTTGATCGTCTGGGACAACCGATGTCTCAATCATGCGCGCAATGACTTTCCGGCCGATGAAGTACGCCTCATGCGTCGCCTCACCGTGTCGGAACCCTCGTAGTGTAAGCTTCAGCAAGCATTATTCAGCTTGCACTGCATTTTTGTGTGTCGTGCGTAAATAGGGAGGATATGTATGTACTTACGCAATCTCATTCGGGTTGGTGCTGTCGCAACCGCGGCAGGACTTTGTATGACAGCCCCTGTCGCTGCAGCTGATTTTTATAAAGGCAAGACGGTCAGAATGTTCATCGGCTCTGGTGCCGGTGGCGGTTTTGACACTTATGGTCGAACAGTTGGCCAGTTCCTCGGTAAACATATTCCCGGTAAGCCCACCGTTCAGCCAGTCAACCGGCCAGGTGCTGGTGGACGCAAGAATGCCAATCTGCTTTATCTGCGCGATCCAAAGGATGGTACGGTCATCGGTCTTATCGGTCCGTGGCTGGTGTTGGAACCACTTTGGGGCCAGCCCGGCATCAAATTTGACCCGCCGAAATTTAACTGGCTGATCACAATGGCGCAGGAAACATCAACCTGCCAATTCTTCGTCAAGAGCGGGATCAAGACGGTTCAGGATCTGATCAAGCGCAAGAAAGCGGTGACCGGTGCCTCCGGCCCAACCTCATCGATGGCTTCGGATTCTTATGTCCTGAATGCAGTGCTTGACTTGAAGATCAAGGTGCTGGTTGGATTCAAAGGTTCGCGGCGCGCATTCATGGCCGCTGAACAAGGAGAGACCGACGGCAACTGCGGCCTTTGGTGGTCGAGCATGAAGTCGCGCTATATGGCACCGGTCAAAGATGGGCGTGCTAAGATCATTCTGCAGCTCGGCAACCGCCGAAATCCGGAAATGGACAAGATGGGCATTCCGTTTCTTGGCGATCTTATCAAAGACCGGCCGCAAATCGATAAGGATGCATTGTCTTTGATCTTCTCGCAGATGGATATGGCTCGGCCGTTCATCGCACCACCTGGCGTGCCGAGCGATCGTGTTGCTATCCTGCGTAAGGCATTTGCGGCAGTGGTGAAGGATGCTGATTTCCGGGCGGCGGCTAAAAAGCGCAAGCTTGATATCCAACCGTTGGGCGGCGATCAGATCCAAGCACAAATCAAGAAAATGTACTCGTTCCCAAAGAAAGTTGTCGATCGCGCCAAGCAGATCATTAATCGTTGATCTGGCGCGGTATCGTGCGTACCTATGACGCCGGCGGCTCTACCGCCGGCGTCTTTTGTTTCAAGTCGTGGTGAGCCCGGTTCGAGGTTTGATGACACGCCCGATTGAGCCTGACAGCAAAACGTTCATTTCCCAGCGCCAGATTTTGCACTATGTCGACTGGGGAAACGTTGGCGCGCCGACGCTGGTGCTGGTTCATGGTGGGCGGGATCATTGCCGCAGCTGGGACTGGGTTGCGGATCGATTGCGCCAAAGCTGGCATGTCGTTGCACTCGACCTGGCGGGCCATGGCGACAGCGCGTGGCGCAGCGATGGCCACTATACGATGGCCGGCTTCGTGTTTGATTTGGCCGAGTTTATTCGAAGCCAGCTCACCGCGCCCGTGACACTGATCGGGCATTCGCTGGGCGGTAATATTTGCGTCCGCTATGCGGGTTTGTTTCCTGACCAGGTCGACAAATTGGCGTCAATCGAGGGCCTTGGTCCGTCGCCCGGTCGCTTGGCGGAGCGGGAAAACATATCCATGGGTGATCATTTGCGTACCTGGATCGACCAGAAGCGCGAAATCTTGGAACGCCAAGAGCGGACATATCCGACGTTCGAGGCAGCTTTGGCACGGCTTCGCGAGGCCCACCCCCGCCTCAGCGACGAACAGGCCCGGCATTTGGCGCAGCACGGCGTGCGGCAAGTGGAGGTTGGGAATTGGCGCTGGAAGTTTGATCCTGCTATTCGCGCCTGGCCGCCCTATGAAATGCTGCATCGCGAGATCGAAACCATCTGGCAGGCCATTTCCGCACCCGTCCTGCTGTTTCACGGCAGTGAAAGTTGGCATACATCACCGGACGGGGATGGCAGAGCCGGCAACTTCGCCACCGTCCGTGTCGAGAAAATCGATGGTGCGGGCCACTGGCTCCATCATGACAAATTTGAAGAGTTCATGGCGAAATTGACAAATTTTCTAAGCGATTAATCGATTTCTGATTACGCTTGCCTTTGTGGGTGTGCTGCGCCATAGTTGCTGTGCTGGTCATCACCTAAACGGATTTACGACTACGACTCATGAGATTCGGCTGAAACCTTCCCGCCGCGACCGGCCCGGTTTGCAATCCCCGACTTCCTGAGCTGTTTATGACTAAAACGTAGGCTCTTGCGACCAGCGAGACAACTAACTCTTAGGAAGGTCTGCTTATGGAGCGCATCACTGGAACCGTGAAATTCTTCAATACAACAAAAGGCTTCGGATTTATCGTGCCTGAATCGGGTGGCGCCGATGTGTTCGTGCATGCCACAGCATTGGAACGTGCTGGTCTGCCGCCGCTCAATGAAGGCGACCGCGTAACTTTCGTCTTGGAAGACGACCGGCGCGGGCGCGGGAAGCAAGCTGGCCAAATCGAAATGGCATAAACAGTCTTAGCGATCCGCGGCGCATCGCAGTTCATCGGCGCCGAAAAGGGTCTCGACATCTAAAGCAACTTTCGATTCAGCATTGGAGGTTGCTTTTTGTATTGTCGACGCCATAGAGCCGTCGAGATTGCCGACAGCCCGCAATTTTATTCATACACCAAGCGTCGAATCGGTCACTGTTGCAGCCGTGCGCGTGCAATGGAGGATCGGGAATGCGCGATCGAGAATTGACGTGGCTGGGCTTGGGGGCGGCTGTGGTGTTTGGCAGCGCGCTCATCATCGGGCCTGCCGGCGGGCAACAGAAACCTTCGAATAGTGGATTTTACAGCTTGGTGTTCAGTAGTGGGCCGGGCTTGACGCTTGTCGCGAGAGCATCAAATCCACAGGGCGCAGCACAGATCATCTCCGTTGAAGCCATGAAATGCCAATTTGTAATGAAACTACCGATTGCGGAAATCGGTTATTCCTGTGTGCGATCACCCGTCACAGCAGGCGTCAAAAAGCGGGTCGCAGACCTCTAAATTGAGCATTACTTCACGCGCACAAGATCCGACAAAATCGAGCGTTTTCCAGGAATTAGCGATAATTTTCAGGACGTATCGTTTTTGTGCCACTTGGTCTTGAAGTATAACTTGCTATCTTTAAGTCCGAGCGTAATGGATTGTATTATCAACCAAACCATTCTTCAGATCCCGGAGCTTGACTTTAGGTGTTGTAATGATAGCTGCGAACCTCCAGTTTTTGCGACCTCGGTTTGCGAGTGGCGCAGGGGCCCGTGAGACGGTTTCTTGGTGCAGCGGCTGTGCCAATTGGGTCGTTGATATTTGCCGGGGTGTCGCCGCTTTGGGATGGACGCGCGCTCAAAAGAAATGAGAACGGTATGGCAGTGATGATGATACCTCGATCGTTTTTGGCCCCCATCGTTGGGGTGATGATTTGCGGATCGATAGTCGCCCTGGCGGCTGACGGTCTGACATCGTCTGTCCAAGCGGCAGGCAACCTGTTTTCCAGTCTCGGTGGAACTTGGCGGGGCACTGCCAAAGTAACGCTGACCAGCGGTCAAAGCGAGAGGCTCGGCTGCCGGGCCTATTATCGACCGAAAAATAAGGGCAGGTCACTGGGCCTGGCCATTCGCTGTGCCTCTCGAACGGGCTTTAAAATAGAGCTGCGATCGATGCTCAATTATAGCTCCGGCAACGTCAGCGGCGCCTGGGAGGAGCGGACCTTCAATGCCACAGGAGAGCTCGCGGGTTCTGCGACGACCAGTCGAATTAAAATGGTTATCTCGGGTGGGGTTACAGGGACGATGTCGGTGGCATTGCGTAAAGGGGGACACTCCGTGCTTATTGCGACACAGGGCACAGGTTTTTCCAATGTCGCCATACGGTTGCGCCGTGGCTAATGCCATAGTTGCTGGCACACCAGGATTTTTTGGGTACGGGAGTAATAGCGCCATGTTGGTAACCCCAATCAGGACATGTCTGGCAACGTTGAGCGGGATGATCTTTTGCATCGTCGTTGTTGCCGAGACAGCACAGGCGTTCGGACGCCATGATTATGGACTCAAGCCGGGTCAACGCTGGGTGTATGCGGAAAGCGACTATGGCAATGGCGCAGTGCGTGCCCCTATACGCTATACGCGCAAAGGACCGCAAATCAGGCTGCCCGGCGGCAACTGGATTTATTGCGATCACACGTGTAGCGAGACTCTGCGGCTTGCAACCGTCGACTTCTGGGAAAGCGATGCGGCAGATCGCGACTCCGGTAATTCCGGCTGCGGTCTTCTTACCTGCAGATGGAAATTCGGCTATTGATGTCGCCCTCAGGCGCAAGCGTTAGTCAGTGCCGACGCTAGTCTTGAATAATAAACGGATTGGTTGCGCGCTCGTGGCCGATGGTGCTGGGTGGCCCGTGGCCTGGCACAAACGTCACATCATCGCCGAGTGGAAGAAGCTTCGTGCGAATTGCTGCAATAAGAGCCTCGTGGTCGCCATACGGAAAATCTGTTCGTCCGATCGAACCTTGGAACAGAACATCGCCGACCAACGCGAATTTGTTGTCCGCACTAGAAAACACGATGGAACCGGGGGAATGACCTGGGCAATGGAGGAGGTCGAAGGTGTGGCCTGCAATGTCAATTGTCTCGCCTTCGTCCAGCCAACGTGTCGGTGTGACATTTTTGGCATCAAATATACCGAACTTTGGTGCGTGTTCCTCGAGTGTGTCGAGCAAGAATTTGTCGGCGATATGAGGCCCGATAATCGGAATATTCCGACGGGTGGCGAGTTCTGTTGCACCGGAGGCGTGATCGATATGGCCATGGGTCAGATAGATGGTCTGAACGTCGGCACCGCTGTCATCAATGGCTTTATCGATCCTGTCGACGTCGCCACCGGGATCGAAAACCGCCCCAATCTTGGACACCGTGTCCCAAATCACTGTGCAGTTTTGCTGCAAGGGCGTGACCGGAACGATCGCCGCCTTGAGTTCACCGACAGGGGCAGACCTCGTGGACATGATGACTGGTGCTCCCGAACCGAACACGTTTCGTGCTCACTGATGCTTTGAGCCCGGTTATTGCAGAGCACGTGTCGCACGGCAAGCTTGTCCCCTGGCAGGCGTAACCCAAAAACAGGCAAGGGGGCTTGCGCCCCCCAGTTGGTAATCCCGACTAATTGAAGGACTGATGTCCTGCCAGATTAGGCTGCAGCGTCTTCACCCTCGTCGCCCGGATCGCGCAACACATAGCCGCGGCCCCAGACCGTTTCAATGTAATGCTGACCACCAGTAGCCGTTTGCAACTTCTTGCGAAGCTTACAAATGAACACGTCGATAATCTTCAATTCCGGCTCATCCATGCCGCCATATAGATGGTTCAGGAACATTTCCTTGGTCAACGTTGTTCCCTTGCGCAAGGACAACAGCTCTAACATTTGGTATTCTTTACCAGTTAGATGAACGCGTTGGCCGTTGACCTCCACCGTCTTGGCGTCGAGATTTACCTTGAGATCGCCCGTTGCAATGACCGACTGTGCATGCCCCTTGGACCGTCGCACAACAGCATGAATGCGTGCGACGAGCTCATCCTTGTGGAATGGCTTGGTCATGTAGTCGTCAGCCCCAAAGCCAAGGCCGCGGACCTTATCCTCAATGCCGGCCATGCCGGATAGGATTAGAATTGGGGTGGAGACTTTGCTGACCCGCAACGTCTTCAAGACTTCATAACCACTCATGTCCGGCAGACCCAGGTCCAAAAGGATAATGTCGTAGTCGTAAAGCTTCCCGAGGTCCGTGCCTTCTTCCCCCAAATCTGTCGTATAAACATTGAATCCTTCCGAATTCAACATCAACTCGATGCTCTGCGCCGTGGCGCTATCATCTTCAATTAGAAGAACCCTCATAATTTGCTCTCCCTACCGGTCCCGCTACCGGTCAGCTGCCCAAGTGATTCGAAATTTACCCTCGGCACTCACAAATCGCCCTTTAGTCATATACCGATCATGCGTTAACAAATCCTAATAATTCGTTGACATCGCCCCCGCGAGTTCAAGCTAGACGAACAAAAAGCAATCCTCTTTATTAAGTTCTACATGCACTGATACAATACGCCTTCGCCCGGCGGCGCCAACCGCTGGTTGAAATATTTCTTATGTATTGGCTAGAACTCAGACAGTGCCAATCGCCTGCGCACCCAACCAAACCAATCCCGCAGACAGCCGAATCGATTCGCTTAGTGATCCCCCGCGCAAGCCTCCCGAATCAAGAGCTAACAGAATTCGCGCGATCGCCCTACAAAAATTTTGTCAATTTTATGCATCTATCGGCCAATCGGACAGTGAGATTCTAATTTTTAACCTGTTTACGGCGATTTAAGGCCTGTTTGAGAGAATGAAACACAAACAAATGTAAAAAATAGCAGATATGATTTGCCTAATGGATCGATTGGCGCCAAGATTAGATATATTGTTCTGGAGCCTATGACGTTGTTTGGCACGATTTTTGTAAGTAGTTTTTGTAAGTAGTTCTCCTATCTAGTAAATGCGTAATTAGGGGTGTCAAAATGAGATCACGGGATGCGGTGCAACGCCTAAAGTTATTTGATGTTGATGAAAAAGAGCGGAAAGTTCAAGCACTTGAGCAGATGATCCGCGATTTCGAGCAAATGGCAGGCGATCTTGATCGCCAGATCCAGGCCGAAGAAGACCGTACTGGTATCACTGAACCGGACCACTTCAATTACTCCACTTTTGCAAAATCTGCGGCGGTCCGGCGCGCAAATTTGCTCGATTCCATCTATGAGTTGCAGGACAAACTGGAAATCTCGCAGCGCGAGTTGGAAGAGGCGAGAGCAGAAGTCGAGCCACTTTTGCGGGCCGAGGGTCGTGAGCTCGGTACCGCCGGTTTGGCAGGCGAGCACCGCGTTTCTAGCCCCTTAATGGACCGCTAAACGCCGTCTAGGCCGGACCGGCAAAGTGCCGGTCCACATCTGGTAAGACAAAAGTTCCCTTGATTTTGAGCCGGGCCCTCTTGCCCGGCGTCCAGGGCTATGCCATCCCGTTGCCTGTATGCTGTGCTAGGGCAACCGGCATTCAATCGACTCGATTCTGATCGAAAGCAGACGGTTGCACGATTTCCTTAGTGCCGATCACCGTCACGTCACATCAGGGCGCCATTGCGGTGGTCCCTTTGAAATTCGCGACGGTACGGGGAATTCGACCTGATGACCCGCTCTCGATACCACTTAATGCGCTGTAAAATCAGGCGCCGAACCAACGCGGCGCATCGCCATCGGGGTCGCTGTCATCCGGGGGCCCATGTATCGTCGCTTCTTTGTCATTTGGCGATCACAGCAGTGCTAATCAGCGTGGCCGGCTGCGCCAGTAACACCCCGCCGCTCATTACGGCTGCATTGCCCGTCGCGACCGGGTCAGCATCCGTTACCCCCAAAATCGCCTATAGCCGTATTGCCAAGGGTGCGACGCGCTGCTGGTTCGGACAAACGGGTCCATTGCGTGCGACCCATATTTTCCATGCAAAGGTGGCACCGCCGTCAGATGGCGGCGACGTGGAAATCTCCGTCCACAAGCGGGTCTACCGGCAAAAAACGCCGCTTGGTGCCAAGGTCTATCGCGTGCGTATTCGCCAGGCGGGCAGTGGATCGGATGTCACAATCGATAACATTGGAATGGCCGCGGAGATTGCCACGCTCATGCGACGGGATCTTAACGGCTGGATTGGTGGCGGGCAGAAGTGCTCGGCCGCCAAGATGGAGGCGCTGGCCCTGCCGCAGTCCCGTGGCCTGCCATTGCCACGGCGAAAGCCAGGGCGTCGTCTGCGCCGCTGAGCACGGCCGACGATCGCCCTTTAAGGGCTAATTCATTGACTTCAAGAAGACTGTCGCTGGCGGCGCGGCCTTAATCAGCTGCGGTAGTCCTGAATTCGGGTCGCACGCAGGCCAGGCAGGCCATGCTTATCGATCGACCGTTGCCAACTTAGGAATTCGTCGACCGTAAGTTTATAGCGGTCACACGCCTCTTCCAGGCTTAAGAGGCCGCCACGTACGGCTGCAACTACCTCTGCCTTGCGCCGGATGACCCATCTCTTGGTATCCGTCGGGGGCAGGTCTGCCACTGTTAGTGGGCTACCATCTGGTCCGATGACATAGCGCACACGCGATCTGAAGTTTTGCTCGGTCATATTACTCTGCACACAATTACTTGACCCAACCTCGAACCTAGGTGATTTCGCTTAATTTCGCTCTAATCATCGAGGTAAACTTTACTTAATGTACTGTACCGAGACGGTACGTTTTATTCCATTCTTCCATAGAGTTATGCTTAATTTCTCTGAAATTGCTCTCACCTGACTAATGCTTAATCTTTGGAAAAGGAATATGGTGACTACAAGACCAAATCCTGCATAAGTTTTGACCTAACTTCGGTCACACCGGCTGCATCGGAGCTTGTGGTTCGTGTGGGACGGCAAGATCAAATTCCAGCTCTCGATCGGTGTATTTCCTATGCCCTCTTGAAAGCGGGCGCCCACAAGTGCACATCTAAACCCCCAGCACTCAGCGTTTGGGCCACATTTTGCTGGCATTTATCCGGCGCTGATGTGCTATGGCTCGGGGCGTGCACTTGGCCTTTGGCGCCGGGGCAAATTGTTTACAACCTTCATCCGAGCACTCGGCAATCACTCGAAATGGCATCCGACACCTGCACATCTTCGACAAAGCGCATCGTTGTCGCCATGTCCGGCGGCGTCGATTCATCGGTCGTGGCTGGACTGATGAAGGCTCAGGGCCATGAGGTGGTCGGGATAACCTTACAGCTCTACGATCATGGCACCGCAAGCGGGCGGGTGGGCAGCTGCTGCGCCGGCCAGGACATTCACGATGCCCGTCAGGTCGCCGCCAAGCTCAATATTCCGCACTATGTGCTCGATTATGAACGGCGGTTTGAGACGGAAGTCATGCAGGCGTTCGCGTCAAGCTATGTCGCCGGCGAAACACCGATCCCATGTGTTGCGTGTAATCAGTCGATTAAGTTTCGCGACCTGTTGGCGATGGTCGATGACCTGGGGGCAGACTTTATGGCAACCGGTCATTATGTCGACCTTAAACAGGGGGCGGATGGGCCAGAACTCTATCAGGGTGCAGATCGCGAACGGGATCAGTCCTACTTCTTATTTTCAACGCCACGCCAGACGCTGGCTAAGCTTATGTTCCCGCTTGGTCGTATGGCGAAGTCAGAGGTGCGCCGACACGCCGAGGCAATGGCATTGCCAGTTGCTGCGAAGGCCGATAGTCAGGATATCTGTTTCGTACCAAGCGGGCGCTATACCGATGTGGTTGAGAAACTGCGCCCGGATGCGAAGGCACCAGGTGACATCGTGCACGTCGATGGGCGGGTGCTGGGCCGGCACGACGGGATTATACACTTTACCGTTGGCCAGCGGCGCGGGCTCAAGCTTGCTGTCGGCGAGCCGCTTTATGTGATCGGTCTCGATGCCGGGCGCCGGCAGGTCACGGTCGGTGAACGCAAGTACCTCGAAACCCGCAAGCTCGTCTTGCGAAACGTCAATTGGTTGGGCGACAAGGCCATGTCTGCGGTCGCTGCGTCGGACGGGTTAGCCGTCTACGTGCGGGTGCGCTCGACATCGCCGCCGGTGCCAGCAACGTTGACCTATGAGGCTCAAAAAAAGGCTGGTGAAGTGATCCTTGATGATCCGGAATTTGGCGTAGCCCGCGGGCAAGCGTGCGTATTCTATAGTAGCGATCGCGGTCACGCGCGCGTTCTTGGCGGCGGTTGGATCGCCGATACCGCTTCGGCGGCAGCGCTGACGGCCGCAAGGTCGTAGATGATTTCGCTATCGGTGCTGCTCCAGGCCAAGCGCGGCAACCTCGGCGTGCGCGGCGCTTGCGTCCGGCTGCATTTGCGGCCTTGGTGTCTTCCTCATAGATATTCAGAGCGGGCAATCGGCGCGTGTTTGCTTGACAGGCCGGGCGTCACTTTCTTATACCCGGCACTCCCACGGTGCGAAGGTCAATCGCCCTGGCGTCGATGAGGCAATCGATGCTATATAGCCGGCGCGGCACATCACGCCCGAGCGATGTGGGCCCACGGTTTGGCGGAGTAGCTCAGCTGGTTAGAGCACGGGAATCATAATCCCGGTGTCGGGGGTTCAAGTCCCTCCTCCGCTACCAATGCTTTCATTACTGAGCTGTGCGATTAGGGCGAAGAACATGTTTGCTGCAGCAATCATGAGCGAACTCAAAACACGGTCGGCACAATTTTGCGGCTCATGGTGTCTAGGCCATAATAGTGACTAGACATCCAGCGTCCTGATCCACAGCCATATCTCAACAGCCAAATGCACTTCATGTCTCAGCCAGGGATTGTTGTATCGACTGCGCCAGATTGCGGATTAACAATTCCCCGCTACATGTCACGCGAGTTAGACGTCCAAACTCATTATCCGCGTCTCTGATAGGTAGCGAAAAATATCCTCGGCCCGGTCCTCCGGGCTGCCGACGTGCCCTGACACGTGGCACTCTGGCGAAATGGGCGGCTCATAGGGCGACGAGATGCCGGTAAAGTCTGCGATCTCGCCGGCCCGGGCTCGCTTGTAGAGCCCTTTGACATCACGGCTTTCACAGACCTCAATCGGTGTGTCGATGTAGACCTCAACAAATTTGCCTTCATCGAACAAACTTCTCGCAGCCGCCCTCTCACTTACGAAAGGTGAAATGCACGATACAATCGTCACGACCCCTGCATCGACCATGAGCTTGGCAACTTCTGCGATTCGTCGGAGGTTCTCGACGCGATCCGCGATAGTGAACCCTAGATCTCGGTTAAGGCCGCTACGAATTACATCGCCATCCAAGATGTAAGACTGAATACCGCGACTGAGCAGCAATTGTTCAAGACTGTTTGCTATCGATGTCTTGCCCGCGCCCGACAATCCGGTAAACCAAAAGCAGACACCCTTGTCTCTTTTCAGTTCGAACCTATCCACGTCGGATAGGCCTCGGTCAAGCAAAAGGCTTTCGCTGCGCTGCCGCTGCACCTTGTTTCGTTCAGTCACCATCAACCACTTGCGCCTCACAAGCCTCCGATCTCACCTGTAGTAAGTAATGCACTCAATGATGGAATCAATTCAATTAGTTCATTTGGCTTTCTCAGCATTCACAATTCAAGTATCTATTGCTCAAGTGCAATATGTGTTGAAATCGAGATTGCTGGGGGCATCATTGTGAAAGGCATTATTCTTGCTGGCGGGACAGGAACGCGGCTGCATCCCATGACGCTGTCGATGTCTAAGCAGCTGCTGCCGGTCTATGACAAGCCAATGGTTTATTACCCGCTAAGCGTACTGATGCTGGCCGGTATCCGTGACATTCTGATCATTTCGACGCCGCTTGATCTACCCAATTTCCAAAGATTACTTGGCTCCGGCGAAGACTGGGGCCTTAATCTCTGTTATGCCGAGCAGCCGCATCCGGGCGGACTGGCACAGGCATATATCATCGGCGCCGATTTCGTTGCCGGGTCAAATTCGGCACTGGTCCTCGGCGACAACCTTTTTTACGGCCATGACTTCCAGCCCCTCCTAATGGACGCAGCCCAAACGGAGCGCGGTGCTACAGTGTTCGCCTATCATGTCAGCGATCCCGAACGATATGGCGTCGTCACCTTCGACAAAAATGGCCAGGCGCTGGAAATTTCTGAAAAGCCGGCTCAACCCAAGTCGAACTGGGCCGTAACCGGGCTCTATTTCTACGATCAACAGGTCACCGAAATCGCCGCCGCGCTCAAACCATCTGCGCGCGGGGAATTGGAAATCACAGACGTCAACAGGATTTATCTGGAACGCGGTGAACTCGCTGTAAAAACCATGGGGCGTGGCTACGCGTGGCTCGACACCGGCACGCCGGAAAGCCTGCTCGCCGCGGGTCAATATGTGCAAGCGCTAGAGGCCCGCCAAGGATTGCGCATATGCTGCCCCGAGGAAATCGCGTTCCGCAATGGTTGGATTACGCCAGCCCAACTCACATCGCTTGGAGAGCGCATAGACAAATCTCCCTACGGTCAATACCTCATGCGGATTGCGACTGAAGAGCTTGGAACAATGCCATAAGCGATTTCGAGAGAATTGAATGTATGAAAGTACATCCTCCTAACCCATCCCCATCATGTCGCTCGGGGAATCCAACCAATGTGTTTGAAGACGAAATGGGACACGCCAGCAGTGCATAAAGCCCCCTTGTTCGGGGCCACTGATTTTGCGGTTCTCTAAATTGTCTCCGGCACCGGCGGCCGCATGCCGAGAGCCTCATGCGGCCTGATGTGGGACGTTATCAGAACGAAGATACTCAGGCTTTCCGTGCCGCAGCAGGGGCGGATAAAGCGCCTCCAGCACATCCGCCGAACCTATCTTGTAGGCCAACGTCACGCATAGGGCCTGGCGCGTGTATTCATCCAGAACCGTCAGCGTCTTGTACGGCCTGCCATTGCCAAGCCTGTCGTGAACGAAGTCGATGGACCAAATGTGGTTCGGATATCTGGGCCTCAACCGGATGACCGAAGCAGTGTGGTGCGAGGGCCGTTTGCGCTTCTTGTGGCGATGAGAGAACTGCAAGCCCTCTACGCGCCACAATCGCTCAACCTTCTTGTGGTTGATACGCCAGCCCTACGCTTCCAGAAGTTCGCCGACCTTGCAAATGACTTAGCGCGAATCAATTCGAGAAAGGAACTTAATATCGCTAACCCATCCGAAATACGATCGAAAGACGCATGTCAGAACTTGCATCGAATCGAGACTAACCCAACTCCAACAAGCTCAATCGTACAAATACAAGCAATGAGTTCTCACTCATCGACTTGCTTCTTATAATGATTATATGGTCGACAATCTTGGTGATATATTAAGTGTTACCAGCTTGCGACCAAACAAAGGGTAGTCAACTTGAGCTCCGAGCCAAAATTGCTGATTGTGGACCAATCCCTCCGTAATTGTGACGGTCACTATCTTGAATACGATGTGAGCGTTGCGCAAGCTGCAGCCAAGCTCGGGAGCCTACCAACAATCGCCGCAAATGCTAGTTTTGACCGTTCGTTATTGCGAGAATTTCGTGTAAACTGTCATTTTTCAAAAGCGTCAGATGAAGTCTATCGATCTGGTGCAGAGAACTGGGCGCGGTCCCTCATCAGTAATTTGCCGACGAAAATGCGTACCCCTGCTATTTCTGCGGCATATTTTGCAAGGCGGGCAGCATCAGGCTTTTTGCAAGCGTCCAATAGCAACTCGACCGAAACCGTATTTGGGCGGGAATTGTCGAGACTTATTGAACAGGAGCACCTCTCGACCAATGACCATGTTCTCATTCATACCCTCAATTTTAGAGAACTACATTCCCTCGTATCAGAACTTAGGTCACAGACTAAGTTGCCTATTATCCATGTTGTTTTGCGGCGCGACCCGACCGAACCTTCTGCGCGCAAAAACTCCTTTTCTGAAATTGATCGAATATTCAAGAAGTTGCATTGCAACTCCTCCTTGGGCTGTCGCATGCGATTTTACGCTGACACAGAAAGTTTGAGCGCAGTGTACAATGAGCTGACAGGCGGAACAGTGCATGTTCAGTGTTTGCCGATTCCGCATTGCCTCCCACCCCTGACTGAATTTCGATTGGGCACGCGCGTATCCCCATTCGTAGCAACATACCTCGGAAATGCCCGTACTGAGAAAGGTTTCCATCTGCTACCCAATGCATTGGAGTATTTACGTTTGAGTCACCTTGCGTCTGGTCGGCTGCGCTTCGTGATACAGGCCAACGGAAATTTGAGCCTAGAGGAAGCACGAATCGCATCTGCCAGGAATCGTCTAGCTACTTTTGGATCTGACGATGTCCAGCTACTGCTTGCACCGTTATCGGTGGTAGATTTCCATCAAAGGATTATGGAAGCCGATTTGATACTCTTACCTTATGATGTCGCCTCTTATCGGCGCAGAAGTTCCGGCATTCTCGTTCAAGCCCTGGCGTGTGGGCGCCCAGTCGTCGTTCCTGCCGGAACTTGGCTGTCAGAGGTTTCACCTGCAGGTGGATTTGTGACATATGATAAACTTGAAGATCTCGGACCAGCCATAGCAACCGCAATTGACAACCTTTCCAGTTTGCAGGCCGCCGCAATGGAGTTTGCACCAGAATGGCGAGAACGACACAATGCTGATCGGCTCGTGTTACAACTTCTAGCAAGCTGATGCTGATGCCATCAGAAACTTAAGACCTACTGGAATGGATGATGGCTGACCTGAGACTAATTGATGGCATAGGAACCTGGAAAGAATGCCTCACCTCGGCAGTTCCTCCAAACCGTCCGGCGCTCATCCTTGATCGTGATGGGGTTATTGTCCAAGATACGCACTACCTCGGACGAGCAGATGATGTGAACATGATTGCTGGCGCAGCCGCAGCCATCGCATGGGCAAACCGCTTAACCCTGCCTGTCGTTGTGGTAACAAACCAAGCAGGCATCGGACGTGGTCTCTATAACTGGCAGGGATTTTATAGTGTACAGAGGCGGATTGCCGAAAATTTGGCGGCCAGTGGCGCGCATCTCGACCTTGTTCTTGCGTGCGCCTACCATGCAGAAGGTCACAATGTCTACCAACATCCGAACCATTTCTGGCGCAAGCCTAATCCCGGCATGATTCTTGCCGCCGCTGAAGAATACAAGATCGATCTGACGGGCTCGCTTATTGTCGGCGATAAGCTCTCGGATCTCATCGCTGGGCAACGCGCGGGGGTTGGGCACGGCGTGCTCGTCGCGACGGGGCATGGCACAAAAGAAGCGATAACTTTTGATAGCAATGGGCTCCGCCCAATGATGGCAACAAAAGCGCCAAACATTGAGGCGGCCATCGTGGCTGCCCGCGAACAGGGTTGGCTCGACGGAACCTTCTAAATCGTATTGAGCTGCTTTTCAAAGAAGAGGGGGGTATTAGGCACTGCTAGTAGACCATTTAAAGTGCTCTTGGTGTGCTATAATGAAATTTTTAGCGCGGGTGACCGTCTCTGGCGTACCAACATCAATGAAAGAGGCATGATCTAGAGCAACGACCGACAATCGAGCGCCTGAGCTGACAAGTGCAGGAATAGTATCGTACTCTATGCTTGCCGGCGATCCAGACGATAAATGTACGAGCACTGATTTTCTGAAAAGATATATACCAGCATTAATATAGCCCTGACCAGGCGATTTTTCTCGAAATCCTGACAGGATTTTGTCTTCGCCAAAGTCCAGCCGACCGTATCGACTCGTGTCGTCGCTCCATATACCGATGATTCCACCATCAACATCATCTTGACCATTGAGTGCTAAGAGCTCACTCAAACCGCCAATGCAGATGCTGTCGCCATTGGTTGCCAAGACCCAATCATCGCACTTCTCTAAACAATTCATAAGGCCGCCGCCCGTACCCAGTGGCATCTCTTCCGGGCAAACGAACCGCTGTAGGCCAGGCATGCTGTCATCACGGCACCACGCTTCGATTTGCTCGCCTAAATATCCGGTGGAATAAACGAATTTGCGCGCGCCGTTGCCTGCGAAATAAGCTGTCAGCCAGTAGAGAAATGGCTGACCAAGCACTGGTATCATAGGCTTTGGAATATTGGGAAAGAGCGTGCGAATGCGCGTGCCTTTGCCGCCTGCCAGGATTACTGTCGTTAGGCTAGACATAGTAAGTCCATCTGAATTCAGCTATCAGTCGCGATTCTAGCTTCAACCATCTCACAAACGTAGTGATATAGGCAGATATGAACCTGTTGGACCAGCGGAGTTGAGGTCGATGGAACATCAATAAGGATATCGGAATGCTCTGCGACTTTCCCGCCACCCAATCCGGTCATCGCTATCGTGGTCATTTTCAGGGTGCGCGCTATTTTAAGCGCGCTAACAATATTATTTGAGTTCCCTGATGTAGAAATCCCCAATACCACGCCTCCGGCACGACCGTAGGCCTCGACCTGACGGGAAAAGACGGATTCGAAGGCATAATCATTGGACCAGGCAGTCAGTACAGCCGGATTGGACGAGAGGCAAATGCAGTTCAACGCGCGGCGCTCTTTTAGGAACCGCCCAACAAGTTCTCCCGTTATATGCATTGCATCCGCCGCTGATCCGCCATTGCCGCATACCAGAAGGGGTCTATCCTGTTTCAAAGCGGTCGCGATCGTATCGACAGCCTCTTCGCTGCGCTTGCAGCCCCGATACGCTGCACTCTCATTCAGAATGCGCGCCGACTCTACGAGGTACTCATGGACAGACATGTTTCCATTCCCACTTAGTTTTCACATGAGAATCTGCTCTGCATTTCAACCAAGGATAAAAACAAAAAATATGTCATGTCCAGCTCTCTCAGTAGGTACCGGTTCGTAGCACAGCTTCCGGTACTGGTTGGCGCATGAAACGGAATTATGCCGTTGACATCGCAATCTGCCTGGTTATGTCTTATTACTCCTTCTTAACCGAAGTGCTGTGGACTTAACACAGCATAAATTGGACATAAGTGTTATGTCATTTTGAGTGACGTTAGCTTTGGTATGTTCGGTAGGTTTTTTGTTTGGCTTCAGCGCTGTTTCGTATATCCCATCGCGTTCAGCCTTCAAAACTGAACACGTCCACAATCCAATTTTGAGTGCTGCAACTTGCTGTGAGATAAGGTTCACGTCCGAAACGTGTCCTGCCCGTCCGAAGAGCGGAATTGACTCCGAATTTGTGCTGCTCGACAGCTACGATAACGCTGACAGGGACCAGATACGGTGCCTGAGGCGGGCTGCTGAATTGGTAGATTTGTGTCAGTCGACAAAGCCGGTGGTTGCGCGTTTTTTCCGAGCTGGTCGGGAGATGGGCCAGAGAGTCGGTTTACCAACGTAGTGTGAAATTAAGTTCTCTAAAGAGGTTGCCCGGCAAACCCCAATATTGGTCTGCATTATAGGAATACTATTCGAGATAAGTATACTAATGCCCACAAGGATTCCAATCGCTGCATGAAAAGAGCCGTCGAGTACTTCGCGCATTGCAGATCGACTCAAGCGGTTGAGGGACATTTCTACAAAAATGGAAAATTAGTTGTTCCCGTATAGCGCAATGATCTCGGTTCTAAAAAAATGGAAAATTAGTTGTTCCCATATAGTGCAATGATCTCGGCGGCGTCTATGCAGCAAGGCTCCTCGGGTTCTCCATTGCAATCGCTGCATTGCTGGTGTAAAGCCCCCTTGTTCTGAGCCACAGAGTTGCTGTACTAGCTATCCAGATGACGTATGTTCTGTGAACCGATTGTGTGGCCGAGATGCTATAATGTGGGTGAACGCAATTGCACTTGATATGCGTGGAAGCCTTGCATTCGTCGGGTAGGGAGGTAGATCTGCATAGGTTTTTGTGCCATCTTTTGCGTTACTTCTTAGGGTTGGAAAATAGGCAATGGCTGCGCAAGAACTGCCTTAGCCCGGCGTTTGGATAGAACACAAGCTGAAGTGAGAATATGAAAGTTTTAGTAACAGGTGCTGCTGGTTATTTGGGGTCAATACTGGTTCCCGAGTTACTTTCTCGTGGGTATAAAGTTACTGCATTAGACACTTTTCAACGAAACGACACATCTTTGGTCGGGCTTTGCGCTGAACCCAATTTTGAACCGGTACGGGGGGATGCGCGAAATGAAGCAATTGTGAAGAGTTTGCTCAAAGATGTCGATATTGTTATCCCACTTGCCGCCCTCGTCGGTGCACCTCTGTGTGAGCAAGAACCACTTAATGCGAAAACAATAAACCTGGATGCCATATTAATGCTTCTGCGGCATGTCAGTCCTGGGCAGAGTATAATTTATCCTACAACGAATTCTGGTTATGGCGTCGGGGAACCTGGTCAGCTTTGTACAGAAGAGTCCCCTCTAAGGCCAGTCTCTCTCTATGGTAGGACCAAGGTAGATGCTGAAAAAGCCATACTCGACAGTGGCAATGGCATCACATTACGCTTAGCTACAGTTTTTGGCATGGCTCCGCGTATGCGTCTTGACTTGCTCGTGAACGATTTCACATATCGTGCTGTCACCGACCGCGCAGTCGTAATCTTCGAGGGTCATTTCAAACGCAACTACATTCACGTTCGTGACGTTGCGAAGGCCTTTCTCCACGCGATTGACAACTATGAGTCAATGAACCGTAATGCGTTTAACGTCGGGCTTTCTGACGCAAATCTATCGAAACTGGAACTGTGCGAGAAAATTAAAGAGGTTGTACCACAATTCACTTATCTTTCAGCTCCAGTTGGGGAAGATCCTGACAAACGCAATTATATCGTCTCCAATGCTAAGATTGAAGCTACGGGTTGGCGTCCGGATTATTCTATAGAAGCTGGCATTCGGGAGCTTGTGCGTGGCTATATAATGATCCGCAACTCAAAATTCTCTAACATTTAATGGCAAAGGGGTTCGGCATTTTGCGTATCAAACTGCTGTCCGTTTGCTGAAAAGATATGTTGATCAAGTGCGCGAGCCATATTAGGCTTCAATGTCTGTAGATGCGGAGACCTCATGCTTGCCACGCGTACACCGCTTCGAGTTAGCTTCTTCGGAGGAGGGACCGATTACCCGGAGTATTTCTCACGACACCCCGGCTGTGTTGTGGGCATGGCGATAAACAGATATATATATATCACAGCAATTGAGTTGGCAGAGTTTATCGATTATCGATACCGTCTGAGCTACAGTCGGCTGGAGCGCGTTAATAGCGTCAACGAACTCGAGCATCCGGTCGTGCGCAGTGTGCTGCAGCACTACGAAGTTAGTTCCGCGCTTGACATTAGCGTGATGGCGGATCTGCCTGCGAGTAGCGGTCTAGGGAGCTCGTCGTCATTCACCGTTGGGCTAATTAATTTGATTTGTGCCTTAAAATCAAATTCTCCAACCCGACTCGACTTAGCAAAGGCGGCGTTTCATGTTGAACGCGAATTACTGCAGGAACGCGTCGGTGTTCAGGACCCGCTTCACGCAGCATTTGGCGGATTGAACCGTTTCGACTTCGTGGACGGGCGAACTCATATCGCGCCCGTGCAAATGAACACCCAGTGTCTCGAGTATTTTATATCGTCATTGGTGCTTGTTTACACTGGGAAGACACGGTACGCATCCGAAGTGCTCAAAGAACAACTTAAAGCGACGAGGGAGAGTAATATAGATCGAGAACTCGGGCACCTGTTAACATTAGCGAAGCAGGCCGTCGACGTGCTTGAAACCAGCGATCCGGAACGATTGCTGACCGAGTTCGGCGCTATGATGCATGACGGTTGGGAAACTAAACGTAACCTTACCCCATCTATTTCATCTCCTGAGATAGATGAACTTTATAGAAGCGCTCGCGAGTCGGGCGCCCTTGGAGGCAAATTGTGTGGTGCCGGCGGCGGTGGTTTCCTTTTAATGGTAGTGCCACCTGAATCGCGGAAGACATTCGATGTCAAAATGAAGGCACAGAGCCTCATCCCTGTTCGAATGGACACGCAGGGCTCGTCGCTAATTGGCGTCTAGCAAATCTCTATACAGTGCGGCCGGGCATATCATGACCAGAGACTTCAGGCCAAATCATCAACGTGACCCAGAAACTGACAGTGAGTTCCCGGTTGAGCCCGTCGAGCATGCTGATTCGCGGTATTGGACAGCAGGGCGCAAGCACGGAGACCAACTGTCAGATCTACAGCTCGCCCTATTAGACATTGACCAATCGGTTCGAAGGTATTGGATTTGGGTACGGTTAGCATGGACGGACATTGTCGTGCGCTATCGTGGCTCGTTGCTTGGCCCGTTCTGGCTTACATTGACAACCTGTGTCTTTGTGGCCGGCCTAGGCCCGCTGTACGCGACGCTATTTGGCTTAAATGCCAGTGAGTATCTACCCTCTATGGCGATTGGCATCGTTACATGGTCATACATATCCAGCTGCATCAGCGAGGCGTCTCGAGCATTCATAGATTGTGCCCCGACAATGAAGCAGGCAAAACTACCTTGGACCATTTTCATATTTCACGTCGTCTATCGTAACCTGATTATTTTTGTCCATAATCTCCCCATTATCGTGGCTGTCCTTATCTACGGGGGAATTCCGCTTTCGACCGCCATGCTGCTGGTTCTTCCCGGCTTCGCAATTGTCACAATGAACCTCATTTGGGTTGGTCTCATTCTAGCGATAATTGCTGCCAGATTCCGCGACGTAATACCCGTCGTTACAAGCGTCTTGACGCTAGCGTTTTTTCTTTCGCCGGTGATCTGGAATCCGAGTATGCATCGCATTCCGGATTGGGTACTTTATATGAATCCTTTTGCCGCCATGATTCAAACCATTCGAGATCCACTTCTCGGTACTGCGCCGTCTTTAGTCTTTTTTCTGATAACTGGTGTGGGAGCAATTTTTGGTTCAATGATATCGGTGGTTGCGCTGGCCCGTTACCGCAAATACATAATATTTTGGGTCTGAGATAATGGTTGATGTGACCTTGCACCGAGTATCAATCGGTTTTCCCATCTTGCATGTTCCCCATCGCTCTCTCAAGAAGTCGTTATTGGCGGCTGCTACTGGCGGCGCAATTCTTCAAGATGCACATAATGTTCCATTCATAAGGGCGCTTTATGATATCAGCGGGCATTTTGCGCCAGGGGACCGCATCGGGCTTGTTGGGCGGAATGGAGCAGGAAAAACCACTCTCTTACGCACCATTGCTGGCATCTATGAGCCAATGTCGGGATATGTTCAGACGGAAGGACGCATTGGCGCGCTATTCGATCTCAATGCTGGTTTCAACCCGGAACTTACGGGCAGGGAAAATATTATGACTCGCGGAATATGCATGGGCGCTAGGCCGCCTGAGATTAGGGCATGCGTTGGTGAGATTGAAGAATTCACCGAGCTTGGAGATTATCTTGACATGCCTATCCGGACATACTCTTCCGGAATGCAGTTGCGTCTGGCATTTGCAATAGCCACGTCCTCCCGACCGGATATTCTCATCATGGATGAATGGCTGATGGCAGGTGACGAGTTATTCTTGAAGAAGGCGCAAACCCGTATGGAGGCCTTTGTGACAAGCGCAAAGATTCTTGTGCTCGCGTCGCATTCTCACGACATCATCCGTCATTGGTGCAACAAAGCAATGCTACTTATGAACGGCGAGATGAAGGCATTTGGTGACGTGAATGACGTACTCAACGAATATCAAGGGATAGATGCATGACGTGCCGCATATGCTCCTCGTCGCGTCTTGAAATGGTCATTGATCTTGGTGAACAGCCGTGGTGCAACCATTTCTTGAGAAAGAAGGAAATAGGTAAAGAGCCTTTCTATCCACTGCGTGTTGTCTACTGCCATGACTGCTCGACTGCGCAACTTGATTTTACAGTCAAGAAGGAGATCATGTTTGGGGACCACACCTATCTTTCGGGTGTCACAAAATCTCTTGCCGAACACTTTGCTGCCGTAGCCTCAGAAGTAGATGATCGATTTTTTAAGAACAAATCGGAGAAAACTATCTTGGATATTGGCTCCAACGATGGCACCCAGCTCAAGCACTTTCAGAGGCTAGGTTTCGATGTACTGGGCGTGGAGTCCTCTAAGGGAACGGCGCAGATAGCGAAACAGGCAGGCGTACCGACACTTAATGCCTTCTTTAATCTTGATACTATGCGCAGTATCGGCCGCCGCTTTGACGCCTTCAATGCGGCGGGTGTCTTCTTCCACCTAGAAGAACTGCATTCAGTTTGCCAAGCAATAAAGGAGGGACTTAAGGATGATGGCGTTTTTATCGTTCAGTTCCTGTATATGAAATCGATCATGGAGAACCGAGCTTTCGACCAGATCTATCATGAGCATCTACTTTATTACACACTCAAGACCATTGAGGGATTGTTGAATGGCCATGGCCTCTCCATGTTCGACGCAAGATTAGCCTCAATTCATGGCGGTTCGGTTATTGGCTTCGTCGGACATAGTGGGATGCGTCCCAATTCTAAGCGGCTCAAGGAATTACGAGCTGCCGAAGATGCATCTGGCTGCAACCAGATCGCGTCTTACCGAGCCTTCGATAGAACAATCAAAATCATGAGGGAAGAGAATGTCTCCTATTTGGATGCCGCGCGAGCAGCGGACAAGAGTGTTTTCGGAATGGGTGCGCCGGTAAAAGGTAATACGTTACTGAATTACTTTGGAGTTGGTCCAGAACGCATCCAATACCTTGTTGAGAAGAATGTATTGCGGCGCGGCCTATATTCACCAGGCATGCATATCCCAATCGTGATCGAAGATGAATTGGAGGAGACACCTGACATCTATTACGTATTGGCCTGGAATTTCAAAAAAGAAATTCTTGCAAATAACGTGCACCTCATTGACAAAGGTGTTGAATTTTATTTTCCAGTCGATCCGGATACAAGTGCATGAAAATTCTCGTAACCGGAGCTACTGGTTTCCTCGGAACAGCGCTGTGTACGTTTCTGGAACGGCAGAATGCGGATGTAAAGCGCCTTAGCTCGACCAACTGTGACTTAACCCAGGCAGAAAACTTGGCCAAAGCTGCTCCCGAGATATATGATTTAATATTCCATCTTGCGGCCTGGACTCAGGCCGGAGATTTCTGTCTAAGGCATCCCGGCGAGCAGTGGCTAATAAACCAAAAGATTAATACTCACACGCTTGGTTTTTGGGCAGAGCACCAACCCCAAGCCAAGCTTATTTTCATGGGCACGAGTTGCGCTTACGCGCCAGGCTCAGATCTTCGAGAGAGCGATTACATGGCCGGCGAGCCCATCGATAGTCTCTACACCTATGCAATGACGAAACGGATGCTCTATCAAGGTGCGCGCGCTTTAAGCCAACAATATGGGTTACGTTATCTGTGTGCCGTACCGTCTACACTCTACGGGCCGAACTATCATAATGACGGGAGGCAGATGCATTTTATTTTTGACTTAATTCGAAAGATACTGCGCGGCAAAGAATATGGCGAGCCCGTTGTGCTCTGGGGCGATGGCAACCAGAAGCGGGAAATCGTATTGGTGAGCGATTTCGTTCAAATTTTATGGGATCTGACACAACGTTTTGACAATGAGATATTTAATATTGGTGCAGGCCAAGAGTTCTCTATTCGAACCTTCGCGGACAATATTTCCCAAATCATTGAATACGACGAGAAACAGATTCAATATGATAAAAGCCGCTATGTTGGCGCAACTTCGAAATGCCTAAATGTCGAGAAAGCTAAGGCTGCTGTCACATATGATTTGACCCCGCTTTGCGACGGACTACAGCAGACTATCCAGTGGTTTAAAGAGTCGAAGGCTTACCAGTAATGCTTATAGGGTAGTTACCAATGTCAACAAAGTGTGCTCTTATCACGGGAATTACCGGGCAGGACGGTGCTTATCTGGCCGAATTCTTGCTAGAGAAGGGTTACGAAGTTCATGGACTCGTACGTCGCAGCGCGTCTGCGGACGTCATTGACGCGCGCTTGAAGTGGCTTGGAATTGCCGAAAAGGTTGTTCTTCATGATGGCAACCTCACCGATCTTTCAAGCGTGATTCGCATGCTGCAGTCCCTGCGCCCTCAGGAAATCTACAATCTAGCGGCGCAGTCTTTTGTTAAATCGTCGTGGGAGCAGCCATTGCTCACTGGCCATGTAACTGGACTGGGCGCAGTCAATGTCCTCGAGGCAACGCGGATTGCATATCCTGAGGCACGCTTTTATCAGGCATCGTCATCGGAGATGTTCGGGCTGATTCAGGAAAGGATGCAGTCGGAGGAAACCCCCTTCTATCCTCGATCTCCATATGCAGCTGCAAAGCTCTATGCACATTGGATGACGGTGAATTATCGAGAGAGTTATGGAATGCACGCATCGAGCGGTATTCTTTTTAATCACGAATCTCCCTTGCGCGGCATCGAATTTGTTACCCGGAAGATCACTGATGGTGTTGCACGAATAAAGCTTGGATTGGCTAGCGAATTAAGGCTCGGCAATTTGGAAGCCAAGCGGGATTGGGGGCACGCGCGGGACTATGTCAAGGCGATGTGGCTTATGCTGCAACAGGCTAAACCAGGTGATTACGTGATCGCGACTGGACGCACAACCTCCGTCCGCACATTTTGTGAAATGGCATTCAAATATTTAGGGCTGCAAATGGAAGATTTTGTTACTGTCGACCCCCGCTTTATGCGCCTGGCGGAGGTAGATGTTCTACTAGGCGACGCTGCGAAGGCAAAGGAGCAATTGGGATGGGCCCCGGAGATAAGCCTAGAGGAGCTAGTTGCGGAAATGGTCGAGGCCGACCTCGCGCGTGTCCGTTGTCACGAGCATCTTTAAGGTTACTCCTATGACAACGGTTCTGGTGACTGGCGCAAGCGGATTCGTGGGCGCCTACGCGGTATCTGCATTGCGCCGCATTCTAGGAGGAGATGCCAAAATAATTCCTACGTCGCGAAGAGGAAGTACGCAGACTAGCATAGGCGTGATTGAACCGCTTGACGTGATCAATGACAAGGCAATTCGCTTAACATTGCAGCGGCTTAAACCAAGTCTGATATTGCACCTAGCCGGTATCGCTGCGCCGGGCCAGGCGACCGATGCGAAAGCCGTTTGGCGCATTCATGTGGATGGAACACTGAATTTGGCGCGAGCGATTCTCGACCATACGCCAGAGTGCGTTTTGCTTTATGTCGGAAGTGGCCTGGTTTATGGTGAAAGCGCTCGAGCTGGTATGCCGATCAAAGAGGAGACCCCGCTTGCACCGATAGGAAATTACGCTTTTACCAAGGCAGCAGCTGATGTTGCGCTGGGTGCTTTGGCCGAGCGGGGTCTAAGATGTGTGCGTTTGCGTCCCTTTAACCATACTGGACCAGGGCAAAGCGAGAATTTCTTCATTTCAGCAATTGCCGCCCAAATTGCTCGTATCGAGATGAGATTGATGTCCCCGGTTCTGAGGGTTGGAAACCTCGATACCATAAGGGATTTCCTCGATGTTCGAGATGTCGCCGAGGCATATGCTTTAATAACGAGCCACTCCAAAGAAATTGCAGCTGGGGAAGTGTTCAACGTAGCTAGTGGGCAGCCACGGCGGATCTGCGATGTGCTGAACGAGTTGCTTACATTTAGCAAAGTCCAGATCAGCGTCGAACCGGATCCCAAGCGATTGCGGACAGACGACATCCCATGCATTTTGGGTGATGCGACTAAGTTGCGCAAACGGTTCGGCTGGATCCCTCATTACGATTTGGATCATACACTGGCTGACGTACTTTCTTATTGGCGGGAACGTGTGAAGCACATGATGTGATGAGCTATAACCCGGCAAAGGTGGAGTATGGACAGAACACTCTATGTCCTCGATCAAGGGCTAGATAGTCTTGGTGGACATTATTTCGAATATGTGCGCTCGATTGCTGAGGAGGCACTCGACAGGGGCTTGACCTGCAATGTGGCCTGCCGCCGTGGTGCCAATCTTCCTTCACTGGAAAAGATTGCTATTCATCCAATTTACTCAGGTGGTGTGTGGGAAACTTTACCTGGGAATAAGTATGTGTCTGAGCAAAATATTCGAGCTGTCAGTGAAAGCTTTTTCGTCGAAACAGAAAAGTTCCTAAGCAAACACGCTCTGAAGCCGGGAGATGTGATCTTTCTCCCTAATATTGCGACGGCTCATACCTTGGCCACCGCACTTCTTGCTAAGAAGTATGGAGCGGTTGGCATACACCTGAAGTTTATGTTTCGTTACCCTAGACATTTTTATGACCATGCGGTTGCGAATGAGGCATTCCGCATGTTGGAATCCACTTCAAAGCAGGCATTTATTTCTTTATGGACAGACAGCCATCGCTTGGCAGAAGATCTGGCTCCTCTTACCTCTCTGCCATTCGATGTCGTTCCAATTCCTCACACGGATCATTTAACACCACGCCTACGTCAAGAAATTACTCGCGATAATCGGCTGCATTTTGTCAGTCTCGGTAATGCCCGCGGCGAAAAGGGAATTGCAGAAATATTCGATGCCATACGCCTCAGTGCAAGAGAACCTTGGGCGGATGATGCTAGGTTCACCCTACAAGTGAACGATCCATATGAAGCTGAAGATGTAATTAGTACTTTTCGATGTAATCCGGACCCTCGCGTTGTCTTGATTGACGAGGCATTGGATACAAAACCCTATTATGACCTATTACGAGATTGCGACGCTATTCTTGTTCCATATCACAGAGATATTTATCGCGCGCGCACGTCCGGCATCTTTCTAGAGGGTGTTCTGGCTTCAAAACTCATCGTTTGCACTCGGGACACTTGGATGAGCGATATTCTTGCACCCCACGGCGGCGGCATCGCGGTGGAGGACCGATCTCCAGCATCCATCTGTGCAGCGATGGGACAAATCGTCTGCAATCGAGACATTCTGCAAAAGAATGCTGATCTAGCAGCTGACTATTGGAGGACTATTCACTCACCTCGGAACTTCGTGGCACACCTACTTGGCGAACCGGCCGACGCTGTCGTTATTCCGAAGCGTCTGAAAGCTGCCGTTCTATACCCTTGGGGCGACGCCATATCCGGTAAGTCGGGCGCAGCAGCAAGGCTTAGATTCTTGGTGGCATATCTTGAACAACATTATGCCGAAGTTCGAGTGCTCTTTGCCTCCGTTAGCCCGCACGGGGACATAATGGCTACGCGCACTTTCGCTGAGCCATATCTTCACATGCGTTTCCGCACTAAGGCGCTCCTAAAGTTCATTAGGTTCTTTACTCGTTTGCTTGGAGGCAACAAAGATGAAGGGTATCAATTGTGGTATCATTTGTGGCCACACATTGATGGAAAATTCCAATCTCGTTGTGGCGAGCTCGCGCGATGGGCCGATCATACCTACGTCGAATACAGCTATTTTGTTCCAATTGTAAAGCGAGCTTTGGTTGATAGCGAAGAAAAATTTGTAACTGTAACGCCGTATGACATTGTGTCTGATCAGGCAAGATCGGTGCCCTTCATTCATCGTATTACTAGTGCGTTGGAATTTAGAGCGCTTCGCAAGGCTGACCGAGTCGTCTCTGTAAGCAAAGATGACCAACAAGCGCACTTAAATGGCGGGATCAATTCGGTATTAATTCCTCATCCTATTGATGTCGATAGCGCTGATGAATTGTTCTCGTCAGAGGAAACGAATGCGATTCTAGCAAAACTCCACGATGTGCCGATAGAAAGGAAAAGGGTTTGTTTTTTTGTTGGTAGCAAATATCCTCCAAACGAAAAAGCAGCCTGCTTTGTGCGATCCATTGCAGAAAAAATGCGAGGGGATTCGGAAGCGGACGACATATTTTTTCTGGTGGCGGGTGCTTGCATGGATCCATCGCGAGACGCAAATTTCGCCGCTTTGGGCCTTGTTGACGATGCGTCTTTAGCCGCGTGCTATCAGCGCGCTGATCTTATTCTGGTTCCTTTGACCGAAGGGACTGGGGTCTCGATAAAGAGCATAGAGGCTCTCTCGAGGGGGGCCTTGATCCTGTCCACGAGTATAGGAATGCGTGGATTAGATGTAGAAAATGGTAAGCACTGTATAATTGAGGACGACATGTCCGAGTACCCTGCTCGTATATTAGAAACATTCGAGCATCAAGAGCGGTCGCGGTCTCTTCGCGCTGAGGCAAGAGCATACGGAGGATCTTTTGACTATAGGGTTTTGTTTGCAAAATATCTGCAGAACTTGGACCACCTTCCAGTCCAACGTGATTTGCGCTCCTCGGACCAGAAGTTAAATGAGCGCCGCCGTGCCGCTGTGCTGGATTTGCTACCTCGGATACAGGGAATCGAGGAGGAAGGGACCCGTGACTTCTTTCGAAGAAGTTTCCGCCTCACTGACGATGAACTTCCCAAAATTTTAGAAAAGGATGGGAGGTCTGGAAACAGTGACCTTAGAGAGGATGGCTTGCAAGGGGCAACATCCGATGAAAAAACTGAGTGCTCATGTAGAGCATCTGATGCCTTCTCAGAAATACGACCTGCGGAGCCTGTGCAAATAGATTCTCGGCCAATGACGGGCGATGATCCACCTCTAAGACATTCTTTGTTGCGACGTGCCGCTAAGCATTTGGCTTTATTGTTTCCGCCAATTCGCTCACGCTATCAGAGTCTGTTGCAGGCAAATTCACGTATAGGCATTTTTCGAAGAAGTTCCCGCCTTACTGACGATGAACTTCCCAAAATTTTAGAAAAGGATGGGAGGTCTGGAAACAGTGACCTTAGAGAGGATGGCTTGCAAGGGGCAACACCCGATGAAAAAACTGAGGGCTCATGTAGAGCATCTGATGCAATCTCAGAAAAACGACCTGCAGAACCTGTGCAAATAGATTCTCGGCCAATGACGGGCGATGACCCACCTCTAAGACATTCTTTGTTGCGACGTGCCGCTAAGCATTTGGCTTTATTGTTTCCGCCAATTCGCTCACTCTATCAGAGTCTGTTGCAGGCAAATTCACGTATACGCATTCTGGAAAGGGGACTAGAAGATGCGGAAGGTCGCACCGACACGTTGGCGGGTGACCATCGGCAGATGGAGAGCGAACTTCGGAGGGTTGTGGATGAGCGGGCCGCGACCGAAGCCCACCTGCACAAACTCATTCAAGACCGAGATGCCGATATACGAACCGCAAACGAAAGACTGCAAAACCTCGAGAATGAGCGGCGCCAATGGGGACAAGACCGCGGACGTCTGCTTGCCAAACATGAGGCCGACCTTGGGCGGGTTATGGATGAGCGGGCCGCGACCGAAGCGCACCTGCACAAACTCATTCAAGACCGGGATGCCGATATACGAACCGCAAACGAAAGACTGCAAAACTTCGAGAATGAGCGGCGCCAATGGGAACAAGACCGCGGACGTCTGCTTGCCAAACATGAGGCCGACCTTGGGCGGGTTATGGATGAGCGGGCCGCGACCGAAGCCCACCTGCACAAACTCATTCAAGACCGAGATGCCGATATACGAACCGCAAACGAAAGACTGCAAAACCTCGAGAATGAGCGGCATCAATGGGGACAAGAACGCGCAGAAACAATCGAACGCAGCCTTGGAAAGGTTGAGGAAGCGGTGAGGAGAAGTGCTGAAAATGTTGACCGATTCAACGAATTTGCCGAACGGGATTATCCCATTTCAGCAAGGCACCTTGAACTCCAAATGCAGGATGTGCTGGAGCATAATCTCGCAGCACGTCCACTACCTGAGCTAAATTGGAGCCTAATTTCCGAACGCAGAATTGCCGTCGATACGGACGATCATCGTTTTCCGCGAGGCACCAAGATTGACAACACGCGTCATCCGCGATTTGTCCGAGCATGCGAGGAACTGTTTGAATTTCCTATTAAGCACATGGACCTTGGCTGTGCAGGTGGCGGCCTTGTCTGGGATTTTACGTGCCGTGGTCATTGGTCAGTTGGTGTCGAGGGTAGCGATTACAGCTTGCGCGAGCAGCGAGCATATTGGCGTACTATTCCAGATCGTTTGTTTACAGCAGATATCCGCTACCCGTTTCACTTCAAAGACCGAGAAGGCCAACAAGTACTGTTCGATGTCATCTCTGCCTGGGAGCTATTTGAACACATTCCAGAGGCGCAAATCACTGGTCTCCTGAGAAATGTGATTTCAAATCTTAGACCAATGGGTTGTTTGGTTGCGTCTATAGCAACCTTTCTTGATCAAGATGCGGCAACAGGCGCAATCTACCACAACACAGTGCAATCGAAAGAATGGTGGGAGAGACGCTTTATGCGTGCAAAACTTATACCTGTCAGTGAAATGTTTGAAACCGGCGACTTCGTGCGCGGAAGTGGCAATCCGACAGCCCATGATTGGGATGTTCGATCGAATTCTCAAATGGGGTTCCATATCGTGCTTCGATATGAACCGTGATGCGCTTCCAGTTGAAACATTTTCTGATAGCGCCATGTGATCTGCGTGTCAGTTGTAAAACTCGCGATCTGATCTGACAGTTACCGATGTTGCGGTTGTCTGTTAGATCAAGTTCAGCTGAGACATTTTTCGGCCCAGGCTGTCTTGCCGTCGATCAGGGTTTCGAAGGGCGGTCTTCCACAGCACATCTTTCCCTGATGCGTTCGTTCAGTGTTGTAAAATTTAATCCCTGTGTCGAGCTCCCTTTGCAATTCATCAATGCCTTCGAACACTCGTTTGCGAAAGGCCACCTGGTAGAACTCCTGTGTGCGTTTTGGTTTTTGTTTTAGCAAAAGTGTTATGGCGGTCCCCTTGCGGGGCCGGGCTCTCGTGAACCGAGCCGCTTGCAGCGTCTCGGCCATGCGGCGTCGATCCCTACTGCAATTGCAACGCTTACTTGTTCTTTTTCTCTAAGTCTTCGTAAGCGTCCGGCCTGTACCGCCTTCCGCGGCAGGGATTAAGGGTGGATTGTGTCCATCAATCAAATATTCAAACGAACTCAGCTCACCCCGATGTGTCAATTGTCTGCTTAACCCTATCAAACCGCCTGTTCTGCAAATCGTTGGGTTTTATCCAATACTGAACCAACCCTGCGAGATCATATGGCGCAGGGGGTGCCGGAACATTTCCTAATTCTAGTAACAGTCTATGATCACGGTTCAGTTCTTCTTGCTGATATTGGGTGAGCATCGGATACCCAAGCAGCTGATAGCCGCCCTGTCCCCACCCCCGAACCATCCCCGGAAAATCGGCTAATTCTATTCGGTCCCCGAGATAAGCATTGTTTGTCTGATCGTCCAGCCACTCGCTAACTTCCTCGTAGACATCAAATGTGTCTGCGTCCGCGGCACCAGGAGGCGTATTCGGATACGATGTGCAGGCGCGAGCTACTAATGTACGTTTTGGTGCCTCCAAAATGGTTGGGACACCCCCAACTTCTACATTGTCGTTGTACCAATATTCATGCACCCCATCGGGTGGGGAGCGTGACGGCAAGTTTTCTGACACATTTGGAGCGAATACAACCGCTCCTTCGAAGCCAAGGTCATATCGGATGATAGACCGAGAAAAAAAGAATAAGATTCCTCTCGAAGGCAATTCAGATAATCGATCAACTTGCGGGAGTGACCGCAGATTGAATTGGGCGACAAAACACAAGGGACGTTTGTCGCTCCTAGATATGGGCCAAGATAGATCACGAGGCAAAGTGGGACTACCACCCATATAGGTTAGTGGGTCCTCCACTCCGTCCTTGGCATTCATCTTGCTAAAACGAAAGCGAACGGCTGGGTGTTTTAGCTCAATCAATTTTTGCGCCGCCTTATCGACCATATCTTGCGTGATCATAACCGTCCCAATTTAGTATCGTCTGGCCAAATTGTACTTCGGGCCTCGGTTCCCAAGCATTGAACCATAGACAAAACAGTATTTCACAATTTGGTGCGTTTGCCACGAAGTCCTGCAATATAGCCCATTTTCTGCGAACGCCTTGGGACGGCGGTGTTGGCGACACGTTGAGCTGATAGTTCACAGAACGGTATTTCGTTACTAGAGCGGGATATTGACCGGGCTACGCATTAGATCAATGTCATCACCGGCACGGCTTTCGCTCATTCTGACAAGCATGAACAAGACGATAGCGATGCCAACCCAAACTGCCATAATGAAAATGCCGTTTGCCAGCCAATGTATCTCTAACAGCATCCGCACTGTGTTCGCTCGCTCATCTGTTGTGTGCGGGTTGACATACTTGTAAAATAGAAACCCTCGGTACAGTGAGAATCATGCATAGGTGAGACCGTCGATATTCCAAAGGTAAAACGAATATCGAAAGATTTTGGTCATTGCTTGGTCGCCTTTCATGCAACTTGGGCTCTTAGCTGTGTCATAAACCTAACCATTGTAATTTGTTCTGACATATCGTCGGCGTTGCTACGTACAGCATCAATGATCGTTTGTGAGCGTCCGACCAGGCGATGTGTCAGATCAAGTGTGGTGTTCTACATGTCAGTCGCTGCTATGCTTGCGTTTGGGCGTGAAGCAAGACCTTAGGTTAAGGCTATCGCACTTTCCACGACATTAGGGCCTCTATGTCGTCGAGGGTGCCTGCCTCGTGTGATTTGCAAACAGCCTCGCACCATGTATACGTTGGGCTCGCCGTTGTTGGCATCTGCTGGCTCGATCTGTCAGCAACGTAGAGCAATGTTCTGCACTGCCGGGCACATTGGATAACACCTCTGCCTCACTTCCCATCAGAATAGCTATGGCGACTAAAAAGTGATTTTTCCACAATTGAGATTTTTATGGCGGCTTCGAGATTGAGCCAAGTAATGATTGGCTTACCCGATACTTAACCCGCACCGGACACTACAAGAGAGCGTTGATAAGCTTTACCTGCAGAGAGAAAGGCGGCGATTCAGATGACTAGATTTTTGCGCCGATCTATTTCTAATAATTTGGCACGAGTCCGTTTCCGAGGGTTTCAAAGCGAAATCTAATATTTCTCTTCTCTATAGATTCAATTAGAATCGTGAACAATGATGGCTAGTTGACTTGGTAAGCATTATACGTCGGCGTTCAAGAGCGAAGCGCAGTATCAACAAGATTTGAAACAAATCGGCTCATGCTGCGTTCAGCCCTTGTCTCGATTAGATTTGCCTGGACTCGCCGATACACGTCCGGGTTCCGGTAGAAATGCTTAACCGCATCTGCTAGTGCCACTGCGCTCACATTCTCGGCAATAAGTCCGTTTGTTCCTTTGATGACTTGCTCAGTAAGGCCGCCTACTGGCGTTGACACAACCGGAACGCCCGCGCCGAATGCTGCCGCAGCGATACCCGATTGACTTGCTTCTACATGGGACAGGATCACTAAATGATGGGCGGATAATGCATCGGCAATTTCGCGACTGTTTAGCCAACGATTAACCACTTCCCCTCCCATTCGTTCGAGGCGCTCAGCATTCTTGCCTAACGCTCCTTCGCCATATACGCCGAACTCGATAGGGATGTCATCTGCACGCAATTGGTCGATCGTGTCGAGAAACAGGTCAAGTCCCTTGTAGCGCATTATCCGGCCAAGAAACAGCAATCGCAGTGGGTTTCCGTGGTGAGGGAAGGGTATTCTTTCTATTGGGCCATATTCCAAGTCTGGATGGAAATGAGAAAAGACCTTTTCCGACGCAGTAAGTTTGCTGGCGATAATAGCATCGGATACCGATACGCTTAGCGTATTGACAACGTCAGCAAGAGGAATCACACGATCTAAGAGTGGCTTGGCAGATGCAGAAAAATCGCCTGGATGTGCGGTGAAGTCATGGATGATTGTGGCATAACGCGCGCCTGCTCGATGTACGACTGGCATGATGGCATGCGACCAAACGTGCGGCATCAGCTCTATCACTAATTGAATGTTATTATCAATAATCCAGCGAAATAGTTTCCGACGGGCAGTTCGGATGCGGTAGCTGCGCAAGAGAGCGCCAGGATTAGACTGGAAAGTATTAATAGGCATCAGTGACTTGCCAAACTCCAGGTAGCGCATGAAGTCTGTGTTCTGTCTTGAGACTGAAATAGTTGCTGTAATTTTTGGGTCTTTAACCGCCGCTTTCGCTACTTCATAGGTGAACTGTGGCAAAGAACCGCGACGGCCCCAATAACTTACAAGTACTCGTGCAGGATCGGGTGTCACCTACCTCTCTCCTCAATTAATGATCGAGAACTACGCCCGATGCTCCGTATCGCAGTAGACGGATAAAATAGCTTTTAACGGAAATGGCTTGTAGCCGTCAAATGGCGCCAATTCCTTGATGCAGGTAGAAATTTCTCTAGCCTGTTATCGATTTACCAGGCCCTGAGACGCGGGCGGCAAGTTTGTCCCGGACCCAAATATCGTACGTTTCAGACACTGATCTAGTGCGCGCTAGTATATGGGCAAATACTACGAGTGAGTTAGTATCTATGGGCATAAAGGGCGAGTCTTTTCATTTCCATGTCTTTGGAAACATGCGTTCTGATCTGGCCTTTTATTACTCAGTCTACCTGACCTAACCCGGCATTAGGCGTATGACTTATTACAACTGGCAATGCGTACCACATAAACCATATGTTTCCGAATTAGTAAGTTGATGATTGGACCGATTCGTTCCTTTTTAATTCCCACTCGCACAGCGCTTCGATTGCTACGATTATATGGAACAAAGAACTTGCCGGTGCGGGCTCGGTCACGAAGTTACCATCGGCTTCCATCTTATCCCACCACAGGCCTGCTATGGGCGTTTGTAGATACCTGTCCACTGCTTTTGCCGCCGCAGTAGCCTGGTTTTCATATAATACTGCTTCATCTTCACTCACCAAAGTGGCGAGCAACGCCGCCGACTTCAGCCATTCCGTCTGTGGCCAAAGGCGTGCATTGTCAGTGGTGGCACGGAGCGACGTGTCCATTTGATCGACGGCAACTCCCCGTGAAGCATCGATACCCCTGATGCCCGAAGCAAATAGGCGCTTGGCAAGTTCAAGCCAGCTATAATCATCTTCGATCTTAGCCCATTGCGCCAGCAACCAAGCCCACTCGAATTGGTGGCCAGGCTCTATAATTTGTCCGTCGCGACCGGCCGCAGGCATCCAATTCGCGTCAAAGAATTCGCGCAGGAACCCGCCTTCGGCGTCAATGAATTTCTCCCGAGCGAGATTCGCGATGTCGCCAGCTAGGGCCCGCCAGGACTCATTCCCACCCGCATTTGTCCACGTAAGTGCTGCTTCAAACAGGTGCATATGAGCATTTGACTGATAGGGACGCGTTCCTGCCTCGCAATACCCCTGCCCTGCGTCTTTGCGGCCAAATCGCATGTTAATAGCGGTAAGATGCCTGAGCGCTTTTTCCTCAGCTTGATCGACGATGTTAGTCGCCGCTGCAAGAGCAAGCAGATAGAACGTTTGATCATAGAGCGTTACCGTTCGATCTAATATTTTGCCGTGCGAATCGGCTAGGGTGTAGAGCAGGCCATCATCATCGCAATAGTGGCGTTGGATGGCTTCACATCCTGCCTTGACCGCGCTCTGTCCCGGCCCGAACCATCCCATTGCGCCAGCGCGTGCGAAAACAAAGGTCTGACGTCCTTGAACTCGGGCGCGCGGGTTTTGTTCGGTCGGCCGGCCATCGTATGGCGATAGGCTCTCACGCCACAAAAGCTTCTCATGATCGAAACCATGGCACCACCATAACGGCAGCGCAGAGGTCTCCAGCCATTTGCGCCAACGACCGGCCACAGCGACAGCATCAAAAGTGGCATTTGGCACGTCCAATTCTGGACGCCCATTTTCTTTCAAGACCTCAACAACGGTCTTGACGTCTTGTGATCGGTCGAGCCGCGACACAAATACCACGTCATCTTCGACCGCCACATTGAGCCCATCCACGGCAGCAACGACAGCAGCACTGCCAGGCGCAACCCGAACATGACACTCTCGCGAATCGATTAACAGGGCGTCACCTACAATGCTGTTGCCTTGGTCATCATGCGGTTGTGCGGCGTGAACAGCATCCCAGGCACCAAGATCGGACCACTTGATAGCGGAGCGGACCACTTTTCGATCTTGAAAAGACTCCATAATGGCATGGTCAAACGATATCTTGCGGGCCCGACGAAAACTCTCGCCTAGAACTACGCCAGCAGGAAATTCCCGCCCGCCCCGCAGCCCATCGCGGACAATCTCTATGATGTCGCCAGCCTGCTCAGCAAACGCGGTGGTGAGAGTCACTGCCTTCGCGATGAAGTTGCCTGTATTCCATAAGTAACCCTCGGCGATGTATTGCCTAGCCGTTTCGACATCCGGCTTTTCGACAAAGGCCTCGACCACCCCAACCGCGCCAGTTGTGAACCCTGGCCGTATATAACCATACGCAGTATTCGGTTCAGTTGGTGCAATACCTAAGGTAACAATTCCCCCCTCACGCGCCGATTGTACCGCCACTTCGATATCCGACTGAAAAACATCATCGTCGGCAATATGATGATCGGAGGCCACAACAACCATGACGCCGTCAGCATTCTGCCGCTCAATATAGGCAGTAGCGGCAGCAATTGCGGGCGCTGAATCTCGACCTTCCGGTTCGAGCAACAAGGTTGCAACCACGTCAATATCTGCCAAGTCGGACGCAATATAATCGGCATGCCTCTCACCCGCCACCACGACGAGTTCACAAAAATTAGATAACTTCCGCACGCGTTCCACGGTTTGGCGAAAGAGACTGTTCGGACCAACGAGAGGGATGAACTGTTTGGGGCGTGAGGCACGCGAGACCGGCCATAAACGTGTTCCAGAACCACCGCACATGATTACAGGAAACACGTCTGGTTGCTTTCCCATCGCCGATTTTCCTATCCAAGCCAAGATACAATTTTAACGTGATAATCATGCTCATCTGTGCATCGAATTCAACCGGATCCAATGGAGCACTCAAGTCGACCATTAGCCTAATTTATCAGGCTAGTTTGTCGTGTTGAAGACGTCTATGTTGGCGAACCCCTGAAACATATATTTCGCAAATGGAGAAATCGCGTTGCAGCGATGACTGCCGCCAGCGCAGCTCCAACATGCGGGTACCAAACCGAAAAATTCGCCACGCTGACCAACAGCGCATTGGCAAGCGCGATCCGACGCACCACAGTGGCATGACACCCCAGCACCTCAGCAGCTCATTGATAGACGTGAGTCTTATGCGGTTGCCAAGACGTCTCTCCTGAAACAACCCGCCTGATAAGAGCCCCGGTCGCATCGAAGACAGCGTAGAGCGGCATGACTGTGGCGGCGACCAGATAACCTTGGACCGCCAAAAGGATCTTCAGGTATCCCAAAATAAACCCGAGAGGAATTGCACCCATGTCACCAAGCAAGATCTCTGCGGGCTGCCAGTTCCACAACAGAAACCCAACTGCGGTGCCAGCGCGTACCATTGAAATATAAAGCAGCGAAGCGGGCGCCGCGATCACACAACCGAAGACTGCGAAGCCTATGGAAATTAACAGGGTGTTTGTCCCCGCGATACGGTCGGCGCCGGGCCACGGAAGCCCCAGGCCCTACACTCGACTGCGATGACTTGCTGTTGAGCGAGCTGCGGCATGATTGAACCGGGCGCGCGGGATAAGACTGCCACCGCCAATAATCCGATGTTTGTATTGTAGTGATCTGCCGGCTTTCATCGCTCGGCGTGGAGCCGTCGTCGTCAAGAATTTGCAATCAGAAACGCTGTTAAACTTAGGGGTCATCCAGGGGCGACTCTGTTGCTCTGATACGACGGTGCGCGCGCGTTTGAGCAATCCTATAGCGCTCTTCCGTCACTTTGCAGTAGAAAGGCGCCACGTTTCAAAGCTGCATTCCATTGCCATTTTTTAGATTTCAATCCGGCCAAATAATTTTGACAAAAAATACTTCCTTTGACAGCGCGATCTGTTGGATCGCCGCGTGCCCTTTTCGGAGTACCGCAGCACTCTCTCTCTTCTGCTGCTTCACCCTGTTACCCGGCATGATCGGCATGCCACCGGTCGATCGGACAGAGGTGATATACGCCGAAATTGCGCGCGAAATGATAAAGGCGGGTAACCTATCGACGCCACGATATCTCGGCGAGCCACAATACACACGATCGCTCATTGCAACATGGCTGCAGGCGGCAAGTGCCCTGTCGATCAGCGCTGATTCGCAGATCTGGGCTTACCGGCTGCCGTCCTTTATTGGGACAACACTTGCGGTCCTTATAACGTTCTGGGGTGCGCGTTCCATTTACACTGCCAAAATCGGGCTAATAGCATCATTCGTGCTCGCATCGTGCCTGTTGATTGTCACCTTGACGACATTGGTGGCACCTGAGCCCCTCCTTCTCGCCTGTGCAGTGGCTGCGCAATTCTCACTTCTCAGAATCTATTCGGCTGGATCAGCTCAGTCGCTCGCAACACCGGCTTTCGTCTTTTGGGCCGCCCAGGGCGTTGGGATATTATTGGGGGCGCTCACCTTACCACTGCTTTGTCTGACGACACTTGCAGCGCTCGCCATAGCCGATAGGAATATCGCGTGGTTGAGAAGACTTAGGCCGGCATCGGGCTTCTTCATTATGCTGGTTATCGCCGCAATTTGGCCGATAACATTGTTCACCTCCGGTGAACTTTTCACATCGCTCACCGCATGGCGTTCAGCTCTACCAGATGCATTGCTTGGCGCGCAGGAAATGAAATGGCGGAAGGTTCCAGGCACCTTCATTCTGATCGCCCTCCTGGCAACCTTTCCGTTCATTCTGTTTGTTCGGAATGTGATCAAGCAAACGTACGACAACCGTGCCATCCGGAATGTCAGATTTTTGGCGGCTTGGGTTCTCCCATATCTTCTCGTCTTGGAGCTAATCTCTAAGAAACCGCCATTGTACATGGTGCATTTGGTGCTCCCCGCTTTTGCCGTGGCGGTGGCGCTATGGGCCGTGTCTGGTGGTAGAGAAAGGCGCAGTGAACGTGTGAAAGCACCTTTGCTTCCGGCCTTAGTCTGGTTGGCATTCACCATCGGACTTATTCTGGTATTCCCAGTCTTGCTTTTTTACTTAGGCGACCAGCTCAATCCGGTTCTGTTGGGGCCAGCATTGGGCGCCGTGGTGTTGGCTCTGATGGCTGTCAAATTTCTCTTGTCGGCTGCCAACTTAAAAGCGGTGCTCAGCGCGATTGGATGCGGGTCTTTGTGTTATGTCTCGACATTGGGCATCGTTCTGCCGGCAACTGTCACTGTTTGGCCCAGTCTAGAAATGAAACGCGCGCTTACAAGCGTGCGTTCCTGTTTGCCAGATACCCCTGGTGGTATTTCCTTAACGGGTTACAATGAACCAAGTGCAAGATTTCTAATGGGCCGCGAGGCGAAAGCTACATATTGGCTGACCGGAGTGGCCGAGCAGAAATTGGGACCGATTCGATTTGCATTTGTCGAGGGGCGATGGCTGCCAGCCTTCTTGTTGATCCTGCAGCGCCCCAAAGCCAAAAAAGCGCATCGCTTGGCCTGTATAAAGGGCGTAACCCTGAAAGGATGCCGGATCACCATGAACCTGTACGCCTTCAGCGCGCAAACGAATGCGCCTCGGTGCAAGATTCCCGAGCGCTACGCGTGTCGGTCCCCCGAACCTAAGCCGAGCTTGGCAAAGTTGAACCGACTTAAAGCAGAAAACAACCGTTGCCTTTAGCAAATTGCGCTTTTGATAATTATTCAGTGGTTCGGCGCTGATCGCAGCAATCCCATAGGAGAGTGCCGGCTAGAGCCGGGCACGAAGCGGGTGTAACGTAGAGTACTGGCTGATCAATCGGCTGATTTATAGATCACGCCCAATCGAAAGACGTGGGCGTCCAGATCTGCCGTATGACTCTGCACCGCACTATTGAACCTCCATTCCTCAAACGTCGCGTAGAGATACTCTGCGCGCAAAAAAATGCGATCTTCGATGAGTTGGATCTCGATCCCGGTAGAGGCAGCAAACCCCAATAAGTGATCCGAACCATCCGGCCCGATAGTTGTATAATCCACATCGGCAATGGCTAGGCCCGCAGAAGCGAACACGCTCAAGACGGGGGTAAGCTGATAGCCAGCCAGCCCGCGGACAGTCCCCCAGTGCGCCAATGTATAGGTGGTTGTACCGCGCTCAAGGCCCCTGTTGTCCCAGATAAAATCTGCTTCGAGGCCCAGGAACCAATTGGGTGCCACCCTAGAGCGGACCCCAAGGATGGCACCAGCGCCAACACCGCCGCCAGAATGGAACGCGGCAGATCCGCTTTGTGTCGTATCAGCTTCCAAGTGCGTGTAATTGCCGAAAATACCGCCATAGAATGACCGGTGCTTCTCGGCTGCGACACACATGTGGGGTGATAAGACGGCTATCACCGCGGCAGCAATTGTTGCGACAAATCTCATGGGACATTGTCTTGCTGATTTATGATAACGCGGGGAATTTTACCGAAGCTTCCAACGCACGCGGCGGAGCGACTCAGGACACTATAGTTTGTACATGGCTAGCCGTTCACAGGGCAATCTGCAGATCAGGATTTGCATGAGGAGTGATAATTCCACCACAAGGACCGTCAATCTCCTCATACCTTCTATCTGATTCATTTATTGGGGGGGGTGTTGGTTGCGTCTTTCGACACGATGAAGGCATGCCAAACAGATACTCTATAGCCTGTCGGCCGCCAGAGATGTTGCCACGGCACCGTAAAAATGAACCTTTTGCTGACTTTGCTGCCCTTCGGGATTGATCGCTTTGGGGGAGCAAAGGTACGTTTGCTTGTTCGTGGATCGGGCCAAATGATCAATTGCTGTTCGGAAACGGTGGCGAGTTTTACGTACTTCGTGAGGCCTGGCACGATAATCTCTGATTTTGGAAAGAAGCGCCGCAGATTGCCTGCCAGTTCTGGGTCAGGCGTTACAATCGCCTGCTCGGTTACGCCCCGTTCCCGCAGCTGCTGTGCAAGGCCAGCATAGGGTATTCCCCAACGGCAAATCTTGCAGAACGGTTCTAGGGCAAACATGTTTGCCGCGCGGGCCAGAAACGCGACAACGGCGATTGCCAACATCAGCTGAACGAACACACGGACCTGGTGCTCCTGTGTTGAAACCCGGCTCGCCCACCAACTTACCCAGAAGACTGCCAACAACCAGAGCGGCATAAGTTGGAACGGGACATGTTTCGAATAACCAACCGCAAGTGCGCTGATCAACACGGCAATCCAGCAAATCAACACGCACCGACCCGCAAGGATGGCGTAGTCGTCACCGGCAGAAGCCGCCACATCGGTTTTTTGCGCATCTCCGGCCGCAGCAAAGAAGGTTTTTGCACCCCGGGGCAGCGAACGTACTAGGACAATGAGCCAGATTGCGCCTAGTGGCATTAGGAAGCGAATTGGAGATTGCAGTGCATTCGACAGGCTACCGGGCGCCATAACATCAGAGGGCGGGCCCAATACACCTATGTATATTGCATGAAAGTTACCGTCGAAATTGGTGATCCACCAGATTGCATAAGGCGAAACAACAAGAGCTGCCGAGGCAAAACATGCAGCCAATATGGGTAGTGTCCACACCTTGCGGTGCGAGCGGTTCAAATTAGAAGCAACGAAAAGGGCGGTAAAAAATACGACAAAGCTGAAGTGAGATAATGCGCCTAGGCCAGCTGCACTCCCCAGTGCGAGGCTGTTAGCTAGCGTGCCTTTCTCGACAAGCCTGATGTACAGCCAATAACACACGACTGTGGCGCACATTGCCAATGCTATATCGGTGAACCCCTCATGAATCCGCCAAGCAATGTTGTAGAGCAAAGAGAGAGATTCTGCCGTCAACACGGCCCAAAGCTTGTTCTGAAAAATTCGTGAGGCAGCCAGGTAGACAGCAACAATCGTCACGATAAGGAGCGTGTATTTTATGAGCAGGAAGCCCAATACATCGTACCCGACAATTTGCTGCACAAACCACAAAAGCCAATTGTAGAGTGGAGGCTGGGTCAGTTGATAGCCAGGCTGCAGGGTCTGAGACAGAATCGCCTCAAACGGATCATCCTCACCAAGGTTTCGCGATGCAAGCAAACGGGCTGACAGATGGACTGCGGAATAAACCAGCGCTGTTCCAATCACCAGCAGCAAACCTTGGTTCTTGGTCAGTTGCCGCATAGCCATGGGCTCGTCCTTCAAGTAAGCCGTAGAATTCTTTTTTGAAGTCTGGTCTTGGGAGGGAACAGTGGTCAGACCGTGGGATGGGCTAGGGATCTTCCGTTTTCGATTGAACCGACGCCTTGAATAGCCGCAGGCTATGTTTAGGAGAGAATGCGGTTTAGATCTGCGTCCCTCTGATCATACGCCAAGTGGAATTTGAAGCAGGATGCGGCTCTTCAATGCCTTGCGCAAGTGGTTATGACTTCCCAGTGTGCGGGATTGGCAATATCCAACAGTGGAAGCACCTGCCGGAATAGTGCCTGCAAAGTTGACGCACCCCATAACCGAGCGCGATCAACGCGCAGCCAGCAGTGTGACCTTTGACGCGCCTCGCTCCTGTTCCAGGCAACGTTTGGGCAATGCTGGCTCCCGTGCAGATTCGAAGCAAAACATCCTACAACCCGGAGCACCTCACAAAATGCTCAAATCGGTATCTGGCTCGCGCCAACCGGCCTGCTTCACGTGATGGTATTGTAACAGTGTATGTGAAGGCTCGATGTCGCATCCTCGCGGCACAATCCTGAAAAAATTATCTCCAACTTACAGCAACTTGGGACACTTCGCGCAAATGGCGTCGCGTAGAATTGGAAGTTCTCGACGCCGACCCAGGGGTGAGGCACTCGTCCAACTATTTCTGGCGCTGTGCACTAGACCCGACAGTCCGTTATTGCTTTCCGGAAAGACTTATGCTGAATACTGTATGTTCTAAGATGCGGATTACATTTTTTGGTTTTTTCGGAACAAATATGGCCCTCATCCCTTTGGGATGAGCGATGGCGGGGTCTTAGATGTTCAGGTGGGGTAAGAGACTTTCGCGCACGCTCGCGATAAGGTCGGTAGTGTACGTGCACGATATAACCGTGTGCGGGCTGTCATTCCTATTGGCTTGGTGGCTGCGGGTCGGCACAGAGAAATTCCTGGACAGTCCGATCGCGCTACCTGCTTTAATATTTGTTTCGACCTTTTCCGTGGCGATGTTGGTGGTCGGTCTCAATGGCGGTGTCTGGCGCTATGCGTCGAATGCCGACTTGATAGCAATTCTGCGCGTTTCCACGATCACCGTGGCGATATTCTCTCTTATAATGTTTCTCATTGACAGGCTCGATGGTCTGCCACGCTCGGTGCCGATTGTGAGCTGGTTGCTCTTGGTGGCGATGCTGTCCGGTCCACGCTTCATGTTCAGCTGGTGGCGCAGATTTCGCGAGAAAGGGCGCAGAAAAAGCCAACCCTTTCAGCAAAAGAATGTCCTTCTCATTGGTGCTGGACGTGAGGCGGAGGCTTTTTTACGATCTGTCGGAGAGCGGCCGGACATGCCATATCGGGTTTCCGGATTGATCGATGAACGTGGCCGACGCATTGGGCGCATCATGCGGGGCAAACGAATTCTCGGAGATTTGAATAATCTCGATGCGATCATTGACGCTGCCGAGGCGCGCGGTACGCCGATCGACTGCCTCGTTGTAACCAAGCCGCGTGATGCGATTGGTCAGAATAGGCTGGCGAAAATTGCTGATATCGCTTTTGGGCGCAACTTGGGGCTCTTGCGGCTTCCCGATGCACAGCAGGCTCGAAAAGACGATCTATCCGAAATATCACTGCTGCCGAAGCCCTTTGAATTTACCGACTTGTTGGAGCGTGGTCAGATCACGCTAGAAGATGAGCGGGTGTGGGCCCTTATCCATGGCCAAAGCGTTATCGTAACGGGGGCCGGTGGCTCGATTGGGTCTGAACTTTGCTGGCAGATTGTTTGGCATGGGCCAAAGCGTCTGATGATGATTGATTCCTCTGAGAGTTCATTGCACGCCATTCTGCAAGAAATCAATCGATCACCAAATGGCGCCGAAATAATAGGGCGAATAGGGGATGTTCGCGATCAATCCCAAATCCAGGCTTTATTTGAAACCTTTCAACCAAGCCTAGTGGTGCATGCGGCTGCGCTAAAGCATGTACCAATTGTTGAGCAGCAACCAGCTCAAGGGCTCCTGACCAATGTCATTGGTACGCGCAATGTCGCAGATGCAGCGGCAGCCGCAGGTGCCAAGGCGATGGTGCTTATATCCACCGATAAGGCAATCGATCCGACCAGCGTCATGGGGGCATCCAAGCGGATCGCAGAAATGTACTGTCAAGCACTAGATCTGACTTGCGATACAAGGTTCGTAACAGTGCGGTTCGGAAATGTTCTCGGTTCTGCTGGTTCGGTCGTACCTTTGTTTGAGGAGCAAATCCGTGCCGGCGGGCCGGTAACAGTAACCCATCCTGATATTGAACGGTATTTCATGACGGTGTCGGAAGCCGTGCAGCTGGTCCTGCATGCCACGCAGGAAGGAATAAACGCGAAAACAGCGGAACGCGGTTGGATTTATGTCCTGGATATGGGCAAACCGGTGAAGATCGTTGACATTGCGCGCCGGATGATTCAGGTGCGCGGTCTGAAACCTGACATGGATATATTGATCCAGTTTGTTGGCTTGCGGCCGGGAGAAAAGCTGAAGGAAGAGTTGTTTGCCTCGGGTGAAAATCTGGTTGGAACACATACGAAAGGTGTCTTAAAGGCGTCCCCGCGTATTATCAATCGGGGCCAAATCGATCAGGAACTGCGGCATCTGGAAAGCATTTTGGCGAAGGGCAACGAGCGCGACGCGGTCAATTTTATTGAATTTCTGGTACCTGAGTATAGAGCCAGTGCGCAATATTTGCAGGCTGTCCCTACCTCGCCTCCCCACAAAGCTAGTCCGAATTTGAGACTATTGCCGAACTGACACCGGTCCAATGGTGATCGTGGGGTGATCTTCTGACCCATTGGTTGGGCTGCTCTTACTGTCGATCTGCATTCGGAATCGTAGATCTTCTGCCGAGTTATTGCCGGTTTCAGTGGTGCTTTGTTCTGCGCTCAGCGTCTAACCCATGCAATGGGCGTCCGCTTAAGCTACAGATTTATAAGCGGTTCACGCTGTTGAGCGCTGAACATAATCCCGGTGTCGGGGGTTCAAGTCCCCCCCCCCTCCGTTACCAATGCTCGTGCGGATATGCAGAACAGCGCACGACGAGAAGGAAGCAACATCTGCACCGGGAAACTCAGTTGAGCGGCAGCGCAAACCGGCGTAATCGTTAGCCCCAAAACAAACTGCAAATATCAACCCCGTTCACAATGCAAAATTTGTTTGGCGGGCCAGAATTGCAACTTGACGAAAACTCGGTCGTTTTTGAAGAGGATACCGGGCAATCGTGCGCCGCAAGTTGCACGGCAAGCAAAATTTGATCGCCGCCATGGGATTGACCTACCCCCTGCTCCAATGCGAGCAGCGAGGCACATCGTCAGCGATGGGATGGTGGCAAAGGCGCCCGGGGCGGGTGCGCGCAACGGGGCTGCCGGTCGCTGGCTAGGTCGACGGACCCACGATGCGCACAGCGGGGAGTCTACAGGTTCAATGGCGCTGATTGGTCCTGTAGGCGCTTCGCGCATCCTATCACATCACTTGCGGGCCAAAAACTTGTTCAGCAGGCCCGCCGAGGCCCATAACACCAGAAAGGACATTTTATTTCCGATACGTTAACGCGATGCTTCGATTTGCAAATGTTTACTTTAACGCCCTTAAATCCATTCTTGCTATGGTCCAATGAACTGCAATTGAAGGACGGAGTAAGCCGGTGACTGCTTTGGTGATGGGACAGAAAAAGAGCCCGCAATGGCTGCAGAAGCTCGGCGTTTCCCTTGCGCAGATCCACGCAGAGCTGTTTGGCGCTTACCGGCCGGAAAAGCATTATATGCGTGGCCCAGGCCCCAAATGCCGTGAGCGACATCGCAGTCATGCGAACTAGCGGCCCGTTCGCGTCTTAATTGTCCCTTAGAGTGTTTGACCTTCGTTCTCACCCGCATTAGCTGACGGTTTGCAATACATCGGCAAGCCCCGGGACTGACCAAAGTCCGTCGTGCTTTGGTTTGCCACAGTTTACACCGATAAGCTCCTGGGCGCCGACACATTGGTGCAATTTCTCGGCCAATGCTCGTGTTGGCCGCAATTGCTTCCAAATGCGAAGGATCGGTCAATAACACGGCGAGGACGATTGCAGACGTGATCAAAGGGTGCGTGGCATGAGTGGATTTTCGACCGACTGGCTCAGCATGCGTGAGGCTGCCGACAAACGGGCGCGCAATAGAAAGCTTGCCGACCTTCTTAGCGCGTGGTTCGCCATGCGCGACACCATCACGGTTGTTGATATCGGCTGCGGCACGGGCGCCAATTTGCGCGCAACCTGCCAGCTGCTTTCACCAATGCAGACATGGCGCCTCATTGATTACGATCCGGACCTTCTAGCAGCCGCACGCGCTGAACTGAATTCGTGGGCCGATCATTCAGTTGATGATGGCGCGGGACTTGCGCTGGAAAAGGACGGTAAATCGCTCGAAGTGTCGTTTTGCCAAGTCGATCTTTCGACCGACCTTGGCAAGTGCTTTGCAGGACCGGCAGACCTTGTCACGGCCTCGGCGTTTTTCGATCTCGTTTCGGTGGAATTCATTCGCTCGTTTGTAGACACGGTCGCAGCCCACGGTAGCACCTTTTATGCTGTCCTGACCTACAACGGACTGCAAAGCTGGACGCCGCGCCAGCCTGACGATAACGCGATGACGGGTGCATTTCATGCCCATCAGATGTCCGATAAAGGCTTTGGCGCTGCGGCAGGGCCGACCGCTTGTTCAGAGCTTAGCGAAGCCTTCCGGCGACAGGGGTATTCTGTCAGCGAGGGCGAGAGCCCATGGCAGCTCGGTCGTGGCGATGAGAAATTGCTGCAAACGCTAACGCAGGGCTTTGCCGATGCCGTTCGCGAGACCGGACGGGTCGATGAGACCCGCGTCGGGCGGTGGTGCAGCATAGCACGAACAGGCGCGGTGGTTGGGCACATGGACACGCTTGCGTTGCCGCCGGCCGACGACCTTGACGATCCTGCAGATGACGACTGAAGGGCGTGCACAGGCCATGACTGCGTCCCGTGACAACGGAATTGGACCAACACCGGCGGAGGGTTGAGGCGGCCGGGAACCGGACATGACGCGTTTCAGATACGCGCAGCACAAAAAGACCCAAGGTCGCGCAATTGCGACCTTGGGATGCATCGATGATCAATTCATACCTTCGCGGGTACGTCTATTGATTTTGTCTGAACGTCACTCGGCAGCTGGTATCGCATTACCTTCTACGTTGACGTCCATGTTGACGAGGCCGGATTCGGTATCGGTGGTTTCCAAGAAGCCCCAACTCTTCATCCAGTCGAATGTCCGCTTCAGTTCGTCTTCCGGAATTGGAGCAGGATCGACCAGCAGCAACCGGCTTGGGCGCAAATCGTCAACAGTGAGCTGCGATATGCCAGGATCCAATTCCTTATAATAGTCGATGAAGTAGTGCATGTAGGCCTTCTTGTCGGCATTAATGCGCCGGACGGCCTCACGAACTGCCCTGTTGAACGCGCCATAGGTTTCGGCATCGACGCGATCAGAAGCGACCTCGGTGCCATGATGGAAGGCTGCGATCACTTCACGGCAACCGTTCTTTTCTGCAAGCGAGATGTATGGCTCCGTCAACGTGGTCGCCTCCACGACGCCATCCATAAGCAGTTTATAACGATAGTTCGATCCGTTTGGCACGCGGCCGATCTTGATCAGGTCGCGCGGCACGAAACCTTCCAACATCTGCAAGGTCAGATAGTGCGTACCGGAGAACATCGGCACGCCGATCAGACGATTGGCAAACTGCTGGGGTGTTTGGATATCTGAATCCTTGCGGACCACAAGGGCCGCATACGTGACGATCGAGCGCCGGCCAATCTGACGGCTGCCGACCTTGGACGTTTCAACACGCGAATAGTTGCCCCATTCACAAGCATTGTAGAGATCGGCCTTGCCTTGCTCCATCATCTTGCCGTGGCTCGCATAGCGTGGCGCGTCTTTTTGATCAGTAATGTGCAGCTGCGGGGTCTTGTCGACGCCTTTTTCCCGATCCGCCCATTCGATTGTCAGGCCTTCTTTTTCAAACAAGCCCTCATCATAGGCAACCAGCTCGGCCAATCCCTGGAAAGGCGCAGTGGTTTCCAGTCTCAATGTCTTGTTCATACCCATTCTCCTTATCCTGAGGGCGGTGGAAAAACCATCCTACTTGTAAACCCGGGAGATTGCTGCGTAAATTCGGACTTTGAGAGCGCGCGATCGGAAAATTCGAACGACATATGATCGAGGGATTGGACATAAAGCTACTTCGGACGTTTATTGTCGTTGCACAGGCAAAAAACTTCCGTCGCGCGTCTGAACAACTGAACACAAGTCCATCGATCGTAAGCGATCGAATCAAACGTCTAGAGGATGTTCTCGGTGGCAAAGTCGTGGAGCGTACCAGACAAGGCGTTGTGCTCACCAAAGCTGGCGGTGCATTTCTTGAAGATGCAAAATTAATAATAAAACGAACGGAGAAGGCGGCGCAAACGTTTCGTGCCATTTCGACCGGCTACAACACCACTTTAAGGTTGGGCTCAACACATTGGGCGATGTTCGATATCGCGCCGCGAATTCTGTCCATATTGCGTCGCGACGCCCCTGACATGAACGTTGAATTGATCCATCTTTCGACTGCTGACCAAATTCAATTGCTCCCAGATGGAATGATAGACATTGGATTGATGCGGAGTGATGCCCACGCTGAAGGGCTGATCAAGCACCCGATCGGTAGCGATACCTTATTGATCGCCATGCCAAGTGACGACGAACTGGCCGGTAAGGCAATGTTGGAATGGCGTGATCTGGCCGATCGCCAGCTCATCCTGACAAGTCGATTAGCCAGACCGCCGGTCTACGATACGCTCTTGAGCCATTGCTTGAATGCGGGATTTAGCCCCCAAATCTATCAGGAGGACGTGCAGTTCTGGGCGTTACTTGCGCATGTCGCGGCTGGAAACGGACTGGCCTTTGTACCTCGGGGCCACAGCTTTAATTTGCCGGACATTGTCGTCCGCGAGCTAACTCCCGGTCTAACCATCAGATACGTTTTGGCCACCCGCCAAAAAAATGAAAACATGGCCCTGGAGCGGTTGATCTCGATCGTTCAGGAAAAAATATAGCGTTCATTTTATCAAAGCGGACACGTTTGGCTTCGGACGCGATGACGTTTGGCAAACAAATCTGGTGAAGCCCGTATGGAAAAGACATTATTGAACAGGCGTCATTAACATCTTGGGTTGTTGATTTCTTCGCAATTGCATTAGTTGGATTGATTGATTGGCCATGCCGGCCTTTCGGCGTCACTGATCGCATCACCATCGTTAACGGCCATCGTCCTGTTCTGAGCTGACGGTCGCTGGATGCAAACGACCGCCGACGGATGATTATCGCAGCGCGATATCTTCTGGCCCAATTGTACGTTCCAGACTAAGGTCCCGATTCATTCGGTCGTTGGTGGGGAGTTTTATGCGGACGAGAATCTGCGAAGTTTGTAACAGTGGCAGCTCAACGGTAGTGACGCATTACACCGATCGCGATTGGCCACTCGTGCGTTGCGACCACTGTGGCTTCGTCTATCTCCAGCAAGTCCCTGACTATGAGGCTCTGAAGCATGAGCTCGCCTGGGAGAAAACGCACGCAGCAGAAAACAAGCGACGGGGGGAAAGTCTGGACGGCAAACTTGATCTCATTTCCCGCTGGCGTCTTAATCTTGGCAAGTACCTTGACGATCGTCGTGAGAGCAAAATATTTGGGGCTAATGGCAATGTGTTGGACGTCGGATGCGGCGGCTTCTGCCGTATTCCCGCGGGGCCGGTCCCCTTCGGTATTGAATTGTCAACTGAGCTTGGCCGCCTGGCGAAACCTCACTTTGAAAAAAGGGGCGGCAGTCTCTTTAGCGGGACCGCGTTCGATGGGCTTGATGCATTCCCCGGTGTTCAATTCGATGCCATCCTGATGCGGTCCTACCTGGAGCACGAATATCAGCCACGCGCCGTCCTGCAAAAATCAAGAGATCGCTTGAAGCCTGGTGGCAAAATCTTTCTGCGCCTTCCAAACTACCAATCTCCGAACCGCTATATCATGGGTCGGCGATGGTGTGGATTTCGTTTCCCCGATCATGTCAATTACTTCAGCGGGAAAACGCTGCGCGCACTGACGCAAAGTCTCGGTTTAAATTATCGACGCGTTAACGCGCTTTCTATCTTTGATGACAATCTCCAGGTTGAGTTGACCAAACCTGCGGCTTCAAAAAGCGATAACGCGAAAGCCCTTGATGACCATGTACCTGGCTGAGTGGGCGGTGCGTCGCAGATACTGCCCTAGCCTCGCCTCACGACACGGCCTTCGATGATAGCGTGTTCATCAGGCGTTGTCGGGTCGCGTGATGTCCGATGCAGGTCATTATTGGCGGTCGTCGTCTGACATGATCTTGACTGCTTTGCATTCGCAAGTGGACGCATTTCCGTTTTTCGGCTGCACTCCTTGTTTGCCGATGACAATGGCCATAACCCAGCGCGAGCTGGCATTCCAAAAAGGTTTTAGACCGGCTTCGTGCAGGCCGTATTGCTGCCTGCACGGCGCCTTTAGCCATTTGCTATGCCAGATGTGAAATCGATCGTACGACTTACAACGGCCTGGCGTTGACGATCCATTGTGATGACATGGTAACTATCGTCCAAAACGAAAGTGTCCACCCGGCCGCGCAGCATTCGTTGCAGCCAGAAACTATTGGCGATGTCGGCCCTGTCGTCTTCGCGTGGATGGATTAAGAGCACTGGCTGTTCGATTTGCGAAGCGCGCGTTAAGACGGCATCAACGAGCCAACGCAATTCCAACATGGCGCTACCAGGAATACTCAACATTCCGGCTTGGCTGCTGTCGCCGCTCTCTATCGCTGCGGCGACTAGCGCGCGGATGCGGGGGTCCTTGACGCCGTATGGATGACGCTCGGAAAAATTAAAGCAATCTGCCAATGTCTTGTTTTCTACCAACCGAAACAAGCGTGCATACCACGGTACGCCCCAACCATTAAGCCTAAGCGTCGGTGCGAATAGTGTGGCGCCATCGACAGCCTCTCTGCGCTGCGCCGCAAGCATCAGCGCAAGCACCGCGCCCATCGATAGACCGCCAACAATTACGGTATCGCACCGCGATCGAAGAGAATCCAGCGCAACCTCTGCGCTCTGATACCAGTCCTGCCAGGTCGAAGCCTTCAGCTCATTGACGGTTCCGCAATGCCCTGCAAGTTGCGGACACGAAACCGTAAATCCCGCATTCGCCAATCCAATTGCGACAAACCTCAGTTCGACAGGCGTGCCTCCCAGACCATGCAAAAGCAACAGACCAGTCGGTCCACGCTCTGTGTAAAAGCTCCAGTCTCTAGACGTTTCAGGCTGCATTGTCTTATCCTATTACCTGACGTGAAGCCGATTGAATTGAAATCTTGCACGGTGGCTCGCGCCTACATGCCTGCGCGCTCAATAATATTAGGCCTTGCACCATCCGATCCCCCTCACACATGCTCATTGGTGAGAGCGTTGGTCAGGCGGTCAGAATTCGCTATAACGTCTCGAGTATTCAGGGACGGGGCCATCGAGTAGCCATCGTCGTTCTGTGAAAGCCACCGGGCAAAGCTGCGTGTCCCATCATCGAAGTTTGCCATTGCAATATGCGGCAATGAGTTCTGCTGACAGTGGCGTAGCAAGGACCCCTTTGCGAACACCAGATTGCATTGTTCGGCTATGCAATAATCGGATCTTCCGTCGCCGACCATAATATGTACGTTTGCGACACGGCCGTTGCGACATGCACACTTGCAATTTCCCAATTGCATACGGCAGTCCGTTCGATGCTGGGGAAAACGCACCGACCACGTGTTACCGCCACGGCTCACCAACTGATTGGCAACAATCGGCAATGCAATACCAGCCGCGCCAAGAACCGTATTAACAACCAGGTCGAGTCCATCCGAGACAACCAAGATTTTAACGCCCGCTCGTTGGCACAGACTGACAAAATTCGGGAATGCCGGATCGATTGGGATAAATCGAAGAAATTCGAAAATGCTTTCCGGCGTCGCTCTAAGCATCGATACATTTGTTGCCATCGCTTCATGCGACGTTATCTCCGCGTTCAGCCATGCCTGATCGATCGCACGCCAGGCAGGATCAGCAAATCGATCGAATAGCTGATCCGTTGGCTCGCTTGGCGCGATCGTGCCGTCAAAATCCACATAGACTGTCGGTTGTGCAGCGCTCAACTGAGCCCATTTCCGGAGAGGTTGCATTTGATACTTCGTCCCAATGCCATAGAACACGAGCTGCCCAACCTAAGATGAAGAGCAGACACTTGCTGTCTCCAATGTGACAGCCCCCATCTGCGGCTTGCTTTTTCAGGGGCGAAACAAAACAATGCCCAAAAGCAAAGAACCCATTGCAAAATGGCTAATTCAATGATGGGTCGGTGATGGGTGCAAGGGAGCCCCAAGACAGGCTCTTCGCTGCCTCGCCCTGCCCCTGCATTTGTGCCGGCAACGACACTTTTGCGGTTGGTATGCCGGAAGCGCCTAATGGCGTGCAGTGCCATTGGCCGTTGCTCATTTGACTACAAAGAAATGCGACGGTGAGGAATTGTTAGCGCTCAGTGCTCATGCAATAAGATGTACTGGCGATCGTCTGCTAGTGAGTATTTGATCATGTTTAAAAGCTTCATTGCCTTTGTAACGGCGCTTTTCGCCCCAGTATTTAGTGCAAGTGCCGCGGGGCCAGATTTTGACAAGCAACGCGCCCGATTGGTCGAGACCCTGCGCAAGGATGCAATCGATTTCGTCCCGCAGATAGGAAAATCCGGCCTGTCAGTTCGGGTCCTAGAGGCGTTGGGCAAGGTCGAGCGGCATCTATTCATACCCAAAAGATTCCAATCTATGGCCTATGCCAACCACGCCGTTTCAATCGGCAAAGGGCAAACCATTTCACAGCCATTTATCGTCGCCCTGATGACCCACCTGGCACAGACCAAGCCGGATCACAAAGTGTTGGAAATCGGAACTGGATCCGGTTACCAAGCCGCGATCCTGTCGCTGTTGGTCCGGAAGGTCTGTAGCATTGAGATTATCAAGTCCCTGGCAGATGAAGCCGCGCAGCGATTGGCAAAACTCGGCTACAAAAACGTGTCTGTTAGGGCGGGTGATGGTTACAAGGGTTGGAAGGAGTGTGGGCCTTTTGATTCTGTTGTTGTTACGGCGGCCCTCGACCACGTGCCCGACCCCCTGATCGACCAATTGAAGGTGGGGGGCCGGATCGTAATGCCGGTCGGTGAAAGCAGGGGTGTGCAGGAACTACAGGTCATTGAAAAGACCGGACCGGATCAGACCCGAACCAAGAAAATCATTCCTGTTGTCTTTGTTCCGTTTACACGCGGGCAAAGCAAATGATCGGCCAACCGCGTTGACCGGCGGACCATACAAAACTGCATGATTTGTTGTCACAAAGGTCGAGCGCATCCTAAGGGCTGGACTCTTGGCTGAACGGACGCGTATGAACAACTGACCCAACACAATTGAATAGGGTACTCCGAGGGCGCAAATTCAGGATTAATGGCCGATTATGCGACGATCTGCTGTCAACATTCTCGTTTCCGCCATGCTCATTGTGATGAGCTTGCAAAATGTCGTCTTGGCGCACCACACCTACGTCACCAAGTATGACCCCAAAAAGAAGATTACGATTAGTGGCGTAATTGCCTCCGTGCGTTACTATAATCCCCACATCCACTTCACTGTTTCGGTACCCAATCGCAGCGGTGGTGAGACCAATTGGCGGGTCGAAACAGAAAGCATCCAGATAACGCGCGCGCGCGGATTGACTAAAGCAAAGCTGAAGGTGGGAAGGATGGTGACGATCAGAGGGTGGAGAGCTCGTAGCGGCGGTGCCGAAATCGGCCTTAACGCGATAAGGTTCGGGCGCGGCGGGTGGATCAGAGTGAAATCGAGCCCGCGCTGAGTTGCCATGGACTATGCAGACTTCCTGAGGCTCCTGGCAGCGTCGCAGCCGGCCGAATTCGTTAGAAGCTGGCCCTGGGCCTATCCCATTCTTGAGACCGTGCATGTCGTCGGCTTAGGGCTGCTTTTCGGTGGCATTTTTGCGTTCGACTTGCGATTGCTCGGAATGCATCCGGACATCCCAGTGAAAAGTATGGCGCGTCACATTCTTCCGTGGGTTTGGCTTGGCTTTTCGATCAATGCCATGAGCGGACTTTTGTTGTTCGTGTCTGATGCTGTGAAGTTTGGCACCAATGCGTCATTCTTGATCAAGTTGTCACTTATAGCCGCTGCCGGATTGAACATGGCCTGGTTCCATTGGCGGATTTTCCCTGATGCGGACAAATGGACTCAAGGCGTAGGCACGTCCGCTGCTGCCAAACGAACGGCACTGGTGTCTATTGTGATATGGCTGTGCGTGATTGCGGCCGGGCGAATGATTGCTTATGTCCCATAGCGCCGGCTCATTTCGACTGCGCTTTGCCGGGTCCTAAATATCGGCAGCGCGCCGGAGCCCACTAGCGAATTGCGTTGCGCCAGCCCAACACCGGGCCGTCTCCGACGACGGTCCATTGCAGGCGGCTGCTCAGTTCTCAGTTGCAAGGTGTATTACCTGTGACGCGTATCGCCTGAAAGCGGATCGCATCGTTTGATGCCTTTGATACCAGCGGACCCAGTATCAATCCCATTGTCTACGCTGTTTGAAAATTTGAATACGGCATCGCTTGTTTGATTTTGCCCGGCAGCCGCAATCAGCAACCCAAGGCGATACCTCAAGGCCCGTTCTGCAGGCGTTGAGGGAGAAATAGTATCATGTCAGTCGATTCGCGATCGAGGTTCGGATGGCCGCGATCGGCGGGGAACAAATGACTATGCATTTGAAAATTATGGTCGGCCAAAAAAAACGCGGAATATCCGCGATCAAACAGAATGTCGGCGACGTCGCGACGCGTGAAGCCACCGCGCAAAACTTTTTGACGATGAAGTTCTAGAAGCACGATTGGTTGTGATCGAAGCACTTCATTGGCCCCCCGTAAGACCTTGCCTTCGTAACCGTCAACATCGATCTTAATGAGATCCGGCGTTATATCTTCGTCACTACAGAATCTGTCGAGCGTTGTAAGTAATACTTCGGCGCTATTCAACTGTTGGCGCTTCTGTTTGTTTAACTGGAGCGCAAATTTTAGGCGTATCCACCAGGGCTCCCTGTACTCATGCACTGATGGCTCATGCTCGAACATTCTTGTGCGCGCAAACCAGATACGGGTCACACCGACATGTTTATCGGTGAAACCCACGAGATGGGCGTGCATCCGACCTGCAAATGCCGATCTCTCTCCATATCTTTTTAAGGCGTCGTAGGCCCCTGGATTCATATCGAAACCGTGCACCTCAGGCTTCGCTACTTGGTGAGAGGCGGCGATGAAACTGAAGTAGCCGGCACCGAGATCAAAAAAAACTTTCGGCTTAAAACGCGTCAGCAAGTAACTAAGCAAGAGCGTTGCCGGAGCCTCGTAGAACTCGCGATTGGGCCGACGTGTTAGGCGAATCTCGAGTGGGTCTCGCCGAATTTCAAGTGATCTAAGGACGCGCGGTTCATGGCCCGGGATTTGCAGCCACCGTTGCCCCTTGTCATCCGTCTCATTCGTGAGAACCGTATCCGCTAAAAACCGATTGGCTTCGTTCAAAATGTTCGCTGGCCCTAACACTTCTGCCTTTCTCGCTAATCAATTAAGAATACATCCATGTTTAAAATTAGGAATCTGTCTAGCAGCCTAGACCTCAGGTAATGTAAGCGATGGGGGCTGTACCAGTCGCAACGAAATATTATACTAATATGCAGGCCTCAAGCAAGGCTGTGTGGATGAGCAATTGGCGCGACGCAAAACGGTATCCTCTATCGATCGTGGAGCAAAAAATTATACCACAAATCGGAAATGTGTCTGCATTAGAAGTTGAAACGAACCCAGTCGCGATGCAGCTATCATGTCTGCATACGACATCGCTGACATCGTGGGGGCTGCGCTCAACCCCAAGGCACTTCATGCTCGATGGCTCAGTAATAAGCGACTTGCCGGCGCGTTCAAATCGCACCGGCCAAGCAGCTCGGACGGCCTTGTACCAGACCGTGCACGTCATTTCATTGGTCATAGCCGGCGGATTGTTTCACCTACTCGTGTTTCTATAGCCCGTCCTGGTTGGCTGAAGATGGTGCGACGGCCACAGGGGTGCCCCGCGATCAGGTAGGCGTTGTAATTTTGAGCCTCATGATCGACTCCTTCTGCGCTGACACGGAGACACACATTTGCCAGAGACGTTGCAATATAGAACTGGCGCGGTTGTCCCGATTGCCTCTCCGGCTCACGAGGTCGAGCGAGGCGCGTATGTCGCTGCGTGACCAGTGGTGAACGGCAGCCACTGGCTGACCGTAAGATCAATCGGAATATTGAACTGCTCGTTTTAGGGATAACGCGGAGCGGCGCTGCCAATGCAAGCGGTGCACCCTAAGGCTGTCTTGCGCCATCTCCGCGTCCACGACGTGCATGGCCAGGTTGACAAATGGAAGACGATATAGACGTAGTTTACGACATATATCGCGATTGTTAATTGTAAGGACACTGCCCCTCGTGAAACTCTGCTCTTACACCACCGCGTTGCTGGTGACCGTTTGCTGCCTAGTTGTTCCGACGGTCTCATCTGCCCAAACCCAGGCAAAAGCTGACTATGTCAGGGGGAAGCCGATCAGTCCGTCACTAAGCTGGCAATTGTCGTTGGGTGGGCGGCTCTATGACAATTGGGCGGCGCAGCTTGGCAAGTCGCTGCCGAAATCGACGCATCCGGCATGGCCTAAATCGAATAAGAAAACCGGTGGCGTGACATGGCGTTGCAAGTCCTGTCATGGCTGGGACTACGAAGGCGCCAAAGGAAACTATGCAAAGGGTGCGTATTCGACGGGCATTAAAGGTGTTGGCGGTGTTGGCGGTAAGGACCCGAAGCAGATTGTCAAACTCTTTTCCGACGCGACGCACGGGTTTTCTGATACTCTCATTCCGCGTGATGCGAAGCTTTTGCTTGCGCTGTTCTTGAGCAAGGGCCTGCATAAAACGAGCGCGCACGTTAATGCAGATGGCACTGTCAACGGAAATGCGGCACGCGGGAAAGAGATTTATCAAAACGTCTGCGCAGCGTGCCACGGCTTTGATGGCAGGATGCTGAACTGGGGCGATGCTAAGACCCCCGGCTACGTCGGCACGGAGGCCAGCGCCAATCCTTGGGAGGTGTTGCACAAGATCAGAAACGGGCATCCGGGCCACTATATGGTGTCGCTACGGTTCCTTAGTGTTAAGGAGGCGGCAAACGTGCTCAAATACGCGCAGACATTACCGGCCAAATAACCGATCGGATCGGGCGAATCGGCCTCTGGCACGCGCCTATGCAAAGGGCACGTCGCCGGCGATAGATGTCCGATGAAGGTGCCTGATTCCGGGGGGCACAATGCCGCCACACGCCAAGTGAATCGTGCAACGATTATCCCAGAAGACCAGATCCCCCAGCCGCCATTTGTGCCGATATACAAACTCCTGACGGCGCTGATGCGCGAAGAGATCATCCAATAAAGGCTGTGCCTCGCGGTCTTCCATACCTTCAATGGCTATCGTAAAACGCGGATTGACGAATAATGCTTTGCGTCCGGTCTCGGGATGCCGCGTGACCATGGGGTGGGTGCGATCAGGAATATCGAGATCATAGTAGGCGGCAACGTCGCGATCGAAATTCTCCGTGAGTGCCGCACGCGGATTGCGGCGGCGATCGCGAACATGCACCGCTTTCAGGTTGTCGATCCGATTGCGGGTCTGCTCAGGCAAAGTTTCGTAAGCGAGGTACATGTTGGCGAAGGCGGTATCGCCGCCTTCTTGCGGCACTTCGAGTGCATGAAGCATAGACCCCATGCTGGGGCGCTCGGCATAGGTTAGATCCGCATGCCATGTGAAGCCGGCATATTCGGTCGTCGCGCCGACATATTTGCCATTTTCCTTGCGGTTGGAAAGTACAAGGACATCAGGATATTCCGGATGCAGGAAGTCGCCCTTGATGCGCCGGACGATGTCGCCGAAACGACGGGTAAATGCGATCTGCTCCACAGGTGACAATTGCTGATCGCGGATCACGATGACCAGGTGTTCTAGGAGCGCCTCCTTGATTGCGCCAATCATCCCGTCGTCAAGGGAACCTCTGAGGTCGATGCCAGTGATCTCGGCGCCAATTTGTTCGGTCAGCCGGCTGGTGGTGAATGTGTTTGTCATCGCATCGCTTCCCGATTGATGATGGGCCTCGCTAGCCAATAGATGCTTTCAGGCGCGCCCGCTGCCAACACTGTTAGCAGCGGGCCATCTCCTTCCGGACTATTTGCAATTGATTGACTTGGCTTGGCTGCCTTCACCGAAATAAGCGATGTCACAAGACATGCCGACCTTCAAGGCACCGCGCTTTGCCTTTTTGCCGCCAACCTTGATCTTGGTCTTGCGACCGATCTTTGCGGTTGCAGCCTTGCCACCGACGGCAAATACGATGGTACGACCTTTTCTCTTAAACCCTTTGAGTGCACTGGAGACCTTGGTCGCCTTGATTTTCTTGAGGCTGCCGCTATCGGCAATCGCATTTTGCAACATCGCTTTTGCCGATTGGGGGGCGGCGTAAGCATCCCGGACGATTGCCTCGAGGCGCTTGCCGGAGATCGGCGCAATGTCGACACGGGCTTTTTTGGCGGCTGCCAACAGTTCGGGATCTGCGTATGCCTTTGCATAAGCCCGTCTCAATATCGCAATCCGATCAGCAGGTACGCCAGGCGGAGCATAGACAGGATAGCCGATATCGTAAGCGGCCATTTTTAATCTTAGAGCGGCTCTTTTCTCGGGATCCTTTACGTGGTCGATGATCAACGGCACGCTCGAGGGTACGCCTGGATACCGCTCAAGACCCATTTGGTAGAGGACCCTGACCTTTTTCTTCGTCAACCAATCTGGGTGACGGCTTGTGACACCAGCCCAGGCAGTCGTCGCGCGGCCCTCCGTCTCGCCTCTAATCATCGCGAGGTCGATGTCGCCACCGGAGGGATAACCGAAGATGACCTTGTACTTGAACCCCATCAACGCATTCATCACAAGCCCGTCTATGGTGCTGGTCGAGCCGCGGCCTGATGCGCCAACAATCATTTGATGCTTGCGAAGATCCTGCCAGGTCTTGATCTTCGATGTGTGCCAGGCGAGTGCGACAGCCACGAATTTCACTGGGCTCGCAATCCATTGGAACTTGAGAGGATCGAACCTGGCTTTTGACTTCTTGCCATAAAAGAGAGGTGCGAAGGGCACCGAATTCAATGAGCTACCAAGTGTCGTGCCGTCCTTCGGAGCTTGATTGTAGACGAAATTAGCGCCTACCAAGCCACCGGCTCCACGCTTGTTCTTTCCGATTACCGCTGGGTTTCCCGGAATATGTTTGCCAACGTAGCGCCCGCCTAGGCGGGCAAGAAGATTGACCGACCCTCCAACGCCGGAAGTGATGATAATTGTTATCGTTTTTCCTTTGTAGAAGTCATTCGCCATCGCCGTGCCCGGGGCAAGTATCAGGGTCGCGAGACACGCGGTGAAAGCCACGCAAACCCCTCGCATTTTGGGTGCATTTAAAGCCATCGTTTCCTCCAAAACCAAATGATTGGTTTTCTCTGGTTTGCAGCAATCTTTCTGCGTTGCTGCGTGCATGAAGTAGTGCCCGTTGCTATTGCGAGCCTACTCCGCCTTTTCGCGTCAACCTATCGCCGGCCAAGTCCTCAACCTGCCAAAGACGGCATATCGCGCAAGAGCCTACCGAAACCTTCTCGCACTTCGTTCACGTGTAGTCGCTTTTGAAATTCCCAAACGCGGGCGGGGACCGGGTGAATAACCGGCACGCCCAGATCTTGCTCCAGCATCTCGATGATGTGCAGCGTGCGCCAGCCAGAGCCCAGCATATAAATTGCATCCGCCCCTTTGTTGGCGAGATAGGTCTTTTTGATGTGAGCATAGACTTGCTCACCAGAGAGTTCCTGGACCTTGTTGAACGGCACGTCGATACCGGCCATGGCACGCACCTCGAAACCCGCATCCTCGAAATACTTGGCAAATATTGTGTTGATCTCGCCAGAAAAATATGTGGCCCCGATGATCGATTTCGCGCCCAACGCCTTCAACGCATTGACGTGGTTTTGACCGGACGTGAACATGGGAACACCGAAGCGCTTTTCCCAATCATCTATTATGCGTGCTTCACCATCGCGGCCCTGCACCATGAAGGGCGGCGCACCTGAGGGATGGATGACGTCCGAGCCGGCCTCCACCAACAACGCAATCTCGCGTTCATAAGCAGAGGTGATCTCCTTGAATTCCTCTTGCGTTCCGCGCGTAATGTTAATGTGAAGAGCGAGGACACCGATCCCTTCAGCAAGCAGCCGGATTACCTCCTCATTGGATCCTGGCCTGAGCGTGGGGTGCACGATCCCGATAATTCCGCGCCAACTCGTGAATGCCATAAGACTCTCCAAATTATTTCATATCCAAATTCTGGCATTTCCGTTGGCGACACGCAATCGGTTAAGGATGTACCGTCTCCAGCAGCCAGTCCGTCGGAATCTCGTTGCCCTTACCCGCGGCGCAAGCGCGCTCATATGCCAGCTGGCCCAGCGCCGCAAATTGTATGCCAAGCCCGATTGTGTTCACGAAGGTTGTGAGACCGCCGGCGGCCGGCGGCTTCACACGCCCCACAGCCAGATCGCCAAGATCCGGGCAGGTCGTCAAATCAACCGTGGTAGGCGGGCGCGCGGCCCGCGTGGTTCTGAGTTCTTCCGGCAGTCCATCCTGCGGATCATGAGCATAAATCGGCGCTTCATCGAATCCGACGATGTAGTTTGCCGGCCTGTCAACACGCGTGTGGACAGCGACGAGTGCGCTTTGATTGAGCGTTACGGGATCGAGTTCCAATTCCTTTACGGATGTGACATGTGCGTTGGGCGCTATATGCTCATGGCGAACTACCGGGGTGACGCTGTTGGTGGCCATGCCGACAATATCTGCATCTCGGACAGCGGTTTCGGCGTCGGGCGCCGATAATACAGGTATCCCCAATTTGTCCTGGAGTTCTTTGGCAAGGTTATCGCGGTTTTGTTTGGTCGGGCTATAGATGCGAATTTCCTTAAGTGGGCGCACGGCGGCAATCGCTTCGGCCTGGCCGCCCGCCTGCCAACCGGCGCCCAGCAAAGCGTAGACGGAGGCATCTGCCGGTGCCATGTATTTCGCACCCAACGCGTTGGTCGAGGCGACCCGCAGGCGTTGCAAGACGCCGTCCGGCATGATTGCCAAAGGTTCACCGGTGCGGGTGGAGAAGAGTAAGACCAGTCCAACCCATTTGCCATCGGCAAGCGGCTGCTTGTCCTTGCGGATGCCGGCAGGTCCTTTCGTCCAGCGAATGATGTCAGAGTTCAAACGAATGGCCGCCACTTCATAACGGGGCGTCAACCCATCCATGGTCTTGAAGACGTAGCGACCGTGCTCCGTGACGGGGCCATAAATGTCGGAGCGCAGGCGGCTCATCGTGCGGCGCTCACCCATATCAACATATGTTTCCTGCAAGCGCTGGATGCAGTCGGCCATCGGCAAAAGTTCGTCGATATCATCGTTACTGAGAATTAGGGTCATGACGTTTCCAACTGTCGCGGGCGAGCGTTCTCGCAGTCAGCGTGGACGCCTCACGCTTCAAGCCTACCCGTTGCGTGGCGATCGATCCGGCAGCATGCTGGTCGCAGCGCGCTGCTCCGCGCGTCAGTCCTGCCCGGTCTCATCCTACCAGGTCTTCGGGACGGGATTGGCAATCGCATCTTCAAGTGGGTCGGCCGGGCGGAATTGACTTTCCGGACGGAGGCGGTTGTCCGGTCCGATTTGATCCATTTCGCAATAGACCTCGAATTCAAACCCATCGGGATCAAGGAAGTTCACACTGATATTGCAGCCCGCTCCCTTGCGGCCCTGGAAGACGATCGGAATGCCGTTGGCCTGGAGATAATCGCGTGCCTGCTTGAGGACTTCGATATTGTCGACCTCGAAGGCAAGGTGCTCCATCTGTAGGCCCTTGGTCATTTCGCGGCGCGGCGGCTTGCCTTTGGGTGCCGGCTTCAGGCCGATGCCGTGATGATCGGCATTGCAGCGGAAAAACACCATGCCCTTGGCATTACGGTCGGTCTCGATGAAGCCCATCACCTCTTTCCAGAATTTGACCGTGCGTTCGACGTCGCTCACCTCGTAGACAAAGTGGCCGAGCTTGTTGACCTTGATCGGGGACTTGCCGACATATTCGGCAGGATGGGCCTCGTGCGCCGTCTCGTAAGCCTCTCTGCGCAGAGTATCGGCATCCTTCATCATGACGTTCATGGCTGGGTCTCCTCATCTCGATGGTCGCCAAAAGGCCTGCAAAGCCCGGCGCCCCAATGTCACTGGCAATATTTTAGACGCACCAGGCGCAACGGTCACGCTCAAAAGTTTATAGATGATCAAAGGCATTCAGCGCTGGTGTCATCAAGGCGTCGGACAGGTCTGTACGCTTAAGGCTTGGCGCGATCAGATTTGATTTTGCTGCCGCTGGCGACCGGCCCGCACAGCCCAACCCTGCCAGACAGAGGCAGCAACTCCCGGCCCGGTACGGGTTAACCAGCCCATCTTATCCTTGCATAGGTTAGTGTATTTGCTAGCCTCTTCGCTGAACCGCCGGCTTGGACACTGAAGATCTGGAATTTGCCCGGCAGGTTCGGGCGTCTTTATTGTCCGAAACAACGGGCGCTGCAACTGGGAGGACGTGTCGATGACACAGCAAAAAACAAGCCATTTTAAACTCAACCGGCTCGCCGGTGCGGCATTGATTGCCGGCGGTGCCTGCTTGCTTACGAACGTGGCCCATGCCGCACCAAGCTGGAAGGGCAAGACCTTCAAGGTCGTCATTCGTGCCACCCCTGGCGGTGGCTACGATTTCTATGGCCGTCTCATTGTACGGCACATGCCTAAGTACCTTCCAGGCAAACCGAGAACTATTGCCCAGAACATGTCTGGTGCTGGGGGTATCGTTGCGGCGAACTACATGATGCGGCGCGCGCCGCGCGATGGAACCGTGATCTCGATTTTAAATCGCGCCATTGCGACCGCCCAACGACTTGGCGAAAAGGGCGTTCAGTATGATGTTGCCAAGCTTACTTCTATCGGATCGATGACCGGCTCAGTTTATGTCTGGGTCGTGCACGCTACCCATCCTGTGAAATCGTTGTCGCAGCTGCGTAAATGGAAAGGGACGCCGCTTAAGTTTTCATCTACCGGACGCGGAAGCTCTGCCTATCAGCGGGTCAAGATGTTGGCATTTGATGGTTACCCGATCAAAACAATCACCGGTTATGATGGAAACGACGAGAAAACGCTGGCCGTTGTGCGTAAAGAAGTGGCTGGGACAGCCGGTAGTTACGAAAGCCTGCGTGGCTATATCAAGGAGCACAAATTTAGTGTCATCGGCCGGATGGGAAGCCATCCGGATATTGCCTCGGTGGAGCAGGCGAGCGATCTCGCATCGCCGGACGGCAAGGCTTTGATCGCGTTTTCTGCCGCGCCATTGCTCGCGGGCCGGCCGTTCTTTGGACCGCCAGGGCTCAAACCCGACGTTGTCAAGGCTTTGCGGTCAGCTTTTGCTAAAGCAATGAAGGATCCCGACATGATTGCCGAAACCAAGCGGGCAAAACGGTCCTTGAATTACGTGTCGGGCGAAGAGATGCACAGGATATACACCGATATGCTGAGTGCTTCGCCGAAGATCGTCGCCGCGTTCAAGGCGATGAAACAGGGTGGAAAGAAGGCCGGTAAGACTTACAAGGGCAAAATTACGGGCCTTGAAGATCGCAATAAGAAGCTCACCATGGCGCGGAGCAATGGCAAAGTCTTCTCGACCAACATTTCCGGCAGCCGTACGGCCGTTACGGTGAACGGCAAGAAGACCAAGCGCAAAGCGCTGAAGGTCGGCATGACCTGCACAATCAAGGCTCCCGGGAATAACAAGGAAGCCAAGTCCGTAGATTGCAAGTGAGGCCTGCAACCTCTGCTACGCACTATTAAGCGATCCGTGGACTTGCAGAAATTTGGACGGCCATCGGCAACCATCGCCGGTGGCCGCTTTTTCTTTGGCTCTTGATCTTACGTTGGGCACAAACCATTTGTGCAGGGCCGGTTGTAGGTGGCAGCGGCTACAAGCCTCTCGCGCCGTTTCGGACAGCCTGTGTATCAATGCGGCACCCAGAACAACGGTTTTCCTTTTTATTGCGTCAAATCAAACCATTAAATTCTGTCAACGATTGATTTTCGTGATTGGGGATCTTGTGGAAAAGTTGTTCAAAGCATTTGTCAATCGATGCAACGTACCCGCACAATTGTCGCATCTTTAATGGTGTGGCCAAGAACGCAGGCTGGCGCGCGCGGTAAGCCTGTCCTGCGTTGTTTGATATGTCAGCGGGAGAAAAGAATGGCCAAAGTATTGAGTATCGCGGTTGCGGCGGTCGTATTGCTCGGTGCCAACAGTGATCGTGCCAAAGCCAACGATAGGCTAGCGATCACGGAGGCCAAACTGAGATTTGCTTCGGAAATGTGTGATGGGCGCATGTCACCGGAAGCCATCAAATATTTTCAGGCCGTCGCAAAAACGGCACCCAAATATTACGCCACCAAGGTGAGCGGCTATACATCCTTCATGAAGAACAGCATGCGAAAATCCGGCAAGCAGAAGCGACTCGCGAAATATTGTGACGAAATTTATGCGGAATACGGCCCCGACAGCCCAACGGCCAAATTGGTTGGTGCGCCGCCACTTATCCGACCTCAGACCTGAGCTGCACCGCACAATCGATAATCGGGTACTTTGCAGGACTGGCAAGAAGATACCTGGCAATGCAGTCGACGCAATAGGGATGCATCCTCAGATCAGCGCATCAAGCCGCCACCATCAACAACTATGGTCTGACCGGTCATGTAATCGCTTTCAGCAGAGGCCAGGAAAACCGCAAGGCCGACAAGATCCTCAGGCTGGCCAACGCGTTTGATTGCTCGGTTGTTGGCGCTCTTGGTGCGGCGGGCGCGGTCGGCATCGGTCTCGATGGCGCGGCCGGTTTCGGTCTCTGTCGGACCAGGCGCTATTGCGTTGATTCTGATGCCGTCGTCGCCGAATTCCGTTGCCATCGACATGGTGATGCCCAACACGGCGGCCTTCGATGCGCCATAGTGGGTTATGGACGGGGCCCCCTTATAGGATACCGTGGACGCGATGTTTATGATTTTGCCGTAGCCTTGCTTTTGCATCTCGGGAATGGCTGCCTTGGCCGACAACCAAACGCCCTTGACGTTGACGTCATGCACGCGATCCCATTCCTCGACGGTGATCTCGGTTGCTTTCTTGCGATCCAGATGGGTGTAGAGCCCAGCATTGGCCATCAAAATATCGAGCCTGCCGAAGGTCTCAATGGTCTTGGCGACCAACGCCTTGGTGTCCGGTTCTTTAGAGACGTCGGCCGCGACAAAAATTGCTTTGCCGCCGGCTTGTTCGATGGCGCCAACGACGGCAGAACCGTCAACGACATCGCTTACCACAACATGCGCGCCCTCTTCGGCAAACCGCTTGCAATAAGCGGCACCGATGCCCTGCGCACCTCCTGTAACAATTGCTACTCGTCCTTCAAGGCGTCCCATTTGTTTTCAACTCCGATCGAATTACGGACTCTCGGTGCTATGTGCCGGGGCAGGTCGATGTGACGCCGCCGTCCGTCACGAGCGTTGTACCCGTTACATAGCTTGCCTCATCAGAGGCCAAAAATAAGGCGGCGTATGCGACATCGAAACCGGTCCCCATCCGACCGGTCGGAACCACCGCGTCACGCGCTGCGCGATAGGCATCGGCGGTATCATATCCCTTGTGCTGGTAGTTGGGCTTGCCATCAACAATGCGCAGGATAAAGGGTGTATCGATATAACCGGGCAAGACGCAGTTGGCGCGAATACCATCGCCGGCATGCTGTATGGCAATATTTCGCGTGAATTCCACCATCGCCCCCTTGGTTGCCGCATAGACCGCCATCGGCACATTCAAATGCCGAATGGCGCCGATTGATGCGATATTCACGATCGTCCCAAACTTTTGCTTGATCATGACGGGAACAGCGGCTCGGCAGGTGAGCATTGTTGTCGTCAAGTTCGTGCCAAATACAAAGTTCCAATCATCGACCGTTATCGAGTCCAGACTTCGGCCAGTGCCCTGCAGACCGATATTATTGTGTAGGATATCAAGCCGGCCATAGCGTTCAACACAGGTATCGACCATCGATTGTACGACGGCCTCATCGCGCATGTCGCCGGCATAGGCTGAAGCCTCGCCACCTGCCGCTTTTATCAGCTCAACGGTTTCTGCTGCGGCGTCCAAGCTCATGTCGACGCACAAGACCTTTGCGCCTTCCTTGCCGTAGACAAATGCGGCGGCTTTACCGTTACCCCATCCTGTGCCGACTGAGCCGGCACCAGCGACGATTGCCACTTTGCCGGGCAAACGATTCCTCGGTGGTGTGTGTTCGTCTGGCGGCGGTAACATCTCTTACTCCTCAGGCTGCGGCGACGTCAGATGTGGCAGCATTTTGCGGTTGACCAAGCACAGTCGTGCGGCGCAAGAGACGTCTTTCGCCAGCTGAAAAATCCGTGCGCGCGTGATTGACACAGCGATTGTCCCAGACGACAAAATCACCCGGGGTCCACACGTGCTCATAGATGAACTTGTCCTGCTCAGAGTGGTCGAACAGTTGCTCCAAGATCTCCTTGCTCTCGGCTTCGGGCATGTCAACAACATGTGTGGTCAATAACCGGCTGGCGTACAATGCTGTACGCCCGGTCTCTTCATGGGTGATAAAGAGTGGGTGTGTCGTTACGCCAGTCAGAGAGTCCGACGGTTTGTCCTTTTGCACTGTACCAGCGTAATAGCGGTTCTCTGCCCGACGCGAGAACAGTTTCTGCTTGAGGTCGGCCGGCAGCATATCGAATGCCTTGTACATATTGGCAAACAGGGTATTGCCGCCAACAGAGGGGACTTCAATTGCGTAAAGAAGCGTATATCTGAAGGGGGTCTGGGAATAAGCGCCGTCCGAGTGGAACATCATTTCGCCGTCCGGTAATGATCCGATCGGTTTGCCGTCTTCACGAATATTGGAGATCAGCATGATGCCTGGATGGGACACCCGGTTCTTCTCGACAACCTCAATCTTGCGATTGCGGCCACCTGGCTCGCCGAACATTTCGGTGAATCTGATTTGGTCTGCTTCCGAAAAGTGCTGGTCGGGGAACACCAGCACCTGATAGTCAAGCCAGGCTTGATGAATAACTTTAAAGCATGCTTCGTCTAAAGGTCGTGCCAGGTCGATGCCGGTGACGCGGGCGCCCAAGGCCGCTGAAACCGGTTCGACAACGATTTGCTCGGCTGTGTTGGTCATTGGCTTATCCTTGACGACCTCCAATCAATGCATCGGGACGCAACTTCGCGCCGATCAAGATGCATATTTGGAATGAATAGCATCCAGTGTCCCGTTGGCCCGCAATTCATCGAGAATACTATTGTCTAGATAATCGTCCACCGACTTGCTGATGCCAGGGATCTCGATCACTGATAAAATGTTCTCGGCGCCGGCTCGCGAGGCTTCGGCGAACGCCGGCGTGGCCGTCTTGAAGTTCGCATAACTGAGTTCAAGAATCTTATCATCCGTGATGTCGAGTTCCCGCGCCAGGACACGCTTTGCGCGGTCTGCATCATTGAGCGCCAATTCGTTGCCTTCAATGACCGCGGTCATTGCCGCCGTCACATAGGCCCGATTGGCTGCCAAGTAACTCCTGGATGTTACAAGACCGCTATAGACCCACGGGATCTGAGCCTCAAATAGATCCACTAAACGTACCAAGCCCTCACTTACCGCCTGGCTGCGTTCAGGTTCACCAAGCGTGGTCGCCGTGATTTCGCCGCGGCGCAACGGGCTCAGGCGATCATTTCCAACCTCTTTCATGGTGACATCGCTGCGCGCCAATCCGATCTGGCGCAACGCAAGGGTGGTGGTGGTATCAGTCTCAGAGCCTTCGCTGCTGATGCCAACGATGCCGCCCTTCAATTGTTCGCCCGACGTAACGCCAGGCGTCGCGAACATATCACCTCGCACCACATTGCTGAGGGAGCCGATGGTCACCAAATCGCTGCCGCCGGCATTGGCGCGCACGACCGATGACATACCGATATGCATGAGATTGATTCGGCCGCCGGCAAAATAGTCTGCTGATTGCTTGCCGCCCACCATGGGTACAATACCCATCCTGAGACCATGTGCTTCGAACAAACCGGCGTCCGCTGCCACCCATACCGCGAGAAATGTGTTGGCCGGAGACCCCTGGCCAATATTGAATGGTGTCAATGCGCTTGAGGACATGGTCGTCAAACCCTCTTATCAATGATGTTGATTGCAGGGGCAGATTAGGAAATCCCGGCGCCAGATACAAATTGCGGCCCGCCGATGCCGGCAGGCCGCTCATTCGTGGCATCAGCGCCCAAAACGGTGCCGGTCTGTACCAACCGGCGCCTGTCGAATCCTGATCTGTTACTTACAGTCGATGGTCTTGGCTTCGGTGCCAGTGCCCGGTGACTTGATGGTGCAGGTCATGCCCATCTTGATCGCCTTGCGCTTGACCTTCTTGCCGGCAACGGTGATTTTGGTGCGTGAACCAGAGACTTTGGCCTTGATCGCCTTGCCGCCCTTGGTCGTAATGGAGACGCGGCGATTGCCGTTCTTCAGCTTTGTGACCTTGCCGACGAACGTCTGCAGCTTGATGACGACCTTGGCTTTGGGGCCCTTGTAGACCAGAGCCTGCTTCAGTTTCGCGACAAGCGACTTATCGATACTGGCGATACGGTTGACCAGCCCCTGGACATCCTTGCCTCTGACTGGATTTAGCTCGCGGCCGAGGCGCAAGATGGAGTCGGCGAACTTCTTGTCGTTAGCCATGTCCCAAAATGCCTTCCGCAGAGCCGCTACGCGCTCCTTCGGTACATTCGGTGGCGCAACGAACGGGCGGCCCATCTCGAGGCGGGCATCGTTGAGTTCCATGATCTTGCGATCTTCGTCCGATTTCACCAGGTCGACCGCCAACGGTACATTGGGAATCTTCGGGTGCTTCTTGGTCGAAATCTGAACAAGAATGTTGACCTTTTCAGCACCCTTCTTGAACCAGCGCTTTTGCGCCGACGTCAGCGAAGAATACGAGCCGCATATACCTTCGATTTCATTCTTGTCGATCGCAAAGGCCGTCTGCGTTGAGCCTGGATAACCGGAAATGATCTTGAACCGCATGCCAAGGATGTTGCTCAAAATCGTCGGCACCGTTTCACTATCGGTCGCAAGACCGGCGCCACCAACGATCAATTGCTTATTGAACAGATCTTTGGCGTTTTGAACCTTGGCATCTTTGCGCGCGACGCAAATCGTCACTTCACTATTCAATGAGCCGAGCCAATTGAACTTCTTCGGATCATACTTGGCGCCAGGGCGACCCATGATCTGGTGAGCCGGAGCGGTACGCTGCAGGTGGGCAATGACTGAGCCATCTTTCTTGGCCACGTTGTAGAGATAATTTGCGGCACGTAGACCACCAGCACCCGGCATATTCTGCACGGTCAGACTTGGGTTACCCGGCAGGAAACGGCCCAGGTGTTTGGCAACGACGCGCGCGTACGCATCATAACCACCGCCGGCGGATGAGCCGACAAGCACTCTCATCTCCTTGCCCTTGTAAAACTTTGCGACACCGTCTTGTGCGACTAGTGTTCCACAAGAGGCGATTAATGTGGCGGTCGTCCATCCCGCTAACTTCGCGACTTTCATGGCGATTACTCCCTTTTTCTCGCTGAATTTCTCGCGCAATTCAGGCGCGAATTATCAAACCGATGACGCGGCAATGCAAGCATTATTGCAGCGCGGCCCGAAACAGGTTTTCCGGGGCACATTGGCCGAATTGCGCCTAAAACCTTGGCTGGCACGGGTTGCGGCAGCCGGCGTCCGCACCGCTTGCCGCGTGTCCGGCATTCGGTTGCTGGACGGGCACCCTCAGACCTGTAACATTGATCAGATGGCTGGACCCGAATGGGATTAACCAACCAATTCTATAGAGCGGAAGGGAGTAGATATGACAACATTGGTGACAGGTGCCGGGCTTGTCGGCGTTAATTTCGCGCGATGTGCAATTGCGCGCGGCGAAAAAGTGGTGTTCCTCGATCCAGCGCCGCGGGGCGTTTTCCTGAAGTTCAAACTTGGTGCGGACGGCTATAGTCTGATGCCGGGAGATGTGCGTAACCTGGCGGAAATTGTCGACGCTATTCGTCAGCATGATGTTGATACGATCGTGCATACCGCCGGCGTAATTGGATCGAAAGCGCAACGCAACATATCGATGTCGTTCGATATCAATGTCATCGGTACACGCAATGCTGCCGAGGCGGCGCGACTGACCGGCATCAAGCGGCTTGTCCACATGTCAACGATGGGAGTTTACGATACGCGCCGGCCGAGCAGCGGCCCCATGAAAGAAACGTTCTACCGCGGCCCCGGCACGGCCTATGGCAATCAAAAAGTCGAGAAGGAACTGCTGCTCGAATACTACTCAAAGGCCTTTGATTTTGAGGTGATGATACTCAGGCTTGCCAATGTCTTCGGGTTTGGGCACTTCTGGGCAGGCTCCGGCGGCGGGCAAAAGATCAATGCGCTGGTCCGCTCGCACTTTAGCGGCCAAAAAGCGCAGTTGCGAATGCCGGATACCATCGATAGCGAATACATCTATGAAAAGGATGTTGGTGAGGCGATCGACAAGGCGGCAACGATTGCCATGCCCGGTGAAAACATCATCAATATTGCCGATGGTAATCTGGTCAAATTTGACGATCTGGTCAGTGCCGTCAAAGAGGCGCTGCCGGGCGCCGACTATGACCTAGAGCCAGGCGCGCCGCCGGAAATGAAATCGAGCCCGATGGATATCGAGCGCGCGCGTCAGGTGCTCGGTTGGCAGGCCAAGTTCACACTGGTCGATGCGTTCAAGGCCTACCGCGAGGAGGTCGAACGGGCCAACGCCGAAGGTCTGCAATTTATTGCCTAATGGCCGCAGGCCCTTCGAAGACCGCAACCGCAACAGATAAAGACAGTATCGGCATGACGGCTTTCTTGAGTGCTGGACGGATCGCAAAGGACATCGCAGCAGGGCGGGTCAGTGCGCGTGAGATCACGGACGCGCACATCAAGCGCATAGAAGCTTATAACGATGCCCTCAATGCTGTGGTCGTTGAGCGCTTCGCGGCGGCGCGGGAGGAGGCTCGGCGCGCCGATCAAATGATCGCACAGGGCAAATCCCTAGGCCCCTTGCACGGCGTGCCGATGACAATCAAAGACTCGTTCGACTTTGCAGGCCTTCCGTCGACCTTCGGCCATGTCTCGCGGCGTGACCATATGGCAGCGTGCGATGCCGTGACAGTGCAGCGCCTGCGCCAGGCGGGCGCCATCGTGCTCGGAAAGACCAACGTCCCCAAAGATCTGGCGGATTGGCATAGCTTCAACGATGTTTATGGCGTCACGAAAAATCCATGGAACTTCGAACACACACCGGGTGGTTCATCAGGTGGTTCGGCGGCCGCACTTGCCGCCGGTCTCAGCGCGTTGGAACTCGGCAGCGATATTGCCGGCTCCATTCGCGTGCCGGCGGCCTTTTGCGGCATCTATGGCCACAAGCCGACTTTTGGTGTCATTCCGATGCAAGGCCACGGCATGCTGGAGATTGCAGGGCCGATCGATATCCTCGTTGCGGGACCCTTGGCGCGATCGGCAGCAGACCTGATGTTGGCGTTTGATGTGTTGAGGGGACCTGAGCGCCCACTGAAGGCTGGATGGCAGGCGCAGTTTCACCACGAAGACCGCGAATCGCTCGAGGGCTGGCGCATTGCGCTTGTAACCGACGATCCTGATTTCCCGGTCGACGCCACCCTCCGCGATGCCCTAACCGGGCTGGCGCAAGACCTTGAAGCAGGCGGTGCGATCGTCGACCTGCACCCGGAGCTGCCGATCTCGGGCGAAGCCGCATTCCAGCTCTTTATTTCCCTGTTGCGTGGCGCGACCTCAGGCCGCTTGAGCACTGCAGAACATGGCGACGTGGTGACGCGTGCAGCAACATTCGAAGCGGCCGATACGCGTTATGATGCACTGATGCACAAGGGACTAGCCCAATCCCATCATGCCTGGCTACAGGCCAATGACCGCCGCGCTCTTGTTCGAGAGGGCTGGCGCACATTCTTTGAAACCTATGATGCCTTGCTTTGTCCGACCACAACCACGGCGGCATTCCCCAACATGATCGGCCTGCCGAAGATTGAGCAATATGTAACCGTCGATGGCGCAAAGCGTCCCGCCTCCGACAACTATTATTGGATTGGGATCCCTGCGCTCAGCTACTTACCGGCGACGGCGCTGCCGATTGGGCGAACCGAACAAGGGCTGCCCCTGGGAGCGCAAATTATTAGCGGGGCGTTTTCGGATCAGACCTGTCTACGCTTAGCACACTTAATCGAGGTTATGCGTGGCCCATTTATCCCGCCCGATGCGTATGCGTGACGTGCGGTACAATCAGTCGACTCCGCAACCATCGCCAATGCGACTCATAAGCGCCCTGTCGGTGACATCAATGCCAAGCTTAGTCTGAGCATTAGCATATTACGCATTGTTGCTGTTCGCTTTTTTGGACAATCAATGGCAGGATTGCCCTAACTCCTCCTCCCTTTGACCATGGTTTGCTGTCACCGTTTCCTATCGGATCATCAGACGCTGATCGATATCTGCATTTGTTGCAAAACTATCGATATGGGAAGGGGCACATCGGTATGATACGGGGCTTAACGAGATTAGGTGCGATTGGTGTAGTTTTAGCAATGGCCTTCGCCGTCGTGGCAACACCGGATATGGTCAGGGCAAATGGCGATATCAAAAAGGGGAGTATAAAAGACGCGCGCCCGAGCAACGGCGCCAGATGGGGTGGCGCACCGGGCTCGTGGCATGGTGGCTACGCGGGTGTGCACATCGGTGGCGGCTACGGGACTTCTCGCAACGATTTTGCCAATGGCAACTCGAGTGGTGATTTTGATATCGATGGCTACTTGTTCGGGGCCACACTCGGCTACAACTGGAATTACAGACCCAATGTCGTTGTCGGGATTGAAACAGATGTTTCGCTGAGCGATATCGAGGGCGTGACGGCCAATGGGTGCTGTGCGACGGCGATCGACTGGCTTTGGACGATCCGCGGACGGCTCGGCTACGACTTCAACGGCATCATGCCTTATATTACTGCCGGCATCGCCGTTGCCGATATCGATGCGGCGACCGTTGGCGGGGCATCTGTCAACGAAACGACGGCTGGAGCGGCCGTTGGCGCGGGCATCGAAATGCGGATTTCTCCGCGCATGACGTTGAAGGGCGAATACCTCTTCGTTGACTTCGAAACGGTTGATATCCCGGGGAGCGGGGGGACCGTCGTAAGCGTCGATGACCTGAGTATTTTTCGGGTCGGCATGAATTATAGGTTCTGAGCGCCGTTCCGGATGCATAGAGCCTCTGCTTACAAACGGTGGCCCGGCGATTGCTGCTCGTCGGGTCATTTTTTGTGTAACAATGATGAAAAATGAACACTGTTGCATTATGAATGTCGACCTGATCGACTGCTAAAAAATTACTTATCTTCCGATACTTATTTTCGTCTAGGCAGCTGAATTCATGCTTGCCAACTTCCAATTCAGAACACCTCGACGCGACTATTTTACTGAACATCGTTGAATCATTGAACGCCGTTTGTTATTTGCAGACGTGATGTGATCGTCTTTGGACGGCTTTTTTGAATTTCGATTGGTTCAGTGCGCTTTGGTAAGGGCGTGAAAGGTGTTCATTATGGCTAGATATAATTCGCTGCCTAAAGGTGTTTTGGCAGCGACGTTGACGGTAGCTTTTGCGCTATTCATCGCGAATGCTGCCAACGCAGGCGGCCGTGGCAGCGTCAAGGATGCAGCACCAGGCTATGCACCTTGGGCAGGCAAGTATGTTGGACTTCACGTGGGTGGTGGCTTCGGTCAGGTTGAGCACACGAGCACCCAATCTAGGCGGGCGGCCAGGGCATTGAATGGCAGCTATGAGATCGAGGGTGTCGTGTGGGGTGGAACCCTTGGTTACAATTGGCAAAATGGCAGGACTGTTTGGGGGCTGGAGACAGACATTTCGATCAGCGATGTTGAAGGTTCAAGCCGAAAGAACTGTCCAGGCAATTGCCTGTCATCCATTGATTGGTTATGGACGCTGCGTGGCCGCGTTGGTTACGACACGGGCGCCATACTTCCGTATCTCACGGCGGGTCTTGCTGTCGCCGACGTCAATTCGAGCATCAGCACGCGACGTGGCTTATCGATTGGCTCGGCGAGTGAGACCGTTGCGGGTTATACGTTCGGCGCCGGCATAGAATTGCGCCTGTCTCAAAGCATGACGCTCAAGGGTGAATATCTCTATGTCTCCCTTGACGATATCAAATTTTCTGAGGCGCTTCGCGCACGCAGGCAATTTGATTTCGAGACGAAACTGGATATTCTGCGAGTAGGGCTGAATTTGAGGTTTTAGGTTTACGGTCCTTAAATTCGTTGCTGCGCGCTGGCACTCGACAACTCCGCTTCGAGTGCCTTTTCTATGGTTCCGCGTGGGCGGGTCAAGCGGGCCATCAAATCGTAAAGCACCGGCGTCAGGAACAACGTCAGCACGAGTGCGCCACCCAAGCCGCCAATGATGACGGTGCCGATCGCAATGCGGCTTTCCGCACCGGCGCCGCTCGCTAGAATCAGCGGCATGGCGCCAAGGATGGTGGAAATCACAGTCATGACGATTGGGCGAAGGCGTAACACGGAGGCCTCCAATACGGCATCGCGCACGCTCATGCCCTGATCACGTAGTTGGTTGGCAAACTCGACGATTAAAATGCCGTTTTTGGCCATCAAACCAACCAGCAGAATAATGCCGATTTGGCTATAAATGTTGATCGACTGGCCGGCACCCCACAACGCATAGACCGCGCCGGCGAGTGCCAATGGCACCGAAAGCATAATGATCAACGGATGCACGAAGCTTTCGAATTGAGCAGCCAGCACCAAGAAGACGATCAAGAATGCCAGGATCAGCGTGATCATGACACCGCTCGTGGTTTCTTTAAATTGCTTTGACTGGCCGTCATAGCCAAGCTTGGCAAACGCCGGTAGGACTTCCTTGGCTGCGGCTTCAACATCTTTTAAGGCTGATCCTAAATCATACCCCGGACGCAGGGCGGCTTCGATACGCACGGATGGCAGACGATCAAAGCGGCGCAAGGTCGGGGCAGCGGCATTCTCGTTGATCTTCACCAACGCAGAGAGCGGTACCAAGGTTTTGCCATCGCCGGCGCGAATGAAAATGCCTCGTATGTCGTTGGGTGTCTGGCGATCTTGTTGTTTTGCCTGGACGACGACGTCATAGGCACGGCCCCGATCGGTAAAGTCAGTGATTTTTCTGGATGCAAAAAACGTCTGCAGTGTCGTAGCAATGGTTTGCACGCTAATGCCTAGATCATCTGCGCGCTCACGGTCGACCTTCAACGTCACCTGGGGCAGGTTTTCCTCGTAGTCCATGTCCGGGTTGATGAGACCGGGATTGTCTTCAATGCGCGCGAGGATGGCTTTCGCCCATTCCTTGGTGCTCTCGAAGTCGGGACCGCTGACAACGACCCGCAGAGGCGTTCGACTGCCTCTAATGCCGAGGCCTTGTGGTACGATCGGACGCGCGCGCGCGCCGGTAATGCGGCGGACTTTGGGACGTAGCTTTCGTGTTACGTCCGTATGTTTCATGGTTCGCTTGTCCCAGTGCGTCAGTCGGAGCACGATAAACGCTCGCTCGGGACGCAGCCGGCTGCCGACAATCGAAAATGTCGTCTCTACCACACCGTCTTTGCGTAACGGGGCTATGATACGTTCCGCCTTCTTGGCCATAGCGTCGGTGTAGGTCACAGTGCTACCTTGCGGTGACTTCATCGAGACGAAGGCAACACCCCGATCTTCCCGCGGGGCTAGCTCGCGCGGCAAGATGTCGTAAACAAACCAGCCACCAACCGCAAATCCGGCAGCCAGCGCAATCACAACCAGGGGCATGGCCAGGGCGCTGCGCAGGCCGGCACGGTAGGCGCGTGAAATCGGCCCTAACGTTTCTGTTCTGTCGCCAGAGCCCGCCGCCGTTGGTTGGCGGCGCGGAGCCAGAAGCTTCGAGGCCAGCATCGGGCACAGCGAAAGCGCCACGAAGGTCGAAATGATTACCGCACCCGCCATCACAAATCCGAATTCGGAAAACAGGCGCCCGAGCTGGCCGTCCAAAAACGAAATTGGAACAAAAACAGCAATCAAAGTTATTGATGTGGCGATGACGGCAAACGTGACCTGGCGGGTGCCAAGTGCGCTGGCCACAAGTGGTGTTTCTCCCAAATCGATGCGTCGCTGAACATTCTCCAGGACCACGATCGCATCATCGACCACAAGGCCGATCGCCAGGAGCAACGCCAGGAGCGTCAGAACATTAAGGGAATACCCCAGCGCCCAAATCACCATCATGCAACCGATGAGCGAGACAGGGATTGTGACAGAAGGGATCATCGTCGCACGAGCCGACAACAAGAAGCAGGTGATGACGGCAATCACCAGCATCAGAGAAATACCGAGCGCAATCATGACTTCGCGAATCGATGCGGCAATAAACAATGCGTCGTCGGAACCGATGATGATCTTCATGCCAGCAGGCAATGTTGGCCTGAGCTCGTCGATTTGCTTGCGAATGGCCGCCGAGATGGCCATGGTGTTGGCCTGCGACTGTCGTAGAACGCGCAAGCCGATGGCATTTTCGCCGTTGGCACGGACGATCGTATCGGTATCGCGGGGACCACGCTCAACCTTGGCAATTTCGCTAAGCCGTGTGGGATAGCCGCCGACACGCGAGACAACAATGCGCTTGAAGGCATTGATGGTGGTGATCCGGCTATCGAGACGTATCGTGAGCTGCCTGCTTTTAGACTTCAATTCGCCGGTCGGCAGTTCCATATTGTTGCGCCGCAAAGCGGCCTCAACATCGGCAACTGTAAGATTTCTTGCAGCCATGGCGCGGCGATCGAGCCAAATGCGTACCGCATAACGGCGCGAGCCGCGCACCTCGACGGTTGCCACGCCATCGACGGTCGCCAAGCGATCGAGCAGGAAGCGCTCAATATAGTCGGTTATGTCGGCCGGGCTCATAGTAGGGCTGGTGACAGCGATGCGCATGACCGGATCATCGTCACTGTCATTCTTGAGGACCCGAGGCTCTTCGGCTTCTTCGGGCAGGCGTGCGCGGACACGGCCAACCGCATCGCGAACGTCGTTGGCAGCCTCATCAATGCTACGGCCGGCAACAAACTCAATCGTCGTACGACTGCGCCCGCGCCGGCTTCGAGAATTCATTGTCTTGATACCGCTGATACCAGCAACGGCGCTCTCAATGACTTCAGTTATATCGGTATCGATGATTTTTGGGCTGGCACCCGTCAAAACCGTGCGGACCTCGACAATCGGAGCGTCGACGTCCGGCAGCTCGCGGATCGGCAGCTTTACAATTGCCGCCAACCCAACAACGATGATCAGCAGGCTTGCGACCGTTGCCAGAACCGGGCGGCGGATACTGAGATCAGATAGTGTCACAGCCAAGCCTCGGTACAAACCGGCCGGGGGCACTTGCGATACTGGCATATGACAACCAACGGCACTCCTAGCTCCCTAAGCGTCTCATCCTGGCCGGCACACGCCTCAGCCTTTGCTGGCATGGCGTGCAGTCCCTCCCACTCAGCCCTGGTTGGTGTTGGAACTTATTAGGTAGTCATTAACGTCTTTGGCCAGTTCACGCAGCTCGACATGGTCTTGGCGGGCGAAAAGGTCGGCAAGCCAACTATGCTCCAAGGGGTCGGAGGCATGGTCAATAACCACCGAGTGCACACAACTTCCGGACTTTTCAACGTCTATCGTCATACTGGTGTTCTCAAGGCGTACCTTCACTTCGATATCCGTGCCATCCAAATGGATGGACTTTTCAATTGCACTTTGCGCATGCCGGGTGGGCGCAGCTGTCATTTCAGCTCTCCTTTTCCCTCACAGTCTCGCCTGGGCCCCACACCTCAAATCTAATGTTACGCCAAGTGACCGGGCATTGTCTTGCGCTAATTTCATTGCGGCCTATTGGAATGTCCGATTGAGTTGCTGATAAGATTCATTCATATTTTCAAGGATTTGGTGGACGCGCATGTGCCTGGGCGGGGCCTTTTCTCGTTGTTTCGACGATGGATCAAATTTGAATAATCTCCTTACCAAAACTGAAACGGTTGCCGGTCTAGGGTCGGATATCAGGAGGTATTGTCAATGCGACTGACAGATCGTGGCATCATCGGAGTTGATGGTAAAATCAATCAACCACTTATTGGGAAGGGTATTGCCTTCTATGAAATGGCGTTGATCCACTATCATAAGGTCCTGCAACAGTCCGGACCCAAACCGGTTAGCGAACCGAGCATGGCTAACCCTGCAGTGAACGTCAGCCGCTAGGCTGCGCTTTTTTCAGTCCAGGATTCTGTTGCTTCGTTCCGTGCGACCATCAATTGCGTTGGCCACTGACACAGTGGCAGGTGCGGTACCAAATAATTGATCGGCCAGAGGTTGCATACGCTATCTTCCTGGCCCGCCAATGCCCCACCACTGTCAGCATTTAATTTTGGGACCTCACCCATTTGACGGGTACCGGCGCATGCCGGCGACCGCCCTCCTTCATACCATCGTCTAAAATCGGCTTGACCCTGGATCAGGGCAACGGTTTATGGATCTGGCGCGCATCATTGCCGGTGCGGGCCGGGCGCTATTGCGCGGAATTGAAGGTGTCCCATCTATGTCGTCGCAATCCTTGTCACGAAAGCTCTTGATCGTTCCGCCGCTATTGATCGGGGCTGGCGTTTTATGGTTCGCGGTGAGTGCACGCCAACCCCCCGACCAACGCGCCATAGGCGAACGCGCGCAGGCCGTGCGGGTCATCACCGTGAAACCCATCGATGTGGCACCAAAACTGGTGGGCTATGGCTCGGTGCGGCCGGAAAACATATGGACTGCCATTGCACAGGTCAGCGGTAGGATTGTTTATATCCATCCACAATTCAAACGCGGTGCATTGCTCAAGAAGGGGACGGTGATCCTTCGCATTTCGCCCAATGACTACAAGTTGGCTATCGCTGAAAGTGAAGCACAAATCCGATCCTCCGAGGCGGCTCTAGCGGAAATGGATGTGACGGAGAAGAATACAAAAGATCTGTTGGCCATCGAACAGCAGTCACTGAAGCTTAAAGAAGAGACTGTCGAGGCAAAGCGCGCGCTCTTGAAGCGCGGCAATGTGGCGAAACTCAATTTTGACGCCGAAGTGCGCGATCTCTTAAAGCAAAAGAAGAGCGTTCAGGACCTGCGTAATGCCTTGCGGCTGATCCCAACGCAACGGGCCGTCAAACGCGAGCAAATCCGCGTTAACAAGGCAAAACTGGCGACGGCAAAACTAAATCTGAAACGAACAGTCATCTCGCTGCCGTTTGCCGCACGGATTTCATCGGCAGATGTGCAGATTTCACAATTCGTGCAAGTCGGTGCAAAGCTTGGCGTCGCCGACGCCGTCGCGACGGCAGAAATTACGGCGCAATACCCTATTGTCCATTTGCGCGCCTTCTTCGACACTCTGCGCGGCGCGCTTGCGGTTGAAGGGCGGAAATGGTCCGACCGCAACCAATTCCTGCGCGAGGTCGGACTTTATTCCATCGTCCGACTGCGCGCAGGCGATCGCGATGTGACATGGCGTGGAGAAATCTCCCGCCTCAATGACTCGCTGGACGAACAAACGCGCACCGTTGGTCTGATTACACGTGTGGTCGGGCCCTACAATCAGGCGCGAGCGGGCGCGCGACCGCCGTTGCTGAAAGGCATGTTTGTGGAGGTAGAGCTGAGGGCGAATACATTGAAAAGCCAAATCGTCGTGCCAGTGAGCGCGCTCCATAACGGCACCGTCTACCTCGCGACCGACAAATCTCGTCTCAAGGTGCGTAAGGTTACAGTTGGCTATCAGGGCGCCGGGTTCGCAATTCTCACAGAGGGGCTTGAGGATGGTGACCGGGTGATCGTCTCTGATGTGCCCTCGGTCGCAGACGGACTGCTCTTGAAGACGACCGAAGATAAAGACCTTAGCGCGCAACTGGCAAAACGCGTTGCAGCACCGGGAGGCGAGCAGTGATTGCGTTTTTTGCCCGCCATCCAACAGCGGCTAATCTTTTTATGGCTGCGTTTCTGATCCTCGGCCTGTTCACGCTGCCCAATCTGCGTCGTGATACGTTTCCCCGCATTCAACCGACAAAAGTTCAGGTGACTGTCGCCTATCCCGGCTCACGCGCTGAGGATGTCGAGGAAGCGATCTGCCGACGGATTGAGGATGCCATAGATACCGTCACTCAGGTGCATAAGATTTCTTGCGAAGCCCGCGAGGGCACGGCGCAGGCAACGATCGAAATGCAGGAAGGCGGCGACCTCGATCGCTTTACCTCGGACGTTAAAACCGAAATCGATGCCATCACCGATTTTCCTGACCGTGCGGAAGCCCCGATCATTAAACAACTTGGCCTGACCGATTTCGTTGCCGCTGTCGCGGTGACCGGGTTTGCCGACGCTCGCTCACTTAAGGCCTACGCGGAAGGGCTGAAGGCCAGAATGCTGCAAACCCCCGGCCTGACGAAAGTGGAGATCGAGGGGTTCTCGGATCACCAAATTAGAATTGAACTTGCCGAATCCGCGCTCAAGCAACTGGGGCTCAGCGTTGCCGATATCGCCGCAAGAATTCAGCGCCAAAGCCTGGATCTGCCCGCCGGTTCGCTCCAGACCAAAGAACGCGATATTTTGGTGCGCTTTGCTGACCAGCGCAAAACGGTGGCCGCATTCTCCCGTCTGATTGTCGCCTCAGGAAGCGGTGGCGGGCAAATACGTCTTGGAGAGATCGCGACCATTACAGACCGCTTCGAGCTTGACGAAGCCAAGACACTGTTCAAAGGCAAACGCGCCGCGATCATGCGGGTGTCAAAATCCCTCAAAGAAGACAAACTGCGATCCATCGATGCTCTGCGCCGCTTCTTGGACGTTGAACGGCGCACAATTCCACCGGGTGTCGCCTTAGCCATCACCAACGATGGTTCATCGATCGTAAGGGACCGCCTCAATCTGTTGGTCAACAACAGCGGCCAGGGCTTGATCCTTGTGTTCATGACGATGTGGCTGTTCTTCGGATTTCGTTATTCGTTCTGGGTGGCAATGGGTCTGCCGGTGTCGTTCGCGGCTGGCTTCGCGGTCATGTACCTGATCGATTATTCGATCAACATGTTGACGATGGTCGGACTACTTATTGCAATTGGCATTTTGATGGATGACGCGATTGTCATTTCCGAAAATGTCGCCGCACACAGGCAGCGCGGTAAAAATGGTGTGCAAGCCGCGATCGATGGCACCCGGGAAGTGTTCCCGAGTATTCTTGCCTCGTTCCTCACGACGGCCTGTATCTTTGGGTCTCTCGCTTTTATTAAAGGCGAGATCGGACAGGTCTTGCGCGTCATACCGGTGGTGATGCTTGTCGTCCTAACCGTCAGCCTTGTTGAGGCGTTTCTCATCCTGCCAAATCACCTCGCGCACGCGATGGGCCGTAGCGGGGATAAGCAGGGACGGGTACAAGCCTGGACGGCGCGTCACCTCGCTGCGCTGCGCGACATTACCGGGCGCTGTGTCGACTGGGCCGTTGCCGTGCGCTATTTAACGATTGGTGTCGCATTTGCGCTGCTGCTGATGTCCGTCAGCATTATGGCCGGAGGCATCGTGAAATTTGTCGCCTTCCCCAAAATTGATGGCAATACTCTGGAGGCACGGGTATTGCTACCGCAAGGCACACCGCTTGAAAGAACCGAGGCGGTGGTCAAACGGATCACCGAAAGCATCGAAAAAATCAATAAACAATTGACACCAAAACAGCCCAAAGGCCAACCGTTGGTGCAAGCGATCACCGTTGAATACAACCGCAATAAAGATGCCTACGAGACGGGGCCGCACGTTGCAACCGTACGCGCCGATCTCTTGAACGCCGAAGTGCGGACCTCAACTTCGGACCAAGTCTTATCGTTGTGGCGCAAGGGCGTCGGCCAACCCGCCGATGTTATAAGTTTGAAGTTCACAACGCCGACGATTGGGCCAGGCGGTCTGCCGATTGATATTCAGCTTAAAGGCAACGATCTCGCCCAGCTGAAGCTGGCTGCGGTCGATCTGACCAACTGGCTTCGCCGCTACCGGGGCGCCTTTGATATCTCGGATGACTTGAGACGGGGAAAACTCGAAGTCGGTGTCCGCCTGAAGTCCGAAGCAACAAACCTTGGTTTAGATGCAAAAACTATCGCTGATCAACTCAGAGCTGCGTTCTTTGGGACGACCGTTAGCGAGATACAAGTCGGCCCCGAATCCATCGAGGTCGATGTGCGTCTTAGGGCCAAAGATCGCAATAGCCTCACCAGCTTATCGCAATTCCAAGTGACGGCAGCAGAGGGGCGCAAGGTGCCAATCAGCGCTGTTGCGACGCTGGTGCTGGAGCGGGGCTACGCGCGCATCAACCGCGTCAATGGTATCCGCACCGTTAGCGTGCAGGGCGATGTCAATGTTGAAATTGGTAACGCCTCGGCGATCATCAATGATACCCTGAAGCGATTTGTGCCAAAGCTCAAGACAAAGTACCCAGGCGTCAGCGTTGCCCTCGAGGGACAGAATCGCGAAGCGCAGATCACTCAGCGCTCTATGGTGGCCGGATTTATTCTCGGGCTGATCGGGGTATATCTCCTGCTGTCCTTCCAATTCGGTAGCTATATGGAACCGATCGTAGTTATGGTCGCTATTCCGCTGGCCCTCATTGGTGTGATCCTCGGACACCTGCTGATGGGATTGGACATTTCGATGCCGTCGATGCTCGGCTTTGTGTCGCTCGCCGGTGTGGTTGTAAACAACTCAATCCTACTCGTGAACTTTGCAAAAGAGAACCATGAGCGCGGCATGCCGTTGCATGATGCCGTCGGCCAGGCCAGCCGGGCGCGATTCCGAGCCATCCTGCTTACCACCACGACAACAGTAGCGGGATTGTTCCCAATTTTGATTGAGACCAGCCTGCAAGCACAAGTTTTGGTGCCGCTGGTGACCAGCCTTGCCTTCGGTCTCCTGGCCTCGACGTTTTTGGTGCTGTTTGTTGTGCCGTCGCTGTACATGATCCTGGATGATTATGGCTTTACGACTTTGGCGCGCGATAAGGACAGCTCCGTGCCCGATGCGGCAACAGCTTAACAGTGCCGCCGCCCGCCCCTCGTGAATTTGATGGCAAGGACAGACAGCAATGACCAACAATGCTTTTGCTCAAGAGGCTGGCGATGTGCAGGCGCTATTGGCCAACCTTGGGCCTGAGCCAGGCAACTGGGTACCCGCGCACGAAGGTGTTAGCCATGACGTTGTCATCGTGGGGGCGGGCCAAAGCGGCATTGCTGCAGCTTTTGCACTTCGGCGCCAGGGAGTTACGGCCTTCGTGATCGATGCGGCAAAGGATGGTGAGGAGGGTGTATGGCGCGAGCGGGCGCGCATGGCAACGCTTAGGACACCGAAACGGCGGCCCGGGCCGGAGCTCGGCATTCCAGAGTTGTCATTCAAGGCCTGGTATACGGCCTATCACGGCGCAGATGCCTACGATGAGCTCGGGCGGGTGCCGAGAGAAACTTGGGCCGACTATCTGCAGTGGTTCCGCAAAGTGCTGGACCTAAAGGTGCAATTCCAAACGCGCCTGGTCAGAGTTGCGGGCGCGGGGCGCGACCTTGATCTGACGCTCGAGCAAAACGGGCAACAGAACACAGTGCGGGCTCGCAAATTGGTGCTTGCAACAGGATTAGTCGCAGGTGGCGGGCGCAACATTCCATCCGTGATCAGTGACAATCTTCCGCAAAATCTGTTCTCGCACACGGATGAGCTATTGGATTTTACTGTCTTCAAGGGACGAAACATTGGAATTCTTGGTGCCTCGGCTTCCGGATTTGATGCAGCGGCGGAAGCGCTTGAAGCCGGCGCTGCAACGGTGCATGTGTTTTGCCGTGCCAAGGCGCTGGCCCACGGCGCCCGCTATCGTGCGGCAGACTTTCCTGGTGCCGATTATTTTTATCTTCTCGATGACGGCGAACGCTGGCGTGTGGCCCGACTCTACCTGATGCGCGGCAATCACCCACCACCATCGGCCCTCGAGCGGGTTCGCGGCTACGAAAATTTCCATCTTCATCTGGATGCGCCATGGTGCGGCGCGCGCACGGTCGGCGCGGCGGCGGAGATTACAACCCGTGATCAGACTTTTGCGTTCGATTACGTGATCGCCGCCACCGGATTTCATCATAATCCGGACCTGGCGCCCGAGCTTACCGCGTTCGCCGACAAAATCGCGCGTTGGGAGGACCGCTATACGCCGCCTCCAGGTGAAGAGGATCGCGTTGTCGCGCGTATTCCCTACCTCGGGCCAGAATTTCAGTTTCAGGAGATCGCTGAAGGCGCTGCGCCCTACCTTACCAATATTCACGTGCTAAACCCAATGGCGATGCCGAGCCATTTGAGATTGGTTGGCGATGTCAAATTTTTGGGCTTTACAAGCCAGCGCCTGGCGGCAGGCATCGTGCGTGATTTTTTCCTTGCTGATAAGGCCACCTTTCTTGAGCGCTTAAGCCGGCCGGTTGCAGAAGAACTGTCTGCGAGCGATTATGCCGATCTGGTTCAGACCCGCGACGGCATTAGATGAGGCCATGGTACGTATCATCAAAAGCGAAGATCTTGCCGGGCTTATTCCCCTTGACGCAGCGATTAAGGCCGTTGGGCGGGCCTATACCGCTCATGCCAGTGCGCCGGCATTCGGTTCGACCCACACGCGGCTGTTCGATGGCAACAAAAGAGCGACCTTTCACCCAGGCGGTTCGGTTGCTGACAATGCGGTCGGCATGTTCGCCCACTTCGAGCATTTGCATCGTGCCAACAACGCACAAAGCTATACAGGGTTGGGGCGGCGCGTTTATGCCATGTACGATAGCGAAACCGCAGAGCTGACCGCGATACTGCTGGGGTCGCTGCCGCTTTTTCCATTTGACCCGCCAACCGCCCATGCGAGCGAAACAGCGATTACCAGTGCTGTTGGGACTGCACTCTTGGCGCGACCCGATGCAAAGGTGCTAGCATTAATTGGTACGGGGCGGCAGGCACGACGGCATCTATTCGTTGCAAACCAACAGTTCAATCTAGAAGAGGTGCGCGTCTTCAGTCGTGATCCGCACAATGTCGCGTCCTTCTGCAACGATATGTCCGCTTGGACAACGGCACCGTTGCGCCAGATGGCCGATGTTGGCGCCGCGGTTGATGACGCCGATATCGTTATTTGTGCAACGGCCAGCCTGCGGCCGGTTCTTGATGGTGAACGGCTTGCGCCGGGGTGCCATGTCACCTCAATTGTCAATGGCAATCGACTGATCGGCCCCGATGGCGCGCCAGTGTTTCGCCGTGAGCTTGACAACAAGACCGTTCAGCGTGCGGACGTCATCTGCGCAGTTTTGCGGGAACAAGCGATCAAAGACGAGCAAGGCGACTTGTTCGAGCCGGTCTCGAAAGGGATCATCAACTGGGATGACATCCGTGACCTTTCAGACGTCTTGGCGGGCCATTGCCCGGGGCGCACGACGCCAGAGCAGATAACGCTTTTCAAACAGAACAGCGATCAGGGAATCGGCTTTATGGCGCTGGCCCGGCTTGCCTATGAAATCGCCAAGCACGAGAAGATTGGTATCGAATTTTAACGGCTGAGCATCTTGTCGAATTGAGATGACGGCAACCCCGGCCTTGGATTTGGACGAATTGCAAAATGAGCACTAGGCACGGCCAATAACGTGATAAGGTGCCGCATGAACGAAAGGAAATTCTATGTCGGAGCGTGTTGTCTACCTTAATGGTGAGATTATTGCAGAGAGCAAAGCTCGGGTCTCTATTTTTGATCGCGGCTTCACATCCGGCGACGGGATTTATGAGGCCACCCGTACCTTTAAGCATAAGCTTTTTCGCCTCGATGCGCATATCGACCGGCTTTATAATTCTTTGCGCTATGTCCGCCTGGATTGCGGCATTTCACCTGACGACATGAGTCAGCTGTGCACCGACATCATCGATCGTAATTTGCATTTGATCGGCGAAGACGACGATTATTCGCTCTGGCATGTGATTACACGGGGGCCACGGTTGCCGGGCACACACCATGTCTCCGGCCCAACGGTCTGCGTATTCGTGCAACCAGTGGATTTTGAGCGCTATGCCCGATTTTATTTGAACGGTCTTTCACTGGTTACGCCTGCAACGCGACGCACACCGCCGCAGTGCCTCGATCCGGGTTCCAAAATCACCAATAAGATGAATCATAATATCGCAGCTTTCGAGGCTCGACTGGCTGCGCCCGACGCCATTCCACTTATGCTCGATTTGGATGGTAATATTGCAGAAACGGATACCGCTAATTTCTTCTTTATAAGACGCGGAAAACTTTGTACGCCGACGGCCCGCACTGTGCTGCGGGGCATCACGCGTGAGGCGATAATCGAGGTTGCAAAGTCGCTGAACATTGAAGTTGTGGAGGGCGCGTTTACGCCGTTCGATGTGTTTTCAGGCGATGAAGCTTTTATCAGCGGGACCAGCGGCTCAATTACGCCTGTCCGCCAGCTCAATGGCGTTGCAATTGGGACATCGCTGCCAGGGCCCGTCACTCTCAAGCTCATCAAGGCCTGGAACGAAATGATCGGTCTCGATTATGTCTCTCAAGCCCTGCGTCATTTGGGTGATAACACCGGTAAGGACCTGTTAGCGCAATGGGAGGCGAAGCTTGGGGAGGCGGCTTAGCTGGCACGCCAAAACTTGTTCGACATGTCATTGCAATGTGGCGCGGCATCCTAACGCCAATCGCGGCGAATGATTATAGATTGTAGAAGCATTTGCTCACGAGGACGGCGCAGCAAAGCAGTCGACACGGACGTGGCGGTGACCTGACTTGCGCGCCCAATGCCTGCATACGGCGGTATGCGCGAGCGCGATGGCGAAGGTCGGTGTTGAGTGCCGGACCGGTATTGGCAGGGTAAACGACGTGTTGGTCTGAAGGCGTTTACCGCCTGGTCCGGATTGATCTCAGCGCTAGAGAAGTGCTATACTTGAACGCAATTTTTGGTGCCGATCCCGCCGCGGTGCGCATTGAGGATTTGGATATGGCGTTGGCCGAGAGAGCACATTCAGGCGCTTCGAGATCGCCGGCGTTTGCCCTACGGATGCGCCGCGCGCTCATTGGAACAAGTGCAGTGTTCCTTGGCCTTCTGCTTCTGGCGGCCCTCTATTTGTTTGTGGCAGCACTTTATCAACATGGTCTGAACGGCACGGCGCTGCTCAGTGAACTCTATGCCGCAGCCCTTCCCTTTTGCCTATAGACTGCATTTGACCGCACCGCTGGCACGTTCCAGGTTGCCTACCTATGATTGCAGAACCGACGCGGGCGCGTGCGCATGCCCCTAAGCCGAAGAAAAGTGACGGTTATCGCACTTACCATCGCGGCCTCGGTCGCAGGCGTGGCGGTTGGATTGTTTATATTTCGGCCGGTTACATCGCTTCCGTTAGCCATAAAGATCGGCGGATCGTTCACGCTGACATCGCATAAGGGTACACCCTTCCGGTCTGGGCAACTCGACGGCCGTGCCTACGCGCTGCAATTCGGCTTCACGCATTGCCCCGACATTTGCCCCACGGTTTTACAGGACTTCACCAATCTCCTGCAACAATTGGGCACCAATGCCGATCGTCTGCAAGTGTTATTTGTTTCAGTCGATCCTCAACGCGATACACCCAAAGCGCTTGCCCGCTACCTTGCAAATTTCGATCCACGCATCATCGGTCTGACAGGGCCCGTTGCTGACATCCGGCGGCTGGCTCGCGCCTATCGCGCTTCGTTTCGCAAAGTGCCGGCGGCTGGCGGCTACACGATCGATCACACGGCAAGCGTATTCTTGGTCAATACCAAGGGGCAGTTTGCCGGTGTACTGGATCTCCGCGAGACGGAAGCTTCTAAGCTTGCAAAACTGCGCAGCCTGCTTGCCGACGCGCCGGCTACCAAGACGCGCTTTTAAGTTCGAATGATTCGCCACGTGCAACGACCCGGCGGTTAAAGCGCTGCAGTTTGACGCTGAAGCTTGCAGGTGTCGTCCTAGGTGCCCACAACCGGTCGAGCCAGCCGCTGTCCTCAAAGCTGGTGTTCAATCGCAACGTCAGTTTTAACTCACTCGGACCGGAAATCAGGAACGGCGATTCCTCATTTTTGGAAAAGAATAATATCGTGCCGGAATAGTTGGCGCGCCCAGCAATCGAAAGTGGTGCGAACGGTGTCTTGGGCCGTTCCTTGGTCAGAACCAGGCCGCCGGTCGCAGAGCGCTGCAAGCGAGCCCGTTCAAAATATTCGCTTTCAACGCTGTAGGCGCTGTAGAGCACTTTCGGCTTGGTGCGTGTGTTGGATGTCGCCTCCAACTCCAATGACAGGACAACGCCATCACGGGCACCATGGTTGGCAATCGTCACCGGCACGGCAAAGACCTCGCCGCCTCGCTCGCGCGTGTAATGAATGACCGGCGGCACGTAGACTGACAACTCGGGCTGGCGCAAGACCGTTTCATAAAGACTGACGGCGGAAAAGGCCAAGGCAAGTCCGGAGACAAGTATGGTTGCTAGACCACCGCCCATGACACCACGTACGATTTCGGAGTTTTCCTCGGTCGCTTCTAAGGCGCCTCTGCGTCTCGAAAATATCGGCATGTGTCCCCTCCTAAACGTGTTTTCTTAGCTCCCTCGTACCCTCTATTAAGCAAATTCTAGATATAAATGTGGTGCCTTGCGGCTTATGGCATTGGTGTGCTGGCCAACTTGCATGCGAGCCCTAATCCCAGGCATACTACACCGACACAAAATGCTGCAATTATAGGAGAAATCGGGAATGGCAAGCGCGCCGATACCGGCGGGGGATGCTGGTCTCAGACACTATACCGGCGAAGACGGCCGGTTTGCCTGCCCGAGATGTGGCGCGCTAGAGGCACCAAAATCCTTTCATAGTCAGACGTTTAAGCTCGACCGGGCAACCAGCTATGACCTGGCAGTGATCGTCTGCGCGGCCTGCTCACGCGACAGTGTCTTTGTGCGCCGGTGGGGCTATCAATCCTCGCACGCCGTTGCCGATAGTGGCGACTTTATTGAACAATATCATATGTATGGCCATGATGACACGACAACAGCGTGGATAAGGCGGGTGTCGACCCCGTTCGGACGCAGGATGGCGCCGCTCGCCAATACGGACGAAGCTTTCCTGCAGCCTTATCGAGTCGCCTGCGAAATTGTTGAGGCCAGCCCTATTGCCGCTGCCGCAGTGGCGCGGGACTGTTTACAGAAGGTGCTTGTAAACCAGGGCTATAAGCAGGACTGCCTGGTGCGCCAGATCGATGCGGCGATCAAGGACGTCAACCCTAAAAAGCGACTTCCCTCTGACACGCGAAGCGCCCTCGATAAGCTGCGCCGCTTTGATAATTTCGGCCGGCCGGACAGCACCATCATAGACGCTCGGGCACTGATTGCGATTGAGAAGGGTGAGGCCGAGGCCACCATTGAGGCGGCCGAAGCTTTAATGGATACCTACTTCGAAGCGCCGCAGCGGGTGGACGACGAGTTGGAAGCCTTACGACGGGCACTCAACGAAACCAGTTGAGTGGCACAATCCACCTTCAGGCCGCAAACCGGAAGATCATCACGCCAAGAACGGTCACGATTATGCCGGCCATTTCTAGGCGGGTAATGCGCTCGCTGAAATAATACCAAGAAATCAAAAGCGTGAAGGCCACTTCGATTTGTCCGACGGCGCGCACGTACGCTGCGTTCTGGAGCGCAAAGGCAGTGAACCAGCAAATTGAACCGAGCGCACTGGTAATGCCGACAAAGCCCGACAATCGCCACTCCGGCCAGATTTTGGCGAGTGATTGGGGCTCCTGCAGATAGAGCCATATGCCAACGAGCACCACCTGCATCGCGACACAGATGACCACCGTCCAGGCGGCCCGCCAAACAAAATCCGCCGGCCCGATTGCCAATGTGGCCTCACGCAAAAACAGAAATGAAAACGAAAAGGCAATTGCACAGGCCAATGCAACATAGAATGTGCGCCCGCTTAGAAACGTTGCCAGCGACATGCTGCCAAGATCCGTTCCGCTCGCCTGCAAGCGGCCTGCCGAGAGAAGGACCGCGCCGGTCAATACCACTGCAATTGCCGACATGCCGGCAGCGGACAAGGGCTCTGCAAACAACAACGCGCCTAACGCTGCGGTGGTAATTATATCGATGCGCGTGAGCATGGTGCCGATGATGTAGTTCCTCAAGCGGAACATATAGATCAGCAGCATTGTTGCCAGCACCTGAGTGGCCGCCCCAATGAACACGAACAATAAGTAACGCCCTGATAACGCTGGCACACCACCGCCGCGAACAAGCAAAACCAGAGCCAGATAAATGATGAGAAGGGGCAGACCGAATAGCGATCGGACATAGGTCGTTGCCAAATTGGAGAGGCGTTGATTGAGATCTTTTTGGGCCGCCGTGCGAATCGCTTGGAAGAACGCCGCGAAACAGGTCATTACGATCCAAAGATACTCCATTCCGCCTCTTTTATGCGTGTCCGGTGTGCCCGCGCCTGATGCGATCACGCGACAAGATTGTACGCGGTGGCCGGCGCCGCGCGGGCTGCAAAAGGTTGTAGGGCAGACCAAGTGCGTCTGCAACAGCCGCCGTTAACGCCTCGTCCACACCTTCCTCAGTGCCCTGCCTTGATCGCGTCGGGCGACTCGTCGCTCTTTCAACTCTCAGGTACGCACCACCCCTGCGAAACAAAACAGGTAGCGCAATGACACTGCTGTTCAAGATTATCCGCGCCGCGCACGCCAATGGCACCCATCATAAGTTGGCACTGGACGCGTTGGCCGAATTGGACGTTGGTCAAGCCGAAGCGTGGCGCAAGGTGTTCCTAAAGCATGCCGAACTGTTTCTTGAAGGATCGAAAGCTCCGGACAAAGACTTCAAGGATTTTCGCAATCACGTCCTGCATGTCAGCGACAATTACTGGGGCGGTGCGCCGCAAAAAGTTCAGAACTGGTACAACAAGCTGGTCAGGGCGCTTGGGGAAGAAAAGTGGGCGGAGGCCGCCTATGCCGCAGGTGTGCTCAGCCACTATTATACCGACCCTGTCCACCCCTTTCACACCGCCCAATCTGAAGCGGAAAGCAACATTCATCGCGCTGTCGAATGGTCGATCTCAAAGTCCTATGACGCGTTGCGCAACATCGGTTTAAGCACGCCCAGAACTACAATACTCGAGCCAGGCACCGGCGAAAAATGGGTCGCAGAGTTTGCCTGCCGCGGCGCTGAGTTTTCGAATGCCTATTACGAAAAACTTATCGCGCATTATGATTTCAAGCGCGGCGTCGTTGAGCCAACAGAGGGCTTTGATGATGCCGGCCGGTTGATGATTGCAGAGCTCATCATGTATGCCTCGCGCGGGTTTTCAATTCTCCTAGGCCGGGCAATCGAGGATGCGGTGGTCGCGCCGCCTGCGATCAATCTTACAGCGGATACCGTGCTGGCATCTCTCAAGATCCCTGTGAAATGGGTGGTCCGCAAAATGAGCGATGTTAGCGACCGGCGTCAAGTCGAACAAATGTACGATGAACTGATGGAGACTGGACGCGTCGACAAGGCGCTGCCGGACGATGATCGCCAGGTGCGCGATCTCTATGCCAAGGAAGTCGGAAAAGATCGGGATGAGGCGCGCGACGAAAGCCGGCGGAAAAAGTTTGGGCAGTCGCTGGTGAGCGCTCATACCGTCAGAGACCACGGTGGGCTTGCAGAGCTCAGTTCCAGGACACGCCAGCCGGTCGCTGGCACGCGGTCGGTTGCCGAGACGCGCGATACGTCTGTTAACACCGGCGGGCTCGTTGCAACATTGGCCGCTGCGCAAGCCCTGCCGGCTGAGGACAAGCCGCTGGCCACTCTCAAGGAGGCAGCCACACAGATGCGCGCTGCCGTCACACCTGACGAGGAAAACCCGGCACCGGTCGAAGATGAGGTGCCTTCGAGCCGGCTGTCACGCGCGGATGATGTCGTCGATGCGCCGTCCATTGGTCCTAAGACTGCAACGCGGCTGAACAAGGCCGGAATCATGACTGTGGCCGATCTGCTGGACGCCGATCCTGGCGCGCTTTCGGAAACAGTCGATGCCCGCCATATCACGGCGCGGGCCATCCGCGATTGGCAGTTTCAGGCCCAGCTCGTCATCGATATTGCGGGGATAACGGGAACGGCGGCGCAACTCCTCGTCGGCGCCGGCTATAGCGCGGCTGCAAAAGTCCGCGATGAAGACGGTGAAACGCTGGTCAGTGCGGTCCGCAAATTCGCGGAGACCAATGACGGCCAGCGGATCCTGCGCTCTGGCAAAATACCAGAGAAGGCAGAGGTGCAACGCTGGCACGCTCTGGCACAACCCGCCAAGGCGGCATGAGGCGCCGGCCCTTTTAAAGAGTTAGCGCAATGTTGCTGCACATGCCTGGAAACGCTTCTTAGCAGCATCGATCGAACCGCCGCCCCAGTGCTTGAATAATGTCTCAGCCGTGGACTGCACACTTTTGCGTGACAATTTGTTCGCCAATTTCGCCTTGGTATCCTTGAAGATCAGCACACTTACCTTGGAGGCGCCTTTTTCGCGCGCCGATATGTGCAATTTGCGCACGATTTCCGAATAATTCTTCCAGCGCCTCTTATGGCCCTTAAGCGCCTCATTGAACGCGACGCTGCCTTCGCCAAACTTATGATTGGGGCCCTGATCGCCGACGATTGCATAAACCCAGCGCGCTTCACCGCTCGCAGCCCGTCGATAACCGACCACCAAATCACCGACCTTGGCGCCGGCAAATCCTCCGACTGGTATCACGATGCTCGGCAGCTTTTCTGCGTCCACAAACGGGATGGGGTCGCAACGCTTGTCGGTCACAATCTTTGCAACGTCACGGCCCTCGCTTTCATCTTCGCCCTCATCACCCGTCAGCGAGGTCGCAGCGACGAAATAGCCGTAGTACGGCGATCCTTTCACGTTGCGCACACACGGTTTGCCGGCGGCGTCCTTGCGGATAATCGAATCCAGGAACATTACGGTGACCGGTTTTGTGGCATGAAAAAAACCATATCGCCGCTTGAACTTTCCGCCTCGACGCCAATAAGAGCGTGGAATCTTGACCGCGCGTCCAGCGCCAATCTCATTCCACATCTCGTTCCAGGCCCGCTGGTAGTTCTTGCGGTCCCCACACCTGACCTCTTTACCACCCTCAAACACCCGCACACCGGCGTAACAAAGGAAATTGATCGCGCATACCGTTTTGCCTTTTTGCAGGCCTACTGGGGCAGTATTGCAGCGTCCGTAAACGTCACCAGGATGATAAGCCCTGGGGCTACCATCAACGTTGACGGCAAATGTACCTGCCTTGGCGAACAGAACGCCCTCGGCACCCTCCGAAGTCAGGATCGGCATGGTCTTTGTGGTGATCGTGTAATCTGATGTGCCGCCTTTGCCTGCTGCTGGTTTAGCGCGCGAAAATGTCACCGTTTGGCTTGACAAGTTGCAGATGCCGGCGGTCTGGTCCGAAGGGGTGATGGGGACGGGGGCAGAGAATTTCGGCTTGATGCTCGGTCGCGATTTGAGCGTTGCGAGAATTTCATCGAATGTCTTTGGCGAGACACTGTAACGCTGGTCGGTCAGGTAGGGAATTGGCTGGCCGGTACTATAGAGATATCCGATCCAACAAAGGCCAGCGCCAATAACCCCTAGCACCAGCCACGTCGTCCAACTCGTTCGCGCTCCATTCGCCATGACTGAATTACCCCTGCCTGCCTTGTGAATTCGATAACGAAACTTCGCTGCGATTTTGTCAGCAAAAGCGGCAGCAATAAAGGGAGCGCGCGTGACTGATTGGCGCTTTTTTCCAGATCCAACGGCGATCCTTGCTGCGCGAACCATCCGGTTTTCGCAGATGTGGACCGTTTGTTCACTCGCCACCTTGCATCAGACGACAATCCGGCGCAAACTAGAGCTATTCCGAGGGGCGCCGGGGCACCGGCTGAGATCTGTCTACCCCTATGCACGATCGGCGTACTGCGCCGCCCATACGTGCGGTTGGCCGGCAGAGCACCCTTTGAACCTGATCCGGGTCATACCGGCGAAGGGACGGACGTTATAGCCCGCCACTTCCCGACATCCGGATCAACGAGCCACTCTGGCGCATTTTTGCGTGCAGGGGCTGGTATTAAGGCGAAGGTCGATGAGTACATCGCAGTTTATTGCCGGCTTGATCGGGCCAACACTTTTGGCAGTCGGTCTGATCATGCTCGTGCGACGTGAGTTCTTCCTTAAGCTCACGGAGCAATTTACAGACAATCTTGGGGTGATCTTTATCGCGGGGCTGATTACATTGGTGTGCGGGTTGGCGATAGTCCAGGTTCACAATGTTTGGAGCTGGGATTGGCCCGTCATCATTACAATCTTCGGTTGGCTTGCAATCATCGGTGGGCTTTTTCGCATGGCGCTGCCGGACAAAGTTCAGACGATTCGCGCGCAACTGGCACACAATACCGGCGCCTTGACTGGTGGCGCCTTGATATCCATCGCACTCGGGGCCTTTTTGGCGGCTCGTGCCTTCGACGTGCTCTAGGGTAACCACCGCAATACGACAAAACATCAAAGGACGATCTAAGCAAAGGGCAAGACAATGAACAAAATTACACGACCTGGCGACCTGATGATTCCGAAGGTCACCACCGGACCAATCGAGGGAAGCAAGAAGGTTTACGATTGTCCAGAAGGGCACGACGACATTCGCGTACCGTTTCGCCAAATCGCACTTTCCAAAGAGGCTAATGAGCCGGACTTCCGGGTCTATGATGCCTCGGGGCCTTACACAGATCCAGATGCCAAGATAGACGTCGAAAAGGGCCTGCCGCCCATTCGCGAGGCATGGATTTTGGAGCGCGGTGGTGTCGAACGTTATGAGGGCCGGGACATCAAGCCGGAAGACAATGGCAATGTGACAGGCCAGCACCTGGCGCGCGATTTTCCGAATAAGACGCAACCGTTGCGCGGTCTCGATGGTGAGCCCGTCACCCAATTCGAATTCGCACGGGCCGGCATCATCACCAAAGAAATGATATATGTTGCGCACCGTGAGAACCTCGGACGCAAGGCAGCCCTCGAACGCGCCAAGGACGCACTGGGCGATGGCGAAAGCTTTGGCGCAGAAATCCCGGAGCATGTCACGCCGGAATTCGTTCGCGAGGAGGTCGCACGCGGGCGGGCGATCATTCCAGCCAACATCAATCACCCCGAGCTGGAACCGATGGCGATCGGACGAAACTTCCTCGTTAAAGTCAATGCCAACATCGGCAATTCGGCGGTTACGTCATCGGTCGAGGAAGAAGTTGAGAAGATGGTGTGGGCGACGCGGTGGGGCGGCGATACCGTTATGGATCTTTCGACTGGGCGCAATATTCACAACACGCGCGAATGGATCCTGCGTAATTCACCGGTGCCGATTGGAACAGTGCCGATCTACCAGGCGCTCGAAAAGTGCGCAGGCGATCCTGTCAAACTCACCTGGGACCTCTATCGCGACACGTTGATCGAGCAGTGTGAACAAGGCGTCGATTATTTCACCATCCACGCTGGTGTGCGCCTCGGATATGTGCACCTGACGGCAGACCGCGTTACCGGTATCGTCAGCCGTGGCGGATCGATCATGGCCAAGTGGTGCTTGCATCACCACAAGGAAAGCTTCCTTTACGAACACTTTGATGAGATCTGCGATATCATGCGGGCATACGACGTGTCGTTCTCGCTTGGCGATGGCTTGCGCCCGGGCTCGATCGCAGATGCCAATGATCGTGCGCAATTTGCTGAGCTGGAGACACTTGGTGAATTGACCAAAATTGCTTGGGATAAGGGCTGCCAGGTCATGATCGAAGGGCCGGGCCATGTGCCGATGCACAAGATCAAGGTCAACATGGACAAGCAGCTCAAAGAGTGTGGTGAAGCACCCTTCTATACCCTTGGGCCGCTCACCACCGATATCGCGCCCGGTTACGATCACATTACGTCGGGCATTGGTGCTGCCATGATTGGTTGGTTCGGGACGGCCATGCTCTGTTATGTCACGCCAAAGGAGCACCTTGGTTTGCCGAATCGCGATGATGTGAAGGTCGGCGTGATCACCTACCGGCTGGCAGCGCACGCTGCCGATCTCGCGAAGGGCCATCCGGCGGCCCAACTGCGCGATGATGCCATTTCGCGGGCACGGTTTGATTTCCGCTGGGAAGATCAGTTCAACCTTGGCCTCGACCCAGATACCGCACGCGCCTATCACGATGAAACGATGCCGAAGGAAGCGCATAAGGTCGCCCACTTCTGTTCGATGTGCGGGCCCAAATTCTGCTCGATGAAAATTACCCAGGATGTCCGCGATTACGCGGCAACACTCAACGACAAAGAGCAGGGCATGGCCCAAATGGCCGCCAAGTTCCAAGAGATGGGCAATCAGGTCTACATTGATGCGGACAAAGTGGAGGCAGAAGCCGTCAAAAAGAGCAATGACGGGCTCGGTTAGACTACCACTGTGCCCCCAATGCCAGTCCTTAGACGGGGCAGATAGAGCGCTCTATCTGCCCCGACGCTTAAACCACGTAATTCGTTGAACGGACAATCATGAGTGCCAATCTTGTACTAAGCGCCCTGGCGATCCTTGTGATCTTTCTTGCGATCAGCGTCTCACTGTCAATGTTGCTGTTGCGGACCAATCTCAATCGCAAGGGCCAAACGCTTGCAGATGTGCCGGGCGGATTGGTGGGGGCCATCGGCTATTACGTGACCCGCGATATTGCAACCGGCCTGGTGGTCGTTGCCTATGTGTTGTTCGACGGACAATGGAAGGCTGGCGGTGCCAGCGTGTGGGTGCGTTTGCCAATTTATTTCCTGGTTGCGATCTTTGGATCATTCGTTGCGCTGTTGGTGGCCAAGATGGTGAGCCCCGCTTTTGCCCGGACGGCCCAGTTTCTTGAGACCATTGCGCGCGCGTGATTGTTTTTTGCGCCATCGTTCCAGTTCTGGGAAATCGGGCGTGTCCTCCAATTTCTTGCCGATCAACACTTTTTCCAAGACCCAAGGATAGAGTTTCGGCCTGTTCGCACGCGTCGCAATATATGCGGCGCGCTGTTGCGGCAAAGCGCTGCGCAAGGTTTTGATCCGGGGCATCAGTGCGCGGCAATCCGGCGCATGAAAACATGCATGCTGCAAAATCAAAAATTCGACATCAGGGCCAGCGTTGAACAGGTCGTTTTGGCGTATGCGGCGCGCCAGAAACACGAGAGCCGGCCGATAGCTATAACCGGCCAAGGTTATTAATCTGCTCACCCTGTAATCCCGCATAAAAAGCAATTGCTCTTTATACGCCTGGCGCTTGGCGCGATCGCGGGGCTTTTGCCAGCGTGGGGCTGGCGAAAACTGCAAAGACAGGATGCCATCGAGCACGATCCAGCGCTCAATCAGCCGCAAATCAACCCGGGTCGTGCAGTACCGGTATGCTCGGAAGTTGGTTGTGGCATACCATTTCCAATAAAAACAGTCACTGGACTGGCAATTGGGGCCGGCTTTGATGCGGGCAAATTGCGGATAGGCGCGCACGAAGGCGCGGTTGAGAATTTTCTCCGCCGGCGCACAGTCAAGCTTATGTATTGCGTCTTGGTAGGCATCGAATTCTGACTTTGTCATCAATTCTCGTGCCAGCTTGGTTCGGAATTCCAGGGCGCGATCGTCTTTTGTGTGGATGAGAGTCCTCGGATCTTCTTGCTTAACCTCGGTGTGTGCCGCGCCTGCAAGAAACGCCCACGCGATCAGCGCCACGCTACGCCTAAGTCGACCCAAACGCATAATCTTTATCCTCGTCTCTTCGTCTGGCTGCACAGCACGGTGCCGGCTGGCCGTCGATGCGCAGCTAACAGACATGCCACTTTTCCGGTTCGGTATCGCAATATTCGGGTTTGAGCATATCCGGCATTGTCACAAGGCGCCTGCCGAGCAGCATGGCGTGAATTACCGGACGCTGGAGAACCACGCGCTGGCGGGCGCGCATGGCGATATACCAGGCCTGTCCCGGAAGCAGTTGGCGGCGCAACACTTTCAAGCGTGGGCGCAACTTGGTGCAGTCATGGCCTAAGAAACACGCGCGTTGCAGCAGGTAGTATTCGACATCCGGACCGGGAATGAACACATCGCCAAGGCGCAACCGGTACGCCAGGTACAGGAGGGCCGGAATATAACGACCCTCTGCTTTCCGAATAATCAATGAGATATCTAAATCCCGCCCTTCGACCATGCGGTTCTTATAGGGTCTGCGTTTTTTCGGGTCCGCTCTATCCTGCCAACCCTGAAGGTTGAACTTTGGCGGCTTGATATTCCGCGCGCGCAATTGCCGCTCGGTTTTGTGAAGTCCGGCCAAGGCCGTGCAAAATCCATAGCCATCGAAGTTAACACGGGAAAAATGACCCCAATGTTGACAGTCCCTGGTTTCACAATGGGGACCCGGCCTGACGCGCGCAAAGCGGGGATAGGCGCGCACGAAGGCGCGGTTCAAAATCCTCTCGGCCGGATCGCAATCGAGTCTTTTCAGGGCCGCTTGGTAGGCCTGGTACTCCGCCTTGGTCATCAAGGCCTTTGCCGGTTTGCTTCGAAACGAAGAAAAATTCTTGCCGGTCTTGTCCCAGGTCAGATGCTTGGGATCTTCCAGTTTGACCTCGGCCAATGCCGCGCCTGCAAGAAACGCCCACGCGATCAGCGCCACCACTCCTAAGCCACCCAAACGCATAACTTTATCCTCGTCTCTTCGTCTGGCCTCATCCTAACACGTCCGTATACGGATGAGGATCAAAAAATGACGACATCACGAGCTGAATTTTGCGAACAGGCTCGCATAAACTATCGGGAAAGAGAACAGGATAGGCGGCATGTTATTCAAAACGAGATCGGTAAAATCGAGACCCGTATCATGAATTTGGAGGGAGCGATCCGCGGCGAGAAGAATGCAATTCAACGGGCCGTCGACGATCTGAGCGATGGGTTGGTTGGGACCATTGGATGCGGGGCTGCTTTCGTAAAGCCCAGGCCAGATGACATTGCACGGAACTGCGTCGACACTGCTGTGCGCCTGGCCAACAGGCGAGCCGCGCTCGAAAGACGCCTGGAGCCGCTGCAAAGAGATCTGAACGAGGCAAAGGCAGATCTGATCCGGAAGAAGAAGGACCTCAAGGCTCTTGAAGGCAGGATGAGGAACACTGCGAGACAACTCAGGGCAAACAATTGCTGGCCGGCATGACCGGTTTGTCGGTTGAATGGCGCCCAGCATCCCCTGGAACCGGCCCCTCCAGATTTGCCGGCGCGCCAGCGTTTGACTAAAACACATGGGAGAACAACACTCCTAGACACATGAGGCCCTCCCATGGCAAACGCTCCCGCCCCGTCACCCGCTGTTACCGGATATCTCGACGCCATCAAAGCAGAGCCCCTGTTGCACAAACTGACGTGGGAGGAATGGCTCGATATCAATCCGCCCTACGCCGACGTCGCGTTCACACAAAAGGACGTCTTCACGCGATTTAATCGCAACGGTTACGATTGGGATATTCAGGGCATCCTCTATTCGCCGGAGCAGGAAGTCGATGATGGCGTTGCCATCGTGATGTTCCACGGTGGTGCTGGCAGCTCTTATGGCAAGGATCTCACGCCCGATGGTCGGCCCGGCCTTGCACGCGTGCTTGCCGGTCAGGGCTTCAAAGTCTTGAACCTCACATATCCGGGACACTATCCGCCAGGCGGCATCTGGAAGGAAGACGTCGAAACGCGTCAGCCCTGGTATTTGCTCGATCAACGCCTGTCGGATGAGGAGATCTACGACCGCAATCTCAAGTGCACGTTCAACGTCATCCTGCAAGGCTCGGCACAATTGGTCGACGAACATCTGGCGGGGCGCAAGATCCTGGCGCATGGACATTCGACAGGCGGGCCGATGGCCGCGCACCTCCATCGCTTTACAAGAAAAACCAAGGTCGTTGGCATCCTCGGTTGGGGTAGCGGCGGTCCGGACGGCTGGCGCAAGGAATGGCGCGACAAGACTGGCGCCGAAACACAAAGCGTCAAAGCGATCGACGAGATGTCGCGGCGCTCTCCAGCGAGCTTTAAAGAGTCTGGCTATGTCAGCGATCCGGAGATCTGCCCTTGGGATGGCGCGGACGGTTTTATCAAGTGGGCAGAGCCAATCCGGTCGCAGATCAAAACCGGTCTTTGCGACAACCAGCATATCGTGGTCCCTGAATTGCTGGAGAAATACCCTCCCCTAACCGGCCTGCCGCGGGAAGAGTATTTCGATCACCTGCAAGACCCGGATGGCGACTGGCTGAAATCTATCGGCGTGCTATTGCTGGTCGGCGGCGATGACAAGGGCCACTGGGTCCATGGCGAGAAGGAAGAAGACAAACGCGAAGTTTTCATGGGCCGCAAGTATCGCGCCGCCGGCACGCCGGCACATGTCGTTTATATTCCGCGTTATGGCCATTATGGCATGATGGAACTCTATAATGAGCGCATTGGCTACGCTTGGCTGTGGGCGTTCCGCGACGGTTATTTCCCGGTTTAGTTTTTGTCGCTCACGATGCTGATCCGCGCTGCGCTCGGGCATCTCCGCGGGGGCGGCGCTAGGCGCCGGGCCGCAATCGCGGCCTGGACATTCGCTGATGCGCTCGCGATGCTGATCCGCGCCGCGCTCGGGCATCTCCGCGGGGGCGGCGCTAAGCGCCGGGCCGCGGTCGCAGCCTCAAATGACATTTTGCCAGGCTAGACTATGACAATCTAACCGATGCGTTGCCATGCCGTTTGGTTGCCACACTCGACGGTCTTATCGCGATAGAGTTTTACTGCCTGTTGGTGATGCGCGATGGTGTCGGGATCGTCGGCGCTGACCGGCGGGCGTTCGGTGAGCGGATAATTGCCGAAATCATCGCGGCCGCGCAACAGCATGGCACTTGCCTTGGTCTTTGTCGTCTGACGGACATCGGGCGGCACAAAAGCCATGCTGAACCCGACGCGGCGCTCATTGCCATGGTTGGGAAGCGAGCTGTGGACGGTCGCACAATGATGCATCGACATTTCGCCTGGCTCCAACTCCATGACGACCGTCTTGTATGCATCCTTGTCTACCAACGTGTTCTGGCCGCTGGATAGCAGATTTTCTTCGGTCACCTCACTGTAGTCGACGGGCAGCTGGCCTAGCTTATGGCTACCGGCCAATACATGCAGACAGCCCATTTCACGTGTCGCCGGAGACAACGCGACCCAAGCGGTAACCAGTTTTAGCGGGTCCATGCCGTAGTAGGTACTGTCCTGGTGCCAGCTGACGTAGGATGCGGATTCCGGCTCCTTGAACCACGCTCCGTTTTGATAAAGAAGAATGTTCTCGCCAATTACATCCTCTATGGCGTCAAGAACCTCAGGTCGTGAGACCATGTCAAACAGGGCCGGGAATAACAAATAGCCCTTGCTCTTTTGTGGGCCACGCAATGGGGCACCCTGGCGCGCTTCAAAGTCTTCAATCTGGCGGCGGATTGCAGTCGCGTCATCGGCGCTCATGACGCGGATTGGCGAGGCCCAGCCCTCATCGTGATAGGTCTTGATTTGCTCATCCGTCAGTCGCTTGCCCACAACCAATCTCCTTGAAATCCGGCAACCGCAACGCTCGCCCGTACGCTGACGCTAATCGGGCGCAAAGACGCCCTCCGCGGCAGGTAGCGGCGGCTTATTCAGTATCATATCCGATGCCTTTTCCGCCATCATGATCACCGCCGCATTGAGGTGGGCAGAGACGATATCCGGCATAGCTGAGGCATCGACCACGCGCAGGCCGGTCATGCCATGCACTTTGAATTCGGCGTCAACAACAGAGCTGTCCGGCCGCCCCATGCGGCAGGTGCACGCAGGATGGGCCAAAGATTGGACGTTGCTGCGCAGCCAGGTGTCGATGTCGTCATCACGCTGGACGGCACTGCCAGGATTGGTTTCCCGCCCCCTGAAGGCGTCCAGGGCGCGCGCGCGCGCCATCTCTCTAATCAGTTTGAAGCCGTGACGTAATTTTTCGACGTCAGCGCGCTCGGTGAGAAAATTCGAGAGGATCTGGGGCGCCCGGCGCGGGTCAGATGACTTGAGGCGAACCTCGCCGCGGCTTTGGGGGTGCAGTAGGGCCGGGCGAATGCCGAAGCCATCGGTATATGCAGGTGCGAAGCCGGGGAACCACAGCCTGGCATCGGGCGGGCAGCCGCGGAATAAGAACTCCATGTCCGGCACGGCAATGTGGGGCGCGGTCTTGATAAATGCGTGCAGACCACCAGGCACAACGGAGGCCGGACCGGTGCCGGTGGTGTAAGACCGGATCATACTTAGAACCATGCGGTCAAAACGCATCTCATCGCGAAACTTACTGGTATTGGTCGGGCGTTCCCATAGCAGCAATGCTGCGGCATGATCCTGCATATGCTGGCCGACGGGAAGATCTGCAATGGGCCTTATATCGTGTTCGGCAAGGTGCGCGGCAGGGCCAATGCCGGACAACATGAGAATATGTGGTGAATTATAACTCCCGCCCGCAGCGATGACTTCTTCGCCGACATGAACGCGATGCGTGGTGCCGCGCCTGACATATTCGACCGCCGTCGCACGCGTGCCTTCGCATATAATTCGTGTTACATGCGCCCGGGTGATAACGTTCAAATTCAGGCGATCGCGGATCGGATGGAGATAGGCAACGGCGGTCGATGAGCGCCTGCCGTTGCGAATTGTATATTGGCTGCGCCCGAACCCTTCAGGGGTGGCGCCGTTATAATCATCGGTGACGGGAAAACCTGCCGCCTGCCCGGCCTCGATCAGCGCACCGTAAAGGGGATCTTTTGTCTTTGCGAATTCCGTACCGAGCGGGCCGGAGCCGCCACGCAAATCATCTTCACCGCCTTGCCAGCTTTCCGCGCGCTTGAAATACGGAAGCACTTCGGTAAATGACCAGCCACGGCACCCCAACTGTGCCCAATGATCGTAGTCACCGGGATGACCGCGGGTGTAAGCCATCACGTTTATGGCCGATGAACCGCCCAAGACTTTACCGCGCAACAGGCGCATGCGACGGTTGTTGAGGCCCGGCTCCGGTTCGGACGTATAACCCCAGTCGTGCAAGCGATGCTGATGCATTTTGCCGAGACCAAGGGGTATATGAATAAGTGGATCTATATCCCTGCCGCCGGCTTCCAACAACACGACCCGCACACCGGATTCCGCGCTTAGCCGATTGGCAAGCACGCAACCTGCGGAGCCAGCACCGATAATCACATAATCGGCGATGGTCCCCAGTCTTGAATTACCCATTCCACTCTCCAGGCGCGCGTCGACTTAGGTGGGTAGATCAAGACCGTAAAGCTTGGCCGTGCCATGCCACAAAATCTTGTTCTTGGCATCTTCCGGTAGGTCGCTCCGGTTCAAGACATATCTTGCTGAATCCGGTATGCGATGGGCATGTGGAATATCGCTGGCATAAACCCAGCAGTCCGTGCCGTACTTGTTGATCATGTAGGGCAAAAGATCGTCATCGACTTCGAAACCGATGAAAATTCGTCCCGCTTGGATGTACTCCAATGGTGTCATTTTCGGCAGACCGCGCTCCATGATGGCGTTATGCTCGGAACGCAATGCGCCATGCTCGATACGGTCACGTACATTGTCGAGCGTAAAATCCATGACCTCGGTGGCAAAATCCACCCAGGTGCATCCCGTCTCCAGAAACGAGACCTTGACGTTTGGGTAGCGATCCAAAACGCCCGAACTGCAGATGGACTTAAAGCCTCTGACAACTGACATCAGGAACTGGTCAGAGGCGACGCTTGGATATGCCTTCATGGCTTCGACAGCACCAGTCCCTGGGTGCACATTGATCGGCATATCGATGTCGTTCGCCATCTGCCATATTGGCTCAAAGTCCGGGTGATCGAGCGGCTTTTCGCCATAGTCGCCCAAAACCATGACGCCGACAGAACCCATCTCCTTGGTACGGGCCATCTCTCGCGCGGCTTCATCAGGATCATGCACATCGATGACGGTGACCCATTTGAGGCGATCCGGGGCCTGATTAGAAATATCGGCAACCCAATTGTTGTAAGCGCGGGTCAATGCCTGGTTGAGAGCAGGGTCCTTGGCGATTGGCCATTGCAGCAGCAAGGTCGGATAATTGACCGATAGCCACGTGTCTTCGGCATCCATAACCGCCAGGCGATCAGCGGCAGAATGGAATTCGCCGCTTTCATGCGGCCCACGCCACTTAGACATCTTGACGTATTCCGTGGAGACGACCCCGTCCTTGCTTGACGGGGAACCACCGATGCGCAGCTGATTGCCGTCAATCAGCCACTTGTAGTCGTGCTCGAACTCGCCTGTTTCGATAACGGTGGGTCGGCGATCACGAAATTTCGGCTCGAGATACTTGTCGGAAAAGGTTTCTTCCCATTCCTCAACATGACCATCACCATCATAGGCGTTGATTTGACCCATGGTGCTCCTAACCCTTCCTGCAAGACTGCTTTGGCCGAGACATTCTCAGACTTCAGCGCCGCTAACGCTGCGTATGCCTCGCATCTGCCCGATAGTCTATGACAACAATCTCGCAGACGACAATAGCCAACGCCGAGAACAGCAATGGGCTGCAGATTATGAGGTCTTTGATGGAAGTGGTCGGAGCGGGGAGATTTGAACTCCCGACCCCTTGTCCCCCAGACAAGTGCGCTAACCAGGCTGCGCTACGCTCCGGCCAAGACCCCTTTTGCCCCGTGTCGGGCAAATGGTCAACTCATCGTCGTCACCGCCTGACTGACGAGTTGGGCGGCAGAAACACGGTCCACGGTTACCGGGCCCGGCGACGGGTCGGTAAGCGCGATGGCGCCAAACAATTCAGGGGGGAGATCGAGATCCTGGACATCAATCGATTCAGCGGCGATCAACTCTGTGCAGCGTTGGCGTATTGCTGTGGGGGATAATTGCGCGTCTGCGCCGCCCCAAACGCCAAGATCCACCAACAGCTGCCCAATGCCGCTGCCACGAGCCTTCGCCGTCGCTTCAAGTCGAGTCCAGCCCTGTAATACGCCCACCACATCTTCCGGCAAATGGGGCTGGCATATGGCGCCAGCAGCGGCAACAAGGCCGGCGCGCCGCCGATCGGGCATTGAAATCTCGCGCAGCGTTTCCAGATCCACGCCGATGCTTCCAGTCGTACAGACACCAACCAACGCCGTGCGATCGGTATGAGAAATACTGAATGCTCCAGACCCATGTGGAAGCATCGGGCGGCCCCGGGCACCCAAGGTTATAGGTTGGCGCGATGCGTAAATGCCGATTGTCTTGCTTAAAGTGAGACGAAGCGCAATGCGCGTGGCAACTGTCGCAGCCTGCTTCTCAGGTGTTGGCTGTCGGGCAATGTGATCGCGATCATCATTCGTCAACAGACTTGCCGGAAATCGATTTTTGGCATGTGCCGTCGCGATATCTTCTATGCTGATAAGAGATACCGCAACGGTCGCCATCTGTGGCGTTCAAACCCTTGCTTTGGAGGCACGTCGCTGCGGTGTTGTACGCTGCGTCGATACCGATGCACTGGCAAGGAGTTTGCGGCAAGCTTCCAATTCCTTTATCGCTGCGCGGACGACAGACTTTGGGTCCTGGCCGACCGATGCCTTCTTTGTCGTCAATCGGGTCTTGGGCTGCTTCGCCTCACCACGCTTTTTCGATGCCGCCATGGCAAGACCCGATTCCAATGCTTCCGGCACCACTGCGCCTGCACCTGGCTGCCAACACTGCTTGACCGTTTCAACACCCTGTTGACGAAGAATCTTTTGCACACCTCGGATAGTGTAGCCTTCAGAATGCAATAAGTGGCGAATGCCACGCAGCAATGCCATGTCCTCCGGTCGATAATAACGCCGCCCGCCGCCGCGCTTCATCGGTTTGATTTGGGGAAACCTGCTCTCCCAAAATCGCAGAACATGTTTGGCTATAGCCAATTCATTGGCAACTTCGCTAATTGTGCGAAATGCCTCGACAGACTTGTTCATTCTTTGCCCTCGAATCCAAATTTACCGCCGCTCAATCGCTCTAATATCCGTTCAACCGCGCCGCCGGTCAACGGGGAGCCGATCAACTATTCAGCACCATTTCCCTTTGAGCGCTTCATACCCTGGTTGATGCGAGTCTTCATAATGTTGCTTGGGCGGAATACCAAAACGCGGCGCGGAGTAATCGGTACTTCCTGGCCGGTCTTCGGATTGCGCCCCACACGCTCGCCTTTGTCGCGAATGCCAAACGAGCCGAAAGATGACAGCTTGACGCCCTCGCCGCGCCCCAGCGCAGTCGAGACTTCGTCAAGGACCAATTCGACAAGTTCCTGAGATTCGTTGCGCGGCAATCCGACTTTGCGAACAATCGCGTCTGCCAGATCTGCTCTTGTTAATGTCTTGCCTGACATGACTCCAGACACTCCAAAAAATTGTTGGCGCTGAATGCTAACGAGCCGTGGTCGCACGGTCAATCACCGAATGGCGCAACAGACTGAAATTTCAGGTAGAAATAAACTATTTTGACAATAAAAAATACAGATTTTGTTGAAATTTTTGCATTTGCGCCAGATTGCTGCAGCGCAAATCCGGTGGTGATCGGCCGGACTTCACCAGCGCAGCAGAGTCGCGCCCCAGGTAAAACCGCCACCCATCGCTTCGACAAGCACAAGATCGCCCGGCTTCAAGCGCTCAGCTTCATAGGCCCAGTTCAATGCGAGTGGAATAGACGCAGCCGACGTGTTGCCGTGATGCTCCAATGTCTTGATCACTTTTTCTGAATCAATGCGCAATTTCTTTGCAACGCCGTCAAGAATACGCGCATTGGCCTGATGCGGCACAAACAAATCGATGTCGTCAGCATCAAGACCGGCATCATCGAGCGTCTTGGTGATTACACTGGAAATTTTTTGCACAGCATGGCGAAAGACCTCGCGGCCATTCATGCGCAAATATCCGGTGGTGCGTGTCGATCCAGGCCCGCCATCAACATAGAGCAGATCTTCAAATCGGCCATCGGATTGAATGCAACTGGCCAATACACCACGATCGGATTTTGTGCCGGATTGCTGTTCTGCTTGCAGCACTATCGCGCCGGCCCCGTCACCAAACAGCACGCATGTGGCGCGATCCTGCCAATCCAAAATACGCGAAAATGTTTCAGCGCCAATAACCAATGCCGCACGATTCTGACCGCACCTCAAAAAATTGTCCGCTGTCGTCAATGCGTAGACAAAACCAGAGCAAACAGCCTGCATATCGAATGCAGCGCCCTGGGTGATGTTCAATGCAGCCTGCACGCGCACGGCAGTGGCGGGAAATGTGCGGTCTGGTGTTGCCGTCGCACAGATCACCAAGTCGATGTCTTGCGGTGTCAAGCCGGAGCGTGCAAGGGCTTGCTCAGCTGCAGCGATCGCCAGATCGGACGTGCGCTCCCCATCGGCGGCGATATGGCGTGCCTTGATGCCAGTGCGCTCAGTGATCCACTGATCAGATGTATCCACCATCCGCGACAAATCCTCGTTGGTGAGGATGCGTTCCGGTAGATGGGCACCAATGCCGCGCACAATTGATCTTCGAACCGCCACTCAGCACTCCATGTCGCTATTATTCTGGCTGCGAACGACGCCAGTTGCTGACAGTTGGTAAAGCGAGCGCCAATCTTGGGATACATGATGGGTGCGCCGCGGCGCAAGCATATCATCCCCACTTATAGGCGCCCAAATTAGTTGGCAGCAACCGATTCCAACTTTCCGTGAAAAACAGATAGATCCGCGGCCAACTGACCAACAAGATCACTTTCAGCCATTTCGTAGCCGATATCTATCGCACTTGCAAAACCGAGGGCGTCCGTGCCACCGTGACTCTTGATTGCCAGGCCGTTCAAACCGAGGAACGTGCCACCGTTTACGCGGCGGGGATCCATTTTGTGCTTTAGGACGCGAAAGCCGCCCTGCGCCATATACGCGCCAAGCTGAGACCAAATTGACCGGTTCATCGCATCCTTTAAGTACTGACCGATTTGGCGTGCCGTTCCTTCGGCTGTCTTAAGGGCGATATTGCCAGCAAACCCTTCGACCACAACAACGTCGACTATGCCGCGCCCGATATCGTCGCCTTCAACAAATCCGTGATATTCGATCGGCAGGCCGTGTAGCTCCTTGAGCCATTGGTTGGCTTGTTTTACTTCGTCGACACCCTTTATCTCCTCGACGCCGACGTTCATAAGGCCGATCTTGGGCAAGGAAATGTGAAATAGCGCACGTGCCATGGCCGCGCCCATCAGGGCATAATCGCAGAGTTGACGTGCAGAGGCGCCGATGTTTGCACCAACGTCGAGCACGATCGACTCACTGCGCGTAGTCGGCCAAAGGGCTGCGATTGCCGGGCGCTCAATGCTGGATAAAGGACGTAAGATCAATCGGGACATGGCCATCAGCGCGCCGGTGTTGCCTGCGGAGACTGCAACCTGCGCCCCACCATCGCGCACGCTTTCCAAGGCAAGCCACATACTTGACCCCTTACCCCGGCGCAGCGCCTGACTAGGTTTGTCCGTCATGGCGATGGAAATATCGGTGTGGATGATTTCAGAGCGTTCCCTGAGCTCGGCGTGACGTTCAAGTTGGGCGGCAATCTCGCTCTTGTTGCCATACAGGAGGAATTTCAACTGGGGATGGCGTTCGGCCGACAACGCCGCCCCTGGTATGACGACTGCCGGGCCAACATCGCCGCCCATTGTATCCAATGCTATGATCGGTGCGTTCGACATTATTTTTCCGTGCTGGGTTGCCGTTGACCGGCGCTAGCGGAAGGTTGGCTTTGTCTTAGCCGAGCTATTCGGCGGCTGCAACGTTTTGGGATCAATAGAAGTCCGTCAGACAGGCCTTTCAAGTGGCTTTGAACGCGTCACAAAATTGCAATTTCGTATGACTTTTCCGCAGGTTGTTGACGTGAATTGCGGCCGAATTCGGTTCGTGACCGTCTGCGCCACCGGTTGTAGCCGCGGCAATCTTTCAACCTGTTTAGTGCCACGCTGGATATTTATCCACGCTTCGATGGCGTCCAATCCGCCAATGCGGCAAATGGGCCATCCCGACGTTGCTCCTCAGGGCCTGGGCTTGAAGAAACCTCAAGCTCGACATCCGGGCTTCTCGGATAAGGTGCGAGATTGGCCGAGACCAATTCCTCGACCAACCGCCCGATGTGGAGATGGCCGGCCTCGATTGGCTCGGGATCTTCGCCAGCCAGAATTTCCTGCTCGCCGTCAATCGGCGCAAGCAATTGTTCGCTCGGCCAAAATTCTATGTCGATTGGCTCATCTAGTTGTTCGTCCACTGGATCAAGGCTTACGACACAACTTTGCTGCAATTTGGCATGTAGTCGGCCCTCAAGCCTGAACCGGCCATCTTCAAGCGGAAAAATGCGTGCTGTCAGGCATAGGTCCTGGCAGGACACTATTCCCAATTCCGCTGCAAGAGCCGCACATTGTTCGCGTGAGGCGCGCCGCTCATAGTCGAGGCCGCGTGCGCCGATTGATGAGACGGCAACGGTCCATTCCGAGATCTTTGACATTGATTGGCATCCTCTAGTATCACAAACCAGAAGTTCGTCCGGAGGGTGTTGCAAATGGTAGCGAACTTCTGGTTCAGGACACTAGCAAAATTATGGGTCTCGTGAGGTTTTCGGATCAGACGTTCGTTTCAGAGCCAGCCCCATATGGTGAACGAACCTCTGATCCATCTCACGAGAAGGCAGCAAGCTCTGACGCCTCAGATCGGGGCAGAAAAATCGAGCTTGCCAATGCGAATGGACTCGTCCGGTTGTCGCTGCAGGATCTCGCGTGCCGCCAGATAGTAGGTCGCCAGCCGCTGATTCTGGAATTGTAGCGTAGTCGATAATCCTGGCGGAAAATGCTGCCTAAGCGCTTCAGACAAGGCACGATCGCCGCCGGCCCTGACCGCCGCACGATAATCCGTAGCACGTTCAAGGAGGCCGGCTGCAGCCCTCTTAACCTTTTTGGGCACAGTCAAATCGCCGACCCCCATCTCGCGCATATTATCGTCTAAATCGACAATAAACTGCTCGTTCAAGGCGCGGGCAAGGGCCGTACCCTCCTCGCCCAGAGCCTGCAAGCGCTCAACAGCGAGGCAAAGATGCAGGACAATCATTTCGTAGCGGCCTTCAGGTGAATCGGGCACCCCAATCTCACTGTAAAATGCTGGTTGGCGCGCCTGCATGACGACGCGATCATACAATGTTCTCGCCCGGTCTGACGGTTGCTGGCGGTGTTGCCAAAACTTCCACATATTGCTGTGCCACCTATTCCAGTGTCGATGCCGGCCATTTATCGGACAAACCATCGTGTAATTTGAGCATTGGCGCCGCAATACGGTATGTTGCTTGGTAGGTAGATCATTGCAATCGGTTTGTATCACAGATATGCGGATTTTAGCGAGACGGGTTGATTCGCAGGAAAAACCAATGACACAACCACTGAAGGTTCCAAGTGCTGGGGGTGTGGCGGCCTTTAGGGCAGCTCTTGAACGTCGGAAAAAGGCAGGACTTTGGCGACGAACCGGCGTGGCGCTGTTGGGCGCACTTGTGTGTGCCGGTTTGGTCGCAGGTTGCGCAAAGACGATCACTAAGCATGGCCAGTTGCTGACAAACGCGGACCTGCAACAAATCAAAGTCGGGATGAGTGATGCTGAAGTTCGCGCCAAGCTGGGGACGCCAGCCACAACCACGACGATCGGATCCGGCAAGGCGATCTATTATATTTCCAGCACCATGACGCAAACGACGTTTAGCAAGCCGCGTGAAATCGACCGGCGTGTGACTGCAGTGTATTTTTCGCAAACGAGTGCCGTCACGCGCGTTGCCAGCTACGGGCTCAAGGACGGCAAAGTGTTCGACTTTATATCACGCAAAACACCGAGCGCTGCATCGGGCGACAAGGGCATCATCAACGAACTGTTCCGCAACATCGGCCGTCGCTCATTCGGTGGAGGTGGGGGCGGTGGCGGTTATTAGCGCCTCTTGAGGTCAACACTATAAGCCTAAGAATATAGAAATGCCGCCGGTGTCGTGAGCCGACACCGGCGGCATTTCTTTACGAATTCCTGAGCCTTGAGATTAATGCGCAAGGACGGCAAGCAACAGTAATGCAACGATGTTCGTGATCTTAATGGCAGGGTTGACCGCTGGACCTGCGGTATCCTTGTATGGATCTCCAACGGTATCGCCGGTCACCGATGCCTTATGTGCTTCCGAACCCTTTTCGTGTTTTACACCGTCCTTGTCGACGAAACCATCCTCGAAGCTCTTTTTCGCATTGTCCCAGGCGCCGCCGCCCGATGTCATCGAAATGGCGACGAACAAACCGGTCACAATGACGCCCAACAGCATCGCGCCGACTGCAGAAAATGCAGCGCTCTTGCCCTCAACGCCGGTACCGCCGACGTAATAGATGCAGACAAACAGAAGGATTGGTGAGAGCACCGGCAACAGAGAAGGGATCACCATCTCTTTGATTGCCGCCTGGGTCAGCAAGTCGACCGCACGGGCATAGTCGGGGCGCTCCGTGCCATCCATGATGCCGGGCTTTTCGCGGAACTGGCGGCGAACCTCTTCGACTACCTGACCACCTGCACGACCCACGGCCGTCATGGCAATGCCACCGAACAGATACGGGATCAATCCGCCGACCAGCAGGCCGACGACGACGTAGGGATTGGACAGACTGAAGTCAGGCTGCACGCCCTTGAAGTATTGGAAGGTCGTTCCGCCCTGCTTGTTCGCCTCACTGACAAAGTATTGCAGGTCGTAACTATAGGCTGCAAAAAGCACCAGGGCACCGAGACCAGCCGAGCCGATGGCATAGCCCTTGGTCACCGCTTTAGTGGTGTTGCCGACTGCATCCAAAGCATCGGTCGACTTGCGGACTTCGCTTGGCAAGCCCGCCATTTCTGCAATACCGCCGGCGTTATCGGTGACGGGACCGAATGCGTCGAGCGCGACAACAACACCTGCCAGACCAAGCATCGTTGTGGTCGCAATTGCTGTGCCGAACAGTCCGGCCAATTTGAAAGTCACTATTATTCCGGCAACGATGACGATCGTTGGCAGGGCTGTTGCCTCAAGAGAGACGGCCAGTCCCTGAATGACATTGGTACCGTGGCCGGTGACAGAAGACTGGGCAATCGAGCGTACCGGGCGCAGGCCAACACCGGTGTAGTACTCGGTAATCCAGACGATGAGCCCAGTCACCAAAAGGCCAACGATGCCGCAGAAAAATAAGTTCGTACCGGTTATCGACACGCCGGCCGCTTGGCCGACAACGCCCCAGCCGCCGAGTACAAACTCAGTTGCTAGATAGAGGCCTGCGACCGTCAGTACGGCGGTAGCGATGAAGCCGCGATACAAAGCACCCATGATTGAACCATTGGCGCCCAACTTGACGAAGAACGTGCCGATAATAGAGGTCACGATACATGCTGCGCAGATCGCCAGAGGATATGTCATCATCGCTGGCAGTGATGCCTGACCTGCAAAGAAAATACCGGCCAGGACCATCGTTGCCACAACCGTAACGGCATACGTCTCGAACAAGTCAGCAGCCATACCGGCACAATCGCCAACGTTGTCGCCGACGTTGTCGGCGATGGTCGCCGGATTGCGGGGATCGTCCTCAGGAATGCCGGCTTCAACCTTGCCAACGAGGTCACCACCGACGTCGGCACCCTTGGTGAAGATGCCGCCGCCGAGACGCGCAAATATCGAGATCAACGAGGCGCCAAAACCCAAAGCGACCAAGGCATCAATGACCGGTCGGCCGGCAATTTCGTAGCCAAGACCAACGGTGAGGAAGAAGAAATAGCCAGCAACGCCGAGCAGCGCCAAGCCTGCCACCAATAGTCCGGTAACAGCGCCGGACCGGAATGCTATGTCGAGACCGGCAGCTAGCGATTGGGAGGCAGCCTGCGCCGTGCGCACATTGGCGCGCACCGACACGTTCATGCCTATGTAGCCAGCAAGGCCCGAGAGGATTGCGCCAATGGCAAAACCAACGGCAACCTGCCAGCCGAGATACATGGCGGCAAAAAAGATCACCACACCAACGATACCGATCGTCTGATATTGGCGGTTGAGATATGCTTGGGCACCCTCGCGAATTGCGCCGGCGATCTCCTGCATCTTTTGATTGCCGGCATCAGCCGCCATCAAGGATTGAATGAGGTAGATTGAAAAAGCGATCGAAAGCGCGCCGCAGGCGATAATGCCCCAAAGCCAAGTTGTCATTTGAGGTGTCCCCCCGTTAGTGCGGAATTCCGGACCACCAAATCGCGGCCCAGGCTAGACAAGAATCCTACTATCTCGGAATGGCGCTGAAGATGATACGGCGCCAATCTCGGCACGCCAGCAGTGACGCAGGCCAGAACCGTGGCTGAACCCATCGTGGATGGGCTTGTGGGTCAGCCGCTCCCTTGCCTGACATCCGTGCGCGCGGAACATGCCAAAAGTCGCACGTCGTGACAATATCGCCACAACACGACTTTGGTTGCGGCCCTTGTCTTAGTGGTTTTGACGGGCGACGTCAAAGCCCAACTGTGACCTATGCGCCTCAATAGATATGACCGCTTGCCGCATGCGGAGTTTGTGCCGGTCTGACGATGCACCCGGGCCCCAGCCTCCCCAGTTGTGGCTACGCCCGCCAAGTGCAGCTCACCATTTCAGCGATTTCATGGTTCACAACGGACGCCAGACACAAGTTATTGCCGGTGTGCCCCGGAACCGTTGATTCCTGCCGCATATATGCGCTGCCAGAGGCTCATTCGAGGTTTGTCACGCGAGGGCAGCATCCGATCTGTGACCTGAGCCGCGAACCCATCAGATCGGATATCGTTCTAGTCCGGCCCCTCAAACTGGATGAAATGATCATAACCTGAGCGAAAAATCGACAGCTCTTGGCCCTCTGGATCACGTACCGTCACGCGCCCATCGCCCTCGCGACAGCTTCCAATTTCGGTGACCGTTATGCCGCCGTCCGCTGCCGCAGCCTGGAACGCTGGCGCATTTTCCGGTGCAACCGCCACCAATATCTCATAGTCGTCGCCGGCGGTCAGAAGGGCGGTGCGGTCGTCCAGCCCCGCACTCAGCCAGCGCTGAGCCGGCGCGGAAACCGGCACCTTGGCTGCCTCGAGGGTTGCATCGATGCCGGAGGCGCGGCACATGCGTTGGGCATCCTTTATCAGACCGTCGGAAAGATCCATTGCCGCCCCGGCATAAGTTGCCAGAGCCTGGCTCAAACCGATGCGCGGCTCGGGGCGCGAATAACGTTTCAACAGATATTTTTGGTCGCTAGCAGATAACTGGCCCCGAATGCTATCGCTACCATGTGCTTTGCGAATCGCGAGGCCTAACGCCGCATCCCCGATCGTGCCCGAGACGAACAACACATCGCCGGGCTTGGCGCTAGCGCGCCGGACCATCTTTCCAGCCGCAACGGTGCCAATAACTGTGATCGATATCGTCAATTTGCTGTTGGGCGAAATGTCCGTGTCACCGCCAATCAGGTGGCAGCCAAGCGCGTCTTGGGCTGCTGCCAGGCCTTGTGCAAAACTTTGCATCCAATCGTCCTGCGGCGGCGCGGGAAAGGTCAACGACATCAGATAACAATCGGGGGTGGCTGCCTTCGCTGCCAAGTCCGAAATATTCACCGCCAACGCCTTCCAGGCAATATCTGCTGGGGCATCATCAGCAAAAAAGTGCAGCCCGGCTATTATCGGGTCGGTCTTGAGGACCAGGTCGCGGCCCGGTGGCGGCGACAAGCAGGCACAATCATCAGCAAGGTCAAGGCTTGCGCTATGACCGCTTGCCAGAGGGGCCAAATACCTGCGGACGAATTCATCTTCCGTCGACATGTTGTCCAAATCCACTGCCGTTTCGACGGGATCCAACCGGGGCTAAAATTCTTGGGCGCGATATTTTCGTGCCAATGCATCCACGACGCCGTTCACGACTTTCGGTTCATCGCCTGCAAAAAACGCGTGTGCAATGTCCACATATTCACTGATGACAACGCGCGCGGGGATCTCCTGCAGGCGCATGAGTTCGTAGGCGCCGGCCCGAAGAATTGCTCTGACGGTTGCATCAATGCGCGCTAGTCGCCACCCTTCCGCCAACTGCTGGTCAATCGCCTGATCGATTGTGCGCTGATTGGCCATTACACCGCGCAGAATTTCGGTCATCAATTCGGTATCCGGGGGCGTGGCCTCGATACCCATATCCCTGGGCGCAGGCGGCACCGCGGTGGCTGCCTCGTCGACGTCATCATCGTCCGGATCAAGGGCTGCGGCCGCAAGACCATCCGTCAATCTCTGGCCGATGACGTCGTTTAAATCAGTGCCGGCAATATCCATTTGATAAAGGCCCTGTATCGCAGCAAGCCTGGCGCTTGATCGCGCCGGCGCAGACGATGTCGCGGCAACCACAGGCATCAGTCGTCCTCGCCTTGAAAGTGGTTTGCCAACGCCACCAAGCTTAAACAGGCCCGCACCGCTTCGGCGCCTTTGCCCTGGCGACCGCCGCGTGCGCGCTCCATGGCTTGCGCTTCGTTCTCGACAGTTAGTATGCCGTTGCCGACGGGTATGCCGTCACGTACAGCAACTTCCATCAGCCAATGATTTGCGTTAGTGCACACGATGTCATAATGCGAAGTATCGCCCCGTATGACACAACCAAGGGCAACCGCAGCGCAAAAACGTGCATTGTCCGCATCTGCCGGGATTACATCAGCCTCTACAGCCGCGGACAGTGCCTGTGGAATTTCCAAAGCGCCCGGTACAACAACCCGTTCATAAGAAATACCTAAGGCATCAAGTTCTGAGATGGCACTTTCTGCAAGTTCCTTGATGATCTCGGCATTCCATCGTGTCTCGACAATCAAAACGCCGAGGCCGTCCAGGTCATCCGCTGTTGGAAGCGGGATATCGATCGGTGCACGCCCTGCCATGGCTACTACCTATTCTCCGTTGAATTTGAAACGCGATAAAAGCCGGTTATTGTCGCGCCTATCGGCTTCTCCTGGCAATTGCCACAGCTTGCAAGATACCAGACCAATCAATATTCAGCGCCTGAATTCGAGCAGACGTGCAATATAGCGCGCAAAAATATCAACCTCCAGGTTTACATCATCACCAATTTGGCGCGCACCCCAGGTGGTGACCTTCAGGGTATGGGGGATGATGTTAACGCCAAACATATTTGCGGCCACTTCGTTAACTGTGAGGGAGGTGCCGTCAAGAGCGACTGAGCCTTTCGGCGCAATGTAGGGTGCTAAATGATCCGGTGCCTCAAACGTAAAGCGCTGGCACTCGCCGTCATCGCGAATTTCGGTTATTCGCGCCAGACCGTCCACGTGCCCCGTTACGATATGTCCGCCAAGTTCGGCGCCAGCGGCCAGCGCGCGTTCAAGGTTTATTCGGGTGCCGACATTCCACGTATTGAGCGTCGTCTTGGATATGGTTTCATTGGATACATCGACAGATATGATGCTGGCATCACCGCTGACCTCGATGCTTGTCGCCGTCAAACAACACCCCTGACACGAGATCGACGCGCCGACCTCTATCGATGCTGCGGGATAAGAAGACCGTATTTTGAAGCGACCGCCGTCACGTGCGATCACTTCACCTAAATCAGTTACAATGCCGGTGAACATATCAGCTCCCATGACTGCGGCGATAAATGTACATTCGATCTTCTCCAATCTGCCGCTGGTCGATTAGAGAAAATTCGTGGCGACCCGCATGAGCCTTGATCGTGGCCAACGCGTCTTGTTGATGCTGTTCGATGGTCGCTGCGGGATCTTTTGCGCGATATTGTACTACTGCGTCGACGAGGCCTGCGGCAAAGAACGATTGCCACACTGATGGGCCGCCTTCGACCAACAGGCGCGTCACTCCGGCTGCAACCAAGTGCTCCATTACTGCTGGCAGCCATAGCCTGCCTTCGACATCGGCAACCTCGGTGATGTGACAACCGGCGGCGGCCAATTCCTCTCGTACTGCTGCCGGCGCTTGATGAGAAGCAAATAACCACACCTTGTTCGCTGCAGCTTGCTTTATAAGGTGCGCATCTGGATCCGGCCAGCCCGCGCCAGCCAACACGATAGGGCGTGCGGAGCGCTGCTCGAGACCGGGCAGGCGGCAGGTCAGCTGCGGATTGTCATCAGCCACGGTGCCACGCCCGACCAATATCGCATCACAGTTGGCACGCAACAAATGCCCATGCGCCCGGGCCGCTGGCCCGGTGACCCACGCCGGCTCCTTCCCGCTGCCACGCGCGAGCGTGCCTGCTGACGAGAACGCCATTTTCAACCAGACCATCGGTCGGCGTTCGCTGACACGCAATATGTGCCCTTTGGTGATCCAATCTGCATCGTCTCGGCAAATCCGATGCGTGACCTCTATGCCGGCATCGCGCAATCGATCCAGGCCGCGACCGGCAACACGGGGGTCCGGGTCCATGATTGCACACACCACCCGCTTGATGCCCGCAGCAATGACCGCATCCGCACATGGCGGTGTGTGCCCGTGATGAGAGCACGGCTCTAGCGTTACATATAACGTCGCGCCCTTGGCACGCGGACCGGCCCGGCGGATCGCCTCCGTCTCGGCATGCGGACGGCCACCCGGTTGTGTCCAGCCCCTGGCGATCACCTCGCCACAACGTTCGTCGACGATCAGCGCGCCGACAGCTGGGTTTGGAGCAACGTTGCCAAGCCCCCGTTCCGCCAAGCGCAACGCAATGCTCATCATGTGGCGATCAAACGCCGGGCGGTCACTCGTACTCATTCGTTCACGTTTTACTGCCGCTGTCGGCGTCCTCCGTGCGGCGCGTCGTTTTGCTTAATGGCAGGTCCTGAGCGTCAGGGTCGCGCACGATTTCGTGCAATACTTCAGCAAAGTCGGACGCCTCGCGAAAGTCTCGGTAAACTGAAGCAAACCTTACATATGCCACCGGGTCCAGACCTCGTAACGCATCGATGACCAGCTCGCCAATCAATGATGAGGCGATCTCCGCCTCCCCCGTGCTCTCAAGCTGGCGCACGATGCCAGATACCATCCGCTCTACGCGTTCCTGAGGAACCGCGCGCTTGCGCAGGGCAACCTCCACGGACTGCACCAATTTGTCACGATCGAACGGGACCTTGCGCCCCGATCTTTTGATAACGGTTAATGCGCGCAGTTGGACGCGTTCGAACGTCGTAAACCGCCCTCCGCAGTCCGGACACACCCGACGCCGGCGAATTGCAGCATTCTCTTCTGTGGGACGGCTGTCTTTGACTTGCGTTTCTCCACCACCGCAAAAGGGGCAGCGCATTTGCCTCTCCTCGCTGCTCGCGTTTGCCGGAGCTCATTTATCCTGACATAAGCCCGCGCACCGCCGCTGCTGTAAGCTCAACACCGGCCACACTAGTCTGATTCTCTGGGCCTGCTGTGACGATCACTCACCGGTACACAGGCCGGTATTGCAGCTTACCAAAACGACCAAACAGATCACAATTGTTGTGCCGCCAGATGTCCAACCGACAGCACGCCCTAGTTATATATTGGGAATTTTCTACAAAGATCTATTGCACGCTCTTTTACCGCGGCCTCGACCTTGGAATTGTTGGCTTCGCCATTGGCGGCAAGTCCGTTCAACACTTCGGCGATCATCGCGCCGACTTGTTCGAATTCTGCGACCGAGAAGCCGCGTGTTGTGGCCGCCGGCGCCCCCAGGCGAACGCCTGATGTCACCATCGGCTTTTGTGGGTCAAATGGAATGCCGTTCTTATTGCAGGTGATATGGGCGCGGCCTAACGAGCGTTCCGAGACATTGCCTGTCAAATTCTTGGGCCGTAAATCGACAAGGATGAGATGGGTATCGGTGCCGCCGGACACGAGGTCAAAGCCGGCCTGCTGCAGCACATGGCCCAATGCCTGACAATTCTCGATGACCGCCCGGGCATAAGTCTTGAAGGACGGCTCCATGGCCTCTTTGAAGGCGACCGCCTTGGCCGCAATCACGTGCATTAGCGGGCCACCCTGCAGACCTGGAAAAATAGCCGAGTTGACCTTCTTGGCGATCGCCTCGTCATTGGTCAAAATCAGCCCGCCGCGTGGCCCGCGTAACGTCTTGTGGGTGGTGGTCGTGACCACGTGGGCATGGTCCAATGGATTGGGATGCAGACCAGCAGCCACAAGCCCTGAGAAATGCGCCATGTCGACCATCAAAAAGGCGCCGACCTCATCAGCAATACTGCGGAAGGCGGCAAAATCAATTTGGCGCGGATAAGCCGAACCGCCGGCAATGATGATGCTCGGGTTATGCTGCTTGGCGAGATCCCGGACCTCGTCCAAATCGATCAGGTGATCCTGGCGGCGCACGCCGTATTGGACAGCGTTAAACCACTTCCCAGACTGGTTCACCTTGGCGCCATGCGTTAAATGACCGCCGGCGGCGAGCGACATACCCATTACGGTGCTGCCGGGGGCGGCCAACGCCATAAACACACCCTGATTAGCTTGGCTACCGGAATGTGGTTGAACATTTGCAAAACTGGCCCCGAATAGGTCCTTCGCGCGTTCGATGGCCAGCTCTTCCGCGATGTCGACATATTGGCAGCCGCCATAATAGCGGCGATGCGGATAACCCTCGGCATACTTGTTGGTCAAGGCAGAGCCGGTGGCGGCGAGTACCGCGGGGCTAACGATATTCTCCGACGCTATCAGCTCAATTTCATATTGCTGTCGGTCTAATTCTTGGTCGATCGCCTTACTCAGTTCAGGATCGCTCTCCGCGAGCGTGCCGGAAAAGAACGATTTAGCGATCGGGGCTTGCCCTGCGCTGGTCAGCGCGGTCATATTTCCACTCCAAATACTTTTGCTCTGGCAGCCGTGTGGCAGCAAGTGCCGGCCACTGGCGCGGTTTTTGATTAGCCCGGCCCCTTAACATGTGCGGGCGCCGGCAACAAGCAAGTCTCACGGTGCTGATGCAAAAGGCCGCCTTAACATGGGGCTTTTCCATACAAAATCAATGCGGGCATGATCTTGTCGACGCCCGAAGCCGCGTTCTGGCCAGCGCTCATGTGCAGGCAAATCTGTGTTCGTTATTCAGCCGCAAGCGATGGATCTTCGCTCTGTGAGGCCGGGCATTCGGACCACAAGGTGGTCAGGGCGTGGATCAAATGCCGCATTTGGGCATCGGTATGCAGCGGTGACGGCGTCAAACGCAAACGCTCTGTGCCGCGTGGGACCGTTGGATAATTGATTGGTTGGACATAGATAGCGAAGCGATCGAGCAATGCATCCGTGACGTTCTTACAGCGTACAGGATCGCCGATGGCAACCGGTACGATGTGGCTGACATTGTCCATGACAGGTAAGCCGGCCTGCACCAACTGATGCTTCAATGTGGCCGCCCGCTCCTGGATACATTGGCGCTCGCGCGTCGAAACTTTGAGATAGCGGATGCTGGCAAGAGCGCCAGCGGCAATGGCCGGTGCCAACGACGTGGTGAAAATAAACCCTGAAGCATAAGACCGGATGGCATCACAGCAGTTGCTGCTCGCTGCAATGTAACCGCCCATTACCCCAAAGCCCTTGGCCAGCGTGCCATTTATGATGTCTATGCGCCCAGCAACGCTATCGCGCTCCGAGATGCCGCCACCGCGGGGGCCATACAGCCCCACCGCATGGACCTCGTCGAGGTAGGTCATCGCGCCGTATCGGTCCGCCAGATCGCAGATTGCGGCAATCGGTGCAATGTGCCCATCCATCGAATAGACACTCTCAAAGGCTATGAGCTTGGGGGCATCCGTTGGGGCAGCCTTCAGCTTTGCTTCCAAATCCTCAAGGTCATTGTGGCGCCAGATATGCTTTTCGACCCGCCCATGGCGCATGCCTTCGATCATTGAGGCATGATTTTTCTCATCGGAAAATACGATTAATCCGGGTAGCAGCTTGGCAAGGGTTGCCAGGGTGGCATCATTGGCCACGTACGCCGATGTGAATAATAACGCCGCTTCCTTGCCGTGCAGGTCCGCAAGCTCGGCTTCCAACTGAACGTGATAGTGCGTGGTGCCAGAGATATTCCGTGTACCACCGGACCCGGCCCCGGCGGTGTCAAGCGCCTCGTGCATGGCCTGCAGCACGATCGGGTGTTGGCCCATGCCCAAGTAATCGTTGGAACACCAAACTGTAATGTCGCGGGTCTCGGACGACGTGAAATGCTGAGCGCGTGGGAAATTGCCGCAGGCGCGCTTGAGGTCCGCGAACACGCGATACCGGCCCTCTTGTCGTAGAGCTTCTAGTGCGGTTTCAAAACGAGCTTCATAGTCCATAAAAATCAGCTCCGGTTGTCACTATCGTGCGTGGGGCCCTTTTTCAGGTGTTTAGCACAATAGAAATCGTCGCATGGCGATAGAAAATGTCGCACTAAATACGCCATAGCGCATTGATCGCTGACAATGCGGATACTAGCGAATTGCGGCGTCAATCCAACAGGAATTTCTCAAAAAATGGGCGCTGGGGCGCTAATAGGCCGAGGCAAGGCGGCTGATGCCATCTTTTCGGTACAAATCACGCCGGAATTGGACGACGCCGTCTTCCGTGGCCCAGGCCGTTATGTAGACCATGAGCAGCGGGGTCCGCTTTTTGAGCCGCACGTTCTTGCGATCGCCAGATTTCTTAATGGAATCGATCTTCTTCTTCGACCAGCCGTTCTGGCCGCGTAATAACCAATTCGCTAAAATCTCGATGTTCTGGACCCTGACACAGCCGGAACTTGCGGCCCGGAAGTTGCGCCCGAAAATGCTGTCGCGCGGGGTGTCATGGAGATAGACCGAATGGGCGTTGTGAAAGTTGATTTTTAAGAAGCCAAGCGGATTGTCCTTGCCAGCCTTTTGCTTGTAACGCAGCGTATAAGGCTGACCCGACGCCCAATTGATTTTCTTGGAGTTCATTTTCCGCCCGGACATCGTATAGGCATCAATGCCGTATTTCTTTAACACGTCCTGCTTGCGCCGCTGCATCTCGCGGCCCTTCGGGATCAAGTCCTTCTTGATGACCGTCGGCGGCAAAATCCAATTGGGATTGAAATTCAGCTCGTGAATATGGGCGCGCAAGATCGGTGTACGCCTGTCAACCTTGCCGACGACTCCGGCATGGCGCGAGACAACTCTGCCACCGTCAACGGCTTCGATCTGTGCGGCAGGAATATTGACGACAACATACCGCCTGGATTTTGACTGCCCGAAGCTGCGCAGTCGTGACAAATTAATCCGTAATTGCTTCAATCGCTCCTTGGCCGTGACGTTCATAGCAGCGCGGGTGCGTTTATTGACGATGCCTGTCGGGGCCAGGCCGTTTGATGCCTGATATCGGCGCACCGCCTTTTGCAAATAATAATCGAAGTGGGTTGTTGAAAATGTTGGATTGGCCCTGAGGTCGCCCGATGCCTTTAGCCGTTGGCGCAAAATGGCGACTGCCTTGTGGTTGTCACCGGCCATCAGCTTGACCTTGGGCAATTTCGGCCATCCGCCCGCTTTTACCAATTGACGATATTTGGCGATGGCAGCTTTGGTCGCGGCAATGTTGGTGCGCGACAGTGTCGGGTAACCGCGCGGGGGATTGGCTTCCCACTGGCGGGCATACTGGCGATCTGTGGTGCTGTTATAGGTGCCCGCGTCGTCTCGAAAGGGCGACCAACTTTGTTCCTCGGCGACGGCCACAGCCGAACCCGCAGCCGTCAACATTACCGCAAGCGCGCGTGTGGCCTTATGAAATGGGCCAAGCGCACCTTTGGATTTTGCGCCATCAAAGTCATTCTGGTCTTCAGTCGCAGGCATGTCTGTTGCTCGATGATCTGGCGTGTTTGGACCTAGACAAAATAATGCCCACGCGATGTGGGCCTAGAACGCAACGCTATAGCCGAACCGTTACCTCGGTTGGCAACCTATAATCAATTGCGCGAATTGTGAAAGAAGTCCCGCGTTCAATAAAGTAACAATGGCGTCAGGGATTAGAGCTGGCCGGCTGGTGGTGCAAACCGGTCACAATTTTGGGGATTAGTTTGAGCGCGCGGTGGCATTGCGGATGGTCATTTGCCGCCGCGACGGCCTGGCCGCCGGTAAGACAAAAAATAGAGCACCGCCATCTCCACGATCGGTGCCCTGATGCAATTGTCGCCGAATGCAATCCGGTGTCTGATGCAGCCTGCCGTCGACTGGCATCGAGATGATGCCAATCAAATGCAGGTAAGCTCTGCTGCCCCTTACGAGCGATCATCCCAATTTGTTTCGCCGGAAACCCTGGGCTGATCCAACTAAGCGCTCGAGGAATTACAGGCGGAACCGGATCTGATCGGTCCAGAACCGCTCAAGGCGCGCCAAGGCCCGGTTGAGGCTCAACAGATCTTGCTGATTGATCTCACCTACGGCTTCGAGCGAGGCAAGCTGGCGCTCATAGAGCTCATCGACAACGCGACATGCGTCGAGCCCCTTTTCCGTCAAGCTTACACGCACCGACCGCCGGTCCGTCTCCGAACGCTTGTAGTCGATATAGCCCATTTCAACGAGCTTCTTCAGATTGTATGAGACGTTGGAGCCAAGGTAGTAACCGCGGCTCTTTAGTTCGCCTGCCGTCAATACGCTGTCGCCAATATTGTAGAGTAGCAATGCCTGAACCGAATTCAAGTCGGCACCACCAACACGGTCGAACTCATTCTTGATGACGTCCAACAAAAGACGATGCAGACGCTCGATCAGTTGTAAGGCCTGAAGATACTCCGAGCCACAATCTGTACGTTCAAATACATCACTTTGCGCAATGTTTACTGCTAAATTCATTTGACTGCCTACGCACTGCCTGAATAACACCTGGATTTTTGTTCGCACCTGTCTTTGCAGGTTCAACTCAGTGTAGGCAGTTCAGCTAAAGGCAGTGCTAATAAGCGTAGTAAAAATTGGGTAAATTTGAGTGCCGTCGCGCGGCACTCGAATTGTTTGTACAGCAATCAAATTTGTGCTGCTGTGAAGGCTACATTCAATCGCGGATGTCTTGCAAGAACCAATCGGTCGGTACTTCGTGGCCAAGTTCTTGTTCCTTTACAAGCTCGTAGACACGGCCAGCCACCGCATAGAATTGCGCACCTTGGAGATTGCCCCGCTCAGAATAAGTGATTTGATCAGCACTCGTCCTTCCAGGCTTTTGGCCGGACAGAAGGTCTGCAAAAGTAACCATCTTATGTGGAAGGGAGGCACCGTGACCGCGTTTGCGACGACCGTCACCAAGTTTGCGATTCTCAGGACGTGCCTCCCACCCAAGATATTCGTCTTCAAGTGCGAGATCAGGAAGCCCGACGGGTGGCGGTGCGCTGCCGAAGCGGAAATAAACGTCAACGCGATCCAGGCTGGCCTTATCCGGCACACCAGTCCCACCGATGTTTACGATGTGTTGACCCTTTTCCAACTGAGCGCCGTCCATGACCGGCACGGCTGAATCCGTGAGCGCTGCAACGATATCCGCGCCCTTGTAAACGTCCTCTGGATTTGCACAAACAACCACTTCGATGCCGTAAAGATCACGCATTTCGGCAGCAAAGGCCTCGCAATTGGCTTTCGTCGGGCTAAAGACCTGGAGCTTCTTGACATCGCGCACGGCCGTGAATGCCTGCATGTGGGTGCGGGACATGCCACCGGACCCCAGCATGCCGACGACTTCTGAATCAGGCCGCGACATGTACTTCACGCCAATGCCGCCATCGCCGCCGACCCGCATATGCTGGAGCACACCGTCATTGATAAGCGCCAACGGCTCGCCGGTCTCAATCGATGTCAAAAAGATCAAACCACAGTAAAGGCCCGGCTTGGTGCAGTACTTCTCTTGAGTTGTAGCACCATTGTATTGCGTCTCGTAAATAATGTCTGATTTCATGCGTACAGCGAAATATCCGGCTGTCGAGCCCCCTTCCATCGAGCCGAATTGATAGTTTTTCGCTGGATCGGAGGTTGGAATCCGAATGTCGATGCGCGGCCGACATACCGCGTCCCCGGTCGCTAGGTTGCGGTAGGAGTCCTCCAAAGCCGCAATTGTGTCCTTCATCGTCAGCACTTTGGCGACGACTTCGTTGTTGATGAACAGGGTCATTGGGGTCCTCTCCCACTTTGGCACGCGGCTTCGTGTTGTCGATGGTGTTGATTGTTTATTATTCTCTAACACTCATTGTGGGTCAACGCGATGATCTGCCGAACTCTTGCCGTCTATTGCTGCCATAATTCGGAATCACTGCCCCCATGGCACTCGTCGCCGGCCCTCGCGAGGACATTGATTCTATGCCGAAACGCTTTCTGGTTTTTCTGACGCTGATGGCAAGCGTGTTGTTGAGCGCTCATACCGGCCCGCTGATCCGTGCGCAATCGCCGGGCGAGCAGGTTGACCTGTTGCTCGTTTTGGCGTCCGATGTCTCACAAAGCGTCAACGCCCGTGAGTTTCGACTACAGCGTGAAGGCTACGCCGCAGCGATGCTGCATCCGCGCGTGCTGCGCGCGATTACCGGCGGAGGACGCTACGGACGAATTGCCGTCAGCTACGTCGAATGGTCGGGGCCAACATCGCAACGCGTGATCGTGAATTGGATGATCATCGCAGGGCGTAGCGATGCGCTACACTTTGCAACCAAGCTGCGCGAGAAGCCGCGTCCATTTAGCAATAGCACGTCGATCAGTGCAGCGGTCGACTTCATCATGAACTGGGTCCTTCCGGATAGTCCGTTTTCGGCCAACCGCACGGTGATCGATATCACCGGCGACGGCACCAACACAAGTGGTCGTCCAATTGCCGAGGCGCGCGATGCCGCAGTTAGAGATGGTGCGGTCATCAATGGACTGGTGATCCTTGATCCTGCGCCGCCGTCACGGGTTTCAACGCATACCAATCCAACCGGCGGTCTCAAGAAATATTTCGAAACCAATGTCGTCGGCGGCAACGGTTCGTTTGTGATGACGGCGGATGGCTTCGATGCTTTCGGTCGCTCGATCGTGGCCAAACTGATCAAGGAGATTGCGTTGGGGCCCAAGGGCGTGCCAAATCGCTATCCGAGAAAAGGATAGCGATTGCGCGGTGCACCGCGCCTAGCCAAAGGGGAAGCTCCGATGACCCTGATCATCACAGATGATGATGTCGAACGACTGCTGTCGATGGAAGAGTGCATCGAGGCGATGCGCACCGCCTTCAAGGACTTCTCAAACGGCATTGCCGTCAATCGCCCGCGCGTACGCTATCTGGCTCAACATTCCGATCCGGAGCTGCGCTATATGGCGAATGTCCATGTGGGTGCATGTCCCAGCGCCGGTGTCGCCTGTGTGCGGGCAGGATCAGCTCTGCTGCGTCCGGCAGGACCAAGCAATCCGCGCCGCTCATACGTTAGTCCGGACAATTTCAATTGGGGTGTCGTTGTTCTTTACTCAACCGAGACTGCCGAGCCGTTGGCGCTCATGCATGAATTCAGTTTGTCGGGAATGCGGGTCGGCGCAACAACCGGTGCGGCGGTGCATGAGTTGGCGCCCGAGGGTGCCGGGACACTTGGGCTCTTTGGAACTGGCAAACAAGCGCGTACCGCGTTTGAGGCGATCACTGCGGTTCGCCCGATCCGGCAGGTACGCGTGCATAGTCCCAATGACGTCCACCGTGACGCTTTTGCTGACGAGATGGCGCGGCAAGGTATTGAAGTGGTCAGCGTTGCTGATCCGAGAACCGTGGTGGAGGGCGCGGACGTCATCTGCTGTGCGACGAATGCGATGTCTGCCGTGTTCGACGGCGAGTGGCTCGTCGACGGGCAAGTGGTTGTCACAACATCAAACTCCGATGTCACGAACAAGCGCTCGGAAGCCGATCCCATAGCGTTTGGGCGGGCACGGCAAGTGGTTGTCAACGATTGGGAAAGCGTTATCGACAGCGACCAGACCGAACTGTTGACGCCGATTGCCGAAGGCAAACTGAGGCGCGAACAGGTGGTGGAATTCGGTGACATATTGACCGGCAAGGCGAATGTCGCCGCGGGTGATGAAGGCATCCTGCTCTACAAGAATAACTCAGGTCTGGCGATCCAGTTTGCCGCCGCAGGTGCCGTCATAATCGAAAAGGCGCTGGCGGAGGGCAATTGTAAATCAATCCCGACCGAGTGGCTGGGCAGCGATCTCACGCCCTACTATGAAAAGGGCTACCAACCGAGCCCCTGACCGGTTGGGTGATCATGCCACCGAGCGGTGCGTGTGGTGCAACTGAATTGCAACCAGCGCTGTCAGTAGGCATAACACCGCGCCCATGACATAGAAGGCCGCCTCCAAGCCGGCGAAACCCGTAACTGCGCCCATCACCAAAGGCACCGACGCTGAGGCGAAGCGATTGGCCGTCATTCGCAATGCAAAGCCGCGGCTGATGGCGTCGCGGCCGACGCTGTCGGAGAGAAGGGTCAAAACCAAGGGTTGCGATAAGCCCATGAGCGAGCCCCGCACACCGGCCGCAATGGCAACGAACATAAATGTGGTCAGCAATGGGGTAATGGCAATGGAAAGTACGGCGCCGATTACGCATATGATCATGATCCAATAGCCGCTCACATATTCGCAAGCCCTGGCAGCAGCCAACGTCATGAAGGCGCCCGTCACCGAGGCGACAGAGATCAACAAGCCGATCTGGGTGGCGCTAAAACCCTTATTGCCCAACAACACGACAAAAAAGGTATCCTGTATCGACACATTGGCGATTCTAATACTGGATATCGCGATGATGATGGCCATACCTGGGATTGCCAAGAGTCTCAGCGTCGACACATAGTCTGACACGCGCGGCAACAGGCTTCGTGCCGTGACGGAGGGGCGTGGGCGCTGTTCAGTTTCTGCGGGCACGCCCATAACGAGGGCGCCAAACAAGACGCCGCTTGCCCAAAGTGAAATAAATGCGAACCCGCCCCATGGGCCAATCGTATCCCAAGCCCAGCCGACGGCAGGGGGCCCAAGAAACAAGCCGATGCGTTGGGCGAAACTGAACCGGCCGGCGTAAACCGTGCTACCATGGAGTAGCTGACTTACGGATGATTGCGCGCCAACCCATGCCATCGAATTGGCGAATCCAGTCAGCATTTGAAGACTGAGAATCGTCATTAGCGTCGGGCTCATGGGATAAAAGAGCGGCAAGACGACACCGACCATCGCCAGTGCAATCATCACACGGCGGGTTCCCAAACGATCCATTAAGGCGCCGCCGTGGATTGAGAACAATAGCGGGAGGAAATGGCGGCTTGCGAGAACGAGTCCTAGCGTCTCTGGGGATGGATCGAGCTGCAGTGCCCATAATGGCAGGATGACGCCGACAACATTGGCCATCGAGTTGGAGAAAGCCCCGGTCGCGTAGACGGCGGCTTGGCGCATAAGGGGGACGCGCTTGGCCGGCGTGCTAGCTTGTGTCGATGTCGGCGCCACGCCTCCGCCTCCCCAGTCTCAGTCGCTGCATCAGCCGAGGCGCAAACCTACATGGCTTTTTGCATTTCATGGCGGATCAGCAGGTTGAGGTCCGAACCAGGCATCGGCGCAAAGCAATCGTCTACCATTGCGTCGGTGACATCGGACAGGCTTGCGTGCTGCCAGCGCGGCTTGTTGTCACGATCGATGAGGCGGGCGCGAATGCCTTCGGTAAAATCTGGCCGATCGAGAAGCCGACAAGCAAGACGGTAGTCAACCTCCAACGTCTGTCTAATGTCCATTGCAGCAGCCGCGCGGATATGACGGTGGGTTACCTTTAGAGCCAGCGGAGAATGCGAACGAAGATCGGCTATAACAGCCTCACACCAGTCACGCTCGCGGGGTTCTTTTGCCAAACGCTCAATTATTTCCTCGACGCTCGGCGCCTCGAATGCCTTTGCAATTATGTCAGCGTATTGCGTGATCCCTGCCGGCTCGTGGGTTTGCTCATAATTCGCCAACACGGGATCGACGGGCTCGGCATCAGCAAGTTCTGTCTCAATTGCCGCATAATGCTGGGCATCGATGCTGTGGGTAACAAGATCCAAATAGAGTGCATCAGCGCGGCCAACCGGGCGCCCAGTGAGCCCCAAATACATTCCGATCTCAGCCGGCATGCGGGCGAACACATGGGCCAGGCCGTCGTCCGGGAAAAAACCAATCGACGTTTCCGGCATCGAAAAACTGTAGTTCTCTCCGGCAATACGATGTGTCAAATACATGACCAGGCCAGCACCACCGCCGATCGCCATGCCGTTGATCATGGCGATTGAGGGCTTGGGGAAACACTCAACGAGCCAATTCAACTCATACTCCTCGCGAAAGCTCCGATAAGCCAGTTCACGATCTGATTGGGACAGTGCGATGAGTTCTCGCAAGTCGCCGCCGGCGCTGAACGCGCGTGGCGAAGAGCTCTTCCAGATCAGGATGTAATTGATGACGTTGCGGGGCAAACGTGGAAGAATCGCCGCGATGCGCCGGCGCATTGCCGTATTAAGCGCATTCAGTGCCTCGGGCCGTGCCAAGGTGAGCGTGGCAAGCGCATGGCGATGGGCGAAGTCGATATAATCGCGGCTGCCCTCCTCCGCGAGTTCAATGGACGCCTCAGCCCCCTCGCTCATGTCGTACTCCCCGGTTGCTGCTATCAAAATGGCTGGTGGGTGACTGGCACGCCGCCATCTGGCCGCCCCTTTTCACGATATACATCAAACGATGTCGGGCGTGATAGTTTAGAGTTGGCGGCGGCCTCGGCGTACCTGATGCGCGCTGTAAACACCAGAGAATAGCGGTAAACGGGAAGGCATGCGAAAGCTTCACGCACGACTTATTTCTATCAGTCTGGCACTCTTCGGCATTGTGGGCGCACCAGGCGAATCGGTGCAGGCGCAGGTTTTCGACTTCTGGGGGCGCGGTCCAGCTGAACCGCACGATGAGCGCCGGCGCTGGCGCACATTGCGCACGCCGCCATCTGTCCAAGATGTCGCGCCGCCGCTGCCGCCTAGGCGGCCGGGCCTGAAATTCATTGACGGCAAGTTTGTGCTTGAGAAATCCCCCGGTGCTGCCGCGTGGACACCGCAGAAATTCCAATCGCCAGGGCAAACCGCCAGGTCAAAAGTCCGCCGCCGAAGGAAAACGCTTGGACGATTGCAGCCAAAAAAGCCCGTCAATACCGGACTTGCTCGGCCTAAGCCCCGGGGGCGAAGCGCCAAACTTGCTGCCCCCAAAACACCACGGAAACACGACCCCAATGTCTGGCCGAAAAAGACAATCGAGGCTGCGGTCAAGCATTGTCAGGCCGTGATAGCCCGGACAAGGGCCGTCGCGATTGCCGAAGTGCCGATCCGAAAAGGGCCATGCGGCGCACCGGCGCCGGTGCGGCTGCTGGCGTTTGGAGGCAAACAATCGGTTCGCTTCCACCCGCCGGTAATCGTCAATTGTTCCCTTGTGGACCGACTTGCCAAGTGGCTCCGCGAGGACTTGCAACCGCTGGCGAAAAAACACCTGAGAAGCCGCATCAAGGTGGTTGAGACGATGAGTTCTTATGCCTGCCGCAACGCTTATGGTCGCACCTCGACACGTCTGAGCGAGCATGGCCTCGCCAACGCGGTGGACATCCGCGGCTTTCTGACCCAATCGGGCAAGAGCGTCCGCCTGACCACCGACTGGGGAGAGACGGCACGCGATGTCCGCGAGAGGATCATTGCGGCGCGCAAGAAAGCGGCAGAAGAGGCAGCGGCCAGGGCGAAGAAGGCCGCACGGGCTGCCTTGCGCGGCTCGCGAAGTGGTCTAGCCGTTCAAGGTGACGGGCGCAAGGTAGGGCCGGCCGGTGGCGGGCCGGGTGAGCGCAATGGTGCTGATAAAACGTCATCGCCCGTGCCTGATAGTTCAGTATCCAAGGGTAAGCCGGTGACGCGGGCGCTGCAGGCAAAGAAGATTGACACATCAGACCTCAAGGCGATTAAAGCGCCGCGGCCCAAAACCAATGGCGGACGCTTTTTAAGGGCCGCGCATCGCACAGCCTGCCGGCTGTTTGGGACGGTGCTCGGACCAGAAGCAAATGAAGCGCATCGCGATCACTTTCATGTCGATCTCGCGAAACGCAAACGCTCAAACTATTGCCGATAGGCGGGGATAGATTTACTGGGCGGAGGCGGCGACGTCTTCGCTGGCCGACGCGTCATCAGTTTCGGCTGTCGCGGTGGGTAATGGCGATGCTGGCAACGCTTCACCGGCAACCGCCTCAACCTCGCGGGCGGGATTACCCTGCCAATGTGTACCTGGCTCCATGACGGAGCCCTTCATCAGGAACGAATCGGCATCAAGATAGGCATACTCGCCAATGGTCGTGCCATAATGCACGTAGCCGGCAACACCGACGGTCGCACCTTGTTTGATGACGATCATATCCGACTTATAAAGGCCATCTTCCAACGAATGACTTTGAACGGTAACGTTTTCATTGATACACACATTGTCACCGAACGATACAAGCGTCTTTTCTGTAATAATGCTGCCGTCATCGTAAACCTTGCTGCCGACTTGGGCGCCCAATAGCCGATGAATAAACGGCCGGAAAGGCGTGCCTTTGTAAGCCTGTTTCAATACGGACTCGCCGAGTTTCCAATATCGTTCGACCTGCCAAAAATAAAGATCATGAATCGTGCAATCGTGGGCCTCCAATTTACGAAACCCTGGCCCGCACCGCTCAACCATGACGAAATAGGCAACGATTACGACCTGCAGGGTGGCCACACCGGCAGCGATTGCAATGAGACCATACTCATCAAAATAGGCGGCGGTCGCATAACCGATCAAGACCATCAAGAATAAAAACAGCCACTGGAAAAACAGATAATAGCCCACCGTCACCAGGTTGTGTTTGTTCTTTTGTGCCAGTCTCTGCCACTTTTCCGGCGTATCCGCAGTGGCATCGAATTGATTGCGGGCAACTGTGTTGCGCGGAATTTCAAATGGCGGCGAGCCCAAGAGGCCGACATCTTCACGAATGGGTCCATCGATCGGAACATGCACCTTTGAGGCCAGCAGGCAGTTTTCTCCAATCTTGGCATCACAATGGAAATGCATCTCGTTGCCAAGGAAATTGTCCTCCCCAATCTTTACATCTGAGACGCGGAATGAGGACGACGACATTGGGATGTTGATCATGTTGAGGCCGTCGGAGACCATGGTGCCGCTGCCGATTTTGCAGAACGTTGGCACATCGTGGCGTTGTGCGATCCCGAAGTTGGACCCTGTCTGCTTGACATTGGACAGATCATAACCGACCCATGTCAAATATCTGGTGATGTAGCTGCTGTCGCCGAATATCGCGTTGTAGAAGTAAGAATTGCTCATCGCTCCTATGAATTGCACCAGATAATAATGGATGCCGAAGAGCGGATAGACGCGGTCTTTCTCGATCAATGTTGCAAGCAGTCTTGGCACAAAGGTGACCAGCAACAAGCCGAGCACCAAGAATGCGGCAAATGCTGCCTGGGTGACGAACATCACGGTGACCGCGATCGACCACGACAATGGATCTAGGTTGCCTGCACCCTTTGCCAAGTCAGCGCTACCGCCAAACAGCGCCGGGAAAACTTGGTACAATATTACGAATGGTACTGGGACCAAGACGAAAATAATGCTGCTCAGCCAGAGTACACAATAGCCGGTGCGCCGCATTGGACCGCATGGGAGCGGGGGCACGATATCGTAACTGGTCTCTGTTTCGACCGACGGTGACCCATAATAATGTTTTGCCGGCTCCAGCGTTTGGCCCGTATGAACCGAGGAGGTGTGGCCGAGCTGCGCGCCATCACCAATCGTGGTACCAATGTCGATGACCGAGGCCTCTCCGATGATGACGTTATCGCCAATGCTTACCGGGCTCATTTCTATGTAACCGCGGTTGGCGCGATAACCGAGGATGAGAGCGTCCTTTCGAATGACGGTGTTTGCGCCAATGGTTACCAGGTCAGCGCATACCGGTGGAAAGCGCGGATTTAAAACCGCACCGGGACCGATTTTTGCGCCCAGCATGCGAAGGTAAACATTGTACAGCGGCGTAGCGCGAAAAAACACCAACGGATTGGTGTATATGAGTTGCTTGACCGCCCAGAACGCAAAATAGCGCAAGCTCCAAATCGGAACACGGCCAGACGTGTAGCGACCGATGACCAGCCATTTCAGTGCCACCGACAAGCCAACGAGGACCGTCAATGCACCGGCTGCAAAGGTTGCTGCTCTTACATAAGCGACCATCCAATCATCCGTGGCCAACGTCCACACCGTACCTTGGGCTAATATCATCACTAAAAGCGCGATGTAGGCGACGTAGAATGCGAACTGCAGCGTGCCGCACAGATAATATGAGACGTCACTGGCGACATACGGTGGCGGAAGATCGACAGCGGGGCGCCGGCTTGGTGTTGCTGGTGCGGTGCGCTTATTGTCAATAAATTGGGCCAGCCCGGCGACGGTCGGGTTCTGATAGATGTCGCGCATCGAGACGCTGGTCGCCGCCATCGTCTGCTTTATTTTGGCTGCAAACTGCGACATCAATAGTGAATGGGCGCCGAGGTCGTTGAAGAAATTGTCCTCGACGGACACGCGATCGAGGCCCAGAACCGCGCTGAGCGCATTGGCGACGGCTTCTTGCGTATCGGTTTCTGGCGCTACGTAATCAGTGCTGGCAGAGAATTGCCGCTCGCTTTTGGGCGGCGGCAATTTCTTGCGATCTGCCTTGGCACTTGGCAGCATCGGGATAGCATCCAGCTCCTCCATATAGGGTGGCACCATGTAGCCCGGCAGACGGTTGCGCAGGAAGCCTGCAATATCCCCGCGTGAAACGTCACTAACGCCGTTTGCCAATGTGTAGTAGGCGACGAGTTCGGGCGGGCCGGCGTTCTCCTTGTAGGTGTCGACGACAGCCTGCGAAATACCCGGATACTCCCGCAAAACCGTTTCTATTTCGGACAACTCGATGCGATAGCCGCGAACCTTTACCTGGGTATCAATGCGGCCCAAGTACTCCAATTCGCCCTCGCTATTGATGCGCCCCTTGTCACCAGAGCGATAGATCCGGCCGGAGGGATTGTTGTCCAGGGGAATGAAGTCGTTGATAAAAACTTTTTCCGTGAGATCAGGTCGGTTCATATAACCGCGGGCAACACAAATTCCGGCGATCGCGACCTCGCCGACCTCGCCATCCGGCACAAGGACATCGTTGTCTTCTTCGAGAATGACGATGGAATAGGTCGGCAATGGTTTGCCGATGGTGACAGGCTTTCCCGGCACCAATTGCCCAAGGGTACATGTCACTGTCGTTTCAGTTGGCCCATACGCATTGAGCATCTGGCGACCGGGACGCGACCACTTGCGTACGAGATCGTCGGGACAGGCCTCGCCCGACACCATGAGCCAGCGCAATCCAGGGATATCCTCCTCGACGGTGGCAAGCAGCGTTGGCACGCAGCACATGGCCGTAATGTCGTTGTCCGTCAAAAATTGTGCGAGGTCGCTGCCGAGCAGGCTGGTGTCCGATGGACCGGGCACAAGCGTCGCGCCAATGATGAGGGGGACAAAAATTTCTTCGATGGAATAGTCAAACGCGATCGTCAGTCCCTGGAACATCCGATCATGTTCTTGAATGCCATAGACTTCGCCAGCGACGCGGACGAAGTTACAAATGCTTGGATGTTCTATTGCGACGCCCTTGGGATTGCCCGTGGAGCCAGAGGTATAGATGATGTAGGCGAGTTGATCGTCAGCATCCTGGAGCTCGTCGGCGCCAAGGCGCGCCGGCGCCTGTACCTCTATCTCAGGCATCGAGCGATCGAGACAAATGAGGTGACGATTTAAGGCGCCAAGCTTTTCCTCGAAGCAGGCAAGAGACACAATTGTTGTGATTTCTGCATCGTCGGCGATGAAGCCAATGCGCTCTGACGGAAAACTGGCATCAAACGGTACATAAGCCGCATTCAATTTCAGAATTGCCAGCAGGCCGGCGTATGCAAAAATAGATTTATCGAACAAGACCCCGACACGGTCGCCGGGTGTGACACCTTCGGCTTTCAAATAGCGCGCGATCTGATTTGCCAGTTGATCAAGACTGGCGAACGAATAATCTCCGGACGGTGTGGCGACTGCCGGGCGGTCAGATTGGCCCGTGGCAGCAAGACGATCACAGGTTGCTTCAAAGAGGTGATGAAGGCGCTCACCGGGTTGCCAGCGAATAGCATTGCTATGGCTATCACATAACAGCATTTTCTCGTGTGGCCCCTCTCGGCAAACGTGTATCCTCTTGAGGCGTGGATTTTGCAGGCGCATTCAACGCTGGCTCTGCAACAAATGGTCCAGGCAATCTCGCACTCGCCCCGTCGCCAGAACGGCCCGATTCAGACAGCAATGGGTTGTCCTGGCGTCGGCCTCCCATAAACCGAGGGAATTGGCCAAGGTCAAGCCCCTGCTGGCCAAGCCGTGGACCCTGGCGGGTGCAAAGGATTAGATCGCGCTAGGAGAGGCGCTTAGGGGGTGAGATGCTCGCCCTTGATTAGGCTGCGCCGTCTGACTTTCCGCCCCGACCGTCGCGGCTAGGGCGGAACCGAGAAACAAAATGCATGTCAGACGGATAGTGCCGCAATCGTGCCAACGGCATGACCATTGCGAAGGGGTTCATTGGTCAGGACCTGCTCGACCGATTGCTCAATGATGTCGAGACCGCGCTCGCATTCTGCGGCTGTCATCGTCAATGGTGGCAATAGCTTCAGAACCTGGTCCTCAGCGCCAGATGTCTCAATAATCAAATGGCGATCGTATGCAGCGCGCGCCGCCTTCGCTGCAATGGCAGGCTCATCCCAACCGATCCCGACCATCAAGCCGCGACCGCGGACATGGGCGCCATGATCCGGATAAAGACGGACGATCTCATCTAGACGCTCGCCGACGCGCGCCGCCGTCGCCTGGATATCACGCTCGAAACTTGGTTCGCGCCAGAGGTCCAAAGCAGCCTTGGCACCGACAAATGCCAGATTGTGACCGCGGAAGGTCCCATTGTGCTGGCCAGGTTGGAGCACATCCAGTTCAGGCTTGAACAACACGATCGCCATCGGCAAGCCCATGCCGCCAATCGCTTTGGACAGGCAGACAATGTCGGGCTCGATGCCCATGTTCTCAAAACTGAAGAAGGTTCCGGTCCGTCCGCATCCCGTTTGAATATCGTCTATGATCAGCAGCGCGCCATGTCGTTTTGCCAGTCGCGCAATGCTCTGCAGCCAGGCCTTAGAGGCCGTGTTGATGCCACCTTCGCCCTGCACGGTTTCGACAATAATTGCCGCTGGCTTATCAAGACCACTGCCACTGTCACTCAGCATCTGGCCAAGCAGCTCGGAGGTATCGAAGTCCTCGCCACAATAGCCATCAAATGGGACACGGAAGACGCCCGATAGACTTGTACCGATTGCTTCGCGTTTTGAGCGGTTGCCGGATAAGGCAAGCGCACCGTGGGTCATGCCATGAAAGGCGTTGGTGAAGGCGACGACGGTTTCGCGCCCCGTGGCACGCCGGGCAAACTTCAATGCTGTCTCAACGGCATTGGTGCCGGTCGGCCCTGGGAATGTAATCTTGTAGTCAAGCCCACGCGGCTCGAGAATGGTGTTGTATAGGGTGGCAATAAAGTCATGCTTCGCCTGGGTGTACATATCCAGAGAATGGACGACGCCATTGTGCTGGAGATAGGCGATCACCTGCTCTTTTACGTAGGGGTGATTGTGACCGTAGTTCAACGTCCCGGCGCCAGCCAGAAAGTCGATGTATGATTGACCTTCCTCATCGATGAGCGTTGCGCCCTGAGCGCTCTTGAACACGGTTGGGAAGCTGCGGCAGTAACTGCGCACATTCGCTTCGTGTTCCTCGAAAAGACTGATCTCAGATTTCTGCATGTGGCACACCCCACAAAACAATGATGAATTTAAGCAAGGGGTTGCGCTATGCAACGCAACTGGGACGTCACCCAAGCGCTACAACGCACATAACCCAAGCCACAAGTAAGCTGCAACAACTTTGTTCAAGTTGCCCCTAGTTTGATCAGCGTAACCCGACTGGCCCCGTGACCATTCACGAATGGCGCTTTTCACCTGAACGCTACATGAATGAATCAAAGCAATCCATTGGCAACAAGTCCTGCAATTAACCGTAAAGTTCCCTTCTCGGGGCGTGTTATCGGCCCCGGCTACGTTAAGATTTGGTTTGTACGGCTGACTAAAATGGGTCGCACGACCGGACCGAAGTCTGCCTAAATTCTATGCAGCCAGGCTGGCCAGAATGCCCCGAAATTTCTTTCTTTTTGCATCGTTCTCGCCCTGAGGCCGTCCCGTATGGAAGCAAGGATGGGTGCCAGTCGCCCGGCAAATTTCCAGGCGGATCCTCATCGTGTGTGCGACAGTTTGCCGGTCATAGAACAGCAGCGGCTCTCGGTATTCATTTCGCGATTTCTGTCTCGGCAGATTTGCTCGATGATCAGCACCATCGCGCGACGGCAAAGCCCATCGCCTGTAATCTTTTATCGTTTATACACTGGAAATTCGAGTGATGCTGGCCCAGCGCTCATCGCTCAAGGAATCCCGCCAGGAGAACCGGGCACGCATGTTGCTGGCGTCGGAAGTGCGCTGGTGCAGCGCAACCTAGAGCTCAATGGCGTCGTCTCGATGGTCAACGTCGATGGCGCGCAAAACGACGTTTTTGTCGTATCTGGTTCTCGCTCTATCGAATATCTCACCGCTCGGCATCTCGCCTGGCGTAGCGAATAAACGAGGAGCCTTGGTCAGGCCGCTTCCCGGGTCTCTTGCAGATTGCGGATCACGAACACCGAACAGTGCGCATGGCGCACAACGCGCGCTGCGGTCGAGCCCAAAACATAATCCGCAACACCAGGATCGTGGGAGGCGACAAATATCGCCTCGACTTTGTGGTTTTCTGCGTAATCCAAGATGCCATCGGCGGGCCGCCCTGTGCGTACAGCCGTCTCAGTATTCTCCGGCAAATCGTTCTTGCGCGCCATGTCAATGAGTGCTGCGGCGGCCTCCGATGTCATACTCTCGCGTGCCCCTGGCGGCAAATGCGGTGCCACATATCCCGGTATGGGCGGCACAATATTCAAGAGATGCAGCTGGGAGCCGTAATCGCCGGCGAAGGTGCGGGCGACCTGCAAGACAGCGGCTGGATCATTCTCCGAGGCTATATCGATTGGGACTAGTATACGGTCGAACATATCAGTCTCCTATGCTCGCTGTGCGTCACGTTCACCCGCCCACATCGCTGACGGGCACTCTACGGATCTACTGCACCATGCATGCAACCATGCAATCACGCGATGGCACATGGTGATGATTTATGAGATGACGATTTTCTTTTCCGCACGCACCGCTTCCGGGCGCTTTGGAACGGTGATGTGCAAGACACCGTTGCGTAGTGATGCTTCAATCTTTTCGGCATCGACTGTGTCCGGCAATCGAAATGCACGGGAGTATTGGCCGTAGCTGCGCTCGCGAATGTGATAATCGTCGTCATCCTTTTCGCTTTCGGCGCGCTTTTCGCCGGTAATGCGTAATACGCCATCGCGCAGCGTTACATCGACATCCTCTTCCTTAAGGCCCGGTAGTTCCGCGTCTATTACTAGTTCGTTAGCACTCTCGCGCACTTCGACCTTGGGCATAACTTGGCCATCGCCAAACGCCGGTGCCAGGCGCGGCAAACCGGTCAATCCATTCGTCAGAAAACTGTCGAATAAGCGATCGATTTCACTCCTCATCTGATGAAATGGATTGGCATGCTCGGGTTGCAACTCGCGTTCGGTTTTTGCTTTTGCAATTTCTTCCGCCATGATTGTAATCTCCAGATTCATTCCAATCGGCGCGATCCCGCGCTCCTGTTATTAAAAAAAATTAGCTCTGCTAGCCGTTGGAGACTTTGATCAGGCGCAAATGTTAGACCGTAGTTTGCAGATTTCGGCGGGAGGGCAGTGGATGTCTCTAAAGCAGAAACAGGAGGACGGTGACGGTCAGGCATGAGAGCGTTGTGCTTAACGCCACAGCGCCAGATGTGGAGTCGACTGCACGGTTGAACCGGTCTGCAAATAAGAAGGCATTGGCGCCTGTCGGCATAGCGGCCACGAGAACCACAACGCCTGTCGAGACCGGTGGCAAGCCGAAAATTGGACCGGCCATTACCCATGCGAGAGTGGGCATCGCGATCAGTTTCAGTGTGCAGATGACTGCCAGCGTGGGCGATTGGCCCGAAATGCGAAATTGCGTCAACGCAAGTCCCAGCGCTACCAGCGCTGCCGGTATACCGGCCTGCGCCAGAAGCTTTAGCAGCTTTTCCATTGGTGCAAACAGTCCAAGTCCCGTCAGGCCCCAGAGCGCGCCCGCTATTGTCGCGATAACCACCGGATTGCGCCCGAGCTCACGAGCCAAGTCCTGCAAAAGTATGAGAGGGCCCTTCTTATGCTCGTTGTCAGCTAGGCCCATCGCGGTCAAACCTGCAAGCCACATCAAGGGCGGCTGCAGTAGAATAATCAATGCCAAAGGTGCCAGTGCCGCATCGCCGTAGCGGGAGACACAAATCGGTATGCCGAGCATCACCGCATTCGAATACATGGCCGCCATCGCGATAGAGACGCCATCAGGAGGACTTCTCTTCAATCCACGAATTGTGATTGCGTAGCCAAATGCCCCGGTCAGCAGGGCGGCGCCAAAAAAACTGGTCCATAGCGCAAAGGGGGCGGTCTCGGGGAACTCCGCCGTTGCCAGACGGTGAAACAGCAACGCCGGTATGGCCAGCGAAAACGCAAATTCAGCAAGCCCCTTGCGGCAAGCCTCTGAAACATACTTACTTGATCCCGTGACATAACCAAGTGCGATCAACCCAAAGACCGGCGCAACAATGGTCAAGACAAACAGCACTTGGTATCAGCCTCGTTGGTGAGAGGGTCTGCGCGCGGACGATGCCACGCGAAGGTCTTCGCGACGTGGTGTGCGGGCGCCTAGATTAGGTTGGCTTGCCGCGCCACCCGGTTAGCAGAATTTGGTGGGAACAGCCAGCCGCGAGCGCTCGGCAGCTGCCTTGACTCAAGTAGCTGCCCCTCCAATAGTGCCAGCGATATCGAAGGACGCAGGAGGGCTCATCCATGACACTTGAAGCTGCCGCAGACTTGCGCGCCGAGGTGGTAAACGCTTGCCGAGTTTTGAGCCACTTTAAGATCGTTGAAGGGTTCGGCCATGTCAGTGCGCGTATTCCCGACAGCGAGCGCATTCTAATGACACCACGCATGGCGCTTGGATTGGTGACCGAAGAAGATCTCGTTGAATTGAACCCCGATGGCAGCCAAATCGCCGGAAGCCACCGCCCGCCGCTTGAGGTTCCCATGCATCTGGCAGTCTATCAAAAACGGCCCGATGTGCATGCCATCGCTCGCGGGCATCCACGCAACGTCGCGGCATTTGCATGCGCCGAGGCTGCGCTTGAAGTTGCCCATGGTTTTGGTGCCAACCTTGGGCATGTGGTCAACGTCTATGGTGAACCGGTCCTGGTAAAAGATTTGGAGATGGGGCGCGGCGTGGCAGAGGCGCTCGGCGAGAGCGAAGCTGTGATCCTTAGGGCCAACGGCATGTTGGCAGTGGGGCAGACGGTGGCACATGCAGCCGTGCAGGCGCTATTTTTGGAAGAGACAGCAGAGCTGCAGTTGAAGGCGATGCAAGCCGGTCTCAAACCAAAAACCTACACAAAGGAAATGGCTGCCCGCCGGCATGGCGATGATCGGATTCACGAGCCGATCCGCGCTTTCGAGTATTATCTTGCCGTGGCGGAAGGCCGGCTTACAGTCGTCTAGATCATCGTGTGTTAGGCTGGAAGCGCTTCGCGTGATGCAGCATAGCGGACAAGGATGATTGCACGTTAAGGCTGGAGCAACCTACTTTTTGGGTAACAATGGGCCGGCGCGAAAGAGGTCGTCGCAGGCTTTCGCCGCCGGCTCAAGTGGTTGCTTGAGTGCACTCAGCGCCTCGATAAAGTGAGTAACGTCCGCAGTGGAGCCATCCATTCCGGCGAGCGCAGAGGCAAGCACGGCACGCACATCCGCGGCTTCTGAATTCATCGCCTGTATCTCGGCATAAACGTGAGGACTGGCCTCCAGCATACGCGCCAACAGCATCAGGCCCAGCTGGTAGGGCGGCGGGCCAAAATGCAGCGGGAGTTCGTCTTGCGAACCATGGCTGTGCTCGGCGGCCAGAACGGCACCAAAGGCCAGTATCGCTGCGTGAATTGCGCCTTGGCGTTTAGCCAAAAGTGCGTCGTGATCGCCGGGCGAAACCTCGGCAACATCCGCCTCGGCGGCTCTGAGCCATGATATGAATTTGGCCGCCATCGGGCCGGAGCGGTAGGGCGTCACCAGAACCGGCCTGCCAGACCAGTCCAATGCCGGGGCAAATAGGGGATTGATACCTAAGAATTCGACGCCGTCGGGCACGATTTCGGTCAGCTCTGAGGCCGGCGCTTTCACTGAGGAGGTTTCCACCACAAGCGCACCATCTCGCAAGGCCGACCTTATGGCCGCGAGCGCCGCCTGTGCTTGGGCCAATGGCAAAGCAAGCACCACGATATCCGAGGTTGCCACGGCGTCGGCCACTGCCGGTGTCGGCGCCGAAGCATCGCAGATGTGAAAGGCGGCGAACGGCTCATCCAGAGCGGCGGCTGGGGCCTCAGATGCGCCGGGGGGCAGAAGATCAACGCCAACAAATTCGGCACTTCGTTCGGACAGCAGTTGCTTTAACGCCAGGCCCATATGCCCGGCGGCACCAAGTACCAGAATTGACGCTTTTTGCATCGCATCACTCAGCTGCAGCGGTAATACCTGAGAGGCCATGATCCGGTGTCTGACCAAGGTCCGAATGTTCCTCTTGGAAGACTATGCGCAGTCGACCATTGCCTACTTCGGCTACCACACGCTCGCAGTCAACATCTCGCTGGACACCGCCCACCAGTGAAGCACCGCGCTCGCGAAGATCCTGATCGAGCAATCCAAGCCCCCTGACCTGGATAACAATATCCTGGCTCTGGTTCTGCGCAGTCGTTCCATTCGTCGCAGATTGCACAAGCAGTATCCGAACGGGTCCGGCCGTTGCAAGAATTGCAGGTCTTGTCGGATCTCGTTCGTCGGACGTCAGTTCGAATCCCAAGCAATCTCGGAGCGCTTCGGCGATCGAGTCGACATCTTCAAGCTCGACGACGGACTGGCCGTAGCCGACCACGGCATCTTGCAGCAGCGCGGCTGTCGCGCGATCGGTGGTGCCCAAATTGCCTTCGCGCATTTCGATTTCGCGGCGGCAGGCCTCCTGGATAATCAGGCGCCAGACGTCACTGGCGAATTGGCCGGAAACACCTTCGCGTTCAGCCCGGTCTGCTGTCGACGCCAATACCGCTCGCACCCGGTCCGTCTGCATCATAGGCAGGTCGTTGGCGATCTTAAATTCCGCCGCGCGCTTGGCGACACCAAAACGGCGGGCGAGAAGCGTGAGCAATTCACCGTCTATGGCATCGATCTCTTGGCGCACACCTTCAAGCACCGAGGTCTCGAGGGCCGCGGCAGGCGCGACAGGTTCAACGGGCTCTTCCGTTGGCGCCGGGGTCTCGACCTCGATCGGCGGTTGCCAATACCCCTCGGATGCTTCAAGCGAATTGAAGGCCATCAGGAGCGCCCGGGCCTTGAGCCAGACCTCATCGCATTCTGCCTCAACATCGGAGAGATCGACGATCGCACCACCGGCGCTGATGGAAACCTCGCCCTCTTCGAACATTGCCGTGCGGATGACAATGTTGAGGTCGACAGCACCGGTCAGAGACATGAACCCAATGGAGCCTGAATAAATCCCGCGCGGGCGTTCCTCTAACCGGTCGATGATTTCCATCGTGCGTTTTTTTGGTGCCCCGGTCATTGAGCCGCCCGGGAAGGCAGCGCGCACACAATCGATACTCGGTACGTCGTCACGCAAAGTGCCACGTATCGTGCTCACCAGCTGATGCACCGCCTTGTATGTTTCAATTGCAAATAACTTCGGGACATGAACGCTGCCGATCTTACATACCCGGCCAAGATCGTTGCGCAAAAGATCAACGATCATCAGGTTTTCAGAACGGTCCTTCTCGCTGGTGCGTAATTCCTCCGCAATGCGCTCGTCCTCGGACTTGGTTGCACCGCGCTTTGCCGTTCCCTTAATCGGTTTCGATTCTACGACCCCTTGATGGTCTATCTTGATGAATCGTTCCGGCGAACATGATGCAACAGCGGACTTATCGAATTTTAGATAAGAGGCGTAGGGCGCCGGATTTACCCGACGCAATATGCGATAGGCATTGAGGGGGTCTGGACTGCCCTTGGCTTTGAATTCATTGGTCAGACAAACCTCATATGTCTCACCATGCCTGATCTCGTGCTTCGCGGCTCTGATGTTGTCTGCATAGTCCTGACGCGACTGATTGGGCCGAAACACCATGCCATCAATCGGTGTGGGTTCGGCCATGTCGCTTTCGCGGATCTGATCAAGTGATGCCATGACGCCATTTAGCCAGCCCTTGGCGCGTTCGACATTTTCAGGCAAATCGAGACAGGCAACCCACATGCGCTGCTCGAGATTGTCAAAGGCAATGAAGCGATCGGCAAAGATCAGTCGGGCGTCGGGATGGGGAGACTTCGGACCCTTCGTGGCGCCGCAATCTTCGCGCAATTCATAGCCCAAGTAGCCGACATAGCCGCCGACGAAAGGTGGTTGATAGCCCGGCGGCTGCAACATGCCGTGGCTGGCCAGACGCTTGTTCAAATGATCGAATACGCTCGTGGTCTCAACGTGGGTGCCAGCACCATCGTCAATCCTCAATTCCCGCTCGCGAACGTCATAGGCGATAACCTCGCTATAAGGACCCGTGGCATCGCCCATGTATGAATAGCGACCCATCCCGTGCGCGGTCTGGGTGCCATCGAGCCAAAACGCATCGGCTGCATCGGCAAAAATCGAGGCAAAGCAGTCCTCAGGTTCTACCCACGTTGCGATCTCGCGCCAAAACAGTTTGAGCGGACCGCCACCTGTCACGCGCGCGCTCGTGAGGGACGCCGCCTTCAGAGGCGTTTCGTCGGTATTCAGTGGCTCAGAGACCTGGGCGGACTTGGGTACAAATGGTAGAGCAAGCTCCCTGAAATTGCGGATGAGCTCGACGCCGTATTCGGTGCAAATAGATTCGGGATGGAATTGTACGCCCCACTGTGGCTTGGTTGGATGCTTCAGGGCCATCGCCAACCCATCGGGCGTCGTGGCGGTAATTTCAATGTTGGGGCCGGTGTCGGTGACCAGCAAAGAGTGGTAGCGTACCACTTCGAAATCTTGGGGAATGTTCTTGAACAAACCGGTGCCATCATGGCGAACCGTGCTGACCCGACCATGCATTGGCACAGGCGCTAGATCGACAGTCGCACCGGCATGATGCGCGATACCTTGATAGCCAAGGCAGACGCCGAGTATTGGGCCGTCGAATTCCTTTACGATGCGCTCGCAAATACCAAAGTCACCGGGACGCTTTGGATGACCGGGCCCGGGTGAAATGATGACGGCTTCGTATCCGCCTGCCTGCAGCTCTTGCCACGTGATTTCGTCGTTATAGAAAACATCGGGAGCCGGACCCAGAGCCTCTGCGATCAGATGGAATAAGTTGTAGGTAAAGGAATCGTAGTTGTCGATTAAGATCGTACGCATGACTTCAACCAATGGTGCAACACGCGCTGGCATGTTGCTAATGAAGACGCACACCTGGCGCTGGAGGATGCACGCATTTGAAATATTTCGCTTCGTCCCTCAAAACACGGGGACTAAGCCCGTCAAAATAGTTCGATCCGCGGATGCCATGACGGCCCCTGTTCCGCGCGTGCGGACGGGGACAGACAGAGTTTTCCACCGCCCAATGAATACCTCAAGACTCGCAATTAATGCTGGCGATTTATATTAAAGAGTTAACGGACAAATTGACTTAGGATGCCGGGGCTGGCCGCTATGGTGCGGCGCTCAGAAGACCCGTACCAAACCCTGTTGCTTGTGGCCTGAATGCTGGAAAACCTCTCGACGCTGCCCCCAGATCCGATCCTTGACCTGGCCAGGACCTTTAAGGCCGACAATCGTGCCGAAAAGATCGACTTGGGCCTCGGCGTTTATATGAATGAGCGCGGCGAGACAGCGATCCTGGAGTGCGTCAAGCAGGCCGAACAACAGGTCTTGGCCAGGCAACGCACCAAAACTTATATCGGCATTGCTGGCGACACCCTGTTCAATCAAAAAATGTGTGACCTTGCGCTCGGAGCGCTTGGGCTTGGCGATCGCGTCTGCGGCGTTCAAACGCCCGGCGGCAGTGGCGCACTGCGGCTGCTGTTCGAACTGGCTCAGCGCGCAAGCGCAACAACAAAGATCTGGCTGCCGACGCCGGGATGGGCGAACCATACGGGGATTGCGGATCAGGTCGGGCTGCCGTGGCACACCTATCCTTATTTCGACATAGCCAGTGGCAGCATCACCTTCGAACAGCTGCACCAAACACTGAAGCAGGCGACGGCAGACGACATCGTTGTCCTGCATGGATGCTGCCACAATCCGACTGGGGCTGATCTAACACTTGCGCAATGGGGGATGATTGGCGAACTGGCGAGCGAACGTGGGTTTATTCCGCTTATCGATCTCGCCTACCAGGGGTTCGGTCATGGCTTAAATGAAGATGTGGCGGGTCTTAGGCTGTTGGCGAGCCGGGTGCCGGAACTGCTGCTGGCTGTTTCTTGTTCCAAAAATTTCGCGCTCTATCGGGAGCGCATTGGCTGCGCGATTGCCATAGCCAGCACGCCTCAACAATCTCGCACGACGCTCACCAACATGCTCGAACTGGCGCGCGTCAATCACTCGATGCCGCCGGCGCACGGCGCAGAAATTGTACGGACGATCCTCTGTGATGAGCGCCTCCGGCGGCGCTGGATAGATGAATTGGAGGGGCTGCGTCAGCGGTTGGCAGGCTTGCGCCAGAAGCTTGCCTCAGAATTCTCCAAGCCAACTTTTTCGCAGGCCTTCGATGCTGTCGGGGGCGGGCATGGATTGTTTTCCATGTTGCCGCTCACAACGGATCAAATCAATTATCTGCGCCGAGATAAAGCGATTTATATGTTGGGGAACGGACGCATTAATATTGCCGGATTGCGCAACGACAACATTGACAGATTTGTCCAGGCGGTTTGGGAAGCCACGGACGTCGGCGGCAGCGATTGATCATCCTATTGGTGGCATCGGGTTGGCAAATCAGGAAGTAATTTTAAGATCACCTGGGGGCTTGGCTTAGAGACAAGGTATCGATCAGGCAGTATAGTATTCGTTCTTGGCGGTGGCGCGACGATCCTGTGCATGCCCTGAGCTTGAACTTCAACGATATCCGCCTGAGGACCCAAATTGGTTATGCGTGGTTTCATTCTTTCTCATGGTCTTTGGAGTGAAGATCAGCACCGACGCGCCGAAGAAGTTCGGGAGCAGGTTGAAAAGGAAGGACTTGAGCTCATCCGCCTAGCCTGGGCAGATCCGCATGGGTATTCGCGCACAAAACTGGTCTCGGCGCGCACCTTCATGTCGGTCCTGGATGAGGGCTACACTATCAGCGGTGCGACGAGCACGCTCGATTCTGCGAGTGCGCGGGTGTTTTCGTCATTTGTCCGCGGTGGCGGCATGGACTTGCCTGAGATGACAGGTTCGCCCAACCTCGTCATCGTGCCCGATCCGGATACGTTTCGTACCTTGCCGTGGGCACCTGGCGTCGGCTGGGTCATCTGCAACGAATATTTCAGCTCTGGTGCCCCGTTTCACTTTTCGTCCCGCCACCTGCTTCTGAGCCAGCTCAAAAGACTGGCGGAGCGGGGGCAGGATCTCATGGTTGGTCTGGAAATTGAGTGGTGCCTGTTCGGGCTGAGTGAGACGCGACTCGGGCCGGATAACATTGGACGCGCCGGTGTTCGCGGCAAGCCGATCAAGACGCATCCAATCGAGCCTGGTTATCATTATCATTCCGAGTCCAATATGGATTTGATGCAGCCGGTGCTGAGCGAACTCGCCAAGACCTATGAACACTTGGGGTTCGGGCTCAGGTCAATCGAAAATGAGCTTGGGCCAGGCCAGGTCGAGTGCACCTTCGATGCAACCCACGCCTTAAAGGCGGCAGACGATGCGGTCCTCCTCCGCACTGCCACACGACAGGTTTGCAGGCGCCTTGGTTACTTCGCGACTTTCATGTGTTGGCCGGCCATCGCCGGCTGCTTTCCAAATGGCTGGCACTTGCACCAATCGCTCATAGATGCGGCCAGTGGCAACAATCTTTTTGCAGCTGATACACCCGATAAGATGATATCGCCGTTGGCAGCCAACTATCTCGGTGGTTTGCTGGACTACGCCCTGCCGGCAACGGTTTTCTCGACACCGACTGTCAACGGCTATCGACGTTTCAGACCTAATTCACTTGCGCCTGATCGTATCGGTTGGGCGTATGACCACCGTGGCGCCATGATACGAATCATGGGCCGGGGCGGAGACCGATCGACGCATTTCGAAAATCGCCTCGGTGAATCGGCCGCCAATCCCTATTTCTTTTTGGCGTCGCAGATTGCCGCCGGCCTTGCTGGTATCGATGGCGCCTGCGATCCTGGCCCGGAATGTGATGAACCTTATGCGACCGCGCGTCCCAAATTGCCGACTGGCCTTGGTGATGCACTCGACGCGCTTGAGGATGAGCCGGTGTTCCGGAAAGCCTTCGGAAACCTTTTCATCACGTATTATCTCAAGCTTAAACGTAACGAACTCCGCCGCTACGAGGCATTTGTTGAAACCGAAGGGGCCAAAAAGGCAACTGACACGCCGTCTGAGTGGGAGCAAAATGAGTATTTCGACTTCTTTTAGGCCCGAGAGTGAGCGTTTCGATCTCGATGAACTGGTGCACGAAGACAAAGTGCATCGCCTTATCTACGCCGATCCCGCCATCTTCGCTGCCGAGATGCAATATGTGTTTGGCGGCACATGGGTCTATCTTGCGCACGAAAGTGAGATCGCGGCGCCAAATGACTATGTGACGCGGCGGCTCGGGCTTCGGCCGATCATTGTTTTGCGCGATGAGGCCGGTACCATCCGCGCGCTCTACAATCGTTGCACGCATCGAGGCACAACGCTTTGTCGTCACCAGAAGGGTAACGCCCGGACATTTCAATGTCCTTATCACGGCTGGAACTTTCTCAATACCGGGCAGCTGCGCGGCGTGCCTTGGGCGGATGGTTATGGCGTCGACCTTAAAGATCCCAAATACAATATTGCGCAGGTGCCGCGCGTGCAGTCCTATCGTGGCTTTATATTTGGTACGCTCAATAGAGACGTTGATGATCTCGAGGCCTGGCTCGGGCCGATCAAGACGCCGATCAACGAGTGGCTAGACCGCAACCCCGGCGGGCAAGTCGTCGTCGCAGAAGCCAACCGCATTAAGTACAAAGGCAACTGGAAACTCGCTTACGACAATTCGGCCGATGGCTATCACGTTATCTATTCACATCGATCGCTGCTTGAGACAGAGGCGCGGCTCGATGACGATAACAAGGGTATGGCCTATTATCGCAAGTCGCCAGACTCAGCAGCGATGTACGTTCAGTACATGGGCAACGGCCACCACTTCAAAGACAAGCGGCCCAATCTCAACCAGCGCCCAGGCGGCCTTTGGGAACTCGAAAGCGCACATCCCGGCCAGGAGCATTATGAGACGTTGTTTCGTGAACGCTATGGAGACCGGGCAGCGCAATTGCTTGATCTGGCAGGCTCCGAACCGGTCAACATCAATGTCTTTCCAAACTTGTCGCTGCTTGGCAATCATATCCAAGTATTTGAACCAATAAGCATCAACGAGACCAATGCCGTTTGGTACGGCACAAAAATCGTCGATGCGGACGGCCGCCTCGGAGCCGATGCCGTGCGCGACGTCAATGCGCTCAGGATGCGCACGCAAGAAGGCTTTCCCAATTTTGGCGAGGTTGACGACGTTGCAAACTTTGAGCAGATCCAGCGCGGTCTTGACTGTCTCGAAGACGAGTGGATTTACATGCATCGTGGGCTTGGGATTCCTGGACGGATCACTACCAATCCGGACGGTACGATCACGGCGCCAGCCACGGATGAAGTGTTCATGCGCGAATACATCAAAGAATGGAAACGGCTGATGCAGGCGCAGCCATCGCTGAGTATTGCGCGGGAGCCTGGCGATGTGGAGGTGTGCGCGTGAGCCGAGCCGAAGCAAGCGACCCCTCACGGGTTTCGCACTATGTCACAGACGAATTTTACCAGAGATTGGTCGAGACCTTCTCCGATTGGCAGCAGGATGAAAACCTTGTTGGAGACCTTGCGCTTCGCGATGAGGTGACACAATTGCTGCAACGCGAGGCCCGGCTATTGGACACTCATAATTATGACGCGTGGCTTGCGCTGTTTATCCCTGAGTGCATCTATTGGGTGCCGGCGACAAGGGAAGGCGGCGATCCACGCTCTGAAATTGCGGTCATGTTTGACGATCGCCGCCGGCTTGAAGATCGCATATTCCGAATTGGAACGGGCTATGCGTGGTCGCAGGCGCCGCAATCCCGCACAGTTCGGCTGATCAGCAATATCGAAGTGTTCCGAGGGCCCGCGCCCGATCAGCTCATGGGGCGTTCGAATTTTATGATCAATGAATTCTGGGGCGATGAAACGCGCATCCTGACCGGCTGGACCGGACATCATTTGCAGCGTGATGAACGTGTCTGGAGAATTGCGGCGAAGCAAGTCAATCTGATCGATTGCGATCAGTCCATCCGAAACCCGAGCATCATCTTGTGATGCTTGGCGCAATCCCTGCCGGTCGCGTAACCTCATCATATGTGCGGACGGCCGCACCAAATCCAATCGAGGAGATGAAATGGCTGACCTAAACTTGAATTTCGCATGCTGGGACTATGACCGCACACGCCCTCTGATCGACGGGCGAATCAAGCCGGACGGACTGGCGCTCAATTTTAACATTCTTCGCCCGCGCGTCACCTTCCAGCGCATGTTGGATGATCAGGAGTTCGATGCTTCGGAGCTGTCGCTTGCTTCCTACACCGCGCTGAAAGCGCGCGGCAATTGTCCATTTGTTGCCATACCCGTCGCGCTCTCAAAAATTTTCCGCCACTCCTGTATCTATGTGCGCGAAGGGGCTGGGATCGAGAAACCGGAAGACCTCAAAGGCAAGCGCGTTGGCACATCTCAATATAGTTCAACCGGCCTGGTTTTTATGCGCGGCATGCTGCAGCACGATTATGGTGTGCGCTCGGAAGACATGCATTGGTTTATGGGCGGGCTCAATCATTTCGTCGAAAAGCCGCTTATCCCGTTGGATCTGCCGCCGGAAATCAAACTCGACTTCCTAGAAGAGGGCCAGACACTTGAGCGCATGTTTGCTGGCGATGAACTCGATGCGCTGTTGTCGCTATACATCCCGCAACTCTTCTTGGACGGCTCACCGAAAATAAAACGGCTTTTCCCCAACTTCAAACAGGTGGAGCAGGACTACTATCGCCGCACCAAGATCTACCCAATCATGCATACCATCGTGATCCGCGAGGATGTCTACAACGAAAACCCGTGGGTTGGGGCAAGCCTTTACAAAGCATTTTGTGAGGCCCGTGATATCGCCGTCGATGGGCTCTATGATACTGACGCGCTGCGCGTGGTGTTGCCATGGCTTATCGCTTATGTCGAAGAGAGCTGGGAGTTTTTCGGAAAGGATATTTGGTCCTATGGCATTGAGCCGAACAGAGAGACATTCGCCGCCGTTGGGCAGTATGTTTACGAGCAAGGCTTAGCACCCCGAATTGTGACGCCGGAAGAGTTGTTTATTCCAGGCATCGGTGATGCACCTTGATGGGTCTGCAGGGCCCGCTTAAAGGACACTTCAACATAAGGGAAATGCCATGATCTATGAGCCAGGTGAGACCGATCACGGCCTGCCGTACGACCCGTTTAAATCTTGTGTCGTCCCGCGGCCAATTGGTTGGATCTCAACGCTTGCCGAAGACGGCACACCAAATCTTGCCCCCTTCAGCCAATTCAATAATCTCGGCTACAACCCACCTTACGTGATGTTGGCGGCGCAGCCACTGCCAGATGGCAAGCGGAAAAACACGACAGATAACATTGAGACGACAGGTGAGTTCGTCTGGAACATGGCGACCTATGATCTGCGCCAGGCCGTCAATATTTCGGGCCAGCATCTGCCGGCCAATGTCGATGAGTTCGAAGAAGCCGGACTGACAAAAGCGCCGGCAAAATATCTCAAGGCTCCGATGGTGGCGCAATCGCCAGTGCATTTTGAATGCCGCTACTACTCGACACTCCGGTTGCCGGGCGACGGACCTGGAGCGCTTGGCTCATGTGATCTGATTATCGGCCGGGTGATCTGTGTGCATATCGATGATGACGTGCTAACGCCCGAAGGACGGCTCGACATCCTGCGGCTCAAGCCCATCGCGCGGCTTGGCTACTATGATTATACCGCCGTCGAACGCGTGTTTGAAATGGAAGTGCCAGGTGGCAAACGCTCCGGCATGCAAGGATTTACCGGGCGGAGGCCGAAATCTTGATTTCGTCAGGCGGACCGCCCTCATTCGGCGTTATGACGGCAGCTCACCGTCGCCGTAGCCAGTACGCTTGACGAACCTTTGCAACCGCAAATCGGTGGCCCAAACGCGCTTATGAGCTTCCAAAAGATATGGCAAAGCCACCGCGCGGTCTTTAACGACTTGTTCGTATTCCGGCACGAAATGCTGCATCAAATCCGCAACTTCACGGCGCAGGGCGTCCTCGTCAATTGTCTTGACGATACCATCGCGCACGACAACGCGGCCATCGATCAAAACAGTGCGAATGGATCGGCCGGTCTCCGTATAGACCAATTGCCGGGCGGCGCTGTTATAGGGCAAATAGGCGGTGTCTTTCATATCCAATAAGACCAAGTCCGCCCTGTAGCCTGGTTTTAAGGCGCCAAGCTCATCGTCTAAAAGGGCCGTCCTGGCGCTGCCGAGCGTGCCGTGGCGCAGCGCTTCATGGGCGAGGCCGGGGCCCGGTGTGGGATCGCTGACTGCAGCTAGCATGCAGTAGGCCTTCATCGCCTGGAACATGTTCTGGACATCGCTGCCAGAACAATTATCGCAACCAAGCCCGACGCGCATGCCCGCTTCGCGCATGTCGAGCATCGGGGAAATGCCACTTTTCAATTTTAAATTCGAATTGTAGCAGAGCACGGCGCCCGCATCGGCCTCAGCCATCCAATCCATCTCTTCTCTTGCCAACCACACGGAGTGGGCGATGTTCAATCGGTGATTGAGCAGCCCGCAGGATTTCATATATTTGATAAACGAGCCGCCATAATCGCCATAAACCTCGCGCGCCATAACCACCTGCCCGCGCGTTTCGTAAACGTGAATGTAAACGCCAAGGTCATGACGCTCGGCAAAATCGGCGCACAGCTCCAGCATCTTTGGTGTGCAGCGTTGTGGCGCAAACGGCCCGCACGCCCAATGAATATTGTCGGCGCCAGGACGGCGCGCGATTTGGGCATCCAGAAACGCGATCTGCTCTTCAGCTTCAAGCGCCTTATTGCCAAGCATATCCTGAATATCCGGCGGCAAGACATCGCGATGGCGCAACATGCCGACGGCCGGGATATCGAACACCATGGGCGAGAACACGACCCGCTCGCCAATTTCGCGGTAGGCATCGATGACGACGTCAGTATTGTCTTCGGTGAGCGGGATCAGGCCCAACATGTCCTGGACGGTGGTGATGCCGCATCGCATGGATTCCAGAGCACCGACCAGTGTGCGCAGACGAATCTCTTCTGGCGAGCGAAAAGTGCCCATCGGCAGCGTATAAAGCAGCCAAAACTCCAACGGGAGTTCCTCGAACAGGCCGCGGCACAAGGTGTCGTGGGAATGATAATGGGCATTGATCAAGCCCGGTATCACGATATGGCCGCTGGCATCGATGATGTCAGCGCCTGCAGTCGTCGGCGGATCGAGTGTGGCCGAGACCTCTTTGATGTAGGGGCCTTCGATCAGGATGTCACGCTTGGCGGGTTTGTGCACATCACCGTCGTGGTCGTAGACCAAGCCGCCCTGGATCACTATTTTTTTGATTTCCGACGTCATAGATCCCTGCCCCATTTGCCGTTCAACCGCGCTCATCTATTCGCGCTTGGATGTCATTTCGGAAAGCCTTGCGATCGTCTTAAAAGCACGCGAGCGATACTCGCGGTGATATAGCAGAACCGTCACCGACGTTACAGCGAGGATAAACATTATGGGATGAAGAAACCATGTCGTGGCAGCGATGGCAAAATAATAGGTTCTCAGACCGTTTGTGGATTGCTCGGCGGATATGCCGGCCAAGCGCGCAATGCGTCGGGCGTGTCGGGCGTTGGCAGTCTCGTCATCGCTGGGCGGAAACGGGGCGCTCGCGATCGTGATGCCTGTATAGTGGGCAAGGCGATAAGCCCATGCGAATTGGAAGAATGCAACGACGAACAATACAATCATCAGCATGAGCTTTAATTGTAATAAACCGATAGGCGCCTGGGCAACGAATGGTAGCTCCTCAAGAAGCCGCTTAATGTCATCGAGAGCACCGAAGGCTGCCGACAATCCGCCAATAACGATAATCGACGTTGAGGCGAAAAACGCGTGACCGCTCGACAATTGCGCCATCACATGTGCATCCAACAGCCGATTTTCGCGCGACATCATGCAGCGCATCCAAAGTACACGCTGGCGTTGGATTTCAGTGGCAATGCTTCGCCCTGCTAGAGGCCCGCGACGGGTGGCCAGCCAATAGCCAATGTACGCCGTGAAAAACCAAACGAGCGCCAATTGATCGATAATGCTCATGATGTTCTGCACGCCGCGTCGTCCTATCCAACCGACAACCGCGCCCGGTGGCTGGTTGTAGATCCTTCGTCCAAGTGGAGTTGCGGGCCATCAGTGGCCGGTCCTAAGTGGCTTAGGCCGCACGCGCTGGGTGTGCAAGCCTCAACGATGGGTTCATTGACCACAGGCGCTGCAATCCGTCATGATTGGGCAAAACTATATGAGGAGCAATCGGCCAATGTCCCGGATTTTGGTTGATCTTTGGCAGTGGCGCATTGATGAGGATGCGACATCAACGACAGACATGCCTGTCCTGTCGAGGGATGAGCTCCGGCGGGCCGAGCGCTACAAGTTCGACGTCGACCGTATAGCGTTCGTCAAAGCCAGGGCGGGTCTTAGAAATATTTTGTCGCAGTATGTCGGGGCGAAACCGTCAGAATTGGAGTTCGTTTATGCGCCCCACGGCAAGCCATCGCTTGCCAATGGGCCCTATTTCAATCTCAGCCACTCCGGCGCATTTGCGGCACTTGGGGTGTGTCGCGATGCTGAAATCGGGGTTGATATCGAACAGGTTACACCGATTGAGACCGACGTTTCCGAACGTTTCTTTTCTGCCAATGAAAATAAGCAGTTGGGGTCATACAGCGGTGATGACTGGCTGGCGGGGTTCTATCGCTGCTGGGTCTCGAAAGAGGCGATTGTCAAGGCCGACGGGCGGGGGCTGTCAATTGATCTGCGCTCCTTCGATGTCGATGTGGATTTATCTCAACCCGGCAGAGTGCTGGCGTTTGGTGGCTCTGAAACGGAGGCTAAGAACTGGTCGATGCATCTCTTCGCACCCACCGATGGTTATGCCGGCGCCATCGCACTTTATGCCCCCGGTGCAACGCTTATCGTTGTAAACCGCAGCTCGCATTAGCCGCCGTGAGCGGCTTCCGTCACTCACTCCAAATCATCGCGTGGATCTTTGGCTGCCCGCATGCGTTCGTTGTAAATCTCGGTATCGACGCCGAAAACCTGATGGCGTGAAATGTGGCTCAGCAGATAGGCGTGGGCCCCATGCTCGTAGAGCTTGCCGACTTCGCCAGCCAGTAACATCGACCGTTCCTCATCAGTCAATTTCAGCGGTGCCAAAGCTGCTTCGGGATCGTCCTTCACGGCGGCGCGAAAATCCGGGTCGAACACCAGGCGATAGCACAGCTTGTTGACTTCATAGACGCTCATCATTGCCTCCCTTATCGATCCCAGCGCCAAGCTGCAAAGGCATGGCCCATATCCGATTGTGGTTGCATAAACGTCGGCCGGCGTTGGCCAATGACGCCGAGCATGGCGATCCAGTTCAACAATTCACCGCCAACGTTGCCGGCCTTGGCAAGGCGGGTGGTGGTCGCCTCGTTGAGCAGGTCATTAACCCGGCCCGCTTCCATATGCTCCTGGATGCGCTTCGCCCAACCCGGATCAGGCACACCATTGCGCTTGCCGGGCGCCATCTTGGGGCCGCCGATTTCAAGCGAAAAACTGCCCGAGGCGATAATGGCAACGCGCAGCTTTTGAGGCCAATCTTCGATCGCCTTGCGGACTGCCGCGCCCAGGGCATGGCAGCGTTTGGACAGGGGAATGGGAGGCACAAGTCCGTTGATGTAGATCGGAATAATCGGAATGTTCATCGCCGGCGTCAGGAAATGAAGGGGCACTAACAGTGAGTGATCGGCCTTGAATTCCTGCGCAAGAGATAAGTCAAATCCTTCGAATATGCCGACCTTTCGGACATGGGCCGCAAATGGCTGATCAACGCTCACCTCATAGCTCGGCATCCTGGTCGCATCATTCGGGCCCTCGATGCTGTCGGTCACGCCGACGCAAAATGTCGGCATGTGATCGAGAAAGAACGTGTTCACGTGATCGCTGTCAAAAATCACAATGACATCGGGCTGAACGACAGCGACATTGCGCTCCACCTCGGCATATAGGCGCGCAGTCTCACAGTCTGGCCCCAACTGCTCAACCATGGCTGGAGAGTTCGGATTATGGGGAACGCCAAATGCGGCGACAATTTCTGCCATCGGTGCCTCTCCGGTTGTGAAACTTCAGCGTTGCATCGCCGATTATTACACTTTGCCATGCTTTTTTGCCCAGTGCATTAACGCTGACATCATATGGTCATGCGGCCAGGCCGTGCAATGAACGATCGTGTCGCAACTGGCCGCGATGTCAGAATTGCAATGCCTGCCTATTCAGGTAGACTTTTCAATGCATGGCAGCCCCTAGGGCCGGCCGCACCATGATACAACCAAGGGCACCGCGCAATGCTGAGCACTGAGACCAATGTCGCCAGGGCCAAACAATTGGCAGCGATGATTGGTGAACATGCCAGAGAAGCCGACGAGACGACACAGGTCAGCGATGCGGTCATGGCCGCACTGCACAAAGCCGGCCTGTTCCGGATGTTGTTGCCGAAATCAATAGGTGGCAGTGAGACCGCGCCGGTTGAATTCATTGAAACCGTTGAAGCGATTGCCAGCGCCGATGCCAGTACGGCCTGGTGTGTCGGCCAGGGCTCCGGCTGCTCGTTCGCGGCCGCATATTTGGAGCCTGCTGTCGCGCGTGAGGTTTTCGGAGCACCCGATGCAGTGCTGGCGTGGGGGCCCACTCCCAAACCGGACAATGGGCGCGCGGTGGTGGTCGACGGTGGCTATCGCGTCACCGGTACATGGCATTTTGCCAGCGGTGGGCGCCATGCCACCTGGCTTGGCGGACATTGCTTTCTGCGTCACTCGGACGGCGCTCTGAAGATCAATGAAAATGGTCAACCCATCGAACGAACGATGCTTTTTAAGCGTCAAGACGCAAAGCTCGACAACGTCTGGCAGGTCATTGGCCTGCGCGGTACGGGTAGCGACACCTACCGGGTGCAGGACCTATTTGTGCCGTCTGATTTTGCCTTCAAGCGGGACAATCCGGCAGATAAGCGCGAGACCGGACCGCTCTATCGCTTCACAACATTGAATATGTACGGCATGGCATTTGCCGGCGTCGCGCTGGGTCTTGGACGGGCAATGCTTAACGAGTTCGTTGCGCTGGCTGGCGAAAAGACCCCGCATGCGTCCCGCAATGTCCTGCGGGAGAATGCTGTCGTGCAATCCGATGTGGCGCGGTGCGAGGCGAAGTTGCTTTCATCACGGGCACTGCTGCTGGAAAGCGTCGAAACAATGTGGGAGCGCGTCCAGGCGGGTTGCGAGTTTACCATTGACCAGCGGGCGCACCTCAGGCTGGCTACGACCTTCGCGATCCATCAGGCGCGCGACGTTGTGGCGACCGTTTATGAGGCTGCGGGGGCAACGGCAATCTTCCAGGATAAACCGTTTGAACGCCGATTTCGCGACATGCATGCCGTCTCCCAGCAGGTGCAAGCGCAGGCGCAGAATTTTGAATTGGTCGGTCAAGCGTTGCTCGGCCTGCCACCCAGCCCCAGATTGTAATGCCGATGTTCGCAATTGAACCGGCACATGTGCAGGGAATACTCTGAGGATCATGACGCGAACCGCTTTTTATTGGAATGAGAAGTGCTTTTGGCATGCCGGCGGCAATTACGCTTTTCTGGTTCCCGTTGGTGGGCTCGTGCAACCTGCCATTGCGGGCGGCCTTCCGGAAAACGCGGAGACCAAACGGCGCTTCAAGAACCTAATGGATGTGACCGGCTTGATGGGTGAGCTGGCCGAATATACCGGTGCGCCGGCCAGCGACGATGATCTTCTCCGTGTGCATACGCGCGAGTATCTCCAACGCTTCAAGGCGCTCAGCGATGCCGATGGTGGTGAACTTGGTCAAAGGGCGCCGTTTGGCAAAGGCGGTTACGAGGTAGCAGCGCACTCGGCCGGCCTGATCACGCAAGCTTTGGATGATGTCCTCAATGGCCGCCATCGCAATGCATATGCCCTGTGCCGCCCGCCCGGCCATCACTGCCTGCCGGATCTGCCGATGGGCTTTTGTTTGCTTGCGAATGTTGCCATCGCCATTGAGGCGGCGCGCGCCAGGCGGCCGGATCTCAGAATCGCGGTGGTCGATTGGGATGTGCATCACGGCAATGGCACCGAGGCCATATTTATCGCCCGCCCGGATGTGTTGACCATTTCGATCCATCAGGAAAACAACTACCCGCCGGGCTCGGGCAACGTGGATCAACGCGGTACGGGCAGTGGCGAAGGGGCAAACATAAACATTCCGCTGCCGCCTGGGAACGGTGACGATGCCTATATCTATGCGACGGAGCGCCTGATCGTGCCGGCGCTCAAGCAATTCAAACCTGATGCGATTGTAGTGTCGTGCGGTTTCGATGCATCGGGTGTCGATGTGTTGGGGCGGATGCTCGCGTCATCGGAAACCTTCGGGCGCATGACCCGGCTCTTGATGGACGCTGCCGACGCTGTGTGCGGCAGCCGCGTGGTGATGGCACATGAGGGTGGATATAGCGAGGTGCATGTCCCGTTTTGCGGCCACCGCGTCGTACAAGAACTGGCAGGCTCAGAGATTTCGGCTGGCGATCCACTCCTCGAGCGAATGCAATATCAACAGCCGAATGCGCGAGTGCAAGCCGCGACGCGTCACTATATTGACGAGTTGGCGGCCTTTTTTGGTCTGGCTTGAGCGCAAGCTTCGCAAACAAATAACAGCAGGCTGCACAGCATTAGATCTGCTTGGCGTAAGCCTCGATAATCTCGCTGCCGGTTGCCAACCAGATATCATCGTGGCCTGAGATGTGGGCGAGCGCTTGATCCAAGTATTTGATGCGGTGTGGGGCGCCAATCAAAAACGGATGCAGCGCAATACACATCACCCGGGCGTTGGTCTCGCTTTCCGCATATAGGACGTCAAATGTATCTCTAATCATGCGCTCGAAATCCACAGGCGTGATGCTCGGTAAGAAAAACAGCGGATTGTCGTTGACTTCGATCGAATATGGAATTGAAAAAAGTCCGTTGTTCATTCGGTAAGGCAGGTCATCGTTCACCCAGTCGGCGACGTAGGCGACGCCGTTCTCCTTCAGAATATCGAGGGTATTCCACGTTTCCATCAGACCGGAGCCCAGCCAGCCTTTCATCGTTTGGCCGGTACTCTCAATGTCGCGACGAACCGAGGCGATGAGGTCGGCTTCTGCATCGCGCGCCATTCCAGTCAGGCGTGTCGAATTGGTCTTGTTGTGGCCCATGAACTCCCACGACAGGGCCTGGCAAGCCTCGATGATCCGTGGGTAATAGGTGATCACCTCGGTGTTAAGGGCAACGGTTCCGGGAACGGCGTGCTTCGCCATGACGTCCATCAATCGCCAAATACCAACACGATTGCCATAGTCCCGGCGGGAATGAACTTTCACGTCCGGTGCCGGGTCCGTCAGTTCAAGATGAAAGTGCTCGATATTGGGGACGACCCAAACCGCCATGCGTTTGCCGCCCGGCCACGAAATCTTTGGATGATCGACGATGGCGCGATAGGGAAACAGGGATGATTGCTCGAACTCTTTCATGGTGGTCGTGCTTTCAGTGTAGTGCTGGGGCTTTGGCCGGCTCAGTTGCAATCTTTGGGGCACTTGATCCGAGCAGCGGAATGACCTTTTCAGCAAATGTATCGAGGCCATCCAACATCGGATGGAAGTGCAGCAGCAAGGTGGTAATTCCAGCGTCTTCATAGCGCTTTATGCGATCCGCAACGAGCTGAGGTGCGCCCACTAGGCCGGCGCCCATTGCCTTTGCAGCAACGCCTGCGAGTCGGTTCATCTGGCCCTCGCGCTCAAGGCCGCCTGCGGCTTCGGCCACAACATCACTATTCTCGTTACAAATCACATGACAGCTGATGCCATAGCCCAGCTCACGCCCGTAGTTGGCCGCGCGCGCCTTCATTCCGGCGATACCGTCAATGATGATCCTGGCGTTTTCGTCATAGTTGCGATAGTTCGGCTGGACCACCGCAAACCAGACGTCGCACTCGCGGGCGACAATCTCCTTGCCGGCGTCTGCCCGGCTTGCAGCATACAATGGCGGATAGGGCAGCGTTGCCGGCTTGTTCGGCAAAGTGCCGGCATCCAGCTGGTAGAACTCGCCATCATAAGAAAATTCGTCGTGACGCCACAGCCCCTTAAGGACTTGGATGAATTCATTCATACGTCGATAGCGGGCGGTCTCATCATCAAGCCAGGCGCCATTGGAATACATGTTGAATTCCTGCGGCCACCAGCCGTTGACAATGTTGAGCGCGCAGCGGCCCGAACTCATGCGATCGAGGGTCGCCGCCATTTTTGCTACCACCTGAGGCGTTATCATGCCGGGGTGAATGGCGGGCATCAGGCGCATGGTGGTGGTCAATGGGGCGAGCGCAGCCGACATCATCCAGGCCTCATGATCAGGCCCAAAGAACCGCTCGGCAAGCAGGGTAATGTTGAAACCGTAACCCTCCGCCTGGCGCAGAAAGTCAGCGGCAAATTGAAAGCCCAGATCAGGTTCGCCGGCGCCACCTGGCTGCAACATTTGGGCACAGGCGGCCTCCATACGTGGCTCAGAGCGTATGGTGTGGGGAAGCGGTGCCCAGCAACCGAAGTCCATTGTCGTCACCCGATTGTTTGGCCATTGCGATATTGTGGCCCGCGCGTTGCCTATTCTGCCGCCGTCGCTTTCGCCGCGCTCGCAAACGGTGCGACCATCTGCTCAGCCGCTTCCAACCCGATCACCGTTGCGTATTTGGCTTGCATGTCGAACAGGTTGGCCGCATGCGCAAAAGGTGAGCGATCAAAACACGCTTCATCAACCACGAATGTGGTGAAGCCATTGGAAAACGCGTCGACGACGGTCGCGCGCACGCAACCAGACGTCGAAACACCACAGATGATGAGCGTATCGACATTGTGCTGCGTTAGATAGGCCATCAACGGTGTCTGGAAAAAGCCTGAAGCCCGGAACTTCTCCAAGACCCAATCCTGTTCGCGCGGCGCAATCTCCTCGGGGATATCATTGAAGCGGCCTTCTTCGGCGCCTTGGCGGCGGCGTGCCTTGGTTGCCTTGCCGACAAAGGACACGTTGTATTTGTTGGCGCGGGTGTAGACGATCGGCAGATCTGCCTTGCGGAAAACCTCAATGAGCGCCTTGACCTTTGGCATCGCCTCCCAAGAAACCGGCCCGGCCGCCGTCGGAAACTCATCAATGGCTTCGGCCAAAGTCAGGCCTGGCGAGCCGGTAAAACCATAAGTCACGTCCACGACAATCAGCGCCGGATGCTGACCAGGCTCGACGGCCTTCATAAAGCCGGCCTTTTGATATGTTACCAGTTCGTCTTCAGGAATATATTTCATCCATTCGCGCATGGCGGCATCTCCCGTTCGTAGAGCCTACTTCTCCAATTCACCGCAGGCCGCGTACTTGCCATTGCTATACAGCAATGGCGATACATCATCGCGCACCTTTGCCTCCAAGACTTCGCCGATAAAGATCGTGTGACTGGCGTAGTCTATTTCTTTAGTTTTTTTGCAGATCAGGTGGGCCTGGGCCGATGCCAGAAACGGCACTTTGTTGCGCCCAACTTTCCAGTCGCCGACTGCAAATTTCTCATCGGCGGACTTAGAACTCGAGAATGCGCCCGATACGTCAGCATTATCCGTGTGCAATACGTTGACGCAAAATGTCTTGGCGCGTTTTAAAAGGGCATGGATGCGGCTGGTCTTATTGATGCAGACAAGCAATGAGGGCGGGTCCATGCTCAGTGAGGTTACCGCGGTTGCTGTCGTGCCGTGGCGGTCTTCACCAACCTTTACAGATATGATGTTCACTGTTGCCGCCAGGCGGCGCATTGCATCGCGAAAGCCAGCCTCCACGTCATCGTGATCAACCGCCTTGTCCACCATGTCTGTCCTCGCACTTTTCCCAAAACCGCGCGCAGTTTAGCCAGGTCATTGCGCAAGAGCAAAGGTCAGGCTGAGGCCGCGGAAATGATATGCCCCGGAGGGCTCAGTCCACCTTGCCCTGATGGCGTCAACAATTCTACACTCAGACCCGGCATAAATCACCCGGGAGGTCAGAATGCTGGTATTCCGCAACTACGATCAGGGGCAACTGGAACTGCAATATGACGGAAGCGGGCGAAACCCCGAGTTGGCGGGCCTAAGACAGGCTCAACAGGAAAAGACCGATGCGCTAACCCGGGACACCAAGGCGCGGGTTCGTTCAAAACTTGATATCGCGTATGGATCAGGCCCGCGCGAAAAACTCGATGTTTTCTTTACCGACCAGGACAATGCACCACTGTTTGTCTTTATCCACGGCGGATATTGGAAATCGCGGTCCAAGGATGAATTTGGCTACCTTGCCAATGGGTTTATCGAGCGCGGTGTGAACGTTGCGACCATTAGTTATCCTCTGGCGCCCGAAGCACGGCTGACAGAGATCGTGGACGCCACACAACGGGCGCTTGCTTATCTATACAAAAACGCCAAACAGCTGGGCATCGATGGCGAACGCATTCATGTCGGCGGACACTCGGCCGGCGGACATCTCACCGCCATGATGATGGCAACCGACTGGTCGCAACACGGCGCCCCCAAGGATTTGATCAAGAGCGGCACCTGTATCAGCGGTCTTTATGACCTGACACCAATCAGAATGGTCAAAGTGAATGGTGAGCTGAAGATCGACGATGACGAAGAACAAAAGCTCAGCCCGCTCAGGCTTAAACCAACCAGTCCTGGGCCGCTGATCATTACGTGTGGCTCACTCGAGGCGGAAGAGTTCATTCGCAATGGCGATGAGTTGGCCGCCCTGTGGAAAGCAGCGGGAACCGAGGTCAAAGTGGTGCCCTCTCCAGACCACTATCACTTCACGATTACCGAACAGCTGACAATACCCGGCAACCCATTGCACGAGACCGTACTGGGCGTCATCCAAGGCGGCTGACGAGCCCCACGCCAAGTTCCGGCAAAAAAAGACACTCGGGGGGTCAGCTCTTCACAGTTGGTGTGTGCGTCACATTCGCTGCCTGCGCCAACGTCTTCGTAGCCGGCACGGGGATCGCAACGTGCACCAACCTACGGCGATCCCTTATCAGACGCATCCGAAAAGGTGTCGCTCGCCCAATCGGGGTAGCCCGGATAATCGTTGGCGATGACCCCTGAAGCGCCAAATATTGATAGGCTTAGGGCCAATAACAATGCCGCCATCATCGTTTTCATGTCTTTGGTCCTTTCTTCCGCGTTGCATCTGCTGGATATGGTGTGGTCCACGCGGATGTTCTAGTCCATGGTGAATGTGCCATCGGAGTAGTTCACGCGGAGGGAGAACGTACCCTCACTAATGCGCCATGGCTGAATGCGAAACGTGCGATAGCCATGTTTGTGGAACGGATCACCCGCTGCGATTTCCTCGGCTTCCTGCATCGACTTGGCGCGCACGACAATCATGCCGGTGCCCATGGGTTTGCTGTCCTGACCCAACAACGGGCCGGCGGCAAACAATATCCCACGATCCTCAAGCTCAAATTGATACGCATAATGTTCCGCCTTCACAGCGTCGCGGTCGCCCGAGCCTTCGACAACGTCGGAAAAGATGACATAGAGCGTCTTGTTGAGCATCTTGCGCGGCTTGTCTTTGGGATCCGTCATGGCCTCACTCCGCTATGCGCTTTGAAATGATCTCATCGCATTGTTTGTTGCGTTCTTCGACCAATGCGCCGGACATCGCATGGCGCAAGTCTTGGGAGGCCGCCGTCGCCAGACCCCAACGGCACGGTCGCATCGGGAAATTACTCCAGTATTCCGCGTCATGGGGCTGATAACTGTCGTCGTCTTCTATCTGCTCGACTTCGGCAGTGTACTCGGTGACGAACCCGTTGGGTTCTATGAAATACGCAAAAATGTTGTTGCCGGGACCGTGACGCCCGATACCCCATTCAAGCTTTACATCATTGGCCTTGAGGCGACCGCAGCCATGCATAAGCGAATCGAAGCTGTCCATTTCGAACGCCATGTGATTGAGGCCTGGTCCTTTGCCGCGGGCGAGCGCGATTGCGTGATGATCTTTGGAGCAGCGCACAAAGTCCATATGACCATTGGAGTCCGATAATTTGAAACCCAACAGGTCGCTGAAAAAAGCCATCTGTTCGTCCGGCTTGGTCGTGTTGAGCACGACGTGTGACAATTTTGTCGGCGTTGTGCGGTCCGTGCCGACATCATCGTGGCTGACAACATCAGCCGAGATAGCGACCTGATGACCTTCCGGTGTCTGCAAGGCAAAGCCATAGCCGCCACCGGCTTCTGCTCCCAGTTCCTCAGGTGAACCGAGCACATCTGCGCCGAAGTTCAGTGCCTTTGCATGTAGCGCATCGACATCCTGCGGGGTCGGGGTGCCGAACTTCAATGACAACAGGGACGCCGTCGGACGCGCGTGTAATGCGATAATGTGATGCTCACCACAGCGGGCACGCAGATAAATCGTATCACCATGCTGGGCGACGCGCTTTAGGCCCCAGACGTCTTCATAATACTTTGCGCTCTGATCGAGATCGCGGACCGCGAGATGCGCTCCACGTAGCGCTGTTACCTTGGCCTCGGTCATGCCTCTCTCCCTTCGAGTTTGATCGGAAGTAAACTATCTGCTTTCAGATAGTGTTTCCAGCCTTTCGCTGCACTGCTTGCTGGGCTCAGGCCTTCCAGCTAAAAGAGACTATAAAGCAAATCGCCGACAAAGGGAGCACTGGCATGGCCCACGATGTACCAGGAAAAGACGAGGTTTCTCATTGGCATGAGCCAGGTGGCTTAAAAAAGGCCGGGCTTGGCGAATTCAAGAAACAGCCGACCCCCTATGATGCCTTTATGGCCTCGGAAGGCATCCCGACCTTCCGCGACATTGGTATTTCCAAGGTCCAAAACCTGCCTCTGGTCGATTGGCCGCGCATGGGTGGCAAGGGCCACTTCATTCAGCTTTATGGTACCGAGACCAAATGGGGCTGTTATGTCGTTGAAGTGCCGCCCGGCGGTGCGCTCAATGTTGAAAAGCACATGTATGAAGAAATCTTCCTGGTCGTTGAGGGGCGGGGCTCGACGGAGGTCTGGGTCGATGGCGATTCGAAAAAGCATGTGTTCGAGTGGCAAAAGGGGTCGATGTTTTCTATTCCCATCAATGCCTACCACCGCATCGTCAATGCAACGTCCGGCGGCGCCCTCCTGCTTGCTGGCACCACGGCGCCGAATGTCATGAATATGCTCCAGAACAAGGATGCAGTCTTCGACAATCCATTCGTCTTCAAGGATCGGTTCTCGGGCGCTGATGATTTTTATAAAGCAAAAGATGATATCGAACCTGATCCGGTGCGCGGTCTTGCTATGCGGCGGACCAACTTCATACCCGATGCGATCAATTGCGATCTACCGCTCGACAATCGCCGCTCCGTCGGCTTTCGGCGCGTTGAGCCGTTCATGACGGGCAATGCGTTCTATCTGTGGATCGGCCAGCACGAGAACGGTCGCTATTCAAAAGGTCATGCCCACACCTCAGCCGCTGTTCTCATCTGTTTGAAGGGCAAGGGCTACACCTATTCCTGGCCTGAGCGTTGTGGCGAGCGGCCATGGGAAAACGGGCACTCAGATCAGGTCCGCCGGCTTGACTATGAACCGATCGGCATGGTGACGGCGGCGCCGGGTGGCGCACGCTGGTATCACCAGCATTTCTCCGTTTCGAAGGAAGATTTCCGGTTGACGGCATGGTTCGGCCCGCACAATCCGGGGCGTGATCCAGGCCCTCCTGGTGAAAAGCATATCGATTATACCGCAATCGATGTCAATCAAGGCGGTACAGCCATTCCCTATTGGATGGAAGATCCGTACTTGCGCAACGAATACGAGGCGACGCTGAAGGAAAACGGTGTCACCTGTCGTATGGATCCCAGCTGGTATACCAAGCCGGCCGATGCAGATACGACCCAAAACGTCGTGTGACGATGTTCGATCCCCGCCTTATTTGGGCGTGGGGCAAGTCACCGGTTTTGACCGTACGATAACGACATAAGGATGAGTGATGGCAGGCGAGGACAACGCGCAGTTCGATGAAGAGTTCGATGTCGTGGTTGTCGGCTACGGCTTTGCCGGGTCGGTCTCTGCCATCCAGGCGGCGCGTACCGGCGCACGGGTGTTGCTGATCGAGAAGACCGCCGTGCCCGGCGGTATATCCATTTGCTCCTATGGCGCTGTTCGATGCGCCAGCGATGTCGATCTTGCCTATCAATACCTCTCGACGACCAATGGCGGGCGCACGCCGGACACTGTTGTCCGCACGCTTGCTGAAGGGATGGGCGAACAGGAAGCCTTCGTGCGTGACCTTGCCCGGGTCAACGATGCGGACGTGGCAACGACGCGGGAGGAAGGCAAGACCACTGCTAACTACCCCTTCCCAGGCGTCAACGCATTTTATCAAACGACCATTCGCAGCATTCCAAACTTTCTTGCCAGCGCCGTCTACCCTTGGGCCAACGGGGCGCCTGGCGGCCCGCTGTTGTTCAAGGTTCTGGACGATAATCTTGCCGCCCAAAATATCGATATTCGGTTGAATACGGCTGCCCAACGGTTGATCACCGCAGGTCACGATCGCGAAGTGATTGGCATTGGCGTTGAGGGACCGCAGGGGCCCTACCGGATCAGGGCCAAGCGCGGCGTCGTCCTTGCCTGTGGCGGCTTTGAAGGTAATCGCAACATGCAAGAACAGTTCTGGGAAGGGAAACCGGTTCTAAATGCAGCTGCCCGCCACAACACGGGCGATGGCATCCGAATGGCGCAGGACTTGGGTGCCGAGCTTTGGCATATGTGGCACTTCCACGGGGCATACGGCTTTAGGAGTTCAGACCCGGATTATCCTTATGCCATTCGTGTGAAGCGGTTGCCTGACTGGGTGCCAGGTGCTGCTGGCGGCGGGTTTGTACCGCGCCGGGATGAAACCGGTTCGATCGATGCCAATCAGGTTAAAATGGCGTGGATCCTGCTTGACCGCCAAGGCAAGCGCTTCATGAATGAATATCATCCCTACCTGCAAGACACAGGGCACCGACCCTTGCATGTGTTTGAACCGACCATCCAGGATTACCCGCGCATACCCGCCTATTTCATCACTGACGAACAGGGACGCAAGCTCTATCCGCTGGGTAGGCCGACGTCCAATGACAAAGGCTTGCGTTATGACTGGAGCGAGGACAACTCACAGGAAATCGCATCGGGCATTTTGAAACAGGCAGATACGATTGCTGGGCTGGCCGAAATCCTCGGTCTTGATCCTCAGATCACAGGTGAAAGCATCACGCGTTGGAATGCTCTTGTCGCGCAGGGCTCGGACGACGATTTCGGACGGCCGGCCGGCTCGATGATTCCAGTTAGCGAGCCGCCCTTCTATGGCGCGCCGGTGTGGCCGGTGGTGTCCAATACGCAAGGCGGGCCGGTGCATGACGAAAAACAACGCATCATAGACGTCTATGGCAATCCCATTCCCCGCCTTTATGCGGCCGGAGAACTCGGGAGCGCCTATGGGCACTTGTATATTTCCGGTGGCAATATCTCAGAGTGCTTCGTCACAGGTCGGATTGCCGGCCAGAATGTGTGCCAAGATTGAACGCGTTTGAAACACCTGAGCACACGGTTTTGCAGCGTATCCATTGAACCTTTTTGAACCTTCGATCGACTGATGATTGAGACGGATGGTGGGACCGCCACGGCGCGTCCAATCGACCTTCTATTGCCATATTCATTATCAAATCGAGGATTCTGCTGTGAAACCTATTGCCGTTGCCTTGGCTGGTTCGTTGTTGGCCGTCGTTGTTTCTGCGCCAGCGCAAGCCTATCAATGTAAGTCATTTCCAACACAAGCCGTCGGCGTCAGTAAAATCAAATTCAAAGCGCGCGTGAAATCCCGCAAGGGCTGGAGCCTAAATGTGAAATCGCAATTCGGACTACCCTGGTCGGTTTGGAAAATTGCGAAAGCAAAGAGCAACACCTGCGCCAAGATCAATACCAATATCGGCAAGCAATGGCGGTGTCTGGCATCAGGAAATCCATGCCTCGTTGTGGTGAAGTAAACGCAACAGCGCTGCCGCGCGGCACATAGGCGGCAGCGCCTTATATTATATGGTGTTTGGTGATCGCTATCCCTATGCCGATCTCGCCATCCAACAAAAGAACACTTCGGTTCGCGAGCGATGACTGTGCCGCGGCGGCCTCACGGTCGAACGTCCAAGATCCTCTAAGACGGCAAGGGGCCCATTGGTTGGGCCACCGGGTGCGATATTTCTGAGGTCGATGGCGCCAGGGAACGCCAAAACCTCTGCGTCACCTGTTGACACATATAATCTGATCATAAAATGTTGCCGTCTTGTGCCCTAATCTCGGCAGCGATCGAAGCGGACAGCCTTGGCATGTGCAACGCTTTCTTGATTGATCGAGGCACTGCTGCTGCGCCAAACTGGACCAACAGTAGAAGTTATCGGTTTACGGCAACGGCGCTTCCTGGTGTACTGGAAAGCGGGCACCAGTCCTATGCCACAATGATGGGGCAAGGCCCGAATACAACGATCGTCAGGGAGAGAAAGCATGCTCAAAATGCCATTTGTTTGCGCGGTGACCTTGAGTGCTGCTGCACTTGCTTTTGCCTCGAGCGCCACGGCCTTTCCAGAAAAGGACATCACCTTCATCATTCCAGCCCGCGCTGGCGGCGGCTTTGATGCTTATGTCCGGAAAGTGTCGCCGGTTTTAGAAAAGTTTCTGCCAAAGAAGGTCAACGTTGTACCGAAAAATGTTTCGGCTGCTGGTGGACGTAAGGCGCTGTCAGATATTTGGCGCGCCAAGCCCGATGGGCACACGCTCATTCTTACCAATATGCCCGGAATGTTGATCGACAAGATCGTCGGCAAAAAGACGACCTATGACATCGGTAAATTCACCTGGATCGGGCAGATGGCGCAAGCGCCATACATGCTGGCCGTCGCCAAGAACCCCAGGAACGGCAAGAAGCCCTATAAGAGCTGGAAGGATCTTAAGGGCAAGAAACTCAAGAACCCTGTCGCGAGCTTCAGCACAACCGCCTATATCGCCGGTACGATCATGGCAAATCGCCTTGGTCTCGACATTGAATTCCTGCCCGGCTATCGGGGCTCGGCAACCACCCAACTCGAGATCATAAAAGGCAATTCCGATCTCTCGTTGTTCGCCTATCGCTCTTTTGCAAAATACGCCAAGGGCGGCGAACTCGTCGGCATTCTATCGTTTGAAAAGAAAAGCCCCGTGAAGGGCGTGCCGACGGTAGCTGAAATCGGCTATCCGGATCTTGAGTTGTTAGTGATCAAGCGCATCGTCGCAACGGCACCCAATACGCCACCGAAGATCGTCAAGATCCTCGAGACCGCACTGCTCAAGGCCTTGGCCACGGACGAAATGAAAAAGTGGAAGCGCCCCGTGGTGCCGCAAAATGCAAAGCAGGCCGCAAAAAGCGTCAATGACCTTTTGGCATTCTATGCCAAGTTCAAGACTGTGCTCTCGAAAAAGTAAGATCACCGCACTTGGCATGCGCATTCGTTGACCAAGACCGGTTTTCTTTTTTGAACAAGGCTCGTCCGGCACTTGCCGGACGGGCTGTTTTTTGGATCAATACCGGGCGACCAACCGAGCCGCGCAGACTTAGTAAGGACGGCCATCTTTGTGTTGGAACACCCAGTTGCCGGTTGCATCCAAGACCGCTTCGATGTCGTCTGCCGGATAGGTAACGCTATCGCCGGGTGTGCGGTCACCGATCTCCAAATAAACCACATCGGTCTCAGTTCTATTCACCAGCTGATGGGCGCTGCTTGCCGCAGGAAAACCAGCGCACATCCCGGGCGACAATTGATGCTCTTCACGGTCCATTACCAGCGTTGGATGGCCTGATAGGATATAAATGAATTCGTCTTGTTTGGCGTGGCTGTGGAGCAGTGCGGATTCGCCACCCGGATGCAATGTGGTCTGATTGATACCGAAGTTGGTCAGACCAAAGTGCTCACCCAACGGGCGCTTGTCGCGCCTCGACATACGGGTTGCAAAGGGCTCTGGATAATTCGAGCGCTTGGCGCGCAATGGCGCCTGCGATGCGATAATCGGCGCCAAGGCTCCGGCACTGCTTGCCATATTTGCCTCCGTGAAATCCTAGACCTGAAGAAGTGGACGCAGGGCCGTGACATCTGTCATGGCCGCCAGTTCACGCGTTGCCGCGATCAATTCATCCGTCTTGCCGGAGCCCAATATCGGGGTCATCAAGTCGCGGGCCTTGTCTTCGACTTCTGCATCACTCATCGGATCGTCTGGCGTGCCGCGCACTGCCTTGGCATGATGACTTACCTTTCGGCCATCCTTCAGAACCAACTCAATAATTGCCTGACGTTCGGGACGGGCAGCGGTGAGGTCGGCGCTTGGCACAACGGTGATGCGATTACGAATGGCCTGGATGTCAGGTGCCGTCATGCGGGCATGATCATGTGCGGCTTCGAACGAAACCGTACCATCCAAAAGGGCGGTTGCCAGGAGATATTGCAGACACACGTCCGGCATATCACGATCATTGACGATGTTGATGCGGTCGTCCGGCATGTGGGCGATGATGTCATCGACGTCATCGGCGCCAATGCTGTGCGCACTCATCAACGCCACCATGGCATCAAGCGCCGATTGGATGGGCGAGCCAACACACCACTTCTTAATCGAGGCGCGCGTGATTTCGTAGCGTTCGCCAAGTTCATCTGTTAGGGCCTCCGGTGTTGGGGAAAGGCCAAAGGCGTCCAGGTAGGAGTGGCGTCCGGTCAACACGCCGCGCACACCTGTGAAACCAGATTCCACCATCAGCGCGGCATAAACGCCGTTGCGGGCCCCCATGGCGCCGAAGTCGAATGATTTTTCGACGTGGTCGGTGTCGCGGTGCCAATACCGGATGCCCGACGCCTGTTGGACGGCATAGGAAATGACATACCCCCACTGCGCGTCATTGAAGCCGGGAATAGTGGCAGCCGCGGCCGTCGCCCCAAAGTTGGCAGCAAGGCAATGGGTGCTGTGCGTTCCGTCGTCCGGGGCCGAAAGTCCGAGTGCCATGGTGAAGCGCGTGCCGATATCATAACCGGTGGCGACAGCCTGCAGGAAAAGTGCGCCGCTCGCTTGTGCGCGCTCGGCCATTGCAAACGCGGCCGGGACGATGCCGCAACCAGGATGGAATCGGCCCCACAGGTGGCTGTCGTCTGTTTCGTCTGCATGCGCGGCCAGGGCGTTGGCAAGGGCGGCGTGATAGGCAGACGTCGTATGGTCGGTTGCGAAAAGCGTTGCTTCGGGATGTCCGCCCAGGCCTGTAACCAGTTTGATTGCCGCCTTGCCGGCTTTCAGTTTGGTTCCCGACACGATTGCAGCAAACGTATCAAGCACATGCAGGCGGGCCTTAGCGGCAACAGGGCCTGGCAATGGACGCGATGGCAGGCTTGCCAAATACTGCGTTAGCTTGTCGGTTATCGGGCAAGGCTTGGCATCAAGGCTCATCATCGACTTCCTGTTGTGAGAAAAATTTAAGGGTGATGGGTATGGCTCAAATCGGACCGTTCGGCCAGCAGTTGTGTCGACAGTCTACCGTTTGGCTGGCTGATTGGGCAATAATGTGCCTAGAAAGGGCATAAATTGCCCACGTTGCGGACTTTGACGCGGTCTAAACGTGCGCAGCTTGGGTCCGTCTCGGGAAGTTATTGGGAGATGATGATGACAAATGGCGCAAGAGTCGCACTTATTACGGGGTCGGGGCGCAATATCGGTCGCGGCTGTGCCAAGGCGCTGGCCCGCGAGGGCTTCAATATCATTGTCAATGGGTCGCAAGACGAAGCAGCCTGCGCGCGCGTTGCAGATGAAGTGCGTGCCATAGGTACCGAGGCCATGGTCGCCATGGGCGACGTTGGCAATCAAAGTGCCGTCGATGACATGGTCCGCGCCATTCAGGCCCGGTTCGGAGGCGTTGATGCCCTGATCAACAATGCTGCCATTCGCCCGCATGGCCCGTTTCTTGATATCACGGATGATGAATTGGCGCGGATCATGAATGTCAATTGCTATGCCAGCGTATGGCTGTCGCGCGCTTTTCTGCCGGGCATGATCGAACGTGGCTGGGGTCGTATCGTCAATTTTTCCGGTATGAATTCAATGAAGGGCACTGCCGGACGGGCGCATATCTCGATGTCAAAGCATGCGGTGTGGGGGCTGTCCAAGGTGCTGGCGCGCGAATATGGCCCCAAGGGGATAACCGCCAATACCATTTCGCCAGGAACATTTCCTGATGAAGACGCGGATATATCGCAGATGCCGCGCATGCAGGAGCTGATGGCCAACAATCCCGCAAGGCGTCTTGGCACTGCGCAGGACATTGCCGCATTGGTAGCGCTATTATGCTCTGATAACGGTGGTTTCATCAACGGTCAGTTGCTGCGCGTCAACGGCGGCGTGGAGGGGTAATGTCCTCTGGGCTTACAAGCGCGCGACAAGTAAAACGGCAATCAGCCAAGACCGCCCGTACTTAGGGGCGGGCGGTCAAGGGTATGATGAAACCGAAATTGGCTTTGGTGCTTACTTTGGTCTCGGGCAATTCGGCGTAATGTTGTCCAGACAGGCGCGCACAAGAACCGACAGCGCATAAATGCTGGCGCCGTGAGGATTGAACTGTTGTTGACGCCGGCCGTTTGTCAGCCGTCGCGGAGAACGGTGCCTGGGACGTGCCCTGCGGGTAGGATTTGTGGTCTTGAAGCCACCGGCGTGGCTGGATTGAACGCCCTTATATCTCTTGAGTTGTCCGGCGTCGGCGGGGGTGTTGGCGAAGGTCATGAGAATGGCGATGGCGGCTAGGCCTGCAAATAATTTATGGGTCAATGGAATTCTCCTCGCAGCTGAGTGCCGTCGAAATCTGCGGCAGGCCGGTTGGTCCGCTCCGGCTCATATCAGTTGGTCGATACGTAGAGCGTAAAGGTTCATTCGATGGCGTTGATGCCTGGGCCTCACGTCTTGGCTGCCGCCCCGCGGACCAGCTGAACAAAATTGCGCGCAGCCGCTGATAGAGCAGTCGTGCGGCAGGCAAGGTTCAGGGGCGCAACCAGTTTTGGTGTTGTGCGCAATGGAAGGTAGACAACGCCCGGCAATTTAAGGCTACGCAGCGATTCCGGGACGATGGAGATACCCAGGCCGGCGGCAACAAGATTGAGAGTCGAGACGATCTGTGGCGCTTCTTGCGCAATCATCGGGCTGAAGCCGGCGCCCTGGCAGGCGCCAATGATAGCATCGTACGATCCAGGGCCGGCCCGCCGCCGATAGAGAATGAATGGTTCTTGTGCCAGGGCCGCCAATGGCAGCGACCCTTTCGCTTTGCGCGTTTTCCCACCGGCAAGAGGATGCCCCTTCGGGACGGCAGCGACCATCGGTTCTTCAAGCAACGGGTAGACAGTCAGACCCAATTTGTGCGGCGCTTGCGATCGGATGAAGGCGACATCAATTCGCTCTGCATGCAACGTGTCAACCAGGTCGATCGAGCCTGCCTCGTCCAATACCATCGATATGCCGGGATAGGCCTGCTGGTAGGCGCGGATCACAGACGGCACGAAGGGATTAATGGGTGCAGACGTTGTGAAGCCGATTGCGATTGTGCCCTGCTGGCCGCGCGCGGTGCGCCCAGCCCGTGCCTGGGCCTCGGTGACCTGTTCAAGGATGGCGCACGCATCAGCGTAGAAAGTCCGCCCCACTTCCGTCAGCTCAACCCCTCTGGGCTTTCGCTGAAACAGCTGAAACCCGAGTTCCTCCTCGAGCGCTCGAATCTGAATGCTCAATGGCGGCTGCTGAATGCCGAGCTTTTCCGCGGCGCGCGTGACGTGGCCTTCATCTGCCACCGCTACAAAATATCTGAGGTGCCGTAATTCCATAAATCCATATTTTTTATATATTGAAATTGATATAACTATATATTTTATCTTATTTCAATGAGCAACTATAGTCATCGTGTCAGTCGCTGAACCGCCAGGTTCCTACTCTTTGACACGGGAGATGACCCATGAATGCGCCAATTACGAATGGATTTTTGCCGCTGCGCAGATCGTTGGCCCGCGTACCCTTGTGGATTGGCCTGCTGCGATGGATGAGGCGCATGATCGTCGTGATGCGTCACGCGATGCATCTGCGCCAAGAGATCATGGCCTTGCATGCGTATTCTAAGAAGTCCCCGCAAGATCAGCTAGCTGATCGCTCGCAGATGGTCGGTGCGTTTATCCGAAATTGCGACAAAGATTAAAACCGCGAGGCCCTATCACCTGGATGGCTCGCTTGTGCAATTCGGTTTCCCCATAATTCTCATCGGGCATTTCTGCATGCATCCGCGTTTTTGTGGGCGTTGAAATATCAGACGGAGACACCAATAGCGGGTCGCTCCCGATCCCCTTTGCTATTGGCAACTGCCCCGGCCTGTACGGGGCTTTTTTTTGGTCTCCACGTATCACAGTCGTGAGGAACACGCGCGGCCTACACCAAACTGACAATTGACGTCTTCATGGTCCGGCCTAAAAAGAATGCTAGCCTGTTGTTTCATGTCGATCATGCGTAGCACCAAAACAACCTAAGGACGTCATTTCGTGTTTGATCCGCGTTTTATCTGGATGGGTATTGCCGTCTGCGTGGCGGCCTATCTCGGCTACAATACGCTCCTCGCCACGGGCATCCATAATCCGTCAGAGCCGACCGCCTATATTACGGTCAAGAAAGGCGTTACCACCCAACTGGTCAAAATCAATCGCAGGCAATGCCTTGCCAAACCGAACCGTCTTTGGGCACGTGCTGATGACTATACCGAATGCATTGCCTATCTGACGCCGCGCAATCAGCCCAAGGGCTCGACTGCCGTGGTGTTTTTCAGTGGTGATGTCGGCGCGCACAATCTGACGGCGAAACGCAGTGCAAACCTCACACAAAGCTATCAGCTGCGTGCGGAGGCGCTTGCCCGGGCCTATACCGTTCCAGTCTATATCGTGGCACGGCCGGGCCTGATGGGCTCGTCCGGCTCGCACATCCTGGGCGGCCAGCGCGATGAAAGCGAGATCATTGCCTCGGCGGTGTCACTTCTCAAACAACGCCATGGCCTGACACGTCTGGTGCTCGGCGGCCAATCCGGCGGCGCCCGGCTGGTGGCGCAACTCTTGGTGTCGGGGCGCCGCGACATCGGCTGCGCGGTTATGGCGTCCGGCGCATATGGCGTTCCACGTGTCAGAGGGGGTGGCCGCCGACGGACGGATATCTGGGGCAATCCAGGCCACCGCTACCTGGTGCCGTTGCGCGCTGTCAGCGGCGTTGTGCAGGACCGGCGCCGGCGCTTGTTCGTGGTTGGCGATCCGCGTGACAAGCGCGCCCCCTTTAGCGAGCAGCGCCAATGGGCCGAAGCCTTGCAGCGCGCCGGACATCGCACGCGGCTGCTGGAAGCGGCGGGCGGTGGCAAAGAGTTTCATTTTTTGACCGACCTCGGCATGCGCCTTGCGGGCCTGTGCGCTGCGGGCCGGAGCACGCAGTCAATCGCCAATTATGCCAGATCCTCGAAGTCGCGCGCCGGGGTCAAACCGCCGCTCCGAAAGTAGGCAGCTATTCAGCGGCCGCGCGGAAGGCCTCGGTGAGCGCCGTTGCCGGCGGATTCCATAAAATGTGCGGGCCAATATCGTCGATGCTGTTCAAGCCCAATTGCGCCATGACGCGGTCGGTTTCATCGTGGAATATTTCAAGTGCACGATAAGCACCCGCCTCGCCGGCTGCGGCTGAGCCGTAAAGCGTCGGGCGGCCCGACATCACGAGATCAGCACCGAGTGCCAAGGCCTTGATAACGTCGGAGCCGCGCCTGGGACCGCTGTCGACACATACCGTAATGCGATTGCCGACGGCAGCGCGCACCTCCGGCAACACCTGCAAGGGGGCGACGGCGGCATCGACATAGCGCCCGCCGTGATTGGAGATGATCACACCGTCAAGGCCGTGTTCGGCGGCGAGTACCGCATCTTCCGGCGACTGCAAACCTTTGATCAAAAGGTTGCCTGGCCAAACATCGCGAATGCGTTTGAGATCATCCCAGTTTTGATTATCGGTCTTCGTATAGGCATGACGGATTGTTTTAGAGGTGATCTTGCTCATGAGTTCGGGCGGATAATTTTCGAACTTGGGTGCGCCGCGCGTTAGATAATGCTGGACCAGAACGCGCCAGCACCAGCCCGGCTTGGTCAGCAATTCGGCGATCATGCGTGGTGTGTATCTGATCGGCACGCCATAGCCTGACCGCAAATTGTATTCGCGGTTGGAGCCGACCGGGCCATCAACGGTGACGACCAGCGTTTTGAAGCCCACCGCTTTGACACGGTCAACGAGTTGCATGCTCAGGGTCTTATCCGCCCACATATAAAGCTGGAACCAGAGGTTGCCGCCACCAGCCCCCTCCCAGATCTCCTCCATCGCGGTCTGGGCATTGGTGGCAACACAGCACGGCACACCCATGCGCGTTGCCGCCCTGGCGACTGCCACTTCACCACCAAACGCCATCAGTCCGACGGTGCCCGTCGGTGCGACGCCATACGGCATCGCAATCTCTTCGCCGAAAATGCGGGTTTTAAGGCTGCGGGCCGAGACATCGACCAGCACACGGTTTTTGAATTTCAAATCTTCGAAAGCCTTGCGATTATTCCTGAGCGCGATTTCGTCCTCGGCGCCGCGATCGACATAGTCGAACACGCCGCGCGGCAGGCGCCGTTTTGCCTTCAAACGCAAGTCTTCGATGTTGTAGGCCCCGAGGGTGCGTGTCGCCATGGCGTCCTCCGTCGTGTCATAGATTCAGACGAAGTCTTATAGCAAATTGCGCGGTGCCTATAGGGGTGGTGTCTATTCGGTGAGCGCCAGAGGCAGATAAAGCAGCGCTTCGCCGACGTGGGCCAACCATTCCCATTGCTTATTGTAACTAACGACCGTGGCCTTATGTACCTTGCCGTTCTTGAGACGGAAAACGATTGTCGCCTCCGGCCGCGGTGGCTTGGAGCGGCGCAACAGCCGGCTGCGGGAAAACGGATACTGGCTGCCATCGTCGGTACGGATGACGCCTTGGCCCGTGTCAGGGTCGTAGGATTGAACGGTACCGCGCATTTGGACCTCCGGCGATCGGTTGTATGGGGCCTAGGACGCTAGCCCCCGGTGCATGTTTATCATATGTCGCTGTGGCGGGGGATGCGGGGTGCCGTTGCACGTATGGCTTGACGAGGACAGCGGGGCTGATTTATTCCGTTGTCTGATGTTTTTAAACCGATCGCAGCCAAGGTGCCAGTCACAGCCCCAAGAAGGATATGCCGACTGATCCTGGTCGTCCTGCTCGGACTGTTTGTCATTTCGCCAGGCGCGGCACGTGACGATGCGCGGCGGGAGGCGCGGGTCAAGGCCGTCGCCAAGGAAATCGACGTCTTGTTGGCGCCGTGGAAGCAGCGCGCGCTGGCAATTGACGGGCGCGGTCGGATTTCACCTTTGGATCTCGCGGCTGCCGTGCCCAAATGGTGGTCGGCGGACAAGTTCAAGGGCGGCCTGTTGGGGCGCTACATCCGGTTTTTGGTGACCGCCGGCGTTTGTCATGGCGATGTCGCGGCCTTGCGTAAGATCTATGACCTCGATTGGCTGCTCCACTATGGGCTGAGGTTTGGCGAACTCGAGACGTTGTTTTTGCAACGGCGCGCAGGCGTAAAAAACGTCAAGATACCGTTTCATGACCGCTACCGGACATGGCGGAAATACACGCCGAACGTGTCCGAAGAACCGCAAAAGTCGCTGCGCATAACGATCGCCTTTAAGCGCGGCGATGTGGCAGGCGCGCTGGCGATCGTGCCGAGATTTAAGAGGCTGTGCGGGTAAGGGGTTGGGTGAGTATGAACTGCTTGCTGCCACCTGATTCCCAGGTTGCTGACGTTGAATGGCGGTGGCCCCACAGACGAACAAGGCCCGCTGCTGTTGACAGCTGCCAATGCGTTGCAACATGGGGGCGTCGAAAAGGGCAAAAGGCGGAAACGGAAAACTCATCAATGGTCGATTTTTGCGCCGGGGGCGGCACCTGCACTTAAGCCGTTCGGATCAGCGCAATACAGATCAATATCTGTAGAAATTTTCACACGGCCTCTTGCTCGATAGTACAACAATCTCTGATTTTGGCCTCTAAGTAGCAACAGATACTGAAAACTTGCACTAAATTGGAGTTTTGATCTATACAAGTGGGTGAATTTAGTATTGTTTGCTTCGTACGCGAACTTGGTTCAATTGCGCACCGTAGGGAATGATCATGCAGCTCCGCAATACTGCCGCCCAGAAAGAACATCGGCTCGAACGTCATCGCAAACTTTCCCAATTAGCGGGACAGGTTGTCGGGTTGGACGCTGTTTATCCTTTAGCGACCGGCAAATCATCACGCCGCATATATCTCGACAGTACGGCGAGCACGTTGCGGCTAAAGGTTGTGCAGGATGTAATTGACCAATATCAGCCGTATTATGCCAACACGCACTCGACTGTGCATTTCGGTGCCAAGCTATCGACATGCGAATACGATTGGGCGCACCAGATGGTGCTGCAGTTCGTACGCGCTGATCCGAAAACTCACACGGCCATCTTTGTTGGTAGCGGCGCGACTGGCGGCATCAACCGGGTTGCTCGGACGCTGAGTACCCTTAGCCCAGATCGTGATGTCGTCATCACGTCAATAATGGAACACCATTCCAACGACCTTCCGCATCGAAAAAATTTTCGAGAGGTTGTTCATATACCAGCTTTGCGCAATGCCGGCATGCCGGGGACAGTTGACCTCTCGGCCTTGGAAGCGGCGCTGCAAGCCCATCATGGACGCGTAAACTATGTGGCGATCACTGGTGTTTCCAATGTGACGGGCATCGTCAATCCAATCTACGAAGCTGCTGCACTTGCCCACCGCTACGGTACGCGACTCCTTGTCGACGCCGCTCAAATGATGGCGCATGTCCCCGTTTGTATGACTGGGAACGAAAATCCCGATCATGACATCGATATTCTTGTGTTCTCGGGTCATAAAATCTATGCCCCCGGCTCACCGGGCGTCGTGGTCGCACGTAAATCTCTGTTTGATATTGCCGACCCTACGGAAGTTGGCGGTGGAATGGTCGAAGACGTCTGGTTAGACCGGTATACCGCAACCGCAAAACTACCAGATCGAGAAGAGGCCGGGACTCCAAACATTTGTGGCGCAATTGGCCTCGCAGCAGCGCTCTATGCGCTGGATTCGGTTGGTATGGACTTGGTGCACGAGCAAGAATCCGAGTTAATACGATATGCGCTCGAAAAGTTGGATGCCATTGAAGATGTCATCATTTATGGCGATCCGGACTTTGATCGGAGCCAGAGATCCGGAGCCCTTTCCTTCAATATCCGCGGTATGCACCACGCTCTAACAGCAGCGATACTCAACGACTATTTCAACATCTCAGTGCGGAATGATTGTTTTTGTGCCCATCCATACGTGCGCGACATGATTACTGATGTGATCGAAAAAGAAATCGACAATCTCTCTGATGAAGAACTAGAACAACTCGCAGAACTTCAACGGGGCATGGTAAGAGCAAGTTTTGGCGTTTACACGACGGTGGATGATATTGATGCGCTCATCGCCGCCGTCGAAAAAATTGCTGCGGACCGGCAAGCATATGAGCGCCACTATCGGATGGACGATCAAGGCAACTTTGTTCACACAAGTTTCAGCTTGGATACCTCTACGATATTTTCGGTTAAAGCGTCCGTAGATCGCTGGCTTTCGCCCGGAGCTGACGAAAATAGAGCGTGAGGTTGCTTCATCTTGAGCTAAGACTGCCTACTCCACAACTGCCCACAGCCCTCTCGAGTGTTGAGCCACCCTGCGCGGTCTGAGATTCGATGACATTTTGGGTGCCGACAGAGCACCTGTATAAGTATTTCAGCTTGCATTTGCGCTTTAGCCACCGGAGTGTTCATCACCCAGCGCTGGGCCGCTGTCAGGTGCGGGCCATGAACGGTCATTCGTCCAACGGTTGATGAAAATAGTAGCAGAGACCATCTGGCGCTACGACGAAGAACACTTGGAATTTCTTCCCGTCCCGTTCATCAACGCGCCAGTTACCAATCTCGACTCCTTTGGATTCAAGCTCAGCTCTCGTTCGATGGATATCTGAAACCCGTATTGCAGCTCCGTCCTGTGTGGAGTCGCCTCCATTCACTTCGAAACCGATCCTGATACCATCTCTCTCCAGGACGACGGCCGGTACAGGCGCGCTGCGTCTTTCCACTACTGTCATGCCGAACGATGTGGCGTACCAATTGGCAGCAAAATCGATGTCTTTGACCGGCAAGGCCTCGACGTCTTGCTGAAACGGAAATGCGGCTTCAAACAGAACTTTATTAGACACTCGGAGGCTCCATTACCGGTTGAACTGGCCCTAGCACCAGACACGGAACAAGTACATGCGGAATGTACCCATGCGCCAGATTCGAACCATAGATATGGCCGCAATTAGATGTGGTAGACTTGGGCGCATGACACGACGATTGAACATTGTGCTTCGCCCCATGGGGGTTGCTGACGTACCACTTCTTGATTACTGGGACCGCCAGCCGCATGTCATCGCTGCTACGTCAGACGATCCTGATGCGACAAAGGCATTCGGAGACACCTATTGGCCCGATGAGCTGGCTCTGGTTGCGCCCGACTATCAATACTTCATCGCGGAGCTCGATGGTCGCGCCATAGGTGCTATGCAGATCATCGACCCACATACAGAGTCGACTCACTACTGGGGCGACATTGAGCCTAACCTCCGCGCAGTGGACATCTGGATTGGATCAGCAGATGACCTTGGCAGAGGCTATGGTGAGCAGATGATGAGGCAAGCGTTCCAGCTCTGCTTCAGCGAACCGTCAGTAACAGCAATCGTCATAGACCCCTTGGTTAGCAACGAGCGCGCATACCGGTTCTATCAGAGACTTGGATTTGTCGCTGAAGGGCGGCGCATGTTCGAAGATGATGATTGCCTCGTTCATCGCCTGACACGAACTGCTTGGAGGGAACGCTTCCCAAACGACTGAAATCGCGATCCAAGAAGCCTATGCGGGGCATCCAGTTCGATTGGCCGATGCGCGCCCCTCGTCAGCTGTGGCTCCGACTGCGATCGATCGAGGCACGAAGCGAGAACGCAGATTGAATATATTCGATTGCGGGTATTCGATCCAGCAGGCCATTCGACGAGTCGGGCCATGAACGGACGTTGAGTGCTGAAGGTTGTCATGGTAGCAGCACCCGATGAAACTTGTTCCAGAATGTGTCCGGCATCCCGAATCTTGGCCCTCAATGGCCGCTCATTTTGCGGTCGCTTTTCGGCTGTTTGGAGATACCGGTGCAGACCTTGTGCGGAGTTGGTTCGCACAACAGATCGATCGTGTGACCGATTCCCAATTCGCAGGTCGGTTTTCCGGTCATTTTGGTTTACCCGGCATTCGTCCTTCAGACTTTAACCACCGCTTCATCGAGCAGGAGAGCATGCGTCTGCTCGGTGGCATACGATTTTTAGGTGGCAACACAGCAAAGCCATTTGTTGACATCGTAGCCTCCTCGATCGCAGACGATGCTGGCCAAATCAATGATTGGCACATGCTGCAACAAATTGTTGCTGAGCGCTGGCGCGCCTTCCGGCCGCAGGCTCTACGCGTTTTACTGCCGGAGGAACATGAGCTGCCAGTGGATGCCATACCCGATCTGATCGTGCACGCTGCGTCCTACGGCTCGATTCGAGGCAATCCCGAGCAGTATCAAAGAAGGGTCCGGTTGGAGCCCTTCGGCGAATTGGCTGAGGCAGAAGAAATTGTGAGAGCACGGTATGGGCAACTTGCCGTCGAGACGCCAGAGCTAGCGCGCAACATTACACCTGCCTCCAGAGAGGAACTAAAGGAGAGTTTTGACCGTGGAAGCTTGTTCGCCATCCGCGAGCGTTTAGAGACCGTCGGTCTGCTCGCCACGATCGACGCAAGCGTCGAGTGGCTTAATGGCGATGTCATTTTGGAAGAGGTGGTAAAAGCTGAGCACGCCGGACGGGGACTTGCGGCCGAGGCTCAGCGGGCGCTGGCACAGGTCATGGTGGAATGCCCCAGCCGGCTATTGCTTGGGACTATCCACCCGGAGAACACCCCCTCTCGCAAGACAGCGTTAAGGGTGGGTCGGTCATCGGTATTGCGTTACGTGTTCGTTACCCTACCGACCTGACAGAAGGTTTGACGACTAATCTGCCGCCCCCCGACGGTGGACTTATGTCCGCAATCCTGCCCCATTTTCTGCTGCCCCCAATATCGGCGATCGCCAAGCGCTTGACCGACAGCCGTTCAGGGCCAAATGCAGTCGTGTACCGTAAACTTCGGAAGGCTTGCAGATCGGGCAATCTCACGCAAGATACTACAACAATGATAAGACTTGGCAGACGGAGGGGCTTTTGATGAATAACCCAAAATTTGCATTGTTTGCCATTTCGTATGCTCTCTTGTTGCTGCCAACACCTGCTTATGCGCAGCATAAACTTGCTCCTAACAGTGCCGAAGCATCCGCTTACACTGGAATACTCAAAGCGGCCTACGATGGGGATGTAAAGGCTGTTAAAGAGCATCTCGCGGGTTCGTCTGTCAGCCCCCGGGGCCGTCCGTCATGATGTAGCCCATCAAGTCGCTCACGTTGTGCTCCAAATTTTCGATGATGTCCTTGACGACGTCTCCGATCGAGATCACTCCCACGACCTTGCCCGCGTCAAGCACTGGTAGATGGCGAAAGCCGCGACCAGCCATTACTGCCATGCAGCCCTCCACTTGATCGTCCGGCTTGACTGTCACCGGGTCGCCCGTCATCACTTGGCCTACGGGAGTCTGCGTCGCATCGAGCCCGGGCAGCAGTACTCTTATGGCGCAGTCACCCTGGGTCACGATACCGACCAATACGTCGTCGTCGATGACCAGCACCGACCGGACCCGGTTGTCGCGCATCTGACGCAAGGCTTCGACGACCATGTCGCCGGAACGCACATGGATCAGGGCGCCACTCTTCCGGGCCAGAATTTCTTTGACCGTGTTCATTAAGATCCTCTCCTGGGCCCTGTCCTGGCCCGCCTAATTGGTACGCATTGAAGGTTAGAGGCGGCTGGTTCAGCATTACCCCTAATCTAGCTTATTACGCGGCTAATGATCTAGGTGCTAAGCTCGTTCGCGTCGCATCTCTTCCATTGCTCACCCAGAACGAATCGTCTGCTGCACTCATCTCGTAGCTGGTCGCGGCTTGGCTCGCACACTTTCGTAGGCTTATAAATGCCTCACGGGGAGGCATCGGCAGCGTTCGCGCAACGCCGGAAGCGCCTGCAATGCTGACCGTGATCCCGCACTGCGGCGATTTGGCGGCGTCGAGCGCCGACTCGGTGTGCACAGAAAGAACACGCCAACTGATCGTCCGTGCTACAGGACGTCAGTAGCTGGCCCTCAACGGCTGTCGGCCCATCGCTGGGCGATTTCCGCAAACTGGGGTGAAGCAGAAGATGTTGCTGAAAAGCCGACATACGTCCGCTGTCGGTGACGTGGCTGGCATTGAATTGTCTGACTGCGACCGGAAGCTTATGACTCGAACCCGAAACCGGGTACAGCCGATGGCGAGCTCCACCGCTCGAGACCAGGTCGTGACCGCGAAACCTTCCCAACTGCCCCACAGTTCACGACCTTGTAATTCGAGTGCCAGATTGAATTAACTATTCGGCTGCAACAGCCTGCTCTGTGCCGATCCGATGGGGCAGCGCCCAAGCAATCAACACCAGCACCAGACCAACAACAAGTCCGAGCCACTCGCCAGAGATCCCTTCAAAGATTGCTGGGTATTTCGTCCCTTTGATCGGCCCTAAAACGGTGCTGCCGCCGGCAACTTTGTCGAGCAAGCCCGTGCCCGCGATCCAACTATACGAAACCATGTATGCCGCCGCACCTACTAGACCACCAATGACGAAGAAGAGGGCATCGAAACGACCTGTGGCAGCTGCCGTGAGCCCGGTTCCAGGGCAGTAGCCTGAAACGGCGAAGCCAAGGCCTAGCAGAAGCCCACCCACGAACACACCAACATAAACCGCCTTCACCGACATGTGTCCCGGATCGACTAGCCCTAGTAGGAGGCCACCAAATAGAAGGATCGAACCAACACCAATGCCCATCAATATAGTCTTCATCAAATGGAGATTAGTAAGGTTCAGCATTCGAATGATCAAACCGGGGTTTGTTGCGCCGACTCGGTCGAGGGAGGCTCCGAATGCGGCACCGACAATGATTGCCAAAATAATCTCGAGCATTTCAAGCCTCCTTCCGGAAGAGATAGAGCGCGGTCGGGATACCTGCTAGGAAGGCTCCCACAATGAACAAGTAGCCGGAGAGCGCCGTTTGCATGACCCCGCTCATCATATGACCAGATGTGCAGCCCCCAGCGAGACGCGCGCCATAAAGGACAATGAAGCCTGCCAGAAAGGTCGCCGCATACCGCTTGATTTGCGATGAGCCAAAATTGGCACGCCAAACTGCGGGCATTGTCCGCTCTTCGGCACCCACTCCACTACGCAAAAACGCCGAGATTAGCGCTCCGCCAAACATGGCAAGGACAAAAATAAAACTATAGTTGACGGGATTGGCCACCGACTTGGCGTATTTCCCCCCGCTCTTGGCCAAGTATGCATTCGTGCTGGTGTAGCCGCTTTTTGCCTCTGGCGACGCTACAACCACTTTTGGGTCGACGGCATCCCAGAGGATGCCGTCGAGAATTACGAACTGTGTTGAAACACCGATAGGTTTAACGAGCAGAACCGCTGCGAAGAAAACCAAGCCGAGCAGAAGTCCGCCGGTTGCCCATGACAATGGTTCGTACCGAGTTGACGGCGATGTCATTGCGCGACCTCCATTTTTTGATGAGAGGCGCATTTGTCGTCAGTCTTTTGGGAACGATTGCAGCGTGCTCTTCGATCTCCGCATTTAACCGACACTACGCCTCATCCAATTTCAATTTGGTGTAAAGTAAGGTCTGGCTATTCGGGCTTGCTCCAAATTGCGTTGATCTGCCTCAAATCAGGCGTTGCGTGTGGCTATTGCGATAGCAATACGCCAGCATTCCGTATGGCATTCTCTACCTGTGAAAAGGCGCATGACCACAATATCACGGCTTAGCGATTGCATTTCGCGTTACATTGCCGTCCCAGCGGATTGACGGCACTGTGCTCAACGGGGCTAAAATTATCAATTGGCCCGTCTCTGCCGTCAGCACAACGCTGGGCGAATGCCGCTTTCAGAGGTGCAGCGGAAAGTTACGCCGGAAAAACCGACATAGGTCAGCCACTGGCGACAATGCTGTCATGGCTCTGTCAGACGACGATCCTCGCCGGATGACCCAGGAGTATGGAACGGCTGCGGGACGCAAGTGGAAATCGTGCACCGAGCGATTCTTGCCAGTTCATAGGGTTGGCATCCGATCCCACGCTAAATGTAACGAATATTCTTCTTGAGAATGAAGCCGTGTTGAATTGGATCGTAACTCCAAGCCCTTATATATGGATCGCCAAGCCGGTTATATATGATGTGCTTTGCAATCAGCGCCTGTGTCTCGGCTGGCTCGGACAGGAAATGCACCATTTTGTGGTGTGCTGCGCCATAAATTCCGACGACGTGTCCAATGTCTCCGGATTGTTTGGCGAAGTGTAACAACCCATGGGCTGTGCTCACATCTCGCCATTGATAATTGCTCCAATCGCGGTTGATCGTTTTTTCGTAGCTATAGTCTATAGTATGGCATTGTTCAGAGGTTGGCCGCATCAGACTTCTGATCCGCCATTCGAAGTCCTGCTGCGTCGCTCGGTAGCTCCAATCGGCAGGCACTAGGGATGCGACTGCGCCAACGAAAAAGGCTCTGCGGGTGATCATGCCCGATGTCGCCGCTGCGCCTGCAAATCCGACACCAGCAGCTAACAGGCCCAGGTTATAGTGGGTGGAGGGATCAACCCATCTATTTTCGATCTTTTGGGGATTCGTTGTAATGATTGTCTTGTTTTGTGCGAACGCGCGCGCTGCAACGAATGCCCAGAACAATGTTGGGTGATCCGCGTTCGCCAAAAGCGTTTCGTGCTGTTGGCTAGGCGTTTGCTGCATCAAGTTCAGCGCCAATCCACCGATATATATGTTGAAGTACTCCACAGATACATACGTATCCGACGCGCCAACAGCATCGTTTATATCTCGCATGTGCTGGGCAGCGGTCTTGGCAGTGTGCACGACGCCGGCGAACTCAAAGCGCCCAGTTAGAAGTTTAACAGGCTTGAACCGATGGAATTCGGAAGATTGCTTTTTGCATTCGGCGTTCTCTACCATAGCAATCACCTTGGTGCCGCCAACATCTATAATACAACGCTAAAATGTGTTCCGTAAGCTCTTAGATGGATATACTCCGATCATTAGATCAGACTTCAGTTCAATCCGTCAGTCCACTCAATATTTCTGCTCCCACGATCCGGTATTCCGCCTAGTTTCTATCGTAGGCGTTTAGTTCAACGCCGACCTCAACCCAGCCATGGCCACTGTCCGCTTCTGGCCGATACGACTCGTCAGCCCAGGGCTGGGCGATGTCTGCACCTGAAAGTGAACCGGAGAATTCGCGGATTTCCCACTGGTTCTTACGGTTTCAGGGTGAATGCTGACGTAATTCGTCAGCTCATTACACTCACAATTTGACCCAATTCGGAACGCGACCTATCAGCTATTCCATCACCGCCACCCATAACCAACGCGTGGTTGGCTCCGTTCCAATTCAGGTTCGCCACCCAGGTTAATAATCTCTGAATAGGTTCAGTAAAATCTGTCTGGCTAAGACAACCCATGGATAGGTTTCTTTTAGTAGCGTAACGCCCCGTGACCTTTGCGCTTTTCACGCTACCAAGGAGAATTGGAAATGACTTGGCTTAAAGCGATATCCGCTGTCGCCGCGTTGGTTTTAGCATTGGGAACGACCCAAGCTGTTGCAAAGGGCCCGAAGGGTAACGGTTTTGCCAAGAAGCAAAAATGGTCAGAGCCACGTGGCTGGCGACAGGGAAAGAAGAGAGGTTGGAGAAAATCCAGAAGACCGCCCGGTTGGTCGAGGGGCCGCAAGAGAGGGTGGCGCGGTCAACGTATGCCACGCGGGCTCAGTATTCGCTTCTAATCATACGATCGTTCGCCAAGACCCGCTCACCAATCCAGTATCTCTCTTAGCGTCCCATCATCGTTTGACACTCTCGCGATCCTCGCCGCCATCTCTGGCGCGGCTACGTAAGACTGGCGCTGTTCGAACAGCGGAGTCCCAGCCAACCAAAGCCAATCATGATTGCACCGAGAAGAACTGAGAGAACCGTCGTCTCAACCTCAACAACACCCGCAGCATACCCCACTACCAAGCCCACCAGGCCCCCGCTATAGCGATCAGCGTTGGCAACAATACCCATACCCGTTCCACTGGCCGGCCAATCCAACAAGCAATAGGACACCCCCACGCAAAGACTACACCGGAAAACTACAGCCGAGGAACGATACTGGGATCGACAATGTCCGCCGATCGGAACAGCATAAGTCCGGCAAGCAAGAAATCTGCCAGCGCGGGAAGAAGAACGGCAAGGCGCAAAGTGAACATGGCAATAAGCGCATAACGGTTCTGCATTGAAGGGCAAAAGATATCATAAGGTATTCGAGCGCAGCAACGTGGTATAAACAGACGTTGATCAGGTTCGACATCGCGTTGTCGTGACTTCCTGTTGTGGCCCATCTCTGACAGCCGCCCAGCGCGTAGCGACGACCGATATCAGGGGTGCAACGGAAACTGGTGTCGTCACTGAGCCAGAACACGAGCGCGAAGCATGCGATGCCATTGCCTGCATTTGTCCGTGGACTTAGGCTTCAAGTGCTCAGGTTCTACTTGGGCAATGTTGGATGTTGCAAAGTCGAACGGCTGGAGGGTGCATGCTTGGTGATACTTCTATTCGAGCGGTTGAAGAAAGCGAGCGGGTCGCAGGAACATACGATCTTGTTGTGGTCGGCGCCGGTGTTGCAGGGCTCAATGCCCTCTATGCCGCCATCGAGTATCTTCCCAGAGGCGCAAAAGTCCTGCTGATCGATCAGAAACAGGCTGCTGGCGGCATGTGGAACACGGCTTACGATTATGTGCGGTTGCACCAGCCGCATCCAATGTTCACCGTCGGCGACATGAAGTGGAATTGGAAGAAACCTCGCGATTATCTCGCAAAGCGAGATGAGGTGCGTGAGCATCTCGCCAGCGCGATTGGGCGGGTCTCGCAAACCGTCGATCTCGAAATTAGCTTCGGGTGGTCGGCAATGACTTTTGATGAAGTCCACACTGATTGCGGATATCGGGCGAGGGTCACATATTGTCCGAATGGTAGCCCAGAGCAGCTGAGAAGCGTCGAGGCCCTGCGGGCCATCTACGCCAGCGGCCTAAACTACCGCGTGGCCGAACCGCTCACGCTGTCCAGCGGCAACGTAATTTCCATCATCCCCCAGGATCTACGCAAGACGCTTGCTGCCAACCCAGACGCACCTGTCTACGTCATTGGTGGTGGTAAGACCGGTATGGACACCATTCTAGCAACGCTGACGGAAGCACCCGGACGCAAAGTCTCGCTCATCAATGGGCGCGGCACGAATTTCCTTAACCGAACAAGATACATCCCGACAGGGTTTAAGCGCTGGATTTCAGGCGAACTGGTCTCTCGTCTATTTCGCGATTTGGCGTACAATTTTGACGGCGACAACGAAGACCACACCATTGCACATTTCCGGCGGCACCATTCGACCGACCCGAACAGTCCGAATGGCGTGTTTCTTTACGGCCTGCAGTCGGAAGACGAGCACATCCGTATCGCCGAGGGACTGAACAGAATTTATACCGACTACCTCGTTGACGTGACGGATGATTCACCAGACGAGCCAAGCATGAAATTGCGAGGCGGTACGATTGAGCCGGTCGAGCGCGGAAGTGTCTTCGTTAATTGCACAGGAAGCTTCTTTCGAGCCAGCGACATGGCGGAAAGGCTTCCCTGCGTCTCACCGTACGGTACCATTGTGAGCATCACCCCCCGAGATGGATTCCATTTCTTGACCAGCGCGGCTGGTTTCTTTGTAACGCATTTGCTGTACCGCGAAGAACTTATTGGTAAGGGGTTTTATACTCTTGATCATGAAGCGCTGTTTCGTCAGAACAGAAACGCCTGGGTCGGCGCCTCGGCAGCGCAGGCTTACATGAACCAAGTCATCGCATTACAAACCCTACCGATGGCGCTGCTTGATCGTTGCGGGCTTGACCTTGACCGCTGGTATCCTCTTCCGCGCAGGCTTGTGGGGCTAATCCGAATGAAGTCCTCAGCAAATAGGGATATTGCCCATTGCCGAGCGTCCCTCGACCGCATCGCCGACCGTTTCGGTGTTCACTGTGCTCCGTTGACTTAGGACTTAATAGCAGGCTTCTTTCAAAGGTCGCGAGAACTTTTCGACTTTCAAACTGGTCTTTCGATCCTCTCTGGGCAAAAAGGACGACGAGTATACGGAGGTGGAATTTCTGCTTATGGTGACAGCCGCCATTGCATTGCAACATGGGGGGCCGCATCGAGCCAAAAGGGAAACGCAGGAAACATTTTGAAAACAAGCTTATCACAGACAAGGTGTTAGCGCCCGCAGTGTCGATCGCGAGATGAACCGTTTGCGACATGCCTCAAGAAAGGGTACCGCCCGACTTATTCCCCGGGTATATATGCGAGTGGAACAATGCGGGGGCACAGAATACGCTGCCGCGACCCAATTGATCCTGGGCATGGGGGCTCGTTTTCCGAAAGGGTCGTCGCACAGGGGCTCAAGATCACTACTAACGCCTAGGACCAAGCATGAGCGGTATCCTTGCACTCTTGGACGACGTTGCGGCCATCGCCAAGCTGGCTGCGTCATCACTCGACGACATTGCAGCCCAGACCATAAAGGCAGGCAGCAAGTCCGCCGGTGTCGTGATCGACGATGCTGCCGTGACTCCCAAATACGTCACTGGCCTGCCAGCAGCCCGCGAGATCCCAATCGTCGCCAAGATCGCCCGCGGCTCACTCTTCAATAAGTTCGTTATTCTGTTGCCAGCATTGCTGTTGCTCGAAGCGCTGGCGCCCTGGGTGATTACGCCGCTTCTGCTCGTCGGCGGAGCCTATCTTTGTTTCGAGGGTGCGGAGAAGATTTGGCACGCGTTCTCAGGACATCATGATCCTGGCCCGCAGCAGGCCAAGACGTTGGACGCCGCGCATCTGGAGCAGCAGCGCGTCAAAGGGGCGATCAAGACGGACTTTATCCTCTCGGCCGAAATCATGACGATCACGCTGGCGTCGATCGATGCTGAGAATTTCTGGATTAAGCTTGTCGTTCTGGCGATTGTTGCCTTCCTGATCACCGTCGTCGTTTACGGCGCGGTCGCGCTCATCGTGAAGCTCGACGATATCGGATTGAAACTCAGCCGTACCGGCAGCTTCGAAGCAACACGTGCCTTCGGGCGCAATCTCGTTTCGGCCATGCCAACCATTCTCAAGGTGATTTCCATAGTCGGTACGGCTGCAATGCTGTGGGTCGGCGGTTCCATTATTGTTCACGGGCTCAATGACCTCGGTGTTCAATGGCCCTATGAAACGATCAAGGCGATCGCCTATGCGGCCTCAAGCGGCGGCGCATTCGGCTTCGTCAATTGGGTTGTCACGGCGTTGATCGACGGCATCATCGGATTGGTGCTCGGGCTCGTATTGATACCAATCGTCGAGAGCACGCTATCGCGCTTTGAGACGCTGTTTCCGGAAAAACAGGCGGCGGCAGTCTCCGGTTCGGATATCTAGAGCATTTTCCAATCGGGCGGATTCGGAAGGCTTCCTGCCGGGGCAAACAGTAATTCAAACTTGGAGTTGGCAAAGGAGACCAACTTCAGTGTCCGAGCCGCTTTCAGATGACCTTCGCAGTCACATGTTGATCGCCGTTGAGGACGGTCTGACACGCGCACAGTGGCAAAGCGGTTTGCCGTTGCGCGTTCGACGGCGAACAACCTCGGCAACGGGTAATCCTCTGCCAGCCAAGCGCACTTCGTTGGGCGCCACTAACGCGACAGGCAACCTATGACAATGCGTCGAACTGGGCCGAGGCTGCTATCATTGTTGGGATAACGTGATAATATCGATCTAACGAATACTGGGACAACAAGCGCGTTAACCCAAATAGGAGGCTTCTAGGGTATGGCAGACATTTATGTTTGTGCAGATTCGGAATTTCAGGACGGCGAGGTTCGAATTGTGCAGCAGGGGCGTCTGGAAATCGGCGTCTATCGCTATGGCGGTGAATACTATGCCTATCGCAATCACTGCCTGCACCAGGGCGGACCGGCGTGCGAAGGCATTGTTCGCGGACGTGTGGTTGAGCTGCTTGCGCCCGACAAGACGTATATCGCGCAGACATATGATGACGATGATCCCCATATCATCTGCCCATGGCACGGCTGGGAATACAAACTGAAAACTGGCGAGTGCGCGCCTGATCCTAGCCTGCGTCTAAGAAAATTCGAGGTCTCAGTTCGCGATGGTGGCGTCTATGTCCAAGCTTGACCAAACCGATTTGGGCCCGCAGATTTTGGAGCGTGCTCGTGACATACTCGCTGAGGCGGTAAATCAGCCGGAGCGTGTCGACGACGCCGCTTTGCGCGATCTGATCTGCCACTCGATCCGACTCTACGCAGCGAAGGCCGAACTGGGAATGAGGACGCCGCTGCCGGCCGGTGGTGGCGGCGTCACGATTGACGATACCATGTTGACCGTAACCGATCTGCTCCACACACAGAACGTGCAGTTGTTCGAGCTCTCCATGTGGCAGGCAATGAGTGGCAATTGCATTGCACCACATCAGCGGCTCGATTCGCCCAACATCGACGACTGATTAGCTGGCGATAAATACCAACCGGCTGGATTCACGAAAGGACTTAGCAATGAATGTTGTAACACCAGTCGTTCGCGACCCATCGCAGGAAAAGTTCGACACACGCCGTCTGCTGGCCAACGCGGAGCAGCAGGCCATCGATCGCCGCTACGAAGACTTCATGATTGTCGACGTCGATGCCCACCACTACGAGACCGGTTCGTACCTTGAAATCTTCGATTATATCGAGGACCCCGTAATGCGGGACCAGTTCAAGTTCTCCAAGGGCCAGACAATGCTCCCGCGCTCGACCGGCGGCTACCAGGAAATGGCCGGGCGGATAACGCGCTATGCGCACCGCGCCACCGAGCAGGCGCCGGATGCGCCGCACCGGGACATCGGCCTGACGCGTAAGTGGATGGACGCGATGGGTATCGACGTGGCCTGCGTTTTTCCCACGCCGATGCTTGGGCTGGGCCTCAACCCGGTTGTCGAAGTCGAGGTTCAGTATGCGCGGGCATATAATCGCTGGCTCACGGAAAAAATTCTTGCTCAGGAACCGCGCATGGTTTCGATGCTTTATCTTCCCATGAACGATCCTGTCGCAGCGCTCAAGATGGTCGAGGAATTCAGCGGCCGCAAAGGTGTCATCGGCTTCCTTGTCACAACGGTGCGCTACAAGCCGCTCTATGACAACGTCTACATGAAACTCTATGCGGCACTCGAAGAGCGCGGGATGCCCATTGCGTTCCATGCTGCGACAAACTGGGGCGACCAAAGTATGAACATAACCAACAAGTTCATATCGGCGCATGCGCTTGGATTCACATGGTTCAATATCGTGCACATGACGAATTGGATTGTGAATGGGATCCCGGAACGTTTCCCCGGCTTGAAATCGATCTGGATCGAGAGCGGACTGGCGTGGATACCGTTCTTAATGCAGCGTCTAGATAACGAATACATGATGCGAAGTTCGGAAGTGCCGGCACTGAAACGCAAGCCCAGCGACTATATGCGAGAGATGTTCTACACCACACAGCCAATGGAGCAGGTGAACAACAGCACGATGCTCGAGGAAACATTCAAGATGATTTCCGCAGATACGCAGCTCGTCTACTCATCCGACTACCCGCACTGGGATATGGACCTTCCCTCAACGATCTATGACCTGCATTTCCTCAGCACAGAAGCGAAGCAAAACATTCTTGGCGGCAATGCACGTAAGCTATTCAATCTTGAGCACTATATATCCGATGAAAAGAAGGCACGTCTTCAAGCGCGTAAGACCGTAAATACCTAGCGTTGATGATCCATCGCATCGGGCCCTTGTTATTGCTGATCCGGCTCCTCAAACCAGGCCATCGATGATGGGCTAACTGCCTGCGTTCGTCCGGTGCCACGATGACCGGTTTGGGGCAAAAGCGAGCTTCCGCGCGGCACAACCTATGCCCGCTGCCGGTGACAGCTGCCAATGCGTTGCAACATGGGGGGCCGATGGGCCATGCGTGGACGGCTCCTCCACCGGCATCTGTGTGCCAAAAAATCGTTGCTGTTGAAGTAACCAACATAAGGGGAGCCGTCCACGGCATCAACAGCGGACATTCAAGAAAAATCGATATATAGGTGGGACTTCGTGAGTTTGAATGTTCAGAGACGTGAGATGTGTGGATGGAACATGCTATTCTAAGTTACTTGCCTGGTTACAAATTGCGTAGAATTGAGAGTGAGCTGAGAATAGAGGCAACGATGTCGAGGAGGCGTGGATTGCCATGTGATTGGAATGATGTTCGGTATAAGAGTATTAGGCAATTGTGCCGTCTGGCAATGGCTTTGTTCGCCTGTCTGCCAGTGCTCTCATCGACCAGCACTGCTAGCGAACCCATGTCTGCTAAGGAGTTGCTGAAGATAGTTGGCTTGGACAATGCCTTCGCCGGCATATCGCAGCGACTATCAGTTTCCAGGCAGCCGCAACTGAAGGCACTAGCTGCTACTGATCCCAAATTTCGAAAAGCTTGGAACGATGCGGCCAAGTCTACGTTTGTTGCAGAGAAAATGCGCGCAAAATTGCGCAACCATCTCGTTGGCACGCTAACCCCACCTGAGCAGCAAAAGATTTTACAAATATTTGGCGCTGGTGTTGCAAAGAAGTTGGCTGACTTGGCGCGTAAAGCGCGAACACCTGAAGCGAGGCAGTACATGTTGAAAAATGCGCGTGAAATCCTTGCGACGGCAAAAAGTCAGCCGGAGCGTCAAGAGATTTATCAGGAAATTGCAAAACTGTTAAATCTGGTCGAAAGGGCCACGACCCGTCAGATAGAGTTTGCCATTGCCATGTCACTTGGGGTGGCATCCACCATGCCCAGAGATAGTAGGTATTCAGCTGAGGAATTGAGGTCATTCATGGAGCGAAGCAGGCCCGCAATAGCCGCAAGAATTAGAAGTGCTCTGGCTGTTTCAATGGCCTACAGATACAGGTCGTTGACGATTAAAGAATTGACAACCTACAAGGACATAATTCAACGCAACGTAGTAAGAAAGCTCTACGATAAGCTAATTTCTTGTTACTCGAAAGTAATGCAAGAAACGAGCCTGGATTTCGGCCGCAAGATTGCCGAGTATTATAATGTGCGTCCAAACTAGTCGTTTGGTTCGGACTTGCTCCAGTTGGTAGATGCATTGACTTGGCCCTAGAGAACCGCGTCGTCGATGTTGGAATTTTTGGGGTTTGCATGCGGTCGCACGATGACCGGTTTGGGGCAAGAGCGAGCTTCCGCGTTTCAGCCAAGGCGGAAATCGTAGCACCAACAAACACCCCTGCAATTCAGGGTTCAGTTCAAGGGGCTGGACTAGGGTCAGTTGCAAGATGACAACAAGATCATGGGATTTAGGGCTTGCGTACAGAACTTGCTTTACACGCGCCTGCTAGCAGCCAATCTTTGTTTTTATTGCAGAATTCAAACTGTTAACCGTCCCACTGCTGGCTGGTATTTACATGTGCGCAATACGATAAGGCGTGGCGCTCATTCAGTGGTCGAACTAAGTTGAGAATTGCTTATTTTGACGAGAGGTCAGAGCATGCGTACCTCCGGTAACATTTTTTATCTGATGCTTTGCGCGTATCTATGTGGTTGCTCTGTGCATCCGATACCCGACAACCTTTCAACGCAGAGTACTTTTCAAATTGTCAACAATATTCGCTGTGAAGTGAAAAAGCAGGTCGAATTCAGGTTACAAAAACTGCTTCTTTTGTCACCAAGCGTGAAGGTCAGAAATTTTTTACTTGCTGATCTAAACCAGCTTGTGAGAGAGCAAGGTCAGGCAGGTATACTAAAGTTTCTGATCAAAGAAGATCGCACAATTGCTTATAAGGTCATGAAATATGGCTCCATAACAATCGGCTACTCCTTCAGCTTTAATGTTACTGAGAACAATAACAAGTCTGCCAATGCCGCGTTTCGACTTCCGTTCACCAACACTACATTCGATTTAGCTCTCAATGGAAAAGCCGATCTTGCTCGGCAGGGTGTACGAACGTTTGCGTTCTCAGATTCGTTTTTGGATTTGATTGCACTCGACTGTCTCGGCTTCAAGAGAAAGAAGAAAATTTTGGCGTATCCGATAGTAGGTTCAATCGGCGTGCGCAACGTAATCGATACTTATCTTGAGCTTGGAAAATCTGGAGTTAAATCAACCGGTGGTATCGCGGGGCCGTTCAAGGATATAATTACCTTCACTACTGACATAAGCGGTGATATCGCGCCCAAAGTGACGATTTCTCCCGTGTCTAATAAATTCCGACTAATTAATGCCGAAGGTAAATTTGGAGCCGGGCGTCGAGACGTACATTCGCTTACGATTGTCATTCCGTTTCCAGTTCTTGACGACCGACCTGGTTCTTTCCTCAGCACACAAAAATTCACAACCAAAGAGTATTCAAAGGCCGTTGCCAACGCCAATAAGACAATCGCTTATGAGTTTTGTATTGAGAGGGCGATAAACGGAAGTTCGGGCGCTCTTCCGGGAATTACGCAATCGCCTGAACAATATTGCAAGGGCGCGGATTTCAGATAATAAGAAGCCGCGTTATTGGTATCGACCATGTGTTGATAAGCGCTCCAGTCCTGGAAAGTGGGTTTCCCAGTCTATCTGGTTCTAATTGCTGGTCTGCTCTACTGTACTAGGAAATTCAGGTGAAGTAGTCTTGTCGGATAGCCTCCGACCGCTCGCGACGCAGACGAATACCTCAACTCTGCGCTTGGCGATGGGTGTTAGTGGGAGTGAGTCAGAAAGTAGTCGGAGAAGCAGACATAGGTCCTCTGCCAGGGGCAAAGCAGTCATCAATTTGACAGTCCAGGTCCCATTCCATGTATTCCTTACGGGTCACGTATCCGTCGTTGTTGTCGTCCATCGAGATCATCACAAGTTCGCGGTAGTGTTCCACTTCGCGCATCGACACCAATCCGTCGATATTTGCGTCGACGGCTTCGAATGTGATTCTGTTCAACGCGTCGAGCTCACTGTCTTGTGCCATCACTGGTCCGGGCATCCGGCACAGCGCTGCCGTGCCTGCAACAAGCAGGTTGTTCATATCAGTCTCCATTCTCGTTTGTTTCGCTTCTTAAACCTCAAGCCACGCAGCAATTCGGAACCGCAATCTTTTCAAAGAGATGCGGCGCTGCGACTGCGCTTGAAGGATAGTGACTTATCGCGCTCTGAAACTCTGGATTTGAGAAGGCTGCGCGAAAATCTGCAACAGAATCCCAGACAGCGTAGTTCAGATACATGCTGCTTTCGCCAACGGCCTTGTGCAGTTGTGTGCTGATGTATCCCGGCTGCTTTTTCATCCACAGCGCATCGTTGCGCCACGCCTCAACCATGGCGTCCTCGTCATTCGGGTCAACCGTGAACACGTTGACCAAAACAACCGGTCCAACGTCGACCCCAAGCTGATGCTGAATCGGAAAATCTGGGTCGAGAGGCTTGATGTTGACCATGGGATACTCCTTGCATGTCCGCAAAAATGGTGTCATGTTGTCAAATCGACAATACGCTTAAATCATATCGACAACATGTTGTCAAATGGAATCCGGGAGATGGCATGTCGCGCCAACAATGGACACACACAGGGGAAGCGGTGACGGCATTGATTATGGACGTCTTCCGACTGAATGGCCGGCTACTCGTGGCTGGCGACCGGCTCGTTGCGGAACTCGGGTTGACAAGCGCTCGATGGCAAGTTCTCGGGGCAATTGCCCAGGCTGAGCGGCCAGAACCCGTAGCTTGGCATGCGCGTTCGATGGGCCTTCACCGGCAGGGTGTTCAGCGCATCGTCAATGAGTTGGAAGCAGAAGGCATTGTCGAGTTCCAACAAAACCCGCATCACAAGCGCGCCCACCTTGTCCTTTTGACTCCAAAGGGTCAGCAGCTGTTTGAAGCTGCTCTGGCATTACAAATCCCATGGGTCAATGCGCTTTGCAGAGGCCTGAAACCGAAGGACGTTGCTGCCGCGCAAGATGTGATCAGCGAGCTAAAGATACGTCTTGAGCAACAGATCGACAGCGGTTCTTAGACCGCTGCCGCGTACCGCGGTCAGGCTTCGCCCATAACGGCTTCGGATCATTTTGGTGAGTGGGCGACACCGAGTCGCCGCGGCAGAACTTGCCCCACACTGAGGAAGCTGCGTACTCGAACGAAGTTTATAGCAACCGGGCCATAACTGGTCTTTGTGCTAGGGTCGAGCGGCATTCAGAACGCAGATATTGCACCCATGGAGAACTTGCGCCAGAACAAGGCCGCGCGAGCAGTCAATCGTCGAAAGAATAGACACGTGGAGACAGTCTCCTACGAAGAAATGACCTTTGGTGAAGAGCCAGTCGTTTGTGATCTCGTGAACCGGGTCTTTGATGAACTGGTGGCACCAGATTGTGACCAATGCGGAGTAGATGAGTTTTTGCGCTTTGTGAATCCAACCGCCGTTGCGGAACGGGTGCTTTCTGGCGGCCTGGTGCTCGTGGCAAAGAAATCTGGCAAAATCGTTGGCGTGCTCGAGTTCGTGCCGCCAGACCGAATAGCATTGTTGTTTGTAACTCTAAGGGGGAAAGGTATCGGCAAGGAATTGGTCACTCGCGCCGTCGAGAGGGCAAAACATAAGGACCCTTCTTTGTCGAAGGTGACTGTGCACTCATCGCCCTACGCGAAAGCTGCCTACCAGTAGATGGGATTTCGGCAGACCGGAAATGCAACGACCGAGCACGGGATCCGTTACATCCCTATGGAGCTAATCCTTGAAGATTGACCGACAAGGTTGGTGCGAAGTCAGAGGATTCACAGTAGGGTTAGTTTCGACGATCGGACACCATTGCCGGTTTGGCCGCTGTACCATCAAGCAGCTTCCGACTTGCTCTGGCGTAGCGAATTATTACTCCCGGCCGGGAACGGACTCGTCGCAAAATCTGGCTGAGCAAGATTTGAGTCTAATCACAAACAATTTAAAGCATTGCCTCATGGAACGAACTCGCACCTTTGTCTGGTCTGTTTCTCCTCTGCCGCCACTAAGCTTTTGAGCTTACGGCAACTTGCGCTCTTGGCATGGTTGCTGATCTGCCGGAAGGCGTAGGGATCTGCGCACGTTGAGCTCATGATGCTCCTGGCGCAGCAGTCACGTGTCGAAACGTTTCTGCACCAAGTACTCGTTCTCGGAGCCGCCAAATTTCATTTGCCCGTCCATCGACCGGTCTTGTGACCGCCAATGGTTGGTTGCTCGCGCACGCATGAGGGAATGTTTGCGTGGGCGCCGTCTTGAGGGAACCTCTATGTTAGATTCAATAACACTGGTCGTCGTTAATGTTGGCGCAACATTGGTCATGATCGGCGTTGGTATGATCGTCGCTATATTGCCCCAACGCGTCTTAGACCTATCGGGAACCATGCAAAGCGTGAGCCTTGTCGCCTCGGTCTTTGCGCTCTTCTATCCGTTGTCACAACTTCCAAACGGCGACATTGCGGATCGGTTCCGAGTTAAATCGGTTCTCCTGGTTGGTTACGCACTTTGATGTGTTTCAGGGCTCAAATTATTTTTGGGTTCGGATGGCAGTGGTTTGATCAAAGTGACGGTCGTGTGTGACCGCGATTCAGCGGTTGCTCAGGTCCGCTTTATGCAGCTCGCATGATTGGTGCGAAGGAAGTCGAAATTTCAGCGACGGCCGTTGTGGGTCAAGAGCGAGCTTCCGTGCTGCACAAGGTATGTTGGCTCTAGAGATAACTGCCACTGCTTTGCAATATGGGGGGCGCGACGGGCCAAAAGCAGTTCAACGAATTCCCTTGCACAATCCCATTCGCTCCGGGTCGGCGATCATGCACCAGTACGCGCCGTTCAGCACGGACGAGGCTTGATAATATCTTGAAAAACAGAGAATAAGTTCGTTTGTGACAAATCGGTTACGCAGGATGAAAAATGGCAAGAATTTGGCACGGTTTTCAGGATACTCGGCTCATAAAGTGCTAACTCATTATTGAGTTTTAGTTGAGATGTATTGCATTAGGGCGTGGTCATCATGTTAAGATTCAATAAGTTTCGATTTGCAGTCGTAGGCGCTAGCGCCATTTGCCTTGCCATGTGGGGCCACACTTCTAAGGTGCATGCCGCCGACTGGAGTGGTGCTTACGGGGGCATACATGCGGGATATCTGACAGGAACCGTAGATTGGGATCTGGTTGCCGATGCGTCCAGCCTAATTAATGGCGATGAGCCTTCACAAGATGTCGACGGTTTTGCTGGCGGCTTGCATTTGGGATACCAGATGCAAACTGGCAGATGGGTCTGGGGTATCGAAGGCACGGTCAGCCTGACGTCCGCTGATGATTTTGTCTCAACGATCGGTCCGCAGAATGATGACCATACCGCCGAAGTTAATACCCTAGTGTCCGCTGTTGGACGGTTAGGCTACGATCTCGGCAATGCCTTGGTCTATGTGAGGGCTGGCTATGCTGGCGCGAATGTTGACTTGAGCATTTTTGCGACCGGTGGGCCAGATACCTGGTTTAGTGAAGAGTGGCACCATGGTTGGACGGTCGGCGCCGGACTGGCTTACAGAATTGCTCCCAATGTGCTGCTTGGCGTGCAATACGACTACATCAGTTTGGAAACAAAGCTGCACGACCAGCCGGACGACGATGGAGATCGCGTTGCTTACGACATTGGTGTTGATGATATGCACAATTTCAACGTACGGCTGACGTTCCAGTTCAATCGAGCTCAGCCCGTATCTCTCAAATAGAAATTGTCTGGGCGCTTTATTAAACCAGTTTTGTTGCCTTGTTTGATTGCTTGCCGCCACTATGATTTGTGGCGGCAGTTTTTTGTTGCCTATGTCCGTTCTGACTCAAGAGCGAGCGTCCGCGCTGCACAAGATATGTCGGCTCTAGTGATAACTGCCAATGCGTTGCAATATGGGGCGCGCGACCGGCCAAAAGCAGTCATTATGGATATCAATTCGGGCCCCGCAATCGATCCGTGAGATCTGATCTGTTGCCGTCAATTAGTCTTACGCACACTCTCAGCGAGAGCACTACCGCCCGCGCAGCGTGGGATCGAAGCGGTCACGCAGCCAGTCGCCGATAATGCTGATTGAAAGCGTTGTGAGGAATATCATCGTGCCCGGTAGGATTGCGATCCACCAGGCCGAGAGCAAGTGGGTTCGCCCGGCGCCTAGCATTTGACCGAGACTTGTCATTGGCGGTTGAATGCCTAGTCCCAAAAAGCTCAAGGATGTCTCCAGCAAAATGGTAGACGGAAAATTGAGGGTGAATTGGACGATCAGTACGCTCAGGATATTGGGCAGGATATGCCGGTAGTAGATCCTGCCAGGCGTAGCACCAAGTGATTGAACGGCCACGGCATATCCTTGCGTCTTGGCGGCCAGGACCATACCACGCGTGAGGCGGGCGTAATTCTCCCAACCGTTGATGCCCATGATGATAATGAACAGCACGAAGCTGTTGCCAAAAAAGGCGAGTACGGCGAGCGCAAGCAGCATGAAGGGAAGCGATGCTTGCGCATCGACGAGCATCATCAGGATTTCTTCGGTCCAACCCCTGAAATGCGCTGCGACGAAGCCAAGGAACGTACCGATAACCGCCCCAATTCCTGTTCCCAATATGGCGACGAATATACTGAACTGCGTTGCATAAAGTAGTCGGCTCAACAAGTCACGGCCAAGTTCGTCCGTGCCCAAGAGGTACTGTTCCGGCCCTCCCAGAAACGAAGGGGGCTTTAACCGATTGATGAGGTCTATTGTCGTGTAGTGCTTTGGTGCCAATACACCGGCAAATATGAAAATGAACGTGACAATGGCAATGAATCCGAGCGAAATGATCACCAGAGGTGGCAAGGTGCGCCGTTTAGAGGCACCAGCTATTGGGGCTTGTGAGTCCGTCGTGGTCTTGTCTGCCGCATGCGCCATTCTCGTCACTACTCCTTATCGAGCGCAGTACTTGTCCTGACACGTGGATCGATCCAACCATACGCTAGATCCACCAAGAGATTGGCCAAGACCATCGTGAACGCGACCATCAGCAGGATACCTTGGACGACCGCAAGATCCTTAGACGCCACCGCTGTGACTAGCAAACGACCAATTCCGGGCCATGCAAACACTGCCTCAGTGACAATCGAACCGGCAACGAGATCGCCAACACGAAATCCTAAGACGGTGACGAGCGGAATCGCAGCGTTGGGTAATGCATGACGGTAAATCCGCCGCCTGCGCGGCACGCCCTTAGCGACTGCAGTGCGCATGTATGACCGCGAAAGCACCTCGAGCATGGCGGAGCGCGAAAATCTCGCAAGCGAGCCGGCCGCTGATAGCCCGAGCGTAAAAGCGGGCATAATGAGATGCCAGACCGTGCCGCTACCCGAGCTCGGTAGCAGGCGTAGCCAAAGCGAGAAAAATAGGATCAGAAGGATCCCTAGAAAAAAGTTTGGAATCGAAAAACCGAAAACAGCAAAGCTCATCGCAAACCGGTCGATCGGCTTGTTTCGATTGAGTGCGGCAATGATTCCGAGGGGGATGCCAATCGCAAGGCTTATGAACAGAGCCGTGCCGCCAAGAAGTAACGTGTGCGGCAAGGCTTCAACAATCATGGCCAAGACTTCTTGCTCGTCGATCAAAGAGAATCCGAGATCTCCGGAAAATATACCAACAAAGTATCTTACGTATTGGACATGGAGAGGTTGATCGAGACCATAGAGGGCGCGGTAGTATTCAATGACGTCCGGTTCGGCGTCATCACCAAGCATGATTTCAATTGGATCGCCGGAAAGCTGCAGGATGCAGAAGGCCGCTGTAACGACCAGCCACATGGTGACCAGGGCGCGCAAAATCTTTAGGGCGATGAATTGCAGGTTCATTCGTCCTCCTTCATTCCTGCACCAGGTGACAGGCCACTTCGCGGCCATCTTGCAACTGTTTCAGCGGCGGGGGTGCCTCGGTACAGACAGCAGTGGCCTTCGGACATCGGGTATGAAAACGACAGCCCGGCGGTGGGTTTGCCGGGCTCGGCAGATCCCCCTTTAAGATTATGCGCTCACGCCGCTGGCTTGGATCGGGCACGGGTATCGCGGAAATGAGCGCCTCAGTATATGGATGGCGCGGCCTGTTAAAAATTGTGTCCGTGGCGCCAGTCTCCACGATCTGTCCGAGATACATTATGGCGACACGATGCGAGATATGCCGGACGATTTTCAGATCATGAGAGATGAACAAGTAAGCAATATCGAAGCGCTCCTGAAGTTGTGCAAGCAGATTTATAACCTGTGCTTGAACGGAGACATCCAATGCAGCCACAGGTTCATCGCAAACCAGAAGTTTCGGCTCCAGTATCAATGCGCGAGCTATAACGACACGCTGCTGTTGACCGCCGCTCAATTCATGCGGATAGCGCGTCGCGATGGCAGCCGGCAGACCAACGGCATCTAGTACATCAAGAACGCGGGTGCTGCGATTTGCGCTGTCGCCGATATCATGGATATCGAGCGGTTCACGAATCTGGTCGCTGACCTGCATCCGGGGATCCAATGACGACAAGGGGTCTTGAAAAATGAGCTGTACATTCTGGCGCATGAGTCGCCATTGCCGACTTGTTATTGTGCTCCAATTGTTGCCGTCATAGATGACGCTGCCCGTGGTTGGTTGATCCATTCCTAAGACAATGCGCCCCGTGGTCGATTTTCCGCATCCACTTTCGCCAACCAAGCCGAGCGTCTCCTTGGCATGCAACGCAAAGCTTATGCCGTCTATGGCTCTGGTCACGCGGCGGGGTTGGAGTGGGTAACGGCGTTGTCCCCTAAAGTGGCGAGAGAGTTGGTCCACCACGAGCAATGGCGGAGCGGTTGGCTCGTTCTGTTGTCCGGGATCGGTCATGACGGTGCGACTGGGTGAAAACAGGCCACCGAACGTGCAAGTGCGACGCGCTCGAGCTGCGGCACACGTTGCTTGCAGGTTGAGGTCGTTTGCGGACACCTCGGTGCAAAAGCACAACCCTCTTGGCGTTCCAATGGAGAAGGGACCGATCCACTTATAGGTTTTAATAGCGTCTTTTGGTCAACGCGCGGCAGCGAGTTCAGCAGACCCTGTGTATAAGGATGGCGAGGAGCGGAGAATAGACCCTCGACCGAGGCCTCCTCTACAACCCGACCGGCGTACATTACCACGACGTGATCCGCCATTTCTGCGATCACGCCAAGGTCATGGGTGATGAGAATGAGCGCCATACCCTGCTCAGATTGTAAGGTGCGAAGCAAGTCGAGAATTTGCGCCTGGATGGTAACGTCCAGAGCAGTTGTCGGTTCATCTGCGATGAGGACCTTGGGCTGGCAAGCCATAGCCATCGCAATCATCACGCGCTGGTTCATACCACCAGAAAGCTGGTGCGGATAATTGTCAAAGCGAGCCTCGCCATCGGGGATGCCCACTCTTTCAAGTAACGAGAGCGCTTCTTCACGCGCCATTTTGGCGGACATGTCCTGGTGTAGAATAAGGCTCTCGGCAATTTGCCGGCCAATCGTATGAACCGGATTTAGAGCCGAGGCTGGATCCTGAAAAATCATGGCGATGTCTTTACCACGCACGGCATCGCGATGGCGGGACGTTTGGTCAACGAGAGATTTGCCCTCAAAGTAAATTTCACCGGCACTTACACTGCCGTTCTCCGGTGTCAGCCCCAAGATTGCGTGGCAGGACACGGTCTTGCCGCAGCCAGACTCGCCAACGATCCCAAGGGTCTGGCCGGTCTCGACTTTGAAGGAAACATCCGAAACAGCCAAGACCTCGCCTTCCTCCGTGTCGAAGGTGATGGCGAGGTCCTGAATTTCTAGGACCGGCTGCAAGGCGCGTGGCTTTCCTGTCTGTTGTGTCAACCCTTGATCTTCAGCACATCGGGACGGAAGTCCATGTAGAAGATTGGATAGGGCTGCCAATCGATGTTCTTCTTCACAGCATAGCTGTAGAGAGGATTGTAAAGGATCGTTGCCGGCATTTCATCTTCGAAGATGTCCAACACCTTTTGGAAGGTCTCATAGCGTTCCTTTGGATCGCCCGAAGCAAGGATACGGTCCAGGCCATCGTTGAATGCCTTGGGGGCCTTCCACAGTTTGTACCTGCGCTGTACGGCGGCGCGCTTGCCGTAAAGAATATAGATTGCTCCGGTTGGATCGGGCAGGCGATAGGTGTTCGACCACAGATAGACCTCTACACCTTTGGCACGCACCTGTTTGAAGTTATCGACCATGTCGAGGCGCGCATTTATCCCGACCTTCTGCCACATCTGCTGAATGATCTGCGCGGCTTCCACGCCATTGAGGTAATAGTTCGGAATGACCCGGAAGCTTATTTTGCTTCCATCGTAACCCGACGCCTTGACGAGCTTTGCCGCTTTAGCAGGATCGTATACGTAACCCTTACGCTTGGGGTTATACATCTGCCCGTAATTCGGCAATTGATGACCCTTAGGCGTGTAGTTCTTGTTCTGCCACAACGCTTTGCGCAATGCCGCGCGATCAATGGCAAGGCTCATCGCCTGGCGCAGGCGCTTGTCGCTCAATTTCTTTGCTGCCGGTGACAAGAACAAGACGGCAGAGTTTTCGAGTACGACAGATCTAACGTCAATATCCTTATAGCCCTTTAAGACTTTGAATTGGTCTGGTGCGACGTCCACGATCATTTGGAAGTCACCGGCTACAAGCCCGGCAATGCGTGTCGCCTGTTCGGGAACCGCTTTGAATGTAACCGATTTAAAGTTGGGTTTGCCGAGGAAGTAATTGTCGTTTGCAGTGAACGCGACAAAACTCTTTTTCTTCCAGCCCTTAAACTTGAGCGGGCCGGTACCCACCGGGTTCCAGCGAATCTTCTTTAAGGCATATTGCATCCAACTAGGTTTTGGAGCTTTGCTGCCCTTTTCTGGTTGCGGCTGTTTTGCGGCCCATTCCTCTCCCGCTTTCTTGTGGGAGAACCACTGCTTTTTGCTGATCACCCAGGCGGCGTACGTTGCAAGGCGCTGCTCTAGGAGCAGGTCAGGCTTCTTGGTGACGATGCGAACGGTATGGTCATCAATCTTTTTGACCGATTTCAAGTGACCGAAATATCGTCGGCCACGCCGCAACAGCGCTTTTTTTCCGGAAATCCGTTTTGGAGAAAACGTGAAGACGACATCATCCGCCGTGAATGCGCTACCGTCATGAAACTTTACACCCTTGCGAAGTTTTAGCTCAAGCGTGCGGGCATCGATGCGTTTCCATGAGACGGCAAGGCTGGGTATGAGTTTAGGGGCGCCGCCTTTCGACTTCAGGAAGTCTCGCCGGATTAGGGTATCGTATACTGAATAATGTACCCGGACATCAACGTTACCAGTCTTCTCGACGGGCTCCAATGATCGCGGCAACTTATTGACCGCGACGACGATATCGGGCCGCTTGTCCGCAAGAGCTTCCGGTGACCCAAAGAGTGTAGCTGACAGCGCGACAGCGGTCAGAATTCCACACCGCCAAAGTGTTTTTACCATTTTTCCATCCTCACGAGTTCCAAACGAAAAAGGCCGATAGACTCAAAAATCCAGGACACACTCCGCTATTGGTGTTTCAGATTGATGACGGTATCCAAAAGCCAATGTTATAGCAATCTGCAAGTTATCGGCTATCATTTGGCCGGCCCGCATCTGGCTGGTCAGCGGACGCGCTAGCTTGGCTCTAGCCGCAACGTGGCAGGGAAAGTGATAATGGCAATTGAGAAGGAACGATTTAGTACTGCCATCGCGGCGCATCGCGGCGGTGCACTATTATGGCCGGAAAACAGCCCGATGGCGTTCCGTGGCGCCATTGACCTTGGTGTCGACCAGATTGAAACAGACATTCATCTTTCAGCCGACGACGAGCCAGTCGTCATTCACGACCCGACCTTGGATCGTACAACGCTGGGGTCTGGAGTGGTGCATGACTATGACTGGCAAACGTTGCAGTCCATAGAGCTGAAGAACACAGGCGGAGAGTGTGTTCCTCACTTGAATGATCTTTTGGCCCTCTTGAAACCGACTGGAATTGTTCTTCGGCTTGAGCTCAAGGCGGATTATAATCGGCTTGAATATAATTCTTTAGTGGAGATTGCCACAGATGCATTGCGCAGCGCTCAGATGCTTGAGCGTACGATATTCACGTCGTTTACATGGTCTTATCTGTCCACTATCAGATCTATCGTACCCAATGCTCCGCTCATTGGTCTCATCAATGCGCCCAGGTTGGCGGAGTTGGGGGGCGTTAATGGCGCGATCCAATTGGCAAAAGAACAAGACGTTCCGGAGATTGCATTCCCAGTCGATCTGCTGGAAGAGGGAGACGTTGAGCGTGCGCGCGCGGCGGACATCCGGCTCGGCGTCTACGCCGTAAAGTCAGAAGCCCAGACGCGACGCGCCCTCACCAGAGGCGTTAGCGCCTTTACAACGGATTTGCCAGATATTGCATTGAAGCTTCGCGCCGAGCTTTAATGCGTCAACGTGATGAGGCCCCAATGTCGAGTAATGCGCGCTTTAAGATCGTGCAAATATCAGACACGCATTTGAGTGCTACTCACGCATACTTCCATGAAAACTGGACTGTGCTGCTTGAGTCTCTGTCCGGTGAAACCGTTGATTTAATCGTACATTCCGGCGACGTAAGCTTTAACGGGGCCAAAAACGAGGCAGACATTGCCTATGCGCGCGCGCAATTCGATCACTTGCCGCAGCGTTGGTTAGCGATTTCAGGCAATCACGATATTGGTGAAGCTCCACGTCATTCACGGCTCTCCCAACCGATCAATGATGAGCGCCTCTGCCGTTGGCAGCGGCATTTTGGCTGCAATTGGTGGATGGAAGATATCGGTGCCTGGCGCTTCATCGGTATTGATACCGCACTGATGGGCAGCGAGCGGCCAGAAGAATCTGAACAGTTATCTTTCCTGACGGAAGCACTTGAAAGTCGCGGTGTACGTGAGGCTATGGTCTTTACGCACATGCCACCGTTTGTACTCGATGTGGCCGACCAAGAGTTCACAACGTCTGCGATACCGTTTGTTGCGCGTATGCCGTTTCTTGATCTTTGCCGAAAAAGCGGGGTCAAGGTCATTGCAAGTGGTCACCTGCACATCTATCACCAAACGCAGTACGAGGGCATTGACATCATATGGGCACCTACGACCGCGATGGTATCGATTGAAAAGCAATTGAAGCGGCTTAATCGTGTGCCGCGTCCGGGCTATATTGTTTGGTCATTCGACGGTCGCAATGTGGAACACGCTTTTGTCAATCCTGAAATGATGTTTATGTTGGACGTGACAAGCTATACAAAGCGAAATGGTGGAAGCACCACTAAACTTCCACCCAAACCACTGGTAGAGCGTTCCAGGTTATGACCGGGAGCGCCATGAGGCCTTTGCAACGAGTCATTACCTGCCCATCCGTTTCGCAGTTGTAGCTGTTACAAAACAACGGCCCTGATTGGTGTTCGTCCGTCTCGTCCGTTCCGGGTCAAAAGTGAGCTTTCGTTCTGCACAAGATATGTACGCTGCTGGTGGCAGCAGACGTTGCGTGGCCTGTACCAAAAATATTTACAAACTCCGCTCCCTCTGCTTTGCGTCGATCGCGCCGAGCATCGAAGAAGCCCAGAAGGGGACATCGCTCGCATTGGCGTTCAAGTTGCCAATCTAGAAGCGGATGATGTCTGCATCTATTGGTGCTTCTGCCGTCGACCGACGTTCATCAGCGATGCGCGGATGGCAACCCAGGGCGTGATCAACAAAGTGTATCGGAAATACGACTACGTAAGTTTTCCCTTGCCACCGCGCGGTCCCACAGTGTGGTTTATTATGGTATGGTAAGATACTCCAAAATGCTCCGCGATTTTTCTGACTGAGCGTCCCTGGTTTCTCCATTCCTGCGCTTGTCTTATCTGATCATTATTGAGGAAAGGGCGACGGCCAGGTTTCGATTCGCTGCTCAGGGCGTTCTCAACCAAGTGCGCGGCAGCTTTGCTTAGAGAGGGATCGATTAAATGTGGCTCCACCCAGAGTATCCATCTTCTTATGCGTGCGCCCCGCTTCTTCTTCGTGGATATTTCTACCCATTCTTTAGAAATAAGCTTGCCAACTGCCTCGGCGATCTCGATCCGACTCGCCGTTGGATTCGCCAATAAAAATGCCCTTGCGGCTCTAATGCCCGGCAAGAGACTAATGGCTCTCTTTAGTTCGACCTCCGGATCGACGATCGCATCATCTCTAGGAAAAACCTTTCCGTTTTTAAAGTAAATAAGTTTCAATGTCCGTAGTTCTTGAATTTCAGTATGTCCAAATTCTTTCTGCAATTCTGACTTGATGAGACCTGGAGTTTTGTGAATTTCAGCCAACGCCGCAAGTGTCTTTGGCGGTGAACCACGTGGAACGAAATTTTGTCGCGGACCGTCAGTTGGGTGGCTTTGGTCTGAGCTTGAGTTCGGCAGATTAGGTTTTATGCCGAGACCCAAAAGTGTTGCCTCCTCGAATCCTTCGTCCGCCCGCAGTAAAGTCTCGATAGGTCCCTGGGGCAAATCTATTGTTGTAATTCGTTCGCTGCTTGTGAGGGAATTTGTGTGGCTAGCATTCGGCTTCACGACTAACGCATCAATAGCTATCGTTGCTTCAGAAGTGCCGGAAAGCTCAGTCAAGCGTTGATGTGCCAGCCTCTCAAGCAATAATATGAAGTATTTCCGCCGCAAGGCCCGCTCGGGACTAACGAGGCTTTCAATTTGTGCCTTTAGCCAATTGGCAGTTTTGCTTGACTGGAATAAGTAATCTGGACCCTCGAAGTGCAGCCAATTCTCGCGCACATTGATGCGAGCGACAACGCCTGATAGATCATTTTTCGTTTGCGGCGTTATGCGCCATGCCGTGAGATCCGAGATTACCTGACCTTCTAAAAATTCGCTTTGTGTATTTTTCTTTTTTGCGCCTGTAGGCGGGGCCACAGCAATTGTGTCATTACCTATCGCTCGCCAAGAGGACATCGTCCTGGTCAGTTCAATTGTGGCTTCGTGTGCGTCACTGCTAGCACGATCCAATTCCCCAGATAATCCTCCATTGAAGGTGAAACCTTCGTGATCACGGTTGATCCCTCCCTTCGCTGATACGTCAATTTTGCTCTCTGAGCGGTTACTGACCCTCTTTTCTTCCGTTCGCGTCCAACCCTCTGACCTAGCTGGTCGCAATGCCTCAAGTGGCTGCATATCGCTTCTTGGGAACACTAATACTATCTCGGCTTTCCTAATGGATAGCTGCACATCCACCTCGAAATCCGTACACCTCAGTCGCACCCTTTCACTGCCGAAGCATGCGGAGAGGGTTAAATCATAACCTTCGGTAACATCGTTAGACTTGGTGCGAAGACTCACGGAAGCAATATGCTTGTCGAGGTGCCTTTGACCTCTGAATGCACTATCAACTATGAGTTCAGGATCGTTCGTATCATTCCCTGTGGCAATCTCGTCAGTATGCACTTTGTTCATAAGATCCTCCAATTAGGATCAGAACACCAGTGTTCATCATTGGAATCATATGACCCATTAGTTAGCATGACTGATGCTCCAGATGGCTCTCAAGCAGTGCTCCTTGCACAAGAAAATTCGTCTCCCTTGCACTAATTCCGCCTCGCGCGCCCTAAACCTCCGGGCCTCAAGCACCCGCTCGAGCTGAACGAATGAGTTGACGAAATATCTGGCGAGCTGACGAAGTTGCAGCCCTGTTGCATCCCCGGGTATCACGTTTATTCCCCTGTGAGGTCCGCTAATTGAGGTATCGCGACCATGCTTCCACGCCGACCATGGACATGAATATGCGATACGGTAATGACGCCTATCTCTCCAAAGCTGACCCAGCCCTCCCTTCCGCCGCAAAAAAGCGCCAGGTTTCCCCGGCGCTTTGGTGTTTCTGCTTTATCACGCCGCTCAGCGGCGGCGCCCGGTCGGGCGCTTGTCTCACCAATTAAATATTCATCTCGTTGGTGAGACCACGATTATGATGGCTACTGTTCTCTACCCCTGCAGCTTAAACATCGCCTCGGCGTTCTTGAAACACACCTTCTCCATGTCGGCTTGCGGAATAGTCCAGCTGCTCCATGATCTTGATGGTCTCGCGGATGAAGCCCGGGCCCTTTTCAGGGTCAAATGGGCAGTCCGAGGCAAACAAGATCTTGTCGACACCATAGAAATCGAAGCCGCACTTGGTGGCCGACATCGAACCAAAGACGGCGGTGTCAGCATAGAAATCCTTGAAGTACTCCAGCGGCCGCTTCTTCATGTTTTTGAGCAACGTCTTATAGTCCTCATCCGTCGTGCGGTTGCCAAGCTGGTCCCAGCCGGGGCCGACGCGGCCTTCGAAATAGGGCACCATGGCGCCCAGGTGATGGGCCAGAAACTTAAGCTGTGGGTACTTGTCCATGACACCGCCGAACACCAGGCGGGCCATCGCGGTCGAGGTCTCATAGGGCCAGCCGAAGGTCCACCAGATCTCATACTTGGATTTGGACTCGCTCTTATAATCGGTCATGTCGGCGCCGCGCGAGGGATGCAGGAAGATCGGATAATCCAGCTTTTGGGCGACCTCATAGATCGGGTGGAATTTGGTCTCGTCCAGGGGCTCGCCATTGATGTTGGTGTGGATCTGGAGACCGCAGGCGCCGCCCGTGGTGAGTGCGCGTTCGGCTTCCTTGGCGGCGGCGTCGGGATCGTTCATAGGTAGCGAGGCAAGATAGCCGACGAAGCGGTCCGGGTATTTGACGCAAAGCTCCTGCTGGCCGTCGTTGGCGACTTTGGCGAATTCGATCGAGACTTCGGGCGGGCCCATGGCTTCCAATGGCGGCATGCCGAGCGATGTCACCTGGGTGTAGTTCTTGTCCTTGAAGAGGTCCATACAGCGGAAGCGCTCATCAAGATCATAAAGGCAAGGCACACCTTGCATGCGCGAGCCGATGTCTTTGCCCATGCCATCGGAATTCAGCATCTTGTTCCAGATGCCTTCAGGGAAGAAGTGGCAAAATGCATCGATGTATTTCATCTCTCTATCCTTGTTGTTGGTTTTTGGTTTGTCGTTTGTTGCCGGCGTGCGTGGTCAATGGTGAGCGCGATGTCGCGTGTCAGCCGGTCGGGTCGGTCTTCGAAAAGCCCTCACCCATCACCCAAGCTTTCGGCACATACGGTCGGCCGGCGCGGTTGCACCAGTTCTCCCAACCGCGTTCCAGCGTAAAGCCGGCGCGCCCCTTGGTGATCTTGTCGACTTCGCCGTCGGTCAGGAATGTAATTTGTTCGCCGGAGACCATCGCCTTCAATTGAATATTGGCGTTGACCTCGAGATAGATCGAGGTGAAGACCACTTCGCGCAATGACTTGGCGACGACGATGCAACCGTGGCCGCGCAACAGCGAGACGGTGCGGTCACCGAGCGCACTGGCAAGATCGCGGGCCATGTCCATGTCGGTGACCAGCAAATTGGTGTCGCCGAACTTATGGCAGCTATCCCAGACATTGATGTTCGTGCCGATGGGGCCGGCCATGTGCATCAGCGGCTTCAATTGCGACTTGATCACCGAAAACGGGATGACGCTGTGGGAATGATTGTGGACAACCGACATCACGTCCGGGCGGGCTTCGTAAATCGCGCCATGGATAAAGCGTTCCGAATAGGGTTTGCCGGGCCAGGGCTCGGGATCGACCGGTACGCCTTCGTGGGTGAAGGTCATCAGGTCCGACGCTTCGACCTGCTGCGGTGCGCGGGCCCGTGACATGATGAAGTGGCCGGGGTTTTCAGGATGGCGAATGCTGACATGACCAAAGGAATCCAACACATTTTCATTCGCCAGAATGCGGTTGGCGGTGACCACGTCTTCGATATCCGCCTTGATATCAGCCATATTCAAGTTCCTTGCGTTTGTCTCCAGAGTGCTTGGCGCCAGTTATGCCCTCACCGAGGCCGACGTCAAGCGTACGACGCCATTGCCTCGCCTGTCCGCTTTGGCGGGCGTCAGGGATTGATCACGCGTACCGGATTGCCGGCGAGCCAAGCCTCAAGACTTTCGACGATACCGCCATAGAAGATGCGATAATTCTCCTTGGTGACGTAGCCGACGTGCGGGGTCAAGAGGACGCGCGGCGCCGTGCGGAAGGGGTGGTCCTGTGGTAACGGCTCAACGTCATAGACGTCGAGGGCGGCACCGCCGATTGTGCCTTGGTGCAAGGCCTCGAGCAGGGCTTGTTCATCGATGATCGGCCCGCGGGAGGTATTGACGATGTAGGCCGTGGGCTTCATTGCCGCGAGTTCCTTGGGCCCGACTACGCCGGTGGTACGCTCTGATAATTTCAAATGAATGGTGACATAATCGGATTGCTGGAACAGCTGTTCTTTGGTTACGAGTTCAGCGCCACATTCCGCCGCTCGTTCGCTCGTCATGTTCTGGCTCCAGGCGATGAGCCTCATGTTAAAGGCCTTGGCGTAGCCGGCGACTTGCGCGCCAAGCCGGCCAAGACCGATAATACCAAGTGTCTTGCCATGCACCTCGCCGCCGAGGCCGACCTGCCAGCCGCCCTTGCGCACGCTTTCATGTTGTATGTGAAGTTGGCGCGTGATCGCCAGGATCAGCGTGAAGGTCAGTTCCGATGTGCAATGGCCGGGGGACGTCCCGCCCGAGATCACGATGCCGCGCTCTTTGGCATAAGCCATATCAAGGGCGGCATTGGCCATGCCCGGGGTGGCCATGAACTTCAGGTTCGGCAGACGGCTCATCACCTCTCTGGGAAAGCCCGTGCGCTCGCGCATGACGCAAATCACATCGAAGTCGGTGAGGGCACGGACGACCTCATCTGGATCGGCCATGTGTGTTCGGAAAACTTCGACCTCGTGATCCGCTTGAATGCCTGACCAGTCGGCACATTCCAATGCGACGCCTTGATAATCATCCAGTATTGCAATGCGCATGGGATCTCCTCTCGTGTTGTCCTCAGCTCATACTCATTTTGTCTCGCGCTGGCGAACGGCGCGGTCTGCCGCATAGCCGGAGACACCGACGGCAAGGGCGGTGACCACGAAGATGCCAGCGGCGCCGGTCAGCGATGCGATCAATGATACGAATAATGGCGTTGCGAATTGGCCAAATCGATTCAACGCCTGACGGATCGACAAGGCGGCGCCGCGGGCATCATCCGGCGCGATGTCAACCAAAGTCGTCAGACTTGCCGTAATCGCGATCGCCAGCCCAAATCCATGTAGCGCTGAAGCCACAAAAAGTACCCAGACCGGAACCGGTACAGCAATTACGCCGAGGCCAACCATTGAAACCAGCATAACGATGAACATTAACCTTACCCGGCCGATAGCCGCCACCAACCGCGCATAGACAATTCGGGCAAATATTGAAGCCGCTGCCCGCAATGCCAGCATATATCCAATCATTGTCGCATCGATTTGTCGTTCGACGCCCAATAGCGGCAGATAAACTATGCTCAGGTCCAGCGCCGTTACGACCAGCGCGCTGGCGATCGCCATGGCAAACAAACCTCGAACCCGCATTAGATCGCGGATCGGCACGGTTTCTTCAGTGCGCGTGGTTCTGCCTATACCCGCCCGGCGATAAACCAAAATAGCAAGGCCGATAGAAATTACACAAATCACCGCCGTGCATAAGAAGATTAATCTGACAGGCGGGATGCGATCGCCGCCTGCGACGTAGCCGAGCAACAGGGCGCCGCCGGCCTGGCCGAGCGACAAGGCCAGCATGTAATAGCCAAACGCACTGTCACGCCCACCGCTTGTTGCACTGCGCGCCGACAGGCTTTGCTGGCTGGTCATGCAAAATGTCTGACTGAGACCCAGCAACGTAGTGCAAACAATGAAGTTGGCCGTCGCCGCCGGTCCGAGCCAAAGACCGATACAGCCAGCCAAACCGAGCCCCGCGCCAATCATCAGCGCGATGGTATCCCCCCGTCGGTCTATGAAGCGGCCGATCTGAAGGGCTGCCATTGCAGGGAATAATGCGTAACTGGCTGTAATGACGCCGATCCAGACGACCGACAGATTGACCTCGATCGCGGCATATGTGGTGTTGACGCGCGCGAGTTGTGTTGCCAATTGCAGCAAGCCGGCATGCACCAACAGCGGCAACAGGATCATCCAATTCAGGCTTGGTTGAACGTGCGCCGTGCCGGTTGATTGATCCTGCATGCTGTTTGACCGATACCGCGTTTAGGCCAGGCGAACGTTCTTGGAGAAATCGTAGTCCTTGGCAATATCGCTGGTGAATGACCAGCTGACGGCATCAGCTGCATACCCGCCGCTAAAGACTTTTTCCAGAAAACTTTGCTGGGCGGCCCAACCCGCGTCCGCCTGCGCTTTGCGATAACGGCCAGGCATGGTGTCATTCAACCACCCATGTGGCGCATCCGCGAGCATATGAATGTCATAGCTTATTCTTTGTTGCTCGAGAGCATTGCGAAACCGCGTCACGTCATCGAGCGAAATAATGTGGTCGGCGGCGCCGAAACATCCGAACACCGGACACTCCAATTTTGCGATGATCTCCTTTAATTGCTTGGGCTGCGTTTCGCTGACACCCCACTCGCGCTCTGAGGCCGCGCCATACCAAACAACAGCCGCTGAAATTGGAACCTCCGCTGCAAACACCAGGGGATGGCGACCCGTCTGGCAATAACCGGCAACAGCCACGCGGGTGGAATCGGCGCGGGGATCATCCGACAATAGTGACAAGACGCCTTTCAGGTAGGCGTTGGATTCGGTGTCGCCCAGATCGTAACGGCTGTCGCCGGCATTGAGAGCCTCTTTGTTTGAATGCTTAAAGAAGAAGTCCGGTGCAACCGCAAAGTACCCATCGCGCGCGCAGCGCTCGGCCAAATCCTTGGTGTGCTGCACCAGCCCATAGCGCTCGTGCATTAAGATTACGATCGGGTGAGCCTCTTCGCCTGCCGGACGCGCCAGATAGGCCGGCATGCCGCCCGGACACAGAAAATCAGCCGTCTCGATTTCAGGATTTGGTGTTGCCATTGCCAGCGCTCCCTTCGTGCGACACATTCGCCATGTTCTTTCGCATACCGAGCGCGCCCATATTACCATGCAGGCCAGACCTCCAGGTCGTTTCCAGCTTGAAGCGCGGTCGTCTAAGATCCATAAAGTGAATTCGTTGCCCAGACAATCAGAGAGCGCGACGAGATAACGCGCTTAGCCTCGGAGGACCTCATAGTGACAAGAGATTCAGAAGGCGAAACCATCGTCCGCGACGGCCTTAAGCCCGGTGATGTTGTTGTCGTGACCGGCGGCGGAGGTGGCTTTGGCCGCGCTTTTTCCAAGCGATTTGCCAAGGCTGGGGCAAAAGTCGCCATTTGGGATTATTTCGATGCGCTAGGTCAAGAGACCCTGCGCCAGGTCGAGGAAGAGGGCGGGGATGCCCACTTCTTCAAAGTTGACCTGTCGGTGCCCAGTGAGATCGACGCCGCAGTCACCGCAACGATCGGGCATTATGGCGATCCATACCTGCTCATCAACAATGCAAGTATATATCCTCGCGCCAGCGCACTCGACATGACGCTGGATACCTGGGAGAAAACCTTTAAGGTCAACATCACCGCTCCAATGTTTTTGGCCCAGGCCTTTGCACCGAAAATGATTGAAGCGAAGAGAGGCGTTATCATAAATATTGCATCCGGGCGGGCCTTTGAAGGAACGCCTAACGGTGCCAATTATGCCTGCACGAAGGCGGCCATCGTCTCGTTGACCAAGACCTTGGCGCTGGAATGGGCAAAGCACAATATTCGGGTCAACGCGCTGGTGCCTGGCGTGTCATTTACCGCGCAACCCCTGGAAAACACAGACCCCGAGGAGCTTGTTGAGCGCGGACGTAAGACCATCCCGCTCGGGCGCATTGGTTATCCCGAAGACATGGCTGGGTTGGCGGCGTTTTTGGCCAGCAGTGACGCCTCGTATATGACGGGACAAGCCGTGGCGATGAATGGTGGCAGAGTTTTAATCTCCTAATCGGCCGCTGGTTGCATTTGAAATAAGATGTAAGGAACGAATACTCAGAAGGGGTCTGCGCGCGATGGCAGGATTACTAGATGGACGGGTGGCGATTGTAACCGGCGGTGGCGGTGAAATCGGCGGCGCAATCTGTCGCCGTTTTGGACGTGAGGGTGCGAGTGTTCTGGTGACCGACGTTATACCGGAGCGAGCAGAAACCGTGGCGGGCGACATCACTGCGGCAGGCGGACGGGCAGAACCTTTTGCGCTAGATGTCGGAAAGGCTGAGAACTGCGAGGCGGCAGCCAACGAAGCGGTGGCAAAATTTGGTAAGCTGACGACGCTTGTCAATGCTGCGGCGACTGTCACACCGGATGGTACGGTGGAGACCCTGACGCTCGAAGATTGGGAGAATACGCTCAGGATTAATCTCACCAGTATGTTTTTGATGTGCAAGTATTCAATCCCCCACATCAAATCGGCCGGTGGCGGCGCCGTCGTCAACATTGCATCAACGCACGGCCATCTCGGTATCGCGCGACGCTCGCCCTATTGCTCGAGTAAAGCGGCGGTGCTGCAATTCACCAAGGTGCTGGCCATCGACTTCGGGCCAGACAATATTCGTGCCAATACGATTTCTCCAGGCCCGATTGATACCCAACGCATACTCCGGCGCTATGGCTCGCGGGAAGAGGCAAACAAGGTACGCGGGCCAGGCCAGCTGCTCAATAGAACAGGGACGCCAGACGAAATTGCCCAAGGCGCGGCGTTCCTGGCCTCTGACGAAGGATCATTTATGACCGGAACGGATTTGCTTCTCGATGGCGGCCATCTGGCGTTCAAGGGCGAATTGAAGCCGAATTCAACATGGTAACCTAGCGCTTGGCCGCCGGCGTCTAAGGGGGTGGTCTAGGCCGCGCATCTTGGCTTATTATCAGGGCGGATTTACATTTTGCGGCAAGAAAGGCTGATACCCAGTATGCTGGATCGATCAACTAGCCCGGCGGTGACGCGGGAAGATGTACTCAAGCGCGCTGAAGCGCTGGTGCCGGTTTTGCGCCAACGGGCCGACGAGGCCGAAGAAAATCGGATGTGCCCGCGAGAAACCATCCAGGACTTTGTTGACAACGGTTTGTTGCGGATCTGTCAGCCGGCTCGTTACGGCGGCTATGAGCTTGGCTATGATGTGCTTTGCGAGACCGTTCAGACGCTGGCACGCGGCTGTGGCTCTCAGGCCTGGGTGCACATGGTGCTGAGCGATAATCCGGCAAAGCTCGCGGCTTTTCCACTGGAAGCTCAAGACGAAGTCTGGGGTGAGAACGACGAAGCCAAGGTGTGTGTGGCGATCGCAGCCGTCGGCAAGGGAAAACCCGTCGACGGTGGTGTGATCTGGAATGGCGTACATGGCTTTTCCAGTGGTATTGATCATGCCGATTGGGTCATTTGCGGTGGCAATATTTTCCACGATGATGACAGCAAACAAGGTTGCTTCGCCCTCATACCGACAAGCGAAATAACGATCGTTGATGATTGGCATGTGATGGGCTTGGTTGGATCGGGCTCTCGCAGCTTCGAAGTCAAAGACGTGTTTGTGCCGAGCCACCGCATCCTCGATAAACAGCAGAACGACAACGGTACGGCGCCGGGGACACTGTTTTATTCCGCACCGGTCTATAAAATGCCGCGCGGTGGCGTTTCAGCGGTGAGCTATACGTCGGCCGCCGTCGGTATTGCAGAGGGCTTCCTGGAAGAATACGTCGCGCAATGCGCCACCAGGAAATCGCGCGGCAATTCGGTGGCCGATCAACCGGGCATTCAAATCAACATCGGCCAGTCGTCTGCCGAAATCGCGGCTGCCTCGCTACTCTATATCACGGCCATTCGCGAATGCATGCAGCGCGTTGCCAATGGAGAGCCTGAAACGAAACTACATTCGGTGGCCGGCAAGCGCGATGCCTGCTATGCCGCGCAACTGGCTTTTGGAGCGGTGCAACGGCTGTTCAACGATGCCGGAGGTCGCGCGCTCTTCAACAGCAACGAGTTGCAGCGCAAATTCCGCGACGTATATGCGGCCTCGGCGCACCACTCGCTGGTCTGGCACGGTGCCGCCGGTAGCTACGGCAAACACGTTCTGAACGTGTAACGGCTGACTGCACTACACGCTGAACCCGTAGAGCCATTCGGTCGATTCATAAGACTGCTCGGGGGTGCGGGACGACAGGAATGCATTGCGCAATTCCGCGGCAGGGCCGGCGGCATGATAAAACTCACCATAGAGGCGGGCAGTGATCTGTACACGAGCGGTGCGTAGATAGCGCGCCATGTTGTAGGCCTTAAAGGCCGCATTGAGATCGCTGGGATTGCTTGCCACCTGTTCCGCCAACACAACGGCATCCTCAACCGCCATACACGCGCCCTGCGCTAAATATTGCAGCATAGGATGCGCTGCATCACCAAGCAGCGTCACACGTCCGCTAGTCCAGTTCTTTACGGGTTCGCGGTCGCATAGAACCCACATACGCCAGGCTTCTATTTTGTTGAGCAGCGTCAAGACTTCCGGGCGCTGGCCTTCAAAATGGCCGATAAGCTCCTGAAGGCTGCCTTGGGCATTCCAACCCTCTTCATAACGATCCGAATGAAATACGGTGACGAGATTGTAGAGCTCGCCGCGGCGTAAGGGATAGTGCACCAAATGGGTTCTGGGCCCGCCCCATAGAATGACATCCGGGCGCCAGAGTTCGTCTGGTACATCTTCTCGCTTCAAAACCGCGCGAAAGGCGATATGACCTGAGACCCGCGGTTTGCCGTCATTGACGACGACATCTCGGATCGATGACCAAAGTCCATCGCAGCCAATCAGCGCGCAGCCTTCAATTGTATCGTGACCGTCTACGGCAACGCGGACTTTGTCGCCGGCATCCTCAAAACCGGTGACCGTCCGATTGGTCTCAAGCGTGATATTGGGGACCGCTTCGGCGGCGCGCAGAATTGCAGCGTGAAGATCCGCACGATGGGTGACGGCATATTCTTCTTTGAATCGTGTGCGAAAGGCCTCGCCGATGGGAATGCGGGTTACTTGCTCGCCGGAAAGACCGCAACGCATCTCCAACGCACCGGGTTGCCAAACGTCGGCCATCACGGCTTCGCGCAGACCGAGTCTTTTGAAGGCTCGAAACACATTGGGACCAAGCTGGATGCCGGCGCCGACTTCGCCGAATTCCGGTGCCTGTTCCAGCAAGCGAACAGGATAACCCTTTTGGGCCAGAGCGATAGCGGCAGACAGCCCTCCAATGCCGCCACCGACAACTACAAATGGAAGATCGGAAGAATTGGCTGCCATCATCTCAGCTCCTTATCAATTGCAGCGCGGCGCGCTGCGGCACGCGAGAGCTTTCATTATGCTCTACCGTCATTTTAGTGAGCAGAGCCATAAGCGTTTTGCGCTCCGCATGTGTCAGCGGCGCCAGCATGCGTTGCTGCGCGCGATCGGCGGAGGCTGCAACGTTGGTCAAAAGGCGCCGGCCCTTGGACGTGATGCGCAACAATTTAATGCGCTTGTCCCTTGAAGTCGGGCGCCGGCTTAAAAGATTTTTGGCTTCGAGACGCTCAAGGACGTCGCCCAATGTCGAGCGATCAAATGCGATCAATGCGGACAGACGCGTCGCATCACAATCAGGGTGCGCCTCTATTGCAGAAAGTGACGCGTATTGCACGGGTGTTAAATCGAATCGCGTGCACTCGTCCATAAAAATGGCAACCGCAACTTGCTGTGCGCGGCGGATCAAGTGCCCGGGCTGAGACTGCAGTCGCGACAAAACTGGTTCGGACGAGGCTTCGCGCGTTGACCGCTGCTCATTAAGGGATTGTACGGTCGCTCTTGCTCCGGTTTCACTCTTCATGCGCTATACCTCGTCCCGCTCATTCCGCATCAGGTTGATTTTCTGGGGCTGCTTTTTGAAAGGCAGGGTGCGCACACGAGGCCTGGTCCGCCTCGAGAATCCGCGCGAGCTGCGAAATGTCCGCGCCAAAGCGGCGGGCATTGGCGACTTGCGGGACCAGGCAAATGTCGGCAAGTGTCGGGGTATTGCCAAAACAAAACGGCCCTGGCTCATTTTCGATCAAGAGGTTGGCAGCACGTAGACCTTCGTAATTGACGTCCTTCGCCCAAGCGTTGGCTGCCTCCCGATCGCCGGTTACCTTGGCCACATTCTGGAGAACGCGCAGGTTTTGGACGGGATGGGTATCAGCAGCAATGGAGAGGGAGAATGCCCGGACTTTGGCGCGCTTAATCGGGTCCTTTGGCAACAATGGCGGCGTTGGGTGGGATTCATCCAGCCATTCAATAATGGCCAGAGATTGAGTAAGGACGGTGCCATCTTCCAACACCAGGGCGGGAACCAGACCCTGAGGATTTAGCTTTAGATAGTCTGGCGTGCGCTGCTCGCCCTTGCGCAAATGATGGGAGACCTGGTCGTAATCGATCCCCTTCAAATTCAATGCGATACGCGTGCGATAGGCGGCGCCGCTTCGAAAAAAGCCATGCAGTGTCATCATTCTCAAACGCCTCGCACTTTATGGGTTACCTGCAGTGATTGGTTTGACAGAATACAAGTTGAAAGTATACGGTCAATCTCCAATTCGCCGTGCCACGTTCGCCGCCGGTGTTCTGTTGGCTGCGCTAATCGAAAGGAAACCTCGATGGCTGAGACCATGCAACGCGACACGCCAGAACGCGAGGCCTTTTACAAAAAAATCCGAGGCAAAAATCTTGACGCATTGTGGACCGTCCTGGCGGACTTGGTCACGCCAGAACCGCGCAGTGCGTGCACGCCCACGGTATGGCGTTTCAAGGAAATTCGCGAAGCGATGATGGAAGCTGGCGGGCTGATCACTGCAAAGGAAGCCGAACGCCGCGTTCTGTTACTCGAAAACCCGGGCTTTAAGGGCGAGTCCAAAATTACAACCGCGCTGTTTGCCGGCGTGCAGATGGTGTTGCCGGGCGAGATCGCACCTTCCCACCGTCATTCGCAGTCCGCATTGCGCTTCATCCTTGAGGGGCAAGGGGCGACAACATCGGTCGATGGAGAAAAAACCATCATGAATGTTGGCGACTTCGTCATCACCCCCTCCAATACCTGGCACGATCATGCGAATGAAAGCGATGCACCGATGTTCTGGCTTGACGGGCTGGATATACCGTTGATCAAAACGCTCGATGCCTCGTTCATGGAGCATTATGGTGAAGATGTGCAACCGATCTCTCGCGCCACGGGCGATAGCCCGACGCGCTATGGAAACAATCTCATGCCGGTTGATCATAGACCTGCTGGAGTTACGTCACCTGTTTTCAATTATCCTTATGAGCGCACGTGTGAGGTGCTTCACTCACTTAAGACAACGACTGAGCCAGACCCGTGTCACGGGATAAAGATGAAATTCACCAATCCAGAGACCGGTGGTTATGCGATGCCGACAATTGGCACGTTTATCCAGCTTTTGCCGAAAGGCTTTACGACATCCCGGTATCGCTCGTCGGATGCCACCGTGTTTAGCTGTATTGAAGGCAAGGGACGCACGCGCGTTGGCGATGACACCGTGCTCGAGTGGGGGCCGCAAGATGTCTGGGTAGTGCCAAGCTGGATGCCTTGCTCACACGAAGCCGATGAAGAGAGCACCGTCTTTTCATTCTCTGACCGCCCGGTGCAGGAAGTGCTCGGTCTTTGGCGGGAAGACCGCTTCAACGCATAAAGCAATCTCTGGTTGATCCAAAAAAAGAGCCGCCAATCGGCGGCTCAAGTGCTTGGGAGACTTATATGGCGTTGCTTGTCACAGACGGCCGACAACAACGCACCTGGCAAACGGATTGCGACCAAAGCTCTTCAGATAACGCAGTTCTGAGCGGCATTCCCGCAGGGCGATGCGGCAGGCACGGAAACCTCGGGCTACACCGCGGATACCACGGATACGTCGACCGAAACCTGCACGTCTCTTAGCAACGGCGACGCACTTGCGGTAAAACGGTCCGCGAACAAATCTGCGTCCGCGCGGGCCATAGTACCAACGCCTGTCAGAATAACGCCAGCCATTGCGGCGATCAGCAAAGCGATGACGTCTTGGGCGATCAAAGTTGCGGCGTGGCGCAACGCGGCGGGCACGACGGTTTTCTTGGCGCGGATTATCTATGGTGTAGTAGGCTTGATCACCACGATTGCCGCGGTCGCTTGCTTCAGACTGATCGGCTGTAAAAATGGCACCGCCGACGATCAATGCGGTGGCGAGTGTCAATTTGGTAAACATGTGATGTTCCTTCCCATTGGGTTGCAGGAAACGCTCCTGCGATGGGAAACAGCATGGCAAACTCTAACTGAACGCCCCTGGAAAGGCCAGTCATCCAACATTCATGTAATAGGGAGCCGCCGGCACGCCCGTATTGCGGTGGCTTAGGGCATCATCGGATATGATGGACTCGTATTTCGAGTCTCAGATCGGATAAGATCGCTTTAGTCGCAAAACCGAGCCTAGTCGGTCACGCCGTGCCACATATTATGGTCGCGCAAAAACTGGATCATTGCCGCGTCAAACGCATCGGGATCTTCAATGCAACAGGCATGACCGGTATCCGGCAAAACCACATGCCGACACCCTGGAACCATAGAGGCAGTGCGGGTTCCCGCTTCCAGGGAATTATCATGTGCGCCATTGATCACAAGAACTGGATTCGTGATTGCCGCTAAGCGGTCTGACATATCGCAGGCCCCGCGCGCACGATGAATTTGTGCAATCGAGCGGGCAGACAAATTGTTGTTGGCGTTCTCGGTAAACGTCTTTAAGACCCACGCGCCAAGCGGCTTATCCAAAAAGCCCGGGGCGACCAGCTCACCCAAGTAACCTTGAATAAAAGCCCGCAAATCAGTGGCACTCAAAAAACCATCGACGCGCTTTTGCACATTGGTACTGCCACGGCTGTTGCCGCCAACCAGAATTGCGGCATCGACCATCTCCGGATGATCCAACAACGTCAGCAGCACAATGCCTGAACCGACGCTGCAACCGCAGAAGATGGCCTGGCTTATTCCTTCTGCAGCACAAACGCCCAATACATCCGCCTTCATGTCGGCGAGCGAAAACTCGGTTTCCGGCTTGTCGGAGCGGCCATAGCCGCGAATGTCGACGGCAACGACTTTGTAATAGGCTGAGAACCGCGCGATCTGAAATGACCATAGCCGGTGATCGAAGGGATTGGCGTGTACAAAGACGAGAGGTGGACCGTCTCCAGACGTCTCATAATAAATTCTCGCATCCGTCGCTGTGCTATATGGCATCTCGCCTCGTTCCCTTTGACCTGGCCCGACCGAGATTAGGTCGGCCGGACGTGATG
>CBDCWA010000002.1:0-1231365 GCA_965223255.1 Hyphomicrobiaceae bacterium | reverse complement strand
CGGATCGGTGGCCGCCGCCAATTCAAGCCGCCCATCTTGCACCAATGTCGGCAACATCAGGGTGAAGGCACGACCGAGCCCGATCACGCCAAGGCGGATTGGTGTTTCAGTCATCGGTCGATCTCGATTTCTTCGCTCAGGGCGCGTGAGACGCACAACATGATGTGATCGTGGCGCTCAAAATCTGCGAGGGCGAGATCGCGATGATCAGGCGTGCCTGAGATCAACTTTGTTTTGCAGGTACCGCAGGAACCAGCCTCGCAGGAGCTTGGAACACGATGTCCGGCAGCGCGCATCGCCTCCATAATCGTCACACCTACAGGGACCTCAATGACCTCACCTGATTTGGCGAGCTTGACGCGAAATGGTTTATCATCCGGTTTCGCTGCGCCAGCTTCGGCACCGAAATCTTCGAAATGGACGGCCTCGTTCGACCAATGCCCAGACAATGCGCGCACCTCTTCCATCAAGGGTCGCGGGCCACAGCAATAGACATGTCTGCCCTGGGGCTTTTCAAGGACCGGCCAGAGATCGAAGAACTTGTCCGGATTGCCTTCATCGTGATTGATAGTGACCTTGCCGCGGTAGTGCGGCTCGGACAGCTCGTCCAAAAAGGCCGTAACGCCGGGACTACGGGTCAGGTAGATCAGCTTATATTTCGCTTCGCCTGTCGCATCGAGATGGCGGATCATCGACATAATCGGCGTGATGCCGATGCCGCCAGCGATAAAAAGAAAGTTTGGCACACGCGGAGCGAGCGCAAAGTCATTTCGGGGAGCGGCCAGCTGGATCTTGTCGCCCGCTTTGGCCTCATCACATAAACTCTTGGATCCCCCCTTGCCGGTCTCTTCTCGCTTGACGGCGATGCGATAGCTGGAGCAATCCATCGGGTCGCTGCAAAGCGAGTACTTTCGGGTTTCACCGTTGGGGACCACGACGTCCAGATGTGAGCCAGCGGTGAACTCCGGAAGGTCACTACCGTCCTCTCGCGCCAGTTCAAACGCAAAGATTCCCTCAGCAATTTCGTCCTTCGACTTAATGACGAGGGTCATCATTTCCTGTGCCTGTTGAGGATCTGACATGCTGTCCCTATGCGGCCCTTATGTGTGTTGCCATCGGCAAATTCAAAAAAGGTTAGATATCTAACATTATTTGCCTCCGCAAGTACAAATTCGCTGGACAATAGCGGTTAAAACCCGTAAAAATCCCAAAAAATAACTTAGAGACCTAAGAATAATTCCGGCCGTTATTTCGTGACGCCTGAAGGAGGATTTCATGCTCACTCACGAAGAAAATGAACTGCTGTGCCGCGTTGAGGGTGACGCGCCGATGGGCGGCATTTTTCGCCAACACTGGATGCCGGCATGCCTTGTCGAAGAAGTCGCTGAACCCGACTGTGACCCGGTTCGGGTCCGCATACTTGGTGAAAATTTGGTGTGCTTTCGTGATTCAGATGGGCGGCTCGGCCTGATCGACGAACAATGCCCGCATCGTCGGGCGTCTCTCGCTTTAGGCCGCAACGAGGAGTGTGGTCTTCGCTGCCTCTATCATGGCTGGAAGTTCGACGTCGACGGCAACTGCGTCGACATGGCAGCTGAGCCTCCGGGCAGCGAACTGCCGAGCAAGGTTAAAATTAAGTCCTACCCTGTGCACGAACATGCCGGTGTTGTGTTCACCTATCTCGGGGAATGCGACGGCAAGCCCGAGTTTACACCGCCGTGCTGGGCACCACAGACCGACACGAAGGTTGCAATGCTCAAAATGCATGTTCCGTGCAACTGGGCGCAGGCACTGGAAGGCTCAATCGACAGCTCGCATTCGTCCAGTCTGCACTCTTCTGACTTTGTGCCGGCGCGGATTGCAGGGGCTGGCGCAGACAGCTCACTGTGGTATCGCCCATCGACGGACAAGTCACCGCGAATGGAATCGCAGCAGACGCCATTCGGTTTCCGCTATGCGGCAATACGCAAGCCGATCAAAGATGCTGCGACCCACGATTATATTCGCACGACTTTGTTCCTTGCGCCCTACACGGCACTGATCCCGTCGAACAATATGTACCATGTATCGACGATTCATGTGCCGATCGATGACGAAAACACGATGTTCTACTTTGCAGCATTTGGTACGGAAACGACACCCTCAGACCTTGAATGGCGCAAGTTTGCCGGCACCCTGCCTGGCATAGACCTTGACGAGAACTGGCGCCCGATCCGTAACTGGGACAACAATTACTTGCAGGACCGCCAAGCCATGAAGCTCGGGAATTTTACGGGCATCAAGGGCTTCATCAACCAAGATATGGCGATGTGGATTGGGATGGGCCCGATTGCCGACCGGAGCCAGGAAAAGCTCGGTGCAAGCGACCTTGCCGTTGTGGAATTCCGGCGCATCATGCTTGAAGCCGTTAAGAATTTCCAAAACGGTGAGCCGGCGATCGGCACCGGGCCCAATGCTATTCCACATGCCTCGCTGCGCTCGTTCGAGGGTATCGTTGAAAAAGGTACGGACTGGCGCCGCCTCAATGTTGGTGAGCTTGAGCTGAAGATGATGGATAAGGCGGCGAAAGACGCCTCCAAAGCCGCAGAATAGGTCAATTTTGCGGTTTGTTCGGGTGCAGATGTCGACAAGGCGCTCCGGACCCGGTAAGTGCTTAGTGATCGATAGACATATGGGTCGATGGGGCCGAGAGACGGTGCGTATCCTGCCCGTCTCTTTTCATGTGACAGCACGGAGAGTCATAACCCTAACTTAGTCCGGGGCGGTACAAGAGAGAGCTAACGAACATGCATGATGCTGATTTTCTGCACGAGCACGATGAGGCGACAGAAGAAGCCCGTCGCGCCATCGCTGAGTTCATTTGGAACCAAGAGAACATTGAACTCAAAACGGTCGGCATCGATATTGGTTCGTCAACCTCGCACCTGTTGTTCGCCAAGGTTGCCCTGCAGCGCCAGACCCAAGGCCTCTCCAGTCGCTTTGTGGTGATTTCGCGCGAGGTTGTATGGCGCTCGCCTATCATGCTGACGCCGTTCCTGCCAAACGGCACAATCGATGCCCATAAGCTGCAGCACTTTATCCATCATGCCTACCATGACGCCGGCTTCAAAAAGAGTGATGTCGACAGCGGTGCCGTCATCCTCACCGGTGAAGCAATCAAGAAAAAGAATGCACGCGCGATCGATGATATGTTCGCCGATGAAGCGGGCAAGTTCGTTTGCGCAACAGCCGGTCACAAACTGGAATGCACGCTTGCAGCACACGGCTCCGGCGCGGTCAGAATTTCCAGAGAACGTGACACCTGTGTATTGCATGTCGATATCGGCGGGGGGACCACCAAACTTGCCTTGATCAATAAGGGTAAGCTGGTCGCGGTCTCGGCATTTGCAGTCGGCGGCCGGCTATTGGCGCAGGATGAGGATGGTGCCTGGACGCGGGTTGATGATTCCACCCAATCGGTCTGCAAGGAACTGGGCATTTCAACCGATCCGAAAACATTTGAAGACGAAGCCGTGCGGCGGCAGGTTGCCCGACGCTTCGCAGAAATTGCGCGCGACCAAATTCTGTTCAAGCCGCTTGACGCTTTGGGCCAAGAGTTCGAATTGACCGAGCCATTGCCCCATGACCTTCAACCGACGCACTTCACGTTCTCGGGCGGTGTGTCGGAGTATATCTTTGGCCATGAAAAGCAGGAATTCGGTGATATCGCAAAGCCGCTGACTGAAGAACTGCTGGCACTGCTCAAGGAAGAAACGAAGATCCCGCTGGTTGATCCGGGCCAAGGCATCCGCGCTACGGTGATCGGTGCCTCGCAATTCACCGTACAGGTGAGCGGCAAGACCATCTACCTGCCAGATGACAGCATCCTGCCGGTCCATAATGTGCCGACCGTGCATGTTGATATGGATCTGTCCGGCAAGATTGATTCCGACGCAATCGCCGAGCGTATCAAATCGCGCTTTGATCACCTCGATCTCAATGCCGGCTCGCGTATGGCTATTGCCTTTTCTTGGCAGGGTGATCCGGAGCATGCCCGCCTCCATGCGGTCGGCAAAGGTATTGTCGATGCCATCAAGGACGGGAACAACCCTGACGAATTCCTGCTTGTGGTAATCGATGGCGATGTCGGGCGCACTCTGGGACGCATCTTGCACAAGGAATTGGAAATTCCGCGCAAGCTTATATCGATCGACGGGGTACAGCTTAACGAGCTGGATTTTGTCGATGTCGGCACGTTGATGGATCCACCGGGCGTCGTACCGGTCGTGATCAAGTCGTTGCTGTTCTCGTAGCCTGATCGATTTTGTTGCCCCCCGGGAACAAGACGGTCTGCCGGTCCAGCTTCCGCGAACCCTTAGGAGACTTTTATGACTGATCAATCTGCACCGCGTTATGGCGTCGATGCTTTTCTGGAATGGCTCGACGCCGAGGATCTGCCGATAACCGAAGGCATGGGCGTCGACCTGTTCTCAGCCGATACCAAACTGTGGCCGCGCTACGCCTGCAAGGCCGGCGCGGTGAACCTGCATGGGCGCGGCGATTTTGCCAATATTTTCGTCTATGATCTCGATCCTGGCCAATCGTCCTCGCCCCAGCGCCACCTCTATGAAGAGGTGATATATGTGCTGGAGGGACATGGTTCGACACAGCTGGAATTCACTGACGGCACAAAGCGCTCCTTCGAGTGGGGGCCGAAGAGCTTGTTCGCCATTCCGCTCAATGCCAAGCACCGCCATTTCAATGGCTCCGGTCAGGAACGAGCCCTTTTGGCGTCGACCACCAATCTGCCTATGGTCCTCAAGACCTTTCACAACACGGATTTCATCTTTGACAATTCGTTCGAATTTGGGGACCGGACCGGCAAGGAAAGCTATTATGCCGGCGAAGGTGATCTCATTACGGTTCGCCCCGGTAACCACATGTGGGAGACCAATTTCGTCACCGATCTTGCCGAAATCGAATTGAAGTCCTGGGGCGACAGAGGCGCCGGCGGCACCAACATCATGTTCGTGCTGGCTGATGGCGCAATGCACGCGCACATTTCGGAAATGCCGGTCGGCACCTACAAAAAAGGCCATCGCCACGGACCAGGCTTCCATGTCATGTGCGTCACGGGACATGGTTATTCGCTGTGCTGGTATGAAGGCGAGCAGGATTTCGTGCGTATCGACTGGAAGCACGGCACCGTGTTCCCGCCCGCCGATCAGCAGTTCCACCAACATTTCAATACATCAAAGGCGCCTGCGCGCTATCTTGCGACCGGATTTGGCGGTTTGCGGTATCCGGTGACAACGCAGCAACGCCGCTCGCTACTGGGCCTGAAGCCGGGAGAAAAAGGTGCGGTGTCAACTTCGATCAAGGATGGCGGCGACCAGGTCGAATACGAAGATCAAGATCACCGCATCCACGCCATTTGGCTCGAGGAAATGAAGAAGAACGGCGTCGAGCCCAAAATGGACAAGTTCTTCCCGACTGCCGGCGCGGCTGCCGCTGAATAAGTCTTAGACCCCGCCAGCGTCTAGGTCAGAGCGCTTGCGGGGTCGATTTGCGTCTGCGGCGGAGCGCAACATGTAGCGACTGACCAACGCCATCGCATTTGAGGAGCCACCGGCTTGATACTTGGGTGGATCAGATCCATTGCCGGCATTGGTTTGGCAATTGGTATATTCATGACTTTTGCAGGCGTCCTTGCCCCAGTTCTCCCATCAGTAGATCTATTCAATAATTTGCGGGTTTTGACGGCGCTGGGATTTGCCGGATTGGCGGCATTCGCCGCCGTGAGCCGGATGTGGCGGATAACGGCGTGGAGCGTGGCTTTACTGCTCGTCAACGGTGCGCTGTCACTGACGCCGATACTGACGCATGCCAAGGCTGCCAAGTCACAGAGCAACAATCGAATTGAAGTCATTTCATTTAATGTCGCGCATCAAAACCTTGAGCCGGGCCGGGCCGCGCGTTGGTTGTCCAAACAAACCGCTGATATTGTTGTGTTGCAGGAAACGTTTGGCGTGAAGGACCTCTACAAGGCAGCGCTCAAGTCCCGTTTCCCTTATGTTTACGATTGCGATTGCAATTCACTGCTGGTGTTTTCCAGACGGCGATGGCTTGAAGCCAAAGCCCTGCCGCGCACTGAAAACACACCACCCGTCATCATGCTTCGCTTCTCCACCAAAGACGGTAAGCCCTATCGATTTGTTGGCCTGCATATGGACTATCCTTTTGAGCCCTCCCGACAACACAGGCACTACCAGTGGGCCGAAAAGCAATTCAGTCAACCTGAGATGTCAACCATCTTGGCCGGCGACCTCAATCTCACGCCCTGGTCATGGAAATTGCAGCGCCTCTCCTGGTCGACCGGCATGGTGCGCCATGGGATGTGGGCCCGATCGTGGAATGGCTCATCGGTTCTCCTCCCAGCCTTGGTCCTGATCGATAATGTGCTCACCACGCCAGACATCCGAACCGTCGCATTCAAAACCGGGCCACCGCTCGGCTCCGACCACCTGCCAATCATGGTAACGCTGGCGATGCCTTAATTTTGGCGCCAGCACATTGCAAGCAGTCCACAATAAAAAATGCAATCGTGAGAGGGGTCTGTAACACGCAGAACCCGAATCATGTGCAATCGTTCAATTGGTTGGGCGGTGCGCAAATCTTAGAGATCAGATGATCCGGGTGCGCACCGAAAAAAGAAGGGAAGCCGCCATGGCAAACAAGAAAATTGAAGATGTCGAAGGTATCGGCCCGGTCATTGGGGCCAAATTTCGTGATGCCGGGATCAAGAACACCAACGGTCTGCTGGCAGCTGCCAAGACACCATCCGACCGACGCAAGGTGGCGAAGAGCACTGGGCTCACGACCAAGCAGGTTCTCAAGTTCGCCAACATGGTCGACCTTTATCGTATCAACGGCATCGGTTCGGAATTCGCAGAGCTGCTGGAAGCGGCAAACGTGAACACCGTGGTGCAGCTCTCGAAGCGCAACGCGGCAACGCTCACCGCAAAACTGGAAGACGTCAACAAAACCAAGAAGTTGACGCGACGGGTGCCAGACGAAAAGACCGTCAAGAAATGGATCGACAAGGCGCAGGCCCTGCCCCGCGCGCTAGAATACTGATAGGCATCCGGTCCGCATTTTGAATTGCAGACCGGATCCTTAATTCCAAGCGCCTATTTGAGATCCAGGTACGGATCATTCATACGCTTATCGCTGCGCCGATGCTGGCGATTGACTTCACCGGTCGTCCAGTATTCCGATTTGACAGCCCGATCGGCTTCGGCTTGAAACTCGTCCGGCCACTGGCCGAGCGAATAGCCGTGCCAGGGCAGCTCCGGCTTTAGTTCCGGCAAGCCCAGCTCTTCCCAGATCCCCTTGGCATGCTCCATAAACTCTTTGGCCGGTAGCGAAATCGGAGCATAGGGGCGTTTCAGCATGGCATTGATCAGCATTGCACTATCGGTGGCCTCATAGTGGTTATCCTCAGCGCCGGCGCGGGGGCCATGGCCCATGTCCTTGTGATCGAGAATTCTGACATCGAGGTGCGGCCGCATGCGATAGCTCATCGCCCAGAACACCATGTCAAGGTTTTCAGGGTGAATATCCTCGTTAACGGCGATGGTCATCTTACCAACCGACGAGGAATAGGACGAGGCGCCATAGAGGGCGCGCCAGATTTCAGCCTCGAGGGCGTCGGACTCCATCTGAATCACAACCAGCTTTCTTAGATTGGTCAACGGTTCATGCATGAACACGCGCTTGACGCTCGATATGTTCAAGTGGTTCTGCAGATGGTTTAGGAAGGCCGGCTCATAGGCAACGCGCTTAATGAGGCTCGATTCCGATGGTGTCACCTGGCTGATTATCGATACCAGCGTGGCATCTTTGCGCCGGGTGATGGCGGTCACGTCAAAAAACGCATTGAACTCTTTCAGGTTCATGTAGCCATGGGATTCACCGAAGCTGCCTTCCGGTTCCAACTCCTCAGTGTCGATGAAGCCTTCGACTATGATTTCGGCATCGGCGGGCACCATCAGGTCCACGGTTTTGGCCTTGCAAACTCGGATCGGCGCGCCAACAAGACCGCCGGCGACAGCCATTTCGTCGGCTTGCTTGGGCAGCTTGTGAACGGACGTGAACGTTATGCAGGGCGGCCCGCCGAGGACCAGACACGCCGGCATCTTTTTGATGCCCATCTCGCGGCATTTATTCCAATGATCAACAATGCCCTGGTTGAGTTCGACTTCCGGATTCATGCCCATGCGCGTACGGCTTTTCACCTGCGAGCGGTAATTGCCGATGTTTTGCATGCCGGTTTCCGGGTCCTTGGTGATGAACATCGAGCAGGACGCGTAAGGCGCGTTGTCAAAACCCGGCGTTGAAATCGGGATCGGCAAGGAATCGACGCCTTTGCCCTCTTCTTCGAGCGCCTTACCCTCGACGACAATTTCCTGACATGGCGGATTGTCGATGGTCACCGGTGGGATCGGGTTTGCTTCCGCATGATCCCACTTTTCCTTTATCTTTTCGACGTCACAGCCAATGCCAACAGAATAAATGGCGCGGTTGGAGGCTAAAATGCCAACGGCAACAGGAATATCGAATTTCTTGCCCTTGCTGTCGACGACATTTTCAAACAAGAACCCTTTGCGCTCATCTTCATCGATGCCGCCGCGAAACTGCCAGCGGACCAACGGATGCATCTCGGTATCCTTGTTGATTGGCCGGGTCACCCGAACCAGCAGGCCCTTTTCCTCGAGATCAGAAATGTGGGCGCGCAGATCGGGATATCCTGGTTTGTCCATTAGTGCCTCCATCAATCCCCAAAGGGATGCTGTCGAATGTCGTTCGGTTGCTTACAGGGTGTGCAGCGGCTCGGGCGGGGCCAATCGATCTTGGCTCGCTATGGCCGACAGGCGCCCCACACTGGCGTGCGCTGCCTGTTGCAGCGAAAATCCTGAGATGTAATCCGGTGTGTTGTTAGCATAGAAACGATCTAACACAAACCACCCGGCGGAAGGTGCAAATTGGTCGCACTTTGAGGGACGGTGGGCTGGCTTTGATCGACAAGACGGCCGGCTTGCGTCGCCACGAGATGGTAAACATGTCAGGCGGCAATAGCGTCGCCCTTCAGGCAACTGTCGGGGGCTTTCGCCCCCTAAACACGCCGGCGTCGTTGATGGTCTCTCGATACAAAACCGGCATTGGAGCGCCGGGCGCTCTAATCAACCATGGCGACATCGATCAGGTGACAGCCGCCTGCTTCAACAATCTTCAACCCCTCGATAATTGCCGGTTCGAGATCAGCAAGATCGGTGATCTTTTGTTTTGGCGTGGTCCAGTCGAAGCCTCTGGCCAAGGTGTGCAAATCGGGGACCGGATCGACGATGTCCTGTCCAATATACTTGTTCTCGCGCGGTCGCGACCGCTCAATGGCGATGTGGTCCTGATGGGCGACATCGTTTTGGTAGACCGTATTGTTGGCAACAACGACAAGCAGCGGGATGCCATAGCGCTTTGCCGTCCACAGTGCCGACAGTCCCATCAAGGTATCGCCGTCGCCGAGGATTGCGACGGGAATGCGGCCGGTACCGCGCAAGGCTAGGGCTGAGCCGACCGCCATGCCCGGGCCGGAGCCAACGCCGCCGCCACCTTCATAGCCCAGGCAATCCAACGGTTGTTTGAAGTTGTTGGTATCTGATGGCCAGCGCAGTGGCAGCCGTACAAAGCAAATCTCGCGCCCGTCTGCGATGCGCGTTGCGACACGTGAAATGTCAGGCAATCTGATTTCGCCACTGCCGGCCGGTTCGGGTACGCTTGTCAAGCGCGGCGGGCCAAGCTCTGCCTTTGGTGTGGTCCCTAATCGCGCGAGGAGACCTGCGACGACGCGGTCGGGATCGCCCAAGAGCGGCACGTCTACGACTGGTAAGATCTGGTAATCCATGCTCCAACCGTTGGCGACGTAACTATCAAGTGTGGCATGAATTATGCGCGGCTTAACGACGTCGTCGCCAAACGCTACCTTCAAGGCACCGCCGAGATCCACAACGTCAAGCGCCAATAAGACGTCCGCCTGTTGGATTGCATCCGTCTGCACCTTTGTCGGTCGCGTCGAAGGTGCGCCGCATGTCAAAGGGTGAGCGGTTGGAAAACTGGCGCGCGTCTTGAGGTCCGGAATGACAGCTGCGCCCAATCGCTCCGCGAGTGCAACCCGGCGATCCCAATCGCCTTTGTCGAGAGACGCCCTGCCAACCATTATGACGGGCTTCTTGGCGTTCTTGAGAATACCTGCAGCTTCATCCAGCGCCGCTGCCGGAGCTTCCGGCGGCGGTGGAACCTGATGGCGGGTGAGGTCCGGTAGCTTAATCTCGGTGTCGATCTTTTCCTCCTGCAAGGAGACGTCAAAGACAATATAGGTCGGACCTTGCGGCATGGTTTGCGACAAGATGTTGGCGCGCGCCATTGATTCCAACGCTGCCTCGACGGAGGCGGGCTGGTCATCCCATTTGGTGTAATGGCGAACCAAGGCGCCTTGATCGCGCGCGGTATGAATCCATTCGATCCATGGGCGACGCTTCATCGCGTCGACTGCCCCCGTTGCGCCAAATACTAGAACCGGCTGGCGGTCGCACCACGCATCAAAGATCGCCATCGTTGCGTGCATCAAGCCGACATTGGAATGTACGATTGCGCCCATTGGTTTGCCTTTGGCCTTGGCATAACCGTGGGCAATTGCAACAGCATGCTCTTCGTGCAGGCAGACCAGCATCTCAGGGCGCTTGTTGCCGAGATAGTTGACGAGACTGTCATGCAAGCCGCGGTAACTGGCGCCGGGATTAAGGGCGACATATTCAATATCCAATGCACGCATCATTTCGGCAAAGGCATCGCTGCCCCACCCCATCGCCACCTGTCCTGCCGGTGCCTGATCGTCTGCCATATTGTCCAACTCCTCCGTCGTGTCCGGGACTTGTTCCGGACCCCGTCCTAGCCGACCCCGCTGCCCATTGGCTGCGAACCGCTCAGCTGCAATTCGACTGTACCTTAGAACAACCTGCTTTTCATTGGAAACTGGACGATGCCAATCGAAAGCAGATAAGTTGCTCTATTCCTACGATGATCTGGGGGAGGGACCATGAGCTGGGAAGTCTCGCCAGTCTAGGAGTGGCGTGCTATCGAGGGCAGATAGACCCGATAGATTGGAGGTGGCCCATGACAACGCTGGTAACCGGTGCCGGCCTGGTGGGGACGGCGTTCGCGCGATGCGCGAAGGCTCGCAATGAGCCCGTAGTATTTCTCGATCCGTTGCCGCGCCAGGATTACCTGGACTTTAAACTCGACGGTGATGGCTACGGCTTTGTGCAAGCCGACGTCAGAAGTTTGTCAGACGTCGTCGATACCATCCAATCCCACAAGGCTGATACGATTATTCATACCGCGGGCATGATCGGTGGGCGGGCGCAAAAGGAAATCAGCACTGCGTTTGACGTTAACGTGATCGGGACACGCAATATCGCGGAAGCCGTTCGGCTCACCGGGGTGAAGCGGTTGATCCATATTTCGACGATGGGTGTCTACGATTCCCGACGCACATACGTAGAAGCGGTCAAGGAAGATTTCCATCGCGGTACCGGGCGTGCCTATGGCAATTACAAGGTTGCAAAAGAACTTATTCTGGAAGCCTATGCCAACGAGTTCAATTTCGAGCTGATCATGATCCGGCTGGCCAATGTCTATGGGCTCGGTCATTTCTGGGCCGGGTCCTCGGGCGGGCTAAAAATGCAGGCTTTGCTCGAGGCGGGTATCGATGGCACCAAAGCCCGCATCCCGACAAACGAAACAATGGACAATGAATATATTTATGCCAGCGACGCCGGCCGGGCGATCGATATTGCCGCGACCATCGATATGCCGGGCGAACGCATCTTCAATGTCGGCAACGGTGTCGTGACCACTTTTCAAGAGGTGTTGGACGCGGTCAAGTCGGTTTGCCCGGCGCTCGACTATGAAATCATCGAGGGCGAGCCACCAAAATCTAAACCCTATCCGATGGACATCGCGCGTGCCAAAGACCTGCTCGGTTGGCAACCGACAGTCAGTCTCGAAGACGGCTTCAAGGACTTCCGCGATGAAGTGCTAGCCTCTCGCCGGCGCAATAGCTGATCTCATTGGGCCGGTTTGGTCTTGGAAGACCCATGCAGTGAATTGCCGGCATCGCTGGCGAGACGTGCCAGGGGAATGAGCTGGCTTGCCGAGATCAGACCGACGGTGATGAAGATGACAACGAAGTCATCGGCAGCAAGTAGCGTTGTCCCTTTCGCCAACTGATAGGTCTGCATCACTGCAGCCGCGACGGCAATACCTGCGGCGCCGGACAGCTCCTGAGCAACGGCGAAAAATGACGTGGCCGAGGCGATCCGGTGATCGGGAATATCTGCATAGATGACAGCATTGGTTGCGACGAACTGCAAAGACCGCGCCAAGGAGGTTGAAAACAGGATCAACATCATCACTGCGACAGGCGGCTGCAATAAGAAGACCATCGGCAGCGCAGCAAATATGGCGCAGGCGATACCGTTTGGGATCATGACCCTTCGGAAACCAAAGCGCTTGAGCACAGGCGGTCCGATAAACTTCATCATGATCGCACCGACGCCCAACACAAGCGTGATCGCACCGGCTTCAAATGCCGTCTTTCCTAGTCCTTCCTGCAGGACAAGCGGCACAAGAAAAAGAGAACAGCCGATGCTGGCGCGAAATAGAAAGGCCGCGAGTATTCCGTTTGCGAACGTTGGAATGGTGAGCAAGTTCAAGTCGATCAGCGGATTAGCCTTAGCGCGGACGTGGCGCGCGAACTGAAACATCAGAACCACGCCGATAATGACGACAAGGGCGATCTGCCAGGCACTCAACAGGCCGACTCCAACAAGACTTATGCCGGCTAGTACGGCAGCCAGGCCGGGACCGATGAGCGCAAAGCCTGTCCAGTCGAACGTCGAAGCGCCCGTGGATTTCAGCTCGGGCATGTAGCGGCCCGCGAGCGCGACGCAGACAAATGCGATTGGAACGTTGATCCAAAATATCCACTGCCAACTTGAATACGTTGCAATAAATCCGCCGACAGGTGGTCCGAGAATTGGTGCAATGAGTTGCGGTATTGCCAGCAACGCTAGAGCGCTCACAAGTTCGGTCCGTGGCAGAGTACGCAGAACAACGATGCGACCGACGGGAACCAGCATCGCGCCGCCCATACCTTGGATGATGCGGGCACCCACAAGCGCCCACAAGCTTTCTGATAAAGCGCAGGCAACAGAGCCGAGCGTGAAAACGATCATCGCTAACGAAAAGACGCGGCGTGCGCCAAAGCGGTCCGCAGCCCAGCCTGAAGCCGGAATGAAGATGGCAATGGCCAGCAGATAAGATGTCAATGCCAGCTTGAGATGAACGGGGTTGGTGCCAAACTCGCGCGCCATAACCGGAATAACGGTCGCGATAACCGTGGAATCCAGTTGGGTCATGAACATTGCCGTGGCAACGATTGCCAGGACCATGCGCGTGTGCGTCCGGGGTGGCGTGTCGGGCTCCGTCATCATTGACTGCCTGATCTCGAGCGCTAATACGCCATTGGCTTATTGCCGGTCCAATCTGGCGGATTGTCTGCCTTTATGCGTCTGGCTTCCTTGACCAGTTCCTTTATGGCACCGGTGATGGGCAAGGATAGTCCGGCCTTATCCGTCATGTCAGACACAATCTGCATATCCTTCAAGGCCCAGGTGAAGGTAATGCCATCCCAATCCTCAAGGGCTGCAGACTTACCGGAACTCATCAGCAAGGCCTCACGAAGTTTCACCAGGTCTATGCCTGTCGTCTCAGATAGGCGGCCAGCCTCAATCAATGCGACGCCGTTCACCCACAGCAGCATATTGTTCATGGTCTTGCCGACCTGGCCATGACCGACATCGCCTAAATGCATAATGTCTGAACAAAATGTTTCGTAGACCGGCTTGGAGCGTGCGACGATATCCTCCGGTCCACCGACCAAAGCAAGTAACGTGCCTTCATCAGCGGCCCAGCGCCCGCGACAGATCGGTGCATCAAGAACGCCGATCCGCTTGGCCTTGGCGGCCTCTTCCATCGCCTTCACGGTGTCCGGCGCGACAGTGGAAGATATCGCGATTATCCCACCTTGTGCCATTGTCTCCAAAAGGCCGTTGGCGCCGGTGACGGTTTCTTCTACTTCCTTGTCAAAGCCAACACCGAGGATTATAAAATTGCAGCTCTTGGCGAGTTCTGCAGGCGTTGAGGCAGTACTGGCCCCTACAGCTTTGGCCTTCTCACATTGCTCTTCGGATATGTCGCACACCCTCGTCGGAAATCCTTTGGCGATGAGATGCTTCAACATCGCAAGGCCCATGCGACCACACCCAACAATACCGACCGATACGTCTGCCATGGTTGATTCCTCCTAATTAAACGTTTGCGAATTATTTCTTGTACGCCGATTTCGCTGCTTCGGGGGTGACATAACCTTCCGTTATATCCCGCGCAACGGCAGCTGGATCACGATCCGTGGGATTGCCATATCCAGCTCCCCCAGGGCTTAGCAGATAAAAGCTATCACCAGCATTCAATTCATAACGCCCCATTGGTGGGACTTCGCGTTCGTCCGGCGTGCCGGCCTTAATGACAAACTTGCTCGGCGTGCCATCACCGCCACCGGCTAGTCCCTTTGGCGGGCATTTCGCGCGGTCGGCGCGGCGCACAACGGTTGCATCCTGCAACAGCTCATAACGTCGCCTGAAAGAGACGCCGCCGCGGAATTCACCGACGCCCGCGGTGTCGGGGACGATATCAAAATTGGTGATGCGGCAAGGAAACTCGGATTCCAGAATTTCGATCGGTGTGTTGTGCAGATTTGACAGATGCGTTGCAACGGCCGAACAGCCATCATAGCCCTTGCCGCCTCCATAGGATGAGCCAAGAATTTCGTACTGCATACTGGCTTGGCCAGGCCGGCCGCCCCCGTGCCACTGGATGAGCAAGGCGCCGCTGGCGCCGGCGTTGGCAACCGCACGCTCGGGATTGAAAAAAGCAAGCGCCTCAAGGATCACATCGACCAGTTTCAAATTGGCAGACTGGTAATTGGACACTGGCGCAGGTGGGCTGGCATTGGTCACGGTGTTGGGTGCAAGGACAATGTCGACCACGTCGCGCATGCCGTCATTATAATAGATGTTGGGATCAAGTGCGCCAATCAATGAATAAAAGACACAGGCCTCGATCATCGATGGCCTGAGATTGATTGGTCCCCGCGTTTGTGGTGCACTCTTTGAAAAATCGAAGGTCATGCGCCCTTGATCGACTGTTACTTTGCAGGCGAAACGAACCGGGGTCTCGATGTCAACACCGTCGGAATCCATAAAGCCTTCGGCCTCTGATGTGCCATCCGGCAATGCGGCGATGGCGGCTTGCAATTCTGCAGCTGCGCCGGCCAATAGGTCCTGAAACGCCGCCATTACGTTGTCTCCGCCAAGCTTTGCACACATGTCCTTGGTGCGGCTCACACCCATTGCTACCGACGCGATCTGACCATGCATATCGCCTTTGACTAATTTCGGTTGTCGACTATTGGCCAGGATGACGCGTTCCAAGTCGTCGTTGAAGCGCCCAGCGGTCACGATCTTGACGGGCGGCAGCAGCAGGCCTTCATGATAGAGTTCGGTCGCATTGGGCGATGTGCTGCCGGGGTTGGTGCCACCAACATCTGCTTTATGTGCCACCGCGCCTGAAAACCCGACCAGGTCGTTGCCGAAAAAGATCGGGGCAACGAAACCCATGTCGGAGACATGCGGCAAGCCGCCATCGTAGGGATGATTGCACACGAACACATCGCCATCTGCAATGTTCTCGCGGCCATAATTGTCAAGAATATACCCGCAGAAGTGCCGGTATACGGGGGCATGAAAAAACATCGGCGGGGCGACGAGCAAGCGGCCCTTATTGTCGAGTATGGCGCAGGAAAAATCCTTACTCTCGCGAATAATGGTTGAATAACCCGAACGGTAGAAATGGTAATGCATCTCCTGCATCAAGCTTGCGACCCGATTGCGGACGATCTGCAGGGTAATGGCGTCGGACATTTTTTACGCCTCCGCGGTCAGGACAAGATTGCTGGCACGATCGACGGTGGCTGACCAACCAGGCGGCACAACGGTTGTCGCATCGAATTGTTCAATGATGGCGGGTCCAGATAGGTGGGTGGCGACCGATAGTTGGTGGCGATCGAATATCGGCGTGTCGATCGCTTCCTCACCCGTGAAATTCACGGTGCGGCGCCCTTTGATGGCGCGATCGGAAGGCTCAGTCGGCGACGCCTGTTCTGCAATGGTCTGCACATACTTTGGAACGCCGACCCTAACGCGCATGCGATAGCTTACAAGCTCTACCGCGTTCTCAGTCGCCGCATGTCCGTGTATTCGCCGGTGCTCCTCGTCGAAGCGCGCGCGCATGGCAGTCAAGATATCCTTCGATACCAACTCCTCTGGCGTACCAACCAAAGGTACCCGCAATTCATAGCCCTGTCCTGCATAGCGCAGATCCAGTTCGCGTTCGAAAGCTGCGTCGTCGTGATTTAGCCCTTCGTCATCAAGCTCGCGCATTGCCGTCTGCCGCATTTCGGCAAAGACCTGGTTGGCACGCGTGGGGTCGACAGCATCAAGTAGGCTCAATTCGGAGCGGACATAATCGTGCAGGACATCTGTGCACAGGAGGCCAAGTGCAGAAAATGCACCGGGGCGCATCGGCACCAGGATGCGGCGCATGCCAAGCTCGCTTGCAACTGCCGCGGCATGCACCGCGCCAGCGCCGCCAAACGGCAGCAGCGTGAAATTCGTTATGTCAACGCCGCGGCGCGCCGCGAAAACGCGAATCTCATCTGCCATGCGCATATCGACGATGCGGGCGACGCCGCTGGCAGCCTCGCTGAGAGAGATCCCAAGCGGGTTGGCAACCTTTTCCGTCAATGCTGCAGCTGCGGCCTCGATATCGAGGTTTTGCGTACCACCGAGGAAATATTCGGGATTGAGTTTGCCGCTGACGACGTCTGCATCGGTGACAGTCGGCTCGGCGCCACCGCGCCCATAACACACCGGACCCGGAGAGGCCCCGGCGCTGCGCGGGCCGACAGTAAGGAGCCCGACGCGGTCGATCGATACAATTGAGCCGCCACCGGCAGAAATGGTGGTCAGATCGAGTGTCGGAATATCAAGCTGACGGCGGGCGACGACGCCTTCGGTGATCTCTAATGGCTGGCCTTCAATGAAAGCAATGTCGGCGCTGGTCCCGCCCATGTCCAGTGTGACAAGGCCGCCTGGGGCATCACGACTACAAAGGTATGCACTGGCTTGTGCACCTGCTGCCGGCCCGGACAACAATGTCTGCACGGTTTTTTCGCCTGTTACCGCACCGGCGAATGGCATGACACCACCGTTGGACTGCATCAAGAAGCGTTGCGGTGTGTTGATCCCAGCCGCAGAAAGTCCGGCGCCAAGGTTGGCGATGTATGCGACCAAAACCGGTGACAAGTAGGCGTTGAGCAAAGTCGCCGACATACGTGGCCATTCGCGAATCCGCGGCAGAACCTCCGAGGACAGCGAAATGTGCGCATCCGGTATTGCCTCTTGTAGTAGCGCTTTGGTCCGTTGCTCGTGGGTGGGGTTCATGTAGGAAAAGAGATAGCACACGGCAACCGAGCGAACGCCGGCTGCCGCAAGGTGCTTGGCCGCGCTCACAACCGCATCCTCGTCGAGCGCTGCTAATTCATGGCCTTCAAAATCGATACGGCCCCCGACCTCGAATGTCGTGCTTTGCGGCGCAATCGCCTCCGGCTTGTAATAAAAATAGTCAAAGGGATTGCCGTCGCGCGCCTGGCCCTGAATTTCCTGAATGGCGCGATAACCAGCGTTAATGAGCAAGCCGACTTTGGCACCGCGCATTTCCAAAAGCGCGTTGGTCGTTATTGTTGTGCCATGCGAGAAAAATTCTATCGCTGCCAAATCAACGCCGCGCGCTTGCAGTTGGTTAATACCAGCCAAAACTCCAAGCGCCGGATTGTCTGGAGTGGTCGCCACCTTCTCAACTTGGATTTCCCCGGTCTCAACATCCAACAACACCAGATCGGTGTGGGTGCCGCCGACATCGACTCCTATGCGATAGCGTTTCGTCATTCGCTGCCTTTGGACTGGTGTGAAACGGTGGCGGGCAATGCCTACGCCTTTGACAACCAGTTGAACCGGTTTCTCAGGTGCTGATCATCTGATGAAAGTCGGCGCACCCTAATACAACCAATGCCACAAAAAAAGAGCCGGGGTAGCGGCTCCCCGGCTCTTCATAGCAATGAACCCCGACGACATTGGCTGAGTTGCTCAGGCTCCGACAATGTGCGGCTAACGTTCGTGACCTCCTTCAGTTCCCTTGGTACCCCGTTCGGGTCCATGCGGGATGGCAGCATATCCGTGCCAGCGGCAGGTGATTGTCAGCCCAGGATTTTTGCACGCTACACGCAACAAATTACAACGCGGCTCGGCCCACGGTCGGATGCAATATCCGCGCGAGCCGTCCAAGATCAAACACCAATAGTCGACCATGTTTGACCATGATCGCCTTGAGCTAGTGGCGTTCTCCTTCGTTAATTGTTGCAAGAATCACGCAGTACAGTATTTCAGTGATAAGCTGAGACTGTCAGGGTTGTCACGCCCAAATCATAAAACAACGGTCATTGCGTTGGAGAATAGCCGTAACGTAGTCATTTTGGCCGCAGTTTCTGGGCTTTATGTGGAAACACTGACGCCTATTTATGCGTTGCATCTGCGCCTATCGCCTAATCGGAACCGTATAGAATGTCGCACAACACCTTTGGACACCTCTTCCGTTTCACCACTTGGGGTGAAAGCCACGGGCCAGGAATCGGTTGCATCGTCGATGGATGCCCACCTGGCATTCCGCTAACAGATGAAGACTTGCAGGTCCATCTCGACAAGCGTCGGCCAGGTCAATCGCGCTTTACAACGCAGCGCAAAGAACCCGATGAAGTTCGCATTCAATCCGGCGTCATGACCAATGATGAAGGTGTGCAGGTCACGACCGGCACACCGATTGCTTTGCTCATTGATAATGTCGATCAACGCTCGCGCGACTATAGCGCCATCAAGGATACTTACCGTCCGGGCCACGCGGATATTACGTACGATAAAAAGTATGGCATTCGCGACTACCGTGGCGGTGGTCGATCATCCGCACGTGAGACGGCGATGCGGGTCGCGGCTGGCGGTGTGGCACGTAAGATCATCGACGGTATGACGGTTCGTGCCGCACTTATCCAAATCGGGCCCCACCAAATCAATCGTGACAATTGGGATTGGGAAGAAGTCGACAACAATCCGTTTTTCTCGCCGGATAAGGAGATCGTCGAAACGTGGAGCAAATTCGTCGATGAGCGCCGCAAGGCTGGGTCGTCTACCGGGGCGGTCATCGAAGTGATTGGGGAGGGTGTGCCGGCCGGCCTTGGTGCGCCGATTTATGGCAAACTTGACCAGGATCTGGCGGCAGCAATGATGAGCATCAACGCGGTCAAGGGCGTTGAAATTGGCGCCGGGATGGCTGCAGCAGTCCTCACCGGTGAAGAGAACGCCGATGAGATCCGCGCCGGCAACGATGGCGAGCCGCGTTTCCTATCCAATAACGCGGGCGGCGTGCTCGGCGGCATTTCCACCGGTCAGCCGTTGGTTTGCCGGTTCGCCGTCAAGCCAACATCTTCCATTCTGACACCGCGCAAGAGCATTGACCGGTTCGGCAATGAGATTGATATCAAGACAACCGGGCGGCACGATCCGTGTGTCGGCATTCGCGCCGTGCCGGTTGGCGAAGCTATGATGGCCATTGTGTTGGCCGATCATTTGCTTCGCCACCGCGCGCAATGTCGCTGATTCACCTTGTTGTCGAGCGCCCGCCTTTTGTTAGTTCCCCGGCATCATGATGCTGCAGCCGGCGTCAACAAACAGGGATGTCCCCGTTACAAAGTCACTCTCATCCGACAATAGGAACAGCATCGGGCCTGCGACATCGGCTGGGACACCGGGCCGGTTGTTGCACAGGTTCAAGACCGGACGCGTTGGATCGAATTCATCCTTACCCACCGGCGAGCCGATCTTGTTCGGGACCAACAAGGTCACGCGAATATTGTTTGGTGCCAGTTGAATGGCCATAGACTTGGTGAGGTTGACCAAGCCGCCTTTGGCGGCGGTATAGGCGACCGCCCTATCGCGTCCAAAAAAGCCGGAGGTGGAGCCGACATTAATGACCCGGCCACCGCCCGCGCCCGTTTCAATTACTTTCTTGGCGAATGCGCGCGTCATCAGGAAAGGTGCGGTGAGCGTTACCTGTAATGTCTTGTTCCACTCTTCCAGGCTGATTTCTAGCATGTGCTTGTTGTCGGAAATCGCGACATTGTTGACCAGACCGTCGACGCGGCCAAACTTGGCGACGATGTCGTCGAAAAGCTTGTCGACGGCTGCTTCGTCCGAGACATCTGCCGCAAAGGATTCGGCGGTCCCGCCCGCCGCTTGGATGTCAGCTGCGACTTTGTTGCCGAGTTCTGCATTCAGATCGACAACTGCAACCTTGGCACCTTCCTTGGCAAAGAGGTGCGCTGCCGCCTCGCCTATGTTGCGGCCGGCGCCTGTGACGATTGTGACTTTATCTTTCAGTCTCATGCTCGAAATCCTCCTCTCCAAAGGCTTATGCGCGGCTCGCGCGCTCTTTTTTCGTTGCCGCTTCATCAATGCGCCAATTCTTCTTATCTCGTTTTAGGACGACACCATAGTCGCTGCGTGCGTGTTCCGCTGACACATACCCTTCAATCACATCTCTTAGGACGGCTTCAGGCTCCCGGTTCAGCGGATTGCCAAAGCCGCCACCGCCCGGGCTTTCAAGACGAAACCGATCCGACACCTTCAATGGATAGTCCGCATAGCGGGTCGGCAATTGCTTGGCTGCATCTGTCTCGGGATTAATCCAGATGTCGCCTGGCCGTCCCTTGCCACCGCCATTGAGGCCGTTGGCAGGAATTATGTGCTTTGCAGAACGAATGGAGAAACGCGCGTCAGCGAGATTGATATATTGGCGCACAATGCCAAGGCCGCCACGGAATTCACCGGCACCTCCGGAATCGCGGATCAATTCAAAACGCTCGATGCGGGTCGGGAATTCGCTTTCGATAATCTCGATGGGGGCGATCTTGGCATTGGATTGATTGACGCTGGTGCCCGATGCGCCGTCTTTGGTCGAGCGTGCACCACTGCCGCCGCCGATAATCTCATATTGAACGTAGCTCTTGCCGGCAGATGTTGCGCGCCCGCCAATTATGATCGAACGTGCCGCACACCCATCGGCGCGGGCGCGTGTTGGGTGCAGGTGGCCGAGGGCGTCAAATATCGCGTCGACGACGGCGTGCACCGTTGGATTATAAGTGTTGACGGGCGCCGGATAAATCGGGTTCAGGATGCTGCCCTCTCGGGTTGTTATGTCGATTGCGTGCAACAGCCCGCTGGTCATGTAGGTGTGAGGATCGATCAGCGAAATCAGGCAGTAGGAACAGGCTGCCTGGGCAAGCGGCGGGCGGATATTGGCCGGCCCCTGGGTCTGGTCGTCGGAGCCTGAAAAATCAAAGCTGATGCGATCGCCGCGCTTTTCAACGACGACGTGGATTTTGACCGGTTTACCAAGATTGATGCCGTCATCATCGATCTGGCGTTCCGACTCATATCGCCCATCCGCCCACTCCGAAATCGCACCGCGTAGGGTTCGCTCAGACAGCTGGATCAGCTCATCGGTAACGGCCAGGAATCGCTCCACGCTGAATTTCGCAATCAACTCGTTGACGCGCTCTTCTCCAAGGCGCGCCGCACCAAGTTGGCCGCGCATGTCGCCCAATACCAGTTCCGGCGTGCGGCTGTTCGCGGCCAATATGCGCTCGACGTCGCCATAGGGTTGAAAGTCCCTCTGATAACGTACGGCCGGCAATTGCAGACCCTCGTTGAAGACCTCCCGCGCCTGGCCGGAGCAACTGCCGGGAACAGGACCACCGATGTCGCCTTTATGCGCAATCGACGCGCAAAATCCGATGTGGCGGTCATCGCAGAAAATCGGCGTGATCACGCACATATCCGGCGCATGCGGTGAACCGCCCTGATAGGGGTCGTTGATGAGGAAAGCATCGCCCGGTTTGATATCGTTGGCGTAAATGCGCAAAACACCGGCAATGCAGGATGGGAATGCGCCGATATGCAGGGGCAGAACGACATGCTGTGCGATCACCTCGCCACGCGCATTTAGGAGGGCGCAGGATGCGTCCTGGCTCTCACGGATGATGGTCGAAAAGCCGGTCCGGAACAGCGAATTCTGCATCTCCTGGACAATGCCGGAGAGGCTGGCACGAATGACTTCAAGCTCAACGGCGTTGGTCGAGGAAGAGGTTGGCGGCGATGTGGTGGTCATGCCTGCGGCTCCTTCACGATTAAATTCCTGTATTTGTCGACAGAGACCTGCTGGGCCTCTTCGACGACAATGGTGCAATCGAACTGTTCGATAACCGCCGGGCCTGCAAACGTCATGCCTGTGGCGAGGCGCTCACGTTGATAAACCGGCGTATCGGGTACAAGCCCCTCCTCGAAATAGACCGGTCGGCGTTCGTTCAAAGCAGCCTCGAGAGGTGTCGCCGTTGGTTCGAAAACCTGAGAGTTGACGTGTGGCACCAGACCTGTCGAGCGGACCCTATATGTGACGATTTCCACCGGCTCATCCGGGGCACAATGGCCAAACTGCACTTTATGTGCGTCATCGAAAGCAGTGCGCAGCGTGGCCATATCATCAGCGCTCGCCAGAGTGTCACACGGCATGGTTAGCTCGTAGCCCTGGCCTGCGTATCTCAAATCAAGAGCGTGCTGGACCTTGACCTTGTCGCTCGTAAAGCCCTCGGCGGCCAAGTCAGCTTTGGCCTGGGCACTCAGGTCATCGAATATCGCCGTGATGTCTTCGAGGGGTGTTGCGGCGATAAGGGACATGCGCGAGCGGACATAGTCATGGCGCACATCCGACATGACCAGGCCGATGGCGGAAAAGACACCGGGATACGTCGGTACGATCAGGCCTGGCATTGAAAGATTGCGCGCAATCCGGCCGGCGTGAATAGGACCAGCGCCGCCGAACGGCAACAACATGAATGCGCGCAAGTCATAACCGCGGATGGTTGAGATGGCCTTGATCGCCTCTTCCATCTTGACATTGATGATGCGCACGATGCCTTGAGCTGCCGCCACCGGCTCAATACCGAGAGGTTTGGCGACGTGTTCTTCGACGGCCTTCAGTGCAAGCGCTCTGTCAAGCTTCATCTTACCACCAAGGAAGTTGTCCTCCGACAAATAGCCAAGGACCAGATTGCAGTCCGTGATGGTGGGCATGGTGCCGCCGCGGGCATAACACGCCGGACCAGGAACGGCACCGGCGCTTTCAGGCCCGACTTTCAACACACCGAAACGATCGACTTGGGCCAGTGTGCCGCCGCCGGCACTTACTGTGTTGATGTCCATCATCGGCACGGCGATGTCGCGACCTTCGACTTTGCCGCGGTTGGAAATGACCGGTTGACCATTGTGAATGAGGGCGACATCGCAAGATGTGCCGCCCATATCGAAGGTGATCAAGTTGTCGATCCCGGTGAGGCGGCAGGTTGCCGCGCCCGCCGTTACGCCGCCTGCGGGGCCGGAGAGAACAGTGGTGACCGCGGTCTTGGCCGTTGCGTCAAATGTCGCCATCCCGCCGTTCGACTGCATGATGTATTTCTGTCGGGTTTCTATACCGGCTTCTTGCAAGCGGTCAGCAAGGCGGCGGATGTAGTGGGCGAGGATTGGCTGCAAATAGGCGTTTATGACGGTCGTCGATAGGCGATAGTACTCGCGGATCTGTGGCATGATGTCGGATGACAGCGAGATATTGCAGCCTGGTATTTCCTCGTTGATGATCTCAGCGATCCGCCGTTCATGCGCCGGATACAAGAACGAAAACAGAAGGCAAACGGCGATCGATTGGATGTCGTGCGCTTTGAGATCACGCAATGTCTCGCGCAGAGGTTCTTCCTCAAGTGCTGTCAAAACCTCGCCACTGGATGTTATGCGCTCGCGAACCTCACCTGTCGTGCTCGGGGTGACGAGCGGTCTAGGTTTGTCGTACATGACATCGAAAATTGCTGTGCCGTGCGGTCGGGCCTGTTCGCCGACTTCATAGATGCCACGGAACCCTTCCGTCACAAGGAGCCCCGTGCGCGCGCCTTTGCCCTCTAACAGAGCATTGGTGCCGACCGTCGTGCCATGACAAAAATAACTGATGTCCGAGGCTGCAACGCCGCGCTTGAGGAGAACTTTGATGCCCTCCAGGATTGCCCGCGATGGATCATCCGGCGTTGACGGCACTTTCATAATCGAGACTTCGCCGGTGGCCTCGTCGAGATAGGTAAAATCTGAAAATGTGCCGCCGGTGTCGACCGTAATGCGAAATGCACCCATATGTTCCGTGTCCCTGACAAGGTCTCTCATGCGGTGGCACAACCGGGGTAAGGGCGCGCCCGAAAGCTGGCGTAGCACCCACTACCGGAGCTGCAATCGCCTGGCAAGTTGGAGACCGATGAGCGTTGGAATTCGTTAAAAACGCGCGGTTTGGCGGGACCATACCCAGCGACACTCATCGCGTAAAGTCCACCGGCTGCGCGGCCCGTAGGGCAAGCGATTAGCGGCGACAGATCGCCATTTGCAGGCTTAGACTGCGTGATTTTGCAAATTTGGCGGTCTGGTGTACCAAAGCGCTGACTCGGGGGCACGGGATCAGCTAAGCGCACTGCCGGCAGCAGCGAATTGGCGCGATAGGCCTGCAATAGCCCATCCTTGTTGGAGGACACATAGCATGACAGCAACGGCACCTGCGGAGGGCGGTTTCAGGGACTATCGTATCCTTGGCGTCATCAGCGTGGGCCATTTTATCAGCCATATGTATTTCTTCACGCTGCCGCCAATCTTCTTGCAGCTAAAAAGTACATTCGGTGTCAGCTATCTGGAACTCGGGGTGATGATGACGTTGATTTTCTTATCAACGCTCATCGTGCAGGTGCCGGTCGGTTTTATGGTCGACCGCTATGGCGCGCGTATCAATCTGGCAACCGGGCTGATCATTCTTTCAATTTGCCACATCGCCATGGGCTTTGCGCCGACCTTTTATGCGATGGTCAGCCTGGCGATTATTGCAGGCGCTGCCAATAGTGTCTTCCATCCCGCCGATTATGCCATACTGAATTCCTCGATCACGCCGACCAAGATGGGGCGCGCCTTTTCAATTCACACATTTGCCGGCCATCTGGGAACCGCCGCAGCTCCAGTGACAATGATATTCCTTGCTACCAATTTCGGGTGGCGCAGTGCACTTATCGCGATGGGTATTCTTGGCCTTCTCATTGCCGCGGCACTTGCAACCCAGTGGACGATTATGAAGGAGGACAAAGAGGATCCGAAGAAGAAAAATGCCGGCGCAGCAAGCGCCGTGATGAGTGGCATCGATATGCTGATGTCGCCGGTTATCATGGCGTTCTTCATGTTCTTTTTGGTGTTGGCTGCCGCTGTCGCGGGCCTTAGTCAGTTCATGATCCCAGCACTGTCCGGTATGCATGGAATCAAACCAGAGACGGCAGCCTTCGCTCTAACCCTCTATCTATTCTTTTCGTCAGCCGGTGTCCTACTTGGTGGCGAGATATCGGATCGCTTTGGGCATCATGGAGTCCTGGCCGGTGCGGTCTTTATCATCACAGCAATACTCTGTGGGGCAATCGCTGCGTGGAATATGCCGGTTATGCTGCTGTTGGCCTTCATGATCATTATGGGTGTCGGGCAGGGCATGATCCGACCGGCGCGCGATTTGATGCTGCGCGAAGTTTCGCCAAAGCATTCGGTTGGCAAGGTTTTCGGCTTTGCCTCGGCAGGCATAGCTGCCGGCGCTGCTATTGCGCCCGTCCTTTACGCCTATGTGATCGATATGGGCCGGCCGGAATGGGTCTTCTATTTGACGGCGCTTTTGATGCTGCTCGCACTTGCGACGGTGTTCGTGCCGCGCAGGGCGGCGGAATGATCAAAGGGGCCGTTTGCATCTGCGCTACACAACCGGTGTGGGGTGTATCAGGACGCCGCTCGTCGCACGAGGTGCAGCACCTCTTCCGGCTCAATCGGAGCCTTGGATATCTTGACGTTAAACGGCGACAATGCGTCCTCAATCGCTGATACGATTGCCGCGGCTGAGGGTATCGTCCCGACCTCTCCAACGCCCTTTGCGCCCAACGGATTAAAGGGCGACGGCGATTGCTCGTACATCGTCTCCAAGCGTGGGACTTCAGGTGCTGTCGGTATCAGATATTCCGCTAAGGTCGTTGTCTGCGGCTGGCCCGCGGTATCGTATTTCATGACCTCGAAAATTGCATTGCCGATGCCGTGGGTGATGCCGCCACGAACCTGCCCTTCAACGAGGCCTGGATTTATCAAAGTGCCAGAATCCTGGATCGACAAAAAACGGATAAGCGTAACCTGGCCGGTTTCGATGTCTACCTCGACCTGTGCAACGTGAGATACATTGGCATAAGCCAATGGCCCGGCCATCCATTTCTCATCAGCCTCCAATCCTGGATCGAGGCCTTCTGGGAATGCATAGCCAGGTGCGCCCTTGAGCTGGCGCGCCAACTCGCCCAAAGTCACACCATGGCCTGGCGCACCAACAACGTTGACGCTACCGTCTCTCAATTCCAGATCCGCAACATCCGCTTCCAAAATATGGGAGGCTAGGCGCTTGGCTTTCTCGGCGACCGCGATGGCCGAAAGTTTTACGGTGGATCCGGCCGTCACCAACTGGCGACTGGCAAAGCCGCCGAGACCCATCGGGGCAGCAGCTGTGTCGCCGGCCACAACGGTCACTTTTTCCGGGGCGAGGCCTAATTGATCAGCACATATCTGGGCGAGCGCCGTGGTCAGGCCCTGGCCCATTTCGGCCGCCCCTGTCATGACGGTCACACGGCCCGTCGGTGTTATGCGGACACTGCCCGACTCGAAGGGGCCGCGCCCCGTGCCCTTGACGGCGTTTGCCAGACCTTGGCCGATATAGCGGCCGGCTGTTCGGGCTTCCTCCTGGCGGGCCTTGAAGGCGTCCCAGCCTGCCGCCTCCAGCAGCCGCGCCTGAGCGCCTGGATAATCGCCGCTGTCATAAATTATTGCTGAGCCTGAACGCGCCTTCAGCGGTTTCTCGTAGGGCAACTTGTCCGGTGGAATAAGATTGCGCCGGCGGATCTCAGCGCGATCGAGCCCCAGCGCCTGGGCGGCCCGGTCCATTAGGCGCTCCATCACGAAAGCGGCTTGCGGATAGCCGGCACCGCGCACCGATGACACCGGCATGCGGTTCGTGAAGGCTACGGTGACACCCATCTTATATGCGGGAAGCATATAAGGCCCCGGTACCGCCGTCGCAGAATTGTAAGGCAAATTGGCTGCTTTAAAGGTGTAGGCGCCCTGGCAGTGGATCATATGCCCACGCACCCCCTTCAACCGACCGTCGCGGTCGAGAGCGGCTTCGACATCCCAGTGCTGGTCGCGTTCCTGTATCGCGCCCAGAAAATGCTCGCGGCGATCCTCGGTCCATCGTACCGATCGCCCTGACAGGCGGCTAGCGCATACCGTCGCCACCTCTTCGGGATAAACGCAATACTTCGGGCCAAAGCCACCTCCGACATCTGGCGTGATGACGCGCAATAGATTCTCATCAATGTCGATTGTCTCGACAATGGCCTGGAATAAGTCGTTCGGCATCTGGGTGGATGACCAAACGGTCATAGTGCCATCGCGAACTCGATTCTCGACAACGATGCCGCGGCCTTCCATCGGGTGGCCGGCGCCACGATGGACGTAAAACGTTTCTTTGACGGTGACGACATCACCGGCGAAGGCTGCATCGATATCGCCGTAGGAGACATCATAGGTATTGAAAATATTGCTCGATAGCTCGGCGCGGACGAGTGGCGCGGCATCTTCGATGGCTTTGCGCGGATCGACAACAACATCAAGCGGATCATAATCGACCATTACGGCGTTGACGCCGTCTTCCGCCTGATGGCGCGTTTTTGCAAGGACAATGGCAACCAGCTCGCCGACATAGGCAACTTCTGTATTGGCCAATATAAATGGCGTGTTTGCAGCTTGGGCTTGGCCCGCTGTTGCAACCAGATTAAGGCGCGCGTTGGTGGCAACCGCCTCGATATCGCGAATGGTATAGACAGCCTCAACGCCTGCCATCTCTTGTGCGGCGCTGACGTCGATTGACGTGATGTTGGCATGCGCGTGTGTGCTTCTGACAAACGCTGCAAAAAGCGCATCGGGCACATGCACGTCATCAACAAAACGTCCCCGTCCGGTCAATAATTCGCGGTCGCGCAACCGTGGCTGGCGCGTTCCAATCGAGGCCAATCGCTCCCTCCGCCGAATTGGTAGACAATGCCCCGCGACTGCGCTCAGTACGCGGGGCCAATCTTGGTTGTTACTTGAACAGGTCCGGGAATTTCGCTTTCAGGCTATTTCCAAGTTCTGCAGAAACATCGACAACCGTTGGGAAAGTGCCCTTTAGTTTTTGATCATAAGGCATGCAGGCGTCGATCAGAACGCGGCTGTTGAAATTGCCGGGTTTGAACATCGGGTCGCGTTTGGACGACCATGCCTTCTGAATGATGTCGATATCGGTATCCGGGTCGAAGCGGGTGCACATCGCCCACAGCACTTCACCCAGCTCGCCTGCATCCACGTCCTCGTCGACAACAACCGTCCACTTGCCGTTATAAGCACCGCCTTGACAGGAGGCCGCGACATGCAGGGCCTGGCGGGCGTGTCCTGGATAACGCTGCTGAATTTGGACGACCGTGAAGCGTGTCGCAGGGCCGGCTTCGTGGTTCCAGACACCAAGTACTTCCGGCACACCGCAGGCTTCGAGAGAACGCCAAATTTCGGCACACCCTGCGATCCCCTTCAAGAGGCCGGTCTCGTCAATCGGCTTGTGCTGTGGTGCGCAGCAGATGATCGGATCATTTCTGTGCAGAATAGTCTTAACGTTCAGATAGGGGCGAGGCACCGTGTCATCGGAATAATAGCCCATCCATTCGCCAAATGGCCCTTCAGGCTCAACCTGGCCGGGAATTGCTTCGCACTCAAGCGCGATTTCACAGTCAGCCGGGATCGGGAAGCCAGACCACGGACCGCGGATCACTTCGATCGGCTCGCCGCGCAAACCACCAGCGATTTCGAGTTCGCTGTGGCCTTCGGGAAGTGGACTCGCCGACAACATATACAAAAGCGGATCCTGCCCCACGATGATCACGAACTTCATCGATTGGCCACGTTCGAAGTTCTTATCGCGATGAATGCGGCCGTGCTTGCCTTCGGTGATCTGGCAGCCAATGCGTTTGGCATCGTAGACCTGGCAGCGATAGGCGCCGAGGTTGTACCAGCCGCTGTCCGGATCTTGGGTCATGCACAGATCGGCCGTCCCTATGTAACGGTGGGTGTCTTTTTCATGATGACGAGGGACCGGGAATTTAAGCACGTCCACATCATCGCCAGTGATTACATTTTCCAGAATAGGCCCCGTATCAACTTCTTTGACCGGTAGCGGCTTCAGGTTCGACAGCCGGCTGTGGTAGGCCTTTACGATGTCGACCTTGCGGTTGTATTCGAGCGGCAGACCGAGCGTCAGTGCGACCCGCTTGATCGTTGAAAAATGACCGTACATGGTACGGAAACCCTTGGGGTAACCAGGCACATCATCGAACAGCAGGGCGGGGGCCGTCCCGTTGGCTTTCTCGGTCACCAGCTGCGTCAGCGATCCCATCTCGACATCCCAGCTCGCGCCGCTCACCCGCCGCAATTCTCCAAAGCCGTCCACCTTCTCAATCCAGTCGCGAAGACCGCGGTAATGGACGAGGTTTCCTGAAAGTTCCATACTAATCCTCCGTGTGGTCCGGCCTAGGCGAACTGCGATAGCCGAAATGGTGCGCCGCGACCTCGACAATGACCCTACTACAGGTGATGCCGGCCAATCTACCGGTGAAGACCGGCGTTTTTGCCAAGCAGAATACTGTACGGGCCCATCAGAGAGCTCCATGGGGCTGGCGGCCGTCGCTTTTTCAAAGCTTTGGTCATAGCCCGATTGGCCGCCCATGGCTACCGCCTTGCTTGTAGATGGAATTTGGTGAAATGCTGAAATATGCCGCGCCGGCGATGCACGATGGGTCGCACGCTACCAAACGACACAGGCTTAACGTATTCGCACAGATCAAAAAAACCTGGATCAACGGCGATTGCAGGTGTTGACGATTGCTGCCGGTAGTGGTGAAGGTTGGCCGATATGGAGCAAGTCAAACGATACGGATTGATCTATCAGGCCCCCAATCTCCTCACTTTTGGGCGGATAGTCGCTGTGGCCGCGGTGGTGCTGTGTCTGGCCTTTGTCGAGGGTGACCTTGGACGATGGCTGGCGGTGGCGATTTTCGCGACCGCCGCGATTACCGATTGGCTCGACGGATATCTGGCGCGGGTGCTGGCGCAACAATCGGACCTTGGGCGGATGCTGGATCCGATTGCCGACAAACTTCTGGTTGGCGCCACGCTTTTGATGCTGGTGCATGACAGGACGATCGACGGCGCGACGATTTTCGCAGCGATCATCGTGCTGTGCCGCGAAATTCTGGTCTCGGGCCTCAGGGAGTATCTGGCCGAGCTTAATGTTCGTGTCATGGTCACGCGACTGGCAAAATGGAAGACCGCCGTGCAGATGGTGGCACTGGGCCTCTTGCTGGCGGGTGATGCTGGTGAAAAACTACTGCCTGGATTGCATAATGCTGGAACGGTCATGCTTTGGCTTGCGGCCCTGCTTACGCTCTGGACCGGCTATGACTATCTTAAGGTTGCGATCGGCAATGCGGTGACCACCGGTCGGAGAATGGAAAAGTGACGATGTCGGTCAAGCTGATGTATTTCGCCTGGGTGCGGGAGCGCACGGGAAAAGCAGAGGAGTCCGTCGACGTTCCAGAAAACGTGACGACGGTCGGCGAGTTGATCGGCTGGCTCAAAACACGCGGGCCGGAATATGAACATGCCTTCCAGCAGGCCAACACAATTCGTGCCGCCATCGATCAGGCACACGTGAAGGCGGACGCCCCGATCGCAGGCGCGCGCGAGATTGCCTTTTTCCCGCCGGTCACTGGGGGCTAACCTATGGCCGTTAAAGTGCAAACAGCGGATTTCGATTTGGGTAGCGAGGTCGCAGCGATCAGAGCTGGGCGGGCCGATATAGGCGCGATCGTTACGTTCACCGGTACCGTGCGCAGCGATCGCCCGGACTTCGGTACGCTGACACTTGAACATTATCCCGGCATGACTGAACGCGAGCTTGAACGCATCGAGCGCGACGCCCACGAGCGCTGGCCCTTAAAAGCAAGCATGATCATTCATCGCTACGGCCCGCTGCAACCGGGCGACAACATCGTGCTCGTCGTGACCGCCTCGGAACATCGCCAGGCCGCCTTTGAAGCGGCGGAATTTTTGATGGACTATTTGAAGACCAATGCGCCGTTCTGGAAAAAGGAAACCAACGCCGAGGGCGAAGGCGATTGGGTCGACGCACGTGACAGCGACGACGCGGCGCGCGCGCGGTGGGAACGGTAGTGCCCTTGGGCGCAGATTATTTGAGACCGAGATCGGCCAAGATTTCGCGGGCGCAATTGTGTCCCGGCAGGCCGGTAACCCCACCGCCAGGGTGGGCGCCCGAGCCGCACAAATAGAGATCCTTTACCGGCATGCGATAATTGCCATACCCCAAAACAGGACGGGCGGAGAACAACTGGTCCAATCCCAATTGACCGTGAAATATGTCGCCATCTGTGAGGCCGAAGCGCTGCTCCAGATCAAGCGGTGACTGGATCTGACGTGCAATAATGCTTCCGCTGAAATTGGGGGCATAGGCGGTCATCGTATCTACCACCACGTCGGCGAAACGTTCCTTTTCGCTTTCGTCTGCCCACGACCGGGGCGATGGTAGCGTCGGGGCAACGTGCTGGACGAACAGGCTTGCGACATGGTGGCCTTCGGGGGCGAGGCCGGGATCAAGCGTCGATGGAATGACAAGCTCGATAATGGGTTGCAGCGACCAGCCATTGGTCCTGGCATCCAGATAGGCCTGCTCCAAATAGTCAATCGTGGGGCCAATGATGATACCGGCACCGTGATGGGGGGCGTTGTCCCGTCCGGGAAGGCATGTGAAATCCGGCAATTCGGAGAGCGCGACATTCATTCTAAATGTACCTGAGCCCGTTCGGATTGCCCTGAACCGTTGGGCAATCTCAGCATCCACCGCCCCATCGTCCAGAAGAGTGGCAAAAAGGTACTTGGGGCCAACATTGGCAGCGACCACATCGGCCTCATGCCGCGTGCCATCGGCCATTTCTACATGGATGGTGCCTCCATCGGGGATTATCCGTTTCACGCCAACGCCCGTCTTGATCGTGGCCCCCGCTGCTTGAGCTGCGTGTGCCATGGCCTGTGAAATGGCGCCCATGCCGCCTAGTGCATGACCCCACACACCAGGCTTGCCGTTGACCTCGCCAAAGCAGTGATGCAGCAGAACGTAAGCTGTGCCAGGCGTAGATGGCGCCGCATAAGCGCCAACAATGCCATCGAACGCAAAGGCGGCCTTTACGGTTTCATTTTGGAACCACATATCGAGATAATCGGATGCGCTCTTGGTGAAGAGATCGAGAAGCAGGCGATAATCGTCCGCATCCAACCGCCAAAGCCGCATTGCCAAACTTGAATTTCGTAACAGCTCTCCAAAACCACCACCGGGGGTCGGCGGCGTTCTGAGCATCAGGTCGCGTAGGACAGCTGTCGCGCGTTTCAGGGCAGCATCGTAGGCTGGCAGGCGCTCGGCATCTTTCGGCGATAGCATGGCGATGGCCTTTTGTTGCGCAGCCAGGCCATGCGGCATTAAGAGATAACGCTGGTCATCCATTGGCCAAAAGTTTGCCATGGGCCGTTCGACAATGCGCAGCCCGTGCCGCGCCAGATCCAAGTCGGCGATTACCTTGGGATTAAGCAGGCTGACTGTGTAGGAGGCGGTCGAATTGCGATAGCCTGGATGAAATTCCTCGGTGACTGCTGCACCGCCGACGATGTCGCGGCGTTCAAGGACGGTCACGTCCAGGCCGGCCTTGGCCAGGTAGGCTGCACAGGTGAGCCCGTTATGGCCAGCCCCAATGATAATGACACGCCGCTTTGCAGAGGCCATTGATCCCCAATAGGTTATCGCGCGCCAAAACGCACAAAGATGATCACCCTTAAATAATCCAGTAACTTTCCGCCCAGAGTCGGCATCGTGCTGATCCCGTCTTGTTGCAGGTAGGTCTAGTTTGGCGTGACCTCGGCCATGTAGTCGTTCAACAGTGTCTCAGATATCTGGCCGGGCTGAAAATGTATATCGCCAATCTCACGCACCGGTGTCACTTCCGCTGCCGTGCCGACGATGAAGCATTCGGAGAAGCTGGAAAGCTCGTCCGGCATGATCACCCGCTCGTTGACCGGAATATCGCGCCGACCGGCGAGGTCGATTACGGTGCGGCGGGTAATACCATCAAGGAAGCAATCGGGGATGGGCGTGTGAAGGGTGCCATCCTTGATGAAGAAAATATTGGCCCCTGTGCATTCTGCAACGTAACCACGCCAATCGAGCATTAGCGCGTCGGCGTAGCCGGCAGCTTCGGCGCGGTGCTTTTCAATAGTACAGATCATGTAAAGGCCGGTGGCCTTGGCCTTCGCCGGGATTGTCGCCGGGTCTGGCCGGCGATAGGTGGCATTGGCGATACGAATACCGCGCAAGCGCTCGGCCGGGTCGAAATAAGAGCCCCAATCCCAGGCCGCGATGGCAAGATGAATTTTCGCCTCTTGGGCTGATACACCCATCTGCTCGCTGCCGCGCCAAGCAATAGGGCGAACATAACAATCGACAAGGTTGTTGGCCTTCATGATTTCAATGCTGGCCGCATCGATTTGTTCGACACTGTAGGGGATTTCGAAGTCGAGCATCGCTGCCGATTCGATCAAGCGCTCGGAGTGCTCACGAAGCTTAAAAATCCTGCCGCCATAGCTGCGTTCACCTTCGAATACGGCGCTTGCGTAATGCATGGCATGGGTGAGAATATGCACCTTAGCATCACGCCAGGGTATGACTTTTCCGTCCATCCATATGGAGCCATCGCGATCGTCATACGGGGCCAGCGCCATAAATCATCCTCCCGTTGTTCTAACACTATCCGGTATTGCGCCGCCGCTAGCGTGATCACAAAGCGTGTCGAACTCGGTTCTGGGACTGCGTGGGCGCAAAATCGGACCGGCATTGCGAGCGCCGGCCACTGGAATTCGTGGCGGGCAAGCCCTGAGGGTGCCTGCTAACGATGACGCAGTTTTATCTTGTCAGGGGTATCAATGACCCCATAATAAGTCAACATGGCTGACATAAATTCACGTCCGGGCTTACCAACCGAACTAGCCCCGTCGCGGCCCAATTCGACTGTAAACGTCAAGCGGGCATGCGAAGGTGCGCGTGAGGACCTGACCGATCTCGTCGAACTTCTGTTTTTTGCCTATCGCGAATTTACCGCTGAGCCCGATGCGGTATTGGCGAGATACGGTTTTGGACGCGCGCATCACCGTGTGCTGCATTTTGTCAATCGTAGTCCCGGCCTTAGAGTTGCCGACCTTCTGGATATTCTGAAGATCACCAAGCAGTCACTGGCACGGGTCTTGAAGCAACTTGTCGAGCGGGGGTTTATTGAATCCCAGGCCGGCGAGACCGATCGTCGGGAGCGATTACTGTTCCTAACCCCGCGTGGTACAGAACTGGCAAAACAGCTGATGGATTTGCAGAATGCGAGGTTGGACCGCGCGCTGCAAAGTGCGGGACCGGGTGCGGAAATGGCGGCTCGTGCATTTCTGCTTGGTATTGTGGGCGATGCAGAGACAACCGGTTTTGATGGGCGATACGAGAGCCAAGTGTTCGAGTCAGATGAGCATAACGAATAGGAACTGCTGTAATGAGTCCTTCCAATGATGTCGCATTCGATAATACTGGCAATGGACCGCCGCTGCCGGATAATGCACCGCACGTGCTGATCGTCGATGATGACCATCGCATTAGAGATTTGTTGTGCCGTTATCTCTCGGAAAACGGATTTCGGGTAACGCCGGCTGTTGATGCTTCAGCAGCCCGGGCTGCAATGCGGGGGCTTACATTCGACCTCGTCGTGCTCGACGTCATGATGCCGGGCGAAAGCGGTCTGGACTTGGCGCGTTCACTCAAGGACAGCGGTGATATTCCGGTCTGTCTGCTTACCGCACGTTCTGAACCGGATCACCGCATTGAAGGCCTCGAGGCGGGCGTCGACGACTATGTGCCCAAACCCTTCGAGCCCCGCGAACTTGTACTCCGGCTGAAGAACATTCTGCGCCGCGCAGGCGGCGTGCAGGGCAACACTGATGAAATACGAATGGGCGAGATTGTATTCAGTATCGGGCGTGGCGAATTGCGCCGAGGTGAGGAATCGATAAAGCTTACCGAGCGCGAACGTGATCTTATGCGCCTCTTCGCGCAGCGGCCTGGAACGCCCATCGCGCGGCACGAACTCAATCCCGAGGACACAACCGGCAGCGAAAGGGCAATCGATGTCCAGATCAACCGCCTGCGCCGCAAAATCGAAATCGATCCTTCCAATCCTGTCTATCTGCAGACTGCGCGGGGGAAGGGGTATGTGCTCTACATTGATTGACCTGCCAGGATAGTGGGACCGTAGCGTGCTGGGGCGGATGACATATGGCTTGAGATGGCTGGTCGTTGCGCGGCGGGCGGGCCGGCGCACGAGCGAAGCTGCGCTCACCTCGGCGTCGGCAGTCAACCGTTTTGTCATGAGCAGCCCTGCCGGCGCACATCTTAAATCCGTCGGGGTATGGATCGCATGGGCCTTCAAGCCGTTGATGCGCCTGCTGGGTGAGTTGATGCCTAAGGGCCTCTACGCGCGCGCCCTCATCATTATCATCGCGCCAATCGTGCTGCTGGAGGGCGTCGTCGCCTATGTTTTCATGGAACGCCATTGGCAGGCGGTTACGCGGCGGCTGTCAGAAGCTACCGCGCGCGATATCGGCGCCGTTATAAGCTTGTTCGAAGCCTATCAGCGGAAAGACAAATATGCCGCCCTCGTCACGCTCGCCGGAGATCGCCTAAACTTGTCGTTGACGGTGCTACCGGCCGGAAAATTGCCGGTCGCGCGCCCGAGGCCTTTTTTTGATCTCCTTGATCGTACGCTGTCCAACGAAATTGCGCGCCATACCAAGTATCCCTTCTGGATCGACACCGTTGGCAATTCCAGAAGCGTGGAAATCAAAGTCAAGCATCCGAAGGCGGTGCTTAGATTCGTGGCCCGGCGTAGCCAGACCTACGCATCGAATTCGCATATTTTTCTGGTCTGGATGGTGGTCACGTCAGTCATTCTTCTGTGCGTTGCCATTCTATTTTTGCGCAACCAGATCCGGCCTATTCTCCGACTTGCCGAGGCAGCAGACGCCTTTGGTAAGGGGCGCACCGCTCAATTGGACATCACACCCAGAGGAGCCAGAGAAGTGCGCCAGGCCTATGAGGCGTTCCTGGAGATGCGCGATCGCATAAGACAGCATGTCGATCAACGCACGACGATGCTGGCCGGCGTCAGTCACGACCTGCGCACAATACTAACCCGTTTCAAGCTTGAGCTTGCACTACAAGGCGATAGTGAAGAAGTACGTGCGATGCAGTCCGACGTGAATGAGATGCAGCATATGCTGGAAGATTATCTGGCTTTCGCACGCGGCGACGAAGGCGAAGAAGTCGAACTGACGGGCGTGAATGAGTTAATAGAGGAAATTATCGAGGATGCCCAGGTCTTCGCGCGGAGCATTTCATTTCAGATCAGGCCGGCGGATGTGAAACTGCAAGTACCGGTCAAACGGCAAGCCTTCAAACGCGCGATGACCAATCTGTTGTCGAATGCGGCGAGGTTCGGCGACAAGGTACGGGTGAATGCCTTTAGGCGGCGCGGCTGGCTGCATATCGATGTGGAGGACAATGGCCCGGGCATTTCTGCCGGCGAACGCGAAGCCGTCTTCCGCCCGTTCTACCGCATAGATCACGCCCGCAATCAGGCCAAAGGGCATTCCGGGCTAGGGCTTGCAATTACGCGTGATATCGCGCGTAGCCATGGCGGCGATGTCGTGCTTGATCAGAGTTCGCTCGGGGGGCTCAAGGCCTCTATAAAGCTCCCCCTGTGAGGCACGGCGTTTCACCAGTCGTCAGAATCAAGCCGCCAGCGCCAGGATTTCTCGCCGGAAAGACAGTCAATTTTTTTCTTTTTCTTGGGCAGGAATGCGCGCTCAAGGGTTGCGGGACGCCCGGCGATCTCAAGCAAGAGTTTGCGGCGAATGGCGCCGGCAATGTGTTTTACGTTGTGCACCGCCACAACGAATGCGCCAATACCGCCAATGACACAATCGCGATAGTACTGATCTAGCGTGCCGCCAACACCCAGCTGGTGAGAGCTTGGATCGATCATCAGCGGCAGACCGTTGATGACAATCCCCTTCTTGATCAATGCATCGCGTGCATCTTCGACCCGTCGGCCGCGATTATTGGGTCCATCACCTGAAATATCGATTACACGACGGTCGCCCTTAAAGACCTGGCCAAACAAAGTGCCGGCATAATCAAGGCCACCCGATATTGACGTCCCACGGATATTTGCTCGCGGCACCTTTCGAAGTTTGGCGGCAAATGCCCGGGCGTCCGCTGCGCTCTTGATCAATGTCCAAGGAACTATAACTTCATTGAGACCGGGTCCTGCCCACTCGATATATATGAGACCAATACGTTGGCGCCCACCGCTCGTGATGGCGCTGGCGATTTGGGGATGTTCTAGGGCCGCAGCGTACCCCTCACGCTGTATCTTGTGCTCGACATCATCCATTGAACCTGAGACATCGACGGCAAGAACCAATTCAAGATCAACAGCGACTTTTGGTTTCTGGTTCGGACGTTTCGTTGGCTGCGCAAGCGCTAAGCCGGCAATTACGATGAGCGCCGTCGCGAGAAACATTATGCGGAACTTTTCCATTGCAGACCTACAAAAAATCTCGTCCTTAAAGGTCGCTTATTGTCAAATTTCGTTGCATTGTTGGATTGGCGCGAACAACTTTGCAGGGCACCGGGTTGAAATGTTGCGACCCACCCATTTGGCTCACATCCGTCCCTTCGCCTTTTCCTCGGCGATGGCATCAAATGGATCCATAACCAATTCGATGATCTCCAGAACGTTGCGATCGGGATCGTGGAAATAGGCGCTGCGTCCGCGGAATGTCCCGGTATTTCTGTCTTCTTCCTTAAATATATGAATGTCATTAGCCGCAAGGAATTCTTTTGCGCGATCGTATTCCTCCTTGGTCACGCGGAACGCTGTATGGATGTCATGAGACTCTGCCGGATTTGGATCGACGGGTTTTTCAGAGTAGGTCAGCACGAAAAAATCTTGATTGGCCTTCATAAACACCATGTGACTGTTGCGGCGCAGTTTCTCGAACCCCATTATGCGGGTGTAAAACTCTTCAGACCGATCGAGATCCTTCACAGGAATCGTGAAATGCAATAAGCCATCCGAATTGATCATAGGCTGCTCCTTTTTCTCGTGACGACTATACCGCCATTGCTTCGGAACTGGAGAGGTCATGGAGAAACAGCCGGCCTAGACTCGTAACGTTGTCCTTGATTCCAACGGTTCTCAGCGCACACCACAATGCAGCCTGATTTGAACTAATGACAGGCCGATCTAACTTTGCTTCCAAAGCTGGGATGAATTCCATGGTGTGAAGATTGGCGCACGAAAATACATAAGCTTGGGCGCGGTCATCACGAATTTCAGTTGCTGCATCGAACCAAAAGTCGGACGGTGTCGTGCAATAGACATCTGTACCGGCCAAATCGGCCGCCTTGTCAGCTACGATCTCAAAGCCGGCGTCCCGCAAGAAGCCGACCTTCTTGGCATGGCTCGCTGGCTCGTTCTCGGAGATCACCGCGAGCCTGCGGGCGCCGATTGCAGCAAACGCAGACATTAAGGACGAGGCAGCGCTGAGCGCCGGACGCCCGGTGGTTGCCTCAATGGCTGCCAAAACTTCCTTTTCCTTAGCCGGCCCGCCCGACATTGACGTACCGGTGCACTGCAGGACCGTGACATCACATTTGGAATCGCCAAGCATCTCGGCCGCATATGTGATACGCGGCATTAGCTCTTCGATCGGTGCACGATGCCGGTTGGTCATGCCGATACGCTGGAAATGCGGCACGACTCCCGCTGGCACATGGCGCGCGATTTGCGGCTCAACCATCCTGTTCGACGACGGAATAATAAATCCGAGGCGGGCACGAGGAAGTATTGGATCGTAGGGCATGGCAGGCCTCACTTGTTTATGCAGGCGGCAGAGGCGATTATATCCCAGCTTAATATGGGAGGGAGGGCCAGAGCAATGGCAATCAGCACGCGCAACGGGATCGACATTTACTACGAAAAAAATGGTCAGGGCCCAGCAATGGTGCTGATCCATGCGATCCCGCTCGATCATCATATGTGGATCTACCAAAACGCCCATTTTTCGCGTTACTACACAACGATCGCGATGGATATCAGGGCGCTCGGGCAGTCTGAGAAACCGAGGACGCCGTGCACGCTGCGGGATATGGGCGATGACATTATGGGTATGCTCGCTGACGAAGGGATCACGAGCGATGCGGTGGTGATGGGCTGCAGCATCGGCTCCAAGCTCGCCCTCCTCCTAGGCGCACAACATCCGGATGTGTTTCGTGCGGCCATCGCGGTCGGCGGGACCAGCGAACGCCAAGGGCATTTCGAACATCGTATAAAGGCCTATCGCGAACATCAGGCCGCCGGCACGCTTGCTACCTATCATTTGGGCCACTTGCGCCATGGCGTTTGTGAGCCCTGGGCCGATTCTCCAATAGGCCGCTATTTGATCAATGGATTTCTCGACCGCGGCCGCACGATCGATGCCGAAGCGCTGGTGCATCTGTTCAACGTCCTGCAAACCTCAGATGTCACAGCTGATCTTGCTCAATGCAAAATTCCTATGCTGATCATCAACGGGGAACACGACAGTGCGCTTGGCGGTGGGCGACGTACGAAGGAGTTGTTTGAGTGGATTGACCATGAAGTGCTGGCAAATACCGGCCATTGCTGCATGCTCGAAGACCCCGAAGGCTTCGACCGGTTGGTCATCGACTTCCTCGCCAAGCATGGCCTTTGGCGTGGCAACTGACCCCCTCCGCCCGGTCGGGACGCGGTGATAAATCCGGCGCTTAATGTGGCTGGGGAATGTGGATCAAAACCTTGACCTTGACCAACCAGGGGAAATAGGCGGTCAGGATATCACCGATCAACCATAGCACCGCCCCCAACAGGATGAGTGCCGGAATGGCGGCAAAAACGGCTTTCAGAAAAAACCAAACCAGGTGAACGAACGGCACGTTCAATGCGGTCACCGTTGCTGGTCTGGCCTCGGGTGCTGCATTCCAATACTGGGCCCAAGATTGGGGGGGGGCCTTGTCGGCCGCAGCAGCTTCGGCAGCGGCACGATCCTGCGCCTCACGCTCACGCCGCAAGGTGCGAGGCAAGTCCTCCAGATTGTCATCAACGTTTAATGACAGGTCGCTCTGCGACATCGATCAGTCTCCTAGTGGTTGCAGAAAGCTCTGATTTTCTGGTCTGCAATCCACCAATCCCACACGCCTCGGTTCTTTCCCTACCCGGTTAGCACGTATATTGGTATTTTGCGCCCGTAATTTGACCGACACGGAGGCTCTTGGTGGAAAATTTAAAACAACTGATCCGATCTATCCCTGACTACCCCAAGGAGGGGATCATGTTCCGGGATGTCACGACATTGATGGGAGATGCGCAGGGCTTCAAGGCTGCAATCGCGCAAATGGCAGAACCCTACCGAGCTGAGCCGGTCGATGCCGTGGCCGGCATAGAAGCCCGCGGCTTTATTCTTGGCGGTGCCATTGCCGATCGGCTCGGCTGTGGTTTCATTCCGCTGCGCAAGCGCGGCAAACTGCCATGGAAGACAATCGGGCAGGAATACACCCTGGAATACGGTGTCGATACCATTGAAATCCACGAGGATGCCATTCGCGATGGTGAACGCATTCTGATCGTTGACGATTTGATCGCAACCGGTGGCACAGCCGAGGCCGCGGTCAAGTTGGTCCGTCGATCGGGCGGCAAGGTGATGGGCGCGACTTTCATCATCGATTTGCCGGACCTTGGTGGGCTGCAGAAAATCAGAGATCTCGGCGTCGACGTCCACGTCTTGATGACCTTTGATGGGCACTAATTTGCACGTTTTGGCGGCGATGGCGTTGTCGTGCTGACGCACGAGGACGTGGGAGAGAAGTCAGTATGAAAATTCATGGCCAAGCCTACCGTACCATCTGGCTCAATGATGATGGGTGGTCGGTTGAGATCATCGATCAAACCCGACTGCCGCATGAATTCGTGACGGCACACCTTGCCAACATCGAAGACGCCGGGCGCGCCATCAAGGATATGTTGGTGCGCGGGGCGCCCTTGATTGGGGCAACGGCAGCCTATGGCTTGTCGATGCGGCTCAGAGAAGACGCCAGCGACGCGGCCCTCGAGGCGGGAATTACTTACCTGGCGGCGCAGCGGCCAACGGCCATCAATCTCAAATGGGCTCTGGCTGAGATGCGGGCGGCGGTGGCAGACCTACCCGGGCGCGAGCGCGCCAAAGCGGCTTATGCGCGGGCTGCACGACTGTGCGATGAGGACGTGGAAACGAACCGAATGATCGGGGTCAATGGGCTGGACCTGGTCAAAGAGATTGCAAAAACAAAAGGCCCGGGTGAACCGGTCAATGTTCTCACCCATTGTAATGCCGGATGGCTCGCCTGCGTCGATTGGGGGACGGCCACCTCGCCGATTTACCAGGCCCATGACGCTGGTATATCCGTTCATGTCTGGGTCGACGAAACGCGCCCGCGCAATCAAGGCGCATCCTTGACCGCCTATGAATTGGGCGCGCACGGCGTTCCCCATACCGTTATCGTCGACAATGCCGGTGGCCACTTGATGCAACATGGCAAGGTCGACCTTTGCATCGTCGGCACCGACCGAGTCAGTGCCAACGGCGATGTTGCCAACAAGATCGGCACCTACCTCAAAGCCCTTGCAGCGAGCGACAATGACGTACCGTTCTATGTGGCGCTGCCACATTCCACCATCGATTGGACCATAGCTGACGGCTTCAATATCCCGATCGAAGAGCGCGGCGATGATGAAGTGCTGAAGATGACGGGCCGGCTGGCGGATGGGGCAATTGCCACGGTGGAAATCGCGGCACCCGGTGCGCCGGCGGCAAATCCGGCGTTCGATGTCACGCCCAACCGTTTGGTGAGCGGTTTCATTACCGAGCGTGGCATCTGTGTGGCAAGCCGCGAAGGCCTGCTGCGCCTCTATCCCGAGCGCGCCCTCCTCGATCCGAAGGCGCGGACGGCGGAGACCGCCACGTGACCAGCAAGGCCAGAACACGGGGGAGCAATCCTGAGCTCGCCGCCCGCAAAACGGTGATCGCAACCAGCCTTCGGATGAGTGAGACCGGACTCTCGCCGGGTCGCTCAGGCAATGTCTCGTGCCGCTGGAAGGATGGGATGCTGATCACGCCGTCGGGCATGGCCTATGACGCTTTAAAGCCCAAAGACGTGGTGTTCGTAAAAGGCGATGGATCGACACCTCCGAAGTCCAGAAAGCCGTCCAGCGAATGGCAATTTCACCTCGCGGCCTATGGCGTTCGTGACGACATCGGCGCCGTTGTGCACACCCACTCCATGCATGCGACCGTGCTTGCTGCGGCACATCAGCCGATCCCGGCGTTTCATTACATGGTGGCGATCGCGGGCGGCGACGATATTCCATTGGTGCCCTATGCCACCTTCGGGACGAAAGACCTCGCTGATCACCTTGAGCGCGCACTTGCAAAGCGCAATGCCTGCCTGATGGCAAATCACGGCCAGATCGCTGTCGGTGGCACGCTTGATAGCGCCCTGGAACTTGCCGCAGAGATCGAGACGCTGGCAGAGCAGTATTACAAGGTGCTGACGCTCGGCAAGCCGCATCCGTTGTCCAAGGCGGAAATGGCCAAGGTGGTCAAACTGTTTGCCGGTTACGGCCAAAAGGCCCAAGGAGATTAGTGGTCGGCGCCAGAGCGTTCGCCGATTTCTTGCTACTCTGTCCTGCATTTAAGTGGCGAAACGAACGTGTAAGACGTCGCCGTCCTGGACGATGTAGTCTTTGCCTTCAAGGCGCATCTTGCCGGCTTCGCGCGCGCCTGCTTCGCCGCGGAGTGTCGTGTAATCGTCAAACGATATGGTTTCGGCACGAATGAAGCCCTTTTCAAAATCGGTATGGATCACACCTGCGGCCTGCGGTGCCTTAGTGCCCCTGGTCACCGTCCAGGCGCGCGTCTCCTTGGGTCCAGCTGTAAAGAAGGTGATCAAGCCCAACAGTTCATAGCCGCGGCGGATCAATCGATTAAGGCCCGGTTCGCTAAGCCCCATCTCCTCCAAGAAGGCTTGACGCTCGTCATCCTCGAGGCCGGCAAGTTCCGCCTCAATCTTTGCTGAAATCACGACGTATTGAGCGCCCTCTGCCTCGGCCCGCTTGGCAACCTTGGCAGAGTGCTCATTGCCTGCTGCAGCCGAGGCCTCATCGACATTACACACATAAAGGACCGGCTTTGCCGTCAACAATTGCAGATCCTTGAGGATTGATCTTTGTTCATCGGTAATTTCGGCCATGCGGGCGGGGCGGCCCTCGCGTAACACCTGTAATAGCGTGTCCATTACTTCGACAATTGCCTTCGCCTCCTTGTCGCCCGTCTTAGCGCGCTTTTCGAGGTTTGAATGGCGCTTTTCGAGAGATTCCAAATCGGCGAGCATCAATTCAGTTTCGACGACATCGGCATCCGATAGCGGATCAATGCGCCCGTCCACGTGGGTGACATCACTGTCCTCGAAACAACGAAGAACATAGGCGACAGCATCGACCTCGCGAATATGGGAGAGAAATTGGTTGCCAAGGCCCTCGCCTTTGGAGGCGCCCCGCACCAGGCCGGCGATGTCGACAAACGTCAATCGTGTCGGAATGATCTCCTCGGATTTGGCGAGGGCCGCCAGTTCTGCCAATCGTGCATCAGGTACGCCGACTTCACCGACATTGGGCTCGATGGTGCAAAACGGATAGTTGGCAGCCTCGGCGGCCGCCGTCTGTGTCAAGGCGTTAAACAATGTCGATTTGCCGACGTTCGGCAGGCCTACAATGCCCAATTTGAAGCCCATGGGAAGCCCTCATGAAATCGCGACGGGCAGTGTGATGCGCCGCTCGCCGCTCAAGTTGCGATGCTGTTCGCTGTCACTCGTCGGGTTTGGTTTTCTTCAGCCACTTGGCAAGATTTTCCGCAAGCGCGCTTTGGCGGTGCGCCATGCGGCTGCCTGCAGGATGCGCTGGACTTGGTTTTTTGAGACGTGGCTTTGCATTTTTATCGGGATCGCTTTCTGACTTGGAGCGCTTGGTCTTCGCCTCGGCCGGTTCGTCGTCTTGATGTAGGCGACGAGCGACATCAGACAGAAAGCCCGGTACATCATGCTCCACCAGTTGCGGAGCCGCTGCAGCGATGGCATCGAGCATCGGCTCGAGCCAGTCTTTGTCGGCCTTTGAAAAATCGCGAAGCACGTAGTTTGCGACCTGGCCCTTGCGGCCCGGATGGCCGACGCCAATGCGTACCCGATGATAGTCATTGTCGAACTGCGCCGAAATTGAGCGCAGGCCATTGTGGCCAGCATTTCCGCCGCCGGTCTTGGCCTTCAATTTGCCCGGCACCAGGTCGATTTCGTCATAGAATACGAACACATCTTCTACGTCGCACTTGTGGAATCGTGCTGCCTCGGCGACAGAGCGCCCACTTTCATTCATGTAGGTCTGCGGTTTCAGCAGGAGGACCTTGCTGCCGTCAATCAGGCCATCGCTGATCATGCCCTGAAATTTCTTGCGCCAGGGCCCGAACCCATATTCTTCCGCGATGCGATCCACAGCCATGAACCCTACATTATGGCGGTTGGCCGCATGTTTCGAGCCGGGATTGCCCAATCCAACGAATAGCTTCATGGGCTGTTACCTCTCGCCAAACGTGATTGCGGGTCGAAGACGCTAACCGAATTGGAAACGGTGCGCAGCCTCGCCAGAACAATCGGACCAGGTCTGCGCGTCCGGTTCACGAAAGGAAGGGGAAGTTGCCGTCTGCCTGCGCTCACTAGCAGGTTAGGCATTCGCCTATTCTTTCTTTTCTTCTTCCTCGGCTGCTGCGGCGGCTGGTGCGGCTTCCTCACCTTCGGCTTCTTTTGCTTCTTCGGTTTCTTCTTCGACGCTGCCGCGGCCGGCACCGGCAATAGTCGCAACCGTAAAGTCACGATCCATAATCGTCGGCTTGACCCCATCCGGCAATTCGATAGCGGAGATGTGAAGCGAGCGGCCGATTTCCAGTCCCGTCAGGTCAAAATCCAAAGACGGTGGAATGCTGCCGGCCGGACAGATCACTTCAATGTCGTGGCGGACTATATTCAAAACGCCGCCACGCTTGAGGCCCGGTGATGCGGTCTCATTGATAAACCGCACAGGCACGTTCACACGAATGCGGCTGTCAGGACCAATGCGCAGAAAATCTACGTGAAGCGGCGTGTCACGCACCGGATCCAGTTGCACCTCGCGCGGCAGGACGCGCACCTTCTTGCCATCCAAATTGATATCGAAAAGGGTTGAGGTGAATCTGCCCCGCTTGACGATGGTCCAGAGCTCATTGTGCTCCAGTGCAATCAGGTCGGGTTCTTGCTTGTCGCCGTATATTACGGCTGGAATCTTACCGTCGCGCCGGACAGAGCGGGCGGCCCCCTTACCGGCCCGCGGTCGCGCTTCGGCCTTGATCTCTACGATGTCAGCCATTGCACACTCCAATGAAAAAAGGGCCTAGCGGGCCCAACGCGCACCGAGCCTCCAAGGGTGCCTCGGCGCGAAACTTGCGTTCAGGGGGTGTATAGACCTATGCCGGCGCCAATGCAATGGATAGCGTTCGGCTTGGATTGGCGAATATTCAATGCACGGTCGGGCCCTTCAGGTATCGCCGACGGTCGGCAGACACCACTGTGATCTCAAATGTCTGGCCATCGCGATAGATCAACAACGGAACTTCCACGCCAGCCTCCCCTAAAGACCAGACCTCACGGAAGAAAACACCAGCCGTTCGGACTTCCTGATCGCCGACGCCAAGAATTATGTCACCGGTCTTGACGTTGGCTTGCCGGGCCGGGCCGCGTTGTGACGTGCCGGCAATCACCACCCGATTGCCGACTTCGGTGGCAAACACGCCGAGCCAGGGACGCGGTGGACGATTAGGCCGCCCCAGCGTCAATAGATCGTCGAAAATTGGTTTCAGCAGATCAATCGGCACAATCATGTTGATGTCTTCATTGCTGCCGTCGCGCAGCGTTTGCTGCAATTGCAGAGAGCCGATGCCCAAAAGCTCGCCACCTGAGCCAATCAACGCCGTGCCGCCCCAATGAGGATGTGCCGGGGCGGTGAAGATCGCCTCATCCAGCGCGTATTCCCAATACCCCGTAAACTCCTGCTTTGCGATAATCGTTGCGGAAATGGCGTGATCAAGGCCGCCGGACCCGCCGACCACGACCTGATCGCCAACTTCGCAATCTTGCGACATGCCCAATTCCAAGACGGGTAAATCAACACGTGCGAGCGCCTGGACCAATCCAAAACCTGTCTCTTGATCTTGCGCCACGACGTGACCAGGAACCACGCGACCATCTGACAGCGTCAACCAAATCGTTTCGGCTTCGGTGATCAAATATCCAATCGTGAGGACAAGCCCATCGCTGCGGATAAGCACGCCGTGACCCAACCGCTCGACGCCGAGAGTCTTGGCGGAAAACGCATCGCGCGGGACCGTAGACTTAACCTCAACGACCGCCTCGAGCGCGGCGATGAGATCGTAGTCATAGTGTTCCGGTTTAGGAATCGCCACTTATCCAACTCACTGGTTTCTCCTGATCAGCCCATCGCTGATCGACCCCTTTAACTATACCGGTGCATTAGGGGAATTTCCACGCCAATTGCGTCGCGGTCACCGGCACCAATTATTTCAAGGGCGCCAGGCCGTTATCGGGCAAACTTAAGCTATTGAGGTGCTTTAATCAAAAAGGCTGGATACGCTTTCGTCGCTGGCGGTGCGCCGGATCGCTTCGGAAATGAGCGGGGCAATTGATAATAATCGAATATTTCCGGAGGACAGTACGGATTCTGTCGGTTGGATCGAGTCGCTGATGACCAATGATGTCAGCTGGGAGCCGCTAACCCGCGCCACCGCTTCGCCGGACAGCACGCCATGGGTTATATAGGCGTGAACCTCCATTGCCCCCATTTCGATCAAGGCCGTGGCCGCATTGCACAGCGTGCCGCCGGAATCCACGATATCATCAACAAGAATACAACGCCGGCCCGAGACATCGCCGATGACATTCATGACTTCGCTTTCGCCTGCACGCTCCCGGCGCTTGTCGCATATTGCAATCGGGGCATTGATGCGCCGCGCCAAGGCCCGGGCGCGAACGACGCCGCCAACATCCGGCGAGACGACGGTGATGTTTTCCTCTTTAAAGCGCTCTTTGACATCGCGAACAATGACCGGGGCTGCGAAAAGATTGTCGGTTGGAATGTCGAAGAAGCCTTGAATTTGGCCGGCATGCAGATCGAGCGTCATCACCCGGTCTGCGCCGGCGCGTTCGATGAGGTTGGCCACGAGCTTGGCAGATATCGGTGTGCGGGGGCCCGGTTTTCGATCCTGGCGCGCATAGCCAAAGTAGGGCATGACCGCAGTAATACGGCTCGCCGATGCCCGCTTAAGGGCATCGATCAAAATCAGCAACTCCATCAGGTTGTCGTTGGCGGGAAATGACGTCGACTGCAGCAAGAACACATCCTGGCCGCGAACGTTTTCCTGTATCTCTACGAACACTTCCATGTCCGCAAAGCGCTTGCAAATGCATTTGGTCAGCGGCACCGATAAAATGTTGCTGATGTCGACGGCTAACGGGGGATTGCTGTTGCCGGAAACAAGCTTGATATTCAAATCGTCATCAGCTTTTCCGGACCCCATGGCTCTTGTCATGGCAACCTGTGTCTAAAAATAATTGACCTGAGCCGGTCTGGTGGACGGCCCAACTGTCCCAGGCTTGTTCTGCAAAACTTGAGCGCTCATGCTGCGTATCGCGATGCAATCCAGCATCCATCACGCGGCGCCCCGGCCATCTTCTGGGCTTCTAGCAATTGGGCCCAAACCTGTAAACGGTTCGGGCTCAATTGCCTGACAAATTTATGACATTCCATGTGGCAAGATGGCCGCAAAACACGCCTCGATGCGGCGGCTGGCTACTTCTTGCCCGGTAGCAATTTTACTATGCCCTGCGCAGCGGCACTCGCAGCGTCTTCCGCATGGGCACCCCACTTGCCCTTTAGAATCGCAACGTCCATGGTGTTGTCCTGTTGCAGGCCACCAACATTGCCACCTTTTGCGTCGCGAACCGTCCAGACGACCTGAACGGGTTGCCGCTTGTTCTTAGCCTTTCCGACTAGCTTTACGCGACCTTCAACCCGATACGTCGAGGGGGCGCCGTTCTGTCTGACGGCGACGCCATTGCGGGTCAGCGCATTACGCATCGCGCGCGTTAGAGCGATGTTGCCATCGCCTGGCGCCCCTTTGACAGGGACAACGATCGCCGCCGGCCCCTTGCCACTTGCGATGCTGCCCGTCGTGGTCGCTCCAGCGGGATTCGTGGCAGCTGATGGTGTGGTTGTGGCAACGCGCTGTGCGGTAGCACGAACCGGCGTCTTGGGGATCAGTGCCACCAGCTTGGGCGAGACCGGGGTGACAATCTTCTTAATCACAGCCGGCGTGACCGCCGACCATGGATCCCGACTCTTGGTCTTTGCCGCAAGATTTTCACCGCTGATCCGCTTCAGCTTGTTGCCGGCCTTATCATTAAGGTCCCAAATGTAGGACACCTTGGTGCCGCGACGCTCCTTGGCGGCAACCATATAGCCGCGCAGCACATAGTCAGCAGTTGCGTCTCCGGTTTTCACGACAGTCAAACCGGGGCTTGCGAGAGATGATGTAAATTGCTGAATGATTTGCTTATTAACCGCGTCGGGCGCGCCAATCACGTTAGCAATCGCGATTTTGCGGTTTTGAATCTTTTGCTGAGCAACAGTCTTGTTCGCCTGTGTATTAGGTGTCGATGACAAACCTGGGATCTTAAAACTATTGCTCGAACCGCATCCGGCCAGTCCGAATGCGATAATCATTGAAGTTGCTGCCCAAAGAACTTGCTTTTGCACGCTCCTCGCCGCAGCAGTATAAGTGGTCGTCACGATGACGTCCCCCTCTTAATATTACCCGCTGTCTCTCCGGCGGCCGGCGTACTAACTTTGCGGCCCTCTATGAGTCTTCCGGTACCCCCACTCGGAGAATTTTTAATCAGCCCCATACGCCTCGTCCAGACCTAATTGACGCCTATCGCCCACTAATTCGAAAAAGGGTTTCCGAAACTCTCAGTTAATTGTGGATTATCGCTGTGCCAGAAGAATGGCGGAGATGTGACGTCCGTAATCCGGCTCGTTTCGATGGGTAGAACGCCGGTAACTATAGAATCGTGATTCGTTCTCATAAGTGCAGGGGGCCTGACACTCAACGGCTGCCAATCCGGCCTTTTGCAGCCTGGATACAACATAAGCAGGCAAATCGAAATGTGGCCGCTGGCCGGCGCGGGGCGTGCTAAAGAATCTCGCATCGTCGGGATTTGCCGAAACAAATTGTGATCTGAATTCTGGCCCGACTTCGTAGGCTGCTTGGTTGATGCAGGGGCCTACGCACGCGCGGATCGTCGTGCGGGCCGCGCCTTGTGCTTCCATGAGAGCAACTGTGTTTTCGAGGATGCCAGCCTGCGCGCCGCGCCAGCCCGCATGGGCAGCACCTATAACGCCGGCTGCGGCATCGGCAAACAAAACCGGGGCGCAGTCGGCCGTCAAAATTCCAATCGCCAGCCCGGGGACACGGGTCACCATGGCATCGGCCCGGGGCGCGTCAGCGCGCATCCCCTCGATAACTAACGCCGTAGCGCTGTGACACTGATAAACAGTCTGAATCCGGTCCGCGACAAGCCCCAGCGCCTGCGCGACACGCTGACGGTTGGCCTGCACATTCTGAGTATCGTCGGCGGACCCGAAGCCCGCATTGAGGGACGCATAAATTCCCTCGGAGGTACCGCCCAGACGCGAAAAGAATCCATGTCTTACTTTAGGGAGGGCGCCGAGCTCGCCGGAAGTGATACAATCCAGTGTCATTCACTCAGCTCGCTTTTCACCTGCGCCTGGTGTGAGCCGCCCGTAGGAAAACCAGGCAAGGGCGGCACCAGACTGTTACGCAAACCGATAACCAAAAAATTGCCGCCCATGCCATGCGGGGACATCAATCGCGCGGTGCCGGTCTCGAGCGCACCGGCCTGGTGAGGATTAGCCTGCATCAATTGCGCGGTCCGTTCCATGATGCCCAATGTGCCGAGAAATGCTGCCTGAGGGATCGGACCATCCGCAGCCAGTGCAATGGTGCTCGGATGCCTCAACCATTGGGTATGCAAATCAGCAAAATCGACCTGACAGGTGACGTCGCTTTCCCCAGGCGCATAGAATGGTGAGACCTGCTTATGGCGATAGACGGATTGCAATGTGTCGCCATAGCCCTGTTGTGCATAGCCATAATCGACAAATAATGCGGCGATAGGGGCCTCTGGCGCCAGCGCGGCAATCGGCGCTAAGATTTCTTCGCCGATAGCCGGACAATGCTCGACGATAGCGCCAATTGGCGCGCTGGTATTCTTGACGGACGCCCGTGGCTGTCCGGCGCGATCCGCTGCAGCAACAAACACGAACCTGCCATCGTTATCGAGACCGACACAGCGCTCAACCAGCCCATGCTCGGTCCGCACATACTGGGCAACTGGAAAGACATCCAGGAATTCATTGGCAATTACAATCGTTGGTTGTGGCCGCTCCAGGATTGTGGCGGCCAGCTCCGCCAGAGATGCAAACGTGCGATATGGTTTTTGCAACTTGGTCAAGACTTCGTGCTGGCGGGCGCGCAGGGCACGATTGCGCTCGACCAGGCTGATATTGATGGCGGCATGAAAACCTGGCACCCGCTGCGTCGCCCGTAGCGCATCAGATAGCAAGGTCGCACGCCCCGGCCCCAATTCTACCAACTGACACGTGTTGGGCTGGCCCATCATGGTCCAGACAATTGCTGTCCAAGCCCCGATAAGTTCGCCGAAAACTTGAGAAACCTCGGGCGCGGTGATGAAGTCTCCACCGCTGCCTACGGCCGGTTGCTCGTGGTAATAGCCATAATCGCGATCGAAGAGGCAGGCCTCCATGTAATCCTTAACGGGAAGCGGGCCAGACGCTTTGATCCGGGCCTTAATGCGCTTGGCCAATGGTGTCTCGCGCTGTTGATGGTCTAAGGTGTCGGGCAAAATCGACCTGAAATTCAGCGCCGGACGGATCCGCCGGCATGGTGATGTCTGCTCATGGCAGTCAATATTGTGTTCAGCCGATTCTGCTTGTGGTTGATTGGGTCTGTCAACGCTCTCATATTGAGCAGAGGCGGGGCACCCAGTGGTCGCGCCTCGCCCCTTATCCAGCAACGCTTTAGACTGACAGCGGACCCTTAACCATGACCCAATCATCAAACAAAATTTTGGATGACCTCGCTCGCTTGATGTCAGATGCGGCAGGGGCTGCGCAAGGCGCGCGCCGCGAGATGGAAACAGTGATCCGCTCGCAAGCCGAACGCTTTCTTGCCGATATGGACGTGGTGAGCCGGGAAGACTTCGAGGCGATCAAGGCAATGGCGGTTAAAACCCAGGCAGAAAATGAGCGCCTTTCCCAACGCGTGACACAACTTGAGGCCGAATTGAAACGCTTCAAGCGATGGCAATAGCATCAGTATTCGTGGCGTCAAAAGGCTCAGAATGGACGTCAATGTGTACTGGCAATCTTTCCAGATGCGTGCCCATCCACAGTTTATTGACCATCAATCCACATATGCTCAGCAAATCATTGTGTAGCCGCCCTGCTGACACTTTCCCCGTGGACAAGAGGTCACCTGACTTGCGACTCGTAGTGGCAATCTGTTTTCGTCAAACGGACTTTGACGGCGAACGGCAATTTCACTCTTGGTCTTGGAAAGCCGCTTCGCCAGCACCTGACGAATGCTTGAACCGCGACTGCACCGAGCCCGCATAAAGTTCACACGTGCCCTAGATCAAGTCCCTAGGCACGCGGCGGGCCCAACTGAGGAACCAGAATGGCAAACTCGGAAATCTGCTATGACCAATGCAATCCAGTCGATCTCATGGAACGGGTCGCATCTGCCCATGATTGGGCATGTGAACGCGCTTCGGATGACGAACTGACCTTGATTGTGGCCGGCAGCTGGACCGACTACCATGTGTCTCTCAATTGGCGCCATGACCTCGAAGTTTTGCATCTCGCCTGCGCCTTCGATTTCAAGATCCCGGACAACAGGCTGAATGAAGTCTATCGGCTGATTGCTCAAATCAACGAACAGTTGTGGATCGGACATTTTGATCTTTGGGCCCAGGAAGGGCTGATCATGTACCGCCACAGCCTCATGCTCAACAGTGCCGTGGCAACACCACGTCAGTGCGAGGCATTGCTCCGGGCCGCACTGGAAAACTGTGAGCGCTACTATCAAGCCTTTCAATTCGTCGTCTGGGCTGGCAAACAAAGCCACGAGGCATTGGTCTCTACGATGTTCGAGACCGAAGGCCAGGCTTGATCGCCGCTGAAACCTGGCCAAGCTTAATCCATTTGTCCGACCACAAGATCTGTGCTTCGGTTGGTTCCAGTCGAAGCTGATTTGTGAGTGTATCGAGATGGGATTGCAATTGGACGGGACGCTGTTGCTTGCGGGTGCGGGCAAGATGGGTGGTGCGCTGCTTGATGGATGGCTCGCAGGCGGTGCGGACCCAAAGCAGATCATCATCCAAGATCCATCGCCGGCGCCTGAAATTCAAGGTCTGATAGATCAGCATGGCATCACGGTCAAAAGCGGTCCTGAGGCTTGGGCCACCGCGCCGGCCGTTATGGTGATGGCCGTAAAACCGCAGATCATGGATGACGTCTTTGAACCGTTAGCGGCAATTGCCGGTCCTGAAACACTCGTCATTTCGATTGCCGCAGGCTGCACGATCCAAAGCTTCGAAGCTCATCTGGCAGAGGGTACCGGTGTCATTCGCGTTATGCCCAATACGCCGGCTGCGATTGGACAAGGCATCTCCGTCTGCGTGGCCAACAGGCATGCCAGTGAGGCTCAGCGCGCACTAGCCGGCCAGTTGATGGCGGCGGTGGGTGATGTTGCCTGGCTGGAGAATGAAGACGATATGGACGCGGTGACCGCCGTCTCTGGCTCGGGTCCGGCGTACGTATTCTTGCTCGCCGAGTGTTTGGCGGAAGCAGGCGTCAAAGCCGGCCTCGAGAAAGACCTCGCGGCAGAGCTCGCACGGGCAACGGTGGCGGGCGCGGGCGCGCTCTTAAAGCAGTCGACCCTTGATGCAGCGCAATTGCGCAAGAATGTCACATCGCCGGGCGGCACAACGGAGGCAGCCCTTCGGGTTCTGATGAAGTCCGATGGCCTTCGCCCGCTAATGCGGGAGGCTGTCGCGGCAGCGAGCCAACGCGGTCGCGAACTTAGGTGAGCATTAAGCATTACCATTAACGGGTTCATGTCGCACCCGTTTCCGTGACACCTGCAAGGCCCTATCTATTGGTGATTGCGGGCATCCCGCAGTCCTTGCCGGCGCCAGGAGCATGAGATGAGCGAGACAGCACAACGCGACGGGATCATTGCAGCAGCAATGAAATTGGCGGCTGATCAGGCATGGGACGATGTCAGCCTGGCCGACATTGCTCGGGAAGCCGGGATCGGGCTTGCGGACATGCGTGCTCATTTTTCATCGAAGGCTGACATTCTGATCGGTTTCACGCGCAAGATCGACGATCAGGTTTTGTCGATGCCGACCGATCGTACGTCGGGGCAATCCGTGCGCGATACGTTGTTTGAGGTGCTGATGAACCGCTTTGATGCCTTGATGCCTTACAAAGCCGCGTTGCGCTCGATTTACGACAGCGGCGCAATCGACCCGAAGCTGGTGTTCAAGCTGTTGAATTCGCAACGATGGATGTTGGCGGCTGCCGGTGTTAACAACGAAGGTGTTGGCGGGGCCATCAGATCGGTTGGGCTGAGTGGTGTCTATGGCCGTACTTTTCGGGTGTGGCTTAGTGATGATGATCCAGGCATGGCCAAGACCATGTCGCAGCTCGACCAGGGTTTGCGCAATGGTGAACGACTGCTTGGCGCCGCCGAAAGCCTTCGTGATTGCGCTAGACGCTTGGCGCGTTTCTGGTGCGCGCCACGTCAGCCGTCCTCCGAGCCGCGCGCGCCACAAACGCCGAAAACAACCGTTGATGAGCCCCCGTACGGGCAGCAGCCGGACACCGACAGTGGTGAGCGGCCAACCGAACGTCCAGCCAGCCCGGATGGTTAATCGGCTTAGACCAGCCTGCTGTTCGGCCTAGGCGCTTTTTTCGCCTTTCCCTTTTGGACCTGGGGCAACATACTTGTATCCATATAATACAGCATTGCCGCAGGGAAGGACATGACATGGCGTATGAAAGCTGGCGCGGCCTCATCGGCCTTATAAAACCGACGATGCGTTCCGGATCATTGGAAGAACTGATACGAATGTTGCCGGACGGCATTGGCGTCCTGCCGTTTTTTCTCGACATACAGAGGGGCACCACCGAGGAATTCAAGCGTGCAACGGAGCCCTATGAGCCATATATCGCACGACTTGCGGAAAAGGGCTGCGACCTCATTCACCCGGAGGGAGCGCCGCCGTTTATGATGCTGGGCTATAAAGGCGAAGCCAAACTCCTCAAAAAATGGAAAAAGAAATACAAGGTCCCGTTCTTTACCTCCGGTACCAATCATGTGCGCGCGCTCAATGCAGTCAGGGCCAAAAAGATTGTTGGCGTCACATACTTTACCGGCAAGATCAACAATGTGTTTGCAGACTACTTCAAGGATGCAGGGTTTGATGTGCTGGCAATGGAAGGTATCGATGTCGCCTTCGACAAGGTCGGGCTGCTGTCGCCAGAACAAGTCTATACCCATACCAAGCGAGCGTTTCTCAAGAACAGGAGAGCCGATGCGATCTACATGTTGGGTTCAGGTTGGAAGGTGCTGCCAATCATAGACATGTTGGAAAAGGATCTGCAGGTTCCGGTCATTCATCCGGTACCGGCACGGTGCTGGGAAATCCAAAAACGATTGTCGATCCGCGAGCCTATTGAAGGATTCGGTCGGCTATTGGAGGAAATGCTGCCGGACTGAGGCGTTGGACCAATTATTACTCTTAAACATCAATTGGCACGTTGAGGGAGACTTTTATGGCCGACAAGACATATGACAACGTCAAGATCGAACGGGAAGATGGCATTACGTTCTTGATGTTGAACCGCCCTGAAAAGCGGAATGCCATGAGCCCGGCTCTGCACTATGACGTCGAGGACGCGCTCAGCTGGCTTGAAAGCGATAAAGAAACGCAGGTGTTGGTGCTCGGCGGCGCCGGCGAGGCCTGGTGTGCGGGGCAAGACTTGAAACTCTACTTCCGGGAGACTGCCAACAATCCTGCAGAACGCCGGCGGTCAAATGCGGCCAGCCATCATTGGCGGTGGGAGATGCTCAGCCGTTTCCCGAAGCCGACAATCGCCATGGTCAACGGCTATTGCTTTGGCGGTGCCTTTACCCAGCTGTGTGCCGCAGACTTTGCGATCGCCGCCGAAGACGCGATCTTCGGTCTTTCGGAAGTCAACTGGGGCATCATACCCGGCGGTATCGTCAGCTGGAATCTTACCGACATGATGCTACCGCGTCATGCACTCTATTACGCGGTCACCGGTGAGCCGTTCGATGGCAAGCGGGCGGTGGAACTGGGGCTGGTGAATTTCGCTGTAGCCAAGGCAGACCTGCGCTCGGAAACTGTCAAGCTCGCCCAAAAGCTGCAGAAGCTCAATCCGTCGGTCGTGCGTTGGACCAAGGATGCCGTGCGCACGGTGCGTGGCATGAGCGCCGAACAAGCCCGCGATTATCTGGGCTCGAAGCAGGATTCTCTGGCGCGCAATGACCAGGAGATCGCAGATAAGGTGGGTATGAAGGAATTTCTTGACGAAAAATCGTATCGGCCAGGGCTTGGTCCCTATCAGCGCAAAGGCTAGGGCTCGATTGCTGCCTTTGCGACCCTGAACCTGCTGCGGGTCAAAGTAAGGGACTGTGATATGGCTTTCAAAGACGTCGGCGCACTGGTGGCGCCGCGCAATATTGCACTCGTTGGCGCGTCCGATCGCCAGGGGCACTGGTCCAAACGGGTCTGGGACAACCTCACCCGCTTCGGGTTTGAAGGATCGGTTTTTGCCGTTAATCCCAACTATGACACGTTATGGGGCAGCCGCTGTTACGGCGATATTAGCGCACTGCCTGAACCCGTGGATCATCTTGCGCTGTTTGTGCCGGCCGACGTGACGCTGGATGTGCTAGCGGCTGCTGCCCCGCTCGGCGCTCGGAGCGCAACGCTCTATGCGGCAGGATTTGGTGAAGGCGGTGACGAAACCGGACGGGCAAGGGCAGAACGCCTTAAGACCCTGCTCAACGATACAGGCATTGCGGCAGCCGGTCCCAACTGCATGGGCATTGCTAGCGGCAACGGACGCTTTGTCACCATGGCGGACGAAAGACTGGCTGTGCTACGCCCGGGCCCCGTGGCTCTGCTTACACAAAGCGGCATGCTGGCCTCTACCCTGACACGTTCGATGACCGACCGTGGTTTGAACGTCGGCTACCTGATCTCCTGCGGCAACCAGATCGGCCTTACCTTTGCCGACTATATCGACTTCCTGGCCGACGACGGCGATGTCAGGGTGATCGCCTGTTATATTGAAACGGTGCTCGACCCAGCGCGCTTCCTGGCAGCTGCACGCAAGGCGCGCGCTAACGGCAAAACCGTCGTGGCTGTGAAAATCGGAGGGTCAGAACTGTCGCGCTCGGCGGCGCTCGCTCATACCGGCAATCTCGCCGGCAGTCTCCAGGTGTTTGACGCTTACGCCCTCGAGGCCGGAATCGTTCGGGTTGGCACTTTGGAAGAGCTGATCGAGGCGGCAGAATTTCTGTGCCATGCACCCATGCCCCGCGGACCGAATATCGCCTTCATGACGAATTCGGGCGCGCTCAAGAGTTTGATGACGGAAGCGGCCACAGAGTGCGGGCTTGGACTGGCAACGTTAAGTGAAACCACAACGGCAAATATTGCTGCCGCACTCGGCGAAGAAGGCGGCATTTCCAACCCCCTCGATACCAAGAAAACAATCGAAACAGAAAAGTACATGCGCTGCATTTCGGCGTTGGCCAAGGCACCCGAGGTCGATATCGTGGTCGCGATTGAGGAATTGCCCGCCGAGGCCGGTGTTGAACGCAAAGTCAATAATCTCCAAACACTCAATCAATGGTGCCGCGGTGCTCGGGAAACAGCGGATCACAGGACCGCAACAGTGAGCCTGCTCACGCCAGTCGGATTAAGCGACACAACCTATATGAGAGGCTTGCGCGCGGAGCTGGAAAGTCTGCCGCTTCTATATGGCCTTGGCACAAGCATTCGTGCGCTTTCGGCACTGACACGACCCGCCGGCGTTGCAATACGAGATGCAGGCAAACCGCATACCGACACCGAGACGCCGGCCATCGCGACCGAGCTGCGGCAGGAAGCCTGCAAACTTCAGGCGCCAGCGGCACTCAACGAAGTGCGCTCAAAACAATTGGTGGCGGCCTATGGGCTCGCGCTTGCAACGGAGCGCGCTGTCGATACCATAGATGCCGCCGTGGCTGCGGCATGTGACATCGGTTATCCGGTCGTCGTCAAAGGCGTTACGCCGGTGATTTCGCACAAGTCCGATGCAGGTCTGGTCGCTTTGTCACTTGATAACGATGATGCTGTTCGTCACGCCGTGGAACGTATTGATGGCAATGCCAGAGATCATGACGTTGCACTTGACGGTTATCTGGTCGCTGAGCATGTATCTGACGGTCTCGAGGTGCTTGTCGGTATGCATCGTGATCCAGAGATGGGTGCCGCTATCATGGTTGGCGTTGGCGGTGTGCTGCTCGAGTTGATTGACGACGTAGCGCTGGTGACACCGGATGTCGATGCGGGCGGTGCGCTGAGTGCTATCGCCGCGACACGCCTCAATACGTTACTCAAGGGCTATCGTGGCGGGCCTGCTTATGATGTCGAGGCGCTGGCTGACATGGTCGTGGGCATGGGCCAGCTGGCGCGAGACCTGGGCCCAGCTGTATTATCGGTGGATATCAATCCAGTGATGGTGCGCCCCAAGGGTGAGGGCGCGGTGGCGCTCGATGCCCTGGTGGTCTTACAGCCTCACTTCAGTGGCGACTAACTCTTTAAGACACGACCTGCTACGGCATCGAGCTTTGCAACCAACGCGGGATCGCGTGCCTCTGGCGGTGTGATGACTGCGACATCGAGGGCGCGATCTGCCCCAATTGGGCATGGCGGATGCACGCGTGGGAAAGCTTTGGCGAGCGTCAATACCATCTTTTGGGCATGAGCCGTATTGCCCTTCATGATCGCCAACACCGAGGCGACATCTACTTCGTCATGATCCTCATGCCAGCAATCATAGTCGGTGACCATTGCGACCGTGCAGTAGCAGATTTCAGCCTCGCGGGCGAGCTTGGCTTCGGGCATGTTGGTCATGCCAATCACGTCACAACCCCAACTTCGGTAAAGATTGGATTCGGCCCTGGTCGAAAACTGCGGGCCTTCCATGACGAGATAAGTGCCACCGCGTGTCACCGGGATACCTTCCTGGCGGGCAGCTGCCTCAACCGCATCTGCAAGCAGCGGGCTGACGGGATCGGCAACCGAAACATGGGCGACGAGGCCTTCGCCAAAAAAGCTTTTTTCGCGTGCAAAGGTCCGGTCAATGAACTGATCGACGATCACGAAATGGCCAGGCGGATATTGTTCTTTGAGGGAACCGCAGGCGGATATGGAAATCAAATCGGTCACGCCGGCGCGCTTTAGAGAATCAATGTTGGCGCGATAGTTGATATGGGTTGGTGACACCCGATGGCCACGGCCGTGGCGAGGCAGAAAGCGCATCTGAAGACCTTCGAATTCGGCAAACAGAATATCGTCCGAAGGCTCTCCCCAAGGCGACCCGACGCGGCGCCATTCGGTGTTACTCAGGCCCGGTAGCTCATAAAGGCCGCTGCCGCCGATTATCCCTAAGACCGTGTCTGTCGCCATGCCAATTGCCTCCGGTATTTGCTGGACGCCAGAGCAATAAACAATGAAGGCCTCGCTGGCGAGGCCTTGTCGTGCAATATGCGATCTGACTAAACCGCGCCGCGGGTCACATAGCGGCTGAAATTGCTCCAATCCGATGGGAATTGTGCATCGTCATCCGGCCATTCGATCGCGTCGGCGATCGCGAATGGGCAGGGGATGCTTTCGCTATCGACGCCGTCTGAAATCCGGCTGGGTCAGTGCTTGACGCCCGACCAGATTCGCCGCTTGGCAAGGTAAAGCAGGATCGTTGTAACCAAGAGATACAGCAGGACCTGCCATCCCAAACGCTTGCGTTGATCGTGATGGGGATCGGCGGCCCAGGACAAAAAGGCCGTTACGTCAGCTGCATACTGCTTTACGGTATTTGGACTACCATCCTGATACTTCACGATGCCATCCGACAACGGGTTGACCATGGCGATTTGATAGCCGGGATATGCCTTGTTGTAGCTCATACCTTCGGCCATTTTCATTTTGGCCGGGGCCTTGGCTTTATAGCCCGTCAGCAGGGCATACATGTAATCTGCGCCGCCTTCCTGATAACTGTTGGCGATGTCTTTCAGCATCACAAACGGGTGGCTGTACCAGGGCGCTTTGCTTTCCGGATTGCGGGCGCGCGCCATCAAGGACAGGTCGGGCGGGTAGGCGCCGTTGTGGATGGCGCGGGCTTCCTTTTCATTGGCGAAGGGTGATGGGAAGCGATCGGACAATTTACCCGGCCGCTTAAACATCTTGCCCTGATCATTGGGGCCGTCAGAGATGCGATACTGGCTGGCCAGAGCCTTCACGTCCTCGAGAGGAAACTCAGGGCCGCCGGGCTCAGCAAGGTTCCTAAACGCGATCCGCGTCAGGCCGTGGCAGGTGGCGCAGACCGATTTATAGACCTGGAAGCCACGCTGGAGCTGATTGCGGTCGAATGTGCCGGTAAAGCCAGCAAAAGACCATTTCTGGCGCTCGATTTCCGGTGCATCACCAGCTGCAAAAGCCGGACTACAGGCGATGATCACTGCGCTCGTCGCGGCTGCCAGAGTGCGCATGAATACGATGCGTTTCGTCATTGTCTTGCCCTCTCCGTCAACGCTTTTCAGGGCTTGCTGTCGCGCCCTCAGTTGGCGGAGCACCACCGCCGAGCACCGCTTCCGAGATTGAACGCGGCAATTGTTTCGGTGTCTCGATCCAACCCAATAGCGGCATCACGACCAAGAAGTGGAGGAAATAATAGGTGGTGAAAATCCGCGCCCAGAATACATAAGCGCCTTCAGCTGGCTTGGAGCCCAGATACCCGAGCGCCAGACAGGTGATGACCAAGGCCAAGAAGAACCAACGGTAGATCGGCCGGTATTTGGTGGAGCGAACGGGCGAGGTATCCAACCATGAGACGAAGGCCAGGACGGCGATCGATGCGAACATCAGGACAACACCGCCCAGCTTCGAGGGGACGGCGCGCAAAATCGCGTAAAACGGCAGGAAGTACCACTCAGGCACAATATGCGGCGGCGTAACCAATGGATCTGCCGGGTTGTAGTTGTCAGCGTGGCCAAGATAATCCGGCACGAAGAAAACGAACCAGGCAAACACCAGCGTGAAAACAGATAGCGCAAACAGATCCTTCATGGTCGCGTAGGGCGACATCGGCAACGTGTCTGCCTTGGCTTTGACCTCGACACCGGTTGGATTGTTCTGGCCGGATGTATGCAGCGCCCAAATGTGCAGTATCACAAGGCCGAATATCACGAACGGCAGCAGATAGTGCAGCGAGAAGAAGCGTGTCAGCGTGGCCCCGGTCACGGAATAACCACCCCACAGCCATTGCACAACTGCGGTGCCCATTCCTGGTACGACCTCGTCCAGCGATGAGAACAGATTGGTGATGACCGTCACGCCCCAGAAGCTCATTTGTCCCCAGGGCAACGCGTAACCCATAAAGGCCGTCGCCATCATCACAAGAAAGATGAGGACGCCAAGAATCCAGAGGATCTCGCGCGGGGCCTTGTAGGAACCGTAATAAAGGCCTCTGAAAATGTGAATATAAACAGCCACGAAGAACATCGATGCGCCGACGGCATGAATGTTTCTGATCAACCAGCCATAGTTCACATCCCGACGAATGCGTTCAATGCTGTCGAAGGCGTCGGCCGCCGTTGGATGGTAGTGCATTGCAAGCACGATACCGCTGACGAGCTGGACGACCAGGCAGAACGTCAATATGCCGCCGAAGGTCCAAAGGTAGTTCAAATTCTTCGGACACGGGAAATCTACGAACTGGCCGTGCATCATGCGCGCAATGGGAAGTCGTTCGTCCCACCACTTGCCTATCCGAGTCTTAGGCTCATAGGTCGATCCGTGATCTGCCATTTCTATGGGTTCCCTTAGCCAATCTTAATCTTGGTGGCGGAGACAAACGTGACGGGTGGCACCGGCATGTTGCGGGGGGCGGGGCCTTTGCGGATACGGCCGGAAGTGTCGTAGTGGGAGCCGTGACACGGGCAGAACCAGCCGCCGTATTCGCCCTTGGAATCAGCAATCGACTGCCCCTTCGGAATGCATCCCAGGTGCGTACAAATTCCAACAAGAACCAGCCAGTTCTTGTGCTTCTCGTTGACGCGCGCGGCATCAGTTTCTGGATCCGGAAGCTCCGCTGTCTTTACCGTCTGAGCGGATTTGATTTCATCCGCCGTGCGATTGCGGATGAAAACCGGCTTGCCGCGCCACGTTACCGTGATCGCCTGGCCCGGTTTGATTGGTGACAGGTCGACCTCGATGCTCGCCAGTGCCAGCGCGCCAGCATCCGGGTTCATTTGCTGGATAAACGGCCAAAGCGCCATGGCGCCGCCAACACCCGCAAAGGCGGTTGCAGCAACGACCATAAAATCCCGACGATTAGGATTGTCTGAGTGCGCGGACACGTCTTCCTCCATAGATTGCGCGGACATGATCAAAGCTCTGCCAGCAATTGCTACGCCCTATCACAATGGCAGCACTTAATCTTCCAGGCGCGATGTCGCGTGTTGATCCGACTGTTCTGCCGGCTCCTGACAACTAGTATATCTTGGCACTTTCAATCCCTCGGAAGGGACGAATTGCCACGCGCTCTTTTTACATCCTTTGGAAGGGGCCTCAAGTCCGGGTAGACAAACGACAAAGAGGCAATTTGGCGCACATCGAGCCATCAATTGCCCGGTGATCGGAGTTCTCTAATGCGCATTGCCCTCTATCAGCCCGATATCCCTCAGAATACCGGCACCATACTTCGGCTCGCGGCGTGCCTGGAAATCGCTGTAGATATCATCGGTCCGGCCGGATTTGATCTTTCAGATCGGGCGCTGAGGCGCGCGGGATTAGACTATCTGGCGCACGCTGCCGTCGTCCGCCACCGAAGCTGGGATGAATTTGTCGCAGCACAAAAGACAAGAGATGGCGCGATTGTCACGGACGCTAAGGCCTCGCGATTGGTCCTGTTTACGACCAAGTCAAGCCATCGCTATACCGATTTTGCCTTCAGTTCTGGCGATATCCTGGTGTTCGGGCGGGAAAGCGCCGGGGTCCCTGATCACGTGCATGGGGCGGCCGATGCACGTCTGTTCATCCCCATCAAACCAGGTTTGCGGTCCTTAAATGTCGCTGTATCCGTTGCAATGGCCGCTGGTGAGGCGCTGCGCCAGACCGGTGGTTTTCCCGCTGCATCGCCCTGATCGTGCACCGCCTGTCAGACTTGCAGGCGACCTCTTCGACGCACCATCATTTTCGACAAAAATGCAAGGGCGGTGTGCTCTTGCGAGAGCCCTGATTCGGTGAATGCAGCATCCAAATCGTCAATCGCATACTGGCGATAATAGGGCTCATGAAAGCGGACTGGGAAGGCCTCCAGCAAGCCATCCCAACCGGGCCGGTCGCCCATTTGCAGACTGTCGATAAACACAAGCAGGCCCTCCGGCTTCAGAACGCGCGCGATCTCCTTGATGACTTTGCGGCGCACATCGGGCGGCAACTCGTGAAACAGAAAAACACACGTGACGATGTCCTGACTGGCATCTCCAAGTGGTAATGCCTCGGCATTGGCGCAGGTCAGGGTCACGGGACGCAGCGGCTGGATATGCCGCGCGGCTTCTTCTAGATAGGGCGCGGATAAATCGACGCCTGTCAGGCGTGCACCAGGATAGGCTTGGCGCAACTGGCGCAACAGGCGGCCGGTGCCGCATGCGATATCCAGTATTTGAATGCTGCGTTGATCGCGCCCACGCAGTTCATTTGCGATTGGCGTCAGCGCACAGCGACGCATTGCATTTGCAGCACCATAGAACAAAGTTTCAACTTGCAGATCGTAAAGCTCAGCGGATTGATCGGTGAGATAACCGCCGGTCTGATAGTGAAAGTCCTGCGTGAAATATGTTGGCAGGCCTTGTGCTGCCGGCGCACGCGCTGCTGTATCGGTTTCGCGATTGGCCCGGCGTTTGGCGGCTTGTGGCACATCGGCCAACATCGCCTGTAAACGTCTAATATTTGTTATGACATCGTCCGGTAGATTGTCCATTACCGGATAAAGGCCGGCGCCGGCCGCAGCGGCGTCGGCCAAAAGGAGTTCGCGCAGTTCCTGAAAGATTTCTTCGCGCCTTGGCACCGGCCGTTCGGGGCGATAGTCGGTCTTTTTGCTAGACCTTGATGACCGCGCATCGACCAGTTGGTTAATTGCGTAATACCATCCAAAGCGAATCGTGTTGCTGGCCAGCTGTGCCGTCATTGCAATGCGATTTGTCATCAAACCCAATCCTTGTTTGGCCGATGATCGCGGGTTGACTAAATTGGGTGGAACCTTAACGAGCTGAGCACTCGGCGCCATCATCTAGGCCAAATGTGTGGCTTTTCGCCGTCGGTGACAAGACCAACGATAGGGCCGGGTGTTGCGACCGGGATGCAGATTGCGGGGCGGAAGACTGCTATATGGAATTCAGTGTATTCGGATTTATTCTCGCAGAACTGGGCGTTTTTATAATCGCTTTCATGAAGGGGGCTTTTGGCGGCGGATTTGCGACCATCGGCATCCCGCTATTGTCGTTGGGGATGGATCCGATTACCGCCGGTGCACTGCTGGCGCCGCTGTTCGTTGCGATGGATGTGTTTGCATTTCGCTATTGGAGGGCGGACACATGGTCGATGCCGGACCTCAAAGTTCTGGTGCCGTCAATGGTCACCGGTATCGTCGTTGGCTATCTCCTGTTGAGTGTCCTTGACCATCGCCTCGTTGCAATTCTCATTGCCATTATAACGCTGATCTATTCGGGCCTTTGGTTTTACGGGTTGCAACCGCGCGCACCGATGCAGCGGCGGACCTGGAAAGGTATTGTTGCAGGCGGTGGTGCCGGCATCACGACAATGGTGGCACATGCGGGCGGGCCGCCGGTAGCGATGTATCTGTTGCGGCTTGGCCTTTCGAAGGAGGTTTATGCCGGCACGACCGCAATGTTCTTCACGGTCGCAAATGCCGTCAAAGCGGTGCCATGGGTCATGCTTGTCGAGCCGACACCCGAGTTCTGGTTATTAATGGTGCTTTGCCTGCCGGTGGTGCCGTTCGGCGTTTGGGCGGGCTGGTATATGCACGCCCGAGTCGATGATAAACTGCTCTATCGGATGTGTTATGGCTTGTTGGTGCTGACAGCATTGAAACTATTGTGGGACGGCATCGTAGGTTATCTATAAAGGTAAGAGGCGACATGTCGGCATACCATAATATCGTCATTCTAACGGGCTCCGGCATCTCGGCTGAATCCGGAATTGCCACGTTTCGCGATGCTGGTGGCATCTGGGCGCGCTATAAGATCGAAGATGTGGCAACGCCGGAAGCGTTTCAGCGCAATCCGGACCAAGTGCACACTTTTTATAATGACCGGCGCAGAGCACATGCAACGGTGCAACCTAATGCCGCGCACGCCGCACTTGCCCGCCTTGAGGCGGAGTATACGGGCGAGATTTTGGTGGTCACTCAGAATATTGATGCCCTGCATGAGCAAGCGGGATCCAAGCGGCTCATTCACATGCACGGGGAATTATTGAAAGCGCTTTGTGCAACGTGCGAGGCTCGCACGGCTTGGCTGGAAGATCTTTCGACGGATATCGTCTGTCCGAGTTGTCTCACCAAAGGCGGCATGCGTCCGGATGTCGTTTGGTTCGGCGAGTATCCCTATGAAATGGAACGCATTGGGATGGCACTTGCGGCTTGCGACTTGTTTATCTCCATCGGCACCAGCGGCAGCGTCTATCCAGCAGCTGGCTTTGTTGCGATGGCTCGCGAGGCCGGGGCCCACACCGTGGAACTCAATCTGGAACCCTCGGATGGCGCGACATTGTTTGCGGAGGCGCATCATGGTCCGGCGACGGACGTTGTGCCAGCTTATATCAATCGTCTTCTGGGCGGCCGCGATTGACGTTTGCGTGTCAGGACGGCAATCACCTCGACATGCGGGGTGAAGCGAAACTGATCGATCATCGTAATGTGCGCAATGACAAAGCCCGAGTCCAAGAGCGTACGGACGTCGCGGGCAAGCGTCGCCGGATTGCAAGAGACGGCAACCACGAGCGGGACGTCCGACCTGGCAATCTGTGCTGCCTGCTCGCTTGCGCCCTGACGTGGGGGATCAAACACCACGGCGTCGATGCCATTCAGCTCCGTTCTCGACAACGGCATTTGAAACAAGTCTCGACGGTGTGCCAATACGGGCTTCAAGCCCGCGCCTGAGCGTGCTGCCTGCTGCAATGCTGCTATTGCCGTTGCGTCAGAATCAAAGGCGAGGACCTTGGATTGTCCGGCCAGACCAAGGGTAAATGTGCCAACACCACAGAACAGGTCGACCACCGTTTTTGCCTTGTTGGTGGCGTCGGTGACGATCTTCACCATTGCCTCTTCTGCCGGTGGAGATGCTTGCAAGAACGTCTCAGCAGAAACTTCGACCCGCGTCCCGCTCATCTGTACAAAAGGCGTTGCCAAGTCGATGATCACCTCCTGGGCCAACCGCAGGCGAATGATGGCATTGTCCTGGGCGATCTGGGCTATTCGCTGCAAGGCCTCCGCCTGTTTCGGGCCAGCAGACGTCTCAAAGAGCACATCCAAGCCGTTAGCGGCGGCTAGGACATGGACCCTGGCTGATGAATTTGGCGGCAAGATCAGATCTGCAAGATCCCGCAATCTGGGTACGCTCGCGACAATCAGCGGATCCAGGACATCACAAGCGATGAGATCGAAGACTGCGTGATCCGCTTTTGGACGAAAACCGAGCTGCGTGCCATCGTCGGCCTTGCGGGCTGCAAAAACTGCGCGACGGCGAGTCTTCAGCGGGGCGGTGTAGTGGTGATCAATCTCGACATTGATGCCGCGATGGGCGAAAGCCTGGCGGACCAGGCCCAACTTCCAAGTTCTCAACGCGGCGTCCGACATGTGTTGACTGGTGCAGCCGCCACAAATCTCGAAATGCTGGCATTTGGGTGCGATGCGCTCGACGTTCGGATCGATGATTTTCAGAAGCTTTGCGTGCGTGCCGTCCAGGGTGATGGTTGCTGTCTCGCCCGGCAAGGCGCCTGCAACATAAATGGTCTTATCGCCGCATTGCGCAATGCCGTCGCCCTGCGCACCCAGGCTGGTGATGGTCACCTCTAACCTCTCAGGGCTCACGATGCGCTCCAATCAGAAATTCGACGTTGCCGGACCCACCAGCAATTGGCGACCGGATCACGCCATCGACATGCCAATCGGGCAAGGCGGCAAGGAAAGTGGAGACTTTTTCAATCGCCTCGCGATGATGCACGCCATCCTTCACGACGCCGCCCTTGCCGAGATAGCCGGGGCCAAGTTCAAATTGTGGCTTAATAAGCGCGATTAGATCTGCGTTTTCTGCGGCATATCTGATCGCCGCCGGCAATACGGCTAGGAGTGAGATAAAGCTGACGTCGGCAACAATGATGTCCACCGGCTGTGGACATTGGGTCGGCAACAAAGCGCGAATATCTGTTTCGTCATGGGCCTTAACCCGGTGATCCCGACGCAATTTCGGGTGCAATTGATTGCGACCGACATCGACGGCAATGACCGATGCCGCACCATTTTGCAATAAAGCGTCCGTAAATCCGCCAGTAGAAGCACCAACATCGAGCGCCCGACGGCCAGCGACCGCTACTGAAAAATGCGACAGTGCAGCCGCCAACTTCAAACCGCCGCGCGACACATAAGCCAATGCATCTTTGGCCAGCGAAATGGTGTTTGCCTCATCGACGGACTGACCGGCTTTGCGCGCAACCTGGCCATCGACGGTGACAGCGCCACGACGGATCGCGTCACGCGCCTTGGCCCGCGTCTCTGCGTCTCCGCGCTCGACGAGAAAATTGTCCAGACGTCGTTTCATCTGCCGATTGCTTATTGACCTATTGCAGCCCAATCACCGGCGCGCACCACACGGCGGGCGTCCAACTGTCAGATCATAGTATCACATGGTGCACGCAGCACAGCATGCAGCTGGCTGATGGAACGCGTCGCGCGAATTGCCGCGCCGCATTGTGTTGCGTTCTCCCCAACCACTATAAAACAGGGGTATCGCCGCCAAGGAGACCTGATCATGCACCTTACGGGCCGCATTAAGAGATTGGGAGACCGCTTCATCATAGTGCGCTGGATTGGATTGCGCACTCTTGGGCTCACATTGATATGCTTGGCTGGCACGCTGGCCGCATCGTTTGCGCCAGCCATCGGGGAACCCGTTACCGCCAATCATCTCAAGGTCTCACAGGCATGGTCGCGGGCGACACCTGGGGGGGTGAAAATCGGCGTTGGCTATTTGCAGATCCACAATACCGGGCGGGTCACTGATCGCCTCGTGGGTGGCGAAACGGCGATTGCACAACGCATTGAAATTCATGAAACGCGGCTGGTCGGCGGCATTATGAGAATGCGTGCCTTACCTAAGGGGGTGACGATTGGTGCAGGGCAGACAGTGACCTTCAAACCGGGTGGGCTGCATTTGATGTTGATTGGCATGGCAAGACCTCTCATCAAAGGTCAATCCTTCAAAGCCACGCTCAAATTTGAGAAGGCCGGTCCGATCGAGATGACGTTCCATGTTGCAAAGATGGGTGCGCGCCGACCTGACGGCGGCCATCACCATCACAAATAGCAGCAAAGTCCTGATTAGTTCCTGTCAGGCGCTAGGCGCGACTGGCATCGTCGGCAACAACATCTTTGCCAAGAGCCGTCAGAACTGTTGCCACGATGCCGTCGGCATTGAGCCCTGCCTCGTCGTACATGGTCTCAGGCTTGTCGTGCTCGATAAACACGTCGGGAAGGACCATAGTTCGGATCTTTAAAGCCTGCTCCAGGCGGCCGGAGTTGGCGAGATGTGCCAGAACTTGCGCGCCGAAGCCACCTATGCTGCCTTCCTCGATAGTGATCAGCACCTCATGATTTGCGGCCAGCCGCTCGACCAGTTCGGTATCGATAGGCTTAGCAAATCGAGCATCAGCGATTGTCGTCGAGAGACCCATTGCGGCGAGCTGGTCCGCCGCTTGCTGACATGCTGCCAAGCGGGCGCCGAGCGATAACAGCGCGACGGTTGAGCCTTCGCGGATAATGCGGCCCTTGCCAATCTCCAACGGTATGCCAACGTCCGGCATCTCGACGCCGACCCCTTCGCCGCGCGGATAACGAAAGGCCGAGGGGCGGTCATCGATGGCAACGGCCGTTGCCACCATGTGACGAAGCTCTGCCTCGTCGGCTGCCGCCATGATGACAAAGCCCGGCAAGCATCCGAGGTAAGCCAGGTCAAATGAACCGGCGTGTGTCGGCCCGTCCGCACCAACAAGACCGGCGCGATCCAGCGCGAAGCGCACGGGCAGTCGTTGGATTGCAACATCATGAACAACCTGATCATAGGCCCGCTGCAAAAATGTCGAGTAAATGGCGCAGAATGGTTTGTAGCCCTCGGTTGCCATGCCAGCAGCAAACGTCACCGCATGCTGTTCTGCGATCCCGACATCAAAGGCGCGCGCGGGAAATTCTTTTGCAAACAGATCAACACCGGTGCCCGATGGCATCGCTGCCGTGATTGCAACGATCTTGTCATCGTCGCGGGCGGCCTGAATGAGACTCTCGCCGAACACCTTGGTGTAGCTCGGTGCATTTGGTGTCGGCTTAACCTGGTCGCCGGTAATGATGTTGAACTTGTTGACGCCATGATACTTGTCGGCGGAGGTCTCAGCCGGCGGATACCCTTTACCCTTGCGGGTTATGACGTGAATGAGGATCGGGCCCTGATCGGCATCGCGTACATTTCGTAAGACCGGGATAAGATGGCTGAGGTCATGTCCATCGATCGGGCCAACATAATAAAACCCGAGTTCCTCGAACCATGCCCCGCCCTGCCACAGATGGCGCGTGTACTCCTCAACGCGGGCAGCGCGGCGCTCCCATGTCTTGGGCAGGCGCTTTGCCAATTGCTTGGCGATATCGCGCATATAAAAATAGGTGCCACTGGAGGTGATCCGGGCCAAATAGTGCGACATACCGCCCGTCGGTGGCGCAATCGACATATCGTTGTCATTGAGAATGACAATCAAACGGCTGTCGGTGTCACCTGCATTGTTCAAGGCCTCGTAGGCCATGCCGGCGCTTAAGGCGCCATCGCCGATAACCGCGATGACGTTGTTGTCACGGGCGTCGAGGTCGCGGGCAACGGCCATGCCGAGTCCAGCGGATATTGACGTCGAAGAATGCGCCGCGCCAAACGGATCGTAGGGGCTTTCAGAGCGTTTTGTGAAACCCGACAGCCCGCCGCCCTGACGCAGGGTGCGAATGCGATCGCGTCGACCGGTCAAGATCTTATGGGGATAGGTTTGATGGCCGACATCCCATATCAGCCGGTCCTCAGGTGTGTTGAAGACCCAGTGCAAGGCAACCGTCAGCTCGACGACCCCCAGACCGGCGCCGAGATGACCGCCCGTTTGAGAAACAGCGTCGATCGTCTCCAAGCGCAATTCATCGGCAAGTTGCCCCAGCTCCGCCTCAGGCAACTTGCGCAGATCTTCCGGCGTTGCCACCTGATCCAGGAGGGGGGTCTTTGTCGCTGCAGTCACTGTGCGGTGTCCTCACAAGGCTGCGCATTTGCGCGCCAACTTAGGGCTTTTCGCTCGATGCTTGCCGGTTGCCAGTTGACGGTCGGCCATCTGCCCTGCGGGCAAAATTCGGCGGTGCCCAAGCTTAGAACCTTTCAATATTTAGAACCTATCTATATCATGTGGTGATATTGAGCGAGTTTCAAAGACGAAATTTGCCGGTCACATGATTAAGACGAATTGTCGCTTAGGATGGATCAAGGGGCTCAGTGGATTTGGGCTTGCCGTCGGCATCTAGTGTTAATTTTTCCACACGAGCCTCGGCCTGCTTCAAAAGGCGGTTACAATGGCTCTTCAAGGCCTCACCGCGCTCATAGATCTTGATGCTCTCTTCGAGCTCTACATCGCCGCGCTCCAGGCGCCCAACTATGGCCTCCAGCTCCTGTAGGGCCTGTTCGAAGCTCATGTTTTGAATATCTGGATGGCCGGTCGATTGCGTCGCCTCGCTCATCTGTAACTCCCTATAGACCTTTAGGCTTGCATCAGCACATCCACGTGGGCGGCTGTGGACTCTGCAAGGGCCCTTAAATCATAACCGCCCTCAAACATGGATACGACCCGGCTGCCGGCACGCCGCTCTGCAATCTCGCAAAGCTTCATAGTGGCCCAGGCAAAATCCTCTTCGACCAGACGCAAACTGGCCAGCGGATCGGCCTGATGTGCATCGAAGCCGGCCGAGATGATGACCAATTCCGGTGCAAATTCATCGAGCGGTCCGAGAATCCGGCTCTGGAATGCGTCACGAAAGACAGCACCGTCATCGCCGCTCTTTAGTGGGGCATTAAAAATATTGCCAACACCCGTTTCAGTGACCGCGCCAGTGCCCGGGTATAGCGGCATTTGATGGGTCGAACCGTAGAACAGATTTTTGTTAGAATAAAATATTTCCTGCGTGCCATTGCCGTGGTGGACATCGAAATCGACAACGGCCACCCGATCCAGCCCATGTACCTCGCGAGCGTATATCGCTGCGATGGCGGCATTCGAAAACAGGCAGAAGCCTGTGACACGTTGGGTCTCGGCATGGTGGCCAGGTGGACGGACGGCGCAAAACGCATTGGTTATGTCATTATCGCCGGCCAATACGCGATCGACGGCAAGGACTCCGGCACCAACCGCGCGCAGCGCTGCCTCCCAGGAGTTCGCAGACATCACCGTATCCGGATCCAAGCGCACGAGTTTGCCAGGTTCGGGCGTGGCTTTCTTTATTGCTGCGACATAGGCCGGGGAATGCGCTCTCGTCAGATGCGTTTCGATATCCTCCAGCAACGGTGCGTCGGCGCGGGACAGGGCGTTGAATGCATCCGCAGCCAAAGCTTTGTCGACGGCGCGGATGCGATCAGGCCGTTCCGGGTGGCCGGCGCCGGTATCGTGGTCGGCAAATATCGGATGCGAAATAAGAAGTGTCGTCATGTGTTCTCGCAGCGCTTCGTTGCCTGCTTCAGCCTCGTCGTAACAAAATCGCGCGATGCCTGTTGTCGACGACTTATAAAGGTTCGTCAACCAGTCCAGACGCAAGCTGCATTCCGTCCGGCTTACGCGATCAGGGCTTCAACATTCTCGCCAAAGTAACGCCCGGCGGTGGCTTGCTGGTCGAGGGGACGAAAAAGTCCGGTGCCAGGTCGCGTGATGAGTCGACGCGATAGGTGTCAAAATCGGTGACGCCGGCCTGCTCATAAAGGAAGCTATCGTCGATTAGAAACTGTCCCGTCATGCTGCGCGCCGGCTGCGAGAACAGCACATGTGCGGCATCCGCCAAGATATCAGGACTGCGGCTCATGCGCATGAGTTCATCACCGCCAAGGATGTTGCCGACGGCGGCCGTGGCGATCGTCGTTCTTGGCCATAGGGCGTTGACCGCGACGCCCTTGGGCTTCAGCTCCTCGGCAAGGCCCAGAACGCACATACTCATGCCATACTTAGCAATCGAATAGGCAACATGGCCGGAAAACCATTGTGGCTTCATATCGAGTGGCGGCGATAGCATCAGCACATGCGGGTTTGCTGCCTTTTCCAGATGCGGCAGGCACGATTTCGTAACAAGGAAGGTGCCGCGGGTGTTAATCTGATACATCAGATCCATGCGCTTCATCTCTGTCTTATCGATCGGTGTTAGAGAGATGGCGCTGGCATTGTTCACGCAGATATCTATGCCGCCGAATGCTGCAACCGTTTGTTCGACAGCAGCGATAACTTGATCTTCAAACCTGATGTCACATTGGATCGGCAGGGCCTTGCCGCCGGCTTGTTCGACCTCAGCTGCCGCGGTATGAATGGTGCCCGGAAGCTTGGGATGTGGGTCAGCGGTCTTGGCCAATATCGCGACATTGGCGCCATCCTTGGCGGCCCTGAGCCCGATGGCCAGGCCGATACCGCGGCTACCTCCGGTGATGAGGATCGTCTTACCTTTGAGCATAAAACTGCTTAGCTCCGCTGTGATGATCTAGAAGGTGCGCAGCGCAGCGGACCGTTCTAGGACTTGGGACACGTCAATTTGCATGCGTTGTAGAAAAGCATTCCGGCAAGTCAATTAATAGTTTCAGATGTCTAAAACGATCTCAACCCCCACCTTCGTTGACGCTCTGGATCGACGCCATCGTCTCAGGCCTTGGCGCGCGAGAACAATCCAACGAACCAGACCAGCAAGCGAACAGGAAGCAAGAGGATCGCGAGGATCTGGGAACCAAACGTCAAAATGGCGGCCGGAATGGCAACAAGGGGCATGAATATAAATACAAAGCACAGGAATTTCGTTAGCCGCGCGAAGTGATAGCCGGCAGGGCCGCGATATTCCGCTCGCTGCTCGGGCGGCCAAATGCGTGCCCACCAGGCGCGTACAAACGATAGCCCCATGAGACCCGCGATCAAGGAGAGTAGGTAGGCAAACTGATAGCTTGAGGGAATGCCAGGGATGATACGCAAGTCGAGCTCGCGCTGGCGCTTGGCATTGCGAAAATCTCCGGTAATTGCTGTCGTCACGACCTGGCCAGCTACTTCGCTCACGACCTCCGACATGATCTTATCGATGCCCAGGTTGGACGTCGGTGAGGCAGGGCCATCGGGTTCGGCACCAAATCTGATGCGGGCGTTGCCGGCAGCAGTCGTGCGAAAGCGCAGCACGGAATTATTTGACGACGCGACAGCGTTCAAGAAGTCGGCCATGGTGGCGCGTTTCAATGCGTCGTCAAGACCACTGACGTGCGCGCGCTGCCATAACCAATTGCGAACACCCGGTTGGCGCGGTGATCGCGTATTGAGGACAAGTACGTTGACATCACCTGAGGCAGCGGCACGACGTAACGCATCAAGATCGAGGCTGTACTCGCGACCGCTGCCGGCGCGATAGACAAGTTTTCCGGCATCGATGCGGCCAACCACAACGAGCGTTTGCCCTTTCAAGTTCGCCATTTCCTTCGGCAGATGCTTGGGTGCAATACGATCGGTTATTGCGCGCTTGGTCTTGGCGTCAATCTTTGGTGTCCGGCGCAACGTTGCCGGCCCCGACGGATCCAGAGCCAGCACGCGAATGTTCGAACGGCGCAACGGGCGGTTAAGCTGCCAGAGCGCTTCTTCAAATTTCGCTTTGCTCGAAGTGCCGACAATGACGTTGGGGCGAATTTCGGCGAACAGTTCGTCAGGCTTGCCACCTTGACGCAGGCGATAGGTTTTCTTCGGTGTTGCGATACGCAATTCGGCGTGCTTGGGCAACTGCTTGAGCGCGCCGCTGGCGTTGAAAACTGTGTCCTCGCTCAAAATGATAATCAAACGACCACCGGCACTTGCTGTCGCCTTGGGGGCCAACGTCGGAATCGCACGGGCCAATTCATCAGAATTGCCAGCCGTGAATTTCTCGCCCGCCTTATTGATGAACGTCCAATGGCCCTCGGATCCAACGTGGGCTGCGACGGCGGCACCATTGCCCGGTACGACAAACTTTTTGGCGTGGCGCCGGGCGACGTCCAGTTTGCGAGCGCCCTTGCTCGCGGCTTTGGACCCGGCACGCTCAGCTGTCAGTAACAGGCGGCTTAGGATATCGGCTTTGAGCGGCGTTACAGTCGTCGGGATCAGGAGTACAGCCAAAAGCACAGCAAGGGCGCTGGCCGCGGCACGGCAATTGCTGTTGTTGGCTCGCCACTGCTTGATCATCGCAACGGTCTCTTTCCCGCTCAATCGAACGTTGCTGGTCGCTTTTCGATAAATGCCGCGAATGCCTCTTGCGCTTCCGGTGATGAGAGGCGTTGCTCGAAGTACATCGCTTCCTGTTCAATTCTTTCGGCGAGTTTACCACTATCACTACGCAAGAGACGGCGGGAAATCGCCAAGGCTTCAGGCGGCTTACGTGCCAGTTTGGCAGCGCTCGCATAGGCCACGTCGTCGAGTTGCTCAGGTGAAACAACGGCATTGATCAGCCCTGCCTTCAGGGCTTTATCGGCATCGAAGGCGGAGCCTAAAACAAGCATTTCGAAAGCCTGGGTGTAGCCTAATCGCTTCGGACCGAGAAGACTTGAGCCGGCTTCCGGCACCAGGCCAAGATCGAGAAACGGCGTTTGAAATATCGAGGCAGGCGTCGCGTAAACGAGATCGCAATGCAGCAATAGCGTCGTGCCGATGCCAACAGCGACACCATCGACTGCGGCAATCATAGGCTTCTCCACGATCGGCAATCGGCGAATGAAAGCGAAGGCGGCCGCCACGGTGTCTTTGCCTGCTGTGGCAACGGCAGCAAAATCGGCAATGTCATTGCCGGCCGAAAAAGCGCCGGGCTGCCCCTTAAAGAGATGTACCGCCACGCCAGGATTTTGATCCGCATCCGCAAGCGCCGCCGTCATTCGCCGATACATATCGCCCGTCAATGCGTTGCGCTTGTCAGGTCGGTTGATGCATATGGTGTGGACCTTGCCGGCGACTGCCGTTTCAATTTCAGCCATCGTCATGCTCCCGCTTCAAGCCAGGCGAGATCAGCACTGATCAGTGCTGAACCCTCAGTAACTGATTGGACCAGGCCTGGCACGCCGGATGCGAGATTATCCGCATAGAAGTTTGCCATGATGACGGCATCCTGGTTGCTGCTGCCTTCGTGCACAGAGGCGCGGGCCATGGCAGCAAGATAAATGCCGCCGGCCGTCAGACCAAACGCTCGCAGATAAGGCGTGGCGCCGGCCTGGGCCAATGACCGATCTTCGGCAAGCTTGGTCTTGAGCCACTCGGTTGCTGTGCGCAATGATTGCAACGCAGGTTTAAGTGTTTTGGCGATCGCGACCAGCTCGCCATCGTCTTCCAACGATACCGTGTTGAGTAGTGTGGTGAGTTCGTCAAGGTAAGCCTCAACGGCACCGCCGTTGTCCAAAGTCAACTTGCGGTTCACAAGATCCAAAGCCTGGATGCCGTTGGTTCCCTCATAAATCGGCAGGATTCTGGCATCACGATAGAATTGGGCAGCCCCCGTTTCTTCAATAAACCCCATACCGCCATGGATCTGCACACCTAGCGAGGCAACCTCACAGCCAATGTCGGTTGAAAATGCCTTGGCAATCGGGGTCAAAAGAGCGACGCGATTGGCGGCGGCTTCGCGTTGGTCCGGATCGCTGGCACGATGCGATAAGTCTGTGGCACCTGCTGTCGCCAAACAAATAGCGCGTGCAGCAGCCGTCAAGGATTTCATCATCATCAATTGACGACGCACATCGGGATGATGGACGATGGCATGCATACCATCGTCGGGAATATGTGCAACGCGGCCTTGCTTGCGCTCTTGGGCATAGGCAAGGGCCAGCTGGGTTGCGCGCTCTGCAATGCCCACGCCCTGAATGCCAACCGCGAGGCGCGCGGCATTCATCATAATAAACATTGTCACCAGGCCGCGATGAGGTTCGCCAACCAGATAGCCGGTAGCGCCCGCCTTCTCGCCATAGCTCATGGTGCAGGTCGGGCTGGCATGGATGCCGAGCTTGTGTTCGATACCGGTGCAGGCCAGATCATTTCGCTCGCCAAGTGAACCGTCTGCGTTGACCAGAAATTTAGGCACCAAGAACAACGAAATGCCGCGCGTTCCAGGCGGGGCATCGGGAAGGCGGGCGAGCACCATATGGATAATATTTTCGGTCAGATCGTGTTCGCCATAGGTGATAAATATTTTTGTGCCCTTGATCAGGTAGCTGCCATCGCCCGCCGCCTCTGCGCGCGTGGTGATGGCTCCAAGGTCCGAGCCCGCCTGCGGCTCGGTCAAATTCATGGTGCCGGTCCATTCCCCGGAAATCATTTTTTCGAGGTAAACGGATTTCAATTCGTCAGAGCCGTGAGCATGAAGGGCGTCTATCGCGCCTTGGGTCAGCAGGGGACAAAGACCAAACGACAGATTGGCGCCATTCCATAATTCGCAGACTGCCATCGAGAGGGCGCTTGGGAGCGCCTGACCGCCATAGGCCTGCGGACCGGGCAATGAATTCCAACCTGCTTCGCGAAAGTCGTTGTAGGCGGCCTGCCAACCCTTCGGGGTTGACACGCTACCGGCTGTAAGTTTGCAGGACTCACGATCGCCGACGTCATTCAGCGGCGCCAATACTTCGCTTGAAAAGCGGCCGGCTTCCACCAAGATCGCTTCAACAGTATCCATATCAAGATCATTGAACAGGCCACGCTCGATCATCTCCGGCAAGCCTGAAATACTCTTGAGAGTGGCAAGGATGTCGTTTACGGGTGGCGTAAAGCTCATGTTCGGCCTCGCTTAGCGGTCGAAATCCGGACTTGTATGTAGACACCTAAGAGCATTAAACCAATCCTTTGGACCGGCAAATACCGCCGGTGGTCGGCTGTGATTAACTCATGCCAATTATTCCGGCAAATAAGGGGGCCATTGAGGCGGCAGCGGCGGCGATCAGGCGCGGCGATTTGGTGGCATTTCCGACGGAGACTGTGTACGGACTCGGCGGCGATGCGCGGAATGGCAGTGCCGTCGCAAAAATATTCAATGTTAAAGGGCGACCACAGTTTAATCCGTTGATCGTGCATGTTGCCTCAACTGATGCTGCGCGCGAGATAGGGGCGTTCACACCAACGGCTGTGCAGCTCGCAGAGGCGTTCTGGCCTGGTCCTTTGACGCTCATTCTGGCGCTGCGGGACAATGCCGGTATCAGCAGCCTCGTCACGTGCGGGTTGGATACGATCGGGCTGCGTGTCCCCGACCACACGATAGCGCAGGCGCTGTTAACCGCCGCCGACCGGGCGATCGCAGCGCCGTCAGCCAATCGCTCCGGCCATGTCAGTCCCACCACTGCCGACCATGTGGCAGCCGATCTGGGTGCGGAAGGCCTATTGATCTTGGACGGCGGGGCGACACCGATCGGCATCGAATCGACGATCATTGATGTGTCTCGGGACAGGCCCGAATTGCTGCGCACCGGGGCGGTCACACAAGACCAACTTCTCAAGGTTACCGGTGACGAGATCGTGGCAAACGAGGCGAACGAAACCGCTGGCCGTGCGCTTCGCGCTCCTGGCCGGTTGGCAAGCCACTACGCGCCTCGCGCCAAGGTCCGGATCAATGTGGCACACGTCGAGCCGGGTGAGGCCCTCCTGGCATTCGGCCCGAACGTGATCGCGCACCGCGGAACGATGATCAATCTCAGCACAAATGGAGATTTACTCGAAGCTGCAGCAAACCTGTTCTCTGCCCTGCGCCAACTAGACCAAGAAACGATCGAAGCGATTGCCGTTATGCCCATTCCTGAAACAGGCCTCGGCGTTGCCATCAATGACCGCTTGCGGCGTGCGGCAAGCCCGCGCCCCGCCTAATGTCCCCCTCCTGACTATGGACACCAGGTAGAACCTCTGCTTTGGGGCTCGCGCCGAAAAATAGAAGCGGCTAAAATGGGGCTGAATACAACCAAAGGGTATACTATGAATGCGCCCCTGCCCCGACCGCCGCTGAACCAACCGACGCCGGAGCTCCTTGCAAAGCTCGCGGCTATTGTTGGGCCAGAGCATGCGCTGCGGGACCCCGATCAACAGCTTCCCTATTTGCGGGAGATGCGCGACCTCTACTTCGGCAAGGCCGCCATGGTGCTGAGACCTAAGACGACGGCGCAGATTTCGCAAATCCTGGCGCTGTGCAACGAGGCGCGTGTCGGCGTCGTACCGCAAGCCGGCAATACCGGACTGGTTGGCGGACAGGTGCCTTATGAAACCGGCGATGAAATCGTTTTATCGGTAGCGCGCATGAAGTCCGTGCGCTCTGTCGATGCACAGGGTTATGCAATGTGCGTCGAGGCGGGGCTGACGCTTGCCGAGTGTCAAGAGATCGCTGACAAAGCGCAACGGCTTTTCCCTCTTAGCCTGCCTTCGGAAGGCAGCTGTATGATCGGCGGTAATATCGCCAGCAATGCCGGCGGGGTGGGCGTGCTTGCCTACGGTAATACGCGCCAGCTTGTCTTGGGGCTTGAAGTCGTGCTGGCCGACGGCCGCGTGGTCGAGAATCTCAAGGCGCTCAAGAAGGACAATACCGGTTACGACCTGAGGGATTTGTTCATCGGGTCGGAGGGCACGCTCGGCATCATTACCGCCGCTGTCCTCAAATTGTTTCCAAAACCGGCCGAATGCGCGACAGCGTTCGTGGCACTTCCACAGCTGGACAATGCCCTTGAATTATTTACGCGTGCCAAGAATGAAGCCGGTGGTGCGCTCACTGCTTTTGAGTTCATTTCGGCGCGCGGCATTTCGCTAATCATCAAACACTTTCCGCAAGCGCGCGTGCCGCTTGCCAATTCGTCACCCTGGTTTGCGCTCCTCGAAATCTCCGGTGCGCGTGAAGACGGGACGGCGCAACGCCAGATGGAAACACTGCTCGGCGAAGCGGCCGAGGCGGGTATCATTGATGATGCGGTGATTGCGCAATCGCTACAGCAATCGAAGGACTTTTGGTATCTGCGCGAGGTACTGCCTGAATCGCAGAAGCCGGAAGGGCATGGGGCAAAGCATGACGTCTCGGTTGCGATTGCGCAGATTCCGGAATTCGTGCGCCAGGCGGATCCATTGATCGAGAAAATCTGTCCGGGGGTCAGACCGTTTCCATTTGGCCATTTCGGTGACGGGAACATTCATTATAACGTCTTGGCGCCGGAAGGCATGTCGCGCGAAGATTTTCAGCCGGCCGCCCAGCGTATCAACGAAGCCGTGCATGAATTAATTTTGTCCATGGATGGGTCGATTTCAGCAGAGCATGGCATTGGGCGGACACGGCGCGCCGAGCTCGCTCGGCTCAAGAGTTTTGTCGAGCTCGATTTGATGCGACGGATCAAAAGCGCGTTTGACCCGAACGGCATCCTCAATCCTGCCAAGACGCTTTGAGAACCAGCGGCTTCCGATCGTCCTAGCTCAACCTGCTCTTAATTGGACTCAGGACGATGACAATTAAGAGCAGACAGGTTGCTCTATTTTTGCGGTGCAATCATCGTTGCGCGTCATGTTGCATTCTTTGAAGCAGCTCCAACTTAACGCACGATGATCTAGGCGGAGGATTCGCCAGGATCGCGCCGTGGCATCGGGGCGGTGCCGCCGGACGCTATCATCTGTTCGCGCCAGAGCTTGGTGTTCCAACTGGCCGTATACCAGTCATCTGTACCGTAAAGCCAATTCCTGAATTTGCTCTTCTTTAATTCGCGGGCCGCCAATATCGTGTGGATGCGCGCGAGCTGATTGGACAGGACATCGACAGTGTTCTTTACCGCGTTGGTTTCAGCTTCGACTTTCTCAACGACGTTGGTGATAACACAAAGGTCGCCGGTTTGATTGCTGCGCCATTGTTGCAGTGCGGTTGAAAGCGCCTGCTGGCCTTCATCAAGTTTAGTTATCCGAGATTGAACGTCGCCGAGGCCGTCGTCGAGACGCTCAGCCTGCGTTCTTCCGGTTGCTTCAACAGCCGTCAATGCGGTCCGCAGGGTGCCAAATTCGCCATCCAGTGCGTGGGAGACGCGCTCAACCTGCGCATCACTTATTTCGGGCGTCGAGTGCTCGGCCAATTCATCAATTTTACCCTCCAGCGCGGCAATCCGCTCCATCATTGCTCTTGTGCCCGATAGCGCATTTTCCGTTTTGGTCTCAAGCTTCGCCAAAATTTCGGTTATTGGGGACAGGTCGGCGCCTGAGGCCGGCCGACCATTTTCGAGGCCTGCGATGCGTTGGGAAACTGCAGCAAGCGATTCCTCAATTTTTGCGAGTTCTATCGCGACGTTTTGGCCATCCTCGCCGATACCGGCAAGCTCTGATTGTCGCTTTTCGAATTTTGTTTCGAATTGGGCAATTCGATCGCCGAGTTCAAGCCAACCTTCGGCCAGATCGGAAAACTTGGTCTCGATACCCTGCTCGATCAGCTGCAATTGCTGCGCGATTGTGGACTGGGCGTCGCTGTCGGATGTCCGACGGGGGGAAAGGGCGTGGCGGCGAAGGCCCGCAAGGGCGGGGCCGCGATCTATCTCTGCGCGCAGGGCTGAATAGGCCTGACGTTCTTCCGACAATTCCTGGCTTAGCGATTGGACCATGCGCTCAAGTGCATCCAACCGGGCGGATTGGGCGGTGTCCGACGGCGCGCGCTGAGATGCGACATGAGCGATGCGCACCGGCGTTGGTGTCGCTTGGCTCTTACCGGCAGTGAGGCCGCTATGGCGTCTGAGCAAACCAATACCGGAAACCTTTTGTTCGGTTTCGCGCAATACGCCAAGCAACAGATCTACGGAAACAGGCTTTTGCGCGCGATAGGCAAGATCCGCAGATTGGCGCAAAAGATCCTCAAGCACCTTCGCCGTTGCCGGGCGAGCGGGAGTCGCACTGTCATCAGCCGGTGGGATGTTGGCGATGGCGCTCGCACTTTCGCGACGCAGACTTGCAACCACAATGCCATGGGCTTCCAAAGTCTGAGTGGCGGGAACGTTGAGTGTCAGTGCATTGAGGACATGTTCCAATTGAACTTCACGCGCGCGATGGGCAAGAGCCAGATCGTAGGCATGATTCATTACCGTTAAGACGGCTGGATCAACCAGTATGGGATCAGCCCGCCCGCCTTCGAAAATACGGGTTCGCGTCCAGAGCCCAGCTTCACTGTCGTCACCGACCAGTGCTTTCAAGTCTAAGTCTGGTCCCTTGTAGGTGGTGTCGCTCATAAGCTTGGGCTCCGAATTTACATGGTAGCAGCATCACATTGGTGACATGGCAGGTATGTCGCTCTCACAAATTTCGGACCCTATAAGAAATGCTGAGCGCGCACTTGGCAAGGCTTTGGAGGCAACGGCGTCGTTGAGGCATGCTGCGTTGGGGCATGCGGCAATGAGATTACCCGGCATTCTAAGACGTTGGCGGCAGCATGACTTCCGGGCCTTTGTTGCGGGGATTGCTGAGCTTGGTCGAGACGGGATGGAAGTGGAGGAGATCCTCTGGTGGTGGTCTCAAATACGCGGCAGCCTCTCGCGCTAAGACAGAACGCGTATCAAGCCATGGATCAAAACAGTCCGGCGCCAAAATAGCTGGCATACGATCATGAATCGCGGCAACGGTGCTGTTTGAGGCAACCGTTAGGATGGCCATGGTGTCGATCTCGCTGCCGTCGGCGCCAATCCATGTCTCATAGAGGCCGGCGAAGGCCAGGGGCGTGTTGGTCAGCCCCTTGATCAGATACGGTTGTTTTTTCCCGCGTGGGCCGAGCCACTCATAATAACCATCAGCCGGAACAAGGCATCGACGATGGCGCATGGCGCCTCGAAACGATGGCTTGTTTTCCGCTGTCTCAGCGCGGGCATTGAGCAGTGTCGGGAATTGATCGGGATCCTTCACCCAAGACGGGATCAAACCCCAACGCACGAGGACGAGTTCTCGAGTGGCATCATGGCCGGGACGGACAATCAAGACCGGTTCTGTTGGCGCAATATTATACCGCGGCGGGAAGGCTTCATCATTGGCGTAGCCGAAATAGGCCCGGACCGCCTCGGGCGGCGATGTCAGATTATATCTTGAGCACATTGGACTTTTTCGATGAAGTCATCTTGGTCGATAAGCCTACGGGTTTGAGCAATCGCGTGTCGCAAAGAAAACCACCGAAACCTGCTTTGCACAAGGTGTTGAGGTGTCACCAGCAAAGATGGCGTGTGGAGCGAATGACCTGTAAGATCGGTTGCAGCAAGAGGTGCGGGATTGGCGATTGAAGGAGCAACAAATGGTAGAGGTCCAACCGCGCCTGGCGGCGAGCGTCGCGGTCTTCAGAGACGGCGCGGTCCTGCTGGCAGAGCGTGGCAACGGGCCGATGCAAGGCTATTGGAGCCTGCCAGGCGGGCATGTCGAGGGCGGGGAGACGACCCAAGTTGCTGCGGAACGCGAGCTCTTTGAGGAAACCGGCGTGCGGGCTGAGGTTGTGGGGCTCGTGGATCTAAACGAGGTGATCAGCCGTGACGACCAGGGCCAGCTCAAAACGCACTACGTGATCGCTGTTTATTGCGGGTATTGGGCAGCCGGCGAACCCATCGCTGGCGATGACTGCCGCCAAGCGCGCTTCGTCCAGATCGCGGATCTCAATCGCTACAAGCTGACGCCCAACGCTGTGCACTTTATTGCAAAAGCAGCGACACTCATTGGCTAACGTTTCAAGCAAGTAACGCCAGGACTAGGCGATCACACGTTTGTCAATCTTCGTGATTTGGAGAAGTGCGGGCCGGTCCCCAATCTCTGAGGGGCCGGGTTTCGCGAGGACTGATCATGCGAGCAATTCTAACTTTGTGCATTCTGGTTGCAGGTTTTACCGCGGCCAGTGCCACGCCAGCTCAATGGAAAGCCGAAGAATGGGCCAAGACCGATTTCTCCAAGACAAAGGTGGCCTGGAAGGAAATCAAATCCGGCGGGGTCCGGAAAGATGACATTCCGTCAATCGACAATCCGCGGTTTATAACCGTCGCGCAAACCCGCCATCTGGCCGACAACGCACCGGTGATATCACTGGACATCAATGGCGATGCGCGTGCCTACCCATTGCAGGTCCTCACGCACCATGAAATCGTCAATGACACCGTTGGTGGACGACCCGTTGCGGTGACCTATTGCCCCTTGTGCAATACAGCTATCGTGTTCGACCGACGGATCGCTGGCAAGACACTGGATTTCGGGACGACAGGTAAACTGAGAAATTCAGACTTGGTCATGTACGACAGGCAAACGCAGAGCTGGTGGCAACAGTTTACCGGCGAAGCTATTGTCGGCACATTGACCGGCAAAGCCTTGGTGTTCGTTGCGGCCCGGCTCGATTCTTACAAGAACTTCAAAACCAGATTTCCGAACGGCAAAGTCCTGGTCCCCAACAAGCCTTGGATACGGCCATATGGCGCTAATCCTTACGTCGGCTATGACACGCGCAGGGCACCCTATTTCTCCAGATGCAGTGGTGGACCGACAAGCTGCAAGATACCGGGCGATATCCCGCTGATGGCGCGCGTGGTCGTGGTTCGGGACGGCGGCACGCCAAAGGCCGTGACGCTCGGATTGCTGCGCAAAATGACCCGCCTCAAACTCGGCGATGTGCAATTATCGTGGGAAAAAGGGCAAAGTTCGGCTGTCGACACAGCGATCATTTCACGCGGGCGGGATGTGGGGACTGTTACAGCCCAGCGCATGGACAAATCCGGCAAAGCCAAAGACGTGCCTTATGAGGTTACATTTGCCTTCGCCTTCCATGCCTTCCACCCAAAACTTACAATCCGATACAAATAGCATGGCAACTGGGTTATCCTAGTTTGGTTCGACGATCCGAATTGCTATGGTGAACCATTATGTCAGCTATGCGTTTTCGCTTTGCTTTGATGTGTGTCTTGGCTGTGATGCTTGGCGTCAGCCAGCCGCCGCTGGCGCGTGCTGCTGACGTGAAGCCCTACGACCGCCAGCTCCTACGCGTGTCGGAAATTCTGGGCGCTGTCCATTATTTGCGTGAACTGTGTGGTGCCAATGAAGGTCAGATTTGGCGCAAGTCCATGCAAACGCTGCTGAGATCTGAAGGGACTTCGGCGGTGCGCCGCGCCAAATTCGCTCGCAAATTTAATCTGGGCTATCAGAGCTATCGTCGGACGTATAAGTCGTGCACACCGACCGCCCAGGTTGCCGTTAAACGATTCTTGACAGAAGGCGCCAATATCGCCGCTGATCTCGTGAAGAATATTCCATAAAACCGGCCGTTAACCAATCGGTCGCGGCCGATATGACAGAGTTGACGGCGACGTGTTGCCGCACAATTTACCTTGTCTTGTATCAGCGCCTTCGTTAACGCGCAGGTCGTGTTATGCACAAATGGTTCTTGTGGGGGGTACGGCCTTCGCTTGCCATTGGCAGCGACGAATAAGGATACCAATATGCAGGCCTATTTGGATGTTCACGATGACGTGCGCTACAAGGCCTTGGGCATCATGCTTGATGCCTGGGAAGAAGGTACTGGCGACGGCGTTGCACCAGAATTTCTAGCCTATGCAGCACTATTCACCGCTTTGACGGAGCTGGTCTCCGAATATGGTGAGGAGGAGGTCGCGGATATGACCTCTGCATTGTCTGACCGGATCAAGCGAGGCGAGTTCACGCTTTACTCGCCGATGCAGTAGATTGGGTTTTGCGCTAGGCCATATCTGGTCTGGCCGGATTGGCCAGCGCTGGCACATCACCAGATGCCTCGACCAATCCATGCCACTTCGGCAATCAGAATAGCGCCGAAGCCGAGCAACAGTAGACCGCAGATCCGATTGATCTGATGAATTCGCTCGACCTTGAAGCGACTTCGAAACCGGCTGACCAGAGTTGCCAGGAAAATCCACCAGCTCAAACTGCCAACGGCAATCGCTGTGACAAGAACAACAGCGTCAACCGTGGTATTGACTTCGACAAATGTCGATACGGCCCCGAAAATAGCAATCAACCCCAATACCGGTCCGGGATTGGTGATGGTCAGCAAAAAGCTTTTCGGTATGTCCCAGCATATTGCGGCCAAATCCATGGATTGGCCGCCCTCGGTTGAGGTGGCAATTGGGTTTGGTCGGGCCGTCAAAAGTCTGGCGCCTGCAAGAATCAATACCAGGCCGCCGATCATTTGAATGACCAGGCGATAGCGGGCCAGCGCGCCGGTGATGGCGCCAACGCCAAGTGCGGCGGCGAATGCGATCAAGGCATCGGCGAGTACGGCACCGGTGCCCGCTGCGATACCATTCCACACACCTCGTTCGATTGAACGTTGAATGCATAGAATGTTGACTGGTCCCACGGGTGCTGCAACGAGGATGCCAATTGGGATTCCGATCAGCACCAATAATGGATTTGGCAAGTCAAACATCGTTTTGCCCCGATCCGGCGGACGGCGCGCGACATGCCCTCCGGATGCAGTACCGGGGGAAGCACTGGCAAACGGCAGACCACGAATCCACATCGCCCTCGATGGGCCTGAACCGCTTAAGCCTTGGGCGGAAATTGTGTAATATGGCTGCCGAGATTATGGAGACCACGTTAGTGATGCACCCCTCCCCCCAGGTAATATCTGTGATTTTCGTATTAGTGCTAGTTGCGGTTGGCTCATTTGTCCATGCATTGAGCCCACCAACCACAACTTCGGTGTATGCGACGGGCAAAAAGCCTACCACCAAAGCACAGCAGCCGTCCCCCGCCATCAGTAATGATCTCGACAAGTTGCCCAGACCTGTCGCGCAAATGCGTGAGGCGATCCTTGATGCCGTGCGGCGCGGGCGAGTGAAAGACTTGAAATATGCAATTGATCTCAATGAGCTGAGGCCGGATTTCGGTGAAAAGAAGGGTGTCGACCCGATCACACATCTCATCAAAAGCTCAAGTGATGGAAAAGGACTTAGTGTGTTGGCCGCGATCGGCAATTTGCTGGCGGCCCCCTACGCGATTGTACGGGCTGGCGCCGATATTGAGAACAATCGCATTTATGTCTGGCCATATCTGGCGGAAATGGACCTTGGCAAACTGAAGCCACATCAGATGGTCGACCTTTATCGGCTGGTGCCGCACGAGGTTGCGATCAAAATGATCAAAGGGCGAAAATGGACCGGCCAAAGGCTGGCAATCGGTGCCGATGGTGTCTGGCACGGATTCGCACAAAATCATTAGCAATTGTTTTGACTTGTAGCTAATATGTTAATGTTCAATCGCACAATTGCGCGCGATTGTTTTAGCCTAGCTGCCGGAGCGGTGTGAGTGGCCGTCGCTACGGTTTCCAACGACATGACCTAATTTGGGGAGTTAGTAATGCGTCTCCTTGTTTTGCTTTGCATGACATTATTGCTGTGCAGCGGCTGGCTACCATCAGCCCAAGCTTTTAATCCTTTCCCAGACCAAGATATCGATGGCTACAAGAACATGTTTCGTGACGGACAAAGGTCACGAACAGAGCGGTCAGAGACAGAAGAAGAAGATGATGATGATGAAGACGAAGAAGACACAGCGAATAAGACGCGCTTTCCGGAGGTATTGACGGGAGGGCCGAAACCGAGAATCAAACCAATTGCCCCCAAAACAGTCGTGTTTACAGAAGAGTATGGCAAAGGCAGCATTGTCATAGACACCCGTGGACGCCAGCTGTTCTATGTACTTGGCGGCGGCAATGCCTATCGGTACCCGATCTCCGTTGGGCGGCGCGGCTTTCAATGGGCCGGCACCAATAAGATCTCGCGCATTGCGAGTTGGCCGGATTGGCGCCCGCCTGCTGAAATGCGCAAGCGCAAGCCGCATCTTCCGAAGCTCATGAAGGGCGGTGTGCGCAACCCGTTAGGCGCCAAGGCGTTGTATCTCGGTTCAACCCTCTACCGCATCCATGGCACGAATAATGTGCGCTCGATCGGCATTGCGGCGTCGTCGGGATGTTTTCGTATGCTCAACGGCCACGTGATCCATTTGGCAAAACGCGCGAAGATTGGAACTCGGGTGCATGTCTTGAAGCGCTTGCCAAAGTCGGTGGCGAAGCGGGTTTCGCGCCAGGCCGGTAGCGCCAAGGCGGCGGCACGTGAGGCGGCAGGAATTTAGCGGCCACAGTTACCACGCCGTTTGTAGTTTCGGCTTACTGGGAAAGCGCACGTAAGGCGTCAGGCAGATTGTGCCTGGCGGCGGCGACACGCACGCTTTGGTCGGGCATGCGGGTGGCCTCGTTGTGTGCAACGGGTTAGTGTGATTGAGAATCAGAAATGCGGCCCATAAAATGCTGCCACGCGACAGGAATTTCTGGTTCATCACGCTCCAGCCGTATATCACTCGGTTGATGTGCGGAAATCTTCAAAAGGCGGTACGGGCAAACCAGGCAAATGACCGACGAACAAGCGGTGAATATCGCGAAGCTCAATGACCGTGGCGTTATAAATGTTGCAGGCGCGGATGCCCGGGTCATGCTTCAGGGCATCATCACCAATGATCTGGACACCCTCGCTGACGACGGGGCCATTCATGCCGGACTTTTGACGCCGCAAGGCAAAATCTTGTTTTCATTCTTTGTCATTTGCTCCGGCAACGCTTTGCTGATCGAAACGAGCCGTGGACAGATCGACCCACTCATGAAGCGATTGGCAATGTATCGCCTGCGTGCCGATGTGACGTTCGAAGATATAAGCGAACGTTACTCGGTTGCTGCGGCCTGGCCCACATTGCCCCAGCGCGATGGTGCGATCGTGTTTCAAGATCCCCGCTTGGCTGCGCTGGGATGGCGCGTGCTGGTGGAAAACGGGGATAGCGAGGCGCTGAGTGGCGGGTGGTTGATCAATGGGCAGGTGCATCAAGTTGATGAGGGGGCTTACCACGCGCACCGTATCGCCTGCGGTGTGCCCGAGGCGGAGCGGGACTACAAACTCGGTGACAGTTATCCACATGAGGCCTTGTTTGATCAGCTCGCCGGGGTGTCATTTTCGAAGGGATGTTATGTTGGCCAAGAAGTGGTGAGCCGCATGCAACACCGGGGCAAAATTCGTAAGCGGATTGTGCCGGTGCTGGCAGATGGCCCACTTGAGGCCGATGTAGAGATTGTGGCAGGTAGCAGCGTGATTGGGCGGATCGGATCTGTGAACGATAATCACGGGCTGGCGCTTGTACGTCTCGATCGCGCCGCAGAAGCAATAGGTAAGGGTCTCAGCTGTGTGGCCGGCCCGGTGAGTTTGAGATTCCTGAAGCCAAATTGGGCTGACTTTGATGTGCCTCAGGCACCGTAAGCGTCGGATTCAATTACGGTCGTGGACGAGTCGACATGATGAGCGAGGGTATTATCCGATGTACGTGGCCAGGCATTTCAGACCCCGAATACACACGCTATCACGATCAGGAATGGGGGGTACCTACTGACGACGACCGGCGGCTGTTTGAAAAGCTCGCACTTGAGGGCTTTCAGGCCGGCCTGTCATGGCTCACAATCCTTAGGAAGCGCGAAAACTTTCGGCGCGCTTTTGCAGAATTTGATCCGATGAGCGTGAGTGCTTTTACCAAGCGCGACATCAACCGGCTGATGAAAGACGCCGGCATTGTGCGCAATCGTGCAAAGATTGAAGCGACGATTGCCAACGCGCGTGCCTATCTGCACTTAAGCGAGCGGCAATCGCTGTCGTCGTTTTTTTGGCAATTTCTCGATGGCAAACCTATCATAAATCGTCACGAAACTCTCGCATGCGTGCCGGCCAAAACGGAACTTTCGACGGCAATTTCCAAGGCCCTAAAGGCGCAGGGATTTCGGTTCGTCGGGCCGACAACGGTCTATTCGTTTTTGCAGGCAACCGGCATGATCAATGACCATCTGATCAGCTGCCATCGCCATCGTGCGTGCGCTACTTTGCAGCATAAATTCAGGGTGCCGAACAGATGACCGATCGAGACGGCAAACCATCGCCGACAAGGCCGCGCGCCTGGCAGCGAATGCTATCGGGCCGCCGCCTCGATCTCTTGGACCCGGATCCTGGCTCGATCGATATCGAAGATATTGCTCATGGACTAGCCCGCGTCGCACGTTGGAATGGACAGACAGTGGGTGATCACGCCTTCTCAGTCGCACAACACGCCTTGCTGGTGGAAGCAATCGCTAGCCACGAGCTGTGGTCCCGGATTGATGATGAAAAAGAGCTGAGGCGGCGCCAGCTTGCCGCCTTGTTGCATGATGCACCGGAATATGTGGTCGGCGATCTCATCAGCCCCTTCAAAGCCGCGGTCGGTCTCGATTACAAAGTATTTGAACTGCGCCTGCTTGATGCCATTCATCGCCGCTTCGGACTCGACCTTTGGATCGCACCCGAAGTCGGACATGACATAAAAGCTGCCGATCAATCCGCGGCCTATCATGAGGCCACGCGCCTTGCCGGGTTCGAGTCAGGCGAAGCAGAACGCTATTTCGGACACGGACAATTGACGTGCCTGCCCAAGGCGCAGCTCGACTTTCTGCTCGACCCCTGGACGACGCGGGACGCGCAGCGGCGATTCTTGACGCGCTTTGAGGACTTAATGCAACCGACCTTCAATCGGAATCCAGACGATGCTGGTTGAATGCAAGTCAGTTGCTCCGTTCTTATTGCGCGAGCATCCTTGAGTTAGGTTTGGGACCGGCGAGGCGGTTCAAACCTCATGCAGGATGATCCAGCGGATTACAAAAATACAATATCGCCACAGTTGATCACGCGATCGCCATAATTCAACGTAGTTAGAACAATTTCCAAAACTGGAATTGTGCCATATTGGCAACATTGAAAGAAAAAATTTTCAGTTGTTGCCAGCGAATAGCTTTTGCAAGTTTTCAGGAAGCGCATTCGCTGCATCGAAATTTGTTAGGTTCGATTCGGGCGCCTCTTAGCAGTGAATTGAGGGTGATTGGCTTGGTCATTTTTGCGAATAAACCATCGCGTGACTCGCGGTCCGAACGGCTGACAAATTCGCGTATTCATGTCGGACCATTGTCAGCGTTGGAAGATCTGTGTGATCGAACGCGTGCGCGCTACATCATCAGCGTCATCAATGAGCGCATGCTGCCGCCGACGCCGCCCGGCATTAAGCCTGAAAATCATCTGCGGTTGGGGCTTAACGATATTGTTGTACCCACGGCCGGTTTGCTCCCGCCGCGCCTTCGCCATGCCCGCGCGATAGCTGAATTTGCGCGTCTTTGGTCGCATGACGGGCCAATGATCATTCACTGTCTTGCCGGCATTAGTCGATCGACAGCCTCCGCATTCATAGCGCTATGTGCACTCAATCCAAGCATCCCCGAGAGCCTTATTGCACGGAAACTGCGGGAAGCCGCACCAGCAGCCTGCCCAAATACGCGTCTTGTTACGCTTGGGGATCAGGTCCTCAAACGCCAAGGTCGCATGGTAGAGGCAATTCAATCTATCGCTCCGCCTACAGAGTTTCAGAGTGAAGCTGAACCGTTCTTCTTGCCGAGCTGCTTCCACGAAAATGAACAATAAGGATTGTCTGCAAACGCCTGAAAAAACTGGTTTTCGCATTTGCAAGGACTTTTATGGCTTTTCGTTCGTAAAGCGCTGCAAGAGTTGTGCTGAGATTTAATAAATCAGATGTGCGCAAAATTGCCATGATCGACGTCTAGCTCCGGCTTGGAGGAGACACATCATGACAACCTATTCATCTGAAAACAGCATACTATCCACACCACACCCCACAGAGGCGGTTAGCGGAAAGCTGGTGGTCGATCCGGCCGCCGTTCAGATCCAAATTGAATTGGACGCCGCTATCTTGGCTGTGCGCAACAATGAACCCGTTGTACTTGCGATCAAGGCAGAACCGGAAGCCCGCGACTTTGCTGACTGCCTGCCGTTCGGCCATTTCAAACCTGCACAACACAGAACGTTTGAGGTTGGTCTCAGGGATTGGGTTGCAAGTCAGGCCGGCGTACAACTTGGCTATGTCGAACAGCTCTACAGCTTTGGGGATCGTGATCGCCTTGCAACGCCGAGCGATGCGGGCGCGCATACCGTGTCAATCGGATATTTGGCACTGTCACATGCTGGTAGCGAAGATATGCCGGCGCGTGCGGTATGGAATAGCTGGTACGACTATTTCCCGTGGGAAGACTGGCGCAAGGGTAAGCCTGCGCTGCTCTCCAACGAACTGGAGCCGCGCCTGCTGCAGTGGGCCGATCTCGACGGGGACAAAGGCGATGCGCCTGGCGCCTGCAACAGGCGGGAGCGGTTGCGAATCTGCTTCGGCATCGGTGGCGGCCAATGGGATGAAGAAAAGGTTCTCGAACGCTACGAACTCCTCTACGAAGCCGGCCTGTTGCATGAAGCGGTTCGGGATGGGCGCGAGGCTGCCAAACACTGGCCTGAACCGATCAGCCTGGGCCGGCCTATGCGCTATGATCACCGCCGCATTCTGGCGACAGCCATTAGCCGCATAAGAGCAAAAATAAAATATCGCCCGGTCATATTCGAACTGATGAGCGACGAGTTCACACTGTTCGAATTGCAGCGCACTGTGGAGGCGATACTGGGGCCGCACCTGCACAAACAAAACTTCCGACGCCTCGTGGAAAGCGCCGGATTGGTCGAGGCTACCGGGGAAGTGCGCTCGCGCACAGGTGGGCGACCGGCCAAACTGTTCCGGTTTAGAAAAGAGGTCGTGCTTGAGCGGCCGTCACCGGGTGTCCGCGTCAAGATTGGACGAATGTAAGACCTGGCAGGTGTTGCGCTGGCGGGGACGCAACCCTACCTTTTCCCTAATTACGATCAACCTACCCGGTGCCGGGCAGCGTACTGCGTGGCGGAATTTTTGTTGATTTCCTACAAAGCTGTGTTCGCGTCATAATTGATAGCGATACTCACCGCATCGTTGATGTCGTGGCGGGTTGCCGCATCAGGTACTCGACACCGGGATATCCGATGTTGTACGTCACGTCTCAAAGGGATGTTGGCAATGGTTGAGTATATTGTCATTTGGGCGGGGATCGCATTTGCCATTATGGTCATGGCCGGAATCCTCGCAGGCGTTAAGAACCGAGATTATTCGTTTTGGATGGCATGGGGCTTCCTGTTCCCGCCATCCATATTGCTGTTGGCGATTCTGCCAACGCGCAAAGGTCCGCGACCGAGACGGCCACCGGCGGATGATTTTCACCTAGATGATACGCGGTCGTGATGTCTGATCTGTACAATGCAACACTGCCGATAGCCGTGAAAACACGGCCAGACGATCACCAATTGCTTGGCCAGGTATTGACAAACCACCGGACCTCTTGGCGCTGTAATCGTGTCCATTCGTCTCTTTCCGACCGCAGTCAGTCATAAGGTCATGCTCAGGTAGGAGAGCGTGTAAGAGATTCAAAGAGAATGCCATGGCAGTAATTGAGCCGAAGCGCATGGCCGCCCAACTCAGCGGTGATATTGTTGTTTTTCTAATCGGCATGCGTATCAATTCGTATCACAAGGTCGGCCGATGGTTTCCAGTTGTGCGCGCCATGGCCAAGATGCTTCGTGAGTTGGAGCGGCAGCCGGACCTCGGGCTGTTGCACGCCAGGTCCCACTTCGGCTGGCGCAGTGCCATGGTGGTCCAGTACTGGCGGAGCTTTGAGCAATTGCACGCCTACGCTACGGATGCGACCAAAGCGCATTTGCCGGCCTGGCAAGCCTTTAACGTAGCGGCAACCGAGGATTCGGCCGTCGGTATCTGGCACGAGACCTACCTGGTTCCCAACGCGCATTATGAAGCGATCTATCGTGGCATGCCGCCCTTCGGGCTCGGGATGGCCGGACAGCTGGTCGAAGCGACCGGTCTCAAAGCGTCGGCCAAAGGGCGACTTGGGCGAGGGTCTGGCGCAGACCAACCCGTTGATTTGTGAATGCAGGTGTTGCGGCAACAGGTTCTAGAACATCTTTATCCTTATAGGATTAGAGCAATTTCCTCCGATCTGTGGCTGGCGATGCTGTTCTGTCAGATCGGCCACTGCACTAGTTTTCGCGCAGTGCGTGGGCGATGACCTTTTTCATCACACTCGGTAGGGCCTGCCGCTCCAGGTCATGTCGCGGCACCCATTGGCAGCGCTCTGGATCTGCCCAAAACGTAAGTTGGCTATCGCGGTCAGAAATGGCTCGGTAGACGATGAGCTCCAGGCGAAAATGCGTGAAAACATGCGGTACGGTTCCTGGCACTTGCCACCAGTCCGTCTTGAGCGGCGCCACCCGCAAAGCCTGGTCGATCGGCGGCAAGAGATCGGCCCATTCCGTTGACGGTACCTCCAACATGCCGCCAAGAAGCCCACCGTCAGGGCGCCTTCTGAGCAAAACGCAGCCGTCCTCGCGTAGTGCAACAAAGGCCACACCCAATCGCAAAGGACGTTCGGGTTTGGCGATGCGATTGGGCAGTACGTTCTGGATGCCCTTGGCATGGCCGTGACAATCCTGCTGCAATGGACACATCAAGCAAGACGGGCGCTTTGGTGTGCATATCGTTGCGCCGAGGTCCATCATCGCTTGGGCAAAATCACCAGGCCGCTTGGCCGGTGTGAGCGTCGCCGCCAAGCGCTTTAGCTCTGGTTTGGCAACCGGTAATGGTGTTTTTATCGCAAATAGGCGTGCAATAATGCGCTCGATATTGCCATCAACGGGCGTCGTCGGTTGATTGAAGGCGATTGCGGCAATCGCGGCAGCTGTATAGGGCCCGACCCCTGGCAGCTTGATCAGCTCCCGTTCCGATGTCGGAAATGTGCCGCCAAAGTCCTCGACGATCGTTTTTGCGCATTTGTGCAGGTGGCGGGCGCGCGAGTAATAGCCGAGGCCGGCCCACATCGCCAAAACCTCATCACGGTCGGCAGCCGCCAAATCAGCGATGGTCGGCCAACGACGGGTGAATTTCTCGAAATATGGGATAACCGCCTTGACCGTCGTCTGCTGCAGCATGATTTCGCTGAGCCACACGCGGTAGGTATCCGGGGTGATCTGGCGGCGTGGCCGGTGCAGGCGCCAGGGCAAGTCGCGACCATCCTTGTCGTACCAGGCAAGAAGCGCGCGCACGGTATCGGGCCCCGCTGGGCGCAACGGAAGTTGCCTGCGTGCAACAGCTGTCATTGTCATCTTCTCTCGGGACCGCGAATCAGTCCACTCATGGTAGAGATTCGTGGTTGCGATGTAACCATGGCCACATCACGCAGGCTCTGTTTTCCAACTTTTTTGTTCCGCGTCGTAAAGCCTCCTGAGCAAGCTCACAAAAAAACCAAGGGCGCTGGTATGACGAATTCAATGGATAAGCGGATTTTTGCGCGCGCGGTTGGCAGTTATGTTCCCAAGCTGACCAAGAAAGTCTTCGAAAAATATGGTTTCTCAACAGCTGACCTGTTGACCAACTGGGCCCAGATTGTCGGCACGGAACTGGCAGCCTGCACCTTGCCGCAGCGCCTCAAATGGCCGCGACGTGCGCACGAACACGTCGAAGGGCATGATGATCACCGACAAGCCAACGGCGCAACCTTGGTGCTGCGAGTCGACGGCGGGCGGGCGCTTGATGTGCAATACCAAGGCCGACAGATTGTCGAGCGGATCAATACCTACTTTGGTTATGCGGCGATCAAGGACGTTCGTATCGTGCAAGCGCCGCTTGAAGACGCGTGTCCCAGGCGAACACCAATCATGAAAACGCGGCAGCCACTGCCAAAAAGCGTGCTGAGGGCCCAGCCGAAGCCACACATCGCGGGCGTTCGCGATGATGGCCTCAGATCGGCACTTGAGCGCTTGGGCGCTAGCATATTGGCAGATAAGTCACAGCAGAACGCTTGAGCGCTCGCTCTGGCGGCCAGCGTCGGTGTGATAGAGCGGGACACGCCAGGTTAACGCCGGCGTGATTGCGGCTACGGAATTGTTGAATTGGCATTGTGCCGTTTTTTGTCCTATTTCATACGCAATTAGTGCGCTCCGGCGGATCCCTAACGCGGTCGGATTACGACTGCAAATCCGTAGCGATCGAGATTGTCTCGAGCCCCGGAGCAGGTGACTTGTCTGCCGGCCCCTCGTGCCGGCCAATGAAGGTTGATCGTCAAAATGTCTCAACGCATGCTCATGGGCCTTGCCGCAGCCGCCGCTGTCGTGATTGCAACATTCTATTTTTTCAGCCCGAGTGGCAAGGTTACGCCGGCAGGTCCAAGCAGTGCCGGCAACCGACTGAGTGAGCTTATGGCTCCCGGTCCACTGCCGGAAATTACGGTTGGCAACAAGCAGGCCAAGATCACGATGATCGAGTATGCCTCGCTCAGTTGTCCGGCATGTGCCCACTTCCACAACACGATTTATCCAACCATCAAGAAAAAATATATCGATACGGGAAAAGTGTTCTTTATCTTGCGCGAGTATCCGACAAGCGAATTCGGTATGGCGGCCGCCATGCTCGCACGCTGCATTGGCAATGGTAAGGAAAAATCGCTGATCGAAGATATGTTCAAGCGCCAGCGTCAGTGGCTGACCCGAGAAAATACGCTGCAGAACCTGTTCAACGTCGTCAAGCAAGCCGGCTTCACGCAAAAGAGTTTTCAAGAGTGCATCCAGGACAAGCCGCTGTACCAGAAGATTGCGCAGGTCAGGGCCAAAGCCAGTGAACGTTTCGGTGTTAATGGCACACCATCGTTCTTCATCAATGGCGAAGCGTTTCCAGGAAGAAACCTGGCCGCCTTTGAAAACAAGCTGGAAGGTCTATTGAAAAAATAGAAATTTGAGCGTGGGATCGCGCTGATGGATGGTCCCGCGCCGCCGGGTCACGGGAATAGACTGGTAAATCTCATGATCAAAACGGAACAGAAAAGGCGATAGTTTGCGTTTTGGGACCTCGATATTAGGACTGGCGTGTCTGTTGCTGGCTGGTGGGCTTGCCGGCTGCAGTGGCAATGGCATAAGCGGCAGTGCCGTTACCGGGACACCGCCGCTCTTGGCAAGCGGTGGTAAGAAGAAAAAGTTTGATCCTTTTACCGACGATGACGGCAGTCCTATAGGCGGGCGTGAAGTCATCAAGAATCCGACATTGGCGCAGGTTATGCAGCCGGGCCCGCTGCCGGAAATGGCGCTTGGGCAACGCAATGCGCCGGTAACGGTGATCAAGTATGCTTCACTGACATGTCCCTACTGCCGCAAATTTCAGACCGAGACCTTCCCGCAACTCAAGCGGCAATATATCGATACTGGGAAGGTGCGGTTCATCCTGCGCGAATTTCCAATTGGCTTTCAGTCCGGTGCAGCGACGATTGCCCTTAGATGTGTACCGGCCAACAAATACTTTGCGCTTTATAAGAAGTTCCTGACGCAGCAGGCCCGCTGGGTCAGCCAAGAAGTTCGAACAGCGCCGATTCTTAAAATAGCGCGCCAAGTCGGCCTCACCCGCGCTCAATATGACTCATGCCGCAAGGACCGGCGGATCATCGATGGACTTAAGGCCGTCAAAGATCGTGGGCGGACACTCGGCATTATCGGCACGCCGAATTTCTTCGTTAACGGTAAACTCTATAAACGGGTTCTGGTGATGAAGGATTTCCATCAGATTGTAAGCCAATCGAAGCAGGCGCGGACGGCCGACCGCCCCCGCCGCTAGACGCGGGATAACCGCAAAAACGGTGGGAATAGATTTTCTCCTTAGTGCGCTTTGCGCTCCCCCTTTTGCGGCTTAGGATATGCGCTAAAATGGTTTGTTGCATACGTGATTCGAGGTTTTATTCGGGTTAACTATATTGCTGATGATCCATCCATGTTTGAAGGCCCTAAGCAGGAGCAGCTTGATTGAAGATCTCGCGACTTAAATTGCAGGGCTTCAAGTCATTCGTCGAGGCAACGGAGCTGATTATTGCAGAGGGCTTGACCGGTGTGGTCGGGCCTAATGGCTGTGGCAAATCCAACCTTTTGGAAGCGCTCCGCTGGGTTATGGGCGAGACCTCCTACAAATCGATGCGTGCCAGTACCATGGATGATGTCATCTTCTCCGGGACGACGGCGCGACCGGCGCGCAATATGGCCGAGGTGACGATCATCGTCGATAACTCTCTTCGCACCGCGCCCAGCGAATACAACGAACTGGAAACCATCGAAATCACACGGCGGATCGAGCGCGAGGCAGGATCAAGCTACAGCATCAATGGCAAAGATGTGCGCGCGCGCGACGTCAAAATCCTGTTTGAGGACGCTGCAACGGGTGCGCGGTCACCGGCGCTCGTTCGTCAGGGGCAGATCGCCGAAATCGTGAATGCCAAACCGGAGCAGCGCCGACGGGTGCTCGAAGATGCGGCGGGGATCGCCGGTCTCCATAGCCGGCGCCATGAGGCGGAACTCCGGTTAAAGGCTGCGCAAAACAATCTGGAGCGGGTGGGCGATATTATCGACCAATTGCAGAGCCAGATCGACTCGCTCAAGCGTCAGGCGCGCCAGGCACGGCGCTACAAAGACCTCTCGGGGGATATCCGCAGGGCCGAAGCAATCCTGTTTTACCTCAGTTGGCAAGATGCCCATGCACAGGTGGTGGAAGCGGAAGAGGCCTTGGCACACGCCTTGACGCAGCAGACCCATGCCACTGAGGCAGAGGCACAGGCGATCGTTACAGAGGCTGCGGCAAGCGAAGCAATGCAACCGCTGCGCGATGCAGAGGCGCAGGCGGCTGCAGGCGTCGCCCGGCTCAAGGCAGAACAGGACAACCTGGAGCGGGAAGCGGAGCGGGCAAAAACCAGGGCGGCGGAGCTTAGACAGCGCCAGCAGCAGATTTGCGATGATTTGGACCGTGAACGCGCACAAATTCGGACAGCAAAAGACGCGCTGGAAGACCTTGCAAAAGAACGCCAGAAGCTGGTCGACACTGAAGCGGCCAGTGAAACCGATAGGAACGGTTTGGAAGCGCAGCTGAACGAATTCTCGGACCAGGCGGCAGTGGCAGAGGATGCACTAAATCAAATTTTGCAGGCGGCCATTGCTGATCGTGAACAACGCAACGCGCTTGCCGAACGGCTCGGCGAATATGAAAAACGCCGTGGCCAGGCCGCACAGCGTTTGTCTGCGGTTGAGGATGATCTTGGCGTCCTCGAAGGCAATTGGTCGGACGACGGGGAATTAGATAACCTGAAGCAAACGCTTGCTGAAAAGGAGACTGAGTGCAGCGATTTCAGCGCCAAGCTCGCAGCAGAACGTGAAAAAGCCGAGGCCGCCAAGCAGGTGTGCCAAGAAAAACGAGATGCCTGTCGAACGGCCGAACTGACAGCCAGCCAACTGCAGACTGAGGTCGACACGCTCTCGGCAATCCTGCTGCCAAATCAAGATCAACGCTTTCAACCGGTGCTTGACGCCCTCGTTGTCGAGCCAGGCTATGAACTGGCGGCCGCCGCGGCACTTGGAGACGATGTTGAAGCCTCGCTCGATCAAGATGCGCCACTGGCCTGGCATGTTATTGAACCCGTGGGCTCGGACCCGAAGCTCCCAACCGGCGTTGAGCGCCTGGCGGAGCGCGTCGCGGCACCGGATGCCCTGGCGCGCCGGCTTGCCCAGGTCGGCGTGGTGGTGAGCGCAGACGCCCAGCGGCTTGCAGTAAAACTCAAGCCAGGCCAGCGATTGGTGTCGAAAGATGGGGACCTCTGGCGCTGGGACGGCCTGGTTTCCCTAGCCGAAGCACCAACTGCGGCGGCTCAACGATTGCAACAAAAGAACCGCCTCAAGGATTTGCGTGGCGCCGCCCAAGAGGCCAACGAGGCGGCAAAGACGCTTCAGTCGGCCGACCAGATGGCGCAAGCGGAACTTAGTGTGCTGGAGGCTGCGGTTAAGACATTGCAGGACCGCCTGCAACAGGCACAAGGCGGCCTGCATGACACACAGCGCAAATTGTCGGAGTGCGAACAACGCACGCAAGCGCAACATCATCGCCACACCGCGTTGACCACGGCGCGCGATGACATCAAAGCTCAGTTGCGCGAGTTGGATCAATCGCGCGCAGATATTGCAGAGCAGATGTCGGCGCTCAAAGGCGAGGGGCACTATGAGCCGATCATCGTAGAACGGCGCACAGGTCTTGGTGCCGTGCGTGCCGCTCTGGTCGAGGCCAAGTCCAGTCTTGCGGCACTGGAACGCGAACGGCTGCTGCGCTCCGACCGCCTCAACGCCATGACCAGCGAGCGCCGGCGCCTAGAGGCCGCGCTCACAAACGGTGCAGCGCAAATCGATCGCCTTGATGAGCGTAACACCCAAACGGCGATAGAGCTTCGAGAGTGCGAGGCCGTTCCGGGCCGTCTCGCGGATGATCGCCAGCGGCTTGCCGATATGTTGGTGGCCAGCGAACAAGAACGCCAGTTGGCGTCGGACCGGCTGGCGACTGCGGAAAACGAGCTTCGGGCGTGTGCCCAGGCATTGAGATCTGTGCAAGGCGAATTGAGCAACGCGCGGGAAGCGCGGGCTGGTGCTGAAGCGCGGGTCGAGGCGGCCCGTGATCGGCGTGGGCAGGAAGCGCGGCGCATTCAAGAAGCGCTTGGCGTGGCACCGGACAACTGTCTGGAAGCTGTCGGGGTGGATGCGGAGAAGGGGCTGCCGCCACTTGAAGACATCGAAAAACGGCTGACCAAGCTGAAGGGGGACAGGGAACGCCTGGGAGGTGTTAACCTGCAAGCAGAGGATGAGCTCGACGCCCTCACTGAGCAGAGTGACGGTCTGCGCAAGGAGCGCGACGACGTCGAGGAGGCTGTGGCGCGATTGAAAGCGGCTATTGCGAAGCTCAACCGAGAAGGCAAACAGCGGCTTAACGAGGCGTTCGCTAGCGTCGACAAGCATTTTCAATCGCTGTTTACAACGCTGTTTGGCGGCGGCGATGCGAAGCTGGAAATGATCGAGAGCGAAGATCCGCTACAAGGCGGTCTCGAAATTATTGCCAAGCCGCCGGGTAAGAAACCAACAACGCTGTCATTGTTATCGGGGGGTGAGCAAACACTGACCGCCTTGTCGCTCATCTTTGCAGTCTTTTTGACCAATCCATCACCGATTTGCGTGCTGGACGAGGTGGATGCGCCACTCGATGATGCCAACGTAGACCGCTTTTGTACGTTGATGGACAAAATGGCTACAGATACCGATACGCGCTTCCTTGTCATCACGCACCACCCGATGACGATGGCGCGCGTCAACCGGTTGTTCGGTGTCACGATGGCAGAGAAAGGCGTGAGCAAGCTGGTGTCGGTCGATCTGCAAGCGGCAGAGGCTTTTGCAGAGGCTTCCTGACGGGCGCCGGCACGGGTACGGGTCTTATTGAGGGCCGGTGAATGGACCCGTGTGAACCGCTGTCAATTGGCAGGAGACACCAAGACTGGCGCAATCAGAGTCGGTGCGTGCTCGCGGCGAAATGTGCCGTCCGCCCGCTTGGTATAAGCATAGGTACGGCCATTGCCCTGGTGGCGGGCGAGAACGCGGCGGCCACCGGCTTGAACACGCACGACCACAGCTGCTCGCTGGCGCTTTTGCAGGATCTCGATCATCGGCTCGCCGGGCGCCGGCCCGTCACTTTGTAGGGTGCGCTTTGCGGCCGACGGCAAAGGCTGGGCGATAGTCACCTCGGAGGACGCAGGCAACTCCGGGCTTGGTGCAACGCTCAACGCTGGCGAAGCGGCCGTCGGCTCCGTGGCTGGTGCGGCTGATGCGGCTGGTGCTGGTGCCTGCGGTGGCTGATCTGATTTTGGAGTGCGCTTGAACCACCCGAACATTCAATTCTCCTTACCATCGGGCCGCTCATTTGTGCCCTTCATATAAGTTGCTGCGATTCAGCCCCGCAATCTTGCTGGTGCGTTATGGCCGGCGGTGAGCGTTGGCGAAAGTTTGCGGAACGCCTACATATCGATCGTACACTTGCCGCAACATACGCAATGCATCATCCGCAATAGGTTAACGCAATTTATGTGCCATTTTCTCTTGAAGGACACTTGGCCCCGTCACCACAGCCGTTGCGCACCTTGATCTTTCGTTGCGCTCAGTTTTTTGTGGCCCTTCCGATCAGCAGTGTTCAAGAAATCGGCAACTGTCGCCCACTTTTTAGGCAATGCATTGGATTGACGGTTTTCCTTGCGGTGGCCTCGTCATCACAGCACTTTTGGCACACACTCCCCAATTTGGACAGAAAGCCCCGAAACTGCGCCTATTCGTCGTACCCAGAGGCTCGTGCACAAGCCCCGCCGTTGCTTGACACTCCAGCTGGCCACCCATATGTTCGCGCCGTCAATGAACCCGCCGTACAACTGGCTTTGGCAGTGGTCAGGCAGGTGCTCCCATGCCAAACAGCGACTCGAAAAATGGTGATGAGGCGAGGCGCGGCGAGATCAGCGCGGAGGATCGGGCCAAATTCAAGGAACGTGCCTCGAACCTCAGCAAGAAGCTTGACGCCGTGAAGGCGCGAAACGCTCCACCTGATCCGGTTGATCGCGTGCGTGGAGCAGCTATGGGCCAGGCCATGAAGATCGCCATAGAATTGGTGGTCGGGGTCGCGGTCGGTGGCTTTATTGGCTGGTATCTGGACGGGCAGCTGGGCACAAAGCCTTGGTTGCTCATAGTTTTTCTAATACTGGGCTTTAGTGCAGGCATGGCCAATATCATCCGTACTGCACGAAAGTTGCAGGCGCAGGCAGAACCGCTGCAGCGTGCAGCGCCTGCCGTAAAGGACGACGACGAGACCTAGGGGGCCAATCGTGGCAGCGAGCGGTGGAGGCGGGGCAAATAGCCCGATGGAACAGTTTGCGATCAAGCGGCTGCACGAGAAGCCGTTTGAGCTGTTTGGCTTTGATGTCTCCTTCACAAATTCCGCCGCCTTCATGGTGTTGGCCGTCGTCCTGATTTCGGCTTATTTGATTTTCGCCATGAAGGACCGCAACCTGGTGCCAGGGCGGCTGCAGTCAACGGCTGAGCTGCTCTACGAATATATTGCGAACATCGTCAGAGAAAACTGCGGCCACGAGGGTATGAAGTACTTCCCGTGGGTGTTCACGATCTTCGTCTTCGTGCTCGCCTGCAACATGATCGGCATGGCGCCATATGCGTTCACCGTGACCAGCCACATCATCATTACCTTCGCTCTTGCAGCGATGGTCTGGATCACCGTGACTGTCATTGGCTTTGTGCGCCATGGGGCCGGTTATCTGAAAATGTTCGCGCCGTCGGGGATTCCCTGGCCATTGCTGATCATTATCATCCCGATCGAGCTTATCTCGTATCTCATTCGTCCGATCAGCCACTCTGTTCGACTGTTTGCAAACATGATGGCGGGGCATACGCTGCTCAAAGTCTTTGCCGGCTTTGTTGTCGCGCTCGGCGGCTTCGGGATCGCACCGCTTGCCATGATGGTGGCGTTTACTGGCTTGGAATTCCTGGTCGCGTTTCTGCAGGCGCTGATCTTTACAGTTCTGACTTGCATCTATCTCAACGATGCCCTGCACATGCATCATTGAGGGGCAGGCGACAAACTTCGCAATCTTCAAATTGAACTCTCATATTGGTTATAAAAGGAGCCTACCATGGAAGTCGCAGCAGCTAAGATGATCGGTGCTGGCCTCGCTTGTTCAGCGCTGATTGGCGCCGGTATCGGTATCGGAAATATCTTTGGGAATTATTTGTCCGGAGCTATGCGGAACCCGACGGCGGCACCGGGGCAATTCACCAACCTGTTGATCGGCTTCGCGCTCGCAGAAGCAACTGGTCTGTTCGGGCTGCTTATCGCATTGATCATCCTATACGGTTGATTGCCGACGATTTCGCCATCGCGGGTCCTGGCGCGATGCATTGGTGTTGAACTTTGCCGTTGATTGGAGGCGAGGATGCTCGCTGGTTTCATAGTACTTGCTGCAGCTGGTGGTGAGGCGGCTTCCGGTGGTCTACCGCAACTGCAGCCGGACGTGTTTGCGCCTCAGTTGATCTGGCTCGTCATTACATTCAGCGCGCTTTTCTACATCATGGCCAAGATTGCGCTGCCACGCATTAGCAGTGTTATCGAAGAACGCAGGCAGCGTATTCAACGCGACCTTGACGAGGCAGAACGCCTCAAGACCGAAACGGACCAGGCGCTACAGGAATACGAAACGGCTCTGGCTGAAGCGCGTACTCGGGCTAATCGAATCGCCAGCGAGAAGCGAGACGCCTTGAAGCGTGACGTCGAAGAAAAACGCAATGACGTTGACCAAAAGATTGCATCGCAACTTGCAAATGCCGAGCAGCGCATTGCTGCGACCAAGACCAACGCCCTTGCGAATGTCAATGAAATTGCTGTGGAGACCGCACAATCCATCGTCTCACGTCTGATCGGTAAGGACGTAACACCAGAGGCGGCGGCCAAGGCGCTCACCGAAAACGGAGAGCAGAAATGATGATGACAATGCTCGCCGGCGGTTTTCTAGCACCAGACAACCCATCGACATGGGTAGCGGTATCGTTCGTCGCGTTTATAGGCTTATTGCTCTACTACGGCGTGCCGGCATTTATCTTCAAGGCACTCGATGACCGCGCCGAGGCTATCAAAAGCGAATTGGATGAGGCGCGCCGGCTACGTAATGAAGCGCGTGACCTCTTGGCCGATTATCAACGCAAGGCCGCGGAAGCGGAAACCGAAGCAAATTTGATAATCGAAAAGGCGCAAGAGGAAGCCCAATTATTGGCCACCGAGACCCATCGCAACCTCGAAGACATGTTGGCACGACGGACGAAATTGGCTGAAGAGAAAATCGCCAGGGCCGAGCAACAGGCGCTTGGTGAAGTACAATCGGCAGCAGTCGATGCGGCAGTTGCTGCGGCGGGACGCCTCCTTAAGACCAACGTCACGCCGGATGTGGGCGAAAAGCTGATCGACGACGGCATCAAGGATTTGCGCGGCAAGCTGAATTGACGCCGGCGAGCGCTTTGCCTAACGATCTCTCCCAACAGCCCAAGCTATGGCGAAGGGGGAGTTACGATGACGACAATTTCACTCGATGATCGGGTTATTTTGATCACCGGCGCGAGCCGGGGGCTTGGCCGTGCGATGGCGATTGCCTGTGCGGAGGCCGGCGGCCGGGTTGTGCTCGCGGCTCCCGAGCCCGAGGCATTGGAAGAGGTGGCGCAAATGATCGCGGCGCGCTGCGGTAGCGGGCGCAGCCTTGTGTTGGCGATGGACATCACCAGGCGCGAAGATTGCGAGGCGGCGCTGCCGGCAACGCTTGCCGCCTTCGGTCAGTTAGATGTGTTGATCAACAATGCGCGGCGCTTGCATCGCGGGCCGGGCCTGCCAGACAAGGGAAACGTGCTGCCGTTCTGGGAGTCCAATCCCGACATCTGGCAAGAGACAATCCATGTCAATGTCAATGGAACGTTCTTGCTGACCCACATATTGACCCCGCATTTCATAGCCCAGGGTGACGGACGCATCATCAACATCACCACCAGTCTGTCCACGATGCAGCGACGGCACAATTCACCTTATGGTGTGACCAAGGCGGCGTTGGAGGCAGCGACCCTAATCTGGGCGGCCGATCTCGAGGGCACCGGTGTGACGGTGAACTCGCTTATCCCGGGCGGGCGGGTTCATACCGATTTGAATACACCGATCCCTGAGGGCAGCCGGGCGCTGCCAGTCACCATTATGAATGCAGCCGCGATCTGGCTCGCTTCGCGCGAATCGGCCGGGCATTCGGGCGGGCGCTATGTCGGCATGCTTTGGGATGACAGTCTGCCGCCAGACGAAGCTGCTGCCGGCGCGCGCGAGGCACCCGTGCTCCGAACACCGGATCGCGCCTGATCCGCGACAAAGTCGGCAGGGGATCGCCTCAACCGGTAGCGGCAGCTAAAGCCGCTGGAAAGGCGGCCTCTAACTCGTCAAGCTCTTGTGATCGGCCAGCGCTGATGCGAATGCATCGGTTGAGAGGCGCAACGCCCGGCATGCGCACGAAGATATCGCGCGCAATGAGTTGTTCAAGAACTCGCTTGGCAAATGCACCATCCTGGCCGCAATCGACAGCCACAAAATTCGTGGCCGACGCTAACGCCTCGAGCCCATTGGCTGCAGCAATTGCCGTAATCCGATCACGCGCTTCGGCGATATTGGCAACGGCCATGCGCAAATACGCCTGATCGGCCAACGCGACTTGCGCTGCAACCTGGGACAACCGCGCCATTCCAAAATGATTGCGGATCTTGTTGAAGGCGCTCACCACCTCAGGGGCGCCGATGACATAGCCGACGCGCATCCCTGCCATGCCGTACGCTTTCGAGAATGTTCTAAAACGCAACACGTTAGGGTTTGTGACATCGAATTCGGGTATCGTGCCTGGTGGTGCGGTATCAGCATAAGCCTCATCGAGTATGAGAAGGGTGCCAGATGGCAAGCTCCTAATCGTTTCCTCGATGACGCTTGCACTATGCCATGTCCCCATCGGATTGTCTGGGTTGGCAATGTAGACAATGCGTGCTCTTTCCCGCGCCGCAGCTGCGATCAACGAGGCACAATCTTCATGATTGTCGCGGTAGGGAACCTCGACCAATCGGCCGCCGAATCCGTTGACGTGATAATTGAAAGTTGGATAGCCACCGAGCGATGTCACCACCGCATCACCGGGCTCGATGAACAGGCGTGCGGCATAGCCTAGAAGCCCGTCTATGCCCTCGCCGATATTGATGTTGTCGGTGCTGACACCGTGAAAGGCTGCAAGATCGGCTTTCAAATCATGGTTTTCTGGATCAGCATACATCCACACGTCTGGTGCAGCCTTGCGAATGGCGTCAATGACCTTCGGTGATGGTCCAAATACGCTTTCGTTGGCACCGATGCGCGCCTTGAACGCGCGCTCGCGTTGGCGCATCAAAGTCTCCGGGCCGACGAACGGAACGGTTGCCGGCAGTTGATCAACAATCCGGGTGAAGCGGGGATGGGACATTCTGAGCCTTCTGTCGCACGGGTCGGTCTGGCCGCCATAATTTGATTTTTTGATGACCGGTGTCCAGATTCCAATCAAAAGCAGGTTGCTCTCAAATTCCAACAACCGTCAAATCAGGCACAGTTCCGCCAATTCACGACGCATCTTGGGCGGCATGTCGCCAAAGCCCGAGAGGCCGGCGTCTGCGAGGTCAGCTGGCGCATCGTCTTCAGACAAGTAGCGCCAACCCTGGAAGGCGCGGCGCGGTATGGGGCGGACGGGAATGAGGTCATTGTCAAATATGATCAGCGTGCAAGGGCTGCCATCCAAGCGCGTTCCGGGACGCAAATCTCGTAGTCGCTGGCGCGCCTGGACCATTCCCTTGATGACCCAGTAGATCGAGCCGCCGGCAAGTAACTCGTCGCGCCGGCGCGGCATCTGCAAGGTACGATGAAACATTTCGGGCTTCTGGCCGTCGCGCTTCATCTGACGAAGACGATGCGCCTGCCACTCTGCGAGACTTTCAATCGAGTCGGTGCCAGCGCTCAATTTAACGAGATGAATTGTCACGCATCGTCCTTTGTGAATGTTGCAAGGGTCTGGCCCTCTGAGACCTGATCGCCGACACTGGCCATAACCGTCGCTATAGTACCTGCCCGGCCGGCCCTGACGATGTGCTCCATCTTCATGGCTTCGACAACCGCTATGGTCTGGCCTTCCAACACTTTATCCCCAGTTTCGGCTGCCAGACTGGCGAGCCGGCCGGTGATGGGGGCGGTGATAAGCGCCGGGTCGGCGGCTTCGTCACCGCCGCCGACATCGTAAGCGGGCCAAGAGACGATCACCTGGCGGCCGTTGCTGATCACGTAGGCCTTGGCGGCCTGCATCGCGACGAAAATATCCGGATCATCGATGCCCTCTTGGGCGCCCAGCGCGACTGTGGCGCGGCCATCGCGGGTCCAAGAGGCAGTTACGGTGCATGGCTCCCCATTGGCGAGAAAGGTAAAGCGCGTTTGGCGTTGTCCCATGATTTGGAACGCGCCGGCGTGTTGCCAGGGCGATTGCGCACCGGCCTCAGGCAAGCGGCGATCTGCGGTCTGCTGGCGCGCTTTTAGAAGTGAACCTGCGCCTGCAATTACGGCTTGTGCATTGAGCGTTGGCGGTGACGCGGTGGCAATTTGGCGGTCGATCAGACCGATATCGTGCGCGGCGCTAACAAAAGCCTTTGCGCCAAGGAGATCTATGAGAAAACCAATGTTGGTGATTGGGCCTGCAATGGAGAACCGTTGTAGGGCGGCGGTCAAGCCATCAATGGCCTCTGCGCGAGTGTTAGAATGGCAAACGACTTTGGCGATCAGGGAGTCATAATAGGGCGTTATTTCGCTGCCGGCCGTAACGCCCGTGTCGATGCGTACGTTGGCGACACCGGGTTCGCGATAGGCGATAATCGGTCCAAGTGAAGGGGCGAAAGAATTGTCGGCGTCTTCGGCGCATACCCGGGCTTCGACGGCGTGTCCCACACACTTTATTTGCCTTTGCTGCAATGGCAGCTTCTCTCCGGCTGCAACGCGTAGTTGCCATTCGACAAGGTCAAGGCCGGTGACGGCCTCGGTAACGGGGTGTTCGACTTGAAGACGGGCATTCATCTCTATGAAGTACCAAGCTGCTTCATCCGTCTTAGGCGCTGGTTCAAGCAGGAATTCCACCGTCCCTGCGCCCTCATAGTTTGCCGCCGCAGCAAGACGACAAGCGGCATCGCTAAGCGCAACGCGAAGCTTATCCGAGATCCCCGGCGCAGGCGCTTCCTCTATAACCTTCTGGTTGCGCCGCTGCATGGTGCAATCGCGGTCGAACAAATGCACAACATTGCCATGGCGATCGGCAAAGATCTGGACCTCGATATGGCGGGGACGATCGATGAATTTCTCAATCATGACGCGATCGTCACCGAAAGCCGCGGCGGCTTCGCGCTTTGCGCCTGCTAGCGCATCGGCCAGATCTTCAGCATCGCGAACCAAGCGCATGCCACGCCCGCCGCCGCCGGCGACGGCCTTGATCAGCAAGGGATATCCGACCGAATCTGCCGCACCCCTGAGGGCATCAAGCGACTGGTCGTCGGGCGATTGGCCGGGCACGACGGGAGTAGAGATTTCGACGGCAAGTCGCTTGGCAGCGGCTTTATCGCCGGCAAGGCGCAACGTCTCAGCAGATGGACCGACAAAAGAGATGCCTTCTGCACGGCAGGCTTCTGCAAAATCCGGGCTTTCGGAGAGGAAACCATAGCCTGGATGGATTGCGTCCGCCTTGCATCGTTTGGCGGCTGCAATGATGTTCTCGATCGCCAGATAGCTCTGTTGGGCAGGAGCCGGGCCGATGCCAATAGCAAAATCGGCCTCACGAACATGCAGGGCATCGCGATCGACATCGGAATAAATCGCCACCGTTTCCAGGCCGAGCTTTTGGGCCGTCCGGATTATTCGCCGGGCAATTTCGCCGCGATTGGCAATCAGAAGCCGGGTGAACATTTGTTTATGGCAGCAGGTCTTCAACGCAATCGGCAGGGCGACAGAGCCTGGTACCCTTGTCGGTCACGACGATCGGGCGATTGATAAGTATCGGCTGCTCCAGCATCGCATCGACGAGTTCCGTTTCGCTCGAACGGTCGCGATCAAGACCGGCCGCCTTGAACTCTTTTTGTTTGTCTCGCACCACGGCCTTAGCGCCACCACCAATATCCTTGATGAGCCTCTTCAAAGTCGTCTTATTCGGTGGTGTCTTGAGATACTCGATGATTTCAGGCTCGATACCGGCGTCACGGATCAAACCGAGCACCTTTCGTGCCGTGCCACATTTGGGATTGAAGTAAATTGTTACGACGGGCTTACCGTTCTTGCCTTTGGTAACGTCGGCCATGATGCCCTCCGCTGCTAATCCTTGCTTGTGCAGTACCCATAATATTGGGCCACAACGGGTTCACCGAACAACCCGAAATGGCGAGAATGTACCGCTGGATAATTATTGGTCTTTTTGTCCAGATCATAAACTGTTGTCGTATTCAAAAAACCCTCGGCGACCACTTCAAGGAAGTGATTTGCATTGACCGCGCGAACGATGCGCAAGACGGATTTTGCATTGCTCTTGCCGGTCGTCAACGCAGCTTTTTGACCAGCCAGGTCGATACTCAGTATATGAAACGTCAGCGGCAGCACCTTGGCCGACTTGTATTGACCCTTGGCATAGGTGACGGTCGTGCCTAATTCAAATTCGCACTTCAAAGATTTCGGCGCCGTTTGCGCTTGCCCGCTGGTCGTAAAGATCAACAGGGCAAAGCAGGAAATTGCACTCGCAGTTAGATTGCGCATCAACCACTCCAGATGATTTGGCTGAGGAGGCCCTTGCTCCTTCAGGCTTAATTTGCCAGCTCGTGCCAAGGATGGGCATCTTTACCCTTAGCATTGATTACGCCGCTACATTCGGAAAACGGAGAACTTGGTTTCCGCCTGTGGTGCGCCAAGCGTTGCGGCCAGCGCGAGCCCCAGTACGGGCCGGGTCTCGGCAGGTGTGATAATGCCATCATCCCAAACCCGCGCCGTGGCATAGTAAGCGTTCCCCTCTCGTTCAAATTGCTCGATAATTGGCTGTCTTAAGGCATCCTCTTCAGCCGGCGTCAATGGCTGGCCAGCCGCTGATCGCGCATCTTGCTTAACTGTCGCCAGCACATTTGCGGCCTGTATCCCGCCCATGACGGAAATCCTGGCATTCGGCCAGGTAAACAAGAATCGTGGCTGATAGGCCCGCCCGCACATTGCATAATTCCCCGCCCCATAAGATCCCCCAATAATCAACGTGATCTTGGGCACATTTGCGGCAGCGACCGCGGCCACCATTTTTGCACCGTCCCGCGCGATTCCGCCGGCTTCCGCGTCGCGTCCCACCATAAAGCCGGTGATGTTTTGTATGAATAGGAGAGGAAGAGCGCGCTGGCAGGCCAGTTCGATGAAATGTGCCGCCTTCAGGGCGCTATCGGAATGGAGAATGCCGTTGTTTGCCAGAATAGCAACGGGGATACCCTCGATATGGGCAAATCCAGTGACAATTGTCGTACCATAACGCGCCTTGAATTCCTTGAACTCAGAGCCGTCAACCAATCGGGCAATTATTTCCCTGACATCATATTGGATGGTTGGTTCGCTTGGCACGATACCGCCGATCTCTGCACTTTCATAAATTGGCGGCACCGACGTACTAAGCGACACGTGGGGCCCACATGGCTGTGGCAGGGTCGCGATAATGTCGCGGGTGATCTCTAGGGCATGTTCATCATTGGCGGCCAGGTGGTCGGCGACGCCGGATAGGCGGGTGTGGACATCTCCGCCGCCAAGCTCTTCGGCGGTGACAGTTTCACCGGTCGCAGCTTTTACAAGAGGCGGGCCGCCAAGGAATATGGTGCCCTGTTCTTTGACTATGATTGCCTCATCCGACATTGCGGGTACATAAGCGCCGCCGGCGGTACAGCTGCCCATGACAACGGCAATCTGAGCGATCCCTCGCGCCGACAAACGTGCCTGGTTGTAAAAGATGCGGCCAAAATGATCGCGATCCGGGAAGACCTCGCTCTGAAAAGTCAAATTGGCGCCGCCTGAATCAACCAGATATATGCAAGGGAGATGATTTTCACCGGCGATTTCTTGCGCGCGTACATGCTTCTTCACAGTGATCGGAAAATAAGTGCCGCCCTTGATGGTGGCGTCGTTTGCAACGATCATGCACAAGCGCCCCGAAATGCGTCCAATGCCAGTCACAAGACCGGCGCAGTGACTGTCGCCGCCGTACATGTCGTAGGCCGCAAGCCCGGATAACTCAAGAAACGGGGCGCCCGGATCAAGCAAACGCGCGATACGCTCGCGGACGAGCAATTTGCCGCGCGCCTGGTGGCGCTCCTTCGCACCTTTGCTGCCGCCAGCTGCCGCGGTGGCACGCCGGGCATGTAGTTCGTCCAGCGCTGCCTGCATGGCAGATTTGTTTTGCGCGAACTCCTTGGAGCTGGTGTTAACAGCGGACTTTATCGTTGGCATCTCATTCCCCGATCGGACGGCAGCCGGGGTCAGCGGCGGCCCGGCAGCGCACTTGGCGCGATTGGCAGGATTGGCACAAGCAAAGCACTGCACGGGTTGGGAGTCCATGGGGTCGAATTGGTGCCTGACTTAGCCGAGCTGCGTGTTAGGGGCAGGTCCGTTGCAATGCCAGTGCTGGAGATGTGAGGGCGACAGGTGCGGACCCCGCCATACCAGCAGATGACAATCGCCGTTCCAGAGCATCCGCGCCGCCCACATATTGGCCGTCCAGCCAAATCTGCGGCACAGTTAACGGCGTGCGATGGCCAATATTCGGCTTGACCCGCGCAACCATCTCATAGAGGGCACGCGGGTCGCGAACGACGTCATGATAGGCGTAGGGTATACCGGCACCACCCAGCGCATGCTTGGCGCCAACACAGTGCGGGCACGTCGCCTTGCCAAAAATATGATTGCCGCTGATCGATGACCGTTTCACATAAGCCTGGATCACGGCCTCCGCCAAGATGCCGCGGTTGAGCGCGTGGCCTTGCGAAATTATTCGGCCCTCAACCATAACTATAGGTGCATGCCAGCCGCCCTTGGGCAGTGGTTTCCACCAGTTGGACAGCCAATCCTTAATCACAAAATCAATCGGTACACCGGCCAGCTCGTAGGCAAATGTATCGCGCAGAATATCCTGGGTGAGTGCACATTCCCCACACGGGATTCGGACTTTGAACGGGCCCCACTTGCCAGCCCATTTATAGAGCACTACCTTCACCGGTGGCGGCTTAGCAATTGCTTTATTAGCAGGCATTTTGACCCTCTTTTTTGCAGTTCTCTCTATCTTGGCCATGCCGGTGACGACATTCTCCAGGACTGTAGCAACTTTGTTGGGCGTTCCAATCAAACTCCATAAAACAGTTGTGAGGAATTGTTAGTTATTAGACTGATTAAATGTGATATATTCATTGCGTCGTAGGGGTTAGCGTATTTGATTGATGGCTGCGATAGAGGTCGAAACGTGATATCGCGAATTTCGATAACCTTCTGTGCGGTTTTGCTGGCCGGCTGCGCGAGTGCGCCGACGATCACTGATTCCACGACCAAGCGCATCACATCGGCAAGTGTTCCGCATTTTGGCTCCCCTCAGACGACTGGCACGCCTGACGCCGAGTTGCAAAGCGAATGTAAAACTATCCATGGACGCATGCATATCAGATTGATGCAGATGCGATCTTACAAAAAGCGTACCCCGTCAAGCATAGTGTCAAAGGCCCTGCACCAAACCATCGCACCGATTATTGGTGGATCGATTTTCGGCGCCAACCCTGAACAAGATCATCAGAGGGATCTTAAGGAACTGCGCGGCTATAATGCGCAACTGGCGGCGCTCGGTTGCCCGACGATCGATATTGACAAAGAGCTCAAAAAGAAGTGAGCCTTGGTTAGGGTAACAGTTGCCTGGTGCGGCCTGTCAGATAATAGGCGAGCAGGCCTATCCATTCCTTGACCGCTAAATCTACGCGCTTGAGACCCTCAGTCGCCGACGAGAATGGCCGCGCCAAATCGGACCAGCCGCGGGTTCGAAAATCCACCGGCCAAGGTCGTACGGTAAAGCCTTGCGCGCGAAACACACCAAGCGCACGCGGCATGTGATAGGCGGACGTTACCAGCAAATACCTCTCGGATTTCTGCGGCTGAAGAAGGCGATAAGTTTCACGCGCATTCTCGTATGTTGTTCGGGCGCGCGGTTCGAGGACAATCCGGTTCTTGGCGATCCCCATGCGTTGAATATACCTGCCAACCGGCACCGTTGCATCAATATGTGGTTTGATGAGAGTGCCTGCAGCTCCAGTGATGATTATCTTCGTCCGCGGTAATTTCTTGGCGAGGATAATCGTTTCCAACAACCGTTCACCTGCTTCGTTGCTTGCAATTACGCCGCGGGCCGCCGCCATATGCGGCTGTTCAAACCCGCCGAGCAAGATGATGCCGGTAATCCCCTGCAAGGTCTCGGGTCTTGGATGGCGCTGTTCGAGTGGCAGGGTAAGCCAGGCCCCAATGGGCGAAAAGCCGCAAACTGCAAGGCCGAGTGCGGTCAAATAGACGAGTCTTCTGGCTAGGCGCCGGTAGACGCCTATTGCCAATGCCAACGATGCCGCGAGAAGGCAAATGACTAGAAAATTTGACGGCGTGAAAAGCAGCTGGATTGACTTTGAAAGATAGAAGAACATTGCCACCGTGCTGTAGATCTTTGCGTCAAGTTCGATCGGCGTGAATAGCGCCAGCTTGACGCACAAAGATGATCACCCATCAAGACCTGCGCAACCTATCCGCTGATAATTGGCATCGGCCCCGATTCCAATCAACAAAATAGGTTGCCAAAAATCATCGCTCCAGCGCGATTGCGGTCGCTTCACCGCCGCCGATGCAGATGGCAGCAATGGCGCGGCGGGCTTCGCGCTTTGCCATGGCGTTGAGCAGCGTGACAATAATACGCGTCCCCGATGCGCCAACGGGGTGACCAAGGGCACAGGCGCCGCCGTGAACGTTGGTCTTTTCGTGTGGCAGCTCCAGGTCACGCATCGCCGCCATCGCGACAACGGCAAAGGCCTCGTTAATCTCAAACAGGTCGACGTCTTTTGCCTGCCAACCGGTTTTGGCGAGCACCTTTTCGATCGCTTTGACTGGCGCGGTCGTAAACCAGGCAGGCTCTTGTGCATGTGTCGCAACTGCGATGATCCGAGCCAATGGTTCGAGGCCGCGCGCTCGGGCCTGCTCAGCCTGCATCATCACAACGGCTGCAGCACCGTCGGAAATCGAACTTGAATTTGCTGCAGTCACGCTGCCGCCATCACGAAATGCGGGACGTAACTTGGGAATCTTTTCCGGGTCGGCGCTGAAGGGTTGTTCGTCTCTTGCATGTTCGACGCTGCCACCGCGGGACGTGGTTGTAACCGGAACCACCTCACCCGCGAATGTCCCATCTTCGTTGGCGCGGCGGGCGCGGGCCAGGCTTTCGATAGCGTAGGCGTCCTGCGCGGTGCGTGAAAACTGATAATGGCTTGCCGTATCCTCGGCATAAGTGCCCATTAGGCGGCCCCTGTCGTAAGCATCCTCAAGGCCGTCGAGAAACATGTGATCGTAGACTTCCGAATGACCGAGGCGGGCGCCGGTGCGCATCTTGGGCAGCAAATAGGGCGCATTCGTCATGCTTTCCATGCCGCCGGCAATCATTATATCGTCAGGACGTGCATGCAATGCTTCAAAGGCCTGCATTACGGTCTTCATTCCCGAGCCGCACATTTTATTGACCGTTGTGCATGGGACGGAATCCGGTAGACCTGCGGCCCGCGCAGCTTGCCGGGCCGGCGCCTGGCCCAGACCGGCCGGCAGCACACACCCCATCAACACCTCGCAGACCGCATCCGGTGCCAGTCGCGATGCTTCGAGACATGCACGCACAGCCTCTGCGCCGAGCGCGGTCGCAGACAGGCTTGCGAATATGCCTTGGAAGCCGCCGATTGGCGTTCGCTTGGCAGCTGTAATAACGATCGTGTTGGTGGTCACCGCTGAATTATCCTTGCGGGCGGCGTAGGCCGACCTGCCTTATTGCAACTTGCGCCGATCGGCCCAACCGCGAAACTTCTTATACCGCACAGGGCAGAACGTGCCGCGACAGCGCCCCGTCATGATAATCCCGCAGGTTCCGGCACGGAAACCATAGAGCGGGACAAACTGGTGGCCTGGACCACCGCGAACTTGCAGCACGCCGTTGGGCCCTACATTGTGGACGCAGAAACTGCGCTTTTTCGTTCGACCGGCACTCCGCTTATTCACCCGACGACGTTTCGCGGTCCCCGGTTTTCGGCTGAGATAATGACTGCTTGCCCAACCCTGTTTACTGCGAAACTTTACCGGGCACCAGCCGCGTCGACACTTGCCGCTGATCGTGACCTTGCAGGCATTAAAAGGAATGCGGCCAACCTCTTTGGCACGATGATGGGGCTTGCTTCTAATACGCAAAGTATCCCAGGATTTGACACCCTTTACACATGCTGCATGACTGGTAGCGGGAAAGGTGAGTACCGCACAACACGCCCAGAACGTAAGGACGGAGAGCAAACGAGCGCACACAATCGAATTTCTTTTGTCAGACATGCGTTATTGAACTTTGTTGGTTGCTGCTAATCAGATTTTGCTACCAGATGAGTGGCACACCACCGATCAGTCTCGTTGATTGTTTGGACTTCTTGCCCTACGTTTCCCCACTTCTCTTACGATCCAATCTTGGCCGATCCGCGACCAACCCGCCCATTTATGGGGCTGCCGCTGCGACGAGCTCGCGCCCTATCAGCCAGCGGCGAATTTCAGATGTGCCTGCGCCGATTTCGTAGAGTTTGGCATCACGCAAAAGACGTCCGGCCGCCGTTTCATTGATGTAACCGTTGCCACCCAGCAACTGGATGGTGTCCAACGCCATCTGGGTTGCCTTCTCAGCGGCGATCAGAATAGCGCCGGCAGCATCCTGGCGGGTGGTCTCGCCGCGATCACAAGCCGTCGCAACCGCATAAACATAGGCCCGGCATGCGTTCATTGCGACATACATGTCTGCGATCTTGCCCTGCACCAATTGAAACGATCCGATCGGCCGGCCAAACTGACGACGCGTCGAGATGTAGGGCAGCGCCAGATCCATGCACGCGCGCATGATGCCCAACGGGCCGCCGGCCAGAACGACGCGCTCAAAATCCAAACCCGACATCAGGATCTGGACGCCCTCGCCCACGGAGCCCAGCACATTCTCGCCAGGAAGCCTGCAATCCTCGAACACCAACTCGCCGGTGTTGGAGCCGCGCATGCCGAGCTTGTCCAATTTTTGCGCCACACGAAAACCGGCCCGGTCTTTTTCAACCAGAAAGGCCGTAATGCCGCGCGGGCCGGCCTCCCGATCCGTCTTTGCGTAGACGACAAAAATATCCCCGCCTGGACCGTTGGTGATCCACATCTTGCTCCCGTTGAGGCAATAGCCATCACCATCTGGATCGGCGCGCAACTTCATGGAGACGACATCGGAGCCGGCTTCGGTTTCTGACATTGCCAGTCCGCCCACATGGTCGCCAGAAATTAGTTTCGGAAGATAGCGTTGCTTCTGTGCATCGGAGCCATGGCGCCAGATTTGATTGATGCATAAGTTTGAATGCGCACCGTAGGAGAGGCCAAGCGCGCCAGAACACCGCGACACCTCCTCCATCGCTACGCAATGCGCCAAATACCCTAATCCGGCACCGCCATAGGATTCGCCAACGGTAATACCGTGCAGGCCTAAGGCCCCCATTTCGGGCCATAACTGGCGGGGAAACTCATCATCGCGATCAATTGCTGCGGCGATTGGGGCGATGCGATCTCGGCTGAAGGCCGCAACGGTCTCGCGCAGCGCATCTACGGTTTCGCCGAGACCAAAATTGAAATCGGGTATAGTGTTGGTCATCATTGTTGCACAAATGATTCGGGGCACTAAGACAAGTTTTGACTTTTGTAGCTAGTTTGCCGCTGGATTTTGACCGATGCCAGCTTAACAGGCAATCTGGTTATCAGGATAGGCGTTTACATGACCCAGATTTATGACAAGCCATCGTCTGTCCCATGGCCACCGATCGTTTTGGCGGCGCTAGTCGGCATGGCCATCGCTCTGGCCAGAGTCTACCCGTTGGACTGGCCAGGGATCAACGATTTGCCGGCCCGCGTAATCGGCGGTGGAATTGGACTGCTGGGGATTGCGCTGTTGATTTGGTCAATCGTTACACTCAGGCGCCACGATACAACCGTTATGCCGCATGCTGGTAGTGAAGTGTTGGTCACAGATGGTCCTTACCGCTTCAGACGCAACCCCATCTACATTGCCGATGTTTTGATATTGTTGGGGTTGGCAGAGATTACCAAAAACGTTTGGTTCGTTGCGGCGGCTATTACTTTCGTGCCGGTTATCACATGGTTGGCCATAATTCCTGAGGAAAAGCATCTTGAGGCCCGCTTTGGAGATGCCTATCGCGCCTATAAGGCAAAGACGCGACGCTGGATTTAGAGGGACCTTGTCCGATGAGCCGTGACTATGGCGAACTCGAGCGCGAATTTATCGATGAGCTAGAAGAGCGAACCGGTAAGGACTTGGCGGCATGGATGGCGGCGATCGATGGTGCTGGTTTGCGGGATAAGAACGAGATCATCGATTGGTTGCGACCACAGGGTTTCACCTTTGCGCACGCCTCGTGGCTAGAGCGCATCCACCATAACGGAGGACAGCCGGTTTACGGCCCGATCTTGCAACCTGTTCGCCAGTCCGATGAGGCCCCAGAAACGAACGCCCCTGATGATCCCGATAACACCGAGCGTAATCCAATCCCGCCCGGTGGCGCCGAAATTCTGGCGTTTCCAAACCCAAAATCCTCAGCGCCTCAAGCCGACACGTCTTCGCCGCCCGCAATCGCCAAAACAGCGGCAACTCAGCAACCGACGCAGCCGTCTGTCGATGCTGGCGATATCCAATCTCTTGTCGATCAAGGTAAGGCATATAGACCGCTTGCACGCATGCTCATTGATAAGATTGCCGACCACCTGCCGGGGCTTGAATTGCAGGCACAAAAAGGTCTGGTGGTGTTTCTCGGTCCGCAGCCAGCCGCTGCGCTGCACATCAGCGGCAAAGGTTTGAAACTTGGTCTGGCATTGAGCGATGACGTTGCTATTCCGGGCGACCTAGCTTGCAGCCCAGGGCGGATCCCCGGGGGGCCCGAGACCATCACAATGGTGGTGACACTTACGGATGCCCGGCAAGTCAATGAGACACTTATCTCCCTCGTGGACGATGCCAATCACGCCCTGAATTCATGAAGTTATCCACCGAACACTCGAATTTGGCCGAAAAAATTCCTATTTCTCCAGCAAGGCCGTATTGGATGTTAAGTTTGATCTGCAAGTTGCGTTAACTTTAGCGCAGCGCCGATCTCTTGGACCATCGATCTGCCTGATTTGGCTGGCATTATGCTGGTGGAGGTGTTTACAGATGACTTCAAACCGGACCTTTTTTGCCACTTTGACGTGTGCAGCTACTGTTGCGTTGGCTGCAACGGTGCTGCCCTCTTCAGGCGTCATTGCTCAGGCGTCGGACGCCGGCAAAATACCGGCTGCCAAGCAAAATGAGACTGCAAACACACCAGCGCGCAAGGATCCACGTGCCGGCGATAAGGCGTACGAACAAGCCAAGCGTCTGATGCGGGCCGTTGAGGATGTCCTCGACGATACGGCACGCAATCGCGCGGCTGCCAACCGACTGCCCTCAAAAAGAGAATTTCTGGTCCCGCCGCTGTGGACGGAGACCAAAGAAGACCGCGAGCGCAAAATCAGAGCGCTGCTCGATGCCGTCTTAGCAATTGTGACCAATGTGCCGGTCGTGGATAAGCAAAAGCGCATTGAGGCGGCGCGCAACAACATACGCAGTCTCAAAGACCAGATCGCCAAAGCGCGAGAGAAACAGCTTTCGGCACCGGATTCCGGCCTGCTTCCCGGTATTCTCACCGAGACCGTCGATAGTCTCAACGCGACCATCGATGACAGCAAGAAACGTATTGCCAAGAACAAGGCCCAGATTGCGAAATCAAAACAAGAAATCGCTGATGCCATGGCGAAGTCCGGGATAAAGCTGTCAAAGGCGCAGGTCGATCTCCTGCTGGATGGCGTTCTATCAGGTGATCTTGTGCGTTTGGTTGCCGTCTTCAATTCGGCCAAACTTGTCGATTCCCAACTTGCAAAGCTGATGGGCAAGTCCGGTGACAACATGCAGGCAGCGCGCAAGTACTTTGCCATGCATGCGGCTTTGTTTGCGATGGTCGTCCACGCCCAAGATACGATCATAGGAAAGATCGACGCGCGTTATTTGCCTAAACTCGAGGCAATCCGGCGGGACATTGCGAAGGCACAGCGCAAGACCAATGCCTTGCTGCAAGGGCAAAATCGCCCGGATCAAGAACGCGCGTTGCGTGCCAATCGCCAAAGCCAGAAGCTTGCGCGGCAGGCGGCAGCAGGCTATCGCAAATATCTGTTGCAACAGCGCGAGCAAATTGCTGCAGCGCGCCGGCGTGCGCTTCGGGACTTGCGGATCGCCGACAATACCTATGAAACCGTGGAAGCAAGCTATCAATTGCGCGTGCTCATGCGGAACAGTGCGGCGTCTTTTGAAGCCTTGCAACGTCTGCAGGCGCCAACATTCGAGCAAATTTTCAAGAACGAAGAGTTGCGCCGCGAATTCGAGAGCATAACAAAGAAACTCGAAGTGCCAAGCAGCTGATGACTTAGTGGTGCTCGGTTGGCGATGGACTACAACAGCCAAATCGAGGCAAGGCCCAAGAACACGAAAAATCCGACCACATCGGTGACGGTCGTCAACAGCACGCCAGAGGCAGGTGCCGGATCCAGATCCATGCGATCCAAGGTCAGCGGGATCAGAATGCCAGCGATGCCGGCTGCCAAAAGATTGACGATCATGGCGAGCGCAATCACCAAGCCCAATTTGCCGGAACCGAACCACAGAAATGCGACCATGGCCATGATACAGGAAATGAACAGGCCATTGAGCAAAGCGACCAGCGTTTCACGATTGATAATCCGGTTGGCATTGGCCCGACCCAATTTGTTTGTTGCTAGGGCGCGGACGGTGACCGTCATCGTCTGAGTGCCTGCATTGCCGCCCATAGACGCGACGATCGGCATCAACACAGCCAAGGCCACCATCTGCTCAATTGTTGCGTCAAACAACTTGATGACCAATGAGGCCAAGATGGCGGTCGCAAGATTGACCAACAGCCAAGGAATGCGGCTTTTGGCGGTGTCAATGACCGAAGTGGCGACCGATTCATCGCGCACACCACCCAATGCCAGCATATCCTCGTCCGCTTCGTCCTGAATAACGTCAACCACGTCATCAACCGTGATAACGCCAACTAGGCGGCCAGCATCATCCACCACCGGCGCCGACATCAAGTCGTATCGCCTGAACCGCTCGGCGACCTCTTCCTGGTCTGCCGTGGCCTGGACGACTTCACGGTCGGTGGCCATGATGCGCTCGACAACAACCTCGCGCTTGGTGCGGAGCAAAAGCGACAATTCAATCGAGCCAAGAACCCGGTAAGTCGGATCAACGACAAAGATCTCCGTGAATGTTTCCGGCAAGTTGTCGGTTTCTCGCGCGTAGTCGATAACGCTGCCAACCGTCCAAAATGGCGGAACAGCGACGAATTCCGACTGCATGATGCGGCCGGCGCTTTCAACGGGATAGTCAAAGTTTCGCTGCAGGGCGGCGCGGTCGCTGCCGGGTATTTGAGCTAGAATCTCGGCGCGTTCAGCATCTTCGAGGCCATCCAACAGATAAGCTGCATCGTCGGTATCAAGCTCGGTGACCGCCCGCGCGATCAACTCGTTGGGCAGATCTTGGGAGAGCTGGTCTCGGACGGTCTCGTCGATTTCCGAGAGGACGTCATAATTGAAATCGCTGCCCAAGGCTTGAATAAGCGCGACGCGTTCCGTTGGTGATAACAGTTCAACAAGATCAGCGAGATCCGGCGCCCTTAGGGCCACGACATGGGCACGCACGGCATCTGTGTCGCCGCGCTCCAATGCTGACGAGATTTGGCGCACCAGGCCTTTGGTGTCGGCGTCCGAGGTCGGATGGGTCGCTTGTTGCGGCTGCTCATTCATGGGATTGTCCTGCGACACGCACGGCGCCTCTGTCCAATACTTTCTGCAAGTTCGCCAGAATTTGGACGGATCACTGCAAGTCGTCTCAATAAGGCATCAGTTCGCCACGAAAACGCGCCTTAACAGAGATCGACAGCAAGGTTGGACTTGGTTAAGCGCTCGGTTGTTGGTAGGCCAACGTTCCAAAGCGCTGTATGATGATACAATGTGTCGGGATCTGCTGGTTTGCAATGTACTGCAGGTCATTTTGGTTGCATAGACGTGAATGGGCGGCAAACATGTCTCGATCAATATCTCAGACAGGATCTTTTGGGGTTGGCAAGATCCTGCGCGGCATCGGCTGCTTACTCATTCTGCTTGCCGGCGCTTATCCGGCATTTGCCAAGTGCAAGGGTAATGCCAACGTTTTGGGTGTATCTCGTGTTGCAGTTATCGATACCACCGGGGGGCCACGGTTTGGGGGCGTGCAATACCGAGGCGCCGATTTTCTCAGACCAAAGGAAGTGGTCCTCACCTTCGATGACGGGCCGTCGCGCCGCTATACCAGCCGTGTGCTTGATGCGCTCGGCGAACAGTGCACAAAAGCAACGTTTTTTCTGGTTGGACGCATGGCCGTATCTGATCCAAAGATGGTGCGTGAGATCGATGCGCGGGGCCATACGATCGCCACACACACCTGGTCACACCAGAATCTTCGCCATCAGTCTCCACAGCGCGCAGAATCCGAGATTGAGCTTGGCATAAGCGCAATCCAAAAGGCGCTCGGACGGCCAATTTCCCCGTTTTTTCGGTTCCCTTATCTGGCGGATTCAAAATCGGCACTCGCAAAATTTCAGAAGCGCAATATTGCGATCTTCTCGATCGACGTCGATTCCCGGGACTTCAGGACATCGAGCGGCCGGCAAGTCAGAAACAATATCATGGGTCAACTGCGCGCCCGGGGAAAGGGTATCCTGTTATTCCATGATATACAGGTGTCGACAGCACGCGGTATTCGCTCCGTCCTCGCCAGCCTTCAAAAGGGTGGTTACAAAGTCGTCCACATCGTCCCGAAAACGGCAACAACCACGCTGGAGCGTTATGACACGGCCGCGCTCAAGGTGTTGGCCGGCAAGCGCAGCGGTCTAAAAATCGGCAACCGGCGCCGGCGTTCCGGGGTAGTCGCACCGGTAATGGGGACCGGTATTATCGGGTTGCGTCTTCGGCGACAGATCGCACCGGATTCAATTGGCCGCCCCGGTTCCCGACGCCGACCGAACGATGAACCGGATTGGAAGCGAGCGATCTTTAGCAATGACTGATTGAAGGGCTGGCAGGCTGGTGTGGTCAGTCCCGCAGGAGCGCATTCTGGCGTCCAAATTGCTTCGCGACGGTCCCAGGAGGAACTGGCGCCAACCCCAAAAACCCGCAAAATGTGATGCTGCTGTCCCGGACGATGCTGGTGTTGGTGCGGTCGAGAGGACTCGAACCTCCACGGGTTGCCCCGCTAACCCCTCAAGCTAGTGCGTCTACCAATTCCGCCACGACCGCTATGTGATAGAATATTCTGATCGTCTATCAGAAACCTACTTCCGGAACAATATTGTGAAACAGGGAGCGTTCGGTACCAGAACATTTTGGCTTAGGCAAGGGCTGCGGGGCCGGTGGTGGCCGATGCCTCGGATTTGGCAATATGCAACTGAAAGCAAGTGAGGCAGACGTGGTGGCTGACAGCGCCCGACACTGGCTGCACGATGACCCCGTCGAGTGGGCGGTCAGCAAACAGTTGGTTCCCTATCAACACGCGCTCGATGTGATGGAACGGCGCGTGGCTGCCATAGCGGCCGGCTCGAAGCGCGAATTGATATGGTTGCTTGAGCACCCGCCACTTTATACCGCAGGCACCAGCGCCAAGCCGGCTGATCTCCTAGAGCCCGATCGACTGCCGGTTTTTCGGACCGGGCGGGGTGGGCAATACACCTACCATGGGCCAGGGCAGCGCGTCGTCTATGTGATGTTGGACCTCAATCGACGCAAAAGGGATGTGCGGGGGTTTGTCCGCCAGCTCGAGCACTGGGTGCTCGCCACGCTAGCCACATTCGATCTTGCCGGTGTAGTGCACCCGGATAGGGTTGGCATTTGGATTCCGCGCCCCGACATCGGTCCAGACCGGGAAGACAAGATCGCCGCCATAGGCATACGATTGAAAAGATGGATCTCTTTGCATGGGCTCAGTCTCAACGTGTCGCCGCGCCTTGAGCATTTTTCGGGCATCGTGCCCTGCGGCATCGATAACCACGGTGTTACGAGCCTTGAGGACTTGGGCATAACGGTAGCACTGGCGGATGTCGATGACGCGTTACGCCAGACCTTTAGGCAACGCTTCGGACCTACCATCACATTGATCGATGAGCCGAACTAGGGCAGGCGAAGTATCGATGAGCTATATGCTTTTAGCGTGAACCGCTCTGCGCTTCTAACCCAACTAGGATGATCTATAGCATCGGGTCTTCATTGCTTTTGACGCCGGGCATCCACCGGTACGGCCGGGCGCAATAAATCGCCGCTTTGGCCGCCAACGTAATAGAGCAAACCGTTCTCTATGGCGACAATCTCATTGCCCTCCAATTGGAATTGCTTGTCAGAATCATCGTTCAACCTAATGAAACAACCAGTGGGGCATATGTTTTCGCGCTTTGCTGCCGGTAGCAATTTGAAGTTTTCGGATCCCCGCCGCTCGATGATTGATACGGCGTGGGTCTGCTTGTCCTTGTTTATGATCGTGCTTGCTGCTGCTGTCGTTGCAGCGCTTGCACAAATCAGCCAAATCAAATGTGCACCGAATAGAGCGCGCATGGTCCGCGGTCTCCACATTGTTCATGCCCTAAAGCCTAAAACCCCGCTTTGCCAGGCTTAGCCGGGCGGCGCTTGCGCTTAGTGCTTTTCGCATATTGTTGCAACAAAAAACAGCTCCAACATAAAGCGAAAAGACGGTCGATCCTTAAGGATGGTGCCAATTCTGACTGCAACTCTGGATCGATCCGTTTTCGAGTTGGAACAGGTTGCGCTAGACCATCATCCGTACATACGTGGTCGCCAAGGTGGTTGCCTGGACCATATCGGATGTATCCGATCTGTGACTGCAATGTGAGTCTGTCAGATCGGATATTGCTCTAGCGCCGCGTCGCCGCAGAGCGCGCCCGCGCCAGCTTTCTTGGTGCACTGCGCTTGACGCTTGCGCGCGAAGTGCGAATGGCACGTGATGGCTTGCGCGGCAATTTGCCGGCCAGAGACGACTTTACCCCACCGCGGCGGGAGCCTGTCTGACGCCTAGCCGTCGTCTTGGGGACCGCTTTGGCTTTCTTAGCCGTTGCTTTTTTGGCCGGTTTTCTGACCGTGGAGCGTTTGGCCGGGCGCTTTGCTGCGGCAGGCTTGGTCGTCGCCTTTTTCCTTGCTGAGGACTTTCGAGCCTTGGTGGCCGGGGCCTTGGTACGCCTGGCGGGCGACTTCCGGCCGGTTTTCTTCGTAGTCCGCTTCTTTGCGGCTTTTTTTGCGACCGCCTTCTTCCTGGCGATTGTTTTCCTCGCTGCCTTGCGTGGCGCTTTCTTAGCGGTTGCTTTCGCAGATGATGCTCTTCTTGCAACCGTCTTCTTTGCAATCTTTTTGCGTTTTGCAGGAGACTTGGTCTTCTTGGTCTTCTTGGTCTTGGCTGTAGCTTTCATTGTTCCGATCCTTCCCTCCGAACGTTCGTATCGGACCTATCGTTTGATTGTTGCCATTCGCCCTGAAGCAATTGCATGTCGTAGTTTTGTTTGAATCAAAACAAGACGCAACAACAAAATGAAAAATGCTTTGTCTAGTCATGAAGCAAAAGCACTACCGAATGCAAGCGAGAATTCAATTCGATGTGCTATGACATGCGAACTGACACGCACTTGCATCTTAGAGAAATGTCACCTGTCACGCGTTGTGTAAGTTCAATGTTTGATCAGAAATGCAATGCTCAATTGCGTTTCGTGCGACGTGATTTGCGACGTCCGATGTATCGTCGATTGCGTTCGCCGATCGGAAAAGATGGTAACCATGAGTGCAATTCTGCGATGAACGATGGCGGCAAATCGAACGCCTGAGCGCCTGGAAGCAATGCCGTAAGCATATAGTTGGGGCGGCCCAATCCCGTCAGACGGCGCTGCGATATGTACGACAAAGCGGTTTTTTGGGACCGATCGGGCGCGGTGACAGTGATGAAACGGCGCTGAAAGTTCTTCATGCGTATGCCTTCCCACTGGTCCAGCATCACAATGTGTCTGGGCTCAAGAGACCACAAGACGCCATAGACGACAGCGCCGGGCTCGGGGCGTATGTTTGCGGTTCCTCTTTTCGTGATGATGAAGCGCCAATCCGGGAGCATCGCAGGGCCAAGAGGTCTGCTACCGGGGCATCGCTGGCGCATTTGTGTTGGCGACATGTTCGAGCCGTAGGCAAAGTAATGCATCATGATCAAGACCTGCGAAAATCATTGTGCTTTAAAATGTGACCGCCTGATCACGTCCAACTCAGTGCTAAAAGCTGATCGCCCGTTCAGATCCGAGCAACCGATCTGCTTTTGATTGGCATTCTGCCCGATCAAATCAAGAGCAGGTTGCTCTGGCACGTGCAGTCGGCTCAAATTCGCCTGCGGTCCTTACTCGAGCTCTATAATGACGTGATCGACGGCCAGATTGTCGCCAGGAGCAGCGTTTACAATCTTAACACGGCCGTCGCATTCGGCACGTAAGACGTTTTCCATCTTCATGGCCTCCACGACGGCCAGTGGATCGCCGGCCTTTACGTTCTGGCCCGGGCGCACAAGCACTTCCCGCACCAGACCCGGCATCGGGCAAAGTACGACCTTACTCATATCAGCCGTGGTACGAGTTGGCAGACGCGCGATCAACTCGGCCTCTCGCCGGGTGTAAACTTCGGCCTCACATACGATACCGCGACACGACAGCGTGTACTTGTTCAGGTCCGGGTACACCTGGACCGTCCAGCTCTCTTCGCCGACCAAGCCCCGCCAGACCGGTTGACCAGGCCACCAATCGGCCTTTACCGACAATTCGCAGGCGAGGCTGCCGTCGTCGTCAAATATCCGCACCACACTTGGCTCACTTAACCCACCGGTTACTTCGATACGGCATGCATCATCGTCCAGCATAACCACCCGATCCGGTGTAAACTGGAATGAATGCTGCCCGATTTGCTGGCTGATTTGGCGTCGGCGTAGGTTGGTCAGATGATCGATGGCGGCTGCGATTGCCACCAGGCTTCGCCTTTCCAGTGCATTAGGCGCGCGGGTCATTTTACCGGTTGGGAATTCTTCAGCGATAAAACCGGTCGAAAGTTCGCCCGACTGCCAGCGCGGATGATGCATCAATGCCGACAGAAATGGTATATTATGGCGAATGCCCTCAATGTAGAATGCATCAAGTGCTGCCGCCTGGCCGGCGATCGCCGCACTGCGGGTTGGCGCGTGGGTGATCAATTTGGCAATCATCGGGTCGTAGTGGATCGATATTTCGCCACCTTCCTCAACGCCAGTGTCATTACGAACTGTCAATTCATCTGAGCTGAGCTCTTGTGGTGGTCGGTAACGGGTCAGCCGCCCTGTCGAAGGCACAAAATTCCGGTCTGGGTCCTCGGCATAAACCCGTGTTTCGATCGCCCAGCCTTGTAAAGCAATGTCCGCCTGACGCAGCGACAAGCGCTCGCCCGCCGCGATGCGGATCATCTGCTCTACAAGGTCAATCCCCGTCACCAATTCGGTAACCGGATGCTCGACCTGCAGGCGCGTATTCATTTCCAGGAAATAGTAACTCCTATCCTGGCCAGCCACGAACTCAACCGTGCCTGCGGAATCGTAGCCGACAGCGCGCGCCAGGGCGATTGCCTCCGCGCCCATAGCCGCCCTCGTGGCATCGTCCAATAGAGGAGACGGTGCTTCCTCGATGACTTTCTGGTTGCGACGCTGGAGCGAGCATTCACGTTCGCCCAAATGGATGATGTTGCCATGCTTGTCGCCCAGGATCTGTATCTCGATATGCCTGGGATTGGTGATGTACTTTTCAATCAACAAACGGCCGTCGCCAAAGCTTGCTTCAGCCTCAGAGCGGGCGCGCTCGAAGCTTTCTGCGATGTCGTCGGCGGTGAATGCAATGCGCATGCCCTTGCCGCCGCCGCCGGCAGACGCCTTCAACATCACCGGGAAGCCGATATCCTTGGCCAATTTTAGTGCCTCTTTGGCACTCTTTATGTCTCGCGACGCGCCGGGCACCGTCGAGACCTTCGCCTTTTCAGCACGGCGCTTTGATTCAATCTTATCGCCCATGGCCGCAATTGCGCGCGGGTTTGGGCCGATGAATACGATGCCCGCAGCTTCTAATGCTTGTGCGAACTCCGCGCGCTCGGAAAGAAATCCATAGCCTGGATGGACGGCTTGTGCGCCGCTTTCCTTACAGGCCGCTACGATCTTGTCTATCGAGAGATAGGAGTCCGATGCGGCGGGTGCACCGATGTGCACGGCTGAATCCGCCATATCGACATGCAATGCTCCACGATCTGCATCCGAGTAAACTGCAACCGTAGCAATGCCAAGCCGCTTTGCCGTCTTGATAATGCGACAGGCAATCTCACCGCGATTGGCAATCAAAATTCTATCAAACATTGTCGCTGCCAACTCTATTGATAGCGCCGCTGTTCACAGAAAGCTGGTCAGGCGTCGCCAAATTTTAGACTAGCAAGCCGATGCCGTGGCGCTGGCCGCGCCAAAACACCGGTGCGCCTGCAAGAATTCCGGAACCGGGGCGCAACCACAGAGCTGTCAGTATTAATCGGACTAGCGGAGCGGAGCAACCGGTCTCAGCGGTGGACAAACACTCCGGGTCTTGACGCCGGACGATTATGCGACCTGGCCTGAGGTCGCGCCGCTTTTCGTCAGAGCCGGATGTAGTTCCAGCCCGCGGGACTTCAAGTGGGCCAGCAACTTCGATAGATGTGAATTCTTGGCAAACTGGTGTTCCAGACGCTCCCAGATCCAAATGCCGTCCGCTTCGCGCACGCGGTCGCCTGTCACAATCTCGATGCGCTGTTTCTCAAGACGCTGAATGGAGCGCTCTTCGGCCGTCTGGAGAACGTAAGTGGCGATGGTGCGATCGATCTCCTGGCTCAATCCCTGGCCTTCACTCGCGTTCTGAGCGTCGCCGACGCAGTTTGACAGAGCAATACTGCGGACCGGCACGGCATAACCGCTGGCTGCAAGGATCGCATTGGCAACAGCTTTAACATAGAGCTCTATCCAATCGGTCGAGCGAAGCCCCTGTCCAATGCACTCATCAATGTGGATCAAGACCTCAAGCTCAGTGCGGGTCAAAGGCCGTCGCTCATCGCCGCCAAAGTCCATCAGGATCGCGCGGATCAATGCCACGTCTCGGCTCGACAACGTGGCCGGCATACTTTCATAGTTGCCGCGGGCGACACCTTTTCCCAGCTCGATTGCTGCAAGGACCGCATTGAGGGCGGTTGCTGCAAGGCTCTCGGGTGCCCAGCGCGCCGTTGCAATAATGTTCAGGATCAGGTCGAATTCAGTCCGCGTTTCGAGGCGCCCGTTACGTTCCAAACGCTCCATGAGATAGCGGACTTGATCAGCCGTCAAATACCCGATCGGTTGCGCTTCGTTGACCAAAAATTCCGTAACCGCATCGATAAACAAGTCGGACCATGCAACCGGTTTTAAATGGCATAGCGCATGGATGCGAAACAGATCGTCCATGCTCGATTGATCCAACGCAGCTTGACCAGAAATTACCGCACGCAATGCCTCAATATCGCTCTCCTTGATGGTGCCGCGGTGGCACATTTCCTCAATATGAATAATGTTGAAGAAGCTCATACGCCACCTGGTCGCGTGCGTTGGTCGAGACGCCAACATTAGGTGAGGAGCGTTACCAAGACCCTAACGCCATGTGCCAGAATGATCACAGGGGCGGCCAACCATCACGACGGGCGACGTGGTGCTGAAATCGTTACAGATGAAAATCTAAGGCCTCAGGTGCCACTTTTTGCGGCGAGCGTTGCCTGGGCAGCCGCCAAACGCGCGATCGGGACCCGATAAGGTGAACAGGCAACGTAATCCAGCCCCGCAGCCTCAAAAAAAGCAATGGACGCCGGGTCGCCGCCATGCTCGCCGCAGACGCCAATCTTGATATCTGCCCGCACCTGACGGCCGCGTTCGACCCCCACCTCAACCAAAGCGCCAACACCTGACTGGTCGATGGATACGAAGGGATCACAGTTGTATATCTCCTGCGCCAGGTAACTATTCAGTATTGGGGCCGCATCGTCACGCGACAATCCGAGACAGGTCTGTGTCAGATCATTTGTTCCAAATGAGAAAAACTCGGCCCCCAGGTCACCGGCAGCAATCTCATCTGCAAGTAACGCGGCCCGCGGCAACTCAATCATGGTGCCCACCTGGTAGCTCAGCTGGCCACCTTTGGCACGGATTGCAGCGGCCTCGTCGTCGATCACCTTGCGTAAGATATCAAACTCCCGCCGATAGGCGACCAAAGGGATCATGACCTCGGGAATGACCGGCTTTCCAGTTTTTGCACCTACGTTAACGGCTGCTTCGAATATCGCTCGGGCCTGCATTTGAGTGATTTCGGGATAGCGAATCGCCAGCCGGCAGCCGCGGAAGCCCAGCATCGGATTGAATTCATGCAATTCCGATACCCGATCGCGCAAACGCTGCTCTGGTATGCCGAGGGCTGCGGCGACTGAAGCAAATTCCTCAGGCCGATCGGGAAGAAACTCATGCAAAGGCGGATCGAGCAGGCGAATTGTGACTGGTAGGCCCGACATGATTTCAAAGATCGCCTCGAAATCCTGACGTTGCATCGGCAGGATTTTCTCAAGTGCCTGGCGGCGGCCGGCTTCGTCTTCGGCGCAAATCATTTCGCGCATCGCAGTGATGCGGTCGTCCTCGAAAAACATGTGCTCGGTGCGGCATAAACCGATGCCTTCGGCGCCAAAATCGCGCGCCTGCTGCGCATCGCGCGGGGTGTCGGCATTGGTGCGGACGCCCATTCGACGTATATCATCCGCCCATGACATCAAGGTGCCGAAATCGCCGGACAATTCCGGCTGGCGCATCTTGATATGTCCTTTGTAGACTTCTCCGGTTGCGCCATCGATGGTGATAATATCCCCCACTTTTAGAACCTCTTCGCCGATCGTCATCGTCTCGGCAGCGGTATCGATGCGGATGGCGCCAGCACCACAGACACATGGCCGGCCCATGCCTCGCGCCACCACTGCAGCGTGGCTCGTCATACCACCACGCGCTGTCAGAATACCGGCTGCAGCATGCATGCCGTGAATGTCTTCAGGGCTTGTTTCGATGCGCACAAGAATTACATCACGGCCCTTGGCTTTGAGCTGTTCCGCGGTATCGGCGTCAAACACAATCTCGCCTGCCCCGGCACCAGGCGAGGCGGCGAGACCTTTCGTGATCACATGACGCTCGGCATCAGGATCGATGGTCGGATGTAGCAATTGATCGAGTGCTGCAGGGTCAACCCGCATAATGGCCTCTTCGTGTGAGATTACGCCCTCTTCGGCAAGGTCGACCGCGATCTTTAGGGCGGCTTCCGCGGTGCGCTTGCCGGAGCGGGTTTGCAGCATCCAAAGCCGGCCGTTCTGAATGGTGAATTCAATATCCTGCATGTCACGGTAATGGCATTCCAGGCGGTGAAAGATGTCCTGGAGTTCGGCATAAGCCGCCGGCATGAACTCCTCAAGCGACTGCTTGTCATCATCTGCTGCCAGGCGCGCTGCAGTGGTCAGGTGTTGGGGCGTGCGTATGCCTGCAACGACATCTTCGCCTTGCGCGTTGGGCAAGTATTCTCCGTAGGTTTCCTTGGCGCCGGTAGAGGGATTGCGCGTGAAGGCGACACCGGTTGCCGAGGTCTCGCCCATGTTGCCAAACACCATTGCCTGGACGCTAACAGCCGTACCCCAACTGTCCGGGATATCATGCAACCGACGGTAGGTTATGGCACGGGCGTTATGCCAGGATCCAAAGACTGCGTATATGGCGCCCCAGAGTTGCTGGTTAGTCTCTTGCGGGAACGGTGCACCGTGTTGGTCGGCCACGGCTTCCTTGTACTGGGCGATTATCTCGCGCCAGTCTTCGGCCTCCAGATTTGTATCGCTGCGCAGACTATTCAGATTCTTATAGGTATCAAGAATGTCTTCAAACACACCGTGATCGACGCCCAGGACGACATCAGAATACATTTGGATGAACCGGCGATAGCTGTCCATGGCAAAGCGTTCATTGCCGGACTGTCGGGCGAGGCCAACGACCGTTTGATCGTTGAGACCCAAATTCAAAATTGTGTCCATCATGCCGGGCATCGAGGCGCGTGCGCCGGAGCGCACCGAAACCAGCAAGGGATTGTCGGCATCACCAAACTTGGCGCCGACACCGGCCTCAACCTCGGCCAGTGCTTCCGCGACTTCGGTTATAATGCGCGCGGGCAATTCTCGATCGTTATCATAATACGTTAGGCAAGCTTCGGTGGTGAGCGTGAAACCGGGCGGCACCGGCAAGCCGAGGCTTGCCATTTCCGCCAGATTGGCTCCCTTACCACCCAACAGGTTGCGCATGGCGGCATTGCCGTCGTTTCGGTTGGCACCAAACAAGTAGACTGACTTGGGGTGTTGATCTGAGCGTTCCTGGGCATCCATCATCAGACAGCTCCTCGATTCGATGCTTGCAGCGCGGCGATTATGCGTGTGAAATACATGCAAACTGTTGCGGCGGCAAAGGACAACACCCACTCGTGCAGAGTTTTCCATGCCGCGTGACCAGGATAGTGCAAAGATTCCCTCCACGACAGAGCACGCGAGACCTCATGAGTGGCCACCTAGAAGATGTACTTAAGACTTTAGATGAAGGACAGGAGGCAGCCCTCGGACGACTGTTTGAACTCCTTCGTATTGAAAGTGTTTCAACGGATCCGGCTTACAAGGATGCGTGCGAAAAAGCCGCATCCTGGTGTGCGGATCTGCTCAGCGACCTCGGTTTTGATGCCAGTGTGCGGCCGACCGATGGCCATGCCATGGTTGTTGGACACCATAAGTACGCCAAAGGTCCGGGCGTGCCGCATGTGCTCTTCTACGGACATTATGATGTCCAGCCGATTGATCCCCGCGAGCTTTGGACGTCTGACCCCTTCGCACCCCACATCGCCACCCAAGAATTGAATGGCGAGGTCATCGTGGCACGCGGCGCTGAGGATAACAAAGGGCAGCTGATGACCTTTATGGAGGCACTGCGTGCCTGGATGGCGGTTGCCGGTGAGCTGCCGATCGCAGTTTCCGTTTTGCTTGAAGGGGAAGAAGAGTGTGGTTCACCGAGTCTACCGGGCTTTCTCGATAAACATGGGCCAGAGCTGAAGGCCGACTACGTGCTGGTATGCGATACGACACAATGGGACCCCAGGACGCCCGCAATCACCACTATGCTGCGTGGTCTTGCGGCGGCGGAAATCGAAGTGCAAGGACCGTCGCGGGACCTGCACTCCGGTATGTACGGTGGCGCCGCAGCCAATCCGATTCATGTTTTGACCCGCGCCTTATCGGCGCTGCGTGCAAGCGACGGGCGCGTGCTTGTTCCAGGCTTTTATGACGGTGTGAAAGAGCCGTCGGCGCAGCAATTGCAGCAATGGTCCGAACTTGGGTTTTCCGTGGACGGCTTTCTCGGACCCATCGGACTAAGCCGCCCAGCCGGTGAGGACAAATACAGTGTCCTGGAACAATTATGGTCGCGACCGACGTGCGAGATCAACGGCATCACCGGTGGATATCAGGGCGAAGGCACGAAGACCGTCATTCCCGCCAAGGCTTCTGCAAAGCTCACCTGCCGCCTTGTACCGGGGCAGGACCCAAAGCGCATTCTCCAGTCGATGCATAAATTTCTGGATGCACAAATGCCGGCAGATTGCAAATTGACCTTCCACGATCACGGTGGCAGCGCTGCCATTCGTGTTGACACCAACGCCCCCCAGGTTGCGGCGGCAAGTAGCGCACTGGAGCAGGAGTGGGGTCGGCCTGCCGTCCTGATGGGGAGCGGCGCATCGATCCCTATCGTCACATCCTTTAAGGACGCGCTTGGCATGGATAGCTTGATGGTCGGCTTCGGTCTCGAAGATGACAGCATTCATTCACCGAATGAAAAATACAATGTGTCGAGCTTTCATAAGGGAGCACGAAGTTGGGCCCGAATCCTTGCCGCACTCGCCAACACAGCCTGACAATGTGCTAACCCTGGGACTGACAGGGTCCAGCATTTCTGGCATAACGCCATGCCAAAAGCCGTGACACGAAGACCTTGCTGCGGGCGCGCTCATCGACCGGCCGCAGCATAGTGACGGGCATGTTTAACAGTGGGAGTGTCGTATGCTTTCCAGAGTTCAATTCATCGGTCTTGGTGTTGTTGCCAGTATCGTCGCCGTAATGGTGATGAGCAGCGCGAACGGTCAACGCGGCTATTACGACAGGCGCCAAGACCAACATGTCGCTGGCCGCTTCGATTATTACTCGCTGGTACTCTCATGGAGCCCAACCTATTGCGCGTCCGGCAAGGCCCGGCCCCGCGAGCCGCAATGCCGTGCCGGTGGGCGGCCCTATGCCTTTGTGCTGCATGGGCTGTGGCCACAATACGAACGCGGCTATCCCGAACGGTGCTGGACCCGCAAACGCCCATTTGTTCCCAATCGCATTATTAGCCAGATGCTGGATATCATGCCGAGCAAGGGGTTGATTATTCACGAATACAAAAAGCATGGCACCTGTTCAGGCTTGAGCCCGTCGCAATATTATGCGCTGTCGCGGCGGCTCTTCAATAAAATCATAATTCCGAAACGTTTCGTCAGTCCACAGAAAGGCCAAATGGTCTCGCCCGGCGAATTGGTCGGGGCTTTTTTGACCGCCAATCCCAAATTGCAGCCTAATATGCTGGCTGTCTCATGCCGGGGCAGCGGCAATCGCTTGCGCGAAGTTCGCTTTTGTTTTTCGAGAGAAGGCATATTCCGCCAGTGCGGATCGAATGAGCGCCAGCGCCGGTTGTGCAATGCCGATCGGATGTTTGTGCCTCCAGTACGGAGCGGGGGCGGACGTGGCTATGGCGGCGGGCGCCGATTGTGACGGCCTTATTGCGTTTAAGGGTAAAACCATACAGCGCACCAAAGATGTGCCGCCTAGGCTGACCGCTTTAGGCGCAATGGCGCCCAGTGCACCGGTGCATAGCCAATTGATCCAGTCCCAGGCTGACATTGCGCGGCGTCGAGCTTAGTGGGATCAAGACCCCAGCGCCCGGCCAGATACATCACATGTAATTCCGTGGGATAATCGTCTGCCTCAAATATCTGCAGCTGGTTTTTCCGCCGCTGGCGGGGGGCCGTCAATATCTTAAGACCTAACTCGAGTTCCTCGCGCGAGACTTTACCCTTGTTCCACAAAAAGCCGTCATCTCCGATGGCGAATGCGCGCTTCAGTTTCCCGTCCTGAACGCGCGCCCAGGCAAATATTTCGATGTCACTGTCGCACAAAAAATATTGGACCTCAGGAAACGTCGCGCCAAGATCCAGCATCAACGGCGTGCATTTGTCAGCAAAGGCCGGTCCCAAGGGCTGCGGTAGTGATAGTCCTACGACGAATGTCCAACCTTCAATGGGCGGTGATACAAAAACCCGGCCCGCACCTAGCTCCTCATGATAAATGGTGCCAATGCCGGTGTTCCAATTGCTGGGTTCACAGTTCGTTATGCCCAGTACTTTTTGCACCTCCAGGGTATCGACGGAGCGCACGGCAAGCCATGCCATCTGATAGCCGAATGGAGAGGGACGATCGGGCGTGTGGTCAAATAATAACCGGTGGGTCATCAGGTTGGGTGCTAAGACGAGCACCGCCAATGCAATCGTAATAATAAGTAATGCCGCAATCGTCAGAAGCACGTGTGTTTGCCCTGCCTACACTGCTCAAAATTGAATGTCATGCGATGGCGCCAGGAATAATTGACCGGCCGCAGCTTGTCGCAATTGTTTGTCGGCACAATCGTACGCAAGAATCACTTGGTTCTATAAAAGGATGGCCGATTTAGGCGCCGCATGCAAACCGGTGAATATTAGAATCAGTGCACGAGAGGCCAACCTCCCATCCTCTGGCGGCGGGGTCGCATCTGGGGCGGTATGGTTGGCCTCCGCAGTCAAATTGCGATGCTACAATGTGCGGGCGTGGCAGCATCGCTGCGGCGCGGCTTGCTGCCATGGATCACGCGGCGGACGTGGACCGCAGGCAAGCCAGTGCGCAACGGAGCCTACCGTAGCGGGGCTTTATGACGGGGCAATAAAGCTTCTACGACGCAACTATGTAGAGCCACCGCAAAGTGCTTACGCCGTCGTGATTTTTTGACAGCGTTCCTGAACTGCCAATCAGGTGCGCTGATAATTCGACAGAGAATCAGTTGGTTGGAATGTCATATTCCTAGTCCGCTATTTTTTGGACCTGGGCCATTGAACAATTAATCTCCTGTGGATGACTGTTGACGATTTTGGTGATTTGAAAAAAAGAGCGGCATCATTTCGATACCGCTCAGTGCTATCGTACTATCACTGTGAAGAAGGCGTCAGCCATTCGGGCTGGCCGACGCGCGGCTGATATCCTATGGCAGTGCAATCTTTGCAGTGGCGACGAAGCGGTCGTCACAGAGGGTGGTGTTACAGAAACCTTCGTTGTCGGTGCCCCAGTACCTCAGATCGATTGAGAAGTTCGAACCGAACGCAAGGTCAACGCCGGCGTTCCAATACACATAGTCCTGTGTACCGTCATCGCTGAACAATGACGTACCGACGAGACCGCTAATGGTTGGCGTGATCTGGCCCATTTTCGCCAGCGTGTAGCTCAGGCCGCCTTCCAAGGTGGTGACCGGGCCGATTTCGCCGGTGTACTCAGGCGAATAATAGACCGTACCTGAGACGCCGAGCTTCTGGATCGAAGTGCTTAAAGCTAGCTTGATTTCCCAGTAGTCGAGTTCTGCGTTCGGAGCATCATTGGCGCCGGGGTAGCTATAATAGATAAAACCAAGGTCCGCTTCGACTGCACCGAACTTGTGCTTAACACCCCCGTACCAGTCAACTTCGAGGTGCGCATCGCCAGAGTTCGCGCCACCACTGCCTGGAACGAAATCAACACCAGACCCCCAGACACCGACGTAAAACTTACCGCAAGAGAGATCCAGACCACCTTGCGGGGTGGGGTCTTCCTGTTTTTGTGAGAACCCACGGAAGACGTAGTCTGATGTGAATGCGGCGTTGGCTGAGAACGCGCACATGCGCTGAGGCGGCGGTGCATCTTTTAAGCTACCACCAGCGCTCGCGACGGTGGAGAACCCGAGCGATGAGGCTGCAATACCAAAAGCGGCCACAAATCCTAAAGCCCATCTCTGTGTCATTTATTCTGCTCCTAAAAAATTCAGGACCTGAGCCGATGAGCGCGCTAGCGCCGCGACGGCGAGTTTGTCCGTTTGATGGCATAAGCAAAGTCTTGTTCGTAGCTCTGAGCAACACTAAAGGCAGCCGTTTGAGCAAAGACGCTCAGAGCTGTAACCTGCCAGTCACTAGTTGCTGAAATTGCTTAGTTTTTGAGCATTTCCCGCCCATCGAAGCAGCGATTTTTTTGCCCGCGGTGCCGCCTTGTTAGGCGCATTGCACACACTTCTCGCATATTGCTCTGGCCCCGGGCCCTCGTTCTTGCCGAACCACGCCAAGCATGGCACTTAAGACAACACAAAGTTAGCCAGCACGGACCCAAAAACGACAAAATGGATTGCGGAACAGCACTTATTACAGGCGGCGCACAACGCATCGGGCGAGCCATATCTCTTAAGCTCGCCGATGCAGATTACGCTGTATGCATCCATTATCATGATTCGGATAGGGCTGCGAAGCAGCTGGTACAGACGATCACTGACAAAGGCGGTCGTGCTGTGGCCGTGCAAGGCGACCTCAGCGACAGCGCTAAGTTGCAGAGCCTTTTCGAACAAGCTCGCATGGCGTTCGGTCCTGTCACCTGCCTCATCAACAACGCATCGGTTTTTGACGATGACGAGGTGGCGACACTCACCGATACCGGTTGGCGTAGGACTATGACGGTTAATCTGCAAGCGCCTGTTTTTCTTGCAAAATTCATGTCTGAACAGCTACCCGACGCGGTTGAGGGGACGATCGTAAATTTGATTGATCAGCGGGTACTGGCCCCTGGCCCAGATTTCTTTTCCTATTCGTTGTCGAAATCCGCACTTTTTGCGGCGACCAGAATGCTGGCTCAGGCGTTGGCACCGCGTGTGCGGGTAAACGGAATCGGGCCAGGTCCGGTTCTCCAAAGTCAATACCAGAGCCCTGCTGATTTTGCCGCCGAAGTAGATTCAACGCTGCTCAAGCGCGGCGTCTCGCCAGAAGCAATTGCCGAAGGGGTCCAATTCTTGATAGATGCGTCCTCGATCACGGGGCAAATGATCGCGATGGACGGTGGCCAGCATTTAACGCCGCATCCCTTTGCGCACCCCGCCAAGACCAATCCCGCTCCGGAATAGTACCCTTGACGCAACGTTCTCCCTCACGCTCCCGATCAGATTATGCCGTTGTTGGTGGCTCCAGCAATCTTCGGAAAACGTTCGTCAATAACCTCGAAGTCGTCGCAAGCGTTGGCGTTTACCGGCATGAGCAACACTATGAACAGCGGGTACTGATTTCACTCACACTGACTGTTATCGATAGATACGATGAAGCAACGGATCGTATTGAGGACGTCTATAACTACGAGGAAGCGATCCGTAATGCGCGCCTGATCGCAGAAAGTACCCATTTTAACCTTATTGAAACATTGGCTGAGCGGATCGCTGAGGAATGCCTGCAGAACCGGGATGTGGTTCGCGTTAAGGTCCGCATCGAAAAGCCCGATGCCGTCGAGGGCTGCGCGGCGGTCGGGATCGAAATTGTCCGTGATCGTAGGACCTAAGATTTCGGCCATAAACCACTATTTTAGGATCTCAATGATGCCCAAAACGTCGGGCACAAGGGAAATGGGACCAAGGCCGCGCTCGCCACGGGGCCAATTTGTTTAGATTTCGCTATTTCGACGGTATTGACGTATTTGTAACCTAATGAATGGTAAACGGGTATTACAACAAGAAACTTGGGCCGCGAGAGACAGGGCCTTCACTTTGGATTGTCAATTATGCCTTTCCGCTTCTTAATCAGTTCGCTGCTGGCTGCCGGATTGATGTCTAGCCCCGCAATGTCGGCTGACCTGCCGGGCATAAAACTTTCGCAAACAAATAAGATCCGTGACTGCGTGACTCCTGGCCGGCTGATGGCGTTGCTGCGCGAGCGCAATCAAAAACTCAACCCGCGTTATCGCTCCCTCGCGAAGTTGTACAAATTGCACGGGCAAAAACTCGGAATCCGGTGGGACTTTGCTTTCTTTCAGATGATCGTTGAAACCGGAGCACTGAAATATCAACGCGGTAACGGTAAACCCTCCGATGTGCGCCCACATCAGAATAATTTTGCAGGATTGGGGGCTACCGGCGGCGGCGAGCATGGCGACGCCTTCGCCACGATCTCCGATGGCGTCAAAGCGCATATTCAGCATTTGCTGATGTATGCGGGTCAGCATGTCGAAAACCCCGTGGCAGAGCGAACGCGAAAGGTGCAGTCCTGGGGTATTCTTAAAAAATGGCAGAAACGGATTGGCAAGCCAATCACGTTCAAACACCTGGCGCGCAAATGGGCGCCCGGCGCGCGATGGTATGCGCGCAATATTGCTGCGGTTGGAGAGGATTTTTTTGACGACTTTTGCGGTCGACCGGACCCAGATGCCAAACAACACGTGGCCGCCAATGACAAGCAGAAGACGATGAAACGTATTGCCCGCGTGGAACAAAAGGACGGACAACTTGCCAAGCGTACTGCTCCTAAAGTTGCTACATCCGTCCCAGAGCCCGATAAGTTGGGCTTGGGTGCGCCAGTTGATCAGCAGGACACGGCATCGATTGCCGGCGGCCCAGCTAAAACCACACGCAAGATCACTGCGCTGGCAACAAAACGCCACACAACAAAGGACGCCAAAATCAAAGAGCAATCCACCAGCGTGGCAAAGCCGTCTGTGGTTGTTAAACTCCCGCCGCGGAAACCTAAGCGGATGGGAAAAGCGAATGCGCCCAAGAAACTGAAAAAGAAGTCCCAGAAACTTGCAGCCGCACCAGCCTTGCCGATCTCTAAACTTAAGGCAGCGCCAAAACGACCCAAGGCCAGGACAACACCGGTCAAGAAGAAGTGCCGCGTTTGGACTGCGAGCTACGGTGGGCAAAAGGCAGTGCTGATCCGTTCAGAAACCAAGCGGCATACGAATTACACGGTGCTTGATGTCAATGAAGGCAACGAAAAGGGCGAGGCTGAGACCTATATTGCTGCTTATGCAAAAGGCGGTCAAAAAATTGCGGTATTTGCCAATCAGACACAGGCATTAAAGCGGGCGTTTCAGCTCTGCCCGGACGAATAGAACGTGCCAAAGCAGGGTCTTGTGCGAAAGTTAATTTGGGGCCAGCGTGTATGATGGGGAGCGTACGACTAGGTAGCGGGGGCACCTGGGGTCGGCCGAGCCGCGCGCAAGCGCGTAGGGCTGGAGTAGCACGCCGGGTTGCGACCGGTTGGACAGCAGGTTTCCCGATGCTTGGTCTGCCGGCCACCGGCCTCATGCTGGTCCTGCTGCTTCTTGCTGCCCCTCAGACCAGTTATGCCGCCGGCATTCGAACCTCACCGAGCAACGCCATACCGGCATGCATCACACCCACCCGGCTGATGGCTTTCGTTGGTCAGCAAAATCGACGGATGGATAAGCGTTATCTCAAGATCGCCCAGCACTATAAAACTCATGGCGAGAAGTGGCGTGTGCGATGGGATTTTGCATTCTTCCAAATGCTTGTCGAGACGAATTACCTGCGCTTTCGCCGACCGGACGGCAGTCGGGCCGATGTTGGCGCAAACCAGAATAACTTTGCTGGTATTGGTGCAACGGGAAATGGTGTGCCAGGTAATTCGTTCCCGACGGTTTCGATCGGTGTATTGGCCCATATTCAACACCTTGTTGTCTATTCCGGTGAGCGCATCAAATCGCCAGTGGCGGTGCGGACGCGGCGCTTACAGAGCGCCATTTTGAAGGGCACCGCGACCATCGCCCGGCGACGGGCGGTTACGTTCCAAGACCTGGCTGGACGCTGGGCCAGCGACAAAAAATATGGTCGGACCATCGCGGCGGTCGCGCGGCGTTTCCACCGCAGCGGCTTATGTAAAAAATCGGAGCGCGCGACAAAGCCGATCGCGCGCGCCGAGCAAACACGCCAACTCGCTGCACCAAGGCCAAAGCTCGTGCGCCCACCGGTGCTTGAAAACCGTCGTCCGGCGTTGGCGAAACCACCGACCCGCGTCAGACCGACCCTGGCACCGTCAGAGTCAGAAACCACGACTGAAACAGCTGTTCACGACACACCACCACTGCCAGTGCGCGCTGCGCGGATCTCAGCGCCTGTGAAACGGCCGGATAAGACGGAGTTGATCCCAGAACCGAAGCAAACGGCCCCGCTGGTGGCGCCGCCGACACTTGCACGTCGCCCCGCTCCTGAGCCGGCAACCCCGATTTCGCCGAGTTCAGCCCCGGCAGCATTACGATTTGGCGCCCCGATGGCGGATGCGAACCGGGCGCCAGCGCCATCGAGATGGGCTGTGCCGGCATTACGGTCCAAGCCAGCTACAAAGAAATAGACAACTCTCGAAAGCTACGATCGCCATCAAGAGGACCTAAGCTTTTGATTGCCTTTACATCTAAAAAATGGGCACAGTCGAATTGCGGGCCTGGTCGGTGGAGCGCCCGAGCGGATCTTCCTAAACTGCTTTTTCCAATGCGTTGTAATGCGTCCGCTCTCGGCTGCGGGTCCAGAGTTGGCCTGACAGCAGGCTGGAGTTACCAATTCATTAGCCAGAATTTGTCCTGTTTAGAAATCGGCAAAGGTTTTATTTTAACTCTACATCGACAAACCGTTGTCAAATGCGCTTATAATAGGGGCCGACAGCCAAGCCGGGACCAGATATGTGAGGTTGGCGAAGACGCCATAGAGCTCACTGCACCGGCGCCCTGCATAAATGGCTCAATTTGTGACATCGACCGCTCTTGGGCGTCAAAGGGACGTGCACCATGAATAGTTCAGAGATCAGGAATCTGACGATCGCATTGATCCTCATGTTGGTTGCGGCAGGTGGTGCTTTTCTGTTCGCCGGCGAATCGATCGGTTGGAAGCCTGTCGAACAGACTGGGTCTCAAATCTCCCCGTCAGGTGTCAAACCTGACAAAACAATTGATGTCGCAAATATTGGCAAATTTAGTAGGGAACTTGCACCGTCACAAAAGACAGTCACGCAGCCTATAATAGATGTTGCGCGTGTGAGTAAGGATGGCACTTCCGTTCTTGCCGGACGCAGCCCTGCAAAAAAGCAGGTCGTGATTAAGGCTGACGGCAAATTGGTCGGTGTTGTTAAATCAGACGGCAATGGAGAATGGCTGTTTATTACCAGCCACAAATTTGAGTCCCAATCGCCGAAGCTCGCGGCCGCGCTTGCAACGCCTGAAGACATTGAGAAAATGAAAGCGTCCAAGGCGGCTGCAGCACCAACTGCGGTGCATGCAAGGCCGCACCCCAAAACATCTGAAGCGGATGCAGAAACGGACCGGCAGATCGCTGTGTTGCGGAAGATGATCGCGGCGGCCAAAAGGGACAACCGCAAGGTAAAAGTGACAACAGTACTTACGACGCCTTCGACGGCGAACGGCACAACACCCAAGCCGAAGCAAAAAACTGCCTCGGGCCCAGCGCGCCGGACTGACAATACGGTCTACGACCCTAATAAGTTCGTACTGAACGATACGCCGGATCCCAGGACGTCACGATTCATTATCAAGCCAACGACAGCGCTGGTGCCAGTGCCGATCCGGTTTCGCTATCGCGAGGCGACCTTTACCGAAAAAGGTCGAGTCGCCGCGCGCCTATTGCTGCAATACGTAAAGCTCAAAGGCTTTACCAGTGTGACGTTGACAGGGCACGCCGATGATGTTGGTTCTGCCGAATACAATATGACTTTGTCGAGCCAGCGGCTTGAGACGGTTCGCAAATTTCTTGTTTCTGGCGGTTACAAAGGGCGTCTCAAGCTCATTCCGATGGGAGAAACTTCACCTTATAAGGGGATCGATAGGAGCCGGTTCTCGCTCTCGGCTAGGCGCCAATTGGATCGGCGCGTTGAATTGCGCCTCAACTAGATTATTTTTCGCTATCGATGCTGATCCGTGCGCTCTTCGGGGGCCAGCAGGTGCGGCCTAAATCGCCGGGCCACAATCGCGGCCTCAAATGAGGTGATCCAAACTTCAACCTCGATGAAGAATAGGTGCTCTTGACGGTGTTGGACGAGATGCCATTCTGCCGGCGACATGACTTGCTCGCAGCGCGAGCTTGACCCGTTGGCGTTATTTGGCAAGCCGCGTCGTAAAGGTGCTTGTGCTATATTTTTTGCTTCTTCATTAGATCTCCAAGTGATCGAGACAGGGTAAGGACAGCCTTTTGCTGGGTGGATTTCTAGCGCTTCTGACGGCAGCGACATTTGCCTTCAACAACGCCTGCGCGCGGCGGGCAATTCTCAGCGGGTCAGTCATCCAGGGCTTGATGATCACAGTACCCTGGGGCATCCCGTTTTTTCTTCTTGGTGCTGCGCTGACAGGTACACTCGATGAACTTGCCGGGCTTTCCGGTAGCGCATTTGTTTGGTTCGCGCTGGCAGGCGTTACACACTTTGCGTGCGCGCGCTATTGTACCTATCGCTCGCACCACGCTATCGGGGCGACACTCGCTGCGCCCATCTCGCAGTTCGATATCGTTATAACTCTGTTTATGGCGCTTTTTCTGCTGGGTGAATCGTTGACACCCCTCAGGATCTTCGCAATTGTTTTGCTTGTGGCCGGTCCGTTGATCGCGCAATACCGTCCTAAAAAGAACAAAGCGCCAGAGCGGACGGCTGAATCCGAGAAAACTGCGATTAAGTTCCAACCGCGCTTAGCGGAAGGCTATTTCTTCGCTGCGCTCACTGCGATTTTTCTGAGTTTTAGCCCGATATTTGTGAAACTCGGTATTGATGAAATCGGCGCGGCGGGCAGCTTTGTGGGACCGCTTATATCCTACGCTGCAGCAACGGCAGTAGTGGCGGGGCTGGTGATTGCGACGGGGCAATTGGGCCATGCGATGGCGGTGCCGCGCGAGGCTGCAAAGTGGTTCCATTTCGCAGGCCTTACGGTCTGCATTGCGCATGCCCTTCGGTATGCCGCGATCAGTCTCGTGCCGGTGTCGGTTGCTGCGCCGATCATGCGATTATCGCACATCTTTCGGCTCATCTTTGCCTGGCTCATCAATCGCGAACACGAAGTCTTTTCGCCGCGCGTTGTCACGGGAACGATCGTGTCGTTGATCGGCGCGCTGTTGATTTCGCTGAGCACCGAACTCGTCATATCAGTGCTGCAACCATCAGATCAGATTGCTGACGTGCTACGCTGGCGCTGGCCATAAAGACCGGCCGGCGCGTTAGCGCATTTAGCCGACCTCTGACCTGTCGGATATTTCCGGCTTGTTCCAGGCGATCGCCTTGGCGATCGCGCATGGTCGGATGTTGCTCTAGCTCAGCGGCCAAGGCAATGCGGTATAGTCTTGCAGAAGGCCCGGTGGGAAGCTCCGGTTCAGAATACCCGCCATCGCGATAATGAAGCCGAGGCCGGCGGTCGTTAAAACAGCGGTCTGCAGGGGGCCAGCGCGTGCGCGGGTCAACAGGAACAGCACGAAAAACAATCCCAAGGCTATGATGAAGCCAACCAATGCGCTGGCAATTAATAGCCCCAGGAACCAAGCCAGTGTCGGCCATAGCTTGTGTGGAGCCTCGGCGTCATCACCGGCGACCTCTCCATCTGCAAAGAGTGGATGATCACCCGGGGCCCGATACATTTGCCATACCAATGCCAGCGCACCTACCAGCGATACACCGGCAACTATCGATGGGAAGATCTTATCGTTGAAAATCGAAATGGTGATCGCGTCGATGAAGGCCAGAGCCAAGAACGCCGTAATGAAGAGCGTGAAGATCATCGGCGCTGTTTTTGAACGTGACGTGCCCTCCTGCTCGGGGAAAACTGTCTTAGCCTGGCGTGCACCAATCCATACCGAGAAGATCGTAATTGCAATCAGGGTCAGAACGATTGGTGTGAAGAGATAGGCCATGGTGTTTTCCCAGCCTGACTTGGACTTGATCAGCGCGACCTGAGCTGCCTGATAGGTATAGGATTCAGCTTGGTTCGAGAGCACAAACCCGATCAGGAAAGCCGGACGCGACCAGTCGAACCGGCGCATCAAGATGCCAAGCAAGCCGATGGCCACGAGGGCAACCAGGTCCCCAAGAGATTGGCGGGACTGGAAGGCGGCGAAGGCAATCAGCATAAAAAGGAAGGGTGCCAACAGCGTGAAGCGAATTGTGGTCAGGCGAGCGATCGGATTGGACAAGACGATGCACAATCCAGCGCCAAGGACATTGGCAATAGCAAGTGACCAAACGATCGTATAGGTGATCGGCAGGTCATTGGTGATCATTTGTGGCCCGGCCTCATAGCCGAGCAAGATCATGCCGCCGATGAATACCGCCATTGAGCCTGACCCTGGAATACCGAATAACAAGGTCGGGACCAGACCACCGCCCTCTTTGGCATTATTGGAACTCTCAGGGCCAATCACGCCGCGGATATCGCCGTGGCCAAATTGCGTCTTGTCCCGCGATGTTTGGACCGTATGGCCATAGGCAATCCAGTCGACTACAGAGCCGCCGAGGCCCGGAATAACGCCGACCATGACACCGATGACGGAACAGCGGATTGATAGTCCAATGTTTTTGAACCAAGCGAGAATGCCGTCGAACCAGCCGGCGCCAAGGGAAGCGCTCTTAGAGATTGCGCGGTCCTGTCGCAATAATGAAATGATCTCCGGGATCGCAAAGATCCCAAGGCCGACGATGACCAGTTTTAGCCCGTCGTACAGATACGACCAGGTCTCGAAGCTCAAGCGCGGCGAGCCGAGCGCCGGCGCAGCACCAATGGATCCGACAACGAGGCCAAGGCCAGCGGCAACGATGCCCTTGAGGGGAATGCGGCCGGCCAACGTGCCGACCATGGACAGGCCCAGGACCGTTACCATCAGGAGTTCCGGCAAGCCGAAGGCCAAAACCAATGGTCGCGCGACCAGAATAAATCCAGTCAGTACGAGGGCGCCGAGCAATCCACCAAAGAGCGATGAAATGAACGCAGCCGATAAAGCCTTTGCCGCCTGTCCTTTTCGGGCCAGCGGAAAACCGTCCAAGACCGTGGCCTGGGAGGCCGAAGACCCGGGGATACCCATGAGGACAGAGGCAAAGGTGTCGGATGTCGGAATGACCGCGACCAGGCCGACCATGAATGCCAGCCCTGAGACCGGATCGATGCCGTACATGAACGGCAGAACCAAGCTCAAGCCGGCAATGCCGCCGAGACCAGGGAAGACGCCGACGGACAGACCAAGCAATACGCCGGACGCCAGAAACAACAATTGTGTGGGTTGCAGGATGAGGCCAAATGCTTCCTGCAGCGCTGGCGTGGCAACCGCGATGAGATCCATTGGTCCACTCCGGCAACTGGTCTACTCCGGCCACATAATGACCGGCGCCCAGTACGGGCTATGAGCGGTGCGTCCCGGTAAGACGCGCCGCCCGTAGGGTCTCAGATAAAATACGATTAGAGTTTGACGCCGTAACGCTTGCGAAGCCAACTCTTAACCCAGTCCTTGGCTTTCTTATCAACAACTGTGCCTTGCTGCAGCTTGATTTTGGCGGCGGCACCGGTCGACTGGGGATACACACCCAGGCGCTTCTTGGAGATCTTCGCGAAATCAGGCCGTGCGATTACAGCAGCAATCGCTTTGGTATAGGTGTCGATGATGTCCTTGGGGGTCCCCTTGGGTAGGAAGATCATCTTCTGAGCCGGGAAACCTGCGACAAAGAATGCCTTCCACGCATCCCAAGCATCGCCCGACGGCGCTTTGCCTTTAATCTTGGTATAGACTTCTTTGAAAGTCGGGATATCCGGGAAAGTCGGATCGCGAACGATATTTCCTTTGGCATCCAGGGCGCCCCACGTCATGATCGGCACGGCTTTGCCAGCCTTGACCAATGGTGTGACCTTGGACAGATACGCCGATGACGTCTGATAGTCGATGTTGACTTCTTTGCGCTCAAACATCAACCGGCCGACTGCGCGACCCTTCACACCGAATACAGGCTGCACCTTCATGCCCAGCATTTCCCACGCCAGCAATGGGACGAGGTCGAGCCGGGTAGCACCCTGCGATGCATAGACAAAGTTGGTGTCTTTGATCACTGACTTCGGATTTGAATTCCATTTCTTCGCCAAGCCAGGATGCAAATAGGCTACGCCGCCGGTGGCCGTCGCAAGAACGATATTCCAATCCGCATAATCAAATTTGACGCGCTTGTCGCCAAGCAGGAATGGAAACTGGGTCGAGCCCGAGGTGCCGAGAATGGTCAGGCCATCCGGTTTGGCATTCTTGGCGAACCAGTTGGCGCCTTTGGTCGAGCCAGCACCCGGCATGAATTTCGGCTGGATAACCGGCTTACCAGGCAGTTTTTCAGCAATCAGTGGGGCATAGAACCGAGCCCATTTGCCTGAGCCACCGCCAGATTTGAATGGAATTATCCAAGTGATTGTTTTGCCCGAGAAATCGGCGGCGGTTGCTGCGGTCGAGCTCAAGCCAAAAAGGGCACACGTGGCGATTGCCGTCGCAGCCGTAACTCCGAATGACCGTTTTATGGTAAACATCTGTCGCTCCCATAACTAAGTGGTTGATTGTCAGGGAAGCGTGCGGACGTCTATAATCACAACACGTGTCCTCCCTGCTCCGACCTGCCTTGATCTTATTATTGATGCCAACGTTAGTCGGATTGACCTGAGGAAGCTATATGGCGAACCTTTCATTATGCTTTCATAAATCGATCGGATTGGACACCCGCCGATGCGCATGGTCGTTATTGAAGACAACACGCTGTTAGCCGACGGAATTACCAAGACTTTGGCCGATGACGGCCATGCCGTCGAAGTGTTTTATGATGGTCTGGAGGCAGATACCTATCTGGCGCAGGAAAGCTGCGATTTGGCCATAATCGACCTCAATCTGCCATCGCTTGGCGGGCTTGAGATCCTGAGGCGACTGCGCGAGCGCGGGGACTACGCTCCTGTGCTGCTTTTGACGGCCCGCGATAAAACAAGCGATCGCGTGGCAGGTCTCGATGCCGGCGCCGACGATTATCTCGTCAAACCCTTCGAGATGGCTGAGTTCGAAGCGCGTGTTCGTGCCCTGTTGCGCCGGCGCACCCAGCGGGAGAATTTTTTGCTGCGCCTTGGCGATGTCGAATACGACGTCACATCGCGGCGGGCTTACGTGGCGGGGCGGGAACTCAATCTGCCGCGCAAGGAGCACGCGCTGTTAGAATGCTTGATCGACCGCGCCGGGCGGGTGGTCTCGAAAGACGCACTTTCCGATCATCTTTACGGTGTCGGCGCGAGCGTGGAGAGCCGCGTGATCGAAATCTATATTTCGCGGCTTAGAAAACATTTGCACGACTCAAAGGTGGAAATCCGAACGGCCAGGGGCCTGGGATATATGTTGGAAGCTAGAAAATGATTGATCTGCTCAGCAGATCGCTTCGCGCGCGCCTATTTATACTGCTGCTGCCAGCGCTGGCGTTGGTTGCAGCAGCAGCGGTTTACTGGCGCTACGAGGCGGCGCTGTCGACAGCTGAAAAGCTTTACGACAAGACCTTGCTGGCGGTGACCCTTGCAATCTCACGTCATGTCGTCTCAAGCGGCGGTGATCTTGTCGCCGAAGACATTCTGGAAATTGTTACACGCTTTCTGGGTGACCAGGTGTTCTACAAAGTGACGGGACCCAAAGGATCATTCGTCACAGGCTACGCCGATGGTCCCAAGATCCCCACGGGAATCAAGCCCGAGCCTGGAAAACCCGCATTTTTTGATGCCGTTTATCAGGGCGATAATGTCAGGGTCACCGTTTACAAAGAGTTCAATGACCAAGACGACATTAAGGGCTGGGTGACGGTGAAAGTCTGGCAGACAACGCACGAACGCGTTGCCTTCGCGCGGCAGTTGGTCGGTCAATTTCTAATGTTGATCGCGTTCTTTTTGTTGCTCGCTGCGGCAATTATTTGGTTCGGCATCCGCGCTGGCCTGGCGCCGCTGCTTAGTCTCGTCGAATCCGTTTCGCGCCGCTCAGCCGAAGACCTTTCTCCAATACGCCGTAAGGTTCCGAAAGAGGTCACCTCACTCGTTGCCTCGGTCAACGCACTATTTGAAAAACTCCGGGCGTCATTTGCGGCCAGGGATGCCTTCATCGCCAATGCCGCACATCAGCTGCGCAATCCTATCGCTGCCGTACTTGCTCAGGCCGAAGCAGCGGAAAAGACCGATGATCCGGCGGAAGCGCGCCAGCGGCTGGCAACCGTCGCCGAGGCGGCACGGCGGACAAGCAGGTTATCGCAGCAGCTGTTGTCACTCGAAAAAGCCAAGGGATATGGCGCGGTCACTGAATTCGATGTGGCCGGGCTGGCGGAGGATATATCCCGACGGCGTGCTCCGGAAGTGATCCGGGCGGGCGCCACATTTGAGTTCGATCGTGCAGGAAAGCCAGTCGTGGTGCGCGGTGATGAAACAATGATCGGTGAAGCCATCGAAAACCTGGTCGACAACGCCATACGCTATGGGATGGAAAACGAGGGCAAGATTATGGTGCAAACCAAAACTGATCAGGACCGGTGGGCCGTGATTTCCGTGGAAGATGATGGGCCGGGCATTCCGGTCGACTATCGCGCTTCGATTTTCGATCGCTTCACCAGGGGGCCCGATGATAGCTCAAACGGTTGCGGGCTCGGCCTGGCGATCGTCTCGGAAGTGGCAAAACTCCACAATGGAAAGATCGAACTTGTGAATGGCGACTCGACACGATTCATCATGCGCCTTCCGCTTGCATATGGGCAAAGTGCTGCCGCTTCCTAGAGCAATGGTACCCTTTTTGAGGGATATCTGCCGGCAAGCTAGCAGCAAAACTTGACCCGGTCTGCTGCACAGACAATGTTTGTCACATGGCAATGGATAGGACAGAATCTGCTACCGGCGACGAGCTGGAAAACGCAGGCGAAAAAAAGGTGACGGTGCGCGGCCTCGACGTTATCGCCGGATACCTCAAAACGCTGCCCAAATCGCCCGGTGTCTATCGTATGCTGGACGCCAAAGGCGAGGTCATCTACGTCGGCAAGGCCCGCAATCTGAAAGCTCGGGTCTCCAATTACGCACGGCTTGGCGGGCATACCAACCGTATCGCACGCATGATCTCGGCAACGGCGGCAATGGAATTCGTAACTGTTGCGACGGAAGCAGAAGCACTGCTGCTCGAGGCGAACCTTATCAAGCGCTTCAAGCCGCATTTCAACGTCCTGATGCGCGATGACAAATCGTTTCCGTTTATTCTGGTTGCCCGAGATCACGAGGCGCCGCAGATTCTGAAACATCGCGGCGCGCGCAATCGTAAGGGCGATTATTTCGGGCCTTTTGCTTCGGCCGGCGCAGTCAATCGCACCATCAACATGTTGCAGCGTGCCTTCCTGCTGCGCACGTGCTCCGATTCGGTTTATGACAGCCGTACGCGGCCTTGCTTGTTGCACCAGATCAAGCGTTGTGCGGCACCCTGCACCGGAGAGATTAGCCGGGAGGACTATGCCGGTCTGGTGGATGAGGCGCTGCAATTCTTGCGCGGCAATAGCCAGAGCGTGCGCCAACTCTATCAGCACCTGATGGAAGAGGCAGCAGAGAAACTCGAGTACGAAAGGGCCGCTGAATTGCGCAATCGGTTGTGGGCGCTGGCTCATGTGACGGCCGATCAGTCGATCAATCCCGATGGCATCGAGGAAGCGGATGTTTTTGGCCTGCATCAAGAGGGCGGGCAGACCTGCATTCAAGTGTTTTTCTTTCGCACCGGACAGAACTGGGGCAATCGCGCGTATTATCCCAAGGCCGATCGGGCCATTCCGGAAGCGGACGTGTTGAGCAGTTTTGTGGCCCAATTCTATGATGATAAACCGGTCCCGCGCCAAATTCTGCTCTCGCACGACATCGAGGAGCGCGCGTTGCTGAGCGAAGCTTTGTCGACAAAGTCGACCAGGCGCGTCGCTATTCACGCGCCCCGCCGGGGCGGAAAAGCTGCCCTTGTCACACATGCGGTGCAGAATGCGCGTGATGCGCTCGGCCGCAGGCTCGCCGAAAATGCTACGCAGCGAAAACTACTGAAGGGGGTTGGCGAGAAGTTCGCGTTGGAGCGGCCACCACGCCGGATCGAAGTTTACGACAACAGCCATATCCAAGGCACCAATGCCGTCGGGGCAATGATTGTTGCAGGGCCGGAGGGGCTGGCCAAAAATCAATACCGGAAATTCAATATCAAATGGGACGAAACGACCCCCGGCGATGACTATGCAATGATGCGCGAAGTTCTGACCCGCCGCTTCCGCCGCCTTGCGACACAGGCAGACGAAGCAGAGGCTCTGGAGCAAGATGGCGCGAGACCGCAGGGCGAGGTGGCGGCGGACGACGATGGGCGCCCGGATCTACCAGAGCGGCCGGACTTGGTATTGATAGATGGTGGGGCTGGCCAGCTCAGCGTCGCGCAGGACGTGATGGCCGAGCTCGGAATCGGTGACATTGCGGTATATGCAGTCGCCAAGGGTCCTGATCGTGATGCGGGTCGTGAACACTTTTACGGGCCGGGCCAACCAGCGCCATTTATGCTGGAGTTGCGCGATCCCGTACTCTACTTCATACAGCGCCTCAGGGATGAAGCCCACCGCTTCGCCATCGGCACGCATCGTGCCAAGCGTTCCAAAGCAATCAGCGCCAATCCGCTTGATGAAATCGAGGGTATCGGTCCAACCCGCAAGCGCGCGCTCCTCGGCCATTTCGGGTCCGCCAAGGCCGTTTCACGGGCCGGGGTTAACGATCTCAAGGCCGTTAAGGGCATTTCGGCGGAGATGGCACAGCGAATCTACGACTTTTTTCACGACCGGCGCTCGTAAGCGCGTGCATCATCCTGAATAACCATTGAAAATTATTCATTGAGACTTTATTCGTTGCGCCACAGTGGTATTCCGTTACCATTACTTTAGAACAATAAAAATCATAGCTTAGAAAAAAGGGAGACACGTTAAATGTCATCACTACAAAGACTAATTGGGGCCGGCCTGGCTCTCAGCGTTGCCGGCATCACGCCCGCCGTGGCAGCGGATCCGCTTGCCGATTTCTACAAAGGCAAGCGGATGAAGATGATCATCGGCTCCGGGCCAGGCGGGGGATACGATACTTATGCGCGTCTGGTTTCCACCCACCTGGGACAATACATACCTGGTAAACCGTCAATTACACCGCAGAACAAGAATGGTGCAGGTTCAATCATCGCGGTAAACTATTCGGTCAATGCCTTAAAGCGCGAAGCCAGCACCGTTCTCATCGGTCTGCAAAGAAACGTTGCTCTGGTGCAGATCATGGGTAAGCCGGGTCCACGCTTCGTCGCCAAAGACCTGAACTGGATTGGCAGCCTTGCTACGGAAATCGGTGTATGTGCCGTCACCAAGCGCAGCGGTATCAAGAAATTCTCAGACCTGTTTACCAAATCGGTCATGATGGCTGGGTTCGGCCCCAATGATTCTGAAATACAGCCGGCACTGTTCAACAATACACTTGGCACGAAGTTCAAGATTATTGCCGGTTACCCTGGCTCTCCGCCAGCTCACCTTGCCGTGCAGCGTGGTGAAGCCGATGGCATGTGCCAATCCTGGTCCTCTTTTAAAGAATTGGCAGGCGCTTATTACCGCGATGGGAACATGATCCCAATCCTTCAGATGGGACTATCCCAGCATCCGGAACTCAAAAAGCTTGGCGTGCCGATGGTCTTTGATTTTATCAAGCCCGAACACGTGCAAGGCGGCCTGAAGGTACAGGAAGTCAACGATCTGTTCCGGTTGCTGTTTGCTGCCAAGGAAATGGGACGTCCCTTCGCAATGCCACCGAATGTTCCAAAGGAGCGGGTCGAGGCAATTCGCACGGCCTTTAACAAGATGGCCAAGGACAAGAAGTTTCTGGCTGACGCTAAGAAGCAGCGCCGTGTTGTTGACCTGGTCACGGGCAAGCGTATCCAAGACATCGTGACCAAAATGTCGGCGGCACCGAAGTCGCTGTTGGTCAAGCTCGACGATCTGCAAAAATACCGTGGCGTGAAGGAAAAGGCGAAGATCACATACGTCAAGTTTACGTCCAAGGTGACCGACATCAAACGGGGCGGACGCCGGATCTTCTTCAAGTATAAAGGCAAGAAAGTCCGCGCGAGTGTCTCGGGTAGCCGCACCAAGGTTATGGTCAATGGTGCCAAAGCAAAGCGTAAGGCCATCAAGGTCGGCATGACGTGCACGGTGAGCTATCCAGACACCGGCAAGCCGCCGAAAAAGGTCAATGCAAAGAGCATGGACTGCAAGTAATTCCAGTCTTTCGGTTCCGGCTGTGCCGGGACCAACCGAAATTGAGACCCACCAAGCAGCCTTTGGTGGGTCTTTTTTGTGAGACTTGAGAATTTGTCTCCTGGGGAACAGCGAAAGTCTGGTGCATTAGGCAGACTCCCAGCGGGTCATTTGAACCTTTGGTGTACTTCGTGCGACTGATTGCCAGTCTTATAAGGGTCTGATGTCAGGGCCTGCCCCAATTGCCTCGGCAGGTGCGATGAGATCACGATTATCGGTCTGCTGCATTGAACCATTTTGCTGGCCACAGCGACGTACCCAATAGAACACCCCGTTCTGATCCGCTAGCAAAGCGAGGGTATAGGAAATGTCAGGCTCACTCGTCACCAAACTCGTCGCCATCATCGCTTGCACAGTCGTTGCAACCTCCAGCGCCCATGCTGGTAAACGGCTCGGGTGGGGCCTCGGTGCCGCGCTTGCAACCGGTATGATTCTCAATCATGCCGCAGAGGCGCGACGTGCAAGAATTGAAAGAGAACGCGAATATCGCCGTAGAGCATACCGGCGCGCAATGGCGCGAAAGCGACGTGCTGCACGCCGACGCGCCGCCCGCCAAAAGGCACTTGCCCGCAAACGTGCAATTGCACGTCAACGCAATCGCGAACTGGCGCGTGCGCGCCAACAGCAGTCGAAGCCACCGATGTCGTCTGAGGCGCCACCTGCTGACAATAACAATAGCAATGACGACGGCTATGTCGTCTCCAGCAGTAATCCCACGACGCCAGAAGGTGAGCCAACGTCCTCGCCGCCGGCCGCCTCAGAGTCTGAGACTGGCGACGGCGCCACCAAAATGTGCTCGCGTTATCTGCCGCAAGTGGGAATAACGGTTCAAGTGGCCTGTGGCTCATAGGTCAGCACTGAATGCCCCAAGGCGGAACTCCGGCATGACGCAGTGGGGTAGAGAACCCGTTCGAAGTCACCTTCGGGCGGGTTCTCACAATGGAATGTTGTCGTGCTTCTTCCAGGGATTTTCGAGTTTCTTACCGCGCAGCATTCTTAGGGCGCGGCACAATCTGACCCTGGTATTGCGCGGCAGGATAACATCGTCGACGTAGCCGCGTTCGGCGGCCACAAACGGATTGGCAAATCGACTTTGATACTCTTCGATGCGCTTGGCGATGGTGTCTTCATCGCCAAGTTCTGATCGGTACAGAATTTCGACAGCACCTTTCGGGCCCATGACGGCGATCTCGGCAGACGGCCAAGCGTAATTGACATCACCGCGGGTGTGTTTGGGGCTCATGACGTCATAGGCACCGCCATAAGCTTTGCGTGTAATGACCGTAACCTTTGGCACCGTTGCTTCAGAATAGGCGAAAAGCAGCTTGGCACCATGCTTGATCAGCCCGCCGTACTCCTGGTCAGTACCTGGCAGGAAACCCGGTACATCCACGAAGGTCATGATCGGGATCTCGAAACAATCGCAGAATCGGACGAACCGCGCAGCCTTGCGGGAGGCATCCGAATCGAGAACGCCAGCCAATACCATCGGTTGATTGGCAATCACACCAACCGTGTGCCCTTCCATGCGGGCAAAGCCGATTACAATATTGGCGGCGAATGCCTCTTGAATTTCGAAAAAGTCGCCTTCGTCGACAACTTTCAGGATCAGCTCATTAATGTCATAGGGTTGATTGGGAGAATCGGGGATGAGTGTATCCAATGACGGCTCGACACGATCGGCGGAGTCACGAGTCGGCAGGACGGGAACACCCGATTGATTGTGAGCGGGCAAGAAATCCATTAGGCGGCGCATCTGCAATATTGCTTCAACGTCATTGTCGTAGGCCCGATCGGCAACCGAGGAGCGCGATGTATGAACCTTGGCACCACCGAGTTCCTCCGCGGTCACGGTCTCATTGGTCACGGTTTTGACCACATCAGGGCCCGTCACAAACATGTAACTGGTGTCGCGGACCATGAAGATAAAATCGGTCATCGCAGGCGAATAAACATCGCCGCCCGCGCAGGGCCCCATGATGACGGAGATTTGCGGAATTACGCCGGACGCCAGGGCATTGCGCACAAAAACCTCGCCATACCCCCCAAGCGCTGCAACACCCTCTTGAATGCGCGCGCCGCCGGCATCGAACAGACCGATGATTGGTGCCCTGTTCTGCAGCGCCATATCCTGTATTTTGGTGATCTTGCGGGCGTGGGTTTCAGACAAGGACCCGCCAAAAACCGTAAAGTCTTTGGCGAAAACGTAGACGAGCCGGCCATTGATCGTGCCCCAGCCGGTTACGACGCCGTCGCCCGGAATCTTATGGTCCTCCATGCCGAAATCGGTAGAGCGGTGTTCGACAAACATATCGAATTCTTCGAACGAACTTTCATCGACCAGAAGCTCAATCCGCTCCCGCGCTGTAAGTTTGCCGCGTTCGTGTTGAGTGGCAATGCGTTTTTCACCGCCCCCGAGGCGCGCCACAGCGCGTCGACGTTCCAACTCTTCAATAATGTCTTTCATGGCTTGCTCGTCCTTATCCGTTGGCCCGCCAGCGCGCCAAAACTGAGTATTGCGCGGTTTTTCGGAGCAGATCGCCGTGACGTCTTAGTCCGCCGTGACGAGGCTGTAATAAAGTGCAGCGCTTTCGAGTTCCTTACGACGACGCTCGCGATTTTGCCCGGCCTCCTGATCCTCCCCCCATTTTTCGTTTTGATAGGTCTCATCCAGCTGTGCCGCCTGCCATGCTTCAGCGCTCGTAATATGCCCTTCACCGAGGGCGATTGCCAGCAACGCTGAACCAGAAATTGTTGTCATCACGTGCAAAGCTGCAAGTTGGAAGGCGTCCTTGGTTTCTGTCCATGCGGTGATCGCTGCCAGGGTCTCGTCTGGTTGAGAGATGTGCATAATGCCGGCTGTTGTATTGAACGAGACGTTGAGACTGCTTTCGAGTGACCTTAAAATCGGATCCCATAATCCAGCCTGGCGGTGGGCGAGTTTGCGATCGTCTGCTTCGCGATAGCACAGAAGATCAGAAGCCGCATATTGCACGATGTCGCGACCGACATCATGCAGCGATAGCTGGACAGCATCGAGTGTTGTGTTGGCAAGGCGTGTGATGGGCATAGTGGCGGGATTGATTACGTCCGATTGGGCTGACCATTCATCTGCAATGGCCTGGGCCAGGGGGACTGTGGGTACCACCAGCGCTCGCTTGCCGGGTGTGCGGATACTTCTACCGTCAAGCAGAATGGCATGTCCGTCAAATTGGGCCGAGACGATAACCTCGTCGTAGAATCGTTTTGGCAAGTTGTTCGGCGGTGTTGACTGGCCGGTCATGCCTCAGCCCTCGCGGTTAGGACCTCATTGATATGGGCAGGCAGGTCGTCATAGGCTTCGCACACAGCATGTGCACCGGCGGCGCGCAAGTCTGTCACCGAATGGTATCCCCATCCCGCAGCTATGGCACCAACATCTGCCCGCTTAGCCATTTCCATATCAAAGGTGGTATCGCCGATCATCACCGTCGCTTCGGGTGCGATGCCCGCTTCGGCCATCGCCTTTTGCAGCATAGCGGGGTGCGGTTTCGAGGGGTGCTGGTCAGCCGTTTGCACAGTAAAGAAGTGTCCGTGCCAGCCTTCCTGATCCAGCAAGCGTTTTACACCACGAAGTGACTTACCGGTGGCAATTCCAAGGACTGTCTCGTCGCAGTTATTGAGTGCTGCGATGACCTCGCGCGCACCGGGAAATAAGGGATCATGCTTAATCGCCTGCTCGCGCTGGTGTGTGAAGCCTGATTTGTAATGCTCGACGAGCGCTGTCTGAACGCTTGGCGGATGGTCTGGTGCAAGTGCAGCCAAGGCCTCAGGGAGCGAGAGCCCTACGATACGCAATACGGCTGCCCGGTCCGGTGGCGGCAACGATACTTGCCGAAAGGCATACGTCATCGATGCGTAGATAGCGTTTTGACTATCGATTATCGTGCCGTCGCAGTCGAAGATGATCAGCCTCATGCCTCATTTTCCCGATCATAGCGCTCGGCATCGAAGCCCAACATTGCAAAAGTCTCCCGCATATGCTCCGGCAATGGTGCGGTCACATCAATGCGGCCCTCGCCGGTCGGATGCGGCAGTACCAACCGGCGGGCATGCAAATGCAGTTTTGCCTGCAGATTGCCACTCAATTCATCGACTGCGCCGCCGTATTTATTGTCGGCCAGTATCGGATGACCAATGAGCGCCATATGGGCACGCAGTTGATGCTGGCGCCCGGTCACCGGTTTCAAAGATACCCAGGCCGCCCGTTTGGCGGCGCGATCAATGACCGCATAATGCGTGGTCGCATGCATCGCCTCTTTTTGCTCGCCAGGGCGCGCTTTGCGCACGCGATCGCCAGCAGGCGTGCTCGCCTTGACCAGCGGTTGGGCGACTTTGCCCTGAGAGGGCTTGGGCACCCCCTTGACGACGGCCCAATAGGTCTTGGCCGCGGAGCGGGTCTGGAATACGCGGCCGAGTTTTGCTGCAGCGGCTCGCGATTTGGCAATCAACAGGACGCCGGTTGTGTCGCGATCCAGGCGATGGACCAATCGCGGGCGATCCTGGAACCGATCGGTCATTCCGGCAAGCATGCCGTCAATATGGCGCGTCGTGCCGGAACCGCCCTGCACAGCCAAGCCAAAGGGTTTGTTCAGGACCAGGACATGGTCGTCCTCGTACAGTATGATGTTTTCTATGAGATCGCGATCTTGGGCCGCGGTCTTTGCGGGCTCCTTCTTCTTGGCTGGTCTTGCCTCGCCCGTGCGAATGCTCCCTGGAACGCGGACCTGGCTGCCGGCCGCCAAACGCTGTCCCGCCTGACACCGCTTGCTATCCACTCGAACCTGGCCGGAGCGCAATAGTTTTTGCAGATGACCATAGGTGACGTCCGGAAAATGAATGCGGAACCACCGGTCGAGGCGAATGTCAGCATCAGCCTCGGCGACTTCGATGGTTTCAACACGCGCAGCCATTAGAGCACCGACTTCGTAAGCCACATGCCAAGAAGCAGGGCGACAATTGACAGGCCGACAGACGCAGCAATGTAAATCATGGTGTCCAGCGGCGGGCGGGCTGACCACAATTCAACGACATCGAGTGAAAAAGCGGAGAAAGTCGTGAGCCCGCCCAGAATTCCAGTGGCAATGAATGTGCGCCATTCCGCCGAAAAGGGAACGCGGGACAGCAATATGGCGATTACGATGCCCATCAAAAAGGAGCCCACAATGTTGACTGTTATCGTCGCAAATGGGAAGGCGCCCATATGACGTGCTGCAAACCAGGAATTTACTAGAAATCGCAGTCCCGCACCGATTGCTCCGCCAGCACATGCAAGCAACAAAAGCCGCACGGATTAGTCCTTCCCAAGTTGCACCATTATTCCAGGTCTTAAATCGGCTTGTCGGGCCTTTCGAGCGAGCGCCCCAATGCCCAGCCAATGATCCAGCCGATCCAAAGCGCGAGGCCAAGCGCCAAAATAAATGTGGCTTGCTCAACGAATGCCTCACCGTCCGGGCTCTCATATGTGAACAGCTTGGTGATCATCGGGGCCAGCCAGGTGGCAACGAATTTGGCCGTCACACCGGCGCACGCGATTGCACAAATGAGACCGAACAAATATCGCATCGCTTCCTCTTCAATTGCCTGAAAGATGATGATCACACGCCCCCGCGCGAGACCGTCATTTGATCTCCCAGAACCAAACCTCTTTTGCCTCGGCATAATTGGAATAATACCCGAGCCACGAAAACCACTCCATCAACCACTTTGCTGACGAGCGATAGCCGTTCCAAACATCGATGTGGTCACCGGTTGGTCGGCCGCGACGATCTGAACGACGGTGCCAATAGTCCTTGATGTAAACTATGCCGGTCTTACCGAACAGCTTGGGGTAAAAATCAGAAACATCCTTGCCGATAATTCGGACCGGCTTGGCTACGCCGGGAAGCGAAACAGACGCCAGCCGGCTTGCCAATTCCGCTGCACGAATATAGTGCATGCGATCGGGGCTATGGGCACCGCACGTCGTCAACCGGCCGAGCCGGCTCGGGGAGACCCCGGCACGCCTTAAGGCAATGCCTGTGCGTATGGCGCATTGGTTGGCATAAACCGGCAACCCCGGCCTGATAACTTTGCCTTCGAGATTGGTGAGCTTTTTGGGCGCCACGCAGGGGAGCTGAACGGATTTGTTGATCGGATGCCCGTACCAAAGCTTCTTGAACTCAACCATGCGAATTGCCTCATCTGCGACGATGCCGGCTGGGCACTCGTCGGTGGTAATTTAATCCAATCTCAAGGGCCAAGCTGAGCTAGCCACCAGCCTACCAGACTAGGTTATCAAGAAACTAGTCAAGACTCGATCCCGTTGAAAGCCTCGATTTGGGCGCGAACCGTTTGAGCGCGGTTCTTTTGCAACGCTAAGGCGTTTAATCCTCACACTTTTGGTCCCGCAAACGGGCCCAGTAGGCGAGGCGCTTGTTGATTTCGCGTTCAAACCCGCGCTCCGGCGGATCATAAAACCGGGGGCGCTCCCGGAACTCGTCGGGAAAATAATTCTGGCCGGAAAATCCTTCAGGCGTTGCATGATCATAGCTGTAACCAGCACCGTAGCCCTCCTCCTCCATGAGCCGTGTCGGCGCATTCAAGATGGTCTTTGGCGGTGCCACGCTGCCCTTTTCGCGCGCCAATTTTGCAGCCCGCTTATAAGCGCGATAGACACCGTTAGATTTTGGTGCGGTTGCTAGGTAGATGGTTGCCTGTGCCAAAGCCAATTCGCCTTCGGGTGAGCCTAGGAACTCATAGGTATCTCTTGCCGCCAATGCCTGGTGCACTGCTTCGGGATCGGCAAGGCCGATGTCTTCGTTCGCCATGCGGACAAGGCGACGCGCGATGAATAACCGATCCTCACCCCCATCAAGCATGCGGCAGAGCCAATAAAGAGCAGCATCAGGGTCTGAACCGCGAACCGATTTGTGAAGCGCTGAAATAAGGTTGTAATGACCGTCGCGCGACTTGTCATAAATTGGCGCGCGACGTTGAATGCGCGCAACCAATTGCTCGCGGGTAAGCGGTGTGTCGTCTGGCGCCATCAACGAAAAAATTTCATCGGCCAGGTTCAAGGCGGTTCGTCCATCGCCATCGCACATCGCGATAAGCGCTTGGCGGGCATCGGCATCGACGGGGAGCGGGCGCGCCATGGCCTGTTCCGCACGCTGCAGCAATCTTTCGCAAGCCTCTGGCGCCAGACGATTGAAGACCAGAACGGTGGCACGCGAGAGCAAGGCTGCATTCAGTTCAAATGACGGGTTTTCTGTCGTCGCGCCAACGAGTGTAATTGTACCGTCTTCCATAAGGGGCAGGAAACTGTCCTGCTGCGCCCGATTAAACCTATGGATTTCGTCAATAAACAATAATGTGCCGCGCCCCATACGCCGCTGGTCCCGGGCCCGTTCGAAAGCTTTGCGCAGATCCTGGACGCCCGTGAAGATCGCGGAGAGTTGCTCGAAAGCGAGGTCGCTTTGATCGGACAACAGGCGCGCGACGGTTGTTTTGCCGCTGCCCGGTGGTCCCCACAAAATCATGCTCGGAAGATGCGCTGCCGCCAACATGCGCATGAGTTTGCCGTCCGCCCCAACCAAATGGTCCTGGCCAACGACTTCTGCCAGCGATGTTGGACGCAGGCGATCCGCAAGAGGTTGACCGCTGGGTTCACCCGGTCCTGCTGCGTCGAATAAGTCTGACATGGCACCAGACCCTTGCGCGGGCCGCTCCGGTTGGAAGGAGGATCCGTGAATTGGTAGCGCTTGTTGGGTTAGCGCCAACGTCTACTCAGTCGCTGGCGCAATACGCGGCCGCGCCGATTGATGGTAAAGCTCCAACTCTGCTTGCTGTAGCGCAGACGCTGAACCAATTCATTAATGCTACCGACTTTCTGGCCTTCGATCTCAAGAATCACATCTCCCGGTCTAAAACCGGCATTTTGCGCATTGGACCAGGTTCTCACCGAAACGACGACGACCCCGCGCGGTACCCGCACCTCTAAACTCCTGAGCTCCGACAATCCAGGGCTGATAGCCGCGACGCGCGCGCCATTGAGAGGATGGTCGCCCGACAGATTTCGATACGCCGTTGCCTTAACCTTCGGGCGCGCCTTTATTTCGAGCTTGACCTCAATACGGCGACGGCTGCGGACCACGCCGATTGTTGCGGTGCGTCCAATACCGGTTGTTGTCAGGCGATATAGTACGGCTTGCGGGTCGGAAACGGCCACATCGTCGATCGCCACAATCACATCACCGCGGCGTAGTCCGGCCCGGCTCGCGGGGCCACCGGGCAAAACGCGATCAACATAGGCGCCAGACACGCGGCGGATACCAAGATTTTTGGCTGTCGCCCGGTTCATTCGATAGAGCGCCGCCCCAAGCCACGGCCGCACCACCGGGCGCCCGGTCATGGCACTGTTTACGTAGAGGCGTACGAGATTTGACGGGATCGCAAAACCAATGCCGAGCGATCCGCCCGACTTGGAAAAGATCGCCGTGTTGATGCCGACAAGCCGACCATCTACGTCAATCAGGGCACCGCCAGAATTACCCGGATTGATCGCAGCATCGGTTTGTATGAAAATTTGAGATGACGATTTGGAAACCTTGGTGCGGGCCAGTGCCGAGACGATGCCGCTGGTCACGGTTTGTCCGACGCCAAAGGGATTGCCGATGGCAAGAACAAGATCGCCAACCTGGAGACGGTCGGAATTCTGGAATTTTAGAAATGGGAAATTGTCATCGCCGCCCAATATTTTGAGAATAGCGATGTCAGTATCCTTGTCCTTCAAAATAATCTGGGCATCAAATTCGCGACGGTCGGCCAGCGCAACCTTTATGTGGGTGCCGGCATTACCACCACTGACCACATGGTTGTTGGTCACAATAATGCCGCGGCGATTGATGATGACACCAGAGCCCAGGGAATTCTGTATGCGGGCCTTGGGAACACCGAAATCCTGACCGAAGAACTGACTGAAGAACGGATCGTTGGCGAAGGGTGAATTAAATTTTCTGATCCGCTTTTTGACATAGACGTTGACAACGGCTGGCGCGGCCTGCTTGACAATCGGAGCGAACGAATACTTGATGGCCGCTTGGCTTGGCGGCGCCAAGCGCTGCGCCTCAGCCGGACCAACCGCGTTGTTTAAGCTGGATAACACCAGCGGACTAGCCAGAGCGGCGATAGCCAACCCCAAACCTAAACGGTGAGACGTTCTCATGCTTGTCATGACGGGTTCTCTTTCGATTGCACGGCGAAAGTCACCTTGATCCCGGCTCAAGTGTCGCGTTTGAGAAAACTATACTTGAGACGAACAAACGCGGGCTCAAGGCCACAGCCGGTGTTTTAGCGTCTCCGGGACGGGGATGCAAAAAGAGATCCACCGGGCCTACGCGTTCAGCAGACGGCAAGGCGCGCGCCTGCCTCTGACAGATGGCGGGCATCTCAATATGACGCTCGTTCAATCCGGCGCCATCTCATTTTCAAAGATCAAGCTTCCGCGGGAATATCCGCTTGTGCCTGTTCGGCCTCATGGCGGGCTTTGTCTTCCTTGCCCTTGGCGTCCTCGTCGCGATCCACGAGCTCGATTACCGCGCGCGGCGCGCTGTCTCCATAGCGGAAGCCCGCCTTCAAAACACGCGTATAACCGCCAGAGCGCTCTTTGTAGCGCGGGCCTAAAACGTCAAACAGCTTCTTGACCATATCCTCATCGCGCAGACGGGCAGCAGCCAGGCGACGCGAATTCAAATCGCCTCGTTTGGCCAGGGTGATATAGCGGTCGACGACGCGCCTTAGATCTTTGGCCTTAGGGAGCGTCGTCACGATCTGCTCGTGGCGAATGAGTGCAGCCGCCATGTTGGAGAACATGGCCTGTCGATGACCACTGGACCGGCTGAATTTGCGACCGAGTTTACGATGTCTCATACTGTGTCCTTACATTATTTCACGGGGAGGTTCTTTGGCCTCTCCTCGTCGCTATTGACCTCTTAATACTGATCCTCGAAGCGTTTTGCCAGCTCTTCAATGTTATCTGGTGGCCAATTTGGAACTTCCATGCCCAAATGCAGACCCATGGTGGCCAGGACTTCTTTAATTTCGTTCAATGATTTCCGGCCGAAGTTCGGGGTGCGCAACATCTCTGCTTCAGTCTTTTGGATCAAGTCGCCGATGTAGACAATGTTGTCGTTCTTCAGGCAGTTGGCTGAACGGACCGACAATTCCAGTTCGTCGACCTTCTTGAGCAGGGCTGCATTGAAGGTGAGTTCGGGATGACCGCGCTCCTCGACCGGTTTCTTTGGCTCTTCAAAGTTGATGAAGATGGCCAGCTGGTCCTGGAGAATTCGGGCGGCTAGCGCGATGGCATCTTCGGCGCGGACCGAGCCGTCGGTCTCGACCGTCATCGTCAGCTTGTCGTAGTCCAGGATCTGGCCTTCACGCGTGTTGTCGACCTTATATGATACCTTCTTGATCGGACTATAGAGGCTATCTACGGGGATCAGGCCGATCGGTGCATCTTCCGGACGGTTGCGATCGGCAGCAACGTAGCTCTTGCCCATGTCGGCGGTCAGCTCCATGCGGATTGTGGCGCCCTGGTCAAGATTACAGATCACATGATCCGGATTGAGAATTTCAATATCGGAGCTACATTCGATGTCGGCAGCCGTGGCGGGGCCAGGGCCGTCCTTCTTCAGAACCATGCGTTTGGTGCCTTCGGAGTGCAGCAGAATGGCAATCTCCTTAATGTTCAAGATGATGTTCGTCACATCTTCCCGGACACCTGGAATGGAGGAGAACTCGTGCAGGACGCCGTCGATCTGAACGGTTTTAATCGCAGCCCCCTGGAGCGAAGATAGCAAAACCCGACGGAGCGCGTTGCCAAGCGTCATGCCAAAGCCGCGCTCGAGCGGTTCGGCAACAACCGTTGCCATGCGATCTTTGTCGCGCCCAGGCACGACCTGGAGCTTGGTCGGTTTGATCAAATCCTGCCAATTTTTTTGCAGTACAGTGGTTTCAGTCACGGGAGACCCCTTCGGTATCTGTCGGCCATTACTGGATTGACCGTTCGCCACCCATCAAACTTCGTGGTGGGTAGGCTTAGACCTGAAATCGTCAGGCCGACGATGCAGGCCGCAGCGCAATGGCGACCCACTTCTGGAACTTGGACAATTAAACCCTGCGGCGCTTGCGCGGACGACACCCATTATGCGGGATCGGTGTCACATCCCTAATCGAGGTAATCTGGAAGCCTGAACTCTGAAGTGCGCGTAGAGCGGATTCGCGACCGGAACCTGGCCCACAGACCTCTACTTCCAAAACTTTCATGCCATGATCCTGTGCCTTCTTGCCGGCGTCTTCGGCGGCAACCTGAGCGGCATAAGGTGTCGACTTGCGGGATCCCTTGAAGCCCATCGCACCTGCAGATGACCAGGAAATCGTGTTGCCCTGAGCATCCGTAATGGTGATCATCGTATTGTTGAACGATGCATTGACGTGCGCAACGCCAGACGAGATGTTTTTTCTCTCACGGCGGCGAACTCTGCCGCGCTGTTGATCCTTCGCCATTCTATTCGTGCACTTTCAGTTGAAGATTGTCGCGACCGGTGCCGTCAATCGACAACCGGCCCAAATTGATTGAAACTTTAACGGGCGGCCTTTTTCTTACCAGCAATTGGCGTGGCCTTGCCTTTGCGGCTGCGTGCATTGGTGCGCGTGCGTTGGCCGCGGACCGGCAAATTGCGACGGTGGCGCAGACCACGGTAGCAGCCAAGGTCCATCAGACGCTTCACATTCATAGCAACTTCGCGGCGCAGATCCCCCTCGACCATATAGTCACGGTCGATGGTTTCGCGAATTTGCAGAACCTCAGCATCGGTCAATTCATTGACACGACGCTCACTCGGAATGCCGTTCTTTTCGCAAATCTCTTTTGCGAAGGTGGGGCCAATACCATGAATATAACGAAGGGCGATCTCGACGCGCTTCTGAGTAGGTATGTTTACGCCGGCTATACGGGCCACGCTGTTCTCCTCAAATGCGCTCGACCATAACGAGCGCCATGCGGTGTTCGCACTCTAGGACCGCCAGCACCCGCTTCTGCTATCGATCCATCCTTAAACGCCAAAAACGCCGATAGCACCGGTCCCGGACTATCCCATCCGGAAGCCGAACCAGCGTCTGCGTCATGAAATCGCACTTGTCTTAGCCGGATGACGCCAAGCAGTCAATATTCCGTTGCCGACAAATGACGACTTTCCTGCCTCGCTTAGAATGCCACATGCTTAGACTAAGCTAGGTTGCGCAAGACCTTTTCAATTTCCTTACCAACGGCCTCAATGTCGGCCATTCCGTCGACGGTTGTCAGGTTGCCTCTGGACGAATAATAGCCCAGCAAGGGGGCGGTCTCCTGATAGTAGGCCAACAATCTGGTCTTAACTGTTTCAGCATTGTCATCGGGCCGACGGGTGAACTCGGTAGCGCCACAATTGTCGCAGATGCCCTCGCGTGCCGGCCGTTTATAGGTGTCATGATAGCCCGCGCCGCATTGGGCGCAGGCGTAACGGCCTGATATGCGCTCTACCAGCACATCATCATCCACCTTAATCTCGATCACCGCCGAGATCGTCTTGCCCTGCTCAGCCATAAGAGCATCAAGAGCGCTGGCCTGGACCAGGGTGCGGGGAAAGCCGTCGAGAATGAACCCCTTGGCGCAATCGGGTTCGGCAATCCGATCCGCAACGATCTTGATGACGACATCGTCGGAGACAAGACCACCGGCTGCCATGAGTTCTTTAGCCTTGAGGCCGATTTCGCTGCCGGCGGCAATGGCAGCGCGAAGCATGTCGCCGGTCGAAAGCTGAATCAGCCCGAAGGTGTTGCTGATCATCTGTGCCTGAGTGCCTTTGCCCGAGCCGGGCGGGCCCAATAGTATCAGGTTCATCGCTTGCTTTTTGCACCGCCTCTAAGCTTCGATTTTTTGATCAGTCCTTCGTATTGATGGGCGAGCAGATGGCTTTGTACCTGGGCAACCGTGTCCATGGTAACGCTCACGGCAATGAGCAGAGAGGTGCCGCCGAAATAAAACGGCACGGCAGCGTACGAAATCAGGAATTCAGGCAACACACAGACGATCGCAAGATAAATGGCGCCAACCACCGTGATGCGGGTCAATACATAGTCAATGTATTCCGCGGTCTGGGCGCCGGGGCGACGGCCCATGATATAGCCGCCATATTTGCGCAGATTGTCGGCGGTTTCCTGAGGATTGAAGACCACCGCCGTATAGAAAAAGGCGAAGAATACGATCAACGAAACGTATATGCCGAGATAGAGCGGCTGCCCGCGCCCCAACAAGGCAACAATAGAATTCAGCAAGCCTGGCTCTTGGCCCGGGCCGGATGAAAATTGTGCAACGGTTATCGGCAGCAACAGAAGCGACGAGGCGAATATCGGCGGGATCACCCCTGCAGAGTTCAGTTTCAAGGGCAGGTGAGAGCTGTCGCCCTGGAAGACCCGGTTTCCGACCTGTCGCTTGGGATACTGTATAGGTAATCGTCTTTGCGCTCGCTCCACAAATACGATGGCGACCACGACGGCGAGCATCAATACGAGAAGCGCCAACAGCAACGGAGTCGCCAGCGCGCCAGTTCTCGCCTGCTCGAACAGTTGCACGATGGCGATCGGCATGCCGGCAACGATGCCAGCGAAAATGATCAAGGAAATACCGTTGCCGACGCCGCGGGCCGTAACCTGTTCGCCAAGCCACATCAGGAAGACTGTTCCGCCAACCAACGTGATAACTGTCGTCATGCGGAAGAACCAGCCCGGTTCAGGAACCACAGGGCCGGCTTGGGCGCGTGAGCCTTCCAGGCCGATTGCAATGCCATAGGCCTGCGCGGCGGCAAGCGCCACGGTCAGATACCGCGTGTATTGGTTGATTTGCTTGCGGCCCTGCTCGCCCTCTTTCTTCAGCGCCTCAAGGCGCTTATCGACAGACGACATCAGCTGCATAATGATCGATGCCGAAATGTACGGCATGATATTAAGTGCAAATATGGCCATGCGTTCGATGGCACCGCCGGCAAGCAGATTGACCATGCCAAGGATGCCAGTCGAGTTTTGCTGGAAAGTCTGGGCGAACGCCACAGGATCAATCCCGGGCAGAGGAATAAAAGTGCCTAACCGGTAAACGAGGAGGGCGCCCAGCGTAAACCAGATACGCTTTTTGAGTTCCTCTGCTTTGGCAAAGGCGCTGAAATTTAGATTGGCAGCAAGCTGCTCGGCGGCGGATGCCATGAAGCGTATCTCCCAAACACTCTAGCGTGTGTGGCGACGTTTTACACCATTGTGCGCCGCCACCCAATAGCCGGCTAGCCACTCGTCGGGGCCCGTCGCGTCCCTGGCCGTTGCTTGCCCCGTCAACCGTTGCTCATCAGAGCGACGATTGTAAACGGAATATGGGGCAACCGCGAAAAAACACCAGCCGGCGAGCTCTAGCCTAGTCGCTGTCGCCCTTAGGCTTGGCCGATGTTAAACCCTTTTTCTTTGCCGTTTTTTGACGTTTTGCTTCGTCCGCCGGCAAAACCTTTTGCTCTATGATGCTGATGCTGCCACCAGCCCCTTCAACCGCCGTTTTGGCGCTCGCAGAAGCGTGATTGACGGTGATGTCAAGCTTTGCCTTGAGCGTGCCGTTGCCAAGCAGACGAACGCCATCAAGTGGCCGACGAATAACACCGGCGGATATCAATGCCGCACTATCAATCGCTTGACCGGCGCTTAGGCGGCCTCTGTCAATGGCTGCTTGAAGATCTGCAACATTGATCACATTGTAGCTCTTGCGGCGCCATTTGGTGAAACCGCGCTTCGGCAGGCGGCGATGCAGCGGCATCTGGCCGCCCTCGAAGCCATTGAGGGCAACACCGGAGCGCGAGGTCTGGCCCTTCACGCCGCGGCCCGCTGTCTTGCCGATACCGGACCCAATGCCCCGGCCGACACGAACGCGCGCCTTCAAGGCGCCGTCTTTGTCTTTGATTTCGTTCAACCGCATGTGAGATCTGGCTCCCAAAGCTAATTCTACGAGGTGCTATCAGGCACCCTTTTCTTCCACGATACGCACAAGATGGCTGATCTTGTTGATCATACCGCGCACCGCCGGCGTATCTTCAAGCTCCCGGCGGCGACGCAGCTTGTTAAGGCCCAGGCCGATCAACGTCTGGCGCTGCACGCTCTGGCGACGTATGGGGCTTGCAATCTGTTCAACGACAATGGTTTTGCCGGTTGGTTTTGCAGACATTTTTGATACCCTTTTGATCCTTATAGTCCGGCCGCACGTGATCCTGGCGTCTTTGCGGGACGACCTTTATTGGGTTACTTCAGCGGGTGCTGATCCTTCGGCCTCAGTCGATGCGTCGCGTCGGCGGGAAATGATCTCGCCGTACTTCTTGCTGCGACGGGCCGCAATGGCGCGCGGGTTCTCCTGATGCTTCAGGGCATCGAACGTGGCGCGCACAACGTTGTATGGATTGGTGCTGCCAAGCGATTTGGCAACAACATCCTGGATGCCGAGCATTTCGAATACAGCGCGCATGGCGCCGCCTGCGATGATGCCGGTCCCGGGTGGCGCGGAGCGTACAACGACCTTACCTGCACCGTGGCGGCCTCGTGAATCGTGATGGACCGTGCGCCCTTCGCGCAGAGGCACGCGGATCAGGCTGCGCCGGGCGGCCTCGTTCGCCTTGCGGATCGCTTCGGGCACTTCGCGCGCTTTGCCGTGACCAAAACCGACGCGGCCCTTCAGATCGCCAACCACAACCAATGCCGCAAAGCCAAAGCGCTTGCCGCCTTTGACCACCTTGGCAACGCGATTGATATGCACCAGCTTGTCGCTGAATTCGTTGTCGCGTTCTTCACGATCGCGTCCGCGATCTCTTCCAGGGGAACGTGCCACGCTTGTCGTCCTTTCTTAGAAACTCAATCCGCCTTCGCGCGCGGCTTCCGCCAACGCCTTGACACGGCCGTGGTAAAAGTATGCGCCGCGATCAAACACGACAGTTGTAACGCCAGCCTGGGTTGCGCGTTCTGCAATCAATTTGCCAACCGCACTTGCCGCACTACAATCTGCGCCGCACTTAAGTGTGCCGCGCAAATCCTTCTCGAGGCTGCTCGCAGCCGCCAGTGTCCGCCCGACGCTATCGTCGATCACCTGGGCGTAGATGTGCTTCGACGAGCGAAACACCGACAGGCGCGGGCGCCCACCAGATACTTTGGCGAGGTGGCGGCGAACGCGCTGCTTGCGCCGCTCCGTCTGCGAAAGCCTTGCCATAATACCGATCCTCTTGCTCTCTATTTCTTCTTGCCTTCTTTGCGGAAGACATACTCTCCTTGATAGCGGATACCTTTGCCCTGATACGGCTCGGGCTTGCGATAGGCGCGCAATTCAGCGGCAACCTGGCCGACCTTCTGCTTGTCGATGCCCGAAATCGTGATTAGTTCTTGTTTGGCACCGGCAACCTGCACGTCGACGCCGGCTGGGATCTTATGAAAGATCTCGTGGCTATAACCGACCGTGAGCTGGATCTGGTCCTTGCCTTTCATCGCGGCTCGAAAACCGACACCATGAATTTCTAAGGTATGCGAATACCCTTCCGTGACGCCGGTCATCAAATTGGCAATCATGGTGCGTGACATGCCCCACATCGAGCGGGCGACCTTGGTGTCCTCGGCTAAGCTGACTTCGATACCATCATCGTTCTGCGCGACCCTGCAAACGTCGGGTATGGTGAAGTTCAATTCGCCCTTCGGACCCTTAACCGTCACCGTCTGACCAGATACCGTGGCGGTTACGCCAGACGGAACCGGTACAGGTTTTTTTCCGATACGAGACATGCTCTCAATCCTTGCTGTGCCAATCGGCTAGAAAATATTGCAGAGAACTTCGCCGCCGACATTCTCTTCGCGTGCGCGCCAATCCGCCATCACGCCTTTCGGCGTCGACAAAATGGCCACGCCGAGGCCGTTGGCCACGGTCGGAATTTCGCGAACTGCCGAATAAACCCTGCGTCCCGGCTTCGAGACGCGTTGGATGCGGCGAATGGCCGGCTGGCCGTTCAAATATTTCAGTTCGATCTCAAGCTCCGGCAGATTGCCCTTTTCTTCGACCTTGGCATAGCCGCGGATGAAGCCCTCTTCGGCCAACACATCCAATACGCGGGCGCGCAGGTTGGATGCGGGCGTTGATACCTTGTTACGACGGCGCATTTGAGCGTTTCGAATCCGGGTGAGCATATCGCCGAGCGGATCATTTACTGACATTCAGGCCTCCTTACTTACCAGCTCGACTTGACCATTCCAGGGATCAGCCCCTGACTTGCCAGTTCACGCAATTGATTGCGACACATCTTCAGTTTGCGATAATAACCGCGAGGTCGGCCCGTAATTTCGCAGCGATTGCGGATGCGGGTCTTAGATGAGTTCCGCGGCATTTCGGCAAGCTTCAAAGATGCCGCAAAGCGCTCCTCCATCGGTAGATCTTGATTGCGCGTAATGGCGCGCAAACGCTCGCGCTTGGCGGCCTTTACGTCCACAAGACGACGGCGACGCTTGTTTTTTTCAATCGAACTTTTCTTTGCCATTCAGTCCTCCGAAGGTCCCTGCGGTCCTTTATCCACGGAAAGGAAAATTAAATCCGCGCAGCAATTCGCGGGCTTCATCATCATTCGGTGCGCTGGTACACACCACAACGTCCATGCCCCAGATCTCATCGACCTTGTCGTAATTGATCTCTGGAAACACGATGTGTTCTTTGATGCCAAGGGCGAAATTACCGCGGCCATCGAAGCTCTTAGGGCTTAGTCCGCGAAAGTCCTTCACACGTGGCAAAGCAATCGTCACTAGGCGATCCAGAAATTCATACATGCGATCGCCGCGCAGCGTGACCTTGGCGCCAATTGTCATGCCATCGCGCACCTTGAAGGTCGCAATTGACTTGCGCGCCTTCGTGATTACCGGGCGTTGGCCAGCGATTAGCGCCAAATCGTTGGCAGCGTTTTCTACTTTTTTTCGGTCAGCTACCGCCTCACCAATACCCATGTTCAGAACGACTTTCTGCACTTTTGGGATTTGCATGACGTTACGGTAGGAAAACTTTTCCTTGAGCTGATCGCGTAGCTGCTCCTCGTACAAGCGCTTCATGCGCGGCTTGTAGTCAGCCGGCCGGCTTTCAGCGGCGCTGCCATTTGCAGGTTTTTTGTCCTTTGCCATCGGTCTATGTCCTGTCCGGAATGACTTCACCAGAGCGCTTGGCAAATCGCACTTTGGTGCCGTCCTCTTCAAATCGGAAGCCGACGCGCGTCTTGTTGCCGTCTTGTGGGTCCTCATGGGCCAAATTCGACAAATTGATCGGCGATTCCTTGGAAATAATGCCGCCCTCTTCACTCGCGGTCTGACGTTGGTGACGTCTAACAATGTTGACGCCGCGCACGACAGCGCGGTTTTGGTTTGGCAGCATGTGCAAAATCTCGCCGCGCTTTCCCTTGTCGCGACCAGTCAGCACGATAACGCGATCACCCTTCTTGAACTTCAGCGATGGCATCACAATACCTCCGGTGCCAACGACACAATCTTCATATGGTTTTTGCTGCGCAATTCCCGCGTGACAGGGCCGAAAATGCGCGACCCAATCGGATCGCCCTGGGCATTGACCAAGACAGCTGCGTTGCGATCAAAGCGAATGATCGACCCATCAGAACGGCGTACGCCATGGGCGGTGCGTACAATCACCGCCTTCATGATCTGACCTTTTTTGACCCGACCGCGCGGTATCGCTTCCTTGATCGACACCACGACGGTATCGCCGACTGAGGCATACTTGCGCTTCGAGCCGCCGAGCACCTTGATGCATTGCACCCGGCGTGCACCAGAGTTGTCTGCAACGTCTAGATTGGTCTCCATTTGAATCATCAGACCAGTCCTTCCTTCTGGACGCACAGGACGCCCGTTTCATTTCTTGTCATTCGTCTCGACATCACACGGCCGCCCGCCGTGTCAAAATGCAATCCTTTACGTCGGGGCCAGGGCCACCCACCGCTTCTTGCGGGAGATTGGCTTGCCCTCTTCGATGCGCACGCGATCACCAACCTTGTAGGTATTGGCTTCGTCGTGGGCGTGATATTTTTTTGAGCGTCTAACCACTTTCTTGAAAAGAGGGTGGGTAAAGCGACGTTCAACCTCAACCACTATCGTCTTGTCGTTCTTGTCAGAAACCACGACGCCGCTCAGAATGCGTTTGGGCATCTCTTTCTCCTTAAGCCGGCTTTGCCGCGCTGGCGTCCGCGCCACCAGCATGCTTTTCTTGTAATAGGGTCTTGATACGCGCGATATCTCTGCGCACCACGCGCATGCGTGCGGTGTTCTCCAGCTGACCCGAGGCCGCCTGGAAGCGCAGATTGAATTGCTCGCGCTTCAGCTTGATCAATTCATCATCAAGCTGATCCAGCGACAACTCTCGAAGTTCGCCCGCTTTCATCTGTCAATTCCTTCACTCATTCGCTCGTGACGCGGATGACCATCCGCACTCACAAAATTCTCGTAACGATCTTGGTCTTAATCGGCAGCTTTGCAGCGCCCAACAATAAGGCCTGGCGGGCAATGTCATCCGATACACCATCAAGCTCAAACATGATGCGGCCTGGATTGACTCTGGCTGCCCAGTATTCTGGTGATCCCTTGCCCTTACCCATGCGGACTTCTGCTGGCTTCGATGAGACCGGCACGTCCGGGAATACTCTGATCCAAACCCGACCGGCGCGCTTCATGTGACGGGTGATCGCCCGCCTCGCTGCCTCGATCTGGCGCGCTGTAATACGCTCAGGCTCAAGCGCCTTTAGGCCATGGGAGCCGAAATTCAGATCCGTACCGCCCTTGGCAGCGCCATGAATGCGCCCCTTGTGGGCCTTGCGGAATTTTGTTCGCTTTGGTTGAAGCATTTCTCAAACCTCTCACTCGCAATTAATTGCGAGGTGCCTCTCTGCGGCGGCCGCCGCCGCCTTCTTGCGCTTCCAATTGCCGGCGTTCAGCCGCCATCGGGTCATGTTCCATGATCTCGCCCTTGTAGACCCAAACCTTGATGCCGATGACACCATATGCCGTCTGGGCCAAACCGTAGCCAAAATCGATATCAGCACGCAGGGTGTGGAGCGGCACGCGGCCTTCGCGATACCACTCAGTACGGGCGATTTCTGCGCCGCCGAGGCGGCCTGCAACATTGATCCTGATGCCGAGCGCGCCAAGTCGCAGGGCGGATTGCACCGCACGTTTCATCGCGCGGCGAAATGCAACGCGACGCTCGAGCTGCTGGGCTATACCTTCTGCGATCAATGTTGCGTCGATCTCGGGCTTGCGGATCTCAACAACATTCAAGTGCACCTCATCGGAGGTGATGTTGCCAAGCTCACCTTTGAGTTTTTCAATGTCAGTGCCCTTCTTACCAATCAAAACACCGGGGCGCGCAGTGTGAACCGTTACACGACACTTCTTGTGCGGGCGCTCGATGATCACCTTCGAAATGCCAGCCTGGCGTTGCATCTTCAGAATATGATCGCGGATTGCCATATCCTCATGCAGTAGTCGGCCGTAGTCGGGTGCAGCGGCAAACCATCTACTATCCCAGGTCCTGTTAATGCCGACCCTGAGGCCGACGGGATTTACTTTCTGACCCATTACCTCAAGCTCCCTTTTCCTGGCTCGACTCTTTGAGTTCGCGCACGATCACGGTGATTTGTGAGAACGGTTTCATGATGGCGCCGGCGCGACCGCGACCGCGGGCGTGAAGCCGCTTCATCACCAAGTTCTTGCCGACATACGCCTCGGCGACGATCAAATCGTCGACATCAAGGCCATGGTTGTTTTCGGCGTTAGCCACCGCACTCATGACACACTTGCGCACGTCTTGAGCGATGCGCTTGCGAGAAAACTCCAGATCCGCCAAAGCCGTTTGTACTTTCTTGCCACGGATCATCCCCGCCACGAGATTTAGCTTTTGTGGCGAAATCCTGAGGTTGCGCGTCATTGCACTGGCTTCATTCTCCGCCAGGCTGCGCTCTCTTTTGGGCTTACCCATAATCGTTCCTCGTCTTAGCGGCGCTTCGCCTTCTTGTCCGCGCCATGCCCGTAGTACGTGCGGGTCGGTGCGAACTCACCAAATTTGTGGCCAATCATGTCTTCATTGACAGAAACTGGAATGTGCTTCTGACCGTTGTAGACGCCAAATGTCAGCCCAACGAATTGGGGCAAAATGGTTGAGCGCCTGCTCCAGATCTTGATCACTTCGTTGCGACCGGACTCACGGACCTTGTCGGCCTTCTTGAGCAAGTAGCCGTCAACGAAGGGGCCTTTCCAAACTGAACGTGCCACGAAATCTACCTCGTGCTTTAGCTATTTCCTTGCCGTCACTTCTTCTTCGCGAGGTGACGGCTGCGAACGATGAACTTGTTTGTCGACTTGTTCTTACGGGTGCGGGCGCCCTTGGTCGGCTTGCCCCACGGCGTGGTGAAGTGCTTGCCGCCATTGGTCCGACCGCCGTTGGGGTGATCGATCGGGTTCATGGTGATACCGCGAACCGTCGGGCGCGTGCCGGTCCAGCGCTTGCGGCCAGCCTTACCGATAACCTGGTTAGAGTTGTCGGGATTGGAGACCGCGCCGACGGTTGCCATGCAATCAGCACGAACGCGACGTGTTTCGCCGGAGTTGAGTTTTAGGATTGCCCAGCCAGCATCACGGCCGACAAGCTGAATATATGCGCCCGCGGAGCGGGCCAACTGGCCGCCGCGGCCAGGTTTTAGCTCCACGTTGTGGACGATGGTGCCTATGGGCATCGAAGCGAGCGGCATGGCATTGCCAGGCTTAACGTCTACCTTGTCGCCGGCAATCACGGTGTCTCCGGGCCCCAGACGTTGCGGCGCCAGTATATATGACAGGTGACCGTCCTGGTATTTGATCAAAGCGATGAATGCCGTCCGGTTCGGATCGTATTCGATGCGCTCAACGGTGGCTGGTACGTCATGCTTGCGGCGCTTGAAATCCACCAGGCGATAAGCCTGCTTATGGCCGCCGCCGATATGACGGGTCGTTATGCGCCCATCGCTATTGCGACCGCCGGTTTTGGATTTCCCCTCGACCAACATCTTGACCGGGGCGCCCTTCCACAATTGCCGGCGGTCCACCAAAACAAGGTGGCGCATGCCGGGGCTTGTCGGACGATATGTCTTTAGTGCCATTGCTCCAAATTCCTTACAGCCCGGTGGTCACGTCGATTGCATGACCATCTTCCAGGGTGATGATCGCGCGCTTGGTATCACTTTGAAGCGCCGAGCGGCCGCGAAACGATTTCAATTTGCCTTTGCGCCGGACGGTGTTGACCGCCTTGACCTTCACATTGAACAAGTCCTCTACCGCCGCCTTGATTTGCGGTTTGGTGGCGTCCAGCGGGACCTTGAAGACGACCTGGCCATATTCCGATGCCGTGGTTGCCTTTTCCGTTATTATCGGCGCGATAATGATGTCGTAATGCGTGCGTTTGATCATTCCGTTGCCTCCGCAGGCGGTGTCGCTGTTTTGGCCTGGCCGGCAAAGCGCGCCTCAATCGCTGCGATGGCGGACTTGGTCATGACCAGCTTGTGACGGCGCAAGATGTCGTAGACATTGATGCCCTGTATCGGCAGCACGTCGATGTTCGGCAGGTTGCTGGCAGCGCGCACAAAACCCGGCTCAAGTTCAGTTCCGTCGATGATCAAAGCGTTTGCCAACTCCAACTTAGCGAACGCCTGCTGCAACGACTTGGTTTTGCCATCAGCCGATTTCGCCTCATCCAAGATCAACAGATCGCCAGACTTGGCCTTCGCCGACAAGGCATGACGCAGGGCGAGCGCGCGTACCTTTTTCGGCATCCCAATGGCATGGCTGCGCGCTTTCGGGCCGAATGCCTTGCCGCCGCCGCGAAACTGCGGTGCTGACTTGTCGCTATGACGTGCCCCGCCTGTACCTTTCTGGCGATACATCTTCTTGCCGGTCACATTGATTTCAGAACGATCCTTGGTCTGGTGCGTGCCGGCCATACGCTTCAGGGTCTGATAGCGCACCATACGGTGCAACAGATCCGCGCGTGGTTCCAAACCGAAAATGGCATCGCTCAGTTCCATGGTGCCGGCATTGCCGGCCTGCAATGTTGTGACGGTGGTCTGCATGGCGCCTTACTCCTTGCTCTCGCCGGCTTCGGACGCTTCAGGTGCCACATCCGGTTGGGGGGCGGCGTCATTGCTGACGGCGGCAGCGCGGACAGCGCCGGGCTTCGGCGCCGCATCGGGAAGCGACTTTTTGACTGCATCACGGATCAACACGAAGCTGCCTTTGTGACCGGGAACCGCGCCGCGGATCATCAATAGACCACGTTCGACATCAGTCTTCACCACTTCCAGGTTTTGCGTTGTCACCCGCTCGCTACCCATATGTCCGGCCATTTTCTTGCCCTTGAAGACCTTGCCAGGTTCCTGACGCTGGCCGGTCGAGCCATGGCTGCGGTGTGAAATCGAGACGCCATGGCTGGCGTGTAAGCCGCCGAAGTTCCAGCGCTTGATAACACCTTGGAAGCCCTTGCCCTGGCTGGTCCCCGTGACGTCGACGCGCTGGCCAGTGACAAAGTGATCGACGGTGATTTCGGCACCGACATCGATCAAATTGTCCGGGCTCACGCGAAACTCCACCAAGCGGCGTTTCGGTTCAACTTTGGCCACCGCGAAGTGCTGGCGTTCCGCCTTCGTCAGATGCTTTGGCTTGCGGGTGCCAACGCCGAGCTGAAGAGCGGTGTAACCATGCGAATCTTGCAAGCGTTGGGCTACAACCTGGCAATTATCAACCTTCAATACGGTCACAGGGATATGTTCACCGGCATCCGTGAAGATGCGTGTCATCCCAACTTTTTCTGCTATCAGTCCCGAGCGCATTGCGCGCCTTCCTTTTCCGTAATCAACCGGTCCTGTCATCGTGTGAACGACGAAGACCTTCTAACAATTCATTGCATCAGATCTTAATCTGAACGTGGACACCGGCAGCCAGGTCGAGCTTCATCAAGGCATCGACCGTCTGCGGTGTTGGGTCGACAATATCGAGAACACGCTTGTGGGTGCGCATCTCGAATTGCTCTCGGCTTTTTTTGTCGACGTGGGGCGACCGGTTCACCGTAAAACGCTCAATGCGTGTTGGTAGCGGTATGGGACCGCGAATCTCAGCGCCGGTGCGCTTTGCCGTATTCACGATTTCCCGCGTCGAGGCGTCTAAGATACGGTGATCAAACGCCTTCAATCTTATGCGAATTTTTTGGGCGTTCATGGCCTTTTACCCGTTAAAATGTCGAAGCGCCCGGAGATTTCCGAGCGCTTCTGTGGTCAATACTCTCTACTCAACGATTTCGGTGACGACACCTGCACCAACGGTGCGGCCGCCCTCGCGGATCGCAAAGCGTTGCTTGGCTTCCATGGCGATCGGCGTGATCAACTCAACGTCAATCGCGCAGTTGTCGCCAGGCATCACCATCTCAGTCCCTTCCGGCAAGGTCACAACACCCGTCACGTCCGTCGTGCGGAAGTAAAACTGCGGACGGTAGTTCTTGAAAAACGGCGTGTGACGGCCACCCTCATCCTTGGTCAGAATGTAGGCCTCAGCCTTGAACTTCTTGTGCGGCTGAACAGAACCCGGCTTGCACAAAACCTGGCCACGCTCAACAGCATCCTTGTCAACGCCGCGCAGCAAACATCCGACGTTGTCGCCCGCTTCGCCCTTGTCAAGTAGCTTGCGGAACATCTCAACGCCCGTCACCGTCGATTTCGTCGTGTCACGAAGACCGACAATCTCAACTTCCTCGCCAACCTTGATCTCGCCGCGCTCAATACGGCCCGTCACAACCGTGCCGCGACCCGAAATCGAAAACACATCCTCAATCGGCATCAAAAACGGCTGGTCCAAGGGACGCTCAGGCAATGGAATGTACTCATCAAGGGCCGCGTATAGCTGGATGATCGCCTCATCCGCCAACGGACCCTTCTCGCCGTTCAAGGCCAAAAGTGCTGCCCCACGGATCACCGGAACGTCGTCGCCAGGAAACTGGTACTTGTCCAAAAGCTCGCGGACCTCCATCTCAACAAGGTCCAATAGCTCCTCGTCATCAACAACATCGCACTTGTTCAAAAACACAACAATGTATGGAACGCCAACCTGACGCGCCAGCAATATGTGCTCGCGGGTCTGAGGCATAGGACCGTCGACAGCAGACACCACCAAAATCGCACCGTCCATCTGGGCAGCGCCGGTGATCATGTTCTTCACATAATCTGCATGACCAGGACAGTCCACGTGCGCATAGTGACGGTTCTCCGTCGCATACTCAACGTGGCTCGTCGCGATCGTCAATATCTTCGTTGCATCCCGACGGCCCTGGCTCTCAGAGGCCTTGGCGACCTCGTCATACTCAATCGCAGTGCTCGTCCAGCCACGGTCCGCAGAGACACGAGTCAATGCAGCCGTCAATGTCGTCTTGCCGTGGTCAACGTGTCCAATCGTGCCGACGTTGCAATGCGGCTTCGATCGATCAAATTTCTCCTTCGCCATGCCAGGCTCTCCTTAGTCTTTCTTCTCGAACAAATTTTCTTTTCCGCGCATTACAAATGCCGTGCGGGTGCTCCTCACTTGCTTCAGGCGTACTTGGCCTTGACTTCATCGGCAACGTTGCGCGGCACCTCGGCATAATGCGCAAAGTGCATCGAATACTGGGCGCGGCCCGTCGACATGGAGCGCAGCGTATTGATGTAACCAAACATGTTGGCCAGCGGTACAAATGCCTTGATGACAACGGCATTGCCGCGCAGATCTTGTGACTTGATCTGACCACGACGGCTGTTGACGTCACCAATGATGCCGCCAACGAATTCTTCCGGTGTCACGATCTCGACGTCCATTATCGGCTCAAGCAATTTGACGCCGGCCTTCTCGCAGCCCTCGCGCATGGCGGCGCGCGCGGCGATTTCAAAGGCAATGGCCGATGAATCGACCTCGTGGTAGGCACCGTCGAACAAGGTCACCTTCATGTCGACGATCGGGAAACCAATCAAAACACCGGTGTCCCAAACCGCCTTGATGCCCTTTTCGACGCCCGGAATGTACTCCTTGGGCACAACACCGCCGACGATTTCGGAGACGAATTCATTTCCGGCGCCGATTTCATTGGGCTCCAGTCGCATTTTGACGCGCGCAAACTGACCAGATCCACCCGACTGCTTCTTGTGGGTATAATCGACCTCGGTCTCGCGGGCGAGCGTTTCGCGATAGGCCACCTGCGGTGCGCCGACGTCGGCTTCAACCTTATAGGTCCGCTTCAGCAGATCGATCTTCACGTCAAGATGAAGCTCGCCCATGCCCTTCAGGATGGTCTCACCAGATTCTTGATCGACAGAGACCTGGAATGAAGGATCCTCAACCGCCAGAGTCGATAGAGCGACCGCCATCTTCTCCTGGTCGGCCTTGGTCTTCGGCTCGACTTTGACCTCGATAACGGGGTCCGGGAACTCCATCTTTTCGAGAATCACCGGCTTTACGGGATCGCATAATGTTTCACCGGTGCGAATATCCTTCAAACCCTGTAGGGCAACGATGTCGCCGGCATAAGCCTCTTTGATCTCTTCGCGATCGGCGGCATGCATGAGGTACATACGGCCGGCACGTTCCTTCTTGTCGCGCGATGAGTTGAGCAACGACATGCCCTGCTCGACCTTGCCGGAATAAATGCGGCAGAAGGTGATAGACCCAACGTGTTCAAAGCTCATGATCTTAAAGGCGATCATCGACAGTGGCTCGTCGTCCGACGGCTTGCGCAGGACCTCACCTTCGGTCTTGGGATCGATGCCCGAATAGGCTTCGCGATCGACCGGTGCCGGCAGGAAGTCCACCACCGCATCGAGTAACGGCTGTACGCCCTTATTCTTAAAGGCGGAGCCGCACATCATCGGATAAAAGGCGGTGGTCACCGTGGCCTTGCGTATCAGGCGGCGGAGGGTCGCTTCGTCGGGCTCATTGCCATCGAGATACTCAGCCATAACATCGTCGTCCATCTCGACGGCGGCTTCGATCATCTCAGAACGGTAGGTTTCGGCGCGTTCGCGGAGATCTTCCGGAATCTCCTCTTCGCTCATCTTGGCATCCTTGCCGTCGCCGTCCCAAACGATGGCCTTCATCGTAATGAGATCGACCACGCCCTGAAAATGGTTCTCAGCCCCGATCGGCAGCTGAATTGGAACAGGACGTGCGCCAAGCTTCGCCTTGATGTCATCGACGCACATATAAAAATCGGCACCCGTCTTATCCATCTTATTGGCAAAGATGATGCGAGGAACGTTGTACTTGTCGCCCTGACGCCAAACCGTCTCGGTCTGCGGCTCAACGCCCTGGTTGGAATCCAGAACGCAGACAGCACCATCGAGGACACGCAGCGAGCGCTCCACCTCAATCGTGAAATCGACATGGCCTGGGGTGTCGATAATGTTCAGGCGATGCGCCTTGCCATTGCGGTCCGGCCAAAAACACGTCGTCGCAGCCGATGTAATCGTTATGCCGCGCTCGGCTTCCTGATCCATGAAATCCATGGTGGCAGCACCATCATGGACCTCGCCAATCTTGTAGGATCGCCCCGTGTAATAGAGGATGCGCTCCGTCGTCGTGGTCTTGCCAGCATCGATGTGTGCCATGATGCCAAAATTGCGATAGTCCTCGATTGGGTATTCACGAGGCATATGAGTGCTCCAAGTTTTCGATCACCAGCGATAGTGCGAAAAAGCGCGGTTTGCGTCAGCCATCTTGTGAGTGTCCTCCCGCTTCTTGACGGCTGTTCCGCGATTGTTGGCAGCGTCCAGCAGCTCTGCCGATAGACGATCCACCATTGTATTTTCATTGCGATTGCGCGCGGCCTGAATGAGCCAGCGTATTGCCAAAGCCTGGCGTCGCTCGGCACGCACCTCAACCGGAACCTGATACGTCGCGCCCCCGACACGCCTGGAGCGTACTTCAACGCTCGGCATGACGTTCTCAAGGGCTTGATGAAACATTTGCACGGGGTCCTGCTTGGCGCGATCCTCCATGCGGTCCAAGGCACCATAGACAATCCGTTCCGCGACAGACTTCTTGCCCTCGTACATCACCGCATTCATAAACTTGGTGATCACCAGATCAGAATACTTCGGGTCCGGATTGACTTCCCGCTTTTGTGCTTTGTGTCGACGCGACATGGCGCTGTCCTTGCCTTGTAGGTCCTAAACTGTTTCGTGCGACCCGTTGCTCTTACTTCGGTCGCTTGGCTCCATATTTCGAACGGCGCTGACGCCGGGCTGCAACGCCCTGGGTATCAAGGACGCCGCGAACGATGTGATAACGCACTCCCGGCAGGTCTTTGACGCGGCCGCCGCGGATCAACACCACAGAGTGCTCCTGCAAATTGTGGCCTTCGCCAGGGATATAGCCGATCACTTCAAAGCCATTGGTCAGGCGAATTTTTGCGACCTTGCGCAAAGCTGAGTTCGGCTTCTTTGGCGTGGTCGTATAAACGCGCGTGCACACGCCGCGCTTTTGCGGGCAGCTTCCCATGTGACGCGATTTGGAACGGTTGACTTCCGGCTCGCGCGGCTTGCGAATAAGCTGCTGTATCGTTGGCATATACCCTGGTCCCTTGACCCAAAATTGTGACGCTCGGTTCCGGGGTTCGAAATTGCCAAAACACCGTGCCAGGCTTCGATCTCGACGAGGCCCGGCCGGAAACCAGAGGAGCAGGGCTGCGATATCGCCCCGTTCATAGTCCAATGATGTGCTCTGCTATTCCCGAGTACCGTTTAGCTGGGCGTTTTCGCTCGGCAAATAACCTGCGAAGCGCGACATCTACGGCGTACCCCAGAGAGTGAGCGGAACATATACACAGCCGCCTGGCTGGTCAACAGCCTGGATGCGAATCACTGACAATTATTTATCGATTTCAAAACCTCACTTTAGGTCCGCTGGATGAGCCTTGGTGACGGCAGCAAAAAAAGCCCGCCGCAGATGCGGCGGGCGCGATGTCTTGTTCGAGCCAAACTGACGATGTCCAGCCCGCTAGGCCTGCCGACCTATTCTGCTGGTTCGCCGGCTGGGGCAGGCTCAACCGGCTCGGGCGTCGCAGCTTCAGGTTCGGGCGCTGCCAATCGGCGTTCCTCATCCATTCGCTTTTGCTCTTTTGCGATCAGCTCGTCACGCTTTTGCGCAACCTTGCGCAAGCGGCGCAGCATGCCCCCGGTTCCGGCCGGTATCAGACGGCCGACAATGACGTTTTCCTTCAAGCCCTCGAGGGTATCCGCCTTGCCGACGACGGCGGCTTCGGTCAAGACGCGGGTCGTCTCCTGGAAGGAGGCGGCGGAGATGAACGACCGGGTCTGCAAGGACGCCTTGGTGATGCCGAGGAGCACCGGCTGGGCGGACGCCGCCCGCTTGCCGGCCTTCTCAGCTGCCAAGTTGCGAACCTCGAATTCAGCGCGATCGATCTGCTCGCCCTTGATCAAATCCGTCTCTCCGACATCCGTCACCTCGACCTTTTGCAGCATCTGGCGGACAATGACCTCGATATGCTTGTCATTGATGGTCACACCCTGCAGACGATAGACGTCCTGGATTTCATTGATCAGGTAGTCGGCAAGGTCCTCAACGCCCTTAATGGCAAGAATATCGTGGGGGGCGGGATGGCCGTCGTAGATATATTCACCCCGCTCGATGCGGTCGCCTTGCTGGACAGCAAGGTTCTTGCCGCGCGGAATGAGATATTCCTTGGCGTCCTCACTTTCGTCATCGGGCTTGATGCCGATGCGCTGCTTGTTTTTGTAGTCCTTGCCAAACTCAACCGTACCCGAGATCTCGGCAATGATGGCGTGGTCCTTTGGACGGCGGGCCTCGAACAATTCGGCGACACGCGGCAGACCCCCGGTAATGTCACCTGATTTGGCCGATTGCACCGGAATGCGGGCTAGAACGTCGCCAGCACGGACCTTGTTCGATCGGTCAACCGAGAGAATGGCATCGACCGGCAGCAAATAGCGGGCGTCGCCGCCGCGCGCGACCTTGATTGGCTTGCCATCCGACCCCTTGACTACGATTGCAGGCTTCAATTCGCTGGAGCGCGGAGAGGCGCGCCAGTCAATGACAACGCGATTTGTCGTGCCTTTAACCTCATCGGTCTGTTCGCGAACGGTGGCCCCTTCCACCAGGTCCTCGAAATCGACCGTTCCGTCGACTTCCGTCAGGATCGGGCGGCTATAGGGATCCCACTGGGCAATGCGGGTGCCGCGGGTGACGGTATCATTATCGTCGACCAGCAACTTCGCGCCATAGTTTATCTTATGGGTGGCAAGCTCTTTGCCGCTTTGGTCGGAAATGACCACAGACATCGTCCGGCCCATCGAGATCAGTTGGCCTTGGCTGTCTTTGACGACGTTGCGGTCCTTGATCTGGACCGTGCCGTTGAAACTGGATTCGATAAACGACGTGTCGACCACCTGGGCGGCACCACCAATGTGGAAGGTGCGCATGGTCAGCTGGGTGCCAGGCTCCCCAATGGACTGGGCGGCAATGACGCCAACCGCCTCACCGATATTAACCCGGGTGCCGCGGGCCAGGTCACGGCCATAACAGGCGGCGCACACGCCCAATTCCGACTCGCAGGTCAGGACAGAGCGGATCCGCACCTCTTGCACCTCGGCCGCTTCAAGCAATTCCACCTGGCGTTCCTCGATCAATTCCCCGCAGGCGATAAGCACCTCACCGGTGGCTGGATTGATCACATCTTCTGCCGCGGTCCGACCGAGTACGCGGCTGCCCAAGTTCACGATAACCTGACCGGCATCGACCACTGCCTGGACATTGATGCCGGCATCGGTGCCGCAGTCCTCTTCATGAATGATGCAATCCTGCGCAACATCAACGAGGCGGCGGGTCAAATATCCCGAGTTGGCTGTCTTCAAGGCGGTGTCGGCGAGGCCCTTACGAGCGCCGTGAGTCGAGTTGAAGTACTCGAGAACCGACAGCCCTTCCTTGAAGTTGGAAATGATCGGGGTCTCGATGATCTCGCCGGATGGCTTGGTCATCAGGCCGCGCATCGCCGCAAGCTGACGCATCTGGGTCGGTGACCCACGCGCACCCGAATGGCTCATCATGTAGATCGAATTAATCGGGCGATCGCGGCCGGAAGCTTCCTTTTGAACCGACGAGATCCGGTCCATCATCTCCTTGGCAATCTGGTCGGTGCACTTCGACCAGGCATCGACCACCTTGTTGTACTTCTCCAGCTGGGTGATGAGGCCGTCGTTGTACTGCTGCTCGAACTCGTGGACCAAGTCATTGGTGCTTTCAACGATCTTGGTTTTCTCCTGCGGCACAACCATGTCGTCCTTGCCGAACGAAATGCCAGCCTTGAAGGCGTGATGGAAGCCGAGTTGCATAACCCGGTCGCAAAAAATCACCGTCTCCTTTTGACCGCAGCACCGGTAGACGGCGTCGATCATCGTGGAAATCGCTTTTTTGGTCAGGAGCTGGTTGATCAAATCGAAGGATATTCCCGGCCGCCTCGGCAACAGATCGCCAAGGATCATGCGACCCGGTGTTGTATCGTAGACCTCGGTATACTCGTTGCCCTCAGCGTCGACGCTCGTGAAGCGACCCTTGACCATGGCGTGCAGTGCAACCTGCTTGGCCTCAAGCGCGTGATGAACTTCGGAAACCGAACTGAACATCATCCCTTGGCCCGGCTCATTTTCGTGAATGAGCGACAGATAATAGAGCCCAAGGACGATATCCTGCGACGGCACGATGATCGGCGACCCGTTGGCCGGATGCAGAATGTTGTTGGTCGACATCATCAAGACGCGCGCCTCAAGCTGAGCCTCTAGCGACAACGGCACATGCACCGCCATCTGGTCGCCGTCGAAGTCAGCATTGAAGGCTGCACACACCAACGGATGCAGCTGAATGGCTTTGCCTTCGATCAACACCGGTTCGAATGCCTGAATACCGAGCCGGTGCAAGGTCGGTGCCCGGTTGAGCATAACCGGATGCTCGCGAATGACTTCGTCCAGAACGTCCCAGACCTCTGGTTTTTCCTTTTCGACGAGCTTTTTGGCCTGCTTGACGGTCGCCGCCTGACCGAGTGCTTGCAAGCGCGAATAGATAAAGGGCTTGAAGAGCTCCAATGCCATCTTCTTGGGTAGACCGCATTGGTGCAAGAGCAGTTCAGGGCCAACAACGATGACAGAGCGACCGGAATAATCCACCCGCTTACCAAGCAGGTTCTGGCGGAAACGGCCCTGCTTACCCTTCAGCATGTCGGCAAGCGATTTCAACGGCCGTTTATTCGCCCCGGTTATGACGCGACCGCGCCGACCGTTGTCGAACAGGGCGTCAACAGCTTCTTGCAACATCCGCTTTTCGTTGCGGATGATGATGTCAGGCGCGCGCAGCTCCATCAATCGCTTCAAGCGATTGTTGCGGTTGATTACGCGGCGGTAGAGATCGTTCAAATCCGAGGTCGCAAACCGGCCGCCGTCGAGCGGAACAAGGGGGCGCAATTCCGGTGGGATGACCGGGACAACAGTCAGGATCATCCACTCCGGACGGTTGCCGGACTCAATGAATGACTCAATCAACTTCAGGCGCTTGCCGAGCTTTTTCGGTTTTAGGTCCGATGTCGATTCAGCGATTTCCTGGCGTAGGTCGTCGCGGATACTCGCCAGATCGAGACCGGAAAGAATTTCACGGATCGCCTCGGCCCCGATGCCAGCGGTAAAGCTGTCAGGGCCAAATTGATCAAGCGCCTCTTCATACTCCTGCTCGCTCAGGAGTTGCTTTTCCTCAAACATCGTGATGCCCGGCTCAATCACGATGTAGTTTTCGAAATAGAGGACCCGCTCCAGGTCCTTCAATGTCATATCAAGCAGCAGACCGATACGGCTTGGAAGGGATTTCAAAAACCAAATGTGGGCGACGGGGGCAGCAAGCTCGATGTGGCCCATACGCTCGCGGCGGACTTTGGCAAGGGTGACTTCGACGCCGCATTTTTCGCAAATCAGACCCTTGTACTTCATACGCTTGTATTTGCCGCACAAGCATTCGTAGTCCTTGATCGGTCCAAAAATCCGGGCGCAGAACAAACCGTCGCGCTCCGGCTTGAACGTGCGATAATTGATGGTCTCCGGCTTCTTAATTTCGCCAAACGACCACGAATAAATATCATCAGGACTGGCGATCGAGATTCGGATCTGATCGAAAGTCGGCAGCGGCTGCTGAGGCTTGAAGATATTCGTGATCTCGTTCATCTGCGCTCTCCGCACAATCGGCATGGGCGGCTCCGATTGCGTTTTGATAGTGACCCGCCGTCCGGGCCGAAATCCGAGGTACGTGGTCGGCGCACCCCATCAAATTTGACCATATGGTCTTGCGATGCGCGGCCTAGGTCGCGCATCCTTGACGATCGTTATTCGGCAGCGGCCGGCGGCAACTGTGGCCGTTGTTCCGGATTCGCTTCGCCGTCTTGTTGCTCTTCTGGTTCCACAGACCCCAGCTCGACATTGAGACCAAGAGCCCGCATTTCCTTCACCAGAACGTTGAAACTCTCAGGAATGCCAGCTTCGAAGGCGTCGTCGCCGCGAACAATGGCCTCGTACACTTTGGTACGACCGGCGACATCGTCGGATTTGACGGTCAGCATTTCCTGTAGCGTGTAGGCTGCGCCATAGGCCTCAAGGGCCCAGACCTCCATCTCACCAAAGCGCTGGCCGCCGAACTGAGCCTTACCGCCCAGTGGTTGCTGAGTGACAAGACTGTATGGGCCGATGGAGCGAGCGTGGATTTTATCATCAACGAGGTGATGCAGCTTGAGAACATACTTATAGCCAACAGTGACCTTGCGATCGAACTGCTCGCCTGTCCGTCCATCATGCAGAAGCACCTGACCTGAGGAATCGAAGCCGGCCAGATGCAGCATTTCCACAATGTCACCTTCTCGGGCACCATCGAATACCGGCGTTGCGACCGGCACACCTTGTTTCATCTGGTCGGCCAGCAACGCGAGTTCCCCATCCGACAAGCCTGTCACAGACTTTTGGCCGCCATAGACGTTATCCAATGTTTCACGCAGCTCCGCCGCCTGACCGCTTTCACGGTAATTGTCCAAGGCGGCCTGAACAATGCGCCCGAGGCCGCGACACGACCAGCCAAGATGGGTCTCCAAGATCTGCCCAACGTTCATTCGACTTGGAACGCCAAGCGGATTTAGAACGACATCGACCGGTGTACCGTCTTCCAGGAACGGCATGTCTTCTTGAGGTACGATGCGTGAGACGACACCTTTGTTGCCATGGCGGCCCGCCATCTTGTCGCCAGGCTGAATCTTGCGCTTTACGGCCACGAAGACCTTGACCATTTTCATCACGCCAGGCGGCAGTTCGTCGCCACGCTGCAATTTGTCGACCTTGTCGACGAAGCGGCGCTCAAGGCTCTTCTTGGCTTCCTCGTATTGCTTTTGTATCGCCTCGACCTCGCCTTGAGCCTTGGCATTTTCAAGCCCAATTTCCCACCACTGGCTGCGGGGAATCTCATCGAGGACTTCGCTATCTATCTCAGTCCCCCGACGCGCGCCCTTCGGCCCCTTGGCAACGATCTCGCCCGTGAGGACGTCGCGCAAACGCGCATAGACGTTGCGATCAAGGATCTGGAGTTCGTCATCGCGGTCCTTGGCAAGGCGCTCGATTTCTTCGCGCTCAATGGCCATCGCGCGCTCGTCCTTGTCGACGCCATGGCGATTGAAGACGCGGACCTCGACCACTGTGCCGGCCACGCCAGGCGGCAGACGCAGCGAGGTGTCGCGAACATCCGAAGCTTTTTCGCCAAAGATTGCGCGTAACAGCTTTTCTTCAGGCGTCATCGGGCTTTCACCCTTCGGCGTGATCTTGCCGACCAGAATGTCACCTGGATGCACTTCAGCGCCAATAAACACAATGCCGGCTTCATCGAGGTTCTTAAGCGCCTCTTCCGAAACGTTGGGAATGTCACGCGTGATTTCTTCGGGTCCGAGCTTGGTGTCACGCGCCATGATCTCGAACTCTTCAAGATGGATCGAGGTGAACACGTCTTCAGAGACCAAGCGCTCAGAAAGCAGAATGGAATCTTCGAAGTTGTAGCCCATCCACGGCATGAAGGCGACCAACACGTTCTTGCCCAAAGCAAGATCGCCCAGGTCGGTCGAGGGGCCATCCGCGATGATTTCACCAGCGCGAACACCCTCACCGACGTTCACCAGGGGACGTTGATTAATACAGGTGTTTTGGTTTGATCGCTGGAACTTGCGCAGCCGATAAATATCCACACCCGGTTTGGAAGCGTCGGTCTCTTCCGTGGCGCGGATCACAATACGCGTGGCATCGACCTGGTCGACAATCCCTGTCCGGCGCGCCGCAATGGCAGCGCCAGAATCGCGGGCAACGACTTCTTCCATGCCGGTCCCGACGAGAGGTGCCTCGGCACGGATCAAGGGGACTGCCTGGCGCTGCATGTTCGAGCCCATCAGCGCCCGGTTGGCGTCATCATTCTCCAGGAACGGTATGAGGGCAGCGGCGACGGAGACCAACTGCTTGGGCGACACATCGATATAATTGACGCGATCGGGCGAGACCAGCAACACATCGCCCTGGAAACGGCAGGTGATCAGTTCGCCGGACAAGGCGCCGGCCTCGTCGATATTGGCATTTGCCTGTGCCACGTGATGGCGCATCTCTTCCATCGCAGAAAGATAGACGACTTCGTCGGAAACTTTGCCGTCTATGACCTTGCGATAGGGGCTTTCGATGAACCCGTACTTATTAACGCGGGCGAATGTCGCCAACGAGTTGATGAGGCCGATGTTCGGGCCTTCCGGGGTCTCAATTGGACAGATCCGACCATAGTGCGTCGGGTGCACGTCGCGCACTTCGAAGCCAGCGCGCTCGCGGGTCAGACCGCCAGGACCAAGCGCCGACAACCGGCGCTTGTGGGTGATTTCCGAAAGTGGATTGGTCTGGTCCATGAACTGCGAGAGCTGAGAGGAACCGAAGAACTCGCGCACCGCTGCCGCGGCCGGTTTGGCATTGATCAGATCCTGAGGCATTACGGTGTCAATATCGACCGATGACATTCGCTCCTTGATGGCCCGCTCCATTCGAAGCAAGCCGACGCGGTACTGGTTCTCCATCAACTCGCCAACAGAACGCACGCGGCGATTGCCGAGATGGTCGATATCATCGATATCGCCACGACCGTCGCGCAGGTCGACCAACGTCTTGACGACGGCCAGAATGTCTTCTCGACGCAATGTGCGCTGCGTGTCGGGTGCATCGAGTTCGAGGCGCATATTCATCTTGACGCGACCCACAGCGGAAAGATCGTAGCGCTCGTGATCGAAGAAGAGACCATCGAACAAGTTGGTCGCTGCCTCAATGGTCGGCGGCTCGCCAGGACGCATGATGCGATAAATGTCCATCAATGCTTCTTCCTGGTTGGCATTCTTGTCAGCCGCCAGGGTGTTGCGAATGAAGGCACCGATATTGACGTGATCGATGTCCAGGACCGGAATTTCGTCGACCTTCTGTTCGGCAAGTTCGGCAAGCAGCTTGGCATCGAGCTCTGCACCGGCTTCGGCATGGATGCGACCGGTCGCCAGGTCAACGATATCCTCGGCAAGATATCGGCCCAACAGCTCCTCGGATGGGACGAGGATCTCTTTCAAACCGTTCGCCGCAAGCTCGCGCGCACGCCTTACCGCAACTTTCTCGCCGGCGCGAATGACGACCTCGCCGGTCTTGGCGTCGATCAAATCGGAGACCGGCGTCACACCGCGCATTTTTTCAGCGACGTAGGGCATGCGCCAGCCGCGCTTTGAACCCTTGATGATGATTTGGTTGTAGAACGTTGACAGAATTTCTTCGTCATCCAGACCCAGCGCATAAAGCAGCGCCGTAACCGGCAATTTGCGGCGTCTGTCGATGCGAACATGGACGATATCCTTGGCGTCGAATTCGAAGTCGAGCCAGGAGCCGCGATAAGGGATGATGCGGGCGGCAAACAAAAGTTTGCCGGAAGCGTGCGAGCGACCCCGATCGTGGTCGAAGAAAACACCGGGCGAGCGATGCATCTGTGAGACGATCACACGTTCGGTCCCGTTGATGATAAAGGTGCCGTTTGACGTCATCAGCGGCATGTCGCCCATATAGACGTCTTGCTCCTTTACGTCCTTAATGGACTTGGATCCGGTTTCCTCATTGATGTCGAACACAATGAGGCGCAGCTTTACCTTGAGTGGCGCCGAGTACGTGATATCACGCTGCATGCACTCGTCGACATCATACTTGGGTGGCTCGAACTCATAGCTAACGAATTCCAGTGTCGATTTCCCGGAAAAATCAGAGATTGGGAAAACCGATTTGAAAACCGCTTGCAGGCCGCTATCAGGCCTGCCGCCCTCGGGCTCGCGCACCATCAAAAAATCATCATAGGAACTCTTTTGAACCTCGATGAGGTTCGGCATTTGCGCGACCTCTGTGATCGAGCCAAATGACTTCCTAATCCGCCTGCGGCCGTTAAATGTCTCAGCCATATCCGCTCCTTGCTAGATCGGGTGTCCAGTGTGGCGATGTTGTCCGTCCGAGGCCCCCCGCGGGCTTGCTCGGACGGGGAAACGATTTGCCGTCAGGTCCTGTTTTTTATCGAACGAGATACAGATCCAAGGGCCTGTCGGGAAATCGTTTGCCGGTGTTCCTGGTTAGGGTTTCAGGGACAATGCGGAGGTGCCAGCGACGGCTGGCACCTCCGCGCTTCGAGATTATGCCAACGCCAGCTTATTGGAGTTCGACAGTTGCGCCGGCTTCTTCCAGCTTCTTCTTGATCTCCTCGGCTTCGTCCTTGCCGGCGCCTTCCTTGACGGCTTTGCCGCCAGCTTCGACGAGTTCTTTCGCCTCTTTCAGGCCGAGGCCGGTAATCGCCCGAACTTCCTTGATGACATTGATTTTTTTGTCGCCGGCAGCTTTCAGGATAACGTCGAATTCCGTCTTCTCTTCCGCGGCGCCGCCGGCATCACCGGCCGCAGCTCCGGGCGCTGCTGCCACGGCAACTGCGGCAGCGGCAGACACACCCCACTTTTCTTCAAGCATCGTGGCGAGCTCAGCCGCTTCAAGAACAGTCAGTCCCGAGAGGTCCTCGGCAATCTTTGCAAGATCAGTCATTTTAATGTCGTCCTTCAGGTTTGATCAGTTTTGTCCGTTTTTTGAGCCTGCTGCTCGCAGGCCCACAATCGCATGTGTTGTTGTCCTATGCCGCTTGGTCCTCGTTGGCCTTCGCCTGGATGACGCGCGCGAGCTTGGCGGCCGGCTCGTTGAGTGTGCGGACAATCTTGGTTGCCGGCGCATTCAAGAGACCAACCAGCTTGGCTCTCAGCTCATCCAAAGATGGCAATTCGGCAAGCGCCCTCACACCGCCAGGATCGAGCACCGTCGCTCCCATCGCGCCACCAAGGATAACGAGGTTGTCGTTCTCCTTTGAGTAGGCCATGGCAACCTTGGCGGCGGCCACCGGATCCTTCGAATAGGCGATACATGTCGGCCCTTTGAAGAGTTCGGTGATGCCGACTTGGTCGGTATCCTCAAGGGCAAGCTTGACCAGCCGATTTTTCGCCACCCGTACCGTACCGCCAACCTCTTTGAGGCGCTTGCGGAGATCCGACATCTGGGCAACGGTCAAACCAGCATAGTGGGCAACAACGACGACGCCCGTGTCTTGGAATACGTCGTGCAATTGCTTTACGAGCTCGCGTTTTGCAGCTCTATCCACTTGCTTTCTCCTATCATTGCGAACCACTCATGTGATCCGCGGGCTGCACCATGCCGCAAGCAACAACCCATTGGGTCCCGACCTGCAGCGCTTCGACCTGTCCTCGCCGCGCGGGAAGCCCCGACACGGTGCGCACTTAAGAGTTCTTCATCACCACCGCGGACTTTTGCCGCTTTGCTGATCTTTGCTCCCATCTCATGCAGACCCATTTCGAATTAAGCCAGCTAAGCCGGCGCCTGCAATCTCGGACAGGTATGAGACTTCGATCCTTCGATTTCCGCCTCAACATCCCGGGTTTCCCCGGAAACAAATGCTGTTTTCTCCTACGTCATCATATTCGGCACTATTGCACCGACGATATGCCGCCCACCTCAAGTCGAACGCCCGGGCCCATCGTCGACTTGATCGAAACGCGCTTAATATAGGTTCCCTTGGCACCAGTTGGCTTCGCCCGGCCCACGGCATCAACGAAGGCCCTGATATTTTCTGCCAAGGCTTCATCTGTAAAACTCGCCTTGCCAACGCCGGCATGGATGATGCCGGCCTTTTCCACGCGAAACTCGACGGCGCCGCCCTTTGCATCCTTGACGGCACTGGCAATGTCCATGGTGACCGTGCCGACGCGGGGGTTTGGCATCAGGCCACGGGGGCCGAGAATTTTACCAAGTCGCCCGACAATAGCCATCATGTCCGGTGTCGCGATACAGCGGTCGAAATTGAGGTTGCCCTTTTGGACCTCTTCCATAAGATCTTCTGCGCCGACAACATCAGCGCCCGCGGCCTTGGCTTCCTCGGCCTTTGCATCACGCGCAAATACCGCGACGCGAACCGTGCGGCCAGAGCCGTTCGGCAAATTGCATACCCCTCTGACCACCTGATCTGCATGCTTTGGATCTACGCCCAAATTCATCGCGACTTCCACGGTCTCATCGAATTTCGCGTTGGCCTTGCTCTTGACTAATTTGATCGCCTCTTCCAGCGAATGTTGTGCGGCGCGATCAAAATCCTCGCGCAGTGCCTTAATGCGTTTTCCTGTCTTCGCCATTTTCCCTACCCCTTGACCTCGATGCCCATGGAGCGTGCCGATCCAGCAATGATCTTGGCCGCCTGCTCAACGTCATCGGTGTTGAGATCGGTCATCTTCATTTTGGCGATTTCGCGGACCTGATCCATGGTTACGGACCCGACTGTGACGCGGCCCGCTTCACGGGTGCCGCTGCCCGGTTTGCCAGACGTCTTAAGGCCGGCCGCCTTTTTCAGAAAGAATGACGCGGGTGGCGACTTCATTTCAAAGGTGAAGGACTTATCGGTGAAAACCGTGATCTTGGTCGGGATCGGCGTATCCGGCTCCATATCCTGTGTCTTAGCGTTAAAGGCCTTGCAAAACTCCATGATGTTGACGCCACGCTGGCCCAGCGCCGGGCCTATCGGTGGTGAAGGGTTGGCTTTGCCTGCAGGAACTTGCAGGCTGATATAGCCATCTATTTTTTTTGCCATTCAGACTCCCCTTATAGGATACGCGCGCTTGCGCGCTTTGGGTTAGCGGTAAACGGGCCGGACACAGCCCTCCCGCAGATATGCCGCAGCTAAGTCAATCGCCGAGGGACCGCGTCTCAGCAGCCCTTGCAGCGTAAGCCCTAGAGGCCGGCGCGACATCGGCGCAGACCCAGCCCTACCGCAGCAGATGAAAACTGGCGGATTACACCAGCCAAAACTCTTACCTCGACCTAATAAAACTCCCCCTGGCCTATGCAGTCTTTTCGACCTGGCTGAATTCAAGATCAACCGGTGTCTTACGGCCAAAAATCATAACTCCAACCTTCAAGCGCGCACGCTCCTCATCGACCTCTTCAACATCGCCCTGGAATGAAGCGAATGGCCCATCGACAACATTCACCAATTCGCCAATCTCAAAGGTGATGGTCGTCTTCGGCCGTTCAACACCTTCCTCGACTTGATGCAGTATGCGGGCCGCTTCTTCGTCCGAAATCGGCATCGGCTTATTATCCGCGCCGAGAAAACCAGTGACTTTCGGTGTGTTCTTGATCAACAAAAACGCTGGATCCGTCATTTCCATTTTGACCAGCACATAACCCGGCAGAAATTTGCGCTCGGTCTGAACCTTGCGACCGCGACGCATCTCGACCACTTCCTCGGTCGGCACGACAATATCGTCGAACAGTTCGTCAAGGCCTGCCTGCTTCGCACGCTCGCGAATAGCATCCGCCACCTTGCGCTCAAAGTTCGTATACGCGTGCACGATGTACCAGCGCTTTGCCATTCCCTATTCGATCCTCAACTGTTCGCCCAGACGGCGTTCTACAGAGAAATTCCGTGACGACTAACGAACGGCGCCAGTTCCGGATCCCATGCCCAGGATCAGCCCGACCAGCCATCCCAATACCTGGTCAGCAAGCATGAAAAAAATCGCCGCAAGGGTGACCATGATCAATACCGCTATCGTCGTAACCCAAACCTCTTTGCGGCTGGGCCACGTCACCTTTGCGGTCTCTTGGCGTACTTCTTGAATGAACTGCAAGGGATTGTAATTCGCCATGGCGACGACTTCTTCCTACGGGTGTTACCTGTTGCGAACCCGCGCCCCGCTGAGAGCGCCCTAAACTTCAAAATTCACTGTCGCCCCAAGGGCGCACGTTTCGTTGTCTCTTTGGCAGGGGTGGAGGGTCTCGAACCCCCAGCCTTCGGTTTTGGAGACCGACGCTCTGCCAATTGAGCTACACCCCTCCGGCCCTCGAAAGGGCTGGCGAGATAGGTCTGACGGAAACCGCTTCCTTACCCGATTGACGATCGCTTGTCACATTTTTTTCTTGACAAGGATATGCATGAGTCTCCGGAGGATGTGCACAAATCCCGATTTTACCTACCCCGATGCCGATATGTGGCAAATTGTCACATATCGGCGATTTCCTGTGGATTACTCAACGATTTCGGTGACGACACCTGCACCAACGGTGCGGCCGCCCTCGCGGATCGCAAAGCGTTGCTTGGCTTCCATGGCGATCGGCGTGATTAACTCAACGTCAATCGCGCAGTTGTCGCCCGGCATCACCATCTCAGTCCCTTCCGGCAAGGTCACAACACCCGTCACGTCCGTCGTGCGGAAGTAAAACTGTGGACGGTAGTTCTTGAAAAACGGCGTGTGACGGCCACCCTCATCCTTGGTCAGAATGTAGGCCTCAGCCTTGAACTTCTTGTGCGGCTGAACAGAACCCGGCTTGCACAAAACCTGGCCACGCTCAACAGCATCCTTGTCAACGCCGCGCAGCAAACATCCGACGTTGTCGCCCGCTTCGCCCTTGTCAAGTAGCTTGCGGAACATCTCAACGCCCGTCACCGTCGATTTCGTCGTGTCACGAAGACCGACAATCTCAACTTCCTCGCCAACCTTGATCTCGCCGCGCTCAATACGGCCCGTCACAACCGTGCCGCGACCCGAAATCGAAAACACATCCTCAATCGGCATCAAAAACGGCTGGTCCAGGGGACGCTCAGGCAATGGAATGTACTCATCAAGGGCCGCGTATAGCTGGATGATCGCCTCATCCGCCAACGGACCCTTCTCGCCGTTCAAGGCCAAAAGTGCTGCCCCACGGATCACCGGAACGTCGTCGCCAGGAAACTGGTATTTGTCCAAAAGCTCGCGGACCTCCATCTCAACAAGGTCCAATAGCTCCTCGTCATCAACGACATCGCACTTGTTCAAAAACACAACAATGTATGGAACGCCAACCTGACGCGCCAGCAATATGTGCTCGCGGGTCTGAGGCATAGGACCGTCGACAGCAGACACCACCAAAATCGCACCGTCCATCTGGGCAGCGCCGGTGATCATGTTCTTCACATAATCTGCATGACCAGGACAGTCCACGTGCGCATAGTGACGGTTCTCCGTCGAATACTCAACGTGGCTCGTCGCGATCGTCAATATCTTCGTTGCATCCCGACGGCCCTGGCTCTCAGAGGCCTTGGCGACCTCGTCATACTCAATCGCAGTGCTCGTCCAGCCACGGTCCGCAGAGACACGAGTCAATGCAGCCGTCAATGTCGTCTTGCCGTGGTCAACGTGTCCAATCGTGCCGACGTTGCAATGCGGCTTCGATCGATCAAATTTCTCCTTCGCCATGCCAGGCCTCGCCTTTTTCCTTTGTTCGCCGTGTCCAATGCTGGCGAGTAGTGCAACGCATTGTTGGTCTACCAGTCAGCGGAGTAAATGTTTGAATGCCAATTTCAGTTTCTCGGCCCTTGACCGTCACAACGCGCCAAGATTGGAGCGGGTGAAGGGAATCGAACCCTCGTCATCAGCTTGGAAGGCTGTTGCTCTACCATTGAGCTACACCCGCTTGACTTGCCCGGTATTCAATGGCCGGTGCTCCGCCATTGACGTGGTGGAGGGGGCTGGATTCGAACCAGCGTAGGCATAGCCAACGGGTTTACAGCCCGTCCCCTTTAGCCACTCGGGCACCCCTCCGATCAACCGAAATTCGTTTCAAACAAAATCGCCCCGCTGCGACCAGCGGGGACAATAGCTTCACTTATCGTGATCAAGGCCTTAGATGTCAATGAAAAAGGGCAGATCCACTGCGATGCCACAATCATCGGCCGGCGGCCGGCGTTTGGCACGGCGTTGGGCGGCGCAGCAACTGCATTGTTGGCTGATCTCATGTCGTGTTGGGTCAGATGGCCTTAGTCATTCGCGATCTTGCTCAAAGGAAGGGGCACAGGATGGCCGCACGAAGCGTACAGAAAACGAAGCGGCAAGGCAGCCGACGCGGGCGGGCGACGACTGACGATGGCGGTGTTCAGATTTATGGCTTTCACGCCGTTGCCGCGGCGCTCGCTAATCCCCAACGGCCGATCAATCAAATCTGGTTGAGCGATAACGCGCGCCACCGATTGCGGGACTTGATTGAAGCGCGCCAACCGGTGTTGCACCGCTGCCGCCCAGCCGAGCTCGATAAGCGGCTCGGCGCAGACACGGTTCATCAGGGCGTGCTGATGGATGCAGGTCCATTGCCATTCTCCACACTTGATACTTTGATTGGCGAGGGCCCTATCATCATCCTTGATCAAGTCACTGATCCGCACAATGTCGGTGCTGTATTGCGCTCGGCGGCAGCATTTGGCGCTGCCGGGCTGGTGATGACCCGACGCCATAGCCCACCGCTGGCTGGGGCGCTTGCAAAATCCGCTTCAGGCGCGCTCGAGCTGGTACCGGTCGCGCTGGTGCAAAACCTTGCTCGGGCGCTTTCGGATCTCAAAGCGAGTGGGGTTAGGCTGATCGGTTTCGACGGCGATGGCGATGCGCTATTCGAAGACCTGTCGAGCGACGGTCCTATTGGATTGGTTCTCGGCGCCGAAGGACGCGGCCTTCGTGCCTCAACCAAGGCCGGTTGCGACAAGTTATGCCGCCTTCTTACCGCCGGACCTTTGGACAGTCTCAATGTCTCGAATGCCGCGGCCGTCGGCCTGCATCATTTGGCCGTGGCGCGACGGCGTGAAGCTCAGCGATCTTGATAACGCCTGATAATCAAACCCGCGCGACTGCGCCGCTTCGTATTCAGCGGATAGCCCCAGGATGAATAATAGTCAGGCAGCACCAATTGCGGTGCGCGTTCCCGGCGAACCTCGCGCAATGGACGCCAATAGTCGGAATTATAATAAGGATAATAGCGCGGTCGATGCGGGCGATACGCGTAAGGATCATGCGCGCCGGTATCATGAACCTGTAGCACCTTGGCTGCTTGGGCCGCCTGCGTCGGGCCGGCATTGGTGATGGTTGGATTTGAAACGTCAACGCTCGATACGACGACGGTCGACACGCCCGCCGCGACAACTTGAAACCACATCTGCGGCCTCCACTTTTTACGCGATACTGGAGCAAACATAAATGGGCGCGGGCGGTTAACAAAGTCTTAATATGCAGCATTTGCTCCCGTCATGCGCTACCAACTTCAAACGACACGGTGCTGCTGCGCGCCCATCATCCAAGACTACGCGACCGCCACGGCGATCGCACGCTCAGATAAAGGTGCTCTATCCCTGTCGGATCAGAGAAATTCCATATGATATATGAATTGCGACGTGTTTCCGTTCGATCGGGTATTGCTCTAGAGTCTAGTGTCCTGAACCACCTCACGAGCCAATCGAAGCCAACGAACCAGAAGACAACCCCTATGTCAGACACTAAAGCCAGCGGCCAACTTGACACCCGTGGGCTAAGATGCCCGCTCCCCGTCCTAAAAGCACGCAAGGCGCTTAAAGACATTGCTGCGGGCGCGGTATTGGAAATACTTGCGACCGATCCCGGCACCGAAGAGGACCTCAAAGCGTTTTGTGAAGCGAACGGTCATAACCTGATCGATAGTTCACAATCAGAGGGCGAATTTCGTTTCCTGGTCAGGCGCGGTGACTGACCGGCATACAACAAAGCCCGCAGCATCGCCTCAGACACTGCGGGCTTGATGCGAACCTCGGATGGGGCAACTAACGCCCAAAGAAAGCCGCCACCGTATAGCGAAGCTTCGAGATTGTCTCCAGCTCTTCCTTGGTGATGGCAACGGTGTCTCTAATCTGCTGCTCGGTATGCTCCGAGGTTATGAAGAAACGCAGCCGTGCCGCCTTCATCGGAACGGCGGGGTATATGATTGGCATTGCGTTGATGCCGCGCTCCATCAGGTTTTCGGTCAGCTTTGCAGCCTTCAAAGAATCGCCGACAATTACCGGCACAACCGCATATCCCGTTGCCGAGCCGGTATCGAGCCCGGCTCTGGCGGCTTCCTCCAAGAACAATCTTGAATTCTGTTGCAGCCGCTGGACGCGCTCCGGCTCATCGACCAGTATTTTTAGCGCAGCTTGGGCACCGGCTGTCACGGCAGGTGTCATGCCAACAGAATAGACAAAACCGGGCGCCTGAAACTTCAAGATCTCGATCAACGCGGTCTTGCCGGCAATGTAACCGCCGCAGGTGCCAAGCGTTTTCGACATGGTACCCATCCAAATGTCGATATCGCGAAAATCGACATTAAAGTGTTCGGCAATGCCGCGGCCGGTGGCGCCCAAGACGCCTAAAGCATGTGCCTCATCCACCATCAGCCATGCGCCATACCGCTTCTTCAGCTCGACCAAACGCCGCAGGTCGGGGAAGTCGCCATCCATGGAATAGAGGCCTTCCACTACGATCAACGCCAACTTGTGCTGGGCACGATGCTCCTTGAGTATGGCTTCCAGCGCATCCATGTTGTTGTGCGCAAAACTCTTGCAGGTCGCGCCAGACAATCTGGCACCGACATGTGCACTATTATGGATCAGCTCGTCTTGGATGATGAGATCGCCATGGCTCATTAGAGCATCTATGGTGGAGACATTGGTCGCATGACCGCTGACGAATGTGACGGCATCCTCGGTCCCATAAAATCTGGCAATGGCGTCTTCCAGCGCGCCATGTACAGGGCGTTCACCGGCAACGATCCTGCTCGCAGAAACCGACATGCCATATTGGTCAATGGCATCTTTTGAGGCTTTCAAAACCGCTGGATGCTGGCTCAGACCAAGATAATCGTAAGACGCATAATTGATGTGCTCGCGACCGTTCATCCAAGTGACGGCACCATCGCGCTTTTCATGGGAACGATAGAACGGATTGGCGACACCCATTGCATCCGCGATTTCGCGGTGTTTCATCATCGCCGAGTAGACCGGCAGATCCGCGAACTCAACGCCTGGGTGAACTTGATAGTCAATGCGGTCTGGGTCGGCCAGTTCGCCCGAGCGGTTGCGATGAAAGGCTTCCGCAATTGAATGGCGCGCCACCGAAAGTAGCCCGCCTTGACCCCGGTTGGCCCGGTGGTCCTTCATTAAGCTCATGAACTCTTAACCTTTCGAATTTGTCGCCAACTTCTTTGAGGTAGCTTATAAATTTAGCCGCTTAACCTGAGATTTGGTCTCAGGCAACACTCGTTTCACAAAACGATGTGATCTGGTGAATTTGACGCACCACACCCCGCAGCCCATAAATTCACCCTGTCTAAAGGAACTCATGACCTAAATATGACTATATGGGTTCAATTCAACAGGTTGTATCTGTAACTTATTCAAATTGTATAACAGTAGATGTAATGCCTTGAACATAATGGAAAATTTTCGACCCAAAACCATAATAATCAGTGGTGCGACAGCCGGTTTGGGAGCCGCTCTGGCGCTCGCCTATGCTGAACCTGGGGTTGTGTTGGGGCTCTTGGGACGTGATAGCGAACGCCTTGATCGCGTGACCGAGCGCTGCCGGACCGCAGGAGCAACGGTGATACCGGGGCGTGTTGATGTGCGCGAATATGACCAACTCGCGGCGTGGGCAGGACGTTTTCAAAGCCAGCATGAGGTGGATCTGGTGATCGTGAATGCCGGGGTGTTCACCGGCAACGGTGCCGACGGGTCGATGGAAACACACAGTGATACCTCCTGGCAGCTCAGGATCAATCTCGACGGTGCCATTGCCACCGTCAACGCCGTGCTGCCGGCCATGCGGTCGCGTAAGAGTGGGCATATTGCGCTCGTTGGTTCGCTTGCAGCATTGCAGCCGCTGGCGGATGCACCTGCATACAGTGCAAGCAAGGCTGGCCTCATGAGCTACGGCGAGGCCCTGCGCGAATATCTCATCGCAGACAATATCCATGTGTCATTGATCTACCCCGGCCATATCGAGACCGAACAAGTCGCCCATCATGTCGGGGCGCTGCCGCTAATGGTCTCGGCTGAAAAGGCAGCGGCAATTATCAAGCGGGGCCTTGAGCGCAAGCGCAGCTTTATCGCGTTCCCGAGACGGCTGTTATGGCTTATTCGCGCCGGTCGACTTGTACCCTGGCGGTTGCGCGCGACGCTCGGTAAAGACTTTCGGTTCGGTGTCGACAAGGCGGCCGAGGATCGGAGCAGGCGTTGAATTGTCGGTTGGTCCGGAACGTTCTACGCTTACTCCAGTCACCAATGCCGGCTGAAGTGGCTCAACGCCAAGCCGCAATGAAACAATGCAAACAGGAATTCTTTGATGACCGATCCGGACAATGACCTTTTCCGCGTAACGCTGATCGGCACCGGCGCCCCGCCGCCGGTTATGGATCGATTCGGACCATGTACGCTGGTTGAGGTTGGTAAAGAAAAACTGTTGTTCGATGCCGGGCGCGGTGCCATGCAACGTCTGCACCAGTTGAGATTGCCATTCGGCGATATCACCGGTCTCTTCATTACCCATCATCACTCCGATCACCTTGTCGGATTCACTGACCTCTGGCTCACCGGCTGGATCGGCCGAGTGTGGGGCCAACGCAAGGTGCCCTTGAAAGTGTGGGGACCAGAAGGCACCTGCCAGATGATGACGCACCTGCCGCTTGCTTTTGCAACAGACCTTAGGGTGCGCAGCCACTCCTACCCAATCGAAGGTGCAAAACTCGAGCCCACAGAAATCACCGAAGGCCTGGTGTTCGATAAGGACGGCATCAAGATCACGGCCTTCGAAGTCGATCACGGCGGTGAACAGCTTGTCTCGCTCGGCTACCGGATCGACTACAATGGCTATGCCGCTGTATTGTCGGGCGATACCACCTTTAATGAAAATGTTATCCGATATGGCACGGGAGCCGACATCCTGGTGCACGAAGTGGTTTGTGGGATGGGTGAAGGCGTCGAACGGGCCAACCTCGAACGTATCAGCCGTAATCACACCCTGCCGGAGCAAGCAGGCGAGGTCTTCCGGCGCGCCAAGCCGCGTCTTGCCGTCTATACGCATCTGTTGTTGCTGGGCAACGCTACGGCGGATGATCTCATTCCAGCAACGCGTCAGACCTATGACGGGCCGCTGGAAATTGGCGAAGACCTTATGCAGATTGAGATTGGACCTGAAATTCGGGTAAAGCGGCCTAATGCATAGTGCGGTCGGCCTCGCGCGACCGAAAGTTTAGGAGAGCTGACGGCAAATGTCGGGCGATGAATGGCCCATCTTGTACTCGTTTCGACGCTGCCCGTATGCCATGCGGGCTCGTATGGCGATACTGGTGAGCGGCCAGCGTGCAGAATTGCGCGAAGTGGTGCTGCGAAACAAGCCAGCGGAGATGCTTGAGGCCTCACCGAAGGGCACGGTGCCGGTGTTGATCGATACCGATGGCACGGTGATTGATGAAAGCCTCGATATCATGCGGTGGGCGCTCGGGCACAATGACCCGGCTCATTGGCTCGGCCAAGATGCCCGCGCCAGCGCGGATATTACTGCTTTGATCGATGAGATTGACGGGCCTTTCAAGGTGCACCTTGACCGCTACAAGTATGCCACCCGATATGCGCATGAAAATGATGGCGCCGGCGTCGACCCGATTCAACACCGTCAAGCCGCATTGGAAATATTAGCTGGACTTGATGAGCGGTTACAGTCGCATCGCTTCTTGATCTGCGATGCGCCATCGCTTGCTGATTTCGCAACAGCCCCCTTCGTCAGACAATTCGCCAACACCGATATCACCTGGTTTAGCGCCCAGCCATATCCAAACCTGCAGGCCTGGCTCGAGACCATGTTGTCATCGGAGATATTTGCCGGCGTGATGAAGAAATACGCACCGTGGCAGAGCGGTACGGCCGGCGTGCCGTTTCCTGACTAAGCCGGTCTGCCAAGCGCATAGTTCATAATCTTGTAGGTCAGGGCGGCGGCAGTGTAATCGCAAGCGCGCAGGCCGGGAATTGGCGCAAGTTCGACGACGTCCGCGCCAACGATAGTTGCCACCTCTGAAGCACGCTTGAGAATTGCCAAGGCCTGCCAGAAGCCCAGACCACCTGGGGTCGGTGTGCCCGTTGCCGGCATTTCGGCACTGTCGAGGCCATCGATGTCAAAGCTGATGTATACGGGCCGGCCTGCTAATGGGGCAACAATGTCTTCTATGTTCCAGCGTTGTTGGTCCTTGGCGAAGTGGATGTCGATGCGCGCGCGATTTGCCTCATAATAGTTTGCTTCCGGCTCAGAAATGGCGCGAATGCCAACCGAAACCAGACGCACATGGGCATGATCAAGGACGCGGCGCATGGCAGAGGCATGGGAATAGTGCTCCCCGAGATAGCCATCGCGGAGATCGGCATGGGCATCAATTTGCAGGACGGCCAAATTTTCGAAGCGCTTCGCGAACGGCGTAATCGCACCAGCCGTGAGTGCATGCTCGCCGCCGAGGATCATAGGAAAACGATGCTGATCCAGGACGGCCTCTACCGTTTCCGCCAACTGCTCAAGCGCCGCTCTTTGGGTTGTGGCGATGGGCGTCGGCTTAAGGGTGGCGATGCCGTAATCATCGCAGGGCTGGCACCAGAACTCGTCGTCGAAAAGCTCAAGTTGATGGCTTGCCGCCAGGATAGCTGCGGGGCCATTGCCGGTCCCGCCGCCATAGCTGACTGTTGCCTCGAGACCAAAGGGTATAACGACGGCGCGCGCGGCATCCGGACGGCCAGCGTCGGCACGATCGGGATCGAGGAAGGCTTGGTCTGGCGGTAAATAATCAAACTGGCTCAAACTATGGTTCATCAACGGGCCTGATGCGTTATGTACGTTCGGCGGCCTTGGCAATCTTTGCATCGTACATCGAGTAGATCGGTTCGTCGTCTAAGATCGCTTCATCATAGCGGCCATATCCGTTAAAGCCGCCAGCGATGGCACGACCGTAAGCGCCGATATTGCCAATCTCGATGTAGTCGCCTTCGCGGATCGACGACGGCAACATGAATGGACCTTTCATATAGTCGATGGAATCGCAGGTTGGCCCCCATAATTCGAACGCGGTTTCTGGTTCTCCATCCGGAATATCGCGGCTGACCAGGCGAACGGGAAAAACAAAACCCAACATTGCCGCATCAAATAATGCGCCATAGCCGCCGTCATTGATGAAAAGCTCATTGTCACGACGGGCATCAACGCGAACGATCAGGCTTTCCGCTTCGGCCACCAATGCCCGGCCAGGCTCGCAAATTAAGCGGGCATTTTCGGCGATCGGCATGTCTTCGAACAGATCATGAATGGTGGTCATGAAAGTTTCGAGCGGCGCCGGCTGGCTGTCGGTGTATCGCGAGGGAAAACCGCCGCCAACGTCAATGGCATCGACGACGACGCCAGCCTTGTAGATCAATTGGCGCGCCTCTTCGAAGGCTGTGATAAAGGCTTCCGGCGTGGTTGTTTGGCTGCCCACATGGAACGTTAAGCCCAGTTCATCGGTAACCTGGCGCGTTCGACTCAATAAATCGATTGCTGCCTCGCCGCTGGCACCGAACTTTCGTTCCAGGGGAATCCGGCTGTTCTTGGAGGGCACCGAGATGCGCACGAAAAGGTGCAGATCCTGGGCATTGTCCGTCTCTTCAAGGATCTTGTCGAGTTCATCATTGCTGTCGAGCGCAAAACAGCGGATGCCATAGACGTGGTAGGCTTGTCGGATTGCGCGGCGCGACTTGACTGGATGCATGAAATGAAGGTGCACGCCGGGAATGGTTGCAGCATCCTCAAGCTCGGCCAACGAGGCGACATCGAAACGTGTGATGCCGGCGCCATACAGCGCACCAATCAAAAACACAGAGTGATTGGCCTTATAGGCGTAGGCGACGTCACCGGGGAAATTCTTGAGAAACCAGCGCGCGGCGCGGCCTGCAGCATGCGGGCGCACGCCGAACACAGGGCGGTCCGGCTGTTCCGCCTCGATCAAGGCGCGCGCAGATGCATATCTCTCCATTCCGTATTACTCCTGAAACATCGCGGCTTAGTCCGGCACGCAATGGCGCGGCAAACACGCGTTTTATCAGATACCGCATAAGTGCCAACATGGGGACTGTAAATGGCCATACGACCAGTTTCGCCCGCAGACCAGCGGCTGCAAGTTCCGCCGGGCACACTTTCTTTGCTTTACAGCATCGCCCTACCAGAGCATTTTTCAAGGGGCAGGTCTTCGTCGTTGGCGATCAAGACCCCACAAAAAAAGAATTCACTTTATCATACCTGAGGAAACCAACAGGAGTAATCAATGATCACGTTGCCTCTCAAGCCCATTGTATTTGGGCTCACGGTTGTTGGGATCGCCTTTGCGGCGCCGACGGCTGGTGCCAAGGACTATTTTGCCGGCAAGACGATTACCGTCGAAGTTCCTTCGGGGTCTGGTGGGACCTATCATATTTACTGCCAGATTGTGGCCCGCAATCTTGGACGCCATATCCCAGGCTCGCCTTCCCTTATCGTCAAGAACCGTCCAGGTGCCGGTGGCGCTGTGTCGGCATCGTACATGATGCAGGTCGCACCGAAAAATGGAACCCATATCGCGATGATTGCGCCTGGATCAATCACGACACCGCTGGTGCGCAACGTGAAATATGATGCCAAGAAATTTAACTGGCTCGGATCTGTTGCGGCTCGCTCTTCAGCGATATTTGTCTGGCACACCAAAGGCATCAAAACGATCGAGGATCTCAAGACCAAAGGCGTCACGCTTGGCACCTCCGGTTTTTCGTCCGGCGGCTCCGTGTTTCCTCGCTTGATCAACTATGTGCTGGGGACCAAAATCAAGTTGGTCTACGGTTACAAGGGTGGCGGGGCGATGAATATCGCGATCGAACGCAATGAGGTCGACGGGCGCTGGAATTTCAGATCCGGCTTTCTCGGCGTGCGACCGAAATGGATTTCCGACAATCTAATTGTTCCAGTTGTTGCCACCGGACCACGCGATCCAGCCATGAAAGGCGTGCCACACTTGCGTGACCTCCTTAAGCCCGGTTCGCTCAACCAAAAGGTCTATGATCTGCTGGCAATGAACTTTGAAATCGGACAAGCCTTTTATGCGCCACCCGGCGTCAAGAAAGACGTCGTGGCAATTCTGCAGTCGTCCTTCGACAAGATGCTCGCCGATCCAAAGACAAAGGCGGATATCCTGAAACGGCGGATCGAACTCTCGCCAAAATCGGCAGCAGAGATCCAGAAAGAGATGACGCGCGGATTCCAATCGGCGACACCCGAAGTCGTAAAGGCGTTTCGCGCCATCTATACGAAGAAAAAGAAGAAGGGCTGATTTGGGCCACTAACGGTATATTGACCGACTGAAACAGACGTGTGCGATATCGCGCTGACGAGGCGGCCCGGCAAAAAAATACAGACCGACGGGCCGCCTTCGGTTTCTCAACCGCGGGTATTACCCTCGCAAATCACGTTTAGGACCGCCTGGCGCTTTTCGACCTTAACGGCTTTCATCGCGCGTTCGAGGGCCGGCATCAGATCGGCCGGATCCGACACCTGCTCGCCATAACCGCCTGAGGCCTCTACGACCTTTTCGTACTTCTGCTCAACTGTGAAGTGTGTCAACGGCTGGCGATTGGACTTGGCGGCATAACCTTCCGGATGCAGGCCCACTGTCGCACCGCGCACAGCTTGCCAGCGCTGGTTATTGAAGATGATGTTCAAAATCGGAAGCTCCTGCTCGGCTGAAACATAGTGTGCCGAAGTGGGGACATTGAACATGTAGGCCCCATCGCCCACGGTGCAGATGACATCGCGATTGCGATCGGCAAGCTTTGCACCAAGCGCGACGCCCATACCATGGCCGAGACCGGAAGAGGCACCGGCATTCAAAATGGTGCAGGGCACTTCGGTATCGATGTATTGGGTTTGCAGGCCTGCTTCGCGGATGATGATGGCGTCCTTCTCGGCAATCTGATTGATGCAATGCGAGATCCACGGCACCGATATCGGGGAGGCATCTTTTTTGTTCGCCAATGTAGCCGCCCACTCTGCTTCCAATTCCTCGTGGCGCGCAGTCAAGTCTTTACGCCGAGCTGTGATCCTAGCGTCGTTCGATTTGGCAGGCTCCGCCATTGCATCGGTCAACAATTGCAGCCCCAATTCGGTGGCACACGCCAGCACAATGTCAGCTGGGAAACTGCGGATCGGCACGAATGAATAAAGCGGATCAGGCGCCATCTGAATGACTTTGCAGTCCTCACGTGGCTCGACCCGGGCCGGTAGCCACGGCACGGCGCAGTCAATGACAAGAATGGCATCAGCAGCTTTTACAAAAGCATCGGGATTGAAGCCCTGATGCATCGGATGGCGCGGCGGCATTGCGACGTAGCGATTGCGGAACTCAACTACCGGGATCGCATACTTATCAGCGATATCGACCAAGGCCGGCATCACGCCGTGATTACGCCCGCCCCAGTTGGTGATGATCACAGGGTTCTGCGCCTTGGCCAATATGCTTGCAGCTTCCTCCAAGGCCGCGGCATTGGGCGCGGATGGCTCGGCCGGGGCATACATACGGCTTGGCGAATAAAATGTGAATTCGTCCATTTCCTGCGCCAAGACCTCACGTGGGAGCGACATATATACGGGGCCCTTGGGCTCGCTCATCGACATTGACAACATGCGGTCGACAACCGATTCCAGCTGTTCGCCATTGCGCAATTCATAGTCCCACTTGACCGCTTCACGAGTCATACCGGCCTGGTCATACATTTCCTGAGTCCAATGAATGTCCAGCGAGCGGTGCCCCTTCAGCGTGTCCTCATTGGTTGGTGTGCGACCGGCTGTAAACAACATCGGCACGTTGCCGCGCGAGGCATTTAACAGGCCGTTCATGGCGTTTGCGGTGCCGACGTTGACGTGATGCATGGTGAGCTGCGGGCGGCCGGAGACCAGATAATAGCCGATGGCCATATGTTGGGCGGTGTTTTCATGAGGGCAGGTCACTGGCTGAGGATGTGGCATGCCTAAGGCCTGTGCCTTCGCCAAGGCCTCAATCAGGGGTGCGAAGTCGGTGCCTGCATTGGCAAACAGATATTCAACACCGCGATCCGCCATAAGTGCGAGATAGGCATCGGCAACCGTCACATTCCTCAACGTCTTTTTTGGCATGTTTCCTCTCCTGTTTCGGGCCACGCTTCAACCGCCAATGTCGGGTGCGCTGCCGCGGCGTCCATGTTCTGCGCACTGTTGCGGCGACACGTTAAACCAATTCCGAGGGGTTGGGCAGGACTTTAAAGTCATTTATGCGACGTCACTGATCTGCAATTGCATGGGTCCTGATATTTAAATGCGATGGCCATTATCTTGCGGCACGGACTGAGGACGTTACAGATAAAAAAAAGCCCTCGATACCGGGTGGATCGAGGGCAAGGAACCATTTGGATGAGATTCAGTTGGGCGGAAGTAAGAACAATAAAGGCGTTAGACTGGTGCGCGGTTCAAAGTGTGTAACAAGGAAGCATCTGTTGGCACTTCACTCTTCGCCGCTTTAGAGAGTGAGCCAACCAATAATACGCAGGCCAGGACGAAGCAGGAGAAGGCGATCAAGCGCATCACCCTCCAACCTGGATGCTTTGAATATCTGTCCGGTTTTAATTCCATGCGTTCTTCCCGCATAAGAAGCCGTGGATTGAATAGATCGTGAAGACGTGTTGGTCGATCACATGGACTACTAATACTCAACAGTTTTACTTCAGTCTATACTCCTGATAAAATATCGTTAACTGTGAAAATCCCGTTACATCAATAATTTGTTTGCTTTTTATTATAAAATGTCTCTATTTAATTTGGTTTATACATAACCAATTCTTAATACACGTACAGTTTCGAAACTGCTGGACAAACAACCGGGTTGGGACGGATCAATCATGGCGTGAACCAGGCGTGCGCGCCGGCCGGTGCCGCTTGGCAGGCAGCACTATGCTTGCCGCAACAACCGACAAGCTGGCACTTTTGGTATGCGCCCATGGACGGACAAAATATGACCCTGTTTGCTGGCCAAGGCGTTGGGAGAGGTCAGGGTTAGGGGAGGTAGGGGCAACGTGAGACGTAATAGTCTTTGGGCAGTCCTGGCCCGGCGCGCGTGCTTCAATCGCCGCAACCTGTGGACGGCAGTGTGGCTTGCCCTGCTGAGCCAGGTCGCGATCGGTGAAACGGCCGCCAAGAAAGGCGATGGCCAACCGGCGAACGACCGAACCGGCTTGCCTATACGACCCGATGATGGCACCGCAGCAGCTGCATATGACGTCCTCAAAACCTATTGCGCCAGTTGTCATCAGTTGCCGGCCAAGGTTGGCGATACTGGAGCCACGGCTGCCGGCCCAATGCCGCGGAATATTCTCGATCTTACAAAGCTTGGAAAGGACCGCCGATTTGTGTGGCCAGGCTTTGCGGACGCCTCGCTTCTTTTCAATTCGATGGCTGGGGCTTGGATGCCGCCAGATGCCGAGCCGGGTGGAACTGGGCGAGCTGGCGATCAACTGCCGACGGGGGCAGAAATCGCTGCCGTTCGAGCCTGGATCGAAAGCCTAAGCGCCGGCAAGCGCGGTCTCCGTCTGCCGCGCAAGTCAACGGATCACGATCTCACTGTTTGGCTGCACGCGCCTGTCGCCCGTGTTGGCCGCCAGCTCACCGTTTTCGCGACGACCAAATCTGCTTGCTATCTCAATATCATCAATATTGAGCCGAGCGGTTTGGCGACAGTCGTTTATCCTAACGACTTTCAACGTGCCAACCGCGTCATGCCGGGGCAACGGGTGCAGATTCCGCCTCCTAATGCAGGTTTCAAGCTGACATTCGGGACACTGGGACGGGAGACGATGGTGGCCATCTGCACGACCAGCTCCAAAAGACTCGCCGGAATAAATTACGACTTCGACCGCTGGCGCTTTTCGGTGATCGGCAGCTGGGAGAATTTCCTGAAAGCTAGTCTTGGGCGGGATGGTCTCGAAGCGCGCCAAGCAACGCGGGATCGACGGAGCCGGCGTAGCCGCCAGAGCAATGGGCGACGCGATCGACGTCGCTCGGTGCCGCACGCAAGGCACGACAACAGCAGTCAACCGATGCAGCAGTTTCGCGCCGCCGTAGCCATAATTGTCAAAAAATGAACGGCGCAAATCGATCGCGTTCGACAGCTTAGCTCTTTGTCCGGTCGATGGTCGCTTCTGATGCTGCCGTTATTTCTTCGGTGGTTGCTGCCATCGGCTTGGAGGGATCGCGTTTGGCCTCATCGACGATGCCGCGGACCAAACGTTCAACCGTTAGCCCCTGAACCAGAATTGAGAATACTACAACGGCATACGTCGCGGTTAGAATCAGAGGTTTGTAGGCGACCTCCGGCAACGACAACGCCAGCGCAACGGAGATGCCACCGCGTAGGCCCGCCCAGGTCAGAATTCGGATGGCACCGTCAGTAAACTGCTCTTTGAAACGCAATAGGCCGATGGGAATGGCAATCGCAATCAGGCGCGCCAGCAATACAATCGGTATGGCCAATAGTGCTAGGCCCGCTGCATTGGGATTGAAGGTGATGATCATGACCTCCAATCCGATCAATAGGAACAGAACCGAGTTCAAGATCTCGTCCGTCAATTCCCAGAAATTATAGACGTGCTGGCGGGTTTTAGCACTCATTGCAAAGCGCGCGCCATGATTGCCGATCAGAAGACCTGCGACGACAACCGCGATCGGCCCGGACAGATGCAGGCGCAATGCCAGAGCATATACGCCGGTCACCAGCGCCAAGGTGATCATCACTTCGATGTTGTGCTCATCCACTGTGCGCATGAGCCAATAGGCAAGATAGCCGGCTGCAAACCCGAGTAGAGCACCGCCCAAGGCTTCCACCACAAATAGCTTGGCAATTGTTGTGGCGCCAATGTCTGCCGCTGCCGCGCCATGGCCGCTGCCGGTCGCAATCGTAACCAGAATAGAGAAGACGACGACGCCAACGCCGTCATTCAACAGGGATTCGCCAGTGATCTTTGCCTGCAGAAGACGCGGGACCTTTACGGTTTTGAGTATTCCCAGGACAGCAACCGGATCGGTCGGCGAGATAAGTGCCCCGAATACGAGCGCCCAAATCAACGGCAGGTCGAACCCTAAGGCGAAAGCCAAGCCCCAGATCGCAAAGCCGACGAGCGCTGTTGAGATCAATACACCGACGGTGGCCATCAAACCGATGGCCCACTTGCGCTCGGCCAACTCCGTCAAATCGACGTGCACGGCACCGGCGAACAGCAGCGCGCTCAACATGCCTTCCATCAACGCCTTGTTAAAGTCGATCTGGGAGAGCGCTGCGCGAACGGTATCGCTGATCCCAAGATCAAGATGAAAGCGGTCGAGCGCGATGAGCACGCCTGAGGCCATGAGTGCCACAACGACAAGACCGATCGTATGCGGCAACCGCAAGAAGCGGTGATTGAGATAACCGCCGATGGCCGAGAGGCCGATCAACAGGGCGAGAATTTCTAACAGGCTCATCTGGTCCGTCCTGATCGACTGCTTTTGGGAATACCTACGATGGGGGTAGGTGTATGCGTTCAGCCTTGCGCTTGTGCCTCAAGAAATCAACCTTGCGCGGCGGCAGCGCCTTTGCCCAATTCAACCTTGATACCGGCCTGATGCATGGCAAGTCCTTCCTGCGCGGACGTCTCTTCTGGCTGGGGTGATATCAAGCCAATCGGTGCTGAGTCAAAAGTGTGTGCGGGATATCATCATGCTCGAGCTGGAGTGTGTGGAGGTTCGACACTAACCAATATGCAGGTGTTTGGCCTGGAACTGGTGAAACTCGGCCCTCAGGTCGCATGGAAGTCGAAACAACAACGTGTCAGTGATCGGAGCCCTTCGAATATTCAGGCGGCGAGGACGTCGGCGGTATCTGACACAGTTACACGTCGCAACAACCGACGCTCGTCGCGTGGGAAATCCTCACGTGCATGCATCAAACACCGGTTGTCCCAGATCACGAGATCGCCGGGTTGCCAGGCGTGGCTAAAGATGAACTGTGGCTGCTGCTGAAGGGCATAAATCTGTTCCAGGCATGCCTCACTCTCTGCTGCGTCCAAGCCGACAATCTCCTCAGTCATCAATGGACATACGTATACGGCCGTGCGACCTGTTTCAGGATGTTTGCGAAACACCGGGTGCGCCCAATGCGGAACCTTTGTCCGATCATACTTTTCAAAGGTCTTGACGGTCGTCCCAAATGCGTATGCGTTGATAGCCATCTTGCCGGTCAGCTTCGTTCTTAAACCATCGGGCAAGGCCTCGTAGACCATGTATTGATTGGAGAACAGGGTATTGCCGCCGTATTTGGGGACCTCGACGGCATATAGTGTCGTCGCCTTGTGCGGGCGCTCGGTATAAGCGGTGTCCGTGTGCCACATCATTTCGCCGTCGGGATGCGCGCCGATCACTTTGCCGTTTTCCCGGATATTGGATATCAGCATCACCTTGTCGCTGGCGTATTCGGGATGCTGCGCCTCTTTCGGTCGGTAATAAGCGCCAACTTTGCCGAAATAGCCGGCAAAACGCTGCTGGTCTTCCGGCTCCAGGTCTTGGTTCCTGACCACAATCACCAAATGGTCGAGCCAAGCCTGTCGCATCGCCTTGATGTCCTCATCGGCAAGCGGCCGGGTGAGGTCAAGCCCCGTGATCTCTGCCCCGCATGCATTCGACAGCGGCGTAACTGTAATTGCCATAACATCCTCCAGTCCGGACAATCGGCCATTCGGCACCAAACTGGCCTCAGGGGCTCGGCTGCGTCAACCCCTGCGCCATCGCTCAGTTGACGGCCATCGTCAAGGCATGGCGTTCCACCAATTGGCGGACCGCGGCATCGGCCTGATCATCGCTCAGCGCCAATAGTGGCGGGCGCACCGCACGCCAGCTCGGCGTGTCGCGGAAATAGGCCAGGATCGCTTTTAACAAGGGAATGGCGGCATACTCTTTAATCGTGGCGCGCAATTGCGAAACGGCTGCCTGCACCGGCTCGGCGCTGGCGCTTTGCCAGTTCGCGTAGATTTGCTGCTGTTGGGCGCAATTGATATTTGCGGTCGCTGATATGACGCCAACTGCGCCCGCCTTGAGGCCGCTCAGCAGCAATGTCTCGGTTCCCGGGAATACCTCAAGGTCCGGATGGGCGCGAAGAATTGCCATTAGATTGGCTTCGTCGCCGGAACTGTCCTTGATCCCAACAATCGTGGCCGGAAAATCCTTGCGAAGGCGCTCAATGAGGTCCAGCGAGATGCCGACCTGAGAAACCTGAGGAATGTGGTAGAGATAGATGCGCAGACGGTCGTCGGCCACTTCCTCAATGATGTGTGCATAGTATTGATAGAGCCCCTCGTCGCTCGGCTGCTTGTAATAAAAGGGAGGCAGCATCAATACGCCGCTGCAACCGATATCTACGGCATGCTGGGTGAGCACTGCTGCATCCGTAACAGAACACATTCCGGTGCCCGGCATCAGCAGGGCCGGATCGACATCGGCATCGACCAGTTCTTCCAGCAATTCCATACGCTCGTCGAGACCTAAGGAATTGGCCTCACTGGTCGTGCCAAATGGAACCAGTGCACTGCAGCCGTTTTCAAGCAACCAAACGCAATGCTCGATGTAACTTTCTACATCCGGTGCGCCATCAAGACCGAAGGGTGTCAAGACGGGCGCCATGATGCCACTAAAATTGCGATCTTTTTGCACGGGAGCCCCACTAGCGACATACTAAGATCAACAGATTGGATGGCCAGCCTCTCATGGGATCGGAATAGCTGGCTGCTTAACCGGCACGTCATAGCCGCGTTGGACAGCTGGTCTGGCGGCAATCGCCTTGTACCACCGGACCACATTGGGAAATTCTGCAATCTCCGGATTGTGCCATTCATAGCGCGACACCCACGGCCAGATTGCTATGTCGGCTATCGAATAGTCGCCGGCAACATACTCGACATTCGCCAGACGCCTGTCCAAAACGCCGTATAGACGCTTGGTCTCATTCAAATAGCGCTGCTCGGCGTAAGGTGCCTTGCCCGCAGCGGCGCGGAGAAAATGATGAACCTGCCCAAACATTGGTCCGGGACCGCCCATTTGCCACATCAGCCATTCTACCGTGCGCCAACGTGCCTCCGGTTCGCTCGGCATTAGTTTTCCGGACTTCTCAGCCAGGTACATAAGAATGGCGCCCGATTCGAACAGCGTCTGGCCGGTATCCGTATCGATGATTGCAGGAATTCGATTGTTGGGTGCGATCTTCAAAAAGTCAGCACCGAATTGTTCGTCCTTGGAGATATCGATCGGATGGGCGGTGTAAGGCATGCCGATCTCTTCCAGCATTATCGAGACCTTGCGGCCGTTGGGCGTGGACCAAGTGTAGAGTTCAATCATTCGTGTACTCCCGCGCGATGACACATTGCGCCGCAATCTTCTTTCAGCCCGTCGGCAGTATCGCCTTCAGGGGGCGCTAATCTAGTCCAAGTTGAGTGCCTGGCAAAGGACGTCGTGGCCGTTTGATATTTGCGCCCGGTGCGGATCGGCTTGACAGATATTCATGTGTGGGCGCTAGTAGCACGGCATGGTTGGCCACAATTCAATTCGCTCGCAACCAATGCGCCACCCGCTCCACAGCCGAACAGGGAGAGTAAGCCCAAATGACAACCACTAAGGATATCGACCTCACCGGTAAAAACGCCCTGATTACGGGCAGCGCGCGCGGGCTCGGCAAAGTGATGGCGCAAGGTCTTATCAGTGCCGGGGCCAATGTGGCAGTCTTGGACATCGACAAGGCCGAGGCAGAAGCAACGGCGGCGGAGCTTAATGGCATGAACAGTGCCGGCAAGGCGATCGCGCTAACCTGCGATATCTCCGACATCAAAGCCGCCGAAGCTGCAATCAAAGAGACTATCTCGGCCTTCGGGCGCCTGGATATTCTCGTCAATAATGCCGCAAAGGGCACAATCCACATCGAGCAGTCACCGAAGTCAAAATCTGCAAAATTCTATGAGGCGGACCCCATCGTCTGGCAGGATGTTGTCGTCACAAATGTCAATGGCGCATTCTATATGTCGCATTTTGCCGCCCAACACATGGTGGCGAATGGCTGGGGGCGCATTGTCAATGTGACAACCAGCTTGAGATCACTGCAGCGGGGCAGCAACTCACCTTACGGTGTCTCAAAGGCGGCAATCGAATCCGAGACGCTGATCTTTGCAAAAGACCTTGAAGGCACGGGCGTGACGGTCAATACGATTTTGCCAGGCGGTGCAGCTGATACCACGTTCGTCAGCCTTAAGACGCGACGCGCGATCGAAGCCAGTGGGCGCAACCACCTATTGTCCCCGGAGGTGATGTTCTATCCCATCATATGGTTGGCTTCAGAGCATTCTAATGCCGTTTCCGGCAAACGTATTGTTGGTATGCATTGGGATCCGGATCTCGATCTGGATGCAGCGGCTGAAAAGGCCATCGAAGGCCCGGCGATTACGCCGGTCCCCGATGATGCGGAAGGCGCACCGCGATCATAATACTGACCTTCAGTAGCCGCACATATCAATTGACGCAGCACTGAGCCGGTTGTGACGGCTTGGAGCTGCGCCCGCCATTTTGCGCAACTCTAATGCTGCCTGGTCAAGCTGCGCCGGACAGACCAGATCATGAACCGGATTAGCGCACCAACCACGAGGCCGATCAAAAGCAGCAACATGGCTTTGGGGCTCAACTCGCCTACAAGGGTCGCATATTGCTGGTTCTTGGTGCTGGGTAGCAGCCACTGAAGCCAGCCGACCATAAGATTGAGGACAATGTCAGCGAGGCTCACCAAATAGCCAAATACGTCAATGCTGTAGAGTTGCAGAATGGTGTACGTCAGCATCGCCGAAAATGCCTCTACGGCGAGCAGGGCGATTGTTCCAACAGTCGCGGCTAACGGGCGAAATAAAACGTTCATGGCTGGGTCCTCACGAATGGCGGTTGGCTACATAATTGAGATGTGTTCGCCGGTGTGCGCTTTTTGCTGCAAAGCATACTTGAAAGGTCAACGAAATAGGAAACTCGCCTCTTCGGCCTAATGAATTGTCGGGCGTTGCCGCGTTGCTATTAGACCCATCGTTCGCAGCAACGGTGGCGTGGAAGGACCTTGGCCCGGCCAAACGAAATGCGGTTTCCAAAATCGGAAATAAATTTTTGGGAAAGCTGCGACATTGTTTGGACAATTTTGCAGGCAGTTGATAGTTTGTATTGGGGCGAAGCCTGACGGCCTGAAAAGGTGCAGTCGTCATTCGGAACGCTCGGGCCAGTCCCGTGCGCTCCCGAGGGGAGCGGCGGACCTGTCCTGATGGCTTTGCCCCTCGGCCCCTCTAGCTCAATCTCTATCTTTTTTAATGTGTGCGACATGAAAGTTGTACATCAAATGTCGCGCCTGATGTAGAGGATTGTCAACCAACGGCAATGCGTCCCAATCCGGATATCGGTCGAGAGTTACACCAATAGGGTGCGACCATCAGAGCCTGAAGAAAGCTTGATTTTTCGCTTTATCGGGTCGCGAGGCAGGCGAGGATGACTTATGATGATCCGACAAACCGGTCTTCTGTACGGCAAGGGACAACTGGGCGATGGCAATAGGCCGTGAAGCAATTATAGCAGCGCTGTGCAAGAGTTTTGAGTCAGCCCAAGTGGGACAGGTCCCCTATCGTCACTGGTTGCTGAGCAAGTGCCTGCCGGAAGATTGTATCGATGCGATCAATGATTTACCCATTGAAGCGCCTGACCTAAATGGCCTATCCGGCAAGCGTGAGCTGCATAATGCAACGCGCAGCTACTTTGATGTTGAAACTCAAAACGCGTATCCGGTGACCAAGGCATTTGCCGAAGCATTTCAAGACCGGACGGTGACGGATGGCGTACGAGACACGTTCGGTGCTCACCTCGACAATACCTATCTGAGAATCGAATACGCGCTCGATATTGACGGTTTTTGGCTGGAACCGCACACAGATCTGGGCGTGAAAATGTTCACAATGCTGCTTTACACATCCCGCGACGCAGCCCACGCCGATCTCGGCACCGACATTTATGACACAGACAAGACGCGGGTGGGCCGATCACCCTTCGAGGCGAATTCAGCGTTCACGTTTGTTCCCTCCGATATCACGTTTCATGGTTTCCAGAAGCGGCACATCGAAGGGGTGCGCAAGTCAATAATAATTAACTACGTGACCAAGGAATGGCGGGCGCGCGAACAATTGGCATTCCCAGATCAACCAATTACGGCGCCGGCGTAGCGGTACTTCGTCTCTCGTCCACCGTGAAACCGGCATTTTGTAGGTCTGCAATTGTGCGGGCAAGATGGGTTGCGTCCCGGGTCTCAAGAACGATGCGCGTTCTTGTGCTCTTTGCAGGCAGGTCTGTAAAGATGCGCAAATGAGCTGTTTCGACGATATTGGCTCCGGCATCACCAATGACTTTTGCCAATTTAGCAAGCTGACCGGGGCGGTCTGGTAGATCAATCGACAATTCGGACAGGCGGCCGGCCCGAGCCAGCCCCCGTGTTAGGACGCTTGCCAGGAGCCTGGTATCGATATTGCCGCCGCATAGCACCATACCGATCGTCTTGCCTCGAAAGCGTTCGGGATTAGCGACCATCGCGGCAAGGCCCGCGGCGCCAGCGCCCTCCACTACGGTCTTTTCTATTTCTAAAAAGAGTAGCACTGCATGCTCGAGCGCTGCTTCGTCAACGAGGACGACGTCATCGACAACAACGCGGAGGATTCGCTCCGTTAATTCTCCTAGCTTTGCGACAGCAATACCTTCGGCAAGTGTATCTCCGCCGATTGGCAGCGTTGTGTTGTTGATGGCGTTGTACATTGCGGGAAACAACGCCGATTGGACACCAACCACCTCAACGTCGGGTTTGATGGCCTTGGCCGCTATACCCATGCCAGAAATCAAGCCGCCGCCGCCGATGGGCACAATCAATGTGTCGAGCGTCGGCGTGTCAGCGAGCATTTCCTCGGCTATTGTGCCCTGACCGGCAATGACATGGGGATCGTCATACGGGTGGAGAAATGTCAGTCCCTTATTCGCGGCCTCAGCTTCTGCATGCGCATGCGCTTCTTCGATGCTGCTCCCCTTGACGATGACCGTGGCACCGTGCTGGCGCGTATTCTCGATTTTCACGATTGGCGTGGTCTCGGGCATGACAATCGTTGCAGCAATGCCGAGCCGGCGGGCGTGGTAAGCAACACCCTGACCATGATTGCCAGCCGACATGGCAATGACACCGGCGGCGCGCTCGGCGGGGGACAGCGATAAGAGTTTGTTGAGCGCACCGCGCTCCTTGAACGACGCCGTGAATTGCAGGTTTTCAAACTTCAGCCAAATCTCGGCGCCGAACATCTTGGACAACGTGCGGCTGTGGCAGAAATCGGTGCGGACAACCGTGCCGGAAATTGCGGTGGCAGCGCGTGAGACATCGCGCGCCGTGACCGGCAACTTGGGGTTGGATGTGTTGTTCAGCTGTGTCACAGAGGCCTCCGGCAGGGCAATAACAAGCGCCTAAAGTCGCGTTTATGATTGTGCAATTGAGGTTATCATTGAACTGCCCAACAAATGAAATAAGAGTTTAAAGAATTTGAGCTGCACACAGAAAACGGACGACGAGAGGACGAAGTTATGGCGCGGGTTGGCTGGATCGGGCTTGGTGTGATGGGGTTTCCGATGGCGGGACATATTGCCAAAAAAGGGGGGCACGATCTCGTCGTCTATAATCGCACACGCCAAAAGGCTGAAGACTGGGTGAAAAAATATGGCACCGGCCGGGTCGCCGACACGCCCGCGGATGCGGCGCAGGATGCAGATTTTGTTTTCTCATGCGTTGGCAATGACGACGATGTGCGACAAGTTACAATGGCAGCCGATGGCGCCTTTGAGGGGATGAGAAAGGATGCAGTCTTCATCGATAATACAACCGCATCAGCCGATGTTGCGCGCCAGCTCTATGGTGCCGCCAAGGACATCGGCTTCCATTTTCTCGACGCGCCAGTGTCGGGCGGCCAGGCAGGGGCAGAAAACGGTATCCTTACGGTCATGATCGGTGGGGATCAACAGTCCTTCGAGCGCGCCAAGCCGATCATCACCTGTTACGCCAAAATGGCTAATCTGATCGGGCCGAGCGGTGCCGGCCAACTCGCCAAGATGGTCAATCAAATCTGTATCGCCGGCCTCGTCCAAGGCCTTGCAGAAGGCCTGCACCTGGCCCAAAAAAATGATCTCGATATCGCTACCGTGATGGCAACGATCGCTGGTGGCGCGGCACAGTCCTGGCAAATGGAGAACCGGTGGCAAACGATGACCGACGGCAAGTTCGATTATGGATTTGCTGTCGACTGGATGCGGAAGGATCTTGGTATCTGTCTCGATCAAGCGCGTCGCTCGGGCGCCAGCTTGCCGGTGACCGCACTCGTCGATCAGTTCTATAGCGACATCCAACGCATGGGCGGTGGACGATGGGACACGTCCAGCCTGATTACACGACTGAACCGCAATGAGGGCCGGGGCTAGGGGCAATTATTTCGCTCACGATGGTGAACCTGGCTGCGCTCGCACATCTGCGCGGGCTGGGGCCTTGCGGCGGACCACAATCGCAGCCCTTACCACGAACTCATTCAACGTTGCGGCGCTCTTATGCCTGCCCGCTTTGCTTATTCGTTGAGCGCGAACTCAAGCGGCATTTCGGTGGTGTACTTGATCTGCTCCATAGCGAACGCCGAGGATACTTTGGCGATGTCGATGCGTGAGATCAACTTTGTATAAAACGCGTCGTAGGCGGCAATGTCCGGCACCACCACGTGCAACAAATAGTCGATCTCGCCGGACATGCGATAAAACTCGACCACCTCTGGTAGATCGACGACGGCTGCACGAAACCGTTCGAGCCAGTCGAGGCTGTGCTGATCCGTTTCGATGAAAACGAAGACCGTAACGCCGGCATTGACGCCATTGGGATCCAGAACGGCGACGCGCTGCTTAATGACCCCTGCTTCCTCCAACTTTTGGATACGACGCCAGCAGGGCGTCGTCGACAGGCCGACAGCCTTGCCGATATCGGCAATGGGGATCGTTGCATCCTGTTGCAGGATGCCTAGGATTTTGATGTCCATTTTGTCGAGCTTCATGGCAGTATTTGGAATCCCATTCGCTGAATTGTGAGGAATTGCAGATCATATACCGATATTTTTAAATAATGAATTCGAAATAGAAAATTTTTCTGATGCTAGTTTGCATTTGGCGCATCGCCAAGGATGGCATGCAGCTTGTCGCGCAATGGGGGCAACATCTGTTTTTCAAACCAGGGATTGGCTCTGAGCCACGCGTTGTTGCGCCAGGAGGGGTGCGGCAAAGGCACCGTTAACGGGCGCGCGTTGCCACAAAGATGATTGCGCCAATCGCGCACGGTCTCCGTGAGGTTCTGCTTTGCCTCCCGGCCCATATGCCAACGCATCGCATACTGGCCGATGACCAAAATCAGCTCGAGTTGATCTAGGTGCTCAAACAAGGCCGATCGCCAGGTCGGACCACATTCCTTGCGCGGCGGTTTGTCGGCACCTTTGTCAGTGAGACCAGGAAAGCAAAAGCCCATCGGCACGATCGCGATACGGCTGTCATCATAAAATTCAGCAGGGGATAGCGCGAGCCAGTCCCTTAAGCGGTCGCCGGAGGGATCAAGAAATGGAATGCCATACTTGTGCACGCGGGTGCCCGGTGCCTGGCCGCAAATCGCGATGCGCGCGTTCTTGGTGGCCCGTAATACCGGATTTGGAACATGCGGGAGTGGGGCGCCAGTCGGACTTTCGACACAAATGCGGCATTGGCGGATTGTGTGCAAAAACTCGTCGAATGATTGCGGCACCGGCGCAACTCCGAGCTGATGGTTAGGTTGCCTATCAACATCGACTAGAGCAATATCCGATCTGACGGAATCGCGTCGCGAGGAACAGATCGGATAAAATTGCTCTAAACTTATAAAAATAGAGCATCTTTATCCGCCCTTAGACACATCGGATATATCCGATGTTTTCCAAGCGGTCGCCCGGGCGATCGCGTATTGGCGGATGATGCTCTAGATATCGAGCACCATACCATCCTCCGCAACCTCGACGCCATGCTCCCTGAGTTCGGTGCGCCGTGCAAATACGTCGTCGCTCATATGTGTCAGCACGATGCGTTTGGCGCTCATTTGAGGAAGCTTGTCGTGCAAAGTCATCCAATTCAGATGCGAAGGCACCACCATATCATAGGTCGAACACTCGCATAAAAACAGATCGGCGCGTTCCGACACGGTAATCAGGGCATCGGTCCATTCGGTGTCTCCCGAAAAGGCAATGGTCTTGTCTCCGGTCTCTATGCGTAGCGCGAAGGACGGGGCATCTGTCGGGTGCGTGACGTCGACGGGGCGTACATTCAGCTGGCCGAGTTGACTTGTATGTTCAGCCTCCAAAACATGGAAAGCGACATTGAGATCTGACACCTTCTCTATGGCGCCAGGATAAAAGGCATCGGTCGCAGTCTGCAGGCGCTGGCGCAGACCGGGCGGTCCCGCAAGGATCAGCGGATGCGTGCGCTTGGCAATAAATTTTGCGTGCAAGAGCCACCAAACCAGACCGGCAAAGTGGTCACCGTGAAGATGAGAAATCAGGATCGTATCAATTTCGCTCGGCTCCAAGCCGGCTTTTTCCAATGCAATCAGGGCGGTGGCACCGCAGTCAATTAGAAAGTTTGTGTCCTCAGTCGCGACATGAAAACTGGTTTGCAGGCGGCCACCCGACCCGAACGCGTTACCGCAGCCCAGGATCGTTAATATCATTATGTTCTCCGTCCCATTGTTCTGGTCTGCAGGCTGCAACAGTTGGCTGTCGCGGGCTGTTCCCTAGGAAACACTTCACGATAGCAAAAATTAAGCGGCAGCACTTGGACGGCCTGATACAGCAGCATGCCAACGCCACAGGTGCGTCAATTCAGCCGGACGGTCAATCCGGGCCGGCTTGGTGAAATCCATGGCCACAAGGGCCGTGATATCAGCGACGCTAAAGCTGCCGCCGGCGACGAAGTCCCGATTTGCCAACTCACCATTCAGCCATGCAAGCATGCGACCGGCACGGGATCTATTGGCCTCACCCCAGGCTGGGACCTGAGGCACCTCAAGCTCGGCCATGGCCGGGTGCAAGTGGCGAAAGCAATGGATAATGCTCTGGAACAGCCCAAGCTCCATGCGGCGATTCCACATTTCTATTTCGGCGATCTCTTGTGGTGTTTCGCCCAATAGCGGAGGGGCGGGATGGAGCGCTTCGAAATAGCGACATATGGCCATGGTCTCGGAAATGACCGAGCCGTCATCCAAGACGAGGATCGGCACCTGCTGCAATGGATTAAGTGCCTTGAACGCAGGTGCCATGTGCTCTTTCGCCAGAAGATCTCGCTGTTCGTAAGGCACGGCAATGCCTTTTTCGGCAAGGTAAATGCGCACGCGGCGCGGATTTGGTGCCTCGGATTGCTCAATGATTTTCATTGCTGAAGCGATCCTTTTCAGTCCGTGTGGATCCGGCAGTGTGGAACCAGGAAACCTGCTGCCAGCTTGCATTTCGATCGGCGTTATTCCGGCTTCTGCATCCACCGTACCAATATAGCCGCCGGAATGACCCAAAGCAGGCCGGCGACGACGTAATACACCAATTCGACGAACTTGCTGGCATTGACCTGCAAGGCAATGGCAATCAGCATCGCCACAAAGGCGTAAAGTATGAGGAACAAGATTAATACGACTGTCCCAATCAGCTTGCGAGTTCGGATGGTCATTTGATCCCCTGTGTCAGAGCCTTGCAGCTTAATCGTCCAACGCCTTGCGTTAGGATCAGGGGCGCGCGCCTTCGGCGCATTGCGCCGAAGGCGCGCTCATCCTAGATCCCATCTCACTCATCTGATGCATGGCGTCGTGATGGCGTCAACAATTTGGGAATTCCCCGTCGAGGCGATGGCGCGTATGAGCGGAGCGGTTGGACAGAGTGCTAGCATGCGCAGGAGTGTACGTATCTGGCTAGGCCTCGTTGCCTTGCTGGTCTTTGCCATGATTGTAGTCGGCGGTGCGACCAGGTTAACCGATTCAGGTCTTTCGATTACTGAGTGGAAGCCGATCCTAGGCGCTGTCCCGCCCCTCAGTGCGAGCGACTGGGCGGAGGCGTTTGAAAAATACAAGCAGATCCCCGAGTACACCGAGGTCAACAAGGGTATGAGCCTTGAAGCCTTCAAAGTGATTTTTTGGTGGGAATGGGCGCACCGCTTTCTGGGCCGATTCATCGGTGTCGCATTCGCACTGCCAGCGCTCTATTTCTGGTGGCGGGGCGCCTTTACGGCTGGATTTCAAGTCCGCATGCTGGTGTTGTTCCTGCTCGGTGGTCTGCAAGGTTTTATCGGTTGGTATATGGTGCAATCAGGTCTCGTGGACCGCATCGACGTCAGCCAGTACCGCTTGGCAATGCATCTCGGCCTTGCGTTTATCATTTTCGCAGCGCTGTGCTGGACGATATTGGATCTTGCGCCCGATGCTTCACGACGTGCCATGCCGGTGAGCAGCACAGTGCGCGCGCTGGCGATGTTATTGGCCGGATTGATCTTCCTGCAAGTGATTGCCGGAGCATTCGTGGCTGGCACCAAGGCTGGGCTCACTTATAATACTTGGCCGTTGATGGACGGGCACCTTGTTCCTGACGGCCTTTGGATTGAGAGTCCGTGGTACCTGAACTTTTTTGAGAACATCACGCTGATCCAGTTCAACCACCGTGTGCTGGCTTACCTGATCGCGATCGGTGCTTTGGCCTTGGTGCTCCACTCGCGCAATGGCGCGCTAGAAGCACCGGCTTGGACGTTGCTTAGTACCGTTATTATTCAAGCGGGGATTGGCGTCTGGATACTGGTCTCTACCGAAGGGAAAATTCCGATTGGACTTGGCATCTTGCACCAGGGCTTTGCCGCGGTGGTGCTAACCTCTGCAATCTACGTATTGTATAGCATATGGGGCGCAAAACGACGGATGGCCTGACCGCTATGCCAGGTTGAGCATCAATTCGAGATTTTGGACTGCGGCACCAGAGGCGCCCTTTCCAAGATTGTCCAAGCGCGCAATCAAAACCACTTGCCTGGATTGCTCGTTTGCCAAAACCCTGAGTTCAAGCTTATTGGTGCCGTTCAAGGCCTCTGGCTCCAATCGCCCAGCCTCTTCGGCCGTCTCTTCTTCTGAGAGCACACGGACGAGCCCGCCTGACGGATAACTGCTGTGGAGGACGCCCCGCAGATCGACCGACTTGGGCGTTCCAGGCAGCGTGTCCAAATGCAATGGTATAGAGACCAGCATGCCCTGCCTGAAATTGCCGACCGATGGGACGAATAGCGGGGTGCGGTCCAATTCGGAAAAGACCTGCATCTCGGGCAAATGCTTGTGTGTTAGGCCCAGCGCGTAAAGTTCGAATGGTGGCGCGCGGCCTTGCTCGTAGTCCTCTATCATTGTGCGCCCGCCGCCGGAATAACCAGATACCGCGTTAATCGTGACGGGATAATCCTTCGGAATAAGCCCGCCCTTTACGAGCGGACGCAATAGCGCAATGGCCCCGGTTGGATAACACCCCGGGTTTGCAAGCCGCCGGCATGAGCGAATTTTGTCTGCCCATTGCGGATCCATTTCGGCAAAGCCATAAGTCCAGCCCGGAGATACGCGATGCGCCGTTGAAGCGTCGATGATTTTTGGGCCGCCACCGGGCAGCGTGTCGGCCAAAGCGACGGCTTCGCGCGCCGCATCGTCCGGCAAACACAGAACGACCAGATCAACCTCTTCAAAGAGGGCGCGTTTGGCATCCAAATTCTTGCGATGCTCCGGTGCGATCGTGCGAACGTCGAGCCGATCTTGCATCGTGGCAAGGCGTTCGCGAATGGCAAGCCCTGTGGTGCCGGCGTCGCCATCAATGAATATTGTGGGTCTTGCTGTCGTCATAGGACTTGGTCGCGCTACGATTTCTATGTAATCGGGATATGAAGCGCCTATATATGTCAGCTACTGGCGAATGCCTAGATCTTCGTTGGTCAAGATCGTTGCAATTGCGAATTATCTGAGATTGCCTGAGCCGGGAGGTCCGTGTCATGAGCCAGCTCGTCGTCGTCTTCGATCTCGACGATACCCTTTATCCTGAACGCATGTTCGCAATTTCGGGCTTTAAGGTCGCCGGGCAGTGGGCCGAAGCGGAATGGGGCGTCCGCGGCCTGGCAGAGGCCCTGACCAGGTATCTCGATCAGGGCCATTTCGGGCGAACATTTGAATTGGCGCTCACAGAAAGAAAGCCCAATTACACGGAAAATGACCGACAGAAACTGATCGATGTCTGGAAGGATCACGACCCGGTCATCGAACTGCATGAGGATGCGGGTCCCGTGCTCGATCATTTCGGGGCGCGTTGTCCAATGGGACTGATCACCGACGGACAGCATGAAGTGCAGGCGCGCAAGGTCGGTGCTCTTAATCTCGCGCCACGGTTTCAGGAGGTGGTGCTTACCAACAAACTCGGCGGGCGCGAATTTCATAAGCCTAATCCAAAGGCGTTCGAAATCATGCAACAAAGCCTGGATGATGGCGATTGCAACTTTGTCTATATCGGCGACAACCCTGCCAAGGACTTTGTCGCCCCGAATGCCATGGGGTGGCGCACCGTCCAGATCATACGGTCGGATGGTCTCCATGATAGAGACAATGTGGCGGAGGGCGGTGCCCCGCAGCACAAAATTCTGTCGCTTGCCGAACTGCCGGACCTTCTGGATATCTAATGCGGAATATCACCGGCAACAGTGGTGCGATGCATATGGCGGATCTGCCCTTCCGGTATGCCGCGACACGCCAAGTGTAGCGTGCATCGGTTATCCCAGATTAGAAGGTCACCCACACGCCATTTGTGGTGATAAATGAATTGTCGCTGGACAGCATGATCGAACAACTCGTCAAGCAGATCCTGCGCGTCTGCGTCAGGGATATCCTCAATGCCGATCGTAAACCGCGGCGAAACGTAAAGGGCTTTACGACCGGTCTCTGGATGTGTGCGCACAACCGGATGAATGGCATCCGGTGGGCTGATACGTTCGTAGTGCTCTTTGGCGTCTTCTTTGTGCTGCTTTGGCAGAGTCACGCGCGGATTGCGCAATCGATTAAACGTATGACGCGCTTTAAGTCCATCCAGTCGCTTTTTCATGTCCGGTGCCAATGCGTCGTAGGCCGCGTACATGTTCGACCATTCTGTATCCCCGCCGACTGCTGAGACCTCGAGGGCATATAAGAGTGCCCCCATGCAAGGCTTATCCATATACGATAGATCCGAATGCCAGGTGTCGCCCGCGTTTTCGACACCGATGTATTTGCCGTCTTTCATCTTATTGGTCACCAGAAGGATTTCCGGATGGCCAGCGAGAAGATGATCGCCAGAGATGTGGATTTCGAGATCACCGAAACGCCTGCTAAACGCGATGTGATCCTCTACGCTAATCTGTTGCTCTCGTATGACCACGACCTGGTGGTCGAGGAATACCTGATGCACTGCGGCAAAGGTCTGATCGTCGGCTCTTGAGATGTCGATGCCGGAAATCTCGGCGCCGAGCGCCTCGGATAAGCGATTGACTTGCACGTAAGGATCCTCCCGATGCCCAACTTACAGCACAGGACAATCGCAATCCTAGGCGTGCTGGGGCGGGATCGTCAACGTTACTGAAGTATTCGGCGCGGTACCAATCTCAGCGCGAATAAGCCCGCGTTGCGCGGGCTCAAAGCTTTTGTGATGAACCCGGAAGCCGGATCGATTAGCGCTTCGAGAATTGGAAGCTGCGACGCGCTTTGGCGCGGCCATATTTCTTTCGCTCGACAACGCGGCTGTCGCGAGTGAGGAAACCGCCACTCTTTAGGGCACCCCGCAATTCGGGCTCGTAGTGGGTTAAGGCCTGCGAAATGCCATGGCGGACGGCACCGGCCTGACCAGACAACCCACCACCCTTGACCGTCGCCATAACGTCGTATTGGTCGAGGCGATCGGCGACGACCAACGGCTGCTTCAATAGCATCTGCAGAACCGGGCGGGCGAAATATTGATCGAACTCTTTCTTGTTGACGGTGATCTTGCCGTGCCCTGGTTTAACCCAAACGCGCGCAACGGCACCCTTGCGCTTTCCCGTCGCATACGCGCGTCCTTGCTGATCCAATTTCTGCACATGAACTGGTGCATCGCTGGCGCCCGTGCTGCCTGCGCCGCTGCCAGCAAGCTCGCCCAAATCTTCTAAGGATTTACCTTCTGTATCGGTTGACATGCGCCCTTAAGCCCTCTTCGAATTCTTCGGATTTAGCGATGCTATATCTAATGCCTCAGGATTTTGTGCGGCATGTGGATGATCGCTGCCCTTGTAGACGCGCAGATTGCGCATAAGCTTGCGTTGCAATGGACCGCGCTTGAGCATGCGCTCGACGGCTAGCTCCACGACACGCTCCGGGGACTTGCCCTCGAGGTACATCTTTGGCGAGCGCTCTTTAATGCCGCCGGGATGGCCGGTATGATAGTAATAGCGCTTGTCATCATATTTCTTGCCGGTCAGGTGGACCTTGTCAGCATTAACAACAATCACGTTGTCACCCATATCGACATGCGGCGTGTAGGTTGGTTTATGCTTGCCCTTCAATCGAGTAGCGATCAACGCTGCAAGACGGCCAACGACGAGCCCGTCTGCATCGATCAGCACCCATTTTTTTTCAAGCTCGCCGGGTTTGGCGACATAAGTCTTCATGGATCGTCCATTCCTGAACATTAGTTGTAATGATGATTTGCCGCCCAGCTTAAGTTGCTGCAAGGGGCCGACATCTCCTAGCGAATTCGAACCTACTCGTCAATTTCTTTTAGTTTTTCCATTATTTTCAATCTATTACATCTGCGGTACCATAATACCGCAACACGTTCTAGCGGTGAATGAGTGATCGGAGAGGCCGGCAGCAAGATTATCCAATCCTTTTTTGCGGTAGTCACATCGCTGAGGCATTGTTCCCGCCTCATTCCCGCGTAAAAGTGGTTAGGTATTAACCGTGCCCAACCCGGGTCAAACACAAACTAATGCAGGAGTAAAAGATGATTGGCATCACACGGCGCGTCGCCTACTTGGTCATGGCATCAATGGTCGGGCTGTTTGCAATTGCAATGAGCACTCAGGCGCAAGACGCCAAGCAAGACCAGGGGCAGGACGGTGACGCGCAAGAACTTGTGCAAGTTAAACTCACCGAAGCGCACATCAATGGCTTCATCAAGTCACAACCGGCGTTGGCGAAAATGTCTGAACGCATGAAGGCAGCGGGTGACAAGGAAGACAAGAAACTCGATGCCGACCTCGAAAAGCTGGCAAAGAAATTCGGATATAAGGATTATGGGGAACTTGAAAACGTGGCTGCAAATATTTTGTTCGTGCTAGACGTCACAGATCCGAAAACCGGTAAATATCAAGATCCCGAGGCAGAACTCAAGGCCGAGCTGGAAGCGATAAAGAAAGATGATAAAATAGCAGCAGCAGAGAAGAAGAAGGCCATTGCTGACATCAATGAGGCGCTAAAAACAGTGCCGAAGTTGGAGCACAAAGAAAATATTGCGCTGGTGAACAAACATCGCGCAGCCATCCTGAAGGTGCTCGAATAGGCGCGGACTAGACATAATAATGGCAAAAACGAGCGAAAGGACAGGCGGCGGGGCTAGCGATGGGACCGCATCCGTGCCTGTCTTTCGCTCAAATATCGCGGATGGCATCGCGGCCATTACGTTGAACAGACCTGCGCAACGAAATAGCCTGTCGCTGGATGTGCTTGTCCGGCTCAAACAATTGATCGATGAAACGTCGGCTGATCGCTCGGTCAAGGCGGTTATATTGCGTGCAAACGGCCCGGCCTTCTCGGCCGGTCACGATCTCAAAGAGCTGGACGCGCGACGTAGCGATGAGGATCGCGGACGGGCGTTTTTTGTAACGGTAATGGCAGCATGCAGCGACGTAATGCAGGCTATCGTGCGCTCACCAAAACCTTTTATTGCAGCGGTTCAAGGCACGGCTACAGCGGCCGGCTGCCAGCTCGTTGCAAGTTGCGATCTGGCTGTCGCAAGCGAAGAGGCAGGTTTTTGTACCCCAGGGGTCAATATCGGGCTGTTTTGTTCAACGCCTATGGTCGCACTCAGCCGAAATGTGGCAAGGAAACATGCAATGGAGATGCTGCTGCTCGGCGATACGATCTCGGCTGAAACGGCCGCGCAGTATGGACTTGTCAATCGCGTCGTCGCAGCTGATGCCGTCGAGGCGACGGCCCTCGCGTTCGCGCACAAGATTGCAGTCAAATCGAACGTAACGGTTGCCATCGGCAAACAAGCATTCTATCGCCAAGCAGAGATGGCGCTCGAGGACGCCTACACCTATGCCAGCGCGGTTATGGTCGATAACATGCTCGAAGCTGACGCATGTGAGGGCATCCGGGCGTTTCTCGAAAAGCGCCATCCGCAATGGGGCGATTCGGCGCTCAAAGGCCCGCGTCAAAGCGGTGGCGAGTGAATTGGGTCGTGTAAGCGTTGCGAGCAGCATACTTTTAAATGTGCGCGCTCGGCCGTGGCGACGAAGCAGGCTAGGGGGCTGGGAAAACTGACATGACCCATGACGATTATTCGGATGCCTACATCACCGAAATATTGCGAACAAACACATCAATTGCCATGGTTGGTGCATCGGCAAATCCTAATCGGCCAAGCTATTTCGCCATGAAATATCTGTTGGGCAAGGGTTACACAATCGTACCAATTAATCCCGGCCTTGCAAAACAAACGTTGCTTGGTCAACCGGCTTTTGGAACGCTCTCAGAAGTCCAGGAAAAGGTGGATATGGTCGACATTTTTCGCAACTCAGAAGCGGCACTGGAGATCACAAAGGAGGCGATCAAACTCAGGGATACGCTTGGAATAAAGACTATTTGGATGCAACTCTCGGTGCGTAATGATGAAGCCGCTGCGATGGCTGAGGCCGCAGGCTTGCAGGTCGTCATGAACAGATGTCCGAAGATTGAATACGGTCGGTTGTCGGGCGAAATCGGTTGGGCTGGCGTCAATACCGGTCGGATATCAAGTGTGCGCCCGACACTCTCGCCGCTCGGCGTGCAAAGCCATATGCTCGGACCGCGATAAAACACCGCTTTTGGCCCTAAAGCTCATTGTTAGAATTGTCGTTTTATAAAAGTTATCCTCTTTTATTGCTGGGCATATAAAATAGATTTGGGCAACGACTAACATCCTGTATTGCATTGGATTTTTTTTATTTCATTGGTTTTTAGTATTGACTTTTGAACGCTGTTTTTGTATGATTTCTATAGGATCAGAATAGTCCGAAAGAATCTGCGGAACCTGATGCGTTACACTTCTTCCCCTTAAAGTGCAGAGCAATGAACGATGGCGACAACGAGCGGCGCCGCGTGGCCGAGCAGTTATATCTGAACGGAGAGGTGTCGGTCGCAAAAATTGCAGCCCAGCTCCAGATCTCCAAGAGCCGGCTCTATAAATGGGCAAATGAGTTGGGATGGCCCAAACGGGCCCGATCCAACACTTTACGACGAAGCCAGCGTGCCAAGCCGGCGAGGACCAAACGACACCAGACTGCATCTAACGATATGCCGAGCGCCTCAAGAGCAAGCGGCGCGCGCGCGCCGGATCTTTTGCAGCGGCTCTATATGGCCATTGAGCTCAACTTATCGCAATTGGAAGATCAAATGATGGACGGACAGCCGACTACAGCGGCAGACGGCGAACGGCATTCGCGCGCGATCGGCGCAATTGCCCGCAGTCTGGAAAAAATAAATGAATTGTCCACGGAACGTGACCGCGAGCGAAGCACTCAAGAGCAGATCGGCGATGACGGAGACGAAACGGAACAGCTCCGCCTTGCGCTTGCGGAACGCATTCTCAAACTTAGACGGCAACACTTCGAAAGCGGATGTGCTGCGGACGGTGCGGAGCCTGAACAAAAGGCAAATCAAGAAACTCTTAAATGATTGGCAAATCTGGGCGCGCGACGATCAACTGGCGCCAAACGCAAGTGACGCAGGACAATGGCGGACCTGGTTGCTGCTCGGCGGTAGAGGTGCCGGGAAAACACGCGCGGGCGCGGAATGGATCCGCTCTAAAGCCGCAGGGGCAGAAGACGGCGCATTGAGAATTGCGCTGGTCGGCGAAACTCTCCGTGATGTGCGCAGCGTCATGATCGAGGGAATATCAGGCCTCTTGGCTGTCCATGACGACAATGATCGGCCAAAATTCGAGCCTTCCAATAAGCAACTCGCCTGGGCCAATGGCGCCAAGGCGCAGCTGTTTTCGGCAGAGGACCCGGACAGCCTTAGGGGACCACAGTTTCATTTTGCCTGGTGCGATGAAATTGCAAAATGGCGGTATCCGGAAAAGACGTGGGATATGCTGCAATTCGGACTACGACTGGGCGAGACGCCGCAACAAATCGTTACGACGACACCGAGACCCATTCGACTGCTGAGGGAGCTACTGGCAGATACGGCGACGGTCGTCAGCCGGGCACAGACCTTTGATAATCGCGCGCACCTGTCAACAACGTTTTTGGACGAGATGCAACGGCGCTATGGCGATAGTGCACTTGGGCGCCAGGAATTGCTCGGGGAAATAATTGACGAGACGACAGGGGCGCTATGGCGACGCGCGTGGATTGACGGTTCGCGGGTGTCGGCTACCGGTGAACTCGGGCGAACAGTGGTCGCTATAGATCCGCCAGTGACGGCAACCGCCACATCTGATTATTGCGGTATCGTGGCGGCCGCGCAGGGCAGGGACCAAAGATTCTACGTGCTGAGCGATGCCTCGATCCAGGGCCGATCGCCGGATGGATGGGCCCGCGCGGCGATAGAACTCTATCGCAATGTGGCTGCCGATTGCTTGGTGGCGGAGGTCAATCAAGGCGGCGATATGGTGGCGGCGGTGTTGGCCCAAGTTGCCCCGAGCATACCGGTGAAGAAAGTTCGTGCCACACGGGGAAAGTGGCTCAGGGCAGAACCAATCGCTGCACTTTATTCAGAAGGCCGCGTCTCACATGTTGGCATGTTCCAAGACCTCGAAGAGCAGATGCTGACGTTTGGCGTCGGTGGCTTGTCGATCAACAAGAGCCCCGATCGATTGGATGCCTTGGTGTGGGCATTGACCGAATTGATGTCGCAACCGTTGGCACGCCCGGCGCTGCGATATTTGTAAGTCCTGAGCACGAAATCCAAAAAAGGAAATAAAAGTTGAAGCGTGACCAACGAACGATGACCAATTGGCATGATCTTGGTGGTGCGATTGGTCGCTGGTTTGCCCCTCGAAGCCGGCCACGCGTGACTGCTCAGAAATCCTCAAAGATCGCTGGCTTGTTTGCCGTCAATTCGGCTGGGGGGGCGGTTTGGTCGCCGCGCGATTACGCGAGCTTTGCACGAGAAGGGATGATGCAAAACGCGGTGGTCTATCGTGCCGTGCGGATGATTTCGGAGGCCGCTGCCTCCGTCCCCCTTCTGCTCTACGACGGCGATGACGAAGTGGAAGACCATCCGCTGTTGGAATTGATTGGGCAGCCGGCGCCTGGGAAAACATCAACTGACTTGTTTGAGGCATGGTACGGTTTTCTGTTGGTGGCGGGGAACGCCTATATCGAGGCCGTTGCGGTGGGTGGCGAAGTGCGCGAGCTACATGTCCTGCGGCCTGATCGCATGCGCGTAGTGCCGGGCGCCGATGGTTGGCCCGAAGCCTTTGAATACTCAGCAGGCGGGCGAACGATAAGGCTTGGTGGAGATGCAGCACCCGATGTTCCGGCGATATTACATGTCAAAATGTTCCACCCCAATAACGATCACTACGGCCTCAGTCCGATTGAAGCGGCATCGGTCGCCATAGACGTGCACAATGCAGCAAGCCGGTGGAATAAAGCGCTCCTGGACAATTCTGCACGGCCTTCTGGCGCACTTGTTTACAGTAATACGGCGCACTTGACCGGCGAACAGTTCGAGCGCCTGAAATCCGAGTTGGAAAGCGGCTTCCAGGGCACGAAAAATGCTGGGCGACCGCTGTTGCTCGAAGGCGGGCTTGATTGGAAATCCATCAGCATGACGCCACGTGATATGGACTTCATCGACGCAAAAAATGCAGCCGCGCGCGAAATCGCACTGGCGCTTGGGCTGCCGCCGATGTTGCTTGGTATACCCGGCGATTCAACGTACTCGAATTTGCAAGAAGCTAATCGCTCATTCTGGCGCCAGACCGTGCTGCCGTTAATCACCAAGACAACAAAAGCGATGGTGGGCTGGCTTGGGCCACACTATGGCGATCGGCGCCTGAAACTTTTGCCTGACATCGATCAGATTGAATCGCTGAGCGTCGAGCGGGAAACGCTTTGGTCACGGGTCGATCGCGCTGGTTTTCTTACCCCCGACGAAAAGCGTGCAGCAGTGGGCTACGGCCCGCTGGCGCATCAGGATAGAGACAGTGGCAACCAAAACTAGTTTGGTGTGCTGGTGGCCCATGATCCGCATGCGCGGTCAACTTGGTGGACTTAATTAATGGCAAATAGACATGGCGTGCGCTGGCCAGGTGCGCGGGAGGTGAAATTTTGTCCCGTTGATCTGCAAGCAATCACGCTCAAAGGCCAATTCGAAGGATACGCAAGTGTTTTTCACAGGCGGGACCTGGGGCGGGATGTGGTTTTGCCAGGTGCGTTCAGAGATAGCCTTCGCAAGCGCGGCGTCAGCGGCATCAAGATGCTCTTCCAACATGATCCCGGCCAGCCCATTGGTGTGTGGGAGAACATCCACGAGGACGCGCGCGGATTGTTCGTAAAAGGCCGCTTGATGACCGAATTGGCTAAGGCCCGTGAGGTGTTGGCGTTGATCCGTAACGGCGCAATCAACGGCCTTTCGATCGGATTTCGCACGCAGCGCTCCCATCGCGATCCACATTCGAAAGTCCGGCTGCTGCAACGCATAGACCTGTGGGAGATCTCGATTGTGACATTTCCAATGCTGCCTGAGGCGCGGGTGCAAAAGATAAAGTCGGCGCCGCCGGTGGCGGTCGGTCCCACAAAGAGAGAATTTGAACGTTGGCTCACGCGGGATGCTGGGTTCACGCGTTCCGAAGCCCAAGCGTTGATACGCGATGGCTTCAAGGGCTTGGTGCCTCTGCGGGATGCGAGGCGGCAACGCAGCCGGGACGGATACCTGGCGCATCAAATGATGGAAGCGGCCCGACTTCTCAGAGCAACCCAAACGGAGAAAACCTGACCATGACGGATCAAACGCAAGACCCAAATATCGAGGTGAAGATGTTCCCCACCAGCGAGCTTGGCGAGGCCTTCGACGAGTTCATGACGGCATTCGAAGCGTTTAAGGAAACAAACGACCAACGCTTGTGCGAAATTGAAAAACGAATGAGCGTTGATACGGTCACCACCGATAAACTTGAACGCATCGACCGTGCCCTGGATCAGCACAAACGTACTGTGGACGATCTCATTCATAAATCGCAACGACCACAATTGGAAAACGCGGCCCGGCGAGGCCCGTCGCAATCGTCAGCGCATAAGGCAGCCTTTGAAGATTACGTGCGAAAGGGCCTGACAACCAATTTGCACGCGTTTGAGGCAAAAGCTTTGTCGGTCGCATCGGATAGTGATGGTGGCTATCTGGTCCCCGATGAAACCGAGCGGACAATAAACAGTTCAGTTCGCGACATGTCCCCATTGCGCGCTATCTGCAGTGTTCGCCAGGTGTCGGGCTCGGTCTATAGGAAGCCCTTTGCGCTAACGGGCGCAGCGACGGGCTGGGTTGGTGAAACGGCGGCGCGGGCCGAAACTGCGGCGCCGACGCTCACTGAGCTGGCATTCCCGACAATGGAGCTTTATGCAATGCCGTCCGCGACGCAAACGTTGCTCGACGATAGTGCGGTGGACATCGACCAGTGGATCGCTGAGGAGGTGCGCGAGGCGTTTGCTGAGCAGGAAGGGACGGCCTTTGTCAACGGCGATGGTGTGAACAAGCCGCGCGGATTCCTTAATTATCGGACGGCGGATCAAGCGTCATGGTCGTGGGACAACATCGGTACGATCTCGACGGGCGTGTCTAGCGCATTTCCAGCGGACGACCCCGCCGATGTACTGGTCGATCTCATTTACTCCATCAAGTCAGGCTATCGTGCAAATGCACATTTCGTGATGAACCGCTCCACGCAATCGGTGATCAGAAAAATGAAGGACGCCGATGGCAATTATCTTTGGCAGCCATCACTACAGCCTGGGCTGGCCTCGACACTGCTCGGTTTCCCGGTGGCTGAGGCCGAGGATATGCCGAACATCGCAGCCGATAGTCTTTCTGTCGCGTTCGGTGATTTCCGACGTGGCTATCTGATCGTCGACCGTATCGGCGTTCGGGTGCTGCGCGATCCTTACTCCTCTAAACCCTATGTCCTGTTCTACACCACCAAACGCGTCGGCGGTGGCGTTCAGGATTTCGACGCCATAAAACTCCTGAAGTTCAGCGACTAAAAAGGGCGCAACTCTGCTCCCGACGCCGACGCGCGATGGACCGACCAGTTCGAAGCCTCGCGCGTCAACGGCAGGACCGCTCGGCGGCTCCTCCCGCGCCGAGCGGCCTGCCGCCACGACTCCAATCATAAAAGGCCATGATATGGCACTCACACAAACAGTGCTGCCAGCGGTGGAACCGTTGAGCCTGGACGATGTCAAACACTATCTTCGGGTCGATGGCACCAATGACGACAGCCTTATCTCCAGTCTCATAACGACCTCGCGGTTGCATATTGAGGCGGCTTTGGGCTTGGCGTTGATCACGCAGGGTTGGCGCTATCAATTCAGCAGCTGGCCAAAAGGCAATGTGATACTCCCTCTGCGCCCGGTGCAATTAATTAGCCAGATCACCGTCGTCGATCATAACGACCAACCGACGCAACTTGCCACAGACACTTTCACGTTGGTTGGCTCTGCTGGACCCGCCTCTATTCTTATCGACAGCGACGCTCGAATCGCACCCGGGCGCAAACGGCTTGGGATCGAAATCGCCTTCAAGGCTGGTTACGGCGACGCGCCACAAGACGTTCCAGCGCCGATCCGACAGGCGCTGTCGCTGTTGGTCGGACATTGGTACGAGCACCGCGAAGCGGCGATACTCGGTGAGCGAGGTACCAGAATTCCTATTGGTGTCAACGACCTATTGGCACCCTATCGAACGGTGCAGCTATGATGGAACCGACGATCGGTGCCTTACGACACCTATTGACGGTCGAGGCGCCGAACCGCGCCGATGATAGCGGTGGCGGGGCTGTCATAGCCTGGGCTGAGGTCACTAAGGCCTGGGCAGCGATCATGCCCACTTCAGGAACAGAGAAAGTCATTGGAGATGGCGTGCGCGAGCGCGTTACGCATGAAATTTTGGTTCGTTATCGGGCTAACCTCGATGCAACGATGCGTTTTGTCTCAGCCGATGGCCGGGTGTTTGAAATCAAAGCCGTGCTTGGCGTGGGCGAACGTCGCCGCTGGACGAAGTGCCTGTGCGAGGAGCGGCTGGCATGAAAATTACGTTTGAAACGTCAACATTTTTTCTTGTTGGCTCTGCAGCCGTGGCACAGCGCGTTATGACCGCCGTTGACCGACACGCTCGATCAATAATTGCGCGCAACCGTGCGCGAGACCAGCGTGACGCAGACGCAGAAATCCTCAGGCGCGACCCTGATGCCGGCGAGGAGGCAGCAGAATGACAAGTGCCGACTGGGCGCTGCAGGAGGCTATCCATAGCGTGTTGATTAGCGATAGCAGTGTGCTCAAACTGTTGAGCGGGCCGCACGTCTATGACGATGCCCCCCGCGGTGTCGGGTATCCCTACGTAACGTTCGGACCCAGCACGCTGAGTGATTGGAGTACTATTACAGACACTGGCAGCGAGCATGTCGTTTTATTGCATGTCTGGTCGCAATCTGCAGGCCGCAAAGAAACGTTGGCTGTCATGCAGGCCCTGCGCGCGGCACTGCATGACAAAGCGCTAACGGTTGCAGGGCACCAGCTGATCAATCTTCGCCACGAAGTCTCCGAAGCACGCCGTGATGTTGACGGGGAGACTTTTCGGGGGCTTGTGCGGCTACGCGGCCGGACCCAGCCGCTGCCACATGTTAATCCCCCCTAAACGAGAAAGAGGACCAGAATGGTTGCGCAAAAAGGCAAAGACCTGCTGTTGAAGATCGACAGCAATGGTGCTGGCACGTTTATAACCGTGGCCGGTCTGCGGTCGCAAACATTGGCCTTCAACAGCGAAAGCGTCGATATCACGCATCAATTGTCAGCCGGGCACTGGCGGGAATTGTTGGCGGGTGCTGGCGCAAAGACGGCACGCATAACAGGTGCAGGCCTCTTTAAAGATGACGCCTCTGACGAGTTGGTCAGAAGTGCGTTTTTCAATGGCGTCATCAAAGATTGGCAAATTGTCATTCCGGACTTTGGCACCATCAAAGGGCCATTCCATATTTCGTCACTCGAATTCAACGGACGTTACGATGGGGAAGTCGGACTTGAAATCAGTCTCGAGTCCGCCGGCGCCCTCACATTTGCGGCTGCCAGCAAATAGACCGAATGTGCTGCGGCGTGGTAGAGGCGATGGCGAATAAACATCGAGGCGAGGTGGATGCTGTGCTCAATGGGCGGCGATACACGCTGTGCTTGACGCTCGGTGCGCTGGCCGAATTGGAAACGGCATTCGGCGATGACAATATGTTGGCGCTTGCCGAACGCTTCGAGACCGGGCGGCTGAGTGCCCGCGATGCCATTCGTATCATCGGCGCCGGATTGCGGGGGGCCGGTCATACTATCTCAGATGAAACAGTTGCGTCGATGTCGACGGAGGGCGGCGCGGCAGGTCATGTCGCCTTGATCGCGGCGTTGTTGACGGCAACATTCGGAGGCGACTCCGATGCAACCGCTGCGCATGGTGAATCGCACGTGACCAATCCGGCGCCCGAGGAGGGGCGCGTTGAGGCTGTCCCTTTCCCTGGCAAGACGTAATGGCATTTGGCCTCGGTCATTTGCGGCTGGCACCACACGCCTTCTGGTCACTAAGTATGCGAGAGCTCGATGCGATCGCGGGGGGCATGTTTGGTCCCAATCACTCGGCAGATCAACTCAAGCGAACCGAGCTGGACGCCTTATTAGAACGCTTTCCCGATCAGCAAAGGTGAAGACATGGCTGAATGGCTTGAAAAGTTAACTGTCAAAATTGATGCCGACACGTCGTCGTTTCGTAAGGAATTAAAACGGGCACAGGGCCTTGGACGCAGCTTCGCGAGCACACTATCGACAGGGCTGGAAGGGCTTGTCTTCAAAGGTAAGAGCTTTCGCGATACGCTTCGCTCCATCGCGCTTAGTATGTCCAAGCTGGCGTTTAAAGCCGCCTTCAAACCTCTGGAAAACAACCTCTCTAACCTGTTCACGAATGTCTTCGCCGCCGGCTTTAGAGGGTTTTCTAATGGTGGTGTCGTGAGCCGCGCGATGCCGGTCCCATTTGCCTCAGGTGGTGTGATCGCCAGTCCGACCACATTTCCATTGCGTGACGGTCAAATGGGTATCGCCGGGGAACGGGGTGCGGAAGCCATTCTGCCATTATCAAGGGGAGCCGATGGTCGCTTGGGTGTCAAAACGCAGGGTGGCGGCGGTGTCGCCGTGACCTTCAATGTTCAAACGCCGGACGTCGAAAGCTTTAACCGCTCGGAAGCGCAGATCGCCGCAATGCTGGCGCGCGCGGTGGACCGCGGTGAACGCAAATTATAGCGAAGGCGCTGGTGTATGGTTTTTCACGAGGTTCTTTTTCCGACCGATATTTCGCGCGGCGCGACGGGTGGGCCCGAACGGCGCACCGATGTAGTGGTGCTGGGATCAGGTTTCGAAGAACGCAACAGTCGATGGGCCGATTCGCGACGGAAATATAACGCTGGATACGGGATAAAGACGTTCGATCAGTTGTATACCGTGATCGCCTTTTTCGAGGAACGGCGTGGGCGCCTGACGGGTTTTCGTTGGCGTGATCATCTCGACTTCAAATCCTGCCCACCAGAAATCGATGTTGCAGCCGACAATCAAATCATCGGCACAGGCGACGGGACAACGGCGCAATTCAAGCTGGTGAAAACCTACGGCAGCGCTTATGCCCCATGGTCACGGACAATTTTTAAGCCCGCGGCCAATAGCGTGCTTGTTGCAGTGGACGGAACCCAGCAAACCGAGGGAACGCAGTTCAGCGTCGATACAGCTAGTGGACTGGTGATTTTTGATGCCAGTCATATTCCGGCGCGCGGTAGTGTGATTTCGGCAGGCTTTTGGTTCGATGTACCAGTGCGGTTCGATACGGACCGGCTTGACGTCAACCTGTCAGGCTTTCGACACGGTTCAATCCCGTCAATTCCCATCATAGAGATCAGACTATGAAGTCCTTACCGGTTGGGATGCAGTCCGATCTGGATGGCGGCGTGACGACATTATGCTGGTGCTGGCGGCTCACGCGACGGGATGGACAGGTCCTGGGTTTCACCGACCACGATCGAGATATCGTTTTTGACGGCGTTGTATTTGAAGCCGCAAGCGGCTTTACGGCCAGCGAGATCGTTGAAAGTGTCGGACTGAGCGTAGATGATCTTGAGGTCGAGAGTGCATTATCATCAGGCGGATTGCGCGAAGACGACCTTGTCGCGGGCGATTATGATGATGCGCGGGTTGAAATCTTTCGCGTCGATTGGTCGGATCCTGCAAAGCGTGCGTTAATGCGGACGGGAAGTATTGGTGAAGTCACGCGATCGCGCCATACCTTTAGAGCTGAAGTTCGTGGACTTGCCCATTATTTGCAGCAGCCGAAGGGTCGGTTGTTTCAATATCTATGCGATGCAGACTTGGGCGACACCAGATGCACCGTGGATTTGAGCGCAGCGGCCTTTCGCGCCAGCGGCAGCATCAGCCAAATTCATTCAGCGTCGGAATTTGACGTCACGGGCCTTGGCGCGTTCGCAGACGACTGGTTCACCCGTGGGCTCTTTCGATTTGACGATGGCGTCAACGCAAACCGATCTATCGAGATCAAACGTCATCGCCTTATTGACGGGGTGATCTCCATAAACCTTTGGCACGACGCGGTGCATGTACCCGCTGCAAACGACAGATTTACGGTCACGGCCGGGTGCGACAAGCACATTGAGACATGCAAGTTGAAGTTTGCCAACGCAATCAATTTTCGTGGCTTTCCGCATATGCCCGGCACTGATTTCCTGACCAAATTCGTGCGCACGACAGGATCGCGTTAAGTGACTAGAGAGACTTTGAAATTGTTGGCCGGCGAGCAAACCATATCACGTGAGCGGATCGTTTGTCTCGCCAGACGCTGGATTGGAACACCTTATCATCATCAAGCGAGCGCAATCCATATCGGGGTCGACTGTCTCGGGTTGGTACGGGGTGTGTGGCGCCAGCTCTATGGGTTCGACGTTGCCTCCCCGCCAGCCTACTCGCCAGACTGGGCGGAAGCGACGGGACAAGAAACACTGCTGGAGGGCGCTGGCCGGTATCTTGAGGCTGTAGAGCCGACGATTGCAATGGCCGGCGATGTAATCGTTTTCAGACTGAGGCGGGGGGTGGCAGCTAAGCATGCGGCAATCCTGACCAGTCAAAACAAATTCATACATGCGATGGAGCATGCCGCGGTGCGCGAGGTCCAACTTTCACAATGGTGGCGGCGACGCATTGCCGGTACCTTCGCCTTCCCGGGGGTTAACTAGAGATGGCAACGCTTGCCCTTGCCGCCGCCGGCGCTGCAGCCGGCAGCGCGCTGCTGCCCGCCGGATTTAGTGTGCTTGGAACGACAATAACGGGCGCAACGCTCGGCAGCCAACTTGGAAGCTTGGCAGGCTCCGTTATCGATAACGCTCTATTTGGCAGTTCCGGACAAGGCCGCGCCGTCAGCGGGCCAAGGCTCACGGAACTCAAGGTCACAGCATCGACGGAAGGAGCCGCAGTGCCACGCCTTTACGGTAAGGCGCGGCTTGGCGGACAACTTCTATGGGCCAGCGACTACGTCGAGGAAGTGGTGACCAGCAATGCAAGCGGCGGTGGCAAGGGTGGACTTTCAGCAGGGTCCGGCCGCAAGAAACGGGAGTACAAGTACTACGCCAATTTTGCCGTCGCGATGGCGGAGGGGGAGATCTCCGGTATTGGCCAAGTCTGGGCTGATGGCAATCCGCTAGACTTGTCATCGGTAACCTTTCGCCTTTATCACGGCAGTGATACGCAATTGCCAGATAGCCTTATCGAATCATTTGAGGGCGCAGACGCCGTGCCCGCCTATCGCGGTATTGCCTATATTGTGTTTGAGCATCTGCCAATTGCACCTTATGGCAATCGCCTGCCGCAATTGTCGTTTGAAGTGCATCGATCGATCGATACGTTGCATACCGATGTGCGTGCAGTCGTTATCATCCCAGGCTCGGGTGAGTTCATCTATTCCACACAGCCTGTGAGCCGCAACGACATTGGCAATCAACGGCCGGCAGAAAACGTCCATACGCTACAAGCCGAGACGGACTGGATTGCCGGAATTGATCAGCTCGAGGCAGCCTTGCCAAATGCCAAATCGGCGACGCTTGTTGTAAGCTGGTTTGGAACTGATTTGCGGGCCGGCGCGTGTGACATCCGGCCAGGTGTCGAAATTGCCGCCAAATCCACTCATCCGCATGTTTGGTCCGTTGCTGGCGAAGACCGGGCCAGCGCCCACACAATCAGCCAGAAGGACAAGCGTCCGGCATACGGGGGGACGCCATCGGATCAAACCGTGATCGAGGCGATCCGTGACCTCACGGCGCGGGGCATTTCGGTTGCGCTTTCCCCATTCATCCTGATGGATATCGGCGATGACAATATGCTGCCCGATCCTTACGATGGTAACGCGTCACAGCCTGCCTATCCATGGCGTGGGCGGATTACCGTAGACCCCGCTCCGGGAGCAAGCGGCAGCGCCGACAAGACAGCGGCAGCAGGCCAACAACTCAATAAATTCGTCGGTGCTGCTAGTGTCAGCGATTTTTCAGTCGCTAATCAGACCGTCCAATACAGCGGACCGGCAGAATGGAGCTATCGACGTCATATCCTGCATTATGCCTGGCTTGCTAAAGCTGCAGGCGGCGTCGACGCCTTTGTCATCGGAACCGAGCTTCGTGGTCTCACCCAGGTTCGCGATCACACGATGACTTATCCGTTTGTTGCTGCCCTCGTGCAGCTTGCTGCAGATGTCAAATCCGTGCTTGGGGCCGCGACGAAGGTGACGTATGCCGCTGATTGGTCGGAATACTTCGGGCATCAGCCAAGCGATGGCTCAGGCGATGTCTATTTTCATCTTGATCCGCTTTGGGCATCACCAAATATCGATGCAATAGGGATCGACCTCTATTGGCCACTTTCGGATTGGCGAGACGGTGATGCGCACACGGATGCAGCTGGTGGCAAGAACTCCGTTTATGATCTCGACTACCTGAAGTCCAATATCAATGGCGGCGAAGGCTATGATTGGTATTACGCGAGTGCGGCCGATCGCGACAATCAGATCCGTACCCCGATAACCGATGAGTTCTGCAAACCCTGGGTGTTTCGCTATAAGGACGTGGTTGCCTGGTGGTCAAATGCACATTTCGATCGGCCAGGCGGTGTCGAAGCCACAACGCCCACAGCTTGGGTTGCGCAATCAAAGCCGATCTGGCTGACGGAGGTCGGCTGCCCAGCGATCGATAAGGGTGCCAATCAACCTAACGTTTTCTTTGATCCAAAGAGCACGGAAAGCGCGGTTCCCTATTACTCGGATGGCAGACGCGACGATCTCATTCAGCGCCAATATCTGCGCGCGATCATCGAAGGGTTTGACCCTAACAGCGCCGGCTATATCAATGGGCTAAACCCTACTTCGGCTGTTTATAACGCGCCGATGGTCGATGTGGCCCATATCCATACCTATGCCTGGGACAGTCGTCCACAACCTGCTTTTCCGAGTGATACTGACGTGTGGTCCGATGGCTCAAATTGGCCATACGGACATTGGCTCAATGGTCGCATTGCAAGTATGCCGCTCGCCAATGTCGTCGCGAGCCTGCTCAGCGACCACGGCTTTTCAGACTTTGATGTCGGAAATCTGGAAGGCGTCGTGCCAGGCTATACGATCGACCGTATTTTGTCAGCGCGCGACGCCATTCAACCCCTGGAACTCGCGTACTTCTTCGATTCCATCGAAAGCGACGGAAAGATCGTATTTCGCCAGCGAGGCCGACAGGCGCCGGTCGTTGTTATAGGCGACGATGATTTGGCAGATGTCGGCAGCAAAACCGATCTGATTACCTTTGCGCGACGACAGGAAACCGACCTACCGGCATCGGCAAAGATCACCTATATCGCCGCCGGCGGCGCCTATAAGCAAGCCGTGGTCGAGGCGCGCCGTTTGGTCGGCGCCAGTGGACGCGTCGCTCAAGCACAGCTGCCACTGGTTCTTGATCCCGGGCAAGCAACCGCGCTCGCGGAAAGCTGGTTATTCGATGCCTGGGCGGCGCGCGAACGCGCCAAGTTCGTCCTGCCGCCAAGTCAATTGGCTTTGGAGGCCGGTGATGCGATTATCATACGCAGGGATGACAAAGACCGCTTATTTCGCATAACAGAAATTGGTGATCATGGGACGCGCGAGATCACAGCACTCAGCTTGGATAGACGTGTCTATTCCGGCATACCAGTTTCCGATCATCGATTTGAGGCGTCTGTGGTGGTCTCGGTCGGACAACCCGATGCCGAGTTTCTTGATTTGCCGCTGTTGAGGGGCGACGAGCCGGATACCGTTGGCTATGTGGCAGCCAGCGTCGATCCCTGGCCCGGCGAGGTCACGTTTTACAGATCCCCAGAAACATCCGGGTATACCGTTGGCGCGGTTGCGGAAACATCGGCAACCTTGGGACGGCTCGTGGCACCTTTAGCGCTTGGCCCCCCGAGCCGGCTGGATCTTGCAAACACCATTGAGGTCAAGCTCGACGGCGGCAGCCTGACCTCGGTGACACATCTGCGCATGCTTGGCGGCGCGAACGCTGCCGCTATTCAACGCGACGATGGGAGCTGGGAGATCATTCAATTCGAACGCGCGGAGTTAGTTGGTGCCGGCACCTACTGCCTGACCCGTCTGTTGCGCGGCCAGCGCGGCACTGACGTTGTGCCTAGCCCGCAGGCCTCACGCAATGCCAGGTTCGTTTTGCTGGACGGCGCAATTGCGGAAACACAATTGTCTCCCGACGAAATTGGGCTGGCGCTCAACTGGCGCTACGGGCCAAGCGCCCGCGACCTTGGCCATGTCAGTTATGCTGACAAAATCCATACATTCATTGGATTGGGACGGAGACCATTGAGCCCGGTACACGCAAGAGGCCAACGGGTTGGTGATGGTGTCAACATTAGCTGGATACGGCGAACGCGCAGGGATGGGGATGGCTGGACGGCGGTCGATGTGCCCCTTGGCGAGACCCGTGAACTCTACGAGGTTGATATATTGAATGGCACGACGGTGGTTAGAACATTGAGCGCCGATTCACCAACCGTCACCTATTCGACAAACGATCAAATTGCCGATTTCGGATCTTTGCAACGCCGCATCAGCGTCAACATCTATCAGATCAGTGAAACTTGGGGCCGCGGCGTACCCCTTAACGCCGTCGTTTAATCGGCTGCGGTGTTGGCATTCGTCAACTGATCCTTTCCCACGTCAATTCAGAGTCACCTACATGCAGCCAAGATGGATGGCCGAAGCCTGGCGCGAATTCGGCGCCAAGGAATATGGTGGAAAGGCCAGCAATCCGCGCATCGCAAAGATGTTTGCAGATGCCGGCCATCCACACATCAAAAGCGACGAGGTGGCATGGTGTGCGGCGTTCGTTGGCGCCTCACTAAAACGTGCCAATATAAATCCCAGCGGATCGCTGATGGCGCGATCCTATCTCGAATGGGGTCGGATGCCATCACATGTTCGACTTGGAACGATTGCAGTTTTCACACGCGGGCCGAGCCCGCATACTGGACATGTCGGTTTCTGGATTGGCGAAACAAACACGCAAATCGTGGTGTTGGGTGGCAATCAGGCGAATGCCGTTAGTGTCACCTGGATCGATAAAACTAAACTCTTGGGACTGCGCTGGCCGATAACCACGCCTCCGGCCTCGGGCAATGATACGTTTTTCCGTGACGCACTTGCGCATATCTTCGACGTCGAGGGGGACTATACCGAAGATCCTTACGATCCCGGCGGTCCGACAAACCTTGGCATTACGCTAGCTGTTTATGCCAGATACAAAGGCGTCAAGGTCACAGCTGATACCGTTGGTATTCTAAAACGCGAGCTCGAAGCGTTGACGCGTGATGTCGCGCGCAAAATCTATCGCGACAAGTATTGGTTCGCGTCGCATGCACCCGATCTTCCGCGGGCGATTGCGTTGATGCACTTCGATGCCGCCGTCAATCAAGGTGTCGGCACAGCCGCTCGCATGCTGCAGCAGGCGGTAGACGTGGCGATCGATGGGGAAATCGGACCGATCACACGGCGACGCGTCTGGCAAGCCGATCGCGCCGCGCTCCTTCAGCGCTATGCCGACATCCGGCGCACGCGCTACCGCCGCCTCAAACTCTTTTGGCGCTTTGGTCGCGGGTGGCTCAATCGCGTCGAAAAAACGCTGAGTCGGGCACAAGCCTACCTCGCTGAAGAGGTCGTTGTCCCAAATCCTGTCAACAACTCCGGAGCAGATGACATGAAAAATTCTACCCAAGCCCCGAAACCTTCGCCGAACGTGAAGTGGTGGGGACAGTCGTTGACAATATGGGGGTCAATCGTGACAGGGCTGTCAACTGTACTCCCCGTCCTGGCGCCACTCATTGGCCTCAACCTCACCGCTGAGTTGGTGATGACACTTGGAGACAACCTATTGCGGGCCGGCCAAGCAGTTGGAGGTCTGCTCGGCACGATCATGGTGATCCTTGGCCGAACCCGTGCGACGCAGCGCCTGACGACGCGGTCATTTACGTTAAGGATGTGACCCGGTTCGACGATTTGCGTTCATCGCGGGTTAAGCCACGACGTGGCATGGTCACCAAGAGAATTGGAACACCCTGTGATGAAACGACTTACATCGCTGATTGCACTCAGTCTAATTGCCGCGGTTTTGAGCGCTCCCAGTCGGGCTGCTGCTGCCGTTCAGTGCTTCAACAACTGGTCAATGGCAGCCCCGATTGCCCGCCAGCAGGGGCTCATGACGCTGGACAAACTCAGCACTCGGATTGCGATGCAATTCAATAGCAGGTTGGTCAAGGTGGTCCTTTGCCGTAAGGCTGATCGGTTTTTCTACCGAATCGTCGTTAAGACCAATGACGGTCGGCTAGACCTCATGCGTGTCGATGCCAAATCCAGCAAAAAACTATAACCCTCGCCGCTTAACTGGCGCGTGACATAACTCTTTCAGCACAACTTCTATAGCTGTATAGTGGCTCAGAGATGCCATCCAGTGAAGCTATGGAGATGTTGGCGCGTGCGCATACTTGTCGTCGAAGATGATCCGGACCTAAATCGACAATTAGTCGGCGCGTTGTCGGATGCCGGTTATGCCGTCGACGCCGCGAGCGACGGCGAGGAGGGCTATTTCCTCGGCGATACAGAGCCATACGACCTCGTCGTGTTGGATCTGGGATTGCCGAAAATGGACGGCATATCGATCCTTGAAGAGTGGCGGCGCTCGGACCGTAAAATGCCGGTCATTATTCTGACGGCGCGCGACAGATGGAGTGACAAGGTCGCCGGGATGGACGCCGGCGCGGACGACTATGTGGCCAAGCCGTTTCATATGGAGGAGCTGCTCGCCCGGGTCCGCGCGCAGGTCCGGCGCGCGAGCGGCCATGCCCGCAGCGAAATCGAGTGCGGCAATCTCCGGCTGGACACCAAGACCGCGCGTGTGACCTATGATGGTCAAATCATAAAACTCACCTCTCACGAATACCGCCTGCTCGCCTACTTGATGCACCACAATGAAAAAGTGGTGTCGCGGACAGAACTCGTCGAACACCTGTACGATCAAGATTTTGATCGTGACAGCAATACGATTGAAGTCTTTATCGGGCGCTTGCGAAAGAAGATACCCGGAGACATTATCAAGACGGTACGGGGACTTGGCTATCGGCTGTCCTCGGAGAGCGATGAAGCTTAACTCGCTCGCATTTCGCTTGTTCGCCACCGCGGCGATTTGGACGCTGCTTGTCCTGCCGATTGCCGGCCTGATTATCCATTCGTTGTATCGCGACGAAGTCGAAAACGGATTTGACGACCGGCTTCGGACACTGTTGACCGTCATCATTGCCGACAGTGTCGATAATGCCGAGGGTCTACCACAAGAACCGACCCATATTGGCGAACCGCTGTTCGCGATCAGCCAATCGGGATGGTACTGGCAGATCAAACCGGTCGCGCCAACCATCGGCCAGCGCTTTGTATCCGCCTCGCTCGCCACCGGAAAACTCCCGGATCCGTCCGACGAAGATGCCCATAAAGATGGCCAGGGCGTGCGATGGATCAATGCTGAAATGCCGAATGAGCAAGAGGTCCGCGTTGCTGAATCGATCTACACCGTCATAACCAAAGATGGTCCGAAGACTTATTCTTTCACTGTTGCCGGTCCCCTTGACTGGCTTGAAGCGCGCGTCGCACTGTTCACCACCCGCTTGTCGATGGCGCTGGCGCTCGCCGGTCTTGGATTGGTTGGCGTCACACTCTTCCAAGTCCACTTCGGCCTCTTGCCACTACGCGCAATCGAGCGGGGGCTTTCTCAGATCAGATCAGGTGAAGCCGAAAAACTTGATGGTGACCTGCCAGCCGAAATCGTTCCATTGCAGGTTGAGCTCAATGCGCTGATCGAATCCAATCAAAGCATTATAGACCGCGCGCGCACGCATGTTGGGAACCTAGCGCATGCGCTCAAGACACCGCTATCTGTGATCACAAATGAGGCCAGTGACAATGCCGGCCAGTTTGCGAATAAAGTGAAGGAGCAAGCCGAGGTGATGGCTGACCAGGTCAATCTCTACCTTGACCGCGCCCGTATGGCAGCCCGCTCGGGGCGCGTTGGGCGGGTGACACAAGTCAAGCCGGTGGCGCTGGCTCTGCGACGTACGCTTGAGCGCATTCATGCCGATCGCAATATCAGAATCGCCCTCGAATGTGGCGAAGATATTTGCTTCCTGGGTGAACAATACGATCTGGAAGAAATGCTTGGCAATCTCATGGATAATGCCTGCAAATGGGCCAGGAAAGATGTCCGCGTCACGGTTGGATTGAATGCTTCGATGTTGCACGCCGGCCGGCGCAGGCTTTCAATTGTTGTTGAAGATGATGGGCCGGGCCTTTGTGCTGAAGACCGCGCAAAGCTCGGCAAGCGTGGGCTTAGACTTGATGAGACCAAGCCTGGTTCAGGTCTGGGCCTGTCTATCGTCACCGATCTTGCCACCAGCTACAATGGGCACTTCGAATTGGATGCGTCAGAAAAAGGTGGTCTGTGCGCGCGATTGGATCTGCCAGCCGCGTTAGATCGTCCTGGTGCATAGACGCCAATCTCTATAATTGCGCCGAATCAGGACCCGATTAGCCTCTAACCACACACATCCGCAGTCTCCCCTCCTCCCCTCTATTCTGCCATTCTTTTGGGCTCCGTGGGCGCACTTTCCGTGACTCTGGCCACGCTGATGCCCAGAGCCCCACTTTTGCCGGAATCTCAACAGATATCCTACGCTGCGCGATTGTGTTGTGTTCTGTTGTCTGACAACCTCGGCACTGCGCTGAGCGGCCCAATCAGTTCCGCGCACCGTCCTACGGAGGATCGCAATGAAGAAGACTCTGATCGCTGCCTGCGCATCTCTAGCTCTTGTCCTTGGTGCCTGTGGCCCCGACGGGCCGACGAAGTCCGACACCGGTCTGGCGGTTGGGGCAATAGCGGGTGGTCTGCTCGGCAACCAGGTGGGACGCGGGGGCGGACGCGTATTAGCGACCGCGATCGGTGCCGTGGTGGGTGGAATTGTCGGTAGTGAAATCGGGCGGGCGCTCGATGAGCAAGATCGTCTACTTGCGCAGCGGGCGGAATACTCTGCACTCGAGCGCGGGCGCTCCGGCGAACGTGTCCCATGGCGTAATCCTGACAACGGCAGATATGGTGAGGTCGTGCCAAGTGAACCGTTCACGCGAAGCGGGCGGCACTGCCGCGAATATACGCATCGCGTGTTCATTGACGGTCGGCCGAGAGTGATGCGTGGGACGGCGTGCCGGAATCCGGATGGGACATGGAGAAACGTCGGCTAGCCAAATTGCAGCAGGTTCAGCCGACGCGACAAACGGAACCCATGATATGATATATTGTATGTTTGTCGTTGTCTGCTGAACGGTTATTGGGGCGATGATAACACCCCGTGGACGGGCGCATCCGGCAACGCGTCAATTTTTTCCCGGCGGGCAATATTATTGTTAAGTGCTCTCGGGCTACCCGTGGTAGGCCGTGACAGCCGTAGGGCGCGAGGGTGCGGTGTACAGGTTCGACGATCGGTCGATTCGAAACGTCGTGGCGCCGGAAAGTCGGTTAGGTAAGAGCAAACGGGTTGTTATGCAATGATGATTTGGTTCATTTTGGCCGGCATGACCGCGCTCGTCGTTGCCGTATTTCTGCGTGCGCTTTCTCGACCGCCGACCATCGAGGATGCACCAGCTGCACCAAATGAAGCTGTCTACAAAGATCAACTCGTAGAAATCGATTCCGATCTCAAGCGCGGTCTGATTTCCGAACAAGAGGCAGAAGGCGCTAGGGCCGAAGTCGCGCGGCGGCTGTTGGCGCTCGAGGACGATCAGCGAACCGGCACGCAAGGGGGTGACACCGCCTCTGGACAAGCAACCCCACAGCCAGCAGTCATACACTTCGGGTTAGTGGTCGGCGTAGTAGGGATTGCACTAGCCTTTTACGTATCTCTCGGTTCGCCATCGCTGCAAGGCCAGCCACATGCCGAGCGCATTGCCGCACGCACCAAAGCCATCAATGAAATGCATTCAATGATAGCGGCGGTCCAACAACGCCTTAAGGAACACCCTAACGATGGGAAGGGCTGGGCGGTCATCGCACCAATCTATTTGCGGCGCGGGCAATTCAAAAAAGCGGCTGAAGCATTCGACAACGCCCAACGCCTGCTCGGTTCGCGCCCCGATCTACTGATGGGATTTGCGAAGGCAACAATAGGCGTCAATAAGGGCCAGGTCACGGAGGCGGCAACCCGCGCCTTCAAAACGGTTCTAAAGGCACATCCCGAAGCGCCAGAACCGCAATACTGGATCGCTGTTAGCAAAGAGCAAAGGGGCGACGTCAAGGGCGCCATCGCGGATTATGAGCGCTTGCTCAACACAGCACCCTCGGGAGCACCTTGGAAAGGCACCGTCGCTCGCAGACTGGCTGCTGCGAAGGGCAAGTCTGGCATGCCCGGGGCGCCGGTTCGCACAGGGCCGCCGGCACGGGGGCCAAGTGCGGCAGATGTTGCCGCAGCTCAAAAAATGAAGCCAGAAGACCAGCGCGCAATGATCAATGCCATGGTGACCGGGCTGGCGCAACGGCTGAAAGATAATGGTAACGATCCCGCTGGCTGGCGCCGATTAATACGCTCCTATATGGTGCTCGGCCAACGAGATAAAGCGCAATCGGCGCTCAAAGATGCGCGCAAAGCACTGGCGGCAAGAAAAGCCGAATTAAAGGCGCTTGAAGCGTTTGCAAACAAGCTTGGCCTGAAGTCTTGAGCGGCCAGTGTTGAGGACTTGGGTGTTTGGACCTTGGGGATGACACGTAAACAACGTCGAAGCCTGTTGATCGTTGTCGCAGTCGGTATTCTGATGCTGGCGAGTATTCTTATGCTGTTTGCGCTGCGCGACACCATCGTGTTTTTCTATACCCCCTCCGAAGTGCTTGAAAAGCGGATTGTGTCAGGTCAAAAATTTCGACTTGGTGGCCTGGTAACCAAAGGGTCTGTGAAGCGGGGGCAAGGAACCAGTGTGACCTTTTCGATTACAGATACTGAAAAGACCATAAACGTCAGCTACAAAGGTGTCCTGCCGGACCTGTTCCGCGAAGGGCAAGGTGTGGTGGCTGAAGGGGCGCTCACGACCTCGGGTGCGTTCGTTGCCGAGACTGTCCTGGCAAAACATGATGAACAGTATATGCCGCCAGAAGTCGCGAAAGCGCTTAAGAAGAAACAGGTGTGGAAGGGCAAGCAAGGGTCCGGGCCTGTAAATAACTAAACGGTACGAGTGAACACGTGATTATTGAAATCGGACATTTTGCGTTGGCTTTGGCGCTGGCAGTTGCGATTGCACAAATGATCCTGCCTTATGCACCATTGCGGCTCGGCCCTGGCGCCGTGCTGGCCGGGACCTCCAGTGCAGCGCTGCTGCAGTTTGCTTTGCTCATCGTGTCTTTCTTGGCGCTTACTTACGCCTTTATCGTTTCAGACTTCTCAGTCCAAAATGTCGTGCAAAATTCGCATTCCGCCAAGCCGCTGCTCTACAAGATCTCAGGGGTATGGGGCAACCACGAAGGCTCGATGCTACTGTGGGTTCTAATCCTTGCCCTTTACGGCGCGGCGGTCGCAGCGTTCGGGCGGAATTTGCCGCTTGGTCTCAAGACCAAAGTTCTGAGCGTGCAAGCCTCGATCGCCGTTGCATTTCTTTTATTCATGCTGCTGACGTCGAATCCCTTCGCACGTCTCAATCCAGCGCCGGCCGACGGGCAAGGCCTTAATCCAATTCTTCAAGATCCGGCGCTGGCATTCCACCCACCGTTTCTCTACGCCGGCTATGTTGGGCTTTCCATCTGCTTCTCATTCGCCGTCGCTGCGCTGATCGAGGGACGGATCGATGCCGCATGGGCTCGCTGGGTGCGACCATGGACGTTGGCGGCCTGGATGTTCCTCACGGTCGGAATCTCGATGGGCTCCTGGTGGGCCTATTATGAGCTCGGCTGGGGCGGATGGTGGTTCTGGGATCCGGTCGAAAATGCCTCGTTTATGCCATGGCTGGCGGCGACCGCGTTGCTTCATTCCGCAGTTGTTATGGAGAAGCGGGAATCGTTGCGGGTGTGGACCGTGTTGCTGGCGATCCTGGCCTTCTCGTTATCGCTGATGGGGACTTTCCTTGTCCGCTCAGGGGTTCTCAGTTCCGTTCACGCGTTTGCTGTCGATCCCTCGCGTGGCGTCGTCATACTCGGAATCCTGGTGTTGTTTGTCGGCGGCTCGCTCAGCCTATTTGCATGGCGCGCAAAGGATTTGGCACCCGGCGGCGTGTTTGCGCCGATCAGCCGCGAGGGCGCACTGGTCCTCAACAACATCCTGCTCACGGCTGGATGTGGGACCGTGCTCGTCGGCACACTTTTTCCACTCGCTTTTGAAGCGATCACTGGGGGCAAGATCTCAGTCGGTGCGCCGTATTTCAATTTGACGTTTGCGCCGCTGATGATACCGCTGTTGATCGCCATCCCCTTCGGCCCCTTCCTCGCATGGAAGCGCGGCGACCTCTATGCTGCAGCACAACGCCTGACCATCGCATTCGGTATCACTACGTTGGCGACGCTCGTGATTTACGCGGTGCTTTATAGAGGACCGGTGCTGGCACCGCTGGCAATTGGAATTGGTATCTGGGTCATTGCCGGTGCGGTTGCAGAAATAGCGTTCCGGGCAAGGATCGGGCGTGCAAGCTGGCCGGATGTGAGAGCGCGGCTGGTGGGACTACCGCGTTCTGTCTACGGCGGCTTTCTGGCACACATGGGGGTCGGCGTGATGGTCATTGGCATCGTCGCAACCACCGCCTATCAGAGCGAGAAAATACTTATAATGAAGCCGGGTGAGACCACGAAGATCGCCGGCTATACGGTGACTTTTGAGGGCGTGAGCGCAAGACGCGCCAGCAATTACCTCGAACAGATCGGGACGTTTAGCGTCAAGCGTGGTGGGCAAGCGGTCGAAACCTTACTGCCCGGCAAGCGCCGATATGAGACACCACCGCAGACGACCACAGAAGCTGGGATCACAGTGTCTTGGCGGGGAGATTTGTATGCCGTGCTTGGTGACGCCCAAAAAGGCGGCGGATACACGGTGCGGCTATATTTTAATCCGCTGGTGCGGTTCATTTGGATCGGCACATTGATCATGTTTTTCGGCGGCTTTTTGTCATTGTGTGACCGTCGGCTGCGGGTTGGCGCGCCGCAACGGGCGAAGCGCGTGAGAGGTGCAGAAGTGAGCCCGGCAGAATGATGGTGTGTCGCCCAAAGACCGGTTTCGGCCGTATCTGCACAACGCTTGTCGTGGTGCTGGCTGTGCTATTTGCCCCGGTTGTCAGCCCTGTAATGGGTGTAGAACCTAACGAAGTCCTGAAGGACCCCAAACTCGAAGCGCGTGCGCGGGCGCTCTCGGCTGGGCTTAGGTGCTTGGTTTGCCAGAACCAATCAATCGATGATTCCAACGCGCATCTCGCCAGAGACCTGCGCATACTGGTACGCGAGCGGCTCAAGCGTGGTGACAGCGATGCGCAGGTGCTGGACTATATCGTCGCCCGTTACGGTGAATTCGTGCTGCTAAAGCCGCGCTTTGGTCTCCACACGATATTATTGTGGGCAACACCGCTTCTCATACTGCTGGCAGCAGGGCTCTTCGTCTGGTGGCGCACCACACTTGAAGCGCCAAATCGTCCCACCGATAAGCTTAAGCCTGAGGAAGAAGCAGCACTTAAGCGGCTGCTTGAGCGCTAAGTGATGCGTTGTATTTTCCCTGGGCGATGAATCGAGGCCACACCAACAATGGCGGCTCTTCACGCCCCAATATACCTCCCCAATTAAGCATGTGCCGCCAGACCTTACCAATTTGTAATGCAGCGGAAAGGACTACGTAACAGGCGCCCTGCTAGTCCTGGTCATCAGCAGGGGACGGTTTGCCGCCAGGTTCCCATCATGAGCAATCCGATGGCCGGCAGGATGCTGATCCAATTGATCACGACCGCTGGCCCCTCGTTGGAAACCAAAGGGAGATAAAATGATCCAATCCAAGTCAAACCAGTCCACCACCCGGCGCGCGGCCAGAAGTTGTCATCGCAGACGCCTTGGCGTGATTGCTTTTGCGGGTGTCTCAGCGCTCGTAGTTGCTGGCCTGCTTGCGCCGATGGCAACTGTCAACGCCCAACGATCCGGTGGACCGGCAACCATTGCTAGGGCACCACTGAGCTTCGCCGACATTGTGGAGCGCGTTAAGCCGGCTGTTGTGGCCATCAAAGTCGTGCGAAAGGGTGGCAGCTTTACGTTCAACAGATCACCAAATCGCGGGCCGAGAGGTGACCGGGGACGCACGCCACGCGGTGGTCCGCCAGGCGCTATGCCGAATATCCCGGAAGATCATCCCTTTTATGAATTCTTTAGAAATATGCCGCGCAACTTCAGGAATGTTCCGCGGCGGGCTGCAACCGGTTCCGGCTTCGTTATTTCACCGGATGGATACGTCGTGACCAATTTCCACGTGATCGACAAAGCCAGCAAGATAACCGTGTCGTTCGATCAGAAAGACGAGCTCAGTGCCAAACTTGTCGGGACTGATCCGCGCACCGACCTTGCACTTTTGAAAATTGAAAAGAAACAAACCTTTGCCTACGTGAAATTTGCCAGTAAGCCGGCGCGCGTTGGCGATTGGGTTCTGGCGGTTGGCAACCCGTTCGGCTTCGGCGGCACCGTCACGGCCGGCATAGTCTCGGCGCTGTCGCGCAATATCGGTTCCGGGCCCTATGACTTCATGCAGATCGATGCCGCCGTCAACCGCGGAAACTCCGGCGGGCCAACTTTCAATCTTGCAGGTGAAGTGGTCGGCATCAATACGGCGATCGTCAGCCCGTCAGGCGGCAATGTCGGTATCGCTTTTGCAGTGCCTGCAGCAACGGCCTCACGTGTCATTGACGAGCTGAAATCGAAAGGCTCGGTCACGCGTGGCTGGCTCGGTGTCAGCATCCGAGACATCAATCGCAATACCGTAGAAAGCTTGGGCTTGAAGGATGACAAAGGCTCGCTGGTGGCGGGCGTGAACAGTGGTAGCCCCGCTGATCTCGCCGGCATTCAGCCCTACGACATCATTAAATCGGTCGATGGCAAGGCGATCAAGAACAGTAATGATCTGTCACTACGCATTGCCAAGTATAGCCCTGGGACGTCCGTCCGGGTTGTCGTTCTGCGAGGCAATGGGTCCAAGTCGATCACGGTTAAGCTCGGAACGTTCCCAAAAGATCCGCGCGCGATTGCAAAGCTGCGCTCGCCGCAACCGAGCTACCGCTCGCAGAGCGATGCCTTGGGCATGCGCCTCGAGCTGGCCGGCCAGAATGACGGCCTGCGCGTCGTCGAGGTCGACCCGAACAGCGCGGCAGCCAAGAGCGGGCTTAGCACCGGCGATTTCATCACCCACGCCAATCAGGAACGCGTGGATTCGGTGAAAAAGTTGCAAGACATCATCCGGACCGCCCGTCGACAGAGCCGCAGCAAGCTCATGCTTGGCGTTCGCGACAGGAATAATCGGCGCAGACTGGTCTTTGTCGAGCTTAAGAAATAACGGTAGTTTCTCCTCATACCGTTAAATGTCGCGGGGCGGTGTCCTATTGTCGGGACATCCGCCCCGCGCTTACAATGAGCGGGTTGAACTTTTGCGCTGGAGACCGCCCATATGCGAATTCTCTTGATCGAGGATGATAGGGAGGCGTCGCGATATCTGGAAAAGGCTCTAACCGAATCCGGACATATTGTCGATGCTGTCCATGATGGGCTGGCCGGCTTGGCGCAGGCGCGAGACAATCCCTACGACGTGCTCGTGGTTGACCGCATGCTGCCAGAACTCGATGGCTTGTCGGTTATCCAAACGCTGAGGGCGGAAGGTGACCGGACGCCGGTCCTTATTTTGTCAGCCCTGGGCGACGTCGATGACCGGGTAAAGGGTCTTAAGGCCGGCGGTGATGATTATCTGACAAAACCTTATGCCTCGAGCGAACTATTGGCCCGTATCGATGCGCTTGCCCGTAGGGCGCTACCGGGCGAACACGATACCCGCTATGAGGTTGGCGATCTGGTGCTCGATCGCTTAACGCGCGAGGTCAAGCGTGGGGGAAACTCGATCCTGTTGCAGCCGAGAGAGTTCAAACTACTTGAATATCTGATGCGCAATAAAGGGCAGATCGTGACCCGGACGATGCTTCTGGAACATGTGTGGGACTATCACTTCGATCCACAGACAAATGTCATCGATGTCCACATCTCGCGGCTCAGGTCTAAAATCGAAAAGGGATTCGATAAACCGCTTTTGCATACTGTCAGGGGCGCCGGCTACGTCATGCGAGATAGCGCTTGATGGCACGCGCTGATGGTCATGCAAGAGAGCCGGTGGGCGTTGGCGAGGCGAGTTCAGCGCCAGGATCTGTGTGGTCGAAGGCGATGGGCAATATTGCGGCGGCCTGCAGGACGATGACGTTCAAACTGACGGCGCTTTACGTCAGTATCATCGGGTTGGCCGGCGCTATCATATTTGCCGTCATCTTTCAGCAAACGACTGCCCTTCTTACCAGATACGCTTCCGCCGGTCTTGTCAGTGAGGCACAGGACCTCCGGGGGATTGCACAGCGGGGCAGTATTGCGTTTCTGAAAGCACTGCTTGAAGAGCGTTTGAGCGGCGGTGACCCGCGATATTATCTGCTGTTGGATGGGAAAGGACAACGCCTCGTCGGCAATGTTCCAGCTTGGCCGCTTGGTTTGACATCCGGAGGGGCGGGCCAGACCTTTCGCGTGAAGGTCGAGGGCGCAAACCAATCCACACTGATCGGCGCGCTGGCGATAGACTTGCCGGATGGGCATCGCCTGCTGGTCGGCCAGAGTCTTAATGCGCCGGGCAGTCTGGGGCGACAGATTGGATGGTTGATGGCGGCCGCTTTTCTTATCCTGGCGGCGGTCGGATTGGTGGGCGGTTTCATTGTCAGCCGCTTCATTCTGCGTCGGATTGGAGAAATACTTGCAACGTCGCGAACAATTATGGCGGGTACATTCACAGGCCGCGTCGCCATTGCAGGGACTGGCGATGAACTCGACGATTTGTCCAAAGGCCTTAATGTTATGCTGGACCGTATCGAACAGCTCGTTGCCGGCTTAAAAGAAGTCTCCGACAATATCGCCCACGATCTCAAAACGCCATTGAACCGGCTGCGCCAGCACGCTGAAGCAGCACTGCGTTCAAATGGGCATGTGAGTGAGCAAGGCTATCGAGAGGCACTGCAAAAGGTTACAGACGAAGCCGATGAACTGATTACGACGTTTAATGCACTGCTGTTGATTGCCAAACTTGAAGCCGGTGCCGGACATGACACCGATGATGTCATCAATGTCGTCGAGGTTGTGGGCGATGTCGTCGAACTCTACCAACCGGTTGCCGACGAGGCTGGGCGGCAATTGAGTTTCAATGCCTCTGGTCCTATTCAGGCGCGCGCCAATCGGCATCTTGTCGGACAAGCAGTCGCCAATATGATCGATAACGCGCTGAAGTATGGCGCCCAAGCTGCCGGACGACCGGAGGCTGACGACATCACGGTCTCGGTCGGGCAGGCCGGCCAGTCTGTTGCGATAATGGTCGGTGATCGGGGCACAGGTATCCCAGCAGAAGATCGACAGCGGGTCTTGGAACGATTTGTCCGTCTCGATCAGAGCCGCACCAAGCCAGGCACGGGGCTTGGTCTCAGTTTGGTTGCAGCCGTTGCGCGTCTAGCCGGCGGTGAAGTACGCCTTGAGGATAATGCCCCAGGTCTGAAGATCATCCTCCTGCTGCCGTGCAAAACATAGTTTTTCATGCGGGGCGCATTTGACTTGCTCCTGGCCCGGATCGCGGCCACCATACGAGTCGGATCGATTTATTGGTGGAGAACATGGCGCAGGCATCTGGACGCGCGTTATTCGAGCTTGTGAAACGCTCGCCGGTCAATGCCGGTGGTGGAAGGGGCACTGACGGTCTTGCCAGTTTGCAGACCGCTGCCGCTGATCTGGACACCGCGAACCTCCTCGCAAAGCAAGAGATTGCGGATCTCATTACCGGCGTTATGGACGGCTCACCCTATCTCTCCCAGCTGATGCTGCGCGATCCGGCCCGGTTGCTGGGGCTGTTCTCCAGTGCGCCGGACGAACGCCTCAAACAACTTTGCCAAGGTGCGCGTCTTGCAGGCGAACAATGCGCGCAAATGCCAGACCTCATGGCGGCGCTTCGCGCGGCCAAAACCGAAGCCTCGCTACTGATCGCGTTGGCAGATATTGGTGGGGCGTGGCCGCTCGCGGACGTTACAAACGCCCTTTCTGAAATCGCAGACGCGACACTCGATGGCGCCTTGCGCTTTCTGTTTCGTCAGGCGCAGCAAAAGGGTGAGTGGACGGATCCCACCGCGGCGCCTGAGGCGACATCCGGTCTGATCGTGCTCGGCATGGGCAAATACGGCGCGCGCGAGCTCAACTATTCGAGTGACATAGATCTCATTATATTTTTTGATCCAGAGCGCGCCGCGCTTAAGGAGGGGCTGGAGCCGCAAGCTTTTTTCGTGCGAATGACGCGGGACCTGGTCAAAATCATGCAAGAGCGGACCGGTGAAGGCTACGTCTTCCGCACCGATCTCAGACTCAGGCCCGATGCGGGGGCGACGCAAGTTGCACTTTCTCGCACCGCGGCGCTCTATTATTACGAAAGCTTCGGGCAAAACTGGGAACGTGCTGCGATGATCAAGGCGCGACCGGTTGCCGGCGACATCACAGCCGGGGCGGAGCTTATTGAGGAACTCAGCCCCTTTATCTGGCGAAAATACTTGGACTTTGCAGCAATCGCCGACGTCCATGCCATGAAGCGGCAAATCCACGCGCATCGTGGTTTCGAAGTCGTTGGCGTTGCCGGCCACAACATCAAAGTTGGCCGCGGCGGCATACGCGAAATCGAGTTCTTTGCGCAAACGCAGCAGCTTATCGCCGGTGGGCGGCAAACGGAACTGCGCGCCAAGCAGACCCTCGAAGCCTTGGCGCGGCTGACCGAACGCGGTTGGATCGAAGCGGCAACCCGAGACGTCCTCAGTGAAGCATATGTCTTTTTACGTACCATTGAGCATCGCCTGCAAATGGTCGCCGATGAACAAACCCATGTGTTGCCAGCCGATAGCGAAACGTTGCAGGCGTTTGCCCGTTTTGCGGGCTATGACTCAACTGAGGCGCTGTCCACTGCACTTCTCGGCGTATTGGGAAATGTGCAAGCACAATATGCCGCTTTGTTCGAAGATATTCCCGAATTGACCTCCGGTGGCACCAACATGGTATTTGCCGGTGAGGATGATGATCCTGGCACATTGGAAGCCCTGGCACGTCTTGGGTATTCAAATCCAGTCCAAGCCGTGGCGACTGTCCGCAGTTGGCACCGCGGGCGCTACGCGGCCGTCAGAAGTGCCCGGACCCGCGAGCGCCTGACGGAAGTCCAGCCAAAACTTATCGAGGCTTTGGCGGACACCGCCGATCCCGATGCTGCACTCATTGGATTCGACCGCTTTCTTTCGAAGCTGCCGACCGGTGTGCAACTGTTTTCGCTGTTGCGCGCCAATCCAAATTTGCTGCGACTGGTGGCGGATATCGTCGGCTCTGCACCACGGCTCGCGCGCATATTGGGACGACGCCCGCGCGTCTTGGATGCGGTGCTCGATCCGCGGGTCATCGGCCTGTTACCAAAGCCCGACGAACTGCAAGACCTTTTGAATGACGAACTCAATGCGGCGGAAGATTTCCAGGACCGACTGGACCGCGCCCGCGTGGTCTGTCACGAGCAAGCCTTTCTGATCGGGGTCCGGCTGCTGAGCGGTATTGTGGAGGCAGAGCAGGCGGGCGGCGCTTTCACGTTGCTGGCCGAGCAAATCGTGGCTGCCATGCACGCCGCGGTTTCAGAAGAATTTTCCTCCTTGCATGGTGACGTTGACGGTGGCGGGACCGTTGTTCTGGCGCTAGGTAAACTTGGCGGGCGAGAGATGACGGCAGCGTCAGACCTCGACCTGATCGTTGTCTACGATGCAGAGGACCAGGCGCAGCAGTCAAACGGTCCCAAGGCGCTCCCCGTCAGCCAATACTATTCACGCCTGACGCACCGCTTGATCAGCGCACTCTCAGCGCCCACCGCCGAGGGTGTGCTTTACGAGGTCGATATGCGGCTCAGACCGTCCGGTCAACAGGGTCCGGTGGCGACACGCCTGGCAAGCTTCATCAATTATCAACAAAACGACGCCTGGACATGGGAGCACCTGGCGCTGACGCGGGCGCGCGTCATTTCCGGCCCGCCCCGCCTGCGTGAGGCGGTGGAAACCGCTATCGCCAATGCGCTCACGACGCCGCGTGATCCTGCCAAACTCGCGCAAGATGTGCGTGACATGCGTGAACGCATCGCTTCGGAAAAAGCGACCAAGAATATTTGGGATGTCAAACAGGTTCGCGGTGGACTGATCGACCTTGAGTTCATCGCGCAATTTCTGCAATTGCGCCACGGGCCCGCGCATCCGAATGTGTTTGCGCAAAACACATTCACTGCCTTGGGGCGACTGGAGGCGCAGGGCCTTCTCTCCGGTGAACATGCCTCGGTGCTGCTGCCTGCCGCCCGCCTGTTTCACAATCTCACACATGTTTTGCGCCTTTGCCTTGACGATCAATTCGATCCAGAGCGGGCGCCGGATGGCTTAAAAGATTTGCTGGCAAGAATTGCAGATGCACCGAATTTCGGGCGCCTGGAGCAAATGTTGCAGGTCGCGCTTTCCGACACAGCAGCCGCTTTCGATGAAATCGTTAGATAGAGCCCGCCAAAATGGTTCCTTTTAAGTCGGACGGGCTGGTGCGCCCATCGGAGTACTATTCTCCCCGACGACGGATTTGGGGGGCCAGTTCGTTATTGGACTTAAGACGATGCCGCGCGACGGCGGGATGAAAAACGAGGAACTATTGAGATGTCTACGCGGACATGGATCATCGCGATCAGTGCACTGGCGATTACAGGTGGCGCTGCTGCGCTCGCCCAATCGGTCAGTAAACCTGAACAAGACAAAGGGGCCGGAGCGGATCGACCAACAGCAGCTGGACCGGGCCATCATGGCTACGGATATGGTGGACCGGACCACTTTCGTGGTGATGACTTCAGAGGCCCAAGACATTGGCGGCACAGGCACATGCGGCGTGGTTGGGGGCGTCGGTGGCGCTGGCGGTCAATTAGTAAATCTGATTTCGAAAGTAGAAGCAGGGGCCGGTTTGCGCGCATTGATGCCAATGGGGACAACGTGCTCGACGCCAAAGAAATCGAGACGTGGATCAGCCGGCGCGGCGCCAATAGGGCTAAGCGAATTGGCCTGCGCATGATCCGGCGCGTCGATACCAATCGCGATGGCAAGGTGGTGCGTGAAGAACTTGAACAACGGCTCAAAGATCGGTTTGCTCGTATCGATCTCAACAACGATGGCAAGATTACCGAAGATGATTTACCGCCAATCATGCGGGGTATGGATGTGCTGACCAATCGTGGCGGTGTGCGCCCGATGCGCGGACGCGGTTGGCGAAAACGCCGTGCACACAGATGGGGGATGCACAGGGGCCGACGCATGCGTCGCGGGCGGCGAATCATCATGCGGCTGAGACAGGCGGACGCCAATCGCGACGGCACAATCACATTCGCCGAATTCGCAAAGCGGCCACGTCAACGATTCAACATGCTCGATAGAAATCAAGATGGAACGGTCGATACGGCAGACTTTGATCAGCTGCGAAAGGCGATGATCGAATATCGAGTTCGCCGCTTCATCCATAAGTTTGGCCCAACTGCCGATTCGTCCCGCCGCGTGACGCGCGAGCAATTTATGAAGCGGGCGCAAGATCGGTTTGCGCGTCGTGACCTTAATGGCGATGGGCGCATTGATCGGACCGACCGAGCGCTCAGACGCGGCTGGGACGGCCAGCAGCGGCGACCCTGATTGTTGACTTTACTGCGGTCGAGTGTTGTGGCACGCACGACTGGTTATGCGGCACTTCGAGTGGTGATTGACAACGACAGAAGGGGGTGCGTGCTGGCCAAGCGAACAGCTCTCAGGCCCTCTGAGGGGTCCGATGCCCCGCCAAGCGGGAATGAGCAAAAAGTTGAACATGCGCTGCTGGTGCGCGTGGCGGCTCGCGATATCAAGGCTTATCGCGAGCTGGTCGCTGTTTTGTTGCCAATGGTCAACGGTATCGCCAGGCGAATGCTGGGAAACGCCGAGGACGCCCAGGATGTTGCCCAAGATGCGATGATAAAACTGTGGGAGTCAGCAGGGGCATTGCGCGATGGCGGGACGGGTGCCGGGGCCTGGCTTAGGCGCGTGACGACAAACCTGTGTATTGATCGGCTACGCACTCGAAATCGTTTGGAGTATAGAGCGGATTTGCCGGAACAAGTTGACGAGGCCAAACAGTTGGATGGACTGCTTGCTCAGGATTTGACTGCCCGTGTGCGCGAGGCGCTCGATGGGTTGCCGGATCGTCAGCGCGTTGCGTTGACCTTGTTTCATTTTGAAGGACACAGCCAGTTGGAAATTGGGGCTATGCTGGATGTGTCCGATGAAGCCGTCGAATCGTTGTTGGCGCGGGCGCGCCGGAAGTTGAGGCAGGCGCTTGAGGATGATTGGCGCCAGTTGTTGAAACAGGAAGATTGAAGCCAGAAGCCAGGAGACTAGAGATGGAAAATGGCCTCAGAAAAAGCGCCGATTGGCAGTTGCTCGAAGAAACGCTCGATGTTTATGGGGCGGATGGTGCGCGCTGGCCGAAAGACGTGCGCCGGCGATTGGAGAAATTATGTGTTGCAGATGCTGATGCGCGCCAGCGCTTGCGCGAAGAAATTGCCTTTGAACAACTCCTCAATCTGCACGATACTCCGGCTGAGCATGACTTTGATGCCGCTGCAGACCGGATCGCTCAAGTCGTTGAAGGAAAGACGGAAGAGGGGCGTTTGCCGGCCGTCGCAAATGCCGCGGTTGTCGATCGGGCACGTGAGCCCGCGGCTAAATTTGATCGCTATCGGCACCGCGACGTCACGCGGCATCATCGATCCGCGCCTGCTGCCGCCCTATTGGCAGCATCATTGATGGTAGGATTTTTCGCCGGCACCGGCGATGCTGTGACACTCATCTTCCAAGATGTTGCTGATACGATTGGTCTTTCGGCCACATTCGATGTCACGCAAACGATGCTGCTTGAGGATGACAGTGACCTCGATGGATGGGACCGACCATGACGGATACGGGTACCAACAACAATACCGGTGGCAGATATCGACCGCGATGGCTGTGGATCGGACTGGTCGTCTCCATCGCCCTTAACCTGTTGGTTATTGGCACCGTGGCTGGCGCCTTTTGGAAGTTGAACAAGAAGAATTCATCGCTGCGCGGTGGGTTTAACCGCAGCATTGTTTTGTTCGTACGCCAGCTACCGGAGGCGCGCCAAGCAGAGATCCGCCCTCTCATTCGAAACGTGCGCAAAAAAATTCGTCCGCTAAGGCGATCGCTCCGCAGACAGCGGCGCGAACATACGGATTTGCTGACACAAGAACCATTTGACAAGGCCAGGTTTCAAGCCTCGATCGAGCGACTCTTGGCGTCAGAAACAAAAGTTCGTCGTGCCGTTCGCCTGCCGCTGGTAGAACTCCTTGCGAAATTAACTCCCGCGGAACGGCGCAAGCTTATCGCAATGCATAGAAAGCGTATAAAGGAGTTGCGCAAAATGCGTCGGGCACGTTGGCGCAACAGGTAAGTTTTTGCTGCTCCGGTGTGACAATCGCTGGTCACAGTTTCAGACCGAGCACGCTATTGATAGTCTGCGAGAAAATCGTGCTGAGTCTCTGCGGCAAGCTCTATCCAAATCGTTTCGCCTGCCGATTTATGATCGAGAATGCGCAATTTGCCGCCGCTATGGGCGATCAGTAGCGCGGCAAGAGACATCGCGCGGGCACCGACGTTAGCGCGAAAATCCGACCAGTCATCGGTGCCATTGGCGACCGCAACAGGCAACAGGTCCTGGGCCACATTTTGATGCCCAGGTGTGAGCGTAACTTGTACCCGCTCTCCAGTGCGCCAAATCTTGACCGACAGCGTATCATGGTTGCTATAGCGGAGCTGCAAATAGCTCAGAATATGGCCAATGGCGTGCTCGATTGCCGGTTCAATTGTTATTGCATCACTACTGCCATCATCATCAATACGGAGCTGCAAGACGGAAGCTTCCATCCGTTCAGCCTGCAGATTATGGGCGGCTTCAATAACTGCCCTCAGATCTACGCGTGAGCGTGGCGCATTTGCTTGCTCGAATATTATGGTGGTGACTGCCAGCGTGTCCTCTGCGGCCTTTAACAACAGACTGCCGCTTTCCCGGATGTGTTTGACATATTGCTGATAGCGCTGGTCCCCCAATGGCCCGAACATTTCGTGTTGCATGACATCAGAAAAGCCGATCACCGCATTGAGGGGGGTGCGCAAGTCATGGTTGAGGAGATGTAATACGTCCGTCCACTCATGTTGATCGGCTATCGGATCGCGCACCGCGCTTGCTGGTGTCTCACCGGCAAGGGTCTGAAAGTGAATGTGGTTGGAGCTGGCATCGGTGGTAGTTGAAATGGCATCTGGAATTTGCTGAGGCGGCTGGCTGGAGCCAATTCTAGGACGCAGGCCCACTGCCAACATCCCGGCGACGGAAGCTGGTATCGCAGACATCGTGGCAGCGTCCAACACGATGGCAAATGCACCGGCACAGCATGCCGCCAAACCAATCACCACCAATGCTGCTGGATCATGTCCGCCGCTTGGCGAGATTGCCCAAGGCGTCGAGGCGGACTGGTCCTGCTGGTCGGCGCGCATGCTCGCCACCATTTTAGTTTTCCTTCTCTGTGAATAGCACGCATCTTACGACATGGTGGGTTCCGCAACAGCAGATGTCCAAAGCTACAGCGCTTGGCAGCTTACCGATGGCCATTGCCCTCGCCACGGCAGGCAGCTCACCCCGAAACCGAACCGGTAATGTGTTACGAATCGTCTCTTATATTGGCCGGGCGACAGCGGCCGTGTCGAGGGAGATTAAATGCCGCCGGGCGGGAGAAAAATTGGAAATGTAGTTTGGGCGGCATGGTGGTGCAAACAGGCCACGGAAAGTCCTGTACAACCATTTGTTATTCCAGCATTTTCGTTACGATCTCATAGGAGTCTTTCGAGAGTTTTGGTGCCTTGGCAACACGCCGTAGCGTGTCACGAGCAAGAAGCGAGCGGCCTTGTTCCAGGGCTCTCCAACTCTTGAAAGAGGAAAGCAGGCGGGCAGCCAGCTGGGGATTTCGGGCATCCAACGCCAGGATCTGTTCGGCCATAAAGGCGTAACCCTTGCCATCGGGTCGGTTGAACTGAACGGGATTGTGCATGGCGAATGTGCCGATCAGCGCACGCACCTTGTTTGGTGCGGCGATTGAATACAGCGGGTGTTTGACCAATTTCCGCATCAGATTCAACGTGGCGTTGGTCGCGCCCAACGCTTGTACAGCGAACCAGGTGTCGATCACAACGTGGTCCCGATGCCAGCTGTCATAGAAGGCATCAAGCGCCTTTTGGCGTACCTCGCCCTTGGTCCGGGCAAGCAGGTCGAGGGCGTGCGCCTTATCGGTCATATTCGTGGCGTGATAGAAATGCCTCTCCAAGCGCGTGATGTCTTCGGGCTTGCCGCGTGCCCAAAGATACGTCAACGCCATATTTCTTAATGCCCGTCGGCCGGCGCTCTCAGCATCTGGCGAGAACTGGCCTTTGTCTGTCATCGACGCATAGATCTCGACGAACGCGCTAGCGAGACGTCGGCCGATCAATTTCAGAAGCTTGATGCGGGCTGAATGGATGGCGGCAGGATCGACGTCGTGGCCAATTTCGCGAGCGATATCGCTCTCGGAGGGAAGACGTAGAATTTCCGCTCGATAGGCCGGTTCCAAATCCATGCGGGATATGGTTGTTGCCAATGCATCCGCATAAGTCTTTCCGCGTTGCGATGGTTTCCTATCCGCCTTATTGGTCTGGACAAGCTCGATGATGGTGCGGGTGGCATACGTGTTTGCAGCCTGCCAGCGATTAAACAGATCACTGTCGTTGGCCATCAGAAATGCCAGATCATGATCCGTGTATTCGTAATTGAGCTTCACCGGGGCTGAAAACCCGCGCAGCAGTGAGGGGATCGGCCGCTCCGCGATATCGATGAACTTAAAGGTCTGTGTGGTCTTGCTCAGATGCAGATAACCATCCGCAGGCGCTTCTCCCGAGGCAAACTTTAGATCCATATCGCTGCCGTCCGGCCCTATTAGACCAACCTTCAAGGGGATGTGGACCGGCTTCTTCTTTGGGCTGGCGGCAGTTTCGGCATGAACCTGTACCGCCGTCAAAGTTGCTGTTGCCTTCTTTGCATCGTGATCCAACGTACAGACGATTTCCGGCGTGCCGGACTGACCATACCAGCGAAACAGTTGGGCGAGGCTCCTGCCATACGCCTCCTCGAAGCATTTGATGAATTGTTCTACCGTTGCTGCATCTCCGTCATGACGCGCGAAATAGATGTCCATACCTTTGCGAAAGGTTGCAGGGCCCAGGATTGCCTGGATCATCCGGATAATCTCGGCGCCCTTTTCATAGACGGTCGCAGTATAGAAATTGTTGATCTCAATATACTGGTCGGGGCGCACCGGATGGGCCAACGGACCTTCGTCCTCGGGGAATTGATGGGCGCGCAGTTGACGAACGTCCGAAATGCGCTGGACCGGGCGAGAGCGCTCCGTAGCAGAAAATTCCTGATCGCGAAAAACGGTAAGCCCCTCCTTTAAACACAATTGAAACCAATCGCGGCAGGTGATGCGGTTGCCGGTCCAATTGTGGAAGTACTCATGCGCCACGACGGATTCAATTGCTGCAAAATTCCAATCGGTCGCCGTGTCGTCGGAGGCCAGGATCAAGCGGTCATTGAAGACGTTAAGCCCCTTGTTTTCCATCGCGCCCATATTGAAATCCGAAACAGCAACGATATTGAAGACGTCAAGGTCGTATTCACGCCCGTAATGCTCTTCGTCCCACTTCATTGATCGCTTCAGGGCGTCCATAGCCCAGCCGGCGCGATCTTCCTTGCCTGGCTCGACAAAAATCCTCAAGTCAACCTTGCGTCCAGACATGGTGGTAAAGGTCGATGCAATTGATGATAAATTACCGCCGACCACCGCAAACAAATAACTCGGCTTGGGATGAGGGTCGTGCCAGACGGCGTAGTGGCGCTTGCCCCGGTCAAGGCTGCCGCGCTCAAGCGGATTGCCATTGCCTAACAGTATGGGGGCTTCCTGAATGTCTGCCTCAATGCGCGTGGTGAACACGGCAAGATTGTCGGGTCGGTCAATAAAGTAGGTTATTTCGCGAAACCCTTCTGCCTCGCATTGGGTGCAATACGTGCCCCGTGAGCGATAAAGACCTTGCAGCGCACTATTGGCACTTGGATTGACGGTGTTGACGATTTCCAGCTGGAACCGGCGCTTAGGCACCTTGGGAAGTGTCAGGCTTTCGTTGTCGCGGCGGAAATCTTGGGGGCGCAAGGGCTTGCCGTTTAGCAGGACAGCCTCGAGTTCAAACGGTCCGCCGTCCAACCGCAAGCGGGTGGTCTTTGCTGTCGACTTGGGATTGGGGGCGATCGTCATCTTGCTCTTGACGCGCGTTGCCGTCGCGTGAAGCGAAATATCCAGATCTACTTTTTCAATGTGAAAGGCTGCCGGGCGATAATGGCGCAGTTTGACGGGGCGCGGCTCGCTCGTCTTCATATTAGATGCCCTCTCCTGTGTTTAATCGTTCTCTCCAGCGCTCCTTACCCGGTCGCGGCCAGAAGATCCATAGGCCGGAGGGCTGTCGGGTCTCGGTGAAATCTGCTATCGGATTGTTCACCCGCGCCCAACCACCTGTGGTGAAACAGATAATTTTTTGCAAAATATGTCTAGCCCTAATCGCATATTCTCGGTAGCGCCGATGATGCAGTGGACGGATCGTCACTGCCGATATTTTCATCGCCTGCTGACGCGCCGTGCACTGCTCTATACCGAGATGGTGACGGCACCGGCGATCCTGTTTGGGCCACGTGAGCGGTTGCTGCGCTTTCATGATCGCGAACATCCGGTGGCACTGCAGCTCGGCGGCGCTGTACCACATGAGCTGGCAGATGCCGCAGCGCTCGGGACCGACGCCGGCTTTGACGAGATCAATCTGAATGTCGGCTGTCCCTCAGACCGTGTGCAAAACGGGCGCTTCGGTGCGTGCTTGATGCGAGAGCCGAAACTCGTTGGCCAGTGTGTTCGGGCAATGCAAGACGCGGTTCATATCCCTGTCACTGTGAAATGCCGGATCGGCGTTGACGACCAGGACAGCGAGCAAGACCTTGAGCATTTTGTGACAGTGCTGGCTGAAGCCGGCTGCAGGACAATTATCATTCATGCACGAAAAGCCTGGCTCAAAGGATTGTCGCCTGCCCAGAACCGAGACGTACCGCCGCTGGATTACGCACGGGTCTATCGCCTGAAAGACGCCCATCCCGAGCTTGAAATCATCATCAATGGCGGAATTTCATCACTCGCCGATGCGGATACGCATCTGCGTTATGTCGATGGCGTGATGATGGGACGGGCCGCCTATCAAACGCCCTATCTGCTTAGCGATGTCGATCGCCGCTATTTCGGTGATAGACAGGAACGACGCGAGCGTGCGGCAATCGTGCGCGACCTAATCCCCTACATTGAAATGCATATGAGCGAAGGCGGACGTCTCAATAATGTCACCCGGCACATCCTCGGCCTTTTTGCGGGGCAGCGTGGCGCCCGCGCATTTCGCCGTCACCTCAGCGAATACGGAACCGGCGATAACGTGCCCTTGCACTGTCTTGAAGACGCCTTGGCCAAAGTCGAGACGGCTCAATCCGGATTTGCCGGCGCCGAAGTGCAATAATGATCTTTGTAGTTTTTCTGAAGATGAAGAGGCAATCTGCGGAGCAAAGTCTACTGCCTGAGAATCAGGCGGTCCTTCTTGATTTCCGTGCTCTCGAGGCGACTGAGAAAGCTCATGCCGAGCAGCGTGCCACGCATGCGGCCCGGCTCGGTTACAACGCCACGCACATTGTGCACAATCACCGACCCAATCTCGACCTGTGAAAGGGTGACAGGTGCCACTCTCGCAATTCCATTGGCGGTATAAACCCGGTTGGTGAAATCACTCGACTTTAGGAAAATGCCGGCGCGCTCAGCGTCTCTGAACGAGAGGGCGACACTGGTTGCCCCGGTATCGACCATGACATCTATCGGTTGCCCGTTAATTCGGGCGCGGGCTCTAAAATGACCATTGCGTCCAGCGCGAAGCTCGACAACTTCACCGCCGCTCGATGCATTCTGCCGGGACGGCGGCACATTGCTTACGCGCGAAACTGCCGGCGCTTGCTGCTCCAGGCTCCGGCTCAGCAGTGCCGAAAGATCCTTTTGAAAATAAAAACCCAAGCCACACAGCCCAAATCCAATGACCCAGCTGGCGGCTAAACCGGCGGCATTCTTGGTCCCGGTCGTCAGTGCCATACCCTTTAGTCCTCAATACACAGGGGCAAAGGTATCAGCCCCTCAAGGTCAGAAAATCTCTCGTAAACTCATATGACCTAAGTCGTCTTAAGAAATTCATACCTAAGAGGCTTTCGTTGAGAACCCCGGGCTTGGCAACCAGCGCATCGATATTGGCCAGGGCTATGGGGCCAATGGCTACCCGGTGGAGTTTGACGCCAGCCGCATATGCAACGCCATTGGCGGTGCGCACGGGGATCACGTAGTTCAATTTCGACACATTAATCCCGGATCGCTTAGCATCCGATGACTTGAGGACCAGCGTTGAGGCACCCGTATCGACGAGCATCGTGACATGCGCCCCGTTCACCTGGCTGCGCGCAACAAAGTGGCCATCCGGCCGGCGGCGGATGCGGACCGCCGTGCTGCCCCGTTTACCGCTAGCCACGGTAATCGCCCCACCGGGCGGCGTGAGCTCGCCTGTAATCCTGCGTCCCAACTCGGCGAATTCATTGCGGAACGCGTAAAGCGCGACCAAAACCAAAGCCAGTGCCAGCCAAGTCGCGATATCCCTGGCAGCATTGGCAAAGCGCCCGCGGTAGTCTTCAAGAGTCCCAAAACCCAGATATATGAGCAATGCAAGGCCAGTGACGATGGCAGCAAAGCTTGCTTCATCAACCCCGAAAACCGATTCTGTTTCGCCCTTCAGGACAAGGATCAATCCGCCAACGATCAGCAGAATTAAGGGTAACCATTTCATAACCTTACCATCACTTTCATCGCCTTCGGCCCGGTTTGAGCATGGCAGCCCCTAGGTGCGCGGACCAAACCCGTTGTTGTCGCTTTCTTGTCTCATAAATTGCAGGAGCGCAGGACGACAATAAGGAATATCGGGTCCGCCGAAGTGTCTCACAATACTGAAATTGGTGGAAAACTGGTCTTCTATGCGGTCCGAACATTGCCGATCGGTAAGGATGGTATCCGATTGCGTCCGCGGCTTACCAGATCATCGTGCAGTTGGTTGCAACCGTCTCAGCGGTTGCCAATTTTCGTACAAGGATGATCGTTCTGTTTTGATGTCCGCAACTTTCTGTCTAATGGCGGCATCGCGTAAATGGAGAGTTTGGGTAGATTGGCCTAGGCGCTGGCAGCCATCTTTGGAGCGGGCTCTTGGCGCGGCGCCAACGCCTTGACCAGGCGGGCGGGACGGGAGGCACGAAATGACCCGCTCTGTAGCGATTGGTGCGACTGAGGCGCGGGCATCACTTCGCCCGCGCGCTGGCGTTGGGCTGTGCTGGCCGGCATTGAGCGCATGTTGCGTGAGGCTGGGAACGTCGCGGTGACTTCCGTGCCGCGTGAGAGTTTCGATTTCAAATTGAATGCCCCGCCATGAAGGTCGACAAGTTTTCGTACAATCGGCAGGCCGAGGCCGGTGCCACCTTCGGCCGTCTTATGCGCTAGGCCGCCCTGGCCAAACGATTCCATGACGCGCGGTAATTCGTCTTCCGGAATACCTGGCCCGTTATCGCGGACGACAAGGTATTGGCTGCCCCGCTCGTCGGCATCGACCTGCACCTCTATTTGACCGCCGACCGGCGTGAATTTCAATGCGTTGGTCAAGAGATTGAGGCAGATCTGACGTACGGCCCGCTCGTCCGCCCAAAGGAGCGGCAAGCGCTCGTTCAGATTGAGAGTTATATTGAGTTTCTTGCTTTCGGCACGTAAGCGAAGGAGCTGTGTGCACTCTTGTGCAATGTCGGCGACACGCACGCCTTCTTCGTGCAGCTCATACCGCCCGGCCTCGATGCGGCTAAGGTCCAAAATTTCGTTGATCAGCTTCAAGAGATGCGAGCCGCTGTCGTGGATATTGCCGACATATTCCTCATAGGTCGCATTGTTGAGCGGTCCCATGATCTGATCTTTCATGACTTCGGAAAATCCGAGGATGGCATTGAGCGGCGTGCGCAATTCATGGCTCATAGTGGCGAGGAATCGCGATTTCGCAATATTGGCTGCCTCCGCACGGCGCCGGGCAATATCGGATTGTTTGGTGGCCAATTCCAGTTCGCTTATCAGGCTATCCTTCTGGCCGCGATAGGCCAACATGGTGACCGCGGTCGAGTTCAAGCCCATTGCAAGAAATATAAAGTAGATATGAATGCCGATCGCCAATAGCGCCATGGCCAGGAAGAAGAACTCCTGCAACAGCACAAGCCGTGCGACGACGGCAATGGTCATCGGGACCGTACCGATCATTAGAATTTCGATTACGGGCGAGGCGAGCGTCATACGCATTGCCAGGACAACGATCAACGAAGCGAAAATGAACACGTGGGCTGCGAACAGATCTCTTGCATCCGATGTCTGCAAGGCATCAATACCGACCAACGCAAAACCCGCCCATGCGCAGCCATTGATCGCCTCAGCAATCAAAATGCGCTTTGACCAGATACTGAATTTGGCCGCAGGATCCGTTTCGGCCTGAAAGCGCCGGCACATCTCCAGAAGGATCACCTTGGCGCCGATGACAAGCACCAGCCATAGACCGGCTTGGCTCCATGGTGCCCAGAAACATGATGCTAACGAAAACACCACAGCCAGAAGTAGCAACGTTGCCTTAGCCGACAATTCGTTACGGGCGAACATCAAAAGCAATTCGACGCGAAAGTCCCCGTCGCCACGTTTTGAGGCGCGCAGCTTTGCCATTCCGGATTGCGGCAGTGTCGGGCCAGGCGACTGAATTGCAGTAGATGACATCACGGGTGCTGTTGTTTTCCAAGCAACACTGCTCCTAATCGGGATTACGTCGAGAGCGGTGCTGTCGCATCAAAAACGCGAATTCTGGTTGCAATTAGTTTAGATATTGCAACGATATACCTCACCCTAATCATTCATTTTCTTGATTAAGAAAATGATAATCCGACGCCACCATTTCAGTATATCTGATAGTCCCTAAGAGCGGCAGTCTGCGGTCTCATCTCGACGCCAGTCGCAACATTAAACTGGTGGATTTGCCGGGTTAACGGCTCCTACGACGTGGCGCGGGTTTGGTGGCTGATGCAATTGCCCGGACACTTTGGCAATGCCGAGGTTTGGCGCTCTGCGTGACGTCAATGGTCGTTGGCCGCCGCAGCACGCATCGGGGCTCGCTCAATTTCCATTGCCTGAGCCATCCGACGATTGTGTTGGGCTTGCGTACGCGTATAACTTTATCCCCGCAACCTTGTAGCCCAAGAATTCGTCTGCCTGCTCCATAGTATCGTGATGAGCAGAGCTGGCGTGATCGCCTTCTTTGGCGCTAGCGAAGACGCCGGCATCAACCCGCCCCTCTATGGCAGCAAACAGCTTGCCCGCTGGCTCCGCCATGCTTGCGATAATGACGTGATCATAGGCTTCATCAAGCACATCCAGCACGAGATTCAAGCGCCGTGGATCATGCAATATGGCTGTCTCCTCGATCGGCTGACCTGCTGCGATGAATTGCACGGGACTATTGGGCAAACATCGGATGACTTCTTCAAATTTGGCACTGTCTGCCAGAAGATCCGTTATCCCCACAATGGCCATTTCTGACGACGGCGCTATTGTCGGCCCCGTGAGGCTCCAATCGATTACCAAAACCGATTGCCCGCGTGCGGCCAGGTATTCGCCAATGACGAAAACGTCCATGATGCTTGCAGGGCTATCGGTTGCAAATAAACTCCTATATCCGCCCGTCGCGCCGTCACGCTGAGCAATTTGCTCACTAATCGCTAACACAGGGCCAATCTTGTCTTGGCCGGCTGCTGGGCGATCGCTGTCGACGGGAGGTTCTTTGGCTTTTGCCGGCTTTTTGTTCCGCTGCCTGCGTTGGCCGGAAGGCTTGGGTGTGGCCGACCGTCCTCTGCTCGATAGCGGATCGATCGTCGTCCCGCTGGTGGAAACACGAAGCACGACCATTGCTAGGCCCAGCAGAAAGGTGGTGGCGCCAGCGAACAGGGCATAGGACGGCCGGTTCGGGTATGCGGGCTTGCGCGGCGGTTGCGCATGAAGCGCGACATGGGCTTGAACGGCTGCTCGGCTCTCGGTGATGATGGGCTTCGACGTGACCGCAGCGATGCGCCTTTCTATGGCGCGAAGTTCTGCCGCCGCCGCCGCTGTATTATTTTTGAGCACACCCAGATCGGCCGTGCGATCTTTTTTGGTCTGGGATTGGTTGGATCGGCGCTCGAATTCCGATCTGAGTGCAGCTGTTCTTAGTTGGGCCTCGCGGTATTTTTTTTCGTAATCCGCTACGACCTTGTTGATGGTGATATTGAGGCTGCGATCAAGGCGACGTTGGCGTGCTGTCAGGTTTTGCATGCGGGGATGCGCCGGTAATAAGCGCATGGCCTCGCGGCGAAGTTCCTTGGCGACCTTGTTCCGTCTCGACTTGAGCTTTTGCCAGGACTGAGATTGGCGCAGTTCGGCCAAGTCCTCTGCCTTACCACTCGAACTAAGCGCGCGCGCCCGCTGCCATTGGGCCTTGGCTTGCTGTTCCTGGACTATGGCTGATTTAAGGTCACGGTGAATTGCCGCCGTGCGCCCGTCCATCCGAATCTTATTCGGTTTTGTCGCCTTGGCAGCCGCTGTAGCTTTCTCATGGGCAGCGCGCGCCAATTGCAACTTTGCTTTTAGAGCGGATTGCTGTCGGCGCAGTTTGGCCAGTTGAAGCGCCCGGCCGGTTGCCTGTTTTTGGACGGGGTGCGCGCCGGCCTTTGCGGCCAGACGTTTGCTGTAGGCGCGCGCCAGATCATTGGCAAAGGCGGCGGCAAGTTTTGGATCGATTGAGGTAAACGAAATGGCAATCAGATTCGTGCCGCCCACAGGCTCAACGGTCAAATTGCGCCTGATCAGCGTCAAGCCGTCGTCTTGGGTGCGTGCCACGCGCCTGTGACCGAGGCCGACGGCGGCAAGGGCTCGTGACCACATGTCGACGCTGCCACGGGCTGGGTTGTATTCGGCACGCTTTTCCAGTTCATGCCGGCGCGCGACGGTACGCAAAAAGGCCGACGCCGTCAGTGCCGAAATGTGATGTTGTAGCGTATGGGTTGCATCGGCAGTCTGTTTGAAGGCAAATGGTGATTGTGTGCCAACAGGCTTGGCCTTTGGGAACAATAAGGACAGTTTGGCGTGGCTGGTATAGCGCGGCGCAATCGTTGTCAGCGCGGCAAAGGTCAGCGCGCCGGTCGCCAGCGCAGCAATCAAAAGCCGAGGAAATGCGCGGTAGATTTTGCGCAAGGCGGTGGCGGTGTCGTTGGCGCTCGGCGGGCGCTGTGAACGGTCTTTCATGGGGCTCCATCCCCTACAGGCCATTAAGGGGTGTCCCATAAATGGCCACGACGGGTAAGGATTCGGTTAAATGTGCCGATTTGGTACGACCTAAAACGCTTTGTTAAGGGAATGGAGGTTATGCCTGGGACAAGTGACAGTGCAGTTTTAGGAAGTCTATCAAATGTCCCTGAGTTTTAGGTCTTGTATGGTCATCTTTGCGTTGGTGCTCGGTGGTTGTGCAACCGAACCACCCTATATGGTGGGTGAACAAAGTGGTCTTGGGGCGAGCATAAAGCCCGCGCAGAACGACCGCGAAAAAACACAATCCAGTGACTGGAAACCGGTGGTTTTGACTTCAGCGCGCGCCGAGACCAGAACCACGTACACTGAACCAACGCCGCCCAAACCGAAAAGCTACGTGCTCGAAAGTGGTGATTCGATCCGAATGATCGTCTATGGCGAGACGAGCCTTTCACAAATCTACAAAATCAAACCCACCGGGATGATATCGGTCCCGCTGATCGGTCGGGTTTATGCCCGCGGCTACACGACGCACGGCTTGGAACGCTTGATCCGGCGCAAACTTGGCGCGCGGTATATTCGCAATCCCCACGTCGCGATCGACGTTCACCGTCACCGGCCGTTCTTTATTCACGGCAAAGTGCGCAATGCCGGTGCTTTTCCGTATTTGAGCGGCATGACTGTGGAAGCGGCAGCAGCAGTGGCGGGCGGATTTACGAACAGCGCCGATATTGACCGCATCAAGCTGACACGGACGGTCAACGGCGTGGCAACGACCAAAGAGGTCTCACGGGAGTTCATCATCGCACCCGGCGACACCATTTTCGTGGCCGGACAATTTTTCTGATCTGCACCGCTGAAGGCTTACTTGACCTACCGGCCTTCCGCACCGCCAACGCCCACCGCCTGGCTTGTCCTGGCAGTGGGCGTGACCTCTTAAAAGCTAGGATTACCAGAAAAAGTGCCGGCGCATGCAGCGACGATAGCGCCAGCGCCACTTCAGCTTGCCGGTCTTATACCATTTGCGTTTCAGCCAAAAGCAGGGATTGCGGTAGCCGTAATAGGGGTAGTAGCCACCATGAAAGTAGGGATCGAATTGGCCGCCGCCGATGTGAATGCCAAAATGGACCTTCGGCTTGCCACCGGCGTGGGCCTGGTCAATTGCCTGTGGACCTGCAACCGCAATCATCGTTGCAATTGCAAGTGCAGACAACTTCAAAGCTCTGGGGGCTAGGGTCATAATATTACTCCTTTTTTCTACTAAGCCGACTAACCTCGGCTGCTACCGGTTTTGTCGTCTCCCAGTCCCGCAAGGTTCGAAGATATTTGATTTTTTGCTGTGGCTTCGGCCATTATTGGGTTGCTCAGACAAGACCTTAATGAAACGTTAATGAGGTGTTCGCCAATATTCGGAATTCTTGTCCGCTCGCGCGGATCTAACACCGTGGCGAGGGGACTCCGAGGGGCGCTCTACTCTGCCCAGAAAAATTAACCGACCACGTGAACCATTGTTCATCTTGATGCGACAGACCAGGTGCAATGCGAAAATTCGGCTTAGGTAGTTGATGGATACGATCGCCGACGACCAGATGCTCCTTGAGCGCATTGCGAAAAAGGACCAAAGCGCCCTGCGTTCGTTGTTCGGGCGCCACCAGGTCCGGGTTTATCGCTTCGCCTTGCGGCTTGTGCGCAACGAAGCTGTCGCAGAGGAAATGACGAATGAAGTGTTTATGGAGATTTGGCGCAGCGCAGGGCGCTTTGAGGGTCGGTCCAATGTCTCAACCTGGATGCTCTCGATCGCCCACAATAAATGCGTCAGTGCATTGCGCAAACGGCGCGAAGCGAATTGGGACGAAGACAGCGCACAGCAGATCGCTGACGAGAACGACGATCCCGAAGTTGCAGCGCAAAAAGCTGACAAGGCGGAATTACTCAGACGTTGCATTGCCCAACTCTCTGATGACCATCGCGAGGTCATCGACCTCGTCTATTTCCATGAGAAATCAATTGCCGAAGTGAGCGAGATCGTTGGCATACCCGAAGCAACGGTCAAAACAAGAATGTTTTACGCCCGCAAGCGGCTCTCCGAGATCCTAAAGAGCGCAGGGCTGGATAGAGGCTGGCCATGACTATGACACACGACGCACCTAACGAGCGCGACGACATTGAAATGTTGTTGCCGTGGTACGTGACTGGGAAGCTATCGGCCGTTGATGAGGCGCGCGTGACCGCCTATCTGGTTGCCAACCCGGAAATGCAATCGCAATTGGAAATCATCCGACAGGAACAAACGGAGACGATTGCGGCCAATGAAGCTATTGGCCAGCCGGCGCGCCATTCGCTGGACAATTTAATGGCGGAGATTAACCGGCGCGAGCAGCTGTCGCTCAGCGGCATGACACATCGCCTCGTCGAAAGCGTTAAGGGCTTTTTTGAAATGCCTACCGCCACCGGTGTCAGGTGGGCCGGTGCGGCGGCAGCCGTGGTCCTCCTCATGCAGGCTCTAATAATCGGAGCACTGCTGGGCCCGAGCGACAAAGGGGCAAGCTTTCAAACCGCATCGGGCGGGCAGCAGGCAGCCCAAGGGTCCTTCGCTTTGGTAAGATTTAACCCTTCAGCAAGTGCTGAAAACATTACCCGGGCGCTCGGCCAGGCAAAACTGCAGATTGCCGATGGGCCCAAACCTGGTAATATTTTCAAGCTGAAGATCTCGGACGCCCAACTTAATGCAGCGGAACGTGATAAGAGGTTAGCAGAACTGAGGAAAATGCGTGGCGTGTTTACCTTAGTTTTGCCGGCGCGCTAACAGCGCCGGATGTGTGAGAGTGTAGAGCTAGCCCGATGATGGAACACCCCCAGCCTAGCGAAACGTGCAGTGTGTTTGGTTTGAGCCGGTCGGTCCGCGCCGGCATGCGTTGGCGCAGCTTTGTTTGCAAATTCTGGTTTGGTTTTCTTGTCGTGTTCGCCGCAATTTTTGTTGCCGGCGCTTCTGGTATCGTGGCATACGACCACGCCCACGCACAGTCGGGTACAAGCAATTATCCTTCGCAAGGACACCGCGGCGACCGCGGGGGCGGGGGCAGAGGCGTCGGCACCGCCATCGGTATCGGCGCCATACTCCTCAACAATGCGATCAACGCGGAGCGCGAAAAAAGACGAGAGTCGCAAAGAAAGCGGCGTCGTGCTCGGCTGGTTTGCCGCGGCGGTAGGCCACGCGGCAGACGGTGCATTTGTCGGCGGGGAAAGCGCGCGGTACGTGTCCGTCGCAACGTGTTTGTGTGTCGTCGACGCGTGGTCAAGCCCAAGCGCCCCCGCTGGTGCAGCTTCAAACGATATTCACGGCGCAAATGCATTTGCCCTGATGGCAGCAAGCGGCGATGGCGCAAGTCGCGCGGCTATAAGTGCGTGGACATCGCGCGACCGGTTTTGACACCACCACCACCGCCGCGGATCGCCACCCCGCCCAATCAACGTCCCCCGAATGCTCCGCCGCCCGCGCGGACCGCTTCGCAGCCGCCATTCCTGCCGCCGATCGCAGCCGGCCAGCCGGTACCGGATTATGTGCCAGACGAAATTCTGGTGATGCTGCCCGCGAACGCTTCGCAATCGATCGAAAATACCGTGGCCCAGACCTATGGGCTCACAATCCTTGAGCGTCGGACGATTTCGCTGATCGGGCGACGCATCGTGCGTGTGAGAATACCCCGGGGCGATACGGTGCCCGCAGTGCTCGCGCGCCTGCAAAGCGAAACCACCATTGAGGGGGTGCTGCCCAACTACGTCTATCAGAGCCTGCAAGGCTTGCAGTCAATGTCAAAGACCGATCTGCAATATGCACTCGCAAAAGTTGGCGCAGTGAGCGCGCACGGGTTGGTGCGCGGACGTGGCGTAACGGTTGCCATTATCGATACGGCAATCGATGTGTCACACCGCGATCTCAATGGTGCAGTCAGGGCGCGGTTTGATGCGCTTGGCGGACGGCGAACGGCAGGTGACGAACACGGCACCGCGATTGCCGGCATTATCGCCGGGCGTGGTCTGGTGCGCGGGGTCGCCCCGGATGCAAAGCTGATTGGTGTGCGGGCCTTCAGGCGCGGCGCAAAGGGCGGACCACGATTGTCGACATCGATGGTGCTGTTGCGTTCGATTGATTGGGCGATCGCCAAGAAAGCCCGAATCCTCAATTTGAGTTTTGCGGGCCCGCGCGATTCCCTGCTGTTGAAAGCCATTCGTAGCGCACGAGCCAATGACGCTATTCTCGTCGGTGCTGCGGGCAATGGCGGCAAAAACGCCAAACCAGCTTATCCGGCCGCCTTTCCAGAAGTGATTGCGGTTACCGCAACGGATTGGCGTGATAAACTTTATGGCAAGGCCAATAGAGGCAAATATATTGCCGTTGCTTCGCCCGGCGTCGATATCCTGGCGCCGACGGTGGGCAATGCTCACGACATCCAAAGCGGAACGTCATTTGCAGCCGCCCATGTGAGCGGTATTATCGCGCTGCTGCTGGAGCGAAACCCGCGCCTTACCGCTGGCGATGTGCTGGCGATCCTCACCGAAAGTGCACGCGATCTCGGACCGCCAGGTCAGGACCCGATGTTCGGCGCCGGAGAGGTCAACGTCTCGCGCGCGCTGAAACAAATGCCGCGTTTCAAGGCAGCACGCTAAAGCGGGCTATATCCCCTTACTCGCTGTGCCCCTTACTCTCGGTGCTGATCGGCGCGAAGCGCATCAATTAAACCACTAGAACTTGCCGGGAGTTGCCTTGACCTCAGGCGGATCGATCTCGATCTGCATCGACTTTATAAACAAACCGGTGCCGAGATAGGCGGTCGATAACACTGTTATTTCAACAATCTCCTGTGGTGAATAATGCTCTTGCATGGCGGCGAACGTTGCATCGTCGACGTCGCCCTTATTTTCAATCAACTGATCTAGATACGCGAGCACGGCTTGCTCGGCATCGCCAAAAAGGGATGCCCTGGTCCGCCAGTCTCCGGCCAATGCCGCGATTTGCTCGTCACTCATGCCGGCGCGCTTTGCCATGAATTCATGCTGGTTCAGCTCGTACGCGCAGGAGATAATGTTGGCTGTTCGCATGATGACCAACTCGCGGATGAGACGGCTCGATTGGCAATCATTGCGGAGCACCATCGTCAACTCCCGCTTTGCCGCTTGTATTTGGGGGGCATGACACGACACGCGATGAAGATTGAGCGGGCTTCCGCCGCGGGCCTTGGTCTCATCAAAATATTTTTTTGTTACCGGGTGAAGCGGCTTTGGTAGGGGAGGCAATCGTGAGACTTTGCGGTGATAGCCTTCAGGGTCATCAGTCATCGGGTGTCTCCTTATCGCTTACTCTTGCCCAAGATAACAATTGACGATGGCGTGGCCTCCCGCATCATCCCTTTTATTCGGCCGCGCCTAAACTGGGTTCGGTTGGCTGCCACCTAAGGCGCGGTTGGCGCGCAGCGCGGGTCTCATCGAGGCGGCGGCGCGGTGCAAAGCGGGGTGCCTGCTTGAAGCGGTCGCTATCGCCCGATACCGCAGCGCCAGCCAGTCCACGCAAAGCCTGGATGAAATTGTCGAGGCTGGCTTTGCTTTCGCTTTCGGTTGGCTCGATCAACATGGCGCCATGGACGACCAGCGGAAAGTACATGGTCATTGGATGAAAGCCCTCATCGATCATGGCTTTGGCGAAATCGAGGGTCGTGACGTCACTGCCTTTGAGCCAAGCGTCGTCGAACAAAACCTCATGCATGCACACGCGATCGCCGAACGGCTGACTCATGACATCTCTTAATCCGGCCCGGACATAATTCGCATTAAGAACCGCATCCTCGGAGGCTTGGCGCATGCCATCCGAACCATGGCTCAACATGTAACAGAGCGCCCGCACGAACATGCCCATCTGGCCATGGAAGGCTGTCATGCGGCCGAAGGGTGTGGCCTCCGATCCATCACACGCGCCGGCATGCTCGACGAGTTCCAGGCCCTGCTCGCACGCGCGCACAAACGGCACCGGTGCAAAAGGCGCCAACGCCGCGGAGAACACAACCGGGCCAGACCCTGGACCACCGCCGCCATGGGGCGTTGAAAACGTCTTATGCAGATTGATGTGCATGGCATCGATTCCGAGATCGCCCGGACGCACCTTGCCGACAATGGCGTTGAAGTTTGCACCATCACAATAGAAGTATGCGCCTGCGGCATGAACGGCCGCGGCGATCTCCACAATTTCACGTTCGAACAAGCCACAGGTGTTGGGATTGGTCAGCATTATGGCCGCGACATCTTCATTGAGTGCCGCGGCAACCGTCTCAGCTGAAACGGTGCCGTCCTGTTTGGCGTCGATCGTTTTGACCTGATAGCCTAAGAAAGCTGCCGTCGCGGGATTTGTGCCATGGGCACTTTCTGGCACTAGCACGACAGACTTCTTGGCACCGACGGCCTCATGCGCCGCCTTGATCGCCAGCATGCCGCACAATTCGCCATGCGCGCCGGCCTTCGGGCTCAAGGCTACACCCGTCATACCCGTCTGCTCGAGCAGAAAGCGTGCCAGCTCCTGCATCAGCTCTAAGGCGCCTTGGACCGTCGATTGGGGTTGAAGGGGATGGATATCACCAAATCCGGGCAAGCGCGCCATGCGCTCGTTAAGTCTTGGATTGTGCTTCATAGTGCAGGAGCCCAGCGGAAATGGGCCCGCATCAATGGCATAATTCTTCTGCGACAAGCGCACGTAGTGGCGCATGGTCTCGGGCTCTGTCAGCGCCGGTAAACCAATATCCTTGTTCCGCTCCAGGCCGGCGAGACGCGATTTGGTTTTCTTTGGGATTGGAAGATCGACACCGCTGCGCTCATAAGACCCGATTTCAAAAATCAGCGGTTCGTTATGTTCCAGGCCGCGGTGTCCGGAAAATGTTTCCGATGCATCGCCGGCCGTCGCCTTGTCGACACCGGTCGGGCGGCCCTGCTTGTTCATCGCCATCAGAGGGCCTCCTTCAATGCTTCAGCAAAGGCGCTGCGGTCGTCATCGGTATTGATTTCAGTGCTGGCGACGACGATCAAATCGTCGACGTTTGGTAGGCCAGGAAGCAATCGGCGAACCGGCACGCCAGCAAGAATGCCCTTGGCCGCCAATGCTTCGACGAGATCCGTCGCATCCTGGCCTGCAACCTTAATCGTGAATTCATTAAAGAAGGCGTCATTCAAAACGTCGACGCCATCGATCTTCGAAAGGCGGTTGGCCAGATCGCAGGCATTGGCGTGATTGATTTCAGCCAATCGGCGCAACCCGGCTTGGCCCAAGAGTGTCATATGGATGCTGAAGGCGAGAGCGCACAATCCGGAATTTGTACAGATGTTGCTCGTCGCCTTTTCACGGCGAATGTGTTGCTCTCGGGTCGAGAGGGTTAGCACGAAGCCGCGCTCTCCGGCGACGTCGACGGTCTCGCCACACAAGCGACCCGGCATCTGGCGGACGAATTTATCTCGGGTGGCAAACAACCCCACATAAGGGCCGCCAAAATTCAAACCGTTGCCAATCGATTGGCCCTCACCGACAACAATATCGGCGCCCATCTCGCCCGGTGCCTTCAACAAGCCCATTGCAACGATTTCGGTTACAGCGACCACTAAAAGCGCGCCAGCTTTATGGGCTGCATCAGCCAACGGTGTGAGATCCGCAATGTGGCCGAAGAAGTCGGGATACTGAACAACCACACAGGCTGTGTCATCATCGATGGCGGCGATCAAGTCCTCGGCATTTGTTGGATCTGCCGGTTTCGCGTCGACCACGCTGCCACCAAAATGTGCAAGGGTTTTGATGATGTCGACAAATTGCGGGTGAAGGGCGCCTGACAAAATCGCCTTTTTTCGCCGCGTAATCCGCTCAGCCATCAGCACCGCCTCGGCGGCAGCCGTCGAGGCGTCGTACATGGATGCATTCGCAACATCCATGCCGGTCAGCGCTGCAACCTGCGTTTGAAACTCGAACAGGTATTGCAATGTCCCTTGCGCGATCTCCGGCTGATAGGGCGTGTAACTGGTTAGGAACTCAGACCTCTGGATTAAATGATCGACGGTTGCCGGCACATGATGGCGATAGGCGCCGCAGCCGACGAAAAATGGCACGCTTGCAGCGGCGGTATTTTTGGCTGCCATCGCACCCAACAGACGCTCGACCTCGATTTCCGACTTTGTGGTCGGGAGATCGAGCAACCCTTCGATGCGCTTGTCAGCCGGAATTTCTTCGAACAAATCATCGATCGAACCAACGCCGATCTGCGCCAGCATCGCCTTGCGATCACCGGGCGTCAGAGGCAAATAGCGCATCAACCACTCTCCGCTAAAAAGGCATCGTAACCTTGGCGATCCATCAAACCGTCCAGTTCGCCGGCATTTGCCAATCTAATCTTGAAAAACCAGGCGCCCTCTTCTGCCGCCTCATTTACCAGTTCCGGCTTGGCGTCCAACTCGCCATTGGCCTCAACGACTTCTCCAGACACCGGACAATAAACGTCACTTGCCGCCTTCACACTCTCGACAACGGCAATAGCCTCGTTGGCAGCAACAGCCCGCCCCAACGCGGGCAACTCGACGTAGACAACATCGCCAAGCTGCTCGGCCGCATGTGCCGTAATCCCGATCGTGGCAATGTCGCCATCGACCCGCACCCATTCATGGTCTTTGGAATATTTGACGGTCGCCATGGGTGGTTCCTCTCCTTCTTTATGGTCAAGTCTTGCGTGCATAGTTGTGGGCGACAAACGGTAAAGCCACTGTCCGGGCCGGCTGAAGTTGCGCACGAATGGCGAGGCCCAAGAGTGTGGCCGGCGCTGCGCTTGCAGTAGAGACGTAGCCCATGGCAATCGGGCCGCCGACGGATGGGCCAAAACCACCCGATGTGATCCGGCCCACGTCGTTGCCGTCCTGGTCGTGAACCGTTACGCCTTCGCGGGCCGGTGCGCGCCCTTCTGGCCTTATGCCGACGCGCAGTCGCATCGGCCCCTCCAGGAGTTCTTTTTGGATACGTGCGGAACCTGGAAAGCCGCCCTCTTGCCGTCGTCGCTTTTGTATCGACCAACCAAGATCTGCTTCCACCGGGGTGGTGGTCTCGTCGATGTCATGGCCATAAAGACAGAGGCCAGCCTCAAGGCGTAATGAATCGCGGGCGCCGAGACCGATCGCCGCAACGCGATCATCCGTCATCAGAGTTTGCCACAGGTCCGGGGCATCGGATGCTGACACAGAAATTTCAAAGCCATCTTCACCAGTGTACCCGGCCCGGGCGACGCGGACGGTCCAATCGCCGAGGCGGGTGGTCGTGGCCTGCATGAAAGCGAGAGACGTTGCTGGATGGGCGCCTTGCGACGAGAGTGTACCAAGGACGTCGGCGGCGGCCGGTCCCTGCAGGGCTATCAAGGCGCGATCAGGTTCCTGCGCCAACGTTACACCGGCAGGTAGGTGTGCCTGGATGTGGGCGTAGTCTTTCTCTTTGCAAGCGGCGTTGACGATGAGACGGAGTTTACCGGCGTCCGCATCGCTTTCAGGGCGGGTGACCATCAAATCATCAATGATACCGCCGTCTGCATTGAGTAGTTGGGTATAGCGCTGGCGCCCCGGCTTTAGGTTCAAAATGTCGGCGGGCACCAATGCTTCAAGGGCGGCAGCGACAGTCTCGTGGCGCGTGTCGGCGGCGATTAAGTTGCACTGCCCCATATGGCTGACATCGAACAGGCCGGCCTTTTCGCGCGTCCAAAGATGTTCCTTTAGGACGCCAAGGTCATACTGCACCGGCATGTGATAGCCAGCAAAGGGCACGAACTTTGCCGCCAGTTTCTGATGGCAGGCGTACAGAGACGTTCTTGCCAATTCAGATGTATCTGTTGCAGGCGTATTATCTTCTGCACTCATCGACCATCGTCCCATCACGCTCATTCGCACACGAACCTCGTGCACGTTCGAGCCCCCTCTGTCATGGGACCTGAGAGATTTGGGCGGCATTGGCGCTGCCTTATCCCCGTCGGTGGGCCAGCATGTCACCGGCCGCTTTCCAGAGTGCCATCAACCTACGGTCCTTTTGCCTGAGAGTTTCCGGGGCGGTTGCTCCTTCGGCGCTCTGGGCCTCACAATGAGGCGCGCAAAGTCTCTCCCGCAGGTATCGGGTAGCATGGTAAGAGAATAGGTTATGTCGTGGCAGTGTCAATGGACGGCATTTGACGGACCACAATTTAACTAAACCGTTGTCGCCTTGCGACAAACGCCAATCACTCTAATGTGACCCATAATCTGATCCAGTTCCAAAGGATCATTCGAGGCAGACCTATGGCTTCAAAAACCCGGAATGACGTCGCGGGGCAGGCGGACCCCGGCAGATCGGCTGGTGCTAGCGATCAACCCGCGCCACCGCTCAGGCGGGCAAAACTGATGGTGCGGCGCGCCCGTTTACAGGATGTGGAAGCGCTTTATCAGCTCAGCAAGCGGGTCTATGGACGCCAACTCAGTCATACGATCAGCGAACTCAGGGGGCAGATCAATATCTTCCCGCAAGGTCAGTTTGTTGCCGAATACGATGGTAAGGTCGTCGGCCATTGCGCCACTTTTGTCGTCTCCGAGGCACTGGCGCTCAAGGCCCACAGCTGGAATGAAATTACCGGAAACGGGTTTGCCTCCCGTCATGATCCCAATGGCAGTTATCTCTATGGTATGGAAGTCAGCGTTGATCCGGACTTCCGGCGTTTGAGGATCGGCCAACGACTCTATGACGCGCGTCGGGGGCTGTGCGAAGAGCTCGGCCTTCAAGGTATCGTATTCGGTGGGCGCATGCCTGGTCTGGCCCGACGCATTAAGACATTCGGAAGTGCCGAAGCCTATTTGGAAGCGGCGCAGAATCGCGATGTGCGCGATGCGGTGATCGCGTTTCATCTTGCCAACGGATTCGAACCGATCGGTGTTCTTGCAGACTATCTGCCATCGGACAGGACTTCCCTCGGTTATGCCTCGCATATGCTGTGGCGCAATCCCCTGGCCTCAGACCAACCGAAAGCTTCTGCGGATGCCACCGCGCTGCCGCAAATCGAAACCGTGCGGGTTGCAACCGTACAGTATCAGGTGCGCGGGATTCGCGAGCAGTCGGATTTCCTGCGGCAAGTTGAATACTTCATCGATGTCGCGGCTGACTATCGCGCTGATTTCGTCGTCTTTCCCGAACTCTTTACTCTGCAATTGCTGTCGCTGCAGGAAGAACCGCTACCACCGAAAGAGGCGGTCAAAGAAATCACGACCTATACGCAATGGTTCGTCGATGCGCTCAGCGCGCTGGCCGTCAGCTATAATATCAATATCATCGGCGGGTCGCATCCCACGCTCGCGGCGTCCGGCGATATTCGCAATGTCTCCTACGTGTTCTTGCGCGATGGGTCGGTCCATAGCCAGGACAAGATCCATCCGACACCGAGCGAATCCTATTGGTGGGATATCAAAGGTGGTCATCGCGTCGACATCATCAACACGGACTGCGGCCCGATCGGCATCCTGATCTGCTACGACGCAGAGTTTCCAGAATTGGCCCGCAACCTTATCGATCAGGGCGCAATGATCCTGTTCGTGCCATTTTGTACCGATGAGCGGCGCGGCTTTTTACGCGTTCGCTTCTGCTGCCACGCGCGGGCTATCGAAAATCAATGCTATGTGGTGATGTCCGGCGTCGTCGGCAACTTACCTAATGTGGAGAACATGGACATCCACTATGCCGAAAGTGCGATCCTGACGCCCTGCGACTTCGCATTTGCGCGTGATGGCGTTGCGGCCGATACCGCGCCGAACACGGAAACGATAGCCTTCGCCGATTTACGCCTGAGTGATTTGAGGGTCGCCAGATCGGCCGGAAGTGTTCGCAATCTCGCCGACCGGCGTTTCGATCTCTATCGCACTGAGTGGCAGCGGCGCCCGGACGGCGATGATCGTTAGGGTGGCCATTTTTTGTGTGCAACACTCATGCCGGTTGTAACGCCATTGGCCCCGGCCGGGCAGTGTCCGTAATCGCTGATGACGGCCTGTTCGATCTCTACCAGACACCTTGATCACCCAGCCCTATCGGCGATTAACGAGTATCGCTATGGCCCACCTTAACAAATCCTGAACAAAATTTTTGCCTTCAGGCATTCTCAATCTTTGTCGTCTAGCCTTAGCCACTCCGTGAGTTTGTGCGATTGTGTGTGAGGTTCATTATGGGCGTGGCTTTTTTGCGGGCCAAATTGACGCGAGGTATCGATCTTGCTCGAGAGCATATTTCGATATTGGCGCTGTTCTCATCGACGCTCTTCCTGTCAGCGCTGCTGCTATTTTCCGTTCAACCAATTTTCGCCAAGATGGTCTTGCCCAAGCTCGGCGGCTCACCGTCGGTGTGGGCGGTCTCGATGTGCTTTTTCCAAGCCGTCTTGCTGACCGGTTACGCTTATGCCCATGCCCTGAACAAGTACTTGCCGGCGAGCCGGACGCCGTTCGTCCACGTCATGCTGCTTGCCGTTGCACTCTTGGCGTTGCCGTTCGGCTTGCCGGCCGGTGCTGAACCGCCGGCCGGCGATGCCTATCTTTGGCTGATCGGAATCCTGGTGGTCGGCGTCGGCCTGCCGTTTTTTGCGATCTCGGCAAATGCGCCATTGTTGCAGGCCTGGTTTGCCCGCTCTGGTCACCCGCATGCACGTGATCCGTATTTTTTGTATGGCGCCTCCAATTTGGGCTCGCTTCTTGCCCTGCTCGGGTATCCGGTGCTGATTGAGCCATTCTTCGGCCTCCACGATCAGGCAAGTCATTGGACGACCAATTTCGCAGTGCTCGTCGTCATGGTGGGCGCATGCGCGTTCCTGCTTGCATCCGTCAGGAGCGATACCGCAGCCGCGTCGGAGGCGATGGCGCCGTCCAGCGATGAAGCTCTGTCCTGGCCTCCGCGCCTGTATTGGATCGGATTGGCCTTTGTGCCATCAGGTCTGTTGGTTGCCTTCACCACGCACCTCAGCACCGATATTGCTTCAGCACCGTTCCTGTGGGTCGTTCCTCTGGCAATGTTCCTAGGCACGTTCGTGTTGGTGTTCAGAGAACACCCTCTTATTCCGCATCACTGGATGCTATTCGCGCAGCCTGTGCTTGTCGCGCTTTGTTTGCTTGGCCTGGTCTTGCCAGGCGGCCAAGGCTGGATGCTCGGCGCCCTCGCTGGCTTTGGTGCCTTCTTCACGACCACGATGGTCGCTCATCGCGAACTCTATAATGCACGTCCATCGAGTGGGCATCTCACCGAATTCTATATGTGGATGTCGCTCGGCGGTGTACTCGGCGGCGTCTTCACAGCAATTATCGCGCCGCAGATCTTCAATGTCGTCTATGAGTATCCGTTGTTGCTCTTGCTCGGCATTCTATGTCGTCCGGGCCTATTGCAAGCGCTGCGCGACCGCGACGAAGCCGAAGAAGCCGGAATCATGGCCGCCATCATGGTCGGTGCCGTTCTGTTTCTGGCGATCGGCAATTGGATCGATGCTTTCCCCAAAGCAGTTACGAATTTGAGTGTCCCGATACTCATTGTTTGCGCCTTGGCAGTCAAAACCATCAAAAGCGCGTTTCCGTTACGCCTGGCGAGCGTCGCCGTCGCCACTGGATTGGCGGTGTTCATCCTGCCGTCGGCTATCAATATAGGCATTTCGGAGCGGAGTTTTTTTGGTGTTCTGCGCGTTTCAGACAGCAGGGACGGCAAGTTCCGCAGATTGATGCACGGTACAACGTTGCATGGCGCCCAGCGTATCAGGGACGACAATGGCAAACCCGTTAAAGCCCCGTTGCCGGCAACCTACTATCACCCGCAAAGCCCAATGGCGAAAGGGGTTGATGTTGCCCGCCGTGCCTTTGGCAGCTCCACAGGAACATTCACTGTTGGCAGCGTTGGGCTTGGGGCCGGTTCCATTTCCTGCTATTCGCGGCCGGCGGAAAACTGGCGCTTTTACGAAATTGACCCAATCATCGTGAAGGCTGCAAAAAACCCAAAACTGTTTTCTTTCCTGTCGCGTTGCAGACCAGGCGCCGATATGGTCATCGGAGATGCAAGGTTAACCCTTGCCAGGGAACCAAATGCAAAATTCAACTATTTGATAATCGATGCCTTCTCGTCGGATTCGGTTCCCGTTCATCTGATCACACGAGAAGCCATTGGTATGTACCTTGATAAACTTGCGCCAAACGGCGTGCTCGCGCTGCATATTTCAAACCGGCATATGGATCTCGTCGCAGTTGCAGGCTCGACCGCGCTTTCAATCGCAGGTACCTATGTTGCTATTGCAGATGACGCCGTGAAAGGCACCAGCTTGGACCGCTCAGCAAGTCACGTGATGTTCATCACCAAGTCGGCTGCGCCCATGCAAGAGTTGAAATCTTGGCCAACTGTCAAAGTCGTCAAAGAGCGCACAATGGCACCTTGGACGGACGACTATTCGAACATTGTCTCAGCCATTTGGCGCGGCTACTTTAAACACTAGGCCTACCTGCTTTTAATCGGACTGAGATCGTTGACGATTGAATGCGGGTAAGTTGCTCTGTTTTGAGGTACGATTGTCTTTGTGCATCACGTTGTAACCGTTGAAGCGGTTCCAACGTAATGCATGATGATTTTGAGTCCTGGACGATACAGCTCAGTCTTTCAGGTGCGCGCCAAGCATCCAGGCAAATTTGTCATGTACTTGGGCGCGTGCAATGGCCATGTCGGTGGTGACAATATCGCCCTGCTGTTCGGCGGTCTCCGCCAAATCCCTCAATGTTTGGGATAGTTGACGCTCGGCGCCCTCCAGCTTTTCGAGCATCGCCTTGGTGTTTTCTTTGCCACTCGCTTCGCCAACGCTGCTGACTTTCAAAAACTCTTCATAGCGGCCATCGACCGGCGCACCGAGCGCCCGGATGCGTTCCGCCAACTCGTCAACAGCCTCAAAATGGTCCTCGTAAATCTTTCCAAAAAGATCGTGCAAGGGCCCGAATGCCATCCCCTCCACGTTCCAGTGGTAGTTTTGCGCCTTCATCTGCGTGACTGAGGTCTCGGCAAGACTTCGGTTCAGCCCTGCGACAACCTTGGCCGAAACATTCGAGGCCTTTTGGGTCCCCTCGGACTTATCTGACTTATCGGACATTCGCCTGTAACTCCTTTCATCAAGGTATTGCTCGTCGGCGTTCGGCCCCAAAAATTGAAGAATTCTGGCGTGTCGCGCCGTTTGATCCTTATTTAGAACTATTCTAATGTGGAAATTTTGATCTTTCTGTTCAAGGTGCCCTGGAAGGTTGGCTTGAACTGGCAAACGCGGTTGCGTCCGGGCGCCGGCCCCGCTATCAGTGCGGCACTGATTTCGGCACACGAAGCAAGAGGAACGCCATGAAGGTCGATGAAGCGACCGTTCGGGAGATTGCGCGGCTGGCGCGCATCAAGATTGACGGCGACCAAGCGCAAAGCCTCAAAGGTGAATTGTCGAGCATCCTCGATTGGGTGGAACAGCTGGATGCCGTCGATACCACGGGTGTTGCGCCGATGTCGCGTGTCGTGCCGGTGCAACTGCCACAACGCCATGACGAGGTGCGCTCCGGGTCGATTGCGGATGACGTCGTGGCCAATGCGCCGTTTAGCGACAACCATTTCTTTGTGGTGCCAAAGGTGGTTGAGTGAACCCATAGTGCGGCGGGACGCGCAATCCCCTCAGACATTGACCAATCGGCCGCTCTGTCCGGTCCAGTTTTTTATGGAGAACGCCTTATGGCATCGCTGAAGCCTCAAGACTGCAAGGATATGGCCGATGTGCGCCAGGAGATTGACCGGTTGGATGATGCCATTGTTGATTTGATTGCAGAACGGTTTGGGTATGTCGAGCGGGCCTGGCAGATCAAGCTCGGCGAGAATGCCGCTGCGAACGTTCCATGGCGCAATCAGCAAGTGATAGACAAAGTTCGCGCTCGATCGCAGGATAAGGGCTTGCCGCCAGACCTTGCCGAAGCCCTCTGGCGCCAGATGATCGGCTGGTTTATCCAGTACGAGGAAGCCAAGCTGAACGACGATTGAGAGAACGGAAACGGGTGATCAGATGCTCGGCACTTCACCTTTTGAGCCCACGACTGTCGTCCTGACGGCACTTCTTAACCCTGTGGTTATCGCCGTTGCTTTCATGATGGGACGCAAAGCAGACCAATGGCAAAAGCTGCCGATCGCAGCGTTTGCTGCATCATTGGCCGGTTTTCTGTTGTTCTGGCTGGTAACGTTTTTTGATCTTATCCCGGTCAAGGGGTTTGGCGGCGAAGCTGGTATCTTGCTGGCGCAGTTTGTGTTCGGACTGATGTGGGCGACAATAGGCTATTGTACGCGAGCCAAACAAAGTCGTCAGGACAATTGAGCGCCCACCTGATTGACGCGCGACGGCAAACAGAAGCGGTGACGAGGATGCAGGAAAAAGTCAAAGCAGGTGGGGGCAGGTCCAAGCCCATCGAGCCGGAACTCGTTGCTGGTGCGACAGGGGACTGGGAAGTCGTGATCGGTCTCGAGGTCCATGCTCAGGTGACATCACAATCAAAACTTTTTTCCGGCGCTTCAACTGGCTTCGGCGCGGAGCCTAATAGTCAAGTGTCACTGGTCGATGCAGCGATGCCAGGGATGCTGCCGGTGATCAACGAAGAATGTGTGGCACAAGCCATCCGAACGGGCCTCGGCTTGAACGCCAAAATCAACCTCAGAAGTGTTTTCGACCGCAAAAATTATTTTTATCCCGATTTGCCGCAGGGGTATCAAATCTCGCAATATAAGCAGCCCATTGTCGGCGAAGGGGCGATCGACATCGACGTCGATGGTGCCCGCAAGACGGTCGGCATTGAGCGATTGCATCTCGAGCAGGATGCTGGGAAATCGATCCACGATCAACATCCGGACTATTCCTATGTTGATCTCAACAGATCCGGTGTTGGGCTGATGGAGATCGTCTCAAAACCAGACCTCAGCTCCTCCAAAGAAGCGCAGGCCTATGTCACCAAGCTCAGAACGATCCTGCGTTATCTTGGGACCTGTGATGGCGACATGGAAAAAGGAAATCTCAGAGCCGACGTCAATGTCTCCATCAGGCGGCCTGGCGAGGGCCTTGGCACGCGCTGCGAGATCAAGAACGTCAATTCGATCCGGTTTATCGGTCAGGCCATCGAATACGAAGCGCGCCGGCAGATCGATATCATCGAAGATGGTGGCAGCATCGATCAGGAAACGCGCCTCTTTGACCCAAAGACCGGCGAGACCCGATCGATGCGCTCCAAGGAAGAAGCGCATGACTACCGGTATTTTCCTGATCCGGACTTGCTGCCGCTGGAGTTCAGCCAAGAGTATGTCGACGAACTCAAGAGCAAATTGCCGGAATTGCCAGATGAAAAATGTGCGCGCTTTATCGAGGCGTATGGCTTGTCAGACTACGATGCCTCGGTGCTGACGGCGGAGCGCGAAAGCGCGGACTTTTTTGAAGAGGTTGCAAAGGGCCGCGATGGAAAGCTCGCTGCAAACTGGGTCATCAATGAATTGTTCGGCCGCCTTAACAAGGAAGGCCTGGAGATAACGGGCTCGCCGATGCGTGCGGCACAACTTGGGAGCATACTTGACTTGATAGCGGCCGGAACGATTTCCGGGAAGATTGCCAAGGAGCTGTTTGAGATCGTCTGGGTTGAGGGTGGTGACCCAGCCAAGATCGTCGAAGAGCGCGGTATGAAGCAAGTAACGGATACGGGTGCGATTGAGGCCGCCGTTGATGAGGTCATGGCCGCCAATCCCGACAAGGTCGCACAAGCCAAAGAGAAACCCGCTGTGGCCGGGTGGTTCGTCGGGCAGGTCATGAAGGCAACCGGTGGCAAGGCAAACCCCAAAGCGGTCAATGAACTCCTGCGTAGGAAACTCGGTATCGAGGGTTGACAATTTTGCTATGGGCCGGTCCAAAAGGCCGGACCTGTTGGCGGCGTGAATGCTGTTAATGTTCTTGCTGGCAGTTGGATGGCGCAGCAAGATATCGGATTGACAAGAGGCGATTATGGCTCAACCGCAAAAACCTGTCGTGTTGTGTATCCTCGATGGCTGGGGCGAACGCGAGGACCGCGAAAACAATGCGGTAGCGCTCGCCAACACACCCAATTGGGACCGCATGGTCGCGCGATGGCCGAAGTCCACATTATTGGCTTGTGGTGAAGACGTCGGGCTGCCGGATGGCCAGATGGGCAATTCAGAAGTCGGCCACCTCAATCTCGGTGCCGGGCGTATTGTGTGGCAGGATCTGCCGCGTATCTCCAATGCCATCGCCGACGGTTCGCTGGCGGACAACGATGCCCTCAACGGTTTTATCGGCGAACTCAAAAGGTCCGGTGGCGATTGCCATTTGTTGGGCCTTGTCTCACCAGGTGGTGTGCATGCACACCAAGACCACATGGTGGCACTCGCCAAGATCGTCTCTGGGGCAGGCGTGCCAGTGAAAATCCATGCGTTTCTTGACGGACGTGATACGCCGCCCAGAAGTGCCAAAGACTTCATGTCGAAATTCGAAGCAGACCTCGCCGGCAATGCGAACATTAGCGTTGCGACCGTCATCGGACGATATTATGCGATGGACCGCGATAAACGATGGGAGCGCGTTGAGCGCGCCTACAATGCGATCGTGGCCGGTGATGCACCGGAGGTGGCTAACGTAAGCGATGCGATTGAAGCCAGCTATGGCAATGACGTCACCGATGAATTCGTCGAACCGGTCAAGCTCACCAGCTATGGCGGCATGCATGACGGCGATGGGATCTTGATGGCCAACTTCCGCGCCGATCGCGCGCGCCAACTCTTGGGGGCGCTTGGCGATCCAAACTTTTCCGATTTCGACCGACAAAAAACCGTGGCTTTCGCCGCCAAGCTCGGCATGGTCTCCTATTCGACAGAGCTCGATGATTATTATCCATCGATATTCGCACCCGACGTCCTGACCCAGACACTGGGTGAACTTGTTGAAGCGGCAGGTCTCAAACAATTACGCCTGGCGGAGACTGAAAAATATCCCCACGTCACATATTTTTTCAGTGGCGGACGCGAAGCAGAATATGTTGGTGAAGAGCGGATCCTGATCCCGTCACCGAAGGTTGCGACATATGACCTTAAACCCGAGATGTCGGCCGGTGAGGTGACGGAAAAGCTCGTCGACGCCATTCGCACCAAGCGCTTCGATCTCATTATCATCAATTATGCTAACGGGGATATGGTCGGGCATTCGGGCATCCTGGAAGCCGCTATCAAGGCTGCGGAAACCGTGGATGCTTGCATCGGTCAAGTCGAGGCGGCGCTTGTCGAGACAGGTGGTGTGATGTTGCTCACGGCAGACCACGGCAACTGCGAAACCATGGTAGATCCTGAAACAGGCGGACCGCACACGGCCCACACGATGAACCCTGTGCCGCTGCTGCTGGTCAATGCATCGGACGCTGAGGCCTCTATTGGGAATGGGCGGCTCGCCGATATCGCACCGACCTTGCTCGACCTGATCGGCCTCGATCAACCGCAAGATATGACGGGCAGCTCGCTGATCAAACGCCATAGCGCGAAAGCTACTGCTTCACTTTGATCACTCAATTTTGGTTCGAGCGACAGCCCCGCGCACCTGGTCGACGAGCGATAACAGATCAGCCGGTAGACGATCGCCGACCCAGGCGATGTGGCGATCGGGTCTGACCAATACGAGATGTGATGGAAATACGTGACTGGCGGTTGCTGCAGAGATCGTCTCGACGTTGAGCGGCACATTGCGTGCCTCCGCCGCGGTGGCCAACGCGTTGGCTCTTGGTGCATCATCACCAATGCGCAATAGCGTGAACTCGTTGTCGATGAGATCAAGGGTTGAGCGCCGCTCATCGAGCCAAACGTGGGGCAGGCGCCATCCCGGCGTTGCAGGGTGCGTCAGTGTTGCAAGGTCGATATCTCCCGGCCCTGACTCGCCGTGAATGATCGGAGAGTTCGCATAACGATAGCGACACCTTATGATGTCCGGGATTGACAACGGTGCCATGTCATCTCGCCAATCGCCAACGGCCTTGTGCTGTTGGTCGGTTTTGCCGGGGATGCGGGCGATCGCATCATAAGTGTCCGTCGACAAGGCGACATTGCGCTCGGCGATCGGTTTTCTTTCGATCTCATAAGTCTTGAGAAGCTCAGCGCCACCCCAGCCCGCCAACATTGCGGCGATCTTCCAGGCTAGGTTGACGGCGTCCTCGATGCCGGTGTGCATGCCGACACCACCGGTCGGTGACGACTGATGAGCGGCATCGCCGGCGATAAACACGCGGCCTTGCCCGTAGCTTGCCGCAACGAAGTCCCGCCGCTCCCAAGGCAGCGTCGAGATTATCTCGTAAGGAAATGCGCCACCCATCATGTGATGCAGCGCGCTATCGGGGTCCTCAACATACTTGGGGTCGTCAAATACCGTCAGACGCCAGAGACGATCGCCGTCGATCGGGATGAGTTCGGCCCAACACCCGGTGTCGTCAATGACCCGGTAAATGCGCCCCCAACCTTTATCGTGGCACTTGGACAGCTCGGGCGAGCGGAAAAATATATTGATGCTGTTTGCGATCGCACCCCGGCCTTCCAGGCCGATGCCCAGGCCATCGCGGACAACGCCGTTAGGCCCATCACAGCCGATCAAATAATCGGCGCGAACGGTATACTGCGCGCCCGTCTTGCTATCGCTCAAGTGTGCGGTGACGCCGGTGTCATCGTGAGCAAACCGATCCAGGCCCACGTTGTATCGACGCGCTATACTGGGTAATGCGTCAACTCTCTTCGACAAGATCGGATCAAAATAAATCTGCGGGCAATGGCATAGCCCCTCCGGTGTCCAACTGGGTGGCTGCGCGTCATAAGCGGGAAGCTTGACACGGGCGTATTCTTCTCCCTTCAAGCTTTCGATATACAAAAAGTCCATTGCGCGGTTTTGCGCCCATACGGCAGATCGGACCTGTTGCGCGATGCCCCAGCGCCTGGCGATTTCCATGGTTCCGGCGCAGACGAGACTCATTTTGGGCACGTGCACGGTGCCGTCCCGCTTTTCTACCTGCAAGCAGTCGATGCCGGCCAGACCCAATTCGCACGCGAGCGCCAGGCCGACGGGACCAGCCCCGACGATGATCACCGGATAATGAGCATCAATTCTCGCTATCATCACCAATCCAAGTTGCACGCGTTTGCGTCGTGTCCCGCGGCAGCCCTCTCATTCCTGCTTACGGCCACTCAGCACGGGCAAAGTCCTGCAGCCATCCGGGTAACGGCATTACGGATAGCACGACATCGGTACTGATCGACAAGGCCACGGCGCCGATCAGCGATATTACTGATGCGGCAATCACACGGCTCTGGAACACTTCATGCTCGCGATTAACGAACCAGGCGAACACCATGCGAAACAATGTCGATGTGCGTTCGATCGGAGCGACGACAGTAACCGGTGCGAAGACATAGGCCAAGTATCGAAACATATGCGAGACAAAAACGAAAAAAGCCGGCGTTTGCAAACCAATATGCGTTGGTCCGCTCCATCGACAAGACGTGGGCGGTGCGTCCCGCAGCGACAATAACGATGATGAATATGACCGTCGCGGCGGTATAAGATATGAAACCGCCTGCCAGACCGGCGCCGGCCCCGCCATCCTGGATGGCAAGGCGAATAAGGATCGGACTGATACACGAGCCCGTGGCCGACAAAATCCCCCAAAAATATCCTTCAACGTAATTCGGCCTGAACGATGTCGTGCTTGGTGCCGAAAGGACCTGTCCGCGGCTTGAGAATGCCAGGATCGGACCGCCAATCACGAGCACCAAACCGAAAAACCGCAGCGGTGTTAATTTTTCACCGAGAAAGATCATTGCAAGGAGCAAAGCTAGAAACATTGATAGCTGCTGGAGAGGGGCCACCAACATCGTGCCCAAGGCTTTGGTCGCGCGATAGAAACAATACCGCGCCCATACAAAGTGCAGGATGCCGGCGATGGCCAGCAGCCAAACGGCTTTGCTCGAAAAGCCGAACAACGTGGCCCAGCTTCCTGCAAGCGTCATGGCCAGTGCGAACAGCGGCACACCAATCGGTATCGTAATCGCAAGTCCCTGCTCGACACTCGCGGTTATGACACCGCGGCGCGCACTGACGTTATTGATGGCAAACGTCGCCGCCGACAGGAGCGCTAGAAATCCCCCGAGCAAATTTGTTCCCCCGAATGAGGCTTGGATGGGCTGACAGAGTAGATCTCATTTCAGCATCTGCCAAGCAAGCGAGATGGCGGCACAATTCAGCCCGCATGCCCGCATTTGGGCTGGTAGGGCGGGGGTTAAACGTATAGATTGCAGCCGGTGCGCGGGGTCGCGCTCGATAGTTGCTGTCAAGCGAGGCCCGGTTGGCTGAATTGCCGCCAGACACCCGCGCGAATATTGTTTCGACTAGTGCCGAGTGAGGAGAAAAAAATGGCGATCAGCGTAGGCGATAAACTGCCCGAGGCAACCTTCATGGTAATGACGGACGACGGCCCAAAGCCCAAGACAACAGATGAAATCTTCGCTGGCCGCAAGGTCGGCCTCTTCGCAGTTCCTGGCGCATTTACACCTGGTTGCCACAGGACGCATATGCCAGGCTATGTCGCTAATGAAATGGCGCTGAAGGAAAAAGGGCTCGACGAAATCGCCTGCACCGCCGTCAACGATGTTTTTGTAATGGATCATTGGGCGAAGGCGCTTGGGGCTGATGGCAAGATCCTAATGTTGGCGGACGGCAGTGCCGAGTTCGCCAAGAAAATTGGCCTCGATCTGGATCTTGTCGCGCGGGGTCTGGGCGTGCGCTCGAAACGTTATTCAATGGTCGTGGATAATGGCGTTGTCAAAACACTGGAAATCGATGATTCCGGAATCGAGAAATCCAGCGCCGAAAGCATGCTTGCCTGTTCTTTCTAATTTATTGTAGCCCAACACCGCTGGCGCCGGTGTTGGGCTTTTTTCGCCAACAGCGGCAACAGCCGTGTTGGGCGCTTTGCCAACATCGGCAACAGCCATGTTGGGCGCTTTGCCAACATCGGCAACAGCCATGTTGGGCGCTTTGCCAACATCGGCAACAGCCATGTTGGGCGCTTTCGCCAACATCGGCAACAGCCGTGTTGGGCGCTTTGCCAACATCGGCAACAGCCGTGTTGGGCGCTTTGCCAACATCGGCAACAGCCGTGTTGGGCGCTTTGCCAACATCGGCAACAGCCGTGTTGGGCTGATTAGTCCCTAAAAAAGTTCGAAAACTGATCCGCTACGACCTCTGGCGCCTCTTCGGCGAGATAGTGGCCAGCGTCTATAGATGTACCAACGACATTGGTTGCATAATCGCGCCAAACCGCAAGCGTGTCATACCATTGCTCGATCTTACCTTTAGCCCCCCACAAGACCAGTAATGGACACGTGACACGGCGGCCAGAGGCATAGTCCTCGTCATCATGGATCAAATCGATGGAAGCTGCGGCGCGATAATCTTCGCAGATGGCATGCACGGTTTTGGGATCGCGGAAATGGTGCAGGTAGTCGCCCAGAGCCTCCGGTGCAAACGGCGTCATACCAGCGACACCGCTGCCGCACTTTAGCTTCCAAAACATGTCAGGATCAGCATTGATCAAGGTCTCGGGCAAGGGCGTCGGTTGAATGAGAAAAAACCAATGCCAATAGCCGGTCGCAAAGTCCTGATTGGTGGTTGCATACATATGGCGGGTCGGCGCTATGTCCAAGACTGCAGCGCGGCTCACGCGCTCGGCATGATCGAGACACAGGCGATGCGTCACGCGCGCGCCTCGGTCATGGCCTGCGATGAAAAATGTATCGTAACCGAGATTGCGCATCACGGCCGCCATATCATTTGCCATGGCGCGCTTGGCGTAGGAGGCGTGATCCGGCGTGCTTGGCGGCTTGCCGGAAGCGCCGTAACCGCGAAGATCGGCCGCAATGAGCGTGAATTTGTCGACCAGCAGGCGCGCAACTTTGGCCCACATCATCATAGTTTGGGGATGACCATGGAGTAGCAACAACGGTGGCCCGTTGCCTGCAATCGACACCGCAATGTCTACGCCGTGGCCGGCAACCATCCGGCGCTCTAGGAACGGTTCCATCGCTCCAGCCTAATTGCGAGGCATTACCGCCGCCGCTTTAATTTGCGACGCAAATATTCGAAGTTTATCTCCATCTGCTTTACATGCGACAGGTTCTTTTGCAGCTTCTTAATATCCTCGATGGGGAACTCAGTCGGCTCGTGGCCCGAAGCTTCGGCAAGAAGTTGAACGCGGCATGCCGCCTCCAACATAATTGCACTAATCACTGCGTCAGCAACGGACGCCCCAACCACGACAACTCCGTGGTTCTTCAAGAAACAAGCACGATTGTTGCCGAGTGCCTTGGCAACGCCGGCGCCCATTTCCGGTGTGCGGATCAGATCCATTGTGTCGGTATATAGGCCAACATTGTCATGATAGAGCGCACCGCCCTGGCTATAGGCCTTCGGCATGCGACCGGTCGCAGAAAGTGCCACACAATGATCGGGATGGGTGTGGATGGCCGCCTTGACGTCAGGGCGCACCTTGAGGATCTCAGAATGTATAAAGACTTCACTATGACGCGGCGCAGTGCCGTCAACTTTTTCGCCGTCCAGATTGCAGGTGACGATGTTTTCGACGCAGACCTCGTCGAAGCCATAGCTGTGGGGCTTCATATAGAAAAGGCTTTCATCATCCGGAAGGCGCACGACCAAGTGCCCCCGGGTCATGTCATGGTGGCCCTCGGATTCCAGGATATGGCAACCGTCAATCAGCTGCTGTTTGATTTCATCACGAGTCATGGGCGTCCTCTTTGTCTGTTACCTTGTCTGGTCGTTTGCGGTTTGCGTGTTACTTCAGAGTGATCGTGTTAAAGCTTTTCACTATGACCCTTTTCCTTGGTCCAACCGGGGGCAAGTCACTCTAAGCTATAGAACCATTTTCCCCAGCGCGCATCTCGGCAATGGCCAGACGCGCCAATTCGTCCGCGCGCTCGTTCTCAGGGTGGCCGGCGTGCCCTTTGAGCCAGTGCCAGGTGACTTGATGGCGATCGCGGGCTGTATCGAGGCGTTGCCAGAGATCAACATTCTTGACCTCCTTCTTGTCGGCCGTACGCCAATTGCGACGCTTCCAGTTGTCGATCCACTCGCTGATTCCGTTCTTGACATATGAGCTATCGGTGTAGAGGTCGACAACCGACGGTTGCTTAAGCGCCTCGAGGGCTTCGATCGCTGCCATGAGTTCCATGCGGTTGTTGGTCGTCTCAGCGTCGGCCCCATATAGCTCCTTGCGATGCGGCCCCGACATCAAAATGGCTCCCCAGCCACCAGGGCCCGGATTCCCGGAACAGGCACCATCCGTAAAAATTGTAATGTGTGGCACGGCCTTGTTGCTCATGCAGGTCTCTCCAAGCCATACTCACCGGATGATGATACCGATTGATGAAAGAGCAGGCGGGCAATGTAATCCTTGGGATCATGCGGTTTGACAAGTGCAGACGCCTCGTGATTGAGCCAATCATGCGAGCGGGTCAACAAAAAGCGCAATGCTGCCCCCCGGCAAAGGACCGGTAAAGCGTCGCACTCTGCCTGTTCCAGCCGCCGCACACTTTGGTATCCTTTTAGCAACGCGATACCTTTGGTTAGATTGAATGCGCGATCGGGCTCGAAGCACCAAGCGTTTAGGCAGATCGCCAAGTCGTAGGCGAGGGCGTCATTGCAGGCGAAATAAAAATCGATTAGGCCTGACAGCTCACGCCCCATGAAGAAGACATTGTCCGGGAAGAGATCCGCATGGATCACACCTTGCGGCAAGCGGTCTGCCGGCCAGCTCCCTTGCAGATAATCGAGTTCCTTGTGAATGATGTCTGATAGGCCGGGCCTGATCTCATCAACCCGCGTACTAAAGCCGTGGTACAACGGGCGCCAATTTGTCTGCCCGAGCGCGTTTTCACGATGGCCAGTGTAATCTAACCCCGCCAAATGTAACTCGGCCAATGCGGCGCCAACCTTGGCACAGTGATGGGGCTGGGGCCGGCGCGACCATAAGCCGTCGAGAAAGGTCACCAGAGCGGCGGGGCGGCCCGACAGCCTGCCCAGGTGAGCGCCTGATTTGTTTCGTACCGGTGTCGGGCAGCTGATCCCCTTTGCCGCCAAGTGTTCGATCAATCCCAAAAAATAGGGGAGGTCGACTTCTGCAACACGCTTTTCGTAGAGCGTCAGGATGAAGCGGCCAGACGTGGTCTCGACCAGATAGTTGGTATTCTCAACGCCCTCCGCAATCCCTTTGAACGACACCGGCTCGCCAACATCGTAGTCGGCGATAAAATCGAACAATTGATCGTCGGAGACTTCGGTGTAAACCGCCATCGCGTCGCCTGGGTTGCGCTTTCTAACTGCCTTCATACTCGCGCAAACTGCGCGGCACATTAAATGCGATATTTTCCTCGGTGGTCGTGACGTGTTCGAGGGCCACGTCATAGCGCCATTTGAGTGCTTCGATAACTTCTTCGACCAATTCTTCAGGTGCCGATGCGCCGGCCGTGATGCCGACCGTCCTCACATCTTTGAAGTCCGCCCAATCGATGTCAGCGGCGCGCTGGACGAGCGTTGCGGATGAACAGCCAGCGCGCGCGGCCGTCTCCACCAACCGCATCGAGTTGGAGCTGTTCGGCGCGCCAACGACGAGTATGCGATCACACCGGCCAGCGATCGCCTTGATGGCCTCCTGGCGGTTGGTTGTCGCATAGCAGATGTCTTCCTTAGCCGGCGCCGTAATGGCCGGAAACCGACGCTTGAGAACCGCAACAATCGCTGCGGTGTCGTCGACGGAAAGCGTCGTCTGGGTTACGAACGCCAATCTGCTCGGATCTGCGACCTTCAGCGCCTCGGCATCCGCCACCGTTTCAATCAGTGTGACCGCGCCCTCGGGCAGCTGGCCCATGGTGCCAATGACTTCCGGGTGCCCGGCATGTCCGATCAGTAGAATACGACAGCCTTCGTCATGCCAGCGCTGCGCCTCCATGTGGACCTTGGACACCAACGGGCAGGTCGCGTCCAAATAGTACAAATTGCGGGCCTGTGCGGCTTTTGGCACCGATTTGGGTACACCATGGGCCGAGAATACGACAGGTGCCGTTGTTTCCGGAATTTCATCCAATTCGTTCACAAAAATGGCGCCTTTTGCAGACAGAGATTCGACGACGAACTTATTGTGAACGATTTCGTGGCGCACGTAGACAGGGGCGCCATGCTTGGACAGGGCCAACTCGACGATTTTAATGGCCCGCTCGACACCGGCACAAAAACCGCGGGGGGCCGCGAGAACGACTGTTAGAGGGGGTTTGGCCCCGCTCTCGGCTACAGCGGACATTCTAGTTGCCATGGGCGCTGGACCGTTCGCCATTGGGGATCAGGCAATTAACTAATACATTTGGCATTATGCGACTTTACCTTGCTGATAACAGTGCTGCTTACTTGCTAAGACCTTGGCTATCTTATGTCGAGGATGCTATCTTATGAGTCGGGGTAATGTATCTGAAATTTCAAGACTTATTTGGGCGAAACGCTGGGGGATTCAGTCCTGCCGGCACCGCCGTTAACTAGCAGGACCTTATTGTGGCGCTGAAAGACCTGACATTTTATGGACCAGCGACTGTAGGTTGTGCGTGTGTGGTTGCAGCCCTTACTCTTAGCGGTTGTGGCCTTTCGACACTGACCTCAGGCTTTTCAAATAGCATATTTGGCGGCGGCAAGAAGAAAACTGAGAGTTCGGTTACCTCGGAGCAGCTGTTACGCCAGGCAAAATCAGGTAACGCGAACACCGGAAGTATTAATAACAGCGTTTCGTTTGGATGTCCGAAGGTCAGTATTTCAACCCGGGACCACCAATTGACGGTCTATCTGCCTGGCCAGGAGGGCAATGGCCTGGCTGTCATGCATCGCGGTGAAATCACCAGAACGGCGCGAGAGTGCCATACAAGCGGCGGCCAGGTCACGGTGAAGTATGGTGTGTCCGGGCGCATCTTGCTCGGACCAAAGGGGCGCTCCGGTCCGATTACGCTGCCTATCAAGCTCTCGGTGTCAGATACCAATCGGATTGAAGTGCAGGCCACAAACTTCAAAATTCAGGCCAACGTCAGCTTAGACAATCCCATTGGCTATTTTTCTCAGGTGGCAACTTTGAGCTTCAAAGTTCCACCCGGCGCACGGCCGGGCGAATTTCAACTCAGTGTCGGCTTCGTTCGTCCCGGCGCGGGATAAAGCCACGGATTTCATCGTCCTAAACGGATACGGCAGCGCCTATCTTCGGTACAATTACGTCTTCGCCGTTCATCTCCGCCAAAAATGCGTCCGGCGTTGCATCGATGATCGGGAAGGTGCCGTAGTGGCACGGAATGATGGTGCGGAACTGGAAGAATTTCTTGCATGCAAATGCTGCGGAATGAGCGCCCATCGTAAAGCGGTCGCCAATCGGCACAATCCCGATATCAGGCTTATAGAGTTCGTTGATCAGAGCCATGCCGGGGAAAACGTCGGTATCCCCCATATGATAGAGGGTTCGGCCCTCCTTCGAGCGGATGATAATGCCGCAGGGGTTGCCGAGGTAAACACCGCCGGATGATGATGAATGCAATGCGTCGGTCAAGGTCAGCTCGAAGTCGGTCGTCTTAACCGTGCCGCCGGTATTCATGGGCTCGAGATTGGTCGCACCCTGGGACCCGATATGCTGGGCTAGTTCGAAAACCGCCATAACTGTAGCCCCCGTCGCCTGACAGATCTCGCCGGCATCGGCAATGTGATCATCATGGCCGTGGGAAAGTGCAACATGCGTGACACCGGCTGTCGCCTCCTCAAATGCGATGGAAGCGCCTTGAAAGGACGGATTTCCTTTGAGAAACGGATCAATCAGAATAACACTTGCACCGGTCTCGATGCGGAAACATGAATGACCTAGCCAGGTGATCTTCATTGCCAAACCTCGTCCTATTGACTGTTGCTGCCCAACCAAGTGTGATGGGCCAGGGATTCGTACCGCATATCTGCGGGTCCTAGAGCAAATTCCTGGTGGCGGATCACACGAGCCAAATATTAAGTCTCGTGCCCATTGCCGGCCATGAATTTGCTACAGAGCGCACTGCGATCGGTGGGCGAATTCATGCCTTAGGACACTAGCGGAACAGATGGTGATTTGAAAGTATAAGGCAGATGTGGGATTGGACAACCATGTCCAACAACAGCAGTCCATTCGCGCCATAAGACAGTTCTCCGAACGAAAGGCGATGCCAATCAGCGACGATCAAATAAGCGGACGGATCACTGGCGATATCCACCAGTTCGCCGAGACCCTGGAACGGGATGGTCGGCTGATGGGACTGGATCTTGGAACCAAGACCATCGGCCTGGCGCTTAGCGACCCTCAACGCCAGATTGCAACACCGCTTGACACGCTACGACGGACCAAATTCAAAGCGGATGCGGCAAAGCTTGTATCACTCATTGCGGCTCACGACGTCATTGGACTGGTCCTTGGCTTGCCAACCAACATGGATGGCAGTGAAGGCCCACGAGTGCAAGCCACGCGCGCCTTCGCGCAAAACATCAGCCGGCTGATAGACGTTGGGATCCTGCTGTGGGACGAGCGGTTGACAACAGCCGCCGCAGAACGCGCCTTGCTCGAAGCCGATGCCAGCCGCAAACGGCGGGCAGCCGTTGTCGATAAGGTTGCAGCCACATTGATCCTACAGGGTGCGCTGGAGCGGCTCAGGGTGATTGCGAATGAGGGCGCTGTCTGTTAGGGCGGGGCCGCAGCGATATATCCATGCTGTGGCGCGTCAGTAGAGTGTCGATCCCAGACCGAAGAGGGACCGACGGCGGCCGGTGTCGATACGCACGATCACGCTCATACCGGCCCGCAACCGTGGTTCTGTCTTCGGATTCTGCAAGGTCAGTTTGACGGTCAGCCGTTGGACCACCTTAACCCAGTTGCCCGTGCTGTTCTGTGCCGGCAAGAGGGCAAATTCGGCGCCGGTGGCCGGGCTGATACTTGCTACAATGGCCTGATATTTCACGCCCGGATAGGCATCGACGGTAATGGTGGCGGATTGTCCAACGCGCACATGAGTGAGACTGGTTTCGCGAAAATTAGCCTCAACCCACGCGTTTCCCGCACCGACCAGGCTGAAGGCAACACTACCAGCCTTGATATACTCGCCAACCTGTAAATCGAAATTTGTAACTACGCCGGAGACCGGGGCACGTACTTCGGTGCGGCGCAGATTTAGTGCCGCCTCATTGGCTAAAGCCTGGGCAACACGCACCGCGGGGTGCGCCTCGGTCGCAATCTTATCGTCGCCGCCAAGCTTGGCGCGCACCTCCGCCAGGTTCTGTCGCGCCAAATTGACCTGATCCTGGGCGTTGCGCAGGTTCTTTGCTGCCGTATCGATACCGGTCTGAGAGACGACGCGTTTTTGCGCCAGCTTTTTCTGGCGATCAAATTGTTGCTGAAAGAATACCAAGTTGCCTTCCGCCAGCTTCAAGGAGGCTGCCCGCTGCTGGTATTGAGCGCGCAAGGCGGCAACATCTTGCTGTGCCATCGCGAGAGAGGCTTCTGCCTTGGCTAAGGTGATGCGAAACGGTTCCTGATCCAGGCGGAACAACAGATCGCCCTCAGAGACGCGCTGGTTTTCCTTGACAAAGACGCGTGCAACCCGGCCGGCAATGTCAGCGCTGATAGATATCTTATCCGATTTTACGTAAGCGTTGTCGGTTGTCGCGTAGCGGCCCGTCAAAAAGAAGAATGTGGCTGCAAGGGCAAGTAAGACCAGTACCCCGATCGCTGCCAAAGCAACAAGCCGCATATTCCATGTCGCCATAAAGGCAGGCGGCGCGCGTGATCCAGAGGTGCGCGCAGCCTTGGTATCGGCTTGATTGATACTACCTTCCACTGGCGGTTCCGTTGGTTAACGACGATCCTGCCGGCGCGGCTTCACTTGGATGATCATCGCTGATCGGGCCCGAAGGGCCGAAGACTTTGCCTGGCGCAGAAAGTGACGACACTCTACACCGGCAGGGCCAGGCCATTGTGCGCGCGATTGGGCACCGGCGTCAATTGCGCTACGGCCGGCGCCCAAACACCTCATATCGGTGGCACACCGACGGCTTGGTGCACCGGATCACCTTCATATTGATAAGGCCATTGGCTGATGCCGCCGCGGATCACGGAGCAGTTGAAGCCCAACTGGCGCAGTAAAAATGCCGCGACCCGGCTACGCCGGCCGGTTCGGCAATAAATCAGAATGTGCCGGTCCTTGGAGAGGGCATTCGCCTGTTCGCGAATCTTGTCGAGCGGCATAAGCGTTGAGCCTGGGATGCGCCACACAGCATGCTCATCGCCATAGCGGCAATCGAGCAAATCGGACTCATTGTTGCGCAGCAGCGCCTGAGCAGCGTCGGGATCAATTTCCTGGATGAAATGACTGGCCAATAGTCTGTTGAAATCCTCAAGTGTCAGATAATACAGCTTGCCAGCTTTGCTCATACGCACTGTCGCATTGCGCAGCCCGCCGCCGAGCAGCGCTTCTTCCCCAAAACTTGCGCCAGGACCAAGTGTTGCTACCTTTTGACTGGCACCTGAGCGCAGATCGGTACGCCAGACTTCGGCCTCTCCGGAGTTTACGACATAAAACTTGTCGCCTCGTTCTGCGTATCGGACAATCTCTTCGCCACTTTGCGCTTGCACCTCTTGCATCGCCTCAGCAGCCTGACAAATGTGATCCAATGTCATCTGATCGAAGGGGGCGGTGTGGATTAGCGACGAAACACGTGCACCGATCTCGCCTTCAAGCGAGCCGACGCTTTCGGTCTGGTGCTGCTGGCTCAAGGCCTGATCCAAAACCGCACCATCCATGACAAGCACTTGCGCCTTGCCGGTCATGGTCAATTTCGAGCCGCGTGGGATGACTTGGACCACTGCCAGATCATTGGCATCCTGGCCCGCATCGACAACTGTCGCGCCGTTGTCGCCGGAGACCAATTGAAGGCCACCATCTATAACAATCACGACATCGCCCGGGCGCGCGTTTATGGGGGTTCCTTGCTCGCCTGAAATTTGCAGGGACGCCTCGAGTATGCCGACCAGCGCGGCAGGTTCCAAATGTGCAAAAAGTCTTGATGACTGCAGGGCCTCGGCCACAGGTTTCATAATTCACTCCGCAAACAACGTCTAATCTATCAAGTGTCGCGCAGGTGCGGGCTAATTGCAATTCTCAACCCCAAATTGTCACTAATTCCGACATTTTGCATTGGTCAACCGGGTCCCAATTCTCGGAAAATCTGACGATCGGACGACAAATCTGTTGGCCGAACTTGATCATTAAGACTCTTATAATCTTTATGCGTTGACAGACGGGTGGACGAGACAGCTTAGGCCGGCGCTTAGACTTGCATTTACTCTTCGTCCGTGCTCAGGATTAATCGCAATTCTTTATCGCAGGGATTGGGGATTGCGCAGTGTACCGGCTCGTAAAACGAGGGTAGGTACATGCTTGTTTCAATTGCGATGAGGTTGCCGAATAATGCTACCAAGCCCGCGTCAGGATCTAATTCCCAATACCATAGAATTCGAACGCCTGCCGCTGGTGAAAGTAACTGGCTTTCGTGAATACGACGCACGCTGGCTTTTTCCTGAAGAAATCAATCTGTTGGGGCTCAATGCCATAGGCCTTGGACTGATGCGGCTGTTTGAGAAGCGTGGGATCGCAAAGCGCATCGTGGTCGGGCATGACTACCGATCATATTCAGCCAGTGTAAAACAAGCGCTCATCAACGGCTTGTTGGCGGCGGGCGGTGAAGTGTTCGATATCGGCTTGGCTCTTTCGCCAATGGCCTATTTTGCGCAGTTCGATCTCGATGTCGAAGGTGTGGCCATGGTAACCGCCAGCCACAACGACAATGGCTGGACCGGCATCAAGATGGGCATGAACCGGCCATTGACATTTGCGCCACCGGAGATGGAAGCCCTGCGCGACATTGTCATGTCCGGCGACTTCGTGCCGGAGGGTGGCGGGCGCTATCATTTCGTGCCCGGCTTGGCGGAGCGCTACATCAATTCGCTGACTGATCGGCCCAAATTAAAGCGTCGCCTCAAAGTCGTGGCTGCGTGCGGCAACGGCACTGCCGGCGCCTTCGCCCCACAGGTCCTGGAAGCGATCGGGTGTGAGGTCGTTGCCCTGGATACTGCTCTTGACCATTCCTTCCCGCGTTACAATCCTAACCCAGAAGACCTGGAAATGCTGCACGCCATGGCCGCTGCGGTGCGTGAGAATGAGGCCGATGTCGGCCTTGGATTTGATGGTGATGGCGACCGCTGCGGCGTTGTCGACAATGAGGGCAACGAAATTTTTGCCGACAAAGTTGGCGTGCTATTGGCGCGCGACTTCTCAAGCTTACACGCCAATGCCCGGTTCGTCGTCGACGTCAAGTCCACCGGCCTCTTCTCGACCGACCCGGTTCTGATCGAAAACGGTGCCGAGACGGCCTATTGGAAAACCGGACACTCCTATATCAAGCATTATAATCATGAGCACGGCACGCTCGCAGGCTTTGAAAAATCCGGCCACTTCTTTTTCTCGCCTCCCATTGGTCGTGGCTATGATGATGGACTTGTCGCAGCACTCGCGGTTTGTGACATGATAGATCGCAATCCGGGTCAGTCCATGGCCGATCTGGTTCGCGCGCTACCAAAGACCTGGCAGTCGCCAACCATGTCGCCCTATTGCGCAGATGAGGTAAAGTATGACGTCGTCGAAAAAATCGTGGCGATCTACCAGGAGCGTACCAAAGCCGGCGAACAGATCGCCGGCCAGCCGGTGAGAGAACTGGTTACCGTCAATGGCGTTCGGATCATTCTCGAAGATGGCACATGGGGCCTCGTCAGAGCCTCTTCCAACAAACCCGAACTTGTCATTGTCGTGGAAAGTCCAACATCTGAGGCCAATATGCAGGCCATTTTTGCCGATATCGATGGTTTGATTTCTGAGCGCTTTAAGGAAGTTGGTCCCTACAATCAAAAGATTTAGTGGGTGATACTGCAAAGCAGATATCTTTTGTCCTGGACTTGATGCCCCATCCAAAAGTATCGCCCGACAATTTGCCCGATAGGCAGATCATTCACCGCAAAGTCACCGATGCTGATGGGGGATGCTCGCGAAGAAAACCTGGGAAAGTGAGGGCACAATGAGCATTCTAGTTACCGGGGCTGCAGGCTTTATTGGCTATCATACGGCGCGGGTATTGCTGGAACGCGGGCAGGAAGTCGTCGGCATTGACAATCTTAACGCTTATTACGACGTGACATTGAAGCGCGCCCGGCTAGAGCGCCTCGAAACCTTAAAGGGATTTCGCTTTCAAAAGCTCGACTTTGCTGATCAAGGTGGAATGGAAGCCCTGTTTGCCAAAGAGAAATTCGGTTTTGTCATTCATCTTGGTGCGCAGGCCGGGGTGCGCTATTCGATTACCGACCCTCATGCCTATGTCGATTCCAATTTGATTGGTATGCTCAACATACTGGAAGGTTGCAGACATAACGATGTGCGCCATCTGGTCTTTGCGTCGTCGAGTTCTGTTTATGGCTCGAATACCACTATGCCGTTTAGCGAGCACCATCGCACCGATCATCCCATCAGTCTTTATGCTGCAACAAAGAAGTCCAATGAGGCGATGGCGCATGCCTATTCTGCGCTCTACAAAATACCCGTTACCGGGCTTCGGTTCTTTACCGTCTACGGCCCGTGGGGGCGGCCCGACATGGCCGCTTTCAAGTTCACCGAACGCATTTTGACCGGCCAGCCGATCGACGTCTATAACCACGGCCATCATGAGCGCGACTTCACCTATATCGACGATATCGTCGAAGGGGTGGTGCGGGTGATGGACATCATACCCTGCGAGACTGCCGACTGGAACGCCGGTGCGCCGGATACCGCCACCTCATTTGCGCCCTATCGATTATTCAATATCGGTAACGGGCAACCGGTGCCGCTCATGACATTTATCAATTGCATCGAACGCGAGCTCGGGCGCAAGGCTGTGCTAAATCTTTTGCCGCAACAACCGGGCGACGTGGCCTCGACCTATGCAGATCTGCAGGATTTTAAAACAATCACCGGCTATTCGCCGAAAATTGGTGTCGACGTCGGCATTGCACGTTTTGTTGCATGGTACCGTGACTACTACAAAGTGTGAGAAGTCCCATCGCCATCATCTTGGGGTTGGGAATAAAGAGCAATAGCCGCGATGATAATCGACAAGAGCATGGCGGCTTGTAGCCAAGGTTGCCACAGGCTGTAGCTGAAGGCCGGCAGGGCGAGAATAACCGTCGCGTGAGCGTAAAGTGCTGGCAAACCTAAACGGTGAGGCTTTATTCGGTTTAGTCGTGCGATTGCACTCAGGCCGGCAATGCCTAAAAGCGCCATTAGAATCGCACCAATCGCACCGCTCTCATACCACACCTGTAGATAGGCATTGTGCGGGTGACGGACATTTTGAACGTTAATCGTGCGCCCGGATGTCTCAACGAGCCAGCGGGACTGAGGCTTCCGCTTGATCGTGGGTGAGGCGTCTGCCCCGATTCCAATGATCGGCCGTTCCAGAGTTTTGGTGGCGACATAATTCCAGATAACCACGCGCTCACGGGCGGATTGAAATAACCACGGGGCCAAATGCCATCCTTGGCTCATCGGAACTTTGGCTAACGGCACGACGACGACCAACACCAGACACAAGCCAGTCGCCAAACCGTAGCGTACGAGGCGGGAAGAAACCAAAGCTGCAGCAAAAACCAATGCGCTCGCTGCGATTGCCACCTGTGATGATTGATGGTGAGAGGCTGCGATAATGCCCAACAGGCAAATGCCGCTTAGCCCGATTACCCAAAGGCGCCACCGCGGGGGGGGCAATGTCCAAAGCATTATTATGATAGGCCAATAGAGAAGCGTAATCAGGGCGATACGTCGGTTGATGTTGGTCGGGCTCAGTTCCACAATTCTACCATCGCGCCACGTGATGTGCTTGGCGCGGCTTGCCGCATAGTCCGGGAACAATTCCAATAACTGGCGCGTCACATATTGGTTGGTGACAACCTCAATTGCGACCCACAGGGTTACCAATGCGAAAGCCACACCGATACCGACGGCTCTAGTGCGATTGTGGTGCCAGGCGCCGATTGAAGTGGTGAAGGCAAACGCGGCAAGGCAGGCCGAGGCGAAAAGCGCTAGCAGACAGGCTTTGGTGGCGGTCTGTTTCGGGTCCGGTGACCAAATGGCTGAAACGAGTGCCCAGAGCGCAAAAGCGATTAGCACCCAATACCAGTATCCCGGTTGCATTCGCACCATAATTGGCTCGCCTGTCAGTTTGGCGCCAATTGCCAGCAATACAGCAATGACCAGGAGGAGTGCCGGGGCTGCCAATGGTGAAACGAATACGACGATGATTGGGATCGCATAGGCGGCTGCGACTATATACGGGTGCAGCACCGGTCTGGTTGTTGGTCCGATCAGTTGATTGATGTCTTTTGGATCTGTCATGTCGTTTTCGGTTCGATCTCGCCGATTTGCAGAGATGGCAATCGTTGCATCACAACTGTCTTGCCACGGTGGTCAATGATGGTGCAGGGACGATGGGGCAGAGACGTGAATACTGCGCAAGTGTTAGGGCGATAATTCGGTGATCGGCAAACTCCGCTATGGCCCGCTCTCGCGCACTTTGGCCAAGCTCTATGCGCAACGCCGGATTTTCGATCAAACGCTGGAGGGCGTCCGCAAGCGCGCTGACATCTTTCGGGGCCACCAGCAATCCATCCTGGCCATGACGGATTGCATCGCGGCATCCAGCGACATCTGTGGTTACGACGGGGCGGGCCGTCGCCATCGCCTCTAAGATGGCTTTCGGCAGTCCTTCCCGATAGAACGTCGGCAAACAAAAAATATGCGCTTTCTGCAAGAGTTCCGGCACGTCAGTACGGAACCCTACCCATTCTACATGGCCCTCATCATGCCAGGCTTGCAGCTGCGAGACCGGGATCTGTGCGGGGTTTGCCGTGTCCGGTCCGCCGGCAAGCATGAAACGCGCCTTGATGCCCCTGGTGCGTAGTCGCTTCGCTGCTGCGACGAAGTCCGCAACGCCCTTGTGCCAAAGCATACGCGCCGCCAGCATGACGAGCGGCGCACCAGACGGTTCTGGGACGGGCCTATAGGTTTCGACGGCAATTCCCGCTCCCGGAATGACCGTACTTGCCTCCGGGTGTGCCATGCCCTCCCGGATGCATTCTGATCGGTCGTCCGCATTCTCGAAGATTACATGGCTCTTGGCAGGATTCAGTAAGCGTTTCAATGCCGCTTTCACCGCGACGCGCAACATGCGGGCGCGGTGGTCAGTGGCGGTAAACAGATTGCCAAGGCCGACGGGCGCATTAATGATCGCCGGGATATCGAGCGCTCGGGCAACCAATGTTCCATATAGTATGGGCTTGAGCGCAATGTGGTGCACGATGTCGGGGCGAAGCTGTCGATAGATTTTCCTAATCGCCGTGATCGTGATGATATCACGGAACGGATTGCGCCCGCTCCTGTCAAAATCAATCGGGACCAGAGTCAATCCCCTAGCCCTAATGGTTGCGGCGTGGTCTGCGTCTCGGGTCGCAACAATGACCGAATAACCGGCCTCCTGCGCGGCGCACGCCCGCTCCAAAAAATGGGAACAAAAAAACCAATCCTCCGTGACTAAATAAAGCAATGTCGGTCGCGCGCGGGAGGACGGTTCAGTCATGGCTTGGTGCTCTGCCAAACGGCACATGAGAAGACCGACGCGGCGGAGCGGCAATCACGCAGCCGACCCGGCCTCTCGACGATCGATGGGAACAGTTATCTTTCATGCTTTTCCAGACAATAGCGTGGCAATTGTGACATATTCTTTGCCACGATTGTTTGTTTGCTTCTATTGTTTGTCAAATCGCCAGGCCGAGATGGCGACTAAGACGTAAGGTGGAGATAGTTTCCACGATCAAGCTATAGAGGTGGGTCCATTTGTTCAGACTTTTTCCAGCACCGCCTGTGCTAGAAGTTATGCTACATGCGCCCAAATAGGGCGGTCTCCGCACTCACCCTGCAACCGCCATGGCCCGCTAATCATCTTGGGCCACAACGCAATGGGACTGCGTACATCGGCGGCACACTACGGCATTTTTGCACGGTCTTGCTGTTCAATACGTTTTGATGGACGTTATGATATCTTTTGACCGAAATTGTAAGTCGTGTTTATAAGACTAGAGAAGAAAGCGGTTCATCATAGTGTTGATAAAAGATGTGGTCGATGAATAGGCTTCCTTTTGGCCGCAACCTTCCAACAATTTGGCAAGCGGCACCACCAAATACGGCATGAAATCCATTCTGCAAAAACTCCAGTCGCATACTGGTCGGTATCTCACGCGGTTGATGGCGCAAAACGCGCGCATCAAACGGGCTATGATGTATGAGTTGTTCTTCCGGCAACTACATCAAAAGCTGCATGTGATATTGGAATTTGATGACCACAAAGTCATGTGCGACCCTAAGGACACGGCAATATCGCCGACTTTATTGTCAGGAGCCTGTTGGCAGCGCGACGAACTGTTGTCAGCTTTTTCATTACTGAGCCTTAACTCCGAAAACGTCTTCGTCGATGTTGGGGCAAACATCGGCACGCAAACAATTTATGCTTTGAAGGACGACCGGTTCAACCGAGGGCTGGCGGTCGAGCCCGAACCACGCAACGCTGACCTGTTCCGCCAGAACATGGCGCTCAATGCGCTTACAAGTCAGGTAGAGTTTGTCCAGGCAGGCGCAAGTAATCGCAACGGCCAGACCAGGCTTGCCGTAGATCACAAGAATCATGGCGGCCACCGGATGAGTGAGGCCATAGGTGCAGCCAGGTCGCTCGAAATCGACATATTTACGGTTGATGAGCTTATTCAACGCTCACCATATGAGATCAGTCAAATCGGGCTGGTTTGGATTGACGTCGAAGGCCATGAGTTGGCCGTCCTGGAAGGCATGTTGGCCTTGCGCCAACGAAGCATACCATTTGTGGTTGAATTTTCTCCCGGCGGCTCGGAAGGGACGTCCGACCAACTGCTAGAATTGACCAAACCGTTCTATAGCAGCGTCGTCGATCTCAAAAATCCATCTGTCGTGCTCGACATTAATCGCTTCAGGCCGGTTGTAGGTGTTCGCGATTATTTATTCTTCGGGGGGCGCGGTGACTAGACTAACCGGCCCTTGATGGGAGTCGCTCTTAAACGCCGGTGCGTTGCTCGCTTGTTAATGGGCGATCATCATTGTTTAAAACGTTGGATCTATTGAAGCGCATCAGACTTGCCGCACGATGGTCCAGTAGGCAGTTCTTGCGCATGGTTGATATGCATCGGTATCATTGTCCGACTGGTTACATTGCGCGGGCGAGCAGCGATCCAGAAGGCGCCGCGCGGGATTGGTTTAAGTCGGGCCCGGCAATTTCCCGCTGCCAGAAAACGCATGCAATAATTCCCGGTTGGTATACACTCCGCAGGACAACGGTCGCCCGTGCGTGACCCAGGAGCGCCATCTGGTCTCGACCGTTGGTTAGCCGACACCCTTTGCACCCGTTGGAGCAACCGATGACTGGCAAATTCATCATTCAACCCCATGGCCGGCTCAATGATTGGGTGGCCGAAGAATTGGGTTATTTCAAAGACGAAGGCCTCGATTATTTCATTAATGTCGACGCCAGCTACAAGACAGTGCCGCAGCTCGCCGAGGCCACCGAGAAGGACGCGATCATCAAAGATGATTTTGTCGGCGCCTATGAACGCTATGCCGAAGGCGAGGGCCGAAAGGGTGGGCGGGTGGATGCTGGCGATGTGAGCTGCGCCTGTCATTGGACGGTCAATCAGTCGGCCAAACTGCAAAACGGCATCATGTACGGCAAAGCCTATAGCGTATGTGATGCGGCAATCGTCGTGCCGGCCGCGTCCGACGTCGTGAACCCTCAAGATCTTGCCGGTGTCGAGGTGGCGGTCGGCTATCATTCTGGTAGCCATTATTCCGCGTTGCAGGCGTTGGAAGTGTTCCTGAAGCCCGAAGAAATCGCGCTCAAGTTTGTCGGCACCTCGTGGTCGCGGGTCGACGCAGCACTTGCCGGAAAACTTCCAGCCGTCAATGTCTGGGGCACGCAGCTTTATCTGTTGGAGCAGCACGGCTTCCGCCGCGTCGTCTCGACCACTTTTATGATGGGCTACATGTTCCCCGCCGATGTCAAACCGGATGATGTCGACCGTTACATGCGCGCGCTCATCCGTGCGCAGGCCGATATCGACGCGCATCCCGAGCAGTATAAGCACTATTTCCGAAACGAACTGCCCGACAGATTCTTGGACAGTGTCGATGTGCGCCGATTTGGTGTCGGTGAGCGGGTTGTGCCGCAGCCTTATACCGAAGCGATGTTCGAGCGGACACAACAATGGATGCACGAGCGCGATCTCTTCGATGTCGGCTCCCAGGCCGGGGTGTTATACAAGGACGCTGTGTACGCCTGAAGGGGGCTGTCGTTAGAAAAACCAGGATGTTCCGATTGGTAGAATCGTCGGTGGTCGGCATATGCCCCACCACGACAGCCGAATTGTCAGGTCGCAAGATTCAGATCTTGTGCGGGGCATCGATTTCAAGCTCGATTTGATAGCGCATCATGCCTCCGAAACTGTCTGACAGAGAGATGCCCGGTTTGATACTATTCCAGCCTCAGTTGAGGCCGGTGGCAGGCCTGCATCGGCAAGGTTAGATGGCGCAAGCTGCCGTCACGTCGAACGATGATTACGCCAAAATTAAGCCGCCCACATCGCCCTCGCCGGAGCCCGCGGACCGCACGCCTAGTCCGACATCCCCCTCTTGACTAATATCAATGAGCTCCCGGCCGGCACTGTCATGATAGGTGGGCGGAATTTTTCCGGACAGTATCTTATCATAGCACTCATTTGAAAGACGCGTGTCATGAGACCTACCTTCATCCGCACCATGAGCATGGTGATCGCGCTCACGCTTACGGTATTCGCGGTGTACGTCAACGGTGCGACGGCTCAGAGGGGCGGCGGGCCGCGGTGGCACGGTGGTGATTATTGGCAGCCCGGTTGGATGCGCCGCGACAGGTGGGGGCCGCGCCACTCGTCGCCGGAAATGCGGGCACGCCGGCAACGGCATTGGACCTACATGCATCAGCGCTTGCCCAAAGACTATGACGGCGCGCGCTCAACGATCAAGTCAACACCGGGCAATATCGCGCAAGGGGGCAAGCTCTATGCTACCAACTGCGCCTCCTGTCATGGCAAGTCCGGGCTTGGAAACGGTGAGGCTGGCAAGGCGCTGACACCGTCGCCAGCACTGCTGGCCTGGATGATCCAGCGCCCGATGGCGGTCGACGAGTATTTGCTTTGGACGATTTCGGAAGGTGGTGCGAATTTCGGCACCGCGATGCCGGCCTATAAAGGCGTTTTGAAACGGGACGAGATCTGGAAGATTATTGCCTATATGCGGGCAGGCTTCCCGGCAACCGGGAAGAAATAATCGATCCCACTGAGGCCGAGCGGGACAATAGATACCGTCATGGTCTGTGATTGGCGGATGGTGCGGCGGCATTGGCTAGCCTGAGTGACAAGACCATGCGCGGGGCCGGGCCGACGCTCTGCGCCGGTCCGGCATTGAGCTCATGTTTGACGGCACCGTTAGCCGGGCAGATGCCGCAGCCATCCTGCGCCTAAAGGTCGAGCAATTTGGACCGCTTTCTGGTGAGCCGGCTCCCGGCAGCAAAAAACGGTTTAATGGGCGCGCGATCCACCGCCGGCGGCGATAGGCTTTTAGACGATCAGACACGCTCCAGTTGGTGCGGACGGCGGGACTTGAACCCACAAGATCTTATCTTGTTGAAATGTCTATTTTTCAATGGATTATTGGGTCAATTTAGCTCACAAAAGCAACTCACAAATAGCCTAAACCGAGTTATCCTGAGCCTGGGTTGTGCCCACAAATGCCATCCAAGAAATCCAAGCCAGCGTTGCGCCACCTGACCCTTACTGGTCGCCAATATCAGTTTCGGAAACGCCTCTCTCGGGAGCTAGCTGCTCAACTCGGTAAACAGTTCTTCTCGAAAAACCTTGGCACAGACAAACTCTCAGAGGCTCAAAGACTCCGGGATCGATTTCTTGTTGAGATCGCAGAGCTAGAGCGCAAGGCTAAGACTCAAGCTCCAGTCACACATTCGGAAGAACTAGAAATCTTTGAGTCTCTCATGGCTGACCCAGATCCTGAGAACAGAGCCGCTGTCGAGAGCCACTACCACGAACAAGCAGAAGAGATTGAACGTATCTCTGAGGGTGAAGGTGTTGCTTGGTATCAGCGCATCACTGGCCAAAGCACCCCCATAGAGTTCCACCTAGATAGATTCTTTGCAGATCACCCAATCAAGGAAATCAAACAGAGACAAAGAGCGATCAAGCAGTTCTCTGACTGGGCCAGGAAACATCTGCAACAGGTGGATCGTAAGCTAGCGGGTGAGTACGTCTCTCACCTTGTCGAGCAGGGTTATGCGGCACAGACTGTGAACGGGCATATCAGTCATATATCGAGCTACTGGAAGTGGCTACTCAAGCGAGGTCTCACCAAGGATAACCCTTGGCGTGAGCAGCAGGTCAAGAAGGTCAAACGCATCAAACGAATTGCTTGGCCTATAGCTGACGTGCCTATGCTCATTGAGAGGGCTCCTAGCCCTTCCATGGCTGAAGCAATACTGATTGCCACTCTATCGGGAATGCGCGTCTCAGAGCTATGCCGCCTCAAAGTCGGTGATGTGAAGGAAAACTTCTTCCATGTGACCGATTCAAAGACTGAAGCTGGCATTAGGCGAGTGCCCGTTCACTCAATGTTGAGCGAATTGGTGGACTCTAAGACAACTGGCAGGGAACCTAATGAGTGGCTTTTGCCTGTCTTCAGTGGGAACGGCAAGAACCTTGTGAAGAGGTTTGTGAGGTATCGCGACAAGCTTCTCGGCAAAGACACTTCCCAGCCTCAGAATACTCTGACGTTCCACTCACTGAGACATACATTCGTCACTGAAGCTATTCGCAACAGATGCGATCTAGTCGCCCTTAAAGAGGTCACTGGTCACTCTGCCGGTGACATCACAACTGGCGTCTACCATCATGGCTGTACTGACGATCAGTTAAAGGATGCTGTCGAGCTTGTTAAGTTGCCTCTTGAGGATTCCGGTAACCGGCCTGTCTCCAGCTCAACCCCAGTAAAAAAACAGACCGTAGCTGACCGCCAAAATGAAGAATGACCAATAGATGAATTCTGCAAAAATTCGAGCAGAAATTTTCGGTCTATTACGTATCTCTGAGACAACTGCCGCTTCCAGTTCCTCACGCATTTGCCACTCCTCAGGGGTCGCGATTTTTTTGAGTTGGAGTAAGCTCGGCCCATCCTCAAGCTGGTCGCGGTACTTCTCCTCAAGCCTCGCTTCATGTGCCCGCCACCGCTGACGAGCACGATCTTCGTCTAAAGTAATACGGCCATAGTTGGAAAAAAAATCATTGAGTGTAGTATCAAGCCAAGTCCTAGCAAAAAACAAAGCTCCAAGTCCAAGGAAGAGGAGAACTGGCCAAGCCAAAATCCCTGTGAAAAACTTGATAACGGCACCAGCGATATCCTTAATATGATAACCGTTTTGACGACGCTGAAGAAGATCCTCAAACTGTAACGTCCCGCTCCTGAGAGTAGCGGCATACACGATTATTCCCATGGTCAGATAGTCCTTAACCCACCAGGGGAAATCCCAACCAATCCACCGGAACAACCAACCGAGTAAAATGTCCCAAATTGGCTGAGTGATTGATTGGTAAGCCGTAACTATGAGCTTCAAATTTTTCGGAAGTTCAATCACATCGCCTAGTAGCGAAATCAGACCGAGAGCACCAATAATTGAAAACGGCTGACGCACGATGGTTGAAAGCAAGGTACTGCCACCAGTTCGCTGCTCTTCCGCCATCCGACACCTCACTTCTCGCTTCTATCGTAAAGCAGAACGCAGTTACCCCTCACTCCCCGCACTTCTTTGCCCGCGCATGCGGAAGTATGACAAACCGAAAGCAATAACCAATGACAAGATATTGCGAGCCGCCCCCCAAAAGTCGTGACGGCCGCCATGTCCTAGTCCATACAAGGTGAGGCCAATCGCGGCCAGAACGAAGTAAGTACCAATCAGTCGGCCCGTAGTTTTTTTTATGCGCATGAAATAGAAGGCACCATCAACAATAATGAAGATTGCAATGGTTCCGGCTAACCAACCAACCACAGCCGCAATATCCAATGATGTAATCATAGTCTTAGCCCCCTAGTGTGTCGTAGTCGTTTTCTAACACAGTACCAATTACAAATGCGATGACATAGGGCGCTAGATAAATACCGAGTAAGATCATCACTATGCCGAGTAGTGCCATCTTCACCTCATTGCATGCACCAATACCCGAGAACAACGCCCGCATAGTTCGCAAGTTGGGTGAAAAACTTGTAGCGCAGCTCTATCCAGTATGTCGTGGCCGGTTAGTCAGATCAGGCTTGTCTTCTGTCTTACCCTCATTGATTTCTTCTTCGGTCATCATGTCAATCCTTTTCCTTGGTTATCATCCTATGAATGACCTCTTGCTTGGTTCTAGGTCCACGGTATGCAGTATCAGTCGGGTTGTTCCCTAACTGGTATCGATAAGTTAGGCCGTTCTTTCCTTGCTCGATGTCTACACCATGCCTTGTTGTGCCCGGAGTCTCATAGGGGCTAACATCAGGGTCGAACTTGTTGCCTTGGCCTCTCATGCAGTGAAGCTTCATCTTAACCCTCGATTCTTTGCTCTGACGTATTGCCGTGGACGGCGTTCAGTAATTTCTAGGTCCAATCACTAGGGTCTACTAAAACGGCCGTCTACGACCACTTTTCTGGTTAGTCGAATGTGATCATTCCTCGACGTAGAGCGTCAGCAAGAAGGTAATTCTGACCTTCATAGATCAATACCGCGTTTGCTCCAGAGCCAACTACTTGGCCTCCAGCCTCACTGATCTCTGAACGAAACCAATCTTCAGATGCCAAGTTGGAAGCTTGCTCAACAGCAAGTCCAGCAAGTCTTGAGAAGGTAGATTGATCTCCAGTGACGAGAGCGAACCTGGCTTGCTGTTGTTGCTCATCAGTCAGCGACATCTTCATTAGGTCGAGGTTCTGACAGCCAGCAGCGGCTGCTAGGTTTACAGCTTGGTGAGTATAGCCGTCGATTACTGCCTGGGGAATGCCTTCAGGGATGTCTCCAGTTGCTACAGCTTCATTTGACACCTCTAAGACGCCTTCATGACCTAGCTCTGCTTCCATTTGGTCAAGAGCTTCGTTGTGAGCATCGAATACCTCTTGTTCGGACTTCTTCTCAAGTTCTTGCTCAGCTTCTTGAGCTTGGTGCTCTTTGAGGTGTTCAATGATTTCTGGATCAGTGACAGTCAAATTGCCTTCTTCATCCTCGACTAGCCATCCTTCAGCCTTGGCAACTTCAACATTGACAGTCATGCCCCCTATGTCTGCAAGTCCGTCTCTAACTTCAGTTGCACTGTGGGTTGCTAACTTACCAGTCGAAGCGTGACCTTCACCATGAGAGTGAGACAGAGCACCATCACCCTTGCCATCGAATTGGACCTTTCCGGAGAAGCTTTCCCTTGCATCGACTTTAGGAGTCCAGCCAGTTGAGCCTTCAGGGCTTGAATTGTTGTGATGCTTGGCTAGGTCTTTTGCAGCTTGAGCGTCACTTGCGTCAGATATTTGTACTTTTTGTACCATTGATAGAGTTCCTTAATTGATGCAGCCATTCTAATAATGACTTGCTTTGAGTTGGGATATGTTGGTGAATGCCTTTTCCGCTACGTCACGGAAAAAAGCTCGCTTCGCTCACGGAATAATTCGCTAAGAAAAGTCAGCTCTAAGAGTTCTCTAGGTCCGTCTCTTTCTTAGGCGCTAATTCTTTCAGTGCATCGAAGATTGGGACCGTTGTCTTACGAGACGTTGAAATGTACGCGCCATCCAAAACCGCAGTCTCGATTATAAGTCCGTCTTCACAGAGCTGCTGTAGAAGTCTGAGCATAGGTATGAGTGGCTTTGGCGGATTAAGCGATGTAGCCCTTAGCCCGTCTCCAACGTAGACAACTGTTGCACCGTCAATCTGCTTCACCTTTAGACTGGATATCGGTGCTGTTCCTCTCGTCCTACCCCATCGTTTCAGCCAGTGGCTCAAGAGAAGTCTTACGAATTTTAGAGTGGCCTCTAGGTCGGCTTTGAGTTGAACATTGGGATCTGAGCTTGGAGGAGTAATCTTGTCGAGGACCTCTGAAGACATTGCCGCCCTGAATGACTCTCTTTGTCTTCTTTGAAGTCCATACTCTTCAGAGTTAGTGTTGCTAGGCTTTTTGTTTGGTGGCATTACGCGCCTCTTTCCTTTTTCTGTTCCGTTCGCAGACACTCAGCCGAGAAGGCTTCGCTGCTTTTGATTTTGGATTACTTGGAGCAGAAGCAAAAACATGGCTCTTGCGCTTGTGGGCGGTAGAAAGCGAAGCCCTCGCTGAGCTGCGGAGCGAACCACCTTTTGAGTGAAGTTTCTCTAGCAGCTTTAACGCCTGATCCAGCTTGTGCTGACCCATGGCGTCTTGCTTGTTTCTTAGGAGCTTGGCCATTCCCTTATTGTTAGGGTTCTTCTTCTTGACAGAGCGAGACGCATATCGATCCGGGTCAATGGCAGCTTTGCCCATGATGGTGTCTGCTATTTCCATGCGGACAACACCCTTGATATGTGGAAGCCCTCGGAGTGAAGAGAGGTTCAAGAACCGTTCTCTCTCCAACCATGCCAATGTGAATCGAACCCTTTTGATTGTTTGCTTGGTGGCACCTGTCGCCTTCCTAATCTCCGACATTGTGCTTCGTGGGCTAGCTAGTCGATACGAAAAGGCTTCAGCTATGTTGTCTAGTTGTGGAGGTATGAGAGCACTGTAACGCTCTAGCTCTTGCAGAGATAAATTGGCTAGCTCTGTGCGTGGGACACAGACACCAAAAGTAATCAGATGGTTTACTAGTTTGTTTTTGGCTAACCAGACATCACGAGTGGTCTTTCGTTTTGAAGGTTTAAGTGAGGCTTGGCCCATGGTGTTAATTCCTTCCGTAGCTCAGCGAGGATGCTTCGATGATTGCTTTGTGTTGGCCTGTGTAGAGTGAATTTCTCTCGGCGCTCTCATGTTCACATTCCGCCCATCTGTCAGGTGCTGGTTCAAGTATCTGACCATCTCATCAGTGCAGTGCGTCACCTTCACTGGCAGGTGGTCTTCAAGGCCCCACAGAATGAGTCTCTTCGAGCTGACAAAGGCGAGCCCGTCAGGTGACAGAGTGTTGCGCTCTGAGTAGAGCTTAAAGGCAGCTCTGAGTTCTTCATTGAGTTGGATCTTTTGGTCTCGGGTCATGATGGTGGTCCTGACAAAAGAGAAAAGGCCCGCTAAGGGCCTCTCAGTGTTGGTCTTTGGTGTGTGGTTGCTCGCTCTATTGCTCGCTCTTCGAGCTACGCAGGTCGTTGCTTCTTGAAGCCGTACACGACTGCAGGATCTACCCGTTCCTCTCTGAGATTCTCTTGAGAGAACTCAGTGTCAGCAGTGAGCTGGTAGCCAGTGGCATACCGTTTCTCTGCGTACTCAACTATGCCGATTGAACGCAGATAGTCGTTGTAGTCTTGTGATCTCTTCACTTTGTCACTGAAGATCTTCGACGGGACGCCTAGAGCCTTTTGTAGGTCCCTGAAGGTGATCGTACTGCCGTACACTGTGTCGGGACGCTGGGCCCACTTAGTGAGGAACGCAGCGACAGCCTTAACTTCCTTGCCTTCGATATCGACCTCAGGCAGCAGGACAACGCGGCGAACAGTAGATCCAGGGAACCAATCGGCCACATTGTCAGGTATTCCTGTCTTCGTAGCTGCAATTATCAGACCTTTAGCAGGTGGGCATTGAGTAGAGTCACCTTCGACGCTTCCCCTAATGCAGATCCTACCGAGACCCTGAAGCAGATCATCAGCGAACTCACCCAGCTTGAACGTATCGAGATCCTGGTCATGAACTAGGCCATCAGACGGCTCGTAGCTTGCAGCGATCCTCATGGTTGCCTCATACACCGAGTCAGGCTTGAAGAGCGTGCCAGCCGCTACGACGAATGGATGATCTGACCAGTCGTTCTTACCCCGGTGCTTGCCCCAGGTTGTGAAGGACAGACGATCTGTGTCGAAGAGCGGATAGCGACGCTGAATGTAGCGTGGCAGTTCCCTTGCCATGTCAGGCATCACTCTGCGCTTGGGGTGCTGCTTCTTGGCTGCTTCAGCGTCCTCAGGCTTGTGGTGAATGACAAGGACCTTACCCTCAGAAGGTAGCTTGAAGATCCATTTGGATATCCCTTCTATAAGTGAATAGAACTCCTTCCTGAAGGTGGACTTACCGCCGCCCTTACGCCAGACATCAAGCTCGAAATGATCGTATCGTTTCAGGACCGTTGGCTCGATCCTGTAGAGACGATCCGTTGAACACATGAGGTCATAGGTTCGCCTAATACCCTTGCGACCTGAAGCGTCGAGGACAACGACTGGCAGGAAGCTTTCAGGGATAGTCGGCACAAACGACAGGAGAGCCTCTTTGACCTTGTTGCCATCGTGACGAATGACAACCTTGCGGTTCGACAGGTACTCAACCAGCCTGAAGACGTTGACCGTTTCATCGAGATCCTTGATCGTGCTGTCGTCAGCCCAGGCTTCCTCGAGTTGCTTCATGTCAAGACCATGGCCAGCCCAGAAGTCAGGGAACTGGAAAGCCTGCGATGTCGTATCAGAGGATCGCGCGAACTCGCTCTCTGCATAGTCTATGATCTGCCTCAGAGCCTGAGCTGCAGACAGGTCTACTTCCTCGAGCTTTGGGATGTGCCGCCTCAGAGTCTTCAAAGGGAGACTGACGGGAGTCCCTGCCAAGTAGGCTTCATCCCAGATCTTGAGACGACGAACGGTGCGCTTGAAGAGCAGCGACTGAATCGATGAGAAGTCCTGAGATCCGATCTTACCTTTGAACTCTCTTTCAATGCGGCTGTGTGTCGTGATAAGGGCCTGAGCGTCAGTAGGCTTGGTAAGTTTGTTCATGCTACTGAGCCTGTGGCACTGATCATGGTATCTCTTATCACCGGAGTCTTCACCATATCCGACCCAGAGGTAGACCGAAGACATGTCGAGTTGGTTTGCGACCGCTTCGATCTCGTCGAGGGTATTCAGACAGACTAGAATCCCGCAGTCAGCGAACTCAGTGCCATCTAAGACTGAAGCTCCAGGGAACCTGAGTATCCGGCTCAGGAAGGCAACTAGAGCAGTCGTCTTACCCATGCCCGGAGCCAGATCACAGAGTGAAGCTCGATGAGTCCTTAAGCCGTAGAATGTTTCGGTGAGGGTGGCGATGAGGGCCTTGACTGCTTTCTCATGGTCACCTTGAAGGGTGGTTCCGCGAGACTGGAGAATTTCGTAGGTGTCAGAGTAGACCAGATTGGCTAGTTCCGGTGCTGGTAGGTGATTAGGCATAGGTAGTCCTTTCTCTTCACAGCTCAGCGAGAATGCTTCGCTCTCGTGGTAAATGAGCCATTCCGGCGAATGACTGAGGCTCGGTAGAGGCTTGGAGTTGAAGTTAGTGTGCGACTTTCGATCTGCTCTTGGAGACCTTCAGCTCAGCCGTAGTCGCTGCGCTTCGCTTGCTCCGCCGCTTTCGCGGGAGACATCAGCTCATAGGGGCAGATCTAGGTCGTGAGGATAGAGGCTCAGCGATGTCGATAGACGAGCATCAGATTTACGCATTTCGCTAATAGAGTACTTATAGAGATTTGCGTAATTTTATCAGAACAGAGGATCTCTGAGAGCAGATCTTCGAGGCGAGTTAGGTCGCTGGGTTTCCTTGTCTGAGCTGCGTCAACCGCTCCCCTAAGTATTCTCGATGGACACTCTCATCAGAGCCTCGGTCGCTTCGCTCTAGGGGTAGACATGTACAGGTCCATACCCAAAGAGCAGATCTCAGAGCCCTGAAACGTTAATATCGACAAGTATCCGTATAGAGTGAGTCCCTTTACGGACGGATGTCGAAATTGAAGGGGGAAGGATATGAGATCAGCTGTGTTAGCGAGCGAACGCGAAGCGATCTAAGTTAGAAGCTAGTGTCCTGAGTTAGCGCCGAAGCGAATAGCGGAGGTAGCGATCCAAGGTTGCAACTAGACACCAGCTAGAGTGCTGACATGGCTAACAATCGTTAGGGTTTCTAGGTTGAGCAGCTAGGCATAGTTAGGGCTACACTGGGATAAGGAGGCCTACCCTGTACAAGGGCCTCCTATCTAAGAGCAGCACTTAGAGTAGTCTACAAGGAGGTGTGTCTCACTCACTTCGTTCGTTACGAGAGTTGACTCATAGTCTGGTGTCTCCACGGTCTGGTGTCTCCACGCGAAGCACTCATTGAGCTTTAGCGAATGCCTTTTCCGTGGGGTAGCGGAAAGTTCGCTCTCTTACAGAATGTTCGCTCTCGCTCACGGAAAACTTTGTCTTCAATCATCGCACAGGTGTGGAGCGTAACGCGAACAGGGATTGTAATACCCGCTACTGCTAAAAGACCCTGAAGATGATGATGAGCCACCGCCAAGCCAAACAATACCTTTTATAATTAGAACGCCGCCGCCAAAGGTAACTAACATCATCATGCCAAACGCAATGGCACCTCGAAAAAAGTCACCTATAGTCCATGCATATTTATCTTTGCTCATGGCTTTCCCCGCATTGCTTGGGCTATCTTATAAGGCAAACGCGACCTTGTAGAAAGTTCAGCTGTCAGAGATTCACAGTAAAGATGTCTCCTTCGAGGTCCAGCAAGCCGGGATGCACCAAGTACTGAGCGAGATCCCATGAAGGCCACAGTCGGTGAGCTTTATGCTTCAGTAAGAGTTCTCTTACAGAGTATTCGGGATTTTGTGTCCCACTGAGAGGGTCTCCTACCTCTACTCTGTGGTCCCGCACATCTAAGTAGCTGCCTAGATACTTTGCTTTCCTGTCTCTTGGACAATTGGCAACATAACGTCCTACAGGGATCTGCTTTGGATATTCTTCGTTTGGTAGTCGGATTGTGTGCAGTAGGAGCGGCTCTTTGCTAGGATCTTTCTTGCGGACCCACACTGCTGGAGATCCACCATCTTGTAAGAATCTAAGTAGGGTCTCAGGTGTCCACAGGCTCGCCTTGAAAGTGTTTCCGATGATCTTCTTTCGAGAGCCGACTTTAAGCGCAACTGCTGGCTTCCCTAGGTAGCTGAAGGTGAACTCTTTGATCTGCTCTTGGAGTCTCTGCCAGTTCGCCTCAAGAAGCTGCTCCTTGGTTAGCTTTGGTAGTGGTGAAGTAGTTGTGTTTATATTCATGTCATGGGTGTTCCTTCCTTAAGTGAGCGGTAGCAAGCGTCAGCGAGCATCAGCGAATGACTAGGGAGCTTTGAGAGTGCTCTAGGTCAGCCGCAGGGGAACTGTTTGGGTGCTTTAGGTTTGGGGATACTTGTAGTGTACGGACACACCTATTCCGACATATACAGCCAAAGACACAAGATATAGTATGCTTACGGCTTATTTGTCGGCAGTAGATACTATATGTAGTGGGCATAGTTGTAGTGTATGGAAAAGCGGAGAGCCTGCTTGTACTTGTAGTGTACGGAAAGCCAGCTCCTGTTCCAAAGCGGAGGGGATAAAAGCCAAACTCTGTTCCAAAGGTAGGGGGATAAAATTCCAGTCACAGCTCAGCGAGAATGCTTCGCTAGCACCCTCTGTTCCAAAGTGAGGGGGATCAAACGCTGTTCCAAACATAGGGGGATCAAACTCTCCAACCCCTATTCGCAAGAACGGGCGTTTGTGTTGACCCTTACTAGGACACCTAAAAATTACTGAACGCTGTCCGTGCGAATACGTCAGAGCAAAGAATCGATTCTAAGCTGTGGTGAGCGAAACCTCTCTTCCATAGGTGGTCGGTTTAAACTCTCCATTCCAAAGGTGGGGGGATCAAACTTTATTCCAAAGGGAGTGGGATCAAAGCCCAGTCACAGCAGCACACTCTATTCCAAAGCGGAGGGAATCAAACACTACGCAGTCCCTGTTCAAATAGGCACCCGCTTAAATAGAGAGTATCCTTAGAGCACTCTGGGAGCAGTGTAGGTTCCCTATTCCAAAGATGGTGGGATCAAAATATTCTTCCACTCTAAGTCTCTCTTTGAATAGCCCTATAAGCCGTCCTTCGACTGACCCCCAGCTCCCTTGCAGCATCAGCTACAGATAGTCCCTGGTCCCTCAAAGCTTGCAGCTTATCGAGATCAATTTGCTTTGGTGTACGCCCAGGCTTCTTGCCCTCTTTAGCTAGCCGTTCTCTGTACCTCTTGATGCCCTCAGTCCGACGCTCATCAATCAAGCTACGTTCGAACTCAGCCACTGAGCCAAGCACTTGCAGTGTAAGCTTCCCTGTTGGTGTGGTTGTATCAATGCCTTCTTGATCTAGCACTTTGAATCCAACTCCTTCAGCCTCGAAGGTTTCTAATATCTTCATGAGGTCCAACATAGAGCGGGCAATGCGGTCTAACTTGCTAACCAGCACAACGTCACCCTCTCTCACGTTGCCCAAGAGTCTCTGAAGCTCTGGTCGGTTCTTTGCATTCTTCCCAGAGACTTTCTCGGCATAGATGTGTCGTGCCTTCACACCTTCAGCTTTAGCTCTTTCAATTTGAGCATCCAGGCTGTTCTGCTGCCCAGTACTCGATGTCCTTGCATAGAATAGCTTCGCCATGATCTCTGTGTCCTCATTGTGTGTCATTTAGTCTTGACCATTTGTCACTAATGATTTGGCACTTATTTGGCACATCTTCAAGCCCATATTTTCGAGGTGTGGCAAAGTGTGTCAGACAGTATACCTTTTGGCACAACCGAAGAGAGATCTAGAGCTGGAAGTATGGAAGCTCTTGGTCAAAGGAGCATTCAGCTAATCCAAGTCAAGAGCCAACCCCTGTTCCAAAGATAGGGGGATCAAAGTCAAATGCCCCCAACCTTCCATTTAGTAGTTAGATCGGTGGTTGTGGCTTACCGCGAGGTGATCAACGTCAAGAGATGTGTTGACCAATCAACTGAGGTTTACATCAGTCTATATTGTTCTCTGATAATCAGCTGACCCTAAGGGGGGATTGTCGCCGCGTCATCAATCGATGATGCCCGCAGATTTTTTAGGCAAAATTGATAGGTCTTGCTTGAGTGAAACAAAGAGATACTCAAAGCCAACTTAATGCCAACATAGTCGGGCCACGTAAGTTAGCACGATGGGTTACGTTGATTACTCGTAGGACAAACAAGCCAATGTGGCGCTAAAGAGAGGGGAGGAGAAATGTCGAACGATCCATTTGAGCGGTTGGACCCTGTTGTCGGGACCTATGATCAAGCAGTAGCGCGAGCGCGTAAAGACCACGATGCCTACGTGGCTACCATGAAGGCAAAGCTAGTTGAGTTTGACCAACATCTGCAAAAACAATTGATTGACGGGGTCATTTCTCGACGACACTTGTGGAGTGAGACAGAGCGTACGGGCTCGACGTCTCACTAAGAGTAACGTTCCACAAGCTGCTTCATCACGTGATACTCCTTCAGGCAGTGATCAACAAATTCCAGAAGGTGATCCATGACTTCTTCTTTTGAGCCATAAAATTCATTCAGCCATTCCGACCCCCATTTAGTCGGGACGGGTTCACCCAGAAATTTTTCCATTTCGTTGAAACACACCTCTCCTACATCAAAATTGTCCGATAGAGTAATTCCTCTTTCTTCCCACTTTTTCTTCAGCACTTTTGAAAATGCAACCATTAGTTTCTGTTGTTTAGGTTTGTTTTCTGCTAACGCCTCACAAATTGCTCCAAACATAAAAGTTTCGAGCCTCATTGTATTCTTACTTGAGAACCTATCCAGATCGCTTGCATTGATGTCTAAAGAAAGAGCGTCAAAACTATCGCTTCCTGGGCCACCGTTTGATACCAGCCCCTCATACAATTCATTTGCAAGTTGATCTTCAGGCGGTGTTTTCTTCCAAAACCAAGACATGTTTTATGACTCTACTAATTCAAATCGTTATGTGCGAAACACAAACAATAATAAAGAAACACACGAGAGATCGATAGCTTTTCATCCTAAGAGCCCAGCAGCATTTCGAAGCGTTTGAGCCAGCATAGCCTTAAAGCTTTTGGCCTTGAAGTCCAGCAGAGAAGGAGAGGCTAGGGACGTACAGGCTGGACGCTCACGGTCAGACTACCATGACAACCAAGAAGCGCCAGCAACGCTTGCAACGGATCACCCCTTGTAAAGCAACAGGCCGTAGCTAATAGCTATGAGGAGGAAGGCGTAGAGGATGAATTCGAAAAAAATCAGAGCATCGTCTCTGAAATCAGTGGCGGTTTTTACCGGCACACGGAGAGGCTTCGTTTCACTGGCCTCGTGGTTTCGGCCAAGCGCTTCGGCCAAATCGTGCGTTGTGTGCAGATCAAGATCTTCTTGCCATTTGTCCATTCGGCGTCGTTCGTCGGCTTCCAACTTACGGGCAAACAATAACCAATAAACAAGCTGCGCCATTGTTAGGGGCCACGCAAAGACCGTTGTGAGAAATTCAGAAACGATTTTCGCCATCTCCGCTGCGGAGTAGTTTGGCCGGACCCTCCGCAATACTATCGACGAATCGGATTGATAATCGATAACATACCTTACTCTTGATCTTACAAATGCACCGCCCACGATCACACCCATCGTCAGGTAGTCCTTTACCCACCAAGGAAACGGCCACTTCAACCACGCAAACGCCCATCCAAGCAGGAAGTCCCATATCGGCCTTGTGATAGACCTATAAGCTTCGATGATGAGCTTTATGTTTTCGTGAAGCGTGATCAGATCGCCTAGCAACGAAATGAAGCCGATAGCCCCAAGGATCGAAAACGGCTGACGGAAGATCCAATTCAGGATCGGCGTTCGCGTTGACGGTGTTGTTTTGGTTTTGTCAGTCTGATCTGTCATGGTGACTAAAGCGGGACAGTGGGTGGAATGTACGGAAGATTGATAGCGGACAGCTAAGCCCGATTTAAGACGTCGCGCAAGTCGCTAAAGTTGGCCGTAAAAGTGCTGTCCATAATTCTCATTTGGTTCGGCTTGCGAAATATGTTGAGGCTGAATTAGATCGATTGCATTTTGCCAGCCAGGGAACCATAAGCGTTGTATGACCCTGGGAATTTCATATCGATTTCGATACTTCGTAGTACAGCGGAATGAACCGCCACATCTGAATACTTCCAAACAGTGAGTGGACAATATGACTGAAACCAGCTGCCATATTTGGGCCACTCCTGCAGTCTCGCAAAGCCGTGAACCAATGGCCTGCGGAGGTGCAGGACTTGAACACTTAGAATCGCCTCGAGCTGGCGGAGAGTATAGCATTACGGGACCAGCTTCGAACTCTGTTGCCAGTTTGAGCGCTGCAGCCAAAATTACGATCACAGAAATGGTGATCGAAAGTCAACGCTTTGGACAGAGATTGTTGATTGATGAAGAGAAACTGAAAGAGGCTGATTCTAGAAAGCCGCTCACGGTCTTTGATCGTGCGGACAACCTACTACGCTATCTCGAACAAAAGTCTGGGCTCATTGGTCAGGTCTTGCGGTTCAATGCACTGAATAATGCTGATCAGAAACGGATTGAGTACGAGCTCTTAGCGTGGACCAGCTCCCAGAAAATGAGTGAGGTTGTAACGCTAGTAGAATATTGTGCAGAAAGGACTTGGATACAGTGCAAGGAAGCAAGCCTAAGACACGAAGACGTCAGATATGAAATAATGCTGAGGCCACCAGGTTATGCCCGGCTATCCGAGCTAGATGGCACCAATAAGGACTCAATGAAAGCATTTGTCGCTATGTGGTTTTCGGAAGAGATGAAAGATGCCTATAGCGATGGGTTGAAGAAAGGCATTGAGGAGGCAGGCTACGAGCCGGTTCGGATTGACGCTATCGAACACATCGACAAGATCGACGACCGGATCATTGCAGAAATAAGAAAAGCCCGCTTTGTCGTCGCTGATTTCACGTCAGAGAAAGACAAGCCTCGAGGTGGTGTCTACTACGAAGCCGGGTTCGCTTATGGACTGAATATCCCTGTCATTTTCACCTGTCGGAAGGATCGCCTTGACGGAGTTCACTTCGATACACGCCAGTTCAACCACATTGTCTGGGAAAAGCCAGATGATCTAAGCGAACAGCTCAAGACGCGTATAGAGGCTGTCATAGGAGTCGGTCCGCTGGCGCAATTAGACTAGAAACAGTCTGGCTTTTGTCATATCCGTCCGAAACCTTGGTGCGGTCCAGTTCCTCAGGATCAATCCCATAGTCCAGGGGGTTGCTCACCATCACAGAGGATTGCTTGCTAGTAGAGACCACTATTTCGGGCTGTGACTTAACTCACAAAGCTAACGCACAACCATGTGAGCTAGAAGGCTAGGTGACTGATATCAATAACTATTTGCGCATTGGTGCGGACGGCGGGACTTGAACCCGCACGGCTGTTAAGCCTCAGGATTTTAAGTTTGCCGATTGGCCTTTCAACGATGATCTGTTGTCGTTAGAAGTTTCTTCTTGTGCTCGCAGAATTGAGTGAATTTTTTTTCGCACTTTGGAATTTTTCGCTAATCTATCGGTTCGCAGATATACGGTCTGCTAGTGACCCACTGCAAACTTCGGCTGTGATTCGCGTAAAGCACGACTGATCTGGCTGCTCGTGAGATCGGGGTAGTATGGTTGCCAGGCCTTGGTTCTTCACCTGGCCTCAGCGATTCCTAAGGCCAATGGAGTATATCGGATCAAATGTTTCGGTGTCGGAATAATCTATCACTCTCAGCGTTAGTGCAGCACGGCACTTCGTCCCGTCGCTGCCAAGCGCGTCCTTTGACCAGCGCCGCAGTGATGTTCACGATTTCGGTGCTCCTCGTCACGCAAACAATCTTTTCGGCTAAGGCACAAACGCAACTTGACTTGAAGGTTTCATGTGGATGGCCAACGCCGACGGGCGCCAACCGAAGCCTGACATATGGGACTTTTCATAAGCGTCGAGCGATGCGCTTTTTTCTCGATATCGACGATAAGGGATTGTGCAAAGCGGATATCCGCCGCGGCAATTACAATCGGGCGGAGCTGCGGTCAGCATCGTTGCCCCATGGCCGCAAGCTTCACATCGACTACGACATTTACATTCCCAAACCGTTCCGAGCCTCTGGCGGGATCGCCATTGGACAATTCCATCAAGCGCGCAAAAAGCCGCTTGTGTTATTATGGGCCTCTAGCAAAAGATACTGGGTTTCGACCGGAACTGGCTTGCGTAAGCTTGGTGCAAACGTCGTTCTCAAAAAACACTTGTTTGATGCACAAGCATACGGGAGCTGGCAACGGATAAGAATGGAGGCACTATTCTCAAACAACAAGGACGGGTTCATTAAGGTGTATGCCAACGGAACTCTGAAATTTGAAGCTATCGGCGCCAATGTCGCAACTCAACCGTATTTCAAAATCGGGTTGTATGGTCGAAAGGCCCGCATGGAGGCGCCGTTGACGGTTTTTGTGACGCAACCCAAAATAACATTCTACTAATCCCGATTGATGTGGGTGGCGAACTTTAGCAATGCCTGTTTGTTAGACCGCAAATTCTGGTATTGGCCCTGAACGGCTGTCGGTCCAGCGACGGGCGATTCCTGCAAACTGGGATGAAGCAGAAAATGTTGCTGAAAAGCCGACTTACGTCCGCTGTCAGTGGCAAACCCGTCGTGGATACGTCAGTGTACGACGGGCAGAGTGTGGCCCGAATCAGACCACCGCTTCATCGCGCCATGCTGCCTAGGGCGCCGCCGCATACAGTCGGCCATCCAGCCACTCCGGATGATGATCAGGGTGACGAATATCCCACTCTGTTTTCGAGAATCTAGCAACATCCACGTTAAGTAGAAGCCATGCTGCAAAAGTCGCGATTGTCTCAGGCGGGGCAATTTCACCGCGATCAATGTAAGCTTGATAGGCTGCGCGCGCCGGGAATTCAACTTCAGACATCGTGAGAAAGCCACGTACCATGTCAGTATCAACAAGACCAGGTTTGAAGCTGGCCACAGCAATACTGCGATTGGCCCACTCAGCCTGAAACGCCTGGCGAAGGGTTTCGGAGGCGGACTGGGCGATTGAATAGGCGGCAGAGCCAACACGCGGATTATCCCCCGCATCCGATCCAATGAAGAGGACGCGACCACCGTCAAGATATGGAGCGCATTTGCAGGTTAATGCCCAGCGCCCTGTTACGTTGGTCTCGAAGGACCGCTGCCAGTCCGTGGGTGAAAGTGCGTCGAGTTGGCCGAGTTGGAAATATCCAGCACCATGAAATATTGCGCGAGGTGCCGCGAGCTTGGCCAAGGCTTGGGCCAACGCGGTTCGGTCATTGCTTTTTGTAACGTCAGCGGCGTGAGACATGATGCGCGGCGATGTTCTTGAAATGGCGTCCAATGCACGTTGGCGTCGGCCCGCAACAATCACGTAACAATCGCGGGTGGCCAGTTCGGCTGCAAGCGCCGCTCCTATACCGCTCCCACCGCCAGTGATGAGGATCGACTTCAGCATTATGCACGACACTCTTTCTGCGAGATCTGAACGGGCATTCTTCCGGACGCACGACCTTACTTACCCTCTACTAGAGAACTATATCTCGACCTTGCTTTTTTGCCCAACGATCGGTGTCCGCCGGTTGTTTTGCTAATGGTTTATTGCAGATTTTCCCTGTCGGAGCAGCATCAAGAGCGAAGGTTGCATGACCGTTTCTGGTCCTTAGCGGCAGTTTAGCCGGAGTGATTTGAAGGCATTTTTTGTATTGCAAGCGGCCAAAGTATTTCCAGCGCGAGTTGTTGTCGCGTGTTCAACTTCGCGCAAAGTTTGCACAGTTGTAGAAAATTCTTCCTTCAACTTTTTGCACACCACGCAAAGATTGGTACCCAGTTTGTTACCCATTCTCGCCCGGGAAACGGGGGTAGGTAACACTCGATTTCGGTTTGTACTGGGCTCTAGGGTTTGACTATCCCCCTGATTTTATTGGTGCGGACGGCGGGACTTGAACCCGCACGGCTGTTAAGCCTCAGGATTTTAAGTTGTATAGAAACGTAATAGAATCAATGCCTATTCTGACAATTCTTCTTTTGTTCACGCACTAATAAATCAAAGGCTTAAGTCTCTTGTCAGAATGAGATTTCAGTATAGAAATCGTTTTGTAACGTCCTAATTTTGGTGAGCCGTTGATCAATAAAGTGCGCGCGCAGCAGTAAGTTACTAAGCGTATAATCTATCGCGTTTGGTGTGGCTGAAGCTTCAGGGCCGCAGCAGTATGGAGGCCAAGAGATTTACAGGCGTTGTTGCCGCAGACGGTCAATCGGCCACGTGTGCGAGAAATTATCAGGTGTGCAAATTCCTATCGCGACCGCTGAAATGTCTTGGTTGCTGGGGGTGGCGCACCAGTAAGTGGCGCGTGCGATGCAGCATAATTAGCGCCTGGTGGTCCTTTGTCTTGATGGGAAGGAAGCGCATGTTGGGGCGGGTTAGCGCCTCGCAGATTGCTTCTGCGTCCGTTGCATCGTTCCACTGGCTCTTCACGTATGGCTTGACGTAACGGGGTGGGATCAGGCGTGCCGTATGGCCAAGCCTGGTCAGTTAGCGTACCCAATGATGCCCAGCTGAACACGCTTCGATCCCAATCAGGCAAGGAGAGAGCCTAGCAAAGAACGTCAAAACCTGGCGGCGCTTCAGTCGGCGCCGGACAACCGGCTGATGCTGGCTATCAACACCGTGAACCTGGAAAACAGACTTGGCAGTGTCCAGTCCAACTGTAGTAATCTCTGTCATGGTCGGGTCCTCTTTTGATGGTCACTTCAACAACAGCAACCATCTTGGCACCTAGATGCCGGTAGGAGGCGCCGTCCACAGCATCACAAGCGGACATGTCACCTTTCAAATAGGTCAGAAATACAGCACACAAACCACCCTTCAAATGGAAAACCACGCCGCCAAATGCATCCAGTAGCTGAATTGAAAGCATCGAGCTGCAGGCGTTTTGTTGGGGGGTGTGACTACTGAGATACTTCGGTTCTTCCGAACCAATGACTTCGCCCTTAACCTAGTGTCTTGAGTATTTCACCGACCACAATCCCGAACAATGTGCCGACGATAAAGGCTGTAGTCGCGATAACAACAGTCCCGCACTTTTTGTCGTTATTAATCGTTTCGACATGTGTACGGGTCAGGGCATTTATCAGGTTCTGGATCTCCTCATCCTTTTGATCCAACACGGCGACAAGTTCTTCCGGTGTCGTCCTATTGACTGCGGTTATAGTCCATCTATCAGTCTGCATTGCCCGCTCCTCACTAACCCTCCGTAGTTTTCTTGCAGATGCTGACGGTTGGTTAAGATTAGTCACCGTCGCTCATATTCTGGCAACGGCTGGACAGCATTCCCACCGTGAACTTACAAAAGTCTGCTACTGATAGCATTTTTTGATATGCGTTGAATGAACATTGCCAATGAGCCAACACGGAATGGATACAAGTGCCGCCGATTCGAGAGGCTTGACCTTCCAATTACTGGAAAGATTAAGTTTGAACGAACATGCCTCAACAATATTGAGCAGATTAAACGAATAGTGGTGACGCCTGACGCGATGGCCACGGTTCAGACTGACCATATTAGATGATCTGGCCACAAGATCCCGAGGTCGCAACTCGCTGACGAATACGGACAAATATGACTTGATTCAAAAGTGGTTCTGTCACGCGCCAAAACATCTAAGGCTAGTAATCGCAATCGCACTTTTCGTCGGCGTAGTTGTTGGCCTTTCATTTATGAGGAGCAGCCCACACCATGGGAGCACAGGCCCCGTGATGGTCAAGGTCACGGTTCCATCTCTAACGTCCAGTGCGAAGGCGGGAAAAAAGTTGTTCGATGCCAAGTGTGCCCTGTGCCATGGTAAGAATGCCGCCGGCCAGAAAGGCGTTGCTCCGCCGCTGGTTCACAAAATCTATGAACCAAACCATCATTCTGATTATTCGTTTCAACGGTCCGCAAAATTTGGGGTACGTGCTCACCATTGGCCATTTGGAGATATGCCGCCAGTCAAAGGCGTCACGCAGGACGATGTCAGCAAGATCATTGCGTATGTTCGTGAATTGCAGCGTGCCAACGGAATAAACTAATAAACAACCAGCACCCGAAAAGTTTTAATATTCGAGCGAACACTTGAAGAAGCTCATGATGTCACTACGAACTGGCCCATCATACCGGCATCTTCGTGCTCCAAAATGTGACAATGGTACATATACGGCGTCGTTGCATCCGCATAGTCCGCAAATTCCGTAATGACTCGTACGGATTCGCCAGGGTCAACAAGGACTGTATCCTTTAGGCCTTGCTCGCCCAGCAATGGTTTTCGACCGTTTCGGTCCAAAATCCGAAACTGGATGTCGTGAATATGGAAGGGATGTGCGAGCGGCGTATCGTTACGGATGGCCCATATCTCAATTGAGCCGAGAGGCACGCGCACATCAATTCTATTCTTGTCCATCGATCTGCCATTTATTCTCATGAGGCTCCCCATCATGCCATGGTGCCCCATCATTCCGCGACCGTGCATCATGCCGCCGCCCATCATGCCACCACGTCCTCGCATCATACCCATCATTGGCATGTTAAGACTGAAATTACGTTCTCGCTGTGCTTTTGCACGTTCCCAATTTGGCACTTCGGTCAGGCGGTCTGGTAAAGCCTTATCGGATTTCTCCAGCCGTTCAGATCGTAGTTCTAAGACTTCAAAAGTCTCATTATTGCCAACCATCCCGCGCATCATTCCCGGCATCATGCCTCTCGATCCTACGCGGTCCGGATAGCTCATTAGGGAAACCCGGCTGTGAGGCTGCATGTCTACGAGAATTTCAGCTCTCTCACCGGGGGACAGTCGTAAGCGTGTCAATCGAACAGGGCGTTCAAGAAGGCTGCCGTCAGTTGCAATCTGAATGAAGCTGCGACGATCAGAGAAGCCAAAATTATAGATCCTTGCATTAGAACCGTTCAGGAGTCTCAGACGTGTGCGTTGCCTTCGAATGTTCAGATATGGGCGGAATGTTCCATTGACCAGAACTACGTCGCCTTTGAACCCCATCATCTCATCGTGCATGGACGTTAAGTATACAAAGGAGCCGTCGCCGGCAAAACGCCGATCCTGCACCACCAGCGGAACGTCGTCGACACCATATTCGGATGGTAGTTTCAGTGAAGCCTGTTCATCGTCTTCGACGTATATCAGGCCTGCAAGACCCTGATTTACCTGAGAGCCTGTCTTTCCAAGCAAGTGCGAATGGTACCAGAACATTGCAGCCTTTTGCTTGACCTGAAATGATGGAGACCAGGTATCTCCAGGCCGCACAATCTGGTGAGGCCCACCATCCGCCTTGGCCGGCACATGCAGGCCATGCCAATGAACGGTGGTGTCGGTCTGAAGCTTATTTGTGACGTCGAGACTGACATGATCGCCAGCACGAAACTTCATTGTTGGTCCAAGAAATGAGCCATTGACGCCGATTGTTGGTGTGGAAACAGCTTTGAAGAATTTTGTGCGCCCAGACTGCACGGCAAGATCAAATTTTTTGACACCGCCCTCAATCTGACCATCCAATAGAGGCGGAATGCGTAAGGCGTTAAGTCCTGTAGTCGCAGTGCGGGCATTGGATGTTGTGCTGAACAAATGGAGACCGCCGACAAAACTAACAGCTGCGCTGGACGTGCCCTTTAAGAACTGCCGCCTCGATACAGACATTACATTTCACCTTCCTGCAGGCAAAGGTGCAAAGCGCGAACGCTACTTCGCTTAGCTTTCATTCTCGCCCTTTGCCAATTGCACAATTCTTTTCTGTGAGGCGGCATGCATGGCCGAACACTATCGGCTCTCGCTTGTCCCCTTGACCAGCCAAGCAATTAGCAAGATCACAACGACAGCGATCCCGATCATAATTATTGGACCAGCCCACATACCTCCCCCGCCCCACATCATGTCGTATTCATGCATGACTTAACCTCCATGCGCTGACATTGATCTAGATCCAATACCAGTCATTCTTACGAATATTTAAGAGATGGGGATTCCAGTAAGTGGAAGGTCAAGGTGACGCCAAACAATTTGGGATCTTCTCAATTGTCTTGCCGACTGTAATTTTCGAAAGTGCCTGCTCCCGGGACCGGCGAATTGCTCAATTGGTCGTTCTTTCCGATACAAACTTTCTAGTTGAACAATGACAGTTCACTCGCTGCCGAAATTTTGAAGTTGGTTCTGCCATTGCTCTAGCCGCAATAAATCCATTGCTCAGCCGATCTGGTCAATGGGATTTGTTTCATTGGACCGAAAGCCTTTAATGTAATCTGGGGGCTGGCAGAAACGTACCAGTTCACGATAGCGAACGCGGACATCTTCGAGTGTCTGGTAATATTTGAAGAGTTCTCGAAGTGGTCGGGAAAAGTCCTTGAATGCGGCAAGGACAGCAACCAATGCCCCTAGTGTGAGTTCGCCTTTGATGACTAGGTAACCGCCGATCGAATAGAAAAAGAACGGCGTCAATGCGGTCAGAAAATTATTTAGTGCCTTCATCGTATACTTCCATTTGAAAATTACCCATCGAATTTCTTGAAGTTTGCGAAACGACTGCCTTGGAGCAAGGCTTGAACCTGCCGATGCTAATGACTGTTCACCAAGTGTGCGCCCAAGCACTCGAATTTCTTGAATTCTTGTGCGTGCGAGTGCGTTCACGCGACGCTGAAAGTATGGAATGAGCAACAGCTGCAGTGGCAATAAAGATAGTGCGGCCAAGCCTAGAATTGGGTTCTGCAGAAACATGAATGTGATAATCACAATAAATGTTCCCCCCTGAAACACTGGCTGTGATATTATGTCGCCCGCGAAGCCACCGATTGGCTCGACTTCCTGTGCAATCATTGGGATCACGTCAGTTTGACGGTTGTACGTCTGCCCCTGGCGCCACCGCCTATAGATCGAGAGCCTTAGGCGTCGAAGTAATCGTTCTGCAAGTCGTCCCCGATTGAGGTTGAGAAGAAGCTTCACGACACCCTTCAGAACAATAACGAGCAAAAATATTAGGCAAAGCGCGATGAGATGATCGATACGATTAAGCGAGACACCGAAGTGCATCATGGGGAATGAATCCTTGGTGTTCATAGGTGTAATCACATAATCGATAATCATCTTTGGCAGTTCTAATGACGCATAAAGGAGAGGCAAAGTCAGCAGGCCTAGCCCTACAACAACCATCTGCTGACGCGCTGAATACTTGAGTACGAAGGTCAGCATGCCCGCCGGTACTAGGCTGGGATTCTTGAGTGCTTGTGAAGAGTACTGGATTCTGGCCGCAATTCCGCAGCTATAAAGGTAAATGGTTCTCACGACGATGAGGAGAAGAAACAGCGGCAGTACGATCAGTACAAACTGAAACACCGGAAGCAGAAATTTCACGAGCTGAGGATCCAGAGAAGTGCCCAAAAGATTGCCAATAACAAGTATCAACTCATGAGATGTGCAGAACGTCATGAAATCATGCAGCCAGTGCATCACTCACCTCGCGTATTGGTAAAGCAGTGTCGATTATGGCGTTTGTTCAATTAATGCTTACCGCTTTGCAGCTGCATTGAGCCGGTCGTGGCGCAGGCGGATGTCAACGCTCCAGCGGGATTTTATGTAAGAAAGCACCGCAATAATCTCCGCATCGGACAAACGCTTCTCATATGCCGGCATTCTTGTTTTGTATTCAGATCCCGCGATCTTGCCGACCCCGAACTTCGTTATTTCGAACAGTAGTATGTCCGAGTGATGCCAGGTATGGCCGCTATCGTCATGCGGCGGTGCGGGCAAATAGCCGTCTTTGTCTCGACGCCGCCAATTACGTTGGCCTTCAAGGTTCGTGCCGTGACAAGATGCACAATTATTCTGGTAAACTGATTGGCCTAGGCGAACGATAGCCACATCCGCTGGTCGCAGGATGATATCGCGAGCCCGTGGCGAGAGACTTGTGAAGAAAACATATGTAATCACAAAAATGCCGATGATGCCGGCGCATACTTTGAAGATTCGCATTGTCCTTCGATCAATTGCCCGAAATGGCCTGTCGTGCCACACGGAACGGCCAACGAACTGCCATAGTCGTGGCTACCATCAAGTGTAAAGCCCGCGATACAATTCAAATCATCCGGTAATATTCAGTCGTGTCAAGATCACTCACTTGTGATGCCGAACATTTCTGGTGGCGCTTAGCCGAGTTGCTGCAATTGACTTTGATCAACCTAATTGGCGTATCGAACGAATAGTATATGCTAAGATTTGCCCAGAAAGGCTGTTATTATGCCCCTCTCCAAGTGGTGCAGAATTTCAAGAATTGGAATAGAGCGTTTTGCTCTCGCACTGCTTTTGTCTGCACTTTTTGTGGGCATATCGGCGTCGACGCCTTTGTATGCCTGTGGCACCGAAGGGAGCGTTGTCTCGGCTGATCAAGCAAAGCTCGCACAGAGTACATCTGCCTACCGCGCTCAAGCCCTCAAGGATGTTACGAATTCGACAATGGGTAAGCAGCGCGCAAGTAGTTTGCACCTTAGGACCATTGCATTTGGTAAGGCATGCCCCAGTTCTGCAGGAGGGCCTTGCCTTGACGGATGCTGCTCGGATTGCTGCGGCGCGTCCTGCCATTCTGCCTTAGATGTCCCCTCAATAATATATCTGCCACCTTTAGACAGATCGTTGTATGCCATTGAGAACGAAGTCCTTTTCGGTCGATTAGGTGCGCCTGATGAAAGGCCGCCGCGAATCGCTTGACGGCCAGCGTATCCGCGCCTGCGTTTAGCAGGCATAGAGGCGAAATCCAAGACACGGAAAAACCCTGCGGTGAGCCATTGTGGCTTGCTTCCACGGACGCATGCAGATCGCAAGTGGCCACCGCGGCACCAGTTTAGTGAGGTGAAATAACCGAAATGAAACCAACAGCAAAAATTTTCTTTTCTATGGTCGCTGTGATCGCAGCTTTTGGTGTGAGCCAAGTCGCAGCACAAGGCGGCGGACATATGATGAGCCCCGGCGAAGGTATGCCGAATAGTGGGCATATGGGTCCTGGTACGGGCCGAGGTATGCATGGCGACAAAGGCCACATGCAGCCTGGTTCTCAAAGCCAGGGCCATCAGCCAGGCACGAGCATGCAAGGGCAACGGGGCCATATGATGGGACGTGGTAGCACGAGACGCGATGGCATGCCCCACATGAACGAGCGTGATGAGCATCGGGGCGCAAATATGCCCCATACAGGCAAACCTCGCTAAATCGGCTCAAGATCAAAAACCACAATTTATGGGTTAGGTCATTCGTGACGCTCGCCCCCAACGATCAAGGAGATCAAACTGATGAAGTCCTCAGCAAAGTTTACAGCAGCAGCTTTTGCTATCGCACTTTCTTTAACGGGTCCTGTCCATGCACAACAGGGTTCCGGCAGCCACCACGGCCACGGCGATCGCACGCCGTCACAAGGCGCACAAATGCGTCCAGGCATGATGGGACCTGGGATGATGGGGCGTGGGATGATGGGCCCCGGCATGATGGGGTCTGGCATGATGGGCCGCGGGATGATGGGCATGATGGGTAATTGCCCCATGATGGGCATGATGATGGGCGGTTCGGGGAACTCATTTGCCGAGGGCCGCATTGCTTTTCTAAGAGCGGAACTTGCGATCACTAAGAAACAGAAGGCCGCCTTCGATGCCTATGCCAAAGCCATCAAAGACAATCTTCAGAGTATGCTCTCGATGCGTCAGACGATGATGACAATGATGTCTGCAAAAACGCCTGCAAAACGCCTTGAAGCACACCTTTCGATGATGGAGAGCAGAATCGCTTCATTGCGAAAGGCCAAGCCCAAGCTTGAAACACTCTATGGCGTCCTCACTGATGAACAGAAGAAGAAAGCCAATCAGCTGCTGACCGGAATGGGTTGTATGATGTGAGCTCTATTGGGGGCGAGGAAAAATTTTCTTCGCCCCTTGATCTTCCAGTTGCTGGAACCACCAAGTGTAAGTATTGACGCCCTCGGAGCGAGGAGAGGCTGAACATCTAATTTTTGGAATATCCCAATGTCCAACACTGAACAGCTTCCAAAAATGCCTATTGTCACTCTAGAGCTTCCAAAGATACCAATTATCGCTTTTGGTTTTACGCTCACTGCATTCTTCGTATTCACCTACGTCTTTTGCATAGCCTTGGGACTCATTTGGCCAAGCTGGGAAATGCATAAGCCCTGGCTACAGTTCTTTCCCGGATTCGAATGGCTCACTGTAAAGGGCTTCATCATAGGGCTGGTCGAGTCTGTGCTTTATGCCTGGTACGTGGCCGTTGTTTTCGGCTGGCTATTTAACACAATCATGGCGCGTCGTTCGTGACGAGAAGTTCGCAAGGAGGAACCTTCGGCGGCTCCATCAGGCGACGCAATCCTTCATAGGACTATTGGAGAACGGCGAAATTCTTGAATGGTGACAGACATTCAGAAGTACCCGTTGCGCCAAATCTCAATGCATCTGCATTCAGGTTAGGCGGCGACCGCAGAACAGACGGCATCAACCAGCTGTCGCTGTCACAAACGCCCCGGTCATTAGGAACTAGAGATCATGAATGATCAGCATTTACACGAAGAGGCAGGAACAGCACACGGTAAAACAAGAGATCCGGTTTGCCATATGGTGATTGAAGCCACGTCTGAGAATCCAAGCGCGCTCTACGCAGGTCAGACTTATCAATTCTGTTCAGTAAGATGCCATGACAAATTCATCGCAGATCCAGAACTCTACATTATGGGTGGTGCTGCCAAGCCGTCGAGTCCAGGACCAAGCGGCACAAAGTACACCTGTCCAATGCATCCTGAGATCATTCGCGATGAGCCTGGCGACTGCCCCATATGCGGTATGGCGCTGGAGCCAATGGGTGTGCCGGCCTCCGATGAAGGTCCAAATCCCGAACTTATCGATTTCACTCAGAGATTTTGGGTGGGCGCGGTCCTAACAGTACCACTTCTAATTCTGACAATGTCGCCATTGATTGGCATCACAGCGATCCGAGACCTATTCGGTGAACGTGCGACGCTATGGATAGAGTTCGCACTTAGCACGCCGGTTGTTTTGTGGTGTGGCTGGCCATTTTTCGAGCGCGGGTACAAATCGTTTCGGAGCATGAACCTGAACATGTTCAGCTTGATCGCCATGGGTGTCGGCGCGGCATATCTGTTCAGCGTTGTTGCGGTGTTAACGCCGCAAATTTTCCCGGCCGGATTTCGTGATGCTCAAGGCCATGTCGGTGTCTATTTCGAAGCCGCCGCGGTAATCGTCACGTTGGTCTTGCTCGGTCAAGTGATGGAGCTTCGAGCGCGCGAAGGTACAGGACGTGCGATCAAGGCGCTTCTCGACCTCGCCGCCAAGACAGCCATTTTGGTCCGGGCGGATGGGACGGAAGCAGAGATCCCGCTTGAGGAAGTGCAGGTTGGTAACCGACTTCGGGTGCGGCCAGGAGACAAGGTTCCGGTTGACGGTATCGTTGTCGAGGGGCGGTCGTCCGTCGATGAATCGATGATTTCCGGTGAACCAATTCCCGTTGAAAAGGTGGCCGGCGCTACGGTTACGGGTGCAACGATTAACGGGACGGGAAGTCTGATCATGGAGACAACGCGTGTCGGCGCCGACACGATGCTGAGCCAGATCGTTGAGATGGTTGCGCAGGCACAGCGCTCTCGGGCTCCAATCCAGAAGTATGCTGACCAGGTTGCTGGGCTTTTTGTTCCAGCAGTGATCGGTATCGCCATTCTTTCCTTCTTAGCCTGGGCAACATGGGGACCAGCGCCGGCACTCTCCTATGCCCTAGTGTCTGCAGTAGCTGTGCTCATCATAGCATGTCCGTGCGCGTTGGGATTGGCAACGCCGATGTCAATAATGACGGCGACTGGCCGGGGCGCCCAAGCCGGTGTGCTGATCAAGAACGCTGAGGCGCTAGAGGGATTCGAGAAAATTGACACGCTGATCGTTGATAAGACAGGCACTTTGACCGAGGGCAAACCGAGGCTGGTTGCTGTTTTGCCAGAAGCGGGGCGGAACGAAAATGAGGTGTTACGTCTGGCCGCGTCGTTGGAGCGGGGATCGGAGCACCCCCTTGCGGAAGCTATCGTCCGTGGCGCCGAAGAGAGCGGCATCGCGATTGCAAACGCGGAAGAATTTGAAGCTATTACCGGCAAGGGTGTCAGGGGGACCGTCGAGGGAGAGAAGGTTGCTCTCGGCAATGCCAAGCTCGTTGCTGACATGGGTCTTGATAGTACCAAGTTAGTGGCGATGGCCGACGTTCGTCGTGATCAGGGCGAGACGGTCATGTATGTTGTCGTTGGCGATGAGCTGGCGGGCCTCGTCAGCGTTGCAGACCCAATCAAGGAGACGACGCCCGACGCCTTGAAAGCCCTTTATGACTTGGGATTGCGCATAATCATGGCCACTGGCGACAATGAACGCACGGCAAGTGCCGTCGCAGGGCGCCTTGGTATAGACGAAATCCGTGCGGACGTGCTGCCTGAAGATAAGGCGCGCATCATCAAAGAACTTCAGGATCGAGGCTGCAAGGTCGCCATGGCCGGCGACGGCGTCAATGATGCCCCGGCGCTCGCTCAAGCTGACGTTGGCATTGCCATGGGAACGGGTGCGGATGTAGCGATCGAAAGCGCGGGCCTCACGCTCGTGAAGGGAAATCTTGACGGTATTGTGCGTGCACGCCGGCTGGCGCAGGCAACCATGCGCAACATCCGACAGAACTTATTCTTTGCTCTTGTCTACAATGCTGCCGGCGTGCCGATTGCAGCGGGCATCCTCTACCCTGTCTTCGGAATCTTGATCAGTCCAATGTTTGCAGCGTTTGCAATGAGCGCGTCGTCGGTTTCCGTCGTCGCCAATGCGCTGCGCCTTCGAACGGCGCGTGTTTAAGCGGAGCGATGAAGTATTGAAATACAACATACCGTTCAGCACGAAATTTGGAGACAACTATGGAACAACCATCAAAGCCAGCGTTCTTTAGGTCGCTAAGGTTCCGCTATGGATTAACCTTGGCTGTGTTCCTGGCGGCAGTGCTCTATCTACTATGGGATGAACATAAAGCTCACATCCTGGGATACGGTCCCCTTCTTGTGATCCTTTTGCTCTGTGGTGGGATGCATTTTTTTCACCATGCCCACGGGGGCGGCCAACACGGCCCCACTGATCGAAGCCGCTCGGTTTCTGACAAAGGAGAAGCGCCATGACGTCTTCGTCCTACGGGCTGTGGTTCCTGGTGTTCATAAACTCGGCCATCTTTATTCTCTTTGCTTATAGCTTTTTCAAGCCACGTACGACCCGGGATTGGCGTTCTTTCGGTGCTTTTAGCGCATTTCTTGTTGCCCTCTTCACTGAGATGTACGGCTTTCCACTGACCATCTATTTCCTCTCAGGCTGGTTGCAGAGCAACTACCCAGGAATTGATTGGTTCGCGCACGATTCCGGTCACTTGTTGGAAATGATTTTCGGCTGGAAGACCAACCCGCATTTCGGGCCGTTCCACCTTTTGAGTTTTGCGCTTATTGGCGGCGGCTTCGTCATCATCTCGTCTGCCTGGAAAGTGCTCTACGATGCACAGGCAGCAGGACGGCTTGCAACCACCGGGCCATATTCTTATGTCCGCCACCCACAATATGTCGGGTTCATCCTTGTGATGCTTGGGTTCTTGTTTCAATGGCCGACTATTCTAACGCTAGCAATGTTTCCGGTACTCGTCTGGATGTACGTTCGGCTCGCACACACCGAAGAGCGTGAAACCATAGAACAGTTCGGCGACACATACCTGGCGTATGCCAAACGCGTCCCAGGATTCATCCCGCACATAAGCAAGCGCCAGACAACGGACGAGGGTGCTTGAAGTTATCCTGCACAGTAAGTGCCATGAATGTTCAACCTGTGGGAATTATTGAGAACGAGAAGCTTCACTGGGGACAATGGAGAGCCAACATGCAAGCGTCTGATATCATGACGACGAACGTCATAACAGTCCATGCTGAAACCGAAGTCAAAGAGATTGCCGCTTTACTCCTAAAGCATAGGATCAGCGCTGTACCGGTCGTGAGTGATGGTGGAAAGGTTATTGGTCTCGTTAGTGAAGGTGACCTGGTCCGACGAGCCGAAAACGATACCGACCACCGCCACGCGTGGTGGATCGCGGACTTCTTTTCGTCACGCGATCGAACAGCAGATTATATAAAATCTCACGCTCGTCAGGCGTCCGATGTCATGACCAGCTCTGTGATAAGCGTAGCAGAGGACACGCCAATTCATGAAATCGCGAGCCTACTGGAGCGCAAGCATATCAAGCGTGTGCCTGTAATGCGTGACAGCAAACTGGTCGGGATCGTCAGTCGCGCAAACCTGTTGCATGGGCTGGCGGCCGCGCAAGGCGACGCGACAAGCGCCCGCACGCCCAATGACAAAGATCTGCGGGACAAAATCATGAAGGAATTGGAGGCCGCCATCGGAGATGAGGCGCCATTCGTGAATGCGATCGTGAAAAATGGCGCCGTACAGCTTTGGGGCATTGCATACGACCATGCCAACAGGAAAGCGGCACAGCTTGCAGCCGAGGGTACGCCCGGCGTCAAGTCCGTCGACAATCACATTGGCCTTGTCCCGTCCTGGTCAGCAGAAGAGTAGCCATAATCTGAATGCTTAGGGAGGAGGCAAGTGATGACCAATCATGGCACGACTGGCGGTCACCTGCCCTCTTCCGGGCGCGCACTGATGATATCGGGATGGCTTACGGGTATTTACTTCGTCATTGAGCTGGCGATCGGTCTTTACACCGGGTCCATCGCGGTCATTTCTGATGCCTTTCACACGTTCTCTGCCGTAGGTGGTGTCCTGCTGGCGATTGTAGCTGCCCGCCTGGCGCGCCGCCCAGCCGATCCGGCAAGAACATTCGGCTGGTACCGGGCAGAAATTATCGGCGCGTTGGTCAATGGTGCCTTTCTGCTCATTATGGCCGTCATCGTGATCATCATGGGGGCAATGCGCCTTAATGCGCCGATAGACTTGCCGACCGGCCCAATGCTGCTGGCAGCAGCCGGCGGTCTTATAACCGAGTTCGTCTCGATTTATCTGCTCTATAAACAGCAAGGTCATGATCTAAATATACGTGGTGCCTTCTGGCACATTTTGCAGACCTTTGTCGGCTCGATCATCATTATCATCGCAGCACTTGTAATTGAGTTCACGGGCTTCCTGGCCATAGATCCGATCCTCGGCATTCTGTTTGGATTTGTCCTACTGTGGGCATCCTGGGGCATCATGCGCGATGCCATGCACCTCTTGATGGAGGGCACGCCGCCCGGCATTGATTTGGAGCGCGTGGTGGCCACGTTGTCCGACGTTGACCACGTCGCGGACGTTCATCATGTTCACGCCTGGGCGCTAACGTCTAATCGCTATGTATTTTCGGCACATCTACGCATTGAGCCCGGAAAAGAAACAGAGATGAGCGGCATTCAACGCGAGGTGCATGCGCTTTTGAAGGATGAGTTTGAGTTCTTCTTCTCGACGGTTCAACTCGAGACGACCTGCCTTGATGAAAGTGCATCACGTGCCATTGACACGACGATTGCAGGCGATCAACCGCAGTCTGTAACTGTTAGTGGAGAGGCCCATCGCCATGGATAAGGCCGGCACCCGATGGTTGTTCATTCGGCCAATCGCATTTGCCGTCCTGATGACGGTTCTTGCCGAGGCTGTCTATCTGATTGTGTGGGGCTTGATCTTGTTCCCCGAAGGCAGCGTTGCCGGCAAAATCACCTGGACGCTCACATGCGGGATTGCAATGGGCAGTGTCATAGGGGCTGCGACCATCGTGCTGGTCACCGGTCGTCTCGAAGGTGTGCGCGCATTTTGGTCTGCGGCCATAATCTTTTTCACGGTTGGTGCTACCTGCGCGCTCCTGTGTAGCCAGATCGATGCCCGGTTCAACTATTTCGGAGGTAGCGAACACGCGATGCTGTTTGTGCTCTCTGGTGTCATCCCGGCTGCAGTTGGTGGATTGCTCTACGGGTGGTTGCTCTATGGAAGTTCTGACCAGCGAAGTCATTTGACTGCTCGCTGATTGCAATTGGGGGCGCGGAGAAAGGAGCGGAAGATGTCAGTGCATGATGATGCTGCCAGCGTACTCGAGACGGATGATCACGATAAAGTCCGGCGTGACTTTTTGGTGCTAGCGGCGGGAGCCTTTGCTTCTATCGGCTCCGCGGCTGCGCTTTGGCCGGCAATCGACAGCTTGAACCCGGCCGCCGATGTCCGAGCGACCGCACAAATCACCGTTGATTTGTCGCTAATAGTATTAGGCCAGCGCATTACGGTCATGTGGCAGGGTCGCCCGGTGTTCATCGAGCATAGAACACCTCAAGCGATTGCGGCCGCGCGTGCCGATGATGAAAGCCCTAAACTCATCGACCCAGCCCGAGATGCTGATCGGGTTCAGGACCCAGGCTGGTTGATACTCGTTGGCGTGTGCACGCACCTGGGTTGCATTCCGCTCGGCCAACGGTCGACAGATCCTCAGGGCTCCTACAATGGCTGGTTTTGTCCCTGTCACGGTTCGATCTATGACAGGTCCGGGCGCGTTCGCCGCGGCCCTGCGCCACGTAATCTGGAAATACCGCCCTACCGCCTGGTTGCTGGTAATTCAGTTGTCATCGGTTAGCGCGATCTAATATCAGCATGGATCTTTCGCAGTGCTGAAGAGCTGATAAGATTAGGAAAAAACATGGACCATAGACAACCCGTCGTCGCAGCCAAGCCGCTGAAGTCGTATGCGTGGTACCTTCGCCCTTTCTTTTGGAACCAAAAACGCAAATACGGCGCCGTACTCGACGCCGCTCTGGTTTGGGCACGAGCACCGAAACTTTTTCTCGGCGTGGCTGCCTTGTATGGAATGATAGACCGTCGGTCATCGCCAATCGATCCAGTTTTGCGCTCCTTGGTGACGGTACGGGTTTCGCAAATTAATTCGTGCTCTTTCTGCGTGGATCTCAATTCGGCAACGCTCATCAAGCGCGGTGTATCACTTGAGAAGGCAACCGCAGTCGCAGACTGGCCGGACAGCAACCACTTCAATGATCGCGAGCGTCTTGTCCTGGAATATGCGGAAGCCGTCACCATTACTGGCCGAGCGATCACTAACGACTTGATTGCTCGTCTCAAAGGGCACTTCGATGACGACAGTCTGGTGGAATTAACCGGCTTGATTGCATTCCAGAACATGTCGAGCAAATTTAACAGTGCCCTTGCAGTCCCGGCCCAGGGATTTTGTCCGATACCTCAAGCAGGGCCACTTAGACCTGCAGAACACAATACCGACGCCACACCGGAAAATTGACAGATACTCTGCCAAAGGAGCCAACAGTCATGGCCTGCGCAAGTGACAAGACATGCGCGAACATATCTAAGAAAAGATAAAAAAAAAGAGCTCAAAGAACTGCAGATTGAGTTGGTGAAATTCCAGAGGCAGCTAATTAACAACGACCTGCGTTTTCTTGTCATATTCGAAGGGCGCGACGCAGCGGGAAAGGACGGCGCGATCAAGCGGATTACGCAACACCTAAGCCCGCGTGAAACGCGAGTGGTTGCCCTCGGAAAACCGTCTGATCGTGACCAGCACTCTTGGTATTTCCAGCGCTACGTCAATCACCTACCAGCCACAGGAGAAATGGTTCTGATGAACCGAAGCTGGTACAATCGAGCCGGTGTCGAGCGCGTCATGGGATTTTGCACGAAGGCTCAGTACAAAGGCTTTATGGATTCAGTTGTGCGGATGGAAGAGATGCTGATCCATTCTGGTCATCAACTCATAAAGTTCTATTTGGACATTTCAAAATCTGAACAGAAAAAGCGTTTAAGAGACCGTCGAACTAATCCCTTGAAGCAATGGAAGTCGAGTCCAATTGACAACGTCGCGGTGCATCACTGGGATGACTATACCCGGGCACGAGATGACATGCTCAACCGCACGAGTTCTCACGATGGTCCGTGGTACATAGTACGCGCAGATAATAAGAAAGCTGCGCGGCTCAACATTATCCGCCACTTATTGGCTATCGTCGACTGCCCGGACAAGAAAGAGCATGCCACCCAACCCGATGATCGGATTGTCTTTAAGTTTCAGGGGTCTTTTTCAACCGATGACCACCTCGTGCACTGATCAATTAATATAACCGTTAGCGGTCAAATATAGGAGCTTTCCATTTTTGGTTTCATCGGCATTGACACGGGTGCACCGCTTTGTTTTCCGCTCCTTTTGACATCTCGCGCGTCAGCCAAAAACCTGCAAACAAAAGCAGCACGCCGCCATAAATCATACCTCTTGAAGGAACTTCATAGAAGATGAGAAAGCCCAGTGTCGACGCGACCACCGGGGATACAATGATGTCGACTAGAGAATAAACGTTAGCGTTGAGTGTTTTTAGCACTATCGAAATTCCAAAATAAGCAAATCCGGTTGACACCACCCCTAATCCCGCAGCCCACAATATATACGGCACCTCTAATCCGATTTTGGGATAGTACGCCGCACCACCAATTGCGCCTGGGCCAGAAAAAATTAACGCTGGCAGCAATAACAAAGCAGCCACCAGCATAGACCACGCGATGTCGTTACCGATTTCCGACTTTCCTTCGTACCGCATATACGTAATCATGGCCGCGTAGATCGCACCATCGATCAAGGCCACAAGATTACCGAGCATGGCACCTTCTTGGAGGGGATTTGCCAATACAATGCCAAATATGGCCAGCGCGAAGATCAAGATGTAGCTCAGGCGGGCTGGTTCACCGAGGAACAGCTTTGAGAATATGAAGGTAAAAAATGGTGCGACACTCCAGAAAATCACTGCATTGGCGATTGGCACCAGGGTCATAGCAAAGTTAAAGACGCTTATTTGGGTGGCAATCAATGCGCCAATTATTATCGTATCCTTGATGTTGTCTTTTGGGAACCTAAGCCCCTGACCAGTTGCTATTGGCATAGCTACGAGCAAGAACGCTGCAGCAAACCCTAGTGCATAGAAATTGAGTGTATGGATCGGAATCGCGTCGCCAGTGAGTTTTACGAAAACTCCAATGGTTGCTTCGGATAAAGTGATCAACAAGAGTAGGAGAGTTGTTCTCACGAGCACTCATAACCCAGATTGCAATTAGAGCATGCGCTCACTTATGCCGACCGGCAATCAGTATCTGGTTCCAGCACCTAGTTCGGGCACCAACAACATGACGGGCGATGCCGTTCCGTCGCAGACTACCTTTAATAGGCTAATCAAATCTACATTAAACAAAAAAAGATTCAACGAAGAGCTGCTTTATCGACTTCCGAAGAAAATATGCGACCTATTCTCGTTCCAATGCGTCACCGCATGTAATGTTGAGCAGAGTCATCGGCGGTTGAGCTGTCAACTATTGATCATCCTGGTCTGGGCGCTGCTTGTGCTTTTGAAGTTCACGGATGAATTTTATGATGTTAGTTACGTCATCGCGTTTTACGCCGGGGATCGCAGGCATATCGCCAAAAGACCAATGGTGTTGCTTTACACCGTTTCTGACCGCGTCATAGAAAGTTTGGTTTGAATGATGCCTGGCAAGATATGCTAGCAACGCTGGTCCCTTAGTACTGCCAGTCCCGTAACGTCCATGACAACTTTGACACGCGCGATCGTAAATCAATTTTCCTTTTTTTGCATCGGGTGAGAGCCTCACGGACCGATAGGATTCTGATGGGGGTACCGCGGTGACATGATGTTCCGGTTGTTCGACGAAAAAGTGATATATTCCGAAGCCGATCATCGGACCAACAATCAATACGAACAATAATACCCAAACAATTATGGTAAGTCCTACCGATTGGCCAAAAAGCTGTTTGAGGTGCTGCCACATCTTATGTTCACTTGCTGGAAGTCCGAATTCGACGCGTTAAGAAACCTTGGTGTTGTTGGCGCTGTGTCTTAACCCCCTGGCGGGAAACAAGACATTCCAAGTTGCATAACAATTCACTGATTTCTGGTCTCGTTTTGAGCTTTGCAGACCCTTCGTCTAATGGTCAATATAAGGTCCCAGCCAAATAGCATCATCGAAAAGATGTGTGATTTCAGCAACGTAAGAGTTCAATCTTATGTGATCACCTGTTTTTCATTGGGATTTTTAACAGCCGATACTGTAAGTGAGGAAGGATCAGAACCCAACTAGTGAATATTTGATGCGCCGTCTGCTGTCATTGATGCTAATCGTGGCCATGGTCTTTGCACCATGCGTGGTTTCGCATGCAGTAACGCCAGCGGCTGGCAGCCATGTGGGAACCGATGGTGTTGGCTCGTCCACCGAACAATCCAAGCGGCCTATTACTCAGCTCGGGCCTGATCATTGGTCGGCTGACTCACATAATCGTCATTTTGGCATCGATGATCATAACGGGCATGGCCATGATTGCGATTGGAACTGTGATAGCTGGTTTACCAAACCCGCGATTGACAATTTACGCGGATTGGCGGCTGGGACCGTAGAGCCAGACCAGCCTATCGTGGGAGCAGCAAGATTTCATGTTTTTGTGCCCCAAGTCCATGGGGTTCTGAAGCAGTTATTGCCTGCCTTTGGTCCCCCTGTTACTCAGATTTCTATTCTACGTCAGACCGCACGCTTACGTATTTGATCTCCGTTTGCGAAGAAACTGACAAGTGATCTTTGGTCTTGACAACCGTGGTCACAGAATCAGTTACCGTAGACTCACAGGCTTAGATTGGCGGAGAAATTCGCTGTCCTTGGAGATCAATCATCGTGAAAAAGCTACTTTCATGCGCACTTCTGTCCGTCGGCCTGATGGGCTGCGAACCACGACCTCCCAATACTGAGTTGTCGCCCAACCATCCGGCAAATGCGTCATCTCAATCAGGACGTCCAATCGGCGCGCCTGCCTCCTTGCGGCCGGAGCTTCAGACTGTGCGTCCACGATTGCCAGGGCAACAACAACCAAGCGGCCAGCCAAGCTCGCAGAAGCCGGCGAGTGGCGGTGGTTCACACCATCGTCACTAATCGGGAGGAAAGACTATGAAAAAGACAATTTTGCTATCTGCGGGCAGTCTTCTGGTGGTGGGGTTGACAGGTTGTGCAAGCGTATCGCCAGAATTGGCGTTTCAAGACGTCGCAGAGGATGTGCGCTCGCGTACCGGGAAACAGATTAAATGGGATCCAAAGGGCCCTTATCAGGCAAAATCGCAACAGCTCATCAACCGCCGGTTATCGCGTCGGTTGACACCGTCCGCTGCGGCCCAGATCGCGCTTCTCAATAACAAATCTCTTCAGGCAACGTACGCGAGCCTTGGGATTGCACAAGCGGATGTGGTCCAAGCTGGATTGCTGACAAACCCGTCTTTGGACGGCGCAATTCTTTGGCCGTACAAGCCTGAAGCCGCTGCAGCAAATATAGCGCTTGGTACCGTATTCAATTTCATCAGTCTGGTCTGGAAACGCCATAGGCAAGCGGTTGCAACATCTGCTCTCGAAGAAACAAAAATCAAAGTGTCCGGCGCGGTCATTGACTTGGCGTCTGATACGTATCGTGCCTACTTTGATTATGTCGCGGCGCGTCAGGAAGTGTCTTTGCTCAGGGATGTTGAAAAAACTGCACGTGCGACCCTGACGGCGGCCAAAGCAATCAGAGAAGCCGGCAATTCAACGCCGCTTGAATTTGAACAACAACAGAATGTTCTTACTCAGGCGAAGCTGGATTTGGCGATTGCTGTGGCACGCGAAGCAGAGACCCGCGAGACCTTGAATGTGCTGATGGGATTGGCGGGCCGTCAAACAAAACGTTGGTCAGCCCCGCGACGCCTAAGACCGGCCAGAGACAGCCGGAAAAGATTTTCGCGCATTGAGAGACGCGCCGTCGATCAAAGTCTAAATCTTGCAGAACTTCGCCAACGATTAATCACTTTGGGGTACACCCACCAACTCACCAACAAGCAGGCGCTTATTCCCAGCCTTCGCGGCGGGGTTGAATGGGAGAAGACAGAGGATGAACGCGAGCTTGGCCTGACGTTTGACGTCACTCTACCGCTCTTTGACCAGGGCCAAGCCAAAAAGGCACGCAGCATTATGGAAATACGCCAAGCCCAAGATCAATATTGGGCAATGGGCGTAAAGGTGCGGTCAGCGGCACGGGTTGCACGGGCTGAGTTCCTTACAGCAGCCAAGACAGCGATCTATTATCGAAGAGCCATAATCCCGCAACAAAACCGCCTGCTCCGTGCCACACAGCAGCAATATAATGCGATGCAGCGTGACGTCTTCGGGCTGGTGCGCGCCAAGCGGGAACAGATCCTGGCCCAGCGCCGCTATATCTCGGCCTTGCGTGCCTACTGGCGTGCTCGCATCAATCTTCAGCAAATCTTGAGCGGCCGTCTTCCCGGAGAGGGCGGCGGGCCAGTGATGGTTGCCTCGGCACCTGCCGAAGGCGGAGACGAAGGAGGACATTAACGATGGCTAAGTCCAATAATCTGACACGACGAACGTTCCTTGCAGCATCGGGAGCGGTTGTCGCTGGCGCAGCCGCAGCTTCAAGAGATGCTGTCGCGCAAGGTCATGCCGGGCATAAAGGTCATGGTCCTGCAAAATCTAAACCTGTTGCGAAGATGAAGACGGCTCCTGCGAGCAGCTATGTCACGCCCAAAGGTAATGATTGGTATGCACGTACCGTAGATCCTGATGGAACTTACCCGCCGGGCGCACCAGGAAAGGACTATACGCCTGTCGACAAACCGAACGGGACCACACTGCCGTTCAAGATCGTAGATGGCGTAAAAATCTTCCACCTCGTCACCGAAGAAATCATGCACGAATTCGCTCCCGGCTTCAAAGCCATCGTGTGGGGTTACAATAAGGAAATGTCGGGTCCGCTAATCGAGGCGGTTGAGGGCGACCGAATTCGTATTTACGTCACCAACAAGCTCAAGGTGCCGACCAGTGTTCACTGGCACGGCCTCATTCTACCTTGCAACATGGATGGCGTGAGTGGTCTAACCCAGCGGCCCATAAAGCCAGGTGAGACATTCAAGTACGAATTTCCGTGCGTGCAGCATGGCACCTTCATGTACCATTCGCATAAAGACACCATGACCCAAGAAGGCATGGGTCTCATGGGCATGTTTGTTATTCATCCGCGCAAGCCAAAACATCCACGCCCGGACCGCGACTTTTCGCTAATGCTGCACGAAATGGATATCAAACCGGGCGCCTACAGACCAGATACGAGTGTACCCTCCGGGTTCAACACACTCACCATTAATGGAAAAGTATTTCCGGGCACTGCGCCCCTCGTTTGCCAGACCAATGATCGTGTTCGCATTCGCATCGGCAACCTGTCTGCGATGGACCATCATCCGTTCCACGTCCATGGGCATTCTTTCCGCATAACAGAAACGGATGGCGGCGTTGTACCCGAGGCTGCCATGTGGCCGGAAACGAGCGTGCTTGTAGCCGTCGGTCAAACGCGAAATATCGAATTTGTTTCTGATAACCCAGGCGATTGGGCTGTGCACTGTCACATGACCCACCACACCATGAATCAGATGGGCCACGGCTTGGTTAACATGGTTGGAGTGAAACCGGATGTCGTAGACAACGCGGTTCAGAAAGTGGTGCCAAGCTACATGACCATGGGCCACGACGGCATGGCCGATATGGGTAAACACGCCAAGTACATGGATATTCCAAAAAACTCCATTCCGATGGTAGGGGCTAAGGGCCCGCACGGCTACATCGGGATGGGCGGCATGGTCACGACGTTGAAGGTTCGAAACAAGGTGTCGGGCTTTGCCGACCCGGGTTGGTACGTACCGCCTGAAGGCACCATGGTTCGCGCAGCAACAGCAGATGAGCTGCGTCGCGATGGAATTAAGATTTGAAGATCAGCTCCTAATCTAAGACCGAAAGGAAAAGGCATGACTTTTACCAAAATACTTGCTGCTATAGCCGTCGTTTCTATAACGGCAGTGCCATTGACCGCCAACGCGGAGAACCTGCCCATGGTCGACGGTCAAGTGAAAGAAGTGAAGAAGAAAGACGGGAAAGTTACCATCAAGCATGCGCCCATCCCTAACCTAGACATGGGGGCCATGACCATGGTGTTCACAGCCAAGGAAAAGTCTATGATCAAGGGACTTAAAGTCGGCGATAAGATTAAGTTTCAGACCAAAGACGTTGGCGGCAAACTGACCATCATGAAATTGGAAAAAGCAAAATAAGACTACACTATTTGGACAAACCATATATAGCGCCGGACTTAATTCCGGCGCATCCACCTAGGGAGAACGCAATGCGAAGGCTGCTGCAACGTAGTTTATTTGGAGTAACCGCGCTGGCCATTTTGGCCGTTGGGCTCGCTGCAACAACGTCGACAATGGCTCATAAAGGTGCAAAGGGTATCGTAAAAGAGCGGATGGACCTGATGCAGGACATTCGCAAGCATATGAAGGTTATCGGCCAGATGATCCGCGGCAAAACTGATTTCGATGCGCCTACGGCAAAGAAATCTGCAAAAGTCATCGGCGGTCACGCAAGTCATATGCCGATGATGTTTCCGAAAGGCAGCATTAAGGGGCCGAGCGAGGCCGTTCCAGCGATATGGCAGGATTGGCCGGAATTCAAACGGTTGGCGGAAGATTTGTTGTCCGCCGCAGGTCAAATGGAATCAGAACCCAATTTGACAAAAGAGCGTGCTGGACCAATTTTCAAGAAAATGGCTGCGACCTGCAGCGGCTGCCACAAGGTTTTTAGGAAGAAGAAAAAGAAGAAGCATCACTGATGAGCTAAGTAATATAGTTTCTTCTCAAGTTTGGGCGCTATTCGCTATGGGCCAAGTCTGGAATTAAGTGAGTCTCGGACGGCGGACCTAGGATGGTACCGAATTGTAATCCATCCAATATAGTCTCAGTCTCATCAGATTGATCGCTCTTGGAGTCAGCATGAGCCCCGCGTCAGCTAGGAGCGCGAGCGAGCCAGAGATCAATCCGCCGACGACCTCGGCCACCATGACACTGCCGGTCAATAGCGCGGCGAGGCCGATCGCCGTTTCGTTATTGCCCCTGTGGCTGTGGCCGTACGACCCGTGATCGTGTCCATGCATGCGATGGTGCTCAAATATATCGCCGTACTTTGCTGCGGTAGTCCGCGTATTCCTCGCCGTACCTGTCTGCAAGCCAGCGCTCCTCTGCAAAGGGTGCGAGCGCGAGCGCTGCCATCCCGAGGAGCACGACCGGAAGCGTCCAGGATGAGGCGCTTAGAACGGCCCAGCCGATCAGGATGACCATGTCGGCCATGTATTGGGGGTTTCGCGAATATCGATAAAGCCCTCCGGTACGCAGTCCTGTTGCTTCGCCGCTTGTTGCTGCCATACCGATCTGCGTCACGCCAAGCCACACGACAACATTTCCAGCGATTATCAGAGGTAGACCGACGCACCAGCGCAGCCATGACGGAAGACCGAGATTGTTCCAGTCGGCCAGCCCTAGGATGAGCGCACAGCCGAAGATCAGCATTGCGTGCAACCACACGGCGACCTTTTGGGCCCGGCTAGACTGCTCTGGCGGCCAAATTCGGCGCGCAGGAAATGCGATCGACCAGCCGAGCACCGCCAGCATGAGAACTGCCGCAGTGACCCCGATCCAGAAAATCATTGCTAACATGCACCACGCTCCAGATTGTTGTCGTCGATGCTGTAGGCTAAAACCTCTAGTAGATAGAGGATCAAGAGGAATGTTTTCATGCTTACCATTGGTGCGATGTCGCGGAGAACTGGCGTCAAAGTTCCAACCATCCGCTACTATGAGCAGGTCGGTTTGTTGAACCTTCCTGAGCGTTCCGTGGGAAACCAACGCCGGTTCAGTGAATCAGACGTCGAGAGGCTCCAATTTGAGCGGCATTTGGCGAATACTCCAAATCTTATGAACCCGCCCGAAATGTAACGTGCTCATCGAATTGCCGCTTTGGGTAGCTTTCGACAACAATCGAAGCCTTCAAAAAAGATTTGACTCCGTACTATAGTACGGCTGGCATAGTGTCTGCCACGAAGAGGTTATTGAATGCGAATTGGTGAACTTGCAAAGTATGCAAACGTTGGTGTGGAGACAATCCGTTTCTATGAACGCAAAGGTCTCATCAGTCAGCCATTGAGGCCTGCGAGTGGCGGCTTCAGAACATACCCTGCCGAAACTATCGACCGAGTTCGGTTCATTCGGGAGGCGCAGGAACTTGGCTTCTCGCTCGGTGAGGTTCAAGAGCTTCTGTCGCTAAAAGCTGACCCGAAAGCAGATTGCAGCTCAGTGCGCGAGCGAGCAAACAAAAAACGCGAACAAGTGGACACCAAAATCAAACGGCTCAAAGCTTTGCAACGCACCTTGACCGCCCTCATTGATGCTTGCCCGGGCAAGGGTGCGACCACCGATTGTAGCATTCTTGACTCGCTCGGAATGGGCGCCACCTCCAAGCACTTCACCAAACCCCAAAACTCATCGCGAAGGTAGAAAGCAAGATAGCGGCCAAACGCACAATTGAAATTTTCAGCGCCGACTGTGCTGTTTGTCGGGACGCTGTTTTGTTGGTCAAACGTCTGGTAAGCGATTCATGCGATGTCAGTGTTCACGATATGAGCAATCAAATCGTGGCTGATCGGGCGCGCCAGCTTAGGATTAGCGCGCTGCCGGCTGTTGTGATCAATGGCAAGCTTGCTGATTGCTGCTCTGGACGCGGTATCGATGAAGCTACGCTGACGAAGGATAGCACTGAAAAGCCGCTGCAACCATTGGACTTCGGTTCACGATTAATCGAAAAAACAGGAAACCGTCATGACGCAGATCACATTTCCCCCAGGTTTCAAAGGCTGGATACTGGCGGTCGGTGCTAGTCTCCTGCTGCTGTCATCGGTGACAGCGTGGGCGGGCGAGATACGCACTCTCAGAGTTGATGGCCTTGCCTGTCCTTTTTGTGCCTATGGCATCGAAAAACAGCTTCGAGCCATTCGCGGCGTAAAGAACGTCACGGTTTCCGTCAAATCCGGGACCGTCAAAGTTATCATGAACGACGGGGCAAAACTCACTCGTGCGCGTGCCAATCAGGCTGTCAAAAACGCTGGCTTCACACTGCGCAGTTTTCGCTAATTTTGTGATGGAGACTAGGGGCATAAAATCTGATGAAAAGAACACCTGCGAAGTTCTGTATTCTTGGCCTTGGGGCGATCATTGGTTTGCCAGTTGAGGCGGCGCCTCTCGATACCAATACCGCGCTGCCGGTTGCCAAAGGAGAGTATGTCATTCGGCATCAAGGTGTATTGAACAAATCCGCCAACGACCCCAGCGGTGCGGACCGTGAGTCAACCGTCGCGCTGTCGGCGACAGTGCTTGGCTACGGTGTAACATCTGATTTTGCGCTCTTTGGCGTTCTGCCTGTCGTCAAAAAGAAGCTAAAACTAACGACCCTCGGCGGCGCGCGCGTTACCCGAGACGCGGGCGGTCTTGGAGACATGCGGTTTTTTGGGCGCTACACGATCTTCAAGCAAGACATGCCGGGTGAGACGTTTCGGATTGCGCCGTTTGCAGGTGTAGAAGCACCGACCGGCGCGAACACCAGACGCGATTCACTTGGTCGACTGCCGGCGACGGTGCAACCGGGCTCGGGATCATGGGACCCATTTGGCGGTATCATCGTGACTTATCAGACTCAACAGTACCAACTTGATTTGCAGGCCAGTTACCAAGCTAACACCAAAGCAGATGGGTTCGAATTTGGCGATGTCGCCAGATTCGACGCGTCACTGCAATATCGCCTGTGGCCTTATGAACTGACCGAAACAACGACAGGGTTTCTATACGGCGTAACAGAACTCAACCTGATCCATAGCGACAAGAGCCGCGCAAACGGCATTGTAAATCCGAACTCTGGCGGCACGACATCGTGGGGTCTCGTCGGACTGCAATACGTCACGCGCAGACACATCATTGAAGCAGGTATTCAGGTGCCGCTTGTGCAAAACTTGAATGGAACGGGGTTAGAACGCGATTACATTGTTCGTGGCGGCTTCCGCTTAAATTTTTGACCGTCATGTTGAAGACGTTCCTGAAGATCATAGGTTGGATCACTGGCTCGATTGTGATTCTAACTGCGCTGTCGTGGTTAGCTTTTGTGCCGTCGCCAAAAGAACCTGCGTATAGATTCGTTGCAGCCTGGGGCAAGAAAGGGATGGCTCCCGGTCAGTTTGATGATCCAACCGGCATCGCTCTTGCCGGAAATCAGATCTTTGTGTCCGATGCCAAAAACGACCGCATTCAAGTCTTCGAGGTTGACGGAACATTCTTGCGTGCATTTGGCAGATCAGGCAAGAGCTTGGGAGAGTTGGGCAGACCTATGAATCTGGCCATAAGCAACGGCGAAGTGTTTGTCCCCGAATACTTTAATGATCGCATCCAGGTTTTCGCATTGGATGGCACGCCACGTCGCCTGATTGGTAAGGCTGGGTCAGGTGCCGGTGAATTTAATTCGCCTGCAGGCGTGGCGGTAGGTCCCGGTGGCGCGATATTTGTAGCAGATTTTTACAACCATCGAGTTCAGAAGCTTTCGTCTGACGGGACATTCATTCGTCAGTGGGGCCATACACGATCACAAGCCCAAGGCTCGGAGTCAAACACGGCGCCGACGACCGGCGCTGACACCGCTTTTTTTAGTTACCCAACGGATGTAAGTGTTTCGTCCCGAGGCACGCTTTTCGTGGCAGATGGTTATAATGACCGGGTTCAGAGCTTCAATCGCGATGGCACTCTGGCGCATCAATGGGGCGGCCCGTTCGCGATGAACATCCACGGCCCCTTCAATGGTTGGTTTTCGACCGTTGCAAGTATCGCCGTCGGTCCACACGGCAATATATTCGTTGCTGACTTCTACAATCACCGAGTACAGAAGTTCACAGCTGATGGAGTGTTTCTGACAAGATTCGGGCGTCACGGCAGCGGGCCGGGCGAGCTGGACTATCCGATTGGTATTGCCATCGCGAAGGATGGCATCGTGTTTGTCGCGGACTATGGCAACAACCGAATCACCAAGTGGAAGCCACGCTAGATGTAATTTCTAGTGCTCGTGATTGAAGCTATTATCCCCAATCTGCGATACGCCAAATGTTACAGAATACTTCATTCAGCAACAATTCTTGATACTGAGCCACTACGTCTTAATTCCGTTTCGCGTCAAAAGTGAGCTTTTGCATTTCGCAACCCGGTTCTGCTTCTCGCCGAAGCAGACGTTGCTCGACCTAAGACGCAAACACCGCTTATTTCTTCTTCCTCTGCAACGCAATTGTGACGTGCTTTGCTCGTCGACAAACGTGTGAGCACATTAGGCCACAAGCGCGATATCCAGGCAGGTAACAACATCATCGCGAACTTCGTTCTTGAACCCCACTAACTGCGAAAGCTGATTGAAGGAAACGATGAATGCAGCAAGATCGATAGGCTGCAAGTTTTCGGCTTCACACCAAGTACAATACGCGTAAAAGAGTGCTGCAATATCCAAGTTTGAACCGGGAGCTTGCTCTAACTTGGCAAGCGCGAATTTGGCGATATCTCCCTGTGGCCGAAGTGAAGAATCATCGGATCGTGGTAGGTCATTTGAGCAAAGCGAGCGCGTAACGCGCCGCAACTCGCCATGACTGGTCGCCAAAAACATTCCAAGGGCAGAGCCGAGTTCAACCAGGGTTGCAATCAAAATGATCAGACCGGTTTGAATCTTGGAAATATCGATATGCATGATGTCGGCGATTAGGCTAGCCTGAGGATCGCCGCGCTTAAGATTGGCTGCGGAGGACGCAGCAGCAAGCTTTTCGCGAAGATTTTCGATTTTGGATTCGAGCTTGGCCGCTTGACGTCCAGTTGCAAGTTCCGCTTGCAGCTCGTTATAGGCGACGCAGAAGGCGCGGCTTTTTGGCAATGTGGCGTCAGAGCACTGCCTCGTAGAGCTCCAGCGCCTGTCCTGGCGTAGCGCGTCCAGTTTCTTAATGACAACTGTTGGCGGACGATGCCGCGGCAATTCCGCAAGGTGAGCTCGATTTCGCATAAGATCGGCCCGCCAGTAATCATAGCTTATGCTGGTCGTAGCAAGGCGACCGGCTACTGCGGCGCGGTTGAGAGCAGCGAAACCCAGAGCACTAGTGATCGAATAAACTGTTGCGACAAGCCAAACAGCCAAACCAATGCTCGCAACCAACGGCCTGGCATTACGCCAGGCCCAATACAAGAAGAAAGGTAGCAGTACTTTCAAACCATCAGCAGCAACAGAGGCGGTGCCATAGATCTTTGCATCAATCTCAGTGTGGCCAAGGGACATGCCAAAGCGCCAATTCATGGCACCGGACACCAACACCAGGAAAAAGGACAAAATAACGCCCAGTACGGAGACAACGTATCTCATCTAATTTCGTAGGGTTTCCGGTTTAATTCGTAGAGCGTAACTGCGTCTTCTAGTACCGTCACAATTGGCACGCCCGCTTCATCGGCAACCCCTTGCAGACGTTCCTTAAATGCAGGCGCGACACGCACGTTCAATTGGACCGTGCGAGCACTGCGCCGCCTGCGTTTGCTGGGGGCCTGATCCGATCGCGGCTTGGATCGAGACTGATTGGTTGCAGCATTGGTTCCTTGCCACCTCTTTTTTAGGGCAGCGATAGAATTTTTATCAAAGCTCATTGATTCAGACACTGATTTTATTGGGAGGTATTTGGTCGCGCGCGCAGATTAAGTTCTGCGCGCAGTTTGCTAGCTCTAAAATGGGGAGTGAGAAAAGTGTATTCAAGTTCAAATCATAATTTTATTTCTCGCTAGCAATTTGTTTTGCACGATACAAAAATTTTCGCGGATAGCACTTTCGGTGCTTTCCTAAGTTATAGGTTTAAGAGACGTTTTCCGGAATACAGCGGCAAATAGGATTGTTGCTAGCAAAATGCTATCGAAACGGACGGTATGAGTGGCAGCTAGCACATCCTCCAACAATCAAAAAATCAGGATCTTATCGGTACAAACCATAAAAGCTAGCAACTCTGAAGAGCTAGCATGGATGAGAAAGATTTTTTCAAGGCCTACGAGACGCATCAGAATGAGACCATCGACGATTTTCTAGCCCGGCACAGCGCTACCGAGTTGGAGCTCAGAGATACGATTGCGTTTCTGATTCATCACCGCGAGATGATCCGCGACGCGGAACTCGAAGTTCTTCAAGGCGAAACTGCGAGGCTAATTACCAAATTGACCGATACGAAGCGTAAGATCCTACTCGAAGAGTTAAACTGCTTTAAGGATGTATTAACGCTGCATAAGCGGAACCTGAGGCGCGATGACCAACCGCGAGACTGAGGAAAAGCTAAGAAAGCTTGCGGCAATTGACCGGCCAATAGCAACAGCGGGTTGGCACTTCTATCTCTCTGGTCAGGGTGAAGAACGCCAATTTGCTGATGATTTAATTGACGTATTGGCGTTTCAGAAACTCGGAAAAGACTACCAAGAGAACATATTTCTGGAGCCTCCTGCTGAAGGAACTTGCGCAGGGTTGTATGGACTTGGTGACGTAATCTACCCACCAAAGCAGGTGTTTGCACCATTTGGACTGCGTGAGGACGAATGGGTGAAACATGTTTTGATTACCGGAATGACCGGTACCGGTAAGACCAATTTAGCCTTTCAAATACTAAGAGAGCTTTCGAAACACAGCAAACCGTTTATGGTGTTTGACTGGAAGCGCAATTACCGCGATCTGCTGCAGCTGAGAGAACTAGAGACCTGCAGGGTTTTCACCGTTGGAAGCGAGGTGTCACCGTTTAGGTTCAACCCGCTCTTGCCACCGCCCGGCGTTGGGCCTGGCGAGTGGTTGATGAAGTTGGTGGATGTCATAAAGCACGCTTATTTTGTCGGCGATGGTGTTGAATACTTGCTGCGCGATGGCATTGATACCGTATACGAAGACTGTGGTTTCTTTAAGGGGCAGCCTGCCAAGACGCCAACATTTGGCGCAGTTCTCGATCAGATTGCAAGCAAACAGCTGCAAGGCCGGATGTCGCTTTGGAAAGCATCGGCCGTTCGTGTGCTCGCAAGTCTTTGCTTTCGTCACGGTCTTGGGCCGGTTGTCAATTGCGCGGCTTGGCTTAACAGGGAGTTGCTCAGGTCTAACGTTATTTTAGAGCTTGATGCTCTATCAGATGCTGACAAGGTATTTCTAACCGAAGCGATAATCCTCTGGCTTTATGAAATGCGCAAACGGGAGGGTAAGCGCGAGACTTTCAAACATGCCCTGGTGATAGAGGAAGGGCATCATGTACTGTCGCAAAAGAAAGAGAGCGCAGAAGGCGGTGAGACGATCATGGAAACCTGCCTGAGACAGATACGAGAATTTGGCGAAGCGGTGATCGTGATCGATCAGGAGCCAAGCAAAATCTCAAACTCCATCAAAGCCAACACGTACACCAAAGTTACATTCAACCTTGGCAATGGTAAGGATGTACTGGAGATTGCAACCTGCATGAATCTTACCAAAGAAGAATGCGACACGATCGATCTGCTGGAAGTGGGCCATGCTGTGGTGTCGTTGAAAGGACGCGTTGCTGTACCAATACATGTGCGGTTTCCAAAGATTTCGATTGAGAAAGGTAAGGTAGATGACAGTCAGGTGTCACGCGCTGACCAACCATCTCGCCAATGATTGGTTCGATGCTTGATCCCCACTGTGTCCAGAGACTTTTTGGTTAGACGATATTGTTTCGTTTCCACACTTTTTCTTTTGTTCTTATTTCTTTGTTTTTCTATTTGCTCTATCTATCTTCTTTCTTCTTTCTTCTTTCTTCTTTCTTCTTTCTTCTTTCTTCTTTCTTCTTTCTTCTTTCTTTTTTCTTCTTCTGTTCATTTTCTTTGTTGTTTTTTTTGTATTTGTTAAACTGAAACTAATTATTCGACCTTGTATTTTTTTAACTTAGAGAGAGAATTATGTGGTCCCACCCACCTCCTCCCCACCCACCCAGGGGATCGTTCAAACATTAAATACGTTGTACGGAATGGATAAGAGTTTTTGCTTCTGATAGTTTGGCGGATTTTTGAAATTTTGCTTATAAAATCCAGACACTAATTGTGATTTTGGGACCCATAATAGAGAGAAAATAACTGTATTGTTCGAAATAGGTGATGTGAGATAATGAGATATAATTGAATTGTGATAATGAGGCGGAAGAAAATAACGTAAGGTTTTGCAGGACTATGGTTTGATCGTGGTGTAGCCAGATCAATTGTTTTGATCTGTCACGGTATGAGTATCGGACACTTCGTATCCTCATGGAATGATCATGGTGTTCTAACAAACACGATAAGAAATGTGGTTGAGAGTTAGCTTGCCATTTATTGAAACGGAGATTGGGATTCGATTCACAATGTCTGCAAGCGAATGCTATAATAGAGCAGGGCTAGTGATTTGATTTTGCCCAATCCTTATGCAGTGCCAGTGTTCGCAAATTCGATCGATCGCAAAGCAAGGAGGTCGATCGCAATAGCACGCAATGCGCCGATCTGTCAGGCTTTTTGACAAATCTACCCATACCATTTGATTGAAAGCGCCACTAGAGCAAGCATCGCTTTGACAGCGATGCTTGTGGGACCATGATTAGACCAAACAGTGATTAATTCCAGGATATCGGGCGCGGCGCCGGCAATTCGGCGGCGGATAAAGCTTCGCAACCGGTGCTTCCCAAGCTGTAGGGACAATGCCGGCGATATTGTGGAATTCTTCAAACAATCCAATGAGGTGTGATGCGCAAAAGCGAGCGCGGGATCTTGCACTAGCTATAGCGTAGCGGTGTTAATTGGTAATGATTAGCAGAAAAGATCTAACCGACTTCTGCAAGCGGTTCTTGTGAGTGTACTGTGCTGCTTCTTCATGGATTCAGTGCCAATTCCATAGGTTTTTCCCCTCGATGAGAGTGTGTTCTCGGGTCGGTTGGCCGAGGGTTGCCGGCGGCACAACCTAAAAACGTATTGATTTGGCACTCCGCCGAAAGGCGGTCCATGAAAGCTTGCGGGGGAGAGTGCCCTACCCCCTGCGCCCCCGGTCGGACGTCGCCACAACGAGCCTTGGGCTCCGCTCAAGCAACCTCATCAAAGCAAGCTCAATTTCTTTTCGCTGGCTTTGTAGATCGACGCTACTGCTTTGCAGAGCGTCGACTGTCGGATCGCCTGAGTGTTCCATCCTCCCAATTAATTTTTTCTGCGGCCCCCGACAAACCGAGGGGCCTTAACAGGACAAGGCAAACAACCAACAAAGTGAGGCAAATGACAAGAACAGAACTCGGCATCATCCGGGAGGACTGCAGCTATTGTTTGGACAGCGAAATATACATTGAGATATCGACTTATGATAGCGGCGTAGATCGTTCCGGAGATCAAGTTTGTAGACGTCGGCATCTAATAATCGATGAATTTGAAACTGCCTGCGATGTTTTGTGTTCGTTGAGGCACTTTATATGAAGCCGGCAACACAGAAGCAGGTCCGGTATATTTGCACGCTATTGCGACAGCTGGATCGTGCACCAAAGGTTCCACCGGTACTTAGTTGCCGGCGTGCCAGCTTGATGATCGATACGCTGTTGGATGACGTTGCCCGCAAGCGTGCGCAAGACGTCATTAAAGGCATTTACGCCGCGCTTCGTTGAGACGTCTCGAAACAAAACCAAGAGGTGTGCAATGTGAAAACAAACAACCAATTGAGTGAGTTTGAAACACGAGAGCAGAAGGAATGCATCGATCAATTATGGAACGCCTATTATGAAGGGGTGGCGACGAGATGGCAGCGTCAAGGTGCATCAGCGCAGGCTACAAAATTAACATATAAGCGTTGGCATTAGCTCAACCATCTGCTTGGAGCGGATAAGTTTTGGCCGGCCGTAAATAGGCTGTTCGCGCAGGATGAAAGAAATATCCGTGAGGCGCTCGGTGGCCACCAAGAACACAACGGTTGATGGCTGTCTTTAGAAAATTGTGCTGCGCGCGGCGTCGCCGCGCATTTTTTTCCTAGGCAATAACCGTGCAACGGCCAAGTATTAGGGTGCCAACTGCAAAGTTATCCCGAAACGGTCAAGGTATGTTGGTCGCTTCTTGACCCTGGCTGTGTAGAAACGCCCACGGAGCAAAAATCGTTAGGATGGAATTCTAAACTGGAGGTCAAAGACCCGACATTGCGGCTCGAAACTGTCGTTGACCACAGTGCCAACATTTGCATTTCTTTGAGTCCACCGAATGAGTTCTGGGCGCCGATTGCCTTCTGCTCTTAGTTGGGCGTCTTCGTCGTGAGCCAGCTTGCGGTAGTGGGAGTAGAATCGGTTCCTACGCTTCGTTCGACGCTGAAAGTTTTCACACAGCCAAGACCCGGAGCCGTTTTTTGCCCGAGCCATTTAACCCGCACAACAAGAAAGTTTGGTGACGTCTTTACCGAAACTTTGGGCGGCCAATTTCAGACCCTCGACAGTGGTCAGATACGGGAAAATGGTATCTCCCAGTTCCTTGGCGGTCATGCCCTGCTTCAGTGCCATGGCAAGCGTTTGGATGCTGTCTGCACCTTCCGGCGCGATGATTTGGCCGCCCAACAATCGATCTGTTTTTGCATCGGCCACAAGTTTGATAAGGCCGCGTGTGTCGCGTGCCGCCAATGCTCGCGGCAGCTGATCCAGCTGCACCAATGACGTCTTGGTGTCAAAGCCCTTTGCCTGTGCCAAATCTGCCGTTAGTCCGACGCCCGTAACCTGAGGGTCCGTGAACACAACCCAAGGCATGGTCGAGTTGTCGTAGCTCAAACTGTCGCTGTTTAATGCGTTTAATGCTGCCAATTTGGCCCCGTACGCTGCCATATAAACGAACTGATCTTTTCCGGTAACATCACCAGCCGCATACACGCCGGGTTTGCTGGAACGCATCTTGTCGTCAACAGCAATGCCACCACGCACATTGACGTCGATCCCAACATCCACCAAGCCTAATCCAGCTGTATTCGGACTTCGACCAGCTGTGATCAGTAGCTGCTCCGCTTCGAGGTTGAGTTGGTCTCCTGAACGATCGACACAAAGTACGACCCCCTGCTCTGTCGACCGGATAGAACTGTATGAAAGTCCTGTAACGACATTGATGCCTTCGTTGCCAAGACAAGTTATCAGCACTTCGGAGACTTCTGGCTCGGTTTCCGGCAAAAGACGCGAACGAGTTACAAGCGTTACTTTGACGCCTGACCGTGAAAACATCTGTGCAAGCTCGCAACCGATATAACCGCCACCGACCACAAGAAGAGATGCGGGCAGTTCGGTAAGTTCCAGAGCCAACGTGCTGTCGAGAAACGGAACGTCTGAAAGTCCAGAAATGTCGGGCACGGTCGGTGTGGAGCCAGTTGCAATGATCGTCCGCGAGACCGAGATTTCCGAGCCATTAATCGCAATTCCCTGGTCCGTTAACCGCGCCGGGCCATCCAAGTAGACAATGGAATTATAATCAGGCAGCAGGTCCGTATACTTTTCCTTGCGCAGTTTTGCGACCAGGTCGTCCTTTGCCCGCACAACCTTTGACCAATCTTCGACGTGCGCTTCTCCAGCAATACCTTCAAAGCGTGCTGCAACGCTTGCTCCGTGCAAGGCCTCGGCGGCGCGGATCATTGTCTTTGACGGCACGCAACCGACATTGACGCACGTGCCACCGATTGTGCCATGCCCGATCAGAGCAACCTTCGCACCCTCACCAGCAGCAGTAATGGCAGCGGAAAAGCCGGCGGAACCGGCTCCGATGACTGCGATATCGAAGTTACCGAGTGCCGCGGTAGGACTACAACGGTCTGACATGTCTTGCATCCATTATGTCTGCGCGCGCGTGCGACGCCACACCGCGTAAATCGTGAGAAGAACGAAAAAACCGAGCGCCGGTAAAACCACTATATAGAGATATCCGATGAGCGCGGATAATCCGATCGCCCCCAGCACACCACTAGGACCGGTGTGAAGCAACAGAGCGCAGCTAGAATGGTTCCAACGATCCCAGTTGCTAGCAGACGACTGTTACTCATTCGCTAACTCTTTTTGCTAGGCAATGTAGCCGCCTGGTCAAGCTCGGATGGAAATCCAGCATCGCCTGTGGCCTTGATCAAAGCAGCAATGTTGGTCAATGCATCGTCAAACGTTACAACGGCGCTGCCCTTTTTTAGACTCGCTCTTGCGGCCTTAACGCCCGTCACACGTTTCAGAGCAGTTTGCACCTGATATGGACACGATGCGCACGTCATGCCGCTGACCTTCAAAGTCACGGTCTGCTCGCCGGCAAAAGCCGCTTGAGGCACGAACATCAGTACTCCGGTTACGATTGCGGCCAACAAATTGCGCATGATTTGCTCCACGGTAGATTACGGTAGGTAAGGGACGATCGCCGGAAACCAGAACGTAAACGACGCGGCGATCACTATGATGATTGCGCCAACCCAAAGTCCGCTCTTAACGAGCCGATTGGGAAACGGGCGTGCACAGGCATCGCCTTCCGCGCAGGCGGGCTGACTCCGGTAGACTTGGTAGAAGCCGTATCCGAGCAACAAGACGGCAAGCCCGATCAGGTACGGTTGATAGGGGCTTAAAGCTCGCAGGTTGGCCATCCATGCGCCACTGATCCCCAGCAGCGTGAAGGCAAGCGGCAAAACACAGCACGATGCCGCAGCAAGCGCAGCAGCCATGCCTCCGCCAGTTGCCAGAAAGCCCGTACCGCGCGGCTGCTCGCTGCTCTGGGACGAAGCAATCGTTTTGGTATCAGACATCAACAGTGCTCCACATTGCGAAATTTCTCGATTAGGGTGTCATGCTAAAACCTGTAGCGACTACAGGAGCAAGAGGAATTCTCGACTATGCCGAACACAAGATTGAGAGCAGGTGTGATCAGTATCGGACAGTTATCGACACTTACCGGCGTCAACATAGAGACGATCCGCTATTACGAACGCAACGGGGTGATGCCGAGACCGCCGCGGACCGCCGGTGGACGCCGCACTTATGATGAAACGTTTGTCAAGAGACTGTCGTTCGTGTCGCGAAGTCGCCAGCTGGGCTTCTCGCTCGATGAGATACGCTCACTGCTGGCGCTGGTCGATGATCACGAATATACGTGTGCTCATGTTCGGGAGTTGACACTCCGGCATGCCGCCGAGGCACGGCGCAAAATCGCGGACCTCAGAAAACTAGAACGGACGCTGAAAGACATGGCGGCGCAGTGTCATGGTGATCGGGTTCCGGAATGCCCGATAGTTGATGCGCTCCTCGAAGGATCTCAAGTCAAATGAGAGATATTGCCACATACCTTGCGGCGGCCATTGCGGAGATAGCGGGCTGCTTCGCATTTTGGGCATGGTTGCGACTCGACAAATCTGCCTACTGGCTATTGCCCGGAATGGTGAGCTTGGTCGTATTTGCAGTCTTGCTCACGCGCATCGACAGCGGCTTTGCAGGAAGAGCCTATGCTGCTTATGGTGGGATTTATATTGGTGCATCGCTCATATGGTTGTGGCTAATGGAAAACCAACGGCCGGACCAATGGGATTTGTTCGGCGCGGCGATCTGCGTGCTGGGTGCTGCCGTTATTCTTTGGGGGCCGCGACCGCTCTCGTGAAGTGGGGATCGCTTCAGATTTGTTGCAAAACTAAATTTGCTGCAGCCTGCGAATAGTGATTCCGTCTTGCTGGGAATGAAAACGTCAGTGACTAGCGATGATAGGGCTTTTGGAAACGGGCAAGCGCCAACTCTTCTAAGCGCTTGATCTTGATGATCAGTTTCCATTGGATCACCTCGTCCGTTAGACCGTTGCGCTTTTCGATTTCACCTGGGCACATTGGGGTCTCGAACCGAATTGTTCCAACACTGACCGCCCGCCGATAGATCCAAAGCTGATCCTCGGTTACATATTTGCCACTAGCTCCGAGCGCCAGCTAGTCTGTGAGGTGCAGGTCAATCTGACTTATTCCTCGTTGTGCGTTCACAGCATCGAAGATAAGGCTCATGATTATTTGGCCTTCACCTCGTCGAAAAGGCGAAACTAGGACAAAGCCAGGATCGATTTCACCTTTTGGTGTAGTAGTACGTGACAAAGAACCACTGGACTGGTGTGACGCGTTGACGTAGGATGTGCGTATGATTGCTTGGGCAAAATACACCGTGGTCTTGCTGGTTGCCACTTTTGCAGTGGCCTCCACCATGCAGATCGCTCAGGCAACGAAGATGGATATTCAGATGTCCGTGCCAATGGAAGCCGGCGGCGATTGCCCGGACTGCCCGCGCGGGCCTGGCGGTAACGGAGTTCTCTGCACGCTGGACTGTGTTGTCTCTTTCACGGCCCTGCTGGCATCTGACCCTGCCGGCGTTTCACCGGCCGACCATGGCAGTACTTTGATGCCCTGGCAAAAGTCCAATCTCACTGGTTGGCGCGCACCGCCTGATCCCTACCCCCCGAAACACGTTTCCTGACACACTGTCCAGCGCATCAGCAGGGCAGTGTTCAAAGCCGATCGCAGTGAACCGCCGCGATCGTGCTCGCTGTGCCCATATTCGCGGCGCCTGACACTCTCAATCAGGAAACAGGATTATGCAATTCATTCAACGTGCGATGGTTTCGCGTCGCGATCTGTTACTCACCAGTGGTGCAACAGCTGCCGCTGCGGCAATTCCCTCATGGGTTGTCGGGAGAACGCCACCACTCAAGACGTTTACTCTCAATATTAGTTCCAAAGCACAAGTTCAGATCGCACCGGCTCCGCATCCGAAAACCCGCGTGTGGAGCTTTAACGATCGGATTCCCGGACCGCAAATTCGCGCGCGGCAGGGTGATCGCTTGCGCATCGACGTCACAAACGGCCTCGCCGAGGAAACAACCGTTCATTGGCACGGATTGCGCGTGCCGGTCTCCATGGATGGCGTGCCTCACTTGACGCAGAAGCCGATTGGGGCCAGCGGAGGCACCTTTACCTACGAGTTCGATGTGCCGGATGCGGGAACATATTGGTACCACCCGCATCAGCGAAGTTTTGAACAAGTCGGGCGCGGGCTCTATGGGCCGTTGATTGTGGAGGAACCCAAACCGATCCGCGTCGATCGCGACGTGACCTGGGTGCTCGACGACTGGAGGCTCGAACGCAATGCACAAATTGCGTCGGACTTCGGGAACCGCCACGACGCTTCCCACAGCGGCCGGATCGGCAATACCGTCACAATTAACGGCGGCGTGCCTGAAACGTTCAACGTGAGGCGCGGCGAGCGCATCCGGCTACGACTCATCAATGCCGCCAACGCTCGAATATTCGCTCTCCGGTTTAGCGATCATGAACCTTGGATAATTGCGCTTGACGGGCAGCCTGTGACACCGCACAAGTCGAGCAATGGTTCGATTGTCCTTGGACCGGCCATGCGCGCCGACCTCATCATTGACATGACGGGTGAGGTCGGCAAGCGCTACACGATCACCGACCCGTTCTACCGCCGACTGGAATACCGACTGATTGACTTCGTGTACGCCGAGCGCCCGTTGCGCGACAAGCCGCTCATCAGCGATATCGCGCTTGCATCAAACACTATGCCCGAACCCGATCTCACGACCGCCAAACGCCATGAAGTGCGATTCAATGGCGGGATGATGGGCGGGATGATGATGGGTCGCGGCAGGTTTGGCGGCAGGATGAATATGATGAAGATGATGCGCAGCGGGAAGATGTGGCTCATCAATGGCGTCGCAGCCACAGGGCATGTGATGGACCCGCTCATAACGCTGCAAAAGGATCGCAGCTATGTCCTCAACATGCACAATGATACCGCGTGGCATCATCCGATTCATCTGCATGGCCATTCATTCCGGGTCGTCTCACGTAATGGTAAGGCCACGACGCACCGCGAATGGCAGGACACAGTTTTGATGGCGCCACGGGAGCGAGTCGATATCGCCTTCGTTGCCGACAACCCGGGTGATTGGATGTTCCATTGCCACGTCTTGGAACACCAGGCCGCTGGTATGATGGGCGTCATACGCGTTACGGATGGGCCGCGGCGGACATGAAGTTCACAATTGCACTAGCTCTCATTTGCGTTGCTGCGTTTTCCACCAATGCAACCGCGCAGTTAAAAGGTGATGCAAAACGGGGCGGCAAACTGTTCCGTGCGTGTGTTGCCTGTCACGCGCTTAGAAAAGATGTGCACACCACCGGACCGAGCTTAGCTGGGATGTGGGGACGAAAAGCCGGCCAGGTTAAAAGCTTTGCAAGGTATTCGAAACAATTGCGGGCATCCGGCATCACTTGGGGTGAAAACACGCTTTACGCTTGGATTGCCGACCCGAGTGCTTTAGTACCCGGTACGTTTATGAGGTTCCGAGGAATTCAAAAGGATCAAGACCGCGCTGATCTCATCGCATTCTTGAAATTGGCCATGGCACCTGGTGGTGCCAGCTATGTCACAAAAAAAGGCATCGTCTCCCGCGACTACACGGAAGGCCAGATCCCCGGTCCACTTAAGGGGCTCCCAAAAGCCGCTCAAGTTCTACACGTCCGACATTGTCGCGATAGCTATTTTGTGTCGACCGCAGATGGCCGTAAGACCCCCTATTGGGAAATGAACGTTCGCATCAAACTCGACACGAGACATACAGGGCCTGAGGCGGGCAAGCCTATGATCGTCGGCGCCGGCATGGCCGGCGATCGCGTCTCCATTGTTTTTTCCTCGCTGAATGAAATAACGCAATTCATAGTCGAGAAATGCTGATCCGATTGGCGTACGAATGTAATCGATGAAAGGAACCCCAGATGAAAAGACTTCTCTCAACCTTGCTCTTGGCGGTACTGATGTCTGCCACCGCAACCGCTAAGGACAGCAGCCCGGGCACCGCGACACTTTATAAGAACCCACAATGCTCATGTTGCGAAGGATATGCCGACTATCTGCGCAAGAACGGATTCACTGTCGTGGTGAAGCCGACCCACGACCTTAGTCGAATCAGTCGCAATGCTGGTATCCCAGATAACTTTCAAGGATGCCATACGATGTTCATAGACGGCTATGTCGTCAGCGGTCATGTCCCGGTTAAGACGGTTCGCAAACTCCTTAGCGAGCGACCAAAGAATATCAAAGGTATCTCTCTACCGGGAATGCCCCAAGGTTCTCCTGGCATGTCTGGCGTGAAAAACGGCCCCTGGAAAATCTTTTCAATCGGCAAAGGAACGCCAAAACATTATGCAACCGAATGAAATGTACCTAGCGAGTGCTCATTTGCTCTCCCGCTCGACTTGCGGAATCGTAGACTGGTTCCAAATGGCAATGGTGTCAGGCCTTGCATTTGGCGTGGCAATTGTTCTTGCTTTGGCAACGGTTGCGCTTGCTCGATATATCTTCATTGGGAGATTTACGAGGTGGTGAAATGGGCAGTGATATCGGTCGTCGTCGGTGCCACGGCGGTTGGGCTACTATTGATCGCTCTTGGCACGACGCGTGATGTCCAAACAAGAACCGCAACGCCACACGACGGCAGGGCAATTTACTTGCGGCACTGTGCCAGCTGCCACGGGCCGAACCTCGAAGGCGAGCCGAACTGGCGTCGGCGCAAGCCAGACGGTCGGCTGCCAGCACCACCACATGACGTCACTGGACATACATGGCACCACGCCGACAACGTGCTGTTTAAGATCACCAAGTTTGGAACAGAGGCGATTGTTGGTGGAGACTATAAGAGCAACATGCCCGGCTTTGGCAATGTTATGACCGATGACGAGATCCGTGCCGTACTCGCCTATATTAAAAGTACGTGGCCGGCGAGCATTCGCCAACGTCAGGAGCAAATGAACAAACGGCAGCAAGGAGTAGCAAATTGAAAGTGAAGACTGTGGTTCCCGTTTTGGTCGGGCTTGTTTTGTTTTTTGCATCTGTGGTCGAGGGGCACAGTAAAGGCGTCCTTCAGTTGCACAAGTCGCCAAAGGAACTGCCGGTCATCAAATTCGTTGATGAGACTGGCCACGCACTGACGCTTTCACATTGGAAAGGCAAGATTGTATTATTGAATGTCTGGGCAACATGGTGTCCACCTTGTCGCAAGGAAATGCCAACCCTCGATCGTCTACAGGCAAAAATGGAGAGTGACCGGTTCGACGTTATTGCTCTTTCGATTGATCGCGCAGGCAAAACGGTTGTTCGGAAGTTTTACAATCAGATCGGCATCAAGCACCTCACACTTTATGTCGATCCGTCTATGACCGCGCAGCGCAGGCTCAAACTATTCGGACTTCCTGGAACACTCCTAATTGGACCCGACGGAAAGGAATTGACGCGTCGACTTGGACCTGCCGAGTGGGACGCGCCTGAATTGGTTTTACAGTTTAAGAACATATTGAGGAGAATGTTCGATGGAAAGTAAGAATTGTTCAGACGCGGCATCCGCAACATTGCCATCTGACACGGCGGTCAGAACTCGTGTTTGGTTGACGAAGACCAGGATTCTTCTGGTGGTCGCATCGATCGTCATGATAACGGGCCTGGCACTGAACTGGTCATGGCTGACTGCGATCGGTTTAGCGCCTCTGCTGCTCAGTCTGGCTCCGTGCGCAGTTATGTGTGCGTTGGGCCTTTGTGCGGGCCGAAAACAATCTAATTAGGTATGACGTTTTAGTTTTGAACTGCAAATAGACGGCAAACAAAATGGCTAACTCATGGACTGCTCGCAATGTCATAGTTGCAAGCTTGGTTGCGATACTTGCAATCAGCTTTTTCACGATCGCGGCCCACAAGCCTGGACCGTCTTCTCGTGCCGTTTCGAGCGGGACCCCGCTCATCAAAAGTGGTTTCGCACTGACAGATCATACGGGGCGCAAGAGAACTGATCGAGACTTTTCGGGCCGCTGGCAATTGGTTTTCTTTGGTTTTACGCACTGTCCAGACGTCTGTCCAACGTCACTCTCACTAATGTCGCAAATTCTTGACGCCCTCGGTAAGGATGCTCAACATATCGCACCTCTGTTCATTACAGTCGATCCGTCACGAGATACGCCAGAGGTTCTTCGCCAATACTTGGCGCCATTCCATTCGTCGATAGTTGGTTTGACCGGATCGGAGGACGAGGTTCGCAGCGCAGCAAAATCGTTTCGTGTCTACTATTCTCAATTCAAGCAAAACGGTGCGCCCGACGGATATTTAGTGAACCATTCTGGGTACATCTATCTGATGCGACCCGACGGTTCGTACGCAACTCACTTTTCGGAGAAAGGTGACCCCTTGGAGAGAATTGTAGCCTCGATAATGAAACGACTGGTCAAATGAAAACAAAGAAACTGCAAAGCCTTGGGCTGGTCATTCTCGCCGCGATCACATCAATGGTAACCGCTTCTAATATCAGGAGCGAAGACGGCGACGGCATCTTAGTCCAAAAGCCCTGGTCCAGAGCATCGATAATGAAGGCGCGTCCCAGTGTCGCTTACCTCACCATTGTCAACCGAGGTCAACGTTTGGATCGCTTGCTTGCTGCGTCCAGTCCAATAGCTGGAAAAGTCATAATCCACGAATCGACAATGTCGAACGGCATTATGTCAATGCGGCACCGCAACAGTTTGACCATCCATTCTGGTAAGTCCGTGGTTTTGAAACCCGGCGGCCTGCATTTGATGCTCTCGCAGCTCACCAAGCCGTTACGCGAGGGTGATAGATTCGAACTTAAACTGCGATTTCAACGCGCCGGGACGATCACGATTTGTGTTCCCGTGCTTGCTATAAGCGCGCAGCGTGCCGAATAAATCTACCGATGGCTGGCCGTGAACGACAAATACGAAATGGAGGTGACAATGGTTTCACATGGACGACGATACGCAGTTTCGAATTGGACTTGGCTTTTCTCGATCGCGTTTGTGTCGATCGGGCCAACCAGTGGGATTGCTCAACAATCGACGATTGAACTGAAAAAAACAGCGTCGTGCAGTTGCTGTTCAGTCTGGGGCGATCGTATGAAATCCGCCGGCTTCACGGTTCGACGGCAAGACATGACGACTGGCGAACTCATCCAGTTCAAGATGAAACATGGCATTCGTAGCAACTTTGCCTGCCATACGGCTCTGATCGGCGGGTACACCATAGAAGGTCATGTTCCGGCACGTGAAATTCGTCGGCTGCTGCGCGAACAACCAGATGCGATTGGGCTTAGTGTCCCTGGCATGCCGCTGGGTTCGCCGGGTATGGACTTGGGAAATTCCGCGCAAGCCTATGACGTCCTTCTCGTACGCAAGGACGGAAGTACGGTCGTCTACGCGCATTATCCTGCGAAAAAGTGAATTCCAGGTTTCTTGCACGCATAACGCTCCTGGAACCGCAACAACTACGAGGATCAAACAATGATGGGCGAAGGAATGACAGGTATGATGTGGGGAATGGGCCTCATCCACATTCTTGGACTTATTTTGGTCGGCCTCATGATTGCGGCGCTGATCAAATATTTGTTTTTCGGCGGAAGGAATTAATTGGGTCGTATTGAAAAGCGCTAATCCCATGGGCGGAGGGATAAATAAATGTCGTGGCTGAATTCCCTTCGTACTTATCTGATATTTATAGCAGGTGCGAACCTGATATGGGAATTTGCGCAGATGCCTCTTTATACGATTTGGCAAACTGGCACTCGCTCCGAGATCATATTTGCGGCAGTGCATTGCACCGGCGGAGACGTCCTCATTGCGATGACATGTCTCATTGGCTCATTGAGTATATTAGGAAATGCGAAGTGGCCGAAAGAACTCTTTTGGCCAGTGGCGCTACTGACGATTTCCACCGGCCTTGGCTACACGATTTTCAGCGAATGGCTGAATACGGAAATCCGTGGCGCTTGGGCGTATAACGACTGGATGCCGGTTGTGCCATTTGTGGGCACAGGATTGTCGCCACTACTACAATGGATCGTACTGCCAACTGTCGGGTTTGGATTAATTATACGGAGATGAAGCGGTTTGTCTGACCACTCTTGGTCGAAGTACGGCAGGGCATCTGGCTTGTGCATTGTGTAGATTGCTTGCGTTGTATGTTCCCTAGTCAGTGTCCTTGGGCACACTATTGTCGAGGGCTTTCAATTTGAGCTGTCAATGCTCATCGGCACACAATCGATGATCAATTAGCGACCGTAATACGTAGCAGTCTTGTACGATACCATTATCACAGCCCAATGCGATGCGCTCTAGTTCATGTTCCAGCCTAAGCAGGCGTTTGATCTTATCTCTGACGGTATTGAGGTGGTTCACAGCGATCCGATTAACCTTTGCGCAGGACTGGTTCGGTTTACGGCTTAGTTCAATCAGCTCGCGAGTGGCATTGATCGACAATCCAAGATCCCGAGCATGCTTTATGAAGTTGAGCTGCTCAAAGTCCACTTTGGAGTACCTGCGCTGATTACCTTGCGTCCTCGTCGGAACAGTCATGAGGCCCACCTGCTCATAATAGCGAATTGTCGGCACCTTAACTCCCGACCTCCGTGCCATTTGGCCAATTGACAACATTTAAGAAATTCCTCTTGAAGCTCTAGTAACTAGAGATATTAGAAACAGAGAAGGAGATTTTCAAGGAGATCGGAGATGGGTGCATCCTGCGGCGATCAAAGCGCCAATTTCGATGGCATGTCAGCCGATTACAAGCGCCGTCTCTGGGCGGTCATTGGCATAAATGCAACCATGTTCGGTGTGGAAATGACCGCTGGCCATATTGCCGGATCGCGTGCCTTACAGGCCGATGCGCTTGATTTTCTTGGAGATACGCTGACCTATGGCATTTCATTGGCCGTGATAGGTGCATCGCTGCGATTGCGGGCCACAGCAGCTTTGCTGAAGGGTGCGAGTTTGCTCGGTATGGGGCTCTGGGTGTTTATCTCGACTCTATACAGCGTGTTTTTCCTCGGCGTGCCTCAGGCCGGCGTCATGGGTGCCGTCGGTCTCCTAGCACTGCTGGCAAACGTGGTCAGCGTCTTATTGCTTGTTCGTTACAAAGAAGGGGATGCCAACATACGCTCAGTCTGGCTGTGTTCCAGGAATGATGCGATTGGCAATGTCGCTGTTATGGTCGCAGCACTTGGCGTATGGGGTGCGTCGAGTGGATGGCCCGACATCATCGTAGCAGCAATAATGGCAGGGCTTTTTACAACGTCGGCAGTACAAATTCTGAGCCAGGCGCTTAGAGAAAGGCGCTCTACCGCTTCGAATTCGTGACAACGCCGTGCTTTAGGCGTGGCAACGAACAATCATATTCGAAGTTTGCTCTGTCAGTATTGAATTTGCACCAAAAATGAGGCAATAATAAAATTGTACCTCGAAGAAGTGGTTACGAAAGATCAGCAATGGTATTGCCGCTGATAGCTCAAAGATCTCGCCGAATTGGCATCGCAAGACTGCTGATCTTATGCTTTGTGTCTGCGATATTGCTGGACGCACATGTTCATGTCGCTCACGCTGGCCACGCTCATGACGTTGCGGTTGCTGATATTCTGCAACCAGAATTAACGAACGCTTCTGGCGGCCTGCAAATTGGCGCGAAGAACGAGCTATCGGACAAAGTGTCGAACAGCACATCAATAGCAGGCTGTCTAATATTGTTCTTCACGCAGGTGACTTCGCAGGCCCCCTATTTACCGGGCTTAACGGTTCGGGTCATCGCGCATCAGTTTCAAACTTTCCAACTTCTTTCCCAAGTCCACAGGCCTCCGAGACAGCTCTTCAACGACTGACCCAAAACGGCATGCATTGTGGCGCAGCGATTCGCTTTGCCACGTGGTCGAAGGAGAGACGTAATGACCTTTCTGCCAACGAAAACTTGTTTGTGGATTGCTCTGCTGGTGGTGCTGCTGTGCATGCTCCCAGCCCAGCAAACTGCTCTAGCCGATGCAGGTAACAACAACCAATCTAAATCTTCATCGGCCATGGGTATTAGCTGGCCAAGGCTCAACGCAAAATCTGAAAGTTATGAGCTTTCCGGAACGCTTAAGGATAGCATCCTAAGACTTCGCCTCAAACGCATGCCAAGTGGTATAACCGTTGCAAATGCACAAATTACACTAACGGTTGGTAGTGTGTCTGGCACCGCTAAGAAGAATAAAGGTGGCACCTATCAATTTCGATTGTCTGGCTGGAAAAAGGGTGGCGAGCAAGAAGTAATCATTGCGATCAAGGATGGTCAAAAACAAGACCTTTTGGTGGGCCTACTAAGGGAAGCTTCGAAAAGCGGTAGCAGACAACATTCATCGCACGACAAACATGGGAGTCACGGTGATCGCGCAGGCCATACGGTGCACAAGGATAAGCATCGACACAAAGGGCATGGCCACGGGAACGAAAACTCGGTCCGACTTAAACCCCAGGTGATACGTGAATTCGGAATCAAAACAAGCATTGTGCAGCCCGGAATTATTGCGCAAACCATTAGTCGACCTGCAGAAGTGTCTTTCAACCAGGATCGTCTTGCACATGTGGTACCGCGGGTTGTGGGGATTGCAAAGTCAATCCAAGCCAGTCAGGGAGACTATGTCAAAGCAGGAAACACTCTCGCGATATTGGAAAGCCGCGAACTGGCAGAATTAAAGGCGGCCTATTTAGCGGCACGCGAGCGCTTTTTCTTAGCAAAGGATAATTTCGAACGCATCGAGATCTTGAGGAAAAAGAATATCACCTCGGAAAAGGCATTCCTAACCAGTCGATCGGCACTTTCCGAGGCCCGCATTGCGATGCGAAGTGCACGGCAAAAACTTAGTTCGGTTGGGATCAATCGTGAAACTTTGTCTGTGCTAGTGAAAAACCCTGATGCTCAACTTACGAATTATGAACTTCGAGCACCTATAAGTGGCGTCGTTATCAAACGGCATCTTGTACAAGGTGAATTGGTTTCTGCCAAAGAGGATGAAGCCTCAAACATACGCGAGGCATTCATTATAGCAGATTTGGCGAGCGTTTGGGTTAACGTAAGCATATATGCCGATGATCTAGCACGAGTCCGACCCGGCCAAACGGTTATCCTGAAAACAAGAATGGGTAAGACAGCCAAGAGCACAATCTTGTTTGTTACGCCGAATCTATCTGAACAAACACGGACAGCCACTGCCCGAGTGGTTCTCAAAGGCAAATCTGATGTTTTCCGTCCAGGAATGTTCATTGCGGCAATTATTGAGTTTGGAGGTGCAAAAGTTAAACGCCGCGCGCCGAGGTCGGCATTACAGCGGCATGAAGGCCAAGATGTGGTGTTTGTTCACCAAAAGGGCGCATTTGAACGCAGGCGCGTAAAACTCGGTCGGCGTAACGCACGCCATGTGGAAATAATTTCTGGGCTCCAGACCGGCGAGGTGATTGTGGAAAAGGGTGCTTTTCTCATTAAATCACAACTATCCAAAGCGAGCTTTGGCGACGGCCACAATCACTAGGGGCTTCCATGCATACCTTCCTCAACGCCCTCCTGCGCCAGAAAGTACTTATTTGCGTCATGGCGCTAGCCGTCCTTGTGGGAGGGCTTCAAGCGTACCGTGAATTGCCGGTTGACGCCTTTCCTGATGTATCGCCGACGCTGGTGCAGATATTTACTGAAACAGAGGGCCTCGCACCGGAGGAAGTCGAGCGTTACGTCACCTATCCAATCGAGGTTGCGATGGCCGGTCTGCCTGGACTAAAGCAAGTTCGTTCGATCTCCAACTTTGGTCTATCAGTGGTCAATGTCTATTTCAAAGACTCTATGGACATCTATTTCGCTCGCCAGCTCGTAGGTGAACGCATACAAATGGCCCGCGAGGAGATCCCGGCAGGATTTGGGGAACCTGAGATGGGGCCAATAACAACTGGATTAGGGCAAATACTCTTCTATTTTGTTGAAGATAAGAACGGCAAGCGTAGCGCCGAAGAGCTGCGTGAAATACAAGACTGGATCATCAAGTTTAACTTGCAAACAGTCCCAGGTGTCACCGAAGTTCTGTCACTTGGCGGTCAGGTCAAGCAATTCCATGTCAACGTTCGGCCGAATGCCCTACTGCGGTACAAGCTAAGCATCGGCGACATTGTCGCGGCTGTCCGCGTGAATAATAGAAACATCGGCGCTCAGTATATCGTTAAAAACTCCGAGCAGTTTCTTGTGCGGTCGGTAGGATTAGCACGTAACATTGCTGATATTGAGAACGTCATACTGAAAGTCGTTGACGGTGTGGCCGTCAGAGTGCGTGATGTCGGACGCGTCGCAATTGGCGGAGAGGTCCGCCAAGGTTTGGCGACCCTAAACGGTAAAGGGGAAGCCGTGGCGGGCCTCGTGCTAAAATTGACCGGCACCAATACATCGAATGTAATCGCCGACGTAAAGCAACGGCTCGAAAAGATAAAGAAGTCGGTCCCACCCGGTATTCGCATAGTTCCTTATTACGATCAGTCGAAACTGGTATTGCGCAGCGTGTCAACGGTAAATCAGGCATTGGTGCAGGGAATCGCCTTTGTTGTTATCGTGCTACTCGCATTCATGGGGGGATTTAGGCCTAGCATCGTTGTCGCTTTTGCAATTCCCTTCTCGATTGCTGTTGCCTTTATTCTCATGCGCGTGATGGGCCTTTCAGCAAACCTCATGTCCCTTGGAGGTATTGCGATAGCTATCGGCATGATGGTCGACGGGGCCATTGTGATCGTCGAAAACGTCGACCGGTATCTGCGGGAAGATCACCCGACGCTCTCAAAACACGAGCTCGTCGGGCGTGCATGCGCTGAAGTAATCCGCCCCATCGGCTTCGCCATCGCGATTATAATTGTCGTGTTTCTTCCGCTATTCACACTTGAAGGCGTTGAAGGTAAGACTTTCAAACCCCTTGCTTTTACCGTTTCGCTGGCCATGCTGGGCTCTCTTGCGTTTGCAATTCTTGTCGGACCTATCCTCGCAGTGCTGGTGATGCAGCAATCCAAAAAACAGGCCGATGCTGCTGAACATCCTCCTCAATTTGCCGATCGCGTCATCAGCGGTCTTATATTTCTCTATCGACCTGCAATAAGTCTATTTGTTCGCTTTAGGTTTTTAGCGGTGGGTCTTGCGGTTGCCATGCTGACAATTGGCGTCATCATCTTTCCACGGCTTGGATCTGAGTTTGTGCCAAGGCTCAATGAGGGTGACCTTCTTGTGCGCGTTACCATGGCGCCATCTATTTCGCTTGAAAAATCGAGAGAAATTGTACTGCGATTTGAGCGACGAATGTTGAGATTATTCCCTGAAGTCCAACGTGTAGTCACACGGGTTGGCCGTGGCGAAGTCGGTGCGCATGCTGACCCGGTCAATAGCGCGGAAGCCTTCATCGGACTGAAGCCCCAAGGTCAATGGCCCACAAAGCGGACGCCCGCTGCACTCTTAGCATCCATGAGCCACGCTTTTGAGGATTTTCCTGGCGCCCAGTTCAACTTTACGCAGCCAATAGCGGCCGCCGTCGACGAGTTGCTAACCGGTACGAAGGCTGAACTTGCAATTAAGCTTTTCGGCCCTGATCAAAAAGTATTGTTAGCAAAGGCCGGCGAGATTGAACGCGTTGTTCGCTCAATCAAGGGAGCAACTGATGTTCAAAAGGATCAGGTGACCGGCACTCCCCAATTGCGCATCACGGTCGATCGCGAAAAGATATCACGTTACGGTCTAAATATTGATCAAGTACAAACTGTTGTACGTGCGGCCATTGGCGGCGACAAGGCTGGCCAGATCTTTGAGGGTATAAAGCGGTTCGACATTCTTGTTCGTTACACGCTAGATGCGCGCTCCACACCGGAAGCAATCAGAGAGCTCGTCATACGCTCGCCCACCGGGGCGCTCCTTCCATTACATCAGATTGCGCAGGTCGAAGAAATTGTTGGGCCGAGACAGATTACGCGCGAAAACAACCAACGGTTCATTAGCATACAAACCAATGTGCGCGGCCGTGATATAGGTTCATTTGTTGCAGAGGGACAGAAGTTGATCGCGCAGAAGGTAAAGTTGCCATCCGGATATTTCATCGAATGGGGTGGTCAGTTCGAACTTCAGCAGGCGGCTAACAAGCGTCTCGCCATCGTCATTCCGATCACGCTGGGATTGGTGTTTCTACTTCTATTCATGAACTTCGGTTCGCTAAGCAATTCGCTTCTCATAATGATGAATATTCCCCTTGCTCTGGTGGGCGGAGTGGTCGCACTATGGTTGGCAGACCTCAACCTCTCTGTGCCAGCCTCTGTTGGCTTCATCGCGCTTTTTGGCATTGCGCTTGAAAATGGAATGGTGCTCATTACTTATCTAAATTCGCTGGTGGATGAGGGAGAAGCAATTGATGACGCGAGCATTCAGGGGGCGTGCATGCGACTGCGTCCAGTCTTAATGACCGCGTTCACCACCTCGCTTGGATTGATCCCATTATTGTATGCAACGGGAACGGGCAGCGAGGTTCAAGCACCCCTTGCAACCGTTGTAGTGGGTGGCCTGGTAAGCTCTACAGTACTAACATTGCTCGTGCTTCCGGCTCTTTACAAATGGTTCGTACCTAAACGTCTCGCTAGTGCCATGATCGACAAGGACCGGGTGTTGACGCAAGCAGCAGTCGATTAGGCAACGACTATGATCAACAAAAGCCAACATTTTTGGCTTATAGCAAATGGAGACAATTGAAATGCATACTTTAGGAGCCACAGCTGCCGCTCTTACACTCTCAGTCGGGCTCGTCTTTTCGGGGATCGCTTTGGCCGCAGGCGGGCACAAACATGGAGCTAAACACGGCGGTCAATATGTCGAGGTCGAGGGTCATCAGGGTGTCGAATTAGTCGCGAGCGCTGATAGCATTACATTCTACATCACCGAAAACGACAAGCCCGCAGATCTAAAGGGTGCTTCGTTTAAGGCTATTGTGCAAACCGGAACTGGGATTAAAATTTATCCACTTAAAGTGGAGGGCGGTTCTCTGAAAGTAAAACTAACCACTGCTCTGCCAACCGGAACGAAGATAGTGATTTCAGGTAAGGATGGTCACGGACATACATTACAGGCACGTTTTGTTACCAAATGAACTATCTGGTTGCAGTGGGAGAGGCCTGCATGTGCCGGCTAAGGCGGATGGCGGACCTCACCAGATTGCCCGACCGGAGATACCTGGTCAGCGTCATTTTATGTCAAGCAATAGGCTGGCATGTTCTGGTACATTCGCATCTTCTTGGGAAGACAGGTTCTCAAGTGAATCAGGGTCCAGCGGGCCTGATATACGTTGAAGACGATGAACAAAATTCACTGAATCTGCCGTCTGAATTTGGCGTCGATGACCTTCCGTACGTGATGTAAGAAACGCCGTTGTTGCGCGCGGTTCCACGGCCACGATTTCATAGACTATAAGACCCTAACTGAGACAGCGTCAGTGAAAATCCGACAATTTTCCTATTTCAACCCTTGGCGCCATTTGGATAGGATTGATTCCTAAAACGTCTTGACAGCATTGATAAATGTTCTATTTTTGTTCTCAATGGCGCGCGATCAGTGACAAGGATCATACTCAGGCATCTTTGCCAAACAACAAATCACCGGCAAGGCAGGGACAAGTACAGTGAGGACGACCGACCGCAATCGCGTTTTCTAAGACGCCACGCCCCCCGTTATCTCCTCAGTGGCGTCATCCCGGGGCAGTGCAAGAGCTAGGCTCTGCGCTGCCCCATTTTTTGTTAGGGGCGATAGAGGTTGCGCGTGTGGGAAGCAAATTGATCACTTCCACAATGGTAAAATTCGCCAGTGTTCGTGCGCTTGGGGGCGGTGCTTCAAGCCGCTACAGTCTTACGTTTCGTGTTCGTAGACCGGGCTTTCCGTTTTTTTATTTGTGGCCACTCGTCCCAAGTACGCCCATCTAATATGCGACCCGTTTTCCTCTTATTCCTACCACCCCATTGCTTGAAGTGGAAAGGGACATCGGATCGAATGCACTGATCGCGAATTGATCTCACCCAGTCGGCCGACATTGGCCGTGCGCCAGGACCACTCTCACCACCAGCAATGGCCCAATCGATGCTTGTTAGGTTCAAATGGCTGAGCGGTCCTAGCAACGGCTCAAGGCTAAGGAATTTCGTGTGAGCGCCAATCCGACGGAGGTGATCAATGCGGTAGGCGTAATCTACACTCTCGACACTAACACCCATCCAGACGTTTGTCGGCCAGTGAAGTTCGGCAGATACCTCCTCAAGTCTCTCGGCGCGCTTAGTCAGAACCTGATAGGTGTGTCGGGGCGTCTGTTCCATCACTTTGAACACCGCTTTGATGAAGTCGAGGGGCACAGCCTCGTGGAATAGATCAGACATACTGTTGACGAAAATCAATCGCCCTTTCTTCCAGCGCTGTGGTATTTCCAATGCACCCATGTCAGTTTTCACCGTTCCGTTCCACTTGGGGCGACCACTCGATAAGCGGGTTGTACCTTTGTATTTGTCCTGACCCATCATGGTGAGCCGTGACGCCAATTTCATTGCATAGCAATTTGTGCAACCGGGCGAGAGGATCGTGCAGCCGGCGACCGGATTCCAAGTCGCCTCTGTCCACTCAATCTTCGAGTTCGTGGCCATTATGTCACCTCGCGCTTAGGGAATGTGACTTTGATCGAGTCTGCGAATGTACCCTTCCTCCCGGGCTGGCGATCCGTTGTTATCTTGCCCTCTTCGAGGAGTTTGGAGAGTGCATCCTTGTAGTTCTTCAAGATGAAGGGTTTATCGACATTGTGATCGTCGTGAATTTCCAAAGTGGTCAATTCCTGGCCAGCGTATATATTCAGCAGCTGCTGGCCTAATTCTTCAATTGGACGGGAAAGCTCAAAGAGAAGTGGCGTTTCGTCTTCGCTCAACGCAGGAGCATAACCGAACGATGGTACACCCTGTTCATTTTCAGAACTCTCAGCCGCCATTATCTCCTTCATAATTCTATAACCGAGCTTGTTTTTGCATACGAATATAAGATAGTGCGAGGTACGCTTACGTTCAGCCTGCATAAAGGAGAACGGTAGAACGAACTGGAAGCCCATCTTTTTGAGCGCTTCCGAAAAACTCTCAAGTATAAGCATTTCACGAATAAAAGGCTTCTTTCCCGCGAGTGCGATCCTGAGTGCTTGGACGCGCTTCTTTCCGCCAAACAGCGCGACGACATGATCTTCTACGATATCATTGGTCAATGCGGCATTGATACGATTGTAGCTAAAAAAAAGAACTAGATCGCAACCAAAATCCTTGAGCATTGCCTTCAAGAGCTGCAGCGTAACGCCTTTGTAGCCGAACGGATCCACGAACGTAAAGGTCGGAACAATCGACGTACTTCCAAAGTACTCTTCGAAAGCCTCATCTACCTCGGAGCACATCAGCTGCGGCTTCACCGACAGCTTGTCGATGTCCGGTATAGCTGCAATGTTTTTTTCCAGTGCATCGATATGTTCGCGTTCTTTGTCGTTGAATATCGCGACGAGTGCCTTATTGAGATCCGGATTTTTCACAACCTCAGTCAGCACTAGCACCGGTGTCGAGGGCGCCCCACTGCGATACCGACCTGGACCACAATAAAGGTCGATATAAGCGATATGTTTTCCACCAAATCTCTTGAGATTCGCAATCATGATCTTGGACCAAGCCGCGAAATACTTTGTTACGATCCTTGTTTTGATCTGCGACGCCGCCGACTGGTCATCGTAGAAATCTTCGTCGTCGCGGACTTTTGAGCGCTTAGCCATCTACTTGCCCCTGCTGAAATTTGGGCGTTTGGAGTTAAAGTACCGCAGAATGTTCCTATTTCGTTCCTATACCAATTCGCGATGACAGACAAGGCCCCCGGGCAGGTCCAACTGTTGAAACGTTCGCGATTGCCACCAGCTGATTTTCGTAGGTTGATGATAGCGCAACGACATTTCACCATGGGGTAATTGCTATCAATTCTCAGATACTGCGGCGTCCAGCGTATGGTTGCACCACCGGCGGCTACAAGTTCGCCTCCGATTGGGAGATGAGGTTTAAGTCCGGCGTTATCTCTATTGTACTTGAATAGCGATGGTCCAAACACGTTCCATAGAAATTCGCGTGACGAAAGATCAGCACGTGCGCATTAAGCAGCTGAGTGTTACGCGTGGCTTTGGCAACATGTCAGCGTTTTTGCGATCGGTGGCGTTGGAGCAAGACCTGAAGATGTTTGATAAGGTTGACGAGATTCATCGGCATCTGATCGGGCCGGAACCTTACCGACCGTTGCAGATCCGACTGACCAGAGCAGAGTTTGAAAAGGCACAGGCAAGACGACGCGAAGCAAAATTCCGGACGGTGGCTGGCTATGCAAGATCGTTGCTTTTGGGAGAGCAATAAACGAGAACGCGCCGTTTTGAACCGCTGGAATGGATTGGGGAATCGCGATCATAGGGGTGATATAAATGAATAATTTGGAGAAAAGAATTCAAGTCGGTGCCGTCAGCGCCAGTGTGTTTGTGAACCAAGTTGAGACAACGGATGGGCCGGTACCGGTGCGCAATGTGGTGCTGCAGCGGATTTATACCGACAAGGATGGGAAATATCAAAACGCCAACAGCTATGGTGTCAACGATCTGCCAAAGGCGATCATGGCTTTGACCAAGGCCTATGAACATCTGGTCTATGACAAGCCAACGAAAATGCCGTCGGAGTAGCAACAGCATTTGAACACGATTGGACACACCGGTGGCAGGTAATGCCATCGCTGCGGTCTGTCGTCGAGGAAGCGACTAAAGGACAACTCGGTAATGGTTCCCAGCTGCCATGACAGACTATGGATTTCCAGATGCATGGCTGTCGTATCTAGTTGTCAATCCCATCAAAGGGGCCGCGAAATCCGGTAAAGAGGTGCGACCCGATGATGGGCTGGCCAACTTGCTCGGCGATAAGGTGCGATCGCTGGCCAGCATACTTTCTGAAGTCGAACAAGAGGTGGCACAGCGGGTGTCATTGTCCGCAAGTGTGCGCCGGCTGATCTATCAGCATTACAGCTATGTCAAAACAAAATTGCTGGAACTCGAGCGCTGGCCCTTAAGCAGCGACCGCGCAATCGAGGCCCGCCGGTCAAAACTCGAAGACAAACTCGATCAATTGCTGGAAGAGGTTCGCCGTGAACACGTGCAATGTTGGCAAGACAGCGCACGACTAAAAACAGAGTTTTGGATATGGTTCAAACAGTATAGTGATCTCGCACAACGTGTGCGCCTGGTGTTGGCGGGCGAGGAGATGTCTGACACCCCGACGAGAAACGGCCAAAACCAAAACAATTAAATAGTTCATCGTCTATCCATCTCATGTGTACCGGCGACGACAGAAACACCTGAACCTAAAATCACAAAAGCATATGAGGCCCACTGGGGGCTCCATATCTTCTTGTGATTTCGGATGGGCGCAGAAAATCGCAGTAACGGGTCAGCACGGTACAAAGCTTAAAAGCGAGATTGGCAGGTGATGATCTATGGCGATGGATGTTGATAACCCACAAGGCGAATTGGTTCGCGACCCTTACAATGCCAAACAATGTTACAAGGCATGGGATCGCACCATAAAGGGTATTTCAGAAACCAATGCACGGCACATCATACGCTACCTAGAAGACATGCGGCGCGGCCTTAACGTCAGCGTCAAAGCGGTCCGTGGCAGACGCGGCTATAAGCGTCTTATTACGCAAAGAAATAGACTGCGACGCATTTCTTCACTGTTAGCCGAACATCAGGGCATCGAGAATATCGCACCCACCAGCAGCACAGAGTGGCGGCAGTTAGAAACCGCGATCATGGCGCTGTTTGAGAGAATGGAAGATGGTGACATACCCAAATTGGATGGTGGTCGATACCGATCGGTTGGCGACCACATCAAGGGGTTCAAAGCGTTCTGGCACTGGCACATGACGGCGATGAAACGGGAGCATGGCCGGGCACTCCCAGATATTACGGAACAGCTGGTGGTTAAGAACCGCCACAAGCCAAGTTTTGTCTATTTTGGAGAGCCGGGCAGTGTCGAAGTCGAGGATGGTTTCCGCAAGCTCTATGACCACGCCAACTACAAGTACAGGGCAATGTTAGCGTTCATGTTTGACAGCGGCGTCAGGAGCCCCACGGAGCTCGTTAACGTCAAGCGCAAGGACATTACGCCGATTAAGGGTACGCCATACTTTCATTTAAACATCAGAGCAGAGACGTCGAAGACGTTTGGCCGGCGCATGAAACTGATGTTCTGCCATGACCAACTGAGAACGCACATCGAAGAGGAAAATTTCGGCGCAGAAGATTTTTTGTTTCCAATTTGTCCCCGGGTGGTGAACCAGTATTTAAAACGGCTCGGACAACGAGCGCTGAATAAAAGCGGCCTAACAATGTACGATTTTCGTCACAACAGCGTTTGCTATTTCCTACCCCGTTACAACAACCAAAATGCGCTGATGTATCGATTTGGCTGGAAGGATGCGAGCATGATTCATTATTACTCTGAGTTCTTAGGCATGCGTGACACGCTCAATGCGGACGATTTCTTGGTCGACGTTACAAAAACTCAAGTTGAAAGAGAGCTGGATACTGAGCGCAAGCAACGCGTCCAGCTGCAGGAAGAATTGGCGGAAATGCGGACGCAGCTGACACGAATAAATTCCGTCATGAATACGCTTACAAAAGACGAAGCGGTCGTAGAATTGCTAGCGCGCAAAGCCTACCAACACAAGGAAGAGCTGCTAGGACATATAGTTGATTAGGGTGACGATTAGGCGCGAGCGGGACTGACAAGGTACAAACGTAATAAAGAGGTGGTTGTTTGTAGAGTGAATGTCAGATGAGAACACCATGACAGACAGCCAAACCGGCGACCAGACATGGCTGCGCTTGATTGCACAACGCATCAAGGAAATTGAAGAAGACGCGTCAGATTAGCTTTGAGACTTTATAGATCACGAATAAATTTTCTCCATGCTTGACGGTACCGCAGGTTAAAGATCCGACGTCAAATTCAGCGATTGGGAATCGTGGCCTTAGCACCTTTGGAAAGAGGATGTATTTGGCAGCGCTATTTCGAGCACCTGTCTTTGTCAGGGTGGCCCTGTCGGTTATTAATTGTGGCGCGAAGACGCATAGGTTTTCGAGATGACCATTCAATTGCGCGAATTCTGGTTTGCCAAGAAACGCCGTGATGAGTACGCGCGTGGCCTGGGCACCGTTGTCGATGTGGACTATTTTCATGAATTTCCCTCGAGGAGACACGATGAAAGGTTTAGCGGCAGGGCACCGTGTTGGAGATTACTGTAATCGTCACAACTCTGGCGCGTTTATTTTGTAGGTAACGCGATAACCATCAGATCCTTGCACTACATAGCCTTTGCGAACGAGCAGCTCCATATATTGAAGCAAACGGCCGGAGCCCACCCGCGCGCACTTGGCAAGCTTTGTGGTGGCAACACACGAGAAGCATTGCGCGTCGTAATCAAATTGGCGTAGCAGATACTCCAGGATTTTTCGATGCGGGATGCCGAGATCAGGATCCGTGGCAAACACCGACAGCAACCGGTGTGGGGCGGACCGCAGCTTGAGCTGATCATTGAGATGACGATCACGATAGAGTTTCAGAGCATCATCAAGCAGCACTAAGGTGTCTCGGCCACGCTTCAAGCGTGCTTCGATTTGATCGAACCTTTGAGACATGAGGCCGTAGAGCTCGGCGAGATCGCCAGGCTCGGATGTGGATGCAGGAACTTAGATCACCCCCATTTATTGGTAATCCTTGGGGTAGGATTTGGACTTTAAAAACCCCTCGGTCGCATTCGGAACCGGGTCGAATAGGTGGAGCTCCTTTGATCAGTACAATTCATTTCTGATCCTCTTGCCGAGAGCGGTCAGCGCATAATAACGCGACATTGTATCACTCGGGTTCATGCACTTCGCCAGCTTGTTGGCAGCAAAACCGCGCAATACGCGCGCAGCATCGGTGACTGAGAGGTTGGCACGTTTGGCAACCTCGGTAGCCGTCATTGGTTTTGAAATAATTCTAAGTACTTTCAGCCGCTGTTTACCTCTAGCAACGTAGCTCAATTGGGAAAACGTGGATGCGATCATCGGTGAGCAAGCATTATGCAATCGAGTTATTTAATATCGTTGAGCAAACGCTATGCAAAAGGCTTAAATAGTTGATTGCATTGTTAACTCCATAATAGCACGGCGCACCAACCAAGGACGATGAGCTTGACCAAGCATGGATAAAATGTGCGCGTTGTGCAAAAACGGAGAGGTGATTGCGTTGTTGTCAAACGGCTGTCGGATTTCAACGACTTTCGAGGGAATATCGTACAGATTTAGCTATCGGCGGGAGAGTATTGATGGGCGAGGGCGGCGGTACCATGAAAAGATTGTCTACCAACGCAACGAACCCTATCTATCGAGACCAGACCCTGCAAGGCCAGCGACAACACTAGATCTGCACGTGAATAGCGATAGTGCGGAGCATACTTATCGAGAACCTGGCCCCGAAAGCCAGGACTTTTCGCAAGCTCAAAAGGCGGGGTGGGGGTGTGAAACCGGCTATGGCGGTGTCGTCAATCTGTCGAGGTATTGGCATGACTTTCTAAAACGATCACCAATTTATCGAGCTGATGACAATGGTGGAAAGGTCAAGGCGAGAGTACGAAATTTCTATCGTTCGGGTGCCGCGGATTATAGTGGCGGGAGGTAATCTAGGGTTTTGAGGGCCGTACAGGCCACAACCTAACGGCTGAGCAACGAGCGATGCGTACAGTACGTGTACCGGAGACGTACCACTAAGTGAGAACTGACGAAACTACACTGCACTGAGGACAACACCATAGAAATGTGGAGAACCGCAGTGCGTACGATACAAAATCATAACCGCAACCAAGTAGCAAACAAGCCAACGCTCCAAGAGCCTGGCCCTACGGCACAAAACCCGACAAAGAAAACCTACATCGGACTTAATGATGTTTATGACTATTTCAATGATGAATTGTTCGAAGGGGAGTTACCGCGCTGCCTGATTACGCTGCAGCGCTCTAACCGAGGTAGCGGATATTTCTCCCAAGAACGGTTTCGCGATGCCACGTCGAAGGCGGTGACTGACGAGATCGCACTTAACCCGATCTTCTTCCAATACCAACCTACTGAGGAAGTGTTGTCGACGCTGGTACACGAAATGTGCCACTTATGGCAGCATCATTTCGGCAAGCCGAGCCGAGCCGGCTATCATAACCGGGAGTGGGCGGAAAAGATGATCGCGATAGGTTTGATGCCGTCGGACACCGGAAAGCCAGGCGGGAAACAGACGGGCCAGAGGATGGGCGACTATATTATCGATGACGGACCATTTGAGAGGGCGTGCGCTAAGCTGATTAGTGAGCGTGGATATAAGCTACCATATTGGGATCGGACCATCGAACTGATCTTGGCCGAGCAAGGTGAAGCTCAACAACAGCACGCACCCGACAACAAACCGAAGCGGCGAAAGGTGACCGACAAGAATAAAGTGAAGTACAGCTGTCCCGGTTGTCGCGTTAACGTCTGGGGTCGACCAGCGCTTAGACTAAAATGTATGGCTTGTGACGAAACTCTGCAGGAACGTGAACCCGTCAAGAGAAATGCGCAATTCGCGGTATAGGGCATTGAGTTGACCAACACGCTCAACAAGAGTATTGGCGCTGGCCATTAGCATTCGTTTACCGGCAACGGTAGAACGGGACCACGCCGGACCGGACGTGCATTGGCCCAACCAAGCCAACCACACAGTACTTTATGGGTGCGGCGAATTCCCAGCCCGAACCTCTGCGCTTTCTGATGCCGGGCGACCACCGATGCAGGACGTCATACTTGAGGCGCTTTAAAATCTGATTGGCGGCATTCAATTCAAATTCATTGTACGGGTAGTTTTTTGCGTGCTTGCCAATGTAGCAACATTCAACAAGCAATTCTGGCTTGCAGCCTCTTCCGCCGGAGAGCACCAAAGTCAGCAAACCGCGGTAGGCCAATGCACGCGATTGAAATTCCATAGACCAATCCTGGTTGCCCAACATAACCGTGATCGGCCCAACGCCGAAGTCATAACAACCCCGGTCGATGATCATGACTTCCAGTTTATGGGCAGGCAGCATGTCTCTCTCGAACGATTTGAACGTTTCTTTGTCGACCATGTTGAGATTGAGATCTGGTACATTTGATCGGACATTTGCAAATTCTTCAGACTGCAGCGTAAATTCCGGTGGCGTAGCGTGTACAGAGAGGTCGTGTTGCACACCGTTCGTTGGTGGTGGTAAGACCGCTGCGGCGGGCCGTTTGGCTTGGCAAGGGAAACGTCTGATGAGCTCTATAACGGCGAACCTTTCATGCGGCTCAAGTTGGCCGGCGAGGTCTTTCAATTCCTCATAAAGCTCGATTATTCTATGCAGGCGTGTCACGCGCGACGTCCGATTGCCGACATAATTTCAGAAAGACCGGCGATGACTTAAAGCGCGTTATGCGCTGTCTTGGGAAGCCGGTGTTGCGATTGGCCCAATGAAGCGTCAAGACGCCAGCAAGTTCGCAATGGCGATCGAGGCAACAACCAACGTGCCATTGAGCAGATCGCTGGCAACAAATTTTGACCATCTACGTTCTCTGGTTGCGAAACGCCTAATCGCGCCGGGTCCGGGTACATAGACGAGACCGAAATACGGTATGGGTAGTATGCCGAACTCAATCTGCCAGTGTCCGCGTTGGTGGTTTTGGGCTTGCTCTGAATTTTGCGGTGGCGAAGTGCCAAGTGGGGTAGCCATAAAGTTGGTCCTCGTACGCTTTGCTTATACGATTGCGATAGACGAGCCCATTTGATGTTTAATGACTCTGAGAAATCGCGATGGCGTAGAGGAAGAATTACGAAGCGGAGCAAAGGCGCGCCAATCAACAAAAGAAGCTCGATCGTGATGCAACAAGAATAAATACGGATGCCAATATCGGACGCGCAACCTAATGCTCTATCGACTTAGCTACGAATATATTTACCGATGCAATAACCGAATCGGTAACCGGTTTCATAACCCGTTATGTCGACAAATTTATATATTGGCTTTTTGTAGTGTTTCAGCGTGGCAGAAGAAAAATTCACGAAGGATCAGAAGGCTGAGATGATAACTAGGTTCACCGACCATGCATTGAACGGTTTAATGGCGCGTAAGGTCACACTGGATACTGACGTGCTGGAGTTTTTATTGATTTCGGGGATTTCTTCAAGATTACCGCCACGATACAAGAACGCGTCCTATCAACTTGAGGCGTATTTGGGAACGGCTTACTTTTATCGAAGGTTAGCTCTGGATACTGCTACTAAACTGAAGGAAACCGAGATTGAGGGCGGATTGATATTGAACTATGAGTATGACCGTTACCCATGCACGGTTGGACAACTAGTGGACATTTTGCGGGAACCGGAGCCCACTGTTCTGCGACTAAGCCAGGAACCGGCAGATTATCTGCGGGCAGTTTTGGGTAAGTACGGTTTCGATGCGTGTGAACGCTACACGTTGCTTCATTTCAAAGAGTCTAGCGCTAGGCGGCAGCTAGATCCGGATTGACGATCTCAATCAGTGCAAAACTTGGCAACTTGGAAAATTGCTCGATACCGGTGCCATTGGGTTTGCAGAACCTCGTTGGCAAGCCGTGTTTTTCGAAGACTTTGTTGGCTTTCGACTTCTGGGTGTTGAGGGAGGTTAAGGCACCGCTGTCGCCGGTTGCGATGCCATGGATCATTTTTTGGCGGGCCGGAGGGTCGGATTTGTCAACTAACGGCCAGCACCGTTCGATCAACAAGTGCTGAAAAGCAGCGCCGTCCTTTTCGAGCATCGCGTAAATCAAGCGAACGGTGAGCTTGTCGATCTTGTCTGTACGATCAGACAGCAGGGATTGAACCTCGGCCTCAGACATATGAAACACATTGGCCAGGATTTTATTAAAGCGATTGCTCCAATTTGGATTGACGCGACCGTTGATAAATGTCGCCGGCGCGGAACTTTTGCCTGTCAACGACAGTGCCATATCCTTGTTGTCAACCATAGTGATTTGCCGATCGGAGTGGCTTCGGATGATTTGAGCAGCGTCGGCAGGGGACAGGGCGACGTCGGCGACAGCGTTATATTGCTTGATGAGAGCGGTATCGTTTGTACGAAGTCGGGCAACCTTGTTGTAGACGGCAACAGTTGGGGTACCTGTTGAGGGGGCGTGCGACTGTTGGCTAGCCCATCCACCAGAGTCGCGCAGTCGTTTCAATATTTGAATCGCTTGGATCAGGGCTGTGTCTTCACCGGGCCGCAGGCCGTCGAGGAGGCAGCTAGCTAATGTGGTGGTTGTTGGTGAGAACTGACTAATCACATCTTTGAACGGACAGACTGAACACCAATGTGAATTTGTGACACAGGCAGCAATGGATGGCCGTGGGTTGCCGCAATTGCGGGGCTCAGATACGGGTGAGGGGTGGGCGTCGTTCATGGCACACCTCGTCGCCCGGCGGCAATGCTGCTGCCCCGGCGCGCCAAAGAAAACAGTGTCAAGAATAGTGTTTCAGCATTTCTCCCCTCGGCGATCAATCGCGACTGTCTTCATAACCTGCTGAATTTATTTATTAATAGTTCAAGTAGCTTGACCGATCATCAATTAGTTTTGATGTTATCATATAATCGTCTAAACATAAATATTTATAATATGAGAATTGCTTGTGGGGGCAAATCGCGGCAGACTCCGCTCCGGAAAGAACACAGGAAGGCCAATGGCAGCACGAGAACAAGAGGCGCCAGTCGATGCGCCGCTCGGTTTTTTGCGTGAAGTGCGAAAACAGGCCGGTCGAAAACTGACTGACGTGGCGAAGAGCCTGGGGCTCGCAAAAGCGATCGTATCGAATATTGAACTGGACAAGGCCAAACCCAGCGACCAGGCAGCGTTCTTGAGAAGTTACGCCCGCGCATTGGATTTGGCGGAAGATGCATTGATACGGCGGGCAGTTGAGCGTTGTGCTCCGCGCGTAAAACAGTTCATCAAGACGATGAGACAATCTAGGGAGCCATATGCACTGCCATTACTGCCAGGCGTTGGGGATGATGAATGCGTCGGTTCCAGGGATCGCCAAACCATCATACGGCAACGCCAGAGTAAAACTGATCAGTTAGAAAAAAGCATATACCGGTTCGCGTTTCGTGAGGAACAACGCTATCTCGATACTTGCCATCAAAGCATTGACCTAAAAGAACTACGCCAACGGATCACCTCAAAGACCACATCAGAATTTGCAGGTTCACAGCGGGTGACACTGGCGGCAATAGAACTACTGAAAGCAGCAATCAACCGGACGAACCCAGAAAGCAGGGAAATCTACTTAACATTCAAGGGCGTTCGCGCGGACTATCATCAACAGCGATCGCTCGGTCGTGTTTGGTGGTTACTTCTGTTCCTTGCGATTCGCAAGGGCTATATAATTCATCATTTGTGGTCGCCTGCCGATGAGCCAGAAAGCACTGGCAGCTTTGTACTAGACGTTTTGCGATGCATTAGGCCATCGGGGGCCAAGTTTAAGGAGTGCAAGGGGAACAATCCCTATCGGACGCATCTCTTGACAAAGGCGCATGGTAGCAGCGTATCCGACTTGCTGATCATACCAGGTGTTGGTGCCCTGGTTATGTTGGCAATCAATAATGCGGAAGGAATCGACGGCGCGATTTTTCTTGGTCCCGACCAGTGCCATCTTTTGAAAGATCATTTTGATCTGATCCAAGTTGACAAGACCGTAAGACTTCTCAACGTCCGATCTGAAAATCAATACCGCGATTGGCACGATGAGCTTGTAACAGCAGAAATGCGAACAGACAGTGACCGATTGCTAGTAGCACCATTCTTAACCACGCTAACAGTCCCTAAATCGTTTTTTCGGCAAGGTCACGCGTGGTATCAATTCCACAAAAATAGAGGAAAAGAAGCTGATCACCCCTATTGGGTCTCATCAGAATTGCAGCGGTTAAAGTCGATTGCAGAAAGTCTGAAGCAGCACAGGTATAGCTTCAAGCAGATTTGCACCAAAGAGGCCTTATGGTCATATGCCAAAACCGGCCGCATCCCGCATGCTCCCCATCTGAGAAATTATTTCGATACACCTGAAAACCGGATCGAGCGGATCAATAATACGATCCATTTGTTGGAGCGACTCGATGCCTTCGAAATAGCGATCGCAGACAAAAGCTATCAGTCGATTGTGGGATTTGAGCCAGACAGGATTAGAGAACCGAGTGTCAATTGGTTCGTAATGGCAGGCAATGAGGTCTGGCTCGAACTTTGGCATGAGACGGTGCCGGTGCTGGTTGATATGCACGACAAAAATCTGACTGCAGAATTTGAACGGCTTTTTGAACAGATCTGGGACAACCTGTCTGAGGAAAGCCGGGACAAGTCGACTACCATCTCCACCCTAAAAGATTGCCTTAAGCAAATTCCGATCGCAAGCGAGGCTGTTGCAAGTTCTGCAATTGCTGGCTAGCGGTATCAATTGCATGCCTGAGCATTGGTATCGTGACCGCTATTTGAAAGCGTTGCTGCTCGGCTAATAAGGCCTACGGAGGCCAGCATCGTTGTCAGAGTCCTCGGCTGGTGCTGTGATCGACTTGCAAAAACCAAAAAACCATTTGAGCGTTCAACTACTCGCGATACGCTGGTTAGGTGGTAACCCTAGAGAGTGAAGGCGAAGAATTACTACCGCGATGCGCACATGAAATCGTGTTGCGGCAACCTTGCATCTCCTAGTCAGCAACCGGTATGACCGGCGTGGCGAACAGAAAAAACACAAAGCTTTTTAAGTTTGACGCACGCTTCCCCTTACCATGGTCAAGCGATCTTACCCACGCACTCCTGCTGATCGACCAGAACTTTGGTTATAGATTCTTCAGGAGTGGAATGAGATTCTTGCAGTCTACAAGAAAGAAGGGCAATCTCGGGCCCAAGCGTTTAGACACATCTCTACTATCTATAATTGCAGTTCGGCGACCGTCAGGAATTGGCTGGAGGCAGGTCGACGTGAGCGGTTAGCGCGCGATTCGTATGCGATTCACAAGAGGAAATTGAAGGACGAGCCCGGTTATCGAGAGCGCCAGAAAGCAGTGCACAAGCAATACAATCATGTGCGCAACAATCTTCGAGACTATGTGTTAGTGGCTTCTAAAACCCTAGAAAGTCAATTTACAATCGCTGAGCTACGAGACCAAATTGCGAGCATAACCAGCGTCCGAATGCATGAGCGCACGCTTGAGAAGCTGTGCATTGTAGATCACCCCACAAATGGCCCAATGATTCAGCTAAAGGATGGACCGTTCACCACGATTTACACGCTCTCAAAGAAATAGCTCTAGTACATAAGCGCGGCACCCGCTCTTTCATCACAGAAAGTCTGAATTCACCGGTAAATCCATGACGTATGTTCTCTATCTGGTCTACGCCGAACGACATGGACAGGAATTAATATTGTTGCAGTCTGAACCGGAGTCCCAGGGCCTCACGAGATTTCGCTCAAAGACGCAGAGTTGATTGACTAGCATATTCTTATTGCACATAGACCGCTAAATCCATTCTAGCGCCCAATATCGCAGGCGGACTTGGCAACGATTGCGCAAACTGTTCCGTGAGAGCCCAGGTACGCGTACGCATAGCGTACCCCATTGATACCCCCATTCTCAAAACGTTTATGGCATGCTGCCTACCGTGCAGAAACCAAATCAAATTGGTCGCTTGCGCAAAGCTCCACCAACGGGGCGCCGCAATATCAGAGGCAGAGAAAAATTGGAACGTACGATACAAAAAGGCATGGCACCGCTCATGACGTCAACGGAATTCGCTGCATTGACGCGGCTCAACTGGAAACGCGTCGAAGGAGACCCAGAGCGTTGGATAGGTAAAATTAACACGCGGGTCGGCATGCGCAAAGCGGTAGTTTCGGCAAATGCCGACGTTGTAGACGTTGACGTCGCCTCACCACCGAAATGTTCGATTGAGTTAAGTCAACCGGTTTGGATGCATTTGGGGGTTGAACGCGAGGGCTGGCGTAACTTCACCTTTCCCCGCAAACCAATGACGATCCTTGGCGCCATTCAAGACGTCGAGCAACTCATAGAAGCAACCGTGATGGCCGCCGAATTGGAAGCGGTATTAGCAAACCAATTGCGGCATGACCAGACAGAGCATGTGTAGGGTTACGGAACAATAGAACGCACAGCTCAATTTCTCGAACGGGCCAGCCCATTTGAAATGAATTTTTTTGCGCCTCGGCGAGACAGGCCGAAAAACACATCAAAGGAGCATCAAATCATGGACGAGCTGACCAAAAGCATCGGTTTAAAAAAAGTTGGTGGAAATGAACCGGCAATAACACTGGCAATTACGCCTGGAACAACGGCGATGGACATTTTGCAGGAGCTGGGGCTCGGGCCGGGATTTGAGCTTTCAGACGCCAGTAATAGCCAAGTGTTTGGACGCGATGACGTCGTATACGCGATGGTCCGTGACGGAGATATGCTCCATTGCTCAGCAAACGTTGTTGCCGGCAGCAAGATAATAACGGGAAGAGAGAATGAATAGCGTCATAGCAGATCTTTTGGCTCGAAGGGGTGCGAAAAAAGTCAGGCGCCTACCAGATATGATTGGCGCTGTACGTCGTGATTCGACCCCGATCATGAGGCAGCGCGGCTGGCAACGGGACTGGCGGGGTGTTTGGCGTGGGTGGTTTGCGACCAAAGAAGGTACATGGGCCGGCGAGATCCAACTCAGAGGCGATCGGTATCGCGTTTATATAAAGATGCCCCCGGTCAACGCGCTCTCCCGTCACAGCAAGTGGCCATGCTTTATCCAGCTTGGATCTGGCTCTTGGTGGGAGATCAACTTGGCGATTTCTCCGATCGACAACGATGCCAATGCCATCGTGATTTACGTAGAGCGTGTACTGAGAGAAAGTTTTCGTTTGGCGGGAGGCAACAGAACGTGATGTTGCAAAGTCTTTTGCAGTCCCTAAGACCGCCTGCACGGCAGGGGTCAAAGGAAGCCCAAGCTCAATTTGAGCAAATCGCGGAACAGTTGAAGCGCGCTAGCTTGCACCGCAGCGATGCCATTGCACAAGCTATTCGAAAACTTCCCGATGACTCGGAGGCGACAATCGAGCGGGACATAGCTTTCATTCTTGAAACCAATGCTATGCGTCGCGCGATCCAGCGCGCCCGTCGGCGCAGTCATGTCGATGTGTCCTCAGATGACCGATTGCGGTTTCAGGTCTCGACGTTGTTCTTAAAGGAATGCTGGGAATATCTGAGTGGCGATACTGAAGGTCGTGAGAGGATGCATCTTGTTAGCGGTACGATCACACCAGACGGACTGCGGGTCCTGAGCCGGCTTGAAAAAGTTGCCTACGAGAGCCAGAGCGCTGGCTTTGTCAGCGCGGATAGAAAAGCGACGCACAATCAGATTGTCGCCTTGACCGAACACTCGGGTCACGAATTGCTCGGGATGTTTCATGCCCACAAAAGTGTTGGTGCCAAATCGACGATACCATCCCAAATTGACATTCAGAATCAGGAACGCTTCGTGAAAATCGGATGGGAAGCGATTGGCGGAATATTTTCTGACGACGGTTATGCGCGATTCTTTTCCACCTGGAAGGACATTGAGTTCTTAATCTACGGGCATGGTGCAGAGCTTGTCTCGGACAAACCCCGTGAGAAGATCTTCAAATTGGAGGTCGCGAAATGAGGTTTCAATGGCGGCGCGCCAAACGGTATCATACCAAGCCCGTCAAACGCGGGCTGCGCGAAGAGCTCAATCACAGCCAAGGCCGTGTGAAGGGTTTTGATCTAGCAACCTATCAAAGCGGTCATGCTTATCTAGTAGGTGCCGGTGGATTAAACAGCCCAGTTGCCATAACGCTTGCCCGAAAGGGTATAGGTCGTATGTCGATCATGGATGATGATCGCGTTGAGCTTAAAAACCTGACACGACAGTTGTATTTCGGAGATGATGTCGGCAAGTATAAGGCGCATCAATTGGGCCACCACGCAGCGAAACATGGGCTGTTTCCAACCAACATCAAGAGCTATCCGTTTCGTTTTCAAGAATTGGTTGAACGGCGTCATGATTTTTGTGACGCCAGCATCATCATTTGCGGCGTTGACAATAATCGCACGCGCCAAGACGTAAGCGCATTTGCGCAGGCACAAGGCATTCCCGTCATTCATGCAGCAACGTCTACGGACGGAGCTCAGCTCTACGTGATGATCGAACGACCCGGCGGAGCCTGTTGGGGATGTGCGTTACCAACTTACCTGAACAGCAATAGCTATCCGTGTGATGAACCCGGGATCCTGGATGTGCTTCTGGTTGCCGCAGGATTGATCGTGTTTGCGGTGGATGTGGTTCTTTGCGAGCGCCACTGTGATTGGAATTACCGCCGCATGTATCTTTGCGGCTCGGCGCCAGATCGCGTCGCTAACATCGAACGCGTCGGGACGTGTCGTCTATGCGGAAGCCACGATGTGGTGGCTCGGCAAACAGATGCGTTGGAGTTTACAGCAAAGGACGAGAGCTATGCGTGACATCAAAAGACCTGTGGCGAAAGTTGTTGAGCACCAGTTTGTGATCACGTTGAAATAGTCCAAATAATTCTGAAAACAATACGTGTAGGAAAGAAGGAACAAGCACAATGGCTAGGATAACGGCGACGATAGGTGATTGGTGGCGCCGGCGCCGGCAATTGGAAAACCCGGCATTTTTATCACGCCACAACGTCAAGCTTGGCAATCCGAACGCTGAAACGGCAACACTGACCGATAGGGTGCCGCACCTAATCACCGACCCGGTTTCAGACCAGGCGGGAGCCGAGTTTCGATTTTACAATGACCAGCTGATTGCCGGGCAAGACCTTTTGCAATCGGGTATGGGACCACAAACGGCAGCGGATGTACAAAACATTGCCGCCGTGCAATCGAATACGTTGGCGGCAAATCCTATTGCAGCCATTCCAGAGACGCCAGGGCCACTATCGGCGGGTCCGGTGCTACCTGGGCCTGGGTTGCAGCCAATTGCAGCGCAGGATCCATTGGCACCGCCGCCGATACAAGACCCGCTTGCACCAATACTCAAACAAGCGGGGATGTGATGGTAGATTGGAAAGGCGGTCGCCAGCGCACCATTTCGCGCAACAGAATTCGTCATGTTCTGAGGGAACCTGGTGTGGATGGATCGTTGTTCGAAGGTGAGCAGCGAACCTATGTCTCGGAAGATGCGGAAGGGTTTCAAACGGAGTGCGAGCAAACCGTGATGTTGGCCGTTGGCTGCGGCCACCTTATTGGGTTTCACGGCGCTGCGCAGGAACTGGTCGGCTCGTGCATGATGCCAGGCTGCGGCGCACCGTTGTGTCACCGTTGTGCGGAAGCTTATCGATGCGCGCGTTGCCTCAGGGTTTGTTGCCAAAAACACTTGCGGTTGTTGCAGGACACCGGCTGGTTCTGTGTGCCCTGCAAACGCATCATGCTGATCAAACATTACAGCCTTGGTATTGCAGATCGGATCAATCATTACCTCGGAAAGGAGTTTTGAGGTGCGCAATGAGCGACGCTCACTGAGCCCAAACAACCACCTGCTTCAGCGCGCCAAAGAAGCGCGCGTCGATCATGAGGACTACATGAAGCAGTGGCTGCTTGCGGCCTCTGTACCCGGTTCGGTTGGCGTTGCAGGACTGGAACAATTCCTGGACTGGAAGGTGGCAGAAACTTTGTTCAACGCCCCCTTTTATGTGCCAACCGAGCGCCAGCTCCTGGTGCCGGAAACAAAGCGTTTGGCGGGCTATGGGTTTGTCAGTGAAACGAAACCGTTTATTGCGCCAATCGACGCCTTAACACGCCATGCTTTGATCCTGGGCGCGACCGGCACCGGCAAAACCACGCTATTGCGGTTACTGATCATGCAAGTGATGGCGCATGCCAAAGTATGGATTGTCGAAAAGGATAAGGCCGGCGCGGACTATCGCTTCCTGGCTGCCCATCCCGAAGTCATTGTCCTTGACGCACAAAGCGTTCTGGCGCTGAACCCGCTGGAAGTGCACACGCCGATAACGCTGCAAGAAACGATCACGGCATTTGTTCAGGTCTTTTGCAAGTCGTTTGGGTTATTGGTCGGGTCGCAATCGCAAATCGTCGAGGTGCTCTATGACATGTTCGGGGACTGGGATTTAGCGCGAGGATCGCCAACGCTCTATGACCTGGAAGAGCGAACCAGACGCAAGAAATTTCCGGGCTTCAGCCGGTCCGGACAGATGAAAGACAGCATATTAAACAGGCTCCGAGGGATGCTTCGGGAAGCGCCAGACACGTACTCTTATAGCAAAGGGTTTTCGCTGCCCGAGCTCGCCAACAAACATGTGATTTTTGAACTGCAAGGGATCAACGATCACCACGGCCGCTTCATGGTGTTGTTGCTTTGGTTGTTGCTGTTTAAGTGGCGCATGAAATCCGGTTTGATTGGTGCCGAATTGTCCAACCTTCTCGTTGTCGATGAAGCCTCCTGGTTTGCCCCGAAATTCAATGACGAACACTTAGGATTTTCTCCACTTGCGCAAGTGATGAGCCAGAGCCGTGCTGCTGGATTGGGCACGGTTCTGGCGTCGCAGGCCGCTAACGGTTTGGACAATGCGGTGTTTGTAAACACGGAGATGAAGATTGGCTTTCGCCTCGGTGATGGCCAGTGTATCGAACGCGCCTCAAAGGCGATGGCGCTCAATAAAGAACAGCAAGCGTATATCCCCAAACTCGGGGTCGGCGAATGCATAGCGCAGGTTCCTGAAGTCGATCCTTTTGTGCTCAGGGTTCCCGATATCGAGAAAGGATGGCGATGAATATCTACTCTGTGATTGCAGTTATGATCCTGATCATCGTCGTCGGGCACACGTTTGATATCGTGCCAGCTATACAGCGGTTGGCCAATCGATTGGCCGATGTGCCGACGTTCACCGATAAAGGTTCGCGGCCAGAGATGTTCGATTTGGCGGTAAGACTAGCCTACCTGATCACATTCATTGCCGCGTTGAAAGTAATCTTTTGGCGCAAGAAGGATGATTGATGAGCAATCCGTTTCGCACTATTTCGGACGCCGAGTTGGAGACGTTGATGCGCGGCCGTCTAGACGGACTGATCCGCGGTGCGGTCAGACGCAAACCAGAGGTCGGACAGCCGCAACCGGCGAAGGAGTCACAGTCACCTCAGCAATCCTGCGATGTGCACGCTAGCCAGGTAGTACTAACCGGTGACGAGCGCGCTTACTTGGACTCTATTTTGGCAATGCCAAATCTGACAATCACTGGCCGCAGTGACTACCTGGGACTATCGAGTTTCACCAGCAATCGGATTAAGAAAGCGCTGCTGTCAAAAGGTTTCATCGAAGAGTTCCCGATGCAGCGCAAACGCGGCATTGTAAAGCTCGTAAGCCTGACCCAGAGAGGTTTTGCAGCACTCGGGGCGCGGCCAGGAAAAAAGCGACCGGAGAACCGTTCTGCAGCGCACTGGTGGTGCCAAGAGATGCGGCCAAGGAAAAGCGGGCTGAAGGTTTCAAGGCAATTATCGAGATGACACGCGGTGGGGCGCGGGCAGATGTTGGGCTGATCAAAGACGGCAAGATAACCGCATTGGAATTTGGATTTACTGCCAATCATGAGATTGCGAACGTGAAGCGAGATTTGGCTGCAGGGTTTGATCACGTGATTGTAGCTGCCAAAAATGCCCGTGTGCGCAAAGCGATCGAGGCACGGCTTTGGCCGGTACTTGGCGAAAAAGAACGTACGCTCGTCACGGTTATGGAATTGTCGGAGTTTGCATTCGTAAAGGAGTTGGTTGGCCCTAAATGACTATCGGGACTGAAACCGGACAAAGCCTAAATGAACTGGCACATGGCGAAGATCTGGTGAGCTCATTGAGTGCAATATCTTTGGATGACGTGTTGAGATCGTATCATTGGCTGGGCCATGAAAAACGCGGAGTTACAGAGCTCGTTGCCATCCACCCAGCTTACAGACCAGGTCGAGAGAATTACCGATGGAACAAGGAACGCGATGCCTTTCCGCGGGTGTCGTACGCAGAATCCGTTAGTGATGTAACGTGGTTCGTTAAGCGATATGGCAAAACGCATATGGTCTGCTATGGCCTTAATCCACGACCTGAGCCCTACCGCAATAAAGCAAACTACTTTAGAAGCGCCAAAGAAAATGAGATTGCCGTCGCACAGAACATCTTGTTCGACTTCGACTATCAATCCAAACAAGTGAGCAAGGCGCAAGTCACAGCGTTTGATGTCTTCTGCCGCGAGGCACGCGACTATTTTGCCGACCTTGGCATAGCGGCTCCGGTTAAAGCGCATTCGGGGCGCGGAGAGCATTTTCTGTTTGCGATGGCACCAATCGCGACAAAGGAATGCAACGATCTATACAGGCGCGTGCATAAGTTTCACGAAGACTTCCGTCAAGATTTTCACAAAGAGCTTGATCATTTAGAGATGACGCTAGATCAAACGTCAGATCTCCGCCGCGTCGTAAAGTGCTATGGAACGTCTAAACCGGGCCTCAATCTTATCTCCAGGTTTTACGGCAATGAGCGCCAAGAAGACCAGGGGCTCAGCACCTATATCCAGAGCATGATAGTTGATCAAATGGCATATTCGCGTCACGAACCGCTTTACGGGGCATCTCTGGTCGCCGTCAATGAGCAGCTGCCAGCAATCGTGAATAGCATTCTTAAGTCCGATGAGAAACTTCGGGATCTATGGCACGGCAAGGGCAAGCCCAAGGCGAGCGATACGTCCGGTTCCGGTTACGACTGGTCGATCGCCCGCCGGTTGATGGTTTTGGGCGTGCGCGATTTGGACGTTATCGCAACGGCACTCGCGTTACGGCCGAACGGTTCATACCAGAACGGTGACAAGGACTGCGGGTATTTGCGACGGACGATTGCTTCAGCGATGGTGCGTTAGGTATGCGACATGGCAACTGAGATCCGCTATCCAAAAGGACCGGTTTGGCCGGCCGAAATGCGCGCCGACATGGCTGCTGCATATGTCGATGAGCCAAGCGTCGAGGCTTTTTTGAGGAAGACCGGATCGGTCTATCCACTCGCTACCCGATGCAATGGTATTGCGTTAAAATGGTCAAGAGAAAAGCTCGATCGGGCAATCGAAGAACGCCACGGTCTTGAGCATGATGGCGAGGGTGTTAGTGAGTTAATTTAGATGGGACGGTTGCGAAAGCCTAAAGGTTGGCCACGGTATATGATCGCCAAAAAGCTCAAGGGTGGGCAGATTGCCTATTATTGGAATGCTCCAAACTGGGCTCGACGGCATAGCGTACCGCCACCCATGAGCTCCAAGGCGCTTGGGGCTGATTATTCTGTGGCAATTCAAGCGTGCAACGATGTTCTCAATCCATTGTTTGATGCATGGGTCAAAGAAAAAGATTTATCGCGGCAAGAACGCAAAAAATTGCGGGACAGTCACAATCATTTGCAACCGCTGATTGGGACGTTTAGATGGTTGAGCCATGAATTTACGCAGACTAGAGAATTTAACCGCTTAGCACCCCTTACCCAAACGGCGTACCGGGAGGGACTAGAATTTGCTTCTGAGTTTGCGCTTCGTAATGACCCACTGAACAGGTGTTTTGGTGATCTGCGTCTAAATCTGATTGATGCTGATGCAGCAGATACGCTTTATGACGCCCTACAATTTGATGGCGAGGGGAAAAAACGTATTCGTCGCGCCTACAAATCAATGCAAGCCTGCCGACGTGCCTGGTTTGTTTTGTCGCGTCGTAGGCCAAAACAGGTGCCACAACAAAATCCGTTTTCAAGAATGTCGCTGCGCACGCCAGATGGACCAGGCGCTGTGCCCGCTACGCTTCCAGAACTGCAAGCTTTTGTTGAAATGGCCGAAACGATGGGCCATCCCTCAATTGGAATCGCAGCCCACATAGCTTGGGAATGGATGCTTCGCGAAAAGGATATCCTTGAAACGCTCAGTTGGTCCAACTACCGCGCCAAGGGCAATCCAAACGACATAAAACTTCGCCATTCCAAGAATCGTGTCGACGTGCTTATGCCGCTCAATGATGACGAGGGTGCGGCTCTATACCCGGAACTTGAGCGACGATTTGCCGAACTGCCAAAACGCGGCACACTTATGATCATGCGAGACAACCCCGACCGTCTTACCGGCGAGTATCTTCCCTACAAGGTTAGTCATTTTCACAAACTGGTGCGAAAAATCCTCGATGCCGCGGGTCTGCAACACTTGGTGTTTTCAAGCTTTCGAAAGGGCGGCGAGACGGAGTGCGGCGACGCCGATTTAACGGATCAGCAGATGATGGCACTCGATGGTCACAAGACCAGAGACATGCTTACGGTGTACGTTGTCAGAAGCCGGAAGCAACGTGTTTTGGCGAGCCAAAAGCGGCGCTTGACGAGAACAAAGCAAGCCCAATTGTCAGAATGAGATTTGGAATTTGTCAGAATGAAAAACCGCTGAAATCGTAACTCATTGATTTTATTGGTGCGGACGGCGGGACTTGAACCCGCACGGCTGTTAAGCCTCAGGATTTTAAGTCCTGTGTGTCTACCGATTTCACCACGTCCGCCAATGGGTTAGCTTTGGGGGCCCGATCCAGGCCCGCGCGCAGACCACAGCCTGGCAAAGCCAGCCGGCTTTATGCCGTCCAATCGCGTCCGGTGCAATCCCATCCTGCGCCTCATGCAGATTTTTTGGCGTCTCCAGCGCCCGTCTTCACCGACCGGCCATGATTTACCGCCGCCATCGCCAAGTTATAAAGCACGATGGCATTCAATATATGCCAGGCGAAATGCGTACCAATCTGAATGCCAAATAACGTCGTCCAGCCGCCGCAATAGACCTGATCAAGTGTGCGCAAGGTCAGGGACAGGGCGAACACGATGGCCGCGAGGCCCAGGCGTCCGGCCGCCGGATGGTGTCTCAGGCGTAGAACGGCGGCTGTCACCACCAGCGCCAGTAATGCTGGCACGTAGCTGGCTGAGCCTGCGAAAAACCCGCCAGCGCGCCCGGCAGCAACGCCTGAGAGCGGCAGTGTCACCATGAACATGATGGTCAGTATCGCGGTCAGCACTGACGGCAGTGCAAGGAGCCGGCGCAAGGCATAGGCCAGATAGGCAATCATGAAAATCGTGATCGGCAGTACGTCGGCAAGGGCGGCCCAGCGTGTGGCCGTCGTATGGAAAAGGAAGCTGCCGACCCCGATCACCACGATCAGGGCAATGAAGGCCAGCTCTATCCGTTTGGTCTGCCGATCAGGGTGCTTTGCCCAGGCCCTATACGCAAGGCCGCCGGCGATAATGAATGCCACGTTGGTTAGTGCATTGACCGGCTCGGCCCAAAACGTCGGGTCACTGCCGCGCTCGCAATAGGCAAAGATTTTAGCTGACCAATTCATGCCTGTATTGAAACGGCGCTATTGCGCACGATTACTTTTTCTCGATCGGGGCCAGGCGAATTGATAGCTCGCGTAATTGCGACGGTGCGACATCGCCCGGCGCCCCCATCAACAGATCTTCCGCCTGCTGGTTCATTGGGAACAAGGTCACTTCGCGCAGGTTCTTGGCACCGACGATCAACATCACGATACGGTCCATGCCGGCCGCCATGCCGCCATGTGGGGGAGCACCATATTGGAAGGCGCGGTAAAGCCCGCCAAAACGTTCTTCGACCACGTCAGCACCAAGGCCCGTCATGGCAAATGCCTTGACCATGGTCTCAGGAACATGGTTGCGGATCGAGCCCGAGGCAATCTCATAGCCGTTGCAGACGAGATCATATTGATGCGCCTTCAAGGCCAAGATCGCATCCGTGCCTTCGAACTCTGCAGCTTCAAGCGCCTTGAGGCCGCCCTGCGGCATCGAGAACGGATTATGGGAGAAGTCGATCTTCTTCTCATCCTCATTCCACTCAAACATCGGGTAGTCGACGATCCATGCCAGCTCGAAGCGCGATTCATCGATCAGTTCCAGTTCCTGGCCAACCATCTGGCGGGCGTCGCCGGCAAATTTGACAAAGTTGGCAGGATTACCGGCAGCAAAAAACACCGCGTCGCCATCGCTCAAGGCCAGTTGATCGCGGATTGCCTTGGCGCGCTCTGGGCCGATATTTTTGGCGATCGGACCGGCACCTGCGGTATCGCCATCACGCCAGAAAATGTAACCGAGCCCCGGCTGGCCCTCGCCCTGGGCCCACTTGTTCATGCGGTCACAAAAGGCGCGGCTTGCGCCGCCTGGCGCCGGAATGGCCCAGACCCGTGCCTTCGGATCCTTGTCGATCATTTGGGCGAAGATCTTGAAGCCTGAACCTTTAAAGTGCTCAGTGACATCCTGCATCTCAATGGGGTTGCGCAGATCGGGCTTATCCGTTCCGTATTTGGATATGGCATCATCATAGGAAATGAGCGGAAACGATTGCGTTACCGGCTTGCCATCGGCGAATTCTTCGAAGAGGCCGCGGATCACCGGCTCCATGGCCGCGAACACATCCGCTTGTTCGACAAAGCTCATTTCGATATCGAGCTGATAGAACTCACCAGGCAACCGGTCGGCCCTTGGGTCTTCGTCGCGAAAGCAGGGGGCAATCTGAAAATAACGATCGAAACCCGACATCATAATCAGCTGCTTATACTGCTGGGGGGCCTGCGGCAGGGCATAGAACTTGCCGGCATGAATGCGGGAGGGAACCAGAAAGTCGCGCGCGCCTTCGGGTGACGAGGCGGTCAGAACAGGTGTTGCGAAATCGAAAAACCCAGCCTGGTGCATGCGCTCACGTGTCGAGCGTATGACGGCCAAGCGGGTCATGATGTTGGCGTGCAGGGTCTCGCGGCGCAAATCCAAAAACCGATATTGCAGGCGCAGGTCTTCCGGATAGTCCGGCTCGCCAAACACCGGCACCGGCAATTCCTTGGCCTCGGATTGGACTTCGATGGCGTTTGCAAAAACCTCCACGTGACCGGTCGGCAGCTCCTCGTTTACCGTGCCCTGCGGACGGTCACGCACCAAACCGTCAACCGTGATGACCCATTCGGAACGCAATCGCTCTGCCGTTGCAAACGCCGGGCTATCAGGATCGGCAACCACCTGCGTAATGCCATAGTGATCCCTGAGATCAATGAACAGCACACCGCCATGATCCCTCACTCGGTGCACCCACCCGGATAACCGAATGGTGTTTGCGATATCGCCCTTGCGCAGCGCCCCACAAGTATGGGTCCGGTAGCGATGGATAGCGCCTGCTTCAGACATTTTGTCGTGTCCTCAATTACTCAGTGGTGGTGTTCGATATGCAGACGAGTGCGAGCCCAACAGGATTACGTCCCAATGGTGCGGGACAAGCGCATGCGCGCGTCAAGCTGTCAAGCCCGTGGATGATTGCCCACAACAATCGTGGAATTCTGGCGGTGCCGGATTGGCAATCGGTGATCAATCGGGCCGGTTTGGCCGTCTATGCGGTCAGGGCTTGGCCCTCAACGATCAAGCGGCGCATCAGGCGTGGTTCATCACGGGGGAAGTCTTTGCGGGCATGGATCGAAGCCCAATTATCCCAGACCACCATATCGCCTAAGCGCCACTCGTGTTCATAGACATTCGAGGGGTCTTCCGCAATGTCGGCAAGTTCATCCAACAGGCGATCGCTTTCCTCTTTCTCGAGGCCGACGATCTCCATCGACATTAGCCGAGATATGAACAGCGCCTTGCGCCCCGTCTTTGGATGGCGAATTACAATCGGTTGTTTTTGGTTGAGAACCTTTGTCAGATCGACCTTGTCCATGTCGAGCTTTTCCCGGCGTTTATAGTCATGCACCTGGAGAACCTCGCGCCCTTCGATCCGTTCCTTGATACGGGCCGGCAAATTTTCATAGGCCTTATACATATTCGCGAAACAGGTATTACCGCCCCGCGACGGGAGCTGTACGGCATAGAGTATCGTTGCGCGGCGCGGCTCGGGGTAATAGCTGGTATCATGGTGGAACCACATTTCGCCATCACCAAAGGCCCCGATCGGTTTGCCGCCCTCAATGATATTGGTGACCAGCATGAACGGTGACTCATAATCGCCACCCGGCCCGACCCCGTTCGGCGGGCGCCTGCGCATGGCGATCGGTCCAAATATCTCGGCGGCGCGGATTTGGTCCTCCTCCGACAGATTCTGGTCGCGGAAAAGCAGAACAACGTGATCGTTCAGCGCTTGATCCAAAACAGCGCGGTCTTCATCGGAAATCGGCTTTGCGAGATCAACACCGCGAATTTCAGCGCCAAGGGCGGGTGATATGGGGACGATTTCAACGCTCATTGGTCCATCCTGTCTGCCGTTTGCAGGTGTGTTGGTTGGCCAGATTATAGCCGGGTTGCTCGGCGAGGAGCAACCGATGCCGGTTGAGATTGGGGCAGATTGCCCAAGGCAATGGCTTGCAGCGCGGGGCCAGTTGCGGCAGGTTGGCCTGAAACGGCATGAAAGGTGAGAGAATGGCGTCAATCGAAGACTTCGAAGACCATTGCTGGCGGGATGTGATCCCAGAAAAGGACATTAAACTCTATGCCCACTATGCGCGCGAGACGCGCGTTGGCCCGAAACCAGCCATGCTCGCGATAGATCTTTATGATGCAGTCTATCGTGGTGGCCCAAAAGAGCCGTCGGAGTTGAACCAAGAGTATCCGAATTCCTGCGGCATTTACGCACACAATGCCATTGAACCAACGAAGAAATTATTTAAGGCGGCGCGTGCGGCCCGCCTGCCGATCTTTTACTGCACCCAGGATATTCGGCCGAATAACCGGCCTACGGGTGCTTATTCCACGCATCGAAAAAATGTCAGTTTTGACCCCGATGCGCTCGCAATCTATCACGAATTCACGCCCGAAGAGGACGACATTTTAATCTACAAACAGCGTGCAAGCGTGTTTGAGGGTACGCCAATCCTGTCGCATCTCAATTTGCTTGGCATACAAAGTCTGATTGTGTGCGGCGAGAGTACGTCCGGGTGTGTTCGTGCCAGTGTCGTTGATGCTTATTCCGCCGGTTTCCATGTGTCCGTCGTGGAAGAATGCACTTATGATCGGTCAGAGCTTTGCCATAAGGTCAATCTATTTGACATGCATCATAAGTACGTCGACGTCATGCACATCGACGAGGTGGTGTCACATTTGGACGCCATGAAGTCCAACCAGCCTCCGGCCGACTGATCGTATGTTGATCCCTGTCCGGCACGCCCAGTGGGGCTTATCGAAGGGTCCGCTCCGGCAAGATCGGAGGGCCGCGTCTCGTTCTAATTCGGTTACGACCAGATAATGCACGTCATAACAAAAACCAAAGACCTGGAAGGGGTGTGCCAGCGGCTGGCGGGCCAGCCATTTGTCACTGTCGATACCGAATTCTTGCGCGAGCAAACCTATTGGCCGGAACTTTGCCTTATCCAGATGGCGGGCCCCGATGACAATGATGCCTTCATCGTCGATCCTCTGGCCGCGGAGATCGACCTTGCCGCATTCTATGGCCTGATGAGTAACGAAGATGTGGTCAAGGTGTTCCACGCCGGCCGGCAGGATATTGAGATCGTTTTTGTCGGTAGCGGAGAAATCCCACGCCCGCTGTTCGATACGCAGATCGCGGCCATGGTGTGCGGCTTCGGCGAATCTGTGAGCTACGTCAATCTGGTCAAAAGTGTAACGGGCGTACAGCTCGACAAGTCATCGCGCTTTACCGACTGGCGCCGACGACCGTTGTCGAAAAAGCAGCTGCAATACGCGATCGGCGATGTCACGCATTTGCGCGATATTTATAAACATTTGTTGGACGAGTTAGAACGTACTGACCGCACATCCTGGGTCAGTGAAGAAATGGCAGAGCTCAGCGATCCCGCATCCTATCACGTCCAGCCGGAGGATGCGTGGCGGCGCCTGAAGGCTCGGGTGCGCAATAAGAAGGCGCTTGGCGTGCTAATTGAACTGGCGGCGTGGCGCGAGAAAACCGCGCAGGAGCAAAATGTTCCAAGAGGCCGTATTCTGCGTGACGAAGCGCTGTACGATATCGCCAATCAAATGCCGACAGAGGAAAAGGCACTTGGTCAGCTCAGAACATTGAGTGCTGGTTTCGCGCGCTCGGCAAAAGGAAAGACTATTGTCGATACTGTAAAGCGTGGAATTGGACGCGATCCGCAATCATTGCCGGCACTGCCTAGCGGGCACCCTCTGCCTGCCGACGCCTCGGCATTGCTCGATCTGTTGCGCGTGCTCCTCAAATCAGCCGCGGCGCGCAGCGGCGTTGCCGCCAAACTGATTGCAAGCAGCGACGACCTGGACCGCCTCGCCCGTGGTACGGCCGGTGATGATATGGCTTTGCTTCGCGGTTGGCGACGCCAACTGTTTGGTGAAGAGGCGTTGCGTATGGTGCGCGGCGAAATCGCTTTGACCGTTCGCGATGGCCAGGTGGTGAGCACAGCCATTGCTGCCGGTAGCGAGGCTAAGTGAAGCCGTTGGCTGGTGGCGCCACCGGCCAACGGGCCTGCCAGCGCAATTGCGCACTAGAGACCGAACGAGCCGCCGCCATTGACGTTGATGTTTTCGCCAGTGATGTAACCGGCTGCATCCGAGACAAGGAAAATGGCTGCATTAGCAATTTCATGGGGCTGACCCATCCGGCCAACGAGCGTGCGTTGGGCAACACCCTGGCGCGCGACGTCATCATAGTCGGCCGTCATTGATGTCTCCGTCGCACCAGGGGCCACAGAATTCACCCGTATTCCTTGGGCGCCGTAGGTCTTGGCCAGCGAACGGGTCAGACCATGAATCGCGGCCTTGGAAGCGGTATATGCCGGGCCGCCGCGGCCATGACCGCCAACGCCACCAGAATTTACGACCCCTGATGATGCCAAAACAATGGAACCGCCATGGCCGGACTTGATCATTTCGTTAGCGGCAGCGCGCGCAATCAGAAACGAACCTGTTACATTTACGCTTAGCGTGCGATTGAATTCGTCGGCTGTTAAGCCAGCTGCCGGCTCAACGGAATGTGCGGCCGCCATGTGAATGACACCGTCGACGCCGCCAAACTTCGCGACTGTTTCGGCAACCGCTTTTTCGCAAGCCGCCGTATCCGAGACGTCCGTTTGTTGGCACAATAATCTGTCGGTATTGGGCTGTGCAAGATCGCTCGGGTTGATCGGACTGATATCAAGTGCGCAAACCGAATGGCGATCCGCTAAAAGGAGTTTTGCAGCCGCCTGGCCAATACCACTCGCGGCTCCAGTGACTATAACGCGTTTCTTTTTGCCGTCAGCGCTCATTGAAAAGTCCTCCTCAGCTTGCCTGATTTTTTGATGATATGTGCTGCGTAATGTTCAGGTGCCCGGACAAACGCTCGTGACGCCACCGTCGACCACGATCGTCGTGGCCGTGATGTAGGCTGCTTCGTCCGAAGCCAAAAACAATGACGCATAAGCTACGTCGAAGCCGGTGCCCATACGGCGTAACGGGACAATGGCGTTGCGCGCTTCGGCATATTCCTCGGCAGACTTGAAGCCCTTGATCTCATAGCTCGGCCGCCCACCGATAAGCCGGCGTATAAAGGGGGTGTCAATGTAGCCCGGTAGGACGCAATTCGCCCGGATTTGTTGCGGCGCAAGTTGTATGGCGATGTTCTTGGTAAATTCGTTCAAGCCGCCTTTCGCTGCTGAATACACAGCGGTTGGAACGTTCAAATGGCGCAGGCCCGAAATTGACGACACATTGACAATTGATCCACCGCCATTGCGCTCCATATGCGGTGCAGCAGCGCGACAGCTCAACATCGCAGACGTCAGGTTGCGGGCCAGAGTCTCATTCCAATCGGGCACTGTGATATTGGATAATGTACGTCCGGTGCCCTGTCCGCCGACGTTGTTGTGAAGTACATCGACCTTTCCGAATTCCGCGATGCATTTGTCAAAAATGCCTGCAACATCATCTTCCTTAGTTGCATTCGCGGTGTGTGCGACTGCAATGCCGCCTGCATCCGATATTATTTTTGCGGTTTCATCGGCAGCATCATCTCGAAAGTCTACAACCAGGACCTTCGCGCCTTCGCGGGCATAGACGATGGCGGCAGCCTTGCCATTGCCCCAACCCTCGCCAATCGATCCGGCGCCAATTACGACGGCAACTTTATCGTTCATGCGCCCCCTGCCCTCGGCGTGTTCAAGATCCTTGGACATTTGTTCTCCTTCCGCCGGTCATTGTGCGATTGCTGCTAGATCGTCGTGCGTTAAGACTTGTGCAACTCAAATGGCCGCTGATCAGCGCCGTCCCGTTTCAGATCTCACCCAAACTGCACCAGGCTATCGCGTTGCCGGCTGCGATGCCAGTGTGGCCCTTGAATATCGGGCTTGTGAATGGTGGGCAAGCTTGCCGCCAAACAAGAGGGCACCCGGGCAGGGCTGCATAAGCCGCAATCAGCCAATCCGGATCATGATGCCGGGAGGCGTGTCAGCGCTTGTTGCGCGGGTTGTAGCCATGCTTCTGGCGCCACTCGCTGATAAAATACGACAGCGAATCATCGATGTCTTCCGGCAATTCGATACGCAGATTGATCAGCTGGTCGCCGCTCTTGCCGGTGGTAGCGTTCTGCACGCCCTTGCCGCGCAATCGCAACATCTGCCCGCCGCTGGTGCCCTTCGGAATATTGACTTGCACCTTTCCGGAAATCGTCTCTACTTCGATGCGGGTGCCTAGAATAGCTTCATCGATGGAGATCGGCAGATCGATCACAATGTCGTCGCCCTGGCGGCGGAACGTTTCATGGGGGCGGACTTTAATTTCAACCAACGCATCACCTGGCGATCCGCCGCGCTCGCCTGGATTGCCTCGCCCCTTCAAACGCAAGACCTGGCCATCAGCAACACCGGCTGGAACAGATATATCCAAAACCTTGCTCGACGGCATTGTCACGCGCTTCTTGGCCCCCGTTACCGCCTCCAAAAAGTCGATCTCGAGTGTGTAGCGGGCATCATGGCCGCGTCTTGCATAATTGGCAGCACCGCCGCTCCGGGCGCGGGCGCGGGCGGAGGGATCCGAATTGCCATTCGAAAAAATATCGAAAATGTCGGAAAAACCGAAATCATCAAACCCGCCTTGGCGGGCGCGGGCCCGTCCGGCAAACGGGCCAGCATCAGCATAGCTCGATTGATAGCGGCGCGGCTCCCCATTGGCGTCGATTTCACCGCGATCAAATTTCTGGCGCTTTTCCGCATCGCCCAGAAGATCATAAGCTACCGACACCTTCTTAAAGCGTTCAGCAGCATCCTTGTCGTCGGGGTTGACGTCCGGATGCAGCTCGCGCGCCAGCTTTCGAAATGCCTTGCGGATCTCGTCATCTGAGGCGGTCCGGGCCACGCCCAAAACCGAGTACGGGTCTTCTGCCATTATCTGCGGCTCCTCGGCACGAAAGGGTGCCGGCTGAGGTCCTCACCGATGCCACCGCTTTCCATGAACCCCGAATCTGGCAAGAGTTCAAGGGTCTGTTGAGCAAATCACGTTTTTGATCAATTTGATGCTTTTTTCTGTGCGTAGATCAGAAGTTTGCCACAAATCTGTACAAGGCCGGGCCCCGTCAGACAGGGACGCCGGCTGAGGTGATTTCGACATCACTGTCCATTCCGAGTTGACGGGCGAGAGCACCTAGACGCCGGCGCAGGCGCTCACCATCAAGTTGCGCATGAGCTGGTGGCAGCGTCAAGATCAGGCGACCATCGCGATAGGTCAGCGGCGTTTCATCAATTGTTCCAGGCAGGCCTATCGATACCATGTGCGCGGTTCGGATCGCCGCGGCAATAATGCGCGCGCGTTGTAGAGTACGCTTATCCAACAGGGCCATCAATCCGGCCGGTAGGTCGGACGGATTGTTGAATGCCGGCCCGGTGTGGCGGAAATAAACGACCATCGCCAGGAAAACGCGGCCCGGGTGATCGATGCCAGCCAACGCCGCATGGGCAACCACTGATAAGCTTTGATCACCACGATAATCGGGATGTGCACGCCATCCAATGTCAGAAAGCAAACACGCCGCATGACGCCATCGGCGTTCCTCTTCGCTCTCACTCGGGCCCGGTGCCTTAAAAAGCGCATCCGTCCATTGACACAATTCATGTGCGTGGGCGGCCGAGCGCGAGTGCAGTTCGGCATATCTGGCGGCAAAGCCCAATAAGGGGTCGATCGCTTTTTCGCGTTCTGGCAGCAGATCGTAAAGCAGGCCCTCGCGAACACCATGTACCGAAAACACCAATTTACTTGGATTCGTGCGCGCGAGAAGGCGTTCCAGGACAAGGGCGCCAAACGGCAGAACCTCGCGGCGGGCGCGCGGAATGCTGCGCAATTCTGCCATCTGTGCGGACTTCTTTTTACGAAGACTTGCGCAAAAGTCGATCATCTCGTCCGTGTCAACGGAATAGCCCTGCATGACGCGCAATGGATATCTGGTCGTGGCCATATGCAGTTTTGCGATTGCGCGCCACGTGCCGCCGACGGCGTAGAAGGGCCGCGAGCGATGACCATCCACGAGCCAGGGGACACGGTCTAAATGCGATTCTGTCAGACTGAGCGCTGCACTCAGTTTGCCACCCGAGGTATCCAACATGCGGAGGCCGCCAAGCGGCAGCGTCGTTCCCTCAGTTCGCGCCAATTGTGTGACATTGACGAGTTCGAGACTGCCGCCCCCCAGATCGCCGGCCATACCGTCCACCTTGGCAAAGCCCATCAGGATCCCGTTGGCGGCCAATTCCGCTTCTCTCTCGCCGGACAGGATTTGGATCGGCGTGCCCAGTATTTCTTCGCCACGCGCGCGAAACTCAGGCCCGTTGGCTGCATCGCGCACGGCTGCGGTCGCAAACGGCATGAGGGTCTTTACGCCGAGTGTGCGCACAATCGCGCGAAAGCGACTTAACGCGGCGAGCGCGCGCTCTACGCCTGCTGTACTCAAAGCGCCGGTACTAGCAATCGAGCGGCCAAGACCGCAAAGTATCTTTTCATTGAAAATCGGGGTCGGCGCCCGAATGGCACCCTCGTATACAACAAGGCGTACCGAATTCGAGCCAATGTCGATCACACCAAGTGGTTCTAAGTCTCGTTTCGGTGCGATGTCAGCCATTTTCAATCCACGCGTAAAGCAGTCGCCGAAATCGTGACGGACGAACTCTCATGCTGCTTGATTGCCATCCCTCTTCGCATGGCTTCATCATCGCCACCAGCAGTTCGTGCTCTCACCTGATCCGTCCCAGATCTCCACTACGCTGATTCGCGATCACACCCGGCTCTATAACGCTCTCAAAACGATCTTTTAAATCAAAAAAGGCTCGCGAGGATGTCGCGCGGGACATATGTCGCGCATTGACCGGCCGAGTAGTGGCTTGTCGGCCACTCAGTCATCCAAGCCTACAGCTGGGGGACCATGCTCTGCCAACGCGGCGCCACGGCCCGATAAACTTGGGTTGGTCATAAAATATTGGTGGGCGTTAAAGGCTTCTTCGCCGGCGGCCGGTTCGATCCGGCGCGATGAGCCGTCCGCAAGGACCGCCCAGCATTGCTGATTATCCTTAAGATTTGCAACCATGATCTGCTCCAGGATCTGGGCATGAACCGTTGGGTTCTCGATCGGCACCATCGATTCGACGCGACGGTCGAGATTGCGCGGCATCATATCAGCGGAGGCGATATACACTGCCGCAGACGGTGAGGGCAGACCGCCACCGCGGCCAAAACAATAGATCCGGGAATGCTCAAGAAAACGACCAACAAGACTTTTGACGCGAATATTCTCCGATAGTCCGGGGATGCCCGGGCGCAGGCAACAAATGCTCCGCACGACGAGATCGATTTGTACGCCGGCACCGCTCGCCTCATAGAGCGCGTCGATCACCTCCTTATCAACCAAGGCATTGTTCTTCCACCAGATCGCTGCCGGCCGCCCAGCCTTGGCATGGTCGATCTCCTCATGGATATGCTCAATGATCCGATCCCGAATACCTTTTGGACTTGCGGCAATCGCATCGAGCTTCGCCGGTCGGCCATAGCCAGTCACGAAATTGAAGATCCGGTTGACATCGCGTGCGATCCTAGGGCTTGCAGTGAAGTAGGACAGATCCGTGTAGATGCGCGCGGTCAAGGGATGATAGTTGCCCGTGCCCACATGGCAATAGGTGGCCATGTTGTCCCCTTCGCGACGAACCACCATACCCAACTTTGCATGCGTCTTTAACTCAACAAAGCCGTAGACGACCTGAACGCCAGCTTGCTCCAGCTCTCGCGCCAAGGAAATATTGGTCGATTCATCAAACCGGGCTTTCAATTCAACTATCGCGGTCACAGACTTGCCAGCCTCCGCGGCATCCTTCAACGCTTCGACAATGGGACTGTTTTGGCTTGAAGTGCGATAGAGCGTCCACTTGATCGCCATAACATCCGGGTCGCTTACGGCTTGGCGCAAATATTGTAGTACGACGTCGAAGGATTCATAGGGATGGTGGACGACGAGATCCTTGGCGCGAATTGCGGCAAACACATCACCATTGTATTCGCGAATTCGCTCCGGGAAGCGAATATTGAACGGTGCAAACAGCAAATTCGGATTGTCGCGTACAATAAGCTGATCCGTGTCGGCGAGGCCCAGAAGACCCTGCGTGGTGACCATCGACTGTACCGGCGCGCGCAGTTCTTGTGCAACAAATTGCCTAAGTTGGTCCGGCATTTCAGAATCAATTTCCAATCGGATGACATTGCCGCGGCGTCGGCGCTTGAGTTGCGTTTCAAATGCGCGGACCAAGTCTTCTGCTTCTTCCTCGAATTCGATGTCGCTGTCGCGTAGCACGCGGAATGTGCCTTGGCCCTTGACCGTCAGCGAGGGGTATAGCTCTGACAGGAACAGGGCGATAACCGTCTCAATTCTGATGAAACGGACTGCGGTTCGTTCCGATGGCGTTGGCAGGCGGATGAACCTGTCAAGCTGGCCGGGTATAGCGGTCAGCCCTGTCATCTCCTTGCCGTCAGCGTCCACCATCGCAATTGCCAGCGTCAGTCCCTTGTTCTGGATAAAGGGGAAGGGGTGGGCTGGATCGACATTCAACGGAGACAGTATCGGAAAGACCTGATCCATAAACCACTCTTCAAGCCATCTGGTCTCCGGTGCGGACAGATCTTTGGCTTCAACGATGTGGATGTTGTCTTGCGCCAGTTCGCGCTTGAGCACCGTCCAGCGCGCCTGTTGTTCGGCAACCAGATCGGCGACGACCGCATTGATCTTGGTAAGCTGCTGCGCGGCCGTCAGACCATCAACACTCGGCTCGGTGAAACCTGCATTGACCTGGCCAAAAAGACCGGCGACACGCACCATATAAAATTCGTCTAAGTTGGAGGCGGAGATGGATAGGAAGCGCAAACGCTCCAAAACCGGGTGGTTCGCATTGGCAGCCTCTTCGAGGACCCGCGTGTTGAATTGGAGCCACGACAACTCCCGATTGTAGTAGCGATCGGCACCCTGAGGCGGCGCCCGATGCCGCTTCGGCGCGGATGATCGGTGGCTCGGGGGGCGGCCATTTTGGGCCGGAGCGCGCGCGCGTTTTGCTGACTTCTTTGCGGCATCCGGGTTGGATTTTAGGCCGCTGGTCTTGGTTCGAGGGGTGGTCATTGCGTTCTCCGGCACCCAGGCTGCTGATCAGCTTGGCGCTCTCGATAGTGCTACGACCAAATTATGACAGTCTCACCAACACGTCGTTGAGAAAATCCCCAGATCGGCCCTAATTTGGTTCGTCGTGGTTAATGAATTGTAAGGCTTGTGCCGCCAGCGACCGGGTTACGCGCCGGTGGGTTGCTAGCGCAAGTTCGTCAACTTTCTCAACGACTTGTGCAGCTGCATGCCAGGACCGGTCGAGATGACGGGCAAGATAATTCACCGCAGGTGGCTCAATGCTCAGCTGCCGATCAGAAAAAAGCTTCACCAATAGTACTTTCAGGAGCGCCTCGTCGGGCGGCTCGATTATGGCGACGGAAAGCGCACGAAGTCGCGAGCGCAGATCGGGTAGCGTGATCGCTGCGATCTCACCTGGCGGTAGCGTGCTGGTCAGCAAGACATAGAGCTTTGTTTGGCGTGACAGGTTCAAAATATGAAACAGCAGCTGCTCGTTGGCGATGCCGCGATCGATGTCTTCGATGGCAAGACCACCTGCTACCTCAGCCCGCGCCAGATCCTCGTCGTTAAGCGCACTCGCCGATACGGCCGATGCCTTTGCATTCGTGCACCAGACCGCTGTGAGATGGCTCTTGCCGGATTGGTGGGGCCCGATCACAGCCGCTGCTGCTTGTGGCCAATTAGGCCACGCATCGATCATGGCGACTGCCGCACTATTCGAGCCTGTGACAATGAAGTCTTCGACGCCCTGTGCCGGACGGTGCGGTAAATCGAAGACCAGCTGTTTTGGCGTATGTGCCATTATTCTGACGTTTCTACCGTTGGCGCTGGTGTCGATTGGGGGGCTGTTTTGCCCTGATAGATCTCGCTGGTGCGATAGACTTCAAGTGCGAAGCGAACGAGGACGGCGATTGCGGCAGCCAGCGGGACCGCAACCAATGTTCCGACCAGCCCGAACAAATAACTGAACACAAACAGCGCGAAGATCAACCAAACGGGATGCAGACCGATCTTCGGACCAACAATTCGAGGGGCCAAAAACCCAGCATCCAAAGATACCGCTACAGCAAAAACGGCGAGAACCTTGAGCAGCAAAACGATTGAGGGCCAGCCTTCCAAAATCGCAAACGTGCCGGCCACCAAAAGCCCCGTTGCCCAACCGACAAAAGGGACGAAACTCAACAAACCGGTGAGCAATCCAATCAGCAGGCCGTACTTGAGGCCCGCCCATGCTAGACCCGCCCCATAAACAACCGCCAATATCAGACAAACCAGACCTTGGCCTCGGATAAACGCTGCGATCGCGCCATCGATATCGGTTGCAACCCTGCGAATGGCAGGGGCATGGTCTCGCGGCATCCAATTGTCAGCTTGTTTGATGATGGCAGGCCAGTCCAAGAGCAGATAAAAGATCACAAGCGGTGTCACAAGCAGCAAGGCAATGAAGTTCACGATGGCCATTCCGCTGGACCACAACGTTGGAACCAAGTTTGCAACCGCGCCGGACCAGCTTGTTGCAAGTTCGCCAAGTCCGGATTCAAAGCTTCGTTGGACACTGGCAAATCGTTCCCCGAGCCGCTCCTTGGCCCATGCTTCGAAAAGATTCTTCATGCGCTCGAACTCGTCTGGAATTGCGGTAACGAGCTGTTGGCCCTGATTGACCAAAATCGGCCCCAGAAGAACGACAATTGCAACGACGACCAAAACAAGGAAGGCCACAACCACTATAGAAGCCAATGGCCGTGGCAGTCCGATGCGTGTTAGCCCACCCACAATGGGGTTAAGCGCATAGGCTAAAACAATGCCGGCTACAAATGGCAATAGAATATCTCTCAGCTGCAAAATGGCGAACGCAAAGACGACGATTATCGCAAGCCAAAAGAGAACCTGTTTCTTTACGACCATGGCCGATACCTTGAAACTCCAGCGGGCTAAATGACGGGATGATTACGGCGCTTTGGACGCCTGGTCTGAGGCACCCGTCATATGCCGCAGCCAGGCCCGTATGTAAGCAGCGAGTGAGGCTACGGTAAATACTGCGGTGGCCCATATCAGCACCTGACGGACATCACTCAAGCCCAATTGAAAGCCGCTATCGGCAAGAGCCGTCGCGGCCAATAGGATTTGCAGGCTCGTGTTAATCTTGGAGACGACAAGCGGGTTAATACGCACCGGCTGGCCAACCAAGCCCGACAACAGGACCGCGATGACAATCAATATGTCACGGGTCACAACCGCGATCACCAGCCAGGCCGGAATCTCACCCAATACGCCGAGCGTTATGAAGACGCCAGAGATCAAGAGTTTGTCGGCGAGTGGGTCCAAATAGGAGCCGAGTTCGGTACGCAAATCAAAGCGCTTGGCAATAAAACCATCCAATGCGTCGCTGACACCGGCTAGGCAAAACAACAAAAACGCAAGCCTAAGATCTCCGATGGTCAGAAGCCAGACTATGATCGGCACCAACAAAACGCGAAAAATCGTTATGGCGTTGGGTAAGTTCACCATTCGATTATGTCTTTGGCCTGTCGAGTCATTGGCTTTGGAAAGCGCTTCATCCGGGTCCGCAGTCTTTCGGGACGGAACCGTCACGCCGTCTTGGCCGTTATGATCCGAAGGCTGCATCTGAGTTTTACTACCTTTGCGAAGAACGCGCGATCCATGTTCCACCCGAGCGCTGCATTATGATGCCACGTTCGGCCAGTGCGCCGGCAAGCCGGGCGCCGCCACCAGGAAAACGCAGGGCAATGTTCGCACCGCTGCGCGACACCCCGCCTTCCTGAAAATCGCTGACGCCCGGCATCGTTTTTAGCTGTCGCTTCAGCAGCAACCATTGGCGCATCGAGCGAAATTGAACGAAAATCTGGACCGGCAATAATGCCCGGGCAGCCAAATCGGAGCCCGTACCACGTGTCTGCACCGCCTTCCAACGCCCCTCGAGGGTGCCAAGCGCGATCACGGCGGCGAGTTCCATGGTGTATTCCAGGTCATCGCGCTGATATGTGTAGGAGCGGTTCAACGAGAACGCGCCTACAGCATCCTGACCTGCCATAGTCAAATACAAGCGCTCGCCTGCAGAATCGGTTTGGGCAATGGCGAGCAATACGCGCGGCAGACGATATTTTGCCGCCAGTTGCTCGACCATGTCGACGCGACCTGCGCGTGCAGCAGACAGCATGGCGCTATCGATGCCAGGTTTCAATTTTGCGACTTTCAGTGGTGTCAGTGTGTTCTCAAGGTCCAGATTGCGCCAGACCCGACGCCACCATGTAGCTGTGCGACCCGCGGTCTGAATCGATAGTGCTGCGGCAGCCGGCGTATCGCCTTTCGATGCCCCAAGGCGGACAACAACAGGCACCAGTATCGTTGCCTGCGCCTGTGTCTCAACAAACGGTATGGCTTGATTGCGCAAAAGTTTGCGTATCCCATCAGGATCGAAAGCAAAATCCAGTGTTGCGATGTACTGAGTTGAGGAATTCTGGGCTGAGCGCACCGATACACCAGAGACCAGGCGTTGGGCATTCAATGCCTTTAGTTTAGACAAACGCGTATAAGCCGAGATCGGTACGAGCCGCTTCAACAAGGACTGCAAAGCCGCCCGGCGTCCATCCGCAAGCGCCTTTTTTTGAGCCTTGGCTGCGTTCTCAGCTTCAGCGTCGACAGGGTATTTGGCAATCGTAAAGGGCTGGCCGTCCGCGCCGGCCGTGTGCGCCCAAGCCACTACGCCAACAGCAATTATGAGAGCCCGAATTAAAGATGTGGTGGCGCGCATGGCCGCTCCTCTCATTTCACAGACCTGCCTTTCGGGACGGCAAAACCCCGCGAAGGGCCCACAAAAGCTATGCCCGCCTGCTTATAGTCCCGAATACGATGTTATGCCATGGCGGCCAAGCGATGCTATCCATGAAAAAGCTTTGTCGATAAGTTGGGGCATATTGTTGCCGGTATGCATGCCAGGCCGTAAAAAGCGCCGTTCCCGTTGGTCTACGGGGTGAATACCGGTGCGGTCGATAAGTGCCGGTGCCAGCGTTTGTGAGGCGGCTATTATGGCCAATGCGAGTGAAAATGGGCGTAGCGGGGTGACCTATCGCGATGCCGGCGTCGACATCGATGCCGGCAATGCGCTCGTTGAGGCGATCAAGCCGCTGGCAAGCTCGACCCGAAGAGCTGGGGCCGACGTCAACCTCGGTGGGTTCGGTGGGCTCTTCGATCTCAGCCGTATTGGTTATCGCGATCCAATACTGGTCGCGGCAAACGACGGTGTTGGAACAAAACTCAAGATCGCAATCGACACCGGCCGGCACGATACGGTCGGCATTGATCTCGTCGCAATGTGCGTCAACGATCTTGTTGTGCAGGGGGCAGAGCCGCTCTTCTTCCTTGATTATATCGCAGCTGGCCAACTGGACGTTGCGCAAGCTACGTCTATCATCAGCGGTATCGCTGAAGGATGCAAACAGGCAGGCTGTGCATTGATTGGCGGCGAGACTGCCGAAATGCCCGGCCTTTATGCCGGCAGCGATTATGATCTTGCAGGTTTCGCGGTGGGCGCCGTTGAACGTGATGCGCTGCTGCCGCGGGGCGACATGAAAGACGGTGATGTTCTGATCGGACTTGCGTCTTCCGGTCCGCACGCCAACGGCTACTCCCTGATACGCAAGCTCGTCGGACGTGAAGGTCTTGCGTATGATAAACCAGCGCCATTTGATTCCGATCGAACGCTTGGTGAGGCCTTGTTGGCGCCGACACGCGTTTATGTGCGCGCAATCCTAGAATTGATCCGCGCCGACGTTGGCATCAAGGCCGTGGCGCACATCACGGGTGGTGGATTGACGGAAAACATTCCGCGTGTGCTCGCAAAAGGGCTTGATGCAAAAATTGATTTGGGCAGCTGGCGCACACCTGAGGTCTTTGGCTGGCTACAGAAAGCTGGCGACATCGCGGATGCAGAACTTTTGCGCACCTTCAATTGCGGTATCGGTATGGTCGTGATTTGTGAGGCAGAGCGAACGGCCGACGCCTTTGACATTCTCGCAAAACAGGATTTTGCGGCGCGGCAAATAGGTTCGATCAAACCCGGCCAGTCCGAACGATCGATGGTGATCTTCGATGGCAACCTGGATTTTGCGCAATGACGAACGAACGGGCAAAGGCGCGGGTTGGTATCCTGATCTCCGGACGCGGCAGCAACATGATGAGCCTGGTTGAGGCTGCAGGCACACCGGACTATCCCGCTGAGATTTCGGTGGTGATCTCCAATCGTCCCGATGCAGCGGGGCTTAATTGGGCCCAGGAGCGCGGGCTCGAGACCATAGCGATCGATCATAAAAGGTTTTCAGGTCGCGAGACTTTCGAAGCTGAGCTGCAGGCTTGCCTTGTGGAAAAACGTGTGGACTTGGTCTGCCTTGCCGGTTTTATGCGACTGCTCACCGCCAAATTCGTTAATGCCTGGCAGGGGCGCCTGCTCAATATTCATCCCTCTCTGCTGCCGAGCTTCAAGGGTCTCGACACACATCAGCGTGCCTTGTCAGCCGGCGTAAAGATTACCGGATGCACAGTACATTTCGTCGTCCCTGAAATGGACGCCGGCCCGATTATTGCGCAGGCCGCGGTTGGCGTTCGGCCCGGCGATGATGAGGCGGCGTTGGCGGCGCGAATTCTCAAGGCTGAGCATAAGTTGTATCCGCATGCCTTGGAGCTGGTTGCCAGCGGCGCGACAAGCTTAACCACAGAGCGCTGTGAAACCCGCCCGGCGCCCGATACCGACATCATCCTGTTCTCGCCGCCACTCGCGAACGGCCGTTGACCAATAAGCGCGTTAAATCGTAGCGGTGGCGGGGCTTTTGTGGACGCTATGCAACACAGATGATAGGAACCGCTGCTTGGCGGGCTAGCGCCGCGCGGATCTTGCCGAATCAATGCACTAGTTAATTGAATTCGATGGGAATCCAGGAATCAGGCCATAAACCATTTGCAGATGATGATGGGCCGGTGCGCTGGATTGGAACGGACTGGCGTTCTATGGTGAGTACCATCAGAGTGTTAGATGGTTTGTGGGCCCAGATGAGAACGGTGATCGGCTGATCTAACACCGGTCATCCGATGGGACGGATTGAGGGGCGTTCCCAAGGGAACTGCGGAGCGTCAGGCTCTATGGCTGGTGTTGCATTAAATACGTCCACAGCAGGTATGTAGCGCTACACCACTTTTATAGAATGTGTGTCGAAAGATGAATATGACGACGACGCCAGTCGATACGCAGAAGCTTGGCGAAGAATCCAGCATCTGGTTTAAGCTCACGCCACTTCTCAAAGGCGACCCCCAAAACCCCATGACGCTGCTCATGCTGATGACTGAGCGCTATGGCGGAGCTATTCCGTTCAATATGGGTGATGAGCGCGTTATTTTCCTATCGGAACCCGAATACTTCAAGCATGTGCTGGTCACAAAGGCGGATAAATACATCAAGTATTTCGACGGCCTGAAGCCGATCTTCGGTAAATCAATGATTACCCACGATGGCGTGCTGTGGCAAAAAATCCGTATGCCGCAGCAGCCGGCATTCCATCCGGATATGTTCGCCGAGTACATTCCGTATTTTCTCGACGCGATCCGAAACAAATTAGAGTCTTGGGAGGACCTGGCACAGTCCGGTGAGACGGTTGAAATGGTCGAACAGACCTGGACGCTGGCCGCCGATATGATCTGCAAGGCACTGTTTGACCGTGAAATGCCGTTCAATCCGCATTTCGTTTTCAAATGCGTTAAGACCTACACCGACGTCCTAAATCACAAGTCGATTCGCGCCAAGAAAGTGGCCGGTGCGGAGTTCGAACTTTCTGAGGAAAGTGCCGCCAAGGCCATGGAGACCTGGGCAAGTGTCCCGCCGAGTGTCATCGCGGCCGACCCGCGCGAACATCGCGAGCGTACGCTTTTGAAGATGATCGAGGATGCCGTCGCAAACCCGGATATTCCGGAATTCGATGAGCAGCAGGCCGTCGATGAGTTGAAACAATATCTTTGGGCGGGAACCGAAACCACAGCTCTAACGCTGGCGTGGGCCTTGTATCTTACAGCCAGGCATCCAGAAGCTTCCGAACGCATACGCCGGGAAGGCGAAGAGGTCTATGGCGACCGTGATCCTACGGCGCAGGACTACTCAGGATTGGCCTATACGCGTGCGGTAATCCAGGAAACGATGCGCCTTTACCCGCCAATCTGGGGGCTCATTCGCATTGCCGCAGAAGATGATGACATCGACGGGACGCCAATCAAGGCTGGGGACCGCGTCGTCATGTTTGCTTATGGTGCTCATCACAGCCCCAGGTTCTGGGACGAGCCGGAAGAATTTAAACCTGAACGCTTCATGGGTGACGCCAATAAGAAGCGCCGACCTTATACTTATTTGCCGTTTGGCGGCGGCAAGCGCTCTTGCATCGGCGGCGCGATGAGCCAGGTCGAAAATACCCTTGCATTGTCAATACTGCTGCGCCGCTTCCGGCCTGAATATGTCGGCGATGAGCCGCCTGGCATAAATGCTACCGTGACGTTGACGCCAAAGGGTGGCTTGCCGTTCCGTATTTCCAAGCGGACTTGATCCACGCGCACTTGGGCCTATTGCTCTTTCCCGTTTTTGCCGTTCATTGCTCGCGATCGCACGAGAGCGCCTATCACGACGTCGTGCGTGAACAGTCAGCGCTTGGATCATTGCCTTTTGCCATACTTATGGGTTCAATAGCGCCTGAACAATCGTGTGGATCTTGGGCATTGGGGCAAGGGATGGGCATTCGCATTGAACCTACGGGCGCAGCAGTTGGGGCGCGGATCTACGGTGTCGATCTTAGCCAGGACATCAGCGAACAAGACTTCAAAGCGATCCATCAGGCTTGGCTGGACCATCTGGTCATCATATTCCCCGGCCAGACCCTGACAGAGGAAGACCAGGTCCGCTTTACGTTGCGATTCGGTGAGATGCCCAAACGCAAGCGCTATGAAGGACGGCCAGAGGCCAACACGACGCATCAGTCGATCATGCTGGTGTCAAATATTCGGGAAAATGGACGGCCGATCGGCTCCCTGCCAGACGGCGAAATGATGTTTCATTCCGACGGCGCATATGATGTGGCGCCGTACCGCTACACCCTCCTCTATGCAGTTGAACTGCCGTCGCATGGCGGCGATACGCTATTCGCCAATATGTACCGGGCCTACGAAACGTTGCCAGAGGACGTGAAGCAGAAGCTGGCCGGTTGCCATGGTGTGCAGGGGTACTATTCGGGTTCGGTCATTAAAGGCGTCAATGCCGGTGACTATTCTGGCGAGGTCATGCATCCATTGTTCGTTCGTCATGAAGAGACCGGACGCACGGCCCTTTTTGCAAGCCGCCTGATGACCGTACGCATCGCCGAACTTTCGCAACAGGACAGCGATGAATTGTTGGCGGTCTTGTTTGACCATATCGAGCGGGCGGACAATGTCTACGCGCACCGGTGGACTGTTGGTGATTTTGTTGCTTGGGACAACAGGTGCACAGTGCATGCACGCACAGACTTTCCGGAAAATGAACGCCGGCTTTTGCGGCGAACCACGGTACAGGGCACGGCGCCAGGGATGGCCACATAGTGTTGAGGGGTAGATGCCAGTGAGAAATTGGAACAGCATTGTTGCAAGTCTTATGACACTCGCCACGAGTGTGTTTGCCAGCGCGGGCGATGTAAGTGCCAACAATCATCGCGATTGCGATCAGTTGCGCGATCCATCGCGGACAATTCGAGGGTGCTCGGCGTTAATAAAAATAGGGGATCGTCTACCGGGACGCCTTCGTGCTGCAGCCTACAGTAATCGCGGTAATGCATATTTTCGCATGCAAAAGTTTAGACGTGCAATCGTGGACTATAATCAGGCCATTCTTATTCAGCCTCGGTTTGCGACAGTCTACTTCAATCGCGCAGTGGCTTATGAAAAACTTGCTGCTTTTTCACGGGCGATCGAAGACTACACAAAAGTTATTTCGCTCAAGCCCTATCTCTCGGGTGCTTATCAAAACCGGGGCAACGTCTATAGTCGGATGGGTCGATTTCACTTGGCAATCGTGGATTATAGCAAAGCAATCGATCTCAATGACCGCCGTCCGAATCTCTACCTCAATCGCGGCAATGCCTATCGCCTGAGCGGAGCGCGCAAACGGGCGATAGCAGATTACGACAAAGCTATTAAACTGCGACCGGGCCTTGCCGATGCCTACTATAATCGGGGCATCGCTAATTGGGAGTTGAAGAATTTCTTAAGTGCAATTGAGGACTATTCAAGAGCGATCAAACTGAAGCCGAAATATGCCAGCGCTTACAACAATCGCGGCCTCGTCCATGCAGCCCAAGGAGATTATGCCGATGCGATCGCTGATCACAAAAAGGCGTTGGAGCTGGATCCCAGAAATGCGCACGCCTACAACAATCTCGGCGTGATCGCCACTCGCCAGGGGCGGTTGGCGGACTCGATCAAACAATTCACGAAGGCCATCGCCCTCGACAAGCGTTTCACTAATGCGCTGCGTAACCGAGGCATCGCACACATGCGACAGGGAGCCTTGAAGCAGGCCCAAATTGATCTTGATAAGGCGATTGCTAGCGATCCAGATAGCGCTGCCGCGTACGTCAATCGCGGCCAGTTGCGTGAACGCCAAGGCAATACAGAAAAGGCCATCGCTGATTATCGTGCCGCCTTGCGGATTGACAAATCTTTGCGCCCGGCACTGCGCGCTCTAAAGCGGCTAGGCAAGACACCGTAGAGCTACCCGGATTTGTGCCACACTCCAATCCGTCAACGGGAAACCTTACTGGCGAGCCATTGGATTGCCGATAACAGCAAGATTGCGGCAATTGCCCACACCAGAATGGCGAATGGTGCGTAGGGTGTCTCGCTCAGCCACGCAGTGAAAAGATCACCCTGTGGCCCGAAGAGCTCGAGGCCGAACAGGCCCTCCTCGTCCCATGGTGCCTCCCAAATCCAAAACCGGGACGCATAAAGCAATACTAGAAACAGGAGAATAGCCGCTAAGATCCCGACCAGGCGGTGCAATGTTGGTCCCAAGGACATCATTTCAGAACTTTCACACTCTTGAGGTCGACCTTGAATACGCTTAGCGCGCCGCGGCGCTCTATTTCACCATCCACCGCAATCAGCACTGCAACATACTTCAGGTGGTCTTTCGGCAATGGGCCGCCGCTCTTGTCGGCCAATAAGAAGAATTCGGCACCGTTTACCGGAGCCGTTGACACGAATACCGGGGGAGCGCCGCCAATCAGGCAAAGGTTGGCGCATGCGCGATGGGAAATGCCGCGGCCTGGTTTCATGGCGCCGGCAAGGCACTTGCCATCGCAGATTTCGCCCTTCAAACGCCATCGGCCGAGAGATTTCGACTGCGGCCTGCCCGTCGTGGCGCCGCCTGTTGTGGCCTTTATTTTTTCTTCGTCTGATTCCACTTGTACGGCATCCAGATCGCCGCGTTTCATAGCATAGCCCTTGATGGTGACGTATTTGCCATCGAGATCTTCAACGCGATCCTGGATGCCCTCTTTGGCATCGCCCGTCAGCAAGACGGCACGTCCGGGCGGCAAATTCTTGGTGCCCTTTGTCACGTGCAGCACCGGATAGGGCTTGATGCGCAGAATACCGGTCAACGTCTGCTCGCCCCAGTCCTCCTTGAAGGCGCTGTTACCAGGTTCGTCTTGGGCAAGCCCGATCCCGAAAGCCAATGCTGCAAAGGCGCCGATGAGGCCGGCTGAAAGCGCGGCCAAGAAGACGCGCAGACCTGGCGGGATCGGCAAGTAGCCAACAAAGAACGGCTTTGGAGACTGGCTGGTCATGTGACGTTCTCCGGAATTACGACAGGTGAAACCGTTGTTCCAAGTGCGTTGGCGGCCCCGTTTACCCAAACCGTTGTTCCGTCAAGACGGACGGTGTAGGTCTCAACTTTTTCGGTGAATGGAGGTGGTGCCCGGCCATCCGCAAGTCTGTATTGAAACCCATGCCACGGGCAGGTGACGCAGTCGTCTATAATGCGGCCTTCGCCAAGTGGTCCGTTCTGGTGCGCGCAGGCGTTGGCAATCGCCGATAGTCTGCCGTTATGGCGGAACACCGCAACCCGCCGGCCGACGCCGATATTGACGATTTTTGCCCGCCCCTCCTCAATCTCAGCCACGGCGCCGACTTTGTACCAATCCCCATCGCTGTCGGATTTGCCGCCCGCCTGGTGTTCACGAAAGGCGGCGATGGCATGCAATGCACACACCAATAGCAACGATAGGCCGACGATAATCGTGAAGGTTTGATTTTTCTGACTTTGCAGCGATCCCAGTGCAACGTGCACCACTATCAACGCAAAGGCGAAATAGAGGAGATAATGAAGCCCTTTCCACAGCCGGGGGGTCAGGAACTTCAGCCAGAAATCATGACTTGTGGCAGCCAATATGGCGAGGGCCAAAAGGGCCAGGACGCCCGGTGTTTCAAAGGGAAACCCCAGCACCTGACCATAGTTGACGTTGGCTGCAAAGATCGCCGTGAACTTGGGAATTTCGGCAAAGGCAAAGTACCAGTCGATGGCATAGTAGGCGTGTGTCAAGGCCACAAGGAACGTGATGACACCGAAATGGCGACGATTATAGAGGAGCGGCAAAAACCGGCTGTCCAGGCGGGCCAGAGGACCAATTGCAAGGATGACCGTCACTAAAAGAAAGGCGCACGTGCCGAAGGCCCGGGCGGGGGCAATTTCGGCATCGATCGTACGGGTGTGTGCGCCGAACTCAGGAACGACATACAGGAAGATCAGGATGTAAGCGGCGATCACGCCAACCAGAATTGCATCGTAGATCAGCTTCGCACCGGTCCATTGAACGGGTTGGTACTTAACACTCATTCTTCACTTACCCTCATGGCCTGACAAAATGGCTCGACGCTCATTCGGTTCAGGATGCTGGCTTGCCGAGCCGGATTGCTGGTGCGCCCTCATAAGATTTTTGGCGAACCGAAAGCGCAGTCAAGAATAGCGCCGGGATGAGAATAGACAGGATTAGCCACACCCAACCGTGGGCGGCGCGCAAGGGACGATTACGGTAATTCGTTGGTTCTCCACCGCGCTCAAGCATAACCCATCGCCAGACGACCAGCGGCCACAACAGGAGTATCCCCGGAACCAGCAAAGGGCGAAACGTGTATGCGCCACGGGCATCTTCGTCGATCCGGTCGATCCCAAAGATTAAAAATACGGCGGCAACGGCGGCGCCTACATAAAGCCACCCCACCGCCAACCAGATAATGAGCGAAGCCGTTTGCATCCGAACATGCCCTCTCCGGTTAGAACCGGTGCAGGTTTGATCGATAAGATCAGTTACTTATCAGCCAGGTGACGGGTGAGCCGCGTTCGCCATCACTCACCCAGTCTCCATTTTCCAATTCAAATGCTGCTGACTATTCCGGGAAGATGCTGGTCATGCCGTTTTCGACACCATTTTTCTTCATCTCGTCCAAAAACATCTGATGGATGCGGGGATCTTGATCTTCATACTCGATCTGGTCGCCGCCTTCCTTCACGCTGGTTGACGCAGCAGGCTTGGCACCGATTTTCTCACCCGGCAAGGCGCCGAAGAAGGCGCGATGGTGACGGGCGATGACCGGATAACGCAAGCCGCCGAAGCCGGTTGCCAAGTATCGTGCCGGCTCTTTCGAGGTGTTGAAGTGCTGGTGGAATTGCTGGTCAGCAGGCGGGAAGACCGTGCCGTGCTTCCAATCGATGCGCACAAAATCCTGGTCTCCCTCATACCAGCATAACGAATAGCCATGACCCGTCACACACATCACGTGAAAACCCGGATGGTGGCGATGGGCCTTCTTATACGTGCCAACTGGCATCTCGGAGATGTGTGCGTGCATCGTGCCGTCTGCGAGCACGAACATTATGTTGGTGGAGCCTGCGCCGCGATCGCCCCAGGCATGCAATTCGATGCTGGCCATATCGGGTACGAAATTGGTTTCCCACATATGGTTGCCCGGCCGGAAGGTCAGAAGATCGCCTTCGCCGGTGAAATAACTCTCCTTGCCGGTACGATCCGAAAACTCAAAGTTGTTGTTGAAGATAAAGCCTTCGTGATGGATGGTCTTCAACATCATCGGCAAGGTTGTGGTGGCAGCGAGAAGCGCACGCTCCTGACCGGACCCATTAAAGTGGCGGTGCTTAGCATTGAGCGGGATGGCAAACATCGACTTGGGACCCCACTCAAAGGCCCGCTTGGTCCCATCGGCAAGTTCGATCTGCGTCGATCCGGTGCCTTCGAGAACATAGATAATCTCTTCGTAGAGATGTTGCTGAGGCGATGATGATTTACCCGGATCCAGCTCATAGACGAACATCTGAGCGAAATCGCCTCGCCCGGAACAATGCACGGTGGACGCCTTGATGTCATAGCGTGGCCAATGTTTGGTCTCGACCGAAAACAGATCTACCGCCATGCCTTGAGCGGTCGGCAGCCCCTCGCGATCGACCCACTCCTGATAGGCGTCAACGCCATAGCGTAAGGCTGGTGCATCCTGCATTGCGTTTTCCTCCGTAAATCTTCAAACCTTGATGTGTCCTAATCTGGCAGCTCTAACTATATCGATTAGACGGGCAGTGTTCCAGTGGCGTGCATAGCGCCACGCTCACGATGATAGCCCCGGACAGCCGATCGTAATCGTTCTAGCATTTTCGTGACTACATGCCAGGGGGTACGAACAGACACATCGGCTCACCGGCGTAAATACATGCGTGAACACGGTTGTCCTTCGAGGGACGCTTTGGTAGCAGCCGGTGAAAGAGGGCAGAGCGGCCGTTCTCAGTGGTCACACGCATGTAACCATCCTTAAGATACTCGATCTTGACGACCGGAGCGCAGTCTTCGTCGTGGCAGCAGTCCTTGGGATACCAGCTGTGCGCGCCGGCCTGACCGCTTATCGCTAAGACTATTGCAATCACCATCAAACGCGGGAGCATGCGACCGCTCCTTTTCATGACGCCCGGAGTTTTTCGCACCGGCGGCCTCTCGGGCTGGACGCTGAACTCCTAATCCCCAACGATGGGATGGAGTGCCGGCCAAAACATCAACAGTGTAGAGGCGGTGGGTAAGGCGGCAAGCCCAAATGGACCGCTCTATGCGCAAAAATATATGATCAGTCGCCGGACTAAATGATGCTGATTTTTAGAGCATCTGTTTGCCGTTGCCCCGCGCGCCGACATCTGGTCTATTCCGGCAAACAGCAAATACAGGATGTTATAGGGGAACACGCAAATGCAGGGGCGCGCCAACACAGCAGTCAACATTCCTTATGAGGATATGCGCGGGTGGCTCGAGCAGGCTGAACGCCTTGGTGAGGTCCGCCATTTAAAAGGGGCTAGCTGGCAGGAGGATGTCGGGCTCGTTGCGGAAGCGCTTCTGAAAGCGGAGGACGGTCCTTGTGTGGTCTTCGATGAGGTGGATGGCTGCCCAAAAGGGTTTCGCCTGCTTCTAAACGTGTTTGCCGGCAAGCGGCGCAATATGACGCTCGGTATGCCTGATCATTACAACAAATGGGAACTTTCGGACGGCTTCAAGACGGCCTTTCTCGATGAGCCGAACTATATCAAGCATGAAATCGTCAAGGATGGGCCCATTTTGGAGAATGTTCTCACTGGCGATGATATCGACGTCACTAGGTTTCCCGCGCCGATCTGGCACGAGCTTGACGGTGGACGCTATATTGGCACCGGCACCTATTCCATTACGCGTGACCCTGAAGATGGCTGGCTTAATGCCGGCGCTTACCGGGCGCAAGTGCACGATGCCAAGACCGTCGGCATCTTGATGGCGCGCGGCCATCATGGCCAGGTGCATCGTGACAAGTACTTTGCCAAGAATGAACGCTGCCCGGTGGTGATGGTGCTCGGCGGTGACCCGTTGATTTTCTTCTATGGCGGCACTGAAGCCCCGTACGGCGTGTTTGAGCTCGATATTGTTGGCGGCATGCGGGGCAAGCCAGTCGAGATGGTCGAAGGGCGCTTTACCGGGCTGCCCATTCCGGCCAACGCCGAAATCGTACTCGAGGGGTTCATCGAACCTGGCAAGACTCAACTTGAAGGTCCGTTTGGGGAATGGACCGGGCATTATGCTGGTGGCGCCAATCAGATTCCAGTGCTTGATATTAAGGCGATCTATCATCGCAATGATCCGATATTGCATGGCGTGCCGCCGATGGGTGGCGGGCCGGATGAAATGGCGCGATACCGCGCGGTGATGCGCTCGGCGATGATCAAGCAGAACCTGATCGGGGCCGGCGTCAGTGGTGTCCACCAGGTCTGGTGCCATGAGGTCGGTGCCTCCCGTCTGCTGCACGGTGTCTCGATCAAACAAAGCCATCCCGGTCACGGGGTGCAGGCCGGAATGGTCGCGGCCCAATGCGGGGCCGCTGCCTATGCCGCCAAATACGTCATCGTGACAGACGATGATGTCGATGTAACCGATCTCGAACAGTTACTATGGGCGATGTGCACGCGCACAGATCCCAAGCAATCGATTCAGTTTCTTGAGGGTGTCTGGGATTCGCCGGCCGATGCGCGCCTCACGCCCGAACAGCGTGAGCTTGGCGATATGACCCATTCGCTCGCCGTGATCGATGCGTGTCGGCCCTACCGTTGGCGCGACAAGTTTCCGCCGAGCAATGCCGCAAGTGCCGAGGTTGCTCGTAAAGCGCGCGAAAAATTCGGCTGGTTATTGACCGGTAAGGCTGGCCCGGACTGAATTGGTAATCAGGACCAGGCGCGGGCGACAATCGCGATCCCCATGATCATAAGCGAAACAAAAAAGATCTGTCGAAAGCGCTCTTCTGAAAGACTTGCGCGAAATAACTGACCGATCCGCATACCGATGGCTGCCGGGATCAACGCACCGATCGACAACAGCACCAGCTCGGTGGTCAGCAGGCGATTGGTATGCATCGACAGCGCGACCGCCGTCGTCAGGGTTGTGAATAAAATGCCCATAGCCTGGATCAGTTCGTCTTTCGAAAAGCCCAGCGCCTGAATGTATATAAGGCCCGGCATCACGCAGGATCCGGTCATGCCGGCCACGACGCCATTGACGACACCAAACGCGATGCCAATCGGTGTTTCACGGGACTTCGGTATAACGAGCTGCCAGCCGGCAATATTGAAGATGGCGTAGGCCACCAACAAGACACCAAGCAAAGCTGTAAGCCAGGCGACGTCGACACGCTTCCAGGCCAATCCACCAAGCCAAACGGTGCACACGGCGACTGTCAAATAGAGCCATAGTCGCCGCAGGATAACTTTCAAATGCCCGCCGGTACTCGCCTGCCAAATGTTCGTCACGATTGCCGGCACAAGCATGATAGCAATGGCCGGAAGCAAGCCCACTGTTGCGGTCAAAATGGCTAAGCTGATAAGGGGAAGGCCCGCCCCGATTACACCCTTGACAAAGCCGGCCAACAAAAAGGCGCCGGTTATCAGGGATAGAGTGATCGGGTCGGTCATTGTCAAAATTGGTGTATCTCGGCTTGGGCCCTAGAGGACGACCAAATGAAATCGAATGACTTTCATCTGTGAATTGTCCGCTACACGTAAAGACTACACGCTCAGTCCCTTTTTTGGGAATGTTAGTAAGAACGATCAGCCTTTAGGGCGGTGCATAAGAGGCGCACTGGAAAGCCAAGTCAAGTAAACAGAACGGGGAGATAATGACCGATCGCGATCAACAACTTCCAAATAAGGGCGAGATCTATCTCGACCATGTCGGCTGGATGGTGCCGGATATTGACGCCGCATCCGCGACTTTTGAGCGTCTTGGTTTCAAGATGACGCCCTATTCAGTTCATGGGGACCGCGATCCTGTGACGGGTGCGTTGGTACCTATGGGGTCGGCCAACAAGCTCATTCTGCTTGAGCGGGGGTACCTCGAAATTCTCACCCCGGTTGCAGGCGTCGACACACCGGTCAGCCAACACATGCGGAGCTGTATCGCGCGCAGTGTCGGTGTGCATTTGGTTGCCATGGCTGTCTATGACGCCTATAGCGAAGCCAATCGTATCAGCGCTGCTGGCTTTGAACTCCAGCCCACCGTCAACTTGCGACGGACCATTGAAGGCCAGGACGGCGGTGACGTCGAGGTTTCTTTTACTGTCATACGTGCGCGGTTCGATGCGGTTCCGGAAGCCAGAATACAAGTGCTGACGCACCATACGCCGGATCAGGTCTGGCAGCCGCGCTATGTCGGCAACGCGCTTGGCATAACCCATCTCGACGAAGCCTGGTTTGCAACGGCTGACCCCCGCGCCAGCGCCGAAGGCTTTGCACAATTCTGTGGTCGCGGTATCGAAGATATCGGCGATGGCCAACTCGTTATCAAACTGGACCGGGGTGTGTTACGGTTTCTGCCGCATGAGAGAGCGGGGCAAAGGCTTGGCGGCGCGCGACTCCCACCGCCGCCTCAGGTTGCAGCGATCGTAATGCGCACAAGCGACCTCAACAGCGCCCGGGCTCATCTCTCTCAGGTCGGCATCACGCCCATGCTTGATCAGCCGGCAGAAGTGATCATCGGCGCAGACTGGGCGATGGGCGCAGCACTTATACTACGTGACCCCGGCATCTAGCCCCGCAGCGCCACAGACCAAGCATTCCCTCTTAATTCTACTTATGTCATCAATATTAGCAGAAAATTCTATTATACATTTATCATTTAGTAAATTATTGTAATAATATTGATTATATTAGAAAATTTGAAATCTGTTTTTCCTAAGCTCGTGCTAGGATGTCGGCATCAAAAGACATCACGGGGTCAGCGCAATATGCTTCATTTGTTCAAGGATCATCCGAGCGAGGTTGGGGAGACTTATACCGAACATATGGGGACGGCTTTGTTCTTCAGCGGCAAGCTATTTATTGCGGCTGTTTGCTGTCTGGTTCATGCATTTCTGCCATTCCTGTTTACAAAGACAGGCAGCGCGATCATCGCAGAGCTTCACGACAAGATGATCGCCAATCGGAGCCGACCGGCGCAACAGTGGCCTGACGCTTGCGACAGGACGCCAGGCGCAGATCGAAAGGCAGCCTAAGCTCCCTGATTTGCTAGAGCATCTTAATCCGACTTGTGGCTGGCGATGCTGTTGTGACAGATCGGATATTGCTTTCTTGATAGGCCTTCAAGCAAAGGGTGCGGGCAACGTCGCTGTTTGCTAGTGCCCGCAGGTCCTATGCCTTACAATTCCGGATTGATGATGATCTTTCCGAAGACCTCGCGGTCTTCGATCATGCGGACAGCTTCCTTGACACCATCAAGGCCGAATGTCTTATCGATCGGTACTGTCATGCGGCCTTCACTGATATAGCCCAGAAGCGCTGTTAGGTCCTCAGGCTCCCAACTGTTCGAGCCGAGAACGTCAAGCTCAAAACTCCAGATATAGCGGAGGTCTGTATTTGGATCGTAACCTGCGGTCGCACCGCACGTGAGAAGTTTGCCGCCGCGTCGCAACACGCGCATCGATTTAACCCAGGTGTCGCCACCGGTGAAATTCACCACCATGGTGACGCCGCCTTCCCACTTGCGACGATGCGGCTTTTCGTAAAGCCTCCAGATCTCTTTTACGAAATCCGTCTCGATATAGTTGATGCCCTTGTCGGCACCTAGGTCCTTAAGGCGCTGAAGTTTATCTTCACTCGAGGAACACACGATGGTCTCGGCGCCCATTAGATTAGCGATCAACAAGGCGCCAGTGCCGACGCCACCCGAAGCACCGAGAATCAACACGACGTCGTCTTTATTCACATTGGCGCGGGTCACCATCATGCGGTGCGCGGTGCCATATGCGACGGGCAGGCTTGCAGCCTGTGCAAAATCGACATTGTCGGGGACACGCACCAATTGATGAGTGGGCGCGGCGCAAAACTCGGCAAGACCACCCGGCATGGTCTCGCCAATCAGTTTATGTTCAACGCGATTGCGTGGGTCGATCAAAACGCGATCGCCAATCTTCCAGCCTGATGCATCAGCGCCGACTTCGACGACTTCGCCTGCAACATCAAGGCCCGCGATAATTGGAAATGGCAACTTAATCCCCGGCATGCCGCGGCGGGTAAAGATATCATGGTAGTTGAGGGACGTCGCTTTGACTTTGATGACGACACCCTCCGCCGGACATTCGGGATCAGGATAATCGGCAACTTGTTTGAAAGCATCGTTGTCACCGTGTTCGTAAAGAACGCAAGCGCGCATGACCATATCCTTCCTTTACGTCGTTCTCACATACTGAGGTCGCGTCAATGGGTTAACTGGCCGTGGCATAAACGCCGCGGCCGCTCGCAACCAGATTCCCGTCGGAGTCATAGACTTGAGCTTCGGCTGATGAAACGCCGCGGCCAAGCTTGATTACTTCGGCCCGCACCGTCATGTCGCCCTTGGCCGGACGATGATAGTCGACCCGAATATCGATTGTGGGTACTGGGACGCCAAGCTTTGCGGCCAAAGCATAATCGGCAACGACGTCGATCAAAGTAGCAAGTATACCACCATGGGTATAACCCGCCTTGGCGTTGACCACGAACTCTTCGCGCCATTTCGCGGTCACCACGATATGATCGTCACCCAGCTCCTTGAGGTTCAGGCCAAGCCACTGATGGAAAGGCGCCACGCGGAGACGATCGTTCAATTCATCGAATGTCATTTTGTTTTCAGGCACGGTTCAACTCCGCTTATTTCTGTTAAGGCTCGACAAGACGATCCACTCACGTTTCATCGGCCAGCTTTCTCAAGGCGTTGGTATCAACCTTATTGGATCCGCTCAATGGAAAATCGCGGACAAAAAAGACGCGGCGCGGATGAGCATACGCCGGGCCGTTGGCTATCGCGAATTGGCGCACATCGTCCTCGGATAGCTGCGCCTGTCCTGTGAGCTTGACAAAAGCGTAGGGCACCTGGCCACGGCGCTCATCATCGAATGGCAGGATGACAGCCTGGGCGATGCTTGGATGGCGTTCGAGCCGGATGGCGACCTCACTTGGAAAAATATTCTCGCCACTGCACACGAACATGTCGTCCTTACGGCTTACGAAATACAGCCAGCCATCCTCGTCCTGACGCAGGATATCGCCGGAATAAAACCAGCCGTCCTTTAGTCTTTCTGCCGTCACCTCCGGCAGGTTGTGATAGCCGATTGTGACACCCGGATTGCGCACCACCAACTCGCCCTCGTTCGGGTTGGGCCCGCCCTCCAGACGAAATTCGACATCATGCATTGGATAGCCGACGCTCGCCGGCGGGCGCGGCTTGCCGTCGGGATGAAACCAGCCGGTCATGATCGGACCGCCTTCGGTGGTGCCGTAATTATATTGCACCTGGCAATTTGGGAATGTTGCCATGATGCGATCGATCAAGGCCTGCGTCGCCGGGGCAGAGCCCATTGAAACCGTGGTTATGCTTGAGACATCCAATGCCGACAACAGCTCGGTTTCCGCCAGCAACATGTACATCATGGTCGGCACGCCGGTGACCATGGTCGCTTGATAATCGTTGATGGCGTGCAAGGTAACTTTGGCATCAAAGCGCGGCAGAATGATCAATGTGGCGCCTGGCAGCACTGCCGTCTTTATCGCCAACAAAGCGTTCTTGTGAAAGAACGGCGCCGACACAATAGTGCGCTCATGCTCGGTCAAGCGGCGGTCCCGGACAATTGCCCTGGTGGCCCATTGCTGGCCGTGGTGCGTGAGATAAACACCTTTCGGCTGTCCGGTTGTCCCTGAGGTATAGGGCATCGAGCACAGATCTCGATCACTAACCTCGTGAGACGTGAAGGGCCCATTATCCAAAAAATCTTCGTAATCCTCGCCGAACGTTATGACTTGGCGACCCTCGGGTACGAGATCGGCGGCGCCGGTCTCGACAAAATGGAAAGCGGTTGCTGCGTCCTCGAGGATGAATGCGACGGTCTCGCGCGCCAATTTGATATTGACCGGCACGACAACGCATCCAGCGCGCATGATACCGAAGAAAACTTCGATATATTCGATGCGATTTTGAGAGAGAATGCCAACGCATTGACCCGGCGCGATCCCAGCCTTGCGAAGACCACGCGCGACGGCATCCGCGCGACGATCGAGATCCTTGTAGCTGCGCTCAACCGGCCGGGCAGGATCGCCCAGATCGATGACCGCAGCCTTATCGCGTGAGGCATTGTGGCGTATCAAATCACCGAGGTTTTCAGTCATGCGCGCGACCTAATTCTTGCCCTTAGGCGGCGTTGCAGCAAACTGTGAGCCAACCAAGCAGAACCGGCCCTCTGCATCCTGCCACAGCTCACCGGCAGCGTGCAGTTCGCCAAGCGCGCGGGCAACGGCCTGAAAGCCCTCACTTTCGAATTCCTCGGTCAACTGCGCGAAATACATCGGTTTTGCGGTAATGATATTGCGAATTGCGGCGGCAAGATCCGTGATGTCGACCTTGGTGCTGGGGGAAGCTCCGGCTCCATTGGCCGGTCCACGGTAGTCCGACAGCGTTACGTCATTTGCATAAGCGTAGGCGATGCGATGAAACCGTTCGCGTGGGACATTGTCACTGATCGTCGCGTCGATCCCCATCTTGTCGGTCACGGGGACCTTGCCTGGAACGTAAGGCAGGCTCGGGTCGAGCGGCTTGGATCTCGCGCCGGTAATAATCGAGACATCGCGGCTCGCCTGCACGCGGGTTGCCACCGCCCATTCGACATCTGTCATGTCAAAGACGTCAATGTCGTCATCAACCACTGTGACATGTTTCATATCGGCAACGGACAATGCCGCCAGGATCGCATTCTTGCCGTCTCCGGGGTGCGGCTTGATCGCGATTACGGCATGCCAATGACAACATCCACCCGGCGTAATATTGACAGCCGTCGTCTGGACGCCGGCTTCCTTTAGCGCGCGGCGGACGGCTGCCTCGTAAATCGGACCGGATGGCCAGATATTTTCCCACGGCATCTGCAGCGCGTAATAGATAGCTTTTTTGCGCATGGATATGGCTTTTACGCGAACATGCGGGTTCCAATGCAGCCCCCCCATCAGGCGCGTGAATTCACCGAACCGGCCTTCCGGCTTGGTCCATCCGGTCGGAAGGATTTCCGCCTCGAGAACGATTTCAGAGTCAGCGATGCACGGTAGATCGATGGTCTTGCATGGCGTCAGCTTGACTGCTTCGCCGCGCATACCGCCAGCCATCGCGATTTCGCTGGTGCCGATCGCAGCCTTGAAGCAGGAGGCAATCAATTCGAACGGATGCGTGCCGATGTTGATCGAGATCGGTAACGGTTCACCCTTTTCATAGGCCTTCTTGGCAAACTTGTGCAGATTGTTGGGCGTGACGATATCGATGCCCGTGATGTTGCGTTCCTTGATCAGATAGCGATAGACACCTGCATTGAGGCCCTCATGCTCGCCATCGGGATCTTTGGCGATGGTAACGCCGGCCGTGATCATCGGACCGCCGTCCAGTACGGAAAACAATGGGACGGGTAGCGCGAAGAGGTCTACGTCATTGCCTTCGACGACAATCTCGCGCGCCGGTCCGGAATTGACAGTGACGGGTTCTATCGGACGATCGAGGCCCGCGCGCACCTGCGCTTCTATCTCGCCAAACGGACATCCCATGGCAATGGCAAGCCGGTCACGACTGTTGGTCAAGCCCGAAACCACCGGCATGTCGAAGCCTGTGACATTGGTGAACATGAGTGCTTTGTCTGATTGATCCACCAGGGCAGCGATATAGCGAATGTCAACAGGCTTGGAGATTTCTTCGAGTTGGCCTTCAGATCGTAAGTCGTCAAGCAATTGCCTAAAGCTTGCTGTCATGTGGCACACTCTCTTCTCATGTTTGATCGACCGGTCTTACCGCTCGCGGCTACTGCCTAGGACGGTGCAACCGGCTCTCACGTCGGGGCCGGGCGATAATAAGCAACCTGCCGGTTAACGCAACGGCGCGGGCAACGCGGAACACGCGCTTTTCGATCCGTGTGCGCAAACCCGATCCCATTGATGGCGATACGACCGGCTACCCGCCGGCTTGCTTCCTGACGGGTGGTTCCAGACGGGCGCTCTAGCCGACCCGGTCAATCAGATTATTCTCAGCCCCATATAGTTGCGCAATTCTGGGTAAAGGTCGCCCAATAAGGCATCAGGCCACGGCATGTTCAATACGAGATCGAACAACACATACATGCCAATCAGTAGACCGATGGTAATCAGTAAGGCTTTCCAGATCCGTACCCGACCGTCGATGATCATAAACAGCGGAACATAAATGGCGGCGGCGAGAAGCATGCCGACGGTAAGTACTAGGGCAAGCAATAAGCCCAACCATGTTAATTGAATGACTGACCGCTTTATCAGCTCTGCGTTGGACAGATCGCCAAGCGCATCAGGCTCTCGCATGTGGTCGCGTGGGGCAGGACCGGCCGCTGCTTCAGCCGGGGCTGGGCGCATATCAATCAGCCACTTTATAATACGACCGGAAATGACAATCAGACCAATGGTCGCGACTACTTGCGGCATCAAGCGCGCGGCGAATGGCCAATTCCAACTCGAGTACAACACAAACACGAATGCCCCGATCGCAGCAGCCCACAAGGCGCGGCCAAGAAAATGCGCCTCACCGCTTTTCGGCTCGGGCCTTGTCCAACCGCTCTTGTCAGACGTGAAGGCCATGGCGATCAAAGGTCGGAGCAAGACAAGCACCAGAAGCCCGCCAATCACCATGACGCCCGGATCAAGGAGGAATGCAAATTTGTAGGCGTTGTAGGAGATGAACATGTAGTTCTCAATCAAGTCTCCCAACACGAAGCCCAAGATAACGGGTGGGCGCGGCCAGCCCTGGCGCTTCATAAACCAGGCAATCACGCCGATCGAGACCAGCAGAATGAAATCGTTGAGGTCTTGCGAGCCTTGGAACGCGCCGACAAACGTTACCACCATGATTATCGGCACCAGAATCCCGGCGCGCACAAGGGCAATCTTCGCCAGCTGATCTGCGAAGGCAAAGCAGAAGCCAGCGCCAATGATGTTAGCAAGCGCCACGCTCCAGACCATGGTGTAGGTCACGTCAAGCTTTTCGCTGAGCATCTTTGGCCCAGGTTCAATGCCGTGGATCAGGAAGGCTCCCAGCAGCAGCGCCATGGAGGCTGAGCCCGGCACACCGAATGCCAGCGTTGGCACAAGTGCGCCGCCCTCTTTTGCGTTGTTGGAACTTTCAGAAGCGATAACACCACGCACGTCGCCGGTGCCAAAGGTTTCTGAAGCCCCCTTGAGCGTACGCGCCGCATAGCCATAGGCGATCCAGTCAATGATCGAGGCGCCAATACCGGGAATAGAACCTAAGAAACTGCCGATCCAGGAACAACGGATCACCAGCCACCAGCAACCAAGCGTGTCCTTGATGCCTTGCAACTGTTGCCAGCGCTTGTTGCTCGTCAGATCCGCCGAAACGCTCTTGCGCGAGACAGCCAAATCGATCAGTTCCGGGACTGCAAACATCGCAAGCGCCACCGGCACCAAGGGAAATCCTTCAAGCAGATACAGAGAATCTCCAGACCAGCGGACAATCCCCGTTTGGCCTTCGTCACCGACTTGAGCCAGAATCATACCAATGCACGCCGCAGCCAGGCCTTTCAGGATGTTCTTGCCGCTCAAAGATGCAACAAGGGTTAATCCGAGTGCGCAGACCGCTAACAAGTGCGGCGAGCCGATCGCCAGCATGAGCGGTTGTAAAATTGGAATGGAAATACCGAGCAGGAGGGCGCCGAACAGACCTCCCAACACCGATGCCGAAAACGCTGCGCCAAATGCGCGCCCGGCCTCGCCGCGCTTGGCCATGGGATGGCCGTCCAGGGTCGTGGCAGCAGACCCCACCGTGCCCGGCACGCCAAAGAGCACTGCGGGTATCGTATCCGACGTCACAGTGACAGACGACAGGCCGACCAAAAAGGCCAACGCCGTATAGCTGTCCATATTGATCGTAAACGGTAGTACGAGCGCCAATCCGACAAGACCGCCTACGCCCGGTATAACGCCGACAAACAGACCGATTCCCACCCCCAGAAACAGGAACACCATGCGGCCTGGGTCCATCAAGACAACAAATGCCTGGATGGCATTCTCAATAATCATGCTACCTTACTCCCTCCGGCCCACAGCAATTATCTCGTTTTTGCGTGGCCCGCCGAGTCCCGACAATTGCAAGGCGGCCTTGGCCTGTAAAGGACCAAATGCTCTAGATGGTTGTTAGGCTGGCGTCCGGGGACAAAATGCCACGCGGGTGCCGTATCGATGCACGTGTCGGGGATGGCGCGCTGTTAGATGTCGGTGTTTTATCGGCAACAGCATCGGCTAGCTGATCGCAAACATTGCCATCGCATTGGTCGACATGATCCGTTCGCGTTGTGCCTTGGTGAGACCGGGTGCCCTGGTGACAAAACCAACCGGGTCTTCCTCGACTTCGCCGCGCGGGTAATCGGTCCCCATCATCACTTTCTCGGCACCAACTTTTTTAACCAAGAAGCCAAGCATATCGGGATCGAAGATAACGCTATCGTAGTGCATGCGCCGCAAATAGGTGATCGGTCGGTCGGTAATATTCTCGCGCGGTTCAGGACGCGCGTCATAGGCGCGTTCAATGCGCCCGGGATAAAAGGTCAGGTAACCGCCGCCATGACAAACGATGACTTTCAGTTTGGGGAAATCTTCCAAAATGCCTTCATGGATAAGCGAGGCGATGGCGAGCGCCTCTTCCAACGGCTGGCCAATCGAATTCCAAAGGAAAAATTTGTACAGGCGTTCATCATGCGTGAAGCCACGGGGATGAATGATGACCGGCAGTTGCAGCTCTTCAGCGGCCGCCCAGAACGGTCGGAACTGGGCTTCGCCGAGTTCTCTGCCGCGGACGTGGCTTTGGATCTGGACACCCTTTAAGCCCAGGCCTGCCGCATAGGACAATTCCTTTACAGCGAGATCCGGCTTTTGCATCGGGACGGCGCCAACGCCGACAAAACGGTCCGGCATTTTTTCCACAAAGCGGGCGATGCCATCATTGCAGGCGCGGGCAATCTTTTGGCCAAGCGCGTTCGACGCCCAGTAAGCGACATTGGGGAGGTTTTGACTGACGACCTGAATGTCGACGCCCATTTCGTCCATATCATCGAGCCGGGCCTTGGGATCGCGGAGCTTGGCATCCACGCTCTTGTTGGCCGCAGCATGGATTTTGCGCGAAACTTCGGGCACCCAATCCTGGCTGCCAGGTGCTTTGGTTCGCAACTTTACCTGGCGCGCCAACGATTGAACTTCGGGTACGGTTACGTGGGTGTGGATATCAATGCGCGGCTTACGTTTCTTGGCCATGGGATAAGCACCGGGGTTGGTGGTGGAGGATCAGAACAACTTTAGACCCGGCGGGAGCGGCAGCCCGCCGGCCAAATCCTGCATTTTTTCCTGCATTTGAGCTTCGGCCTTGGTCTTTGCATCGCCGACGGCGGTGACAATTAGGTCTTCCACGATCTCGGCTTCGTCAGGCTTCATCAATGACGGGTCGATCTTGACGGCGCGAAGCTCCCCCTTACCATTTACCGTAACTTTGACGAGGCCCGCACCGGACTGGCCCTCGATTTCCATAGCCGCTAGCTCATCCTGTACTTGCTGCATCTTTGCTTGCAGTTCCTGCGCCTGCTTCATCATGCCCATCAAGTCTTTCATTGGCGCCTCGCTCGGTTGCCGGTATCTCGTCATCAAACAGTCCGCTGTCTTACCCTTTTGGCCACAGCGGACCTAACTAGTCCTCGCCGCTCTCATCACCTTCTTCCTCCCCGGTAATGGGGAAAGCTTCCGGTTCGTTGAGTAACGGGCGGATGGCTTTGACTTCTGCATCGGGAAATTCGGACAAAACTGCCTTGACGGCAGGATGCTCCTTTACCTCAGCCAGCATCGCAGCTTCTTCAGCCCGGCGCGCTGCACCGATTGTCGGGCCGCTCTCGCCCTGCTGCGCCAACGACACCAGCCAGCGGCTACCTGTCCACTTCGATAACTTTTCGGCAAGCTCGTTGGCTAAACCTTTGGGTGCACCCTTATGCAGATGGATTTCCAAACGGCCAGGTGCAAACCGGACGACGCTCACGTGTTCTTCCAAATGCACTTTCAATTTTGCATCGCGCTGGCTGCCGGCAAGCGCGACGATATCCTCAAAGCTTTGGGGGGCCGTTGCTGCCGCCTGCGGGGCCGCTAGCTCCGCCTCCAACGGTGTGTGGCTGATACCGTGGCCGACCACTGCATGGCGCACAACCGGGCCGTTATCCGCCGATCCCGTCGATCCAGAGTCTGTCGACTGAGGTGGCGATGACGGCGTCTGTGGTGCAGCCCCTCCCATCAAGCGAACGACTTCGTTCGGAGATGGCAAGTCAGCGGTGTGCGCCAGGCGGATGATGACCATTTCTGCGGCGGCCAGCTGATTAGGGGCGCGGGCCGTTTCTTCAATGCCCTTGAGCAGCATTTGCCAGGCCCGCGCCAATAGCGGAATTGACAACCGCGTCGCCAATTCCGACGCGCGACGGCGCTCCTCGGCAGAGACCGCATCTCCGGAGGCGGCTTCACCGGCAATCTTTGCGCGGGTTGCACGATGCACCGCATCGGCTAAATCAGCCAACACTTGATCCGGTTCGGCGCCGTCAGCATAGAGAGCGGACATGGCCTCAATGGCAGGGCCAGTTGCGCCAGAAAAGATGTGCTCTAGCAAGTCGAATATGCGGCCGCGATCGGCCAGGCCCAGCATCTGGCGTACCGCTTCTGACGTAACCTCGCCTGAACCCATCGCAATGGCCTGATCGAGAATAGAGAGACCGTCGCGTACCGAACCTTCTGCGGCGCGGGCGATCAGGGCCAAAGCCTGCGGATCTGCCGTTGCCTGCTCTTGTTGTGTAATATGGCCTAAATGGGCGACGAGATCCTCAACACCGACACGGCGCAGGTCAAAACGTTGGCAGCGCGAAAGAACCGTGACCGGCACCTTGCGAACTTCTGTCGTGGCAAAGATGAACTTCACATGCTCTGGAGGTTCCTCGAGTGTCTTCAACAGGGCGTTGAAAGCACCCTTTGAGAGCATATGAACTTCGTCGATAATGTAGACCTTGTAGCGCGCGATCAGCGGTTTGTAGCGCGCACTCTCAATTATCTCGCGAATGTTATCGATGCCGGTGTTCGAGGCGGCGTCCATCTCAAGGACGTCCGGGTGCGACCCCTTGATGATATCCGCACAATGCTCGCCAAGCTTCGGCAAGTCAGTCGTCGGCCCCTCTATGTCCGGGCCCGAATAGTTGAGGGCTCGCGCCAGAATCCGTGCGGTCGTTGTTTTGCCGACACCACGGACGCCGGTCAGCATGTAACCTTGGGCAATCCGGTCAGCGGCAAAAGCATTGCGCAGCGTCTGAACCATGGCTTGCTGGCCGATAAGATCGCCAAATGTCTCCGGACGATATTTTCGCGCCAAAACGACATAGACCGACTGGTCGCCTGTGGCGTCGCCGATCGGGCCAAGCAAATCTTCTGTCGTATCGTCTGCCATGTTTGTTCGCCACGGCCGGCAAGCCGGCTCTGGGTGAGCTATTGACTGAACAGGCCCATGCCAAGGCCGTGTCGGAGGGCAATTTGCGCTGCGATTGACGCCAGCGTCAATGGCCCTCGGGTGTCTGCCACACGGTTTTGGGATTGAGCAACGTTTCAAGACTGGGCGCGGCGGCCAAATTGCCGGCCATGTCCGCGCAGATTCGCTCAAGTGGGAGGCTGAGCAACGACCCGCGTCGGGCTCGTTAGGGCTGCTTCCTTCCGGATCTGACCCGGTTGGCGAGGTACACGTCCGCCGCCAACCTCCCAACCTAATAATGGACCTTGGACGCCGGCGAGACAACCCTCAGACGGCACAATTGGCAATAATATACAGTTGTCAGGCGACGAATTGCGCGTCCTGGGTGACGCCGCGGCTTTGGTCGGTGGACAGTATAATATCTGCAACCTATTTGCCGGTGCACTTGGAGGTGTTCCAAACCTGACTTTTCGGCGTTATATCCTCGGCAACACCGTCGATCGCACTACGGTGACGAACGAACAACGGCTGGGAGCTTTTTCAATGTCAAAGCCTTCTCTTGGAAATACGCCCCAGCTCGACCGGCAAAGCCAAAAGCGCACCGATGCAGCTTACCTGGCAACCTGCCTCAGGGCGTCAACAACACGTATTGTATGTCTGACAAGCAGCAATCCCGTCGTGCAAGTCGGTGATCGTCCGGATTCGATCGATGCGCGGTGGTTCGGATATGACGAGTTATCAGACGCTGGCATCAGCACCGATGGGGCGGTATTTCTTGGTATAGATCGGCATGATCAGGCTGCCGTATTTGCCTTATCGATTAGTTCTGGCGACCTGCGCATTCTGGCTGGTAATGATGGCACGCAACTCGAAGGCATCGATCTTCGGGCCCTGGCAACGCAGGGCTTGGTCGATGATGATACCGCGTCCCTCTTCGGCCTTGCCAAAGCGCTTGGTCATTGGCATGAGAACCACCGCTGTTGTGGACGCTGCGGCGGGGCGACGCGCCATCTGGACGGGGGGTGGCGGCGTCGCTGCTGGGCGTGTGGGCGCGATTCCTTTCCCAAGCTCGATCCCGTGGTGATTATGGTGATCCTGCATCCTGATGGCGCGCATTGTCTGCTGGCTCATGAAACGCGCTACCGCGAGAATATGTTTTCTGCTCTGGCGGGCTATCTCGAGCCAGGCGAAGACATCGAAAACGCCGTCCGCCGAGAAGTGCGCGAAGAGACAACAATCGAAGTGGGCGCCATTCGTTTTGCTGCCTCGCAGCCTTGGCCATTCCCGCACACCTTGATGATTGGTTGTTATGGTTGGGCTACCACGTCCGAGATCGTGCCCGATCCCAGTGAAATCGAGGACGCACGATGGTTCTCACGCCTTGAGGCGCGACAGATGCTGGAGGGTGCGCATCCCGACGGGCTGTTTGTACCTGGGCGGCAAGCCATTGCGCACACGCTTATCCGCGGTTTTGTTGACGGTACGTGCGACCAATAGAGTGGCGTGGTTGGCGATGCGAACCAAGACGTGTAATCACATTGTTCTTTTACTGCTGCTCGCTCCCCCTTCCGCTGTTCGCTAAAGGATCTCAATGACGCCGTCGCTCGGGATCATCCATAAGATTGCAGCGGTCTTTACGTTTACTTGCATGTACGTGTGCATCAAGGCGACAGCGCCGGACATTCCCGCAGGTCAGGTTGCATTTTTCCGATCACTTTTCGCGTTGGTGCCGATCGGTCTCTACCTGTTCTGGCGTGGAGAGTTTCCCGCGGCCCTGTATACCAAGCGACCATTGGGGCACTTTTGGCGCGGGCTGTTCGGATCGACAGCGATGATATTGAACTTTGCGGCATTGGGTTTGCTGCCGCTGCCTGATGCCATCGCGATCGGTTACGGCGTGCCGATGTTCACTGCCATCTTCGGGGCGCTGCTGCTGGGAGAAGTGATTCGACGGCACAGGTGGGCCGCCATCGTGGTGGGGCTGATTGGCGTTCTCATTATCATGTGGCCGCGACTGGAATTTGTGAAAGGCAACGTTCAATCTTCCGGTGAGACCGTCGGTGCCTTGTGTGCGATTGCAGCGACGGCCTGCGTGGGTCTGGCATTCGCCCAAATTCGGATCCTGGTACGCACGGAGACCACATCATCTATCGTCGTATATTTCAGTCTATCGGCATCGGCGTTCGCACTCCTGACATTGCCGTTCGGATGGGCTGTGCCATCACCGATGGCGACTGTCCTGCTGATCATGACCGGGTTGATCGGCGGCGTTGGACAAATCTTCCTAACTGAGTGCTATCGGCATGCAGAAATCTCGACGGTTGCGCCCTTCGAATACACCTCGCTGTTGTTTGGGATCGCCTTTGGCTATCTGCTATTCAGCGAAATACCGACAGCTTGGATGTTGGTTGGCGCGGCTATCGTCATTGGTGCCGGCTGCTATTTGATCTGGAAAGAACACCAGCGAGCGCCGGCTAGGCGGGCCAGAGGATGAATGTCAGTCTTGGTATTGCACTGAAAGTTACGGCCGTCCTGTTGTTTACGGCGATGTTTGCGTGCGTCAAAGCCACCGCCGATGCCGTGCCACCCGGCCAGACTGTGCTCTTCCGCTCGCTGTTCACACTGGCGCCGCTTGGCGTCTATATCTGGCTCAAGGGGCAAACGTTTTCGGCGGTGAAAACAAGCAATCATCTCGGCCATGCCTGGCGTGGTATCTTGTCTGCGCTTGCCATGCTCCTGAATTTTACCGGCGTTGGCCTGCTGCCGCTGCCCGATGCCATTGCCATCGGCTATGCCATGCCACTATTCACCACCATTTTTGCCGCGCTGTTGCTGGGTGAGGTGGTGCGAAATTATCGCTGGACGGCAATCGCCATCGGACTGCTCGGCGTGTTGATCGTGATGTGGCCGCGACTGGCGTTCCTGCGTGGTGACGTCGAACAGTGGTCGCAACTGGTCGGTGCCATGAGTGCCGTTACTGCAGCGGCGCTGGTCGGACTCGGTCTGGTGGTGGTTCGCATGCTGGTGTCCGGCGAACGAACGGCTGCAATCGTGTTTTATTTCGCCATCTATTGCACAGCCGGCTCGCTTTTGACGCTGCCGTTCGGCTGGGTGGTCCCGGATGCGACAACGACAGCAATCCTGATCATGACGGGCTTATGCGGCGGGACGGCGCAAATTCTCTTAACGGAAAGCATTCGATACGCGGACATGTCGACGCTGGCGCCGTTCGAGTATGTGTCAATGATCGCCAGTATTGCGATTGGCTATGCGCTGTTCAGTGAGATCCCAACGCTATGGATGCTCGCTGGCGCCGTATTGATCATAGGGGCCGGCCTGTTGATGATCCATCGTGAGCGCCAGCTGGAGCTGGCACGTGTGCAACAGGGAAAGGTCAATCCTGACAAGTGACCCTCCATTTGCAATGATCATGGTGCGTCAAGTTGGTGCTACTTGATCGGTTGCGACGGAACGCACAAAGATTATTGCACCTTTAGAACTCGAATTCCTTATCTGCTCTTGGCGGTCTCCGGCGGACCTGGCTCGAGTTTTCGTCGCACCGGACTTGCCGCATAGGTGCCGAGCACTCTCAGTTCGCTGGAGAAGAACGACAACTCCTCGAGTGCCAAAGCGACATTCCGATCTGCCGGATGGCCTTCAATATCGGCAAAAAACATCGTTGCCCTGAAGGAGCCCTCGAGCTGATAGGATTCCAGCTTGATCATATTGACACCGTTGGTCGCAAAGCCGCCCAGCGCCTTATACAGTGCTGCTGGAACGTTACGCACCCGGAACAAAAAAGTTGTGATGTAGTCGCCGTCGCCGGGATCGGCATCTTCCGGCTTGGCCGACAAAATGACAAAACGGGTGGTATTGTGCTGAGCGTCCTCGACATCCTTTTCGAGAATCTCGAGCCCGTAAATGTCTGCAGCCAGTGAGGGCGCAAGAGCGGCGCGGTTGGCTTGCTTCCACTCAGCGACCTCGCGGGCCGCTCCCGCTGTATCGCCAGCGACATGCGCCGTAAGGCCAAGCCGGGCGATAATATTGCGACATTGGCCAAGGGCGTGCACATGACTGTAGACGTCGGTGATTTGATCGGTCGTTGTGCCTGGCAGTCCCATCAAATGGAAGCGGATGCGCATAAAGTGTTCGCCGGCAATAAAGAGCCCCGAATTGGGCAACAGGTGATGAATATCGGCGACGCGTCCGGCAACTGAGTTTTCAATCGGAATCATGGCGTAATGCGCTTGCCCCGTCTTCACTGCCTGCAAGGCATCTTCAAACGTTGCACACGACAGAGGTTGGTGATCACCGTAAGCTTCCACGGCAGCCATGTGCGAATTCGAGCCCGCCTCTCCCTGATAAGCGATTTTAGGACCTTGGGCTTTTGTTGACGCCTTAGCAGGCGATGATGACGCATTCTTTGAAGGCATGGGTCTTTACTGCTCTTGGGGCTAAGTCAGCCGTGGTGTTCCACCAATTTCAGTCGATGCGTTTTCGACGTCGGCCGATCCATCCGAAAATGGTATCCGCCAGCGACGGTGCTCATCCTTATAGCGACATTGGCTTATAGCGACATTGGGCCTGCTTCTCCAGACACAGCGGCCAATTGGATTAATTGATAGCAAGAGCGGGCGGTGGCCGGCGCGTGTTTATGGTGCCAACAGGGCGCGGGCTTTGTCGAGATCTGCAGGCGTGTCGACGCCAAGCGGCACGGTATCGACAATGCTAACGTCGATGCGCATGCCATTTTCGATGGCGCGCAGCTGTTCGAGGCGCTCACGCTGCTCCAGCGGTGACGGCGGCAGGCCGACGAATTTCTCTAAGGCGCGACGCCTATAGGCGTAGATCCCGATGTGATGATAGAGCGGCCCCTCGCCATAAGGTGCCGTGCTCCTGGTAAAATAGAGGGCGCGCAATACGCCGGGGGTCGAACTTGCCACTGACGTCGCCACCACTTTGACGACATCCGGCGACGTTCGCTCGCGCGCCTCGGTTATCTCGGCCGCCAAGGTGGCGATCTCGCCACGTGGCCCATTGAGCGGGCGAAGGCAGCTGGCGATCAGGTGTGGCTCGAGCGTTGGCAGATCACCCTGTAGGTTGACGACAAAATCTGTCTCACTATCGGGATCAAGGACACTGACCGCCTCATAAATGCGATCCGAGCCTGAAGCGTGGTCGGCGCGGGTCATAACTGCTTCGCCGCCGGCATCGCGCACAACGGCCGCAATCTGGTCGGTATCGGTGGCGACGATCACGCGGCCTAGTTCCGCCTCGACGGCGCGACGCCAGACGTGGATAATCATCGGATGGCCGTGAATATCGGCCAAGGGTTTGCCCGGTAGGCGGGTTGCCTGCATCCTCGCCGGGATCAAAATCATGGTTCGTGACACGGGCATCCTCTTTCGCAAAACGCTGGTGGAAAACCCAGGATCGGGCGCGATGGGTGACAATTGGTCTCGGCTCAAGCCTCTAGAATACTGGCCGGCCAGGTGGCAAGGGAATTTCAGTAGACGAGGTGGCGTCAAGACGGCTCCAGCGGGCAACCTGACGCAAACGGCCTCGGGAGGTGTTTCGGGCTCAGCCGGCAAGGGATCGATGGCAAATGGATAGCTTTGAATTCAATAAGATAGCTGGTGCAGTGCTCGCCGCGCTGCTGCTCATTTTTGGCACCGCAACGCTGCTCGACATAGCTGGTGGCGGACATGGCCCTGGTCATGGTGACCATGACAAAGTTGGGTATAAACTCGAGGTCGATCGGACAGCGAGTGCGGCAAAACCTGGAAAAAAGGCACCGGCGTTTGATCCAGCCTCCGTCGTGAAGCTGATCGCCAAGGCAGACCCCAAGGTGGGAGCTGGTGTTTTCGGTCGCTGTAAAGCCTGCCATCTTGTGGACAAGAGCGGGCGATCGCTGCCCACGGGCCCGAATTTGTGGGGCATTGTGGGGCGGAAAATCGCAGCCGGTGCAACCTATAAACGCTACTCCCCGGCGTTCAAAAAGCAAAGCGGTGAATGGACTTATGAGCGTCTGGTTCAATATCTAAGGGACCCGCGCGGGTTTATTCCAGGCAATCGTATGTCTTTTGCAGGCATTAGGGACGCGACTGAGCTTGCCGGTCTCATTGCTTATCTGAGAACCCTATCGGACAAGCCAGTGCCGCTGCCGTGATCCGGCGCGCTCACGTGCGTTCACTCGACCAATAGGGCCCCAAAAAGGATGGGGCCCTTTTTTGATTCGCAATGGCCAGTTATTGTCTCGCGCTGATAGGTTACCAATTCCCGCCGGAAATACGGCCAGCGGTCAATTACGGAAGGAGTAACGGTTGGCGCTCTTTTCTCTTGCTGGAACTTGGGTGCAATCCCTGGCGCGAACGCTCGTGGTGGTGTTGGGGGGGTATCTCTGCCTTGCGAGCAGCGTCGACGACAGCGCCCGAGCGCAAGGGGCGAGCGAGCCGCCGCTAGTCCTACCAGCAGCACCAATAAGACGCACTGCACTCTCTTTGGTTGGCAAACCGCGCTTCGAGGGGGCATTTGCACATTTTGACTGGGTCAATCCAAATGCGCCCAAAGGCGGACACGTTAGACTTTGGCAACGCGGCTCATTCGACAGCCTGAATAATTTCTCCATCAAAGGGGAAAGAGCCGCTTCGCTGGACTTGCTGTTCGATACGTTGATGGCTCGAAGCCTTGACCAACAGGCTACAGAGTACTGTCTGGTGTGCGAATGGGTGAGCTATCCGGATGATTATTCCTCGGTCACGTTTCGGATCCGGAAAATTGCCCGCTTTAATGATGGCACACCGATTACAGCAGACGACGTTATTTTTTCGCTTAACGCCATTCGTAAGGCGCACCCTTTCTACCGCGCCTATTATCGCAATGTTTCCGAGGTCGTGAAAAATGGCGACCATGAAGTCACTTTCAAATTCAACGCCAAAGGCAATCGCGAACTGCCGCAGATCATGGGCCAATTAACGGTCCTGCCCAGACATTACTGGCTGAAGAAAGGGCGCGACGGCAAAGAACGCGACATCTCAAAATCGTCGTTGGACGTCCCGGTTGGCTCCGGGCCCTATCGGATCAAGTCGTTCGAGGCCACGCGAGAGATCGTCTACGAACGGGTCAAAAACTGGTGGGCAAAGGATCTTCCCGTGACGCGGGGGCAGTGGAATTTTGACCGAGTTACCTTTACATATTTTCGCGACCAAACGCCGGCATTCGAAGCCTTTAAGACTGGCACAATCGACTTTTGGATAGAGAGCAGCGCTAAAAACTGGGCGACAAGATTTGGGTTTCGGGCGGCCCGACAAGGCTTGGTGAAAACAGCGGTCATTCCAGTAAAGCGCGTTGCCAGCATGCAAGCCTTTGTGATGAATCTGCGCCGGCCTATCTTCAAAGATATCCGCGTGCGTGAGGCGATCGGCCTTGCGTTCGATTTCGAATGGGCACGCAAAACCTACTTTTTTGGCCAATACACGCGTCTCGATAGCTACTTCGACAATTCGGAATTGGAATCGCGTGGCCTTCCAACCGGCAAGGAACTGGAAATCCTGAAAAGCGTCAAAGATCTGGTACCCGCGCGCGTGTTTACGGAGGTCTGGAAGGCGCCAAAAAATCTTTCCCGGACTGATGTGCGCGCCAACCTCAAGAAGGCATCGGACCTGCTTGATGCGGCGGGTTGGCGGATCGATTCCAAGGGCGCTTGCGGTCTCTATTGTAGCTTGCTGACGACGGTAGGGCTGGGCGAAAGTGATCGTCACCGCGTCAGGCGTAATGACAAGGGGCACCCGCTTCGGGTCGAGTTTCTTGTCAATTATGGCAGCGGCTTTGAACGCATTGTGTTGACATTCATTCGCAATCTGAAGCTGATCGGAATTGATGCGCGGATACGCATCGTCGATAGCGCGCATATGAAGCGGCGAGAGCAGACATTTAATTTTGACATCATCACCGATCGCTTCCCGCAATCAAATTCGCCGGGTAACGAGCAACGAGATTTTTTTGGTTCGGCCGCAGCTGATCGCCAAGGCAGCCGCAATAGTATTGGAGTCAAGAACCCAGCCATCGATAAGCTTATCGATCGCATCGTGTTTGCCAAAGATCGGGCTGATCTTGTGGCCGCGACGCGCGCACTCGATCGAGTTTTGAAATGGAATTTTTATGTCGTGCCGCAATGGTACCTGTCAGCGGCACGCACGGCATACTGGAAGCGATTTGGGCGGCCAAAGAAATTGCCGGCGCTTACGCCGGGTTTTCTTCAAACTTGGTGGGTTGATCCAGTCGCAGACAAAAAATTGCAGGCGGCCCGAAAAAAATGATCAATCGCTGCTCCAAAAATTCAATACCAATGCGGTGCTGTGCTCCCTTCTCGCAAATCTGCCTGCTTGTGTTGATTGTCGCGGTTTATTGCACATCGCCCGCTTCGGCTGCACCCCGGCACGGGCTTTCTGCATTTGGCGATCTCAAGTACCCGGAAGGCTTTTTGCACTTCGATTACGTCAATCCAAAAGCGCCAAAAGGTGGAACACTTAGCCAGATGAGTACATCATCTGTCACCACGTTCGATAGTTTTAATCGTTACATTTTGAAGGGTGATTCAGCGGACCGGTTGGAGTTGCTTTTCGATAGCCTGATGCAGAGAGCATGGGACGAACCCGACGCGATGTACGGTCTGGTGGCCAGGGCCGCAGAGGTTGCGGCTGATAAGAAGTCGGTGACATTCTGGATGCGCCCCGAGGCGCGATTTGCTGACGGCACTAAAGTAACCAGCGCGGACGTTGTGTTTTCGTTCAAGGTGATCAAGGAAAAAGGACATCCCCTATTCCGGATTCAGTTGCGCGATGTGGTCGGCGCCGAAGCACTCGCGCCGCTTGTCGTGAAATATACTTTCAAGGGCACTGAGATCCGTGACCTGCCGCTGATCGTTGCCGGCCTGCCGATATTTTCCAAGGCCTATTATTCCCGGGTGGACTTTGCAAAAACATCGCTCAAACCGCCACTCGGATCGGGCCCCTACCGGATCGGCAAATTCAAACAAGGCAGTTATGTCACCTACCGGCGCAGACCGGACTATTGGGCCAAGGCGCTCAACGTCAATCGGGGACGATACAATTTTGATGCCGTGCGCATCGAATATTTTCGCGACCGCAATGCTGGAATGGAAAGCTTCAAAGCTGGCGTTTACGATCTCAGAGAAGAATTTACATCAAGGGTTTGGGCGACGGGTTATGACTTCCCTGCCGTCAGGGACGGTCGCGTCAAACTGGCAGTACTGCCAGACAGAAGCCCGTCCGGCGCGCAAGGGTTTTTCATAAACATTCGACGCGAGAAATTCAAAGACGTCAGAGTACGTAAAGCGCTCGGTCTTGCCTTCGATTTTAGCTGGACCAACAGAAACATGTTCTATGGCCTCTATAAACGCACGGAGAGTTACTTCGAGAATTCCGCGCTGAAGGCCAAAGGCATTGCGAGTGCCAGCGAACAAGCCATTTTGTCTTCTGCTGTCCAGCCTGGAGATACGACGTCTCGATATAAAATCGCGCCAGTCCCCGCCAAATCCAATGGCACGGGACGAGATCGGCGATTATTGCACCAAGCTTATAACATTCTGGGACGTGCCGGACTCGCTTTGCCTAAGGCGGGCGCGGTGCCACAGGCCTGCGGATTTGGGTGCCGGGCCCTCAAGCTGGTGGGGTTTTCAGGGCCGCCAGCTGCTACAGTCTTACGCGATGGCAAAGGCCGCCCGTTCAATTTCGAATTTCTTCTGCAGGACCCGGATTTTGAGCGTATTATCAACCCCTATCTCGCCAATCTTCGAGCACTCGGGATTAATGCCTGGGTGCGGGTCGTCGATGCCGCCCAATATCAACGCCGGCTCAAAAGCTTCGATTTTGACATCGTCTCGATACGCTACACTATGCGCCTGACGCCCGGTGCAGAATTGCTCAATTATTTTTCCAGCCGAGCCGCTGATATCAAAGGTAGCCGCAACCTCGCGGGCATCAAAAGCCCGGTCATTGATAAGTTGATCAGCGCAGTTATGAAGGCGCAAAGCCGTAATGATTTGACAATGGCCACCCGCGCATTGGACCGGGTCTTGCGTGCCGGTCACTATTGGGTGCCACACTGGTATAAGGCCTCACACACAATTGCCCATTGGAACAAGTTTAGCCGACCGAAAATAAAACCGGATTATCATCGCGGAATAGTGGACACGTGGTGGTACGATGCTAAGAAAGCTAACGCGCTCAAAGGGAAATAATTCATAAGCGACTTCGTCGCGCCAACCAAAGCAATCAGAGACCCAATGGCTGCATATCTCATCAAACGCCTGCTGCTGATCCCGGTCACCGTATTCGGAATCATGGTGATTAGTTTTGCGATCATTCAGTTTGCGCCGGGTGGCCCGGTGGAACGGGTGATTGCCCAATTGACTGGCACCGATAGCGGTGCAACCTCGCGTGTTGGCGGAGGGCAGGGTGATGGGCTCGGCGGCCAGACCGGCGGAGCCTCGGCCGGCCAGGATAGCATTGGCTCGCGTTATCGTGGTGCTCAGGGGCTCGATCCGGAATTCATAAAGGAACTCGAAAAACAATTTGGATTCGACAAGCCGGCGCATGAACGCTTTTGGCTGATGATGAAGAATTATCTGATGTTCGATTTCGGGCGCAGCTATTTCCGTGACACCAGTGTGATCGAACTCATAAAGGAGAAACTGCCGGTCTCGATTTCTCTTGGCATCTGGATGACCTTGCTGACTTATCTGATATCTATCCCACTTGGCATCCGCAAAGCCGTGCACGATGGCGAGCAGTTCGACACGTGGAGCAGCGGGCTTTTGGTCATCGGCTATGCCGTCCCGAGTTTCTTGATTGCCGTTCTCTTATTGGTGATGTTTGCCGGCGGATCATTCCTGCAATGGTTCCCTTCGCGTGGTCTGTCTTCGGCAAATTGGTCCGAACTTTCGATCTTTGGCAAAATCGTCGACTATGCCTGGCATTTGGTGTTACCGATCTTCGCCATGGCGTTAGGTGCGTTTACGCAAATGACGTTTCTCACCAAGAATTCATTCCTGGATGAAATTCGCAAACAATATGTGCTGACGGCGCGGGCAAAAGGGCTGACCGAGAACAAGGTGCTCTACGGGCACGTATTTCGAAATGCCATGCTGCTCATTATCGCCGGTTTCCCCGCGGCTTTCATCACGGCCTTCTTCAGTGGGGCGTTGCTGATAGAGATCATTTTCTCGCTGGATGGACTGGGCCTGCTTGGGTATCAGAGCATTATCAATCGCGATTACCCGGTCGTCTTTGCCACGCTTTTCATCTTTTCGCTGTTGGGTTTGGTGGTCAACCTGATCACCGATTTCACCTATACGCTGGTGGACCCTAGGATCGATTTTGAAAGCCGGGAGGTCTGAGTATGGAAGCCCGGGCGGAGAGCAGATCCGATACACGCACTTACTTTACCGCCGTTAAAACCTGGCGGCCCTTTCGTCGAATTCGCAGCGCGTTACAATCACCAATCACCAAACGCCGCTGGCAGAATTTTAAGTCCAACCGGCGTGGCTATTGGAGCCTCTGGATCTTCATTGGCATCTTGCTCGTCAGCATGTTTGCCGAAATCGTTGCCAATGACCGACCAATCGTGGCGCGCTATAAGGGCGAGCTTTTGTTTCCAATTATTGTTGATTATCCGGAGAATAAGTTTGGCGGCTTCTTGCCGGTGACGGACTACAAAGACCCCTTCGTCATCAAGGAAATCAACAAACACGGTTGGATGTTGTGGCCACCGATCCGGCACTCGTATCAATCAATCAACTTCGACTATCCCGGTCTCAAAGGCTTTGGTGATCGCTGTCTAGGGTTTCCAGCAGCACCCTTCTGGGCCACCTCACGGGGGCCGTGTGCTGACGCGCCGGCCGACCTCGTGACGCGCTATCAGGCGATCGGTAATCGCAACTGGCTTGGAACCGATGATCAGGGACGTGATGTGCTGGCACGCGTCATTTATGGCGCGCGTCTGTCGTTGTTGTTCGGGCTTGTGTTGACGCTTTTTGCCTCGATTATCGGTGTTACGGCGGGGGCTGTGCAGGGTTATTTCGGTGGCCTCGTCGACCTCATTCTCCAACGTGTTCTCGAAATTTGGTCGTCGATCCCTGCATTGTTCGTGTTGATTATCATTTCATCCGTGTTGGCACCGGGTTTCTGGACATTGCTTGGTGTTCTGCTGCTATTCGATTGGATCGCATTTGTTGGTGTCGTGCGCGCGGAATTCCTGCGGGTGCGCAATTTTGAATACATTACCGCCGCACGCGCGCTTGGCCTCAGCCATGGCAAGATCATGTTCAGGCACATCCTGCCGAATGCCATGGTGGCGACGCTGACATTTCTGCCATTCCGCCTTTCGGCTGCGATTGGCGCGCTCACCACCCTCGACTTTCTCGGGCTCGGTTTGCCACCTGGCTCGCCGTCGCTCGGTGAGCTGTTGTCGCAGGGCAAATCGAATTTGCAGGCGCCATGGCTCGGTCTGACCGCCTTTTTCTCGATTGCAGTTCTGCTGTCGCTGCTGGTGTTTATCGGCGAGGCAGTACGAGATGCATTTGACCCTCGCAAAACGTTTCGGTGATGGCGGATGAGTAGAGACACAACCCTTGTGCAGATCCGTAACCTGTCGATCGACTTCAAATCAGCCGATCAAGTAACACATGCGGTCAAGCGCGCATCTCTCAAAATCGGAGAGGGCGAGACAGTCGCGTTGGTCGGGGAGTCCGGATCGGGCAAATCGGTCACGGCACTGTCGATTTTGAAGCTGCTGCCCTATCCGGCTGCTTCGCATCCCTCCGGCGAAATTTATTTTCGGGGGCGTGATCTCCTAAAGTCTGGCGAGCCGGCGCTACGCGAAATCCGCGGGCGTAAGATTTCCATCATTTTCCAAGAGCCGATGACGTCGCTCAATCCGCTGCAAACCATTGAACGACAGGTTGGTGAGGTTTTGCGTGTGCATCTGGGTCTCGAACGGCAAGATGTTCACAAGCGGGTTATCTCGCTGTTAGAGAAAGTTGGTATTCGCGAACCGCAAAAGCGACTTGCTGCCTATCCCCATCAGCTGTCCGGCGGGCAACGCCAGCGGGTGATGATCGCGATGGCACTGGCCAATGAGCCGGACCTCTTGATCGCAGACGAACCGACAACCGCCCTCGACGTAACCATTCAGGCGCAGATACTTGAACTGCTGAAATCTCTGCAAAGCGAACTGGGCATGGCGATGCTGCTTATCACCCATGATCTAGGAATCGTGCGCAAAATGGCGGACCGCGTCTATGTTATGAATCAGGGTGAAATCGTCGAGGACGGTCTGACGAAGGATGTGTTCGAGACACCGCAAAACCCTTATACACAGCACTTGCTGCAGGCTGAGCCCAAGGGCGCACCGCCGGTGGATAATCTGGACGCCGAAACCATCATCGAAAGCGACAATCTCAAAGTCTGGTTTCCGATTAAAGCCGGCTTGATGCGGCGTACCGTCGATTATGTGAAGGCCGTGGACGGTGTCACTGTGAAGATTCGCGAGGGCCAGACGATCGGTGTTGTTGGTGAGTCAGGCTCCGGCAAAACGACCCTTGGCCTCGCGCTCATGCGTTTGATTTCTTCCGATGGACCAATCGTGTTTCTCGGCAATCGCATTGACAACCGTGCCAGCCGCGCAATGCGACCGCTGCGCCGTTCCATGCAAATCGTCTTTCAGGATCCTTATGGCTCCCTATCGCCCAGGCTGTCGGTGGGCCAGATCATTGGAGAAGGTCTCGAGGTTCTCAATCCGGAACTCGACTATGATGATCGCCGGCGGCGCGTTGGCCAGGCATTAACGGACGTGGGCCTCAATGCGGATGCCCAGGATCGCTATCCGCATGAGTTCTCAGGCGGCCAGCGCCAACGGATCGCGATTGCGCGGGCGATGGTCTTGAACCCCAAGTTCGTAATGCTTGATGAACCAACCAGCGCGCTGGATATGAGCGTTCAAGCGCAAATTGTCGAACTCCTGCGCGAGCTGCAGCAGCAGCGGAGCCTGGCTTACTTGTTTATCAGTCATGATCTCAAGGTCGTGCGCGCTTTATCCAATTACGTCATCGTTATGCGCAACGGAAAAGTGGTCGAGGAAGGTGCGGCTAAGAAGATATTCGAGCAGCCCGAAACCGACTATACGAAGGCGCTGCTTGCTGCTGCATTCGAACTCGAAAGCGTTGAGGGAGCGGTGGTGAGCGAATGACTTTTGCGCTGTGCATCCGCGGAGCGGGAGGCAATTGGTCGGCAGAACGTTGGCAGCAAAGGTTAGCGGGCCGCCTGCCACATACACCTGTCTGTATATGGCCGGATCCCAACACCCCAGTGGATCAAATAAAATATGCCGGAACGTGGCGGCCGGAACCGGGCGTTCTCTCGACGTTTCCCAACTTGGAAATCATTTTTAATCTCGGTGCCGGCGTTGATGGCCTTATGGGCGAGGCTGATCTGCCGAATGTGCCGATCGTGCGGGTGGTCGCGGATGACCTGACAAACCGGATGAAGGAGTACGTGCTCCTACACGTGCTCGGCTATCACAGGCGCAGCGCGTTTTGGGCGCAAGCGCAGCAGCGCCAGGAGTGGGCCGCAGAGCATCAATGGTCTTCGTCGGCACTCCACATCGGCATAATGGGCTTCGGCACGCTCGGCCAAGCTGCTGCGTTGGCGCTCATCGATCTCGGATTCGGCGTCTCTGGTTGGAGCCGGACGCCTAAGACGTTCGCAGGCGCCAGATGCTTTGCAGGGCCAGAGGCTTTGCCGGCATTTCTGGCCGAAACCAATATTCTTGTAGCCCTGCTGCCTGCCACGCCTGAAACAGACGGAATTTTAAACTACAAACTGTTTTCACAATTGTCGCGCGGGGGGCCGCTCGGCGGACCAATTCTCATCAATGCCGGGCGGGGCGCGTTGCAAGATGAGGACGATATCTTGACCGCTCTTGATGACGGCACGCTTGTTGGCGCAACACTCGATGTTTTCCGCGAAGAGCCACTGGCGCAAGGACACCCGTTCTGGACGCATCCAAAGGTCACAATAACGCCGCATAACGCGGCAGATTGCGACCCGGATGCAATATCTGATTATATTGCCGCTCAGATTTCATCCTTTGAAGCAGGCCGGGGTCTTGCCAATCTGGTGGACCGTAGCCGCGGCTATTGATTGCCTTGCGATTACTCGATTATGTCAACGATTGCCAAAGACCAGTTTAAACGTGATCTCGAAAGCCTCATGCAGGAGCTAAGCCAATGGTCTGAGGGCATTGACGATGTTGCGGACGTGAGCCTTGTGGCTGCCGACGGCATCGTCCGGTTGGCGTGCCACCCGGACGCCAGTGGTGCTTGTGCCTTTGAATTCGGCATTCGCGAAGATCAGTTGTTTGATTTGTCGCTTGACGCCGTGCTGTTTGAGGATCTGGAAATCCATGATCTCGACTTCTTTGTGGAGCTCGCTACCGCAATCGCCGATGGCCAAGTCGTCAAGCGCACCTATTTCAGTGCGCAAACAGGCATTGCCACAGGGTTTTCGATCATCGTACCAGCTGCGGGTGGTGCGCTGTGGTCAGGCGATGTTTCGCTTGCCCCTGGCTTCTCCAAAGACAGCGCCGATGTGATCCTAAGCGATGCGCACTATCTACCGTTTCGCATACAGCGCCCCGCCGCCTAGAACCAGGCACACAGTCTGGCGGCGGCCAGGCGCCAATAGCGTACCGGCTCAACGCGAAGATCTCGAGATTTGGGCCGGTCGCCTGATTAACGCGAGCTTGTCTCCCGCCTTTTCGATCCGGTGGACGGCAGTGATGAGTGGCTCGGTCACCACCGCCATATGATGCGCGTTGGCGTGAACAAGCATCATGCCGTCAGACATGATGCCAACATGACCCGGCCAGAATACAAGGTCGCCGCGCTGAAGATCCGACAGGTCATCAGAAAAACGGACGTTGTCGCCGGGAATCTCGCGTTGCATATCGCTGTCGCGTGGACAGTCCAAGCCAGCAGCTTCCATCGATACTTGGACGAGACCCGAGCAATCTATGCCGATGCGGCTACGCCCGCCCCACAGGTACGGTACGCCGATCATGCGCTCTGCGACGTCAATAAAATCAAGCGAATAACTGTCTTGCTGGCGCAAGTGGCGCGTTACGACGAAACCGCCTTGGCGCACCTCGGACATCGTCCCGTGTGTCCCAACTATACTCAAAAGCGAATTAAGGCTGAGATGCATCAGCGCACCAGACTTAATTTCTGGTGTTCTATAGAGGAATGTGCCCAGCGCCGACACCCGATGCGTTGTCGGCGTTATCTCACCGCTTAATGTATTTGTATGGACATAACCAACGTAGCCATCACGTCGGCGCTGACACCAAGCCCAGCCATCGCGATTTTCATAAACTGTAACCAGGTCGCCCAACAATGCCTCGTTGACGATCTCTGCCTCCGGATAAGGGTGCGCGCGCATTGGCACGATCGGGCGGGCTATCTGGCAGTCAGTGCCCTCTACGAATTTGTCGGCCTCCACCTGCCCACGCAAATGAAGTGCCGCGAGATCCGGGCGATAGGCGTTGATGCGGGAATCGAGCGATTGCAGCGTACCGCTTTCAGCCATGGGTCTCTGGTTCCTCGTTTATTAGGCCTCAAGTGCGGCCGGTAGACGCCATCTGTTCGATGACCTGCAGCAAGGCCCTTATCCCTTGGGCTTCCCCGCCTTTCGGGCCTAACGGTGTAATTTTGGGCGACCAGCCGTAGATGTCGAGATGCGCGTAAGTGGAAGCAGCCTTAACAAAACGACGAAGAAATAATGCGGCTATTATGGCGCCGCCGGAGCCAAGCTCCGAAATGTTGTTGATGTCTGCAATATCGCTTTCGAGAGCCGCATCATAGCCATCCCAGAACGGAAGCCGCCAAAGTGGATCGCCAACAGCCGCCCCAGCGGTCACCAGCTGATCCGAAAGCGCATCGTCATCACAGAAAAATGGCGACAGTTCGGGACCCATGGCAACACGCGCGGCACCGGTCAAAGTTGCCATGGAAATCATCAGGTCCGGCTTTTCCTCATCACCAAGGGCCAACGCATCGGCAAGGACTAGGCGGCCCTCGGCATCGGTATTGCCAATTTCGACGGTCGTGCCGAGCCGCGACGTGATCACATCCTTCGGGCGGAATGCATTGCCAGCGACAGCATTCTCCGCCGCTGCCACAAGGACCCGCAATCTGACCTTGAGGCCGAGTGCCATGATCATTTCGGCAAGGCCGATAACATTGGCTGCACCCCCCATATCCTTCTTCATATTCAGCATGGCCCCGGCGGGTTTGAGATCCAATCCGCCCGTGTCGAAGCAAATGCCCTTGCCGACCAGTGTGACCTTGGGCGCCGTGCTGTCGCCCCAGGTCATATCTACTAAGCAGGGTGGGCGATCGCTGGCACGGCCAACCGTGTGAATCAGGGGATAGTTACCGGCGAGTAAAGCGTCGCCCGTCGTCGTTTCGACTTTGGCGCCATATGTTGCTGCAAGATTGCGAAGGGCGGCTTCGAGCTCCTGGGGACCCATATCGTTCGCCGGCGTGTTGATCAGGTCGCGGGTGCGCCAGACGGCGCCAACAATCGCTGCGATCCGGCTGAATGAGAGACCTGATGATACATGCAGACATGCCAGGGCCTGATCGTCCGACTTGCTCTTGTATTTGCCAAAGCGGTAGGCGCCGAGACCCCATGCTATGGCGGTATGCTCGCTGTCGCCATGCGGGCCGGCGAAATAATAATCGCCCGGCGGCAGTGCCTTGGCGAGGCTGCCCGCCAACAACTCCGGCGGCCCGGCCGGCTCACCAACGGTGCGGCCGCCGAGCCCAAAGACGACAGCGGCAACTTCACCATCACTTTCGGGAACCAGCGCCATGCTCTTCGCCTGAGCCTTGAATCCCGTGGCCTTTAGCCAGCTCAACATTGCCTCACTGAGCGGAAGCGCTGCAATGGCCTCCTCGCCCGCGACAAGCCAGATGGGTATAGGGGATGCGGCCTTATCAATCGGGCATAATACATTAGACAGCATTGGATTTGTCATGAGCGCTCCCTAGGGTGGCGGCGTTTGCCTGTCACTCAATAGCTGGACCGTCTGGGGATCTCAACCAGCACATGCACCGACTTTCGCAGACACCCAATCTTGGTGGTCCTTGATGCGGTTGACTTTCGGGCCACAGATACGACACTGGCCCGGTCGTCGTGCCGGTCATGCCCCGAGTATGTTAGGCTTTATCAACGGGGCCTGCGCACATCCTGCCGCATTTGACTTCAAGACTGCATAGCATCTGAATTGTCTCACTCCGGAGTGACAACCTGCAATGAATTTGCAACTGCAAAGCATGCTCGGCCTGATCGTACTGCCGCTCATCGCCTGGCTGTTCTGCGAAAACCGGCGCTCCCTCAATGGGTTGCAGGTCCTCAGGCTGGTGGCGGCCGGTATCGGTTTGCAGCTGGCGATCGGCGGCCTCATGCTCAATATTGGAGCAGTTCGCGCCGCATTCGTTTGGCCGGCGAAAATGGTGGCAGCCCTGCAGGCGGCCACGACCGAGGGCATGCGCCTTGTATTTGGATATCTTGCCGGCGGCCCAGCCCCCTTTGATATCGCCAATCCTCAGCACGGCTTTGTCCTCGCGTTCCAGGCGTTGCCGATCATTCTATTGATGAGCGTGCTCTCGCGCCTTTTCTATCATTGGGGCGTCTTGCAACGGATCGTCGCTCTGTTTGCCTTTTTGCTCCATAGGACGCTCGGAATTGGCGGCCCGGTCGGTATGGCTGCAGCAGCGAATATCTTTGTTGGCATGGTGGAAGCGCCATTGCTGATTCGGCCCTATATCGCACGGTTAAGCCGGGGTGGGTTGTTTGCCGTAATGACCGTTGGCATGGCGACGATCGCGGGTACCGTACTGGTGCTCTATGCATCGCTGTTGTCGAAGTCCGTAAGCGGGGTTGCCGGACACTTGATCGTTGCTTCTGTCATCAGTGCACCGGCAGCGCTGATGCTGGCCCAGTTGATGGTGCCGGATCAACCAAGCACCGAACAAGAGACGTTTTCCAGCGCCGCGATCTCTGACCGCGGGGCAACCTCCAGTATGGATGCCATTGCGCTAGGCACACGGGACGGTATTGCGTTGCTTGCCAATGTGATTGCCATGCTGGTTGTGATGATTGCACTCATTGCGCTAATCAACCAGCTGCTGGCCTTTGCTTCTGCGCCTTTTGGTGCCACCCTGCGGCTGGAGCAGATTGCCGGTTATGCCTTTGCACCATTTGCATTCCTTATTGGCGTTCCGTTCAATGAGTCCCTAGCAGCAGGTGAACTTTTGGGCATCAAAACCATCGCCAATGAACTTCTTGCCTATCTGAAGCTCGGCGGAGAAGCCGGGCAAGGACTGTCGGAGCGCTCGCGCCTCATTATGACCTATGCCTTGTGTGGATTTGCCAACTTCGGAAGCCTCGGCATCCTGATCGGCGGACTCGCAACGATCGCACCGGACCGGCGCGGCGAGATTGCTGCACTCGGGCTCAAGAGCATTGTCGCTGGTACCATGGCAACACTCATGACCGGGGCCGTGGTCGGCGTGCTCACGCCAGGATAAGGACCGAGACGCAATGATCCAAAGGGCCACTCTTAACCGAAGCGCCATCGTCATGATGGTCGGCTTTATTGTCCTATTCGTGACTGGTGGTTCGCGGTTCGCGATCGGTCTCGTCGTCAAGCCAATGGTTGACGCATTTGGCTGGGGGCGGAGCACACTCGGGATTGCAATTGCGTTATTTCTAACGGTATCCGCGCTTTGCTTGTTCATTGCCGGGCGTCTTACCGACAAATTCAGCGCCCGCGGCGTATTGGCAACCGGCGCCATCGTCAGCGCCGTCGGCATCGGTTTGCTGAGCGTTGTGACCGCGCCATGGCAGGTCCTCATCCTCTATGGAGTGGTGTTCGCGGTTGGCAACGGCATGGCCTCTCTCACTCCCGTCTCGGTGATGATTACCCGCTGGTTCCCGGGTCGCGCCGGGCTTGCCAACGGCATCGCCGTCTCGGGCATGGGTGTCGGCCAATTGCTGATGGTTGCGATTCTGGCAGTGGTTCTCGTGCAGATTGGTTGGCGATGGGTCTTTGTTGGCCTTGGTCTGTTTAATCTCATGCTGTTCCCGATCGTGCTGATGGCTGTGGTCAATGCCAGCCAAGAAAAGAAGGCGACCGACGCGCCGGCGCCAGAATTGGAAGGGCTTACGCTCCGGCAAGCGCTCCATACGCCATACTTTTGGGTTTTACTTGTAAGCTATGGTGTGTGCGGCTTTCAGGACTTCTTCGTTTCAAGCCACATCGTCGCCTTTGCAATGGACACAGGTGTTGCGACTTATACGGCGGGAAACTTATTGGCAGCCATGGGTTTCACCGGTGTGGTCGGCGTTATCATAGCCGGACTGTGGAGCGATCTGTCGGGACCAATCTGGCCGTTCGTGGCAGCCTTTGTCATGCGCTTTGTGTTGTTCTGCCTAATCCTGGTTTTTCAAGATACCGGATCGGTCGCAATCTTTGCGCTGTTCTTCGGGATCACATTCTGGATGGCAGCCCCCTTGACGGTGATCTTTGCGCGTGACGCATTCGGCACTAAGAACCTTGGTGCGATCTCAGGCTTGATGACCATGGTGCATCATATCTGCGGCGGGCTTGGGGCCTATCTCGGCGCCGCACTGTTCGATAGCAGCGGGCACTACAACAACGTTTTTGCGATCATGAGCATAGTGTCATTCTGCATCATCTTCGTTTCGCTTACTCTGTGGTGGTTGCCGGCGCCTCATCGTGCGCAACAGGTGCAGCAAGCCTAAATGAATGCAACGAAACTAGGGGATGAAATGATGCAGGGGCCAATTGGCCCCTGTTCGATTGACCTATTCAACCGCGGCGGCAGCGCTTCAGGTTCGATGGGGCGCGGCGCCAGATCATCGTCTCATTCAAATATTTCGATCCGGCGTAGCCCATCACCTTTAGGCGGCGCGATCCCATCGGTGTGATCTCAACGGAATATCGGCTGCCGGCATCGGGATCCAAAATCCACCCATGATCCCACTTGCCGCCGGAGACCCGGCGTGCGTTGCCAATGATTTTCAAACCGCAAGCCGCGCTGTTCTTGCTATCCTTGAGCCAGAAGACGCGGCCGCACAATTTGCTGCCGCAGTTCCAAATCTTTACAGCACCACGGCCGGTATGATCGTACCAAATACCCTGAGGCCCGGCCGTAGCCGTGCCAGCCGTGGCGAACACCGCAAAACCCATTGCGATTGCAAGTCCTAAACTCTTCCTCGTCATTGCCAGCTCCTTTCAGTCCATTCGCACGCCCCACGCCCATTTTCGTCGTGAATTGCAAGCTGCGTTGCAGCGGCCCGACGTTCTGCGGTGCAGGGTGAATGATTGCTGTGATTTGCGCTGTATCGGTTGGAACAGGGAATTCGCAGGCGGAGCTGGCTGATCAGAAGAACACATCAAAACCGTGCCGGATTGTTCCAGTTGTAACAGCGCAACTTTTGGAGCGGTTGCACAGTGGCCCGCATAGATGCCCCGGTCAGCCGTTCTTGGGGCACTGACACACCCATCGCAGGCACGACCTGTAACGGAGCGAGAGATATGAAACGATTAATGATTGCCCTGGCCACCAGCGCTATCGCCGCCGCCAGCCTTGGGACCACAAGTGCCGAAGCGGGGGGACGTTTAGGCTTCCATTTCAGCCCTGTCTTTATTCCAAAACCTCATTACTCGGGGGACTACCATCGCCGCGGCGGCTGGGAGTACGAAGACAGACTGCGGCGCAAGCGTCGTCTGAGACGGCTGCGTGCCAAACGCCGGCGTGCCGAGCATCGGCGCTGGCTGGCGCAACAACGCCGTAAGGCTATCGCCAAGAAAAAGCGCTTGGCGCGGATTCGGGCAGAGAAAGAGCGCAGAGCTCGGCTGGCGCGTGAACAGGCAGATCAAAAGGCCGCGCAAAAGGCAGCTCAGACGACCGCTCTGCAGACGCCTACACCGCAAGCCACGACGCCGCCGCCTTTGCCTGAGAAGCGGAAAAAAGTGGTGTCGCGCGCACCGGTGCCGACCGAAGCTCTGCTGACCCGGCAGGATCAAAAATCGAAGCGTATCGCAACGCCGACAAAACAGGCGTCCAAGCCGCAACCCAGCCGCAAGGCAGATGTGACCCAGCCAAACGCCGGTGTGCCCAAGGCAACGACTTCTGCATTGAAGTGCCGCAAGTTCCTACCCGGCGCTGGCATAACGATCTCTGTTGCGTGCACGAAATAAGGCGCAACGTGACCACCGGCTAAGTGCTGTCGACTGCCCTGGGGCCGCCCAGGCTCCGGGGCAGCGGCGCACTCAGCATAATTATCTCAAGGGGAAATTACAATGTTCAAGTTGAATGCCAGTTCTCAGCATGCAGACCGTAAGCCTGCAGCTGCCGGTTTTGGGCTCAATAAGATGCTTCGTATGGCGCCCAAACTGGCCTTTCGCAATCTTATTCATGACCGCCTCAGCCTATTGGTAACACTAATCGGCATCGTCTTTTCTGTAGTGCTGGTGGCGATCCAATGTGGGCTCTATCTCGGTTCGGAACGCACCATCGCTGCGGTTCTGGATGAGACACGGGGCGATCTTTGGGTGGTCCCGATCGGTACTAAAAGCTTCGATGATCCCTCGCTGCTCACGGGCCGCGAGAAATATGCCGTATTGTCAACACGTGGTGTGGCGGGCGTCGAAGACCTGGTGGTTGGATTTGCCGGTTGGCGTAAGCCCGGTGGCGGCACGACGGCAGTGCTCGTTGTCGGCTCCAGTCTGCAGAGCGGCGGCCTTGCGCCCTGGAACATTACCAAGGGCAGCGTCAGAGGACTGAAGCAGCCAAAAACGGTCGCCATCGACCAGACCTACTTCAAGGACCTCGGTGTATCGAAGGTCGGACAAACCGCTGAAATCAATGGAAATAAAGTGGTTGTGGGGGCTGTGACCAAGGGCATCCGCTCGTTTACCACACTGCCCTACGTCTTCACCTCGCTGCAGCGCGCCAAAGACTGGCTTGGTGCAGGCCCGCAGCAATCCTCCTACACCTTGGTGCGACTGGAAAAAGGCGCCGATGCCGAACAGGTCAGACAGGCTCTGGCAGCCCGGCTCGGCGATGCCGAAGTGTTAACGCATGCGGTGTTCCGTAAACGAAGCCTCGATTACTGGCTGTTCCAGACTGGAGCCGGATCCGCTTTGATCGCCGGTGCACTGCTCGGAATTATCGTCGGCATCGTGATCGTCGCCCAAACCCTCTATGCCAGCACGAAGGATCACATCAATGAATTCGCCACCCTGCGCGCACTCGGCGCCTCGGCCGGCTACATTCATCAGGTCATTTTGATCCAGGCGTTGCTCAGTGCAGTTCTGGGATACCTCATGGGTATTAGTCTCGCGCTGTACATTGTTTGGGCGACGCACGGCACCAGCCTCAATATCGTGATGACCCCGAAACTGGCCGCCTATCTGTTCGCACTGACGCTTGGAATGTGCGCCATCGCCGCTATGTCCGCGATCCTGAAAGTCACCCGGATTGACCCGGCAAGCGTCTTCAGCCGCTAGGCCAAGCCTTAACCAAACATCGGCGGGGCGGGTTCCCCTTGTCCTCTCCGCCCGATGCGTTCGGGGGCCCCATAAACCGGGCCCCCGAACTTTTTTATCAATTGTATCAGCGGGAACAGCGACACGTTTGCGCAATCGCCAGACTAAGGGACAGGACGCAACATCTTCGGGAGTAGAGGACACATGCAAGATATTACGGATACCACTGGCCAATCGGCACCGATCCTTGAAGCACATGGCATCATCAAGGTCTTCGGCGCGGGGGAAGGCCAAGTCCAGGTCCTGAAGGGTGTCGATCTGGCGCTCAGGCCGGGCGAACTCACGTTGTTGATGGGGCCCTCTGGAAGCGGCAAGACGACCTTGTTGTCGATCCTCGGCTGCATCATGACACCAACCAATGGACATCTGCGTATTGCCGGGAACTCGACCGAGGGGCTCACCCGCGAGCAATTCGCCGGTCTCAGACGTCGCCACGTCGGCCTGGTATTCCAATCCTACAATCTGTTTCCGACATTGACCGCGTTAGAAAATGTATTGCTCGCGCTTGACGTTCGTGACGCATGGTTCAATCCGGAAGCCGAAGCCAAGGCGGCACTTGAGGCTGTCGGGCTGTCGCATCGCATTCATACCTACCCGGCAAAGCTAAGTGGTGGGGAGAAGCAACGCGTTGCAATTGCCCGCGCGCTAGCCGGTTCACCGTCCGTCATTCTTGCCGATGAGCCCACTGCGGCCCTCGATAGTGAGAATGGTCAAAGCGTGATGGCGTTGCTCTCGGAGGTGGCAAAGGACCCAACCCGGGCCGTTCTCGCCGTGACCCACGACCATCGCATTCTCTCATATGCTGACCGCATCATGAAGATTGAGGATGGCCGCATGGCACCGGATGAGCAAATTCCGGGATCGCCATTTGCTCATGCGCACCCATCGCCATTCAATCATCAGCACGCGCCAGCAACCCATTAATTGAACCTAATTGAAACGACCAACGACAACACTTTTGGAGCTAGAGAACAATGATGAAACCCTTAGCTGCAGTCGCAGCGCTTAGCGTCGCCGCCCTAGGTGGCTACATGCTCAGCAGTACTTTGAATGTCTTCGGATCGGCAAAGCCGGCAGACGTAGCCGTGGCGGCCCCTTCCGAAAACAATAGCGAACAACCGCAATCCAACAGCTGGGTCGTCGCTGCCCCAGGGCGGATCGAGCCCAAAGGCGGTGAAGTCAGACTGGCCTCCGGCATCATGGGCCGCATCTCGCATGTTCTGGTAAAAGTCAATGATGATGTGGAGGTCGGTGAGGTTCTGATTCGGCTGGATGACAGGGAAGCGCGGGCGCGGCTTGCAGCTGCAGAGGCGGAAGCCGCCGCGCGACAGAAGCAACGCGACCTTCAAAAAACACCGTCTTCGCGATCGAAAATCATCAAAGCCAAAGACGATGTTTACAATGCCGAACGGGCGTTGACGGGTGCGCGGTTTAGTCTTGATGAAGCATTGATCGCACGTCGAAAGGGACTTGGTTCCGACCTTGAAGTGCGGGATGCAGCAAGCCGTCATGCGCGTGCCGAGCGCCGTCTCAACCAGGCGCGCGTTACGCTGGCAATCGAACAGACGAAGGCAAATGCGCCGCTGCCGTCACTTTTCGAATCGGCACTCTCGCGGGCCCGCGCCGATGTCGCAGCAGCGGACGCGCTGTTAGCGAAGACCCGCATCCGCGCCTCCATCGGCGGCAAAATCATGCGCCTACGTGCAAAGGTCGGCGAAATGGTTGCACCCGGCCCGCAGCAAACCCTTGTTGTGATCGGCAATACCCTTAAATTGCGTGTCAAAGCAGAAATCGATGAGGGCGATATTGCAAAGATCGAACTCGGACAGAAGGTCTTCGTGCGCTCACCGAGCCACCCCAACAAGAAGTTCTGGGGTACAGTCGCTGTCATCGCACCATCGCTAGCGCGCCCTCAGATCGGACGGCGTGGCCCGCGCCGGCCGACAGATGTCGAAGTCTTGGAAGTCTCAATCGACCTCGACAAAAACACGCCCCTTCTGTCGGGCCTGCGTGTCGATGCCTTCTTCAAAAAGGCAAAGTGAAATCGATCTTCGATAGGATCCACTAAACAAGACTGGGCCGCAACGACCTCACGTGCGGCCCAGTTTCTATTTGAAGATCAATTTCGCTTGCGCTGCCGCGGTCTCGCTTGGCTGGGGCGTAAAGGCAAGTGCAGCGCAAAACGCCGAGCCGCAGTCGCCGTCTTGGTGGTTCTCTCAACATCTCAATCTACAGCAATTGAAACTGCAATTGCGCAATTGCTTGTGCCTACGGGAACAGCGTTTCGGTGATGCCTCGTGCATGCTCTTTTCTATCGAACAGAAAGAGCCTCGCGAATACAGGGAGCACGCCATGTACGGACGCATCGTAAAATTTCGTAAAGATCTCGGCGTTGGAATCATTCACACCGAAGAGGGCGACAAATTTCGTTTCGCAACATCCGAAGTTGTGAATACCAATGATAAATTGGTTGGCACTGATGTTGACTTCCTCATCGCGGAACGAAAGCCGCGCGAGATCATCTTGATGGTCGGCAGCCCCTGGACCGCGTTCGGTCAACAAGAAGCAGCCTAAGGGGACGTGCTATGATGACCCAGACAATGACCCAAACCTGGCCCCTTAGCGATGTGCCCGCCGTCGACGATAGCGATCTCGCACAAGCAATGGATATCCTGGTCAATAATGAGCTTGGCCTTGTATTCTTGAAGGGAATTTCCAGCGCCGATCGCGACCGGCTTGAAGATCAATTTTGGCAGTTGTTCGAGGGCGATCGGGCAGCCGGCCGTGCCGTCCTGGTCCGCCTTGATGAACTCATCCACGTCTTTAAGGACAAACGTCTGCAAACTCTGTTTTTAGAGACCGGCTATGCTCTGATCGGGCGCGCCGTCCGTTTGGCTGCCAGGTGTCGACTAAATGCGGAAAAAGGATTTAACCCGCACAAATTCCTGTGGGATCTGCGCCAGCAGGACAAAGTCGAGGTCAACGAGCCGGATTTGGCTGCTGCGGCCTGAGGCACCGGCGCCTGAGGAGACCGGCAGAATCGCGTTACCATGATGATATGTGCCAATAGCGCCGCTGGCAGCTCTTGCCTATACTCACGCGGTGTTCGTTATTTTCAGGATCAATGCGCAAGGGCTTCGTCCGCTATGGTCGTTGATCCGATGTCTCGCAATTTGCCAACGGGTTCAATGCCGCAGACCGCTCCTGCAACCTCGCTCGATGCAACCGACATTCTGTCGACGCTGACGCCTGCGCAGAAGGTCGACGTTGCAGCCGAGTTCGAAACCCGCACTATTCATCGCGGCGACATCCTGATCCATGAAGGTCGCCCTGCTGAAGCGCTCTACATTGCGCTCTCCGGCCGTTTTGCTGTGACCCAAGCCGGAAGCCAGGACGTCATCAGTGAAATACTTGCCGGCCAACCAATCGGGGAGATTGCTTTTCTGACACGTGCCAATCGCACTGCTACCGTTACGGCAATGCGCGATAGTGTCGTCTTGAGGCTGGGGCGGGAAGCCTTTGACCGGCTCTGCGAGACGACACCGGACCTGTGGCGCGCGATTGCCAGCACTCTGGCCAGACGGCTTGCTGCAACTATGAAACAGGGTGTTCAGCCGAAAGCAGCCAGACCCCACACGCTGACGCTTGTCCCCGCAGGACAGTCTGAGGTTTCGGAGGCATTCGTTGACCGGCTGATGACCGCGTTGAGTGCGCACGGCAAAGTCGCCCTGCTCACCTCACAAACGGTCGACGCGGTCATTGCCGCAGATGACTGGTCCAGCGGGCAAGAGGCGCAAGCCCGGCTCAATGCTCTGGAGACGATGTTCGACCTCGTGGTGTTTGTCAGCGATCCAACACTCACGCCGTGGTCTGAACGCGCTATTCGGCAAGCAGATCTCGTCATCAGCATCGGTGAGTTCGACAGCGACGCGACGCCTAATCCGGTCGAGGAGTTTGCCTGGCGCCTGCTTGATGCACGGGACCGCCGCCTGGTCTTGCTGCACCGGCGCATGACGTCGCTCAGCGGCACCTCACGCTGGCTAGAGCAGCGCGAGGTGCGGATGCATCACCATGTTTGCCTTGCGGCGCCCAAAACTGTTCAACGTGTTGCGCGCTTCTTGCTCGGCGAAGCGCGCGGGCTTGTTGCCAGCGGCGGCGGTGCTCTTTGCGTATCGCATATCGGTGTCTTCAAAGCACTTGGCGAGTTGGAAATCGACTTCGATTATTTGGGCGGCACATCGGCAGGTGCTGCGATGATGGGTGCATTTGCTTTGGGCGTGCCGCCTGATGCGGTCGCAGAGGCTGTGGCGCGGATCTTTGTGAAGAACAGAGCCATGCATCGCTATAACTGGCCGCGCTACGGATTGCTTGATCATGGCAATTTTGACGAGCAGCTTCGCAAATACTTTGGGGACACCCAGATCGAAGATCTCTGGGTGCCCTTTTTTGCAGCGGCGACGAATCTATCACGCCACAGCCTTGAAGTGATAACGAGCGGCAGCCTGTTTGGCGCCATTCGAGCATCCAGTTCGATACCCGTGTTGTTGCCACCGGTTTACAGTGCCAATGGTGAAATGTTGGTCGACGGGTGTCTGTTGGATAACGTGCCGATCGGGACAATGCATGATTTGAAATCGGGCCCAAATGTCGTGATCAGTTTCCCAGCGCCCGATATCGAAACCTTCGACGTCGACTACGATGCCTTGCCATCCGGTCGGCGCCTGGTGGCTCAGTCGATCAATCCGTTGCAACGCCATACTATCCCAGACGCTCCGAGCATCATTAATGTGCTGATGCGAAGCTTGATGGCGAACCGTTATGACTTCATTGAAAACCTGCGCCCGAATGACATCCTGTTGCGACCGCCGGTGCCGGAAGGTGCAGGTTTTCTCGACTGGGATCGCAATGGTGAGATGATTGCAAAGGCCTACGCCTGGAGCGAGGACGAATTGAAACGGATCATCGCGGAAGACGACAACTGGTTAAGGCGCGCTGCGGCGAACGGGTAGTGGCGGTATCGCCTTCTTGGCCTTTAGCGCACCGATATCAGGTGCCTTCAACACAGCACGACAGGCCTGCGGCAGTTGTGCAAGAGTGATGGGCCGTCGCCGGCGAGGACGTTTCCGGCACTGACAGGCGCCCGTAATCTTTTCACCTTTGCGGCAAAAGCGCAGCTTCTTTGCACACTTGCATTGACAGCGCCGTGTTATCTTTTCGCCAGGGACGCAGATCCGGAGGGGCTTTTCACAACGCCTGCGGAAAACCCTTGCCAGCCAGTCCTTCAATTCAGTGCCGCAGGTATTGCCGCGTGGTGTTGGTGGCTGTGGTCGGCAACCCACGCTTCCCGGCGGGCAAAATATGCGGACATGGAAATGATAATGATGACCCCACCACGGGCGAACCTTGTTGAGCCAGGCCCGCCGGCCACCAAGTTCGCCAGCGCCTTTGCACAACGCCTTCTTTATCACTGGGTGCACGATGACGCGCTGCACCTCGCGATACGACGCAATGCGCTTAATCAGTTTGACGTGAGCCTTGGTCCAACGCTTCTTGTTGATGGCACGTCGATTCTTGGACAACATTGAGATGGCAGACATGTTCTTGCGCTCGGCATAGCTCAGTCGCCGCTTTGGCATCTGCATAAACCAAATATCAGCGTCCAAACCGACCTGGTGACTGCGGTGCCCCGACAGCATCGGGCCGCCACGCGGTTGAGCCAAATCGCCGATGAGCAGCCCCGGCCAACCGTCGTGCTCTTGTGCCTCCAACGCAAACCGCTTCAACAACGCGATCAATTTGGGATGGCCCCAGTTGCGATTGCGATTGAGGCGCATGGCCTGCCACGCTTTGCCGTTGATCGGCATCGCCTCACCACCGGCTAGGCAGCCTTTGGTGTAAAATCCTATGGCGCGCGGATTGAGACTGGCGGCCTTACGTTTGGCGCCAAAAAGCTTCTTGGCCGCGATGGCCGGACGGCGCGGCCTGCGCCGTCGTGTTCGCTTGCGCTTGCGGCCAGCTCGTGTTTTCCTCGCGGCCCTTTTTTTTGTTGCGCGTCTTGATTTGGATTTGGCCCGTCTTTTCGAGGCCTTCTGCTTTTTGCGGACCTTCTTTAGTCGACGGCGCTTCGCCCGTGCCTTTATTTTTGTTCGTGACTTCTTTTTGGCCGTCGTGGCCTTTGCCCTCGTTGTGCGGGCCTTCTTAGGCTTCTTGACCCTCTTCACTTGCCCGGTCCGCCATTTTGCCTTGGCGGAGGCCGGTTTTTTTGTTTCGCTGAAACTCGACAATGGCGTCAAGCCAATGCCTAACATCGCTACTAGGCAAACGCACAACAAACGTCTGACGATGTTCATCATAGTAACAGCCATATTTTGATCACGCGGTGCTTATTCTCGATACTCAGGAGGCGTCAAGCTCCCGCTTGGTATTGGCATTTTGAAAGGGCATCAGCAAGCTGTATCCAAGACGCGTCGGCCCTTCTGTCTGATACTGTGGCAAGCCGATTGTCATTTTGTCGTGGTCATCGCGTGGTTGTGGCACGTAAGTCGCAAAAAGCCGGTCCCATATCGACAGGCTAAAGCCATAGTTTGCATTGTGCTCAGAAGCATAAATTGAATGATGCACGCGGTGCATGTCAGGTGTCACTATGACCAATCGGAGCGCCCGATCAAGGCCTGATGGCAAGCGAAGATTGGCGTGATTGAACATCGCGCAGGCGTTCAAAGTTATTTCGAACAGGACAACGGCCAATACGGCCGGGCCAAGCAGCAGGACCCACACAATCTTGTAGAGCATGGACAAGGCGATTTCGACCGGGTGGAACCGCAACGCCGTTGTCACGTCGAAATCGCGGTCGGCGTGATGCACCAAATGCAGGCGCCAGAGCATCGGAACCTTGTGGCTGATCCAGTGTTGCAGCCAAATCGCGTAATCCAGGATGATCATCGCCGCGATGATTTCGACCCACACCGGCAATTCGATGGCATTAAATAGTCCGATACCGGTCTGGCTGGCGTACAATGCCGCAGCGACGGCAACCAAGGGCATCACCAAACCGCCAAATATCATAGGGGCGGCCGCCATGGCGCGCACGGTGAGACTATCGACCACAACGATTGCCAAGTTGGTGAACCATCGTGTGAGTTTCGGCACGCTCAGACTGCGCCGTGGGACAACCACCTCTGCCGCGGCAAGTAGCGCGAATACGCCGACAAATGCGGCCAATCGTACTGCGACTTCGGTTACGCCAATAACGTCTTCCATTGCAGCCCACTCACGGTGACGGTAGTCCCTGGTCCGACCATCATATTGCGTTTGACGATTGGTGTAGCATGACCCTGCAAGAGAAGGGAGTACTATGACGGATCTGATCTTCACTGGACCATCCGGGACCGCCTGTCTGATTTTGGCGCACGGCGCTGGTGCCGGCATGGACAGCCCCTTCATGACAGATCTATCAATTGCGCTTGGTGAGCGAGGAATTCGCGTCTGCCGGTTTGAGTTCGCCTACATGGCGGAACGGCGGCGAAATGGACGACGACGCCCGCCGCCAAGAGCCGAAAAGCTCATTGAGTCGTACGGAGAGGTCATCCGCGCTGTTCGCAAGTCCATCGGCGGGCAGCCACTGTTCATTGGTGGCAAATCCATGGGTGGGCGGGTTGCAACGCTTGTAGCCGCTAACGCCTTTGGCGAACAGCTGATTACTGGCGCCGCCGTCGTTAGCTATCCCTTCCATCCGCCAAAGAAGCCCGAGGCTCTGCGCACGCAGCATTTGCAAAAGATCGACTATCCGCTGCTAATTGTGCAAGGCGAACGCGATCCGTTCGGGACCAAAGTCGAGGTTCCCGGCTTTAACATCGACCCAGACATCGCATTTGCCTGGATGGTGGACGGCGATCATGATCTTAAGCCACGCCGGGCTACAGGTTTTACACACAGCGATAATATCAATCAGGCTGCCAAAGATATTCAGGCATTCATCGATCGCCACACCTGATCGCGCAATTCACGATGTCAGATCAATTGTGGGCCGTGCGGCTAGCCGCCTTTTCGCCGCTCCGACTGCACCAGATAGAGCGAGCTTACAACGATCAGCGCCATACCGACGAAATTTAATAAACCGGGAACTTCGCCAAAAAAGATCACCGCTAAAATGGCGGCGTAGGGAATGCGGGTATAATCCAATGGCACAAGGGCTGTCGCGTCGCCTTGGCTGAAACCATGTGTGATTAGCCCCTGGCCAATGATACCTAATACGCCGATAACGAAAAGTATTCCAATCTCCGGCCAGGTCGGCGTGAGCCATAAGAAATAGGCTGGAATGGCGGCTGCCACCGAATTCCAAAACGCATAATAGAACATGATGACGGGGGTCGATTCCGTCGTTGCTAATCGTTTGATGCATATGACGACGAGACCACCGAAAAAGGCGCCAGCGGCTGCGACAAATGCGTTGGGATCAAAACCTTCGGTAAAGGGGCGCGCATAGACCAGAATGCCGGCAAAACCAATCAGGGCGATCGAGGACCGCCGCCAGCCTGCAATTTCGCCTAGAAATATGAAGGCGAGCGGAATCATGAATAATGGCCTTGAGAATTGCAGCGTCATAGCGTCGGCCAACAGCAGATGTGTAATCGACCAGAAAAAACAGGCGTTACCAGCCGCGCCTGCAATGCCGCGGACAAAGTGCATGCTGAAGCGCTCAGTTCTGAATGGGACCATTGGGTCTCTGATAAACAGCGGCATTACGACGAGAAACCCGATAAACGAGCGAAAGAACAAGATCTCGAAGCTCGATAAGCGCTGGCCCAAGTACTTTACAAGCGTTGCCATGACGACGAGCAAAAAAGCGCCGCTCGAAACGAGGATTGCACCGCGCACGTTAGGTGCCAGGGCGTTGAACCAACCAAAAAGTCTGCCAAAGTATTGCCGCACTGACCCGCCATTAGCGGGATTTTGAGACGGGTCGTCGCTGGATGTTGGAGAATTATTGTCGTTCATTTCCTCTCCAGGGTGGCCCAACGGCTAGGATGGGCAAATGCAGGCGCAGTTTGTGTGCGGTATCATTACCTTAACATAGTGCGTCGGGCGAGAGGCCATGCAAGCATTCAAGCGAAGGCGGCAGCCCAAATCGGCTTTACAAACGGCAGGCACAGGCTGTTTCCTTAGGAACAGCCACGGGGCGCTAAATCCAGTATTTCCAGGACCGGGCGCTGACAGAGCCGGCGCCGCCAACTCATTTCTCAGGGAGCCATAGTATGCGCGGCATCAAAACGATCGGGCTTGCCGGCCTATTCAGCGTTGTTTCTATCTGTGGTTCGGCCATTGCGGCCGGTACGCCGACCGGTGTCTGGATCGACCATACCGGACGCGGTGCGGTCGAAATCAAGCAATGTGGCCGCTCGCTTTGCGGGTATATCGTGTGGACCAAGGATAGCGCGAACAACAGCATTTGCGGTCGTAAGATTATCGGCGGCGTACGTCCGGTCGGGCGTGGGCGTTGGGATCGCGGCTGGATATACGATCCGGACCGGCGCTCCAGGTTCGATGTTGAATTGAAGCCGTTGCGGTCCGGCAAGCTGAGAGTGATGGGTTACGCCGGCGTCAAATTTTTGAGTGAAACCATGATTTGGAAGCCAGCGCCGGCGGACCTCAAGCGTTGCGACAAGGTGGCGGCCAAAACACCGGCACCGGCTACACCTACAAACCAGACGACCCAAGAGGCAGATACTAACAAGCCGGCAGCAGCCACAACTGCACCACAACCCACTAAAGGCAACAAGATCCCTGTCGAGCAGGGAAACGCTCTGCCCAGCAAGGCACCGACGCAGAGCAATGCACCTGCCAGTCAACAGGCTGGCGATAAGAAGATCGAGAACAAAACGGCTGACAATAACAAGACAGGAGCTACGCAAAAGAAAGACGGCAAAATCGCCACTCTTTCAAAGCCGCAGCAGGGGCCAACCGGCAAAACGCAAGCGCCAACGACAAGCAAGCCCGATAGCCGCGATGACGACGACAATGGCTCGGGACCGCAAGTGCGCATGAAAACCTGCCGCGTCAACCTCCCTTATTTGACGTTGCAGTTCCCTTGTCCGAAGGACTCCCCTCTTTAACGATCGATACACCACTGCTGCAGCCTGGCGGCAGTGGTGTCGGCAAGACTGTCGGACTTCGATTGAAACGCGGCACGCTCTTATGGCGTGCAGCATGACTTAGTTGTTCACGCGCACATTTACCGTTTGTGCCTTGCCCGAAGTGGCGCCGTCGTCATCGGCCACCATTGCCTTGAAGCTGGCATAACTTCCGCCAGAGCCGTCATGCTTGAAGCAAACCTTATTGGCTTCCAAATCAGCTTGGGTGAATTGCGAGATGCCTGTGGCAGTATCATCGCTCAGAACGATCATACCGCCGCGTTCTTCCGAGACCGTGAATGTCAGATCGGCCGGGGCGTCATCAGGGTCGATCGCCGTCAAGTCGACGGTAGTGATCGTAACCGTGCCGCCACGCGTGACAGAGACTTCCAGATCACCTGCCAGGGACGGCGGAACATTGGTTAGCTCGGCGCTTAAATCGCCGCCTGGTTGCATCGCAAGCTGGCCATATCGGACATTGCCGCTAACAGCGCCAACACTCTTGATATCCAACAACTTGTTGACGGTGATGTCGCCCTGAATATCACCGCTTACCTGGGCGTCGGACGTGCTTACAGTGCCATACAAGCGTCCACCCTGATGAATGATCAATTGTTCGGTCGCGACGCGACCGTCAATGTAGCCATAAACCTCGACACGCCGACAGCGGTGGATCTCACCGGTGATGAAGGCATCCGCACTCAAAACCAAAACACCCTTTTCAACGTTCAAGGTTCTTCTCCGTTGGTTGGCCGATACAATTGCGCATTCGCAAGTCTAGGTACCGGCATCGATCGAATCCACCACCATTTCCGCTGTATACAAACATACCAGATCGAGTGAGCCCGCTCGGCAACAGGCCAGAGCCGGCAATTGCAGCCCAAATGGTACGCCTTTCGGTGCGATGAATTATTAGCTTACACAAACGTTTTGGTTAAACAAAGACCGACAGCACCAGGCGCCGCACCCACTCAGGCCTGGGCCGCATCGGCCTCTCGGTCCAGATACAACGGTGCATTTCTTTCGACGCCCTTCAACACAACGCCCTGGCCGCTGCGACCGGCACGATGCTCGGGTGGTATAGGCCGGCTTTCGGGATCACTTAACCAAACCCGGAGCAAGTGGCGCTTGCGAGCAACCTCAGGCCAATCCTCGTATGCCCGGCGGGTGTGGAGCATGACGAAATTGTTCAGAAACTGTATATCTCCCACGGCAAAGGGAATATCAGCAGAAAACTCATGCGCCAGCTGGCGATAGAGCTCAAGTGCCTCCTTTTGGGCTGGCGACATTTTGGGAACGTCCGGCAAGTCCTGCGCCTTATCAATCGCAGCGCCGGCGCCGACGGCACTGAAGTAACCGTCGTGAAACCAAAATACGGGCTGGACGATCCAACCCTTCTCGCCCGGGTTAATCTCACCGGAGCGAGAGCGGTAATAGTTCTCGCACAACAGTTTTGCCAACTCCGGTCTGGTCTCCAGTATGTGATTGTAGATGGCAACGGAGCTGCACACCCGGCTTTGGCCACCGCTCTTAGAGGTGCGCAGGCTTAGCAATCCGACATAATCGCAGGCGTCAGAATGAAACCGCATCTCATCTTTGGTCATATAACCGCGCGTCTTCGGACTGGCATAGCTGCCGCCCAAGTCCGTAACGTGCCCTAAGACGTGGCCGAATTTGTTTTGTGGCATCGTGCGCCCCAGGTGCGCCCCAAGGCCCATGAACCCGATGGCGGCCTCTTCGCGCGTTAGCTGATCGACAGGAAAACCGCGCAGCATCACGATACCGCGACCGTTGCGCAATTCTTCACGCACATCGCGCATGAGGTCGGCGACCGTCTCCAGGTGAAAATGACCGCACTCGAGATCACTAAGCGCAATACCAGATTTCTTACAGCCATCAATTGCGGTGCGGATTTCATCGCAATCTGCATGCGTCAGGGTGTAGCTCCAATTCTCGATACCACCGAGATCAGCCCCCATCCAGGCGGCCGGGTCAACCACCGGGCTTAACGGCCGGGCCGGCTCGCGCTTTGCATTGTGGAATGTGCGAAAGTCTCCCATCTGTGACATCCTCATCAAATTTCAGCATACACTATAGCGGTCGCCTATTTGGCAAGATCGACAACCAGCCGCCCTTTGACCCGGCCGGCCAGGATGTCATCTGCACATCGCGGCAAATCGCCAAGCCCAATCACGTTCACCATCTCATCCAAATGATCCTTCGAGACCTCATTGGCAATCGCCTGCCAAGCAGCAGCGCGACGCTCGAACGGGCACATGACGGAATCGATCCCGACCAACTTCACGCCGCGTAGCAGAAACGGAATGACCGTTGACTTCAAGGCTGGCCCACCTGCCAACCCACATGCCGCAACACACCCGTGATACTTGAGCTGCGCTAATACGGACGTCAAACTTCTGCCGCCAACCGTATCAACGCAACCGGCCCAACGCTCCGTCAACAAGGGCTTTTGTTCGGCATCTTCCAGTTCGTTGCGGGTGATGATTTGTTTGGCGCCCAGTTGGCGCAAATAGCCTTCGGCGTCGATCTTGCCGGTGACTGCGTGCACTTCAAACCCGCGCTTTGCCAGGATCACTACCGCTACACTTCCGACACCACCCGTCGCGCCGGTCACAACAATCGGTCCCGCGTCCGGTGTCACGCCCTGGATACGTAATTCTTCCGCCGCCAGCATCGACGTAAAGCCCGCCGTTCCGATGGTCATTGACTTGGCGGTATCAAGCCCAGGCGGCATCGGAACCAGCCAATCGCCCTTCACGCGCGCGCGTTCACCATAGCCACCCCAATGCGCCTCACCGACGCGCCAGCCTGTCAAAATAACGTCATCGCCGGCGCTGTATTTTGGATGACTGGACTGACGGACTGTGCCGGCGAAGTCGATCCCGGGCACATGCGGGTAATTGCGCACTAAGCGGCCAATGCCCTTGATGACCATCGCATCCTTATAATTGAGTGTGGAATAGGCCACGTCCACCGTTACATCGCCATCGGGCAGATTATCTTCCGATAGCTGCTCAATCGCGGCGGTTACGTTGCCATCCGTTTCCCTCAACACCAATGCTCGAATTTCAGCGCTCACGCCGTTCTCCTTATGGGGTCCTTTTTGTCCGTTCGGAAACGTCCCTGTTGGCATACACTTGCGGCCAGTCGCTGGAAACTCAAGCGCGTTCGTGCTTTAGTCACTCTCAATCTTCTCAAGCATTCCGCAGTCATGCGAACCTGGCAAGTCAGACAATAGCAGGGATTATCATCACATGCGCGCATTTACGACCAGGCCTGAGTTAACCGGAACCTTTGGCGTGGTGGCCTCCACCCATTGGCTGGCGAGTGCGGTCGGCATGTCGATCCTGGAAAAGGGCGGCAATGCCTTTGATGCAGGGGTTGCTACGGCATTGACTCTGCAGGTGGTCGAACCCCATCTCAACGGGCCGCTCGGCGACGTACCGATCCTGGTATTTGATAAACGGCGGGGCAAACCGGAAGTGATTTGCGGTCAGGGCCCGGCGCCGGCCGGCGCTACGCTGTCGCATTACAAGGATCACTGCGGGCTAGATCTGGTGCCTGGGACGGGCCTGCTGGCGCCGTGTATCCCGGGCAGCTTTCCGGCCTATATGCTGTTGTTGGAACACTATGGCTCAATGCGCCTGCGCGACGTGTTAACACCAGCGATCGGTTATGCGACCAACGGCTATCCGTTGGTGCCGCAAATCTGCGATACGATTTCGACTGTCGCTGATCTTTTCAAGGCGCATTGGACAAGCTCGGCGGAACTCTATCTGCCGCACGGCAACGTCCCGGCGCCTGGCAGCCAGTTTCGCAATCCGCAACATGGCGCAACGTATCTGCGGATTCTCGAAGAAGCCGAAGCAGGTGGCGGCGGCCGAGAAGCAGAAATCGCGCGCGCCCTAAAAGCGTGGTCCGAGGGGTTTGTTGCCGAGACGATTGACCGCTATTGCCGCGAGAACGAAGTCATGGATGTCAGCGGCCGGCGCCACAAGGGTGTATTGACGGGCGCTGATATGGCTGGGTGGCGCGCCAGCATCGAAGCACCACTGTCATTCGACTACGCGGGTTTGACGATCTATAAACCTGGGCCTTGGTCGCAAAGCCCGGTGCTGTTAGGGCAACTGGCACTCCTCAAACAATTCGGTCTTGATCGCATCGATCCAACGGATGCCGATTTTATTCATCTATGGGTCGAATGTGCCAAGCTCGCTTATGCCGACCGAGAAGCTTTTTATGGTGATCCTGATTTCGTTGACGTGCCGATGGATACATTGCTGTCAGATGCCTACAATGCAGAGCGCAGCAAACTCGTAGACATGAACGCGGCGTCACTGGCGTTACGCCCCGGCAAAATCGAGGGGTATAACGGGCGGATCATTTATGCTGAAAGCCCGGCCGATGCCGGCGCTGGCGCTGGAGAGCCAACGGTCGGGCGCATGGGCGATACCAAGGGAGATACCTGCCATATCGATATTATCGACAAAGATGGCAACATGTTCACCGCCACGCCGTCCGGCGGCTGGTTGCAATCATCACCCGTGATCCCGGATCTTGGTTTCCCGCTCGGCACCCGTGCACAAATGTTCTGGCTTGAGGAGGATCACCCAAGCACGCTGGCGCCCGGCAAGCGGCCGCGCTCCACGCTCTCGGTGAGCATGGCGTTACGCGACGGCGAACCGGGTATGGTGTGGGGCACGCCAGGTGGCGACCAGCAAGACCAATGGAATTCGCAATTGCTTCTGAGGCATCTGCATGCCGGTCACAATCTGCAAGAAGCCATCGATGCACCGGCATGGCATATCGAAGACATTCCAAGTTCATTCTGGCCGCGCAATGCTAGTCCGGGGCTACTGGTCGTGGAGGAGCGCTTGCCACAAAAAACCCGTGAGGCGTTAGCGCGGCGCGGCCATACGGTGATGTTGAGCGGGGTATGGAGCGAAGGCCGGCTATCGGCGGCGAAGATCGATGGGCCCTTCCTTAAAGCTGCTGCGAACCCGCGCGGTATGCAGGGCTATGCTGCTGGACGTTGAGCCGCAATCCGCCCGGAAATCTCCCGGTGGCCGGACCGCGTGGGGCATGGGCGCGCATTGACGGCTTTGATGACAATTTCTAATGTCCGGCGGATGCGGCCCGACACGCGGCTTGAGCGTTCATTGCCGCCAAGTCTCGTCCACAACCCAAGAGTTACCTGGTGAAGCCTGCCCCGTTTGATTATGTCCGCGCTCGCTCAGTCGATGAGGCCTGTCAGCTCCTGGCGAGCGATGACGACGCCCGACTGATTGCCGGCGGGCAGACGCTCGTTCCAATGATGGCCATGCGCCTTGCGCGGCCGAGCAAACTGATTGACATCGGACGGCTCGATGACATCAACGGGATTTCGGATGGCCCCTCCTACGTTCAGATCGGTGGCACAACGCGGCAGATCGCAGCCGAAAGAAGCGGGCTTATTAAACAGAAATTGCCGCTGTTAAGTGCCGTGATGCCCTGGGTCGGCCATCCGCCAACACGCAGCCGAGGTACTTTCGGGGGCAGCGTGGCCAACGCCGATCCGGCAGCCGAAGTGCCCTTGGTCCTTGCAACCCTTGGCGGTTCAATTGTCACGCGCAATATCGATGGCGAATGCGAAACGCCAGCAGCAGCATTTTTTCTCGGGCCAATGACAACGATTGCGGCAGCCGGCGACTGTATAACAGAGTTGCGGTTCCCGGTTTGGTCGCAGAGCCGCGTAGGTGTCGGTTTTCATGAAGTTGCATCGCGCCGCAGTGACTTTGCGCTGGTCGCCGCGGCTGCACAAGTCGCGCTGGATGAGGATGGTCGCTGTTGCGCTCTGGCGGTGGGCGTTGGGGGGGCGACACCGATACCGACGGCCCTGACGTCGATTGGCGAAGCGTTGGTCGGCAGCGATCTTTCGGCACAGCGCATCGATGACGCCGTTTCCGGTGGCATCGAGGCGTTGGAAATCATGACCGATCCGCACGCCTCCCCGACCTACCGGCGACGTGCTGCGGGTGCGCTCGTCAAAAAAGCAATCATGGATGCCATTGCGGGCGCCAAAGGAGCGGTTGCGTGAAAGTCGAATTGACAGTCAATGGGCGGCAACAGGACGTCGATGTCGAGGCGCGGATGACGTTGCTCGATTGCCTGCGCGAAAAACTCGGACTTACGGGGACACATGCCGGCTGCGAGCATGGTGTTTGCGGCGCCTGCACGGTGTTGATTGACGGCGAGCCAGCACGCTCGTGTTTGATGTTTGCGGTGCAAGGCGATGGTTATGACATTACGACCATTGAAGGTATCGCACCTGTCCCAGGCGAATTAAGCGTATTGCAGGATTCGTTTTGTGAGACCCATGGCATGCAATGCGGTTATTGCACGCCTGGCATGGTGCTGGCGGGCCATGCGCTGCTGCAGAAAAATCTGTCGCCCAGCCGCGAGGAGATCGTTGATGCGATCTCCGCCAACCTCTGTCGTTGCACCGGCTATGGACAGATCGTGGAAGCTATTGCGCTTGCAGCAGAGCGACTTAGAGGGCGTAACGTGGATGACGAAGGGGCAACGTCATGAGTGCGGATGGCCCGTTGAAATATGTCTCACGCGATCGTCGGGTACGCGAGGATCGCCGGTTCGTGGTTGGCAACGGCAAATACATTGCTGATGTGCCAAACGACGGCGCGCTGCATGTCGCCCTTGTCGCCTCTGACGTGCCGGCAGCGCGTATCAAATCGATCGATACTGCAGCGGCACTTGCCGTGCCTGGTGTTCATCACGTGCTGACCGGTGCCGAACTTGCCCAAGGTGTCGAACCGCTGATGAATGGGCTTGATACGCCCAACGTTCGCCGCTTTCCGCTGGCCGTCAATCAGATCCGGTATTGCGGCGAGTGGGTCGCAGCGGTTGTTGCTGATAGCCGCGCCATCGCTGAAGACGCCGCCGAAGTCGTGGTCGTCGATGCCGAACCGCTCGACTTCGTGATGGATGCGGAAAAGGCCTACGATCCATCGAGCACGCCAGTCCATCCCGAGCATGGCTCGAATGTATTGCTCGATCGAACCTTCGTTTGGGGAGAGGTCGATAAACACTTCGCGGAAAGCCCGCATTCACTGGAGTTTCGCGTGCAGTGGGGGCGCAGTTCAACGGTGCCCATCGAAACGTTCGGGGTGATGGCATCGTGGGATCCGTGGCGCGAAATCCTAGACGTTTGGGCATCGATCCAAATGCCCAAATACGCCGACCAAATCGCACGAGCGTTGCGGATACCAGCAAACAATGTTCGGGTTCATCAAGACGTCGATGTCGGTGGCAGCTATGGCGTTAAGCGCGGCATCAAGCACACGGTGCTGACAGCCTATCTCTCGCGTCTGCTGTGTCGGCCGGTGCGGCTGATCGAAGATCGCCTCGAAAACATGCGCGCTGGCGATGCGCATGGACCAGACCGCATTTTCGATGTGTCAGTTGCCTATAATGAGGAAGGGCTGATCAAATCCATGAAAATGCGTGCCCTCGACACCGTTGGCGGTTATGCGGGACGGGCACCGTTTCAGCTCGGCAAGCCGGTTGGTGCGATTGTTGGGCCCTACCGCATCGAGAGCGCGCAATATCATGCCGTCTCCGTCACCACCAACAAAGCCGTGCAGGAAGCCGTGCGCGGATTTGGCCAATCACCGACCAACTACGCCATCGAAACGGCAATCGATAGGGTCGCGGAGGCGCTCGATCTCGACCGGATAGAGGTGCGTAAGCGCAATTTCATTCGCAGCGATGAATTTCCATACTTGATACCAAGCGGCACACGATATGACAGCGGTGACTATCATGCCGTCGCCGATAAAGTGCTGGCCGAAGTGAATTGGCCAGAACTCGTCGCAGAGCGCGACCGCTTGCGCAGCGAAGGTCAAATGGCGGGAATCGGTATTTCTGCCTGCCTTGAGCCCTCAGGTGGCAATTCCTCTTTTGAACCGCTATTGAACCCTGCCAATACGACCACGACGTGGATGGATTCCTGTCGCATCAGCATCGATGGTGTCGGCCATATTACCGCGACCATCCACACGACTTCTTCCGGTCAAGGCCATGAAACGCTGGCCGCGACCGTTATTGGGGAAGTCTTGGAAATCGATCCCGACAACATCCGGATTGTGCGCACCGATTCATTGACCAGTCTGCCGTCGAATTCGCCTGTCGGCAGCCGCATGGCCATCATGCTTGGCGGGGCTGCATACAACGCTGCAAACAAGCTGAAAGCAAAAATGCGGCGAATTGCTGCCAAACAATTCGGATGCGCGCCGGATGCTGTGACCTACGCTGAAGGCACGCTGAGCACCGGCGATGGTGCACAAACTCTCACCTGGATGGATATGGTGACGCTCGGCCACCGTCATTTCCATCTCCTGCCGGACGGTGAGGAGCCGGGCCTTGAGGTAAGCGACGTCTACAATGTACCAACGGGCGGTGTCCTACCCGATTCAGAGGGCCGGGTGCAGATGTATCCCTGTCATTCCTTTGAGTTCCATTGCCTGCTTCTGGCCTTCGATCCCATCATCGCCAAGCCGGAATTCAAGCGCTATGTGATCGGTCATGACTGCGGAACCGTGATAAACCCGCATATCGTCAAGGGTATGACGCTCGGTGGGATCGCACATGGGATCGGCGCAGCGCTGCTCGAAGAGTTTCGCTATGATGATCAAGGTCAGCTGATCGCACAATCGTTTATGGACTATTTGCTGCCGTCGTCCCATGAGGTACCGAAGGTTGATATCGTCAAGCATGTTACGCCATCGCCCTACTCGGTGCTCGGTCAGAAAGGCTCCGGCGAATCTGGTTACCTCGGTGCCCCGGCTGCCATTTCTAGTGCCATAAATGATGCGCTAAGCCCCCTCGGTCTTCACGTTTTCAAACTGCCTGTTCGGATTGCGGACCTCTCCGACCGCATCGCCGAAGCGCAAGACGCCCGCACCAAACCCTGAACAATGAGATAACCGATGAACATTGACTGCCATGCCCATATCGTGCCCCAAAGCCTGATGGATACCATCCGCCAGAAAGCCGGCGACTATCCCTCGCTCAACATCATCGATGGTGGGGCGAGTTTCGGTTTTCAATTCTGTGGTGGTAAGGCGACGCGCCCCGTCATGAAACCACTTGGCGATCCGGCCGCACGACTGAAGTGGATGGATGAGCAGAATATCGCACGCCAAGCCTGTGGCGGGTGGCTCGATATGTTCGGCTATGAAATGCCGATCGAGGAAGGCGCGCGCTGGAGCCGGCTGATCAATACGCATATCGCTGCTATTGCCAAAGACAATGACCGTTTTATCGGTCTGGCTACGGTACCGCTGCAACATGGTGCAACGGCCAGTGACGTTTTGAAGGAAGCGCACGCCGCTGGAATGAAAGGGGCGATGATCGGGACGCAACCCAAGGGTATCGGCGGCGTCCTTGATGATCCTGACCTCGATCCGTTCTGGCAAACCGCGCACGAGCTCGGTTTGGCAATCTTTATTCATCCGGTGTTCGAAAGTGGTGATAATCGCGTCCATGATTATGGCATGGCTAACGCCGTGGGCCGCGTGACGGATACGCTGATTGCCGTTTCGCGGCTTATCTACTCAGGCCACGTGCTGAAATATTCAAACGCCAAGATTATAATTGGCATTGGCGGTGCTGCTCTGCCATTCGTGATCGGACGTCTGCGGCGCAACTATTCGCTCGACAAGGACAATCTGGCCGATCCGGATGCTAGCCTTGCAGCCCTTTACTACGATACAATTGTGCAGGACCCGGCCGTGCTGCGTTTTCTCGCCGATAAAGTCGGAGCTGGCCGGCTGATGATGGGGTCCGACTATCCGTTCCCGATTGGCGACTTCGAGCCGATGAAGGTGGTCGCCGACGCCGGGTTCTCCGACGCGGAGGCGAAGTCAATGAACGGCGGGCTCGCCGAGACGATATTCGCACAATAATGAGCCGCGCTTCCTGCGCTGGAAAATGAGGACAACGCCGATGGATGATGCAACCAAACCCGGTGCCGGCCAACGCACTTATCGCTGCCTTCACGAGCATCTTGATGCCCTTAGGGAACAGAATCTGTTGTTAGAAGTCGACCGCGAGATCGATAAGGATGCAGAGATGCACGCGCTTGTGCGCTGGCAATTCGTTGGCGGCATGGATGAGGCAGAACGCAAGGCGTTCCTCTTCACCAACATTAAGGACGGGCTTGGGCGCACATACGATATTCCTGTGGTGGTCGGGGCGCTGGCAGCCAATCGGGCGGTCTACAGTGTCGGCATGGATGCACCGGTTTCCGAGATCCAGGATAAATGGGATAAGGCAATCGCCAACCCGATCCTGCCAGTGGAGGTCGGCGAAGGTGAATGCCAGGACGTGGTGCATGAAGGGGCCGATCTTGTCGGTGAGGGAAAGGGCCTCGATATGTTGCCGATCCCGGTCTCGACGCCGGGTTTCGACAGTGCGCCCACCTTGACGGCCACGAACGTCATCACCCGTGACCCGGAGACCGGTGTCCAGAACATGGGGACCTACCGGGCGGCGCTCAAATCTTCAAACCGATTGGTCGTGCGTATGGCGACCCGGGTCGGCGGGGCGGGCGGCTATCAACACTATCTCAAACACCAAAAGCGCGGCGACAAAGAAATGCCCTGTGCAATCGTGCTTGGCTGTCCGCCTTATGTCGGCTTCATGGGTCCGCAGAAGCTGCCAATTGACGTCGATGAATTCGCGGTGGCCGGCGGGCTTGCCGGCGAGGCAATCCGCGTCGTCAAAGCGCGCACGAGTGACCTTCTGGTGCCGGCGGAGGCAGAAGTCGTCATCGAAGGATTTGTCGATACCGAATATGTGGAACCGGAAGCGCCGTTCGGTGAAAGCCACGGCCATGTGGCGCTCGAAGAGTATAATATGCCAATGCGCATTACCGCGATTACGCATCGGCGCAAGGCCGTCATTCCTTCCTACATCAGCCAGGTTGCACCATCGGAATCAAGTGTGATCAAACGGGTCGCCTACGAACCGCTGTTTCTGTCGCATCTACGCGATACGCTGTCGATCAAGGGTGTAAAAAAGGTCGAGCTGCATGAGCCGCTGACCGGTCTTTTGCGGGTCACAATCGTGACCTGTGAAAAGGGCATGCCGCAGACGGAAGTGTGGCGGGCGCTCAATGGTGCCGCCTTCTTCAAGGGCGATTGCGGTAAGATCTGTATCGCCGTCAACGACGATATCGAAGCTGACAACGCCGATGCCATTCTGTGGGCACTGGCCTATCGGTCCAATCCGGCGAGCGATGTGATGACCATCCAGCATCGCGGCCAAGGTCATGGCCCGAAGCGCGAACACACTGGCGAAGAAGATTCGACACTGTTGATCGATGCGACCATGAAATCCGATATGCCGCCGCTGGCGCTGCCAACCAGGCCCTATATGGAACGCGCCAAAGCCATCTGGGAGGAGATGGGCTTGCCACCCTTAAAGCCACAACCGCCATGGTTCGGCTATTCACTTGGCGATTGGTGCGAAGAATGGGATCAGGCGGCAGAGCGCGCGGCGAGCGGGCGCTATCTTGAAAACGGCAGAATCAGCGAACAGCGCCGGCAAAAGGGGCTGGTACCGGAAACCAAATTCCGGCCAGACGAGATGGATTGAGAAACATCGACCTGGCAAGCCATCGTTAGGGCCAACCATTAGGCAGGGCCAACTATCTGGCGATCACTTCGGGGCCCATCAACAATGTCGGCAACCAGGTCGATATGATCGGCACGTAGGTTACCAGGATCAAGAACAGCGCCATAATGCTGACCCAGGGCATGGCGGCACGCACGACGGCCATCACCGACATGCCGGCAACCCCCGCGGTCACGAATAAGTTGAGGCCAACAGGTGGTGTGATCATGCCGATCTCCATGTTGACCACCATGATAATGCCCAAGTGGATGGGATCGATACCGAGTTCCAGGGCGATTGGGAACACCAGCGGAGCCACGATGACAAGCAGGCCCGACGGCTCCATGAACTGGCCGCCCAACAGCAGTAGCAAATTGACGATGACGAGGAACATGATCGGCCCCAAACCGGCCGCCAGCATTGCCTCGGTGATCATTTGCGGAATACGCTCCTCGGTGAGCACATGCTTGAGGATCAGCGCATTAGCGATGATGAACATCAGGACGATCGAAAGCTTGCCGGCCTCGACCAAAGTGTCCCGCGTGTCACTATGGAACCAGGCTGTCGCCAGAGCGTGCGGTTTGCGCAAAAGCCGAACGGTGTCGCCGCCTTCCGTAGCAGCTTTGAGCGGGCCCATGTCCTTATAGACAAAGTTGGCGATCAAGAATGCATAAACGGCTGCGACAGCGGCCGCTTCAGTGGGTGTGAATGCGCCACCATAAATGCCGCCCAGAATAATAAAGATCAGGAACAAACCAAAGCCTGCGTCCTTTGCGGCGATGCCCCATTCACGCCAACTGGCGCGCGGTTGTGCTGGCAGACCGCGGACCTTCGCGACGATATAAATCCCGGTCATCAACATCAGGCCGGCAATCAGGCCGGGGATGACGCCGGCCAGGAACATGCGCCCGACAGAGACTTCAACGGCTGCTGCATAAACGACCATGACGATGGATGGCGGAATGAGAATGCCGAGTGTACCGGCGTTGCAGATCACACCGGCGGCAAATTCGCGGCTGTAGCCCACCTGGCGCATGCCGGCGATGACAATGGTTCCGATCGCTACCACGGTGGCGGGGGAGGAGCCTGACAAAGCAGCAAACAGCATACAGGCGAACACGCCAGAAATCGCCAGTCCACCGGGCAAATGGCCGACACTTGCAATGGCAAAGCGAATGATCCGGCGGGCAACCCCACCGGTCGACATGAACGTCGATGCCAATATAAAAAACGGAATGGCGAGCAGCGTGTAGTGCCCGCTGAACGCGTTAAACAGGGTCTGCGCCATGGAGGCGAGTGAGGCGTCCGAATATATGATCAGAAAGATCATTGAAGACAGACCGAGCGAAATGGCGATCGGTACGCCAATCAGCATCAACCCTAGGACGAGACCGAAGAGAATTAGGACGCTCATGCCTTGTCCCCTTGCTCACCGGTGGCTGTCGCCTCTGCCAACATTTCCTCTGCTTCGTGACTGGCAATGAGCAATTGCTGCTCACCCATCCAGATGCGCCAACCGGCTTGCAGGAAGCGGAATAGCAGGAGCGCCATGCCCAACGGCAATGCGAAGTAGGGAATAAAGCGCGGCAGTTTATCGTAGCGTTCGCCTTGATTGATGAGAGGCGCCAAAAACTGCAAGAATTCTGGCATCGGGATATCGTCAACCTGATACCAGGCCCGCTCGCCAACGAACGGCTGCCAATAGGTCCACGAACCGTAAAGTATCAGCACCGAAAAGGCCAAGCACGCCGCCACGGCGAACAATGTCACGATCTTGCGCAGCGCCGCAGGCAGCGTGTTCACCAACACGTCGACGCCAAGGTGCGCCGTGATCTTCACACAATAGGATGCACCAATCAGCACCAGCCAGGCGAACAAGAAAACCGTGGTCTCAAGTGCCCAAAGAATGTTGGAATTGAATATATAACGCGCGATCACATTGGCAAAAGTGATCAGCGTCATAAGCCCCAGCAAAAGTGCAATGAAGGATTCTTCGAACTTGTCGATGAAATGACCGACGCTGGACGCCGATTGGCGAGACATTCCGTTTCCCCCAAATCGCTTGTTCTTATTGTATAAAGACCGGTTGAATGGGTGACAGTCAACCGGTCTTTAGTTTAACACGACTTAGTTCGTCTTATTGTAGGTCAATGCCCTATTGATGACGTCCTTGCCGATATCGGCTTCGAACTTCTTCCATACCGGCTTCATGGCCTTGATCCAGGCTTTGCGTTGGGCTGGCGTAAGCTGGCGCACCTTGCCGCCTGCTTTGATAATGAACTGCTTGTTCTGCTCGTTGATACGGGTCGATTCCTTGTTGCGCGTATCAGTTACCTCCTCAAGGATTTTCGCGAACTGATTGCGAATACCCGACGGCAGGCCCTTCCACCACTTGGTTGAGGTCACAACAAGATAGTCAATGATGCCGTGGTTGGTTTCGGTGATGCCATCTTGAACTTCGAAAAACTTCTTACCATAGATGTTGGACCACGTGTTTTCCTGTCCTTGCACCGTCTTCTGTTGCAGTGCGCCATAAACTTCCTTGAACGCCATCTTTTGTGGGTTGGCACCCAACTGCTTGAATTGCGCCACCAGAACTTCCGAGCTCATGGTGCGGAACTTCAGGCCCTTGGCGTCTGCAGGTTTGATCAGCGCGCGAGTGGCAGACATCTGCTTCATGCCGTTATGCCAGTAGGCAAGACCGAGCAAGCCTTTGCGCTCCATGGACCTTAAGAGCTTCTTACCGTCGGGTGACTTTTGATACCGGTCGACAGCCGCGATGTCCTCAAACAGGAAGGGCAGGTCAAATAGCCGAAACTTTTTGGTGAAGGTCTCGAATTTTGAAAGTGATGGTGCTGCGAGTTGAACATCACCCTGCAACATGGCTTCGAGGACCTTGTTGTCGTCATAAAGGGTGGAGTTTGGGTAGACCTGCATACAGGCCTTACCATTCATTTCTTTGTTGACGCGTTTGGCAAGCAAGCTCGCGGCAATACCTTTTGGGTGGCGATCTGTATTTGTGACGTGGCTAAACTTTATAACCATCTCGCCTTTGTCGCACTTCGCCATCGCTATACCGCTGGTGGCAACAAGAGCTGCACCGGCGACTGCGGAAACGATTATCTTCTTCATCGTCAACGTCCTTTTCTGCTTCCTCGTTGGCTTGGTCTATGACGGGCCGTAGTCCGACCTTTGTTTTTGGTATTCTATTTCTGAAATCCTAAACTGCAATCGGCATGCCATATTATTTCGTGTTCGACTAAAGACGATATCCCTTGGTCAGATCCTTGGCTAATGGAGCGATATTTGCTGCCACAGCCTGTGGTAGGTTTGCCAGCGGCGCGACGATGTATAGGAATCTACCCAATCGCCTGGCCGCATGTGTAGAACGCTACACACCTTAACTAAAACTAAGATGTCTCACCCTTGACCGCTGCTCCAAGCCCATACCTTTTTATCTTGTCGTATAGGGTTTTGCGTGAGATCCCGAGTTGCTCGTATGTCTGCTTGAGCCGACCGCCATTATGGGCCAGAGCCTGCGCGATAATTGTGCGTTCAACTTCGGAAAGTCGTTCTGTTAGTGTTGGTGGATTTGCGGTGGGCACAGGCATGGTCGCTGCGCCGAACGCGCTCTCAATACCTAGTCCTAGAGCATAACGCGCAGAAACGTTTTCTAACTCTCGAATATTACCCGGCCAATCGTGGTTTATCAGAGCTTGAATGTCATCGATCCCTGGCTCGGGTGGCGACTTCTTAAACCTTTGCTGCGCTTGTTGCAGAAAGTGGGCAAACATCAACGGGATGTCTTCGCGCCGCTCGCGTAGGGGCGTAATTTCAAGCGTCAGAACACTAAGTCTGTAATAGAGATCGGCGCGGAACGAGCCTCTGTCGCTCATTTTCTTGAGATCGGCCTTTGCTGCGGCAATCACCCGAATATCGATCGGCAGTTCGGTGTTGGATCCTAACCGGACGACCACGCGCTCCTGTAAGACCCGCAGAAGTTGGGTCTGCATATCCAATGGCATGCTTTCGATCTCATCCAGAAAAATCGTGCCACCGGATGCATACTCGAATTTGCCGATTCTCAGCTTGCCAGCCCCGGTAAATGCACCGGCCTCATGGCCGAACAGCTCGCTTTCAATGATGGTTTCGGGTAGCGCGCCGCAATTGATCGACACAAAAGGTGCGTCTTTGCGCGTCGACAAGGCATGTAGACTGCGGGCCACCAGCTCCTTACCCGTCCCCGTCTCCCCCTGCACGAGTACGTCGGCATCCGTTGCAGCGTAGCTTGCGATCGTCTCTCGTAACGTGGCCATGGCGCGCGAGCGACCAATGATGGAGCGCTCAAGTAGCGGGCGGGCAGCAAGCCGTCCAATGAGGTCGCGGTTCTCAAGCACGAGGCGCCGTTTGTCCAGCGCCCGAGCGACCACCGAGACAAATCTGTCGTTGTCGAACGGCTTTTCCATGAAATCGTATGCGCCATGCTGCATGGCACTTACAGCCATTTCCACATCGCCATGGCCAGTAATGAGTATCACTGGCAGTTGTGGGTCTTGCCGGAGCACGGCATCCATCAGCTCGAGCCCGCTCATGCCCGGCATCTTAATATCGGTGACAACGATGCCGGGCCAGTCCTGGGCGATAGTTTCAAGGGCGCTTTCGGCGTGCGCATGGCAAACTGCGGAAATACCGGCAAGCTCCAAAGCTTGCTGACAGGCATTTCTCAGATGCGGTTCATCGTCGACGACAGCCACTGTCAAATTCATCTCTAAGCCCCAGCCTCGGTTTCGGCTCTGGCAAGACTAACGGTAAACTCAGCGCCGCCCTGTTCGCCATTGCAAACCTGGATGTCTCCGCCAAACTGCTTAATGATGCCATAGGCTATAGACAAACCAAGGCCAACGCCTTCACCGACCTCTTTGGTTGAAAAAAATGGATCAAACACGTTCGCAATGTGATCCGGATCAACGCCGGCACCATTGTCTTCAACGATAACGTCAATCCGCCTCGCGTCTACCTCTCTGACCGATATTTTAATTCTTCCTGGCTGGCGATCCCTCACCGCATCGAGGCCGTTGGAGAGCAGATTGACAAAGACCTGTTGCAATCGAACGTTACCGCCGATGACGCGAGGATCTTGATCGGGAAAGTCTGTTTGCACCTCAACAGAGGCCTCTTTGAGCGGGCGCTGCATGAGTTCAAGTGCGCCCCTAATGGTCGCAAGCAGATGCGTGGGACGTGCCTCCACCGTCTCCTCCCGCGCATACGTTTTCAAGTTCTGGATTATTCGGGCCATACGGCTGGTCAGCTCGGTAATGTTGGCCAGATTGCCGCTTGCCTTGTCATGGTCCCCGCGATTGAGAAATGTCTCTGCATTACCGGTATAGGCGCGTATCGCGGCCAACGGCTGATTCAGTTCGTGGCTGAGGCCTGCTGACAATTCCCCAAGTGCTGCAAGCTTTGATGCCTGTACCAGGCTGGCTTGCGCGGTTTCAAGCTCAACGGTTCGCTGCTCGACCCGCTCTTCGAGTTCGCGGCGCGAGCGCGCTTCCAGTCGAATACGCTCGGAGAGCAAGTTCTGGCGTTGATAAAGAACCGCTGCTCCCAGAAGCAGAATAGCAAGCGCTGCCGACAGTATGAGGAGCGCGGTCTGCACCTGGTTGTCTACCGGGCTTGGATTTGTAAGTAGGCTAATTGTCCAACCGGTATCCGCCATCGTTATCGAATAAGCAAAATAGTCTTTGGCAGGCTCCGAATTCCTGCGCCCAACCTCAGCGATTTGAATGCGCTTGAAACGCCCCGATGCGGGCAAACGGGGACGAAGGCGTAAGACAGGGCGCGTGCCGGGCCCATATCGGCGCAAGATATCAGGGCTTGGAATCGCCGGTTGTGATGTTCGACTGAGCTGGGCAAGGCGCCAGGTATCGATGCTACTAAGAAATGCGACACCGGCTCTATCGGTGACAAGAACATTGGCCCCAGACCCCAGCCATTCGGCCTCCAAATTATCAAGACCAAGTTTGGCAACAAGCACACCGACAACCGCTTCGCCCCGCTGCACCGCGTAAGTAAAATAGTAGTGGCGCTGCCGCCTCACGGCATCGACGGCGAAGTCGCGGCCCAGGCGTGACTGCAGCGCGTCTTGAAAAAAAGATTCCCCACTGATGTTCTCGCCGACGTTGTTTGCGTCATTGTCCCAATCGCTGGTTGCGATGATGGTACCGTCGCGCCGCGCAAGAAAAAGTGCTGAGAGACCGGTGAGGTAAGCTGTGCGCTGCAGCGCATGGTTGGCGCGCCTCCGGTCGCCGGGATCAGTGCCGACGATTGCTTTGCTATAGGCCGGCTCAGACGAGATCAAGCTCGGCAATTGCCGGTATTTGCCTAGTTCGGCGCGGAGATTGGCAACCACTAAGCTCAATTTGCTCTGAGCACGGGCCCTTAATTCGTTGACTGCAGCGCGCCGTGCCAAGAACTCGGTTGCCAGGACGAGGCTGCACACAAAGGCCAGTGCTCCTGCAGCAACTGCATACCACCGACGCGATAAAGCGTGCTGTTGCCTGGTGTTGTCTTCCGAGCAATCCATCTGGGGCCAATCGTCAATCAAACACCGTCAAAGTATCGAATCGCGGCCTCAAGTCAAAGCTGACTATCCCCGCTGTGCTGGTCGTCTCGTTACTGCTGGCTAGCGCACCTAGAATTTGCACCTTGGCCTGGATCACTATGACTGGCGCCCAAGGTTAACCGAGGCTAGAATGCGAGAGGTGATTGTTGCAATGCGATGTTAGCAAGGAATTGGCCATGACAGACCAACACGCTGAAGACCCCGCCTTTACCGAAGCTGAGCTGAATTATTCGATCGACACCGGGGTCGTGCCGGTCACAGAAACCAAAGATCTTGGCGGTTACGTCACGGTCACCGAACGCCACAACAACACTTATGTGCCGCACAAGGTGAAGATCCGTAATGCGCGGAGTTTGTTTGATACTTTCGACTTGGAGCGCAATGGGTTTACGTTCGTCAAACACCCAACACAAGTCAAAGATTTCTACGATGAGCAAGAGATTGTCTCGGTCTATTATCCAGAGATGGTGCAGCTCGTTAAGGAACAGTCGGGGGCGCGGGATGTGTTTATCTTCGACCATACGGTGCGCTCCCGTGTCGAGGGCAAAGACATGCGGCTTCGCGAGCCGGTTCATAGCGTGCACAATGACTATACTGAATGGTCAGCGCGCAAGCGTGTCCAAGATTTTATGGGTGATGAAGCGGAGGCCTTGCTGGCCAAAAGATTCGCTGTGGTGCAAGTCTGGCGGCCGATCAATCAGCCGATCGAGGAGGAGCCGCTAGCGATCTCCGATGGCGCGTTTTTGAATGACAAGGATCTGATCCTGGCAGAGCGCAAGTATGCCCACCGGGTGGGGCAGACCTACAGGGTAGCCTATAACGAACAGCACAAGTGGTATTATCTGCCGCGAATGCAGCGTGATGAAGCCATCGTCTTCAAGGTCTACGATTCGGTTCGCGACGGTCGGGCCCGCTACACCGCACACACCGCATTCTCCGATCCGCACACACCGCCAAATCCCAATCCTCGTGAGAGTATCGAAATCCGCACCTTCGCGTTTTTCGATTGACATCGTGGCCTGTCTGCTGTGCGCGCGAATTGCCCTGCGCCAAACTAGGATTATCCGATGCAATTGCGCCTAAGCCAGCCTAGCGGTTTGCGGCCACTGTTCTTCATCGAACTGTGGGAACGCTTTTCATACTATGGGATGCGGGCGCTCCTGGTGCTGTTCATGGTGGCGCCAATACCAGCCGGCGGGCTGGGATTTACGACCGCCGAAGCCGGCATGATCTACGGCAATTACACGATGGCCGTCTATATGCTGGCCATCCCGGGCGGGTTTATTGCAGATCGGATTCTCGGAGCGCGCAAATCTGTTCTGATCGGCGGCGGCGTGATCGCGCTCGGTCATTTTTCGTTGGCCGTTCCAAGTATTTTCACGTTCTATCTTGGGCTGGTCCTGATCGTTCTCGGTACCGGTCTCTTCAAGCCCAACATCAGCGTGCTCGTCGGCCACCTTTATCAGCCCAACGACCCCAGGCGTGACGCGGGCTTCTCGATCTTTTATATGGGAATCAATATCGGCGCATTTATCGCCCCGCTGATTACCGGCTTTCTGGCCCAGAGCAACGCGTTCAAATCATTTCTAGCGTCGGCAGGCTTCGATCCGGCTGGTAGCTGGCATTGGGGCTTTGGCGCAGCGGGAGTTGGCATGCTGCTGGGGCTTTTGGTGTTATGGCGCCGGCGCGCGTTGCTTCCAGACGTTGAAATGGAGCGCTCGGAGATGGTCCGCATCGCAGCCGGTGCTGGCCTGGTTACGGTTGCCACGCTTATATTGATCGGCGCCGTCATGTTGTCGGACCATCCAAATTTTCAATGGATGCGGGTCTTGTTCATTGCAGTGCCGATTGCGGCTATTATTTATTTTGGGCGCGGAGAGGATCTTGAACAGAATCGCCTTGCAGCCATGCTGGTGCTGTTCATTGCTTCAATGGTGTTTTGGGCAATCTTCGAACAGGCCGGTGTGTCGATCGCGCTTTTTGCCGATCAGCTGACACGTAACGAAGTGTTCGGCTGGGCTTTTCCTTCGGCCTGGTATCAATCGCTCAACCCGTTGTTCGTGATCATACTGGCGCCCCTCTTTGCAATGCTTTGGCTTCGGATGGGTGAGCGCCAACCCTCGAGCCCAATCAAATTTTCGCTCGGTCTGTTCTTTTTGGCGTTGTCATTTTTGTTAATGGTGCCGGCAGCACAGTTGACACTCGCTGGGAAAGTCAGCCCGCTATGGCTGGTTGGCTTGTTTCTGTTGCAGACAATCGGTGAGCTTTGCCTGTCCCCGGTCGGTCTCTCGATGATGACCAAATTGGCGCCAGTGCGCATGGTTGGACTGATGATGGGGGTATGGTTTCTGGCGGCGGCGCTTGGCAATAAGCTTGCAGGCATCCTGGCCAGCTCATTCGATGCCAAAAACCCCGAAACACTCTCGACATTTTTTCTGTCGCAGGCCGGATTGGTTGCGCTCACGCTGCTGATCCTGCTGGCGGTTACACCATGGGTCAAGAGGATGATGCGCGGCGCCGATTGACGCAAGCTAGACGCTTGCCACCGGTTCCACGATGCGCCCGTCGACGATTTCGATCGTTCGATCCATGCGCGCCGCCAGGGCTAGATCATGTGTCACGATCAAAATCGTGCGCCCGGTTGTGTCGGCAAGCTCGCGGAAAATCGACAGCACCTGATCACCTGAGGCGGTATCGAGATTCCCGGTCGGTTCATCTGCAAGAATGATGGCAGGGTCATTGGCAAGCGCGCGGGCGATCGCGACACGTTGACGTTGACCGCCGGAGAGCTGACTTGGCAGCTTATGGGTATGGCCCTCAAGACCCAATGATAAAAGCAATTCTTCGGCACGGGTTTTTGCTTGCTCTATCGTGCGCTTGGCAAGCGCACGCATCGGCAGCACCACATTCGATCGCGCGGAAAACTCCGGCAGCAGGAAATGGAACTGGAATACAAAACCGATTTCTGAAAGACGCATGCGGGCACGTTCCGGGGCGCTCATCTTGCTGGTCGCCTGGCCTTTTATGAACACCTCGCCTGTGGTGGGCAAATCAAGTAAGCCCAACAAATAGAGCAGTGAACTTTTGCCGGAGCCGGAAGGGCCGATGACTGCAACCAGTTCACCTTTGTCGATGCGCAGGTTGATATCCTGCACCAGGACGGCATCCACTTCGCCCTTTATAATGCGCGTCAGATCACGAGTTTCGATCAAGGCCGGCTCGAGGCTCAGGTGATCGCTCATGAGGCCCCCCGGATGATCTCAACGGGCTCAACGCTTGCCGCCTTGCGGGCGGGCAAGTAGCCGGCGATGGCGGACGCCGCCATGGCAACACCGCCGGCAATGAGATAATGGCTCACAGCATAGTACATCGGCAGGCGGGTGGCGTCGACAAACGGCGACTTGAATTCGATGGTGCCAAGGCCGAGGCATAATATGTAGCCGAGGCCCCATCCGATGATGACGCCAGCGCCACCGATTATCAGCGCTTCGATCAGAAAAATGCGGCGCATGCGGGCCTCGGAAAAGCCCAATGACTTCAATATCGCAATATCCCGCGTCTTTTCATGGGTGATGGTCGAGATGATATTGTAAGTGCCAAACGATGCGACCAGCAGGATCGCGCCGACGACCGCATACATTATGAAATTGCGAATTTCGAAGGCAGAGAGCAGATCCTCATGCGCCTCCTGCCAGGACACAGCCTTGTAGCCGGTCTGCGCTTCTATGGTCTGTGCCGTCTCGCGAGCCGCCAGCACGTTGTCCACCCGAATACGGATGGCGTTGACAAGACCTGTCTGGCCTTCAAGGATTTGGGCCGTCTTAAGAAGTGTGAAGGCCTGTTGTTCGTCAGTCTGGCTAACGCCTGAGTGAAACAGCGCAACAATGGTGCAGGTCAACAAACGACCGGTGCCCGAGGCCAAAACAATCGTATTGCCAACACGTGCCCCGATCTTGTCAGCCAGTTTGTCACCGACAATTATAGCGTTCGATGCCTTGTAGAGATCATCAAGACGCCCTTTGCGGATCTGTTCAGGCAATTTCGAAACCTGCTTTTCGCGACGGGGATCGACGCCGGTAATGCTGGCGGCGGTGTTGCGCCCGGCATAACGGATCACCGCTTTGGCGCGCACCGAGGGGGCTGCCTGGCCCGGCAGCCAGCGCTCCAATGACGCCAGTATCGCATAAGGGTTCTTGATGCCGGGGCGGATAACGGGTGAACGCAGTCCCTCGAACCGGACAGCATCAAAGGCTTTTTCTGCCGGTTGAACGGTCGGCTTTCGCCGTTCATCGCTGACGGTAATGTGGGGCAGGCTATCGACCAATTGGCTGATGAAATCGCGTTGCGAGCCTTCCATTAGGCTCGCCATCATCACGGAAAAGCCAACCCCCATGGCAACGCCCAGCATGCCAACCAGAGACTGGCGGACGCGTGAACTCACGTGCGTGATGGCGATGTCAAAAGTTAGGTTCATTTGTCAGTTGCTGTCTGCATTTTGACGCGGGTGCCGATGGCTAAATCTTGGCGCGCCGGCGAGACAACCTTGTCGCCCATCTTAATGCCGTTGCGGATTTCTACGAGGCGTGTGCCCTTAATTCCGATCTGGATCTTTCGCTTTTTGATGCGGCCGGCCTCGACGACAAGTACGCCGCCGTTCATCAGGGCCTCTGCCGGTAACAGCAATGCGCCTTTCACATTATTGACAACAACGTTGGCCTCTACGCTCATGCCGATCTGCAAGGGCGTATCGTTGGGCAGTCTGAAATAAGCACGGAATGTCTTTTTTTCCGGGTCGCCCTTGGGTGTTATGTCGGCAACGGTTGCGGTCAGCTTGCGATCCGGCAATCCGTCGTGACGGAGCAGCACGGACTGGCCCTTGCGAATTCTGGGTATGTCTTCCTCATTGACCTCTGCAACCACGCGCAACGGGTCCAGTTTGCCTATCCAAAACAGCACGTCGCCTGGCCCGATGCCCGCCACCTCGCCCACTTCACCGTCGCGACGCAGAACCACACCATCCATCGGCGCGCGCAATTGCAAATCGTTTATGCGATCGATCTGAGCGGCCACGCGCGCTTCGTATTCACGGATGCGCGTGCGCTTTTCATCATACGTCACGCGCGATGTTACATTGCGCGCTATTAATTTCTTCAACCGCGTTTCATCTTCACGGAGACGTGCGAGGCGGGCTTGCAGCTCGCGCAACCCCGCACGCTCTTCCAAATCGTCCAAACGCGCGAGAATATCTCCTTTGGCAACAGTATGGCCCTCGCAGCGGCATATTTCGGTGATGCGTTTGCGTTGTAGCGCCACCACTTTTGCCCAATACGTGGGTTCGATGGTTCCTGTCGCATAGACCACCTCAGCAGCACTGCCTCGGCGCGGCTCCACAACCTTTACCGTTGGGCGCAGAGCGTCTTGTGCCATCCAAATGATGACTCCAACGACCACAAGCGCTACCAGCCAAATTGCTGGGTGTAAGGCCTTAGCCCTAGCAATCCAGTTTTCCATTGCCGCCACTCCCGTCCATAGCCAGACCTGTCAATCGACCAGAAGACTTGGACGCAACGGTGTCTGCATCCATTCACCTTAAGGCTATATAGGGCGCGTTTGATAGCAGGCAAAATGCTGACCGGTGGGACAGTTGCCGGCCTTATGCCGGCGCAAGCTGTGTGCGGATATCCAGGTTGCAGGCAAAACCATGTGGCTGGGTTGGTTTGTTCTTGTTGGGCAGCATTATCAGTGCGCCGTCGAGACCTGGCGTGGTCGTCAATTCGCGCGTTTTCGTTTTCAAGATCTATAGTCTCTTTTCAATACGACTAATCAAATCTTGATATGGTCTGTGATACTTTCTCGAGCGAAATCGTCAAATCTCCCACCACTGCTGGAATACAATAGTTCGGTCGCGCCGCGGCCCGTGCTGATTATTAATAGTCCCTTACTCAAGAATGGAAAATTCAAACGATCATCGAATAATAGTTTCAATAAATTCGTGCAATTAATCCATAAGTTATGGAATTTATTAAAAACATACTTTTTGTAATTTATTTGGAGCCGGCAAAATGAGTGGTTCGCAAGCGGGCAATGGGCTGATTGGACAGCTGACAAGGACGATGCGATCGTTTTCGCGAGACACGTCCGGGGCCGTTGCCGTCATTTTTGGCTTGGTAGCAATCACAGTCGTCGTGTTGATCGGTGGAGCGGTCGATTATGGGCGATGGCTTAATGCCAAGACACAAGCCGTAAGTGCCCTCGATTCAGCCGTCCTTGCGGCCGGTCGCGTCATCCAGACCAATGGAAATCTTTCCGAGGCCCGGGATGCGGCCGACAAGTATTACAATAAGATGAAATCGCAGTTGACCCAATCTGACTCGACGTCCTTCGATATCATCGAAAATGGTACCAAGATCCAGGGTACCGTGACTGCCAAGGTCGCCACACCTTTCATGGGTATCGTCGGCGTCAGTGACCTGGAAATCAATCTGGCTGCCGAAGCCGTGCTGTCGTCTGGTGGCAATTCGCACACCAATATCGAAATCACGATGATGCTTGACGTCACAGGTTCGATGGGGACCACCAAGCTTAACGACATGAAATTGGCCGCCAAGGATCTGATCAATATCGTGGTTTGGCAGGATCAATCCCAATACACCTCCAAGATCGCGCTCGTGCCGTTCTCGCCGGCCGTCAACGTCGGGCCGTTCTTCGAAGCCGTAACCGGCAAGAATCCCGCTGGATCTCCTGGCACGCCACCAACATACGACTATCCTTCCAAGTGCTTAACCAAGGACGGCGATGTAAAAAAACAATGCAAAAATGAGCCAGAGTACCAAACTGACCCGGGCTCTCCTGCAATCCCACCCATGGCAACCTGCGTCGTCGACCGCACGGACAGCCACAAGTATACCGATAAGGCACCCGGGCCAGGCGCTTGGATCCCGACTTGGAATGAAGCGAACAGCGCTAATGAAGGTCAAACGTCCTGCACACCGTCAGTCACCATCATGCCGTTGACCAACAATAAGGATGCACTGAAATCGCACATCGATAGCTTCTGGTCGTCAGGCATGACCGCTGGTGCTCTCGGTACGGCCTGGGCATGGCATATGATTTCGCCGGATTGGGCCAGCATATGGCCACTGGCAAGCCAACCGGCGCCCTATAGCGACTTGACCAGGCTCAACAGCCGCGGCGAGCCGGTTCTTCGAAAAATAGCCATCCTGCTTACCGATGGTGTCTACAATCAGTATGCAGGTTCCTATTCCTCCGGAGCGGTTTCAACTCATGCCAAGGAGATCTGCACGGCCATGAAGGCCAAAGGCATCACCGTCTATACGATCGGCTTTGCAATCGGCAGCTCGGGCACCGCCTACGATACGATGCGTGATTGTGCGACGACGCCAAGCCACTTCTTCAACTCCAGTTCAGGCGAAGAACTGCGCCAGGCTTTCCGTGAGATTGCCCTGCAGATCTCGACGCTCAGGATTTCGAAGTAACCGATCATCGAACTGGATCGCATTGATCCAAAGCGAAATAGAAAGGCGCCCTAAATGGGCGCCTTTTCATTGTGGGCTCTCACAACCATAGAGAGCTCGATATTCTATTTTTGAACATTGTTTATCAATTGGTTCATTTACATTTTTGTTAAAAATTGATCTGTGTGCGCCATTGTGCGCATGAAGCCTCCAAGTGTCCAAACATGATGTGGGGACAATTAGAAATTCGTTTGCTCTGACGGTTCAGCCGAACCGGTGCAGACTTCGCAATGGCCAGCCTGGGAAAAGCCACTGCGATAGGTCCGCTTCGCTGCGACGCAGATGCATCAACGAATTCTGGAGGTTCAGATGAGTCTATCTCGGTATTACGCGGCGTTCACCAGATCGCTGAACGGCTGTAGCCGGAAAGTGGATGGCGGAGCGCGGACATCAAAACCACTTCGTCATCGGTTTAACGAAGACCGATCCGGCACGATAGCGGTCATCTTCGCGCTGATAATCTCTCTCTTGCTTGTCGTTGCAGGTAGTGGCGTCGACTATCTCCGCCTCACCTCGGCCAAAGTGCAACAACAGGCAGCGATGGATTCCGCCGTGCTCGCTGCGGGACGCGTGTTGCAGGTCACAGGTGACGCTGACGCTGCTATTGAGGCTGCGCGGCAGCATTTCGATCGCAATAAATCGCTGAGCACGGTTCGAGATGTGACCAAATTTAAAATCGTCGCCGATGGGACTATCGTACGTGCAACGTGTGATTCCGCCGTTGCAACACCGTTCTGGAAATTTGCCGGCATCGCAGAACTGCCGATTCGCATCGCGGCAGAGGCAAAGCTGTCAGTTGGCAACAACTCAAAGACGAACTTTGAAATCTCGATGATGCTTGATGTCACCGGGTCGATGAATGGTAACAAGCTCAAAAACATGAAACTGGCGGCCAAGGATCTCATCGATATTGTTGTTTGGAAGGATCAATCCCAATACACCTCCAAGATCGCGCTCGTGCCGTTCGCACCGGCCGTCAACGTCGGGCAGTATTTCGAAGCCGTAACCGGCAAGAACCCTGCTGGATCTGCGGGCACTCCGGCAACACCGGCGATGGCGCCCTGCGTCGTCGACCGCGCGGACAGCCACAGATATACCGACACGGCACCCGGGCCAGGTGCTTGGATCCCGACTTGGAATGAATCGAAAAGATCTAATGCCGGGAAAACGAACTGTACGCCAACGGTTGCCATTATGCCGTTGACCAACGATAAGGATGCTCTGAAATCGCACGTCGATAGCTTCAAGTCGGATGCTGCGACTGCTGGTGCCCTCGGCACGGCCTGGGCATGGCATATGATTTCGCCGGATTGGGCCAGCATATGGCCGCAGGCAAGCCAGCCGGCAGCCTATAGCGACTTGACGGAGCTCAACAGCCGCGGCAATCCAGTCCTTCGCAAAATTGCCATCCTGCTTACTGATGGTGATTACAACAGGTATGCAGGCTCAGAACAGTCCCCAGAGACTGTCTCAAATCATGCCAAGAAGATCTGCACGGCCATGAAGGCCAAAGGCATCACCGTCTATACGATCGGCTTTTCAATCGGCAGCTCGGGGACTGCCTACGAAACGATGCGCGATTGTGCAACAACACCAAGCCACTTTTTCAACTCCAAGTCGGGTGATCAACTGCGCCAAGCCTTCCGGGAAATTGCCCTGCAGATCGCAACGCTCAGGATTTCGAAATAACCGATTACCGAATTGGATCTCGCTGTTCCAAAACGAAACAAAAAGGCGCCGCTAACGGGCGCCTTTTTTTAAGGTGCGTCTTTAAAACACTTTACTAATTTGAGTTTCTATTTTCTGCACGCAAATTTAGAATTCGTTTATTTTCTTTTTCCTTAAAAATTGATTTATAGGCCCTAATGGGTGCAGATATCCTCTAAGAGTCCAATACGATGTGCGGACCGTTAATTAGTCGATTGCTCTGAAATTTATTTCTAACTGGCGCAGATTCCGCGATAGCCAGCCTGGCAGGTGGCAATATTTTAGGTCTGTTTCGCAACGACACAGACACACAATTTTTTAGAGGTTCAGATGGGTCTAGTTCGTTATTGCTCGGCGTTCACTAATTATCTTACCTCGTGCAGCCGCAAAGCGCACAGTAGCACGCGCAGGTCAAAATCACTCCGTCAACGGTTTCACGAGGATAGATCCGGTGCGGTAGCGATCATCTTCGCGCTGTCATTGTTTCTTGTCGTAACGATTGCCGGTGGTGCCGTCGACTATGGACGCCTTAGCTCGGCCAAAGTGCAGCAACAGGCAGCGATGGATGCAGCCGTGCTTGCCGCTGGACGCGTAATGCAGGTCACAGGTGACGTTGATGCTGCTATTGATTCTGCGAGGCAGCATTTCGATCGCATGAAATCGCTGATCACGGTTCGAGAAACGACCAATTTTGAAGTCGTCGAGAACGGTAGTGTCGTACGGGCGACAAGTGACTCCGCCGTTGCAACACCGTTCTGGAGCATTGCCGGCATCTCAGAACTGCCGATTAATATTGCGGCGGAGGCAAAACTCTCAGTTGGCAACAATGCTCAAACGCATGTTGAAGTCTCATTGATGCTGGATGTCACCGGGTCGATGAGTGGCAGCAAGATTGACGATCTCAAACTGGCAGCCAAGGATCTTATCGACATTGTTGTATGGGAAGATCAGGGCAGTTACACCTCACGTGTTGCGATCGCGCCATTCTCCCGGCGTGTCAATGTCGGCAGCCTTGCCCCAGCGATGACCGGTCTTGCCGCAACATCAGGTGGCAATACGCTGATTGCATGCGTTACCGACAGAAGTGGCAGTGAAGCATTCACTGACGCCGCGCCGGGATCCGGCGCCTGGATGAACGCCTATAGGGGTAACCGGACCAGTTCCTCGAACTATTCATCTTCAGGCACGTGTAATTCTCCCGTTGAAAGCATGATGGCCCTGACGAGCGATAAAAATGCCCTCAAAACCCGGATCGATAGCTTTGGTGCCAGCGGGACAACGGCTGGCGCGCTTGGAACGGCGTTCACGTGGTACATGCTGTCGCCCCAATGGAATACGATTTGGCCGGCCGGGGCCCAAGCACGCCCCTATAGCGAGCTCACCCAATTGGGGCCGACCGGCAAACCTCTGCTCAACAAAATCGCCGTTCTGATGACGGACGGGGAGTACAATACCGAACGCGGAAGTTATTATAGCGACAGTTCGGACCGCCAGCGAATCGCCGACAATGCCGTGCAAATCTGCACCAACATGAAGGCTGCCGGTATCACCGTCTATACTGTTGGCTTTCAAATCGGCACCAGTGGACGGGCCTATGATGTCATGCGGAATTGCGCCAACGACCCCAGTTATTTCTACAATTCAACGACCGGTGATGAGCTTCGCCAAGCGTTCCGCGATATCGCGCTGAAGATCGCGACATTAAGAATCTCTAAATGATTTGCTGTGACTGTGGCGCTATCACGCGCAGCGAAGCCCGCCGGATCCTGCACTTTCGCAGGGACCAGCGGGCTTCCGTGTTCATGGAGCACCTCATACTAAGGTGTTGCTATTCCATCACTTTTTATGTCTTCCGGCATCGGATGTATGGATTTTGTGTTTTTGTGTGATGCGAATTGAATTAGCTATTGATTTCGCGTCCATTATTCTAGCGACATCTTCCAGTATGACGCGATTTGGCAGTATTCTGTCTGTAAGAAATACAGTCGGCCGCGCGCGGTGGCTCGGAGCCTAAACAATGCTGTTAGGGGGTGCGGGGCAGTGTTCCTTCTAAGCGTCAGCAGGATCCCGAGTGAGCACGTGCGACCATGAGGATGGGCCGCGCTGTAAAGTTGCGGTAGCATCTTAGATAAAAAAGCTTTATTGAGCGCAATTTGTGCTCGCAATGCGAGTGTCAGTACCAAACCAGCTAACCCCTAGGAGAACTCGATGGCAGCAAAGAAAGCAGCCCCTGCAAGGGCAAAGAAGACAGCCGCGGCAAAACCAGCCCCGGCACCAGTTGTAACACTCACCCAATTGGCAAAGGATCTCGCGGAAGCGCATGAAATGCCGCGCAAGCAGATGTCGGCCGTTCTTGGCGATCTAACAGACATGATCACCAAGCACCTGAAGAAGGGCGCCCGTGTCCGCGTCAATTCAATCGGTGTTTTGCAAGTCCGCAAGCGCCCGGCGCGTATGGGCCGCAATCCTGCTACGGGCGAAGCAATCAAGATCAAGGCCAGCAAGAAGATTGCATTCCGTGCCGCTAAGGATCTAAAGGACTCAATCTAATCGATCCGACCGGTGCGTCGGCGCTGAACGGTCATAGATGCAAAAAGCAAGGGCTGCGCGTTGCGCTCCCCTTGCTTTTTTATTGCGCGCCAGCGAGTGCCAACCAAGCGACAAGACCAATCGCCGGCGGCACCAGCCATACAGCAACGGTTAAGCCATGGGTGATCAAGAAGCGGCGCACCAATAGCCAACGCATAGTCTCTCCGCGGTCGTCTTCGTCACTTGATGCCGCGGCGGCCCTGGAGTCCCGGGCGATCGCAATTTGGTAATCGATATGCTCGTGATTTTCATACCGGGAAAGGATCGCGCCATAGTGTTGCACAAATCCCTGCAGATCCGTTTCGCGATTGATCCTGCTCACTGACAGCTGTTGCAGCAATTGGTTGATCTCAAGTGCGCAGGCATGCAGGCGCCTTGCACGCCCCTTATAGTCACGCTCCTGGTAGAGCATGGCGATCGTGAAGGATAGCGCGCCGGACACAACGGCGACGAAATCAATAATGCTGGCTGTAAACGGTGTGAGATTGGCTTTGAACTGCAAAATAAAGATTGGAATGAGAAAACCGTAGATACCGGCAATTGCGAATGCCAGCTGGCCTGCGTTGTGTTTGCTCTCCAGTCTTTCTGCAGCATGAAATCGGGCGCGCTTCACAATCTGCATCTTTCGCAGCAGCTGGTCCTTGCTGACTGTTGCAGATGACCTCGGCCCTACTTCACTTGTGTCAAAATTGGCGGGCAACCTGCGGTGGCTCACCACGGGCGTCCGTTGTCTGGCGAAAAATCGTTCAAGCCGCTCGGGGCTGGTCATGGCAATTGGCAGTTGGCCGTGAGGTTACGCATCAGACCGGGGATAGTATGATTCGGCGCTTTGAGCTGGGACTTCCTATCCACTTCCCACCAAAAAAGCCCCCCGAGGCGGGTCTCGGGGGGCAGTTGATCCGGCCATGGTGGGATCGGGAGGAGGAGTGGCCGGATGCAGGTGACGATTTAACAATGACACGGGCCAGGCCCCGGCGCTGTTCCGAGAGAAACACCGCGTTCTCCCGATGCGAGCGGACGTCTAACGTGCCGACAAGCGGCGCTCCAAGGTGGCTATATCCGGGCGTTCGCAAAGGCCAGAAGACTGGGATGTTTGAGGTTCGATCGTGCCTGGCTAGGCCCCGAGAGATCACGTTGCCTTGATAACAAAAGCGTACGATATGTGGACCTTGGGACGCGTAGGCGTACAGAGCCCTCGTGCTACCTATTTTGATTGGCAACGGTACCATGCCAATCAAATTCGGATACGCTGCTCGATTCTTATTGGGCGCTCATTTTTGTACGTTAAGATGGAAGTTTAGATGCGGTTCGAACTTGATACACGATGATCTAGGATGGGCACTGGGGCTCATGGATGGCGGTGGCAATGAGTGAAGCACCGGATATCGGCGCACCGGCACGCCTGCCAGCGCACATCATGGCGCTATTGGCAACACCATTCGTCAATCGCACCCAACACCTGCAAAAGATTCATCAGAGCTTATGGGGGCCGGATCGCCGTGCTGTGGCCATGGTTCCTGCAAGCCTCAGGGCGATGCATGGTATTGGAAAGTCGGCAATTGTTGCGGAATACGTCCGACGACTCTTCGAAAGATATGGGCAAGTCGCATGGGTCGACGCCGGCGACATCGCAACCCTTCCAGCACAATTGGTTGCTTCAGCCGCGGCAAGCGGTGCCACCGTCGGGCGGCGCGGCAGTCTGCGCGATTGCGCCCAACGTGCGCTCACTCACATGGCGCGCCCCTACGATAACAAGCCCTGGCTGGTCGTCTTTGATGACGTGGCCGACATCGATGCGCTAGCGGCGTTCCTGCCCGGCGGGTATGCCCATTGCCTTATGACATCGAACCACGTTTTTTGGCCAGATGCGGTCGAGACGTGCAAGGTCGATGTGTTGGGCAGCGATGATGCCGCCCAGCTGCTCATGACGATTAGCGGCGAAGCAGAGATTGATGCGGCGCATGCGCTGGCTTTGCAGTTGGGTTATCTGCCGCTGGCTTTGCGTCAAGCCGGGGCATACGCCCGCCAGACCGGGATCACCTTGTCGGATTATCAAGTGATTGTGCAGGCTGCGCATGAGCATCAACAATCTGCCGGCAATACCAGCGCAGCTTCGGCGACGACCGCGCTTTTGTTGCAGCATTTGCGGGCGCAGCCTGGTGACGGCTTTGCGCTGCTACAAAACTTGGCATTCATGCGTGCCAATGACATTCAAGCTGACTGGTTCAGGAGCGCGGCGGGTGAAGGCAACGGAGGAAACGCGCCAGCGCCCGACCCGTTGGCGCGCGCTATAGAATTGCTGGTGCAATATGAGCTAATTGGTGTCGGGTCAGATGATAGCGACGCGGCGATATTATGTGTGAACACGATCGTGCAAGAGGCTGTGCGCCAGCGTCTTGCCCAGGAAAAACTGGTGCCCCACGGTCGAGCCGGATTGATCACAACACTTATCGGACAATTGGAAGATCCGATGAATGCCAGGTCGCCGATTGCACACCTTGCCGCACTACGCGCGTCATTTCAATCCGAGACGGACACTGCGGCGGATCAGGACGTTTGGGACGTTGTTGAGCGTCATCTGGATGCCCCGGCACCGAGGTACGGTGACAGCGCACTAGCGGCATCGCCTGACACGAATAGGCTGGGGTGGGCCATTGGCGCGCTTGGCGCCATTACAATTGCAGCTATTTGTGGCGCGCTGGCGGTCTTTTGGCCGGCCACGATTGCACCCGTTGTCGATGCATTTAGCGCATTATGGCGGTAATCACCGGCAAAATTGCTAAAGTTGGATATCCTTTTCGAGAAGTTAATAGTTTGTTGACCGGTGTCCCACAAGCTGGATGTAAGAGCGAATCACCCAGCGCTGTGGGAGACTATTATGCCAAGAATAGGCAAGGGAGAGTCAGGGTCGGTTAAGGGCTGCACCATGACGGTTGTTTTGGTGGCGGCGGCCTTGAGCGGTGGCTGTTCGGGCCTCGGAGACCTCGGAACAAGCAGCCTCAAACCGACGTTAGGAAAACCGCGGCCGGTCACAACCGCATCAGTCCCAGCCGGTCAGTCGGAACTGCAGAAAGCTATCGCCTATTGGGGCAAGAAGCACGCAGAAAACCCGAAGAAGCTGCAGCCCGCACTCAACTTTGTGCGTAATCTCAAAGCCGCCGGACGCAAGCGCCAGGCGCTGCGCGTCCTGCAACAGGCCTCCTTCTTTCACGGCACCAATAGAGAATTCGCAGGTGAATATGGACGCCTCATTCTGTCTTTCGGTCACGCAAGCCTGGCAGAAAAACTTCTGAAGGCAGCCAACGATCCGGCCAAACCGGACTGGCGCATCTTATCAGCATTGGGTACCGCAGCCGCCAAACAAGGCAAATATAAAGTTGCGATTAGCCATTATAACAAGGCGCTGACCCTATCGCCGCAACAACCCTCGGTGTTGAACAACCTGGCGATGGCGCACGCGGCAAGCGGCCGTGCTGCCGAAGCTGAGTTCATTTTGCGACGCGCAGCAGCAGAGCCAAGCCGACCGGTAAAAATCGAAAAGAACCTGGCGTTGGTCATGCGGCTGCAAGGAAAGCCCTTCACCGGGCTAACAAGTGACACCCGGGTGCAGCCATCTCAGACGAAGGCGGTGGCCGTGAAGCCGACTGCTCCGAATGCAACGCAGCAACCAGCGCTGCGCGGGCCAAGCACCGTCGTTTCGCAAAAGCGACAAGGTTGGGTGACGCGTACTGCCAAAACAGACTAGCGGGCTGCGAGCGACCGCCCAGCAGCGCCGCCAATTGGATGCTATACAGCCGGCACATGCTATTCGGCTGCGGCTGGGTCCTCAACCGGCGAGCTTGCTGCGGCCAGCAACCATCGACATATTGCCAATGCGACTATGGCGCCAATGCATTGCGCAGCGACGAATGCGGGCACGTCGACCGGGCGGATCCCGGAGAAAGTGTCGGTTAAGGCGCGGGCGATGGTCACAGCGGGATTTGCAAACGACGTTGATGCGGTAAACCAATAGGCGGCGGTAATGTAGAGACCGACGGCGGCTGGTACACTAGCCGCACTGGCACGTAACGTAAGCATAATGGTGGCGACCAAGCCAAAAGTTGCAACAGCCTCGGCAAACCATTGCGCCGGCCCAGTCCTAACCTTCTCGGACGTCTGAAATACATCAATCTCAAACATCACATGCGCTGCGAGTACGCCTGCTATGCTGCCGATGATCTGCAGCGTCACATAGCTCACGCTTTCCCTGGTCGTGATGTCGCCACGCAGCCAAAACGCTAAGGTCACCGCAGGATTAAAGTGAGCACCCGAAATCGGACCCAGCATGGTGATCAACACGAACAATATCGCGCCCGTTGGAATAGTATTGCCAAGCAAGGCAATGGCACTGTTACCGCCTGCGAGGCGTTCCGCCATTATTCCGGAGCCGACGACCGTCGCCAGCAAGAATGCGGTACCAAGGCACTCAGCACCAAGTCGCTGCGAGGGAGAGGATGTCGACATTCAACCCGCCTTTTGCTGCGTTGGTTGCGTTGAAGTCTGACCGATATCGTCAAGGCGCTTTTGCAAGGTCAACTTGTCCAGTGACGCAAGTGGTAGACTGGTGAAGATCGAAATGCGTTGGTGCATCATTCTGTGTGTTTCGGCAAACGCGTAGTGGCGTTCGGCTTCACGACCTACGGTGACAGATGGATCGGGAATGGCCCAATTAGCTGACATTGGCTGGCCGGGCCAGGCGGGGCACACTTCGTTGACCGCGCTGTCACAGACAGTGAAGACGAAGTCCATTTCTGGTGCCCCGGCTTGTGCAAACTCGTGCCAGGATTTGGAGCGCAGTTGGGACGTGTCGTAATTCAGTTTGTTCAGCATGGCCATGGCAGAGGGGTGGATTTCACCGCGTGGCATACTACCAGCGCTATAGGCATTGAAACGGCCTCGGCCGACACTATTCAAAATGCACTCTGCGATGACCGAACGTGCCGAATTGTGAGTGCATAAAAAGAGCACGTTATAGATTTTGTCGGTCATGATGAGCTACTCCCCAAACAACTCAATTACTAAACACCAAGCCTACCGAACCAAATTGCCAAGTCCGACACCGGCAACGACTGCCTAACCCGCAAACCTCGTTCCTCTCCCAAAGACCAGACTCAAGGCGCGTATTGCGGCTGCAGCGGCGGCTGCGGGTTTGCAGGATGGCTCAAATTTTCATGGACTTCTTGGACGCGGTGCGCGCAGGCGTTTGGCACACATCCGTTGCACCATAAAAGTCTTGGCCGCATAACTCCGGGCGGCCCTCACAACAATCCTCCGTCAAAAATGCCAATAGCGCGCGCGTCGTCTCAACGCGCACCGCATAGCGAACATAACGACCATCGCGACTGGCATGAATGAGACCTGCGTGGTCTAGCTCCTTGAAATGAAACGAGGACGCGGTCGGGCTTATCCCAATCGTGCGCGCAATCTCGCCGGCGGGCAGGCCACTTGGACCGCGGCGGACGAGGAGGCGAAAAATGGCGAGGCGGTGCACATGCGCAAGGGCTTGCAGCGCACGAATAGCGTTTTGATCTTCCATATATTAATTAATTCAAAACTTCTTGAATTATTCAAGCAAAAACTTGGTGTAATGCGCAAAAGCTCGTCGCGCACCGTCCGGGCCATCAGTCGTCATATAAGAAACCGGGCCATCACTCATCATATAAGAAAATTGGTCGTCGGACTGCTTTTGCTCGACAGACTTACAGCCCGAACGTTGTCGGCTATTCCCACTTCATAACCTGGATGACCGCTGGTCCAAGGATGATGACGAACAACACAGGTAGGAAGAACACGATCATCGGCACCGTCAGTTTCGGAGGCAGGGCAGCAGCCTTTTTCTCAGCTTCCGACATGCGCATGTCACGATTTTCCTTTGCCATCACGCGCAAGGCCTGGCTCACGGGCGTACCATATCGTTCCGCCTGTACAAGAGCCGTAGCCACTGCCTTGATGCCCGGCAAACCTGTTCTGATGCCAAGATTTTCAAAAGCCTGTCGGCGCTCCTGCAAATAGGAGAGTTCAGCCGTGGTCAATGAAAATTCTTCCGCCAGCTCGATCGACTGTGACGAGACTTCCTTTGAGACCTTGCCGAACGCGGCTTCAACGGACATGCCGGCTTGCACGCAAATCAGCAGCATATCGAGAGAATCCGGGAAGGCAGCTTTGATCGACTGTTGACGGCGTGAGATCAAGTTGCTCAAGAACATGTTCGGCAGATAAAAGCCGACGAATCCGGCCCCCAAGGCCATCATGACCTTGATGGCTGGCGGATACTTCAGGTTCGGCATCAAAATGAACAGATAGACGAGCGCAACTATGGTCGCGATGATCGGCATGGCGACACGGAAGAACATATATGTGACGAGCGGACCCTGGCCGCGCAGGCCAGCCATTTTCAACTGGTTCTTGAGCTCTGCCGTCTCGAACTTTGAACGCAGGCCCAGGTCGTCAACCAGCTGCTTCATGAAACCCTTAGGCGCCTGACGCAGCGAGCCGGCATCAGGGTTTTTCAATTCGCTCAAGCGCGCTACACGCATATTGTTGCGTTCTGTCGCCATGACTTTCATGCGCTGCGCGGTGCGGTCACGATCAAGCATCGGCATGACGAGCGTCAAAACCGTCGCAAATGCGGCGATTGCAGCTGCCGTCATCGCCAACAACTGCGGGTGCAATATAAATTCGATGAAATCCATCATGGAACACCTCCGCCGTGCTCGATCACGGCCTGCACGTACGCCTAGTATTTAAAGTTGATCATCTTGCGCATGACGAGAATACCCATCGTCATCCACCCCGCAGCACACATCCCCATGAACATGCCGACCTTGGTCGAGAACAGTAGGGAAATGTATTCCGGCGTCGTCATATAAACCATGCCCATTACGAAGAACGGCAGTGCGCCCAACACCATGGCGGAAGCCTTAGCCTCTGCAGACAATGCTTTCACCTTCATCTGTAACGTCTTTCGGTCGCGGAGGACGTTAGACAGATTGCCTAGTGCTTCAGACAAGTTGCCGCCAGCTTGTTGCTGGATACCAATGACAATGCTGAAAAACTTCACCTCTGCTAGCGGCATGCGGGCCATCATCCGATCAAAGCATTCCTGCAAAGTGACGCCGACGCGTTGCTGGTCGACCACTTCGCGAAATTCCTCTCGGATTGGAGAGGGTGATTCATTGGCAATGATGCCGAGGCATTCGTTGAGCGGAAGGCCCGACTTCACACCGCGCACGATAACGTCGATCGCATTGGCGAATTCAGCCAGAAATTTTGCCTGACGCCGCGCTGCCATTTTCGCGATTACCCAACGCGGCAAGCCAAGAGTACCAATGAATGCAGCAACCAATGGCGCTACGATAGGCAGATTTGGCATCGAGATGTACATCGAGGCACCGCACACGATTCCGCTTAAAGCACTGGCAATCCAGAATCCGTTGGGCGAGAGCTGAAGGCCGGCACGCTGCAGGCGAAGGCGAAGCGTCACCTTTTCTTGTGCAGCCTGACGCTCTTCGATTTCTTTTAGAGTGTCGGCAACCGCCTTGCGGCGATTTGCTGTTTCCGTCGCCTGTACGGTGCGCGCGATGCGGCTTGATTTGCTTTCGGTTACGGTTTTTAAGCGTTGGTCTGCCTGGCGATCTTCGGATATGAACGGATGAACCAATACGTATGCGACACCCGCGGCCGCAATACAGCCCAGACCTAAGAACAATAGCTGCAGGGTTTCGGGATCTAGATTAGCCATTACCCTCTCCGAGCGGATTACCTTGTGGATCGAGCACTTCAGCAGCGGCCAGCGCGGCAGCGAGACGATCGGTCTCATTGTAGTATTCGGCACGCTCCCAGAACCGCGGACGCGCGATACCAGTCGAGCGGTGCCGGCCAATCAGCTTGCCAGTATTTTGATCTTCGCCTGTGATGTCATAGACCAAAATGTTCTGGAGAGTGACGACGTCACCTTCCATTCCCAAGACCTCGGTGATGTGGGTGATGCGACGTGAGCCATCGCGCAATCGCGCCGCCTGAACGATAATGTCGACGGAGCCGGTTATCATCTCGCGAATGGTTTTTGTCGGCAATGTATAGCCACCCATCATGATCATCGATTCCATACGGCTGATGGCTTCACGCGGGCTGTTGGCGTGCAGCGTGCCCATCGAGCCGTCGTGACCAGTGTTCATGGCCTGCAGCAAATCAAAGGCTTCAGGGCCGCGGACTTCACCGACGATGATCCGCTCCGGACGCATCCGCAGACAGTTTTTGACGAGATCGCGCATGGTGATCTCGCCTTCGCCTTCAAGGTTGGGAGGGCGGGTTTCGAGGCGTACCACATGCGGCTGCTGTAGCTGAAGTTCGGCAGAGTCTTCGCACGTGATGATGCGCTCGGTATTATCAATACAGCTCGACAGAATGTTAAGAAGCGTCGTTTTGCCCGACCCCGTGCCGCCGGAGACGATGACGTTGCAGCGCACGCGGCCGATAATTTCCAACAATACCCGTCCTTCCGGGCTTATCGAGCCGAAATCCACGAGCTGTTGGAGTTTAAGACGGTCCTTCTTAAACTTTCGAATGGTCAGGGCAGGCCCGTCAATCGCCAATGGAGGTGCGATCACGTTGACACGCGACCCATCGGGGAGACGGGCGTCGCATATCGGGCTCGATTCATCGACGCGGCGGCCGACCTGGCTCACGATGCGCTGGCAGATGTTCATCAACTGTGCGTTGTCTGCGAACCGAACGCCGGTGCGCTGCATCTGACCGTCGACTTCGATGTAAGTCGTGCCCGACCCGTTGACCATTACGTCGGCAATGTCATCGCGCGCCAGCAGTGGTTCGAGCGGCCCGTAGCCCAAGACATCGTTACAAATGTCCTCGAGCAATTCCTCCTGCTCGGAAATCGACATGACGACACTTTTGAGCTGGATGATTTCGCTGACGATGTCGCGAATTTCTTCGCGCGCGGCGGCGGCATCAAGCTTGGCAAGCTGCGTCAGGTCGATGGTATCAATCAGCGCGTTGAAGACGTTGGTCTTCACGTCATAATATTCTTCCGAGCGATGTGGATTGGCATCCGTTTCGTCGGTTTGAGGTGACTCAGTGTTTTGGGCGGCGGTCACAATCGCCGACTGCACCTCTGGTTCCGGTGACGGAATAGGTGTGGCACTCGCACCGTCGTCCTTGTTACTCTGTCCCGCTGCGGCCGGTCGTGGCTGCTTCGTTGCCCGAGCCCCTGCACCAGATTCGTTGCTGCGCCGTCCAAACATTTTCTGTTACCCCTTAGCGCGAAAGTTTCAGTTTTTCGAGGATGGGTGCGAGCGGCGACTTTTTCGCCGGTCCGCGATCTTCACGACGGTGGATCAAAGCCATTGCCAGATCCCTTATCTGAATGGCCGCTTGCGATTTTGCGTTTACTTCATCAAGCATCTGGCCATTGTTCGAGGCAGTCGAAAAGATTTCACTCTCATAATCGACAATGACAGTCGGTTCCATTTCAAGGTTCGCACAGAACTCTTTGACCGGGATCTCGTGACGCTTCGGCATGTTGGCCATGTTGATCACAAGATGTGGCGGCCCATCATTTTGGCGAGACTGCTTCAGCAAATCGATAATATTCTTGGCATTGCGAAGATTGGGGAGGTCTGGCGACGCCGTAATCACTACCTCATCCGCCTTTAACAGAAGGCTCTTGCTCCAAGACGTCCAAGTGTGCGGCAAGTCGACAAAAACGTGAGGTACAGATTGGCAAACAACATCAATCACGCTGTCGCAGGCTTCTGCGGAAATGTCATAATCGCGATCGAGAACGACCGGCGCCGCAAATATCGATAGATGATCTGAGCACTTGGTCAGCAATCGGTCGAGAAGAACCTCGTCCAAGCGTTCTGGGCTCGACAAGGCATCAGCAATGCCTTGGACGGGATCTTGGTTGAAATCCAGGCCAGTCGTACCAAATGCAAGATCAAGGTCAGCAATACAGACGTCGCTGCGCAATGCTTCCGACAGCGCCCAAGCTGCGTTATGGCAGATCGTCGATGAGCCGACCCCGCCCTTTGCACCCACGAAAGCCATAATGCTACCTACGGGCTCGGACTCGGGGTCATTGTAGAGATCGGAAATTGTCTCCATTAATGTCAAGGGTTCGATAGGAGCGACCAGATATTCGCTTACGCCGCGCTTCAGGAGCTCGCGGTAAAGGACCACATCGTTCATATGCCCGACGACAACGACCTTGGTTCCGGCATCGCAATACTCCGCCAATCGATCGAGATCTGTAAGGAGCTCGCTACCGCCCTCTTGGCTTTCGACAATAATTAGATTTGGCGACGGACTTTGTTCGTAATGCGCGGTTGCGGCTGCTATGCCGCCCATATGCACTGAGACGTGCGCTTTCGCCAATCGGCGGTCTTCTGCAGCAAATTGAACGCGTTCGGCCGTTTGCGGGTCATCACAGAAGGCCTGGATCGAAATACGCGGAATGGGACGTGCGCGAACAGCAACTTCTGCGTCGATCGCAGGGGCATCGGAAACTACCGGCTGGGCCTCTTCGTAATCAGCCTCCAATTCTTGTAGGCCGTCCAAAGAACCGGTGCTGCTTTGGTGATTGGTCATCTCGATCTTGTCCTTAATCTTCTCAGTATGCTGTGCGCTCAACTAGTTCTTTTCGGTCGTGGCTTTCTGGTCACCTTCTTTTTTCGAAATCGTGGACTCACCCTTCAGATACTTTTGCCAAATTACGTCGCGGCGCTCGCTGGGCCGTGATGTCGACGTCCTTGGGCCTAGTAGATCAGATGGATTAACGACCATTGCCGCCAAGTTCTTCTGTGTCGCGCAACCCAGATTTGGATAGTTTAAGTTACCGGGCGAATGTGCCAGATTAGTCGGCCAATGGCCGCACTCGGGCCCCTTTGCGACGTAGCGCATGTAAGAAACCCTGATGGGTGCACGCTTCAATCCAGCAGCATGATATGCATCGACACTTACCGAGGACCTATCAAAGCCCATTTGTTGTACCAAATGGCGGATCTCAGCGACTGCGCGCATCGAAGAGACCTCATTCTTCGAACCAGTCGGTGTAGAAATTATTAAACGAGAGTTGCCAGCATCGGCGTTGCGGTAACGATTGACAAACATTGCTACCCGACCACGTTGACCCGGCGACATGCCGTATGCGTAACGGGGGACGCTAATCTTTATGTCTGACGGCTCACGCGAGACCATGATCGGATGACGCTGAGTTGGATCAACAAGATTCCAAGCTGCAACACGCGTGCCGGAATGGCCATTGGGCGTGCATCCAGCCAAAAGCGCTGCAAGCGTTATGCAAATGGCGGCTGCAAGTGATGGTAGCCCTCGTTGATGGGCGATCAGGCCACTCATTCGGTTAATGTTGCGCATCGTCATTCTCCCCAACTGATCGCCTTAATCCACAATGAAGCCATAATCGTCTTTGGTACCGCCCATCGGCAGGCCAACCTTTGTCTTGTAGACACGGTTTATGTGACCCAGAAAATCAGCCTTGCGCTCGGTGGCGGCGGCCAATCCATCATCCGGACGGCCAAGTTTCTTACGGGAGGTCGCGCGCACCACATAAGGTGTGACGATCACAACCAGTTCCGTTTCCTCGCGAATGAAGTCACGGCTGCGAAACAGCGTGCCAAGGACCGGAAGATCCTTGAGGCCGGGCATGCCGTCGACATTCTGGCGGACGTCGTCCTTGATGAGGCCAGCAAGTGCTAGCGATCCGCCTGACGGCAATTCAACCGTTGATTTTGCCGTACGCTTCTTAATTGCAGGGATTGAGATCGATGACAGTGTCACGGCACCGGTATTGGTGAGTTCGCTGACTTCCGTTTCAATCGCCAAGCTGATGCGGCCTTCGGACATCACGACCGGCGTGAATGCGAGGCGTACACCAAATTCCTTATATGTGACCGATGTCTGGCCTTGGGTGTTAACCACCGGGATTGGGTATTCGCCGCCGGCGATGAATTTTGCCGCTTCGCCGGATACAGCCGTGAGATTTGGCTCTGCCAGGGTCTTGATCAATCCGTTGCGCTCAAGCATCCGCAACGCCTTGGTCACGCGATTGCCACCGGTCCCCCATGACGCTGTCACGCCCGAGTTGCCAAACGGATTGAAAGTTTGGTTCGTTGCACCTCCGTTGAACAGGGCTAGGAGACCTGCGGAATCTGGAGGCGTTGTAGCAATACCAGGAATAGGAACGTTGCCGAGGCCGGCTGCTGTTGTCAGCGGCAGAGCATTGTCGGTCAGGAAGCTCGTGGTGAAGGACTCGGATTGGGCTATTGCGCCGATATTCATGCCCATCTGCTTGAGGACAGACCGCTGCACTTCCGCGACGATCACCTTCAGGAGCACTTGCTCTTCGCCTTGAACCTTTAACAGGTTGATCACTTTGAATTTGCTCCGCGTATCCATTGCGGGGTTTGGCTGCACGGAAAAGCGGGACGCGATGTTGGCTGCGCGGTTCGACTGGATCGCACTCTTGACGGTACCCGTCAGGATGACGGTGTCATTCATGACCTCTGTTTTGATCTTTGAGCCTGGCAGAAGTCGTGCCAGGAGCGCATCGAGATGAGACGTATCACGCTCGATCGCGATCTCCAGCGTCAGGATTCGCTTGCCTGTCGAATCGAAGAAGAATGCGTTGGAATGACCAAGCTTTTTGCCAATCAGGTAAACCCTGTTTGAGCTTTGTACGACGGCATCCATGATGTCGGGGCTCGAGACAACAACATCGCGAAGTTCGTGCGACAGTTCCACCAGCATCGATTTATTGACGCCAATCGTTACCTTGCGAGTCTGAGGCAGCCGATCACCGCGGCGCATGCGGAGAATCGATTGGTGGGTGGTTGCTTTGTGGCCGGCTTTCGCCATTCGTGCGCCATAACGGTCGATTTTGCCGCCGGCTTCCAAGCTTGATTGGATGCCATCGCCCAAAAAGGCCAGCGCGACAAGGCCGGTAATAACGGCCAATCGTTGGGCTAATTTCGTTAATGTTTGCATGCTTAAAAGCCTTCCGAACGAGCAACGGTGAATTCTTTTCATACCCACTCGAACTCAGACGCCTTACTCACGCATACATTTGCCTCACGCCACCTTCTTCACTGGAACTAGACTAAAATCGGTCGGCCTATACCGAGCCGTAGCGGCCATATACGCGCCGCAAATACGAACGCTTAGTTCACGCCGTAGGCGCGTTTTTTCACACCATAACGGAGCAGTCCGACAGAGCCACTGCGGTCGCGGCGCTTCTTTTTCATGCCGCCGCTTTTTTCCGCTAGGTCGGCGATACTGCGCAATGCCAGAGTAATGTTACCCATGGTGTTGGCCATCGCTAACATTTCGGTCTGGCTCGAAGTCAGCTCCAAAGTGGCAACGCTGCCATTTGAAACCTTTTTGCCTTCCTTCACCTGAATTTGCTGGCCGATCGCCAAAACGCGAATGTTACGGAACAGCGTATCGCTGACAACCTCTTCCCTGCCGCCCTTGCCGCGTTTGCGTTGCGTCAGAATAACGTCAACATGGTCATTTGGCAGGATCATCTTGGCCGCGGCCGATTGCTCCGTAATCTTGGTTGCAACGGCACGCATGCCGGTCGGCAAAATCGCCGCCAATACACCGCCAGAACCCGGCTTTATCAATTTGCTCTTAGTGATCGGCTCACCCGGCAACATCGGAGAGCGGGCGATCGAACCTGATAATTTCTGAATTGCTCTTGGCCGCTTCAGGCGCGTGATGAATGCGGGGCTGATGGCTTCCTCTGGCCAGGCTTGCCAGCGGAAGCTGTTCTTGTTGACAACCGCGCCCAGGCCAATCTCCGTCTTAGCGACCAAAACGGCTACCGCATTGATCGTTTCCTTTTGGATGACCGTCTGGGGCTTAGTCCCCATAGCGTTTTTCATGCCATAAAAGGCCGCACCGCCTGCTACGAGGGCGATAGAAAGGCCTATGATCTGGGCTTTTTTCATAATCAGGTCAATCCTCTGGGGTCCGACGGAATAAGACTCATCGCGTCAACATTGCGCATGATTTCTCAACACGGAGTTAATGAATGTTATATTTTTGAGATATCTCTCGCTGCTGTTGGTCCGGTGGGGCACTTGGGTCTCAGTGCCACACTAGGCGCACGCACTGCCTTCGTATGGCCTGAGTTACCTGGCCAGGAACATCAGCTTGCTGAGAAGATTGCGCCCTGGGCGTTCAGGCGGCGATCGCGGAAAACCAATGTGTTGCGGGATAGACCCACAGACCTGCGCCTGCGAGTGCGATACCGTAAGGAATTCCGGAACCTTGCTGATGGAGCCGGAGCGCCCAATCCTGGCGAATGAGCCAGGACGGCATGATCATCGTGCGATAGGCCAGAATGGCGATCGCCAGAACACCGCCCAATAGCGTCACCGCAATAAGGTAGGTCACCAAGTCGTCCGGGCCAATCCAAAGAACGGTTGCAGATAGCAACTTTGCGTCTCCGCCGCCAAGCCACCCCTGGGCGAACATGACCATGGTGATCACCAAGGCGAGCAGGCCGCAGCCGAGATGGCCCCAAACCGACTGCAAAGGCATAGCGCTTACAAAGGCCGCTCCGAAAAAGGCCAGGACCAGGGCGATGGAAACACGGTTTGGGATGGTCATCGTGAATAGATCCATCAGCGCCGAAAATATCATCGCAGCAGGAAAAACGAACAACAACGGTTGGCTCAAGATAAACAGTAAAGGTTGACTATGCACCGGAAGATCCTGCTCACTTAGCGCTCAGTCCCATCGGCCCGGGCGGCCTCAAGACTGTGCTTCAACAATCGAACGGGAGGTGACGTCTCGCGCCCCCAAGCTAACATTTTCTGGTAAGCGGGCACGCGCCGAATAGCTCTGATGCGTTTGCAGACCAATCAACACGAGGGCTTACCACTCGCGATAGGCTAAACTATTGCCATTAAATTCAGCTTAAGGGACTTTCTAACCTTTTGGGCCGGGTGCAAGATCCGATCTTGGCGCGCTTCAATCTTTGCCCGGCCTTAAGGTGATGCATTCTTAAATCCGCCTTCGACGTCTTGGAAAACACCAACAAGCTCGGCGCCAATGGCGATCGAGGCGGTGATGATCGCCAGGCCGACGAATGCCGCGATTAGTGAATATTCGATCGATGTCGCGCCGCTGCGATCCTGTGCAAAGCCTTTGGGCTGGTTCCTCCGATGCATTGAACTTACTCCAATCCCTTACGTTGATCACCCAAATCTCTGTGACATTCGGTCAATATTGGTTGGCTCCGACCATTTCATTCATTGGCCGCCACCGCACGATAATTCTTACTAAGAACAACTTTCAGGCTGTTTATATACAATTGAGTTTTAATAAAATTTTTGCTTTTTCTGTCTTTAAAAAAAAGCCGTCCACCCGGACGGGAGACGGCTTTTTTGTTGGCTTAGCCACCTGGAGGCGACAAACAAGCCGCTTCCAGGAAGCATAATGGTCAAGATTAAACGGCAGGGCGCTTCTTCAGACCAGTTTCCACGTCCGTGAAGGTGCCTTGGATTTCTGTGCCAACGTTGCTGACAACGGTGATGATTGCAACACCGATCAGAGCAGCGATGAGGCCATATTCAATAGCCGTTGCACCAGATTCACACTTTGCAAAACGCGAGAAAATATTCTTCACAATAAATACTCCCAACTAAAAAGGTATTTCACCTAAAAAGGTATTTCACCCAAACAAAAGGTCATTCGACCACTATGTTCGATTAGAGATGAAACTTCTCCGTCGAACTGAGGGTAAATATGCGCCCCAATTATTAATTGAGCCTTGCGCGGACTGGTTACTAAGTCGTTGCAGTCTTGATTGCTCGAATTTTGCTTAAAAATGTCTTTCTAAGCCTTATCGATTGCCTAACCAGGCCAAGGGCGCGGCTATCGCCCCTGCTCTGCCGGGAAACTGGCGGCTGACGCGGGCTCATCGGTCAGAGCACTATGGCAATCGCATCACGGCGGATGCCAATACCGGACGGTCGTTTGCAATTCGTTCACCAATTTGTGGCCAACTCGTTTCGCGCAATGGGCAAAAGGACTTCGAACGCCATGCATTATATAGACAGAATCGACACCAGAATTCTTTCGCACATCCTCAAGGCATCGCTGATTGTGATGGTCACGATGTTGTGCGTCGCCGTGCCTGCGCGTGCCGGTCAAGCCAAAGACTTGGTGGTCAAATATGACCAATCACAGCTGTTGCGGCTGCCACGCGCCGTTTCGCAAATCATCATCGGGAACCCGACCATTGCCGACGTCGCGGTCCAATCGCCGAAGTTGCTGGTTGTCACTGGGAAATCTTTCGGCATTACGAACATTATCGTTCTCGACCAAGCCGGGCACATCATCCAGGACCAGCGCGTTCTCGTTCAACGCGATGAACAAAAGGTGGTCAATCTGCAGAAAGGGTCTTCGCGCCAGTCATACAACTGTTCGCCCCAATGCAACCCGATGATCACGGTTGGCGATGACACCAAGTACTTCGCAAGTGTATCAAGTGCTTCAGAGCGCAAGATCAAACTCTCAGAGGGCGCTGCTAGTGGCGGTGGTGGGGGCGAATAGTCGTGACCCCTGAGCCGGGCGCCGGCTGATCTAGGGGCAGGATTTGCCCCTAGCGACAAAACCCGGCTCCAATTATTGCCAACGCCAGGTTAGGCTTTGGGTCTGGCACACGCCGGCCGGTATGTTTAACGGCACATCAGACAAGAGCATATCGGCCAAGCATTAAGACGCCATTCGCCTCTCAATCGGCTTTTTTACCAATTTTAAATTGATTTGCGACCCTTAAGGATTCGTTAGCTTGTCCAGCGCAGACTAACGCCAAAGCTAAATCGATTTAGGATCGGCGTTGATCATGTCTGGACTTTCAATTCTTTGGCAACAAGCGAAGCGGCGCGCGCTCGGCCACCTGAAAAGGGCCGGCCGCGATGAACGCGGGTTTACGGCAGTCGAATTTGGAATGGTGGCGTTACCATTTCTGATGTTGCTGTTCGGAAATATCGCCGTTGGCCTGTATTTCTTCACGACGTTTTCGCTGGAGAATGCTGTCGAAGATGCGGCGCGTCTGATACGAACCGGGCAGGCGCAGGAATCTGGAATGACGGCCGAGCAGTTTAAACAAAGGGTTTGCGAGAACGCGCCTCGCTACGTTGATTGCGACGGCAAAATGCGAATCAATGTGCAAACCTACACGGGCTTTGGCTCAATCACCACGCCATCATGTATCGATAACGGCGGCGAACTCATCAAGCCGGAGTCGCAAACTTACAATTCCGGTGGGGCAGGCGACGTTGTCCTGGTAACGGTGTGCTACGAATGGGAATTAACCGGCAAAATCCCATTCTTGCATCTTGGCACAATGAACAACGGTTCGTCTTTGATCATGGCATCAACGACGTTCCGCACTGAACCATATGCGGACTAGCGCTCGAGTAGAATTTGTTGAGGATCACATGTGCCAGCAGAGGGTTAAAGTGAAAGAGCGTCTTGCAAGTATTATTGGATGCCGGTTCGGCCGGGATAAGCGCGGCGTAGCAGCAATCGAATTCGCCATGATCGTGCCGATCATGTTCTTCTTGTTTGTAGGTGCTGTTGAATTCAGCCAAGCGCTTACTGTCGACCGGCGTGTGACGCAAATCGCAAGTTCTACTGCGGATTTGATCGCGCGTGAAAAAACCATTACGTCGGGCGACGTGGACGGCATCATGGATATTGTCGACCACCTTATGGCGCCCTTCGAAACCGCACAGCTGAAATTGACGGTCCTGAACGTCTACTCCTCGATCACCGATGCCAACGACACCAAAATCTGCTGGTTCCATCACCACAACGGCGGCACGAGTGCTTATACCACCGGTGCTAGGTACAGTTTGCCGAGCGGGATTCTGGAGGCCGGCAACAGCGTCGTCGTGGCCGAAGTAAGCTACAATTATCAACCGCTGATCTTCGAATACTTTATCAAGAGCGCATTCGTGCTCGAGGAAAAATTCTATTTGAAGCCGCGCCTATCGAAGAGCGTGGAATACGATGGCACGAAGTGCCTGTAACGCTCAGAGCTAATCTATCGAGAGCGACGCATTTACTTGGTCGCCGGCAGCATCGGTTTGGCCCGCGGTGCGGTGGTGTTCGGCTGGGCCGGGTCCGATGGTTTCGGGTCTATCGTACCGGTGGTGATCGCAGCGGATCCCTGAGGCGTCTGCTTATTGGTTACCAAAAAACCATCGAGGGTGCCGATCACACCGAACCATTTGTCCTCAGGTAGCAACTTCTGATGCAGGCCCGCCCATAGCTTTTTCGAGCTGATGCCATCAACAAATGCGGCCGGTGGCGGTGTAATCAGGAATGCTGCAACAGTCAGTGCGGCGACAACTGTCGTTTCGCCGGGGTTCTTTGAATCAAACAATTTAAAGGCAGAGCCGAATGACCGCTTGAGACGGTTACCCATCAAGTCCACGCTATACAATTCATCCAATAAAAGATGGGTCAAATAGCCGATGAAGAGGAAGCCACCGGCAAGCCAAGAGATGCCGGCATGAAAGCCCAACAAATAATTGAATACGATTGCGGTGATGAACCAGAAAAACAGGCCGGCCAGAATCGAATGCCAGATCCCACGGTGATAGGAAAAGCGGTGGAAGGCGCCCGGGATTCCATATCGGATGATGATGAACGATCCAATCCAGGCGATCCATATTTCTGCTATCGAGTATTTTTGAGCCGCTGCGAACAGCACACAAAACGAAAGAAAAATCGCTAGTGCGGAGAAAAATATCCGGCTTGGGCGGGAATCCTTAAGGTCGATGTCCGGCAAGACACTGCCGAGCACACCTGCCAGCGTGACGGCTACCACGCTTTGAGGGCCAATGACGTCAGCAGCGACCGTCAATGTCGCAAGAGTACCGCTGACAACCGTGCCAACTCCAATGTGTGTCGTAAAGTTTGCCATCCCGCGGCCTCCGCCAATGAAGAATACCGAATCACTTCGTGCCCGGTTCTGTGCCTGTTCTTAAGACGCCATAGAGCAGCATCAGATTCGCCTCGCTGGGAGAAGAATTCGGCACGTATTTGCTGTGGAGCGTACGCGGGACGCGCTTGCAGTTGCCTTAGATGGGGTCGGCCCACATATCGTAATATTCGGCGTGCGTAACTCGGGCGCGCAGGATATCACCCGGGGCTAGGTCCCTTTCGCCGTTCAAGAATACGGCGCCATCCACATCAGGGGCATCCCAGACCGACCGACCGATCGCGCCTTCCTCGTCGACCTCATCGACGATGACCTCGATGGTGCGTCCCACTCGTTCATGGACCAGCATGTCGCTTAACTGGCTTTGCATTGCCATCAGTGTGTTCCAGCGCTCTTCCTTCACGTCCTCCGGTACCATGCCGGGAAGATCATTGGACCCTGCGCCCGCGACATTCTCGTACTTGAAGCAACCCACATGATTTATGCGCGCTTCGCGCAGCCAATCGACGAGCATCTCAAAATCTGCGTCGGTCTCGCCTGGAAAACCAACAATGAAAGTCGAGCGAATTGACAGATCCGGACAGAGCCGGCGCCACTGGCGTATGCGCTCGAGCGTGGCATCCTGGGCTGCAGGTCGCCGCATTGCTTTCAGAATGGCGGGGCTCGCGTGCTGAAAGGGAATATCCAGATAGGGAAGGATCTTGCCGTCCGCCATCAGTGGCAGGACCGCGTCGACGTGAGGATAGGGATAGACGTAGTGCAGTCGCACCCACGCATTCAGGTCACCGAGTTCGCGACACAAATCGTAGAATTTGGTGCTGACTTCATGCCCCTTCCAGCTACTCGGCGCATATTTTAGATCGACCCCATAGGCTGAAGTGTCCTGACTGATGACCAGCAGCTCTTTTACGCCGGCAGCCACGAGGCGCTCAGCCTCGGTCAATACGTGATCGATCGGACGACTTTGCAGCTTGCCGCGAATGTTCGGAATGATGCAAAACGAGCAGCTGTTGTTGCAGCCCTCGGAAATCTTCAAGTACGCGTAGTGGCGCGGCGTTAATCGCAGCCCCTCGGGCGGGATCAAATCTTCAAAGGGATCGTGCAGCGGCGGGACTGCATCATGCACCGCTTCGACAACGCGCTCATACTGATGCGGGCCGGTAATCGCCAAGACGTCAGGGCTTTGGGCCCTGATGCGCTCCGGCTCCACGCCCAGGCAGCCCGTTACAATAACGCGGCCATTTTCTGTCATGGCCTCGCTGATGGCGGCCAGGCTTTCCTCCTTGGCGCTATCAAGAAAGCCGCAGGTATTAACGACGACGACATCGGCGCTGTCGTAGTCCGGGGCCACAATGTACCCCTCGGCTCTCAGCTTGGTAATGATCCGCTCCGAATCAACAAGCGCCTTAGGGCAGCCCAACGAGACGAAGCCGACCTTGGGCGCTGATGCGTTTGCTGCGCCGGTCATGGTGTTCCTTTTATCCTTCATTATGGCGCTTGTAGCGGGGCTTCGACGTTCCAGCAATGGCAACGTGGTTGCCTCGTCGCGGATTGTGGCGCCCGATTACAGCCAAACTAAAACCTCAGTATGCGGAACCAGCGCAGAATATCGAGCAGACTGAGGGCTGCGGCGGCGACATATGTAAAGGCTGCCGCACGGAGTATCTCGCGTGCTGCCGGCTGATCAGCCTCGGCAATAAACCGACCTTCGACCAAGACCGGCATAGCGCGGCGGAAACTTGCATCGAACTCAACGGGTAGCGAGAGCGCATGCATTACAATGGTCATCGACATAAGGGCGAAGCCCACCAGCACCTGCAAGGCAACGACTGCCGGCGACTTGACGATTAGAAAGGCCAGGGGCGCAGAGAGCATGACAATCACGCCCACGGTCTGATAACGGTGTGCATGCAATGCCAAACGGGTGCGCTGTATTAAAGGGCCATAGCCCGTCGCGTCCTGCATGGCATGGCCGACCTCGTGGGCGGCAATGACAATGGCGGAGAGGGAGCGGCGATGCATGTGCGCCGGCAACAGGCGAACCGATTTTGTTTCAGGGTCATAATGATCACCCAGTGCGCTAAGCTCAACTTTGACATGCCTTAGGCCCATACGATCCAGGAGATGGCGGGCAAACTCGCCTCCGGTGCCAGGAATATCAGGACGCTCGCTCGCGTGGCGCTGGATGACGCGCTGTACCCAAATCTGCGGTAAGAATGCCAGCGCAATTATGAGTGCAAGAATAATCAGAACAATGATCGCCACAGACCTACTCCAACGGCCGTTGCCCCATCCCTATCGCGTGCCCTGAACCTGGAGTTCGTTACCATTTGCAGCAGCCTCAGAAAGAACGTCTGGTACAGAACACGAGAGGCTCTCAACAGTATATAGGTATTGGTGTTCGCCAGGTCGTAAACCAAGATAATTTTGGTGGTACCGGCGACATGCTGTGCAAATACTCCACAATTGAGGAAAATACTAGGAAGATACCTAGGCCGCAACGACGCCAATTACCGCTAGCCTGCCACCACTAGAATTCGCTTTTGATTCCGTAATTTATACGCATTTGATGCCGGTGTACGGCGTTGAAGGAAGACTCCAATGGCAGGAACCCGGAGTATAGGTGCGTTGGTGCAGCACAACGCCCATGCGCATTCGCTCTTGGCGCCAATTTTTCGCAAGCCTGTCGCGGCGGCAGCCGCTCCAATCGTGGTCGGCTTTGTGGACTATGGATTCGATGTCTTACACCCAACGCTACTCGACGCCGCGCGCCAGCGTTCGCGATTTCAATATCTCTGGGACCAGAATGCCCACCATTGGCCAGGCGCTTTCACGAAAAAAGGCTCAATTTTCGGCGAGACAGGACAAGCGACAATAGAAGGCGAGTTGGACGGAGATGAGCTGACCGCATTGATCAATGCGGCGCGACACGCCTTCTCCCGAGAACCCGTCGAAGCAATTTATGACCCGCACGCCGGCTACTTCGTGCCCACTCAAGATTTCAACGGCGCCCGCGGAACGCTCTCGGCCTCCATTGCAGCCGGTAGTCCGCACGAAGGCTTTACCGGATTTGCGCCGGAGGCAGAGCTAATCGGTGTGCAGTTGGCGTTGCAACAGCACCACTGGCGCGAACAAGGTGCTGACGGCACCCCCGATTGGAAGGGCTGGGCCGTCGGCGAGCGCGCGCGTTGGGACAAGTGGAAATCCTATGGCGATGCACCGCAGCTGAGCGCTGCGCTCGACTATCTCTATTCGCGTGCTCAGGCGATGAACGCTGCTGGACTGATCATCAATTTGCCAGACGGAGCCTGGCCCGGTGCACACGACGGCTCATCGCAACTCGAACGCAAGATAGAAGAATTGACGCAGCGCGGGTACGGCGACGACGGCCCCTGCTGCATCGTGGTTTCCGGTCGCGGCTTTTACGACTCAATTGCTCAGGACCGGACGTTCGAATTCGATTTGACTGGCGGTTGTGATCTTGAGTGGTCTATTGACGCCGGTTCTCCACATCATGCCAAGTTGGAAGTGTGTTATGAGAGCGCAGAGCCGATCGACGCTGAATTCCTGCTCATCGATCCAAGCCGCACCATAGGGTCTGGACAGGTGGCGGCTCGGTACCCGCTGTCGCTGCAGCGTACTCTTCCGATAAGCATGGGGCGGCGGGCTTGCGGCATTGTGGATCATGACCTGCAGGCCGATGGCAAGGCGCAAATCCGAATTGGGCTGCATCCACCCTATTTGCCGCACTCCATTGCCAAAGATGAAAACAATAAAACGCATTGGGTGCTAAGGCTCATGCCGCGAAACGATCGCGCACCGCTTAAAGCTCGGGTTTGGTATGACTACCTGTCCGGCGATATCTCGCTTCGTGGCAGCGGCGATGGGCGGGAGGGATTATCCGCTGTCGGCCCACAGGGGCGGGTGATATTGGTCTCGCCAGTCGATGACGCTGGCTCGGCGCGAGCTACAGCGCCAGATACACACCGCCGGATCGCCTGCACCGACACATCAGGCGCGATACGAATTGATGTGCCAGATCTACAATTTACGTGCGCCAAGTCTCAATCGTTCGACTTTGTTGAAACCTCCGGCGCAGCAGCTGCAAGTGCCTTTATTGCCGGTGCGATCACCCGATTGATGGCGGAAGAAGCTGAACGGTGGGCGCATGATCAGGTCATTTTGCGTCTCATTGAACGCCTCGTTGATCCAGAGATCGGCCGCGGTCCCGAACCGGCCAGATCTACGACCGCTGCATTGCGATATTCCCAACCCGCGCGGGAGACAGATCCGACGGGCTCTAGGCAGCGCAAACACGGTTAACAAGGCCCGGTCCTCCAGCTCCCGCTTTTCGGGGCCCACTTCTCTGTGCTATCGATCCGTCTGTTGGCACAAGTCCTGGGTATTCCCAAATAAATTCTTGTTGTCATAGCCACACCCGACGGGAGCGATGAAGTTATGCGTATCGTGACTGCATTTGGTTTTGTTCTTTGTCTCACAGGCCAGGCGTTTGGCTTCGAGTTCCTGGTACAGGAACGTGGCCCGGCTGCCGTTAAGCTCAAGACGGAACTCTCGGTCGCCGTCACCGCAGAGAGCCTTGGTGACATTGTCAAAGCAATCATTGTCCAGACCGATGACCCCGATACGTCGGTCGCAGTTGCGATATACCTCAGTGAACGTGTGCCGCGGCTGTCAATCGCCAAGATTGGTACAGCAGTGCGTAAGGCAACACCCAGCTATGAACGATCACTCGTGTCATTCTACCTCGCTGATCAACGCAACGCGCTGTGGGCCAGTGCGCATAGCGCGCCCAAATTGAAAGTGAACATCATCGGTCTCGACCGGGAACAATATCTGGTGGCACGACAAGGCGTGGCGAAAAGCAAATTGAATTCAGGAGACCGGGTCGTTGCCGAAGCGATCATGACGGGTGCCGATGGCGGTGCGGCGCAGATCATTCGTAATAAGCGCAAGTACTATTTCCGCCAATACGACCGCGATAGCGACGAATCTACGGATACTGCCATCGAACGGGAGCGCGGGCGCTATTGGATTAAATGCTGCAGCGGGCGGCGTTATCTCGTTACAAAGACTGCAATCGAAGTCTATAACGATAGTGGATTTGTGCGTTCTGGCCGACGTCTCAAGTGACTCAATAGTTTTTCCTGCTCTCGAACCGCACCGCTAATCGATCGCCGATTGCCACTTGGCGTAAATCTCGCGTGCTTCTGCAATGGAAAGGGCCGATGTCTTGGGATAGGTCTGCTTTCTGGCGAATGGAATGCAGGCGTCGATAATCATTTTTGAATGCGATGTCTCGCCCCGACTGCGCGCCTCCGGATCGAGGCGGGGATCTAGCGCAGAACTCCAGGCGTCGCGCACGATATCTACAGAGTCCGATGGCTCAGACCGCGTGGTAATCGCCCACATCACATCAGCCAGATTGGATGGGTCAACGTCGTCATCCACGACGACAATGACGCGGCCCATGTAGCTTTGTGCGGCCGCAAACAGACCGGCCCGCTTCGCATGGCCGGCATATCGCTGACGAAGCGCAATTACGGTCATGAGCTGTGCAACATGTTGCCAGGCGCCGACGATATCGGTCACACCCGCGGCTTCCAGACCAGACCACATTGCAGCGGCCCGGAAGGGCAAGCCAAAATGAAACCGCGGTGGCTTCATCGGCGGTGAGCCGAGCAAGATTGGATCATCGCGCCAATGCGCTGCTTCGACGCGCATGGCTGGCGCCGGCCTCGCCTCCGATGCGTAATAGCCGGTGAATTCACCGAACGGCCCTTCTGGCAGCGTTTCGTCTGGATGCAGATGGCCCTCAAGCACAATCTCGGCGTTGGCCGGGACAGGCAATTTGGTGTGGGGACCAAGAACGGTTGGAAGTGGTTCACCCTTTATGGCGCCTGCAAACTCATACTCCGATGCGCCTTCCGGAAGATACTCGAAGCCGGCGATAAAAAGGGCGGGGTCAGGCCCGTTGATGATTGCCAATGGACAGGGCTCGCCGCGCTCCCAATATTTGTGCGCGATAATTGAGCCATGGCGGCCTGGATGATCAAACTGAACGGTAATGCGGTCTTTGTTGTGGACTTGCAATCGATAGATCGAGGCGTTGATCCAACCGCTATCAGGATCGCGCATAACAACCAGACTGGCGGAGCCGATAAACGGGCCACCGTCGTCCTTGTGCCAGTGCGGGGCTGGAAAGCGGCCTAAGTCAACATCGGAGCCGGTGTCAGAATTTGCCAAGAACGGTGCGTCCTCAACTTCGATCGGCGCAAGCATTTCAAGTGTCGCACGACGCGCCTTCCAAGCCTTCAATATATCGAGAGGGTGCTCAGTCGGGTCCAAACCAAGGGCAACTGCTGCCCGCGCCGGGGTGGTCGTGGCGTTGGTAAAGACGCGGGCACCGGCCGGGTATCCCTTAATCTCATCGAAAAGTAGTGCCGGGCAATTGGCTTGCCCAGCGGCCACCTCAGTGATCGCGCCCAACTCGAAATTTGGGTCCGCTCCAGCCACCCGGCGCAATGTGCCGAGCGCATCAACACGGTCGATGAATTCCCTTAAATCAGCATAGGGCTTCGTCATTTTCGTCCTCCGGTCTGGGCCGGACCATACGACGTCAAAAGCTGGCTTGAAACCCCGATAAGGCACGTCCAATTGCCGTGGCCAGCATGTCCTCCACCGGCAGACTCGGGGCGTGCACTCGACGCGGGCCGATCTTCCGGGTTAGACTCCGGCCTCTATGGAGGCAGGCGCCGTGACCAAATACCATTTGCCGATCGCTGTTTTGACACTCTCGTGCACGCTGGCTGCATGCGCCAATTCTTCGAACGTGTTTAAGAACCTCACCACGCCACCGCAGACGGCAGATGCTGATAAGCCCACCGCCAAGCCCAAGCGTGGGACGCCGGTGGTCGCTGGCCGGCCGGCGCGGCTATACGTCATGGCTGGTTTCAGGGAAAAGGACTGTAGCCCCATCGAAGCGGACGTAAAACTTCAAACGGCGCCGCGAAAAGGTACCGTGACCTTCAAACCCAAGCAGCAAACGGTTGTCCAATTCAGTGCATCTGGGAAATGTATCGGTCAAACGATTGTGGGCACCGGTATCTATTACACGGCCAAAAAGGGGCAAGTGGGTGCCGACAGCTTTTCCATCGTGGCAACAGCTGGGCGCAGCAAACCGTCAACCAAGACCTTCAATGTCAACATCGCTGAGTGACACTGCGGCGGCAATGATGCGACGATTAAAATGAGTCGGCGAAGATCCGTCCACTACAGATCGAACGGTCCAGGATCTCAGCCCGTTTGATCCTCCCACCATAGCCAACGTCAAAGTGCCTAATGCATCGCCCGTGTCTTGCTGAATTCGGATACCAGCAGGACGCATCAAGGGGCTCCGCCGCCGCCGACAATCACAGCCGCACCAGAGCTCGTGCCTTCGATGGCCGACTTCAGTGCGTAGCCAGATATCGTGGTATTGATGGGGTCTTGGATGCCGCCGTAGATCTCACCCAGATAAGTCAAGAACTTGGTGACTTTGACCGACTTTGAGTTCGAAACATAGAGCACGTCTTTGTTCCACATCGGCATGCGGCGCGCTAGGAAAAATCCGGATGGATCTCTCAAATTAAACTTGAAGATAACCGGCACGTGGCGCGCCTTGGGGTCGTATTTGCAATTCTTGGGTTTCAACTCGTCCAGAACGGCGCGATGCTCCATGCGATAGAGAAAGACCCAAGAGGGATCTGCCAAGTTCTGATTTAGGCCGCCAGCCTTACCAAGCGCTTCAGCCAGCGACAAACGCCATGTGCCAAACGGAATATGGTTTTGACTACCGGTTGCACCGAACACCACAAAAGTTTGCGGTTCTTGGAAAACATATATGGTGTCTTTGGGACGCACGAAAATGTTGTTGCCCGGTTCGTGGATCAATGCCTCAAACGGAGCCGCAGCAATTCGCCGGCGGCGTTCGAGAAGCACCCATGTCTCGTGTCCCGGCGAGGAAATGCCACCAGCGCGTGCAATCGCATCCAGCATCCGGTCGCCGCTGGCGCTGACAGGAACGCGGGCGGATCGGCTGACCGTACCCAGAATCGTAACCTGCGCATCACGCTGTTCGATTATTGTGACGATCGCTTGCGGTTCCAAGGCGCGATCCTTCAACGCCTTGACAATGGAGTCTTGAATAGCAGATACCGTTCGCCCCGCGGCTCGAATGCCGCCAGCATACGGAACAAAAATTTTGCCGCGCTCATCGACCGTCTGATTGGGCAGTGGCAGGAAATTGCCCTGGCGATTGCCGCCGGCTGTCGAGAAAAAGAGGCCGCCAGCCGCAGCTTCAAATAATGTCACACCGACCACATCACCGACACCCACACGGATTGTTGTCGGCGGTCGGCGGTCGGTAAACCGACCAGCTAGACGATGCTGGTACTTGCGAACGATGCCAGGCGTTGTTTCGTTGACTTCGACCAAACAGTATTGAACCGCCGCATCTTTGGCGTTCTTCTTATTGATCGAGAGGCCATAGGGGCCGGATGTCGGCAGACTGCTACAGCCTGAGGCAATCAACCCGATCAGCGCAATTGCTGATGTTATCGTTCTTGAAAATAGCATAGCACCCCGGCCCAAATAGAAAAAAAGTAATTTCTATTATTCCCCCAATAGGTTACGCATACTAGAGAAAGTCAAGGCTATCCATATTGGTTAGCCCCCGCGAACGGAAAAGAGTCGCGAGGTGTGTCGATTTTGATAGTTAATATTATCGTGATTCGGGCTCAGCCCTGATCAGAGAGTGGCGCTTGCGCGTCGATTTACGCGGCGGCGTCAATTGCTCAGCCCTTAATCAATATTTAAGATGTTCTTGTTGGCTTCATCTTGTTTTGGCGCCGCAGCGGTATTTTGCTGCTATTTTCAGTAAGATACGATATTCCGCCGTCTGAATTTATATGATGAAGCTTTTTTGAAGCGATGCTTTAGTTCCGTGTAATCGATTGTTACGTCGTGCTCTTTAGGCCACGGGAAAAATTATTGAGCAAACTCTTCATCGACCGCCCACTTGTCCACAGGTGGTCCGCTAAACGGCGTTCTTGTGTATCAAACCGACCAGAGGCGTCGCGATCAATATCTTGAGGTCGAACCAGATCGACCAATTGTCGATGTAATAAAGATCGTGCTCTACCCGCTTGCGCATCAGCTCGGGATCTTCAGTAGGTCCGCGATAGCCGTTGATTTGCGCCCAACCGGTGAGACCCGGCTTGACGCGATGGCGGTTGGCATATGAGCGAAGGATCTCAGAATAGTAGGCGTTATGCGAAATCGCATGCGGGCGCGGGCCAACGAGTGACATTTCACCCATTAAGACGTTGATCAATTGAGGCAGTTCATCGAGGCTGGTCTTGCGCAAAATTGCACCAACGCGCGTTACCCGTTGATCGTTTCGCGAGGCCTGCACCACATCCGAGCCGTCTTCCAAAACCGTCATGGTTCGAAATTTCCAGATGTAAAACTCCTGGTGATTAAAGCCATTTCGGCGCTGGCGAAAAAAGACCGGCCCTGGGCTATCCAACTTGATCGCCAATGCGATTAACAAGAAGAGGGGCGAAAGGAGGATCATTGCCAAACCTGCAAGTGCATAGTCCTCGCACATCTTTAGGACTTCGCCACGCTCTGTGATCGGCTTGAATTGGACGTTGAGCTTGGTCATTTGCCCAACACGGCTGACGGTGCGAACCGGAACTCCTAACTTCCAATCCGGCGTACATAAGGAAATGTCGATTGGTAAAATGCTTAACTCGCGAATGGTTTGTGCCAGATCTTCACCATCGTCCAGCCTGGTCGCTATGATGACCTCGTCAAGGCTTCCACCTTGGCCAATTCGGATCAACTCGTCGATCGCGTCGCGCCGGTTAGTGCTGACATCGAATATTGCAACCAGGTCATAAACCGTCGTGTCGCCTAGTATGGTCCGCGCCAGCGCAAGGCTGTCCGATTGACCACCGATCAGGGCAACGCGCTTGCGAAAAATTCCGGTCCTGGAGGCCCAGGAAAAAAAGCGCGATACAAAGATGCGATGGCCAAATACGGCCATCACGCTCAAGCAGAACCAAGTTAGCAGCCAGCCGCGCGAAAACACGTGCGCAAATTTCATGGCGTAGCCCAAGGCTATAAGCAATACGAAGCTTATGGCGAGCGAGGCCGCAATATTGAAGGCTAGAAATACGCTTGGGTCTTCGTGTAGCGAGGCATAGCCACCGCGCCGGTAAATGATCGCAACTGAAATCAAGGCGCAAATGAGGGATGGGTATACGTACTTCCAATCCCAACCGGTGGAGCCCCATACCGGTTCGAGATAGATGATCTTGGCTAGGAATGCACAAATGACGACAAGAAGAAAATCGTTGATCCTGACAATGTCCGTTGCAAGCGATAAGGACAGTCGCCGTTTTATGCTGCCCTTGAACTCAATGCCGCCAACTGACATGCGTACAACCAATTACTCAAAACTGATAGGTCAAATTACTTTATCAATTTAATTGTCTATTTTTATTGTATTTTTATGTATCAACAAAATTGGTAATTGCCGTGAATCGTCACGGCCTATTCAGTCATTTTCGTAGGATGCGAGCGGCTCTATCGTCAACGCGATTAAATATTCAACGTTGTTCAATAATTGTGATGGTTAACTCGTCACATGCTCTGGGGGCGGGCCGTCGAGGATCCAATTTGCCACCAGTACTTTTGGCCAGCCGACCTAAGCAGACGGTTTTCTAATTGGCTGAGGATAGCGTTGGATGTAACGATCTGATGTCTCTATGAGACGCAGAGTCTATCGAAAATGATGCTGCTTTGGCTTGTCCGAAAAGATGGTGATCAAAGAAGGCTTTGACGTTGTGGTCGAGTATGGCGCGAATCTTTTGCGGCGGCATAGCGCCCCGCAATCGCCGCTTTAGGTATGCACGCAGGGAGGGGAAGAACAGTGAGTCGGTGAATTCATAATGTTGGATGTGTCGAAATAACCAAGAATAACTTGCCGGTCGTTTGAGCTGTTTATATTGGGCCTTGCGATCCGCAATCGTCAGTATTGCGTACATTCTTTTTGTATAATTGGAATGACTCGCTGACTGCTTTAAGTTCGGAAAATCACTGTTGAACGTCAAATTTGCGACAGAAATGCCGTGCTGGAGCGTTTTGCCCGTTAGCCAGCCGTCCATATTTATGATGGCCACAAACCGTTTGTCGTAGTCAGGCAGCGACGCAGCAACCGAACCACCAAATGAAAAGCCCAAGGCCCCCATGCGCGTGAAATCAAACAGCTCAAGACCTTTAAGTTTCCGTGCAAGCACAGCTGTGTTTCCAACCAAATAAGCAACAACTCGGGCAACTTTGTCCTGCATCAGCTCTAGTCGACGTTCGGCTGCGCGGAGCGTGAGCGTAGCTGTACTCTTGGTTGATAAATCAACGACGTGCCTTGCGGCTTGATCTGTTGGCCGACGTGCTACGACTTGCTGATATGGGTCAAAACCAATGTCATCCAATTCAATAACTACGTAACCATTGGCGACGAGCCATGAGATCAAAAATGTATTGTCGCCTCGTGGTCCGCCCCAGCCGGGCATATAGACCAAAACGGGCATGCGCTTCTTGTTTAGTATTGGGGGAGCATCCCGTAACGGTTTAGCCTTGGGCTGCCGAAATGGATTCCAAGTCAAAGTCCGAGCCTCGGTCGTATTGGTACCGGCCTTCTTGGTCGTCGGATACCAGATGTCAAAAGCTATTTCTCGGGCGCCGGAGTTGGTTTTGGAGCCCTGTATCTTATCGGCTGGGATGACAAAAGTTTTTATTGCGGCCGCATAGGGTGCAGCTTGCGCCACGGGCGGAGTAAATTGGATATGCACTGCATCGAGAGCCTTGAACAGCACGAAAGCAATTCCTCCCAGGACAGCAATACCAGCGATAGCGAATATCGGGTGGGCGAGGCGCGAGCGCGTTATCCTGTTGAGTTTTAGCGCGGGCATCTCTTTTGCCTGTCAACTGCGGTCACGCCCTTGATGTGCTCTCAGACCTTAGGCCTGTCAACGCAAGGGGCACGATAAGATAAACGCTAATCCCATCGTCTCCATTCATCTGGCAATGCTGAGCGATTAACCGAAATGCTCTAATCAAAATTATGCTGTTTACCATTTCTTAACTATTTGCTGGCGCTGCGGCCGGCTGCAACTAGGGTACTGTGGCGCCCGTTTCCATTTTGTTCGATAGCCAGCGCGTCAGTTTCTAGGTGTGTAATGCGTGTTCAATTGTTTGGTTGTCCGGTTGACGTCTTAACCATGGCGGAGACCGTGGAGAGTGCTCGAATTGCGATGCGGGATCGCATTTATCTCCACCATGTCGCCTTGAATGCGGCCAAGCTTGTAAATCTACAGCGCGATAGCGAACTTGCCGAGGACGTCAAACGCAGTCATATCGTTGGCATTGATGGTATGGCCATCGTCCTCGCCCTGAAGTGCTTTGGGCGCAAAAATGTCGAGCGGGTGGCCGGTATCGATTTGATGCACGAAGTTCTAGCGGTTTGTGCCAAACAGGGCTATCGGCCGTTCTTTCTCGGTGCGCGACCGGAGATCGTAAATAGCGCAGCCCAGAACATAGAAGCGCAACTCCCTGGCCTGCAGTTCGCTGGTATACGCGATGGCTATTTCGATCAAACAGATGAATCCGCGATCGTGAAGGAGATCCAGGAGAGCGGTGCAGATTGCCTGTTTGTCGGACTACCAACTCCCAAGAAAGAGCGCTTTCTTGCAAAGTATGGGGAAACGCTTGGCGTTCCCTTCATCATGGGGGTCGGCGGCTCGTTTGATGTTGCCGCAGGCCTGGTCGATCGCGCGCCGCCCTTCATGCAGCGCTATGGGTTGGAATGGCTCTATCGCACCTATCAAGAACCACGCCGGATGTGGTGGCGGTATGCACGCACCAATACGGTGTTTGCCTGGATGGTGCTCAAGGGTTTGTTGCGCCAACGGTTGATGGGATTGTCGCCGGTCGAGTTGCCGCAAAACGCATTGCGATAACCGGGACGCATAACGTACTCACTGATGGTGGCCATCAACGCAAGTGCGCTAACGCCGCGCGGGGCTTAGCCAACGCCCGCGCTCAAGCTGCCTGCCATGGGGCAGGGTCCAATAACTATATGGCTGTCGCGTTCGATCTGATTGATGATGCGGCCGCGACCCCGTCACTTCATATGCCCCATAGACTGTATCCCGGTGCGATCAACGGGTCCTACCCGATCTACGGAGACTCTATGTTCCACTGCAAAATCCTAATTGGGTCACGAAGGCTTTTGTCGATGCACGTCTCGAAAAGCGCGAAACACCGTGACCATTGCAGACTGTTCGAGTGCGGGCCTGCTGATTTTCGACCGTTATTAGTTCGGCTTGAAAATTGTTAGACCTTCCCAAGCATCAGTGCACGACCCTTACGCGCTGGCTGTCTGTTGCTGCTGCGGCATGCCATAGCGTTGTCATTCGTCTGACGTAAGATTCTGTCGAATAGTAGCGGACGTGGTCCTCCAGTGCCGCCGCGCCCAGCCTCAGCCGAAGTGAATCGTCGTCCAGTAGGCGCGATAACGCCTCGGTCAGTCCATCAACGTCACCAGGTTCAACCAGCAGGCCATTTCTCTCGTGTTGCACGACATCGACAATGGCATTGATCGGCGTTGCAATAACCGGTAGGCCCCACGAGAACGCCTCGATGATCGCCATCGGCTGTCCCTCGGTAAACGATGGCAGCACCAACATATCGGATTCTGCGAGAAGCTCATCGACCTGATCCGCCACGAGCCATCCTGGAAGAGAAACATGCCGGTCCAGTCCCAGTTCTTTGACGCGTGCGCGGGCTTCCGCCAGGCCAGCACTGCCAGCCAGCGTTGCAACCCAGTCTGATCGATGTTTCAGATTTGCGAAGGCATCGAGGAGCTGTGGTATGCCTTTCAATGGCAAAAGCGTGCCGAGAAATACTATGCGAAGTGGTTTCTTCAGGTCCTCCAACTGCCTTGATCTGGTCGGTCTGGTCGGAGAGGAATTTGGCATAACGCTTACCTTGTGGACGCAATCCGGCGCGTGCCGGGCGACTAGATCGCGGTAGACCGAACCAAGGACCACAATTTGTTTGCTGTTGCGCATAAATTTATTGATGCCATGCTTACGAGACTTGTTGGCCTCATCCCAGAACTCGATAAACCGACCGGAGTGGATGTGCACGACATAAGGTATGGCGAATTGGCTGGCGATCACTGCCATGATGCGTTTTCGGTAAAAACTTCCGTATGCCGCAAGGTTAAGGTGCAGCACGTCCACGCGACGCAAGGCGATCAAAAAGAGCAATTGAACGATTGAGAATGCAAAATTGATTGCACCCAAGAGCCGGCCGCGGCCGCCCTTTGTGGTCAAGCGCGTAATGTAAATATCGTTGTAGAAGCTGGGATTAACTCGCTCGATAATGCGGTCGGCGAGTCGATCCATGCCGCCGGCTCCACCCTTACCAAGAGGCGTTGCAATCGCGACCCTCAACAGCCGTTGCGTCGGCGTTGTCGCATTGCATTCTGGTCTTATTTTTTTGGCAAATGACATGACAGCAAAAGACTTTCTTGAACGGCCTTCCAGATTTGCAGAACTCAGTCAAATTACGTGCTGCTGGTTGTCGCCGAGAAAATAGCCAAGGGATGACCAAGTATAATTCCGAGACCCAATGTTGTGTCAGAGGTTGTTCGGCAGAGAATAATCACTGGCTGTAGCGGCATTGTGTTGCCGACACATGTCGCATAGAGTGGGCATAAGGGCGCTCGAACCCATAACGTTATGAATTCTGTTAGAAATGTCAGTTTTCATCTTCCCGCTACTTTTCACGCACTCGCCAATCGCATCATTTCCATTTCCCTACTAATTTCGGCCCTTGGTTTCCCATTACCTTTGGGTTGCGTATCAATGGTTAATTGCGAACCGAAGAGAATCCGCCATCGTCAAAACTGCGATAGATCGAGGGCATCGCTTCTACCAATCTTGTTATAGTGCAAAACGGGCTCCCACAATTTTCGTGGGAGAAATAGCTTAACGGGCTCACTGCAGATGGGGTAAACTGTTTAACTAAGCAGCTGCGAGCTGATTGAACGGTACCGGTATTTCACCTAAGCTTAATGGACGGATTGCGTTGCGATTTTTCTTGCTCGATTGTTGCAGGCTGCGCTTCAACGTCGTCAATGCGGCCTATGGTTCACAAATTTTGTTGGCAATATAATGAAATGGCCTTTCTTCGGTGAACGCACTTCCAACGAATTGCGTAATCCGTCACGGAAAACGCCTAACCTGTCCCTTGGCTTTTTCGCCCGGGCCAGCGGGCTCGTGCAGGCCGGGTTGGAAAAATTTCAATCCGGTCGACTGCTAGTTGTTCGCTACCTGGCTTCTTGTGCCACCATGACGACAGGGGTGGTGGCCCATATGGTCGGCTTTATTATTTTGGCGCGTGCATTAGGTGCCGAGCAATTTGGGCTGTTGCAGATTGTTACCACTGCTGCGGGCCTGGGATTGGTCTGGTGCGGTATTGGGAGTGGTGAGTTAATGCGCCGCCGCGTCTCCCGAGATCTGCAGGAATACCCGAGCGTTCTCGGTCACGTTATAATTCTTTATCTGAGCACCGGCGTTCTTCTTTCAGCTGCCGTCACGCTGATCCTTACATTTACACTTGAAGTCGTAGCAGGCTTTAGCGGAAATCTGCGGATATTTGCGCTGCTTGTATTTGGAAATCTATTGCTATACTCGTGGATAGCCGTTTGCGAAGTTATTCTGCTCACCCACGATAACTACCGCCTTGCCAATATCGTTGATGTCAGCTCTGGAATTGCGCGGGCCGTAGCGGCTGCTATTGCTAGTATAGGCTTCAATGTGCAGACTGTGGAAGCCTGGGCATATTGGCACTTTGGCTTTTACTCCCTAGTGGCGATTGGAGCCACCATAGCGATCGCGGGGTATGGTCGTCCACGTTGGACGATCTATTGGAAAGAGATTCCTAAAGGAGCAACGATTTGCCTCACCGGTACATTTATGGCGGTAAGATCAAATGCAGATATTTTGATTCTGGCGGCAACTACATCGCCTGCGATTGTCGGCGTCTATAGTGTGGCGCGCCGCATCGTCGGCACATCCTACGTTGCAGGCGCCGCTCTCGATCGCATGATTTATGGTGACTTGGCTCGTGCGGGTAAAAAGAGTACCCAAGCGGCCCTCTCGTTGGCACAGCAGTATGCCAAATATGCGATAGCGGTAAGTTTCATGGCTACAATAGGTTTACTCGTCATTGCTCCATTTGTTCCGCTCATCTTTGGCGAAGCCTATCGAAACGCAATACCAACCCTACAAATCCTAAGCTTTACGACAGTGCTCGTCGCGCTGCAGTGGCTGGCATCAGACTCGCTTAATGCGTCGGAACATCACCATACACGCCTTGTGGTCGAGATCGTCGCGTCTTCAATTGGGCTGTGCATTCTGTTGGTGCTTACCTACGCATACGGGCTACCGGGAATGCTGACGTCGATCTATATCGGCGGCACCATCACCGTTGCCGCCTTGTGGTCCGCACTTCGCTATCGCGCCGAACTTGTACCAATACCCAAGACAAACCCGTAAGTGACCGTTTGTTTGCTGATAAATGGTGAGGGCTGCGCTAGATTTCAGGCCATCGGATCATTCATTGCAAGACGAAGACCGAAAGCTAGAGAGTGACACCGTTGCCAACATAATAGTCGGAATATCGCTTGCGATCGAACCATTGGGCAGCCTCAGCGTCGTAGAGACGCAGTTTATGAAGGTCTACGTGGTTAAGCACGAGACCCAACACCTTGTTCTCAAAGTTTGGCACTCGTTCGAATGCCCGTCGAGTCGCTTCCTTCTGCGAATATCCCCATTTCACCACGCCGACAAATCCAGATACGAAGCTGCTCGCCATTTGTACGTCCACCATCGGCACGAGTGGCGGTAAGTCGATCACAATATAATCGTAATGTTCTTTCAGTTCTTCAATCAACTTGCTCATAGTGGGCGAACCGAGGAGCTCGTCAGGTCGGACGCCCCAATTCGATGCTATTGGCATGAAGTGTAGGTTGGACTGAGGCTCAGTCCAAATAGTGTCTTGGAGCGTTGCGTCGTCGAGCAAGATGTCAACGAGCCCTTTTTTTGCCTTCGGCGCAAGCAATCGCGTGAGCGACGGATTGCGCAGATCACAGTCCATCAACAGTACGCGCGACTTGGTGGAGGCTGACGTTACGGCTATGGCTGCAGCAACCGTTGAAGCCCCCTCGTTTGGTTGTGCGGACGTCACCGCAACAACATAGCAACCAGCCTCGCGAATGCTTTGGTCAATGTTGTGTCGGATGGCCCGAGCGGCGGCTGCATAGCGCGATTGAGGAGAAATTTCTGCAGCCCAAATCGGATTTATTGATTGGGAAATTATGCGCTCGTCCGGGGCAGACTCATTTTTTTTCAAGTGAAAATAATCGGACTTGAGCTCGTCTCGAGTAATCACCGGCATTATCGATATAAGTGCGTGTGAGAGGACCTGTTCAACCTCGTCGATTCGCCTGAAACTGCGATCGGTCACTTCTCGGAGCACCGCGGCGCCTGCGCCAAGTCCGAAGCCAAACATTGCCAGCAAAAGCGCCATCTTCATGGTTCGTCGAAACTGCTTTGCCATTGGCGTCGCAGCCGGCTCCAAGATTTGGACTTTGGGCGTTGGCAGATTGTTTTGATTGGATGCCTCAGAGAATTTGGCCAGGAAACCGTCATAGAGACGCTGATAGGTTTGCACGCGGCTCTCAAGTTGGCGCAGGACGATGTTTTTTGATTGAGCCTTGCGCAGTTTGGAGCCTGACGACGAAATATCCTTGGTGATGCTAGCAACACGTTGCTCCGCAATTGCGATGTCACTGAGGTACGATTCTGCGAGGCGCCGATATTCTTCCAATAGTGCGCCTTCGATCGTGCGCATCTCCTTGCGCAGCTTCGCCGTCGCCTTGTGAGTTGTGCCGAAACGGACGGCCCACTCGCGTTCTCGATTTCGTAATTCAAAGTACTTTTCCCGCAGCTTCGTTGCCAGCGGATTGGACAGAATATCGGGAATCACGGGCTTAACAGACGCTTCGTTGTAACTCGCGATAACAGACTTGATGCGTTTTAGGCGGGCTTTGGTCTCACCGAGTCGCGCCCGAGTGCTCATCAACTCGCGATTCAGAGTCGTAATGCTGTTTTCGAGGGTCCTTTTGCCATCCGTGTCGACAAGACCATGTTTTTTGCGGAAGGTGGTCACATTGCGCTGCGCATCCGATAACTTCTTACGCAGCTTTTCAAGTCGGCTATATAGCCAACCCCCAGCCTTGCTGCTGAGCTCTGTCTTGTCGTCTGTTCGTTTTTCAAGATAGGCTGAGGCAACAGCATTTGCGATGCGTGCCGCCTCTTCAGGGTCGCTCGATTGACTGCGAATCGTCACCGCATAGGTCTGAGGAATGTGGAAAATAGTCAAGCCCGCGCGCAGCATTGAAATCTGCTGCGCCTTCAGCGCTGCTGGAGTATTCTTACGGTAACGGCCCAAGAATTTCGCCGCATCATCTCCGAACCACCGTTGTATCCTACCGAGTCTCGGTTTTGCGTAGCCGGGTTTCGTGTCAAGCTTCAGCTTTCTTATCACCCGTTCCAATACCGGTGACGATTTCATTATGCGTATCTGACTCTGAATTCTAGTGTATGACAGCATGTTCTTGGTATTGACAACGGTCGGTCCCTGGAAGAGACGCACCTCGTCTGTATCGAACAATAAAGTCGTAGAGGCCGTGTAGTGGCCTGGCGCCAGCACGAATGCGAGTGGCGCCAGCATCACGCCGAGGAAGGCGCCGATCATCAGCAAGATCCAGTTGCGACGCAAGAAGAGCTGGCCAGCCTGAAAGCTAGCTCCAAGCGAATCTGATTGCTGATCTTGCAAGTCGAAGTCAGGCGGAACCCTGGCGTTATTTAAATTGCGGCTGGGAAAGCGTTGATTGGCTATTTCAACATCATCAGTGGTCGTGAGTTGACCGCCAGCTTCATGCCGTGCCATTGGATTTCCACCTTCAGTCGACACAGCAATATCCCTCCTTGATACTGACTTAGTTTACAATCGAGTATAAGCCGCTGTCCGCCTACTGTATCGCGCCTCTCGAGTTGTCGACCCTACGTACCGGTGAACCTCTAGCAAGTTTCGACGACTTAGGCCTGCCCGACTAGAATTGAGATTGTTACAATTGTTTTTTAGAAGGACCAGATCGTCAGAATGTAATGATGAATGAGTACCTAACCGTCATTATGCTGAATTGCTCGCCAAATGAGTACCAGCGCCAACAAACCCTAAGTAATGTTATCTTTTTTCAAATGCCGCCAATAGAGTAAACAATTATACTGGTTTTTAGCTAAATTGTTGCACAAAACGTTGTTCGTGCTGAACAGATGGTTTTTTTGGTTAATGCAATTTGTCGTCAAGTCGCTTTTCACAATCTATGGTTTGCAGGGGAACATGGCGTCAGTCTCGGTCTCAGGCTCTTCTCGGATGAAGATTTCTTATCTTGTCGGCAGCCAGAATGGTCGGTTTATTACATTGCAACAGACGCTTGTTCCTTTCGGCGAACCGCAGTCCCCATTCCTTAGACCTTGTCGGAATTCTTGGAGATGAGCACACTCTAGTAGCCGCGTTCTACAGGGATAAAACGTGCAAGCGTAGCTTGGCAGTTGGTATCACGACGATCAGTGAGCCAACCCGCAAACGGAAAACGACTTAGGCTCGTTATCATGCAGCATTGATTCTGGCTCGCCAGATTTGCATGCTGTTTCACCGGGCTAAGACTTGCCCGCTAACGAGGATGACACGGGCTGGCCCTCCAACGAGGATGAGACAGGCTGCTGCAATATCTTGCTATCAATCGGTGCGTTAGGATCTTTGCGTCGTCGCATCGCACCTATTACCAGCCCGATTGCTGCGACATGAAAAGCAATACAGGACAAAAAGCCGCTATAGAGCGATCCATGGCGGTAGGCAACCAAGAGCGTAATCATGAAAGGGGCCGCGACTATGGCTGCGAGTGCGATGCGCCAGTCCCCGATTAACCACGCCACAGTGATCGCAGCAATCCAGTATATCCATAGACCGAGCAGCATTCGCAAAATACGAACTTTTCTTAGTTGATGGACATAGCCACTTTCGATCGCAGCAGGAATAATTTCACCCAATTTAAAGAACTCTCCGGCACTCCACCGGTGTCGCATCATCTGCAACGAGGATAGTTTATAACTGAAATGTTTGCCTGCATCGATTGGCAAGCATAATAGTTTCCATCCTGCGTCATGGAGCCGAACACCCAAATCAAACTCTTCATATCCGTGAAGATTGCGATCGGACATATAGCCGACACTATCGAGGCTTGTGCGTCGATATAGTCCGCCTCCGCCAAGCATTAATAGATGAGTTGGCTTATCGGGGAACAATTTCTTGTGGCGCTTTACGCGTCCCTGGAATTCGAAGTTCGAAACGTTTTGCTCTGCTATATAGCCGCCTACGCCGGCGAGTTCTGGATCCTTCTCTAAAGCTTCAATTGCTGGGCCAAGAAAATCTGGGTCTAACTCCATGTCGCCGTCGAGAATATAAACATATTCTCCTTTACTATGCTGAAAGCCCAGTTGCGGACCAATACCGCAGCATCGCTCATGCGGGTTGGCGAGTTGGACTATTTTTATGGGATACCGACTTGCGATTGCGATGGTTTCATCGGTTGATGCACTATCCGCCAGTATCACCTCGCCGCCGATTGGCGCCACCGCCTTTAGTGCACTCTCCACCGCTCGCGCGATATTCTCTTCCTCATTCAGTGCCTTGATAATTACTGAAACTTTCGTCACGTGAGGCCTCTTGCCTATCGGTCAACGGGTTGTTTGGCTGCATGGTAAGTTGAGGTGGGCGCGCCGCCATCCTTCATCGCTTGCGCAATAAGTGACTCTAAGGCGGGAAATTCTGCGGCCTCGTGGCTATCAAGAAAGGCAAGGAGATCTTCTAACGCCAGCCAGATCTGATTATCGTGGACAAGGTGGTGGGCCAGAATACCTATCGGCGTGTCCGGCGAAATATAGTGTTTTCTGCGCATGCGCAGTTCACCCAAAACCTTTGCCTCAATATTCACTCTGCTATGGGCCGACTTCCGTTTCCAATCAATGAGATCAATATGAACACTTAGATCAGATGAACCGGCCGTTACCAGAGTAGATACCGTTGGTAATAGATTGAGGGGCAGGAGCCCGGTTCTTGCGTTGAGTGATGAAAGTTTGCGTGCAACTGTACTAGGTACATTCGACAATCCTGCAAATCCTATTTGCGCCAATTCTTGCTCGAAGGTTTTGGAGATCATGCAATACGGAGGCACAAAGTAAGGTGCAGTGCTTGGAAACGCAGACATAAAGATCTTGAGTGCCTCTGCCGCATCCCGGCGAAGCGCATCTATTGACCTTGCCGGACCGAATTCGTCGGGTGCGAAAACCGTTCCATAATTGGCATGGTGCAAACCATGGCACATCGGGAAGAAGTGGTGCTGATCATTGCGCAACGCGTCAATCAAACTTTGTTCCAGCTTGGCTGGGATCACAGCTAGACCGATGCGCTTTTTAAATTTGTCCGCGACGTCCGCCAGCCGATTGAGTGCGGGTGTCACCCTAATGGCATCGTCGTCGCGCAACCAAAATCGCGCTTTAAGACCCTGGCCCTTCCATTTTGCCAGTTCGTGCTCCAATTTTGGGTAAAATCCTTGCCGCATCGTATTTGGTAGTCTGTCAATGTTTTCGCTTTTGCCGGATCGATTGAGCCTGGCAAAGAAGTTGAGATCAATTCATGGGCAATTACCGCAACTTCAGACAGTAGGCTGGCGATAGATCGTCCAGTGTTCAGCCCACTGCCCGTGTCGAGCGATGTCATGACACCCAAGTACTTATTCTGACGAAGACTATTTGACAGCAATTTGGGCGCGCGCCAAAAGAAAATCTGTACTATTCGTTAACTATGCATTGCAGAGGCTTGGTCGCGGTTCGGCCGACTGTTGGGCGACTTGCACGTAACTTATCCTTTTGCCATCTGTTAACGGGTGCACACCGCCAGCTAACGGCCACTGGCGCCCCCCCGTGTCAGGTTCCAAATGGCCTGCCAAAACCGGTTGTCTGGCATCGCGGGCCGAAGAGGTTAATTGCTGAATGCAAATGCGAAGGTGGGCAATAGATTTATATATGAGGCGCTGAGGCCAGCAGTAACTATAATGGCGGTCTTTAGAAGGAAATGCGACACCAACAGATAGACTGACTCGCCATTTCACCAATTCCGTGGCCCCCAAGTCGGACTTACACCAATCATTTCCAGGCGCGGCAAAAGCACAGACTTTTGAGGAATTGCGCATCACTCCTGGAGGACTTCAGCTTGAAGATTATTGCGTCCGAAGCATTGTCACGCGGCGGCCTTGCTCGTCTCATTGGCATGCGTTACCGAGGCAAGGGCACAATATTCGCGTTGCATAGCGTCGTCGAGAATACAGGAGACTATCTTCACCAACCATTGCGTTGTTCGCTCGAGTGTCTTGAACGCGCCGTTCGATGGGCCAAGTCCCGCGACCTGGACATCGTTACCCTTGATGAAGCCATCAAGCGACTGGGGACGCGTGGTAGCCGCAGGTTCGTAGTGTTCACGTTCGACGATGGATATCGCGATAACATCACGCGCGTCCTGCCGGTCATGGAAAAGTACAATGCGCCATATACGATTTTTGTTGCCACCCACATGATTACTCGAGAGCTTGATGGTTGGTGGCTCGGTCTTGTTCCCCTACTCAGAGACAATAGCAGAATCGAAATTGCCGCCATGAATAAAGCCTACAAGCTCGACACCTTCGAGGAGAAGAAGACTGCCTTTAAGGAGATTGGCCGTTGGATTTCCCAAAATGGTGAACGTACTGGCTTGCTGGATCGGACGTTTGCAGCCTATGGCGTTGATATGCAAAAGCTATTGGACGAAGAAGCCATGACGATGGACGAATTGCGTTCTGCCGCTGCCCACCGCCTGGTCACCATTGGCGCACACACGACATCCCATTGCTTTCTTAATCAGGAAACAGCAGACCGCGTTCGCGAGGAAATTGCCGACAACAAATTGTTCTTGGAGAATGCGACCGGTCGGAGCATCGACTACTTCGCCTATCCCTATGGCGCGGCCGGAGCGCGGGAAGCCGAAATCGTGAAAGAACTTGGATTCAAGGCAGCAGTTACGACAAACGCAGGAACGCTTTTCCCCGAGCATGCAGGTGAAACAGAGTTGTTTGGTCTGCCGCGAGAACCGATCGATCAAAGTGATACACGCGGCTGTCTCGATTGCCGCGAGCAGGGCGTCTATCGATTCATAAGATCGCGCGGCGGCTCGCCGATTGCGCATATGCGCCACTGAGGACAAAGCATGCCGCATCACTGCGCGCCCGGAAGTCTTGGTCCTGTCTCAGAGGTTGTTGTTATTCAAAGTGTTTCGTGCAGAGAGCTGCCTACAGGACATTTTCGCCGCCACCACGTATTACGCGGTATGTCGGCGAGCGTTCTTACGACGGGAATGCACTGCCGCCGCCCAAAACAACAAAAAAAGCTGCGGCTCTGTAGCGAAAGGCCGCAACTTGACGCATACTATGCCAGCGCACCGTTTCGCTTAGTCGGCATGTGGTTGAGATGGTATAGGGGCCCAAATGACGACCTCGCGGCAGTTGTTCGACTGCTTCACATTCTTCAATGAGCTCGATATTCTTGAGCTCCGATTGCGCACGCTCGAACCTTATGTAAGCCGTTTCGTTGTGGTGGAAGCAACCACCACGTTTAGAGGTACCGCGAAGCCCTTGTATTTCGCGGAGGCAAGAGATCGTTTTCGACCGTTTCTTGATCGGATTATTCATGTCGTTGTTGACGATATGCCCCTCAGCGATGATCCGTGGCTGGCCGAACGCCATCAACGTGACGCAATCGCACGGGGTCTTGGCGATGCCGAACCCGATGATCTCATACTGGTTTCTGATGTCGATGAGATCCCGAAACCGGCAGCGCTTTCGGACTCGTTGGCAACCGCGCCCGGCGCCATTACGATTTTCAGTAAAGACGAACACAATTTTCGCCTCAATCTACGCGTGAGAACTCAGCATAGCCGCTGGGGTGGCCCGCGAATGATCGAAATGCGGCACTTTCAGTCCGGTGAGCGTTTGCGTCGCGTGCGCGGCATTCGTTCCAAATCACTCGACCCACGCTTCGAGGCGATCGCTTGGCACCTTGATACCAGATGGCGGCATGGCGCTTGGCTGCGGCGCATTCTCTATCCGCGCGGTGCATGGCATTTTTCTTTTGTGATGGATAGTGCGGACGTGGCCTTGAAATTGCAGGCCTTCTCGCACGAGGAATACTGTACGGCAGATACGCTTGACCCGAAATTGCTGCCGGCGCGTATCGCAGAGCGAAAATCTTTCTTCGGTGATCAGTTGGAATTGGTTGGCCTATGTACGCTGCCGGCTCCGGTGCAGGAGGATCCCCGGCGGTGGGACCATATCTTGGCGGCGACGGGGACAAAGCCCGCTGACTCACAGGCTTGATTGTGGCTTGTGGGTGTCAATTTGCCTCCTGCTGATAGGCAATCATCTTCTCGACCAGTTTCGTGACATGCGGCTTTGTCATAAATGTATAGTGGTCGCCTGGAACAAATCGGATCTGTAGACCATCGCCGGCCACTTTCTCCCAACCGAGAAGTGGATTTGCATACTCTTTGCCGCGTCCTTCTGCGTTGAACAGCAGAAGCTGGCCGGTGTACGCTGATGGCGTGTAGCGGCCGGTCATTTCCGAGAACAACGGAACGTTATCTTCAATCGGCAGATCTGTGTTGTCTTCGGTCTTAGAATCGGCATCCGATCCGCGGCCCTTGCCCAGCCCCAATTTCCAACGCAGATCGCGCGTCCGATTACCAAGCGTCTCCTTAAAATTCTCGCGAATGGCCTCGAAGCGTCCGGCTTTCAAATTGCTTGCGTACCGCCGCGCGACCGAAGCATAGTGCATGAGTTGCATGGTTAAGCGTTGGCTCAGCGGAAGTTTGCGATAATAGTCGGGGTTTCCGGTGTCCAATATCGCCAGCATAGAGACGTGCTCACCGGCTTGCTTGAGTTGGCGGGCGGCTTCGTAGGCCAGTAGGCCGCCGAAGGAATAACCGGCGATCTGATAGGGCCCTGCCGGCTGCAGGCGGCGCATTTCTTCGGTGTAAAGCGTGGCGAGTTTTTCGACGCTCATAGAGCGCAGTTCGTCATCAAGTGGCGGGGCGCTGAACCCGTAAATCGGTTGATCGCCCGGCATAGCAGATACAAAGTCCTGGTAGCGCAAGAGATGCCCGCCACCGCAATGCATCAGGAAGATCGGCGGTTTGTGGCCAGCCGTCTGAAGGGGTACGAGATTGGTTTTTCGGACTTCTTCCGGTGCGTCCAAGTGGGCGGCAAGGCCGGCAAGAGTTGGCGCGCGCACCAAAACCGAAATATTCAGGCGCAGTTGGAACTCTCGGGCAATGGCGACAATCATGCGGGCAGCGGTGACCGATTGGCCGCCAAGGTGAAAGAAGTTGTCGTGAATTGAAATCTCATCACGCTTCAATACCTGCTGCCAGATAACCGCCAGTCGCTGTTCGGTTTGCGTGCGCGGTGCCACAAATGGCTGCTCTGAGATCTCATCCGGTACCAGTCGATGGCTGGCAGGGTTGACCTCTGGGGCCGGCAGAGCTGATAGCTGCCGCTCAGGCTGGTCCGCGATACTTGATAAGACCTCGAGATAGTAGTCAGCAATTTTCTCAACCGTCACAGGATCAAAAAGCGCTTGATCGTAGGAGAACTCGATGGTCGTGCCGGTTGTTCGCTCTATGACCGCAAGCTGCAATTCATAGGGTGTCGCAGGTTTCGGCGGCGGAAGGGACTCAATCGTCAGGGTTTTGGTTCGATACGATTGTACGAATGCCTTCTGATAAAGGAAATAGAACTGGAACAGGGGATTGCGTCCATCGATGGTGCGCGCATCAACCAGTTCGAGAATCTTTTCAAACGGCAGATCCTTATTGGAGAGCGCGTCGAGGGTCCGGTTGCGCACATGCTCCAATAGCGCCGCCAGTGACGTGTCTTCCGGCAACTCAAAACGAAGGGCAAGCGGGCCAGAAAACGGGCCGATTGCGTCTTGGGTGTAATGGGTGCGATTGGCAATCGGACTGCCCAACAAAATATCGCGTTCATCGCTATAACGTGCCAGGAGAGCGGTGAATGCCGCTGCCGTTATTGCAAACATCGTGCATTGCGAATCAATGCCACGGGCCTTCAATCGCACCACCAAGTCTTGCGGTATTTTACGCAAATGCGACGATGCCGATGGGCTCTTTTCGTGGTTGGGACGGCGATCCAACGGAAAATCGAGCACTGGTAGCTGGCCCTTCAATACGGTTTGCCAGTAGGTCAGCTGGGCCTCTGCGTCGTCGCTTGCTGCCCACGATCGTTGCCATTGCGCAAAATCGCCGAATTGCAGCTCCAGCTCCGGTAGTGCTACTGACGGCTGGCGGTCCGTCTGGTGCTCATAAATCTGCCAAAGCTCTTGCAATAGATTAGCAAACGACTGGCCGTCGCCGATGATATGATGGGCAGCAAGGATAAATATTGCACTGTCTTGTTGTGTGTGCAGGACGGTGGCGGCAATGAGGGGCGCGTCCTCAAGGTCAAATACCTTGCTCGCCAAGCGCTTTTGCGCGCTGTCGATCGCTTCAAGCTGGGCGTCAGGTGACGCGCCGACGCAGCTCTCGACGTCGAGTGAAAATGCGACTTCGGGAAGCACCTGCTGCATCAACTCCCCGTCGCGCTCAACAAACCTGGTTCGCAATACCTCATGCCGAGAAATGACGTGCTGCAACCCCTCTTCGAGACGCGTCACCTCTAACGGCCCAGTGATCTTCATTGAGACGGTCAGATTATGTGCTGAACTTTCCGGTGCCGCCTTGTGCAATAACCAGAACCGTTCCTGGCCGAAGCTTGCCGGTAATTCGAATATTGACGCCTCTTCGGGACCCTCAAGTTCCAGTGCTTCAGCGTTGGCCGTGTTACCTAAACTCATTGCTGACGCGCTCGCCAGTACAGGCGCTGCGGCAGGAGCGAACGGCAGTTCGGAAACATGCATGTCAGGCGCGCGGCACAGAAGTTCCAGAACCTCGCAGTACCAATCGAGAAGGCGATTAATCTTTTCTGCGGAAAATAGCGAAGTGCGATAGTCGACCGAAACGCGCCAGCCCTCTTCACGCTCGACCAAGAAGAAGAAGGCGTCAAACAATGCGCCTTGAGACTTCGATGGCACAGGAATCATATCGAAACCGGTCGTGGCTTTGGAGAACACTTGGCTACCGGTGTAGGTAAAGCCACGATGGCAGGCGAAGGTGATGCGAAAAGGTGGATCGGGCAGTTCGTCAGGACTTTGGGCGAATGCTGTCGCGATTTGCTCCAGGGGCGTTTCTTGACGGGCGAATGAGTCCAAAACAGTTTCCTGCGTGCGCTCCAGCACAGTTTGGAGCGTTGGATCCTGGCCCGCGCGGACGCGCAGGATGACGTAATTGATGACCGGGCCAATCAGGCGCTCGAGTTCAGGCGTCATGCGTCCAGCGGCAGGTGAGCCGACCGATATGTCGGATTGGCCGGTCTCGCGTGCCAGAACGGCAACAAATGCCGCCAGCGTCGTGATGAAGAACGTGCCATTATTGGAATTGGAAAACTGGTGCAGCCGGTCGGTAAGCGATCGTGGCAGTTCACGCGACAAGATTTGGCTGGAGGTATCGCCACCGTTGGGATCTGGCTGATCGGGGGCAAGTTCCAGGCAGCGATAACCGTGCAACTGGCCCCGCCAGTAAGCGAGATTGCGCTTGCTTTCTGCACTGTCTAATTGTGATGTAAGCCACTCGGCATAGTCGCCATATTGGATCTCGGGTTCTTCCCATTCGAGCGCGTGGCCGCTATGCGCCGCAGCACATAACTCCGCCAATTCCTTTAATAACAGGCTGAGGGATACCCCGTCGCAGATCAAATTGTGCAATGTCAGGGTGAACACCGCCCGATCCGCTGCGACGATGATCACGCCAGCGCGCATCAATAAGTCATTTGCGATATCAAAGCCGCGCCGCGCTTCTTGCTCGCATAATCGTTCAACTTCCGCTGACGGATCAGCCGCCGATTGGACATCCACGCTTGTTAGCCCAATTCGGCGCATGGGCGGGACGACAAGCATCGGGTTATCGCCGATTAGTCGACAATTGGCGCGTAAGATTTCATGGCGCTCCAAGAGGATATTGAGCGCGGCTTCGAGTCTTGATGGAGTGACATCGCCCACCAACTCGAAGCGAAAAGCCCCATTGTAGATCGGTGTCCCCGGCGCCTTGCGGTCAGCCCAATACATCGTACGCTGTTGCGGAGTCAGAGGAAAGACGATGACCTCGGTCTCCTCGAGCGCTGTAGTGGTTGGGCCCGATCCGTCGGCAGTGGAGCCGAGGTTGCCTGGGCCTTCTGTCGTGGTCATCGCTTAGATTCCTTGGCGTCGCGCCGCCGGGCTCAAGGTCACCTTCTGGCGCACCGCACGGGTGATTTTTCGAGAGGTGACGGGGGCCAAAGTTGGTGGTGCAGCCGCAGCGACCTGCAGAGCTGCGCGAATGCTGCGCGCCTCCATGATGGCGCGAGGCGTCACCGTTATGCCGGCCTTTTCCGCGCGGGAGGCGATCTGGAACATCATCAGGGAATCGAGACCGAGTTCAAAAAGATTTTCGGTCACACCCAATGTATCGAGTTTCATGACCTCGCGCGTAATCTCTGCCAACGCGATTTCGCCGTCGGTTTCCGGCGCGACATACTCGCGTTCAAGACGGTGCTGTTCGGCGAGGCCAGTGAGGGCGTCGCGGTCGATCTTTCCATTAACGTTCAGTGGCAGGCTGTCGAGCACCTCGATGCTGCCTGGAACCATATAGGGCATCAGTGTTGCGGCAATCGCCCGTTTGAGCGCATCAGGACTTAATTTTGCGCCCTCAACCGGGGTGACGAATGCCGCCAGCCTGCTCACTCGGCCAGCCTCTTTAACGGCCACGACGCAGGCACCGGCCACGTTCTCCTGACGCGCCAATTCAGATTCGATTTCGCCGATCTCAATTCGATAGCCGCGCAACTTGACCTGACCATCGAGCCGGCCGTGGAAGTAAAGGATGCCGGTGTCATCGAAGCTTGCCAAATCGCCGGTACGATAGACACGTTCTGTCAGGCCCGGTGCAATTTCCATTGTAACGAACTTTTCGCGCGTCAGCTCAGCATGGTCGAGATAGCCACGCGCCAAACCATCGCCGGCGATCACAAGTTCGCCGCGCTCGCCGATTGCCAACTGCTTTAGCTGATCGTCGACAATATAGGTGCGCGTGTTCGCCATCGGACGCCCGATCGGTACCGGATCTGGGATGCGATCGCCATGGCGGAAGTGCGAGAAGGTGGCGATGGTTGTTGCTTCCGTCGGTCCGTAGGCGGCAATCAGCGTTGCGTGCGGCAAACTATCGATGAACTTCTGGGCATGCGACGGTGAGAGCACCTCGCCACCGACATTCATTTGACGCAATGAGCCAAGTTGATCGAGATGATCTTCGACCAGGACATGGAACACGCCCGTCGTCGTGACCAGCGCGGTAATTTTATGCTTTTCGACGTGACGTGCGATCGCAGCAGGCTCTGCGACTTCCGGCGGCATAATCACCAACGTCCCGCCATTGAGCAAACTGCCGAGAATATCGAGAAGCGATGGGTCAAATGCCACCGAAACACTTAATAGCGCGCGTTGACCTTGGCCAAAATCCTGAATGTCACTGTTGCAGACCAGCTGGACAGCAGAGCGGTGCTCGACCATCACTCCTTTCGGTCGCCCCGTCGAGCCGGACGTATACATGACGTAGGCGAGGTCATCCGCCGCCGGCCGATCGAAGACCGCTTCCGTTGGACTCGCGATCTGCACGCCGGCAACGGCGTCGACCATTAGCACTCTGGCGTCCACGTCTGGCATATCCAATGTGCTGTCTGTCACGATAGCTTTCGCGTTTGCATCGCGCAGCACAAAGGCAATGCGTTCCGGTGGGGATTGCGGATCAATCGGTACGTAGGCTGCGCCGACTTTCAGAACAGCAAGGATCGTCGCCATGAGATCAAAGGAGCGGGGAATACAGACGGCTACCCGGTCTCCACGCGATACACCCAGCGCAGCAATGCGGTCAGCCAGTTGATCGGCAAACGTGTTGAGCATTTGATAGCTCATTGTCTCGCCGGAAAATTCGAGCGCGGTTGCCTCAGGCCGTGCTGCAACCTGTTGTTCGAACACGTCAATGATTGACTGATCACGGGGATAATCTGCCTGGGTCTCATTCCAGCTGGCGATCAGCCGTTGTTCATCGTCGCGCAGACTTGTCGGCCCAGTTGTAGATAGTTCACCCGGCAGGCGCAGATCCGAAACCAAGATCTTGGGGTCCTCAACCAACTGGGCGGCGATATCGGCGAAGGCCTGAAGCCAAGAGGCAATGGTCGCGCCATCATACAAGTCGCAATTATAATCGCAGTCCAGCTTCAGACCGGATGGCGTTTCGCCAACATTCAAGAATACATCGGCGTTGACAGCGCCCTTGGGATTGGCCGTCGCAGTCGCCGTCAAACCTGAAAACTTGAGCTCAGGGGCAAATTGCTCGACGTTGAACTGAACCTCTGAGAGCGGTAGGCGATTTGGATCGCGGATCAAGTTCAGACGTTGGACGAGCGTGCCGTAAGTGAAGGTCTGGTGCTCATAAGCATCGAGCAGTTTTTCGCGGGCCTCACTCATCAAGGCTTCGGCCGTCGACGTGCCATCCACTGAGATTCGCAGCGGCAACGCGTTCACGCAGTGTCCGACCAGGTTCGTGTTGTCGAGGGACGACTGACCTGCGAGCGGGATGCCGATGGCCAAATCCGACTGACCGCTCAGACGGTAAAGAAGTGCCGCATAGCTTGCCAGGAGGGTGGCAAAGAGTGACATCCCATGCTTGGCGCCCGCCTCCTTGATCGACTGATAAGCTGCCTGCGATACATGCACAGTCTCTGTGGCACCGGCATAGGTGCGCGAGGGCCCGCGTGGGCGATCTGTCGGCAGCTCTGGCAAAATCGGAATGGTCTCATATTGTTCGAGCCAATAAGACTCTGCTTCGGTGTTTTCGCTGGATGAACGCATTGCAACGTCTTGGCGGGCGAACGCCGCATAGTCGGCCGGTGCCTCAAGACTGGGTGCGCGCTGTTCGACCGCTGCCGAATAGAGTTCCGCCAGGTCGGTTGCAATGATGTCGCAAGACCAGCCGTCGCAGATGATATGGTGCGCGGTCACGACAAGGACATGGTGCGCCTCAGCCATTTTGACGATGGTAGCGCGAATAAGCGGACCGGCGAACAAATCGAAGGGGCTTGTCGCATTGTCAGCTAGATGAACACTGAAGGCTTCCTGAGCCGCGGCCGGCGGCAGATTGGAAAAATCTTCACGCGTCGGGACGAGTTTTGCTGCCGGATCAATTTGCATGCTGGCGCCATCGGTATCAATCTTTGCGCGCAAGGCGCCATGACGCGCCATCAACGTATCAATCGCACTTGCCAATGCATTGTCATTAAGTGGGCCATGAAGATCGATGCTGAAGGATTCGTTGAAGGCGCAGCTCACATCATCGCCGAGGATGGCAGCGTGGAATATTTCGCGTTGGGGCTCGGTGAGCGGGACCCGGCGCTCATCCGCGGTCGGCGCAACAGCCGATACAGGTGCGGCGACATCTTCGGGCGAAGTCGTGAACAATGCACCTTCATGCATCTCGAGGGCAGCTGTCTCGAAGGCCGCAACGATCTTATCGATGTCTTCATCGCTATGTGCAGTTGTCAGGAAGCATGGAAAGCCTTCCTGCACATGGACGCCATGACGGCGTAGCAGCACATAAAACAGACTTGCAAAGCGCTCTTCCGCCGGAAATTTGAAGAACATGAAACTGGTATAATTGGCCATGCGGGTTGGCACGTTAAGGCGCTCAAACACCGCATTGATGCGGGCGACCATCTGCGTTGTGCGCTGTGCCAGCTCTTCACTCAATGATGGCCCGTGCGCCTTGATGTGTTGTAGTACCGCCTTCACCGCCGCCAATGTCAGAGGGTGGCGGACAAAGGTACCGGCAAAGAACGTCATGCCGACTTCGGGGCACGAGTCATCGCCAAATCGCCATTGGCCGCCGTCCAACGCATCCATGAATTCAGCGCGGCCGGCGAGGACGCCGACCGGCATGCCGCCCCCTAGCACCTTGCCATAAGTCGCCATGTCGGCGCGGATGGAGAAGAGTTCCTGACAGCCACCGGGGTGGGAGCGGAAGCCGGTTACGACTTCATCGAAGACCAGGGCGGTGCCGGCCGCTTTGGTCACTTCGCGTAGCGAACGCAGGAAGTCGACCGGCTGGAAGTCCGGCCTGCGGCTTTGCACCGGCTCGACAATTACCGCAGCAAGATCTTCGACATTTTCTGTGATCCAACGCAGCGAGTCATCGGTACCATAGTCCAGGACGATAATGTTGGCCACGCTTTCGCGCGGAATGCCTGGCGCTAACGGGATGGCACCCGGCTCACCTTGACGCGACGTCCAAGGCTTGACCAAAACCTCGTCGAACATGCCGTGATAATCACCTGAAAACATCACGATCTTTTCGCGGCCCGTGACGGTGCGGGCCAGACGCATGGCCGCCATAACCGCTTCCGAGCCGGTGTTGCAGAAGGTCATCCGCTCATTGCCGGTCATATCGCAGAACAACTCCGCAATCTCGCCGGCCAGGGGGGTTTGGGGCCCGATTTCAATGCCTTCGCCGAGCTGAGCGCGCATTGCCTCTTCCACGAAATCAGGACGATGACCAAACATGATTGGGCCAAACCCATTCAGGAGATCAATGTATTCATTGCCGTCAACATCCTTGAGCCTAGAACCCTTAGACGACTGGGTGATGATCGGATAGATCGCATCCTTCCATTCTGCACGAAAACCCGAGACCACACGAGGATCGGCCAGGCGGGCGCGATGGGCTTCTGTGCGCCGTTTCGATTCAGGTGCATGGGCGTTGTAGGCGCGAACGATATTGTCAATCTTTGCGGCTTGTCGCGACGTGATGTCAGTGCTGCGCTTTGCCTCAAGCGGCGCAAATGGGCCATGGACCTTGGGCGCACCGGCGTCTGGCTGCGCCGCTTCAGGAGGCGTTTCGACAGGAACTTGTAGATTCTCGACCGGGGGATGTTGGAGCGGCGTTGATACGGTTTGCTCCGTAGAAGCGAGAAGAGCCGTTGGGGCAGTGGCAGCACCGGGCTGGCCCTGCAAAGCTGCGATCTGGGTCGAGAAGACCTGGTTCATCACCTGAAGCTGCTCACGCATCAAAGCTGTAAGGTCGGTGTCGGACGCGGCGGTGGCGATCGCGTCCGGCATGGGGCGGGCTGCGGCTGTCGGTGGTGCTGGAGGAGATTGCGCATCACGAGTGGACCCCTCGGGTGCGAGGGTCGGCTCAGGCGCGGCGAATGCATCGGGCGCGAGCTTCTTGTCCGCATATGCGGCAAGATCATCAAACGTTGCGAGATCTCCTAACAATTGGCGGAAGGTGATCTTAAGGCCGATGTCTTTTTGGACAGCACGCGTTGCCTGGGTCAGGAATAAAGAATCAAACCCTAACTCCAGGAAGGTTGCCTCCGAGGCTTCGCCGCTCAGTGCCTTGCCCGACAGATCTTCAAAAATATCGACGAGCGCGGCCCGAATACGGGCTTGGCGATTTTGGGCGGGCTGATCCTGTGTCGGCGTGTCTGACTGGGCATTGGGGCTTTGCGCATCTTGCATGACCGATGGATCCATCATTGCTTGTGGCGAAGTCGTCACGGATTGAGTTGGTGAAGGCGCACTTCTTGCCTCAGTGGCTTCGACATCGAGCCAGACGCGTTTGCGCTCAAACGGATAGGTCGGGAGTGCCTGCCGCACTCTTTGTTGCGGTTCGCTGCCAGAAAGCGCCGACCAATCAGGCGTAATTCCCGCCAGCCACAGTGCTCCAAGGGCGTGCAGAATTGTATCCTGATCGCGTTCTCCGGCGCCTGGACCAGGGAGGGAGGCCGCAGCGACCTGCTGGCGGTCTTTCGCCGGATGCAGTCGCGCTAACGTATTCAACGTATTGCCGGGGCCTGCTTCCAACAGGACCGCATGCTCATCCGCGCGACACTGCGCAATCGCGTCGGAGAACTTGACTGGCTGGCGCAAGTGGCGCGCCCAATAGTCCGGATCTGTCGCCTCTTCTGGGCGCATCAACGCACCGGTTACCGTCGAAATGATGGGAATGGCCGGCGGCTGCAAATCTATGCGCGCGACGATTTCACGGAAGGGGGCGACCACCGGATCCATCATTGCAGAGTGGAATGCGTGCGAGGTTACGAGTGGGCGGCAGGATATGCCCTCTGACTTCAAGTCGCTGGCAAACGTTTCCACATTCTCACTGGGGCCGGCGATGACGCATGCTTTGGGTGCATTGATCGCGGCAATGGATAGGTGTTCTGTTAGGCGCGGGCGCAAGTCGGCTTCGGGCAAGCTCACGGCAAGCATTGAACCCGGTGCCACATCTTGCATCAGGCGGCCACGCGCTGCGACGATCTTCAGTGCGTCCGGTAATGAGAAGACGCCTGCCAGGCAAGCGGCCGCAAATTCTCCAATGCTGTGGCCGATGAGAACCTCTGGCTTAATTCCCAAGGACTGCCAGAGTTTTGCCAAGGCGTACTCAACGCTGAAGATCGCTGGCTGGGCAACAGCGGTATCGCGTAGCCGATCGGCCAGGGTGCCGTCGTCCTCATCCTCAGGATAAACGTAACTGCGCAAATCCAGCTCAATCAGCGGCAGCAGGAGTTCAGCACATTCGTCAAATGCCTGGCGATAGACAGGCTGGCTCGCATATAGCCCACGCCCCATACCGACATGTTGTGCACCTTGGCCTGGGAACATGAAACAGATCTTGGGATCGATGACTGGTGTTGCACGTTCTTGGGTACGCTCTGCGGCTTCCCCTTTGAGTGCTTCTAGGGCCTCTTGGGTTGTGGCCGCGACAACAATACTCCCATGATCAAAACGGCGACGGCCTGTCTGCAGCGTCCAAGCGACGTCGGCAATCGGCAGCTCGGGATTTGCCTCCAGATGCGCGGCCAAGTTTTGCTGCATCGCTGCCAATGCTGTTGGCGTGCGTGCCGACAAGGGAAGCAAAAAAGCGTCCTGCTTCGCAGATTGAACTTCGCGCGCAGGCGGTGCCTCGATGATGACATGTGCATTCGTGCCGCCAACGCCAAACGCGCTAACGCCGGCGCGCCTTACACCGCTTTCCGGCCAGTCAGACAACGCTCGGTTGACTGTAAAACGGCTCCCTTCAAGTCCAAGTTTTGGATTGGGTGCCTTGAAGTGCAACGTTGCCGGAAACTTGGCATCGCGGACGATGTGGGTTGCATTGATCAGGCCGGTTACACCGGCGGCGGCATCCAGGTGGCCGACATTGGTTTTTGCCGTACCAATAACGCAAACAGGCTCATCAGCGCTATCGCTCGCGAAGGCTTTCTTAAGCGCTGCCATCTCAATTGGATCGCCGAGGGGCGTGCCCGTGCCATGGGCTTCGACATAGCCAATCGACCGAGGATCAATATCGGCAATATCAAGCGCCATCGTGATCGCATCAGCCTGTCCGTCGATGCTTGGTGCCGTATAACCAATCTTGCCCGCTCCATCATTGTTGATGCCAAAACCGCGTATGACAGCATGGATCGGATCGCCATCTTCCAAGGCATCTTCCAGGCGCTTCAATAGAACGACACCGACGCCACTGCCAAACACCGTACCGCCGGCATCCGCATCAAAGGTGCGGCAATGGCCATCGGGCGAGGTCATTCCTCCTTCGATGTAGTTCGTGCCGCGCTTCTGGGGCAGAGAAATGGATGCGCCGCCTGCCAAAGCCATGTCGCATTGGAAGGTGAGCAACGATTGACAAGCCTGCACGACGGCGACCAGCGAAGTCGAACAGGCTGTCGCGACAGTTATTGCGGGTCCCTTGAGGTCCAACTTGTAAGCAACCCGCGTTGCAAAAAAGTCTACGCCGTTGCCGAGCAGTTCTGGGAAGCTGCCGGCCTGATAGTCACCGGTGAATTTTTCGATGAAACCCGGCTGTCTGCACAAATTGGTCAAGAAGTAGGTTGGGATACTGCAGCCCGCGAATACACCAACAGGGCCTGGATAGGCGGCGGGATCATATCCGCCTGCTTCGAAAGCTTCCCAGCAGCTTTCCATGAACAAGCGCTGCTGCGGGTCCATCACTTTCGCTTCAAGAGGATAAATCCCAAAGAACTCAGCGTCGAATTGGTCGATTTCGTTAAGGACCGAGCGGGCGCGCACATACGTGTCATTGTCGCGGGCGAATTCCTTGTTGGCTATTTCCAACTCATCAATTGAGAAGCGGGAGATGGATTCCTTGCCTGCCAATTGATTTTGCCAGAATTCAGTGACACTTGATGCGCCAGGAAAACGACCCGCCATCGCAACAATGGCGATGCTGTTCTCAGGCAGTTTATCCGGGTCAGTGTCCCTCATTTCGCGGCCTCTCGAAAACTTACGATGCTGATTTGCGGCGCCCGCGCCGGGCGGCAAATGCCTGTCGCTGGCGCGCGCCTCTGTTGCTGGATGTATCTGTTGTCTGTGCTTGGCGCGTGATGCCGGACAAGTGATCGGCGAGCGCACGTATGTTGGTATGCTCAAACAGATCTAGAATAGGAATTTGTCGACCTAAGTGCTTTTCAAGTTCCGCATGCACCGAGACAAGTTTCAAGGAATTGCCGCCGACATCAAAAAAATTGTCGTTGACGGTGATCGCGTTGGTGGACAGCGCGCGTTGCCAGATCGCAAGAATGATGTCTTCTACACTGGCGCCGGGCTTTAGCCTGGGGATTGGCTCGAAATCATCAAATTGCGGTTGTGGCAAAGCCCCACGATCGACCTTACCATTGGCGTTCAATGGCAGAGCGCAGAGCGGTACGATCAGCCCCGGCATCATGTAGCGTGGCAACTTGGAAGCCAGATAGGTGCGCAAATCCCCAGGTGAGAGTTCGGGATCATGCGCCACATAATACGCAATGAGGCGTTTTGTGCCGGCCTTATCGGTATGGACCAAAATGCACGCTTGGCTGACACCCTCATGTGTAGAGATCACACTTTCAATCTCACCCGGCTCGATGCGGTGGCCCAGAATTTTCACCTGATGATCGGCACGGCCAAAAAATTCATAGATCCCGTCAGGCCCTTGGCGCGCCAAGTCACCCGTACGATACATGCGGGCGCCTGGCACATTCGAAAATGGATCGGGGAGAAACTTCTCTTCGGTTGCTGCTCTATTATTGAGATAACCGCGCGCAACGCCTAGCCCGCCGGCATACAGCTCACCGGTCTCGCCGGGCGTCACGGGCTGCAGATCCGCATTCAGAATGTAGGCGGTGGTGTTCGAAATCGGCAGTCCGATCGGAACCGGGTCTGGAATGTCATCACCCGGCCGCATCACATGACAACAGGTGAAGGTTGTGTTTTCCGTCGGGCCGTAGCCGTTGATCAAAGTGCAATCGGGCAAGGCTGCCCGCGCCTTTTGCAGATGTATCGGCGAGACGACATCACCGCCGGTCAAGAATTGGCGCAGGCTGACTAGATCCTCAGCCCGCTCATCAACCATCAGATTGAAAAGCCCCGTGGTGAGCCAGGCCGCGGTGACGCCATTTTCGCGAATGACACGCCCCAACTCTTCCAATGATGCCTTTGGCGGCGCAATTACCAACCGACCGCCATTCAACAATGGTCCCCAGATTTCCAGTGTGGATGCATCGAAGGCAAGCGGTGCGTAATGTAGCCAGGCATCGCTTGGGCTGAAGGTGCAGAAGTTTGTGTCGCGCACCAGACGAATGATCGCTTGATGCTCTGTGACAACACCTTTGGGTCTACCGGTCGAACCAGACGTGTACATGACATATGCGGCGCTCGTCGGACCGCTTGCAACCGAAGGGTTTTGCGCTTCGACATTCGACAGATCCCGGTCAAGGATCACCGTAGGCAGGTCCCCGCTCGGCAATGGATAGTTTTGCAGCATTGCGGTGGTGGTGACGATGGCGATTGGTGCTGTGTCCTCAAGCATGAATGCCAAACGATCCGCCGGATACTCGGGGTCCAACGGGACGTAGGCAGCACCTGCCTTAATGATTCCCAGCAATGCCACAACCAATTCGATTGAGCGCTCGCAATAACATCCGATCATGCTCTCAGGTCGTGCCCCGAGGCCGATAAGGTGATGCGCCAATTGATTAGCGCGTGCATTTAGCTCATCGTAGGAGATTTGCTCGCCCGCATAGTGGGCGGCGATGCGATTGGGGCTCTCTGCGGTAATCGCCTCAAAAAGCGCGTTGATCGAAGTTGCAGGTGTTGCGACCAATGCGATATCGATCGGGTCTTCTATCGCTCGGCTCTGCTGCATCGTCAAAACACCTGGCTGAGCCTGCGCGAGAGGCCCAAAGAAATTGATTTTTGGTTGCCCCGCTGCCCTTGGGATGCGACCAATGCGGCTAAAGCGATAACCGCCGGCTGGCCTCTCAGGCATTGTTAAGCGAACATGAAACGTTAAGATCTCAATTAAGTTGTGCGCCAATACACTGCAGATTTTATACCGCTTTCGCGCGCGCTTATCGCCAATTAAGACGGCATAAGGTTAACCCCTCGAGCAGGTCGCTCTCAGCCGGTTTTTTGGGCCCTGTCACAGTTGCAGGCAGCGTCGCTACATCGCATGAGGCTGGGTGTCCTCGTCGCTCGATTTAGGTGCCATGCGGCGGCGCACTCGTATGATCGCATAAATGGCGCACGCCGCGCCGGCGCTGCCGGCCAAGAAATTCTCCCATGACGCGTTTCTAGACGGCAGGAACACTTGGCCAATCTCCATTAACGCAGCGAATAAAACGAGGAGCAACACCAATACAGAGCAGGACAAATGTCTCGGCGCAAACAGCCCGGCCATGGCGCCAAGAACCGCATAAGCCAGAAAATGCTCGATATTGCCGGAAAAAATAATTGTTGTCGGGCGGATGCCACCAGGAAGCCAGGAGACGATCAATGCGGCAATGAATGCGATGATAAGAACCGCCGTCCGGTTACGGGACGTCCAGTGCCGTTTCATTTGTGCTCCCCAGACCCTCTAGCTGTTACACTTCGTTACCGATACCCGACAAATCTCATGGCACGGCGTTCCAACTTGTATCTACGGTTGCCTTGAGACACGCTGGTGACAGAATTAAATCTGCTCCGAATCGCCAATCCGCGTTTCGTTCCGTAGGATCAATACGGTTCCTGGGACAACTCGCTCCAGGCACTCTCACGCCCGCACAGCTTCGCGCGCGGCTGCGCTGGAGCCCAAAGACTCCTCCTGAAAGAACCCGGTCGTATCTATCACCACTTTGGAGAGCATTGCTTCGCGGGGGGCTGTCTTGAAGATATCGTGGGCGACGAGCACGACTACGATGTCGGCCCCCATAATCGCCTCATCCATGCGCGCCTGCTTGACGTTGGCAATACTGGAAAGCCCTGTTGGCAGGGTTTTCAAATGCGGCTCGCAGACAAGCAACTCCACATTATCGATTGCCAGCTGTTCTACGATCTGAACCGCAGGACTTGAGCGTAAGTCATCAACGTTGGGTTTGTAGGATAGGCCCAGACAGGCGACGACAGGTTTTTTGAAGCGATCCATCTGGCGGCGCACTGTCTCGAGGATCAGGTGCGGTTTGGTATCGTTCACGTCGCGGGCGGCACGCATCAAGGGCGTGCTTTGCGGGGAGGCGGAAATCAAAAACCACGGATCGACGGCAATACAATGGCCACCGACACCTGGCCCAGGGGTGAGAATATTGACCCGCGGATGGCGATTGGCCAGTCGTATGGCCTCCCAAACATTGAGGCCCAAATTCTCGCACAGCACCGAAAGCTCGTTGGCAAAGGCAATATTCACATCGCGATAGGCATTCTCGGTCAGCTTGACCACTTCAGCGATCGGCGCCTTTGTTTGATGCAGGTCTCCGCGTACAAACAAGCGATAGAGCTCTTCGGCGCGACGGCCACAAGCGTGATTGACACCGCCGATGATGCGGTCGTTTTCGACCAGTTCGAAGACCATGCGACCGGGCAAAATGCGTTCAGGGCAATATGCAACATATATATCGCCTGCCTCGTGCTCGGTCGGCATAACCAGGTCAGGTCGCTCCTCGGCCAGCCATTCGCACAGCTGTTCCGTTGTGCCAACCGGACTTGTCGATTCCAGGACGACCAGGTTGCCCCGTTCAAGCACCGGCGCAAGGCTTCTTGCCGCACTTTCGACAGAGCTTAGGTCCGCAGACTTGTCGCGGTTAAATGGCGTGGGGACAGCGATGATAAAAGCATCGGCGGGTTCGGGTTGGGTGATGGCCCGAAGCTTGCCGGTCGTGACGGCCGCCTCCAGCAACATGTCCAGATCAGGTTCTGAGAAGTGTGCCTTGCCGGCGTTTAATCGCTCGACAACGCTTACCTTAACGTCGACACCAACAACTTCAAGGCCTCGTGTTGCAAGCGTTGCCGCCGTCGGGAGGCCGATGTAACCAAGACCTATGACCGAGACTTTTTGAAATGATCCAGTGGTCGAGCCCATAATAACTTCAACCCTATGATGACTGACTGAAATACAGAGCGCGAGGCGCCGGTGAAATAAATCATATATTAAACAATAAGAAACGTCAGTTTTTTGACAAATACGATTAGCCTGAAGGACCGTCTCTCACCTCAATCCAAGTTCGTTCGATTGCAGACCCTGTGGTTGTTGGACGTCGCTGCCGAAATAATCTCGGCAGATCTTTGCGATGCGTTGGCTGGCGTGACCGTCGCCATAAGGCGAGCCACCGCGGGCCATCTTGCGATAGACAATTTCATTGCTGAGCAATTCGGTGACCGCGTCGTAGATACCGGTGCGATCGGTACCGATGAGGCGTGCAACGCCGGCCTCTACGGCTTCCGGGCGCTCCGTTTCTTCGCGCAAGACGAGCACCGGCTTGGCAAGTGCCGGTGCTTCTTCCTGAATGCCGCCGCTATCGGTCAATACCAAATCGGCCCGCGCCATTAAGCCGACCAAGGTCAAGTAATCGACTGGCGGTAACAGGTGGACGCGATCCAAACCTGACAAGTATCGATTGACGGGAACGCTGATATTCGGATTTGGGTGGACCGGGTAGACAAATTCCACATCTGGGTTGGCATCATGTAGGGCGCTGATCGCGTGACAAATATTTGTGATGGGTTGACCGAAGTTTTCGCGGCGATGTGCCGTTATCAAGACCAGGCGATGACCCTCGCGCCTCGGGTAAGAACAATCATTGGGACGGCCCGCAAATTCCAGCAACGCGTCGATGACCGTGTTACCCGTAACATGAACGGTGTCGGCATCGACGCTTTCATTGATCAGATTGCGCTGTGCGCGAACGGTCGGCGCGAAATGCAATTTGGTCACGAGACCGGTCACACGTCGGTTTAATTCTTCAGGAAAAGGCTTCGACAAATCGTGGGTACGAAGGCCAGCCTCAACGTGACCAACCGGAATCTGGCGATAGAATGCAGCCAAAGAGGCGATCATTACCGACGTCGTGTCGCCTTGCACCAAGACCAGATCGTATTCGACCTTGCCGAGGACCTCATCCAGACGGGAAAAGATCCTGCCGCTCAAACCAGCCAGCGATTGATTGTGCTGCATAACGTCGAGATCATAGTCGATCCCGATCTCAAAGAGCCCCATCGTCTGATGCACAAGCTCGCGGTGCTGGCCGGTGCTGACAACATCGACGACTGCCCAGCTCTCTTGGCGTAGCGCCTTGATGACCGGTGCCATCTTTACGCACTCCGGCCGGGTGCCCACTAGGCACAAAATCCGTCGCGCATGAGTACTTGTACCGTCCGGCATGCGTCCCCGCCGTGCGCCCTTGATCGCGCATTATCCTTGAATCGTAGAAACCTTGTTTCCGACCATAGTTTTAATCGAAAGACGCAAGCCGCTCTGAAATTGTGATAAAATTCGTTAATTTGTGAGCTTGTCTGTCCCCACGAGACGGATCATCGACAGGCAACAGGGTTGCCAGGGGGCCGTTGGACGTAATGACTGATGTTTAGATGAGTGCGGTTTCGCGTTTTGACAGCGGTGTGAGATATGGTGCTTCGTCAAGGGACAGGCGAATGAATTTTCACTGATCGAGCGCCAGAAGAGCGACTTGTTTCAGTGGTGCCATTGCAGCAAAAAGCGGAATCGCTGCAACCCTCTTGCGTGGGAGACGTACAGATCAGACCAGTGCAATTCACCTCCTCAAAGTGCGTGATTAAGAAAAGTGTCTTCGGTATCTGGCCTTGATCTTGTGCGCGAGCTCGGGCGCTACACTATTGAGAGTGTCGAATCCTTTGCGAGCTGCCTGTTTAAGATTGACAATCGATCTATAATGCAGGTGGCGCAGCCTGCCGCTTATTGAGCTTTGATCGAATCCAACCACTCCGCCTACTGTGCGTCGTTGGGTCAACCATCTAGCCTTATGTCCTTCATCACCAATGCCAAAATCGATCTCTTTTACTTGATCTACATCGATGATGTGCTCCAGCATTTTGCTTTGAAGCACAGTCCCTGGGCTCAGGTGCGCATATTCCTGAATGTAATGGATCCTATAGATGGTCGCCGTGCCACCTGAAACAATCCAGATTTGGACAGCAATTGGCTCGCCATCTAACTTAAGTATACCCAATCTGAGAGTGCCACATCGGGCAGCTGCTTCGATGATTGCCCTTGTAAAATCCGGGAATAGCTCATCATTCTTCCAACTGGCCGCATGAACAGCAAAGACTGCCTTAATATGATGGTTTTGACAATCGCCGGATACGATTTCGCACTCCACGCGCCCCGCGCGCGAAATCCGGTTGCTGCACGTATTTAAATTTGATCGTAGGCTCTTGGAAAGGCTGCTCAGATACCCTGCATAACTTTGTCCGTCCACTGTCTCGTAAAGCATATTTCTAAACGAGTACTTGCGAACCGAATACCCAAGCGCTTTCAAAATCGTAACAATTTTGTCTTGCGCATCAGTCCTAGGATCGCAATGGTTGAAATCAGCAACCAAAAATTTCTGCATCCTACGTGAGAAACTTTGCAAGTCACTCAAAACTCTTGAGTGGTCCAACGGCGAGTATTCCAATATTGGATCCATGTATACTGATTCGTAATTGGTCATACTCGCGACTGTCTCACCTCGCGTCAGCGATTGAGGAAGGTCTGAACTTGGTTGACCCGCCGGAGTGCGCATGGGCAGAAACAGAAATGCTTCTCCATTTGGATAATGCCCCGTGCCACACAGAAATAGCGGTTTTGCCCGCGTTTCAATACAAGATCCCGCGAATGCCTGATACCACGCAAGGCTGCTGAAAAAATCCGTCTCGTTCCGCGCGGAAAGCCTTGCACGAAGGCTGTTTGGAATGTTCTCAATATCCTCAGTCAGGCTAATTTCCATGACATTCCTTACAACATGCTTCGGGAGGTTAACGGATGCAATTGAAGGTGGGTGAACAGATAACTATCGTCACCAAGTCAACGCTTCTGGATAGCCTATTCTGAATCGCGCCTAATACTTTCGCTTTGGCTTATTCGAATATTGGACATGACTTTCGGATTGATAGGAGATGTACCACAACAGTCTCGGTTTACAATCCTTTGAGCAGGCAACTTATTGTTTTTGACAGAACGTCCTTTCCGTCGTTGCAAGCACACTCAATAAGCTATCCCAGAACGTGCCGCCGACAACCGACTTCAGGAAATTAACCTTGATTCAGAGGACACGGTGTGCCCAATCGTGGACTTGTTATCTTGTGGCCCAAATTCACCGCGGTGTTCACTGCAAGCCGCACGGCACAATGAGAGGCAGCTCCATAATGCCCAACGGCAGTCACGCCTTGTCGATGACAGGCACGCGTGCGGTGCGCGCTCGCCCTGCGCGCCGCGTGATCAATAGTGGCAAGTCTAACCCGTTATTGCGCGGCCTGCTGCACGTATTCCTCATCTCATATTTGGGTGTATTGGGCGTGATCTGGCCGAGCGCTGCTTCCAACTTACTTTTGCTTTTCGGGGTTACGATTTCAGTGATGGTGATGCGCGACAAATATGTATTTGCGCTCGCACTTCGCTGTCGATTGTTATTGATTCTCTTTGCACTCGCTGCTCTTTCTACACTTTGGTCGACCGACCCACAGTTCACTTTCCGTCAAAGCATTCAGTTATTGTTTGCGATGCTGCTTGGCATCCTCATTTCTGGAAAACTTGGTATTGTAGATTCCGGAAAGATCTTCATACGCTCGATGTCTGCGATTTGCATATTGTCGGTCATCTGGGCAACAGCTTATCCCTTGCAGGGGATTCATCAAGCTACCGACGCAACCCAGGCCGCACACGCTGGCTTATGGCGTGGTGTTTTAGGCCACAAGGTAGGACTAGGCATTTTCTCCGGCGCGTGTCTTGGTCTTATTTTATTTGTTGGCCGACGAGTGTTCTCAAACCCAATAAGTTATCTCGTTGCAATCTCCTCATCAGCCACTTGCCTGTACCAGTCGGGATCTGCAACTGGGATAATGGCACTAATATCAATTCTCGGACTAGGATTTTCCGCAAAAATAGTTGCGACTTCTAGCGTTGAAATGAGGAAATCGTCTTCTCGTCTACTTGTGATCTGTGTAGCGCTGCTACTTTATCTAATGTACTCAGGTGCGCTAAATCATCTTGCGAGCATGCTAGGCAAATCAGGGGACTTGTCAGGCCGGACGGATTACTGGCCTCACGTTTTGGCCGTGGTCAACTCTGGAAGCTATCTCATAGGTTACGGTTTTGTTGCAGGCCATCATGCGCTCTCTTATCAACTGGAGCTACTTTCTGGAATAGCACTTAAGGAAGCACACAACGGCGTACTGGATCAGATCGTAGCGTTCGGCTATTTGGGTGCGGCTGTCGTTATTTATATTCACCTCGCCATATTTGCAAAGGCCGTTGGTGCCGTGCTGCGCGCCAAACCTTCGGCTGCCGCGGTTTTCGTATTTCCCTTCGTGGTAATTGCGACGCTTTTCGTGATTAGTTACGCAGAGTCGTCAATGATGACCCGGGTCGGCATGTGGAGCATAATTCTGGCGCTTGCTTATGGCAATCTGATGCAGATCGACGATTATAATAGCTCGCGATAAGCGCAAGATTGCCAAGGTTTTCAAAGCCAAGCATCAACGCCTATTCGAACCGACCTCGAGCGTGCTAATGCTGTCTGAGCCTATATTCTATTCAGCGTGGGAGAAGCAGATGATCGACCTTTACTTCTGGACAACCGATAATGGCTATAAGGCGCGGCAGGGTATGGAAGAAAGCGGCCTCCCCCACACGCTTAAGCCGGTCAATCTAAGGGCGAAAGAACAGTTCGCGCCAGAGTATCTCAAAATCAGCCCTGGCCACAAAATCCCAGCTATTGTTGATCATGACGGGCCTGGCGGACAGACGATATCGCTGTGCGAATCCGGCGCCATTCTAAAATATTTGATGGAAAAGGCCGGGAGTGATCTCTATCCCACAGACCCTATCCAACGAGTCAAGGTTGACCAGTGGCTCTTTTATGGCTCGGCGACGTTCACAACGCTGGCCCAGCAGTTCGGCTTTTTTCACATTCGCTCAAGTGAAGATGTGCCGGCCGCAAAAAAGCACTACGACACAGTGCTTCGCGATATGCTGCAGACACTCGACCGTCACCTTGGCGAAAACGAATATATGGCTGGCGCTTATTCGATTGCAGATATTTCGATTTATCCGGACGTCCATGTCCACGGTGTCAACGATATCGGACTTGGTGATTATCCCAACGTTGCACGGTGGCACGACGCGATCGCCGCACGACCAGCTGTGGCGCGCGCATGGGGGCCTTATTAATCAACGCCATCGCGCTAGAGGCGGTCAAAGGCCTGCCTTAAGTTGCGCGGCTTTGACCGTATTTTGGAGAAGGCAGGCAATAGTCATTGGGCCTACGCCGCCGGGCACCGGCGTGATCGCGCCAGCGACAGCGGCAACTTCGTCATAGGCGACATCGCCCACCAGCTTTTTTTTGCCAGACTGACCTTCGATACGGTTTATTCCAACATCAATAACCGTGGCTCCCGGCTTGATCCAGGTGCCGCGAACCATCTCGGCCCGCCCGACCGCTGCGACCACAAGGTCGGCTTGCTTTACGACGCCGGGAAGATCGCGTGTGCGGGAATGGGCGATGGTCACAGTACAGTTCTCTGCAAGCAGAAGATGCGCAACAGGCTTGCCAACAATATTGGAACGGCCAATCACCACTGCGTGGAGACCTGCTAGGTCACCCACGGCTTTGCGGGCCAAAATCACGCAACCCGTGGGCGTGCATGGCACCAGACCCGGTTGGCCGGTGGCCAAACGCCCGGCGTTTATCGGGTGAAAGCCATCGACATCCTTGTCGGGATCAATGGCGGCGATGACACGATGGGGATCGATTTGGGCTGGCAATGGCAACTGCACGAGGATGCCATGCACGCGATTATCGTTGTTGAGTGCTTCGATGAGCGCCAAAAGGTCTGCTTGCGATGTTTCTGCCGGCAGCTTGTGTTCGAACGACACCATACCGGCTTCAATGGTTTGGCGGGCCTTGTTGCGCACATAAATCTGACTGGCCGGATCCTCCCCGACCAATACCACAGCAAGCCCAACTTCTATTCCGTTCTGCGCCTTCAGGATGCCCACGTCATGGGCCACGGCTCTCAGGACCTCCGCGGCAATCGCCTTGCCGTCAATTCGCTTAGCAGTCGTCATTTCGTAACATCCGATTGAAAAATTTCACGCTGCTCGGGCCGGCGGCGTCAGACGTAGGGCGAACGCGATGCCAGCGTCGGGTTGGCGACCGTCGATCACCGGACCCCACTTGCGATCAGAGCGTCGCGAATATTGCCAAGCACCACCGTCTGCACAAAGAAGCAGGCCAAAAGCAGAATCATTGGTGAGATGTCAAGGCCGCCGAGATCAGGCATGAAGCGGCGGATGGGCCGCAGAAGTGGCTCAGTGACAGCATTGACGGCCTGCCAGAGCGTGCGCACGAAGGGATTGTACGCATTGATGACGTTGAAGGATATCAGCCAGGACAGCACGACCGCGAAAACGATCACATAGATGTAAAGCGTGATGAGGTAGCTGATGAAGTCGAGCAATCTGATCATGAGAGCATCTCAGCCTGTCGTTGAGCTGGCATTGCGCAGCAATGTTCAGGGAAATCACGTGGTACGCGTTTACTCGCACCACCAGACACCGGCATGTCTAGCTGATTGCCAGACCGATCGACAAGTGCTGGTGGGCGCTCACCACCAACTGATTTCGCTACTTGGCCTGCTCCGACGTCGCGGCGCTTCAATTGCTTGACAGGGCCGGTGGCCACTTCCTACATCATCGGAACCAATGGGGCCGTAGCTCAGATGGGAGAGCGCCGCAATCGCACTGCGGAGGTCAGGGGTTCGATTCCCCTCGGCTCCACCAGATTAAGTTGCTGAAATTGTTCGAATATCAGAAACGCACCGGCCGCTATCGAACGCACCGGAACTTGACTTGTCACACCGTGGTCACAGTTGGAGGTGTGCGATGGCCAACATTCGAAGGCGCAACACCAAATGGCAGGCGCAGAGCCGGACAGCCGGCGCATGCGCGATCGTTCAAAATCTAAAAAAGATGCGGACGTCTGGGTCAGGCCCGTGCCAAGGGAATGAGGCGGTCGAATGTGACTCTATCGATTTAGCCGTTGTTCAATCAGATTATACGGGATTTGGCTTACGGAAAATCAATGCGTATCTGCAATCAAACGATGGGTGGTTCTCGTTTATGGGTTCGTGCGCCCACCTAACCCAGGGCCAACCGGACTTGGTTGGATCGGTGGTATAGACTTCCCTCAGGCGATTGGTTACTGGGATTAAACCGATTGATTCAACAATTTTTTCTTTAAGGTCTAAATCCACACCGTCTAGTACGATCAGGCCATTTGGTTCCACCAACGTTAAGATGTTGCGAATGGTGCGCTCCGCATCACTATCTGTCATGGGGCCAAGAAAATTGTTTGCCAGTACAATGTTGTTTGTACCGAGCCGATGCACCAATTGCGGGTCCATCGCGTCGCCCGCCAGCCACGTGACACCTTGTTGGAGAAAACTTCTGACCTTGTAGCGTTCGCCCTTCACTGGTTCAAGAATGCCAGTCAGATCATCCAAATCCTCGGCATCAAACTCGGGGTCATCTGGATCAATTATAAAAAGGCCGTCATCAGCTGCTGGTTTGCCGCACCTGTATTCGCCTCGTCTGGCAACATCAACCACTGCTTCACTCAGATCCATACCGTGCGCGACAAACTTGAGGTCTGGATGTGCTGTCCGCAAGATATAAAGAAGAGAGTACAATTCAGCGCCCGTACTACACCCAACGGACGCCACCCGAACTTCCTTAGAACTTGGCCAACCTGAGATTTCCGCCGCGAGGACCTCATACATTGTCCTGTTTCTCATAAAAACGGTTACATGGGACTGAACCCTGTAACGCTTTTTTGCGTAGTGCTTGTAAATTAATGACCCTAACCCTGCAACAGGGCGATATTCTGTATACTTATATACAAAATTATCCCAAACGTATTTGCTAGCATTCACTAACTGTCGACCACAGAATTTGAGTATTTTTTTGGGCGTGCGGCCTACTTCGGTCATTATGTAATTCATTTGTTTTTACTAACTAAATTCTGCGGTGTAATTCATGGGCCTACAATTCAATCTTTTCCTCTTTCTATTGCATTGAAAACCGGCACTCTTTTATGCTGCTCATCGAAATTGGACTGCGGACGAAGGATGCTTGCTTAGAGCCGGGGCCAATTCTTTTGTTCATGTTACCATTCTCATCCGGTCCTTACAACAAATCACAATCAACTCTTCGCGATCCCGGTTTTTCCAACCATTTACGCCATAGCGGCGGATATTATTGATCGGATTTATAAGCTTTATGATTGTAAATGCCAAATGAGCCGATGATGCGCGACAAGGCTCCGCTCGTTACAGCAAAGGTGCGCGCACTCAGGCGATCAAGATTGGATAAGCTGCGCGGTTAGTGCGATCGCTCAGTTGGTTGCCTTAGTTAATTCTAGCTGGATCGACAGCGGATATAGAGCCTGCTATTCGCTCTGCCGAGCGGACATTCTCCAAAATGACGATCTTCGAATTGGGGCTCGGCAGTTAACCGGGTCTGCGCACCGACGTCTTGCGCAATGGTGAGAAAGCGACCGGCAGGACTGACAGGATCCTCTTTGCGGTCGCCTTCAAGGTGGCCTTTCCTGAGGCTAGGGCAGCCGACGTCCGGTTGGGAAAAACGGTGACCGTCATCGATGTTTTGCTATCCGTTTGAAAGCGAGCCTTCCAATCGCCGCCGGGCGTCAGATCGAGGAAACGAATAGCGCCGCCGCTCAGCTCCCGGGCCGCCATGTAGATTAATAGCGAGGCAGGGGAGTATTCCTCATAGTCCAAGTCAAAAGCGATCGTATCGAATGCCAGAGCATCGCCGCAGACCTGGCCAATGAGGGCTGCAACGACGGCGCCGTCGAGTGTCATCGTAAAGATCTTCACCTGCTCGGGATGACGTCGTGCGTATTCAAGTGGAAAGCGTCGGTTCAGCGGATCGTGAAAGACCTCAATCCCGTGATGCACTTTCTGACGGCGGTCGAAGATTCTGGCAATTTCATCGAAGCAGGCTTGAAATTCCCGCCAATCCGTAAGTTCCTTGAACTCGAGATTGCCCCGACGCTTCAGCCCGTTGAGGCGGCTCCTGTTGTGTTTTTTTCGGAGGATTTTGCTGATTTTCTCAGGGTCACTAATGTCCATCAGCGGTCGCGTCTCAATCTTGGTGACACACCGATCCTTTAGTTCACCCGGCGCGGTAAAACAATTGGCAGGAACGTTGTCTAGAAGATTGACGAGTTGGATAGGGGCCGAACATTCTCGGGCGAGAGCATTCAGAGCATCGATAATAAAGATATCCTTGTTGGGCTCGGTCGCCAGCCACCCGTGGTATTCGGCTTGTCCACCTCCCGCGACAAAAATCGAGCCTGAGGCACGATGGCGCGCCAGCGCAAGTATTCCCGAGAGATCCCCATTTTGGTTGCGGCTGACGATGAGAATTGGCTCATGGCGTTCAGCGTAAACGTCGTACCACGTGCTGAGAAATGCCCAGGATTGGAACTCCGACGCCCATGGACAGGACAGATAGAGCTTGCTCCAGGCATTCTTGAAATCATCGCATTTGATTGCGGCGATTGCATCATCGCCGTACAGCACTTCCAAGGCTGATGTATCAAGAGACTTCAATATTGCCGTCATCTCTTAACAGACCGATGATTGGTAAATTGGCTGAGCATGCAGATATCGTCCAAGCTAACCTTTTGTTGAGCTGATGTAACTGGCTGCGATGAAGTTAAAGACCTCATCTGGACTGCGCTTAAGCTACTTTGAGCGACCAAGTAAAACCTCGTCGGGTCGGGTTTGTACTTTGCAAAAATATGCCGGGTTGCAGGCAAGGATGTGAAGCTGCGGTCGCACTAACGGGGAGTGAGCCGGGGCGGTCCAACTGCTCATAAAAAAATTTGGCCATGACCAAACCCGCTACCAAATGAATTAACTAGGTTGATATAACGCAGTAGAACTGGGCTGGCGAAGCCGCATTCACCTTTAGGTTAATGTGACTGTTGGCCGTTGTCTCACATCCTGAAACCAATCGGACTGCTGATGTGGGTGGGTAGGCAGAAGGCGAGCCGAAGAATCGTACTGTCCGGCATCAGCAAACGATCAGGCAGGGCGCGCAGCGCCACTTTGTTAAGACCTATAAATACGATCCGGTCGGCGGCGAGGGCTTTGGAAGAATTGTTAACGGCGCCCAAGTCCTCGATTTCAGGGGTGCGCCGGGCAAAAACGGCGCCACGGATTGCTACGCGAAATCTGGCATCTGCCGCGGCAATAAGATGGTGTCCGCCGCTCGCAAAATTATCACGAGACCCCATCCGGCAAACGCGCTCGCGAAACGGTTTCTATCCGCTACGCCATTATGCGGTTCGGTCACGAAGCCCTATCGAAACACATAGATAAGCCAGAAGAGATACCCGCTTGACAGCCGCGGCCAGGCGATAAAGTCCAGCATAGTCACGCGATCGGGTGCTCGGCGCTTCCACAACCAGGGCCCGCAATAGGTTTAGCGCAAACAATATAAACCATACGAGCAGCGAGACATCGGATGCTCGCATCTTTGGCGGGGAGAGGCCTAGTCTTCGTGTGCAATTGGGCATAGCATTGGCGAACGCGACAGCATCCGAAACATTCATATTCTATGAACAATAGCTATAATATCAGAGGGACGTAGAGAATGCGCCGATGCATACATTTAACAGCAGTTGTCGGTATTTCGCTACTTTTCTTTGTCATCGTTGATGTAGCCGCAGGCAATTATCTGCTTCGTCTCGCTGGGGGGCAAAAGTATAAGTCGCAGGCCATAGAACGTGCGTATCGCATACCGCACCCCTATTATCATCATACTCTGCGGGCTGGTTATCGTGGAAAGGGGATTTGGGGCAACAAGCTTTACGATATATGCGTGAATAATTTTGGTTTTAAAACGAGCTGCAAAAATAACGGGCAAACCGAGTCCAAATTGAAATTTGATGTCGTATTCATGGGTGATAGCTTCACCGAGGCGGTGGGGTTGGCCTATGAACAAAGCTTTGTGGGCATCTTTGCTCGCAAGAAGCCAGGTCTTTCCGTTGCCAATATGGGCGTCATCTCATATTCCCCGTCTGTTTACCTTGCCAAGATGCGACATTTCATAAATGCCGGTCTAAAGACGAAGCATGTTGTCGTGCACGTTGATATCTCTGATATGCATAATGAGGCAGTGATCTATGTCGATTGTGAAGGGGGGCGCGTCGGCGATTCCAAGTTAGGTTGCCGGCGTGCATCAACCCTCCGCAAATTGAAAAGGCAACTGCCACTTACTGCCATCCTTTACGACAGCGCGAAAGAGCTCCTCGACTCAAGTCGCTCTGTCGAAGGCGTCGTGAAGCCAGCTAACGGTAAAGACGCAATGAAACTGGTCTATGGCCGTAATATTCCCGGCGTGTGGACCTACACGATCCAATCGCCAGACTACGGAGCGGCCGGCGTCAAAGGTGCTATTGCTAAGTCTAAAAGAAAAATGGAACAACTATACCAATTGTTGAAGGCGCATGGCATATCGCTCAGCATCGCCGTCTACCCTTGGCCAAATCAGCTGTTGTTTGATCGGGAAGAAAACCTCCAGGTCAAGGTTTGGCGAGAATTCTGCAAGACCCGATGCGCGAATTTTATCAATAGCTTTCCATCTTTCTTCGCAAAGGTTAAGCGTCTCGGCGTCAATCAAGTAATTACGGGGTATTATTGGCGCGGAGATGTTCATTTCAACAGGCGCGGAAACAAAATATTGGCAAATGATTTGATTCGAGCTTTCGATAATTAACTATCGAGAACGCTTCAACCGATCTGCAATGATTTGCTCGAGGACTGGCGCGACGTGTTCTGCAACGGCTCGGCTGCCCTGGTCGGTGAAGTGGCAGTCATCCAGATAGTGTTTCAAGTCCTTGCTGATCTTTGCATCCAGGTCCACGAATTTCACGGTGAATTTAGCCGCAATACTGCCTTGAACCGCGTTATAGCGCTGCATTTCACTCAACAACCACCGTGGGGAGGGGCGCACAAAGCCATTGGGCGTGTTGACAGGGAACCAAAGTATTCGCTGTTCGCTGGGGGGCAAATTTGGCTTCCAAACGGTCGGTTGACCGAGGACAATGGCGTCCACATCTCGGTTCTGCAAAAACTTCAGCATCCGGTGAAGTGAGGCTTCAAATTCCTTGATCGGGTCGGGTGCGCGTTTGAGTTTATCGACGCTTGGCAAGGCACGATACTCGGCTCTGAGCCTCGGTAGATTTGAAGAGAGCCACTCAATAGCTCCCGAACCGGTCAGGCTCTTGCTTAATTGGAAGCTCTTCCAGGCTCGCGCAGCGCGTCGGCAAAGCTCAGAACTCTGCTTGCACAGAAGTTTTGCGCGTCCCAGGATTGATTTTTGATCGGGTCTAGAGAGCCTACCGGCAATCGCGGCATCCACATCGCGCACGACATAGCCGGGCCCGCCATTCCATGCGAGATCGTTGATCCCAAGCAGCGTAATTACGATGTCGGGCTTTATGTCATCAAACCTCTTTTTGAGCCACACCAGGGTGTCAAGCGCCTTGGTCCCCGCGCGGCCATAGCTCAGCGTATGGAAGGCGGTCTGCCAGCCGGGATGCTTCTTTTTAAGCTGCTTTTCAATAATCGCACACCATGTGTCTTGGATTTCTTGGTGCCCCTGATCCGTGGTCGATGCACCTAAGCAAAGGACGCGAAGGGATTGCTTCGCAGGCTCCAGCTTGGTCATCGTCAAGGAGCGCAAGCCACCATTGAAACTTGTGTATTTGATTTTTGGCTTAACACCAGGCAGATCTTGAATGTAAACCATGCTGTAATCAGCCATGGTGTCATCAACTGGGGTTGGGGCAATCAGTCCGAGCACAGCGTCCACAAGTATCAGGAGGACTGCGAAGATACCTAGCTGCCCAATAAACAGTCTCATGCGGTGAGCCCAACTTGTCCTAATTCTGAGTAATGTCCGACAGGCCCATGAGGTGTCCGTTATTCAATGTTTTGGGGTCGGAAAGATACCATGCCATGCCGCTAGCTGCTCTTGGCATGAGATGGACTAATCCAATTCAAAATCGTCTTTGTAATCGACCCGCAATGATGGATCCTGTTCACTCTTGCTCAGGATACAATTTTCCACCACCAGCGTTTCCATCTCAGAGCCCATGAAACAGCGGAACGCATCCTCGGGTGTGTGAACAATGGGTTCGCCGCGAACGTTGAAACTCGTGTTGACAACGACGGGGCAGTCGGTCCGCGACTTGAACGCTGATATTAGAGCATGATAGCGAGGATTTGTTTCTTTATGTACTGTTTGTATGCGTGCTGAGTAATCCACGTGAGTCACAGCTGGAATTTCTGATCGGGGGACATTGAGCTTGTCAATCCCGAACAGGTTCTCTTCTTCTTCCGACATTTTTCGGCGACGGTTTTCGAGCACTTCCGCGACCATCAGCATATAAGGGCTCTCGTGATTTAGCATGAAATACTCACGAGCATCCTCCGCAAGGACCGACGGCGCAAAGGGCCTGAAGCTCTCGCGATATTTGATCTTGAGATTGAGATTCTTCTGCATCTCTGGATTGCGCGGATCACCCAAGATCGATCGTGCCCCAAGCGCGCGCGGGCCAAACTCCATTCGGCCCTGGAACCAACCGACCGCATGACCCGCGACGAGTGAGTCTGCCGTCCTTTCAATGGTTTCATCATCACTGTGGGTGCTGAAACGTGCGCCGGCACGTGAGAGGCGTTCTCCCACTTCCTCTTGCGTGAACGACGGCCCAAGATAAGCGCCTGACATGCTATCCAATGCGCCTTGGAGACTGCATCGGGTAAGTAAGCGTGGATTATTGGCATGAAGGTGGTGGGCCGCATAGGCTGCTCCGAGTGCACCGCCAGCGTCTCCCGCAGCCGGCTGAACCCAGACGCGTTTAAAATGGTTGTCACGCAAGATCTTTCCGTTTGCCACGCAGTTGAGTGCTACACCGCCTGCAAGGCAGAGATTTGGGATTCCATATGTATTCGCTAGTTCTCGGGTGATGCGCAACATAACTTCTTCGGTTGCGCACTGGACAGAAGCGGCGAGATCCATGTCACGCTGGGTCAAACGCGTTTCTGGTGCGCGAGGCGGGCCGCCGAACAAGTCATGGAACTTGTTCGATGTCATGGTTAGTCCGGTGGAGTAGTTGAAATAGCTTTGGTCGAGCCAGAAACTGCCGTCCTCTTTGAGATCCAACAAGTGGTCAAGGATCAGATCGGTGTATTTCGGGTCGCCGTAAGGGGCTAATCCCATGACCTTGTATTCGCCGGAATTGACTCGAAATCCGGTGTAGTACGTGAATGCCGAATAGAGCATGCCGAGACTGTGTGGCCAATGGATCTCACGGACTGTCTTGAGGGACTTGCCAGATCCGATGGCAACGGATGTTGTTGCCCACTCGCCCACGCCGTCCATGGTCAACACTACCGCTTCCTCAAATGGCGAGGGAAAAAATGCTGACGCCGCATGACTTTGATGGTGTTCAGCGAAGAGCAATTTCTCTTCAATGCCTTTGCCAGAGCTAGATAGCGCCTTCAGTTCCTTGACCATGCTAGGTTTCTGGAACAGCTTTTCCTTGATCCATATCGGCATGGCCATACGGAACGAGCTGTAGCCACGCGGGGCATTGGCAAGGTAGGTTTCCAGGAGACGCTCAAACTTAAGCAAGGGCTTCTCAAAGAACACAATATAATCAAGATCGTCTAGCTCTAGGCGTGCCTCATCGAGGCAGTAGCGAATAGCATGTATCGGGAAACTCGGATCATGTTTTTTGCGGGTAAAGCGTTCCTCTTGTGCAGCTGCCATGGGTTTTCCGTCTACCAGCAGAGCTGCTGCGCTATCGTGATAAAACGCAGAAATACCGAGAATGCGCATACTTAGGCCCTTGTCTAGACGGTCTGCCACAGGACGATTTAAGCGATCCAGTTCAGCATTACGTTAGCAGTTCAAGTTTACTCGAATCGTAATGCTGCCCGCGAAATAGCATTGCAGAACTTTTGCATCAGAAAACGGTATATATAAACGGAGCGACAGCGGAACCCTGCGCGAGAACGAGCAAGCCTCCAACTATGAAGAGCACGGCTATGACGGGAAACAGCCACCACTTCCGCCGCGCTGTCATATAGTCAGCAAGTTCTTTGAGTAGGGAAAGCATCGATTACTCCACATTTCAGCTATCGGATAGACCGAAGATACCGAGATCTTGATCTAGAATTGGTTCCGCAGGCTCGAGTGCTCCTCTTTATCGCGCACGATCCAATAGCTTTTGGAACTGGCGTCCCCACGTCGGCGAAGAGGATCGTAACTCAACCGCATGATCAGACCTGCGGGAACGATGGTTATGATAAAGAGTATGAGCATTACAACGGGGTTCACGACCTTACTGATAAGCAGCGCGAACCTCATCCAAACGATATTTAGTGGTCGGAGCACCTTTGGAATGGTGAAGCTCACGAGACCAAGAATTGCTGCAATGACGAGTGAGATGATAAGAGTTAATTCGTGAGTGCGCCAAAAAAATGCGACTATTAGTGCAACTGTCGCGAACACCAGCCCCACTGAGCGATCAGACGGAAGGGGTAAGTCGGGGCGGTCCAACTGCTCATGAAAGTTTTTGGCCATGGCTAAATCAACTACTGAAATATGATCAATGATTTGATATAGCGCACCCGGACTAGGCTGGCGAAGCCGCAGTAACCTTTAGGTTAATTTGAAGATCGTTCGCCGCATCTCGTTTCGTCAACCCTCAAGGTAAACAGGAGAGGAGGCATTGTAAGCGCCCACTAATGAAGCTATTTTGCCGTAGAATTGTCCGCGGTGCGATGGCGATGCTCTAGGACCTTGTGACCAACATGACGGCACGCAAGGAATGGTGGGTCTTGACGTATATTGCCGTTTCGATATTTGTTTGTGTGCTTCTTATTGGTGCTCAAGATTCGGCGGCTACACCTTAATCTATGCAGCGTTCTGTCGGCAGCTCAGCATAGCAGGGCCCTGGCTCGTGTTTGAAAACAACCCTGTCTTTCCTCCTTTGCGGCCTTATACCAGAAAGATGGCTACAGGCAGGTCTCAGAACATGCACATTCAGGGCGTTTCCACCTACTACGCCAACACGACCCGAACATTGGTGGCCGATGGCCAGCCTCTCGTTGCCGCGCACAACGAGCGCGTTTGCCCTGGGAAATATTATCAAGATGTACCCGCAAATGGGGTTCGCTATCACTTGGATGGAGGACGCCTCGGTCTCCACGAGATCGGTCATATCGTGTTTGATATCAACCTGGGTCGTTGCGCCAAGCCCCCCTCCTTACTGGCGAATGTGCACGTGTTAGTTCCAGCCGTCTGTCGCGGCCCGGGGGATGGACAATGGTGACCACAGCTAGCTTCTGGATTCGCTATCTTGTGACAATGGCAGTGATCGTCATCGGAATGTCGGAAATCCTACTTCGTCTGATCTTTAGTGACCCGGACACCTACTTCCATAAACGGTTTCTCTTTGTATCGCCGCGCATATTTCAAAATCATCCCGGTGGGTTCTGGACTTATCGGCCTAATGTACGTGTGCGAGATACGGGGATCTTTGCAGTGACCAGATTGCTGCCGTGGCCCGGACTGGATTACCGAATTGAATATGATTGCCGCATGCGATCTAACAATCTCGGATTGCTTCAAAAGCAGGATGTTAAGCCCGGGGGGGCGGTGACTTTGTTGCTCGGCGACAGCTTTACCGCGGGGATTGGGGGGTGTCCATGGTTTGGCCGGCTCCAGGCCAAGCGAAAAAATGAACTCATACTGAATGGGGGCCTACCTGGTACAGGTTTCGATCAATGGCGACGTCTTGCAGAGTTCATCAAAGATAAAGGAATAACTATTGAACGCGTCCTTATCATCGCAATCAGTAATGACTTCAAGCGTAGAGCGTGGACCTGGCGTGCAGACCAGTTGTCATGCCTGGACACCGGCATCTGTCGAATTCCAGATCAATCAGGCACCTGGCATCCGATAGGATGGGCGCAAGATGACAAGGAAGTCTTGGAACTTGCCAGAAAAAGAGGTCGCAATCGGTTCGCAACGCTCGGACTGGTCGACCACATACGAAATTGGCTACATCAAAACTCTTATGTGTATAAGATATCTAAGCACGCGTTTGGAGCACTTCAAAACTTGCTCCCGTTGAAAAGAGCGAACCGAACCACCGGTCCCGGCTTCCTCTCGGTGACGACTGAGGCACTTGAGTTCTTCAAAGAGCTGGGCGTTCCCTTTCATATCTTGATGGTTCCCCAAAAGGGTGAGATCGCTCTTGGGTTGCGGCGCAGTATTGACGTTAGTGCTGCAATCAAGGTCCTGAAGTCTCAGGGCGTCAGTCATAGCTGGTGCCTGTTAAAAAGTGATGATTACTTACCGCTCGACCAACACCCAAATCGTCGCGGCTACGACAAAATGGTCTCGTGCGTCGATCGAGTTCTCGATCGGCTGACCGACCGTTAGGAACACCAGGTTGGCTTCATCCGTTGATGCTGTGGGCGGCTTATCCCACGGGCTTCGGCGTCAACTGATGGACTAACATAAGTCGCTCATAAAAGGCGGTGCCAATAGTGGCTGAATTTCTTTTTAATTCAGGCTGAGTCCTGCCGCGTCTGTATTTTAGGTTCATGGGGATAGATCACCAGCATTTGTGGATTTCGGCCGCCGACTGAAGTGCTGTCGGGCTCGGCGGTTGTTTGCACAATTCTGCCCCTACTGCCTAAATGGCATCGAAGCATTTTCAGGCGACCTTCAGAGCGCACATCAGGCAACGAAACTTTTTCACGCGGCACGGCTGATCCGGATAAACAGGGTCCTGATTAATCGGTGGGCGCTGCTGCGCAAACTCCTATGTCTGTCAGGCTTTGACGCGAGCGGGTAAAATGATAGTTGGCGCTGATCAAGATTTGATTTGCAGGACACCCCTCTTGAGTGGATCGCGCGCCGGGGCGCCCCGGTGATCGATGAATTCGACCTCACCATTACCGATGCGCCGTCATAGCGGGGGCCACTACGTTATCAACGGACCCTTTTGCCACCGCGAGGCGCACGATGATTATATGAGAAATTCTGTTTTCGAGGTCGTGCATGGCGGCACACAGCGCCCAGGGATAAAGACCTCCGGCATGGGAAGCCCTCATCTCGTTGCACCAATGGCCACCCATAAACTCACAGTCAAGCCGGACCAACCATTGGGGTCACTTCGGATCTTTGATTGCGTAGCTCCTAGCGCAATTTCGCGAAGGACCCCTTGCAAAGGTTATGCTAATCTTGCTTTTTTGATGGGGTATTTTGCTCCATCGGTACACAGGGTCGACCAATGCAGCACGTAACGATGCCGTCGGGTAGGCAGGTTCCAGCACTTGGGCAGGGGACCTGGCAAATGGGGGTGCGGCGCAGATCTCGAAATGACGAGATCAACGCATTAAGGAGAGGCCTGGACTTAGGGCTCAGGCTGATAGATACCGCCGAGATGTACGGCGATGGAGCATGTGAGGAAGTTGTTGGAGAGGCGATTTCCGGCCGCCGCGATGACGCCTTTCTGGTCTCCAAAGTCTATCCTCACAATGCGTCCCGGTCTGAGATCCAGAAGGCTTGCGATCGAAGCCTAAAGCGACTTGCTTGCGATCACATTGATCTCTACTTGCTCCATTGGCGGGGGACAATTCCGCTTTCCGAGACCCTCGAAGGTTTCTTGGCCCTTCAAAAAGCAGGCAAGATCCTATCCTTTGGTGTCAGCAACTTTGATGTGTCCGACATGGAGGAAATCTGCGCTCTGCCCGGCGGTGAGGCCGTCCAGACCAATCAGGTTCAATACAATCTAGGGCAACGCGGGATCGAGTCGAAACTAATACCGTGGCTGCGCCAGCGCCACATCCCGGTTATGGCCTATTCGCCGATCGACAAGGGCCGGATGAACAGCAACCGCAAACTAAAAAAATTCGCACGCAATTACGATATGACCCCAATACAAGTTGCGCTCGCATGGCTCTTGGCAATGCCGGAAATGATCGTCATTCCAAAGACCAGTAGTTTGCAGAGAATGCAGGAGAACATCAAGGCATTGGACTTTGCACTAGACGCGGCGCAGCTTAAGGAACTCGACGCTTTGTTTCCTCCGCCAAGCAGGACCTCGCCATCGGCAATGACTTAATCAACTTCGATTCGCTTAGCCAAGGCGATCCTAGAGCCGTCCTTCGTCAGGCTCAGACGGCGCACTCCGGAACTTAATCCACGTCAGCCTGACGGTCGTGTGCGAATTTGACGATAGGCGTTGGTTGCATCACCATGATGCGCGACGTACGTCGGCTGCCTCAGGCAATGCGAAGGACGTGGTAATGAATAGCCATCACATACTCACCTCAGTCGGTCTGGATCCGACCAATCTCACGGACGGCGAACTTGTCGTCACAACGCCGATCGATGGGAGCGAGATTGCGCGGCTAGAGCCAACCTCCATCGAACGCATGGCAACACTGATTGCACAAGGCGCCGACGCCTTTCAAACGTGGCGTCAAGTACCTGCGCCGCGCCGTGGTGAACTCGTGCGCCTGCTTGGTGAGGAACTGCGCCAAGAGAAGGAAAACCTCGGCCGTCTTGTTTCGCTCGAATGCGGCAAGATCCTGCAGGAGGGTCTGGGCGAGGTCCAGGAGATGATCGACATCTGCGATTTCGCCGTCGGTCTTTCACGCCAGCTCTACGGGCTGACGATCGCCTCGGAACGTCCGGGCCACGCCATGCGAGAGACCTGGCACCCGCTCGGGCTTTGCGGTGTCATTTCCGCTTTCAACTTTCCTGTTGCGGTGTGGAGCTGGAATGCAGCGCTGGCAATCGTATGCGGGGATCCCGTCCTATGGAAGCCTTCGGAGAAAACGCCGCTCACCGCGATGGCGGTTGACCGGCTCTGCCAGCGCGCACTCGCCCGCTTCGGCTCGGATGCGCCGCCTGCCCTACTGCAAACGGCCATCGGCGGACGTGACGTCGGCGAGGCATTGGCGAAAAGCTCCGATGTCGCAGTGGTCTCCGCCACCGGATCGGTTCGCATGGGGCGGGCAGTCGGAACCATGGTCGCTGAGCGCCTCGGCCGAGCAATACTTGAACTGGGTGGCAACAACGCCATGATTGTCGCGCCGTCCGCCGATATTGATCTGGCGCTCAGATCTATCGTTTTTGCCGCAGTCGGCACGGCGGGCCAACGCTGCACCTCGCTACGGCGGCTCATCGTGCACAAGGACATCAGAGTTGATCTCCTGGCGAGGCTAAAATCCGTCTACGACAGACTTCCCATCGGCAGTCCCCTGGAGGATGACAAGCTCGTTGGACCGCTGATTGATTTGGACGCCCTGCAGGCGATGCAGAGCGCGCTCGCACAGGCCAAATTAGACGGCGGCGTTGTGCACGGCGGTGAGCGTGTGCTTGCAGACACCTTCCCGAATGCCGCCTACGTGCGCCCCGCCATCGTCGAGATGCCGGCGCAGACACGGATCGTATGTGAAGAGACATTTGCGCCAATCCTTTACGTGCTGGACTATGAGACGCTCGATGAAGCCATTGCAATCCACAACGGCGTGCCCCAGGGCCTGTCGTCGTCGCTGTGCACAACCGACATACGCGAAGCAGAGGCGTTCCTGTCGGCTGTTGGGTCAGATTGCGGTATCGCGAACGTCAACATAGGACCTTCCGGCGCAGAGATTGGCGGTGCCTTTGGTGGCGAGAAGGACACCGGCGGTGGACGTGAGAGCGGCTCCGATGCCTGGAAAGGTTACATGCGCAGGCAGACGAGCACCGTCAATTATTCACGTCAATTGCCGTTGGCTCAGGGCATAACGTTCAACATCTAAGGCGTTCGACAGGTAATCACCATGCAACGGGTTGCGGTTTTTGGCTTGGGCAAAGTGGGGGCGCTGGTCGGCCTGTTGTTGCACGAGGGGGACTTTGAGGTTACCGGTTATGACCTTGTCGCACCTAAAGACCTGCCGCCGTTCAGGTTTGTTCAAATTGACACCCGAGATCCGGCCGCACTTGCCGCGGCCCTAACCGGCGTCGATGCCGTCGTCTCCTGCCTACCGCACCATCTCAACTTAACAATTGCCAAAGCCGCTCATGATGCGTGCATTCACTATTTCGATCTAACCGAAGATGTTGCCACCACCCGCGCAATCCGTGAATGGAGCGACACAGCCGAACACCTGATGGCGCCGCAATGCGGGCTGGCACCCGGATTCGTCGGCATCGTTGGCGCCGCACAGATTGCGAGCTTCGATCGCTGCCGCTCCTGCCGGCTACGTGTCGGTGCTCTGCCTCAGAACCCGACCGGCATTATGGGTTATGCTTTCAACTGGTCCCCGGAAGGGGTCGTCAACGAATACCTAAATGATTGCGAGGTCATCGAGGAAGGTGAGCGCAAGTGGGTCACGTCAATGGAGTGGCACGAAACGCTCTATATAGACGGCGTCGCATTGGAGGCATTCACGACCTCTGGCGGGCTAGGCACCATGTGCGATACCTACCACGGGCACGTCGACAACATCGATTACAAGTCGATCCGCTATCCTGGCCACATGCGGCTGATGAACTTTTTCTTCCACGAGCTGTTAATGCGCGAACGCAGGGAGGATGCTGGCAATATCCTAGTCAATGCCAAGCCGCCGGTGGATCTCGACGTCGTCTATGTGCATGTTGCTTCAGAAGGAACGATTGCCGGCCAATTGCAGCGCAAGGAGTTCGTGCGGGCATATCGACCGATGGAAATTGCCGGCGCACAACGCCGCGCGATCGCTTGGACCACGTCGGCATCAGTGGTGGCGGTCGTAGAAATGGTGCGCGACGAGACGCTGCCGTCGCGGGGTTTCCTGCGCCAGGAGGATATTCCATTGGAGCAATTTCTCACCACACGAACAGGCTCGCTCTACGACACCAAGAATTAGTCTTCTGACGAGGCGGTCAAAGGTATTGCCTCGCCCCAATGTTGGAGCCGCAGTCGGACATAACCTGAAATCTGACGTCGCACCACTGGGCCTGCGCGACGCTGAGCCATAGTACAGATACGCCTTCATCACGTGAAGTTCTCGCTCCAAGGCAAGCAGACCGAGACTGTCTTCAATGATCAGTTCGCGCTCATCGCGACTTACCTTGAGTGTAACTACGTTGTTCAAAGCTCTGCACCGGCGATGACGACTTTAGTCTGCGTTTCGCTGAAGCCAGCGCTGCGATGGTTCTGCGGGTTGACACTTGAAGACGATTGAGTCGGGCGCGGACACGGCGCTCCGCGCGTCGATAGCAATCAATTTGCCCATTTAACTTGGGCCTGGGTTTGCTTGTATTTGAAACTGACTTGATGGCCTTATTTGGAGTCTGCTTGTCTGAGTCTGTCTTCTTTTTGAGATTGGTCGTGTTGGCATCGGTCACTTTCTCATCTGGTTTGGAAGTGGCAATCGTCTTGACTTGTTTTTCTTTGTCACTGGATTGTTTTGCGGGCTTGGTCTGTTTTTTGTTTTCGAGCCCCTTTTTGATGACATCTTTTTTTGCATGCATGAGACAATTGGGACGTGACGCGCGAGCCAAGAGGGCAGTCTTTGGCACGGGAATGCTTTCCAATTCTTCGAGGTAGTGGCCTGGGAGTGAACATCCGCCAAGCAGAACGACGGACACGATGCCCAAAATAGAAACGGGTATGAAAGAACTTGTAGAACGCATTGTTGGGCTTCCCTAAATTGCCACTGACCATGGAATGCGCGCACAGTTCTATTGCCTGCGTGTTGAAATTGAGGTGAACTTTGGGCACAGGCTGGAAATTACTTTGACCATAAAATGATATCTTGAGAGCGGCAGTTGTTGGTGGTGATCGAGTGCACGCGCGCTTCTCGGGGGTGATGAGTATTGAGGTGCTAAGTGGGAGGGGGGCTTTGCGAAGCGCGATTGCATGAATCGTTTCGCACCGGCCTCAAAAATGCATTATTTGAGATAAACTCATTAGCAAGTTCAAGATTACGGAAATTTGCGGATTTCATGCAGACCAAGCGACAGATGCTGGAAATCCCAGTCTACGACGTTGGCGAAGATTTCCCAATGGATCTCACCCATTGTGTTGGCGATCGCGGATACGAACTCTTGGCTAGGGCAACACGTCGGATTCCGAAGGCAGTGCTCCGGTCACTGGATTATGCCGCTCGTTGCTGGCTGGTTCGCAATAGATCGCCATTCCTAAAGGATATCGATGCGCTGGCCGCACGCGCCGGCATGCCCGGCCTTTACTATATGAATGTCCAATACGAATGGGGTTGCACAACATCGGCAAAATTAGCCAGTGATGGTCGCTCCGTCGTCCTTATTCACACACTTGACTGGGATGTCGTTGGTATAGGTGATTATGTCGTTGCGGCGCGTGTTCCCAATCCATTGGGAAACTGGGTTTCGCTTACTTGGCCTGCGTTTACCGGGGTCCTGCAAGCGGTTGCACCTGGACGATTTGCAGCAGCTATCAATCAACCCACACCAAAGCGTAGGACTGGACTCTTTGCTATCGATTGGCTGCTCAGCAAATCAGCAATATGGGGTTCAACGCGCATCCAGCCGATTCATCTGCTGCGTCGAGTGTTCGAGACTGCACCGCACTACGATGCCGCACGCAAAATGCTAGAGACAACGCCGATCACTACGCCGGCAATTTTTACGTTGGCCGGTGTGCGAGATGGCGAGACGGTGGTAATTGAACGTCAAGAAACTCTAGCGCGTTTGACAACAGACGCTTGTGTGGCAAACGAATGGTGTGCGCCGGATTGGCAAGCACTCCATCATAAGGCTTTTGAAAATAACAGGCGGCTTTCTGCGATGCGCGGCACGCCGACAAGTTGGGACCCTGCCTTTGGTTGGGTAACCTGGCCAATTCTGAACGCTCAGACGCGGCTTGCTATGATGGCGGATGCCGGGCGGGGACGGCTGCTGGCGCAAGGGTATGAAGCGCAATTGCCGGCAACACGCGTGCTGGACCTGGCGCTGTAGAGGGACTTGTCTCGTGGGTCGTGTGTCCAGCCCAAGCTCTGTTGGGACTGCATCGGACCACAAGCCGCATGCCGCAGGCTGACAATGATCAGAACGCATGTCCGCCATTCGACGCAATTTTACTGCGGACATTGCGTCGCTCTGCAAAGTGGCATCGTTGCGTCCCGCCAATTCCTTTATCGAACAAATGACTAAGCTAGATCACATCTGCAAATTGTAGAACAAGCAGACCTGAAACCATCATTTCGGTTGCTGATATAATTGAGACTTCACAACGCAACTTTGCGCGCCAACGGGTCACGCAATACCGACATCTGCTGATGCGATATAGACGATCGCAACTACCTACGCTTGCCGCCCCTGCCGCCATCGTATTCGTAGCGGAAGCCAATGCAGATATCGCTGATGCGGTAGTCATGCCCAATGAATTGGCATATCTCACTCTTGGTACTGTAGCTCCGGCGAATCGTTCGCCCAGACACTCGTATTCCATAGCTGCGCGCAACTTGCGCAAGATATTCATCGCCACAATAAGGCGTTGCGATCTCTGAGCCAGCAACGACTTGCCAGGGGCCATTACACTTGATGCCCGCATCAGCAGACGTTGCGATTGCCAGCATTACGGCAGTGAAAGTACCTGCTAAGCTAAGACGACGATTGATCCGTTTCATGACGCCTCCATCATCAAGCTGCTTGGGCTTGAACTTGGCCAGAGAAAACGGCTGGCGCAATATTCAAGTCTGTGGCCGCCGCACCGAAAAAACCCAACCTAACCTCTGCATTCGCAAACATATCGTGCTCATGTTTGCCGGTCGGCAATTGGTCTAGCGCTCGGGCATCCGGCCATACGCGGTATTGCGAAACGAATATTCCATCGCCAATTGGCGTGGCAATATTAGGACCTTGGTGGTCAGTGTACTGGTCACAGTGTTCGGAAATACGGCGTATGGAGCCAGAATTTCGCTTGCTCCTGACGTCGAGGGCATTGAGATCGCCCTAGAGCAACAAATTCGCTGACAGCGTCTTGTGCACAGCTTATTCACGGGCCGTGATTGAAATGTTGAATATTTGCCGTGGTCGTGCATCACTAAGGCCATGAGAGCGAGGCGCTAATAAATGCCCGGGCGGACTACGTTTTGAGTGCCGGTCAGGTTGGGCGGCTTCTGGACCGCAGGCCTCGCTCCCAGTCACAACCGTTTTTCCCTCAGAGGTTATATCGCCATCATCCAAGATGGCTGCTCGGCGTGGACCGAATCTGAGCGTTTCGCAGGCACGGTGTCGCTTATTCGGCCAGGGCTGCGTAGGGGGCAACACGCTCACCACAACAATTCACTGCACAATTGATCAAATGCCGGCCCACTCTCTGGAGGCCGGTTGCGATTCTCTGACAGCATGGCAGTAATTCGTGAGACCTGGAATTGGCAGCGTTGATCCGGTTCTGCGGGTGCGATGTGCCCCCAGTGGCCGGAACGAGATGGGAAAGAGCCCAAACTCAGCGGAGGGGGACAGATCTGAACCGTCCAAAATGGACGACCCCCACTGCTGCAACTGCTCGAAAGACCACGTGTGCCTTTCGATCCCCCTCCAGCTCTCATTGTACAACCCGACAATTAACAACCCGTATACAAATTAACAGCTTAGAAATCATCTGGTGCGGCCGTCGCAGAATATTTCATGGCCAGATCATTGGCCACGGTGATGCTCGTAGGCTAAACGTTTCAAACAACAAGCTTTTGCAACGCTGCCGTTTGTAAGCAAGAGCGGTGCGGCGCTCGTATTGCAGCAGTCGTCCTTGGCCTAGCCGTGAGGCGGGACACGCATTAACATGGCGATGGTATTGCGTTGTCAGTTGCGAGTTAATTGCAATTCGAATGTGGATCGCATTTTCCGAGAGTATGGAGGTACGTTATGCACATAGGTGTCTTGACCGGCGGCGGTGATGTACCTGGCCTCAACCCAGCCATCAAAACGATCGTCAACGAGGCCGCGCGTCGCGACTGGCGCGTTACCGGATTCCGCCGCGGCTGGGCCGGGCCTCTAAACTACAATCCTGCAGACCCCGATAATTCGCGCCACGTTCTCATGGAGCTCGACCCTGAACGCGTGCGCGGAATTGACCGTACCGGCGGTACCATCCTGCACACCTCACGAACACAACCATCTAAAGTACAGTCAGGTGATCTCCCCGATTTCTTAAAGCGTCAGTATCAGGTTCAGGCGGGGAACAACGCAGGCATCGTCGATTGCACCCAGCACATATTGTCAGTTCTGGAGGCCCTAAAGATTGACGTCCTTATTGCGATCGGTGGTGATGACACATTGTCTTATGCGTCTCAATTGCATCGCGAGGGTATTGCGACGATTTGCATTCCCAAGACAATGGACAATGATGTCTTTGGTACAGAATATTGCATCGGATTTTCCACCTGCGTTACCCGATCTGTAGAATTGATCAACCGGCTGCGCACACCGGCAGGCAGCCATGAGCGCATCATGGTCGTCGAGTTATTTGGTAGAAACTGCGGCCAAACCGCGTTGATGGCCGGGTATCTCGCCGATGCGGACCGAACACTCATCGCCGAGGTTCCCTTTGATTTCGATAAGGTCACAAGACTTGTCAGCGAAGACCGACAGCGCAAAACTTCCAAATACGCAATCGTTGTTATTTCGGAAGGCGCGCGTGCGCTCGACGGTGCCACCATTGAAACTGGCGATCCCGACGCCTATGGACATAGAAAGCTCGGCGGCATCGGACCAATATTGGCTGACCATATAAAGCGCCATAGCGGCATCAATGTCATGAATCAAAGCCTCGCCTACCTGTTGCGCGCAGGAGCTCCTGACGCCATCGATATTTTGGTCCCAAAAAATTTTGCTACGATGGCGATCCGTTGCATCGAAGAAGGAAACACCGGTTTGATGATGGCGGTTCAAGATGGCAGATATACCACGGCGCCCGCCGACATAAGCACAAGGGGCAAGCGACAGGTAGACGTCGAAGCAATGTACGATGCCAGCGCCTATCGTCCCCGAATTGCCAGTCTTTTAGGTATGCCACTGTTATTTCGCTAGGATAGATCGCTGCAATGCGACCATCGCTAGTCTTTTGGCGATCGCGCCAGCCACGGGTATGGTCGGCCCGGCCGGCGTACTCGTCAGAGAATTGGTGGGCTGCGTCATCTGATATTTTCTCGTCATCGTGCTCAAGCGGACATTTTTGCAGAGCGATTTGCTCGATGCGTCGGCGTTGCACGATATCGGTCCAAGAGCTGCGCAGCTGGGTCTGATCGAGTTCTGCAGATTGGGCCGAAATTGGCAAAATGCCATGTTCAGGTCGGCCAGGGTCATTCAGCCCTGGTGGTGGTCCGTTGCAAAAAATCAAGGTTTCGATTCGTTCCAAAACAATGTGTCGCGATCAATTGAGGATCACGGCGGTCATAGCCGCAGTTCAGCGACGTGCAGCTGTGCACTATGTCGCCAATTTGATGCCCAGTCACACGCGAATCGGTGCCTAAATTGCAAACCGGCATTGATAAGTTGTGCACTACGCCGGAAAAGCGTTCGCGAATCATTTATTGAATGGTGTTCAGTCTGTATTGGCGGATGACCGGCGTGTTTCGATGCATGCGAATCTCTGAAGAGGTTGCCCGAATGACAGTTCAAATGTCGGACCTGCGATCTCGTCTCACTTGGGCGAGAACACATCATGGCAGTGCACGGGCTTTATTTGAGCCAGCGGTACGGGGCCGAGGTGCGCCATCTCTGCACTTAAGCTCGAACAAGAAAAATATTGAATCAGAACGGCAATCGGCTGGGTCTGACACCAACGCTAATCCTCGCTATTGCGTGATTGGAGCGGGTCCATCCGGACTTGCCGCTGCGAAGAACCTGCAGGAGTCCGATATCGACTTCGATTGCTTTGAGGCGAGCGGGGATATCGGCGGACTTTGGAACCCTTCAAATCCTTACTGTGCATACGATAGTGTGCATCTCAATATCTCCAAGCGGCTCATGCAGTTCATCGACCACCCTATCCCAAAGGAGTTTCCAGATTTCTTAGGCTTCGAGCAGGCCTATTGCTATCTTCGCTCGTATGCGGAAAGGTTCCGACTTTATGACCGTATAAGCTTCAACACCAGAGTCCAAAAGGTCGTTAAAGCTGGTGCTTACTGGAACGTCTGGATCGATGAGGCACTGGAGCCCCGCAGATATGACGGCATAATTGTTGCCAATGGACATCATTGGCACGCCCGCAGGCCAGAAATCAAAGGCGAACCCAATTGCACCATCTTGCATGCTTGCGACTACAAGGGCCCGGATCAATTGGTGGGTAAGAAAGTTCTAGTTGTCGGTGGCGGCAACAGTGGCCTTGATATTGCGTGCGATGCCTCAACATTCGCAAAGTCGAGTCATCATAGCATTCGACGCGGCTACCATATTATACCCAAATTGATATTTGGCCGCCCTGCGGACATGCTGCTGGAGCGCCTAAAACGCTGTCACTTGCCAAACTGGCTCGTACAGAAAATCGCCACTTGCTGCGCGCGGCTGGTGGTCGGGCCCTATGCAAAATATGGATTGCCGGAGCCAGAAGGAAAAATGTTTGCAGCGCACCCGGCAGCATCAGGTCGCTATTTGGAGTTGATGCGCCATGGCCGAATTCAATTGCACGGTGATCTTTCGTCTATATCCGGGAATACCGTATCGTTCGCGGACAAGACAGCGGCCGAGGTGGACCTGATTATACTCTGTACAGGTTATCAATTGTCGCTGCCTTTCCTTAGCGAAGAACTCGTCAGAGGCGTGCGCGGTCCACGTGCAATACCAATGCATATGTTCCATCCGGAGGAAGAAAGCCTTTATTTTATCGGCTTGTCGCAAGTCGCCGACGGCGGCTTCTGGCAACTTTCTGACTATCAGTCTCACCTTCTTGCGCGTTATCTTGATACGCGGCGCCGGCACAAAGCAATTGCCGATCGATTTCGAAAATATCTGATCAATCGGAATATCGATGTGAGCCGGGTTGGACGCAGATTAAGCACAGGCAGAAACATCTACGCCGCGGATCATTTTCGCTATCGGAAGGCTGTAAACAGGCTTTTGAAAAAGCTTCCGTCGTAGCGCTGCAAATTTTCAACAGCGCCTTCGCGCTCGTCGTATTGCGCGAATTACCCTTTTCTGAATCCGAGGGTTCTTCTCTATGTTGAGGTGATTGATTTTTGCATCGGCCCCAACATCAATATTACGAATTCTTGTACGGGCTCGTCGATCCGCGCCATAACGGTTGTTCCACATCGTACCAGATCGATAGTAGTTAATGAGACGCCGGACATTGGACGGGACGCTCTGGCTGCTGAATGGGTCAAACGTAACAACCAACGCAACAGGGACTGAGGCGGCCTTCAGCTTCCTTGCAATCATTATTGTTGCGTCGGCACCGAGGGAATGCCCGACGAGAACGATTGAACACGCTCTGCGCCGTCTATATTGGCGAATTGCAATTTCTGCAAACGATTCCCAATTTCCGTGATTTGCAACACTTGAGCGAATTCCGCGACGCCGTAATTTCTGCGCCATTTGATCCAGACCAGTCGACACATCAAGGAATCCGCGCAGAAGGTAGACGTGTTTTCTTGCCTGAGCCGCCTCAACAGAGAGTATCAAGAGCGCCGTTGAAATTGCCAGCGCACAAAGTCTGCAAATCATTTTTTCACCAATGTCGTTAGACGCATCACGCCTCATAACGAGGTGCAGACTTGCTCCTATGCATAGTCAGCACCGGCAAGCCTCCACTGAGCAACTTGGCTATCAGATTCACGATGCCCGCAAGTGAGAACAGGATCTCTACGATTTCAATCAATTGCGGGTGTTGCGCGATTTCCTCAGTCGCTAACGATCACAGGTATAGCGTCTAGAGCGTCGGACACTAAGTCGAGATCAGTTTTGCTGCCAAACAAAGCGGCGTTCCAGCACTGTGGCGTGCAGTACATTGCCATGCTTGGGGCAAGCGCTTTGAGGCAAGGGGCGGCCGCCGCTTGCAAGCCTCATTGCCGGACGGATTTGGAGCAATTTAACGCTCGGAGCTCTGAGGTCGACAATTGCGGTTTGCCGCGTGGGTAGCTGATGACGTCGAGCAACCTGATCATGTCCCCTCGGCTCCACCATCTCCACCGACAGAGTCTAATTGGCCTTCCGGCCCCAACGATTTTCGGAGATCGTCTGCTTATGGCCGCACGTGACGCGGCGGAATACGTCGAATATTGCCGTAACCAGCCTTACGCGGCACGCATAACAATATCAGTTTTTCATCATATCCGCTGCTGGCCTTGATGGCTTTGATCGCGTTGTTGCAGGCGACAGCGCCGGCAAACGATTGTGTCTCGATTGCGCCACCGCTTGCAGTCAACCACATCATGATCAACACGTGAGGACCGATCGTCATATCCGTATCTCCCTTAACGCCCAAATGGCGCATCACGCCTGATCCTTGCCGAATGCTCAGCCTGTTGCAATCCACACGCGCATGCTGATGTGCTGAAAGAGCATCTTGGCATCCACATCGCCCGCCAACTGGACTGGCGCGCACGACGCCTTCCCCCGCACTCTCCCATGGGCTAAACTGCCGCCGCAATTGATGCGGAGAAGGCCAGTGACCCCGAGGACGCCCCATGACCACCAGTGCCGAACACAATCAGGATTTGCAAGACAGCTATCTCGAGTGGGTTGCGCGACAGGGCGTTCCGGTGATCGAAGACTTCGGCATCAATGTCGGCGATGTGCCCGTGAAGCAGTGGGACCGCTACGGCATGAAGGGCGCTTTCTGCCATCTTAAAGCGCGCGATGATTATCTGACGATTTTCGCATTCGAGATCGGACCCGGCGGCCAATCAGCACCGATCCGGCACATTTATGACGAGGTCATCTATGTCATTTCCGGTCATGGCCTGACCACGGTGAAGGGCCGAGATGGACGCAAACACAGCTTTGAATGGGGCCCCAAGAGTATTTTCTCAATTCCTCTTAATGCCGAGCACCAGCACTTCAATGGCTCCGGCACCGAGCCGGTTCGATTTGCTTCCGGTAATAACATGACTTACGTCATGAACCGGTTCCGCAATGAGGAGCTGATCTTTAATTGCCCGACCTCCTTTCCCGAGCGGTTTGGTGGGGAAGATTATTTTGATGGCGAAGGCGAATTTATTGGCATCAAGCCTGGCAAGCACCAATGGGAGACAAATTTCGTCTCGGATCTCTCGTCATTCGAGTTGCAATCGTGCGCGGCGCGCGGCGCTGGCGGATCGGTTCTGAGATTTATTTTGGGTGGTAGTTCGATTGGCGTGCACTGCTCTGAAATGCCGGTCGGCACCTACAAAAAGGCTCACCGGCACTTCGATGGCGTCAGCGTTTTTGCTGTCACCGGCCAGGGCTATTCGCTCCTGTGGTATGACGGCGAAACGGACTTTACGCGCATCGATTGGAAGCATGGCTGGGTCTATTCGCCTCCCGATGCCATGTTCCACCAGCACTTCAACACGGCACCCATTCCCTCGCGCTACCTTGCCCTGCAAATGGGTACCGTGCGCTACCCTTTGCTCAGGATGAAGGAGCAATTCTGGGAGAAAGCCACAAGCGTCAATCGCAAACTCGGTGGTGCGCAAATCGAATACGAGGATCAGGATCAACGCGTTCACCGCATCTGGCGGGATGAGATCGCAAAGACCGGTGTCGATTCTCGGATGGGGCCGTTTATCGATGAGACACCCTACTTTGATGCCGCGCGAGCGGCGGGCAAAGTATAGGCGGCGTCGGCAGTGGGCGCCGGCTTGCCGGTGGCCCTGCTCGTGCAACGTCACAAATGCTATGGTTGGCGCCCTAGGTTTGGTAAGCTCGCGTGAAGTACCCATATGCGCGGCAAGATTGAATGAAACTTGTGCGACAAGGTTGAAACTATGACGAGATATCATGTGTCGGCAACCGTCAACGGCGACGAGGTTGACTTTTTGTGCCTCCCCTCTCAAACCCTATTGGACGTTCTGCGCGATGAGCTTCAGCTGACCGGCACCAAAGAGGGATGTGGGACCGGAGATTGCGGTGCCTGCTCGGTTGTTGTCGATGGTAATTTAGTCTGCGCCTGCCTGATGCTCGGCGTCGAAGCCAAGGGCAAGTCGATTGACACCATCGAGGGGATGGCTGACGGCGACAGCCTGCATCCGCTGCAAAAAAGATTTATAGAGCACGTCGCCTTGCAATGCGGTATTTGCACGCCGGGCCTGCTGATTGCTGCGCGCAGTCTCTTGAAAAGAAATCCGGACCCGTCAGAAGAAGAAATCCGATATTGGCTGGCGGGCAATCTGTGCCGTTGCACGGGCTATGAAAATATCATCGATGCAGTACAAGCAGCCGCCAAAGATTTGAGGGGAGCGTGAGCCATGGGTAGAAAACCGTCGCCATTTGCAACGACCATCCCTTACGAAGACAAAAAGCTTAAGATTGTCGGCGGCAAGCCAGAAGAGCGCCCTGATGCGATTGATAAGGTTACCGGCCGCTCACGCTATGCCGCAGATATAAATCTGCCGGGCCAATTGATCGGCAAGGTTTTGCGCAGTCCCCATGCGCACGCGAGGATTCGATCCATCGACACCTCAGCAGCTGAACAGCTCACTGGCGTCAAGGCCGTCGTAACGCGGGACGATTTTCCGGAGATGGAGGTTGAATACGCCGCATCCGGCGAGTTGATGGTCAATTTCAAGGATGTGACGCGCAACATGATGGCCCGAGAAAAGGTGCTGTACGACGGGCATCCGGTCGCTGCAGTGGCGGCGACTTCGGAAGCCATCGCAAAGCAGGCCCTTAAGCTGATCAAGGTCGATTATGAGGTGCTGGCGCACGTTATCGACGTGGTCGAGGCAATGAAACCTGACGCACCACTCCTGCATGACGACCTCATTACCCGCGGAATTGAGCCTGCGCCGACAAAACCGTCCAATATCGCCTTGCGCATGACCAGTGAGCTCGGTGACGTCGACAAAGGATTTGCCGAGGCCGACATCATCGTCGAGCATGAATATAACACCAAGCCGACGCACCAAGGCTACATCGAACCCCAGGCCTCGATCGCCAATTATACGGAGGGCGGTGTCGCAGAGGTTTGGACGAGCACACAAGGCCACTTTGTATTTCGTGCGCAAATCGCGAAGCTGCTGAAGTTGGATGTCTCCAATGTCAAAGTGACACCGGCTGAACTCGGCGGTGGTTTTGGCGGCAAGAACAATGTCTATCTTGAACCGCTGGCCGTGCAATTATCGCGTAAGGCCAAGCGCCCAGTAAAGATGACCATGTCGCGGGGCGAAGTTTTTCGCGCCACAGGTCCAACGTCAGGGACCAATGTGAAGGTCAAGATCGGCGCCACCAAGGCTGGCAAGATCACGGCCGCGCAAGCGGAATTGAACTATCAGGCCGGCGCGTTTCCCGGGTCGTCGCTCCCCTTGGCGGCAGTTACTGTTTTCACGCGCTATGATTTGGAAAATGTTTCGGTGGTCGGCCACGATGTCGTCTGTAACCGGCCGAAAGTGGCGGCCTATCGCGCGCCCGGTGCACCGATGATCGCTTTCGGCGTCGAATCGATCATTGACGAGATTGCAGAGAAGCTCAACATCGACCCAATCGAATTCCGGCTTCGGAATGCCGCCAAGGAAGGTACGCAAACCCATTTCGGGCCGAAGCTTGGGCCGGTTGGCTATATCCAGACCTTGGAGCGGGCCAAGGTCCATCCGCATCTCAAAGAGCCGCTCGGGCCGGACCAAGGGCGCGGTATCGCAACCGGGTTCTGGTTCACGCTTGGCATGGAGACCTCGTCGACCATCAACATCAACGAGGATGGCTCTGCCTCATTGATTTACGGCACGGTCGATGTGACGGGAGGCTCACGCGCGGCCCTCTCGATGATTGTTGCCGAAGAACTTGGCATTCCACTCGACAAAGTCCGCGCCGTGCCGAGCGACACGAGTGTACTTGGTTTCAACTTCATGACCGCTGGCAGCCGCGGCACGGCCGCAGGCAGCACGGCGGCCGTCAAGGCAACGCGTGACGCGATCGCACGTATGTGTACCGTGGCGGCCCGCAAGTGGGAGATCGAGCCGGATCAAGTTATTTGGGAAGATGGTCATGCCCGGCCTGCCGGCGCCAACGTCGGCAACTTTGAACCGATGTCGGTTGCCGAAATCGCGCGCGCGGCGGCCTGGTTTGGCGGAACGATCGCCGGTCACGCCGAGCTTAATGTTGCGCAGCAGGGCCCCGGCTTCGGCACGCATATTGTCGACGTCGAGGTCGATCGCGCAACGGGTTTGGTCAAAGTGCTGCGCTATACGATCATACAGGATGCCGGCAAGGCGGTGTTCCCGGAATTTGTCAGAGGTCAATGGCAAGGTGGCGCGGTGCAGGGTATCGGCATGGCACTCAACGAGGAATATATTTACGACGAAAACGGCACACTGGCGAATCCTGGCTTCCTCGATTACCGCGTGCCGGTGGCCTCTGATGTGCCCCGCATCAATACCGAGATCGTGGAGGTGGCGAACCCGAACCATCCCTATGGCATCAGGGGCGTCGGCGAGGTACCGATCATCCCGCCGGTTGCGGCGATTGCCAATGCCATCCACAATGCAGTTGGGGTCCGGCTACGCGAGCAGCCAATGTCGCCACCGCGCGTTCTGGCAGCGCTGCAGGCAGCGGCCAAGCCGCTTGCGGCGGAATAGGATGGTTGGTTCTCCGTTTTTGGTCGCCCGCTATCTATCGCCATTGCCAGCGCGATGACGCAGAGCTGCTGCGATCAAAATCGAACACATTGCCCGTGCGTCGGTGTCGGCTCAGAGCTGCAAGACTATTTTGCGGATATTGGTAAAATTTTATTGGTTCTCGTAACCGGTTGACAATCCGTTGCGGCTATAAAGATTGCATTAATCTTTTCATTTGGTTGCGATGACCAAAGGTTTTTAGGGACGCGGAAGGGCTAATAGGTATGACGATAATCATGGGAAGCTCCGCCTACTTTGCTGCATCGGGTTTTCTTGCTGCAGTCATGGTGCGTGATAAGATCGAGGCCAGGGATCTTAAGGAGCAAGCGCTCGTCAAACGCCAACAGCAAAAACGTCAGAAATACGAACGGATCAAAAACCGCGAACGCGTGGCGTTTCGCGAAGTTTGATTGACCCCCTAGTTTCTCCGGCGGTTTAAGAGAATGCTGCGGTTGTGGGCAGCCACCGCTTGTCGCCAAATTCCTCGCCTTGAGCAAACGTCCCATGGACATTTATTACCGTTGCCATACCTACCCCCCTATACGCGATATCAGGACCCAATCCTTTACTGAGGCAACTGCAAGTGCAATTGGTCCCGAATATTATCTAACTGCGGGTCTTCCAGAAACCTAATGTGTTTGCAGCCTTTGCGGCCGTCTGTTCAATACCGTTTACAGTCTCAGCATATCGGCTGAGATCTACGAGCGCAGGGACGTGGCAGGTTGGCAATGCATACCTATGGCAGTCGCCATATGCTCCTCACCTGCCACTTCGGCCAACCGGGCCCATGGGCTATGTCAAATGCCTTGGCTCGCGGCCATGAATTTGGATTTCGTTTTTGTTACTTGCTGTCGCCACGGTGAGTTATAACGGACGCCGTCACCTAGTTCCCACACTGCATTCCGTCACACTTTGGTCATAACAGTTGCTTTGAACAACGCATAATTGCATCCTGATTGCAGAGGCTCTAGGATGCGTCGCTGATTGAGTTTCAAGAAATCAGCCAAAGGCACCCGTAGCTCAGCTGGATAGAGCGCTGCCCTCCGAAGGCAGAGGTCACAGGTTCGAATCCTGTCGGGTGCGCCATGATAAGCAACAGAACTGCTTATCATTTTCCTATCGTCGTCCTCCACATGCCCCACCAGACTCTCAGCTGATCACAATCTGATCACACCAAGAGGTTCGACATGGCAAAGCACATGAATTCGAAAGGGACTTACGTTCTCGCATGTCTTGCCAATCCTCCGGAAATGCTCGCCTGGGATCGACTATGTAAGCTTTCTCAACGCCCTGCGCGTTGACGTTGCGTATCACGGTGCCAATGGTTCTGGTGTCGCTGGGATCCTCTCGTACAGCAATGAGATTCTTGCACCTGTACGGCTTGGTCTCGTCAGCACGTCGGCGATCCGCGCTCTTTTGCTAAGAGTTTCCATTCGATGCCACAAAGGGTTCCCACTTTCTGTCAAATAGTCCGCGATGATTTGATGTTTGCAACCAATCCATGCTAACTCATCTGTATACACCTTATGGTGTCGGGTTTGAAATCAGTCCTAATCGACTGATACGACGCAAGTTAGATGGTATTTAGATTTACAACGGCATATCGCAAGCGACAGCTTGAGAGTGTTTGAAGGCAATGGAGACGAATGATGAAATACGTCCTGCTGCACTCATCCTAAGGCGTTCGGATTAGAAGGCTTCGACATGTCAACAATCAATCACATCCTGTTTGTACTGTTTTCATTCTCCGGCCGCATCGGTCGTGCGTCATGGTGGGTGGCATTTTGCGTGATCCTAATAGTTGCTATTGCCGGTGATGTGATCTTACAGCCTGAGCTCTGGGATCTCGACAGTGAGACCGTTCCTCCTCGCAATTTGGCGGTGAAGGTTTTCAGTCTAGCAATTGCTGTTCCAGGATTTGCCGTGACGATAAAGCGCCTAAATGATCGAGATTGGTCGCATTTCCTGTTTTGGACGGTGGTTGCTATTTCACTGCCCTATTACGTGGGTCAATTCTTTGGATGGTACGACGATGATCCTTTTCGGTTGTCAACTGCCGAATACGTTCTTCTGGTTCCCTTGTTGGTGGTTACCTTATGGATATTCTTTGACAATGGCTTCCTTCGCGGAAGCAAAGGTCCCAACCGGTATGGCCCTGATCCGCTGCAACGGACTGATGATTGAGCCGGAGGAGGCAAGCGTTAGTGACCGACATTACTAGTTGGTCTGGTATGAATGTTAGGTCTTAGGCGGCCTTTGTTGCACCGGGATGAGGATGTCCGGGGCCGGAGGACTTTATCTCAGGGCGCTGTGTGGGCGATTCTGGTTGTTGCGTTGGCGCCCAGTGTTGCCTGCTGCGACGGTAGTCTTCTTGATTGTGCATGCAGTCTTCCCATACGCGTGGTTTGGGTGCGGAAAGAAGGGATGGAAAATGATGCAAGACCGATCGATCCGCCTGTCTATCGTGATTGCTTTGCTATTTGCCGGTTTGGTCGTGGCGATACTGGCTCAGGCTTTTGTTTACTGGCACACCCGTGAGAAATGGCATGAACTGGGCAGAGGAGCAGGCATTACGGACGCAAAACAACAAGTCATCAGAGATTTGTGCAAGTACCGATCACCTGGTTTGCCACCGCGCAGGGCCGACCTGTGGATCGAGGCCAAGGCATCGACGCTCTATCTCGTCTCGGATGCGCGCGAACTAACGATATACTGCGCTGGCATTGAATAGGTGCAATCCGGGTCTGTCCCGAAAACTGCTGACGATTGGAAATCCGGAGTTGCCACGACCAGAAGCCGTTCATTTCACAACCGGCGGGCGGGTCGTCGATGCGGTTGCCGGCTGGCTTGCGCGACGAAACGATTGCGTCAATTTGATGCAAACCAGATGTGGGACTATCTTGCGCGCAGACGAAGCCCAAACTTTCGCTGCGACCTAGATTTGGATGTGTCGGGATGGCATGGTTCAATGATAGGATGGTCCACTGATCCAATATATCGTAACCAGCGGCATCAATATCCGCAAATAATTCTGCCCTGCTTCGTATATGGTAGGGAACCACGGCAAAATCGAAGTTTTCTAGCGTTACGACGCGTTCGCCATCACGCACAGCTACCTTGTTCAGTAAGACATACTTGCTGCGTGCGGGTAAACAATTCAGTAGATCACCCAAGCTCTGGTCCACATACTGCAACAGCCCTGATGCGAGTAAAATGTCCGCATTTGGCGCATCCGAGAGGTCACTGATGAACTCCAACGAACTCAATCCGTTCTGCGCTGCGTGGCGACGTCCTTCTTCGGCGATTTTGGGCAAGTCATAAACAACCCAGCGGACGGAAGGTATAATCTCGACGTAAGAAGAAAAAGCCCGGAACTTCGTCCCCATGTGGCCACCCGCATCAAGCAGAGTGCTGTCAGAATTCAATATTCGGCTTAACCAATAAATGACTGTGTCCAATCCAATTGCCGTACTCACGCTCAATCGTCGCCTCGGATTGTGTTGGTCGCTGCAACATCAGCGACCATTTTGGCACCTAGATCCTGGTGGGAGGCAACCCCCACAACACCAAGGGCGGATGTTGCGATGGACAAAAATTTTTCCAACGCCAACACTGCACCCTAGTCAAGGCAGATGAGCTGATTTTCATTCTACCAGCCCAGCACCCCTTAGTTGGATGCTGAGCCAGCAACCCACAGATACCGGCCGGCGGTGTTAACCATTCCTGCCAACATGATTGGTTGCCAGCCTCCAACCTATCTAAGGTGCGCCTTTACCACGACTCTAGTTCCAAGTTTTTGGTTGAAGCGCCGTCCTTTATACCAATAAAATCAAGGAATAATATCCGTGCAGAAACCGCGTGCCGGCTGTTTTTTGCACTCGCGTTGCCCCCACCTATTGGGTTGCCGATGGAGAAACTTCATTTGGTGGGTAACCGCAAATTAGCTGATTAGAGCACAGTGTTCTTAAGACGACAGGAGCAAGTGTGGTGCAGGAAAAAATCGATCTTGCGGAACCACCTGGGACTTATCAGAGGGCATTCAATCGCCAGCACTTTAGTTTTCGTCATGATTTTGTCGGTCATCCGCTGTTCGAGCTAGATCGCTTGGCTGATTTGACTCAGGTTGTATTGGCGGCGGCTAAGGACGACATGAACCATCACATTGCGTTCAAGACCGCAGAAACGGTCCCGAACTCCGCGAAGCAATGGACCAACTTCAAAACCACAGAACGCGTCTACGAAGCTGTAAGGAATATTCGAGACTCAAAGTCTTGGGTGCTAATCACTGGGGCCGAAGTTGATAAAGACTATCAAGTGCTTCTTGATGAAATGTTGACTTGGGGCGAACAAACCTGTCACGAAAATTTCAAATCTGAAACGATTTGGTCGACCTTAAGCATTCTCATTGGGTCGCCAAATTCTGTCACGCACTACCACCTCGACTCTGAATCAAATTTTCTATTCCAAATCCATGGTGACAAAGAAGCTCACCTTTTCAATCAATATGACCGAAGTGTAATCCGGGAGGATGAAATAGAAAAATTCGTCGTAAATAACGGAGCACACATTGAGTTTGATCCGCGCTTTGAGAAAACAGCGACAGTTTACGACTTGCATGCAGGTGACGGTGTGCACATTCCACCCTTTGCCCCTCACTGGGTCCGCAACCTCAGCGAATACTCGATCACGGCAACTGCATTATTCTATACTCGATCAGCCACGCGGCGTGCGTGGGTTTATCAGTGCAACCATTTGCTGCGCGCTGCCGGACTCAAGCCCACGCCACCCGGAAACAGTGCGCTGCTGGATAACATGAAGGCAGGGCTTATCGGGGTTATTTCGACAAACAAGCCCACTGACAAGCATGACATTCTAAAGTCTGGGGTTCGACGGTTGGTTGCGCCTGCTCGATTCTTGCATTCTAAATTTCGCGGATGAGTGGCTTCATCACCTAGGCAGCGCACTAGGCTCTCGTCGCAAAACCCCTACTACATACTACCTCTAATTATGTGACGAGAACATACATAAGCTGGTCGAGTTGCTATTCAACAGCGCGCATAACGCGCTTGCGCAACAAAACGATTGCGTCAAATTGGGTGATCCAGACGTGGGACTATCTTGCGCGCAGACAGAAGCCCAAACTTTCGCTGCGACCTAGATTTGGATGTGTCGGGATGGCGTGGTTCAATGATGGGATGGTCCACTGATCCAATATATCGTAACCAGCGGCATCAATATCCGCAAATAATTCTGACCTACTTCGTATATGGTAGGGAACCACGGCAAAATCGAAGTTTTCTAACGTTACGACGCGTTCGCCATCACGCACAGCTACCTTGTTCAGTAAGACATACTTGCTGCGTGCGGGTAAACAATTCAGTAGATCACCCAAGCTCTGGTCCACATACTGCAACAGCCCTGATGCGAGTAAAATGTCCGCATTTGGCGCATCCGAGAGGTCACTGATAAACTCCAACGAACTCAATCCGTTCTGCGCTGCGAGGCGACGTCCTTCTTCGGCGATTTTGGGCAAGTCATAAACAACCCAGCGGACGGAAGGTAGAATCTCGACGTAAGAAGAAAAAGCCCGGAACTTCGTCCCCATGTGGCCACCCGCATCAAGCAGAATGCTGTCTGAATTCAATATTCGGCTTAACCAGTAAATGACTGGGTAGTCCCATGGCAGTACGCTGCTCACATCTTGGAGACCAACGCTGGCTAGTTCTTTATGATTATACCCCGCCAGCTTATGCTTCGGCATCGCCTTACTGGCTTCCTCAAAGCTATTCCAGGCGCCATAAAATCGAACGCGACCTGGGAAAGCCCTGTGAAACCGTGCTTTCTCATTGCGCACAGTATGGCGAAACCAATCTATAAGATAGTTCGGCTTTCCCACATAAGAATTCTGGCCTCCAACCACGTTCCTTGTCATCTCCACGCCCAAAGTTTCTTGTCCCATTCGGATCAGTCGAAGTTACCCAATCGGATGTATAACGGAATCTCAAATTTAAATATTTTTGCTGAACTGCAATGAATAGCTAGAACTTAACCTTAAGATAAGTGCCAATTGTGAGGCTCCAATAAACTCTAAAATATCATGTGAAAGACTGCAATTGACTCTGCGCTGAATCAGACCGTTGGAGGTCTAGAAACTGTTAATATCATAAGTGGGTGGACGTGCTTTGCTAACTATTTGCTGGCTAATTCCGGTGCGGCCTTCAATTAGTTGTCCTGCTCAATTGGATGAAACGTAAAAAGTTTATGGCCGATATATCCGGTTATTGCCGTGCCGCACAATCCGATGAAGTGGGCCACGTCTTCAGGATGCCAATCAAAGCCAATGATCGGAAACGCAAGGCGCAGTAAACCGACGCTAATCAAAAGCACCATCAATAGCGAGAACACGTTTACGATAGCAAAGCGGAAAAACCCTGAGCCGTGTCCGCGACCACTCACTGGAAACACAAACAGATACATCAGACCGTAAGCGGTTATCATTCCAACCAGATATGCGAGGCATACGGCGACTTCAAATGGCACAATGTATCCGAGCAGATGGCGGGACAGGAAATTGAATATCACTGATGTGCCACCGGCGAACAAGAACCGGACGAATTGAGCGGTTAGCGCAAATGTTCGGTTGGCTGTTTCAGTCAACGTTAGCTCCCACGACAGCCGTTATTGATTCCGCCATTCGCTTGCCATAGCGAACGCTTTCAGAGATGCCCCGATCTTCGGGATAATAATAGCTCGTATCTGCAATCTGCAATCCTGCAATCGGTGTGATGATGTCCGGAAGGGCTTGGCCAAAGCCCGGGGGACATACCGGTTGGGCGTGGCGCAGACGACCGACGCGGCTCGCTATCAAATCGTCGTCCGTGAGATCCGGGTTTACATGTTTCATACAGTCGAACGATTCCTGAATGAACTCTTCGTCCGACGCCTGGAACTTGGGATTGGAAGGTGGCATGTAGAAGGGAACGTAGACCACGTGATCCGGTAGCGGTCGGAGATTGGAAAATTCAACAAATCCCGGGATCGCCATTCGTTCATCCGAGACATTGACCCAGAAGTTCGGCGTCACCTGCTTTTTGAGCTTCAACAGTACGCAGACCACGCCAATGTTTTCAATGGCGTCGTATGCGACTTTGGACGTCTCGGGCAAATCGGGAACCATGCGGGAGACGTAAGGTGTGGGGACGGTACTTATGACGGAGTCAAATGGTACCGTTAGACCACCGATCTGGATGCCGCTGATCCGGCCGTTTTCAACGCAAACTTTCTCGACCGGCGTGGCTGTCTCAATTTTTCCGCCCGCTTCAATGATCGCGCTGCATAAAGTGTCTATCAATGTCTGCGAGCCGCCGTCGATATAGCCGAGGCTCTCTTCAAGCATTGACCTTCGCGATGATCCGACCCGTTTGATCCGTGTCCACATCCATGCTGCAGAAATTTTGCTGGCATACTCGTAAAACTTCAACTCGAACAACGGTCGCCAAAGCATGTCGTAGACGCGCCGGCCACACCAGCGTCCAATCCACTCCTCTGCAGACATGCAGTCGAGCTTGCCCGGACCTGACCTTTTGACCGAGGTAAACATCATCAGTCCGTAGCGGACCTTTTCAATCAAATTGAGCCGTGGAAATTTGAGGAGTGCAATGGGATTGCCCCATTCATAGAGCTGGCCGTCAACGAAATAGCCCATCTTGGTCGAAACCCAGCGCATGCGGTCGCCTATACCCAGTTCCGCCATCAACGCGAAGGTGTCATTATCCGGCTTGCAGACAAAATGGTAGAAACGCTCGATCGAAAGCCCATCGAAATCGAAGTGCGCGGCCATGCCACCGGGAACGCTATCGGCTTCATAGACCGTTACGTCGTGCCCCTTCTTGAGAGCATGATAGGCCGCGGCGAGGCCCATTGCACCGGCACCGATTACGGCGACGCGGTGATGGCTTGGAGAAGGCGAACTGTCTTCTCTCGTCTCAATTGGAGGGCCGGCTGCAACGTCCATTATAACGTCCTTCCTGGTGTCAGCGACTTACAGTTTCGTTTTGTTGAAGATCGATGACGGGATTAGTCGGATGACCAACATGATCCAACGCCAATACCAGGGGCTGTAGCGGTTGGCCGAGCGGCCGCGGTCGATGGAGGTTTTGATTGCGGTTGCGATGATGCTGGGCTTCGACCAAAGCGGACCGGACTTGTTCATATGCGCCGTCATCGGCGTATCAACGAAGCCCGGTTTGATGTTCACCACGGACGCCTTGCTGGCTGCTAGGCGATGCGCGAGACCATCAAGTAGGATTGCAAGTCCGCCTTTTGCTGCACCGTAAATGTAATTTGATCTGCGACCACGATCACCGGCAACCGACCCTACAACCACTAGCGAGCCCGAATTCTGACGCTCAAGGAGGTTGGCCGCGTCGAGTGCCCATTCGGATGTGGAGGAAAAGTTGGTCCGCAATATATCGCGCGCGTGAGAGATGTCGTGCTCCGCTACGTTTTGGTCGCCGAGGATGCCGTAAAGCACAACGCAGGCGTCAAGTTCGCCGCCCATTGCCTCGGCCATCTTTTGTATGTCGAGATCGACAGTGGGGCCTAAGCTCAGATCAACGTCCCAGGTATGGCAGCGGGAGGCCCCGCGCGCTTCGAGATCACCAGCCACGGCTTTGAGACGCGCATCGCCCCGGCCAACAAGGCCGATCACAGCACCTTCATGCGCAAACAGGCGGGCCGTTGCTTCGCCGATTGCCGAAAGGGCGCCGAGAAACAACACTCGGCGCGGGTGCGTTCGTGTCGTCATAACGATACTCTCCGCCAAAAGTCGGAACCCAGAACCGGATCGACGAATTCTGCAAACTCACGCCACCTTGGATAACCTGACTGGAACATGTGCTTTGGCATACGCCCATCCTTCGCAGGATAGAGGCGGCCGCCAGCATTTGTGACAATCGCGTCAAGGCGCGCCATAAGTTCCAGCGTCGAGCGGTCCCGGTTGGGGAAGTCCATCGCGAAGGTGTAGCCCTGCATCGGAAATGAGATCAGACCCGGTGATGCCTTTGATCCCATCTTTTTCAATACTGCAAGCAACGAGCCGGTGCCACTGGTCGATATCGCAGAGAGAATATCATGCATCGCAGTCTTTGCGGATGCCAAAGGAATGACGCACTGGTATTGATAAAAGCCCCGGCGCCCGTAGAGACGGTTCCAATTCCTGATCGAATCAAGCGGATAAAGGGCGGGGCCGTAATGCACGCGAACCGGATTTCGTGCCCGCTTTTGCAGATTGTAATAAAGCGTGTTGAAGGCCCTGAGTGAATACCGATTTAACAACCAGCCCGGCGCATCCATCGGTACGGTCCGTAATTCTCCATCGCCATGCGGCTCGAGGATGCCGTCGCGGCGCCAATCCGACCGTTGGTAGATACCTCTGCCAAGATCACGGCCGGTTGAGGCACCATCGACCCACGCCACCGTGTGCTCGGCGGTCTCCTCTCTTTCGGACAAATCAAAGAATTCATCGAGGGACGAGAACGGTGTTCGTTCAATATCCATGTACGCGCTTTCAATCGGCGCGAGATCGACTTCCACCCACTTGATGATTCCGGTTAGACCAAGTCCGCCTATGGTGGCCGCAAATAGGTCCGGCCTGGAGTCCCGGGAAATCTCTAATTGAGCCGAATCCGAGCGGCCCAGGGCGATACGGCGCACACCTAAACCAAAGCTGCCGGCGGAGACATGATTCTTGCCGTGCACATCGTTGGCGACCGCGCCACCTGCGGTAACAAATCTGGAGCCGGGCGTTGTTGTCAGGAAGTAACCTTGGGGGACAATGACTCTTAGAATTGCGTCTATCGAGGCGCCAGCCTCCACGCGCAGCGTACCAGCATCCTTGTCAAAATTCAGTATCCGGTCGAGGCCTGTCATATCGACGATGCGGCCGGTGCTGTTGAGGCAGCTGTCGCCGTAGGAACGCGCCAGGCCGACCGGCAAAAGCGGCACAGCACTGCTGCCATTTGCCCCGGCGCGAGACAACAGGTCGTCGATTTCATCCTGAAATCTTATCGCACCGACCTCTTGGCGACGGCGTACCACCCTGCCCCAGGACGAAAACGGTCTTTCATTAAATCGAACCGTCATATGACCGCGCACACGAACACTATTGCGATGACCGCACCAAGACCCAAGCTAATCTTATCGCGAATAGCGAAGGCAACGGGATCAGCGTCGAGTTCGCCGCGATGGGCCAGGAACCAAATGCGGGCGAGCCAAAAGAAGACGCAATACCCGATGAGCCAAAGCCAGTCCGGGTTGGTATATGCGCCAGCCGGTTGTGCATCGTTGACCAAGTATAAAAACAGGATGAGTGTAGCCACGACTCCCGATGAAACACCAAATGCGAGTGTTAGCGGCGCGTCATCGGCCCGATAACCACGCCCGAGAATCTCCTTGTTCGACTGTTTCGCTCTGACCAATTCTACATGGCGCTTACAGGCCGAAAGAGAGACAAAGAACAGTAACGAGAAAGCAAGCAGCCAGTTGGAAAACGGCGCGGCGACCAACACCATGCCCATGTAAACCCGCAGGCCATACAAAAAGCCTAAGACAAATATGTCGACCATCGGAACGTGCTTAAGATGTGCCGTATAGGTCGATGTAATCGCGAGATAAAGGATGAGCAGGGCTAGGAATTGCAAGGAGACGAATGCGGCGCCAATTAATGCCGTCGCAATCATGGCCAGCGCGATGGCTAGAGCATAAGCGATCGTGATACGGCCTGCCGCGATCGGCCGATCGCGCTTTGTCGTATGCGCTCTGTCCGCTTCGATATCCTTAATGTCGTTGATCAAGTAGGTCCCGGATGCCATGACACAGAGACAGACGAAGCCGGAAATGGCCGCAAAAACCGCATCCAGATCGGTATATTTGTGGGCGAGGACCAACGGCACAAATAACAGGAGGTTTTTACTCCACTGATGCCAGCGCATAGCCTGAAGCCAGGTGAAGACTTCGGCGGGCTGATGCGCGGGAAAGTCGCTCTCCACCCTAAGGCTCATTTCATCGACGGCTCTCTTGGTCGCTGGCGATACGCCAACCAGTATGCCGGACTTGGCCACCCTCCATACCTCTAAGTCGGCAGCGCTGTCTCCTGCATAAGAAAATCCATCGGGAAACTTTTCCTGAAGGTACTCTGACTTGGCAGCGCCCTTGAGATTTCGGTCTTGCGAGGAACCAACCGCGGTCGAGAATATCCCTGTCCGTTCAGCCATCGCGTCTGCGATGGATTGATCCGCAGCGGTGACAAGATGAAGCTCGCGGCCCCTCGCACGCTCGCCCTCAAGGAACTTCACGAAATTCTTCCTCAGTGGCAGCGAAGCGACGTCAAGCGCGCCAATTCGGGCAATTTGGCGCTTAAAGGCGGCACGCCCGTCGCGTAAGGCTGCGAGCGCAAAAAGCGTCTGAGACGGGCTTTGAAAAAGTGCGCTTGCGAAGCTTTCAAATAGGCTGTCGACCTCGATCAATGTCCAGTCAAGATCCACGACAAGCGGGTAAGGCTCCAGCGCGCCCTCGAATTTCAGTATGCTGGTCATTGCCGACCTATCAAATGCCGCAATTGAGTCACTATCAGCGCCCGACACCGTGCTGGCGCGCAGGAATAAGAACGTACTCGATCAATCAAATTTTCTCTAGGAATTACCCCATCGGCTCACCTGGGCGTTGGGAATTAAGCAATGTTGGTTACCGGAGGTCCGCCCTTAACCATCCTGACAGATTGGGACACCGATGCGTGAACAAGCCATGACGCAGATTGTACAACCGGTTATACGTGTAAATATTGTGTATTTTTCAGGGTTTGCTCCCCCAAATGACTAATTGGATCAATTTTCCGACCGCACGATGTTCTAAGATTGTTCACTCAATTCAAGGGAAAGCTGCTGCGTTTTTTGGCGGCTCCAATCGGGCTGTGCTGGTTGATCGTTTGGGCCGCATCGCAGCCCGCGACTTTGATCGGTTAGGTTTGATCACGAGCTGTGCGATTGTCGCGATAATTTCTCTCATTTTTGTGTGGGAGGGGAAGCTGTTCATCGGGCTGATGCTCAATGACTTTCTGCTTCTAACGGAGATTGCTTTTCGCGTGGCTCATGGCGAAGTCTCCGGAGTTCAATTCACAAATCCGATTGGAATATTTGCATTTGCGCCGCAAGCACTTGTCTACAATCTCACCGGAGACATGGTGATTGCTGTTTTGGCGTCACACGTGTTCTACGCCTGGATCGTGCTGCTATTCACGCTCTATATTTCTGCCACTCGGCTGAACCTTATTGCTGGCGTGGCAATTTCTGTCATGCTCTCAATTTTGATGCTGGCGCCGTGGGTGCTTGGCGCACCTGTTGGCAGCCCGGCTGCACCACTGTCAACAACAGCGATGTTTTACAATCGCTTTGGATTTATTGTCGTTACGATTGCTGCGATGTTCGCGATCGTACCGCGCCCCGATATGGCCAAGCTGGCGGCGCAATGCGATGCGCCGGTTGCCGCCTTCATTGCGGTCCTTGCCTTCTATTCAAAGGTCCCGTTCGGACTAGCAATTATCTGCCTTGTCGGATTCTGGCATCTGATTGTGCTTAACCGAACAGACTTCTTGAAGATGTTCGCTTTGTGGATACTCGGCTTTTGCATCCTGGCAGAAGTATTATTTCCCGGGCTCAATTGGGGCTACGTCAAAGAACAAGCACTTGCAGGAAATGTTGCAGGCGCCTTCCATCTCCGTGGCCTCATGCGGATTGTTGTTTATACGCTTCCCGAATCTTTGCCTATTGCCCTTTTGCCTTTTACTGCTTTGGCACTGGTCGGTGCCATCACTTTGCGTGAAGCCGTCTATTTCTTCTGTCTGCTTGTCGGTTCCTGCGCACTCGTAACGGTCTCCGCGCAAGGCAGCGCCCTCGTAACACCGGTTGCGGTTGCCGTCATTTGCCTCATGCGGACCCTGAATGATCAAAAATCATTTAGTCCTGAGGTCAGACGCATCGCGGTTGCCGTTGCTGCGTTTGGCATAGCAACAAGCATTACCCTGTATCTACCCAAGTCACTGAGCAGTATCATCCGGCATGCCAAGGCGACGGCCAATACGACAGCACTTGAGGGTCTACCCAAGGCCTATAGTCGGCTTCGCGTGCCGCGCACTTCCGACCTTGAAAAACTGCGTGCATCCTTCGACGGCAAAATAGACGCTGCATCAGCCTATAAGGTGGCACGTAGCATGAGGCCGCTCAGCACGATGCATGCACCATTCCCCGATGAATACCTGTTGACTCTGGTTGGGCTTAACAAGGCACGACAATTGTGCACCACGTCTGGGAACAAGCTGGCTGTTACCGACTTTGCCAACGCAGCAGCATCATGGCTCGGAGAAAAGCCTGCCAGCGGTTATGCCTATATGCACTATGGCAGGAGTTTTTCACACCAAAGCCATCCAACGGCACAACGTCTGTTTGGCGACGTGACCTGCCTGCTGGATCCTAAACTGCCGATCGAAGCCGAAGCCCGCGAGGCGATCTGGGACATCTACGGAAGCTATTTCGGCAAGGTGTTTCGGCAAGCCGGAGAAACGACTTTTTGGCGGGTTTACGTGCGCAAAGGTGTACCTTGAAGGCCTATCGATGAGATGAAGGAGCAGTCGAATGATTTCCCGACGTGACTATCTTGTTGGCATGGGAGCCAGTGCGCTCGGCGGCGGCCTGGTCGGCTGCGGCGAACAATCGTCGGCTAGATCCAATAGTGGACCCTGGCGGATTATTCGCTCCGGTGACTACTTAACTATCAATGGTCGCAAATATGAAGCCGAGTGCGGGCCGAAGACTGAAGCCATGCAGATGACCAAGGACGGTGTCGTTCGCTTTTCGATGCTGGCTGAGAACTACTGGAAGAAGGACAGCAAGTGGGACTCTGAAAGGACCGAACTTGATGGTTGGCCGACACGATTTAAGTATGACCGGCCCATCTGGTCGGCATGGTCGATGTACTATGAGCCTGGAGAATGGTCGACCTCGCAGTGGTGCATCGTTCGCCAAATCTATCATATAAAAGGCTGGCCGATGCCTCACCTCCTGAAACCAAAGGGTCTGCTAATGTGGGTGGGGTATGCAGAAGGCGAGTCCAAAAATAGTTCTGTCCGGCATAAGCAAAGGATTAAGCAGGGGGAGTGGATTCACTTTGTTGAGACCTATAAATTCGATCCGGTCGGCGGTAGGGGGTATTGGAAAAGCTGGCTGAATGGTTCCCAGGTTCTCGATTATAAGGGTGCGCTCGGAAAGAAGGGCGCCACGGATTGCTATGCAAAATTTGGCATCTACCGTGGCATTAAGATGGCATGGGCGGCTCGCAAAAATGAACATGAGAACCCATCCGGCAAACGCGTTCGCGAAACGGTTTCCATCCGCTATGCCAATTTGCGGTTCGGTCACGAAGACCTATCGAAATACATAGATAAGCCGGAAGAGATCCCCGCTTGGCAGCCGTGGCCAAGTGACAAAACCTAGCCGGTTTAGGAGCATGGGCGAGCAGATTGTGCACCGACAGAGCCAGATCTCGATGCGCGAAAACGTGGTATGTAGTATGCGCACACATACACGCCGATTTCCCGAGTATATGGCAAGCGGTGCTTGGTCCTCTGGTGGACGCGAGCAGAATGCAGCCAGAATAGCCGAACTCGACGGGATACGTGCGTTCGCGATTTTACTCGTTCTGGTCTGGCATTATTTCTTCGCCCAAGTGGCACCCACAGCTTAGCTGGAGAGTCCGCTGCCTCCGAAGGCAGCGGTCACTCGTTCAGACCCTGTCGGGTGCGCCATGATATGTCTTGTGCGCCGTGAGCGCTTCGCCGCAGGCGATGCCACTGCCACCGATCGGCAAAACATCATTGTGACGCCCCCTCCCAACTCCACGATCCAACGAACCTCGAGTAAAAATATGGACGCCAGCCTAAATGTCAAAATTGCATACGATATATGCAAAATATCATTTATTCACGTCGTGCGATTTTGCTAGTATTGCGATTATAGCTCAACCGAACAGCTCATGGCTTAACGGGGGACGCGGAATGCCGCGGCGCATGCATCTCAATCTCTTTGTCCAAACGCGTGGCCATCACGAGGCCTCGTGGCGACATCCCAGATCGTCAGAGCGCTCGCTTATGGATATCGGTTATTATCAGGATTTGACCAAGCGTGCTGAAGCGGCCTGTTTCGATTCGATCTTCATCGCAGATCATTTGGCACTCCATGACGATATCGAATTCGGGCCGCGCACTGGGCTTGAGCCCCTGACGCTGCTGGCTGCTTTGGCGGTCAATACCAGCCACATTGGCCTTGTTGCGACCGCATCGACGACCTATACCGAACCTTACAATCTTGCGCGTCAGTTTTCTTCGCTCGATCATATCAGTGGTGGCCGGATCGGTTGGAATATTGTCACCACCTGGTTGGCAGCCGCAGCGCAAAACTATGGCAGTGAAAATATCATTGCTCATGCCGACCGGTATGAGCGGGCCGAAGAATACATGCAGGTCGTCAACGGCCTTTGGGACAGCTGGGCACATGATGCCCTGGTCGATGATCGCCAATCCGGGCTTTATGCCGATCCGAAAAGAATACGCGAAATCAAACACAGTGGCAGGCATTATAAGGTGCAAGGTGCGATGAATCTGCCGCGCTCGCCGCAAGGGCGTCCGGTTCTTGTGCAAGCTGGTTCAAGTGAATCGGGCCGCGAGTTTGCTGCCCGTTACGCGGAGATGGTTTTTACCGCACACATGGAGATGGCTACGGCCAAGGACTTCTATGAAGACTTGAAAGCGCGCGTCGTCCGGGCCGGTCGGGCGGAGGATCAGGCATTGATCCTGCCGGGGTTCAGTCCGCTGATCGGTTCCAGCGAAGCCGAAGCTGAGCGCTTGTGGACGGAATTGAGCGAGCTTGCCAATCCCGAAATGGGGCGCAGGCGGCTGTCGACACGCTTTGGCGGGGCGGATCTTTCCCATTTATCATTGGATAAGCCGCTAAAGCGCAGCGATTTTCCTGACCCAAGTGCAAACGAAGCGGCGCGTAGCCGAACCGAAGTCATTCTCGGTGTCGTCGACAACGAAAAGCCGACCCTGCGCCAGTTGCTCGCCAAGCTGGCTGGCGCGCGCGGACACTTCACTATTGCAGGAACGCCGGAGCATATTGCCGATCGCATGGAAGATTGGGTCATGGACCGGGCGGCGGACGGGTTTAATCTGATGCCGCCGATTTTGCCGATGATGTTGGATATATTTGTCGACGAGGTGCTGCCGATCCTGCGTAAGCGGGGCCTTTTCCGAACGGAATACGAGGGAACGACGCTTCGCTCGCATTATGGGCTGGCACCTGTTGTGAGTGCTTATTGGGACGGCGCGCGATCGCGATCATAATGATTGCCTGTGCGCGGACATGGGATATTGTCCCCACCGGAGGAGCAAAGCGATGACAATTGCAGCGGATGACAAGCTTTCGATCGAACCGCTGGGCGGGCCGCTTGGCGCCACGGTCATCGGTCTCGATGCCGCCCAGCCCCTGGCTGCGGAGGTCGTGCGCCGGCTGGTCGATGCGTGGCGGCAACATCTGGTTTTGGTCGCACACGATCAAGCGTTGAGCGATGATCAATTGGTTTCGTTTGCACGAAATTTCGGTGAGCTCGATCCGCCAGGGCCAAACCCATATGGCATATCGTTTTTGCCTGACCATCCCGAGCTGAATGTGATCTCCAATGTCGTCGAAGGCGGCCAACCGATTGGTAATCTCGGCGATGGCGAAGCGGTCTGGCATGCGGATATGACATATACTGAGCAGCCGCCCAAGGGCGCAATTCTCTATGCCATGGAAGTGCCACCCAGCGGCGGTGATACCTATTTTGCAAATATGTTCCAGGCTTATGAGGAGCTTCCGGAGACGCTGAAGAAACGGATAGAAGGCCGGCGTGCCATCCATGATTGTGCGCACAACAGTGCCGGAATGCTGCGCAAGGGGTATCAGGAAATCAGCGACGTGCGTGACACGCCTGGAGCGCGACATCCGCTGGTACGTACCGATCCGATAAGCGGGCGTAAATGTCTGTTTCTGGGACGGCGCCCGCACGCCTACATTGTCGGCCTCGAGGTTGCGGAAAGCGATGATCTGTTGGACGCTCTTTGGGCGCATGTCAGTCAGCCGCGATATGCTATGCGCCACCAATGGCGGCAAGGCGATATTCTCATGTGGCAAAACTTATCCGTCCTGCACCGTAGAGATTCGTTCGATCCCAATAGCCGCCGGATCATGCATCGCGCACAACTCAAAGGTGAAGAGGCGATTGTCTAGAACACCATGCCGGTGAATTAGATTCCGGACGATGCCAAACGAAAGTCGTAGCGTTGCTCACGTCTTAAGATGCGATCATCTTTGTGCGTCAGGCCGTAACCCTTGAAGCGGTGTCTACTTTGTGCATGACGATCTGGTAATGGCGCTGCAATAGCCTCACCTGATACCTTGGCTAAGCGGGATATCGGCGGCATTGCGGTCAGCGCGCGGGTTTAAAACCGATCGCCGAGCTGGCGCCAGCCGTTGCGCAGTGAGGCCTTCAATGCCGTGACAGTGCGATGGGTCAGATCCGCGTTGGCATATGGCGTCAGGCCCATCGAGGCATAGACGTTGGCAAACGCGCTTTGCAGTTCAACATAGGCGAGATCCAGTTTGGTCTGGGCCACAAGCGCGTTCATCTCTTCGCGGATGGCGGCCTGCTCGGAGACCTTGCCGGCCGCCAGCGCCTGGCGGATCTGTTGCACGATCCGCAGCTGTACATAGTTGTAGTGGCGGGCAGAGCGATATTTGCGACGGGCATGGATGAGACGGGCGCGGGCGACGTGTACCTGGGTCATGATCGCCATGGTGACGGCAAGGGCGCGCTTGTCCAGCAAATCATCCTTGGCGTCAATCTCGGCCCGGCGCGCGGGATACGAAAACACCTGCATCAGGTTCCAGCTGGCCCGCGCCCCCCAGGCCACCCAATGGCTGTTGAACAAATAGGTGTTGGAATTCCAATTCGGGGCGGCGGAAAACGAAACGCCAGGCAGCATCTGCAAAATCGCTGCTTCGGCGTCACGGTCGTTGATGCGCTGATTGTAGGCGGCTTCGCGCAGTTCCGAACGGCTCAACAGGGCGCGGGCAACCATCGCACGGGCCGATAGGCCGATATGGCGGGGCTGCGGCATGCGGCGCGGCACCACGACACGGAATCTGTCGCCGGGATCGATATTCATCAAGGCTGCAAGCTGCGCTTTGGCGGTGCTTAGATCACCGCTGAGACGGCGGATCTCGCGCTGAATTTGAACCAGCTCACGCTCATAGGTCAGCGCCGTCAATGGCGAGGTCTGACGCTTGGCCGCCAGCGATTGGGTGTCTTTCAGGGCCCGGTTGACACGCGCTTCCAGGCGCTGCAAGCGATAGAGCAAGCGCGTTGCGGTGACCGAACGCCAATAGGCAACGCGCACATCCTCGGTAATTCTATTGATCACACGGCGGCGATGTTCACGGGCCACCATCGCCCGGTCGGCCGCCTGTTTGGCGCGGATCCAAGACAAACCGAAATCCAGAATGTGCCAGGAAAAGCGCAAGTCAGCCGAGCGCACATCGCGCTCGGACGACGAGGACGAGGTCAGGCTTTCAGAGCCGATTTCGCGCGGGGCGAGGATCCGGACGCTGCTGCCGCCTGCATAGTTGCTGCGATCGGCATAACCGGAATTGGCAACCAAATTGGGCAGCTTGGAATAATGGGCAACACTGAGCTGGCGGTCGCGCAAGATGATTTCCATCTCCTTGACGCGCTTGTCGAGATTGTATTTAAGGGCGCGGGCCATAGCCTCATACAGGCTGATGCGGCGGGAAATCGGTTCTTGGGCCGCGACGACGCGCTGGCGCATGTCCTTGGCATAGGCGGTGCGTTCGCCATCGCTCAATGGCTCAGGGATCACGGCACACCCCACGAGCATCACCGCAGCCGAAGCTGCCCCCAGTTGCCAAACGTGCATCAGAGCCCCCCGCCGAGCACCGTGATTGCGCCATCGATGGGGAGGCCAGACAGCACCAATCGGCCCAGCCTTCCCCCGCCTAGGTGTTGATACCCGATTCGGGCAAGCACATCCTAGCTGCAAAAGACAGGAAGCTCAGCAGAAAGCTTAATTTTTTAATTTTGAATCAGCTGGTTAGAGGGTTCTGAATGGTGATGAACGCTCCTTTAATTCGTCAATCCGTCGTTGTTCCCGATCGAGACCCTTGTCTCAAAAGCCACACCGGCACGATAGCGACCGCCAATTTCCACGACAGAAGCCGGTATTCAGCCTCGCAGCAGGCATTGCTGGTCGCGGCACTAGAAAAGCTGATTCGCAAAAAATTTCGAGTGCAAGGCGCCAACGACACTGTGGATGGATGGCGCAAAAGACCTGACCCGCTCAGTCCGACACACGCGGGCACACCACGATCACCGTCGTGTTGTCCTGATGGGGGGCACGCATGTCCTCTACGGCGCGAATGATTGCATTTGCAACGGCGGCGGCGCCAGCTTGCAAAACTGCCCATTGCAGCGCACAACTGGCCATCACATTGTTATCAATCCAGCAGGTATGAGCAGCACATGGTAAGCTTGATAACGGCTGAGGCGGCGAAGGACAGGCTCCATCGCGCGCAAGAATTTGCAGTCATCGATGTGCGCGAGGCCGGGCAATTCGGCGAAGGCCATCTGTTGTTTGCTGCGCCATGCGCCTATAGCCGGCTGGAATTGGAGTTTCCCCGTCTGGTGCCGCGAATTTCCACCGAGGTCATTCTGGTCGATGACGGAGATGGTGTCGCTGAGCGTGCGGCGCAACGCCTGGAGGGACTGGGCTATGCGTCAATCTCAATCCTCGATGGTGGTGTCGCGGCCTGGGAGGCGGCGGGCTTTAGCCTGTTCAAGGGCGTCAATGTTCCGAGCAAACTATTGGGCGAGCTTGCTGAGCATCACTTTCAACCGCAACGGTTGTCGGCCAATGAGCTTGCAAACTGGAAGGCCGCAGGTAAGTCCTTTCATTTCTTCGATACCCGCCCGCCAGCCGAGCATGAAAAGATGCGCGTGCCCGGTGCGCGCTGTCTGCCGAATGGCGAACTTGCCCATCGCTTGGCGGCCGCCGTACCGGATGAGACAGCGACGATCCTGCTCACTTGTGCCGGGCGGACGCGCGGCCTGATCGGGGCTGCAAGCCTGATGGTTGCCGGTTTCAACAATCCGGTATTTGCGTTGGAGAACGGCACGCAAGGCTGGACCTTGGCTGGGTTTGACCTTGAGCGCGGGAACACAGCTCAGCCTTTTCCTGACTTGGATAGCATGACATTTTCAGCAAGCCAGAAGCGGGCAGAACGCGTTATGGCGGATGATGATATTCCTGCCATTGATGCGGCCGGCCTTGCGGCGTTTCTCGAAGACCAGACCCGGACAACCCACGTCTTGGATGTCCGTTCTGAGGCCGAAGCGTCGGCCGATCCAATCGCCGTTGCCCGCCATGCTCTGAGCGGCCAACTTATCCAATCGACGGATCAATGGATCGGGACCAGGCGCTCGCGCGTCGTGCTGATTGATGATGCGGGCCTGCGCGCCGCGCTCGCGGCTTATTGGCTAAAACGTATGGGGTATGAGCCGTACGTCCATCGTCTATCGCCTGCCACTTACGACCTAAAGAGCACGGCAACTGTGCAATTGAGTTGCGACGTCGACTGTATTGCGCCGCAAGATGCGGTCGCCGCACTTAAGGGCGAGGGCGAGCTGTTTGCTGGATTTACGCTCATCAACTGCTTTTCGCCAGAAGCATGCGGCCGGCGCGATCTGGTCCATACGTCCGAAACTGACACGCGATCGATTGACCGGGGTACGGCGTGCCGTGTTGTTTGCCGACAACCAGGCAATCGCAGCCATGGCTCAAAAGGATTTGCGCGAGGCCGGTGTCGAGAATGTCTACCTGATACAGGGTGGTGTTGGGGCTTGGCAGCGCGCCGGCCTTGACGTCATCGAAGACAACCGGCAGCCAACGCCGGCAGAGGCGATTGATTACCTCTATTTTGTTCACGATCGTCACGACGGTAATTTAGAAGCCTCGCGGCAATACTTGGCCTGGGAACAAGGCTTGATTGATCAGGCCGATGACCTTGAACGCTCAGAGTTCAAAATATAGGCCCCTTGGGGTGGCCTACGACATAGGATGATATCGAACTATGGCTCAGGAATTGCCGTCTCCCGCTGCCTCTGAATCGTTCGCCGAATGGGCGAGCGAACTTGATGCGACCACTATCCCGGCGAACGTGCGGGCGGCCCTCGCGCGCACGATACTGGATGCCGGCGGGCTTATGGTCGCGGCGCGGGCGACTGATTATGTTGCCGCCGTGCTCGCCGCTGCAGAAGGCGAAGGCCCCTGTACGGCTGTCGGTCATGCCGGCGGTTTTACGCGCGCAGATGCGGCGTTGATAAGCGGTACGGCAATCCACGGGGAAGATTTCGACGATACGTTCGAAGGCACGCCCGTGCATGTGGGGTCTACGATCGTGTCGGCCATCCTGACGGTAGCGGAGGCGGATCAGCTTACCGGCCGGGATGTCCTGAAAGGCATGGCTGTTGGAGCGGAACTTGCCTGTCGGCTTGGTATCGTCGCCCCGACGGCAATCCACCGCGCCGCCTTCCATCCAACCGCGGTGTGCGGTGCGATGGGTTCGGCAGCTGGTGTATCGGCAGCCCTCGGGCTTAGCAAAGCGCAGATGGTCAATGCATTGGGAATCGCCGGCAGTATGGCCTCCGGCATCATCGAATACCTGGCAGAGGGCACATGGAATAAGCGCCTGCATCCCGGCTGGGCGGCACAGGCCGGCATCAAGGCAGCGCGCCTTGCGGCCAATGGCTTTTCAGGACCGCGCACCGTTTTCGATGGCGTGCATGGCTTTTTCGTTGCCTTTGCGGTTGCCGATATTGACAAGGATTTTTCGCGGATCACCGCGGATCTTGGCGAGGATTGGAATGCCAGTCGGCTCGCCTTCAAGCCCTATGCCTGTGGTACGATGATTCAACCCTACATCGATTGTGCGATCAAACTGCGCCGGGCGGGCGTTGTGGCGGACGACGTCAAGGATGTTGTTGCCAAAGTCGGCGAGGGTACGGTCCACCGCCTATGGCAGCCGGCGGCAGAAAAGGCCCGGCCAACGACACCCTATTCAGCGAAATTCAGTTGCCCCTACGGGATCGCTATCGGCCTGTGTGACGGCGCGGCGGGACTAAGAGAATACACCGAGGCGGCCATTGCCCGGCCGGACGTACTGGCACTGGCTGGCAAGGTGCGCTACGAGATCGATCCCAACAATGAGTATCCGCGCAATTACACCGGCGACCTGACAGTCACCTTGAACGATGGCACTCAGAAGTCCGCCACTCAACCACACATGCGCGGCGGTGTCAGAGAACCCTTGGACGACGCTGAAATCCTGGCAAAATTCCACGCCAATACCGCATATGGCGGCTGGGACAAGGCAACGGCAGAAGATTTTGCCGACTTCGTGCGCGCACTCTTCGATGCCTCTGACCTCAGCGGTCTGGCACGCTTTCGTCGTTAGGTGCGCGATCGCAACTCCTCCAGAAAAACGCGCTCGCCCCACACTTCTGCCAAATACGGCGTATAAGGATTGTTTGCTAATTCGAGGGCAATAATTGATCGATCCAGGGGCGAGGATGTGGAGACGGATTGGCAATCGGGCGCACTGGGCCGGTGTGCAGACGTTTCGTCGAATACGTGCGCTGCCGTCGCTGGCTGGCATCGCGCTTGGTGCGGTAATGAGCGTCTGCGCCTATCACCTCTTGGACCAAGCTATGCCGGCAGCATTTGGGGCAGGTCATGACAAGATCGATCCGCGCTCCAAGAAACTGCTGCAAGAGCTTTTTGCACGCCGAAAATTACCTTTCGATCATCAGTCGTGGCTGCCCGAGCACGGGCCATGGGCCCCTTATCTCAATGAACCCTTCCATGCAGGCCTTTCCGCAACGGCACAAAAGCACTTTGCCAAGGCCACGACTCTCGGCGATTGCCAAACGGTCACGTCATTGTTGGTGGCAGGGTTTGTTCAAAAACACCCTTATCTGCAAGCCGCCCATGGGCGCTATTTTCTCGGCAGGTGGTTCGTGAAGACTGTCCTGCCGACACACCACGACTACTTGTTTTGCACCTACCACCGCCTGATCAACCGGGCGGAAACGAGAAATTCGAAGGAGCAAACTGACGATCGCAAAGCCCTATGCCGCAGATCGTTTTGCAAAACCCGACGTTTCCGTGCGCCCATCAGAAACGCGGGCAGCACTAACCCAAGCGACCCTCTGCAACGCCCTCTCGCATATCGCGGCGCTCGCAGCATTTCATGATCATCGCCCTGCGATTAAGCTTCTGGTGGCCCAAGGCAAAGGACGACGCCTGGCGAGGCTGCCGCCGCGTCTCGATTATTATCTGCTGGTGCGCGCTCAAGCTTTGAAGCTTTCAGTTCCGGTAGGCACGGCACGACGCAACAAACTCGCCCGCGAGCTACGCCCCAAGCAACAGCGTGAAATCGCCGATTATGCGCGCACCCGCCTAGGCCAGATACCATTCCGGCCCGGTTGGGACTGCCCCGGCAGGATCTTACCAGTCTCTTGGCAATAAGGCCTGGCAAAGTCGCCTAAGGCATCTTGATGGGTTAATGACATAGAGATAGGTCGAAATCGTTCTGTAACTCCCGAAGTTGGCGCTCCACACCGTCCAGCTCATGCTGTGGTCTGCGGAGTTTTTCGATCAAATGGATCTTTTCTTTCGTCAGAGCTATATACTCTTCGGCACCAATTGGTCTCGAAAAGGCCGTGAGCAAATCGTACATGAGTTCGAGCCGGTCTTTCATCGGTCTCATTCGGTCGAGCAGGAAACCTCTGCGCGCGGTTTTATCGGCAATTTGCTCACGCAAGATCTCGCAGTGATCGTGGGGTAAACGCGACATGATTTTTTGCTCCAATCTCGTTCGATCACGCGAATCGTAAAACGGTTGGCAACTACGGGGATAAATCTCAGAAGGTGTGCCACCCGACAGCCGACATCTATCGGACGCTGGTCAATCATCGACATAGGATCATTGATCTGCATAAAGATGTTTTGATATATTTTACAGGCAGCTGGATAACATCCGGGGTGGTCACAATGTATAGCCATACGAAGCGCCAAACGTGCATCGTGAACTCGCAAATGGCGCGATCGAAACATCGAACACGGTGGGGCGTGCAGGTCGCGCGGATTGTACTTTGTCTCGCTGTAATACTTGTGGCGGGCATTCCGGTGCCATTGGCAGGCGACACTGGACCGGCAAAAATGGACCCGCGCGCTAAGAGGCTGCTGGCAGAACTCTATGCACGGCGCAATCTGCCACGCCGGCATAGCAGCTGGAAGCCCAAGCGCGGGCCCTGGAGACCCTTTCTCAACCAGAGCTACCACACAGCACTGCCGGCGCAAGAGCAAGAGCTATATGCGACTGCAATGCGTTTGGGCGATTGCCAAACCGTCTCGTCGCTGTTGGCAGTGGGCTTCATCCTGAAGCATCCTTATCTGCAAGTCGTTCACGGGCGCCAAAACGTCGGCCGAATTTTCGCCTCGACGGTTATTCCAGCCACAATCGATTACTGGTTTTGTCTATCAAACCTTTCCTTAAACCGCGCGCTGAGGGAAATAGCAAAGGGTGGCCTGGCAATTGAACGACCATTTCCGGTCGACGAATTTACGATGAGCATCATGTCTGGCGTCTCATCGGAGACGCGGCAGGCACGGGTTTTGGCCACGTTATGTCGGACCTTCGGCAACCTGGCCACACTCGCGGTCCACGATGACTTTTTACCAGCGATCAAACTCTTGATGACACCGGTGAACGGCCAACCCCTTGCCAGGCTTCCGCCGGCCACAGAATATTATTTGCTGACCCGCATGGACGTTTTGCAAATGGCACCTCCGAATTCTCGGGCCAGACGCCAGGAACTCGCCTATAAGCTCAAGACGCGTCGCAGGATTAGGATCGAGCGCTATGCCAGGACCCGCAAATTTGGACGAGCACCGAACACGTATTGGGACTGTCCTCCAATAGGTCTGCTCCACACCTGGAAGTAGATATTTGCATTGGCCAAAGCTTGTCGGTTAGCTTTGCCGGTGGCGAATTTCACCAACCCAACCAGTCGCGTTTCATGCCGTTTGAAGATGCCACCCACTTGTCCCTAAAGGGCCTGCCGCTTGCAACGCTCCTCAGCGAACTTGCAGATGAGGTTGGCGCCAAGCTTTATCTTGAACCAAAATTCAAGGCGATTGGCTACATTCAGTTTCCAGACGCGGGCCGGCGGTTTTATTTCAAAGGCACCTCGCTCGATGTGAACCCGCATGGCGCGGCTTCGATTGCAGCCGACAAGTCCTATAGTGCTGAGATCATTGGCGCGCTTGGCTATCCGACTCCGCCAAGCGTGCTGTTGTTTTCGCCCGGCTACAAAAGCAAAATCGAACTGCGCAATGAGCGGCTCGCAACGCGGCTGAACTTCGCAGACCCTGCCTTCGCCTTCGCTAAGACACATGGTTTTCCGTTGTATCTCAAGCCCAATGAAGGCTCGGCCGGCGATGGCGTTTCCTGTGTCCGAGATTTGGAGGAGCTGTTCCGGGATCTTTTCGTGCTCTTTCGCACGCACGAACGGGTTTTATTGCAGGTGCCCGTTGCGGGAGACGACTATCGACTGCTGGTTCTTGAAGATGCTGTGGTCGCGGCCTATCGGCGAAGACCGCTCGCCGTCGTCGGTGATGGCAAGAGCACGATACGATCGCTCCTGGCATGCACGCTCGGCCAGCTAGCCGATAGAAAGGGTGGGCGGAAGATTGCAGCCTCTGATAAGCGGCTCGCACGCCAGCTTGAACGGTCAGGTTTATGTTTCGACAGCGTGCCGCGCGCAGGTCATGCGATCCCGTTGCTTGCCAGTGCGAACCTGAGCACCGGCGGCACAGCTGAAGATGTGATGGGTGAAATTACGCAGAATGTGCGCGAACAGGCGATCGCGATCACCAAAGCCCTGAGCTTGCGCTTCGCCGGCGTTGATCTTCTGTCGACAGATATCAGCGATGTCAATACGCCCGGCACTGTGTTGGAAGTCAATGCCGCGCCGGGGCTGATGCATTTCGCCAGCACAAGTCCTGATGCGATGGCCCGGGTGCGCGACGTGTATCGCAAGTTGCTGGTGGTCGCCCGGCGGTTAAGTGGGGCGTGAGGAGGGCGGGGGTGTGGTTATGGCTCGTTCTGCCTAAGACCGATCGCAAAGGGGATCAGGGCCAAGGCCATCAGCAAGGCGGCAGCAAAGAAGGGTGCGCCTGGAAAATAAAACGGTGCCTTGATGCCAGTGAAATATCCGAACAGCTGGGTCATCAACAGCGGTGACACGATCATGACGATGCCGGCGACACTGGTGCGAAGCCCTTGCAGCTCGCCCTGGGAATCGTCGGGCGTCCTATTGGCCATCAATGCCGAAAGAGCAGGCGTCACCACCGCGCCCAGAGCCGTCAATGGTATCAGCGCGTAGACCATCCAGCCCTTGGTTGCGAAGGCCAGGCCTGCAAGACCTAAGATGCTCAAAAAGAACCCGCCGACTGCAGTCTTCACTTCGCCAAATCGCGCCAGCACTATCCGAATCAACCAGCCCTGCACAATCACAAAGCCGATCCCGACCACCGCCAATGACAGACCAACCTCGGCGCTCGACCAGCCATGCGCCTCCTTGGTGTAATAGGCCCAAACCGCCGGATAAACGAAGTGCCCGATCTCAAACAGGAACGCACAAAAGAGGAACCAGGCGACCATCGGCATTTTTGAAATCTGCATGGCGCCGCCGACCGGATTTGCCCGCGCAAATTCGAACGGCCGCCGCTTGTCACTTGTCAGTGTCTCCGGCAGCACGAAATAGCCATAGCAAAAGTTGAGGAAGGCAAGCACTGCGGCTGCATAGAAGGGTGCGCGTGTGCCCCACTCGCCAACCAGACCGCCAATCAACGGCCCCAATATGAATCCGAGGCCGAAGGCTGCGCCCAGCAAGCCAAAATTCTTGGCACGGTCTTCGTTCGGGCTGATGTCTGCAATAAAGGCATTGGCCGTCGAATGGGTGGCTGCCGCGATGCCGGCGATAATTCTGCCGATGAACAGAATAATCAGCGATGGGGCTATCGCCATGATCAGAAAATCAATAGCCATAACGGCAAGCGAGATCAGCAGGACCGGACGGCGACCATAACGGTCCGACAGGTTGCCAACCGTGGGCCCGAACGAAAATTGCATGACGGCGTAGGAGAAGCTGAGATAACCACCCCAAAGTGCCGCGCCGCTGTAATTGGTGTTGGACACCTCGCGCACCAGATCCGGCAACACTGGAATGATTATGCCGAAGCCCATAGCATCGATGCAGACGGTGAACAAGACGAACAGGATTGCCCGGCGCGCTGATGTATTGTCGGTTGACGAAGTGGCGGTCATGGGCGCTGGTCTCGGGACATCGGATGGCTTTCGGTTACGGGGCGGCAGCCTTTATGTCGTGTCGCGCTTGAATATCAATTAGCCCAACGGCGGTCTAGCGAAGTTTGTGTGGGTGGCTGGCGTGCATGGTACGGCGCGGGTTTGCTCTCGCGCTGATCACCGACCCGCGCTATTTTGCATTTGCGGCGCGCATCAGCCGCCAGATCTTTTCCGAAGTGGCAGGCATATCGATATGACTGACCCCAATTGGTGACAGGGCATCCAGAATGGCATTGATCACAGTTGCTGGCGCGCCCGTGGTGCCGCCTTCGCCAGCCCCCTTAATGCCGAAGGGTGTGAAGGGGCTGGGGCGATCATTTGAAATAACCTCTAACATAGGCAGGTCACTCGCTCGTGGCGGTGCGTAGTCCATAAATGATCCGGTGACGAGTTGTCCGGTCGTCTCGTCATATTGGATATGTTCGCTCAGTGCCTGGCCGATACCTTGCGCAATGGCGCCCCGAGACTGGCCGTGGACGAGCATCGGATTGACGGCGCGGCCGACATCATCGACGGCGATATAATTCTCGATCGAGACCTCGCCGGTTTCAGGATCGATTTCGACCTCGCAAAGGTGACAGCCGCACGGGTAAGTCACGGTTTCATCACCATGACGGACTTCGGCTGCGAAGGTGTCCGCCTCGGCCCTGGCGACTTCGAAGAGTGTCACGCTTTGGTCGCTACCAGCGACGACATAGGCGCCGGCCTCGAATTGCAACGTATCAGGCTCTCGCTGTAATAACCGTGCAGCTGTTGTTCGGCCACGCGCGATGAGGGCTTCTGCGGCGTCGGCCAACGCCTTGCCAGCGCGCACCATCGACCGGGAAGCGTTGGTGCCAACACCGTCTTTCACCAGGCCCGTATCTGAATCAATCTTGGTGATGACATCGTGGTCAATGCCAAGGACGTGCGCAACAAGTTGACGTAAGACGGTTTCATGTCCCTGTCCCTGATCGACACAGCCGGCAGAAATCTTCACGTTGCCGTCGCGGCTGACTTCGATCCGACCGTACTCGCCACCGACACCGCCCGCGCCTTCGATATAATTGCAGAGAGCGATACCGCGTAGCTTGCCTCGCGCGGTTGATTGCACCCTACGTTCGGGAAATTGATCCCAACCGCCGGCCCGCTGTGCGATGTCCATATTCGCTGCATAGTCACCGCTATCATAGAGCGCACCTGCTTCTGTCTGCTTGGGTAACGCATGAGAGGGGATGACATTCATGCGGCGTAAGTCCATGCGGTCGAGACCGGCGGTTCTCGCCGCTGTATCGATCAATCTTTCAAGTAAGTAATTCGCTTCCACGCGACCGACGCCGCGATACGAGCTGATCGGCGTGGTATTGGTGAAGACACCGCGCAGGCGGAACTGCAAAGCCGGAATGTCATAAACCGTCGGCAGCATGCGCTCCAGATTTCGCAATGTTGAGAATGGGCCATTGCCGGCATGATGGGCGCCGAACGCAGCCGTCGCTTCGACCTTGAGAGCAATGATGCGGCCAGCCTCGTCGAGCGCCAATGTGCCTGCCAAGACTGCATCGCGCGCCTGCGTCGTCGCTTGAAATTCTTCTGCCCGCGTTGCCGTCCATTTGATGGGACGGGCAAGCATCTTCGCGGCCCACGCCACCACAACATATTCCGGATAGAGCACCGAGCGTGCCCCGAACCCACCTCCCGTATCGGGCGACGTCACGCGGACCGCCTCGGGCGGAATGCCCAGAACTTGGGCGAGGTTGCGCTTGATGCCATGCACACTCTGGCAGCCGATCTTGACATGGTAGCCGCCGGTTGCTGGCTCGTAGGTTGCCAGAGCAGCGCGGGGCTCTGTGAAAGCCGCTGCAATCCTATTGTTGATGTATGTCTCTGTCACACAGAACGCTGCCCGCGCGAGCGCTTCGGCCACCCTGGTCTCGTCGCCTGAGACATAATCGAAAATCACATTGCCCGGAACCTGCCGCCAAAGATCCGGCGCATCTTCTGCCAATGCAGCTATCGGCGACGTGACAGCCGGCAGAATTTCAAAGTCAACTGCAACCTTTTCGGATGCAGCGATTGCGGCTTCCAACGTTTCAGCAATCACCACAGCGGTCGGTTGGCCAACGTAGCGGACGCGGTCCGTTGCCAAGGCGGGATGGCGCAGGTCAACCATGATCGTGCCATCGCGATTGGGATAATCGGCGGCCCGGCTGGCGATGCCGCTTGGCATGTGTTGCACCCCATGGGCCGCCAGATCCGCCGCTGTGAAGACACCCAACACGCCGGGGTGGTAAAGCGCGCGCTCGGCATCAATTCCAGTCACGTTCGCATGCGCGTGGGGCGAGCGCACAAAGACGCAATACAGCTGGCCTTCAGCGTTATGGTCATCGGTATAGCGTCCGTGCCCCGTTACGAGGCGCAGGTCTTCAATACGATTGACCGACTGACCGATCACATTTGTTTCCTTTCGAACCTATTGGCGCCGACAACCCGTTGCCATCGATTATACTTGCCAAGCGGCCCATCGCGCCCAAGAATATGTGCCACTTTAACCGCTCGATAAAGGATAAGCGAAAATGCCGCCCGAGCTACAAGCCGACAATTCCGCCGATCGCCCACTTATGTTCACGCCGCTCACTATACGTGGCATGACGCTTGCCAATCGCGTCGTGATGTCACCGTTGTGCATGTATTCAGCAAGTGAAGATGGAGAGGTTGGGGATTGGCATCTCGTCCATCTCGGCTCTCGTGCGATGGGTGGTGCCGGCCTCGTCATCGCTGAAATGAGTGCGGTGCATCCCGATGGGCGCATTTCAATCACCGATGCTGGCATTTGGGATGATCGCCATATCGAAGGCTGGCGGCGAATTGTCGAATTTGTCCACCAAAATACCAAGAGCAAGATTGGACTGCAGTTGGGTCATGCTGGGCGTAAAGGCGATACCGGTGTCAGCTGGCACCGCGGCACTGACCAGCAAGTCGAAATTGGTTTCGATTTGATCGCTCCATCCGCGATCTCGGTCAGTCCAAATCATCGCCCGCCGAGGGCTCTTTCCCTGGACGAGATCGAGTCCATACCGGAACTCTACGTCAAAGCGACAACGCGGGCGATCGCTGCTGGCTTCGATATGATCGAGTTGCATTGTGCGCATGGCTATTTGCTATCCTCCTTCATCTCTCCGCTGGCCAACAAGCGCACAGATGCCTACGGCGGTCCGCTCGAAAACCGCATGCGACTGCCACTTGACGTGTTCGGTGCCATTCGCCGCGTTTGGCCGGAAGACCGCCCAATCTCGGTGCGGATTTCCGCCGTGGACTGGGAAGAGGGCGGGCATGAAATCGAAGATGCGGTTGCCGTCTCTCAAATGTTTTATGAGGCCGGTGCCGATTTGATCGACGTCTCGAGCGGGATGGTCACAAACAAAAGGCCGCCAACTCGTTCGCTGTTTCAAGTTCCATTTGCCGAACAGATCCGGGCAGATGTCGGCGTGCCGACGATGGCGCTTGGCAACATCGCAACTGGTGCGCAAATGAATGACATACTGGAAAACGGCAAAGCGGATCTGTGCGTTGTCGGTCGTGGGCACATGTTTGATCCCTATCTGACCCGCCATATTGCCCGCGAGATCGGTTTTGATCCGGACTGGCCCGGTCAATACGAACGCGGCGCGGATTTCGGCCTGCACGATAGTTAAATGTGCGACGGCGGCTTCGGGGGCACGTAAATTGGCAATTGCGCGACGACAACCCAATAAACGTTGTATAGCCCGATCACAATTCATACACAGACTCAGATGAGAACATTAACTCTGGGGGACGGCCCGCCCTTTTCCGCGCGCTGCTCTTGATTTCTATTAAGGCGAGAGCTGCCGGATGTTGCTAATCCGACGGCAAATCTAGTCTTGAGAAGGAGGTAATTATGCCTTTTCGCACTTTCGCATTTGGCTTTGCCGCAGCAGCAGCATTGAGCCTAGCCGCGGCACTACCGGTCTCGGCACAGACCAAAGTCAGTATCGGCACATTGACGTGCACCGGTGGCGCCGGTCTCGGCCTGATCATCGGCTCCAAGAAATCATACCAGTGCTCGTTCACGCCCTCGTCACGAGCGGAGACACAACGTTATCGCGGCAGCGTCACAAAGATCGGTCTCGACATTGGCCGGACGGGGCGGACTGTGATGGTATGGACGGTGCTCGCAGGCACGCGCGCCGTTCGCCCCGGTATGCTAGCCGGCAATTATTATGGCGCGGCAGCGGACGCCGCCATCGGCGTCGGTGGTGGCGCCAAGGTTTTGATCGGAGGACTCAACCGATCAATCGTGCTGCAGCCGCTGAGCGTGCAAGGCCAGCGCGGGCTCAATCTCGCTGTTGGCGTGGCCGGCATGACCCTGCGGTAATACGCGCTCTTTATCGGCTGCGTGGGCGGGCAAAGTCGCGCCCACACTATCACTTGAGACGATGGGTCCGGGGACAAAGCCCCTGGCCCGGGGTAAAGGACTTTCAGCCCTCCGACACCCGTGCATTACGCGAACTGTTGCCGGCCGCCCACAATCGTCCTATGCCACCTCTCTTGAGGAAAGGATTGTGCAATGGTGGACCACCAGGATGTCAGACCCGGTGAAGTGCGGATCGAATTGCCTGCGACAATGGACGCCGGCATAACCTTTATCGGGCGCATTCGCACGCCTTTTAAAGCGCGCGGGGACTGCCCCAAGAATACCCGCCAGTCGGATGCCATAGCGACGGTCGAGGTTGATCCACGCTACAGCGAAGGCCTGGTCGGCCTCGAAAAATACTCGCACATTATTCTGGTCTATTGGATGCATGAAGCGCGGCGCGATCTCATTGCCCAGGTACCGCGGCATCTGGGCGAAAAGCGCGGCACGTTTGCGCTGCGCTCGCCGGTGCGGCCCAATCCGATCGCAATCGGCGTCGTGGAGCTGTTGGGGATCGAGGGGACGACGCTTACCGTGCGCAAGGTGGATTGCCTCGATGGCACACCACTCGTCGATATCAAGCCCTATTTTGCGTCTACCGACAGTCATCCGGACGCAAGGTCTGAGTGAGGGAGGCCGTGGTGGCATCCCGGCGGGGATAATCGTCGCCGACATGGATCCGATGACCGCGCCAGAAGTTGAACCGCTATCTCGGTTCCAACTTCGCCCGTGATGCTCTAAAATCACGCCCCATGAGTAAAACAGCCAAACGCAAGAATGCCGGGGCCGCGGGACGGGAAAATCGCTCGACGCTGCCGGACACCGATCGATTGCCCATCGTCAAGGGCAGCCATGTCTATCTGATCGATGGCTCAGGATTTATCTTCCGTGCCTTTCACGCCCTGCCGCCACTGACACGACCGTCCGACGGGCTGCCGGTCGGTGCGGTGCATGGCTTTTGCCAAATGTTGTGGAAGCTCATCGGCGATTCCAAACTTGCCGACAAGCCGACCCATATCGCCGTCATCTTTGATACTGCCGCAGATACCTTCCGCAACGAGATCTTCGAAGATTATAAGGCAAACCGGCCGCCGCCACCGGAAGAATTGGTTCCACAGTTTCCGTTGATCCGGGACGCCGTCAAGGCATTCAATATCGCGTGCATCGAGCAGGATGGGTACGAGGCCGACGATCTTATCGCCACCTATACCCGCGAGGCGCTGGCAGGTGGCGGTGATGTCACTATTGTTTCCTCCGACAAGGACCTGATGCAGCTGATCGAGCCCGGTGTGGTGATGCTCGATGGTATGAAATCGAAAAAAATAGGTCCGGATGATGTGGTGGCCAAATTCGGTGTGACGCCGGATAGCGTTATCGATGTGCAGGCTTTGGCCGGTGACAGTGTTGACAATGTGCCGGGGGTTCCGGGCATCGGCGTCAAGACTGCGGCCGAACTGATCAAAACCTACGGCACTCTCGACGAGCTGTTGGATCGGGCCGAAGAAATCAAACAGCCTAAGCGGCGCGAACGCCTGATCGAATTCGCAGATCAGGCGCGGATCAGTCGTGAGTTGGTGCGCCTGCGCCAGGATGTGCCGGTGAATTTTGAGATCGACCAATTGGGGGTTGTCGATCCCGAGGCCAAGACACTCTTGGGCTTCTTGCAACAAATGGAATTCAACACGTTGACGCGCCGCATTGCCGAGGCGCTTGGCGAGGATCCGCCGCCGGCGCTGCAAAAGTCGGTGGGTGACAGTTTGGCAGGCGGGGCATCGAAAAAATCTGCACGCGGCAAAGCGAAGGCTGATGGGTCCATAAACGGAAGCGCAGATGCCGGTACGCCAGCAGCCGGCGTCACGCATGGTAAGGCTGAGGCGCTCGGTGTCGGCTTCGACCGGTCGGCCTACGAAACAGTGACGACCATAGATGCACTTGAGGACTGGGTGCAGCGCGCCTTCGATGCCGGGCGCATTGCTTTCGATACAGAGACGACCAGTCTCGATGCCATGCAGGCGGACCTCGTCGGCTTTTCGATCGCGGTGGCACCAGGTCAGGCCTGTTATGTTCCGGTCGGTCATCGCGCCGGTGGTGGCGAATTGGACTTAGGCGGCAATGGGGACGACTTACAGCAAATCTCCGTGCGCGACGCCCTGGATCGCTTGAAGCCGTTGCTCGAAGATCCATCCATCCTGAAGATCGGTCAGAATTTCAAGTATGATGCGTTGCTCCTCAAACGCTATGGCATAGCCGTTGCGCCTGTCGATGACACCATGCTGATAAGCTATGTTCTTGATGGTGGGCGGGGCGGCCACGGCATGGATGATCTGGCCCTGCGCCATCTCGGCCATTCGTGCATTCCGTTTTCCAAAGTCATTGCGCATGCACCAGGTGCGCGCAAAGCCGACAAAACTTTTGCCGGTGTGCCAATCCCTCAAGCGACGGAATATGCAGCCGAGGATGCCGACGTGACGCTTCGGTTATGGATGGTGTTGAAGCCGCGCTTGGTGGCCGAAGGCATGGTGACCGTCTATGAGACATTGGAAAGACCGTTGCTGCCGGTGATTGTTGATATGGAGGCTGCCGGAATTACTGTCGACAGATCGATACTGCAGCATCTCTCCTCCCAATTCGCGCAACAGATTGCTCAACTGGAAGAAGAGGTCCACGAGCTCGCCGGGCAAAAATTCAATCTCGGCTCGCCCAAGCAGCTTGGAGAACTGTTGTTCGACGTCCTGAAATTGCCGGGCGGCAAACGAACCAAATCCGGCCAATGGGAAACACGCGCTGGTCTGCTTGACGATCTCGCAGCCAACGAGGATCTGCCAGAGGATGCGCGCCGGTTGATCAATACCATGCTGCAATGGCGCCAACTCTCGAAGCTGAGGTCAACCTATACCGATGCTTTACCTGGGTTTGTGCATCCAGAAACCAAGCGAATCCATACCAGCTATGCGCTTGCGGCGACCACCACCGGACGGCTTGCCTCTTCTGACCCCAACCTTCAGAACATTCCGGTCAGGACCAATGAGGGCCGTGCAATCAGGACCGCGTTCGTTGCAAAAAAAGGTCAAAAGCTAATTTCTGCGGACTATAGTCAGATCGAGCTTCGAGTGCTGGCCCACATCGCTGAAATCCCGCAGCTCAAACAGGCCTTTGATGACGGTCTCGACATTCACGCTATGACGGCGTCGGAAATGTTCGGCGTACCGGTCGAGGGTATGCCGGGCGAAATCCGGCGTCGCGCCAAGGCCATCAACTTCGGGATCATCTACGGCATTTCCGCCTTTGGGCTGGCCAATCAACTCGGCATTTCACGCGAGGAAGCCGCAGGCTATATCAAAACGTATTTCGAGCGCTTCCCAGGCATCTTATCCTACATGGAGAAGACCAAAACCTTTGCGCGGGCCAACGGCTACGTGGCAACAATTTTCGGGCGCAAGATCCACTATCCCGAAATTAACACCAAGAATCCGTCGATGCGCGGATTTCTAGAACGCGCTGCGATCAATGCGCCCATCCAAGGTTCGGCAGCAGATATCATCCGCCGCGCCATGGTCCGGATGCCGGGTGCGTTGGCGGATGCCGGGCTCGAAGATGTGCGCATGTTATTGCAGGTCCATGACGAGCTGATTTTCGAAGCGCCGGAAGATCAGGCCGCTGTTGCTATGGATGTGGTTCGATCGGTAATGGAAAAGGCAGCCGAGCCGCGAATCGCATTCGCAGTCCCTATCCAAGTCGATGCCAAAGCCGCCGACGACTGGGAAGATGCGCACTGATGCACGTGGCGAGAGATTGTCCGGGCCAAGCTTGAAGTTTGGTTGGCATCAATTTGACCGGGACGGGCCAGTTGATCAACGTCAAGGCAGGTCACCAAGGACAGATGCTTAGCTGTTGGTGTGACTTAATCGCATAGAGACGAGGTCAGCCATGTATAAGCATTTGCTCATCGCGACGGACGGTTCGGACGTCAGTCGAAAGGCGGTCGACCAGGGACTGGAGCTGGCCAAAGCCATGGGAGCCCGGGTGACACTTTTAAAGGTTACTGAAATGTGGTCCGCGCTGGATGTAGCAACCAGAGACGATACCCTAGGTATGGTCGAGAAATACGAAGCGCAGCAGGCCATCGCAGCCAATGAAACGCTGACAAAAGCAAAAGCGATTGCTGAAACTGTTGGTGTGCAGTGTGCAACCAAGCATATCGCCGACAGCCATCCAGCTGACGGTATTCTAAAGGCGGCCAAGGATGAAGGCTGCGATCTGATTGTTATGGGGTCTCATGGCCGGCGCGGGCTCGATCGAATGTTGCTCGGCAGCCAGGCGGCCAACGTCCTCGCCAATACTAAATTGCCAGTCCTCGTTTGCCGCTAATTGTGGGTTGGTGCCTTTGTGGTGGCGCTCGTGACCCACGGGCACCATCTGTCTCACGGGGAACAGCCCGTGCGCCCGTTCCGAGCGATAGTCTCTTCAAGATGGATAAGCCCTCGATTGGAGAGACTTCAATGATTGCCCTGTTGATTATGATCCCGGCGCTGCTTTTTATGGCGGGCCTGCTTGCCGGCGTTGTTTTGCTTTGCGAACGTGACGACTTTGATGGGACCCACGCAACGATTATCAAGTCCCAACGCGGCGGCTCGCAAGAGGCCGCGTCCTAACAGTTGATTGCAGAGGTGGAACGGCTGGGATTATTGCCAGCCGCCGCCCGAAAAACCGCCGCTGTTACCGCCACTATTTCCGCTGCTATTATTACCGCTATTGTTACCGCCGCCGAATGCGCCGCCGCCACTACGGTTATTGCCGCCGCCGCCGAATGCGCCGCCGCTGCCACTGCGGTTGCTGGCGCCACCAAAGGCACCGCCGCTGTTTGGATTGCCGCCGAATGCGCCGCCGGAACCACCACGATTTGCGAAGTACTTCACACATTTCGCCACTTCAAGCGTGGCACGGCTACTGCCATTCAAACTGTATGCGCTGCGGCCTCGTGAGGTCAAAACCGACAACCGTCTGCCGCGCATCAACCGCTTGACCCGACTGATCTGGCGGCCAAGATTCACAAATACGCTGTTCTTATAATATGTTGCCTGGGTCCTGCTGAGTTCACGACCGTCAACACGCAAAATGACCGGTGTTTTTCCACGCCGAAACGGCCAATCTCGGTGGTAAAACTGCAAGAGCCAGGATGCTTTTCGGCGATTGAAGATTATGGAAAAATGCGTCCCGCTTGTGTATCTACCAGACGCCGTGCAAAAAGATAACCGACCGAATTTGTCTAAACCGGCCGAAATTTTCCACGCACCATACTTTGAAAAAGGTACTGTCTTTGCAACGGTGGGGACGGTACTTGCCCCAAGCAATATTGCCACAAGCATCCAGCGATAAACCATTGCCTTGCCTCCTCGGCACGCGAATCGAATCGGCTATTGCCAGCGATTCTCACCACTGTAAGTATGCGGCCAACCATCAAATTGAGCAAGCAAAAGTAGGCATATATTACCAGATTGATCATATGGCCAATCGCTGCCGACGATACTTAGAAGGCCCCGTCGTTGCCGCGGCTGCCCAAATAGAACTTTAGGCATTTTGCAACTTCGATTGTCGCCCCGTCACTGCCAAGAAGGCTATAGGCACTCTTGCCCTTGGGAGTTATCACGGACAGCGTTCGACCGCGCATCAGCGTTTTGACCCCGCTGATGTTGGGTCCCAAATCGATAAAGACACTGCTTTTATGAAACTTTGCCTGCGTACGGCGCAAATCGCGGCCATCAACGCGCAGGATGACGGGCGTCGTACCTCTGCGGTGGGGCCAATTGCGATGGTAGAACTGCACCAACCAATTTCGCTTGTATCGATTATACACAATAACGAATTTTGTACCGCTCGTATAAGTGTTGGTCGCAGTACAAAACGTCAGTTGCCCGTTCTTGTTGAATAAGGCTTTGATGTACCAAGTTTTGTACTTTGAAAAATTGATTGTTCGTGCTGACACGGATGCGACGGAGGTCGTCAAAATTGCACAAACGATGAGTGCTCGTATAAACATCAGCTGCCTCCAATTAGCTAATCCCCGGAAGCTCTAAAAATGAAATAAAATTACGTATCACAGTATGATTATGCTGGCTGGACGTGACAGCTGCAAGTATATCTGTGGCCCAATTACCATTATTCTGAGCTGCGTTTCTTCCTACATTGAGCAGGGCTCATCATCTTATCGTACCGCCCCAAACGTCACGCGCCACCTCAACAATTCGAGCAACCTTTGCAAATTGCTGTTCAATCGTCAGAAGGTTGCCTGGTTCGGAGCTCGAAAATCCGCACTGCGGGCTCAATGCCAGGCGGTCCAGCGGAACATAATTGCTGGCCTCCTCAATGCGGCGCTTCAACAAATCGGCATCTTCCAGTTCCGCCACTTTGGTCGATACCAGACCCAGAACGACAATCTTGTCGTCGGGCAACACTCGGAGGGGCTCAAATGTCCCTGCCCGGGGGCTATCAAATTCCAGAAAATAAAATTTCGCCTTCAGCCGCTGGAAAAGAGCCTCGCTGACCGGATCATAACCACCTGACGCCTGCCAATGACCGGCTTGGTTGCCACGACACAGATGTACGCCAATAGTCATGGCCGGCGGCGCTCCCTCGATCACGGCGTTGATCGCGTGGGTGTAAATGTCCAACAACTTGTGCCAGTCATCACCGCGTTCAGTCAGTCCACGCTGGATCTTCGGATCCACCAGTTTCGCGATCGCCGTGTCGTCGAGTTGCAAGTAACGACAACCAGCATCATAGAGCGACTGCATTTCCGCGTGATAGGCGGCAATCAGATCGGCCCAAAATCCATCTAGGCTTGGATAAGCATCTGAGGAGATATTTGCTCGGCCAGCTCGTTGGTAAATGTAACATGGGCCAGGCAGCGTCATTTTTGGCTGAGCACTGGTGGCAAGTGATTTCAAGAATGCAAAATTCTGAGCGTTGTCTGACTCTGCCCAGCGGATCTTATCGCGTACAACCGGAACACGCGCCGTGCGCGTGCCGCCTTGACCATCTGAATAGGCGAAATCTCCAAGGCCGACATATTCCGCCGTAACCCCGGTGATCCCGGACGTCGTGAAGGCGTCCGAATAGGTACCGCGTCTCAATTCTCCATCGGTGCAGACCGGCAAACCCAGTTCCTGTTGGCGCGAAACAAGTGAGACAATTTCCCGGTCCTCATCGGCGCGCAATTCGGCGGCTGAAATTTTGCCTTCTCGGTAGGCGGCGCGCTTTTCTTTGAGTGAGCCGGGACGTAGGAAGCTGCCGATTATTTCGGCGCGATAAGGTGGATTGGGTAACTCAGACACGGGGCATCATCCTGCGAATATTTTCTTCGCAAGTATTCATATAACACTGATGGCCCACAGTCACCCCGAAGCCTGGCCGGGCGGCAGTGCACTTTACCCGCCGGCGAGGCTGTCCAATTTGCACTCAGGTGCTATTTGCAATCAACATTGGTCGCCTCGAGGCCGCTGCCAAGTGACGTGATCGTACATTTCATGCCGATCTTCAGCCGGGCTGGATTGGCCTGCCGGCCAGCGATGGTGATCAGCGTACGGGTGGGGGAGACCTTGGCGGAATAATCCTCTTCTTCGTCCTCATCCTCGACCGTGATGCGCCGGCCGCTCAACTTGATTGCTGTGACTGGGCCGGTGATTTCGTTCATCTCAATCTTGGCGGCGGCCTTCTTGGCCTTGTATTTCAGCGCATCCTTCAATTCGGCGATCATTGCCGTGTTGACCTTGGATATACGTCTAATCAATGACTGTACGTCCTGACCGCTGACTGGTGATATTGCCCGCTTGCGCTTTTTTGCCCCAGCCAGAAATTTCTTGTCCGTAACAGTACGGGCAAATGCATTGCGCAAGGCAAGGACGCGACTGGCTGGTACGCCCGGGGGTGCCAGGTAGGGACGGCCGATTTCCAGACGCGCATCGTTGAGCGCCATGATCTGACGTGTCTTGCGGTCCTTCGCAAGGTCGAGCGCTAACGGCACCTTCGGTAGATTGGGGTGTTTGCGGGTCGATGACTGGACCAAAATATTAATCTTGCGGTTCCTGAACCAGTCCGCATTGCGATTGCTTAATGATGAGTATGAGCCGCAGGTCCCTTCTACCTGACCAAGCTCGATCGCGATGGTAATGGAAGTCGATGAATCGAACCCTGTCACGATGTCAAAATTAGTGCCGAGCTTGTTGTTCAACAGCGCGGGCACCGTTTCAGTGTCGTTGGGACCGCTGCCACCAATGACCAGCGGATACTTCTTCAGGTCGGCAAAAGATTTAACTCTGGACGTGTGCCATGACACGCAAATGGTCACCTCGTTGTTGAGACTGCCGAGCCAGTTGAACCGCGACGCGATGAACTTGGCGCGCTTGTCACCCAAGATCTGATGCAGCGGCACCTGGCGCTGCACGCCAGCGATGACGGTGCCATCGCGCGGCGCCTTGTTATACAAATAGTTGGCCGCCTTTAGCCCGCCCTTGCCACGCATATTCTCCGCCACGATCGCCGGCCTGCCCGGTATATAGCCGCCCATATGTGCAGCCAGTAGACGACCATAAGAATCATAGCCCCCTCCGGGCGATGAACTGATGATCAGGCGCATTTTCTTGCCCTTGTAGAATTTCGATACAGAACCTTGGCCAAGTGCCGGTAGGTGCGCGCCGAACAATGCAACGACGACCAATGGAAGGATGAGCCTTACAAGTGAAGCAGACATCGCAGACATGACTCCCGCGTTACTCTAGGGATAAGCAGACCAGCAAACGTGCTGTAGACAGTCGAAAAAAAAATGTGTTCTTACGATGGTGGTACGTCGATGAAGACGCGATACGCAAGGCAGTGCGTTCCCGTCTTCAAGTGGCGTGATCATTGCAAATGGTTGTTTTGGTTACAATCGATATTTGTTGCATCCCAATCGCTTGCTGGCATTTCGGATGACAAAATATCTCGCTGGCAACCGTTTGATGATTGTGCTTGTTTATGCTGATTGTATGATTTTTATTTGAACCATCAGTGGCGCATTGAAATTGTTGGTGATTTCGCCTCCATTTTGGCGCAGCGGCTGGCGCGCCCGATTGCCATGACAATTCCCGGTTCTCTCCCAAACCTGAAATGAAGTCCTCAAAATTACGACGTCAACGTGCGATTTCGGGTGCATTCTCATACGTCGATGGTGATGGTACCGGCCGAAGTGCTCGCCTCTCAGAGCTTAATCATGAGTAATGTTACAACGAGGTTAAGCAGCCGAATGCCAATCAAGCTGGCGTCCCTTACGAAGAGGCGTCCAGCAACTGCCATAGGTTTGCAGACCCCAATATTGATGAAAATCATGCCTGGCAACCGCCCCGGCCGGGTCCGGCAGAGCGGACAAATCACTTGACCCCAGCGGGCGTTCGCTCTATTGCCCAAAGGACTATTGGTGGTGATTTGGCCGGCCGGCTTGCAACCACGGAAAATAATTCGCTAAAAGGCCGCGCTCGGTGTCCTGGCTCGTGCGACGGCTTTGCTGTCGCAGTGAGACCGGGATTTTTTGTATTGAGCGGGAGCAATGCTCCGAGGAGGCGCAATGACCAAAAAGAACGATCAAGACGATGCGCGGAACTATAGTCCCGAAACGCAGCTCGTACAGGGCGGAATACTGCGCTCGCAATTCGGTGAGACCTCGGAATCATTATTTCTGACGCAGGGGTTTGTCTATGATAGCGCCGAACAGGCGGAAGCGCGCTTTAAAGATGAAGACCCAGGCTTTATATACTCGCGGTTCTCAAATCCAACCATAAGCATGTTCGAAGAACGCATGCGGCTTCTCGAAGGTGCGGAGGCCTGCCGTGCGACGGCAACCGGCATGGCAGCCGTAACGGCATCCATGCTGTCATTTCTGCGAGCCGGGGATCATGTGGTCGCGGCCAAGGCGCTGTTCGGCTCCTGCCGATATATCGTCGAGGAGCTCTGTCCGCGTTTTGGGATTGCCTCAACTTTGGTTGATGGTTCGGACCTCGACGCTTGGCAGAGCGCGATCAAACCCAGCACCAAAGCCGTGTTCTTCGAGACGCCTGCTAACCCGACTTTGGAATTGATCGATATCGCGGCCGTTTGCGAATTGGCCCATAGTATCGGCGCCTTGGTGATCGTCGACAATGTGTTTGCGACGCCGATCCTACAGAAGCCGATGAAATTCGGTGCCGACATCGTGGTCTATTCGGCCACCAAGCATATCGACGGACAAGGGCGAACACTCGGTGGCGTGGTGCTTTGTTCCCAGGCCTTCCTGAAGGATCATCTCCATACCTTTATGCGCCAGACCGGTCCGAGCATCAGCCCGTTCAACGCCTGGGTCATGCTCAAGAGCCTCGAGACGTTACCGATCAGAGTTACAGCACAATGCGCCACTGCGGCGCAGCTTGCAGACCATGTCCATGACCTCAAGGGTGTCACCAATCTCTCCTATTGCGGGCGACCCGATCATCCGCAGGCGGAACTTGCCGGCAAGCAAATGACGGGAGGAGGCCAGGTCTTCACCTTCGATGTCGACGGTGGGAAAGCCGGTGCATTTCGGTTTATGAATGCTCTGAAGTTGATCCGCATCTCAAATAACCTGGGCGATGCCAAAAGCCTTGTTACCCACCCGGCGACGACGACCCATCAGCGCTTGTCGCCCGAGGCGCGAGCAGAAGCCGGGATCAGCGACGCAATGGTGCGCATCTCCGTCGGGCTTGAGAGTTTTGAAGATTTGGCAGAGGACATCGAAATTGCACTACGCGTAGCGCGCTAAGCATTTATTGACGATTTATTTGAGTAGACCTTTGCCTGGGGCGCTGCGGTCTGTTAACGGAAACATCGGCTTGGCACTTACATGAGCCAAGGGTTTGCGTTAAGCAATTTATCAGCAAGGGCTTTACGCTAGAGCAGTCAGCTAAGGATCGTAGACAGGTTAGCGCCAATGTATGAAGCCACCACACACGGTGTTCGGGTCGCTGTTTTGCCAGAATATGTCGAGTCTCAGTCCGAGCCTGAAGATAACTATTATTTCTGGGCATACACAGTGACAATCACGAATATTGGACATGAAACTGTGCAACTCAAGACCCGCGCATGGCGCATCACCGATGCGCAAGGCCATACACAGGAGGTGCGCGGGCCGGGCGTGGTTGGAAAGACGCCGGTGATTGCTGCCGGCGAGAGCTTTACTTACACCTCCGGCTGCCCATTGCGCACACCGCAAGGTCTGATGGTTGGGAGTTATCAAATGGAGGGCGCGGACGGCGAGCTATTCGACGTCGATATTCCAGCTTTCTCACTCGATTCACCAGACGGCGACAGACGCCCAAACTGAGCGATGCGGGGTCCCATGCATCCCAGATTGAACCGATAGGTTCAGTTAGAGGACCGGCTGTCGACAGCTACTTCCTCATTGGTGAAACGATAAGACGTCGAACAGAATTCACACTTCACAGACCAGGTCCCATCCGGCTCCTTCAGATCCTCAAGTTCATCGGTGCCGAAACTGCGCAAAAGCATGTGCACGCGGTCTCGCGTGCAGCGACAATAAAAACTTGACGGTGTTGGCTGAAACGCGACCACTTGTTCTTCCGCAAATAATCTATAAAGCAGGGTTTCAGGCGCCAGCGTTGGATCCAATAGCTCATGATCCTCAACGGTCTCAGCCAGCATCTTCACGCGTTGCCAATCCTCATCGGCCTCTGGGCTCTGTTCGTCATCGATGGTGGCCGGCTGGTCCGGAAGCCCAGCAACATCGCGGGGCAACTGCTGAATGATCAACCCTGACACATACCAGCGCCATGGCCGACCTGTACCGCTCTCCTGCGATGCATCGCGCGGGCCATAGGCGCGGCCAACCGCCAAACGGATGAAGGTTGGTATTTGTTCGGACTGACGGAAATAACTGATTGCCGCTTCAGTCAATGTTGCCTGATCCAATGTGACAATGCCCTGATGACGAACGGCCTCTGATCCGTTGTCAATCGTCATAGCGAGATAGCCGTTGCCGAGAAACGCTGCCGTGTTCGATGTTCGCTTGCCGACCTCCTTTACGCGATCAGCATCGAAACCGGCATAACCGCGTAACCTGCCCGGGGCCTCGTTGTTGACAACAAGCATTCCCAACGGCCCATCTGTCTTGGTTTGCAGGATCAGCTTGCCGCGCTCACCCAATGTTGCGCCCAATAGACTTGCCAGCCCCAAGGCCTCACCCAAGATCTCGCAGACCTCAAAAGGATAATGATGGCGATGCAATATCGTATCGGAGACAGTGGACAATCGCACCAGGCGGCCTTGAGCGCGCGATTTGAGCGTTCGAAATCCCTGAACAAAGTCGAGTAGTGGTGTCGGTGTCTCGGCCGTTGCGCCAGGCTCGCGGTCCGCCGCCATCACTCACCCCCAAGACACCATGACAGTATTGCCTTTTGCGCATGCAGCCTATTCTCGGCCTCATCGAAGACGGCCGACTGCGGCCCGTCGATGACTTCAGCGGCAACCTCGTTGCCGCGATAAGCCGGCAGACAATGCATAAAGATAGCGTCGGCTGCCGCCTGTTGCATGAGGCTGGGTGTGACGGCATAGGGCGCGAACACCTTGCGACGGCGTGCAGCATCCTTATGCCCCATCGAGACCCACGTGTCGGTCACTACGCACTCGGCGCCGGCAACCGCCGTGGCTAAATCGTCTGTTACTGGGATCGGATGCCCGTGATTTGCAGCCCATTTCAAAACATCGGCCGCTGGCGCCATTTCGTCAGGACATGCGATGTGGAACTCTATCCCTAAGAGCACCGCAGCGTGAATCCAAGAGTTAGCGACGTTGTTGCCGTCGCCAACCCAAGCAATCTTGCGTCCAGCAATCGGCCCCTTAACTTCCTCGAACGTCATTATATCCGCCACGACCTGGCAGGGATGGCTCTTATCCGTCAGACCGTTGATGATCGGAACACTGGAGTTGGCCGCGAATTCCGTCAACGTTTGATGGCTGTTAACGCGCAGCATAATAGCGTCTACATAGCGCGAGAGAACGCGCGCGGAATCGGCAATCGTTTCACCGCGTCCGAGCTGCAGATCCGTGTTGTTGAGAACAATCGTCTGACCGCCGAGCTGACGCATGGCGACGTCGAAGGACACCCGCGTGCGTGTCGATGGTTTTTCAAAAACCATCATCAAAACGCGCCCGGCAATGTCAGTGGGCAAAAGCTCGGCTGGCGTCTTGCGGCCAGCCTGCTTCATCGAATGTGCCTTGTCGATCAAGCTGCGCAGCAGAGTTGCATCCAACATACTCAAATCAATGAAATTACGTGGATGAGATTTCTGGTCTTGAGCAGCCGCAATGGGTTGATGCTTGTTCACGGTGATGCCCCCGTGACTTGCCCAAGCGCAGATGACAGTCGCGTAATTGCCTCATGGATCTCTTGGTCATCGGCATTCAACGGCGGCAGCAAGCGCACGACATTGTCGCCGGCTCCAACAAGCAGAAGCTTGTTCTTTATGCAGGCCTCGACCACATCAGCCACAGGACATGTGAGCTTGACACCCAACAGCAGGCCTTCGCCGCGTATCTCTTCGATCAAATTGGGAAATTCGTCCTTCAGGCGCGCAAGCTCTTGGCGCAGGCGCAAACTCTTATCGCGCACTGATTGCAGGAATCCGGGCTCCAGAACCGCTGCCAATACTTCGCCGGCCACCGCCATCGCCAAGGGGTTGCCGCCAAAAGTAGAGCCATGGGTGCCAGGCGTCATGCCGGCTGCCGCGGCCTCGGTCACCAAAATGGCACCTAGTGGGAAGCCGCCACCGATCCCCTTGGCGACCGCCATAATGTCCGGGGTTGCACTTGAACTTTGGTGCGCGAATAAGTGGCCGGTGCGGCCGACGCCGGTTTGAACTTCATCCAAAATCATCAATAAGCCGTGCTGATCGCAAAGCCTGCGAATAAGCTCGAGCTTGGCCTTTGGCACCGAACGAACGCCGCCCTCACCCTGAATGGGCTCAATCATTATGGCCGCGGTTTCAGGGCCGATCGCCGCCTGCAAGGCCTCATCATCATCGAGCGGGACCTGATCGAAGCCCTCCGCTGGCGGGCCGAAGCCCTCGAGATACTTGGCGTTGCCGGTTGCCGCGATCATGCCCAGTGTGCGGCCATGAAAGGCACCAGCAAACGTGATCACGCGAACCCGTTCGGGATGGCCGGCAACGAACTGTGCGCGACGGGCGGTCTTGACGGCCGCCTCGCAGGCCTCAGCGCCGGAATTGCAGAAGAAAACCTTGTCCGCAAACGTCGCGCTACACAGCACTTCTGCGACGTTCTCCTGCCCGGCCACGCGATAGAGGTTTGACGTGTGCCATAACCGTTCAGCCTGGCTTTTCAGGGCGTCGACAAGCCTAGGGTGGGCATGGCCGAGGACGTTCACCGCCAAGCCGCTTGCAAAATCGAGATATCGCTCGCCCTTATCGTCGATCAGCCAGGCGCCTTCGCCACGCTCGAATACCAGATCAGTACGGGCATAATTGCCCATCAGGGAATGAGGATCATTATGCATCGCAGACGCTTTTTAGCCCTTGAGGCTGCGACCCACCGGCCGCTGGGTCGTGTTCTCCAGGACCTCACCTTGGGGAAATCAAAAAGCCGCCGAATCCCGGCGGCCAAACCACGCATATAATTATGGTTACGCGCCGACAAAGCCACTGTCAACGGAGCAAGAACGAATCATATTCGGCATTCATGACTTGCTGCTACTAGCTACTGCCAAATCCGGACATACAGCGAACAGATTAACCATGTGACCGTTAGGCCACGAGGGCGATTGAAGGTGGGCAACATCGGTTAACAAATCTTGCTCTTGGCTTAACCTTTGGGGTACGATCTTTTCCTCAGTGGCAAGTCATTTATGACAATCCTATGTAATTGTCACAATAGTGTCACGTAAGAAGGCCGGAGTTGTATGGCACTTCTTGAGTTCGCGTAATAATTGTCAGCGTTTTTTTCTCAAGTACAGCGTGAATACAGGTTCAGGGCACGTTTGTGTTGCGCCCAGGCGGGGTGATCTGTGCTCCTGATCTTACTTTGGACCCTCATCGTCATGGCGGGGATGAGATGGTGTGTGCTGAAATTGTAGGGGAGCAGCAAGTTATGAGCTGGACCGATGAACGCGTCGAATTATTGAAGAAACTTTGGACGGATGGCTTGAGTGCCAGCCAGATCGCCGGACGATTGGGCGGGGTTACGCGCAATGCCGTGATCGGCAAAGTGCACCGTTTGGGCCTATCAGGGCGGAGCCACACGACGCGTCAGCCCTCGCCGAGAGCCAGGGCAAGAATAAATGCGCAGCGAAGGGTGCAAAAGACCCGCGCCACGACAATTGGTAATCAAAGCCTCAGGAACCTTTATCATCCGGAGGCCGAACCGTTCACACCCGAATTTGAGGAAATCGAGATCCCGCTCGCTGAGCGCAGGTCTCTCCAGGATTTAACGGAGACGAGCTGCCGCTGGCCGATCGGAGATCCGCAGATGGCAGATTTCCATTTCTGTAATGGCACCAAGCTGCCAGGCTTGCCGTATTGCGAGCATCATTCAAGACGCGCTTTTCAGCCGCCACAGCACCGGCGCAAGACACAAGGTCATTTGTCGTCTGGTCCACGTCCGGTTCTGACCGCGTCAAAGGAGACGGTGAAGGCCTAACGGGACGCAATTTTCAAAACGGCGGGTCCAACCAGATTAGAAGTGATCAATTCTGGTTGGGACCATGCGACAGATGTGGCGGTGGGTCATATCGAGCCAAAGTTGCCGTGTTTGCCGGGGTATACGATAGTTCAAGGCGTTCGAACAGCTACACGCTGTTCGGCAGCGGGGGAGAAGCCGGAGGCATTGGGGGATGCTTCCGGTTTTCTCGTTTTGGGCAACGTCTGATGTGCTTGCTCAAAATGCCTCTTTCGCCCGCGTGATCTTGCGTCCTCACAAGACACCTTCATTTCAAAAGCAACGAGGAGCGCTTGCATTGCGCCGCATGCTTGAGGGCCGCCGCTCAATTCGGCTTAAGTAGCTTAACGGGCGATCAACTTTGGGTGCTAAGTCAGCCCCCCTCCCCGAGATGCCTCAGACACTTCGCACGATGATCTAGGCAACGTCAGATTGGCGCTCGCCAATAACATAACCAGCTCCGCGCACGGTGCGTATCGGGTCCGTTTCCTTGCCTCTTATCAAAGCTTTTCGCAAACGCCCTATATGCACATCGACGGTGCGCTCATCGATAAATGCGTCCCGCCCCCATACGCCGTCCAGAAGCTGGGAGCGCGAAAACACGCGGCCAGGACTTTGCATCAGAAACTCGAGCAGTTTGAACTCCGTGGGGCCGAGGTTTACTTCACGTTGGCCACGGGTGACGCGATGGGCTGCGCGGTCGAGCTGCATATCGCTGACGCGCAAGATCTCGGCGATGCTGTTGGGAGAGGCACGGCGCAATAGCGCCTTAATGCGCGCGATCAATTCAGGCACCGAGAAGGGCTTTGTTATATAATCGTCGGCGCCCGTCTCTAAGCCGCGAACCCGGTCCGCTTCCTCACCGCGCGCCGTCAACATAAGAATGGGAATGGCACGGGTCGATTGTCTGGCGCGCAGGCGACGGCAGATTTCAATGCCGGACACTGCCGGCAACATCCAGTCGAGCACAACCAGGTCGGGGCGCTCTTCCGCAACCATGATTTCGGCATCATCGCCATTGTCGGTATCCACGACATGGAAACCTTCTGCTTCCAAATTATAACATAACAGCTCGGTCAACGCGCTATCATCTTCAACGATCATCACTTTAACCGACATCATCATTGCTCCCGACTTTGTCCGACTATCCTTTTGTCCCATCCGCTAAGACGCGCCGCCGCAAGAGAGCCCGTCGCAACTGCCCTGGACTTTGAAGGGTGTAAGCCAACCCCGCGCATGGAATTTGCCGGGCCGGGCATATACGGATGGCCGGCATGGCCAATCAATCTTGCGGTAGGAGTGTCGAGGGCGTGGTGTCACCTTTCGGCCGATCTTCCGTGATCTTGACGCCCTTGACCCAATAATAAATCGTTTCGGCGATATTCGTTGCGTGATCGCCGATGCGCTCCAAGTTTTTCGCGCCAAATAACAGGTGGGTACACAATCCAATGTTGCGCGGGTCTTCCATCATATAGGTCAGCAACTCGCGAAAAATAGAGTTGTACATGGCGTCGATCTGTTCATCATTGCGCCAGACTTCAAGCGCCAGTTCCGCGTTGCGCTCCCCATGCGCATCAAGGACACCCTGCAGTTGGCGCAACGATAATTCCACCATATTGCGGAGCCCAAGTTTCAAGGCATTGGGGATCGGCTCATCAGCAATGGTGAGGGCGCGCTTTGCAATATTTTTCGCAAGGTCACCAACGCGCTCCAGCTCGTTGGAAATCTTGAGCGACGCCATAATGTGGCGCAAGTCATCTGCCATCGGCTGACGACGCACGATGACTTCTACAACACATGTTTCAATTTCGCGCTCCAAGCGATCAATTTGAGCGTCTGCTTCTATTGCCAATTGGGCCGCGCTTGGATCGCGTTTATGCAAGGCATCGAAGGCCTTGCCGAGGTTGCGTTCGGCCAAGCCACCCATTTCGGCTATTTTACGGTCGAGCGTCGCCAATTCGCTATCATAAGACGTAACCGTGTGGTCGGTCATGGCTGTACCTCTCTTGGATAATAGCAGGCGAATATTCGGTTTGATCTGAGACGGTGACAAGATCATCGAAATCCAGTTAGCCAAAGCGGCCGGTGATGTAATCGCGCGTCCGATCATCGCTAGGGTTTGTAAAAATCAAGTTGGTATCATTTTCCTCAACCAAATAACCGAGGTGGAAGAAAGCGGTACGCTGCGATACGCGGGCTGCCTGCTGCATAGAGTGTGTTACAATCATTATTGTGTAATTCTCGCGCAACTCATCAATCAACTCTTCGATTTTCGCCGTCGCAATCGGATCGAGTGCCGAACATGGCTCGTCCATTAGAATGACATCAGGCTTCGTCGCGATCGCACGTGCGATGCATAGGCGCTGCTGCTGGCCGCCTGAAAGGCCCGTACCAGGCTCTTGCAGACGATCTTTAACTTCCTCCCAAAGCCCAGCTTTTTCCAAGCTTGTTTGGATCAACGCTTCAAGCTCATCTTTTGACTTTGTCAAACCGTGAATGCGCGGACCGTAAGCAACATTCTCGAATATCGACTTTGGGAATGGATTAGGCTTCTGGAAAACCATACCAACGCGGGCGCGAAGCTCGACGACGTCGAGAGAGGGATCATAAATATCCTGATCGTCAAGATAAATTTCACCGGTGACCCTGGCGATTGGAATCGTGTCGTTCATTCTGTTAATGCAACGAAGAAACGTAGACTTTCCGCAGCCAGACGGACCGATCAATGCCATTACGGAATTTGCGGGGATGTCCAGATTTACGTCGAACAATGCTTGCTTGTCGCCATAGAAAACGCAAACGTCTTTGGCTCTTATCGTATAATTTACGTTTGGCTCTGTCTTAATGGACCCTGAAACACTCGCGCTTACGGAATTATCGACTGCTGTATCGTCCATTTCTATCTCACACTTAGTCTTTGGCCTAAAACCTATAACAGGTGCTTTGCGTCTATTACCACCGCCGCTGGAACCGGTGACGTAGATATACAGCTATTGTGTTCATGATAATGAGAAAACCTAGCAGAATTAGAATTGCGGCAGAAGTCCGGCTTACAAACCCGCGTTCAGGACTATCCGCCCAAGAGAAGATCTGAGTCGGCAGTGCCATCGCCGGCTGAAGCACGCCCATGTTCTCGATACTCGGAATAAAGGCGTTCATACCAATTAGCAGCAACGGTGCCGTCTCACCAAGCGCCTGGGCAAGGCCAATAATCGTACCTGTTAGGATTCCGGGCATGGCGAGGGGAAGCACATGATGGAATATCACCTGGTGTTTGGACGCACCGACCCCTAAGGCAGCTTCGCGAATTGACGGCGGAACGGCTTTGAGAGCAGCACGCGTCGCAACGATGATGGTTGGCAGCGTCATCAACGACAGCACCATACCACCGACCAGGGGCGCCGAACGTGGCATGCCGAAGGTACCAAGAAACAAAGCCAAGCCAAGCAAGCCGAAGACCACAGAGGGGACGGCAGCCAAATTATTGATATTGACTTCGACCAGGTCTGACCAACGGTTCTTAGGGGCAAACTCTTCCAGGTAAATGGCAGTGGCGATGCCGATCGGGAAACTTAGCAGGAAGCAAACCAGCAGGAGCAGGAACGAACCGGTTAGCGCACCTGCCAGACCGGCCAATTCTGGAAATCGACTATCGGCATTAAAGAACAAGCTGTAAGCGAACTCCGAAGACAAGCTGCCTCGATTTTTGAGTTCGTCGAACCACTTTAGTTCTGCATCAGACGAGAACCTTGGGTTCCTCATTTTTGCCTGACCAGTCTTATTCAGCACATCATAGTGTTGTGAGAGCGGCAGCTTGATCTGAACAGTCTGGCCGACCTTGGACGGATCTGCGGTAACGAATGTCTTGAGAACCTGCGCGGCGTCCTCAGATAGGATCTCTTCATAGGCGGGCGTTGGCTCCGTGAGGAAGTACGTCTTAAAGGCCTCTCTCACGATGGCCGAATAGTTGCCGGCCTCTAGATCTGTCGTATTGACCGACTTCGGGTCAATAAATGCATCGACTGTTACAACGGACTTGCCATCAACTACAGAGACGACACCGCGATCCTTAAGTCGTCTGAACAAAAGGACACGGTCCGCGCCGAGTGCATCAATGTCTCGGGGTATCACACCCTTATAGAGCTGGTCGAAGGGATCAGATAAAGGAACCTTGAGACGAACTGTGCTTCCGATCTTGTGTGGATTGGCCAACACATAATTCATCAAAATCGTGTCGGCACCCGAACTCATGATCTTGAAGAGCCGGCGCTTCTCGCGAGGGGACTTCACATTGGGGAAATATGTGCCAAACGCGTCTCTAACGATCGAACGAAAATTCGCATCCCTGATTTTAGACTTATCAATGCGCGCCGGATCAAGGGGCACGCTCAATTCTACTTTCGTCGTGAAAAACGCTATATAGCCTGTATAAATCAGTGAAGAAAAAAGAATCCCCAATAGAATTGTTGCAACTCCAATTGCACCCAGGCCATAAGCCTGCAAGCGCCGGTCTGCCGCGTACCTTCGTCTGACTCTTCTGCGCGCAGACGCGGACGACCATTCGTGTCCAGGGAGCAATGTGGAATCGGTCATAATGATTACTCGTATTGTTCACGATATTTTTGCACAATACGCAGTGCGATGATGTTCAGCAGTAGTGTCGACAAGAACAGGACAAACCCTAGCGCGAATGCGGCGAGCGTTTTTGGGTTGTCGAATTCAGTGTCTCCAATAAGGAGCGTAACAATCTGAACGGTGACCGTCGTAACAGGTTCCAAGGGATTCATTGTTAGTGAGGCGATAATACCAGCCGCCATGACCACGATCATTGTTTCGCCAATCGCCCGGCTGACAGCCAGAAGAATGCCGCCTGCAATTCCAGGCAAGGCCGCGGGCAGCAAGACCTTGGTAATGGTTTCACCCTTGGTAGCCCCGAGCCCCAGCGAACCATCTCGAAGCGATTGAGGCACAGATGCTATTGCGTCGTCTGACAGTGAGGAAATGAAGGGAATCAACATAATTCCCATTACTGCGCCTGCGGCTAGCGCGCTGTTGGGCGCAATATCTAACCCCAAGAACACACCGAAATTCCGTAGCGCCGGCGCGACCGTCAACACGGCAAAGAACCCGTACACAACGGTTGGTATGCCGGCCAAAATCTCGAGAATCGGCTTTACAACCGCTCGAAAACCTTCAGACGCATACTCGGTCAGGTAAATTGCTGCATAAAGGCCGATTGGGGTCGCAACGGCCATTGCTATGACAGCGATTAAGATCGTCCCAAGAAACACGGGAATGGCACCAAACGCCCCACCTGCCGTGATTTGGCCTTCCCTGATCGGAATCTGCGGCTCCCAATTAAGTCCTGTCAAAAACTCGGTGAGAGGAACTCGCTCGAAGAAGCGAATTGTCTCGAATAATAGGGAGGCGACGATTCCAATCGTCGTCAGAATAGCAATTGTTGAGCAAGCAAACATTAGAGCTGAAATAACGCGCTCAATGCCGTTTCTCGCCCTAAAAGTCGGTGACAACTTCGACTGTGTGATAATCATTCCAAGAATTGCAAGCGCAAGTGCGCAGGCAACTAATGACCAATTAGCAATCTCGTTCCAACGATTATAGCGCTCGGCTGCTTCGATAACAAAGGGCTTCGGTTCACCAAAAATGTTGCCTTTCGATACCGACTTGATTTCGCTGATGAGGAGATCAACTGCTCCCTTATCCAGGTTGGCAGCCTTATCCGCAGGCAGACTGGCCAAAAGCAGGGTATCGACGATTGGTCCCTGAAAAAGCAACCAAATGACAACCAGAAGGAAGGGTGGAAGACCAGTCCAAGCCGCGACAAACCCTCCATGGTAGCTGGGAAGTGAATGAAGGTAGGCGCCGGTATTATTCCGAAGCTTACGCGCTTTTACAGAGCCGATCGTAAAGCCGACCATCGCGACGGCGAGAATACCCAGAAATAATAACCCTACCATTCCATCACCTCGCCAGGAGATCAACTGCATGACCCAGCCAAAAACAGTATCGGAGGGCCTATGTCGGTTAGGCGACGCATTCGCCTAACCGTTTTTTTGTCATGAAGACATAGCCGCTACTTTTTCAATTTCGTACCTTTGAGTGCAGCATTTTGCACTGATTTCAACTGCTTTCCTGCAAGCGGAACAAGACCGCGCTCGGTCAGGTAACCATCCTTAGCCATCGCCTTGCTTGAAACATACTCCTTGATGAATTCGTTCATGCCTTTGATGACTTTGCGATGCGCATTCTTGATGTAGAAGTAAAGAGGACGGGAAATACCGTAAGAGCCATCGCCAATGGTCTTAGAAGAAGGTGTGACACCGCCAATCTTCACAGCCTGAAGCTTATCCGAGTTCTCGAAGAGGAACGAATAGCCAAAGATGCCTAATGCATTCGGGTCAGCCGAAAGGCGCTGGACAATCAGGTTATCATTCTCACCTGCTTCGATGAACGGACCGTCCGTCCTCATAGCGGTGCAATTCTTCTTGATAGCCTTCTTTGCTACACCTAGCTTTTTGCAGACGCTATGGAACACCAGTTCGACAAAGGCGTCACGTGTGCCGGAGGTTGGCGGTGGCCCGTAAACAATGATCTTTTGGTTTGGCAGCTTCTTGCTCACCTGGCTCCACGTCTTCGATGTGTTCTTGACGAACTTGCCACCCTTATAGATCTTTGCGGCAAGTGCCATGTAGAGGTCTTTTTTCATCATGTTCAAGGCCTTGCCCTTACGCGAATTCGCTACGGACAATCCATCATAACCAATCAAGACTTCAGTGATATCTGTGACACCATTCTTCATGCAAAGCTTGTATTCCGAGCCCTTCATTGCCCGAGATGCTCCGGTAATATCCGGATGCTTTGCGCCGATGCCTTTGCAGAAAATCTTCATACCGCCGCCGGTACCAGTTGATTCGACTGTAGGAGCTTTGCCGCCCCTTTTTGCAAACTCTTCAGCCACGGCCTGCGTGTAGGGAAACACTGTCGAAGAACCAACGATACTTATGGTGTCTCTTGCGTGGGCCGCATCTGCCAGCCCGAAGCCACCGAGCGCGACAACTACCGCTGTCGCAGCAACGAAATTGGATTGCATCTTGAAACTCCTTGATATCGTAATGAAACGAGGACCGTGACAAGGCGTGTAACCACAACGAGTCTGATTCCCCGACTGGTGCCAAGCACCTGCCCCCTGTATAGGGGACGGAGATAACACCTTTGTGAATGATTAAGTCGTTGATTGCAGGCAACTTATGTCTCGACGTTCAGCAGAGACAATTGGCACATGGCGCAGGACAAGCGGGGCCACTCCTGCCTCGCGCTCAATGGATTGCGGCTACGTATCCGCGCAAAACAAGACGATATGGGCTCGTTGAGATCGCCATGGGGCTTGGCGCGCACCGGACGTCGAACACCATTGCCCGGACTCGCAGCAAGCCATTATGCGCCGTCATCGAATGCTCTGCCGACGATTCGCCCCAAGTGATTTTTTTTCTGCTTACAAGTGGAAGCCGTCAGGTGATCATCAGATCCCGGCAATGCCTCTATCAACGCAATTCCAGCGCTGGCACTGTGGATAAACACGCACCCGCCAGTGCGAGCCAAGGCAACATAATCAATCGCAGACAAATACTCATGGCAGGTCCCGTCGTCGAATCAAGGGTATTGCTGTTATAAAACTGTCACAGATCTAATCGGATCGATCTGGGAGCTTCAACGGGCCGCACTTGGCAGTCCCGGTGGCCTGCGTCGGCCGCTCGCCAATGACATGGCAAGCAGCACGCACTTTACGCATCACGTCCGTTTCCTCGCTGGGCGGTGTCAAGATTAGAAAGGGAATGGCAGGGATCGCTCGTCTGGCGCGCCTAAAGGTTTTGATTGAGCAGGACCTTAAACGCGGCCCCCTCCCCTAGCTGGGAAGTGATCTCCAATTCACCGCGGTGGCGCGAGACGATGTGCTTGACGATCGCCAAACCGAGACCGGTGCCGCCGACCTCACGGCTGGCGGATGGGCTAATGCGGTAAAATCGTTCTGTTAGGCGAGGAATATGATGTGCCGCTATGCCGGGGCCGTCGTCGCGCACGGCGATGGCAAAACGGCGGCCGTGAATGGCGGAGCTTGGCGCATCATCTATAGATATCTCGATATAACCTTGCTCTTTGCCGTAGCGAATCGCGTTTTGCACAAGGTTTTGGAAGACTTGGACCAGATCTTCGCGATCACCCGTCACCTGAGCTGCCCCTTGATAACCTTTAAATTCAATCTCGGTGCCGCGGCTGGCGGCCAAAGGTTCAAGCGACTGGGCGACGAATGCCAGCACTTCATTAAGATCGACGATCTCCGTTGGAAGCATGTGCGCGTGTGTTTCTGCGCGACTGAGCACGAGAAGGTCGTTAATTAATTGCGACATGCGGGTTGCCTGGACGTTCATCAGAGAAAGGAATCGCTCTTGAGCTTTCGGATCACTTCTTGCTGCACCCTGTATCGTTTCGATAAATCCCTTCAACGAGGCTAATGGCGTGCGAAGTTCGTGACTGGCGTGGGCGACAAAGTCTGCACGCATCTGGGCGAGCTTCTCCTGTTCCGTTTCATCCCGAAACGAGATCAGCAACTGGACACCACGAACGGGTTCGACCTCATAGGCCAAGCGGGTGATCACGGCTGACAACCGGCGTTGCAATGGCACCCGGTCAATGACTTGCACCGTAACCGGCTGATCGGTCATTTGCGCTTCATCGATAGCAGTCAACAACTCGGGGCTGCGATTCAATTGCGCAATGTGCAAGCCAACGCGCGCGCGCGGAAACAAAGAAATCAGCCGCTCGTTGGCATGAATCACAATGCCTTCTGCATCGAGGGCGAGGACGGCCAATGGCAGCGCGTCAATTATCGCGCGCCAGTTGGGACCTGGAAAATCGAGAAAATCTGGAGCACTACGACGCATGGTTCGGTACCGGTCATGGTTAAGACGAGGTGGTGTTTCGAAATTCACCAATATTAGGTGAATATTTGAAAACATTGCCAATACCGCTCGGGAGTCGGCGTGGCGATCTGATATATATTGTCATTGTTTGTGACAATGATTGTCGCGCCATTCAACTGACATGACCATCTGTATTGAGGTTGCAATGACATCAATTCAGCATCGCGGCAAGCGGGCGAAATCGAGCTACCCCAATTTTGATTTGGATAGCCCTGAGCTGCACGGCGACATCGACGATGCAGCACTGGGCTCAGGCGGTTATCCTTATGATAAGCGGTTGAAACGCAAGCACTATGCCAAGCGGCTAATGGCGCTGCAGATCGAGCTGTTAAAACTGCAGCTTCACACGCGTAAGACTGGCGAACGCATCGTGTTGGTGTTTGAGGGCCGTGATAGCGCCGGCAAGGGCGGCACGATCAAGCGGGTGATGCAGCATCTGATGCCGCGGCATGCAAAAGTGGTCGCTTTGACAAAGCCGACGGAAACGGAAAAGGGCCAGTGGTACTTTCAAAGATACATAGATCATCTGCCAACCAGGGGTGACATGACGTTGTTCGACCGCTCTTGGTACAATCGGGCAGGTGTCGAGCGGGTAATGGGTTTTTGCTCGAAAGAAGAGCTGGCGAATTTTCTACGCGAAGCGCCGCAATTCGAAAGCATGCTGGTGCGTGATGGCATAAAGCTGTTCAAGTTCTATTTGATGATTGGGCGGGAAATGCAGCTCAAACGCTTTCACAAACGGCGCCATGATCCCCTCAAGCACTGGAAGCTCAGCCCAATAGATCTGGTCGCAGTTGAGAAATGGGATGATTACACGCGGGCGCAACAAGACATGTTTTTATTCACCCACACCGAGACATCTCCCTGGACCGTCGTCCTTGCCAACGACAAGCGGCGGGCGCGCCTGGAAGTGATCCGACAGGTCCTACTTGCGAGCGACTATGACGGTAAGGATTTCGATGCCGTCGGCGAGGCCAATATGAAAATTATCAGGTCAGGTTCAGATTATTTCGATTTCCAAACGTAAGGCCGTAATCTACTTCGCTCACGATGCCGACCCACACGCGGTTCGGGCGTATCAGGGTGCGCCGCGCATCAGCGAACGAGCAAGAGCGGGCATTCCAAAGTACTTAGTGATCGCAGATTGCTATCGATGGGCACCAAAAGCCCGCCGAACCGCGTAATGACAAAGCCCGGGACTAGGCGGCGTAAGATTTCCGTGCCGGCTTCATGACCGCTCGCCAAGACAGCGGTCGTGATTTGCAGACCTTCATCTTCCGCAAGAACCAAGCGTGCATGCGCTTCAAGTTCTCTGAGGCCGGATTCATTGTCGCTGACAAGCGCTAATCGGATATCTGCATTATCGATAGCTGCAAGGCGCCTGGCAACCCGCATAAGGTTCGCCAAATCATCACCTGCATCGCTCATGATCACAATCCGCCCGCCCGAACGCCTGGCGGCTGGACCAACCAGCAGCAGTCCGGTGGCATCTGTCACGCGCTCGAATAACCTGGCGAGGGAAGCAAACGATGATGCGGAAAAGGGATCGGCAAGAGCAACGAGATTCCATGGCCCACAATCGGTGCAGGCGGCCTGCAATGCTTGAATAGGATCATCGCGTACGATGCGGCGGGTTACCGGAACTTCAGCTGCACCGGCCAGACGCTCAATTCGGTGGTAAAGGCCGCGAAAGGCTTGGCGCATTTCCCGTTCGAGGGAATCGACTGAAATTTGCCGGGCTTTGCCGGCGAATGAAACCTCGCGCGCAAACGGAAAGCTTGCCAGATGCAGTAGGTTCTGATCCTCGATGAAAAGACTTTCAACTTCCGAGTTGTAGGCCTGTGCAATGCGAACCGCAGCCTCAAGCGCAATCGGGCTGGGGCTGTTGGAGCAGAATTGCAGTACCACGCGGCCTTTCGATTCTCCGGCCTCTGCAACGTGCGCTATCATTCTGATGCATCCCCATTGTCTTTAGGTTCGCCGGATGCGCTGCGCCCGAAGGCCTTGGCATGCTTGGCAAACGTCTGCAATCGTGCCTCCACCCGCTGATAAATGCTGCCCTCTTCAAATTGGCCATCTTCAGCATCGTCACCGGCGCGCACGCCGGTTAAGATCTCAATGCCCCGATCGATATGCGAGACGGGATAAATATTGAATTTACCAGCCTTAACTGCCTCCACCACGTCTTCTCTCAACATAAGATGCTGAACATTCGACTGCGGTATTAAAACACCCTGCTCGCCTGTCAGACCGCGTTCCTTGCAAATGTCAAAAAAGCCTTCGATCTTTTCGTTCGCGCCACCGATAGCCTGCACTTCGCCCCATTGATTGACGGAGCCTGTCACTGCCAACGATTGTTTGATCGGAACATCAGCCAATGCCGATAGTAAGGCATAGAGTTCGGTCGACGAGGCGCTGTCACCGTCTACGCCCCCATAGGACTGTTCAAACACAAGCGTCGCTGCCATGGCTAGAGGAATGTCTTGGGCAAACCTGCCGGCGAGGAAGCCCCACAAAATCATGACCCCTTTAGAGTGCAGCGGGCCGCCAAGTTTGACTTCTCGCTCAATGTCTGTCACTCGCCCCTGGCCCATTCTGACGCGTGCGGTAATCCGACTTGGCTTGCCAAAGGCAAACTCTCCGAGTTGCAGAACTGATAGCGCATTGATCTGCCCAACCTTTGCACCAGTGGTATCTATTGCAACGATTTCACGGCTGATGGTCTCCTGGGAACGATCCCGCAACCGGTCGGCGCGCTGGATATGCTCCTCGATAGCGCGACTGATATCTTCCCGGGTGATCAGCTTACGCTCGGCCTTCTCCGCCCAATAATTGGCCTCGCGAACGAGATCGCTAATGCGGCCAATTTGTATCGAGAGCTTTTCACGGTCGTCCGCCATCCGCGCACCCTCTTCGATGATGCGGGCAATGGCGTCCGCTTCCAGCGGTCGCAGCTCATAGCGCTTGGCAATCGACGCCACAACCCGCGCATACGCCTGGTTGTTGTCCTTCGACCAATCGATGGTGTCATCGAAATCCGCTTGGACCTTGAATAAGCCATTGAAGTCCGGGTCCAGTTGACTCAACATGTAATAGAGTTGGCGATCACCAAACAGAACGACTTTCACATTGAGGGGTATGGGCTCCGGATCTAAGGTTTGGGTCGAGGCCAGGCCCGACATTTCCGAGGGAGGCTCGACCTTGATGCACTGCGATTTCATCGTCCGTTTCAAGGCTTCGTACGCAAAGGGCGACAACAATAGTTTTCGGGCGTCAATCAGCAAGTAGCCGCCATTGGCGCGATGCAGGGCGCCGCCCTTGATAAGAAGAAAGTCGGTAAGAAGCGCGCCCATGTGCGAGATGTGCTCGACGCGGCCAATGAGATTGCCATGGGTCGGGTTCAGTTCCTCGATGATTGGTGTGCCACTCGTCTCCGTGCCGTCTCCAACGATTACGTTCACCATGTAACGGCGAAAGCGGGGATCACGGGAGGTATCTGCGGGCTGTTTTACGACTTGTTGTTCTTCTTCGCCGGTTGCCAGAAACAAGGCGATGTTGCGCACAAGGTCAACGCCTGCGGCCTCCAAATAGGTCGCGACCTCGGGCAGATCCTTGAATTCAGACTTTAGCTCGCCCAACACCTCGTCGACGACGGTTTGCGCAACATCATTGTTCAAGGCTGCGGTATTGTTGCGGCGCTGCTTGTCAGACTTCGGCAGCTTTTCCACGATTTTTGCAAGCTCAGCCTGGAGCTTTTCGATCTTAGCAACCACCGACTTCTGCATGTCCTCTGGAAGCTGATTGAAGACTTCCGGCTTTACGACTTTGCCTTCGTGCATGGGGGCCATGGCAAAACCCGTAGGTGTGCGAAGAATCGCGATGTTCTGGGCCAAGGCCTTCTTGTTCAGCTCTTCGAAGGCATCTTCCTGGTCCGACCTGAATTCATCCTCAATCGCCCGCCGGCGCGCCTGGTAGTCTTCGCCTTCGAAGACCGCGGGCACGGCGTTGCGCAACTCATCAATGGCCGAGATCATGCCCTTAGCGAGGACCTTCGCGCGACCGCTGGGAAGCGTAATCGCCTTGGGCTGGTTGTGGTCATCGAAATTGATGACGTAAACCCAATCGGGTGGGGTGGTGCCTTTGGCGGCTTTCTTTTCGAGATAACTGCGGACGGCTGTGCTCTTGCCGGCAGCCGGTGGCCCAAGCACGAATAGATTAAAATCATTGCCGCCCATGTCGGCACCGAATTCGATGGCCTTTAGTGCCCGATCCTGACCGATCAAACCGGAAATTGGTTCAAGCTCGTCCGTGGTCTTGAACCCCAAATCGGCGCCGTTGACATACCGGCGAAGTTCGTTGACCGATAGCGGCGTAGGCGAGGCAGCGGCAGACATAGGGCTATGCGGCGGTTTAGAGCCATCCTCGGGGGTCTCTGATTGTGAGCGCTTGAAGAACATTGCCTCTCCTAATTCACTGCTGTCCGACGCAACAGGTGTGCGCCATAATGTGGCGTGCTTTGAAAATTGTACCGCCCAAGTTCCGCGATCCAATAGCCGGTGGCGAATTTATGCCTATTAATATAGGCATTCTACAAGGTTGGTGCTGCATTCCTCATCCCTGGTCTCTACACATAGGCCTCAATCGATCAATAGGTATGGTCCGCACTGCGAGTTCCTGGCCAGTCGCCGTGGCTGCCGTTCATGATGCGCCCCGCCCGCACCAGCCGCGTACCGGAACGGCCGGTCCGCGCCCATAATGGCCTATTGCTGTAGTCAATTCTTCAGGAAGTGACTACATGTAAAGCAGTCATGGCAATCCGATGGCAAAGTGATGTCAAACCCCCGATCCGATCTGACTGATGCCTTAGCCGACGGGCGCCAGTCGGCGGCCGCGCTGGCCATTAGGCGGGGCACCAGCCGACTCCTCAGGGCCCATGATTTTGCGTGTTTTAGCGAGTTCACGCTGGTCGATGGGCGGCGTGCAGATATTGCGGCGTTGTCGAACAAAGGCGATATCTGGATCATTGAGATCAAATCAAGCCTCAACGACTTTCGGGCCGATACGAAATGGCAGGACTATCACGCGTTTTGCGATCGGTTGTTTTTTGCGGTCGATGCTGATTTTCCGCTCAACGTGCTGCCCGAGACGGCCGGTATTATATTGGCAGACAAATATGGCGGTGAAATCCTGCGCGAGGCGCCGGAAGACCGCTTGGCGGCTGGCCGCCGAAAGGCTGTCACGCTGCGATTTGCCCGCGCGGCAGGCTTTCGCCTCATGTCGGCTCTGGACCCGGAGATACTACGCAATAATGGCTAAGCTTTGCGCGTCGGTCGGCGCGCTAGCGCGGCGCCCGCTTGGCCAAAATACGCTGCAAGGTGCGCCGATGCATGTTCAAGCGCCGGGCCGTTTCGGACACGTTGCGATTGCACAATTCGTAAACGCGCTGAATGTGTTCCCAGCGCACGCGATCGGCAGACATCGGATTTTCTGGCGGCGGCGCCTTGGCATTTGGCGGGGCGAGAAGCGCATCCGTCACGTCATCTGCATCGGCTGGTTTTGCAAGATAATCTACTGCACCCAATTTGACCGCCGATACAGCGGTCGCAAAGTTGCCGTAGCCAGTCAAAACAACAGCCCGGGAATTTGCACGTGCGCGCGCGAGCTCGGCAATGACATCCAGTCCATTACCGTCCTCTAGTCTGAGGTCGACAACGGCAAACGCCGGCGCTTTTTCGCGAATAAGGCTTAATCCCTCGGAAATAGAATTCCCGGTTCTCACCTCAAAACCCCGGTTTTCCATGGCACGGCCAAGCCGGTGCAGAAACGCTTTGTCGTCATCGACAATTATCAAAGAGGCATCCTCTGGAAGCTCATCTTTGTCAAAAGCTAAATCTTCGACGGTCATTTCTAAACATTCTCCAATTGAAGCGCGCCATATTATAGTAATACGTCCCAAATCACAAAGGGGTGCAGTGCCGGTTTTTAATTTACTTTACGGGTTGTAATGACGGTGGTTCTGACATCTGCGTCAAGTTCCTAGGCGGCCAAACCGCTGGTTGACCCTCGAATGCTGCTCGCGGCCATGTAATGGTTACCAAGGCTCCGGTTGAAGGGGCCTGGCGATTGGCCAGAGAAATTGAAGCTCCGGAGCGCTCCAATAGGGTTCTAGCAATAAAAAAGCCCAGTCCGAGCCCAACCCGCCTGCGGCTTGCCACGGCCGGGTTGCTGGCGCTGCGTGTCGTAACGTAAGGATCGCCAATCAAATCCATCAATCCTGGTGGAAATCCCGGACCGTCATCCGCAATCACAATCGAAATGTAATCTTCATCCCAGGATGCCCCAATTTCCACTTTGCTGCGGGCGAAATCAACGGCATTCTCGATCAGATTTCCCAACCCGTAAATCACGCCCGGTCGACGCTCGCCGACTGGCGGCTTGGGCTGCGGATTTGACGGGTCGTCGGCTGGTGGACCAATCAATTCGACGGCGATCGCAATTGTAGAAACACGATATGCGGCAACCGCTTCTTCAATCAGATGCTCAAGGCTTATTGTTGCATAGAGCGGGTCCTGTTCGCTTGGTCGGCTGGTTAGCTTCTGCAATATCTCGCGGCACCGCAATGCCTGACTATGCAATAATTCAATATCTTCGCGATAAGGGCTGTCGGGCTTGAGTTCGCGCTCTAGCTCTCGGGTGACCAACGCTATGGTCGCAAGTGGCGTTCCCAATTCGTGCGCAGCGGCCGCGGCCAGACCGTCAAGCGCATGCAATTGTTGCTCACGGGCCAGAACCAATTCGGTGGCCGACAATGCCGCCGACATCTGGCGCGCCTCTTTTGCAAGCCGCCAGGCGTAAAGACCCAGGAACAACAACGACGCCGTAACCGCTGTTAATTGGCCAATCTTATAGAGCAGTGGGATACGCACGGTCTCTGTAGCTAGCCAGGGTAACGGGTAGTGGTGAAAAACCAAAAACATCGTGGCAGCAAATGCCAGGGCACCGAGGCACATCGTGTGGCGGGCGGGCAGAGTTGCAGCCGAAACAGTGACCGGAGCCACCAATAAAACAGCGAATGGGTTTTCGATGCCGCCCGTGAGGTATAACAGCGCCGCTAGTTGCAACAAATCGTAGGCCAACAAGCAGGCGGCAAATGTTGATGATAGGTGGTGGCGGGGCGAATAGCTTATGGTCAGAAAGACATTGACCCATGCGGACAACGCTATGACGGCGACACAGAGCGCAATCGGCAGGCTAAAGCCTAATCCGAAATGCACGACCGTCACGGTCAACAACTGGCCGGCCACCGCAAACCAGCGCAGGCGCACGCTGGTCTGAAGCCGCAGGCGGCTAGAGCCTGCCTCCATCACTAGGCCTTTGTTATCGCGAAAATTCGCTTCCACTTTCGCTCCTCGGTCCGATGCGTGCGGCAATTGATGCGCTGGCTACCGGTGAAAAGAAATGCACTTAATCTTATATAATAATCGATCGTACCCGTGCTCTGAAAATTTGCAGAGGAGTTATCGATTGTCGATCAAAACCTTAACATTAGTCGTGATCGGCCTCATTATCGGCATAGGCGTCGGGATTTTAGCGTTCGGCGGGCTTTCAGAGCGACTGTCCGGGCTCACGCGCATGCCCATTACGACAGGTGCAGCGCGCATTGGCGGCCCATTTCAGTTGACAGATCAAAATGGACAGATCCGGACCGATAAGGATTTTCGCGGCAAATATCTGCTGGTCTTTTTCGGTTTTCTATACTGTCCCGACATCTGTCCCTCGACACTGCAGGTGGTAACCGAAGCCTTGGAGAGGATCGGCGCCAAAAGCCAACGCCTGACGCCGATTTTCGTTTCTGTCGATCCGGAACGGGACACTCCAAAGGCTCTCAAGAGATACCTGTCCAACTTCCATCCGAGCTTTGTCGGCCTGACTGGAACACAGGCAGAAGTCAAAGCCATGGCCAAAACCTACAAAGTCTATTTTCGTAAAGTCCAGAACAAGGAAAGCCCGGGCGCTTATACCGTTGATCACACATCGATTCTCTATCTCATGGATGCCAAAGGGCGCTATGTCGGCCACTTCACGCATCGCATTTCGCCAAAGGATTTGGCGGCCAAGCTTAAGGCGCGGTTGTAACTACGATCCGGTACAAACTGCTTTCACAATGCAACCCGCGCCAATTTTGATCACAATCGGTATTAGGGCGCGCACGTGCGGTTGCTGACGCGTGTGTGCAACAGTGGTCGGCGCACGACGCAGCTTTGCCGTTTTTAGCTGGTGTAGATCATCAACTCGATGTATCTGGCACTTATCGGCTTATTGCTTCAGGCGAATCATTTTCTGAGTTTTGGTGTCTAAGCAAATGCGCTGCGGGGGTAACAATCGCGCTAAGCTGATTTGATCCGTTGTGTTCGATCGTATTTTCGTGAGGCCCGGAATGAGGCGAGCTCAGCGATCCATGGCAGCTGCCGTGGAACAACTGGAGGTTGGGGGCGTTCACGCGCCGGTGGAAGTGCGGCGGCACCCCAAGGCGCGGCGTATGACGCTGCGTGTCAGCAGAACACGGCGTGCCGTGATCATAACATTGCCGCCGCAAGGTGATCTCGGGCAGGTCAGCAATTTCTTAACTTCGAATATCGAATGGTTACGAAAACACCTGCGCGCGGTGCCGCAGCCAGTCCATATTGCAGATGGTGTAGAGGTACCTTTCAGAGGTGAACTGCACCGGGTGGGCTTCAATCATAAACAAAGGCGGGGCGAGGGTATCGTCAATCGGGTTCAACCCGTCGACGGAATGCCTCAGCTGATTGTAGCCGGTACGGATGAAAACGGTCCGCGCCGTCTTATGCGTTGGCTGATCGATCAAGCGCGGCTGGATCTCGATGCGCGGGTACAATGGCACTCGCAATATCTGGGCCTGCGAGCCTGCAGGCTTACACTGCGTGATCCGTCCACCCGATGGGGCTCGTGCTCGTCGAAAGGGTCACTTTCCTTTTCGTGGCGTCTGATCCTGGCTCCACCGTTTGTGTTGGATTATGTCGCCGCGCACGAAGTCGCGCATTTGGCAGAAATGAACCACGGCCCCCGATTTTGGAAGCTGGTGCGCCAGACGATGCCTCGCTGCGATGAGGCGAAAGCCTGGCTGGATGTCTATGGCATGGAGTTACATCGCTACATAGAGTGACTGCCGGTGCTATAAGTGCTCGGGACTGCCATTAACCTCTGACATGCAGCAATGACACGCGCTCACGCATCATCTGACTATGCGCGATTCTGTTGGCATTGGAGCTGACTGCGTTAAGTCTGGCTCGGCGAGAGGACTCATTCCTCGCGCGCGATGATTTACCTACCGCGTCCGAGTGCCATGCGATGATCTGGCGCAAACCGGCCCGGGCTACGGCTTTTGGCTGCCCTGTCGCTGGCAATTAGATCTTCGACGCTGAGGCCGCGATTTTGCACATGCGATGGGCTCTGGCGACGCCTTTGGGATTGGGCCGGCCGGGTTTCGGCACGCGACCGACCAGCAAGACGCGGGACCGGCTTTGGCGCACTCGTTTTCGGCACAGTCTTTCGCCGCGGTCTCAACCATTGCGGTTTGCGCCATGTCGGCAGCGGTCGAGCTTTTCGTTGCCGATGTGCTGTCTGCATGATCTGGCGCCAGATCGCGGCAGGAACCGAGCCGCCGACTATGCGATCTGTCGGTTGGTTATTGTCGTTACCAAGCCAAATGCCGGCAACGAGGTGGGCGCTATATCCAACGAACCATGCGTCGCGAAAGCTCTGCGTTGTGCCGGTCTTGCCAGCAATCTGGTGACCGGCAAAGTGCGCGCGCTTGCCGGTGCCGTGCCTCAGTGCAGAACGCAACATGCTATTGATGGCCGCAACATGGCGCCGCTTGATCACGCGGCCTTTGCGCGGTGACTTGCGCGCATAAAGAATTCGGCCATTTGTGACACGCACACGCCGGATTATATGCGGCCGGATGGCCGCGCCGCCGTTGGCAAAATGCGCATAGGCCGCCGTCAAGGAGATGAGCTTTACTTCCGCAGTACCAAGCGCCAGAGATGCCTGATCATGCAATGGTGTCCTTATCCCAAGACGGCGGGCGACAGCATGCACCCGCTTTGCACCGGTATGACGGAACACGCGTACCGAAGCAGTATTGCTGGACTTGGCCAACGCCTGGCGCAAGGTCAGTCTCTTGTCATAGCTGTTGTTATGATTTTTTGGCCGCCATTTGCCGACGCTGATTGGAAGCCCATTAATTCGCTTGTTGGGCGTGAGCCCTGCCTCGAGAGCCGCCAAATAGACGATCGGCTTAAATGCTGATCCCGGCTGACGCATGGCCTGTGTTGCCCGGTTGTATTGGCTTTTTGAGTAAGCCCGACCACCGACCAGTGCCGCTATGCCGCCATCCATATCCAAAACTATCGCTGCAGCCTGCAGTTCTTTCGTCCGTTTGCCACCTGCTGCGAGGCGTGCCGCAATGGAGCGGTATGCATGTCTCTGAATTTTGGCGTCGATCGTTGTTTCAACAATGACCTCAGCCTGCTTCAGCCCGGACAACTGTGGCAAGCGCTCTTGAACATAGTCGACCACGTACTCAAAACCTTTGTGTTGGCGACGGCGGGCAGGCTTGCGGAATTGCAGACTTTGGCGTCTGCCGGCCTCGGCGGTTGCCGCGCTTATAGCCCCGATGGCTTGCATTTGCGCCAAGACGACACGGGCGCGCGTTCTGGCAACACCTGGGCTCGTGATGGGGGAATATTTTGATGGCGCTTTAAGTAGGCCGGCCAGCAGTGCGGCTTCTGGCACCGACAGCTCTCTGGCCGACTTTCCGAAATACCGTTGGGCGGCAGATTCGATGCCATAAGCACCGGCACCAAAGTATACGCGATTGAGATAAAGCTCGAGGATGTCTGACTTGGTCAGCCTGAGCTCCAGCCAGAATGCCAGTAAAATCTCTTCAAATTTGCGCCGCAGCGTACGCTCCGATGACAAGTAGAGATTCTTGGCAAGCTGCTGTGTCAAAGTAGAGCCGCCCTGATGATAGCCGGCGGCACGCAGGTTCGCCAATGCGGCTCGAAACATACCGACCGGGTCGACGCCCCAATGGCGGTAGAACCGACGGTCCTCAGTTGCCACAACTGCGTCGATCACGTGCTTGGGAAGCAGCTTGATCGGCATGTATGCATGGCGCTTGCCGCGTTCCGACACTACTTCGCCGTGCTTGTCGAGAATGCGGATGATCGGCGTGCCGCCAGCCATCGCAGCCTTCATTGGATGCTGCAAAGAAATGGTGAAATAGACAAAGGCGAGAAGAGTACCAGCGACGACAATCGCCATCATGTCGCGTATCGCATAGTACGAATAGCGATATACGCGCGGAAGTTTTGCAAATCGGGATATGCGATAATATGGATGGAGATCATCCGGCGCGCCAAAATCACCACTTCGGAACTGGTCATAGATGTCGCGTCGTCGCTTTGGAAACCACATGGCAACCCGCTTTCGGCCAAGTGACACCGCAATTAGGTGAATAAGGCGCTAATAGATCCGATAGTTTTACAGGGGCTGCGTTAATTTCGTGTTAAGTTTCGCGGTTGCAGTTTCCGGAGCAGGCCGGGCGACGGGCGTAGACCTGCTCTAGCGTTTTTTCTTATCGGCCTCCTCAACGAGATTTCGATAAGCCGGGTCATGTGCCATGCGATGTTGATGAATTAGATAGAATATCAACATCATGACGATGCCCAGACCGTAAAGCTGGAATCGCCAGGCTTTATTGAACAAACCGCCGACGATCAGAAACACGCATGCAAAGCCGGCGAGCGTCTGCAGGGCTTCCATTGTCATATGCTCCCTTGGCGTTTTGGCCCATTAACTCTTATAAGATGACACCCTGGGCGAAGAAAGGGGCGCTGAACCAACGTGAACTTTCGAGTGGCACTTGCGGTGACCAGCTTCCCACTTGCTCCTCATTGTCGCTATAGTCGCACGGGGGCCCATACAGCATGGCATGCATTCGGCCCATCGCTCAAACTTCAAATCCGAGGCCCTCTTTGCAATCCGAGACGGTAGACAATGGCAGACTTACGATCCTTAGGTCCCCAGGGCCTCAATACACTTACAGCGGCTGCAGCCGCGCGTAAATTGGAGGCCGGCGAAATCAATGCTGAACGTCTGGTCCGCGACTGCCTGGCGCGAATCGAAGCGCGCGAGCCAGTCGTCCAGGCCTGGGACTACCTCGATCCCAAATCGGCAATTGAGCAGGCTCAAGCCCTCGATGCGTCGCCTAGGCGCAGCCCGCTGCACGGCATTCCGATCGGTATCAAAGACATTTTCGATACCAAAGACATGCCGACAGGGCACGGCTTCCCACCCTATCAAGGCTTGGAAAGCGGTGTTGACTCCAAATGCGTTGCGCAAGTTCGCGCCGCAGGCCTCCTGATTATCGGAAAAACGTTGACGACCGAGTTCGCCTGCTCACAGCCGCGCCAAACAACCAATCCGCACGATCCCAAGCGTACGCCAGGCGTATCTTCTTCCGGCTCGGCAGCAGCGGTTGCCGATTTCATGATCCCGCTGGCCAATGGGTCCCAAACTGGTGGATCGGTTGTCGGTCCAGCAGCCAATTGCGGCGTCTACGGCTACAAGGCCAGCCTCGATGGTATCGACCGCGGCGGATTTCGCCACTGCAAACCGTCGATCGACACGATCGGCTTGTTTGCACGCAGCCTCGAAGATCTCATCCTGTTGCGACATGTGCAAACGGGTGCCAACAAGCATTCGCCGGTGGGGGAGGCCAGCTTGCGTATCGGTATCGTGCGTACAAATCAATGGCGGGATGTCGAGCCGGCGACGGAAACGGCCATGGCACATGCCATAGACGGCATAGAACGCGCGGGGGCTGACGTTGTCGATGTTGACCTGCCGTCGCTGTTCACCGAAATCGTCCCCGACTTTTCAATCGTCAACGGCTGGGAAGCAACCTTGGCGCTCAAGGATGAATTACGCGATCACCTGGAGGCGTTCAACGCGCACAATAGAGAACGCGCCGAATTCGTACGAGGTTTGACGGTGGAAGACTATAATGGCGCGCGCCAGCGGCTCAATAATGCGCGCCGGGAGATGGCGACCCTGATTTCCGATTATGATGCTTTCATTTCGCCAAGTCTGTTGGGGGAGGCACCGATCGGGCTGGCGGAGGTTCGAACAGCCAACTTCGCGCGCTTGTGGACCCAGATGTACACACCTGTTGTTAATATACCAGTTTGTGACGGCCCAAACGGTCTACCGGTGTCGATCCAGGTCATCGGTCCGCAGCACAGTGATGACCGCACGCTTGCAATCGCACACTGGGTTGACACGGCCATCGACCGAGACAGCGCTTAGGGCGCACTAACGACCTTGGGACCAATACTCATTCTTGGGACCAATACTCATTGCCGTCGTGTGAGAACGATACGGCCAGCACCATGCTTGGCTTTGATATTGACGATCTGGCGCGCGCCTTTGTCCTCGACTGAAACCAGACCACGGACATCATATTCAGCGTTGTAAACATAACCGAAATATACCGCAGGCTTGCTTCGAACGAGTTTACCGCTTTGGGAAATTCGCACCGCATTGGTCGCGCATACTGCCTCAAAGCCAAGAATGGTCGGTGTTTTCTTTTTGTATTCGACGACGCATTGGACAAAGATCTTTTTGCCCGATTTTAGTGAAACGTAGCCCGGCCCGTGCCACTTACCGGAAGCGATGTCCTTGGGATCAGCACCGGCAGATTGTGCCCCAACATGCGGGACGCAAATAATCGCCAGGATCAAACCGATTCTCTTATTCATGCTCCTACACCTACAGTTGTAGTAAGACAGAATTTTGAATCAGGTGAAGAACTTTGGGGTCGTTGAGAATTAAGACGTCGCTCAATAAGGCGTGTTTTATTCCGCTCTTGAGCCGACCGCGGTAGGGTTAATATCGACATCTCAGAATTCTCTTCTGCAGGTGCCCTCTGCCCGCCGAAGCCTTCGTTCCAACTCGAAACTTGCTTGCCTGACTATGGGTACTCTCAAAATCCCCGCCAAGAGAATCTCAAATGCCGCATTTCCAGTCTATTACTCATTTGCGTTCAACGGCAACCTTAATTCTACTCGAAAGACCCGCTTTTTTATATAAAAATTGGATTTTGCGCCGCACGCAGCCGCACGAAGGGGGTTATTATAAATGCGATCTTATCTTGTAGATGAGGATGAGGCGCGGCGACCTGACAGGCCGGTTAGAAGCAAAATGATCGGTACGACGGCGAAGATTATCGCCGCCATTCCCGCTCCCGGGAGGCCGTAGTGTACAATCAGGGGGCCGGTTATCAGTGCGGAAATGACGCTTATAGCGCCAGCAAAACTGTCATTTATGCCGATAGCGCGACCGCGATGCACGGTTGCAACCTGATCCGCGATCAATGCCGTTGCAGCGACATTGGCTGCCGCCCAACCGATGCCGACCAAAAAGGTTCCGATCGTGATCAAATAGTAATCCGGTGTGAACGTTACCATGATGGCGCCGATCAGAGCCGTAACTACACCAGGATACATTACCTGCTCTCGCCCGATGCGGTCAGCCAGACGCCCAAGCGGAATGGTGAAGGCAAACATACCGGCGGTGTGAAACATGTGCGAAAACCCGATCGCCGACAATGAATGGCCATGATCGTGCAGCACCAGCGACGTCAATACCATGACGATCGCCATATTGCCTTGGGCTGCGCAGTTGGAAAAAATCGCATTGCGGCTCCGCCGTTGGCGCAGCAAGGTCATCGGGGAGAAGGCCTCTAAATTTTCTGCGCGGTGCTCGGGCGGCTTGTAGCCCGGATAATACGATGCCAGGTTCATGCCGATGTGTTTGGGGTCAGGGCGGACATAGAGCACCAGAATCATGCCCGGAATAATCAATCCAGGCAGCATCAGCCACGGCAATGCAAGCCCCTCGGTGTTCCAAGCTTTGCCCAGATAGTCTCCAGTAGCAATCATCAATGGACTGATTACCAGGCCTGTCAACGACCCCAATGCGATGAAACCTAATGCCTGGGCACGGTAAGTCGGCGGGAACATATCAGTTGCAGCGACACGCAATTGCTGTGCTGCGTTCATACCCATCGCAAAAATCAACAGCCCGACAGAAAACATCACGGCATCGCTTCGCATCATGCCAAGGCCAACGACAATGGTGCCAATCAACGCGATGGCGAGGCCCATCAATATACCGGGCTTGCGGCCGAATACGTCGGTTATGCGCCCGATTGGATAGGCGATGATAAATCGGCTCAGTCCGATGATCGCAACCGATAATCCCGCCAAGCTGGAAGACCCCGTGAGTTTCAAAACCATCAAGGGCCCGAGACCATACGCAAACTGCATGCCGGCGCCGGTAAAACTGTGTGAAAGCGCAAAGAGTATGGTGTTGCGCTTGATGAGCGGCGGAATATCAAATGAAGTAGGCGCCGGCTCCGCCGTCTTTGTATGGTCTGTCACAGATCTTATGCTTTCTGGTTGGTAGCGCCTGTCTCACTAGCCGCAAATGATCCTCATGGCCAGCCGGCCTCATCCATCTTAAACTTTAGGGTGTGCTGATTGGCGCTCGTTGCCCCACGCGTTCGATACCGGTGATCAATGTGCGAATGGCTGCCGGCAGCGACGGACCACTGCAAATGACCAAACGCTGGGGGACAACGATCCACGACTGGCGCGGTACCACCCGCGCCAGTGCCGGATGACCTAATATGGACTGCCCTTGATCCCGGTAGCGCGTTGCCAGGCTATCGATGACGAGAATGTCGGGCGGCTGATTTAGAACGGCTTCGAATTGGACCCGCGCAACGGATGTGACGCCCAGGCGGTGCGCCTGATTTACCAGCTGAATATGCGAGAATAAATTTCCGAGCAAAGTACGCTCACCGGAAACGAACAAGCGCCGCTGCAATTGCATCACCGTCAAGCGTCCGAGTCCTGCAGACCGCCTGGCTCGCGCCATGCGCCTCGCCTTTTGTTTCGCATCGGCAAGCGTGCGATCGATCGCATTTACCAGGCGCTGGCCGCGGTCGGGATGACCCAGCAGTCGTGCCATGCGCATTATATCTCTTCGCCCTGCTGCGACGGTGTGTGCCGGGGCAAAGGTGGCTGCCCTAATTTTGAAATTCTTTAATGCAGCGCGCACTACACCCTTGGTGAACGCGCCTGCGAGGACAAGATCCGGCTTGAGATGCAAGATCTCCTCCAATACCCCGCGAACAACAGGAAACTTTAGTGCTTGCCGGTGCAAATAAGAGTACTCCGGATCTCTCGAAAAGCGACTAACGGCGGTGATCTGATGCGCGTCAGCAAGGGCGAATAGCAGCTGATCGGTGCATAGGTTCAACGATACAATACGACGCGGCTTTGAAGGCTGTGCGGGTTCGCTGCGGACCGGCACAGCGCTTATCAGGCTTGCAATAATTGCGAGCATAATAATGGTGGCCGCCGACGCCGTAGTGCGTCCACTTTGGCTGTGTGATATGAAGCCGGTGCTTCTCATCGTATGTCATCTCGATGGCTCACACCACACCAAACCTGGCCGCGCACATGGTGTTTCATTGACAATGGTTGTCTCGTATTCTCGACTGATATTGGCACTTGGCGTGATATGCCTTGTGATGGCGGTTGTGTCCTTGTTTCTCGGACCAGCAGACCTCGGTATCGGCGAAACCTTAGGGGCTCTGTTTGGTAAAGGCGAGCCTAATACTATCACTATCGTACAAATGCTGCGTTTGCCGAGGACGCTCCTCGCGGCTCTGATCGGCGCCACGCTGGCGCTCGCCGGTGCCGGTCTGCAAGGCCTCATTCGAAACCCGTTGGCGGCACCTGAAATATTGGGCGCGCCAGGCTTTGCGGGATTTTTTGCCGTGGCTGCGATCGCGCTCGGATTGGCCTCCGTCTTGTCGTTTGCACTGCCTGTTGCCGCGATCTTCGGAGCCTTTGTGTCGGTCGGCCTGCTTTTGATGTTAACGGGGCCGAATGCCAGCATTATCACTTTGATCCTTGCCGGACTGGCACTGTCGAGCCTGGCTGGTGCGCTGATCGCGCTCACGCTTAACCTTGCCCCCAATCCTTATGCCGCGTTGGAAATTGCTTTTTGGCTGCTCGGATCGCTGGAGAACCGAAGCTTTGAACATCTGGTGATGAGCGGGCCACTGATGATATTGAGTTGGATTTTGCTGCTGTCTTCTCGAAGCGGTCTCACCGCGCTCAGTCTGGGCGAAGATGTCGCACGCTCGAGCGGAGTCGATGTCGATCGGCTACGAATTGTAACATTGGTCGGGGTTGCCTGCGGGGTTGGGGCGACGGTCGCTGTTGCCGGCATTATTGGTTTTGTCGGACTGGTTACGCCGCATCTGGTGCGCGGATTCGTCGGAGGAGATCCGGCCCGTGTGCACGTGCCGGCCATGCTTGCTGGTGCCACATTGGTTCTCACAGCCGACTGTGCGACACGCATCATACCTTCCGCCGGGGAAATCCATATCGGGGTGGTTACCGCCCTGATCGGCGTTCCATTCTTTATCTGGCTGGTTCTTTGCCAACGTGCTGGCGTCCGCATCGCCGAACCGATTGGACCTGAATGATGTATGTCGCTCGAAATATTCAGGTTACGCTCGGGCGACGGCGGGTTCTCGACGACGTATCCTTTCAAGCCGACGCAGGCGAATTCATCTGCCTGCTGGGTCCCAATGGTGCCGGTAAGACAACGTTGTTGCGCACGCTTGCCGGTCTAATTCCATATGAAGGTGTGCTGAGCGCGCAGGACCGTGACCTGGCCGATCTGGCGGCTATTGATAGAGCAACTCTGATCGCCTATCTGCCGCAAGATGCACGCGTCCACTGGCCACTTAGCGTTTATGATGTCGTGGCTATCGCTCGGCTGGCGCACGGCGCCTCGATCAGAAAACTTTCCAATGTCGACAAACTGGCGATCCGTGCCGCTCTCCAGCAAATGGGCATGATTGAGTTGGCAGACAGGCCCGTCGATACGCTATCGGGCGGCGAACGCGCGCGCGTGCTGCTTGCCCGCGCTCTTGCTGTACAAGGCAAGATCCTGTTGGCCGACGAACCGCTCGGCGCACTGGACCCCGCCCAGCAGTTGAAGAGCGTTGAAATCCTGGCAGATCTTGCGCGCCATGGAACACTGGTTATTGCAGCCCTGCACGACATTGCCCTTGCCGCCCGCTTTGCCAGCCGAATTTTGTTGATGGCGGGCGGTAAACTCCATGCAGACGGCCCGCCCGATGACGTGATGAGCGAGGACAACCTACGACAAATCTTCGCACTAGAAGCAAAATCGGTGGATTTCGACGGACGCCAAATCCCGCTGCCGTGGCGTTCTAAAACAGCGTGGCATGACCGTGAGCGCCGTTCAGAGTGAACAGGTCCAGGTCCAATTGCGCGACAGCCCTGGCTGATACACAATCAGATATGCTATGGATCGACCGTGCCAGAACAATTAGCCGCGAGACCTTACATGCCGGTCCGGTCATGGATGCGCGGGCGTTGGATACACAAACGAGGACTTGATGAAGCTCAACGGCGAAAACTTGATAAACGCAAAGCCTGAAAAAGTTTGGGAGGCGCTGAACGATCCCGAAATACTGCGCCAGGCCATACCCGGATGCCAAAGCCTGGAAAAAATATCCGATACCGAATTCAAGGCGACGGTGGGTACCAAAATCGGGCCGGTGCAGGCGAAGTTCAACGGGCAGGTTGAGTTGTTGGATCTCGATCCACCCAACGGTTACACGATTTCCGGCTCCGGATCAGGTGGTGCTGCCGGCAACGCCAAGGGGAGCGCTAAGGTCTCTTTGACGCCTGAAGGTGACGGCACACGGCTTAGCTATGATGTGGATGCGCAAGTTACCGGGAAACTTGCCCAATTGGGATCGAGACTCATCGATTCTACGGCAAAGATGCTGGCTGGGCAGTTCTTCAACAAGTTCGAAAAACTAGTTAGCGAGCCGGTCGAAGAGGCTGGCGAGGTGAGCGCATCCAGCGCTGCGGCTCAACCAACCATCGCCAGCACGCGGCCTGCTACACCCGCTTGGGCATGGATTGTCGGCGCTGCTGTTTTGGCGATTGCGGCAACCTATCTATTGCTTGGCACTTAAAGCAACCTGCTCTTAATCGGAATTTGGGCGATACCAGTCAAAGCGGAGAAGTTGCTCTATTTCTGAGCTGCGATCACCTTTGAGCGTTAAGTTGGAACCGCTGAAGCAGTTGCAACTTGATGCACGATGATCCAGCGCCTCAAGCAGCGCCTTCGGTCAATTCGCGACGCAAAGCTGCCAAACGTTCGGGGGTGTCGATATCGGCAGTTACAGCAGCACTGCCGATTTCAACCTCGACGACTTGGTCGCCATGCTCGACGATCAGGCCGCGCGCGCCGACATCGCCGGAAAGCTTTTGTATTTGTGCGAAGAACTCCGCACTCCATAGTATGGGGTTACCGCGCTTGCCTTCGTACGTCGGCACAACGATCGAGCGGCCCTCTTTCGGTGCAAAGGCTGAAATCATTTTGTCCAGGTGGGGCGGACGGATGAGCGGCATATCACCGAGCACGACGAGCGCGCCGTCGAGATCGCGTGGCATGGCGCCAATTCCGGTGCGCACAGAGCTTGCCATACCGCTCTGGTAATCCGCGTTATGCACGAAGTTGACATCCAAATCGGATAATTCGGCTTTTATCTCACTGGCCTGGTGACCAGTGACAACGACAACAGGCTTGGCGCGGCTGGCAATTGCCACCTCGACCACCCGGCGGATCATCGCCTTACCCTCGACATCTGCCAATAATTTGTTGGCCTCGCCCATTCTGGTGGATTGGCCTGCAGCCAGTACGACGCATCCGATTGCCGCTTCGCTGCGCTGGCCATTTGCTTCTTCGCTATCGCGGGCCTGAGGCCTTAATGCGATTTCTTTCAACAGGCCGCCAACACCCATTTGCGAGATATCGTGAGCACTCACCTCCAGTCCGGCAAACCGACGCTCCAGCACCCAATCGAAGCCGTTGAGCTTCGGTGAGCCGGCACAGCTTGGCACACCGATCACATCGGCATTGTCCAATCGGCCGAGTAACAACAGATTGCCAGGGTCAACAGGCATGCCGAGATGCACGATTTTGCCGCCCGCCTGCTCGATGGCAAGCGGCACGACGTCACCGCGGTCAACAATCGCGGAGGCAGCGAAGACCAGGATCGGATCGCACTTCTTTTGCTTGAGTTCGCTTATCGCCTTGCGCACGGCGTCAGCGTCGTGAGCAACCTCCATCGTTTCGGCAAGTGAATTGCCCATTGCTGTCAATCTGTCGGCCATAACCTGGCGGCGCTTTGCCAGGATGCTGGGTTTGGTGCCCGGTAATTTGGTAATGATCAGGCCTGTCGATTTGGACTGAAACGGCCGGCAAGAAATCAATTTTTGCTCGGCCGCGATCGCTTCTGCGGCTTCGACAATATTCTCGGCCACGGCAAACGTGATGACCTTGACAGTTGCCAGCATTTGGCCGGGCTCAACCCGCTCATAGGGCGGCACAGTTGCGACTGTCAAAGCCTCGTCGATTACGTTCAATCGATTGATGAGATCAGCCTCGATTACGGCAAGACCGTCGACGTCGGAGAAAATATTGGCGCGGCCGGTAAAGGGTGCTGCGAGACGGACACCGGTGCCAGCAATCGCATTGGCAACGCGTTCGGCGGCGGCGTCCTCACCGATATCGCCTGGCTCCAGTCGTGCAACGATAACGGTTTTGCGCTCGGCTGCCTTCAGCGCCGCCACATCATCCGCCGACAGCACTCGGCCCTTCTTGAGAACGCCACCCGTAACCTTGTGCGAATGCGCAAGGATCGCGCCGGCGGCATCGTCGATTGGGAGTTCACCAAATTTCATTTAACCAGTCTCAGTATTTTCAGAAGTCTGGACGCCGCCCGTTCGAGACGTCCAAATGGGCACAGCAGACCGTTTACCGTTCAATGCATTTGCCAGGTCCTCAAAACTGCGAAGGGTGTGGCACGGCAACGCAACATCGACGTATCTGACCAGCTCCCTGGCGCCGCGCGCGAGGGGCTGATAGCCACCATAGCGCAGAAGCGGATTTAACCAAACCAGACGACGGCACGAGGCCGAAAGCCGGCGCGCCTCGGTTGCGATACCATCGCCGCCCTGGCGATCCAGGCCGTCGGTAACCAGAAGTACCGTCGCGTCTTGACCAAGGACCCGGCGCGCCCAATGCTTGTTGAAGGCGTGCAGGCTCTGGCCAATGCGCGTGCCACCGCTCCAGTCTTTGACGTCGCGGGCCACCTTGTCGATTGCCACATCCGCATCGCGGCCGGCAAGCTTGCGGGTGACGTTGGACAATTCGGTGCCAAATAGGAAGGCGTGCACGTTGGGCCGCGCATTGATCAGCGCATATAGAAAATGCAGCATCATGCGGGCATAGGTGTCCATCGAGCCTGATATATCGATCAGGACCACCAACGGCACCTGGCGCCTTGTGCGGGCCTTGAAATGCAGCGCAATATGATCCGGACCCTTCTTCGACATCTCTCGCAAGATTTTGCGACAATCAAAATGCCCACCCGTTTTCGATGGTCGCAGGCGACGGGTCAATATTTCTTCGCTGACAAGCTCGATCTCGGCAATCGCGCGACGCGCTTCGAACAATTCCGCGGCACTCATTTGATCGAAATCCTTGTTGCGGAAAACTTCTGCGCTGCTGTAGGTCTCCTTTGCATCAAACTCGAGTTGCTCTTCCGGCGCCGCACCGGGGCTTTTGTTGGCGAGCAATGGTTCAAGCAGGCGTCGGGCTAGTGCGTGGTCAGACTTGGTCGAATGGTCTTCGAGCCCCGGTATCGGTGTACGCGATAACAGGCCTGGCTCTTTCCAATAGATTTGGAAGGCGGCATGAAAAATGATGCGCTCTTCGGGACGGCTGACGAGAGCGGCCTCCAGGGCTGCGCGAAATACGGCCATTTTGTCGAGCCCTGCGGCGATGGCGGCCTTGGTCGCCAACACCACGCGATCTGGACCGACGGGCAGACCGGCGGCGCGCAACAATCGAGAAAACTGCAAGATATTCTCTGCGATCCGTCCGCCGTCAGCACCAGAAGAGATCAGGTTTGGCGGCAAGATCTGGTGCGAAGCTTCGCTCACCTAAGGGGCTCCTGCAACAGCGTCTGCAATCAGTTTTTCGGCAACACCGCCCCTGATGCGCTCAATGTCATCCTGGTATTTGAGGAGCGTCCCAAGGGTGGCGTTGACGGTCTCGGTATCCAGGGAGTCGCAGCCAAGGGATGTGAGTGCGGTGGCCCAATTGATCGATTCGGCAATGCCTGGTGTCTTGTACAAATCCATCTGGCGCAGGTCCTGCACGAAGGCTACAAGCTGGCGTGTGAGTTCCTTGCTCGCATGCGGCACCTTCAGAGAGAGTATCTCTCGCTCGCGCTCGGCCGCCGGGAAATCGATCCAGTGGTAAAAGCAGCGCCGGCGGACGGCGTCGTGCACCTCACGGGTTCGATTGCTGGTCAATATCGTGATCGGCGGCACGTCGGCGGAAATCGTGCCGTACTCGGGTATGGTGATCTGATAATCGGCAAGAAATTCCAACAGGAACGCTTCGAATGGCTCGTCCGCACGGTCCAATTCATCAATCAGAACGATCGGGCGTTGACCTTCACGACACAGGTCCAATGCCTGCAATAAAGGGCGGGACAGTAGATAGTCACGGCCATAGAGTTGTTTTTCCAGCGCCCGCACATCACTGACACGCTCGCCGATTTCCAAAGCCCGCATGTGTAGGAGTTGGCGGGCGTAATTCCACTCATAGGCGGCTGCGGACAAATCCAAGCCCTCATAGCATTGCAGCCGCACCAGCGGCGTTTGCAAGACCTCCGATAAAACCTTCGCTAATTCGGTCTTGCCGACACCGGCTTCCCCTTCCAGTAAGAGTGGCCTGTTCAAAGTCAACGCCAAGTAGACGGACGTCGCGAGCGCTTCGCCGGCGAGATATCCTCCGCCACTAAGAAGTTCTTCCGTCTCGGTTACCGAAGTTGGTAAACTGATCATAAAATGCCTTACTGCGCTGCGGCGACGGCGCGTTCCGCCATTACAGGTATGAGGGCTGCGCGATAGTGAGAGCTGCCATGCAGATCTGACAACAGGCCCGATGGATCCACCGTTGCACCATCAAGCGCCGAAGTAGAAAAATTCGCTGCGAGACGCGATTCAAACTCCGTTACGCGAAAGACGCCGCTCTCGCCTGCACCCGTCACGGCTACCCGTACGCCTGCCGCCTGCTTGACAACGCAGACCCCGACCAGGGCATAGCGTGACGCCGGTTGCTCGAATTTCGCATAACCAGCTTTATCCGGAACCGGAAACGCGATCGATGTCACGATCTCTCCCGGCTTGAGGGCCGTTGAGAACAATCCTTGGAAATAATCATCTGCTGCAATATCGCGCTGATTGGTGGTGATGGTGGCTCGAAGGGCAAGCACACCGGCTGGCCAGTCGGCTGCCGGATCATTGTTGGCAATAGACCCGCCTAACGTGCCGCGATGTCGGACCTGCGGATCACCAATTTCGCCAGCCAAATGTGCAAGTGCCGGGATTGCTGCACCGACGACGTCACTTGCCGCGATTTCGGCATGGGTCGTCATGGCGCCGATGCGCAGTGTGTCGCCGTCGCGGGATATTCCGCTGAGGCCTGCGATTGCAGACAAATCGACGAGGCTTGATGGTTTAGCCAGACGCTGGCGCAGCGTCGGCAGCAAAGTTTGACCACCGGCCAAAAGCGTGGCGTCCTGATCGGCTTCGACCAAGCGCTGCGCCTCACTCAAGTCCGATGGGCGATGATAAGCAAATTCATACATTGTCAAAGCGCCTCATTCTGCTGCTTGGCGTGCTGGCGTATTGATCAATGACCATATCTTTTCCGGCGTTGCCGGCATGTCGATATGATCGACGCCGAAGTCTTTCAGGGCATCAACCACTGCATTTATCACAGCGGGCGGTGATCCAATTGCGCCGGCCTCGCCGCAGCCTTTGACCCCCAACGGGTTGTGGGTGCACGGTGTCGACGTTGTCGCGACTTGGAACATCGGCAAATCATCGGCGCGCGGCATGCAATAGTCCATATAAGAGCCGGTCTGCAATTGGCCGTTGTCGTCATAAACCGTTTGCTCTAGTAGAGCCTGGCCAATGCCCTGTGCCAATCCGCCGTGAACCTGTCCCTCAACAATCATCGGATTGATGACGTTGCCGAAATCGTCGGCTGCGACGAAGGACACGATTTCCACAACGCCCGTGCGTGGGTCAATCTCAACTTCGCAGATATAGGTGCCAGCGGGAAAGGTGAAATTCTTAGGATCGTAAAAGGCTGTCTCCTCAAGCCCAGGTTCAATCTCCTCAATCGGGTATTGATGCGGGACGTAGGCGGTAAGCGCGACCTCGCCAAACGCCTTGGATTTGTCCGTGCCTTTAACCTGATAGGCACCATCTGCAAATTCAATATCCTCAAGCGCCGCTTCGAGCAGGTGCGCGGCAATCTTGCGGCCCTTGTCAATCACCTTATCGAGTGCGTTTACCAAAGCGGTGCCGCCGACGGCAATCGACCGTGACCCATATGTGCCCATGCCGAACGGTACTTTGGCGGTGTCGCCATGCACGATCTCGACCTGCTCGATAGGGATCGAAAGTTTGTCAGCGACCACCTGGGCAAATGTTGTTTCATGGCCCTGGCCATGGCTGTGGGAGCCGGTCAACACGGTTACCGATCCGGTCGGGTTGACGCGCACTGTTGCAGCCTCATAGAGGCCGGCACGGGCACCCAATGCGCCAACAAGGCTTGAGGGTGCGATACCGCAGGCCTCGATGTAACTCGCAACGCCAATGCCACGAAGTTTACCCGCCGCCTTGGCCGCGTCTCGACGGCCGGCGAAACCGTGGTAGTCCGCCATTGCCAAGGCCTTATCCAGGCTCGCCTGATAATCGCCAGTGTCATAGACGACGGCAACCGGTGTCTGATAGGGAAACTGGTCTGGTTGAATGAAATTCCTAGACCGCAGTTCCGCCTGGTCGACACCCATTTCCTGGGCGGCCTTGCTCATCAAGCGCTCAAGCAGAAATGTCGCCTCTGGGCGGCCGGCGCCGCGGTAAGCATCCACCGGGACGGTGTTGGTGAAAATTCCCTTGACGTTGCAATAAATGGCGGGCGTCGTGTACTGGCCGGCCAACAGCGTGCCATGCAGCCACGTCGGCACACACGGCGCGAAGGTCGAGAGATAGCCACCCATATTGGCGAGCGTCTCGCACTTCAATGCCACGGCCTTGCCGTCTTTATCGAAGCCCATCTCAGCATGGGTGACATGATCGCGGCCTTGTGCGTCGGACATGAAGGCCTCAGAGCGGTCGGCAACCCACTTTACCGGCCGGCCGATCTGCTTTGCCGCCCAAGTCACGAACGCCTCTTCGGCATAGTGATAGATCTTCGATCCAAATCCGCCGCCGACATCGGGGGCAAAGACGCGCAATTTGTGCTCAGGCAGCCCAAGCACGAAAGCGCCCATTAACAGGCGGATGACGTGGGGGTTCTGGCTGGTGGTGTAAAGCGTGTAGTCCTCGGTCGCGACATTGTAATTGCCAATGGCGGCGCGGGGTTCCATGGCGTTTGCAACGAGGCGGTTGTTGACGAGATCTATTTTGGTGATATGGGCGGCCTTCGCCATGGCCGCATCAACGGCCGCTGCATCGCCAAGTTCCCAATCAAAACAAATGTTATCAGGCGCTTCATCATGCACGATGACGCCGCCGGATTGCGCAGCTTTCATATCGATGACGGCCGGCTTTTCAGCAATATCTATGACCACTTTTTCCGCGGCATCCTTGGCGGCCGATGTTGTTTCAGCAATGACGGCGACGATTGGATCGCCGACGTGGCGGACTTTGCCGGACGCCAGGATCGGGTGACGCGGTTCTTTCATCGGCTCACCATCGCGGCTGGTCACAAGCCATCCACAGGGCAGACCACCGGGCACGCCTGTCGCATCAATTTCATCCTGGGTGAAGACGGCGACCACCCCTGGCGCGCTGCGCGCCGCATCAACATTTATGCTCTTGATTTCTCCATGAGCGACTGTCGCGCGCACAAACACGCAATGCGTTTGATGTCTGAGGCTGATGTCTGCGGTATATTTGCCGAGCCCTTTGAGAAATCGAATATCCTCACGCCTCTTAACTGATGCGCCAATGCCGCTATCGCTCATCTCATTCCTCCCACTGACGGGCTGCCAACAAATACCTATGCGCTTGGTGTCGTCTTGGTCGCTGCCGCTTGCACGGCCTTGACGATGTTATGATAGCCGGTGCATCGGCAGATGTTGCCCTTGAGCCAAGTTCTGATCTCTTGTTCCGAGGGGCTTGGTGTTTTCTGGAGAAGATCAGCCGCACTCATTACCATGCCGGGGGTGCAATAGCCGCATTGCAGGGCATGTGCCTCGCGAAATGCGGCTTGGACGGGATGCAAGTCTGAACCCTCAGACAAGCCCTCGATGGTGGTCACTGATTTTCCATCAGCCTGTGCTGCTAACATATTGCAGGCCTTGACCGAATTACCATCGACATGGACGACACAGGTGCCGCATTGGGCGGTATCGCAACCGATATGTGTGCCGGTCAGATCAAGCTCGTCACGCAGAAAATCTACCAGCAGCAGCGTGGCCGCAATCTTGCGCTTATGTGCACGGCCGTTCACCGTAATGCTCACGTCAATCATGCACCTCTCCTCGTGCTTGCCGCAGGCGGCGGCCAATTGGCGAATAACTCTTTTTGTATCGGAATTGATCTCAAAGATCCCGCCAAAAATCCATAGGCTTTCGGATGCTGGATCGAGGTTCGGCGCCCGGGCCCGAAATTCGCCGTGGCTCAACGGTTAACGAACATCGCTATGGCAGAGGCAGAGCCTCGTACTCCTTGAGCGTCTTGCCGGTTTCTATATCCTGCTCGACCAACTTCACGCGATAGCCCCAGAGCTGAGCCACGTGCTGGAGTGTTCGATCGCATTGCTCCTTATTGAGCAACACGCCGTTGCGCACGCTATGGCGAAGTGTCAGGCGGCGGCCGCCCGAAAGATCGGCATTGACGATCTGGATGTCGGGATCGGTGGAGGATGTGTCGTACTGGCGCGACAAGGCGCGGCGGAGTTCACGGTAGCCGGCTTCATTATGTATGTCTGTGACCTCAACAAAAGGCGCCTCAGAATTGTCGTGGACCCGGAACAGGTGAAAATCGCGCATCAGTTTGGGGGACAAATACTGCATAATGAAACTGTCGTCGCGAAAGTTGGACCAAGCTTCCTTGAGATTGCCCAGGGGATCGCCATTGCCCGCAAAATCCGGAAACCAGTCGCGATCCTCTTCTGTGGGCTCGATCGAAATGCGCTGAATATCTTTCATCATTGCAAAGCCCAGCGCATACGGGTTCATGCCACCGAAGCCACGATCTTCAAAGCGAGGCTGGTAGACCACTGAACTGTGACTGTGCAGGAATTCCAGGATCGCGCCTTCGGTGATCTGACCGGTCTCGAACAGACGGTTCAAGATCTCATAGTGGACGAACGTGGCGCAGCCCTCGTTCATGACTTTCGTCTGGCGCTGCGGATAAAAATACTGAGCCAACATGCGCACGATACGCAAGATCTCGCGCTGCCACTCCTCGAGTTTGGGCGCATGCTTCTCCAGGAAATATAGGATGTTCTCCTGTGGCAGGCCCAAAGTTTCCGCCTCTGCCTCTTCCTTTTTATCATCGGCGGCTTTGGGCTTGGGCAGTGCAGACCTCGGCACGGTTCGCCAGAGTTCGTTGTAGGTCTGTTCTTCGTGCTCGGCGCGATCGCGGGCGCGCTGCTTGAGGGCGGCTGGTGATTGGCGGCGGGTCGGGTGACGGCTGACGCCTTGGTTCATGAGCGCGTGCGCGGAATCCAGAATGAGTTCCACCTCCTCCGATCCATAACGCTGGTCGCAATCAGCAATATATTCCTTGGCAAAGGCCAGATAATCGAGAATGGACGTCGCATCGGTCCATTGCTTGAAGAGATAATTGTTTTTGAAGAAATGATTGTGACCCATAGCGGCATGCGCCATGACGAGGGTCTGCATGGTCATGGTGTTTTCTTCCATGACATAGTTGATGCAGGGATCGGAATTGATCACCAGCTCATAAGCAAGTGCACGCGCACCGCGGCGATAGAGCCCCTCTTCACGCGCAAAATGCTTACCGAACGACCAATGCCGATACATGTTCGGCATACCGATCGAGGCATAGGCATCCAGCATCTGCTCAGCCGTGATGACCTCAATCTGGTTGGGATAGACGTTCAGGCCCATCTCGCCGACACCGATCTCCTCGATGGCGTCATAGGTCTTATTCAGAAGGTCGAAATCCCATTCCGCACCGTCGAACAAGAGTTTTGAATTCGTGTGAACCGCCATCTCAAACCCCTTTTATGTTCGGTAAGCCGGGGTTGAAAACAGGTCACGAAATACCGGATAGATCTCGCTTGGCGCGGATGCCTTGCGCATCGCGAAGTGCGGGTGGGTCGCAGCGATCTCTTCGTATCCGGACCAAACAACACTTGGGTAGCTTGCGCGGTACTCCTCCTGACTGACTTCAATATACGCGAAGTATTGGCAGATCGGCAGGATCTCGCGGTCGAGCAGTGCCATGCACTCGTCCATATCGTCGTCGAAGTTGTGACCGTCCGATGCCTGTGCGGTATAGATGTTCCAATCGTCAACTGGATAACGCTCCTTTACCACACGCAACATTTCCTGCATCGCAGTCGAAATGACCGTGCCGCCCGTGGTCGTATCACGGAAAAACGTTTCCTCATCGACTTCCTGGGCCACCGTTGTATGGCGAATGAAGACGATATCAACTTCGTTGTAATGGCGCGACAGAAAGAGGTGCAGCAGCATGAAGAAGCGCTTGGCCAAGTCCTTCAGCTGTTCGGTCATGGAGGCCGACACATCCATCAAACAGAACATGACGGCCTGTGTCTTAGGCTTTGGGCGGCGCTCAAAGCGATTGTATTTCAAGTCCAGCGGATCGATGTATGCGACCACGCGGCGCAAATGTTCAATATGGCGGAGACGGCGGCGCAGTTGCTCGATGCGCTCCTGATCGGGCTCAGGTTTTTCTTCCTCTTCCAATATCTCGGCCAGCAGCTGCTCTATGTCAGCAATCTTGGGACGCCTTAGGGCAATGCGGCGCGCCAGGGAATTGCGCATTGTACGCACCTGATTAAGCCTGGAGGGCGAGCCGTCGGTTACAAAGCCAGCCCTGACGCGCTCCGGCGAGGTCAGGCGCTTCAACTTCGCTTTGACGAGATTAGGAAGCTGTAGATCTTCAAAGAAAATGTCGAGAAACTCATCACGCGTCAGGCTGAAGGCGAAATCATCTACGCCTTCACCCTCCGGGCTGCCCTTCTGGCCGCTGTTGCCGCGGCCGCTTTGAGGCTTGCGAATGACATCGCCGACGGAGAATTCCTTATTGCCAGGTAGAACGAAATCGCGTTGGCCGCTGGACCTCCCCAAACCAAACGTTGGCTCGCGAAGGCTCTTTGAGCGAATTCGAACTTCTTCGCCACCGGCGATGTCGGAGACCTTGCGCTTCTTGATCGCTTCTCGCACAGCCTCCCGGATCTCGGCTTTGGCGCGGCGAATGAACCGCTGGCGATTGCCGAGGCTCTTTGCCTTGGGATTGAGCCGCCGATCAACAATGTGCATGGCTGCGCTTTCGCCTCCTTAGCCGGACTTCTTGACGCGCATATACCATTCAACCAGACGACGGACCTGACGCGCGGTGTAGTCTCGGGCGACCATGCGCGAGACGAACTCTTCGTGCTTCTTCTCAGTCTCGCTATCCTGCTTGGCCCCGAACGAAATCACCGGCAATAGGTCTTCCACCTGGCTGAACATCCGCTTTTCAATCACATCGCGGATTTTTTCGTAAGACGTCCAGGATGGGTTCTTGCCAGCATTTTTCGCTCTCGCGCGCAAGGAGAACTTGACCACCTCGTAGCGGAAGTCTTTGGGATTGGCGATGCCAGCCGGTTTTTCAATCTTCGATAATTCCTGGTCGAGCACCTGCCGGCTCATCAACTGCCCGGTGTCGGGATCCTTGAAGTCCTGGTCTTCAATCCAGGCATCAGCATAGGCGACATAGCGGTCAAACAAGTTCTGGCCGAAATCGTGATAGCTTTCGAGGTAAGCCTTTTGAATTTCGTTGCCGATAAATTCCGCATAGCGTGGCGACAAGTCTTCCTTGATAAACTCGATATAACGGTTTTCCGTTTCTTCCGGCAGCTGCTCGCGCCGCACGGCCTGCTCGAGCACGAACATCAAATGCACGGGATCGGCTGCGATCTCCTTGTTGTCATAGTTGAATGTTTCAGACAGCACCTTGTAAGCAAAGCGCGTTGATGTGCCATCCATGCCTTCATTCAGACCCGCCGCGTCGCGGTATTCCTGGATGGTTTTGGCATGGGGATCGGTGTCCTTAAGGCTCTCCCCGTCATAGACGCGCATCTTGGAGAACAAGCTTGAATTCTCATGCTCGCGCAGCCGCGTTAAGACAGAAAACTGCGCCAACATCTCCAAGGTGCCCGGCGCACATGGTGCCTCTGTTAACTCGCTGGTGGTCAGCAGTTTATCATAGATCTTTTTCTCATCCGACACGCGCAAGCAATAGGGCACTTGGATTACGCAGATGCGGTCGAGAAACGCCTCATTGTTCTTGTTTGCACGAAAGCTCTGCCATTCGCTTTCATTCGAGTGTGCGACAATGATGCCCTGATAGGGCAAGGCGCCAACATTCTCAGTGCCGACATACGTCTCATCCTGGGTCGCGGTCAGCAACGGATGGAGCATCTTGATTGGCGCCTTGAACATTTCGACGAATTCCAGGAGACCCTGGGTCGTGCGATTGAGACCGCCAGAATACGAGTAGGCGTCCGCATCGTTCTGGCCATAAAATTCAAGCTTGCGAATGTCGACCTTGCCAACCAGAGCCGAAATGTCCTGGTTATTTTCATCGCCTGGTTCAGTCTTCGCAATACAAACCTGGCGCAGCCGCGACGGCTGCAGTTTGACGACTGAGAACTTGGAGATATCACCGCCAAACTCATCAAGGCGTTTGACCGCCCATGGGCTCATGCGTCCGGTCAACTTGCGCTTCGGGATGCCGTATTTCTCTTCCAGCATCGGGCCCATCGCGCCAGGATCGAACAGCACCAGTGGGCTTTCGAAAATCGGACTGATCTCTTCGCCCGCCTTCAGGACATAAATCGGGCAAGCCTCCATCAACTCCTTCAGTCGCTCGGCGAGTGAGGATTTGCCGCCGCCGACGGGGCCCAGCAAATACAGGATTTGCTTTCGCTCTTCGAGGCCTTGGGCTGCATGGCGGAAGAAACCCACAATGCGTTCGATGGTATCTTCCAGACCGTAAAAGTCCTTAAAGGCCGGATAGACCTTGATGGTGCGATTTTGAAAGATGCGCCCCAAGCGCAGGTCTTTCGAGGTATCCAGTACTTCCGGTTCGCCGATGGCGGCGATCATGCGTTCCGCTGCACCGGCGTACATCATTGGATCGGTACGACAGCACTCAAGATAGTCCTTCAGCGAGAACTCTGCTTCCTTGTTGCGGTCGTAGCTTTTCGAATAGAGTTCGAAAATCTCAGTTTCGGAGGTCATGCTCTTACCCGTCACTTTCTTTTCGCTCGAAGTCTTCAAGCCAGACAACTGGCCCTACACTCTTAGAGGTGGGCGCACTTAGCCCGTGAAACAATGGGCGCCCGAAAAACATTGGGCTGCTCAGCAGAACCTAATTGCGGGCGGTCGGCTCGATCTAAAAAACTCTTTACCAACTGCACACACAGGGACAATTTCCCTGAGTTTTGAGATTTCATGCCGCCACAGCACACATTGTCAAATTAAACACGCAGATCTGGCAGAAGTGCGTCGGGCCTGTGTATAGATCTGCACAGGTGCAGGTTTCATCGCGTGAACAAATGTTCATCTTTCCAAAATTCGTCAATTGACATCAGTTACTTAACTTTTTGCCGATTGCGCTAAGCGGGACGATATATTTGCGTCTCATGACAAGCGATTGAGGGCACAATCGCTGATCGAACACACCTTTCGACATGCGTTTGCATGCATTTCCCGGACCAGCTGGGACATTCGAACAACAGAAGCCATTTACATGTTGAACACAGCGCAGAATCGCAAAAACTGCCGTTATTCTGGTCGCTTGCCTCACGTTTGTGCAAAAATGTGTGGGCGCCACTTCAATGGCATTCGCGACGGCATTCTGCGAAATTGCGAATCATCTGATATGGCTTCCGCGTGATTAGGCCGCTGTCGCATTAAGCTCTCGGGTCGGCGTCTTAGCTCTGTTGATGGAGAAACCTGAATGACTGGTCGAGATGATAAAGACGCTTTAGCGGACATCATCAAGCGGCGCTCGTTTCAGAGCGGCGGAGAGGTAAAATTGGTCTCGGGGCGCACCTCGTCGTTTTACTTCAATATGAAGCCGACTGTTCTCGATCCTGCTGGCGGACACCTTATTGCCAAGCTGGTCTTAGAGGCATTGCGAGACGCAAACGTAACGGCTGATGCGCTTGGCGGATTGGAGATGGGCGCGGTGCCGATTGCCGCTGTGGTCGCAGCGCAGAGCCATGTCGAAGGACAACCGATCCCCGCGTTCTTTGTGCGCAAGCAACCGAAAGATCATGGAACACAAAACCTCATCGAAGGATTGGGCCCGGACGAAGGCTTGGCGGGACGACGGGTGGTTATCGTTGAGGACGTGACCACCACTGGCGGCTCTTCGCTTAAAGCGGCGGATGCCGTCAAGGCGGCGGGCGGAACGGTCGTTCATATCGTGACGATCGTTGACCGTGAAGAGGGCGCCACTGAAGCCTTTGCGGCAGCGGGGATCGGTTTCACGGCGCTGCTCACACTTGATAATTTTCGCTGAATTCGCGCCACGGGCGAGCACTCTGTCTGAGCCGCATGGCGAAATTTGAGCGCTATTCGGCCGCCTCACGGTACTGCGGCGCGGCTGCCCGGATACCGGCGTCGACGTGACCTTCGAAGGTCACGAAATTCTTGGCAAACATTTCAACCAGCAACTGAGCCAGTCGATCGTATTCCGCCGGGTCGGCCCAGGTTTTACGTGGTTCCAAGATGGCTGCATCGATACCTGGTACGTCCGATGGCACCTCAAAGCCGAAGATTGGATCAATCCGCATGGGCATCTTTTTGAGGGCGCCCGTTAGCGCCGCCGTGAGCAACGCACGAGTAACTTTGATCGGCATACGATGGCCGACGCCATACTTGCCACCCGTCCAGCCGGTGTTCACGAGCCAGCAGTCGACATTATGCTCAGCCATAAGCTTGCGTAGCATGTCACCATAAACGCTTGGATGCAGCGGCAGGAAGGGGTGACCGAAACACGTCGAGAATGTCGCTTCTGGATCGCTGCCAAGACCCTTTTCGGTGCCGGCGACCTTGGCCGTATAGCCTGAGAGGAAGTGATACATCGCCTGATCCGGGGTGAGTTTAGCGATCGGCGGCATGACACCAAACGCGTCGGCTGCCAGCATAAATATGTTCTTTGGCTGGCCGCCCATGCCGGAGGGCACCGAATTCTTTATGAAGGTAAGCGGATAAGCAGAACGCGTGTTTTCGGTAAGCGATTGGTCGTCGTAGTCGGGGATGGCGGTTATTGGATCTAGGACGACATTCTCAAGTACGGCACCGAACTGATTGGTCGCCTCCCAGATCTCAGGTTCGGCCTCGGCGGAGAGATTGACGCATTTGGCGTAGCAGCCACCTTCGAAATTGAATACGCCATTTGGCGACCAACCATGCTCATCGTCGCCAATCAGTGACCGATTGGGATCGGCTGACAGCGTGGTCTTGCCAGTTCCGGAGAGCCCAAAGAATAGGGCGACGTCGCCATCGCCACCGACATTGGCCGAACAGTGCATCGGTAGCACGTTCTGGCCGGGCAAGATGTAGTTCAAATAGGTAAAGACCGATTTCTTGGTCTCGCCAGCATAAGAGGTGCCACCGATCAAGAACAGGCCGCGGGAAAGATCGCAGGCAATTACCGTCTCACTGCGCACCCCGTACTTTTCCGGGTCAGCGCGAAAGCTTGGCAGATTGACGATGGTAAACTGCGGCACAAAGTTTTTAAGATCCGCCGGCATTGGTTGACGCAAGAGATGACCGATGAACAAAGCATGCCAAGCCAGTTCGCAAAACACCCGCGTATTGATGCGGTAATCAGGATCGGCGCCCCCATGGAGGTCCTGGACAAAGAGTTTCTTGTCTTTGACGTGGTCAAGGAAGTCCTGGTGAATCAATTCGAAGCTTTCGCGAGAGATTGATTGGTTGTTATCCCACCAAACGACGGGTTCTGTTGTCGCATCCGAAACGACAAATTTGTCCTTCACAGACCGCCCCGTATGCTCGCCTGTCTCTGCCACCAAGGCCCCAGAAGATGAAAAACACGCCTCCTTGAGCTGGATCGATGTCTCGATCAACTCCGTCCGCGGCCTATTATGGAATATTTCGGCTGGCGCCGTGAGAGGAAACAACTCCGTTGGCATCGTTCTTCCCGGTGTCTTGTTATGTGCTTCGTTTGATGCGAAATTTTCTGCTCATATGCCCTTACGCCCAAAAGGCATGCCGTTGGCGTGCCCCCGGCTCCTCACAGCATAGGCCGCTAAGAATAAGCAGTCGATGCCCCGAAACTGGTGTCTCGGCGACTGCATCCACACCTCTCTATATCTGAACAATTGTTCATACTCAAACTATGCGCTTAGATGTGTCAAGCTTAGCGCGGGAATAAGCCGCAATATTGTGCTGCAGACGGAGAAATTGGCGGTCAAACCGACAGCACATTGGGTTAAGCGGTTCGATACCGCCGGGATTTTGCCTGGATCGATGCCGGTGCAAAACCCAGCTGTCAAAACTTAACCCGGCAGATATTGGCTTGCCGGTTGGCATGGGGTGGCTTATTCAGTGTATGTTCAGAAGGTGGCGAAGATTATAAGAGTGCCACACTTCGTCCAAATTTTACGGCCTAGCTCACCTGATCCGCTGCGAATCGACGCCGCGGTAAAGCTGCATGGTCCCTTGCGAGAAGTCGGAGATCACATGGGCCATTGGGGAACAGGTAAAACGGCGTAGGGATTAAGCGAGAGAGCGAATGAAGGAAAAAAGCACAATTGCTCTGGTCGACGATGAACGCAATATTCTAACCTCATTAAGGATGGCACTCGAAGCAGAAGGATATCGTGTCCGCACCTATAACGATGGCACATCAGCCCTAGAGGCGCTCACCGATGAGCCTGCCGATCTCGGCATTTTTGATATCAAAATGCCTAGGATGGACGGGATGGAGCTGTTGCGGCGCATTCGTCAGATGTCGGATATGCCCGTGATTTTTCTCACCTCGAAAGACGAGGAAATCGACGAATTATTTGGCCTCAAGATGGGTGCCGACGATTATATTGTTAAACCGTTTTCACAGCGCCTTGTGGTTGAACGCGTGCGTACCGTATTGCGGCGGATCAACCCAAAGGACGGTGGCAATGCTCAGGCGGAAGCAGCGCGCGTCATTGAGCGTGGTCAATTGCGCCTCGATCCAGAACGACATACCTGCCATTGGGATGGCAGGTCCGTCACCCTAACGGTAACGGAATTTCTCATTTTACAGGCGCTCGCAACGCGACCTGGCGTGGTCAAAACGCGCGATGCACTAATGGATGCAGCTTACGACGATCAAGTCTATGTTGATGACAGGACCATCGATAGCCATATCAAACGGTTACGGAAAAAATTTAAACAGGTCGACGATTCCTTCGATGTCATCGAAACCCTTTATGGCGTAGGGTATCGCTTCAAAGAGGCGTGATCCGTGGGCGATCGGGAGCCCTAAATGAGTTCTGAGACAGGGCCTCAAGCAGACAGGGACAGACTAATTCTTGCTGCGCGTCAGCAGTTTGCGGCGTGGATGCACTTCGCCGCCGTCCGATTCATGGGAGTTTGGGCCTGGCTCGGCGCGACAGCTCGTCGCGTGCAGGACTATCGCGGGCCGATAGCGGCGGCGATCTCAACAGCAACCTTAATACTCAAGCCCGTCGGCGCGTTCTTTGTCAACGGCGCCATCGTTCGCTTTGTTACCGGCAGTCTGCTGCGCCGGATCATTGTCTCAAATCTGATCGGCCTGCTGATCCTTTGCGGTGGTTATCTTTACATAACACAGCAGCGCGCCTGGCTGATTGAGGCCAAAATCGATAGCCTTAAAGCACAAGGTGAAATCATTGCCGCTGCTATTGCCGGTAACGCCAAACTGCGCGGGCAAACCCTCGAAATCAATCCCGATAGATTGCCGGATCGTGGCACACCAAGTCTGCCGTTCAATAATGATGAAATCTCGCGGCTGGAATTGACGCTTGGGCCGGAAAAAGTCACGCCGATCCTAAAACGGATCATGCCGCTGACAACAAGTCGGGCGCGCGTTTACGCGCGTGATGGAACCTTGATCACGGATTCGTCGCGCATTCCTACGCGCGGCAAGCTTGGTGCGCCGCAACGCGATCCAGCGGCCGATAATCCACAGCCCAACACCAAAAGCTTTTGGACACGCATGCTGCAATACATCTCCAACTCGGATCTCACGGTCTACAAGGAGATTGGAACCGCCAAAGGCACGCTTTATCCCGAGGTGCGCCAGGCACTGACCGGCACAGCCAAGCCGTTGCGGCAACTGACCTCGGATGGCCAGCAGATCGTTTCAATTGCCATTCCGATAGAGCGCAACAACAGCATCCTTGGCGTGTTATTGTTATCCACTCAGCCCGGCGAAATTGATGTCATTCAGGCAGAGGAACGCTGGGCCATTTTAAGGGTGGCTCTTCTGGCGCTCGCTGCCACGATTGCTGCATCCTGGGTACTCGCTCAGACCGTGGCCGGGCCGATGCGGCGCTTGTCGGCTGCTGCTGAACAAGTCAACCGGCAAATCAATGCGCGCCAAGACCTGCCGGATTTTTCGTCAAGGCGCGATGAAGTCGGGCAAATGGCGCAAGCCTTCACGACGATGACCAAGTCTCTTTACAGGCGGATCGAGGCGAGCGAGAAGTTTGCCGCCGATGTGGCTCATGAGTTGAAAAACCCCCTGACCGCGGCGCGTTCGACTGCAGAATCGCTTGATTACGCGCGCACCGACGAGGAAAGACAACAGCTTGTAATCCAAATTCAGGAGGAGCTGAAGCGGCTCAATCGCTTGATCACCGATATTTCAAACACCTCGCGACTGGATGCCGAATTGGCGCTGCAAGAGACAGAGCCACTGGATGTCAGAGAACTGCTGAAGGGAATTGTTGCGACATTTTCGGATCTCTTTAGTGATGATGATCGAAATGTCACGCTCGAGCTGGCGCCGCCATCTCGAGGATCTAACCCTTACGTGGTGTTGGGCCATCCCGGCAGGCTCGCACAGGTAATGTCTAATTTGCTCGACAATGCCATGACATTTACAGCGGAAAATACCGTTGTGACGGTTAAAGCCCAAGAGGTCGACAATGATATTGAAATCATTGTTGAGGATGAGGGGCCGGGCGTTGAAGAGGACAAGTTGGAAAAAATCTTCTCGCGATTCTACACCTATCGCCCAACCGCTGAATCTAGCCGCGGTAACAACTCCGGCCTCGGGTTGGCAATCGCGCGAGAGATCGTTCTTGCACACGATGGCAAGATCTGGGCGGAAAATCGCAGTGCCGGTGATCCAGGAAAATGCGCAGGCGCGCGCTTTGTAGTCCGCCTGCCGCGCGCCGATTCTCGCCGGCACCGTGACAGGACAGCGTTGCAACGTGGCCGAAACACCTGAATTGTACCATGCTACCACGATCGCTGTGGCGCAGGACGCGGTCATGATCCAGGGCCCAAGCGGCGCGGGCAAATCGGATTTGGCGTTGCGGTGTCTCGGCCTATCTGCAAGCGCGCTCGACTTGACGTGGCCAGCACGGTTGGTGGCAGATGATCAAACCCTGGTTACCATAGGTCAGAACCACGTCACGGTTGCACCGCCGCCCACGCTTAAGGGCTTGATGGAAGTTCGTGGTGTTGGGATCCTTTCGGTTCCATTCATTCCGGAGGCTCGGCTGCGGCTAGTGATTGAGCTTCAGCATGACCCCGGCGCAGTGGAAAGGTTGCCAGCCGGCGATAAGACACAGATGTTCGGCGCCAATGCCATTCCCGCCCTCGTACTCGCGCCATTTGAGGCCTCCGCGCCCCTTAAAGTGCTGCTCGCGCTAAGGCAAGTCTGTGGAACAGACCCGCGCGCATGATTGCCCTCTTGCCAATCTTTCAGCGCCGGTCATTATGGGCGGTCTGGAAACCTGTGACTTGAAGTGTGCGGGGCAGCGCGAATGCGTTACTTGCGACTGAGCCTGGGCGATTGAAATGATTGGTCTTGTCATCGTTACACACGGAAATCTCGCCCAAGAATTTCGGGCCGCGCTCGAGCACGTGGTCGGGCGGCAAGAGCACATTGCAACGATTTCCATCGGACCTGACGACGAAGTCACAGGACGGCGCGCTGAAATCGTCGATGCGGTGCGTCAGGTCGACACGGGGCGAGGTGTGATCCTGCTAACCGACATGTTTGGCGGTACGCCTTCCAACCTTGCCATCTCGACAATGGAGGAGACCGGCGCGGACGTCATCGCTGGGGTCAATATGCCGATGCTTATTAAATTGGCCAGTGTCAGGGGTGAGAAGTCGGTGGCCGACGCTATTGCTGCTGCCAGGGACGCAGGTCGCAAGTATATTTCCGTCGCCAGTCAAGTTTTAACTGGCGACGATTGAACGGCGGACGAACGGGGACGCTATGGCGGACAGCGAAGGTGCAGGGACGTTCGAAGCGACCGTGACTATTCGCAATGTAAAGGGGCTGCATGCGCGTGCCTCTGCCAAGTTCGTGACATGTGCCAGCGGGTTTGACGCAGAGGTGTGGGTGAGCCGGGACGGCCAATGCGTTGCGGGCACATCGATTATGGGACTGATGATGCTGGCGGCAGGGCCAGGCTCTACTTTGCACTTAAAAGTTGCGGGCAAAGACGCGGCTGCGGCACTCAAGGCTCTGGTTGATCTGGTTGAAAACGGTTTCGGCGAGGCCTGCGTTGATTGACGGACATTGAGAGGCCTTGCCTATAGGGCTAATAACCTCATGGCTCGGACGGCGCTGCGCCAGCGCATTTATTTGGCAGGGCAACGGCAACGTCATCAAGATTGGCAGCGATTGTATTGGTGCTGAACGCCGGCGTGTTGGTCCCGTGTTGCAGATAAACTCTCGCTACCCTATGACCTTGTCCTATGCGATCAGACACCAAACGTTATGATGCGATCGTGCTCGGCGCCGGTGCTGCCGGTCTGATGAGCGCGCACGTGGCCGGTCAGCGCGGGCGCAAGATCCTGCTCGTCGACCACGCCCAAGAGCCTGGAAAGAAGATCCTGATTTCCGGCGGGGGGCGCTGCAATTTTACAAACCTGTACACTGAGCCTCATTGTTTTCTTTCCCATAATCCGCATTTTGCTCGCTCCGCGCTGGCCCGCTATCAGCCGCAAGACTTCATCGATCTGGTCAACCGATATGGCATCGCCTTCCATGAAAAAGCACTTGGCCAATTGTTTTGTGATGGGCGCGCGCGCCAAATCGTCGACATGCTGGTTCGTGAATGCAACGCCGGGGGGGTCGAGTTGGTGGTCGCTCAGTCCGTTCGCGCATTAGAGCATCGCGATGGCAAGTATTGTGTGACATTCGATAATATGAAGGCAACGGCGCCAAAGCTGGTGTTGGCGACCGGTGGGCCGTCTATTCCAAAAATGGGGGCAACGGGGTTTGCCTACGATATTGCCCGCCAATTCGGGTTGTCTGTCATCACGCCACGTCCGGCTCTGGTGCCGTTCACACTTGGCCAGAACGCGGAGGCCTTCAAGGCGCTGGCCGGTGTTGCCACTCCCTGTGTCGCGGCGATCGGCAAGGTGGCGTTTCGCGAAGCCTTCCTGTTTACCCATCGGGGCCTGTCAGGACCGGCTATCCTGCAGATCTCATCCTATTGGTTGCCTGGCCAGTCGATAACCCTGGATCTAACACCTGATAGCACGAAGGGCTGGCTTGGCGCGGCGAAGCACGAGAGGCCGCGCAGCAGCTTGGCGTCCGTGCTTTCTGGTGTGTTGCCTGGCCGGCTTGCCAGTGTCCTTGGCAATATTCTGGCCAGGGATTATGGGTGCAACGGCCCCGTCGGGGCGATCGGCGATCGCGTACTCGGGCAAATGGAAGATAGGCTCAGGACCTGGACCTTTACGCCCTCCGGAACAGAGGGCTTCGCCAAGGCTGAAGTCACCGTGGGCGGCGTTGATACCCATGAGTTGTCGCAAAAGACGATGGCGTCAAAGGTTGTGCCAGGGCTTTATGTGATCGGTGAAGCGGTCGACGTGACCGGCTGGCTTGGTGGTTATAATTTCCAATGGGCTTGGGCCAGCGGCCATGTGGCCGGCCTTGACCTCTGATTTTTTCGTCCAGCCTACCAAATGAGGCCATTACGGCGCGGGTCGGCTAAACAGAGTTTAAGACATAAGCATCTCTTTATCTCTTCTTGCCTTCGCGCCGCTGCCCCGGTATACAGAGCCCGCAGTCGCGCCGTCTATGCCGGTCCAGCCGTTGAGCTCGATGATCTGGCTGTCGCGACAACACTTTGGCGCCGTTAGAGATTCAAGGGCGCTGTTTCCATAGCGCTGACGCGCTTCAGATCACTACCCGAAAGGATGACCTTATATGACCGCTGCCACCGACTATGTCGTGAAGGATATTTCGCTTGCCGACTGGGGCCGCAAAGAACTGAATATTGCCGAGACGGAAATGCCGGGCCTGATGGCCACGCGCGAGGAGTACGGGCCATCGCAGCCACTGAAAGGCGCGCGCATTGCCGGCTCGCTCCATATGACCATTCAAACCGCCGTTTTGATCGAAACATTGGCCGCCCTCGGTGCGGATATACGCTGGGCATCCTGCAACATCTATTCAACACAGGATCACGCCGCGGCAGCGATCGCCGCACAAGGCATTCCGGTGTTTGCGGTCAAGGGTGAAAGCCTTGAGGACTACTGGAATTATACCCGGCGCATACTTGAATGGAGCGATGGCGGCACGCCCAATATGATCCTCGACGATGGCGGCGATGCAACGATGTTGGTGCATCTGGGGCTCAGGGCCGAACAGGGCGATACTGCCTTTCTTGAAAAGCCCGGCTCGGAAGAAGAGGAAGTGCTGTTTGCACTGATTAAACGGACGCTCGGCGAAAAGTCTGGCTGGTTCGCTGAACTGGCGAAGAATATTCGTGGTGTTTCGGAAGAGACCACCACTGGCGTTAATCGTCTTTATCAGCTGGCGCGCGACGGCAAACTCCTGTTTCCGGCCATCAATGTCAACGACAGCGTCACGAAGTCGAAATTCGATAATCTCTACGGCTGTCGCGAGAGCCTGGTGGATGGCATCAGGCGCGGGACAGATGTCATGATGTCGGGCAAGGTTGCCATGGTGGCCGGCTTCGGCGATGTCGGTAAAGGTTCCGCAGCGTCTCTGCGCAATGCCGGTTGCCGCGTCATGGTCTCGGAAGTCGATCCAATCTGCGCCTTGCAGGCGGCGATGGAGGGCTATCAAGTCGTGACCATGGAAGAGGCGGTCAAGGAAGCCGATATCTTCGTTACCGCAACGGGCAATAAGGATGTCATTACCGTAGATCACATGCGGGACATGAAAGATCGGGCTATCGTGTGCAACATTGGCCACTTCGATAATGAAATCCAGGTCGGTGGGCTCAAGAACTTCAAGTGGGACAACATCAAACCGCAGGTCGACGAGGTCGAGTTTCCAGATGGCAAACGGATCATCCTGTTGTCGGAAGGCCGACTGGTGAATCTTGGCAACGCAATGGGGCACCCATCGTTCGTGATGTCGGCGTCATTTACCAACCAGACGCTTGCGCAAATCGAGCTTTGGACAAAACGCGACAGCGGTGAATATGAAAAGCAAGTTTATACCCTACCTAAGCATCTCGATGAAAAGGTCGCGAAACTGCACCTGGCAAAGATCGGCGTCAATCTCACCCAATTGAGCAAAGAGCAGGCAGACTATATCGGTGTGCCGCAATCTGGACCTTATAAAGCGGATCATTACCGCTATTGAGTTTGCCGGTTCGGGATCTTTGACGAGAGGTGCCGGTAGAGCAAATTCCGTTCGCTCGCACCTCTCATTTTTCCATCCACGCTGGTTACCAGGCTTGGACCGGATTACGCGGCGTGCGCCCTGGGGTCATTGAACCTGCGGCATCGGGGACGTATGGTGCCAACAGTCGACGCTGGCGACCCCCCGCACTGACAGGTGATAGACCGTTATGCCCTCAAAGCCACAAAACCTCGTCATCTTCATCTCAGACGAGCAATCTCGCAAAGTCCTTGGCTGCTACGGCCATCCGCTGGTTAAAACACCCAACCTCGATGCTCTGGCCCGGCGCGGTGTGCGCTTTACAAATTCCTATTGCAACAATCCTATTTGTGTTCCCTCGCGGGCGAGCTTTGCGACCGGGCGCTATACCCACGACATTAGAAATTGGGACAACACACATCCCTATTTTGGGTCGGTGCCGAGCTGGGCGCACCGGCTCAGCCAGGCCGGCGTGCGCGTCGAATCCATAGGCAAATTGCATTATCGCAACGAGGAGGATGATACGGGATTCGAAAAGCAGATCGTGCCCATGCACGTCTATGGCGATGGCGAATTAACCGGCCTCCTGCGCGACGCCGATCCAAAGGGCCGTAAGAACAGCAAGCTTGCAAAGAATATCGGGCCCGGTCAGTCGACCTATTCGCGCTATGACGCGGAAATCACCGAGCAGGCATGTAAATGGATCGCCTCCGCGGGTGACAATGACGGCCGGGGCTGGGTGCTATTTGTCTCACTTGTTTGCCCGCATTATCCGCTCATTGCGCCACCTGAATTCTATCATCTTTACGATGGCATCGAGATGCCGCTACCCAAACTCGGAGCCGGACAAGATTTCAAACGCCATCCCTGGATCGACGTCCAGTTCAGAACCAAGAACGATGATGACTTTTTTACCGAAGAGACCAGGGCGATTGCCATTCAAAGTTATTTTGGATTGTGCAGTTATGCCGACCACAATATCGGTCAGGTCATCAAGGCGCTTGAGGCTGCAGGCCACAGTAGCAATACCGCCATAATCTATTCCAGCGATCATGGTGAACACCTGGGTGCACGGCGCCTGTGGGGCAAAAACAATTTCTACGAAGAATCCGCCGGTGTGCCACTAATCATCGCCGGACCCGACGTTGCGCAGGGCCGGGTCTGCGAGACACCAGTTTCGCTTGTCGATCTTTTCCCAAGTGTGCTGGAGGCAACCGGTGTCGAACCGGCCGCGGAAGATGCCAGCCTGCCAGGGCGCTCATTGTTCCAGATTGCGAAGGGGCCGGTTGAACCGGAGCGAGAGGTGTTTTGTGAGTACCACGCGGTGGGCTCACCGAGCGCAGGCTTCATGCTGCGTCGGGGCAGTCTCAAATACATGCACTATGTTGGCTATGAACCTGAACTCTTTGATTTGGCCGTCGATCCCGAAGAGATGAATAATCTGGCGGCTGATCCAGCTTATCGCGAAACAGTCAAAGACTTCGACGCACGATTGCGCCAGATCGTCGATCCAGACCAAGTCGATCAGTGTGCCAAAGCAGATCAGGCCGTGCTGATCGCGGCGCATGGCGGACGTGAAGCGATTATGGCGCGTGGTAGCATGCAAGGCACGCCGGCACCGGGCGAGACGCCGACCTTCGTGCAATAGGACAGTCGTGCATCAGGACACCGGGCAGTGCCTCTGCTCCGCTGGCGCTCGTCTCTGAAGAAACGCGTAAGGATGGGATTAGAGCAACCTGCACTTAATTGGACTCTGGACGATACCAATCAAAAGTAGATAGGTTTTTTCTATTCCTAAAGTGCGATCATCTTTGCGCGCTAAGTTGGCACCCATCAGCTGTTCCAACTTAACGCACGATGATCTAGTGCGTCAGACGGGCGGTGCCCTTTTGGCCATTCGACCGTGTCCAATGGACCGTGTCTTTCTCGATCCGCAAACTAAAGCAAATCTGGCGGCCCGCCATTAGCTTCTGCCACCGCTGGCAGAGTTGGTTTTTGACGACACTCCACGTACCGGTCGCGGTGGCGATGCCGGTGGCTAATGCGATCGCCTTACCGGTCTTGCCTTCCATTCTTCCGTCGGCGAAGAATTTGATGAGTATGGTGCCAAATGACGTCTTGAGGGCCATCGTCTTGCCGACCAAGGCCGACCTGATCGCCTTCCCAGTGCTGTTTGGCGTACCTGTTGAATCGTCTATCGATGACAAGAGCCGCCGGACGTGCTGTTGCAGAAGCTGCAGGTTATAGCGCGTCAATCGCTCGTAAGAGGCATAGCAATCGCGCTCAAACTCAAGTGCTTTCTTGTCGGAATTAGGATCACGCTTATTGCCAGCACCGATATGACCGATACCGAGCCCCTTACAATCAGGCGGTAACGGCCGGGCCATCAACTCAGGTGGCGGCGGTGCGGTTGGCTTGGCGCGCGCATGGCGCCGGGGCGCAGCACGCTTCAAGCGACGCTTGCGAGGGGTTTGCACCTGTGGTGTTGCAATACGCTCGGTATTGGAAAGCTTGGAGGCTGATTTTTTCTTCGGCGCCGGCGGGGGGGCTGCGGGCTTCTCCAATTGCGGGTCTGCATCCGGGGTTGCACGCGTTGCGGGTCGAACGGGCTCAGCATTCTTATGCTTCGGTGAAGCGCGCTTGGCCGGCTTTTTCGAACCGATTGGCGCATCGGTCTTATCAAGCGTAGCGGTTGGCGCACTTTTATCTGGCGCAGCGACCGCGTCATCTGCAATCTTGGCCTGCGACTGTGGTCGCCTGGCGCGTGAGGGAAAGCGCCGGCATGTACCAGCCACGTGACGGTGCCAGCCATGCTCGCCGAGCTGAGTTTTCTCGTGGCAGCCATGGGCCGAGGCAGGGGTGGACGCAGCACAGGCTATAACAAGAATTGTGATTGCACTGCCAACGCGCAAACCCTTCGTGCAGACATTCATAACAAGTTCCCGCACAGTCTACCCGCATTCGCGCCGTCACGCATCCCAATGCCTGTCCGGCGTTGTTTCACACAACCCTCAATCTCACTAACGAAGCCGCACCGCTTTGGCCAAATCAGACATATGCTCATGGCTATGCCATCAAAAATAATTAGTTTTTGCATCGCGCTTAACGCGACCGAATGTTCCAACATTGCTCAGCAATCGCTTGCTGGCAACACATACAATGTTTTCAGTTATTGCAGAGACGCCAAAACGGGCTAATCTTTAGACTGAAACGTGTCCGCCAGCGTCACGCCGCCTATGCCCTTAACATTGTGAACGGCGTTTTGCAATTAAGTTGGTCGTGCTGGCGCGATTTGGTACAGGAGCGGCGCAGCGGCTTTTGGGGAGGAAGAATGGCGGAAATATTGGTAGCAGACGTCACAGAAATGAGCGACGGAGACCGGCGCATCGTCAAAACGAGGCGCGGTGAGGTCGGCGTTTTCTTTAAGGACGGCAAATATTATGCCTACGCCAACGTTTGTGCTCATGCGGGCGGGCCGGCATGCGAAGGTGTTATGATGAACCAGGTGGTCGATATCATCGCCGAAGATCGGACCTACCAGGGCCAGACGTTCTCGGACACCGTGCATTTCGTTTGCCCGTGGCACGGGTGGGAATACGAGCTTGAAACCGGCGAATGCGTCGGTGATCGCCGGTTGAGACTCAAAAAATATGATGTCGTCGTTCGCGGCGATTCAATCTACTTGGTTGCGTGAAGCGAGGAGGATAGCCAATGGATATGCAGGTCAACGACGTCCGCGAGGTCCGGTTCGATAAATATCACTCCTCGGATTCCCTAATCAATGCCGCACGCCAGGCGCGGGCGCGCAACTATCAAGACTTTCTTATCGTCGATGTGGATGCGCACCACTACGAAAGCGAGTCCTACGCGCAAGTCTTTGAGTACATCGAAAGTCCGGTGATCAAGCAGATGGCAAAACAATCGGTTGCGCGGGGTGGGCGGTCCTCATTTATGGGAGGCACCGTCGGCTATCAGGATATCGCCGGGCGGATTACACGGTCATGGATGCGGAAATTCGAAGAGGTTCCGGGCGACACAACGCATCGCGATATTGCCACGACGCTGCGCTGGATGGATGCCATGGGCGTGGACTACGCCTGCCTGTTTCCGACACCGATGCTATTTCTTGGTATGCACCCGCAGCCGGAAATCGAATCGGCAATGGCGCAGGCTTATAACCGCTGGCTTTGCGACCGAATTCTTGCCCATGAGCCGCGCATTATTTCAATGCTCTATTTGCCGTTCAATGATCCGGAGGCAGCGTATAAAGCAGTGCAGGAATTTGGCGACAAGAAGGGCGTCGTCGGCTTTATGGTGACCAGTCCGCGCTACAAACCCGTGCATGATAATGCCTACATGAAAACCTACGCGCTGCTTGAAGAAATGGGCAAGCCGATTTCCTTCCATGCGGCCTATAGCTGGGACGATAGAGCGCTTGGCCTCACCAATCGCTTTATTGCTGTGCATGCGCTTGGCTTCATGTGGTTCAACATGGTGCACTTGACGAACTGGGTGATCAACGGCCTGCCGGAGCGGTTCCCGAAACTCAAAGTGATGTGGATCGAAAGCGGGCTGACATGGGCCTATTCGCTGATGCAGCGCCTCGATCACTCATACATGATGCGGACCTCCGAGTGTCCGTCGCTGAAGCGCAAACCCAGTGAATATATGCGTGAAATGTACTATTCCAGCCAGCCGATGGAAATCCCGGAAGACCCCAGCATCCTTGAAGCAACCTTCAAAATGATCAATGCCGAAACGCAATTGATGTGGGCGTCCGACTATCCGCATTGGGACTTCGATTTGCCAGGTGTGATCTACGATCAGCCGTTCCTGAACGAAACGGCGAAACGTAATATCCTCGGCGGCAATGCTGCGCGCTTGTTCGGACTGGATTCGACGGTTGTGAAATCGATCCCCGAAGTCGATTGATGCAATTTCACGACGCGCACCCTTGAAGCAACGCAATGCGCATTGCCTCAGACGTCGAGGTTGACGACCGAAAGGGCGTTTTCCTGAATGAACTCACGGCGCGGCTCGACGACATCGCCCATCAGCTTGGCGAAAATCTCGTCGGCTTCGCTTAAGTCACCGAGTTTGACTTGCAGCAGCGTTCTGGTTTCGGGGTCGAGCGTGGTCTCCCACAACTGCTCATAATTCATTTCACCCAGACCTTTATAACGCTGCATGGCGATGCCCTTGCGGCCCGCCTCAAAGACGGCGTCGACTAGATTGCGCGGGCCATAGATCGGCGTTTGTGTGTCTTTGCGGCGCAGAACCGCCGGCGCACCATAAATCTCAGTTATATGGGCATGCCGTTCATTAAGGCGGCGGGCTTCCAGTGAACCAATGAGCGAGCGATCCAAAATGTGGACTTCATTGACGCCGCGCACTTCTCGCTTGAAGACATAACCTTCGCTCGATAGCGTGCCTTGCCAACCCTTTTCCGTCTCTTCAGCGAGCACATCCAGACGAGCGGCGATCGCCGCAGCAACGTCTGCCGCCCGGGCCTCAGAGGCTAATGTCTCTGGATCCAGCGCCTTGGCGATGGCGGCTTGTTCTACTACGAAACGGGCATAACGCGAGTGCAGGCCATCAACAACGCCGATGATGGCCCGTGCCTGATCGACAATGTCGCGCAGATCGCGACCGGTAATATCGCTGCCTGAGCCAAGCGCCAACACACAATCCTCAAGACCCGTGTCGACCAGGAAATCCTCGAACGCGCGTTGGTCCTTCAAATAGGTCTCTGACTTGCCCTTTGTGACCTTATAAAGCGGCGGTTGAGCGATGTAGAGATGACCATTTTCGACCAACGTCGGCATCTGGCGATAGAAGAATGTCAGCAGAAGTGTTCGGATATGAGCGCCGTCGACATCGGCATCGGTCATGATGATGATCTTGTGATAGCGCAGCTTTTCAAGATTGAAGTCGTCCCGGCCGATGCCGGTGCCAAGCGCTGTTATCAGCGTACCAATTTCCTGGCTGGACAACATCTTATCGAAACGCGCGCGTTCGACGTTGAGGATCTTGCCGCGGATCGGTAACACCGCTTGATAGTCGCTGTCACGGGCCTGGCGCGCGGTGCCGCCAGCGGAATCCCCTTCGACAATAAACAATTCCGTCTTGGACGCATCACGGTTTCTGCACTCTGCCAACTTGCCCGGCAGGTTGGCCATATCCAAGGCGCCCTTGCGGCGCGTTAGCTCGCGCGCCTTGCGCGCCGCCTCACGGGCGGCAGCCGCTTCCGCGACCTTCGTTACAATCGCGCGTGCCTCTTTGGGGTGTTCCTCAAACCAGGTCGACAGTTGTTCCGTCAGCACCGATTCTACGATCGGCTTAACCTCGGATGAGACGAGTTTGTCCTTCGTCTGACTGGAAAATTTCGGGTCCGGTACCTTGACCGACAAAACGCAGGTCAGCCCTTCGCGGGCGTCATCGCCGGTTAACGAGACCTTCTCCTTCTTGGCAATGCCGGATTCTTCGGCGTAACGATTGATGAGACGTGTCAATGCCGCACGAAAGCCCGCCATATGGGTGCCGCCATCCCGCTGCGGGATATTATTGGTAAAACACAAGACATGTTCGTGATAACTGTCGTTCCACCACAATGCCGCTTCCACCGTAATATCGTCTTTTGCCGCCGATGCCATGATCGGTGTGTCCAAAAGCGCATGCTTTGAGCGATCGATATAAGCAACAAAAGCGCCGAGGCCGCCCTCGTACGCGAAAACCTCTTCGCGGATGTCGGCGTGGCGGTTGTCCGTCAAGATGACCTTCACACCCGAATTGAGAAATGCCAATTCCCGCAAGCGATGTTCCAAGGTTTCAAAACTGAACTCGATGACGTTGTTGAATGTCTTCAGACTTGGACGGAAAGTCACTTCCGTTCCCTGGCGCCCGCCCGCGTCACCGACCACCGCCAATGGTGCAACCGCGACACCATCCTCAAAGCGCACAAAATGCTCTTTGCCATCGCGCCAGATCGTAAGCTCCAGCGACGTTGACAGCGCGTTGACGACCGACACACCAACACCGTGCAAGCCACCTGAGACTTTGTAGGGATTGTCATCATCGCCTTCGCTGAATTTGCCGCCCGCGTGCAGCTGGGTCATCACAACTTCGGCTGCAGAAATGCCCTCTTCCGGGTGCATACCAACTGGAATGCCACGGCCGTCATCCGATACAGTACACGAGCCGTCAGCGTTCAAAATAACACGCACGTTACTTGCAAAACCCGCCAAGGCCTCGTCGATGGCGTTGTCGACCACTTCGTAGACCATATGGTGCAAACCTGAGCCATCGTCGGTATCGCCGATGTACATTCCTGGACGCTTGCGCACGGCGTCAAGGCCCTTCAAGACCTTGATATTCTCTGCTCCATAGGTGGAATTTCCATCGCTTGGCGATGTCGTGTCGGCGCTCATGTGATCCCAGTCCTTAACGGCCCATTTATCGGCTGAAAACTTATACCACAAATCTCGCTGGAATAGGCTAAAAACAGACAATTTTTCGCACTCTTTTGGGGCTAAATTGTCAATTTATTACAATATGTTAGATCGGCGCAGTCGATATTGTCAGGTGGCTCGAGCAAATGGCGCATCCAGAGCGGTAATTTCGCCCTTTTCAACACGGAAAAATTGCGCGCGATCAGCCAGCGAATCGAAGGCGGAAAGGTCAGTTCCAGTCATCCATGCCTGGGCGTCAAGGGCAATGATCTCATCGAACAATGCACGCCGGCGCTCGACATCCAGGTGAGCCGAAATCTCGTCAAGCAATAGGATTGGCGGGGCGGCGGAATTGCGACCCGTAAGAAGTTGGGCATGCGCTAAAATGAGCCCGATCAGCAGTGCTTTTTGCTCGCCTGTAGAGCAATCCTTGGCCGGCATGGTGTTCGGCCCATGGGTGACCAGAAAATCGCTGCGGTGGGGACCATCCAATGTGCGGCCTGCCGCGCGGTCGCGTTCGCGGTACTGAGCCAATACCCCGGCATAGTGATCTTCCACCTCGATGGCCGGTTGATGTGCCAGCGCCTCTTCCAAGTTGCCGACCAATGCTATCGCGCACCACGGAAAGGGTGAGTTCGGATCGCGCTGGCGTCGCTCCATGATGGTTTGCTGTAATGCTGTGGCGGCTTCTACACGCGCTGCCGCGATAGCCACGGCGGTTTCAGCCATTTGAATTTCAAGCCCGGACAGTTGACGGGCATCGGATACGCCATTTTCCAATAAGCGATTGCGGCTGCGCATGGCGCGTTCAAAACGCGAGGCGTAGGTCGCCATGGCCGGGTCAAAGCCCATTATCAGACGATCCAAAAATCGCCTGCGATCAGCGGCAGGACCAGTAAACAGGCCATCCATCGCCGGTGTGACCCAGAGAATCTCCATGAGTTCAGCCAGTGCCGATGGGCCGGTGCGCTCGCCGTCAATGCTCACCAGTCGACCAGCGCGGGCCCGGCCCTCATGACCACTGGGGGCAAGCCCCGTGCCAATACGGATCGTCTCACCGGCCTGTTCGACTTCTGCCGATATGGTCCAAGCAGCCGCCGCGGGACGCAATGATAGCTCATCGTATGCAGCGCGGCGCAATCCGCGTCCTGGCGCCAATAATGAAATTGCCTCGAGAAGATTGGTCTTACCCGATCCATTGGCGCCCTGAAGCACAATCAAACCGTGGTCCGGAACGATTTCTGCGCGCTTGTAATTTCGGTAATTGGTGACCGTCAGACGGCGCACCGAACGCTTGGCCATGGTGTTTTCACCGTCGGGCGCCGTTGCAAGAGTTGTCCGAATTCGGCTTTTACTACAATGCAATCACGGCGCGGTACGGCCGAGCGGGCTTTCAATCTGGCAAATCAGACCCGCATCGGCATCAAAACGTAGAGGGCATCCTCATCGGCTCCGTCGCGCACCATTGTCGGTGAACCTGGATCGGCGAGCGAAAAGACGGCGTGATCGCTCTCGAGTTGACTGGCAATATCGAGGAGATAACGCGCATTGAAACCGATTTCCAAAGGGTCCGATCCATACTCGACCGGCAATTGCTCAGTTGCACTGCCGCCATCGGGATTATTGACCGACAAGACAAGGCTATCGGTGGTCAAGTTTAGTTTTACCGCTCGTCCGCGTTCGCTCGCGATGGTGGAGACACGGTCCACAGCACTCATGAACTGAGCATTTGAGACCCTCAATTCCTTGTCGTTGTTCTGCGGAATAACACGCGCGTAATCGGGAAATGTGCCGTCAATCAGCTTCGACGTGAGCGCGACGGTGCCGCATTCGATCCGGATTTTGGATGTCGAAACACCGACGGCAACGCCGGCATCGGAATCCTCAATCAAGCGATGTATTTCATGCACGGTCTTGCGCGGAATGATAACGCCGGGCATGTCTGCGGCGCCAGCGGGGCTTGGCAAATCTGCCTGCGCCAAGCGGTGACCATCTGTTGCAACGGCGCGTAACGTCTGGCCGGAATCCGCGGGAGCTGGATGAAAATAGATGCCGTTTAAGTAATACCGAGTCTCCTCCGTCGAAATGGCAAACCTGGTCTTCTCGATCAAACGGCGGAGATCCTTAGCCGTCATTTCAAAATTGTGGCTCATCTCGCCGGGGGCAAGATCGGGGAATTCTTCTGCCGGTAATGTCTGCAACGAGAAATTCGCCTGACCGGAGGACAGCGACAGGCGACCGTCCTCGCCTTTGCGTGCCAGCTCGACTTGCGAACCATCCGGTAGCTTGCGGACAATATCATGGAGAACATGGGCGGGCACGGTAACGGCCCCTGGTTCGGCAATACTGGCTGGTGCCTGCTCAATGACCTCGCGCTCAAGATCCGTTGCTTTGAAAAGTATGGCATCGGTGGTCGTCTTTAGAAGGACATTGGATAGAATTGGTAATGTCGTGCGCCGTTCAACCACGCTTGTCACATGACTTAGAGCCCTCAAAAGCTCGCCGCGCTCGATCTCAATCCTCATTTCTTTGCCTCGACGCCTTGTTCTTGTTGCTAAAGCGCTATCCCTTCAAATCACCGCCACCGCCAATTGACAGGCAATGTCCTCAGGGCGGTAGAGCAACTGATTCGTGGAGTGCGACTTGACCGCAATGCATCCGTTTTTGCAAGAGCAGGTTGCAAGAAGTCGCGCAAAGCAACAAAATTTGAGGCGCTCAGGCACCTCAAGAGGCTTCCCAATAAAGCCGGATTGGATGCCAATGGGACCCATCCCGAGCTGGGGGGCGATTCCTGAGCTGGGGGCGATCGCTCCAGCAATACGCATCCCCAGCCCAAAATGCCGGACTTGCTCTGACGGCGGGCGATTTCAGCCTTTACATTCAGGCGCTTAGCAAACGCTTTAGATCGTCAATCTCATCGCGCAAGACTGTGTTGGCTTTGACCTCGCTATCGATTTTGCGGATAGCATGGAGCACCGTTGTATGGTCGCGACCGCCGAAACGCCGACCGATCTCCGGTAAAGACCGCTCCGTAAGTTGCTTTGCCAGGTACATTCCGATCTGTCGCGGGCGCACGACAGATCTATGGCGCCGCTCAGAAAGTATCTCGCCCCGCGAAATCCCGAAGTGCCGGGTCACGGCCCTCAATATGTCCTCGATCTTTATTCGGCGCTGCTCAACCGCATTGACGAGATCGCGGATCATGGTTTGGGCCACATCAACAGTAATCGGTGTCCGCATGTACTGCCATGTCGCATGCAGACGGGTGACCGCGCCTTCCAGCTCGCGACCGCTCTCCGTCAGCTTGTCAGCCAGGAACGTCAACACTTCCGCTGACATTTCGAAAGAGGGATCAATGATCCGGCGTTCCTGCACGCGCTTTTCAAGAACCTTCAAGCGCATGGCGTGATCGAGCGTGCCGATTTCGGTTACAAGACCGCGCCGCAAACGCGAACGCATACGATCATTGAGCTTTTCAATCTGATTAGGGGGACGCGATGACGCCACCACAACCTGGCGACCAGAATCCAACAAACGATTGATAATGTGGTCGAACTCTTGCTCCGTCTGCGCGCCGCGCAAAAACTCGAGATCGTCGATCAACAAAACGTCTATGGACTGGAAGGTGTCCTTGAAGGCCATCGCGTCCTGACTGCGCAGGGCATCTACAAAGCGATAACGGAAATGCTCTGCCGTAATGTACAAGACCTGCGCGCGCGGTGCACGACGTTGCACCTCCCAGGCGATGGCCTGCAGCAGATGCGTCTTGCCCAATCCGACGCTTGAGTGGACAAACAACGGATTAAAATCGCATCCTTTTCCAAGCACGGTTTCGGCGACCTGCAAGGCGCCCGAATGCGCCATGCGATTGGCCGGGCCAACGACAAAGCTCTCGAATGTGTAGCGCGGATCCAGCGGTGAGCCCTCAAGGCCACCGGCAAACGTACGCCCTTGCGGCGATGGTGCGTTGGCGCCTGGCGAAAAAACCGCGATCGATCTGCGGTCCGAGCCGGCTGGGCTGGAACTATCCTCCGGTTGCGCGACACAGGGGGTGTCAGCCGACTTGCGCAATGCAACTGGCTGACGCAAGACGACCTCGACATGACGCGCTTGTTCAAATGCCGATTGGCAGCACTCTAACAATGCATCGGAATAGTGAGTCTGAATCCAATTGCGCAAGAACTTCACCGGTACCGACACCCGAACAGTCTCACCATTGAACCCTTCGATGTCCATACTCTTGAACCAGCTTGTATAGATATCTTCGCCAAACCGGCTCCGAAGCAACCCTTTGATCTTCGTGATATTTGCTTCGTTCGCCGGAATGGACTCCCGCTGCGATATAGTCTCCGCTTGTGATTGATTGGTCGCCAACATTTTGAACCCCGCGTCCTGTTGGTATTATTCAAGGTGTTAAGAGAGCTGATTATTTGAGCTTGCCGCTTCCTTCTTCGGCGATGACCCCCTTTTGGTGCTCAAGTCTTGTGTTTAATTCTGCGTCCAAGGTAGGCCGGCATGTTTCCAACCGCCGAGTTGGCCGCGGTGACGGTCTTTATCGAGAGGGCCCTCAAAACCGTCCGCCACATTGCGGCATGCCGTGTAGCCTTTGGCCGCCATTGCTTCTGCTGCCTTCAAACTGCGCCCTCCAGAACGGCAAATGAAAAACAATTCATCCGTCGTCCCTACGTTCGCCGCTTCGAGCTGTTTTGAAAGCGCGTCTGCAAATTCCGGATCGATCGCACCGTCCGGATATGTTTGCCATTCAAAGAGTACCGTCTGCTTTCCGATCTCCGCCAAGTCCGGAACGCCAACGAAGGCCCACTCTGCCTTGGTCCGTACATCGATCAGTACTGCGTTTGCATTGGTCGATAGTTGCGACCAAACTTGCTCCACAGTTACATCCTCAATGTGGACAGGTTCACTTGACCCCACCTTTACAGCCTCCAGCACGCGAGCTGCCTTCGACGCAACAACAAGACCCGGCACTCAACTTCGGAAATCAATCGCAACGCACGTGCAACCGTCAGTCAACAACATAAAGCGACAGGTTTAGCCTGCCGACAGTCCCCACCAATTACTCAAGCAATGCATCCGCCAAATTGCGCTACCGCTTGAAAAATGACACCTTTGTCGATGCCTGGAGACGATGCGGTTGAACTACCGCCTAACGCCTCACGTTGTTAACCGAGTCTTAACGAATAGGGGGGTGGTTTGCAAGCTGACGGCCGGCGCAGAAGCCGGTCAACACGTGCAACCGATTTCGTAGCGGCACTGTGAATTGGTGATGCAGAATCTGTGGAAGAAAAATCGAATCTTATTGAGTCCACAGCAAAAATTCCTGACGACGATTTCTGTTTGAAAACGCCAGCAGCCGACGTGAAAAGTGAAAGCCTAAACGACTCTTTTGACTTGCTATTGCAAATAAAAATGGCATCGAAGCGAGTCGGCCCTGAGACAAATATCTATATGTCGCTATAACTTAAGCCATGTTGTGGAATGTGCTGCCATCATTCGCTATGGCCTCGTGTGGTTTTGAGGCAACGGCAATAAATGTGAATCAAACTGTCGCATTGCGCGACGCAGCACCCATGCTTCGCAAATTTTTTTTATGCTCTTGTAATGAGCAATTAATGAGCAATTGAAGCGGGGCGAATCAAGATGAGTTGGGCAAGGCGTGAGCAGGACCGTCCCGGAACGCTGCGCGAACAAGAGCCGGATTGGTTCCAATAACAAAGGCCCCGCAATTTGCGAGGCCTTGGTCATCAGTCCGGATGGCACATAGTGCCTGGTCGGACTTATGTTTATCGTTACGTTCAAGCCAGCGGCAAACAGCGTCTGGGTTGAAGCGCAGACTTAGTTCGGTAAGGCTTTGACCCGTGCCGATAAACGCATGATCTTTCTGCTGGCGGCATTCTTATGAATCACACCCTTTTGGGCGGTGCGCATAAGAACGGGCTCAGCGAGCTTGAGGGCTTCGGTAGCCTTTGTCTTGTCACCGGAAACGATCGCCTCCTCCACACGCCGGACATTGGTCCGCATGCTGGTGCGACGCGCTTTATTCGTCTCCGTGCGTTTTATCGTCTGGCGGGCCGCCTTTTTGGCGGAACTCGTATTCGCCATGTGAAATTTTCTCCGTCGATACTTGGTTTCGCTGCCATTGCTCGTTTGCTCGCCAAGCAATTGGCAGGTTCATCCACAAAAAAGCGCCCCAAGCTGCAGCTTCGAGCGGATATTGTAGAGGTCTATAGCGCTGGCGCGCGATTGGGTCAATGGACGATGGGTCAATCAGGGGTGGCAACGACGGCCCCAAATTGAAGAATTGGTGGCCATGGCTCCGATTTCGATTATCCAACAACCGTGATAGTGATGGGCGGTCGGATCAGTTGAGGGAGGGACGCATGATTTCTTGGGCTATAAGCATTGGGGCAAGCACCATCGCCCTGGTGCTCGCGGCAGCGGGCAAAGCAACCGATATTCGTCTCGGGTATGCCCATCTTGCCATTGCGGCCGCGGTGGCGATCTATTTTGCACTGTTGGCCATCCGATCCAACCGAGAGCTGTCTGCGGCGGGTACGGCGCCCGCGTTGGTTGCCAGCAATAGTGCCAAATATATGGGATACGTATGGGCCTGGGCGGCGATCAATCTGGGCGTCACCTATGGCACCGGTGTTCTCGTCTGGCGCGAATGGCTGGTGTTTACTGTCGTCAGCCTGGTGATCGGTGCCCTGTGCGTATTCTTTTCGGTCACGCTGAAAAAAGACGTCGAAGAGGGACGCTCTGACGATACGATGCTTAAAGTTGGGCGCACCCTGGCGATCATTCAATTGGTCGGCATGGTGATCGCCATGGTCGGCCTGCTGATCGATGGCAAAATGACGCGTTTCCTCAACCCGAAATATACCGATTGGGCCGCAAGCAATATCTTCTTCTTTGGTGCTATGGCGATTGCTGCAATCAGTGGTGATGATTTGCGTGCCAGGCGGTTTGCCACAAGGGCCACCGGCAACACGTAACCGGGGCCGGCAATTCAGTCCCGGCAATAGACACGAGTGGGGCGTGCATGGCAGTCAGCAAGTTCAACTTGGCCGTGTTGACGATTGGTCTGATTGGCAGCCTCGTAGTGTTTACGCTTGGGGCACGCAACGGCACCCTGTGGTTGTGTTCTACCGGCGCGGCCCTCGGCGCGCTGGCCCTCGGCTCGTATAGCATTGCGTTCAATGCCTCATTCGCTCGGGCCGACAGCTACCAACCGGATGTGCGCTACATTGGCGCCCGGATGAATGCGTGGCTCACGAGCGCCGCCTTTGGCTGGGGCGGGCTGGCCTTGTTATTCGGTTATGGTCTGTCGGATCTTAAGTGGCGCCACGACTGGCAATATGGGTTTGGCATGGTGCTGGTCGCAGCTCTTGTCGCCTGGCTGGGACGACGCTTTATGACTGTCAATAACCAGGCATACCGCTCGGTTCTGCTTGGCGCCGCATATCGTGCCACACAGCTGCAACTCGCCGGGGCGGTCGCGGGGCTTACTTTCTTGATCGGCGCCGGCAAACTGGCCAGCAGCAAAGATGATTGGGCGGCCAATCAGATCTTCCTGTTTGGTGGGCTACTCATCATCTTGCTGAGTATTGTAGCACTGATAACCCATCGGCGGCTGGTCCAAAGCTAACAAAACTGGGCCCCGACGAGACGCTTTTGCCCCGCCAAAAATTTTTGCCCAGGTCACAGGATGGACGAGAAAGCTGATTAGATCTCTATGGGGTGGTGGCGTACACTTTTCCTGTGGGCGTGTTATGAAACACTCAAGACCGATGCCTGACGCCTTATTGTTAAGCTGGCGGCCTAAAGCCGATAGATTCATCTTTTTCGGTATTGTCGCAATTGCCGTTTATGCGGTTTTGCAAACCGGCCTGGCGACCATGAGTATCGCGCAGGGACAGGGCGAGCGATATTCCCCAACCCGGATTGACAGCAACGCCGTGAATTCTCGCAATGACGCACCTCGCAAACTGCGACGGCGAACGTCGCGCGAGTCGGCCAAGCCAGCACCATTGCCATGGCATAAGCCGCGGCGTGAAGTCGTCAGAGATATTCGCTCGTTCTGCCTGGCGCAGCGGCGTACCTGTCGGAGGATCTGCGCAACCTACTTCCGGTTTCGACCATCGTGCCGGTTCGAATGCCGGTCCTCTCAGCACAATTGCTTAAAGTCCGGCTGCTTCCAATGGCGGCCGACGCTTTGGCGGTTGGCGGCCCGCCATGGGGCGCAGCACTGCGGCTAATGCGCGGCCTGCCGCGGCGCGAAGACGGAGACCGCTCACCCTGCGATGCGACCGTCATGCATCTTTGAACTGAGGCTTACGCTTGTCAGCAAAGGCTGCCATGCCTTCTTTTTGGTCTTCTGTCGCGAACATGGCGTGAAACAGACGGCGCTCGAAACGAATGCCCTCGGCCAAGGTCGTCTCATAGGCGCGGTTGACGCTTTCCTTCGTCATCATAACCGCCGGCAGTGACATTGCGGCAATGGTAGCGGCCGTTTTTTTGGCATCTTCGAGTAAATCAGCTGCCGGTACGACGCGTGAGACCAAACCTGCGCGCTCGGCTTCCTCGGCATCTATCATGCGGCCGGTCAAGCACATTTCCATCGCCTTCGACTTGCCAATCAATCGGGTGAGGCGCTGTGAGCCGCCCGCGCCTGGCATAATGCCCAGTTTGATTTCCGGCTGGCCGAATTTGGCGGTCTCAGCGGCGATGATGAAGTCGCACATCATGGCGAGTTCGCAACCGCCACCGAGCGCAAAACCTGCCACAGCGGCAATCACTGGCTTGCGGCAGTGCGCAACGCGCTCCCAGGTGCTGATGAAGTCTTGAACATAGACATCCATGTAGCCGAAAGACTGCATTTCCTTGATGTCGGCACCGGCCGCAAATGCTTTATCAGATCCTGTAATCAGTATGCAGCGGATATTCGGATCGCCTTCCCATGCGTCCAGAACGGCCCCCAGTTCGCTGATCAGCTGATTGTTGAGGGCGTTCAGCGCCTCGGGCCGATTCAGCGTTACGATGCCGACGTTGCCTTCTTTCTCAACGATGATCGTTTCATAGGCCATTACGGATTGTCCTTTGCTGCCTGCGCGTCATAATCGTTAGCGTTGACAGACCGTGCAGTGAAAGGTTGAGCGTCCGGCCTGTACGCTGCGGCGCACAATGCCCCGACATTGTGGGGAATTGCAAGGCTCACCTTCGCGGCCGTAAACGGAAAATGTGTGCTGGAAATAGCCTAAGTTGCCGTCAGCACTACGATAATCCCGCAATGTGGAGCCGCCGGCCTCGATCGCGCTGGTGAGGACGCTGCGAATTGCCGCGACCAAATCATTGCATCTATCGGTTGGCATATTGCTTTGCAGCGAAAGACACCCGGCGCGCCGGCGGGGCGACAGATGGGCCCGGAAAAGAGCTTCGCAGACATAGATGTTTCCGAGCCCGGCAACCACACCCTGATCGAGAAGAAAGGACTTCAGTGGGGTTCGTTTGCCCTTGGCGCGGCGGGCAAGATAGGCCGCGTGAAAGCCATTACCCAGGGGCTCCGGGCCGAGGTTTGCAAACATCTTATGCTGGCCCAATTCACGCTTGGGGATGAGGTCCATAAATCCGAAGCGGCGGGGATCATTGTAAGTCACGGTCGCACCATTCGTCATATGCAGGACAATATGGTCATGGGCGGGATTGGTCCCTGTCTCATGGGTGAACTGACCTGGCCCGTCACGAGTGCCGAGCGGCCGGGTGATGGTGAACCGACCGCTCATGCCGAGGTGCATTACCAGAACATCGCCACCAGAGAGATCGGCCAGCAAATACTTGGCGCGCCGGCCCACCGCCTTGATCCGCCGCCCTGCCAATCGCTCGGCAAATGCGGCGGGTAACGGAAAGCGCAAGTCCGCCCGCTGCTGGTCGACGCGCAAGATGGTGGCGCCAGTGAGAGACGGCTCGAGGCCGCGGCGAACGGTTTCAACTTCAGGAAGTTCCGGCATAAACTTTCGATTGCGCCTGAGTGTTAGGGTGACGACCGCTCGGCAGTTAGGTCATGCTCGAACCAGCCTGCCCTTTGGGGACCCGCGTGTGACAGCCACTGCCCGTAGAACATTTGCGTCCGGCCCTCAACCATAGCGTCAAGTCTCCCTATATCATTTATGGTCAGCAAAGTCTGGATGGGCTAACTTAAAGCTATGAGTGATAATGATAAATCCGGCCCGACGTCTGAGACCACATCGTTCGGATTTCACGATGTTCCGGTCGGTGAACGCCAAGGCCTGGTGAACCAGGTGTTCGCCGCCGTTGCCGGACGCTACGACTTGATGAACGATTTGATGTCTGGCGGCATACATCGGCTCTGGAAAAGCGAGCTCATACATTTGCTTAATCCACCCCGTTCCGAGCGCCGGTTTCATTTTATCGATGTTGCCGGCGGTACCGGCGATGTTGCGCTTAGGGCGCTGGCCAAGGGTGGGCCTGGCTGTCGGGTGACAGTTGCGGATATCAGCGCGGAGATGCTGGACGTCGGCCGGCGCCGGTTAGAGAAGGCAGGGCTTTTGTCACAAGTCGAGATCAAGGAAACCAATGCCGAAGCCCTCTCGTTTCCCGACAAGACTTTCGATGCCTATACAATCGCCTTCGGCATCCGCAACGTGACCCATATCGATCAGGCCCTCGCCGAGGCCTACCGTGTTCTAAAGCCCGGCTGCCGGTTTCTCTGTCTGGAATTTTCGGCCTGCCAGGTACCGCTGCTCGATCAGCTCTACGATCTCCACTCGTTTCGGGTCATCCCTGAGCTCGGCCGCCTGACGACCGGGGACGCCGGGCCCTACCAATACCTGGTCGAAAGTATTCGCAAATTCCCGGATCAAGATCGGTTCGCGGACATGATACGTGCTGGCGGTTTTGCCAACGTCGGTTATCGCAATCTCAGCGGCGGTATCGCCGCTATTCATTGGGGTTGGCGCATTTGACGAGTTGTAGCAGCTCGTTTGGGTGCAGGGCCAAAATTAACGCCTAGCGCTTATATCTCACAGAGAGTGCAGGCGCCCCCTTATAATTCCTGCCTCTGACATCGCACGCGTCTTCAGGTGAAAGGTTCGCAGATTTCGTATGGCCAGCGCGATTGGAAATCTCGCAAGGTTGGCACGCGCCGGGATTGTCCTGGCAGAGTACGGTGTCGACCTTGTGCCAAAGGGCATGCCCGTCCCGTTCGTGTTGCATCTGGCACGCTGGGTGACGGCGCCGGTGCGTCTCATCGCCCGCCTTTTCCGGCCACAGACGCCAACCAACAGCGCGATCGCGGACGCCTTTACCCGACTAGGGCCAAGTTACATCAAGCTCGGCCAATTTCTCGCAACGCGTGGTGACCTCATCGGCCCCAAGCTCGCGAGCGATCTTTCTCGTTTGCAGGACAAGCTGGCGCCTTTTTCCATGGACGAGGCGCGGGAAAGCGTTACGCAAAGTCTCGGCGGCGGACTTGGCGATCACTTCAGCGCCTTTGGCCCACCCGTCGCGGCCGCCTCCATCGCACAAGTCCATAAAGCGCAAGTGACGAGCGAAGACGGCCAGACGCGCGACGTTGCCGTCAAGATCCTGCGCCCCGGTATCGAGCGCCGCTTCAAGCTTGATCTCGATAGCTACTATTACGCGGCGCAGACCATTGAACGCCTTCATGCACCGTCGCGCCGCCTGCGTCCAGTCGCAGTCGTCGACACGCTGAAGCGAACCACTGATATCGAGATGGATCTCAGGCTCGAGGCGGCGGCCATCTCGGAAATGGCCGACAATATTGCGGACGATCATCAGCCTGGCCTGCCAAGATTTCGGGTACCGCAAGTCGATTGGCACCGAACATCGAAACGGCTGTTGACGCTGGAGTGGATCGAGGGAATACCGATTTCCGATCGTGATGCGCTCGACGCCAAAGGCCACGACCTCAAGGCAATCGGTCTAGCGGTGCTCCGATCCTTTTTGTTGCACGCCATGCGCGATGGCTTCTTTCACGCCGATATGCACCAGGGCAATCTGTTCATCGACGACAACGGCGATATCGTCGCGGTTGACTTCGGGATTATGGGCCGGCTTGGCAAAAAAGAACGCCGCTTCCTCGCCGAAATCCTGTTTGGATTGATAACCCGCGACTATCGCCGCGCGGCTGCGATCCACATCGAAGCCGGATATGTTCCGCCCACTCACTCGGTTGAGGTTTTTGCCCAAGCGATGCGTGCAATCGGGGAGCCGATCCACGGTCTGAGGGCAGACCAGATCTCGATGGGTGACTTACTTGGTCAGCTTTTCGCCTACACCGAAGTCTTCGATATGGAGACCAGGCCAGAACTCATCCTATTGCAGAAGAGTATGGTCATTGTCGAAGGCGTTGCGCGCTCCCTCGATCCAGAACTCAATTTGTGGACAGCGGCCGAACCGATTGCCAGAGAGTGGATCGAAAAAAACTATGGTCTGACGGGACGCTTGCAGGAGGCCAGTGATAGCGCTGAAGTGCTTGGCAAAGTAATGAGTGAGCTGCCGCGGGTCCTCGCGCAGGCTGAGGTTGCCACATTGGCGTTTGCCGATATGGCGCAAAAGGGCGTACGTCTCGACGAAGAGACAATCCGGAAAATTGCAGCCGAGGAAGCGCGGCATGCGATTTGGGGCCGCTTGGCGCTCTGGCTTGGTGCGGCGGCGTTAGCCGTGCTCGCCTATCTGGCATGGACATTCGACGGTTTTTGATGAGGCGTTTCGGCGGCAATGATGCCGCGTGATATATGTAGGGCGTTATGAAGCGCATATTATTAATCATAGGCGGCGGTATTGCCGCTTACAAAAGCCTGGATCTTATCCGCAGGCTCCGGGAGCGCGGCATCGAGGTGCGTGTTGTCATGACCGATGCAGCGCAACGCTTCATCACGCCGCTGGCGGTGAGCGCCATCGCCGGGAACAAAGCCTATTGCGATCTGTTCGACACGGATGACGAACTGGACATCGGCCACATTCGCATCACGCGTGATGTCGACCTCGTTGTCGTGGCACCGGCAACGGCAAACCTCATAGCCCGCATTGCGAGTGGCCAGGGCGACGATCTGGCAACCGCCGCTTTGCTTGCCAACGAACGCCCCATTCTGCTGGCCCCTGCCATGAACCCCAAGATGTGGGCCAATCCCGCGACCCAGCGCAATGTCGCAGTGCTCAAGGGTGATGGAATGCAATGCATTGGTCCCAATGCCGGCGAAATGGCAGAAGCAGGCGAAGCCGGTGTCGGGCGAATGGCAGAGCCCCACGAAATCGCCGATGCGGTCTCAGCGTTGTTGGGTGACAACCGCTCCAAAGCCGCCGGGACGGCACCACCAGCTGTTGGTCTTAGCGGACAGCACGTATTGATCACGGCCGGGCCGACGCATGAGCCAATCGATCCGGTCCGATATCTGGCGAATAGATCCTCGGGCAGGCAAGGATATGCCATCGCAGCTGCCGCACAGCGTGCCGGAGCAAGGGTGACGCTGGTATCCGGCCCAACCGGGCTCGAGGCGCCGACCGGCTGCAAGGTTATTCAGGTGGAGACCGCCAATGAGATGCTGCATGCGGTCAAGACGGCCCTGCCTGCCGATATCGCCATCTTTGCAGCTGCCGTCGCTGATTGGCGCGTAAAGACCGTCGCCGGCAACAAAATAAAAAAGCAAGCCAGGAAATCGCCGGCACCGCTGCAGCTCGAGGAAAATCCGGATGTCCTCAAGACCGTCGCGCAGCTGAAATCCGCCCGCCCGCGACTGGTTGTCGGCTTTGCCGCCGAAACACAGTCCGTCAAAAAGAACGCTAAAGCGAAACGTATTGCCAAAGGCTGCGATTGGATCGTCGCCAATGACGTCTCGCCCGAGACCAATGTCATGGGTGGTCAGCGCAATACAATTCATCTGATCACAGAAAACGGCGTCGAAAGCTGGCCCGAAATGGATAAGACCGATGTTGCAACGGCGCTCATTCGCCGGGTGATCGCAGAGATAAGTGCGTGTCAATCAAATGGCTAAAGACAAAAAGACGAAAAAGAAGCTGACCACGCAAAAACCAAGGCGCCCTCTACGCGTTAAAGTTTCCAGACTCGCCCATGGTCAAGATCTCGCATTGCCGGCCTATCAATCGGAGCTTGCCGCCGGGATGGACCTTGTCGCGGCCGTGGCGGAGGATGCGCCGATAACGCTGGAACCAGGCGCACGCGCGCTCATCCCTACAGGGCTGAAAATCGCGTTGCCGGTGGGCTTCGAAGCGCAAGTGCGGCCCCGCTCCGGCCTCGCTATGCGCGATGGCATAACTGTGCTTAACAGTCCCGGTACGATCGATGCCGACTATCGCGGTGAAGTGCAGGTGCTGCTGATCAATCACGGACAAGCAGTCTGGACCGTGTCGCGGGGCGAACGCATTGCGCAACTGGTGGTCCAACGGGTGATCCGTATCGCGATGGATGTCGTCGGAGATCTCGATAAGACCCAGCGCGGCAGCGGCGGTTTTGGCTCTACGGGCGTTACGCCACCAGCTCAAAAAGGCAAACGTGTCCGGACGGCAAGGGACAAGCGAACGCCAAAACAACGCAGCAAAAGACCACGCAGACCAACGAAACAGTGAGGCGCTTTGCGTGATCCTGCGCTGAGCGTTACAATTTCACCGCCCTATTTGAAACGGTCGGCTCGCTCGTATTCTGCGGCGTGCGTGACTGGCATTTTTTGGAAGCGGAACTCTGATGCGATCTAGTCGGCGTACATTTGTTGGTGGCCTGGGTGCGGGGGCGGCAATTGTCGGCCTCGGTGGCCTGGCGCCGCTGAGTTCCCTTAAGGCGACATCCTTCAAGACCAACCCGTTCACATTGGGCGTAGCGTCTGGAGAGCCATCGCCGGACGGATTTGTTATCTGGACCCGGCTTGCGCCAAGGCCCTTCGACGACAATGGCGGTGTTGATGGACCTCATGGCGTCATGTTCGAAGTGGCATCCAACCCAACATTTCAGACAGTGCTGCGGCGCGGGCAAGTCACGACACAGGCGAGCGGCGCCCATTCGGTGCACGTTGAGATCAGCGGTCTGGCTGCCGAGCGAGACTATTATTACCGATTTTTTGCAGGCGGCGCGGTCAGCCCGGTCGGTCGCGCGCGGACATTGCCAGCACTTGGACGAGCCATTGAACAGCTCAGGTTCGGGGTGGTTGGCTGTCAGAGATGGGAAGACGGTTTTTATACGGCCTACAGGCATGTAAGCGAAGAAGCGTTCGATTTCGTCTTCCACTATGGCGACTTTATTTACGAGCGCCGGCGCAACAAGGGTAAAAAGCGACGCCCCATTGTTCGACGCCTGCCTGTCGACTTCAAAGAGGCGCGCGCGCTAGATGAATACCGCCAGCTCTATGCTGCCTATTGCATGGATCAGGATCTACGGATGGCACGCGGTGCGTGCCCGTGGATTATGTCGACGGATGATCATGAGGTCGTCAACGACTATGCCGGTGATGTTGACCGAAAATATGAAACGTCACGCAGAAGTTTTCTGAAACGGCGGGCGGCGGCCTATCAAGCCTACTTTGAGCACATGCCGCTTCGACAACTTGCCCGACCGCGCGGTCCGGACATGCGTTTATATCGACGGTTTGTACTTGGCGACTTGTTGCAAATTGATGTGCTCGACACGCGGCAATACCGCTCCCCGCAACCGTGCGGCGATTATGGCGAATACAAACGGGCCGAACCTTGCCGCGCCCGACACAACACCACAATACTCGGGCCGGAACAGGACAAGTGGCTGCTGGCCGGGCTTGGGGCACACAAGACGCATTGGAACATTATTGCACAGCAGGTGCCGATGATGCAGAGGCGCAAATCACGCAGCGGGGAAATCTCTTACAACATGGACAAATGGGATGGCTATCCGCGCTCCCGACAGCGGATTCTCGATCAGATCGACGGTCGCAATATCAAAAACTTTGTTGTCCTTGCCGGCGACGTCCACGCCAACTTCGCCGGCGACCTCATGGCCGACTTTGATCGTGACGGCTCAAAAGTGCTTGGGGCGGAATTTGTAGGCACGTCCATTTCATCCGGGGGCAATGGTCGTGCGACGACCAAAGGTGGGCGACGCATGCTGCGCGCCAATCGACACATAAAATTCCATAACAAGCAGCGTGGCTACATGCGTTGCATCGTCACAAAGGATCGCTGCCACGTTGATTTTCGCGTGTTGCCCGTTGTTACGCGACGCGAGGCGCCGGTAACGACGAAAGCCTCATTTGTCGTGGAAGCTGGCGCAGCGGGCGTCAAGGCGGTCTAAGGCAGGGTTTGGCGATTGTCGGGTGCGATGGCAGGGCTTATGATGCGATCATGGTAGCTTTCGGACCCGAAGAAATCGAGCGCTATAAGCGCCAATTGGTTCTCAAAGAGATCGGCGGTGAAGGTCAGCAGCGGCTCGGCAAGGCCCGCGTGCTGGTTATCGGCGCCGGTGGACTGGGAGCGCCTTTACTGCTCTATTTGGCAGGCGCCGGGGTCGGCACGATCGGTATTATCGACGATGACGTGGTCTCTCTCGATAATCTGCATCGACAGGTTATCTATAAGGGTGAGGATATCGGTCTTCGCAAAGTGGCCCAGGCCAAGGCGCAATTGACCAAGCTCAACCCACACATCACAATTGAAACATTCAATGCCCGGATCGATTGGCAGAATGCCATCGACGTCATTTCCGCATTCGACATTGTCGCAGATGGATCCGACAATTTTGCAACGCGGTATCTCGTGAGCGATGCCTGCCATCTGGCCAAGAGACCGCTGGTTTTTGCCGCCGTTGGGCCGATGGACGGACATATCACCACATTCAAATCGTATCTCAACGATGAATCCGGCAATCCCAACCCAACCTACAGATGCCTGTTTCCCGAAGCACCCGAAGGTGCGGCGGTGTTCAACTGCTCCGATGTTGGTGTGATGGGATCGGTGGTTGGTACGCTCGGCACGCTGCAGGCAACCGAAATCATCAAAGACATTGTCGGTGTGGGCCAATCGTTGGTCGGCCGCCTGTTATTGTTCGATGCGCTGCGCATGAGCTTTACCGAGATCAAATACGCGTGGGACAGTGACAATCCGCTCAATGGACACACCGCACGTATTTCTGACCTCAGTGACCACCGTGATGGCGCGGCGCTCGTCGCCGGGCCGGGCTAAAGGTCAATGGACAGACGGTCCGGTGCGTGGCACGATTGATAATCGTGTGGCACATACCGGACTCACGTTCCCCATCCCTTGATCACACGTTTTGCCGTTATTCGTATTGACGTTGGGCATCGCTAATCGCGCTGCCCTTCTAGGATGTTGGACAAAAGACTTGGGCAAATTGATTTCGGATATCATTGAAAGTTTTAAGCCGAGCGTCTTTCCCTATCCCGGTTTTGCGCTGGCGATGGTGGTTGGTGGCATTGGCGGATGGGTGTTTGCGACGCTCAAGCTGCCACTGCCTTGGATGCTCGGCTCGATGCTGTTTTGTACCTTTGCAGCTGTCGGCCGATTGCCGATCGCATCGCCGGTTTCCATTCGCCGACCAACAATCACCATCATCGGGGTGATGCTCGGGGCAGGCTTTACACCCCAACTTCTCGTCAATATCTGGACCTGGCTTCCGACGGTAATTGGCGTGTCGATTTCAACGATCGCCTGCGGCATCGTGTGCGTCGCCTATTTCAAATATGTCGCAAAATTCGATGACAGCACCGCTTACTTTTCGGGCATGCCAGGGGGCGTGGTGGAAATGGTGCTGCTTGGCGAGCAATACCGCGCCAATATACATCAGATCGCATTGGTGCAAGCCTCCCGCATTTTCATTCTGGTCTTCGCACTGCCGTTTGTCGTGCAAATGATCCTAGGGATATCACTCGGTGAACGACCCGCGGTTGGCCAGCCAATTGTCGAAACGCCAGCGTCGTCCTTTGTGCTGCTGATCGCGACGGCAATCACTGGGTATTACCTCGGACCCATATTTCGATTGCCGGCACCGCAACTGACCGGTCCAATGTTCCTGAGCGGCATAGCGCATGTCGCTGGATTGACAGACTTCAAGCCATCGACCGAGATCATTAATATCGCGCAAGTCATACTCGGCGGCTACATTGGTACGAGTTTTCGTGATGTTCGCCTTATCGCTTTTCTCAAATTGATTGCCGTCGGGCTCGGCTCAGCTGCCCTGCTTCTCGTGACGACAATCTCGATCGCCTATCTTACAAGCCTCGTTTCGAATTACGGTTTGGTGCCGTTGCTGTTGGCCTTTTCGCCAGGTGGCGTGGTCGAAATGAGCCTCGTGGCGTTGGCGCTCAATATTGAGGTTGCATTCGTTGCCTGCCACCACTTGGTGCGGGTGTTGATCGTGCTTGGTGGGGCTGCGGTGTGCTTCGAATGGCTGTGGAAGCCGGATCGGCAACCGCCCTAGTCGGTAGGTGGTGGACGAAGTCCTGGCGAATCCTATCCGGCGCTTGCGGATTAGAGCAATATCCGAACTGACAGACTGGCGTCGCGGGTCACAGATCAGATATCGTTCTAGTGCCGCTGCTTTCTTTTGCGATAACTTTTGTGGCAATCGCGGCAGGTCTTGGCTATGTCCTTGAACACTTCGGTGGTGCGCGCTTGGGTCATAGCATGCCCGGGTGGACCAGATCTGGTGGTGTATGACCGTCTAGTACGGTCTTGATATTGATAATGACCTTTTCGCCCATATCAATGCGCCCTTCAACGGTGGCGGAGCCCATATGCGGCAGCGCTACAACGCGGTCTGACGCAAGCAATTTCGGATTGATGGCGGGCTCGTGCTCAAACACGTCCAGGCCGGCGCCGGCTATTGCACCAGCCTCCAATAGGCGGGCCAGCTCATTCTCATCAATGATCTCACCACGTGCGGTATTGATGATGTAGGCGGTCGGCTTGATGTGCTGGAGCCTGCGGGCCGATAACAAGTGATAAGTGGCGGGCGTGTGCGGGCAATTGATGGATATGAAGTCCATGCGGGCCAGCATTTGATCCAGGCTTTCCCAATATGTGGCTTCCAGTTCCTGTTCCAGCTCTTCGTGCACGCGCTTGCGATTGTGATAGTGAATCTGCAGACCGAACGCGCGTGCGCGCCTGGCAACGGCGCGACCGATGCGTCCTAGACCGACAATGCCGAGGCGCTTGCCGTAAATCCTATTGCCAAGCATCCACGTGGGCGACCAGCCTTGCCAGTGATTGGAGGTGTCCTTCAGATACATCGCGCCTTCGACGACGCGGCGCGACAGGGCCAGGATCAAGGACATGGTCATATCGGCGGTATCCTCAGTCAGCACGCCGGGTGTATTGGTCACCGTGATACCTTTTTGGTGTGCGGCCTCGATGTCGATGTTGTCGACGCCGTTGCCGAAATTGGCGATGAGTTTGAGATTTGGACCGGCGGCCGAAATGACATCGCTGTCAATACGATCAGTGACTGTTGGGACCAGCACATCAGCCTGCGAGACTGCGCCAACAAGGTCTTGATGGCTCATGATTGTGTCGTCGAGATTGAGCTGGGCATCGAACAATTCACGCATGCGCGTTTCGACGGCCTCCGGCAGTTTCCGGGTAATAATGATGAGCGCTTTGGTAGTTGTCGACATGACCGTAATAGATCTTCCGTGAAGCAGGTAATGGGAGCAGGAGCGGATCCGACCGGGCGAATGCGAACGCCCGTCAACAGGTCTTTGTTGTGTAACAGATGCGGCAATGATGACAAATCATTCCGATCACTCTATGGACGAATTCAACCGGCGAAAAATAAGACGTCCATTGCCTTTCGAAATGACCAATGCCATGGCAATAGGCCAAAATAGAACACAATTGACCGGATTGAGCGGCCTTCTGGCGCTGCTCGGTGTCACCGGCATATCGTTCATGCTTTGCGTTGCGAGCCTGGCCCAACCTGCCGGTGCCCGCAAAGGCAAGAGCGGCCTAGACCTGCCGCGCTTTGTCAGTCTGAAATCCGCCAAAGTCAACATGCGTAAGGGACCCGGTCGCCAGTATCCGATCGTCTGGGTCTACCGGCGAAAAGGGCTGCCGGTAGAAGTGGTCAATGAATTTAATAACTGGCGGCAGGTGCGCGATTCCGATGGCGCCAAGGGCTGGATCTTCCGGCCATTGTTGTCCAGCGTGCGGACAGCCATCGTCAGGCCGTGGGGGCAGCAATTCAGCAAACGACGCCCGACGGTGCCGCTGCGCGACGGGCAAAAGGCCTCCAGTGAGATTGTCGCCCGATTGGAATCCGGCGTTATCGCCCATCTCGCCTGGTGCAATGGCACCTGGTGCCGGGTGGCAGCTGGCGGACATAAGGGTTATGTGCGGCAGAAATCTTTGTGGGGGGTATATGGCGATGAAATCGTCCGGTAGACCATCCTGGCGGATTCTAACGCTGTGTCGTCTGGATGCCCAAAAATGACCTTATCGATGAAATCGCTGGTCGAGTGAGGCACCTCCTATCGTCATTCAGGGATCATAAAGGATACTAAAAACAACGACTTGCCGATTTGAGTCCCACTCACGTATTGGCTGGCGGGCGCGCGGCTATCTGATGTGCCGTGCCGGTACATCATACGCGTGAGACCTGTTCGCAAAGAGCACAAGCAACGGCTTGCAGATTTTCCGCCCGTTAAAAAATAATTGTTTTCAACAACAACAGTTTAGTCAGTAACGGCAACTGCTATTCCGTTGTCGCTCTCTTGGCCTGACACCATGGTGAGCCGTTATGACAGGTCGCAAAAAGGGCTAAACCATTGTTTGCGCGCTAATTTCACGATCAGAGCCGATTGGCCAGGTGCCCTGCACACTCAAACAGAGCGCGATGAATATAGACACAGCCATGACAGCTGCCCTCCATCCCCTTCCATGGCAATTGCGCCGATATAAACCAGCCGCCGATCGGTACCGGCCATTATCTTCCTAGACCGTTGAATATACGGTATAAGAAAACATACGAAACTTGGCGATCTCGCAGCGGTGCCGGTCTTAATTGTGCGCTGGATCGTGCGACCGTCTTTCGAGACATCGAGGAGTGTGCTACCAGATCTCATGGCATCCAAAAGACCGGTTGCGGCAACCGGTCAAAGCTCCCATGTGTGATCGATACCTTGAACGCGCTGGCCCAGATCAAATCGGTACCGGGGAAGAACAGACGGGGACTAAACAAAAATTATGGCTGAGCGTCGCTCCAGTTTCGAATACGAAGATTTGCTATCCTGTGCCAGAGGTGAATTGTTCGGTCTCGGCAATGCCCAGTTGCCGCTGCCGCCGATGCTGATGTTTGACCGCATTGCATTGATTTCTGAAGAGGGCGGCACGCACGGCAAAGGGCAGGTCCGGGCCGAGCTGAACGTCAGGAACAATCCACAATGTGAATGGTTCTTTGCCTGCCACTTCAAGGGCGATCCGGTGATGCCGGGTTGTCTGGGTCTCGATGCGCTTTGGCAATTGACGGGCTTTTTCCTTGGCTGGCTTGGGGCACCTGGTCGCGGGCGGGCGCTCGGGGTCGGCGAAGTGAAGTTTACAGGTATGGTTTTGCCGACGATTGAAAAGGTTGAGTATATCATCGACCTCAAACGGATTATTCTGAGACGATTGAAGCTTGGCATCGCAGACGGCATCCTCAAGGCGGACGGAGAGGTCATCTATACAGCAAATGATTTGCGGGTCGGTCTCTTCGATTCAGACGCAGGCACCTCCGCCGCCAGCGCTTAAGCTGCAGTATGATGACCTAGCCACGGAGCGGGCATCTTGATGACACCCCATAGCGCATAGTAGCTTAGGTGGCACAACGTGGTGCCGCAGGATCGGGCGCGAAATTGACTATGGCTTATCCTGCGACGCTCAAGTATGTGTTTCTGGAAGCCAAGTGGCAGCTGATGCAGCAAACTGACAAGGACTGGAAGGGCTAGCAAATGCGACGCGTCGTCGTCACGGGAATGGGCATAGTCTCGAGCATCGGCAACAGCGCGCAGGAGGTCGTTGCAGCGTTGCGCGAAGGCCGCTCCGGAATCGTGCGCGCAGAAGAATACGCAAAGCTCGGCTTTCGCTGCCAGGTCCATGGCGCACCGGAGATTGACTGGCAGTCGATGGTGCCACGTAAGCCAAAGCGCTTCATGGAAACCGGTGTTGGTTGGAACTACGTGGCGATGCAGCAGGCGATCCAGGATTCCGGCCTCAGTGAGGACGAAATCACGCATGAGCGTACCGGTATCATTATGGGCTCAGGCGGACCTTCCACGCGCACCATCGTCGGTGCGGCCGAAACGGCGCAAAACAGAGATCCTAAGAAAATTGGGCCGTTCGAAGTTCCCAAGGCGATGTGCTCAGGGCCATCGGCAGTGTTGGCAACGACCTATCAGATTCACGGCGTCAACTACTCGATCTCGTCGGCCTGCGCAACGTCTGCGCACTGCATCGGTAACGCGGCAGAATTGATCCAGTGGGGCAAACAGGACATCATGTTCGCCGGCGGCTGTGAAGAACTCGATTGGACGTTGTCCGTATTGTTCGATGCCATGGGTGCTATGTCGTCAAAGTTTAATGATACGCCAGAACGGGCCAGCCGCGCATACGATAAAGATCGAGATGGCTTCGTTATAGCTGGCGGGGCCGGCGTTCTGGTGCTTGAAGAACTGGAACGGGCCAAAGCGCGTGGCGCACGAATTTATGGCGAAGTGGTGGGCTATGGCGCAACCTCTGATGGCTTCGACATGGTGGCGCCATCCGGCGAAGGTGCAGTGCGTTGTATGCGTCGGGCGCTTGAGGGTTTCGATGGCAATCCCGTCGCTGCCGTGGACTATATCAATCCGCATGGCACCGGCACACCGGTGGGTGATGTGCGCGAAATGCAGGCCATTTCGGATGTCTTCGGCTCAGATATGCCGCCGGTCTCCTCAACCAAGTCATTGACGGGCCACTCGCTCGGCGCCATTGGAGCTCAGGAAGCGATAATGTCGTTGTTGATGATGAACAACCAATTCATATGCGCCAGCGCCAATATCGAAAATCTGGACCCGACTTTTGCCGATATGCCGGTCGTGCAAGAGCGCCGGGATGATGTCGCGCTTAACTGTGTCATGTCGAATAGCTTTGGTTTTGGTGGCACCAATGCGACGTTGGTCTTCAGAACGCTGGATGGCTGAGGCGGCATTCCAAGTTTGTCAGTGGGCATTGTATTAGAGACGTGTTGAAGGACGGGTAGAATTTGATGGAAGCAATCGACGTCGCAAAACCGGGCGCCTTAATGGCAGGACGGCGAGGATTGGTGATGGGGGTCGCCAATGATCGCTCGATCGCGTGGGGAATTGCGCGGGTCCTAGCCGGACAAGGGGCCAAGCTTGCCTTTACTTATCAGGGCGAAGCGTTTGGAAGGCGGGCCATTCCGCTCGCAGAATCCGTAGGTTCCGAGATCATCGTGCCCTGCGACGTAGAAGACCTGGCGAGCGTCGATGCGGTGTTTGCCGAAATCGAGAAAACGTGGGGTGGGCTTGATTTTGTTGTGCATGCGCTCGCATTTTCAGACCGGCGAGAGCTCGGTGGCCGCTATGCCGACACCTCGCGGGAAAACTTTGTCCAGACCATGGTGATATCGTGCTTTTCGTTTACTGAGATCGCAAAACGTGCCGCTGCGCTGATGACCGACGGGGGCGCGATGATCACACTCACCTATGCCGGCGCCACCAGATGGGTTCCGTCCTATAATGTCATGGGTGTGGCCAAGGCGGCGTTAGAAGCATCCGTGCGTTATCTCGCGGCAGACCTCGGCCCACAAGGCGTGCGGGTTAATGCATTGTCAGCTGGCCCGATGCGGACACTCGCCGGCTCGGGCGTTGCAGATGCCCGCGTGATCTTTAACTACCAACGCGATCATGCGCCGCTTAAACGTACGCCCACGCTCGACGAAGTGGGTGGCTCGGCCCTTTATTTGTTGTCCAATCTCTCGGGTGGCGTGACGGGCGAGGTGCATTTCGTCGACTGCGGTTATAATAACGTCGCCATGCCCAACCTGGCGTCGCTGAAAGCGCTTGATCAGGATGGCTGACGTACCCGCGCCTCGGCCAACACCGCCGGCCTTAGCGCCGACGTGAGGCCGCTAAAACAGATTTTTCTGTGCGCAGGTGGCCGTAATAACACTATTGTCGAGTAAATCATCTATCGCATTTTCTATTCTCGCGCCTTAGTATCCAGTTCGGGACACGTCATAAAATCTAGGGAGCTTCAATCATGCTCAATCGCCTAATAACAGGCATTGTCGGGCTGTTCGCCTTGGTTTGCGTGGCTGGTGTCGTTGGCGCGTCACCGCTGTCAAAACCGGCGCAGACCGGCGTCGAGGGACATTCCTTGATTCTGAAGGTTCACCGATGTCACCGAAGGGTGCGGCGGGGGGCAGGGGGTTGGCACCGCCATGTCGGACCATATTGTGATCGCGTATTTGTCGATCGCGGCGAACCTCCGCCAAGGCGGCGTTGTCGGCGCATTAAGAAGTGCAAATATGTTGGCCCCATTAAGACGTGTAAGAGAAGAACAGTCTGCGATGACTACTACGACGATGGCTACGAAGAGCCACCGCCGCGGCGTAGTCGCTGCTATCCAGTCCGCAAGTGCAAGTACATCGGACCGATTAAAACCTGCAAGACGAAGACGCAGTGTGACTGGTGATGTGCACATCAGACCTAGGCCGGCACACGTTGCCGGCCTTCGGTCCTCAGGCTAAGTCGACGACAGCTTTGGCCCTCTATTCATCCTTTGAGACATGATTGGTGTTTTCGATTCTGGTATTGGCGGGCTGACGATCCTGAAAGCGCTGTCCGATAGATTTCCAGATCTCACATTCTGTTATCTCGGCGATCATGCCAACATGCCCTATGGCAACAGACCAGCCGATGAGGTCATCACGCTGACGCGCGCGAACGTCGAGACACTGTTCTGCCGGGGCGCGCGCCTTGTCGTGCTCGGCTGCAATACGGCAACGGCTGTTGCAGCGCGGCCCTTGCAGCAGTCATGGCTGCCGTCCAGTAAATGGCGCAACCACAATGTGATTGGTATTGTCGCGCCGACCGTCGAAGCGGCGACCCAGACTCCTTGGGCCGTGACGACACCGCAGTACCCGCAAATGTACAATAGTGATGTCATTTTAGTGTTCGGTACGGAGCGAACCATTTCAACCAGCGTCTATGCCCAGGAGATTGCGAAGCGCTGCCCGAAGGTTAGGGTCATCGAACAAGTGGCCAATGATCTTGCCGAAGCAATAGAACACAAAAGTGATGAGGACCATCTCGATCACCTCGTCAAAAATGCTGTCGCCGCAGCGATGGAAAAAGCCGAGGGGTCGCCGCCAAATCAAGCCATTCTTGGATGTACCCATTATCCGCTGGTGGCGCACATGTTTCGTCGTCACCTGCCAGCATCGACCCGTTTTCTTTCGCAACCGAATGTCGTCGCCGATAGCCTAGAAAACTATCTGTCCAGGCATCCGGGCTACGTCGCCGATGACCATGGCGCCGGGAGGGAATTGCTCACCACCGGGCAACCCGATGCGATCAGCAAAAGTGCAAAAATATTCTGGCCCGACGCACCGGCATTTAGGGCTCTTTAACACTGCAATGACGGTCATTGCAGCGGCCTTCCGCCGCTTAGCGAAAACTGCTCTTGTTTGGAAACGGGAGAATGCTCATTACAAGCAGATCAGTTGCTCGGTTCTTGATGGGCAAGCCGTTTCGTGAAATTGGTGAGAACACCTGAGGCGTTTGCAACCAAACGCACGATGATCGAGTGAGCTGGATCAGACGTTCGTTCACCATGTGCGGCACCTTGCAGACGAACTTCTGGTTCAGGACACTACAGCAATTGCAACGGATCTGTGGCTCGCGACGCGATTAAGCTCGATCAGATATTGCTCTAGGCATCCGGCCAGATCTCTTGCGCCACCTCAACCACAAGCCGCAACTTTTGTTCCTGCGCAGCAGGTGTGATCGGGTTGCCCTTATCAACACTTGCAAATCCGCATTGGGGGCTTATGCCCATGCGGTCGATATCGACGAATTGGGTGGCCGCCTCGATGCGCCGCTTGACGTCGTCCTTGGTCTCCATTTCAGACGACTTGGTCGAGATTAGACCGAGGACCACACTCTTGCTGGAAGGCAAATGGCGAAGTGGAGAGAAATCGCCGGCGCGTGGTGAATCGTACTCCAAGAAGTAACAGGGGATGTTGAGCTCATTAAACAATTTGTCGGCGATCAACTCGTAGCTGCCCTCAGCGTGAAAATGGCCGGCACGATTGCCACGACACAGGTGCATGACGACGCGAATTGACGCCGGACACGCTGCCAGAATGCGATTGGTGATGTCGATATAGAACTTGACAATTTGTTGCCAATCTTCACCACGCGCTGCAAACGATTGCTGGACATCGGGATCGGCAAACTTTGCAAAAGCTGTCTCATCCAATTGGACATAAGTGCACCCGGCCTCGGCCAATGCTCGAAGTTCGCTGACGTAGGCGTCGACGATGTCTGCCCAAAAATCGTCGACATTCGCATAAGCCCCATATTGCAACACCGCGGCATCGCCACCGCGAAAGTGGAGTGCGCATGGACCAGGCAGCGTAATCTTCGGTGTTGCGGGCGAATGCTGGTGTAGAAACGTCACCTCTTGGGCGTGAATGGGAGAGGTCCATTTGATGCGCGATTTAATCACCGCCTTAGGTTGCGGCGCGCGCTTAGCGCCGTCCACTGCCGCTTCGTTATTGACCGGCTCGAAGGCAATGGTCACGTCGCCCAAATGCTCGAAAAAATAGTCGTTGTAGGCGTGGCGACGGTATTCGCCGTCGGTTACGACCTTAAGGCCAACGTCCCGTTGCAGGTCAATAGCCGCACGTACGGCGTCATCTGTCGCACGCCGCAAGGCTTCTGCACTTATGAGGCCGTCCGTAAAGGCTTTGCGTTGCGCCAACAGTTCCGGCGGGCGCAATAGACTACCGATGTGTTCAGCACGAAACTGCGGGCCGTTTGGCATTAGTTCTGTCCTCACTTGTTTCATATATTCGGTTGAAGACTATTCAGACCATTGTGCGGGTAGGGCCGACCAGAGATTATCGGGCCTCGCCAACTATTTGAAGGTGTAGGTGGTGTCATAGAAAAGATCGTCACCGCGCAAGGTCGGTGGCGGAACGGGAAAAGCAACACGCTTCAGGGCGTCCAAGACCCTGTCATCCAATGCCTTGCTGCCGCTGGAATTCACAATCAGAGCCTTTGTGAGTTTGCCTGACCGGGAAATTGCGAACTTGACGTGGACGGTACCCTTTTTGCTCGTGGCGCGTGGCAAGGCCTGCCGCAATGCCTTGAGCACGGACAAACCATATTTGCGAGCAATGCCGCGGCTTGCTGCTGCGCGGGCCGCAGATGGCAGAACGGCGGCTCGTTCGCTGGCCATGGATCGGCTCGCCGTGCCACCGGGGGCCGGCGACGGCGTTGATTTTTGCGATCGGTCTGGTTGAACGCGATCGCGATCTGCGACTTTGTCGTCCGGCTGTGGCGGGGTCGGGGATCGGTTGGCTTCAGGTGGCTGTCGGGTTTGCGGCTCGACTGGTGGGCGCGGTACGGCTGCCGGCGTATCGGCAGCCGCCTGGCGATCCTTATCCAGCACTTCGCCTATCGGGTCCGACCGAGGTTTCTGTTGCGCCGTCTCTGATGACTCTTTGTCGCGATCGCGGCGCGTTTTGCCGGCGTCAGCGGCGGCAATTTCATCTTCGCCACCCAGGTCGCTATCCAGCTTTCGCTCCTTGGCAGATGAGGCCACTTTGGCGCGCGGGCTATAGGCCCCGGCGGCAAACAAGCCTTTCAAACTGACGATTTCGACGTTGATGGCTTTGTCTTCGATACCGCCTTTTCCGACGAGATGGCTTTGGCGATACGGCAAAGTCGCATACCAGAGGCCGGCGTGAGCCGCTAGGGCAAGCAACGCATAGATGAGCATTGGAGCGGCGACGCGGGGCTCTCTGGCCAGTACATCGGATGCAAGTCGGGTAGGATCAGTTGGGTGCTGGTGCCCTCACGCGCGACATCAGAGCTTGCAGCTTCGCTAGCATCCTGCTCTGCGGCCTCAATGCGATTGCGTTGCGGCTCATCCGGCTTGGGGGCTGATGTTTTGGAGGACTTTTGCACCTGCACGGTGGCGCTGTCTCCCTATATTAGTCGATTGGCGCACTGCGATATATGGGGTGGCCGTAAGGATGATGCGATGCCCGATAACCGCGCGAGGCTTATCACTCTCAAATGACGCAGTTTTCAAGTGTTCATCTCTTGTTGACCACTTGGCGTCAATAGCATGTGACTGTTAGATCATCGTGCTTTAGTTTGGGACAATACGCATTTTTTCCAGCCTAATGCACAATTTCGATCACTCCAAAAAGGCGGAAAAATTCTGCGTTATGCGGTCGGACCGAGCGCTCAAGGAGCGGGACATTATGGAAAATGATGAGCGACTTGTGGGTCTTAAAGCACATTATGACGCATTGGCTGACCGCAGCCTCAGAGACTTGTTTGCCGCTGACCCAGATCGATTTTACGCGTTGAGTGTAAAGCTTGACGATCTTTTGCTCGACTTTTCCAAATGCCGCATCACAACCGATACGCTGGACCTGCTGGAGGCGCACTGCGAGGCAGCACAGCTGCCCGAACGAACCCGGGCAATGTTCAATGGTCAGGCAGTCAACACGACCGAAAATCGCCCCGCTCTCCACATCGCGCTTCGTAATTTCAGGCCGGATCCAATTATCGTAAATGGCCGCGATGTCATGTCCGACATTCGCCAGACTTATGCGCGCGTTGTCGTGTTGGCGGAAGATGTGCGCTCGGGCGCTCTGCGATCGGCAACGGGCAACCCGTTCACCGATGTCGTCAATCTCGGTATCGGTGGTTCGGACCTCGGGCCGGCTCTTGTCACAGCTGCACTCAAACCGTACCACGACGGGCCGCGTCTTCACTTTGTCTCGAACATCGATGGTGCGCATCTGGCCGATACTCTGGCAGGGCTTTCGCCGGAGACGACGCTGTTCATCGTTGCTTCGAAATCCTTCACGACACAGGAAACAATGACCAATGCCGCAAGTGCCAAGCGCTGGCTTGCTGCAGCGCTTGGCATACCGGCAATTGGGCAGCACTTCGTGGCGCTCTCAACGGCTATCGAGAAAGTTGAGGCGTTCGGCATCGACAAAGAGCGAACGTTTGGATTTTGGGATTGGGTTGGCGGGCGCTATTCCGTCTGGTCGGCGATCGGGCTCGGTGTCATGCTGGCAGTTGGCCCGGCGCATTTCGAAGCGTTCCTCAAAGGTGCCCATGCACTAGACGAGAATTTCAGGACAGCACCGTTTCGTCAGAACCTGGCAGTACTGCATGGTGCAATCGGCTTTTGGCATCGGGTGATTTGCGGTTTTCCATCGCGCGCCATTGCACCTTATGATCAACGGTTGGCCCTTTTTCCCGCGCATCTGCAGCAAGTTGACATGGAGAGCAATGGCAAATCTGTTGCTATGGACGGGCGCCAGCTCAAAACACCTTCCGGGCCGATCGTGTTCGGTGCGCCTGGCACCAATGGCCAGCACGCCTATTTTCAGTATCTGCATCAAGGTACGGACATTGTTCCTGTCGAGTTTCTGATCGCGGGCGAGGGCCACGAACCAGACCTCGCACATCATCACCGTGCGCTCATTGCCAATTGTCTGGCACAGTCTGAAGCCTTGGCCTTCGGGCGGACACGAGAAGAGGCAGAGGCGGAACTGGCCGACCAAGGTGCCGAGCCGGCGACAATCGCAAAACTTGGTCCCCACAAAGTGTTTGGTGGCAATCGTCCCTCAACCACGATCGCTTATGCGCGACTGGACCCCTTCACCATGGGCCGCCTGTTAGCGCTCTATGAGCACCGGGTGTTCGTCGAATCCGTTCTTTACGGCAATAACGCCTTCGATCAATGGGGCGTCGAATTGGGTAAGACGCTCGCCAGCCAAATTGAGGGGGCGATGGGCAGCGCCAAACAGGCGCAAGCGATGAATGTATCGACACAAGGACTGCTGCGGCATCTGGGCTGTTTTTGATTTCAGCCGGTGAGGCCCCGGCACAGACCTTGCGTTCGGCGTCGTTTCCCTAGATATTCAGCCCAGTTAAAGGGGAGAAACGCATGACGTTGTTACTGTCAAACGATGATGTTGCCAATTTACTGAGCATGCCGGAGTGCCTGGACGCGCTTGAAAAGGCTTATATCGAGCTTGATGCCGGGCGGGGCGTCAACCGAATCCGTTCAGACACTTTGACCAAGCATAAAGAGCGCGAGGGCGCCGTCTACGGTCTCAAATCGATGGATGGTGTGGCGCCAGTGTTCGGTGTTAGTGCCGTTCGCATAAACTCAGACGTGGTGACCTGGCCGAAGCGCGGCAATACCGTCAGACGCGAAAAAGTACCGGCGGCGAACGGACGTTGGGTCGGCTTGGTCCTATTGTTTTCAACCGATACCGGAGAGCCGCTGGCGATTATGCCAGATGGCGTGATGCAGCGTATGCGTGTCGCCGGCTGCAATGGTCTTGGCGCCAAATACATGGCGCGTGAGGATGCAAGCGATGTCGGCATTCTAGGCTCAGGTTGGCAGGCAGGTTCGCAGCTGATGGCCATCACGTCGGTGCGCAAGATCGATAAGATCCGCTGCTTCAGCCCGAACGAAGATAACCGCAAAGCGTTTGCGGCCGAAATCTCACCTATAATCGGCGTCGACGTTATTCCTGTCGATACACCAGAAGATGCGATTGCCGGAGCTGATGTCGTACTCTGTGCCACCAACACGATTGATCCCATCTTCTTTTCCCACTGGATCGAGCCGGGTATGCATATTTCATCGTTGAAGAGACCTGAAATCGAGCCGGCAGCCTATGATAAAGCCGACCGTGTCGCCATTCACACCAACGACCCAAAGCCGATGCACTTCTCAACCGCCGATTTACAGGACGATCAGGAAGACGGCGTCAAAGGCTGGAACGCGCTGGTGCATGAAGTCGACTTTGCCAATTTACCGACACTACCGCAAATGATTGCCGGCAAGTATCAGGGCCGCACGAAACCGGAAGAGGTAACGGCGTTCCTGAATAATATCGGTCTTGGCTATCAATTTGCCGCGTGTGGTTCCGTGGTATATCGCAAGGCAAAAGAGCAAGGCATCGGCCAGGATTTGCCAACGGAGCTGTTCACGCAAGATGTGCATCCATAAGGCGGATACATGAACCAAGCGCAAAAGGCCCGAGACTTTAAGGCCATGCATTCGGGGGCAGGTATTCTGGTTCTCCCCAATGCTTATGATGTGGCAAGTGCGGCACTTTTGGTCGATGTCGGATTCAAGGCTGTGGCGACCACGAGTGGCGGTTGCGCGTTCTCACTCGGATACCCGGATGGCGAAAACATTCCGCGCGATGACATGTGCGCTGCGGTCAAGCGAATGGCAGACGCGATAACGGTGCCATTGTCGGCGGACATGGAAGCCGGTTTCGGTGAAAGCGCTAGCGCAGTTGGCGATACGGTTCGCGCAACGCTCGAGGCCGGTGCGGTGGGTATCAATATCGAGGATAGCACCAAGCATGGTCCGCGCACGCTGATCGACTTTGCGCTGTCTGTCGAGCGTATCCGATCCGCACGGGCCGCGGCCGATGCAAGCGGCATAGACATGGTGATCAATGCTCGGACCGATGCATTCGCTGTCACGGGCGATGATAAGGATGCCGCGTTTGGCGAGGCGGTCCGACGCGCCAACGCCTATCTGGACGCCGGTGCAGATTGCGCATTCGTTATTTCGGTCCGCGACAGTGCTGCCATCGGCCGATTGGCTGAGGCCATCAATGGACCGCTCAATATCCTGGCAGGGCCGGGATCACCCAATGTGTCAGAACTCGAACAACTTGGTGTAAGGCGGGTCACCGTTGGCTCAAGCTTTGCCAAGGCGGCGCTGACGCTGGTGCGCAAGGGGGCGGAAGAGATGATGAATAGCGGCACATATGAGTTTGCCGCCGGCGCCCTCGGCCAACCTGACATACATCGCGTGTTGAAGGGCGGCTAGAGCAACAGGCGATTAGTCCGACTCAAAACCGGAATGATGCCGATCGATCGCCCATTGCTCTACTTCTAGGCCGCGATCATCTTTGGGCCCTGGGTCTCCGCCACCAAGTTGGCTGAGACTTGATGCCCGTGACCGAGCGCCTGCTCCAATTTCGCGCTCAGCCGAGTTGCACCAAAACCGCGCCGAGCGTGATCAGGACAATCAGTAAAACGCGCGTGCGATCGATGTGCTCGCGAAATATGAATACGCCAATCACAGTCGCAAATATGATCGATGTTTCCCTTAGGGCTGCAGCCTTGCCCACATCATCGATGCGGGTTGCAACCATGATTGAGCCGAAACTCAAATAAGCGACAATCGCGCCGAGGAGGCCGCGCACCGCAAGGGCGCGCAAATCGGGCTTGTGTTCCAACATGCGATAGCGGGCGAAGGCGATGAATGGAAATGCCATGCCGGTCAGCATGAAAAACCAGGCCAAAAACGTGAAGGGATCTTGCGCCATCCGTATGGCGTAGGCGTCGACGTTTGTGTAGACCGCGACCATGATGCCCGTCACAAACGCCACCGCAATTGCGCTCAGCAATTTTCCAGCGTCAGCAAGTCGAATGTTGGCGGCGCGCAAATTGGCAGCGGCAAGGCCAAAGATTGCAAGTGACAGCAGGACGACACCTGCCCATTGGCCGGGCCGATAGGATTCAGAAAATATGATGACAGCAAGCGTGACACCAGCCAGCGGGCCGGTGCCGCGGGCGATTGGATAAACCAATGTGAAATTGCCCAAATGAAAGGAAGCAGCCTGAAGTGATTCATAAACGAGGTGGACGATGATGACGAAAACAAAAAACCACAACAGATCCGCCGATGGCCAGGGGAAGACAAACAGCGCAAAAGGGGCCGCAAATAAACCATAAGCGAGATTGATGGCGCCGCGGTTTACGAACGGGTCGATGCCGCCCTTGTTTATGGCACCGAATGTCGCGTGTGCTAATGCGGAAAACAGAATGAGCACGAGTGCGACGGTCTTGCCGGTTTCGGTCCCGGCCAGGCTGACAATGAACTCTCCCATCTATGGTGCCGATTCAAGCAGCGGGTGGTGTTCCATGTCAGCTCATCGAATTCGCGAATTTGGTCCAGCGGTGCTGCGGCGTTCCCGCGTGCGTCAGTCTTCATTTTCCCAGCGCTTTAGCAGTTCTGCAATGCGGCTTATGGCCCGTTGTTTGTCAAAGGCCTTTGCATAAGCTGCTGATGAGCGAACCGGATCGCCGCCAAAATACCGCTCGTAGAGTTGTTGGCGACCGGAAAAACTGGTCAGCGAAGCATCGCCTGCGAGGCGGAACAGCTTTATGCGCTCGCGTGCGTCAACGTTGGCGGCCTGAAAATAGCGATCGATCTCGGGGGCAAGCGGACTGTCAGCCATTGCATAAGAGGGGACCATAAACAGTCCGCCGGCGCCGATGGTCTGGATGATCTCGCAGGCGCGTCGAAACATCGGGGGGAAAAGAAACTTTACCGTCTGCAAAGCCTCGCGGCGTGGGACAACTGTGCCGGCCGGCCCCTCGATGGCCTCCAATTCGCTTGTGACAATGCAGGCGTGGACCATTTCAACGGCGTGCATCAATTCCGCCAGCATCCCTTGAATGTGCAGGAACTGATCGACATTGGTCGAATGGGCGAGCGAGAAGCCCAAATCTCGCATGAACTCGGCTTTCGCCAAATCCTTGGTCGCATATTGGTGTGAGGTATGGGTATGGGTGTGCGTCTTCTTCAGTGCGTTTTCGAACGCCTCGAGATCGCGGTAGATGAAGGTGCGCTCCCATGGTACCAGGACGTTGTCGAAGACAACCATACAATCGCTATCGTCGAAGCGATGCGACAGGGGAAAATCCATAGCGGACGCCGCTTCCTGGTGGTTGACCGAAGGCCGCGCGATCAACTTGAGCCCTGGTGTCGCAATCGGAATGACAAAGCCGAATGCGTGATCCTTGGCCTCCTCGCTATCGCCAAGCGGATAAGAAGGCGCCGGCATGACGACGAGTTCATCGGCGATTGCGGCGAGGGTTGCGAGCATGCGGGCGCCAGAAATGACGAAACCGTTGTCCTGCTCCTTTACGATGCGCGCCGAAATGTCTTTCTCCTGAAACTCAACGGTCTTGGAGCGATCGACCTGAGGGCTGACGAGGGCGTGGGTGGTTGCGAGATCGTTCTCACGGATGCGTTCATAGATTGCCCTGGTATTGGCACCAAATTGGCTTTCCGCAGTGTTGAAGGCTTCGCAGGCGGAGGCATATGAGGCCAGCATCACGTTCATGAAGTCGGGGCTGCGCCCGAACATGCCGCAGGTATGATCATTCCAGATCTTGAACATCTGCCGACGGCGCTGGAGATCTTCGATGGTCCTCGGCTCGATAAATGACAGTCCGACCGCATCGCCGGTCGTTGGCGAGGTGTATGTCATGCGATCGCGAAGCGCGCTTTCATGTTGCAGGTCGTAGAGAGCGGCAAGCGTCTTGGCGCCGCCTGAAAAGCGGGGATCCGCCGTTACATCCCGTATGCGCTCACCATCGCACCAAACCTCACGGCCATCCTTCAATCCCTCCAGATACGCACTGCCCGTTCGAATACCCATGCGGCGCCCCTTGGTTGGTGCGGGCGTGACGGCCCGCCGGTCATCAGAATCTTGCTGCTAAGTCGCGGCTAAACTTTTGGCGCCAATCGTCACCCTTCTTCAGATAATCGTCGTAGGCACGAACGCCGCGATGATGGAGCGGGTCAGCGCCGCGCGGCCAAGCGCTGTCGCCGTCTTCAAGGGCGTGCGTTGCCTGCAGCATCAATCGGCGCATTGCGACGATAGCGCGGTCAGAATGGCCAAGATGCTCCCGTGAACGATCGACGATCGGGCCCATCCCTTCCTGTAGTGCAAAGTCCTGAGTATTTATGCCACGAATGCCTGTAAAGGTCTCAGTCTTTTGCATTTGGCGATCGATGAGATAATCGTTTGACAGGTTTTGGCGCAACTTGAATGTGCCAGGGATGTGATCATCCGGGCCACGGCCGGCCTCCGTTTCCAAACGAACGGCCTCATCGCTCGGGATTGGATAGTCGTGGCTATAGGATAACATCCAATTGTAGACGAAGGTGTGTTCATCATCGATCGGCACCCAGATGTGCCCATCCATCTTGGGTAACTTGGATCTGTGGCCTTCGCGATGGGTGATGTTGCCACGCACCTGCTGGGTCGGCATGATGTAGTGATACACCCGCACATATTGACGATCATCGTCGATGCTGCGGGTGGAGACGTACTGGTATCCGTAGTCGGTTACCTCAACATCAAGACGCGGTGAGCGATCCTGCTGACGCACCATATTCTTGTCGCCAAGCCTATTGTTGTGCGCAAATGATGAGTGTGTCGTATCCAGCCCACCCTCCAAGGCCTGGAGATAATTGCAATGCTCAAACGTCTTCGACACCCACCGGTGCGTATCCGGGGCGCGCAACCATTCATAATCGGGAGGCGGCGGTTGGTGCTCGCTGGGACCTAGGTAAGCCCAAATAACGCCGCCCAACTCGACCGTTGGATACGACAGCAGTTTGACTTTGTCTTGGAGGGACGATCCTGCTGGCTCGGATGGCATGTCGACACATGTGCCTGACACATCGAATTTCCAGCCGTGATAAGCGCAGCGAATACCACACTCCTCATTGCGCCCAAAAAACAATGGCGCGCGGCGATGCGGGCAGAAGGCGTCAACCAATCCGATGCGGCCATCACTCGCACGGAAAGCCAGAAGATCCTCGCCAAGATGCCGCACCCGAACCGGCGCACCGTCTGGTTCAGCGACTTCGCGCGACAATAAGATCGGCAACCAATAGCGGCGAAGGAGCGTGCCACCCGGTGTGCCCGGACCTACTTTCGTTAAACGGTCACTGTCTTCTTGTTTCAACATCGGCACTTATCCAGATGTTTTCATGTTTTCGCGCCACCTGCTCAATCTGGTTCCGAAACCGTCACCCGGCGCAACAGACGAACCTGATCTTCGGGAAAATCATTTCGGGCATGATTGACGCACCGATTGTCCCAGATGATTAAGTCACCGACGTCCCAAGTATGTTCATAGACGAACTCAGGACGTTCGGCGTGATCGATCAATTCATCCAGAAGAGAACGGCTCTGATCCCGGTCCATGTCCAAGATATATTGCGTCATTAGCCGGCTGATATAGAGCGATTTGCGCCCTGTCTCGGGGTGCTCGCACACCAGATTATGCTCCGCAAAACTGACGCGCGGAGACTCGATATCCTCAACTTGCTCACGCAGGGTTGCCGACGTCTGATGTGCAAAAAGCGCCTTTTTGCCGGCAATCCGGTCTTTTACGGCGGCTGGCAGAGCCTCATAGGCCGAATAGAGATTGGCGAATTTTGTCTCGCCGCCGTGCGACGGAAGGGTCACAGCGTAAAGCGTCGTCGCGCGATAGGGTACGGCACTATGGGCGCCGTCGGAATGGAAATGCATTTCACCATCCGGCAAAGAGCCGATGGGCTCGCCATTCTCACGAATGTTCGTCACCAACATTATGCCCTTGGTGCGTTCGCGCGTTGGGGCGGCACCTCTCGAGCGGGGTTTATCGCCGGCGTCTGCATTGCCGAAATAGCCGGCAAACCGCACTTGATCGTCGGGCTCAATACGCTGGCCGGGAAAGCACAAAACGCTATACTCCAAAAATGCCGAGCGAATTTCTGCCACGACGTGGTCAGGCTGAGCCTCGGCTAAATCAACACCGAGAATACGGGCGCCAATCGCCTTGGACAAAGGTTCGATGCGCAAAGTGCTGTCGACAGCGGTCATCACCAAATCCATTGAATGTCTGTTCGTACACCGCCAGCCTGCCTGTTCGACACCGGAAAGGCAACCTTGTGTGGTCGTGAATAGTTGGCAGCCTGGATATCAAGCCGCGGCAGCCGTCAGCTTGCGACAATCATCCAGACTATCCAGTTCCCAAACCAGTTTGGCCAGGGCCGCCGTGCGCGCCTCGCCGATGACTGGCTCCGTGTTGGCCCTGTACTTCGCTTCGAGTTGGGTATCGGTCAGGGGATTTTCGACCGTCCCCGTTGCATGATCGATATGAACCGTTTGCTTGTCGCCATTGGCTGTTATCAGCGTTGCCTCGGCCTCATCCTTACGATAGCCGTCGACGACTTCAATGTTAATCTTGGCGCGAACCTTTGCAACTTCCGGAGCTGTTGCGCGCGCGTCCGAGTATTGCGGAATACCGGCATTGCGATCCAGATAGCCGACGGCACCAGAGTGCTTCAGGCTGAATTTCGATTTGAGGCCTGTTTCTGGCTCCTCAACGCCGGTGACCGTGACGGCGGAAGAGTGAACCTTGACTTCGAAGCGTTCGACCTCTTCGGCAGGTATTGCCGTCGTCTCGGCTAGCTTGATCATGGCATCGATGAGCGGATGTTGAACAATACCGCAGGCGTATGGCTTATATCCGTTGCTGACGATCTCCCATCGCTCGCCCAAATCGACAAGAATGTCTTCTGGCTTTGCAACAGTGCTGTAGATGCGCGTAAAGCCGCGCTTGCCTTCGAATATTTCTGTTGAACTATCAAAGTTCTTTTCTGCCAAGAGGGCGGCGAGCAGACCATTGGCGCCGGCGCGGCCGGCATGGAACGATTTGCACATTGTACCGCGGTTTTGCTGCATGCCAGAAGCTTGGGTGGTGGCGATGCCGGCGCAATGGGTGAGGCGTTGTGCATCGAGCCCCAATAGCCGACCCGAAGCAACACCTGCAGCAATTGTGCCGAGCGTACCCGTCAAATGCCAGCCGCCGTCATGATGTGCCGGTGCGGCTTTGCCAACGCGTACACCCGCCTCAAAGCCCGAGGCAAAAGCCGCGATCAACTGCCGGCCCGTCGTCGGACGGCTGTCGCATAGCGCAAGTAGCGCCGATAGCACCGGTGACGAGGTGTGCAGCACCACGCCGTCCATATGTGTGTCGTCATAGTCAAGGAGATGTCCCATCTGACCATTGGCAATCGGCGCTTCCAGTAGACCGAGCTTGCGCTTGTGGGCGAAGACGGTCGCCGTCTCGGCGCCAGAGACGGCGCCAAGCACATCAAGCAATATTGCGATCGTCGAATGAGCGCTGCCCGCCATCACACAGCCAATCCAATCCAGAATACCGCGCTTGGCTTCGTGAACCACGGCGTCGGGCAGCGCCTTGCTGTCAAACTCGGACAAGAACCGGCAAAGGTCCGACGTAATCTCTAAATTCAATGGGGCTGCGCCATATTCCGGGTTCATGCGTCCTCCGACTTTATTCGTTTATGCCGATGTCACTAATTTGCGCTTTACGCGTTTGCTATTGTGTGCCGGAACATCAGATTGCTCGCGCAACACAGCACATGCAATTTCACAGAGGGTATGGGCGCCGGGACTCAATGTGCGCCCCTCTCTTCGAACGATGCCAATCGTACGGCTCACCCGCGGTTCGGTCAGCGGTCGCAATACCAATTTCAGGTCAGGGCGCTGGCGGGCCCCCAAACCCGGAACCGCAGAAACACCCAGCCCTGCACCAACCATAGCGAGAAGTGTGGACATGTGTGCGACTTCGAATTTGCCCTTCGGAAGCAGGTCCAATGCTTCAAGGGCATTGCGCAACAGGCGATGCGTGCCACTTGTCGGTGCCATGGCAACAAACGTTTGCCCACGCAATTGTTCCCAGTTGAGCGTCTTATGTCGCGCTAGTGGATGCCCAGGTGGCGTGACCAAGTGGACTGGATCATCGATGATGGCTTCAAAGGTCAAGTCGGGACGATCCGGAGCGGCTTGTGCCAGTCCAAATTCTGCCTCGCCGCTGGCCACGATTTCTGCAACGATGGGGCTCGAATCCTCGATGAGCCGCACATGTATGTTGGGATGTACGTCATTAAAGCGGCGAACCACCTCGGGCATGATGGCATTGGCGAGCGTCATGTTCGATGAGACAACGACAGCGCCCGATCGCTTCTCAATCAAGTCACGAATATTGGTCAGCGAGTTATCAAACTCTAAGATCATGCGCTTTGCGGTCGGCAGAAATTCGCCACCGACCACGGTTAATGTCACGACCCGGGAGGTCCGGTCCAGCAAGCGCGCGCCCAACGCCTCCTCAAGCTTCTTCAAGCGCCGAGACAACGCGGACTGCGTTATATTCAGCTCCTCAGCGGCGCGATTGAAGCTTCGAAATTCGGCCGTCAGGGTAAAGGCCTGGATGTCTTCAATTCGGACTTGCATTTCATTGTTCGTTTGATGATAATTTATCATCAATCAAGGAAAATTATGCGTTTGTGTATAACAAAGACTAGATGCACACTCTTGTCAAAGAAGAATAACGGTCGGGAGAACAATTTGCTTCGTGCACAGGAGCTGCGCAGGTACCAAGGGAACGCGTTGAAGAACTTTTGGGTGCAGCACCAATTGGGATTTCACCAAGAAAACTTGTACTCTCGCCGGTGTGATCATCGGTCGGGGCGAACGCTGGCGATGCAGTTGCATTAACCGGCGAAACAATCGGGGCACCAAGGCCGATTTACTGCAAGCATCGAGAACGGTCGAAGCAACGATCGCGGACTAAACTCTCTTCGTTCCATTAGGAGGACATAAAAATGGCAATCATCAGCGCAAAGTCGGGAGTGTTGGCTATTTCCGCGCTAACCACTTTCGGTCTGGCTAGCGCCACTGATGTCTTAGCTCTTGATCTCAAGGGCAAGAAAGTGACTTGGGTCGTACCGTTTAGAGAAGGTGGCGGCACTGACAGACTGGCACGTCTGCTACAAGCGGAACTGGCTAAAAATCTTCCGGGCAAGCCTGCGGTAATCGTGCTCAACCAACCGGGCGGTGGCTCCGTGAAGGGCGCCAACAAGTTCAGTCGCACGGCGAAGAAGGATGGGACGATGATTCTCGGCGCATCCACCTCGACGATGGTGCCGGTGACGTTGGGCGCCAAGAAAGTCAAGTATGATCCAGGTCGGGATTGGCGCGCGATCGTTGGCTTCCCGCGGGGCACTGTGCTCTATGCCAACCCGAAACTCACCGGCATCGTGGGCGGCGGCAAAGATATCGTCGCCGATGTCAAGGCAATGCGCAAGGCTAAGCTGGTGTTCGGTCCAAAGACGCCGACGTCGGCAGAGCTCGTCGGCCTATTGACCATTGAATTGTTGGGCGCCAAGGTTAAGCCGGTATTTGGGCTTAGCACGTCGAAGCAGCGCAAGGCCTTCCTACGCGGCGAACTCAACATCAACGGCGATGGTACCGGTCCTTATCTGACCAAACTTGCCAAGTTGGAGAAAAAGGGAACTGTGACACCGATCGTGTCGCATGGTTATCGCGCAAGTGATGGTACGATCAAACGTGATCCCGACATTGCGCATATTCCGACCGTTGGTGAAGCTTATAAGGCTGTTTACGGTAAGGCACCTAAAGGTCTTGCCTGGGAGGCCTATTTGAACATGATGAATAACAAGGTCTCGCTGTCAAAGGCAATCGCTCTGCCAAAGGGTGTCTCGGACGATATCTTCAATACCTACACCAAGGCGTTTAAGGCCGTTGTGAAGAACAAACAAATCGCCAAGAAGCTCAAGAAGGAGGTTGGTAGCCTGCCGCTAACATGGGGCAAGGAAACCGACGCGGCGATCGCTGCCGGCACTCAGATGAAGCCGGAAGTCCGCGCTTGGGTCGACAGCTACTTGAAGAAGAACTTCGGCGCCAAGCTGTAATTTTCTCGTCTAACAACACTGCTGGTGTGGCCGGTTTGTCCGGCCACACTACGACTCTCTTTTTACGACTCCAACACTCTCATATCGGTCACAGGATTGAGTGGGCCCAATGGCTGAAGCCGCCATCGCAGCGCTCGCAAAGCTGCTTAGTCTCTATCACGTCATCGCACTCTTTAGCGGCGTCATCATCGGCCTATTGGTCGGCATTCTGCCGGGCCTTGGCGGTACAGCTGGTCTAGCGCTGTTATTGCCTTTTATCTTCGGCATGGACCCCTCCATCGCCCTTGCGATGATGATCGGGCTACAATCCGTCACCACGACGTCCGATACCTTTCCATCCGTTCTGATGGGTATTCCCGGCACCTCAGGCTCACAAGCAACGGTGCTTGACGGATTTCCCATGTCCAAACAAGGCCAAGCGTCACGGGCGCTTTCGGCAGCATTCGTCTCTTCGCTGTTTGGCGGTTTGTTTGGCGCAGCCGTGCTTTCGGTCGCCATCTTTTTTGCCATTCCCATCATTCTCGCCATTGGATTTGGCGAACAAATGATGTTGATCGCACTCGCTCTCTCGATGGTTGGCATGCTCACTGGTGTCAACATCTGGAAGGGTCTGGCGGCGTGTGCCATGGGCCTGATGCTCGGTTCGCTTGGGTCGGCGCCGATGACCGGCGTTGAGCGGCTTGATTTTGGCACCGAATACTTGATCGAGCCAATCCCTTTGGTGGTGATCGGTCTGGCCATGTTCGCTACGCCGGAGATCATCGACCTTCTCAGGCGCCAAAAGACGATTTCTGAAACCGGCAAACTCGGTACTGGATGGCTGCAAGGGGCCGTCGATTGGGCCAAGAACTGGTGGCTGTCGCTGAGATGCGCGGTGATCGGCTGTCTTGTTGGTGCATTGCCTGGTCTGGGCGGCACTGTCATCGACTGGATCGCTTATGGGCACGCCGTTCAAACGACGAAAAACCGCGACAGCTATGGGACGGGCGATGTCCGTGGTGTGATCGCGCCGGAATCGGCAAACAATGCGAAAGAGGGTGGCGCGCTGATGCCGACGCTGCTTCTCGGCATTCCCGGCTCGGGGAGCATGGCGATCCTGCTCGGCGGATTCATTCTTATCGGGATAGAACCTGGCGTCGAGCTGGTCACCGACAAACTCGATCTCGTCTATTTGATGATCTGGTCGGTGGCGTTGGCCAATGTATTGGGCGCGGGCCTGTGCTTCTTTCTGGCACCGCAGATCTCCAAGCTCACCACCATCAAATACACGCTGTTGGCGCCCTTCATGCTTGGGCTTATATTCTTTGCCGCCTTCCAAGCGACGCGGGACTGGGGCGATCTGATCGCGCTATTTCTGTTGAGCATCCTGGCCGTCTATATGAAGCGGTTCGGCTGGCCGAGACCGGCGCTGTTGATTGGTTTTGTGCTTGCAAAGAAGGTGGAGGCAAGCGTCTATCAAACGATAACCGTTTACGGTTTCACCTTCCTGCAACGGCCAATTGTCATCGTTCTATTGCTGCTGACGATCGCTTCGATCGTCGCCGTTGTGCGCTTCAAGCCCATTCCGCCCGAAATGGACGAGACTGGTCCCTTCACGCACAAGAAAAAGATACCGCAACTGTTGTTCTTTGGCTTCATACTGTTTTGTACCGGTTACCTGTTGGTGGATTCACTTAAGTACACGTTCCTAACTGCCGTCTATCCGCAGTTTGCCGGCGCACTCGCTCTCATTTTTATGCTGCCCCTTTTGGTTCAGATGCTGATGAGGCAGTCGCCGTCGACGACGTTCTATGACTCTGATCGCATCCAGGTTGCAGAGGAGGTCCAAGCGCACTCCAACGAGCATTATCTGTTGTGGTTGCTTGGCATGCTGCTTGTCTCGGCCGCGGCCGGATTTGTGATTGGCATTGCGCTCTTCATTTTCTTGTTCTTGCTCGTTAAGGCGCGTACATCGATTGTCAAAAGCCTGATCGGTGCACTGGCCTTTGTGCTGTTCCTCGGAATTCTCTCAGATCGCCTGACGCTAGAATACCCAAGAGGGTATCTGCAATCGCACCTTAAGGTCGATCTGCCCTGGCCGCTGCAATAGGGATCAGGCTCCCAGAAACAAAACGCGCTTGGTCCGAGGGATAAGCGTTGCGCCGCGCGATTTCGATTGTTCGGTCAATTCCTCGAGCGCGTTAGATTCCTCGCTCGGGGTGCGCAGAATCGTTTCATTTTGGTCGGTGTGACGGACGAACTTGAAGCCGGCACGGGAAACCTCGTCGTCTTTCAATGTAATTTCGGCCATCAGCCCCAGCCAGTCGGGATGCTTGCGGCCATGATGGCCAATGTTGAAAGAAAAACTACCGAGGCCATAATAGATCGGGCTCTCCTTGTAGATCTCAACCCCCAGAGGTGTATGTGGTCCGTGTCCGAATACGATTGCCGCTCCGGCATCGATCGCTGCATGCGCCAACTCTATCTGGTAGCTGTAGATCTGATGATCGTAGCCCCAATGTATCGAAACAAGCGCCACATCCGTGGCTTTAACCAGCTTTTCAACCTGGCCGCGGTATTCATCAAGATAGGTCGCGTCCGTCCATGTGACGATGTCCGGCGGCACGCCGGGCCGGTTGGCGGCGTTCAAATCGATACGCGGGCGATAGGCGGTGTTCACCTTTAATGCCGCGACACCAGGGCGATTGTCGGCAGCCTCGTGATCATGCGGCCAGTAAATGCAAGTCCTCTGGATCATGCCGATCTTCAGGCTTTCAACATCGATAATGGCTGATTCATGCGCGGTGCGGCGGTCTTTCCCGGCACCAGTGTGTGCAATGCCGGCTGCATTCAATACACGCAGCGAAGATAAAATGGCCTCATCGCCGTAGTTGGTGTTGTTGGCATTTCCGACTGCTGCGACGCCAATCTCTTGCAGAGCGGCAATTGCACGGGTCGGGGCATAAAAGCCCTCGCGCTGGATCGAGCGATCGTAAAGCCCGCCCCATGGCGCCTGCGAAGGTAGGCCGGTTGGTGGATCGTAAAAACAGCATTCGAGATTCGACAAAACCGCGTCCGCCTTAGACATCGTCCTGGCGATTTTCGAAAAGGGGACGACAGGATCATGGACCCCCATCAGGTTGATGTCCCCCGTTAGCAAGAGCTTGCGCCTCATCGTGCGTCCTTTGCGGGCTTGAAGCATTGCGGGCGACTATGGAAGCTCTCGGCGCGATCAGCAACCTCCAGGACGATGATATCGTAAATGTCGCAATTTAAGAATTCAGCGCGTGCCTGTGAGATGGACAGGCGGAGAGCCGGCTGTAACGGCATTCTTAGGCCGACATTCTAACTGGCCTGGGCGTGACAAGGCCTGGCATTGGCACTAAACTCTTTGTGTAAATTTTTCGTACCAAAACAGGGAATTTGCTGCTCGTGCCCCAGGCTCAAACAGCCATGATCGACGACGTGCCGGACTACGGTCTTGAGGTCGCTGCGTTTGCCGCTCGTCAATCGTGCGCGCACCTGCCGCGCGCCGTTGTCGATAAAATAGTCATTCTCCTGATCGATACGATCGGCGTGGCATTGGCGGGCTCCAAGGAGGATCACGCGCGCCAGGCCCGCGCCGTGGCGCTCGCAACGGAAGCCCGACCGAACGTAACGATATTTGGTTCGGCGGCAAAGACCAGCGCGCCCGAAGCCGCGTTCGCCAATGGTGTTGCCGCTCATAGCATTGACTTCGATGATACCCACAAGTTTGTACATCCGGGCTGCGCAGTGGTGCCCGCCGTGCTGGCGCTTGGAGAGCTCCGCGACGTCGATGGCCCAACGTTGCTTGCCGCCTTGACTGTTGGTTATGAGACCAGCATTCGCGTTGCTTTCGCAGCCGGTGTCGAACATCGGCACCGCGGCTATCATCCAACCGGGACGTGCAATGTTTTTGGCGCTGCAGTGGGTGCTGCGCGCGTGTTAGGGCTCGATGCTGAACGTGCGGCGGCGGCGATCGGTGCGGCCTCATCAATGGCTTCGGGGCTGACCCAGTATCGTTTTGATGGGGCTGCAAACAAACACCTGCATGGGGGGCTTGCGGCACGTAGTGGTGTTCTGGCGGCGTTGCTGGCAGAACAAGGTTTCAGAGGCACGCGACACGCGCTCGATGGTGAGCAAGGCTATCTAAATATCTACTCTGACGGCGGCGATCTCAATGCGCTCATCGGCGAGCTCGGGCAACGGTTCGATCTTCTCGATACCGAGATCAAACCATATCCGTCTTGCCGGCAGTCGCACGGGTCGGTGGACCTGGCGCTTGATCTTGCTGTGGCGCACAATGTGACATCGGACGACATTGAAGCCGTCGCAATCGAGATCTATACTTATGCTGATAAACCGTGGCACACGACGAATGCCATCCCGGCTTCACCACTGGAGGCGATGCTCTGCATTCCATACTGTGCAGCGAGCGCCATATTGAACAAACGCCTTGGACTTTCAGAGTTTAGGGAACCTGCATTGGCCGATCCACAATTGCACGAACTGATCGGAAAAATAACAGTCACCGCCAATCCCGAACTCGACAAAAACTGGCCGCGTGAACGCGGTGCGCGCTTGACCTGCCGAACCAAAGGCGGTCAAGAAATCATTTTATCGACCATTAATCCGAAGGGCGGGCGCGAAGATCCGTTTACCCACGAAGATATCGTCAAGAAGTTTTCTGGCCTCGCTGAGGGCGTTCTGCCTAAGGCCCAGCAAAAAGCATTCATCGCTGCCGCAGGCGGACTAACAGGCTCAACTAAAGCGCGAGACCTATTGGCAACCCTGGGGACCAGTGACTAGGCGGCACAGGCGAGCATTTAGCAAGGAGGACAAGTCATGAGCGAGACGGCTGCAGCGGGCCAAACGTGCAACAACAGTCCTGACGGTATCACCATTGTGAAATTCGACGCGCCACTTGGCGCAGAGGTCCGCGGCATTGATTTCGCCGAGGCGATACCGGAGGACACGCAGGAGCTGTTGCGGCAGGCGTGGGCAGACAATCTCATACTGCTGTTTCGTGGCCAAAACCATTTGACGCAGCAACAGCATATAGAGGCCACACGCATCTTTGGGCGACCGGTGGCAGGCGCGAGCCGCAGCTATTTCGAGCGTACAGGTACAAAATCGATCAACATCTCAGAGCATCCCGAACTCATCATTGTTTCCAATCTCGGGCCCGATGGAAAACCAGTGCTGGAAAACGAAGGGCTGGGAAGCGGGGAAGTCGTCTGGCACAGTGACAACTCCTATATCGACCAACCTCCCATCGGCAGCTTTCTACGCGCCATGGAAGTCCCCGAAGAGACCGGAAACACAAGCTTCAATAATCAGTATCTTGCCTATGAGACACTGCCGGAAGACGTGAAGGCAAAGATAAAAGGGCTCTATACCAAGCAGGATTCAAGCCGCAATTCGGCCGGCAGGCTTAGGCCAGGTGTCAAAAAGCCAGAAACACTCGAGGAGGTCCCAGGCCCCAATCATCCACTTGTGCGCTTGCATCCGGTGAGTGGCAAGAAGGCCCTTTATCTCGGTCGCCGGCGGGTGTTTCCATCGCAATACATCGTTGGATGGTCACGCGAAGAAAGCGAAAAGCTGCTTGATTTTCTCTGGGCGCATGCCACGGCCGACAATCTGAAATATACGCATAAATGGCGGGTCGGGGACATGGTATTATGGGATAATAGATGCGTCATGCACTATCGCGATCCGATCAACTCTGAAAAGCGTCGGATAATGCATCGTACGCAAATGGAACCGCAGACGCCGATAATGGCCTAACACCAGTGATCGATCAGTCAGACAACAGAGGACGCAATAATGTCTCATGATGGGGGACCACCGCTTGCGGGGCAGGTCGCAGTGGTCACCGGTGCATCGCGACGCATCGGACGCGCGACTGCATTGGCTCTGGCGCAAGATGGCGCCAAGGTGGTGATCACGGCGCACCGGGCACAAGGAGAGATTGAGGCGGTTGCAGCGGACATCGAACGCGCAGGCGGACAAGCGCTGGCCCTCTTACTCGATGTTTCCGATGAGGCTTCGGTCGCTGCCGCTTTTGAAGAAATCAAGACGAAATTCGGCCGGGTCGACATTCTGATCAACAACGCCGCGATCCGAAAGCAGTCACCATTCCTTGAGATGCCAATCGAGGACTGGCACGCCATTATGCGTGTCATACTGGATGGTGCGTTCCATTGCTGTCGCGCTGCGCTACCATTGATGATCGCCAATGGCGGTGGCACGATCGTCAACATCGGCGGTGTAACCGCGCACATCGGTGCCGCAAACCGTGCCAGTGTTTCAACGGCAAAGGCCGGTCTAATCGGATTGACCAAGGCTTTGGCCGTTGAGTTTGCAGATCGAGGCGTCACCGTGAATTGTGTTGTGCCCGGTAAAATCGGCGGCGAACGATCGGCCAGCGCGGGCGCTTCTCCGATAAGCGACAGCGCGATCCTGCTCGGTAGAGAAGGCACCGTCGAAGAAGCTGCTGCCGTCATCCGAATGATGTGCCAGCCTGGCTCACGCTTTATGACGGGCCAGACCGTGCATGTCAGCGGCGGCCTGTATCTACCTTGATACCTTCGAGTGAACGGGCCGGCGACTCTTGGGTGACTTGGGCAGGTTGTTGGGATCTTTTGTCCGCCAGAATTTGGGCGCTGCAGCGAGTTCAAGCCAGTCCTTGCGCGCGTTTCGCCAAGACTTTTTTGCACGTCCCTCGTGCCATGCCAGGATCGCAGCGCCTCTGGCGATTTTCGGTTTCGAAGTAACTCCTTCGCGGGCCAGTGCCTTTGGCAAGTCCTGGGCCATGGCGACGTCATTTAGATAGCCGAAAACATCTTGCAGACGCTTCAAGCGTCTTAAGAAAACGTCGGATTGCTTGGCTGGGTATAGGGGCGCAAAAAATTCAGTCGCGTAACGAAGCTTCTTGAGGGCCTTGCGCATTTCATGGCGCTCGTTAACTGAAAGGCGGTCAAGTTTCTTGGCAAACTTCTTGACGCCACGCCAGCTTTTGTTCAGGGCCTTTCTTGACAATTCCTTTAGGCTGGGGGTCGGGTGCGAGCCGTTTGAGCGGAGTTCGCTGCGCGCAACCAGCTGGTCAAAACACATGCAGCCGAGTTTAAAGCGTGACCACTTTGGCTTGGTAATCGATTTGCGCACCTCCCGGCGCAGCGCGTCACGCCGGGCCTCGAGCGCGCGCATCAGCACCCGATCCCCCGGTTCCGTACTTAGAGCACTGCAGGCAGGGTGATAGATGTCATCGATCAGCACGTCGGCATCGCGCAATCGACCAACGTGACGGGCCAGCAATTTTGCGTCAGCTGCCACGGCGCGAAAATCAGCGCTGCTCGTCAAGGGCTTCAAAAGCCAAATCGCAGTTCGCAAGCGGCGCAGCGATACCCGCATTTGGTGCGGCCCTTCGGGATCATCTGAATACAGTGTGGCGCGCCAATTCGCCAAGACACCCTCAACGGCTGCACCGCCAATCACCATCAGGGCTTCACGCGCCGTCATACTTTCTATGAGACGCGGCTTGGCGGACTTGATTGGTCGAATTTCACCATCGTTCTGATCCACGCTGTCTCTTAGCAGCGCATAACCCCACTCAGTCTTGTTCTCCGTGCCAGTGCTGACAAAGTCCTTTTCAAACAATGCTTCTGCGGCGCTAAGTATTGCATCAGTCCGGCCGGTTTTGAGTTCGAGTTCGACCTCATGGAGCGGTCTGGTCTTCTCGCCGGCGCGAATTACGCCGCTGTCCAATGCTAGCTCGACGCGGCCCGCCTCGCGGATTTCCAAATCTCGGGTCGTTCGCCATATCTCCGTTTCAAATATCGGACTTACGGGTTTGTCTCCAATCAATGTCTCCAGGCTTGCCCGAAGTCCTGGGTCCGGTATTTGAGTTAGATCCGGGACTGGGCCCGAAACGATGCTTTCGGACTCCTCTTGCTCGTGCAATCCACCGTTACCGTTTGTCGCAGTCTTGATTATCTGCACCCATTTGCCATTTTCTTTGTGAATTCGTAGCGACATGGCGCCGGCACGCAAACTATGATCATCGGTATCAAAATAGGTGGTGAGCTGCTTGCATGTACGGGCCGGACTTGAAGATAGTTGACGCAAAACAGAACGTCGGCGAAATCGATCAAGCGAAGTCCCCGTCATCTGAATTTTCAATTCCGACATACTCATTGGTGTATACGGTACTGTTAGCCATGACACATTTGCGACATTCAATTGCGGTGCTATTCGCAATCTGGAAAACATTCAAGTGGTATGTTAACCCGCGTATTAAACCTGCTGTGCTTTCAAATCATCTACCAAAAAATGACCATTGTTTTAGAATGCGGTGTTGACACTAGGTTGTGCACCTCAACGGAATTTTACGTTACGGTTTTTCGCTATTATTTCATACAGCAATTTTCTTGAACGTTCTGTGACAAAATCCTAAATCGGGTATTGCGAAAACGATGCACACGTACCAAAAAAGGATATCGAGTGGCCAAAATGGGAACAGGATGGACTTGGAGAGTGCCATGAAATACCTGCGAATGGCTTTGTTGGCAGGCCTGATCGTCATATTTCAGCTGGTGATCGCTCAATCGGCTATAGCGGCGCGCACGCTGGGCTGGCCTAATCTCATTCCGCAATTCAAGCCGCTGGTCGCGCCGCACGCCCATCTGAGCGAGGAATTGCGCTACGACTTCGATGAGATCATGATTGTACGGGACTTGTCGGAGGCGGAGCGCAAACAGCCGCATATGGCCGAGTATGTCAAAAGTGCGCGCAGCTACGAGGCAAAATTCAAGGCCAAGGGCATCGATGTCGAAAAGCTCGTGGCAGCTTATCGGGTCTATAAGAAGAAGATGGTTGCGCGGCAGTCTCAGGTCGTACAGGGGTTAAACGGACAAACGGTACGGATTGCCGGTTATCTGTTGCCGCTTGACTATTCGGAAAAAGCCGTTCGAACGTTTTTGCTGGTACCCTATATCGGCGCGTGCGTGCATGTGCCGCCGCCGCCGCCCAATCAGATTGTCTATGTCAGCTTGAAAAAGCCTTTTCGGCCGCAACAGCTGTTCACGCCCGTAACTGTGCGGGGACTCCTCTCGACCAAACTGCAAGCCCACGATGTTGCCCTCGGTGATGGCACGGCAAAAATCACTATGGGCTACAGTATGCGTTCAGTTGAAATCGAGCCCTTTCGGCAGAATTGAATTGGTGGTGTGCGCAAAGATCTGACCAGAAGAGTTTAGAGACCTTGTGAGATGACCATCAGTACAATATCCATGCATCGATATGTAGTATTCGCAAGTTTCGCACTTGCGGAAGGCGGCGGTGTCCGTCAAAACTTCACCCGCCTATTGCAAATTCATAGTCAGTGTTTGTTGGGGCATTCAATTCATGACTAGACGCACGTTTCTTGCAGGGACAAGCGCAATCGGTGCTGCGGCAGTCCTTCTAAAACCAAGCGTTGCCATCAGTCAGAGGAGCGGTGAGACCGCAAATCTGGCATCGGTTCGCACACTGGTTCCGAGCAAGACATTTCGCGGCCATCGCCAGGGCGTGTCATCACTTCAGTTCTCCAAAAATGAACAACTGATCTACAGCCATGGCCAAAAGACCATCTCGGTGTGGGACCGGGAGTCCGGCCAACTCAAAAAAAGCTACAATTCACCGGTTCAAGGCAATCTGTTTCTTGATGCGGAAAAGTCGCGCCTGTTCGTGGCATCGACCAGCGGCACCATTCTCATCGATCTCAAGACTTGGAAGGCCGGTTCGATCAACTACTGGCACCCTGAATATAGCCGGCAGCGCCAAATGTATTCGACCCAGAATATGGTGATAAGCGATCGACTGAGCCTTTATGGGGTCTGTTTGACCAATGCACTGTTACTGCTTGATCGCGACACACTAAAGACGATCGCATTATTGAGAATTCCCGGAATGGACCTTTTTCGCACGCGTTTCAGTGCGGATCTCGGCATCGCGGCTTGGCCGCAGTCCGGCGGCGGGGTCGCGGTTTGGGATGTCAAAGCCAAAAAACGACGCCCGGACATTTTCGGGCACCGCGGTGGACGTCTCGATGCGCTTCAAGTTTCACCGGACGGCACACGGATTTTGACGGCCAGTGGCCATGAGCTTGCTCTGTGGGATACGACAAGTGGTAGGTTGCTTCGGCGCCGGACGTTTGTCGATCACACGAACAATAAAAAGATCTATCCGGTGCCACTCGCGCTCGACGCGAGATTTGAGCGCGTGATTCTTGGGGGATACACCCTTTACCTCTATGATTTAAGGGGCGACAAAATTATCGCACGAATGGCCGGCCACAAAGATCATCTCGGCACGAGCGGACATAACTGTCAGATTTCACCCTCTGGCCGGTATGCCGCCAGCGGTGATGGAAAGGGCCACTTGTATGCATGGACAATTATCTCATGAGGTGCGGTGCTATGGTGCAGCCGAGGCGGCATTTGGCAAGATCCAATGGCAAAGGGATCGTTTTCGGACTGTTTAGCGGTCTTTGCCTCATTTGTCCCAGTCCTATGTTGGCGCAATCGCCAGAAAAACTTGCTGCTCTGCCCATTGAAGGCAAACCGAAGGCGCAACGAAAATCGCACGGCAAAGATTGGTATGTGCTTGGGCAGAATACGAAAGACACAGCGCCCCAGACTGCACCGAACGACCTCACCGAAGACGAGCGATATGTTGCTGCCACATATGGAATTCCTGTTGTGGGGACTTACCTGTTTTTTCCCGACAGCGTGCTTGGCGGAAACAGTAAATCGATCGCCGGGCTGTCCGGGAACGAACTGCGCACCCGGTGGGCGAAATTCTGGACGACCAATAATTTTCTGCGCGTACCTTTGACGTTCGATCGGGCTACCACGTTCGGAAACTTCATATTTTCCAAGGATGAGAAAAAACGGCTTATTCGGCAATATCGGCCTCACTTCGATATGCGCCGTCTCGACTATAGCCAAGGTGAATTTGGCAGGTTCGTGCGTGGTCTGGATGAATTCCAGAGGCTCGAATATTTGAAGATGATGGCTGCAAAGATGTCAGCGGGCGCGTTTGGGCGGGTCATTAGAGGGCCGCTTCGCATCCTGAATATCAAGCGCGTTCGGACCGGGCGCTATGACTTTGCCAACTCAAGTCTGCAAATCAAATCGGTTTCAAGTGACTCTGCCAGCGTCATTGACTATCCGCGAATTTTGATCCCGTACCGCAAGGGCGGTTACTCCGAGATAAGGACACAGTTTACAAACCGGCGCTGGCGAAGGTGGATCGCGATCCCGCCCAAGCAAGCGCGCGCTATTACCAAACGTTTGCGAAAGCGCAAAGGCAATCTAGGCCGCGGCACAGGTTTTTTTGGTGTATTCGGAACCCTGAAGCCAATTGCCGATGAGCCGAATTCGAAACGTCGAAGGGCCCGGTTCGATTTGGCATTTGTTGCGGATCGGGTGGTGTTTGCCTACGACCCATTGCTGCAAAATCCAGTCATCCAAGTGTCGTTGGACGATGTTTCGGTCAATCTCAAGCGCGAGCAAGACGCCAAAGAAAAGGCCAAACGCCTCGCTGAAAAGACCAGGAAACGGTTGCGCGAATTAAAGCGGAAGCAGAAGCTTAGCGATCAGATGGTTAACTTTGCACCCAGGACGCTCGATGTTCTAGGTATTACCATCGGCATGACGTCGACTGCCGCAAAAAGGGTCGTGGCGGATAATCTCGAGGGTGCCGAGTTTCGCGATGTACGTGCACAAGGTGGTATCAATCTCACACCTGGCAGTTGCGACAGCGCCGTTGGCGGACTGAAAAAGAAATTGAGATGGGACAGGCAAGAGGCAATCGGCATCGCCCGACTCAATGGTCGAAAAATACTTACACCTGCTGAAGCGGCAGCGCTCAAATCGACCGAGAAAAAACTTGTCGCCAAGCTGTCGCCAGAGTGCCAACTGCAGTACCGAACCGCGCTCAAGTTGGCAATTCTTGCAATCAAAAACTATCCAAACAAATTGAAAGACATTCTTCGCGTCTATGTCGCCCGGCAGGGCGACGGAAGCGAACGGGTGGTTGGTGTGGCACGCCAGCTTTCGGGAAATTTCGACACCGCAAAAAAGATGCTGCGAGAGGGCCTCATAGAAAAATATGGACAACCTTTTTTCAAGCTAACCGATGGTAGCGCCTTTTGGTTTGCAACCGATGCCGCCCACAATAAGGCTATATCAGACAAAAAACATGCTGAACAATGTGTTTCGCGATCGGGTCAATTCGAGCCCTACCGATTTCGCGCGCCGTGCGGAGTCCACGTCGGTAGCCGGCGCGACACCATGTACCTGGTAGATACGGATTATATCAATAAGGTACGCGCTGAAGCGAAGACGGCAACTAAGGAAATGAAGGACCAACAGGGCTCGGCAAAAATTAAGTTTTGACTGCCAAGACCAGTCATCCTGTGGTACAAGCTTGGCATATGCTCGGTCCCAATTGAAGGAGCTTTACTATGACATTCGGACTTGCGAGATACGCATACACGAGCGCATTGGCGATCGCAGTGATCAGCGGTGGAACGCTCGCAGCCATTAGTAGTGCGGACGCTGGACCGCGTGGGCGTAAACTCATCCCACTCATCGGTGCCGGAATCGTTGCGGCAGGTATTGCCTCGGCAATCGCCAGGGATAAACAGCGGGAGCGCGAGCAGGAATATCGACGGTCTCGGCGTCGCTCCAACGGCGGGCTGTCCCGCGATCAGCTGGCAACCGCACAAGAAGCGCTGGCATCCTTGGGACTCTACAAAAGCACAATCGACGGACTTAACGGTCCTGGCACGAGGTCAGCTGTTCGCCAATTCCAGAAGGATAATGGCTATAAAGTCACTGGCTACCTGACGCGTCAACAGTATCAATCGTTGGTCAGCATCGGTCAGTCTAACCAAGGCGGCCCGGCTGTCGGTCAAGGACCCGAACAGCAAGGACCCGACCAGCAACCCACTCAGCAAGGCTCAGCGCCAGAGCCGAATCAGTATGGCGAACAGTATCAGCCGGGCCAAAACAAGCCGTCGGCGACCGCCCAGGACGGGAACACACCACCGCCGTCCAATGATCAAACCGCAAGTGGCGTGCCGCTACCGCGCCTCGTACCGCCACCGGCTTCCTCGAATAACTCCAATGCGCCTGCCGACGGGCCAGCGGCGCCGTCATCTAGTTTTGCCAATGCAGATAAGCAGGGACAACTGCCACAACTATCGGCGCCTGAATAATCAGAATATTTTGGGGAACCGCTCTCCGGTTGCGGTTCCCCGTACTCAATATCCTCAATTGCCAGCGCGTGGGCGGGTCGGCACTTTTTCCCTTCGGCCCGCCGCTCACATGCAGCCCGCAATCACTTCGTCGACAACTGGCGGGCAATCGCAAATGCCTCTTCAATAAATGTGAAAATATCGCCTTCCGACTGGCACTGAGAAAGACACTCCGTGGCGGTGGCAATGGCGCCGGTAAAGCCTTGGGTGTGCCAGTGACCAGGCGATGGTGGCAAAGGTAATGTTTTGGGATCGGGATAAGGCCACGGGTTGATGTAGAAATATGGCTCATCATAACTCTCGTCCCCCGGCGACATGCCGATGCCGACACCGCGCGCATGTTCGGGATCGCCGGCTTCAAGGCTGACATAGGTGGCAATATCAAAGTGGTGTGGCCAACACCGCACGGGGCTTGGTCCCGGAACAATTGCCTTTTCACGATCTGCAAATCGCGTCAGGAGCTGATGTGCGAGATCGTACCAGGCCGCGAGCGTCTTGAGGCCGGTCTCATGTCCGGCTTCGCTATAAGTCGAAATGGCAGCGGCGGCAGCCGGCAAGTCGTAGGGACTTTTGATCCCTCCTGCTGGCGATAGCCCGCTGGCTGCAAGACCTTTGTCGAGCCACACCAGGGCATCGGCTTCGCTGACTTGATCAAGGGGCAATCTATCATCGGATTGGTGATCGCGATCGATCGATAATTCGAACGGCGCTAGAGACACCATTACTTTGATTGTGCCCGTCGGTGACACGATCGGTTGCGATGAAAAACTTCTGCTCGCCGGCTCCCAAGCCAGGCTTGAATGACTATCGTCGGGCGCCTCTGCAATGTTGGCTCGCGCGGCTCGCGTTGCGAGTTGTACAGCGCGATGCGCCATCGCGTTTGCAGGCCCCAACTGTTTCGGTGGCACGGTGCGGAGCTCTTCAAGACCACGCATGATTACATCTCCTTTGGGGTCGGCGATTAATCGCGTCTCTCCCGATATGATCAGACAAGTTCCGCATCCGTCATGATTTCGACGAGCGACGGCCCTTGTGCCGCCAGTGCCTCACGCAAAGCCTCGCCCAAGTCTTCGGTGGCCTCGACACGGCGGCCGTGGCCTCCACACAGTTTGGCGAATTCGGCAAAGGACGGGTTATGGAGACTGGTTTCCCATACCGGCCATTCGCCGGCGCGTTGCTCCTTGGAAATCTTGCCAAGTTCGCCGTTGTTAAGCAGCACATGGGTGATATTCATGCCGTACTTTACGGCGGTGGTGAAGTCCATTGCGTATTGACCGAAACCGCCATCGCCGGAAATTGAAATGACCTTTCGGCCTCGATAGTCGCCATGATCCTGGGTTGCGGCCCAAGCACCGATGGCGGCAGGCAATCCGAATCCGATTGAGCCCAAATATCCGGACATCAATACGCGCTGGCCTTTGGTCTCGAAGTAACGTCCGAATGAATAGGTGTTGTTGCCGACGTCGACGGCGATGATCGCATCTGCAGGGCAAACTTCGCTCAAGGCCGCGAAAACGGCGGCAGAATGAATCCCCTGGCCATTGTCTTCCGCGAGCCTGGTTGATTTTTCCTCACGCCAAATCTGCCAGCGCTGGCGCAATTCAGCCAACTGATCGGGGGCACCATCGACCGTCTTGATGCCAGATGTAATCGCATTGCAGAAGGCCCCGACCTCGCCCCATATCGGTAGCGCAACCGGATGGAACTTGCCGAGTTGCATGCGTTCAAAGTCAACCTGAATGATTGGTTTTGAAGGTTCGATGCCAGTGTGATTGGCAAACGAGGCGCCGAGGGCAATTATCAGATCAGCCTCATTCATAAACCAACTGGCAATTGGCGTACCGGAACGGCCCAAAACGCCTGCAGCGTTGGCATGACTGTCGGGGATCAGGCCTTTGCCCTTGAATGTTGTCATGACGGGCGAACCCATGTTTTCGGCAAGCGCGATCACGCTCTCACGCGCGTCGACTGCGCCGTGGCCCATAATGATTATCGGGCGGCGTGCTGTGTTTATCCGCTCGAGCGCCTGGCTGATGTCGTCTGCCGACGGAACAATCGCGGCGCCCGAAATCCGCCCGGTGGGATCACCGGCCTTGGCGTCGCTCGCCAGCGTCTGCACGTCGTCGGGAAAGATCAAGTGTGCAACATCGCGCTCGACCATCGCCGTTTTGCAGGCCAGTGTCATGAGCTCTGCATGATTGGACGTCGACAGGACTGGTTGGGAAAAGCGCGTTACACCGGCGAATGCCGCCTTCAGGTCGATGTCCTGGAAGGCGCCGGGGCCGAAGACTTGGGTCTGCACCTGGCCGGTCAATGCCAATACCGGCGCGCGATCGACTTTCGCATCCCACATGCCAGTCAAAAGATTTGTTGCGCCCGGACCTGCAATCGTCAGGCAGGCTGCCGGCTTGCCAGTAAGTTTGCCGTAGGCGGACGCGGCAAATGCGGCTGCTCCTTCATGGCGAATGCCGATATAACGCAACGCACCATCCTCGACGCGCAGGCGGATGGCATCGGCCAGCCCAAGGTTCGAGTGACCAACCATGCCAAACACACGCTTGATCCCCCAGTTGATCATGGTCTCGGCCATAACGTCGGTTACTGTGTGCGCGCGTGTTGGCTCAGGTTTTAATCCGACGAACACCTGCCCATCACGAACCTCGACCGGATAGAGCGTCTGGCCGGTATCTTCATGACCGCCAGGAGGGGCGCCGGTCAGGGGATCGAAATCCCAGCCATGCCATGGACACCTGATCCAGCATTTTCCGTCGACGCCGGTTTCAATCGAACCCTCGCCCAGCGGACCGCCTTGGTGCGGACAATGATTATCCATGGCGGCCCATTGTCCGTCAAAATGCGACAGGCAGATCGAGACATTGCGTGCAGTGACCGATTTAACCCGCCCTTCCGGTAGATCGTCCACACTGGCGACATTGATCCATTCCAAGTCTTGATCGCTCATTTACTTATTCCTTGCACGTTCAGCGCTGTCGTCATGTTTCGTTCCGCTGTTTAAGGGTGCGGCTGGAGACCGCCATAAGCGACGCCAGATAAATCGGCCATCTCTTTTTTCCATGTCGTCAGATCCTCAAGCGAAAACTTGGATAAGTGATCGTGGCCGCAGGCCCGCGCCATTACGCTCATCAGCTCGACAGAGGCCTTGAAAAAATTCGTCAATTGAGCAGCGGACTTTTCCACCACCAGCCGGTTCACCAGATGCGGCTTTTGGGTTGCAATGCCGACCGGACAATTGTTGGTGTGGCAGGCGCGCATTGCAATACAGCCAATCGCCTGCATGGCGGCGTTTGATAGGGCAATGGCATCGGCGCCCATCGCCAGGGCTTTGATGAAGTCCGCCGGTTTGCGCAAGCCGCCGGTAATCACAAGCGTTACGTCGGAGCGACCAATGACGTCCAAATGCCGGCGCGCGCGGGCCAGTGCCGGTATCGTTGGCACTGTAATGTTGTCACGGAAGATGATCGGTGCTGCACCTGTGCCGCCACCGCGCCCATCCAATATGATGTAATCAACACCAACCTCGAGAGCGGCATCGATGTCTTTCTCGATATGTTGTGCCGAGAGCTTATAGCCGATGGGAATGCCGCCGGTCCTGTTACGAACCTCATCGGCAAATGCGCGGATTTGAGAGAGGTCGGTCCAATCCGGAAAACGCGACGGCGAAATCGCGGCCTCGCCCTCATTGAGACTTCGAACCTGTGCAATCTTGCCCTTAACCTTGCTGCCCGGCAAATGGCCGCCCGTTCCTGTCTTGGCGCCTTGTCCACCCTTGAAGTGAAATGCCTGAACGCCGGCAAGCTTGTCCCAAGCAAAACCGAACCGGGCTGAAGCAAGCTCATAAAAATATCGCGAATTGGCCGCCTGCTCTTCGCCGAGCATGCCACCTTCACCAGAACAAATACCTGTACCGGCCTTCTCAGCGCCGATCGCCAAGGCCAACTTGGCAGGCTCGGATAATGCACCAAAGCTCATATCTGAGACAAACAGCGGTATTTCGAGGCGCAGGGGCTTTTGTGCGTTGGGTCCGATCACGACATCAGTGCCGACCCGCTCCTCATCCAACAACGGCAGTTTATGGAGTTGGGCCGTCAAAAGCTGAATGTCGTCCCAATCCGGCAAATCGACCCGCGGTACGCCCATTGCGTCGACCTTTCCGTGATGGCCGGTCTTGGTCAGACCATCACGCGCGTATGACTGGATCAGCGCGTTATAGGGCTCTTCACGGGTGCCATGAGATGTATCGGCATAGACACCCAAATAATCATCGCGCTTGAAGGGTTGGGGATGATCTTTGGCCCACGCATCAATTTCGGCCCGGTCGACGCAGACATCGTTACCTTCGAGCCATGACGTAAACTTTGGTAACGCTTCGTCGTTGCTGTACTCCGACACACCGGTGTCTAAGCGATAGTCCCAATAATGTACGCCACAAATCAGGTTGTCGCCGTCCACATAACCATCCGACATCAACGCGCCACGATGCAAACATCGTCCGTAATAGACGCCGATATTGTCGTCGTAGCGGACGATTGCAAGATCGACCTCGCCAACCAAGGCATGGGCGGGTTCGCGATCCTTCAGCTGGTCCAGGCGCGCAATAACTGTCTTATCCATAACAACTCCCGTCATGTAGCTTTTTGCTGATCAAAACTTTTTGTCACCAGCGGCTTGGCTGAGCTTTCGATTTGCTGGGATTCCGGACACGTCCCCATCGCAGCAACACGCCTAGCATACCAGTCTGCACCAGGCACGGCGCTGAGGCCATGAAGCAGCGCACTAATCCAAACAGCATTGACGGCCAGCGCTAAAATTGGATCGGCGAGGCCATGATCTATCTTATGGACAATCAGCAAGGCAAACAAAGCGGTTGCCAGACCACGTGGGCCAAACCAGCCGAAAAACACCCGTGAGGTCGGTGATGCGTCGGTGCCAATGAGCGACAGCCATATTGCGGCAGGACGAACCACGAATAGGCTGAGCAGAATGTAGACCAGCATTTCTGTGGTGAGCGCGCTGAGTGCTTGAGGCATCAAAGCGAGACCGATGAGTGCGAACGCCGCCCATGTCAGAAGTTGGCCTTCGCTTTCGGTAAACTCATAGACGTATTTGCATCTGCCCTGGACGATATTGCCAAAGCACAATCCGCCGGCAAAGGCGGCGATGAAACCGTTGCCACCGATTTGGTCCGCAAACAAATAGGCGCTGCCGGCAAGCGCTATGGCACCGATGCCTTCGAATTTTTCCGATGTCAGGTGGCGATGGCTGGCAAACAACAATAGGCAGCCGCCCATCAGGCCAATCGCTGCGCCTGCAATGGGCCCTAGCGTCAGCTGCTTGATCGCAAAGACGATCCAATCGGCGTTCGACCTGCCCATTGTTTCTGCCGTGAGGCCTGCAAAAAGCAAAATTATTGGTAAGGCCATGCCGTCGTTAAGGCCGCTTTCTACCGTTAACGCGCGGCGTGCGCGTTCGGGAACGCTAGCATTTGTGACCACCGCCTGGCCGAGGGCCGCATCGGTAGGCGCTAGAATTGCTGCCGCCAGGGCAAGACCGACAAGTGGCCAGGACGGCAACACCAGCCAAGCGACAAGTGTACCAAGCGCCACTGCCAATGGCAGACCCAATATGAGCATGCGCACCGGCCAAACGTGCTGACGCCGCAACGCCTTGAGATCAATTTGAGCAGCATCCAGGAACAACAACAGGACGAGCGCGATTTCTGCAACCACATGGATCGCACTTGCCGCCTCGGTCTGACCAATGAAGCCGGTTTGCGACATCAAATAGCCGATGCCCAGGAACGCCATCGGTGCGGTGATGATCGTCCGCGATAAGCGCTCTGCGATCATGCTGAACAACGCCGTGAACAAGGCGATAATGAGCAGTCCGAACGTTGTTGAATATGTCATAGCGCCAGCATTGCTCCTCCCCGGGGAACCGCTGCCATATTTAGGCACAAAGCCGAGAGATTAAAGATTGGACCCGTTTAGCTCGCACAATCGTGATGAGCTGCGATGTTGTGAGCCGCTTGGATTTACTTTTGCGGTTAGGTTGTCTTATTGGCGTTAATGTTAAATCAGGAACCGGAGTCATGATCCAGCTTGAGGCGGCATTGAATCGATAATCGTGGCCTTGTTTCACGCTACCATTGCCATATGATGGCAGCCCGCCTCCATCCTCAAATTGACCCGGGCCCTATGGACATTCTCGACTGGACCGTCATCGCCATTTATGGGGCTCTGGTGCTGGCCCTTGGATGGCGCTCCGGGGGGCGCGCTGCAACCGAAGCCGATTATTTCCTCGCCGGGCGGCAAGAGAGGTGGTTGCCGGTCGCGGCATCGACCTGGGCGACAAAACTTTCCGCACTGACATTTATCGGTGTGCCGGGCGCCGCCATTGCCGGCAATTTCGCTTATCTGCAATTGTGGATCGGCTCATTTATTGCTGCTTATCTTGTCGCCCTCGTCTTTATCCCAGAGTTCTACCGCCACCGTGTCTCAACGGTCTATGAATACCTAGGTCTGCGTATTGGCCCCAAGACGCGTTTTGGGGGCACGATTGTTTTCATCATCAGCCGATGTCTGGCAAGCGCGGTTAGACTTGCCGGGTGCGCCATTGCCGCGGCCGTGTTTTTCAACATCGAGATTGGATTTGCAATCGTATTGATTGCCGGGCTTGCCGCCATTTATGTGTTGAGTGGCGGATTGCGCGCTGTCATATGGACGGACATCTTGCAGCTTGTGTTGTTTCTAGCAGGAGCGGCAATTGCCATCGGGTTTGTGTTGATCAAGTTGCCCGGAGGCCTACAACAGCTGGTTGACGTCGGCGCCGTACACAACAAGTTTCAGATTTTCGATTTTCGTATAGGCGTCAATGATGCCACGACGTTTTGGACCGGGAACCTGTTTGCCATCGTTCTTGGCTTGGCCACCGGTGCCTGTGATCAGGACATTGCTCAGCGCGCGCTCGCTTGCCCTAATCCGCGCCAAGCGCGGATTGCAGTCATCACGGCTGGGGCCGCTGATCTCATTAGTACGTTTTTGTTCCTGACAGCCGGTGCCGCCATCTTTGCATTTTATCAGGCCTTCCCTCAGACCGCCGTTCAGGATCTCATAAATGCCGGGCGCTATGATTATGTCTTTCCCCACTTCATTCGCCATGAGCTGCCGGTAGGCCTGCGCGGCGCATTGGTCGTCGCATTATTTGCAGCGGCGATGTCATCATTGGATTCAGCTCTCAGCGGGCTTGCTTCGTCGGCATACTACGATCTTGGCCTGACGCGCCAGACGGCGCCGGATACCCGAATGCTTGGACCACGTCTTTTGGTCGTTGTTTTTGCCGTAGCCCTGGCCGTGATTGCACTTGGGTTTGGCAATCAACCCTCCATCCTTTGGTTTGGCCTCAAGATCATGGGCTATACTTATGGTGGGTTACTCGGCGCATTTCTTCTGGCGGTATTCTTTCAGCGCTATACCATAGATTGGGTCGGGCTGGTTGCGGTGATGAGTAGCGTATTGGTGGTGGTGTGGGTCACGCAATGGGGCCTTGGTGTCGGCGGCCTTACGTTCGTGCTGGTGCCATGGCCTTTTGCCGTGATTATTGGAACGGTGTGGACGATTGCGGCTGCGCTGTTGCTCTCCTGGATGTTGGGCGGCCCAGGCTCACGCAATGTTGACATAGAACGCCACTAGTATGGGATCAGCTGTGATAATGAAAGGAACTCATGTGCGATTTCACTGGTTGCAGCGCCGCGTTTTGTCGTTGGCGCTGGTGTCGCTCGCGGTCATCTTGCAGGCTATGCCTCTCGTCGCAGCGCAGCCGAGACCAACAGCGGTCGGACTTCCGTCTCTCAAATTGTCTCCCGAGGTTGCCAAGAAAGTTGGCCATCGCGTTTGGCGAAATGAGACCGGCGGCAAGCCCGAAGCCATCACCGCGTGGAACAAGACAGAGGCATTTGCCTCTATGGGCATCGGGCACTTCATTTGGTTTTCGAAAGATCTCGACACACGCTTCTCCGAGAGTTTTCCAAACATGATGAGGTTCTTGCGCCAGCGCGGCGCCAAGCTGCCGGCCTGGCTCGATAAACCGCGCATCCCACCGAGCCCTTGGCACACGCGAGAAGCATTTTTCAAGGACTTTTATGCGCCGCGGATGGTCGAGCTGCGCCGCTTCCTGACCACAACTGTCGGGCTGCAAACACAATACATGGTGGTGCGCATGCAGGCGGCTTTGCCCAAAGTGCTTGCAGCTATTCCTGATGCAAAAACGCGCCGGCGGGCGAAAGCCCAATTCATTCGGGTGGTGAAGGGTTCGCCGGATCTTTATCCGTTGATCGACTATGTCAACTTCAAAGGCGAAGGCATCAGTGCCAAGGAAACTTTCATCAACGCCAAGACCGGCAAGGCGGAAGGCTGGGGCCTCAAGCATGTGCTCGTCAATATGCGGGGCTCACCGCGCGATATCGCGACCGCGCTTGACGCCTTTGCGGATGCCGCCCGGTTCGTCTTGCTGAGACGGATCCGCAACAACGCCGCTAGTAAGCGCTGGCAAAAGGGCTGGATTGTGCGGGTCAACTCTTACCGCCGTCCACTATAGGCCGGCCGCCCACAGGCGTTTGCCTCGATGACTTCGGCCCCTACGCCGGGACTGGTTGAGATATTGGTCAGGCTGAGGTAGCTTGCGGGGCTGTGTGAGGTGTGAGACGTGTTGCGATTTGCCATCGCTCCCGCGCCTTAGACCAGCCCGGCCCCGTAGCTCAGCAGGATAGAGCATCAGATTCCTAATCTGAGGGTCGCAGGTTCGAATCCTGCCGGGGTCGCCAGTGATATCAATGAGTTATGGGATTCGCGGGCTTGGCGATTTCAAGTTTGGATACAGATTGGATACAGGCTCGACCCTAATCTATGTCTCTCCGGCGATGATCGCTTCTATGGTCGGAGCGGAAACGCTGACATGGGTCTGCTGTTAGTTTCTAAGCTGTCAGAGATTTGTCGGACGGCGGTTTAGAGCAGCTGAAACATCACAATTCCACCCATAAGCGTTCTGCAGAGTTAGCGGACTTCGTCGATTTGCCTAGTACAGGCGAAGCCACGTCTGCTTCAGCCAGCAGCGGACATACGTTGTGCAGCGCGGAAGCTCACTTTTGACCCATTGCCGTCATTTTGAAGGCCTATAATTGGCTAGTATTCAGGTCGCTAAGGCCAATCGGATTGCTTTGGCCGCGGGCCTATGTGATATTTTAATTTTAGGTTTCCCAAGTGGCGCTAATTAACCAAGCGCCTGTTGGATGGCATGAAATGTTGAGCACCGTAAGAGATAGGCGACCACGTTGGTGCCAGCGAATGCTGGCCGGGGTGCTCATGCTTGCTGTAGCATTGTCGCCGGCAATGAGTTTTGCATTTTCTATTCCCGTGGGTTCCTTCTCAAAAGTCGTCTTTCATAGCCACGACCGTCACCATGATGATGAACAAAGCGAGCATCATCACCACGACCATTCTTCGAGCAGTTTCTCGCTCGCCGGATTTCTCGGTAGCATCGTAGATGCCCATTTCTCATGGATTCACTCAGGCCCGCATTCCGATGATGAAGAACACGATCACGGAATACACATGCATCAAGAGGCAAGTTATGCCAGTTCTCTGATGCCGGTGACTGGTTGGAGCATTAGAGATCCCAACTTGATCGGTTCATACTATTCAACGCTGGATCGTCTATTGCTAGGCAAGCCGCCAGAACCACCGTTCAGACCCCCCATCCGTCCGGTCCTCGTCTGAGACCCAGCAACGCCGGCGCGCGCGTGCCGGCGTAAATCTGCTCATCCAAGGACGGATTCTACACTATGACTTCAAGAGTTCAGTCGCTCTGCGGCTGGCGGCAGCAATGCATCGTAAGCATGCATGCTCGCCGCGCTATGGCGGTTCTGATTCTAATTTTGACCTTGCCTTTTGGCGCAACCATTTATGCCCATGAAGGCCACGACCATGATGGCCCGCCGCCGCTAAATCTTCCGGTCGCACCACGCCTGGTGGCTGTGACACCGGATTTCGAGCTTGTTGGGGTCTTATCCGGCAAGAACCGCTTGACCATATTTCTTCATCGTTTCCAGACCAACGAACCGGTCAAAGAGGCGAAATTAAAGGTTAGCGCAGGCGACGAACAAATCGCCGCAACGCCGAATGGTGATGGTGTTTTCGAGATTTCCGCGCCCTGGATCACAGCGGACAAGCCTGTCGACCTAATCTTTCAACTCAGCCTTCCAAACACCGAAGATCTTCTAACTGGTCGGCTGCAGTCAGTAGATGTACTTGGTGGCAACAAGGTTCCAGATACCGGTGATGCGGCACCGTTGTGGAAGCAGAAAAACACAATTGCCATCGCAGTTGGCGCGTTTCTCATAGGCATGTTTTTTGCGCTCTTGATTAACTGGCGCAGCAAGACAGTGCGGGACCATGAGGCCAGCGAGGGGGTAAACAACAGCGTCAGGACGGCAGTACGCAAGAGTGCTTCGTCGATCATTCTCGCAATGCTCGTGACTCTTGCCTCGACTGGCGTTGAACCGGTCGTTGCCAAGACCTCTAGGACTACAGTCGTACCGTTGCCCACGATGGCGACCGATACGCCGCAGCGTATGCCGGACGGAACCTTATTTGTACCGAAAGCGACGCAGCATCTCTTGTCCATACGCACCGTCATAACCAAGACGGCTGATGCACCGCGAACGACGGAACTCGTTGGGACGATCATCGCCGATCCTCGAGGCTTCGGGCGCGTGCAGCCCGCGAGACCTGGCCGCATCGAAGCGCCTGCCAAGGGATTAGCGTTTGTCGGAAAGCCGGTCCAGAAAGGTGAAGTTCTTGCCTATCTTGCGCCTTATATCGAAGCGGCAGACAAAGCAACGATCTTGAGCCAGATCGCTGAAACCGAGGCGAGGATCAAGAAGCTCACAACGATTTTGTCGAGGTTCAAAAGGTCCCGTGGCGCAGTACCCCAAATAAAAGTGGATGAAGTGGCCGGCGAATTAGAGGCCTTGAAGAGGAAACGCAGCGAACTGCAACCAAGTCTGCGGACGCGAGAAGAAATCAGGTCCCCGGTCTCTGGGATTGTCTCCTCAAGCACTGTCGTCGCTGGTCAGATTGTTAATGCTCGAGAAGTTTTATTTGAGATCATAAATCCAAAACAATTCTGGGTGGAGGCCATCGCTTACGACGCCTCGAAAACCAACAATGTGGCCAAGGCGATCGCGATCACAAACAACGGGCGGCAGCTTCCACTTATATTTGCGGGCCAGGGTCTGTCGCTCAAGCAACAGGCAATTCCCGTTATGTTCCGCATTACCCAGAAGTCGCCCGGCCTGTCCATTGGAGCGCCCGTGACCGTCATTCTGCAATCGAAGCAAAAAGTTCAAGGGATTGTTCTGCCAGCCACAAGCGTGGTGACTGCGCCAAGCGGTCTTTCGATCGTTTGGGTTAAGGAAGATGCAGAACGTTTTCGACCACAACCTGTCCGCCTGCACAATCTCAACGGTAAGCGGATTGTAATCAGATCCGGCATCAAGGCCGGCCTGCGCGTCGTTACCGAAGGGGCGATGTTGCTCAATCAGGTTCGCTAACGGCAGGGCAGGGCCATGTTCAACTTCCTAATCTCAAGCAGCCTGCGTAACCGGCTAATGGTTCTGACAGTATCAATCGTGCTGATTGTCTATGGCGCAATCACACTTCGGACATTACCGGTTGATGTATTCCCCGACCTCAACCGGCCAACTGTGACGCTTATGACCGAAGCCGGCGGCTTGGCTCCGGAAGAGGTCGAACAACTGGTCACGTTCCCGCTCGAAACGGCGATGAAGGGTATGCCTGGCGTCGTGCGGGTACGGTCGGTATCCGGCGTCGGACTTTCGATCGTCTACGTCGAGTTCGACTGGAATACCAACATTCATGTCAATCGCCAGCAAATATCTGAGCGTTTGGCTATCCTCCGAGAACAGTTGCCCCAGGGCGTCAGCCCACAGATGGCACCAATTACGTCGATAATGGGCGAGATAATGCTGATCGCTGTTTCCAGCGATAAGGCGACACCAATGGAGGTCCGCGAACTGGTCGATTGGGTCGTTCGCCCCAGGCTGCTCAGCATCTCGGGCGTCGCGCAGGTGATCCCCATCGGCGGTGAAGTCAGGCAGTACAGAGTGACGCTGAACCTCGCTCAAATGACCCGGTTGAATGTTAAGCGCAATGACGTTGAAAATGCACTTCGCAAGTATGGTGCAAATACGGCTGGCGGGTTCGTTAATCAGCACGCCAGGGAATATCTGATCAGAAACCTCGGTCGGACGAAGAAGCTCCAAGACCTGCAAAACCTCTCCGTTCTTTATCGGCAGGGCGTATCAATTAGGCTTGGTCAGGTTGCCACGGTACAATATGCGCCTCAAGTCAAGCGCGGCGACGCTGGCTATATGGGCAAGCCTGCAGTCATTATGACAATACAAAAGCAACCCAATGCCGACACACTGAAGCTAACGCGCGAGATCGAGCAGGCCTTAGCGGAATTGCGCCGGGTCTTACCGAAAAACATCTCAGGACTCGAGGTGTTATTCCGACAAGCCTCATTCATCAAGATATCAATCGACAATGTGATCCAGGTATTAATCGAGGCCAGCATCGTTGTCGCAATCGTGTTGTTCTTGTTCCTTCTCAATTGGCGTACGACAGCGATCTCTTTGACCGCGATCCCAATCTCCATTCTGATTACTGTCATCGTTTTTAAGATTTTCGGTCTATCAATCAACACGATGACTTTGGGGGGGCTTGCCATCGCTATCGGCGAACTTGTCGATGATGCGGTGGTGGGTGTCGAAAACGTCTTCAGGAGACTTAGAGAAAATCGGTTAAAGCCAAATCCGACCCCTGTGCTCACCGTCGTTGCCGCAGCGTCGCAAGAGGTACGCTCGGCAATCGTTTATGCAACGATGATCATTATTTTGGTCTTCGTCCCGTTGTTCGCACTGTCCGGCATCGAAGGACGGTTGTTTGCCCCGCTGGGTGTTGCTTACATCGTCTCAATCCTCGCGAGCCTGGTAACCTCGGTTACCCTTACGCCGGTCCTGTGCTATTATCTTTTGCCGCAACTCAGAAGGTTGGACCACGGTGACTCCTGGTTGGTTCGAAACCTCAAGACTCTGAATGAACGGCTCCTAAGCTGGGCGTTTGCCCGCCAGCCGTTGATCCTAACTTTGGCTGCTCTTGTCGTATTCGTTTCCGCTGCAAGCGTCGCACTTCTTCCACGGTCATTCCTACCGCCCTTCAACGAAGGGACAATGACGATATCGATGCTCTTGCGCCCTGGAATATCGCTAGAAGAGTCCAACCGGGTCGGCTCAATCGCTGAACGGCTGATACTGCAGGTTCCCGAAGTGAAAACAGTTGGCCGGCGGACGGGGCGGGCCGAACTGGATGAGCATGCGGAAGGCGTACATTCTGCTGAAATCGATGTCGATCTGACACGCTCTAATAGAAGCCGTGACGAAATCATCACCGACATCCGCTCGCGCCTAACCGTCCTACCAGTCTCGGTCAATGTCGGCCAGCCGATTTCGCATCGCCTCGATCACATGCTCTCTGGCGTCCGCGCCCAGATTGCCTTGAAGGTTTTTGGAGACGATCTCGATACGCTGCGCAATCTAGCCGAGCGCCTCAAGGGGCGCATGGCAGCGATCTCTGGCATTGCCGATTTGCAGGTCGAGCGTCAGGTGCGAATCCCCCAAATGCAGGTAACCGTCGACTACCGCAAGGCAGCCGTCTACGGCATTACGCCATCAAATGTCACGCAGTCTCTCGAAACGCTCCTTGGCGGGCGTGTCGTCTCACAGATCATCGATGGCAACCGCCGCTTCGATGTGGTCTTGAGAGTTGCCGACAAGGACCGCACCACCGAAGGCCTTTCGAAGTTAGTGGTGGAAACGCCAGCCGGACGCGTGCCGTTATCTTCGTTTGCCAAGATAGTGGAAGGGAATGGGCCCAACCAGATCCTGAGAGAGGATGGCAGGCGTCGTATCGTCGTACTCGCGAATGCTGAAGGCGCGGAACTAGGGCAGGTAATTCAAAGCATACGATCCATCCTTCGGCAGACCAAGTTGCCAGTCGGTTATTACACGAGCCTAGAGGGAACATTTCGAGCGCAAGAGGAGGCTTCGCGAACCATTGCTCTGCTCTCGCTTCTATCCTTTGTACTGATCTTCACAATTCTTTACGGTCGCTATCGCTCACCCGTCCTCGCGTTGATCATAATGGGCAATGTACCATTCGCTCTAATTGGTAGCATCGTGGCAATCTGGATCGCGGGCCAACAACTGTCCGTCGCCACAACGATCGGCTTTATTACTCTGGCCGGGATCAGCGTGCGTAACGGCATCCTTAAAGTCAGCCACTACATCAATCTTGTGCTGCGCGAAGGAGAGGCATTCGGCCCAAAAATGATCATCCGTGGCAGTCAGGAACGGCTGACGCCAGTCCTGATGACGGCGTTATCGGCGGGGTTCGCATTACTGCCACTGATGGTGGGGGCAGACGCCCCTGGCAAGGAAATCCTGCATCCCGTTGCCATTGTCATTTTCGGCGGTCTCATGACCTCAACGCTGCTTGATACCGTAATCACGCCGATCCTCTTCCTTAGGTACGGATCGAAACCGCTTGACCGACTGCAAACTGTTTCAACTGAACTCAAGTTGAGTCAGGTCTATTGATCAATGCACCAGCAAAGGAGAAACAAATGTTGCGCATTTTTCTGATCACATTGAGCCTTCTCTTCTCAACCGCCGTTATGGCACACAGCGACAGCAAATGGACGAAGGGGTCGCAGGGCGGACATATCGTTGATGCTGGCGGTGGCAATCAGCATTGGGAGTTGAAAGCGAGTGGAAATGAGCTGACGCTCTATGTGCTGGATGCGAAGGAGAAGCCAGTCGATGTGTCGACGGGTTCAGCCACAGCTCAAGTGCTCCTAAAAGGTAAGGTCTACAAGGTCACATTCAAAGCAGCGGGCTTGAACGTGTTGAAGGCAACCGGCTCGTTCCAGGCGGCCAAGGGCATGCGTGTGATCGTAAAGACAAAGAACATCGGCGGCAAGAGCTATCAAGCAAGGTTGGCACCACTCAACTGACTAAGCATCTACCAAAACAATCCGCAGACTATGCTGGTAAAGTATATGGGCCTACCTCGGCTGATCTATGGATCAGCTGACGCCGGCCCTCGAAGATTTCAAGCATCAGGATTGTCCGTTGTTGGCCCTGTGATCTTGCCCGTCTTTTGTGGACGGTTCAGAAAGATCCGGTTGACTGCCTTTCGAAGTCGTCCGGGCTGATATTGCCAACATAACTGTGGCGCCTCTTGCGATTGTAGAACACCTCGATGTACTCGAATAGATCGGCACGGGCCTGCTCCCTGGTGCGGTAGCGAACTCTGTTGACACGTTCGCGTTTGAGGGCGGCAAAGAAGCTTTCCACGACAGCATTGTCATAGCAGTTGCCGGTGCTGCTCATGGACGGTCTGATGCCGTGCCTTTCAAGCTCGTTGCGAAAGTCATCGCTGGCATATTGACCGCCGCGATCCGAGTGATGGATGAGTGGCCCCGTTGGTTGACGGGCATTGATCGCCATGCGCAAGGCGTCGACCACCAGATGTCGGCTCATCCAGCGGTCCATCGACCAACCGATGATGCGGCGAGAGAACAGGTCCATCGTGACGGCAAGATACAACCAGCCCTGACGTGTCGCGATATAGGTGATATCGCTCGCCCAACGTTGATCAGGGCCGTTGGCTGCAAAGTTCCGCCGCAGCAGGTTCTGTGCCGCACGTTGGCCAGGATCACGCTGGGTCGTCGTTCGATAACGCCGCTTGGGACATCCCTTCAGCCGCGCCGAGCGCATCAGTTGCGCGACCTTGTGGCGTCCGACTTTGACGCCATTGGCAAGGAGCTCGGCATGAACGCGGGGGCTGCCATAAACCCCTTTGCTCGCCTGGTGGATCGATCTGATCTTCGCCAGAAGCACACGATTGCGCCCGATGCGTTTGGGTTCGGCGCGGCTGCGCCAGGCATAATAACCGCTTGCTGCAACATCCAGCAGACGGCACATCAAACGAACGGGATAGAGATCGCGGCAACGATCAATGCAGGCGTATCTCACTTCGACTGCTTGGCAAAGTACGCCGCCGCTTCCTTTAAAAAATCCCGTTCCTTCTTGACCTGCGCCAGTTCACGCTTCAACGCCTCCAACTCCTGATCGCGCGTGACGCCAGTGCCGGCAAACGCGTCCTTGCCGAGCAACGCCAGCTCATCACGCCAACGCCGCAATTGACGCGTGCTTACCCCAAGTTCATCGCACACAGCCTTGTCAGTCATGCCCTCCTCGCTGGCGCGCATGATGGCTTCGCGCTTGAACTCCGAACTGAAACGTTTGTATCGCCTTGGCTTCGTCATAAAACACCTCCCAGAGCGTACCGCGCTCATTTTAGGTGTCCACGCAAACGGGGGAAGACCACTGAACGGCTGTCCGCGCGGCGCTGGGCGAAGACCGTTGCTGAGGGTCAAGCGGAAGGTTGCGCGCAAATACGGACATAGGTCCGCAACCGAGGCCAAAGCCGTCGTGGAATTGTCAGACAACGACCGGCAGCGGATGAACGTGGACGACGGCGAAGACATCGGGCCGCGCTTTATAGACTTGCGTGTGAATAAAAACTTCGCGTGGCGAATCAAGTTCCCGATCGCATTTCTCGACGGGTTCGCCATCAAGGCCGACTTCAATGACTTGCTGGGATGTCGTGAACCGTACGCCAAGTTCGCCTGGGCCACGCGCCCGCACAAAAATCCGATCGGTGCCTGGGAGGCGTGCACTGGTGTGACCGGTTGCCCCCTTAGCAAGTCCCATGGCACCGAGCACACGGCAGGATTGGGCCACACGCTGTTTCAGGTCTTCAATTGCATCCATTCAAACGTCCTAAATTAGAAGAAATACGGACCTACAATTCAACCACATGCGTATCATGGAACGGATACCTACAAAAGCAGGCACCATGGTAAGGTCAGCGCAATCGCCTTGCGCCTGCGAGCACCGCATGAATCGCGTCTGAATGGAGCTGACTGAAATAGTATTGCCGAGGCGCGAATGTCAGATTATCCTAAAATTTAGAGATTTGCCGAACCTCTGTTCACCTGAAGATCTCGCATGGGACTGGAGCAGTTTCCGGTAGCGGTGTCGGCCAGGGAGATAAAGAAATGACACCTGAGCTTAACGAGCGCCTAACGCGGGTCGGCAAGGGTACGCCGGCCGGAGAATTGCTCAGGCGTTACTGGATGCCTGTTGCGGCGGTGGCCGAACTGAGCGGCGATACGGCAAAGCTTCGTGTTCGAGCGCTCGGCGAGGACCTTGTCCTGTTCCAAAACTCCGCAGGTGCGCTTGGCCTGGTCCGCGAGCAGTGTCCGCACCGGAGCGCATCGCTCTACTATGGCTTCGTCGAGGCGGATGGGCTGCGCTGCCCCTATCACGGTTGGAAGTTCGATGGCACCGGTGCATGCATTGAGCAGCCGTTCGAACAGTCAGACAACACGCTAAAGGATGAGGCTAGCACACAAGGGTATCCAGTGCAGCAGTTCGCCGGCCTAGTGTATGCCTATCTCGGACCGGCACCAGCGCCGCTGTTACCAAAGTGGGATGTGCTGTTGCGTGAGGACGGCACGCGCAGGGTGGAGATCCTGCCAGTCTTGAACTGCAATTGGCTGCAAGTGATGGAGAATTCCGTAGACCCCTGCCACACCTACTATCTGCACGCCCATACGCTCGCCATGAAAGGCAGAGCCGAGCGGGCGGCCTATTACTACCGTCCGATAGAAGGCTTGCATTTCGAGACGGTCGAGAAAGTGAACTGGTGTGGCGTGATTAAGAAACGCACTTACGGCGGCGAACAAGGCGAACAGGAGCTCGGTCATCCATTGATATTTCCGAACACGCTGCTCTCGCCGCAGCGCGATATCCTGATGATGCATATCCGCCTGCCGATCGACGATACCCACACTAAGGTGTTCCGCGTTCAGTTCAAGCCGAACGAGACGGGCGAACCGGAGCCGCAGCCGGATATACCACCTCTGTTCGTGCATCCGTCGTTTCGCGGTGAAGATGGCGAGTATCATCTAGACAGTTTCAATTCGCAGGATGCGATGGCGTGGGAAACGCAGGGCAAGATCACAGATCGAAGCCGCGAACTCCTGGGCCATACAGATCGCGGTATTGCGCTTTACCGCCGGCTGCTACGCCAACAGATCGATACCGTGGAGAAGGGCGGGGAGCCAAAGGGCATCATCCGCGATCCGGCTCTTGCCGAACGCATTGACATCCAGATATCAACAGGGCAGGCCCGCATGGCAAAGCAGCTTGCATAGGAGCGCTCCGGTTAGATGCAGAGATAAGACTTAAGAACCAAAGTCACGTATCGCGTGGGAGGATTGATATGGCGGAGAAACCTGCAGAAGACCGGCCGAACGATCCAGAGAATCTAGTCTTCAAACGCCCGCCGCAGTACTACTACGTCTGGCAGGAAAAGCAGGGCGTTCCAGTCCACGATACATTCTATGTGGGCGATCTCGGCGACGTAGAGGTGGCCGACTGGGAATTCTTCGGCGGCAAAGGCTGCTTCATAAATCTGACGGACTCATTTCTTGTCGGCAGTTTCGTTCTGGAGATCGCTCCCGGCCAGACCCTTAATCGCGTGCAGCACCTCTTTGAAGGCTCGACCTACATCATTTCGGGTCGCGGCGAAACCGTCATCGAGCAACCTGGTTTCGAACCGCAGACGGTATCGTGGCAGGAGCGCAGCCTGTTCGCACCACCCCTCAACACCTTCTATCAGCACAAAAATCTCGATACTGATCGGCCGGCACGCCTGCTTGTCGTGAACAATGCGCCGCTGATCATGAGCGTGTTTCATGACGACGCCTTTATCTTTGGCAACACTCATAGCTTCAAGAAACGCTACGAAGCTCAGGATGATTATTTCTCCGGCGTTCCTGAGTATCTCGGCAGCCGCCTGTCGCGCGTGAATTTCATACAGGATGTGCGCGAGCTCGATCTCTACGACTGGGCCATGCGCGGCAAGGGTGCCAAAACCACCTTCCTTTCGCTGTCAGACAATACGCTGGCAGCGCACGTCTCATCTTTCGAAGTCGGCACATACAAGAAGGCACACCGTCATGGCGCGGGTGCCCATGTCATAATGCTCGACGGTGAGGGCTACTCGTTGCTGTGGCAGGAAGGTAAGCCACGCCAGCGCGTCGAGTGGAGGGCGGGCACGATGTTTGCCCCGCCCGAATGGTGGTATCACCAGCACTTCAATACCGGCAACAGACCGGCACGTTACCTGGCGATCCGCAACAACAATCCCGAACACCCCGTGCGGACTGGCCTGCCGCGCTTCCAGCAGGACTCGGTCAACGGCATGACCCAATTTGGTAAAGTGCAGATCGAGTTCGAGGACGAGGATCCGGAAATATATGCCGTGTATGCCAGGGAGCTAGAGCAGAAAGGCGTTAAGATCCGTCAGCCGCCGCCGGGCTGAAAAGGTCAGAAGAGCCACGACGAACGCTGAGAACAAAATTCAAATGCACATAAATCAGGGAGAGCGAAGCCAATGAGACACATATACAAAACGAGTGCGACACTTACATTGGGCATACTAATCGCGGGTGCGGGTCAGGTGTTTGCGGCCGATGACTGGGCGACGATCGTTGCAAAAGCGAAGAAGGAAGGCGTGGTCGTTGTTCACGGCGCACCGGGGAAGCGCTATCGGGAAGCGCTCGTTACAAGCTTCAACAAATCCTATCCGGACATCAAAGTGAAATTCTCCGGAGCCAGAAATTCCACCGACATTCCAAGACTCCTGCGCGAACGAAAAGCCAATATATTCGCCTGGGACGTGTGGGTCTCGGGACCATCGTCACCACTGCGCCGACTGATGCCGAAAGGGGTATTTCAGCCCCTGGAACCACTGCTCAGAGATGACATCAAGGCTGACAAGAACTGGTTCAAAGGCTTTGCCGATGGCTGGATGGATAATGGCCAAAAATACATCTATGCCTTTGATAGCACTGTCCAGAATCCGATCCTGGTCAACTGGGATTTCGTAAAAAGATCCGATATCAAATCGATCAAAGATCTGGCAACGCCGAAATTCGCCGGAAAGATCATATGGGACGAGCCCCGCCTCGGCGGCTCGGGAAATGGGGCATCCCTGACATTCCACGAAAATTTCGGAGAAAAATTTCTTCGCGCGATGTATCGCCAGAAGGTTACCTATACGAAGAACAGGCGTCAGGCAGCCGAGTGGATCGTTCGTGGCCGATATCCAATCGGGATCGGGGCGGATGGAAACAGTCTAAAAGTGTTCCAGGAACAGGGTCTGGGCAAGAACATCGGTCCGCTCCCTGACAGCTACTACAAAAAGCAGCAGGTCAGTTCGGGGTTTGGCAGCGTCAGCTACCTTAAGAATGCCCCGCATCCGAATGCGGCAGCCGTCTATATCAACTGGCTACTGTCGAAGGAAGGTCAGACCGCCTGGGTCAAGGTCCCGCGCGTCACCCGCCGGCTTGATGTGAAGATGCCGGACAGTTACCTGCGGCCAAAACCCAGTGTTACCTATTTCCACGGACAGCGCGAAGACTATCAGAAGACACGCAAAAAAATGATCACGATTGCCCGTGAGACGATAACCGCCAAGATGTCGAAGAGGCGCAAACGCCGTAAGAAGAAGGACAAATAGACCTTTCGTGTTCGTCTTTGGAGAATTGCTGCAATACCAAAGAGGGGTCTGCGGTAAGGGCAGCGTCGCTTCCCTAAGGAAGATATATGACAGACCCGTTGATCAAGATAACCGGCCTTTCAAAAACATTTGGCCAGACCAAGGCGTTGGACGATGTCTCGCTGGAAATTGATAAGGGCAAGGTTCTCACACTGCTAGGACCAAGTGGGTGCGGCAAGTCGACGACACTGCGCATTGTGGCCGGGCTGGAGAAACCTGACACCGGAGAGATCAGGATTGGGGGGAAGCAGATTCTCTCAATACGCGACGGGATCAATCTGCCTCCTGAGAAACGTAATATGGGGCTTGTTTTTCAGAGCTACGCGATCTGGCCCCACATGACCGTCGAACAGAATGTGGCTTATCCGCTGAAACTGAGGGGCATGGCGCGATCTGAAATTAAGCGACGGGTCGGCGAGGCTTTAAACACCGTTGACCTCGTAGCGCAGTCTAGCCGGGACGCACCAAAATTATCGGGCGGACAGCAGCAGCGCGTGGCGTTGGCCCGTGCGCTTGTCTACGAACCGCAGGTTCTGTTGCTGGATGAACCGCTTTCCAATCTCGATGTCAAGCTTCGTGAGCAGATGCGTTTCGAGCTGAAGCTATTACAAAGCCGTCTCAACCTGACGCTAATCTACGTCACCCATGATCAGGCAGAAGCTCTCAGTTTATCCGATCAAATTGCAGTTATGAGCAATGGGAGGGTAGAACAGTTTGGAAGGCCGCGCGAACTCTACGAACATCCGAAGACCGAGTTCGTTCGCGATTTTCTTGGCAAAACAATTACGCTCCCAGCACAGCTCGAAGGACGAACCCGCACGGAAACAATAATTAAGCTTGACGGAAACCCGGTTAGGTTGGTCTGCAGGGATAACGGACAACGGCCGCAACTGAGTACAGGCTCAGATGTATTGATTGCGATCCGCCCTGAACGCGTCGCATTGGTGAAATCCGCGACCACCGAGACCAACCATGTGCCCGGCCGGATCGAAGCCGTTCTATATCAGGGCGAACGGACTGAGTGTTTGGTAGCCGTCGGGGACACAATGCTGACAGTGTATGGTCCGCCGGATGCAACGGATCTCGGCGGACAGGATGTCATGCTCCATTTCCCTAAGGAGGCCGTCAGCCTATGGCCGAGATAGCACTTCCTCAACCGGTGCCGCAACGCGCAGCGTCGTGGTTCGATTTTAAGATTATCCTGTTCACGATTGTGTTGGCTGTCGTCCTGTTTTTCGTTCTCTATCCGGTCCTTCTCATTGTCTACTATAGCTTCGATGCGAGCGTTTACGGTGAGGAAACCGGCTTCGGACTGGGTGCCTGGCGGCAGGCGCTTTCAGAACCCGCAATGTTCGGGACCATACTCAACTCTATCAAACTTTTGTTCGCGATCCAGCTCATCGCGTTTCCGGTTGCCGTATTAATAGCTTGGGTTCTGGCGCGCACCGATATCCCGTACCGAAACGAACTTGAGTTCATGTTCTGGATCTCGTTCTTCCTTCCGTCGTTGTCCGTCACACTCGGCTGGATCATGTGCCTGGACCCGAGTTATGGTGTTCTCAACAAACTCCTGATCATGCTACCATTCATCGACGAGGCACCATTAAACATATACTCGTTTTGGGGAATTGTCTGGGCGCATCTCGGCGGCAACTCCATTGCAATCAAGGTGATGTTGCTGACACCGACATTTCGCAATATGGACAGCGCACTCGAGGAAGCATCACGGGTCTCCGGCGCGGGACGCGTATCGACGCTCGCGCGTATCGTCGTACCCGCCATGTTGCCAGCCTTGATCGCGATCCTGCTGATGGCAATGATCCGGGCGATGCAGTCGTTCGAGATCGAGATGGTTCTTGGCCCGCCGTTCGACTTCTATGTCTACAGCACAATGGTCTACACGTTGATTGCGCGTGATCCGCCGGAGTTCGGACCTGCGTCCGCGCTTGCAACGATCGGTCTTGCTTTTATTTTGCCGCTCATATTCCTTCAGAGATGGGTCGGGCAACGCAAGCAGTACACCACACTCACTGGCCGTTTGCAGACTCAACCGGTCGCACTTGGCAAATGGCGCGTTCCCGTTTTTCTGATCATCCTCACGATTGTCCTGGTGCTCACTATCATCCCGATCATATTCCTCGGATTGGCGTCGATTATGAAGCTGTTCGGGTTTTTCGAGATCAAGGATCCGTTCACGCTACAGCATTGGCGCATTGTGTTATCCGATGAAACCTTTGCGGGCGCCATCTGGAACACCCTGCTGATGGCTACAGGCGCTGGAATGCTGTCAATTGTATTGTTCTCATTGGTCGCCTACTTCACAGTCCGGACAACGTATAAACTGCGTTCCGTGCTCGACTTTGTGTCCTGGCTTCCGTTTGCGGTGCCCGGCATCCTGTTCAGCGTCGGCCTGCTTTATGTATTCCTGGACACACCGCTGTTCCGGCCGCTCTATGGTTCGATTTCCCTGCTCGTCATCGCCACAGTCATCAGCTCGATGACGCTTGGCGTGCAGATCATAAAAAGTAATATGATGCAGCTCGGCCCCGAACTGGAAGAGGCGTCGCGTATCACTGGTGCGTCTTGGTGGAGAACATTTACCCACGTCGTTGTTCCGATCCTGATCCCGGTGCTATTGCTTGTCGGCATCCTCAACTTCATTAGTGCGGCCCGCGATATTGCCAGTGTCGCATTGATTGCAACCGCGGACACCAAGACGCTTGCCCTCCTCCAGCTCGATTACATGGTTGAAGGACGCTACGAACCCGCGGCGGTCGTATCGTTTGTCGTGATCGTTCTGAGCACCGGGGTAGCGCTGTTGGCACGCGCTCTAGGACTTAGGATCGGGATCCGGGACTAGCGGTGAACGTAGACATCTCAATAACGAGTTGCTTCAAGAAATTATGTCAGTTTTCGTGTCGGCATCATGTTAGACGCTACCCACGAAGTTGGCCGGCGCTCTCTCGATGTCCGGTTTAAGGTCAAAGCGAAAATGATCGCCTCGAACTCGTCAGTATTCATCTTCTAGCGTTATGGGTGATATCTGCTCATCAGAAGGGTCTTCGCTGAGCGGGTGACCTGAGTTGGACAGCTGCCGTCCGACACAGAAAATGCCACCGTACAATTTGCCCCGCAGCAATTCTTGAGCGTCTCTCGATGCATCAGTATAGCTAAGAAGACACGCGACGGCTGATCGTCTGTGCTCGACTTATGACGTTATTGGCCCTTCGCGACACCCCCATGTTGCAACGCAATGGCAGCTATCGCCAGCAGCGGACATTGTTGGTCGGTCGAGTAACCGCCGGTGAATGACCGCTTCTGGGATGACTCGACTGTCAGGCATGATCGACGCGAGGCAGAGATAGGGGACATTGTTGGTGACCAACTGAAGCCACCGAACTGGTACGATAATTCCGTTCGCTCAAGAGTTGAAAGCGGACGTGCTTTTAACTGTCCCCTTCTGCCTGTTACCAACCGCACAAAAATAGCGCATGGGCCTGCAAACTCGACGCTCGCGCCGCAAGGAATTTCTCAAAGTCATCGTGTAGAGCGGCATTCACAGCATCTTTTGACATCAAGTTGGCTTCTGCTACTTGGGTGAATTCATCCCCGAGCGTAGCCAACGATTCTGCAAGATACTCTGACGGTGGTCTTGCCGAGATTGTTTTGTTGGATGCGGAAGTCAGAAGCACGAAATTCGCAATGGAATTTATCTGCCTAGAGTCGAACTTCAGTTGCCTAAGCATTGCCTGTGGAAACAAGTGGTGGAATTCACGAGAATTCGACCAGGACAGTGCTTTTTCTAGTGGAACCTTCTGGCCAGTTATTAGATCCCTTGCCCCTTTATGCGACAACATTAGGCCAAGCATCTTGGCATGGGCGTTGTTGGTGCGGAACTGACGTGTCAGCCATACACTGTCGGTGGGTTGTATCGCGCCAACTTCCAACTCGATGGTCTTGCCCTCTACGAAGCTGCGAACAGCCGACAGGTCTGACGACATCTGGCCCGTGTTCCAACCACTGAAATATCCAGAAAACGTTGTTCTCCAAAACCAGCGCTTCACAGCGGCAAACTGACCGGCATCGGGGGTGGGCAACAGCCGAAAAAGTTCGGCGAGGACTACGATCTGATTTGCATATGGCAAGATTTCTGAGTTCGGCGCTCCAATTTCGTCCTTCAGAAAATCGGTTGCTCGTTCGTATGCAGCGACTACAGCGCCTGCGGCAGCTTTGAGCTCTCCAGGAGATTTATTTCTGAGGTCGTCAATACTTTCGGCCGAAAAAGCACCGCCAGAAGCCGCGGAGAGGTTACGCAGAACCGCCTTCCTGTCGATGGTACCAAATCCTTTGCCGGATACCGCATCCAGCACTTCACCATCAATTGTATCGATGAGGTCGAATTCTTCACTCCACGTAGCAGCACGCATCAGGTCGACAATAGTGAGACGCGTGCCTGTACTATTGATACGCTCGAATATTGGAGCAACGCTTTCAATTGGCATGTCGCTAAGAGTGACTGTGGCAATCGTGTAGTCTTTAAATCTGTTGAATAGTAACTCTGCCCGCGACCTTAATTCATCTTTGTCTTCTGCGCTCAAAGTCTCAAGGCTGGCAACGTGCTTGAAGAATGAAGCAGCATCAGAGAGTTTGTTCATCCGGATCTGATGCAGTGGTGGATCGTCTAGCGTCGTGAGATGCAGGAATTCCTGTGAGCGCAGGTCATAAGCAACATTCCAAACACTATCTTTATTCTTGCCGTCCCAGAAAAGCGCGCCGCAAATGCTTGACAATCGCTGTTGACCATCGAGCAGATAATTCACCGGGTATTCGGGCGGCCGGTCGGCTATCTCGAGATCGGCAACACTTCTCTCTGAGTGCAACTTGTTCTTGCTCAGCCAAAGTAAGACACTGCCGATTGGGTAGTTCTTAGCAATGGAATCAAACAGGTCAATTATCTGCTCACGTTCCCAGATAAAATCGCGCTGGAACTTTGGCAGCAAGATATCGCCGTCCTTGATCCGACCAGCCAAAACCTCAATCCGTTCCACAGCCGGTTTTGGATCGCGGATGGTGGTTCGATTGTCCATACGACACCTCTGTTTCTTCAGACGTCCATTATTTGACAGGATGCAATCCAATCTGTGAACAATCTTAGAACCATTAGCAGTTGCAGGACGGCGGAAAAAGGCGAATTACTGGTAGCCTTTCCACAGCTTTATGCGTCCAGCCGACGGTGCAGGTATACGCTCTATCCCCTTTTTTGATTGGTCGTGACAAATAGCCGATTCTTTGCGGCAACGAGCCAGAAGGCCAGCCGAATTTCAATTGGCAAACTTATCCAGCGCTTGTTGGAGAACGAATGTTGCCTCTTTAATAAGGATTGTATCGCGCTGCCCGTCGACATCGGTTCCAATGTACTTATCACCGTGCGTGAGATTGTTGCGCACCGAGCAAATGCCTCGTATGAAAAGGTCTTCTACTTGGTCAATCGGGCGCGGCTGCTGATTCTCCCAGCCCGTTTCGTGCAAAAATGCCTTTGGCGGCATGTCGATAAGAGTACGTGCTTTGTTTGACTGAAGAATTTCGTTGAAAAAATCATCTCCGAGCCATCTCGCCAGTTTTGTCCAATCGGCTTCCGCGCGGCGCTTATTGTTCTTGATGAACTTTCCGCGCTTCATGCACCCTTCAGCTTTTCCAAACAGCTCAAGGTAAACCAGTGCCTCTTCAGGCCAGCCTCTCCCTCGTTCGCGTCCAATCTCGGCCATGGAATTCGCCTCGGTAGTCATTCATCAAATTGAAGTTCGCGCCATAAACATTAGTACTTGATTCGCAGACGTCACCGCACCGGATCACCGTAGTAACAGTAGTACTATTGTTCCGCAATTGTGGAACAGCGGACTCAGTTGATTGGGCGCCCTCTAGCTTTAGAAATAACCTGCCGATGTCAGCTTCTGGGATGGAACGTCGATCCGCCTGATCGACGAGAAGCAGAGAATGTTGTCGTCGCAGTCACCAGTGGGAAACTCAATTCGCTCAACAAGCGCATGTCCGCCGAGCACCTGAAAGCGCATTTTCGACGCAGCCATAATTACGCTCCGAGCAACGACTAGAAATCCGACTTGCGAGGATGCTCGCACTTTGGCCGTGCAATGAAATCGGCATGCCGCCAAAGACCATGGTGGAGGGGTCGAGGCCAAAACACGAGGACCGCTAATTAAGCCGCTGCGTTGTTAGCTATGTCGGCTTGGACGTTTGGATCAGTTGCAAAGCTCTCGATCATTTGCCTTGCGCACCAATACAGCGGGCGCGTGTGAATCGTCACCGAGGTGGCGTCCAACTGAATCAGCCGTTTCCCCTTGAGGGGGTTGTTACAATAGTCAATAAGCTTCTGCTCATTGAGTTCCAGTGAGGCTAATCCTGGGAAATCGTGTATCATCGTCAGCGTTCTGTGTGGCGGCAACATGCTCGACAGTCCCCCAGTGTGCACAAGTGGGTTGCGAGCAGTGTCGTAGAGCGCCCTAGCTGCTTCTTTCCGCCTTTCCGCTTCAGATCGGTTCTGAGCGTCGCCGATGCTAACATCACTCCACGGGAAGAATGAGAGGACACAGCTTTCGAATGAAGCACGATCGGAATTCAGGTTCTTGTTTTTCTTCACATCGAATCGGCGTACCGCTGAAGCTGCGGCAATTGCCAGTAACGTCATGACTGTGGCGGACCGGCCAAAGTGAATCGGGCGCTTGTCGTCGGGAACGGCCGAGATCAGCAGATAGTGCGCTTCTTCGAGATAGGCCTCTGTGGCCATCGATATAACCGCGCTGACCTTCGAATTCGGTAGGTTGAGCGGAATGTACGCCATCGGTTTCTCTCCGAGCGAGGTTTAATCGCCGCCAAGGCTAACGCTGTGAGGTGTTACGCTTCGCCGGCTTCATCACGTCCAAAACAACCTCAAACCATTCTTCGAAGCGAAGCATTCAATCGATAGCGTTTACGCTGTTCGCAGTTCGCAAGAGAGTTTTGATCCGTTGTCGATCTTCACTGATGGCAGCGACGATTGCCTCCACATCCTCACCAATCTCCAGTAAACCGATCGCGTTCAAGCCATGACGTAAAGTCAAAGAATCAGGAGATGGATTTATTTTTACTGTGCTTATGGCATTCGATAATTCGTCAAATGCATCTTCGTCCCCCAGAGCAACTCGGGCAATAATGCACATGGCCTCAAATCTAGGATACTCTAAGGTTAGACGCCGCAAAAGTGCTCGGTCATCGACACGCAAAGCTCTTTCAAAATATACTACAAATGTTGGCGTCGAATTTTCATCATCGCGCCACAAATTGTGTCGTTCTGCAAGGAGCTCGGCATAGGCAAATGTGGGGTTCTCCTTCAAAATTTCTCGGATGCGGTCTGCCGCAGAGTCACGTTCACTTCTATTTCCCTTTATAAGTTGTTCTAGTTTCTCTAGCTCTCCACCAAGTCGGATTTCTCTCGGTAGCTCAAGCTCACTATTTCCGTTTTGTTGGAGTTTTTTTCGAACCGTGACAAGCTTGGCCAACTCGCGCGCTCCACTATACCTAAAGGTCGGGTTTGAACGAGATGGGGTTGGAGGCGCTGCTGGGCGGATTAGCTTTTTGTTATCAATGGAGGGATCTCTAAGTTTTGCGCGAAGTCGGACAGAATGAGAGTCTCGCCCGTGAATTCGATCCCGTTCATCCAATAGACGCAACGCCTCATCGCGGGCGTTCGGACGTCCAATTAATAAGATAAATTCGATCTTTTGCATCCTGGAATAGATATTATCATCAATCGTTTCGATTGCATCATCAGAAATCGCAATGGCTCTGTTAAGGGACTCCTCATCTCCCTTAGCCGCTATTACTTTAGCGTATAAGTTAGCCAGCAAGGTAGACTTGCGCACGCGATAATCAAGTAACTCAAAAAATTTGATGCTTTTTTCGACGGCATCCTTACGTGCCGATATCATATAACCAATATGACCAAGCCATTGCTCGTCTTTATGATAGGTTCGAATTGATTGAAGTGCTGCCTTGCGAAATTGAGCCTCGTCTTTTGATGCCGCAATCAGTAGGGCCAGAATTTCCGCAGATTCACGACTAGGATCGATCTTAGCGCTTTGAATGGCGGCTGAGAATGCCGCGCTCCAGTCACCATCTGCGATATATAAGAATCGAGCCTTCTGCGTCAAAAGGACGGGATCTGCCGGCGAATATTGAAGGGCATCATCTAATATCTCAAGAGCGACAGCTGCATTTTCACAAATTGCAGCCATAAACTCAGCAAAAATGGATGCACCAACGACATTGTACGGAATCCTACGTTTCGACTCCCACTGCAGAAATTCGGCCGCTTCAGTGTCTCCGCCAACTATGTAGCATTGCGCCCAATGGTTCCAGAGGTACGGATCAAACGGGGACCACTTTAACCCCGCGATAAGCAGGTCCTCCGCTAATTTTAGCCCATCATGACCATGTAATTTCGTTTCACGAATTAGGCCTAAGGCAATGCGACTGCAATTTAAAACGTGTTGTTTGGCGTCGCCCGTATTTTCAACATACGGAATACTTGCATCTAGCAATTCAGTTGTGCGTTGTCTTATTCGCTCAATGCTATCTCTTTTTATTGCCTGTTTCACATTTTGAAAAAGGACCCGTGTATCGGGTGCGCTAGGGGCTGTTTTGTTGGTTTGACCTTGGGAAGACCTCCGTTGCGAAATACTCTTTGATACGGTCCGATGGGCTGTTTCTGCGAAAAGATTAGCAACACTGGGTGGGGCATGCACCATTAATAAAGTGAGAACCGACTCTAGGACATCCGAAGAAAAATTGTTGTGATGGGCAAGCGCAACAATGTACACATGTTCCGGATCACTGGGTTGGCCGTCAATTTCACCGCCCAGTTCCGAAACAAGGTTATTCACATAACGATTAATTCTCTCCGGATGCGCAGACAGTTCGTCTGACAGTGCTTTATAGTCACTGTTTAATAACGAGCGGAATCTTAGTGAGCCGATGGTAAGCACTGTTAACCCGATTTTGGTTGTATGAAATTAGTTTCCAGCTGGATTCCAAAGGTACTAAATCGCTGGGCTACCTGATTTAATTGTGCAAGAGTTCGTCCTTCGTACAAACCGTACCGCCAAGAAGCGTTGTTGATACTCCAGATTGGTGGGTCCCGGTCTGCGTGGTATCGAATCTCCCCAGCTATTCGAGCATCACTCGCATACACCAAAGAAGGATGTCCTAATTTATCACATTCTCTTGTTAGGGGCACGCTTTGAAATTTGGGCACGTATTGTGGATTGTTGGATAGCACCAATTCTTCGATTGCGATTAATATGTTGCCCGAAGCGTCAACCAGCCAAATTAAGATTACGTCGTTCATGAATGTGCGACCGACTGGACAACCCTCCGCAATTTGCCGCATCAAAAGCCTCAATCGATCTGCGCTCGATTGTGTCAATTTCAATATTGAAGAGGGCGGATACTTTTTTTCCCATTTATCATAGCCGTATGGACGCTTGTCCCGACCCGGCCCAGGGCGCGGCCGCCGGAGTTCGCCAAACAAGAAATCAAGATTTGGTGGTAATTTCGATGTCTGCGGTATCGATTGTTCACTCATGAAATACCCAATAAATGTTGGCCTTGCTTAAATTGGATCTTCGTTTTCTACTAACTCTTAGTTCAGCGTAATTAAACGATAGTCCGGCTAGTTCGCTCCGGACTCCGAAGTGGACATTCGTCCTATCTCTTCTAGGCAAGCCACCATACTAGGATTAGCGGTAGGGTTACAACCGCTGACTGACAGTAGTCGTTGTTGGCCAAATCATATTTACCGAATCTCGCTCGTAACAACCGTAGTTCCTCCAATGTCAGACACAAATACGCCGCGAGACGAAAACGTGGCACTAACTATGAGTGCGTGGGAGTCAGTTACCTCTACTGAAGAAGAATGGCACGATGGTAGTGCTCGGCAGCACTTCGAACACCAAAATTGAAACCTGCCTGCTTCAGCTAAGGTGCGATGTCGCCTAAGTGCGTACAACCGCATATCGAGTTGGAGGAGCGCACTACATTGTTGCATGACCGAAAATGCCTCGTGAAGACGCCCCTATGCTGCGCCGCAGTGGCAGCTGTCACCAGCAGCGGACTTTATTCATTAGTCGGGCCGCCACTGGTCAAACTCTGCAGTTGGGATTGCTCTGCGTCGTGCATCGTATTTGCTGTGGAAAAGCACACTTCGACCAGCGTCGGCCCGTAACCACCTTGCGCGAAGGGGGCCAAAATACCATTGAGCCAGCCTGATAACCTCAAGCTGCCTAATCCGGCCAACGTGCCAAAGTTTCAAACCTATAAATACCTTGGCGAGATACCAATCTGTCTTTGGGAAGAGCTGCAAGCTTTGGATCAAATTTGAAAGCATTTCTCTTTCTCCTGGTTATAGAATTAAAGATGAACTGCCCCATACGGGTGGCTACGCGGAGTCATCGCGATTAAGTAAGATGCCAAATAAACGTGGTAAATAATTGATTAACTCAAAGCATAACTATAAGTAATCATTGTGTTTTTCGGAAAAATACAAATAAAACCCAAGTATCTATTGAGTATTATCTGAATTACTAGCAAAGACGCTTGCGGATAAATACATGTTATGCGCAATGGCATTCGCATAAGGAAAAGGCGCCTGCAACGAGGCGCCTTCGTTCTCCGAAATCGGTTGATTTAGAATTTGATCAGCTGGCTAGATCACCATCAACTTCATTCCCTTTTTTGATGCTTCCGCGCGGATAAGACCCGCACTCGCCAGATCTTGGGTTGCACGATGAACCGTTGATTTTCCCAATTTCAATTGTTTTGCAAGATCACGCGTAGAGCCTTCAAATATCCCACCTCGGCTTTTTAGTTTTTCAATAATTTTATTTAGCGTTGGACGTCCGCGAACAGTTCTAAAAGTTATTAGATGTTTTAAAGCCGGAACGACCGTTTTTATATTTTTTGGAGTTTCAGAAGGAATTTTCTCGAAAGCCCCTTCCTGGAATGCCGTTTCCTGGCCCGTAGGAGTCCGTACACGGGAATTTTGACCCTTCTGGGTATCCGGCACCGTTCGAGCCACAAACACGCTCAGAGCGGCTCCTAGCTCCAGGAACGCTACAGGGATCAAAGCGAGCCAGGGGAGGATCTGTCCCGGTGACCACTTCCATCCGAGGGCGGCGGCATAAACCGAGACGGCGTTGGCGAGTGGATCGGAGGACCCGACACCAGCCGTTGTAGCGATCTGTCCGGTTGTGTTGGCGATGTCCCGTTGCAACTTCTCGCGGCGCTGGGCTCGTCCCAGTTCTGCTTCGAGGGAGGCCACCTTGGCGCAAACACGGCGGGACACTGGACCGTTAATCCGTTTACAGCCGTTGGCGCCGGGCTGAGCTTTGAGATTTCTAATCTGGGGTGCAAGCTCAGCAGCGGATCGTGCCGGCGCAATGGCTTTTAACTCGGAAATTGCCTTGTCCCGGACAGCGGATAGGCTGGATATTCGGTCTACCGCGATCTTCCGCGAGGCTGCCAGATCGCCGCGGGTGCCGTTGGCCAGGCTCAGTGCCGCGGCGCTTGAATAGGCAACAGCGACGACGGCGAACAGGGTACAAACCACTGTTCTTACAATCGCCAACCGTTGAAGCGAACGAATGGCGTCGTCAACGGCGAACGGGGCCAGGATTGCTCCTCCCAGCGCCGCTAGGGCGAAAAATAGGCCAATGGCGGGGTGGTAATGCGCGCCAAGCTGAAAGCCATAGAAGGCGCCAAGAGCGGCCGCTGAGCCGATCAACAGAAAAGCCCCGCCAAATGCTAGGCGTGGCGCAAAGTCTTGGGTAACGTGGAACATAGGTGTGAACTCCTGTTTAGTTCATGCTTAGGCCTTCGGTGCGGGTACCAGCCGCATCGGGGGCCGCTTGATGTTAGGGCGAAGTCATAAACAAAATATTCCCGTTCGACCCGTTCTGAGAAATAACTATACCAAATTCGGAATGCCTTTGGGAGAGACCACTTTCTATTTTGAATTGCGGCTCAGATCCGGATTTAATTTTATAACTCTCGCAATTCAAAATGCGCCACCGCCCCGCCGGTCTCCTTTCAAGCCGAAAAAAGATTTGAATTTTGAAAATGAGATTTTGTGAAGTTGCGGCCATTTTGTTTTTAGGCCGCTTTTCGCGGCCCACACCCCCAAGGGGTGGACCGACTACCACAGGGAGGTATCACCCCCGTAGGGGGTGGTATGTGTCGGGTGTGTCGGAACCCCGTATTTCGGGGCTCCGACACATGCTGAGGGGTGTGTCGGCATTTCGATGTGTCGGACCACCGGAAAAGCCCGCCAATAGTGGCTCCCGACACATATTGGCCATGTGTCGGCTATGTGTCGGATGTGTCGGCATCGGGATGTGTCGGCGTGTGTGTCGGGGGGGCTTTGTCCGGTAAAAGATAATAGCGTTTAACCAGCTTTCCCTTGTTCTTTTCATTCTTTATTCCCAGTTTAGTTCCCATCAGGCGACCAAGCGCGTTTATAAAATCTTTGATTTCAAAGTCGGTTTTGCCCTGATTCGCCTTCAACCATTTTGGCGCATATTTGTCTCGCGCTCTGTCACTTTTGCTTAAGTTGGTTCCTTCCGAGATTGATTTGGCCATTAGTTTGAGCGTCAACTCTTGGCACTCTTTGTCGCGTTCAGACATGATTGATAGATTGGATTGGCGAACAATGCAGCTCGTAACCGCATCACCGTCGGGATCTTCGCCGAGTTCAACTTCCTTTAACTCGAATGAGAATAGTGGCCCGTCCCTGCCGTCTTTTACTTTTTCCGCGTAAACACTCCGTAGCCCCGTTTCCTTGTCGTGGTGAACACGTAACTGGGTATCAACGCCCTGCTTGAGAACGCCACTACCGCGCTGCTCTCCCTCTTTGTTCGTGTGATGAATGATTAAAACCGCTGCTCCTGTTTCTTTGGCAATTACCGCGGCACGCTTTTCCAAGAAGGCCATCATTTCAGCTGCGTCATTTTCGTTGTCGCCAGCAACAGCACGGACAAGTGTATCGATTACAATCAGACCAACTGGCCGTCCTGCGTCCGCACTGACTTCTTTTATGGCCTCTATAACTTTCTTGACGCCCCGCTTGCCAGCAAGGTCCTTGGCCAGGGATAGCGGCGGTACAAACCGACCAAATTGCTCCCCCGCTGCACCCAGGCATTTTTCGGCTGCTATCATGCGCTTTCTGAAGCCCTCATTTCCTTCGAAGCTAAAATAAACCACAGGCGCCTGCTTTACCTTGAGACCGTGCCAATATCGCCCAAGGGCGACATGGTAAGCAAGGTCGAGCGCGACAAACGACTTACCAGCGGTAGACTCGCCGTACATGATCGAAATCTCGCCAGGAGCAAGTATTCCCTTCACGAGCGCGTTTGCATTTCGCTCTAGAATTTCATCAAGATAGATCTCTGATGGGTACTCGATGAGTTTCTCGGGTGGTTTGGTCTTATTGCCTTCATCACAATCCGCCGCATCATCTTCAAACTTTGGAGGTGGTGGAATGTCGGAAAAGTCGGCTTGCGGTGTCTTGGCGCCGGGTGGTGATTTCCCGTAGAAATAGGAATTGTTTATAACCGATTCTAACTCTTCCTCGGTTAGGGGCGGCGTGCATTTGTGGTTCCAATACTTCCACATAACTTCGAATGTGCCCGCCTCGCTCAGCGCGTAGTCTTTCAGCACGCACGCCACTTTGTACGCCGTGTCATCGCGCTTGCCGTGTGGAACCTCAGGAAGTGTTTCAAGATACTCGATGCCCTGTCGAATATTCTTAGCAAGGTCAAGTTTGCAAAGCGGCGTCTGGTTATCTTCGTGACGTTGTTTTGGTTCGCTCAGGCGCGGTAAAAGTGAATCCGGAACTAAGACGGCTTCAACGTTATTCGATATCTTATAGGCTTCGCCGTTTATGATGCTTCCCGGTCCAACAACGTATCCGCCTGTCGCACGAACATCTATGCCGGGCGCAAGGCCCCGCTGGCCGATGTCAGTGTAACTGTAGTAATAAATATGAATACCGCCGGTTGGCGTCGTGACTTGTAACGTGTTGGGGAATTCAACGCCGTCGACTGCCAACTCCTCCAACGATTTGAGACCGGGTTGGCCGTGTTTAACGTCAACATCTAGGACTACACCGTCACAGGTCGATACGCCGTAGTTCATGTTTGGTCGTTGTTCGAACCACTGCCTCAACTTCGTTTTGTCACGTGTTGCAACGGTTACGCCTTCATTAGCATACGGCAGCTTGGTATTCGGCCGGAGCGGAAAGACGGTAAAGCCTTCATCGATCATGCGTTCGGCTTGTCCTAATTTGTCAGGTGATCTATCGAAGTGGGCACCATCTCCAGGCATCACAGGTGCCCCCCTCTTGCTATGGGTTTGTAATTGACAATCCTGTTGTGACGGTTCGCACCGCCTTTCTTACGACCAAACCGGCTATCTTTTTCGGTTTGGGCAGAAAAGATTATCCGCTCTGGATGCGCATAGCTTTGCTTGTTGCGCTGAATATCAAGAGAGAGCAGAGGACCATTCAGTTCAGTGTCTCCAGACAAGCCGTAACCCCCAGCAAAACGCATTCGACGCTTCTCTCGGGCCCCGACCATTCTAAGCTCAAACACTGTTGATACGTTTCTTGCCAGAGACATCGCCCGGTCATATCGCCAGTTTCCAATAAAGACCATCGAGCATCCGGTCTCTTGGGCGATAGCTCGTGCATCCGAATAACCAGATTGGTGTTCCAGCGCAGGAAGGAGAGTGAACCCAATTCTCTGGCGCTTTATGCGTTCTAAAATCCGGCGCTGCTCTTCGTCCCCCCAGTCAGGGTCCACATTTTCATCGTGGTCCATCCAACCACTTAAGGCGTGCTCTTGTAGGCCGTGAAACTTGCGAAAGTGCCTCCAATGATATCTGAGCACTGAAGCAGGCAATCGGTTAGCGACGAGTACTTTCCTTCGTTTTGCAGGACTTCCGAAGTAACCCATCAGGTCGGGGCGTCCCAGCGCGACCGAAAATGCTAATTGGCAGATGAACTCGTCCGGCACAACAGCGTCGGGTTCCGCGAGGAGTTGAACGACTGACCCGTTAAGAAGGTAAGGCGGTTTGATCCCATACTTTAGCTGACTGCATGGAACTGGAATTGGATCGAGTTCTAATGGTCTAGAGGGTCCTGATTTCAACATTGATTCGTTCCTCTTAAAGGAGCGAAACGGAGACCCGGCAAAGCAGTGATTTATGCGAGAAAGTTTATAAAAACCCTTGCAGTAAATGCGGAATTTGACTAATTTGAAGTTGTGTAATTCAAGCCGTCAAATTTCCAACTTTGCCGAAACCCCGAGAGCTAATTGGTCTCGGGGTTTTTCGTTTCGCATTATGCTACTGCTCTGGTTTCTACTGTATTTTCACTAATCCACGCCTTTAAGTCTGAACGTCGATAACATACTCGACGCCCGATATTAATATGACGTGGGCCACGGCCTTGAAACCGCATGTTTTGCAGGCCTCTTGGCCTCAGTCGAAGCCAAAGGGCGGCCACTACTTCCGGCATAATATGTTCTTCGGCAGGCAACTCTGCTGCCAATTTCACATGGTTCCGGTAGAGTAGTAATTGTCGCTCAGGATCGAGCCGGAGTCTCTTTTTTGGAATATTTGGATCTTTTGTCACTTTTTTCTCCGTAAAAAGGGATATATATTAAACATGGGAATACACCATCAAACGAATCGAGAACAAAAGGGTAGCGTAGTTTCCGATTATAAATCCGGAAACGTGCCAAAAAAAATTTTTGGGTTTTAAAATTTAAGCGTCCAAAATTTTGGAATCGCTCTGCATTGCGGCTGAAATTCGGGTAGCTACAGCGTCCGCGGTTTGCCGCAAGGGGTCTACGGAGCGGCCGACATAGCGGCCAGCCATTGAGACTGTTTTGTGCCCCAGGATGTCTCTTACAATAAACGCGTTGGCTCCCGTCATAGCGGCGAACGTTCCGGTTGTATGACGGAAATCGTGAAGGCGGGCGTCTTCTAGACGGGCTTTTTCGCGAATAGACGTCCAGAGCCGTTTGACGGTTTTCAGCCCGACCGGCTTTGCGGGGTCTGTTCCGACGCATACAAAAGGCCCGAGCCGTTCTGACCGCTCCAAATAATCTAATGCTGGCCCGCCCAGCGGAACGACCCTTGCGCCGGCTTTTCCATCTGGTAATCGGACACAACCATTCTCAAAATCGACCCATGCCCAGCGCATGCCTACAACCTCGCTGAGCCTCATGCCCGTGAGAGCAAGGAGTCGAATGGTGCGGAGGGCCCCAATTGTTACGCGGCCGTCCTCTTCCAAAGTCGTCAGAACGGCACCGACGCGTCTAAGCTCGTCATCGCTATAGAAGCGTTCGCGCTTAACTTCCGGGAACAACTTAATACCGCTGGCTGGATTGTCGGGCCGCAATTCCCATTCCATGCTGGCCAGCGAAAGAGCCTTTCGGAAATATGCCAGAGCTCTATTGCCGGTATAGGGATTGTCGGAATAGCCGGCATGCCAACTCCTGATAGTCGTCCGAGTCAGTTCAGAGACCCGAATAGTACCCAGCGCTGGGCGAATTTCCTTCTCGATCAGACGAATAATCTCAGCAGTTGTAGATGGCTTGTTGTGGTTATTGACGTGCTCCGTGACATACCGATCCAATACGTCGCCAACGGTGGGCTCGCCTTTGAGTTTCGCTCTCTCCCGTGCCGGGTCTAGTCCAGCGGCGTAAGCCCCTAGGAGGCGTCGGGCTTCTTTGCGCGCGGATTCAGGTTGCCATGGTCGTCCAGCGCGGCCGATCGTTAGGAGCCGCTGACGGTTCCGAACGCTTGTCTTGAGGATATAGCTGGGCTCCTTGGTCCGCCGTCGGACCCCTAGACCCCGTACGACTGTATCCCACACTGTCTCGTTATCGCCGAGCCGTTCGACCACGGCTTTAGTTATGCGCTGGGTTGCCATGCCTGTTCCTAAGTTTAAAAATTGGATACAGATTGGATACAGATACAACGTGAGAATTATGTATCTCAGTGAAACACTTTATGGTAAATATCGTTGAAAATCAATGAAATATGTCACTGAGCGTTCCTGCGTGAATCTGTCTGGATCAGATTCCTAATCTGAGGGTCGCAGGTTCGAATCCTGCCGGGGTCGCCAGTGATATCAATGGGCTATGGGATTCGCGGGCTTGGCGATTTCAAGTTTGGATACAGGCTCGATCCCAATCTATGCCTCTCCGGTGATGACCGCTCCTCAAGTTATAGCGGAAATGCAAATCGAAATGCCGACGTTGGTTCGCTGCCAGCTGGTTAGCTGTCAGTGACTTGTCAGACGGCGACGGGCAGCTAAATGACCTACGGCGGTTTAGTGTCGCTGCAACATCACTAAGACCCATTAGCGCGCTGCGGAAACTTCTGACACGTCCGCTTGAGCCACCATCACTGCCAATTGCCAGAAAGTCGGCAAGGCGCCCAAAAGCAGTCAGTACAGAGCACACCTGACGGAACGCAGTGCCAAGTTCGCAGAAGCGGGAGCGCGGCGATACCTGTGGGTCGCTTCTGAAAATTGCCCACTTCAGCAATTGCGGCTGTCAGGATGGTGCATCTCCTGAGCTAATTGCTCCAGACCTCTCCCGCCACCTCTAAGAGTCTTTCGAACTTCTGCCACTGCTGGTCTTCAGTCACGGTCACATGCCCGACACCGCCAAAACCGCATTGCGGGCTTATAGCCACTTGATCCATCGAAATGTGCTTTCCTGCGTCGTCAAGCCTGCTTAGCAAAAAATCTTTTGTCTCGATGTCCGCGCTTTTTGTCGTGACTAGGCCCAGAACAGCGATGCAATCCTTCGGAATGAACCTCAAAGGGCTAAAACTGCCGGCCCGCTCGCTGTCATACTCAAGCAGCCAACGGTCGTGATTGAGTGAGGAAAAAAGCTGCTCGGCAATGGCATCATAGTGACCCTCGCGGTGAAACTGGGCAACGACCTTGCCTGTTTTCGGGTCTCTCGTACGCGCGTTGCCGCGGCAGAGATGAATGCCAAACACCACGTTATCAAATCCTTCGATGAGTGCGTTGTCCGCAGCAATCGACATCCCCAGATTTTTTGCTGGGTCCTCGCCGCGCGCGTGCATTCTTCCAAGCGAGACTTCATCGACATAGGCAGTATAACCCGGGGCATCAATCTGAACGTAACGACACCCGGCATCCACAAGACCCTTAATGATGTCCCTGCTTATGGCGACGACATCTGCAAGGAATGCCTCGCGGTCTTTATAGACATCTGTCGAATCCTCATAGGCGAAACGCTGGACGATCCGATCAGGGCTCAGAACGCTTGCCTTGACGGGGCCATGCGCATGACTAGCGGCAAATGAATATTCCTCTAACGGTATGTTTCTGACGAGCTTCAACCTTTCAATGGCGCGGCGTCTTGTTACGATTGCTGGGCCTGATGCAGAGAAGTCCTGTTCAGCCCTTGCAAACGGCTTATCACTGACGTTCATCATGTCGAGATCAACATTGGATGGCGCTTCAAAACCGGAGACAGAGGCGCCAAAACTTTCCTGAAAGTTTTTTCGCCGCATCTCGCCATCCGTCAGCACCGGCAGCCCTAGCGCGGCTTGCTTCGCGAGCACATGAACAATCGCCTGGTCTAACTCCTTCTTGAGGTCCTCATCCGACAATTGCCCGTCATTATGCGCTCTGTGGGCGCGTTCCACGGTCGGCGGATTGACGAGGCTGCCGACCTGATCGACGCGAATGGTTCTTAGGTCAATTCTGTCTGGCGTCATGGATTGGGCTCCAAAATTGGGCAAACCGAGAATAGGTTATGGATAGCATATATTGCCGATCAGACGGGAGCCAGCTTTGTCCGTATGAGCGCTCAATGCCGCTGGCGGGAGGTGATTTGTTTAAGAGGGCCTTGGGTGAGCGACTAGCAGCTAGGCAGAGAAAGCTGCCCTCAGCCAAGGCTCATATTTAGCCCAGAGATCCGGATGTAACCTCGGTCGCGATACCTCGCTAATCGGACCTCATCGGAAGGTGTAGTGTCAACAAGTCACTGACGAGGGAGTCCCTTGGTGACGAAATGGTCGGAAGGCGACTGTTGAGGTCCCGACGAGAAGGGCCGACTGCAGCCTTTTTGCACGTGTTGATAATCCAGTTTCCAGCGGCTCGACCACACGAAAAGAACTGATTGAATTGGACTGACCGGCCAATTGGGGGCCGTGCACATTGGCCGATTGATCGGTATCAATGAACAAGAACACCAATGTGAGTTGGATGCGACTGCATTCCAAGCCAACCCAGTTTCCGGCTCATGTCCCTAAAAAGCATTAGATCCTTTCTTGTACTCGCACCATTAGCGATTGGCCTAGTTGCCCTACAGCTGCCGGCACCTGACGGTCTTTCCATTCAAGGTTGGCGGGTGGCGATCGTGGGAATGGCCATGGCTTGGCTGTGGATGACTGAAGCACTCCCGCTGGCCGCTGTTGCCCTCATCCCAATCGTCGCCTTCCCTATTGCTGGCGTTGCAAAAATTGACGAGGTTTCACAGGCTTACGCGCACCCTTTGGTTTTCCTATTTCTTGGTGGGTTTATATTGGCTGCAGCCATGAAGCGGTGGGAATTGCACACCCGTGTCGCGTTACTTGCCCTACAATTCGCTGGCCCAAAACTGGATTATCAAGTCTTTGCAGTTATGGCGGCGACTGCTTTCTTGAGTCTTTGGATAAGCAATACTGCGACCGCAATGGTCATGATGCCCATCGGGCTTTCGATGGTAGCAGCTAGCCGACGGCACAATTTGGTGGTCGAACACAATGGGCAGCGCTCGCTGGTAGCGGACGCGGAAATCGGCCCACCCAATGCTTTCGGTAGCGTCATCATGCTTGGCATTGCATTTGCTGCTACGATCGGTGGTATCGGTAGCCTTATTGGCACACCGCCAAACGCACTTTTTGCCGGATTCGTTGCGAAGACGTATGGGACTTCCATCGGATTCGGACAATGGATGCTCCTCGGGGTTCCAATCGTACTCGTCCTTCTACCAATCACTTGGCTATTGCTGACGCGGGTCTTTTTTCGATTGCCGCAACAGATTTCGGATGCGGAGCAGACCTCGGTGCGCCTAGCCCCGCTGTCACGTGGTCAGAAAATTGTTGCAGCCGTGCTGCTTACTACCGGCTGCCTTTGGATTTTTCGGCCGCTCCTGTCTCAAGAACTCGGAATTATCGCTTTGAGCGACGCTGGCATCGCGATCGCTGCATCCGTCATCTTGTTCATGATTCCGGCCCGCTTCTCGGATGACGATGCTCTTCTAACATGGAATGATCTCGGGTCACTAAGATGGGATGTCCTTATTCTTTTCGGAGGCGGATTGGCGTTGGCCGATGCTATACGAACAAGCGGCTTAGCAGATTGGATAGGCACCGGGACCAGCCAGCTTGGCGATCTGCCTATCAGCTTGCTAGTTCTGATTATGATGATCGTAGTTGTGTACCTTGGCGAATTGGCCAGCAATACCGCAATGGCAGCGGTCTTCTTGCCCATTGCGGCGGCTGCTGCTGCTGGTCTCAATACTCCTCCACTCGAATTAATACTTCCGGTCGCTCTTGCAGCTTCCCTGGGCTTCATGCTGCCGGTTGCAACACCGCCAAATGCAATCGTTTATGGCTCCGGAGAAGTTACCGCTGGGGAAATGCTGCGGGTCGGAGCAGTTCTGGACGTCGTGTCAATTATAGTGGTGTTCATTTTTGCAGTAACCCTCGGGCCAGTGGTCATAAATCTCTAACGGAGAGAAAGGAGGGCGGCCCCAGACACTAAATACTCCGGAGAAAACGGCTTCAGATTACCTTAAGGTCCATGCCGACGATTGACTGTTGATCTCGAGTACACTGGCATCCACTTGTTGCCAGGCCGGGAAACACCCGTTGATCTCCCGATTTGGCATAACGACCGCTCAATCACCCATCATTCAGGCTGCGGTATCGGGGATCAAGATGTTCTTAGTATAGAACGGCAAGCGGCGTTTAGCAGCAGCCCAAGGATCGCTCTAACTCTTGATTGTCTCTGGGGCGGCGCCATCAGCAAATCCAAAATTAGTAAGTTTTACTTTTGCACCGCAGGTCGTGGTTGTCAGATCCTAATAATAGGCTGCCGCATCGCTGATATGAGTTACAGCCTAGCACGTCCAATGTCTGCTGGTAATGCAAGTGTATAGCATCCACGCCTAACGCTTTCTCAACGTGATCTTGCCAGACCCTTCATCCGCCTTGATATAGATTGTTTGGATCGATCCGCTGACGACAATGCGCACACGGGCCTTGACATTGAAATCTTGATTGTGGAGATGCCCTATATAGGTGTTGTCGGTCGCCTGCAGGACGGTCCCGGTCTGCAGAATGCGCGTTGACGGACTAGCGCAAACGGCATGCATCGTGAAGGTCTTGGCCGACTGGCGATCATAGCTGATGCGGCAGCGGACCTTTTCGCTTTCGCCGTTCGTCACATGCGCATAACCGCTACCGACCCAGCGGCCAACTATAACTCCAGATTTCGCGGCGGCGGCTACTGAGAGCATCAAAATCGCTGAAATGAACGCCGCAGCGCGCTGTATTTCAATCCGCATTCCCTTGTCCCTTCATCAGCCCTCAACGCGTCGGGAGGTTAGAGCAGAGTAGTGCTTGATACCATGAATTGCCCGACAGGAGATAAGAACTGCCTCAAATCTCAATGGCGTGCCCTGCCCCAATTTGCCAACGTACGCGTCATCGGGTGCCTGCCAAGTCGTTCCGACCATATAATCAACGCTGGTAGGATGACGAGATCTGCCAATAGCGCGAAGACCAACGTTGACATACAGATAAGACCGAATTGGCGGGTCGGCGGCATGCTGCTCAATTGCGTGACCGAGATGCCAGCCAGTAGCACGAGGGTCGTCAAGATCAGGACCTTGCCAATTAGCTTTAACGTTCTCTCGGTTGCAGAGTAGTTCGGTACGGGATGATTGAGTTCGAACTGGTAGCGATTGAGTACGTGGATTGTGTCGTCGACAGCTAATCCGAATCCGACCGTAAGCCCCACTATGGTCGCATAGTCTAGCCCTCCGTTGATGATGAGAAGCCAACTTCCAGTTGCGAACAAGGCAAAGAGATTGGGCAAGGTGCTAAGCCCTGCAACGCGAAAAGAGCTGAAAGCAAATCCGATAACCGCAATGACTACTGCGACCGCTCCAATCATACTGTAACTAAGCTGAGAGATAATGCTGACCGACCTAGACGCCGACATCGTCGTTAGCCCAGTGAGTGTTATCCTAAAGGCTGGATATTTTCGTTTTAACAAATCAAGTCCGGGCTGCAGGTCTTGCACAATTCTTAAGATCTCTTTGGCCTCTAGGTCGCCGATGTAGCCGGAAACTAGAGCGGTACGTTTCTGTTCATTGACGTAGCGGGACAAGATCGATTTAGGCAGGGTCTTGAGGAGGCGCTCACTGGCAACCTCTGCAACTAACTCACCGGACTGAGCCCACAACTGAAGATCGCGAAATGAGTTGGTCTTGGTGATTTTTGGATGTTTCGCAAGTAAGTCATGGGTTTCCGCGACAATCGATTTGACAGCTGCGCTTTTGAGACTCGCACCCGCCGGCCACTCGATCATCACGTTCATTGGAAACAGTCCCCCGAGCCTGGATTCAGTGCGTTTCATGACCTGCCGGGCCTCACCTTGATCAGGCAGCATCGCGCTTAGAATATATCGTGGCTTGAGTTGCAGATATGCGAGCGCTAGCAAGAGCGTCAGGATTGTACCGGTGATGACGATCAGGCGGGGAGCGCCGGTGACAAAGTCTGAAATGCGCTGTGTTGTCCTGTCAAGAAGTAGCTGAGATCTTCTCGCTTGGTCGACCTGAGTCTCCTGATCGACCCTCGCATCCAAGAAGTAATGGGCCAGTAATGGCAGAAGGACGATGACAAGATTGAGCGCTAGCAACACAGATATTCCCGCCATCAGACCAAAGGTCCTGATAAGTTCGGAATTGCTAAACGCAAGCGAGAACAGTGCGATTGAGGTGGTAACAGATGTTAAGGCACAAGCTGGGCCAACTTCAAGCAAAGCGGTGCGTATGCCATCAGCCTTGCAAGTCGCGTTAGCAAGGTTTCGACGGATAGAAAACAGCAAGTGCATCGCGTTATTGAAGGCCACGACCAAAACCAGTGGCATCACGGCGTTCATCAACGGATCGATCTTGGTGCCAGTCCAGCCGAAGAGACCAAGACACCAAAGGATTGCCAAAAGCGCAGGCGCATTGGCAATGAGAGTCAACCGCCAACGTCGAAAGAATAGAAAGCAAATGAGGGTCCCAACCATGAATCCGATGGTGTTGAAGACCACAATATCCGAACTGGCGCTTTCGATAACCTCTGCCGTCATTACAGGAATGCCGGATAGACCGAACTTGAGATCGCTATCTTTGCCGGCGAGCCGAATGCTAGTCCGCAAGCTGCTCACAATTTTCGGCAGCCCGCGCTTCTTGATCGAATCCGACCTCAGCTGCACAACGAACAAGGCAATTTGACTGCCATTCCCTGACGGTGATAGCAGTCGCCCCTTTGCCAGCGGATGCTCTAGAATGCGCTGTTCGAGCCTCGTAAGCCGTACCGGATCATCAGGGATTTTACCTGGAATTATTGTGTCCGGTACCCCTGTTTTACCGAGAGGTTTCCGCAACGTAAGAATAGAAATGGCGGATGCAACATGCTCTGACAGTAACAACTCGATACTGAGATCCTGCAACTGTCTCAGGTGGCTGGAGGTAAATATCCGTTTGCCTTCGACGCTGACGTACAAATCATTGTCGCTTGAAGGAAAGCGCCCCTCCATCACTTTGAAAGCCTGGTAGTCTGGAGTTTGAGATTTCAGAAAGCCGTCTAGTGCATCATCGGTGGCAAGCCAGATAAAGCCAAGTGAAAGCAGCGCTGAGAGGAGCGCAACAATAAGTATCGCAGACGTCGGTCGCTCGATAGAAGCTTCGCCGAAGTATATGAAGGGGCTGGTGACGCGGGCCAGCCTAGAACTCGCCGGTTGCCGCCTATCAGGCTCTATCTGGGGCATAAATCTTAAACCGGCAGGTTTCCATGGCGTTGAACGATGATGAATGTACTAGAACTCTTAGTCGAGAGGGCAGGAAAACGTGCAGTCTGCGTCACCATCCGTCTTTGACTTCCGTCAAGTTAGGTGGTGTTTGATGCTCCTGGGGTTGGAATGTCAGAGGCAATTGTCCGGTGCAAAGCCGATAGCGCAGCCGACCGGCCCGGCAAGATCTCAGCCCGGCACTCAACCAAATGTTATAGATGATAAAAAACAGGTTACGAGATTGAAGTAGAGTTAAATGCTTAGCCAATCCCGAATTAAGAATGTGGCCGTGGTGGCTTTGGCTAGTTTTATTGCAGCAGTGATCTCGGCAGCCTTCCCTGATACATTGGCCAAATCGATCGAGCCGTTGTCATGGCTTATTCCTCCTGAATGGTTCTTCAGTGCTCCCCGGTCTACGATTTGGAAGCTCTTTAGCCTTAGCATTGTGGAGGCTAGGTGAAAGTCATTTTTTGGAAGCTCGGTCTTGTAATACTGATTGCTTGTTTCGCCTGGAGTGCAGGGCTTAACACCTGAGCGCAATGGATTTCCGAATGGGACTGAGGCAAACTATTGCGCCACTTTTTTCACCTCCGTGCTTGTTTGATCTTCGGCTGCAAAGACATTCGGTTGATCGTCAGTGTATGACCAGCGGCTCCAACTAATAGCGATCAAATTAGTGTCGCTACCAGACAACAGAATATCATTGATGGTCTAATTCTGCGGGTTTAAGTCGGTGCCCCGCCATCAACCAGTTGTTCACCTTGCAGTCCGTTCTCTACAGCATCTCATCACCAAGTATGGCATGATAGTTTCAATTGAAACTAAGGATTGATCTTCGCATTTGCATGTTGCGGAGGGAGCGGATGTACCAGGATAAAACAGCGGTTAATACTGCGATTGAAAAGGTTTTGACGACTGCCCGCCAGCATCACCGCTTCGATTGCGCAATCGAAGTTGTTCTTAGATGCCGTGGAATGCTGCAGACTGTAAGTCTGAGCGATTTGTCTAAGTCAGCCGCAAGGTTGACCAACACATACGGACTATTTCCCGGTGATCAAGTCCAACTTAGATTACCCGATCGTAAAAGATTGACCGGGCGCATTGTTTGGTCTTTGGGTTCAAACTGCGGCATGGAGATCGAAGGCATTAATGCCCATCATTTGACAGCCTAAACTCTTTATCCCTTCTTGCATGGTCATCTTTATTTCGATTAATGCTTCGTGAATCAGGTCTGAGGTGCTGGACTTAATCTAAGTCCGATTGAGGCATGACGTCGACATCACGCCGGCGCCGGGCAAAGGCCGCGAGCGGGATCTAGCAGAAAGCGGTGCCGACTAGCTGGCATAAATCCGATTTTCTCACTTTGCCAGATGTTTGATTAGGCTGAGTTGACAATGTTGACGCTCGAAAATCGACATTCTGTTCTCTCAATGTCCCTTAGTTCGAAACTGCCTCGAATAGGCTTGTTGACCGAAGTCAATGCAGGAAGACCTGATGATCATCAGCCTATTGCAATCACGAATTCGAGAGTAACCGCATCTTAGCGATCTCATTGAGAACACTTTTGGGCACTGTTTCATGTCTGATCCGCTTCCATCGACGGCAGATCCTATAGCCATAGTGTTGGAGGAAAGGCGCCAGCAGAGAGAAATCTGTGATGCGCTTGAATCCATTGCTGACCAACTGCGCGGCAATGTAAGCATTCCTTTATGCAAGTTGGTATTGAGGCGACTGGATCAAGATTTGCCGCTTTATCTTAAGGACGAAGTAGCGCTTGCAGAGATACTCCTTTCGCATCATGGTGAGCCGTCCTTCGCCAAGCAGTGCCTCGAGCTCGTGAAATCCGAGCACTTGGCCCAAGAAGCCTTCGCCTTGGAGTTACAAGAACCACTGACAGAAATCTGTCAGGGCAAAGTATATCGCCGAATAAACATGATCGGCTATGCACTGCGCTGCTGCTTTGAAGGCATGAGGCGCCATCTGGACTGGGAAGACTTGGTCCTTTTCGGAGACCGCCTGGAGAACCAACCTATAGACACAACCCTCCTTACAGCAAGATTGGCCCGTAACCGTAGCCAGGACGCGCGCCATCTGAGACTTGCGTGATTTTCGCTATCAGCCCTTGATATGCCCCAATCCAAAGTCTAATGTCCATGCGAACGGGTCATTAATGCAGATGGTGTGCGTCATGTCAGGACATAGGGCTCTTAAGGTTCTTGGCTCGCCTTGCTTGAGTTGCCCGGTACGCAGCCGCGCGATTTGTCGGGCATTCGAAGTGGCCGATCTTCATTTGCTGTCAGATATTATGTGCCATCGCCGGTTTGCCGCTGGTGCTCAAGTGGTTCACCAGGACGATCACACCGAAGCCTTCGCCATTGTTGTGTCGGGAACGATCAAGCTCACAAGAATGCTGCAAGACGGCCGCGAGCAGATTGTTGGCATTTTGGGCGAAGCCGATTGCCTTGGTGATCCTGTCTCTGCCACCAGCCATGACAATGCCGAGTGTCTGTCAGACGTCGAGCTGTGCTTTTTTAAGAAGAGTCAGTTCGATGCCATCATGAAGGCTCACCCGGAGGTCGAGCATATCATTTTGGAAAAGGTTGTTAGCGATCTTGATGACGCGCGCGAGTGGATTACGGCCTTGGGCAAAAAGAGCGCGGTGGAAAAGGTAGCCTCTTTCCTATTATGGCTGAGAGACAGGCAGATCAGGAATGGACCGAATGTCGGTGCAGCTGACACCCCAGAGCTTGTAATGCTTCCATTCACGCGAGCTGAGATCGGCGATTTCCTCGGCCTCACGATTGAAACAGTCAGTAGGATGCTGACTAAACTTAAGAGCGATCAGGTAATCGACCTTGTCGATACGCGCAAAATCAAGATCATCAAGTTTGAACAACTGCAGCACATTGCTGACCCTTAAGGTCAAACTGACCTTCCCTCCCCAAATCAGACCATCGACAAATCCCAACGGCCCGTTATGGCCCCTTGGTCTTTCCCCGATTTCGTCGACACCCAGAATAAGCGCAGTGCGCGCTGGGAGGTGTTGTATGACGAAGCCAAGGCGACAAAAGCGTTTCAGTCCCGAGTTCAAGCGCGAAGCGATTATGCGCGCCAGTGAGGAAGGCATGACAGACAAGGCTGTGTGCGATGAACTGGGGGTGAGCACGCGTCAGTTGCAGCGTTGGTGTGATTTCCGATTATGAGCATGTGGGCAGAATAATTTTTGCTAGAAAAATAATAAGCAGAGCGCCGTAGCCAACAACCGTTCCTAGCTTTTCAGCTGTTGAATTGTTGGGATTGGCTAATGTTCTCCAGCCATGCCAAGAACTCCAGCACACTAGTGCGAGACCGAATCCTAGGAGTGAGCCCAATGAAAGCGCTGCGCACTGGGAAACCTCAAGAGCGGTTGAACCCGGTATGGCAGCAATCAAAGTCGCGAGGATCAAACAGAAACAGCCTGATTTAAAGTATGACTTCGCCGCTGAATAGATCGCAAACGATATTGGGTCCGAATTGTGTGCGTCTCCAGATAACACGGTCTTCCTAACTTCTTGTGTTGGCAGTGGCTTTGAGATCGACCGATGCCGCGGCCCTAACATGATATCGATTTTGCGCACTTCTTGCTCTGCGAGCAGTTTCGAGTGAAACACACCAGAGAAATTCTCCCGCGCCAACAATTGGCAATTCCAAATAGGGGAAAACGCCCAGCGATCATCGCCACAAGAAGCGCAAACGGATCTACCACCATGATGATTCGGTCATCCAGCCGTGGCCCAGATACCCGAACCACATCCGGTCCATCGACTTCGTGCATGACAAGCTCAGCAATGGAAGGCCGTACAAGATGCTGACCGTTCTGGATGAATACACGCGCCAGGCGTTATGTGTAGTGGTGGCCTACAAGATGGGTCCTGCGGATGTTTTGGAGGCGCTTTATCCGCTTCTGCTGGGTCATGGAATGCCGGAGTATCTTCGTTCAGACAACGGGCCTGAGTTCGTCGCCGAGCCATTGTAGGACTGGCTGCGCCGGCTCGCCCTGGAAGAACGGATATAACGAACGGTTCAACGGCACCCTGCCTAGAGAGGTGCTCAACGCCGAGTGGTTCGCGACCACCAGGCTGGCTCAAACCGTCATCAATCAGTGGCTCCGACAATACAATCACATCAGGCCACACGAGGCCCTTGGCATGCGCCCGCCAGTCCCTGAAACAATTTAGAGAAACGCAAAATAACTGGCCCATAAAACCCATTGGCGTAACGCTTGGAGATGTCTGTAACCGGGGGAAGAGGGGATCGTGACCCGACGTGTGAGTGATTACTCGGAAGAACAGACGTTCTTTGATTCTCGAAATTGCAGTCTGTGGCCATGCTAAACGTGGGTTGCTAACGTCGCGCAGATTCTGTTCAATGACTGACGAGTTCTCGTCCCTGTCGAGATCCAATTTCAACAGCCTGTTAGATTCCCCTTAGAACCCTAACACCGGGTTTCATCTTTCCGAAAGAAGAGCCAACCTGCCCACACGACAAATATCAAAATTGCAAGCGATAGGATGGTATGAAGCGGGTGGGTGTTGAGGACGCTCGCCCTGGCGGAGACCCGTGGTTTGAGCGCCGATGATGCCCGCAAATGTGGACCGACATCCGGATGTGGCCCAAGTTCCCGGTTGAGAGTAAGCACGAGCTTATCGCTCACGGGAAAGGCGGCCTCGGTATAAGACGATGGACCCTGTTGTCCGATGATGTCGTCGCGGGGTGCCGGCCCGACTACCGTTGCTTGCATCGCGACAGTTGTGATCGGCTCTCGAACAGCCTGGTATTCAGATTCAGCAATTCTTGCGGTTCGCAGGAATGGCAATGCCAATCGCTTGGCGCCGGTCCACCAGTTTGCGGCGTTGATTAATCTGAGTTTGGAAGTCTTCGATAGCACCGCGGCCAAATCTGACCGTCCGGCCGCCGCCACGACGATGGCGGCGGCCGCCTTTCTCGTTTTTAGATCCATAACAATGCTGTCTAGCGATGGGGCGCTGCGTGGGAGAATACGCACATTCCGCTTGCTGCCTTCGGTAACGGCTAGTGCAATCTTGTAGGAGGGCGACCCTACCGGTCCGGTGACAATACTCCGCGCCCGATCGATTCGCGTGGGGCCACCCGAGAGGGCGAGGGCATGTACCAGATATGATCCAACGACTGCAACTGTCTCCAGTTTCCTATTTAGCCTTGCTATCCCGTTTTCCATCTCGAACTGGGCAATGCTGGGTACAAGCGCCATGCGTGCGCGGCGCAGGCGCATGGCTGAAAGGGGTTGAAATGATGGTAGAAGGTTTATGTCCCGGCCTCTACTGGCGCGCCGGGCCGCGCGCAGCAAGGAATTCGCCATGGCCGTACCCGCATCGCTCGGCTGAAGAGCGATCAAGGAGGATTTCCTGTCAACAAATTCTTCTTTCTTTGCAAGGCCCAGCCGTATCAACGCCTGCCGAGCGACGGTGCGAACGTTGCGGCCTTCCACTTCCACCTGGCGATTGAGTTCCCGTATGAAGGCGGCATCGATGCGCCCTGCAAGGGGGGCAAGCGCCTTTGCAATGCGGGGATCCTCCTGCAGTCTGGCTGCTATTGCTACTGGAAGCGCATCGTATGCCGGAAAGAATTTGCCATCGGATTTCAATTCCGCGAGGCCATAGTCGATGATTTGAGGATCGGTCGAATATCCGATTACCACATCAGCTTTCTTGTCGATCAGGAGGTCATATAGCGTGACACGCTTGTCGCTTTCAATGACCTGTACATTAGAGAATTTCACACCAAAATGGTCCAGGAACGGTTGCAGGCCGTCGGTTGGCCGTCGTGCGAATTCCTCTGCTACAGCGAGGCGAAGTGAGCTGGCGTGTTTTGCGAGGTCCGTAATACGTTTCAGGTTTAGCCTTTGAGCCAACGCCTTTCTGATGACAACCGAATAGGTCGATTCGAAACCGAATGTGGAAAGCGGTGTCAGGCCAACACGTCTGAACTCTTTCTTCATCGTCGCAAGAGCTTTTGCGCTGTCGGCCGTTGGTGGAAGCCCGAGCAGCACGAGGCCCGTTCCGGTGTATTCCGGGTAGAGGTCGATAACACCGCCTCTGAGGGCCTCGAACGTCGCGGCGGTATCTCCTGTAGGAATGCGGCGAACAACGCGAACGCCTGCCAACTGGAGGCATTGGGCCATGAGCTCGGCAAGGATTCGGTTCTCCGCGAAGGACTTGGATCCAATGCGTACAGGCTGATAGGTGCATCCGCAGAGCAGCAAAACCACCAAAACTATTGAAACGCACGTCTTCATCGGCGTTCCTTACGCAGTTCGCGCAAAAAACCGACGATCTGCAACATCAGTACAAAGGAAAATGGAATGGCGCCTGTTGCCGCCATCGCTCGGGCAACATCGATTGATCCGGAAAACAGTGTTGCAGCCGTGATGACGGCAACAAGTACGCCCCAGATCAGTTTGTGGGACGTGGGTGGGTCGAGATTGCCATCGGTCGTCATCATCGACAGCACGAAAGTGCCGCTGTCCGCCGACGTAACCAAGAAGATGAAGACCAGAAGAACAGCCAGACCACTTAGCATGGTCGATAGCGGGAAGTGACCAAAGAATGCGAAGAGTGCGTGCGAAACGTTTTCGGACACCAGCTCGGACAGGTCACCAGATCCGAATAGCTCAATATAGATCGCCGAGCCGCCGAACGTGGCAAACCATAGCACCGAGAACAAGGTGGGCGCCAGTATCACGCCGGCGCAGAACTCGCGTATTGTGCGCCCACGCGAAATTCGCGCGATGAATATACCGACGAACGGCCCCCACGCGAGCCACCAGATCAGGTATGTGAGTGTCCAGCTAACCGACCATTCATTGAGGCCCTCGAATGGAAACAATTTGAACGACATTTCTAGAAGTCGAGCGCCGTAGGTGCCAATGGAATCGATAAACGTCGCCAGTATGAATGAGGTTGGACCAAACAACAGTACGAAAGCCATCAACACGAGAACGAGAAGCATATTGATATTGGAGAGTATTAGGATGCCCTTGCCAAGCCCGGTCATGGCCGAGAGCATATACGCCATGAACAAGACGCCTAAGACGGAGATCGAGGTAAAGTGGTTGGCTGGTATTCCGAACACCGAGTTGAGTCCAGATCGCACCTGTAACGTGCCCATCGCAAGTGAACCGGCGAGGCCAAACACGACTGCTATGACACCCAAGACGTCGGCAGCAGCCGTTGCCTTTTGGCTGCGGTGATTTCGGAACAGAGGGCGGATCGGCTCCGAAATGAGCGTGCCTCGTTGCAGGCGGAATCCGAAATATGCGATCACGAGAGCGCAGATCCCATAGATGGACCAGGCATGAAATCCCCAGTGCAGATTGGTGATTGCCAAAGCCTCGCGCGCGGCAGCTGCTGTGCCGCCCTGCATGCCGGGCGGCTTGGCAAAATGCGTAACCGGTTCAGCGACACCCCAGAAGAGCAGTCCGGCCCCCATGCCGCCAGCGAACAGCATTGCCAGCCAGGACGGCGTGGAGAATTCGGGCTTCTCATCGTCGGCGCCAAGCTTGATGTTGCCGTAAGGCCCCAGTGCAAGATACGCTGAAAGGGCAACGAAGCCAGTACACATCAACAGCCACCACCAGCTCGCCCCGGTTAGGACTGCCACTGTCAGCCCCGTTGCAGCTGCCGTCATTTGGCCAGGGAAAAGCGCGCCCCAAACCGCGAGTGGTACACAGATCGCTAGTGCAAGCGCGAATACGGGGTTGACGCGAAAAGGTAGATCTGCCGGTAGCAAAGACCGCATTATTTCCAGCGCCTTCCTCTTATGTGGGACGTTCGCGTGAATTTCCCAGTCTGCCTCTCGGAGAGGCAGACTGGGGAATTCATGCTCTTCGAATTCTGGGCTTTTGGAAGAGCAATCTAATCAATTATACCAGACCGATTGCCCACCTACTTTGAGGCAGCGCAAGGTAACACCGTTTCGCTGGTTTGCCGTACGACCGCGGGAACTCTTCCATGAATATTCGCAGATAGGTGAAGGAAGCAATAGAGTTCTTGCTCTACAATTCGAGCCTGCAAGATACGGTCTCGTCGAGATTGAGCCTTATCGATCGCCTCTACGATCAGTTGCCGTATACAGTATAAAGCAAACCTGTTCGCCGTCAGCACTCACCGGACAGATTGAACTGACTGCGCAAGAGGCAATTTCCGGTTCATCGTAGCCCCGAGGAGGGAGACGATGACTGATAGGACTGAGCGCCTTAATCTGTGGGTTAATGAAGCGCTCCTGTCTCAGCAATGGTGTTATGAGAGTGTGACACGACCGAAACGACAAATCCGCATCGCAAGGCGTGATCTGGATGAAATGTCACTCTGCCACAACTTGGTTGCCACTGCCACAGGTACTATATTCTCTCAATGCCATACGACTTCCCGCAATACAGCGATGCTGAGCGCCTTGCTGACGGCTGCATTCATTTGTTGGGTGTGATCGCTAGCGTTGTCGGTGTGACCGTACTTCTTGTAATGACAATCGGTGCGCTGCCGGCAACGTCCGTCCTAAGCCTTATTGTCTACAGTTTTGGCCTGTTGGCAGTCTTCGCCTTGTCTGCTGCTTACAACGTTGTCAGCCCCTCGCCGATAAAGGCTATTCTCAGGCGATTTGACCAGGCCGCAATCTATGTCAAGATTGCCTCTACTTACACCCCGTTCTCACTGGTCAAGATAGCTGGTTGGTCCGGCCCCAGCCTTCTTATCGTTGTTTGGGCGATGGCGGCATTTGGCCTTACGATCAAGCTCTTCTTTCCAGAACGCTTGATGAGGACGGCTTACGTCCTCTATCTCGCCCAGGGTTGGGCCGTTTTGGTTGTCCTAGCTCCTCTGGCTGCATCCGTTTCGGAACGAACCCTGTTGCTCCTTGGGGCCGGCGGTTTGCTATATACGATTGGCGTTGTTTTTCATCTTTGGCGGCAGCTTAGATATCATAATGCAATATGGCATGGCTTTGTGCTGTGTGGCTCCAGTTGCCACTATGCTGCTATTGTGGACTCAGTTGCACTCGCTTGAAGCTACTTTCAATGGAATCACTGCGTTGCAGGCTCTCTTCAACCGAGACGCCAGTTATCCGGCGATTAGCCCGGTGCGGACATGGCTGGTCTGAATCAACACCGACATAGGTTTCGACGCGCGCTCAATTTATGGAGCCAAGTCAATATCGCCATCGTCAGGAAGGTCTTCCCTACTTGCCTGTTACATTGAAAATGGGCGGCGCCCCCTAGGGGCCAATAGAAATCTCGTTGGCCACGTCGTCTACACCAAGAATCATCCATGCATCTCGCTCCGCCGCCTCGCGCACCTTTTCGTTTGGCACAACACCGGTCAGGCGCACGAGGGTATTGCGAACACCGACTCTCACCTGGCTCGCATTAATGAACGCATCCTTTTCAAGGACGGCGCGAACCGCTTCTGCAATTCGATCAGGTCCATCTTCCTCCGGTGGCTCAACAGCAAGTCCGTTGACCACGTCGCGGACCCCCGGAACCCACCATGCAATTACGCCAGCCAGTCGTTTTGACGTGAGGCTCGGTGCGTTGCCTGTCAGGATCACAACCCCATTTCGGACTTCGATACCGATTTCGCCACGTTTGCCGAGCGGCGCCCCACGCACGAGCTGATAGGCACCTGCATCGAAATCACGTATCTCAATCCCCTCCAGAGTAACATCTTGGATAAGGCTTGAACGCACGTGGACACGGATCTCGTCGTCCTTCATCGCCACCGCAGGCCGGACGTGCAGATGGTCTGCGATGCCGACGATATTGGGCACATTGGCCACGTGACGAAGCGCTATTTTCTTTACGGCAACGCTTTCCACATCACCGCGAATGAGCAAGACGCCATCGCTCTCAAGTTTCAGTTCACTAAGGGAAAAATTTGGGCCAACGCGGAGTTCGCCTTTCAAAACAGCGCGCGCCCGTAATTCAATTTCGCGCCGTTCATCATCACCAAATAGGCCAGCGTCTTTCTTAGAACTCATTATACAAGACCCTAATTCTGCACGAACACCATATTGCAGACAATTCGGTCGAGGTTGCGATTAGCTTCGGGTCACTAACCTTGTTGCTGGAGTGCCCAAAATAACATCTTCATCAACTTGAACTGGACATAGGTGCGAAACTCGCTGCACCCATAATCGCGCACGCAACCTGCTGCTTGTCTCTCCCATAGACCGGTTCGCAGTTCGATAAAGAGGATAACCGTGTCCAATAGAAAACCGCTATGCTCGTTGAGGCCCGCGTACGAGGCCTCCTGCAAGACCGTAATCTTTCATCACTTGATCTCGAAATCAAAGTTGTGGAGGAGCTGCCACGATTGCCATCAGGCAAAATGATTTTGGCACGCGATGCGCGGCTGCCAAGCCTCAGTAGTTGACGGGAATGAGAGATCCCAATCAATCTCCTATCGCGGTTATGGTGCCGGTATGATTGCAAATGTGCGATGATAATCGGTTGCTGTCGCCGAAAAGCCAGCATAGGCACGCTGTCGGGGGGGCAAAGCTATCTTTCATTTACCTGGCCAAGACCAATGGCTCTTGCCCCCAACCGGACATCAAAACACTTTGCGCAAGCAGCCGTCACGCCCCATCAGCGCGGGCCGCGTAGTGCGCCATGCAATCCCCTTCTCGCCCCCGCACAACGCGGCGGCCGGCGAGTACGCCGTAGGCCTGCGTAACAACAGTACATTGCGCTTCGGGCTCGTTTTCCATATGGAAATAGATGACGACCCAGTCGCCTGTCTTGCCCAATTCATGCGCTTTGGCTGTGTTCGAAAATAAGGCCGTGTAATGCCAAGGTCCGCGCGCGCTATGGAGGACGGGGAGCCATCGTTTGCCCTCGGGATTGAATCGACTTGGCGCGATAAGTGGAAGCGCACCACGTTCCGCCGATTCCAAATACTCCCGGTCGACACTCAAGATGTCGGATATTGGCGGTTCTTCCGAATGGGACAGAGGTCTGACGCGCTTGTGTCCCAGCCGCTCGCCCAGTATAGAGCGTATCGCCGAAACACGGCGCTCTCCAATTCCGCTGATTTGCGCAAGGCGTCCATCGTGTGCGGCCGCTTCTAGATCCTCTAGCGTGTCAACATGCAATTCATCATGAATCCGCCGGGCAAGCTCCGGCCCCATGCCCGGAATCGTCTGAAAGAGCCGTTCGGGTTCGAGGGTCCCACTCAATCGTTCCAACTGCGCCCAACGGCTAGTTGTAAGTAACTCGCGAATGGCGCTGGCTATACCGCGCCCGATACCGGGTAGGGCGATGAGACCAGCTTCGCCCTCCTTTTCGTACAATTCGTCAATGGGCAGCTTTAAGCTTTCCAGTGTCTCGGCCCCTCGACGATAGGCTCTTGCTCGGAACGAGACCGCGTTTTGAGCGTCGAGTAGATCCGCCATTTCGCGAAGCTTTGCAGCAATCTCGGCATTCAAGTGTTCCATGGCAACCTGGAGGGATTGAGCCCCATAACAAATTTAGGTTCTAATATTTTACAGCAAGAACGCGTCGTCCCGTTACCAACTCTCCCGTATGTCGCCATCAGGCCGCTACTCGCTTTTCGTTTTTTCAGTAACAATCAACTCCCGAGCAGCTTTGACTTCGTCAAGACGGCGCACAGAAGTATGATGCGGCGCATCTTGCAGAACCTGTGGGTCGGTCCTCGCTTCATCTGCGATCCGCCGCAAGGCGCTGGCAAATGCGTCCAGCGTATCTTTGTCTTCGGTTTCCGTCGGCTCGATCATCAGTGCCTCCTTCACGATCAACGGAAAGTAATTTGTCGGCGGGTGAAAACCAAAATCCATCAATCTCTTGCTGACATCAATAGCCTTCACGGAAGTTCGCTTCGGCGAACCCTCGCATACGAACTCATGCATACACGTCCTGTCGAAGGGGACATTGTAGTCCTCGGACAATTGGCACTTCAGGTAGTTGGCATTGAGCACGGCGTGCATAGCCGCTTCACGGAGGCCTTCTGCGCCGATCCGGCGAAGGTAAGCCCAGGCCCTTACAAAAGTTGCGAAGTTCCCATGGAACGCGACCATGCGGCCAATGGATTTCTCCGGCAAGTTGAGAAAGAATTCTCGCTGATCTGTGTACGCTACTTCGGATTTCTCAACGATTGGGCCAGGAAGGAAGGGAGCAAGTGTCTCATTGGCTCCAACTGGCCCGGAACCAGGGCCTCCACCGCCATGCGGTGTGGCGAACGTCTTGTGCAGATTGAAGTGCATCAGATCTATGCCCAGATCTCCTGGCCTCATGATACCGGCCAGCGCATTCAGGTTCGCGCCATCGCCGTAGACGATACCGCCACATCCGTGTACGAGTTCGGTAAGCTCACCGATATGCTCCTCGAACAAGCCCAACGTATTAGGATTGGTCAACATGATGCCAGCGAGACGATCGTTGCAGGCTGCCTTCACTGCATTGAGATCGATGTTTCCTCTTTCATCTGATGGCACTTCCACAGCTAGGTAGCCGGACATTGTTACGGAGGCCGGGTTGGTTCCGTGAGCGGAGTCTGGGATGAGGACGGTCTCTCGTTTGTCCTCACCGCGCCATTTGTTATAGGCGCGAATCATGAGCAGCGCGGTAAGCTCACCCTGCGCACCTGCAGCAGGTTGCAGTGCAACGTGCGAAAAGCCCGCGATTTCTTTTAGCTGTTCCTGCAGGTCGAACATAAGCGCAAGCGCGCCCTGCACGTCTTGTGTCTCCTGAAAGGGATGGATCTGAGAGAAGCCGGGGAGGCGCGCCCAGATCTCCGAAGCCTTTGGATTATACTTCATTGTACAAGATCCCAGCGGATAGAACCCGTTGTCGACACCATAATTCAGCTGTGACAAGTTCAGATAGTGGCGGACCACTTGTGGCTCCGCGAGCTGGGGCAAACCGATACCGGTGCGCAAGAAAGAATAGGGAAGTCGACTTTGCTCTACGTCACAATCGGGCAGGTCCACACCGCCACGACCACTAGAGCTCAAATCGTAGAGTGATGGCTCGTTCATCGGATTAGTCTCCATGCAATAGCTTCAACGAACAATCTGGCTCAAAGAAACAGCCAATTGATCTATCTCATCGCGGGTATTGATTTCCGTTACGGCGACCAGCATCCTGTTTTCGCTTCGGGAAAAATTGCGCCCTAGGTCGTAGCCACCAATGATGCCATGATCCTCCCGCAAGCGTGAAAGCACGGTTGCAGCGTCGATGGGCAACGAGACAACGAACTCTTTGAAGAATTCGCAACCTGGTGCGTGGGGATTGATCGAGCAGCCAGGGATCTCACCGATTCTCGACGCTGCGTAATGGCTCTTGTGAAAACATAACTCTGCGACTTGCCGCAGGCCGTGTTCACCCATCGTGGCAAGGTAGACTGCCGCTGCGAGTGCGCCGAGGGCAGAGTTCGTGCAAATGTTGCTCGTCGCCTTTTCCCTTCTGACGTGCTGCTCGCGGGTTGCCAGCGTGAGTACAAAACCGCGGTGTCCCTCGCTGTCCTCAGTCTCACCCACAAGGCGACCGACGAGCCTTCGTATATGTTTGCGGCGCGTGGCGAAGATGCCGAGGGACGGGCCACCGTATGACGGCGCAATACCTAGCGGCTGGCCATCCGAGACCACCAAGTCGGCTGCAAAATCCCCGGGTGGTCTAAACAAGCCAAGTGAGATCGGATCCACGACAACAATCAGGAGTGCGCCCTTTTCGTGTACAGCGCTAGCAACCTCGCCGAGGTCTTCAATACCGCCGAGGAAATTGGGGGTCTGCACTACAAGTGCCGCGGTGTCATCGTCCACGAGCTGGGCCAGGGCCCTCGCGCCGACGTCCGGCTCGTCAGCAACAAAGAGGTTCGCTTCCGTAGCCTGTAGATAAGTCGCGGCGACAGCACGATAATGCGGATGAACATAGGGGGAAATCACAATCCTTTTGCGCCTTCCCTTGGCGACATCCAAAGCCAGCAGAACGGCTTCAGACAATGATGTGGCGCCATCGTAGTGGCTGGCGTTACTCACTTCCATTCCGGTTAGTCGACAAATCATAGTCTGATATTCGAAGATCGATTGCAGTATCCCTTGGCTAAGCTCTGGTTGGTAAGGTGTATAGGAGGTGTAGAACTCGCTACGCTGCAGGACATAGTCCACGGTTGCCGGGATGAAGTGACGATAGCAGCCGGCACCCAGGAATGAGGGACCATAATCGAGACCGCGGTTGCGCCGTGCCAGCCGGCGAATCTCACGGTCGAGATCCATCTCACTCTGTTTGGCCGGAAGGTTCAGCTGTCGAAAACGGACATCCTCTGGAACATCGTGGAACAATTGCTCCAGGCTGCTTACGCCGGCTGCCTCCAGCATCTGCTGGCGCTCCTTGCTGGTGTGGGGAATAAAGGTCATTGCTTGGTCCACCCTTCTCGAGTCTCTTATTGTGATACTTCTGTCAGCCGACGACGCCGAAATCCGGTCACAACGCTTATGTAGCGCTTCGCCTTGAAGGCCGCATCGAGGGCAGAATCGCCGGTGTCGAATCTCAAGACTGGCGTTCGGCGCAGTTTGGCCGGCGTCGCGACGACCAGAATGTTTTCTATTCCAATCTTTCGGACGATCTCGGGGCTGATCTGCAGATTACCGCGGCCAAGGACGAAGCCTTGCGCGCCGATGGGGCTGAGAATCAAGCTAGCATTAGGGTACTGGTTCAATAGATTCGAAATACCGGTCTCATTGAGATCCTGGCCGACAAGTCTTTCGCCTGCGAGGGCATCAAATCCCAAGAGCGTCTTACCGACGCCCAGCGCCTCGGCAATGGCCTGAATTGTGCTGCCTGGCCCCAATAGATAGAGTTTCGTGGAATCGGCACGGATCATAGTGCTCAGTTCCTCTGCTATCTCAGCTTTGACGGCTTCATCGCTGCTTTCAGTAATTAACGCTTTGGCCAACTGCGTCCGCGTCGGCTCGAACGGTGTCAATGCGGCGTGAAAGAGGCGGATGACCCATTCGCCCCGGCGGTAGCGCTCCTCATCTAGATCAACTACGTCGACTTTGGCGATCGGAATATCTCCACGAATAAAGCCAATGACGATTTCCGCTGTTCGTTCTGCGGTTACTCCGAAAACTCCAGAGTACATTTTCACGCCGGATGGTATTCCAAGGATCGGTACATTGCCCTTGGTGATGGCCGCCACATCGCGCGCGGTACCATCGCCGCCGCAAAATATGACGAGATCAACCCTTTCTTGAAGGAAGGCCCGTACGGCAGCCTCAGTATCGCTCGCTGCTGGCGATGCAGGTGTCTGGTAGATGACCTCGATATCCTCGAAGCCTGCAGCCCGAAGAGCATTTTCTCCCATAGTCGCGGAACATGTTAGCCACTTGATTTCATGGTGCTGTAGAGCGCTGTCAGTTAACCGCCGCAACAGGCGGAGCATCTGTGCCGCTTTACCGGGGGCGACCGGCTCGGCACCTAGCGAGACCGCCTTGTCGCTGACACCATCGGTTCCCTTGAGGCCAACACGCCCGCCCATTCCCGCTATCGGGTTGATGAGAAATCCAATTCGCATAACATCCTCACAAACCACAGATTGGCCGACTTCGCCGAGATCCAGATCAATTCATGATCGGGCCGCGTGTACCTGGCTGACACAGCCGCCCATAAATGACTGTTAACGACAAGGGCTAGGATGTGATGTCATCGAAGTAGCGTTAGGGAACGCCGCTATTGAGGCTCTGAAATGAGGTTTGCACGTAGATATTATTGTTAGTGGTGTTGTCACGAGTCGCAGTGCGCCCGGCCTCGATCTGTTCCTTCGCGTGCGGCCGCGAAAGACCAAGTTCGCCACGTCGTAAGGCAGTGGCGGTTAATGTACCAACTATCTGGCCTTATTTGGCCAAGCCTAGTATATTATAATATATAAATAAAAGGTTCATCAGAAAATGGTTTGAATCACCGCTTTCGCGTTCATGGGCATGGCATCCTCAGACTTCTCATCACTGAGGGTATACCGAAGAAGACGATAAGCTCTCAACGCAATTTCTGATAACACTAACTAATCCAAAATCAGTTCTTCAGATGAGAGGCATCTCCTCTTGGCCAAACAACAGCACCGGCCAGCAAGCTGCCAAGGCTTGCTGGCATTTGAAGACCGCCAATTCCTGCTCCGAGACGAAATGCGAGCACATCGGTTGGCTTTAGAATTCGAACGCGCTGAGATAAAGCTGCGCGATCAGCGGATTAGGTCAACTATTGTGGTTTTCGGAAGCTCGCGAACCAAACGTGAGACCACATCCAAAGCCGCTCGCCAGGGAGCAAGAAAGCATGAGCCGCTAAATTCGGGCAGCGTGAGCGCCGTGAACATGGCCGCGTGGTATGAAGAGGCCCGCTCGTTCGCTAGGCTGGTCTCCGAGCGGGGAGGCGCCTTGGCGGCCGGTGACGGTCCCAGAGAAAATGTCATTACGACAGGTGGTGGCCCTGGCATCATGGAAGCAGCGAACCGAGGAGCTGCAGATGCAGGCGCGCCCTCCATTGGGTTCAACATCCAGATCCCCTCAGAGCAGGAGCCGAATAGCTTCATCACGCCAAGCCTTTGCTTTCATTTTCATTATTTTGCTATTCGTAAGATGCATTTCGCGATGCGTGCAAATGCTCTGGCCGTATTCCCGGGCGGATTCGGAACGCTAGATGAGGTGTTTGAGATCCTTACGTTGAAACAGACGCGAAAGACTCGCGGCATGCCGGTCATTCTCTTCTGTCGTCACTTTTGGAATAGCGTTGTAGATCTTAAAACGCTTGCAGAGTACGGTGCAATCGATCCGGATGATCTTGACCTTTTTGATATTGTGGACACCGCAGAGGAGGGATGGCAACGGATGGTCCAGCGCGGTCTAACTCTTTCGACCCCACTGCGCGAAGACTAGGAAACGATGTCCATCTTTGCCCTGATCGGAACAGTTGAATTAATGGTTATGGTGGGGCCGGTCGCCAGGCGTGTGGCCATAACCACTAGGCCTCGACTTTGAAGAGCTGTCGGACTGTAGAGCTTACAACAATGAGCACCAGCGCTACAGAAAAGAGGCACCAGACTACAGGGATCTCATTCGGATTAGACGTCAAGAAGCCAGCCAAAATTGGACTGGCCAAGAGGTGATAAACAACCAATTTCCAGGCACCATAAACGAAAGGCATTCGAACGACGCCGCTTGCAACGCGAAAAGCAAGCCGCTTAAATCAACCCAAAGGATGACCAGGATCCTCCGTTCGATATAGCCGCAGTGATCGAGCAACTATAACAACTTCGGGGTAGCACCTGTTCGCCACCGCTGGTGCCTTGGGCCTCAATGCTCGCCAGTTCAACTTCGAAGTTAGAGCAGATCCTAGATTGGGCAACCAAATTCCGATGACTGCAGCTCCATTCCAACTTGGAATGTCACAGCTTTCGTTGGAATGGCCGGCGCGACCTTCAAAGCTCATTCAAAGAAAGAGCCCCGCGAGTTGCCTCAACGGGCTTCAGTCAGGCCACCTTCTTGACTTGTTTCAAGGCCCGCCAGGCGGTCGTTCTTGCCATGCCTGATCGGTTGTAGATCTCATCGAGAGTTGGCAGTCGCCCAAGCTCAGCTTTGAGAGCAATTATCTTTATAACCGCGGCCTCGTGCTTGGTCTGAGGTGCCGGTTCTGCTGCCGGTTTCCGGCAAGCTGCCGTTGCTGTCCAGTCGGACCAGTCCGGCCACTCGGGGAGTGTGCCCGCAAGCCAATCCCAAGTCTTCTCGATGTCCCAGCTAATCGCCAGCATCACGATATAGGTGACGATCATGGCCATGTAGGTGTTGAGCCCCAGGTATGTCAGCCCGCTGGTGCCTGCGAACCAGATGCCGATCGCTAAAAGGAAAAGCATCACTATCCTCCTTTTCCAGCGTTGCTGGTGATTGCTCATCAGGTCCCGACCACCACGCCGGCACGACGGTAAAAACCGTTTCGCATTACGTAGTTTGGGGAGGGGTGTGACGCGTGGATCTTTGCATCGTACTATTAGTATAGCATTATATTACGAAATGATAACACCTGAGCGATCAATATCACCCATTTATTCTATCAGACTTTCGTAATTTGATATATGTTTATTGGATATAGATAGGTGTGACATGAAGAGACCAGCTAAGAGACCAAGAGGTCGACCGCGCAAAGGGACATCCCTCATGGAACCGCACATGATCCGCCTGCCGCCAGAGATGGTCGATGCGATCGAAGACGTGTTTGCCGATCGCCTTGATGCACCTGATTTCTCAAGCATGGTGCGTGAATTGTTGGCGGAAGCGGTCAAGGCGCGCCGACGCAAGCGATGACTTGCGCACATCGATACGCAGGGGACAGAGAATGGCAGACCAAAATGCCAGAACAAAAAAATCAGAGAAGGGCAAACGGACGAGAGGTCGCCCGTCAAAATATAGCGCAGCGATTGCCAAGGTAATATGCGAACGGTTGGCTAGCGGTGAGACATTGAGGGCAATTTGCAAAGACCAGACCCTGCCGAGCGAACGGGCAGTCAGGAGCTGGGCGATGGACCCGCCGAATAAAAAATCCAATTCGGCCTACCGGCAACATTACCGCTATTTGCCTGACCGGTTTGGTAAATCGTGAGTTGCGAAACATGGGGAAGCGCGCGCTCAGCCATTGTTATCCTATCGCGAACAATGCGAGTCTGTTGATCGCTGCTTGGACCAAAAAAACAGGCGTCGAGCCAGCAGTTCTGCACTTTGGCGGTGTTTGCTGCACGCAGGCGAGATTAGCCCCTAATGTTATAAGAACCTTGCCTGCAGGGGGGGGGCCGAAAGGGGATTGTCTAAAGTGAACAAAGAATTTCTACGAAAACTCCTGGACGCCGAAATCTCCTTGTGGTCGCAAAAGACATATGATCGTCTTATCGAAGAACTGCCCGACGTGGTGGCGTATGAGCGCGGAGACGGCGCAGACTTCCATCAGTTCGAGGTGCAATTACTTGAGCACACTGATGCGTATGTTCACGTGAGCATTTCAATAGACGACGGGGGCTTATGGCGCTTCATCTCGCCGGTTGCGACGAGTTTCATCGTTTACGCCGACGGGCGCGTAGACAAATAATCGCAACAAATTACTCAAATGGCGAACATAAAACGAAGAGCGCTGCGGAGTGGAGTTCTGTAATTTGGTACAACAGGCTCCAATACAAGCGACGCAATACAACCAAACTGCTCCGCAACCATTTCCGATTTAATAATGATTTACGGCAATACAAAGGCTGCTAGATGACTCGCAGGTGAAGAAAATTAGTTTTGGTGGACTAGGGAAATCGTAACAAACTCACTCTTCCACGATAAGAAAAGTGGGAGATTGTTTGTTGGGGGATCAGAACAACTTGAAGGTTTGTCAGGTTCCGACCTGGACCGATTGTTTATTCCTCAGCGGCCAGGGATCGGTGAGATTTCGATTGAAAGTACAGCACAGCGATGATGTCGATGCATAGCGCAATTAGTTGAACTCAGAACTGCTCCAACAAACTATCAATAAACGCCTCCGTAAACCCACAATGTCTCTTTCGGGTCATCAGGCGAGGGTCGCAGTCTGATCATTCCATTACCGCCTTGCCGCCGACAGCGGACCCATGTCCGCTTTTCCGCCCAACTGTCTGCCTCACCACCGCAAGCAGCCATCGACTAGTTCCGGGCTGACGTCGACGTTGGGCCAAGAAGAGACCAATTGCTTTTGTGCGAACTTGCCAACTGAAAAGTGAGCAGGCGGCAAAGCCTACATTCATACGCTTTGCCGCGTCGTGGCTGCTGCAAGGCGCATAATGCCAAATCCGTCGAAATGATTCAGTGGGGAGTCGGTAGTGCTCGTTGGCCTTTTGATGGGTAGAGGGTCCCACGAAAAGCCGACCAACATGCCTCCGGCTCCTATCCGGTCATTTCTCGGGCCGGTACGCTGGGGCGGCTCTGTGTTCGCTGGGTTAAAGCAGTGCGCCGAGCCAAACGCAGGCAATGACAAAGATCAGGCCCGGGACGACGCGTTTGGCGTAGGCGCGGCCCCCGCCGGCGGCGGCCGCTACAATTTTTGAGATCGTATTTGTCGATACGGCTGCAATAATGGGAAGAACGGCGGCATTGGCTTCAAGCTGGCCGGCCTTCACGAGATTTGCAACTGCCGCTGCTGCTGACTGGGAGTCAGCGAGACCCGCTACGGCTGCGCCGATAATTGCACCAGATGCTCCGAGAAATTTGTTGAGTACGGCGGTCAGCAGAAGAAACGTAGAGATTAGCCCGGCAAGCAGAAGTGCTACTTTGGGATTGAACGCTCGGCCCGCGGCGATGGTATCGATTGCGACCCCGCTCAAAGCCCGCCGCGTGAACACGCCGCCAAAAATGATCGAAGCCAAGCCGCCCGCAACCAACGCGGGCAGGACAGCGACGAGCGACGGCAGGCTGACAACCGCCAGCACGGCGGCAAGTAGAACGAAGGTTGCAACTGTTGACAACATGGCGCCTGCCACGGCGGGAAGCAAGAGATCTGGATTGTTCTTTGCGCGCTCGCCCATGGCGCCAATGGTTGCGGTGCTAGAAACAAAACCGGAAGCGAAACCGACGAAAACCAACCCAAGTTTGGGCCCGAAGACGCGCATCCCCACATATCCCGTCGCGCCAACCGCCATGAGCAGCACGACAAGCGTCCACACATTCTTGAGGTTAAGCACACCAAGCGGGTCGATGGCTCGATCAGGCAACAGCGGCCAGACGACCAGGGCAGCGGTGGCCAGGATCAAGCCGTCACGGATTTCGATCTCCGTCAAAGTGTCGCGTGCGAAGCGGTGCAGATCACCGCGCGCCGCGAGAAGCACGGTCGCAACAACACCAACGCCCACGGCGGTGGCGGGCTGCATCACTGCTAATCCGCCGAGCATGACCGTCAGAACAAGAGCGATTTCAGTGGTGATGCCGGGATCAGAATCTTTTGCGCGCAGATAGGAAATGGCAGCGAATGTCACGACAGACAAAATCGCGGTAGCAAGGATCAGACCGCCGCCAGCGATCTGGGCAATAGCGCCGAAGATAGCAGCAATGGGAAAGGTGCGCACGCCGCCCGGCGCACGGCCACCGCCCGAGGACTTGCGCCGCTCGCGTTCCAGTCCAATCAACAGGCCAATGCCGAGCGCAGCGGCTAACCCCGTCAATTCCGTTGAGCTGATTGGCATGGTCTGCGCTAGCTCCAATCGCGTAGATCGCCACGGGCCAGTCCCCGGAGCAGGCGCGGTCAGACTATACCGCGCCGAGGCCTGCAAGCCTTCTTCCGGATTATCGGCGGTTCGAAATGGGGCTAGATCCTCTTTAACGATTATTCCGTTTTGTTTGCAGATGCAGTAGTCCCACTGCGCCTGCCGAGAACTAAGAATACGGCAACTTCGGCAAAAAAGCTGTTTGACTATAACAGGACTACTCTACCCTCAGAAGCGGCCTCAGTATGCTCTAGCTGAGCCTTTCGGTGAAGCTCCATGAGCGGTCGTCTGCGCCTGGCGACAAGCGAGCAAATTGTTTGGCCATCCATCTGCATTTGTCATGGATCGCCCTTCCACCAGCATTTGCCACGATCCTTAATGGTAATGGCATACGCTAGCCTGAAGGGGCAGGCAGGCCCCCCAGTTAGTTAGGTCTACCAGCTCAAAGGCGTGTACTCACACCTAGCTTGATGTGACTTCCTTGTAGGGTCTACAATCCAGGTCCGGTTAAGTTTTGCCAGCTTTTTTTAAGCCAATTTTTATGACGGGGGAGATCCACTGGAATGATTGAGAGAAAGTTCTTGCAGCCAGGCGGTGTGTGGGCGCGTGTCGAGAACGGAGAGCTGCTTTATGTTCCAGTCGTGACCATTCATGGCAGCGATCACGCTCATCTCTACCTATCCGGGCAGATGCCACGGGATGAGGCCGGCAACCTCGTTGGCGCGGGAGATATGAGAACTCAGATACGGCAGACATGTGAGAATATCGGCAAGGTCCTGGCAGCTGCAGGAGCCGGATACGAGGATGTTGTCAGGGCCACCACCTACGTCACGGACATCGAGGAATATTATAGGTGCTCTGATGAACGGTTCAAATACTTCAAGAATAACCGCCCGGCGAGTACATTGTTGCAGATCTCACGGCTGGGAGATCCTCGTGCAATGATCGAAATAGAGTGCGAGGCCATTATTGAGCCCGGCAGGTTGAAGGGTTAGGCGAACACGTGCGCGCCGTGTCACGCGCTGCGCAATCAAGACACAGTGCACTTGCTACTTGGTGATATAGAGACCTTCAAGGCCAGACAAGCGGCGCAAAATCACAAGTCGAATTACGACCGGGGATGACCGCTTGGGGTCAAACTCTGCCGGTCGTGCCCGGACGTGTCCACGACGGGTTTGCCACTGACAGCGGACCTATGTCCGCTATTTCGAGCAACATTCCGCTGCACTCCCGTTAGCGGTAATCGCTTAGCGCTGGGCGATCGTCAGCGTCGTGATCTTGCCCGTCTTTTGTGGACGGTTCAGAAAGATCCGGTTGACTGCCTTTCGAAGTCGTCCGGGCTGATATTGCCAACATAACTGTGGCGCCTCTTGCGATTGTAGAACACCTCGATGTACTCGAATAGATCGGCACGGGCCTGCTCCCTGGTGCGGTAGCGAACTCTGTTGACACGTTCGCGTTTGAGGGCGGCAAAGAAGCTTTCCACGACAGCATTGTCATAGCAGTTGCCGGTGCTGCTCATGGACGGTCTGATGCCGTGCCTTTCAAGCTCGTTGCGAAAGTCATCGCTGGCATATTGACCGCCGCGATCCGAGTGATGGATGAGTGGCCCCGTTGGTTGACGGGCATTGATCGCCATGCGCAAGGCGTCGACCACCAGATGTCGGCTCATCCAGCGGTCCATCGACCAACCGATGATGCGGCGAGAGAACAGGTCCATCGTGACGGCAAGATACAACCAGCCCTGACGTGTCGCGATATAGGTGATATCGCTCGCCCAACGTTGATCAGGGCCGTTGGCTGCAAAGTTCCGCCGCAGCAGGTTCTGTGCCGCACGTTGGCCAGGATCACGCTGGGTCGTCGTTCGATAACGCCGCTTGGGACATCCCTTCAGCCGCGCCGAGCGCATCAGTTGCGCGACCTTGTGGCGTCCGACTTTGACGCCATTGGCAAGGAGCTCGGCATGAACGCGGGGGCTGCCATAAACCCCTTTGCTCGCCTGGTGGATCGATCTGATCTTCGCCAGAAGCACACGATTGCGCCCGATGCGTTTGGGTTCGGCGCGGCTGCGCCAGGCATAATAACCGCTTGCTGCAACATCCAGCAGACGGCACATCAAACGAACGGGATAGAGATCGCGGCAACGATCAATGCAGGCGTATCTCACTTCGACTGCTTGGCAAAGTACGCCGCCGCTTCCTTTAAAAAATCCCGTTCCTTCTTGACCTGCGCCAGTTCACGCTTCAACGCCTCCAACTCCTGATCGCGCGTGACGCCAGTGCCGGCAAACGCGTCCTTGCCGAGCAACGCCAGCTCATCACGCCAACGCCGCAATTGACGCGTGCTTACCCCAAGTTCATCGCACACAGCCTTGTCAGTCATGCCCTCCTCGCTGGCGCGCATGATGGCTTCGCGCTTGAACTCCGAACTGAAACGTTTGTATCGCCTTGGCTTCGTCATAAAACACCTCCCAGAGCGTACCGCGCTCATTTTAGGTGTCCACGCAAACGGGGGAAGACCATCGGGCCAATTTGAGACATTAGAACTTTTCAAGCAAACCAAGCTCTTCCTTAACTTCATCCCTCCTTGGCGGTGTTCTGCGCAACCTGCGGCTGTGGGACCGGAACATCGAGGTTTTCACGCAGGGTCGTTCCCTCATATTCGGTACGATACAGCTTACGACGCTGCAATTCCGGCACTACGAGGTCGACGAAATCGTCGATGCATGATGGCAATACGGCCGGCAGCACATTAAAACCGTCAGCAGCTTCTTCCTTTATCCACTTCTCCATCACGTCGGCGACGTCAGCCGGAGAGCCGACGACGAGATGATGGCCATGACTTATGACCGTCAACTCATAGAGCTGACGCAATGTCCAATTGTGCTCTCGCGCCAGCTTTAGGTTAAGCTCCGCGCGGCTGACGAGCCGGACGTCAGGCCGCAATTTGTCGGGCAGAGGGCCATCGGGATCGCAGCCCGTGAGGTCCCCAAAGTAACGCGACAGCCGTTCCAGTCCGACGAGAGGGTCAAGGTCGTCGAGCATCTTCCTGTATTTCGCCTGGGCCTCTTCAGTCGTGCGGCCGATGATTGGCATAATCCCTGGCAAAATCTTTACATCTTTTGGATTGCGACCATGTTTGGCGAACCGCGCCTTCGAGTCCTTGTAGAAGACTTGTGCATCTTCGAAGCGTGTTTGCACGGTATAGATGATGTCAGCAACCTGTGCAGCAAATTCGACGCCGTCCCCCGATGCCCCCGCCTGTGCGATCACCGGCCGCCCTTGCGGCGAGCGAGGCATAAGAAGAGGGCCCTTGACCTTGAAATACTCGCCTACGTGATTGACCGGGTGCATCTTGGCCGGATCAAAAAAAATGCCTGTCGTCCGGTTGTGCGGAAAAGCGCCGTCCTCCCAGCTATCCCAAAGGCCAAAGATGACATCCAGAGACTCCTTGGCACGCGCGTAGCGCTTGGCTTTGTCGAGGATTCTGTCTTCGCCGTAATTCTGCGCCTCGGCGTCGCGGGACGAGGTTACGACATTCCAGCCGGCCCGCCCCCCGCTCATGTGGTCGATCGACATGAATTGACGCGCGAGTTGATACGGCTGGTGAAAGGTGGTTGATGCAGTAGCGATGAGGCCGATCCTATCGGTCATCTGGCTCATTGCGGCGAGCAGGGTGAGCGGTTCAAATTCGCCCATACCTTCGTGGTGTCGGCCAAACACCCCTTTTGGTGTATCAGGAATGACGACCGCACTATAATCTGCCAAAAACACGAAATCAAAGAGACCACGTTCAGCCGTACGGGCAACGTTGATTGCGAATTTCACATCGAGCGCCCCATTGGTCGGCACGGCGGTATCGCGCCAAGCGCTGGGCGAATAGCCAAGCCCGCGCATGGATAGACCAAGTCTTATTTGTTTCATAATTCGTCGTCCGTCTGCCGCAGGGTATGGCACCGACGCCGCTAGCCCGTGCGACTATTATTCAACTCGCAACGTCCAATCTCACGGGCAGGCTGTCTCAAAAGTCGTCGCAACAAATTCGCAGCAATTCACAAACTCTTGACCGCATAGGTTAGGCTAAGATCTTGCGCTCAACAATCGCCAGAAGGTGACCCCAAGGATAAGTAATTCATCGTGCTGAGTCTGCCACTAGGTTCCTGCTAGCCGGAGTTCATCATTCGACCGCCTGAAAACGGCAGGGTAACGGCAAGGCCTGACAGTCAACATTCATCCCAACGATTTCCTAAGATTGCAGTGGGGCTAACTGCAATAATGCCCTACTTAGTTGGCAGGTTTTGGCCTAACCTGACGATGTAGGTGAGGATTTCTTATTGATGGCGCAAGGATCACGCCGATGCCGCAAGATGGAGCTTGGCAGGTTTGTCTTCACGATTGCCAGAGTACCTCGGCAAACGACGTCGAAATTGATTGGAGCAGGAGAACTGAATGGTCAGGCCGATAAGACGGATCATTGCGGGAAATGACGACAACGGCAAGGCTGTTGTGCTTGCAGATGGGCCTTCGATTGATGTTGTGCTGGATCCCGCGCGGCCTGGCTTTGGATCGACACGGTTGTGGGTCAGTGATGCCTCTCCTGCGCGTGTCAAACACGTCGGAGAGACATTGCATCTGCCGCAGTCTCTGGAACCACCGCCAGGTGGCACTGTTTGTCGTTTTTTCGAATATCCCCCTGAATCAGGATATCTGGGCAACATATCGCGGCGTGACGTACAGGCGTATTTTGAGATGATGGGCTCTCCTGAGGCCTGGATTTCCGATCCAAGAACACCGCATCCCTACATGCAGAGAACTCTCTCACTCGATCTAACCTATGTTCTTGAAGGCAACATCGTTCTGGTCCTCGACACGATGGAAGTCGAACTGAAGGAAGGCGATATCCTCATCCAACGCGGCACGGCTCATGCTTTTTCAAATCGATCGGACAAACCTGCCATTCTCGTTGTTTCGCAACATTATGGTGAGCGCAGATCTGAGGGGGCATATGAACGTATCGCTGCAAGCATACAGGCCCCCGCCGAAGATGGACGCGTACCGATGCGGCGTGTCCTCACAGGACATGATGCTGACGGCCGTTCGTGCGTGTTATGCGACAGCGACGTTCCCAATGTTTTCCCGCGCAAATCTGGCTCATGGTTCTATGAAGTGTTTACGATCGACAATATGCCGGTTGATTTGTCCATCAATGAGGATGGTGGACGCGCGGGCAGGCCGGTCAGCCATTCCCCGCCGACAGATGGTGCGAACTGGCGGATTTCACTCTCCCCTGCCGACCCCATGCCCGCACGCGCACTAGCGGGCAACCCAAACCCCGAGGCAAGAGCAATGGATACCGGTGGTGGTACGCAACGCTCGCAGACCGGGCAGCACAAAGGGCTCCACCGCACGCCATCGCTCGACTATGCGGTCTGTTTGGCGGGTGAGCGGGTCCTTGTGCTTGAGGACAGTGAGGTTGTGCTGGGCAAAGGTGATACGGTCATTCAGCTCGGGAACTGGCACACATGGGGACACCGCGAGCGCGTGCCGACAATCATGAGCTATGTGATGATTGGCGGCGAATTCGGCTAAGCTTTTTTTGTGTGTGATGCACATGTAGGGAAACCGCTCAGGCCAAATGTATCATCTGGTATAGGTCATGCGTCTTCCTCCCATAGTGGGTGGAGCACCGGTCTCATTCGGGTCGTGAGAACTTCGACAACCGCTGTGGTCCCCCCGTCGACTACTGCAATTGCCTCTCGTAACGCCCGTTCGATTTGGTCGGGGCGCTCAACTCTAAATGCCGTGGCACCCAATGCACGCGAAAGCGAGATGACATCAACTGTTTGTCGAAAGCGAGCCTGCGCGAGCCGATTTGGATTCGGACGCGCGCCTGCGATATTGGCCGGGGATGCATTATTCTTCACGATAATCAATACAGGTGCATCGTTACGGATTGATGTTTCGACATCCAGAGCAGTCTCATTGAAGGCCTCTTCTCCGATAACCGCAACCACAAGCTTGTCGGGCTGAGCTTTTTTGGCACCTAGGGAGGCGCCAACGGACCAGCCCATCGCACTCTGCACGCCGAAGCCAAGGAACCCGCGAGGTAAAGTCGCTCGGTAATGATGCGCGGTGGTGCCTCTCACTGTTCCAGCGTCGTGAAGGACAACGGTCCTGGCAGGGTCAACCAGCTTTACCAGTTCCGCTGTCACGCGAAACGGATTAATGGGAACATCGTCGGCTTCCAGCAAAGGCTTGGACACTTCATCCCACCTCTGTTGCAGCGTTTGAACCTCCTTGAGCCGCTGATGATCGGGTTCGAGCCGGGCGCAGTCGAGCCTGGACTTTGCGCAGTCCGACAACTGTTGAAGAACGAGCTGCGCATCTCCGAGCAGAGCGACGTCAGCAAGCGCGCTACGGTTGAGTTCGGACGGCTCGACATCGATTTGGATTAATCCAACATCTGCTCCCGGTTTTTTCAGGCTGGCCTCGTGCTTGAAGCCACAACCAACAGATACGATCAAGTCGGCCCTGCGCGAGAATTCCAAAGCAGGAAGGGTGTTGTAGCGGGCCTGAATGAACCCTCCGATACCAAGAGACAGAGGGTGGTTCTCAGGAAACGCACTTTTGCCGTTTAGTGTTGTAGCGACGGGGAGAGTCAAAAGTTCTGCAAACTGCACAAGCGCATCCGATGCTTCTGCTACGAGTACGCCCGCACCTGCATAAAGGTACGGCCGCTCAGCTTCCGAAATCCTTTTGACTGCGGCTTCAACGGAAACAGGGTCGGCGCCAGAGCGCACTCGCGTTTTCGAAGACAGGGGCCGGTATTGGAACGTGGCAACGTCCATAACCGAGATGTCATGAGGAAACCCGATCACGACGGGTCCGGGGCGGCCAATTCTAAGATTCATGAATGCGCGACGTAGCAATTCCGAGAGCTGTGATGGATGCTCGACGAGCGTCGCCCATTTGCTCACTGGGCGAAATAGTTCAAGGAAGGGTATTTCTTTTGTGTCGCGAAAGGCTGTCGTTGAGAGGTCGGTATGCCCAGCAATGAACAGGATAGGAGTCGAATCTCCCCAACTATTGACCAATCCACCCATCAGATTTGCAGCTGCCGGGCCTGAATCGCTGAAGACCACGGCAGGGTTGCCACTGGCACGGGCAAAGCCATCCGTGATATCGAGCGCAACACGTTCCTGGCGGGCATACATCAGATCAATTTCGTCCCTCGAGGCGATTGCATTGAGGAGAGGTGCAACGTGTGAACCGGCCAACCCGGCCGCCAGAGATATACCCTCTGCGACCAGTGCCTCGGCGACGGCTTCAGCAACTATCATATTTCTCGCCTCTTACTGCCACTCAATTCAACAGACCGACTGAGCTGCTTCCAATGGTTCAGCCATTGGTGTCAAATAACGGGTTCATCCAAGTCCAAGGGGACCTTGCGGGCAACGTCGGCCAGATGTTCACCTCGATTTCGCCGTTCCATTCGGTCGGGATGAATGGGTCTCGGATCAACGTCGTTTAACCAAAGCCGCCAGAGATGGCGTCGGCGCGCGGTATCCGGCCATTCCTCAAAACCGCGACGCGCATGTAGCGTAACGTGATTGTTCACAAGGATGATATCGCCCCGACGAAAGGGGATGTCGATCGAACATTCTTCAACGATGCGCTCGAATACCGGAAGCGATGCTTTCTGATCCTCAGAATACGGTGGAACGCCGGGCAACTCCTCGGCCTTGAAGAATGTCTTGCTGAGGCCTGTGCAGCTGAAGTAACCATCGGTGAAGGCAAATACAGGTGATTTGTAGTAGGGCGTTTCGCCTTCACGCTCCTCCCCATAGCGTGTCTTGTAATAATCCCGCATCAGGATTGCGATCAGATCCGGGCGTTCTGCCAGGATTCGATTGTAAACGGTGACGGAACTTGCAAGGCGGCTCTCGCCGCCACTCCTGGATTCGTTAACGCACAAGAGTGTTGCATAGTCGGTCGAGTCGACGTGGAATGATGAGCTGACGTTAGTATTGTAACCGCGGCCTACGGCATCGGTTCGCGCATCCTGATAATTCTTGACGTGACCAACGAGATGACCAAGTCGATTTTGCGGTTCAAGCGTTCCGATGTGAGAGCCGATACCGAGATAAGCGATCATTGCGTCCGCACATTCCAGTTGATCGACGGGGAAGCCCGTTAGACGCACGCAGCCAAGTCCAGTTTTTAGCTCCATACGAATATGATGCAGCGTTGCAGAGAGATGCTGCAACGGGAAGACTTTCGGTGTCACCGATTGGATCGGTGCTCCGTACTTGCGGAAAAAAGAAATTGCCGTCTTGATCTCGGTGACATTTGATGGCGTTAATTCATAAGACCAATTGTCTAGGTTGCGAAGATCATTGGGTAGCCAGCCCGCTGGGTCTACAATAGGTTGGTGGGCAATAGCGGCCTCGCGGCGGGCGAAGATGTACGTTGGAAATCCGGCCATCACAATACTCCAAATCGAAAAGCCGCGCTGACTACTTCACCGGCACTTCTTCTGCGCCGGATTTGACCCGAGACTCCTCTGGCGACTGTATCCACGGGTGGCCGTCCAAATCAGAGTCGTTATAAGCAATAACGGAAGCAAGGTGGCGCTTGTAGTCTTCCTTCAGGAAACTCCTGCTAATGCCGTCTAACAGTCGTCTTACACCGTATTTAAGTCCGCTGACCCGTCCCGTCGGCCCCATGCTGAGTTGCGCCGTCTGATTGAAATTGAAGATGTGTTTCAGGTAGGGTGCGCGTCCAGGAACCTTTTCGGTAAATTCATAGTTGCGTCCGAGATATGGCGAATTGCGATATTTTGGCGGTCCGCCTTGGCGAGCCTCGGGAAAGCAATCCTGCCACAATGCAATCTCGTCGACGATTGGAGTGAGAAACTTATTTTGTCTCAGGTCGACATAGAACCCGGTGGCAAGAATGAGATAATCGGCCGTGTGCTGGCCTTGCGGTGTATCGATGAGAATTTCATCACCCTGCATGCGTGCCGCCGTTATCGGCGACTCGAAATGGATATGAAAGTTGGGGTTTCCATCGACGCGTTCGATCGCGCGGATGGTCGGTGGCGCTGCGTTGCGCTGAACCATGCTCATCATATCCCACCGCTGTTTGTCGCCAAGATCGGCGAATGTGTGCAAGAAGCCGGCCCAATCGGTCCACCTGATCACACTGAGGCGGTAGATGTTGGGTTTGCGCACTAATAGATCAATGCGTCCGGCACCGCGCTCAAGAAGTTCACCAGCATTGTCGAACGCCGTGGCGCCAGCGCCAACAATTGCTATTCGTTTTCCATTTAGAGCATCGACATCAAATCGCTCGTAGGCATGAACGCAGTGCGAGTGCGGCAGTGACAACGTCTCGGGGGGGATGTTTGCGCCCCCCATGGCAAGCGGACCAGTTGCAAGAACAATGCGCCGGGTAAACAGGGTCTCTTCGACGCCATCTTTTTCGATCGTCAGCCGAAGCAGCTGTCCCGCCGGTTCAAGACGCGTCAAACGCGTCGTGTTCTGGACCGGTATCTTGAGGACCTTGCGCATCCACATAAGGTAGGCAACCCAATCCTCACAGGTGATGCGGGGCATATTATCGTAGGCTTCAAGACCTTCGCGCGCCTCGTAATACGCGCGAAACGTCAGATTTGGATATCCAAGCTCCATGCCGATGACGGTTCTGCGGGTACGTAAATCCGGCATCCTCGCATACGTGAGCCATGGACCTTCTTCGGTCGGATCATTCTCGTCGAGTACGACGATATTCGTGATCTTTTCTTGCAGGAGCGCAAACGCTGCCGCAATTCCGCAATGTCCGCCCCCAACTACGACCACATCGTAGGCATTTTTACCGTCTGGTCCCTTTACGGGCTTCATCCAGGGCTTTTGTGGATATACCAGTGTTTCGAGATCCTTCTCGACGATCGCTTCCAGCTGTTCGATGGAATTGACCAGTGGCACCTGTGATTTAGTCATGCGGCTTCCCATTCAATCAGTGCAGCGAGGTTCCGCCCGAGAGATCCAGACAGATGCCGGTTATATGTCTCGCCTTGTCAGAGATCAGGAAATGGATGGCGTCACCAACATCCTTTGCACTTGTCCGGCTCCCGATCGGCGGAATTGCGGTGCCTCCAGACTTAAGATCAGGCATCCAACGCGACTCGGCACTCCCAGGGGCTATGGAATTCACCCGAATATTGTACCGCCCCAGCTCCTGGCAAAGAGCATGCGTGTAATTTACCACGCCACCTTTGGCGAACGAATAGAGCGCCATGTTGGCCTTGCCGCGAATTCCCATGCCGGACGAAATATTGATGATATTGCCCTTATTTGCCTTGATCATGTGGGGGATTGCCGCGTGGCAACAATTCAAGACACCGTAAATATTCGGTCGAAGGATCAAATCCCATTGGTCGGGATTGGTCTCGTGAAATGGCGGCCTGCCCATTTGCAGATAATTGGTACCGCCGGCTACATTGACCAGGGCATCCAGTGAACCGTGTTTCTCGACAAGACCATTCACGTAGTTCTTTACCGTTTGAAGGTCGGTAACGTCGAGACGCTCTGCAGATACGACGTGCTCATCGCCGATCACTTTGACGTTTTCTTTAACAGCATCAACGTTGGCGTCTGAAAGGGCGACCTGCCAACCGTCTTTGATTAGGTTCAACGAGGCTTCGCGTACGAACCAGCTTCCAGCACCGGTAAACATTGCGAGTGGCATTGTGGCTCCTTCCTAGTCGGTTCTAAGTTTTCGGAGTGGCGACTACTTCAGCTGTTATGGATTCCTGTATTGTGAAAATTTCTTCTCAGCTTCACTGCCGCCGAGACCAATTCCCAGCCCATAGTGGCGATCCGAGTTCACCGCCTCTGGATAGAATTTCGCAAGGTCATGATCGGGATAGTTCTCCAAGACCCAATCGGCGATCTCGCCGCGGGTTGCGAACCACACCTTCGGGTGTCCTTTCATGTATTGAATGACTTTTTCCAACGGCCTGGTGCGCGAGGCGTGGCAGACGAACGGATGCGTGCCGTAGGTAAGCATTTTCGGCCAACCGCGCCGGCCCTCGTCATACATGGCATCGAAAGCGTCCGTCAAACGCTGTAAGATCTCGCTAATCGGCATGTTGTCCGTATAGCTTGCAAAATCGGAAATATCGTAACTCGTCATGCCAACCAGTTTCTTGGTGCCGATATTCATAATGAATGGGACGTCAGCGTTTCTCAGACCGCAGGAATACTTAAAGCCACGCTCGACAAGCAAGTGATATGTTTCACTCGTTATATTGCCGCCAGGACTTGAGAATCCGGCCGGCTTATAGTTGAGAACCTGATCAAAGGTCTCAAGTGTCATGTCGAGTGATTTCGCATGCTCCTCGGCGGACATCCTTGTCAGCGGATGGTGGCGCCAGCCCTGTGCAATCAACTCATTGCCCTCTGCCAACATCCGCTTTGCCAGTTCAGGATAAAGAGCAACAGTGTTGCCATTGACATAACAGCTTGCGTTGATGCTGTGGCGCTGCCAGACGTCCATGATCCGTTGCATGCCCCCGGTTTCCGCGAACGCGTGCTCATAGATTACCCGCATGCCGCGGGCGAATGGCGCTTCGGATTGAGGTCCGGTACCCTTCTTCTCAGTCGACAGTGACGTCCCAAGTGTTTCCTCGCAGGTCTCCCACGACATATTAAACGCGACGGCGATATATGCGCCGTCCGGCCATTTAAAATCACAATTGTACATATTCGTTCCACCCTATGCGCAGAGATTGACGCGTCAAAAAGCGCGCTTGGTTTAATAGGTTACGTTTCCCACCCCATAATCTCGAATAGGTACGGCGATGGCCATGCGATCTTGAAGAAGACTTCGTAGACGCCATAGACGACGCCCAGGAAGCATACCGTAATGATTGACGTCATGAGCCAGCTCATGCCTCCCTGAAAGCGAAGGTAGGCTGCGGTTCCGATCAAGATCGTGATTGGAAAGCCTAGCATCAGAACACCCAAATAAAGCGCCAATGCCCAACCGAAGAAGATAAAGGTCAAAGGCAAGAGATCCAGAAACGGACTGGTAGGTTTGGGCGCTCCGTCCAGCAGACGCGCCAGCGCATCTCGTTGCGCATCCCTGTAACGCCCCCGCAGGAGAATGGCTAGAAGTGTTATGGTTGCAAAGCCGGTGAAGATTGTGGGCATAAGGGCAGAATAGAACGGCCACCCGGATGTCAGAGTAAAAACTAGCGCGGAAAGTGCTACCAGGAATAGAATGCATTCAAATGATACTTGCACTCGGCGTTCGGCTACGGTTGGAATGCCCTGTACAAGTGTTGGATCGTCTGGAAGTTCACCGGCTAGAATTGCCCTACGCCGGCGCATGGGCGCTACTATTCCGTATATAAACGTCGAAACGAGAAGGATTGCCAGGATCACGGCGATGGGGCGTTGGAATACCTCCCATTGGAACAGCCTTATCGTGTTGACAAAATTGTTCTCCACAATTGTGCCGAGCACGAATCCGACAAGCAGCGGAGGTCTTGGCCAGTCATATTGCCTGAAGAATATTCCGATAATACCGATCAGGATGAGCATGAGAATATGAATCGTGTTGGCGTCTTGCGAGTAAGTCGAGAGCATTATTATCGGCGCGACGGTGGCTGCAATCGCGAAACCTGGAAGTTCCGTGAGCCGGGCCAGAAAGCGTACGAACGTCAGGCAGATGATCACTCCGATGATATTGGCCACAACCAGCGACCAGACCATGATCATAGTAATATCAAGGCGCTCGGTGAGAAGCTTTTGGCCTGGCTCGATGCCAGCTATCAAGAGAGCGCCAAATAATAACGCCATGGATGCGCTTCCAGGAACACCGAATGCTATTGTCGGTATCAATTCACCGCCTTTGACCGAGTTGTTTGCTGATTCGGGTGCGATCACTCCGCGAATATCGCCGCGTCCAAAATTTTGATTGTCTTTGATCGTTACTTGAGCATGGCCATAGGCGATCCAATCGGCAACACTGCCACCAAGTCCCGGAAGAAAACCGATCCAAGTGCCGAGCGCACTGCATCTGAGCACCAAGAACCATTCGCGAAAAACACGCTTGATGCCCTTAAACTGTTCGCGCAACAGGTTTTCGGGCAGGGCTACTCGGGAAATCGAAGTTTCGGCACGGCTGAGGGCAACCAGTTCCGGCAAAGCAAAAAGACCAAGTGCGACGGCGATAACCGGTAAGCCGTCCCACAGTACCGGTTGTTCGAAGCTAAACCGCGGAGTGGCGTGAATGGGATCACGCCCGATCATGGCCAGACTGACGCCTATACCGCCAGCCGCCCAGCCACGCAGGGGATCGCGGCCGCCAAGCAGCCCCACGAGAGCAAGCCCCCACATCGCAAGAAGAAAGATTTCTGGCGAACCAAATGCCAAGACAATGGGTCGAAGAACGGGAATCGCCGCAACGAGGACGAAGGCGCCAAAGATACCGCCGATCGCCGATGCTACAAAAGCCGCGCCAAGCGCAGGTGCGGCTTCACCATTCTTGGCCATTGGATGGCCGTCGACAATTGTTGCTGCAGCCGAAGACGTTCCAGGCACTCCAAGAAGGACAGCAGGTATTGTGTCCGATGTTGCTGTCACGGCGGTCAGGGCAATCATCATCGCCACCGCTTGATAAATGTCTAGTGTAAAGGCGAGCGGAAGCAACAGTGTCAGACCAGTCACGCCGCCAAGGCCAGGGATGATTCCCAATGCGAGGCCGAGGCAAACACCGGCTAGAATGTAGAGAATGCTGGGAAAGCTGACTGCTTGTAGAAATCCGTTTAAGAGGGACCAGAGGATATCCATTTCTGCGCCCCCTACGCGAACCAGTGCCAAGCTAACGGCAACGTGCAACACCTAAGCGGTTTGTGAAGATGTTCGCCTTCCAGCCAACCTTCGGTTAGCCCGTGTGAGATCGCACCCGTCACCGTCGATTTCCTCATAAGTACTCCCAATCCCACTCAATAACCGGCTGGTTATGGTGACCACGACACCTCGTTAGAAGTGGAGGCCCCACTATGCCGGCCTGACCTGCCGGCCGAAATTCACGAGCTACGGACAGACGATAAAATAGCCATCCGTAGTCGTGAAAATCCGGACCGGCAATCGATTGACCAAGTTGACGTTAGCCGCCGTATTTTTTGTAGAGCTTCCAATTGTCTTTGATGATTTTTACGAATGCCTTTTGCGATTTCCGTGCTTCGGCACCCGTCGTCCAGGCGTGAATGAAATTCTTCTGGTAAAGCCAATCCTTGATCTTTGGATCCTCAACGACTTTCCTCAAGCCAGCGGCAAGCGCCTTCTGAATGTGCTCGGGCGTGCCAAGCGGCGCATACCACATGCGAACAGCAGCGGCATTCCGCCAGTTCTTGGGCATTCCCAAGTCGATCAAGTTCGGGATCTTCTTCTTGATATGTCGTGGCTGCTTGGTATCAAGCACAAACAGCGGTTTCACCAATCCGGCCTTGTATTGATCTCCGAATGTTGCGGAAGAGACCACCACCCAAAGGTCGAGATCGCCAGCGAGGAGCTGTGTTATGACGGCTCGAGTGCCCATTCCAGCGCCGGTAATGACCTTCGCTTTGTGGTCGACCAGATCCTTAATGACCACAATCTCAGTGGTGACCTGGGTTGCAATGCCCAGCTTCACCGGTCTTTTGGATTTTCGCACATCACCCCACGTCTTATAGCCTGACTTGGTATTTGTGACGATGACGTAGGGCGGGGTTTCACCGGCGAGCAAAATCGGAAGGTTGTTTGGGTTCCACGGGAAGCTCTGCTTAAGAAGTTCACCGAGGTATGGCGAGCGTGAAGAGAACCCGATTGTGTGACCATCCGGCTTCGCTTTGGCGATGCGGTCGAGACCGAGCGAGCCACCCGCACCGGCAATGTTCTTTACGATGAGGGATACGCCAAAGTGCTTCTTCCAAAGCGGCTCCATCGCGCGTGCGATGACGTCATAGGCCCCGCCGACACGGGATGCAACTATCATCGTCATTGTCTTACGCGGCTTCCAGTCCTTTGCTTCTGCAGCTGATGCAAAAGCAAATTGGCCAACCCCCAGGACGACCGCACCGACAACCAGGCCGGTGGAGATTCTCGAAATTAAAGCAGCGGGATATTTCATTGTTTCCTCCTAATCTGGACTTATTTGGTAGATGCGCGTTGATTAACCTCCTCTGCTTCTGTTCACGATCAATTCCAGATGTCGCTCTCTGTCGCCGACAAATGTTCAAACTCCGTACAAAGCCTTGGCATTGTCGCCCAGGATGCGCTCAGCAACTCCCGCGGGCAGACGACCGTTATCGCGCATCATGCGCAACGCCTCTATCTCAGCCGATGTGTCGTGATGGCCGTAGTCCGTGCCGACAACAAGATGGTTTTCGCCTGCGACGGGCAAAATCCAATCGAAATCGTCGGTTACCTGGCAAGCAACGTAGAAATTGTTTTCGTCTAAAAAATTTTGCGGCATATCCCTGCCTCGGAGCTTGTGGCGAAGCTCCAGGTCGTTGATCACATACGGCAACCACTGCGCGCTCACCTCTATGAAGCCCCATCGAATCTTGGGGAACTTTTTTGGCACGCCCGATGTAATCAATTGCGAAAAGGCTGACACGACCGGCAGCTTGCCGCGAGCAAGACCGCCGCCGCCATAGATCCCATGATGCGATAGGCTGCCATTGCCGGCATGGAAGCACATGGCGAGATCAAGTTCTTCGCCGAGTTCATAGAGCTTATAGAAGTATGGATCATCGAGCTGCATCTCGCATTCGATGCCGCGCAGAAAAACTGCGACCGCTCCATGGTCCTTTGCAAATCGCAGTTCGCTCTCGACTTTATCCATTGAAAGCAATGGTGGCATTACGGCCCACTTGAGACGATCCGGCGCCGCCTTGCAGATGTCGGCGAGCCACCGATTGTAGGATTTGCAGATCGCGTATTCCACGGTGGGGTTTGATGTCCAGGCGCGAAGGAATAGAGTGGGGTAAAGGACTTGCATATCGATTTCGAGTTCGTCCATATGTGCGATGCGCGCTGACACATCGCTCATTTCGCGCGACTCTTTTGAGGTGTTGTGGCCGATGTTACCTTCCTTCGGATGGATTCGACCGTCGAGCGCCCAGAATTCCCGCTGAACATTGCGCCGCTCATTGTCCATGACGACGTCTTCTTGGTTCTTGTGGATCATGACCTGCGGCTTGAAGCGACTGAATTCAGGCTCGATGTATTCAAATGTCGCTTCGCATTCAACGACATGCGCATCAACATCGATTGTGGTCATTGTGTCCTCCGTTCACCGTTCGAGCCCGGTGCGTCGATCCTGAAAGAGCTTGATCCTTTGGTCGGTCTTATGCCGCTGCGGTTGACACGATCTCAGGGCGCTCTCCACAGCGTGTGCTAAAAGGCGTGGGACGTTCCTCGCAGTAAACCGCGAAGCGGCGCAGTAGGCGGCGTTCGTTGGGGTCAAAATCGCTGCGCCCGTGCTGTAGGCAACGATTGTCCCATATGACGAGGTCTCCCTTTTGCCATTTGTGTGCATAGACGAATCTCGGTTCCTCGATCAGTTGGAATAACTCTTCGAGCAGCGCGTTGGACTGGTGTTCCGGGACGCCGACAATCTCGCGGGTCATATGACGGTTGGCGAAGAGCACGGGCTTGCCGGTCTCGGGATGGGCAATCACCAACGGATGGACTGCGCGCCGTGCGGTCCTAATGCGCTCTTCCTGGCTCTGCTTGGGATCCAATGGCAGAGATGGAAGGTGGTAGTTCACGCCCCACTTGTCGGAGATGAAGTCTTTCATGTCGTCGTCGAGGCAATCATAAATCTCGTACATGCTAACGAAAAGCGTATCCCCGCCGACCTTCGGCAGATCAATGCCATAGAGCAGGCTCGCCTTGGCGGGAATGTCATCGAATGCGGAATCGGAGTGAAAGTTGAGTGCACCCCTTGGGCTGGCACCAATATATTTACCGTTCGCGCGAACGTTGGACACAAGCATGACATATGGGTTTTCGCCGCCCTTGCCCCCCTCGGGCGTCGGGTTTCTGAGGCGCGACTTCAGACGCCCAAAGCGCTCGGAAAACATCTGCTGCGCGTCAACATCTATGTCTTGGTTGCGGATGACGAGGACCGGATGATCGAGCCATGCGCTATGGATCTTGGTAAAGACATCATTATCGATGGCGCGGGAAAGATCGACGCCGGTGACTTCGGCGGCAAACGATTTGGACAGCGGTTCTATTGCAAACATCATGCTCTCCTGGCGCCATCTCGGTGGCGGCGCTCTACTCTGCAGCTCCCAAAGTACTCGTTTCCTCAATTCCCTTTGTCGTCGCCAAATCTCTTGGGATCTGCCAATTCGTCAGCTGCGCGCCCTCGCGGAGCGCTCGTAGTTCACGGTTCCAAAGCCTCCGCAGCATTGAAACCTGCCGGTCTGATGCGCCTAACCGATCGTCGCTGCGGTTACGATCGTAACCTTGGCCGAGGCAGGACACGCCATCCTGGATCATCACCAGGTCGGGATGGTCGGCGGGGACGTCATCGGCGTGCATTTCGCCACGCAGTATTCGATGTATCGTGTCAATCGCGGGCTCCATCGCATTACGCCGCTCGCGCTTGGCATTTATGGCTGCTCTATATTGGTCGGCCTTGGCACCGGTTTTGTAGATGAAGTCCGCCATGAAGCTGATGTGCGTTTCATCGTCGACTGGCACCCGCCAGACGACGTGGTTGGCCCAGCCCTTGTCATGTTCGTAATTTGAGGAGAGTGACCAGTTGGGCATGAGAAGATGCCCCTTGCGCACGGCATTACCGCGCTTGGCAATGCGCAACATGCCATATGAGGTCTCTTCGCAGGTCAGCTTCGGCATATCGTCGTTCATGCCGAGGTCATCAAACTTCGAGCGTCTGTGTGTAAAGTTGAAGTGGGTCTCATCGACGCCGTTTTCGAGCTGAGTGAAAAATGGCCACGGCCGAAAACTTTCGCGATTTTCAACGAACCCCTCTTCATCGAAGACAGCCAAGGTTGGAAACTCGGGTGGTTCGCCTTCGCCGAGGTATGCGAATATCAAGCCCTGGTATTCGCGTGCCGGGTAGGCAGGGATTTGGATCTTATCTGCAAAGCCCGGGCTTTCTGCGGGCTGTGCCACGCATTGCCCACACCCGCTAAAGGTCCAGCCGTGATAGAAGCATTCGATATTGTCGCCGACGATACGTCCGGTAGAAAGGGCTAGACCGCGATGTGCACATCGCGGGCCAACAATATATGGCTTGCCGCTCGCGCCACGATAAAGTGTGAAATGTTCACCCATTATGTGGATCGGAACCGGGCGGCACGGCTTCAAATTTTCGCAAAGGTAAACCGGTTGCCAATACGAACGGAGGTAACGCCCGGCGACAGTGCCTGGCCCAACGGATACGAAGTCTTCGTATCGCACCTCCATTGTTTCCTCCCGACCGACCAAATCAGCCAGGACTCGATGTTGACGTCCTGTCGCCAGGCCAGCTCAGATCGCATTTCGCATTGAGGATTTCACATAAGTGATGTTGCGACTATGGCACCATTACGTAAGGTGTCAAGCGGACTTGCGTGGGCGGCATGCGTTAAGAGCGCTAGACCAACCGGTTGGCATCGTTATTGGCGGAGGGCGAAACGGCCTCTTTGCTGGAGACGAAATCGACGATGGCCGGCTTGTTGGCGGCTAGTGCATCCGACAATGCAGCCTTGATGTCGGCGCTTTCCGTAACGCGCACGCCGTGGGCTCCGAATGCCCTGGCGACAGCTGCGAAGTCGACATCTCTGTAGTCAATAACATCTTTCACATAGCGTCCCTGCCAGCGACGAACTTGTGTGTGGTATTCGGAGGCCAGAGATGCGTTGTTCAGGACGACGATGACAACCGGTATCTCCAGACGAAGTGCGGTTTCCAACTCGGGTAGATGGTAGAGGATACCGCCGTCGCCGGTGACCGCAACGGTGCGCCGATCCGGTGCGGCCAGCGCTGCTCCCATCGCTCCAGCCACGACCCAGCCGAGTGAACCGTTCGCGCGAACCATCGTCTTGCCGGCCTGCACGGGAAACAAGGATCCAACCCATGCCCCCAGCGCTCCGGTATCGGCACCAATGATATCGTCGGGTGACATGACTTCGCGCAGGCGGGCGAGTATCTCGGCCGGATGGATGCCGTCCTTTGGTTTTTCATGTGATTGCTGGGCGGCGTGCTTGCGCCACTCGGCAATATTGCTGGCAATCTGCTTGGACCACGCAGATCGTTCTTGGGCCAGACCGCGTGCTTCGATATCGCTGCAACCAGCCTCGAGTGCTGTCCGCGCATCTGCCAGGACGGAGATTTCGGTTGGGAAATTGTGGCCAAGTACTTCGGCGTTGGAATCGATCTGCATCAGCGCTTTCTCACCGAACGGTAATGTCCAGCGATGCGTCGCGAGACCTCCAAGGCGCGTACCTACGGCTAGAACCGTGTCGCTGGCACGCACTGTGTCGTTCGCGACCTTGCGCGAGTTGCGACCCATGACGCCGACCGCAAGATCCCAATCTTCTGCAATTGCACCCTTGCCACCAAGTGAGGTAACAACTGGAATATTGAGCGCCTCCGCGTAGCGGCGAAGTGCCTCCCACGCCTCGGAGATGACGACACCTTTGCCTGCTACAATGATCGGTCGGTCTGCCTCGATCAGCCGGTCGGTAATTCGTGCCATTGAACCTTCGGGGGGCGGAATGCGCCTGCCGTTGACACTTCCGAGGTTCTCCTCGCGATAGTCAACGTTATCATCCACTTCCTTTGCAAACATCTCAGCTGGGATCTCGAGATGGACTGGTCCGGGCGCGGGGCCGGTTGCGATGCGGATGGCGGCCCGCACCATAGCGGTAGCGCGCTCGGGAACGGAAACCGTCTTGTTCCAACGCGTGACAGCATCATGCATCGGCAGGCCATCGAGTTCCTGATACTCGAAACGGTCACGCGAACTCATGGCGATTGAACTGGTTAGCGATATGACGGGGCTCGACGCCCACAGCGGATCCGCCATGGCGCCTGCAACGTTGGCAACGCCTGGACCGCGTTGGCCATATACGAATCCGGGCTTTCCCGATACCCGCGCATAACCATCGGCCATGTAGACGGCACCAGCCTCGCTCCGACAGTTCACGATTTTTATGCCGGCCTGCTCAAGTCCATCCCAAAGCTCATGGTCACCGCCGCAAAAGCAAAAGAAGTAGTCCGTCCCGTAGGCACGTAATGTGCGCCCAATCGCTTCGCCGACCGTTGTCATCTACCACCTCCCTGCGACCGAGGGAGCTTGCTCGGAAAGCTCGAATGAGTCACGATTCCCTCGGCGCTTGTTATTCAGAAGTCATGAAGACCAGCGCTCACGCTGGCACAGACTACATAGATAACATTGTCGCCACCGCTAGCCGGTCTGCAACAACGTTAGTGCAGTATTTTTACGCTGGCTAGTATAGCATCGAAATGATCGGACTGATGTATTGGAATAGTGAACATAAATCGACTCCGGTTTGCGAGACAGGCTCGTGCTACTTTGCTTGCTGGCTTAAACCTGTCGCCTTCGTTCGGAGCAAGCGGATGGGCGCGGATGCCCTGATGGAAGGAATATTTTACCATGAGCTCTGCAACCGAAGATGATCACAACCAATTACTTTCTGGACGAGTGGCAATCGTTACCGGCGCCAGCACCGGTCTAGGTGCTGTTATGACTGAAGCGATGGTGAGAGCCGGGGCCCGGGTTGCAGGAATGGCGCGCACGGAATCCACGCTGATGGCGCTTGCGGACCGGCTCGGGGCGTATTTGGGCGGCAGAGCGTTTCTTCCCATAGTTGGCGACGTAACGTTGCGCGCTGCCTGCGATGCTGCAGTCGATAAAACACTCAACGAATTTGGGAGCATCGATATCCTGGTCAACAATGCCGGCGTCGGCTCCAATCATGCCCGTCCTGCCAACTTCAAGGGAACGCTGCATTTCTGGGAGTGCGACCCAGACTTGTGGGATGAAGCCGTGGCTATAAACAATCACGGTGCCTTCTATATGGCACGGCGCGCCGTTTTGCCGATGATAGAAAAGGGCTGGGGGCGGATCGTTAACAACACCACCAACTTTCACACGATGCTTGGACCCGGACGATCCTGCTATGGCCCCGGCAAAGCCGGTCTTGAGGCAAGCACGCTGATTTGGTGCAAGGAGCTTGCCGGGACTGGTGTGACCGTCAATTCAGTTTTTCCTGGCGGACCCACGCGAACGCCAATTCATGAGAAGTCGCGCGGCATTCCGCTGGACAAGATGCTTGATCCGCAGATCATGGCCGCACCGATGCTTTGGCTGGCATCAACTGCCTCGGACGGGGTCACTGGTTATCGCTTCAACGCCAAGCTGTGGGATAGCGCGCTTCCTCCCTGTGAGGCCGCTGTTAAGGCGCGCACGCCCGCTGGCTGGGATCAACTGTCGACGGGCACTGCAAAAATTCCGCAATATTTCGACTAGAGTGGCTCAACGAATGTCACCGATCCGGGCTGTGCTCTATCTTGACGTGGCGCCCGTTTCGAGCGAAAGCGAATTCTCGGTTTACATAACAGCAAAAAAGTAAACGCTTATGACCAGGCAGATCCACCTCGGTCTTTTCATGCAGGGTGCTGGCAACCATGTTGCAGGTTGGCGCATGCCCGGTGCCTTCTCGAACTACCACACAATGGACGTTTGTATGTCCCTGGCGCGCACTGCCGAGCGAGGCAAGTTTGACCTGCTGTTTTCCGGTGACGGGTATGGCGTTAGGAGGGGACAGCAACCCTCAAGCGCCTCGCGCTTCCAACCGATCCTTATGTTCTGCGCCATCGCCATGGGTACCACTCACGTCGGGTTGGGCGCCACCGCATCGACCACTTACAATCACCCCTATACAGTGGCACGTGCCTTCGCAACGCTTGATCACATAAGCAAGGGGCGTGCCGCCTGGAACGCGGTGACGACTGCACAGCCTGCCGCTGGCGACGTGTTCGGCCGCCAGCATCCAGATCACGCACGCCGCTATGAAACGGCGAGGGAATTCGTCGAGGTGGTGACAAAGCTTTGGGATTGCTGGGATGACGATGCCGTCGTTGCGGACCGTGAGACCGGAGAGTTTATCGACTGGGACAAGGTCCATTTCCTGAAGCATAAGGGCGAATTCTTTGAAGTTAACGGCGCGCTGGCATTGTGCCGCTCGCCGCAGGGACAGCCTGTTGTTATTCAGGCCGGTGGTTCGGAGGCCGGGCAGGAGCTTGCCGCCGAAACGGCCGACGTGGTGTTCAGCGTCACCCAGGATATCGAGGAATCGAAAGTCGCCTACAAATCTCTGAAGGAGCGCGTCAAACGAAAGGGCCGAGACCCGGAGCAGGTCTGCGCCCTTCCCGGCGTCATGACCATTGTCGGAGCGACGGATGAAGATGCACGCAAGCAGCTCGATATGCTGCAGAACTTCGTCGATGATTCAGTATCTGTTGCAATGATGAAGAACCGCCTCGGCATAGACTTGAAGCCGGAGGATCTCGACAAGCCTTTCCCGAAGGACCTGCCGCTTCCCGACTCAAGCCACGGTTTTGCCAGAACTATTATTGCCAAGGCGATCCGCGAAGACATGATGATGCGCGACGTCTACAATCTGGTCGCCGCGGCGCGGGGGCACTGGGTTGTCTGCGGTTCGCCAAAGACAATTGCCGACACGTTCGAGAAATGGTTCGTCGAGCACGCAGCAGACGGTTTCAACATCATGCCGCCCTATTGCCCGGGCGCCCTAGATGACTTCGTCGACATGGTCATTCCGGAATTGCAGCAGCGCGGTCTTTATCGCCTCGACTACACGGGCACGACTCTGCGCGACCATCTCGGGCTCGCCCGCCCGCCACCAAAACGCGAGACTTCCGCAGACTAAGTTGCAGCTGCGAATGTACGCTCCAGCGGGCTAACCAACCGCAAGTACTAGGTTGCGGACCAACCGTAAGACCTAGTGCACCGCAATTTATGCTTGCAGCATTCGTCATGCCTTCGGTGGCGTGGTCGTCTCGAAAGCCGGGACCCTCATCGCGAAGTCATTGAGCCATGCGACCAGGCGTGGATGGGAGGAGCGCCAAGCACCGTCTTGGCGGAAGTCTAGATAGCCGAGTGCTGCCGCTGTTGTAAGGTGACCGTAGTTCGGGTGCTCTTCGATCTGTGGAACATTGGCCTCGAGCCAATCTATGCCAGCATCGACCTTGCGCTGTTGGCGGTCGATCCATGCTTGCACCCATTTTTCCTCGGGCCGGAAGCGCCGCTCCAAGACGACGGAAAGTGCAGCCTCGATAATGCCGTCGCCCAGAGAAGCCAATGTCAATGTTTCAATGCGGTCATCTATCTCCGAAGGAAAAAGTCGTGGGTCTGGTGTCAGTGAATCGATGTATTCACATATGACATGGCTGTCATGAATGATGCGGCCGTCCTCAAGCTTCATTGTTGGCAGCTTGAACAGGGGATTGCTGGAACGGATCTCCCTGTTCAGGGTCTCGTCTTGCTCTGCAGCCACACCCACTACACGATCAGAAACTCCTTTGATCGCAACGGCTAGATACACCTTGCGCACGAATGGCGAGGATACCGAGGCTGTAAACGTTATCATTGCGAACTTCCTCCATAGGCATATTGCGTGAAACCGGCCCCACGCCAGCGGCCCCATTCCTCAGCGATCCAGGTTCACCGCTGCAATCCTTGGCCTGCGGTATCTCCGCCATCTACCTCATAGGTGTGCACGGTCATCCGGGAGGATGAGGGCGGCCGTGTTGCAGTCTCTGAAAAGCCACCTCCTGGGGTACTGGACGGCGCTTGGAAACCACTTGTCAGCCAATACCTCAGTATTGTTGGCGGATGAGCCAAACTAGATTAGCATAATAAAAATGCAGCGATAGCGCGTGGCACGGGTATCTATGTCAGCCACGGCCTCAAGAATAGGAGGACACGCAGATGCATTCATTCTGTACCTACGAAAGTATGGATCGCCTGCCCGCAATTGCCAAGCAACCCATCATCGATCCGGCTGGCTGGGAGCCCGATGACCTAAGGGATGTAGATAGGTGGAGCTACTATCTGAAACCCGAGGACCAAGATGAGATTATTTCAGCGGCACGCACTGCTCTAAAACGCGGAATTCCATTGGAGAAGATTTCCCGTGAGACATTTCAGCTCGAGGCACTGACGGGATTGCTGGATGATGTCCGTATGGAACTTCGTGACGGGCGTGGCGTTGTACGACTGCGTAATTTTCCAGTTGACCAGATGACGCGGAGCGAAGCGTTCTGTGCCTATCTGGGCATCTGCGCACGTATCGGCACAATCGAGCCACAGAACCAACACGGTCATCTCGTCGCCCACATCAAGAACCTGCGCCAGACGCCTCGGACAGACGCCGACCCTCGTGGCTACCAATCCTACCTTGGTGGCTCTTTCCACGTCGATTCGACGGACTATGTTGTCCTTCTCTGTCTACAGGAAGCACGTAGTGGTGGCGAAAGCCGGCTTGCAAGTTCGGTCACGATATACAATCGCCTTCTCCAGGAGCGCCCGGACCTGATCGAGCCACTCATGCAGGATTTTTACAAGAGTCGCTACGGTGAGTATCTGGAGGGCGAGAAGCCGTACTACAGGTCGCCGATATTCGCCTTCGTAGACGGCTACTTCAGTGCGCTTGGGTACAGCACCGGCTTTGACGCCGCCAAGTCCCTGCCGGGCGTACCAGCGCTGACGGACATTCAAAAGGAGGCGCAACCCATCTACGCCCGCATCGCCGCGGAATGCTCGATAGACATGCCGTTCCGGAAAGGCGATGTGCAGTTCCTAAACAACCACGTAATAGTCCACGCGCGTCATACGTTCACCGACTGGCCGGAGGACGAGCGAAAACGGTACCTGCTCAGACTATGGCTCAATGACGTGGAGGGGCGGCCGATTCCAGAGGGACGAAAGGAAAGGCGTAACCGGAGCTATTATTTGCAGAGTGTACCCTTCGTGGTGCCAATGGAGCTAGAGGCAGCCGTCTAGAGTTGATTGATTGCCGCAACGTCGCCGATCTGATCTCAAGATCACGTTCATGTCCGATTGCAGACGTTCTGGGGCGAACACCGATGACCCTGGCTGTTCTCCAACTCCGGCCATGGTTGTCAAGCCCTCGTTTCTTTTTCTTGCCAAATGACGCCCCTGGCCTCGGTTTGCGTTTTTCTTGCCGATGTCGATGCGCAAAAAGCTTGGCTTCCAACTTGAGGATTTTTCGCGCGTGACGTTGGTGAAACAGGATGACAAGGCGATCAATGAGTGTCCATCGTCAGAGTTTTCGATTTCAACATTGTTATCTCCTATCTATGCGTTCATGATGACGCGCAGGGCCTGAGGAACTCTTGCCGCGGTGGATCTTTGCAGCGATAGTGGGACCGAGAATTTTGCCTTCATCTCCGTTATGCCCGATCGGCAAAATTCACAGAAGGAACTCTCGATGAGCTGGTGGCTATCCAAGCACATTCAAAAGTATTTGGATGACCAACTGAGTGGCGAGGCCTCGCTACAGAATAAGCGTTCATTGCTGGAGATCGAGGCTTGGCGAAGTCAGTAGCTGATGTCCGCCAACTCATTCTGCTAGTTCTGAGGCTTACGGCTTCTGGCCCATCGGCGACAACGGCCAGGCGCTGGGTGATCTCGGAAGCTGTTAGATCTGCGGAAGCGTTCAGATTTCGATCGCAGACCAGCCGTTTATGGGGGCTAAGCCCTGGGATCACGCCAAATGCAACGACCGGTGCAAGGGCGGCAGACGCGTCTTATCCCGGCAAAAGGGAGGGGCCGAGCAAATGGCAATCGCAGATTTGGTTGTCGCAGAATGAAATTGGTTGCACTCTACGCTTTGCTAGGCGAATTCGAGCAAATCAGGCAGTGACAGAGAAAGATCGGCACATGAGCAGACATGCAAAAGATCAGGGTTGGCAACCACCTGCCTCGATTACGCGGGCAGAAACGATTGCCCGGTCGGAGGATGTGCTGGCACGCAACAGTCTCAGGGTCCGGGCAACGGAAGACATTTCTCGCATTCGCGCGCTGGAGCTCGATTGGGACCTAGGCTTGATGGTCTACGAACCCGAGGATCCAACACAAGTCGCCGTTGGAGCCGACGGCAAGAAGATTGGGATCTTTCTCCTCCACGGCGGATCCGGCGACTGCAAGTCAATGGCCGGTTTCGCCAAGCTGTTTGCCGAGAAATTCGGCTGCAAGGCCGTGGCCATGACATTTCCCGGTCGCCACTATCTCGATGACCCCAAGCGCGACTGGCCGGGTGACACGATCAGTACCGACGGCTCGGTCCGCACGCCAATGTGGCTTAGGGGTGAGTACATCACGCCGGACCAGTATGACGTGATCACCGACAAGTCCATGCGCATGCGCTATGGCAGGAGAACAGTTGCACGTGCCAAGCCCGGAACGGTTTTCTGGAATCGCATGGCAAGCTGGCCGATTGCCTTCGAGGAAGGCATGAAGGATGCGATGCACCGCCATCTGCCGGCAAACGAATATTCCATTTACGCGACGGGGCATTCGACAGGCGGCCCTTTTATTTTCATGATCTGCCAGCGGGTAGAAAATATCGCCGGTGTGATCGCGGTTGAACACTCGCCGTTCGGATACATCCAGGAAAAGCAGCACGACTGGTCCGGTGCACTTGGCAAGATCGAGGGCTATGACCGGGTCAAGAAGACGCCGTCTCGGCGCAAAGATCCGTTCAATGAATTATATATCCGCACTTGGCGCGACTTGGCCCGCTACCGGGGACCGGAGGCACTGGGACAGGAAGGACCCGCAGCGTTGATGCGCCTTCCTTGGCTGATGGAGGAAATCCTCGATGCCTGGGACACGGCGAAAAAGCGGCCGCAATTCAAGGCAGAGTACATCATTACGCACAACATCCAGGCTTCGCTTGAAGCAGCCGCGCGGGCAACCAGTGAACGACTGCGACTTGGTCATGACGCAGCAAGGGATCTTATCGAACACTACAAGGGGCTGGCGTACCCGCTTTCAGGGCCAGGCGTCAAACCTGTTCCGCCCGTTCTGTTCTGCATTGCCAAAGATAGTCGCGACCACAGCTTGGAGGTCTATAAGGAAGTGGTTCTGCCGCTGTTTGCCGAGATTGAGCCGGCACCGAAAGTTAATGTCGTAAAATGGGGAGCGGGTGTTCACACCTACCAAAAGCCGGAAGCTGACCTGCCACAAGGAATTGCGCCACCTGTGGCTGGTTTCTATATTGATGCGATCAAGAGCGGATACTTCTTAGTCTAGTGCACGTCAGGTTTTGTCTGGGAACGATTGCGACGAATGTGACGCGCTCCAAGTTGATGTTTGAGACCATGATTCATGTATCAGGTGGCGCGCTTTGCTGGTCCACCTGATACGATCATTCTCTAGTGGATCACTCCAGCCATTCCTGGTGAACGACATGACGACCACAGACAAGCACTGGCAACCGAATGAGACATGGCCGCGTGAACAGGTCATCGCGGTTTCCGAAGACGTGCTCGCCCGCCAGAACAAATCGATTAACGAAACCGAGGATGTCTTTCGAATTGAGGCGCTCGGGCTGGATTGGGATATTGGCGTTCAAATCTACGAACCACGGCCGGCCAGAGACATCTGCAAAGGAGCCGATGGCAAATCTGTTGGCATCTTCCTACTGCATGGCGGCTCTGGTGACTTCAAGTCCATGGCGCCATTTGCAAAACTGTTTGCCGAGAAATTCGGGTTTAAGGTTGTCACTATGACTTTTCCCGGTAGGCTTTACCTGGATGATCCATCGCGTGACTGGCCGGATGATACAATCCGGGCGGACGGAACGGTCAGAACGCCGATATGGCTGGCGGGCGAATACGTGACGCCCGATCAATACGAGATCGTCAAGGATAGGGGAAAAATGATTAAGTATGGTACGCGCACCCACGCGCGTGCCAAGCCCGGATCGCGTTTTTATGAGCGCATGTCATCCTGGCCCGCCGCCTTTGAGGATGGGATGAAGGAAGCCTGCCGCAAGCACTTCCCTCCTGACCAGTTTTCCATTTACGTACACGGTCATTCAACCGGCGGGCCATATGTTTCGATGCTCTCACAGCGCGTTGCCAATATTGCCGGAGTTATTGCGATCGAAAACTCGACGTTCGGATATATCAACGAGCGCAAGCACCAGTGGGGCGGACATGTCGGAAAGATCGAGGGATATGAGGCCGTCGCAAATTCAACAACGCAGTCCTGGTCTGACCCATTCAATGATCTCTATATCCGAACCTGGCGGGATCTTGCGCGTTATCGGGGCTCAGAAGCGCTCGGTCAGGAAGGACCGGCGGCTTTAATGCGCCTTCCTTGGCTGATGGAGGAAATCCTCGATGCCTGGGACACGGCGAAAAAGCGGCCGCAATTCAAGGCTGAATATATGGTCACGCACAATATCGTCGGCTCTCTTGAAGAGGCAGCGCGCGCATCGGCAGTTCGGCTGGGCCTTGATGAGGCTAATACACTGGCCCTGGTTCGCCGCTTCATCGGATATACCAGGGAGCTAAAGGGACTGGATGTAAAAAGGGTGCCGCCATTTCTGTTTGTCATATCCAAGGACAGCCGCGATCATAGTCCCGAAGTTTATCAAGACGTCATCCTGCCGGCATTTCGCGCCATGGAACCAGCCCCGCGCGTGTTTGTGACCCGGATGATGGCAGGGGTCCATACGTATACCAAACCTGAAGACGGGCTACCAATGGGCATCGCACCTGCAGCTGCCCAATACTATCACGATGCAATAACAGGCGGATATTTCGTGCAGTAGCACATGATCATATCCCGGCCGTGGGCATGAGGTCGGGAGGGATCTTCCACATCTTGATGGGTTTACCCTTCTTCAGAGCTAACAGCTCGCGTTGCCAAAGTCTTCTTAGCAATATGACCTGCCTGTCGGAAGTTCGCAGGTTATCCTTGTCGCGATTTCGCGGTTTGCGAAGACCGCCGATTGCCACGCCATCTTGAATAAGGACGATATCAGGTCTGTCTGCGAGATCATCGACATGTATTTCGCCGGCCAGCGCTTTGGCAATCACAGCCTCTGCAGGCTCCAGGCCCGCCAATTGCCGACGTTGGTCTGCCTTGACGCGATGATATTCCTCGGCCTCAGCCCCTTCCTTATGGATACAATCAACCACGAAGCTCGCATGAACGCCGTCATCGATCGGAACCCGCCATGAAAGATGCTCGCTCCATCCCTTTTCATCTGAGTAGACGAGGCTGTACATGCAGTTCGGCATTAGAATATGCGAGTGGCGAACCTTATCGCCGCGGTGGCCGATGCGTAGAATGCCGTAGTCTGTTTCCTCGCAATCCAGCTGCGGAATCTCATCGTTAAGACCGACGTCGGTGAATTTTGAACGACGATGGGTAAAATTGAAATGCACTTCATCGACACTGTTTTCCAGTTGGTCGAAGAACGGCCATTTTCGCACGCTGCGCTTGGCGATGCAGAAACCATCAGTATGAAATGCGTTGAGATGTGGAAATTCAGGCGGCTCTTCATGGCCAAAGAACGCAAATATCAGTCCCAAATATTCACGGGTCGGATAACTTGCAATCTTAACAACCGATGGGTCTCCTGATCTTTCCGCCGGCTGCTCAACGCAGCCGCCGTGAGCCGCGAACTTCCAACCATGATAGAAACAGCGTATGCAGTCCCCCTCCACGGTTCCGACCGACAGCCGCAAGCCTCGATGGGGGCAGTAGGGACCTACAATTTGCGCAACCCCGGCTTCCGAGCGATAGATCGTAAATTCTTCACCAAGAATGTGAAGCGGGCGTGCCCGTCCACGCGCCAACTGCTCGCTCAGGAAAACGGGTTGCCAGAAACTTCGCAGCAGCTTGCCGGCGAGTGATCCCGGACCAATGGATGTGAAATCCTTCTCGTGAGGCTCTTTTGACAATCCAAGTGTCTCACCATTATTCATCAAACCAAGTCCCTCTACTATTCGGTTCCACGTCAGTGCAGTGTCGTGCCTCCGGAAATATCAAGACAGGCGCCCGTGATGTGAGATGCTGCGTCCGAAACAAGAAATGCTACGGCATTCCCGACGTCCTCGGCACTGGTAATGCGGCCAAGCGGGCTCAAACTGCCGCTAATGTCATTGGTTTTCCAACGCGCTTCGGCATTGCCAGGCGCGATGGAGTTGATTCTCACCCCATATTCAGCGCATTCAACGACCATTGTTTGCGTAAACATAATGATGCCGGCCTTGGCAGCTGAATAGTGAGCTGCACGCGCGCCGCCACGAATACCACGGCTGGCGGCGATGAAAACAATGCGGCCAGCGTTCGCCTGTTTCATGACCGGTAGGACACATCGCGTGACGTTGAGAACGCCCTTTAAGTTGGTATCGTAGACGCGATGCCATTCCTCGGGCGTAATCTCGTCAATGGGTTTCGGTTGAAGACCGAGCCCACGCAAGCCGCCGGCACAGGTCACAAGGGCGTCGATCGGTCCCTGCCGCGCACAAGAGTCAATGACGGAAGAAACCTCCTGGTAGTTCGTCACATCCATCCTGGCCGTCTCGCTCTCGCATCCATCCGGCAATCTGTCGGCAACGCCAGAAAGCGTTTCCATATCGATATCCGTTAAGATGAGCTGCCACCCTTGGTTGGACAGGGCCTGAGCGATACCTTCACCAATCATGCTGGCGGCACCCGTCATGAGCACGCGTTTCATAGCCATCTCCTTAATGCAGCCGAATGCCACCAGTTACGTCCAGACACGCACCGGTAATAAACCCTGCCCTCTCGGATATGAGGAACGCCACCGCCTCGCCCATATCCATTCCCCTGCCAAACCGACCGACCGGAGTTTGACGACCACTACCCGGACGGATTTTCTCTTCCTGTTCCTGCATGCGAACCATCTCGTCATAGGTCTTGGAACGGGTCTCTGTACGTCCCGGCGCAATACAGTTCGCACGTACCCCTTGCGGCCCGCCTTCGAGTGCAATGGACTGGGTGAGGGCAATAACGCCAGCCTTTGCCGCTGAATAGACGCTCGCATTCCGCATGCGCAGATGCGGCGGACCTCCCCTGACGCCGGCACCCGATGCGATATTGACAATGGCGCCGCTGCCCGCCCGATACATGATTGGCAAAACCGCATGGCAAGTATAGTAGACACCATGCAGATGGACATTCAGGAAGGCGTCCCAATCATTAGGTTCTGTTGTAATGAATGGACCTTTATTAACGTTGAGATTGCGCCCTCCCCCTGCTGCCGTCACCAGGCCTTCCAGGCCGCCATGACGGCTGGCGATATCGGATACAGTTCTGTGCACGGCTTGAAAATCCGTAACCTCTAAATCCACTGCTTCCGCCACGTTACTGGAGCCGAGGTCACCAGCGACTTTCTTAGCTTCATCGAGATCATGGTCAGCCAACACGACCCGCCATCCGTCCCGAACTAGGCAGCGGGCGACACCACGTCCGATAGCGCCCGCTCCTCCTGTTATTAGCGCCGTAGCCATGGTAATCCTTTCTCGAATGTATGTGCTGCGGATTGATCCGCCGGTCTACTTAATGATCGAGATTAAGCAGGGATCAGTAGTCGCCAAGCGGCCGGTAATCCGGCGGATTTTTTTCGCGCGCTAAGCAATGTTCGGCAATGTCGCGGCGGTGACAAAACCAGACTTCATCCTCATAGCGCTTTAGATAAGTGATCATTTTCTCAAATGCATAAGCCATGTAAGGACGGCCACCGAGCTCAGCATGTACGAGCGCATCGATGCGCCCGGGTATGCCGCGTGCCGCTTCCGAACGAATGAAATCGAACGATGCCTTGAAGCTCTCGTAGGCAATCTCGCCGCTTGATTGTCCGCCGCCCCAGGCTCGCCAGTCATTGAAATACCAGTGCTTTGGAATAATCGTTATGGGCTTACCGTCGACACGCACGACATATGGTAGATCATCGTCGCATTGGTCACCGCACCACGTGTAACCCTCCTCCGCCAATAAGCCTAATGTTTCCGAGGTGTGAAGGCCGCCAGGTCCGACCCAGCCGACCGGTGCGGTACCCGTTACCTCCTTGATGATATGCTTGCAGGCTCTGATTTCTGTGCGCTGCTCTTCAGCGGTTAGTTCTGTCATATGGATGTCGTTAGAGGTTCCGTGCCCAGCAATCTCATGTCCTGCCTCGTGCAAAGCCTTGACTGCATCAGGCCAGCGTTCGCACGCCAGGCCGTTGACATCGATCGTCGCACGCACTCCGTTGCGCTCGCAGATATCCATGATACGCCAGATGCCAACGTTACCGCCGTAGTTGGAATGTGAAATGGAGGCGAGGTTCACCGCGAGGTCACGGCTTTTCTTAAAACGACCGCTCTTGGCGAAGGCTTCGAATGCCACCGTAAACGTGCAACATACGCCCTTGCCGTCCGGCCAATTTATTTTTCGTCTCATGCGCTTACTCCGTTAATGCGCTATCCGAAGCAATTCGCAGACCGTACCCTTTGCCAACGCCTGACGGCGTCCCGCATCCCTTAAGTTTTCTTGACAGTATTGCGCGGGCGCGCAAGACTTCCAACAGAATTGTTACAGGCTTTGGCTCGGTTGCGCTTTAGCATTGCGAATGCTGTCCCTAATTGGAGCGATCCGCAACAAGAGTTCACCCGTCTTGCACGAGGCCCATTGAGATCCTTTACCCCAGCGTAGGAGGGGAAAAATGCACAAAACATTTTCAATTCAAAGAACGTTCTTGGCGGCTTTTGTCGCTGCAGTTTGGCTGCCGCAAGCCGTTTCCGCGCAGGACCTCTCGAAAGTCGAAAAACTCTATGCGGATTTGGCCAAATTGTCGGCGGCCGAACGACAAGCCCGTCTCGTGGCCGGAGCAAAAAAGGAGGGCAAGATCGTAATGGTCCACTCCTTGAGGCGGAAGATGGGCAAGGACCACATAAGAGGGTTTACCAAAAAGTACCCGTTCATCCGCGTTGAGAGCACGGATATGGGATCTCAAGATGCCTCGGAGCGCCTCGTCGCTGAGGAGACGGCAGGGCGTCATCTCACCGATGTCCTGTCAATCGGTGTGCCGGATGGTGCAATACTCTTCGAGAAGAAACTTGTTGCACGCTATGAGACGCCGATGATCAAGAATGTGCTGCCAAAATACAAGGGTTTCATCGACGCTCAAAATCGGTGGGTCCCATATTACTGGAGCGAGTATGGGATGTCATTCAATACAAACCTAATCAAGCCAGCGAATGCTCCAAAAGCCTGGTTCGATCTTTGCAAACCTCAATACAAGGGCAAGTTTTCGTTTGATCCCCCGACGACGCGTTTTCTCGTCGGGCTTCATGTCATGATGGGTAACAAGGCTGAGGATTGGATCAAATGCATTGGTAAGAACGAACCTATCATTCAACGTGGCCACACGGCTCGACTCAAGCTGATGCTGCGCGGTGATCACGCCATTCAGGGGGGCAACTACTTTTATCGTGGCTCCAAGATGAAGGACAAGAATGCAAAAGTCCCCTTCCAAGCTGTTTATGAGGCGCCAATATTGGGCTTTCCCGGCGCCATAGTCATTAATCGGAATGCGCCTAACCCACATGCCGCAGCGCTTTGGGCGGACTACACACTGACCGAGACCTCGCAAAAGGTTCTTCTCAAGGCTTGGCGTGGGACCATTGCCGCGAAGCATGCCTACATGCCGGAAGGCGTTAAGATTGTAACCTACAACTATGTCAGCGCCGACATTGCCAACCGCATGCACGAGCTGTGGAACAAGCACATTGGTCGTCGCGGGAAAAAGTAGTGCCTTCGGTGTGGGCGATGACGTCCACGCCGCCGCACGATTGTAGTTTTTGCTGAAGGAGCACGTCACGGTGCTGCGCAATGCCAGAAAAGTTTTCTCGTGAGTGGCGTCAGCAATAAGACCGCATACGGGGCTCAGGACGCCCAATCTGCAAGGTTTTCTCGCATCCGCGCGGTGGATTGGCGCCTCTCGATTCTCTGCCTGCTGATCCTGCTATTGGTCTATCAGGTCATCGTTCCATTTGTGATGATCGTCTGGACCAGTTTCAAGATCCAGCGACCGGGAGATGCTGGCTTTTTCGATTTCACCTTTACCTTGGCAAACTACGCCCGCGCTTACTTGAATGCGGATTTCTTTACCGCAACCTGGAACACGATTTGGTTTGCTGCTGCATCAACGGCTATCGCATTTGTCCTGGGCCTTTATCTCGCATGGGTCGTGGACCGCACCAATACGCCGTTTGCGCGCTTTATCGGCATGATGACATTGGCGCGGATTATCATACCAGGTGTGCTGATAACCGTTGCCTGGATACTTCTTCTTAGCCCCAGCATTGGGATGATCAATAAGCTTATCGAGATCATCACCGGTATCAAGGCAGTGTTCAACGTCTACACATTTTGGGGGATGGTCTGGGTCCATGCAATCGAGATGGTTCCCCTGGCTTACCTGCTGATATCGGCTGCATTGCAGGGAATGGACCCGCGCCTCGAAGAAGCGTCTACGATGACGGGGGCGAATACGTTGCGGACCATGCGACGCATTTCACTGCCGCTCATTCTGCCAGCCATTGGCGCAGCCGTTTTGCTGTTGTTCATTACAACAATTGATACGTTTGAAGTGCCGTTGCTGCTCGGAGGTCGAGCAGGCGTTCGCGTTTATACGACCGAGGTCTTTTTCAATACATCGCGCGTTCCCACCGACTGGGGGCTTTCCAGCACCTACGCCATGGCTCTTCTCGTCATCTCCATCGTGCTCCTAATCTTCTATTTTCGATTGCTTCGCCATGGCGAGCGCTATCAGACAGTAACGGGTAAGGATTACAAACCACGGCGGATCGATTTGGGACCGTGGAAATATGTTACGTGCGCAACTTCTCTACTGCTGGTTTTTCTTATCACCGGTCTGCCTTTGCTGATCATGATTTATGCATCATTCCTGCCTGCGTTTTCGTTCAGCATGATCGAGCCCTTAAGCTCGCTGACGATAGAAAACTACGTGGCGCTGTTCGAAGATGGCGATGCGCTGATGCCGCTTTGGAATTCGACCTTGCTCGGCATAGGCTCGGCAAGCGTCGTGATGATTGTGGTCGCAACGACCGCCTATTATGTTCACAAAACCAGGGTGCCTGGCCGGAAAATACTGGATTTTCTTACCTTTGCACCGATCGCGCTTCCGGCCGTGGTCATCGGCACCTCATTTATGTGGTTTTACTTGCTCGTTCCCATCCCGATAATTGGAACGCTTTGGATAATTGGCCTAGCATATCTAACGAAATACATGCCCTTCGCGCTGCGCTTTGTCTCCTCGTCTATGCAACAGATCCACGTTGAACTCGAAGAAGCGGCACAAGTTGCTGGTGTTCCCTGGTGGAAGAATTTCTTGCGCATCTATTTACCTCTTTTGAAGCCAGGGCTTCTCGCGGGTTGGTTCTGGGTGATGGTGCATGCATTCCGCGAGTTGACCATAGCATTAATGCTAGCCCGTTCTGACAATAAGACGGCTGCGGTTATTATCTACGATCTGTGGGAAAATGGTTCCTTCCAAGAGCTGAGCGCGTTTGGCGTACTGATGTTCACCGTTCTGATCGTGGTTGTGACGATTTCCCAATCTCTATCTAAGCGGTACGGAATCAAGGAGCAAAATTAGATAAGCCGATGATCACCGTAGATAACCTTTCCAAGATTTTCGAAAGCAAGACGGAGCGCGTCGCGGCCGTTGATGGTGTCAGCTTTACAGTTAACCCCGGCGAAGTCGTCACTCTTTTGGGACCATCTGGTTGTGGCAAGACAACGACGCTGCGTTGCATCGCAGGCCTGGAGCGCGCAAACGAAGGACGCATAGAAATTGACGGTGGGGTTGTCGTCGATACCTCGAAGAATGTCTTCGTTCAGCCGCACTTAAGAAACTTGGGCATGGTCTTTCAGTCATATGCCATATGGCCGCACATGACTGTGTTCGAGAATGTTGCTTACGCGCTGGAAGGCAAAACCAGGTCCCGCCTGGAAATCAAGGAAATGACGATGCAGGCTCTGACGCTCGTCCAACTTGATGAATTCGCTGACCGTCCCGCCCCAAGGCTCTCAGGCGGTCAGCAACAGCGGGTTGCCATTGCAAGAGCAATTGCCGGAAGTCCGCGTGCACTGCTCTTCGATGAACCGTTGTCAAATCTCGATGCGAAGCTTCGTGCGGAAATGAGATCCGAGCTGCGCCGCCTGCAGCAACAAGTCGGCTTGACGTCTGTCTACGTGACGCACGATCAGTCCGAAGCGCTGGCGATTTCCGATTGGATCATCGTAATGCGTGCAGGAAAGATCGTGGAGATCGGCAACCCTGCAGAAATCTACAAGCGGCCAAAAAATCTCTTTACGGCGCATTTCATCGGTAACACAAACCTGATCGCCGGCGTGGCCGATGAGGTTGATCCAGCCACCCATTCGGTGCGGGTCGCAAGCGCGCTCGGTAGTTTTTGGGGCCAAGATGCTAGCCGTGACGTAGCGATTGGTGATGCCGTTCGCCTTGCCGTGCGACCGGAAGACCTCGTTCTAACGAAGGCAGAGAGCGGGGATTTTCCAAACTTGATTACCGGAACAATTTCGTTGACAACATTCCAGGGAGCCGCAACCGATGTTGAGCTCATAAACGGGGCCATGCAGTTGAAGGCGCACGTCGTCGCGGACGAGGAACTTCACCCCGGCAGAGAGCTTACTTTTGGGTTCGCGGATGGCGTTGGCATTGTCCTCAAGGATGAACCTCTGGATGAGTTGCCGGACGAATCCCCATAGGAGGACGATATAGCGCTACCCGTGTGATACCTGCGCCCAATCGAAGCTCATTGATAGGGCACGTAATCGTCTGCGGAAAAATCGCCATTCAGCATGTATTCCGTAATCTCCTTTCGGTTCGCTATCCACACTTGGCTGCCAAACTGCTTGGTGTACTTGATCATCATTTCGACCGCAGCCGCGATATTTGGCCGGCCTCCCAGCTCCGCATGTGTGACGACGTCGATGTAGCCAGGTCTGCCCATGCGTGCTTCCTGGATAAGGAAATCAAACGATTCCTTGAAACCCAAGAAGTAGTTGGATGGTGTCCCCAGGCCGCCAGACCATGCACGCCAATCGTTGGCGTAATTCAGCTTTGGGATAATCAGCATGCGCCGTCCCGCCACGTTTACGACGTATGGGATATCATCATCAAACGGATCGCCGAAATACAGATAGCCTTCCTCGGCAAGGATGTGCAGCGTATGCTCCGTATGCATATTTCCCGCTGATCCCCAACCTATGGGACGCACGCCTACCGCATCCTCGATCATCTTTGTGCAGGCCCTAATTTCCGCCCGTTCCTCTTCCTCGCTCAGCATGGGCAAGCTGATGTTGTTGGTTGTCTGATGCGCGGCGAGCTCGTGACCGGCGTCATGCAAGGCTCTCACCGAATCAGGCCACATCTCTATGGCCAATCCATTGAGATTGATGCTGGACTTTACATCGTAACGGTCGAACAATTCCATTAGCCTCCAAATGCCAACCCGCCCGCCATATTCGGCATGGCTCAGGGACGCCTGATTGACTGCAATGCGACTGTCTTTCTTGAACTTTCCCGTACCGTGGAACGCCTCATATGCCACCCGGAACGTACACGCGAGGAGTTCCCCGTTGGGCCAGGTTACGCTGTGGCGTTTCATTGTCTCGTCCTCCGTTTTATCGACGTCTTTGACGCCCGTAGCGCGCCGCATTCGAACGTGCGGTTACAGGTTACCGTCAGGCCGGGCTGGGTCCAATACCCGAATAGGGATATTAATGCATCTGAAATTGGTGGCACAACGTTTTCCGAACGAGCGGTCAGATTGCGGTGCGTCGACACGAGAATCGTGACTCAATCAATTTATTGAGCAGATCATCGAATTATTGCTGATTGTTAGCAATGACCATCGACCGCTGTTCCCAGGCAGCAGGCGTGGGCCACTTGAGCGAGGCCGCACTGGAAGGAAGCGCGCTGTCTCCCACAGTTTGGAATTGAACCGATTTCCGCTGTTCCTTCTCTGGGATGTCCGCTGATCGGAGGTTTGCGACTGCGACTCGGCGCCGATCTTTGGTCGGAACGCGGGACTTGGTAAGGTGGCATTCTTTCTGCGGCGCGTTTGACGATGACCGAAGCGTCCTGCAGCTGCTCAGGATGACCGCGACGCTCGATCTCGGGCGCGCACTCTTACGCGGACGATATCTCTGCGCCGTTGCCAGGATCGAAGCGACAGGTGTTCCAGTCGACCGTGAGGCCATCGACCGGATACGCGCTGATTGGCAGTCGATCAAACTTCGATCGGCCGAGATTGTCGACAGAAGTTGCGGTGTCCTTCAGAGAGATCGCATTCGCTGGGACCGGTTTGAAGAGTGGCTAAGTGATTGATCAATACCCTGGCCACGCTCATCAACCGGCCAGCTGAACCTCCGAGACGACGTGTTCGGTGACATGGCGGACATCTATCCCGAGCTGCGACAGCTCAAGGAACTTCAAGCGCTGCTCTCTGCATTTGATCCGCGCAACCTTCAGATTGGAAGCGGTGATCGAGATCGCTGATGCGCTACCGTATAGCACCCGACGGCTGTTACCACTTAGAGAAAAAGGTCAAATCAACAGAGATCTCTGGTTTACTTCGCGAGAGGCTTGTAGGTTGTGATCACAATAGGGGTCTCTCGCTTTCGTCGATTTAGTGTCGCACGAGTTTGACGACTGCCCGACAACAGATCTTGCGACCGTTGCCACCGCAAAACTCATTGCGGTCACTGCAAAGTAAGTGATCCCTATCGTCCGGATTATTGATTTGAAGCCTTGCCAACGACAGTTTGGCACAGCGCCATTGCTCCCCTGAGTTTTGATTGTTCATGAGTTGGGCCTGAGAAATCACATTTCCTATCTTCAATTCCCGATATTGCGTTCGGTCGAATCGAAACTGCCGTTAAGCCAGCCGAAGCTCACAATCTTCAATAGGTCTCTTAAGAGCAGCCATAGCCATCGACTATGGCTCCAGAAAGACACAAATCTGTTTATGTATTTCGATTAGAAGCCTCCAGACTTTGTGGGTACAGATAATGAATAACTTTTGTCGGGACTAACGTATGTCGTCACGCCATTGTTGTATGTTTTCGGGGGGCCAGATCTATCGGTAACCGTCGTGCCAGGAGGGCCAAAATAAACGGACCATCCGGCCGTATTCATATTTGTTCCGGGTACCGGTATGCTCCACGCGGGATCCACAACGCCACTATGGATTGTTGTACCAATAGGGGTTGTCATGGTAATTCCATCAGCCAATTTAAGTTGCCTGACACCTAAGTCAGTAAAAGTAGATGTAGAACTCGCGTCCTGGGGTGCAGTATCGTCAGAGTTGCCTGCCGTTCCGGTATCATCATCGCCGTCGCCAACGCTGGGCCGACACCCGGCAAGTCATCTAAGCGGCGGCTCAACTCATTCGATCGATGCCAGGCCATAATACGGCGATCAAGATCCAAGATCTGAGCTTTGAGCAATTGAAGTTGTTGACCTAGCGCCTTCAGACACTCTCGCACAGCTGCCGGAACACGATTATCTGTCGTATCCGCAGCTATTTCGAGAAGCCGATCAACACCTCTGTGTCCAACCGGCGCCACAATGCCTAACTCCGCCATGTGAGCGCGGATCGTATTACTGATGGCGGTGCGCTGGCGGACAAGCAGATGCCGGGTGCGGTGAAGCATCAAGCAAGATTGCTGATCTGACGTCTTGGTCGGAACGAAGCGTATATTGGGCCGCCGCACAGCTTCACAGATCGCCTCGGCATCTGCGGCATCATTCTTCTGTCGCTTCACGTACGGCTTCACATAAGCGGGCGGGATCGATCGAACAGTATGCCCAAGCTTGATCAGCTCGCGTGCCCAATGATGAGATGTCGCACAGGCTTCTATGCCGACAAGACACGATGGCAGTTTCGAAAAGACCGCCAAAACGCGACTGCGTCTGAGTTGCCGACGGACAACCGCTTTGCCCCCGGCATTCACGGCATGAACCTGAAAAACGGACTTGGCTATATCCAGTCCAATCGTGGTAATCACTTTCATGGCCGGCTCCTCTTTTGATGGTCACTTCAACAACAGCAACCATCTTGGCACCTAGATGCCGGTGGGAGGAGCCGTCCAAAGCATCAGAAGCTGACCTCAATTATTGCTGATCGAAATTCTTAGACTGGCTGCGCAAACAGCAAAATCCTTGTCAGCTTTAGCCTGACTTCGATGGCGCGGCTATTGGGGCGTGGTCAGTTAGTTGCCTGCTGACCGCGCATGTCGACTGCGCCTTTCCGCGCGAATATCTTTTCGGGTCACGTAATCGATGTGCTTGTTTTCACTGTTCGGACCGGTGCGCGTGCCCATAAGGACCATCGGCCCTTCTCCTGTATTCTCCAACCGGTAAAAGGAGCCGCCCTCGATCAGCGCGACCATGCCAGGCTTCAGCACCGACGAATTGCCATCAGGAAAGCTCATCGTGCATTCCCCTTCCAATAGCAGAAAAGTCTGATCGCCCGGATGACAGTGCAGCTCATCGTGATCGCCCGGATTGGGGTAATAGTGCATCCAGGCGTGCATGCGCCGGGTATCCATGATCACCTGACGCTTCTTGAGTTCATGAGCAAGACCAACAACGTCTACAATCTCAATGGCCATCGATACATCCTCCACTTTTACTATTTTGATTGTTTGATCACTGCTCAGATGCCGTAAACGAAACAATGGCGTACCTTCGCTCTGCAAAATAGGTGCAAGTCATGCCGCAAGCCCGAAGAGCTGAGCCGCGTTATCATGAAGAATTGCCGTCTTTTCAGCATCGTTGAGTTCGTTAGTATTGCGGATCTCCTCAAGATTTTCCGGAAACTCACCGTCCCAATGGGGCACATCCGTCGCATAGATCAGATGTTCGATCCCGACATAGTCGATCGTTGCGCGCAGAAGCGACTCTTTACCCTCAATAGAGACTTTAAGCTTTGATGCCTTGAACGTGTCAGATGGCTTCTCCGTCAAATTAGGAACTTCTTCCGAGCGCTTTTCATAGTGCTCGTCTAGGCGGTCTAAGTAGTAAGGCAGCCAGGTTGCGCCAACCTCTAAGAAGGCCATTCGGAGATTTGGAAAACGGTTGGGCAATCCCTGGCAAATAACCGAAGTGAAATTGCAGAGCATTCCTGCCGTGAATGCATAGGCATGTACTTCTGCAAACGACCTGAGCTTGTTGCCACCCCACTCGTGCGACCAGTGACGTGTGCCATGTATACCGATGGTGACGTCATGCCTGACGGCCGCCTCATAGACAGGATCGTAGAAAGAATCGCCAAGACCAAAGGGCAGACCATCCGTGAGGACCTCAAACCCTTTGAGGCCGAGCCCGGCAGCATATTCAAGCTCGCGTGCTGCCGCCTCTGGGTCCCGCATCGGGAGAACGCCCATCGGATGCAGGCGGTCCGTTAGATAATCCTCTGCAAAGTGTCGGTTGGCAGCGCGGCAGACAGCAGCACAAAATTCCGGTTCCTGCAGTTTTGCCATGTTGCCCGAGCCGGTTGGAAAAAGGATAACCCTGGCAATCTCGTGCTCCTCACATATGCGGTTCCAGATCGCCACCTGTTCCTTCGCGACGAGTTCGCGACTGTAACCGTAGGGTAGCTCGAGTTTGCCCGAGAGTTCGGTATCCCAAGGCTGGCCACCGGGCCATAAGCTGGTTGGCCGGCTTGCATACTTGCTGTCCAAGTATTTCTTGATCTCGTCGGTTCGCTCCATGATGTGACCGTCGGCATCGATCACCGGTATCTTTGCCATTGCTGCCTCCATATTATGCCTGCAGCCTTCACCGCCGGGGGTTCACCGCCGGGGGGATTGTCAATTCTGCGCCAACGGCCCCCGCAATAGCCGGCCTGAGTAGGCTCCAGTGTGCTGGTTATCGCGCATAAATAATTCACCGTTGACGATCGTTGCCTTTATGGCTTCGGTCTTCTGCAGAATGCGCGGTGCACCCGCAGGTAGATCGTAGACCAGTTCGGGCATACTTGGTGAAATTGTGTTGGGATCAAAAATTGCTATGTCGGCGTGGTAACCCTCGTGCAACCAACCGCGCTGTTGAAGGCCCCAAAACTTTGCGATGTCAAACGTGATTTTTCGGACCGCCTCCTCGAGAGTAATCGCATTCTCATTTCTCACCCAATGACCGAGCAGATGGCCATGGATTGGATTGAGGCTAGTCGCGACATGGGCGCCCGCATCCGAGAAGGTCACGCAGGTATTTGGATGGCGCAACATTGCAAGTACCACGTCCTGGTTCTGATTAAAACTTGGTTGGATGAAGAAGAGTTTCAAATTTGCCTCCAATGCGAGATCGATGAAGGCGTCGATAGGTTCTACGCCGCGTTCGGCCGCAATCTCTGCAACGGTGCGGTATGGCGGAAGCGGGCGATCGTAGGGAAATACCCAGTCCCAGTCCACTGGACGCTGCAGGGCATTCGGAAGCGAAGGGTCAGGATTGTGCTTGTGCGCGTTGACCGCCGCGACAAGTGCTGCGCGCGCTTCGGGGTCACGTAGTGTGCGTTCCTGTTCCCCGAGGGGGAGGGCGCGGAAAGGCTTCCAGGCAGGTAGCATGTCATAGGGGGTCATCGTCTCAAACGAGCGCAGCGAGCAATTCCAGGTGGCGGTGCCTTGCATCATTGCCTTGCCACCTGCTGCGACGATCTCATCAACCATCTGCACCTGGGTGCGCCACAGATCTGGATGGGTATTGCGGAACCACGTGTTACCGAATGTCACTGGTAGGCCGGCGTCGAGTGCAAGGCGCTTGACCTCGTCATATTCCTGGTGGCGCTTTTCAGGATCGTCGATAACATTCTCGCGCGCAAGCTGCATGATACCGTGGCCAAGGCGGCTCATCACTCTTGCCAACTCGTAAAGTTCGTCGAAGTCGGCGAGCCGGCTGGCGACAGGCTTGCCTTCGGGAGTGCGATGCGAAGATGTGCGCGACGTAGAGAGGCCGATGGCGCCGGCACGCAGACTTTCCTTCAGGCTGTTCTGCATTGTCTTCAGATCATCATCGCTCGCCGCCTCTTCCATGGCCCGAGCGCCCATGGCCTGCGTCCGAAGAGCGGAATGTCCGACGAAGCTTGCGTAGTTAAGTCCCTTTGGAAGTTTGTCGAGAGCATCGAAGAATTCGCCAAAGGTTTCCCAGGACCAGGGGATGCCAGCCTTCATCGCTTCCGGTGGTATGTCTTCGGCGCGCTCAAGATTGTGCAGCACCAGGTCCTTGTCTTTTTCGGCGCAAGGCGCGAGCGTGAAACCACAGTTTCCCATCACGACAGATGTCACACCATGCCAGCACGAGTTGCTGCCGATATGGTCCCAAAAAATCTGCGCGTCCATATGTGTGTGGCCATCGATGAACCCGGGTGTCACGACATGACCCTCGGCGTCGATTGTCTGCTTGGCGGTCTCACCGTTTAACGTGCCAACCTTGGCAATACGTCCGTCGGCAACGGCAATGTCTGTTGAAATGCCTGGAAGACCGGAACCATCCACGACCAAACCATTCTTAATTACGAGATCGTAAGACATTTCAACCCTCCTGCAGCATGCAGATCACCCGGGATAAGCACGAGTGCACGCAACTTTCGAAATCCTGCAGGCGCAATGGCACCCGCATTAATCAGCCTAACCCCGGCTAGCGCGTGTGGCAATCAAGTTCGCGCCCAGAGTTGATTGCGAAGGCTCCGCAAATGTCGGCGGTCTGTTACCAGTTCATGCCGATATGGGTTGCGTCCAGAATAGACAAGGTGCTCCAGGATTGCGGGCTGTCACTATAGCCGGCTGACAACTTCGTTTCTTGCTGCATTTTTTGGCCTTGAAATATCCCAAAATCTTTGCTTCGCGCCATTTTGGGCCGGCGCGCACCATACAACACGTTCGTCCGCAAAACGTTCGTTTTCGAGATTCGGCTCAGGTCCGCCTTTGGCAGCCTGCGGGCGCGAGCAGGTGCAGCATGCTCCGATTGCGTCATCCAAGCTCAGTCGCAAAAGCGGAAGCGGCATTGGGTTGAGGTGCTGCAACGCAGCAACGTAGCGTTGTCCAATAACGGTCTTCTGACTTCGGATAGCCTGCTTGATCGAAATGACGATCTCTTGGGTCCATTCCAAGTTAACCGTGCGCCAATCGTTTGTGCTTACGCGCCAACTCTCAATTTGACCCCAAGTCAATAACCACAATCCCGGTCTTCTGACCTTGAGCCACGTAGCGATAGGCCTCGGCGATGGCCTCAAGGGGATAGATGCGGTCGACCACGGCTCGGAGCGCGCCGCTCTTCATAAGCTTACTCATGTCGTCGACGAAGTCCTGACGAGACACCGGGAACGGTATGTTGACACGCCGGCTGCGGGTAAGGCGATGCCAAACCGAAAGCCAGATGTTCTGCCACCAGGGTCCAAGGTCCGTTGCGGTAAAGCGGGCTGTCGGCTTCATCAGCCTGCGACATTGTCCATAAGTCGTCTTTCCGACCGCATCGAAGACGGCATCGAACGTGTCGTCGATCCGCGTAAAATCTTCGGCCGTGTAGTCGATCACCCGGTTCGCTCCGAGGGTGGCGGCCAACTCCAGGTGGCGGGCACCCACGACCGCCGTCACCGTCGCGCCGCGGTCCTTGGCGAGCTGTACCGCCGCCACGCCGATTGCGCCGGATGCCCCATAGATTAAAATGTTCTGTCCGGCTCCTAAGCCGAGCCAGCGCAAATTGGTGTCGGCATACCACGCACCTTCGCAGACGACGGCCTCGTTGAACGCCCCATCAGGCGGCATGTGGGAAATCTGTCCATTCTGAGGGATACATATGTACTCGGCGTGGGCGCCAAAGGTCTCGGGCGACATGCCGAATACACGATCGCCGGCCGCGTATGCTGTAACATTGAAGCCGACGCTTTCGACCGTGCCGGCGAAATCCATGCCCAGGATCTTGTGTTTGGGTCGGAACAGCCCCTCCGTCATGCGAATGAAGAACGGATGCGGCTCCAGCATGCCGCAGTCAGTCCGACTGACCGTCGTGGCCCTGACCTTGATGAGGATCTCACCTGCTTCGGGAACAGGTTTCGGGACATCACGAACCTCAATGACGTCCGGTGATCCATACCTCGCACTGACTGCTGCCCGCATTGTTCGACTGACCTCCGAGAGACTTAAACCAAACGTACTTCGGCATTGACCCCTTTGATCCCAAGCAAGTGTTGTGGGATTCTAGACATGTAGACTGTATACGACGGCATTTAGGACCGGAAAGATATGCATGAAAGCGATTGTCTTCACACGATATGGTTCACCCGAGGCGCTGGAATTAATAGACGTGCCTCGGCCCGAGCCAGGAGCAAATGAACTGCTGGTGCGCATTCATGCATCGTCGATCAATTCATGGGACTGGGAATATTTTAACGGTACACCGTTCATCAATCGCCTCATGTTCGGCTTGTTCAAGCCGAAGCGCGGCAAGCAGCGACTGGGAGCCGACATTGCCGGTACTGTGGAGGCTGTAGGTCATGACGTCACGCGGTTTCAGCCGGATGATGAAGTGTTCGTTGATCTTTGGGACAAGTGGGGCGGCTTCGCCGAATTTGCCTGCATCGGGGAAACCGCTGTCGAGCGCAAGCCCGGAAACGTGACGTTCGAGCAGGCAGCCAGCGTGCCACAGGCCGGCGTCCTCGCGCTTCAGGCACTGCGGCGGGTCGAGCAGATAATCCCTGGCGACGCAATTCTTATTAACGGCGCTGGCGGCGGGGTTGGTACATTCGCGATCCAACTGGCCAAGCTCTTCGGTGCCGAGGTTACCGGCGTTGATGCCGCCCACAAGCTCGAAGTGGTTCGCAACGCCGGCGCCGATCATGTCATCGACTATCGGCAGCGGGACTTCACCTCAACCGGCAATAGCTACGACTTAATTGTTGACTGCCAGGGCACGCGGCCGATGTCCTCCATCAAGCGCGCGCTGAAGCCTGGCGGAACCTACGCCGTGGTCGGTGCACAGATGAAGCGTATTCCCCAGATGTGGTTCCACAGCGCTCTCGGCAAGCTCACGGGCGAGACGAGGCGGCTGCGACTTGTCGCCGAGGGGCCAAACAAAGGGTTGGCCGACCTCGCAAGCTTGCTCGAATCCGGGCAGCTTGTCACGATCATTGACAGGACCTACCCGCTTGAAGAAGTCCCCGAAGCACTCGCCTACTTTGGCACCGGCCAACACAAGGGGAAGATCGCGGTAACGATTGGACAATAGCCAATTGGCGCCAACGCAGAGCATTTTGCGAGTTTTGACTGACTTTTTGGCGGACATTTGCAACAATGGCTGATAGGCCCACAATCAGCGCTCGTTTCTGGCCGATGAAATGTGCAAGTGGTTGTTTGCTGACACAATCCAGGACAAAATCCGGTCGGCCATCGTGAGCGCATCTTCCTAAACGCTCGCCAGCATGGATTTGAGCGCCTCCGATGCCGTAGCATCGTGCGATGGAACGAGTACGAGTTCCGGCAGCATTTGCTTCAGCTGACGCACCTTGGCATACGACTGGCGAAGCAGCTTCGCATCGCCCGTGCCTGGGACCTTGTCCTCCATCAGCATGTCGGCGTTGTAGGCGAGATCCCCGATTAGAAGTATCGGTGGCAGCTGCGGTGATCGTACGAGCAGCGAACTTGAGCCCGGTGTATGACCAGGCGTCGGCAGCAGAATAAGTGAGCCATCGCCCATTACGTCGTAGCAGCCTTCGAAAGGAGCGAACGACGGATCATTAGTCGGCACGAAGTCGACCGGGCGCCAATTCGCTGTTGGCAATTCGATGTGCTCGCGCAAGATCCACTCTCGTTCCGGACGTGGGCCGGAAAGTATGTTCCATTCCTGCCTGCTCACAATCAGTTCGGCCTCGGGAATCTGCGCGATCCCGCCGACATGGTCGAAATGGAGATGCGAGATCACGGCTTTCTTCACGTCTTCGGCACGGAAACCTGCATCACGCAGCTTTCTGCCCAGCCGGTCTTGTTCGCCAATATGAAATCGGAAAATTCTTTTCAGCAGGACCCGACCGACCGGGTGCGTAATATAATTCGGGTCAGAGACAATTGCCGGATCGAGACCGGTATCAAATAGGACCAGACCATCGCGGTGCTCGATGACAAAGAAATTGACGGGCACGTCCATCCAACGGCGCGATGTGAGTAGCCACAACCACTGGGGCTTCCAGGTCCCGCGCTGATGCTCCGGATGGGCCTCAGCCGAACCGCTGGACAACGCACTGACGGAGCGGATGGTCAGGTCAGATGCGGAATCTGTGGAGCCGCCATTTCCGGACTGTTCACGCATTTGCCTTCCGCCAATTCTAGAGTTGAAATAATTCGGTGTGGCCGAAGCCTTTACGGTAGTCGAGCAGGGAAATGAACTGCGGCTCAATGCGGAAAAGCACCATCGCATCCGGTGGCAAATCTGGCGGTGTGTAGTTCTCGATCTGAGGGAACTTCTTGTACAACAGGGCGCCGACCTTGTCCTGCTCCGCCTTGTCGGTAATCAAGACGGCCGTTCCCGAGATGGAGACGCCCTCAATTTCATCCCAGGTCGTGTATGGCCGATTGATTGTCAGCGAAACCTTGTTGTTGGACGCAATGTTCCGCGCCTTCTGTGAATCAGAAGTCGTTCCGAAATAGATCGTCAAGCCATCGTTGACGTAGCTAACTGTGGTTGCCTGCGGATAGCCATCATCGCGAACTGTCGCGATCGTCAGGTCGTCAATATCGTCAATGATCGAGACGACTTGTTTACGGATTGCCGTGTCCATGTCTCTGCCTCCAGGCTGTAGGGGCGATCATAACAGCATGCCGAAATCAGACTGGAAATGCGTTGATACGCATCAACATGGGTTGCCGGGGCGTCTCGCGGTGAGGGAATGCGCCGCTTCGCCTGAGGTTCTGATCGGCTGGCTCGCATCCCGGCACGAGCCTGTTTTCAGGGCGCATTTAAAAACTTCAGTACTTGGTCAGTAACCCATTTGGGTTTCACGATAGTCAAATAGTGATCCGCTTCCGCAGCGATTAATGCATTTACTGTTGGCGCAACGGCTGCCAACCGCTCAACGGCCTTGGTTCCGGAATATGTTAACTCATCCTCCCCGACCAGGAACAAGGTCGGGGTCTTCAACTCTTGCCAGTCTCGATCGGTCAGAACTGTGGGCGGTATGAACTTTCGGCGCTTGAAGCATTTCCTTGCCAGCATCAATTCTTCGATCATTTCATCGATGCGGGACCGGTTCTGGATGTTTTGCACGGCATCAGGACCGTACCAGTAGAGATATGTCTTGGTAACGAAGCGAAGAGGAATGAAATAGTAGGCGAGTGCCCGGATCAAAAGCCCAATCGATGGAGGCAATACAGTCGCAGACGGAGCTATCAAGACCAACTTTTCAAGCCGGTGCGGATGCGCAAGTGCGTAAAGCGCCACCTGCCAGCCACCATATGAGTAGCCAACGAGGCGGAGATGCTCCAGTTCGAGCGCCACGAACAACTCCTCCAACCATTGTACAAAATCGTTGGCGCTTCGAGGCTCTTTCGTGTAGATGCTGCGCCCATTGTCATAGATGTGGTCAAGCACATAGGTCCTATGCTCTGCCGACAACGCCTCGATTGCCGGCATCCAAGACAGTGAATTCTCCGAGTCCCCGGGCAGAAGAACAAGCTTCGGACCATCGATGGGGCCCTGGATCCGAACACACGTGTCACCAAAGGAGGTGCCGACCATTTGTGTCTCTGACGCGACCGGCCAGCTCCGAGCCTTCTGGTCGTAAGATGCGAGATAGGTCTGTTTCGCTGCCTGCGATCGAAAGGGATGATAGGTTTCCAAGAATCCGACCTGTCAGAAAGAAGTTGTCTAGTTTCGTGCATTCTTACGAGTGTGCGATTCAAGATCGCATTAGCTTCGTCAAGTGCTTCAGAACAGGCGTCGATCACGCAAACTGGAGAACGGCAGCAACGGGCCGGCGCAGCGATGGTGGCAGAGGCTTGCCTCGTCCAAAGCGCAGAACGATCGCCGGTCGCAATCCATCGCCGAGCCATTTCTGAAACTCGCCCCTCACAGCGTTGACCTCCAACGGCTGGTTTATGAAGCTCGTGCGAACATCCCGAGCCGTTGCCTCAAGCTGGAAGCGCTGGCTTGCACGTCCGACATTGAACCACCCTTCCGGTTTGTCGCTCTCAGCATAGAGGACAATCGCTCCCGCCGAACCGTCGAGTTGGGCCACGTATTTGGGGTTCTCTGAGCCAGCAGTAAAAAAGAACGGGAAGGCATGTTGTCCCAGCCAACGCGGAAAATGCGGGGCTCCCGTTGAGCCCGTGTAGAGCCCGTCGCGGGTATCAGCGGCGTGTGTCTGATTGAACCGGATCCAATCGCGCAATTCGCGAACGAAAGTGTCGTCGTTGCATTGCGCAGTGTTGCCCTCAACAACGAACTCTTTGAGGCGATCCAGTTCCTTGCGGGCCGTCAAAAGGCGCAGGCGCACTCCCCCTCTTTGGGCCGCACTTTCCATTGCGGAGAGATCATCGTTCGCCAGTGGCGTCGGATCGAACGGTGCGCGTGTCGTCTGCCGCTTTACGATCGCTTGATACGCCGCAGTGCTATCGGAAGGCGCGGTCGTCATAGTGACATTCACATGTCGTGATGACGGTTGAAACTCTACCTGCGCTTCGATCCCTGCAGCTTTGGCGGCAAGCACGAGGTTCTCCGTCGCGCATCCGAGGGACGCGATGACGTGCCTGTCGTCCGGGTCCACAACCGGACAGCGGCGGTCCACATCAGCGCGAATTCGGATTGTATTGCCGCCTGCTTCGAACAGCCAAGGTTGCGTGTTGTGGCTGTTCGCGGCCAGCGTTGCGTACCGGACCAGATGATGCACACGAGTACGTTCAGTTTCTGGCCATCTCTGGAGAGGTCGTCGCATCTCGTCCAAGGCGGACCGATATCGAGGATCGTTGCCAGGCCACGCGTAATATGCCGCGCCGCCTGCGGCGGCAACCACACTGGTTCCAATGAGTAAGCTTCGTCGGGACAACATGAACCGATTTCCACAATGACCTGCTGAGGACATGGCTGGTTTTCGGCGGGCATGCGGTGATCCAGATCAAACGGGCACGCAAGGCCACGATGATAGTTGTCCGGTATGTTCTTTTCTTTCTTACAGATTTGATTCGGCTCAATGCCTTGAGCGGTCGTACAGCGATATCCAACGCCATGGTCCTCGTGATCAGGTTATTCCGACACGCCGTTACATAGGGAGACCCTGCTATGAAATGTCTTGTTGTCTACTATTCCCTGGGCGGGAACACGAAAGCGATCGCAGAGCAAATCGCCAGCCAATGTAATGCCGATGTTGAGCAGATCCGAGATGTGGATCAGCGCAGCGGCATTTGGGCGATGATCTCATCGGGCCGCGAAGCAATGTTCAATCGACCGACAAGGATCCAGCCTTCGAAGACAGACCCCGGCCAGTATGATCTTGTCATTCTGGGAACGCCGGTCTGGGCTTGGACGATGTCGAGCCCAATGCGCGCGTATCTCAACCAGCACGCCGGTCGTTTCAAGCAGGTGGCATTCTTTTGCACTGAAGGCGGCAGCGGCGGCGAGCGGACTTTCCGACATATGTCTACGCTTGTGAACAAACCTCCCTTGACCACGCTCGAACTGACAGAGGCGGATCTCAAAAGGCCGGCGGAGGAAAACGGTCTACAAGCGTTTATTGGAACCATTGCCGCGCATTCTGGAGACCTGAACGATATTGCGGCTTAACACGCCTTCTGGTGTCGATCTGAACGGTAATCCGAGGATTGCGTCGCCCGGAGAAAGCGAGCAGTGTCTTGAGTTGTGGCCTGCCCGCCAGATTGGGTAGCTCGGACGCAAAGGAAGGCTAGTCGGCCATGCTGCTATTGCGCCTCGCCTTTATTCTTCCTGCGCTGGCCGATTTCCTGGTGGCGGGCCTTACCTTGTTGCGATCGGTTGGTATCGAGGATCCAAGCATTGTGCCGCGCGTTCAATTTGGCGGAGTTGCTTTCGCATGGGGTGTCTTGCTTCTTATTGGACTGGGCCGACCAATTAAGCGAGCATGGATATTATGGCCAACAATGATCGCTATTGCAGGTGTGGTGCTTGGGGTTGCAACCGGCTACGCCGCAGGTGCCGTTGGACCTGTAAGGCTAATTTTTACGGTCTCTCTTGGCACGATAATGATCGGTCTTGCCTGGTGGGGTTTTCGTTTTTCTCAGTCCGTCGCGCCGCGAAGCGGCTAACAATGGACAAACTCCGTATGTTCCAAGCTTCTTGAGAAATACTTGATACAACTCAAGGACCAACGTGTCTCAAGCCTGTCAAATGCTGAAGCAGGGCGGGGAGGGAGACGATTATGCTTGGCGTCATTCTCTTCTTGGCAGCACCAAACACCGCTTATAGGCGCGTCGCAATTCCTCACCTTAAGGATCGGTTCCCGGACGCGTGGTCACAAATCTGGCGCGCAACATGCACTTGGCAGACTAGGTTGGCACCCAGCCGCCCCGACCATAGCGCCTCGGTCAATCTCATGATTCGACATATGGAGTGGAGCTGCGCTCTGTATCAGGCCCTTAAGGAGCGGGGCATGTCCCAACACGATGCCGGTGCGCTTGTCGAGGCGATCGCGATGGATGACTACCGACCGGTGCCGGCTACCTGGTTCGAGCTCTCACGGCTCCGTAGCAGCAAACCCGAAACCAGGATCAAATGGGTGTTGGGCTTGGTGACCAGGTATTTCTTCTCCTCTCCGTTCGTTCACCGGCATCTCCCAACAGAGGCCGGCGCCGCAGTTGCTTTCGACGTCACCCTTTGTCCGCTCTTCGATTACTTCAAGGACCAAGGCGTTCCCGAACTCACGCCGCATGCAGCATGCAACCTCGACCATTGTTTAGCGAACGCGTTCGGTGTCGAACTGGTTCGAACGCAAACCATCGCGGAGGGTGCCGAGTATTGCGACTTCAGGTGGAGGTTCCCGGCATCCGGGATGGCACGTTCAATAGCGGCTGCCGTGTCAGCTAAACACAACGCGTAAGATAAGCCGAGGCCTGGATAATGAAAGCCGAGTTCGATGTTGTACTCTGGGGTGGATCTAGCTTTGTCGGAAAGCTCGTAGCAGAGCACTTGCACCAAAGATATGGCGTTGATGGCAGCCTACGCTGGGCGATAGGAGGGCGTAATCGCCGGAAACTGGAAGCCACACGCGCGTCGTTAGGTGCCGGCGCGGAAGGGCTTCGGATAATTGTCGGCGACGCTCGCGATCGCCAATTCCTCGATTCGATGGTTGTGAGCACCAAAGCAGTCTTGTCGACCGTTGGCCCTTATGCGCTTTACGGCAAGGGACTCATTTTGGCATGTGCTGCGGGTGGCACCGACTATTGCGACTTGGCCGGCGAGATACCGTTCATCCAGGAAATGATGGACCAACATGGTGGTAAAGCCCAGGCCTCGAACGCCAGAATACTAAACTGTTGCGGAGTCGATTCCCTGCCTTCAGATCTCGGTGTCTGGGCGCTCAACGAGATTGCCCAGAAGCAGTTTGGTTGCGGGATCGCGCACGTCACGACTGAGGTGAAGTCCTTCAAAGGCGGCTTCAGTGGCGGCACCATCTTGAGTCTAGGCAAAATGCGAAATGATGCGGCACGCGACGCGAAAGTGGCCGCCATTCTAGACAATCCATATGCTATCTGCCCGCCGGGCCGGCGCCGCGGCGTAGCGCAGCCAGATATTGATGCTGTACGCCGCTCTCTCTCCGGCACATGGCTTGGCCCCTTCTTCATGGCGATCGTGAACACGCGGGTAGTCCATGCCACGAATGCGCACTTGGACTATCCATATGGAATTGATTTTACATACGACGAAGGCTGGGACGTAGGCGGCAGGCTTGCCGCCAGCGCTCTGTCAGTCGTTTCTCGGATATTTTATCGGGCATACAGATCCCGCCTGATGCGCACGTTGTTGAATGCCACCATGTTGCCCAGGCCCGGCGACGGGCCATCAAGAAAAGCGCGTGAAGAAGGCCAGTTTGAGTTTCATCTAACGGCTCGAACGCGATCGGAACATCGATTGACACTTGTTGTTCGCGGTGATCGCGATCCCGGCTATGGCGCGTCAAGCCGCATGATTGGAGAAGTTGCGGTCTGTTTGGCAAAGGACCTGCCGAAAAGTGCTTTGCCCGGCGGCTTCTGGACACCAGGCGCGGCAATCGCAGACAAGATCATCCCACGGCTCGTCAAAAATGCTCGAATGAACTTCGCCCTTCTGACGGACACAGGCGAGCTTCGCCCCATTGCTTCCGATTTGTCGAGCAGTGCGGCACCGAACGATGCGGGGAGTCATATCAGAAAAGGCGTCAAGGCATGCGAATGAAATTGGCGCTTGGGATTTATCTCGTTATTGGGATTGTAAGTGTTGTCATAGGCGGGCTCTATGTCACCTCAGAGCAGTTCATGTCTTACCATGCTCAGGCAGTCGGCACACCCTGGCGAGAGGTTGATCCGGGCACCCAAACGTTAATCTTGGCGCTCATGAAAGTTGCAGGCGGGGGCTGGATAACGCTGGGCTTCTTCACCATCGTTCTGGCATCAGGGCAGTTTTTAGAGAGTAATCCTGTGTCAAGATGGGCATTGCCCACGGGGAACTTCATTTTCTATTTGGCAAGCCTTGGCGCCACTTGGGGCGTATATCAAGAAACAGGAGCAAGTACGCCGTGGGTACCGTCTCTTGCGATGATTGGAGTCGCTTTGCTCGCGTTTGTAATTGATGCTCCCTGGTCGTCGCACACCCAGGCGCGGAGTGATGCAGGCAAGACCGCACAGGGCGAATAACCTATCGTTAGATATGATCACGTGAGAAGAGAAAGACAATCCGCCGAAGTTCGGTCATTGATCGAAGCGGACTTGGTGCTCGATCATAGATCCTTCTGCGCCAGACCGGCGACGAAGTGCTTCATCCATACGCAAGGTACGACGCCAATTGAGGTGTCGAGCATCTGAACATCGTTGTTACGTCTGTCAGTCATGGCAGCGAGGATGTTTTCTCAGATGCCTGCCCTGCGCCATCGGTTGAAGAGGTTATTACAGGTCGTATTTGGGCTGTTACAATCGGGCAGATTGCACCGCCGAATCGGATGGCAGCCGTTGCAATACTTGGGTACGTAGTCGTTCAGATTCGCCTTAAGCATCGTGAGGCCAGGCAAACAAAGATGCAGTGCTCAGGCCAGTCACTCGAAACGGAGAAACCATATGCAATCGAAAACGGTTGATCCAGGAACGGTTCAGACGGTAAAGCCCCGCGCGTGGTTTCGCGTGATCATTATTCATCTTTCCATACCTCTGATCTTATTGGCCTGCGGCGGGGATATCCATTGGTGGCAGGCCTGGGTCTTTTCTCTGCTCATCGTTACAGCCGGTATTGGTGGGCGCATCTGGGCAGAATGGCAGCATCCAGGGCTGATGGCGGAACGAATGCAAGCGCTAAAGGCAACAGATGTCAAAGCATGGGATAAAGTCCTTGCACCGCTAATGGCATTGACCCTTGCCTTCCCGCCGGTCATCGTGGCGGGGCTGGATCACCGCTTTGGGTGGTCACCCGTGTTCCCCACATGGCTTAACATCATTGGCATCCTCTTGATCGCACTGGGATACGCCTTCGCTGCGTGGGCTATTGCAGAGAACCGCTTCTTCTCCAGCATGATGCGCATCCAGACCGACCGAGGACATGTGGTATGTGACACTGGCCCATACCAGATCGTCCGGCACCCGGGTTATGCCGGTAATCTTCTGGCAATGCCGGGCATTGTGCTGGCCTTGGGCTCTGCGTGGACACTCATTCCGGCCGTGGTTGCGCTGGTGGTCGCTGTCATCAGAACCGCACTCGAAGACCGGACCCTACAGGAAGAGTTGCCGGGATATCAGGAGTACGCAAGCCGCGTAAGATATCGGTTGTTTCCTGGAATTTACTAATGAGCCCCCGCGAGTTGCGGGCAAAATAGGCATCGACAATGGCTATGCGTTTCAGCCTTCTTAGAACTTTGCGGTACTTTGCCAGCGGGCTCTGGACAGCCTGGGGTGGACGGAAGCGAATAGAAGCAACGCAACTCCGTAACCTGCGGCGTCTCGTGGATAAGGCGCGGCGCGACTCCCCCTTGTTTCGCAGGCTCTATGCGGATCTGGGACCATCGAGCGAGATCAAACTGCGCGACTTGCCGGTGACCCGCAAACCTGACCTCATGAGTGAGTTCGACGACTGGCTGACGATTCGCTCGCTCCCGCTCGCCAAGGCGCGTGAGCATCTCGGTGATCTCGACAAGATCGGCGTGCCGATCGACGATGTCGCGGTGTTCCGGACTTCGGGGACGTCTGGGGAACCAGCGGTCATCGTCCTGCCCTCGTCCTTTCTGGAGTATACCTTCGGAATCACGATGGCGCGCTTCGAACGATCACAGTGGAAGCTCACCCTGGAAGCCCGCAAGGCCGGCGAGGACGTAACCATCACCGGCGGCAACGGTCACTTTGCCGGCGCGGGGCTCAATCAATTGATGAGCCATCTGGCTCCAAGGCTGGCGGGGCCTCACACATTCATCGAGGCCGAGCAGCCCATCGCCCGAATCGTGGAACAACTCAATGCAATACCCAAAATCGGCGTTGTCTTAACCTATCCAAGCACCTTGACCATTCTGGTCAGAGAAGCGGAAACCGGACGGCTGCAGATCGAGCCGATGCTGGTCAAAACGGGAGGCGAGACGCTCACGGACGAAGTCTGCGAGCAGGTTCGCCGGGCGTTTCCCTCGCTGAAACACGACGTTATCGACGCCTACGCCTGCACCGAATGCCTGGTGACGTCGATCGAATGCAGCCAGGGGCGGCACCATGTGCACGAAGATTGGGTCATCCTCGAAGCGGTCGACGAAGCGATGCGGCCCGTTCCCGATGGCACGCTGTCGGCGACGGTGCTGTTGACCGTGCTTGCCAACGACGTTCAACCCTTCATCCGGTATGACCTTGGCGACTGCCTTCGTTTTTATACGGATCCCTGCCCTTGCGGGTCGCCGTTCCGCAGTTTTCAGGTGGAAGGGCGCGAGGCGACGCTCGTGCGTGTGGGCGATGTGACGCTGTCGCCGCTCGTCTTCGATCTGGAGCACGAGCACGCCAGGCGCGTCCAGCTGGTCCAGACAAGCGAGAGAGATTTCGAGGTGCGCATAGAACCGGCCGATGAGGCGCCGCCAGGAGTTGTCTTTGAAGACGTGATCCAGTCGGTGAAACGAGTGTTTCGCGATAACGGCCTAGGGGACATCGAAGTGCGAGAAAGCCAAGCACCGCCCGAATTCACCGCGAGCGGCAAGTTCCATGAAGTATTGCCTTTGCGCGGCGTCGAATAACGAAAATGACATGACCGGTATCGCCAGTTAGCTTCCAGGTGAGCAGGTCAGCGCGACCCAGATCCGTCTTCCAAGTGATTTTCATATTGCAGGTCTGCCCGAGCTTTATCTCCGAATAAGGGCTTGGACGGCAGACTGATCTTCGCGACTGTCACGGGGCTCGGGGCTGCTGCGCTTGCTCAGGTCTGCTTCGAGCGGGGCACCAAATTGGTGCGATGCAGACTTAAAATTGGTGCGACAGCCGGATTGGGCCATGAGCTGTCGTCGGGCAGCGGCATCGTCGCAGACGCTCCGGGGCTCAGATCTGGATGAATTCACGTATGGGATGGAACGCGTGCGGCTTATGGCGCGCCGATGACTAGTCAGCTGTGAATTAAATGGTGGCATCCAGCCGCTCCGCCGCTATCCCGGCGCCTGTCGACGGATACGCGGCTTTGGAAGGAGAGACGCTAGCGCCCGTCGAACCACTGGCCCACTAGCCATTGCAGTCGCCCGAGTTGGACCAGACAGCTTAAGGTATCTTGGAAGGTGAGGATGAAAGCGAATACATTCCCCCTATCCCAACTTGAGGTAAACAGTCACATGAGCTTGATCAGATACTTATTGCCGAAATTACCTGAAGCTTGGCAGAGCTGGATCACTGTGAAACTGGTGAGTTCTGGCTGGATCTTCAAAAGCCCTATTTGGAAAATGCTATTTCAGACCTTGTCGTTCTATGGAGGTGATGAACGGAAGATCAGAGAAACGCTGATTCGCAAACATGAAGGGATTGAATCGGTGGTTGCCGAACTTTGCGCGCTCGCGAGAAGCACGAATGAAGAGGCACAACGGTTGTCCAGCGATGCTGATCCTACTCAGTCAGAGGCGGCTAGAGACAAGTTTCTTGAAGCCGCTTTGTACTACTTCATGGCCTATTTCTTCGTTTGGGACCGAGAGCGCTTGAGGGAGATATTCCGCATGGCCGACCCGGTCTTTGATGAGTTCAGAAAGCGGATGAAACCTCCTGTTGAGAAATGGGCTTTCGATTACGGAGCGGGCAAGTTCTATGCAGACGCTTACTATCCGGAAGGAGTTGGGCCTTTTCCGGCGGTGTTGATCTATCCGGGCAACGAAGGAATCAAGGAGCACATGGCGACGTATGCCAAGTATGCTCTGGCTCGCGGTATGGCGGCGATAGCGATCGAACCACCTGGATGGGGCGAGAGCGGTCTTTCCGGATGCACGTTTTCGAGCATCGATGACTATCGAGCGTGCACAGACGAGATCTACGCCCGAGTAGCAAGCGATCTACTCTTGGATGAAAACCGTCTCGCCACGTTTGGGGTCAGTGGCGGCTCTCTAACGGCCATCATCGTCGCAGGGTTTCACGACTATATCAGAGCATCCACGGGGATCGGGGCGCCTGAGTACACGAAGCTCGCTGAGGTCTGGAAAAATGCGCTCGGTGAGCAGAAGCGAAAGACATACACATGGACGGGCCTTTCCAATGAGAAGGATGTGATGGACTTTTTAACGGCCTATGCAAGCGACACCGAACAAGTCCTAAGGCGAATAAAGTGTCCGGCGGTATTGATCCATGGATCTGAAGATTACGTAACCAAGGCCACGAGTGGTCAAGAAATTGCTGGTTTGATCGGCACGAATGCCACCCATCAGATCATCGAAGGAGATGATCATCTGTGCTCGAATTCGATTGGTAAGGGTTTGGCCGATGAGATCTTCGACTGGTTAGCCAATCGACTTGGCAGCGCCGCGATCGCCACTCATGATCCCTCCACGGGCTAGTCGGTTGAGGCAGCGCAAATGAAGAAAGCATAGCCGTAAGTATTGCCATGCGCTGAGTACACGTCGATTTCGTTGCAGGTTTCCGCAAGCACGGACAGAGCTTTCGGGTTATCCCGATACCGCTCCTCAAGCATGTCGAGCTTTGCCTTCTGAGGCTCAAAATAGGCGATCCAGGCTTCGGGTGGCAGACGAAATGAGCTGAGGCATTGAAGACCAGCTGCGGAAATGCGGTTGCGCGTTCCTGCGTCGTCGGTGAGGTCAGGATATTCCTCCCACACCTTCCGTGCGGCTAGCGGCAACTTATCGACAAACCGGACGGCCTCAGAGAAGACGATCCGGCCGCCTTCCATCAGCAAAGGACGCCAAGAGTTCAGCGCGTTCTGAACCCCAACGGAATATGCAGCGCCCTCACTCCAGATAAGGTCGATACTCCCCGGCACGAGGCCAAGTGCCGCGGGGTCACCCATATTGCCGACCTTTGCAGTGACGCGGTCGGCGCATTCTTCAGTGGCGGCGCGGCGCGCCACCTCCTCCACGAAGGGTGGATGCAGATCGATCGCCAAGATTCGAGCCGCCGGAAGCAAACGCGCAAGATCCATGGTCTGAGCGCCTGGCCCACAGCCGAAATCCACGACGCGGGGGTTCTCGGGAAGGGGTCCGGCAAGGTTCAACGCACGCGCTGTTGTCTCAGGTAGGCCGGGGCCTTCTCGACGAAGATCAGAGTGTATCTCGAAAAATACTCGTACGTCGTCCGGATCGCTCCAGTCCAAGATTCTATCTCCGTCTAGACTGCCTTATCCGCCACAATAGTTGTCTATTCCAAGTAAGCGAACACTTTGACCCAGTATCCGCCCTCAACGAGCAGAACCGCTGAGTTCCGCCATGGCCAAGACAATCATCGTTATGGCGGAGAGGAGCCAGAGCGTTCCGAGTGTGTATGCTGCGAGCACGGATGCCGGACTGCCGATCTTTTTCCCATCTTTGTGTAGGACGATGCGGGTCGTGATGAAGACCATCGGAAAGTACAAATATACACCACCTCCGATCAACGCTAGAATTGGCCAGTGATCGAAGCCCAGGAGCATCATCAAGGCCGATGCGGGAAGCAGCCAGGTGAGTGCAATGTCAGGGATACCCTGCGCATAGCGTTCGAATAGGTACATCGAACGATCGAGTTCCTCCTCAGGCTCACCGACTCCGAGCTTTTCGGCCATGCCAGGGGCAAACACGACCAACGTCTGCCCGATCCAGCAAATCAGCCCTAGCACGATTACCGATATTCCTATGGCATTCGTCAGCATGAGCTATTCCTTCAAATTATTAGGTTCGGATCGGTAAGCCGATGGTTGGATTGCCGGCCAATTTGCACCGCGCGTCGAGACGACGAAATCTGGCTGCGGGCAGCGGTGACGCTTCGGGCTGAGATCGTTACCTGAAAACGAGCGAAGCCCGCTCCGGGTCATCAACCGCCGGTCGTGGTCTGACAAATCGACGACAGCTAGGCCCCAATCAGCGGACCTATGTCCGCTATTCAGCGCCAATTTCTGTTTGCCCCCCAATATCGGTCATCGCCGAGCGCTGGGCCGACAGCCGTTCAGGCCAAAGGAGGAGAATTTCGAGGCATCATGTTCGCATCTCCGAAGCGGATATATTATCTGCTTGATTTCCTCGCGCACAACGCGAGCAGCAAGCGATGATACCAATGACCTTGATTTGCAATATGCAAAACGAAAATCAGCCCATCGCTTCGCGGACATCCTTTCCCTGCTCGACGAACGCCTTGAAGTCCTGCATGTGCAGCAGCGACTGTTTGCGAAAGGCGCTAGGCATGAAGAACCCTACCAGCCGCATCAGCAAGCCAGTGAATCGGAACTCACTCTCGCTCGTCCAGAGTGTTGTCTTCGGACCGGCTTCGGTCAGGCGGTCGCGCTGGACGCTCGACATGCCCTTGCTGACGATCTCGCGTTCGAAATAAACGACACTCTCCTTTGGGATAGCGTGCAGGTCCACCGGCTCCCGTCGCGTGACGGTCTCGATGCACTCGATCTCTTGATTGTCCATGCGCAGCACCACCCGCGACTTGGTGCCGACATGCCCATGCACCCCGTTCAGCGGTTCGTGCAACACCAGGCCCCGTAGCCACTTCGACAGGTGTTCCGGATCGGCAAGCAGCTGGACCACCCTCTCCCGTGGTGCATTAATTTCAAGTTCAATCCGATACCGAATAGTACCGTCTATATTATTATCTCTTCGTTGCATGCATCACGAGCAGAGCACCCCGCTCGCCTAATACGATAGCTATTGAAGCCGGCCAAAATAGCGGCACCGGGTCATTCGCGTCGATTGGCCTGCTGACGGTTTACTCTAACGTGGCGGCTGCTGCCCGCAACCGGCCATAGGCGCTCATTGTGGCTTCTCCCTTGGAAACTATGGAGAAAGACCATGACTGAGAAGCCAAGTGCTGTGTATCCGAATGTCAATCGCGAACCTTGGAACAAGGGCAAGTTGATAGGCGCGAAACCACCGATCAGGCCAAAGCATGTCTGGGCAATCCGCACCAAGCTCCAGCTCGAACGCGAGGTTCGCGATCTTGCACTCTTCAATCTGGCCATAGATAGCAAACTTCGTGGGTGCGATGTCGTCGCCATTCGCGTGGAAGATATTGCGCCTCGGGGCTACGCCGTTGATCGCACAATCGTTCGTCAAAGAAAGACCGGCAGACCGGTCAAGTTCGAGTTGACCGAGCAAACACGGGAGGCGATCGACAGATATCTCAAGGAAAGTGGCCGGGTGGCCGGTCAGTATTTGTTCCCGGGCCGCGGTCGTAATGACGCGCACCTGACCACGCGGCAGTATTCTCGGTTGCTTAGCCAGTGGCTCGCATCAGTTGGGCTAGATCCTTCAGTCTATGGCACACATTCGATCCGCCGGACCAAAGGAACACTGATCTACAAGCGCACCGGCAACCTTCGTGCCGTGCAGTTGTTGCTCGGACACACAAAGATCGAAAGCACTGTCAGGTATCTGGGGATCGAAGTTGATGATGCCCTTGAGATTGCAGAGCAAATCGACGTCTGATGTAACTGGGTAGAGCGGAAATGCTCTGCCCATTTCACCACGAGTCCTTGGGGCCAGAAACGGAACTGCGAAGGCATTCAAACAAAGTAGCGCCGACACTCTTCTGTAACACCCCATCACACGCCAACACCCGATACAACGTAAACAACTGCCAATTACGTCGCGCACAACAATCAATCGCTATGGGGATCAGAGATCCAGACGACGGACAATTCGAACATCAACCGCACGCACGCCATTGCCCTCGCCGAGTACCGTTAGTGGGTTGATTTCGATCTCTGCCAGCCAATGCCTGTGCGTCATAAAATAATTGCCCACGCCACACACGGCACGAATCAATGCTGCGCGGTCACGTCGTTCTGCTCCGCGATACCCATTAAGCAGGGCAACGCATTGCAGGTCATCGAGCATGTCATTGACAAGGTCCGGTGTCACAGGCAGCAGACGGAAGGCAACATCCTTGAAAAGCTCGACCAGCACGCCGCCCGCACCCACTGCGATCATTGGCCCATAAAATGGATCGGTACGGCACCCGACAATCATTTCCACACCGCTTACCATTTCCTGAATGTAAAAACCGTCAATCACGGTGTCGGGTACGGCGCGCAGTGCGCTTTCCATCATCTCTGCACCAGCGCGAGCTACGTCCTCGCGAGAGCCAAGATGCAATCTCACGCCCCCAACCTCTGTCTTATGCAGTATTTGTGAGGAGGAGATCTTCAAGGCGACCGGAAAACCAATGTCTTCTGAGAGGACTGCCGCGGCCTCTGGCGTATTGGCATGCTTGCTCACTGGCGCCGGTGCGCCGGCCTCCTCCAAAGCAGCCAATATCTCAGCGTCTGATTTTTTATTCGTGGTTTCCGCCGGTTCAATCAGCTTTGGCATAGGTCCGTTCACCCTCTTGCCGTAAAACCCAAGAAGACTGAGTGCCCTGACGGTTGCGGCCAGCCCTTGCAGAAACGGAATGCCGGTTTCGGACTGGAATGCCAAATCGTCGTCGGTCGGTATGTAATTCGTCCGTTCGAACGCTATGACCGGTTTTTCAGTTTTTGCCAGCATGGACTTCAGCGGGGCCGCGTCGCGAAATCTGGTACGTTCGCCCGGCAGCCGCATTGTCCAGGCCACGATATCGATATTGGGATCACGTGCCGCGATCTCGCAGATAGGCGCTGCATCTTTCGGACTGAAGCCAGATCCGCCGCCGCCATCGAGGGGATTGCTTACGGCTTGGCCTGGATTGATCAATTCCTGGAGGGCGGATAGTGTCTTGGCGGAGAACTCGGGCACATTGGCACCCTGTTCCTCAATGTAATCGTAAAGCAGGTCGACGACGCCGCCAGAAATCGTCAGAAAACCGATGCGGTCTCCTATCGGATAACGTTTAGCCTGGAAGGCAAGCGTTGTTTCAACCAAGTCTTCGTAAGTCTGGCAATTGACGATGCCGAAACGATCGCACATCGCAAGGTAGGCATCATAATCGCCACATATTGCGCCGGTGTGTGACAATGCAGCCCTCTGCGACTCCGCATTGCGACCGGTCTTGAGAGCGATAATTGGCTTACGGGCTTCTAGCGCCCGCACTGCCGCGTGCATGAAAGCTTCGGGGCGCCGTATTGCCTCGATGAAGAGTACAATAGTGTCGGTATCGGGATCGTCGATCATATAGTTGACGTAGTCCGCCATCACGAGATCAACCTCGTTGCCGCTGGTAATCATGTGGCTGAAGTGCAGGCCGCGCGCGGCAGCCGGCTGTGCCCAGTGCTGCATCGCGCCGCCGCTCTGGAATACGGCACCAATGTTACCCGGCGGCATCCTGCAAAGGGCGCGCGATGGGTTGGCGAAAATGCCATTTCTGGATGATACGATGCCGAGACAGTTTGGGCCACAAGCACGCAAGCCCGAACGGTCGCACAAGGCCTTTAGCGCCTGTCCACGCGCAACACTTTCGGGGGACGTGCCCTCGCCGATATTTGCGGCAAAAATCAGTGCTGCCTTGAGCCCATTCTCTACACCATCTTCCAAGACTTCGATCACCGACGATCCCGGAACGACCACAAGGGCAAGATCGATCGGTTCCGGCAAGGCGCCGAAATTCGGATAGCATTGCTCGTCCCAAATATGCGTGCGGCGTGGGTTGATTGGATAGATTGGTCCTCGGAAACCATATTCAATGAGGTTTTTGCGCAGGTCTGTCGGCCAACGCGCACGCTCAGACGCTCCGACAATGGCAATTGATTTTGCTTCAAGTAGCGGTGCGGGTGATTTAAACATGCTTGCTCCAAAATAGTCTTCGCACGCTGATTTGTTTGTCGACGAAGTCAGTCGAACTGGGAATGCATCCACTTTATCGCCTCGCGAATGCCGTCAGACGACGCACGGCGTGAGAATTCTTTGTGCCGTTCGTTCTCCGAGACATGCATGAGCGAAACAACCATCACACCCTTGCGGAGCGCGTCTCTCAGGCCCGCGGTTTCGGCGCCATGATTGACCGCCCGTTTCGCACCTATCAGCGTCGTCCGGCCGACAATGGCCATCCGGTCGGCAAGGCGCAGTGTTTCTCGCTCCAATTCGGCATCGGGCACGACGCGATTAATCAGCCCATAGGATTGGGCCGTGCGAGCGTCGATCAGATCACCCATGTAAAGCAATTCCCGCGCCCGCTTGTAGCCGATGACCCACGGCATGATCACCGCGGCACCAACGGAGCCAAATCGAATTTCGGGTTCGCCGAATAATGCTGATTCCGCGCCGATCGTGAGATCGCACATCATCGTCATTTCGAGGCCGGCACCCAGCGCGTGTCCCTGGACTGATGCGATAATCGGCAGCTGAGCACCAAAAAGCGCCAAGTGAAAATCGATTACGTCATCGTAGTAGGCATAGGACAGTAGTCCATCTGAGTTGCGTGCTTCTCGTGTGGGATCGTCCCTCGACATATCAGCGCCGGCACAAAACGTCGAGCCGGCACCGCGAAGCACAATGACAGCAACGTCAGGATCGTTTTCAGCAGAACCAACGTGTTGGAGGATGGCATCGCGCATTGCCTTACTCAGGGGATTGCGCTTCTCCGGTCGATTCAACGTAATGACCGCAACCTGGTCGCGCCTCTTATAAGTCGCTAACTGTTCTGCCATTTTATTAGTTTCCTCACTGTTAAACGGTCCGAGATTCCCTGTGCTACTCGGAACGCAAAACTGGTCGTGGTGGAATACTCACTTGGGCTCAGTTTTAAATTGAGCATTGCGCCATCGGAATGCGGCAGCAGCTCCTTCGTTCTTAACGCGCTCTCGGAAATTCTTGCTCGACTCGACATTAGACGTATGAATGAGTGCGGTGACATCAGTGCCTGCCTCCATACCAGCCCGAAAGCCTTGAGCTTCGATGCCTCGATTGACAGCATTTTTTATCGCACTGAGAGTCTCCCTACCAATCAGTGCGAGTCTTTCCGCGAATCTCAGCGTTTCCGTTTCCAATTCCGCTTCCGGCACCACGAGGTTAATCATGCCAATCTGTTCGGCGCGCTCTGCGGTGATCGTGTCGCCGAGATAGAGAAGCTGGCGCGCGCGCTTGTGCCCAATGATCCAAGGCATGATCAAAGCGGAGCCAATCGAGGCAAACCTGATCTCCGGTTCCCCCATAATTGCCGTATCGGCAGCGATCGACATATCGCACATCATCGCCAGCTCGCATCCAGCACCCATAGCATGTCCCTGAATTGATGCGATGACAGGTTTGGTCAAGCTCCAAGGTGTGAAGTGGAAATCAAGCGTTTTATGGTGGTGCGCCTGGGTCTTCAGCCCGTCTCCCTTGCGGGATTCCTTTTCTGGGCTCCAACTTATGTCGGCACCAGCACAGAATGTCTTGCCGGCGCCGCGCAGCACGACCACGGCCACTTCGTCATCGGCTTCCGCATCACGAAACAATTCGATTAAACGCGCCTTCAGATCCGGACTGAGCGCGTTGCGTTTTTCCGGTCTGTTCATTGTGATGATTGCGACGGCGTCAGTTTTTTCGTAAAGGGCGACATTTTTCTCAACCATCTCTCATCCCTCATATGAATTGGCCAACGCATCCATCAGTCTTCTTTGGACGTGTGATCTGGCCGCGGTTTCTCCCGGAGGCTCGTAGTCGATATGAGACTATGCTTTGAGATGGAGTGAGTCTATCGGGGTCGCATGCAGCTAAGTATTTTTCGCTGCCACTTTTGGTCCCACAAATCTGAGATCCGTGTAACCCGCAACGCGGGCTACTATTCGCCTTTCGACGATACTTTCCGATTCACCCCCAGTAGTGGAAATCGCCCGGCGCTGGGCTGACGTCGCCGAAGGACCAGGCCCGGAAATGATACTTTTTGGTTCATAGGACTTAGCTGCATCACCAAAAGATCCGTCAGGACTTGAGGCCACTGGCTGTTCGCTGAGAATTGATAAACCCGCTTTCAGATCCTAGACAGTTGCACTTAGAATGCCTGTAACAGTTGCAATGCGCAAACTGGGTTGTAATGTAATCGATCGGCTTGTTGGAATAATCGACAGTGAACTCATGTCTATCTTGGCCGCTGACAAAAAACTCTTTCACCTGAGCGAAGACTTCGATCTGCGCCAATACCACGAAACGAGAAGCCACTTTTACAGTGTCACATTCGCGATTGACGCGAGATTCGCCAGTTGCGCATGATTGCCTGGCAACCGGCATGACATCAATCGTAAAGGAGCTTGAAACGCGATGCCCCACGCACTGAATATTCCGCAATATGTCATGGACCGGATCGAGGCCAAACGTGGACGGCTCAATGTTTTCGACACGTTCGAGCCGGAAGAAACGGCACTGGTCGTGATCGACATGCAGAATTTTTTTGTTGCCGAGGTCGAAACCGCAAAGAGCATTGTGCCGAATATCAACCGGCTTGCCGATGTTGTGCGCCGGCGTGGAGGGCTTGTCGCCTGGGTGCTATTGACCGTCGCCGATAAGATGGGCGGCCCCAGCAATTGGCCGATCTATCACGATTATTTTTTCACTGATGCTAAGATGAACGCGCACAAGGACGGGCTGACGGAAGGCAGCGAGGGTCACCGGTTATACCCTGATCTGGTCGTCAAAGACGGCGACCTCATCACGCGCAAGTCGCGTTTCAGCGCTTTCATCCAGGGATCATCAGACCTCGACTCGCACCTGCGCGTACGGGGCATCAAAAACGTATTGTTCTGTGGAACGGCGACCAACATGTGCTGTGAGTCGAGTGCGCGCGATGCCATGATGATTGGTTATCGCGCGGTAATGGTTCATGACGCCAATGCAGCTCGCTTTGATGACGATCATCTGGCCGGTCTGACCAGCTTTTGGCAGAGCTTTGGTGATGTGCGCAGCACAGATGATGTGATCGGCAATTTGCTCAATACGTCCAAAGCGTTCCGGGCAGGCGAATAGCGCACGCTGCGACGATGGATGAGGCCTTCCAAGGCTTGTCAGACCGTTTCTTCAGTGCAACCTCGGTCAATCAATCATAGTTGTCGCTTTGCTCACTCGTTGTCGTCGCAACAATGATCGTGCGGCCTCATTTTTTCGCACCACAAGAAGCGGCGGAGGCACCTTCGGTTCAAAATCTACAGGCGAACCGGTAATCTCAGAGCGATCCAGCTTTTGCTCGGCCACTCCAAGATCGAAAGCACAGTTCGTTATTCTCGGCATCGAAGTCGACGATGCAATTGAACTTGCGGAGAAGATCGACATCTAAAGCTTCGACGCGATACCCCTTTCAGCAGACATGGTCGGCGGCGGCAAGATCGCCGCCGATATCGGGTCGGCTGATGCCCGCTAATGGGATGATAAATCCATGTGCACCGCACCAAACGTCAAAGGCCGTTTCGACGTTATTGGCCCGTCCCGGACATCGCCCCATCGCTGTGTGATGACCGGTGTCGGGCGTAAAGCAGAATGTTAGGCGGAAATGCGGACATAGGTCCGCAATCAGGGGCGAAGCTGTTATAGAGTTGTCAGGCGACCGACGGCTTGTGACCTGACGTGATGGCCAGCCCAGATTAGAAGGAGGGCCGCTGAACAACCTAGAGCGGTAAGCCGTGGCCGATAACGGCAAAGCCCGGAATTTTTCTGCTTGTGCGGGCTAACAAGGAGGCAGGATAGCCAATCGTTCGATTGAACCTTTTGTGGCCCTGAGTTTGTTGCGGAGCCCATGCAGGACTGGCTGCGCCGCGTCGGTATAAGGCCCATTCGGATCTATCCGGTCTCGCCCTGGGAGAACGTATACAACGAGCGGTTCAACGGAACGCTACGTCGAGAGGCCCTAAATGCCGAATGGTTCGCGACCGCCAGACAGGCTCAATTGGTGATCGATCATTGGCTGCGCGAATACAATCACATCAGGCCGCACGAGGCCCTCGGAATGCATCCGCCAGTCCCTGAAACAATTTTGAGAAATCCAAAATCCGTGGCCCAGAACGAGGGGGCTTTACACGATCCGCATCCGCTCCCGGTTGCTGCCTCTTTGCATGCGCGGCCTATTTCTTCTTGTCCGAGCGCACCACGGCGATGAATTTGTCCATCAGGGGCTTCGGGGTTGCAAAGATGCTCTCGACGAGCCGCTGTAGCTCTTCACCCGCCGTCGGCTTAATCGCGAGTTTTGAGCGCCTGGCGTCCGCCAACAGCGCCTCATCCCGGAGCAGTGCCCCGAATGCTTTGCGCAACGCCGCAACCGTTTTCGGCTTGACCCCCGGCGGTGCCATCACCGAGCGCCCGATCGTCTCGGTCTTCGCAAGCACCGAAATGATTTGCCGGTCTTCATCCGACTTCGCCAACTCGAGGAGGGTTGGAATATGGGCGAGTTCCGCATCCCGTTTCATCGTCATCTGAAACAGGATATTGAGCTTCTTGTCCTTGATCCAATGCGCATTGCGCATCTTATAGGAGAGCCAGGAATTCGAACCACGCCCCTCGACTTCGCCGCGTTCCATCGCGAGATTGACGCCCTTGCCGCCCCTGTAGCCAAGCACGACCTTGAACTTGGTGCCGAAGAGCCGGTTCACCATCAGCGGGTACATTTCCATCGTCGCACCCGCAGTTGTCGCACCGATCGTAACTTCCCGCTTGCGTGCATCTTCGATCGACTTGATGCCCGATGTATGCCAGGTCGCCAAAACATTCGCCGGGCTGTTCAGAGCGCCGATCCAATTGAATTTGGCCGCTTCATAGCGCGCTTTGCCCGGGCGCATGAGCTGCGTCAGAGGCAATGTATTCAATGAGGCGCCAAGGTAGGTGCCATCCTTTGGCGCAACGTTGTAGACGTAGTTGGCCACCCGCGTGCCTGCGGCCCCCGGCATGTTCTTTGGCACCACGGTCGGCTTGCCGGGCAGGTACTTTCCGATATGGCGGGCGACGAGCCGACCGTAGGCGTCATAGCTTCCGCCGGCGCGTGAACCTATCGCAACAGTAATTGTCTTGCCGGCGAAGTCATTGGCCACCGCGACCGTCCCGCCGGGTGACAACATGATCAGCAGCGCTAAGCCAAAAGCGCCGCCCGCCCGGACTACGTCCACACCAAACTTCCAACGCCGACACCAGTTCACCAACATGAATCCGTCCTTTCCGTCAGTCGAGACGCCACGCTCCAACAAACCCACGTCACGAAAGAGGGCAAAACGATTTTTGCATTTTGGGAAATGCTTTTCAAGTTTTGAAAGGGCAGCTATCCTGCCACCGGGAGAGGAAACCCGATACCGTTTAGAGGCATATTGAAGGGCCTCGGCATCGGATGGCAGGGAAACAAGAGAGCAATGTCGGCCTCAGCGTCTGACCTTCGCCAACTCTAAGAGCGCATGGCCAAGGCCAACGTGTTTGGCCAGTGGCACGTCGGACCGCCCTGCCACCTGGCTCAATACACTCGACGTACCGCTCATGATGATGCTCAATCAGACCTTTTATGAGGAACTCGGCGAGGAGACCCAGCCCCAGACGGCGAGCGCCGCCGCCGGCTCCCCGCTCTTGCGCCCCGCCTGGCAGGGGCCGGCCGCCACCCGCGGCATCAACCGCTATTCTTGGGCCGAGACCCGCGCCCGCCTTGAAAGCCTCGCCCGTGAGAGGCCGAGCCTGCACGATGGCATCGTCCTTGAATATGCCGGCTCCGACGATGGTGCTGCCGCGATGTCGACGATCGGCTGCTGGGCCCAGCTCCTGCCGCCCGGCTTCAAGGGCGAGCGCCACCGCCATACATCAGCGCTGCCTATTTCGTCATCGAAGGCAGCGGGCGCACGGTCTGCGGCGATAAGACGATGACCTGGTCCAAGCATGACGTCTTCGCCGTGCCGCAATGGGCATGGCACGCCCACGAAAACCTATCGGCGGAAGAGCCCGCCCTCCTTTTTCCATAAATGACATTGCCGTCCCGGAGCCTTTTAGGCTCTACCGGGAGGAACCGAACCTGACCCTGGCCAACGCCAGATAACAAAGGCGCAATTGGGAGAACCATCCATGGTGGCAACGATCGACAAAAGGGCCCTGAAGGAACTCGAGGAAGAGTTGACCGAGTTGGCCAATGCCCAGTTTCAATCGGATGAATACAAACGGATGTTCGCCGCTCCCTATACCAAGTCCGGCGCCCAGCAGTTCTTCATGCAGCACGCCCAGCTCCTCCTCAAGGTGGCCCACATGTATGCTCACACCAAGGACGCCTGCAACCAGGTCCTCTCAGGCGCCAAGCAGAGCTGGGCCATCGACAGGCGTTTTCGCGGATTTCTCGGAGAACTACTCGAGAATCACGCGGGCTGAGACGAGCAATTACTGACCGGCAAGCGATTGTCGCACAAGATGTAACGGCAGACGAACGCCAACGCGCTTTAGGCGATCTACGCGCCCACATCGTGCGCGCAAGGTGGAAGTTAAGCCCGAACTCTATCCGGGGGGATTGACTGCCATGCGGGCTAAGTGGACTTGACGGTGACGCGGATGACCCTGGTCAATAGATATTGCGTCCGCTATCGGGGCCAAACCCGTCATGAAATGGTCAGACTACGACCGGCAGAGCTTGACCCAAAGCGGCTGTGAGTGGTTGCAACATCGTGCGGTACATAACCAACGCCCGGCTGAGGAAGCGGTCGTTGGCCAAGCCTCATGTTCAGTCCTGGGACCGGGGTCGATCTTGGTCGCAATACCTCGATCAGCGGACATCATATGGCCGGAGCAGAGCCACGCCATGAACGACCATGCGGTCCTCCAGTGACGCAGTGATCCGAGACCGATACATCATATCGAGGCATGCTGCGAGGCAGCGCAATACGCCCTAGCCGCAGGCGCTAGCCTTTGGGCACCTGATACTTTCTCAATTGTTCCGGTGAGAAATACCGTTCCTCAAGCTCGCGCTGCTTGTCGGCGCCTTCGCCGTCTGGCCCAACTCTTGGGATCGGATATGGTCGGTCCTTTCGACTTTCAGAAAAGTCTTCCCATGCGGCAATGCCACGGCCTTTAAAGTCAAGCATGAAGTCGTACAACGCGGCCCATGTCACGTGGTGTGTAAAGTTGGGATACCAAGCGATAGTGACGCCGAGCGCGAAATGTTCTTCAGGACTTAGAAATCTAGGCAGTTTGCCTTTCATGAACGAGAACGGACCGGAGATAAGTGCACGGGCACGCCTAATCTCATCTTCTGAGTGGGGCGATTCCAATTGCACCCAGTCCACTGCTGCCTCCTGTTCGTAAGCTTGCAATCGATTGAGGCAGTCTTCCAAATTGCTATTCGCCGCATCGCGGGCGTAACACTGAGCCATGATCACGAAATCGGGGTCGAGTTCGTTCTTCATGTCAACCGCAGCACGATATCGCGCTATGGCATGCTCTATCGGCACGACTTCCATGCCAGCACTCTGGGTTCTGCGTTTTCCCTCAATGGGCTGGTCGTCAATACGCACCCCCGCAACACCCGCCCGGATGCATTCCCGCACCATGCGGCGAACGGCCATGATCCCGCCGTGGCCGGTATCACCATCCATGATAACGGGGAAGTTCACGCTACCGGCTATCCAACCTGCCACCGTGACGCATTCCGTCAAGGTTGCCGTACCGACGTCGGCGAGACCCGTGTAAGTGCCAACCACCCCGCTGGTGCCCGAGAAGGCCGCTTCACAGCCCGCTGCCTCCATCACCCGTGCATGCGCTGCGGTTGGCGCGTGCATGACGGTCAGTACCCGGTCCTTGCGATTGATGAGCATTCGCAGTTTGGCCCCAGGGGACTTATCTGCTGCCTTCGTCATATCTGACCTTTTCAGTTCGCACCCTTCAAGCAGTCCTTCGCTCAGCCAGTACTCGGCGCGTGTACTCAGCGATGCCACCGTCGTTTATCAGTTTCAATAGTTCCGGTGCGAGGGGGACGATGTGGGCTTCAAAACCGTTTGTGCGGTTGATGACCTTGCCTGCGGCGAGGTCTACTTCAATCTCATCACCTTCCTCTACATGCTCTGGGAGTTCAGGACAGTAGACCGCTGGAACGCCCAGGTTGACACAGTTGCGCAGGAAGATCCGTCCGAAACTTGGCGCCAGCACAGCGGCGATGCCGGCTTCTTTCATGCACCCCGGCGCTTCTTCCCGGCTAGAGCCGCAGCCGAAGTTTGGGCCTCCAACAATGATGTCACCCTTTTGCACCGTGTTGGGGAAGTTAGGGTCGACACCGGTCATGACTCTGCTCGCGAGTTCACCTGGCTCATAGCTTGGCTTAAAGTAGCGTTTTGGAAAGATCAGGTCGGTATTGATATTTTCGCCAAACTTGCGGGCTCTGCCAATGATGCTCATGCCACCTCTCCTTTACCAGCAACGTCTTCCGGCGGAACAATACATCCAGCAACGGCAGAGGCCGCGACCGTGGCCGGAGAGGCCACGTAAAGTTGACTGTCGGCGCTACCGATTCTGCCCGCGAAGTTCCGACTACTACTGGTGATCGCGATTTCGCCCCCACCGATCATGCCCAGCTGACAGCCGGAGCAGGGCCCGCAGCCAGCAGTGCCGATATGGGCACCGGCATGGATAAGGTCTTCAATCAGACCTTCTTTGCTTGCCTGCAGGAAGACTTCGGTGGAACCTGGATTCACAATCAAGCGGGTTGTCGGCGCGATCTTCTTTCCGCGCAGGACCGCAGCAGCTTCGCGAAAGTCTTCAAGACGGCCACCTGTGCATGTTCCGAGTACCGCTTCATCAATCTTGACGTTCGAGAGCTCGCTTGCCGGCTCCACTTTCGACAGGTCATGCGGAAGGGCGACCATGGGGTCAAGATCGCTAATGTCGAATTCGTAGACCTTCGCAAAATCCTCCTCTGAATCTGTGGTCTGCGGCTGACACGCCGCTTTATCCCGCCGACCTTTCATCCATTCCCATGTCGTTTCGTCGGGAGCTACGTAACCGGACTTGGCGCCAATCTCTACAGCGAGGTTACAAAGTGTCAGGCGGCCATCCATACTCATGGAGCGGACGATGGGGCCCGCATATTCGACGGCTTGGTAGGTGCATACGGCTTCACCGTGTTCTCTCAGGACCTTCAGAATGATGTCCTTTGCGGTAACCCAGGGTTTGAGCCTGCCGGTAATATCGAAGCGGACAACTTCGGGAACCCGCATCCAGACATACCCAATGCTGAGTAGAGACCCTAAATCAGAATGTCCCAAGCCAGTCGACATGCAGCTAAGTGCACTATTCGTTACGGTGTGTGAATCGGAACCGACTATTAGTGCACCAGGAAAGGCAAAACCTTTTTCCGGCAGAACAATATGCGCAATCCCTTGACCCGGGAAAAATTGGGTGATGCCCTGTTCCTTCATCCAAGCTCGTGATGCCTGTTGCGATTCGGCATCCTGTATACGCGGTGCTGGATAGGTGTGATCAAAGACAACGACGATCTTTGACGGATCCCAGACGTGTTCAGCACCCATTTCGGAGAAGCGTTGCCTGACGCGCGCGATTCCGCGATCATGCAACATGATGTAATCGGGATCGACATTGACGATCTCACCTGTTTCTACGAAATCTTTTCCCGCATGCCGGGCAATGATTTTAGCGAGCGCGTGCATTTCAAGTTTACTCCGTAAGATTTAGACGGGTGTTCATCAGAGAAGCATTCCGTCGCTTCGTTGTATATCAGGTCGCCTCCTCACAACTGCCGGATCAGTATGGATCAGCTCCAAAATCACATTGCTTGAGCAAAACTCGCTGCTCCTCGTCCCGCGATGCGGCCAAAGACAGAGCCAGCCATCAGGCCGGTGCTGCCAGGGTAGTTGAAGTAATAAAGGCCGCCGACGAGTTCGCCCGCGGCATAGAGACCTGGTATCTGTAAATTTTCGATATCAAGCACGTTCGCTTCGGTATCAATCTTCAGGCCACCAAACGTGAAGGTGATGCCGCACCCCACGGAGTAGGCTTCGAAGGGTGGCTCTTCGATCGTATTGGCCCAATTCGTCTTGTTTATGGTGAGACCTTCGGTGGTCTTTCCATCCTTGATATTGGGATCGAACTCCACGTCGCGCTTAACAGCGTTGTTATATTCCTCGACAGTCTTGAGGAAGTTCACGTAATTGACGTCCTGCATTTTATCACAGAGTTCTTCGAGGGTATTTGCCGTGACTTTTGTGGCGCCCCGCAGCTTGTACTCATCGCGTAGGAGGTGGGAAACCTGCGCATCAAACACCTGCCATGCGAAGCTTCCGGGTTGCGCGAGGACGATGCGTCCATATTTGGCGTAGGTGTAGTTGCGAAAATCGGCGCCCTCGTCGAGGAACCGCTCTCCGTCCGCGTTGACCATTATGCTGAACGGGTAGCTGTGCCGGTATCCCGCGTGTGGCGCGTTGACATCACCGAAGTCTGACGCATAGCGTTCCCAGGCCACCGAGTGACATCCGGACCATTGCCCATAGGACTGGGCGCCAATGTCCAGCGCCATTTGAATACCGCGTCCCGTGTTATAGCGGGTGCCGCGGACCTTTGCCTGATCCCAACCCGGACCAAGATATCGGGTGCGCATTTCGCGATTTGACTCGAAGCCGCCACAGGCAAGCACAACTGCCTTTGCCCGAACCTCCTCCTCAACGCGCTCCGAAATCAAACGGACCCCTTCAACGCCATTCTTTCCAGTGAGGAGACCAACAACTTTTGCTCGGTAGCGAACATTGATGCCATGCTTGTCAGCGCACTTATAAAGTTCTTCAACCAGCCCAGTGCCGCCGCCGTTTGCATAAATCACGACGCCACCGAAAAACTTGAACCGTCCTTTGTGTTTGAACGCCTGGCGGCCGAAGTTTGCCATGAAGCGAACGCCTCTACCGCGGAGCCACTGGACGGTATCGGTGCTGTTGTCGACGATTATCTCGGCAAGATCAGGATCAATGTAGAATTGCGTGATATTGAAAAGGTCATCGAAGTATTGTTCGCGCGAATATTCGCCGAAATCCGTTCTTTCGATCTCCTCTTTTGTGAGGTCGGGGACAATTGCCTTGATATCATCTGCACCGTGGTGAACCATCCGGAACCCACCGCCTGTGTAAGCTGAATTGCCGCCGCGCTCATGTTCAGGAGCGCGCTCCAGGATCAAGACATTAGCCCCTTGCTCTTTTGCCGATAGCGCGGCGCAAAGCGCAGCGTTCCCACCACCGACAACAACAACGTCATAAGAAGCTGTGCTCATAGGATCCTCTCAGTCGAAATTGAATACATTGGACGTGTTCGCTCCTCACTGTAGTGGCCACGGCAGATTGACGCCGTAGGCGGTTTGAAGTAGGCCGGCCGGGTATTCTAGGGTCAACGAGTGCGACAGTATTCCAAGGAACAATACGAAGGCTCCGGCGCAGGTGACGCTATAGAGGTGTCCTATCCGAGCCTTTGTAAGAACGAAGAGGTATATGTAGGCCGCAACCCCGATCACAAATCCGAACAGCGCCGAAATACCCAACATGCCGAGCAGCCATAAAAGGTAATATTCGTTCGATCGCGCATCGACAAAATCGCTGAAGACCTCGCGTTCGGAATCATAAAATATTGTGGCTGGCTGTCTCGTGAATATCATTATGGCTCCCGCCGGCAAAAGGAACGCAAGCGACAGGATTGCGGTGAACCACGGATAGACAATTGTCAATCTGCTTTCATGGCGGAACGTATCGCCAATAACGAAGGCCACGATGGCAAGCAAAAGTGTATAAAAGATCAACTGCGGCCACCGTCCATGTGATTGGTATGGACCGTCTTCGTGCAAGTCCGGTTGGTTTGGCTTATAGCGGCCCGCGAGGACTACTGACAGAATTGTGAGCACCAAAAGAATGAGAACAACCGGGCGTTCAAATACCCTCCAGCCGTGAACTGAGTAGGTCACATAAACCATCTGTTCGACTTGCGGCGCAAGGACAAAGCCAATCAACAGTGCGGGTCGCGGCCAGCCAAACCGCTTCATATAAACACCAAGGGTTCCCAGTATCATCAACAGGATTAGATCGCCCCAGTGACGCGTTGCCTGAAAGGCGGCGAAAAATACCAACCCGAACATAAACGGTGCGACAAGCGCGTAGCGAATGGTCGTTAGTTTGGCTATTTGATTAGCTAAAAGGACGCACGTTCCCGCACCAATGACATTGGCAAGTGCAACGGACCAAATCATCAAATAGACAAGGTCGAGTTTGCTATCCATCATGTGGATTCCGGGTTCAATTCCGATCAAAACAAAGCCGCCTAGCAAGATCGCCATGCTGCCGGAACCCGGAATTCCGAACAGCAGGGTTGGGATAAGCGCACCACCTTCTTTGGCGTTGTTGGCTGATTCCGGCGCGATAACGCCCCGCACATCGCCAGTGCCGTAATCTTCCTTACGAGGCGTCGACTGAACGGCGTGACCGTAAGCGATCCAATCAATCACCGAACCGCCAAGTCCAGGCAATGCACCGACAAGGCAACCGATTATTCCGCACCTGAGCGACAACCACCAATTCTGCGCCCAATCCTTGACACCTCGTAGCCACCCAGACTCCAATTTTCCCGTTTCCGAAATGGACCATTGCCGGCGCAAGAGATCGATGATCTCAGGCACCGCAAACATCGCCAGTCCCATCACCACCAGTTTGATCGGATCGGAGAGGTAATCGGAACCAAAGTCCAAAAAGTCAAGGCGGTACTCGCCGCTCATCGGCGCCGGTCCTATGTTGGCGATCAGTAGCCCGAGTGCGCAGGCAGCAAGTCCTTTCAGGGGACTAACACCGGTCAACATGCCGACCATGGTAAGCGACAGGACGATGAGCATCATCTGCTCTCCGAAGCCAATCGTCAGCAGCAGGGGCACAGCGACCATAACCGCACCGGATAAGACCACGGCCCCCAACAGCCCACCAAAGAGTGATGAGACAAATGCTGCCGATAAAGCGCGGGCGGCTTCACCTTTCTTGGACATGGGAAAGCCATCCATGACCGTAGCCTGAGAGCTAGCGGTGCCTGGAATGCCCATCAAGACGGAGGGAAAGGTGTCAGAGGTCGCCGTAACAGACTGCAAACCGATCATCATCGCCAATGCAACCGACGGCTCCATTCCAAATAGAAACGGCAAGATCAGTGCCAAGCCAGCGGAACCGCCGAGGCCTGGCAATATTCCGACCGCTAGGCCAAGGAATACACCTGCTGCCAATGCCACCAAGTGCATGGGGCTTAGCAGCATGGCCAGAGCGCTTGTTACAACCTCCAAAATTGCCGGGTACCTTTTGCGAAGTGCGAGGAAGTTTGATTAGGAGTGTCCTCTTGGAGGAAGGTAAATAGTCAGGGAACTGGCCAAAGCAGATGGCCAGCTCCAACAATGCTATGAAGCGAAAGGTGTGGAGTTTACGACTTCTTACGCAACTTGCGGTCAATCCAATCAAGCAGCCACTTCTTTGCTTCTGGCGACATATCGGTTGCGGCCTTGAGAACAACGCCCGCATCATCGCCAAATGTTGGCTTGTAACCGCCTAGCTTTTTCTTAAGTGCTTTGGAGAATTCCGGATCCTTGAATGCCTGTTGGGCAACCCCGACATAGACGCTGCTTATCGCTTTCGGTGTCTTGGGCGGCAGGACCAGGGACTTTGAGGCATTGACACACATTGCGAGGATGCTCTTGAACGCCTCAAACGACACGCCGGATGGCTTCTTCCCATGTGCTGCCTCGTAAGCTTCGACGAACGACGGCAGATCCTTCAAAACCGGATCACGTGCCACCTTGCCATCAAGTGTGAGTATTCCGAGCGTCATAAACGGTGCGATTGCACCCTTCTTCTCCCACGCATGCAGCTTCTTAATCCATGTAGACGCGTTCGCGTAACCGAAATTCAGCTCGCCGCGCAGCGTTGCTTTGCGCCACTTGCTTGCCGATAATCCAAAAACAACTTTCGGAAAGAATCCCAGCATGTCGCCGGCGAGTGCTAGGCGGATCTCGGACGACGTAGCATTTTTGGCGCCCATGAGGAGTTTTGATTTCGCATTTTTCAGAGCGGCAATATCCTCCCCTATATTCTTGCCTTTAACTCCGGTCTGCCCGGGCGTGGCATAAATGAGGGAACCCATTGGATTGACCATGATGGGAACCCAAGAGGACACTTTGAATCGGACTTTCTTGCCTGCAAAGACTGAATTCGTCAGCGTCGATGTCGAAACACCCATCATTGTCAAACCATCGGGTTTCGCATTCTGAAAGGCGTTGGCGCCTCGTATCGAACCGCCGCCTGGCTTGTTGAGCACGACGACCGTGGGCTTACCAGGCAGGTTTTGAGCAAAATACGGCGCCATAATCCGCGCAAACGTATCTGTTCCACCACCTTCCTTGAACGGCACAACCAAGGTGACCTTCTTGCCTGCGAAATTCACATCGGCGGATGCCGCATAGCTAAGCGACGAAACTGCTGCCGCAAGCGCGAAGCTAATGAGATGATTTGTGGTCCGCATTATATGCTTCCTCCTTCCAGAATGTTGGCGCCATAAAACCTAACTACTGGTGCTTCATCTGCTGCTTGGCAAAGCGGCAGTGTAATCGTTTTTCTTTTGCCCCAGTGGCATTTCGTTAATGCGCCGTTGCATCAATCGATACGGCCCGTCACTTTCTACACCCGTTTCCAGGCTGTTTCAGCGAATTGCGAAATCACATCGCGAGCCAGATAGCGTTGCAATTGACTTAGTAGGTCGCCGTTCCACGATATGGAATAGCGTTTCATCTTGATGGTACGTATATCCTAAACCACGAGTCAAGCTTGAAGATGCTTTAGCGAGCAAATGCGACTTCGGCCGAAAAGTCGCTTTGATCGAGCCAGCAACCTGGAGTACTGACGGCCCGAGCCAAACCACACTTCGCGGACGCTAAGGTTCAAACGGTACATGCGAAGAGCTAAGGGCGGTTATGGGAATAATGGTAGTCACCGCTCGAGTTAAAATTGCCACCGAGTTTGCTGGCTAACCCGTCAGCATCCCGACAGTTTGTGGCAGCGTTCTTGCCAGATTATGAGCAACTCTTTAGGAGGCCAACTCTTGTTCGCGGTAGCCTAATTGCCGTGACAGATTTCCTGTGCCTTCCATCAGGGCAGCCATACAAAGTTTGCGGTGTTCTTCGGTATAGCGGTTTTCTGGAGTGATGATATCAATCACTGCAATTGTTGCACTGGTGTAGTCCCTGATCGGGGCTGCCAACGATGCTCCGCCGCCGAAAATTTCGCTCTTGCTTTCTGCATAGCCAAGCTCGCGGATGCGTTCGATCTCTTTCCAAAGAAGCTTTGCATCCGTGATTGTGTTGTCGCAAATCTTTTCCAGTTGTGTCCGCTCGAGGTACTCAGAAATCTCGGAATTCCTAAGGCCAGCGCACAAAACCTTGCTTGCGGCGCCTGCATATAAGGGTGAGCGCCGCCCCAACTCCACCATTCGCCGCATGGGATGCAGGCCTTCCGCAAAGTCGAGGTGCACGCGATCATCGCCCACGCGGATCGACAGGACGACAGTTTCCTTTACCTGGTCCCTGATCACTCGGAGGAACGGCATGGCGAGACTGTGGATGCTTGCCTGCCGGCGTCGAATTTCCGCGAGATGCAGCAATTCGAACCCCAAACTATATTTGCCCGATATTGGGTCCTTCAGGCAGAGCCCCCGCTCACACAACGTCGACAGGACTCGAAATGCGGTGGTCTTGGGCAAACCAGTACGAGACATGATCTCGGGCAATGTGAGTTCAGGATCAGTATGGGAAAAAGCAAAAAATATGTCCGCGGCTCGGTTCACGGCCTCAACAGAGTATGCGTTGTCCGATCCGTGTCCGTTCCTACGACCGCTGCTCACGGCCTCAGTCTCAATACGTTGTCTTTTCGTTGCTGCTGCCATGTTCGGCAATCAATGCTCCTAACGAAATTCGCTCGAAACGAACCAACCCTGGTGACACTCTGAGGCTCAAAGTCACGCCATGATCTTGACGTTCCAACGTATGGAATAGTATTCCATTTTGCAAGGTGCATTCGGGCGCAGGGAACGATATGACCCAATCGAACAGCATTGTGCCCAACCCAGGTGGCGTGTCAGATGAACTAACATCCGGACTGAATGTGACCAACATGCTGGCACGGCACGCTGCGACGCTGCCATTTGCTGCGCTACCGCAAGACCTGTTGAAAATGATCCGGTGCTGCGTTCTCGACACGCTGGGGGTCACCATTGGAGCTAGCGCATTAATTGCCGAGGGACGCACCCTCAATGCGTATGTGCAGGACTTAGGCGGCAGGCCGGAAAGTACGGTGCTCGGTTTTTGGACCAAAGCGCCGGCTCCCTGGGCGGTTTTTGTGAACGGCAGTGTCGGTCACATGCTTGATTTCGATGACGTTGCCCGAGGTGGGCACCCAGCTATTGCAACTGTTCCAGTCGCATTTGCACTCGCAGAAAAACAGGGTGGTCTTTCGGGCCGGGATTTTCTGGGCGCCATAGCTGTTGGTATGGACGTTATGACCCGCCTCGAACGGGCCATTACAATTCCGCAGTGGATTATGACAGAAGGATGGTTCCCGACACAGTTGCTCGGTTTTTTTGCCGCCTCCGCGACCGCGGGAAGGATCATTGGCCTCGACACAGCACAAATGGCAAACGCTTTTGGCATAGCTTTTACCCAGGCATCCGGGAGTCGTCAGATGGCGGTGGATGAGGCGACGGACTTGCGCGCCATGCAGGCCGGATTCAGCGGACAGGGAGGAATTTTGGCGGCGGAACTCGCAAAACGAGGGGTGGTAGGCTCTAAAGACGTCATTGAAGGTCGATACGGTCTCTACAGAACATACGTTAGAGACGAGGGTCCGAATTGGTCTGAGTTGGTGGGACAGCTGGGCCAGCACTTTCCTATTCTAGAGTCACACGGATTCAAGATCTGGCCCTGTTGCTCCCACATCCGCCCATGTGTCGCTGCACTCTTACAGCTGCGCGAAGAAGGCATTCGCCCGGAAGACGTTCAGTCCATCGCCGTAATCGGCGGCAGCAAGGCCATTCAATTGCTTTCGGAACCCATCGAAGCAAAGCGGCGCCCCCAGGTAAGCATTGATGCCAAGTATAGCGTTCCTTTCACCTGTGCTGTCGCAATGGTGAATGGAGGTGTGGCGCTGCCCGACTATCAGGAAGAGGGTCTTAAAAACGCGGAAGTGCTGGAGATGGCAGCGCGCATTGAATACCGCCAAGCCGCGGACGAACAAAGCGATTCCCTGGAGCCGGTTATTGAAATCCGCACCAAAGATGGCGCGGTCCGTGAACGACAAGTCACGTCGGTTCCTGGCGATGTGCGCGAGCCGATTGGATGGACTGAAGTCGTGGAGAAATTCCGGACCTGCATTTCCGTTGTTTCTCCACCCATTCCAAGTGCCAAAATTGACCACGTTGTAGAGCTTGCCGCGAACTTGGAAGATTTGGAAGACGTAACCGAAATCATCCGCCAACTGTCCGCGTAGGTCGACCTCGGACACAGTCGAAGGACGGACACTAGCGTGACTGTGGATTATCTCTGCATACGTGACGGCATGATCAAGTGGCCAACGGACTTGGCTCGGGCATCGCGGTCGATGAGCACGTGCTGGATCGGCCAATAGAGTTGAGAGAGAACAAACATGAGTGCCGCCCCCACAAGCGAGCAACAAATTGAGGTCACAGCCGCACTCGGCGATTGGGTTGCGCACTTTTCCGAGCGCGATTTGCGAGGTGATGTCATTGCCATGCTCAAACACTGCATCCTGGATGGCATTGGCTGCGCCATCTATGGAGCCGAACAGGAGTGGGGCCGTATCGCAGCCGAGGTTGCGATTGCGCAATCTGGTTCGGGCGGGCAGTCGCGGCTTATCGGCAGGCAGGAGCGGGTTTTCCCTGCAGATGCCGCACTGGTGAACGGTCTCTCAATTCACGGCTTCGAGATCGACGATATCCATGTTGCCTCGTCGCTTCACCCCGGAGCGGTGTGTATACCAACGGTCTTGGCTTTTGCTGACGCCAATGGACTTTCCGGTCCGGCGGTCCTCACATCCCTAGCTGCCGGATACGAGGTTGGAATCAGGCTGGGCATCTGTGCGGGCGTTAGGCACTCTACAAGCGGCTTTCACGTAACGGGTACGGTCGGCGCCGTCGCTGCGGCAGCATCGGCGGCAAAGGCGCTCGGTCTGGATTCAAGAAGCGCGACTAACGCGATTGCGCTCGGCGCTACGCAGGCTGGAGGTTTATATGCGGCACGCCAAGGGGCCATGGCCAAGCGCTTCCACGCCGGACGTGCGGCTCAGAGCGGGGTGTTGGCAGGACTTCTTGCCGAACGTGGCTTTACAGGCAGCGAAGTTGCTATTGAGGCACCGTTCGGCGGCTTCTTGAGCGCATTGTCCGGCCAGCATCCTGCTGAATCAATACTCGACGGGCTTGGTCACACTTGGGAATTGCTCAAGGTCGGCTTCAAGGCGTATGCGGCCTGTGCCAGCGCGCACACCACGATCGACGCCGTGCTTGCCATGAGAGAGGAAGGGCTTACGCCAGATAATCTGCGCCACCTCCGCATTGGCATGTCGCGCAAGGGCGCCACCAACGTTGGATGGAAGTACGCACCCGGCGAGATCGTCTCAGCACAGATGAATGGATACTATGCAGCTGCGGTCGCTCTCATCGATGGTGCTGCTTTTGTCGATCAATACAGCCCTGAGCGCCTTTCGGACCCCCGCATTCTTGACCTAATCAATCGGATCGAAATTGTGCACGATCCAGATCTCGATGCAGGGGGCGCAGCCAAACGCCATGCGGTGATTGCGTTGGCTGAACGCGAGGATGGACACCTCTTACGACGCTATATCGAGCAAAGAACCGGCAGCGCCGAGCATCCGCTCACCGATGCCCAGATCGAGCACAAATTTCGTACTCTTGTGTCCGGCCGCTTGTCAGACGACAGAGCTCTCCAAGTGCTCGATACGATCGCAGAGCTCGAGTCGATTGATCGGGCAGATTGCTTAACCCGTTTGCTCCAGTGACAACTAGATAGTTGCTCAGCACACGTTGGCTCAGTCGCGCCACCTCACCTGACATGGTCTGCCATCGCTCAAGTTCCCATGCGGCCGCGGAATGTCGTCGAGGACCGGATGACATATCCAATAACGACGCTGACGCAATATTCCTATCAGCGGACACCGTCGGTGGCGGGGATATCACCACTGATTCCGAGAGGTTCGATTTTCGCTTTTGGAAGATGCATCTATGTGCGCCGCACCAAACGTCTAAGGTCGTTTCAATGTTATCGTCCAGCGCTCGGCTAAGGTCAGCGTCGGGCCATAAGCGCCATAGCTCGACAACGGACGATCAGTTGTAGCGTGTTCTCTTAGTCATACCGATTTTCGAGTGTTGAACAAGAATTGCTGCAGCGCAACTTGTTCTGTAGCAATTTTCGCGTCCGACGGCAGCTTACCGACTGACATCGACGGCTCGGTGCAGACCGTGGTGACGGTCTCTAATGACCCACAAGAGACTCTGTGCACGTGCGTAACACTTGTGTTGCATTGAAGCGCGATGCTCAAAGCGTTGGCGTGTGCGCCGCATCATTCGGCTTGTTAAGGTGCGAAGCACGAGTATGATAGCTTCACAGCCGAGACCTGTTTCGTTCTCATAAACGCGACGGGCCAGCTCCAGACTTTATTATTTTCGCCAGTTGCTGCGATTCTGGTCAAATGTGGCAAGATCCATGACAGTATAGGGCGTATGCCCAAATGATTGAGGCATACCAGTCGCGATCTCCGAAACCGCACAAATGCAATAGACAATTGAGTGTAAGCAGTTGGATATATGTCGTGAATTGGTATCAAGGCATAGACTTCCGTGCTTGTTTGCTTAGAGTGCGGTCCAGTCAATTAATCCTGCGAGGGAGCACGCTCTTATGGCCGCCATGACAATCGCCATTCCCGATATGATTTCAAACTCCTATTTCCCGGCCGCAGCGGCTGTCGAACTTGGCTTTTTCAAAGAGGAGGGCCTTGACGTCGGGCTGGAACTGATCCCCCCCGTCGACAAAACGCTTGAGGAATTGCGGGACGGCAATATCCATTTCGTCGGTGGCTCGGCCCATTCTACACCGCATGCATTCCCCGAATGGGACGGCGGCAAAGTGATCGCGCTACAGGCCCAGCACATGTATTGGTTCCTGATTCTCCACAAGAAGTTCAACGCCAAACGCGGCGACATAAACGCCATCAAGGGCTGTAGTATCGGTGCGGCTCCGCTGGTCAATCTCGGCCTTAAACAGCTGCTCAAAGAGAGCGGAATCGACGAAGAGGGGGACAACGTCAAGATTGGACCGGTGCCGGGAGCGTTCCTGGGCGAGAACAAGAATTTTGGTGTCGCGGCGGCCAAAGCCATGGAAGCAGGGTTGATCGACGGCTTCTGGGCCAATGGTATGGGCGCGGAGGTGGCCGTGCGAGGTGGCTGGGGTACGATGGTGATCGACGCCAGACGGGGCGACGGTCCGACAAATGCGAAGTACTACACCGCATCCGCCATCATGACTTCAGATAAGATGATCAAGGACAATCCCGAAGCTGTCGCCGGTGCAGTCCGCGCTATCGTGAAGACGCAGAATGCACTGAAGGCCGACGTGTCGCTGGCGACCAAGGTCGGCGAGAAGCTGTTTCCGGAATATGAGGCTTCGCTTATCGCCGACCTCATCCAGCGTGATCTGCCCTATTACGATGCGACGGTGTCGCGCGAGTTCGTTGAGGGGATGACAGAGTTCCAGAGGAACGTTGGCCTGATCAAGGGCCATCCGAAATATGAGGACGTCGTTGCGACGCAGTTCGCACAGTATTGGGCATGAGAAGGCAACGGCAAGGTGCGACTGCTGTATTCCGGCTGAGAGGCTGGGCTATCGCGCCACCCGTGTAGCGAGCGGAGCGAGCCATGTCCGACCTTGATGTGTACAAGAAGCAGAACTTCGGCAAATCCTCTGGCTTCGGCAAGCAACCGGCGCTTGTGATCGTTGACTTCGTCAATAAAGGCGTTGACACGCTGGTGGTCACTGGTTGCACGACGTCGGGCTGTGTTCGCGCGACGGCGATCGACTCTATGAGCTACAATTATCGTGACGAATGGTGTCGGCGATCGCGCCATGGGGCCACACGAGGCCAACCTGTTCGACATGGGCCAGAAATGTGCGGACCTTATGACTGCCGATGAGGTGATACGGCACATTGCCAGCACCTGATGTCGTGGATACTAGAGGGAGGCCGCCGCTTCCGACATAATCAGAGTGGGGGCAGGTTATATGAGGACGCAGCGCTTCGTAGCAAACACCGCCTGTTGGACCACTGACTTGCCGTGGACTGTGGCCCCGCGCGATCTCGCCTTGTTATTCAGCTGCGTGATAGGATGCCTGAGGAGGCAGGGACCATGCAACAGATGACTACCAAGACCGGCCAGGTGCTTACGCGGGCGCAGGAGCCTTGGATCGGCAGCCGCGGACGGATAGGTGTGATCATACCTTCCACCAACATCGGCGTGGAGTACGACTGTCTCCAGTTCGTCCCTCAAGGCGTGACCTGGCACTTCTCGCGGTTCTGGGTGGAACAGCCGGACCTGTCCTCCGACAATATGTTCCTGGCCTTCATCGAAGGCATCCGCAAAACGATCCCGGACTCCTTACGCGACGTAATGACGTGTGAGCCGACGTACATCATGATGGGTATGTCAGCGGAAACTTTTTGGGGAGGACTGGAAGGCAACGCTGAGTTCGAAGCGCGGCTGCGCGCGCACATCGGACCTGAAATGGGACTCACAAGCGGCGCAGGTGCACTAAAAGCCGCGCTCGACGCTTTCGGTGCCAAGAAGGTCTCGGCTCTCACACCCTACCAGTCGGTAGGCGACGAGCAGGTGCACCGTTTCCTGGCGGAATCAGGCTACGAGGTACACAAAGTGATCGGCCTCAAATGCGATACTGCCACCTCGATCGCTCATACGCCGCCCCGGGAGGTGATCGATTTGGTACTGAATGAACTCGATGCGCCTGACGTCGACGCCATCGTACAGGCCGGTACCAATCTTTCGACCGTTAACATCTTCCCGACCCTTGAGCATCAGCTGAAGAAACCGGTGATCCCGATCAACGTGGCTACTATCTGGCATGCGTTCCGCGCCCACGGCATCATGGACAAGTTCCACGACAAAGGCTGGCTGATGGAAAGGTTTTGAAAGGGTAATGGGCGAGGGGCCCCAATTGTTCAAAGAAGATGTCCTGAAGTGCCCCGTGGGGTACTTCGCAATGGCAAGATCCACCGAGTTGAGCTTTCTAATCTTCGGTCGTTGGGTCATGATCACGTCATTTGCGATTACTTCCGTGGCGCTTCCCATACCGCTAGGGTTTCCGTTCACGGCTTCAACAAGAGACGACTCGACCCGCTAGATCACTCCGGCTTTGGCTAGACGCTCTTGCTCACGCCCACTAAGACCGATCAGTCCACCATAGATCTCTGCGTTGAAAGCCCCGACGTCAGGCCCCGGCCAGGATATGCCGCCGCCCGGCGCATTTTCGTCGAAGTGCGGCATCGTCGCGGGCTGCATAACTGACTTTTCGAACACAGGATCCTCGACACTCACGATCGCTTTGCGGGCTTGGAACTGCGGATCTGCCACGATATCGCTGGCGTCATAGATTTTACTGGCTGGGATATCCAATTCCTCCAGTACTCTCAAAGCTTCATCTCGCGAGAGCGCCCGACACCAGTCCGCGATGATGGCGTCCAGTTCTTTCCTGTTGGCCAATCGGGCTGGGTTGTCCTTGAATCGCTTATCCCGGAAAAGCTCTGTCTTGCCCATCGCCTGGCATAAACGTTTGAACAGCGGGTCGGAGTTCGCCGCGATCAGGATGTAGCTGCCGTCATTAACAGGATATGCGTTGGTCGGAGCAGCGGAAGGCAAGCTTGATCCGGAAGGCTGCCGAATCTTACCGAGGACACTGTAGTCAGGCAGAGTTCCTTCGAGCAGGCTCAGCACGCTTTCTGTGAGCGCAACGTCCACCACGCGAATTGGCAGATTGACCCCTGCAACACGCTGCTCGTAGATCGCCGCAATAGCCCCAAGTGCGCCGTACATACCTGAAATGCTATCACCGAGGCTGATGCCCATGCGGACCGGGGGCAGATCAGAAACATCGCGCGGATAGCCAGTCAAATACCTAAGCCCGCCGATAGCTTCGCCAATCACACCGAAGGACGACCTCTTGCTGTCCGGGCCGGTCTGGCCGAAACCGGAAATCCGCACGAGGACAAGACCAGGGCGAACCTTCTGTAGCGTTTCAACGTCGAGACCAAAACGCTCAAGCTGACCAGGCCGGAAATTCTCGACAACTACGTCGCATTTCTCGATCAACCCCCGAGCGATCCTGCAACCCTCTTCCAGCTTTAGATTAAGGGTAATACACTTCTTATTTCGCGCGTGCGATGACCACCATGTCGATCGCCCGTTCACCATCTCTCCCCACTGGCGAATCGGATCGCCGCTACCGGGCTGCTCGACTTTGATAATTTCCGCACCAAGATCACCTAGCAACCTTGTACAGAAGGGAGCAGCGATATAGTGCCCGAGCTCGAGAATGCGAAGACCGGTTAATGGTCCCCTGCGTGCCTCACGAGTTTCCACCATTTCTACGATTTCCTTGCCTTGTATCGCAAAAGTGGCATGTTGACAGTGGGCAAATGAACGCCGGATTGCCAACATTCCAGTTGGTTGCCATTGGCTGGCGGACAATAGCCGCAGGAAGAGAAGGTGTTTAACCTGCAAGAGTATCGGGCAACACCTAGACTCGGTGAAGGTACGGAGGTCAATGTGGTTGATAAAGCGATTGTGCGCGAAGTCGGTTTAAGGGACGGCTTGCAGCTCGTGAATAATGTTCTTGAAACCCGTACGAAGCTGGCATGGATCAAGGCTGAAGTCGCAGCAGGGGTGAGGGAATTTGAGGTCTGTTCATTCGTACCGCCTCACATCGCAGCTCAGTTCGCCGACGCTAAAGACGTGGTCGCAGGCGCACTCGAAATTCCAGGGGTGGATGTGCAAGCCCTGATGCCCAATGCAAAGGGTGGACAGCTTGGTCTTCAGGCTGGCGCAATGCAGATGAATTACGTCATATCCGTATCCGAAACGCACAATCAGAAAAATGTCAGGCGCACACGCGAGCAGTCGCTGGATGACCTTCGTGAGGTCGTTGCACTGCGCAATCAGGAATATCCTGATCGCCGCATTGGGTGCGCCCTTGCAACTGCCTTCGGCTGTACGTTAGAGGGTCAAATCCCGGTGCGCGACGTGTTGACCCTCGCCGAAAAGGTCTTGGCGATCGGTGTTGACGAGATCGTGGCTCCGGACACGGTTGGTTATGCGTCTCCAAAGCATGTCCGCAAGCTGTTCAAATCTTTGCTGGGGCTTGCCGACGAGACGTTGGTCGGATCCCATTTTCATGATACGCGCGGACTTGGCCTCGCGAACGCGCTCGCTGCTCTCGAAGTCGAAGTGCGCAAGTTTGACGCCTCCCTAGCAGGATTGGGAGGCTGTCCGTTCGCTCCCGGAGCAACAGGCAATATTGTTACTGAAGATCTTGTCTTCCTGCTAGAAGCTGAAGGGTTTGATACTGGAATCGACGTGATGCGCCTCACAGAGGCACGCGCCATTGTCGACGAGGCACTTTGTGAGGAGGCCCGCCACGGTAACATTCTCCAAGCCGGCCTTCCGAAAGGCTTTGAGCGTCGCGCAGCGGCTTCTTCTCAATGACAGTTGATACCTTCAGCATGGGCGCTGGTGACTCGGTTTGCCTTGCTCTCGACATCGGATCCACATCCATCTCTTGAGAGCTGCATATTAGCATTGGATAATCTGCAATCCCCCCAAAGCTACTCAATCGTTTCTTCCTTGCGAACGCTGTCGAGCAGCGATGATCTCATCAGCCAAGCCTTTGCCTTGACCGGGTCCTCTGCATTTTCGCGCAACACTTGCTGATTGGCTTTGATTACCTCGGGATCCCGCTCCTCGATGCGCTTCTTATTCTCAATCGTCACGCTCTGAAGGAACTCCGTGGCAAGCTGGTGTCGTTGTCGGTGGTAGCGCTCGAAAACTTCAGGCTCTGCGCGGCCAAACCAGACGTCTCCAATCTTTCTCGTTATGTTCATGCAGTCATGGATGCCCGTGTTGAGCCCCAATCCGCCCAGTGGGTTGTTGAGATGCGCAGCATCGCCAGCAAGGAAAATCCGCTCGACAGTGAAGCGATCGGCGACCCTTTGGTTAACCGTGTAGAGATTGCGATGCAAGATGTCGCGGTGATCCATGTCGGCGCGCAATCCCTTGATGCGGTTCGTGACGCCATCATCAGACAACAAGTCTTCGTCTGTCTCGCCTGGCTTGGTCGGAAACAATGTACGCCAGATGCCCTGGTCCTTATCGCCGGGAACCTTGAAAACCGCGCACCATTCCTCAGGATCCATCACATAGTTGCGGTAGATATAACCGTCGCTCTTGGCGAAGTCGTGCTGTGAGGTCAGAACCAGGAAACGCTCATTCCAAGTGAACCCTGACATGAATACGCCAAGCCCGATCCTGATCGTCGAGCGCCCGCCATCGCAAGCAAGCAAATAGCGGCCATCGATCCGTTCAAGACCACTGCCTGGCGTCTCGGTCACGACCGTAACCCCATCGTAATCCTGATTGAAAGCAACAACCGCAGTACCAAGCCTGATGTCGGCAAGATCATAGGTGGACAGCGCCTTCAGTCCGTCTCGAACGATCTTCCACTGTTCGTACTGCACGCAAAACGGAAATGCTGTCTCATCGGCGATGTGCTTCATATCGAAGACGGCAACGATCTCCTGGGTTCTGCGATCGCGAAACTGGAACGCCGGTGCCCGCAAGCCATTCTCGATGACGCCGGCTGCAAGACCAACAGTTTCCAGCATTTCCAACGTCGATGGGTGGATTGTTGCTGCGCGAGGGTCCTGAGGCGGTTCCTCGAAGGCTTCGAGAAGGGTGACGGGTATGCCCTGGCGAACCAAGGCCAGCGCGGACACGATGCCGACCGGTCCTCCTCCGCAAATTATGACGCGCTCATTGAATTGCATATGAAGTCCTATCCCCCAGCTTGTTCAAAGATTTGCCTGATTATGCCGACGACGACGGTCAATGTCGCCTCACGGTCTGTTTAAGCAACGCGCGTGTAAGGTCAACCCCGCTAAGGGGTTGGAAAGTGCAGCGTGTCGGTTCTCTCGTGCCAGCATACCCATGCCTGAACCTTTTGACAGGTTAGGGTGTTTTGATCGTCACCAAGGTCGGCGCTGGGCAGTCGATGTTAGATGGAGAGCTGACATCCGTCGCAGAAATTGCCACCAGACAAGTTTCGTTGCAGCAATTCTTGGGCGCCACTCGGAGCATTAGTATGGCTAAGAGAACACGCGACGGCTGATCGTTCGTACTCGACTTATGGCGCTATTGATGCTGTGGACGGCTCCTCCCACCGGCATCTAGGTGCCAAGATGGTTGCTGTTGTTGAAGTGACCATCAAAAGAGGAGCCGGCCATGAAAGTGATTACCACGATTGGACTGGATATAGCCAAGTCCGTTTTTCAGGTTCATGCCGTGAATGCCGGGGGCAAAGCGGTTGTCCGTCGGCAACTCAGACGCAGTCGCGTTTTGGCGGTCTTTTCGAAACTGCCATCGTGTCTTGTCGGCATAGAAGCCTGTGCGACATCTCATCATTGGGCACGCGAGCTGATCAAGCTTGGGCATACTGTTCGATCGATCCCGCCCGCTTATGTGAAGCCGTACGTGAAGCGACAGAAGAATGATGCCGCAGATGCCGAGGCGATCTGTGAAGCTGTGCGGCGGCCCAATATACGCTTCGTTCCGACCAAGACGTCAGATCAGCAATCTTGCTTGATGCTTCACCGCACCCGGCATCTGCTTGTCCGCCAGCGCACCGCCATCAGTAATACGATCCGCGCTCACATGGCGGAGTTAGGCATTGTGGCGCCGGTTGGACACAGAGGTGTTGATCGGCTTCTCGAAATAGCTGCGGATACGACAGATAATCGTGTTCCGGCAGCTGTGCGAGAGTGTCTGAAGGCGCTAGGTCAACAACTTCAATTGCTCAAAGCTCAGATCTTGGATCTTGATCGCCGTATTATGGCCTGGCATCGATCGAATGAGTTGAGCCGCCGCTTAGATGACTTGCCGGGTGTCGGCCCAGCGTTGGCGACGGCGATGATGATACCGGAACGGCAGGCAACTCTGACGATACTGCACCCCAGGACGCGAGTTCTACATCTACTTTTACTGACTTAGGTGTCAGGCAACTTAAATTGGCTGATGGAATTACCATGACAACCCCTATTGGTACAACAATCCATAGTGGCGTTGTGGATCCGGCGTGGAGCATACCGGCACCCGGAACAAATATGAATACGGCCGGATGGTCCGTTTATTTTGGCCCTCCTGGCACGACGGTTACCGATAGATCTGGCCCCCCGAAAACATACAACAATGGCGTGACGACATACGTTAGTCCCGACAAAAGTTATTCATTATCTGTACCCACAAAGTCTGGAGGCTTCTAATCGAAATACATAAACAGATTTGTGTCTTTCTGGAGCCATAGTCGATGGCTATGGCTGCTCTTAAGAGACCTATTGAAGATTGTGAGCTTCGGCTGGCTTAACGGCAGTTTCGATTCGACCGAACGCAATATCGGGAATTGAAGATAGGAAATGTGATTTCTCAGGCCCAACTCATGAACAATCAAAACTCAGGGGAGCAATGGCGCTGTGCCAAACTGTCGTTGGCAAGGCTTCAAATCAATAATCCGGACGATAGGGATCACTTACTTTGCAGTGACCGCAATGAGTTTTGCGGTGGCAACGGTCGCAAGATCTGTTGTCGGGCAGTCGTCAAACTCGTGCGACACTAAATCGACGAAAGCGAGAGACCCCTATTGTGATCACAACCTACAAGCCTCTCGCGAAGTAAACCAGAGATCTCTGTTGATTTGACCTTTTTCTCTAAGTGGTAACAGCCGTCGGGTGCTATACGGTAGCGCATCAGCGATCTCGCATGACATGGGAAAGACGGTCCACAACCGGCTTTAGCAAGTAGCTCATGACGGTTCGATCAGATGTTGCAATAAAGGTTTCGACCTGCTTGCCAGGAACCAGTTTTGCCTTGCCCAGTTTTTTCAATTCTCGTTCTGGGATTGTAATTCGCACTGCGAAGAACGGCTCAGTTCGCACTTCGGCTGCTGGTCGAAATTGCGACGAAGAATTGGCTGCGTTGGTGATTGATTGGGATGTGGTGGTGGTTGCTGAAATACGTACTACCTTGCCTTGCAGCTCTGGCGTGTTTATGCGGTGAAAGTTCTGAAATCTTACAACGGCGGGTTGCCCTACTCTAAGCTGGTCGACGTCGGTAGCCGCTGTGCGCGCTGTTTCGGCGGTCAGGCCGCCGGCGGGAAGGAGGGCAATCGATCGGGCGGTTGCATCTAGCATTAGAACTATGGATGCGGAGCTGATCGCGGCAAGCGTTAGCAGGCTCGGCACGAACCAAAAGTTCGACGGTATGGCAATCAATCGAGCTTTGAAGTTAAATGACATTGGTAAGTGCCGGTACCAGGGCTTGATCGAAAACTATCACACCCGCTGCTAAAAATCCCGCGATGAGCATCAAACCAAGCAGGATAACGACCCCGTCGCGCGAGGTAAGACCCAATGCAAGGACTGCAATCGACGTTCCGGGAACTGCAACTGCAAACGGAAGTAGCGCAAGTGGGAACATCGATAGACCAAGTAAAAATGTTACTAATGCAATGAGGTAGATAAACGGAGTTTTCGCAAAAATCGTGAGCCGTGGGCGGATGCCCCTGTCAATTAATTTTGTATAAGGCCGAACAGCCCTAGCAGCGCCCACGAACTGGTCCCGGGAGAAAGAGTATTCGAGCAGCCGCTTTGGAAGCCATGGATTCTTTCTGCCCATGAATAGCTGCAGTGCAAGCAAACAAATCATCGAGCCAGTCAGCAACGACATCCCAGGAATTGCGCCCGTTGGGGCGACAGCGATTACTGCCGGTATGAGCAGTAGGGGGCCAAAGGCACGCTGTCCGAAAACGCCAACAAGATCTTTAAAGCTGAGGTCTCGACCGTCAGTTTGCTCAATCAGGCGGTCCAAGACAGCCGTCAAATCATCGGCATCTGGTTGTGAGTTCATCTCGTTATAATCTTACTCGCTCGCTCCGCATTCTATACCAAATCACCGAGACAAGTCCTTCAACGGTATATAGGTGTCTACAATAACTAATTCTCCGCAAACAAACAGACCTTGCCATGACAACAGCCAATGTGTGGGAAAACAAACAAAAGTCGAGCCCTATCCACTATTTGAGAGCAGCACAACAATCGGCTCTTGAAAGTTCCAAATTGGCCTATCCTGTCGTTTTCCAAACTAGTGACGGTCGATTTGCCCCAAGAAGCCAAAGTCGGTGTGGAACGCAGACTATTCGTGTCATTGGGATGGAGTTCACGTTGGTTCCGCGGAATCGGTTTAGAGCAAATTCCTTTTGGTAGGTATGTTCTTCGCAGCCAATGCGTAACAATGTTTCATTGTTTGGTAATCCGGGTGGGACCAACTCTCGATCCATTGCGATTGAAAATCCAGTTTGTGAGCTACTCAGCTCATCCTTTGATTATCGTCTCTGCACCTCGTCGAGCTGGGTGGCTTGTAAGGCTGCAATGAAACACATGCCAGAAAACACACAGATGACAATTGGCGTCCCGAACGTTTCGGCAAGAAGTCCGAAAATGCCGCCGGCTAGAAGAAGTATGCCGATCACGGTGTTCGAAAGCGCGGTGTAGGAAGCGCGTTGATTTTCATTGGCCATATCGGTCAGATGAGTCGAGCGACCGAGCCGAACGCCCTGATACGCGATCATCAATACGAAGAGGGCGGCCGCCATAAGCCAAGTGATTTGCGAGACGCCTACATTAGCAAGGGCTAAAAGGCCCACAGCACCGAGGAGCACGCCGCTGATGAGGGCAGAGGTCATTAGAACCCAACGGCTTGAATGATCTGCTAACCGGCCCCAGACATACCCGCTAAACATAGATGCCAAAGACGATGCGATGACGAAGGGACCAAGTGTCGACAAGCTACGTCCGCCTGTCTCGCCGGCCAACGCTAAGAGGAACGGTGGCGCTAGCGCGGTCGGAATCAAGAGTCCCCGGACTGTGATGAATCGAACGAGCTGGGAATCGTCCTTGAGCAGAGAAAGCTGGTCGATTGCCGTGGTAATACCGTCAGTGCCGGCGTCGGTTGCGCCGGGTTCCTCCTTTATCCTCGTAAAGGCCAAGCCAGCTGCAAGCCAGAGCATGCCAGCTACAAGCAATGCGGTTGCCATTGATTGGACCGTCAAAGAAATAATTCCGAAGCTGACCAGCAGGCCGAAGGTGAACACGGTAGCCGCCGCAATTGAGGTCGAGGTGCCGGTCGCAGTGCCTCGCGTTTGTTTTGTTATGGTTTTGCCGAGCACGTCCTTATAACTGACAGAACAGACGCTGCGCGCAAGTGAGAAGACGGCAAGGAGTGCAATTATTGTCCAACCGGCCTGCACCCCCGTTAGCGTCAATGCAGCAACGGCCATCGCAATTATGCACCCGCCCTGCACAATGCTGCTCAGGGCCCAAGCCCACTTGCGGATCGGCATCGCACGGATTTTGGAAGATATGAATAGTTGCGGCAGGAGGGCCAGTGCTTCGCGGATGGGCACAAGGAAGCCGATGGCAGCAGCCGGCGCGCCAAGAGCGCCGAGCAGCCATGCCAGTACCAATTTCGGATCAGCGAGCCCATCACCAGTCTTAGTGGCGGACAAGCTAAGAATGTGGGTCGTGAAGTTGTGCGGCTGATGCTTGCAAGCATCGTCAGGAATACCCTTGCACAATCGACCTCCTTCGTCTCTCGTGAGTATCGTGTGAAGAGTTCGGGCAATCATTGCTCTCCTCCGGAGCGTTAGGTATTTGAATCTAAGAAAGTCCCTGTGCCATCATCGCTTCGGAGATGCGCTTGAACGCGGCAATGTTTGCGCCTTTGGCGTAGTCGATATGATCGTTGCGAGGGCTAGCCTCAGTGCACTGGTCGTGGATGCGTTTCATAATTGTATGCAACTCCTCGCTGATCTCTTGCCGTCTGCGAGGGATTGCCGTGCGATTCTGAGATAATTCAAGCCCTGAGACGGCGACGCCGCCGGCGTTAACTGCCTTTGCGGGCCCGAAGAGAACCTTTGATGAGCGTACCCTTTCGATGGCCTTCGGTGTTAATGGCATGTTGGCGCCTTCGGCGATCAATATGCAGCCATTGTCGATGAGTGTTCCAGCGACCCGACCGTCGATTTCGTTCTGCGTTGCACACGGCAGGGCAATATGGCAGGTGACGCCCCAAGGGGCTTTGCCCTCATACCATTTACCGCCAAACTCGTTCGCATAGCTCTCCAGAGATGCCCCTGATTTTTGCTTGTGTTCGCGAATCCAGTTGATTTTGTCCAGGTTCATGCCTTCTGCGTCGTGTATGAATCCCTTACTATCGGACAGCGTTACAACATTGGCACCCATATCGACCGCTTTTTCTGCTGCATGGATCGCGACGTTGCCAGCACCGGATATTGCGATTGTCTTTCCCTCGATACAATCGTCGGCTGCCTCCAGCATGTGGCAAACGAAATGGAGCAGACCATAGCCAGTCGCTTCCGTTCGTAGTTCGCTACCGCCGTATGAGAGCCCCTTGCCCGTCAGCGCACCTTCAAATTCGTTGGTAATTCTTCGGTAGGCGCCGAAAAGATAGCCGATCTCTCGCGCGCCGACGTTAATATCCCCTGCGGGTACATCGATGTCAGGACCGATATGCCGATGCAGCTCTGTCATGAAAGCGCTGCAAAAACGGCTGACTTCTCGGTCTGAACGTCCACGAGGATCGAAATCGGATCCACCCTTGCCGCCCCCCATGGGTAAGCCGGTCAGCGCATTCTTAAAGGTTTGCTCGAAGGCCAGAAATTTCAAAATTGAGGTATTGACTGATGGGTGAAATCTCAGCCCACCCTTGTAGGGACCGACTGCACCGCAGTATTGAACACGGTATCCGCGGTTCACCTGCACTTCGCCGTCATCGTCTTCCCACGTAACTCGGAACGTGATTAAACGGTCCGGCTCGAGTAGCCGCTCAAGAATGCCATTTTCTTTTATCTCCGGCTCCCGGTTGGCAAAATCGACGATATCGGTGAAAACCTCGTTGACAGCTTGATGAAACTCTCTCTCGCCCGGCGATCGATGGTGGACCCGAGCCATCAGGCTGGCAAGATCGTATTTCGGAATCTTTGTCATGTCTCACCCTTCAAAACCGACACCATTACATAATACGGACAACAGCTGCGTACGGATTTGCCGGCAAACGTAATAATCCGCATCTTTATCTGGACGAGCTGAGGTGGGAACTTGAATGGCCGGACGTTTCGTTTTTAGCAGTGTCGCTCATAGCGCGAAAGCGGTTGGGACTTACGCTTCTTATCAGCGAAGCTCACTTTTCAGGAGCGGCGCTCAGAGATGAGAGCCGCCGACATATGATGCAATCCTGTGACACGTCCTCTCATGATCAAGCGCCATACTTGGAATTAGATGGTGATGAGACAATATCGAGTATGTAATTGGTCAGCAATCGAGAGGAAAAATACACGTGTCACTTCAGCTCCCAGAACTTCCCTATGCCTATGACGCGCTTCAACCCTACATGTCCAAAGAAACATTGGAGTTTCATCACGATAAGCACCATCGGGCGTACGTCGACAATGGCACAAAACTTCTCACCGGTTCACCGTTTGAGGGTCAAAGCTTGGACGAGTTGCAAAGTGCAATTTACGACGCAAAGAACCAAGCGCTTATCAATAACGTCGGCCAGCACTATAACCACGTTCATTTTTGGCACTGGATGAAGCCAAATGGCGGTGGCGCGAAGCTGCCGGGTAAGCTCGAAAAACTGGTCAAGGACTACGGTGGCTTCGAAAAACTACGCGCAGATTTTATCAACGCCGGCGTGACCCAATTTGGTTCGGGTTGGTGCTGGTTGGTAATCAAGGACGGCAAGCTAGACGTGGCCCAAACAGCAAATGGGGAAAATCCGCTTATGAGCGGCATTAAGCCAATTCTTGGTTGCGACGTGTGGGAGCACAGCTACTACATTGACTATCGCAATGCGCGTCAGAAATACCTCGAAGCCTTTATCGATAACATGGTCAATTGGGAATACGTAGAAGAGATGATGGGCTAAGATTATGACCTCAACACGTGGCTATCTGTGTTGAGGTCATCTACCAATCTGCGCTCATTATTTCCGCAATCCAAAGTTCGATTTTTTTTCAGTGAACCCCGTCTATTGAAAGGAGTATATCGTGGCTAATAGCAGAACAAGCTCGACGGCGAAGCGTATAGAATACTCTGTTGCGGCAGTCGAGGAGGCTGCCGAGGTAGTTGGTGAGGCGGCATCCAGATTTGAGTCTAATGTAGTGGAGGGCATTCGACCTGACATAACTGAACTCCGAATGTATTTTAGTGAATTAAGCGAAGCCGCGAACTTGCGTCAAAAGCGCCTGACTTGGGCCGTAGCGGCACTGGCGGCTGTCAATCTGGCAGTACTAGCCTTAGTGTTGTTTCGTGGAATCTGAACCCAACGCACTCGAGGGCCTACTCTGCCGGCTGAACTGTTAAATCAAACAACTAGTTCGTCCTCCTTGAGGAGCACTTTTCGCAAACGCCCCTTCAGGGTCAAATGGTATTCCCCCGTTTGAGTGGACACCTTGAATGGCGTTAGATGCGCAGTGAGGTGTTTTATAACTAAGCCAAGGCGATACAAACGTTTCAGTTCGAAGTTCAAACGCGAAGCCATTATGCGCGCCAGTGAGGAGGGTATGACCGACAAGGCGGTTTGCAACAAACTGGGGGTGAGCACGCGTCAATTGCGGCTTTGACGTGATGAGCTGGCGTTAATGGGCAAGGACGCTTTCCCTGGCACTGGCGTCACGCGTGATCAAGAGTTGGAGGCGTTGAAGCGTGAACGTGTCAACAGGGTCCGCTACCGCACCCGAGAGCAGGCCCGCGCTGATCTATTCGAGTACATTCAGGTGTTCTATAACCGAAAAAGGCGCCACAGTTGTGTTGGCAATATCAGTCCGGACGACTTCGAAGGCAGTTAACCGGATCTATCTGAACCGTCCACCAAAGACGAGCAAGACCAATCGAGCCAAAATAGACATGGAGCGACCGAGCAAAGCTGCCTATGTCAATGCGGCAATGGCGCTGCGTAGAGGTCGTAGTTCAGTAGCGCGACGTTTCTTTTGATCGGTTATGATTTTGAACCTTCATTGCGCAAGACATCACCGCAAATACTGGCAACGATCTGCCTAACTATAGAAGAAGTAAGTCGCATGCCTTTGGATATAGGTCGGCATTATTTCTTTCCGCGCCTCATTTCCTGCTGGCGCATCGGCATGGAATCGATCAGTCGGAACAATCTGTCCGGGCCTACTACAGCGTTGCTCCGAAGCTTTTCTCCGCCGTCTTTGCCAACCAGAATGGCTTTGAATTCGCCGGCGCTCACGCGGTAGAGTTCTCTCAATGTAATGGCTGAGACTTTGGCTTTGGACCCAAGACTCGTACTTACGCGATCGCCTATAATCTCTACGACAACAATATCTCGTTCTTGAAAATGCCTTCTATTCGCAGCGACGGATGCGCGCTGACGGACGAGGTTTTTGCTGCTAGCCGCTGGTGCGAAAATAAGGAACGGACGGTTTTTCCATAGGTACGCGCCTAACGAATCGGCACCAGTCGCCTGAAGCTGGACCAACACTAGTGCGGGACCCAGCAGCGAAATCATTGCGAGGTATTTGAGCACAATGTCAACAATCTCTGCTAAAGCTGTTCGATCTAAGCCTCGTCCCCGTTTTTTTGAAGGCGGCTTAGTACAATGGCCGAAAAACCAAACTAGGGTTGCAAATCAGGAAACTGCCACGGTCGAGAATGTTATCGCATTCTCATCTCTTCTTCGGCCGTGCGAGATATTCCCTTGCTGTCAGCACTAGCATGCTTGCTTCACGAAGATGGAATAAAGCAGTTGTTGCAAGAAAGCGATGTGGTGCATCGACACAATGCCGAACAATTCGAAACATTGGCACAGTGTTCCGTCAGTCAATTATCGATTGTCGGCTGTATACAGCATCATAGGCTCTTTCGCTTGGCACGCCGGCTTTTACCAAGATTTGTGTCTGCCGTGCTTTTTCAAGACTTGCCATAAAGAAGAGCAACTCCTTTGCGATTCGTCCGAGCAAATTTCGGCGCTTCTGCACGGGCCGCAGCCCAAATTCAGAACTTATGACATTCATTCTCGTCGTCATGATCTTACCTTCGTTTTTTCAAGTCGCATTTCTATTACGACATAAGATCGACTTTGGTTCACCATACCGCAATGGGTCTATTTCGCGATCTTGAGGTTGCAGATTAATCGATAGCCGATCATCAACATCACGAACCAGGTATTTTCGGCCGCGAAGTCTGAATGACGCGATCAATGATATGAATGGCGCCGTTGGATGCAAGAATATCGGACGTTTTAAGTCGCGCGTTTTCGACACGGATCATGCGTAGGCCATCAACAGACAACAACTTGCCACTGATGGTCTTGAGCTTCAGTTTTCGACCGTAAAGATCACGCCATTCAACCCGCGCCGGAACGATATGATCGTTGAGTATTTCTCTTAGTAGCGGTCTGTTCTCAGGCCGCAGCAGTTCCCCGACGCGCCCACCGGTAAATGCTGCAAATGCAGAGTTCGTCGGTGCGAACAGTGTTACAGCTTTCGCTGACCGGAGATGCTCGGTCCAACCTGCCGCTTTGATCGCCGCCAACAACGTACTCAGGTTCTCCGACCGTGAAGCCTGTTCAACGATATCAATCTTTTTCAGCTCGTTGGCATCGCTGTCGCTGTACAAGGCATCCTCGTCCCAAGATTCAGATGGCGTCGGTCGATCCGCCCTGCGCAACTTTCGGTGGGCCGTTTTGGCTTCAACAACCGCCCGCAGCGGTCGAACCTCTTGTTCGATTTGAACGATTGGACTATCGGCGCGATCTGAATTTACGCCCACCACGACAAACGCCCCAATAACCAGGGCCGCCAAAGATATCCATTTTAAGTATGACATCATCTAATCTCAAAAACCTGCACAGGAGTTGATCAACAGTTTGTCAGTCCGCCTAGCCCCTTGTGTTTAGAACGCCAAGGCCCAATTTCAGCGGTTATCGCATCACGGCGCCCTATCTTCGATCCAAGAGATGGTGAAGAATTTCTGCCGCACAAGAAGGTGAGTCGGGACCAGTGGTTGCAACACTGAAAGCCTTGTCTACAAGTCGCTTACAGACATTAAACGTACGAGTGGTCGAAATGGTTCACTGTCGCGCCGCATGGCAGCATTACGACAGAAGAATTGCGGCCGGAGAACCTGTCGCCGGTTAGTCAATTAATGGTTCACAATAGAGGAAGAGCCCGCGGCTTTTGCCGCGGGCTCTCGTAGGTGTTGCTCAAAGTATGTTTACGACTTGGGCAGAACGACGGTGTCGATAATGTGGATCACACCGTTCGAGGCCGTAATATCGGCAGTGACAACGTTAGCATTGTCCACTTTAACGCCCTTTGTAGCGTCCACCGTCAGCTTAATGCCCGCTACCGTCTTTGGTTGAAGCTTCTTGCCGGCAATGTCACTCGACATAACCTTGCCTGGAACAACGTGATAGGTAAGGATCTTTACCAACTTTGACTTGTTCTCTGGCTTAAGTAAGTTTGCGACAGTTCCCTTTGGCAACTTAGCGAATGCTTCGTCGGTCGGCGCAAAGACTGTGAATGGGCCTTTGCCTTTGAGTGTGTCTACGAGGCCGGCAGCCTTGACTGCTGCAACTAGCGTGTTGAACTTACCGGCACCGGCCGCAACGTCGACGATATCTTTGGTGTCGGCACGCGCTACTGACAGCGGAAGGGCCATGATGGCGACAGCCAACAGCATCTTCAGACTTCTCATAATCATCTCCTTTGTGGATTGTCCAATCTGGCAATACGCCGAGCGCCGCGTATGTACCGGTTATTTAAATGTACGTCCGCAACGCGCTCGATCGATCATAAAACGCTTGGCCGCTCCAATTGGATTAAGATGGTCGATAAAAAAAATCCTTTGAACTTGGGAATAACCATCAATGTGCACCGACACTCTCGATTTGAGAAATCCCGCGTCGCTCAGCGGTAGATTGCTTGATCGAATGCCGCAGATGGCAGGCCTAATGACCCAAGCCACGAGCCGCGTGAAAACTGCTCGGGATGATTATGCTTGAGACCCCGCAGAAAATGACCATCTACCCGCGGTGGGTGGCAAAGGTGGAAAGTCATTGTCGGACTAATACAAGGTGACAATGCTGGCCTAGCAAGACGTTGGCCGAATGCATGTATCAACTCATGCTTCGATCACGCTTCCGTCCCAAGCTAGGAGCTGACCGCTATGGGGCGGCTGCAAACGATCAATCACATTCAGTAGATGGGATGCAGCCAGTTTGGGGGTGAAAAGTCTGCCCTTGGCGACATTTGATAAGAATGGCCGAGAGAGTGCACTATTTACGGTACCAGGATGCAAACCGACACATATGGCATTCTGGCGCTTGCGGGCGAGCTCGATGCTGAGCGTGCGAATGAGCTGGTTTAGTGCCGCCTTCGAAGCGCGATAACCATACCAGCCGCCGAGATGATTGTCGGAAATACTTCCAACCCGGGCTGACAGTGCGGTGAATACCGCTTTGCCGTTACGTGGCAGGAGGGGTAGGAAATGCTTGGCGACAAGTGCCGGCCCAATAGCGTTTACGGCAAAGCTCTCCAAAAGTACTGATTTGTCCAGCGCCCGCCACGTTTTCTCGGGTCCTGTGCCAGCTGATGTGTGGAGCTGACCGGTTGCAACGACGATGAGATCAAGTCGTTCGATACCGGCGATCGCCTTTTCAATGCTGGCTTCATCGAGAATATCGAGCGCGCGCCAAATAACTTTTGAGTTGGCAGGCGGCTGAGGCTTCCGCGAGCAGGCGATAATGCTCTCCACTTCGGAGCAAGCCGACAGCAGCTCGACGAACGCAGAACCAATGCCACCGGAGGCGCCAACAACAACCGCGCGGACGGGTCGGTCGAATGAAGCGAGAGTATGTAACATAGATCCTTTGGCTCTTCAGACCATTGGCTTATTTGGTGCGCATGCGAAAACTGAAAGTCCTAGTGTCGACAACCTCCAGTCGCGTCCAATTCGCAATTTAGATTTTGGACGAGCGGTCGCATGTACAGAGATGGTTGTGGGCAGACGCAAATCTTATGCTCAAGCCCTTGGTGGATGACGACATGAGATTGGTTTGTTCACGCAAGACAAGTTGCGTTCAGGGACTGGCGCACCAAACAGGGCTCCTACGTCCGACGGGGGAGCCGTTACTACGGCCAGGAACCACAGTAACGCAAGAAATCCTGCTCCAGAGACGATGATGAAAGATATCATAACCATATCAACAGAACGCTCAAACAAGCAGGTTAGATCACCTGGGCAAGCCGCGCACGAGAGGCATCGCCAATCCGTTAGGATTATTTCAAGAGTGCCTAGGACGGGGCGCGGGCGAAATGTTCAAGTCAACAGCCGTTCGGCTTTCAACCTCCAAAAATCTCCACCTTTTTCACCAAGTTACTTTGCAACGTAGTTTCAGGCACGTCATTCTGATCTACGATCAGCGTCACAACGTCTCACAGTTCTGAACTATCCAGAACACGCGCTGTTACAGGAGCGCGTTAGCCCCCAAATTACTTTGTTGTGTGGGTGGGCTGGTGTCATACCGTTTGCCGAACTAGCGGGAACGACTTTGGTTGCCGAACCACAGGTTTCCGCCGTGGCAACGGACATGCCCGTATATTATGGCGCTATAATCCTTACGTTTCTGGGTGGCGTGCACTGGGGAATTGCCATCAATCGAGCAGAACCAAACCCAAGGCTTTTTGTTTCGGGGGTTCTACCGTCCCTCGTGGCAGCCCTAGCACTTGTCCTGCCAGCACCCTTTGCAATTCTGATTTTGAGCGTGGGCTTTATGGGGCTGTTGCTCTATGATCTTCGCTTGGACCATCACGCTGTTTTACCGAAACGGTACGGCCGCCGTCGCATGCAGCTAACCTTGGCCGTTACGGCGCACTTAGCTGTAGGCTGCTTAGCGCAGTGTCACACGCTGCAATAATGGGCGGAGCAGCAGGAACACGCCATACATAACCTCTGCGGCGTGGCGAATGCCAGGCAGGGCCAAAATACGGCCGGGTAACCGCCAAGCCGGCAGTGCACTCCACAATGCAGCGAATGCCGCAGCGCCGCTAACCAAGCGCCCATCCCGCTGCCTAACGTGGAAGCGGCTGAGCGCGGTTTGCCGCGAAAGGTCTGCTGTAACCTGATCTCCTTTTTGGTCTGCCACATCAACCCAGCTGATGAACTCGGCCCCGTTCTGACGCCGGTAGAGGTCGATTTCGCGGCGGCAAATCGGACAGCCACCGTCGTAATAGACCGTTAGGTTTTGAGGACGATCACCAGACGAATCTGAACCGGACATTATGATTCCCAATATCTTTCCATCGAGATCTTACCGATGCAGAGGCAAATGACTGCGCTACTGACCCGGTGCCAGTCTTACGTAAGTTGAACTGCAGTGGATTTGTCTAATCGGCTGGGAATAGGAACTTCGATCTGTTGCGTGGCCCCGGCATATACAAATCCATGAATCATACTCCGTGATCCAGAGCGTTGCCTGTTACGTTCCCAAATTAGAAATAATTAGAACAAAAGGATACACAGAGATGATCAGAGAAAGTTATGATGTGATAATGAACCCCTCAGTTAACCCGCTTCGTCAATTACCCAAGATTGTACGGTTCAGGTTGATGGCGATCCTGGCGTTTATGTGGTGTGCCATTTTTACCATCTGGTCGGGTTGGATTGCCCTGTTCGGCCCCAGCGTATTTGCCCACATATTGATCTTGATTGGGGTATTTTTCACCGCCGATATTTTTAACCGCGCCCATAAGCGGAACCTGTACCACCTCCTGCAATGAGAAGGCCGTGGCGGTACCGCTCCTTGACCGGATAGCGGTACTGTCTGCATCGCGCGCGGCCAAAGCAAGCTGATTGACAGGCACTTCGTTGGTGGTGATCCAGACGCCTGGTTGGGACGTTACAATCATACGACAATAATAACGAAAGGTGTTGAACATGGCCTATACAGCTGAACGGCTTGCCGATGCGCTGGATCATCAGGCGGAGATTCTTTTGGCAGCTGGATTAGAAAACATTGGAGCCGACGCCAAACGCGAGGCAGAGCACCTCCGCTTGTTGGCGCTTCTAAAGAGCTAAGGCATTATTACGTCATGCCTTGCGGCCAAGCAATATTGCTCTGAAACTAAAGTGCATAAGCCTGAGAACGGAAAGAGCAAGCGCATGTCGACTAAGCGAACAAAAATCACCTGGGGCATTGCTGGACTTGGCGCGGTTCTGGCAATTGCGGCTGCGTCGGTCGGGCCAATAATGAGTCTCGTCGAACAACCTAAGTATACGGTCGCGACCTCCGAAGGCGTGATTGAGGTTCGGAATTACGGCCCAATGATCGCCGCAGAGGCAGAGGTCGTCGGCGAGCGTCAGGCAGCCATCAGAGAAGGGTTCCAATTGATTGCGGCCTACATCTTTGGCGCCAACAAACCGAACGCCAAGATTGAGATGACGGCGCCGGTTCAGCAGCAGCGTGAGCAGACAATCGCGATGACGGCACCAGTCATGCAACAAGGAAAGAGTGGGACGTGGAAAGTTCAGTTCATCATGCCCGAGAGATGGACAATCGAAACTCTTCCCGCACCAAATGATAGCCGCGTAAAATTGGTCCAAATACCCGCCAAGAAGATGGTCGCCATCCGCTTTACATGGCGTGCGACTGATCGTTTGATATCTGCGAAGACAACAGAGCTTCGTAAATACGCACGCGACCAAAAGCTTGTCACGGTGGGAGAGCCTTTGCTCGCTTTCTACAATCCACCGTGGACTCTCCCGTTCCTGCGCAGAAACGAAGTAATGCTCGAGCTTGCGGGGGCATAGAACGGGCGAAACCATTCTAACGATCATCGCAGACACGACAGTGATTAGTGCTAACTGTCGTCATGCCCAAAAATAGCTATGTTCGCCGCCAACACGGATGCGACATTAATTGCTGGCCGCCTTGACTTTCTCATACCCTGCAAGGGCAGCTGCCCTTGCCTCTCCATGATGAACGATCGGCGCTGGATAAGTGTCTCCGAGCACAACTCCTGCTTCTTTTAAGACCGCCTCGGATGCCTGAAACGGCGCATGGATCAAGCTATTTGGTAAACGTGCCAATTCGGGGCACCAACGGCGCACATACTGGCCATCCGGATCAAATTTCCGCCCCTGCGTGACCGGGTTGAAGATGCGAAAATAGGGCGCGGCATCGGCGCCGCTGCCGGCGACCCATTGCCAGCTGGCGGCATTATTTGCGAGATCAGCGTCGACCAGCGTATCCCAGAACCAAGCTTCACCCTGCCGCCAGTCAATTCTCAGGTGCTTGATGAGAAAGCTGGCAACGACCATGCGAACCCGGTTGTGGATGTAACCTGTCGACCAAAGCTCACGCATCCCAGCATCGACGAGAGGATATCCCGTAAGACCTTTACGCCACGCGGTGAGATGCCTCTTATTCTGTTGCCATGGATAAGAATCGAAAGACGAGCGCCAGTTTTCTACCGGCAGTGTCGGAAAATGGAACAGCAGATTATACGAGAACTCGCGCCATCCGAGCTCCGACAGAAACTTGTCGACATCGCGCCGCACTTCAGGATGCGCTTCAGCCTGCATCGAAGCGGCATGCCAAATCTGGCGTGGTGAGATTTCGCCAAAATGCAAATGTGGAGATAGCCGTGAGACATTCTGCATGTCCGGACGGTCTCGCTTCTTGGCATAGCCACCGAGACCATCCAACAGGAATTGTTCGAGCCGGCTGCGAGCGCCGCGTTCTCCGGCTTGCCAAATATCGTAGAACTCCGTCGCCCAATTGGGATTGCTCGGCAAGAGATCCCAATCTTCGAGATTGTCGCCGGCGACCGGTGACGGGGCGGATTTTATGCGTGGGGCTGGTAGCGCGGCATCGACTTGGAGCTTTTGGCAGGCGCGCCAGAACGGTGAATAGACCTTAAAGGGCCCATCGTTAGACGTTTTGACCAGCCATGGCTCGAACAACAGACTGCCGGGCATACTCTGGACATCGATTCCATCGTCACTCAGCTCAGCTTTCAGTTTCGTGTCACGCGCAACGGCATATGGCTCATAGTGGCGGTTCCACAGAATGGCGCGGGCACCAATTTCCCGGACGAATTGTGGAACCAAGACCGACGGGTCACCACGGAGCAGCACGAGACCGCCAAGGTCCTCTTTGAGCGCCAAGAGGCTGTGATGCAGCCACCATCGAGACGCCCCACCGAGCGGTCGGCCAGCCGGCCATTCGGTTTCATCCAGGACATAAAGACCGATCACCGGCCCCTCGGCAGCGGCGCGGGATAGGGCTGGATTATCCGATACGCGTAGATCTTGTCTAAACCAAACGACGCTTGTCATAGATTATGGTAATCCCTATCGGCTGGAGCGCCTTTGTTTTAGAATTCAAACATGAGGATTTGTCTTTGAATGGAGGTTTATTGCAGTGTCTCAAGGAATTCTGCTGCCGAATTGCGATAGTCCTCCCGTTTGTCGTCCGACATCCGGCGCCATGTGGCGTAGGCGTTTCGCAAACGCGGATTATCGCCGAGGCGTTCCTGATTGCGCGCCAGAAAGTCCCAATACAACGCGTTGAACGGGCAGGCACCCTCGCCGGTCTTCTTTTTGACGTCAAACCGGCAGGACTTGCAATAGTCCGACATCTTATCGATGTAGCTGCCGCTTGCTACATACGGTTTAGACCCGACTATTCCACCATCCGCGAACTGGCTCATGCCGATCACGTTTGGCAATTCAACCCATTCGTAGGCGTCTGCATAGACGGCCAAATACCACTCGTGAACTTGGCGCGGTTCGACACCAGCGAGCACGGCAAAATTACCTGTCACCATAAGCCGCTGGATATGATGAGCATAGGCCTCCTCCTTTGTTTGGGTGATTGCCGCTCGCAAACATGCCAGGTCGGTTTCGCCAGTCCAATAGAAGTCCGGCAGCTGCCGACGCGCATCCAAGAAGTTCTCAGACTGGTAATCTGGCATTTTCAGCCAGTAGATGCCGCGTACGAATTCACGCCAGCCGATGATCTGGCGGATGAACCCCTCGACTGCGTTGATAGGGGCCTCGCCACGCTCGTAGGCTGCTGCTGCGCGTTGGCATACATCAAGCGGATCGAGCAGACCGCAGTTGATGTATTGAGACAATACCGAGTGATAGAGGAATCTCTCGCCGCAGAGCATTGCATCTTGGTAGTCGCCGAACGAAGGGAGACATGCGCCGAGGAAATGATCGCGTGCGCGTTCGGCATCCTGGCGTGTTACGGCAAACCAGAAGGGATTTAGGTCACCGAAATGGCTGGCGAATTGCTCGCCAACCAGCAACAACACGTCCTTCGTGATTGGGTCTGGTTTGAAGCGTGGGGGCTTTGGCATGAACAGATTGCCAGTGGCCGGCTTGCGGTTTTCGCTATCGAAATTCCACTTGCCGCCAAGCGGCTTGTCACCGTCCATCAGCAAGCCGGTCTTCCTGCGCATCTCCCGATAGAAATACTCCATCCGCAGCTGCTTGCGGCCATCGGCCCAAGACGCGAACTCTTGATGGTCGGAGATGAATCGTTGGTCGGGAAGAATTTCAATCTTGCAGTCGAATTGTCTGTTCCAGCCCTGCATCGCGTCGAGGAGGCGCCATTCGCCCGGCTCGGTGATGACAACGTGAAATAACCCGTGGCGATCGAGTGCGGAGCGGACCTCGCCTTCCAGATCAGGCGCATTGTTTTCGGCATCAAACTTGACGTAGTCGACAGACCACCCCTCATTTTTAAGTTCCTCTGCGAAATGGCGCATAGCAGAGAACAGAAACGCGATTTTCTTCTTGTGATGGCCAACATAGGTCGCCTCGTCTAGGACCTCGGCCATCAAGACAACATCTCGCACGCGGTCGCCCGCTCGCAGAGAGGAAATGCCACGCGACAGTTGGTCACCTAGAACGAGTATGAGTTTACCTGACGTCATCTATCTGATGTCTTGCCGCTCAATTCACAAGCAACGACCGAGTCGGTTGGGTTCACTCGACGCTTGGCCAACCGAAACATTCCGGGATCTCGCAATTGCCTCCCCGAACCAAAATCGGTTTTGGGTAACGGCTATTGCTGACCGGCGAAACCTTGTATGTGGCCCCATAAACATCTAATTGCGATCGCACGATTGATCATGAGCGGCCAGGTCCCAGAGGACTAGCTAGCTCGGAACCGGCCCTATTGAAATAGTCCGCCCGACATTATTGGAGCAGGAGCACTGGATATGACAGTCAAGCGTTGGAATATGTTTACGAACGTCGTAAGTCGATGCCATAGACAGACTTGAACGCCGTCTTGATGTCTTTGCCTTCATCAACTTTTTGTTGCATTTCGATTGCGTCCGCTAAGCCGGTGACGCATCCTACGATGCCTTTGGCAGCGGATTTGAGGAGCGACCAGATTTGTCCGATCGAACGGAGTCTCAATTCACGATCCAAAGTGTGGAGTACTAAGCTCATGATCTAACCTTTATCTTTGTTGCGTAAGTTTTATACGCATTGAACGCGCGGCTAGTTCACTTAGAGCATTGAATAATTGGCTTCACCTGCAGTTCCTGGTAGGCCGCCTCCCATGCAAGAAAAACACACAAACGAACAGTTGGTGTGCCATAGCCCCTAAGAACTTTATGTTTGATCTATTGTTCTTGTCTGCTATCGGCCCTTCGCGTCATTTTCCGCGCCAGTGATCGCCGCTCTGCCCTGTCAGCGGTAGTTGCATCAAATGCCAGCAAACGTTCAATTGTTAGACAGACGTTTTCGTCTCCTTTGGCCCATTCGTCGGCCCAGCGCGCTGTGATGTCGCTTTTGATGGGAAAGCGGAATTCTTTGGGTGAGGTTTGCTTATTGGATGCCGTTTTATCGCCAGCGGGGCGGGCACCAGTAATCAATAGGCCAATCATGTTTTCCAGAGCCTGAATAGCTATGAGGAAACATAGGGACGTATGAGGAAACCACTGGAAAACACTTATTTATTGTTTTCAGTGACTTAGTACCAAAAACAGGAAATTCCTAATCAGAGGGTCGCAGGTTCGAATCCTGCCGGGGTCGCCCGTGAAATCAAAGACTTACGGGATTAGCGGGCTTGACGATTTCAAGCTTGGATACTTTGGGTGAGATTGGATACAGGCTCGATCACAATCTATGCCTCTCCGGTGATGACCGCTCCTCAATTTGTAGCGGAAATGCAGATCGAGATGCCGACGTTGGTTCGCTGCTAGTTGCTGAGCGGTCAGTGACTTGTCAGACGGCGACTTGCAGCTAAATGATGCACAGCGGTCTAGAGCAGCTGAAACATTACAAACCCACCCACAAACCCACCAATAAGTGCTGTGCAGAGAAAGGGGACATCGGCGCGATCAGTCATCTCGATGACACGACGTCTGCTTCAGCCAGCAGCGGATATCCGTTGTGCAGCGTGGACTCTCGCTTTTGACCCATCACGGTCCTATTTCGGGTGGGTGCGGTCAGCATTTGCAGCACGCACACGCATTGCATTGAGTGCCATGACAGCCGCAATCCTGTCTTGCCTATCAATACGTCGCGTTCCACGCACCTCAAGGGCGATTTTAGGTGGTACACCTACCGCTTCCCAGGACCTGCCGTTGACGTCTAAATAGACCTCATTTGACAGGTCTACTTGCCAACCATTTGGCAGGCGAAACTGAAGGACATCGGATAAGATGCCGGCAGTCCGCTCTCCAAGATGGGTAACGTTGGGCAAAACACTCAAATACATTGCAAAGGTTTCTGCCGCACTAAATGTCTGCCTACTCGTTATAACGTAAACAGGCCGCAAAAATCGTAATTTCGCGCCTGGACGAACATATATTGATTGTGGGCGGTCTCTGCGACTATCCCCCGCGAATTTATAGAGGCCCACTTTCTTTGTAGCGGCGAAACGGCCCGCAATACGCTGTCCCAATTCATCTGATCCACCGCCATTGTCAGTAACATCGATAATGACGAATGGAGCAGCCTCAAACATTGACAATGCAGCATCTAGCGTCGCGTCGAGCCGTTTTGCAATGCTATCACTAAACGATCTAATGTGAATATAACCGACATCGTTATCGATGAGACCATATGTGATGCGGCCCGTCGGGTCAGACTTTCCGGCTGAGCCCAGTAACTTCCGACCAATATTCATAGTCCAATAGCCAGGAAATCGATCGGCCCCTATTGGGGTGCTTGAAGTTCTGTCATTTGATTTTGTTGCTTCGAACCGGTACCTCTTGCCGTCAATATTTGCCCTCAACCCAACATGCTCATCGCCAAGTCGGCTTAAAAGAGTGGACAGCAGTTTGAAAAGCTGATGATCTGTCATCCTGTTCTTAACACGGGGTCTGTAAGAACTAACCAATTTGTCCCAATTCACCTTGCGCTTGGAAAAGAACGCATAGCGAAATTTGAAGATCTGATGAACCGCATCGAATACCGCGCGCGGGCTTGGGTCAGGTCGTCGGTTACACACAGGTGGCAATGAGTCTAATCTGTCGAACGTGTGATAATAACCTAATAGATCGTCAATTCGAATTTTCAGCAGCTTGCCAGATCGATGCAAGTGAAATGTTTGTGCTGCAGATCTAGGGAGTCGTGGCCGAGTGCGCCGGAGCAAACAATAACTACCGCTCCTTTGGAAAACCGAGACCTTACCGTCTCGTACGTGCCAGATCCATCCGTACCCCCTCGATCGCCAAACACCATTTAGGACCTTAATGTCTTGCTTGTCGTAGGGCGCAAAATTCTTCCAATCCACTTGTGCAGTTACCGGTACAGCATAAAAGACCATTGAGGCCGCGAACCCCAACGCGCATCCAAATATTCTAATACCAAAAAACATTGCAAACTCATCCTTTATTGCCTTCACGTGTACTGCGTGCGTGGCAAGGAATGTTGGGACTACTAGGGGTGTTGTCCATCATAATGAAAACGTTTACTGACGGGAAGCGGGGAATTCATCAATATGAACTGTGTATTACAGATCAATTGGATCGCCGCTGCGTGAAGCCAGAAGTATTATAATTGTTAAGTCAAACATACGATCGATTCAAAATTTTGCGGACGGCGCTGGAGGGCCGCGATGGACAATCTTGCATTGCTAAATTGGGTAGCCAACGTCGATGCGTTGATCGGCAATACGCGCGTCGCTTTGATTGTGGCATTCGTATTGGCAATTCTTATTGCTCTCGTATTGCATGCACTGACGTATGCCCTATTGACGAGGATTACGCGCGATAAAGGCGGCCATGGAAACCAGGTCCTAATTCGAGTGCGGCGTCTTACAAGATTTGCGGTTGTTCTCCTTGCTGTCGTCTTAGCGCTTCCGGTTGCTGAACTTGACACAGAGATCGCTGGGGTCATTCGACATTTCCTCTACATTGGCATGATTTTCTTTCTGGGGTGGGCAAGTATTGCAGCAATCAATGCGTCGTCCAATTTCGTACTGCACCGTCATCGGTCGGAAGCTGCCGAAACGACACAAGCGCGCAAGTTTCGAACTCAACTCGATATCCTAAGACGCATTTCAGTTATCGCGGTCGCAATCGCGACATTTGGCGCTGTCCTAATGACTTTCCCCGCAGTTCGAACCGTTGGAATAAGCCTTCTTGCTTCGGCGGGTGCCGCTGGCATTATCTTAGGCCTCGCCTCCAGGCCGATACTTACGAATATTATTGCAGGCGTTCAAATCGCGCTTACCCAACCGATAAGGCTCGAAGACGTCGTAATCGTCGAAGGGGAATGGGGTTGGATTGAAGAAATAACAACCACCTATGTCGTGGTCCGCATCTGGGACCTTCGCCGGCTCATACTGCCATTATCCTATTTCGTTGAAAAGCCATTTCAAAATTGGACGCGCGATGATGAAACCATCATTGGCACAGTAACCTGGAACCTGGACTACAGAACGCCGATTGATAAAATGCGTACAAACTTGCAGGCCATCGTTGCGGATAACAAGCTGTGGGATGGCCGGACTGCGAATTTGAGCGTCATCGAGTCAGATCACAATTCGATTAAAATTCGTGCCATAGTAAGTGCCAGAAATTCAGTGGATGCGTGGGATCTTCGCTGCGCTGTGCGTGAACAAATGATCATTTGGCTGCAACAAAACTATCCGGAGTCGCTGCCTCGGATTAGGGCAGAATTTAAGCCCGCAAAGCCTACAGATGGGCTTTCAATGTAATTCGCAAGATTTCCATTTAATCCAACGTGTCCATTGCAACTGTTATTTTTATACATATAAACTGGAGTCTGCAGATCAATTGCCGTTCTGGTGCAAGGGGTCAACATTTTCCGTGGAGTGGGTCTTCATGAATCAAATATCGTTGTGGTTGGAGCAGTCAAAGGCAGTGACAGCCGAGCTGGTGCGGGCATTTCTGCTCTACTTGCCCAACTTCTTTGGTGCCCTCGTCATTATGTTTGTGGGTTGGATTGTTGCGCGACTCTGCCGGGCGGCCACGAGGCGCCTATTGTCTGGTCTTGATCAGATTTTTTCGCGTTTTACGACTGATGGGCAATTGTTACAATTACGACTGTCAGATCGAGTCATTCGCATTGCAGGTGATGTCGTTTTTTGGCTTGTAGTATTCTTTGTCGCAACGATCGCCGCTCGGGTGGCCGAATTCGATTTTTTTGCCGTATGGCTCGATCGTGTCGTTGGTTACATTCCAAATCTACTGGCGGCCGCCATTATTGCATTTATTGGTTACCTAGTAGGAAATGTCGTACGTGACCTTGTCACAGTAACGTTTTCGAAAGCCGGACCTGAGCAAAGCAAATGGCTTGGAATAATTGCACAGGTTGGAATAATGCTCGTTGCAGCCGTTGTTGGGCTCGATCAAGCTGGTGTTGATGTTGCATTCTTGATTGTCGTTTCGGGAATAATTCTTGGTGCCATTGCTGTCGGCATCACGCTGGCGTTTGGCATTGGCTCGCAAGCCTATGTCAGCAATTTGATCGGTGCCCACCAAGTACAGCGACATTTGAAGGCCGGTCAAGAAGTCAAAATTGGTGACCATGAAGGGCAAGTCTTGGAAATTACCCCGACGAGCATTGTGCTCGCGACCGGCGATGGTCGCATGCTCTTGCCGGCAAGAGTGATTCACGAACAACCAATTAGTCTTTTGACACCGGACCGAAAAGATGAATGAGTCTAATGATCTAAGTCTTGCTTTCCTTATGCAGCATCCGCGCAGTGCAGCAATCGCGCTGGACGAGCTCGATACGACTGACGTCGTAGCGTTCCTCAACGACGTGCCGGCTCGAATTGCCGCACCGGTTATTGCGTTGATGTCGCGGTGGAAATCAGTGCGTTGTCTTGCGGAACTGGAAACTGATCGGGCAAGCGGATGTATTGAGGCAATGAATTTTCACGATGCGGTGAACATCCTGCACGTGGCATCAATTGAATTGCGCAAAACCCTTGTCGCGCCGCTACCTACTGAGCTGCGCCAGAAGCTTGAAGCCGCGCTGAATTATCCAGATGGCACGGTAGGCGCAGCAATGGATCCGTCAGCCGCAATGTTCTCCGTGGACGCCAGTGTCGAGGACGCGTTGCGCTATGTCAGGCAAAACCGCCAAGAAAGCATAGGTCACATATTGCTCTACAATAGCGATAAGGAGTTTGTGGGAGCAATTGATTTAGCGACTCTTATTCGCAGTCAACCGGATTATAAGCTTTCGTCGCTAGACCCAGTTTGGGTTCAACCGGTGTCCAATCGCGCAACGCTTATTTCAATAGCCGATGACCCCGAATGGGACGAGTATCCGCATCGTCCCGTGATCGGTCGTTCAAAGGTGCTTTTGGGCGGATTATCACGACGTCTGCTAAGGCTCAAACTCAGAACGGATTATGATCGATCGCCTCATCTTGAGTCAACTTTCTTGCTTGGAGATTTGTTCTCGACGTATGTTTACAGCGCCCAAAAACTCTTGGTGACACTGGCGGGCAGCAAGGATGATAACACGGCTGACCGGAGCACCTGAGGACATGTCTATTGGAAATGCCGACACTGCCATAACGGCACTTGATCGCAAATTCATTGTTGATTATCCGGGCGATGCTGCGCGTCAGTTGGAATCAATGCCGGAGACGCAAGCGAGCCGCGTGTTAGCTCGCCAGTCGATCCGGGTCATCCTGCCGACGTGGCGCTTGCTTGCGCCCAATGCAGCGGCCAATTTCCTCACCCAAATGCCAGCTGAATTTGCTGCTGAATTACTAAGTGAACTGGCGCCCAATGAAGCCTTACAGGTCTTGGGTTTGGTCGACGATATCAAGAAGGAGTCGCTACTTGGCTTGTTAGATCAGGCGATAGCCAGGGAATTGCGGGATCTGATGATCTACCCACCCGACACTGCCGGGCGATTGATGGATACGCGGTATACTGTGTTCCGAAATTCGTTGACCGTTGAGCAGGCGCTTAGTCAGTTGAGACAAGCCCGGGTGAAAACAACGCGAAGTCTGCTCATTATCGATAGGGACAGTCGTCTTGTCGGAAGGGTCAGCATACAAGACCTTGCGGTTGCCGATCCTGAAACTGTCCTCAAGGACCTGATGCAGCCGCTTCTGGCAACCGTTGATCCAATGGCACCGCAATCGGAGGTTGCTGAAAAACTCGAGCAATTCAAACTCACTGATTTACCGGTCGTGAATGTGAACGGTACGCTGATGGGTGTAGTCTACCATTCGACGCTCATCGATGTTGCGCATGACAGCGCCATGGCTGATATGCAGGCAATGGTCGGTGCCAGTCGCGAAGAACGGGCCCTTTCACCGGCGATATTCGCGGTTCGTAAACGTATGCCCTGGCTACAAATCAATCTATTGACAGCATTCCTGGCGGCGTCTGTGGTTGGATTGTTTGAGAGTACGATCGCCAAATATACGGCACTTGCGGTTTTATTGCCCGTTGTAGCTGGCCAATCGGGCAATGCGGGCGCGCAAGCACTGGCGGTGACAATGCGGGGACTTGCGCTACGCGAAATCACAGTTCGGAGCTGGCATTCTGTGATGAGTAAAGAACTTGTTGCCGGCCTGCTAAACGGCCTTGCAATTGCTGTCACTTGCGGCCTTGGTGTCTACGTGTGGAGTGGCTCCGCGGGACTGGTGCTGGTAATCGCAATGTCGATGGTGCTTGCAATGGTTGTGGCCGGGTTCGCTGGCGCCCTCGTGCCAATCGTCCTCACAAAGCTTGGACAAGATCCCGCGCAATCTTCTTCGATCGTGCTGACCACAGTAACAGACGTCGCCGGTTTCTTCTCATTCCTTGGGATCGCAACATTGCTTTCGGGGATGCTTTAGAACGCGCACTGTGAACCCGAAATTGACTCTGAACGAGCAGTTCAGGAGTATGCAATTGCTGTCACTTATGAATCTTACTGTCCAGGCAGCATTGAGGAAATTGCTGCGAATCTAACAACCGCGCATCCGTTGCCTCGCAGTGAGGCCGGGCATTGGATTCGAATTGATAATGATCTTTATTCCACCCGGCTTGGCTACTCTTTGCAGATCGAGCACGTTGAATTCTGCCTGTGTTCAAATCAAAAGAGGCACGTTTGTGATCAAACCGTGAGAGTCTATGTGCATGAAGTCGATCGAACAACCATCCTGCAGAACCCGATAGAGTGAAATGGGATAAGTATCTCGCGATTGGTTCGAGCGGCGAAGGCCTCAATTGTTCGCAGGACTAAATGTACCTTTAGGCGTATTGCCCCCAATTTCAGTGTTGGGCTCTTTGAAGTTTAAAGCAAACGCCGTTAATGGCCGGTCGCGGTTCGGAACATTGACCGCAATCGGCATCTGCATTCTACCCTGACCGCCACTTGTCATAATAGTTTTCTTTGAGACCAGGCATGGAACGCCCAGCTCTGTTGCGTGCCGTTCCAACTCACTAGCAACAAAAACGGTCTGACCAATGGCAGTAGTAATCGAGTGCTGGTCGTTCAAGGATATCCGTCCCATTGTCACCGTGCCTGTATGGATGCCAATACGGGCAGAAAAACTTTGGAGATCACTAAAGCCCAACTTCTTATGCATTGAGGTGACGCCGTTCAAAATGCTCTCGGCGGATCGCATGGCAGCCCTAGCACCCTGTCGGTGTGTCTGCGAAAGCCCGAATATTGCCAGTATTGAATCATTGGTCTGCATTCCAACTTTTCCGTTATTTGCTTCTATGGCTTGGCAAGATTCTGAATGAAATAGCTCCGCCAGCCATACAAGTTGCTCGGGTCTGTTCGGCTTAAACTCCCCCGACAATTCCTGCAAACGAGCAATGAGAATTGTTGCAGTCCGTCTCTGCCCCCAAATAAGTCCCTCATCCTCCCAATCAAACCGCTGCAATGATTTGTCTGGCGGCACGAGTAATCGCACACTCAAGTCTTCTCTGGGCCTGATTTGGCAAGCGAGTCGAACTCCAGCGGGAGCAGAAATGCGATTGAGCAGATTCGTTTCAATCGAGTTGCGTGGTCCCAGATGTTCTTCACCACGCAGCACGAGAACGCGGCAGGTGCCACACCGTCCTTGGCCACCGCAAATGGATGCGTGTGCTATCCCGTTCGCGCGACTTACTGCGAGCAGCGTCGCGCCAGAGACAAATTTTGCGATTTTGAGACCTTGGTAGTCTATTGATATTTTTTTCTGATATCGGCGATAAAAGGTCAACGCGATAAGGATCACGAAAAGAGCTATAAGTCCGACGTAAATAGCAAGATGGACCGCATCTCTTATTGCCGCATAAAGTACGCGGATTTCGTTTGACCGTGCCGCTGCTGGATCAGCTAACTGTGCAGCTTCACGCCCAGCAACCATAAAGCCAGTGAGCGCAAGTAATGGCAATGCGATTGCCACCGACAAGAACACGGCGCGCCAATTCGGATACCAATACTGGGCCCGCAGCACGTGATGCAGACCTAGTATGCCGTGCGTCCAAACCACCGTCAGCATTAAGGTGTTCTGCAAGGCGCGATTTGGCCACATATGATAGAGTGCCGCGCTATACGACGTATCCATAGTGAATACGCGCGGTAAATATCCATTTGCGATGATATGATTTGCCAACAGTGTCGGGATCAGCAAGGCAAGCACTATCTTTACGACTTCATCTATAGGTAGACGCCAAGTTCTACGTTCGATCAGCCTCTTCAAGCCAAGCACCATGTGCACGATCACGGCTGCGCAAAGAATGAATGTCCCCGGCCACGAGCGCCAAATACTGACCCTGACAACCTGCACCATTTCCATAACGGTCAGACCAAAAATGCCAAGAGCATGATTGGTAAGGTGCATGAACACAAAGGCGAGAAGAATCAGCCCCGAGTAAAGACGGGCACGACGCACCCAAATGGCCGATAGGTGAAACCAACGACGGGTTGTGGTCGGAGTGGAGCCTTGAATTTCAAACTTATCGAATGTCAATTTCTAACAGTCTCGCATTAAATGCGTTGTATTGTACTACGACTTTGCGGGACAGTATCCTATCGCAATTTCCAGCCAAGTTGTTAGGGTGCGTTGCAAGCGCATAATTTGCAAATGCCGTATTGATGGCCTACGAAATGGACTTCATTTGCGTTGTCGCGATCGGAACTTTAATTCCATTAGCACTTGTTTTCAATGCATACGGCACTTGCCTCTTAGCAGGTGAGTCTTACCTGAAGCGACAATACACCGACCGGCTAGGAAACGGCGGCCAATTAAAACTTGATAGCTTAGCCTACTTCGATCGGTCAAAGAGAACAGCGTTACTGCACTTTGTCCACCGACGCAAACACTCAATTTGATGATTGGTCTTTTTACAACTTTCACTCCGGCCCGACGAATTCTGACCATGCGAACGAGTGGCCTTTCGACTGCAAATTGCTTGCCAGGACCATCGGTGAGCGAAAACCTTTCGTACTTTGCTCGACCCTTTGAGAAGAATTCTATAATTTGATCATCGAGGGCTGACGCATCTGGACCATAGCACATCAGGAACTGGCACATCTGAGGCCCTGACTGCCTGTGGAGGATCATGGCTCAGGCAAATGACCGAAGCATCATGATGATAAGGCCGGCGTCGCTTCTTGTGACGTTGGGGAAGTTGCTATCCTTCTTCACGCCAGAGACGTTCAACCTTCTTGTGGTTGATGAGCCAGGATAACGTACAGTTTCTTTCGCACATTCTGATTTCGCTGGCGGCTCCGAATCGGGGTCAGGTGGTGGTTGACAGACCCTCAACCATCAACCGAACCGGAGACCACCATGACAGAGGATAGATCGATTCCAGAAGCTGGCAATACTGCGCCTGGTAGCCTGGGGAATGTCATCAAGATCGATGACGAGCGGATCAACGGGCACTTGGACCGCGTGGTGCCTGGCGCCGTCGAAGAGACGCTGAGCAATTTGCTCGACGCCGAAGCTGACCGGCTCTGCAATGCGCAGCGCTATGAGCGCAGCGAGGACCGTCGCGACACGCGTGCCGGGCACTATGACCGTAAGCTTCACACCAAGGCCGGTGAGGTCAACCTCAAGGTTCCCAAGCTGCGCAGGCAGACTTTCGAGACACCAATCATAGAACGCTACAAGCGCCGGGAGACGTCCGTCGAAGAGGCGCTCAAGAAATGTATCTCGCGGGCATTTCGGTGCGCCGGGTCGAGGACATCACTGAAGCGCTGTGGGGGACGCGTGTGTCTCCGTTGACGGTCCCCAACCTCAACAAGAAGATCTATGCGACCATCGAAGACTGGCGTAACGCACCGATCGAGGGCGAGTATCCCTATGTCTATCTCGACCGCGTTGTTCTCAAGCGGACCTGGGCGGGTGAAGTTCGCAATGTGTCGTTACTGGTGGCGATCGGCGTCAATGCGGACGGCTACCGCGAGATCCTTGGGATCTGTGAAGGTACCAAGGAAGACAAGGCCGGCTGGCGCGGGTTTCTGAAACACCTCAAAGGACGCGGTCTCAAACGTGTTCGTCTGATCATATCGGATGCCTGCATCGGGCTCGCGGAGAGCATTGGCGATTTCTACCCCGACGCACACTGGCAACGTTGCACGGTTCATTTTTACCGCAACGTCTTCAGCCACGTGCCGAGCCCGAGGTGCGCGATGTAGCCGCCATGTTGAAAGCGATCCATGCCAGCGAGGATCTTACCGCAGCCAGAGAAAAGGCTCTGCAAGTGATCGAGAAACTGCGTGGCCTGCGTCTCACACGTGCTGCCGAGCTGGTGGAGGCGTCGGTGGATGAGACGCTTGCCTATTTTGCCTTCCCCGACGAGCACTGGCGCAGGATCAGAACCAATAATCCCCTGGAACGCATTCTACGCGAGATCAAGCGGCGAACGCGGGTTGTCGGCTCGTTCCCCGACGGCCAATCGGCACTCAATCTCGCCGCTGCCCGGCTTCGTCACATCGCAGGAACGACCTGGTCAACGCAACGCTATCTCAATATGCAACTACTGAAGGATACCGACATCGCAAATGCCACTGCCTGAGCCACGGACCCAAGCTGCTCAGCCATGATCAAATGTGCGAAAAATCCTGTACACGACCTGCAATCCGCCCCGACCCCGCGTTGAGGTGGTCTGCTACAACCGAGATCAACTCCAAAGGCTATTGGCACCGTGAAGCAACGGATATATGCAACAACTGACTGGCCGCCCAACAGTCTTTGTATCACATATTGTTAGTGTGATTATGAAATGTATGGCTTTCGCGGCACTTCACATAGCAACCCGCCAAGGGGTATGTGCGGTCTGAAGTAACCATAGGACCATTTTCAACGCCTGATCCGCGAGATCTTGGTTCCTTCGAGAGTGAGGTTATACATTAAACCTTTGGGGTCGAGGATGAAACCAATTACCGGACTGGTAATCTTGTTTGTATCAATAGAGCCACCGACGCCCACCGTGACGACCGCTACCGATCCGTCAACTCCTACTTTCCAACCGGCTGTCTTCCGAAATTGACGCAGCGCTGCATTGGTCATGAACATGATGATGATCGACCTTTTTTGGACCCCCAATTGAAAGCCGACCGACGCTGATACAGTGCTATAATAACCAACTGTGCGATTTGGGACTAAGAGCGCACCTTCGCCGTATTCGCCTCCCACGCCGATTCCTGCTTTCACCACTGAAGGAAAAACGAGCATACCAACAGATTTTGCAGCGAGGCCGCGAGCACCGCGAACCTTGCGATAGAATTTGTCCAGAGTGGCGCGCACGTTGGCGTCGATTTCACGAGCTGAATCTGCCCGAGAGGTAGGAACACCTACCGCGCCCATCACAAAGACTGCTAGTGCAATCGAAATAATTCTAACGAACATCCTACGTCCCTTCTTTTCTTCAAGATTACATTTCAATAAAACGCGGTATTTCTATGGCGGATTAAGCTTGGTTCGGTAATAAACTAGTTCAGTCCCGCTTATCTTCAATCCTGTTATAAGTTTAATTTGATCTAGTCGTGGCCGCTTTCGGCCCGGTGTTGACGCTTAAACGGTGTAGTTAGGGAGTGTCATGCGGAACGCTATCACAAAGTAGTAGGTGTATTGGATCTTTCAGCACGACGCCAAATCGTAAGATATCCGTCTACACTCGCCCTTATCCTGATCAGATTTTCAGATCTCAATCATCATCCAGCCAATTTTGTTCCGGCAAGCGGTGTGACTTTACTGTTCTAATATGCTGCACAAGCTCGCCATTAATGGATCAGTTCCCCCGCTAACGTATCTGTGAACCAATGTTATCAAGGTCATGGGAACGCAAATTGACACCAATTGTTGATCATTGGTCCGGCACATAACGTGCCACCATACTAAACCAATTAGTGGAGTGTAAAAATGCGCAAGATTTTAATAGCAGCAACAATTGTGTCCATATCAGCACTTTCAGCCCCAAGCGTTTTTGCTGCCAAATCACCCGGACCAATGAAATGCATTGCCAACATTGGAAAACTTGACACTAACGATGATGGATATGTCGACAACCGGGAACGTGGTGCCTACTCACGAGTAATGACCAACGTTGATGTCAATAAAGACGGTAAGATAAGTCCCGATGAGGCCGTGGTCGCATGTAAGGATCTAGGATTTCGAGATGCATTCAAACCGAGCGATTGAGCTCGAATGAGTTTATACTTCATAGCGCTATTCCGATCCCGTACAATTAACTTAGCGGGATCGGACAGGTTTCATTGAGTAATAGTTGATTATCACGACTAAGTATGTAGGCCCTGATTGTCCGATCGATTCAATTGAAATAAGCTCCGTGTGCTATGCTCGCATCACCTTGAACAGCCTCGTTTGATCGGTCCGGTTTGAATGGTAGTTCATAGGCGGCCTTGGATGCAACGGGGTGTGGACTTCCGGTGCCGGAGGTCTGTATTCCAATGCGCTGTGTGGGTGTTTCTGGTGATAGTGCTGACGCCATTGCGTAATGATGATCTGTGCTTCCTTCAACGTGTGGAAGATTTCGCCGTTTAGCAGCGCGTCTCTGAGCCGCGCATTGAAGGTCTCGATATATCCATTCTCCCAGGTGAGCCGGGCTCAATGTGCGCAGTCTTGGCTCCAACTACGCCGATCCATTTGCGCACAGCCTCGGCGACAAACTCCAGACCGTAGCACATCAGGATCATCGGCATCGGAGACGGCAACAGATCAATAACGTCGACAGAACTCAGCTTGCGCCGGACCCAGATGGACAGACACTCCCGGCTGTACTCATCCCGAATGCTGAGCACCCTGAACGCCCTGCATCTTCTGTCCATTGTTGAACAATCGATGTGAGTGTTCGAAACATTGACACTCAAAATCATATAACCAGAGACGCTGAAACCCTGCGTCAGATCCATTTGGAACGCCAGAAACCAAAGGAGCAGTAACAACCCGTAAAAATAATTGTAGTCTGGATAGAAGAAATTGTAACCGCGATTTTTTGAAGTGCTCGTGCCTCGCAAAAAAGTACCATTGAGGTATGGTCATAGGTTGCGCCGGCTGGATCGATCCTGTCGCTAACCACCTGCGAGCAGTATTTGCAGAAGGCACTCCAGCCATTATCGCTGCCCGCATCGGGAACAAGTTCAAATCTCTGTTGTTATATCCTTATACGTCCCGCGGATCCATAGAAGGCACTGATGTATAAGGATATCGTAGTGGTCTGCAGCGCACAAAATCGGAAGCCAGCTAGTCTCCCGGTTGCGAAAGTGCTCGCGAGAGCGTTTGGCTCTCGTGTCACAGGGATTTGCCCAATACCTGATCTCGTTTCAGCGACTGTGGTCGCGTCTTCGGGCTCGGGCATTGGCGGTTTACCGGCGCCGTTGCGGCTCATCGAAGAAAAACAAGAGAGATTGAACGACCGTGCCGCCGCACTAGTGGACGTGTTCCTCGCACATCTAGGCGAGGTATCAGAAGGATTCGAATGGCATACGCCATTCGGAGATCCTCGCTCACTTTACGATGCGATCTCGTCCATCTTGCGCAGCAATGATGTTGTATTGATAGACACCAATGATTTTTCGGCCCAGGGAACTGCCGCAGTTGTTGAAAACGTTATCTTGACTGGTGGCCGTCCCGTTATAGTTTGTCCGGAACAGCACGACTGGTCGCATACTCAGGCAATTCCTCAAAGAATGCAGGTCAATTGGGACGGTTCACGCGAAGCAACACGCGCTGTTCACGACGCACTGCCATTTTTGAAGCTAGCAAACCATGTATTCGTCGTTACCGTGAGACCAGCTGATCAAGCAGATCAGAATAGATACACAGAACTGCAGGAGATTGTGCGTCATCTACAACGGCATGGCGTAGCCGTATCAATGGAATTGATCGAACTGCCGGGAGACCGGTCGGTTGAAAGCGTACTCGTAGAGCATTCAGCGGAACACGCCGTTGAGCTTGTTGTAATGGGCGCCTACGGCGGATCTTGGCTGCGCGAGATTTTCTTTGGTTCTTCGACAGATAGCATTATCGGAGGAACAATGGTACCGGTTTTTTTAAGTCACTAAGGTCAGCAATGAGTTCACGCCAACTACAGCTTCGACCGAGAAAGTGAGAGCATTATTTAATTCAACATCGGTTTGTAATATTCTTTGATCAAAATATCAGACATTAATTGAGCGGCCCCAATTCACCAAAGGTCGATTGAACAATAGTCCTTGGCTAAATCGGTGAAGACACAAAGGAGTGTTTATTGGCGATGAGGCTTTTATTCCGACTACGGCAAAATAGTGGGCAACGAATAGCCACAAACGGCTAAAAATGCCTCAACCATCTTGCCGAGCTACATTATTTGACAATTGAAACGGAGTTAAGTCTGGCATGAGCATTGACAATGGACAACAAAGTGAAATCACGAAAACAGATGCTCGACAGGGGAACACACCTGGTGTTGTAAGATACGTACTAGGTTTTTCCCTCGCGCTTGCATTAATCGCAGGACTCTTGCTTTGGGCTTGGTTTGGTTGATGTTTGATCGAGAAAAGCCGAAACCGATTTTTTGACAACCAATTGCAAGAATTTTCGTCAAAGGCGGCCCTTATTTCTCGCGTGTCCATTGATTCTGCGGTGATGTCGCGCGCATCTGCCTCCGTCAGTTTTGCAGTAAGAGCATCAATTATCAACCAATAGTCACAAATCGTATGGCGGAGAATAACATGCAGGTGTCCTGCAAATATATTCATTACAACAAGGCAATAGCCATCGCACTGATTGGTCTCACAGCCTTAATGACGACTAGTAGTGTAAGCGCTTCAAAGCCCCAGATAAATGCCGGAACGCTAACTTGTACGTCGACTTCTGAAAGGTTCTCCGGTCGAAAACTGACCCAAGCGCTGTCGTGTGAGTATCAGCCGATTGGCCGGGCTAAGGCAACTTTTACTGGCAAGGTGAAGCGATTTGGTCGCAATGCTAATATAGCTGCAATAGGAACTCTGAAATGGAATGTATTGGCCCCGACGCCTAACATAGAACCGCAGTCAATTTCCGGAACCTACAAGCCCAGTACGGTGGTATTAGGTGGCAGATTCAATGGCCGTTTTGATGGACTTATTGGTGGCTGGAACAATTCTATCCGCCTAAAGCAGGTAACAGATGTCCATACGGCAGCATTGAAGAATGCAGCAGATTCAATTCTTGAGATCGAGTTGGTGGCGGTACGCGTCTGATTGGCTGGTTCGCGTATTCCGGTCAGCCATCTAGCCGCTCGAAACCGGTATGTATTTGGCTGCGAAGGGCTTCATGAATGATTTGACCAAGATCAGAACTTAATCAGAGCCATGCAGCCAGGTCGTAACTCCCAATGCTGACGACAAAATTATTGACTGCTAGGAAATTCAGTTTTGATTTTGTTGTTAAATAAAGGAACTCTGACTTGTACGAGATTCAACGAGAATTTTGGTTTTTTGGCAAGAAGCGATTGGTGTCATGTGGTGTGCTGAATCATGCTGATTTTCAGAACATTGCGCATGACCTCAACAGACCTCCGCTTGAAGCGAAGAAAACGGCATTGGTTGCGGCAGTTCAGGTCGAGACGCTGACCGAAGTTATTACGTACTGGAACGGCAAAGAGACCACAAACGAAGCGCAAGTAGGAGATTGGATTGTTACAACGCTAGATGCCAGTGAGGAGCCATTGAGGGACAATGCCGGGAATAAGAACCGCTACATTGTCGAACAGGCGAAGTTTCCATGCCTTTACCTGGACACAGGGCGTGTTGGTGAGAACGGTAGGGTATTCGAATCAAGAGGTGCCGTTAAAGCACTATTCTTCGAAGGTGGATTTGAAATCGAGGCGCCGTGGGGGGAAAAACAATCTGCAGATAGCGGATACTTGTTACTCAATGGCGAAGAGGTTTACGGCAATGCGAAGGAAACGTTCGAGTCTACCTACCGCTTGGTCGGCATCTAGGTGCTGGTGGCACTAGCTCAAATCCGAGTCGAAGCAAGATTGGGTTGAAGCCACGTAAGGACCCTACTTCGGGATTGAATGGAACCAAACTGATTTTGGGGCGTTTATACAATGCGGTTTCTTGGCAATCCGCACTTGGCATTCGGAAGTTCACTAGCCCCTCTCTGAGCTTCTGACTGCCTTAAGCTGGCAGCAGTTAAGACACCGTCACCTCTAATTCATTGTTGTCAAAACTTTGCCAAACTCTTTAACCAGCTACGCTTTTTCTGGGCAAATAAACTCGCGACCAATTTCTTTGTTGTTGATCCAATGTAATCAACCTAGCCAATTACTGTTCTCAATTTGCACGCAAGAAAGGCACAATTCTATGGCTGTGACCCTACCAGAACTTCCTTATTCTTACGACTCGTTGCAACCATTTATTTCCCTCGAGACAATGAAATTGCACCATGGGGCACACCACAACGGTTACGTGGAAACGGCCAATATACTCCTTAGCGGAACAGACTTAGAAGATATGAGTCTTGATTCGCTCCAGGGCAGCGTATTTGAGTTGGATAATCAGGTCTTCATTGATGTAATTGGTCAACACTATAATCATTGTCACTTTTGGAATTGGATGAAACCCGACGGTGGTGGACAAAACTTGCCACCAAAATTAGAAAAGGTTTTTTCTGATTATGGCGGATATGAAAAGGTGCGCTCGGATTTCATTAGTGCCGGCACCACACATTTTGGCTCTGGTTGGTGTTGGCTAGTTATGGAAGGCGACGTATTAAAGACAGAGACGACACTCAATGGCTACAATCCAAAAATGAAAGGTACAACCCCCATTCTTGGATGTGATTTGTGGGAACATAGTTATTATCTTGACTACAAGAACAAGCGCGCGAATTATTTAGAAGCGTTTTTCGACAATTTGGTGAATTGGGAATACGTGGAAGAAATGATGGGTTAGATGCACTTTTGAAGAGTCACTATTGAGTGATCCAACAAAATGGTTAGTGCAATGTGGAAATTCGGTCGACAAAAACCAATGTTTCCATGATGCATGCTGATCTATATTCTAATTCGAGCGAAGCAACTCTTGGATACGCAGGATAATCAAGCCTTCGAGACTTTGGTCCAAGGTATGACCTCTGAGGTGGAGTAGATTCGCGAAAACTTCCTAGGTTCGTCCATTTCACTCTTACCCAACCGGGGCCGTGTCAACTATTTGTATTTGCTCGTTTCCGCCCCGGAACGGGAACAAATGCAGCCAAATGATGTTTAGATACATATTGTTTGAAAATATCATGTTTTGATTATTAGACACGCTGCCTTTGCGGGAGTGGTCAATGGATAGGGTGGAAAATGAGCAAGCCTGAGTTAGATCAGAGTGACAGATGGAAGCAAGTCGAGGAAGAACTTCAAGAGTGGGGCAGCAAGCTAGAAGAAATACGTGCCAACGCTAACGATGTTGGCAAGGACGTGATAGTTGATTTGGAAGCTCGCTACAATTCGGTTTTACGCGAAGTCAAAGAATTGAAGGTGGGCACAGAACCGGTATTGCAAAGTTCACGAGATAAAACGGCATCGCTTGCTGATAATTTAAAAGAAAAGGCGCAGGCTGGACTGGACACTGCGAACGAAAAGCTAACGGCAGCTCGGGAAGCGGCAGGCGAAACAACGGCCAAACTCTCCGAGCAAACTCAAAAAACGACCGAACAAATCAAGGAAAGCGCAGGTGATATTGGTGAAGGTTTTCAGAAAGCATGGGAGGAGCTTCGCCAAGCATTCGATAAGGCATATCGTAGAATAAAGAAGTGATCCGTTTGTCAGCCTGTTGCAGACGCATTAGTAATGCTTCGCATTTTGTTCTCGAAACGGGCTTATGAGCTTTAAATGTTGAGTCGAGCAAACTGACTTCGTCGTGTAAATACGGATTAGAAATGGCCAGCCAAGACGGTGAAGATCTGGTGACCAAAACGGCCAGCTCATCCTGTCAGGCGGCGATAGGTGGCGTGGATAGAGTTGCCCAACCAATTGCAAACGCGACCGACGTAGCCGCGGCTGGCATAGGACGATTTGCTGAGTGGGAACGTGCCGGTGGGATAGCCTTGTTATCTGCAACCGCAGCGGCCTTGGTCGTCAGCAATTCAATATTTTCAGATTTTTTACACGATGCAGTTCACGCCCGAATAACACTACGAATTGGACCTTTTGTTTAGTGCAAATCATTGCTCCATTGGATCAATGACGGGTTGATGGCAAAATTTTTGTCTTGTTGGGCTGGAAATCAAAAGAGAGTTCTATGACGGCGAGCTGAACTCCGTAACCAAAATTGCGTCGCCCTTCACCGCGGCAGTTGGGGGCATGGTAATTCCGGCCGTATTCTTCATTGCCTTAAACCATAAGGATGCGTCTGCGTTGGAAGGCGGGGCAATGCCGACGGCGACAGATATTGTTTTGGATGGGGCGAAAGAGAACAATGCGGGATGAAAGAATATTGGTCGGCAGGTCGACAAATGCCGCCTAAAAGCACCGCATCTTCTGGCCTAGTCCCTACTCTCGATCGCATCGTGCAGGGGACCGACGGCAGCAGGGTCACATTTGGCAATGTGTTCGACGCATTTGGCAAACGATCCTACGGTCCATTCTTGTTAGTCCCTTCTATTATTGCAGTGGCTCCAACAGGTGCTATTCCGGGTATGTCATTATTGACCGGGTCAATCATTGCTGTATTCGCTGTTAAGCTAATGGTTTTGCGCGAGCGATCCTATTTACCGAAACAGCTGACATCCTATGCGATTCCTCGAGACCGACTGGTGAGCACTGCAATAGTCATTCGACCGTATGCCATGAGAATCGATGCTGTGCTCCGGTGCCGCCTGGTCGTCGTGACTGACCCTCCTTTTGAACAACTCGTAGGGGCTTGTTGTTTATTGATGGCAGCTCTTATGTTTCCATTTGCATTACTTCCGTTTGCGGTGGCGCTACCTGGCAGTACTGTTGCTCTGTTTTCGCTAGGACTGACATCGAAAGATGGTCTACTAATCATTGCCGGGTTCATTGCCGCTTGTGCAACTGTTGCCGTAGCTTTTTCGTGGATTTCGTTCACTCTGTAGTCAGGGATAAGCACTATGCGGAATAAGCTGTCGTCGTTGTGGTATGCAGTTCGATTGAATTTTTGGTTTATTCCGACGTTGCTATCATTTGGCGCAATTGTTGCGGCGTTTGTCGTCATACAAATCGATCTTTCGTTTCGGGACCATGGATTGGGTTACTTTGGGAACCTGAGCATGCCGATTGAGGGTGCCCGGCTTGCATTGTCTACGATTGCAGGATCGATGATCACTGTGTCAAGCCTCGTCTTTTCGTTGACGCTTGTTGCCCTGACCATGGTATCGCAACAACTTGGCCCACGCATTCTCATGTTGTTTATGGATGACCGCCCAACTCAGATCGTTCTGGGTCTTTTTGTTGCGACATTCATATTTTCTCTCGTGGTTCTTCTTCGGATTGGAGACGTAGCAATTGAAGGTCGGGTCCCTGGAATAGCTGTCGTTTCTGCAGCCGTCATGGCGATTTTTTCCTTGGGTATGATGATTCATTTTATTCACCATATTGCGACCCGCATACAAGCGGATGTTCTGATTACGAGAATGGGAAACGACTTGTGCCAAGCGGCAGAGCACTTTGTAGCGCAGGGAAGCCAACAGGAAAGCTTTGCTGATGATTTGGAACAAAATCAAATCGTGCAGTTGTTTGATCATGGAAAAACCGAATCCATAGCCTTGGAGCGAAGTGGCTACCTTAGCCGTCTTGACGTAGAGGGCGCTACTGACTATGCATCCAAAGAGAATTTAATGCTTCGAATGGAGCATCGCCCCGGTGCGTTTCTGCTATCTGATATGCCGGTCCTTTCTGTTGTCTGTTTGGTTGCCGACAAAAGATTGACAGAAGAAGACCGTGATTGCTTGAGGGGTTTGCTTTCTGTCACTTCCAGGCGAACACCAGAAGCAAGCTTGGAATTTGAAATTTGCGCTTTGGTGGAAGTTGCTCTGCGCGCTTTGTCTCCCGGATTGAATGATCCGTTCACAGCCATGGCCTGTATTGATCGGCTTGGTGACGGCATGAAGGTGATTATGGAGCGGGACGGTGAGCAAAGAGTTTCTCGAGATGTAGACGGAAAGATTAGAGTGGTTCACATCCGAGAACCGTTTTCTAGATATCTGAGAACCGCCTTTGCTGCCATTCATGAAGCCGCTCAAGACAACAGGATGGTACAGGACAAATTGCGGACGACACTGGATAATCTCAGTGCGTTTGCGCAAACCGAACTGCAACGAAAAGCTTTGATAAATCAAGTCAACGAATTCTCGAATTCGTTTACTTAATTAGCTATAGTCTCCTTTAGCGCTACTCAATTTTTCTTCTGTATCCTTAGACGCATGGAATGGAAATTTAATAATGCCTCTCAATGCGAATGCAGGAGTGATCCGTTCCAAACCATCATCAATTTTTTCTGACCTTGCGCGGTTCATTTTAAGACCGCACCTACCCGAACTGGTCAGCGTTCGCGTGCAGCGGTCAGTATTCCGGAGCATGGAAACCAACGTTTTAAATGGAGGGCGGGCTACAATTTCGACTGCCCGGACCCCACTTCAGTTGAACAGAAAATTGAGACAGAATACGAATGCTAAAAACCTTTTTGACACCTCCACGTCGACTGAATTACGCCGGCCAACCACGGCGGCTTGGAGTCGAGCTTGAGTTTGCAGCTATAAACAGTCAAATCGCGGCCGAAGTTGTAAAAGAAACTTTCGGCGGTCAGATAACCGAGATCGGCCGTCATCAGTATATTGTGGAGAACACAAGCTTTGGTCGGTTTGAGGTGGAACTTGATTCACGGTATTTTCATACACCAGCTGAAAGCGCCCCCAAAACGACGGGTACAGATATTTTAGACGATTTTAGAACGGGAATTCGCGACGCTCTTGGTGATTTTGCCGCAACAATTATACCATGTGAAATCAAATGCCCTCCGGTTGCCATAGACGATTTGGGCGAGATCGAAACTTTGCTGTCGAGGTTAAGATCTAAAGGGGCTCGAGGCACAGAATCAGGCGTCCTGTACGCCTTCGCTGTCCAACTAAACCCCGAGATCGCAGATCAAGATACGGCATGGATTCTATCCCTACTCAAGGCATATTTACTGTCGTCAGATTGGTTGAGAGCTGTGGTTGCCGTCGACATGACTCGCAAACTCGCATCATTTGCAACCGCATTCCCTGATGAATACGTGAACCTTGTTAGTTCTGATAGTTACAGCCCTGACTTAGCGAACTTGATAGACGACTATTTGCTCCATAATCCGACACGCAATCGCGAATTGGATATGCTCCCGCTTTTTAGATGGCTAGACGAAGACCGCGTCGTTTCCAAACTGCCAACTGTTAAAATCAATGCCAGGCCGGCATTTCACTACCGCCTTCCAGACGCCAGGATTGGTGAAACCAATTGGAGTGTTATCGGCGAATGGAATCGTTGGTGTCTTATCGAGCGCCTTGCTGAAAATCCTGAACTATTGAATGAGATGTCACAATCGTATCGGGCAAACAACGAACGCATATTCCGACGAAACTGGGCCGTTCTTTCCAGCGAATGGTTAGCCTACGCATGAGTATACCAAAAATAGGAGTGACAAGTTCGCTTGGTGGCGGCCGCTATATGTGGTGGTTCTACTGGCTGTCGCTACGAATACTTGGCGAACGGCCAATTAGACTTGTTCCCCAAACGGAATACGATGTCAGTCAGTTGGACGGTCTTATCGTTGGTGGTGGCGATGATATTGGCGTTGAACTCTATGGTGGAGAGGCAACGCTTGATACACGAATCGATCCGGCACGAGATAGACTTGAACTCCACGCTTTGGAAGTTGCGTTCGAAAAGAATATGCCAGTGTTGGGAATCTGTCGAGGCTCGCAGATGCTCAACGTCGTATATGGCGGATCTCTCCATGAGGACGTTTACGACGTTTATGACGGACTCCAGAGACGATGGACGCCACTCCCAGTAAAGTCGATTGATATCGAACCGGAGAGCAAGCTGTACGATATTCTTAAATTGCATCGCCTCAAGGTGAACAGCCTTCACAAGCAATCTGTCGACAAACTGGGGTCAGGCTTAACGATTACGGCATCCGATGAACATGGTGTTGTCCAGGCGATAGAGGATCCTGGAGCAAGGTTTCGTTTGGGTGTGCAGTGGCATCCGGAGTTTATGATCTATCGGTCATCTCAACGTAACCTGTTTGCCAGTTTCGTTGCCGCAGTCGACGAGAAATTCGCAAACGATCAATAGCTACTGGTCATCCCCGACGTCTGTTCAATATTTGTCCGACGTTAAGCACATTGTGGCATTCAGGGTGCTGCTGCCGCAGAAACCTCAACAACAAGAGAACTCGCGGTTCTGATTCAAATACATATTGAAGTGACGCTAGATAAATATTTGGCTGAATCTTGCTTGGACGCAACCAACTGATTTGAAATGGTGTTTCGGGGTGCAGATAAGCTAGAGCTTCACGCGAATCAAAAGACTATTGGGAACAAATCTACGGCGTAGGTGTTCACATAAATAAGGTCTTAGTTATCGAACACAGGTGCCGCGCAGGCTTTCACTGCGGGGAAAATTTGAATTCCGATTCTTTCGATGGCAGAAGCTAACAAGGTAGCGCCATGACCGTTGTTAGATCTGTGCGGATCTGAACAGGTTTGCTTGCTATTGCACCCTAATTTTTGTTCTGGAAACCCATCAATCCGAATAAGAAAATGGATCATGACTATCAATGCAGCCGTGGGGTCTCGACCCCCGAAGGAACCTGTCCGTCCACCCGACGTACAACCGATACCCGGGCCGGCACCCGAGACCCCACCAGGTGTGCCCAACCCACCCGAAGCACCTCCTGGACCGCCTGATCTTCCCCCAATACCAGACGAACCAATTGAGGAGCCGCCGTCAGAACCTGAAAAACCAGTTCGACCACCCTTGGATAACCCAGATGAGCCTATAAGGGAGCCACCTAACCATTTGCCGACTCGCTAGCAATTCTTTCAGCAAACCCTGCCAACCATGTCGGGCTTCGTCTATCGAAGAGATTGTAGTGGTGTGAACGGAAACAACCGATAGGAGTTATCAATTATTAGGCTTGCAAAGGATGCAGGCCGTTAGTTGGTTGTGACAGAATCTGTCCTTCGATATGACCACTTTTTCTTTGCAGATGCTGTGAGGGGTGCAAGCTTGGCAGCACTACTGTATTGTTAATCAGCAGCGAAAAGATTCTGCATTTGTTTTTTGTGTGACGTGTGCAAATTGTTGATTAGCAAAGGCGCGCACTGGTGTGATGGCTGCACTGACGGTGGGAGCTAGGTAAGGACTCGAAAGCAGTGGCGGTAATTGACTCGAAACGCTTGTTTGGAAGTTTCTGATTTGAAAATTGCCAACCTAACTATTGCAGAGCTAAGAATATTCCACGGAATGGCCCGTTAGTTGGACCAGCTGTGACTGCACTTAAATAGGATTCATTGGATAGATGACATACAAATCCTGGGTACTTAATGATCTGGTCGCTGTTCTTAAGGACGGCATGATATTTTATGAAGAAGCACTCACAGCGGTGAAGAACAAAAAATTGCGAAAACTATTCGCAGAAATGATCAAGATCAGAGAGGATGCAGTTTTGGAACTTGCGCCTTACATCTACGCAGAGGATGATGTTGTGCGCCAGCAAGGTACGATTGTTGGTCTCGCTCACGAAGGATACACGAAACTAAGAGCGTATTTCGGAAATCCAGAAACTGTTTTTGTAAAGGAGTTACTTGCACTTGAAGTTAGAACGTTCGATGAGGTGCAGAAAAGTTTCGAGGCTTTGCCCGAGGATGGTTCTGAGCTTGTCAAAAAAGTACTCGAACGGTCAATGATTAATTTCAGTGGCGCAATACAAAATCTTGAGTTGGCCAAGCTCGAGATTGACGATGATTGTTGATCGCAGTTCGTGCGGCACATTAATTTGGCTAGCCGGTCCATAAAGATGAATATTGTAATGACTAGGCACGTGGCGGTCGGCGTACTGTTGTAGTTGCATTGACTGGCAAGGGTCAATTTTGGAAATTGTCGTGCATTTTGCGTGCCCACCTGTACGAAACGCCGAGCACGAGCTCGTTATTGAGCCAGGGTTTGGCTGACAAAGAACAAGTTGAAACCATATACAAACTGACTAGATGAATGGACGCGGCGAATGTGACTCGAATTCGTAGCCAGCTACTTCAGCTAATCCATCGAGTTCGCAAATCTCTAACTGGCCAGTATTCCATTTTATCAAGCCATCTTTCACAAGGCGCCGCAATGTCTTGTTAGTATGGACAAGCGATAATCCCAATGCATCCGCAAGGTGGTCTTGCGTGACGGGAAATAATGCCGTGGTCTTTTTAGCTTGCCCGATTCTTTCTGCTCGTTCGAAGAGGAGAAGAAGTAGATAGGAGACGCGCTCTCTGGCGGATCTCCGTCCTACACTAATCAGGTTTTCATCGAGAATGGATTCTTCACGAGAGGCCAGCCAGGTTATATCGAAAGCCAATCCCGGATGTTTTTTGTACAGGTGCCAAAGCTGTTTGCGTTCAAAAACGCAAAGAACCAAATCAGTAAGTGATTCGGCTGAGTGATTTAGTTTTTCAAACACTGCCGACTGGAGCCCCAACAAATCGCCGGGCAAGGCAAAGTTCAATATTTGGCGCCGCCCATCTTCAAGCATTTTGTATCTAAAGGCCCATCCCGATAACACCGTGTAAAGATGGGCACTGTCGGTTCCTTCCGCGAACAAAGTAGCGCCTGCTTCGACCGATAATTCGCCAGACTTGAACGCTTCGACAAACGCGAATTCTGGCTTCTTGAACGCCCTAAAGGCGGCCTGCGCACGCAAGGGACAATTCTTACACGGGACTTGCGACGCTTTAGCCGATTTCACCTTGGTGGGCTTTGGCATTGAAGTACCTGTCCGGAGTTGCGACATAAGATCACTTTGCATCCATCTCTTATGTGATAATTCCTACCAGGTCACCCCACGTAAGAAAATTTTTATTGAGATTGAATGTTTGCTACTTGCCTCTATTGCCGCGTTCTTTGCCAATTTGAGTTCGCGTACGTTCAAGGACACTCTTCAGACGGTCTGGAATCGGTTCATCCAGGATGCTCCTGCCCAGGTTCTGCAATGATTGGCTGACCATGCGCAATTTCTCGATCTCGACAGCAGCATCTGGGTTCTGTTCCATATAAGCGTTCACCTTCCTGGCCGTCGCTGCGTCCAGGCGCCCATCTATAAAGTCCTGTAATATGTCTTCTGTCGGATTGAAGTCTTTAACCATTTTGTTCATCCGCCTTATTAGCTCTCGGAGCTAATTCGCACGTCTCCAATGCTGCCTTTAGTGCACCTCGAGCCCGCGCAAGTCGAGATTTCACTGTGCCGACATTGACGCCTATTATCGCCGCTGCTTCCTCGTACTGAAGCCCCTCAACCGCAACCACTAGCAGAACTTCTCTATGTTCATCGGTAAGTTTCAAAAACGCCGCTTCCACCTCTTGTAAAGCCTGGAAAGCTTCCTGATTGCCGGCAAGGGATATGGTGTCGTTGGATTGAATTTCCGTCAAAGCCAAATTCTCACGCTTTTCACGGCGCTTGTCATTTAAAAACACGTTTTTGAGTATCATCATTAGCCAGGCCCTTAGGTTTGTGCCCGGTTTCCATTGATCAATGTTTGTAATTGCACGCACAAGGCAATCCTGAACCAAGTCGTCAGCTTGGTCTACATCGCGGGTCAAATACCGCGCAAATCTTCTCAATCTCGGCGTTTCAGCTTCGATACGTTCCAAGATGGAGCGCTGATCATCTACTGTCACTTTGCTTCCAATCGCCTGTCCAGCCGTAGTCCCTAACGCGGCTGACTAGGAATTGAACAATCTAGGCGGAAATTAGTTCCAAATTTCCGCCGTTCTCGCTGCCCTTCGACATAATTTGACTAGTCTGACCGCCTTTCTGATTTGGCCGTCAATATGTCATAGGCAATATGGCGTATCGGAGCTCTATGCTAAGCCTTGGTCGCAGCCACCGCAACAGCGCACAGCCCAAACTTAAGGAAGTTAAGCCAAAGCGAGGAGCGTAACCAAATTTGCTTTAGGCGTTGCGCAGGTAGTACGATATGACCATTGATTATCTTCTAGATTCAATTCCGCATTTGCGTCGGCATGCAAGATTGGCACTGTCATCGCAACTAGATGCAGAGAATTTGGTTGAGATGTCGCTTGAACTCCTGTTGGCAGAGCCCGACAGGTTTGATGAGCGATCAACTAATGCCGCTGTATTTAAGGCCTTTCATGATTGTTGGTACCGATTTCAAACTCGAACCGACCCTCAATATTCGAACAATAACTTTGAAGTAGCTTTGCAGAGACTGACGCGCCAGGAACGCGAGATTGTCTTATTGATGTCGTCAGGACTTTTGAACGCATCAGAGGTCGCAGCCATCGCCGATGTCGAGCCTCGGCAATTGCGTCAGATCTATTTCAATGCACTTTCTCAGTGTGCCCACCGCCATGCAATGATCATTGACGAGTGTGATATTCATCGTCAAAATCTTTGCCTCATTACAAAAGAAGTCGGAATAGATATACCTCATTTCATTTCCTCAATGGATGGCGTGTTTGAATCTGCGCGAAAAATCCTACCGTCGCTCATCTTGACCAGTGTTCACTCCTCGGACGACACACCTATATTAGAGCAAATTAGCAATTTCCGTGCCGCGTGGCGTGCGCCGGCCGTTATTGTATTGGAAAATGAGGCGTACTACCCGGATCAGAAGTTAATCGGCGATCAGGTGCTAGTAAAATCTAACTCACACTTTGCCGTAAAGTCGGCCGTACTACAGGCATTGAGTAACAATACGGCTTGAGCCTTGGATTTGTGGACTGGTTGTTAGTACGGCAGACCAATCATCAACTTGGTTTTTTACTGCGAGAACTCCTGACATTGCTGTGCTGGGCGTGATCTTGATAGTTTGACAAAATCGTGGCTACCCATCGCCAACTTGGCATTTCACGGCACAATATCACGATCGCCGACATAATCGGAACTGCTAGAAACGCACCAGCGATGCCCCAAATCGTGCCCCAGAACGTTAGCGACGCAATAATAGAGTATGCGCTTAAGTTGAGTGATCGGCCATAAACATTGGCTCAAGAATATTGCAGGCTCCGAATTGCATGGTCGCAAGGAGGCCAATAATGACAAAGAATGGCCCAAGCGTGTCAAATTGTACTAACGCGAGTGCGGCAGGGAACAAAACACCCAAAACAGAACCAATACTAGGAATGAAATTGAGTAAGAATATTATGACAGCCCACGTTTCCGAAAAATCGAGATATAGATAACGCATTACAACGTAGCTAAGCATCGCCGTGAGGACACTAAAAATGGTTTTAACAATCAATCACTGCTGAATGCCGAAAGCTATCTTGTTAAGAGTGGCGGTCATTTGCAGCCGTTTTTCTTCAGACTTACCCAGCGACACCAAGCGCCTAAAAAACTTGCCGCGTTCTGCCAATAAAAAGCCAACGTAAAGCACAACCAGTCCAAAATTCAGAGCTAGTATTCCGGCTGACCCAAGTGCGGTGGAAACGCGTGTTGAAATATCTACGCCTTGTATATGTTTATTCAGGCGTTCAACGACCTCTTGGTCTAGTCCCGAGGTCAACGAGCGGTTCAAAGACTGAAACCTGTCAATATACTTTGGCCAGACACCGATCAAGTCATCCACTTGATTGAGAACGACAAAAACGAAACCCGCAAGAACTGACAATACAAGTGCAACTGACAAGGGCACTGCTAATACAATGGGGAGATGAACCATCTGTAAACGCTCAATTATCGATTCTAGTACGTTCACAATTAGAAATGCAACAACGACAGGAATGAGGAATCCTGAGCCAAAATACTGGCACGCCAAGACCACACCTGACGCAATAACAATTGCAGCCGTTGTTAGATGGTTTTGGCTTCATCAAGATTCATAGAGTGGCCGCACGTTAAACCGATGCCTCGCGGCACACTTCGCAATGTAAACGATTCAACCCATATCCGCCCTATAACTCGTCACCATCCAGTTCCAATTATGGCGCAATATTGAAACCGAATCCGTGACTATTCTTTTGCTGACTTGTTTACTTTCTAGCAAGTGGAGAACGACAGAACCGACGATCAAAAAGACGAACGATGGAACAAATCTGATCTGGATGAGTTTATAGCATTGCCGGGTTCTGCCGAAAGGAAACTTTGATCATGAGCATTACAAAATCCGTTGCAGTATGTACGTTCGCGGTAACGTGCCTTGTAACTCTACCAACGCTAGCAAAACAACCGACATTCGTGGCTTCGCAGGCGGTCGGGGAAAGAAGTGTACGAAGCATGGTGGGTATTAGTGTCAAAAACAATAAGGGTGAGGTCATTGGGGACATTAACAACGTTGTCCTGGATCCACGGGGTGTTGCTAAGACCGTTGTGATAGGTGTCGGTGGATTTCTAGGACTCAATGAAAAAGAGGTTGGTGTTCCCTATACCTCAATCGAATTCAAATCCACAAAAGAAAAAGGCTTAGTAGCCAAGCTTAACGTCACTAAAGCGCAACTAAAATCTGCTTCTTCATATCAGTGGAAAGAGAAGAATTGGGTAGACAAAGCAAAAGACACTGTAAAGCAGACTGGAAAAGCGGCGGGTAAGGCTATTCAACAGCTCAAGGAGGGAACGGTAAAGAAGTGATGCCGCGGACTGAATTAAAATTCCGGCTTGCATTTCTATTTTCCGACCATCCGGCATCCAATTACCAACAGATGGAATGCAAAGGTGTTCTTGCATAGAACGCCTTTGCAGCAATCATCTTTCACCAAATTTTATGGAGCTGAAATTATGAAAGTCTTACAGCTAGTAGCAGCAATGACAGTTGTGCTGCTTGTTGGTACAGGGAGCCAGGCGGCCGTTGCAGCGCCAATGCACCTGCCGTTAAGTGCAAATTGGCAGTTCACTGCAAAAAACTCCCTTATCACACAGGTTCACGGGAGACATCGTCGCTGCGTGAAGCGTAGGGGCAGGCCGCATCGCCATGCATGGCGTCGCGGTCGATTGAGGCGGATCTGGTGTGGTCGTCGTTGGCGCGGACGCGGTCGTCCGAAAAATTGGAGCCGTCGCGGCTGTTTTTCGATAGGGCCTATCTGGTATTGTCCACGATAGCTTGTATGCAAATGGTGGGAACACCAGGGTCCCCTGTATAGGCGATTTCTAGTCCAAACACTCATCGGACGTTGGACCAATTAGGATTGCTGATCACGCCAATTAAGTGTGCAGCAGAATGCCCACGGATCCCGTCGATAATAGGAATTGCAATAATGCAATACATGAAAACGTCAGTGGTATACACTTTTGCTTTTTGTATCCTATGGTCTTGTGCGGCACTAGCTACAACAAGCGGATGCGTGGTTGGTGTCTCTCCTGGCAAGGAATTAAATTTGAGAGCGGGGCCCGGAAAACGGTTTCAGATCGTTGGCGGACTTAGGGCAGATTCCTGCGGCGTGGCAATTAGTTCCGATTGCTATCACGGCTTCTGCAGAGTTTGGAGAGGACAGCAGTCCGGCTGGGCAAGCGCTGGGTTTCTCAGGCGCGGCGCAAACGCGACAAAAGTTCCTGATCTGGTCTGGGTACCACTTGGACAACGCGTTGTCAGTTTCGCCGTTGATAGAGATGTGATCAGGGTGGCCAGATCGGCCGGTCGGTTTCGTGCCATACAATTCCGGGTCTCGGACAATGATGTCTTCATTTTCGAGCTGCGTGTCGTCTATGGGAATGGCAATGCCGAACGCATTCCAGTTAGAGAGGAAGTTCGTGCCGGACGTAGATCGCGTGTCATAGATCTTGCTGGGCGATCCAGACTGTTATCGCGGGTTGTATTGGTGTACCGAAGCGATCGATCTGGAACCCGAAAAGCAAAAGTCGAGCTTTTCGGCATCAAATACGACCCGACTTCTGCATCAAGAACTTCGAGCGATCGTCAAACTAAACGGGATCGAATTAAAGTTTTTGCAGCTCCCAATTTAAAATGGCAGAAATTGGGGTCTCAATCCGTACAGGGCAAGTTAGACAGCGACCGTGTATTGATTGGACAACAACAGGGGCTATTTCGAGCAATACAGCTCAGAGTCAAATCGTATGCAATCAGGTTCAAAGATCTAAAGATCGTATACGGAAACGGCTCTGTTCAAGATGTACCCATACGAGCGACCATTAAAGCCAATTCAAACTCACGTGTCATCGACTTGATCGGCAAAAACAGGTTGCTCAAAGAGGTACGTTTCACTTATTCGAGCCCACAATCGGGCTACCAACCGGCAATCGTTGATGTTTATGGGTTGAGTATCAATGCGGACTATGCCGGTCGCCGTCAATGGAAAACCAAATTTAAAGCTTCTTCCAAACGGTCATATACTGAAATAGGTATTCTGAATTGTGAGGTCTCTGGCGGTATTGGGTTCATTGTAGGGTCTACAAAGGACCTTACATGTAATTTCAATCGGCCGGGACGCGATGCGCGCTACTTCGGTACCATCAGAAAATTTGGTCTTGATGTCGGGGCGACAACGAAGGCCGTGATGTCCTGGGCGGTGCTTGCACAGACGACCAATATCCCCCCCGGCGCTCTATCAGGAACCTATTCGGGGCTATCCGGGCAGGCAACGTTGGGTGTGGGTGTCGGAGTCAATGCTCTTGTGGGTGGTTCTAAGCGATCCGTTATCCTGCAACCAATCAGCGTGCAGGCACAGCTTGGAGTTAATCTGGCGCTGGGTATATCCGAATTGCAATTAAGCCGCTAACGCGCGCATGGCCTACAATTGATTCATCAATGGTAAGCCTATTCCCAGTGCGAACAACATTTCTAAAACAACGGTGGTTACAAGAATATGCCGACCAACATGATGCAAATTGCCCTCTTGTGTAGTCTGACAGCAATTCCATTAGCGCTGCATAACGCTAGTAAATTAGCTGAAGCGTTTGGATTGTGGGCAAAGGCTGGAACGTTGGCCTGTTCGTCTACGTCGACATTCAAGGAAGAACGGACTAAAATTAAGGTTGTATCGTGTGAATACCGACCAACGGGCGGAACGCCAGCTACTTTTGCAGGCAAAATTATTCGATACGGTCACACCACAACCAACTCGGCAAAAAAATCACTTCTGATATGGACCGTTTTCGGTACTTCGCCTGATATTAAACCAAAGTTCCTATCAGGTGCCTTTGTTTCGATTGCGCCTAGGGTAAAGAAAGGCGTTGGGCTGGAGCCGATGGGGCTTGTTGGTGGCTGGAAGAAATCCATTCGACTAGTGCCAGCAACCACTAGTCAAACCAATAGACTGAAAAATTCTGCAGCATCAATCTTAGAATTACAGCTCACCGCTACGCAGCCATAATTAAAAATCATCCGTGTGCCAGACAACACAATCTTTCTAACGCGAGCAGTCAATGAGCACCACAATCACTTATGGATGTCGTGCGCCAATTGGTACAATTAAGTAAGGAAATTGTTGTTCGGACAGAAAACGCTCATCCATTGATCGCAAGATCGTTATAGAGACACACCAACTTGCCTACCAGGAGCGGGAACCGGTTACGTTTGGTTCGCGTTCTCAATCTCTGTCGCATGCACGGATATCAGTTTTCACGGCTTAGGCTTTGTTACCCGTGCCGATCTGTCTGTAGATAATTCATGAGCCGTTTTCCCAGCCACCGATGCTCGAGGTGGCCGGGAAAGTGCTCACGATCATCAAATTGATTTGATCATATGCGAACTCTTATTGTTCGGTTGATCGTATTATTCCATCAATCGCTTGGCTTAAACGCGTTTCGAAATCCATCATCCCTGCATGCGACAACTGCTTCGTCGGGACTAATTTTACCGTCTTTATTTACGTCAACATTCGTCATGATTTTGCTATATCTTGTCGATTCCCTGTTGTCTACATAACCATCATTATCGACATCCAATTTGCCGATATTAGCGATGCACTTCATTGAACCGCGTGGTACGGGCGGATTGGCGGCATAGACGCTCGAAGTCGTGAGAACAGCCCCCGACAAGAGAGTTGATACGGCAATTACGGCTAGTCGCATTTGACACTCCATATCGTAGTTGAATTTAGTACGCGTGATGTGCCACGCTATCTTACAACAACCAAACGCAAGAGATGTTCCCAAGCTAGGTGTGAGATCTGATCACGGCCTCGTTATCACCCCAATGAGCGGTTACCATTTGGTTGACAACCAAAGAGTCTGGTAGAACCCCATGTAATAATCAGAAATTGATGTGGCACACCAAGAGCCTATTTTGCAGACGATTGTTCAGTTAATCTGTGCTTTGACTAGCCACCACTCGCACTGGTTGTTGGGCGGTCGTGATAATTTGGCGATGCGGGTAGGGTATGGATATAGCGTGTTCTTGAAATCCATCCCATAGAGCTAAATATGCGGCCCCAGAAATGTTTGTTACTCCGCTTTCAGGATCCCGTATCCAAAAGCGCAGCACGTATTCTATACTCGAATCTCCAAACCCTGTTACATGACAAACTGGTGCTGGTCTTGAAAGGACCCGGTCTAATTGGCTGACCTTTTGAACGGCAACACGGCGTACTTCATGCGGATTGTCGCCATAGCTTGTACCAAATCGAATTTCCAATCTTACTTGACGGTTCGAGTGTGACCAATTGATTATAGGCTCGGAAATAAATGTTTCGTTTGGTATGATGTGTTCTACACCGTCTCTGGTAATTACTGCAACGTATCTTGCCTGTAGGCGTTCAACCCAACCGAATTTATCACCAAGGGAAATCACATCACCGGGTTTAATTGATTTGTCGCCCAGAAAAATGAACCCACTAATTAAGTTTGACGCGATTTTTTGAAGTCCGAATCCAACCCCGAGACCTAGAGCTCCAGAGAACACCGTGAGAGCCGTGATATCTATTCCCGCGATTTTTATTGCGACAAGAACCGCTATTATGACTAGTGCCGCTCGTATCGACTTAGATATTAGTGTCTGGTAGCCAGGAGTTAAATCATTTATCGACTTTAGTCGACTTTCTGCAAATTCTCCTACGATAAAAGCAAGCCAAATAAGCAGGATTGTTCCCAATACCGCTTTGAGCCCTGTTAGAATAGAGACCCTAATCGTTCCTATCTCGACAGCAGCGCTGTCAAGAAGCTGCGCGACGCTCCCGAGAAAACCTAGCATCCACAGCAGCACCACCACCCAAGCTGCAATTGCTATGGACTGGGAAAGCAACCGATTTCTGATGATTCTCGACAAAATAGAAATCGCTGCCCAAGCAGCGGTCATATCCGCAGAGAATTGAACAAGGTAACTTCTACTAGTCCAGGTCACTTCCCGCAAAATAGCCGCCATGGCGTAGAGGATGATGGCTAGTACGATCCAATGCAGACGTCGCAGAAACACAACAAGAATTCTAAGTAGGTATCGTTGGCCTTCTATTCGGCGTAATCGATTTTCGATTGGGGGTGTAACTGTTCGCGTGATATATATCGAGACAAGGAATGCAAGACCTACGATTAACAGTTGATAAAGTGTCCACTCATCCCAATAGTTACGTACGATCAATTGAAGCTTGAGTGAGAGTGTCTCGAACGCCTTCAAGATTTCTTGCATTATTTTCTTTCGGACCTGGTGATAATTTGAATTACGCCATCTTCGTCTTTTGGTTATGGTATTGACGGATTGGTTGGCTTACATCAGTGCTCCAGCGGACGTAACCACTCACACGGCTACCTTCTACTAGCGCATACCAAAAAGTTTCGCGAGCTTGTTGCCTTTATCGAATCACCGACGCTTACCGATTGGTCGCCGACTGATGTTGATTCAGGATGTGCGCCAGGAAAATCTCAAATCGTTTTGGTTGAGTTTATTTTTGCTGGCCCGAACAATTATTGTTCGGGCCTGGTTGTCACCATTGAGCGGACTAAGGAGCAATCTCGACCAGATGTTCTAACGAAGGCATCTCGGTTCCGGCTGTTACTATGACCTCTTGCGAGGACTCTATTAGGTCATGAGGCTTCTACAGTCGGTAAGTTGCAGCGCCGGTTGCGTTCAGATCCTACTTGAAACGGTTCCGTAAGGTGGCACATTGACAACTTGTCCTGGTTGTAAATTACTAAAAGTTCGGATTGCTGGATTGGCGTCCAGTAGCGCGCCCACGCTCACGTTGCACCGTTTCGCTATAGTCAAAACGCTTTCGCTTTTCTTGGCGATGGCATGAGAACCACACCCGATTGAACGTGTTGTTGTTCGAAAGCTCGGCACCCGTATTTTTCTTCCCTTTTTGATTTTTTTCAGGTTGGTAATTTTTGGATTGAGTTCAAGAATTGCGTCTACTGTTGTCCCGCACAGCTCAGCTATAGACTTGAGGGTTCCAGTCTTTGTGTCTTGTGCACCGAATCTAATGAATGGGCCGCAATTGCGCCTTGTGGAAGTAGATATATTAGGTGGTATGTTGATCGTTTTCCCTGCGTTATAGGGGCCCAACGTTGTGAGTAACGGATTGGCGTCAACAAGGGCGCCTACTGATACTCCACACCGGCGTGCAACGCTGCCGATACTTTCGTTTGCCGTGGTAATGGCATGCGTTCCACATCGCTTGTTATCAGAACGAAGCGGATATGCCGGGACCCTTATCTTCGTCCCAGCAGGGATTTTGCTGACATTCTTTATGTCTGGATTGGCTTCTAACAATCCGTCGACAGTTGTGCCACATCGACCGGCAATTCCGTAAAGAGTATCGCCTTTGGCGAACCGGACCACGGTGCCACAAAGCGTGTGGGCGAGCGGGCGGCGAATTGTGGCGCCACGTCCTTGGTATTTCAACTTTAATGATGAAACTGTTGCCGCGACATTTATCCCGTTCACACCTCTCACACTGAGTGGTTGTAGAGAGACCGAATTATCGCGGCCTCCGATCAGAACTTTTTCGTCTAGTTCAGAACTAGCGCCAACGGGTTGGTCCACCCCAACATATTGGCCAGATAATGCGCCAAAATTGATATCGAGAGACCGTGCGAGCACTATCCAGGTAAGCTGCACTTGGCCAGCAATTCCGGCATCACGCCCAAACTTGGTAATTGTACCTTGATACTTCTGATTATCTCGTCCCGGTGCCAGAGACTCTAATTGACAACTCAAATTTCGGGTCGAGCCAAACACATAACCGCTTTTGTCCTTAACGCTACAAACCAATGTTCCGACTTCGACCTTGGAATACTCGGCCAGACTGTCTCCAGCCAATAGAACATGTACTAGTACCAACGTTGCAAAGAATGGGGCAAACCTACCACCTAGTTTGGTAATCACATTATGGTTTGCTGTCGTATATGCCTTTGCAATTTTCATAATCTCTCTCCCGCCCTTATTCGATGTTGTAACTTTTATGTGCGTCGGATTTACGTAGGATGCGGTCTATGGTCGGTGGCATGTCCGTTGGATCTCGCGGGGGGCCGGCCACCATCGTCAATCAGTCGGTGGATTCGGATTTGGATGTGATATGGCATCCGAGACGTGTCTCTTTCAGCTGGCGGATCTGCCGGACTGGATTCATAATCTGCTTTTTGATCTTTGAGTTTCAGCACAACCCTTCTCTCTGTCCCCATCTTGCTGCTGACATTTAAGAGCGTTTCGCAACCGCTCGTCGCAACTAAACACGCACCGCAACGAGCTCTATTTCAAGGACTGAAGTTGCAACGTTCGTTAGGGAAAATTTTTCTTTAGGCGGTACGGGCTTGAGACCTATGGAATTATTCCAACCACCAATTAATCCGACAAAAGTGCTTTTGCCACCTCTTTTGCCGGGAGCAATGCTCGATCTGTAAATTCCCGAAATTGATTGTGGCGCAATATCAGGTGTTGGGCCAAACACGTTCCAGATCAGATGGTGCTTTGCATTGTTGTGTACATTGCGGCCATACCGTCTAATGCTTCCTGTAAAGGTTGCTGCTGCTCGCCCTATCGGTTGATACCGACAGGATATATCGCGCACGAGATTCTTTTTGGAACCCTTTATGGCCGTTGCTGTGCATGTCAACGTACCAGCCTTTACCCAAGGCGTAGCAGCCCCACCGGTTCCACTTGCATGCGCTTGTGATAGAATCACATATGCAACGCATATCGCTATTGTAACGCCAAAGGTGAAGTTGGACGACTGCATGTCATACCCCGGTGGTCTATGTTTTCTTCATGCGGAATTGATCGACACCCACTGGCAACAGATGGCGCTGCCAATGGGTGTATTGGTTGATAGGTTAAACACTGATTGATTGGAAAAGTTCCGAGGCTAGCCAAAAAACTACGGCCGACGGAGTTAGGGCAATGGCGTCGTATTGCTCGGCTGTGGGAATTATCCTAGCCAAGTCCAAAGCAGTAACAATATACCGGCTACGACTGCGAGGGTCAGAGAGATACTGAGGACGTAACGTCCAACACCCGGTGTTTCTCCTTGACGCACTTCATCTGTTGAGAGATTGGGAACGTGTCTGTCATTGCTGTTCATAAGTTGATTTCCTTCCTACTACGCAGGCTTGCATCTCAAGTCAAACCGGGCTTTGGCACCGGTAGCATCTAAACTCGGGATGGATCTTGGCGACCGGAGCCGGAAGATATTCGCCTTAGATATTTGGTTACTCTTTTGAACCGTCGACCTTACGCTCCGAACTGCGCTCGTAAGCGGCCTCAACGTCGCGCTTAAACACCTGCCACGCATCAACAAGCTGATTGCTTATATTGGATGCAACGGTCTTTACCTGTTCGCCGACCTCTCCCGCAGTGTCGGCAACAACTTTTCCACCAGCCCGGGCTCGGGCGTCTATCTCTGCCGCTTTCTCTTTGATTAGGCCGCCAGCCGCCTCCACGGTCGTCGATAAATTGTCCGTGATTTCAGATGCTTTTTCTTTGACTGTTTCTGCTGCATCTTTAATGCCACTCACGACTTTACCCTCGGTAGCGACGTCAGCTACCGCTTCCTCTGTTTCAATGATTTGGTCGTAAGTCTTATCTTTCAGGTCCAAAAACTGGTTCGAAATTTCCTCATACCGTCGGTTCAAATCGTCCATGGACGATTGATCTGGACGCCCGTCCCGCGTCGCTAGATCATTGAGTTTTAGTCCAAGTGACCCAAGCTCTACTTCTAAGGCCCTCCAATCGACGACCAAAGATGCGGTTTCAGGCTTCAAGCCGTGCTTGTCATTGATTCTCATCATATGCTCCGAAGTTGGTTGGAAACGCGGCGAACTACGTCGATCGACGGTCGCCTGCTGATGGCATGTTCACCGGATTGATTTGGTTCGACTGCCCCAAATATGTCAGTTGAATTTCCATCTGGGTTCGCTTAGCGCAGCCGTTTTACTTGGCCTGTTTAGAGTCTTAGTGACGCTAATTCGATCGCGGCGACAATTATCATTGGTCTTCAATAAGTCCTCGCCTTGCCAAATGAATTTGACGCAGCAATTCCGCGTCATGGGAAGTCTCACCCTTGGGTGCTTCCATCCCTTCCGAGGTGGCATTAAGCCGTAATTCTACGCTTGTTGCCCACCTATCCAGCGCTGCAATTTTCTCACCTGTCGTCAAACCAATTGTTTCGGCGAGCTCTTGTGGTCCGCCGAATTGGCCCTCAGGATTTAACTTGGCGTTTTCGGTGTTAATCCGCATCACCTCAGGCATGACTAGCCTCCTGTCTTTGAAAACTTCACAAATTGCTGGATTGAAATTTGTCGCTACCAGGTGAAATCGCTCACGGTGATGCCAATCAATGAATGGGCGCTCTGCGAACAAAAAACAGGGGCTCGCGGACAACGCGCAAACTCGAACCGGTCTGTGCGGCGGCAGGCCAAATTCGACAGGGCCGATAGGTCTGGTAGCGATGCATCACCTTGCGCGTGTCGAGCTGGACGTCAGATTGACGCTCTAACAGGCGCGCCCGCCATAACGCTTGCCTTTTGTCGCCAATCGGCTTTGGCAAGTATTTGCAAGAATTGTTCTGACTTTTACAAGTATTATATGTCGTATTTTCAAGCAACTTATCAAAATCAATAGAATAATGTCTCAATAATTTGTGCTTATGAGCGTCCATAAGCATGACTTTACTCCTTTTGTCCATTTGCTATCAATCACTAATAAAAATTATATTATCACAATTGCGAAAATCCGTCAAAAATGCCGAATCTATACAGCCCGCGGCCGATCGCATTCTTTGCGAATCGACCTGTTAACGCGTTTGAAGGTGGACTAATACAGGCGTTGTATTAGATGTGCGCGGTAGCGTTCGCACCGCCGGCTGTCTAGCCCCTCAGTTAGGTAATTCGCATGTTGGATTACGGAACTTTTGACCCGCTCCCCGAAATTGAGTTGGCGGTTCATGGAGAATTCTCGTTATGCGGTTTTGGCCGCGCAGCGAGGAGAGAAAAATAAGGCGCTCGAAGTTCATCGACAGCCGGATCGCCTTCATTCTGCGTCAGGCGGGTGAGGGCATGCCAGTCGAAGACATATGCCGCAGAGCGGGTATCAGCCAGGCGATCTATTATATTTGGTGTTTGAAGTATGGTGGCATAATGCCATCTGAGATGAAGCGGTTGAAGCAACTTGAAGTACGACCGATGCGATGATCATAAAACTTTGATTAGAGTTCAATTATTCTGCGGTGCTCTTTGTGACCCGCAATTTGAGCACCTTTCCAAAAGTTCGCCCTGTCCGCTCTGCACGATTTTGCCGCAAGAATAGTGGGACCGTGCCGTAAAAATTCGAGCATACCGAAGCCAACATTCCGACCCAAGAATCACTACGGTCGTCTTTTCAATATTCAAAGAGTGTACCGGGGAGCCTTGAATGACGATACATAAATTCCAATTGACGATGCAGTCCGTGCACGTTCATTGGACATCCTTTCCACTCCAAGTTCCAATAGCTCCGTGGACATTGATCGCGGTCGATCTAGATTTCCTCTTTGACCTGCGCATAGGCAAGGATGGCAAACAGTCCGGTACCGCCAAGGATATTTCCGAGGCAGGTAGCCGAGAGCTGAACCATCATGCCAAGCACGCTAATTTTTCCATGCAGCAGTGCCACAAACAGTTCCGTTGAACCGACAATCACGTGAGACGTATCGGCAATTGCGATCGCATAGGTCACCACTAGAATTGTCCAAAACTCGAAACCTTGCGAACTGGGCAGCATCCATACCATTGCTGCGACCAGAAACCCCGCCGGAATAGCAGTAAAGAAGGATTCAAGAATCCCTCTATGAGCAAAATGAACGGATATATCAACAACCGCCCTCAGTTGCTCCGCCGATAGTATCGGCAGAAACGTAGCCATGTTTGCAGTGAGAAAGGTGCCAAATAGGTTCGCCGCAAATACGACGGCCCATAGTCGCCCCAAACATCTGAATGCTTCTCCGGTTCCGCTTTGCAGAACCGGCAACACCGGCGTAATCGTGTTTTCTGTGAAGAGCTGCAAGCGTCCCAAAACAACAATCAGAAAGCCAAAAGAGTATCCGAATTTTTCCAGTGCCGAAGCGCCGGGAACACCCTCGAGTTCAATGCGAAGTGCCGCCATAATAAAGAGAGAAACACTAATTCCAATTCCCGCGGCCACACCTGACCACCAAAGCGACATCAGAGGGCGCTCCATTTCCTCGATTCCATCTCGCGAAATTATCTCGTAGACGGTTGGAGCGGCGAGGCGAACGTGATCCTCTGCTTGCTCCAATCGCTCTTCTCGTTTGTCGTCGGCCGTCCGTTCGGACCTGGCATCCGCAAATCTCGATCCACCATTTTCGTCAGAATCCGACACGCATCCCTCCAAGTTTCCTAAGAACGCTTTGGTCTGCGCAATGGCGACCAAGACATAGGTACAATCACGACCCCCATTCGAGAGTCAATGGAGTTCGTTAACTAACGTCCCTCCCCCGTGTATTGTCATTGCAAACATGTTAATTTGCAAAGGCATGGGTCAACGTGGGGGGAACACATGAACGCAGATGAGAATTACAGCCAGCTTACAACAGCTGCAATGATCATTGCTTCAGGCGTCGTCCTGGCAGGCTTGGTTTATGGTTCTAGTTTCTTAATTCCCATAGTTGTGGCGTTCCTCGTTGTGAACGTCCTCGAGTCTATTATCGAACGCTTACGTAACGTAAAAGTCCCGCTCATTTTTGCGGTGCCGGTCGCAATTTCCGTTGTATTGTCTGTTGTCGCCGGCCTTCTGCTGGTTTTCCTCAATCAGGTGGACGATTTTGTCAGCGCGTGGCCCCGATATCTCGACAGATTCCAGTCACTCGGCAGTTCATTACTCACCGGTCTGGACCAAGAGGTCATCGCACGCCTGCAAAAACATTTTCAGAGCATTAATATCGCGTCCCGTGTATCAGCTGCTGTCGGATCTGCAGGCTCTCTGATGCTGAACTTCGGTCTAGTGTTGCTCTATGTCGGATTTCTGTTGGCGGAGCGTGGCAAGATCGCCAGACGCTTAGTTTCGCTTGGAGAAACCGAGGCGCAACGCACTCAGGCAGCCGCTGCACTCAGCAAGATTTCAAACGGCATACGCCAATATCTTTTTGTGAAAACCGTACTCAGCCTCATCACCACACTACTCAGCTATGCTGTGCTGCGGTATCTCAATCTCGATTTCGCCGAAACGTGGGCTGTGATAATATTTTTACTCAACTTTATTCCGAGCATTGGATCCGTGCTCGGTGTTCTATTTCCGGCCCTGCTCGCCTTGGTGCAATTCGACACCTTAGGCCCGTTCTTTGTCATTGCAGGCTTCCTGGCCGTTGTGCAATTCGCCACAGGAAATATTCTAGAACCAATGTTAATGGGTCGCTCACTCAACTTGAGCGCGTTTACAATCATTGTATCGTTGACGTTTTGGAGTACGATATGGGGTATCGCGGGTGCGTTCCTGGCCGTACCGATCATGTCGGCAATCGTTATATTGTGCCGCGAACTACCGGGTTGGGCGTGGGTTGCAACAGTATTGGAAAATAAACAGGAACAGCAGTCACAACGCAGCGAAATGAACGCACCATCGGAAAGAACACTTGATTAGTTGCGGGCCCGACGCTGCTGGAGGCCGATTTCTATTTGCGCAAAGCGCATACGGGTACGTTCGCAAGGGCATGGCGACTGCCGACTTAACGGCACCTTGAGAGGATGATTCTACGAGCACCTAATCTCCGATCAAATCTGGAGTGGGGCCGTACTTCTCGTTATTCGTTACGAAAATGGACGGCGCGCGCCATCATGATCGGACTAGCCTACTTCCCCCGAGATTGAGCCAGCGCCTTATTGTCTCTTCTTGCTGTCCGGGCAAACTGTTAAACGAGAATTTCCCAGTTCAGGTGGCACAAAGACGGGGAGCGGTTCACAGGACCGGAGACTATATTACGAACTGGTACTAACTGAAGGGCATGGACAATGGGACATGGCTTGTGTTGAGCGGTACTGACCAAGGATACACTACGCCCGACGCACAGATACACCCAACGTGCGACGCACCTGGCCATTGCACATACTGCGACGCGCAGGGCTTAAGATGGCTTCCCTTGGCGGTCTCGCTCAGGATCTGCTTGCCAAGGTCACGTCAAATCTGTGACAGCCTTGCGAATGCGCTCCTTCTCTGTTGGAAGACACTTAAGTTTCCTAAGCTGATCAGCACTGGTGCCGCGCCGTTCTTTTTCCGCCAGTGGCAGAAGGTAAGTTCAGAATCACTGACTTGCCGGATCGCTTCCGACGTCGACATTCCCTGACCGCGAACTACTTTGACTTGCCGCGACTTCGAGACAATTTCTTCCGGTTTGTGTCGCCTGGGTGCCATATCCAGTCCACCTGTTCCAATACTATCAGGAAATCAATTCAGGTGGGACGGAACACACGGCTCACTCGGCGGCATCACTCAACCCTGCACGAGGGTGGCTCGGTTCATAATGCGACTGCCCAAGCTTACTCAATCCATCTGTATTTCGAATGTTCAGGTCACGTTGCGGGAATGGGATTTCTATGCCGGCGTCACGAAATGCCTGATAAATTGCAACATGCAAATCAGTTTTCACATCGAGACTGTACTTAATATCGTGCAAGAGTAAGCGCAACGAGAAATTCATCGAGCTTTCACCGAATGCCTCAAAAACGACATGCGGCGACGCATCGGTTTTCTGAACTAATGGATGATTTCGCCCAATCGTGTCGAGGATGTCGATGACCTGCTCTGGATTGGCAGTGTAGCTGACACCCACATTAACGATCAAACGGCCAACACTATCGCCATGATCTCTATTGACGACCTGCCCTGTTATTAAATCGGCGTTTGGCACGATGACGGTTGACCGGTCAAATGTTCCGATTTGTGTCGAACGAACACTGATTTTCTGGACCCGACCCTCCTTGTCACCAACAACAATCCAATCGCCCAACTTGATCGGACGTTCCACTAGCAATATTAGTCCGGAAACAAAGTTATTGACGATGCTCTGAAGACCAAAGCCGATACCTAGTGACAAGGCACCGGCCACAATGGCGAGGCTGGAATAACTCACACCGAGTGAGGAAGTTGCGAGCAGAACTGAAGCGATGAATCCGGCATATCCCAATGCAGTACGAATCGAGTCGCGAACACCGTTGTTGAGGGTGCCGGTCAATTCGGCGCGCTGGATGAACCACCGTTGGAGGATCCGTGTCAGAAACACCCCGCCGATAAGTATGCCGATCGCGATGAGGATTGATTGCAACGAAATTGTTACACCAACAATCTGGAAACCGAAAAACGCGGTCCGTATCCAACCAAAGACCTCAGCCCAATCGAAGCCCCATTGTAGAAGCAAAACTGGGATGCCAATAAATAGAATGGCAATATCAAGCAAAATTCCGACTGTGGCGCGAAGTATGCGGGCACTCGCAGTGTCATTATCATCGTCGACGTTCAGCCGGCGGGTTGATAGATATTCACTGGCCTTGTGTACGATATAGGCCAGATAAATAATCCCACCAGTTGCAACCACTTGGGCGCCGACAAACCTGGCAAGACTGACATAGCCAGCCATTGTGCTGCCCGCAACCGTTGCTGCGGTTACAGCAATCAAAACGTAAAGCCAGACTGGCCAACCTCGAAATCGGGAATTCGCCAAAGATTTGTCGAGCGGCACGCACAGCAGTCCAATCAGAAGAACAAAATAAAGTGCTGCAACCAACGTGCTGCGAAGCACACTTAATGGATAGCTGGTATTCAAGATCGTGTCAGCTTCACTGGAGATCTGATCAGCGGCCCAGAGTATGATAAGGAATCCAACCACCATCAATAGGCAGGTGGAGTTTTGAGTTTGTGAAAGAATGCGAACCGTATCGTCTTTTGGGTTTGCAGAGTGATGCAGCAGATTTAGCAAAAAGCTGGCGCTTGCAACTGTTAGAACAAGCATGACGATAAATTGCTGGTTATTTACCGTGACGAATCCCGCATAATGCGCAACAAGGTAGACTGCAGTTAGTGCAAGCAACCACGGCAGCCAGGATCGAAGCGACCGAAGTAGCACGATCCAAGACCTTTGTGCTAGGCCTAGATCGGCACTTGAGCGTGAAATCGGGTGTTGAAGCGGCCAGACAAAGCGCAGGGCAAGAGCTGAAAACAGAAACACTACTGTCGGTATCAGAAACAATGACCAACGCTCAACAGACGACGGATTACTGCTCAGCGGAGTAGTAGAGGATGAATAAATTCGGTGATGAAAATATGAATCTTGCTGCAGTAGAGCATCGAAAGCGAACGACCACAGCACAGGAGAGTGAAACAGCGGCGCGGGCTTTAGAAGTCGTCCGGCAAACCGCTCTCGCCGCAAGGTATTTGCCCGCTCGACAAGTTGTCCGGCTCTAACCAGTATGACGTCCGCATGCTTGATCAGTGCGTCATGGGCGGCAACTTTTTGACCAATGTCCTTTCGTTGGTCGGCAATCAACTCGGATTCAGGAGGCTGCCCGATCTTGGGTTTCGGTCCTAATTTTTCTAGGCGTGCCCTAGCATCTGCCAGCTTCAATTTTTGTTCGTCAGACAGTTTTCGAACGTCGACACGTACCTCATCTACTTCGGATGGAATGTCACGCAGTTTGGCATCGCTGACACCCGGCTCAGCGAGCGTCTTGGAAATGGTGTCGAGCTTGATGGTCCAATTGTCGACTCTTTGCGCATGTGGACGGATGATCGCTGCGGCGGCACCACTAGCAATAACCCGTGCGCTCCAGGGTACCGCCTTGCGGATGGCTTGCCTGGGTCTCGCCTGACCGGTCGACGGCTTGCGCTTTTCTGGTTCTCTTGCTGCTTTCGGCTGAGCAAATCGCTTGATGCTTTCTATTTTCGGATTGGTCTTAGTTGGTTTGCTTGCGTCCTGGGGGACGGTCGCAGGTGGCTTTGTTTTCTCCGGTCGCGGTGATTGTATGCTTTCTCTCGGCGATGAAGGGGAGGTTTGCCAACTATCCCGTTTGAGATCATCGTTCGTACCGGTACGCTGGATTTTTCGCGGCTCATCTCCTTGATCCGTACTACTCCTTCCCTTTTTGGTGTCGCCTGTTAAAGGGCTTAATACATCGCCAAGAAATTTGATGGCAGTTTGCCAAGGATTAGTCACCAGGCTGGGCTGAACCTCTAACTGATCTTTTTCGGCAACGGCTGGTAGATGGACTGACCAAAGAAGGCACAAGATCAAGAGGCAAACGTGAATAATGCGGTTCATCCAAGACGACTTTGTTTCTGGCGTTCGAGTGAAAGCGAGACGGTCTTATCACGCGTCTTGTTGCCACTAGGGTGGTACGCTGGCTAGCGCTACTCACGCGCTATGCACCGAAATTTTCCAGCCCGTTCGCTCTCTAAATTGACGGCCAGCTAACAATATTTTGGCATCGGAAACCGAAGATAAATTTCAAACTTTACGGTAGTGAGCGTCCCAACGTTGATGTAATTGATTTTTTTGATTGTTCAATGTTGGAAACTCGCAGGATTGAGCCGGGAAGATACTCTGGTCGTGGACAATCTGACCCTGCACACAATCTTTATTGTCACTACAGCAAAATCCACTTGCGATTCAAATCGAATCAATGCTCCGCAATCCACCGTTAGTGTGCGCAGATGTAAACTCGAGAACGATTCGGATTGCAGCTTGAACACCTGGCACAAGTCCGCGATAGCTTTGACTCCAGCGGTTGATTAATATGAGCACTCTTTAAGAGCCGCGCATTAAGCCGTGAGACGACATGCGCTATAATGTTCGCGTACATGAAGCGCACAATGAACATCTCATCGCTGTGTCTCACTGTGGCCTCTTTCCAACTTTGGGACTTCGTTCGTAAAGCCCCGTCTGTCTGGGCCAGTGATTCTGCGTTTCTTTAAATTGTTCCCGGGACCGGCGGGCAGGTGCCCAGGGCTTCGTGTGGCCTGACGTGATTGTATTGGCTGAGCCACTGATTGATGACGGTTTGAGTCTGTCTGGTGATCGTGAACCACTCGGCGTTGAGCACCTCTCGACGCAGAGTGCCGTTGAACCGTTCGTTCTATCCGTGCTCCCTGGGCGAACCCGGATAGATCCGAATGGGCGCGATGCCGACCCGGCGAAGCCAATCCTGAAAGGCCTCGGCGGCGAACTCAGGCCCATAGCACATCAATAACGTCAACAGAACTCAGCATGCGACGGACCCTGATGGACAGACACTCCCGGCTGTACTCATCCAGAATGTTGAGCATCCTGAATGCCCTGCCATCTTCTGTCCATTGTTGGACAATCGATGTGAGTGTTCGAAACATCGACATTCAAAATCATATAACCAGACATGATTGACGCGTTCGGCACGAAGCCGAATGCAGGAACCATGATTCAACCAAAGACCACTTATCTTCGGTTGCTTGCTGGGAACTTTAAGCCCGTCGCGCCGCCATAGACGTTCAATCCGCCCATCACTCACAGACCTTCCCGCAACTCGAAGAAGTGCTGCAATGCGCCGATAGGATTTTCCTGAGCTCACTATCGCCCAAGCGATGCGCGCCAGCTTGTTTGCAACAGCTATAGCCACGACCTTCGCCGGCTTCTTGGCCAGTAGCTTAGCCACCCATGGAAACTCCTTGTGAAAACTCCGGGCGCCGGGGCTATGCCCACATCCGGGTAACTTGAGAATTTAGCCCTGCGCGGGGTCATGACCGCGAGGAGAGGACAAACGGACTTTCGGAGTTACTTCGAGACAGCGGCATTGGTCAGTTTGTCCAATGCCGCTGTCATCTTTTGGAAAATTGCATCACGGCCCTTGATCGCATGGCGCGATTTGAGCGCCGACGGCCGCGTATAGGCCAACCAGACCTTACCTGTTTCATCCCGCCACGACAGTGCCTTCATCGGCAGATCCAATCCGATTTTTCGATTTGCCATCATCAAGGGCGTCCCCAATTTCGGATTGCCAAAAATCAACAATTGGGTTGGAGACAACTTGGTCCCCACCTTAGCCGCCCCGGCAGCATGATCTACCCGTGCGAAAATAGTGATGCCTTTTGACTTTAGGATTTTTGCGAGACGGCTGATGGTATCAGAAACGCTGTAGTTGCTTTGCTTCACCATGAACAACTCGCTCGACAACGCCGGAGATGTCGTAACCACGAATGACAGCAGAATGATAAAAATGCGCATTGTTTTCCTCCATGGAATGTTCGTTCAAGAGGTGCCATGGACCCATGACATGTGAAAGGAATTCTTCTGTGAAAGCAACCTGGGTGAGCCCGAAAATGTCCGATCATGATGGCGTGGACGGCTCCTCCACCGGCACCAACAACGGACGTGACACACTTTCGGTTGTCCAATTAAAAGAGGTAGGTCACCCCGCTGCCGAATAAGCTACGATCTACGAGCACCGCTGCTAGAAGGAATTAGCCCGCGCTCTCTAAGTATGGGCATAACCTCTTTTCCAAAGGCTTTCAGCCCTTCAATATAATCAGGAAAAAGAACCTGGATACTATCCAGATCACCATCGCGAACAAGATCCTCTATCACATCGGCTACCATGTCACCGGTGCCGGCCACGATACGCCCAGTATAAGAAATGTCACGTTTCATTCGGTCCACTCTATCCGCAGCATTCTTGCGGTTAATCCCGCTGAAGTAGCTAGAGATGTTGGATATAGCTTCGACATCGGCTCCGTCCTGATAGGATCTAAGTTGCGTCTCTGCCGCGGACCTGCTGTTGGCGATAATAGGCAACAAGGTCGTGGCTGTCTTAATCTGCCTCTTATACGGGATTGCCGTCTCTTTCATTCGTCTGCTGAAGCTTTTTATCTGCTCGATGGACCCACCACTAATGAAACTGTAGTTGCCTTCCTGGGCGGTGAACCGAAAGCCCTCATCGGATTTGCCAGCGCAGATGATGAACGGATGTGGTTTCTGCACCGGTTTCGGTGATGACCGGCAGTCATTAAGGTGGAACCAGTCGCCGTCAAAGGTAACGGACTCCTCCGACCAAAGTCGTTTGACCACGTGCAACCATTCAGCCGCATATCGGTAGCGATTCGCAGCGTATCCCTCAGGCAAGATTCCCATCTGCTCGTACTCGTCGAGGTAGGAACCGGTTACAATGTTAATTCCGAACCTGCCGTTGCTAATGTCATCAATTGTCGCCGCCATCTTGGCAGCGACCGCAGGCGGGAAAAGAACTGGTTGAATTGTCGCGATAATACCGATTCGGGAGGTAACCGCGGCAATCGCCGTCATGAGTGTCACCGATTCAAGAGTTGTATCCCAGAATTTGGTTTCGCCACCAAAGCCACGCCATTTTGACATCGTAAATACGTAGTCAAACTCAAGCTGTTCCGCCAGAACCGCAATCTCCTTGTTATGCGAGAAGCTTGGAGCGTACTGCGGGCTCGCCTTCGAAATCATGAATCCGTTATTTCCGATTGGCAGAAACACGCCAAGCTCTACTCGGTCTGCCATAGCGTTTGCCTCCAATTCTTTGATTTAGGAATATCAACTACTCAAAGCGACGAACGCCATACCTTTCATCGACGAAGAAACCTGGTTAAGATTCTAACTTTAACCAGCCATCAACCGCCCGACACCGGACGCCAAGTGCAATTACAGAAAGATAGTCCGAGCCAATTTTGATTTCATCATGCTGCAATTTCGCATCAACGTCGGGCATCCTCCTCCCAGTTGCAGATTTCCGCAGCAGCAAGCGCAAAGACTTGCGATGCCCGGAAAATTTCCTCGATTTCTATTTGCTCGCACCGTCCTTTGAATTTCTGTCCGCGAGGTCCAAACTTACAACACGGAATGCCCATCTCATTATAGATATTGGTGTCGGTCCAAATGCTGGACCGGCCCGTTGATATCGATGGCGTCTTTTCCCCATAAAGTGACTGGTAAGTATTCTCCAGAGTTTCTGCAACGCCTTCAATGCCCACAGCGTCATACCCCATTTGTGAGCCATACATCTGCAATCCAACATCCGTATCAAGCTTGGCCAGTACTCCACGAAGTTCGCGTTGCACTTCGACCGGTGTTGTTTTCGGTGGGAAACGGACATCAACGTAGAGGTCGCACAGGCCCGGATAGTAATTGGGTCGATAGGGAGCGCCACCCTGGATGGAGCCGATATTGACCTTGGAGATAATGGGACCGTTGGCCGATTGGTAGACGGTCTTGGCTTCAAACGCATCGGCCCACGCATCGACGGCAGCGACGACATCCATCATCTTGAGGACGGCATTCTCTTCCTTTGGCGGTGCCTCTTGTCGTGTCTTGCCCCAAGCCGAACGGGCATTGCCGGTGGTTGTTAATTTGAATTGGGCCACACCGGTTTGAGCCCAGATAACGGACAATGCCGATCCGTCAGCACAAATGGCATAATCGGTCTGGACGCCGTGGGTGAGAAGGTGCCGCGTTCCTGTGCCCTCGCCCCTGTAGTTTTCTGACTGATACGGGCCGATGGGTGTCCGAGAGATTTCGCCTGAAACGGCAGCGAGAACGAAATCGCCTTTTAGCGAGATGCCGCTCTGCTGCAAAGCTTTTCCTGCTATCATGAAGGACGCGAGTCCGCCCTTCATGTTGGAGGCCGCGAGACCAAACACTTTGCCGTCACGAAATTCGCCGCGCAACATTTCAACAGGTTCAAGGTCCTTGACCAAAACGGCGTCCTCATCGGTTCCCGTAAAGCTCGTGTCCATGTGGCCGTTGATCATTACGGAAGTACCGTTATCGCGGCCCTCAACAATGCCCACAGCATTTATCCGATCTTCGCTAATTTGTTGATTTATCGTCGAGAGCCCGTTCTTCTTGTACCAATCCAAAATAAACTCTCCAATGTCGCACTCATGACCGGTCGGGCTAAGAATATTGACGAGGTCGATTGTGAGATTGGCAAGTTCGTCCTTTGTTATGAGATCAAGAATCTTCTGCTTATCCGTGTCTGAAACCATTATCGAACCTCCCAGGAGCCAGCATGAGCTCTAAAGCTAAGCTAAAGAGCGGAGCGCGATCAAGCCATCCATGGACGACAACACCGGAGATTTGGCGATTCCTTGGAATTTTCAGACGGGCTGATAAGACATTTGTGACATTGCACCAGTGCGCGCCACAGCGCTTGTCAGTGCCATGTGGCGGGGACGAGATTGCAAATAGTCCAGTTACTCGCGTCCGCAAGCTGCTAATCGGCCAATCTTTTCGCGAGCCCAACTTTTGACGAGAGCGTGCTGTTCCACAAATGTCTGCAGCCGAGCGCGGCTTGCCTTGGACGTCGGACCGTGGCAACCATACCGGAGGAGCTACAGCTGAATGGGTCCCGCCATCTAGAGCTTGCTTATCCTAGCTTACCAACTTTACAGTATTCAATCTCATGAATGCCAAAATCAATAAAGGTCATGCTCATATGCGCATTGCGGCGGTCGATCTTGTCAGTAACACATGCTTTCCTGCACTCGCCGCCGATGAACTCGGCTTTTATCAGGACGAGGGTGTTGATGTGCATATCGAGCTCGAAGCTTCGCTTGGTGCAACACGTGCTTTGCGGGCCGATAGAGCGGATGCGATTATCGCGGGATCCGTCCATGACGTGCTGACCGAATTTCCGGATTGGAACGGTGTGAAGGTCTGTGTGGCGTTGTCGCAGGGCACTCCCTGGTTGCTGACCGTGCGCACGGACTTGAATGCTCGACGGGGTAATATTGAAGCGCTGCGAGGCCTTAGGTTCACTGCGGCGGATGGGCCGGACCTCGCGTTCATGGGCCTATTGCGTGCCGGCGGATTGGACCCAGACCGGGACGTTGAGATTGTTTCGCTCCCAGGCGGACATGAACGCGATGTCTCCTTTGGAGTCTTCGCTGCACAAGGGCTTGAAGCGGGATTGATTGACGGGTTTTGGGCTAACGCGATGGGCGCGGAAACAGCGGTCTCGCGGGGCGTCGGAAAGGTTCATATTGACGTGCGGCGCGGTGACGACCCGGATGAAGTACGCTTTTTCACATTCGCGGGGCTGGTTGTTGCCGAAGCCTTCATCGCACGCGAGCCGGAAGCGGTGGACGCTGCCGTACGCGCGATTGTCAGGTCGCAGAAGGCGTTGCAGGCCGACCCCGCAAAGGCGCGCATAGTTGGTGCGAACAAATTTCCGCCGGATGCAGCTGAGTTGATCGTTAACGTGATCGCTCGGGACGCGCCGTTCTACAATCCAATCATCACTGAGGAAGCGGTTGAGAAACTTAATGCGTTTGCGCTTAGCGTTGGCCACCTATCCGGTCCGTTACGCTACGAGCAGGTTGTTGCTACGCGTTGCCAGAGACTGTGGGCCGGCGACCTAGCCCCCTAAAACTGCGCCTAAATCCAAATTTCTTTCCTTCCTAGCACTGCACTACGATGCCTGCTTGGGGTCAAAGAAAACGGTAGCGGGCTGAGCAAATTTCGACCATTGCAACCCCGAATACGGATAGCTCGGAATTTCACCTTTCGCTGATTACGGGGAATGATTTGTGTCCCACCGCGGTTCGGTCAGGCCAGGCGCAAAAAGTTCCTCCACAGTACCTTGCCGCGGCGCCAATCCCTGCTCGTGTGACCACCGCAGCATGGCCTCCAGCTCCTTGCGGTTCGCAGTAACCCCGTAGGGCCACATATCCGGGCCCATCACCGCGTGAGCACGCGCAAGATCATCAGTAAGCCAAGGCAGCATCGCATAGAACATCCCCGTCGACTTCATCTCCTCCTGCACGATCGAACGGGCTTGGAAACATGCCTTGAGTATATTTCCCGCGAGCCAGGGATGCTCTTCTGCCAGTGATTTGCGAACTGCCATCATATGCATGATTGGGAACATGCCGGTCTTGCGGTAGTAGGTCTCTTCTACAGCGCGATAATCCGGGAACAAACGATCGACGTTCGCCATCTTATCGGCATAGCAGTTTGGCTGAATAGCAGTAATCAACGCATCAATTTCACCATCGGCCAGCATGGCTGATAAGCACTTGTCTGGCGCGATCGCCTCCAGCTCGATGTCGGAGGGTAGTCTAATGGGTGTGCGCTCCGAACGACCAGGTTTCTGAAGGCCTCCGCTGCGCCACTTTATGTCCGATGTCTTGACGCCATACTCATCGGACAGGATGCCGCGAATCCACAGTGCAGCTGTCATTTGGTACTCGGGAACACCGACGAGCTTGCCACGCAGATCCTCCGGTTTGCGAATTCCGCGGTCGGTGCGGATATAGATGTCGCCGTGACGGAAAACGCGCGAAACGAACGCCGGTATGCCGATGTAGTGCGCGTCACCCCTCAAACACGTGAGGATATGGGAACTGGCCGAGATCTCGGTTACATCGAAATCCTGTGTACTGTAAACCCGCGGGAACAACTCTTCTGGTCGCAACGGAAAGAAATTGCAGTCGCAGCCCTCAATTAGTACGCGTCCGCAAATGATCGGGTTTAACCGGTCATAGGGACAGGAGGCGAAACTGATCTTCAATTTGGACATTGCGCAGCCTTTCTTGTCTCACCAGAATTGCGACCAAATCACGGCCGGATCTGGCCGGCAATTGATGGCCAATCAGCCGTTCAAGTTTTCACGCAACGTCGGGCCGACATAAGTCTTCTTTGAAAGCCCGCGCCGTTGTAGCTCCGGAACGACAAGATCGACGAAGTCTTTGAGATTGTCGCTCGCCGAGAAGCCCCGCGCCAGGATGAAACCACCGTTGGCCCCGGTCTCGAAATGCAACTCTTCCAACTTGTCGACGATCGACTTCGGCGTACCAGTTGCAGCCAGCACCCGGTCGACCAAGAATCGTTTCGAGAACTCGCGTACCGTTTGTTTGGGATCAACCGTCTTCAATAGCTCTTCGAAACTACCGAGATTGCCTTTCTGCGCTGCGACTTCGTCGGCAAAGTCGGCAAGCCGCATGTCGGGCCGCGCCTTGGAAAAATCGACGTTATACTGAAACGACATTTCGACGAGACCGGCTTCGGGCGGGATCGCATCCAGATAGCGGCGCTCTTTTTCTGCATAAGCAGTATCCGATTCCGCAACCTCTACACGGATTGACCACAGAATGCCGACATCTCGCGGTTTGCGATTTGCTATTGCGAGCTTTTCATCAAGGCGTGCGCGGTGTTGCTTCATACTGTCCAGTGTGCGCCGTGTCGAGAACTGCAACTCCGCATAGTCGGCCGCAAGCTGCATTCCGGGGCCCGACAGTCCCGCCTGGATGATCACGGGCCGTCTCTGCGGAGATGGCAAAGCAGGTAACGGGCCGCGCACGGCGAAATACTTGCCATTGTGATCGATCCTGTGAACTTTCTCGGGATCACAGTAGACGCCGGTCTCGCGATCCAGAATTACGGCATCGGGCTCGACGCTATCCCACAAAGCACAGGCGACCTTTAGAAACTCCTGCGCCCTGACATAACGCTCATCATGCTCCATCATTGTCTCGAAGCCATAGTTGGCGGCCTCGTTCTTATAGGCGGAGGTAACGGCATTCCAGGCAATGCGCCCGCGCGTGACATGATCAAGCGCGTTGAACACACGCGCGCAATGGAACGGATGATGATAGGTGGTCGACAACGTCATAGCGAAGCCGATGCCGCGCGTTGCCTTTGCCATCAGCGGAATCATTGGCGTCATGTCGTGGCGTGGCCACTTCGCACCGAATTTGACGACCGCGTGATGATTGCCGCCATAGTCCTCCGGAGTTCCGCCGGTGTCGCCAAAGAAAAGCATGTCCATGACGCCGCGCTCTGCGATGCGTGCAAGATCTTCGTAGAATTCAGAAGTGCCGTAGTAAGGATAGCCGACCCAGGAGCCGGGCAAGCGCCACAAGTAGTCTGTGTGAAGAAATGAGATATCGGCGGCCAAGTGGATCGACTGAGACTCTGCCATTGCAAATTCCGGGTCATTTGCTGCGCTTCCACGTCCAGAATAACAGTGCGTCAGTCCACTGCAATCCGATTTCCAATGAACCGGGACAAAAAAGTGGTAATGGAGCAAAGCCAAGCCGGTGGCGGAGCGTGAAGTCCACGGTTCTTATCTCGCCGTTCTCTTCAGCGCACAATTCGGTGCAATCGTGAGGTTGCACACGCTCAGGTCCGCATCGGGCCAAAATGGTCGATCCGGCGCGTGTTAGTGCTCCGTCGAGGTGGGCCGAAAGCAGTCATCAGACGCAGAAATTTACTACAAGCGTGATCGGCCACAACGAATTTCGCAGCAACGACGGCCGACAGGGCGTGCGCAGATACCGTCTGATCGTCCGTCTCTCTCGACGGCACGAATGGCCCGTCACAGACATCGGCCCAGCGCTGGGTGACGCCCGATGTTGGGGGTGAAGCGGAAAGTTTCGATGAAAGGCGGACATAGGCCCGCTGCCAGTGCCAAGGCGGTCATGGAGTTGTCAGTATTCAACGGGCAGCAAATGACCCTTCGTCGACCATTGCGTGGCGCTCGGCGATGACAGTTGCCAATCAGGGAACCGATGTCAGTGGGATCGTGGATTTGCAGACGGCGACGATTTGGCTCCCATGCTTATCAGTGGACATCGGATCGTTGCCAGGACTCCAAGGACTGCGGCAGTCTAGATCCGAGGGGCATGTTTGCAAGGCGCCAGGATATTCTTATATGACTTACCTCGGCACAGAATCCGGAGGCAAACGTCTTGATGTTTTCAATTTTCAAGAACAGACGACAATTCGCTACATGCGCTGCTGTCGCTTTCCTAATCACGATGGTTTCAATTGTGCCTCGAACAAGCGCATCTTCCGACGACGCCCTGTGGACGGCCTTGCGTGAGGGCAAGGCAATAGCTCTAATCCGCCACGCTCTCGCTCCGGGCTTCAGCGATCCTGATGGTTTCAAACTAGGTGACTGCAAGACGCAGCGCAATCTATCAAAGGGCGGCAAACGGCAAGCGAAACGCATCGGTGCGCTATTCCGTAAGAAAGGCATCAGAAATGCCAGCGTGCTAACCAGCCAATGGTGTCGATGCAGAGAAACCGCAAACCTTATGAATATTGGCAAGGTTAAGGATTTACCGGTATTGAATTCGTTCTTCGAAAATGACGAGTTGCGAACACCCCAAACCAAGGCACTCAAGGCATGGCTCTCTCAACAGAAGATCAAAATGCCAATGGTGCTTGTGACCCATCAGGTAAACATCTCAGCTTTCACAGGTACAAGTACAAGTTCGGGAGAGATCGTGTTCGTCAAGTTTCCTATTGGAAAGGCACCCATCTCCTTAGGTACTATTGAGACACCCTGACCCGCGTTCCAACATAGAGAGTCTTGCGACTAGATCAGATATAGATCTGCAATCCAGGGCAAAGAGGTGGTGTGCATGTCCCACGACAACCGTCAGCTAATGGCCCTAACCGACGTTTCGCTGCGCCGCGGCATGAAGGACGGTTTTGGGGTATCGCGTCGCTCTTACGGTCTTGGGGGTAGAGCGGGAGTGCGAAAAATGGTCCCGATGCGGGCTCATGACCCGGTCCGAAGAATCGTATTGCATTGAGAGTGCAGGTGAAGTCCGCTGTCTGATGTGCTGCCGACCTAGTGCCAAAGTGAAGGCGACACCAGATGATGCATGGTGCTATATCAACTTCACGCGATGTGCGATTGACCTTTAGAGATGTGTGTTGCACCTGCTAAGGGCCGCTCCCGGTCAGCTGATCTGCCCCCGTTAGCGCGGACACCATGAGAGATGTGGTTGGATCAAGCCGAACAGACCCCGCAATTCTTTGGGTCGGCAAAATTGCTCAAGCTTTGGATTTCTTTTTAGGCGATGCGAAGCCACGCGATAGCAATCCCCAACGCGTCGATGTCGGGGCGAACCGCTAAAGGATCAACATTGCTCGACGGGCTGGCACAAGGTTGTTCTCACCGGTGCCAGCCGTCGAAAATTGGCGATAACAGTTACTTTACCACCGTCAATCGGTGCTGGGCTGCCTCTTCTGGCAACCTCGCATTCATTGCGCGCGTTCTCCGCGCGAGGACTCGCATGACCCGAATTGCAAATGCAGGCGTCTTGCTAATTAGTTTAAGAAATTGCTGTTCGTTGACACCATACAATTGAACATCGGTTAGGGCAGCAATGCTGGCAGTATGTGGACGCGGATCGACGATTCCCATTTCACCAAAAATACCACCAACCGAAATCTGCTCGACCGTAACGCCATTGATTCTTACCGCAACCTGGCCACTTTCAACGACATACATCATTTGGCTGGTGTCGCCTGGCGCGATAATCTCTGCGCCCGCCGTGTAGCTCGCTTCATGCAATCCAATGTCTTTGAAAATACGAAAATCAATCTCACGGAGTTCAGAGTGTCTCACTTTAGGCTCCATTGTAGGTTGCTGTTGCACAATGACTAATCTTTGAAGCTTGCGTCAGCCTGTTGCAGAGATACGCGTCAGGTTCCTCCTTAGGCAAATTGGTAGGACCCGGGTGCGCTGCGGCCGGCATTCTGTGCCCGGGTGAGACGCACCCCACCCAGTTCCGCGCGAAAATCTCACGCCGGCCAACCAGGGACATTCGCAATAATTGCCCCGCACACCTGAGCCCGATCCAAGTCAGCCCGACACCAGTATGCTTGGATATGCATTTTACTAGAATCAATATGGTCTTTTGAAAGTCGACGCTTGGCGGTAAGTCAAGCTAAAGAACAGGCGATGAAAGCTTCAGACTTATTAGTCTCCTGCCTGGAAACTGAGGGCATCGAGTACATATTCGGTGTGCCTGGGGAGGAGAATGCGGACTTTATGATGTCGCTGGAAAAGTCGACCAAGATTCGCTTTGTCCTGACACGTCATGAACAAGGGGCTGCATTCATGGCAGAAGTTTATGGCCGGCTTACCGGCCATACCGCCGCGTGTTTAGGGACCTTGGGCCCAGGTGCAACAAATCTTATCACCGGTGTCGCCAATTCGAACATGGACCGCGCGCCAATGTTAGTATTGACAGGACAAGGTTCAACGACCCGCCTCCACAAAGAATCGCACCAGATCATGAATGTCGTACAGATGTTCGAGCCGGTAACAAAATGGGCAACCTCGGTTTACAACGCCCGGGCAATTCCGGAGATTGTACGCAAGGCGGTGAGAATTGCCCGGACTGAAAAGCCAGGCGCCGTCCTAATTGAGTTGCCAGAAGATGTCGCCAAGCATGACGTCGATGCACACCCCATGACGCCGTACCGATTCCGGCGTCCAGGCACTGACGACAAGATCATAGACCGCGCGTTTGACTTATTGAGTCAAGCGTATAATCCGGTGATCATTGCTGGCAACGGCACAATCCGCCGGCGCGCTTCAAAGCAACTGCGTCTGTTTTGCGAGCGCAGCGGCATCGGCGTGTTATGCACCTTTATGGCTAAGGGTGCAGCCGACATGGACGCAGATTATTCACTCTATACAATCGGGCTCGGCACAAAAGACATTCCAACCATTGCAATCGACCAAGCAGATCTCGTCATTACAGTTGGGTTCGATATGGTTGAGTACCATCCGAGACTTTGGAATCCAAATGCTGATAAGAAGATTATCCATGCTGACTTCCTGCCGGCAGAAATTGATGAGCACTACCATCCGGAAGTCGAACTCGTAGGTGATTTGGCACATACACTTTGGATGCTGAATAAACGTCTGGATGACCGTGGGTTGCCACCATTTGACATAGCAAAGCACCAATCTGTTCGCCGACGTATGCAAACCGAACTATCAGAGTATGCTGATGACGACACCATAGGATCGATCCGACCTCAAAAAATACTCTGGGATGTGCGCCAGATTATGGGGCCAGATGATATTCTGCTGTCTGACGTGGGGGCACACAAAATGTGGATCGCACGTCATTATCAATGCAATCAACCGAATACTTGTCTTATTCCGAACGGGTTTTGCTCAATGGGATTTGCCTTGCCGGGTGCAATTGCTGCAAGTCTGGTCGCCCCATCTCGCAAAATCTTGGGCATATCCGGCGATGCCGGCTTTCTAATGAATGCCCAGGAAATGGAGACGGCCAAGCGACTTGGAAGCAATATAGTCATGTTGATTTGGGAAGATAAGGCTTATGGACTGATCGCCTGGAAACAGGAGGCAGAATTTGGTCGCCACACGGACCTCGCTTTTGACAATCCCAATTGGCTGCAGCTGGCGTCGGCGTTCGGGTGGCACGGACACCTTGTCAACCGAAGTACGGCACTTGCACAGGCCTTAGAGCAGGCATTTTCTGAAGATGGTCCCAGCTTAGTTGTAGTTCCGGTAGATTATCGCGAAAACATGCATCTCACAAAGCGGCTTGGCGAAATGTCCCAACCTAGTTTTGCAGCAAGCTAGAAATATTGACAGCCTACTGGCTGCAGCCAGGAGGTATCGGAACCGATGACACCAGAATGCAAAGTCGAACTCGCCCTCGCAGTCCTGAACACGGTGAAGCGTCACAAAGAGAAATTTGACTCCTATCCGGGTGATCGCTTCAGTTGGAAGGCGGTGGCCGATGAAGTTGCCGAACCTGAAGTGGCGGAAATTGTGGCGTTGATCTGTGAGACACCGGACAATTCGCACATTCGATGGGCACAGCACATTTGTCTCATTCACCGGGAATGCCAAGCACCACCTGCACCCAGCCCCTTACAATGGGTTAGAACGATGCTGACGCGCTGCCTTGTGCCGCGTGGTGCTTGAATGTATCCCACCCCAAAGCCACAGCACGTTGAGTGCGCGGTCACGGGCATCGCAATCATAGAACCGCCACGCCAGGACCGGCGGCTAATGATTGATACGGATTTGCAGCCTCGATAGACGTGCCCCACGCCCGCGCATAAACTTCCAACCTTTGAGCGCGTCCGGGACGTACACGACCTTGACAAACGCTGCACGAACCCATCAGCTTCGTGAGATTATTTCCAGGAGGATTTGCTGGATGAGCTACGACAGTATCACGGTAACCCAATCAAGCCCGCATGTCGGCGCTGAAATCGGCAATGTGGATCTGACCAAGCCGCTGTCCAACACCCAGGTTATGGAGATTCGCCGCGCCATCAATTCCCACGGTGTGGTGTTCTTTCGCGATCAGAAACTCACCCCTGAACACCAGGACCGCTATATCCGTTATTTCGGGGAACCCCATGTTCATGTTGGCGGCAAGAGCACGGCGTCCAAGCCGGTAGACGGGTATCCCGCCCTTCGCAAACAGTTTTTCAATAAGGATTCGGCACGCATCTCCGGCGAAAATTGGCACTCGGATCAGAGCTGCGCAGAGATCCCGCCGATGTACAGCGTACTCTATCAGGAAATTATCCCGCCTCATGGTGGCGGCAACACCATGTTCTTGTGCGCCGCCAAAGCCTATGAGGAACTGAGCGACAGCATGAAGGCCTATCTCGAAGGTAAGACGGCAACGCATACCGCCGATAAGGCTTATGAAGCGAAACTGACCAAGGATAACAAGGAGACTCATCTGGTCGCGGAACATCCGATGGTTACCACTCATCCGGAAAACGGCCGCAAGGTGCTGTTCGTTAATCCCCTTTTCACCAGCTATATAAACGGCGTCCCAGAAGACGAGAGCCGCCATATTCTGGAATTCCTGTACCAGCATACGCAGCGACCGAACTGGACCATGCGGTTCAATTGGACCAATCACTCCGTCGCGTGTTGGGATAACCGCGCCGTCCAGCATTACGCGATCTGGGATTACTGGCCCAACGAGCGCCTGGGGTACCGAATGTTCGCTAAAGGGACCGAGCGACCCAGGGCCAGGTGAGTGAAATCGTTATAGTTGAGTATGCACGGTGCGACGTGCCGCGGAGAGAACAGTGGATCCGGCAAGGATGACCGCGGAGAGCTTGACAGCCAACCCCGGAATTTGAGGACAATCGGCCAAAAGCGGACATCAAAGGCGCAAATCCCGCGTCTCGGTCGCCCACGCAATAGGTCTACTGTACGTTTGCGCCGATTAGGTTTCAACAATCAAGAGAAGTGCCAAACTAAAAGCGGCAAGAGATCCAATGATAAAAAGGTATTTCATTATTGCTTTTCTTTTAACCTGATGTGGGCCAACTGGTTTGCAATAGAACTTACGAATTGCCACCAACCAAACACTAGCCATGGATTGATAAAAAATTCTGTACGCGACTTAGATCGCTTAAATCCGGATGATCGATCACCAGAAAACTCAACCACGGCTTTGAAGTTGTATCCAGATTAAGCTGTTGGGAGGGATGCGCGTGATAAGTCGTCAAGGGGTTTCAAGGCAAGATCATCCTCCTGCAAATTCAAGAAGGATTTTTGCGACGAAATAGGACCTCCTCATGCGAGGAGGCCCCAATCGAAAAAACGGAAATTGTTATTTCTTCTTCTTCTTCTTGGGTGCGCGATACAGCTTGTGACACCCGCCGCAATTCTTCAAGACGGCCTTATAACTCACCTTGAAGGTCGCTTCATCTTTGATCGCCTTGGATGCTGCCTTTGCGTCTGCTGCGAATTTGTCCAGTCTCGAAAGAAAATCCTTTTTGTCGGACCACACCGCAGGTTTCGCACGAGTCTTGCCCTTATCTGAACCGCTAGGATAAAGAGCTTTCGACTTGATGGCCTCCTCTTGAAAGACTTTTAGCGCTGCTTGAACCTTGGCAATGTCAAATTTGGCCTTGCCTCTCAGAATGTTGCGCGCAGGTTTGTTTGCTTTGCTGATTGATTTCATTGAAGCGCGCCTATCCTTTATTGGATCGGCTTGAGCGGCGGCAGTAAAGGCAAAGGTCATCACTACGCTAAGAATGATGCAAACAGACTGATTACGCATTACGCATGCTCCACTGAAAAATCCCAACTATTCTGCACCGGCCACCCGTCCAGAAGCCGTGCTCTTCCTCTCGACGGATACCGCTGTCGGGGGGAGACAGCCAAGAAGGCACACCTTCAGACGGATGGCACAGTAGGCCCAATCATAGGCATAATATCTGCACAATCACTGTTTGATTTTGCGCAGTTATTTTGCAAAAATGCACAGATGTTAAATTGGGAAGACCTACGCTTTGTCCTGGCTATTGGCCGCTATCGAACTCTATCAGAGGCCGCTAGACGGCTTGGCCTAAACCACTCAACAGTGCACCGGCGGCTGCGCCGGATTGAATCCGCGTTGGGCACGCAATTATTTGAAAAGCACAGCGACGGTTACGTAGCTACGCCAGCCGGAGAGATGACGATGAACGTCGCTGAGCACATAGAGGACAGCTTGGTTGATCTCGGCGGCCAGCTCGAAGGCCACGCCGGCCATTTATCCGGCAATCTAAGGATTACAACCACAGACACGTTATGGTTTTCGGTGTTGCCATCGGCCATCAATAGTTTTTGCCAAGCTCACCCAGGAATCGACATCGAGGTCGTCATCTCAAACGAATTCGTCAACTTGAACAAGCGGCACGCAGACGTTGCTGTGCGGCCGGCAGCCGCGCCATCGCCGTCACTGTTTGGTCGCAAAGTGTGTGACCTAGCCTTCTCAGTTTATGGCTTGGCAAACAATATTGAAACCACAACAAAATCAACCACGCTGGGAGCGCAACGATGGTTGGTTCCAGATGACAGTTTGAGTTACACTGCTACGGAAGCTTGGCTCAAAAAGAAAGTACCAGAGGTAGACAAAATCGTTCGGGTCAACTCCGTCCTTGGAATGTGCGATGGCGCTCGGGCCGGATTAGGGTTGGCTGCCTTACCCACATACCTTGGCAATGCGTGCCCTGAACTCAGCCGAATTGATGGGCTTGCCGACGAACTCTCCTCAGAGCTTTGGCTATTAACTCATCGAGATCTAAAAAATGTTGCCCGTGTTAGAGCGTTTATTTCCCACATCGGAGACTATCTGAAAAAACAACAATACGTATTTCGCTGAAGCTTGCTCAATCTCACTAAGTGGAAATCTGAGATGCGGGCTCGCGCATGGTCCTACAAGAGGACCTGTGTCTGCAATTCGCCGCTAACTTCCGCATGTCCCCAAAATCGGTTATCGCCCAGCACTGGGCCGACAGCGGTTCGGGACCACTTTCAGACATTCGCCTTCGTTCAAGGGTCGATCGACTAACAAACATCCTAATGGTCGCAAGCTTGTGGCGGAACGTCTTCGGTTTAATTCCGTTTGCTAGGGTCAAAATTTGTTAATCACAACGTGACCAACCGAAATGCCGACAACAGCTCCGATCGTACCTGGGCTTAGATAATAATAACCAGTGAAGCCGAGGTGGTACTCAGCTACCCATCCGAGTACAAGGCCAATAGCGCCAAACAAACCGACTATGATGATTGTTTTCTTCATAGCATTGATCTCTGACCAAAAGTATCCACACCTGGCAGAGCAAACCGCAATGAGGCAGCAATTTTTCGCCGAAGCGGGCCACAGACCCATGGCCCGCAAGTTCACCCATTTTTCAACGTGTTCTGCGAGTGGTAGGCAACGGTTAAAAACCCGTCGTCCGTCCCGAATGCTTGCGGCAGCTGGGCGTGATACTACGATTAAACCGTCCGCGGCGCTTTGCACGGTCCAGCTTGCGATTGCACCTGCGTTTGGCCCTGCGGCAAGCAGTGGACGATCTTAGTGCTGTTCCCTGGGTCACCACGCTCCAACCTTTACCATCGGTGGCAAAATAGATGCATTGGGAACGAGCCTCGGCCGGTGTGGTGACAATGCCGCTGAAAAAAATCATCGCGGCTGCTGCGGTCATAGCCATTGCAGACCGTGCAAATTTCGATCGCGTCAACATTTCAAATCTCCCGCAAAGTGGTTACGAAACGTCGGACGTTATGAAGAAGGAAAAAGTTCAAAGAGCCGGCCAACCGAGATGGATTTCCGCATCTGCGGGCTCCTCTCATGGGTCGTGAGGCAATCGTTCGGTTGTACGGAATGGTGACTGTTGCTGCCCCAAGAGCGGAAGTATGACAGCGGGATCACAAAATCTTCAGCTTGGCATTCCATAAGCTGAAGTGAATTGTCGCTGCGGCCATGTCAGCATTGGGGCCAATCTCGGACTTCCTTGCACGATCGCGGAGCCGCCAATGACACCATCGTCTATGGCTCAGTTTGTTTTTAGGCTAGTACACTAGAGAGTTTATGGCTTAATTCGTATGGTTTTGGGAGGCGCTGCGGTAGCGACGATGCATCGATGCGAAAAGTAGTGGTCTCGGCAATTGTTGTGGCACTCGTGGCATGGCTCGCCTCAAGTGCCTTCTTCGTAGTGGCTGTGGACAGCGTTGCTGTGCTCAGTCGTGGCGGCAAGGTTGTGCGTATTGAACAGCCCGGACTCCGTTGGCACATACCATTTGTCGAATCTGTTGGGATGGTGGTGGTGCATCGTCTTTACAAGCAGGCTGTCACTGTCGATGCGAAACTCGCTGACGGTAGCCATTGCCAAATCAAAGCGAATATTCTGTTCCGAGCAGATGACCCGGCACGTGTTTTGGCTTGGCGCCTCAAGCACGGTCTTGACGGCAGCGCGGCGGGTGGGCGTGACGATGGGCGTCGTTACACCGAACCGGCTCGCGCGTTCAAGGTAGCTGCGGTTTCCGCGTTACGGGGGATTGCCCCGGCAGCGGCACGGAGTGGTGCCGTTTCCGCGTGGATTAGAGGCTATGGCGCGGCGGTGCACACCGATGGGAACCGCACTGTCCAGGTGCAACCAGTGATAGTGAGCTGTGAGCTACAGGCAGGGCGTGAAAAACAATCGACACGCACGTCGTCCGAGCCGGTTTTCGGTCAGCTCAAACCGTTTTCGGAAACCGTGGCTCGGCAACGGATTTCGGGTGTCAAGACACATGTGCTCGTCATGCGACCACAGGAGTTGATTATGCGTGGGGGGCGACGGGTCCGGTTCGAGGCGCTGAAATTGCGCTACATTGTGAGTGACGCTGCACGGTTCGTGGCTGCATTTGGAGCGGGCGCGGCAGGTCACCGCAACGTTCCTTATCGGATGGAATCGATCCTCGATCGCCACCTGCGCATAACGATAGGCGGCCTGGATGCCGGCGCACTTGCTTCTTTCGATCCACTGTCACTTGGAGCGCCGGGTACGCCATTAGCAAACAATCTTGAGCGTGTTGGTATTCAAATCGTCGACATCGGCGGGGATGCTTCTGGTTATCGCTTGGCCGTAGCGCGCCGCTGACTTCTCACCAGTCCAACAATGAGCAGCTTAGGGTCAGGGCCAACAGCGGAAGTCCTGTTTGCCAGGCAATCAAACTCTTTTGTAATCCTATCATCGAGCCGGATTGATTTCGGAGATCTCCAATTTCGCAGAACAAGACCGCTCTGCGGAGCAGGCTATGATCTCGCCCGCCGCCGAAAAAAAAACATTATTAGAATGAAGCGCGCAGTCGATTATTTAGGAGTCTTCATATTTGAAGGACACCTTCACCTTGGCCCTGAATGCGGCAACCTTGCCGTTTTCGATCACAAGGTCTTGGGCGGTGACTTCAGCGATCCGCAGATCACGCAGGCTCTCTGAAGCCCGATGAACTGCAGCAGTTGCTGCCTTCTCCCACGACTCGGTGCTGGTGCCGACAAGTTCGACAATCTTGTAAACACTTTCTGCCATGACGTTCACCTCCTATTTGCCGTCCGTCTAGACGATAGGTCAAGGTGCTCTAAATCGCATGGGTTGCGCAAGTGCAAATCCGCGAAACGAAGTGAAGTGAATTCACAACCATGACCTGACTTTGCATTTCTCTATCGGAGACCGGTGGGCGCATGCTGCCTTTGCCGGCCTCAAACCTGTTCATCTACACTGGCGTCGGGGTGCGGTCGCCTCTCAGGCGTCCTATCACCCGGCGTCCGGCGTCTCTTCATCGCTCAAGCGTTGGGCAATATCGGCCGTGCGGGAAAGCGCGCGCCGGGTCGGCGAATGGGCGGCAAGAAAGCGGGCCGCTCCGATCATCGCCGGTTGCGCGTTGGCCCCACCCTTCCAGGAATGGAACTGGCCAATCGCCGCTTCCATATTCTGGAGCATGTGGAAACCTGCGTCTTCTCTCAGCGTGCAGGTTCCTAGGAGCGCCGGTAGTCTCGTTGCCATGGCCTCGGATGAGAGATATTTGAAGGCGATTTTCGCCGCCTCGTCGATACCGTGCTGGCGGTCGCAGATGTCACGGAGCCTTTCCGACAGCGTATCCGTATCGTCCGGAAGAACTTCAACATCGCCTGCGGTCGGGGCGCGCGCTGGCGGCACATTCAGATACCGGTTGAGGTAGACCGCGAGCGCGCCGTGGACGGCGGCTCTCAGACAAAGTGCTTCACATTCTGGATCTCCGGCTATCTCGACCCGCTTTATCAGCCCAAAAGCGGCATTGGCATAGGTGAAGCTGTGATGGGCGCTGTTCCAATCGGAATGCTCGTTGCTGGTCCCGAACCGGACCAGTCTGAGGCTCGCTGCAAGTGCCACGGCGTGAGCAATGTCGACTATCAAGGCACCATTCCTGATTGCAGTGACGACGGCATCAACGATTTCTGTTGGATCATCACGGAGTATTGCCTGAGATAGCTCTTTGTGAGCGTCGAAAGGCACCACATTGGATGACCGTTCCCTGATGGCCGCCAGAACCTTATCGTTCGCTTCATCCGCCAAGGCTATAAGATCCAATGGCTGGCGCCAGCTGTCGGCCTCTTCCCGGCCGTGCGCATTGGCAATCACCGGCATCAATGCGGACAGCACATCGCCTGCATGCTCCCAGCCAATAATGTCTAGCCCCTCAAAAGCCTTGTTGGTGAAGTCCAGCGCATGCCCGCCGTCGGCAAAATAGCGATCGGTCAAAGCAATGAGCATGGTCGTGGCAAGCCAGCCCGGTGACAGGCCCTGTGCGATTGCCGTCCGGAGCGTCCGCTCGGCGCCCGTCATGTGACGGACTTTGATCCACTGGCGAAACCACGTTCGAAGCAGTTCTGGCGCGATGGATGCGCCAAGGGGGTCCGCGCCAGGCCGCGGCGCCTCGTCTTCGGTATCTTCGGCGACGGCGGCGGCGCCATGCAGCAGGGCCAGGACCTGCCCTTCCGGATCAAGTGCGGGAAGCACGTTCGCTGCCGCAACGAGCGTCGTAAGGCCCGTTCCCCATTCGCTTCCCTGTCTCACACCATAAAGAAGGGCTTCACGCACGAGCGCTTCATTCGAGACACCAGCACTTCGCGCCCCGAGGATGGATTTTGCGATCACGAGTTTGATGTTGTGAGCAAGCCCGTCGGTCAAGCGGCGGGTCCAATAGCGGGCCGCATCCCGCGGCGTCGGCTCTGTGGCAACAAATACCTCGCCCTCTTCGATCTTCACCGATCGCACAGGGACGTCGTCGGCCCACAAGTCGAACGTGCAGCCGCTTCTCAGGTCAAATCGGGCATGGTGCCAGTGACAGGTCAGAATGCCGTTCTGGATACTGCCCTGCTGCAGCGGAAAGCCCATGTGCGGACAGCGGTTATCAAGCGCGAACGCCTCATCCCCGTCCGCGGCAACGAGGACCGGTCCCGTCGGCGTGCTCAACAGCTTCGGTCCACCGGCGCTGAGTTCTTTGAGCGAACAAGCATGAATAAAGCCCTGTTTGGTTTCAAACATTCGCCCATCCTCCCGGGAAGGACATCAACGATCAGGAGGATCCAGATTATCCGGCTGGAGCGCCGGGCACAATGGAGAGCTTTTCCAACCTTCGGAACCGGGGGTGTTAGTGTTGCAGAACCAAAGGCTTTGATCGCTCGTCAGCCCGCTTCGGACACTCCCCTTGCGAGCAGAGCCGGTCGAGCTTCGGCTACGCGTCGCTAGCCGGCATAACGATTGGATGTATGAAATCTGTTCGATGGGTATCATGCCTGATTTGCACCGGTTTGGCACCGGCAGGGCGCTTATCACGGCGGCTGAACAGTTCGCTCGAAACCGTCCGGCCCGGACGGCCGATCACAAGATCAGCGGGATTGATGAACTGCTTCTCTGGCGGTAGGCTTGGGCCAACTGAGCTTGGAAAACCGTCCGACGCGCACGGCGACAGCTGGATTTTCTTGGTTGCACCGATTGAGATTTCTTATCTGGGCATTGCGGTCGTGAGTCTCGCAAGATATTGGCGACACACTACGATATAGGCGCAGGAGTGCATGGCTGACGAATTAGGCAGATACTTGAGCATCGTTACACTTTTGGCCGGTGGCCTGCTCGGGATATGGACTGCCGTTGCCTGTCGTCGGGCACTTAGCCGCGGGCTGCCAGGCGCCGATGCGATAGTGTGGGCGAGCATTGGGGTGACATTTATATTTTTTGGCTATCTCAAGTTTGCTCGAGGGGTAGGCTTTTCATTTGGGTTAGGCAGCTGGCTACGTACTTTGGCAAGAGAGCAGGGATTGTATGCTGATCGCAGAACCGTCCAGATCATTGCTACCGCTGCAGTCGCGTTGGTCGTAATCGGACTTTTGATTTACGGTTTGATCTGGATGTGGCATCACTTTAAGCGCTATCGACTTGCCATTGGCTTTGCGTCCATCTGTGTGGGATATAGCCTTATTCGCTTCATCTCTTTACACGAGGTAGATGCGTGGCATGCCGCAATCCCCGGGGCTCATACTATTGCAGACATCATCGCTGCCGTTGGGGCGTCTGCGGTCGCTCTTGCTCGGCTCCGACAACTGGCAAGAATAGGGATCACTCCAATAGACCGACGGCCCACAATGCACTAGCCATCGCATCCTCAAAACCAAATTGGACAACTGGTACTTTCGCCTCACCCCTATCGGTGGTCGTTGCCCAACACTGAGCCGACGAGTCCTTTGGACCAATTTTGTTGCATCTCCCCTGACCAGATCAATCAGGAATATAACTATCTGTTGCCCGCTCGATCTACATTCCGAATCTCAAGACATTTCGAAATCGCATGTCGGAATAAAGCCGCTTCTGAATCGGATTTTCGATCGTATGCTGATAAATTGACCTCTCGATGGATCCAAGTTAGTTTTGCGACACCATCGGCCAGCAGATGCAGTACTAGGCAAATCGACCAATGCCGCTTTCTCTCCTTCTCGTCGATCTGGTTGACCAGCTTATGATCCCACGAGCAGACACCGCGAGAGCCGGCGGCGCGGTCGGCCCCCGAGACCCGGATCTCGCCTGCGTGAGGATGCTTCGCGTCGGTGCGCCGGGCGGTGCCGGATTGGCAGTGCGTGTATTCTGCACGCGTAAGACAACCGCGTTGATGGCTGAGATGTGCATACGCCGCATCCGCATCATTGTGATTCTTTGGATGCACACTATAATCCGAGTTCAATCATGACACGGGTACCCCCATGACATCGCATTCAGAGACTGAGCCCTTTCGCGACAACCCCCAGCAGGTACTAGACCTGCTTTCTGAGCGCCTTGGCACGGGCGGCGGACATACCGAGCTACGCTGGCACGCCAATTCGTCGTCGCAATTGTCGATGCGCAAGGGCGTGCTGATGGAGAACCGCCGCTCACACGCGAGCGGCGTCAGCGCGCGCGTGTTCCTGAACGGTCTATACGGATTTGCCGCGCTGCCGCGCGAGGACGGTGAGGCAATGTCGTCCGTGCTGGCCGACGCACGCCGCAATGCGGCCGTCAATCGGCGGCACGTGCACAGCGGCGTGGGCCTCGCAACTTCGCGGATCGCCAATGCCATCCATACCCCGCACCCATCTGCGCCGGCGCTGGCTTGGACCGATCGCATCGAGCTCCTTAAGCAGGTCGATGCCGAAGCGCGCAAGAAGTACCCCGACCTCGTCGATCTCACGCTGTCGCTCGGTATGAACGGCAGCGCCAAGGCGGTCGCAACCGGCGCAGGCGCATGCTGCTATTCTGATTTTTCGCGCAGCGTGTTCTCTGCGCGACTGAGTATCGATTCGGCTGAGGGGCCCGTGGCGCTCGCTGATCAGCTCGGCGGTCTCGGCGACGTCGATGCCGCACGCTTTGAGCCGACTTTGCTGATGGCGATGATCGACAGCATCTACGATGAGCTTCGCCAAAAGGCCGAGGGCGTCCATTGCGAGCCGGGCCAGCACGATGTGGTGCTCGACCCACGCCTCGCCGGCATTCTTGCCCACGAGGCAATCGGCCATACCTGCGAGGCAGATATTGTCGAGGCCGGCTCGATCGCCGGCGACTGGCTGGGACAACAGGTGGCGTCGGAGAAGATCACGCTCGGCGACTACGCCGGTCGGGGGCCGGACGGGCAGTCGAATTTCGAGATCCATGTCGACGACGAGGGGACCGAATGCCGCGACGTGACGATCGTGGAGAACGGCGTCCTGCGCGCGTTCATGCACGACAAACGCACGGCGGCCGCATTCGGTGCTGAACCGATGGGCAACGCACGCGCCTTCGCTTATAATGACGAACCGCTGGTGCGCATGCGCAATACGGCAATCCTCGGCGGCGAGGACAAGCTTGACGATATGATCGGCGCCATCGATCGTGGCTATTACTTGACGCGCACCGGCAACGGGCAGGCGGACACGACCAGCGAGTTCATGTTCTCGGTGCAGGCAGGACGTGAGATCCGCAACGGCAAACTTGGCCGCGCTATTCGCGATACCACGATCTCCGGCGTCGCCTTCGACATGCTCAAGAGCGTCACGCACGTTGGCAATGATTTCAAATGGTCGGGGCCCGGCGGCTGGTGCGGCAAAGGCCAGCTTGCTGCTGTCGGCATGGGCGGGCCATCCATCAAGTGCCGCATTACCGTTGCGGGGCGCAAATGACAGAGCTCGTTTCCGCCAGCGCGACTGACTTCGCCGCCCAGATCGTCTCGCGCGCGATATCCGCCGGCGCCACGGCAGCTCAGGCGCGTGTCGCCGTTCTGCGCAGTTTCTCGATCAAGTTCAGCCAGCGCGGTGTCGAGCTCGTGCGCTCAACCGAGAGCGAAACGACCGGCCTCGATGTCTATCGCGATGGCCGAAAGGGCTCGGCGTCTTTTACCGGCCGCGCCACAGACGAAATTGAATCGGCGCTTTCCGCTGCCCTGCAGGCATCCGAGGCTGGCGTGCCAGACGATGCGCACGACGTCGCTGACGCAGTCTCTGGCACGCCGACACGGCACGGCCCCGATTCGGTCGATCGCGACGCGATGATGATGCCGGTGGAGGATTTTATCGATCTGCTCGCGCGCGAGCATCGGCTTATCCGCGCGCGCGATTGCGAGCACACGTTCACCGAAAGCGTCGCGGCGTTCGCCAACTCGCGTGGGGTCGTGCAGAGCGAACGGCGGGCGGGCTTCGGCCTCGGCGTGGGGCTTGTCGCTAAGGACGGTGCGCGCTCAACATCGATGACGTGGTCTTATGTCGCGAGCGTGACCCCGTTTGGTGATTTCATGCAGGCCGGCGACATTAGCCGCGCCCTGTTGGCAACTGAGCAATCGCTCGACACCCGGCCGGTGCCGGAAACCTTCGTTGGCGACGTGATCATCGCGCCGCTGTGTCTAGCATCGCTGCTTCGCTCCTATGCCGGCGCGCTCTCCGGCGCGGCGCTGTTCGCAGGCACGTCGCCGTTCAAGGACAGCAAGGGCAAGCGGATCGCGAGCGAGACGTTTTCGCTCCTCAACCGGCCGCGCTCGGACGTCTTCGCCTGGGGCTCAGATTTCGACGGCTTCGGCGTACCGACGCAGGACATCGACGTGATTCGCGACGGCGTGCTCAATGAATTCCTGGTGGACTTCTTCCACGCTCGAAAACTCGGTCTGAAACAGACGGCTGGCGCGACGAATTTCTTCGTACCGCCCGGCAACGACACGCTCGCCGACATCATCGCCGGCACGGAGCGCGGGATACTGTTCGAGCGGTTTTCCGGCGGCAATCCCAACGACAACCTCGATTTCAGCGGGATTGCTAAGAATTCGTTCATGATCGAAGACGGCAGGATAGGCCACGCGCTGAGCGAGACGATGGTCAGCGGCAATATGCGCGCGCTGTTTGCCGACATTGGAGCCATCTCGAGCGAGCAGATCAATTTCGGTGGTGGCGCCTATCCATTCGTCAAGGCGGGCGGCGTCACGATCTCCTCAAAGTAGGGTGTAGGGACGAGCCAATGAAATTCGGCTTCGGTCCACCCCAGAAACCGTCTTCGAGCAGCAACGGCCCGACCGACGATCGATGTCCGCTGCTGGTGACAGCTGAAATTGCAGTGCAACCTGGGGTGTCGCAAAGGGGCAAAAAAACTGCCAGTTGTACGCTGACAAATTCATGTCCGCTTTATCCCTGAGACCGATAGAAACAGTCTCATCGGCGACAGCTTTTCCGGATCTACCCACACTAGATTTACACCAACGGTCCACCAACAGAGGTAATGGTTATGTCAATTCTGACAAGGAACAGAAACCGTTATGGCGACGCCTGGAAGGTACTTTTTGCATTCGGGCTCCAACTCCGGAGTTATCTTGGGAGCGACAGGCTTTGGTCTGGATCGGGTCTCGAGAACCGATTTAATCGCCCTTAGTGTGTTGGAGCCAAATATCCCGTCTGCGGAACCGTGATAATGACCACCCTGCTTTAATTTTTCCTGCAACGCACGGCGGAAGCCTTCGCCCCAATAAGTGGAATTGGTCAACATCTGTTTCCTGGCAAAGTCATCCCTTGCTTTGAGCGCCTGATAAACGAGTTCAGCCGCCTTCTTGGCGTCTTTGGGGACGCCCTGGGCCTTGGCGTGTAACATACCTAAGAAGGCCATTGCTCTTGGAAAATTTTTTCCCGTGGACTTCCCAAAATATTTGGCTGCCATTTTGAAATTCTTAGAGACTCCATAACCCTGATAGTAAGAAGCACCAAGATTATACAGAGCCATACGGTCGCCGAGCTTCGCGGCCTGGCGGTACCACCTGACGGCTCGCCGGTCATCACGGACCACACCCCGTCCATGACTGTAGGCGAAACCAAGATTGTTCATGGCGCGAGCATGCCCCCGACGGGCAGCCTTGCGATGCCACTTGACGGCCTGCACATAATTGCGAGCCACGCCGCGTCCCCTCATGTAGGCTTCGCCAAGATGAGCCATGGCAGCCACATGGCCTTTATCTGCGGCTTTGCGCATCCAATGGATGGCCTTTTTGTAGAACGTTCCCACATACAGCGCTCGTCCTAACTTGTAAGTAAATTGGCGGTTATGCGGGTGCAATCGTACGGCGGCCCGGCAACTTTTGATTGCTTTTTGTGTGTTTGACTTGGTTAGTCCTGCGCTCAATCGGCTGCACGACTGCCCGGCAGATTGTTGGGGTCCCGTCTCCTTGATAACTTGCGACGCACTTTGAGGCGTTGGAGAGTTCGTCACAGTATCTGGGATGAGATCGGGTTGCGCCACGGTGGGAGCGGCAAGCAATGGCAGTACAATAATAGCTGCTAAGACAAGTAGGTTGTGTGTCATCGGCCTACCTTGCACGTTCTACTGCCGAATATAGAGCGTCACAGAGTTGCTCTATATTCGGCCTTGCAAGATCAATTTCTCCCATCACCAAATTATTAGTGAGTGAATGGTATAATTAAACAATGCTCGCTGTTACCTAGGGAACAGGTTCGACAGCTCGAACGTGGAAGTCCACGACGCCAGAGTTACAGCTACGGTTCTAGTGCCCCTAAGCGCGCAGTATTTGCAATTGCTGTGTGTTGATCTGCGGTAAGCTTCTATGCTCGCCAATAAGTTGTGCCAGAAAACTGGCGGCGCTGGGAGTAGTTGTCCGCATCGGGGCAATTCGCGTCACTAGTCCGATGTCCGCTTGCAGGGCGGAGCGGCCCATCCGGATCATGTATGCTATCGAATTAGGGGTGGCTGTGATGGCAAGTTGTGAAGTCGTGATGGGCCAGGAGGAGACCAAAGCCGGTTTGTCCGAGCATTGTTTTCCAACAGCTAGTCAATAGGATTGGTAATAGTCGAGTTCAGGTTTGATGCGGGTGAAGCGAGATTACAATGTGTGCCGAATTGCCATTCTTTCAGTATCATCCGGACCCAATAGCCACTGGCTCGTTGAAGGCCTCAGATAGTGTTTGTCTTTGTTGCAACCAATCACGCGGCTTCGTCTATACTGGGCCGGTTTATGCGGTCGAGGAGTACTACGATTGCATCTGTCCGTGGTGCATCTCCGACGGTACTGCGCATGCAAAATTGGAAGCAAGCTTTACAGACGAATCTGGCATTGGCGGCTACGGTACTTGGGAACAAGTACCCGAACTTATCGTAAAAACAGTTTCCCATCGCACACCTGGCTTCAGTGGTTGGCAGCAAGAACAATGGTGGACCCACTGCAACGACGCAGCACAGTTTGTTGGTCGTGCCGGTCGCAAAGAGCTTGTGGAACTGGGATGGCAGGCGATGTTAGCAATCAAAGATAGTGCGGGACTGGCAGACGGGCCAGAATGGGAATACTTTCTTGCGGCTCTTGACAAAGACAAGGGACCGACGGCGTACATCTTTCGTTGTAGTGCATGTGGGCAGTATGGCGGGTACCAGGATTGCCACTAGTCAGGCCATCTCAGGTGCACTCAGCAATTGCCTCGATCTATCAATATCCAATCTGCGCACAGGCTCGAGTGTTGCAAAGGGTCGATCGGGTCGCCAGTCCGATTTCCACTATCAGGGCGGAATAGTCCCTGGCCTCTGTTCCGCAACTCACGACATGCAGAACGCAATGCTCCGGCCAATCATGACCGCTATCGATATGGGGCGGCTGTGATGGCGAGTTGTGAAGTCGCGACGGACCAATTCCAGACCTGACAGAACTATCTGTCTGTCTGCTTCTATGGGATCAGGTCAAGTTATTACTAGCAGGCTCTATGGCGCCGTCTAAGGGATTTGGGTTGCTGCGCTCTGAAGATCAGGCTGCAATGTCGAAGTTCCTTTGTCGTGGACGGACTTGCCTTCAAACATAGCACCCTGCGCAATCGCCAGTGAGCGGTGGTTCACTTCGCCATTAACACTTGCTGTCGCAGCCAGTGATATCTCATCTGCCTTGAGCGTACCTGAGGCAGTACCCCGGACAACAATGGCTCGTGCATTCATAAGCCCCGATACGACAGCGTCCTCGCCAACCAAGATCTCTTCGGCTAGCACGTCGCCGACAATATGCCCTTCAATAATTATTTTTCCTTGCGACACAATCCTAAGCCCGCTGCCTATGATCGTGAGGTCCCGCCCAATCACAGAGGCCGTGGACTTTCCATCGCTGCTCATGACTTGTCCAGAACGTATGTTGTTGGCTGGAATCGATGGCTGTGTGTCATTCCCTTGATCAGACGAACGCGTAAACATTTTTCTACCTGTCAGGTTATTCGGATTAGCTGGAAACAAACGTGTCCACGAAAGATTTGGTTAACAAAGCCCAATAAATGTTTAAACAAATCATCGCAGATAGCTGTTGTGAACCGCTATAGTGTCAAGTTGAAATGAAAGAAATTTGTCCGTGCTGAATAAGCAACAGCCGAACTGGCGCAAGCTTCAATTTCCAAACTCCTTACCGTGAGCGGCAGAATATCCAAGCGAGGCTCTACCCGCGCTTGCCCGCTGTCACCCCGCTAAACACGGGGCGGCAGAAATTATTTGCAGTTGAGCCCGTCCGACCGTCACAATTGGTTGCCGTATGAAGTGCGCTAACATCTATAAGATCGATATTATTTTGCCTAAAACTATGGTTTTGCATTTTTGTGTAGGGTTTGAGGCGGCCATTGAAGCTGCATGTGTGCACAGAAAGAAAATGAATTAAAAAATGCACGATGGTTGAAGGTGTCTGTGCGAAATTGCATAACGCCCTGCCAAAACTTCGGGTTCGAATTGGGAGAGTGATGTCTATCCAATGGCTTACGCGATACAATCTCATCCGATCCCAACTGTGCAAGAGATGATACTGCAAACTGGACCCAACTGAGGGGGCCAGACAGCATTTCAACCGGTGTTTCAATACGACGTTTAAATGTTGAATCAGGTTGAGGAAATCTTATTATGCTATTATCGCTGATGGCCTTTTGTGCAGGGCGGAGCGGGCGTTCGATGCGCAGACGACGTGCGCTTCTTGCAATCCTTGCGTTGACGACGTCGGTTGGCGCGGAGCCAAGGGCTAAGACATGAAAGGCTATCTTGTCGTTGTCGAAGAATTGGTTGTTTAAAATGTTTCGAGGCCAGACATGGTTGCTTTGATAAAAAACACAACCAGAAATGTTCGACAATTACGCAAAATGATATTCTATTCCTGGCGCAATCGTTGGCGAACGGGTGACGCCAAAGTCCTCGATCCCGTTCTTTATAACGCGTTTTCAAAATCCCTTAAGGCAGCGGTGGAATCTCCAGACAGCGGCTTTTCAGAGATCATAATCATGCGCAAAAGAGGACTCGCTATTGGCGCTAGTCCAAAGACGTCAGATTACTGGCAGGGGGATGAGTCCAAGCGGCAGAAGACCAACACCAAGGGTCTCATTGGATTTCATGCCGGTCGATACGAGCTCGATAAGTCTACAAACCAGCGGGGTATTCAGACCAGTCGGACGTTGGTTCTTAATAACGCAGCGACCGGTGCCCTTACGGTTGGAGTAAACATTGCCCACCGTGGCAAGCAATAGTTCTTGTGGTGCGCCATGGGGCTTGATTGATAGAGAAGTAGATGCGGTGACACAGCGAGTTTTTCTTGTTGGACTCTTGTTCTATGTTTGTGCACTGCCAATTGCTACCCACACCGGTGCCTCGAGTGGGCTTTCCGGGAATTGGGAAGGGGCTGGATATTTGGAATTGGTATCGGGCAAAAAAGTTTTTATGCAATGCCGTGTGAACTATACAAAACGCACGACTGATATAGTCGCATTTCGCGCAGTTTGTGCAACAAAGTCCGTGCGGGTCTCCCAAGACGGAATGCTCGTTCGGAGTAAGCCCAATCGGTATTATGGAGATGTCTATAACGCGGAATATGACGTCAAAGGACTGGTGGAAGTCGAAGACAAAGGCAACAGCCAGATTGTTACGATTGAAGCCAAGCAAGGTGCCGGGCGGCTGGTTCTCATGCGTCGGAACCAGGACCTGAGATGATTCAATTCGGGTCAGAATGCTTTGGGTCTGATCGGGAAAATTTGCCGGTGCCCGTCTGACCATTGTCGCTTTTCCAACGCACAACATCACCTTGGATACTTATAGTGTAGCATAGCTTTTGCCCTTTAATCGGCTCAGCCCAGAGAAGGCAAAGCCTGTCATCCGTAAGCGACCAAGTTCCCTTTACTAGAGTAATCCCCGTCGCTTGGGCAATGGCGTCGTTGGGTCGGCCCTCGATCTTGTTATCGCCGAAAAACTTTATGGCGATCGGACCGAGGCTGGTTGTCAACGTCAGGGTCTTTCCCACAATCATCTTGCGCAGTTGCGCTTGATTTTTTTCCGATTGAATGTGGGTTTTAGGAATTGAAGCGATCAGTCTTTTAAACCGATCCTGCAAGAGCTTCACTCGGTGGCGCGAGAGACGTTCATATGAGACCAGGCAGTTCCGCTCAAGTTCAATATTTTCTTGTGTTGGTCTTTCTTTGCCAACTTTTGAGCACTTGGGCGCCAGGGGCGGTGCCAAAAGTTCTGCTGGCGGCATCAGGGCCAGGATCTTCTTCTCAAGCAAAACACATGCCTGAACTTCGGCATTTCCCGGACAGGGCTTTGGCGGGCTGCCCGTTCCTCCGCGTTTCTGTTTTTTCTGGAGACCTTTGGCCGGCGCCTTCGGCTTTGGCTTCGGCTTCGGCTTTGGCTTTGGCTTAGTTATGGTCTGAATTGCGGCGCGTGTCATCGCCGGTCGTTCGGTTTCATTCAAAACATTGGGGCTCGGGCCCGGCGAACAGAACGTCTCACATCGCCTGAAAGGGCCAAAGAGATAACACCACGTATCACAAACCCTGTTCAACCACTGTTGAGTGCGGGGACGCAAAGAGCACCGGCTGTCGCAGTATTTCAAATGCTTGAAATATGAGCATGTGGTGTCGCAAACTCGCAAAGGCTTTGGTTTTGTGGCGTGGATGCGCCTGCACTTCGTTCCGACATGCGTATGCCACCCACCAATGCCTTCTTTAGCCTGATTATGACAATCGTGCGCGAGAACAGGTGACGAATACGCGATTACAACAAGTGCCAATACACATGCGATCAGGAGCTGAGAGAGGCACCTGATATGCAAGCCATATAACTTTGGTGGTGGAATTACTTGTTGTACCGGCAGCTTCATGTTGCGCAAAAGCTTATAATCTCTCAATCCGATGAAATGCATGGATTGGAAGGAATATTTAATTTAGTGCGACTATTCACGAACAAGCTTGCCAAATGGTTTATATGCTCAGTTAAATTGTTATGAAACGCGTTGGGGCAGAGTATGATTTGCCGGCTTTGGTGCCAAAGAACCTGGCAGCATCCCAACGAAGTACACTCAAAAGCAGCGAGAGTGCTTCATGAATTCTTAACACTTTCGATGCGTTTAGCTCTCAGGGCAGAGTTGCAGTTACACGAGGCGGCAACCACTTTTTTACTGCAATGCGCAGACCATAACGTGAAGCGCGCCGAAAATTCCGGCGCATTGTTGGATGAATAAAAACCGCTGAATTGGTGTTTGGCGCTTAGAATGATCCCACGTTTTAACCGTGGTGTTCCTGAGCACTCAGAATCGTAGCTTTCACTCTTTTTCCGAAAGGTCCTTGCGAACTTTGAGAGCAATGGCAATCAGTTTGCGATGAAAGGTGAGCTGGTTGCGCCAATATTCACGAAGAGGCTTGCCTGACATGAATTCACCAACCAGGCCCGTGCGTGCGCGATAGGCTTGCCACTCGGGCAATTCGTATACCTTTTTGAAGGCCCTTGTGTAGTAGGCTGCAGCTTGCGCCGGCATTCCTGGCGGACCTGCAACGCCGCGCTGCATCATGTACTCAATGTCGAGCCCAAGTTCGACCAGGGTTGGCGTCTGGGCAAACCGTGGCAACCGACGTCTTGTGAAAACTGCAAGCGGTTTGGTCTTGCCACTTTTGAAGTACGGCTGCATCTCGCCAGGGTTATTGACCGTTGAATCAACGACTTTCTGGCTCAACAGCCAGGCAACTTCGCCGCCGCCGCCGCGCGGATGATATCTCATTTCCAATCCAAAGTGATGATTGAGGAATATGGTCAGGAGTTCATCCTCGGACATTATTGAAGTGCCAGCCATCGTCCAATCAAAGACTTTATTGGCGGCAACGAGAAAGTCGCGGAAACCATTTATGTCCTTGCGGCTGCTATGCACCCAAAGAATAAAAGGGTCGAGACCCAGGCGCGCAATTGGGGTAAACTTCAAAATATCGATCTTGCGTTTTGGCTGTGTGAGAGGCGCAGAAAAAAAGCTGTTTAGTGTGAACAGCAGCATGTGCGAATCGCCACGTCGCCTCTGCAGTCGAGACAATGCCGCACCACCCGCACCGGCGGAGTCATTTACCACGCGGATTTTTACTGGCATTAGTTTGTGCTTCTCAATGAGAGAAGCCACAAACCGGGAAATCTTGTCAGCGCCCCCGCCTTGCCCGGCCATCACAATAAATTCGACCGTTTTCTTAGGGGCCCAATCCGACAATGCTGATCCCGTCAGCTGCACAAGGAGACAAAGGCTCACGAGCGTGCGAAACCAAACAAAATGAAGCCACTTGTTGCGCATCAGGATGTTTCCCTTATTTGAGAGTACCGCAGCCTATGCGCGGCGAGGTAACTTTCGCGTTCGCATGAATGATCAGCGAACGGTTTGCGAGGTCCGCCAGAGTTAACCGTGGAGCGAGAACCACCTCTATCACTTTGCCGTCGGCGCTCACCTCAAGATCCGGCAGATCCCCCAGTTTGGCAGTCAAGGGCTTTCCACTCGCCGAGCCGCTTCCTTCAACCTGAACGTGTCCGCCCGCAGCCAACCCCGGCAGGTGGCGACCATCAACAATGCCGGGTCCACATCGCGGCTCCTTATAGATGTGAAACGCATATCTTCCAGGCCTCAAACCCTTTAATTTCGGCTGAAGCATGAGCGCGGTTTCTTTCCGTCCAGCAATTGTGATTTGCGTATTCTTTACGGCAATTGAGCCGATGACCTTTCCAACACCATTTGTTGAAGTTAGCCTCATGGTAATTTCTGATTGGATCTGATTATTTGGCCAGCTCAGGAAGGTCTGGAAAAGATCCGATTTGCGGCTACCGTCGATCGAACCAGTCGTGATGGCCGAACTACGAGTGACAAATCGCTCAAATTTCTTCTCAATCGCGGCGAGCGGCGAAATGTCGGAATCATTAGTTTCGACGCCAGAGGCGAGTTTGGCTTTTGGAATTTTTTTCATGAGCCGTTTGGCAACGCTGTAGCGCTGCCACCCCTTGACGTTTTCGGCAAGGTTGATCCTTCGCCAAGCTGCATGTCGTCCGGGTACCCGGAAAGTGTCTATCTTTTCATATAGCGCCTTAACAAACTTGTTCACCGTACTGTAGCGGCCACTGCCGGATCCTGGTTTCAGAACCGCCAGGATGGCGGCAAGTTTGATGGTTCGAACGTGCTCTCCCGCGTCGATCAAATTTGGATAGTCCTTGCTGCTAAATAGCGTGCGCGAATAGGTTTTGGAGATTGCTCCGTCAGCTTTCAGCGATAAAAGGTGTAGCCCGGCACTTCTTCGCAGTCCCTTTAACAGGGTTGATGGTTTCTCTGCCGAGAGAATGACAGCAGCCAGTTCGCCTGACTGAAGTTTGGCTAGCGCTTGCGGAAATTCCATATTGATGAGACGTGGTTTAATCTTCAATAGGCGCACGACAGTTCGAGCGGTAATATCAGAACTAGAGCCCTTTGGACCAACGCCAACGCGTTTGCCAATCAAATCGGCGATTGATTTCGTGCTACGCCTGGAAATTACGTGCACATGAATGTCTTGGAGCTTCGCGATCAAACGCATGCGGCGGCGTGCCGATGGCAGCTTTTTCTGCAACTCAAGATGCTTTAGTATGTCTGATTGGATGATCCCAAGGTCAACGCCGCGCAAATAAAGCATGTCCATTACGTTGTGTGTGCCTCCCAATCCAACGATCGGCACGACATGAAGCTGGCCCGGGTCGTCAAGAACCTCAGAGAGATCGGATGGTAGTCTGAAAAAGCGGCCAGCCTCGGAGGCCATGTCCCAAGTGATTATTCTGACCGATCCCTTGTTTGCGCGTTCGCGATCATTGATAGTGGTTCGCGCGATGGACAACGAACTCGTGAATGCAAGTGCAATGACCAGTAACATCACAGACATTATTGACTTGTATCGTCGCATAAGTACCCCATTACTTATTCAAAATGTTGGCGTTTGATTGGTCAGTGCCCCTCCACCCTTTATTTGTGGCGGACCTACGCGCACTGTTTGGTTGATACAGACCTCGATGCACACCCGATGAGATTCCGATAGGTCATGGTCGACTCATTCCTTTCATTTGAAACTATTGGGTCCCACTCGGGCATTGAATTTATTCGATGCTAATTGATGGCGCCGCAGGCCATGCGTCGGGAGCTGTCCGACTGGCTTGAATGGATGACTACGGCGCGGTCCACCAGGTCGGCCAATGTCAAATGAGGGGCGAGGAGCTGTGCTGTTGCGGTTTTGTCAGCAGCGACGATGAGATCGGGCAAGTCGCCGAGATAGAGCTTGGCACCGGTTGTCTTTGCGACACCTTTTGGGCTCAGCCACAGGTGGGAACCGGCAGCCAGGCCGGGCACGGACTTACCCTCTTTTGATGTCCCAGACCGGCAGTCCGGATGTTGGTGGATGTGAAACGCATAGGTGCCGGGCGCCAGGTCATGCAGGTCGGGTTTGATGAATAGTGCCGCGACCTTGCGACGACCGACGTCTATTTCAATGTTTGAAAATGTAATCGTTCCCACATTAGCACCGATGCCATTGTGAGACGTTAGCCGAATTGGCACCTTGACCTTGTGGCGTGTGGACGGCCAGCGCAACAACTGCAGAAACTTTCTCCGGATCGCCGTTTGGGATAGCTTCAGGTTCTGCTTGATCGCGGCTTCTGCAAGGGCGCGATGAAACGTGCCGCGAACGGAGGCCAATGGCGTTGACGCCGGCGACGTTTTCAGCGCGCCGGTATAGACTTTGGCCAGCCGATATTGCTTCGAAAACTGTCCGGCCGGCCCAAACCTCTGCCATCCGCGCACATTCTCGGTTGGATCAAGCGCGCGCCAGGCGGCGTGACGGCCCGGTTGCCTGAGGTCGTTAAAGCGTACGAAAAACGTTTGAGCAAACTTGGCAATGTTCTGGGAACGAGGCTCGAATGGCTGGTGTGCAAGAACCGCGAGCAGGGCCACCATCTTGAGTGTATTTCTTACCTCCCCCGAGCGCACGAAGCCTGGGTAGTCTTTGCTGGTCAGGCGAGTTGGGGTGTAGGTCTTGAGGGCTTGTTCAGTTATCGGCACATTCAGCAGGTGGAGCGCGCTATCGCGACTGAGGTCTTGGATGAACTTCGATGGGGCACGGGTTGGATAAATGATCGCCTGGACACTACCGTCCTTGAGTTTGCGTACCGCATCCGGCCATGGGGCATTTTTGATTTTGACATCAAGTCCAAGGGCATTTAGCAGCGTTCGCCCGCTGGTGTCGGCACCGGACGCCTTCGGGCCAGTGATCACCGTCAGACCCGCCAAATCGCGAAATGATTTGGTATCGCGACGCGCGATCACATGAAAGACCTCGTCATAGAGCTTCGTGATATATCGAAGCCGGTCAATCGCCAGTCCCTTTGCCCCGGTCAGTCTCAAATACGCCAGCAGATCCGAGTGCACGATTGCGGCATCGATATCCGGCAGCTTGAGCAAGTCGACGATGTTGCGGACGGCGCCATAGCCCATCACAGGCATGATGCGAAGGGTCTTGCTCGTATCGATTACGGTTGCCAGGTCCCGCGCAAGCAGGCCGTAGGTATTTGATGCATATTCGAGCCCGCCAACCATTATGCGGATTTGACCAACATCGGCGCGCGCATCTTTCGATGTCTTGGAAGGCGTTCGGCTGTCGTTCGATGTTTGAGAGCCGCTCGCTCCTAAATCCGATTTCGGCTGCTGTGCATAGGCGTGTGTGCCCCATAAGCTCAGAACCGCTGCACCGACGATTAAAGAGCTGGCAATTGCCCACACCTCTCGTCTGACAGTCAACTTTGTACACATGGCCTACTTCCCACAACAAATGGCCTAACTCAAATTGAACTGAATACCAGTATGAAACCCAATCTATCCGATGACGGCGCATGCTCCCTGTTTATCTGACGCCTGGTGGTGCCCTCCGACTAAGCTGCCCCACCCGCACAATCACCCCGCTGCACAATCCATGCATAACCCGTGCCGCGTACGGGCAACAATTTTCCCGGCCACCCCTAGAGCAGAAACAAAACGATCAATCCGACCAAATTGGCCACGCAAATTATCCCAAGGACGATCAGTAATCTGTTCACGCAACCTCCCTAATGACGTTCCCTCAAAGCAATCCGGCCATCTACGATCCACGAGATGTTTGTGGCGCCCATAAAAGCGCGTGGAATAGTCTTGTGAAGCCCGGCCCACGCAAGCCCCCTGTTGCCCCCTCCACGGTTCATCACGCAAATTCAATTGCTGCTCCTATGGACAATATTTATCCCAATCGTGATGGCACCAACGGTTTGGTTGTTGATGACCAATGTTTGGCTGATTTGGCTGCCCCACGTGTTCGTCGATCGATCAAGCTCGTATCGACCGGCATGAAATCCATGAGCGCCCTTTAGGTAGGTCTCAAGCCACTTCGCTTCATCGCCCTGCCAAAAATCGGTGGTCTTTGGGCTAACCCCGATTGCCAGGCCTTTTTTGCCCATCACGATAATTTCCGAGTAGCCGCCGTTTGAAGAGTCTATCTCTGCCTTCAGAAATCGTGACAGCGCATTGTTGACGACAGGATCGATCACCTTTGCTTCGCCAGCGCGCCACCGCTTGTCCAAAGAGAGAATTTTCTCGCGCGTGAACGACGTAGTGGTTGCGTTGTGTTTCTCGATCAACGCGACCAGATCCGGTCGCGCGGCAATCTTGGCAATCACTCTTGTGACATCGAGCCGATAACCTTGTGATAGTTTTCCCCGTGGCTCTGCATCGACCGAGCTCGAGAACGCCATAACGGCGATAAGCACTGCAACACTACGCATCGAACGCCCGCTCCGTTCTGATGAAATGAGCATTAATGCTAGGAAGTTGGATCATTACTCTCAAGCTGCTTCGAGTCTTGTGTATCGTTTTTAAACGCTCTTGTGACCCAACAGTCACGGCAAGCAAACGCGTGTGTGTTGTGCGGCCCATCCATCCGATGCACGCCGAATAACGGCTTTCATCGACCAATGGGATCGGGTCTGGACCGGATCACAATGGCGTGATGGGCATGTCAAATTGTAATTGACGTGCACCACGCCAGACAATCTCTGCAGCATATTTTTTTACTAACCTACTAGTTGGTATCTCGGGTCTTTCGGTGTCGCAGAAAGCAAGCGTGTCCTGCAAAGCCCGTGCACCGTGACATCGACAAAGCCTCACCCGTTGCAAACGTCTATTTGCAATCGATCGCTCACGGCACTGTTGTTGGGGTCAGTGAGCAAGCAGTCCAGCTATAATATGGAATAGACGTTGCTAGACGTTGATATCCCCGCGCCATGATGGCTACTGATAGCAAAGCGGAAGACTTCGAAAAACTCGCTTCTAAAAAATGCCCTCAGACTGTTCCACGGGCGCTGACGTCAGACACAAAAAGTCAGCAACAAAGCATTCGTCTTTGACGGTCACTTCAACAACCGCAACCATCTTGGCACCGAGTTGCCGCAGGGAGGAGCCCTCCACGGCATCGGGAGCCGCTATACATTGGTTGAGCATCACTGCCTGAGAACTAAGGGTTCCGACACCAACTGCTGCTCCGCAGGCCATCCGTCAGGACCAAATAATCACAGATATATCTGAAGTATGAAACGCCCCGGCGCGCCAGGTCTAGAGATGGCCAAGCATCATCGGCGCCTATAAACTATATGATGGTTATACTGCGTCAGGTTCTTATCAAGCTGTGTCGGCGCCGAGCAAATAGCCGTAGTATCGTTCACCTTAGGAGTCGATGTGATTATAGAAAAGCACGGGACCCTTTTTGCCATAGACGAGAGAGATCAGTTCTCTCGCAACTGGTTTGAAACGAAATTTCAACGTGGATGGGAAGCGGCGACCTTTGACGTTCTGGCGCGACTACTCAGATCGAACCTTGATTTCATCGATGTTGGCGCGTGGATCGGTCCAATCACCCTATTCGCTGCTTCCCACGCCAGGCGCGTGCTCGCGATAGAGCCCGACCCGGTTGCCGTCGATCGACTTCGAAAGAATCTCAGTGTGAACCCGAGTATTTCTAATGTCATCGTTGCTGATTGCGCCGTGTATCCTCGCAAAGAAAGGGTGCAGCTGGGGGGAAACGGAGACCTCGGCAATAGCGAATCCACGCTTCTAGTTGGTGATCCACGATTTCTGGCAGGTGAGGGAGCAATTCTCCACCACCGCCGCAGTCAACCGAAATGGCGAATGACGGAAAGCGTTGAGGTGGATGGTGACACATTTGAAAATATTTTGACCAGGTATTGTTTCAAGCGGGATGATATCGGACTGGTGAAGGTTGACGCAGAAGGTGGAGAGCGGCTGATAATCGATCCTATTCTAAATTGCCTGCGTGGCAGCGAAGCAGCTTTGTTTCTTAGTCTTCACTGGCACTATTTAACGGGTAAGGACATCAGGTATGTTGTCGAAAAGACGGCGTCTCATTTTCCATATCTCTACGACCAGTCAATGGTGATAGTTTCGCTAGAAGAAGTGATCCACCGACAGCTTGGATGCATCGTTGGGTCCCATGAAAAAATCAGTATCGCATCGTAATATCGGAAGTGACACGGCAGTTGGGGGCTGCGGATTGCCTTCTCGAGCTCTCACCGAACGTTTGATCCAATATGTGGTCGACCTTGTGGATTAGTTTCGGTCGCAAATAAAATTGACAACAAATAGCCGAGACATCAACCGACGACCTTCACCAGCGTGTAAAGCCCCCTCAAAACTGAGCAATCGATGACAGGATTGGAGGCTGCTGTGCTGGGGTGTCACAATATCTGGAATTGAGCAATCGTGGATATTCCGTGCCCAAATGTTGTGACGATCAGTACGACCTGGTCGAAACCTTGGCTGTTTGGCGCCAAGGCTGAGACTTGAAAAATGCTGCGATCCGCGCCACAGCTACAAGCAATGCAAACCCCGCAAGGTTGACAACAGTCACTATCAACGCGCCTCGTCCAGCAAGATCAAGTACCACCCCGCCTGCCTGAGCTATCACAAGACTTGCAACGAATACGGCGAGCGACTGCTGCCCGACCTGTCGGATTATGCCCACTACTGCGCCGCCAATACCCGATGCTGGTAAGTATGCACCGCCTGGGCCCGCAGCGATCCATGCCAGATAACACAGCGCGAGGAAATGCACATAACGTAAGATGCCAAAATTGGTCTTGTCGATAAGCGGGAGTATTGCACCACGTACCTGGTTCAGCACCTGATGCTCACCGTAGAGCGGGAAATATGCAAAGGGCAGCGAAATCAAGATGACCGCAATCGCCAAAATCACGAGAAGATAGTTGACTGGCGGTGATGGAAGCCAGCCTCGCATAAACCAAAAGCCTGTGAAAAATACCAATTGCCAAGCAAATGGATTGAAGAACCACACGCGATCTGACCATGGCTCGGCTGGTAATCCCAAAAGGCCAAACGTTGCTAGACCCCACAACGAACAGATTAACAATGCGCCTAAGATTTGTGAGAGCTTGGCAAGTCCCAGTACAACCGGGAGAAGCGCCAGGATTACTAGGTACATAGGAAGAATGTCGAAATAGTTGGGCACGTACGTCAGCGTCAGCAAGCCGACAAGATTTGCATCGGTGTTTTGCAGGAATGGGTGAAGATTAAGCTTTTCGATATGCTGCCGCCCGAGACCCAGGGCATCATCAATTGCCACAAGCATGGCCAAAATGACGAAAAACAATGCAATGTGAGACCAATAGACCTGCCAAACTCTGAAGGCGACGCGGGTTGTTCCAAGCCACCATCCTCGTTTGTCAAATATGGTTCCAAATGCCAATGCTGATGCCATGCCCGAACAGAATACGAATATCTCTGTGGCGTCGGAAAAGCCGAAGCGAGCTGGTATCCAAAGGGTCCAAGGGTTCCATGGCACATGTGCAACAAAAATGATGAACATGCCAAGCCCGCGAAAGAAATCTAGCCGAGGATCTCGGGTTGGCGTATCTGTCAAATTGCTCATATGATTCTCATTGCGATCCAAGCGAATAGCTTAGCCGGAAATTGCGCAAAATTTACGTAAGGCACCAGGGAGTGGCCGGGGACGAGACCTGGGTGTATTGAGAGGGGTTAATCCGGTTCTGCCAATGCCTTGAGCGCGGATTAACATTTTGAATGTCTGTCATGCCCTGACTGGCACGCATGCTTGCTTCGCGCCAAACGCGGTACTGAAAAGTTTGCATCGCCCCGGCCGTGGCACAAAACACCACCCAGCGCATCTAACGCTCATTCAAGGTGTCCACGCAAACGGGGAAAGACCAAAGGCCCTGCATCGGTTATTGTCCGGCCCCAATTTTGGCTCCATCTGCACCCTAGACGCGAAACAATATCGCGACCCCCGGCTCAAAAGTGTGTGGTGTCTGTATTCAAATTTTGGGGTAATATCGTCGGCAATCCTAGCCCTGATGAGGTCTTGTGCGTCTAAACGTTAGCTGCAGAACTATATTTTTAGTACAGAAGAGTTCAATACAGACCAAATGCACTGCCAACTACCGGAGTAAAGCCCAGTGCTACTGCCATGGCGCGCGCACGCGGGTTTGGTAGACTGTGCAGTTGTTATGAGACTGGACAACCGTCTCGATCGCTAGGGCCGTGATCGCGATCCCGGCAAGGGTCGGCGGGCCTTGGTCTTGGAGTCGTCTTAGGCTTTGGTTTTGGTGTGTTCTGTGCTGTCGCCTCGGTGCTGAGTGTGGCAGCGACGGCCACGGCACCAACGCCGAGCGAATGCAAAAGTGTGCGGCGACTGACCCTTCTGCATGACAAGATGTCCGCGTCTCGAAGTAATTGGCGTTTCATTAGACAGATACCCCGAAAGCTAAGAATTGCATTCTGCAACACGTATCTTAATGCGGATTGCCAGAAAAGCAAAGCTGATTTGGATCTGTCCGTAACACCCCAAGCAGAGATGTCGTCAAGAGCCATTTTGACGGAACAGCAAGCCCTCTTTTAGTAGCCGCCGCACCAGCACAAGCTTCTCCTCATCATCCAGATGTGGCAGGTCGCGAACCATGAATGGGCCGTGCTCGAGGGCGAAGACGAGGCCCTCTCGGACAAATCCGGGAAAGTTTATCTCGGTCGCTCCGAACAGCAACACCAGCGTTTGGTCAACTTCGCGCAGGTGGTAGATAAGGTCAGGTCGGGGTGCAAGCTTGCTATCGAGCGAGAGTTGAGCTTGATGCTCCTTTAGGCATCCCAAAAAATCCGGTCGGCGCGATGTGACAAAGTCTTCAGCCAGCCGCTGAAGGATAGGCGCTAGCTGTGCCTCACGGGCAAATCTATCGACCAACTCACGGAATGTCTCAGCGGCCTGAGCAGAGTCAAATCCTGGATTCGCAAAGCCGACCGGCAGATTCGCGCGCAGCGCAGGCGACGTTAGGCAGGCTGCTGAGACGGCTTCGATCATCACGTCCGCCCAGGTTTTGCCGATAAGGCCCAGGGTAATGTGAAGTGACATTTCATCCGTCGAGCGAGCTGAATGAAAAAGACCGCGCGGACAGTAGAGGAGATCTCCGGCCTGCAGAGTGAACTCACGTGTTGGTGGGCCAGGTGTATGCGTCTCGGGATCGAACGCCTGCCCGCGCAGCGGTAGAACGATTGTCGTATCGTATAGGGTCCAGCGCTTTGATCCGGTGACTTGAAGAACGAAGACGTCATGGCTATCGAAGTGTGCCTTAAAACCCTGTGCGTTCGGCGGGGATAGATAGATGTTCGTTTGAAAATGGCTACTGAAGGTTTTTTCCATGGCGCGGCAGAGGCCGGCTAGAGCTTCAACGCGTTCATGCATCTGTGAAAGGGAAATCGTAGCACCCGCAGCAAATAGCCCATAAGCTCGCGGCAGGTCGATTCTGCCGGGTGGATCCGAGTCGGGAAAGGAATAGTCGTTGGCCTCGAAATCGCGAGCAGCGTCAACCAGAAAAACGTCTGGATAGTAGGGTGTTGTCGTCGATAGGTAGCGATCGATCGCGTCAACGCTCAGCAAGGGCGCCCACTTGGACGGTTGTTGCCTTGCGACCAAGAGAGGCTTTTGCTCGTAATATTCAGCGAAGAAGTCTGATGGCAAGATCGGATCCACCAACCACTCGAAAGACATAGCCATGCAGTCACCCGAAACGTTGTGTTATTGCTCATCCAAGTGCAGGCGAAACTTCTTATTCGCTAGTGATCCTAGCCTTCTGACAGCCGCAGACTGACCAACCCATCAATCATTGGCGGCCAGCTTACTTGGCTTAGACCAGAGTTCAACCCCACGAGTTCCTGCCAAGCCTCGGTGTTTGCTCGTGGCATCGCTGCTCTGCAAGTGCGCATCTCGGATGGAAACTACACCCGGATGGTGGATTGATAAGACTTGCAGCATCCGTGAGTATGAGGAACAATCAAGAGCTATTTCGTAGTTGGGTCTTGTTATTGCGGGTCCTGCGCCAGCAGACCATTGGTCCCAGCAATGCACAGGCCGATCGTGCGGGCGCCAGCATCGTAATTCGATTGAAGAATTCCAATGCAGTAGCGCGCGCGTCATGATGAGCGGCAATGCTGCCGCGCAAATCAGCCACCCGGAGTTGTGGAGGAATTGGCAATGATTTCTGCAAACCTCGTACCTGACCTTATCCTTACCAACGCCAACGTCATAACGGCTGATATGAACCACAGCGCAGCCGAGGCAGTCGCTGTTTGGGGCGGGCGCATTGTCGCTGTCGGATCGGCAAATACAATCGAGGCTATGAAGGATGCGCGCACAAACGTTATTGACCTTAAAGGTCGTACGATCCTTCCGGGCCTGACAGATCCCCACGTGCACTTTGCAGACGGCGGCGTTCACATGATGCACCGTCTCGATTGTCGCGACTTCTATTCCAATGTTCGCTCGATTACCCAGATTACCGACAAGATCGCCGAACAGGCCGCGCAGCAAGCGGCGGGAACTTGGGTTGTGGCCCACGGCAGCCCGATGCAGGATTTCCGAATGCCAGAAGGCCGGTTTCCCAATCGTCATGAACTAGACCTGGCAGCACCCGACAATCCAGTTTCCATCAATTTCGGTGCACATATTACCATTGCAAACTCCAAGGCGTTGGAGCTTGCCGGCGTCCGCTCAGGCACAACGGCGCCGCCAGGCGGTGCAATTGAATTCGATGACGCAGGTGAGCCAACGGGCAAACTGGTTGAGCGCGCCCAGTACCTGGTAAGGTCTGTTATCCCCGGCCATGACTACGACCAAATGAAAGATGGTATAAAGTTTGCGGCTGAACGATGTCTGGCCCGCGGGATTACCAACATTCACGACATCGTCACAAATCATAATTCGATCCGCGCTTATCAGGAATTGGCAGAGGCGGGCGAGCTCCCGATTCGGGTTAGCTTGCTTATTCGGATCATCGAAGCGGCAATCCAAAAAGAAAGTCTGCTGAACCTTGGATTTAAGACCGGCTTTGGCAATGATTGGGTTCGCATTGGCGGCGTGAAGATGTCCATCGACGGCGGCATCACCGGTCATGTTGCGAAATTTTACGAACCTTATGTAGATGATCCCTGCCACGAAGGCCTCATTCGAATAGAGCAGGATGAGTTGGACGAAACGATTATGGCCTACCACAAGGCCGGCCACCGTATCTGTGTCCACGCCATCGGTGATGTCGCCATGGATATGGCGCTTAATTCTCTTGCCGCCGCCATCGAGGCGCAGCCGCGCGGCGATCACCGTCATCGTGTAGAGCATCTCGGCAATTGGCTGGTCAACGCCGAACGCCTGGAGATTATCAAACGGACCGGGGTGCTGCCGGTTCCGAACATTCCCTTTATGCACTACATCTGGGACTCGCTGGTCGCCTGCATCGGCGAAAAGCGCCTTGAGGGAAGCTTCAACATTCGGACCATGCTCGACGCCGGCTTGCCGATCACATCTGGTTCCGACGGACCGGCCTATTGGCCGTTGGACAGCCTGCGGGATCTCGGCACCGCCGTGTCACGACGCACCTGGACCGGAAAAGTTGTTGGAGCTGATCAGGCCGTCAGTGTCGATGAGGCCATCCGCATGTTTACGATCAATGCCGCCTACAATGCTTTCGAAGAAAAGATCAAAGGCTCGATTGAGGTCGGCAAGATTGCCGACTTTTGCGTGCTGGCCCAAAACCCATATGAGATCGCACCAGAAGATATCAAAGATATTCCCGTGGATATGACCATAGTGGACGGCAAGGTTGCATTTTTTCGCGACGATGCCGATGGCCTGTCCGCCTGAGGCTAACGACGGTTGCTCTGCAGGGACAACAATATAATTTTACACTAATCGGTTTACTATCTGCTATGCGCCGTCCGTCCATCAACCACTGAGCTGTCGGCAGCTCAGGACCCAAGGCGGACCAACGTGATGCATCAAGTGCATCCTCCCGTCGCTCCGATTAATGATTGACGCAAATCAACGTCACTCAAAGCTGGACGGCATAGCGTTATTGAAATGATGGTTACACTTCCAGCAAACGACTACGATGTCATTGTCATCGGCTCCGGTATGGGCGGAATGACGACGGCCACCGCATTGTCGCGCCTGGATTACAAAGTCCTGCTCCTGGAACAAGCTCAAGCGATCGGCGGCTTGACGCATTCCTTCTCGCGCGACGGCTTCTCGTGGGACGTCGGGCTCCACTATTGTGGCTTGTTTGGTCGCGATCAACCTGCCGGCAAGATCCTGGACTGGTTGAGCGGTGGCGCAATCGAATTTCAATCCATCGGCACCGTATATGATACACTGCACTTTCCGGGTGACTTCGAGATCTCCGTCGCCCGCCCCGCTGCAGCCTACAAAATGGAACTCAAGGATCGCTTCCCCGAAAGCGCCTCTGAGATCGACGCCTATTTTGAAGCGCTGGAGGACGCTAACGCGGCCTTCCGCATGGTTACCGGCGAGCGGGCGATGCCCGAACCCTTTGCCTCTGCCCACCGTTGGTGGAACGAGAGCAAGATTCAGCGTTGGTGTGCCCGCACAACCAGCGAAGTGATTGCAGACATCATTTCCGATCCAAAGCTCGCCGCCGTGCTATCTGCGCAGTGGGGCACCTATGGCGGCAAGCCGGCGGAAGCAAGCTTCGGTGTACATGCCCTCATCATGAGCCACTATCTTGACGGTGCCGGCTATCCTGTAGGCGGGGCAGCAGCCATCGCGAAGGGACTTGTTCCAGTCATTGAGGCGGCAGGTGGTAGCGCGCGCGCCGGCACGCCGGTAAGTGCAGTCCTGATCGAAGATGGCAAAGCCGTTGGCGTGCGCACAACCTCGGGCGAGGAATTTCGAGCGCCGGTCATTGTCTCGGCAGCAGGTGCGGGTGAAACAGTTAAGCGGCTATTGCCAAAGGAGATCGGTGCGCAGGAGTGGGCGCAGGAAATTGCGACGTTCAAACCGTCGGTTTGCCATTTCGAAGTATATCTTGGCTTCGAAGGCGACATCGCGCGACACGGTGCGACACGTTCAAACCACTGGTTCCACGAAAGCTGGGAAACCGGTGATGCGATTTGGACGACCAACTCGCCCTTGAAGATGGCATTTGTTTCTTTCCCGTCACTCAAGGATCCGACGCACGATCCCGGTCCGTCGAACAAGTACACTGGTCAGATGATGGTGCTGGCCGACTGGTCGGCCGTTGCCGGGTTCGCAGATGGCGGTGCCGATGAGCGCCCCGACGAGTGGGCAGCATTTAAACAGGATGTTGAAGCCAAACTGATGGCGTTCTTCGCCAAGAAGTTTCCCGCCCTGGCACCAATGATCGTCTATCAGGAACTCGGCACGCCCCTGGCGACCGCTTTGTTCACAGGCCATGAAAAGGGCGGCTTTTATGGCGTCGAAACGACACCACGCCGGGTTCTGTCCGAGGCGCTCAGCGCCCGAACGCCGGTGCCGGGCTTGTTCCTGACGGGCCAGGACGTCATGTCGCCGGGAATCGCCGGCGCCCTCTATGGCGGCATGCTCGGCGCGGCGGCAATCGATCCACGCGTATTTCAAAGGTTCAGGTAGCCGTGACGGTCGAAGGCGTGCATCCATGGCCGAGGAACACCCCAACCTCTTGTTGTTCAATGGACTGAAACCCCGAAATCTGGCCAACGCCGCAGAGCTTTCGCGCCGGACGCAGTGTTCCACTACATCAATCCGCGCTTGCCCGACCTTCAGGGTGACTACGTCGGCATCAACGGCATCCGCTCGTTCTACGAAAAGTTGGGTGCGGTGACAGCCGGGACATTCCAGGTCGAGCCGATCTCAATTGCCGCCATGGGTGATGAACTCGTCGTCATGCATAAAAAGAACCGGCTAAGCGTGCAGGGGCAATTGATCGAAACGGACGTGGTACTCGTTTGGCGCATTGTCTACGGGCTCTGGCAAAAAACGCACTGAGTGAAAAAAGAGCAAGAAGAAAATGAGTGGCGACAGGAAATAGGGCTTTTCTCGCTCGCGGGCCGATGTGCACACGCTCATCGGCCCCTGTTTTGCATTTGCCCAACCCTTGGCAACCCGTTGTTGACGCGTAAACGCGAAACGCGTGATTTGCCAACAGCCAAACGCTAACTAATTCCAAATCTATTTCTTCTTCTTTTTCTTCTTCTTGCGTGGTGGAAAGAGTTCTGCCGCGATTGCGACGACATCCTTGGGCGCGGTATAGGCTTCCTTGAGCAGGGCTTCGATCTCTTCACCTGTGATCGCAGAAATTGCCGTTTTGGTCTTCTTAGACTCTGCCAGGAACTTTTCATCCTTCATGGTCTTGTTAAAGGCGGTCCGCAATGCCTTCACAAGATACTTCGGTGTTCCAGGTGGATAATAATAAGGCCTACCGATCTGATCTTTTACGGTAAGCAGTTTAAGCGCTGCCTTACGCTTGGGATCTTTCACAACGTCGCCCAGACGCGGAATATCGGCCAGCTCTGGTAGCTTCTTGGCACCACCCTGGAGCAGGATGTTGATCTTCTTTTCCTTCAGCCAATGCGGATGCGTTTTGACCCAGGTATAATAACCAATACCGCATATGCCATCGACTTCGCGCCGCGCCACTGCCAAGCGCATGCCCGAGGTTGTGAAACCGGCGATTACTTTCATGTTTGTGCCCAAGATCTTGTTGAGCATGAGAGGCATCTTTGCCGAATTTCCACTTAAGCCGGTCGTTGATACGCGAAATAGCTTCTTCTTGGTATCTTCTATGGTCTTGAAGCCGCTCTCGTGCCAAGCGACGCAAATATTGTGTTGTTTGGCAGATGACCCGATCCATTCAATCTTGAGTGGGTCGAACTTCGTGAAGTCACTGCCGAAAAGTGGGTCGAGCAGCGTAGCATTCGCGCCGCCGGCCATCACCGATCCATCCTTTGGGGCCTTCACGTACATATAGTTGGTAGAAATGATACCGCTTGCACCAGGCATGTTTTGAACGACGATGCGTGGCTTGCCAGGAACATGGCGCCCCATGTGGCGGGCGAGAAAGCGCGCATAACCATCATAACCACCGCCGGCACCTGAACCGACGATCATGCGCAGGCTCTTGCCCTTAAAAAAATCTGCTGCCGATTTGGAAATGGCAGACGATGAGCTTGCTATAAACAGTCCACCTGATAGGGCAGAAAGGAAGATTACTCGACTGAGCTTATGCATGTGCGTCTACTCCCAAGTTGTCTCGAGTTGCTGCTATCATTGTGCAAAAAAACTCCCACAGATCGAAGGACAATGCAATTGATCAGCATCGATTTAGAAATTTTTACCTGATTGGGCGCGAGGAGAGATCCTGGATCTAAATCACTGACAAATCTGAGGTGATACTGCGGCACCTGGGGGCTGGCCATCACATCTGATTATACCGTAAGATCCATCATTTCCTGCTCAGAGGGGCGAGTGTGGCGGCTCTGCGATACAAGAAGCCTTTCAAGCTGGCTGGCGGGCATCGGTCGGCCATAGTAATAGCCCTGTCCTTCGGCACATTGAATGTCTTGCAATAACCCGATCGTTTCCTGATCCTCGATGCCCTCGGCAATCACTGAGAGCCTCATCGCCCGACAAAGGTCGACTATGGCCCGCACGATGGCCGCGTCGTCGGCATCAGTTGTCATATCTTGGACGAATGACCGATCGATCTTAAGGCGATCGAGGGGAAATCGTTTCAGGTAAATCAGACTCGCATAGCCCGTGCCGAAGTCATCCAGCGCAATATTGACACCCATACCGCGGATTTGCTCAATAACCCTGTTGGCGTGTTGGTCGTCCTCGATGAGAATATCTTCGGTAAGTTCCAACTCCACCAGCGACGGTGAGAGCCTCCACCGATCCAATAGTTTTGCAAGACGAGACGGCAGATCATCGCTCTTGAATTGCCACGGCGAGATGTTGATGCCAACCCGAACATCGAATCCGGCAAGCTCCCACGTTCGACCTTGTTTTATTGCCGTCTCCATAACCCAGTTGCCGACGGGTTCAGAAAGCTTGCCGTTGTTGACGGCTTTCATAAAATATTCAGGCGCGATGAGTCCGCGCAAAGGGTGGTTCCAGCGGATCAACGCCTCAGCGCCAACAATGCGCCCGCTCAATAAGTCAGCCTGGGGCTGATAGTAGACTTCAAATTCATGGTTTTCGATTGCTTTCGCCAGCTCGTTCTCCAGCGAGACGCGGGCGACGAGTTCGTGTCTAATTTGTTCTGAGTACCGGCTGAAGTCGCTGACGCGGGCTTCTTTGGCGCGATATAGGGCCAGGTCCGCATTAGCAAGCAAAGTCTCCGTATCGGTGCCATCTTCCGGATAGATGGAAATACCGATACTTGCGGAGGCGCTGAGCTTGTGACCGTCGATCCAAAATGGTGTCGAATTCAATGCATGGAGAATTGTTTCTGCAACGGAGTTCGCCTCGTTGTCCGAGTCGAGGTTCTGGATCAGAATGGAAAACTCGTCGCCGCCCATGCGTGAGAGGATGTGGCCCGGTGCGGCATTGCCAAGCACTTCGCCAATCTTGCGCAACATAGCGTCGCCGGCTGGGTGGCCCAGCGTATCATTGACATCCTTGAAGTCATCGAGATCGATTATGAGCACCGCCAGCCGCCCACCGTTCAGTCGGGCCTGCTCGATTGAAGTGTCGAAAACAATATTGAAATGATTTCGGTTATAGAGGCCGGTCAGAGTATCGTGCTCAGCTAGAAGGCGTATGCGCTCTTCTTCCTGTTTTCGAGCGGTAATATCGCGAACCGTTATGCCATAGTTGAGACCTTCACCGTCGTTCCATTGAGAAAGGCAGGCCTCGAGCGGGAACGAGGTGTCATCTTTGCGCAGTCCGATGAACTCCTGCGTGTGCGTTTTGGTGTGAACGAGTTCGGAGAGGCGGGATACGTCGAGCCGTCTTGGCTCTGCCTTGCCTCGTTGGACTTCCAAACTGATGAGTTCTTCGATCGACTTACCAGTAACCTCACGAGATCCAAAGCCAAACAGCGACTCGGCACCGGCATTCCAGAAGGTGATACGACCATCCCGATCTGTACAAATCACGCCGTCGTTTAGCGAATGCGCAATGGTCTGAAATCGCCTTTCAGCGATTGTCGCAAGTAGCTTATTAAGGTCAACCTCTTCGATAGTCGCGAGGACGAGCAATACGCCAATCGCCATGATCCACATCGACGTATCGATCATGATTGGTGCTACCGCCTGGACTAACAGCGCTGCAGCCTCGATCGCGAACGCAACGGTGACTAACGCGACTGCTCTTGGTCGCGGTCCAAACGACCATTGGGTAACAAATCCGATCACGATAATGAGGATAAGGCCGGCGAGCGTTATCGGAAGACCAGTCGTCTGCATAGCACGGTTTTGGCTAATTGATTCCGAAGCAAGGATCTGAAGCACGGGACCGGTTATCAAACCATGGGTCGGCACCAGAAACCGGTCGCCGAGTTCTACCGCAGTTCCTCCGACAATGACCTTCTTACCCTTGAGCTGACTGGGCCCAATCTTGCCGTTCACGATATCAATGTACGAAAAGGTTGGGATCGTGCTCGGTTTGATGCCAAAGTCGACCGAAAAGCTGCGCCGTTGTGTTTCGTACACGCCGGCCAGCAACGCACCCATCGATGGATAGAACTGCCCTTTTATTCTTGCGCCGAACCCATACTCCCTAACTGTTCCCGTACTGTCCGGCCAAACATTGACCGTCGCGGCCCAGGAGTGCTTCTGAAAGCTAGAATAAGGCAGGGAATTGTATACTTGCGTTCCTTTTGGTCCCTTGCGGACAATTTGTTTGAAAGCCGGAAGGATTGTCGAGCCGCCCACACGTTTCAAAGCAGCAGCGAGTGCCTTATCCTCTGCCGGCGAAGATGGCGAGCTGAAATCAACGTCGAAAGCAATGTCCGTGACACCCGCAGCGCGCAGTTTGTCAATAAGCTTTGCATGATACCTGCGTGGCCAGGGCCACACGCCAATCTCCTTGATTGATGGGGCATCGATTTTGATCAAGGCGATATTGCCGGATGCCGGGCGCGACAGGAGCTGGAATCTGAGGTCACTGAGACTCGAGAAAACGACTTCGTTGACACCCATTGCAAGCGTCAACAGAAGTACCCCAAGAACTATCAAGTGTTGTCGCAGGTATTTCATCCACTGCCACCGCTATGCCCACTGCCGGCATGGCCCCTGCGATATACGAGGTTGCTAGGTGATCCCCAAAGCAAGCGGCCCCCTCAAAGTTATGGGCCGTTGCCGTTACCGTTGCCGTTGCCGTTACCGTTGCCGTTACCGTTACCGTTGCCGTTACCGTTGCCGTTACCGTTACCGTTACCGTTGCCGTTGCCATTGCCATTACCCAGGCCTGCCGCGCCTCCGCCGGCATTTGATTGAGCAACGGCATTGCCACCAGCGTTACGGTCACCGGACCAAATCGTAGAATTCGCTTTCCCTTGGCTGGCGTGACTATCGCGGTTTGCGTGTCCCTGATGTGCCCGAGACAATCCATTTGTCAGCGTGTGGAAATTAAGCTGGATCGGCCCTATAGCCTTACCGATTCTTATGCGCTTCGTGCGGGCGTGAGGTCCCAATCGCACGGGTTTTACAGTCGCCCGGTCGGCCCCAAGATTCGCCTTCAGTGCGCTTGCTGGATTAGGCGCCTGCAGACCCTTCTTTGGGACGGGCACGCGTTCAAGCTTCGACCTGCGCGGGGCACCTTGCCTGATCTTGTTGTGGTTGCCGGCGCCGGTGATGATCAGGCCAGAATTTCCTCGTGCATTGACGCGAGCGGCCTGCCCAGGAAGGACCAGCACCATCTGGCCGCTACGGAAATCGGAAACCTCAACCCTGCCACGTAAAACTTTAACCTCCGCGCCAAAGCGATTGACGTCTACCCGGAACTGCGTGCCCTTAACGACAGCAGCCATGAACGGAGTTTCCACCTCAAAGTGTTTGACGTTGCGCTTCTCAACGTCCAGCAGGATGCTGCCGGCCTGCTGAAAAATTGTTGTATGACCCTTGGACTTGCTGTTTTTGGGCAAGCTGACAACGGAGTTGGGTGCAACGAGGATGGACTCTTTTCCTCGCACCAACAGGGCGCGGCCGTTGTTGCCGGTTCTGAGTTTAAATCCAGGCTGCAGAATTGCAGATCCGCCCAGTGATACCGGTTGCAGGCCTGAGCTGAGTATCCAAATATTGCCTGAGGCGCGTTCAACCGTCCAATCGCCGGCCATCGCTTTGATTGGTGTCGAAAGTGTCGCAAGGAGCGCAACAACAGCAACTAACGTCTGATAACACCTACCCGAGACCCGCATAACCGTACCTAACCACTTACTCAATTTCGCTCAGTTGGAAATACATATTGAACGGGATCATTCTAACGATCAGGTGTTTCCAATTAGTGGCTAACTTCCTCTCACATGGATCGAATTCTTTAAGATGTTGTTCACCACGAAACAGTTATTCCTAAGAGTTGATAAGTTCGGCCGAGCCGGTTCTTTGGGTGGGAAACGTGAACAACAACGAAATCCCCGCCGCGGCAGCTTTGGATATCCGACGAAATCTTGTACGGCTCATTTGTCTGTTTTTCGCAGCTGTTGTAACGGCATCTGTGACCTCTAGCTCCGCCACAGGCCAGGGGACGGGCGATGCATTTCGTACAGACCGTCAGCTAGAAGAAATAAGAAGAGGGGCCAAACGCGCCAAACCCGCTCCGGAATTTACGCAGCCCCAAGGCCAGGAAGTTCGCGCAACCGCAGGTTCGCTCGAGAAATTCATCCTCAAGCGGGTTGTCGTCACAGGTGCAAGCGTCTTCTCTCATGACGCCCTGGCCAGTTCGTACAAGCGCTATATTGGCCGCAAGGTATCAGCGCAGGACCTCTTGGCAATAGCCGAGGGCATGACAAAGCTCTATCGCTCGCAGGGTTATTTCCTGAGCCGCGCTATTTTACCGCCGCAAGACGTCGTTAAGGGTTCGATAACTGTCAAAATCCTGGAAGGGTCCATCGCGCGTGTCACGTTCGAGGGCAAACCCAGCCGCAACTTTGGCCTTGCAAGGCTTGCCGGGCCTATCAAGGCGGAGCGTCCTCTACGGCTCGCAACTTTTGAGCGACAGCTTTTGCTGATGAACGATACCCCAGGATTACGGGTCAAAGATACAAACCTGCAGGAAATCGGCGAAGGGACTGGCCGCTTTGCCCTCGTGGTACATATTGAGACCTGGCGTTATTGGGGCCGCCTCGCATTTGATAACTGGGGAACTGATGACATCGGGCCCTTGCAAGGTTTCTTTTCGGGCGCGCTCAACTCGCCTTTCGCCACTGGTGACTCCATCTCAATCGATTTGTCCACCATCCCGGACAACAGCCGTGAGCTAAGATATGGCCGCATTGCATTAGACCAGCCATTCGGTCCAAACGGCTTCAGATTGGGTGCGGCGGCCTCCACGAGTGTGTTGCGCCCAAGCGGTGCGAGACGACTCGTTGATACACGTATTAAGACCGAAAACTACATGATTAAGGGAACGTGGGCTCTGCGCCGATCGCGCAAATCATCTTTCTGGGTGACCTTATCTGCCGGTGCAAGAAATGCGAGCGAGACAAATACCTCCGGTCCCGTCTATACAGATCATGTTCACGCTGTCAGTGTATTGGCCCAATACAGACACAGTGATGCCTACCACGGCATCAATTTTCTCACCGTCAACCTTCGCCAGGGCTTCGATGTGTTGGGTGCATCGAAGTCTGGCGACCCAAATCTATCGCGTATAGGTGCAGACAGTAGTTTTTCAAAGCTGTTTATGGCCTACTCGCGTAGACAGGCCATCAAAGGAAACTGGTCGTTGTATCTCTCTGCTGCCGGCCAAGTTGCTTCTGACGCGCTTCTCGCCTCAGAAGAGTTCTATCTTGGTGGCACGCAGTACGGGCGGGCGTTTAACGCCGGGGAGATCAGCGGCGATAACGCCATCGCGGCGTCTTTGGAGCTTAGGTACGGCCAGGTGCTAAGCGGTTATCTTCTAAAGCGCTATCAGATCTACGGCTTCGTCGACGCCGGCGTGGTCTCAAACAAATTTTCGACAGGGAGTACGGAACTCTATATGTCATCATTTGGGGCTGGTACTCGCTTCCATTTCGTGCACGGTCTTCATGCCAATATCGAGATTGCAAAGCCGTTCGCGGACTACTCCTGGGCCGAGCACGACGACGATGCGCGCCTATCGTTTTCGGTATCCCGTTCAATGAAATTCTGAGCGAATATCAGGTATACACAACCGTTTTCGGCCGAAAGCCGTCAGTTGGGCCGCTGCAAGGAATAGTTTATCGATGGGTCCCGCTTAGGGGGCAACTTTGCCCGGCCCGTGCACTGACGGGGAGGGGTTCACCAGTACCGGAGACTATACGACGAATTGGAACCAACAGGGCGGGCTAAACAGCGGTGGTTCGCTCGTGTTTGGACCCTGGATCAAGCCAGGCGCCCCGAAATCTCTACCCGCACTATTGCCGCACGTAACGCGAGATATATCACAAGGGCTTTGGACTGCGTCAATTGAGTTGCGTGTCACGACTCTACGTTTGAATGCTGTTATTGCTGCCGGCTTCAGATCAATCTGTTCATGGTCCAATTCTTTTTTTGGTCCAGGTCGGCTCGCGATTTCATTCGTCAACAGGTGGCAGTGTCAATGCGCGATCGACCAACGATGTCGCGCGCTCGAAATCGTAAAACCGGTACATATTGGTTTTCATCAAGTAGGATGCGCCGCCATAGAATTTCTCATATTGCAGGTGGCGGCTGGCAAACTCCGTACCAATGAAATCCCATGCAAGACGCATGAGCGCAATTCGGTCTCGCGCAGACATTTCGCTCGATTGATAATAGCGTGCAACATCTTGCGCAGTCTCGGGATTGTCGAGCTCTTTGCTAGTGGCAGGTAAAGTGATCATGCCGGCGCCGGTCAGCTCGCGAACCATCTCGAACATTTTCGGGTTTAGTTCGGATTGGAGCGCAATCATTGCATACAGCGATGGGCGATGCGGCCATAGGACACCGTCCTCGTCAATCTCTCCCATGCTTTCGTGACTGTTCAGCAGGCCCTCGACAATTGACGCGTATGCGGCAAGTTCTCCCATTTGGACCATGACAGGTGGAATCTTCGCATTGCCTGTCGCTTCGTTCATTCGTTGCGCGAGCCCCAGCAGAAAGCGCAGTTTCACCACATACCGTGCCTGAGCTTGGTGATTGCCATACATGTGTGCAGGCGTTTTGTGCCACTGATCATGGCAGATCTGCAAATTACGATAAATGAAGACGCGTTCCCACGGAACGAAGACATTGTCGAGCGCGACGAAACAGTCGCTTTCATCGAAGCGAGACGTCAGTGGATACTCTGAAGCATTGCTGGCCTGAAGGGCATAAGCTCGACGCGGATAGAGTTTGAGACCTGGTGCAGACATGGGAATAGCGACGTTGAATGCGTATGATTCATCTCCTGCCTGCAAAGGATGTATGTTCGAGACCTGCAGCCAATCGGAATAAACTCCTGCTGTTGCCAGCTGTTGACCACCACTGAGATAGATGCCTGCGTCGGTTTCCTTGACCACGTTGGCGTACAACGTCGGATCAGCTTGTTGGTGGGCTGGCTTGCTGCGATCAATCTGCGGTGGCACGATGGCATAGGTGACGTACTGATGATGATCGCGAAGATAACGATAGAAGTTCAGCAGGTTGTCGCCAAACATCTTGCCGCCGGCTGCGAATATGTTGGGCTTGGCGGCATAACCGGTGAAAAAGTTGCCAACATGGTCTGGCGTTCGCCCCATCAGCCCGAACGTCTGATCAGCCCAAGCTTCAGCAGCGACACGCTTGGCGGCAAGATCCGCATGGCTATATGGAATTTGGTAGCAGCGCAACGCACGTCCACCCGTTTCCATGACCTCAAAAGTCATGATCTCCTGATTGGCCGGATCCGCCGCAAAGTCATAAAGATTTGCGATCTGACGAGCGCCCTCTCGAAAAGCTGGATGCGTCGAAGGATCCTTGACGCGCTCACCATCTATAAGAATTGCGCGTTCATCACGCCGCAGATCGTCGAGGTATTGGTCCCCGCTGCGCATCGAAGTTGGTATCGGTTGAACGTGTGCCTTACTCATTTTGCGCTTGCTCTCGTCTCGATCGTCATTCGATCTCCGGGATGTCATTCGCTGATAGAACGTGCCGCCAAGTTGGCATAGCTGACGGCTTGCAGCGTTGCCCCTCGATCACTGCATCACATGCATCCCATGGGAGTGCTGTGCCGTTTTTCGCACAACTGCAAATAGATTAAGCTACCATTTCTTGGCCGCGACCGGATTAGCCACCGCGTCTTCCAAGGTTTGTGCGCGGCGGAACTGTTCTGCTGGTCGCAGGTGCCCTTGCTTGTCGATCTGATCCATCTCACAATAAAGTTCGAATTCATAACCGTCAGGGTCCGTGAAATGCAGGGCTACGTTGCAGCCTGCACCTTTACGTCCTTCAAAAACGATCGGAATGTTATTGGCTCGAAGAAAATCACGTGCCTTAAAAAGGATATCGACGTCATCAACCTCAAAGGCCAGGTGCTCCATCCTCAACCATTCGTCCTGGTGAGGTCGCCTCTTCGCATTGCTCTGGCGCAATCCAATAGCGTGATGATCGGCGCCGCAGCGATAAAAAATCATGCCCTTTTCATTGCGATCAGTTTCCTTGAAACCCATTACATCTGTCCAAAACTTCGCGGTTAGCTCAATGTCACTAACCTCGTAGAGAAAATGGCCGACCTTATTCACCTTGATCGGCGAAGTTCCGACAAACTCTTGCGGATAATCGCTGGCAGTTAGCTTGCCCGCCTCCTCGCGCTTGGCAGCTTTTTGTTCGTGATAGTCATCTTGCGATGTTTGATTTGCTTGTCCGACCATAATCTCACCTATCGATTGTCTCTTGCCGCACGAGACATGCGGCCTCTGAATGCTCGCAAAATTCTTAGATATCTAAGTTGGGAACCAGATTTGCCGTCATTGACACAGATCAACTTTTGGAGTGCTCAAACTTTCGCGCTTGTCTTACCAAGCGGGCAACGTCCACCGCGAAAATCAGTCGATCATTCCGACTATGCTACGGTGCCGACTACTCCGGTTCCAGTGGTGTGCTCACTTCCATGTCGGCAACCACGATCCCGCTGTGACGCTGGCCTGGATCCAATGCGCCGTACCGGTCGGCAACCGCTGCCGGTATCGGTCTCCCATTCGGTGTCTCCAGCCAAAAACGCAACAGATGTCGCTTGCGCTCGGGTTCCGGCCAGTCCTCGTATTGATTGCGGGCGTGGATGACGACGTGGTTGTGGAGAAATACAATGTCACCTGGCGCGAGATTGACGTCGATGCAGAGTTCTTCGGCAAGCCTGTCCATCATGTCGAGCGCTTCGATCTGCTTTTCTGTAAATCTGGGCAGGCTCGTGAAGCGTTGCGCCGAGCGGATATAATAATTGCTCCAGAAGGCTGAAAAATAACCATCGGTAAAATTGAAAATCGGCAGCAGCCACCAGGGGTCTTTGCCGGGCGGAATTTCTTCGCGTCGGTCGCGATACCAGGGTTTTAGCAGTTCCTCGACCAGGTCGGGTCGCCGGGACAACATCTCGTTATAAATCGCGACTGTGCTGGCCAATCTGTTGCCGCCGCCGCTCTTCGCCTGCTGCATGCACATCAACACAACAACATCGCTAGAATCTGAATGGAAAGCTAACTCGGCACTAGTATGATAGGCGCGATAGGACGGGTGAGCTCCGCGGTCCGCACCCACCAAGTCATAGACATGGCCCAGTAAGTGGCCCATGTGGTTTTGAGATACCTGTCGACCGACGCGGCGGGCGATGCCCCAGTAGGCTATCGCGGCCTGCCTCATGTTATAACGTTCGACGGGAAGACCCTTGAGCAGTGCGAGACCGTGACCTTCCAATAATTCCGCTTTCAGATCAGCAAGCTTTGCATCCAGGGTCGGTAGGGGAAAATCCTTTTTCTTGATATCCTTGATCTCAAGACCGCGTGTCTCCACAGAGGCAATCGCAGCGTCGATCTCCGAGATTTCTGCCCCGGTTAGTTCAAACGTCCAATCGCTAGAACGGGCTAGGTCCTCACCGTTCCATGCTGCCGGATCGATCACCGGCTGCATGGGTGTTCCCGGCTTCCGTTTTGTCGTTGCTTCCAAAACTTGATCGTCTGGCATGGCCTAGGCTCCCTCGGCTCCCACGCAATCGATCAATGCAATCGCGTGCCACTTCTGGACGGCTGCCAAATTCCAAGCCAAACCGATCTTTGATTTGCGCCTGACTCGGCACCGAATGCTTAGATATCTAAGTTATCATCAATTTTCATCGTCTTTGACTTGGATCAATCTTGTCTAGGACTTGGCGGTCTGGTGCGGATAAATGTCGAAAGAGAGGCCCATGGGCATGCGCGCTTCCGGAGTCAGCACAACGCTCTACCGCGCTCACAACTGGTCTGATCAATTCGATGTCGTTAAGTCGGAGCTGGCGCTTTCACCAGGCAAGCGTAATTCTGCTACACCTGCCAATACACGATTGGATGTGATCTTCTGCACAATCCCCCGCACACATCGTCAACATTAGGACAGCATTCATGAAATTATCGCTCAGTATCGCCATGGCCGAAAACCCGAGGTCCAGGCCAGTTCTCGAAGGCTACGTCGCGCCAGATGGGATTGATCTGATCCCCAATGTCGTTCATCCCTCGGAGCTGTTCTGGCGGCAGCTAAAGTTCGCGGACTGGGATGTTGCGGAGATGTCGTTTTCTTCACTGATGATTGCGGTTGCCAACGGCGATGATCGCTTCGTTGGGCTGCCGATATTTACGACGAGGCGGTTTTTTCACGCACATATCCTCGTGCGGCGCGGCGCCGGCATCAGCGCACCGGAAGATCTGAAAGGACGGCGGGTTGGGGTCACCGAATACCAGCAGACAGCGGCTTTATGGGCACGCGGAATCCTGCAGCACGAATTCGGCGTGGAACCACGGGAAATGGAATTTTTCATGGAGCGCACACCGGAGCATAGTCACGGCGGGGCAACCGGATTCAAGCCGCCAAAAGGCGTGACAGTGCATCAGATCCCGCCTGAGACAAACGTGGGCGCAATGATGCTCTCAGGAGAACTTGATGCAGCACTTCATTATCGAGGGGAGCCGACAATCATCAATCGCAGTGGCGCGCGCCTGCGCGAGCATCCCGATATAACGACACTGTTTGCCGACCCAGTCGCAGAAGGCGTCCGCTATTTGAAGAAGACCGGCATCCACCCCATAAACCACGGCATGGTGATCAAGCGCGAAATAGCCGAACGCCATCCCTGGGTCGTCATAAACCTCGTTAGGGCATTCCAGCGTGCAGCGGCGCTGGCAGATGCAAGGCGGGTAGAACATATCGGCTATCATGTTGATACCGGCGCGATCTCGCGCGAGGCGGGCGAAGCGCTGGCAAAGCCAATGAGTGCGCACGGAATAATTGCCAACCGCAATGTGCTTGAGACTGCTGCCCAGTATTCTGTCGAACAAGGCCTGACGCCGCGGCTGGTGCGGCTTGAGGAGGTGTTCGCCAAAAGCACAATGGGGTTGTAACGCTTGGAGGCAGAGCGTATCGGCGATCCGGGTTTCAGGGATCAGGAGATCGCATTCACCGCATCAACCTGAGCGTGCGGGCGAACGCCCTTGACCCAAATTCCCTGAATTTGCTGGCGAAAAATGTCCGGGATCGGTCGCGCATGTTCCTCATCATTAAGCCACAACCGGTAAAGATGTCGTTTGCGCTCTGGTTCTGGCCAATCCTCAAATGCATCACGTGAATGCAGAACCACGTGGTTGTGCAAAATGTTTATGTCACCCGGCTGCACATCAATTTTTATGGAAACACGTTCAGCGATCTCCCTGAAACGCGCGAACGCCTCGAGGCGCTTTTCTGAGTATTTGGGGACCCCCGGAACAGACTGTGATTTCAATATATGGGAGCTGACCCCTTTTGCGGAGAAATAACCATCCCTAAAATTGAATACAGGCAGTTCATACCAAGGCTTTTCGCCAGGTGAGATCTCGCCGTGGAGCGTCCAATAGCTAGGCGCAATGAGCTCCGGCACCAAGTCCGCGTAATACTTCAGCATCTCGTTGTAGACAGTAACGGAACTTGCAATTCTGCTAGCACCACCGGACTTTGCCTGCTGTAAACAGAATAGAGCGACGTAGTCACATTGGTCGGCGTGAAATGCCATGCGGGCATTGGTCAGATAACCGCGTGTCATGGGATCCGAATAGTCTCCGCCAAGGTCCTTGATATGGCCGAGTAAGTCACCCTTTGCATTTTGCGACAATGCGCGTCCGAAATGAGTTCCAACACCCCAATAGGCCATGGCCGCTTGTGCCTTGTTCCAGGAAGCAACCGGCATCCCTCGAATCTGCGCGAAACCAACACCATCCTGCAATTGCTCGCGAATCCGCTCGATCCCCTCCGAAAACAATGGCAAGGGAAAATCACTCTTTTTGATTTCTGAGATACCAAGGCCTTTGACGTCCGCCGAGGCCAAGGTGTCGCTCATTTCTGCAATTTCTTGTGACGAAAGGACGTAGCGCCATGCTTCAGTGTTCTCGACATCATCCGGATACCACGCCGCTGGATCGACAATCGGCGCCATGGGGGTTGCGGGCCGCCGGGTAGATCCAAGCCTCTTGAATGTATTTTCTGTCATGATGCGGCTCCTTTGTCAGCGCCAGGCGCGTGACGTTTGCCTGTTGAGTCGTTGATGGTCGGGCTGCTCATTGAAGTTATGATCCGGATGCGGCTTCGAAGATCTTCGGCGATATGCTTGCGCTCGGCGGGCGCCAAGAACTCTCCGAGTGAGAAACAGCGATCACTTTGTCTAAGCGTAATTCGATTTTCTACATGGCGGTCGGATGAGACGTCGATGCGTAGCCAGTACGGATTGAACGTTACAGTTTGCTGCTCGCTCGGCTGCAAAGACGGGCCTGCCCTTGAGGCAACGACTTCGTCCGGGCTGATCTCAATAGTCTCGCAGAAGCGGGCCGCGCGATTGTTGAGATAAAAAGCGCTCCAAAGAGCTATGACGGTTAGGAGCTGCGCGATGACCAGTGGCAGGTGGAGGGCGGGAGCACTGCGCAGTACCGTCAACGCTGCTCCCAAGGCGAAAACTCCGATGACAAGGCGACGACCCAAAGTGCTCATAGAGCGATGTGGCGCAAGCTCAATCCTTGCGGTTGGCTGAGCCAAATCCCCAGACTTTGTGCGATCAGCGATGCTCATCAGATGTTACTTTCGGGAGCGTTTCATAAGTATGGAACGGCGGCGGTGATGGCAGCTTCCATTCCAGTGTCGTCGCCCCTTCACCCCACGGATTTGAAACGGCCGTCTCACGGCGGGCAAACGCGTGAATGATCCCGGCAAAGAATACCAGCGTGCCAATGCCAGATATGTAGGATCCTATAGATGAAACGTAGTTCCAGTAGGCAAAAGCCTCCGGGTAGTCGACGTACCGTCGCGGCATTCCCGCCAGGCCGAGGAAATGCTGCGGAAAGAATGTCAGGTTCACACCAATAAATGTGAGCCAAAAGTGCAGCTTGCCGATGAACTCCGAATACATGTAGCCGCTCATTTTGGGGAACCAGTAGTACCAACCGGCAAACAGGGTGAAGAGGGCACCGAGAGACATCGTATAATGGAAGTGAGCGACCACGTAGTACGTATCGTGTAGTGTTCGGTCGACACCTGCATTTGCCAGCATTACGCCCGTGACGCCGCCAGCCGTGAACAAGAAGATGAAGCCCAATGCCCAGAGCATCGGTGTTCGGAAGGAGATGGATCCACCCCACATGGTTGCGATCCAGGAGAAGATCTTGATGCCGGTTGGCACCGCAATCACCATTGTCGCAAATACGAAGTAGGCTTGTGTATTGACCGAGATACCGGCCGTGTACATGTGGTGGGCCCAAACAATGAAACCAACGACGCCGATCGCAACCATTGCGTAAGCCATGCCTAGGTAACCGAAGACGGGCTTCTTCGAAAACGTTGCGATGACGTGGCTGATAAGACCGAAGCCCGGCAGAATGATGATATAGACTTCTGGATGTCCGAAGAACCAGAACAAATGCTGGAACAGGAGCGGGTCACCACCGCCCGAAGCTTCGAAGAACGTTGTCCCGAAGTTGCGGTCGGTGAGCAGCATGGTGATTGCCCCGGCAAGTACCGGAAGCGACAGTATAAGCAAAAAGGCGGTTAAGAGAATTGACCAGACAAATAGCGGCATCTTGTGCAGGGTCATTCCCGGCGCGCGCATGTTGAATATTGTTGTGATGAAATTTATTGAGCTCAGAATCGACGATGCGCCAGCTGCATGCAGCGAAAGTATCGCGAAGTCCACAGCGGGGCCCGGATGGCCGGACGTGGATAGTGGGGCGTATGCCGTCCAGCCAATGCCAGCCCCAAGGCTGCCCGCTGGCCCCTCTACAAAAAGGGAAAGCACGAGCAAAAGGAGGGCCGTCGGTAGGAGCCAGAATGAGATATTGTTGAGTCGCGGGAACGCCATGTCAGGCGCACCGATCATCAGCGGCACGAACCAATTGCCAAAGCCGCCAAAGAGCGATGGCATGATCATGAAAAAGACCATGATCAAACCATGCGCTGTCGTGAACACGTTGAACGTGTGCGGATTTGAAAAATACTGAAGACCAGGATCCTGCAATTCCATGCGCATGCCGATCGACAATACGCCTCCGACGATGCCTCCAATCATCGCGAATATCAGGTACATCGTTCCGATGTCTTTGTGGTTCGTGGAAAAAAGCCATCTTTTCAGTCCGCGAGGACGATCATGCTCGATTGCTGCGTGTGCTGTATCCAATTCGGCCTCCACCTAGGAAGGCGGGCCTGCCGCGTTTTCGCCCGCCAAAGTACCAGGGATTAGTCCCATTCGACGCATGCGCGCCGCGTGCCGGCTCGCTCCCGGAGTCAAAACGCGCCTGAGCGCAATTTTAGAGATCTAAGAAAATCAACATATGGCGACATGGCGTCAGCAGAATTTGATCCAGATCAAATTGAGTTGGAGCGACATGTCGCGACGCACCGCATCGCCATTACCATCGCCACTGGTCTATGCGGATATTGCTCTAAGTAGCGCGCCATCATCGCGGCAACTTGCCTGACCTAGCGCCCACCTTTAGGACGGCTAACGGTCAATTGACGGACATTGGCATCGTACAGATCGATGTTTGCCGTGACTTGCAATGCAGACAAAATGAGCGTCTTCCCGATAGGTCGGACATCCGTCCGTTATCGCCAGTAAAGCTGTGATAGATTTATCAGACTGCGACAGGCGGCTCATGCTTCCTAGCGGTCTTTCATTCCGGTCACGAAAGCATGCCTGGCTATGAAAGGTCGTAATATAAGGTTTACCGGATCAAGCCAACACAAGCCCCGCTTGCTTCTTTGCGGCTGGTATTTATACCACTCAAATATCCAGCGACACACATGCTTTTCAAGCACTCCGTATCCCGACCTCGACCTAAGATATCTTTGTTGAGGAATTCGCCCATCATGACGTCAATTTGCAGGGCCGGCAATTTCATGCCGAACGGCGCTCATGGTTGGTGCTCCGCCAGAGTTCAGCTATCGCAACTGCGGGATCGAGCCGCTTGTCATTCACAGTCACTTTGTCGCCGCCAACGATGAGCGTGGTTTGGACCTCGCCCGCCTAAGATGTTGCCACTGCGCCGCCTTTGCTAGGTTAAAGCGATGCCGTATAAGCCGTTTGAGCCGGATCGGGGCTCTGGCAGATATCTGTGTTGGAATGGGAGGCATAATCAATGGCGACTGTACGGGACTGGCGGAACGTGGCCGTGCTTGGCACCTGCCAGATGCTCTTCAATTCGTCGCGAACACTGATCGTAGCAACGTATCCCTTGATTGCTTACGGCCTTGCAACCAACAAAGCTTTTGCGACACTGCCAATCACGCTTCTCATTTTGGGGACAGCTATCTGTTCAATTCCGGCTTCGATGCTGATGCATCATCTGGGTCGACGTGCGGGCTTCGTGATCGGATCACTCATTGGTTGCTGCGGCGGCCTCGCCAGCATTGCAGGCGTCTACTATCAGGACTTCTGGTGGTTCTGCATTGGTGGATTGTTGTTCGGTCTATTTGCCGGTTTCGCGCACTATTACCGGCTCGCAGTTGCAGACGTCGCGAGTAAGGAATTCAAAGGGCGTGCTATTTCCTTCGTCCTTGCTGGAGGCGTATTGGCCGCATTCCTTGGTCCAGAGCTCGCACGGCAGGGCCAATTCCTGTTCCAGTCAGTAGAGTTCATGGGCTCCTACGTTTTCCTCACGCTTCTCTCGGTCATATCAGGGCTTGTCGTACTTGGCATCGACATTCCGAACCTATCAAAAGAAGAAGCCGCTGATACCGGAAGGCCGCTCAAGGAGATACTTGTCAATCCGGTATTCATCGTCTCCTGCCTATGCGCGACCACCGGACAGGCGGTCATGAACCTTTTAATGACCGCAACGCCTATCGCGATGGCGCACGCACATCACATGTTTTCCGCGACTGCATTTGTCATCCAATGGCACGTCTTCTTTATGTTTGCGCCGGGATTCATAACCGGGTCACTTATTGACAGGTTCGGACCGATTGCGATTATCGTTGCGGGACTTGTCCTGCAATTGTTGAGCATCCTGATCGGCATCTCAGGCAACGACGTCATGATATTCTGGGCGGCCCTCGCACTCCTTGGGCTTGGTTGGAATTTCGCTTTCACAGCTGGGACGACACTGCTCACGGAGGTGCATACGCCGGCTGAGCGGGCAAAAACGCAAGGCGCCAATAATTTCTTGATTTACTCGACCGTTGCCGTCGCCTCCTTACTGTCCGGCACAATCGTCCACTATTTTGGTTGGTTCTGGGTGAACATCGGCGCGCTCCCCTTCCTTGTTATTGCATTTGCCTCTGCCTACTGGCTCCATCTGCGCCGGCGCGCTGAACGTCAACTGCAAGATAGTCTGGAGCCCACGGGCTGAACTGCTGTTACGCCTCAAACCGACGCAGGCGAGACAATTGAACGCTGAAAGGCACTGTTCTCTCTGTTCGGGGGACACTTGGTTGTCGCTATTGAATGTTTAGCGGACAGATGGGTTCGGCGATGCGCGAATAAGTTTGAATGAACAGAGTGTGGTGCTTTCCTCTGCCGGACGTTGGGTTTTGCGATAAAATGTTGCGGCGCTCAGAAACATTTGGGGCCAAAAGCGAGCATTGCGCTGCACAACCCTCGTCCGCTGACCTCTCCGCCAGGTGGCTCATTTTAAGACCGCATAACTCTTCTAAGGTGCGAATTCCGCAGAAATTTTCCATCATCCACCGCAGATGCTCGATTACGGGACGCCGACTGCGTATTCTCACGCGCAGGATCCGGAGCGGTCATCATCACCTCGCCTCACAGTTGTCAAGATGACACTTAGCTAAAAGTGATCCTCAGGAACTAACAGATTGATGTTGAACGAACTACAACAACCCGTTGCTGGAGATGTGGAGGCCAGCCAATAATATCATTGGCCAATAATATCACTGGAACGAAAGCAATTTTCCTATTTCGGCGCGCAGGAATGCGCTATTATGCACAAAAGTGTGAATAGTCTTCAACATAGCGACAATAGATTTTTGTGCGTGCCGCATTTGAGAGGGTGAGATCATGCCAAAGGGTGGAAACGGTGGCGGCGGCGGTGGAAAGCCTCCCAAAGAAGAAGAAGAGCTGTTTCCATATGATGAGCATTTTAACGCGACGGGAATTCTAGGAATAGACAGTGTCCTAAGCGGATTTCGATGGACCCACGAGGCTGTAACTGCCGGTGACGACGGAAAAGCCGATGATGATGGTCTCACGTTTAGCTTCCCCGACTCACACACGGATTACGAAGGCGGTATTAGCGAGGCGAGCAAAAAGAAGTTCATTGACGGTGGCGGACTGGAGGACAATGAAAAAGCTGCCGTCCGCCACATGTTTGCAGAGATCAACCAATTTACGGCGCTTAATATTGAAGAAGCAGGAACGGGAACAGGTGAAGCACAAAATACCAGCGACGGTGATGCGGACATACGTATTGCCAAATCTAGTGCGGTGAAAAGTACAGACGATGCGCATGCCTATTTGCCTGACGAAGGGTTTGGCGGCGATGTCTGGATCAATCCGGTGCTCGGTGTTGATTTTGATTTTAGCGGTGACCTGGGCATACAGCCGGGGGGCTACAATTATGCGGTTTATGCGCACGAAATTGGCCACGCCATGGGTCTGGACCATCCGGACGGCGACAGCCTAGCCGTCCTTCCGTCTGAACAAGACGGCCTCGAATACACTGTCATGGCCAATAACTCTCAGGCTGGGGTCGATGGCTGGACGTATTCGCCGGAGGACGCCCCTTCGACGTTCATGCAATATGATATTGCCGCCCTGCAAGCGATGTATGGCGCCAACTACAGTCCACACGATGGTGATACTGGAGGTGGAACAACCTACAGTTGGGATCCGGAAACAGGCGAGTTTTTCATCAATGGTGTAGGACAGGACCCAACTTACGCGGATGGCGGACATCAGTCAGATAACGTGTTCATGACGATCTGGGACGGCATTGGCATCGATACCTATGATTTTTCAAATTATACAAGCAATCTGATTGTCGATCTAACCCCTGGGGGTTGGACGATCCTGGATGCGGGGGACGATTTAGTCGCCAATAATTTTCATTGGGATTACGACCCATACGATCCCACGGCCGTCTATGCCCAGCGCGCAAATCTGCCGCCCCGCACCGACAGTTGGCCGCTAGAACCCGATCACACTGGTATAGGAAATGACGACCCTGATCCCGACGGGCTGAGCGATGGAGATTATCCAGACGCCGTCCATTGGGCCAAGGGAAACATCGCCAATGCTCTGGTGTTCGATTTCAATGATGGCCTTGACGACGTGGACCCGCTTACGGGAACCCCACTTCCTGATGATGAAATCGTAGGTGCCGGCTACATTGAAAATGCGGTAGGTGGCGCCGGCAACGATATACTTATCGGGAATGCAGTCGCCAATGAGTTAACCGGTGGTGCAGGCGCAGACTTATTTGTGCTCAACGATTTCGATCACACGGATCTCATTACTGATTATAATTCAGATCAATCGGATGTCATCGACATCACCGAACTACTAACAGCCGCTGCGACCGCCGCTACACTCGATAACTTTGTGGAATATAATAGCGCTACCGGCATACTTAGCGTCGACTCCGGCGGCAGCGGAATGGGCTTCCAAGACGCGGCAAACGTCACTATTGCGGGTGGGAGTAGCATACTCATTCTGTTTGACGACAACGCTGATCCTGGCTCAATTACTGCTATCATCTAACGTGCTTAGGTGGCAGCCGACTTGGGTATGGCAGATCGGCCAATGCTGCCAGCGGTAAACGGCAAGTGTGGAGCTGATCGCGCCGAACACATGGCGCTTCAGCTCTGCAATGGTGTTTGGTGCAATTGGCTCTCGCTGTCGGAAACGGTTTCTGTAACCGAATTAACTGGCTGCGCCTGATCAGAATGCTCGATGATAAACCATTGAATTTAAATCTCTAAATAATCTTAGCCGTTGCGAGTAGAACAAAATGTTTTTTCGGAAGAAGAAGGACAAGCAGGACTTAACAGAGACAACTCCTCCGACAGTGGCTGCAGACGCTGTCGATGTATCTGTTGGCCGTTCAGAGGAGTCTGCCAACGGAGAAGCTGGCGACACAGCGCCGGGCGGGCTCAGTTCTGAACAACTCGCCGAACGACGAGCAATCTCAAAACGCATGGCCACGGCCTTTGGCGAAATCACTAGTGTCTTAATGCGCGCGCCACAGTTTAGGAGCGTAACGCTCGGAGACCTGGAGCGGTTGATTGTTCCTGGCGTGGTATCTGGCCAGTGCCTGATTATCGAAGCACAGTCCAAAACGAAGGGATTTAGCACCCCTGCCGCTGCTGCCTTGTGGGCCTTGGTCTCCGCTGAGGTTGATCAGCGGCTATCCTCCGACCTCGAACAGCCGTTTAGTTTGCATCCAAATGATTGGAAGAGCGGTGATATACCATGGCTGATTGTTGCTGCCGGAGATAAGAGATTTGTAAATGTCCTAATCCAGCGTGTTCAATCCGACATTCTTAAAGGAAAATCACTGAAGATGCGGGTCCCCGGTAAAGATGGCAAGACAATCGTCAGAGTTCTACCGGCGAGTTCCGTTGAACAGCGGCCTTCCTCTTAGCGCCCGAATGCCTTTCAATTTGCAACACGGTTTTTGCGAGATAAATTGATGCGATCATTCAACTAAAAATGATGTTGCGCTATCACCCAAAAAGGACATTAGACGTGGCGAGCACAGCACCGACACGTTCAAATTGCGTTTTGTCGTCCGCGCGTCGGTTTTGGCGCAGGAAAACCATGAGGTCGGCAAATCTGGCGCTATGCCCTGACAGTCAAATTAATGAGAGGCAGACCGCCGCCGCCGGAAGGCTTGCCTCTCCAATCGTTCAATCGAGACAGAGTGTTGGTCGCACAATTTGCTCTTGATCATAGCTAGTTGGTTTGACGGGTAATGATTTCAAATATCAGCGCTGGAATGTAGGATTAGAACTTTGTTCGGGTCACCGAAGCGTGCAACACTCGAAAATTATCGGGGCAATTGAAGACTCCCATTCACGAAACTTCAAGCTATTATAATCTCTCTCGGTTCATTCTTGCAAAATCACAATTGTGCGTTCTTGGAGCCTCCCATGAGATCGTTTGCGTTTCTTGCGATATTCATACCATTCGTCGCGTGCGCGCAGGAGATCTCAAAGCCTCGCCTTACCGTTCTCGATAACGGCCTACGGATAATCACAGTGGAGGATCATAAGAGCCCGCTGGTTTCCGCCGTTTGGAGTGTCCATGCTGGTGGCAATTTTGAGCCATCGGCGCAAGCTGGAATTTCACACTTTTTGGAGCATCTCGTTTCCGGGCGCGGCACAAAGAAATACCCGGGCAACCAGATATCCGCGACCGTGGTGGCACAAGGTGGCTACGTCAACGCTGAGGCTGGCCACGACTCTACAATTTACAAAATTACGCTGAGATCCAACTCTATAGACAAGATCTTAGATATGCATGAGCAAATGATGTTCCACACCGTGATCGGTGGCAAAGGATTTGAACTAGAAAAAAAGGTCGTTTTCGATGAAATCCGCGCCGATGCCGATGTGCCCAGTAACTATCTTTGGGACAAAGCGCCTTACCATATGTACCCGAATCAAACGTTTTATTCTCGCAGTTCGAATGGAACGATTGGCATAGTGCGATCACTCACAATTGACCAAGTTCGCAACTATTACCGTAAATACTACATTCCCAACAACATAACACTCGTTGTTGTTGGGGCCTTCGACACTTACGCGCTCCTCAAAAAAATAGCTTTGCGCTTCAATAAGTATGCGCGTGTGCGCCCACAAAAGCCCTTGTATTCAGCTGTATCAATTAAACCGGGTGTTACTGTCGTTTCCGAGGAACGTCATACCAATAGAGCCTATTTCTTCGCGGGCTTTGAGGGCCCCGCTGCCAGGACAGCCGACTTCGTACCATTTGCGGTTCTTATGCATTACCTTGGCACTTGGCGGCATAATGGTGTCCTCCATGAAACGTTGGTAAATCGACGCAAGTTGTTGGAAAGAATCAGCGCATACCCCATGCGCCGTCGATTTAGAGGGGGATGGCAGCCAATCACGGGCCGAGGCGCTCACGATAAGATTGTTAAAGGCATTGATGGCCTCCTAACGATCTTTGGTCGGATTCGCGCAAAAGGCATATCAGCCGAGAGCCTGGAACTCACGAAGAAGCGAATGATCAATTTTCGCCGAAGGAGAATGGAGGACGGTCTGAGATATGCGACCGCTTTAGCAGCAGCCGATGCAAACGGAGACTATCGATTAGCTAGTGATTTCGCCGACCTTGTCCGACGCGTGACACCCGAAGACATCTCGACAGTGGCCAGAAAATATTTGGGACCTGATCAGTTTTTTGTAATGGGGCTTTTTCCGAAAGGCAAAACGCCTCCAAACTTTGCCGCCAATATAAGAAAAATTGGCCATAAACACGCACGCACTCCGTTGGCAGGCGCTACGGCTCACCGTCTAAAAAACGGAGCAACTTTGATTTATGAGCCGTTTCCGGGGGCGAAAGTTGATAGTTTCTCCGTTGTTGTGAAAGCTGGAGCCAGAGATGAAGCGGCCTATCCCCGATTGGCGGGAGCAACCGCGAAAATGATACAAACGGCGAATGCCAGGTACTCAACTGCTCAGTTTAGAAAGCAGCTAGACCGCCAGGAAATAACACTTCACAGCCGAAGTTATGTTGACGGATCGGTATTTACGTTTACGGCCCCGGCGGGAAACCATAAAACCACAGCGAGAGTCATCCTTGATACCCTCTCGGCGACCAAGTTTCGCAAGTCTACATGGGACCGGGTGCGTCGATCCTTGGTTGATCGATCAACTGCCTTGTTGGACAAGCCTCGCGAGATTGGAAAACGCGAGCTCTTTGCACAACTCTATCCCAGGACGGCCTACGGTACGCGGCTGAGAGATGACAAGACAAATCTTGAGCGCATAAGACCTGCAAACCTGGTAACTTTTTACCGGACGTATTATCAGCCGGAGCGCATTGCGATTGCTTATGTCGGGCCTACATCACGTCGGGCTATTGCTGGAGCGCTTGGGAATAATATTGGCGCTTTGAAACCCTTACCAGTACCAGCGTCACGTCGTCTGACGCCTGCATTCTCGAATGGGGTAAACTCGGTAGCCGTACCGTTGCGCGGCAACCAAAGGATCTATCTTTATTGGGCATGGCCCGGCCCAGAGATAGCGTCCGACGACTGGATCCTGTGGCTCGTTGCCCAGCGGGCTTTTGGCGAGGACGAATTTGGGCGCCTTTGGAAACTGCGCACACGCGACGGACTAGCCTATGACATATGGGCCGACAACTATGAGATCAGGGATAGACCAATCGTGTTCGTTTATATGGCGTTCGCCAAGCACAAGCATCATAAGGCGGTAAGCGCCCTTGAACGGGAGATTAAGGAGTTGCGCGCCAAAGGCTTAGGCAGGGATGAATTGAAACGGGCAAAGCTATCTTTTATTACGTCATTGGAGCTATCTGCCCGAACGGCGATCCGGCGCTCCGATTATCTTGCGCGTGGTTGGTTGATGGGGTTTTCTCCTGATCGGCGCGCCCGTATGATCAAGGTCGCGTCTGAGGCAACCGTAAGCTCGATCAACCGCGTTATCCGCCAAACCCTTTCGCTTAAGCGTTTAGTAAAAATCGAGGCCGGGGCAGTAAAATGAAATCGGTGCCTTGCTGCTGTGACGCCCACCACCCTTAAACATGTTGGCCGCAATTCATGTTGCTAGAGCGGATGTATCCGCTTTGGTTCACATGCTAAACTTTGGCACCTGCCTCTACATGGTCTGCATCACCGACATGCGGACGAAACTCCGGCACCGAGGCCCAGGTGCGCTGTTCAATTTTTGCGCACCTGAGTGTGGCATGCTGCAAAGCCCTAGTAGTAATGGTCTGATCAGCACGCTTGGTTAGATGCTAGTCCGGCTGGCAGTTTATGTGGTGGCGTCTGCCGGCATGGCACGCCGCTCCGCGACACGCCAACGCCTTGCGCCGCCTTGCTCAGTGGGCACGCGGCCGCTCGGTTCCCTTTACGAACATGCGGTAGCCCAGGCGCTCGTTGGGCCAGTAATCCCAGATCGCGTAGTGTTGGACGGCGCGGTTGTCCCAGCACGCGATGGAATGATTGGTCCAGTTGAACCGCATGGTCCAGTTCGGTCGCTGCGTATGCTGGTACAGGAATTCCAGAATATGACGGCTCTCGTCCTCTGGGACGCCATTTATATGGCTGGTGAAGTTGGGATTGACGAATAGCACCTTACGGCCGTTTTCCGGATGTGTCACCACCATCGGATGTTCCGCGACCAGATGGGTCTCTTTATTATCCTTAGTCAGTTTCGCTGCAAATGCCTTGTCGGCGGTATGCGTCGCTGTCTTGCCTTCGAGATAAGCCTTCATGCTGTCGCTCAGTTCCTCATAGGCCTTGGCGGCGCATAAGAACATGGTGTTGCCACCATTATTGGGCGGAATGATTTCCTGATAGAGTACGCTGTACATCGGCGGGATATCTGCACAGCTCTGATCCGAGTGCCATGTCTCGCCTGAGATCCGCGCCGAATCTTTATTGAAATACTGTTTGCGAAGAGCAGGATATCCGGGCACCGCTGTCGAAGCCGTACTCTTGCCGCCAGCATGAACATGAGGCTCACCGAAATACCGGATGAACCGTTCATGGGAGTCGGGATCGAGCTTCTGATCGCGGAAAAACACGACGCCGTGCGCGTTGATCGCGATGCGGATTTCCTCAACTTCCCTGTTGGACAACGGCTTGCACAGATCCACATTGCCGATTTCCGCGCCGACGTGCGGGCTTGATTGGGTTACCGTGATACTGTCGTAGCTCATCCAGCAAAATCCTCCTGACAACGATCGCACAAGCTGATGGGTTCAAGCAGCATTTGTCAAGATTGTGTACCACCCAGGCGCATAAAAGGGTCGCAAATCCATGCGCAAGTAGGGCGCTGGTCTATCATGGCCCCTATGTCGCCAAGAACAGAACCATTGTCTCTGACAAGCCACCGCTAGCTCTACCCAATATTGTAGTGACCTAGTAGGTCTGCGCTGGGCTGAACTTGATCTCGGTCAATATGCTTGACGGCCCTTCAAAATACTTTTTTGGGGGAGTGGTTTGGTGGTTCAACTATTTCGGCAGTTATCCTGATCATATTTGCCGTGGATAGTTGACAGTGAAGGGGCGTTTTAATCCTACCGAGATGCAAATGAAAATCATTTTAGTAATGAGGGGTTTGGACATCATATGGCAGGGAGCAAATTCAGAATGGACGAGAAGGACAATGTGATGGAGATCGAATCTCGCCAGAATGACACGGTCACCACACTTCGTGCTCTTGGCTTGCGACCTACCTGTCAGCGCATTTTGCTCCACGACCTACTGTTTAAGGGCGCGCATCGACACGTCACCGCGCATGATCTCTACCAAGAAGCACTCTCGGCAGGCATGTCTATGTCAATTGCTACAGTGTACAACACTCTCAATCAATTTGCGGATTATGGGTTGGTTCGCAGAATTGCGATAAGCGGTGAGCGTAATTACTTCGATACCGATGTTTCTGGTCATCAGCACTACTATGTCGAGGCCGAAGACCGTATTAGCGATGTGCCCATGAAGGCAATTCGCATCGATGATCTACCCGGACCGCCGGAAGGGTATCATATAACAAGAGTTGACGTCGTTGTGCACCTCGAGGCAAAGCCAAAAAACTAGAAACTAATTGTAAGTTCCGCTTCGCTCCTGTTAGCGGTTGGCGCGCAGGCAGACCATAACAGATGACGTCTTATGCTCTACTAAAGCGCACGATGCGGTCCGACTCTGGTCGAGCTCGGCCGGACCGAAACTGGCAACAGCCCTCATGTCGTTGTTCGGGAATATTCATGTGATGCAAGCTAGTTCAGATGCGCTTGCGATATTTGTGCAGCGCCGCCCACCGATGCGAATGCTGGAAGCTGAGCATTCCCGTTCAACGCCTTGTCATTTGTATCGTCTCTGCCAATCAGCGAATTGGCTTTATTGATCCGGCTCTCAGTTATTCTGCTTAGTTTGATGTTTATGGAAGATAGCATCTCCCGCCTCCATTTTTATGAATTTCAACCTATCGACAAATAGTGACATTGGAGCCTTGAGCCCAATAGGAACCTCCCTCTAATTTGATCGTTTTCTCCTTGGCTTGTTGACGCTTGGTGATTCAGCCGAGCAACCACTTAATCCCATAATAGCCGGGGGCCAAAAACGCAGAAGACCAAACTAGGGATGATGCTGCGCTCGCTGATGCAAAGACAACGATAGACATTTGCGATGCGCCGGCTACGAACGGAACGACAGGGCGCAACGGACCAACAAACTTCGAAACGAAAATGGCAAGAACGCCGCGACGCTCAAACAGTTCCCTCGTTCTCGGCAACCACAAGGGATATCTTGTAAAGGGCCACGCCTTACTTAAGCCATCCTTCACACTTGCACCTATCAAGTAGGATAGCATATCGCCAAAAAAACAGCCTGCCGCACCCGCTAGGATAATTGGCAGGACGGGATTGCCGGCTGCTGCTTCCAGCGCCGCTACCCCTAAGAACAATCCGCTCGCAGGCACGAATATAGAAACGACGACCAGCGATTCTGCAAAACCAAGCAGGAAAAGGAAAAGTTCAATGAAGGTTTCATTGTTGCGAGCGAAACTAAGCAGCGCACTCCAAAAAGTGTCCGGTTCCATCGGTTATCCTTTGGACGGGCCGTAGTTTTTCTTAGGACTCAAGACGCTGACGACTTGGCGACTTTGTAACGTTTTCTTGTCGCCAACAATGACAATACGATCCCGCCCGCGAGCAGAGTTACAGTCACGATGAGGCTTACTTCAGCAGGAATCTTACCGACAATCGGTTGGGCAAAGATTTTTGCACCCACGTAAATCAACACAATCGACAAAGCATATTTCAGATATGCGAAGCGGTGGACCATTGCAGCGAGCACAAAGTAGAGCGACCTCAATCCAAGAATTGCGAAAATATTTGATGTGTAGACAATGAAAGGGTCTCTTGTGATCGCAAACACCGCCGGCACTGAATCGACGGCAAATATAAGGTCCGCCAACTCGATCAGAACCAGTGCAAGAAAGAGAGGTGTCGCGTGGCGCACCAGCTTTCCCGTTTTCTTATCTGGTAGTTTGACAAAAAAGCGCTCATCCGTGATCTGATGCGTTACAGGCATGCGCCGGCGCAACCATTTCAGGACCACGTTGTTCTCGATATCGAGGTCCTGGTCGGCCATCAGCAGCATCTTAATTCCTGTAAAAATCAAGAATGCTGAAAAAACGTATAGGATCCATTCAAAATTGTGAATGAGCGCCGCCCCCAGACCAATCATAATGGCGCGAAGAACGATTACGCCCAGAATGCCGTAGAATAAAACACGATGCTGATACTTGGGCGGGACCGCGAAATAGGCAAAGATCATCGACATTACGAATATATTGTCGAAAGCAAGTGACTGCTCGACGAGCCAACCCGTCAGATAGAGTTCCCATGCGATCCAGGCTTGGCGCGTACGATCTCCAGCATCGGCGATTTGAGGGTCGAGTGATGTGGAGTATCCTGAGTAATAGAGCCACCAAATGACAAACGAAAAAGAAAACCCGAGGGTCAAGCAAAAGCCTGCTAGCTTTGCGCTCTCGCGTAAGGTGATTTCGTGAGCATTGCGATGAAAGACCCCGAGATCCAGCGCCAATATGAACAACACAAGCAGCAGAAAACCAATCCACACGACCACAGGCATGCCGAGCCAAGTCCCAGCCAATATGAAACCAAGATCGGGCATTGTGTCGGTACCTTTTTATCAGTCCTGCGAGTTTGATCGCGGCCTCAAGACTCTTTGTCCTCAAGCACGGTAAACTTAGGATACTCTTGTGATATCAAGCGGCGGGTCATGTCGCACAGCGCCTGATAACTCTGCTCTCGAGCACTTGAGCGCCGCCAAGCCAAACCAACTGTGCGATAAATTGCCCTGTCATCGAGCTGACATGTTACCAGGCTCTCGTCACGTGCTGCGACAGCTTCAATGTAGAGCCCGGGTAAGAATGTTATACCTAGCCCCATGGCCACCATTTCTCTCAGTGTGTCGAGACTGGTGCCTTCGTAATCATGTCGCAACCGCGCGCCAAACTCCTCACATAGTGAGATGACGAAGTCATGCAGTTGGTGACCTGGACCCAGTGCAAGCACGTCTTCTCCTTCGAGGTCGGTACGCATGCGCTTGGCCTGGTTGGCCAGGCGGTGGTCTGCTGCAACGGCGAGATAAAGCGGTTCGCGAAACAGCGGGACGGAGACAATGTCGGACCCCCGAACCGGTAGGAGCGTCATAATGACATCGTGTTGTCCCTCTTCCAGTCCCCTTGGCAAATCATGCGGCAATTCCTCACGCACGTACATCTTCAGATCCGGATAATCCTGGTGCAATTCAGGAATTAAGCGCGGCAAGAGATATGGCCCGATCGTAGCCGGCAAGCCAAGGCGGAGCACGCCGGCAAGTTCGCGCCCGCCGCTTGCAGCCAGTGCGTAGATCTCATTGGCGTCCGCAAGCATCCGGCGCGCAATCTCGACGATTTGCCGCCCCAGTGGTGTCAAAACGACTTTCGAGCGCGATCTCTCCACCAGCTGGGCCCCAAGGCGTTGTTCTAGCGCCTTAAGCTGTTCGCTCAGCGTCGGCTGGGTCGTATGCACCTTCTCCGCCGCCCTGCGAAAGTGCAGTGTATCTGCAATCGCGACCAGATATTCAAGCTGCCTGAGTTGCGGCATTTCGATTAGTCCTCCCGTCAACCAGCGATATGGTTAGCGCTTGGCATGCTTCAAGAACTAGCGTTTTTGATAGGAAAAACCGATCAAAAAGCCTGTCCCCACCTATTGGCGGTTCACGCGAGGGATGTCCACGTCCTTACAAATTGTGGATTGGGCGCCGCTTACGCAATTCGAGGGAGGGTGGTGGTGGTTCTGACGGATCGGTTCGGCAACCGGACAACAAAATTCATTCGGGGCTTCTTTAAGACTGACGCAGCAGGAGGTGCGCTGCTCATTTTTGCAACACTCGCGGCGCTGGTGTTCAGCAACACAGCGCTGACGAGCATCTACGATTCGTTGCTGAAGACCAAAATCACCATTCTCGTCGGTGAATTCGGCATTGATAAGCCGTTACTGCTATGGATTAACGATGGTCTTATGGCGATCTTCTTTCTGCTCGTCGGACTGGAGTTAAAGCGCGAATTACTCGAAGGACAGCTTTCGGAACGGCGTAGAGCTGCCCTTCCGGTGTTTGGCGCATTAGGTGGGATGATAATCCCTGCGCTCATCTATGCCGTGATCAACGGTTCTGATCCGGTCGCTATTCGGGGATGGGCAATTCCTGCCGCGACAGATATTGCATTTGCGCTTGGAATTCTCGCACTGCTTGGAACTCGCGTTCCGATTGCTCTGAAGATCTTCTTGTTGGCTCTGGCCATTATTGATGACGTTGGTGCGATCATCATCATTGCATTGTTTTATACAGAGCAGTTGTCGATGACTGCTTTGCTCATATCGGCCGTGGGCATCGTTGTCCTGGCGATCCTTAACAATCGGCAAGTAAATTCATTAGCACCCTATCTGCTGGTTGGTGGCGTGGTCTGGTTGTTTCTTTTGAAGTCGGGCGTTCACGCGACACTTGCTGGTGTGGTGACCGCCTTGTTCGTGCCGCATCGTGGCTTTGACAATACGGATCACTCACTCCTGCTTAAGACCGAACACAACCTCAAACCTTGGGTCACTTTCGCTATCATGCCTGTCTTTGCCTTCGCGAATGCCGGCGTAACGCTTGGAAATCTCTCCCTTTCAGATATTTTTGGCCCAATATCTATTGGCATCGCGCTCGGACTGTTCATCGGCAAACAATTGGGCATAATGTCCTTCGTTTGGATCGCGGTGAAGACCGGTATGGCAGAACTCCCGCGTGGACTCACATGGGCCCATCTCTACGGTGCTTCGCTATTGGCTGGTATCGGGTTCACAATGAGCTTATTCATCGGGACGCTCGCCTGGACGGGTACAGAGCAGGCTGCTTCCCTTCGTGTCGGCGTATTGCTCGGCTCCATTGCTTCGGGACTGTTGGGCTACTTCGTCCTCCGCTACGTGCTGGCCAGACAAGAAGTGTGTGAGAAGCCGGGAGATGAGTCGCGTCTCGCTCAAGCGGGTGCCCGTAGAGGCTAAGAAAAATTAGTACGCAACCTAGTGACTCTGTAGGGGCGCCCCATCGTCCGGCGCCCTAATCATTGCAGTCGAAAATTGCAATTTGATCGATAAAACCGGCAGCATCCGAAACATGGAAAGGCGATGCCGCGGATGTCTGTATGCTGGCTGTAATTTGGGCACGGCTGTGCGCCTGTGACGTGTGTGCGACAATTATGCTGCCGGGAAAGGCACATTCGCTCCTTGGAATCACGTCAAGATAGAGAGTGCTGGTAAGCCTATATCAAGTCGTACGTAACCCGATTTACGCGGTTGTCGTCTTGCCGGTTGTTGGCTGGGCGCCGTTTTCTGCTTCGCCATTTCCGGTGCGGACCATCGCGGCTCAAAGATGCCTACCTATCGGAACAAGAATTTGCACAAGGATGCTTGGTGAACGAAGTCTTGCAAGCATCCTGGTTTTTTATAGATTTGTGGCAACCTGATCAAATTGGCATAACGGAGACCACCAAGCTATGGAAGATCAATCTAGGACTCCACCATTCAACAAACACAAGCGCTACTATCTTTTTATCAAGATTGCGGTCATCGTCCTCGCGGTCGCGATGGCCATTCGCTATTTTGTCATTGGGTAACAGTTGTGTCGCTGCTCGGAGAATCACGATTCGGTATCGTGCCCATAGTCTCGTAAAGTGGCAGCAAATCGTGCGGTTAGCGTGGGACCGGGCGAGCCGTTGGGCGAAGCCTGATGAAATTTGCCCGGAGATCTGTTTATGTGCTTGATCACTTCTTGCGCCGTGTGATCCACTTCGAATTCGTTGCAGGTAAGCCGTTTATATACGCAACAATAGCGTCAATCTCTTTGTCGCTGAGCTGAAATTTTGGCATCTGTTCGTGAGGAGCTGCAATGCCTCGCGTCAGCGGTTCACGTAATGCCATCATTGGATGCCTATCGCGCAACCGCCGGAACTCGGGAGCCTTGGGATTTGGGCTTGCGCCCTTTGGTCCGGTCGCGTGGCATTGGCTACATTTGCTTGCTACCAAGGTTTTTCCCAATTGGGAAAGCCGAAGGCTCTCTTTGCTAATTGATCCAGTAATACCGAGCTTCTTTAATGCGGCCCTCGCACCGGCGTTCGCAGGATCGAGCATTAAGGACATCTGCAAATCCTCTATCGCACTTGCTTTGCGCCCTCGTGCCGCGTCAAGGTAACCGCGATTAGCGAATGCGATTGCATAGACGGGATTTAGCCTAATTGCGTTTGTGTAATCCGAATAAGCCTTGTCTAGATCGCCGGCCTTTCGATAAGCGAGGCCGCGATTGTTGTGTGCCCTGGCATCGTTGGGAGAAAGTTGGATTGCCTTGTCCAGGTCGGATATGGCAGCCTTTGTGTTACCCAAGTTCAAATAGACATGTCCGCGCTCAATATAAAGCCATTCACTCTTTGGCGAAAATTGAATTGCTCGCGAATAATCGGCAAGGGCGTTTTGCAGGCTGCCTGCCATCAGGTAGGACCGCCCGCGCCCTGCGAGCGCCGGCACACTCTTTGGTTCTAGCTGCAGCGACTTGGTGAAATCTGCAATGGCGGCTGTTATCGCACCGGCAGTGATGCGTACGTCGCCTCGATAGCGATAGGCCACGGCACGTCGACGAGGTGAGGACTTCGTGTTTGCAATAATCCGATTGCAGGATTCGACATTCGTAATCGATCTAATCGCCCTTCGACAATCAGCTAATTCGTCTGCGTTTGCTGGCCCTAATAGGGTTGACGCCACAAACAACACCATGCACGTCGCTAACCTCCTGTAAACGTCCATCGCATCTTTGCTCCCAATACAAATTTGTGGAATGTCAATTAGGCCAAAACTTCGGGCTCGACACTTTGCGATGGCTCAAGGACGGCATGACATTTTTTGCAGGCGTTCGGGAAGACTTCCGATCCAATTGAAGAAATTGTAGCCGTCCCCCAATCAGGTGGTTGTCCCGAGCGCCATAAGACTGAGCGCCAGCAATGCGCGTGCAGTTTTCAAGGCTGCTCGGCGGACCGGAATATGCTCAAGGGCGCCTAGGAACATAACTGTATCAAAGAAATCGCTTTGTTGTGACGCCTTCTGTTGCCGGCGCCGCGCAAACTCTTGGATCGTCTCACGGTCGAATATGATATGGGGCGGCGTACGCTCGAGTCCCTGCCGTCGCGATTTGGCTTCATCGAACACATTCTCCGAATTGTCGGTCGCCACGCTGGGGCCGACAACGCTCGCCAATCTGCGTCGAGAGCCCCCCTTTTATTGCTTCAAGGATCGTAGTGAAGCCTTCCGCGCGCGCTGAGCCGGGCCAGTGTTGACGCTCCAGGCAAAGCCCCTTTTCGACGAGCGATCTAACAACCTGTTCGTCGCGGGGTCCAACCCTTAGTATGGGCCAAAAACTTGAAGCGGTCTGCTTCGCGTCTAACACAAGCAAAAGACTGCGTACCGTCGTCGTAAACTTCACTACCCTCCTCACATAAGCCCATCACATCCTCTAGCTTTCTTGTGGCCCCCTGACGCCTGGGCATATTGCCAATTACCGTTGATCCAAGCTTTCCCACTTTTCCATATTTGTTCCCACGTCTGCGAAATCTTGATCGACTAAAGACATGTGCAGTCATTGACGAATTGAGCCAGCGTTTTATCCTGTTGAGTCGCGATAAGCGACACGACTACTCGTTCTTGCCAATCCGGATAATCTTATGTTGGTGACACCCAGATAGCATAAGGGGATTGCAGAGATTTCAAGGTAACTCGCAAGGGTAACAGTTATCGATGCCAAGCGACTGGTGTGATTTAATTCGACGATACCGCTTGCGGCACGGGCTCAAGCAACAACAGCTTGCCGATGCAATGGGGGTCAGCCAAAGAACGGTATCACGGTGGGAGCTTGGCGAAGATAGACCTAGCCCCGCTCATCAGAGAAAGCTGCGCGATCTTTGTTTAATCGTGGACAGCAAAATGGAAAGAGCGCTCGTCGCGACAATCCCTTATTGTCCCGCCCCTCGTGCCCTCTCGTTGATGCCGAACTTGACGCTGTTAGCGGTCTCTCCACTTGCCATCAGAAAGCGACCTTCAATTGGCGGCCTGATCGGCGAGAACCTGGATACTCGTGCCGTCGGTGTCCTAAGAGCAATTCTCGACGATCGGGACCTGCAGCACAGTATCGCTCAACGAGACGTCCTGGGCTTGACGACCATTACGGAAAGTGTGCTGAAGACGCCCGAACATCCTGTCATCGGCAAGTATCGTACGACCATCAGTTATTTCGTGTCATCCGGCAAGCTCTTTAGCGATGCCATTTCAATGCCGGCAGGAGCCGAAGACGTGTGCGGTTATTGGCCCATTTATGCCGACGACGTTGTCAAAGACGCCTGACGTCGCGCAAGTCCAAAGCACTCCTTTCCTGTTCCGTCTTAAATTCTGATCTGACGCATGGCCACACACCAGTTTTGCCATCGCATCTCTGTTGTTTTGTAGCGAGCGCAAACAAAGAGGCCCCAACGCAGATGTGAAAAGAGTGATGTGGAGCAGGCCCCGCACCCCTGCTCCACCAACAGACGAACGCAACCGCAACTCGGCCGCAGGTTCTTCCGCTTTGCTATCAGTAGCCATCATGGCGCGGGGATATCAACGTCTAGCAACGTCTATTCCATATTATAGCTGGACTGCTTGCTCACTGACCCCAACAACAGTGCCGTGAGCGATCGATTGCAAATAGACGTTTGCAACCGGTGCGGCCTTGTCGATGTCACGGTGCGCGGGCTTTGCAGGACACGCTTGCTTTCTGCGACACCGAAAGACCCGAGATACCAACTAGTAGGTTAGTAAAAAAATATGCTGCAGAGATTGTCTGGCGTGGTGCACGTCAATTACAATTTGACATGCCCATCACGCCATTGTGATCCGGTCCAGACCCGATCCCATTGGTCGATGAAAGCCGTTATTCGGCGTGCATCGGATGGATTGGCCGCACAACACACACGCGTTTGCTTGCCGTGACTGTTGGGTCACAAGAGCATTTAAAAACGATACACAAGAGTCGAAGCAGCTTGAGAGTAATGATCCAACTTCCTAGCATTAATGCTCATTTCATCAGAACGGAGCGGGCGTTCGATGCGTAGTGTTGCAGTGCTTATCGCCGTTATGGCGTTCTCGAGCTCGGTCGAAGCAGAGCCGCGGGGAAAAATTTCACAAGGTTATCGGCTCGATGTCGCAAGAGTGATTGCCAAGATTGCCGCGCGACCGGATCTGGTCGCGTTGATCGAGAAACACAACGCAACCACTACGTCGTTCACGCGCGAGAAAATTCTCTCTTTGGACAAGCGGTGGCGTGCGGGCGAAGCAAAGGTGATCGATCCTGTCGTCAACAATGCGCTGTCACGATTTCTGAAGGCAGAGATAGACTCTTCAAACGGCGGCTACTCGGAAATTATCGTGATGGGCAAAAAAGGCCTGGCAATCGGGGTTAGCCCAAAGACCACCGATTTTTGGCAGGGCGATGAAGCGAAGTGGCTTGAGACCTACCTAAAGGGCGCTCATGGATTTCATGCCGGTCGATACGAGCTTGATCGATCGACGAACACGTGGGGCAGTCAAATCAGCCAAACATTGGTCATCAACAACCAGACCGTTGGTGCCATCACGATTGGGATAAATATTGTCCATAGGAGCAGCAATTGAATTTGCATGATGAACCGTGGAGGGGGCAACAGGGGGCTTGCGTGGGCCGGGCTTCACAAGACTATTCCACGCGCTTTTATGGGCGCCACAAACATCTCGTGGATCGTAGATGGCCGGATTGCTTTGAGGGAACGTCATTAGGGAGGTTGCGTGAACAGATTACTGATCGTCCTTGGGATAATTTGCGTGGCCAATTTGGTCGGATTGATCGTTTTGTTTCTGCTCTAGGGGTGGCCGGGAAAATTGTTGCCCGTACGCGGCACGGGTTATGCATGGATTGTGCAGCGGGGTAATTGTGCGGGTGGGGCAGCTTAGTCGGAGGGCACCGCCAGGCGTCAGATAAACAGGGAGCATGCGCCGTCATCGGATAGATTGGGTTTCATACTGGTATTCAGTTCAATTTGAGTTAGGCCATTTGTTGTGGGAAGTAGGCCATGTGTACAAAGTTGACTGTCAGACGAGAGGTGTGGGCAATTGCCAGCTCTTTAATCGTCGGTGCAGCGGTTCTGAGCTTATGGGGCACACACGCCCATGCACAGCAGCCGAAATCGGATTTAGGAGCGAGCGGCTCTCAAACATCGAACGACAGCCGAGCGCCTTCCAAGACATCGAAAGATGCGCGCGCCGATGTTGGTCAAATCCGCATAATGGTTGGCGGGCTCGAATATGCATCAAATACCTACGGCCTGCTTGCGCGGGACCTGGCAACCGTAATCGATACGAGCAAGACCCTTCGCATCATGCCTGTGATGGGCTATGGCGCCGTCCGCAACATCGTCGACTTGCTCAAGCTGCCGGATATCGATGCCGCAATCGTGCACTCGGATCTGCTGGCGTATTTGAGACTGACCGGGGCAAAGGGACTGGCGATTGACCGGCTTCGATATATCACGAAGCTCTATGACGAGGTCTTTCATGTGATCGCGCGTCGCGATACCAAATCATTTCGCGATTTGGCGGGTCTGACGGTGATCACTGGCCCAAAGGCGTCCGGTGCCGACACCAGCGGGCGAACGCTGTTAAATGCCCTTGGACTTGATGTCAAAATCAAAAATGCCCCATGGCCAGATGCGGTACGCAAACTCAAGGACGGCAGTGTCCAGGCGATCATTTATCCAACCCGTGCCCCATCGAAGTTCATCCGGGACCTCAGTCGCGATAGCGCGCTCCACCTGCTGAATGTGCCAATAACTGAACAAGCCCTCAAGACCTACACCCCAACTCGCCTGACCAGCAAAGACTACCCAGGCTTCGTGCGCTCGGGGGAGGTAAGAAATACACTCAAGATGGTGGCCCTGCTCGCGGTTCTTGCACACCAACCATTCGAGCCTCGTTCCCAGAACATCGCCAAGTTTGCTCAAACGTTTTTCGTACGCTTTAACGACCTCAGGCAACCGGGCCGTCACGCCGCCTGGCGCGCGCTTGATCCAACCGAGAATGTGCGCGGATGGCAGAGGTTTGGGCCGGCCGGACAGTTTTCGAAGCAATATCGGCTGGCCAAAGTCTATACCGGCGCGCTGAAAACGTCGCCGGCGTCAACGCCATTGGCCGCCGTTCGCGGCACGTTTCATCGCGCCCTTGCAGAAGCCGCGATCAAGCAGAACCTGAAGCTATCCCAAACGGCGATCCGGAGAAAGTTTCTGCAGTTGTTGCGCTGGCCGGCGACACGCCACAAGGTCAAGGTGCCAATTCGGCTAACGTCTCACAATGGCATCGGTGCTAATGTGGGAACGATTACATTTTCAAACATTGAAATAGACGTCGGTCGTCGCAAGGTCGCGGCACTATTCATCAAACCCGACCTGCATGACCTGGCGCCCGGCACTTATGCGTTTCACATCCACCAACATCCGGACTGCCGGTCTGGCACATCAAAAGAGGGTAAGTCCGTGCCCGGCCTGGCTGCCGGTTCCCACCTGTGGCTGAGCCCAAAAGGTGTCGCAAAGACAACCGGTGCCAAGCTCTATCTCGGCGACTTGCCCGATCTGATCGTCGCTGCTGACAAAACCGCAACAGCACAGCTCCTCGCCCCTCATTTGACATTGGCCGACCTGGTGGACCGCGCCGTAGTCATCCATTCAAGCCAGTCGGACAGCTCCCGACGCATGGCCTGCGGCGCCATCAATTAGCATCGAATGTGGCGCAATGCCTATGGTTAGATACCTAGAACTCAGATGTCAGATTTGTCGAATAAGATAGAAGACGTAATTGCGCTCTCAGATCAGATCAATGGTCTTCTGGAGTCACAAAGCAGGGATGTTGCTGTGATGTCGTTATTGTCTGTCGTGTCGGCCTATATTCACGCGAGCGCGAAAACACCAGAAGACCGCACTGTTGTATTGGCGAGGGTGACGGAACACATACGCGCAACATGTGAAATGCTAGACGATACTGTCCCAGACGCTTAAGTGCGACGTTACACCAAGAACCACAACTGAGTACTGTCCGTTTTGAAAAAGCCAATACCAACTTTAATGGTTCGCCCAATGACGAGAGTTAATTCTCTGATAGTCAAGAGTAGTTTCTCAGGTGTGAAATTTCCGTCTGCAAATCTCCCTGGGAAACGCGGTATGTTTGAATTGAGCGCTCGACAGATTGCGAGTAAAGGCTTGCCGCCGTAACCTCATAGAATTCGTCATCGTTTCAATTAAACGTCCTAAGCAGCCTTTGACCTATTACAGGTTCCAGCATATATCGATTAAACTGCATCCATTGGGAACACCCTATGATCAGGGCTTTAAATTAAGTATAGGACGTCTTTATTTACTTACTGATAAGTAAATTCCAAATTCCGTCGTTTTAATTGATAGACAATGGTGATCCATCGGGCGGGCTCACAAAAGAGACGTGGCCACATTTAAGGGCATTGGGAATGACTGATACGAGAACGCAGATTTTGGAGATCGCTGAACGATTGATACGCACGCGTGGATATAATGCCTTCAGCTACGCAGGCATTGCAGACGTCGTCGGGACCTCCAAGGCGGCCATACACCATTACTTTCCTTCTAAGGTTGATCTTGGTAGCGCTCTTCTGGACCAAACCGAACAAGATCTACAGGCCCATCTCGGCTGCGTGCCCAATACAGATTCTATTGCCATGTTGAAGCACTACTTCAAACTATTTGAGTTATCCATTTTGGGAGAGCAGATTTGTTTGTGTGGAATGTTGATGGCAGAGAATGACGGTTTGCCCGAGACGTTGCGACTTAAGAACAAGCGTCTGGTGGATTGGCAAATTCGCTGGCTCAAAGATGTTCTCGATCGCGGAAGGGAAGCCAACGAGCTGCATTTTTCCGGTCCAGCATTGAGCGAAGCAGAGCTCATGTACGGCGCCATACAGGGCTCACATATAGTCGCAAAAATGCGCAACGATGTGCAACGTTTTCAGCAGTCGATGAAGCAGTTATTAGGCCGCTATGCTAGCCTTCACTGAGTACGCCCGCCAAAAACTTTTTTGAATGCAACTCTGAAATCGAATTGTTGGCGCTGATTTGAACGACTGCAACATCGTGATTAATGCGGCCGGTCGCCAAAAAAATCTAAAGACCGCATCGTCTCAACAAGGACCGGCGCGCCACATTGGTGCAAAGGAGTAGCCGCGCACGTTATTGCGCGCTGTTGCATTTTCCAAATTGTCGGCTATGAGCCTTGGCGGACAGTCGTAGTCTGACAGATCAGCGACGGCTTTGCCGCCGACAGCGGCCGTAAGTGCTTTTCGGCACAACGGTCTGCCTCACACGCGGTAGTTGGCAGCCAATTGCGCATCTGCTCAAATCTGCAAGAGGGGCATGTGGTTGGCGCCATCCATGTCCTGGTCTTTGGCCCACCGCGTGCTAGGAATTATTCCGGCATATTTCTATTGTCCTTGGCCTTTGCCAATTGACCTAACCAAACTCAGCCAGCTTATCGTCTGGCAGTGCACTCGTTAGCACATAGGCTATAATGCACGGTTCCGTGCCGCGATTTATCCAATTATGTACGGTCGCCCGCTGCACTACGACGTCGCCAGCCTTCAAGTGAACTTCGTCGCCTTTCTCGAGCTCCATATCGATTTCACCCGAAATAACGACGGCGTAATCAAGCGACTGAGTTCTGTGTACTCGGGGGGCGACACCCGGTTCGTAACGTACTACCCGAAATACGGTGCCGTTAGGAACTGCCGTTGGAACCGCCCGCGTTGCCCCATCCGTTGTATCTTTTAAGTCTGCTGGAAAAGATTCCGTCGACCAGATCACAGTGCTCTCATAGCCTGGCCGCTTGCGAACAATATTGGTAGCGATTTCATCGATGGATACAAGGGCCCGACCTTCGGCGTCATGGCCAGTTACGACACGGCGCACATTTAACCCCATTGTTTTTCCCTCCGTTGTATCAAGAACCAGATCCATATGGCGGCTATCGCCCGCGATCGACATGCTGCACCAAGTCCCGTTCGGCTTCAGCCCTCAAATGGAACCGATCCAGGGTCAAGCGGTATGTCGGCTACATTGTATATCATGGACAGCATGGAGTAATAGCCACAGACCCCGGTGAGGTCGATCGTGCCTCTCTTACCAAATGCCCGCTCAGCTTGATCAAATGTGGTGGGCGAGACCTTTTTCTCTGCGAGAAGCTCGGAGCAGAAATCGTAAACGATCGAGTGATGAGCGCTTAGGACTGCGGGGTGCCGCCGTTCTGAAAGCGCGGTTATGATCGTAGACGGGAGGCACGCCTTGATTGCAAGGGCACGATGAGATTGCCACATATTCGCACAATCAAAATGACGCGCGGTCATAAGAACGGCCATTTCGATCAAATCCTTCGGAAGCGAATTACCAAAGCGAATATATTCACCTGTTGTTTGAATGCCGGCGGCTAATTCCGGGCTGTAAAGTAATGGTACAAAAGGACCTCGGAGCTCTCCGCGCGGGCCCGACCTGATAGAGTCGGCAACCACAGACTGTTCTGGTGTCCACTGGTCGTCAGGCAAGACAGGAAATCTCATCGGCCATTCCTCAATCGTAAACTGACATCCGCAATGGGGAAACCTGTCCACCATCAATGTCCAGAGAACTTCCGTGAATCCATCGACCACGCGGTGATACAATGAAAGCCACCAGTGCACCAATATCCTCTGGCTGTCCAAAGCGGGTGATATCAAGTTCCTTGCGGTGATGCTCGAGGGCGGTGGCCTCGTCCATGGATAATCGATTCTGAATAATGCTAATCCGATGCTTCATGCGATCTGTGCGAACTGATCCTGGATTTATGACATTCACTTGTACGCCATCACGCTTGCCAACGTCAGCCAACGCTTTGGCATACGCAATGCAGGACGCACAAACTGCAGAGCCAATGGCATAATCGGCGACGGGTGCGCGCGCGCCTATCCCTGCTATTGCCACGACAGAGCCCTTCGCATCTCTTAGCAGCGGCCAAGCTTCCCTCGACAGTCTGACATGTGCAAAAAACTTTAGCGCAAAGCCATCTGCCCAATCGTCGTCACTCAGCTCGAAAATGTCGCCTCGCTTTGCACCGCCGGCATTGTTCACCAGTATGTCTAGTCTACCGAAACGTTCACGGCAGGCTCCGACCACGGCTTCGACCTGCCCATGGTCAGTCAGATCGGCCGAGAGTATCGCAACATTCGATCCTAGTCTTCTTGCCTCCTCAGCGACGCTCTCCAAAGCCTGTGAATTGCGTGCTGTGAGCATGAGATCGCAACCGTGGCTTGCAAGTTCCAAGGCAATTCCTCGACCTATGCCGCGGTTACCGCCAGTGATCAGTGCGACTTTTCCATGCAATTCCGAGTTCATCTCAAGCCGTCCCATGCTGTTTTAGCCCAGAAGCGATAGGCAAATCGGAGACAAAGAGCCAGCAGGCATTTATTCGCTGAGGATTGATTGTGGCGCTCTTTGCCCCCCAGTGCTTCAACCGAGTACTCTTTGCACCGCGTCAACAATGTCGCCACTCTTTGGTACGATGAAAGCTTCCATTTCAGGGCTTGCGGGTACAGGCGTATTCGGTCTTGCCACCCGTGCGATCGGACCTTTAAGACTATCGAAGCCCTTGTCGGCCACCATCCCCGCGATGCCCGATGCTGCACCACCGTGCAGCGGTGCTTCGTCCGCCACAACAAGGTGTCCGGTCTTGGATACGGAGGACAGGATCGCCTCGTCATCAAGCGGTGACAGCGTCATGGGATCTATGACTTCGGCCTCGATTCCCTCACTTGCAAGAATTTCTGCCGCTTCGAGCGCCAGCGGAACCATCAGCGAAAGTGCGACAATCGTCACATCCTTACCCCTCCGCTTGACGCTGGCTTTTCCGATCTGGGGTAGGTCTGCATCACCGCCCACCTCTCCGCTCGTCGCAATGAGCTTGAAGTGGCTCATGATGAAAGTCGGGTTCGGGCTGGCGAGTGCCGCCTTGACCAGGCCATACGCATCGGCAGGTGTTGCGGGCAATACGACCTCCAACCCCGGCGCATTCCAGACAAAAGTATGCATATCGTGGCTATGCTGTGCTGCCCCTGCCCCGCGAACACCGTGGGTAATGTGGAATGTCACCGGCACCGGCAAGCGCCCACCGGACATATAGTGGGCCACGGCGGCCTCGTTGATGATCGCCGAAAGCGCTAGGAGCGAAAATGAACCGGTGGCTAAATCGACCAGTGGACGCTGTCCGGCCATCGCGGCACCCGTTCCGAGTGCTGCATTTGCTGCTTCTGACGTTGGCGGCTTTGCAACACGGTCAGGAAACCGCTTGCGCAGCTCATTTGACAATTCCCGTGTCGGTCCAAGTGAGAATGGTCTTCCAATGAGTGATACCCGCTCGTCGCTCGCCATACACTCACCAAGCGCCATCAGAAAGGCCTCGGCATAGCTCATTACTTTTGCCATCGAATCCCCCTATGCATAGACGTAATTGAGTGCGGCGTCAGGTGATGGTCTTGGCGCTGCTAACGCTGCAGCCTTTGCCTTTTGAATTTCGCCGCGAACCTCTTGATCAAGGTCCAGGAGACGTTCCTTGTCTTCTGCGGCGAGTGAACGGGCGAGCAACAAAATTGGATCTTCGTGGGCAAACCATGCCTCGTGTTCATCGGGAAGATCGGTATCGGCTGTTGCCATTCCGATGTCGGTCACTCCGGTCACCATTGACGGCCATTGCTGGAAATTTCCAGGCCAGCGGTTCGTCATAGATTCGATGAATTGCGGCCCGTTACCGTCTCTGCAAGCCGAAACTGCTTTGGAGGTCGCCTTGAAGACCCCGATGGCATCTCGTCCATCGATGCGAACGGATTCGATGCCGAAAGTATTGGGAATCTTTCGTAGGTCATCTGTCGCATGCTCATCGCTCTTGTGTTGTTGTTGTCCCTGCCAGAGCGATGCATCGTTGTTCTCACAGTAGAAGACGACGGGAAGGTGCCAAAGTGCTGCAATATTTAGGGCCTCAAAGGCCACGCCTTCCTCAAGTGCCCCATCGCCGAAGAAGACGATGGTGATGGAGCCGTCGCCCCGCTGCTTGCAGGCGAGACCGCCCCCGACCGCAAGGCTTATCGCACCGCCCACGACACCAGACGTCGAGAGAAAACCAAGGGACGGCTCGCTAAGATGGAATGTTCCGCCATAGCCCCGGTTGGTTCCCGTCGAACGGCCGAGAATTTCAGACAGCAACGCAGCGGGCTCGGCGCCACGTGCAACAAGGTGACCATGGTTGCGATGTGTTGTAACGACATGATCGCGGTCGCGTAGCGTGGCAATCGCGGCGGCGCCGGCAGCCTCCTGACCTATGTAGAGGTGATAATGGCCAACGAAATGACCATCGTGGTGAAGGCTGAATACCGCCTCTTCGAATCGTCTCATCCGTAGCATCGTTTCGAAAAGGCTCCATCTATCCGCCAGGTCTTTGTTGCCTTCCATACTTTGCCTCCGGTGAATCAGCTTTCGTGGCTGAAACAGTACCGTGCAAGGACGCTCTTGTCTTGCCAATTGGCATAGAAATTGAGCAAGCCCCTGAACGCTACCTGCAGCTCCGGGCGCTGTTTTTTTGAGTAGGGTGTCAAACACGCAATGAACGCTGCCAACGATTTCCGGTGTGGGTCCTTTGCGACCGGTATTCGTCAGAGTGTCCCATGACAGCCGCTCTCCTGCGAGCGGACGTGTTTGTCCGCATTTGGTGCAATTTCAGCTGCCCGCTTGAAAGCGGGCATTGCCCAGCGCTAGGTTAACGCCAGCTATGGCAGCAATTGCATTTCGAATACTCGGGTGCTGAATGCGCCGGACTGTGCCTTAAACTCTTTTAGATCCATCAGTCCGATGCGCGGGCCAGGATCCATACCCAATTAATATGCCGTGCATTGCTCCAAGGCTCTGCGCCAACTCTTCAGCGCCGCAAGCTGCCTTCTGAAACATCGCAGCGTGGCACTGGCATTGGCTGAGCCGCTACATAAATTTACTGCATTGCCGAGCGGCCACTTCTTGCTCGGTCCCCAGCTGAGTTGACCGGACATGACTGCTCGCAGGCACTTTGCGGGTTCAGCGGAATTTTTGTTGGCCGAACATAAGCGTACTGTTAGCCCGCGCATCGTTTTTTGCGGCCTTTTATATTTCTGTAGGACTCCTTTCCAGACACTGCGCCCACACGTCGTCTGGAACGGACCGCCAGGAACGGGTTTGGCCTGGACAACAGAGGGTTTTGGCTCGGCGGCAACAGGTTTCGGCTTTTTCGGCGTCTTTGCCTTTTCGCGCTGCGCCTTGAGTTGATTGTCAAGCGATTCAATCTTTCGCGCGGCGGCGGTAACCACTACTTGCAGTCGAGACAACGCTGCAATCGCACCATCATCAGAAAGGATTTTTTCGATCCGATCAGCCGAAACGAGTTTTATCCGTTTTGAGCCCGCACCTTGCAGCTGCGCGTGGCGCAGGACTGTTGCCTCGACCTCCTTGATCTTTGCAAGCAACCCTTTGATGCGCGCATTGGCACTATTTCTCGCCGTTTGCAGCGCCGAGACTTTTTGTTCAGATGCTTCCACCAGCTCCCCAAGCGCTGTGGCCTTCGCCTTTGCGCGCCGCAACTCATTGCCACGCTTCACCGCCAGGGATGATTGATTTTTTGCAAGCACTTGCTGTTCACGTAAACGTGCAGAAGACTTACTCAATGCAGATTCTAGTCGTTTGATTTTTTCGGCGAGCTTCGCGCTTGAGCCGCGCAGAGCCAGAATCGTTTTATTTTGCGCTTCTTGGCGGGCTTTGGCCTGCCTCGCAGCCGCAGCTGCTGCTTTCAATTTCTTGTTCAGAGCGTGCAAATCGGTGCTTACGCGGTCCGCACCACTGCGGGTCCTCTTCAACGCTTCTGTCTCAATGGCGAGAAGGCGGTGAACCTCTGCCAAGGCTTTTTTGGCGGATTTCTCTCGTGCCTTTACGGTCTCCAATTGACTGTTTACGGTTGCCAATTCAGCGCGCATTCGATTTCGAACAAGCCTCACTTGGTTCTTGCCATCAAGGCGAGCCGTGGCGACGGCTGCCTTTAACCGCAATTTTGCCTCGTAATCATTGCTAAAGATAAAAAAGGCACCAACTAAGCTAGCAAGTCCGATAATCAAGGCCCCAAAACCCACGACCACAGTCAGGCCTATGCCCCGCGAATTGTCATGATCAGGAATCGCCTCCTGTACCTGCCCAGACTTATTGTCGAGCTGAATAGCAGGCGATGCCTGGCGCGTGTCGTGGGATTGCCTCTCGGTGTTTGCTGGCACGGTCTTAGCCGCGGGCGTCTTGTCGCCGGCTATGGATCCGTCTGCAATCGTGCGCGGGCCCACGTGTGTTACCGTTCCAAAGGACCATAGAAAGCCCTCCGGGTCACGGCACATGTAAAATCGTCCCGTCGCATCTTCAGCCTCGCCGCGCAGCGGCACCTCGATCTTGGCTCCGGCCGCAGATGCCGTCCTAAAATGTCGGTCGATATCGTCGACAGCAATGTAACAAAGCTGGGTCGACATGCCGCCATTATCTTCAGGCTGACTCATAAAATCATCCAGCAACGATCCCTTAGCTGGATAAAGAACAACGACCTGATTACCGTAACCCAGAACAATGTGCGCTTGTTGCTCATCGGTATCTGCGACTGTGGTTGCAATTTCAAAACCAAAGGCCGCCTTGAGCCACTCGCTTGCTTGGCTCGGATTCCTATAACGAAGAATCGGCGTAATCATAGCCGCTGGCACTTTCGAAACGCTTTCCAGTTCCATACGTGTGCTCCGCCTAGCCCAGCTAGGATCGGCTTAGCTGGAAACCGACGTGCCCATCGTCTCGACCCAAGAAATTTAGTTCGCTATGAGCAACTCAATATACAGGGAAACAAATCATCGCATGTCCCTGAAATGCAATATTATATCATCATGTAAAAACGAAAGAAATTAGGCAGTGTTGAATGAGCAACCGCGGGTCGATTGAAGTATTGTGACAGTCATTGCCGAATATTCCAATGGTCCGCCATGGAATGCACTTTGAATATCCAACGCGGCCCTATCACCGCGAATTCATCCATTTTTCTATGAGCAATAACGCGCCAAGAGACTCGTTGCTGTTAGCCAACGCGTGACTAATTTGACTGCCATACCGGTTGGTTAATCGATCAAGTTCGTAGCGTGCGGCCAAAAATTCTATGATACCGTTGAGGCAGGTCTACTAACACTTGGCCTCGGCGCCCTGCCACGGATCGCTCGGCTACGGTGGAATGCCAATTTCGGCGACTGTGATGGCCGATTTTCGTTCTTCGCAACACCAAAAAAAGCAGCGGTGCCCCGCTCAGTCCTTCGATCAGGCTTATTGCCGTCAGTCGGTTCGAAGGTCGTACGTTCTGATAGCGCACACGGTACGTTGTGGGGCATACACGCGTACTGCTGAGCCGTACACTGTGAACGGGGTCCGCCGGTGATCACAGTATCGAGCGGAATTCATAATTCTACGCGGTGATTACCTAGTTGGGGAAATCTGTATTGGCGGGCCCGTCATTGCTTGGCCGATAACCGTCGATGGCCGACAGCGGATATCTGAACCCAATCGGACTATCGTTATTTCAGATTGTGATGACATAGCTTAACGGTTTGAGAGTGATACGGGTCAATATGCATTCACGCTAAAACGTAGACCTCATGCCTCTGCGCCAAATCTGATACTAAGCTGCGCGCTTAATCAGCGGTTTTGGGGTCGCGACTCGCAAATGCTGATTCGAAGATGTGATTGCGAGAGTTGAGTGGAATTCGCAGTACGGGCCATCATTTAGTTTATGGCCTGCGCAAAAGTGGAAATCCTCATCCCTCGGATCGCCAATAGGCCAACGGCAGTCATTCGCTTCAAGATCTGCCAACTTCTTGTTCTTTATTACCTTTTTGATCATCAAAGCCTCTTTTTAGATCTCTTCAAAGTGTCTCATGCTAGACATATATGAGCTAATTTGTGCATTGCAACATAGGCGTGGCAAGATGGCGCGCGTTCCATCGCCGAGATCACGGCGCTGTCCGTGCTTGTGTCAACGATGCAGGATGGGCGAAGCTGGCCGGCGTTCGCGGCGTTGCGATTAGCTGGAAGCCGCAGGAGAATTCTGCAGCGAACATATTCCGAACCAGTTGTGCAAAGGCAGTGTATTGGTCGGCGATACGAGCCAAGCTCTGGTGTAGCCAGGTGGTTTGGATAACGATCTTATCGCGTGCTATTTCTTCACTTTTACCTTGGTGATCGATTTAATCGGCCCACGGGGTTTTCCTGAACGTTTGGCGATTTCCGCGTCCTGGCCCTCGATAACACTCTGGATGCGCTTCTCTCCCTCAAGGCCGTTAATTTCGTGCAGCGGGACTTTTCGGTTCGAAGTAATTCGCCCATCTTCATACAGCACATTAAAGAGGGCAAACTCCGTTTGTGCCTTTGCTTTCATTCGTCCCATTAATTCACCTGAACTTTATGAATTAGAAAGAGTCTATTCCGTCAGGCTTAGCTGGTGCTCCCTGACGATACGTTCTGTATTTTCGAAAGTGCATTTGATTCGGTATTGGTTCTCGCCGCCTTCGGCGGGCATCAACCGAACTATCGTGCATGATATGGCGCTGACTTGATGGCCCATTCGCCGGCCAGAGAAGAACAGCGATTGCCCGACGGAATATCTGTGCGACGCCATGATATTTATTCCTACGAAGATCAGAATGGAGAGCAAGCCATGAATTATTTGTTCGGCAACAAAAAACCTGCCCTTTCACAACGCTTAATGTAGACTATTGGCTCAATCTGCATTGGCCATTGCGCGTTCAGCACAATATGCTCGCTGTGGTGAAGCTGAAGAGCTTCTCCCAGAACATCGAACATTGGTCGTACGAACTGGGGACCGGACCACATTCGTAATCCGCTCCCCAGTTTGTTTGCTTACTTTATCTGGATATTTGCTACAGCGGTTTTCCCGCTGCGGGCATCTTGCTCAGTGTCAAAAGAGACTTTTTGTCCTTCCGAAAGGCCAGAGATGCCCGCCCGCTCGAGCGCAGTCGCGTGGACGAACACGTCCTTGCCGCCGCCATCGGGTTCAATGAAGCCAAAGCCTTTTTGACTGTTGTAGAATTTCACGGTTCCAGTATTCATTTGTCGTCAGTTCCTTGCTGATAGCATATAGTTTCACTACAGGTCCGCGCTAATGCGTCCCCGTTGTGGTCGTCGAATTTCGGAAGGGTTTCAGAACGTGCGTCCGATAATATTCGGACGTTGGAGCTCGGACATCCGGCCAAAGTCGATGCCCATATATAGGCTACATGCTCGAAAAATTCAAGGTCGAACAGATAAGCGCCAGAGCACACCGTATTTCGACTTGGGCCATATGATCTTGCCCGTCTTTTGGGGACCGCTCCGGGTCGTCAAAGACTTTTGGCGTGTTGCAGCATTCGTCGCAGCAGCCAGTTGCAATGATGACATCCAATACGGTATTGCAAGTCATCCTGCGCCAAAAAACCAGAAAACAGGGGAAGGTCTTATGGATCCTATCAAGCCCAACGTTCCACTGACCGCTGCTGCAAGCAGTGGAACGCCCGCCACAGGACCCAAGACGGGTTCCTATGAGAAAAACGGCGTTCGTATCCATTACCAGGAGGTCGGCTCCGGTTTTCCACTCCTCGCCCTTCCCGGCGGCGGCTTGAACTCGCGGATTGCCAATTGGCCTAACGCAGTCATCAATATGATGGAGGAGGTCAGAGGCGATTTTCGGGTCATCACGATGGACCAACGCAACGCCACCAACGGTTTGTCCACTGGCCCAGTCCCGGTCGATAATCCGTGGGACGCCTTCGCTGATGACCAGCTTGGGCTCATGGACCATCTTGGCATCCACCAGTTCGCCTTCTTTGGTAACTGCATCGGTGGCCCGTTTGCGCTCAAGCTGTTGCAGCGCGCTCCGGATCGCGTGGTCGCGGCGGTCATCAGCCAGCCGGTCGGCCACCGGCCTGAGAACCCGGATGTCATGTTCGATTTGTGTCGCGACGGTTGGGGCAAGGAGTTCCGCGAGCGACACCCCGACGTGTCGGCAGAAACGATCGAAAAATATCTGCACAATCTCTTTAGGCAATCCCCGGACTTCGTTTATAGCGTGCCGCGCGAATTCGCCCGCAACTGCCAGACCCCTATCCTTGTCCTGCCGGACGATACGCCTGCGCACAATTATCAGACCAGCGTCGATATCGCTTCACTAGCACCGAATGCTGAGGTGACGGTCTATCCATGGAAGGAGCCCCCGGAGCTGAAGGCTAGAACCATCGCTCGCGTGCGCAATTTCCTAAGGGCCAATAAACCGGCGACGACAATGCGCTGAACTGGCTGATTTCTGAATTAATATGACAGCTTGAGGTGAATAGGCGACGGTCGTTGTCTGACTGTGCCATGATAGTTTTGCCACTGACAACAGACTTATCGACCGACGGTTGTTGTAAGACAAATCAATTGCCAGAAACTGCCCGTCATTTCTGGACCCAAATAATATGGACATCTGCCAACGGCAGAGCGTGCTCGCCAGCAAGGCCTTAAACACGCTCTGTGTTTTTGAGTCACTATGATCGCATGTTCGCTAATCCGCACATCAAATCAAGCGGCGGTTTGGATGTGCAAGTTTCGAGAAATATTCTCAACGTGGCGATGATCTGTGCCGCAACAACCACCAAATACGCGCAGATTGGGCAATCGTCGGGCGAGATCAACGTGCAGGTGTCCAAATTCGATTGGGTTTCCATCATCGAGCGTCTCGGCCACATCGAGTTCCGCGTGGCTCAACCGCGATGCATTCGCCCGAATTCCACCGATACGAGAGACCCAGTCTGCTCCAGTCGCTACCGTGTCATAAAAGTGATCCGGATGGGCGCAATTCACCATATAATAAATCGGGGCAGGATCGGTTGCGGCATCTACGGCATGAATGGCATCGCCCAGGGCTTCACCTGTTGGTAGCCGACCATCAGTTTCAACTGTAAACGACACCACTGTCGCCAAGCCCACCTCCGACGCGGCCTGGGTAATGCCAATTGCCTCACTGACATTGGTCATTGTTATTGCTGAGATCATGTCCACGCCACCCTTGGCAAATGTGCGAATTTGCGGCAAGTGCAAGTTACGTGCTTCGGCCACTTCCGGCACTCTGCCTGGAGCATATCCATCGCCGGCGGGACCAACGACACCGTTGACAATTATTGGTGAGACACGCGAGCGCCAGTCAGCACGAATGTCCCTGGCAAATTGCACTGCGTCTGAAGTGAGGCGCAACATGCTGGAGTCGGTCTGACCAAGCTTTGGTCCCCAGTGCACACAACCGCGCCAAGTATTCGTGTCGAGAACGAAGCCGGTCTGTGCGGCCTCTGCCAGGTTTAAGAAGCCATCGAAGTAACGGCGCATCGCCTGGCGCGCTTTTTCGTCGTCCATTAGCACAATTGCCGCGAATTCAGGGGCTTCAAAGCCCTGCTGGAAAAACAGCCATGTTTCAAATCCGCCGTCGGTCAGAAACGGACGATTGGTTCTTAGTAAACGATCGATACTTGTCATCTTACTGCTCCATCAGCGGTGAATTCTGCTCTTGCAGGTATGCAGCCAAACGCACTGGAGTTGAAAGCCGACTTGCGGTACATTTTGAGATAAGAATTTTTCAATTTGGAATCATAGGGATAAAGAGGTCACCCCTGTTGGGTGTGATGAATTAATCGGGAAATCCGTACTGCTGGTACAGTACCAACGGTATGGTTTCGGGAGGTCGGTGCCGTGTCACGTGGAAGTGAAACACGCAAGAGAATACTGGATGTCGCCCAAGACTCGGTGTTGACTAAGGGGTTCGACGCCACCTCAATTGATGAAATTGTTGCGAGTGCTGAAATCACGAAGAGCGGCTTCTTCTACCACTTTCGGGATAAGAACGCTTTGGCGCGGGCACTCATTGAGCGGCACATTGAAGTCGAGGATCAGCTCTTTGATGACCTCTTAGGACGCGCGCGGGACCTTTCCGACGATCCTCTGCAGGCAGCACTGATAGGCTTGAAACTTCTCGCTGAACTAATTGAGGATATGCCAGGCGGACACCCCGGCTGCATTGTCGCCACTGCCGTCTATCAAGATCGGCTATTCAATCGGGACGTGCGTGATGCCAATCGGCGCGCAGTCCTGGGATGGCGCAACAGATTTCGCGCGATGTTCGATGAAATCGCGGACGTTTATCCCATGAACGACGACGTGGACCTTGATCATTTATCAGACATGGTCAGCTCTGTCATAGAGGGGGGCATCGTCATGTCACGTGCTGTCGGGGAGCCCCTGATTACAGCGCAACAAGTCATGCTCTTGCGGTCCTACCTGAAACTTCTGTTCTCACCCAGACTGCAGTGAGTTTGATGACGGTCAATGCGCAGTCCCAAGCGGGTCTTAAGCCTCTTCCTGTCAGTCAAGATTTCGTGGATCGTATTTTGATGCAGTCTGGAAAAATACTCATGGCTGCCGCTGTTGGCGCGGCAATAGGACTATCTTGTACGCCAGCACATACACAGGCCCTAGACCCCCACGCGATATATGAACAACGATGCTCGCGTTGCCACAAGCCGCACGCCGGACCCTTTGCAAGAGACAAACTCACCCAAAGAAACGGCAAGCTAGTTTCGGTGAAAACCGGCCGTGACATATCACGACTATTGCAGAATCATTACGGCACGCGGCTTACCCAGAAAGAAAGTGATGCGGTCGTTGAAATGTTTTCTCTTCAGCTTCAGAGCGGCGGGCTTTATCGAAAAAAGTGTATCGTATGTCATGAGCGCGCCAAGGACCTTGCACGGCGAGAGCTGCAGCTTGTGGGTGGTAAGCTGCTTGGTCGTTATACCGGGCGGGATATTGCTGTGTTCTTGAAAAGACACGGTCGACTTACGCCCGATGAAGTTGCGATAATTCATGCAATGCTGTTGTGGCAGCTCAAAACCAAGCGGCGCAAAACTGATCTGCCCTAACTGAATTGCTCCACCCGATAGTATCGCATCAGTGCGTCTATGCCAGGACAATCGATGTCGGCAGCGATCCAGCAGGTAAGCGTGTGTGAAATTACCATTTACCGTTGGTGAGAAAAGCACAGGGAAATGACGACGGCATCTGCGCCGAACTCAATAATCCGCGCGAGAGCCCGGTCACAAAGTCCGCGGACATAAGAAAAATGAATTCAATCGAGTTGCGGTAATGCAGCCGGATAACAAGGTGTCGAGCTATTTCCAGATCCTCAGGTAATTCTGAATTGATGAATGTCAACGCAGGCCAATTGGCCATCGCCTAATCTGCATATTGAGATCGAAATAGTGGAGATTCTTAGTATGAGACAGAGATTACGGGATATCGCAACGCTTGTTGTCGGTGCCCTATTTTTATTGTTCACAAGCGGAGCGCCTTCGGCTGCCGTTCCCTTTCCCAAAGGCACCAGCACAGTACCATACAGTGGCCTAGAAAACAGTCTCGTGCAAAAGGTCCATGGTTGGCATTGCAGGTGGCTTCGTGGAAGGATACGTCATCGTCATGGGCGGCGCTGGCATACGCATCGGAAATGGCATCGCCATTACGGAGCGTGCCGCCGTTATTACTACTACGACGACTACTATTGGGGACCCCATATCTACTTTGGGCCGCCGCGCTATTGGCGCTATCGCCGTTATCGTGGCAGAAGGTTCCGCAATCGTCGCGGTATTCGCCGCCGTCGCATCATCCGTCGCAGAGGGACGGTGCGTCGTAGAGGTATCAGGAGAGGTCGCGGTGGACGCCGTCGGCGTTGAGCGTCGCTGCGGTGATGGATTGCGAGCGTGAGTCGGCAGGACAAAAGCGTCGAAGCAGCAATTGGTGCATGATGACGCGGTCCTGCTACTCACCCTGGCTATCGAATACTGGGGAACCGTTTGGCCAATAAAACCCATTTACGCGCGGCGACATTTCAATGACGAGCGGCTTATCCCCGATCCGCCCGTCATAGCACGACAAGTTTTTGATAGGTGAGCCCCAGCCACCGGACAAACGTACACTATTCCACGTCAATTTCTGCTACATCTCTGAACGCAGCCGTAATCCGCGATCAAAAACATCTTGAACGGCAACAGTCGTGTCGCGATCAACGTCACTTAGCTGGTGGAGTTAATCGGCATTACTAGAGGTTCATGTAACTTCTTAATCGATTTTTTTTGTTAATGACGCGATTGCCTCATGCGTACTCAGAAAGATCTGCCCAAGGCCAGGCGTGTGTTCGAAGTCAACGCGGGCCAGGCGATCTGCGACAGGGCCCTTAACTTCTGCAAGATGTAAGGTGACGCCGGAGTCGTGCAGACGTTTTGCAAAAGTTTCGAGTGTGTCCAGGGCACTACCATCAATGAAATTGACAGCGCTCATGATCAGCACAAGATGCTTGATCTCTTGCTGTTCAGCGATGCGCATGCTTAGCGCATCCTCCAAGTAGGCGGCATTGGCGAAGTAGAGGCTTTCATCGACCCGCACAGCGAGAATTTGCGGATAGGTCTTGACCTCATGGCGCGAGACATTTCGAAAGTGCTCGCTTTCGCCCACCCGTCCAACTACCGCCATATGCGGTCGGCTCGTCCGCCAAAGATAAAGTGCAATTGAGAGGCCAATGCCTGCGACGATACCGATCTCGACGCCAAAGGCCAAAACGGCAACAAACGTTGTGAGTAGCGAGGCCGCATCGGCCTTACTGTAAGTCCAGGCATGATGAAACGTCCGCCAATCCACCAGACTGGCCACTGCTACGACTATAATCGCGGCCAGCGTGGCCTTCGGTAGGTAGTAGAGGAGCGGCGTCAGTACCATGACCACCACCACAACAATACTTGCCGTAATTATTGAGGCGAGCGGAGTTACCGCACCTGCCGTATAGTTTACTAATGAGCGACTGAAACCGCCGGTTACCGGATATCCGCCACTAAATGAAGCACCGATATTCGCTGCGCCTAGGGCGACGAGTTCCTGATTGGCGTCGATCTTCTGGCGGCGTTTCGAAGCGAGTGATTTGGCTACGGATACGCTCTCCAAAAAGCCGACGATCGAGATTAGAAGTGCGGCAGGCAGAAGTTGCTGCATGAGCTCCAGTTCAAATTTCGGCGGCGACAGCGCTGGCAGGCCGACGGGTATCATTGCCACAACATCGACGCCGGCCTTCCTGTCCAAGGCGAATGCCCACACAACGATGGTCGTTATCACCACAACGATGATGGGGCCCATTTTGACTAGCGGACTAATCCAGGCCGCAGCCTTGCCATGGCTTTTAAGCAGTCGCGGCAGCATACTGGTCCATACCAAGATCGTGCCGAGGGCGCCGAAGCCCAGCGCGGTCGCCGTCAGGTTGATGTCCCCGATGTGTGAGACCGCGTACCACAGAGTGTCGGTAATCAGATGACTACGCGGAATGTCGAGTCCCAGGAGATGCTTGAGCTGGCTAAAGCCAATCACCAGGGCCGCCGCACTGGTGAAACCCGAAATAACCGGATGGCTCAGAAAGTTCACCAGAAATCCGAGTCGGGCCAAGCCCATTGCAATCAAAATGCCACCGCTTAAGAAAGCGAGCAGCAGGGCCGCAGAAATGTACGCCTCAGTCCCGCTCTCTGCGATCGCGCCGAGCGTCGATGCGACCATAAGCGAGACAATTGCAACCGGGCCAACGGCGAGCGCGCGGCTGCTGCCAAGCAGGCCGTAAAGGAGGAGCGGTACGATACTGGCGTAAAGGCCCACTTTAGGCGGCAGGCCAGCAAGGAGCGCATAAGCCATCGCTTGCGGGACCAGCATGATCGCTACGATTAATCCGGCTAGACCGTCTCCAGCGAGATCCTGCCGATTATAGCCGGGCAACCATTGCAGGATCGGAACGAACCGCCTGAAGTGGGCCGGGGTCATTGTGACGGTTCCTTAGTGGCTTACTGTGTGGCCGTCGCGCCAACACTGGGCTGTTCGGTGATGAGCCGGTTCCAGGGCATACGCGCCAAAATGGTAGCCATCGTACAGACACCACTAATTCCCGCGAACATCAATCCGGCTCCGACAAACCCGGCCAGGGCCATGAACCATGGTGACACCAAAACTGCGAGCACAACGCCCAGCAGAACGAGCGCACCAGCGGTTATTTGGACTTGGCGCATGATACTGATCGGGGCCCTCTTGTTTTCATTTATTGCGTAGCCGGCCTTGCGCCACGCCTGCAAACCACCCTCAAGCTGGTAGACCTCCTTGAATCCGGTTTTCAGAATCTGCCGCGCCGCGGTTTCGGTCCGTCCTCCACTTCTGCAGTGGAACACCGCGATCTTGTCATGTTCGCGGGGGAAGTCTTCCGGGGTGAACCCTGACAGAGGAACAAGGTGCGCCTCAGGGATATGCTCACGAATATATTCGTCGGGCTCGCGCACGTCGATCAGGATGGCTTTGTCCTGGTCAAGCCAAGCCTTTGCAGTATCGGGATCAATTTTGCGTAGTGTTTCATGTCCCATCGAGTATCTCCTTCAACAGTTGGCTGCACCGCTTTCGCCGCAGTACGTCTCGTACAGAAATGTAATCAACTTGCTGACGTCGCCACGTGCCAATCGATAATGGATCGACTGGCCTTCACGACGGGCGTCGACGATCCGCTCGCGTCGGAGAATCGCCAACTGCTGCGATACCGCTGGCTCTCGCAACTCCAATAACCGCGCCAGCTCGCCGACCATCTTCTCGCCCTCAACTAGCTGGCAAAGAATCAACAATCTGTTTCGGTTCGACAGCAGCCCCATCAGGTTCGAGACCTGATCTGCTGCAGCTTCCAGGTCTTTTATATTCATACTTGCATATATATGAATACTTTCCCATGTTTCAAGAGGGAGGTCCCCAATCATCACGCGCCGGACGAGCCACGGATAAGGGCCACAGTCTTGAGCGAGAACAAAGACCAAGGGGATTGGCGGTCCAATGAATAACCGAATGGTCGACTGCAACGTCGTCCAGAAGATTGAGCAGGAGCACGATATGAAACCAAACGTAAAAGCATTCTTCGACGAAGACACCTTTACAGTCTCATATGTCGTGACAGAGCCCGATGGCAAACACAGCGCGATTATCGATTGCGTACTCGATTACGATCCAAAGTCAGGTCGCACAAGGACAGAGTCGGCAGACGCGATCATTGCCTACATCAGAGAAAATGAGCTCGTTGTCGACTGGCTCCTTGAGACACATGCGCACGCCGACCACCTGAGCGCTGCACCGTACATCAAACAGAAGGTTGGCGGCCAAATCGGGATTGGTGAACACATCACTGATGTCCAGAAAATTTTCAGTGAGGTATTCAATGTCGAGCGCGAGTTCCATGCCGATGGAACACAGTTTGACCACTTGTTCACGGACGGTGAAATATTCGAGATTGGCGCTTTGAGGGTACAGGCACTGCACACACCTGGGCATACGCCTGCCTGCCTCACATATGTGATGGGGGATGCGGCGTTCGTCGGCGATACTCTGTTCATGCCAGACTACGGTACCGCTCGCGCTGACTTCCCAGGGGGCGACGCGCGAATCTTGTACAGGTCGATTCAAAAGGTGCTGGCACTGCCACCAAAGACACGCCTCTTCATGTGTCACGACTATAAAGCGCCGGGCCGCGACGAATTTGCCTGGGAAACGACGGTCGCGTCGGAGCGCGCGAACAACGTGCATGTGCGTGAGGGGATAACTGAGGATGAATTCGTCAAGATGCGAACGGAGCGTGATGCGACGCTTGCGATGCCGACGCTGATCCTCCCTTCTGTTCAAGTTAACATTCGGGCAGGTCAAATGCCGCCGCCAGAAGACAACGGGGTCTCTTACCTCAAAATTCCGATCAATCGGCTTTGAGGGCTCTATCGGGAGGCATTGGTTCAGTTCCGCAGTTGTGCAGCGGGCTGCAATGCACGGCGCAATGTAAACCGGGGTGGTCCAATTCTTCAGGCAAGGTCGCATAGCGCGCATCGTCCAAGGTCTCTTTGACCGAAATCAGGGTCCGAGTAGAGTACACATGCGACAAGAGCATAAAGGCGAGTAGCAACAGAAGGGCTGGAGTTCCGGTGGTTCAGTTCGATATGAGGATTGCCGCTGCAATGGTGGCCGGCGCAGCCGTGCTGGCCTTCATTCTGTTCGGTGGCAACGATGCCAAGCCGATTCCTGAAGGCATTGCCTTCGGCAACGGGCGTCTTGAGGCGGTGCAGGTCGACATAGCAACAAAAATACCCGGTCGGGTTGCAACCGTCGAAGTGCGCGAGGGAGACCTTGTAGACCCCAAACAGATTCTCGCGTTAATCGACTCAGCGCAACTCAGGGCAAAACTTCTCAGGGCTGAAGCCGATATCGCCAGCGCGAGAAGCATGGTTGCGCAGGCGGAAGCGCAAATTGCCCAGGCCAAGGCTCAACTGAAGCTCTCCGAGCGCGAGCTTGAGAGAGCTAGTACGCTTGTCAAGCGGGGTCACACCAGCCAGGAGACTTACGACACCCGCTTGAGTCAACGGGATGTGTCCAAAGCCAACCTGGCTGCAGCGAGAGCCACGCAAATTTCCCGTCAACGCGGCGTTGACGCAGCGATCGCCGTCAAGAAGGAAATCGAATCACAAATCGCGGATTGCCGGCTGGTTTCACCAACAATCGGACGTGTTCTATACCGCCTTGCTGAGCCGGGTGAAGTGCTGCCCGCTGGAGGTAAGGTCATGACCCTGGTCAATCTGGCTGAAGTGTATATGGAGATATTCCTGCCAGCGGCCATCGCGCACCGGCTCGCGATAGGCTCGGACGCTCGCATAGTCATCGATGGAGCCGATTTTGCCGTCCCGGCGACCGTAACCTTCGTTTCCCCCAAGGCGCAGTTTACGCCCAAGCAGGTGGAAACGGCGACGGAGCGAGAGAAGCTGGTGTTTCGAGTGAAGGTTCGGGTGCCCACTGACCTCGTCAAAAAACACATAGATTTCGTGAAAACAGGAATTCGTGGTGTCGCGTACGTTCGACCCGGCGCCAGTCCTCCGAGCTGGCCGAAATGGCTGGAAAAAAGGTTCGTTCCACCGCCGACTAAGACAACCGGATCGTGAGGCGGCATGATCAGCCAACGCCTCGATATTGCAGCCTGCGTTGAGGGTGTCTCGCACCGCTATCGCAATGTCACAGCACTCGACAACGTCACCTTAGAACTCCCCGCTGGCAGGAAACTCGGTCTAATTGGGCCTGACGGGGTCGGCAAATCAACAATTATGGGTCTGCTGGCAGGCGCCAGAAAAATCCAGTCGGGTACGGTTAATGTCCTTGGTAGCAGCCTCAGCGATCGTCAGGCTAGAGTGCGGATCGCGCCACGGATCGCATACATGCCGCAGGGTCTGGGCCGGAACCTTTATGCTGAATTGAGCATCTCTGAAAATCTTTCGTTCTTTGGCCAGTTATTTGGCCTTGCGGACAATGAACGCAAAAAGAAAATCGACAGTCTGACCCGAGCGACAGGGCTGAAGCCCTTTCTCAGCAGGCCGGCGGGGAAGCTCTCCGGCGGCATGAAGCAGAAGCTCGGGCTCTGCTGCGCGCTTATCCATGATCCCGACTTCATGATCCTGGACGAGCCGACGACCGGCGTTGACCCGCTATCCCGCCAGCAATTCTGGGATCTGATTGCGTCGATTAAGTCCGAACGCCCGAACATGACACTTCTCGTCTCGACGGCCTACATGGACGAAGCAAAAGATTTGGACTGGCTGGTTGCAATGGATGCCGGCCGGATTATCGGGACCGGTACGCCTGAAGACTTGATGGCCCGTAGCGGCACCGTCGATCTCGAGCAGGCCTACGTATCTTTGTTGCCTGGCAATAGAGACACAGCCCGCGGCGAGTTCGTCATCCCGCCTCGCTCAATCACTGACGGCGAGCCTGCAATTGCCGCAAGGGGACTGACTCGCCGCTTCGGTACGTTTACGGCAGTCGACAACGTCGACTTCACTATCTCTCGCGGTGAGATCTTCGGTTTTCTTGGCTCAAACGGTTGCGGCAAGACCACCACGATGAAGATGCTCACTGGTCTTCTACCACCCTCTGCCGGAGAGGCCTCCTTGTTCGGTGAAGCCGTGGACGCCGGCAGCATCGCCATGCGCCGGCGGGTCGGATACATGTCGCAGTCTTTCTCGCTTTATGGCGAACTTACGGTGCGGCAGAACCTCGACCTGCATGCACGGCTATTCCATCTGGAGCGCGGCAAAGCAGAATCGAGAATACTAGAATTGTCGCGCCGTTTTGGCTTGCACCATTGCCTCAATGAACTGGCGGCCGGACTGCCTCTCGGTGTCCGCCAGCGCCTGTCCCTTGCCGTCGCAATTCTGCATGAACCGGAGATGCTGATTCTAGACGAGCCGACGTCCGGTGTTGACCCACTCGCGCGCGACGCGTTCTGGAAGATCCTGATCGATTTGTCGCGCAACGACAACGTTACAATTTTCGTTTCGACGCATTTCATGAACGAGGCACTTAGATGTGATCGCATTTCTCTCATGCATGACGGCAAGGTGCTTGCTGTAGGCAAGCCGGTCGATCTCGTCGCGGCAAAGGGTGAGGACACCCTCGAAGCTGCTTTTATCGCCTACATGCTTGAAGCTATGCAAAGCGGAACGGATGTGGAAGCCCCGTCCCAGGAAGAGAGAATTGATCATGGCGACGATCTAACCAGCTATCAAATGGAGCACGCTTCGATAAAACCACAGGGGCTCAGTCTGATGCGCCTGTGGGCCTACGCCATGCGGGAATTGAAGGAGATTATGCGCGATCCGGTCAGGCTTGGCTTCGCATTTATCGGCAGTACGATTCTTCTCTTCATTTTCAGCTACGGCATTACGACGGATGTAGAAAAGGTAACCTTTGCGGTGCTGGACCAGGACCGCACGCCTGCTAGCAGGGCCTATATCGCGGAGTTCAGGGGATCGCGCTACTTTCTGGAACGCGATGCACTCAGCACCAGCAAGGAGCTTGAGGCGCGTCTTCAATCCAACGACATCACTGTTGCGATAGAGATACCACCCAATTTTGGACGAGAACTGAGGCAGGGCATGGCACCTCAGGTATCGGCGTGGATTGACGGCGCAAATACTATGCGGGCCTCGACGATCGAAGGATACGTCGATGGCGTCCACTCAAGCTTTAAAAAGCGCCTCGGCGATGAACTGGGCGGTAAGATTGAACCGCCCCTACCGACCGAGCTTATCGTTCGGTACCTTTATAACCCGACCTTCAAGAGCATTTTTGCAATCGGGCCGGCGGTACCGGGAATGTTGCTCCTCTTGTTTCCTGCCATCCTGATGGCAGTTAGCGTGGTCCGCGAGAAAGAAATCGGAACAATCACCAATCTCTATGTTACGCCCAGCTATAAGTTGGAGTTTCTGGTCGGCAAGCAGCTTCCTTACATCGCGATCACTATGGCGAACTTCGCGATTATGGCGATTGTCGTGGTTCATATATTCGCAGTACCGCTCAAAGGCAGTCTTTTCGCATTGACGCTGGGAGCGCTGGTCTATGCGGCAGCCACAACCGGATACGGATTGCTGATCGCCACATTTACCTCAAGCCAGGTTGCCGCCGTGTTCGCGACCGCAATATTGTCAATAATGCCGACGTTTATTTTCTCAGGCTTTTTGCAACCGGTTTCATCACTAGAAGGTGGTGCCAGGGTGATTGGGACGCTGTGGCCGGCAACCTACTACATGCACTTGAGCGTCGGCACTTTCACAAAGGGCCTGGGACTGGCGGACGTCGCAATGGATATCGTGGCACTTCTCGCCTTCATTCCTGTCTTCATCACAATAGCCACATTCTTCCTCAGAAAGCAGGAACGGTAACGCGATGCGCACTGCTTTGAACATCTTCTGGCTCGGAACCAAAGAGGTTCGCAGCCTTTCTCGTGACATTGTAATGGTTCTCTTGATCATTTGGGCATTCGGCCCTGGCCTGATCCTAAGAGCGACAGGACATACAGAAGCCGTTAACAATGCGTCTGTTGCATTTATTGATGAAGACCGCTCGGCGCTGTCACGGTCCCTGAGAGCAGCATTGACGCCCCCCTATTTCAACAAGCCTGAGCTTATCAATGCAAAAGAACTCGATCGCGCCATTGATCAGAACCGCTATACTTTCGTCGTCGTCGTACCACCTAATTTTGAGTCGCATGTGAGACGCGGTTTGAAACCCGAGCTTCACTTGAGCGTGGATGCGACAGCCGTCGTCCAAGCGGCCACGGGAGCGGGCTACATCCAACAAATTCTGATGCAGAAGGTTGCTGAGTTTGCCATGCGCTCCGATGGATCGCCTACCGCTTCGGTGGAACTGGTACTGCGGCGCGCGTTTAATCCAAATGGCGTGCAGCCCTGGTTCGAATCTGTTGTCGCGCTACTGGATCAGCTATCTATACTCACAATTGCGTTGACTGGAGCGGCCCTCTTGCGCGAGCGCGAACATGGTACGATCGAACACCTCCTCGTTATGCCGCTAAGCGCCTTCGAGATCGCCACTGCCAAGGTATTGGCAAATGGCTTGGTGATCCTTCTGGCATTCTGCCTGTCACTGGCCTTTGTCGTTGAGATGGGCATCGGCACACCCATCGCTGGTTCCCGTGTGCTCCTCGTTTTTGGTGCATTCGTTTATCTATTTTCTGCCGCTGCAATTGGCATGTTCTTGGGAACCCTGACGCGAACCATGGCGCAGTTTGCATTATTGATGTTGCTGGTAATCATGCCAATGATCATGCTGTCGGGCGGCGTAACTCCGATTGAAAGTCAACCCGAATGGCTGCAACCGATCACGCAACTACTGCCATCTCGTCAGTTCATGGCATTCAGCCAGGCGATCGTTTTTCGCGGCGCAGGACTTGAGACAGTCTGGCCACAGCTTCTGGCAATGATTGGTCTGGGAACGATATTCTTCGGAGCAAGCCTGAGCATCTTTCGCCGGTCGATCGCATCTACGTGACAAGGACTGCCGTGTTGTAGAAGAAATTGGCGGGCAGCCTGTTCAGAAATGGGATGTCTCAATCTCGTCTGATAGTCTGTTGGGGGGCATACTTCTGCTGGGGGGGGCACACTTCTGCACTTAGCACTTGCGTGGCGCGTCAATCCCATCAAACATTTCTCGAAGGTCGACCGTTGACCGTTCACCGATGTCGTCGAAATTTCGCGCAATCCAATCGTTCGCAGCATCTCGACCAATATCGTGGAGGTGAACCAAAAACTCCCATTCCGAATTGAGTTTTGATGAGGCTCCTAACCGGCTGATTTCATCACTTGCTTCTATTATATGAACATTCATTCTCCTGAACTCGGATTGCGACAGCTTCCCCTCGTCAATTAGGCGATCCACGAAGTCGATTAATCTGAGTTCTTTGAGGAGGGAACTATTGAAGGTTATCTCGTTGGCGCGATTCAGAATATCGCGTGCGGAAGTGGGCGTGCCAGGCCGGCTGACGGGATTGATTTGAACAATAACAATGTCATCACATGGACTCGACTCCATGAAGGGAAAGAGGACAGGGTTTCCCATATAGCCACCATCCCAATAAGGCACATTATCAATCTGGACCGCATGGAACAGAAATGGCAGGCATGCTGAAGCCATGACCACGTCCAGAGAGATTTCTTCGCGCGTGAAGACGCGAACTTTTCCGGTCTCTACATTCGTTGCAGAGATAAAGATTGGCATATCCTCGCAGTCCCGAACCTTTTCGAAATCGATTATGTCTTGGACAACCTCGCGCAGAGGATTTAGACCAAGCGGATTTATGTCATAAGGCGAGGCCAACCGCGATACGAGATCTAAAGCAATATAAGCTGGAGAGTAATCGAGCGACCAGTTGCCCAAGAGCATGTCAGTTGGGCTTCGCCGAATTGGGCTCGCTTGGCCTGCTGCTGAGACCGCACGCCAGAAGCGTTCAAGCTCTGCCCGTGCCCCTTCTCCACCTTGATCGTACATTCCCTGCGAGGCGACTACTGCGTTCATGGCACCGGCACTTGTTCCCGAGATCGACTCTATCCAGATTCTTCCATCTTCGAAAAATTTGTCCAAAACACCCCAGGTAAAGGCACCGTGAGCGCCGCCGCCCTGCAATGCCAGGTTCACGGATTTAACATGCCGTGCCGTGCGCCCTTGATTTTTTGCCATCACTAGTCCTCGTGAAGCCCTATAGGGACATTTTTGGAGCTAAGCAGCAGTCCATCCACCATCCACCGGCAAAGCGACACCGGTAATGTTCTCGGCAACGTCCGAGCATAAAAAAAGCGCAGTTCCAGCCAGTTGCTCAACGGTAACAAACTTCTTCGTCCATTGCGCGGCCAAGAGAATGTCACGCTTAACTTCCTCCTCGGTTAACCCTCTGGCTTTTGCAGTCTCGGGAATCTGTCGTTCCACAAGCGGCGTCAGCACATAGCCGGGACAAATCGCGTTGACAGTTATTCCGTGCTCAGCGGTTTCCAAAGCAACAGTCTTGGTGAAGCCAATAATGCCATGCTTCGACGTCACATAGGCCGATTTATACGGGGAGGCCACCAAGCCATGCGCCGATGCGATATTAATAATTCTCCCCCAACCGCGCGATTTCATACCGGGGATTGCGGAGCGAACGGTGTGAAAGGCTGAAGACATATTTATTGAGATTATTCGATCCCACTGCTCTGGCGGAAAGTCCTCAACGCGCTCAACCGTCTGGATGCCAGCATTATTTACGATAATGTCGAGTGTGCCGAAACGTTCTTCAACAGCATGCACCATGGTACAAATGTCTTCTGGTCTCGACATATCGGCACTATCAAAGATGACGGTTGGACCGAGCTGCGCTAACTCTGCGCGCTTTGCTTCAATTTCTTCGGGATCACCGAGCCCATTTATGACAACATTTGCACCAGCGGCCGCGAGACCTCTAGCAATCCCGAGGCCTATTCCGGAAGTCGATCCGGTAACAATGGCTGTTTTTCCAGCGAGCGACATATAAGATCTCCTCAATTTTCCGCTTAGGTGCATGCCTGCAGAGCATGACTGCTTCCCCAATATAGGGTGAGCAATTGTAGAATCGAGATCCTGCTCTTCGTTGGCTCTTGTCGGCGCTAGCCATTTTACTTGACTTGGCCCCTTAGCGTGGACCGGGGCGTATCGGCAAAAGTCATGGTCTTGTTTCTCAATACCGAGAGCCTCCAAGCCCGGCACTCGGAGCTGACAGCTGAATGCCCCTCTGACCAGACTCGTGCCGGCTGGTTGGGTTAATCCAAAGGGGCGGCCGAACGACATAATCTGGACCGCTAATGAGAGGCCACGAGGCGGTGCAAACGCTGTTTGGTTACGGGAGTGAGGCTGTGTCCGTAACAAGCCAAAAAATTCACAGGCGGCATGCTCTCGAGAAATCACCCGCCTATTAGTTCGTATCTTCTCGCGGCCCAAACCAACAAGTTGCCAGCATGGACGAAATCACTGACGGGTCACAAGCTGCCAATTCAAAGTGTCTTGGTTAGAGTGTGCAAGTTGCATCGGTCACGCGCAAACGATACCAAACCTTGCAACCAAAAAGTACAGATACCATAGAGGTGGTTAGCCTCCCATTGTCATCGAAGCGCACTGTTATTGCGCCGAGGCGACCAGAAAGTTCGGCAATCTTGCGGCAGGGGGATTGCCACCCCTCTGCCGGGGCATCAGGCTCCAGCCTAGCTTGTTAGTGGTATTGATTTTAAGGGGCATATCGCCAGTATTCACCAGTGCCCCGAAATCTGCGCTGGAAATTGTTGTCACGTATGTGAGGTGGTTGCTCCTGCTTTACGAACAAGCGGTTCATGTCACTAAGAAGCTCTCTGTTTTCGGCGTATTCCGAATGTCTAATTGAGAAAATTGCCGTACTAAGCGCAGAAATATCAATACTGTAGACTTTGTTGACAATAATTGGGCCGGTATCGCCTACGTCTCCAGCCCTTGGCTTGTCACGATGAACTTTACGTGATGCTTTCATGGCGACATCCCTAGACGACGCATAAAGCGTCACGCTCTTGGCAAACGGTGTAATGGACCGCGCCAGTTTCTCGAATTCCTTTACGTCCATATCAGGAGCCGCAAGCACAACCTGGTTTATTTTTGCATCGGTCTTTGGTGGGTTTTCCGCAAATTCAGCCAGCGCGTTCATCAACGGAACATTACCCATGCTGTGCGCGATCAGATGAATTTGTTTGGCGCCCGATTGCGTTGCCACAAGCTCAAGAAATGCTTTGAAGTGGTCGATTGTCAGGCGTGCGCTTTCGAGGTCGTAGGCATAGTCAAAAGTCTTTCCGCCCGACGGCCAACTATAGAGAAACGCGGTCCCAAATGGTATGTGCCTGCCCTGCGCATCATATCCTAGATCATAGGCAATCTGCGCCGTACGATACAACGCCGCATCAAACTTAACATTGAAACCATGCACGAAAACAAAGGCATGCTCTTTGTAGTCACCGGCGTCTTTCATATGCGCGCGAACTTCGGCTATAAAATCTTCAGCGGATGAAAAGATCCGGAAGCCATTCTTCACGATGGTGAAATGCCGTGCTGGATCCCCTCCAACCGGAACGCCCCAAATCCAATCCCAAAATCCCGGCCTGGGTATCTCACCACGCTTGCGATCGGCCGCTTTGGGCACGGTAATTATAGCCCGGCCCAACTGTAGTTTGCCCGCACGGTCGGCCGTGAATGTTACCTTAGTGGCTAACTCTTGGCGCTTTCGTTCCGTGCCAAAGAAAACAGGAACGGGGGTGCAGATGTTTCTCGCCTTGCAGACGTTGCTGGTTGGCCCGCCTCCATTCTTAGCTTTTCCGCGGCCCATTCGGCGATAAGATTTATTTACTGCTGCTTGCTGCGAAGGGTCGAGATCTACCGCTATATTGAAGGATTTCCGCGCCTCTTTGGGTTTGCCCGCTTTTAACAATGACCTCCCACGCTCTACGTAAGCTTCCGATAGGTTCTTGACCATCGTCTTCGTGTTTGCGCCCTTCTTGCGGGAGTACCTGATTGTTTTGGAGTACTTTGAACCCAAGGCCGTGTTATACGTTCCGTCCCGCTTGGATTTTTTCACGAGCGTTTTGAATTTCTTTATGTAGGCGTTCTGTATAGCCTTTTTGATAACAGCCTTGTTTGCGGGATCTTTCTTTAGAGCTTTCGAGAATTGAGATTGAGCCTGTCGGTGCTGTCCTTTCTGGAGAAGTTGTCGACCTTTTTTTAACTGCGATGTTGACAGCGCGCGCCCAGGCGCAGGCACCCGATCACCCCAAACTTCAATGATGGTCTTACGTCTTGCGCCGGGACGTTTTGAGTAGATAATGACGACACGACTGATGCGTCGACCGCTATTTGCAAAGCCTATGACGAACGGCCGCCTGCCGGGCCGGAGAACTACTCGCCTTGCGACGATTTTCTTCTTTCCGCGAAGGAAGCTGACGACGATCCGCGACGCAACCAATCTTCCCCGTCGCGGCACTAGCCGGATGGATTTGTACGGCCCCTTCCGCGGGGAAAATCGTATGACTGTGCGCCCCTTGGAGAGATCAATGTTCTGCGTCGCAAGCCGCTCCCACTTGTCCTGAGCAATTGCAGGGGCGCTGGCAGAAATCACAATTGTTAGGCTTATCAAAAGTGCTTTAAACATAATACTACCCCAACTGCTGTATCAAAGCTTGGACTAACCGTAAGGCACTCAGGGAGGCTCGTTTCCCTGCCCTGCCAACTTAGGCAGGTTGGCCTCGGCAAGTTGCGCCATCACAAGCTAGCAACATATCAACAAGTGTCGCAAGCGACCGCATCTTTCGTTTGCGCCTTAGGCTTCGAGAATGCCGCCATTGTCACATTGATGCAGGTCAAGCCAGAGCGCATTGTACCGGTCGGGCAACCGATTGGGCTGATCAGGGAACGGTGGCACGCAGAAGTAGCGCTGACAGGCTCTCGTTTTACGGCAAAAAAGACAGTTCGATGACGGCGAGTTCTGATTGGGGACCAGACTGCTGAAATTATCAAACACCGGGCTGAAGTCACCCAAAGGCCGCAACCGGGACTTATCGTCGGCGACTTGCGAGATAACAGGTTTTGTGGTTGTCGCACTCGAGCTTTGCGGTTGATCCAGTGGTGGAGGGCACCTAACATCCTAGTTATATCAATTCGGTGTGTCAGGACCTCCGACACTTGGGTTTATTGCATTTCGCCTCAGACAAGGTGCACGACATGGGCTATCAAGCGGATACGGCCACATTGTTGCCACGAGCGGTTATCTTAATTGCGATATTGCATTTAATATCATCTCTGACTGTCGACAGCGCATGGGCCGATGCGCACAAGAAGCAACTGACGCTTGGTTTGGCAATAGCTCAGGCGCAGTGTTCGGCGTGCCATGCTATTGGGCGAACCGATAAGAGCCCAACGCGAATTAATGTTAGCACGGCGTTTCGAGATCTGCACAAGCGCTATCCCATCGCGATGCTTGTGAAGGCCAAACGCACCGGCAAGATTGCGGGCCACGACGAAATGCCGGCGTTTGATTTGAAGCCCAGCGAAGCGTTGGCCCTCTTGGCATATATTGATAGTCTCACACCGGACACGTATCCCAAATATGTTTCCGTAAAAGGCAAGTGAGGTCCTGGCGGCCATCAGACGGCGCTAGCGATGGTCATTGAGACTACAATGGTGTTTCGCATGATGCCATGTGTCCTGAACTGGCATTCTTTCCTGGACTATCACCCGTTCCGGCTGTTTGCGGACATTGGCGATCGCTATAGCCGTCATTGTTTCCTATGCCGCCGTGTTAATATGGCCCAGCCGGCAACGACGCGGCCTAAATATCGATTAGTTGTTCGGTTGAAGAGATTGCCGAGTCAATAAGACCAGGGGCGCATCAATAACCGATTTTTCTTGCGATTTTGCTGAGTGCGTCGAAAATGTCATCGCAGTCCACATTGCTAGAGGTTGGCCCGTCGAGGTGTATCATGAAGCTCCGCCAGGTAAGAACCGTCATGGCCGTAGCGCACTACAGCAGCATGAGCGCGGCCGCCGAGGTGCTGCTGATCTCTCAACCTGCGGTCACCCGTGTCATCTCCATTTTAGAGGAGGAGATACAAACGCCGCTTTTTCGCCGTTGTCATACAGGAACGGAAGTCTCGGAGTATGGCAGGTTGCTCGAGCATGCAGGAACGCAGGCCTTTCAACACTTGAGCAAACTCGAGGGGCGTCGGCGGCGCACCTCACCGTCGATCCCGATTTGTTTAGCCACACCTTTCTTGCGGCAAGTCACCGATCACGAACTCGCTGCCCTCATTGAGCTGACCGAAACGGGTTCGCTCCGCCGCGCAGCGGAAAAGCTTGGCGTTACACGGACAGCCGTGTCCAAGTCGCTGGCGCTGCTATCTGCCCGACTGCAGCGAAACCTCTTCGATGATGAAAAATTGCACGCACCAAACAAATGGGCGACAGAGGCTGCTATGACAGCAAAGCGTGCGTTGCAGGAGATCGCCAAGGCAGAATCAATTGCCAAAAAGGGTTTGGGTAGTCGTCGATCGCCAGTACGCCTAAGGGTTGGTGCACTGCCCGCCTCACGAATCCATCTCGTACCAGAAGCAGTAAGGAGGTTCTCCGAGAGCTGCCATGCATCTGAGATTTCGATCGTGGATGGGAGCTACGGTAACCTCTTATCAAAACTTCTGTCTGGTGACATCGATGCAATCGTTGGCAGCCTTAGGACATATGATCAGCCAAAGTGGATCAAGAGCGAGCACCTCTTTTTTGATTATCTTGTGATGGTTGGGCCGCCGGATCACGTCTTGACCCGCAAGAAGAAAATCAACTGGACGGATCTGGACTCGGCGCGCTGGGTTGTTCCGACCAAGGACACCCCAATCCGAAAAGAATTCGATGAATTGCTTATGGGCAACGATATGTCCCAACCAAAGCAAATAGTAGAAGCTGATAGCTTCGTCTCGGCGCTTGCTCTTCTGTCAGCCGGTGATTGGCTGGGAATTTTCTCGGCCAGCCAGGTCGTGGCGGAAGAAAGGGCGGGCAGGCTCAAACGACTGCCTCTCTCCGTTGACTCGGCGCCGCGGATTGTCGGCGCGGTAACGCGGCGCTCGGAGCGTCCAAGAAAAGAACTTTCAGAATTCCTCGTCCACTTGCGCGCTGTGGCCGCTGAGCTGACCTTGGGGGCCGGCTGGGATAGCCAACAAATTAAACCAAAACTTATACCCGCCGAGGTGAACTGAATTGCGTCCATAAGTGACTGCCGCCAGGATTGCCATCAAAGGTTACATGGCAAGGCGACGGCAGATGGGCGAGATAGAGACGGGCGTAAGCAGGGTGCAAGACGCACCCGTGTGGGGCAGCGATATCGTCGCTGATGTCATCCACGCGCTTGGCTATGAGCACGCCCTCTTGGTACCGGGTGCCAGCTTCCGAGGCCTTCATGACAGTATCGTCAATTATCTCGGCAATTCAGACCCCAGGCTAATTACCTGCTTGCATGAGAACCATGCGGTTTCGATTGCTGATGGCTACTCCCGCGTCACCGAAACACCGCTGCTGGTCATTTTGCACTCCAATGTAGGGCTGATGAACGGGTCGATGGCCATCTATAACGCATGGTGCGACCGCCGACCGATGATGATACTGGGCGCAACCGGCCCGATCGATGCCCATAAGCGCCGGCCCTGGATCGACTGGGTCCATACCGCCAAAGACCAAGGTGCCCTAATCCGACACTATGTGAAATGGGACGATCAGCCGGTATCAGCGGAAGCGATTGTTGAATCGCTGTTGCGCGCCGATAAGATTACGCGTTCGCCGCCGTATGCACCCGTATATATTTGTCTAGATGCTGGTCTCCAGGAAAGCATCATAGATCGTACCGTTGAGTTACCTTCAGTTCATAGATTTAAGCCTGCGCAACCACCTGCGGTCTCCTCGCAATCCCTAGAAGCAGTACATCAAGCCCTGTGCGACGCGGAACGGCCTTTGCTTTTGTTGGGCCGGGTATCGCGTCGCGAGGACGATTGGGAGCGGCGTATTGCGTTTGCAGAGAAATACAACATCACTGTTTTGTCATCCGCGAATAACGCACCGGCATTTCCAGTAGATCATTCATTACACACGTTACCGCCTGCCGGTGACAAGGGGACCGCGGCCGAGTCTCAGCTGATAGAGGGCAGCGACCTTATTCTTGCAATGGATTGGGTGGATTTTGCAGGATTCATGCGTGATCGCACGGGTGATGTACAAACACAAAAACCGAATAAAGCCCAGATCATCACCTGCTCGCTTGATGAATTACTGACCAACGGCTGGAGTATGGACCACCAGGCCTTGGCGGCCGTCCGATTATTCGATTTTGGCACATCCGGACACGCTGATCTCGCAGCTACTCGAGATAGAGGCCGACGTGTCGACCTCAAAACGCCGGCCAAACGGGGGGGCGGCGCATTGGCTCACTGAACCGGACGCACCGACACAAGACGCACCTTTTGATTTAACGCAGCTTGCATTGGCCCTCGCGCAGTGGGCGTCGAACCGAAATGTGACGTTTGCACGATTACCAATCGGCTGGCCGCAGCGAGCCTGCTGGTTCCGACATCCGTTAGATTTTCTGGGCAAGGATGGCGGCGGAGCAGTTGGCACAGGGCCTGCCCACATCGTTGGCGCGGCGCTTGCGCTCAAAGGGAGCGGGCGGATCGTGGCCGGCGTCATTGGTGACGGTGACTTCGCGATGGGCATGAACGCAATATGGACGGCCGCAAGTCAGCAGCTGCCAATGGTTATCGTCGTGGCAAACAACCAGTCCTATTACAACGATGAAGTCCATCAGGAGCGGATGGCGGTTCAACGCAATCGCCCGGTCGAGAACAAATGGATTGGCCAGAAGTTGGACAATCCAGCGCTCGATCTGGCGCAGATTGCGCGTGGTCAAGGCTTTGAGGCCGACCAGCCGGTAAGAAATCTATCCGAATTGGAGCGTGCCTTGGAAAGGGCTGTCGAGGCGGTGGAGGCGGGCAAGTGCTACCTCATCGATGCGCGGATAAGACCCGGATACGCATAGTCCATCGAATGAACTTGGTACAATATGAACCGCGGCAAGCGCTGTGGGCTGAACAAAGAAAGCGCGACAATGCAGGGACAATCCAGCACAGCTCCTACAAGAGGAGAGTCATGTCTGCCGGAACACCGGGATCTTTATTATGCCGGCAAATGGAACAAGTCTGGTTCGGGCCAAAGCATGGAATTGATCAGCCCAGGAACCGGTAAACCCATTGGGTCCGTTGCTACTGCTGATGCAGACGATGTTAGTTCTGCCGTTGCGTCAGCAGCTGCCGCATATGAGGAGTGGCGCCGCGTTCCGCCAGCCCAACGCGCAAAACTTTTGCGTCGTGTTGCTGAGATCGTTCGCGCAAATGCGCATGATCTTGCACTGATAGATGCGATTGATGGTGGCGCTCCGATTCACGAAATGGCGATGGATGTCGAGAATGCGGCATCTCAGTTGGAGTTTTTTGCCGGGCTGGTCACTGAGATGAAGGGAAATTCAATTCCACTCGGTCCAGATTCGGTCAATTTTTCTGTCCGAGAGCCACGCGGGGTTATCGGTCGGATTATCCCCTTCAATCATCCCTTTATGTTTTGCGCAGCCAAATCTGCGGCGCCCCTTGCTGCAGGTAACACCGTGGTGGTGAAGCCACCCGAGCAGGCGCCCTTGAGTGCGCTTCGTTTTACCGAACTTATTGAGGGTATTTTTCCGGCCGGCGTCTTTAATGTCATTCCCGGCGGCAAGGATACAGGCGCTGCACTTGTCTCGCACCCCGACGTTGCAATGATTTCCCTAATTGGAAGCGTTGCAGCGGGGCGTGCTGTCATGAAGGCAGGCGCAGATACTCTGAAACCACTGTTGCTCGAACTTGGGGGTAAAAACGCCCTCATTGCGCTCGCCGATGCAAATCCAGAAGAAGTGGCGAACGCTGCGATTGCGGGCATGAATTTTACTTGGTGTGGACAGTCGTGCGGATCGACCAGTCGCGCTTTCCTTCATGAAACGATTCACGATCAAGTGGTGGGACTCATCAAGGATCGAATTGGTTACTACAAGCCAGGAGACCCAAGCGACCCAGACTCAACAATGGGCGCACTAATCAGCCAAGTCCATCTCGATCGCGTCGAAAGCTTCGTTGAAAGTGCTAAGCAGGAGGGTGCGTCACTCCTGTGTGGAGGCAAGCGGCCAGAAGATCCTGCCCTTTCTAGTGGGTTCTATCTTGAGCCAACGGTTTTCACTGGCGTAACCATGGACATGAGAATTGGACGGGAAGAAGTGTTCGGACCCGTATTGTCCGTCTTCAAGTGGTCCGATGAAGCAAAAATGCTCGCTGACGTGAACCAGGTTGAATATGGACTGACCGGCGCGATCTGGACCGATGACATCAGAACGGCACACCGACTAGCTGGAGAAGTCCAAGCCGGGTTCGTGTGGATCAACGAAGTCGCGAAGCATTTCCTGGGCACACCGTTCGGCGGCTACAAGCAATCGGGCATGGGCCGCGAGGAATGCTTGGAGGAGCTCTTGAGTTACACACGAGAAAAGCACATTCACGTCAATCTCAAGACACCGGCACGTTAGGTGAAAAGTTGAGAGCAAACACGATGTTAGAGCTTTATCATAACGATATGTCGACATGCGCGCAAAAGGTGCGCTTTGCATTGGCGGAGAAGAAACTTGAATGGAAGGATCATCACCTAAATCTGCGCGCGCTCGATCAGCAAAAGCCTGAGTATCTGCTCCTTAATCCAAATGCCGTTGTGCCAACACTTGTTGACGATGGTTTCGTCATCATCGAATCCAATGTGATCAATGAATATCTCGATGACAAATTTCCAGAGATACCGCTACGTCCAGCAAGCCCGCAAGCCCGCGCCAGAATGCGATTGCTTACGAAAAAGCTGGACGACTATCTGCATGCCGCCACGGGTGTGATCAGCACGGCAATCGCGTTCCGCTTCCAGAAGCTGGACCGCGGCCAAGAGAGTGTGGAACAACTGCTTGCGAATATGCCAGATGCCGCCAAACGTGAGCGAAATCGCTCGACGATTTTCGATGGCATTCAGTCTTCATATTACAAGTCTGCAGTCCAGAAATTCGACAAGCTCCTCGAAGATTTCGAGGCGCGGCTTGCGGACCACGATTGGCTTACAGGCGACACGTTCTCGATCGCTGATATCGCCTATGCACCTTATATGGCCAGGCTCGATCACCTCCAGTTGTTCCCCATGTGGGACCGGCGCCCGCGAGTTGCTGACTGGTTTGAACGCTTGCGACAACGCGATGGTTATCAAGAAGGGCTGCAGCGCTGGTTCAACGATAGCTACCTCACTTTAATGCAAGAAAAGGGGCAAGAGACCTGGCCTGAAACGCGCCAATTGCTGAGCGGTCAATGAACATGCCTGTGTGACGCGCCTCCCAGCTAGGTCGCGATGCAAACGCCGAATCGAACTTTGGATAAACCGAAAGGAGCAACAGGATATGAACGGAGACACTGCGCTGTAGCACAGTTGAGGCATGCTGGCGCAAGCCCCAGCAATCAAGGGACTGAATCAATGAATTGAACTGCAGTTGAATGCAGTCTCGAGACTTACCAAAAGGCGCAATTTACGGCGCCCCGAAAATGGCAATGGAGGAAATCAATGTCGAATTCATCAACCCTCAGGATGACCAAGCGAATGGGAGTTTTGATTGCTTCCACTCTGATTGGCTCAACACTCGCAAATGCTTATCCTGACAAGCCCGTCACCTTCCTGGTCGGCGCCGGTGCCGGCGGCAGCACAGATGCGGGTGCCCGTCTCCTCGGCAAAGCAATGGAAAAGATTTTGGGGCAGCCCGTCGTGGTCATCAATAAACCCGGTGGTGGCGGATCCAAGGCGCTCGTGTTGCTCAAAGATACCAAACCTGATGGCTATACGTTAGCGTTTGCCTATGCCCACCACGTTGCCTTCCAACCGCACTACAACCGTAAGAAACCGCCCTACACCGCTGCTGATTTTCAATACATCGGCTCAGTCACGGCACCTAAGATGAGCTTGGTCACACTGGCGGATAAGCCGTGGAAGAACCTCAAGGAAATGGTCGCTAACTTCCGCAAGGCAAATAAGCCAATCACCTTGGTTTATTCCGGCGGACCGGGCCGATTGGTTGGGACAGCGATCTCAAAACGAATGAATCACCCAGTAAAAATCATTCGCGTTCGGGGTGGAGGCAAATCGCTTCAGCGCGTTCTCGGCGGTCACGTTGACATGGTCTATTCGGGTGGCGCGCACTACAAATATACCAAGGCTGGCAAAACAAAGGTTGTCGCGTCAGTCAGCAACAATCGAAATCCGGATTATCCCAATGTCCCAACGGTGAAGGAAGCCGGTGTTGATGCACCAACACCCACCCTTCAAATTCTACTGGCACCGAAGGGGCTGGCCAAAGACCGCGTGAAACGGCTCGCAGACGCGCTTAAGAAAGCACGCGCTGATAAGAACGTGGTTAAATTGTTCAGCACCAACTTGCAGATGCGTATGGATGGCAAGGGTCCGAATACATTGAGAAGTTATATGCTGTCTGCCGAAAAGGGATATATCAAGCTGATCAAGAACTTCAGCAAGTAAGTATTCCAGCACCGCAGCCTCTGATCAAAGTGTTGGGGGCTGCGGCGCGTTATTCGGCTTCTATTCATTGGGTCTGGAAAGCAATGCGTCGCGCAGACATTGTGTCGAGCTTCATCATTTTCGTTCTGGGATTGGTGACGATTTTAATCGTCATCCCTTATGCGGTTCCGGGACATGAAGGTGAAGGCTACGCCCTTCAGGCCGCAGACTTTCCGCGCGCCGTTGCAATCGTATTCACATTTCTTTCAGGTGCCTACTGCGTGGCGCGGTACTTCAACGCCGACGGCAAAGACGATGGCGATCCACCAATCGCAACTTCAAATTTTGGGTTTTTGGGGCTTGCATGCGTTATTCTTATCGCGACGTTCTTCCTCCTGCTCTACGCTGGCTTCCTTGTCGGCGGCTGCTTCGTGATTGGTGTCTTCATGATCCTTATGGGCGAACGTAATCCAATTGCGATTATCGGACTTTCCGTGCTCGCGCCACTTGCAGTTTGGGGCTTCTTCTGGAAGCTGCTGCACTTTCCTCTACCCTAGGATCGCGAGATGGAAACAGTCATTCTGGCATTTGCCAACGCATTGACCCTCCTAAACATTGCCTTCATCGCGCTCGGCGTACTTATCGGCATTACGGTTGGGGCAATACCGGGCCTCAACGGGCCAATGGCAATAGCGATCGCCGTACCGCTAACATTTGCCCTGGACCCTTTGACGGCCATCGCATTCCTGGTGGGGATCAACAAAGGTGCAAATTATGGCGGTTCGATTTCCGCTATTCTGGTCAATATCCCTGGCGCTGCAGAAGCGATGGCCACCACATTTGACGGTTATCCGCTGACGAAAAAGGGAAAAGGCGTCAAAGCCCTCAAAATGGGGCTCTATTCCTCTGTGGCCGGCGATACGTTCTCTGACGTCGTCTTGATCCTGATCGCAGCACCCTTCGCATTATTAGCGATCGGGATGGGATCATCCGAACTTTTCGCATTGCTCCTCTTCGCCTTAACTTTCATTGCAGCGCTTGTTGGCAAGTCCGCCGTTAAAGGAATTATCGCGGCGGCTTTTGGCATTTTCCTTGCTACCGTTGGCCTTGATCCAGAAGCATCAACACCGCGAATGACATTTGGCCAGATTGACCTCGAAGATGGCATTCCCTTGCTCGCACTGATCGTTGGGATGCTTGCCCTATCCGAGATCCTCATCCAAATCGAAGAGGGTTGGCGCGGCAAGGCCAAGGGCATTGAGAGTTCCTCTACCCAAGGAACATTTTCAGGCGATGGTGACAGATCCAACAAAATTGTCAGTTGGCCCGAGTTCCGGGGATGCATTCGAACTATTTTGCGCTCGAGTGTGATCGGCACCTTTATTGGCGCGCTGCCTGGCCTGGGATCAACTCTTGCCGGATTTCTTGGCTACAGCGCAGCAAAACGGGCATCCAAAACACCAGAGGAATTTGGCAAGGGAGCGCTCGAAGGTGTCGCTGCTGCTGAGGCCGCCAACAGCGCGACCGTTGGTGCCAACCTCATTCCAACATTGGCGCTAGGTATTCCCGGAAATTTGTCGGCTGCAATTTTGCTCGGCGCCTTGATCATTCACGGCATTCAGCCGGGACCACTCATTTTTCAGCAACACGGATCGCTGGTCTACGGGATTTTCGGTGCGATGCTGGTCGCCAATTTCATCAATCTCTTTATCGGCCAGGCGGGACTTAGATTTTTCGCCTACGTCATTACGCTACCGAAGCAATTCATTCATCCGTTTATTGTGATGATGTGCTTTGCGGGGACCTACCTCACCACTCAAAGCATGTTTGCAATCGGGTTGATGGTAGGGTTTGCGGTTCTTGGATACATTATGCGCAAGCTTGACTATTCGATCGTAGCTTTCTTGATCGCTTTTATACTCGGCCCCATGACCGAGGAAGCACTGCGCCAAACCTTGATTCTGTTTGGTGATGATCCGGTGCAATTGCTACAAAGACCAATCACGATGCTGTTCTTTGCATTGACGATCTTTTCGCTGGCCCGCTTTATCATGCGCAGACCCAAAGTGTTCACTGAATCCAGCGCAGCGCACGAATAAGGATAGAATTACACAATCAGCGGTCAAAAGAGGAGACCTTATGACAGGGCTAACAATGGATCAGGCGTTGTCCATCATTCTTGGCACGTTTGAGAAGGCGCAGGAGATGGAAGCTTATCCCCTCGCCGCGATCGTTCTTGATGCAGGGGGAAGGGTAAAAGCGTTCCTGAAGCAAGATGGCGCATCCCTCATGCGTTTTGAGATCGCGCGGGGCAAAGCCTTTGCCGCGCTTGCACTTCACCGCTCTTCGAGAATGGTTCTGCAGAAGTATCGCGAAAAACCGCCATTTATGGACACGTTACGCGATATGGCCGACGGTCCCATCTTTCTTGAAGCCGGCGGTCAGCTTATCCGAACTAAAGAGGGTGAGATTGTCGGTGCGATTGGCGTCACAGGTGATGTCAATGAAGTCGATGATCTGTGCGCCATTGCAGGCATACGTTCTGTCGGCTTGAAATCAGATTCAGATTTCGACGAAGAAACGTGCAAGAAGCTGAACATTAAGATCGAACCTGAAATCATTGACCCTAGAGGGCGGTGAGGCGGCTGCGGCTATGGTTCAATCATGGTTGGACATTCGCTGTCCGTCGTCATCTGCTCTGGAACAGTTAAGCGCTTGATTTAAGCGAGTGATTGGCTCATCGATTTAATTATTTGGCTACCGCTCGTTGATGCTGCAAGCGTCTTGTTTCGAATCTCTATCGTTTAATCCTTTCTTTTTCCAATAAGATGACGTTGTCGCGCCCGAAGCATACATCTGCGGGCGTCACTTTGTTTTGTCCAATCTCGTTTGATCGGTCCGGTTTGAATGTTAGTTGATAGGCGGCCTTTGGTGCAACGGGATGAGTACTTCCGGTGCCGTAGTGGATCTCCTAAATAAAGTAATTTCAGGATCAGAACTCGATTGATGTCGCGTCGTAAGTATAGAGCCAATCCATCCGCTCACGCAGAAGATCGCGCTGCCATTCCTCGGCCACCGCGAGCGCCACGGTGTCTCGCTCGGCGAGCTTGTGCTTGAATGCGACCCGCCGGTTTTCGGCAGCTCTCTTGACGACAGCCGCAGTGCGCGCCTTACGCTCCTGCTCATAGCGAGCGAAGGCCGCGGCATGATCGTTTGCGTAGTTTGCAATGCAGGCGGCCAGCACGTATCCGTCTTCGATTGCCATCACAGCGCCCTGGCCAAGGAAGGGCAGTGTCGGATGACAGGCATCGCCGAGTAGTGTGACGCGACCCATGCTCCAGCGCTGCATCGGGGGGCGTGCCAGCAAGGCCCATTTGTAGGATTGGTCGAGGTGTTGGATGATGCCTTGGACATCCGGATGCCAACCGGAAAAATCCCTTGCCAGCTCTTCGCGCGAGCCCTTGATGTTCCAGGACTCGATCTGCCAGTCATCGCGCTCGACACAGCCGACAAAATTCAACAGCTCGCCTCGCCGGACCGGGTAGTGCAACACGTGACCGTGCGGCCCAAGCCAGTTGGTCCCCGAAGTGCGCGAAACGCCCGGCGGCACCTTTTCGATTGGAACGAGGCCGCGCCATGCGACAACGCCGGTAAATTCCGGTTGGTTAAGGCCAAACAAGGCCTCGCGGACCTTGGAGTGTATGCCGTCGGCGCCGATCACGAGATCGGCCTCGACAACGTCGCCGCCTTCGAAGCGCACCGCGGCCTTGCCGTCAGTCTGCGCGACGGCGAGGCAGCGGCTGCCGAGTTTCAATGCATCCGGCTTAAATTTGCGCACGGCATCGGCAAGCATGGCGTGCAAGTCGTTTCGGTGCAGCATCAGGTGCGGGGTACCGTGGCGCTCGACAGCTTTCGCGCCAAGCTCAAACCAATCCCAGGTTTCACCGGTGTTCCAGAGCCGGATTATCCGGCCTGCAGGGGTGAACTGAATCCGGCTGAGCTGCTCTTCAAGGCCAAGCGCATGCAGGACACGGGTACCATTGGGACCCATTTGCACGCCTGCGCCCACCTCCTTCAGCTCTGAAGATTGCTCAAAGACGTGGACGTCAATGCCACGTTGGAGAAAGGCTAGCGCAGCGGCAAGGCCGCCGATGCCACCGCCAATGATGATTATCTTAGACATAACGGTATCTAGCCCATATCAGTCGAGATATCCAGGATACACCTAGACCTGCGTGAGGTAATTTGGCTTCTTGGCCAAGCGAGCCTTCCTTGACATGAGACCCATTGCAAAGGAGAAAAATTATCCAAGCCGTGTAACATCGGAAAATTTTAACAGTGCCGCCGACGTGCGCAAACATTGCTTTGTCGATCGGACGGAGTGGTGCAACCTGTACTTCAATGTATGCCCGAGTGGAGGGGGCCAGCAATCCGACACAGTTATTCTACGATCAAGGTCAAGCCAATTACCCCGGTGATTGGCGTCGAGGTGTCAGGCGTGGACATGACTAAGTCCATTCCAGCCGAGCAGGCACGCGACCTTACTCACGCGCTTGCAAACCACAATGTGCTATTTTTTCGAGACCAGCCAAGATTGACACCCGAGCAGCAGATCACTTTTGCAAAGAACTTCGGTGAACTTCACATGCATCCGGCAGCGCCGACTCTGAAAGGACACCCGGAGATCTTCGTCATTCACACGCATGACAAATCGAAGATCAACAACGGCGGTTTCTGGCATACCGACGTGTCGTGCGACGAGGTTCCCCCGCTCGCGACTATGCTACAACTGCACCTGACACCACTCACCGGCGGCGACACCTTGTTTGCTAATATGTATGCTGCCTTCGATGCCCTTTCACCGACGATGAAAGACTTTCTGCGAAACCTGACGGCGCTGCATGAATCGGAGCACATTTACCGCGGCCGTTATGCTGATCGCGGGGTGGATGACACCGGCAAGGTCTATCCCTCTTCTGAGCATCCTGTCGTGCGCACACATCCTGTTTCGGGCCGCGAGGCACTTTATGTAAACCGCACGTTTACTACGCGGATATGCTGTATGAAGAAAGAAGAAAGCGACGCCCTCTTGGCATTTCTGTTCGCCCATTCTGAGAAACCAGAGTTTCAGGTCCGCTTCCAGTGGGACGTCAATTCCATAGCCTTCTGGGACAACAGGTGCACGCAGCACTTTGCATTGTGGGACTACTGGCCGGAAGAGCGCAAGGGCCATCGTGTCACGATCAAAGGTGAGCGTCCTTTTCACCGCAAGAATTAATTGTCGCTGCACGGGGCGCACGGACAGGGTTTGCCCCGGCAATGCCCACTCCGGCATCCATTCGTTCCTCATGCTCAATCCTATGGGATCACTGACGCGCTTCTATGGCGGCCGATCGGTTCGGAGATAAACTCACCTCCCTGGTTCAGGCGCCACGGGCCGAACGTTCGCCAAACGACTTGCTAGCCCGATCCATAACCGCGTCAGTCACGCCATTGTAGCGGTGTAAGAGGTGCTCCTTGCCGCGTGAGGCCAGTCGTCTCTGAACTCATCGTCGTAAGCGGGAGAGGGATTCTTGTTCTCATTGCCAAACAACCCATCACCTCACACGTATTGTTTTCCGGCCTGCCTATCAGGCTTCAATCATCGTTTCAGAGTGACAATAGTTCTGCTAGCATAAAAATTATGACGAACGCATACCGATTGGTTGATCGCAATTCGATATACATAAGCGGTAATAATTTGGAGGACGCGCCATGAGTAATGGACAGTTGCGTTATCTGGTATTCTTCAGCGACGATCCAGGGTCGCTGGCGGATTTTTACGGTCGTCACTTCGGACTAACCGAACTTGGACGCTCCAATGAAGGTGACGTCTCGTTGACCGACGGATTCTACAACATAGCATTCATTCGACGCCGGCCCGATCTAGACGAACCGAACATGGCACCTGGGCTGCATCACGTCGGCTTACAGGTTCGCGATGTCGGTGAGGCGGCGCGCAACTTTCTGCAAGCGGTGCCGGGTGGCACGATGGTACAAGAACGCGGCGGCCTCCATTTCGGGGAACGGCGTTTCTATGATCCTGAACTGATGCCGGTGTCAATTTCCACCGGCAGCTTCGGGGGCCCAGAAAAACGAGATGTTCGCGCGCCAAGGATCGCGCATATCGCTTTCAATTCCCTCTTGCCACAGCGCATTCTCGAGTTTTACTCAACCGTATTCGGTTTCCGTGAAATCACCACTAGCATGCAATTCCGTCAGCGCGGCCGGCTCAACCGCTTTGCCGGAGATGGTGTCACCAACCTCGCCATTCACCCCTTCTATAACGATACTGAGGGCCATGAAGCGCGCTTCGGTGTCAATCACTTCGGCTTTCTGGTGAACGATATGGAAAAACGGCTTGATGCCCTGGCAAAGGAAATTCATGTCGCAGAGCGCCCGGCCAGCCGACCGTTTGCCGAATACCGCCTGTTCGATCCGGAAGGAAACAAGTTCGACCTGAGTCAGGCAAAAGGCTGGGAGGTCGATATCGACACATGGGAGAAAGTCGCATGAGCGGGCAATTGGAAGTGGGTGCCCACAACTGCGTGGTCGATTGCGCGGGAGTCAAACGCGGCATGACGCTTTATGTCGTGAGCCAGCACGGTGCCGTCGAACCAGACGTGGTTGCCGCCATCGCTTCAGCAGGGCGCGACGCCGGCGCGCAAGTCGTCGAGGTCTGGGGCCATGCAATTCCCAAGGACACACCTTCAGCGATCCCCGAAGAGGTGACAGCTGCATACCGAAACGCTGAAGTTCTCATTTCCCATTACCCGTCGCTGAAGCGCGAAGCCCTTTATGAGCGGTTGGGGAATGAAACGCGCGTGAGAGTACCCAACCGGGCGCGGACCGCCAAGCTTCTGTCATCCGACTGGGCCAGATTCCCATACGCGCTGCAGCGCAGCATCGCCAGAGCACTCGACGCGTTGATGAAGTCCGGCGCCGCCTGGGAAATGACGAGCCCGACCGGGACCGATCTCAAGGGGCGCTTTGCCGAAGCCGGCGGCAAAGTCCGAGCAGCCTTCTTTGTCGATACCGAGGACGGCCGCGCCCGCCGGAACTTTCCCGGCGGCGTTCACAGCCCGCACGACAGCACCGGTATCAACGGCATCATCGTGTGCGACTACGTCGAGGGTGTCGCCCGCCAGCCCGACAATGCCCCGCTATGTGTCGAGGTGAAGGAGGGCAAGGTGGTCGGCATGCAGTCCGGCATGCCTGACGGTTTGGACCGTGCGGTGGTCGAAACATCTGATGGCTGGATCGATTCCTGGCACGCCGGCGTAAATCCATGCACTGAAGTACCTGTAGCGATATCCGAAAACCCGCGTGAGTGGTTCTCCTACAGTCACTGCAGCCCCTACATCAACCATCTCCATCTGGGGCGAACACACGATACCAAGAATCTCGGCTGCTTCGCACATACGCTCAAGATCAATGGGCAGCTGATCTACGAAAACGGCCGGATGAACTACGACGACGTTCCGGAACTAAGTAGACTTTTTGGGATGAAAAGCATTGAAGCGGCAATGCTGCAAACCAAGGAGTTCTCCTGTTTCTGAATCCGACCCAACAAGAATTGGGGTTCGGCACGCGAGGCGATCGATCCTCCATGTGCAATGACGGCACGTTGAACGCTACCGGTAAGGAGATGCTCGCGGCCTCGATCGCAATGCTTGCCAGATAGATTGATGGTCTTGCCGGATGAATGCGGTGCGCCATGTATTCTACACAACACCGAAAGAGTTTATGGAAGAATGGTTAGCTCAAAAACAAGCACCGAGACTATAGGGCTAATACCATGTCGCAAAAGGAAGTTTATGGATGGTCCGTCTCCCAAATAACAAGAATTCGGTACTATTTCTCGGGCCTCATGAATTGAACGGTCTGATAAAAATGGAAGAGGCGATTGATGCCGTTGAGCAGGGCTATGCCTGGGCGGAAAAGCACCCGATTGGCAATGCTCCGCGACGGCGCGTCCACTCTCCTGACAGTGTGCGAGTAAGCAACTTTCCTGGTGGAGTGCCGGGTCTTGGAGTCATTGGATCTCTAACACGTGCTGAACAGGTGCTCCAAGAGGGCGAAAACCAGTCATACCCATATAGAGAACATCCGGTTTACGTTTTGTGGGATCCCACTTCGAGCAAACTGTTGTCCATTATGGTTGGAGAAATCTTCGACCCGCGAACCGGCTACTCCAGCAATATGGCGTTTCGGACTGCCGCGACCACAGGCGTGGGCATTAAGCACCTTGCCCGGAAGAATGCTAGAATTCTCGGCGTGTTCGGCTCAGGAGGACAGGCAGAAAACATGATTTTGGCTGCGATGGCAGTGAGGGCAATAGATGCTGTCAATGTCTACAGTCGTAACCCCGAAAATCGTAGCGCATTCTGCGAAAGAATGACTGACATGACTGGGATAGAGGTCCGACCCGTTAACTCACCCGCAGAGGTGGTAAAAGGGGCCGATGTTGTTCTTTGTGCGACGAACTCTAACGTTCCTGTGTTTGACGGCCGACTGCTTGAAAGCGGTCAGCATGTCGGCACGATAGTGGGCTCAAATATGGCTCTGGTTGAGGGTGGCTGGCTGAAGAGTGGCCGGCGTGAGAACGATGATGAGACGGTAAGACGCGCAGATATAATCGCAACAAACTGGGTGGAGGGAGTTTTTCAAGATCGGCAAGCAGGTCTCTATGAACCATATCAGGCAGGTATCATAAGCAAAGATCAGGTGATTTCACTCGGTGCCATTATTGAAGAAACGCAGCCAGGTCGCACGAGCGACCAACAAATCACCTTCCACTTTAACAACGCCGGCACCGCGGCTGCCGATATGGCCATTGCCAAGACGGTTTATGATAGAGCGACAAAGCAGGGGAGAGGAACGCCGCTTGTCATCCCCGTTCCTGGCACACAATAGCATCGGTGGGAGCCTATCAACGGTAAGCGGATCGGGTCGTCATCCATTCCCGTGATTTCCAGCCTATCATGGAGGTGAGTCTTGAGTTGTCCGAGGGCAAAGAGTTCAAAGATCGCAGAGGCCTGAAGGCAGGTGACGTCGATATTTCCAAGTTCCCGACGATCGCTGAAGTTATCGCAGGCAAAGCTCCAAGCCGCCAGAGTGACGATGAGATAACCATTTTCATGAACAACCTCGGCCTCGGTTATCAATTCACCGCCGCTGGCGCCGTCGTTTGTCGCAAGGCCAAGGGGCTGGGTGTAGGCCATGACCTTGCGATCGACTGGTTTACCGAGCTCGAACGTCCATAGAGGATCAAGCGCTGCCGAGAATAGTTTTTCACCGTATGCCGTTCCCGTCTAGGCACAGAGGTTTTCGAACAAGAGTGGCAACGGGCACACGGCTATTGATGCGAGTGGTTTGAGGCCCGGCCCATGTTTGGAAAGCCGAAGCGTCTCGGGCCCTATCGGTTCGTGACTATAGGACTATCCCGAAAGTCGCGATGCCTAAGCCGTCAACCCCAAATTTCGTTAAAGAAAACAAGGGCAGCACGCGAGGTGCCACCCTTGATCATTCTGAGGACCATTCAAATCGCCTACGAGTTGGTGCACTCGACCCGACCAGGTGTGGTCTTTGGCCCTTCCCACCATATCTTGCACTTCATGCCAACCTTCACGGCCTTTGATTTGGCTTTCTTGCCGTTGACCTTCACCTTGGTATAGCGACCGCGCATGCGTGCCTTGTGGACTTTGCCCGTGCCGTCCATCTTGAACTTGAAGCGGCCTTTCTTGCCCATATTCGTCACGACGCCTGATACCTTGATCCATTCAACCTTGCGAAGTTTCGATTTGGGATTGGCAAGAATGGAGGCGTAACGGTCGAAGAGCTTGCGCGGCATCTTGCCGAGACGTTCCACCAATTTTTGAACCTCTGCGCCACTTTTCGGGCTGACGAGAAGGCGCAGACGTTTGGCATCCCGCTGGTATTCGGGATCCGCATGGGTTGCCATAAATGCTGTGCGCAGAATCTTTACAACCTTGGGCGGAATATTCGGCGGCCCGGCAAACGGTCGCGCCATGAAGAACGGTGTCTCAAGCAAGGCGATGAGTTGGCGATCTTCTTCCTTGGTCAGCAATTCTGTAATCGTCGGCACGTCAGGAAATTCTTTGAGACGCTTTTGGGTCGCAAATTGCAGAATGAAATTTACCGGTCCATCCTTCTTAAGCCAACCGGGCCGAGCCGTCTTAACGGATGCAATCCCGACCATGCGCGCATCCATTTCCTTTCGATCGACGGCAAGGTAAAGCGTGTTCCCACCCGGGTAACCGCGCACGACCTGGGCATTGATATTCAGAACATTACGCAAGACAAGCGGAACATCATGCCCGTCCGTACCAGCAGCGGTTGCGGCAAAGTTTATCAGTTTGCCGGTCTTTTGCAGATCTTTGATTGTCTTAACGCCGGTATCCTTACGCACCGCCAACATATACGCTTCGCCTTGATAGCTCGAAGATGTACCGAGCCACGTCAACTTGAGCGGGTCGTAGCGCACCTGCTTGGCTTTTCCAGCAAATGCCAATAGGGGAGCACTCCGTGCAAAAATCCCAAAATGAGTCCCATCCTTCGGAGCAATATTATATAGGTAATTGACCAATCTCAGTCCGCCTGCTCCCGGCATATTCGCTGGCGCGACAGAGGGATTGCCAGGCAGATGCTTGCCAATGTGGCGCGCAAGCTGACGACCGTAGCGATCGTAACCACCGCCGGCACCATATCCGATCAGGACACGTACGGTCTTGCCCTTAAATGTTTCCTCGGCGTCAGCAGTGGGTAGCGACGCTGCTGTAAGACCCATTACGGCCAGAGCAGAAGCGCTCGACAAACACAAGAACTTTCTCATTGTTTCCTCCTGAAGTTTCTGCGGCGACGGACCTTTTTGAACCATACCGTTCGCGAGCAATGGCCTAGTATATGACCAAAATTAGTGAATCGGATAGGGCAACGGGCCTTCGCGGACATCTGTCCGACGTTAACAGTGGTCTGAGTGCTAAGTTAAGGCGGATTTTCTGCTGGAAAGCCGTACCGGCTCCATTGTCGGCGGAGAAGCGGCTGTCGAGCAGTCAGGGCACGACAGGCGGTTCATGGGCCCAACACAGACCATACCTCTCTCGTTCCCAGTCTGGATATTGAAGGTCTGTTACCCGGCCCGGCATACATTGTCGGAATGCAATCCTAATCTTGCGATGGCGACACAGCGTTCGCACAACCGGGCGCAAGCCAGTGCCATTCCTTGGCCCGTCGCGACCACCACTGCTTGTCCAACTATTTCTTTTTCTTCTTTTTCTTGAGCAATAGCTGAGCCGCTGCCTTGATTGTTGACCTGGGCATTGACTCCAGTCGAACGACTAGTTTGTGCATGGCCTGACCGGTGATCGGTTCGATTTTCATGCGAACACGCTTCGCCGCCGACTTGAACTCTGCATCACGCATAGTTTTGTCGAACGCTGTGCGCAACGTTGCGGTCCGCTGTCTAGGGACATTTGGTCCCGTAACATAGGGACGTCCCATCTCTTGCGGAATCATCAAGAAGGTTAGTAGGTCTCGATCCGCCTTCGATTTTAGAAGATCGAGTGCCATGGGGACACCTTTAAGGTCTGGATGCGGTTTCAGTCCGAACTGTAGCAGGAGATTTACCTGCTTTTTTAGAATCCAATCCGGTTCTGCAGCAAGCAGCGTTTGATAGGACAAGCCACATATTCCGTCTGCTTCACGGCGGGTGACGGCTAGTCTCGCGGCAGACGTCTTGTAACCCGTAATAACTTTGAACTTTGTGCCAACAGACTTGTTGAGGAATGTTGGAAAGATAGAGGAATTACTCGCAGGGCTAGTTGCAGCAACGACGACCCGCTGTTTCTTGGCATCATCAATGCTCTTGACTGAGCTTTGGTGCCACGTCGCGCACAGGTTCTGGTGTTTGCCAATGCTTCCTATCCAATTGAACTTCTTCGGATCATATTTGGCACCCTTGCGACCGATAATCGGCTGTACGGGCAACGTGTTGAACACCGCACCGAATACAGTTCCGTCTTGCGGCGCATTCTTATAAAGATAGTTCGCGGCTTTGATTGAGGCTGCGCCCTGCATGTTCTGGGGTACGATTTTGGGCTTGCCCGGAATATGCTTGCTCATATGACGCGCCAATACCCGGGAATAGGTATCGTATCCACCGCCGGCACCAGACCCAATGATGAGGGAGACAGTCTTGCCCTTGTAGAAATCGTCGGCGATTGCAGATGACGTAGTTGCGTAACCTGTAAGCGCAAGTGCCAAGGAGCAACACAACAAGGTTGCTGATCTATAGTGATTCATGGCATTTCCTCCGAGTATTCACTTCAAGAGCACCTGTTCAGTGGATCGCCATCAATACTAGTTTAATTGTGGTCTAATCGACAATATGGAAAGTGTATTCAAGTGCCCGCCGCCGTCAGCGGCTCGATCCAAAAAAATCGGTAGTATGGCAGACGATAGAGGTAGTGAATGTCTGGTCAAATGGTGGAAATCCAATCTCAAGAAGGTAAGGCATTTCAGGCGTACTTGGCGTTACCAAATGGCACTGGTGCGGGTGCCGCCGTCGTAATTGCCAGCTCGGTACACGGCATAGATCGCGACCACCGGAGTATCGCCGATGAGTTCGCGAGCCATGGGATTATTGCTCTGGCTCCCGACCTCTTCTGGCGATCAATTCCAGGTCCGTTACCTCGCGGCGACACGCGAACACCAGGGCGTGCACAACCGCGCGAAGAAAAGATCAGGATCGGAGAGTCCGATATGACGGATGCGCTGTCCTATCTTCGGTCCCTAGATTGCTTTGACGGCAGGGCAATAGCCGTTGGTTTTTGTTATGGTGGGCCTTTTGCAATACTTGGTCCGAAGAGGCTTGGGTACGCTGCTGGCATTTCCTGCCACGGATCTAAAATGGGCAGTTACCTAGAGGAACTCGAAGGTGTCGAAGCGCCTGTTGCAATAATTTGGGGCGATGAAGATCATGCCGCTCCCCCGGAAATCCTGCGTTCCTTCGAAGCAGCATCTCAACGAATGCCCAACTTCGAGCACGTTATACTGCCGGGAATTCGGCATGGGTACATGTTGCAGGGGAATACCAGATCATTTGATCAAGCCGCCTACGACTGGACGATGCAGAAAGCTGTCAAGTTCGTGGAGGCACTGCCTCGAAGACCCAATTGAGCCAATAGACACGCCTTGGCGAACGGACAACTTTAACCGCGCGCTATGACGCTCGGTGCAATACTAGCCAGGGCCTTCAAACAGGTGCCCCAATTCCCCGGAGTGCTTTACGCCCTTCAAGCCTTCAGGCAGCTTTCGAAGGGCACACCAAAGAGAAGCCTGTATGCTGGTTATTGCTGGCTTGCCTGTAGAGGCCTCGATTGGTGTTAACGCTTCAATCATGCGCGTATTTGAGCCACTTAAAAATATGCCGTCAAAGGTATTTGGACGGGACCTCTGAGCAAGTCTGCGCCATTCATTTGGTGCAACCTCAGAAGATTGCACATCTCCCCCAAGTGAGAGAACTTCAGTGACCGTGAACCCCAAGTCAGAAAAATAGGCAGCTTCCATAGCTGCATGTTCCGCCTTCAATGGGTTGATCAACACCAATCGTTCAACTTCGCAATATCTTAGTGCTTCTGCTGCCGCCTGAGACGCTGTGAATGCTATGGTGGACGCAACATTTGCAATGGCATCAACGGCCCGTTTCTCATACTCCGGCCCTCTTGCCATGAGGAGTCCCGTGGCTTGGAAACCAATTACGTCAACCCGTGCATCCTTTAGCAATTTGGCACATTCCACTGCATTCTTAATGACATCATCCGGAATGCTGGAGGCCCCGCCTCCCATTTCCATTCGTGTGACATGAAGAGCGATGTCATTGGGCAAGAAGTATCTTGCATAGTGCTCAATAGTCTGATTGCCGGATGATAAGATCAATCCCAGGCGAGCACGCGGCGTTATGACCGGCATCGTAAGTGCTACCTTCATATTCAGTGGGAGTTCAGTTACGGCAAAACTTCGCTCAAGGTATCGCTAAGCCTCCCGGAACAAGCGTCCATATCCCGCTATCCTGTCCTTGATGCCGCATTTCCTTAGCGCACGCCAAACAATCGCTTGTAGTGCGGTTATCACCGTAACTCCAAACTCTTTTTCAATCGGCTCGATTACGTTCGCGGTCGCAAAGTGCGGACACGGGATGTGCAGCGTGTCGCTTTCAGGACACTCCCGCAGCACCTCTTGTCCGAGCGAAAGGACAGTTTTTTCGTCTACGCTCCCAAGCTCTGCGAATTTTGCGCAGAGGGGTTTGCAGCCGGTAGCCTTTGCACCGAGGTCGCGCACATAGCCCATGAAACGCTGATTGTGTGTATTATCGTAAGGCTGGATCACAGCCACGTTGCGCGCGCCCATGGCCTTAAAAGCGTCCTGCTGCGCCGAAAAGCTCGTTATAACAGGAACTCCAATTTCTTTCTCTGTCTCTCTTGCAAGATCACCCGCATTCTGCAGGCCACGCGACACGTTTATTGGCAGTCCTCCAAATACAAACAAATCAACACCAGCCCTAGCCATGGCGTGGGCCGCAATCAGGCTGACATCATAAGCTTTGTCGACTTCATCACTCGTACGATCGATCAGCGGCAAAGTATTCAATACCAGTGTCACGCCACTCGGAACTATCTTGTAGAATTCATAAGGGAACACCTCGGTTGCTGCAGGCGGCGATGTGTATCCAATGCGCGCGCGATGTCCATACATTAAGTCCCTCCTTCAAGGCAGTTATATTCGGGTTGAAGACATCACTTTTTCCGAGAAAAGATCCTTCATTTTAGGATAATTTATTAGTAAGCAGCAACGACTGATCTTCGCCCAACGCCCTCCATCTTCCAGACCGAGGACAACGCAGCAATGAACGTCACAGGTTAAGCCCTGACTGTGCGAGAAAAGAAAAATTTTTTCCTCACGACAACCATGGACTGCCGGCAACCACAACGCGATGCATGACGCGGCGTGAGCCGTGATAATCGTTGAGAGCGTAATGATTGGCGGTTCGATTGTCCCACATAGCAAGCGAGCCGGGATACCAAGTGAAGCGGCAAACGTTCTCCGGTCGGTAAGCCTCGGCCAATAGGTAATCAAGAAGTGGGCGACTCTCTTCTTTCGTCCAGCCATCAATATGGGACACATAGTTGGCGTTTATGAACAAAACTTTGCGCCCGGTATCAGGATGGCGGGCAACCATCGGATGAACGGTCTGTCGATGCGCTAGCGCGTTGAGTTGTTCCATGAGCGCCGCGTCTGCTTGGCGCTCAGGCCGCTTGTCGGAATAGGCAGCATTCTGTTTGGAATGCACGACGCGTAACGTTTCCAGAGTTTTCTTAAGTCCATCAGAGAGCGCATCATAGGCTGTAGCCATATTGGCAAACATGGTGTCACCACCACGCTCCGGCAGCTCCTTGGCATAGAGCACTGAGCCGAGCGGCGGTACTGGATCAAAGGAATGATCTGAATGCCACTGCCCGCCGATATTACGGGTCTGGTCGGCTTCTTTCTTGATAATACCAATCTCAGGGTAGCCTGGCACCGGCTCATTGAAGTCCATGGCCTGCACCGTGCCAAACAGCTTGGCGAAGTTCAGCTGATCAGAAGGTGTTAGGTTCTGGTTGCGGAAAGTAATCACGCCGTAACTGTTGAGGGCGAGACGGATTTCACGAAGTGCCCCCTCACCGAGTGGTTTCGACAAATCGATATCCTGGATTTCCATTCCCGTATTGGCCGACATGGGCCGCATAGCAACGAATGTATTTTTCATCATGTTGTTCTTTATTGTATCGGGGAGCTTCGGTTTCGGGCGAAGCGGCAAGCCCTCTTCAGTTGCCCATGCTGTTTCGCCGGGGTCGCCATTGGCACAGTCTTGGGCATCGGATTCAGCCTGCCTGTGCTGTGGCGATCTCGTTACTCCGGGCGATGTGACGGTATTGACAGGCGGTTGATATGTCAATGCGATCATGAGTTGAACTAAAACAGTTGACGCCCATTTGGGACCGCACCTGCATTTGAGACCAAACAAAATAGAGAATTAATCCAATGAAGAAACTTACAGATGTGTTGAGATTTCGAGTGATGATCGCTCCTTACATACTCGAAGTGCTGTTTTGGGCTGCGCTAGCAGGCACGTTTTACGGCGCTGGCTGGCTCTATTTGCATGGGAACTGGGCATGGTGGATGGCGTTGGTGTTCGGCACGCTGGTAACGCGGATCATAATTGAGTTCGCCTTGTTGGCCTTTCGCACCTATGACCGGCTTGTCGAAATCCGCGACGCATTGGAGGAAAGACGGACATAGATCTGCTGTCAGGAGTAGCGCGGCCTGCGACTTGGCCATAGGACTGCAAAGCGGATTACGCTGCTTCCGTCTCCTCGTTGTGACGCCCTTTAATGATTTCCGCGACTTGGTCCGCTGGTTTTGGTCTGGAGATATAGTAGCCCTGTATTTCTGTGCAGCCAAGCGACCGAACTTGTTCTAACTGTTCTTGCGTCTCTACGCCTTCTGCGGTTGTCGACATCCCCAAGCCGCCGCCAAGTCCAGCTACGGAACGCACAATTGAAACAGCCTTCGCATCTTGAGAGGAAAGATCGTTTACAAAGCTTTTATCTATCTTGATCTTGTTGAATGGAAACCTATGCAAACTCGTAAGGCTGGAGAAGCCAGTACCAAAGTCATCCAGTGCCAGCTTGACACCAAGTTCTTTCAGTTGGGTAAGCATATCTAGCGCTTCGTTGCCATCATCTAGAATGACTGATTCCGTCACCTCTAGTTCCAATCGTTCAGGCGACAAGCCGCTTAATTCAAGTGCGCCGATTACCGAAGGAATAAAATTCTTGCTCTTGAATTGGAGTGCAGACACATTGACTGCAACTTGAACATTCTCCGGCCAGTTAACTGCTTCCGCGCAGGCAGTTCGTAAGACCCATTCGCCCATTTGCACAATCAAGCCGGTCTCTTCTGCAACTGGAATGAATTTATCTGGTGTGACAATGCCCCCGTCCTGCTTGCGCCACCTAAGCAACGCTTCGAAACAACAGACCTCATCTGTGTCAAGGTCCACAAGCGGCTGATAAAATAGAACAAAGTCCTCGTTGACGACCGCATGCCGAAGGTCCCGCTCCAATTTACGTCGCGCTCGCATCAGCTTGTCGAGACCTGGTTCGAAGAATTGATAAGTCCCTCGACCATCTTGCTTGGCACGATAGAGTGCAAGATCGGCGTTCTTGAACAACTCATCGGGTTCAGATCCATCTTTTGGAGAAATTGTAATTCCGATACTTGCGCCAATCTCAAAATGCTGTCCGTCAATATCGTATGGTTCACTGATGGTCTCAGTGATCCGCCGTGCTAGAGATTCGGCTTCGACATCACTAATGAGCTGTGTTTGAAGGACTGCAAACTCATCCCCACCAAATCTGGCGACCGTATCAGTTTCTCTAATAACACTACGTAGGCGCCCGGCGACATGCTGTAATAATACATCCCCCGCTGGATGACCCATCGTGTCGTTGATTTCTTTAAACCGGTCGAGATCAAGCATGAATAGCGCGAACCGTTGGTCATTCTGACGGTTCCCGTCAATCAACTGCTGCAGACGTTCGCGAAGAAGCCCACGGTTCGGAAGATCCGTCAACAGGTCATGATGTGCCATATGAACAATTTGAGATTCTACGCGCAATCTGTCGCTTATGTCCTCGATCGTTCCAATCCATCCGCCATCTGTGAGCGGGGAAAATGAAATCGATATGCTGCGCCCGTCAACAAGTTCTTGAACAAGGGTATAGGGCTCCCGACCCTTCACACGAGCCATCTGTTGCTGCATGTCCACCTCGGGAGAACTACTAGGATAGAGTCCGCTCCTTATGCGATGTTCAAGTATCTTCTTGAACGGCGTACCAGGCTGGCCAAGTTGTGGTGGAAGGTCGAATATTTCGATATAGCGCTTATTACAGACAATAAGGTTATTGTCCTTGTCAAATAGGCAAACACCTTGCGGCATCTGATCCATTGCGAGTTTCGCACGAGAACTTGCCTCATCGTTCGCCATCCACCGGGTAAGACGAAGTAGCAGGCCACCGGAAATTAATGCAACGCAAAGCAGCGCCCCAAGCAAACTCACGTATGACCAGTGGCGAATGGCGTCCATCGTGGCCGTCCGCTCATCTACATAATGCGTTACCTCGACGACAAAAGCGGCCTTTCCATTTGGTGCAGCAACCTGAAAGGCAATTTGATGATGGTGGTGATGATCTCCGTCCTTGGTATGCGAGGCGCGCCTAAGCAATCTCGTGCCATCGGGGCTCTTAAATGCGATACCCATACCAAACTGCTTCTCATACAATCGAGTTGGGTGCAGCAGATCGGAATGGATGGCAAGGTAACCGATTGGCCGCAGTCCGCCGATTGGATGCACGACTGTTAATATCGGAAGGCCTTCTTTGTTCCAGGTATGCGTTACTATTTTCGCACGCGCAATGCCTCGTCGTGCGCCCAGCATGCCCCCAATATCCCAGTCAGGAGGCATGACAGAAACGTCGCCGTTTTGAGCGATCTTAACACCGCTGGGATCGAAGACGTCCACACCTAGTAGCCGCACATCCCCCATTGAAGTCGCTGCCCTGCGTTTCAACTCTGAAAGGCTGGCGCTCAACTTCGAGAGGTCTTTCTGTTTAGTAAATCTCCTGAGTTTTCTTTCCTGGGCTATCTGGCCGGCGAGAGAAATGATTACCTCTGCATGGCGAGTCCAGATAATATCTTTGAGCTGTCGGCTCACGATGCTCTTGATTTCATCGAATTCATTTTGTTCTACAGCACGCTCATATTGGGACGTTACGAGGCCGAGACAGATAGCTACGGCAACGCAGATAACTGCATATGAGGCAGCAATTGTTCCGAGAATCTTCGTGCGATGGTTCATCTCTAATGCCCATCACCGTGTTTGCAGTGTCTCAAGCGGCAGGCTTTCGCGCTTCCATTCATGCAGCCCTTCCGCGTAATAGAAAACCTTCGTGTAGCCCCATTGCACGGCTTTCTTAGTGGCATTGGCCGCTCTGCCACAACTCAGGCCATTACAATAAAACAATACCGGGGTTGACTTGGTTTTCACCACAGAAGCGAGAGCATTCTCATCTGTCATGTTGGTGTCTAGGATGTTTATGGCGCCTTCGATGTGCCCACTATCGAAGTCCGATTTTCTACGGCTGTCGATAACCACCAGTTTAGGCAGGGAGGTAATCGCTTCGACCACTCCCTCGTGATTGACAGTGGTTGCGCCAGGAATATTGCGCGGGGCTTCTTTTGCTAACGCCGGTGATCCAGCTAGTGAAAGAAGAAAAAACGATGCAAGCGATCCAGCTAGAATAGCTGAGAATTTGATTACGGCTCGACAATACATTAAGCGCTACTCCACAATCCAGTTGCCACATACAGGGACGACTGGGACTGCCCGCGTAAAAACTTGGGTTAATAGGTGGTGAGTCGGTTGTTCAGGCCATAAGCGAAGTGGCGCGATAAGGGCATCATGCCTCCGCCGCGCAAAGCAATAGCGGCAGTTATCGATCAACAGCCTAACAAGTATTAGCTAATAAAGGCCTACTGCCCCGAAAGGCAGATCGTGGTGGGGTGCTGCGTTGTCCGGCCTCTTATCCCCATAATCGAGATTGGTATTAAGATCTTCTTGATCATATGGTCGAGATACGACCAGGCTTGATCGCCAATCCGGCAGCATTGGATTTTGGTGAGAGATCCGCCTTAACCATTGTCGGCTTGTAACAACCACTGGTGTCGTGGCCGTAGGTGCTGCCATCGCCAGTGCAATCCGCACATCTGATCACGGTCTTTGATCGTTACCGAATTTGCAATACCAGCTTGCCGCGTAGGTGGCGGCCCTCGCTGACAGTATGGGCCTCATTGGCAGCAGATAGCGCGAAGGTCCGAATGTCTGGGGCACGCACGGCGCCCGTTCTCACCAATTCCGATATTCGGTCAAGGTAAGCGCGACTGCGCCCCACCTTCGGTCGGACGTAGCTCATGCTGGGGCTGGGTGGTTGCAAGGGCGCCTGGCCGGCGGCGATTGAGGCAAGGCGCCCACCGGGCTTTAAGACGTCGAACGACCGCATAGCTATGTCGCGGCCTACTGTATCAAATACGACGTCGCAGTCTTGAGCCACGTCTCGAAAATCCTGCGTATGATAATCGATTACTTGATCGGCCCCCAAATTGCGGACGTAATCGTGGTTTTCAGGACTGGCTGTTGTAATCACTTCGGCACCAATGTGCTTGGCCAGTTGGATGGCAAAGCCAGCAACGCCACCAGCACCGCCGTGAATAAGGATCTTCTCGCCGGGACCAAGTCGCAAGGTATCTTCAAGCGCAACAATGGCTGTCAGTCCCGTCAACGACAGCGCTGCGGCCTCAACGTGGGTCATGATGTCGGGCTTCATGGCGACGAGTGCAGATTGAACTGCTATCTGTTCTGCATAGGTCCCCTCGTGTCCCCCTGCACAAACGCCAAAAACCTCAGCACCCAGGCGCACGTCGCTCACGTCATGGCCTACGTGGCGCACGACCCCGGAGAAATCACGGCCCAAAATGTAAGGAAACGTTTTGTCGGGGTTGGACACCCCTTTTCTGACTTTCCAATCGGCGGCATTGACGCTCGCAGCATGAATATCAATTATGATCTCATCGGATTTGGCCGTCGGGTCCGGGAGGTCGCCATATTCCAGAACGTTTGGGGGCCCATGTCGGTTGATGTATGCCGCCTTCATGTGAATAAACTCCTTCGAAACGCCGTGCCACGCCTCGAAAGTGCGTGGCATCTTGCCCTGGATATCGAAGCATACAACATGACTGTCGGAAAGGCAGCTTTCACCGTCCAGAGTTGATCTATGGTTGGCCTTTCCGAGTGCCAACTAGAGGGTATTGCCAAGGGCAGGGAAAGCGGTACGTGCAAGCGCGGTGGGAGAGCTTTGACTGCCGAGCCGGTAGCCGGTCTGCGGGCCCGCACCCCCGGCGAGACAAAGACGAAATCGGCCGCAGCATTTATAGCTATCTGCAATAAGATTTGGTGTCCGCTATGCCGCCGTTAGCCGTCGTATTGCTTGAAAGCATGAGTGCCGGCATCGGTGCCTCTCACGTGACTGTCTGCTGAGACACACCAATGTTGCGCAACTTTGCTCAAAGGAAGAGTTGGTTTGCAGGCCCGAAAAGTTGAGGTTAGCTAAGGTTTATCGGGCAGTTGAGCCTGTTGCTGCCTTTCTCGCACACCGTACACATTCCAACTTTCTCAGTTTTGCCGCCTTTACCTACAGCAAAGACCGTCATGCGCTTAGGCTGGCTGCTAGCCATTGCGCAAAGATCGAACTTGGTGACACCAGAAAGCAATGCGGTCATTCGGTAACGGCAGTTGCCCGACCGCTCCGAAACCATTCCGATGCGGGTCGGCTTGTTGGAGTAGTGGCGTAGCCAATAGAAATCCTGGCTGTTTTTTGTGTCGACACCAACCGCCATCGATTCACCGCCGATTTTGCACATCAGTTTCGGTTTTACAGTGAGAAGATCTGGATCCTTCTCCACCGCTGCCGGCTTGACTGGTGCCAAATTGCGATGACACGATTGCGCATTAGAATCGCGTTCGCACTTGGACTGACGCCAGCCATCGGAAATAGCCGCAAGCCGAGCCGGACTGCCCGGGTGCGTGGGGGAGACCCTGTCTATCCAGAAAGTTCTCAAAGTCTGAAGTGCAGATGACAGACTGGCGCCCATTCGGCCCAGAATAAAGCCTGAATACCAGTCGGCCTGGAGTTCAAAGTGGCGTTGACTGTCTGGCTGTAGCGTGTGACCTGCCAGGTGGTGGCCTACCTCATGCGCAAACACACTTCTTGCCGCCCAGGGAGACTGCTGACCTCGAACCTTGGTTTTCTTGTTAAGGTAAGACACAAACTGTGGGTGATAGATGATTGCCCGCCGTAGCCTTGCGATGTCATGCTCATCGGGGAAAAGGACGGCTGCGGCATTAATTGCCCGGCCAGAATAAACCTCAAGATTTGATCGGACGCCCGAATAGTCCTGTATCAGCGCGATCATAGGGCTGACGTCCGACTGGCCCTTCTCGCTGCGCGAGACGTACATTGGCAATCGCTTCCCGAACATGTCGGAATGGCCCAGGAAGCTGCAAAAACGCGAATGTTTGTGGATCTTGATTGTGCCGCTATGTAGCGCCGATGGCTCGGTGGCAACCGCTGCTTCCAAGCCGAATAGCAGCACCGACGCCGCAACTATAACCGGTGCCAAAGCTGCAAATTGAGCATAACTCTTTGAAAACACAACAGTTTTATTCATTGGGCCGCCGCAATTGCCCGTTGCGCGGGAAGGCTAAATAAATCACTGGAAATGCAACGAGGCCCCCTTGGAGGCCTCTAAATGAACTGGAACTCTCCTGCGCTTATCGGCAAATGCCGTTTACGCAGCCAGCGTATGCCGTGACAGTAAAAGTTGCAGATACCGCCACCAAGAAAGCAATCGTAACGATTTTTTTCTTCATGATCATAACCTTAAGGTCTAAAGCCGCAGCAAATAACCATCCGTCACCGGGCAGATTTCCTGCGATTTTTAGTTAATTAGCACATAGCTGGGGGTAATTCAAGGGATTGACCCCAAGCAGCTGTAGATCGGCTAACGATCTGCAGTGTGGCATCGATTTACGACCGTCGATGCTCCATGCGATACACCTGCCATCAAACAAGTTGCGTCGCGCCCGTATTTGTTGGTCTAATGAGACCGCATACCGCTCGCTCCCGCGCCATTTTCGTCTATATCAATTATTGTTGAATTTACTGATTTTATGGTGGCCGTCATGACCGGCGATGTTGAGGTGAGCGCAGCCGAGCAAGACCCCGCGACCCCGCTCAGCGAGCGTGAGGAACGCGAGCTCAACTACGTCCTGCATACCGTCAATGATGCGAGTGGCGCGGCGCGGACCGCGTGGCTGTTCTACCTTGCCCTGCTTGCCTATTTCTTTGTCGCCGTATCGAGCGTCGATCACCGAGATCTGCTGCTTAACCGCCCTGTTCACCTGCCGTTCCTTGGCATTGACATCGACCTGGACAAATTCTTCCGCTTTTCACCCATCATTTTCTTACTGGTGCACTTCGGGGTGTATCTTCAGCATGTCCTGTTGTCCCGGAAGGCGGAGAAGTTGCATAGACTGCTGGTCGAAGATGAAGAGCGCATGGGACTGGCCTATCGCACGCATCCGGCCCGCATCAGGGTGCACTCTTATTTTTTTACGCAAATCTACGCGGGTCCCCGAAGAAGCCCAGTATTTGCAAGCTTCCTTCACGGTATGAACCAGACATCATATGTTATTCTGCCCGTGTTGATGTTCCTTGCATTTCAGACAAATTTCCTCGCCTATCACGACTGGGAGATGACCAATTGGCATCGGTCATATGTGATCGCGGACCTCTTCCTTATCTTTTTCATGCGGCATTTCATGCGTCAGGAGCGCTTGGGGGAAAAAAGCTTGCTGCCTGCCGTCGTCAAACAAGGGGCGATAATATTGACCAGCGGGCTCTCTCTGATCGTGCTCGCGGTGTCATGGCTGGTTATCACCATTCCGGGCGAGACGACCGACCGGTTCATGACCAAGCTAGCGGGAGTCACCGTCCCGTTTGACTATGATTATAGCAATCACTGCCACAAGGTTTTCAAATCCTCCGACTCCAGTTTCTGCCGGTCTGTGTTTGGGAAACCGGCCGCAAAGATTTCCGAAGAACAATCCAATCGAAAGGCCTTTTTTCTCACCGCTTATTTCTTCGAGGGGGAGGTCGACTACGCTGCTGGCAAATCGACGAGCTGGTTCAGCCGAAATTTGATTGTTACCGACCGCGACCTGAGTGTCGCGCGGACCGAAATATCCGGGCCGCATAGCTCGGAACTGGGCAAGTCGGAGACCGTTACAACTGAACGGGTAAAACTCGCACTTCGGGGACGCGACCTGAGATTCGCGGTATTCGATCGATCGAATTTCACCGGGGCCGATTTCACGGCTTCCAATCTCGAGGGGGCAAGCCTCAGCGGTACCATCCTCGCAGGCACAATAATATCCTGCGCGCGCAAGCCATTGCGTAGCGCAATCGGTGGACGGTTTCGCCATTGTGCCAAACTTTATGCCGCGCGGTTCGATGGCGCGAACCTGCGCGACGCCGATCTTCGCGGCGGCTGCTTCAATGGTGCCAGTCTAAGATCCGCCGATCTTCGCGGTGCAAGCCTTTATAAGGCCAGCTTGAAAGCGGCCGATTTAACGGCGGCGCGCCTCAACAGGGTGGTTCTCGCCGAGGCACGGCTGCAAGGTGTGAAGCTCCTCAATGCGGATCTTACAGGGGCGACGCTTCGGTTTGCCAAGCTGCAAAGTATCAAGCGGCAGGATGCAAGGCCAGAGAACGAAGAGCAGGTCCTGCAGCCGTTGCTGGATAATGTAGATGAATGCCAGCGGGATGTTCCCCAACGCCTTCGCAAGCGCTTCAATCAGGATCGGAAAACCGTGATGTCCGATGCGACATTGCGGCTTGCAGATTTGCGTCTGGCGAACCTCAAACGCGTCGACCTGTCGCGCGCAAAGCTCAACGGTGCAGATTTGTATCTCGCTCAGCTGCAGGGAGCCAGCCTCGCAAATTCAGACCTTACAGCTAGCGATCTCAGCTACGCGTCGCTTCATGGTGCGGATCTTTCCGGGGCAAACCTGGAAGGCGCGATCCTGGTCGAAGCCAAATTTGATGGTGCCGTTCTACGTGCAGTCAATTTGCGCTTAGCAAATCTTTCGCGGGCAAGCCTTAAAGGGGTAGACGGTCGCTTCTCCTACCTAGAAGATGTCAATGCAGAAAACGCGAATTGGGTTGCTGCGGATTTCCGATGCTCGGCGCTGCCTGCTAGTTTGAGCGCCGCGCTCGCCGGTAGAGGGCCAACGAACGGTGGCAAGCTTACGGCATTTGTTGATATTGCAGGTCATGTGAACCGCCAACTGACCGACGACCACCGGCGGCACTTGAAAGGCGTCGTGAGGGCCGCCAGCGAGCAACGCAGGTTGGTCCGCGGGCGAAAACTCGACAGCCAAAGCGACCGGCTGCTGGCGCTATCGCACAAACGCCCAGCGCCTGATCGCAATTCAGTCGAACCTGAGCCGGTGACCGGATGCCGGCATTCGACCGTCGGCCTATCACCCGGCGCGACAACACCGCTTGGCGATCAGCTGGCGCGGATCGTATGTGCCGACGTGCTCAATGCCGAGTTTGTGGCGAGAGGTATTGCGAAGCGGATTGTCGATTCGTTTGCTAAGGAACTGCCGCGCTATCAAGGCAACCCAGCGGACCTGCTCAAAGCGATCGCATTGGATGGCCTAACGAAGCAAAAGCGCAAGACTGGTGATCAGAGCAACAAAACCTGCATGCAAAAGATTTCTAGCCGTGTGCTGTGGCGGCTGAAACTCGCCGCAAATCTCTTCAACAGTCAGGCTGCGAAGTAAGCGGCCGTCGCTGGCTGGCCATGCTTTATCGCGATATCATGCCCCGAATTGTCCTGTTGGTGTGAATTGCATGTCAAGGGCGGGATAAGATTCAAAGCGTGGCTCCTTTTGGCCCAATCCTGGCAGAGGCAAGGCTGAAATGAAATGGTCGAACAACGACCGCCGCCTGATACACCGCTGATAAGATGGTGAGCGGATTGAAGGACTGCTGAAACCGCCTTCACAACCTCTGCAAAATTTATCTGTCTTCTCCTGTGTGGCACCCGATCGGTTCAGGCAAGGCCTCCTTATTAACGGGCTCGTAAGAATTCGTTTACCAAACTCTGTCAAGCTTCATGGTTGGTTGCATTCAGTCATTGGAGTATTGCGTATGCGTAGCGTTATAATCCCTCTATGCCTTTTCATTGCTGGGCCCGCATTGGCAGGGCCAAAATGCACGAACGAGCCGCAAAGCAAGTGGATCGGCAAGCACGAAATGGTCAAGAAGATCAAGGCTGCCGAATACAAGATCGGCGTGTTCAAGGTCACTTCCGGCAAATGCTACGAGATTTATGGCCGTGACAAACAAGGTCGACGTGTCGAAGTGTACTTTCACCCGATGACCGGGGAAACGGTGCGCGTTCGAAAGCGTTAGGCTTCCAGATAGCTCTCCTTATAGCGATTTGCGGTCGAACCAGCATGGTCCTCGCACGGTCTCATATCGTCGCCTGTATTCTCGCGTCCATCGTCATCATGGTGGGCGCGATCCCGGTTTCGTACACCTTTAAGAAATTGTACGAGACTCAAGACGGTGTGGTGCAAATTCGAAACCACGAAGCCGCACTTCAGGCCATATTCGACATACGGTCGAAGGCGGAAAAGCATCTCTTGAATTTTGCTGCAACCGCGCTTGATCTCGATGCGTCTGAGCGAAAAGCAATGTTACGCAAATCGGATCAGCAGTTGCGTAAGTTGAGACAGGCGGCGTTGGCTCTGAATTCCACCGCATCAGCTTTTCTCACGCCCCAGGACAAACAATCGCTGAACAGGCTGTTTTCCGAAATTTTTCATAATTGGGAAGAGGTGCACAGAAGCGCCAATGAAAAAATGTCCAATTACGAAAAAACGTGGCACTTCCTTAGCATGGTGGACAACTATGAGAAGTTAAATAAGTTCCTTGTCAAGACCCACGGAAAAATTGCGAAAAGATTGGATGATGACGCTAGGGGAATTTTCAGTGACCTAAAGGAGTCCGCAATAATTCTTCTCGTTTTGATGGGGCTTGGAACGCTTGCGGCGAGCATTGGCATCGGTGCTTCAAGCTTTTTTCTTACAAGATTGAAAACGCAAGCAAAGGAGTTGCTGGACAACTACAAGGTTCTAAAGGAGAGAGAAGACGCCCTAAGCCTTCAAGCCGACCGGTTCAGCTCGGCGATCGAGAACATGGCACAGGGCCTATGCATGGTTGACAAAGACCGGCGGCTCATAACATGGAATGCGTTCTTTGCGGACATGTACGCCATACCGCAGGACAAACTGAAAGTAGGCTTGCCGCTTCTCGGAGTCCTGGATCATCGAGTCAAATCTGGTTCGGTTCCTACCAACAGCTCGAATTTTTTTGAACGCGAATTGCATGCAAGAGAGCGTGAGGAAAGCCAGAATTATATCGACCACCTGCCGGATGGACGCTATATCTCCGTAAGCTTTGAGCCGACGCCGGAAGGTGGCTTCTTATCAACGCACCAAGACGTCACCGAGCGGCACAAAGCGGAAGAGAAAATTTTCAGACTTGCCCATCACGACAGTCTAACCGACCTATTCAATCGTCGTCGGTTCATGGATCAGTTAAACGCCTGCCTAGAGGGCCTCGGTCCCGGTGATGCTTTGGCACTACTGACGATTGATCTGGATCGGTTCAAATCAGCAAATGACATGCACGGCCATCCTGGCGGTGACTTCGTTCTGAAAACAGTTGCCGAAAGACTTGAAAACAGCATTCGTGATGGTGATTTCTTAGCGCGCCTCGGAGGTGACGAGTTTGCTGTTATATTGACTAACATGACCAGCCCGGAGGCCGTGATGCAGCTTGCCTCACGAATTGTCGAGGCACTTTCCAGACCCTATTTTTATGAGAATAACCAGATCACGATCGGTGCAAGCATCGGCGCCGCGATGGCCCCCTGCCATGCACAAGGCGCCGATAGCCTTCTAAAGATGGCTGACATAGCACTCTATCAAGCCAAGCGCGACGGGCGTGGCCAGTCCAGACTATTCACATCTGATATGTTGGAAACTTTGGATGTTCAACGCCAGACTGAGGATGCCCTGTTCGGGGCGTTAGAGCGGAATGAATTTGAGCTGCACTACCAACCGGTGGTCGACGCAGAAACGCAAATTGTGGTGTCAATGGAGGCCCTAATACGATGGCAGCATCCTCAGCTCGGCACCATTGCGCCTCTTGATTTCATCCCCATTGCCGAAAATGCCGGTTTGATGGGACGGATTGGCGCCTGGGTGATTGGACAAGCTTGTAAGGACGCGGCCGGGTGGCCTGAACCGGTATGTGTGGCGGTGAACGTCTCGGCGCAACAGTTCCACGCAGGCACTCTAGAATTGGATGTCGTGACAGCGCTCAGTGCGTCAGGCATTGCAGCAAATCGCTTGGAGCTTGAACTCACTGAAACGATCTTGATCGAAGACCGGCAACAGACCGTTGAGACATTACATAACCTGAAAGCTCTAGGGGTCGGCATTTCGATCGACGACTTCGGAACTGGGTACTCGAGTCTCAGCTATGTAAATCGCTTTCCGATTAACAAAATAAAGATCGATCGCTCGTTTGTGAAAGATCTTCCTCAATCGATGCAGTCTGTTCCGATCATAAAAACCATCGTAGCGTTGGCCTCGGCCCTGGGGATGTCTACCGTTGCCGAAGGTGTTGAAACTGAAGAGCAGAGCAATTTGGTCAGGGACGTGGGTTGTAACCTGCTACAAGGTAATCTCTTCAGCAAACCAACACCTGCCGACCGAGTTGAAGAGACTATTCTGGAATTGAATGCACGAGCACAAGATATTGCGGCGTCTGAAACGACCAGCACCACCGCCAGTGCTCAGATCATCGAGCTTGCCCAAGCCGTGCGATCGTAGCGGCCTGTGCAACGGCCTCAACACTCTTATGGGCCCTCGTTTTACGCTGAAGCCGGGCGGTATTCGATAGAGACTAGAGTCCTCTGGAAATTCGCCGCGACTGTTTTTGGCCAACAGGGGCTTGGGCGGTACCGCTCGATGAAATCGAAAAACTCTTTATATGCCGCGAGCTTGTCTTTTTCGGGGTTGGGACAAATAACGCGTCGCGCAACGCGCCCAACGAATTGGCCCAACATGCGTAACCGGTCCAGGGCAGCCATGACAGTTTTGTCGATACGACTGTTTTAGAGGGCTCGACACCGGGACTGGCGAAGCGAAGGTAGCGGTGGATGTATTAATTGCGCGCTCTATGCTTGACAATTCGAAACTCTGAGAACGACAATTAAATGTTAGGGGCGGGGCGGGCGAGCGCTATCTGGAAGAGATACCCATTATGCGAAACGGACAAGACGACATTGCCAGTCTGATCGAGCCAGGGCGCGTGCACCGGCGGGTGTATACGGATCCGGATCTTTTCGAGTTGGAAATGGAGCGCGTATTCGGCCGGGCCTGGCTGTTCGTTGGTCATACCAGTCAGGTGCCGGAGCCCGGAGATTATGTGACGACCGACGTCGGCCGGCAACCCGTGCTGTTGGTACGGCACCGCGATGGCAAGGTGCGCGTGCTGCTCAACCGCTGCACACATCGTGGTCCGAAAGTGATGAACGAGCGCTGTGGTAACGCCAAGCGACTGACCTGTTGTTACCACGGCTGGACATATGACACCGACGGTACGCTCATCGCCGTGCCGGTACCCGAGGGCAACGGTGCAGGCTTTGAAATGTCAAAGCTGGGGCTGGCGCAGGCGCCGCGCGTAGGCGAATACCGTGGCTTCATTTTCGCCAGCCTAAGCCCTACTGGGCCGAGTTTTGAGGACCATATCGGCCCGATGAAAGGCAGCATCGACGATCTCGTGGACCGGGCACCGGCCGGCGAGATCGCATTCGATGCCGGGATGCATCGCTACGTCTATCGGGGCAACTGGAAACTGCAGATCGAAAACGTCCTGGACAGCTATCACGTGCCATTCGGCCATGCGTCGACCGTCAACAAGCAAGGTGTGCAATTTGCGCGGCGCGAGGGTGACAAGAAAGGCGCGGCGGTGGTCGAGGTCAAGGACAAGAAAACTGCATCCGCTTGGAAGGAGCGCAAGAGTTTCACGGTCGGCAACGGACATGGCTGGACAAGCAATACCAAGCTGGCAGACGGCGAGCGTTCCAGTCCAGCATTCGATGCCTACCGCCAGGCGCTTAGTGACAGGGTCGGCGCTGAGCGGGCGGCCGAGATTCTCAAGCCCAGGCTGCACAATTCGTTGATCTACCCCAACGTATCGATCATGGGGCTAAACATCCACGTGCGCGTGATAAAGCCACTGGCTGTCGACCGCACAGAGGTCGTGATCTACCCAATCCGCCTTGTTGGTGCGCCGGACGCCATGAACTTCGCGAACATCCGATTGCTGAACGTGACCCATTCGGCCGCTTCATTCGTGCAGACAGACGACCTGGAAAGTTTTGTCAGGGCGCAGAGCGGGCTGATCAGCACGTCCACCGACTGGGTCGACATTTCGCGTGGACTTGGCGCGGAAGAGCCGGACAGCGAGATCAATGGCATGCGCGGGCTTGCGACCCACGAGATGGTGGTGCGGGCGCAGTATAAGGCGTGGCTCGGTTATATGCAGGAGACCACGCGATGACGGGCGCGCGACAATCGATCGAGAAGGCAGCGTTCGAAGACTTTCTGATCCACGAGGCGCGACTGCTCGACGACCGAAATTTCCGAGCTTGGATGGAGCTGTTTACCGAAGACGGCACGTATTGGGTGCCTGCCGTGCCAGGACAGAACAGTCCGTTTGACCAGGCTTCGCTGTTCTACGACGACCGCGAGCTGATGCGGACGCGCATCGATCGGTTGGAACATCCGCGCATCCATGTGCAAACACCGCCGTCACGGACAGCGCACATCATCGGCAACATTACGGTCGCAAAGAGCGACGATGGCACGGACTTCGAAGTGACGTCCACGGTATTCGTGGCGGAGTACCGGCAGGATAAGCAGCGGCTGTTCGCCGGCAGGCAGCACCATAAGCTTCGGGTGCAGGGCGAAGATTTCCGGATCGCGCACAAGAAGGTCGAGTTGATCAATTGTGATAGCGCGTTCGAGGCGTTGGCGGTGCCGATTTGAAGGTTTACCTCGAAAAGGACGATTGAGACACACGCTATACCCCCCTCACGGGTTGCATAAATTGCAGATAGTGTTGGCTATATTCGTAATTGACAAAATATGTGGGCGGGATCGCCTGAGCTCTTCTCAAGCCATCATTAGCCGTCACTAACCGTCTGCATCTCACTCCAGGGACGCGCTACGATTGCAGCTCAATTCTCGATCCAGGCGTCCTTTATCTTGACGCGCTCAGACATCCCAACGGGCGGCCTACCTCATCAATGCATTTTCTCGACGCCGAGGGCTTGTAATGTCTTCCCTGGGCAGCCCCCTCAAGATCCGCTTGTCCAAATTGAGATCGACGACAGCCTTGCGTCGCTGCCTGTTTGCTAGGTTTGGATACCTTGTCCAGTCCGCCTGTCACGATCGCGTCACGTGGGCCAATACGCCTCGCGCAGATCGGATTATGTGATGGTATGATCGTTAGGGAAGATTGGCCTATGCCATAAGCTGACAGTGAAACTCCAACCCCGGAAACGTCGTCACGACAGTCACAGGTGTCGACAAATACATGCTTTTTTGCGGTGCAGCCTGTTTGCGTCACCCGGACATTGGATCGACACCCTGCGTCATCTCTTATTGCCAAGTCTGAGTTTTGTTCGGGTTTGATTTGACAATCAACTTCCGTCTGAGCGACGCTCTCCAATAGTGGGCGGCCGTTGAACGTCCTGTTGACAGGGCTCACGGCCATGATTGCTCACCATGAAGATCGCCCGATGAAATGGGGCGGCAGATTTACGGAGGAAATAATGTCTAAGATCAGCGCGCCTTGTGCAGCGCGCAGCAATTGGCGCATACAAAAAACAGGTCTTTCGGTGGTCCTTGCTTTCGGCCTCGGCGCCTCACCGGCAGTTGCAGAAGACTTCTACAAAGGAAAGACCATAATTCTCTATGTTGCTGCCAGTCCTGGCGGTGGCTATGCCACTTATGCACGGGCAATATCCCGCCACTGGGGACGTCACATCCCTGGCAAACCGGGCTTTGTCGTAAAGCACAAAATGGGTGCGCAAGGGCTTGTTGCAGCTGGCTACCTCGCCAACAAGGCCAAGCGTGATGGTACGGAAATATTGGCGTCCTATCGCGAAGCCGTCACGACCACACCGTTGACGACGAAGGGAATTAGGTTCGATCCGACCAAACTCTCATATATCGGCACGGCCGATCAGGGCTTTGGTATTTGTGTTGCAGCGAAGCGCACAAAGATCGCGACTATGGAAGACGTGATGCGTACCCCTGTAAAGTTGGGGGCGACCCATCACCGGTCGCTCGGCTACTCAGCAGCATATTTCATGAACAATATGTTTGGCACTCAGTTTGAAGTCTACCATGGTTATCCGGCAGGCTCATTTATTGTGCTGGCGCTCGAACGTGGAGAGGTTGATGCACGGTGTGGCTGGTCGGTTTCTTCTATGAAGGCCATGAAGCCGACGTGGTTCAAGGGCGCAATGGTCAATATCCTTGTTCAGCTGTCACTGACCTCACACCCACAATTGAAAGGAAAGGTGCCGCTGATTACCAAGTTTGCGAAGAACGACGAACAGCGCAAATTGCTCAATCTCATTCTGACGCCTCAGTCTGTCGGACGTCCCTATGTCGGACCGCCTAAATTGCCGGCCGAGCGACTCAAGATTTTGCGCACGAGTTTCTTGTCCGTGTTGAAAGACAAAGGATTCTTAAAGGACGCCACCAAGCAGGGCATCGACATAAATCCCGTCACTGGTGAGGAAACGGAGAGGCTTATTGCAAACCTTTTCAAGACACCAAAGCCGATGATACAGCGTTATCTCGACGTCACGACGAAGTCGAAGAAAGTTAAGCTCGTCAAAGTCAAGATACCGTTTAGGACAGACACGGTCACTGTCTCCGGTGTCAAACGCAAAGGACGACGTGTGTCTTTCAAAATCGGCGGCAAGAAAGTAACCGTCAAAGTCTCCGGATCCAAGACCAAGGTTACGATTGCTGGTAAGGCGGCAAAGCGTAAGGCTATCAAAACGGGAATGAACTGCACGATCACGCATCAGGGTCATCGTACGCGCGCAAAGACTATAGCGTGCAAGTAGTCGACGCGGTTCACAAGCCGGAGTGATGACCGCAACCACACGGAAAAGCCAGACTCCGCCATGGGCGGAGTTTGGCCGTGTGCCGCGCCAGCAGCCGCTCTTAGGACTGATCGTGACCAACTAGCTGCGGCTCTTCGCACCGCCCTGGCTCCGATGTGCTGCCGCTAAACTTTGGCGAAGCATGGCGATGGAAATCAAAACCACCGTGGCAAGCATCGTCAATAGATAGAGCCCGGCTGAAAAGTTACCGGAAACATCATGTAGCAGGCCAATGGAGAGCGGTCCTAATACACCGCCAATTTCTGCTGCGGCAAAAAACACGCCACTCGCCAGACCAACCCGTTTTTCGCCGACGCCAGGCATCTCGATCAGCGTCAGGATCGCAATCGTCGTAAGTGCGCTTCTCGCAATTCCTTGAAGAATTAGTCCGGCTACAAGGACGGAGCCGAACGAGGCCTGTAGGCACAAGCTTGCGATGCCGGAACATGCAGCAAGCACGGCAAGTATGATCAATCGTCGATCCGGAGTGGCGAAACGCGGAATAAGTAACGAGCCAACAATACCAACCAGTGTCGGAATCGCTGCCCAGTAACCAGCCTGAACAGGACTGAGCCCCGCAGAACCCAATACAGCGGGCAACCAATGATTGAGGCCGTGGTTGAAGGCAAAGACGCAAATACTCATGAACAGGACGATTCGAACGGCCGGTAATTTCAGGAGTGAACCAAATTCGGCCACCGAAGACCTAACCTCAGGCGTCCTGCTTTCATTGTTTTCCTTATCGGACCATCCATTGGATGAAATTAGTAGCCACACAAAGCCAGAGAGCAAGGTGATGCCAGCCCAGATCACAACGACATAGCGCCACTCATGTCCAAGCATGGGCATAAAGAGTGCGTTTGTGGACATGAGTGTAAATACGGCAGCGACGGCAGGACCTGTGATGTAAACGCCCATTGCGAACCCTCGTTCGCGACCAGTGAAACACTCACTGATAACTTTCGGTGCGCCTGCCGATATCATTGGACCGCCAAGACCAAATAACGCAACGGCTGCAAATAGGCTCAGGTAGTCTTGTGAAATACTCCTGAACAGACCAGAAGCTGCGATGATAAGAGTCGCGATAAATAGCGATCTGCGAGCCCCCAGCTTGTCAACGATGCTTCCGCTAGGCACTGCGGAAAATATATAAATGAGTTGCCACGCGCCCAGAATGCTGCCCATCTGGGTGTGCGTCATACCTAAGTCCCGGATAACCGGTGCAACAAGTGGCGCCATGCTGCTCACGGTCAATCCAAAGCTGAAGTACAACAGCCAAACCCCGAACAGCACCAACCAACGTCCCGGTACTTTCGATGAAGAACTGGAGTGAGGTGGATTGATCAATAAATTTTCCTAATTCGGCCCAACCCTGATGTGCCCTCAGCACCGACAGACGATGAGCGAACGTGTCAATATGGTTTTTTGACCTTGAGCGGCCAGCAATCAATTTTCAATCTATTAGATCCTCGGTAGAATAGGTCTGAAATTCTGATTGCCTGGCGGTGATCATTCTGCGCTTTCTAAGCCCGTTGAAAAGCCCCCCAATTACCGACGAATTGCTTTATCCAGGTGATCGCGATGATTGAGAGCGCGGATTGGCCACGAGTCTTACTGTCCGAGCTTTCAGTTAAATCGAGTTCCTATTGGAATTTCTGTCCAAGCTTATGATAGGCTGTCCTTAAGCAAAGAAAGTAGCTTGGGGAGTGCATGTAATGAAGAACACGTTGGACGGCGGCGACGCTATTCTCGAAGCCATCAGAAATCTAAAGGTCGACTACATTCTCTCTTCGCCCGGAACCGAGTGGTCGTCAATCTGGGAGGCGATGGCCAACCAGATTCACCAGGGTAAGCCGGGTCCAAAGTTCATGGATTGCTGGCACGAGACCTTGGCAGTGGATATCGCGGCCGGCTACACGCTTGCGACAGGCAAGATGCAGGCGGTCCTCCTGCATGCCGGCTCCGGTCTGCTGCAAGGCCTGATGGGTGTTCACGGTGCGCTTATAGCCGGCCTACCGATGTTGGTAATATCCGGTGAGTCTACGACGTACGGCGAACAACCAGGTTTTGATCCAGGCCGGCAATGGACCGACAATCTATCGATCGTCGGCGGCCCGCAGCGGCTGATCGAACCGCTCACCAAATACGCTTGCCAGACGGCAAGCCCCCACACGATCTACGAGAATATTGTGCGAGCCGGTGAAATGGCGCAGCGCGTGCCGGCCGGTCCGACATATCTCTCTATTCCGCACGAAATCATGGTCTCACCTTGGGAATTGCCAGACAAGGTTCGTGATATACCAGCCGCTCCAAAGCTCATATGCGCGCCTGAAGATATAGAGCGGGTGGCCGGGCTCATTAAGGGGGCCAAAAACCCTGTGATCCTGACGGAAGGGGCTGGGCGCGAGCCAGAGGCTTTCGCCGGGCTCGTCGCACTTGCTGAATCAGCTGCATTGCCCGTCGTTGAACTGAACGGGGCGCTCTTTGCCAACTTCCCCAAAGAGCATGCCTTGCACCAGGGCCATGACTTTTCGCGCTTTTGGGATGACACCGATCTCGCAATCATCATTCGCTGCCGTACACCCTGGTATCCGCCGAGCAAACGCCCACCGAATGCCGTGATCATCGACATCGATGAGGTGCCGCACAAACCATACATGGCTTATCAGAACCATCATGCCGACATCTATCTTGAAGGAGACGTACCAACAACGCTGAAAGATCTAACAGCGGCGCTGAAAGCGACCAAGTTGGATGCGGGGATTATGCAAGATCGATTGGCCCGGCTAGAGGCCGCCCACAACGAAATGGGCGAAAAGCGCCGCGATATAGAAGCGTCGGCCCGGAAGTCGAAGCCTATCGATCCGATTTGGCTGTGCGCCGCGCTCAGTGAAACAATGCCAGCGAATACGACCTATATCGATGAGGTAACGACACATACTGGCCTGATACGAGACCACATCCGACTATCGCAACCGGGTACGCTATTCTCGCGACAAGGCGGTCTTGGTCAAGGGATCGGCCTCTCACTTGGGGTGAAACTTGCGAAACCAGATGAACCTGTGGTCACGCTGATCGGCGACGGCGCCTTTCTCTATAACCCTGTTCTTCAAAGCTTTGGCGCAGCCCGCGACTTTGACCTGCCCATCATGGTCGTCATTTTCAATAACGAGAAATATGCGGCCATGCAGAATATGCACACACGGATGTATCCGGATGGAACAGCGGTTGAGACCGACACCTACTTCGGCACCTTTATCAATGGTCCCGATTACGTCAAGGTGATCGAGGCGTTCGGCGGTTACGGCGAACGCGTCGATGATCCTGAAGCGCTGCCGGATGCGCTACGTCGGGGGCTGGAGGCCACAGAAAGCGGACGTTTAGCCGTGCTCGACGTTGTCGTGTCTAAATGAGGCGAGCGCCTGCAGCGGCGCAACCCCGACTGTGTTCTACTGCACATACCTGTGCGGGCCATCGCTGAAGTCAGGGCCAAGTTGCGGATCGGTCATCGCTCAGGGTAGACCGATCTCGAACTGGTGGCATCGACGCTGCGTTGCAATTGCAGTGTCTATTTGCGCCCGATGCAAACAATTGGCCCGGATGATCAAGCCGGCATGTAAGCGCCGCCATTGCAATGAATGCTCTGGCCCGAAATGTAGCTGCCGCCAGGGCCGACAAGAAATCGAATCAGATTGGCAAGATCCTGCGGATCACCTTTGCGCCCGAGGGGAACGTGCATATCCTCGACAGCCGAGATGAGCGACGACGAGCCGCTGGCACGGTCCGTGTCGAATACACCGACGACGACGACATTTGCGCGGATGCCGAATGGCCCGAGATCATGCGCGAGCCCGCGCACGAATGCTGCCTGGCCCATCTTTCCTGCGCTCACATGAGCACGTCCGGTTGCGCCCAATGTAGATCCCAGACCACCGACGCCGATGATCGATCCATTGCCACGAGCCTTCATCGTCGGCAGTGCAGCCTTGACCAGGTGAAAAAACCCGATGATCGATGTATCAATCGGCCTGCGAAAGGCCTCTAGGTCCATCTCCTCAATGGGCACCCGACCGCGCGCAGCGGCGCTGTGTACGATGATGTCAATGCCACCGAACGCTGCAATCGCCGCATCGATCATCGCCCGAACGGCAGCCTCGTCGCGTACATCGGCGAGGAACGGAATAGCCTGGCCACCTTCGCTGCAAATGCCCTCTGCGACCTCTTTGCAAAGATCTTCCGCGCTCAAGGCATTGATAACAACTGAAGCACCTGCCCGCGCCAGCTCTTCTGCAACAGAGCGTCCAATGTTGCGCGCGCTGCCTGTGACAATGGCAACCTTGCCGGCCAATTCCTTCCCATTCGTCTCCATTGTAACTCCTCGTTCTGGTGTGTTTGGCTCCTTGCCAGCCCCGTTAACTGTGGAATAAGTTGCTCATATAATCTGGCGATGTAAAGTTCCGCTCGCTCGGACCCAGCACCCCCTTATGAGGTGGTGATGGATCTTGAGCGTTTGAATGCAAGCGTCTGCTTGCAAAACATGCACAGACGACTTGATTGTCCATGTCGCGCCGGGCTCAGGCCTGGCCAGCGATGTCGGATGGCAGCCTTTGAGCCGCGACCCATCATATAGGTGATCAAAACGTCTGTTACGAACTCGTCCGCCGCGTTTTGGGACAATCAAATTTGTTTATCTCTCGTTGCTTGAATCGGATGTTGTGGCGAGTGCCTTCAGACGTTCTTTGGCTTGTGCAAGGTAGGCCTTTTGCTCTTTTCTTATGACACGCAATTTTGTTGCTTGCTCGTAATCAGTGCGTGCCTCGTCGGTCTTACCCATCTTCTCAAGCAACAGCCCTCTCGTGACCAGGGCTTCAACATATTGTTGACCATGCCTGCTCTTCAATGCCTTGGTCACATCAGCTAGCGCTTCTTCATCGCGATTGAGTTTGGTCAATATTCGGGCCCGCAAAGTGAGAAATTGATACTGACCCGGAAGCGCTGCCAGGGATTTTGTGGCATGGTTGTATGCTGTCGATAAACTGTCCTGAGCAAGCTTGCTCCGTGCCGCAAAGTAGTGGGTAACAGCAAGCGATTGGTCTTTACCTCCCCTTGTAACAGCGATAACTCGGCGTGCTAATCGCTCAAACGCTTTGTAGAAGTGTTCGTCTGCATCCGTGTAACTTTTTTGATTTAACGCCCTTATACCTCGGTTGGTATAGGTTTGAGCCCAAGCCTCGTGCACGGCTCTTTGTTTGCCGGAATCCAATGTCAGCGCCTTTGCAAATTGCATATCGGCTTCGGCGTCTTTCTGGCCGCTCCACAACAGACGCTTGCCACGTGACATGTAGGCATCGACCCAGGCCTTGTTGACGGCAGGTTTCTGGTTCGGATCCCTGGAGACCGCCTTCGCGAACAGCATGCGCGCTTCGGCATCCTGCGTGCCGCTGCGTAATAGTCGTATGCCGCGAGACATGTAGGCATCGACCCAGGCCTTGTTAACGGCAGGCTTCTGTTTCGGGTCCCTGGCGACGGCCTTCGCGAACTGCTGGTCCGCCTCTGTATCTTTCTTGCCGTCGCTTAGAAGTTGTTTGCCACGTGACATGTAGGCATTGGCCCAGGCCTTGTTGACGGAACGCTTCTGCTTCGGATCCCTGGTGATGGCCTTCGTGAACTGCTGGGCAGCCTCCGCATCCTTGTTGCCGGCTTTTAGCAGTTGTTCGCCGCGTGACATGTAGATGTAGACCCAGGCCTTGTTAACGTCACGCTTCCGCTTCGGATCCTTGGCGACGGCCTTCGCGAACTGTTTGGCAGCCTCTGCATCCTTCGTGCCGTCGCGTAACAGTCGTTTGCCCCGCGTCATGTGGGCGTTGATCCAAGCCCTGTTGACCGCAGGCTTCAGGCTCGGATCCTTGGCGACGGCCTTCGCGAACTGCTTGGCAGCCTCCGCATCCTTCTTGCCGTCGCTTAGCAGCCGTTTGCCACGCGTCATATGGGCGTAGATCCAGGCCTTGTTGACCGCAGGCTTGAGATTCGGATCCTTGGCGACAGCCTTCGCGAATTCCTGGGCGGCCTCTGCATCCTTCGTGCCGCGGAGCGCCAACCGCCGCCCCCTTTGAAATTGTGAGGCAGCATCGTAAGGCCATCTTTGCGTTCTGTCGCACCAACGTGGTGGTTCCGGTGCGAGATAGAATTGTTTGCGCTGAGTTGGGGTTAGACAGCGGGGGATGATTGATTTGGCCTTTGCAATGAGGCGCGCGGTATCCCCAAAATGCGGCCATACACGTACGGTCCTGTCCTTGGAACCCGTGGCGACGCGACCATCTGGCAAAACCGCGATGTCATGAATCGTGTTGGTATGACCATCGAGGTTTGCAGCGATGGTCCAATTGCCGGATTTCTCAGCCCACACTCGAACCTTATTGTCGGAAGAACCGGTGACGAGGCGACCATTGGCTAAGGCTGCAATGCTATTTACTCCGCGCTGGTGGCCCCTTAGCACAGCCATTGTTTTCCAATTGCCGGCTCTTTCGCGCCAGACCCGGACCGTGCCGTCAGAAGCGCCGGTTGCAAGGCGGCCGTCGGCCAACGCGATGACGCGATATACAGATCCCGTATGCCCCTTGAGGATGGCGGTGGTGGTCCATTTGCCGTCCGCTTCCGCCCACACCCGGACCGTCCTGTCCCAAGAGGCGGTAGCGAGGCGGCCGTCGGCCAATACTGCTAGGCCACGAACACTGCGGGTATGGCCTTTGAGGATCGCAGTCGTGGTCCATCTGCCGTCGTTTTCCGCCCACACTCGGACCGTCCTATCTTCGGCGGCACTGGCAAGGCGGCCATCGGCTAATGCCGCGACATCATAGACCCACCTCGAATGGCCCTTGAGGACAGCGGTGGCGGTCCACCTACCGGCTTTTTGAGCCCAAACCCTGACCGTATTGTCCCAAGCGCCGCTAGCTAGGCGGCCGTCAGGTAACACTGCCATGCCGCTAACCGAGCCACGGTGGCCTTTGAGGGTGGCAGTGGTTTTCCATTGTCCTGCTTTTTCGGTCCATATTCGAATTGTGCGAAATGTACCGGCGGCGAGGCTGCCATTGGGCAGGGCCGTGAGACTTTTAACCCAATGGCGATGGTCCTTGAGGATGGCGGTAGTTCGATTGACGGTATGTTTGGCCCACACACGAACTGTATCGTCAGAAGAGCCGGTGGCGAAGCGGCCGTCGGCCAACACAGCAATGCTCTGGACCGTGCTCGTATGGGCCTTGAGGATCGCAGAGGTGGCCCACTCGCCATTTTTTTCAGTCCACACCCGTACAGTCTTATCAGCAGAACCCGTGGCGAGGCGCCCTCCAGCCAAAACCGCGACGGCGTAGACACCGCGCGTATGGTCATTGAGGATGGCTGTGGTTGTCCATTCGCCATCTTTTTCAGTCCACACCCGAACCGTTTTGTCAGAGGAGCCGGTCGCAAGGCGACCATCGGCCAATGCCACGACGCTATAGACGGTGCGGGTATGGCCCTTGAGGACAGCGGTGGTGGTCCATTGCCCGGCTTTTTCCGTCCACACCCGGACCGTATTGTCCCAAGCGCCACTGGCGAGGCGACCATCAGCTAACACCGCAATGCTATAGACCCACCGCGTGTGACCCTTGAGAATAGCGGTGTTGGACCATTTGCCGTCTTTTTCAGCCCACACCCGAACCGTCTTATCCCAGGAGCCGGTGGCTATGCGACCGTCGGCCAACACCGCTATAGTGTTTACTGAATGCCCATGGCCCTTGAGGATAGCGGTGGTGGTCCATATGCCGTCGGTCTCGGCCCACACCCGCACTGTGCGGTCAGAAGACGCCGTGGCCAGGCGACCATCAGAAAAGACTGCGATGGCATTGATCGCCTGCCAGTGGCCCTTGAGGATGGCGGTGGTGGCCCATTTGCCGTCCTTTTCGGCCCATATCCGCACAGTCATATCCGAGGAGCTGGTGGCAAGGCGGCCGTCGCCCAACACTGCAATTCCACGAACCGCGCTGGTATGGCCCTTCAACAACGCCAGCTCCCGATGCCGCCGCATTGCCGCGTCCAACGTCTGCTCGGCGATGCTCCAATAGGGTCGGTTCCTAACGTTGGCCTCTGTCGACTGATGATCTGGCAAGGCTTCCAGAGCCAGGAGCAGTCCGGTTCCGACGTCACCGTCGTTGAGTTGTTGTTGCGCCAGACCCGCGAGATATTTTGATTGATTGAGAAGGGTCGATTTGCGCGCCTTCTCAGCGGACTTGAACGCTTGTTTCGCTCGGTCAGCATTTCGTTCAGCTGCCAGACGCGCCTGTTCCGCGGACGTTTTCTGTGCAATAGCTTCCTTCTGATTGATGTAGGCAACAAACCCGAGACCGCCGGATACGACCAAAAGGATCAGTGCAACGACCAATCCAACGGCCGTCCGACGGGCGGTCTTGCGCGCAGAGGCCAATTCAGCCTGCCGGAATCGTTCTTCTCGTTGCCGCTCATCTGCGTCCACCTTTGCACAGGCGGCTACATATTCTGTGACCGGCTTTTGGGTACTTGTAAGTCCTTCTCCGAAGTCTTCGTCTTCAAGCAGAGCTTGCGCTTCAGCCAAACGGCCACCACGGCGAGCAAGACGATCATTCCGGCGACCAAACCTGTCCCAGTCCGCTGCCTCCGCCTCGAGCATCTGCGCTTGAATATATGTCTCGCGCCGCTCGTAAATCATCTGGCCGAGCGGGGGCACACGCAAGATTGCCTCGTGGGCAACTTCATAGGCCGTACCGCCTGGTGTCTCGCTCTTCGTCAGGAGGTGCTGGCCAACAAGTGCATCAGCCACGCCTCGCAGGTCTTGGCGTTCCCCTGAGAACAGGTCTTTGTCGAGCGCGACCTGGCGTTTGACGCTTCCTTCACTCCCGACATGAGGATCCCATGTTGCAAGCCTTGGAATGATCAATCGACGGAGCGCCAACTCGTCGGATTGTGCCGTCAAGAGCGCTTCCGTCGTTGCCTCGCGAACAGACTCTTCGAGAAAACTCTCTGCCTTGTCAGGCTGGAGCGTGATCTGACCATCGTCTGGTTTGCGATAATTGGCGACCAACCGTCGTAGTGATAACGCCAGGATGGGAAGGGCATCGCCAACATCGCCGCCGCTCTTGGCCGCAGCTTCGGCAAGCGACGTGTCCAGGGCCGGATCGATGACAATCGGCCACTTGGCGCGATTCGCCGCTTCCGCTGGTCCGACAATGATATCGCGAAACCGCGCACTCGGCATCCTGTGCAAACGAAAATCGCGGATCGCCTGATGCGCAATGCCGGCTTCAGCAAGACGGTCACGCGTCGCATCAAGACTATCGTCACGTGCGGTAAGGATAAGGCGCAGATCAAGCGGGTCATCCGCATTGGCCGAAACGGTCGTAACCGCGGCAAACAACCGTGCAAGCTCCGCTTCCTCCTGCGGATCGAGCGACACGATCTCTTCGGCCTGGTCGATACCGAGTAAGAGGGTGCGGCGTTGTATTTTTCCGGTTATTTCGTCCTTGAATGCATCAGCATCGGCGATTTGTGCGAAAAATGCTGGCAGATCACCGCGGGCGCGCTCAGCAATCTCGCTGCGTGGAAGCCTGAGGTGATTGGCGCGAGGATCATTCAGGCCTTCAATGAGCCCCCAGGTCTGATTCGTGATGACGCCCTTGGCGGCACGCACGATGCAAAGCGGTGTGAAGCCATGGTGCCGGCGCAGACGCTGCCACAAGCCCGCGCGCAGGAACGAGGATTTACCGGCCCCGGACGGCGCCTGAATGATCAAGGCGCGCTGTAAGACGCTTTCTTTGAAGTCCTCAATCTCACGAAGGCCATCGCGGATCTCGGTGTCGCGGCCACAGAACAGCGCCTCGTCCCCCTCAAACAAAGGTCGAAGACCAGGATAAGGGCCGTTGTCATTGGGCGTCCATTCAAAGCTGTTGGGGGCCACCCCTAGAGCGCGGAGAACTTCATGGATATTTTCGAGTTGCTTTGCATTGAGGGTGACAGCACCGTGACTATTATCCGTCAAACGGACAAATTCGAACGCTGTTGTTGGCTGTTGGTCGAGCTGCGTAATCTGGCGCGATAGGGACTCATGTGGAATGGCCATTCGAAGCCGCTGGTCGTCTGGTGTCAATTCACCAATCGTGACAGCGATTATTGGGCCACCGGATCGCCTGAGCTCTCGATAGCAAAATGAATCTGGGTGCAAGGCACCTTCCGAGGCGAGGAACAGCATCGCATTGCAGGATTCTGCCTCACTAAAGAGCTTCTTAGCCCACTCATCACCTCCACGCAGATGCTCAAGATCGACGAAAATGTCTTGCGGTCCCCAGCCCCGCTTGTCGATGAGCCACTGGCGAACCGCGAAGGCGTAGTCGGCCTCTTCACGCTTGTAACTGATGAACAGGCGCGCCATCTCCCCTCCAGACTATGCTGAGACGCTCTGAATAGCTGGGAAGGAGCTTATCTCTAATCCCGAGATTTGTCAGTAAGAGATAGTCGCGAAACTGCTGCCCGATCGCTTAGCAGTCTGCATGCAACAGGTATATAACACCGTCCAATTAAGAACCGACCGCAATCTAATTTTGCGGTCACGTAGATTTCTGGAGTTGGTGCACAATGGTCAATTATCAATTCAGAAATCGATCATGCAACAAACCCTTGATAGGTAAGAAAAAGGCCGAGCAACAATACTATTGTCGCTCCTAGCTTTAGGGAAAATTGCGAGCCAACAAGATTGGTGGCGAGTCGTGGGCCGGCAGTTGGAAAAACAATGCGGGCGATACCCTTGATCAAGTGACATCCAGCCAATCACCGTGATGATGGCTCGCCAGTCCGCCACCCACAGATTGTGATGAATGATAATCGCCAAGCCGGCAAGTAACGCCATTGCACCTGAGAAATAGTACAGCTGTGGATCACCCAAAAACCGTTCGACCATTTTCCCGTAGTGTATAGGATTCATTAGGATGCCGATGCCGACTGTAACGAAAAGGGGTCCGATAAGCTGTGCGAGCAGCAGTGATGTATCCATGTCGACCCTCTGGATCGATCGCGGCACGCTGCACCGGGCGCCGCACGGCTTTGACCGTTTCGAGGACTGGCGCGACAAGGTCTGGGCCGAGGAAGACGCACAACGCCACAAGCTCGACCAACTGATCGCCGAGGAGGCGCATTGGGCGGTCTACGGCATCAGCGCGCGGCGCACCCGCAATCAGGGGCGGCTGCGCAATCTGGCGGCACTCCGCGCGGCGCGCGCCGCGCAGATCCGCCGCACCGGTCCGGCGGCGATGGAGCTGGCCGTGGCACCGAGATCCGGCAAGCGGGTGATCGAGGCGCGCGGCATCTCCAAGGCCTTTGGCGGGCGCATTGTCGTCAAGGCCGTCTCGGTTCGGATCGCGCGGGGCGAGTGCATCGCGCTGGTCGGGCCGAACGGGGCGGGCAAGACCACCTTGGTGCGCATGCTGGCCGGGATGCTGGCCCCCGATACCGGGACGATCGAGCTGGGCAGCAACCTCGAGGTCGCGCTGTTCGATCAGGCCCGGGCCGAGCTCGATCCCGATACCTCGCTCTGGGAGACGCTGACCCAGGACCGCGATCTCGGGGTCGGCGGACGCAACGACCAGGTGATGGTGCGCGGCCGGCCGCGCCATGTGGTCGCCTATCTCAAGGACTTTCTGTTCGACGAGCGCCAGGCCCGGGGGCCGGTCCGGGCGCTCTCGGGCGGTGAGAAGGCGCGGCTGCTGCTGGCCCGCATCATGGCCAAACCTGCCAATCTTTTGGTGCTGGACGAGCCGACCAACGATTTGGACATCGAGACGCTGGACCTGTTGCAGGAACTGATCTGCGAGTTCGCGGGCACCGTGCTGCTGGTCAGCCACGACCGCGACTTCCTGGATCGCGTCGCCTCGACCACCATCGTAATGGACGGCGGCGGCGGTGCCGAGATCTTTGCCGGCGGCTGGTCGGATGTCGAAGACCTGCGTCCCAACCTCTTCCGGCCGGCCCCTAGCGCGCCAAGACCGGCGCGGGCGACCCGGCGCGCCGCACCGCGGGGCGTGCGCGAGCTCGGCTATCGCCAACGGCGGCGGCTCGAAGCGTTGCCGGGCGAGATCGAGCAGTTGGAGGGCGAGATCGCCAAGCTCGAGACGTTGCTGTCGGATCCAGAGCTTTACCGGCGCGACCCTGTCAAGTTCACCAAGGCCACCGAGGCATTGCAGCACCGCCAGGCCCGGCTCGAGGTGGCCGAGACCGAATGGCTGGACCTCGAGACGATGCGCGAGGAATTAGTCGCGCGCGATTAATCACTTGTTGAGATCCTGTGGCGAAGATCGGTCATGGATTTTAGAGGGGTTGATCATGCGTAGTCTGCTCGCCGCTTTGTTCGTTGCATCGGGAACGCTGATCGTCCTGTCGAACTACGTGCTGACGCCACCCCTGAAAGTGCCCGCATTGCGCGCCGGCGAACGCGCGGTTTCGGCCCGTGATGCGCTGTCGAACCTGGCGGCGGCCGGTCAGAGGGTCTATTCCGGCAGCTGTGCCGATTGTCATGGCGAGCACGGGACCGGCGGCTCGGCGCGCCGGCTCGACACCTTGGCCTTCGCGCGCGGGCCGCGGCGTTCGCGGGACTTGCATGACATGCTGAACAATCCGATCGTCGATCATGCCGGCCTGTCGGAGGAACTGGGTAATCCGGGCGCCAAGGAACGGTTCAACGAGGTCGAGCGGGTTGGCAAGTATCTGCGCGAGGTCCGGTTGAAACGGCGGCGCCGCAGCGACGACTGAGGCCGGGCGCGCGCGGCGCTCGTCAGGAGCGGCGGGTGACCGCCTCCAGCCCGTGTGTCGGGCGATGCGAGCGTGGGCGTGCCGCCCGGACCCGAGCGCGCATGCACGCGCGCGCCCCCCCGTGTCATCTCTTCCCTTGACCACGTCAGACGACTGGCGCACAGAAGCGCCGCGTCGCTTGGCTTCAGCCATCTGGCGGAGCGATGGATCATGGCGTCGCGCGGGGCAGGCAGGGGTGCGCATGAAACTTGTGATCGATCAGGACCGGGGCCGCCTGGGCATCGAGGAGGCCGGTACTCCCCGCGAGATCGACCTCTATTCCGATGAAGCCTTCGAGTTGATCGCCCAGCAATACATTCGGGTCGGCTGGAACCAGAAACAGGTCTACACGTATTCCTGGATGGGCCGCCCGGTGATCCAGTTGCCCGACGACATGGTCCGGACCCAGGAGGTGATCTATCGGTTGAAGCCGGATCTGTTGATCGAAACCGGCATCGCGCACGGCGGCTCGCTGATCTTTTACGCGTCGCTGATGCAGGCGATGGACCATGGCCGGGTCTTGGGAATCGACATCGAGATCCGCCCGCACAACCGCGCCGCCATCGAGGCGCACGAGATGTTTCATCGGATCGACATGATCGAGGGCTCGTCGATCGATCCGGGCGTGCTCGCCCAGGTCGCGGCTGTGACCAAGGGGGCGGCGACGGTGATGGTGATCCTCGATTCGAACCATAGCTACGACCATGTAATGGCCGAACTCGGGGCTTATGCAGCTTTGGTCACGCCGGGCTCCTACATTGTCTCGACCGACGGCGTGATGCGCGACGTGGTCGGGGTACCGCGCGCCAGCGCGGGTTGGGAGACCGACAATCCGGCCAATGCGGCAGAGGATTTCGTCGCTGCCCACCCCGAGTTCGTGATCGAGCAGCCGGCCTGGCCCTTCAACGAATCGACGCTAACCCGAAACGTGACCCACTATCCCAGCGCCTGGCTGAAGCGGATGGGTTAACGGCCAACGAAGCCTGGTGCGCACCGGGCTGCGCGGAATTCCAGCCGCTCCGCTGGATTCTCACCGGCGCCAATGCCCGAATCCGCCCTGCGCCGTATTCTCTCGGACCGCGCCCGGGATCTCCCTTTACGCGTGCCTACTCGCTACCGATCCGCAGCCGGGCACATCCGGTTTGCGCGCCGGCGGCGATCAGGACGGGGATGCAGTCGGCCGGGGCCGAGCCCAGGTCCACGATCGCACGCCAACGTCCCGGCGCGCGCCACGGGCCTTGCAGGCGATGGACAGCACCGCAGATTTCGGGTGTAAGATCGGTGGGCCGGGTCTGGAACCATTCCAGATACCAGTGGCGCAGCGGCGTCCACGAAGGCTGGCCGCGAGCGATGCGCAGGTCCAGCACTGCGCGGTCCCAGGCGAACGGCTGGATCTCGGCTGAGAAGTCTGGCGCGCTGAAGGCGACGAAGGATTTGAAAGTCGGGCTCGGCGGGCTCTCGATTTCGCGAATCACCGTGCGGCCGCCTCGGATGATACTCAGATCGCCGCGCGAGGGCAGGTCAAGAGGGCCATCGCGGCGAACCCGGCCCTCGGCGTCGCGGCGGATCGGTTCCGGTTCGACCTCCGCACCGCCGGAAATTGCACTGATCTGGGCCTCGATCAGCGCAGTCAGCGTTGCCTCGCGGACCAGGGTCAGCCGTTCGGTCAGGTCTTTCGTCGGCACAGTCATGCCCGGGATGCCACAACGCCGATTCCGTCCAGCGCCAGCGCAAGTTCGGGCGGCAATGCAGTCTCGACGGCGCGGGCGGTAAGGTCGGGCGGCGCATCCGTGGCGGTAAGGTAGCGCCAACCCTGGAACGGGCGGCGCGGCCGGGTCTCGACTGGAACGATCTCGGCGCCGAGGATGATGGCGCAGCGCCGGATGCCGTCCTCGCCGATCACTTCCTCCAGGTCCTCGATCCGCTGGCGGGCCAGCACCGCGCCGCGGAAGACCCAGTAGAGTGAGCCGCCGTCCAGAATCTCGGCGGCGCGGCGCGGCCACATCCGGGTGACGTGGCGCGGTCGCGGGTCCTGGCCGGCAGCCCGCCGGGCGGCGCCGCGCTGGCCTTGCCACTGAACCAGATCGTCGACGCCGTCGGCACCGACGCAAAGCTTGATCAGGTGCAGCCCGCTCATCCGTCGCCCATGCCCAGCACGTCCAGCATCGAATACTGGCCGGGCGCCTGCCCCAAACCCCAGAGCGCGGCCTTCACCGCACCGCGGGCAAAGATCATCCGGTCGGTGGCGATGTGGCGCAGCACGACGCGCTCGCCCTGGCCAGCGAAGATCACGTCGTGCTCTCCCACCACGTCGCCGCCGCGCAATGCCGCAAAGCCGATATGGCCGCGGTGGCGCGCACCCGTGATGCCGTCGCGGCCCCGGTCCTGGGTGTCGCGCAGATTGAGCCCGCGCCCGCCAGCAGCGGCCTCGCCCAGCATCAAGGCCGTGCCAGAGGGCGCATCGACCTTGTGATGGTGGTGCATCTCGACGATTTCGATGTCGAAATCTGCATCCAGCGCGCGGGCGACCTGGCGGGTCAGTTGGGTCAACAGGTTCACACCGAGCGACATGTTGCCGGCGCGCACGATAATCGCGTGGCGGGCCGCATGGCCGAGCGCTTCGAGATCCGGGTCCTCGAGCCCGGTCGTACCGATCACGTGGATCAGTCGGGCCTGGGCCGCAAGCTCGGCATGGGCGACGGTCGCGGCGGGCGCCGTGAAGTCGAGCACCGCCTGGGCATGGGCGAAAACCTCGATCGGATCGTCGTTGACCTTGATCCCGCGGGCCGCACCCGCCATGGCCTCGCCGATATCGCGGCCGACCCAGTCGTGGTCCGGGCGTTCGGTGACGCCGCAAAGCCTGGTGTCGTCACGTTCATCGATCGCACGGATCAGCATCTGGCCCATCCGGCCGGAGCAACCCAGCACGGCGATCTGGAGTGGCTGCGTCATATCTTGTTTCCCGTCCTGTCGAAATCCCACCATATAGGGTATGGTGCGCAGGGCCAATGGGGTACGAGCCGGCGCCCGGCTGTTGCCGGCTCTGCCCCCTCGATCCCGGGAAATTCGTGAAACCCAGATTTTGCGGGCGTCGCTTTCTTGACAGGCCCCCGGGGCCTGCGCCATGCCGCGGCGAGACACTGGAGGATGGACATGCGGGCATTCACATTTCCGGGACAGGGAGCGCAGGCGATCGGCATGGGGCGCGATCTGGCCGAGGCCTATCCGGCAGCGGCGGCGGTCTTCGAGGAGGTCGACACGGCGCTGGGCGAGAAGTTGTCGGCGCTGATCTGGGAGGGCGAGCAGGCAGACCTGACGCTGACCGCCAATGCCCAGCCGGCGCTGATGGCAACCTCGCTGGCGGCGATGCGGGCGCTGAAGGCCGAAGGTGTGACGATCGCCGCGGCGGCCTATGTAGCGGGCCACTCACTGGGCGAATACTCGGCGCTAGCGGCGGCGGGGGCGCTGAGCGTTGCGGATACCGCGCGGCTGTTGCGGCTGCGCGGCACGGCGATGCAAGAGGCGGTGCCGGTTGGCGTGGGCGCGATGGCGGCGCTGCTGGGACTGGATTTCGCGACGGCGGCCGCGGTCGCCGCAGAAGCCGCCGAGGGTGAGGTGTGCCAAGCAGCGAACGACAACGATCCGGGCCAGGTGGTGGTTTCAGGCCACAAAGCGGCGGTCGAGCGCGCTGTCGAGATCGCCAAGGGGAAAGGTGCGCGGAGGGCGATGCTGTTGCCGGTCTCGGCCCCGTTCCACTGTGCCCTGATGCAGCCAGCGGCGGTTCGGATGCGGGAGGCGCTGGCTGGGACCGCGATCAAGGCGCCAGCGGTGCCGGTGGTGGCGAACGTGCGGGCCGAGGCAGTGAGCGACCCGAACGAGATCCGGCGCCTGTTGGTCGAGCAGGTCACAGGCAGCGTGCGGTGGCGCGAAAGCGTGGCCTGGATGGCGGCACAGGGCGTGACCGAGCTGGTCGAGATCGGTGCCGGTAAGGCGCTAAGCGGCATGGCCCGGCGGATCGACCGTTCGCTGGCAGCGGTGGCCGTCAATGGGCCCGAGGATGTGAAGAAGCTAGCGGGGGCGGTTTAGCGGGCGTTTGCTTGCCGCGACGGTGGGCGGATCGCCCACCCTACGATGGATCGGAAGGGCGAGGCGATGGGCTCGACACCACGACTATGGATTGATGTTCAGAGAAAGAAACTCGAAAAAAAGCTCGAGGAGTGATGTCATCATGTTCGATCTGACGGGAAAATCGGCGCTGGTGACCGGCGCCTCGGGCGGGATCGGGGCGGCGATCGCGCGGGCGCTGCACGGGGCGGGTGCGGCGGTGGCGCTGCATGGGACGCGGGTCGCGCCGCTGGAAACGCTGGCGGCCGCGCTGGGCGAGCGGGCGCATGTGACGCCGGCAAATCTCTCGGACGCCGAGGCCGTGCAGGCCCTGCCCAAGCAGGCGGCAGAGGCGATGGGCGGGATCGACATTCTGGTGAACAATGCCGGGATCACCCGCGATAATCTGTTCATGCGGATGTCGGACGATGAGTGGGAGCAGGTATTGGCGGTGAACCTGACGGCGGCATTCCGGCTGTCGAAAGCCGTGCTGCGCGGCATGATGAAGGCTCGGTGGGGCCGGATCATCGGCATCACCTCGGTGGTCGGCGTCACGGGCAATCCGGGCCAGGGCAATTATGCGGCCGCCAAGGCCGGTATGATCGGCATGTCGAAATCGCTGGCGGCCGAGGTCGCGTCGCGCAACGTTACGGTAAATTGCGTGGCGCCCGGGTTCATCGAGACGGCGATGACCGACAAGCTGACCGATGATCAGAAGGCCAAGATCATGACGCAGATCCCGACCGGGCGGATGGGAACTGCGGAGGAGGTGGCCGCGGCGACGCTGTTCCTGGCCAGCCCCGAGGCGAGCTATGTGACCGGTCAGACCATCCACGTGAATGGCGGGATGGCGATGATCTGAGCCGAAACACGACCATCTTCTCGACAAAGTTGCCGATTACGTCAGACCTCCGACGCCGTCGCGGCGTTTCTGGAGGAAACCATCGGGATGACCGATGCAGTTGTCGATCCGAGATGGATCCGGTTTCAGGAACTGGATCTTCGCTGTCCGTGCTGTGGTGAGCCGATTGAAGGTCTGATCGACCTGCCATTGCGCCGCCCCGATCCGTGGTTCGATCTTTCCTTTGTCCGCAAGCTTTGGACGCTTGTTCCTTTTGTCAATCCTTCGCCACCAAGTGATTTCATTTGCTTCGGCGGCCGATATTTCGTGCGATCTGTGTTGCGGATTCCGGTTTACTCGACCGGTGCTGCGTTGGGTTTCGGACCTTGGGCAGAAGTCGACAAGCAGACCTTTGAAGCCTACCGCGCCGATGACGGAAGGGGTGCGCTGGCGGACGCCGAAGGTTTGCTGGCGACACGTTTGCCCGATCTTCCGGGTTCCTACTGCCAACCGGTGCACATCGAGTTCAAATCGGACCATCTTCGCCCGGAATTGCGTTTTGCTGACAGAACGACAGGTCTCTATCAGATGCAGCGGGACGGGATCACGTTTGATCGCGCTTTGGCGATCTATGCAGCCGCCGGCGTCGACGTGCCGAAACTGCTGACCGAAGGCGAGCTCGAATGGGGGCCGCAACGCTTTGATCCCGAGCCGGGAAGCGCTGGTACGAGGCTTTCGTGATCAGAAAATCACGGTTTGCCTTTTTCAAGACTTGTTGGTAGGGGGGTCGCGGGCGGGCGGGGGTGAGCCATATCGCGCTGCGATTGGGTTATGCCTGCCGAACTGACTAGACCCGCGGCACAGTCGCCGCAGAAGATGAGGTGAATGCATGAGCGACATCGCTGATCGCGTCAAAAAAATCGTCGTCGAGCACCTGGGCGTCGAGGAAGAAAAGGTCAAGGAAAACGCGTCGTTTATCGACGACCTGGGCGCGGACAGTCTTGATACCGTCGAACTGGTAATGGCGTTCGAGGAAGAATTTGGTATCGAGATCCCCGACGATGCGGCTGAATCGATCCAGACATTTGGCGACGCGGTGAAATTCATCACCGAAAAGTCCTGATCCCCAGGATTGCCGGCCACCACGCCGTGGCCTGCCCTGGAACGGTCGAGGGGCCTCTTGCTGGGGCCCCTTTTGTTGTTGGGTCGGCGTTGTCGGTCGAGGCGGTGTCAGCAAAGCACGCCGGCCGTCTCAGCCATCCGGGGACCTTTCAGGCCACTTCAGGCGTGACCCAGGGCGGCCAAAGCGCTAAATGTGCCGAATACGGATGGGTGACAGGGGGGATCCAATGCGTCGTGTAGTCGTGACTGGAATTGGACTGATCTCGCCCTTGGCATCTGGCGTCGAGGAGAGCTGGCGGCGTTTGCTGGCCGGGCAATCGGGCGCCCGGCGGATCAAGCATTTTGACCCCAGCGGCATGCCGACGCAGATTGCCTGCGAAATCCCGCTGGGCGATGGCTCCGACGGCACCTTTAACGCGAGTGACTGGGTTACGCCGAAGGAACAGCGCAAGATCGATCGGTTCATCACCTATGCTATCGCAGCGGCCGAGCAGGCGGTTCGCGATGCCGATTGGCTGCCGGAAGACGTGGAAGAACTGGAGCGCACCGGCGTGATGATCGGCTCGGGCATCGGCGGGATCGAGACCATTGCCGAGACCGCCGTGACGCTGCACGAGCGCGGCCCACGGCGGGTGTCGCCGTTCTTCATTCCGTCATCGTTGATCAATCTTTGCTCGGGGCAGGTATCGATCCGGTTCGGCTTCAAGGGTCCGAACCATGCGGTTGTAACCGCCTGCTCGACCGGCGCCCATGCGATTGGCGATGCGGCGCGGCTGATCAAGTACGGTGATGCCGACGTGATGCTGGCCGGCGGGTCCGAGAGTCCGGTCTGCGCGATCTCGGTGGCTGGGTTCGCCGCCTGCAGGGCGCTGTCGACCGGATACAACGATACGCCCGAGAAGGCCTCGCGACCCTACGACAAAGGGCGTGACGGGTTCGTGATGGGTGAAGGCGCGGGGATTGTGGTGCTGGAGGAGTTGGAGCATGCAAGGTCGCGCGGCGCCAAGATCTATGGCGAGTGGCTGGGGTATGGCCTGTCCGGCGACGCCTATCACATTACGGCGCCCGCGCCGGACGGTGACGGCGGCTACCGTTCGATGCGGGCAGCACTGAAAAGCGCCGGTCTGGAGGCCGGCGATATCGACTATGTGAACGCGCACGGCACCTCAACCCCGATGGGCGACGAGATCGAGCTTCGGGCGGTCGAGCGCCTGCTGGGCAATGTCGAGAGCGGGGTGACAATGAGTTCGACGAAGTCGTCGACCGGCCACCTTCTGGGCGCGGCCGGCGCGATCGAAGCGATTTTCTCGATCCTGGCGATCCGTGACCAGGTCGCACCACCGACGCTGAACCTGGAAGATCCTTCGGTCGAGACGCAGTTGGATCTGGCACCCTTGGTCAGACGCGAACGCGAGATTACCTATGCGTTGTCGAACAGTTTCGGCTTCGGGGGCACGAACGCATCGCTGATTTTCGGGCCTGCGCCAGAGAGTTGAGGAGTTTGCGATGAAAATGCGCAACATGGCGGCCAACACGTTCTCGGTCCTAATCGTCTGCGGGATCGTGGGATTGGCCGTGCTGGGTGTTGCGCGCGAGCGGATCAAGGCGCCGGGGCCGCATGACGAAGCAGTCGAGATCCAAATTGCCCGGGGGGCGAGGCTGGGTCAGGTATCGGAGCAGCTGGAAACAAAGGGCGCGATCAACAGCGAGTTCCTGTTCCGGCTGGCGGCGCGCTATTCAGGGAAGGACCGCCAGTTGAAATTCGGCGATTACCGGATCCCGCCCGGCGCGAATATGGAAGAGATCCTGGCGCTGCTGAGCTCGGGCAGCAATGTCCGCCACCGGATCACGATCCCGGAGGGGATGTCCGTGGCTATGGCGATCGACCGGTTGGCGGCCGAGAAAAAACTCTCCGGTGAGATCAGCGTGTTACCGCCCGAAGGATCGCTGTTTCCGGATACCTGGGAATTTCAGCGCGGCGAGGATCGGAACGATGTCATTGCCCGGATGCAAAAGCGGATGACCCAGATCCTGGATGAGGCCTGGGCCAATCGAGACCCGGATACGCCGCTGCGCTCGCGCCAGGAATTGCTGATCCTGGCTTCAATCATCGAGAAGGAGACCCGGCCCGAAGAACACGGCAAGGTCGCGTCGGTCTTCATCAACCGGCTGCGCCGACGCATGCGGCTGCAGACCGACCCGACGGTGATCTATGGGATCACCGAGGGCAAGGAACCACTGGGCCGCGGGCTGACACGGTCGGAGCTGCGCAAGCGGACACCGTACAATACCTATGTCATCAACGGTCTGCCGCCGACGGCGATCTGCAACCCGAGCGAAGCGTCGATTCGGGCGGCTGCGCGACCGGAGGAGACGCCGTACCTGTACTTTGTTGCGGATGGCACGGGCGGGCACGCCTTTGCCGAGACACTCCGGGAACACAATCGCAATGTTGCGGCTTGGCGGCGAATCGAACAGGAACGCCGGGAAAACAGGTCCGACAACGATCAGTGACGGCTTGTCCTGGTTTGGGTCGATTTTCGATTGGCTGGTGGGAAGACATTAACAAAACATTGAAACGAGGCGTGATTCGTTAATGGAATATTAACGTAACCATTTGAAAAACAAGCAAAATACCGAAAAATGATGTTGACTCGGCGCACGCTGCCGGGTATAGATCTTGGCACGCTACGAGAAGTGGCGGCGGGATTCGGTAAGATGCCGAGATGACCCCGCAGGGTCGGTGGGGGTGCCGGCCTTTGATGCACCCGGAAATGCTGGCGGCTCTTTAGAAGCTGTTTTCGTGTCCTCGGCCTGCCTCGGGCAGGCCGGCCGCTTGTTGTGCCAGGTTCGACGCGAGCCGCTGCGGACCTATGCACTGAAAGGCGGAAGACGTGAGAACGACACTGCACGATGAACTTGCGCGGATCGGCAGCGATCGCGATGCGGGCGATCTTGAGGCGACGCTGGATCATGCCCACAGGTCGTTGGCCGATGCCATCGCCTTGCTGGATCTCGAGGTCGAGGAACTCTGGCGGAATGGACCGGAGGTCGAGGATTCCAAACGATATGACAAGCTGAAGGCGCTGATCCGCGAGGCGACGAAGGTCAAATCGCAGATCATCGAGATCCGCACGCGCATCGGCCTCGGAGCACTGGACGAGAAGACGGCCCTGAACCTGGAGGACGCCCGCGATGAAATCCTGCGCCGCCTCGCTCGCCTTGCTGCCGATCAAGATCAGGGAAAGATTTTTAAATGAACTGTCGGATGAGGCGGTCATCGCCATGCCCTGGATTTGGGAGGTCTGGCGCAATCCGCTGCACCAGAAGGAGCCGCCAGGAGACTGGAACGTCTGGGTGATCCTGGGCGGCCGTGGTGCGGGCAAGACCCGGGCCGGGGCGGAATGGGTGCGCGCGCGCACCGAAGGCCCGACGCCGCTGGCACCGGGGCGGTGCCGGCGGATCGCCCTGGTTGGCGAGACCTTGGACCAGGTTCGGGCCGTGATGGTCGAGGGCGACAGTGGCATTCTGGCCTGCTCGCCACCCGACCGGCGCCCGCGACTGGTGATCAGCCAGAACAAGCTGGTCTGGCCGAACGGTGCCGAGGCGACGCTGGCCTCGGCGACGAATTTCGAGGCGCTGCGCGGGCCGCAGTTCGATGCTGCCTGGTCTGACGAGCTGGGCAAATGGCGCTATGCCCGAGAGGCCTGGGACATGCTGCAGTTCACGCTGCGGCTGGGCGACGATCCTCGCCAACTGGTGACGACGACGCCGCGGGACGTGGCCGTGCTGCGCGAGATTCTGGAGGGTAACGGCACGGTGGTCAGCCGGGCGGGCACCGTGGCGAACCGGGCCAATCTGGCACCGGGATATCTTGAACGGCTGGAAGCGCGGTTCGGCGGCACGGCGCTGGGGCGCCAGGAACTGGACGGCGAGTTGGTTCGCGAGCACGAGGGCGCGCTGTGGACGCGGGCGATGATCGAGGATTCGCGGGCGATCGAGCCGCGCGGCCTGAGCCGGGTCGTCGTCGCGGTCGATCCGCCGGTCTCGACAGGCAGTCGGGCCGATACCTGCGGGATCATCGTGGCCGGTGTCGACAGCAGTGGGCCATATGAGAACTGGCAGGCCTGGGTACTGGCCGATTGGTCCTGTCAGGGCGAGAGCCCGCGCGGCTGGGCGGACCGGGCGGCCGCGGCCTATGAAGAGTTCCGCGCCGATCGGTTGGTGGCCGAGGTCAATCAGGGCGGCGACCTGGTCGAAAGCCTGATGCGTCAGGTGGCGCCGAACGTCGCCTATCGCGGGGTGCACGCCCGAGTCGGCAAGCGCACGCGGGCCGAGCCGGTGGCGGCACTCTATGAACAGGGCCGGGTGCACCACGCCGATACCTTTGCCGAACTGGAAGATCAGATGTGCGCCTATCTGGGGACCGGCAAGGAAAAGAGCCCGGACCGGCTGGATGCACTGGTCTGGGCGCTGACCGATCTGATCGTGGATGCACCCAGCACCGGCCCGCGGGTGCGCGGGCTTTAGCGCGAGAACGGTCTGGGATCAGGTCCCGGCCGGCCCCCTCTCCCTGGCCCTCTCCCCCGTGGGGAGAGGGGAATCGCGCTTCAATCCCGCCGTGGAGAGGGGACGCAAATCGTTGCGCCCGGCGCCAGCGATCTGTTGATGGCGTGGCCGACGGATACGGAGAACAAGATGGTATTTCGTTTGTTCCGGCGGGCTGCCCGCCCGGAGGCGGTGAAGGCTTCGGCCGCGAGCTCTGTCATGGCAATTCATGGGACGGGCCGTGCCGTCTGGACGCCGCGCGATGTGCGCTCGTTGGCACGGACAGGATACGAGGAAAACCCGATCGGGTTTCGTGCCGTGCGGATGGTCGCGGAGGCCGCCGCAGCACTGCCGATGGTGTTGACCGAGGGCGGCGTGCGCCAGCTCGAGCACCCGGTCGGGCGGCTGCTGATGCGGCCCAATCCGGGACAGGATGGACGGTCGTTTCTGGAGGCGCTCTACGGCCACCTGCAGCTGAGCGGTAATGCCTATGTCGAGGGCGCGGCGCATGATGCGCTGGGCCTGCCGCGCGAGCTGCACGTACTGCGATCGGACCGGATGCGGGTGGTGCCGGGGCCGGATGGCTGGCCGATGGCCTATGAATACACGGTGGGCACGCGGACGCATCGCTGGTCGATGACCGGCGAGGTGCGGCCGATCCTGCACTTGAAAGGGTTCGCGCCGCATGACGACCATTACGGGACCAGCCCACTGGCGGCGGCGGCTCAGGCGGTAGACATTCACAATGCCGCGGGACGCTGGTCGAAGGCGCTGTTGGACAACGCGGCGAGACCGTCAGGTGCCATCGTCTTCCAAGGCCGCGATGGCGGGGTGATGTCCGAGGAACAGTACGACCGTCTGACCCGCGAGATCGAGGAGAACCACGCCGGTGCCGCCAACGCCGGCCGGCCGATGCTGTTGGAGGGCGGGTTGGATTGGCGGCCAATGGGATTCTCGCCATCCGACATGGAGTTTCTGAAGACCAAGGAAGGGGCGGCACGTGAGATCGCCCTGGCCTTCGGCGTGCCGCCGATGCTGCTGGGGCTTCCGGGCGACAATACCTATGCCAACTACCAGGAGGCGAACCGTGCGTTCTATCGCCAGACGGTTCTGCCATTGGTACGCAAGACAGCCGACGCGCTGGCCGGTTGGCTGAGTGCAGGGCGCGAAGGCGAAGTGCGTCTGGAGCCGGACTTGGACCAGGTCAGCGCACTGGCATCGGAGCGCGACGCGCTGTGGAAGCGGGTCAGCGAGGCGACGTTTCTGGACGAGGCCGAGAGGCGCCGGTTGCTGGGATTGCCCGAACAGGGGTGAGTCATCGGCGCGCATGAATGCGCGCCCTACCCTGGTGGACGTGGTGCGCCCGATCGGCGCCTTTAGCGAGGTTTTCGATGATCTTTGAGACACCGGCCCGGGATCTGGGCCTGGAGATGAAGTACACGGCGCTGAGCTCGTTGACCGAGACCGGCGAGGTCGGGCGGCTGCGCGGCTATGCCAGTCGGTTCAACGAGCCGGACCAGGCCGGCGACGTGGTCGTGCCGGGGGCCTTCAAGGCGAGCCTTGAGGGGCTGGCCAAGGCCGGCCGCTCGGTGAAGTTCCTTTGGCAGCACGACCCAGGCCGCCCGATCGGCGTCTGGCGCCAGGTGAGCGAGAACAAGACCGGGCTGTGGGTGGCCGGCGAGGTGTTGACCGAACTGGCGCTGGGGCGCGAAGCGGCGGTTTTGATGCGGGCCGGTGCGATCGATGGGCTGTCGATCGGCTATCGGGTGATCCGCGCCGAACCCAATCGCGAGACCGGCGGCCGGCGGCTGCTCGAGGTCGACCTCTGGGAGGTCTCGCTGGTTACTTTTCCAATGTTGCCGACCGCCCGGGCCGAGGCCGATGCGCCCGTAAAGGCGTCGGACGATATCGCAGCGGCCCTGGCCGAGGCGCTGGCGGGATAGCGGCCGGTCGGCCGATTTTCCGCTGCCACATGGCGCCTGGGGCGCCGCTATCCAAACCGAGTGAGAGGGAAACCTGATGAGCGAGTTGGAAACCAAGCCCGCCGCTGCCGCCGAGGGAAAGACGGCGGTTGGTGAATTCCTGGCGGACTTCAAGTCCTTTAAGGAGAGCATCTCCAAACGCATGACCGAGATGAGCACGCTGATCGATGCGATCGATCGCAAGAGCGTGGATGTGCGCCGCCCGGCGCTGGCCACGGCGGCCGAGCCCGAGCTGCCGCACGCTAAGGCGTTCTCGGCCTATGTGCGACAGGGCGACGAGACCGGATTGCGGGCGTTGCAGATCGAAGGCAAGGGCCTGAACACCCAGGTCGGCTCGGAAGGTGGTTTCCTGGTGGATATCGACACCTCGGATCGGATCCAGAGCGTGCTGCGCTCGGGCGCCTCGATCCGGGCGCTGTCCAAAGTGGTTCAGGTCGACGCCGGATCCTATGACGTGCTGATCGATCACAACGACATCGGCGCGGGCTGGCAGGATGAGACCGGCAGCGTGACCGAAACCCAGGCGATGATCGTCGATCGGATCTCGATTCAGTTGCACGAGCTGAGCGCCAGCCCGACCGCGTCGCAGCGGATTCTGGACGATTCCGCCTTCAACATCGAGCAGTGGCTGGCCGACCGGGTTGCCGAGAAGTTCCTGCGCGAAGAATCGAATGCCTTTGTCAACGGTGACGGGGTCAACAAGCCGTCCGGCTTCCTGACCAAGACGCCGGTCGCCAATGCAAGCTGGGCCTGGGGTCAGATCGGCTATGTCACGACCGGCACGGCGGGCGATTTCGACGCCAACAATCCGGGCGACGCGCTGATTGATCTGGTCTATGCGCTGAATGCCGAGTACCGCGCCGGCTCGGCCTTTATCATGAGCTCGAAGACTGCCGGCGAAGTCCGCAAGATGAAGGACAATCAGGGCCGTTTCCTGTGGATGGAAGGGCTGCATGCCGCGCAGCCGCCGCTGCTGGTGGGATATCCGGTGCTAATCGTCGAAGAGATGCCCGACATCGCCGTCGACAGCCACTCGATCGCGTTTGGCAATTTCGAGCAGGGCTACACGATCGCCGAGCGGCCGGACCTGCGGATCCTGCGCGATCCCTATTCGGCCAAGCCGAACATCATGTTCTACGCGACCAAGCGCGTCGGCGGTGACGTCTCGGACTTCGCGGCGATCAAGACGCTGAAGTTCGGCATTTCCTGATCGCGGGGCCGGACGCTGGGCCGCCTGCCGGAGGGTGGGCGGCCCGATTTGTTTGCTTCTTTCGTATTGATCCGCAGGGAGATCCGGGATGGTTCAGATTGTTCTCAAGACCGTGGGCGTCGGCGGGGATTATGCGACGCTGGCGGCCTTTGCGACGGCTCTGCCTGCCGATCTTGTGGCGGCCGACGAGCTGTGGGTGGCCGAGCTTTACCATGGTGCGGTCGATCCCGGCGGCGCGGTCATTCAGACGGTCTGTGATGCGACCCGCCATGTGATCGTGCGGGCGGCGGCGGGCGAAGGCCCGGGCGATGTGATGGATCCGGCCACCGATCCGCTGCGGGTCCAGACGAGCAGGGGCGCGATCATCGAGGCCGCGACCGGTGATGCGATTTCTGTGGCAGGGCCGGCGACGCGGCTGGAGATCGCCAATCTGCAGATCTCGGCGCTCATTGGCGCGGCGGTCGCGACCGACGGACTGGCCGAACTCGCCTCGGTTGACGGCTGTCTTTTCGAGGCCGACACCAGCCTGCCGGCGGTGACGGTCTCCGGCGGATCGATGGCGGGTTCGGCGGTCATCCAGCACGGGTCCGGCGACGGGATCGCGCTGGTCGACGGTGCGTCGGCCGAGGGGTGCACAATTGTCAAACCGCCGCGCCTGGTGGCGGACGGGCTTGGCATCAGCTTTGCCGGCACGCCCGCGCCCGGAGCGCGGTCCTGTTTCGTCACCGGATTTCGCCAGGCCTATGGCGCCGGTTCCGGCGTCGCCGAGGCGCTGGTTTCCGACCAGGAAAACGTTCTGGCGGTACCCGACGACTTCGCCGATCCGTATTGGACGGCGGTGGCGGCGACGGTCAATACCGGCAATACGGTGCCGGGACCCTACGGCGTCCCGTTGCAATGGCTGGGCAACAACCAGAATTCGTTTTCGCGCTTCGACGGCCCGGTTATCGTCTCTTTGGCGCCGGGTGCACGGATCGGCTTTTCGGTCATCGTCGCGCAACCGACGGCGCTGGTCAGCGCGATCCTGTTGGATTCAACCGACGGACGCCCGGAACTGCGGGTGACCTGGACGGCAAATCCGCCAACCGTCGGTCTGTTGGCCCAGACGGCAGCCTTTGCCGCCCGGGTCGGCACGGTGACGGATCTGGGCGGCGGCCAGTGGCGGCTGTTCCTGGAGGCCGAGAACACCACGGCCGCAGCGCTGGACGTGACGCCCAGCGTTTATGTGACGAGGGATGTCAGCAATAGTGGACTGAATGTCGGCTTCTATGCCGGCTCGATGATGGCCGGGACCGGTCATCTGGGCACCGGCTATGTCGAGACCGGGGCGGTGCCGGGAACCGGTGCCGTGGAAGGCGTCGATCCTGCAGCGGCGATCAACGGCGTCGATGACGGGAGCGAGGACCTGCGGCCGATTGCCGGCGGCCCGCTGGCCGGGATCGGCGCGGCGGCCGGATCAGCGGATTTCTACATCAGGTACCGAAACGCGCCGGATACCGTCGGCGCGGTGACGTTGCAGCCGGCCGCGACCGCCTCTGGCCAGGACGTGGTTTTGGGCTCGGGGCTCGATCCGGTGGTGATGGTCGACCAGCAGGACATTCTGAGCGCCACCGCACGGCGCACGGTTTTGCCGGCCTCGCCGGACCGTCGGATCGGCATTTGAACGAGGCGGTGCCCAAGGCCGGCAATGCGGCGCCAGAATGGAAGTGGAGAACAAGGATGGCCAAGTCACTGACGGCCAACGCGCTGGATGCGGCGTTGAGCTATATCGCGGCCCGGGCGGATCTGTTGACGCTGTGCGTGGGCGCACCCGCCGATGCCACCGAGGCGACGGCCCTGGTGAGCGCCAGCGGCAAGGCGGTGGCGTCGCTGACCCTGACCGAAGGTATCGGCGGCGGCGATTTCTCGTTGACCGATGGTCCGGTTTCCGGGCGGCGGCTGGTGTTGGGCACGCAGATCGGCGTGCCGATCAGCGAGACCGGCACGGCGGATCACGTGGCGCTGGTCGATACCGGCGCCTCGGAGCTGTTGCTGCTGACCGAATTGACCCAACCGCAGCCGGTCACGTCGGGCGAGATTCTGACCGTCCGGGCCTTTGGTGGCGAGATCGGCATACCGGTCTGAGGATTTGACGCGGTTTGAGCTACGCGGGACGGCCCCCTCTCCCTAACCCTCTCCCCGGCGGGGAGAGGGGACGCGGGAAGCTGCCGCCGCAATGTCTGGCAACTGATTCCCGCCTTGGTGGAGATGACGGAGACATGGCGGCATGACCGCCGAAGAGATCGGAGTAGAGCGTGAGCGGATACTTTCTGAAGAACCCTGGGTCGCTGTTGGACTACTCGTTCGACTGGGGATTTCAGCTGTTCGAGGCCGGCGAGACGATCGATGTCGACCTGGGTTGGACCGTCGTCCCCGATCTTTCGGGGCAGGGCGGACTGGCCGTGGGCCAGACCAGCTCGAGCGCGACGACGACGACGGCGTTCCTGTCCGGCGGACAGCCCGGGGAGGCCTATCTGGTGAGCAGCCGGATCCGCACCACGGCCGGCCGCGAGGTTCAACGCTCGCTGATCGTTCGGATCGCCAACAATTGACCGACGGCCGCGAGGCCAGCCGCAGCCCTTCGAAGGAGGCTTTTCGATGCTATTGACCGAGACCGCCCCGGCCGGGGTGAACCCGGTGCCGTTGCGCGAGATGGCGGCGCATTTGCGCCTGGCTTCGGGGTTCAGCGACGATGGATCCGAGGACGCGCTGCTGGAGCTCTATCTGCGCAACGCCACCGCCGTGATCGAGCGGCGCGCCGCGAAGGCGCTGATCGCGCGGAGCTATCTGCTGAAGGTGGCGTGCTGGAACCGCTCGGGACATCTGCGGTTGCCGATCGGTCCGGTCTCGTCGATCGACACGTTCGAGATGATTCGTCCGGGCTCGACGGTGGCGCTGGACCCGGCCGAATGGGAGTTGGAGCCTGGTCTGGGCCAGCAGCGGGTGACCGGCCCCGGTGGTGCCGCGCTACGGGCGATCCCGCATGGGGCGCTGGCGCATCTGACGCTGACGGTCGGATTCGGGGCGACCTGGAACGATGTGCCCGACGATCTGCGCCAGGCGGTTCTGTTGCTGGCGACGCATTATTACGAGAACCGGGCAGGCGATCTGGAGCTGGATGCGGGGTTGCCCCATGGCGTTGCCGCGCTTGTCGCCCGCTATCAACCGGTCCGGATCTGAGCTTTGGACCGATCCCGGCCGTCGCGCGGATTGCGAGCGGATCGACACGTCCCCTCTCCCTAACCCTCCCCCCGGCGGGGGGAGGGGATGCACGCCTGGTGATCGCGTCGCGCGGATCGCCGGCTGTTGTCTCGACATCGATGGAGGATCAGGTGGCCAAACCCGTCCTGAATACCGAGCTGGTGCTGGAGGTGCCGCTGCAAATCTCCGACGGCGGCGGCGGTTTCCGAACCGTCTGGTCGCCGGTCGGCACGTTATGGGCCGATGTCACGGCCAGATCGGCCCGCGAATCCGCGGTGGCTGCGCGGTCGTTGTCGGAGGTGACACACCGGATCGTGATCCGTGCAGCCCCGGAAGGCTCACCGCGCCGGCCAACGCCCGATTGCCGGTTTCGCGCGGGCGGGCGGGTCTTTGCGATCCGCGGCGTCGCACCACTGGACGGGCGCGGGCAATACCTGACCTGCTGGGCCGAGGAGGGGCTGTTCGCATGACCTACGCGATGTCCTGGCCGCTGCAGCAGGGTCTGTTTCAGCTGATTTGCGAGAACGCCGTCTGCGCCGGTTTTTTCGGCAACCGGATCTATGACGCGCCGCTGCCGCTGTTGGGTGAGAGCGAGCCGAGTGGGATCTATCTGACCTTTGGCGACGAGCGGGTCGACGATTGGTCGACCGGATCGGATGCCGGCGCCGTCCACACCGTGACGATGACCATCAACGCACCGCGCCGCGGATTCGCCGAGGCGAAGCAGGCGGCGGCGGCGGTGGCCGATGCGGTGTTGGGCGGCGGCCTGGCATTGACGCGCGGCCGCGTGGTCAATGCCCGCTTCGTCGACGCCCGGACCAAGCGGGCCGAGAACGATGGATTGCGCCAGATCGTGATGCGGTTCCGCCTCACCCTGGAAGACACCCAGTAGCCGGCGCCCGCGCCACGATTTTGCAAGGAGACAAAGATGAGCGCCCAGAAAGGCAAGGACATCCTGTTGAAGCTGGATCAGGGGGGAGGCTTCGTGACCGTGGCCGGGATCCGCGCGACGCGGCTGACCTTCAACGCCGACACAGTGGATGTGACGACGGCCGACAGTGTCGGACAATGGCGCGAGTTGCTGGCCGGGGCCGGCGTGCGGTCCGCGGCGGTGGCCGGATCGGGGATCTTCAAGGACGCGGCCTCCGACGAGGCGCTACGCGCGGTGTTTTTCACTGCGACCGTGCCCGATTTCGAGATCGTCATTCCGGATTTCGGCACGGTGAGCGGGCCCTTTCAGGTGACCTCGCTGGAATATGCCGGCAGCCATGACGGCGAGGCGAGCTATGAGATCGCGCTGGCCTCGGCCGGGGCGCTGAGCTTCGTCGCGGCATGATGGCCAATCCCCATCGTGGCGAGGTGCGGCTGGTGATCGACGGCGTGCCGCATGTTTTGCGGCTGACGCTGGGGGCGCTGGCCGGATTGGAGGCGCGGCTGGAAGCGGGCTCGCTGATCGCCTTGGCGGAGCGGTTCGAAAGCGGGCGGATCGGTGCGAACGAGCTGATCGCGCTATTGGCGGCCGGTCTGGCCGGTGCTGGCGCGGCGATCGACGAGGAGACGCTGGCCTGGGCCGAGATCGAGGGCGGTACGGTGGCGGCGATGCAGGCCGGCATGGAGCTGCTGGGCCGGGCCTTTCAGCCGCTGGACGGCGATGGATGACGGAATGCACCGCAAGGCCGAGCCAGGCGCGGTGCCGGGCGGCGGGTGCGGCGCTGTGGGGTCCTCGGTCCAGCGCATCGACTGGGACGGTCTGATGCGCCTGGGCCTGGGAGCGCTGCGCCTGCCGCCCGATCAGTTCTGGGCGATGACACCCGGCGAGTTCTGCCGGGCGCTGCAGGGCGCCGGGTTGCATCCGGTGCCGGGCCTGAGGATGGAGCGAAGCGTTCTGGAGCGGCTGATGGCGGCCCATCCGGACACGGCGAGGTGAACAATGGCAGACGACTTTTTGACGGATGGTTTTGGCGAGCAGCTGGGCCGGGCGCTGAGCGACATGCAGGGATTGGCGGCCGGGTTCGCCGGCGAGCTGAGCAATGCCAGCCGGGCCATGGAACAGATGGACGGCCAGTCGCGGCGGCTGTCGCGCTCGCTGTCATCGTCACTGCGCTCGGCCTTTGACAAGGCGGTGTTCGGCGGGGCCAGGCTGGGGGACGTGTTCCGCGACCTGGCAAGTTCGGTGGCCGGCAAGGCGCTGAACGCGGCGATCACGCCGGTGACGAGTGCGATCACCGGCGGGTTGACGTCGCTATTGAGCGGAGCCTTTGCCGACGGCGCGGCGTTCTCTTCCGGCCGGGTCCGAGCCTTTGCCCGCGGCGGCGTGGTGACCGGGGCGACGAGCTTTCCGATGCGTGGCGGCACCGGGCTGATGGGCGAGGCCGGACCGGAGGCGATCCTGCCGCTGGCCCGAGGTGCCGATGGTCGGCTGGGCGTGACGGCTCGGGGCGGCGGCGGTGCCGGTACGGTGATCGTCAACATCTCGACGCCGGACATCGACGGGTTTCGGCGGTCGCGCTCGCAGGTCTCGGCCCAGCTGGCGCGAGCGGTACGCCGCGGGAACGGGGCGCTTTGATGTTCGCCGCTGCGCGGGCATAGGGCTGGCAGCCCCCTCTCCCTAACCCTCTCCCCGCCGGGGAGAGGGGAAGCCAGATGCCGCCCGCGCAGTCGAACGCGACACGTTTTGAGGAGAGATCATGAGCTTTCATGATGTGCGGTTTCCCGCAACCATCAGCTTCGGGTCGTCCGGCGGCGTCGAGAGACGCACCGAGATCACCGAACTGGTGAGCGGGTTCGAGGAGCGCAACAGCCCCTGGGCCCAGTCGCGGCGGCGCTATGATGCCGGTTTGGGCGTGCGCTCGTTGGACGATTTGGCGACGGTGCTGGCGTTCTTCGAGGCGCGGCACGGGCAGCTTTACGGGTTTCGCTGGAAGGACTGGCTGGATCACCGGTCCTGCGCGCCCTCGGCAACGGTGGCCGCCACCGATCAGGTGGTCGAGGGGACAGGGACCGTGCGTTGGCTGGCCAAGCGCTATGAAGATACCGCCGGCAGCTATGTGCGCACGATCGCCAAGCCCGTGGCCGGCACGGTGGAGGTGGCCGTCGATGGCGTTGCGCTGTCAGAGGGGTCCGATTTCACGGTCGACACCGCGACCGGCCAGGTGACGTTGGCCAGCGACCCGGGCGCCGGTGTCGTAACGGCCGGTTTTGAGTTCGACGTGCCGGTGCGCTTCGACGTGGATACGATCGAGGTCAACCTTGCGGCCTTCGAGGCGGGCGAGATCCCCTCGGTGCCGATCATCGAGGTGCGGGTCTGATGCGGACGCTGCCAAGCGCGTTGCAGGCGGCGCTGGACAGCGGCGCGACCACGCTGGCGCGGTGCTGGAAGGTCGTGCGTGCGGACGGGCAGGCGCTGGGGTTCACGGATCACGACCGGGCGTTGAGCTTTGATGGTTTGACGTATCAACCGGAGGCGGGTTTCACGCCCTCGGCGATTGAGGCCGGAACCGGTTTGGCGGCGGATAGCCACGAGGTAAGCGGGGCTCTGTCGTCGGTCCGGATCACCGAGCCGGACATCGCCAAGGGCTGCTATGACCGGGCGGAGGTGACGCTTTACCTAGTGGACTGGAGCGATCCAGCGGTGCGCGTCGTGCTGTCGCGCGGGCTGATCGGCGAGATCCGGCAAGGGAACCTGACCTTCGAGGCCGAGGTGACCGGGCTGAGCGATCTATTGTCGCAGCCTGTAGGCTGCGCGTTCCAGCATTCCTGCCCTTGCCGTCTGGGCGATGGCAAATGCGGCATCGATCTGCAGTTGCCGCAGTACGCCGGCACCGCAACTGTCGCCACGGTGGATGGCGGCGCGCGGTTCACGGTGGCCGGGCTGGCCGGATTTTCCAATGGTTGGTTCACCGGTGGCCTGCTGAGCTGGACGACCGGGGCCAATGCCGGCTTAGAGGGGCAGGTGAAGATGCACGTCCTGGCCGGCTCGGATGTGATCGTCGAGCTTTGGCTGTCGCCGGTCTTCGACGTGGCCGCGGGTGATCAATTCACGATCTCGGCCGGGTGCGACAAGACCGCGGCGACCTGCCGGGCCAAGTTCGGGAACCTGCTGAACTTTCGCGGATTTCCACACATGCCGGGGGACGACGTGGCGGCGAGCTATGCCAATTCGGGAGGGGCGCACGATGGCGGGTCGCTGTTTAGATCCTGATCAGGTGGTGGACGAGGCCCGGCGCTGGCTGGGCACGCCCTATTGCCATCAGGCGAGCGTTTGCGGCGTCGGCACGGATTGTCTTGGCCTGATGCGCGGGATCTGGCGAGCGCTGATCGGGCCGGAGCCCGAGATTGTGACTGCCTATTCCTCGGACTGGGCGGAGGCGGCCGGCGACGAGCGCCTGCTGAGCGCGGCGCGGCGCCACCTGATGGCCGTGCCAGAGGCCGAGGCCCGGCCGGGCGACGTGCTGGTCTTTCGGATGATCGCGCGCGGGCCGGTCAAGCATGTGGGTGTTTTGACCACCGGTCCGCTTGATGGCGGCCGGATGATCCATGCCTATTCCGGGCACGCGGTCTGCGAGACCGCGTTGACACCGGCCTGGCGGCGCCGGCTGGCCGGGGCGTTCCGGTTCCCCGGCGCTTGACGGCGCGGGCGCGATGAGCCCCGCCCGACGACTTACCGGCGGCCCCCGTCTTTTTTCTGGAGTGCCTGATGGCCACGATACTTCTCTCTGCCGCTGGATCGGCGATTGGCGGCTCGTTCGGCGGGACGTTTCTGGGCCTGAGCGGTGCGGTTTTGGGCCGCGCGGTCGGCGGCGTTGCCGGGGCGCTGATCGATCAGGCGATCCTGGGGACCGGCTCGGCACCGGTCGAAGTGGGCCGGGCGCGCTCGCTGCGGGTCCAGTCCTCGACCGAGGGCGCGCCGATCGCACGGGTCTTTGGCCGGATGCGGGTGGCCGGTCAGGTGATCTGGGCGACCCGGTTTCGCGAGACGGTGACCACGTCGCGCCAGGGCGGCGGCAAGTCGACGGGTCGATCCAGCCAGACCGTGACCGAGTACGCCTATTCGATCTCGTTCGCCGTGGGTCTGTGCGAGGGTGTGATCGACCGGATCGGCCGGGTCTGGGCCGATGGCAAGCTGATCGACCTGGCCGGGATCAACCATCGGATCTATCCGGGCGACCAGACCCAGCTGCCCGACCCGAAGATCGAGGCGGTCGAGGGTGCCGGGACCGTGCCGGCCTTTCGCGGGCTGGCCTATGTGGTCTTTGAGGACCTGGCCGTCGAAGCCTTTGGCAACCGGATCCCGCAGCTGACCTTCGAGGTCTTTCGCCCGGCCGGCAATTTGTGGACAGGCGAAGAGGCGGGCACGCCGCTGCCAGATCTGATCGAGGCAGTGTGCTTGTCGCCAGGGACCGGCGAGTTCGCGCTGGATCCCGAGCCCTCGCTGTTGGTGACGCCGGCCGGCGGCGGGCGCTATTCCAACATCAACAATGCAGCCGGCGTGCCGGATATGGTCGCGGCCCTGGATCAGTTGGACAGCGAATTGCCGGTCTGCGATGCCGTCTCGTTGATCGTTTCGTGGTTCGGCGACGACCTGCGCTGCGGCCAGTGTCAGGTGCAGCCGCGGGTCGAGGCGGCGGGTCGGACGACCAGCCCCGAGCCTTGGACGGTGGCGGGGCTGAGCAGCGCCACAGCACCCATGGTCTCGCTGGATGGCGAGGGACGGCCGAATTTCGGCGGCACGCCAGCGGATGGCTCGGTGATCCGGGCGATTCAAGAGCTGGCCGGGCGCGGCAAGAAGGTGATGGTCTATCCCTTCCTGCTGATGGACATCCCCGCCGGCAACGGGCTGGCCGACCCCTATGGCGCGAGCGAGCAGGCGGCGTTCCCCTGGCGTGGGCGGCTGACGCTGGATATCGCGCCCGGGCTGCCGGGATCGGTCGATCAGAGTGCCGCCGCGGCAACGCAGGTGTCCGCGTTCTTCGGGACGGCGACGGCGGCGGACTTTACGGTCGCGTCGGGCTCGGTCAGCTATTCCGGCCCGGCGGAGTGGGGCTGGCGGCGATTCATCCTCCACATGGCGGCGTTGGCGGCGGCGGCCGGCGGCGTCGATTCGTTCTGTATCGGGTCGGAATTGCGGTCGCTGACGGCGATCCGCTCGGCCAAGACGGTCTTTCCCGCGGTCACGGAACTGAAGGCGCTGGCGGCCGAGGTGCGGGTGCTGCTGCCGGCTGCGAAGATCACTTATGCCGCTGACTGGTCGGAGTTCTTCGGCCACCAGCCGCAGGATGGATCGGGTGATGCGCTGTTCCACCTGGATCCCTTGTGGGCGGACGGCAATATCGATGCCATCGGCATCGATGATTACACACCGCTTTCGGACTGGCGCTATATCGGCGGCCATGCGGACGAGGCCGCGGGATCGGTCTATTCGCTGGCCTATCTGAAGGGCGGTGTCGAGGGCGGTGAGTATTATGATTGGTACTACGCCTCGGACACAGACCGCGCGGCGCAGGTCCGCACGCCGATCATCGACGGGGTACATGGCGAACACTGGGTCTTCCGGCCCAAGGACATTCGCGGCTGGTGGTCGAACGCCCACCACGATCGGATCGATGGGGTGCGCCAACCGACGCCAACGGCCTGGACACCCGGGTCGAAACCGGTCTGGCTGACCGAGGTTGGCTGTCCGGCCGTGGATCTTGGCGCCAACCAGCCGAACGTTTTCCTGGACGACAAGAGCTCGGAGAGCGCGCTGCCTTACGCATCGCGAGGCGCGCGCGACGACGAGATGCAGCGGCGCTTTCTGCAGGCGAAGCTGGGATACTGGGCCGAGCCTGCGAACAATCCCACGGGCGGCTATGGCGGGCCGATGATCCCGATGGACCGGATCTTTGTCTGGACCTGGGACGCGCGGCCGTGGCCGGATTTTCCGGTGCGCGAATCGGTTTGGTCGGACGGTCCGGCGCACCGACGCGGCCATTGGATCACAGGCCGGGTCGGCTCGGGCGCGCTGGCTGATGTGGTGACGGCGATCTGCCTGGCCTCGGGGATGGCGCTGACGGATTTCGACGTCTCGCGGCTGCACGGCGTGGTCGACGGTTATCTGCTGGACCAGACGATGACCGGGCGCGAGGCGCTGCAGCCGTTGATGCAGGCCTATGGCTTCGATGCCTTCGAAAGCGGCGGGGTGCTGGTCTTCGCCTCGCGGCAAAGCGCGGCCCGGGTTGCGCTGACCGAGGACGGGATGGTCGCCGATGCGCCGTTGGAACGCCAGCAGGCCAAGGCGATGGCGCGGTTCGATGCGGTACGGCTGGGCTATGTGCAGGCCGAGAACGATTACCGGGTCGGCTCGGCCCAGGCGCATCTGCCGGGCGGCCCACAGATCGGCATCTCCGAGACATCGATGCAGCTGGCATTGCCGGGATCTCGCGCCCAGTCGATCGTGGACAGATGGCTGGCGGAAGCGTTGCGGGCGCAGCAGACGGCGGGGTTCGGATTGCCGCTGTCGATGTTGTCGATCGAGCCGGGCGATGTGATCGCCCTGGCCGGCCCCGGGAAGACCGAGACCTACCGGATCGACCGGATCACCGACCATAGCTCGCGGTCGCTGGAGACCGTGCGGGTCGAGACCGGGAACTACCTGCCGACGCCGGCGGCCGAACGCTCGCTGGAACCGGCGTTGGCGCGGCCGCCGGGGCCGCTGGAGGTGGTGGTGATGGATCTGCCATTGGCCGATGGCGGCGCCGCGGATCATCAGCCCTGGATCGCGGTTGCCGGTGATCCGTGGGCCGGTTTGGTGGCAGTGATGAAGTCGGTCGACGGGCAGAGCTACTCGCGGGCCGCGACCATCCGGGCGCCGGCGGCGATCGGCCGAACGGAGACGGTTCTGACACCAGGTGCGCCCGGGCGCTGGCAACGCGTCGACTGGGAGGTGACGCTGCCCACCGGTGCCGTCGCCTCGGCCCAGACGAATGCGGTTCTGAACGGGGCCAACACGCTGGCGCTGGGCCTGTCGGGAGGGCAGTGGGAACTGGCGCAGTTCCGTGATGCCGAGTTGATCGGCACCGACCGATATCGGCTCGGCATGTTGCTGCGCGGTCTGCGCGGTACGGATGTCGTTTCGACTGATCCGATACCGCCGGGCACGCAGGTCGTGCTGCTGGACGCGGCCGTGACGGCGTTGCCGATCGAGCCGCACGAGCTCGGGTTGCAGCGTCATTGGAAGATCGGCCCGGCGCAGTTCGACCTGTCGCATTCGGCCTATGTGACGACGACGTGGACGGCTGCCGGCGCCGGGCTGAGGCCCTTTGCGCCAGCGCATCTCGCGGTCCGGGCACAGGCCGGCGATTTGATCGTCGACTGGATGCGGACCACGCGGATCGGCGGCGAGCGTCTGGAAGCCGTCGACGTGCCACTGGCCGAGGCGCACGAGCGCTATCGCGTGATCGTCTCTCAGGGCGGAGCGCAATTGCGCAGCGCCGAGGTCGAGGGGCCGGGCTTTACCTACACCGCCGCGATGCAGGCGGCAGACGGCGCTGCGGGAACGATCGAGATCGCGGTTGCCCGGCTGTCGGCGAGTTATGGATTTGGACCGGAAAGGGTGGTCACTGCCAATGTCTGACACGTTGAACTTCGTCATGCCGCTGCTGGACGCAGCACAGGCGCAAAAGCATGTGACGTTGAACGAAGCCCTGGTCCGGGCCGATGCGCTGGCCGCCGGCACCGTCGAGGACCGCGGGCTGACGGTGCCTCCCGGGGCGCCGACCGACGGGACGGCCTGGATCGTCGGCGCCGGGGCCACGGCGGATTGGGCCGGGCGCGACGACGACCTGGCGCTCTATCTGAACGGCGGTTGGGCGTTCGTGGCGCCATGGCCGGGACTGAGCGTCTGGGTTGCCGCGGCAGGTCGGCGAACCACGTGGACCGGGACAGCCTGGCAGGACGGCTTGGTCGCACACACGTCTTCTGGCGCCGCGACTTATCAGCGGGTCGTCGAGGTCGATCACACTTTGGCGGCGGCGGCCACCTCGACCACGACGGCGATCATTCCCGACAAGGCGGTGGTGCTGGGCGTGACCGGTCGGGTTCTGACGGCGATCGCCGGCGCTGCGAGTTGGTCGCTGGGCGTTGCCGGGGCGACAACCCGGTACGGCACCGGCTATGGCACCGCGCAAGGTGCGTTCGCGCACGGCGTGACCGGCCAGCCGCAGGCCTATTACGGTGCAACGTCGTTGCAGATCACCGCCGATTCCGGAGCTTTCACCGCGGGGAGCGTGCGCCTGGCGGTACATTTTCAGGAGATCGCGCCGCCGGCATGACCGGGCTGGGTCGGTGGTGCGTGCGAGCACGCACCCTACTCGAGAATTGTCGCCTCGGTCTTGGCGCGAACTTCGTCCATGTCGACGTCGGGGGCCAGTTCGACGACCTTCATGCCGCCCTCGGCCACGGCAAAGACGCCGAGATCGGTGATGATCTCATCGACCACACCGGCCCCGGTCAACGGCAAGGTGCATTCCTTGAGGAGCTTGGATGTGCCCGACCGTTCGCAATGCGTCATCAGCACCAGAACCCGGCCGACGCCGGCGACCAGGTCCATCGCGCCGCCCATTCCCTTGACCATCTTGCCAGGCACCATCCAGTTTGCGAGGTCGCCGTTCTCGGCCACCTGCATGGCGCCGAGAATCGCCATGTTGATGTGACCGCCGCGGATCATCGCAAAGCTGTCGGCCGAGGAGAAATAGCTGGTGCGGTCCAGTTCGGTGATGGTCTGCTTGCCCGCGTTGATCAAATCGGCATCGATCTCGTCCTCGGTCGGGAACGGACCCATGCCGAGCATACCGTTTTCCGATTGCAGCGTGACATCGATGCTTTCGGGGATGAAGTTCGACACCAGCGTCGGAATGCCGATGCCGAGGTTTACGTAAAAGCCGTCTTCGAGTTCTTGCGCGGCGCGCTCGGCCATTTGGTTGCGGTCCCAGGGCATCGATCTCTCCCTATTTCGCTTGCTGTGCGACGGAGCACGCCGCGATCTTGTGAATGGCCACAAACGGCCCGGTATCAGCTCAGGCCGCGCGCACCGTGCGCTGCTCGATGCGCTTTTCGTGCTCGGCCTCGATAACGCGCTGCACGAAAATGCCGGGCGTGTGGATCAGGTCGGGATCGAGCGAGCCGGTCGGCACCAGTTCCTCGACTTCGGCAACCGTGACGCGGCCAGAGGTGGCGCACATCGGATTGAAGTTTCGTGCGGTCTTGCGGTAGATCAGGTTGCCCTGGGCGTCGCCCTTCCAGGCCTTGACGATGGCGAGATCGGCGACGATGCCGCGTTCGAGGATGTAGGTCTCGCCGTCAAACTCCTTGTGCTCCTTGCCCTCGGCGATCTGGGTGCCGACGCCGGTCTTGGTGTAGAAGCCCGGAATGCCGGCGCCGCCGGCGCGCAGCCGCTCGGCCAGCGTGCCTTGCGGGTTGAACTCGACCTCGAGCTCACCCGAGAGGAATTGCTGCATGAACAGGTCATTCTCGCCGACATAGCTGGAGATCATCTTGCTGACCTGGTTGCCCTGCAGCAGCAGCCCGAGCCCGAAATCGTCGACACCTGCATTGTTCGAGGCAATGGTGAGACCCTTGACGCCGCTGTCGCGGATCGCGGCGATCAGGTTCTCTGGAATGCCGCACAGGCCGAAACCGCCAGCGGCGATCAGCATATCGTCGTGCAGCAGCCCCTCCAGCGCCTCGGCCGCCGTCGCGAATACTTTCTTCATCAGGTCTCTCCCCTGCCTCTGAGCCGGCGCGGACTATATGGATTGCTGCACGTGCTCACAAGCGACTTATCAGGGCGCAAGCCCCTTGATTTTGGGCCGACGCGGGGAGGTTTTCGCCGAAACAAGCTTTCCCCTCCCGTCCGCCCATCTTGCTTGAACCCATTTCGATAGGAAGCCGGCCCGGACGCGGACATGAAAAAGCCACCCGATCCTGGGGTGGCTTCCTCTCGGCGTCGCATTGTCGCGGTCGCCGGGCTCTCCATGTCGCGCCGCGTCAGTGGGCCTGACGTGATATCCGCGCGATCTCTTCTTTTACCTGCAGTTTTTCTCGCTTGAGCGCCACGATTTCGAGGTGGTCGGCGCCGGGGTGCATTTCCTCCTCCTTGATCTTGAGCTTGAGCGCCTGGTGCCGGGCCTTCAGCTGGTCAAGATGTGCGGCGAGAGTCATGAACTGCCTCCTTTTCCACTGTAGATTCCTCTACCTAACCAGCCTCAGGCCGGTTTGTCACCAAATCGTTAATGATCTGTGCCGGATTTGTCGCCAGCTGGTAACGCGGTCTCGACCAGCTTTGCCCAGAATGCGACGCCGATTGGCGAGACGCGATCGTCGAAGTCATAGTGGGTGTTATGCAGCGGCGCGGACTGGCCATTTCCGATAAAGACGAAGGCTCCGGGGCGCCGTTGCGACAGGAAGGCGAAGTCCTCGGCGCCCATGGTCGGGGCGATGTCGCGCTGGACGTTCGACGGGCCGACCAGCGCGTCGAGCACATCGGCGGCGAAGGCCGCCTCGGCCGGGTCATTGATCGTCGCCGGGTGGCAATCGGGTTCGACGTCGAAGCGCACTTCGACCTCCATCGCCGCGGCGACGTTCTCGCAGATCCGATGCATCTCTTCGGCGATCTGCCGGGTCACGTCGTCGTCAAAGGCACGCACCGTCCCGCAGATCCGCGCTTCGTCGGGGATCACGTTGAAGGCCGTGCCCGCATTGAACCGGGTGACCGAGACCACCGCAGGCTGGACCGGATCGATCTTGCGCGCAACGATGGTTTGCAGCGCGGTCACGATCTGGGCGCCAGCGGCGATCGGGTCGCGCACTTGCTGCGGCATCGCACCATGCCCGCCCCGACCGGTGATCCGGATGTCAAAGACCCCCGCAGCGGCCATCATCGGCCCAGGGCGCACCGCAAACGACCCGACCGGCATGCCCGGCCAGTTGTGCATGCCATAGACCGCGCGCACCGGATACCTCTCGAACAATCCGTCATCGATCATCGCCTGGGCGCCGCTGCCGTCCTCTTCGGCTGGTTGAAAGCAGAAAACGACGGTGCCGTCGAAATTCCGGGTCTCGGAGAGATGCCGCGCCGCGCCCAACAGCATGGTGGTGTGCCCGTCATGGCCGCAGGCATGCATGACGCCGGGATTGGCGGAGGCATGTTCCAATCCCGTCTCCTCTGACATCGGCAGCGCATCCATGTCGGCGCGCAGCAAGATCGCCGAACCCGGACCGTTCCTGCCGTGTAGCACGCCGACGACCCCGGTCTTTCCGACCTCCTCCTCGACCCCGTCGAAGCCCCAGCCGCGCAGCTTCTCGGCCACCAGCGTGGCGGTCCGCTTCTCGTGCCGGCTGAGCTCGGGATTGCGGTGCAGATCGCGGCGCCACTCGGTCAGATCATCGGCCATCGCGGCGATGGAATTGGGGATCGGCTGCATTGGCTGGGCTCCTGTCAGAATTCCAGCGCCGCGCCGTCGCGCAGGATGGCGGCGGCCCGAGTGGAAAAATCGTCTCCATCTCGATCATGGTTGGCGCCGTCATGCAGCACAAGGGGGGTCGCCAACCGCAGAGGCGTTCTCACCCCTTTGCGGGCGCGGACGATGACCCGCTTGGCGTCGCGCCCGGCGCGGGCTGCCAATGGCAGCACAGCGATCTCGCCAGCCGGTCCGTCCAGCGCCGCCAGGATCTCGGCCAGCCGCTCGCTGCGCTGGATGATCACCAGGTGGCCGCCGGGCCGCGTGCGCGCCAGCGCGGCGGCGATCCACACATCAATGCCCAAATCCGTCCGCCGGGCTCGATCCCGTCCAGGGTTGGGTGAGCGCGTCGCCGCCCCCGAATACCAGGGCGGGTTCAGCATCACCGCATCGAAGACCCGTTCGCGCAGCGCCGCGGGCATTGCCGTCACATCGCCCTCGTGGACGGTCAGGGCTTGGCCGTTTAGCGCCGCGTTCTCGCGGGCAAGCGCCGCGTAGAAACGTTGAATCTCCAACCCGTGCAGATCCACCTGGCCGACCCGGGCACCCAGGCACATCGCGGCGGATGCCGCCCCGCAGCCCAGATCCAGAACCGATCCCCCGGGGACGGCCGGCACCGCGGCGGCCAGCAGCACGGCATCGGTCGTCGCGCGATATCCCGACCGGGGCTGGCCGATTTGAACCCGCCCGCCCAACAAGTCATCCACGGTGATGTCCGGGCTCAGAATTCGGCGCCCCCGCCATAGGGTTCCACGCCGTTCTCTCTCAGGATCTCGCGCGCTGCTTTGGCGTCGTCGACGATCACCGCCAAGCGGCGCGGCAAAACGCCGATCGACCCTTCCAGCACGCTCATGTTTACGTCCAGCGCAAAGCTCTCTATGTCCTCGGCCTTCAGGAGCGCCGTGGCAAACGGGATCAGCGTGGGATCGGTGGTGCGCAGTATTTCTTCCATGGCGTTCAAGATAGGGGATACGCGCCCCGCCGTCGAGAGGAGCAGCCGGGTGGACGAGCCTTTGACAGCCCCGTTCGAACGCCTGACCGGCCTGGTGGCCGATGATCTGGCGGCGGTCAGCGACTTGATCGTCGAGCGCATGTCGTCCGAGCACGCCCCGCGAATCCCGGCGATCTCGGCCCATCTGATCGAAGCGGGCGGCAAGCGGCTCCGGCCCATTCTGACGCTGGCGGCCAGCCAGCTCTGCGGCTATTCGGGCGGCGACCACGTCAAGCTGGCCGCGACCGTTGAATTCATCCACACGGCCACGCTGTTGCATGATGACGTGGTCGACGAAAGCCACCAGCGCCGCGGGCGCCAGACGGCGAACATCCTCTGGGACAACAAGTCCAGCGTGCTGGTTGGGGATTATCTGTTCAGCCGGGCCTTCCAGCTGATGGTCGAGACCGGCTCGCTGGCGGTGCTCGACATCCTTTCGAACGCCTCGGCCGTGATCGCCGAGGGCGAGGTGCTGCAGCTCTCGACGGCCCATGATCTGGGCACCGACCAGGCCCGCTACGAGACGGTGATTTATGGCAAGACGGCCGCCTTGTTCGAGGCCGCGGCCAAGGTCGGCGGCGTCATCGCCGGCGCGTCAGACACCCAGGTCACGGCGCTTGCGACCTATGGGCGCTGCTTGGGCATGGCCTTCCAGCTCTCCGACGATTTTCTCGACTACGGCGGCGAAAGCGCCGCGCTAGGCAAGAATACCGGCGACGATTTTCGCGAAGGCAAAGTTACGCTGCCGGTCATCCTGGCCTACGCGGCCGGCGATGGGCAGGCGCGCCGCTTCTGGCAACGCACGATCGGCGATGGCAAGCTGGGCGACGGCGACCTGGAAACGGCGCTCGACCATTTCGCACAGACCGGCGCGCTGCAGGCGACCCGCGGGCTGGCGCGAGCCCATGCGGATCGGGCGATCCAGGCATTAGCGGCGTTCGAAGACGGCCCGATGCGCGAAGCATTGACCGGCGTTGCCGATTTCGTCGTCAGCCGGGAAAGCTGACATCGGGGCGCGCTGCCCGAAGATTGGAGGCCCTGGCCCATGCAAGTACCCGCGATCAACGACCAGCTCTGCGAGCCGGTCCGATGAATGCTGCCGAGATTCTGCGCGCAGCCAGCTATGCCGCCTGGATGCACCGCGAACAGCGCCGCAAGGGTGCGGGCGACGTGCCCTATATCAACCACGTGCTGGACGTCGCCCGACGCGTCGCGCTGAGCGCGCACGGCGAGGACCCGCTGCTGATCGTCGCGGCCCTGCTGCACGACGTGGTCGAGGACACCGAGGGCGAGGAAGCCGAGATCCGCGAGATGTTCGGCGGGGAGGTCGCCGCCCTGGTGATGGAGGTGACCGACGACAAGAGCCTGCCCAAGGCCGAGCGCAAACGTCTGCAGGTTGCCAAGATCGCCGGCAAGTCCGATCGGGCCAAACGGCTGAAACTTGCCGACAAGGCCTCGAACATCACCGCGATCGCCGATGCGCCGCCGGACTGGCCGCTGCAACGCAAGCTGGATTACCTGCAATGGGCCGAGGACGTGGTCGCCGGCTGCCGCGGCGTCGATCCCGCGCTGGAGGAGCATTTCGACCGGGCCTTGGCCCATGCCCGCGACAAGGTGGGCGGCGACATGTGATCCACGACGAACCCGACCGCCGGTCGGCCAGCACGCCGGCGCTCACGTGGATGTGTCGCCGCCCACAGGGCGATGTGCTAACCTGCGGCACCGCAGCAAGGGAGGTTCAGATGGCAAGAGATGTTGCTTTCAACCGCCGCACGGTCATGGCCATGGGCTTGGCGGGATCGGTGGCGCCGATCCTGGGCACCGCAAGGGCGGCCAGCGACGACGGGGTGACCGTCGGCGATGACGGGCTCTACAAGCAGGACTGGTTCCTGGACACCTTCCTGGACGTCGGCGAGGACCTGCAGGAGGCGGCCGATGACGGCAAGGGCCTGCTGGTGCTGTTCGAACAACAGGGTTGCCCCTATTGCCGCGAGTTGCACCGGGTCAACTTTGCCAAGGCGCAGTTGCGCGACTTCCTGACCACGCATTTCAACGCGGTGCAGATGGACCTGTTCGGATCGCGCGAGGCGACCGACTTCGATGGCGAGGCGATGGAGGAGCGCCGGCTGGCGCGACGCTGGCAGATCAACTTCACGCCGACGACGATCCTGTTCCCACCATCGGCTGCGGGCGCGTCATCGAGAGCCGAGGCGGAAGCCTTTCGGATGCCGGGCTATCTGAAACCGTTCCACTATCTCAGCGCGCTGGAATTCGTGGCGGGCGGCGCCTATCGCGACAAGGGATTCCAGCGCTTTCTGCAGGATAAGTTCGCCGAGTTGGAAGCCAAAGGTCTGAAACCGGATGTCTGGTAGCCACACGTCGGGCGTCAGCGCCCGACGACGGTCAGGATCCTTGGTTGGTGTAGAGCGAATTGACCGACTGAAGTACCCAAACCGGCGCGGGAACGGGATAGGTCTCTACATTTGAATCCTGTGCAGTCGAGCCATCGTCAAACACATGGTCGGCGATCATTTGAGCAGCCCAGACGACGCACATAACGCCATAGCGTTCGACCGGCAACTTGCCCGCCGACGTCGCATCGCCGGCCTGGGCGCTACCGGCGGTCAGCGCCCCTAGAATCACCCCCGTTGCGATCAGGTTCTGCATTCGCGTCTTCCCCTTCCCTCAATGCGACAAAGTGTCAGCGAAGAAAGGTAGGCTGTCAAACGTTAATTATCCTCGAATCTACTTTATCTCCCTGATTTTTCGGAATTTTGTTCGACTTTGCGACTGCACCCGCCAAAACATTTACATGCAAAAATCGACATGTGACAATCTGTCCATCGTATTCAACATTGATGATATGTGAAAAACCATATATGAACCAAATCACCAGACGGGGTCGCGGACCTCGCAGACCACCAGGCGGCTGCCTGAATTTGGAGGACCGAAAATGACCCTTACGAAGACAATCCCAGCCCTACTCGGCGCGCTCGCGATCTCTGTCACCACCGCTTTCGCCGCTGACGAGCCGGCCGAGTCGCTGACGGTTACCCCGACCAAGCCGACCGCCACCACCGAGAACACGCTGATCGTCAACCCATTCGATTTGGGTCAGTGGTACGATGGCGCCGGCGACATGAGTGGCGCGATGGCGGGCAAGCCCGAGCACGTCAACATGGCGCATCCGGCGTTCTGGTTCAGCTTCATCGATCCGAAGACCCACACCAAGCGGCACATGCAGTTCATGAACCCGGCGATGTACGCCCAGTTCATGAAGCCCCGGGTCTATATCGAGTTCATCAACCCTGCCAACTGGCTGGCCTGGTTCGACCCCAAGAACTACGCGCTGTTCATCGAGGCCGAGACCTACACCTACTGGATGCAGCCGGGCGCCTACATGCACGCGATGTCGCCGCATGGCTATATGCAGGCTTTCGAGCTGAGCAACTATGCCGAGCTGTTGGACCCGCGCACCCCGTTGGCCTTCTTCGATCCCGATGAGTATGTCTTCTCGGCGACCACGTCCGATCTGGACAAGGCAGTCAGTTCCCTGGATCCGGTCGCGATCGTCACATCGATGTTTGCCGCAGCTTCGAACATCGCGAAGTAACCGAAATTCGGCCACGGGCAGCCCGTGGCCGTCGCCTTCCTTCCCGACTATGGGCGCATTTCGATGCGTCCATTTTTTTTGGCGGATGCCCGGCTCGCTTGGTTCAGCAGAGCCGTTTGCGGAACGGACGCGACCCGCCTTGCGCCGGTCGAGTCGATGGGCCGGCGATCGTGGGAACGTGATCATCGGCCGACCGCGGGCCGCTTGACTCCACGTCACAGATCATAGTATTCACTTATAACGATATATTCTGGAATTCGCCCCACGTGCCTAAGACGGCATAGCAACCGCGAGGGAACACATCATGGATGGTGCAGCGGAATCGGCCACATCGGATCAATTTGATAACGCCAAGAGCATGTCGATCATCGTGACCAAGGGCACGTTGGATTGGGCCTATCCGCCGTTCATCCTGTCGACCACGGCGGCGGCGATGGGGCTGAACGTGTCGATGTTCTTCACCTTCTATGGTCTGGGCCTATTGAAGAAGAAACTGGATCTCGAGGTCTCGCCGCTGGGCAATCCGGCCATGAAGATGCCGATGATGGGCATGCATATGGGTATGCCGAACCTTGTCGGCATGCTGCCGGGGGTGACCGCCGGTGCCACCGCGATGATGAAGAACATGATCAAGAAGAAGGGCGTTGCTTCGATCGAAGAATTGCGCGAGGCGGCCGTCCTGTCGGACGTGAAGATGATCGCCTGCCAGATGACGCTGGATCTGTTCGAGATCAAGCAAGAGGACCTGATCGAAGGACCGTCGCTGGGTGGTGCTGCGACCTATATCGAAGAAGCCACCAAGGCCGACATCAACCTCTATATCTGACCGGTTACGAAGGGAGTACCGAACCATGTCCGCAACCGAGCTTTTGGATGCGAAGGGGCTAAACTGCCCGCTGCCGATCCTGCATGCGCGCAAGAAGCTGAACGCGATGGCGACCGGCGATGTCCTGGAAATCCACGCGACCGATCCCGGTTCGGTGGCCGACTTCCAGGCGTTCTGCCGCCAGACCGGTAACGAGCTGCTGGACAGTTCGCAGGATGGCGACGTCTACAAGTTTCAGATCAAGCGGTCGTAACCGCCGACCTTCGGTAGATGCGCAAAGCCCCGGCAGTGGCCGGGGCTCTTTTTTGTTTGTCGTCCGGGTCCCAAGGCACCCTCCCCCTCCGCGGTGGCGGGGAAGGGGAATTCTCGACCATCCCAGCTCTTGCCGCAGACACGCCCGCCTTATGGGCGCAGGTCACGGCGCTGGCGTCTCCCCCTCCGCCTCGGAGGGGGATCAAAGGGGGAGGACATCCGACCGGTTGCGCGCGCTACGACTTCGGAAGCGACGCACCTATTCGACGGCCTCCTTGGCGATCTTTTCCAACAACGCCTCGACTTCCTTCATCGGCCCTTCAGGCATCGTCAGATACCCCACGGTAACCTTGCCATCCTTTTCGGTCACGAAGATCCGATAGGGGCAGTGCGCGATGTTCAGCGGGTCGACCTCGATGACCTTGCGCGACAACGTGGCCGAGCAGAATTGGAAGAGATCGGCGGCCTCGAACAGGTCGTTGGTGCCGCCCACGTCGTCCTTCGTCCGGGCCAGCATCTCGCCCACATGGCTGACGCTGTCGATGACCAGACCTTGATTGACGATCGCGTTCTCGACCGCGAAGGCCGCGTCGCCGAAGCTTCCGTCGAACGGATAGGACACGATCGATTTGTCCCCCGCGAAAGCGTGACCGGCGGCCACCAGCGCAAGGGCGGCCACGGCGGTTCTGAGCATACGCATCCTCTATCTCCTCCTATCGGTTTTCCGGGCGCGCTGCCGCGCCCGGTTCTGGATTCCTGAACCTAGACCAGATCGTCCCGGTCTTGACATGACCGAGATCAAAGAGGCTCTGGCATCACGCCAGAGCCTCTCTGCGGTGGCACGCGCTCGGCACTGGGGCCGCGGCCCAGGTGCGTCCGCGGATCAGTCGGGGATGAACATCGTCACGAACGGCGCATAGCTGTCGGCGGTGATCAGCCATTCGATTCGTGGCTCGTACCAGTCCACATCCAACATGTTGGTCAACGGGGTATAGAACGCCGCGTTCGTCGTGGCGTTGGCCCAGCGCACGTACTTTTCCGGTTCGGCATGGGTGAGGATCGAGGCATAGATCTGGCTGTCGACCGGCGCGATGGCCCATTTCAGCATGCCTTCGGGATTCATCATCTTGGCCATGGCCCCGACCCACTTGCTGGGTGTCGCGATGCCTTTGACCCAGGTATCCCACATCACCGGCTCGGTGGCGCAGTTGGCCATCACGTGCATCGTGCGCGGATCGTTGAGGACCTCCATCAGCTTGAACAGCTTGTGCGGGTCGTTCAGCGTCTCGGCCATCACCTCCATATCGGTGAAGGCCCTGAGCTGCTCGCGAATCCCCAGGAAATCCGATTCCTCGGTATTGACGCACTGGCCATAATACTCGGCGGCCTTCTCGAACTTGTGGTCGCTGTCGACGGCAAGTGCGCCAGTTGCGGATGCGGCCACGATTGTCAGCGCCGCTGCGATACGCTTGATCGAAATCATCCGACTCTCCTGTGGTGGTTTTTTCGTCTATATATCTATATATGCAGATTATTGTATGCATTGCAATCCAAAATGTGCGCCAGTCAATTCGAGCGGGAAAAAAATGGGCGCCGCGGCATTCGCCGTGGCGCCCTCTGGAGGAACCAGTTTGGATCAGCCGAACATGTCGGAGGTGATTCCGGCATACCAGCCGAGGCTTTCCTCGTAGGTCTGCTTGCGGACCGCTGCGTCTTCGCCGGTTTTCGAGACAAAGCCGTCGGTCTTGGCGATCTTCTCGGGTGTCGCCTCATAGGACGCGCCGACCTTGACACCGTCGTCGGTGGAAATCAGCGACCAGCAGGTGTTCGAGAACTTCGCCGGGAAGACCTTGGAACCGGTCAGCGCACCGCGCACGGCATTGGCGCAGACCTTGGCCTGGCTGTTGGCCGAGAAGCCCGATTTCGGCATGTCGCCCTGGGCGCAGGCATCACCCAGCACGTGGACGTTGTCGTCGATCTTCGAGGACAGATCCGCCGCATTGACCGGCGCCCAGCCCTTGTCGTTGGTAACGCCGGCGAGCTCGGCGATCCGTCCGGCCTTCATCGCCGGGATCACGTTGCAGGCATCGGCCTTGACGACTTCGCCGTCGATGTCGACTTCCATCGCCGCAGGGCTGACGGTGACGTTGTTGCCGCCGAAATCCGGGCCGAGCCACTCGATCATGCCGGAATAGTACTTTTCCCAGCCTTCCTGGAACAGGCCCATCTTCGAGAACTTCGGCTTCGGATCGGCGATGATGATCTTCGCCGTGGGATTCTTTTTCTTCAGCAGGTGTGCGACCATCGAGATCCGCTCGTAGGGTCCCGGCGGGCAGCGGAAGGGATTCGGCGGTGCGACCATGACATAGGTGCCGCCCTCCGGCATCGCCTCGATCTGCGCTTTCAGAAGCATCGCCTGGGTGCCGCCCTTATAGGCATGGGGCATCACGTCCTGGTCGTTCAGGGACCAGCCCTTGACCGAGCCGGGCACGAAGTCGATGCCGGGGCTGAGGATCAACCGGTCGTAGTTGAAGGTCATGCCCGAGCCGACGGTGACCGTCTTGGCGTCTCGGTCGACGCCGGTGGCGAATTCGTGGACCACGTTGATCCCGTATTCACTGGCAAGCTTGGCATAGGAATGGCCGGTCGCCTCGAACTCGAAGAACTCGCCGATCGCCAGGTTCGAGAAAAAGCAGGTGTAGAAACGCCGTTGTGGTTCGATCAGCGTGACATCCACCGCGCCCTTGGCGCCCTTTGCGATGTAGCGCGCCGCCGTGGCGCCGCCGCAACCGCCGCCGATGATCACGACCTTGGGATGGCCGGCACCCAGGACGGCCGGCGCGGCCAGCGCCGTCGAGGTGGCAGCCGCCGTCCCGATGAATCCGCGTCTTGTGAGTTTCATGTCTCTCCTCCCAGTTTAGGCGTTTCATTCCAGTCCGTTAAAATAGACCGCGAGTGCCGCGATCTCCTCGTTAGAAAGTCTGCCGGCCATCATCCGCATGACCGGATGCGGTCGGGCTTGTTGCTTATAGGCGTGCATAGCATAGACGAAGTCCTCAACCGGCCATCCGACGATCGACGGGATGCCATCGTCGGCACCCGACTGCTTGTGGCAGGTCAGGCATTCAGAACTCAGATACTCACCGTATTCGCCGTCGCCTTCAATAGCCAGAACCGCCGCATCCAGCTTTATCTCGCGGGGAGTCTTGGTCGGATCGGCTTCGGGGATGTTCTGCGGATTGTCCGAGAACAGCCGCAGGTAGGCCAGTAAATCGGCGCGGTCTTCCGGTTTCTTCAAGCCGCGGAACGACATGCGAGATCCGGTCACCATGCTTTTCGGATTCTCGAGGAACGTGTCGAGCTGCTCCAGATGCCAAACAAGGCCGTCAGCGCCGACGCGCTTCATCGGTTTGGAATACTTGAAGCCTTCCAATGCCGCAGCCTTCCGGCCGAAGATGCCGTTCAGGTGGGGGCCGATCTTGTTCGTGGCACCGGCGCCGACCGCATGGCAGGCCTTGCACTTCTTCCAGACCTTGGCGCCGCGCTCGGCGTCACCCAGTTCCGCGGCGCCCGTCGTTGCCGTCATCAACGCCGCCGTCGCGATCGCAGTCAAAATGTGCAGTGGACCCTTCATCCTCGAATCTCCCCGCCAAGGGTATTCCACACTTGATATCCGATATTTGAATGTGTTCGGCCGCCGTGTCAATCATAATGTGAACATATCATGATGCGCGAATGTTATTTTGTTGCGCCACCGGCCCCGCCCGGTCATTCAATGTCCAGGTCGCGGGCGCGCCGCCCGATGGTCGCTGGGGCGGCGCACCCCGCCATGCAGATTTCGGGCACGGATTCAACCGACCGGGTATCGTCGGTGAAGCCGGCGTGGTTCGGCAGCGTGACCGCGCGAAAGCTGTCCCGGTCCAGCACGAAGTCGTCATCGACCAGGTCGTTCAGGTAGAGGATATAAGCGGTCAGCGCATAAATCTGGTCGTCCGTCAGCGTTCCGGGCGATCCGAACGGCTGGGCCCGGCGGACATAGTCGAAGACCGTCGAGAGGTGCGGCCAATAGGAGCCGACGGTTTTGACCGGGCGCTCGTCCGTCAAGGTGTCGCTGCCGCCCGCCAGCGCCGGATAGCGCCCGACGCCTTCGCCGAAATCGCCGTGGCAGCCGGCGCAGAGCTCGGTGAAGATCTCTTCTCCAGTGGCGACATTCCCGCGGCCGTCCGGCAGGCCGGTTCCGTCCGGGCGCACGTCGATGTCCCAGGCGGCGATCTCGTCGGGATTTGCCGGGCGGCCCAGTCCCAGCGGACCGGCGCCGACCGTACTGGCGGTGATCAACAGGATCAGGGCAGCGCTAAGCCAACTCGACATTCTCGACCTTGCCCTCGGCGGTGACCTGCCAGGTGTGGATGTGGTTGTTGTGATAGATCGAGTTGGTCCCGCGGGCGGCGACGATCTGTTTGCGCGTCGGCTGGACATGGCCTTGGCCGTCCACCGCCCGGCTTTGCAGCAGCATCGGCCGGCCATCCCACTCGGTGTCCAGATAGAACCGGTGCAACGACAGCGGCCCGGTATGCGCATCGATCCGCGCCCGTTGCCAGTGGACACCGCCATCCAGGGTCACATGCACCTCGGCGATCGTGCCGTGGCCGGACCAGGCCAGGCCCGAGATCGATAGCGGGCCCTTGCCATGGGTGATCGGCCGCTCCGGACATGGATTGGTGATCACCGATTTGACGTCCATGGCCCAGGTGAACCGGCGCGCGGTGCCATCGGCCAGGAGGTCGGTATAGCGCGAGGTTTCCTCGCGCTGGTGCCAGGGCCGGTCGCCCACTTCCAGCCGGCGCAGCCACTTGACCCACATCACGCCCTCCCAACCGGGAACGACCAGACGGGCCGGATAACCCTGTTCGGGGCGCAAGGCCTCGCCGTTCTGGGCGATGGCAATCAGGCAATCGTCCAGGGCCTTTTCCAGCGGGATCGAGCGGCTCATCAACGCGGCGTCGCCGCCCTCGGCCAGCAACCATTTGGCGGTGGTCTTGACGCCAGCTTCGGCCAGCACCGCCCGCAGCGGCACGCCGGTCCACATCACGTTGTGGATCATGCCATGGGTGAACTGCACGCTGTTCAGCTGCGGCCCGCGCCATTCCATTCCGGTATTGGCGGCGCATTCCAGGAAACAGGCGCGACTGGTCTTGGGGAACCGTTTCAGATCGTCCAGCGTGAAGATCAGCGGGCGATCGACCAGACCGTTGATCATCAGCCGGTACTTGGCCGGGTCGACCTGGGCCGCACCGGAATGGTGGCGCTCGAAGCAGACGCCGTTCGGCGTGATCACGCCCTCCAGCGCGTGGATCGGCGTGAAGTTGATGCCGCTGGTCATGTCGGCATAGAGCCAGGGTACGGTGCGCCGGATCACGTCGCCTTCATGGGCCGACGGCACGCCATAGGGTACCGCGTCCATGCCGTGCCCGTGCTCCAGCCGCCAGGGCTGCGGTTCGATAATCGCCGGATCGTTGGCGCGCGCCGCGCCTGCCAGGGTTCCCGCCGCCGCTGCGGCACCAGCGCCCAGGAAGGAACGGCGGTCGACGGTCATTCGAACCTCAGGTCCCGGTGATCTTGACCGAATCGTTCGGCTCGATCGAGACGGTGCCCTGGTCCCGGATATGGGCCTCGACCACATCCCAGATCGGCGGGCCTTCCGTCCCTTCGTTCACCGAGGCCCAGCCCGCGACCACGTAAGTTTTCGCCGGGTCGATCGGGGTGCCGTCGCTCAGCAGGGTCATGTTGGTGATCCGGCTGCCCTGGGGTTGCGAAATGTCGATATGATAGCCCAGGCCGCCGACGCGCACCATGTCGCCGCCCTGCTGGTAATAGGGGTCGGGGTTGAACAGGTTGTCGGCCACGTCCTCCAGGATCGTGTGGATCAGTTCGCCCGTCATCTCGGTGCGATAGGCTTCCGGATACGACATCGCCATCTGGTCGAACATCGCCTCGCGAGTGATCTCGGCCCCCGGGATCAGGCTGGTTCCCCATCGAAAGCCCGGCGACAGCGAGATCTGCGCATCGCGCTGGTCGATCAGGGCGTTGCAGATCAAGTCGTCCCAGGTGCCGTTGAAATTGCCGCGGCGATAGAGCAGCGAATCGGTCCTGCCCAACACCTCGGCCATCTCGGCCGTGTAGGGCGCACGGTGATCTTGGATAATCTTGCCGACCTCCGGGTCGGGCTGGAAGACATCCGAGAATACAGGGATCAGCGTGTGCTTCAGCCCCTTCACCTCGCCACCCTGCACGTCTAAATCGACCCGGCTGACGAACTTTCCGTTCGATCCAGTGCCGATCAGCGCGGTCTTGCCGACCATCAGCGGCGCGGGCAGAGCATCGTGGGTGTGGCCGGTCAGGATCACGTCGATGCCCGGAACTTGCGCAGCCATCTTACGGTCGACGTCGAACCCGTTGTGCGACAGCACGACGACGCAATCGGCGCCCTCGCCGCGCACCTCTTCGACGACCTCGGCCATCCGCTCTTCGCGCACGCCGAAGCTCAGCTTGGGGAACATCCAGCGGGGATTGGCGATCGGCAGATAGGGGAAGGCCTGGCCGATCACCGCGACACGGACGCCGTTCTGGTCGAACATCTTGTAGGCGTCGTAGGCCGGCTCTTCCCACTCGTTGTCGAAGATGTTGGCGCCGAGGAACGGGAACGGCAGGCTGTCGACGATTTCGGTGACCCGATCGATGCCCAGCGTGAATTCCCAATGCGACGTCATCGCATCGACACCCAGGGCGATCTGGACATCGACCATGTCCTGGCCATTGGTCTTCAGCGTCGTAAAACTGCCCTGCCAGGTGTCGCCGCCGTCCAGCAGCAACGCGCCAGGCCGGTCGGCCCGGATCGCCTTGACGATCGTGGCGACCCGGTCGAGCCCGCCCATCCGGCCATAGGTCTTGGCCATGTCGGCGAAGTCCAGATAGGTCAGCGCGTGCGCCGACGGCGTCCCGCGCCCGATGCCGTAGAGCTGGAGAAAATCCTCACCCGTCACATGCGGCGGAACGCCCTTTTGCTGGCCAACGCCCAGGTTCACCTCCGGCTCGCGGAACCAGACTGGAACCTGCTGGCCGTGGATGTCGGTGACGTGGATCAGCGTCACGTTGCCCAGCGGCTCGACCGCCAGCAACCGGTCTTGGGTCAGCGCCTCCTGCGCGGCCAGGCGGCCCAAACCGCCCAGGCCCGACGCGCCGAGGATCGCTGAAGCCGCGGCCGAGGCCTGCAGGAATTCACGGCGGGAAACCATTGGCTTTCTCCTTTCGCGCACACCCGATCCGTTCGCCGGCGGCGGCGTCCCTGACTTTGGAAAAGGAAGAAACGAACGGGCGCGCCCCTGGGGGCGCGCCGAAAGGTGTTAGTTGCGAACCGCCGGGGTTTCGATGCCCAGGCCCTTGCCGCGCCAAGCCAGATAGGCCTCGAGCGCCACGAACTCGTCCGAACCGCGCTTGTAGGGCGTCCCGCGGATGTTCTTCATGCAGCCGGAAAAGCGGCGGTGCAGCGACCCCAGCCCCTGCCATTTGAAGCGGTAGGTCGGGAACCCGTTGATCATGCCCTGGGACAGGTGGTCGGCGCGGATCATGTTGCCGTAATTGTCCTCGTGGCAATGGCTGCACGCCATGTCCAGTTGGCCAACCCGGGTGTAGTAGAGGTCTTTGCCTTTCTCGACCCATTCGGCCATCGGCCCATCGGCCTGCACCGTCATCGGCATCCCGCGGGACTGCATGCCGATATAGGCGGTCATGGCCAGCATCTCCGGGCTTTCCCACTTCCAGGTCTCGGCACCCTGATGCTCTTTGATCGACCCGTTGACGATGTGCTCCAGGCTTTCCGGCTTACCCTTCTTTTCGTTCCACCGGGGCATGTTCGCCCGTAGGCCCTTCATGCTCTCGATGCTGCCGTGGCAGTCGGCGCAGGACTTGTTCGACGTGCCCGCCGGTGTCTCCCACAGCTCGATGGCGTACTCGACCGCGACCATCGCCGGGTTTTCAAAATCATCGACCTCAAGCGCCTGGGTATCGTCGTTACGGAACCGCCAGCCGGAATAGATCGTGTCCAGCGGGTGGCCTTCCGGTGCCTTGACCTCGGTTGCGATTTTGATCCCTTCGATGACCAGTTCGTCGTTGTCCGGGCCTGGGCCAGCGAACGCTGTCCAGGCGAGGGCGGCTGCTGCGACAGCGCCCAGAGCGATCAGCGGCTTCTTCATGATCTTCCCTCCCTGAAATCGCTCGTCAGCTGACGGCGATCTTCTTATTTGCGGTGTAGACAGAGCCGTCGTCATCGGTCCATTCGAAATTGACCGTGCCGGATTCCGCCACCTTCATGTCGAACTGGAAATAGGGGTTGGCAGACACCGCAGGCTCGATCTTGACGTTGATCACTTCCTGGTCGTTGAAGGTCGCGACGAATGTGTTGATGATCTTGCGCGGGATCAGGTTGCCCTGCTTGTCCTTGCGCAGACCGGTTTCCATCGGGTGGCTGATCAGTGTCTTGATGGTGACAACGTCACCAGCCTTGGCCTTTTTCGGCACCTTCACGCGGGGTTTGACTTTAGCCATCGCTTAACTCCTCTCTTAGCCGCCGCAGCCGCCGATGGTGACTTTGATGGTCGCCTTGGCCTGCTTGAAGCTGCCGTCGGACATCTTTGCAATCGCCAGCAGGTCCTGGGTCTTGGCCAGCCGGATCCGGGTCGAGGCCGACGACGAACCGGACAACGCGCCGAAGTTGAAGGTGGCGATTTCCGGGTTCGGATTGCCGGTCGAAATCAGAATGATCGCGGCGGCGCCTTCAGCGGTAACGCTGACCGGGACGGTATTGCCGTTCTCGGCGATTTCCGGTGCTTTTATGGCGACACCGCCCTCGGCAGCGTCGGCGCCGCCGGTGAATCCGTTTGCGATCTCCTCCCAACCGTTGGTCTCGGCCAGGGCCGATACCGGCAGGGCGGCGAGGGCAATCGCGGCAGCGCCGGTCATCAGCGCATCGCGTCTCGTCAGTTGCATAATCTCCTCCTAGGATCGGTGTGCGGGGCCGTGGCCCCGGCAGACTGGTTTACTCTTCCTTCAGCGTCAGCAGATAGGCGAGGATGTCCTCGACCTGTTGCGCGGACAGGATCGTCTTACCGGCAAACTTTTCCAACGGCCGGTTGGGGTTGGTCGTGTTGTAGAACGCCGGCATGATCGTGTTTTCGAACATCATCTTCGAATTCGCCAGGATCCCACGCAGTTCCGCCTCGCTCCAACGGTCGGCGACGCCGTCCAGCGGCGGTCCGACCTCGCCATGGAACAGCTCTTCATTGGCGTCGGAATTCTCGTGGCATGCAAGGCAGTTGCCCAGCTTGCGGCCGACGAACCATTGCTTGCCCTTTGCAGGATCGCCGACAACACCGGTCAGCGACGTCGTGACCGCGCCATCTTCGAATTTGACATCATTCGGTCCGACCGTCTCAGCCAGAGCGGCTGTGGCCAGCCCACAGGCGACACCCAGCCCCGCCAGACGAACTGCAATTCGCTGCATACTTCCCTCCCTTTGGACGGAACGATTCGTTCCTTCATTGCCAACAGGAATACCGAATCTTGCGCGGTTCGCAACAAAAAATTCACAGGTTTGAATTCTTTGTCAGGGGTGAGCGAGGCCTCAGTTCTGCTGGGCCCTGCGCTTTTCCAACTCTCTGGCGTGGTACTTCTGGAAATGCTCGCCCGATTCATAACCCTTCGCAAGAACCCATTGTAGCATACTCATGGTGGTGCCCTTGCCAAAGGCGCCCGGCATCACGCTGACCGCGGCCTGCGCGGCCGTCCCCCCGGTCGGGAGTTCTTCCGGCATGAACAGGATCGTCGGCGTGAAGATCACGTTCCAGCGCCGGGCCATCTCCTTCTCCGACAGGGTTTCGCCGTCGAAGTCGGTGACGTCCTCGTCGCCGAAAAGGTTCATTTGGACGACAAAAAAGTTTTCTTCGATGTACTTCGAGATATTCGGATCGGACAGGACCTCTTCGTTCATTTTTTTGCAATAGATGCAGCCGCGTTGCTCGAAGATGATGACCAATCGCTTGCCCTCGGCCTTGGCGTCGGTCAGGTCCTCGGTCATGTCCTTGAACGTGACCCGAAGCCAGGGCTGTTTGTAGAGACCGTCCTCGCCCATTTCGAGGGCAGCGGCGGGGGTTGCGACCAACAGGACCGCGGCAATGGCGGCAAACATCGTTCGAAACATCTCAGAGTCTCCCAGTCTTATTGAAGCGTTCCGATGTCCGGGGCGATCTCCAGCATCCAACCAGCGATGATGTTCATCGAGTTTGTGCCGATGAGGATCGCGAAGACGACCAGCAGCACGCCCATGCTCTTTTCAACCACCGGCATGAAGCGCCGGAACCGGCGCATCAGATGCATGAAAGGTCCGACGAACAGGGCGGCCAGCACGAACGGGATCGTCATGCCGGCACCATAGGTCAGCAGCAACAGCGCCCCGTCCAAGGCGGTTTCCTGCGCGCCGGCAGTGAACAGGATGGCGGCCAGCACCGGGCCGACACAGGGCGTCCAGCCAAATGCAAAGGCCATGCCGACCAGAAAGGCGCCAACAACCGTGCTGGGCGACCCGGAGGACTCGATGCGCGCCTCCTTGTAGAGCAGCCCGATCCGGAAGATGCCCAGGAAATGCAGCCCCATGATCAGGATGACCGCGGCGGCGACCCATCTCAGCACGTCGAACCATTCGCGCAGCTGCTGGCCGAACACCGTCGCCGTAGCGCCGAGACCGACGAAGATGGTGATGATACCCAGCGAGAACGCAACGGATGTCAACAACAGCCGGCCGCGCGTCCTGCCGGTAATCCCGCCATTGTCGGTCATCTCGGACATCGAAAGTCCGGCCATGTAGCACAGGTAGAATGGCACGATCGGCAAGATGCAGGGCGACAGAAAAGACAGCAGACCTGCCAGTGCCGCGCCGCCGAATGATATATCGAATCCCAAGCAAGCCCCCTTGCGAAAGAGGTATTTTCATATTATGTTTTTTACATGTGATTTTACACCTTCGTCAATGGAGTTTGGCGTGAGAGCGTTTTCGCTCGTCCTGCTGTTCTTGTTCGGCACGATCACGTTTTCGGGGTCGTCCTCGGCCGAGACGCGGCTGTTGATGGTCGAGGAATCCTGGTGCGAGTGGTGCGAGCGCTGGAACGCCGAAATCGGCGGAATCTACCCGAAAACGATCGAGGGCAAACGTGCGCCGCTGTGGCGAACGGACATCCACGAACCGCTGCCTGAAGGGGTCGTGCTGAAGACCCGTGCCCAGTTTACGCCGACTTTCGTGCTATTGAAGGACGGGCAGGAGGTCGGCCGGATCGAAGGCTATCCCGGAGAAGATTTTTTTTGGGGTATGTTGAACCAGATTATGAAAAAGCTGCCGCCGGAAACGGCGTCAGCAAAGGGATCGTGACTGGAAGGATACGCGCTGTCACGGCCCGTAATAACGAACGAATGCGCGAAAGTGAGACGATAAGATGAATATTCAAACCAGGGACCTGCCCGACGCCAAAATGTTGGAGGAAATGCGCTGCAATGCCGAGCGCGCCACCGATTTCCTGAAGGCGCTGGCTCATGAAGGCCGCCTGATGATTCTGTGCCACCTGTCGTCGGGCGAGAAATCGGTGACCGAGTTGGAAGACCTGCTCAACGCGCGTCAAGCGGCGGTATCACAGCAACTCGCACGTCTGCGCCACGCCGGCTTCGTAACCTGCCGGCGCGAGGGCAAGGCGATGTACTACATCCTGCCCGAGGGCCCGGTACGTGACATGATCGGCATCCTCTACCAGATGTTCTGCGCGATGCCGCTGGACGAGAAATAGCCGAACAAACAGTTCCTCCTGATATTTTGGTCTGCGACGGGAAGAACGCCGATGTTTCGTATGTTGACCTGTTTTAACCTGAAGCCCGGGGTCGAAATCGAAGAATTTCGTAACGCCTTTGAAGGGTTTGTCGATCACATGCGAGGCATCGGGCTGGTCGAGGGTGCGAGTCCGATCGGAAAGCGGCAAAGTGATACAATCATGGACACGGATGACGAGCGAGATCACGAATATTTTGTGGTGATGTGGTTCGTCGATCGGGCGCAATCCGATGCAGCAGTCGAGCTCATGATAAAACACGAAGATCCTTCGGAATCCGCGCACAAAGAAGTATATTCGCGGGCCACGGACATGATTTTTATCTGCTGGCAGGACATAATGCCGGCGAACCTTTGACCCGACCGTCCCGGTCGCTCCCGCAAATGCACCGACCCGAATAGGCCTGCGCTTTTGCGGCAGGCGCCTATGTCCACGCCAAGAGCGCGGAGGGCGCGGATTTCGCCTCCCCCCGCCTTGGACCGGGACAAGAGGGGAGGCCTGGGGGAGCCCCCTCGGGCGAGGAAGCGCGAAAACCAGCTTCCCGGTCCCATGGGCAGCGACCCACACCCGACATTGATCACATTATTCATATTTTTCGATGTTAAAACTTGACACCGCGCAATCCAATGGTCGATCGCTTTGCCCCGGGGACCAAGGACAGCCCACGGCCCGCGTGCGGATGGGCGAAGAGGACACGCTCGCATGGAAGACATGGAAATTTCGACAGTAATGGGCATTGCCGGTCTGGTGGTCGGTCTGCTGTTCGGCACGCTGACCCATCGCACGAACTTCTGCACGATGGGATCGATTTCTGACGTGGTGTCCTTCGGGGATTTCCGCCGTGCGCGGGCCTGGCTGTTGGCGATCGCTGTCGCGATCATCGGCGCGCAGAGCCTGCACCAGTTGGAAGTGATCGATCTCGGTCAGTCGATCTATCTCGGCGCCTCGCTGAACTGGTTCGGCTCGATCCTGGGCGGCATCGTCTTTGGCTTCGGCATGGTGATCGCCAGCGGCTGTCCGGGGCGCAATCTGGTTCGGGTCGGCGGCGGCGACCTGAAGGCGATCGTGGTGCTGATTTTCATCGGCCTGTTCGGATACATGGCGCTGCGCGGCCTGACCGCTCCGACGCGCGCCTTCATCATCACCGAGACCAGTTTTGACCTTGCCGGCGCCGGGATCGAAAGTCAGCAGATCGGATCGATTCTGGCCGGCCTGGGCGGCATGGGCGAAGAAGCCGCGCGCCTGCTGACGACGGGCATCGTCGTGGCGGCAATCCTGGCCTTCTGCTTTGGCAGCGCGGAATTCCGGCGCTCGCCGCACAACATCATCGTCGGCCTCGGCGCCGGTCTGTTGGTCACGGCCGGCTGGTGGGCGACCGGCGTATTGGGGGCGGACGATTTCGACCCCGCCCCGTTGGCGTCGCTGACATTCATCGCCCCCTCCGGAGAGGGGTTGCAATATCTGATGACCTTCACCGGCTCGACCATCAACTTCGGGATCGCGACCGTCGGCGGCGCCATTCTCGGCGCGTTCCTGTCCTCGCTCTTGGCCGGCACGTTCCATGTCACGGCGTTCTACGACAAGAACGACACGCTGCGGCATATGTTGGGCGGGGCGATGATGGGGACCGGCGGTGTGCTGGCGTTCGGTTGCACCATCGGCCAGGGGATCACCGGTATGTCGACCTTGGGGCTGGGTTCGATGATCGCGCTGCTCTCGATCGTCTTCGGCGGTTATCTGGGCGTGAAGTACATGGAACGCCTGATCGGTCTTTAGCGGCCGATCGAAATTCTCCATCCTTCAAGCGGTAAATTTTCGATAGATTTGAATATTCGAATGTGATAGCGACGTGAGGAGAAGGTGCCAACGGATGGGAGGGCGCGATGAAGTTGCAGAAACTGGCCGCTGCCGGCCTGACCGCCGGTGCACTTGTCCTTGCGGCCCCGGGCGCATCGGCCCAGTTGAGCTTTGACTCGGCGGCCGACTGGGTCACCGAGTTCACCGCGGACAAGTGGGACAAGGCGTTGTCCGGCAACGCCACCGCCGGGACCGTGAAGAACTTTCTCGGCATCATGGCCAATCCAAAGATGATGAAGGCCATGATGCAGATGGGCGACCCGGAGCTGATGGCCGCCTGGGCCGAGGCGATGGCCGATCCGGACCTGCTGAAAGTGATCATTGCGTTGGGCGATCCGGGCCTTTTGAACACCTATGGGACCATGCTGACCGATCCCTCGGTGGTCCCCGTGCTGATGAAGTTCGTCAAGCCCGAGAAGCTGCGCCCGATCCTGCGCATCGTCACCAATCCAAACTTCCTGAAGGCGATGGCGACCATGGCCGATCCCAGCCTGGTCGACAACTGGATGCGGATGATGATCGACCCGACGATGGGAAAGCTGGCGCTCTCGGCCGCCGATCCGAAGGTGATTGAAGGGTTCGTGCGGGCGATGGCCGATCCGTCGATGCTGAAGTCGCTGACGGCGATGGGCGATGGTGATCTGCTGATGGACTATATGGGCCTGGTCGCCGACCCGAAATTCATCACGTCGCTGACCCGCCTGGCCGATCCCGAACTGGCCGAGCACTTGATTCGGGCCATGGCCAATCCAGAATACGTCCAGGCGATGCTGAAGACTGCCGATCCCGAGCTGATGCAGCATTGGATGAAGCTGATGTCCAGCCCGGAGATGATGCAGTCCATACAGGGTATGATGGATCCGCAGTTCATGGCGGGCATGATGATGTCGATGATGCAGATCATGTCGCAGATCACCGCCTCGACAAAATCCGACAAGTGACGGGCAAACCGACTGCCCAGGGAGGACCCTCATGACACTTCGCAAGACCTTGCTGGCCGCTGCCGTCGCGGCACTTATGGGGATGGCGCCGGTCGCCGTGTCCGCCCAGAGCGCCGACACCTCGTCGCTCGACGCCTGGACCAAGAGCTTCATGGACCCGCAATGGGCCGATTCGTGGACCGGTTCGCTCGACATTGCCGATTTCACCCGGTTCATGTCGCTGATGACGAACCCCGCGATGATGCAGGCCATGACGAAGGCGGCGGATCCGGCGGCGCTGACCCAGTGGATGTCGATCATGACCAACCCTGCAGTCATCGGTGCGCTGGCCAAGATGGGCGACCCGACGCCCTACCTGAAATGGATGTCCGATCCGGAAATGATCGCCGCCCTGGCCAAGATGGGCGACCCGACACCCTATATGCAGATGTTGACCAATGCCGAATACATCAAGGCGGTGCTGGCGTGGGCCGACCCGGCGATGATGAATGGCTGGATCACCCTGATGACCGATGTCGATCTGATGGAGACGATGGCCAAGGCGCTGAGCCCGGAGTTGATGTCCTCGATGATGATCTCGACCATGCAGATCATGGGGGCGACCGGCAATGGTTGGCAATTACCGATGGTCACGCGCAAGACCGAAGACGAATGAGGCCAGGCCCGGCCCAGGACGTCGGCCAGGCACGAGAATTTCGAGGGGAAGTATCATGAATTTCCGGATCCGGTTGTTTGGCATCGCGCTGGTCGGTGCCCTTTGTCTCGCGATCGTTCCCGGCAGCGTGCTGGCGCAATCCGAAGAGGTGGATCCCGACGAGATCACCGGAAAGATGAACGCCCGCACCTATTTCCGCGGCGAGACCATTCCACCTTTTCTGAACGACGGCCCGATCCGGATGCCGTCGCGCAAGAAGGAGGATTACCCGAAGAACATGATGGTCGAGAAGACGCTCTCGGCCGAGGCCAAGATGAAGATGATGCAGAGTATGATGGCGTTCAACCCATACTCGCTGCGCGACATGATCAACTTCATGGTGGTCAAGAAGAAGGCGTTGGACGGGTTGAGCTTTGACGAGGTGATCGAATCGCTGCAGCTGAAGGCCAACGAGCTGAACATGCGCGCCGTCGGCCACAATACGCCGCACAACATCCTGCGCGAGATCCACGACCCGAACAGCCCGCGGATCGAGATTTTCGGCTTCTGCGACCTGATCACGATGCGCCTGATCGCCGATTACTCGCTGGAATTCATGGCCTTCCTGCCCTGCCGGATCACGGTGCTGGAGGATGCGCAGGGCGATATCTGGATCCTCTCGCTGGATTGGGACGTCCGCTGGCTGGACACCAGCCCGAACGCCAACCGGATCTCGCCGGAACTGCGCGAACGCGCGATCAGCGTCCGCGAGCGGATCGAGATCATCATGGAAGCCGCAGCGAACGGCGATCTCTGATCGCCGATCGGACGGACGGGCGCGGGGGCGTCCGAAACCAAGGGAAAACGAAGATGGCAAACACGATCATGAAGGCGGTGGCCGCAGCCAAGGCCGAGGTCAAGACGATCAAGGCGGAAGAGCTGAAGGGCATGCTGGGTCGGGACGATGTCCTGGTCGTCGATGTCCGCGACCCGCACGAAGTCGCCCAGTCGGGCAAGGTGCCATGTGCGGTCAACGTCTCGCGTGGGATGCTGGAGTTTCGGGCCTGCAACTCAACGCCGATGCACCATCCCGCATTTTCGCCGGACAAGACGCTGATCGTCTATTGCGCCAGCGGCGGTCGCGCTGTGTTGGCCTGCAAGGCGTTGATGGATCTGGGCTTTGCGGACGTCCGATCATTGGGCACCCTGAAGGATTGGGTCGAGGCCGGTGGAGACGTCGAACGGGACTGAGACTCGGCGACGATCTCGCCGGTGGTTCGTTGACCGGAACTCGATAAAATGCTATATGTGAATGCGTGAATAGTACGTATTGTGTGGCGCCTGCAAGCTGCCACCGGAGTTGACGATCTCTGGAGCCCTATGATGAGCGACTTCAGCACCCGTCCCGAAGGTGCGATGAGCGCTGCTCCTGCGTTTGACAACGGGCTGACGCACCAGGAGTTCTGTGACCTGATGGAGCGGGCGCTTCCGGTCACGCGGCTGATGAAGATCCTGTCGCATAGTCGCCGAATGGCCCTGCTGTGCCACCTTGCGGGCGGTGAGCGAAAGGTGACGGATCTCGAGGAACTTTTGGGTGAGCGCCAGCCCTGGGTCTCGCAGCAACTGATGCGATTGCGCCAAGACGGCCTGGTCGAAGGCCGCCGCGAAGGACGCGAGATCTACTACCACCTGTCGGACAGCCGCACCTTGCGGGTGCTGGAAGTGCTCTACGCGACGTTCTGCGAGGACCTTGCGGTCGAGGGACCGTAATGCACGACTCAATCGGCTGATCGCCGGGGACTGCGACGCTCTTGTACGGACGCGTCCCAGCAGGCATGATTCAGCCGGGCAGGTTCCATATCAGTCGGACCCCCAATGATTGCGGGAGGATCATGACCGATCGTTCGTCCATCGATCTGGCGATCATCGGCGGCGGTGTAAACGGCTGCGGCATTGCCCGGGATGCCGCCGGGCGGGGAATGTCGGTGTTTCTCTGCGAACAGGGGGATCTGGCGCAGGGCACGTCTTCGGCGTCGACCAAGCTGTTTCACGGCGGGTTGCGCTATCTCGAATACTACCAGTTTCGCCTGGTGCGCAAAGCGCTGATCGAACGCGAGGTTCTGCTGCGGGCCATGCCGCATATCGCCTGGCCGATGCGCTTTGTGCTGCCGCACCACAAGGGAATTCGGCCGGCCTGGCTGTTGCGGCTCGGGCTGTTGCTGTATGACAATCTGGGCGGACGAAAAATTCTGCCCGGCACGCGCACGCTCGACCTCGCCACGGACCCGGCCGGCGCGGCGCTGAGGGATGTCTTCCGCAAGGGGTTCGAGTACTCCGACTGCTGGGTTCAGGATGCCCGCCTCGTCGTCCTGAACGCCCGCGACGCGCAAGCTCGCGGCGCCGAAATCTCGGTCGGCACGCGTTGCGTGTCGGCCGAGCGCACAGCGGATGGCTGGGCGATCGTGATCGAGGACGTCGACGCCGGACGTCGGCGCGAGATCAAGGCCCGGGCCCTGGTCAATGCCGGGGGTCCCTGGGTCGAGCGGATCATCGACCAGACGATCGGCGTCGATACGCCCGTCAGGATCCGGCTGGTCCGCGGCAGCCATATTGTGGTGCCGCGGCTCTACGACCATGACCGCGCCTATATCTTTCAACAATCGGACGGGCGGGTCGTCTTTGCGATCCCCTACGAGGACGACTTTACGCTGATCGGCACGACCGATATCGAGCACGACGGCGACCCCGGCGACGCGGCCTGCACACCTCTGGAAGCGGCCTATCTGTGCCGGGCGGCAGGCGAGTACTTCAAGGCGCCGATTTCGACCGACGACATCGTCTGGACCTTTTCCGGCGTCCGCCCGCTCTATGACGACGGTGCCGGTTCAGCGACTGCGGCGACCCGCGACTATGTGCTGACTGTCGAAAGCCGCGATGGCCAAGCGCCGCTTCTGAACGTCTTCGGCGGCAAGATCACCACCTATCGACGGCTGGCCGAAGAAGCCCTGAGAAAACTGGCACCGTGGTTCCCAGGGACGGATCAGACCTGGACCGCCGACGCGCCGCTGCCGGGCGGCAACTTCCCCGTCGACGGCATCACCGATCTGATTGCCGATCTCCGCACCGCCCATCCCTTCCTGGACCGGCACTGGGCGCACCGGCTGGTGCGGCTGTACGGCACCGAGGCCAGAGAGATCGTGCTGGGCGCAGAATGTGCTGCGGATCTGGGCGAGGATTTCGGCGCCACGCTGACCGAGCGCGAAGTGCGCTGGCTGATGGCGAAGGAATGGGCGCGTCGGGCGCCGGATATCCTCTGGCGCCGCACCAAACTCGGCCTTCGCCTGGACACGGCCGCTGCGGAGCGCCTGGATACATGGATGCGCGAACGCGCAAGCGATTCCGGCGTGGCGGCGGCCTGAGCGGCGTCTCAGGCGTCATTCCCGCGAGGGTTTCGACGCCAATCGTCCGCGCCGTGCAGGCAGGGTCCAATGCCAGGCACGCCGAGATTCCCGCCGTCGCCGGAATGACGGTGACAGCCATACCAAATCCTTCGCCGAGACGGCAGGATTGGGGGCTCCGGCCAGAGTAGCTCGGATCAGGGTGAGGTCGGCAGATCCCGGCTGGCGGTCTCGATATGCACCGCCATGGCGTCGTGGGCACCGTTCGCGTCGCGCGCCAGCAGGCACTCCAGGATCGCCTGGTGCTGGTCTGCCGAGACACGCGTCAGCGTTTCGGTCTGGGTTTGTCCGGCGGACAATCGCTCCTGCATCAGGGCAAGGAAGTAGCGCCGCATCATGTTGACCAGGGTGATCATGATCGAGTTCTGGGTCGCCTGGGCGATTTCCAGGTGGAACCTGACGTCGAGTTCGCGAAAGGCGGCCCGATCGTCGATCGCTTCGTACATCTGGCGTTGTAGGTCGCTCAGGGTAGTGAGGTTCTCCGTCGTCGCCCGGCTGGCCGCCCAGTATGCGGTGTGCGTCTCCAACATCATCCGGGTCTCGACGATCTCGTCGACCCGGCGGGGGTGGACGCGCAGACCCCATTCCAGTGCCTTTTCGAGAAACTGCCCATCCTTGGCGACGAAGGTGCCGGCGCTGCCGCGGCGGTCGAGCACGCCGATCGCCATCAGGGGCTTCAACGCCTCGCGCACCGAGGTGCGGCCGACGCCCAGCGTCTTGCAGAGCTCTCGCTCGGGCGGCAGCCGGTCGCCCGGCTTCAGCGCGCTGGACGAGATCATCTCGACGATCTGCTCGACGATGACATCGCTGAGGGTCTCGCGCGAGACCTGGCGGAACGCCGCTGGTGTCTCGGGAGGCGTTGCCTTGGTCATCAGCTCTCCTCTGCCGGTCGTGATCTCTCTTTACAGGCCGCGCCCGGGATTGTATAGAAATCTTGGTCAGACCAACAGTCCAAAAACGATATCTGGCCCGACGCGAAGCCTGACAGAGCGCGCAGGCTTTCGCCAACGGCGAGGAGATTGCACCATGGCCCGCCTGATGGACTTGGGGACGCGAATCGAGCTGCTGCCGGAGGACCGGTTCTTTCGCGATATCTCGATCGCGCTCTACCGGATCGGCACCGCAGACGGCCCCTGGTTCAAGGTTCACAGCTATGCGCGTTATGACGGCACCGATGCGCGCCTGGCCTATGTGCGCAGCGAGCTCTGCCGCCTTGGCGGGCTGGTCGAAGCGCCATCGCCTGGTTACCTGCAGTTCCCCTGCGGACAGGGCCACGAGGTGGGTCTGAGGCGGCTTTTCATCCGAATCTGCCGCCGTGATCCCAGCCTGGACCCGGCCGCGTTTTCGCTGACCATCTTCGACAAGAAGGCCGAGTGCGATATCGTGGTCACGTCCCTGGGCGCCGGCGGTTATCGCGTCGGCGCGGCCGACGAGACGCCGATGGCGGCGCGCCGCATCCGGGCGGTCCACAACGGCCTCTTGAAACTCACCCAGATGGTCGCGTCGGATGTGCGAGAGGACGAGGCGGCCTTCACCTGCGGCAGGGCGCATGATGGCCTGGTTGCAGCGCTCTTGCCCGATGCACTGAACGTGAGGAGCGCCACCCGCGAGCAGGATGCGTTGAGGGCGGGCGGCGTGCTGACCGCGCCGGGCCGCGGCGATTGAACGGAAAGGCAAAGCGATGGCAAGCATCGAGACGAGCACCGTGCCGGAAATGACCAGCCGCGAACGCGTGCTGGCGGCGTTGCGCATGGAACCGGTCGACCGCACGCCGGTGTGCAACCCGACCTCGGTCGCGACCGTCGAACTGATGGACCTGGTCGACGCGCCCTTTCCGGGCGCCAATCGCGAGGCCGAGAAGATGGCGCGGCTGGCGGCGACTTCTTACGAGGACCTCGGCTTCGATTCGATCATGCCGGTCTACAGCGTGATCCAGGAATCCTCGGCCCTGGGCTGTAAGATGCAGTGGGAGGGCAAGGGCAACTGGCCAACCGTGCGGATGTCCGAGCCGATCTGGAAGACCGCGGACGATATCGTCATCCCGAACGACTTCCTCGATCACCCGGACCTGGTCTGCGTGCTGGATGCCCTGAAGTTCCTGCGCAAGGAATACGGTGACGATGTTGCGATCATCGGCAAGACGATGGGGCCCTGGTCGCTGGCCTATCACTGCTTCGGGGTCGAGAACTTCCTGCTCCTCTCGCTTGACGACCCGGACGAGACGCGGCGCATCCTCGACAGGTTGAAAGAGGCAACCATCCAGTTCGGGCTGGCCCAGATCGACGCCGGCGCCGATGCCCTGACCCTGCCCGACCACGCCACCGGCGATCTGGTCAGCGGCGCCTATTACGAGAAGTACCTGCAAGCGTTACACACCGAGTTCGCCGAGAAGATCCCCTGTCCGCTGATCCTGCACATCTGCGGCCGCACGGTCGACCGGATGCGGTTCATCGCCCAGACCGGCATGGCGGCGTTCCACTTCGATTCGAAGAACACGCCCGAGGAATCGATGGCCGAGGTCGCGGGCAAGATCGCCCTGATCGGCAACATCAACAATCCCGAGACGCTGTTCGCCAAGGGGCCGATGGAAGTGCGTGCCGAGGTCTTCGCCAATCTCGACGCCGGCGTCCAGCTGGTCGGCCCCGAATGTGCCATCCCCTTGCAGGCGCCGATCGAGAACCTTCTCGAAATCTCGCGCGCCGTGAAGGACTGGCACGCCGGCAACCGCACCATCAACTAACGCCCGAGGTCAACCATGCCCGAGCTCTCCGATATCCAGAATGAAGACATCCGTTTCGAGATCGAGGAATATCTCGAGCGGCCAGAGGAGATCGAACGCTTTATCGGGCTCTTCTCACGGATCGCGCCGATCCTGCAGGACATCGCCGCGGCGGTGATCGACGGCGACAACGACCTTTCCGACGAGCTGACCGCAAAAGCGCTGGCCGATGGCATCCCGGCCGAGCAGATCATGGATGACGGGCTGATCGGCGGCATGGGGATCGTCGGCGTCAAGTTTCGCGAGAACTTCATGTTCGTGCCCGAGGTCTTGGCCTGCGCCCGCGCCATGAAGGCCGGCATGGCGCATATCGAGCCGATCCTGGCGGAGTCGGGCGAAGAGTCGAGGGGCAAGGTGATCATGGGGACGGTGAAGGGTGACCTTCATGACATCGGCAAGAACCTCTGCATCATGATGCTGCGGGGTGCCGGCTTCGAGGTGATCGACCTGGGGGTCGATACCCCGGAGGATACCTTCATCGACGCGGTCGAGGAGCATGGCGCCAAGGTGCTGGGGATGTCGGCGCTGCTGACCACGACGATGCCGAATATGGGGCTGACCATCGAGGCGTTTCAGGACGCCGATCTGCGCGACGACGTCTTCATCATGGTCGGCGGTGCGCCGGTGACCCAAGAGTTCGCCGACGACATGGGCGCCGACGGCTACGGCAAGGATGCGTTGAGCTGCGTCTCGCTGGCCACCCAGTTCCTGGCCGAGGCCGGGCGGGCGGCCTGAGCGCCGCCGCTTGCCAATCCGACTCGATGGCAGATCCCAACGCCTCCACCCCCCACCCCCAGCCCCTCCCCCCGAGGGGGAGGGGAGCCACGGCGCACCCCGTGATTAGCGGTACGACCGGGCGCTACGCCGTCCCCTCCCCCTCGGGGGGAGGGTTAGGGTGGGGGGTGCACCAAACAGCTCACCGCGAAACGGTTCGGCCGTGGCGCCGAAGTGCCGCACCATGACCAAACGCGACATCGAGAAAAGCCGCGCGGCGCTGATGGAGATCCTGACCGGCATCGTCGAGCACGCCGACGAACAGGCCAAGGATCGCTGCCCCTACCGCAATCGTCACGACCATTGCACCGCCAAATTTCGCTGCCGCAATCAGGTCCGGGCCGAGGGCGAGGACGGCGCCGAGCTTTGCGGCCATGACGGGCCGTTCGACTATCGGCTGGCCTGGGAGACGCAGCCCCGGCTCTACGACAAGGCGAAGACCGACATCGAGAAGGCCCGCGACCGGCGGCGCACGAACACGGCCGGCATCCGGATCTTCGACCTCGCCGATCGGCGCGGCCTGAGGCTCGCGACCTCGTGCGGCCGGTCGGGAACCTGCCATGAATGCGTGGTCGAGATCCGAGACGGTGCGGAAGCGCTATCGCCGCGCTCGCCCGAGGAGGCGTTCCTGCAGGAACCGTTCCGACTCGCCTGTCAGGCGGAGCTGGTGGAACCCGACGCCGAAGTCGACTTCGTCCCCCTACACCGCCGCGCCAAGATCCTGACCGACACAGCGCGGCGAGGCGTCCCGCTGCGCCCGGCGGTGACGCGCCGGAATGGCGGTATCTATCACGCGGGTGAGCGGATCGCCGACGATCGGGGCGGTCTTCTGGGACTGGCCGTCGATCTCGGCACCACCACCATCGCCATGGAGATGGTTGATTTGGAAACCGGTGCTGATGTCGCCGCCTGCTCGCTGCAGAATCCGCAGCTTTTCGGTGGCAGCGACATCATGAACCGCATCACTTATGACCGCGCCAATCAAGGCGAGTTGCAAAAGGCGGTGGTCAGCGCGCTGAACCGCGAGATCGCCGCGATGGCGCGGCGCGGCGGGGTGCTGGCGCGCAAGATCGCCGAGATCGTCGTGGTCGGCAACTCGACCATGCGTGATGTGCTGTTCGGGCTGGACGTGCAGGGGCTGGGCCAGAAACCCTATCGCAGCAGCATCGAGAAGGATTTCCGCGAGGGTCTGCGCCCCGGTACCGCGCTCCTACAAGAGGCGCGCGATCTCGGCCTGCGCGCGGCGCGGCACACGCGGATTTATGGCCTGCCCCTGATCGGCAGTCATGTTGGCGCCGACACCGCGGCGGCGCTGGCCGCGCTGGATATCCGGGCGGAGGCGGACGAGATCTCGATGCTGGTCGATATCGGCACCAATACCGAGATCGTCCTGGCCGGGCGCGGCCGGATGCTGGCCGCCTCGTGCCCGGCCGGGCCTGCCTTCGAGGGTGGTCTGGTCACCTGCGGCATACCAGGGCACGAGGGCGCGATCGAGCGGATTCGGCTGAACGATGCCGGCGAGGTCACGGATTACCACACGATCGGCGACAAGCCGCCGGTCGGGCTCTGCGGCTCGGCGCTGGTGGATCTGCTGGCCGAGCTTCGGCGTACCGAGTTGATCAGCCGAAAGGGCGTGATGAAGCGGGGCCGGCGCGATGCCGTGATGGATCTGTTGCCGGCACATGGGCTGACCTTCTCGCCGCAGGACGCCAGCCACCTGGCCCAGGCCAAGGCGGCGAGCTATTGCGGCCAGGCGCTGTTGCTGCACCAGTTCGGCATCACCGCGGCCGAGATCTCGACCCTCTATCTGGCAGGCGGCTTCGCCAACTACCTCGACATCGAGAACGCCATCGCCATCGGCCTTCTGGCACCCGTCGATCCCACCCGGGTCGTCAAGGCCGGCAACGCCGCGCTGCAGGGCGCCCGCGAACTGTTGCTCGACGCCACCCGCCGCCCGGGGCTGGAGGCGCTGGTGCGCCGAATCGAGCATGTCGAGCTCGAGACCGCGCCCGAGTTCTTCGATCTCTTCGTCGAGGGCTGCCAGTTCAAGCCGATGCCGGCCGATCTCGGGCTTCGAGGGAAGCCATGACCAGAAAAGGACCGCCGACGTGACCAACGACCAACGCTTCATCACCATCGGCGAGAACATCCACACCACGCGGATCCGGCTGCGCCGGGGCAAGCACATCCAGACACTCGGCGACGGGCGCGAGGCGATCGCCTATCGGACGCTTGCGGGCACGGATCGCTTTCTGGTCATCCCCGATGCCATCAAGACGACCCAGGACTACGAGGAAGGCCGGGTCAAGCACGTCAAGATCGCCGTGCAGCTCGCCATGGCCGGCGGTGAGGACGCCGAGGAGGCGCTGGCCTATCTGCGCGACCTGGTCGAGAAGCAGGAGGCCTCGGGTGCCGATTACCTCGATCTCAACATCGACGAGATTTCGCTGAAGAAGGACGAGCAGAAGGCGGCTATGGCCTGGCTGACCCGCACGATCCAGGAGATGGCGACGGTGCCGGTCTGCATCGATTCCTCGTTGAGCTCGGTGATCGAGGAGGGCCTAGCCGCCTGCGACCCGGCCAATGGCCGGCCGCTGCTGAACTCCGCCTCGCTGGAGCGGCCGGAGGCACTGGATCTGGCGAAACATTACGGCGCCGCGGTGATCGTCACCGCCGCCGGCGCCACCGCCATGCCGGATGGCGCAGGCGAACGGGTGGAGAATGCCGGCCGGATGATTGAAGCGGCCATCGCCAAGGGCATCGAGCCGGGCGACATCTATGTCGACCCGCTGGTCTTCCCGGTCTCGGTTGACAGCGCCTTTGCCCGCCACTGCCTCGATGCGATCGCCGATATCAGGCGCCGGCACGGATCCGAGATCCATATCACCGGCGGCTTCTCCAACGTCTCGTTCGGGATCCCGGCGCGCAAGCACATCAACGACAGCTTCTTGCGCGCCGCGGTTTCCGCCGGCGCCGACAGCGGCATCATCGATCCGGTGATGAACGACCCGCGCGAGATCCTCGGCGCCGATCCCGACACCAATGCCAGCCGGATGGCGGCGGATGTCATCAGCGGCGACGACCCGGATTGCCGGCGCTACATCAAGGCCTGGCGGCGGAAGCAGCTCTGAACCGGCGTCGGCATTTTCACCTTACCAGAGCACATAGCCGTCAGGTTAAGGGTTCCCGGCGAGCGATACCACCGTCCTCCCACCCCTATTCTGGCCGCGATTCTGCTTAACCGTTCCTGAACATGCGGATCGCGAAAGGCGTCGCTCTGCAGCGGATTAAATTTAAATCAGCCCAGAATCGCCCTAGGATCGGCGCGAACCCACCCCGCCTGCTAAGGACGCCCACCCGATGGCCCGAATGAAAGCCCTCCTCCACTATCGCGCCAGTCCCGGCTTTCGCGGCCGTCTTGCTGAACAAAAGCCCGACTGGCTGGATCTGGTCGTGGTCGAGGAGGCCGACCGCAAGACCTTCGCCACCGAGATGGCCGACACGGACGTGCTGTTGCACGTGCTCGAACCGGTCAGCGCCGCCGACATCGCCGGAGCACCCCGTCTCCGGCTGATCCAGAAGATCGGCGTCGGGGTGAACACCATCGATCTGGACGCCGCCAAGGCCGCCGGCGTCGCGGTCGCCAACATGCCCGGCACCAACAGCCAAGCGGTCGCCGAGCTGACGCTGCTGCTGATGCTCGCCACCGGCCGGCAGGCCGTCCGGCTCGACCGCGCGACCCGCTCCGGGACCGGTTGGCAGATCGAGCCCGGTGTCTTCGATGGCATGTCCGAGATCCACGGCAAGACGATCGGGCTGGTCGGCTATGGCGCAGTGCCGCGAATCCTCGCACCTGTCCTCAAGGCGCTTGGGGCCCGAGTACTCTACATTGCTCGCACGCGGAAGGCCGACGCCGTGGCCGAGTGGTGCGACCTGCCGAACTTGATGGCGCAATCGGATATCGTCTCGCTGCACGTGCCGGAAACCGCCGAGACAGTCGGCATGATTGATGATCGGACGATCGCGTGCATGCGCCCCGGCGCGATCCTGGTCAACACCGCGCGCGGCGGGCTGGTCGATGAGGTGGCGCTGGTGGCGGCACTTCGGTCCGGCCATCTCGCGGCGGCCGGCGTCGACGTGTTCGCCCGAGAACCGATCGACCCCGGCAACCCGCTGCTCGCACTCGACAACGTCTTGGTCACACCGCACGTGGCCTGGCTAACCCCGGAGACGCTCGACCGCAGCCTCTCCGTCGCGTTCGAGAACTGCGCCCGGTTGCGCGCCGGGGAAAAGCTGCTGAACCATGTTGTCTGAGGCGATCGGCACCGCGAACCGTTACACCTTCTCGATCGCGAGATAGCTGTGGACATAGTCCATTGCGTGCCCGTCGGGCGCGGCGGCGACCATGTTCTCGTAGCGGAGGTAGAATTCATCCACCAAGGCCCGGCGTTCGGCGTCGGCCCGGTCCTCTGACAGCGCGTTCAGGAAGACCGTCTCGGACCATGACCGTAGGGTCGGGATATAGCTTTGGGCAAAGGCCCGGGCGCCGATGCCTGGGTTGGCATCGAAGGCCGCGCGATAGGGACAGGGCGTAACCCCGGTGCTCGCCGAGACCAGGCGCAGCCCGGCGCGGTGGGCGCTCGAGGCCGGGTCGGTCAGCGGTGCCGTGAACTCGCCCGGCGTGCGGTAGACCTGAGCGAAGGTGGCGGCGTTGTATTCCGCGTCCGTGATCCGGCCGGCGTCGGCCATCGCCTTCCAGTGCAGCTCGAACGTGTCGAACATGTTCACGCCGCCGGTATTGCCCAGGTACCGGCCTTTCTCGTCCTTGCCGAAGCTCATGATCACCAGGCGACCGCCTGGGCGCAGCTCGGCGGCGCGGGCCAACAGGATCGCCTGCCAGTCCGCGGCCGCCTGGGCGTCGAAGGCGGCCAGCGCCGCGCCGGTGGCGCCGACATGGTGGACATGGCCCCTGATCCGGCAGGGCCGCTCGCGGACATAGTGCATCGCCGTCGCCGAAAACCCCAGATCCAGCGTCCGATCCGGCAGCAGCTGATGGTGAAAGCCGATGCCGCAGCCCTGGACGAAGACGCCGGGAAACTCGGTCCAATAGCTGTTGCCCGAACCGTCCAATCCCTGCATCGACTTGAAAAGCTGTGACCAGTCGTTCGAGGCCAGATCGGTATAGGTCACCTGCACCTGTGCGCCGGGCCAGCGTGCGTTGATCGCCGCGATCGTGTCGCGGATCGCCTTCTTCGAGGTGCCACCGTCGGCACAGCCATAATCGGCAATCCGGATCGGCTGACCGGGTGCGGGATCGGGCAACGCCGCCACCGCCTCCAACAGCATCGGCGTCGCGTTGTCGATCACGTCCTTGGCGCCGCGGGTCGACTGGCTGTAATAGCCGCCGCCCTTCATCGACGTGGTGGCTGCGGTCTGGTCGGTCATCGCTTACCTCATTGGTTCCGGATGAGGTTAACGCCGGGCCGCGTCGAGGCCAATGGGCGAGAGCGCCGGTGCATTCTGGCTCTCATCCCGCCTCATCTTGCGACAAATACCTTGAGTGCGCGAAGGCAAAGCCCTCACTCCGGGCCGCAGGACCGGTCGCGCGACCATCGGGCTCAGACAATCCGGTTCGAGATCTCGCCCAGCCCCTCGACCGCGACGCGGATTTCGTCGCCGCGGACCAGTTTTCCGACCCCGGCCGGGGTCCCGGTCAGGATCAGATCGCCGGCAGCCAGCCGCATCGAGCGCGAGATGAAGCTGATCGTCTCGGCGACCCCCCAGATCATCTGGCTGAGGTCGCCGTCCTGGCGCAGCTCGCCGTTGACCCAGGACCGGACAAAGCCGTTATCCAGATGCCCGGTCTCGGCGACGGCATGGATCGGGCCGATCACGGCGGACTTGTCGAAGCCCTTCCCCCAATCCCAGGGCCGGCCCATCTTCTTGGCCACGCCCTGCACGTCGCGCCGGGTCAGGTCGTTGCCGACGCCGTAGCCCCAGACATGGGCCAGCGCCTCGGCCTCGGCGATATCGGTGCCGCCTTGGCCGATGGCGACAACCATCTCGCCCTCATAGTGCAAATCGTCGGTCTCGGGCGGATAGGCGATGTCCTCGCCGTCATGGGCGATCTCCGAGGGCGGCTTGCCAAAGAAGAATGGCGGCTCGCGGTCCGGGTCAAAGCCCATCTCGCGCGTGTGCTCGGCATAGTTGCGCCCGACACAGAAAATCCGGCGTACCGGAAAGCGGTCTTGGCTGGCGAAGACGGCGACCGAAGGGATCGGGGGCGGGGCGAGGACATAAGACGGCATGGCAGCTCCTGAGGTCTGAATCCTGGCGTCATGTCACCCCGGCCAACGATCCGCAAGCTTGCCGGGCCGGACCAACGCAGGTTCGCGCATCAGCCGAACGCAGCGGTTTCGCGCCGGACCAATTCGTTGCGCTTGGACTCTCAACCGTTATAGATCTGTCAATGGGTGGATCAGGCCAGGATTTTGGAGATGGCGTCATGAGCGATCGGACGGTCTCGGCGGGGGCAGAGGCGATACCTGTGACGACCGGCGCCCGTGTGACGCGGATTTTCGCCTGGGCTATGATCGGGGCGACCTTCGTCTATCTGATCAACAACTGGCTGATGTTTTGGATGGATTGGCCAGGGGTGATGTCGCTGCTCGACAGCGGCGTCTCGTCGACCGGCCTGCTGCAAGTGGCGCTCTACGGCCTCGCGGCGGTGCTGGCGGTGGCCTATGTCCTGAGGCGCGATATCCCACTACGCCAGGACAGCGAACGCATGACGGCGATCGCCACCTTCATCGTCCGCGGCGCCTTCTGGACCGTGCTGCTGATCGGGTTGGTGGATGCGGTGATCTCGTTTCTGCGCGTCGAAGAGATGCTGGCCGGATATGTCGGTGAAGAGCTCTCGAAGCAGATGAATTTCAACTCGAACCGGGCGCCGCTGGTGCACGGGCCGCTGATCGTGCTGGCGATCATCATCGCCGCCTTTTCACGCGGGACGTTGGGGTTCCACTGGCTGGCGCTGTTGGTTGTGGTTGCCGAGCTTAACATCGTGCTGAGCCGGTTCATCTTTTCCTATGAGCAGGCCTTCATGGGCGACCTGGTGCGGTTCTGGTACGGGGCGCTGTTTCTGTTCGCGTCGGCCTATACGCTGCTGGAGGATGGGCACGTGCGGGTCGATGTGCTCTATGCCGGGTTCAAGGACACGACCCGCGGATTTGTGAACGCCTGGGGCTCGATCCTTCTGGGCGTGATCTTCTGCTGGGTAATCCTGACCATGGGGATGGACACCAAGAACTCGATCATCAACGCGCCGTTGGTCAGTCTGGAGGTCTCGCAATCCGGATTCGGCATGTACGTGAAATATCTGATGGCCGGGTTCCTCGGCGTCTTCGCGGTGTCGATGATGGTCCAGTTCTGCGCCTACCTGATGGAAAGCGTGGCCGACTGGCGCGGCGATCCCGGATCGCGCCTGCACTCCCAGGACGACGAATTGCCGGTGCACTGAGGAGCAGCAGCCATGGAGATCGTTTTTCTCGTCATCCTGCTGGTGCTGATGGCCGGTGCCCTGGCCTCGGGCTATCCGGTGGCCTTCGCGCTTCCCGGATCGGCAATTCTGACGATTTTCCTTGCCGCTGGCGCCGGCTATCTCTTCGCCGGCGACAGTGCGGCCTTTTTCGCCCACGGCAAGCCCGGCGAGTGGCTGGCCGCCGGTGTCACCAACTTTCGCGGCGTCTATTGGGAGGTCGAACGCGACACGCTGATCGCGATCCCGCTGTTCGTCTTCATGGGCATCATGCTGCAGCGCTCGAAGATCGCCGAGGATCTGCTGCTGACGATGGCCCAGCTGTTCGGGCCGATCCCGGGCGGTCTGGGGATCTCGGTCGTCTTCGTCGGCGCGCTGTTGGCCGCAACCACCGGAATTCTGGGTGCGACCGTCGTGGCGATGGGTCTGATCTCGTTGCCGGCGATGCTGCGCAACAGCTACTCCTCGCCGCTGGCCACCGGCACGATCGCGGCATCGGGAACCCTGGGGCAGATCATCCCGCCCTCGATCGTGCTGATCATCCTGGCCGACCAGCTGTCTTCGGCGACCGATCAGGCGGAAACCGCCCGCAAGGCGCTGCACAAGGCCTCGACCGGCGAGTTGTCGATGCCGTCCGAATTCTCGGTCTCCTCGACATCGGCCGGCGAGATGTTCCTCGGCGCCATGGTGCCGGGACTGGTCCTGGTCGGCCTCTATATGGCGTTCATTCTGGTGATCGGTCTGATCCGGCCGCGGATGGCGCCATCGGTGCCGTTCGGCCAGAAGTTGGATCTGCGCATGGCCGGCAAGATCGTGCTGATCCTGGTGCCGCCGTTGACGCTGATCTTCGCGGTGCTGGGCTCGATCATCGCTGGTGTCGCCACCGTCAACCAGGCCGGCGCCATCGGCGCGGTGGGCGCCACGATCATGGCTGGCTACCGGTTGCGCGAGGGCGAACGCGGTGCGATCATCCCGGCGCTTTTATCGATCGCCTCGCTGGCCGCGATCTTCGTGGTGACAAGTCAATACGACATCAACGTCCGCGACATCCAGACCGACCAGGACCGGATGGGCGTCACCCTGGCCGCCATCGCCGTCACGGTGTTCCTGTTCTCGGTCATCTGGTCGCTGATCCGAACGTTCCGCATCGACGACACGCTGAAGGGCGTGATGATCGACACCGCCAAGACCACGTCACTGGTGTTCATCATCCTGTTGGGCGCCGCCATGCTGACCGCGGCATTCCGCGCCTTTGGCGGGGAAGAGCTGGTCAAAGAGTTCCTGACCGGGCTGCCCGGCGGGTTCTGGATGCAGTTCATCATCGTCATGGCGGTGATCTTCTTCATGGGCTTTTTCCTCGACTTCATCGAAATCGCCGTGGTCGTGGTGCCCATCGTCTCGCCGATCCTGCTGATGGACCCCAGCGCCAACATCACCGCCGTATGGCTGGGGGTGATGATCGGCCTGAACGTGCAGACGTCCTTTCTGACCCCGCCCTTTGGATTCGCGCTGTTCTATCTGCGCGGCGTCGCGCCCAGGGAGGTGCGGACGATCGACATCTACAAGGGCGTGGTCCCGTTCATCATGCTGCAGCTGATCGCACTGGTCATTGTCGGCAACACGCCCTCGCTGGTGAACTATCTGCCGAACCGGATCAGCCTGACCTCGACAACCGCGCCGCCGCCGGTCAACCCGCGACTGCAGTTCTGCATGGAGGAATACGTGGCCGAAAGGTTTGCGGCGGAGGGTGATACGATTCGCCGAACGATCGCCACGGCGCGTGGGCTGCCGGTCGATCTGTTGCCCGAGAAGATGGCCAAGGAGTTGACCGCCGGCTTTGACAGGGCCGATGCGGCCTTCGAGCTGATGTCCGGCATCGGCACGGCCGCCGACGCGGTCGAGGCGGCGGCGCGGGCCTATCGTCCGATGCACGTCCTGGTTCGCGGGATCGAGCGCGACGTCCGCAAATTGGACGCCTCGACGGCAAGTGCGACCACATCACTGAACCGATTGAAAAGCACCAATCCCGACAGCCCCAGGATTGCCGCGCTCGAAGCAAAGGTCGCCGAGCTCGCCGCCGAGCGCGATCAGCTGATCGCCAAGATCCCCGGTGAGTGGGACGCCGAGCACAAAGAATTCGCCAAGCTGACCGCCGCCGAGAACAAGGCCCGCCAGAGCTATCGGCGCAATGCCGACAAGTCCGTCGAGCCGGTTGCCGACATCATCGAGGTTTTGCGAGCGACCCCGGCCCTGGCCGCCCTGGAGGGTGAATTGGCGACACTTCGAAAGGATGTCGAGACGGCCGACCCGGCGACCAGTCTCGAACGGGTCGAGGCGCTGCGCTCGGACATGCGCAAGGCCGAGGCCGGCCGCGACACGGTCAAAGGCCTTTCCGATGCCCGCAAGGCCCTGCGCAAGAACCCCGATCCTGCCAAGGCCGCCGCCGCGCTGGACAAGGCCGTCGCCGCCCTGGCCGAGGAACTTGCGTGGCGCAAGGCCGCCAGCGAGAAACTGTTGCCGGGATTGGCGACCTATCGCACGGCGCTGTCGGACACGATCGGATTGCGCCAGGAGCGGATCCTGCCGCCGGACCAGGCCCTGTACGTGGCCTCGTGCTCTTCAGGACACCGCGACATTTCCCTGAACTTTTAGACTACGCCATGGTGATGAGCCGTTATCCCATCACCCGCTCGACCTGGGATTGCCACCAGGGATCGTCGCGCAGGTGCCGGCGCAGCCGCGTGTTCGTCGTCTCCGGCGCGCGCTGGATATAGCGCACCGCTTCGTCCAACGCGTTGCCCTCCAGCGCCTGCAGATGTTCATGGCCCGCAGCAACCGTGAAGACCTTGCCGGTCTCGGCCGTGAAATTGGCGTGCAGATCGGTCCAGACGGCGCCGGCCCAGCCGCCAGCCCGACACCATTGTGCGATCTTGTGCACCACCTGCGGTCGGCCCCAATGCTGGCCCGTCTCGTTGCAAAAGGCGCCGATGAATCCGCTCGGCGCTCGTTCCCGCCGGGCCAGATCCAGGCGCGCCTCGGCCAATGTCGCCCGTTTCGAGACGATGACAGAGGTCCAACAGGGCACGCCGTCCATCAGGTCGACGCAGACCGCCAGCGCCCGCCGGCGCTTGGCGCTGATCCGGGTGAATTCCAACGGCAGTTCCGGACCGGCGCGATGCCGCCAGTGCCCATGGACATGCGGTGTCATGATCTCCAGGTCCCAAATCAGCGAGCCCCAGCCAATGACGGCAATCGGTGCATCCACGCTCGGCTCCTTTCGTGTTGCCCTCGGGCCCGGCCATGGTGGCAGCTGTATCTTGAAATGCAACAATGCCGGGCGCGGCGATGGTCCGTCGACAACCTCAACCGCGTCGCGTTGAACCGGATCCACGGCGCACAACCGGCGGCACATCCTCCCCCTTTGATCCCCCTCCGACACGGAGGGGGAGACGCCAGGCCAATGACCTGCGCCCTTGCGAGAAGTGCACGGCTTCGCGGCAGGGGCGCGGATGGTACAGATTTCGCCTCCCCCTCCGCGTCGGAGGGGGACCGAGGGGGAGGATGTTCGAGGGTGGTTGAATGCGACAAGCGTTAAAGCCCGTCGTGCCGTCCCGCCAGATCGCAACAGGCCGATCCGCACAGGTCAGAGACCGCTGCGCGCTCGGCGTTGATCGGGCTGCCGCAGCGCCGGCAGGCGGTGTCGTATACCGGGGCGACATCGGGTAGCTTCGCCGGCAGCTTGGCGCAGATTGCGGCGATCGCCGCTGCGACACGGTCCGGATCGGTATCGCCGGCATCGGCGTCCGGCGTGACTGGCCGGGTGCCGGCCTGGTCATGCACCATCGCGCGCCCGACGCCATCCTCTGTCGCAATCCATAGCATCGCCTGGGCGTCCGGTGCCCGTTCCAGCGCCTGGCGTTTGCCGTTGCACTGGAAATTGTTGCACATGTCCGCCCGCCAGCGGCGCTCGAGCATACAACCCGACGGTCCGTGGAAGACGCAGGACTCCCGCACCGCCCGGTCGGGAATCCGGGCCTCGTAGTGCGCGACGATCTCGTCGGGGCCAAGCTCCGGGTGATGACCGCGCACGTGGTTTATGGTCTCGACCCGCAGAAACGCGTTCGCCGCCATTCCCAGGACACAGCAATGACCCCGGCAGGCGATGCAGGCGGCGTCGGCGCGCTCGGGTTCGGGTGCTTCGTTCCTGGTGCGATGGTCCGGCAAAGGCCCTGGCTCGGGTTGTTCAAAGGCCTGGGCGGTGATCTCGCGCAGATAGGCCAGGAAGGCCTCGCGCCGGAACGCTGGCACCCTTGCCATCGGCCGGTCGATCCACGGCACGACCCCGACATCGAGCTCGGCAACCGGCACATCCAGCACCCGCGCGCCCGCGACGATCTCGGCGCCGTGCGCCGCGATGCCGGCATGCTGGGTCTCGACATAGTCGTTCCAGCGCAGCCGATAGCGCAGGCGGTGGCTCTCGTTGCGATGCCGGGTCGCGCAGATATCGCTGTCGCACAGGCCCACGCCCGATTGCAGGCGGGTCAGCGGGGTGCGGCAGAAACGGCATTTCGGTTGTCCCGGCCACGTCAGCTGCCTGTCACCGGCCAGATTCTTCGGCTCGATCATGGTTTCCTCCTGCGGCGCGGATCACATACCTGTCTTGGTTGACGGGCCGAATCACTCGCCGATCGCATCGGCCGGGGCCTCTGCTCTCTCGTGCAAACCATAGTCGCGGATCACGCCGGCGACGCGCAAACGGTATTGGGCGAACATCTCGCCGCGACCCTTCGCCTGAGCCTGCCGGTGGCGCGGGCGGCCGCGCCATTCGGCCAGGGCTGCCTCGTCGCGCCAAATGCTCAGCGACAGATACTTGCCGGGGGTTGTCAGGCTGGCGAAGCGTTCGACCGAGACGAACCCGTCGATCTGCTCGAGTTCCGGTCTCAGCGCGGCCGCAAGGTCGAGATAGGGCTCGACCATACCCTCCCTGGGCTCGACCTCGAATATCACGGCAATCATCGCACCCTCCCTCGCTCGCTGGCCGCCCGATCGGGTGACGGGCGGCCAGTTTGCAAGCGGGGCGCCGTTCGACAAGCTCACGCCGCTCGTGCCTCCAGGTCCATCTGCCAGACACCGGGCGCCGGCGCCGACGCAGCCGATGCACCACCTGGCTGCGGGCGTCGTACAAAAGCTGCGGCGCTCGGTCGGTCGGCGTGAAGGCAGAACCGGCGCGGCAGGTCGGTATAGAGCGACCGCGGCGGCATCCGATCGTGGATGTGCTTCAGCTTGGCACCGGCATGTGGCTGGTGCAGCCAGATCCGGCGCGCACCCAGCTGGCTCCGCGCCACCGCGATGGCCGCCAACAGCACCGCCTCGGCCCAGATCGGACAAACAGCTGGCCCGTCGCCTCGATGAAGGCCTGTGCTGCCTGCTTGCCGTCGCGACCATCAGTCTGCCGTGCGAGCTGGATCAGGCCGCGCCGCTGCTGACGAATGGTCCGCAGCCAGTCGGTCTGGATCTCCTCGATCAGCACCTCGTCGCTGCCCGGATCCATGTCCAGCCGGGCCCAGCCCAGGGTGATCGGCCCGTCGCGGCGCACCGGATGGGTCCAATATTCCAACCAGGGGCGCCGCTCGATCCCGAAGATCGCGTAGAAATCGCTCGGCATAGTCCTCGGGGAAGTTGACCTGCACAACCAGGTTTGCCGCCGCGCCTGCTGGTCTGGTTCCAGCGCCAGTCGCACGGCTCGTCCTCGGCCCAGGCATCGAAGGTCACGGTGAACGGCAGAACCTCTGCCGCCAGAGCGCCGCGAACGCCGCCTCGGCGGCTTTGTCGAAGGCCGGCTCGGCCCGGCCCTCCAGCGTTGCCAGCGGATCGGCGAGC
>CBDCWA010000001.1:0-41674 GCA_965223255.1 Hyphomicrobiaceae bacterium | reverse complement strand
ATGCACAACGGGCGAATGCCGCTGGCTGATATGAACGAGGGAAGGAGGTCACATCCCGTGACGATCAAAATCGAACTTATCGCGTTTCCAGGCGCGCCCAATTTGCCAATATTTGCCGCAATGGAGAACGGTTACTTCACAGCTGCCGGCGTTGAAATAAATATGACAACGACACCCAGTTCAGCCTATCAAGCGGAGAACATGGTCAATGGCACGTTTCATATCGCAGGCAGTGCTTTTGACAATGTCGTCGCCTACCAGGAAGGTCAGGGTGCGGTGAAATTTGATTTTCAACCGGATCTTTTTGCGTTCATGGGGGCAACGCAAATCGAACTCGCGTGCATAACGCAGCCGGATATTGAGACATTTACGGATTTGAAGGGGAAGACACTGGCGCTCGATGCGGTCAATACCGGCTTCGCTTTTGTCCTTTATGAAATGCTTAAAGAGGCCGGCCTTTCATCCGACGATTATGGAATTGATGCGGTTGGTGCGACGCCGGTTCGATGGGAGTCTGTCAAGGACGGTAAGCACGCCGGTACTTTGACCATTGAACCCTTCACCAGCATCGCGCGAGGTCTGGGCTTCAATGTCCTCAAAACGTCGACGGAAATGTATGACGCCTATCAGGGGGGTGCGTTTCTGGCCCGGCGCAGTTGGGCGGCGGAAAACCCCGATGCGATCAAAGGGTTCATCAAGGGCTATCTCGCAGGGCTCGAGTGGGCGCTTGACCCGGCCAACCGGCAGGCTGGCACCGACCTCCTGTTGCAAAAGATGCCGGCGATCAAACCTGGTGTCGTTGGTAATGTCATGGACAGTTTGTTGTCGCCAAAATCGGGATTGACGCCGAAAGGCGCGCTTCTGATCGACGGCATCAAGCGCGTTCTCCAGCTCAGGAGTACTTATAGCGACGGACCTGAGCTTAGCGATCCGAGTAAGTATATCGATCTCAGTTATTACAATAGCGTTGTCGGGGGTTAAGGACATGACAAGAGATTCATTTACGCACGAGACAAGCGACAAGACGGTGATCGGTTTTGATATCGTCGGTGACCGCAACGCCCCCAAGCGCATGGTTTTGGTTCATTCGCTGGCAATGGATCGCGCGTTCTGGGCACCGGTCGCAGAGCGGCTTGCAGATGATGCAGCCGTGATGATCCTCGATTGCCGCGGTCACGGCGCATCCAGCAAACCTGCAGGCCCCTATACGGTCGAACAATTCGCAGATGACATTGCCGAGGTTTGCGATTCGGTTGGTTGGACGAGGGTCGCAATCGGTGGCGCCTCAATGGGAGGGACCGTATCACTGGCATTTGCGACCAAGTATCCCGAACGGACGGCCGGTGTCGGCCTCGTCGATACCACGGCCTATTATGGCGATGATGCTGAAACCGCCTGGGCCGGGCGTGCTGAGACAGCCAGGACCAAAGGCCTTTCATCGATGGTTGACTTTCAGATGTCGCGTTGGTTCGGCGATGACTTCCGGGAAAAGTGGCCGGAAGTGGTGCAAGGCTGTGTTGATACATTCCTCAAGAACGATGTCGCGGCCTATGGTGAGGCCTGCCATATGCTGGGCCGGGCTGATGTGCGCGACAAGCTTGGCGTGATCAAAGTTCCGGCGCGCATTGTCGTCGGTGAAGAAGATTATGCAACGCCGGTCGCGATGTCAGAAACAATGAAGGCAGGTATTCCGCACGCAAGCTTCCGAGTTCTGGAAAGGGCGCGCCATCTGACGCCGCTTGAGTGCCCTGACATTATTGCTGATGAACTCAAGACGCTGTTAGCGGATAGCTTTTAGGTCCACCAAAGACCGACGGTTCTTTTTGCATCTGAAACGGACGACATGCCGGGCAAGAGTTTTGCGCCACAGGCGCTTAGAGAATTTGCAGCGAAACTGCTCACGCGAGCTGGTTTGGGCGCAGAGAGCAGTGCCGCCATCGCTGACATCTTGGTGTGGGCTGACTTGCGTGGTGTTGGCTCACACGGCTTCCAACGGCTGGCGCAGGCCGTCGGCTTCGTCACAAATGGCGTCATTGATCCAACCGGGGTGCCGGAAGTTGCGCGTGCCGCTGGTGCCTTAACGTTGGTCGAGGCCAACCGCAGCCCGGGGCCTGTTGCTGTTGGCTTCGCACTTGATCGGGTTATTGCAAGCGCTGAGGCGCATGGTGTTGGTTGGGCAATTGTCCGAAATACAACGCACACTGGGGCGATTGGTTATTACGTCGAAAAATTGGCATCATGCGGCAAGATCGGAATGGCCATGGTCTCTGGCCCACCACTTATGGCCTATCATGGCGCCAGAGAAGCAAGCTTGTCGACAAGTCCGATTGCAATTGGCGTCCCGCGTAAGGGTCATCCACCACTTGTGCTCGATATGGCAACGAGCGTTGTCGCCAATGGTAGGCTCCAGAAGGCTAAAGCGGAGGGGGAGACAATTCCATCCGATTGGGCGCTCACCAAGGATGGTGCAGTGACGACTGATCCCAACGAAGCCGCCGTCATTCTGCCGCTCGGCGGGCCAAAGGGTGCAGGGCTCGGTTTGATGTTCGAATGCTTGAACAGCGTGCTTGCTGGTGCCCCCCTTTTGACGCGGATGCTTGGGCCTCAGGCTAAGCGCTGGCACGCTCAAAATGCGACATTGATCGCCATCGACATCGCGCAACTATTGCCGCTTGACGAATTCGAAGCTGGTATCGATGACCTGGCAACGACCATCAAGGGTCTGACACCGCGCGAGGGGTTCGACGATATTCGCCTGCCGGGAGAGCGCGGAGCGCAAAGTTTGATACAAAAGAAGCAAGCCGGCATTACGTACTCCGATAAGCTGCTTGCAACTTTGGCAGATGTGGCGAAAACCTACGATATGGTTTTGCCGGACGCACAAGACGTGGGTTGACTGCCGAGCGCGACCGTTAGGGAAGGAAGTACAATGACATCGGGCCAATCGCCAGCCGGGCCATACGATCCAAAGACCTACGAATTATTGTCGTTTTACGATCATGTACCGAAGTTTCTCGATGGTTCGGATACGCCACGCGCCTATCTGGAGCGATGCATCGAACGGATCGATGAGGTCGATGGTGCGGTCAAGGCCTGGGCCTTTCGCAACACGGAAAAGGCGCGCAAAGCCGCAGACGATTCAAGTGCGCGCTACAAGGATGGTCGGCCGTTATCCGTCGTCGATGGTATGCCGCTCGGTATCAAGGACCTCTTCGAGACGGCAGACATGCCGACCGAATTTAATTCGGATTTGTTTCGTGGCCATCAGCCAATCCGCGATGCGGCAAGCGTTTATTTCCTGCGCAAGGGTGGTGCGGTCTTACTCGGTAAGACCGTCACTGTTTGCTTGGGCGGTGGCGATCCAGCAGAAACGCGCAATCCATTTGACACGCGGCGGACACCAGGCGGTTCCTCATCGGGATCCGCAGCGGGTGTTGCAGCGCGCATGATGCCCTCCGCGCTCGGCACGCACGGGCGAGGCTCAACCATACGGCCGTCCAGCTTTTGTGGTGTATTCGGGCTCAAGCCGACCTTCGGATCAATCAACCGGCAAGGGTCGTTTTCAGCGGCCCATAGCATGGATCATGTTGGCATTCTCGCTGGCTCCTTTGGTGATATGTGGCTGACCGGCCGGTATGCCGCAAAGTATGCCGGCGGTGATCCGGGCTATCCCGGTCTATATGGAGACTTGAAGCCACCTGCCCCATACAAGCCGACGCGGCTGATCCGACTTGATATGGCGGGCTGGCCCGTCGCCGAAGACGCGGCAAAAGCGAATTTTGAGGCCTTGCTCGCCCGCCTCGAAGCCGAAGGCGTAAAGATTTATGGTCGCAAGGACGATCCCGCGATCGAGGCCTACGAACAGGCCCTGTCCAGGACGCCGGAATTATGGGCTGCGCTCTACCGATTTGAGATGCGCTGGCCGCTCTATCAATACCGCGATTATGATCAAACTAAATTGCCGCCGCGGTTGCTGGCTGGCCTTTCTGAGGGCGATAAGACGTCGCAGGAAAGCTATCGCAAAGCACTCGTCGATCGCGATCACCTGAAAGCCATGCATGAAGAACTGGCAAAGCGGTGCGATGGCTTTGTCACTTTGTCGGCACCAGGAGCAGCACCTATCGGCATGGATCAGGGGAGTGCCATCTTCAATGAGGCCTCGTCTATTCTTGGGGCACCGGCAATCAGCGCGCCATTGCTAAGCTCTGAAAGCATGCCGGTTGGTCTGCAGCTGTTGGGGCCCTGGCACGGTGATGAGCGGCTGACCAGCGTCGCGCAGTGGATTTACGACTTTGAGACAGCGTGAGGCAAAGCTTGGGTCGTCTGTTCGTCGTTGATGAGAACAGTTTGCCGTCCTATTCCGGTGGCGCCGTTGCACGTATGAACGCCTGACGCTTGAGAAAAGCCAGAATGGCCATAAGTGCCAAAATAACCCCCGCTGCCAAGAAGGGGACGCCCAGGCCCAAGATCTCCGCCAAAATGCCAATCAACACCGCGCCGAGGGCCGGTGCGCCACGGATGATCAAGCCATAAATGCTCATCACTCGTCCACGCAGATCATCCTCGACCGCGGATTGAATGAGGAACTGCGTACAAATGCCGTTGACCGTGAAGCTATAGCCAAGCGCTGCCAGGAGGATCAGGCCTAGCCAGAGAGTGTTGGTTAGGGAGAATATTACCAGTGTGGTTGCGAGCATGGCGAAATTGGTAATCAACATGCGCGGCAGGGCAGCTGATTCTGAACGGCTGATGACGGCATAACCGCCGACGATCGAGCCGAGACCGAGGGCGGACATCATCCAGGCCAGTCCGAGGGCATCAGTCGAGAAGACCTTGTCGGCAAAACCTGGCAGCATCTCGTTGATCGGACGCACCAGGAAGCTGACGATTGTCAGAACCATCAGGATCAGCAGGATGCCGGTGTGGTTGAAGACAAAGAGGAAGCCTTCGACCATCTCCGTCACAACAGCGCGTTTGCCCGCAGCCGGTGATCGGCGTTTGCGCAGTGGTATGTCAATGCGCCACAGGGCAAACAACATGAAGAAGTATGTCGCGACATTGATCGCGAAGGCGAGCCATACGCCCACGCCGGCAATCGCAAATCCTGCAATCGGCGGCCCGATGAATCTGCCGATATTGTAGTTGAGTGCGTTGATCGCGATTGCTGAGGGCAATTCTTCGCGCGGTACCAGAGCTGGGATTATGGTCTGGCGAGCCGGCTGATTGAGTGAGGCAAGTATGCCGCGAAACAAACTCAACCCGAACAGCCACCAAATGTTTATGAAGGCGGCAAGGGTCAAAACGCAGAGTGCCAATGCCTGCAGCAGCCGCAAAGCCTGGGTGATAATCATTACGGTACGCGGATTATAGCGATCGGCGAGAATGCCGCCGAGCGGGGCCATCAACAGCGCTGGCCCCAATTCTGCAAACCCGATGATGCCGAGCCAGGCGGCCGAGTGGGTGAGCTCCCAGGCAAGCCAACCGACGCCGACACGTTGAACCCAATTTCCGATCAGGGATGCGAAGTCGCCAAAGACAAAAATACGAAAGTTGCGGGCGTGATACAGGGTCTGCAATCGCTGAAGCGTATGAGACACTCTTAGTGGTCCTACCCTGTGAGTATTGTTTCTGGGGCGACTGACAAGGAGGCCCATCAACTCTTGATCACGACAAGATGACGACGGCAAATGCCGTCAAAAGTCGTGGCAATATGATACTTATAGCCCTGTTTGTGCGCGGTCGATAGTTGACAAGGCCGTGACTTTTTTTCTACCCGATCCGGTGGACAGATTTTCTCTTAACTTTTTAAGGGGCGCGTAGCGAAATGACTGATCAGGGATGGTGGCGGTCGATTGCGTTGTTCGTAATCGGCGGTGTGTTAGGCACCGGTTTTGGTGTCGCCGTGGGCTTTTTTCTGTTCCCGTATGTTTTTCCCCCGCCGCCTGCAACAGAACAGCTCACGCAGGCTGAGCGGACCGAGGTGGTCGCCAAAGGCAAGTTTATACACGCAAATCCATCCGATCCGGTGCATTACGGTAAGGGCGGTGTCACGATCTACAAGAACACTCTGTTTCTTGAGAAAAACTTTGAGGTCGGCCCGGGACCGCTATTTCACGTCTATCTGGTACCACGCGGAAATATTCGCGCATCCGGCGATCTTGCGCGACAGATGTTTGTTGATCTCGGTCGCTTGCGTAGCTTTCAAGGGAGCCAGAAGTATAAGCTGCCCGGCGGTCTTGATCTCAAAAAGTACAAGTCTGTCGTGATCTGGTGCAAACAATTCGGTGTATTGATTTCGCCTGCCGACCTCAAATTCGCCGGCACTTGATACCGCAATCAAAGCTCTGCATTCTGCCTATCAGGTTGGGACAGAGCGGTATCAGCCGAAGAGAACCTTTTGATCAGATAGCGTGATCGATAGATTGAGGCTGCCCTCATTGATCCGCCATTGGACAAGGCGATAGGTGCGAAAGCCCTGGCTGGTGAAAGGTTCGTCCTTCATGATTGCTTCGGCATCGGCGCGGTTTTCCACCCGCAAAATAAACAAGCCGTAACCGTTCGGATTGCCGCTCGTTTCATCTAGAAATGGACCGGCGAGCATCAGTTTGCCGGCCGCTTCCAGGCTTTTGACATAGGCAAAATGCTCTGCGCGGACGGCGCCGCGGTCGCCCGCCTTTTCGGTCGGTTCGAGGAAAGCCAAATAAAACGTCTTGCTCAGAAAGGCCGCGCGCATGCGGGCGACGGCCTCGTCATTGGTTTCCTCGGACATGTTTTCCTCCGCTGTTAGGTTTTCTTGGCACTGGTATATGGCTTAAGGCAGGATGTGGCGCAAAGATGATCGCCGCTGAAGTTTCTTGCATCTCTGTGCGCTTGGAGCCTGACAGGTCCAATTCGGTCTAAGCTGGAAACTCCTGGTTGGCCGGGATATTCAATTGTGCTCATCTGCTGGTTCGGTTTACAGTTCAATCCGGTCGATCTGTCGGGCATGAATAGGGACGTACAACCAATGAGTGTGTATCAGCTTCAAAAGATGCTGCGCGACGTTAATCGTATTCCTGCGGCAAGAGAGGCTTACTTTCAGTCACGAGACGAATTTCTGCAGCGATATGAGCTGACAGACGATGAACGCCAGGCGGTCGTCGAGCTGGATATCGGCGCACTTTATCGCAAGGGTGTACACGGACTTATTCTACGACCGTTCACGCTGCTGCACAAGGTTGCTGAACCCGATTATCTCAAAGCGATCCGGGGAGGATAAGCCATGACGATTGCTTTTGCGTGCGCCGGAAGCCATGCGCCCGGTTCAACGGCATGGACCGAGGCCGCCGATAAGGCGCAAGTCGACGCCATTCACGGCGGATATCAAAAGATGAAAGAGAAGCTTGCCGACTCAAATGTTGACGTCTTGGTGATGCTGACATCAGAGCATTGGTGCAATTTCTTTCTCGATCAGGTGGGGGCATTTTGCGTCGGTCTCGCGGATCATTATGAAGGTCCCGTCGAGCCCTGGCTCAGGGTGGAAAAGGCCCGCATCATCGGAGACCCCGAATTGGCAAAGGCCATTGTCGCGGCCGCCTATGCGCGAGATTTCGAGCCGAATTTCGCTCATGAGTTGATGTTAGATCATGGCACCATGGTCCCCTTGCACTTTCTATTGCCGCGCCCTGACCTGCCCGTCGTACCGATTTTCTTTAACACGCTGGCCCCGCCACGGCCCACGCCGTCTCGGTGTCTGGCCTTCGGACGTGTTATCGGTGAAGTTTTGGCAAAATCACCGTTGCGGGTCGGTTTGGTTGCAACCGGCGGACTGTCTCATGATCCGGGAGAAGTCGGCCATGGCATCATCGATACCGATTTCGATCATGCCTTTCTCAAGACTATTGAAGCCGGTGATCTTGATAAACTCGCCAGCTACAGCGATGCGGACCTGGCTGGCGCCGGCGGTGGCACGCTCGAGCTATTGGCCTGGATCGCGCTTGCAGGAGCGCTGGGCGGCGCCAAAGCGCAAACGATCGCCTATGAGCCGGTGGTGCCATGGGCTACGGGAATGGGAATCGTAGAGTTCGACGTGGCGGCCTGAAGCTCTGGCCGGTCATAGTTGACGCGTATTGAAAGGTGAGGGGATGGAACAAGAGGTGCGCTTTCAGTCCGAGGGTCTGACCCTCGCAGGCGCAATAAGCCTGCCGAAGGATCATTCGGAAGGGGCAAAGCTGCCAGCTTTCATAATCACCCACGGGTTTGGCAGTCACAAGGGCGCGGGTAATGTCCTCTCACTTGTGACACTGATGAATGAGCTTGGTTATGCGACGCTGCGTTTCGATATGCGCGGGTGCGGGGAAAGCGAGGGCGAAAAGGGACGCTTGATTTGCCTCGAACAGGTTGAAGACACCAAAAGTGCCGTGACCTTCCTGCAGACTCGACCCGAGATTGATCCCGACCGGATCGCGCTCATCGGCTCAAGTTTTGGCGCTGCAGTGGTGCTTTATACCGGTGCGGTGGATCAACGTGTGGCGGCAGTCGTGTCATCTGGCGGATGGGGGAATGGTGAACGCAAATTTCGCGGTCAGCATCCGACACCTGAGGCTTGGAAGAAATTTACGGACATGCTGGCTGCCGGTAAGGCACACAAGGAGAAGACTGGCGAAAGCTTGTGGGTGGATCGCTACGATATCGTCCCGATACCTGAGCATTTGCGCCACAATGTTCTCAAGGGCTCGATTGAAAAGTTTCCGGTTGATACGGCCCAATCCATGTTCGATTTTACCGCTGAGGATGTCATTGGGCAGCTGGCCCCGCGTCCCCTTTTGTTACTGCATTCTTCGGTCGATTCCGTTACACCGACCGAGCAATCGATTGAACTATTCAAGCGGGCTGGCAAGCCCAAGGACTTACATTTTTTTGATGAAACCGACCACTTCATGTTTGCAGAAGGAAATACGCGTGTGCGCACGACACTGCGCGAGTGGTTGGAGATGTATTTTCCAGTGAAGTCCTGATGCTGGTGGAGTGGTGCTAGATTAAGCATCGATGCCGGTTTTGTGATTTGCTGAATAGAGGACCTGTTACCATATCCGGTGGCCGGATAAGTTTTGGCTGAAGGGCTTTGCTATGAACCGTGCGAGGCTGATAATTTGGATAGTCGTTGCAGGGACGTTCGGATTCACTGCGCCCGTGAGTGCGGCATCGCTTGACGGCGAGTGGCGGGGCCAAGGGTATGTCCAACTCAACACCGGTGATCGTGAGCGGGTCAGGTGCCGTGTTCGCTATAGCCGGCTCTCGTCAAGCGTCTATTCGGTTTGGGCAATGTGTGCGAGCGCATCGATGCGCGTGCTGCAAACGGGAAGACTGTCAAGGGCTTCGCGCTCAAGCTATGTCGGCCGCATCCATAACGCCGAGTACAACGTTTCCGGGCGCGTGCGGGTGGTCGTTAGAGGGCGGCGGCAAACGATTACGATGCGGGCAGACGTGGGAAGTGGGCGGCTGACGCTCTATAAGCGGTGACCGCCACGCTTCTGTCTGCGGTTTTAATTCCAAATCGCCGTTTATTTGCCAACCGTGGCATTGAAGGCGTCGATGCCGGCCTGGGCCACTTCGACGTCCTGATCCGGCGTTCCAGATGACACACCGATGCCGCCGACGACTTGACCGTCGACGATTGCAGGTAAGCCGCCGCCGATAATGCAGAAGTGGCCTTCGTTCGTAACATGAATGCCGAAGGTGCCGTGGCCTGGCCGGCAAACTTCATTGTAGAAGGAGGTTGGATTGCGGGCTGCTGCTGCCGTGTAGGCCTTGTCGATGGCAATCCGGATCGAAGAAATCTTGGCCCCGTCCATACGAGAAAAGGCAACCAGATTGCCTGATTCATCGGTTACAGCGATGCATTGCGGCAGCTTCATTTCAGCCGCCTTGGCCTCCGCAGCTTCGAGCATGGCCTGGGCTTCAGACCGCGACAGCCGTTTTACGTCTAGCATTCTTGGTGGTCCTTCCTTCCATAAAGTCGATACTCTTGAGATGCTTTGCCAGCGCTTTTTTCTCGGCGGGCGTAAAGGCGGGGAACGGCGGATGTGGATCACCCATCGGCAGATCAATGGCTTCCATGGCGGCCTTCATCACCGGCGCCAATCCCTTTTGCATCCAGGGTGAGGGGAAGCGGGCGAATTTCAACTGCAATCTTGCCGCGCGTTCATAGTCGCCTTCGTTGAACGCTTCGATGATCTGATTTGCGACCCAAGTTGCTGGCGGTGGCATGGTCGCGCCAGCACCACCCAGCATGAGTGTCGCGAGCAGCATCTGCATTGTGGTGAAATAGCGGGCGTGGCCTGCATGGTCGACTTCGACGATCAGACGCGAGACCCGTGAAAGGTCGCGAGAGCTTTCTTTGACGTATTTGACCTTATCAATCTTCGTGATCGCGACGGTTGCATCAGGAGAAACATTGGCGCCTGGGCCGGGGTTTATGTACAGCATGATCGGGAGCTTGGTCTTTGCCGCGACAATCGAATAGTAGTCGACCAGTTCACCGGTGCTGGGCTCGCCGGCATAAGGGCGCAGAGGGGCCAGAAGCTGCAGCGCGGTGGCACCATGTTTCTGGGCAAATTCCGAAAGCTCAATAACGGTATTGGTGTTGGCGTGCGAGACACCGACGGCAACACCGCAGCGGCCATCAACCAGTTCAATTGTGCGCTGAATGAGTTCCTTGCGCTGTTCCATCGGCAAATAATGATATTCCTGGGTTTCAACGCCAGCTGCTGTGACCATCGTTGCATTGCACTCATCGATCACGAAATTCAGCTGTCGTTGCAGCGCCCTATAGTCGACTTTTAACGACTTTGTGAACGGTGTCAGCGGAGCGACGATCAGGCCTGGTTTACTCATTGGTCTGTCTTTCTAGGGCGTTTTGCGATTTGCTTGTCGGATTTGGCTTGTACTTCTAGCTTAAGACGCGCTGAGAATAGGGGCGGCGGATGGCGCGATCAATGGGCAATGCCATTGGGCCGCTTCCAAGGGGTATTTTTGGTTAGGGAAAAAATCAAGGGGCTTGGATATGGCATCAAAATGGCAGGAGCGGCGGGAGCGATTGCGAGCGCTGTTTGCAGGCGACATTTGTATTCAGCCGGGCTCGGTGCATGATCCGATTTCAGCCCGGATTGCGTTCGACCTTGGATTTGAGGCCGGTATTTTTGCCGGCTCGACGGCCTCGTTGACCGTCCTCGGGTCACCCGACAATATTACGCTAACCCTGACCGAATTCGCAGAGCAGGCGCACCGGATCTGCCGCGCAGCGCCATTGCCCTTATTCGTGGATGCCGATCACGGCTATGGCAATGCCCTGAATGTCATGCGCACGATCGAGGAGTTGGAAACGGCAGGCGTTGCCGGGCTCTCTATTGAAGATACGCTGCTGCCCACGGCCTTTGGTGCCGCGCAAACGCAGCTCACGTCGATTGCGGAGGGCGTCGGCAAGATCCGCGCAGCGCTTGCAGCCCGCACCGATACCGCGATGATGATTGCCGCCAGAACATCGGCGCCAATGATCAACGGCCTCGACGATACGCTCGAACGCGTCAAGGCCTATGCAGCAGAGGGGCCGGATGCGATCTTTTTGATCGGCCTTAAGTCGCCTGAAGATCTTGGTGCCGTTCAAGCGGTAACGTCATTACCTATTATTATCGGCGGCGGCGGCGCTACCGCGGCACCGTTGGATGTGCTCGCCGGCGCTGGCGCACGCATGGTTTTGCGCGGGCATTTGCCCATTCAGGCCGCGACGCAGGCGGTTTATGTAACCTTGAAAGCCATTCGCGAAGGGGCCGTGGGCAAGGATATCTCCGGCCTGGCGTCGCCGGAGTTGGTGGCCTCGGTGATGCGGGAAGATGACTACGCGCGCTGGGTTGCTGCATTCCTTCGCAGCGACGAATGAAGTGCGCACAGCGAGCGCGGATGGCTCTTGAGTGCCTCTATGTTAAATCCAAATCGGTGGTTGACTGACTCATTCGGATGTACGGCACACGCCTTGGGGGCCCGGTTCGGGCTCCCAAGGCGTGAGATCAATTGAAAGCGGATCGCTTTAGTGGCGGAACAAGACCGGGACGGGGGACGCTTGAATGAGCTGGTTGGTTGCGCCGCCAAAAATCATCTGGCGAAGCCTGCTTTGGGTATATGCCCCCTTCAAAATGAGGTCACAGCCAAGCCGTTCCGATTCCTCTATGGCCAATTGACCTTGATTCTTGCCGCGCGCGTTGACGGTATCGATATCCGCTTTGATGTCGTGTTCTGCGAAGTATTCCTGAAGGTCGGTGGCCGGAGGAAACAACTCCGTGTCGGTTTGAGGGGCCAGTATCGTCACTTGTTTGGCAGCTCTCAGAAAATACATCGATGCCGTGAGGGCACGCGCCGATTCCATGCTGGCATTCCAATGAATGAGAATATGTTGGCCAAGCGTCGATGGCGGCGTTGGCGGCGCCATTAGCACGGGTCTGCCACTCTCGAACAATGCCGCCTCGAGGGTCGACATCCGCGGTTCATTACGGCCGATGCCGGGGCGGCCCAAAATGGTGATATCGTGAACACGGCCGTAAGCGCCGATCGAAATCGCATCGATTGATGCCGAGCCTTTCCATACGAAGCGGGCGCCCGATTCGTTCTTTTGGTCAGACACGCCATGCGCCGTGCAAAGCGCGTCAAACGTCTGGCGCGCTTCCTGTTCAGTGTCCTCATCTTGTTCTTCGGGTTGCGGAAGTACGACAACCACGGGATCGGGGGCAATAAAGTCAACGATGTTCGGCTTGAGAGAGATAGCGGAGACGCGCGAGCCAAATAGGTTCGCTGCTAGGTAGGCCGTCTTAAAGACGGACTCCATATAGCGGTGCTGTTCGACGGGGAGGAGAATGGTTTTCATGAGCGCTATCCAATTCGGTCGTTCCGTGCCGGTCTGGTCTAGCACGCCATAATAGCATGAAAAGTTGGAAATTGGCGGGAAATCTCAAGTCCAAAATAATCTCTTTTCGAGACGGGTTGGGCCGGCCGGAGAAGTGGTCAGAATTTACCCGATACGTTAAGTGAAACAAAGGGGTTTGACGGCTTCGCAATATCTCCCGATAGGCCACCGCTCAAAGCGATTTCGGTGGATATCCAGGTGAAACGGACTAATCCGCCACCGCGTCCGCCGGTGAATTCAGCGTTGCCATAAGCGCCGGCAAAGAGCCCCAAAGCGAACCGCTTGTTGATGGTATATCCAAGTTTGACCTGGCCGGTGAATGCGTGATGCGCGGTCGTGTAGTTGAGATTGGCGGCGCTCCAAATACGGTCGGAATGATTGAACCACACCTCAAGACTGCTCTTGGCGCCATAGGATTGACCGCTGACGGGGTTTTTTGAATCGCCGGGCTCAAGGATGTGATCACTGAATGACGCGCCAATGAATGCTTTCAGCGTGGCTGGGCCTATTTGTTTTTGATAGCCAAGCAGGAGATCGCCAAATGTGGCGTCTCCCATGATCCACTGTTTTTCAAGCCTGCCAAAGATCATGGCATCAGTTTTATAGGTGTAGCGTGCAATGCCGCTGGAAAAGCGCAGCCTCAATCCGTCCTTTTTTATCGATCCGAATGGGGCCGCTGTGATGCCGGCGTAAGTTGAAACGGCATTGCCCGTGGCCTCGATGCCGGACCATACCTGATAGTGTTGCTGCCAGGGGCCGAAGAGCGGTGGTATAAGGTCGTTGGGATCAATGTCGCAGGGGTCTTGGAAGGTGTCATCGAGATCCAACGACAAGTCTGGCTCGTCTGCATCCGCGGCGGCCTCTTGTTCGGCCTCTTCATCAGAGTCCGAAATCTCATAGTCTGTTTCGCAGTAAAAGCTGTCGGGATAGTGTTGGCTGTCCTTGGCGGGGGGCGGTTCCGCTGCGATCGAAACGCCAGTGAATGCTGCGAAAACGCTCAGCCAGACGGCGGCGTGAAACCGAACACACGACGTGCGCACACAACAGCGCTTGAAGCCGGAAACGCACCACTTATCCCGCATCTTACCCCTGCCGCGACCTGATTAAGGTTAACAGGGCTATATGATCAGACGACGGATAAATTGGTCAATATTTAAATCAGTATAAATGCGAATATTGAACCTTTTCAACTTTAAATTGTATTAATTAATTATTCAACTTAAAGTATAGGGCGCGTCAATTATTGCCGTTCTAAGTATTTAATTTGATCGCTAAGTCTTTTTACTTTGCTTCCAGGCGGGCAAGCGCTTTGGCGAAACCTTTCAATGAAATTGGAATGCCAATTCCGGCCTCTTGTGTGAGGTAGATAACAAAAATAGCGGTCTTTCCGCGCTTCATTTGCTTCATCAATGCAGGGTTTACCGCGATTTGAGCGATACAGGCTTGGGCTGTACACCGCAAAAACGGAAACGGCAGGCAGCTCTTCGGCCGCTTTTTCTTTGCCGGCGCGTAGCAAACTGCTTTGCCATCAATTTTTAAGGAAAGGCCCTGCTGCAGCATGACGCCGACGGGTGCGAAAATGCGAATTGTGCGCTGAGATTTGGCGTATTGCTGGTACTGGATGACAAGGCCGACCGATGTACGCTCTTCGGCAAGAACGTTTTGGACCAGACCACAGGTGCGCTGTTTGCTGCCTTTGGGGGCCGGTTTGCATATCAATTGCCAATCGGCGATGCGGGCGACAAGCCGGTGATTGGGAAGGGGTTGTGCAGTGGCCAGCGGTGAAAGCTTAAGCATGCCCATGACCATGATGATGGCTAGGGCGACGCATTTTCTGGGGTGGGGCAGAAATCTCGGCCTGAGCATGTTTTGTCTCTAAGTCCTAATCTACTTGCTTTCACTCAGAATTCCGGTCGGGGCCCTCGGGGTGGTCAGCAACGGGCTCGCCCCAACAATTGGCGATCATCCTTGTGTTTGAAGCCGTTAGGCCAATTATGTTGTGGTAATGAACACGATGATTTGGCTTCACCCAATCACGACCACACCTCGCCGTCACGGATCAGCGGCCATGGCAAAAGGCGATGTCGGTTACAATTCAGGCTGAATTGGGACGAGGTGGCCGTTCTGGCCACTTTGGAGAGTATTTTGCGTCCCTCGCATGGGGCTGCGAATTTGTCGCGTGTGAAAATGCTTATTACGCGTGCAATTGCCGCATGACGGTGTATTGAGAGATCGAGGCGCTTAATGTTCTTTTACCGGCAGGGTTCATGGAGGTTGGGCCCTCACGGTGAAGCGGCGGAACGACTAGGACAAAAATGGATCAAAGCATGGGTTTCGGGAAGAGAATCAACCAAATCTGGCTTGCGCTGGGGCTCGGTGCAGCGGCACTCTTTTATAGCGTTGCAGCATGGGCGGCGCCAGGTCAGCCGGTGCCGAAACAGCTCGGTTTGCAGGACCCGGTCACGCCTGTGGCCAAGGAAATCGAAGTGTTTCACGACTGGGTCACAATGGTGATCATTGCGATCGCTTTGTTCGTGCTGATTTTGCTGGCGATTGTGATATTCCGCTTCAATGAGCGGGCCAATCCCACACCATCGACGGTGACGCATAACACAGCGTTGGAAGTGGTCTGGACGGTGGTGCCGATCATTATCTTGGTGGTGATCGCGATCCCGTCATTCAAATTGCTCTACTTGCAGTACTCGTACCCGAAGCCTGATCTAACCATCAAGGCTGTCGGCAATACTTGGAACTGGGAACATCAGTATCCCGACCACGGCAATTTTAGCATTACCTCTGCGGTCGTGCGCGATAGCGACTTGTTGCTAAAGAAGCTTGGACAAAAGGCGTATGATGAAAAGTACGCCAAGCTCAGCGGCATTACCTTGCAGCGCCGACTTTATGCAGATGCGAAGCCGCTTTGGCAGGCCTATGGGAAACCCCGGCTGCTAGCCGTCGACAATGAAATCGCTGTGCCGGTTGGTAAGGTTGTCCACGTGTTGGTAACATCGAACGATGTCATCCATAATTGGACCATTCCATCGTTTGGTTCGAAAGTGGATGCGGTGCCCGGCCGGGTTACCGCGACGTGGTTCAAGGCCAATAAGGAAGGTATCTATTACGGCCAATGTTCGGAACTGTGCGGGCGGGATCATGCATTCATGCCAATCGCTGTCAGGGTCGTTAGTGACAGCGTATTCAAGCAGTGGGTCGCGGCGCGCAAGGCACGTAATGGTGCCAAAGCAAATGAGATCCTCGAGAAGGCTGCGGCCGAGCAGAACAAACGTAAGAAGGTGGCTGCCGTCGGTACCGGCCGATAACCGAAGCGACCTACGGTCACCTGACAGTTGGTGCACTTGGTGCGGATCAAACATAATCGAGTGCACACAGATTAAATTTTAATAGCTCAAGATGATGAAAGGTTAGCTGAAGATGAGCGGCTCAGCAGACGTAGCACATCACGACGATCACAAGCCCTGGGGGGCCGGCCGCTGGCTGTTTTCGACCAATCATAAAGATATCGGCACGATGTACCTGATCTTTGCGATCATTGCCGGTGTTATCGGTGGTGCGCTCAGCGTCGCTATGCGGATGGAATTGCAGGAGCCAGGCCTCCAGTACTTCGCCAACGGCCACATGTTTAACGTGTACGTGACCGGGCATGGTCTGATCATGGTGTTCTTCATGGTTATGCCGGCAATGATCGGCGGTTTCGGCAACTGGTTTGTGCCGCTGCAGATCGGCGCGCCGGACATGGCCTTTCCGCGCATGAACAATGTGTCGTTTTGGTTGTTGCCGGTTGCCTTTGCGATGTTGCTGTTGTCGCTGTTCGTCGAAGGCCCGACCGGTGGCAAGGGCGTCGGTGCCGGATGGACCGTTTATGCGCCGCTGTCGACTGCTGCAGGACATCCCGGGCCGGCGATGGATTTTGCAATTCTTTCGCTCCACATTGCAGGTGCGTCTTCAATTCTCGGCGCCATCAACTTCATCACCACGATCTTCAATATGCGCGCACCAGGTATGACGCTGCATAAAATGCCGCTGTTCGTCTGGTCGATTTTGGTAACCGCATTCCTGCTGTTGTTGTCGCTGCCGGTTTTGGCGGGCGCGATCACCATGCTGCTGACGGACCGGAACTTTGGTACGGCCTTTTTTGATGCCGCAGGCGGTGGTGATCCGTTGCTCTATCAGCACCTGTTCTGGTTCTTCGGGCACCCGGAAGTTTACATTCTCATTCTGCCGGGCTTCGGTATGATCAGTCATATCGTCGCGACGTTCTCGAGAAAGCCGGTATTCGGATATCTGGGCATGGCCTATGCAATGGTTGCGATTGGCGTTGTCGGTTTCATCGTGTGGGCGCACCACATGTATACGTCGGGCATAAGCGTCAATACGCAGGCCTACTTCGTGTTTGCCACGATGGTAATCGCGGTCCCAACGGGCGTGAAAATCTTCTCTTGGATCGCGACAATGTGGGGCGGATCGATTTCGTTCCGAACACCAATGTTGTGGGCCCTCGGCTTTATCTTCCTGTTCACTGTTGGCGGCGTCACTGGGGTTATGCTCGCAAATGCCGGTGTCGATCGCGCGCTCCACGATACTTATTATGTGGTGGCCCATTTCCACTATGTGTTGTCGCTTGGAGCAGTGTTCGCGATTTTTGCCGGTTGGTATTATTGGTTCCCGAAAATGACCGGCAAGATGTATTCCGAGTTCTGGGGTAAATTGCACTTCTGGACAACTTTCATCGGCGCCAACGTGCTATTCTTCCCGCAGCATTTCCTTGGTCTTGCGGGTATGCCGCGCCGCTATGTCGATTATCCTGAGGCCTTTGCTTATTGGAACTATGTCTCGTCGATCGGTTCATACATTACGGCGATTGGCACCTTGTTCTTCTTCATCGGCTTGTTCCTTGCACTTGCGCAACGCAAAAACGTTGCCGAGAACCCATGGGGTGAAGGTGCAACCACGCTCGAGTGGACGCTGCCATCGCCACCAGAGTTCCATAGCTTTGAGACGCTGCCTAAGATTAAGGCGGATGCGGATTCTCACTAGCCGGCTTAATGTCGGCTCCTCGCGCTTAGGAGTAGATCCTTCATGGCCGATATCGGTGTCGGTATTAGATCTGAGAGCCAAAGCGGGCCGCAGTCCAGCGCTGTCGGTGACTTCTTCGAGTTGATGAAGCCGCGGGTGATGGCGCTGGTTGTGTTCACCGGTCTGGTCGGCCTGGTGACGGCGCCTGGCGATCTGCATCCAGGGCTTGCGCTCATAGCAATTCTCTGTATCGCCATCGGCGCCGGCGCATCCGGTGCACTGAACATGTGGTATGATGCCGATATCGACGCCGGGATGAGTCGCACTGAAAACCGGCCAATTCCACAGGGTCGAATTAGCAGAGAAGATGCACTAACTTTCGGTGTTGTCTTGTCATTGCTTTCGGTGTTGAGCCTCGGCGTGATCGTTAATTGGGTTGCCGGCGGGCTCCTCGCCCTTACGATCTGCTTTTATGTCTTTGTCTACACCATGTGGTTGAAGCGCACGACGCCACAGAATATCGTGATCGGCGGCGCAGCAGGTGCATTTCCGCCAATGATCGGGTGGGCTGCGCAAAGTGGCGATATCGGTCTCGGCAGTGTGGTCCTATTCCTTATTATTTTCATGTGGACGCCACCGCACTTCTGGGCGCTATCGCTTTATCGCTGCAAAGATTACGAACGCGTCAACATTCCGATGTTGCCGGTCGTAGCGGGGCTTGCCGAAACGCGCCGACAGATCCTTTTGTATTCTCTGGCTCTGGCGCCGATCGCTTTGGCGCCGGTGGCGGTTGGATTGGGGGGCACGGCCTATCTGATAGCGGCCATCGGTCTTAATGGTGTTTTTGTGTGGCTAGCGTTCAGGGTCTATCACATTCGCGAAGGCGCCGCCGCAGATGCAGCGGCCAAGCGGCTGTTTCTGTTCTCTATCTTCTATTTGTTCGCACTCTTCGCAGTGCTGTTGGTGGAGCGCGTTTTCGGATGACCAGCCAATCACCAACCTCCAGTGTAGCCGGCACGAGCCGTCGGCCGGTGTGGCCTTATGTGGTGGCAGGCACTGTTGGTGCGGTATTGCTTGGTGTTGTGAGTTGGCTGGTGCTGGGGGCGGGCAGTTGGGTGCTGGTCGCCGTGGCAGCTGTAGTGGGTGGGGCCATCGCCGCTTTTATTATTGCAAGCGTTTGGGGAGCGGATCGCCTGGCTGCGAAGACTGGTGCGGGTGACGAGGACCGGCGGCGCCAGCGGATGCGAAGCGTGGCAATCGCACTGTCATTGGCTGTCCTGGTGATCCTCTTTTATGCGGCAACAATTATTCGCTTGGGCGGTAACGTTTTTAATCGAGGACTTTGAGCTACTGCTCTGGTCGGTAAGGTCGAGGTGATGACAAACAGTAGGCTGGACAATGGAGCCGAACGTCGACGCAATCTTCGGGTTGCCTCGGTGGTGGGTGCCGTCGCCTGTGGCATGCTGGGCATGGCGTATGCCGCCGTGCCGCTTTATCAAATGTTCTGCCAGGTGACAGGTTTTGCGGGTACACCGAAACGGGTCGAGCAAGCATCCAACGTCGTCCTGTCGAAAACCATTACCGTTCGCTTCGATGCAAATATCAATCCGGGTCTCGGTGGCTGGCAGTTTCAGCCTGTCCAACGCAAGGTTGTGGCGCAGATTGGTGAAAACAAGTTGATCTTTTACAAAGCAAAAAATACCACGTCGCAGACCCTTGTCGGCACCGCGACATTCAATGTGGCACCCGGTATTGCCGGCGCTTATTTCAGCAAGCTCGAATGCTTCTGCTTTCGCGAGCAGCGACTGGCACCAGGCGAGAGTGTTGAGATGCCCGTGAGCTTCTATATAGATCCGGCGATTTTAAAGGATGCAGACGCGCGAAAGATCAAAGAGCTGACGCTATCTTATACGTTTTATCCGGCCAAGAGTACGACGGCGGCGGCGACAGCCAGCGATACAGCCGGCACCGGGGGATAGGCCGTTACGGCAGCTGAGACTGATGAGAGATTGGAACGATTGGGGAAATTGGAGCTGAGATATGGCAGACAGTCACGCCAAACATCATGACTACCACTTGGTAGATCCAAGTCCGTGGCCGGTGCTTGCGTCTGTGGGGGCGTTCTTGATGGCGATCGGCGCTATTACCTGGATGCGCACGGTCAGCGGTGATGCGGAAAGCGGCTTGCGGATTTTTGGATTGTTGTTGCGCGGGCCAACGATATTTTTTGTCGGGGCTGCGTCGGTAGTTGCAGTTGCGTTTGTTTGGTGGCGTGATGTCATCCGGGAGGCACACAAAGGTGATCACACACCCGTTGTGCAATTGCATTTGCGCTACGGCATGATCCTGTTCATCGCATCGGAAGTTATGTTTTTCGTTGCGTGGTTCTGGGCATATTTCGATGCGGCGTTGTTTCCCAACGAAGTCGCGTCGCTGTTAAACAACAAAGAGGCCGTCGGTCTCGTAAAACGCAATGAGCTTTTGGGCGGTCAATGGCCACCCGTTGCGGTGAAGGCGACGGAAGCGCTGGTACCTGGCAATTTCAAAGGGACTTTTGATCCCTGGGGATTGCCCCTGGTCAATACGTTGATCTTGCTGTTGTCGGGTACAACGGTGACCTGGGCGCACCATGCGCTGTTGGAGAATGACCGCAAGGGCCTGATTTGGGGCCTGGTGCTGACAGTGGTCCTTGGGGTGTTGTTCACCGCCTGCCAGGCTTACGAATATATGCACGCAGCCTTTAGTTATTCCGGTCACATCTATGGATCTACATTCTTTATGGCGACAGGATTCCATGGCGCACATGTCATCATTGGCACAATCTTCCTGTTCGTCTGTCTTATGCGGGCCCTGGCCGGGCACTTCTCGCCAAAACAGCATTTCGGATTCGAAGCGGCGGCCTGGTATTGGCACTTCGTCGACGTCGTTTGGCTATTCTTGTTTGCCGCCATTTATGTCTGGGGTGCTGGTACGCCCGTACCGCACTAAGGTCCTGCTGCTGTTAGTGGCACAATGACTACAGAGCACGGCAGGCCTCGGTGAAGGCCTGCCGTCTTTGGTTTTGGGCATGGAGATCAGAGCATGGGTGCCATGCAACAGGATGCGCGGACGACATCTGTGGTACGGGCTGGGCTGCGCTGTCGCTGTCCCCGGTGCGGTGAGGGGCTGCTCTACAAGGCACCGCTATCGCTGACTCTCAAGGATAGCTGTGGGTCTTGTAGCTTGTCCTACGGCTTTGCCGATAGCGGCGATGGCCCGGCGGTGTTTGTGATTATGATTCTAGGATTCGTTATCTTGGGACTCGCGGTTATCGTAGAATTCGGCCTCAAGCCGCCGCTGTGGGTGCACCTAATTCTCTGGCTGCCGGCGACATTGGTTTTGGCGTTTGGGCTGTTGCGGGTCATCAAGGCGCTTCTGATTGCCCAACAATTCAAACACCAGGCGGCTGAAGGCCGCGTGGCAGGAGACTGATGGTGCTCACGCGGCTGCGTCAGGCGGGTATCTTGTGGGCCAGCGTAGGTGCTTTGGCCGCGTTTGGCGTGCTGGTCGGGCTTGGATCGTGGCAGTTGCAGCGCAAGCAATGGAAGGATGGCCTGCAAGCCCAGATCGATAGGCGTGTCCGTGAGCCGGCACGCCCGCTCAATGCGTTGTTAGCCATGGCAGCAAAAGGCCAGGACATTACCTATGCGCGCACGCGCGTTGATGGGCGATTTTTGCACAGCAAGCGGCTCTTTTATTTCGCTTCCGGACCGCACAAGCCCGGCTGGCATCTCTATATCCCATTCGAGCTTGACGATGGGCGATTTTTGATGGTCAATTGCGGTTACCTGCAAGACAGCCGACGCGCTGACTTTGAGCGGCCCAAAAGGCCTATAGGCGATCGCAGCTCCATTGTCGGGCTTCTTCGTCGGCCGGGCACCGCAGGCATCTTCACACCCCAAAATGATGTGGCCAAGAACATCTGGTACTGGCGCGACCTCGATGGCATGGTGCAGGCATCGCTCGGCGGGCGATCGGCACAGGTTATTCCCTATTTTTTGGAGGCGGACGCCAGGTCCAGTGCACGGATTGACGGCGGCCTGCGCGGCGGGGTGACAAATACCCGGTTGACCAACCGACATTTGGAATATGCACTCACCTGGTTCGGATTGGCATTGACCCTGATCGGTGTCTACGTGGCATTCGTCTGGTCACGATTCGCAGGTATTGGAGGCAGGCGCAATTGATGTGTCGCCAGATTGGTTCGGCCGGCCGATCGGAGGCGACAGAGTTGATTTTGGTGGTTAATCCACGGATAAGTGACCCGAGGCGTTTGATGATGGCCCGCGCGGCCCTCCGCTGGGGTCGAAGTCATGGTAACGGTTAGGTGCACGCGAGGCGTTGCGACGAGACTGGAATAGCTGATCTGAGTTGGGACATTCTGAGTAGTCGTAATCGTGAAATATGTGTCGACCAGGGGGGATGCCCCGACCTTAGAATTCGATGATGTGCTGCTGGCAGGCCTGGCGCGCGATGGCGGCCTCTATTTGCCAGAATCCTGGCCACACTTTTCCGCGCAACAGATTCGCGATTTTCAAGGTCGATTATTTTGGCAGGTCGCGGTTGATGTCGTCGCGCCGTTCGTCGGTGACAGTATTGCCAGATCCGATCTTGGGGCGATGGCGCAGTCTGCCTATCAAAGCTTCGGGCACCGGGCTGTCACGCCGCTGGTGCAGGTCGATGATGATCTTTTCGTGCTCGAACTTTTCCACGGGCCGACGTTGGCGTTCAAAGACGTCGCTATGCAACTACTGGCGCGGCTAATGGACCATGTCCTGGCAAAGCGCGGTCGGCGTGCGACGATCGTCGGGGCAACCTCAGGCGATACAGGTGGGGCCGCGATCGAGGCCTTTCGAGGGCTCGACCGTGTAGACGTCGTGATTTTGTTTCCGAATGGGCGCGTGTCCGATGTACAGCGGCGCATGATGACCACGCCTCAGGACAACAATGTTCACGCGCTGGCCATCGATGGTACGTTTGATGATTGCCAGGCGCTGGTAAAAGACATGTTCAATGATCACGCATTTAGAGATCGCGTGCAGTTGTCCGGTGTGAACTCGATCAACTGGGCTCGAATAATGGCGCAGGTGATATATTATTTTGTGGCCGGTGCGGCGCTCGGTGCCCCAAATCGGCAATTGTCTTTTTCTGTACCCACGGGGAACTTCGGAGATATCTTTGCCGGCTTTGTGGCAAAACAAATGGGGCTCGATATCAGCTCTTTGGTGATCGCGACCAACGCCAACGATATATTGCAACGGGCCTTGGCAACAGGGCGTTATGAGACGCACGACGTTATCGCGACGACCTCTCCGTCAATGGATATTCAAGTCTCATCGAATTTTGAGCGGGCGTTGTTCGAGGCGGCAAACCGAGATGGTGCTTTCGTGCGCAGGCAAATGCAGAGGCTCGCGCAATCTGGGCAATTCGAACTGGGCGCTGCCCTTGCACCGTTACGCCAGACGTACCGGGCGTGCCGGGCGAGTGAGGCCGAGGTGGCAGACACGATAAGGATTTATCAAGCCGAGAGTGGCTATTTGGCAGATCCGCACACGGCGTGCGGTCTATATGCTGCAGATCAAACGAGGTCCGGAGATCAGGCAGCCAGGGTGGTTTTGGCGACGGCCCATCCTGCGAAGTTTCCCGATGCGATCAAAGCCATCACCGGGCATCGGCCATTGCTGCCGGAGCGGCTAAAATCGCTGATGACCGATCCGGAACGGTTCGACGTGATTAAGAACGATTTAAGCGCCGTAGAGGCCTATGTGATGCAGCGATCGCGAGTCATTAATGGCTAGCTATATGTGGCTTTTACTAGATTTGGTTGAAGTGGGTAGACGATGGACAGTCCTGAAATAAGCGAACTTGGGAACGGCCTCAGGGTTGTGTCGTTTGCCATGCCGCATCTTGAGACGGTTTCGCTAGGGGTTTGGGTCGGCGTTGGCGCCCGCCATGAGGCGGATGGCGAACACGGGATTTCGCACTTTCTGGAACATATGGCGTTCAAGGGCACAGCAACGCGGTCAGCCTTCGATATTGCCGAAGAGATCGAGGCAGTTGGTGGCGAACTGAACGCTGCAACGAGCTTGGAGAGCACCGCCTATTATGCGCGCGTCCTAAAGGATGATGCTGGCCTGGCCCTCGGCATACTTGCTGATATATTGCAAAATTCTCTTTTCGCAGAGGAAGAAATCGAGCGCGAAAGAGAAGTGGTGCAGCAGGAGATTGCTGGCATCTCTGACAGTCCCGAAGAGCTTGGGTATGATTATCTGCAGGAAGTCGCGTTTCCGGATCAAGCTGTTGGCCGCTCAATCATCGGTACGCGCCAAAGTGTAGCCAAAATCGACGGTCCTGGCCTCAAGAACTTTCTGGAACGACGCTATAAGGCGCCGGGAATGGTGCTGGCGGCAGCCGGCGCCGTGGAGCATCAACAACTCGTCCGCCATGCTGAAGCCCTATTTAATGGTCTCAATTCCGGTGAGGTTCGGCAGGCAGAATCGGCATCCTACGTCGGTGGTGTGAAGTCGTCAGATCGGACGTTCGAGCAGTGTCATTTGCTGTTGGGATTCGATTCCCCGTCCTATCGGGACGAGGATTATTTCACGGCACAGGTATTTTCCGGCATTTTGGGTGGCGGTATGTCTTCGCGGCTGTTTCAAGAGGTGCGAGAAAAGCGAGGACTTTGCTATGCTGTCTATTCATCAGCCTGGGGGCTGGTGGATGGCGGTCTGTTCACCATTCATGCGGCGACGGGATCAGAACAAATGCCGGCGCTTAGCGAGGTGGTGAGTCGCGAGTTGGGCAGGCTTTGTGAAACACCGGTACCGGCGCGTGAGATCAGCCGGGCCAAGGCGCAGTTGAAAGCAGGCCTTATGATGGGTTTGGAGAGTTCGTCAGCGCGGGCTGAGCAAATGGCACGGCACCTGATGGGGCACGGACGAATCATTCCGGCAAGTGAGCTGATTGACCGAATGGAGGCTGTATCCAGCGAGGGGTTGCGCCAATTTGCGGTGCGTTTGGTGGAACAAAAGCAGCCCGCGGTTGCAGTTGTCGGTGCCGGTTCATCGTCGCAGGGGTTTGCTGATGATGCCCAGCGTTTCGTGCAGAGTCTGGTTGGGTGACGTCATGGTGTTTTCGAGAAGCGGTCCGGCATTAACTGAGAATTTGAGCCTGCTCGGCCGAAAAATCTGGTTGCGTCCGCCAAGTAGTTTTGATTACGGCCAGTGGGCCGAGCTCAGGGCCAGGAGTAGAGAACACTTGACGCCTTGGGAGCCGCTGTGGGCACGAGATGAGCTTTCGCGATCGGCGTTCCGTCGGCGGTTGCGCCACTATCAGCGCGATCTCAGAGAAGATCACGGTTATGCTTTCTTCATATTTACCCGCGACGATGATGCGCTGGCGGGCGGAATCACGCTCAGCAATGTAAGGCGTGGCGTGGCGCAAACAGCCTCGTTAGGTTACTGGATCGGAGCACCATACAACGGACTCGGATTTATGACCGACGCTGTTGAGACCGTTTGCGCGTTCGCTTTCGAGGAGCTGATGCTGCATCGGGTTGAGGCGGCCTGCCTGCCAACCAATAAGGGCTCGCAGAAAGTCTTGGAGCGCAATGGCTTTCGACACGAAGGCATGGCGCGGGACTATCTCAAGATCAATGGTGTATGGCAGGACCATCTATTGTTTGCGTTGCTGGCGGAGGATCTGAATTCAGCGGAAAGGCTGGCATAGGATGCGCAACAGTTCTGGCGCAAGCAGGCAATGGCTCTACCGTATGTGTCGAGTAGAGATCTTTGGTTTGTATGCGCTGCGTTTCGCTCTGATAGCTTTGTTCTGGTGTGGTGTCGCGCCAACCTCTGCACGCGCCGTTGAAGCGATTGTCGTAAAGCCGGATGACAAGCGGGTAGAAGTGACATCTAAGGCCGTGCTGCTCGATGGTCGCGGTGACAGCCTGCAGATTCAAACCGCGGCGGGCAGCGATGGCGTCAAAGGGCGCATGACTGTGCGCGCAGCAACGATTGGGACCAATCCTAATTGGCTGGTGTTTGCGCTCACCAATCCAACTGATCAGCCGGTTGAGCGTTGGCTGACCGTCGAGCGGTATACGCTGATTGGATCGGGTGTTGTCTGGCCCGATCTCGATGCCAAGCGGATAGAAGCCGTAACGCCCTCCATTGGATTTTTGCCGGAACGGGTAAAAAGCGATCACGCCGACATCTTTCGGATCTCGCTCGGCGCGCGCCAAACCGTAACCTATGCGGTTGAGTTGGCCTCCGACCGTTATCCACGCGCCTATCTGTGGCAACCTCTGGGCTATGAGTTACGTGTCAGGGAGCGCCAACTGTTTAATGGAATCCTGCTTGGCGTTACCGGTGTTCTTGGCATGTTCTTGACGGCGGTGTTTGCCGCAAGCCATCGCATGATCTTTCCATGCGCCGCCCTCGTGACATGGTGTGTGCTGGCCTACCTGTGTGTCGACTTTGGGTTCTGGCATAAGTTGTTCCAACTGAGCGCGGAGGATAATGCGGTCTACCGGGCGGCGACTGAATCTGCGATGGCGGCGAGTATTGTTATCTTCCTTCACGTCTTCCTCAGGCTTGGGGCCTGGCATGGTTTCGTTCGCACCCTGTTTATTGTCTGGGTCGTGGCGCAGCTCAGTTTGATCGCCATTGCCATTATCGATCCCCGTTTGGCTTCGACGTTCGCCAGGGCGTCATTCGCTGCAATCGGCGGCCTTGGAATGGGCCTCATTCTGTTCTTGACCTTGCAGCAGCAGGATCGAGCGCTATCGATATTGCCGACATGGATCATGTTTGTCGTTTGGATCTTTGGCGCAGCACTGGCACTGACAGGTCAGCTGGCCGGGAATATTGTGGTCACCAGCCTGGCAGCCGGATTGGTCTTGGTCGTCGTGTTAATGGGGTTCGCCGTCACGCAATACGCGTTTCGTTCTGTGGAAACCATTGATGCCGTCGCGCCAAATGAGCAGCAGGTGCGCGCTCTGGCGGTCGAAGGGGCTGGTGCCGCGGTGTGGGAATGGAATTCGCGGCGCCAGGAGGTAACCGTAAGCCCGATCCTTGACATGGCACTGGGGCTGGCGCCGGGTATGCTGTCGACCAAGGTCGATGACTTTCTCAAGTATATGCATGAAGCAGATCGCGAGCGGTTCAAGCTGATGTTGTGGTCGGCCGAACAGAGCGGCGGCGGTGAGTTGCTGCAAAAGTTTCGGATGCGTCATTCCGATGGAACCTATCGGTGGTTCGATCTCGAAGCCTCGGCCATGAAGGGGTCGGATCGTCGGGCGTTACGGTGTGTTGGCTTGGTGCGCGACATTACCGAATCGAAACGAGCCCAGGAACGCTTGCTGCTCGATGCCGTCCATGACAGCCTGACGGGCTTGCCGAACCGTGAACTGTTCCTGGACCGCGTCACCCAGGCATTGGTGCGCGGCCAGGCGACACGGTCATACGGTCAGACGATCATGTTTATCGATATCGATAAATTTAAGAGTGCCAACTCGGCATTCGGCTTTACGGTTGGTGATAGCCTGCTGCTCACGTTTGCCAAACGACTGGACAAGCACCTGGGTCCACAAGACACGCTCGGCCGTGTCGCTGGCGATCAGTTTGCCGTCTTGTTCGGCGAGGCGCGTGATCATGCCACGCTCGCCAAGATAGCTGAAAACATTCGTCACAGCCTAAGGGCGCCGATCCGGATTACCGGACAGGACATCGTGCTCACCTCGTCAATTGGCGTGGCGCAAAACAACGGCGATTGTGAAACCGGTAGTGATCTGTTGCGAGACGCCGAAATCGCCATGTATCGCGCTAAGCGCGGGGGCTCGGATCGCGTTGAATTTTTCCGACCGGAATTTCGCGGTGAGGTTGATGATCGTGTTGCTATAGAGAGCGATTTGAGACTTGCGCTCGAGCGCCAGGAATTGCAGGTGCTCTATCAGCCGATTATTGCCTTGAATACGGAGGAACTTGGTGGATTTGAAGCCCTGGTGCGCTGGCAGCATCCAACACTTGGTTTGCTCAATCCGGTTGATTTTGTGCCGGTTGCGGAAGAGAGTGACCTAATTGTCCGGTTGGGCTCTTACGTGCTCGGGCAAGCGGTTGAGGATGCAGCGCGTTGGCATAGGGAGTTGCCACGCTATGAGCGTCCATTGTTTGTTAGCGTAAATGTTTCAAGCCGCCAATTCCTCCGCCCTGATCTTATCCAGGAGGTGCGCCAAATCGTTGGGCGCCAATTGATCCCGGCAGCGACATTGAAATTGGAGATTACCGAATCCCTGGTGATGGAGAACCCCGAGCAGGCGGCCCAAGCCATGGAGATTATCAAAGGGACCGGCGCCGGGATTGCGATTGATGATTTCGGGACCGGGTATTCATCGCTTTCATACTTGCAGCGCTTTCCGGTTGATACACTGAAGATCGACCGCGATCTGGTTCAGGCCACAAATGAGGAAGAAGGGCCTGGCCGCGTGATTGTACGCTCAATCGTGGCGTTGTCTCACGAACTTGGCAAAAAGGTTATTGCTGAGGGTGTAGAAGTGAGCGGCGATGTAAGTTTCCTCAGGTCCATCGGCTGTGAATACGCGCAAGGCTATTATTACGGTGGGCCGATGCCGATGCGCGAAGTGCTGAGGTTCTTGCGTATGGTCCGCAAAACGGAACGCAAACTCACCAAGCGCGGTTTGTTCATGGTCAACACTAAGACCAAGACCAAGCGTCCAGCAAAACCAAGCCCGACACCTCCCGTCGCACCACCGCCGACCAGCATGGTGCCACCAGCTCCAGCGGCCGGCAGAAATGGTGGCGGCACCAGTTCACCGTCGCAGCCACCCGCGCCGGCCGGCGAATCGCGACAGGGACAGACGGGTTTAATGCGCACCCGCTCGCGCCGACCACAATCTCAACCAAGCCCGATGGTGCCGACAGGCGGGCAGAAGCCGCATGTCGAATATGCCAAAGCCGCTAACAGGGACGCGCGTCCGACACGTACGCGGCCGCCGTCCTCAACGCACGAAAATGCTGCACCAGATGAACGTTCGCGCGCGGCAGCCGGCTCAATCGCCGGTGTGCTGTCCAATTATGCCCGTCAGACCGGTGCCGAAGGGGATCGCGATCAATCGCACCCGGAAGCCAGCGGCAAAGAGCCAGCGAAGAAACGCCGCTCGCTGCTGGCTGGCCTAAGTGCCCTGAAGAGAGGGGGTGGATCGAGTGCACCAGCAGCCGAAAGTGGGCCGGCTAAGTCTCCCAAACCGCCGCCCATGCCGCCGCCTGCAGCGGCAGGACAACGCCCACCAGTGCCGCGCGAATTCGCCGGCAACGGCAATCGAGATACCGGATCCCGACAAGGCGGCACAGATCAGCCGAAGACGCAAACCACGCTGCCACCGGCGTTGGCGCGCAGCCTCGAAAAGTTGTCGGGAAATAAGAAATAGGTCATTCAGTCTGGATCTCTCGATCGTGAGAGTTTTTCAGCTGTCCGGGCTCGAGGGACACCAATTGCTGCGGGCGCCGGCATGAAATCCGTCTTCATGCGCTTGTGCTCGAACAGCTCTGTAGGGCAGGGTGTTATCCAATATCGCTTCTAGGGGATGCAATGGGCAATCATTTGTTCGACCACTTCGCGTTTGAAGAGGACCTTGAAACGCGGGTCTTTCTGATCACGACCGAGGGCATTCGCTACACTTATTCGGATGCCTTGCAGCGATCGGGTCAGTTTGCGCAGGCTTTTGCGCAAGCGGGAGTCGGATTGGGTGACCGCGTGATCGTGCAGCTCGATAAATGCCCAGACTATTTGATGATTTATCTTGCATGTTTGCGCTGTGGCGCTGTGTTTGTGCCGCTCAACACGGCCTATACCGAGAGCGAGTTGTCCTATTTCATTGACAATGCAGCACCGCGCCTCGTTATCTGCAATCCACAAGCGGAGGCTGGGATCGTGCCGCTCGCGGATCGCTGTCGTGCGACAACACTTGCAATCGATGGTGCGGGCGGCGGGCGACTGTCGGAACTGGTAAAGAACTTCGATGGGAGTTTTCAAAACGCTGAGCGTGGCGGCGATGACCCAGCCGCCATCCTTTATACGTCTGGGACCACCGGTCGTTCCAAAGGTGCGGTGTTGAGCCATGAAAATTTGGCGTCGAACGCGCGCACCTTGGTTTCGGCTTGGCGCTTCTCAAAGGAGGATATGCTGCTGCACGCGCTGCCGATTTTTCACACTCATGGGTTATTTGTCGCGACCAATACCACTCTGGTGGCGGGGAGCGGACTGAATTTCCATACGCACTTTGATGCCGATGAGGTCATTGCCTGGCTTGACCGGTCGACCGTCATGATGGGCGTGCCGACATTCTACGTTCGCCTGTTGCAGCATCCCGCGCTGACCGCCGACCTTGTTCGCAATATGCGATTGTTTATTTCAGGTTCCGCACCGCTGCTGGCGGAAACACACGTGCGGTGGCAGGAGCGTACCAGGCATTCCATTCTTGAGCGTTACGGCATGACCGAGACCAATATGCTGACCTCCAACCCCTACGACGGTGTTCGCGTGCCCGGTGCGGTCGGTCCGCCGCTGCCGGGTGTGGAGGTGCGGGTGACCGACCCTGACCGCGGTAATGTTCTGGCTTGCGGTGAGATCGGCATGATCGAAGTGCAAGGGCCCAATGTCTTCAGCGGCTATTGGCAGATGTCGGATGCCAATGCTGACTCATTCCGAGACGATGGGTTCTTCATAACCGGAGACCTCGGCAAGATCGACGAGAATGGTTATATCCATATTGTTGGGCGCAGCAAGGATTTGGTGATCAGCGGCGGATTTAACGTCTATCCCAAAGAGGTCGAAGCGGAAATCGACGCGATTGCCGGCGTTGTGGAAAGTGCGGTATTCGGTGTCGCTCACAGTGATTTTGGCGAAGGCGTTACGGCGGTAGTTGTTAAGGACGAAGAGGCGCGACTTAGCGAAGATGGAATTCGTGAACACTTAAAGGCTGTACTGGCAAACTTCAAAATCCCTAAGCGTATAATCTTTGTAGAGGCCTTGCCGCGAAATACGATGGGTAAAGTTCAGAAGAACGTCCTGCGTGACGATTACCAAGACATTTATAAGTCTTAATTTTGAAAAATTGTTGGAGTGTCCGTTTTAAGAAGCGATGTGATCTACTCAGCGGCATTTTTGTTGAATTCACCAAATAGAGCTTCGATTTCTTCACGTGGTTGTGGCGAACTGATGAGGAAACCTTGAACGTCCGAGCAACCCTCGGCCGTGATCTCGTTTAATTGTTCGACGGTTTCAACGCCCTCAGCGGTCGTCGCCATACCCAATCGTTGGCCCAGGGAAATCACAGTCTTAACGATTTCGCTGGCGTTTCCATGTTTGGTGACTTCGTTGATGAAACTACGGTCTATCTTTATACGGTCAAACGGAAACTTCTGTAGATAACTCAGTGAGGCATAACCAGTCCCAAAATCGTCCATGGCAACCCGTACACCTATGGCTCGAAGTTCATCAAGTATGCGGATCGTCGACTCGCTATCTTCCAACAGAGCCGTCTCAGTAATTTCCAGCTCCAAACGCGACGCATTGAGCCCCGTCCGATTCAGGGCGCGAGTTACGGTTTCGACGAGGCCTGGCTTTCTAAACTGCGCCGCCGAAACATTGACGGCAACCGTGATCTCTTCAGACCATCGCACCGCATCGCTACAGGCTTGATTGATGACCCAATCACCCAACTTTACAGCTAGGCCAATTTCTTCGACAAGCGGAATGAAGTCTAAGGGGGAGATTATTCCTCCTTCTGGATGATGCCATCTGATAAGGGCTTCGACGCCTATTATCTTGTTTTGGTCAACGCCAACCACAGGTTGATAGTAGAGTTCAAATTCATTGTCGGTGAGTGCCTTGTGCAAATCGTTTTCCATTTTGCGACGCGCGTGCAGTCGTTCATTCATTGCTTCCTCGAAGAATCGGTACGTTCCTCGACCGTCTTCTTTCGCACGATAAAGAGCAATGTCTGCCTGCTTGATCAATTCGCCAGAATCCCTTGCATCGGGTCCGGAGAATGACACGCCGACGCTTACGCCGACGATGACGCGATGGCCATTTATTTCGTACGGTGCACCAACCACATCGATCAATCGGTTGGCTAGTTCCGCAGCAGAGAGCGTCGCATTGCTCGATGACTGGACGATAACAAATTCATCCCCGCCTGTCCTTGCCACAAGGTCCGACTGTCGAACAGAGTCCCGCAATCGATCAGCCGCCGCCTGTAACAGTGCGTCACCAACTTGGTGTCCAAGCGTATCGTTGACTTCCTTGAAGTGATCAAGGTCCAGGCAGAACACTGTCAGTTCATCCGGTGTTCTTCGACCGGCCAGCATCTTCTCGAGACGGTCGAGAAGAAGGAGGCGGTTTGCCAATCCAGTGAGCGCATCATGGTAGGCCATGTGCTCGATGCGGGCTTCCAAGCGCCTGCGATCCGTTATGTCGACGGTGCTGGTGATCATGCCACCGTCTGGTTTGCGTTTGCGCCTTATTGAGAGGATACGACCATCCGCAAGTTCTTGAATACGGGTACTTGCTTTCTCAAAGTCGGCAATCCATTCCCTGGCAAACTCCCTGGTGGTGTTATCAGGGCCGAAAATGCCATTATCTTGACGTTTCTCGACAAGTTCTTGAATGCTCGTACCCGGCTTCACATCATCTCGTGTCAAATTGTAGATCTCGCCGTAGAGCGAGTTGCAGACAACGAGGCGATTACGAGAATCGAACATAGCCACGCCGTTCGGCATGTGTTCCAGCGTGTGATCCAACTGCAGGAGGCCTGCACGCGCTCGGTGCGTCGCGAATGCCAAAAACAGGACAAGGGACAGCAATGCGACGATCTTTTCGACCTCAGCTCCAACCAAAATCTTGTGGGTGGTCAAATACGCGACGTAGTCGTGAGTTCGGCTCTCTGCTCCATTGAGGCTGATTGCGGCCAGCAGAAGTATGAGCCAACCGCCAGCTGCTGCACAACCAGTGACGATCAGTGGAAGTGGATGAAACCTCAGCGCCCGCAAGGCGACCAAAACAAATAGGATTGAGATCGATGGTGCCTTGAGCACGCCTCCGGCCGGATGATCATAAGCAAATTGATAGCTCCAAATGAGCAGCAGAAAAACTGTAACGTCGACAACGTTTAGTACGTTTAGCCAACGTTCAGGTAAGTTCTGACATCTGGACAGGCGGGCACGCAATGCGGAACTGGCTATCAATGCCGACAGCGCATTCACAACCCAGAAGTTGATGGTCGCTTGATCGGTCCCTATTCTCGCACCGACATGAAGTATTAAAACGAACAGAGCAATGGCGCCTTGTGCTGCCGCGACGGCGCGTTCGCCGCGCGCATCATAAGAGCTCATGAAATCGCTAAGGCGCTCAGATGCACAGGAGCTCTGAAATGCTGTGTTGAGTTGGCGTGCAACATCTTGTCTGAACGACATGAGGCACGACTGAATCCAGCTGAAACGGCTGGTGCTAAACCGGCCTAGAAGTGCTGATTGAAGCATGTTAGGGACCCCGAGGAAGTGCACTATGCGGCCTAGACAGGCCTACAAACATGCCGGAGTTGCACCGGGGTTCTTGGGCAGCATCATGCTTCGCGCGCAATTACCAGGATGCGCGCGCCAAATACTCAAATACGCTATCAAGATTTTGTGAGAATAGTCTTAATTCCCTTAACGGATTAGGTTGTATTTGTATCTGTTAACATTATGGTCGCGGACTTTGATCACAACTGTTGGCCGTTCGAATAACCACAACGATTGTCCAATTAAGATTGGACAAGTTTTGTAGCGTGCAGTGCAATGTCAGATGTCACTTTTGCGGGTGCGCCAAGCGGATCTGGTTTGAGCCTAATGCTCTTGCCCGGTCATCACGAACAGGCGTTCCCACCACATCAGCCATCAATTCGCGCAACGATGTTCGTTAACGAGGGGCTAATACATCTGGCGTATAAACAATTTCGGTTGCCTTGAAGTCTGCTTCCGGTCTTTTTTATGTTGCCTTTGTTGCATTTAGCGAAATGACAGCCCGCTTGAACAAAAGATTAATCGAACACATTGCAGTGTTTGGTGCTGGCGCTGCTTTGACGCTAGGCCTCACGTCCGTGCTCGGCCAACGCTTGACGCTGCCTCTTGCCGACCTGCCGGCTTCACCACTTATTGTCGGCGGCTTTGCCGCACTTGCGATGGGGGGGCTGGGCGTGGCCTACCTGGTTGACCACTTTGAGAGGGGCTCCAACAGTTCCAAACAGCGCCGGCTGACAAACGCCGAGGACGAGAAAGTACGCGCCGCAGCCGTGCGCATCGAAAGCGAACTGTCGGAGATCGCCGGTCTCATCGTCAACTATGCGAAAGCCAGCCGCAGGTATCACCGGTTCCTAACGAGCACCAACGAAGACCTGTCCCAGCCTTGCGATCATATACGCATTCAGCACATCGTTGTCGCATTGATCCGGGAGAACCGGCAATTCGACGAGCAGACCAGAGAACTGAACAGTCAGCTCGACAACGCCCGACGCGAAATCGCCAAACTACATGCCGAGCTATCTCTCGCAGAGCAGAATGCCTTGCTCGATGCGTTGACATCGGCAGGCAATCGACGCCTGTTCGACGAAGTCATGGCCCGAGAGACCGCCGCTGCCAGGCAGGATGGCGGCGACCTTTCCCTGGTCATGGCCGACATAGATCACTTCAAGTTGCTCAATGACACCCATGGTCATCAATCTGGCGATCAGGTGCTGAAACAGTTTGCCGCTCTTTTGCAGGAGAATGTGAAAGACGGCAATACGGTTGCAAGATACGGCGGTGAGGAATTCGCCCTCATCCTGCCGGGAACAGACACCACCAGAGCCCAGTTGCTGACCGAGCTGGTCCGACGCCAGATCGAGGCGCAAACCTTCCGCGTCGGCGATCAGGAACAGTGCCCCGTGAGCCTGACGGCGTCATTCGGCATTGCCGGCTTCAAGCCTGACGAGACGTTGAGCGACCTGATCGCGAGAGCCGATGATCAGCTCTACAAAGCGAAAGAAAATGGTCGCAACCGTATCGAGGTCGATAACACCTAGCCGCCAATGGCCTTGGCCAATAATCCCTTTCCACGCACGCGCTAAACGATATTGCGTTCAGCTCGCAGCATCTCGGTTCGCTTTGAGGCGTGCATCAACAAGAGCCACCGTTGCATCGATCACCGGATGACTTAGTCCCTTTTGTTTGGCGATTATTTGTACCAACTTGTCAGCCCGCTCGATATTTGTTGCACCATTGTTGAGGGCACGTGCTGCAGAAGCAGGCCGCGTTAGGCTCTGAGCCGCAGCTGCGTACTTTTCAAAGGGCACGAGATCTGTTGCTGCAGCACCCAAGCGTACGCACAAATCGTTGACGAAATTGTAGACCGAACGTGAGGTCTCAAGGTCGCTGTGCACTGCCTTCTGCGCTGTGCGCATATCGTCAGTTGTGATGCAGCGATAATTCCCGGCAAGCAACATCGCCCATTTGGCGAGCGGCACGAAAATCGAATCATGCACTTTCAACTTGACCGGCAGGCCGATCTTGCCTTGCGGCGTGTCATATTGAATTGCTTCGATCTCTTCTTGCAGTTGGCGCAGGATCGCTGTCGATTGATCGCTTTCGAATCTGGCCACCTTGAAATTTGTCGGCAGCGTAACTTGCAGAACATTGATATTTTCGTCCGGCGGTCGAATGGCCTGCGGATCAGGGCTGCACAATGTCATTGCGCCTGGATCGAAGTTCTCCCACACCGTCGCATCTGTATAGGCGGGCACAAGCGACCCGTGATCGAGGCCGGAGATTCGCTTCACATAAGGCAAAGGCGGCATGTTCATTATGGACATGCATGGCACACCTGACCTCGCAACTGCATCCAGCAGCTCGCGAACCGCCGGAGAACGATACTGTGGCTCCTGCATGGCCAATCCAACAAGATCAAAGGCCTTCGGATCGATCGTCTCGGGCCCTGCGGCAACCGCCTTGCCTGGAAGTTTTCGCGAGTCGAGCTCGATATGCTCGCTGCGCCCTTTGATCGGTAGGCGCACGCGAAAGCCTTCTGAATTGATGAGGTCCACTTCCGCAGGAAGACAAACAAGCGTGATTGAATGCCCGCCAAATAACAGCTTCGAGGCAAGGAGCGATCCATAAGATGCTCCCATAATCAAGATATTGTAGGTCATCGCCATTGGATCGGACGCTCCTTCCGATTGGTAGTAAAATTACAATTTAATGCACAGGATCACCCCTTAAACCGAGACAATTGTATTGGGCATGTACCCTATGTGCAATCACTTCTCACAGCCACCGCGACGGTTGAATACGTTTGCCTCACCCAATCTTGGTAACAAACCGGGTATTGGTTTCGTACCTGATATGGACGCCGCCAAAGCGGGGACGACCATTTGGGGTTCTGGCCGACAAGGGCATCGGTCTATTGCGTCCGGCTGTCTTTGCAGCAGGTATTTGCGTTGGCGATTGCACCAGATACTGCCAGAATTTGAACTGCCTGAAGATAGGCTCTATGCAGTCATTGACTTCAGCTGCTCGATAGTTCAGCGCGCTGCAACCGTTTCGCCTATGCGATCAGCGATCGAAAAACCCCGACCTCTGCGATAAGATCACACGGCAATACCATTTGTCGCGCATGTTCTTTGCGGTCATCGTGAGACAACCCAAGTTTGAGATTAATGGTGTTGCGCACAGAATAAGTTTCGAAACGACTGCGTTGAGCAAAGTGGCCAGCTCTTTCGCGGGTATTGTTTTCCCCGATCCTGGAAGGCTCATTATCAGAATTTTTGTTCATTCACGCGCGTGTGCACCGGTGCGGCGTGCTCAGACCGAAATACCGAAATCGGCATTGAGCGATCGATTTTCGATCCGTCGATCAGCAAATCGAAAACGATCTCCTTATTTGGCGAAACCTCTATAAGGCGGGCGCGACAAATGCCATTCAAATTGTCGCTCGTGGGTTGCCCATCCTTGACGCAAACTCCGCCGAAGGTAATGAGCGTATTACCGGTTTTCGCCAACCTCTGAGCTCCACCTTGGAAACATGAATAGATCTTCTCCGCCGGTGCATCTCCGTAAGACCAGACCTCTTTTACCGACATATCGTCGGTATTGATTTCATACTCGACAGCGCGGCTTCTAATCTCGCGATCATCTTGTTTGCGTTGAAACGCTGATGCGCGAAAATTACCGTTGTCGAAACACATGACACGATTAGGCCCGGTGACCGAACAATCGTGCTGATGATATGGCCACTGCAACCCATCCGTGGGTGACAAGAGATACTGTGTAAATGACGGTGACCAGTGGGAATGGTTTCCCAAAATCCACAGCAATCTGCCGGTGGAACGAGAAAACTTTACGATGCAATCCTGATGCCGAAGTGAAACGAGAATACTATCGTCGAAAGGATCGTACTTGGCAGCGTTCGCATGGCTCCAATCACACGAATTGGGAAATCCTTTCTTGTGCCAATTGTCGGACAAGCTGCCATGGCCAACGCGATATGGGTCAAGCAAATCAAGCAAGCGCCATTCGTTTTTCACGACGCCATCGCGTGAAACCTCAAGAACAACATCCCCGACCACGTTAACGCGCGCGCGTGGCGCGTCTACATCAGACGTGCTGGTGTGCCAGTCAGTATATGTGCGTGCCTCTGCACTCAGTAACAAAAAATGATCATTGGGCATCAAAGACACGGTATGGTGAAGCACGCTGATCGGAAGCTCAATACTTCCGCTCCGCGGTTCTGTTTCGCGCCATTGCCCGCGCGCATGCCACCTGGCCTGGCAAATCCCATTTTGATCGATCTCGGTAATGCGGCCGGAACGCGGTTCTGTATAAATGATGTTGCCGTTCGCCAGCGCATGCACGTCCTGCGTGGCCTCTGTACAAACAATTTCAAGCCGGGCACGTCCGTCCTGCCCAATCCCGGTAACCCAGCCCTGTCCTTCCTTGTTTTTGTAACGCCCACCGGATGGGCGCGAACAGAAATAAACAGACCCTTCCTCTCTAAGGCTGAGGTCGCAATGCCTTAGCTGTAATGCGGAAACGATGGATACCATGCTTGGCTCTTGAAAGGTGGAATCGAGATATAGAGTGTTCAGTTTATTGCCGGAAGTTAATCAAATCATCAAATTGCAAAATCGTCCTCGGTAGTCGTGAATTATGACGACACAAACGTATGGATATCAAAAGCCTCCTCATAGGGCACTTGAACCGTATCGCAGACAATATCCGCTCAGATCACGTGTGTTGTAGCGCGCATGCGTACTTTTCAGTCTAATTGTGGTCTCGACCGAACGGTCTCTGTTGTATGTCTGCTTGAATTGCGGGTCAAAGGACAAAAGAAGTGGGCAACCCGATTAGACCACTTAGTTAGGAGCACGTCATTCGCCGGTCCAGAGGTTTGAGAACAACAATCGATCACAAGTCCGTTGGACGCCTTTCAGCCGTGCCCAGATCGCATGGTGAGGTCTGAGTTTGTGCCAGACCCACTTTAGTCGCGAGCCGTCTGCAATGATCGATCGGCGATATCGGCCCAGTGCTCGGCAATGGCAGTTCATAAGGGCCAGAGCCGAATGTGAGGACGAAAGCGGACTTTGGTCGGCAACAGAAGCACAACCCCGTTTGGCAATAGGCGAATTTAATCCGCATTTGCGGATGGGTTTTTGGTCGTCCGGCGGCTGCAAATTTTCCGGTGAGGTCACGGGTTGCCACCGATCCGTTGACGAATGATCTGTGGCGGCGAGCAAGCAAAAACTCCAGGTCATTCAATTGTCGATCGCGATAAACTTCTGAGGCTGCGGTCCGCAGACTTTTGAATTTCGCGAAGGTCGAGTTGTCCGCGTTCGATCTTGCGGCGCATCGTATCGAACTCGTGCTTGACAAGTTTCGGCTTAAACACAATTTCGGAGCTGTCTCCTGAACGGCTGCGTGACCAGCGCGGCCCGAAACGATAGACCGCGAAATACATCACACGCGCTCTGATTGACTCGACGCCAGCGGCCCGGCTTGCCAAATAAAAAGCCTTATGCACCTGCTGCCAGGGTCGGGTTCTCTGCTCGCAATAATAGTCATGTATGACCGCGGCTTTGCGATGCGGGCCTGAGAACGGACCGCCGACAACGCTCCAAAGCGGTCCTGGAATTGAAGCGCCATCAGTTACGAGGCCTGCTGGCGCTGTCCACACTACCCCTTGCGGATCGCGGTATTGCAATGACTTGACGAGCTGCATGTTTCGTCCGCCGTCTAACCATCGCGCTTGAACTTCTCCTGAAAACTCACCAAAGCCCTGCGCCAATGCCGCATTCGAGCCAACGGCAAATGCCAAAGCGACTGATGCAATTGAACGTTTCATCGACCTTCTCTACTGTTGCTCAGCGACACAGCTTGCCTAACTTATCCAAAAGCGATTGGCTCTCGGCCACCAGGCGGGCAAAACTGACACGGCGATTGTCACCCGAATTCGGCATGCGCGTCTCGCGCAGCAAGTGTTCGCCGGCGCCAATCGGCCTTAACCGTTTAGCATCCACACCTAATGCGACAAGTCGAGACTTTACGCTCCGGGCGCGAGCCGCAGAGAGCCTACAGTTATACGCGTCCGAGCCCTTCGCGTCGGTATGACCGATAATGGCAAAGCCTGTTCCGGCAGCCGATTTGTGCTGAAGCGCCGCCGCCAGCGTCTTTAGTTTTGCAGCCTCATCCGACCTTAATTCGGCTTTGTCGAATGAGAAGTAGATTCGAACATCAACCGATCGAATTTGCGCCCCGGCCGGAGCGCGTTGCTTCTCATCGGGATTAAACGTTGCAAGCTCCAGACAAACACCCGACTTCGTTTGGCAAGGCACATACGTCACGATGTTCATCGCTCCGGTTTCCAGTCCACTGCCGTTGCTTGGTGTCTGTGCCATGTAGCATGCCACGCGGTTGCTCGGGTTTACCAAACAGTCCGCCAGGTAATTTGGCGAGCTGGCTTTAGGGAGGTTGCGCTTTTTATCTATCGGACCCGTAAAGATTTCAACTTCCTGTGCAGAAAGAGATTGAGGAAACGCCAAATACACTGCCAGGATCATGGACAAAAGCGACTTCGCTGACATTGGACCACCTATTCGCTGACCGTCACGGTAACGCTATCGCTGAGGACGGTCTGCTTTGGTGCCGTCTTTAGCCCGTCAACCTTCCGGTCTTGTTGTTCATGCGGATTGTAGGTTGCGACTTCCAACAGGTTGCGAGTCACATTTTCGCTCGGACCTCGTGTTGAACATGTTACTTTTGTCGTTTTACGCCGCAAACTCCTTTGCGCGGTAGGCGATGCATTACACATTGCTATGAAGGTTTCATCGCCTGGACTATTGAGCCGCAGGGTCCCCGTTGGCCCCGGCGGTGGAAACAGGAATGTTTGGCCGGCCTCAATCGAACGATCCGGCAAATGGGGATTGGGAAAGAGCAAACAGCTGTTGTTTTTCTTGTCTACATTGATCAGTGTCAGCTTGCATGGCCTGTTCGACGTGATCGATAGAGTGATCTTTTCACCCTTGCGATAGCGGCGCTTGTTTGCAGTGATTTTCAGCGAGGGGGCCTCGGGTAATTTCGCAAAACTGAACGTACGAACCAGAGAGGACTTCTCCCAAGGTATTTGCTGGCCCGCTGTTGCTTTGATGACATCGCGTCGAACCTTGCGCATCATCAATTGTACGTCCAGGGCGGGCGTCTTGATGTGTCGCATGAAAGCAGCCGTAAAGGGGCTGTTGCGACCATCGCCATCTAATGCCGTATCCCCTTCCGCAGTGGCAAAGGAAACATAGGTACCTGCAGGTGGCGATAGATCGGCCCAGCCTTGACGAACCCTGTGCCCCGATTTTTGAGCAAGCTTGCCAATCAACGGATTGTCGCGGCAGGCATCAAAAATCAGCAGATTGACGCGTGGCCTGCGTCCCATAACTGACTGTATCTTGCGAAGGCTGAAGGCAGCGCTCTGCAGATCGTCAATGCTCTCGAATTTGGCATCGACAGGCAACAAGTAATTTATGCCGTTGATCTGCACGCCATGACCGGCATAATAAAGCAGGGCCACGTCGGCACTCCGCAATGCCTTTGCAAAATGTTTCAGAATTCTGCGGAAACCCGCATTGGTCAAATCACGGCCTCGGAAAACGTCGAAGCCCAACACTTGTAGTGCGTTTGCGACATCCTTTGCATCATTCCGCGGGTTTTTTAGTTCTTTAATAAATTGATATGAACTGTTCCCAATTACCAATGCAACGCGATGCTCGGCAAGCGTAGTCCCTGGCCCCAAGACCAAATTGACCCCGACGATCGCGAGAAGCAGCAAGTATCGCAGCATGGTGTCCCTCAACCACTCTGATTTCTCATGCGGCGAGTAAATACCAATCATAACAATGACATCAAGAGCCTAATCCCGCGTCCGTCATGTTTCTTGCATCCTATTGGGTCCTTTTCACCGCAATTGTCGGCTTCTGCCCGTCAGTTCAGTGCCTGCTATCTTCGTGACAGCGCATTGATGGACCACTGTTGTAGGCTGTCCCCCTATGTCGGGAGGAGGTCTTGTGGTGTTCGCTGGCTATCGTCACAATGGCCG